>NZ_CP172415.1:0-2797500 GCF_044497305.1 Streptomyces sp. BBFR2
GTCTGCTCCGCAGACACGACGCGCCGCCGCTACGCGGCGGAAAGGAAATGCTCCGCATTTCCAAATTCCGGCTCCGCCGGAATTCCCAGCCAACTCCGTTGGCTGGGGCCTGAATTCGCTCCGCGATTCAGGCAGGAAAGGAATTCGCTCCGCGAATTCCTCGGCTGGCAACAGGGTGGGGCAGATCCGCGAGGAGCTCTCGGAAGGTTTGACCTGCCGTCAAAACCCGAATAAATTTCTGGTTTGTTTGTCTGTCATTCTTCGCCGGGTTAGTATCATGAGTGGGCTTCAGTTCTCCGCGCAAATCCTCATGCATTTTCCGGGTATTGAATCTCAGGGTCATTTTTCCGGCTCTAGAAAATTTTCGGATGAGCCGTCAAAGGCCCCTCCGGGGCCTCAAGCGGCGAACCCGATGTTGGTCACGTACTCGTACGCGCCGTAGTCGCTGCCCAGCTCGATGGTGATGTCGTCGAACCAGGCACGGTCGAGCGCGCCATCATCGTGGTCCGCCCATGCCCGGACCACGGCGTCCCAGTGACGTACATTCAGTGTCCGGTATCCGACTACTCGTTGTTGAGGCCGACTGACCTGCGACTGGTCGAGCGGGTGGAACTCCACCCGCGTCCCGCGTCCCGCGCGGTTGAGCCGACCGAGCAGATACCGCGCGACATTCTTCCGGCGCACGGTCCGGTAGGCGTCTTCGATCCGGGCGAGGTTGCACCGACTGGGAGCACGCTTGCCGCCCAGCCACGCCTTCAACGTACGGTCCGTCACCGTCAACCCCGCTTCCCGCGCAGCAGCACGAGCATGATCAGAGCGAGTCAGGTAATGCAGGCGGGCCAACAAACCACGACGTGCGGTAATTGGCGTGGCAATGAATCCGGCCAGCGTATCCAGTTGCCGCGCGACTGCCTCATGTCCCTTGATTCCTTGGGCGCCGAACTTACCGAACTCAATACTCCTATCCGGCACCAGATACCCCTTCCAGGACTCGCTATCGCTACCTCATACTACGTCAACAAGCAGGGAAAAGAGGGAAATCCAATGAGTTGAGAGTCAGGCCGGAGAGAAGCGGGAGCGGAGGGCCGAAGCAAAGTGACGCGTTTGTCTTGCGGGTTGCTGCTTGTGCGTCCCGAGCCGGCTGTTACCCGCGGTCTGTTGCGATGCCGCCTTCCTGTGTCCGGGGAGAAAGAGCCCGCTTTCACTCGTTCGTCCCCTGCCTGTCCTGGCGTAGAGCTACGCGAGGACAGGCAGCCGTTTGCGTCCGGGCATCGGTGAGGTGAGCGGCCCGGCGTCCACCAGGTCTCCGGGAGTTCGGACGCCGTCGGCGCCGATCAGGTCGGCGAGGAGCTAGGAGGGCGCTGCCGGTTCAGCGGTCACGGGCAGTCCAGCCGGGGTGGCCTCCTGCTGCGTGTTTGTTCTGCGGGGTGTCATGGGTGGTGGGGAACTCGTGTGGTCAGGGGGTGCGTCTGTAGGGGCATGCGCAAACGTGTTGAGTCGACCGGCGCCGTCGGTTTTGGGGTGGCGGTCGCCGCCGTGGTGGTTGGGTTGGTTTTGTGGCGGTACGGGGCTCAGCCTGGTTTGCGTGGTGGCTTTGAGGGCGAGCGGGACTGGAGTCTGCTTTATGTGGAGTTGCCGGTCATGCTGTTCGGTTTCCCTGCGGTCACGCTGGTGACCTGGCGGTTGTCCAGGTCTCTTCTGAGCTGCCGGGCTGGGTGGGTCACGCGGGCCGTGGTGCCGGTGGTGGCGGTTTGCGTCGCTGTGGTGGTGCTGGCTTGGGTGAGTTTGATGTGGTTGCACATCCGTGTCGCGCCTTTCGTGCACCCCGGGTGAAGTTCTCGCCGTCGGCCGTCCGCCCCGAGCCGGCCCAGCGCTAGCGCTGCGGCATCAACGTGTGACTCGTACGCCCTCAGCGATTCGTGGCCGATGGCGTCCGACAGGTCGGTGCCGGCGGCCAGAGGAATGCGGCGTTCTCGGACGGCGGGGTGTCCTCGTTCACGTCGAAATTCCGACGCCCAAAGGCCGGTCGGCCGTGCCGGGAACAGTCGGCCCGGCCGGCACTGTTGCAGCCAACGACGCGCCGGCGGGGAACACGGACACCACAAGGTCGTCCGCCTGCCGGAATCCGGGCCCAGGATCGTGGTAGGTCCACCGCGCACTCGGGCCAATTCGTATTACTACGGGAGGACTTACTCATGGCTGATCGGCCCTTGACGCTCATGGCAGTGCACGCCCACCCCGATGACGAGGCGACCAGTACCGGAGGGGTTCTCGCGCGGTATGCGGCGGAGGGTATTCGCACGGTTCTCGTGACGTGTACCGACGGCGGTTGCGGTGATGGGCCGGGGGGTGTCAAGCCGGGTGACCCCGGGCACGATCCGGCGGCCGTCGCGTTGATGCGTCGTCACGAGCTGGAGGCGAGCTGTGAAGCCTTGAAGATCAGTGATCTGGAAATGCTGGACTATGGCGACTCCGGGATGGTGGGCTGGCCGAGCAACGACGCCCCTGGATCCTTCTGGCAGACCCCTGTGGAGGAAGGCGCCGCCCGGCTGGCGAAACTCCTGCGGCACTACCGACCCGATGTGGTCGTCACCTATGACGAGAACGGCTTCTACGGCCACCCCGACCACATTCAGGCCCACCGCATCACGATGGCGGCGTTGGAGAGTACGGGGCTGACATCGAAGGTGTATTGGACGACGATGCCCCGCTCAGTGATGCAGCGGTTCGGGGAGGCCATGCGCGAGTTCGGTGAGGACGTCCCGGAGCCGGATCCTGCCGAGGCCGCCGCGATGGCCGAGATCGGCCTCCCCGACGATGAGATCACCACATGGGTGGACACCACCGCATTCAGCGGTCAGAAGTTCGACGCGCTGGCCGCGCATGCCAGTCAGGGCGAGAACATATTCTTTCTCAAGATGGGCAAGGCGAGGTTCGGCGAGTTGATGGGCGTGGAGACGTTCGTACGTGTCCAGGACGCCACCGGTGCGGCCGTACCCGAGAACGATCTCTTCGCCGGACTGCGCTGATCCGCCGGTCCGATCAGGGCCCGGGAAAGCTCCTCGCCCGCACAGCACAGGGCCGAAGAGCGCATTCGCCGGCTCGTTCCAGCAACTGCCGATGCTCTCTCGTCAGAATGCGGAGTTGGTGAACCAGTGGGCCAGCAGGTCTTGGTTTCCCTCGTATGCGACGGCTTCGGCGGTGTGCCGGCGGCGGCCGTAGAGCGCCAGTAGGAGGTCGGGCGCGGTGGCGTGGACGGTCGCGTCCGCGGTGGTGTGGGCCGAGGCGTCGGCCGGGAGGGTGCCGAAGCCGTCGGGGCGCAGGCGGATGGACCAGGTGGCGTTGGTGTCGGTGGTGCGGAAGCGGATGGTCTCTCCGGTGCCGCGCAGGTTGGCCACCTTGGGGGCGAAGGGGGTGGCGAAGGGGAGGTTGACGAGGAATTCGTCGATCCCGTCGGTTGCGAGCGCGGGGTCGATCGTGGGTCGGGTGCCGAGGGCCAGTTCGGCGTCGGTCCGGTGTACCACCGTCTCGAAGAGCATCCGGCGTGTCCAGAAGCGGGCGTGTTGGTCGGCGCCCCATGCCCACATCGGCAGGTCCGGGTCGGTGGCCGCGAACGCGGTGGCGGCCACCGTCGCGCTCTGGGCCAGCCAGTCGGGGTAGCCGTCCGGCCTGGTCGGCAGTCGCAGGTCCACGTCGCGGCTGCGTGGGGGTTCTTGGACGCGTGCGTGCAGGAGGGTCGCGAACCAGCGCTGCACGCCGCCGGTGTGCCTGGTCAGGTCGGCCAGGGTCCAGCCGGGGCAGGTGGGTACCGGGGTGGTCAGGTCGGCGCCGGTGAGCACGGTGGTGAACGCGGTGGTCTCGGTTGCCACGGCCGCGCGGTGGTCGATGGGGTGGTGGAGGGGCATGGTGTGGTTCCTGTGGGCGGGGTGGGTGGTGGGCGGTTCGGATCTGTCTGCTGGGTGGGGTCCGGGTGGTGGGCGGTGGGTGGTCAGGCCTGCTTGGCGGGGCAGGGCCACGACCGGCCCTTGTGCCCCGGCCCGGCGGACAGGTCGCTGGGCCGGGGGGGCGGAAGGGTCGGTCGGGAGGGCCTAGACCAGTGGTTTGTCGAAGATCGCCTTCGTGTGGCTGAACGTTTCGATGGAGTACTCGCCGTGGTAGCGGCCCATGCCGCTCTCTCCGACGCCTCCGAACGGTAGCTCGGGTACGCCGAGGTGGGAGACGGGCAGGCCGAAGGCGAGGCCGCCGGAGGAGGTTTCCTGGGTGAGCCGTTGCTTGGTGTGTTCCGAGGTGGTGAAGGCGTACAGGGCGAGCGGTTTGTCGCGTTGGTTGATGAAGGTGATCGCGGCGTCGAGGTCGGGCACGGTGATGATCGGCAGGATCGGGCCGAAGATTTCTTCCCGCATCACGGGGGCGTCGGGGGTGACGTCCGCGAGCACGGTGGGTGCGAGGTAGCGGTGTGCGCGGTCGTGGTCGCCGCCTGTGACGAGGCGTCCGGAGTCGAGCAGGGTGATGAGCCGGTCGAAGTGGCGTTCGTTGACGATGCGTCCGTATTCGGGTTCGGTCGTCGGGTCGTCGCCGTACGTTGTGCGGATCGCGCGGGTCAGTTCCGTTTCGAGTTCCGTCGTGGTGTCGCCGATGGCGAGGATGTAGTCGGGGGCGACGCAGGTCTGGCCGGCGTTTTGGAACTTGCCGCGGACGATCCGCTGTGCGGTGGTTGTCAGGTCGGCGCCCGGCTCGATCACGACCGGGCTTTTGCCGCCGAGTTCGAGTGTGACGGGTGTGAGGTGCTTGGCCGCGGCTGTCATGACGATTCGTCCGACCGTGCCGTTGCCTGTGTAGAAGATGTGGTCGAAGCGCTGTTGCAGCAGTGCGGTGGTTTCGGGGATGGCGCCTTCGACGACGGCCACGGTGTCCCGGCCGAGGTAGTGGGGCAGCAGGCGGGCGAGTGCGGCCGAGGTGGCGGGGGCCAGTTCGCTGGGTTTGACGACGGCGGTGTTGCCGGCCGCGAGGGCTCCCACCAGCGGGGCGAGGGCCAGTTGGAGCGGGTAGTTCCACGGGGCGATGATCAGCGTGACGCCGAGCGGTTCGCGGACCACGCGGGCTTCGGCGGGGCGTAGGGCTTCGGGAACCGCGGCCGGCCTTGGCCGCAGCCACTCCTCCAGGTGTTCCACGGTGTGGTCGATTTCGTGGAGGGTGAAGCCGATTTCGGTGCGGTAGGCCTCGGTGCGGCCTTTGCCGAGGTCGGTGTGGAGTGCGTCGAGGAAGACGTCGGTGTGCTCGGTGAGGAGTGTGCGGAGGGTGGTGAGCCGGTCGAGGCGCCAGGCGAGCGGCTTGGTGCGGCCGGTGTCGAAGGTGGTGCGCAGCCGGGCTGTGAGTGTTGCGGGGTCGGTGGAGAGTGCGTCGACGATCGCCTGGGCGAGGGGTGCGGAGGAGGCCGGGTTCTGGCCGGTGAACAGGTTGCGGTCGGTCACGGTGTGCGGGGTGAAGGGGGTGGCTTCGGTGAAGTCGGCGCCGAGTGCGGTCAGGCGGTCCTGGACCAGCCACGGGGCTTTGGTGGCGAGTCCGGCGGCGGCTTCTTCCGCGTTGGTGAAGGAGGTCATCCGGTAGCCGGCGAAGGGGCGGCTGCCGTCCTCGCGGTGGGCGGCGAGGAGTGCGGCGGGGGCGTGGCAGAGCATGCCCAGGGGCTTGCCCGAGTCGAGTGTGCGGGTCAGGATCCGGCCGGATGCCTCGTTGAGTGCGAGGTCTTCCATCGGGCCGTGGCCGCCGGGGTAGAAGACCAGGTCGTAGGCGTCGGGGTCGATGTTCTCGAGCGTGGCGGGAGCGTTGAGTGTGTCGTGGATCGTGTCGAGGTAGGTGCCGATGGCGGCGGCTCGCTCCGCGCCGCCGTTGGCTGCCGCGCTCAGGCTTCCTTGGTCGACGGGTGCGGGGGCGCCGCCGGGGGTGGCGAGGGTGATGTCGTAGCCGGCTTCGCGGAATATCCGGTGGGGTTCGGCCAGCTCTTCGGCCCAGTAGCCGGTCGGGTGTGGGGTGCCGTCGGTGAGCGTCCAGTGGGTGGCGGCGGTGACGACGAAGAGGGCGGAGGGCATGTGGCGCTGCTCCTGAGTGATGTGTGGCGGGTGTGGCCGGGAGACTCACAGCGGGGAGGTTGAAGCCGTGCATGGTTGAGGTCTTCAAGCAATAGCATGAAGGTAGACCTCAATGGTTGAGGAGGTCAAGTAACCTCGCCTAGAATGCGGCCATGACCCGCAGGAAGCCGTCCACGTCGCCCTCGGCCCCACCGTCGGCATCCCCCGCGTCCGCGCCCACGCCCGTGGAGCTGATGGACCAGCTCGCGCAGGCCGCGGCCCTCTACTACCGGAACTTCGCCGCCGTCGCGGCGGAGCGTGACCTCACCCTGATGCAGGGCAAGGTGCTCGGCCTGCTGCGGCGGCCGATGCCGATGCGGACCCTCGCCGACCTCCTGGCCTGCGACGCCTCGAACGTCACCGGCATCGTCGACCGCCTGGAGGCGCGGGGCCTGGTGCGTCGCGAGGCCAACCCCGCCGACCGGCGGATCAAGAGGGTGGCCCTGACCGAGGAGGGCGAGGAGACGGTGCGGCGGATCCGCGCCGACCTGATGCTCGGCCTCACCGGGCTGGAGAGCCTCGGCGAGGAGGACCGGCGCTCCTTCCAGCGCCTGCTCGGGCAGGTCTTCCCTGCCGTTGCCGCCTGACGGCCGGGCCCGGGCGCAGAGCGCGGGGCGGCTCGCCGGACGGAGTGTCCTGACCGCCGGGTCGGTCGGTACTCATCCCTGTCACCACTGCGGTGTCGGCGCCTTCCGCGCCTCCCCCGCCGCTGCCGGCTCCCGGAGTTCGACGGCTCGGCTTCCTCCGCGCCTTCGGCGGCGAGGGCGCTGCCGTCGGCAGCATCGGCGCGGGGTGACTTCCCGCGTTCCCTCGCCCGTCCCGTGCTGGACGCACACGGCAGGAGGGGACCGGTGGGAAGGCCGGTGCCCTTCGTCATGCGGGACCGCTGCGCTGCCGCCGCGGCTTCGCCGGGGGACGGAAGCCGTGCGGCTCCGGTCCCCCGGCCGGGCCGCTCAGCTCAGCGTCTTCAGTGCCGCCGCGTCGTACGGCTTCAGCTCATCGAAGCGGTTGCCCAGGACCTTCGCGGCCCACTGCGGGTCCTGGAGCAGGGCGCGGCCGACGGCGACGAGGTCGAACTCGTCGCGCTCCATGCGGTCGAGGAGGTTGTCGATGCTGCCGACCTCGGCGCCTTCGCCGGCGAACGCGCGGATGAAGTCGCCGTTGAGGCCGACCGAGCCGACGGTGATGGCGGGCCGGCCGGTGAGCTTCTTGGTCCAGCCGGCCAGGTTCAGGTCCGCGCCCTCGAACTCCGGGAGCCAGTAGCGGCGGGTGGAGGCGTGGAAGGCGTCGACGCCGGCCGTGGCGAGCGGGGCCAGGATCGCCTCGAGCTCCTCCGGTGTTTCGGCGAGCCGCGCCTCGTACGCCTCCTGCTTCCACTGCGAGTAGCGGAAGATCACCGGGAATGCGGGCGAGACCACCTCGCGCACGGCGGCCACGATCTCGGCCGCGAACTTCGTACGGGCCACGAGGTCGCCGCCGTAGGCGTCGGTACGGCGGTTCGTCCCCGCCCACAGGAACTGGTCGAGGAGGTAGCCGTGGGCGCCGTGCAGTTCGACGCCGTCGAAGCCGATGCGTTCGGCCGCCGCGGCTGCCTCGGCGAAGGCGCCGATGACGTCGTCCAGATCGCGCTGGGTCATCGCCTTGCCGGCGTTCTCGGTCCCGTCGACGCGGATTCCGGAGGGGCCGACGACGGGGGCGTCGGCGTAGGGCGCGTCGCCCGGCTTGCGCACCATGCCTATGTGCCACAACTGCGGCATGATCGTGCCGCCCGCCGCGTGTACGTCCTCGACGACCTTCGCCCATCCCGCCAGTTGCTCCGCGCCGTGGAAGCGGGGCACGCGGTCGCTCTGCCCGGCGGACTCGTGGCCGACGTAGGTGCCCTCGGTGATGATCAGGCCGACGCCTGCGGCGGCGCGCCGGGCGTAGTACGACCGGACGTCCTCGCCGGGGATGCCGCCCGGGGAGAACATGCGCGTCATCGGTGCCATCGCGATGCGGTTCGCAACGGTCAGGCCGTTCAGCGCGAGGGGCCGGGAGAGGATTTCGGCCGCGCGGGAGGCGGCGGAGGGGGAGATGGTCATGGGAGTGTGCCCTGCCTGTCCGATGTGGTCTGAACTGGTTGTTCGTAAGGATCGTCTGTCCCCGGGGGGTGGGGTCAGCCCCGCAGTTCCGTCAGGAACTCGATCAGTGCGGTGTTCACTTCGTCGGGCCGCTCCTGCTGGGTCCAGTGGCCGCAGCCCGGAAGCACGATCGGCTCCCGGCGCAGGTTGGGCATGAGTTCCGGGAGCTTGGCGATGAGTTCGGGCGTGCCGGGGAAGGCCGGGACGAGGTCGCGGTCGCCGTAGAGGTACAGCGCGGGCGGGCTGACGACCGCACCGTGCCAGGCGGCGGTCAGCTCCCAGTTGCGGTCCAGGTTGCGGTACCAGTTCAGGGCGCCGGTGAAACCCTGGGCGTAGCTCGCGGTGAGTTCGTCCAGATCCTGTTCGGTGAGCCAGTCCGGGAGCGCTTCGGGGTCGGTCATGTCGGCGAGCCAGCCCCGCGACGGGTCGGTCACCAGTGCCTGGTCGGGGCGGCCGGCGTCAGGGGCGTCGCCGGAGGCGGAGTAGAGCAGCTTGCGCAGGGTGGTGCGGGTGTCCTCGGCGAACTCGGCGTCGGCGATGCCGGGCCGGTTGAAGTAGTTCCAGTAGAACCGCCCCGCGAATCGCTCCCGCATGGCTTCGAGCGGGGGGCGTTCCCCGCGGAACGGCGGCGGGACGCTCAGCCCCGCCACCCCGCGTACGACGTCGGGCCGCAGCAGCGCGGTGTGCCAGGCGACGGGCGCGCCCCAGTCGTGCCCGACGACGAACGCCTCCTTCTCCCCCAGGGCGTGGATCAGTGCGATCACGTCCCCGGCCAGGTGCAGGATGCTGTACGCCTCCACGGCTTCCGGGTGCTCGCTGCGGCCGTATCCGCGCTGGTCAGGGGCGACGACCCGGAATCCGGCGGCGGCCAGCGGGCCGAACTGGTGGCGCCAGGAGTGCCAGGACTCGGGAAAGCCGTGCAGCAGCACGACGAGCGGTCCCTCGCCCTCCTCCGCGAGGTGCAGCCGGATGCCGTTCACGTCGACCATGCGATGTTCAACCATGGAGCGAAACATACTCCTGCGCGATACATCCACTGGTACAGACGCCCCGTGCGGAGGGTGGTCCCTGGTCGGTGCGGAACAGCCACCAGGCGGCGGCGGTTCGGTGTCCGCCGGTGTGCCGTGGGGCGAGCGGGATGCCGCCCGCGGAGCCTGCGGCCGGGCGGCGGGCCGAGGGCGCCGGGTGCGGGGTGCGGGGAGGGTCGGTGGCGAAGCCCGCGCGCGGCGGCCGGGCGGCGGCCGGGTGGCGGCACCGACGGGCGCGGGCGCGGTGCCGGCCCTGCGCGGTGCCACGGGTGGCGCGGCCCGCGCGCGGGTGGAACGCGGGTGGAGCAGGGCCTGTCCGGGCGGCTGTTCGTTCGGGTCGTACGGGCGTTGCCCCTGTGATAGTTACTGTCAGGTACGGCGTGTGCGGGGCTCGGGGAGGGAGCGTTCTCGTGGACGAAGATGCGGCCGGGTGCGCCGATGCGGCCGCCGGGTTCCGGGTGTTTTTCGAGCGTCATTACGAGGAGCTGTCCCGGCTGGCGTGGCTGCTGACAGGTGATCGGGAAGGCGCGGATGATCTGGCGGCGGATGCGCTCGTCGCGCTCTGGGAGCGCTGGGAGCGGGTGTGTGCGGCCGACCATCCGGCGGCTTACGCGCGCGGCGTCGTGGCGAATCTGGCCCGCAGCCGCATCCGCAGCGCGGTCCGTGAGCGGCGCCGTGTCGCTTTGTTCTGGTCCCGGGGTCCGGAGCAGGTGGAGGGTCCCGATGTGCCGGCGGTTGTCGATGTGCAGCAGGCGTTGCGGTGCCTGCCGTTCCGTAAGCGGGCGTGTGTCGTGCTGCGGCACGCTGTCGGTCTCTCGGAGCGGGAGACGGCGCAAGCTCTGGATATATCGGTCGGTACGGTCAAGAGCCAGACGTCGAAAGGGATGGCGGAGCTGGCACGGTTGCTGGGGGCCCGTGCCGCCTCGGATCTGATGGGCGGGAGGGCCTGATGGAGGAGTTGCGGCGACGGCTGGAGGAGACCGCGGCGGCGCACCGGCCCGACCGGGAGCGTATGTGGGCGCGGGTGGAGCGTGGTGGGGCGGTGGCTGCGGCCGGGCCGGCGGCTGTCCGGGGCCGCAGGGCGGCGCCGTGGCTGCGGATAGCGGGTGCGACGGCCGCGGTGGCGGGTGTGCTGGCGGCCGGTTGCCTGGCGGTCAACGCTGCCCTTCCCGGTCATGATCCCGGCGTCCGGCCGGCCCGGGTGCTCCCGCCGGCCGGCAGCGGCGTCCCGTCGCCGCTCCCCCGGACCGAGGACGGGCCGCTGTGGAGCGATGGTTCGGTCGATCCGCACGGCAACCCGTTCTGGGCGCAGAGCGATGTGACCCTCAAGACGGCGCGGGCGCTGACCGCGCTCACCGTGGAGCTGCGTATCGCGCGGACCGCCGAGGTGAGACCGACCGGTTCCTGGCGCACCCTGCCCGCGGGGGACTTCCGTGTCACCACGGAGGCCGAGGGGGGTTTCCTCGTCTTCCGCTGGGATCTGAAGCCGGGCCGCACCGTTCCTGCGGGCAGGCATGTCTTCGCAGGCCAGTACGGTCACGCGCGGGGTGGCCGGGACGCCGGGGCGGACGGCTACACGGTGCGTGCCCGGTCCGGTGGTGAACGGTTCGCGGTGCGCGGTGACTTCGCCGTGCGTCCGGGCTGACGGAAATCGTCTCCGGGCGGCAACCTTTCCCGGCTCCGCGGCGACCAGTGGGCGCAAGGGTTCCCCACAGGAAACGGACCATGATGTCGACTTCTCAGCGGCCCGACGGCCGCCATCGCAGATCGTTCCTCCGCCGCCGTGCCGTTCTCGGCGGTCTCGCGGGTCTGGCCGGACTCACGCTCGCCGGGGGCGCGCTGATGTCCACCGCCGGTGCCTCTTCCGCGTGGCCCACGCCCGCCGGCAGCCGTCCGGTCGACCGGACGATCGAGGTCTCCGGTACGTACGACGGCGGGCTTCAGCGCTTCTACGGCAGTGGTGATCTCGGGGGCGGTGGGCAGGGCGAGGGGCAGGACGCGCTGTTCGAGTTGAAGGACGGTGCGGTGCTGAAGAATGTCGTCCTGGGCGCGCCGGCCGCTGACGGCGTCCACTGCCAGGGAAGCTGCACGTTGGAGAATGTGTGGTGGGAGGATGTCGGTGAGGACGCCGCCACCTTCAAGGGCACGTCGCCGCAGGCGACTTACACGGTGTCCGGCGGGGGTGCGCGGAAGGCTTCCGACAAGGTCTTCCAGTTCAACGGCGCCGGCCGGCTGGCCGTCAGCGGCTTCCAGGTCTCCGACTTCGGCAAACTGGTGCGTAGTTGCGGCAACTGCTCGAAGCAGTACCGGCGTACCGTCAGCGTCAGTGACGTGGACGTGACCGGCCCCGGTAAATCGCTGATCGGTATCAACACCAACTACGGCGACACCGCGACGCTTCGCGGCATCCGTGTGCACGGCGAGGGCGGCAGGAAGATCAAGCCCTGTGTGCGTTACACGGGTAACGACTCCGGCGACGAGCCGGTCGAGACGGGCAGTGGCCCGGACAGCACCCACTGCCGGTACGCGCCCGCTGATATCTCGTACGACTGAGGTCCGCGAAGGCGCGGGGGCCTGCCGTCGGCGCGGGGCCCGGGGCGTCCGGGTGCGCATGAGCCGGGAGGGGGTGATGGTGGCAGGGTCCGCAGTCTTCGTGGAGGAGTCTCGATGATCATCAAAAAGCTGCACGAATCGGGATTGCGCAGTGACCACGCGTACACGGCTGCCGTTGCCTCGATCGGCCTGTCGTTCCTGTCATGGGCGGCGTCGGTCAAGGGGGAGCCGGCCGGTACGGACCGTGCCGACAGGTGGGGGATCTTCGTCGGTGAGTGGGCCCCCACCTTCTTCGGTCTGGGGCTCGCGCTGGCTCAGTACGAGAAGGGCTGACCGGGCACGCGGCCGGCTCCACCGGCCGTCGGGCACCACATCGTGTGGTGCCCGACGGTTGGGCGACGGAGCCGCACGCGGCCGGGACGCGCGCGGTCCGGGGCGGCCCGGTGCCGCCTCTCAGCCCGGGAAGCGGACGCCGGTGAGTTCTTCGGAGATCCGCCACATCCGCCGGGCTTCGCCGGTGTCGCGCAGGCGGCTGTACAGGGGCTGCTCCGCGGGGGCGCCGCCCATGTTTCCCGGCCCGCCGGGACCGTAGAAGGCGCCGCTCCGGGAGTCGGGCGAGGCGGCGGCGTACAGGGCGGGAAGCTTCGCGCTCTGTACGGTGCCGACGATGATGCCGCGGGCGGACAGGAGACGGATGACGCGTACGCCCAGGGTGTCCTTGGTGCGGCCGACCTCGGGGCGGGCGGCGAGCAGGCTCGTCGGCGCGATGCCCGGGTGGGACAGGTTGCTCGTGATGCCCCAGCCTCCGGCTTCGCCGCGCCGGTGGAGTTCGAGGCCGGCGTGCTGGAGCTGAACTGCCAGCGGCTGCTGGATCCCGGCCGGTCGCACAGCCTGCTCGTGTACACGGCCGTGCCGGGCAGCGAGAGCTACGAGCGGCTGCGGCTGCTGTCGGTCATAGGGGCGCAGGCGATGCGCTGACCCGCCGGGCGTCCTGTAGGGGTGCCGTCGTCGTGCCGTCGTCGTGCTGCCGTCCTCGCCCGCCTGCCTGCCGTGCGCCGGACGCCGGTCGGCGGGCGGGCGCCCGGCGTGATCGTGGAGGCGCCGGGCCGTTGCGGCAGGTCGGGCCGGGAGCTCACCTGGAGCGGCCGGGCCCGCGGTTGCTCCCTGCGGGCCCCTGGCAGCAGGTGAAGGTGCCGAACGCGCGCTGACGGACCCGCGTGGGCGCGCCCGTCAGCAGTGTGTTCGGCTCGCCCGATGAACTTTCTGCTGACGGCGAGTGGTCTGCGCAACGACACGCTGCGGGATGCGCTGCGGGACATGCTGGGGAAGCCGTTCGGTGAGGCGAACATCGTGTTCGTTCCCACGGCGTCGGTCGCCGAGCCCGGGGACCACGGGTGGGTCGTCGCGGACATGAACCGGCTGTACGGCCTCGGCCGGCGGGAGTTCGACGTCCTGGAGCTGAACGGTCTGCCCCGGCAGATGGTGCTCGACCGGCTGTTCCACGCCGACGTCATCTACGTCGAGGGCGGCAGCCACTACCACCTCGCGCGCAGCATCACCGGCAACGGCCTGGCCGACGGCTTCCTGGAGGCGCTGGCGAGCCGGGGCTATGTGGGGGTCAGTGCCGGGTCAATGATCTTCAGCCGTCATCTCACCGGCCACTCCGCCGACGTCATCGGGGACGCCGCGGACCTCCACGTGCTCGGCGCGACGACCGTGGAGCCGCCGTTCGGCCTTTTCGACTGGTATCTCAAGCCCCACCTGTACTCGCCGGTTTTCCCCGAGCGGGACGACGCCTGGGCCGATCGCATCGCCGCGCGCGCGGACTTCCCGGTCTACTTCATCGACGACGAGACGGCCGTGCGCGTCAGGGACGGCGAGGTGGATGTCGTTTTTGAAGGCCGGTGGCGGTTCCATCCGTGACTCACCGCGTGGTGGAGAGCCCGGACAGGACAGCGCGGCGCCCAGGGCACGGTGAGGCGGAACTGCCGTTGTCCGGCCCGGCGTTGTTCGCAGGCCGCCCGGCGGCGGTGGCTTGAGCGGCATGCGGCAGCATCTCACCGGGACGTCCTGGTCGTCCCCTACCGTCACCAGGCCGGACCTCCACCGCCGCCGCGCCACACTTAAGGAGTCGGTCCCGTGGCCGAAATCATCGCCGTCGCCGTCATCACGGTCCTGGCCATCATCAGCCCTGGGGCCGACTTCGCCATGGTCGTCCGCAACAGCGTTCTCCACGGCCGGACCGCCGGGCTGTTCGCCGCCGCGGGCATCAGCCTGGGTGTCCTCGTCCACGTCACCTACACCATGCTCGGAGTGGGCCTGCTGCTGTCCAGGACTCCGGCCCTTTTCACGATCGTCAAGATCACCGGCGCTTGCTACCTGGTGTGGGTCGGCTACAAGACCTTCTCCGCCCGAACCGAGATCGACATCGCGGCGGACGCCACCGGTGCGGGCCCCCGGGTTCCGCGCCTTCAGTCCCTGCGCACCGGGTTTTTGACCAATGCCCTCAATCCGAAGACCATGCTGTTCGTCGTCGGGACCTACACCCAGGTCGTCCACCGCGGCACCCCCCTCGCCCAGCAGATCGGCTACGGCCTGTTCATGTCCGCCGCCCATCTGCTCTGGTTCGGTCTCGCCGCCGGCCTGTTCTCCGTCCCCGCGCTGCGCACCCGTATGCTGCGCCGTCAAAAGGGCCTGAACCGGACGATCGGCGCCATCCTCGTGGCGCTCGGGCTCTCCCTCGTCTTCGTGTCGGCTTGAGCCGCGCGGGTTGAAGGTCTCGCCCGTGGCGAAGAGGGCGGTAGCGGTCCGAAGGGCGGTGAGGTCTGTTTTCCCGTCCGCCGCACCGGCGCTGGGCGATGCGCGTCCGGTCAGCCCAGTGATGCGGTCGCCGCACGCAGTTCGTCCAGGGCCGCCAGGGTGTAGCCGGCGAGTTCGCCCTCGGCGCCGCGGTCGTCCTCGGCCCATTCGGCGTATCCCCGTTTGAAAGCGAGGACGCCCAGCTCGCCCGCGAGAGCCGCGGTCGGATCGGGTACGCCGCGGGCGAGGAGCGCGGCTGTCATCGCGGCCGCGAGGCTGACGGTCTTGAGGGCGTCACGCTCCTGAAGCTCGGTGCTGGCGGCGACGGCCGCTTTCAGGCGGGGGGCGAGTTCGCGGCTCATGGGGCCCATCGCGGTCGAGGCGCGCCGGAGGCCGGCGGCGACCGCCTCGAGCGGGCCGGCGTCACCGGGCGCGTCGGCGATGCCCTCGCTCAGCAGCCGGCTCAGCGTCTCCTGCCCGGCGACCAGCAGTTCGCGTTTGTCGGGGAAGTGCCGGAAGAAGGTGCTCTTGGTGACTCCGGCACGCTCGGCGATCTGCGTGACCGTCGTGGCGTCGTATCCCTGCTCCGTGAACAGGTCGACCGCGGCCACGACGAGGCGTTCACGCGCACCTGGTTCCCATCGGCCCATGGGTTCATCATAAGTGATGGGACTCTTGTCCCGTCACCTTGCTAGAGTGATGGGACAAGAGTCCCATCACTTTCGGGAGGTCTTCATGCGCGTCTTCGTCACCGGCGGCACCGGTCTGATCGGTTCCGCCGTCGTCGCCGAACTCCTCGGCAACGGCCACACCGTCCTCGCACTCGCCCGCTCCGACGTCTCCGCGCAGGCCGCCGAGGCGGCCGGCGCCGAGCCGCTGCGGGGAAGCCTCGCCGACCTGGACGTCCTGCGCTCCGGCGCCGCCCGGGCCGACGGGGTGATCCACCTGGCCTTCGGCAACGACTTCAGCAGCCCCGAGGCCCTCGCCCGCAACGTCGCCGAGGAGACCGCCGCCCTCACCGCCCTCGGCGAGGAACTCGTCGGCAGCGACCGCCCCCTGGTCACCGTCTCCGGTACGCCCTGGGTGCCGGGCCGCGCCTCCACCGAGGCCGACCCGGTGCCCACCGACGGGCCGGTCGGCGGCCGCGGCCGCACGGTCACGGCGATCCTGGACCTGGCCTCGCGCGGGGTCCGGAGCACGGCCGTACGCCTGCCGCGCACGGTTCACCACCAGGGCACGGGCGGATTCGCCGGCCTGCTGACCGACCTCGCACGCCGAAGCGGCATCTCCGGCTACCCCGGCGACGGCACGCAGCGCTGGCCCGCCGTCCACGCGCTCGACGCGGCCGTCCTCTTCCGCCTCGCCCTGGAGCAGGCGGAGGCCGGTACCGCCTGGCACGCCGTGGCCGACGAGGGGGACCAGGTCCGGGACATCGCGGCCGCCATCGGCCGGCGGCTGGGCCTGCCGGTCGAATCGGTACCGGAAGAGACCTACGGCCCGCTCGGCCCAATCTTCACGACCGACCAGCCCTCGTCCAGCACCCGCACCCGGCAGGCGCTCGGCTGGGAACCCGAGCACCCCGGCCTTCTGCGGGACCTGGAGAACATCCGGCCCTGACCGGCGAGCAGGGCGGACCCGCTGCCGCCGCTCACACCGACAGCGGAAAACCCCCGCCCACGTCACCGGCGGCCGACCGCGTCACCGGCGACCGGCCGTCTCGCCGCGGCGGCATCCCGCACCCGCACATCCCGCGGTCAACGCACCCCGGCTCCCGGCGTGTTCCCCGCGCCCTTGCCGGCGACCAGGCCCGCCGGCGCCGGTCCCCCACCCGCACGGCAGCGACACCTCTCGCCCACCCGCACCGATGCGGCGATGCACGTCCACAACACACAGGAGGCCCCTCATGGCGACAGTCGTCTTCGGAGCCCGCGGTAACGTCGGCCGTCATGTGGCCGACGGCCTGCTGGCCGCCGGTGAACAGGTCAGAGCAGTCAGCAGGACCCCAGCCGCAGGCTCGCCGCCGGAGTGCGAAACGGTCGTCGCCGACCTGCAGCGCCCCGAAACACTGCCCGCAGCGCTCGACGGTGCCGACAAGGTGTTCCTGTACGGCATGCTCGACCCCCGCAAGCCCTACGACATCGAGAAGGTCACCGCGGCGGCCGCAGCCGCGGGGATCGGGCAGGTGGTTCTGCTCTCGTCGGTGTCGGTCGTCCTGGACCCCGACGCCGGCCACCCCGTCACCCGCCACAACCGCACCATCGAACAGGCCGTCCAACGCTCCGGCATGGACTGGACCTTCCTCAGGCCGGGGACATTCGCGGCCAACACCCGCACCTGGTGGTCCGGATCGATCCGCACCGGCAACGTCGTCCGCCTTCCCTACCCGCTCGCACAGTCGGCACCGGTGCACGAGAAGGACATCGCGGCACTGGCGGTGACCGCCCTGACCGAACCGGGCCACTCGCACCAGGCCTACACCCTCTACGGGCCCGAATCCCTGACCCTGCAACGCCAGGTCGAACACATCGGCGAGGCCATCGGCCGCCGTATCCGGGTTGAACACCTCTCCGACGAACAGGCTCGCGCGGAAGTCGCCGGAACGATGCATCCGGTCGTGGCCGAGACGATCGTGAGCCAGTGGGCCGCCACCGACGGCATCGTGGCCACGACCTCCGTCATCACCGAAAAGATCACCGGCACTCCGGCACACACCTACGCCCAGTGGGCCGCCGACCACGCCGACGACTTCCGCTGACCATGCCGTACCGACCAGCCGTACGGGACCCGGCCCGCCCGGCACTCCGGTCTCCCCCGCCCCGGCCACAGCGGCGGAACGCACAACGCCGCACCCACCCGGCCATACCCTCGCGGCACGCGCAGCACGAGGCCGACCGCGCCGGCCTTCGTACCGGCAGACCACGCCACGGCCGGCCGCGGGACGGCCGCGGCGACCACCGGAGGTTGCCGGGACCGTCGGCGCTGAGCACCGTGCTGCGGCTGCCCCGGATGAGCAAGGCCGGGCAAGTCCCGGCGCGCCAGTCGTTCCGGGTGATCCCCGGTGAGGTGCTGCTGTGAGGCGGCGTTCATGTCCTCCAGGTCGAAGGACAGCCCCCTCCGTCGGAGTACGCGCGGACGGCGTCCGTGAGGTAGTTCGCCGACGAGCCGAACTCGTCCAGCAGCTTGGCCCGGGCCTGTGCCCGGTGCCCGGTGCGGCCAGAACAGGCTGGAGGAGAGACCGCCGTCGGCCTCGGCACCGATGTCCTCGACGATCAATGCGTCCACCAGGCCCGGACACCAGGCTGCGAGCTGGCAGGCGTTGACGCCTCCGAGGGAGTGGCCGAGTACGACGGCGCGTCGATCCTGAGATGCTCCAGCACTGCCGCAGCGTCCTCGACGTAGCCGCTACGGGAGAAGTCGGCGGGGCGCTCGGAGCGGCCGTGTCCACGCCGGTCGAGGACGATGACCCGCCAGGAGCCGCCCAGCCCCCGGGCCAGGGGCGTGAAGGCGCGGCCTTGTCCGAAGTGTCCGTGCAGGGCCGGCAGAGGGCGTCCCGGACCGCCGAGGTCGAGGAGGGCCAGACGGTGCCCGGCCACCCCTGTGGCTGCGCGCTTCGGTTCGGACCGCTCGGGCAACGGTCGGAAGCCCTTCTCTTTCGGTCGCTGCACCACCTCCACGTCGATCCCGAGGCGGGCGCCGTGCTGAAGGACGCTGGTCTGGTATCCGCCGTCGGCCCTGGCCTTGGTCACGCTCGCATGGGCTACTGCCAGTTCGGCCGGGGCCTGCTTGCCGCCGGGTCGTGGACGGAGGCGGCGGTGGCCAGGACGGTCAGGGCGAATCCGAGGGTGTCGGTGATCAGGTGGCGCTTGCGTCCTTTGATCTTTTGCCGGCGTCAATGCCCTGGCCGGCTTCGGCGACATTGCCCGAAGTCTCCACGCTCTGTGCGTCCACCACGGCCGGGGACGGCTCCTCGTTTCGGGCCTTCGCCCGGCGGGTCCCGTCCTGCGCAGCAGATCGTGGATCTGCTCGGTGGTTCCGTCCGCCTCCCACTTGGCGTAGTCGTCGTAGACGGTCTTGAACGGCGGGAAGTCGTGCGGCAGATACTCCCAAGGGATCCCGGTGCGGTTGACGTAGAGGATCGCGTTCACGATCTCTCTCAGATCGTGCGCTCGCGCTGCCGTCCCGGTCCCTGATCGGGCGGCCGCCACGCGACGAACACCGGCTCGGTCAACGCCCAGCGGGCATCAGAGACATCGCTTCGATACGCACGCCGAGTACTCACGCCTCGGGCAACGGTCACCGAGGCTTCCAGTCACAAGAACATCCCAAAATACCAATTACCTAGATCAGATACCCTCCAAGCCAAGCTCATTCCGTAATGATCAGTCAGGCGAATCCCGGGAGAGGAATGTGCGCCACCGCGAAAACCCGTTCCTTCCGGCGGCGCCTGGCATCCCAACGGGCCGTCAGAGCGCGTGCAAGATGGGCCGAGAACCGCCTTGAGGCCCGCTGATGGCGGTGCTTCCGTTAGCCGGATGCCGGGGAGCAGGACAGTGATTTACCACATGGGAAATGGCGGTTAACTTTGACTTCAAAATTGGTGTTGCGAGGCGAGAACCTCTCACGCGAGTTCATCAGCGGCGATACCACGGTGACCGCGGTGAAGAACTGCGATGTTGAGATCTCAGCCAATGAGTTCGTCGCCATCGTGGGAAAGAGCGGAAGCGGAAAATCCACATTAGTGAACCTGCTCTCCGGGCTGGATGTGCCGACCTCAGGGACGGTGACGCTACTCGGAAGAGACCTTTCCGCATTGAGCGAGAAGGAGATGGCCGAGCTGCGGGCCCGGCACATCGGGTTTGTTCTCCAGAAGGACAACCTGATTCCCTCGCTGACCATTTCCGAAAATGTGGCAGCGCCGCTGGTGATGGGCGGAGAGAAACTGAGCAGCGCCCTCGAGCGCGCGCGGGAGATTCTCGGCCAGGTGGGACTCGGGCACCGTGCGGACCGGTGGCCGAGCGAGGTGTCCGGCGGCGAGGCACAACGCGCGGCCGTGGCCCGCGCCTGCGT
Source organism: Streptomyces sp. BBFR2 (assembly GCF_044497305.1). Lineage (NCBI taxonomy): Bacteria > Bacillati > Actinomycetota > Actinomycetes > Kitasatosporales > Streptomycetaceae > Streptomyces > Streptomyces sp. BBFR2. The sequence continues at coordinate 19,693 of NZ_CP172415.1, forward strand.
CGGATCGCCGGCCATCGTGTTTGCGGACGAACCCACCGGTGCGCTCGACGAGGAGAACGGAAAGCGAGTCCGGGAGATCTTCCGGCAGTTGGTGGCAGAACAGGGCGCGGCCGGGGTCATCATCACTCATGACATGGACCTCGCCGACGAAGCGGACGTGGTCATCACCATTTCTGACGGAGAGACCTCCGGCCGCGTGGTCAAGGGGGCGTGATGGCGGTCGACTCCGCACGACTGGTCGCCCGCTCGCTGTCGAGAAGCTGGCGTAAGCAGCCGGCACGCATGGTGGCCGCAGTGGCAGCCGGGATCGGCGGCGTGCTGCTGACGACGGCCATGCTGCTGATCTCTGCCGCGGTGCTGGACGCGATCAAGAGCGCCTCGATTTCCGGAATCCGTTCCGACGCGGTCGCCGTGGAGGCCAAGACCCCCGGCGGGATGACCGACAGCCTCACGCGGCGCGTCGAGGAAGGGGCCAAAACGCCCGCCTCCCGCGCCCTGGTGATCAACACCAGCGTCGGCGCCACCGAGGGCAAGATGACTCCCGCGATCGTCTACGGTGTCGATCAGCGGCTGGGCGACTTCGTCGGCAAGGTCCTGCGCGACCAGATCGAGGACCGGCCGTTGACCCGGCCCGACCAGGTCTACCTCACGCGCACCTGGGCCGCGGACCACGGGCTGCAGGCCGGCGACTCGATCCGGGTCAGCGCCCCCTCCGGAACGCGCACACTGAAGGTCGCGGCGCTGCTGGACGGCGAGATCGCCAACCACGGCGCCGTGGTGATCGCGCCGAAGCAGACCGTCGCCTCGGTCTTCGGGCGCGGCACCCGCACCGACGTACTGCTGCTGTCCCCCGGGGACCGCGGCACCGAGGCCGTTTCGGCCTCCGCCCGGGAAGCAGTGGACGGGGCAGCGGGGGTGATGCGCCCGGCCGAGCTGTTCTCCGGCTACCAGAAGCAGTTCCAGACCTCGCAGACGATTCTGGCGATGTTCGCCGTGATCGCGGTGCTCACCTCGGCCGTCGTGCTGTTCCTCGCCTGGCGGCTGGCCCTGAACGACGCTCGCCCCATGCTTGCGCGTATGCGGCTGTTCGGTGTGCGCACCAGGGACCTGATGCTGGGGTCGGCCGTCGTCATGGTGCCGGTCCTGCTGGGCAGCTACGTGGTCGGCGCGGCCCTGGGCGTCCTCGTCGGCGCACGCATGAGTTCGTTCACCAAGCAGATCACCGAGCTCACCCAGCAAGCAGTGACTCCCGGGGTGCCCTGGCAGATGCCGGTGCTCGGGGCCTTTGCGGCGGCCGTGGTGATGTTCGGCGCGGCCTGGCTCTCCGGCCTGCGCAGATTCATGAAGATCACGCCGGTCGAGGCGGTGAGCGGGCGGGACCAGACCGTGCCGCGGCCGGGCGGTGCCGTTCTCCCTCTGGCCGTGGGGGCGGCAGCCGTGGCGCTGGGCGCGGTGACGGTGTTCCTCGCACCCGACGGCCTGCGGATGGTCGCCCTGCTGCCGCTGCTGGGCGGAGCCGCGCTGGTCAGCGTGGTGCTCCCGGTCGCCCTCGGCGGGCTGTTGCGCCGGGGCTCGCCGCGGCCGGTGCGACTGTTCTCCGGACGGCAGCTCCAGATCGGCTGGCGGCGCAACGCTGCGCTGGGCGTCACCTTCGCCGTGGCCATCATGATGGCGCTGACCATGGCGGGCGTGGCCAGCAGCATCAAGGACTCGGTCTCCACCTCGGTGGAGCGCTGGACCCAGGGCCAGCTCTACGTCCAGGCGGCGCGGGCCGGTCAGAACCTCCAGAACGACGTATTCGCCGCCCCTTTCGAGAAGGATCTGCGTTCGGTCAAGGACGTGGACGCGGCCTGTACCTTCTCCTACTCCAACGTCGGTCTCGGTGACCGGCGCGTCCAGATGTGGAGCTGGGGCGCGACGAAGGACTGCCAGACCCTCACCAAACTGCGGGTGTCCGAGGGCGCGCCGGACTTTCTGACCAGCATGGGGAAGAACGACATCGCCGTTTCGTCGAGCTTCGCCAGAACTCGGGACATCTCTGCCGGCGACACCCTGCAGCTCCCGCTGCCCACCGGACACCGCACGGTCACGGTGCGGGCGGTGCTCGATGACACCGCATCGGACGGCGGCATGATCATCGCAGGGGCGCGCCTCTACCACGAGGTCACGGACAGCCCCGGCTCGTATGCGTACTACGTCGGCGTCTCCCCTGGCGCGAACCCCGCCACGGTGCAGAAGAACATCGAGGCCGCATTCGGCGACCGCTACCCGCGCGCCGTGGTCCTCACCCAGCAGGAGATCCGCGACGTCTTCGCCTCCATCACCGCGCGGCTGGTGAGCGCATTCGAGGCGTTCGCATGGGTGATGTTCGTGCTGGCTGTGCTGGTCGGCGCCGCCACCCTTGCCTCGGGCCTGGTGGAACGGCAGCGGTCGCTGGCTCTCACCCGGCTGACCGGCTCGACCAGCAAGGCCGTCAACCGGCAGATCCTCTTCGAGTCACTGGCGATCGCAGTCACCGCCTGGGTCATCGCCATGCCGGTCGGAGTTCTGTCCATCAATCCGATGCTCGACGCTCAATCACTGCAGAGCGGGTTGCTGCCTTCGGTCACGGTCCCCACGCTGCTGAGCGGGCTGAGCCTGCCGCTGGTGGTCGTCTGCGTCGTGCTGGCCCTGCTCGTCGCCAATCCGCGACGAGCCAACACCTCGCTGCGCGACCTGCTCGCTCAGGAGTAACGGAGGTTTCCGGCGGGGCGGCCACGTCGGTCGCCCCGCCGCGGTGCACCGCGCCAACGCCCGTTCCTGGGAACGGAGTTCGCAACATTCCAGGGCCTGCCCGGGCGATCACATGCGGAGCCAACAGACGAGGGCCACGACGGTGACGGGAAAAACGCAACCGCGCTTGTCATAGTGAATTTCTACCGCCCGCGCGAGCGGCCCAGGCCCCATGCTCCTCGCCGCAGATCGCTGGTAGCGCAGATGCGTTTGAGCCGTCGCTCGGTGCCGTCGTAGCGGGCCCGGAAGGGCAGCCTGCCGTGTACAGCCCGGTGGTTGTCGATCAGCAGGATGTCTCGTGCATGCCAGAAGGTCACTTCTGGCTTTGGTCAGCCGCCCTCGGTGGCTGCGACGTGCTGCTCAAGGAGAGCGATTTTGTTGTCGAGGGGAGCGGGCATGGCCGGCCACACGTCGACTTTGATGCTCACCTGGACGCGGGGGGCCTTGAGCGCGACCGCTTCCGTGGCACGCCGGATGACGCTCATGACCTCGTCCCATTCGCCTTCGATCATCGTGTACATCGAATCCGAGCGGTTGGGGAGGCCGGATTCGCGAACGATTTTCACTGCTTCGGCGACGTATTCCGCAACAGATTCCTTCACACCCATGGGAGTCAAAGCGAAGGCAACGAGCACAGTACGGGTTCCCCTCTAGTGGAGGTCTTCGGCAAGCGAGGCGCGGTAGCTGCGGACCGTCGGTGACCGGTAGGCGGCGGCGATCCCGAGCAGGTAGCTGATTTCTTCGGTGAGGTCGTGTGCGCCGCCGCCGGTGAGGTTCAGCGTCTGGGCGCCGGGGGGCCGGCCGGTGTGGCGGTGGTGCAGGGCCGCGGTGAGCCAGCAGGCGGTGAGGTGCGCGTCGGCCGCGGGGGCGGGGACGGCGTGGCCGGTGACGTGGCGGCGCGCCTGCTCGACGGTGTCCTGCGTGACGTAGCCGCGCAGCACGGTCATGGCGTCCCTGATCTCGATCACCCGCCGGTAGAGGCGGAGCTGGATCGGGAGCGCCGCGGTGCGCAGGCGGCTTCCCGGGGTGAGGACCACGTCGGGGGTGGCGGCGACCAGGTCGCGCCAGAGCGGGGCCAGTCCGCGGTGCGAGGTGTGGTGGCGGAGCAGGGTCCGTATCCGTATGAGGGACGGCAGTGCCACGCCGGCTGCGATGAACAGCGCCTCGGCGCCGGTGACGGGTGAGAACAGCGGGGCGAGGGCGGGTGAGCGGGTGCCGAGGTAGAGGAGCTTGAGCACCCACAGCAGGGAGGCCAGGAGGATGCCGGTGCCGAACAGCCGCAACGCGTAGCGCAGGGCGCGGGGGGTGCCGGCGCGGTGGCTGTGGCGCCAGCACACCAGTCCGCATGTGGTGTCCGCGGTCAGGTGGAAGGCGAAGAAGAGCCACCAGTAGGTGTCGGGGACGCTCGGGATGTCCGGTGAGGGGGCGATCTGGTTGCGGGCGTGCGGGAGCGCCGTGACGTCCAGCAGCACCAGCACGGTCATGACCGCGACGGCGCAGCCGAACACCGCGGCCGTGCGCCGCCGGCGCTGCGCGGCCTGGAGGATGTACCACAGGACGGCGGCGGCGTCGACGATGCTGAACAGGTGGGTGGTCAGGTCGATCCAGTGGGCGTCGGGGGCCACCTGGGCCAACACCGCGGTCACGGGTTCGAGGTGCATCGACATGGCCAGCGCGATCATGACGATGGCGCACCACAGCGGGCGCTGTTCCCGGCGGCGGATGCCTTGCGGGGCGCGGAGGAGGGCCACCGCCCACAGGGCGAGGATTCCGGCGTTCTCTACTTCGGTGAGCACGGTGTCCCCCGGTGGCGGATTCCGCGTAGCCCCATTCCGGATTCCAGTCCGCCCAGTATTCCGGAGAGCAGGGTCGGGGCAGGCAGGCGAGCGGCGCCCTCCAGGATCAGGCTGGCGATCATCTCCGCTTCCTGCTCCTGCATGTCCGAATAGCGTGCGCGGGGCAGGGCTTGCCGGATGGAGGCCGGATCCGCGAGGTCGATGCGCCGGTACAGGTGCTGTTCCTCGCCCGGGGAGCGGTGGTCGCTCACCAGGTGTCCGATCTCGTGGAGGATGATGTGTTCCTGGTGCAGGGGGCTGGTCCGGGCGTCGTAGAGGACGTAGTCCTCGTGGTCGGTCGCCAGCCAGAGTCCGGACGGCATGTCCGGGACGGTCGGGGTGGGTAACGGCCGCAGGTGAAGGGGGCGTTCCCGTCGGGCGGCGAGCCGGGCGCACAGTTCGGCGGCGGAAAAGGGTACGGGCAGCGGCAGTCCGTCCATGACGCCCTGGCATCGGCGGCGCAGTCGCCTCCAGCGCGTCGTGGTGGGCTGTCCGCCGGTTGTCGGGCCGGCAGGGCACAGGACCTGGTAGCGGTGCCCTTTCATGGTGTCGCCGGGAGTTCCGGCCCTCCGGCGGCTCCCGGTATGCGGCAGGCATGGTTCCGGGAAGGCGTTGCCAGGGCCGGGGAGGTGTTCCGGCAGAGGCGGGACTTGTGTGCGGGCCGTCTCGGGGACACCGCGGTCTCCTTTCCGTGGGCCTGGTGGCTACGGCGGTGATCGTAGGTCGCTCCGCGTCACCGGGCGGGGGTGCTTCGCGGGACTGGCCGGTTATGGGCGTGAGCTTCCCTCACCGTCATGGTGCTCAGGTCAGGTGTCCTCAGGACGGTGAGCGTCACGGCTTGGCGCCGTCGGACGGCCGGTGGCGTCGCCGTCGTATCAACTCGCGGTGGGAGGAGCGCAGTCGCACCGCGCGGGAACGCTTCCGCCGTGCTTCCGGCCCGTGGCCTGGTGACGCCCGAACCGTCGCCCTGCCGGGCTGGTCGCCCGCTCTCCCCGCCAACGTCCCGTGCCCCTGGTGCCCTCGGCGTGATCGCCGGCAAGCTCGGCCTCGCCCGGCTCTCCCCACCGCGCACGACCGCTCCGTACCTGCGCCTCACCCGGACACGTCCTGGCCGGCCATCGGACAGGTGTCTCTCGGCTGCCTCTCGGCGTGCCGCCCGATCGCGCGAGCCGCGATCACTCGCGCGTACCGGCAGGGCCCGGCGGCTGCCCGGGCGGCCGGCCGAACGCCCTCACACCAGGGAGACGTGCTCCGCCTCCCTCCGCCCTCATGTCCCCATCAGGGCCACGAAGCGCCAGGTCAGAGGCGTGTCTCCCGGGATCCCGTGCTTCGCCGCAGTTGCGGTCACGTGGCCGGCCGGTGGGAGCCGGGGGGTTGTCAGGGTATTCCGGCGGTGCTGGCGGGGCGTACGGCGGTGGGGCCGTAGCGGGTGCGGGCTCGGTCGGTGGCGGTTTCGATGCGGCGGGCTTTGTCGTCGGTGGGGTCGAGGGTCAGTTGCCGGGGGGTGGCGTCGGTGTCGTGGAGGTTGTCGGCTCGCAGGGCGAGGTGGCGTACGCGGGCGCGTTGGAGGGCGAGGCCGCGGTGGATGGCGTGGGCGGCGGTGCGCAGGTGGGGGGTGTGGGCGGTGGGTTCGGGGAGGGTGCGGGTGCGGGTGGTGGTGGAGTGGTCGGCGTAGTGGAGGGTCAGGGTCAGGGAGCGGCAGGTTCGGTGTTCGTCGCGGAGTTGGGTGCCGAGGTGTTCGGCGAGGTGGGTCAGGGCGTCGCGTTGCCGGTCGGGGTCGAGTTCGTCGCGGGTGAAGTGGTGTTCGGCGCTGACGGTGGGGGGTGGGGCGCCGGGTGTGAGGGGGGTGGGGTCGATGCCGGCTGCGCGTTGGTGGAGTTGTCGTGCGGGTGCCGTGCCGAGGATGCGCTGGAGGGTGAGCAGGGGGGTGGCGGCGATCTTGCCGGCGGTGGTGAGGCCGTAGGAGGCGAGGGTGCGTGCGGTGGCCGGGCCGACTCCTGGTAGGGCGGTGGCGGGGAGGGTGGTGAGGAATGCGGTGATGGCGTGGGGGTTGTCGGGGAGGGTGCGGGTGGTGCCGGGGGTCGCGCGGTGGGCGGTGAGGTGGGCCAGTAGGGGGTTGGGGGCGATGCCGATCGTTGTGCCGGTGTCGAGGGTGGCGGTGCGGGTGCGGATGAGGGCCGCGATGCCGGTGGGGTCGCGGTCGAAGTAGCGCAGGCTGCCGGAGATGTCGGCGAGTGCCGCGTCGGGTGGCAGGGCCTGGACGAGGGGGGTGAAGTCGCCGAGGAGGGCGATGAGTTGCCGGTATGTGGCGTCGGGTGGGGTGTTGGTGGTGCGGGGGTCGCTGAAGTGGAGGTAGAGGATCATCGTCGGTCACCCCGCGCTGCCGGGGCTGGCGTGGTGGAAGGTCTTCGCGGTGAGGGCGGTGAGGGCGGCTGGGGTGCCGGGGGGTTTCAGGTCGGCCCAGGGGTGGAGGGGGGTGCCGGTGGGTTGGGTGAGGGTGCGGTGGGGGGTGGTTTGGCGGGGGGTGGGTGTGGTGCGGGTGAGGCGGTCGGTGACGGCGGTGGGGCCGCTGTGGTGGTGGAGGTCGATGAGTTCGGCCAGGTTCCAGGCTTCGGTGCCGGTGATGCTGAGGGCGTGCGGGGGGCGGCGGGTGAGGGTGCCGCGTACGAGGAGGAGGTTGCTGTGGAAGAGGGTGTGGGCGCAGCGGGGGTGGCTGTTTTCGAAGAAGGCGAGGTCGGTGAGGCCGGTGGGGTCGTCGAGGGTGGTGAAGATGATGCGTTTGCCGGTGCGGTTGGGTGGGGTTTGGGTGGCGACTTTGACGCCGGCGATGAGGACGGTGGTGCCGTGGCGCAGGTGGGGGAGGTCGGCGGCGGGGGTGGCGCCGATGTGGGCGAGGAGGGGTCGGTGTTCGTCGAGGATGTGGCGGGAGATGTCCATGCCGAGGATGTCCAGTTCGGCGGCGAGTTGTTCGGAGCTGTTCATGGCTGCCAGGCCGGTGGGTGGGGCTGGTGTGTGGTCCGGGGTGGGGTGGGGGTCGTGGTTGTCGAGGGGGAGTTGGCCTGCGGTGGTGTGGTGGGCGTGGCTGGAGCGGTGGAGTTCGGTGATCTTCAGCAGGAGTTCGCGGCGTGGGCCGAAGGTGTCCATGGCTCCGACGTGGGCGAGGCGTTCGGCGAGGGGGCGGCTGGGTTGGGCGCGTTGCCAGAAGTCCTCCACGGTGGTGTAGGGCTGTCCGGAGGTGATGCGGTCGCTTTCCGTTTCGGTGATGCCGCGGATTTGCGAGAGGCCGATGCGCACCCCCCATTTTCCGGACACCAGTTCGAGTGTGTGTGCGGCGCGGGATGCGTTGATGTCGGGGAGGAGGAGGGGTATTCCGTGGCGGCGGGCGTCGGCGGCGAGGACGCGTTTGTGGTACATGCCGGGGTCGTGGGTGAGGAGTCCGGCGAGGAGGGCTGCCATGCGGTGGGCTTTGAGCCAGCTTGTTTGGTAGGCGGGGTGGGCGAAGGCGGCGGCGTGGGCTTTGGCGAAGCCGAAGCTGCCGAAGCCTTCGAGGGTGTTCCAGATGTCGCGGACGGTGTGGAGGGGGTAGCCGCGCCGGCGGGCGTGGTCGGCGAACCAGGCGCGGACGCGGCCTTGGCGTTCGGGGACGGACAGGGCGCGGCGGGCTTCGTCGGCGGTGCCCCGGTCGCAGCCGGTCATGGTGGCGATGATGGCGATGACTTGTTCGTGGTAGACGACGTGTCCTTCGGTTTCCTTCAGGACGGGTTCGAGGTCGGGGTGGGGGTAGTGGGCGGGTTTGCGGTGGTCGCGGGCTTCGATGAGGGGGGTGACCATGTTGGCGGCGACGGGTCCGGGGCGGAAGAGGCTGATGTCGAGGGTGAGGTCGGCGAAGGTGCGGGGGCGGAGGTTTTGGACGAGTTCGCGTTGGCCGGGGCTTTCGAGTTGGAAGGTGCCGAGGGTGTCGCCTGAGGTGATCAGGTGGTAGGTGGCGGGGTCGTCCGGGGGGACGTGTGCGGGGTTGTCGAGGTCGAGGTGTTCGCCGGTGACCCGTTCGATCTCGGCCACTGCGTGGGCGAGGGCCGACTGCATGCGGACGCCGATGATGTCGATCTTCGGGTGGCCGGTGTCCTCGATGTCCTCCTTGTCGAACTGGGACATGGCGATGTTCTCCACCGTGGTCGGCGCCACCGGGGTGCGCTGCAGTAGTCCGGCGTCGGAGACGAGCAGGCCGCAGGGGTGCATGGCCGCTTCGTGCGGGAGGCCGTCGAGTGCTTCGACCTGTTCCCACAGGCGGCCGTGGTCCTCGGTGGCGACGGTGCGGAGTTCCGGGAGTTCGGCCAGGGCGGTTCGTACGTCTTTGGCGCGGATGTGGGGGAACGCTTTGGCCAGGCGGGCGGCCTGGGCGGGGGGCATGCCGCGGGCGCGGGCGACGTCTTCGATCGCGCCGCGGGCGCGGTAGGTCTTGTAGACGGCGAGGGTGGCGACGCGGTCGGCGCCGAAGCGGGTGCGTACCGCTTGGTAGATCTCCAGGCGGCGGGCCGATTCGACGTCGAGGTCGATGTCGGGGAGGGCGGCGCGGCGGGGGGAGAGGAAGCGTTCCATCAGCAGGCCGTGGGTGACGGGGTCGATGGGGCTGATGCCCAGGAGGTGGGTGACGAGGGAGCCGACGCCCGAGCCGCGGGCGGCGACGCGGATGCCGAGGTGGCGGGCTTGCCGGGCGACTTCGGCGACGGTCAGGAAGTATCCGGCGAAGCCGTGGCCGGTGATGATGTCGAGTTCGTTCTCCAGGCGGTCCCATCGGTGTGTTTCGCGGTGGTAGCCGTGGTGGAGCATGGCGGCGGCGCAGCGGTCGGCGAGGGTGCGGCCGGCGGTTTCGGTGGTGGTGCCGAGCCGGTCGGGTTCGGGGAGGTTGAGCCGTCCCAGGCCGAAGGCTTCGCCGGGGTCGGTGGTGCAGGCGGCGGCGGTTTCCTCGGTGGCGGTCAGGAGGCGTCGTGCGTCGGTGTGGCGGCCGCCGGCCGCTTCGGTGATGCGGGTGGCGATGCGTTCCATCTGTCCGGCGTCCTTCAGCCAGCGTTCTCCGCTGTCCAGGCGGGAGGCGTCGCGGGTGTCGAGGGGGACGAGGTGGCGGGCGGAGTCGAGGATGTCGGCGATTTCGCCCTGGCCGGGGTCGGCGTAGCGTACGGCGTTGCTCAGGACGGCGGTGAGGTGGTGTTCGGCGGCGAAGCCCGCGGTGCGGGCGGCGAGGCGGAGGGAGCCGGGTCCTGTGCCGGTGCGTCCGTGCCAGGACATTTCGAGGCGTAGTGCGGTGCCGAAGCGTTCGCGCCAGGGGGCGAGCAGGGTGGCGGCCCGGTCGGGGCGGCCTGCGGCGAGGGCTTGTCCCACCTCGGAGTCGGGTCCGAGGAGGACGAAGATCCGGTCGTCGGGGGCGGTCAGGTCGTCCCAGGTGAGGCCGTCGTCCGAGGCCGCTGCCGTGGTGACGAGGCGGCACAGTTCGGCCCAGCCGGGTGCGCTGCGGGCGAGGAAGAGCGCGCGGGCGGGGGCCTGGGGGACGAAGGTGCCGCCTTTGGCGGGGGTGCGGCGGCGTGCGGCGGGGCGGGGCGCGGGGGTGGCGGTGGGGACGGCGAGGTCGGTGCCGAAGAGGGGGCGGATGCCGGCCTGTGCGCAGGCTTTGGCGAAGCGTACGGCGCCGGCGAGGGAGTCGCGGTCGGTGAGTGCGAGGGCGTCGAGTCCTCGTTCGGCGGCGCGTTCGGCGAGTGTGTGGGGGTGGCTGGCGCCGTAGCGCAGTGAGTAGCCGCTCGCCACGCGGAGATGCGTGAACGACATGCGCGCCTCCTGTTTCTTCGCGTTCCCCCTTTTTTTTGTGGCGTCTGTGCCTCTTGTGCTGTGGAGCCAGCCTAACCCAACATTCGCACGATTGTTCGAGCGGCGGTTCGGGTGGCGAGCGCGGGCCGGGGGGGGCGCCGAGGGCGGGGGTGCCGGTTCGCGGTATGTGGCGGGTGCGGTATGCGGCGGGTGCGTCGCACTGCGCGGTGGGCAGGTCCGGGCGGGCGGGGCGGCGGACAGCCGGCGGGCGGCGGGGGGTCGGCGGACGACCGGTGGCCGGCGGGCGGCGGGGGGTCGGCGGGCGGTGGTCGGTGGCGAGGGGTGCGGCTGGAGGGTGTGCCGGGGCGTCGCGCACGGGCGCGTCGGGCGGACGGGGGCCGCCGGTGCCGGGGCGGGCGGCGGGCGCGGGGCCCGGCCGGCCCGGAGGAGGGGTGCGGCGGGTCCGGGGAGGGTGGCCGATCCCGGCCGGGAGGCCGGTTCGTGCTTCAGGAATGTCTCAAGTGGGGTCAAAGAATGGGTAGTTGGGGTTGCGGGCTCTTGACGGGGGCTTTGGTCTAGTCCATTTTTTCGTGGATGAACGGTCATGCTCCTCCCTCTTCCGTCCCGGAAGGACCGGACACCTGATGAGGAAGTCGATCCGTACAGCCCTGGTCACGGCGGCGGCGGTGGCCCTGTCCGCCGCCGGAGCCGGTGTCGCCGGCGCCGGCAGCGCGCACCGCCCCGCCCGCTCCGGCGCGGCGGGGCAGTTCGCCCCGTACGTGGACATGAGCAACTCCGCCGCGAACCTGCTCCACACCGCCATCACCGGCCATGGCGTGAAGACCTACACCGCCGCCTTCACCATCGGCGCCGGCTGCGACAACATCTGGGGCGACACGCTCCCCGTCGGCAACGACCCGTACACCGATCCGGAGATCGCCAAGGCGAAGGCCGAGGGCGCCGACGTGATCATCTCCTCCGGCGGGGCCGCCGGGGAGCCGCTGGCCTTCACCTGCACCGATCAGAGCAAGATCGACGCGGGGTACCAGAAGGAGATCACCGCCTACGGCACCACCTCCCTGGACTTCGACATCGAGGGCGCGGCCGTCGCCGACACCGCGGGCGTGGCCCGGCAGATGACCTCGATCAAGAACCTCAAGGCGGCCAACCCCGGGCTGACCGCCTCGGTGACCCTGCCGGTGCTGCCCACCGGGCTGACCGCCGACGGCGTCAACGTCCTGAAGGCCGCCAAGGCCGCCGGCGTGAAGCTGGACAACGTCAACATCATGACGATGGACTACGGCCAGGGCACCGGCACCGACATGGGCGCGGCGGCGATCAGCGCGGGCAAGGCCACCCTGGCGCAGATGCGGTCCGTCGACCCCGGCTACACCTACGCCGACCTCGGCCTCACCCCGATGATCGGCGTGAACGACGACGGCTCCACCTTCACCCTGGCCGACGCCGCCTCGGTGGCGAGCTGGGCGAAGAGCAACGGCGTCGGCCGGATGTCCTACTGGTCCGTCAGCCGCGACCAGGCGTGCGACTCGGCCGCGAAGACGGCGGCCCGGCACGGCGGGGACGCCGCACGGGCCGGGACGGTGGCGGCCTCGCCGGTGTGCAGCGGCGTCGCGCAGTCGCCGTTCGCCTTCACCGACACCCTCCGCGGCTGACGCCCCTCCCCCTCCCCCGGCCCCGGACCGGCCCCGGATCGGCCCCGGCCCCGGCCCCGGCCCCGGATCGGCCCGCCTCGGCTCGCCTTGGCTCGGTCCGGTCACCGGGGCGGCCTGGCACCCGGGTCGGTCCGGTCCGGTCCTCGGTCCACCGCGTACGCATGGTGCCGGTGGAATGTGAGTGAAGCGTTTCCAGGACGTCAGCGGGGCCGGGGAGGGTGGTGTGCACGCCGCGGGAACGACCTGGAGAAGTCCCGCACGAGCCGCAGGGACCGATCATGCGTACTTCCCGTATCCGTGCCACCGTTCTGGCCGCCGCCACCGCCACGCTGGCGTTGAGCCTGACCGCCTGCGGCGGCGCCGACGACGCCGCGAAGAGCGACGACGCCTCCGGCCAGAGCCGGTCCGCCACCGCCGGGCAGGACGCCAAGGGCGGCTCCGCGCAGGCGAACAGCGCCACGGACACCAAGGGACAGACGGAGTCGGCCTCCGCGACGGGCGGCACCGCGGGCGCCGAGGCGGGTGCCGACCTGTGCGTCGGTGACGAGCTGCTGGTGACCGCCGAGCACGAACTCGCCGACCAGCAGGGCGACCATCTGCTGCTCACCGCCGTCAACAAGGGCGACAAGCCCTGCGTGATCACCTCCTACCCCACCGTCAAGATCAACGGTGAGGGCGCCGCCCTGCCGCTCTCCAAGAAGGCCGACGGCGGCGACCAGCCGATCACCCTCCAGCCCGAGGACAAGGTCTACAGCGCCGTCAACATCTTCGACTACGGCAAGGACAACCACACCGGCACCGGCCTCTCCGTCGCCCTGCGCGACAACGACGGCAACGACAAGCCCGCCTACTCCGTCGACGTCAAGGGCGACAAGCCCCAGTTCACGTACAACGAGGCCGACGTCCTGAACTGGAACACCGAGAAGCCCTACGACTTCTGAGACCACTCGGACCACTCAGACCTCTGAGACCTGGTCACCGGCGGCCGGCTTCCGCCGGTGACCACGGCCGTGCCCAGGCACGGGAAGCGGTGCGGGCGGGAACCCGAGGGGGGTTCCCGCCCGCACCGCCATGCCCGGCGTCAGGTGCGAGTCGTGCGCCGCGGGCGTTCACGCACCGCCGCGTTCGTACCCCCCTCCCCCGGGACGCCTTCCGGGCCGGGCCGGCGCTTCGAGGCAGGTGATCGGGCGGCGGCGGCCTGGTGGCGGGCCCGGTGCGTCACCGGGTGGCGGGGCCGGGGATGACTTCGAGCGGCGGCTGGGCGTCGCGGGGGTGCGGGGGCTGGACGGTGGAGAGAAGGACCGGTCTCTCCAGGCGCCAGGCCAGGGACGCGTTGAGGGTGCCGGGGTCGGCGAGGAGGTCACCGTCGACGGTGGCGATCTGGAGGGCGCCGGTGCGGGCGAGCGCTCCGAGGCGGGTGACCGCCGCGGCGGCCACGGCCTTCCCCGCACGGGTGGTGAGCAGGTGATCGAGCTCGGCCAGGACCAGGGGCGAGACGACGAGGATACGGGCGCGGGTCAGGGCCTTCACGGCGCGTTCGTGGTCGTCGTCCTTGCGGTTGAAGGCGGCGAGCAGGACGGAGGTGTCGGCGACGGCGAGCACCGGCGGGGGCGCGGCGGTCACCGGGCGAAGTCCTCGCGGAGGTACTCGCCGGTGCGGGCGGACAGGTCGGCGGGGCCGTCGAAGAGGCCCCACCGCGCGGGAGGCACCTGGTCGCCGACGGGCGTGGTGGGCACGGGCAGAGTGCCTGCGGCCCATTCGGCGGCGAGGGCTTCGGGGGTGCGGCCCAGGACGGCGGCGAGGTCGCGGAGCAGGGCGGCGCGGCTGCTGGTGACGGCGGCGCCGGCGATGATCTCCCGGTCGCCGGACGGCGTTTCGTCGGCAGTCTGATCGCTCACGGTGCTCTCCTCGGGTCGTTGTCTTCGATGTCCGCGCCACGGTCCGGTCTTCGCCGTGTGCACCACGGCCGGCGCCCCCGCGCCCGCGCCACGGACCGATGTCCTCGGCGCCCGTGCCACGGGCCGGTGACCGCGGTGCCCACCCGCGCCACGGGCCGGTGACCTCGGAGTCCGTGCCACGGGCCTGGGTCTTCGGTGTCCGGGTCCGGACCGGTCTTCGGTGTCCGTGCCGCGGGCGGGCCGGGCGGCTTCCCGGCCCGGGCCTTCGTACGGTGACGTCCGCGGCGGTGGCGAGCGCGGCGGCAGGCGGTCACGTCACCCGGTGCCACAGCGTTTCCGGCAGCGCACTGTCCGTACGGTACCGGCAGCGGCGCCGCGAAGGGGCCGTCCTGGGCCACTCCCGCCCGGGAGCGAGAACGCCCCGGCGGTCACCGATCACCTGTGACGGCGGTGACCTGCGCGTTTTCGAAACCGTGAGGCCAGGCGGGGCCGGGCGAGGGGCCGGATGCGGGCAGGACGTGGCCGGAGACGGAGGTTCATACCGGTCACGGCCTCGCGGCGCCGGGCGGCGGTACCACCGGCCGGTCCGGATCGCGCGCGGCACAGCACGGTGTCCCGCCGCCTCCGGCACGGCACGGCAGGGCGGCGGTGAGCCGCGGGACACACAACGGGCAACGGCGGGCGGCGGGCGGCGGGCGGCGGGCGGCGGGCGGCGGGCGGCGGGCGGCGGGCGGCGGGCGGCGGGCGGCGGGCGGCGGGCGGCGGGCGGCGGGCGGCGGGCGGCGGGCGGCGGGCGGCGGGCGGCGGGCGGCGGGCGGCGGGCGGCGGGCGGCGGGCGGCCGAGTCTCGTCGCGTATGCCGGGGCAGGTGAAGGCGAGTTGGGGTGAGTTGGGGCCGAGCGGCCTGCGGTCCGCTCAGGGCGTGAGCCCGCGTCCGAGGTGCTTCGCGGCGCCGGTGCCGGGCGGCAGCCGAGCGGCGCGGGGCCGGCATGGTGCCCGGTGCCGGGAGACGGGAGACGGTGGGCGGGAGACGGGAGCCGGTGGGCGGGTGCCGGTGGGCAGCCGTCGCGCTGTCGGCGGAGCGGACGTCGAACGGCCTGTGACCTGCTGCTGTGCGGGAGCGGTTACGCCGCAGCCGAGGTGCTCTGCCCCGCTCCCCCGGCCCCGGCCCGGCCGCCCCCCGAGTCCCCTCCCCGCAGCCACTCCCGGTACCGGGGCCGGTGCCGGTTCCGGACGCCCGCCGCCGGCGGAGAGGGCGGCCGGGGACGCTGAGCGCAGCCCCGTGACCTGCACGGAGCACGTGGGCACATGTGCACATGGCGTATGTAGGGCACAGAGGAGACGCGGGGCATGGACCGGCCACTGCGGGCGGCGGGGGTGGGGCGGGGGGGGGCGGGGTGTCCGTCCGGTCCTGGCCGGTGCCAGGGACGGTGCCGGTGTGGGGGACGGTGCGGGTGCGAAGCGCGTCAGCGGGGGGTGAAGACGGAGATCCGGTCGGTGACGTCCTCGGTCGCCCGGCGCTTCGGCGGGAGGAGCCGCTGGGGGGTGCCGATGTAGAGCCATCCCAGCAGGCGTTCGGCTTTTCGCAGGCCCAGGGCGCTGCGGACCCGTTCGGACTCGGTGAACCTGCCGGTGCGCCAGACGCTTCCGAAGTCCCGGGCGTGCAGCAGGAGTATCAGGGAAGTGGTCATGGCGCTGGTGGCGGCGAGTTGTTCCCATTCGGGGATCGAGCCGCCGCGGCCGTTTCCGTTCGGCACCGGTGAGAACACCAAGGTGGCGAGAAGCGGTGCTCTTTGCGGCTTGGTCTCCACCTGCCCTCGCCGGGAATCGGGGCCCGCGCAGTCGTCGGCGAAACAGCGCCCCAAAGCGGCGCGTCCTTCATCCCGTACCAGAATCCATCGCCAGGGCCGGAGTCTGCCGTGATCGGGGGCCGTGGCTGCCGCGCTCAGCAGATAGGCGAATTCCTGGTCGCTGGGGGCGGGTTCGACGAGATGGTGTTCGCTGCGGCGGGTCAGTACAGCGGTGATGACATCCATGGGGTCCTCTTCTGCATCGGCGCCTCGGCTGCTTCACCGGACGCGTTCGCCACCACGCCGGCGAACGCAACGGCGGTCGCATCTCCGCGCGTTGGCGGGCCGCTCATTCCCGGGGCCGCGGCGTACCGTTTCGTGTATGCGGGAAGCGGCGGAAGAGAGGAAAGGGAGGCGGGCGCCGTTTCTCCGCACCTCTGCGGCCCTCGCAACCCGCACCCAACCCGTTCTTGGTTCCCCGCGTCCCTGAAATTCCTCATTCTCGCGGCCTTACGGCACGGCCCGTACGGTCTCCGCGCCCCTTGACCTTCCGCCCCTCCCCCTTTCCCCTTTTCCTCTTTTCCTCTTTTCCTCTTTCCTCTTCCCTTTCCCTCTTTCTCTTCTTGCTCTTGCGGGCCTCCCGCCCTTCCGTGGTGATGTGCTCGGAAGGGCGGGTCCGGCCACCCGGCCACGACGGTGACGGTCGTGGTGGCGGTTGCGGTGAAGGGGCGGTGGTGGCGGGTGGCCGGGCCGGGCTGTGTCTTTACGCGCCGACGTGTTTTCCGCCGCGTCTTGAGCTGAGCGGCCGGAAGGCGGAGTGGTCGGGAAGGCCGCGGGCGGGTGGCGGGTTCGCGGTGTCAGGCCAGTGAGCGGATGACTTCGAGGGCCCGGTGGACGTCCTTGGGGAAATTGACGATGCCGGCCGAGAAGCGGACGTGCGGGACCGCGTACGGTGTTCCGCTGGCGATGACGCGGTTGTCGCGGAGGATCTGTACGACGTCCGTGGGCTTGTAGCCGCGGACGTCGAAGCAGACGAAGCCGGCGGAGTGTTCGGGGGCGCGGGGGGTGTGGAGGGTGACGTGGTCCATGCCGGCCAGGCCCTCCTTGATCTGGCCGTTCAGGTCGAGGATGCGGTCCTGGACGCGGGTGCGGCCGATCTGCCGGTGGAAGCGGAAGGCTTCGATGGTGGCCCACTGGTGTTCGTAGGCGAAGAATCCGCCCGGGCTGATCCATGAGGCTTCGGTGGGGCCGACCGGCGGGCGGTCTTCGCGCCAGGCGTCCTGGGGTTCTTTGGTCATGATGCTGGGGATGGTGGGCTGCAGGAGTGCCCAGTTCTCCGCCTTGGCCCAGACGATGCCGGTTCCGTGGGGGCCGAGGATCCATTTGTGGGTGCCGGCGGAGAAGAAGTCGCAGCCCATTTTCGCGACGTCTTCGTCGACGATGCCGAATCCGTGGACGCCGTCGACCACGAGCAGGATGCGGTCCGCTTCGTCGCGGTTGCGGTTCAGTTCTGCGAGGGCGTCGGCGATTTTCGCGATGGGCAGGCGGACGCCGGTGCCGGAGTGGACCCAGGTGACGCCGACGACCCGGGTGTTGGGGCGTACGGCGGCGCGTATGCGGGCTACGGCTTCGTCCTCGGAGAAGTGCAGTGATGATTCGTAGAGGGAGATTTTGCGTGTGCTGGCGCCCCACCTGTTGACGGCCAGTCGTATGGATTCGTGGTGCGGGTAGAACTCGTGGGTGGTGGTCAGGATTTCCTGGTCCGGCTTCAGGCGCAGGCCGCTGTAGATGAGGGCGAGTCCCATGGTGGTGCTGCCGGTGAGGGCGATCTCGTGGGGCTTTCCGCCGACGTATTCGGCGGCGGCGGCGCACACCTTGCGCCAGATCATGTCCTCGTCGCGTTGGAACATGTTGTCGTCGAGGTAGCTGTAGGGGTTTTCGTCGAATGCCTTGCGGTATTTGGCGATGGCTTCACGTACGGGGGTGGGGTTGGAGGCGAAAAAGAAGTTCGAGAGGTGTGCGAGGTCGGGCCTGAGGAGGAATTGTGCGCGGACGGATTTCCAGTCGTGGGGGTTGAACGGCTGGGTTGCAGCCTCTTGCGCGGCGGCTTTCCCTGCGGCTCCCAGGGTCAGTGCGGAAGCCGCGGCGCCGGAGCCGAGCAGAATTTTGCGGCGCGAAAGAGACACGATTACTCCTCCAGGGGTCGGGGTGGTCGCTTATCTTCGGGTGAAGTTTTGCGACGGCGTGTCCGGTGTTTTGGGGCAAGGTTCACTGATTAGCAGGACCGGCTGCGGGGGGTCAAGAAACGTTATCCGAAACCGACCATCGGGGAGGTTTTACTAAACCGTGAAGCGGGGTCCGTAAACCACGGCCTGCCGCAACTTAATGAAATGTTGCGCCCTCATGAACGGTCCGGGCGGGGGCCGCTGGTCGATACTCCGGGCCACCGGTGAAGGGATCACAGGTCTTGACGGATCACGGCGGTGATCGTTAACTGGCCACCATCTACCCGTAATGTGAAAATATGGGGAGCGGTGGGTGCTGACATTGAGAGACTTATTAGGGACCGGAGACTTTTTAAGAACTGCGGCTCGGGATCTCGAGGCCAGGGCGGAGGGCGGGTGCCCCGGGGTCCGTCTGGTGCCGGTCGACTCCCTGGTCGCCGCCGATTCGCCCCGGCTGGGCGGGGTGAGCCGGGAACATGTCGAGATACTCGCACAGGCAAATATCGAGCCGATCCTCGTCCACCGGGACACCCGGCGGGTGGTCGACGGGATGCACCGTCTCCAGGCCGTCCGGCTCCGGGGGGAGCGGCTGATCCCGGTCCGGTATCTGGACGGGCCGGCCAGTGAGATCTTCCTGCGGTCCGTGGCGGCCAACGTCCGCCACGGTCTGCCGCTGACGCTGCAGGACCGCAAGGCCGCGGCGGTCCGCATCCTGGCCTCGCACCCGGATCTGTCGGACCGTGCGATCGCGCGCATCACCGGGCTCTCGCCCAAGACCGTCGGCGCCGTCCGCCGTACTTCGACCGAGGAAATTCCCCGGTCGAAGGTCCGGGTGGGGGCGGACGGCCGCAGCCGCCCGCTGGATGCGGCCGAGCGCCGGGAGGCGGCCCGCGCGTTCCTCGCCGAACACCCCGGCGCCAAGCTCCACGAGATCGCCGCCAGCGCGGGGGTGTCGATCAGTACCGCGTGCGACATCCGCCAGCGCCTGCTGCGCGGCGAGCGGCCCCCCGCGCCACCGCGCCCCCCGGCCGCGGACGGACCCCGGGCCGCGGACGGACCCCGGGCCGCGGACGGACCCCGGGCCGGGGACGACGACGGGCCCCGGGGCGAAGGCGGAGGCGGGGCGCCGGCCGGCCGGCAGCAGGGGCAGGGGCGGCGCATCGAGAGTCTGGCGAAGGATCCCTCGCTGCGGTTCACCGAGTCCGGGCGCGCGCTGCTGCGCTGGCTGAACGCGCGGGCACCCGATCTTGAGGCGGGGCGGCAGTTGATGTCCTCGGTGCCGCCGCACTGTGCCGTCGCGGTCGCGAACCTGGCCAACTCCTACGCCCGGGAATGGCAGCGGTTCGCCAGCGCCCTGGACCAGGCCGCCGCCGACGGGGACGGGGCGTAGAACGGCGGGGCCGGGCGGGGTCCGGCGTGCCGGGCGGGGCCGGGCTGCCGGCCGCCGGTCATGACCGGCCGGCACCGGCACACACCCTCTCTTTTTGGTCCGTACTTTTTGAGGTAAAGGGCTCTTCATTCCCTGTGCTTTCCGCGGGGAGCCGGAATTCCGGACCCTTTTGTTGACGCCGGCGCCGGGCCCTTGAATGATGAAATCGCACCCCGCGCTTCACGGTCCTTCCTCTCACGGGCCGCGCCGTGGTGTCCGCCGGATCGGTGCGAAATGCCGTACGGCGTGAGGGAAATGTGTCCGGCCGGCCGTGAGGCCGAGAGGGCCGATCCGTTTTCGACCGCCGAAGGGGCCTGGAGTTCAGGATGAATCAAGCGGGAACTCGACCAGTGGAGACGAGCACGGATGTGGCCGTCGTCGGAGCGGGTCCGGCCGGTCTGTACGCCGCCTACTGCGCGGGATTCCGCGGGCTTTCCAGCGCGATAATCGACGCGTTGCCGCAGCCGGGTGGTCAGCTCACTTCCCTGTATCCGGAGAAGAAGATCTACGACGTCGCCGGCCATGTGGCCGTACGCGGCCGGGACCTGATCGATCAGTTGCTGGCCCAGGTCGCGCCGTTCCGGCCGCGGCATCTTCCCGGGCGGACCGCCGTCTCGCTGACCCCGGACGAGGGCAGGGGCGAGGGGGCGGGCCGGGGCTGGGTGGTCGGTCTGGAGGACGGCGGGCGGGTGCGTGCCGGGGCGGTCGTGATCGCGGCCGGTCTGGGGCGTGCGGTGCCGCGCACGCTGGCCTGTCTGCAGCCCTGGGAGGGGCGCGGGGTGGCGCACCACGTGCCGCGTCTGGAGGCGCACCGGGGGCGTGATGTGGTGATCGTGGGCGGTGGTGACAGTGCGGTCGACTGGGCGCTGGCGCTGGCGCCGGTGGCGCGGTCGGTGACCGTGGTGCACCGTCGGGCGGTCTTCCGTGCCCACGAGCACAGTGTCAAGCAGATGTACGCGGGTGATATCCGGGTGCTGACCGAGGCGCAGGTGACCGGTGGTGAGGGGCGGGAGCATCTGGAAAGGGTGCGGCTGCGCCAGGGCGGGAGCGGCGGGGAATTGACGTTGCCCGCGCAGGCTGTTGTTTCGGCGCTGGGTTTTATCACTTCTTCGGGTCCGCTGGCCGGGTGGGGGCTTCGGATGGAGAGTCGCCGTGTGGTGGTGGACGGGGCGATGCGGACGAATCTGCCGGGGGTTTATGCCGTGGGCGACATCTGTACGTATGAGGGGCGGGTGCCGCTGATCTCGGTGGGTTTCGGGGAGGCGGCGACGGCGGCGAATCATCTGGCGGTCGCGTTGCGTCCGGGCTCCCGTCTGGCGCCGGAGCATTCCACCGACCGCGAAGCGTTGTTGTCATGACCCTGAAGAAATTGACGGTTCTTCCGGCCGGGACCGAGGTCTGGTTGCCCGGCGGATCCCCTCTGACCGAAGTCGAGTACGAGTGTCCGCAGCAGCTCATCCCGTTCGGCTGCCGCTCCGGGGCGTGCGGCGCGTGCGTCATCGAGGTGCTGGAAGGTTTCAGCGCCCTGGGTGAGCCCGACGACGACGAACTCGACTTTCTCGAAGACCTCGGCCGGACCGGCGGAGGCCACCGCTTGGCCTGCCGGTGCCGGCTGGGCGGCGACGCGACCGTTCGCGTCGCCGACGACACCTGAACCACTGACACCGCACATCCGGACAACCACGAGAAAGGCCATCATGCCGAACCGCGTGATCAACGCCGGCTACGGGGACCGCACCCCGTTCCTGACCGCGTCCGCCTCCGTGAAGCTGCGCGCCGAGATCGACGAGCAGCTCGACCAGCAGGTCCTGGAGTGGTACGCCAACGTGCCCGAGGCCGCGCACCTGGAGGGCAAGAACGTCGACTCCGCGTACTACAAGCGGAACCTGATCGAGACCGCCTGGCGTATCCGGCTGCTGCGGGTGGCCGAGGCCAAGGCCCTGGTGGAGGTCGCCAAGCGCAGCCCGGAGGCGGCGCAGGTGTGGGCCAACTACGAGCAGGAGGAGATGCTCCACGACGAGCTGTTCATCAGCGACCTGGAGAAGGCGGGGGTCTCGCGTGAGCAGTTCCTGGCCACCGAGCCGTACCTGTCGACGAAGCTGCTGGCCGGCTACTTCTCCTACCTCCTCGACCACGAGGGTCCCCTCGGTGTCGTGGCGTACTCCTACCTCGTGGAGTACGTGAACGTGAAGCTGGAGCCGAGGAAGCTTCAGGCGCTCAAGGGGTCGGTCGGCGAGGACAACATCGGCGGTCAGATCAACCACTCGCACACCGACATCAACGACGACCACCCCGGCGAGGTGTGGGCGGCGGTGCGTCACCTGCTGCGCGGCCAGGACGACATCGACGCGTTCAAGCGGTACCTGCGTGAGCACCAGACGGTTCTGGCGCAGTACTTCGAGGAGCTGTACCTGGACACCATCGCCAAGGCGGAGAAGCAGGCCGCCTGATTTTTCGTCCTCGGCGGGGGCGCGGCGCGGTCGCGGCGCGCCCCCGCCCACCGGTGAGGAGGCCGGATGAGCATGGAAGACGCCCCGGGAGTGCTGCTGCTCAGCCATGTCGGGTTCTCGTTCGTCGAAGACCTCGCCGGCGCGGTGCGGGCACGCGGGCTGAAGGTCTACGTGATCAGTTCGCTGCCGGAGCCGGAGCATCAGGGTGTGCGGCCGGGGGTGCTGGCGGACCTCGCCGACGAGGTCAAGGTCACCGCCGGGCATGTGCTGGGCCCGCGTGAGGTCGACGGCTTCCTCGACGAGCTTCAGGCCGCGGGTGCCCCGGTGCGGTGCTGCCTGACCGTCTGGGAGGGCTACCGGCACCTGATGGCGCTGGCCAACGCCCGGCTGGGGGTCGCGGACCTCCAGGAGAAGCAGGCCCTGCAGTTGCGCGACAAGCTGACGGTGCGCAACCGTCTGGCCGACGCGGGTCTGAGCCGGGGCCGGGCGGCGGTGCTCACCCCCGCAACGCTCGCCGCGCGCCGTCGGGCGGGCGGCCGCTACTTCGTCAAACCGGTCAGCGGGATCGCCTCGTTCGGGACGTTCCCCCTCACCGACAGCACCACCTGGGCCGATCTGCAACGCATCGCCGACCAGGCACGCTCGGACACCGTCTACGCCAGCGCCTTCACCACCGGCCCCGCCGACGAGGACGACACGGGCACAGCAGACCCAACGGCCGCACAGGCGGACGGAACAAGCGGGACAGCCACACGGACGGCCACGCGGACGGCCGGGACGGGCGGTGCGGGCGGTGCGGGCGGGACGGCCGCACGTACGGCGGCGGAAGCGGCGGGAGCGGTGGCGCAGGCGGGGGCCGCCGGGCGCGGCGCCACCGGACCCGCGGACCAAGGCGCGGGACAGGAAACGGGCCGGGACACGGGCCGGGACCCGGGCCGGGACCCGGGCCGGGGTGCAGGCCGGGCCACGGGCCAAGACGCGGGTCGGGACACGAGCTGGGACCCGCACCGGGATGCAGGCCGGGCCACGGGCCAAGACGCGGGCCGGGACCCGCACCGGGACGCGGGCCGGGACGCGGGCCGGGATGCAGGCCGGGCCACGGGCCAAGACGCGGGCCGGGACCCGCACCGGGACGCGGGCCGGGACGCGGGCGGGAGTGCGGGCCGGGACACAGGCCGGGAGGCGGGCGGGAGTGCGGGCCGGGACGCGGAGGTCCCGGTGCGGTTCCTCGTCGAGGACTACATACCCGGGCAGGAGTTCAGCTTCGAGGTGATCGTCGTCGACGGCGGGCCGCAGGTGGTGGCCGTGCACGAGAAGTGCGAGGTGACCGAAGCCGCGGGCACCGTCCTGGAGAACGCCTGCGTCAGCCCTCCCACCAGCCTGACGCAGGACCAGATCGCCGCGGGCCTGACGTGGGTCGGCACGGTACTGGAGCTGCTGGAGCTGAACTGGGGCTGCTTCCACATCGAGGCACGGCACAGCGCCTCGGGCTGGGACCTGATCGAGATCAACCCGCGCGTCGGCGGCAGCCTGATCTCCCCCAGCGTGGCGGCACTGACCGGCGGCCCCGGCCTGCTCGACCTGTGGCTGGACTCCCTGCTCGGCGCCCACCGGCCCGCCGCCCTGCGCACCACGCTGGAGAAACTGTCGTACACGGCCGGCGGCGCGGCGCCGGGCGGGCGGGCGACGTTCTTCCGTGTCTTCTTCGCCGACCCCGGCACGCTGGCCCGGGTCGAGCTGAACCCGGCGCTGCGGCCGCGGCCGCTGCTCTCGCAGATCCTGCTCAAGGCCGGTGACACGGTCGAGCCGTCCTCGCGGGAGGTGTTCCTCGGCCAGGTGCTGTGGCGGATGGACCTGGCCGGCCGCGAGGCGGTCCTGGCGGAGCTGATGCCCGCCTCCGAGCGGGCGATCGAGGTCGCCTACGAGGGAGGACAGGCATGAGCGCACCGCTGTTCCTCATCGTCGACTACAACCTGAGCCGGATCGACGAGGTCCGTCACCTGAGCGACCACGCGCGCGAGCGCCACGGTGCGCGGGTGGTGCTGATCCGGGCCGCTCCCACCGCGGCGGACCGCGCGCTGGCCGATGAGGTGATCGACCTCGACCCGCTGCGCGACGACTTCGCCGAGATGGGCCTGAAACTGCTCGGGGACCGGCGCGAGCGGATCGTGGCGGGCGTGGTCTTCTCCGACAACGCCGTACACAGCGGCGCGGAACTGCTCGACCGGCTGGGCGTCGCCGTCGACGCGCCGCAGCTCGCGCAGGGGGCGTTCTCGAAGTTCCGCTACCGGCTGGAAGAGGCACGGGTCGCACGGCTGCTGGCGGCGCAGCGGATCATGGTGCCCGCCTTCGCCGAGATCGCCTCACTCGATCAGCTCCGGGCATTCGCGCGGGAGCACCCCGGGGGTTTCGTCGTCAAACCCTCGGCCGAGGGCAACAACCGCGGCGTCGTCGTGGTGCGGCCCGGAGATGACCTGACAGCCGCGTTCGCCGAGGTCCTGCCCTACCTGGAGGGCGGGGTGATCTGTGAGGAGTTCATCCCCTACCGGCGGGAGTACTCCTACGACGGAGTGGGACCGCTGGCGTTCCTGACCGAGAAGATCAGCGCGCCGGGCCGGTACCCCGTCGAGGTCGCGCAGGTACTGCCCGCCGTCGTCGACGCCCACGAACGCGCCACACTGGAGCGGGCCGGACGGTGGGCGAACGCCCTGGTCGGCCAGTGCGACGGGCCGTTCCACAACGAGATCAAACTGAGCGACGACGGACTGCGGGCCGCGGTGGTGGAACCCAACCGCCGTCCAGGCGGAATGAAAATCTGGTCACTGGCCCGGTGGGTGTACGGCATCGATCTGCACCATCACTGGATCGACACGGTCTTCGCCACCGGCACCACTGCCGCCCCCGGCACCGCCGCCACCGCTGCCGCCGCCGGAGCCCCCGGCGCCACCGCCGGTACCGCTGCCGGTGCCGCCACCACCGCCGCCGGAGCCCCCGGCACCACTGCCGGAGCCGCTGCCACCACCGGCACCACCGCCGGTACCGCTCCCGGCAGCACTGCCGCCGCCGGAACCGGAACCGGAGCCGGCACCACTGCCACCACCGCTACCGGAACCGGAACCGGCGCGGGTGCCGGAACCGGCGCGGGTGCCGGAACCGGCGCGGGTGCCGGAACCGGCGCGGGTGCGGGGCGGCTGGTGGCGGGCTGCTCGGCGGCGACGGTGCTGCTGGGCGTCGGCAGCGACCGCTCCTTCGCCCCCGCCGACGTCGCCGACGGCGCGGAGCCCTTCGCCGAGGCCGTGCGGGCCACCGCCGCCCAACTGTCCCTGGCCGACGGGGAACTGAGCGTCACAGCCTTCACCTGGCTGTCGACCGAACGCCGCACCCTGCACGCCGTCGCCCGGGACAACGCGGACTTCGCGGCCCAGGGCTGCGTCGTCCTGCGCGGGAACCGCGCCGACATCCGCACCGTCGTCCACACCCTGCGCACGGCCTGGCCGGCCGCGCTCGACCGCGCCCTCACCCCTGCCGTCAGGAAGGCCTCATGAAGATCCTCATCCTGCACCGCGTGCCCTACTTCAAGATCGAATACGCGCGGGGGATCCCCCACGACCGCCACGAGGTCACCTACTTCGGCACCGACCAGGCCCTGGCCACCCTGCCGGACGGCCTGCGGTGCGAACGCGTCAGCCGGCCCGGCACCCGCTCCGCCTACGACGAAGCCCGCCAGTGGCTGACCACCCACCCCCGCACCTTCGACCGCGTCATCTCCGTATCGGAATACGAACTGCTCGACGCCGCCCGCCTGCGCGAACACCTCGGCGTGACCGGCCCGCGCGTCGAACAGGTCACCCTCACCCGCGACAAGGTCCTGATGAAACAAGCCGCCCAGGACGCCGGAATCCGGGTACCGCGCTTCTCGGCACTGCCGGACCTGCTGCACCCGCACGCGCGGGCACCGTGGCAGGGCCGCACCGTCCTCAAACCGCACCGCGGCGCCTCCAGCGAAAACGTCCTGGTCTACGACACCCCCCACCAGGCCCTCACCGCGGTCACCGAAGGCCGCACCGGCGTCGCCGCACTCGACACCGGCACCGGCCGCGCCGACTTCCAGGCCGAGGAATTCATCTCCGGCCCCATCCGGCACTTCGACGGCCTGATCCAAGACGGCACACTCCTCCTGCTGACCGCCAGCCAGTACGTGGGCACCTGCCTGCGCTACGCCCAAGGACAGCCCATGGGCTCGTACCAGATCACCTGCGACGCCCCCACCCGCACCTGGGTCACCCGGGCACTGGCCGCCGTCGGCATCAAGGACGGCAGCTTCCACCTCGAAGCCATCGTCTCCGAAGAACAGGAACTGGTCTTCCTCGAAGTCGGCAACCGCGTCGGCGGCGCCGACGTCGTCGCCACCGTCGAACTCGCCACCGGCGTACACCTGCCCTCCTACGAACTGCGCATCCTGCTCGGCGAACCCGTCGCCGACCGCCTGCCCGCACCCCCCGCCGGCGCACGCCGGTACGGCTGGTTCGTCCACCCCGGCCACCACCTCGCCGGACAGGAGTTCCACGGTCTGGACGGCACAGGGGCATTTCGGGCCAGTGCCCGCGTCGTCGCCTGGAACGAGCTACAGTCCGGCGCGCGGCTACCCGATCACATCACCTACCAGGCCGGAGAAACGGTTCTCGCGGGCATCGTCGCGAGCAACACCCCCGAAGAAACCCGGGATTGGATCGTCGACCTGTTCAACTCCCTGACGGTCCGCACCCGCCCGGCCGCCCCCACACCAGCGGAACAGGTCCTCGCATGAAGAAACAGCACATCCTGCTCGCCGTGGCAGTCACCGCGATCTGGGGTCTGAACTTCTCCATCATCAAAATCGGACTCGAGAGCGTCGACCCACTCATCCTCGCCGGCATCAGATTCGCGCTCTGCGCACTGCCCGCCGTGTTCTTCCTCAAACGCCCCCAAGTCCCCTGGCGCTACATCACCGGCTACGGACTCGTCTTCGGCGTCGGCCTGTGGGGCGTGGTCAACCTCGGCATCAAAGCCGGCCTGTCCTCCGGAATCGCCTCCCTCGTCCTGCAGTTCAGCGCCTTCCTGACCATCCTCCTCGGCGCCGTCGTCTTCCGCGAAAAACTCTCCCGGTTCCAGTACGCCGGCATCGCCGTCGCCCTGACCGGACTGTTCTCGGTCACCTTCATCACCGACGGCACCGTCACCCTCACCGGCATCGCCCTGGTCCTCCTCGGCGCGGTGGCATGGAGCGTGGCCAACATCCTCATGAAGAAAGCCGCACCCAAGGAAACCCTCGCCTTCCTCGTGTGGTCCTCCCTCTTCTCCCCCCTCCCCCTCTTCGCCCTCGACCTCGCCGTCAACGGCACCACCGGCTACACCGCACTCCCCCACCAAATCGGCTGGACCGCAGTCCTCTCCCTCCTCTTCCAGGCCTACCCCAACACCGTCCTCGGCTACGCCATATGGAACTGGCTGCTCCGCGAATACCCCGTCTCCACCGTCGCCCCCCTCTCCCTCCTCGTCCCCATCTTCGGCGTCCTAGGCTCCATCCTCCTCTTCAACGAACCCCTCCCACCCCTCAAACTCCTCGCCGGCACCCTCATCATCACCGGCCTCATCATCGGCCTCTACAGCAAACACCCCACCACAACCACACCCCCCACCCCCACCCCCACCGAAACCCCCACCAACAACGAAGCCGCAGCCGCAGCCGCGAACGAAACCCCAACCGAAACCGAAACCCGCGACGAGGCCAAAGCCGAAACCGGCAGCGATGACACATCCGACGACGGCAACAACAACACCCCGATTCACAGTGCGAGCCAACGATGAACACCCCCACAAACCCCACCAACCACAAACCCACCACGAGCGCCCTGGTATTTCTCCTCACGTCCGCCGTCTCTTTCCCCTCCCGTCCGCCGTCGTCTGCCGGACGGGATCAGGTGATGGCGCCCTCGGACCAGGCCCGTTCGAGGATCTCGTCGACCGTCTCATCGGCGGTCTGCCGGGAGGTGTCGAGCCACAACCCGAGCCGGGGCGTGCTGTCGCGGAGGACTTTGTCCAGGTCCTCGGGCTGCCAGTCGGGCCCGTAGCCTGTCTTGCCGCGCTGTTTCTCCCGTTGTGCCACGACTTCCGGGGCGGGCGTCAGCACGACGACGGCCAGCGGGCGACTCTTGATCATCTTGGTGATCCCGGTCAGGTGCTCGCCGAGCAGGATGTCCTGCAGGACGACGGTGAACCCGGCCTCGACGTAGGCGTCGGCGGACGCGGCGGCCAGCCGGTGCCGTAGCCGGAGCTGGGCGACGGCCTCCGGCGGAGCCTCGGCGGTCATGTGCGCCTGACCGTTGACGATCATGCGGCGGAACGCGTCGCCGCGCACATGCACCGAACGCGGCAGGCGTGCGGCGAGGGCCTGGGCGACGGTCGACTTGCCCGCCGCCGAGATACCCGAGACGACGATGACGCCGGGTGCCTCGTCGGCAGTGACGGTGCTGGGGTTGGTGTGGTCGGTCATGGGTGGATGGGATTCCCCTCTGTGCGTGGCGTGTGCGTGGGCACCACGTGCGGCGTTGCCGTACGGGAGCGGGGCGGGCGGGCCCGGCGTGGAGGCGCGGCCGGGAAGCAGAGTGTGCCACCGGGGCAGCGGCGCGGCGGGCGGGATGAGGTGCGGCGGCACCAGAGCCGAAAGGAGGGGGTCGGTGGCGTCCTCCCGGCGCTGCGCACCGGCAGGTTGACCGGGTACAGGAGCCGTCCTGCCGTGACGGATGACCTGGGTGGCATGAAATTCGACCGCCACCACGCCGAACTCCTCTTCCGCCCCCTGGCCGAACGGGAAGAGAAGAACGGCGTCGCCATCGCCTCCAACGGGCCCTTCGGCGGCGCTAGGCTGCGGCGATGGAACGCGTAACGGATGTGCCCGAGTGCCCCGCCCGGTCCGCGGAGCCGGCCGGGGTGAATGACTACGACAGGTTCGCCGAGGCGTATTCGGCGGACAACGAGTCCAATCTCGTGAACGCGTACTACGCGCGGCCCGCGATGCTGGATCTCGCCGGAGACGTGACCGGCCACCGGATCCTGGACGCGGGCTGTGGCTCCGGTCCCCTGTCCGCGGCGCTGCGCGACCGCGGCGCCGTCGTCACCGGCGTCGACGTCAGTGCCGGAATGCTGGCGCTGGCGAAGCGACGGCTCGGTGAGGACGCGGACGTACATCAGGTCGACCTCCGCGACCGCTTGCCGTTCGACGACGGCGCGTTCGACGACGTGGTCTCTTCGCTGGTCCTGCACTATCTGGAGGATTGGGGGCCGACGCTGGCCGAGTTGCGGCGCGTGCTCAGGCCCGGCGGCAGGCTGATCGCGTCGGTGGACCACCCGCTCGTGGCCTACACGATCCAGGAACCTCGGCCCGACTATTTCGCGACCACCAGCTACAGCTTCGACTGGCAGTTCGGCGGCCGGACCGTCCCGATGAGGTTCTGGCGCAAGCCGTTGCACGCGATGACCGATGCCTTCACCACCGCCGGTTTCCGTCTTTCCGCCCTCAGCGAGCCGCAGCCCGACCCGGCCGCCCGCGAACTCTTCCCGGACGGCTTCCGCGACCTTTCGGTCAGGCCCTGCTTCCTGTTCTTCGTCGCCGAGGTGCCGCCTTCGGCCACCGGCTCGGACGGCTAGCGAGTCGCGGATCGCGGCCGGAGCGAGAGGCGGATCGCGGCGACGGTGACGGCGGCGTGCTTGACCTCGCAGCATTCAGGCGCCCCGCTCCCACGCCCCCTCGCCGGATCAGGCGCCCTCTTCGATGCCCCGGGCCGCGGTCCGGGCGAGGGGGCCCGCACCACACCCACCCCGCGCGGTTGCGCCCCGCGAAGGCCGTAAGACGATGGACCGAGGGGAGTTCGCCGAGGCCGGGTCGACGGTGGCGTGGCCGAGGGACGTACGAACGGGCGCGTATGCGCCTGCGGAATGGAGTGACCATGTCCGGCCTTCCGCCTCCGATCACGCCGTATCTCGAACAGGCCGCGAGGGAGCTGGCCGAGGCGACGGATCCGCACCCGCGTATCTACGAGGTGCCGCCCGAGGAGGGCCGGGAGATCCTGCTCGGTCTGCAGAGCGGTAGCGGGGTCGCCCGCCCGGACGTCGACGAGGAGTGGGTCGACGTGGACGCCGGCGAGTGGGGCACCGTCCGGACCCGCATCATCCGGCCCGAGGGGGCGGGCGGGCCGTTGCCGGTGGTGTTCTACATCCACGGCGCGGGCTGGGTGTTCGGCGACGACAAGACCCACGACCGGCTCTTCCGGGAACTCACCGTGGGCGCGGGCGCCGCGGGCGTCTTCCCCGTCTACGACCGGGCGCCGGAGGCCAAGTACCCCACGCAGGTCGAGCAGAACTACGCGGTGGGGTTGTGGGTGCTGGAGCACGGCGCCGAGCACGGCCTGGACACCTCGCGTATCGCCGTCACCGGTGAGTCGGTCGGTGGCTGTATGTCGACGGTCTTCGCGCTGATGAACAAGGAGCGCGGCGGTATCGATCTCAAGGCGCAGGTCCTGCTGTACCCGGTGACCAACGCGGACTTCGACACCCCTTCCTACCTGCAGTTCGCCGAGGGTTACTACCTCACCCGGGATTCCATGAAGTGGTTCTGGGACGCCTACACCACCGATCCCGCCCAGCGCACCGAGGTCCACGCCTCCCCGCTCCAGGCGTCCCTGGAGCAGTTGCGGGGACTGCCCACCACGCTGGTCATCACCGATGAGGCGGATGTGCTGCGCGACGAGGGCGAGCAGTACGCCAACAGGCTCCGCGAGGCGGGCGTCGACGTCACCTCCGTCCGGGTGGCCGGCATGGTGCACGACTTCCTGCTGCTGGACAGCCTGCGCGACACCCGCGCCGCCGATGTCGCCCGCACGCTCGCCGTCGATGCCCTCAGGAGGGCGCTGCACGACAGTTGACCCGCGGTTGCGACGCCGTACCGCCGGGGCCGCAGGGCCGCGCCCGGAGCTGGGCGCCCACGGGAGGTGGGTGCCCAGCTCCGTCGTTTTACGAGGGGTGCCGCCCGCCCTTCCAGCACTTCATGCTGAACACCGGCGTCTGGAGCCGCGACGGTGACGGCGGACCGCGCCGTCACCAAGGACCGGGCACAGGGGCGTGAACAGCCCGCTCACCCTCCTGATCACCTCCCGGACACCACGTCACCTATGATGTATGCATCGTTTACATGAAAGAAGGTATGTAAGCGCCGCGAACACGAGGGAGTGTGACCATGCCGCAGGCCAGTGGCTCGTACCACCACGGCGATCTGCGCGCGGCCTGCCTGAGCGCCGCGCGGGAGCTGCTCGAAGAGGGCGGTGGCGCCGGACTGTCGCTGCGGGCGGTGGCGCGGCGGGCCGGCGTGTCGGCGACGGCCCCCTACCGGCACTTCCAGGACCGGGACGCACTCGTCTCCGCGGTCGCCGCGGAGGGCTACCGCGAACTCGCCACCTCCCTGGCCACGGCGCACCCCGCGCCCGCGACCGCCGACGACCTCGCCGCCGTCGCCGTCGCCTACGTACGCTTCGCGATCGAGCACCCGGCACTGTTCCGGGCGATGTTCGCCGAGCCCTGCGACCCGGACAACGAGGAACGCGTCCTCGCGACGACCGCCATCACGGAGTACGTCCTCGACATCGTCCGCCGCGCCTTCCCCGCCGCGGAGCCGGTGGACGCCCTGGCGACGGCGGTGTGGGCCCTCGTCCACGGCCTGGCGTTCCTGCACCTCGACAGCAAGCTCGACACCTCCACGCCCGAGATCGTCGCCGGTCAGGTCGGCGCCGCCGTCCATGCGATGCTCAGCGCCTCGCAGGTGGCGGCCCCGTCGCCGGGATGAGCGGACGTCGCGTTCCGGCCGCCCCGGCGCGATACCCCTCTCCCTCGACGGGCGCCGGATGACCACCCCGCCCACGCCACAGACCAATGTTGACACTGCACACTCCTCCCTCCTAATGTGTGGATTGTAAACATTCATCTGCTGGGGCCTTCAGGGCAATAGCCCTCATTTCACCCACCTCTCGGTAGGGTGTGCGTCACGCCGCGGTGCCTCTTTCAAGGCCGGACTCCCGGCGGGTACGCGTCGATCGCACCGTCCCGGACGCCTGCGAGAGCCCCTCGCCCCAGCCATGTGAACGGAGCGCCATGAAGGCTGTGTCGATCAAGGAACCCGGCGGCCCCGAGGTCCTGGAATGGACCGAGGCCGAAGACCCGACGCCCGCCGCCGGTGAGGTGGTCATCGATGTGGTGGCGAGCGCCCTGAACCGGGCGGACGTCATGCAGCGGCAGGGCCTCTACCCGCTGGCCCCGGGCACCTCGCCGTACCCGGGGCTGGAGGTCTCGGGCCGCATCAGCTCGCTCGGCCCGGGGGTGACCGGCCGGCGGGTGGGCGACGAGGTCTGCGCCCTGCTCACGGGAGGCGGTTACGCGCAGCGGGTCGCCGTCCCCGCGGGGCAGCTCCTCACGGTGCCGAAGGGGGTCGGCCTGGTCGAGGCCGCGGGGCTGCCCGAGGTCACCGCCACGGTCTGGTCGAACCTCGTCATGACCGCCGGACTGAAGGAGGGCGAGACCCTTCTCGTCCACGGCGGGATGGGCGGCGTCGGCACCACGGCGATCCAGATCGCCAAGGCGCTCGGCGCCCGGGTCGTCACCACGGTCGGCGGCCCGGAGAAGGCCGAGCGGGCGCGGGAGCTGGGCGCCGACGCGGCGATCGACTACCGCACGGAGGACTTCGCCGAGCACGGCCCCTACGACGTGATCCTCGACGTCATCGGCGGGGCCTACCTCGAACGCAACATCCGCTCCCTGGCCGCCGACGGACGCCTGGTCGTCATCGGCCTGCAGAACGGCTTCGAAGGCCAACTCAACCTCGCCGACCTGGTGTTCAAACGCATCTCGGTCTACGGCACGACCCTGCGCACCCGGTCCGCCGAGCAGAAGGCGGACATCGTCGGCGAGGTGCAGCGGCACGTATGGCCGATGATCGAGCGGGGCGCCGTCCGACCGCTCATCGACCGTTCCGTTCCCATGGCCGAAGCCGCCGAGGCCCACCGGCTGATGGAGGCCGGCGGCCACGTCGGCAAGATCCTCCTGGTGAACGACTGACCCGCCCCCGCCCCCTCCGCACACAGCGGGAAGCGAAAGGAAACCCATGGACACCCAGCTCGACCTCGGTGGCCTCCCCGTCGATACGAGCGCGCCGGTCCTGGTCACCGGAGCGACGGGCTACGTGGCCGGCTGGATCGTCAAGGGCCTGCTCGACGCGGGGGCGACCGTCCACGCCGCGGTCCGCGACCCGGGCAGCGCGCCCAAGGTCCAGCACCTTCTCGATGCCGCCGCGTCCTCGCCCGGGACGCTGCGCCTGTTCGCGTCGGACCTGCTGCGCGAAGGCTCCTACGCCGAGGCCATGCGGGGGTGCCGGATCGTGCTCCACACCGCCTCACCGTTCGTCCGGACGGTCAAGGATCCGCAACGCGATCTCGTCGACCCGGCCGTACGGGGCACCCGCAACGTCCTCGGCACCGCGAACGAGGTGAGCGGCGTCGAGCGGGTGGTGCTCACCAGCTCCATCGCCGCGATGATCGGCGACGCCGAGGACACCCTCCGCATCCCCGGCCGGACCGTGACCGAGGAGAGCTGGAACACGACCTCGTCGCTGACCCGCGAGCCCTACAGCTACTCCAAGACCCTGGCGGAGCGGGAGGCATGGCGGCTCGCCGAGGCGCAGGACCGCTGGCGCCTCGTCACCGTCAACCCCGGACTGGTGATCGGCCCCGCCCTGAACACCGCCCCGACCAGCGAGAGCTTCACCATCGTCCGGCAGTTGGCGAGCGGCAGGATGCGTTTCGGCGCGCCCCGCGTCGCCTTGGCCGTCGTCGACGTCCGTGAGGTCGCGTACGCGCACCTGGCGGCCGCGTTCCTGCCCGACGCCCAGGGGCGGCGCCACCTGGTCGTGGCGGAGAGCACCGACATCGTCGATCTCGGCCGCAGACTGCTGCCCGCCTACGGTTCACGCTTCGCACTCCCCCGCCGCGGACTGCCCAAGCCCCTGGCCGTCGCGCTCGCCCCCGCGGCCGGACTCGCACGCGACTACCTGCGCCGCAACATCGGCTTCCCCCTCCGCACAACCACCACCAAGAGCCGCGAAGCCCTCGGCGTGCGCTACCGGCCCGCCCAGCACTCCATGGACGACATGGTGGAGCAGCTTGTCCGGTCGGGGACGCTGCGGGAGGGCCGGTTTCGGAAGTGGGCGGCGGCAGAACGGCGCGGCGCCCTGGTGCCGTAGTACCTCTGGGGAGACACCGAGACACGTTCACTCTCACTTGGAGTCATCGATGGCTGTTCGCCGTGTCGTGCCCAACATCCGGTCGGAGGCCGCGCAGGAGAGCCGGGAGTTCTACGGCCTGCTGGGCTTCGAGGAGGTCATGAACCACGGCTGGATCATGACGCTCGCTTCCCCGTCCGTCCCGGCAGCGCAGATCAACGTCATGACCAGCGACAAGACCGCGCCTGTCACCCCTGACATGAGCATCGAGGTCGACGACGTGGATGCGGTTTACGCGGTCGTGCGGGAGAGCGGTGCGGAGATCGTGCACCCCTTGCAGGATGAGGAGTGGGGCGTGCGGCGGTTCTTCGTCCGCGACCCCAGCGGACGGGTGGTCAACGTGCTGAGCCACCGCTGACGGGCCCTGGGCCCCGACGCGACGCATCCGGATCTTCAGCACGGCTCACGCAGGGCAGCATCCAAGGTACTCATGAGGTGGACAAGGCGGCATTTGCCCGTCGGCGCGAGCGGGGACACCTGCCGCCTGCCGGCACCGCGCGGAGCCGTCCGTAAGGTCGGACGCCGGGTGTGTCAGAGCCGTCTCGTGGTGAACAAGGTGGTTCCGTGCACCGCGTCCGCTTCCTTCCGATCGGTCTCGGTGAACCCGGCCTTGGCCAGCACTCGGCGGGAAGCGGTGTTCCAGTCCCAGACCGTGGCCCACAGACGTTCGTACCCGGACGATCGCGCCCATTCCACAACCGCCAACGACGCCTCGGTCGCATATCCCTGACGCCAAACGCGGCGCAGCAGCTCGAATGCCAGCTCCGGCTCCCCTACCGCCCCTCGCCCGCTGTCGACCAGCCCGCAGTAGCCGATGACGTCGCGAGAGGTTTTCCGCTCGACCGCCAGCAATCCGGTCGACCACACCTTGTTGGTGCGGATCGAATTCTCCAGCTCCGCAACCGTGGGGTGTCCGTCCGGGTCGATCCGCCGGTGCGGCGGCACTCGTGGATCACGTTCGGTCCACAGTTCACGCTGGATGACAGCCTCGGCCACCCGCCAAGGTCGGAGCAGCAGCCGACTCGTCTCGACCACAACCTCGC
Organism: Streptomyces sp. BBFR2; assembly: GCF_044497305.1. Classification (NCBI taxonomy): domain Bacteria; kingdom Bacillati; phylum Actinomycetota; class Actinomycetes; order Kitasatosporales; family Streptomycetaceae; genus Streptomyces; species Streptomyces sp. BBFR2. Next base: position 54,964 of record NZ_CP172415.1, read on the forward strand.
CGCCCGGCGCACCACCTGTCATGACAGCAACCCTTTCACGGACGAACGCACTGCCGTGCCGCGGGGCGCGGTCGGTCCTGCCTCCGAAAAACCGTCGGCAAGCACTGTCCTGGACATCAACGAAGCCAGTCGTACGACCTGTTTCACCGCTGGTGGCGGGACGGTACCTGGCAGCAGATCTTCACCGCGCCGCCCCCGAGGCATTGCCGAATCCTGTGGACCGGCCGGGCAGCCCAATGACCGGTCGGTCAAGCAAGCGGCTTGCGGTATCGGACGTACTCGTTCTGCCGCCGGAACCCGACGCTCTCGTAAAGATCGTAGGACCGGTGCGGGTTTGCCGTACCCGTGAACAGCCGGGCAGTCGTCGCGCCTTGCTGGCGAAGGCTTCGCAGCCCGTCCAGCAGCAGGGCCCGGCCGATTCCGAGGCGCCGCTGGTCCGTCCGGACACTCAGCTCTTCGACCTCGCCGACGGTGCGGTCGTGGCGGCGGATGGAACAGAGGGCGACGCCGGCCATGTCCTGCCCGCTCCAAGCGGCCCGCCAGCATGCCGGGTCGGCGGTGTCGATGAAGTCCTGGAAAGGCCATTTCTGGGTGAAGCCGGTGTCCGCATACGAATCGACGACCGTCCTCCAGGCCGCACGGTAGTGGCTTGGCCCGATCGGGCTCACCCGTATCCCGGCCGGCAGTTCGCTGCCCTGCTCGGGCAACTGCCGCAGATCGCTCAGCTCCAGCTCGACCAGGCTGAAGACACGTCGGTAGCCGGCTGCGAGCAGAAGCGCCGTGGCGTCCTGCTCGGAGGCTGTGGCGTTCGCTCCGATCACCGCCGTCCGCGCCGTTCCCTGCTGTTCGACGAGCCGACGGATCCGGTCTTCGGCCCAGCTCAGCATGGCTGAGCCGATGCCCTGGTGGCGATGCCCGGGCAGGAGGAAGCCGCGGTGCAGATAGAGCCACGTATCGTCCCGCTCTTGCCACCACCGGATCGTCGAGTAGCCGACGACGCTTCCGTCGCGCACCACCAGGATCTGGTTCCTGGACGGCTCCTCCAGCTTGGCGGAGGCTTCGGCGATCTCGGCCGCCGTCGGGACCCCTTCCACCACCGAATGGGCATCGACCCCGTCCCGTTCAGCACACCCCAGCCGCACCGCGGCCATGGCGCCGTGGTCTTCGTCGCCGCGATACGGCCGGAACCCGAAGCCGGCCGGAAGGTCCTGTCCTGGCGTGTCATCCGACATGCCCGGATGATCTCGAACTTCGAGACAGGTCCGCCACCTTATTCCTGCCGCGGCCTGCTGCGGCCTGCTGCGGCCTGCTGCGGCCTGCTGCGGCGGTTCAACGAGCCGGCCGCGTTCGAGGCGGGCCCCGGCGCGGACGAGGGCGACGAGGCGGGGTGCGTTCACGGCCCGCCACCGCTGCTGGGCGGACCTCGGCAGGGCGTTCGCGACATCGGCGGTCTTGTGAACCGGTCACGCTGATGGCGCGTCAGGGTCGGACAGGTGCCGGGTGAGCCTTCCCTGAGGGCTTGCCGCGCTCCGCGCCATCGACGAGCCCCGGTCACCCGGGCGAAACTTCAGCGGACCCCGCTTGTAGCAGACACGCAATGTGGTGGTCTGTGGCCGGCCTCCGTCCCAGGACGGAGCCCGGGCGTGACGGTGTCATGGGACGCCGCGCGGCAGATCCGCCAAGGCCGGTTTCCCGGCGTACTGCTCATCTTTGATGAAGGACCAGGAAGTGGGGAGGTACTGGTCGTCGCGGCCTTTGATGACTTCGGCCTCGGGTCTCTGGGCTGGGGGTGCGTCCAGGTAGGCGTTGATTCGGGGGCTGTCGCGCAGTTCCGGGGGCCATTTTTCATAGACGGGCAGCCGGTTGAGGTTGCACGGTTTGCAGAGAATTCCGCGCACACAGCACTTGCGTATGCGTGAAGGGCCACAACAGGCGTGGTCGTGGTCGATCTGCCAGATCGCCGGTGCTTCGTGAGGGATGCCACCGTCACACGCTTCCGAGTTGTCGCCGCACAGAGCGCACTGGAATCCCTGCGCTCTCCAGATGGCGTTGTACTTGGCTATCGAGAGGCCGTACTTCCCCATGCGCCGCTGCATGCGCCGACACCGGCGGCACACCCTGGTGCCCTCGACGAGACGCGGAACATACTCCTCGCACAGGGAGCAGTACTCTTCCGCGTCCTCCCAGCCCCATTCCCACTTCCCGCCACCCGCCCCGACCGGCATGAGACCCCCTCCGTCAGCCCTCTCAGTCCCGGCGGCAAGAAGATAGGCCATACCACTGACAGGCGGCGGGATCACCCTGTCGTCAGGGGCGGGCGCTTGCCATAGAGGCGGTGCCTGGAGGGCGAGGGCGGCGAACGTGACAGCGTCCAGGCCGATGATCCATGCCGGGAACACCACTCCCACGAGAAGGCCCGCGAGAGCGGGGCCCGCGATGGTCGCGCTCCACAGGCCGGTGCTGAGCACGCTGGTGGCCGCCAGATGCTGGTCGTCGGCGGTCTTCGTCCAGACGAACGGCTTGGGCTTCTTGTTGCACTCGTTGATCCAGCCGCAGATGTCCCGTTCGAGTTCGGCGACGCTGCGGTGGGCCGAACAGCGGAGTTTGCGGCAGGTCAGTTCGCGGAACCAGCGCTCGACGAGGTTGAGCCAGGACGCCGAGGTGGGGGTGAAGTGCAGATGGAAGCGGGGGTGACGGAGTAGCCACTTCTTGACCGGCTCGGTCTTGTGGGGGGCGTAGTTGTCGAGAACCAGGTGCAGTTCGATATCGCCTGGAACGGCGGCGTCGATGACCTTCAGGAAGCGCAGGAACTCCTGATATCGGTGGCGGCGGTAGTGCTGGGCGATGGCCGAGCCGGAAGTGATGGCGAAGGCGGCGAACAGGCTGGTGGTGCCGTGCCGGACGTAGTCGTGGGTCATCTTCGCCGACGTGGTCGGCGCCATCGGCAGCACGGACTGGGTTCGGTCCAGGGCTTGTATCTGCGACTTCTCGTCCACCGCCAGGACCAGAGCGTTCTCCGGCGGGGCGAGGTAGATGCCCACCACGTCGCGGGCCTTGGCCACGAACTGCGGGTCGGTCGACAGCTTCCAGGCCGCCACGATGTGCGGCCTGAGGCCGAACGCCCGCCAGATCCGCGGGACGGCCGACTACGACATGCCCTCCGCCTCGGCCATCGAACGCGTCGACCAGTGCGAATCACCCGTCGGGGGCGCCTGGCCGAGCGTGCTGGCGCCCAGGCTTCGACCTGCTCGTCGGGGATCCTTCGCGGTGGCCCCGAACGCGGTCGGCGCCGGGCTCTCCAGCCGGTTCGCGGCGCACCGGGACCGCCACTTGCGTACCGTTTCACGAGACACTTAGATCGTCCGCGACCCGCGCGTTCGGCAGGCCCTCCGCGCACGCCAGCACGATCCTCGACCGCAACACCAACGCCTGAGACACCGTCCGCCTACGCAACGAGCCCCGCAGCACCCGGCCTTCGCGATCGGACAACTCCAGCGACAACGGCTTCGGACCAGGCATCACCCACCCTATAACCGCAAGTAAACTAACTAACAACTCAGGACACTGGTGCTCCGACCGCATAATTCACCGGGTTAATTGAGTCGATACAGGCCCAGGAGTCCGAGTAGCCTCGCCCCGTGGTGGATCAAGAGCAGTACGTTCGGTATCGGGAAGACTCCAAGGTGCTGGCAGCGATCGGGAAGCATGTCGACGCCCAGGTCGGCCGTGTCTCGGTGCGACTGCCCAGGGCTGTGGCCGAGGCCGCGGTAGCCGCCTGGGAGCGTGACGAGTCGGACGACGTCGGCGAGGAGACCCATGAGCAGTACGAGCTGCGGGACCATGCTGGTGACCTGGCACTGATCGGCCTTGCGATCTCGGAGGGCGGCCGCTGGGAGGGCGAGGAGGTCGTCGTCGACCTGCATGTCCACTCCGCGGGGGCAGCCTGGTTGGCGTCGCAGTAGTCAGGCCGCAGCGGCCACCGGTTTGCCGCCCCAGCGGATGCCCTTCTCGCTGCGGATACAGGCTCGTTCACGGCGTTGAGCCTCGCCGCGCATGTCGATGGGCCCGTACCTCCTTTCTCGGGGTACGGGCCCTCGTGCGTTTTCTGGGGCTGGTGACCATGGAACCGAAGAGATACGGCGAGGCATCGGTTCAGGAGGTGATCTTGATGACGGTGCAGCAGGACCTGCACATCACGGCATGGTGAATACTGTCGAATCAGCCTTACTCAAGATCCTGACCACTGCGGACGGACCTTGTCGACCGGAAGAATCGCCGCTCTACGCTCCGTTTGCCGAACTGGTACTGGTGGCGCTGGCGGCGCATAGCGAACCGCTGCTTCGACAGTAACGATGGTCATCGATCGTCTGCCACCGCACTGCGGCCCGGCCTTCATCTGCGATGCAGAGGAAATGACCACCTACGCAAGGAGTGGGACGGCAGGCAGGAACAGCCAGTCGACGTCGCAGAGGCGGCTCCATAAGCGGCCTTGGAGCCCTCCTGGTTCGAGCAACACCCCACTCACCGGCCGGTTGGCGGACTCCTACCGACGTTCGGTTTCCGCTTGAGTGCTGGCCCTGGCGCATGCCACGGCTCGATGGGCGGTGGCCCCGGTCGGCGGAGGAGAGCTCTGCGATGACGTGCTCGCGGTGGGCGCACTCCTCCACGAAGCCGGGTCGACCGCACCGCAAAGGTTGCCGCATCTCGTTGTAATCATTATGGTTACGACTATCCGGCACCGGCAGGGCGAGGGAGGTGGAGTCCGACGTGAGCGCCAACAGCAGGCTGACCATCGCGGCGCACGCTCTGACGTGGATCGGGCTGTATCAGCGGCGGGGCCATGAGGTCGCCACCTCCGAGCAGATCGCGGGGAGCGTCAACACCAACCCGGTGGTGATCCGCCGCCTGCTGAGCGAGTTGCACAAGGCCGGTCTGGTCACTTCGCGGCGGGGCGCGGGTGCGGGCTGGATGCTCGCACGGGACCTGGCGGCGATCACCCTGCTCGACGTCTACCGGGCGATCGAGCCGGGACCGGTCTTCGCGCTGCACCGCGCGGCACCGAACCCCGAGTGCGTCGTGGGCCACGGCATCGGGCCGGCGATGACCGCCGTGTACGACGGCGTGGAGGCGGCGCTGCGCGAGGAGTTGACCAGGACGACACTGGAGGACGTACTGCGTGACGTCCTGAAAGCCGCCTGACCTCGGGCTGTCGACTTCCCCCGATCGGAGGAGGTCGCCTTTCACGCCCATTGACGTAACAACAATAGTTACATCGACGAACAGGAGATTCTCATGGGACAGCTCGACAACAGGACCGCCCTCGTCACCGGGGCCTCCAGCGGCATCGGGCTGGCGATCGCCCGCCGTTTCGCCGCCGAGGGAGCGTCCGTCCACCTGACCGGCCGCCGCAAGGCCGAGCTGGACGCCGCCGTCGCACAGGTCGGCCCCCGAGGTCACGCCGTCCAGGGCGACACCTCGGACCTCGGCGACCTCGACCGGCTCTTCACCGAGATCACACACCGCAGCGGCCGTCTGGACATCCTCGTGGCCAATGCCGGGGTCGGCGACTACGGCCCGCTCGGCGCGATCACCGAGGAGGAGTTCGAGCGCACCGTGTCGATCAATTTCAAGGGCACGGTCTTCACCGTCCAGAAGGCGCTGCCGCTGTTGAAGGACGGCGCCTCGGTGATCCTGCTCTCCTCCAGCTCGGCCCTGCGGGCCACCCCGGGCCTGAGCGTCTACGCCGCCACCAAGGCAGCGATCCGCAGCCTCGCCCGCACCTGGGCCGCCGAACTCGCCGACCGCGGAATCCGCGTCAACGCCCTCACCCCCGGCCCCGTCGAGACCCCGGGCCTGAACGGACTCCTCGCCGCCTTCCCGCCCGGCGACCGGCCCACCGCCGCCCACCCCGCCCCGCCGACCCCGCTCGGCCGTATCGGCCGCCCCGACGAGATCGCTTCCGCCGCCCTCTATCTCGCCGGCGACAACAGCACGTTCACCACCGGCGCGGAACTGTTCGTCGACGGCGGCGCCACACAGCTCTAGACGCGAATCGGCGGGACCGGCGAATCGGCAGGGTACTCGTACAGCTCGGCGGGCCGCTGAGGGCAGGCCTCCTCGTTACGGGGCCGCGGCCCGCCCGGCGCCTCAAGAAAGACCAAGAGACGGCAGACCGAGAGACACAAGAACGAAGGAGAAGAACGATGGCAGCGGACGCTCAGACCTCGCGGTCCGTGGCTGAGCAGTTCGTGGAGCGTCTCGGCAGGCAGGATCCCGACGGCATCCAGGAACTCTTCGCCGAGGAGATCGACTGGCACGTCCCGGGCAGCGCCGAACTGCCCTGGACCGGACGCCGCACCCGCCGGGAGGAGGTCGCCCCGTACTTCACCACGATGTGGCCGCACTTCGCTGCCGGCAGGAGCAGGGCCGAGCTGGAACGTGTTCTCGTCGACGGCGGTGACGCGGTACTGCTGGCGGTCTTCACCCACACCGTCGCCGCCAACGGCGAGGAGTTCACCACACCGGTGGCGATACACCTGGCGGTCGAGGACGGCCGGATCGTCCGCATGCACCTGTACGAGGACACGTTGACCGTGGCCGGGGCGTTCAGCGTCGGCTGAGCGGAAGAGACGTTCCGGAGCGCTGCGGCCCGGGGCGCCGCTGCGCTCCGGCGGGCCGGGCACCGTCCCGACCGTCGCGCCAGGACGGGCGCACGCCGTCCGCTGTCGGCCCTGGTCGCCCTGGATGGCCGGCGTATCGGGCCGTCAAAGGAACTATTCGTTTGCGGGCGTGGCCGATGGCTTGGCACGGTTCAGGGCATCGTGCGCGTTCGGCTTCTGAACTGAGGAGGCGCCCTCGTGGCTGTCATTCCTGAACGTCGGCTGGCTCTCCTCGGAGGCGGCTTCTCCACCGACGACGACGGTCTCCTGGATGACTGGGTGCTCGATCAGGTGCCCGTTCCTCGCCCCAGGGTGTGCTTCGTCCCGACAGCCAGTGGCGATGCCCCCGCCTACATCGAGCGGTTCTTCGGGGCATTCCGGTCACGTTCCTGCGAACCCGGCGTCCTGCGTCTCTTCCGGCGGGAGCTCGATGACGACGCCCTGCGCACGTTCCTGCTCTCTCAAGATGTCATCTACGCAGGCGGGGGCAGCACCGCGAACATGCTGGCGGTCTGGCGCGCGCACGGCGTGGACCGGCTGCTTCGCGAGGCCTTCGACCGGGGGACCTTGCTGTGTGGCATCAGTGCCGGTGCCAACTGCTGGGCCGAGGCCTCACACACCGATTCCTTCGGACCGCTGACGCCTCTCCCGGACGGCTTGGGCCTGCTGTCCGGCTCGGTGTGCCCGCACTACGGCAGTGAGCCCGGCTGGCGATCGTCCTATCAAGCGGCCGTGGCACATCGCGCGCTACCGGCCGGCTGGGCGGTCGAGGACGGCGTCGGCGCCCTCTTCACGGGCGGCCTGCTGACGGACTCCGTGACGCGTACGCCTCAGGCCCGCTTGTACCGGGTGGAGCCCGGCGAGGAGGGCGGAGTCGAGGAACAGGCCATGCAATGCCGCCTGCTCGTCGCACCACAGCAGCCGGCTTCCCGCATGAAGTGGTGAGGGGGCGGCCCTGCCTGGTACGAGGCCGACGACCGCTTCGGCATCCGGGGCTTTCTGCTGCCTCTTCAGCCGCTTCGCGAGCGCGCGCGGCTTGCCGAGGTCACGCCGTGATCGGCACCGTGTTTCTCGTTCGCCGTGCGGATTTTCGGGTCGTCGAGATCGGCCAGCTCGGCCATCGCCTCGGCAAGCGTCGTCCCGGCTACGTCAGCCACTTGTCCGTCACGTACGGAATTCACCCTATGCCGGTGTTTGCCCTGCCGTGCCTCACCGCTCGGTCCAGCGGGCGGGGAGGCGCGGCAGTGGCGGGGCTGGACACCGTGGCCGGGGCAGCGCCTGTGGTGCCCGGAGGCGGCGCTCCGGGGTGGCGGGTTTCCCGCCGTGCGGGGTGGCTACGCGCCACGTGGTCGCAGCAGCACCTTGGCGAGGATGCTCGGGTGTGCCAGCGCCACCGGGGAGGCCAGGCGGTGGAAGACCCGTACGAACACGCGCACCACGGCCGGATCGTGGACCGCGAGGCGCAGCAGCCGGGCCTTGTACCAGGCGACGGCGCGCAGCGGCAGCGGGGCGCGCCGGCCCTGTACCGCGTAGTGCCACATCCAGTCCTCGCTGGTGGACATGGCCCAGGGGATGCGGGTGAGCCGCGCGATCCGGCGCTGCAGCCGGCGGGTCGTGCCGTTCAGCTCCCGGCACTTCGTCAGCTCCCGGCCGAGTTCGACCGCTTCGCGCACGGCGATGTCCATGCCTTGGCCGAAGACCGGGTTGAAGGCGCACACGGAGTCCCCGACCGCCAGCAGCCGGTCCGGCCAGCGGCGCAGCGCGGCGTAGTCGTACCGCTGGTTGCGTGTCTGCTTGAACTGGTGCAGCGGCGCCAGCGGGGTGGCGTTCTTCAGCAGGATGTCCAGGTGCTTGTTGCCCAGCCCGGCGGCGAACTCGTTCCATCCCGCCTCGTCCGTGGGCGGGTGCTGGTTGCCGGCTCCGAAGAGGGTGACCAGCCAGCGGCCGTTGCCGACATCGGCCGCGTAGGCGCCGCCGGGCTGGTCGGGGGCCTGGCACATCTGCTGGAACCCGTGTATGCCCTCGAAAGGCCGCGGGACGGCGATCAGGCGGCTCACGTAGGCGAGATGGGGGTCCACCACCGTCCGGGACGGCGAGGGGTATCCCGCCTGTTCCAGCCACTCGGGCAGTTGGGAGAACCGTCCCGAGGCGTCGACCACCAGGTCGGCCCCCTCCGCCCGCGCCTGGCGCTCGGCGGTGGCGGCGGTGAGGCGGACACCGGTGACCCGGCGGCCGGCTGCGTCCCAGAGCAGCCCTTCGACCCGGGTGCCGTCCAGGACGGTGATCTGCTCCAGGGCAGTCACCCGGCGCCGCACCGCGGCTTCCAAGGTGTCCCGGTGCACGGTCTGGACCGTGATCCCGGTCTCGGTGGCGGGAAAAGTGCCGGCCACCACCTGGGTGCGGGCCCCGAGGCCGTGATCGATCCGGGGCGCCCCGGCCGCGCTGAGCTCCTCCCCCAGCCCGGGGAAGAACTCCTCCAGGCAACCGGCGCCACGGGCCAGCAGTCCGTGGACGTGGCGCGCCTGCGGAGTGCCCGGTCTGCGCTCATCCCCGTCCGGCAGCCGGTCCCGCTCCACGAGCACCACCTCCCGGAAGTGCTCGCTGAGCACCCGGGCAACCAACAGCCCGGCGATGCTGCTTCCGACAACTACCGCACGCCCCCACCGCTGCGTGAGCATCCCCGCCTTGCCTTTCCGCACATGAAGTACACAACTCGAAGATCGATACTGATGTCCGTCGCACAGCAAGATCCACTCTTCTCCTGTGCGCGTCCCCTCCGGCTGAACGGCCGGTTGCGGGAGGAGGGCCGGGCGCGAAACGTCGCGGCGAAGACCCGGTGGTCGGCGGGTCATCCGCGGCGCTGGTCCGATGCGCCCATGCCGCTGTCGTGGTTCAACTCGAAGGCGCGGAACCTCTCCGGCGCCACGCTCGTCCGTACGACGGTTTCCGGCAGCTCTTCCTCGCCGCCGGTACAGCGACCCGCCGCGCGGAGCACCGGCCGGATCTGTTTGCTCCCGCCGGTGAGGAACTCCCGCCGCCCGTACGTGATCTCGCCGTGAGGTCCGTACGCGAGGCCGGCGCGCTCCGCTCCCGGAAAGCTCCGAGGGGCTCTTCGGTGGAGCGCCGCGGCCCTGCCGTGTCCGAACGGGCGGCAGCGTTTATTAAGGTCATCGCCGTTTCCCCCGTTCCGACCGCCGCTGCCCGTCGCCGGTCACGGATCGCCACTTCCGCGCAGTAGCCGGCCCGCACCGATCGCAGCACGCAATCAAAAAATCGAACACGGTTGATGATCTTGCCAGCCGCCTACGCTCCCACACGGCGAAAATAGGCCAACAATTGAGCCAGGGGAACCGTTCGTCGGGAACTCGGCCCCACTCGGGAACGAGGCCCGGGGCGGTCCGCTCATCCCGTAACTTTTCGGCCAGGGCCGACGCCGCCCGGCGGCGCGCGGAGCCGGGCGCCGCGGACACCGCTCGCACCCAAGAGCCCGTCGCGCGGACTCCCGCTCCCCGTACGGCATCGCGGCCTACCATGGGCCGCGCACCGGCCGTGCTCGACGGACTCGGGGGACGCACACACATGGAAGAACACCGGCGTGATGTGACAAGCCGTCAGGAATCCGGACCGGGCAGGCACACCGTCGCGCAGATCGCCTGGGCCACGGAGCGCGGCAGCGTGTACCAGTCGGCGGAGAACATGATCGTCGTCAACGGCGGCGTGCTCCACCGTCATGAGCACTACCACTCGGAGGGCGAGGAATACGGGCGCGTCCTCTCCCCCGCGGCGGACGACGAGTGCCCCTACCCGGGGCTCCGCCCGTTCCGCAGGGACGAGTCCGCATGGTTCTTCGGCCGGGAAGCGCTGGTCAGCAAGGTCCTGGACCGGTTCGAGGAGTCCTTGGACGACGGCGTCCCGCTGGCCGTGGTCGCCCCCTCCGGCGCGGGCAAGTCCTCGCTGCTGCGCGCGGGTCTGCTCCCCGCTCTGGCCGAGGGCCGCCTGCCCGGAAGCCGCGACTGGCCGCAGCTCCTGCTGACCCCGACCGCCGATCCGCCCGCGGCGCTCATCGCCGGGCTCGCCGCGCTCACCGGGGCCGGGCGGACATCGGTCCGGGAGGCCGCGGCGGCCGGCCCCGGCGCGCTCGCCGCGCTGCTGCGCGAGCGGCTCGGACTGCCGCCGGAGGGCCGGCTGGTGCTCGTCGTGGACCAACTGGAGGAGGTGTTCACCCTCGCCCGGGAGGAGCCCGCACGCCGCCGCTTCATCGACCTCCTCGACGGGCTCACCGGCGGCGAGAAGCCCGTGGCCCTGGCCGTCTACGGTCTGCGCGCGGATTTCTACGGGTCCTGCGCCGCCTTTCCGCACCTGCGTGACGCACTGATGAGGCGTCAGGTCTTCATCGGCCCCATGACCGACGACGAGGTGCGCAACGCCGTGATCCGGCCGGCGCAGCGGGCCGGACTGTCGCTGGGCAAAGGGCTGGTCGACGTCGTCCTGCGCGATCTGCGCGGCGGCGCCGGGCAGGACCGGGGGACGTACGAGCCCGGCCGGTTGCCGCTGCTCGCGCATGCGCTGCGGGCCACCTGGCGGGAGCGCAGGGGCGACACGCTGACGGTGGACAGCTACCGCGACACCGGGGGCATCGACGGCGCGGTGAAGGCCACCGCCGAGGAGGAGTTCGAGAAGCTCGGCCCGGCCGCGCAGCGGGCGGCGCGGCGGCTCTTCCTCAGCCTCGCCAGGGTCAGTGAGAACGGCGAGGTGACCCGGCGCCGGCGCACCCGCAGGGATCTGCTGCTGACCGCTGCCGACCCGGAGGCGGTACCGGAGGTCGCCGAGCGGTTCACCCGGGCGCGGCTGCTCACCCAGGGGGTGGAGCGGGAGGAAGGCACCGTCGAGATCACCCACGAGGCGCTGCTGCGGGCCTGGCCCCGGCTGTGGCACTCGCTGACCGGGGCGGGCCCGGCCGGGGAGGCGGTCCGTCAGGAGCTGGAGGAGGCGGCCGTCGCCTGGGAGCACGGCGGGCGGAAGGAGGCGGCGGCGCTGTACCGGGGGGCGAAGCTGGAGGTGGCCCGCGCCTGGGCGGCGGACACCGCCCCGGAGGACCTCACGCCGCTGATCTCCGACTTCCTCGACGCCTCCGGGCGGCAGCAGCGCCGTACCCAGTTGCTCGGACGCGGCGCGGTCGTCGCCGTCACGGTTCTGGCGCTGCTCGCCTCGGGTTTGGCGGTGTTCGCGCTCGACCGGAGCCGCAGCGCCCTGGAACAGCGGGACAACGCGGTCTTCGAGCGGATCACCGCCGAGGCGGACCGGCAGCGCGACGCCGACACCGCGCTCGCCGCGCAGCTCGACCTCGTCGCGTACCGGATGCGCCCGACGGCCGCGCTGCGCACCCGGCTGATGACACAGGCGGGTGCCGTGCTGCCCACGACGCTGCCGGAGAGGTTCGGCACCGTCCACTCGGTCGCCTTCGGTCCCCACGGCGAGCTGGCCACCGGGGCACGGACACTGCGGTTCTGGGACCGCGCGGACCCGGCCCGTCCTGCCCCGCTGACCGGCGCGCTCGGTGCCGGGAAGGGCGTCGAGGTGCGGCCGGTCGCGTACAGCGCGCGGGGCGATCTGCTGGCCCGGGGCGGTTCGGACGGCACGGTGCGGATCCTGGACGTCTCCGACGCGCGGCACCCGGCGGCGCTCTCGGCCCCGGTGCCGGTGGCTCGGGGCCCGGTGTCGGGGGTGAGGTTCAGCCCCGACGGCCGGACACTGGCCGTCAGCGCCTACGGGGGCCTCGCCGACCCCGGACCCAGCACCGTGCAACTGTGGGACGTCGCCGATCCACGGCACCCGCGCCATCTGGCGACCGTGCTGTCCGTCCGGCAACAGAGCGTCTCCTCCGTCGCGTTCAGCCCGGACGGCGCCACGCTGGCCGCCGCCGGCGGCACCGTCGGCTGGACCGGCGACGCGTCACTGCTGCGGCTGTGGGACGTCTCGGACCCCGCCCACCCGGCCGCGCTGGGCGGCCCGGTCAGCGGCCACACCGGCATCGTCAACCAGGTGGCGTTCAGCCCGACCGGGCACGTGCTGGCGAGCGCCGGTGCCGACAGCGAGGTCCTGCTCCACGACGTGTCGGATCCGCGCCGGCCGAGGACGGTGCGGCAACTGTCCTTCGACGACCCGGCCAACTCGGTCGCGTTCAGCCCGGACGGCCGCGTCCTCGCCACCGGGGACCAGAGCGGGAAGATCACCCTCTGGAACGCCGGGGCGCCGGCCCTGACCCGGGCCCTCGGCCCCCCGCTGCGCGGCCACACCTCGATCGTCAGCAGCCTGGCCTTCGACGCCACCGGATCCACGCTGGCCAGCGGCAGCGCCGACGGTACGGCGCGGCTGTGGCGGCTGCCGCCCACCCTGGCCGTCACGGGCGGCGGGCTGAACGCGGATGTGCTGGCGCTCTCCGCCGGCGGACGGCTGCTCGCGGTCTCCTCCGGCACCGAGGTCACCGTCTGGGACGTCTCCGACCCCGCGCGCCTGAGACGCCTGGGCACCCTCCCCCGCTTCCGTACGGTCGTGAACGCGCTGGCCTTCCGGCCCGGAGCGGCCGGCGAGGCCGTCCTGGCCACCGGTGAGTCCGGCGGCGGCGTGCGGCTGTGGGACGTCTCGGCGCCGGCCCGCCCGGTGACGATCGGCGGGGCGCTGCCCGGACAGCGCAAGCCGGTCGGTTCCCTGGCCTTCGCCGCCGACGGGCACACGCTCCTCGCGGCGTCGGCGGTCTTCCAGGGCGGCTACGGCGGCGGCGTGCGCGCCTGGGACGTCCGGCGGCCGGACCGCCCCGCGCCGCTCGGCGACGGCGAACTGCCCGATCAGCGCCTGCCGGTCCTCGGGACGGCCGCCGCGCCGCGCGGCGGGTACGTCTACACCGGTGACTATTTCGGCAACATCCGCGTCTGGCGCACGGGTGAGGGAACGGCGCCCTCCCTGATGGGCCGGGCCGCGGGCCGGCAGCAGATCTTCGCCCTCGCCGCCGCCCCGCGCGCGCCGCTGCTCGCGGCGGGCAACAGCGACAGCACCGTCCGGCTGTGGGACGTGTCGCGGCCGCGGTCCCCGGCCGCCGTCGGACAGCCGCTGTCCGCCGGCGCCATGGTGACCGGCGTCGGCTTCGCCCCCTCCGGCCGGTTCCTCGCGGGCGGCACCGTCCACGGGCAGATCCGTCTGTGGGACACGGCCGACCCGCACCGGGCCACGGCCTACGGGGACCCCGTCACCGGCCATTCCGGCAGGGTCAGCGCGCTGCTGTTCGGCCCCCGCGCCGGACTGCTGATCAGCGGCGGCCAGGACGGCACCGTACGCCTCTGGCAGACCGACCCCGCACGCGCCCGCACGGTCCTGTGCGCCTCCACACGGCAGGCCATGACCCCCGCCCGGTGGGCGAAGTACGTCTCACCGGACCTGCCGTACGAACCTCCCTGCGCCGCCGGGTGACGCGGGCGCGCGGTTCCGGCGCGCGGCTCGCCGGTGCGGACGGCGGATCCGTGGCGCCCCGGGGTGCGTCCCTCGCCCGGGAACCGGTGCACCGCCGCCGGCCGCGGGTCGGCCCTGAGCGGCGGCCACGTCCGCCCGGTCCGGGACGGCGACGCGGGCGCGGCCACAGATCTGACGGTGCCTCACCTGAGTGACGCGACCAGGTCGTCCACGACCGGGGGGCCGTCCGCGAGGCGGAGCGCTTCGACGCGGTGGGTCAGCTCCGGTGCCGTCAGCGGGACGCCGGTCAGGTCCTGCCGCCCGGTGAGGACGGAGCGCGGGAGCAGACCCAGCCCCTGTCCTCCGGCGAGCAGTTCCGCGTACGTCCGCACGTCGAGGCCGTCGTAGCGCAGGGCCACGCGCAGTTCCGGGCCGTCCCCGAGCACGGCGCGCAGGTCCGCCAGGGGGGCGCTCACGTCCGGCGCGTCGATCCAGCGGGCGTCCACCAGGTCCGGCAGCCGCAGGCCCGTGCGGTGTGCCAGGGGGTGGGTGGGCGGCAGGGCCACCACCACCGGCTCCCGGCAGACCGGTACGGTCCGCAGCCTGTCCGTCCGGAACGGGCGCAGGGGGTCGTCCGGCAGGGCGAAGCCGTCGACCAGTCCGAGGTCCAGGGTGCCGGTGGCGACACCCTCGGCGACCGCCTGCCGGGGCAGGGTGCGCACCGTGAACTCGTGGACCCCGGCGCGCCGGGCGACCTCGCCGGTGATCCGCAGCGTCCGCGCGGTGGCCGCCAGCGGGCAGACGCCGACGCTCAGCCGGCCGGTGGGTCCGCTCGTCAGCCGCTGGATCTCCGCGCGGGCGGTGTTGATGCGCAACAGGATCGGGGCCACGTGATCCAGCAGCCGGGCGCCCGCCTCGGTCGGGCCGACCGGCCGGCGGCGGATCAGTTCGACGCCCAGCTCCGCCTCCAACGAGGCGATCTGCTGGGAGACCGCGGACTGTGTGTAGCCCAGTTGGCCGGCGGCCTTGGAGAAGGAGCCCTGGGTGACGACGGCCGAGAACGTCTGGAGCAGTCGCGGATCCATCGCATCAGTATCGCTTATCAAGCAATCAGAAACGATCGTTTGAGCTTTTCCCGGACGCCCTGGATGATTCCAGCGTGCTGACGATCACCGCTCCGCCCGACGTACGGCCCGCCCGCATCGCGCTCGTCGGCGAACGGTCGGCGGGCGTGCCCGCCCACGCCCGTTACACCCCGATGCTGGAAGCGCTGTGGCGGCGGGAGCGGCTGCTGGTCGACGCGTACTGGATGTCGACCGCCGAGCTGGGGGACGCGCGGGACCTGGCCGGGTTCGACGGTGTCTGGCTGGTGCCGGGCAGTCCGTACCGGAGCGAGGCCGGAGCGGTGACCGCGGTGCGCACCGCGCGTGAGCGGAATCTGCCGCTGCTGGCGACCTGCGGCGGCTTTCTGCACGCCCTGCTGGAATTCGCCCGCCATGTCTGCGCGATGGACGACGCCGCGCACGCCGAACACGCCCCCGGCAGCGGGCGTCCGCTGATCGTCCCGCTCCCGCACGACCTCGCGGGCCACGAGGCGACCGTGCACATCGAGCCCGGCTCGCTGGCCGAGGACGCCCTCGGCGCCCGGACGACGGTGGAGCGCTACCAGTGCACGCACACCCTCGATCCCCGCTACGCGGGCACCCTGCGCGACCACGGGCTGCGCTTCACCGGGCACGACGACGCGGGCCACCCCCGGATGGCCGAACTGCCGGGGCACCCGTTCTTCCTCTGCACGCTCTTCCAGCCCGAGCTGGCCGACGACACCTCCCGGCCGCATCCGCTGGTCCGCGCCTTCGCCGCGGCGGCCGCAGCCGCGGCGAACGGCCCCGGGTCCGGCTCCGGACCGTGACCGGCACGCCCCACCGCACCACGCCCGCAACCCGAGAGGACCTCACGTGGCAAATTCCGCAAAAGCCCTTTCCGATGTGCCGGCCAAGTCGTGGGTCCCGCATTTCATCGTCTGCTCGATGATCTGGGGGTCCGGATTCGCACTCATCAAGATCGGTGTCCAGGCCGGGATCGCCCCGGGCTGGGTCGCCTTCTGGCGCTGCTTCTTCGGAGCGCTGGTGCTGTGGGCCCTGGTGCTGGTGCGGCGGCTCGACGTCCCGCGTGACTGGCGGCTCTGGGGGCACGCCCTGGTGGTGGGGACGGTGCTCAACGCCTTCCCCTTCACCCTGTTCGCCTGGGGCGAGCAGTACATCAGCTCGGTCACGGCCGGGGTGTGGAACTCCACCATTCCGCTGTTCACCCTGGCCTGGGTGCTGATCATGTTGCCGGACGAGAAGCCGACGCTCCGGCGGCTCATCGGCATCGCCACCGGTCTGATCGGTGCCCTGGTGGTGCTCGGCGTGTGGTCCGGCGGGCAGTCCACGCTGCTGAAGGGCAGTCTGATCTGCCTGGTCGCCACCACCTCGTACGGGCTGGGCTACACCTACACCCGCAGGTTCCTCTCCCATGCGGACGTCCCCGCGATCACCCTGTCCGCCCTCCAGGTCGGCTGGGCGGCCCTCGAACTCGCCCTGTGCGCACCGCTGCTGAACGGCGCGCCCCACTGGGGCGGCTGGGGGGCGCTGGCCGCCATGGTGCTGCTCGGCAGCATCGGCACCGGCCTCGCCTACATGTGGAACCTGTCGGTGATCCGCGCCGTCGGCTCGACGGTCGCCTCC
This sequence comes from Streptomyces sp. BBFR2, assembly GCF_044497305.1. NCBI lineage: Bacteria > Bacillati > Actinomycetota > Actinomycetes > Kitasatosporales > Streptomycetaceae > Streptomyces > Streptomyces sp. BBFR2. The sequence continues at coordinate 71,795 of NZ_CP172415.1, forward strand.
ACGGTCGCGTATCTGACGCCGCTGTGGGCGGCGATCGTCGGGGTGTTCTTCCTCGACGAATCGCTGGGGTGGAACACCGTCGTGGGCGCCCTGCTGATCGTCAGCGGTGTGCTGCTGACCCGCACCTCGCCGTCCCGGCCGGCTCCCGCGCCCGAACCGGCCGGCGGGCCGGAGCCCGCGGACGACGGGGCGAGGTCCGTGGAGGCGGATCCGGCGAAGCCCTGACCGGGCCCCGGGCGTGAGTCCGGGCGGGACACCTGACGAAGGCGTCCCGCCCGGACTTCTCTCAACTGCCGGACGGGGCGGCCCGGTCCGGCGGGGCGGCCGCCGGACCGTCCGGCAGCAGGACGGTGTCCAGCCGCCGCAGGCCCTCGGCCACCGTGCCGGTGTCGCGGGCGAAGCCCAGCCGGAAGCCCTCGCCGGAGCCCATGGTCTCCCCCGGGGTCAAAAGGACGCCGGCCTCCAGCGCCCGGCGGCACAGCGCCAGGGACGGCTCGCCCGTCCGCAGCCGCACCCAGGCGAACGGCGCGCCCTCCGGCGGTACGAGCCGCACGGCCTCGGGGTGGCGGGCCGCCCATTCCTCGACGAGCCGCCGGCCCGGGGTGCACAGCCGGTGGTACTCCCGTACGTACTCCTCGTGCCGGTCCAGCGCCGAGCAGGCCAGGGTCTCGCAGAGCACGGAGTTGGCTATCGAGGTGAGGAACTTCCGTTCCGCGCACGCCGCCGCGACCTCCGGCGCGCCGTACACCCAGCCGGTCCGCAGCCCCGCCAGGCCGTAGGTCTTGGACAGTCCGGAGACCGAGACCACCCGGTCCTGGCCGACGGCCGCGGAGCGCGCCAGGTCGATCTCGTACTCCTCGTCGACCAGCAGGTAGGCGTCCCGCTCCGTGGCCAGTGCGGCCAGCGCGCGCAGTTCCGGCGCGGGGATCCGGCGGCCGGTGGGGTTGCAGGGTGAGTTCAGCGCGATCAGCCGCAGGTTGTCGCCGGCGGCCGCGGTCACGGCGGCGGCGTCGACGGCGAGGTCCGGTCCGTACGGCAGGACGGTGACGCGCGCGCCGAGCCGGCCGGGCAGGTCCAGGAGCGGCTGCCAGCCGGGGTTGAACGCGATCACCTGGTCGCCGGGGCGCAGCAACACGTCGAACAGCAGGAACAGCGCCTCCTGCGCGCCGTGGGTGACGGTGACCGACTCGGGCCGCCCGCCGTACAGTCCGGCGATCCGTTCGCGCAGTTCCACGGTGCCGCGGTCGCTGCCGTAGCCGAGTGTGAGAGCGGTGGGCACGGTCAGGTCGGAGAGGCTGCGGCTCGGGACGTAGCTGTTGCCGAGATCGATGTCGTAGCGGCCCGCGGAGTCGACGAACGTCCAGCGGGCGATGGAGTAGGGCGCCTCGGCCGCGGTGGCGGCGGGGGGCGTCATACGGCGGCCCCCTGCGCGGTCGCGGAGGCCGGTCTCCGGGGGGGTCTCGTCCGAGGTGGGCGGCAGTCCGAGGCGGGCGCGGAACCGCGGCGCCAGGGTCCCGGCGGCGACCTGCTCCACGGCGCCGGCCAGGGTGACCGCGCCGTGCGGGTCGATGGCCGTCTCGACGGCGCCGCCGGGCATGTGGACCCGTACCGTGCGGTCCACCAGGCCCAGGGCGTGGGCCGCGCTCGCCGCGGCGCAGGCGCCGGCGCCCGAGGCCATGGTGTAGCCGGCCCCGCGTTCCCAGATCTCGATGCGGACCTCGTCGCGGCCGAGCACGTGCAGGAAGTGCACGTTGGTGCGCTCGGGGAAGGCCGGATGGCCCGCGATCCGCGGTCCCAGTTCCTGTGCCAGCGCGGCGGACACCTCCGGGAGCGGGACGACGGTGTGCGGGTTGCCGTTGTTCAGACAGCTCACCCGCAGCCGCCGCCCGGCGACGTCCAGCGGCCGGTCGAGGACCGGTCCGGCCAGGCCCGGGGCGGGGATGTCCGCGGCCTCGAAGGTGGGCCGGCCCATGTCCACCCGGACGAGGCCCGCGTCGGGGTCGTCGATCCGCACCGCGGTGTCCCCGACGCGCGTGCGCAGGACGAAGTCCCGTCCCCCTCCGTGGTATTGGGATAAGTACAGGGCGAAGATCCGCAGGCCGTTGGCGCTCTTGCCGCAGGCGCTGCCGTCGGAGTTGAAGGTGCGCAGGGCGACCGGCTCACCGGCCCGCACCGGACCGGCCGGCCCCAGCAGCACCCCGTCGGCGCCGACGCCGAAGTGGCGGTCGCACAGCAGCCGCACGGCCTCCGGCGTGACGGGCGGACCGGGCAGGCCGGTCCGCGGCGGATCGACGACCAGATAGTCGTTGCCCAGGGCCTGGTACTTCACGAAGTCGTGCATGTGCCACCCGCTTCCGCTCGTCGCTGTTGGTATCCGGGAACCGTGGCCGTGCCCGGCCGGGTGCCGTCCCGCGCTCGGGGCCGTACACCGGCGTTCGGTGTGCGGCCCCGAGCGGTTCTTCCTCCGGACGGCGTGACTAGTTCGCCGACGGCTCCGGCCCGTCCTCCAGGGCCGATTCGTCGTGCTCGTCGCCGTACCACTTCTCGCTCCAGCGGGAGAAGGCGACGATGACGATGTCACGGTGCCCGGGACCGCCGTCGGCGGAGAGCACGTCGGTGACGTCGTGGGCGATCGCGCGGTCGTCCAGCAGCACGGCCTGTCCGGCTTCCAGGGTCCCGTCCCAGAACGGCTCCGCTGCGCCGGGCTGCCAGAGCCGGGTCAGACCGCCGGCGACGTTGTTGCGCCGCAGGACGGCGATCATCACGAATTCGTGCCCGTCGTGGTGGACGCCCTCCGGGGTCAGCGGGCCGGGCTTCGCGCCGGTCGCCCGGGTGCGGTTCTGGTGCACATTGATCTGCCAGTCGTCCGCGGTGTCCAGCGGGAACCCTTCGGCACCGGCCCGGATGATCGGCGTGAAATCCGCCTCGATCGGCAGATATTCCCGGCGGATACCGCCGCCGACCTTGTTGAACTTCTTGTACGCGGTGTAGTCCCGGTGCGGCAGGAGTTCGAAGGACCAACCGGCGCTCTCCGTATGGCTCATGCGGTACTGGGAGAACCGCTTGTACCGGGTGCCGTTGCCCATGTATTCGTCGACCGGGCAGTTGTCGTAGCTGTCCAGGAGATCCTGCTGGACCGCCGGGATGTCGATGAGGGAGAAACGCTGAGCGGTCAGTGGCATCGGGGCCGACTCCTTACCGTAAGGCGTGTTCCGCGAGATCTTTCCGGGGCTTTCCTTGCCGGTCTTTTCCGCCGGGCGGTCCGGGTACGGTGGCGCGTCACCCGCTGCCCAGCGGTACGGCGTCCCGGACGCCGTTCTCCCCCGCCGTGTCACCGGACATCCGCCCGGAGACCTCGGCCAGCCGCTCGTCGAGATAGCGGGCCGAGGAGTTGAGCCGCCACAGCGCACCGCGGGCCATACCCCGCCGCATGTACTCCGACGGCGCGGACGGCTTCACGATGTTGTGGAACCAGCCCGCCGCGTGCTGGGAGTCGACGGTGATGTGCAGACGGTGGTAGACGATTCCCACGTCCGGCAGGCCGAGGCGCTCCCAGGCGCCCACCACCTGCACGAAACGGTCCGGCACCAGCCATTCGGTCATCCCCAGGAATCCGACGGCCTCCGGATACCGGTGGCGGTACCGGCTGAGGAGTACCGCGAGATTTCCGCTGAGGAGCGCGGTGGCGGTCAGCGACTCCTCCAGTTCCTGCTCGGAGACGTCGAACACGTCGAATATCTTGTTGAAGAGATGGGTGTGAACCTCGGCGGGCTTTCCGTTCCCCATCTCGTCCCAGAAGTTTTCCGCGATCTCCAATTTCGCGGGTCCGGCGGTTCCCACCTGCATCAATGCCAGCAGATCGTCGAACCGGCCGTCGACCACGGACTCCTGGATCATGTACGTGCGCACATCCGCCGCGGTCGCGTGATGCCGGATGAAATCCATGTAGTACGGGTGCTTGAAAACCCGGTGACTCCGTGCCTGCCGCTTGAGCCAGGAAAGGAACTGGCCGGATTCCGCGGGCATGTCGTCCAGCATCGCGGCATCGAGCTGACGGTCCTCGCCACGCAGCGTCGCCTGCTCCAGCGAGCGCGTCACCTCATGCACCGCGATTGATCCCTCCGCGGTCGGCGCTTCGGGGATACGCAGGATCAGGTGGTGCATACGGGACAACAGAAGCTGCTGATGATAAAAGCTCTCCGCCTCTCCCGACAATGCTCTTTCGTTGAGTTCCGTGACCGCTGCCAGGATTCGGTCACGCTTCTTCCCCGCGAATGCGCGGTCCACCTCGTCGGCAGGCTTCGACAGCCAGCCGGATATTTCCTCGACCAGCGCGAACGAGTCGTACATGATCTCAACCCTTCGGTTTCGTGCAGCACGTTACGGAAGGTCTGCACGGCGATTCCCGGCCAAATCGTTGCCGTACGAGGTACGGCCACTAATCGACTTGTACCGCTTGGCGATCACCGGATGTATAAAGACTGGCAGGTGCTTGTGGCATCTGCGTTGCGGGGCGGTGGCGCGAGTTCTCGCCAGCACGGAACTCGATCATCGCGATCACGGAGAGTCGTCGACGGGAGACGCGAATGGTGACGCAGGGGGAAGGTTTTGAATTCCTTTTGCTCGGTCCGCTGCGCGTGCTGCACAGAGGGCAGGAAGTACCCGTGCCGGCCTCGAAGTTACGGATAATCCTGGCCTCACTGCTGCTCCAGGCCAATCGCATGGTTTCGGCGGATGAACTGGTCACGCACCTGTGGGGGGAAAGTCCGCCCACAGGCGCCCACATCACGCTGCGTTCCTATGTCATGAGATTGCGCCGGGTACTGCGTCAGACCTCCGACGAGCGGCTGGAGCTGATCCGGACCGTGTCCGGCGGCTATCTCGTGACCGCCGACGACTCCCGACTCGACCTGCTGCGTTTCCGCTCCACCCTGACGGCGGCCCAGCGCGCGGGCGCCGACGGCGAGCAGGCGCGCCGGAGCGCGCTGCTGCGTGAGGCGCTGGATCTGTGGAACGGCCCCGCCCTGTCGAACGTCCCCTCCGATTCCCTGCACCGCGATTTCGTCCCGGGGCTCACCGAGCAGCGCGACAGCGCGCTGGAGCAGCGCATCGACCTCGATCTGGAACGCGGGGCGCACCGTGAGGTCGTCGCCGAACTCCACGACGTGGTGCGGACCTCACCGTGGCGGGAACGTTTCTGGGCGCAGCTCATGCTGGCGCTCTACCGCCAGGGCCGCCAGGCCGAGGCGCTCGACGCGTTCCGCCAGGTCGGCGAGCGGCTGCGGAACGAACTCGGTATCGCCGTCGGCGCGGAACTGGGCCAGTTGCACCAGCAGATCCTCACCAACGATCCGGCGCTGGACCTGCCCGCCCGCGCCGCCCCGGCGGTGTCCGCCCGGCCGGCCACCGGTGCCGTACCTCATGAACTGCCCGCGGACATCTGCAACTTCGTCGGGCGCTTCGGTCAACTGAGCCGGCTGCACGAGCTGCTGACCGCCGAGGAACGGCGGATCACCGGAGCGCCGGTCCACGTGGTGGACGGCATGGCGGGCGTGGGCAAGACCGCCTTCGCCGTGCATCTCGCCCATCAACTGGCTCCGCACTTCCCGGACGGCCAGCTCTTCGTCGATCTGCAGGGTTTCGCGCAGCCCAAGCGGCCCGTCCAGCCGACCGCCGTACTCAAACTCGTGCTGCGTTCGCTGGGTGTGTCCGGTGCCGAGGTGCCGCCGAACGAGAGCGCGCGGGCGGCGCTGGTCCGCAGTCTGACGTGGGACCGGCGGATGTTGCTGGTGCTGGACGACGCCGAGGACGAGGCGCAGATCCAGTCACTGCTGCCGACCGCGCCCGGCTGCCGGGTGATCGTCACCAGCCGCCGCAGGCTGGCCCGTCTGGACCACGCGCGGCTGATCACCCTGGACGTCCTGCCCCAGGCCGAGGCGTCCCAGTTGTTCGCGGCGGTCGTCGGGGCGCGCCGTATCGAGGCCGAGCCGGTCCAGCTCGTCGAGTCGGTCGTCGAGCACTGCGGGCGGCTGCCGCTGGCCCTCAAACTCGCCGGCGCCCGGCTGCGGGCCCGCCCCGGCTGGAATCTGAGCCACTTGGCGGAACGTCTCTCCTCGGGCCATTCCGCCGGTGCCTACGGCGTCGCCCGCTCCCTCCGGCTCTCGTATCTGCGGCTGTCCGTACCGCAGCGGCGCATGCTGCATCTCCTCGCCCTGCGCCCGGAACCTGACATCGATATCAAGGCCGCCACCCTGCTCGCCGGGACCACCCCCCGGGAGGCCGAACCCCTGCTGGAGAGCCTCGCCGACGCCAACCTCCTCCAGGAGCCGACCCCCGGCCACTACCGCCTGCACAAACTGGTCCAGGCGTTCGCCGCCGGCCAGGACGGTCCGTGAGCCCCCGCGGCGGCGCCGGGGAGCGCCCGCTCCGAAGCCGCTGACGCTTTCCTCATCACGGCCTTCGCGGCAGCCCCCGCGAGCGCGGTGCCGGCGGTACAGGACGGCTGACCTGGTGGAACGGTGCCCCCGCCGGCCCCCTGACGGTCCGACGGACCACGCCGTCCGGGGAGAATCGTCCTATGCGCCTGCCTCACACCCGTCCGCTGTCCGCCGCCGTCCTGACCGCCCTGGCCGTCCTGCTGTCCGGCTGCGCGGACGGACGGACCGACGGCGGTGGGAGCGGGAGCGGGCCGCGGGAAAGCTCCGGACCCGCGTCGGAGCCGTCCGCGTCCGCCGGGGGCGCCCGCGCCTGGGAGCCGGACGACGCGTTGCGGCGCGCACAGCGTGCGCTGGACGCCGCCGCCGACGACGGTACGGAAGCGGAAGTCGCCGACTCGGGCACCGCGTACATCGGCTCGGGGCTGGACAAGTCCTTCCCCGCGAACGCCGGGCGGCCGTACCGGTTCGAGATCACCTGTGACACGGACGGGGCCGGGGAGCTGACCCTGACACTGTCCCGGGGCGAGGAGGAGCAGCCCTACGGGGTGGAGTGCCAGGACCGCGAGGCGGACCACTTCAACCTCCCGGCGGGCAAGCCCTTCACGGCGCGCGTCGCCCCCGACCAGCACGGCACGGGGCTCCTCGCATGGCGTCTCAGCGCGATCGCCCCCGGCGATGTGGACGGGTGCGACGACGACATCGACGGCTGCGAGGACTGAACGGTCCCGCTCCCGCGTACGGGCGCCGGTGAAGCTCACGTTCCGGTGAGCGGGCCCCGGTGCCCCAGCCGTCCTCGGGTCGTCAGGAGGAGGACGGCGGCCAGGAGCGCGAAGACGGCGTCCTGCACGAGTCCGTACCGGAGGGAGTCGGCGACGCCGGGGAAGAGCACCGGCAGGAGGGAGGCGTTGAGGACGGTGTGGAGCAGGACGGCGACGGGGCCGCTGCCGGCCGTGTTGTTGTGGATCCAGGTGAACAGGTACGAGACGGCGGCCGTGAAGCCGAGGAAGACCAGGTACGGGACGAGGAGCCCGGTCGGGTGGGACCCGGCGTGGTGGTAGCCCCGGATCAGGAAGAGCGGCAGATGCCACAGGCCCCACAGCAGGCCCAGTACGAAGGTGCCGAGCGCCGGACCGTAGCGGGCCTGGAGGCGCGGTGTGGCGAAGCAGCGCCATCCCGGCTCCTCCCCGAGCGGCCCGCCCGCCAGCAGCACGGCGGCGAACCCGGCGGCGTACCCGCCCAGCAGCCCGGGCGTGGGGTGGAACGCCGCCGCCGCGCCGGGCAGCGGCAGCACACAGAGCATCAGCAGGGCCGGGACGCCGGCCAGGACCAGCAGGTACCAGCGGATTCCGGCGCGCCAACGGGCCAGGTCGCGCAGGAGCGCCCGTACGCCGGTGCGGCCACCGGTGGCCGCGGTCACCACGAAGGCCGCCAGGAAGGGACCGAGGAACGGCGCGGGGAACATCCACGGCACCAGCGGGAGCCGCAGGACGAGGATGCCGACCAGCTCATAGGTCCAGGCCGGGACGTAGGCCAGCGCGAAGAAGCCGAGCAGCGGCCGGTTCCGGAGCGAGCGGACCAGCGGCCCGGGACGGGGCGGTGACACGGTGCCGGTCAGGACCACGGCGCTCTCCTCGATCTGGTGCGGACGTCGCGGGTCCACGCTCCACGGCGGCGGCCCTTCGCGGGTATCCGTCCTTGGAGGGATACACCAAAACGGAGCCGCCTTTCGGCGGAGGGACGCCCCGGCAGGGCTCTTGTACGGTCCCGGCCACGACCGGTGACGCGCGGTTCGGGCGCGGCCCGAACTCTCCGGCCGGAGCGGCCGTCGCGGTTGCCGCGGCGATCGCGGCGGTCACGGCGATCGCGGCGGTCGTCGGCGTGGTGGCCACGCCGACGGCGGGGGCCGGTGACGCTCCCGGCGGTCGTGGCCGTTCTCGTGCCCGTGGCGCCGGGTCAGCGGTGGCGCGGCCACCGGCGGGCGGGCGCGTCGGTCCGCGTCGCCAACCGCGTGGACGTCGCCGCCCGGGCCGGGAATGCGGGCCGCGCCCGGCCCTGACGGCGCGTCGCTTCCGGTGGCGGGCGCCCCCTCGGGACCGGTCGTCAGGACCGCGGCTCCGTACGCTTCCCCACGTCCCGGCCCCACCGCCGGATCGGCCGGCGCCCCTGTTTCCTCGGTGGGTTCCTCCCGTCACACGGCGGACAACGGCGTACCGGGCGGGGCCCTGGCCTGCTGCGGGGCCCGTCTGTTCCCACGTACGTACCCTGATCGGACGTGTGCACCATCCGCTTTTCCCACCATTGAGGGAACTCGTTGATCATCGCGGCTGGAGCGGCCGCGCGTCGCACAGACTCTGCCCGTGTGCCAACTCCACGTATTACCCCGGCCGATAACCGGCCTCGCCACTTTCCTGCTGCTCACCGGGTGCGTCTCGGTACCGGTCCTGGCCTCTTCCGCGGCGGCTGATCAGACGCGTCCCACCGGGGGCGGCGTCGTGCACCGTACGCCGGGCGGCTCCGGGCACGGCGGCGGACACGCCGCCGCCGGAGAAGATTCCGCCCACGCCTCGTCCGGCGACGCCACCGCGCACGCCGGGGACGGCGGGGCCTACGCGTCCTCCGGTGACAGTTGCGCCTACGCCGGGACCTGGCCGCCCGCCGGGATACCGGCCGGGTTCCCGATGCCGTCCGACTGGCGCTTCCCCTGCGCACGGCCGACGCCCACTCCCCCGCACGAACCCTCGCCGCGGCCCCGCCCGACGGAGTCCGGCCCGAGCCCGGCCCCCGCGACCCGGGCGCCCGCCCGGCCGCCCGCACCACCGCCGCCACCGCCTTCGCCGGTCCGTCCGGCGCCATCCGCCTCCGATCCCCGGCGGCCCTCGCCGGCTCCGGCCTCCCCGGCGCCCCCGCGCAGTTACGCGCCGGCGGTGCACGCGCCGCGCAACGGCGGCTCGATGGTGACCCGGACCTTGCTGATCACCACCCCGGCCGTACTGGCCGGGGTCGCGCTCCGTCCCCGCTCGCGCCCCTCGTCCGGTTCCGCCGGACGCCGTTCCTCGTAGGAGATATCCATGTCCCAATGGCTGGTACTGGCGATCGCCATGGCCGCCGCCTGCGGCGTCGTCCTGGCCATCACGGTGCTCAAGCAGCGCCGCATCGGCGACGACGACGACCCGTCCGAAACCCCTGACGTCATCGAGTACATGACGATGATGGTGGGTGTCGTCTACGCGATCGTCCTGGGTCTGGCGATCGCCGGGGTCTGGGAGGCCCGGGGTGCCGCGGAGGACACCGTGCGTACCGAGGCACAGGCCCTGCACGAGATCAGTGAGCGGGCGCGGGTCTACGACCCGGCGGTGCGCGACCGGATCCGTACGGACGTCGACCGGTACGTCACGTATGTGGTCCGGAAGGAGTGGCCGGTGATGGCCGACCGGGGCGAGATCACCGACCGCGGCACCGAGCTGCTGGGGAAGGTCCGCGCCGATGTCACCGATCACCGGGCCCGTGACAGCTTCGAGGAGCAGTCCTACCAGCCGCTGACCGATCAGGTCGCGGTGGCGGACGGGGCACGCAACGCCCGTGCCGACGCGGCCGGTTCGACCCTGCCGTCCGTCGTGTGGTTCGGGCTGATCACCGGTGCCGTGGTGACCGTGGGTCTGATCTTCACCCTGCAGATCCGGCGGTCGGGCAAGGAGCTGCTGATGGCGGGCCTGTTCAGCGCGCTGATCGCGTTCTTGCTGTTCCTGGTCTGGGATCTCGACGCGCCGTTCAGCCGTGGTCTGGCGGCCGGGGTCGACTCCTTCACCGCGCTCTTCCCGCACGCCGGCTGACCGCACGGCGACACCTTCCGAAAGGCGTCCGGCCTGGGCTTCCGCTCAGGCCGGACGCCTTTCGGCGTTCCGCGGCCCCGGCGGACCGGTGGTGCGGCGCGGGGAGGTAAGCGGTCCAGCGCGCGGGCGGCGCTCACCGGCCGTGCGCCGCACGGCAGTTGCTCATCGCCGGCCCGCGGCGTGCCGTACACCGCACCCCACCAACATCACATTTAGGTTAGGCTAAGCTAAGTCGCAGTGGCCTGCGGTGGGCCGCCCCCAGCGGTGGCGCGCACCCGCCGCCCGACCGGGCGTCACCCGGGCGCGCCGCCCGCCCCACGCACACCGAGAGAACGGAAGAACATGACCGTACGGGTCGCGGTGGCCGGTGCCAGCGGCTACGCCGGCGGGGAGCTGCTCCGCCTGCTGGCCTCGCATCCCGGCGTGGAGATCGGCGCGGTGACCGCGCACAGCAGCGCCGGCCGGCCGCTGGGCTCCGTCCAGCCGCACCTGCCCGAACTGGCCGACCGGCCCCTCCTGGACACCTCCGCCGCCATCCTGCGCGGCCACGACGTGGTGTTCCTGGCCCTGCCCCACGGGCAGTCGGCCGCCCTCGCCGGGGAGTTGGACCCCGGCGCGCTGGTGGTGGACTGCGGCGCCGACTTCCGGCTGCGGTCCTCGGCCGCCTGGGAACGCTTCTACGGCTCCGCCCACGCCGGGACCTGGCCGTACGGCCTGCCGGAACTGCCCGGCGCGCGCGAGGAGTTGCGCGGCGCCACCCGGATCGCGGTCCCCGGCTGCTACCCCACCGCGATCACCCTGGCGCTGTTCCCCGCGTACGCCGCGGGTCTCGTCGAGCCCGAGGCCGTGATCACCGCCGCCACCGGGACCCCCGGCGCCGGACGCTCCGTCAAGCCGCGGTTCCTCGGCTCGGAGGTGATGGGCTCCATGAGCCCGTACGGCGTCGGGGGCGGCCACCGGCACACCCCGGAGCTGGTCCAGAACCTGTCCCGGGTCGCCGGCGAGCACGTCACCGTCTCCTTCACACCGACCCTGGCGCCCATGCCCCGGGGCATCCTCGCGACGTGCTCCGCCCGGCTGCGCCCCGGGGTCCCGGCGGCGGAGGACGCGGTGCGCGCCGTGTACGCCGACGCCTTCGCCGAGGAGCCGTTCGTCCGGCTGCTGCCCGCCGGGCGGTGGCCCGCCACCGGCGCCGTCCTCGGCTCGAACACCGCGCAGGTGCAGCTCGCCGTGGACGCGGACGCCCGCCGGCTCATCGGTGTCAGCGCCGTCGACAACCTCACCAAGGGCACCGCGGGTGGCGCGGTGCAGAGCATGAACATCGCCCTCGGCCTGCCGGAACGGCTGGGCCTGCCCACGAATGGAGTGGCCCCGTGAGTGTGACCGCACCGCTGGGATTCCTCGCCGCCGGAGTGCCCGCCGGTATCAAGGAATCCGGCGACCTCGACCTGGCCCTGGTCGTGAACCGGGGCCCCGCGCGCGCCGCCGCCGGTGTCTTCACCTCCAACCGGGTGCAGGCCGCGCCCGTGCGCTGGTCCCGCTCCGTCCTCACCGGCGGACGGCTCTCCGCCGTCGTCCTCAACTCCGGCGGCGCGAACGCCTGCACGGGCCCCGGCGGCGCCGACGACGCGCGGACGATGGCCGACCGTACGGCGCTGGCGGTGGGTGCCGGAGCCGACGAGGTCGCGGTGTGCTCCACCGGCCTGATCGGGGTGCGGCTGCCGATGGACCGGGTGACGGCCGGGATATCCGCCGCGGCTGAAGGGCTCTCGGCCGAGGGCGGCGAGGACGCGGCCGTCGCGATCCGGACGACGGACTCGGTCCACAAGACGGCGGTGGCCACCGGCGACGGCTGGACGGTCGGCGGAATGGCGAAGGGCGCGGGCATGCTCGCCCCGGGCCTCGCCACCATGCTCGCCGTCCTGACCACCGATGCCGACGCCGGTGCGGACGTCCTCGACGCGGCCCTGCGCGACGCGGTGGCGACCACCTTCGACCGGGTGGACTCGGACGGCTGTATGTCCACCAACGACACCGTGCTGCTGCTCGCCTCGGGCGCCTCCGGCATCACACCTGCCGCCGCCGATCTCGCCGCCGCCGTACGGACCGTCTGCGCGGATCTGGCCCGGCAGCTCATCGGCGATGCCGAGGGCGCCACCAAGGAGATCGCGGTGGCGGTCGTCGGCGCGGCGTCGGAGCCGGACGCCGTCGAGGTGGGCCGCGCCGTCGCCCGCAGCAACCTCCTCAAGTGCGCCCTGCACGGTGAGGACCCGAACTGGGGCCGGGTGCTGTCCGCGGTCGGCACCACCTCCGCCGTCTTCGACCCGGACCGGCTGAACGTGGCGGTCAACGGCGTCTGGCTCTGCCGGAACGGCGCCGAGGGCGAGCCCCGGGAGGCGGCCGATCTGTCCGGCCGCCGGATCGTCGTCACCGTGGATCTGCGTGCCGGTGACGCCGCGGCCACCGTGTGGACCAATGATCTGACGGCCGCGTACGTCCACGAGAACAGCGCGTACAGCTCATGAGCGGAGTGGGGATGACACCGGTACAGACACCGGTCGCGATACCGGAGACGGCCGGCCTGCCGTGGCGCGAGGAGCTTCAAGGCCGGACGGTCGTCGTCAAGTTCGGCGGCAACGCCATGGTGGACCCGGCGCTGCACCGGACGTTCGCCCAGGACGTGGTGGAGCTGCGGCAGGCGGGGCTGCGGCCCGTCGTGGTGCACGGCGGCGGGCCGCAGATCAGCGCGCTGCTCGACCGGCTCGGGCTGGAGACGCGCTTCGAGGCCGGGCTGCGGGTGACCACACCGGAGACGATGGACGTCGTCCGGATGGTGCTCACCGGCCAGGTGCAGCGGCAGCTCGTCGGGGCGGTCAACGCCCACGGGCCGTTCGCGGTGGGCCTGTCGGGCGAGGACGCGCACACCATGACGGCCGTGCGGCGCCCGGCGTGGGTGGACGGCCGCCCGGTGGACCTCGGCCAGGTCGGCGAGGTGGTGGCCGTGGACACCGGCCTCCTCGACGCGCTGCTGGAGCAGGGCCGGATCCCCGTCGTCTCGCCCGTCGCGCGCGGCGCGGACGGGCAGGTGTACAACGTCAACGCCGATCTCGCGGCGTCGGCGCTGGCCACGGCGCTCGGCGCGGACCGGCTCGTGGTCATGACCGACGTCGCGGGTCTGTACGCCGACTGGCCGCACAGCACCGAGGTGATCGGCCGGCTGACCGCCGCGGAGTTGGACACGCTGCTGCCGGGGCTGGCGAGCGGCATGCTCCCCAAGATGGAGGGGTGTCTGCGGGCCGTGCGCGGCGGCGTCGGCCGGGCGCGGGTCGTCGACGGCCGGGTGGCGCACGCGCTGCTGCGGGGCGTGTTCACCGAGGACGGCCCCGGCACCACGGTGGTGCCGGACACCGGGTCCGGTGGGCCCGGTGACGAGGAGGACGGCGCGTGACCGCCGGCAACGCGGCCCCGCTCACCGACCGCTGGCGCGCGGCGGTGATGGACACGTACGGCACTCCCCCGCTGGCCCTGGTCAGGGGCGAGGGCAGCACGGTGTGGGACGAGGACGGCCGCGCCTACACGGACTTCACCGGCGGCATCGCCGTCAACGCCCTCGGGCACGCCCATCCGGCGCTGGTCGAGGCGGTACGGGCGCAGGCCGCGCGGCTCGGCCATGTGTCGAACCTGTTCGTCGCGGAGCCGCCCGTCGCGCTCGCGGAACGGCTGCTGGCGCTGGCGGGCAGGGCGGGGCGGGTGTTCTTCGCGAACTCGGGCGCCGAGGCGGTCGAGGCCGCCTTCAAGATCGCCCGCCGGACCGGACGGCCGCATCTCGTCGCGGCCGAGGGCGGGTTCCACGGCCGCACCATGGGGGCGCTGGCCCTCACCGGGCAGCCGGCCAAGCGCGATCCGTTCCTGCCGCTGCCCGCGGACGTGACGCATGTGCCGTACGGCGATACGGCCGCCCTGCGGGCGGCGGTCACCGGGCGGACCGCGGCGGTCGTCCTCGAACCGCTCCAGGGCGAGGCGGGCGTCGTCCCCGCGCCCGCGGGCTATCTGCGTGCCGCCCGGGAGATCACCCGGGCCGCCGGGAGCCTGCTGGTCCTGGACGAGGTGCAGACCGGGATCGGCCGTACCGGCCACTGGTTCGCGCACCAGGCGGAGCCGGGCGCGGATCCCGATGTGGTCACCCTCGCCAAGGGGCTGGGCGGCGGGCTGCCGATCGGCGCCACGGTCGCCTTCGGCGACGCCGCCCGGCTGCTGACGCCCGGTCAGCACGGCTCGACGTTCGGCGGCAACCCGATCGCGTGCGCGGCCGGTCTGGCCGTCCTGGACACCATCGAGCGGGACGGGCTCCTCGCCCGTGCCGCGCGGGTCGGCGAGCGGCTGCGCGGCGGCATCGCGGCGCTGCGGCATCCCCTGGTCCGCGAGGTGCGGGGCGCGGGGCTGCTGGTGGGCGTCGTCCTGACGGCGCCGGTCGCCGCGCGGGTCGGTCGGCTGGCGCAGGACGCCGGGTTCCTGGTGAACGCCGCGGGTGCGGATGTCATCCGGCTGGCCCCCGCGCTCACCCTGCCGCGGGAGCGGGCCGACGCCTTGGTGGCGGCGGTGCCGGCACTCCTCGACGCGGCGTCGGGCGAGGGCGTCTGACGCCGAGCGGTCGTACGGAAATGGGGCGGGCCCGTCGCGGGCCCGCCCCTTCGTGGTCGTTACAGGGCGCGGGCCAGGACGCGGGCGTCGCGGCGCGGGTCCAGGGACCGCGCCCAGTCGGGCGGCGCCAGGTCCGGGTCGGCGGGGGCGAAGCCGTGGCGGAGGAAGAGCCGGCCGCTTCCGGTCGTCGCGGTGAACAGCGTCGCCAGCGAGCTGCCGCGGGCACGGGCGAACGCCGCGTGCAGCAGCCGGCCGCCCATGCCCGATCCCTGCCGGTGACCGGCGACGCAGAAGTTGTACAGCACACCGGCGCCGGGGTATTCGCGCAGCCCGAGGCAGCCTTCGAGGGTTCCGTCGGGGGCCTCGGCGACGTGGAAGTCCGCGGCCCGGGACAGGTAGTGCGAGAGCGGGCGTTCGCGGAGCGCGCCGGTGCGGGCGAACGGCCGGGAGAGGGCGGCGAGCGCCCGTCCGTCGTCCTCGCGGGCCGGCCGCACCGAGAAGCCGGGGGCGCGGCGCCGCCGGACGGCGGGGGCCCGGGGCGGTGTGGCGAGGGCGGCGGGGGACGGCGGGGCCGTGGTCAAGACGTTCCTTCCTGGGGCGCACCGTTCACGGGTGCGCGGGGCTTCCGGGCGGCTTCCGGGGGCGGCGCGTGGCCGCCGTCGCCGGAGCGGACACGCGCCGCGCCCCGGTCCGGCCGGAGCGGCGGCTCCGGCTCAGGCGCCGGCCGTGAGGGAACGCGGGCGCAGATCCGTCCAGTTGGCCTCGATGTACTCCAGGCAGGCGGCGCGGTCGGTCTCCGCCAGGGCGACCGTCCACCCTCCGGGCACCTCGGCGAAGGACGGCCAGAGGGAGTGCTGGCCCTCGTCGTTGATCAGGACCAGGAAACGGCCGTCGGCGTCGTCGAACGGATTGGTGCTCATGTGGTGGCTCCTCCTGGAGCGGGCCGCGCCCGGCGGGCCCGCGGGGCGGTTCGGTGGTGAAGGCGGTGCGGAACACGGAGAGTTCAACACTTAGGTTAGGCTCGCCTAATTATAGAGCTTAACTTCTCCCCTCCTCCCTCACAAGGAGCACCGATGCCTCCACGCGAACGGGCGCGGGCCGGGAACGGCGCCGGCCCCCTCCCCCGGATTCCGGCGAGCCACCGGGGAGTTCGGCCATGACACGGACCACCCCGGACCCCGGCGCCGCCCACCCCTTCGCCGCCTTCGGCCTCCCCGGCGCGCCCGGGAGCGACGCGTTCTGGGCGGCGCCCTCCCCCGCGTACGTCCCGGACGGCGACGGCGGCTGGACCGCCCTGTTCCGGTGGCGCGGCGCCCCGGCGGTGGCCGAGTTCGAGAGCTGGTCGAAGCCGGTGCCGCTGGTCCGGTGGGGCGATACGGACTGCTGGTACGCCGAGGTGCGGATGCCCGCGCGGCTCCGCGTGACCTACCGGTTCCTCGTCGACGGCGCCTCGTACGCCGACCCCCGGAACCCGGCGGGCGCCGGCGGCGATCGCTCCCTCGCCGCCACACCGGACGCGCCGCCCCAGCCGCACTGGCCGGCGCTCGGCCCGGACGACGTCCTCCCGCTGCCGCGGACCCGGATCCGCTGGGCCGGTGGACGGCTCGGGGGCCGCCGCACGGTACGGATCCACCCGGTGGGCGGCGGCGGGCCGGTGGTCCTGCTGCTCGACGGGGACGACTGGCTCCATCTGCACCCCGCCATGACCGCGTTCGACGCGGCGCACGCCGCCGGTGAGATGCCCCCGGTCACGCTGGTCTTCCTGCCCGCCAAGGACCGGGCGGCGGAGTTCGGCTGCCGGCCCGAGCTGTGGGAGGCGGTACGGGACGAACTGCTGCCGCTGGTGGCGGAGAGCGGGGTCCCGGCCGACCCGGACCGGCTGGTGGTCGCCGGTCAGAGTCTGGGCGGGCTGAGCGCGCTGTACGCGGCGGTGGAGTTCCCCGGGCTGGTCTCCCGTGTCGCCTGCCAGTCGGGCTCCTTCTGGTGGACACCGCGGTCCGGGGAGGCCCAGGACCCGCTCGGCGGTCCGGTCGGCGGCGCTCTCGCCGCGCGGCTGGCCAAGCGTCCCGCCCCGCCCGGGCTGCGGATCGCGTTCGATCTGGGGGAGCACGAGACGCGGATGCGGCCGCACTGCGAACGCGTCGAGTCCCTGGTCGCCGGGGCCGGTGCGACCGTGCGGACGTCGCGGTCGGCGTCCGGCCACGACCGGGCGGGCTGGCGGCAGGCCCTGCTCAGGGATGTCGCCTGGGCCCTGGAGTGAGACGGCCGAGGGGCCCGGACTCCCGGCTTTCCGCCGGGAGTCCGGGCCCCTCGTCACAGGGTCACCGGATCACGCGGTCACCGTTTCACCGGGTCACCGCGCGCCGGTACGCCTCGTCGCCGGCGAGCAGTTGACGGTGGGTGCCTTCGGCGGTGACGACGCCGTCGTCCAGGACGAGGACCCGGTCGGCGGCGTCCAGCAACGCCGGGCTGCTGGTGAGGACGACGGTCGTCCGGCCCCGCCGCAGCGCCGCGAGGTTGCGCGCGACGAGCTGCTCGGTGACCGCGTCCACCGCCGTCGTCGGATCGTGCAGCACGAGCACCCCGGCGTCCGCCGCCAGGGCCCGGGCCAGCGACAACCGCTGCCGCTGGCCCCCGGACAGGTTCGAGCCGCGGTCGCGGACCTCGTACTCCAGCCCTTCGCGGTGCAGCGCGACGACATCGGTCAGCATCGACGCCTCCACCGCCTCGGCCACCATCCGGCTCGTCCCCGCCGGGTCGATGTTGGAGCGGAGCGTGCCGCCGAAGATCTCCGCGTCGGAAGGGTTCACCAGGAGCTGCGCGCGGACCGCCTCGACCGACAGGTCCACCAGCTCCCGGCCGCCCAGCCGGACCGCGCCCTCGTAGGCGGCCGGCGGGACGTTCACCGCCAGGACGGCCGCCAACTCGGCCGCCGCCCGCGGCTGGTAGGCCGCGATGGCGGTGAACTCACCGGCCGGGATGTGGAACTTGACGCCTTGCAGGGACCCGTACCGGACGCGGTCGACCTCCAGGGACCCGCCCGGCTCCGGGCGCTCCGTCCCGGGCTCCGCCACCGGCGGGGCGGACAGCACCAGCGCCATCCGCTCCGCCGAGGCGCGGGCCATCATCACGTACTTGGGCATGTCGGAGAAGAGCTTGAGCGGCTCCATGATGAACTGCGCCAGGCCCACCGCCATGACCAGCTCGCCGATGCTGATCCGCCCCTGGTAGGCGAGCCAGCCGGCGGTCAGCGTCACCGAGGCGGCGAGGACGGCGTTCAGGCCCAGCGCGGCGCCCGCGTAGGTGCCGTTCACCCGGGCGACGGTGATCGCCTGCCGCCTCGCCTCCGTGCTGACCCGCCGGTAGGAGCCGAACGCGGCGTGGTTGCCGCCGAAGCCGTGCAGCGGCCGCAACCCCGTGATCAGGTCGGCGACCTTCGCCCCCGCCCGCGCCACCCGGGCCTGCTGCTCCCGGGTGCTGCTGCCAATCCGCTTCGACATGACGCTCAGGACCGACAGGATGGCGACGGTCCCGGCGATGACCAGCGCGCCGAGCTGGAGACTCGCCATGCTCAGCGCGACCGCCGCGATCAGCACCGAGAGCAGGGAGCTGATCAGCATCGGCACCACCTCGACGATGTCGGCGGTCTGGTCGGCGTCCTCGGTGGCGATGGTGAGCACCTCGCCGGACTTGAGGTCCGTGTCCCGGGCCACCGGCTGCAGGCCGCAGGCCGCGACCCGCACCCTCCAGTGGTGGGCCTCGGTCGTGTTGGCCTTCTGCAGGATGCGCATGCCGAACCGCCACGACAGCGACACGACCGTGATGAGCACGGCCAGCGCCGCGATCGACAGGGCCAGCGCCGGCAGGCTCCGGTCCCGCATCGTGTGCTCGACGATCAGGCCGAGCGCGATCGGGAAGGCGGTCTCACCCGCCTGGTACAGGCCCATGAGGACGGTGCCCCAGAGCATCGCGCCGCTGTTGCGGCGGACGGCGGTCCGGAGGATTCCGGAGCCCGTTTCGGGTGCCGCTTCGGGGCCCGGTCCACGGGCCCCTGCGGTGTCAGGAGTTGTCATCGAGATGGCGGGCAATCGCTTCCGGGGTTCGCAGGGTGAACAGATCACGGATGGTGATCACAGGGCCGAATTCGCGGCGCAGCAGTCCGGCGAGCCGGACGGCCAGCATGGAGTGTCCCCCGAGGGAGACGAAGTCACTCACCGCGCTCACCTCGTCGTCGTCCAGGTCCAGGGCCTCGGCGAAGAACTCGCAGACCACGGACTCGGTCCCGCTTTCCGGGCCGCGCTCCCCCGACGAGGTCAGCGCGCCCAGCGGCCGGGGTTCCGGCAGGGCCTTGGTGTCGGCCTTGCCGTTGACCGTCAGCGGGATGCGGTCGACCTGGGCGTAGTGCGTCGGGCGCAGGAAGTCCGGCAGTCCGGCGCCCGCCTCGGCGGCGACCGTCGCCAGGTCGGCGCCGTCCAGCACGAGGTAGGCGGCCAGCCGGTACGCGCCGTCGACCTGCGGGTCGGGCTGCGCGACCGCGGCGGCGAAGCGGACCGCCGGATGCGCCGCGAACGCCGCCTCGACCTCACCCGGCTCGACCCGGTGGCCGCGGATCTTGACCTGCTGGTCGGTGCGGCCGAGGTACATCAGGTTCCCGTCGGGCCGCCGGACCACCAGGTCGCCGGTGCGGTACATCCGCTCGCCGGGCTCGCCGAACGGGGACGCGACGAAACGGTGCGCGGTCTGCGCGGGCTGCCCGAGGTAGCCGCGGGCGATGCCGGTGCCGGAGACGTACAGCTCACCGGGGACGCCGTCCGGGAGCGGCCGCAGCCACGGGTCCAGGACGTACACCTCGGTGTTGTCGATGGCCACGCCCACCACCGGGTCCTGGCACTCGAAGGTGCCGACGCCGAGGGTGTTGATGGTGTATTCGGTGGGCCCGTAGAGGTTGTAGCCCACCGTTCCCTCGGTGTCCGCGAGCCGCTGCCACAGCGCCGGGGTGACCGCCTCACCGCCCAGCAGGACCAGTGCGGGGCGCCGCCCGGGGATGTCGAGCAGCCCCTCGGCCACCAACTGCTGCGCGTAGGTGGGTGTCACGTTGACGACGTCGATGGCGTGTTCGCGGCAGTACGCGGTCAGGGCGGGTGCGTCGCGGCGCAGCTCCTCGTCGCAGATGTGCACCTCGTGGCCGTCGGCGAGCCACAGCAGCTCCTCCCACGACATGTCGAAGGCGAACGACACGGTGTGGGCGATCCGGAACACGCGGTCGCCGTGGTCGGCCAGCACCGGCGCGAAGATCCGCCGCTGATGGTTGATCAGCATGTTGGTGAGCCCGGCGTACTCGGTGACCACGCCCTTGGGCTTCCCCGTGGAGCCCGAGGTGTAGATGGTGTACGCGGGGTGGCGCAGCCGCCGCGGGTCGTCCGGCGTGAACGTCACGAACGGCTCGGCCGCCGGGAGCGGGCGGTCCAGTTCGATGAGGTCGCCGGTGAGCCGCGGCGCCACCGCGCCGACGGTGAGGATCACGTCCGGTCGGGCGTCCGCGACGATCGAGGCGATCCGCTCGGCCGGGTGGTCCAGCTCCAGCGGCACGTACGCGGCGCCGGTGCGCAGCACCGCGAAGAGCGCCACGATCGAGTCCAGGGAGCGCGGCAGCGCCAGGCCCACGGTCCGCTCGGGGCCGATGCCCCGCCCGGCGAGCACCCCCGCCAGCCGGCGGCTGTCGTCCCTGAGCTGCGCGAACGTCATGCTGCGGCCGTGTGCGACGAGCGCGGTCCGCTCCGGGGAGCGGTCCGCCGCCCGGTCGAACCGGTCGACCACGGTGTCCGTGCCGATGTCGGTACGGACCCCCGGCTCCGGTACTGCGCCAAGTCCCGGCAGGGCGCCCACCGGCCCGTTCGCGCGGGTGAGGTCGTCCAGGATCCGTACGTAGTCGTCGAGCAGGCGCCGGGCGTCGGCGGTGGAGCCGTGGCGGTGCTCCAGCTTGACGGTGAGCCGTTCACCCGGGGTGACGACCCAGGTGAACGGGTAGTGGGTGGAGTCGTCCGACCTGACCTCGGTGATGCCGTGGCGGGCGTTCATCGCCGCGAAGGCGTCCATGTCCAGGAAGTTCTGGAGCACGAAGAGGTTGTCGAAGAGGGTGTCGTGGCCTGCGGCCCGCTGGATCTCGCCGAGTCCGAGGTGTTCGTGCTCCATCGCCTCGACCCGGGCCGTCTGGACGGCCGTCAGATACTCCCGGACCGTGTGGTCGGGCCGGGCCCGGGTCCACATCGGCACGGTGTTGAGCAGCACGCCGACGATGTCCTGCGCGCCCGCGCTCTCGCGGCCGGACACGGTCACGCCGAACACCGCGTCGCCGCGGCCGGTGTGCGCGCCGAGGAGCAGGCCGAACGCGCCGGTCAGGACGGAGTTGAGGGTGACGCCGTGCCGCTTGGCCGTCTCGCGGAGCCGGTCGGACCGCTCGGCGGTCAGCGTGTGCACCAGGGCGGGCGGCAGACCGTCCGGGAGTTCGGGCGCGGGCCCGGCGAGCAGCGTCGGTCCGGTGAGCGGGGCCAGGTGCTCCGCCCAGAAACGCTCGGAGGCGGCGGGGTCCTTGGCCGCGATCGCCCGGGCGTACTCCTCGAAGCCGGGGGTGGCGGGGAGGACGGACGGCCGCCGGCCGCCGAGGACCGCCTGATAGGCGTCGAAGAGGTCGCGGAGCACGATCTCGCGGGACCAGCCGTCCCAGAGCAGCAGGTGGTAGCTGAGGAGGAGGCCGTCGCAGCCGCCGGGCCGCCGGATGACGGTCATCCGGATCAGCGGCGGTTCGGCCGGGTCGAATCCGGTGTTGCGGTCCTCGGTCCGCAGCGCCTCGATCTCCTCGTCGGTCGACAGCTCGACCGTGCGGACGCCGATCTCGCGGCCCGCCTTGAGGACCTGCACCGGGCTCCCGTCGGCGTCGGTGGTGAAGCCCGCGCCGACGACCGGGTGCCGGGCCATCACACAGCCCATGGCCTCGGCCAGGGCGTCGGGTTCCAGACGCCGGTCGAAGGCGAAGTAGCTCTGCGCGACGTAGTGTCCGGCCGCGCCGGCCAGTTGGGCCTGGAAGTACAGGCCGCGCTGGAGCGGGGTGACCGGTGCGGTGCGCTCGGCCGTCGTCGCGGCCCGGGCGATGGACTCCAGCGCCTCACGCCAGTGCCCGGTGAGCGTGTCGGGGACGCCCTCGGCGAGGGTGAACGCGGCGTGCAGGGAGCCGGTGGCCTCGTCGGTCCAGGCGTTGACCTCCACGGCGTACGGGCTTGGCCGGTCGCCGCCGGTGAGGTGCAGCGCCCGGGACTCGCCGCCGCGGCCGAGGTAGTTGAAGAGGACCTGCGGGCGGGCGGTCAGCAGCGGCGCGGTCTGCGGGTTGAGGTACCGCAGCCGGCCGTAGGCGGCGTGCCCGGCCTCGTCCGGCTGGCGTTCGGCCAGTTCGCGGGCGGCGGCGACCGGGTCGGTGTGCGCGGTGAGCCGGACGGGCGCGATGGCGGTGAACCAGCCGACCGTCCGCGTGTAGTCGTGCTCCTCCCGCGCCGGGACCCGGCCGTGCCGCTCCAGCTCGATGGTGAGATCGGCGGGCGACGGCTGGACGCGGGTGAGCGCGGCGCGCAGCGCGCCGCAGAGCAGCTCGGTCAGGGCGACGCCGAGCGCGGCGGGCGCGGTGCGCGTCACCAGGTCGCTGAGGTCCGCGTCGAGGACGACGGTCCTCTCGCGCAGGGCGCCGACGGCGGGCAGCAGCGGCGGTGCCTGGAGGGTGTCGATCCAGTGGCCGAGCGCGTCGGTGCCTTCGGCGGCGCGCAGCGTCAGTGCCTCGGCGTACTCGGCGTACGAGGTGGTCGCCGGGGCGAGGGGTGCGCCGCGCAGGGCGGATGCGAGGTCGTCCAGCAGGATCCGCCAGGACACCGCGTCGACCGCGAGGTGGTGGACGGTGACCACCAGGGTGCGGGCCGGGGCGAGCCAGGTGAAGGCGGCGATGTCGCCGGAGGCGGGGTCGAGCTTTCCGGCGGCCTCGTTCGCGGCGGCCGTGGCGTCGGTGGTCTCCGCGCGGACGACGGTGGCCGGCCGGGCCGGTTCGGTGACGAGGCTCCACACGCCGTGCTCGGTCCGCAGCCGCAGCCGCAGGGCGGGGTGGGCGGCCAGCAGGGCGTGGGCGGCGCGCTCCACCTCGGCGAGCCCGGCGTTCTCGGGCACCTCGACCGCCCTGGCCTGGGCGAACCGGGCGAGGGAGCCGCCCAGTTCCCGCTGGCGCAGGATGATCGGCGTCGGCGGCACCGGTCCGTCCGTGTGCCGTGCGGGCGCCGGGGCGGGCTGCCCGGTCCGGGGCGCGGCGGCGGTGAGGGACGCGGCGAGGGCCCGCGGTGTCTTGTGGACGAACACGTCGCGCGGGGCGATCGGCAGGCCGAGGGCGCGGGCCCGGTTGATGACGGTGATGGCGACGATGCTGTCCCCGCCGGCGGCGAAGAAGTCGGTGTCGGCGTCCGCCTCCGGGAGGGCGAGCGTGTCGGCGAAGACACCGATCAGCGCGTCGAGCGCGAAGCCGGCGGCCACGGGCGCGCCGGGCGCGGCGCCGGTGGCGGCCTCCGGCGCGTCGTCCCGTGCCGCCCGCGCGATCAGGGCCTTCCGGTCCAGCTTGCCGTTGACGGTCAGCGGCAGGGCGTCCACCGGCAGGACACGGCCCGGCACCATGTGGACGGGCAGCTTCTCGGCGAGCAGGACGGAGAGTTCGCCCGGCAGCCGGCCCACGACGTGGGCGACCAGGTGGTCCCCGCTGTCCGCCACGGTGACGGCCACGTCGGCCACCCCGTCGAGTTCCCGGATCGCGGACTCGACCTCGCCCAGCTCGATGCGGAAGCCCTTGAGCTGCACCTGGTCGTCGGCGCGTCCGGCGAACTCCAGCTCACCGCCGAGCGTGCGGCGGGCGAGGTCGCCCGTGTGGTACATGCGGGAGCCGTCGCCGGTGAACGGATTCGCCACGAACCGGCCGGCGGTCAGGCCCGGCCGTCCCAGGTAGCCGAGCGACACCTGGTCACCGGCGACGTAGATGGCGCCGACCGTGCCCGGCGGCACCGGCCGCAGCCGGTCGTCGAGGAGGTGGGTGACGAGTCCGGGCAGGGGGCCGCCGATGGGGCTGACGTCGTCGCCCGCGGCGAAGTCGTCGTCGGTCAGGATCCGGTGGGTGACGTGCACGGTGGTCTCGGTGATGCCGTACATGTTGACCAGTTCGGGCGTGGCGGTGCCGTACCGCCCGACCCAGCCGCGCAGCCGTCCGAGGTCCAGCGCCTCGCCGCCGAAGATGATCCGGCGCAGGGCGGTGAGGGGTTCACCGGCGAGCCGGTCGGCCTCGGCGAACTGGTGGAAGGCCGACGGCGTCTGGTTGAGCACCGTCACGCCCCGCTCCCGCACCAGCCGGTGGAAGTCGACCGGGGAGCGCGTCAGCCCGTAGTCGGGGACGAGCAGTTCCCCGCCGTGCGCCAGCGCGCCCCACAGCTCCCAGACCGCGAAGTCGAAGGAGTACGAGTGGAACTGGACCCAGACGTCGTCCGGGCCGAAGTCCATGTCCGGCCGGGTGTTCGCGAGCAGCGTCACCACGGCGGAGTGCGGGACGACGACGCCCTTGGGACGGCCGGTCGAGCCGGAGGTGTAGATCACGTACGCGGGATCGTCCGGTCCCGGCCCGTCGTCCGCCGGGGTGTCCGGGGCGTCCCGCGGTGGTGCGTCGCCCTGGACCAGCACCCGGGCGGTCACGCCCGCGCGCTCCAGCAGCGCCGTGAAGCGGGCGCGCTGGTCCGGGGCGACGAGGACGGCCTGCGGCGCGGCGTCGGCGAGGATGTACTCCAGCCGCTCGTCCGGGTAGGCCAGGTCCAGCGGTACGTAGGCGCCGCCCGCGGTGACGACGGCGATCAGCGCGGTGACCTGTTCCACGGAGCGCGGTACGGCCACGGCGACGCGGCGGCCCGGCCGGACCCCGGACGCCCGCAGCGTGGCGGCCAACGCGTCCTTCTCCCGGGCCAGTTCGCCGTAGGTCAGGGACCGGGTGGCGCCGTCGAGGGCGCACTGGGTGACGGCGGTGGCCGCCGGGTCGCGCTCGGCGGCGGTGGCGAAGAGGGCCCCGAGGGTCACCGGCGCGACCGGGGCCGGAGTCCGGGTGTCCGCCGGTGTCAGCTCGGCGACGGGGGCGTCCGGCCGGGTGAGGAGGGCGCCCAGGGCGGAGGTGAACCGGCGCAGGATGTCCTGGGCTCCGCTCTCGTCGAGCAGGGCGCCGTCGTGGATCAGGTTGAAGCGGGGGCGCCCGTCGGGGGAGCGCTCGACGACCAGGGTCAGCGGGTAGTGGGGGGCGCCCTCGTTGGCCAGGCCGGTGATGGTCAGGGTGTCGCCGGGGCGGCGCAGGGCGGCGACGTCGGTGGCGACGTCGAACACCACGAGGGTGTCGAAGAGGGTGCCGGTGCCCGCCGCGCGGCCGATCCGGGCCAGGGAGACGTGCTGGTGGGGCAGGACCGCGCCCTGGTGCTCGCGTACCGCGGTGAGCAGTTCGCGAGCCGTGGTGCCGCCGTCCCAGCGGGCGCGCAGCGGAACGGTGTTGATGAACAGGCCGACCATGCCGTCGATGCCGGGCACGTCCGCGTCGCGGCCGGAGACGGTGGAGCCGAACACCACGTCGTCGCGGTGGAGGATGCCGCCCAGGGTCAGCGCCCAGGCGGTGTGCACGGCCACGCTGAGGGTGGCGCCGGCCGACCGGACGGCGGCGTCGAGGTCGTACTCGGGCTCGGTGGCGGTGTCGGCGAAGCGGTCGGAGGGGGTGTGTCCCTCGGCGACGAGGGAGGGGCCGGGCAGTCCGGCGAGTTCGGCGGACCAGACGCGGTCGCTCTCCTCCTCGTCGCGGGCGGCGAGCCAGGCGACGTAGTCGGGGAAGCCGCCCGTCGGGTGGACCGTGCCCGGGGCGTGGTACTCGGCGAGCAGCGTGCGCAGCATCGGCGGGACGGACCAGCCGTCGGCGATGAGGTGGTGCACGGTCTGGACGAGGACGGTGCGGCCGGCTTCCGGGTCGCGGATCAGGGTGAAGCGCATCAGCGGGCCGGTGGCCAGGTCGAATCCGGCGCGGCGGTCGGCCTCGGCGTGGGCGCGCAGCTCGGCGTCGGTGATGCCGGGCCGGTCGAGGACGGTGAACGGTGCCTCGGTGCCGGTGGTGAGTACGGAGACGACGCGGCCGTCGGCGAGGGCGGTGAACCGCGCGGCGAGGTTCGGGTAGAGGGTCAGCAGCCGGGTGGCCGCGGCGGCGAGCCGGCCTGTGTCGACGTCGCCCTCCAGCATCAGCAACTGCTGTTCGACGTAGCTGCCCGCGGAGTCGTCGTCGAAGACCGAGTGGAAGTACAGGCCCTCCTGGAGCGGGGTCAGCGGCAGGACGGTGTGCAGCCCGGGGCCGTCCAGCGCGTCGACGTCGTCCTGGGTCAGGCGGACCAGCGGGAAGTCGCTCGGTGAGTGGCCGCCCGTGTCGAGTGCGGCCAGTGCGTCGAGCGCCGCCGTGTAGTAGCCGCCGAGGGTGTCGATGTCCGTTTCGGTGAACATCCCCTCGGGCCAGGAGACGGTGGTGACGAGGGCGTACGCGCCGTCGGCGGCGGGTTCGGCGATGGCGTTGAACTCCAGGGCGCGCGGCAGCCGCATCCGCGGGTCGCGCTTCTCGCCCAGTTGTCCGGTGGCTCCGGCGAGCTGCCAGTCCCCGGCGGCTCCGGCGTCGAAGCGGCCCAGGTAGTTGAAGAGGACCTGCGGCGCGGGGGCCGGGAAGGCGGCGTCGGAGAGGTGGCGCAGGGCGCCGTAGGAGAGGCCGTTGCGGGGGACGCGGGCGAGGTCCTCCTTGACCGCCTTGAGGGCGGCGGTGAGGTGCCCGGGGTCGGTGAGGCCGTCCGCGGTGCCGGGGTCGACGGTCACCGGGAAGAGTGTGGTGAACCAGCCGACGGTCCGCGACAGATCCGGTTCGGCGCCGGAGGCGTCCGCCACATGGCGCGCTTCGCGGCCGTGGCCCTCCAGTTCGATGTGGGCGAAGGTCTG
Source organism: Streptomyces sp. BBFR2 (assembly GCF_044497305.1). NCBI lineage: Bacteria > Bacillati > Actinomycetota > Actinomycetes > Kitasatosporales > Streptomycetaceae > Streptomyces > Streptomyces sp. BBFR2. The sequence continues at coordinate 98,757 of NZ_CP172415.1, forward strand.
CTCCTGGCCGCGGTCGCGGCGCCACCGGGCGAGGGCGACGGCGAGCGCGGTCAGCAGGACGTCGTTGACGCCCGCGTGGAACTTCGCGGGTATCTCGCCCAGCAGCGCCGCCGTGGTCCCGGGTCCGGTCGTCAGGGTGGTCTGCCGTTCCCGGGCGACGGTGTCGGCGGCGGTGAGCGGGCGCCTGCCCAGCGGGGCGTCCTCGCCGGGCAGCGGGCGGGCGTAGTGGGCGCGGTCCTCGTCGAAGGACGCGTTCTGGAGGAGCTGGGTCCAGCGGCGGAACGAGGTGCCCACCGCGGGCAGTTCGAGGCTCTCGCCCGCGCGGTACCGGCGCCAGGCGGTGGCCAGATCGTCCATGAGGACGCGCCAGGACACGCCGTCGATCACCACGTGGTGGGCGACGAGGACCAGTTGGCGGGCGGCGCGGCGCCAGACGGCCCGCAGCATCACGCCGTTTTCGGGGTCGAGCCCTTCGGTGGCGAGGGCCACGCAGTCGTCCAGCGGCCGGTCGCTCTCCTGCCATCCGGGGGTGGCCGGGCCCGTCTCCGGGATGTCGAAGCTCCAGCGGTCGCCTCGGACGAGCCGGGCGCGGAGCATGGCGTGCCGGGAGACGACGGCGGTGAGGAGCGCGTCGAGGGCGTCGGCGGTGAGGGCTTCGGGGGTGGTGAGGACGACCGACTGGACGAAGCCGTCGATCGCGTCCGTGGTCTCGCCGAGCCACTGGACGATCGGCGAGCCGGCGACGGGGCCGGTGGCGATGTCGTCGTGGTCCACGGGTGCGGTGTCCTGGCGGGTGGCGACGGCGGCCAGGGCGCCCAGGCGGCTGTGGGTGAAGATCTGCCGTGCGGTGACGTGGAGTCCGGCCCCGCGCAACGCGCCGAGCAGCGAGATCGCGAGGATGCTGTCCCCGCCGAGGTCGAAGAAGTCCTGGTCGACGCCGACTTCCTCCAGCCGCAGCACCGAGGCGGCGGCCGCGCACACCGCGCGTTCGTCGTCGGTGGCGGGCCGGACGAACGTACCGGTGGTCCGCTCCGGCTCGGGCAGCGCGCGCCGGTCGATCTTGCCGTTGGGGGTGAGCGGGAACTCCCGCAGGACGACGAGGTGCGCCGGGACCATGTATTCGACCATGTGCCCGGCGGCCCACGCCTTGACGTCCTCGGCCCGCAGGTCCTCGCCGCCGGCGGCGGGGATGACGTAGCCGACGAGGGAGGTGCCGCCCGCGCTGTTCTTCTTCGCGACGACGCAGGTGTGGCGTACGCCGGGGTGTTCGGCGAGACCGGCCTCGACGTCCTCCAGTTCGAGCCGCATGCCGCGGACCTTGACCTGGTTGTCGGCGCGGCCGAGGAAGTCCAGGGAGCCGTCGGGGGCGAAGCGTGCGAGGTCGCCGGTGCGGTACAGCCGGGAGCCGTCGGAGGCGAAGGGGTTGGCCACGAACCGGGACGCGGTCAGGCCGGGGGCGTTGACGTAGCCGCGGGCCAGGAGGAAGCCGCCGACGTAGAGTTCGCCGCCGACGCCGACCGGGACCGGGCGCAGTTCGTCGTCGAGGACGTAGAGCTGGGTGTTGGGGTTGGCCTTGCCGATGGAGGTCGACAGGCGTTCGGCCTCGCCCCGGTAGATGACGTGGGAGACGCCGATGGTGGCCTCGGCCGGTCCGTAGCCGTGGTACAGCGGGATGTCGAGCTTGGTGCGGAACCGTTCGTACAGCTCCGGGGTGAGGACTTCGCCGCCGCACCAGACGTGCCTCAGGCTCGCGAGGCGTCCGGATTCGCCGTCGATCTCCAGCAGGACGTCGAGCATGGAGGAGACGAGGTAGGTGAAGGTGACGCGCTGTTCGTCGATGACGCTCAGCAGGTGGTGCGGGTCGCGTTCGCCGCCGGGCCGCAGGACGACCAGCTTTCCGCCGCACACCAGGGGCAGGAAGATCTCGTTGATGGAGATGTCGAAGGAGAGCGGCGCCTTGAACAGGGAGGCGTCGTCGTGGCCGAAGCCGAGGATCTCCCGGGACTGCCACAGCAGGCGTTCGCTGATCGCCTCGTGCCGGATCATCGCGCCCTTGGGGCGGCCGGTGGAGCCGGAGGTGAAGATCACGTAGGCGAGGGCGTTGCCGTGGACGGTGACGCCGGGGTCTGCGGTGGGCTCGGCGCCGTACGCCCAGTTGCCGAGGTCGACGGCGACGGCGGGCGGTTCGGCGGCGTCGTGTGCGCCGTCGCCGTTGAGCTGCACCACGACCCGTGCGTCGTCGATGACGACGGCGCGGCGCGCGGCGGGCCACTGCGGGTCGAGCGGGACGAACGCGCCGCCGGCCCGGAGTACGGCGAGCAGGGCGATCACCATCTCGGCGGAGCGGCCCAGCGAGATACCGGCGAGCTGTTCGGCGGTGAGTCCGCGTCCGATGAGGTGGTGGGCCAACTGGGCGGAGAGGTCCGCGACCTGACGGTAGGTCAGGGAGCGGCGTTCGTCCACGACGGCGAGGGCGTCGGGGCGGGTCCGCGCCTGCTGGAGGAAGAGCTCCACGAGGGTGGGCCGGTCCCGGTCGGCCTCGGTGTCGTTCCACGCGGCCAGGGTGGCGAGCCGTTCGGCCGCCCCGGTCGCGGCGATGGTACCGAGGGGCCGGTCCGGGAAGTCCGTCAGATCGTCCAGCGCGAGCTGGACGCCGGGGAGCCAGGCGTCCTCGGGGACGGTGATCCGCATACCGTCCGCACCGGCGTCCCGGACCTCCCAGCCTTCGGGCGCCGTACCGCCGTTGGCGGCCCAGCCGAGGACGTCCGCGAAGAGCGTGCCCGGGGTGAGGTCCAGACCCGCCGGGCTCCGGCCGGTCGCCCAGTGGGCCAGTCCGATGGCGCACGCCTCGGCGATGGTCCGGTCCGCGTGGTCGCCGAGGCGGCGGCGTACGTCGGCCAGGCGGGCAAGGGGGATCAGCACGAGACGAGCGCTCGGTTCCATCATTTGAAGACTCAACACCCTTCCAAGGTACTAAGGTCAGCCTAACTTAAGTAAGGCTGACCTAACTACCCTCTCGCCAGGCGCGCCAGAGCCGCGCGTAACGGCCACCGAGGGCCACCAACTCGTCGTGCGTGCCCTGTTCCACGACACGGCCCGCGTCCAGCACGGCGATCCGGTCGGCGGCCACCGCCTGGGTGAGCCGGTGCGCCACGAACAGCGTGGTGCGGCCGGCACAGGCGGCCAGCACCGCCCGCTCCAGTTCGGCGGCGCCCTCACTGCCCGCCTCCGCCGTCGACTCGTCGAGCACGACGACGGGCGCGCGGCCCAACACCAGCCGGGCCAGGGCGATATGGGTGACCTTCGTACTGTCCAGCCGCTCCCCGCCCTCACCGACCCCGGTGGCCAGTCCGTCGGGCAGCGCCTCGGCCCACTCCGCGGCGCCCACGGTGCGCAGGGCGTCCCACAGCTCGGCGTCGCTCGCCTCCGGCGCGGCCAGCCGCAGATCGTCGGCGAGCGGGCCGGAGAACACATGCGTCTCCTGCGTCAGGATGCTGACCAGCGCCCGCGCCCCGGCCCCGTCCAGCCCGGCGAGGTCGGCCGTGCCGATCCGCACCGACCCGGCCTGCGGGGTCCCGATACCGGCGATGAGGGCGGCCAGCGTCGACTTGCCCGCGCCCGTCGCGCCCACCAGCGCCAGCGAACCGCCCGCCGGGATCGTCAGATCGACGTCCCGCAGGACCGGCTCCTCCGCCCCGGGGTAGGCGAACGTCAGTCCTGACACCGTCACCGGATACCCGGAGCCGTCCACCGGCGCCGGGTCCGCGTCGCCGACGAGGCGTTCCGCCGTGGACTCCGACACCACTCCGACGAGCCGGGTCAGGCTCGCGCCCGACTTCTGCGCCTCGTCGAAGGTGAACATGATGGCGCCCAGCGGGGTGAACAGCCGGTGGAACACCAGCGGAGCCGCCGACACCGCGCCGAGGGTGGCGGAGCCGGTCTCCAGCAGGGCGAAGCCCACCAGGAGGATCAGGACCAGACCGATGAACTCCGCACGGTTCTCCCGCCCGACGAACCGGCCGAAGAGGCGGAACACCTCGATCCCCAGGTCCCGCACCCGCCGGGAGCCGCCGGCGACCTTCTCACGGAAGTCCGCCTCCAGACCGTAGGCCCGTACCGTCTCGATCCCGTCCAGGCCGCTGATCAGCGCCTGCGCACGGTCGGCCTGGGCCGCCCGCTGCGTGCGGTAGAGCGGCGCGGAGCGGGGCAGGTACCAGCGCAGGGCGAACCCGTAGGCGGGCAGCGCGCAGGCGCCCGCCAGACCGAGCCGCCAGTCGAGGCCGAACATGCCGACGGTGGCGATGGCCACCAGCACCCCGGCGGAGAACACCGTCGGGATGGCCTGCCGGATGCCCTTCGACAGGACGGCGACGTCGTCACCGACCCGGGAGAGCACATCCCCGCGGCCCACCTGCTCGATCCGGGCGCTGGGCATACCGAGCACGGCGCGGACGGCGCCCTCGCGCAGCCGCGCGAGGAGGTCGGCGCCGAGCCGCCCGATCAGATAGGTCGACACCGCGGTGGCCGCGGCGCCGAGCAGCGCGGCCCCCGCCATCCAGGCGCCGATCACGACCAGGGCGGAGGCCGGTTCACCGCCGGTCACTCCGTCCACCACCCGGCTGAGCAGGAGCACCGGGAGCATCTGGAGCGCCGCCCCGGCCACCGTGCTGAGCACGGTGGCCGCGGTCAGCCACGGCATCTCGCGGCAGTGCGCCGCGACCCACCGGGCCGCCTCCCGCCCCGTCGTCGTGCGCAGGGCCGCCGGGGCGGTGCGCGTCTGCGTGGCGCTCACTCCCGGCCGGCCGACTTGACGAGCTGGTCGACGGCGTACGGCAGGGAGAGCAGGGTGGCCTGCGACATCGCCGCGCCGACCGCCGGGCCCTCACTGTCGAGGAGGTACGACACCTTGCCGTCCTTGGCGACCTTGAGGTTGCTGAAGAGCGCGGACTTCTTCAACGCGTCGGTGTCCGCCTTGTCGTTGATGACGAACACCCGGTCCACATCGACGAGGTCCATCCGCTCGGGCGAGAGCGGGACGGAGAACTTGCCGCCCGCGATCTTGTCGATCTCCTCCTGCCCCTTGAAGCCCATGCCCTTCAGGAGCTGCCCGCGGACGTCCTTGGTGGTGAACGGCGCGACGGCGTCCTTGTACCAGGAGAGCGCGACGGCCTTCTGCCGGGCGAATTCCGGGTGCGCCTTCCGGACGCCGGCGAGCTTGTCCTGGATGCCCTGGATCATCTTGTCGCCCTCGCCGGACTTGCCGAGCGCCTTGGCGATGTGGCGGGCGTTGTCCTGCCACGGCGCGCTGAACGGCTCCTTCTCGGCCTTGGTGCGCGCCACCGTCGGCGCGATCCGGGAGAGCTTGTCGTACGCGTCCTTGTCGATCTCGGAGTACACCGCGACGATCAGGTCCGGCCGCAGGGCGGCGATCTTCTCGTAGTTGGGGCCGGAGTCACCGTTGTTCATGATGACCTCGGGCCGGGCGCCGCCCCACTTGTCCTTCACCCAGGGCCACTGGGTGTTGACGTCGGGGCTCTTGCCCCCCGGGTTCGGGTACTGGTCGACCATGCCGACGGGCTTGACGCCGAGGGCCAGGACGTCCTGGTCGTCGGTGTAGCCCACGGTCACGACCCGCTCGGGCGCCTTGGGGACGGTGGTGGACCCGAACGCGTGCTCCACGGTGACCGGGAACGCGCCGGAGGCGGCCGCGCCGCCGCCCTTCCCGCCCTCGTCCGCCGATCCGGCGCCGCACCCCGCGAGGAGACCCGCGCCGAGGGCCGCGGCGGCCACCGCTGCCGCCACCCGCCGCCAGGACTTCGTACGTGTCGTTCGGTCGAGGAGCATCCGGGTTCCCTTGCTGTCGCGCTGTCACATACGGGCCCACCTAAGGGCAGGCAGACCTTAGCGTGAGCAAGTGAGGTTAGCCTAGCCTAAATTGCGGCATCGGCCGTCTGAACTGCCACTCCCTGGGCGTGCGTCCGCCCGATGGGCACGATGAGCGGGCGGTCCCCCACCGGATCGTCGATGACCTTGGCCCGCAGCCCGAACGCCTCGTCCAGCAGCTCGGCGGTGATCACATCGCGCGGGTGCCCCTGGGCCAGGACCGAACCCGCCTTCATCACGATCAGGTTGTCGCTGTAGCGCGCGGCCAGATTGAGGTCGTGCAGCACCATGACCACGGTGCGGCCCGCCTCGTGCAGATCGTCGACGAGGTCGAGCACATCGATGGCGTGCGCCAGGTCCAGATAGGTGGTGGGCTCGTCGAGCAGCAGCAGACCGGTGCCCTGAGCCAGCGTCATCGAGATCCAGACGCGCTGCCGCTGCCCGCCGGAGAGCGTGTCGACGGCGCGGTCGGCGAGATCGGCCACCCCGGTCATCTCCAGCGCCCGTTCCACCACCGAGGCGTCGTCCGATGACCACTGCCGCAGCCAGCCCTGGTGCGGATGGCGCCCCCTGGCGACCAGGTCGGCCACGGTCAGGCCCTCCGGCGCGACCGGCGACTGGGGCAGCAGCCCGAGCTTCTTCGCCACGTCCCGGGTCTTCAGCCGCCCGATGTCGTCACCGTCCAGGACGACCGAGCCGCTCGACGGCTTCAGCAGCCGCGAGAGGGTCCGCAACAGGGTCGATTTACCGCAGCCGTTGGGGCCGATGATGGTGGTCACCACCCCTTGCGGAACTGTCACGTCCAGTGTGTCGATGACGGTCCGCTCGCCGTATCCGACCGTGACGCCCCTGGCGGCGAGCCGGGGGGCGTCACCGGCCCCGGTCTCGGCCCCGGTGGTGTGCTGAGCGACCATGACTCCCCCTCAATTTAGGCTTACCTAACCTTTCTACCACCTAGCGGCGATTGGCCCTCACCAGCAGGTGGATGAGGAAAGGACCGCCGATCGCGGCGGTGACGACGCCGACCGGCAGGGTGATCGGCAACGCCGTACGTGCCACCAGATCCGAGCCGAGCAGCAGCACGGCCCCCACCGCGCCCGATGCCGGGACCGGCGGCGTCGGAGACCTCGTCAGACGCATCGCCACCTGCGGCGCCACCATCGCCACGAACGGGACCGGACCCGCCGCGCTGACCGCCATCGCGGCCAGCAGCACCGCGCACAGCAGCAGGACCGCCCGCACCCGGGTGTACCGCACGCCCAGGCCCGCGGCCACGTCGTCACCGAAGTGCAGCGGCTTGAACTGGAAGGCCACGCAGGCCACCACGGCCAGCAGGACGAGCGTGCCCCACAGGGCCAGGCGGACCTCCTCCCACGACCGGTTGTCCAGCGAACCCACCAGCCACGCCTGGGCCCGCGCCACGTCCCGGATGTCGGCGGTGGCCAGCAGCCAGGTCGTGAGCGCCTCCGTCACGGCGCTCACCGAGATGCCGATGAGGATGAGCCGGAAGCCGTCCACCCCGCGCCGCCATGCCAGGAAGTACACCAGCAGACCGGTGCCCAGACCGCCCGCCAGCGCCGCCCCGGAGAGCCCGAGGGCGCCGGCGACCGCGGTGCCGCCCGACACCGTCACCAAGAACACCGACACCACACCGGCGCCCCCGGTGATCCCCAGGATGTCCGGACTGGCCAGCGGATTACGGGCCACGGACTGGGTGATCGCCCCGGAGACCCCCAGCGCGACCCCCACCACGAGACCGGCCGCGGCTCTCGGCAGACGGAGATCCATCACCACGAACTCGTCGACCCGTTCGCCCCGGCCGAAGAGTGTCGCGACCACCCGCGGCAGGCCGATCGGGAAGTCCCCCAGGGAGATGGAGAAACAGAACAGCAGCAGGGCCAACGCCGTCAGAACCAGCGTGACCAGAAGAATCCTGGGCCTCCAGACGAAGGACACCCGGCCGAGCCGGACGCCCGGCACCACCTCACGCTTCACCGCTGTTTCGTTCATGCGCTCTTGAACTTTCCCCGCCACACCATGGCCGCGAAGAACGGCGCGCCCAGGAGGGCGACGAGAACACCCGCGTCCAGCTCCCCCGGCCGTACCACCAACCGCCCCACGATGTCGCAGATCAGAAGGGTGACCGCGCCGAGCAGACCCGCGTACGGCACCAGCCACCGGTAGTCGGGCCCGGTCAGATACCGGGCGATGTGCGCCACCATCAGCCCCAGGAACGCGATCGGACCGCAGGCAGCGGTGGCCGCGCCCGCCAGCAGCGTGATGGCGACGATGCCGACGGTCCGGACCACCGTGAGGTTGACGCCCAGCCCCCGCGCCACGTCGTCCCCCAGGTTCAGCAGGTTGAGGAACGGCAGCATGATCAGCGCCAGCATCAGCCCGACCCCGGCGAACAGGGCCATCGGCCAGATGACGGAGAAGGGGACACCAGCCACCGAGCCGGTGTTCCAGAACCGCAGGGCGTTCAGCGCCGCCTTGTCGGACAGCGCGATCGCCGTCGTCATCGCGGCGAGGAAGACCGTGACGCCCTGCCCGGCCAGCGCGAGCGTCAGCGGATTGCCGGCGCCCCGCCCGATGCTGGCGAGCCCGAACACCACGGCACCGGCGAGCCCGGCGCCCAGGAAGGCGAACCAGACGTACTGGAACGGATCGGCGAGCCCGAGCAGGGAGATCGCCGACACCACGGCGAACGAGGCGCCGGTGTTCACCCCCAGCAGACCGGTGTCCGCGATGGGGTTGCGCGTATATCCCTGGATCAGCGCGCCGCCGACGCCCAGGGCGATACCGGCCACGATCGCCAGCACCGTCCGGGGCAGCCGCACGGTCTGCACGATCAGCCGGATCTCGGTGCCGTCCCGGTCGGTGCCCGGCGCCGCGAACAGCCCGTGCCACACCTCGCCGGGGCCGAGCGCACGGGCGCCGACGACGAGCGAGAGCACCGCGGCGACCACCAGGACCGCCAGCACGGCACCCAGCCCCGTGATCCGGCGCCGCCGCACGGCCGCGATCCGGGCGAGCGCCGGACGCTCCCCCGGCGCCGTGCCCGTGTCGGCACGGTCGACCGCTCCCTGACGCCGGGTCACTCGCGGACCTCACGCTGACGGCCGGACGGATCACCGGCGCGGCACCGGATACCAGAGGGCACGGACGTTCCCTTTCTCGTGGAGTGGCGGCAGGCGGATGCCGTGCCGGCGACGGAGGACATCCGTCACCGGCACGGCAGTTGACGGAGGATCAGGCAGCCGGCTGGCGGGCGTCCGCGGCCGGCCGGACCTCGCCGGAGCCGACCGGGGCGTCGCCGCGGAGGATCGACTCCAGGATCTCGCCGACCCGTATCGCGGTGTTGGACAGCAGGGAGGAGGTGATGCCGTGGGTGTGCTCGGTGCCGCCCTGGAGGTAGATGCCGCAGCGCAGCCGCGGGTCGGTCGACACCCGGTAGTCCCGTCCGACGCGGACGCGGCCCCGCTCGTCGCGGCGGCACTGCTCGGCGACCTCGCCGAGCAGACCGAGGCCGTCGGCCTCCAGGTAGCCGGTGGCGCACACGACGACATCGGCGTCGAGCAGGCTCTCCTCGCCGGTGACCAGGGACTTGACCGTGGCGCGGACCCCTTCGGGCGTCTCCTTGACGTCCGTGAGGCGCGAGACGTTCATGAAGCGCAGCCGCTCGGCGCCGAGCACCTTCTCCCGGTACGCCTGCCGGTACAGGTCGTCGATGAGGTCGATGTCCACCACGGAGTAGTTGGTGTTGCCGTGGTAGTCCATCAGCCGCTGCTTGACGTCCTCCGGCGCGCTGAAGTAGTCGTCGACCGCCTGGGGGTCGAAGATGCGGTTGGCGAAGCCGCTGTCGTCCGCGGGACTGTAGCCGTAGCGGGAGAAGACGGCGCAGATCTCGGCGTCCGGGAAGCGGCGGTGCAGATAGGCGACGTTCTCGGCGGCGCTCTGACCGGCGCCGACGACGACGAAGCGCTCGGGCTCGGTGCCCGTCAGACCGTCAACCTTCGTCAGCAGGTCGGAGTTGTGCCACACGCGGTCGGTGCGCTCCACGCCCTCCGGCATGACCGGGCGCAGTCCGGTGCCGATGACGAGGTTGCGGGCGCGGTGGACGACGGTCTCGTCGCCGCAGCGGGCGGTCACGTCGAGGTACTCCACCACGCCGTCGCGTACGACGGGTTCGACCGCGACGACCTGGTGCCCGTACGAGACCATGTCGTCGACCTTCGCCGCGGCCCACTCGAAGTACTCGTGGAACTCCACCCGGAGCGGGAAGAGGTTCTTGTGGTTGACGAAGTCGATCAGGCGGCCCTTGCTCTGGAGGAACCGGAGGAAGGAGTACTCGCTGGTCGGGTTCCGGAGCGTCACCAGGTCCTTGAGGAAGGACACCTGCATCGTCGCGTCGTCGATGAGCATGCCGCGGTGCCATCCGAAGCCGGGCTGCTGCTCGAAGAAGTGAGCGGTGACCGCCTCCTGCCGTCCGACGCGCGCGTTGTGCTCGGTGAGCGCGAGCGCCATGGCCACGTTCGACGGCCCGAAGCCGATGCCGATCAGATCGTGGATCAGTGGTGCGTCGCCAGGAAGAGGCTGTGACATGTCACTCCCATTCGTGCGGGACGGCCGCCTGCCAGGCGCCCTGTCAGGGGTGGGGGAAGAGGGGGTCCGGGCACGCCGGTGACCGGCAGCCGAGCGGAACTTAGGTAAAGCTAACCTGATCTGGCCGGACTGTCGACCAGTCAAAACGGGCAATACGCCGCCACTCCGGTCAATCGGCCGCAGAATCGGGGTCGTTGCGATGTTAGGTAAGCCTTGCTTTACTTACCCCTGATCGTTTCGCTCTTCTGAGGAGGAACCCTGATGCGGGTCGTCATGTTCGGTTACCAAACCTGGGGCCATCGCACCCTGAAGGCGCTCCTGGACTCCGAACACGACGTCGTGATGGTCGTGACGCACCCCAAGAGCGAGCACGCCTACGAGAAGATCTGGAGCGACTCGGTCGCCGAACTGGCGGAGGAACACGGCGTCCCCGTCGTCATCCGCAACCGCCCCGACGACGACGAGCTGTTCCAGCGGCTCAAGGAAGCCGACCCGGACATCATCGTCGCCAACAACTGGCGCACCTGGATACCGCCGCGCGTCTACAGCCTCCCGCCGCACGGCACCCTCAACGTCCACGACTCGCTGCTGCCCAAGTACGCCGGCTTCTCGCCGCTGATCTGGGCCCTCATCAACGGCGAGACCGAGGTCGGCGTCACCGCGCATCTGATGGACGAGGTGCTCGACGCCGGGGACATCGTCGACCAGCGCGCGGTCGAGGTCGGCCCGGCGGACACCGCCACCGACCTCTTCCACAAGACCGTCGAGCTGATCGCCCCGGTCACCATCGGCGCGCTCGACCGGATCGCCGCCGGCGAGACCGAGTTCACCAAGCAGGACCGCTCCCGGGCCAGCTTCTTCCACAAGCGGGCCGAGGAGGACATCCGGATCAACTGGGACTGGCCCGCCGAGGTGCTGGAGCGGCTGGTCCGCGCCCAGTCCGCCCCGTACCCGGCCGCCTTCACCTTCCACAAGGGCAAGCGGCTGGAGATCCTCTCCGCCGTCGTCTCCGAGGGCGTGTACGGCGGTACTCCCGGCCGCATCTTCTACCGCGAGGGCGACGGTGTGGTGATCGTTGCCGGCGCCGACGCCCGCACCGGCCGCAACCACGGTCTGGCCGTCACCCGCGTCCGCACCGAGGACGGCCGCGAACTGCCCGCCGCCGCCTACTTCACCTCCATGGGCGGCTACCTGACGAGCCGCCCCTGAGCCCGGGCGGCACCCTCGGCGCCGCCCGGTCGCCGGCCCGCTCCGGACGGTCCCGGACGGGCCGGGAGGCGCCCGCCCCGCACCGCGCGAGGCGGGCGCCTCCCCGTGCGGCGGCGCTCTCCCCAAGCGGGAGTGGGCCGAAGGGGTGACGATGGAAGCGTCCGTACCCGACCGTGCTGTCCATGAAAGAGGTGGCAGGTATGACGACCCCTTCCACGGCCTCGGACGGTGACCCGCCCCCGGACGCCCGCGCGGCGGGCAACCCGCTGGGCGCCCTGGTCAACCTGGGCTGGCAGGCACTGTTCACCATCGGGCTGGCCTCGGTCGCCCTGGGCGTGATCGTCCTGGTCTGGCCGGGCAAGACGCTGCTCGTCGTCGGGATCGCCTTCGGCGTCTACCTGTTGGTCAGCGGTGTCTTCCAACTGGCCGGTGCCTTCGGCGCCCATGTCCCCGGGCATCTGCGGGCGCTGCACTTCGTCACGGGCGCGATCAGCGTGCTCCTCGGGCTCGTCTGCTTCCGGGGCACCCTGCAATCGCTCCTGCTGCTCGCCCTCTGGATCGGCTTCGGCTGGCTGGTACGCGGCATCATGATGACCGCGGCCGCCGGTTCGGACCGTGCGACCCCCGCACGTGGCTGGCAGCTCTTCCTCGGCATCATCACGCTGCTCGCCGGCATCGTGATGGTCGTCTCGCCGTTCGGCTCGCTCGCCGCGCTCACGCTGGTCACGGGCATCATGGCGATCGTCCTGGGCGTCGGCGAGATGATCAACGCCGTCCGGCTGCGTCTCGCCCTCGGCCATGGCACCAAGGGCACCGGCACCGCCACCAGGCACCGCCGCTCGGTGTTCCACCCGCGCCCCCACCCGCAGCACTGACTCCGGGCCGCCCGCCGCCGGTGCGCGGCACCCGCCCGCGGCGTTCGCCGGGCGGGTGCCGCCGCGTCCGGGTCACGCCAGGATCTCCACGTATCCGTCGGCCCCGTGCACGCGGATCAACTGGCCGTCCCGGATCAGCCGGGTGGCCCCGTCCACGCCCACGACGGCGGGCAGACCGTACTCCCGGGCGATGACCGCGCCATGGGTCATCAGCCCGCCGACCTCCGTGACCAGGCCCGCGATCTGGACGAACAGCGGGGACCAACTGGGGTCCGTGAAGGCCGTGACGAGGATGTCGCCCGGCTCCAGCGCGGCCTCCGCGATGTCCAGGACCACCCGGGCCCGCCCCTCGACGGTCCCGGCGGAGACCGGCAGACCGGTCAGGGCCCCGTCCGGTACGCCGTCGCGCCGGTACGCCCCGTTCACGCCCTCACCGTCCGAGGTGAGCACCCGGGGCGGGGTGAGCGCCCGGTACGACCGGAACGCTTCCCTGCGGCGCCGGATCAGCCCGGCATCGGCCCGCCGCGTCCGCACGGCCTCGCGGAACTCCTGGAACGTGAGGTGGAAGGCGTCCGCCGGCTCGGCGAGCACCCCCGCCTCGACGAGATGTCCGGCCTCCTTGAGCAGGGCCTTCTTGTAGAGGAAGAAGCGGCTGACGATGCCGTACTTCGGGTACTCCCGGTACCCGATGAAGGTGCGGACCCGGTCGATCATCCGCTTCGTCTCAGCGGCCTTGTGCTCCCCGTCCGGCAGCACCCGCAGCCGCGCCAGGACGTCCCGCTCCTTCTCCAGCGCCTTCCGCCGCCCTTCCTCGAAGCGCCGCCCGGCGGCGCCCGGCCCGAAGGTGCGGACGTTGTCGAGGAGTGCGGGCAGGAGCGTGGCGGGGCGCTCGCGCCACCGGGGCCGCGTGAGGTCGATCTCGCCGACGCAGCGCATGCCGTACCGGTCGAGGTAGTCCTCGATGGCGTCGCGCGCCCCGGTCCCGCCCGGGAGCTTCGCCAGCGCGTCGAGGAAACCGTCGTCCTCGGTGTTCTCCAGGAACGCCACCACCTCCGGCCACGGCCGGATCGCATCCGCGACGTCCAGCAGCGCCAGGCCCATCTCGGAGGTGACGTTGCCGGGCGCGGACAGGGTGAGCGTGTCGGCCGGGTTCTTCTCGCCCAGCCACTCCCCCAGCTTGTCGTTGAGCCACCAGGTGGCCTCCATCCCCGCCATGATCACCCGCATGCTCAGCGGGTCGCCTAGGAGCCGTTTGTGCTCCTCGAACGCCTCCAGCAGGAAGTCGAAGAGCGCCGGTCCGCTCCGCGACTCCAGCTCGCGTTCCAGGGCGGCGGTGGCGGTGCGGCTGCGCGCGATCAGTTCGGTGACGAGGGCCGGATCGGTCGCGACCGGGTCGGGCGGACCGCCCGCCGGCGGCCCGCCGGGAGCGGGGTCCGGCAGCGACGGAAGGAATCCGTCGCGGGCGATCACGGTCTCCAGCGCGTCCCTGACCAGCGGATCTCCCCGTCCGATGAGGTCCAGGAGAGCGGCGCGGCTCGTGGGCGAGGCCAGCCTCCGGGTGACGTCGACGAACAGCCGCCCGCCGGCCTCGTGCATCGGCGCCATGGCCGTCAACTGCCACACCGAGAGCCCCAGCGGCTTCATGGGGTCGGTCATCATCTGCTGATGGCCGACGGAGACGTAGACGTGGTTCTCCCCGTCATCGGTCTCGGGGACGGGGAACAGCGTCGTGATCGGCCGGCTCTGGACGATGTGGAACTCCTCGCCGACCAGACACCACTCGATGTCCTGCGGAGTGCCGAAGTGCGCCTCGATCCGCCGCCCGAGCCGGACGAGCCGTAGCGCCTGCGCGTCCGTCAGCGCGGGCCGCTCCTGCCGCCGCGCGTCGACCGTCACTTCCCGGGTACCGCCGCCGGGCCGGGCGTGCACCGCGCGCCGCTTGACGGCGATCTTCCTGGCGACGACCTCGCCGTCCCGCACCGTGAGGACGTCCGGGTCCACCAGCCCGGAGACCAGGGCCTCACCGAGACCGAACCCGGCGTCCACGGTGGCGGTCCGCCGGTCGCCGGTGACGGGGTCGGCCGTGAACAGGACACCGGACGCCTGCGGGAGGACCATCCGCTGCACGACCACGGCCATCCGGACCGTGCGGTGGTCGATGCCGTTGCGCCGGCGGTACAGCACGGCCCGCTCGGTGAAGAGCGAGGCCCAGCACCGGCGGATGTGCCGCAGGATCTCCGCCGTCCCCACGACGTTCAGGTACGTGTCCTGCTGACCGGCGAAGGAGGCCGTCGGCAGGTCCTCCGCGGTCGCGCTGGACCGGACGGCGCAGGCGGTCCGCTCGCCGAGCGGGGCGAGCGCGCGGGTGATCTCCGCCGTCACCTCGTCCGGGACGGCGGCCCCTTCGACGGCCCGGCGCAGCCGTGCGCTGAGCGCGCGGACCGCCTCCCGGTCGTCCGCGTCCACCCGCGAGAGCCGGTCGAGCAGTCCGCCGACCGCCGGTGTCCCCGCGAGCACCCGCCGGAAGGCGGCCGTCGTCACGCAGAACCCCGGCGGCACCCGGACCCCTTCGATCCGCGCCAGCCCGCCCAGGTGCGCGCCCTTGCCGCCGACCACCGCGCCCCGCGTCTCGTCGACCCCGGCGAGGTCCGTCACGTACCGCCCGGTCATCGCGCCCTTTCCGGGGCAGCCGTGCCGCCCCGTACCACCGTCACCGCTCGCCTCACCGGCGCCTCCGTCTCCGTCGCTTCTTCCGTCGCGTCTTCCGTCACGCACGCCTTCGTCCCCGTCCGTCTCCTCCGGCGGGCCGCCCGGCCGCGCCGCCCGGTCGGACCGCGCACCCGCAACCGCGCGGCGGCTCGCCACCGCGTCCCGTACGTCCCTGACGCCGACCGCGGCCCGCGCCCGTCGACCCACTGTTTCCGCAGGTCATGGCTTCGGCCGACGATTGTGCGGCATCCCCCGGGCCTTGCGGCAAGCCCCCCTGTGCGCTATATCTTGAAACTGGCAGGGAGACGTTTCTCCTTGCCTTTCTGTTCGAGGGCTCTTTCTTCGGGACCTCTCTCTTCCTGGCTTTCCCTTCGGCGTCCTTCTCCGCGGCGCCTCTTCCCGGCTTTCTCCTCGGCGCCGGTCGCTCACACCGCCTCCCGGCCCGTGACCGTCTCCCTCCCGCCGCGGATCCCCGTACGGCGGGGTGTACATCCCGCGGGGCGCACGTCACACTTCCGCCCGTTGCCGTACGGTCCACCGGCCCGGGGAGTGCTCATGTCACGTGCCCGCTCACTTCGCACACCGTTATGGACGACGGCGGTGACGGCCGGGCTGCTGGCGCTGCCGGTCACCGCCTTCCCAGGAGGGGCGGCGTCGGCGGAGTCCGCGGCGCCCCGCCGGGTGCTGTGGACGCCGGACATCGAGGCCGGGCCGTCCGCGTTCCCCGGTATCCAGTGCTCCGGAGGCAGCTTCGGGGTGGTGAGTGATCCGGCCAAGGGGAAGGTGTGGCGCGCCCGGCAGCCCGGTGGTCAGGAGCGGTGCGAGGCGGTCGGCCCGGACCTGGAGCCCGGCAGCGTCTTCTCCCTGAGCTGGTCGTCCAGGACGGACATCCGCGACAGCAAGAACCGGTACATCTTCCAGCTCAAGTGCAGCCCGAGCAGCGGCACGGCGAACCATCCGGTCGAACTGGACGCCACCCGGGACCGCGTCCGGCTCCAGGCGTGGACCCATGACCACACCGCGGTGCCGCTGTGGACCGCGCCGGTCAAGAACGGCACCTGGCACTCCTACACCCTCAAACTCCGTGAGGGCCGCACCGACGGCACTCTTGAGCTGTGGTTCGACGGGGTGAAGCAGAAGTTCGCCGACGGGTCGACCCGGTACACCGGCACCACCTACGACGGCACCAGGGACTACCTCAAATGGGGCTCCTACCACCCGTCGACCGGCGACTCCACGCACTGGTTCACCTCGCCCCGTATGACCACGACGGCGGCGACCGGCCCGTGATCCGGCCGGTGCGGCGCTGACGGCGGGGCAGCGGGCGCCGGAGCCGATGCCGGGCGGGCACGGCGCACGGCCGTCCGCGCCCTCGCGCCCTTCCTTCAGGCCGGACGATCCGGAAGCGTCCACCTTGCCGTCAACGCTCCGCAGGCCCGGCCGGCCTGAAGCGCTCGCCTGTCGTCGACGCCCCGCAGGCCCGGGAACAGCGGTGGCACGGACGCCGTGTCCGCGTCCGTGCCACCGCTCGGCTCCGGTCCGTCGCGCCGCCGCCTCCGCCCCCGTGGCCGTGCCCGCTTCCGTGTCCCGGCCGTGCCGTCGTCAGCCCACCGGTACGTCCGTGCCGGTGAGTTGGGCCCGGATGCCGTCCTTTGTCACGGAGAGATCGCGCAGCCGGAGGTCGCCCGGCAGGCCGTCCGGCAGCCGGGCGGAGAACTCCATCCGCTCCGCGACCTTCGGCTCCCGGAGTTTCTGCAGGCCCTGGATGAGCGAGGGGTCGATGCCGGTGGGCTTCAGCAGCGACGGATGGTCCACGAGGGTGTCGAGCAGGTGGCCCGTCATCCGCTGCCGCGGGCTGACGGGCTTCCCGGCGGCCGCACGCAGCTCGTCCTCGTCCATCTTGCCGGCGACAGGGGCGGTCAGTTGCAGGCCGCCGCCCTTGCCCGGTACGTACGTGAGCAGGCCGGGTACCACCACGCGCGTGTCCTGGACGGTCAGGCGCAGACCGCGGTCCCCGGTGCGCTCCAACTGTGCGCGTCCCTCGACCCGGGCCCGGGTGCCGCCCACGGGCAGGGCGCCGCCGGCCAGCACGGTGTTCTTGCCGGGGCCGGGAGTCAAGCGGAGCTGTGAGGCGCCCACTTCGCGGTTGAGGTCCTTGAAGTCCAGCAGGATGTCGCCGCGCACCCGGCTGAGCACCGCCCCCTTCACGGAGGACGGCAGGCCGCCGACGATCCGGAGGTCGTCCACCGCGCCCTTGACCTGGGCGACGGAGACCGGCCCGGCGTCGACATGGGGGACGTTGACCTCGACGTGGTCGATGTTCCCCGCCAGGATCTGGCCGATGAACGGGAAGCTGTCGATGTGCACTTCGGGTTCGGCGTGCAGTTTCAGCGCCTTCTGCATCTGCCGCGCCGCCGCGTTCTCCGCGTAGAGCACGGCCCACCGGTCGCCGAGGGCGAGGAACGCCAGGACGACGGCGAGTGCGACGGCCGTCTTCACGGTTCTCCGCACGATGCGGCGGGGTCTGCGCCCGGCCCGCGGGGGCTCGTGCTCGTCGCCGGAGCCCGTGGCGGTGGTGGGGGTGGCGCCGGTGGCGGCGGGGGCTTCCCGGGCCGGTGGAGCGTCCGGCTCCGCGGCGCTGCGGGGTGACGGTACGTCAGAGGGTGGATCCGTCGCGGCCGGATCGTCCGGGGTGGTGCGGCCCGCCGGTATCCGGGCCTCGGGGTCTGCGGAAGGTTCGTCGGAGAGCATCGCCACCATGCGACCACAGGCCGGAGGCGCGGGCCAAGTCTCGTCTCCCGCAGCCCGTCCGCGCGGCGCCGGGGCCCGGCCGTGCCGCCGGAGGTGCGCGGCGGTCCGGGGTGCCGGCGGCCGGGTCGCTACGTCACGACGGGGGGGCGGTCGCCGGTGCCGGTGGGAAGGCCGGAGTTGCCGACGTACCACTTGCCGACATACCACTTGCCGCTGGTCTTCTCGGCGCGCACCTCGGCGCTGAAGCTCTCCGGGTTCACGCTCCGGGAGCCGGAGAGGATGATCGCCCGCGGGGGCTTCCCGGCACGAGGATCCGGGCCGACCGGTGAAGCCGGTCGGCTGCCGTGTCCTCCGGGCAGCGGCGGAATCACGGGGGTCGGCGGTCACCCGCCGGAACGAGACGGGGAACGCCCCCCGGCCCGCGGCGGAACGGCCGGGACGTACCCGCCGGGGCGTGCGCCCCGCCAGGCGTGCGGGGCTCCTCACCGGTCCTTATGGTGGAGGGAGACGACCGTACGGGGCCGGGAGATGCGCCGTCCGGTGCCCGCCCGGTCCGCCGCCGCGGCGGAAGGGGTGAGCGACAGTGCGCAGGACGACCGTTCGGCACGACCGGCCCGTGCATACCGGCGAGAGGGTGGAGGCGCCCGGACATCCGTCGCTCTCCGCCGCCGTGGTGCGGTCCCTCGACCGGTTGGGGCGGATGCGCCGCCTCGACCTGGTGGCCACTCCGCTCGCGCGTGTCGTGCGGGCCGTTCCCCTGGGGCGCTTCCGGGACGTCGCGCACGGGCTGCCGCTCGGCCATCCGCTGCATCCCTCGCTCGTCCAACTGCCGCTCGGGGCCTGGCTGTCCGCGGCGGCCCTGGACACCCTGCCCGGTGCGCGGCGCGAGGCACGGTTCCTGGTGGGGGCCGGGGTCCTGGCGGCGGTGCCGGCGGCGGTGGCGGGCTGGCTGGACTGGGCCGAACTCCAGGCGGAGCAGCGGCGCACCGGTCTGGTGCACGCCGTGGCGGGCTCCGCGGCGACCGGTCTGTACGCGGCCTCCTGGGTGCAGCGCGGCCGTGGCCGCGCGGTGCGGGCCAAGGCGCTCGGCTTCCTCGGACTGGCGGCGGCCGGGGCGGGCGGGATGCTGGGCGGCCATCTGGCCTACCGGCTGGGCGCGGGCACGAACAAGACCGCGTCGGTGCCCGATCTGGTGGCGGACCGCTGGCACCCGGTCGGCCAGTTGGAGGACTTCCCGGTGGGGCAGGCGGTGCGCCGGATGGCGGGTGAGGTGCCCGTCCTCGTCGTACGGGAGGCGGACGGCCGGATCCTGGCCCTGGCCGACCGGTGCAGCCATCAGGCCGGGCCCCTGTCGGGCGGACGGCTCTTCGACGGATGTGTGGAGTGCCCCTGGCACGCCAGCGTGTTCCGCCTCGTGGACGGCGCGGTGGTACGCGGCCCCGCGACCGCGCCGCAGCCGTCCTTCCGGGTCATGGTCCGCCCGGGCGGCGAGGTGTGCGTGGCCCCGCCCGCCGCGAGGTGAGGCGTGGGCGGGCCGGGCGGAGCCCCGATCCGGGACGCGGAACGGCTGCCGGGCGGCGGCCGTTCCGCGCGGTGACGTGGGGACCGGACGGGGCGGTCGCCGCTTCCCCCGGGAGACCGGGGCCGGGCGTGACGGCCGGTCCCGGACTCCCGGGGAAGCCCGCTGCGCGTTACGCGGCGTCCGGCTCGCGGGTGAGGAGTTCGGTGATCTCCCGGGCGAGGTCCGGGCCGAGGGTGCCCCAGCCGTCCTTGTAGCCGTAGACGCCGGCCAGGGTGCGGGCCTCGTAGTCACCGTTCATGATCTCGATGTCGGTGGCGGTGATGAGCGCCGGGTGGGCGACGCCGACGGCCGAGGAGACCTTCAGCAGTTCCTTGCGCAGGGTGCGCAGGTAGACGGCGGCGCGGGTGGCCTTCGACGCCGGGTCGAGGCCGCGGGCCAGCCAGGGGTTCTGGGTGGCGATGCCGGTGGGGCACTTGTCGGTGTGGCACTTCTGCGCCTGGATGCAGCCGATGGAGAGCATCGCCTCACGGGCGACGTTGATCATGTCGACGCCCAGGGCGAAGGCGACGGCGGCGTTCTCGGGCAGGCCGAGCTTGCCGGAGCCGATGAAGGTCAGGTCGTCGGTCAGCCCCCGCTCGGCGAAGGTGCCGTAGACCCGGGAGAAGCCCATCCGGAACGGCAGCGACACCGAGTCGGCGAAGGTCAGCGGCGCCGCGCCGGTGCCGCCCTCGCCGCCGTCGACGGTCACGAAGTCCACGCCGCGGTCGCCGCGCGCCATCAGCGTGGCCAGCTCCTGCCAGAAGTCCATCTCACCGACCGCGCTCTTGATGCCGACCGGCAGACCGGTCTCGGTGGCGAGCAGTTCGACGAAGTCGAGCATCGAGTCGACGTCGTGGAAGGCGGTGTGGCGCGAGGGGGAGGCGCAGTCCTCCCCGAGCGGGATGCCGCGGATCTCGGCGATCTCCGGGGTGACCTTCGCGCCCGGCAGCATCCCGCCGAGTCCCGGCTTGGCGCCCTGGGACAGCTTGATCTCGATCGCCTTGACCGGGGCGCCGGAGACCACGGCCTTCAGCTTGTCGAGGTTGAAGGTGCCGTCCTCGTTGCGGCAGCCGAAGTACGACGTGCCGATCTGGAGGATGAGGTCGCCGCCGTTGCGGTGGTACGGGGAGAGGCCGCCCTCGCCGGTGTTGTGCATCGCTCCGGCGAGCGCCGCGCCCTCGTTGAGCGCGGTGATCGCCGCGCCGGAGAGCGAGCCGAAGCTCATCGCCGAGATGTTCACCACGCTCGCCGGG
This sequence comes from Streptomyces sp. BBFR2, assembly GCF_044497305.1. NCBI lineage: Bacteria > Bacillati > Actinomycetota > Actinomycetes > Kitasatosporales > Streptomycetaceae > Streptomyces > Streptomyces sp. BBFR2. Next base: position 119,603 of record NZ_CP172415.1, read on the forward strand.
CGGAACGCCTTGGCGCGGCCGCGCGGCCCGCCCAATATCTTCGCCGAGGGCAGCGGGGCCAGCGGATCGTGCAGGTCGGGCAGGTCTCCGGCGAAGGTGCGCTGCTTGAGGTACGCGTGGCCCTGGACGTGTTCGACGTCGTTGTCGGTGCCGAACCCGAAGTAGTTGTTCTCCTCCTTCGCCGACGCGTAGATCCAGGTGCGCTGATCGCGGCTGAACGGACGCTCCTCGTCGTTGGAGGTCACGATGTACTGGCGCAGCTCCGGCCCGATCGTCTCCAGCAGGTACCGGGCGTGCCCGATCACCGGGAAGTTCCTGAGCAGTGCGTGCTTCTTCTGGACGAGGTCTCGGGCAGCCACCAGCGCCAATGCTGTCGCGGCGGCCGCGCCGATGCTCCGGGCGCGCATGATCGTTCCTCTCCTCGTTGCCCGGCCCCTCGCCGTGCGGCGCACGTCGTCGTGTCGGGTCGGGCGGTGGGCGTGGCGCGGCGGGCACCGGCACCTGGGCACCGGCGCCCGCCGACGAAACATCGAACGATAGTAGAGGCCGGGCGGCGGGCCGCGGGCCAGGGCCGGAAGTCCGGGCGGCCCCGGCCACCGCACCGCGCCCCGCCCGCTGCCGGGCCGTACGCCTCCGGGGCGGCCCGCCGTCGCGGCGGGCGCGGGCGGGTGCAGGTCCCGGGCCCGGGGGCGTTCCGTACGGGTCCGGGAAGCCGTCGGGACGGGCCGGTCCCCGCGGGCGGGGCTCCCGGCCGCTACGAACGCAACGTCTCCGACGGCGGCTCCCCGAACTGCCGCCGGTAGGCGAGCGCGAAGCGCCCCGGGTGCAGGAAGCCCCAGCGGGAGGCGACGGCGGTGACGGTCGTGGTGCCCGGGTCGGAGGCGAGGAGTTCCTTGCGTACCCGGTCGAGGCGGACCTCGCGCAGATAGGCGAGCGGGGTCGTGTCGAGGTGGCGGCGGAAGCCGTCCTGGAGGGCGCGGACGCCGACGCCGACGCACTCCGCTATCTCCGCGACGGTGAGCGGTTCGGCGGCGTGCCCCTCGATGACCTCCATGGCGCGGCGGACCGCGAGCGGCGCGACGCGCGGCTGCTCGCCGAGGAGCGCCGGTGTGTAGGTGTGCGGCTGGGCCATCAGCAACTGGGTCATCAGCAGCGCCTCTAGCTGCCGCGTCACGAGGGGCCGGCTCGTCATCCCGCCGGGTTCTTCCGCCTCGCGGCGCATGAGGTCGACGACGTTGAGCCAGGAGCGGGAGCCCGCCGCGGTGAGGTCCATGCCGAGGGAGAAACGGATCGGGCGGCGCACGGTGCGGCCGAGCAGGCTGCCCAGGTGCGATTCGAGGGACGTCCGGTCGAACCAGACGATGAGCTGCGGGTTGCCGCTCCCCCACCGCATGTCCAGCTTTCCGGTCGGAGAGGGGACGGAGGCGAGTTCCGGGGAGGAGATGATCTCCTCCCGGCCGCAGGTGATCTCCGCGTGTCCGGCGAGCGGGATCTGGACGAGGAAGAAGCTCTCCAGATCGCCCGGCGTGATCCGGACCTCCGTCCCGTAGTCGAGGTAGTACAGCCCGGTCCGTTCGAAGGAGGTGCCGTGCAGCCGGGCGTCGAGCGTCGCCGAGCGCTGCGTGATGCGCAGCTCGTGCGGGCAGAAGGCGCGGCCGACCTCGGCCCGCGCCTCCCATATGTCCGCCGTGTGGAAACGCTGATGGTTTGCGAGCGGTGGCTCCGCAGCGGGCATGTGGACCTCCACCGCCGAGATGCGCGTTCGGGACAGCGACCCGCGTAATCCGGATAGCGCCGATGATCTTGCCATACCAAGGTGGATGCCTGACCGCCGCGGATCCGAGAAGAAGCAGGGAAGCAACGATGCAGGCAGTGCCGGGCCGGACCGCCCCGCGCGGCGACCGGACCACGCCCGGCGGGCGCCCCACCGCCCCCGCCCGCCGCGGGCCCCGCACCGCCGCCCCGGGCGGGACCGCGCCGCCGCCCGGCTCCGCTTCCCCGTCCGGCGCCCCGCCCCCACCCGAGGCCGCACCGCCACGCCGGTGAGCCCCGCCGACCGGCCGGACGCCCCGGGACCCGTCCCCCCGGTCCCCCGGGCCGTCCGGCCGCCCGCGGCTGCCCGCCCACCCCTCCGGCGGGCAGCCGCATCCCGTACCCGACCGCACCGCCACGCCCGCCCGGCGCGGCCCCGTCCCACCGCACACCCCGCTCCCGGAGGCCCCTCATGCGCAAGATCACCATCGTCGGAGCCGGTCAGGCCGGTCTCCAGCTCGGCATCGGCCTGATCTCCCACGGCTACGACGTCACCCTCGTCTCGAACCGCACCGGGGACCAGATCCGCGAGGGCCGGGTCATGTCCAGCCAGGCCATGTTCGGCACCGCCCTCGCCCACGAACGCGGCCTCGGCCTCGACTTCTGGGGCGACGCCTGCCCGCCGATCGCCGGACTCGGCGTGAACATCGCCGACGGCCGGGGCGGCCGGGCCCTCTCCTTCAGCGCCCGCCTCGACGCCACCGCCCGCTCCGTCGACCAGCGGGTCAAGATGCCGCTGTGGATGGGCGAGTTCGCGCGCCGCGGCGGCCACCTGGAACTCCGCGAGGCCGGCATCGCGGACCTGGAGCGCTATGCCGCCGAGTCCGATCTGGTGATCGTCGCGGCCGGCAAGGGCGAGATCGCCAAGCTCTTCGAGCGGGACGCCCGGCGCTCCCCGTACGACGCCCCGCAGCGCACACTGGCCCTGGCGTACGTCACCGGTATGGAGCCGCTGCCCGACCGCCCCGGCGTCAGCTTCAACGTCGTGCCCGGCGCGGGCGAGTACTTCACGATGCCCAGCCTGACCACCACCGGCCCCTGCGACATCATGTTCTTCGAGGGCATCCCGGGCGGCCCGCTCGACCGCTTCGGCGGGCTCGCCCCCGAACAGCAGCTCGCGACGTTCCAGGAGCTGCTGCGCGCCTACGTCCCGTGGGAGGCCGAGCGCTGCACCGGCGTCGCGCTCACCGACTCCAACGGCACCCTCGCGGGCCGCTTCGCGCCGACCGTCCGCAAACCCGTCGCCACGCTGCCCTCCGGTGCGCGGGTGCTCGGCCTCGCCGACGTCGTCGTCCTGAACGACCCGGTCACCGGCCAGGGGTCCAACAACGCCGCCAAGTGCGCGGCCGCCTACCTCGCCGCCATCCTGGACCAGGGCGAGCGCCCGTACGACGCCGCCTTCATGGAGCTGGCCTTCGGCCGCTTCTGGGACAACGCGCGGTCTTCGACCGCCTGGACCAACGCGATGCTCGGCGCCCCGCCGCAGCACGTCCTGGAGCTGTTCGGCGCGGCGAGCGCCAACCCCCGTATCGCCTCCCGTTTCGTCAACGGCTTCGACGACCCGCGGGACTTCTTCCACTGGTTCATGGACCCGGCCGCGGCGCAGAACTACCTCGCCGAGGTGGCTTCCTGACGCAGAGTCAGGAAGAGCGCACCGGTACGGCGGCACCCAGGGAACGAGAGCGGGACAGCGGGACATGAGAAGGATCGCGGTGATCGGCGCCGGACAGGCCGGTGCCCAACTGGCCCTCGGGCTCCAGGCACACGGCTACGACGTCACCCTGGTCACCGACCGCGGCCCCGACGAGATACGCCGGGGCCCGGTCATGTCCAGTCAGTGCATGTTCGACACCGCGCTGCGGAGCGAGCGCGAACTCGGCCTGCACGACTGGGAGGACCGGGCCCCGGACATCGGCGGCATCACGTTCTCCCTGATCGGCCCGCACGGCACACCCGGCGTCACCTGGCACGCGCCCCTGGAGGCCCCCGCCCGCTCCGTCGACCAGCGGGTCAAGTGCGCCGCGTGGCTGGAGCGGTTCGCCGAGGACGGCCGCGGCGAACTCATCCTGCACGAGGCACGCGTCCACGACCTGGAGTGGTACGCCCGCACCCATGATCTCGTCGTGGTCTCCACCGGCAAGGGCGAGCTGAGCGGCCTCTTCCCGCGCGACGCCGAGCACTCCCCGTACGACCGGCCGCGCCGCGCGCTGGCGCTGACGTACGTCACGGGGTCGGCGCCGCGGGACGGGGAGGCCGCCGTCCACTACCGGATGGTCCCCGGCATCGGCGAGTTCTTCTCCTTCCCCGCCCTCACCACCACAGGACCCTGCGAGATCATGGTCTTCGAGGGCGTCCCCGGCGGCCCGATGGACTGCTGGGACGACATCCGCACCCCCGGGGAACACCTCGCCCGCTCGCTGGAACTCCTCCACCGCTTCTTCCCCGACGCGTACGAGCGGCACCGCCACGCCCGGCTGACCGACGACGGCGGGGTGCTGCGCGGCCGGGTCACGCCGACCGTCCGCCACCCCGTCGCCCGGCTGGCCTCCGGCCGGCACGTCCTCGGCATGGCCGACGCCGTCGTCCTCAACGACCCGGTCACCGGCCAGGGGGCGAACAACGCGGCCCAGGCCGCCGCCCACTACCTCGGCAGCATCCTCCGCCACGGCGACGCCGACTTCTCCCCGCAGTGGATGCAGCGCACCTTCGACACCTTCTGGCGCGGCTGGGCGCAGTGGGCAGTCGGCTGGACCAACTCCCTGCTGACGGAGTTGCGCCCGCACCACCGCGAGATCCTGACGGCGGCGGCCGGCATCCCCTCGGTCGCCTCCGCCCTCGCCGCCGGGTTCGACGATCCGCGCACCCTCTACCGCTGGTGGTTCGAGGAGGCCGAGGCGCACCGCTTCCTCGCCGAGCGGCGCACCCGGCACGCCGCCCGCTTCGACGCCCGCGCACTGCGGCGCGCGCTGGGTCAGTACGCCACCGGCGTGACGGTGGTGACGGCCCGCGCCCCCGACGGCCGCCCCATCGGTATGACGGCGAACTCCTTCACCTCGGTCTCCCTGGACCCGCCGCTCGTCCTGTGGTGCCCCGGCAAGAACAGCCCGAGCCTGCCGGACTTCACCGACGCGACCCACTTCGCCGTCCACGTCCTCGCCGCGGACCAGCACCATCTCTCCCGCCAGTTCGCCACCCCCGCCGACGACAAGTTCCACGGCGTCCCCACCACCCCGGGCCTGGCCGGCACCCCGCTCCTGGACGGCGCGGTCGCCCGCTTCCAGTGCCGCACCGTGCAGCGCCTCGACGCCGGTGACCACGTCATCTTCCTCGGCGAGGTCGAACAGTACGAGGCGGACGGCGGCGCCCCGCTGGTGTTCCACTCGGGCTACTACCACGTGGCGACGAAGCACCCGGATCTGTGAGCGGGCGCGCGCCGGGCGGGCGGTGAGGATCGCGGTGAGCGCCACGAGGCGGTAGCTCCGGCCGCACTCGGCGGCGGGACCCAGGGGCTTTCGCCCGGATCACCGTGCGTGCCGGAAGAAGACGCCCCGCGAGGCGGGGTCCGGCCGGGTGGATCATGACCGCTTCGGCCGCGCCCGCAGGCACCTTCCTCGTCAGCCCTCTCCCGTCCTCCCCGGCAAAGCCTGATCGAGGAGGATCTCCGCCGCCGCCCGCGCGTGCCGGCCGTAGTCCGCTTCGTCCAGCACCATGGCGCGGCTGGCCGCCCCGTCCGCGAGGGTGGCCAGTTGTTCGGCGAGCGGGAGGGGTTCGCGGCAGCCCAGTTCCGTCACCACCGCGGCGATCAGTCGCACCATGCGCAGCTTCTGCTCCCGCGCATAGGAGTGCACCGCGCTCTCCGGGTCGGGGAACTCCGCGGCGGCATCGATGAACGGACACCCGCGCACCGGAGAAGCGTCCGCCACCGGCGGGTCGAACAGCCTGCGGATCCGGTCGCGCGGAGGGATGTCCTCACGGGTCAGCACGCCTTCCAGGGTGGCCCCCGACAGTGCGAGGCCCCGCAGGTGGGCGATGACCAGATCGTTCTTGGTGCGGAAGTGCGCGTAGAGCGTCCGCTTGGACACCGGCGCTTCCTCGGCGACCTGTTCCATGCCGGTCGCGCCGATGCCCTGGGTCGCGAACAGCCGGGCGGCGGCGGCCAGAACGCGCTCCCGCCCGCCGCGCCCTCGCCGCCGGGATGCCGCGGCAGCCGTACTCACGGTCGTCTCCATGAAGCAAGTATACGCACTCGTTTACTTAAGTCGGCATGCCGCGTTACGGTGCCCCAGGTAAACGACCCCGTTTACCTGAACTCTTCCGTCATCAAGGAGTCCCATGAGCAGGCGCGTCCCCGCTGAGCTGAGCGACTGCGCGGAGAAGCTGATACGCGGCCGTCACGCGACCCGCGCGTTCCGTCCGGAACCCGTACCCGAGGACACGATGCGCAGGATCTTCTCGCTGGCCGGCGCCGCGCCGTCCAACTCCAACACGCAGCCGTGGCAGGTGGAGGTGGTGAGCGGCGCGGCACGTCAGCGCCTGGCCGGTGCCCTGCGGACGGCCCACGCAAAACGGCGCACCTCGGTGGAGCTCCCGTATTCCGAGGGGATGTACGCGCAGGCGCACCGGGCACGCCGGGCGGCGTTCGGCGCCGAACTGTACGGGGCGCTGGGCATCGGCCCCGACGATCACACGGCACGTGCGGCCTACGACGCGGAAAGCCTGCGTTTCTACGGCGCGCCGCACGCGGCCTTCCTCTTCGTCCACGGTGACGGAGAGGCCCGGTTGGCCGCGGATGCCGGCGCCTACCTGCAGACGCTGCTCCTGGCGATGACCGCGTACGGCGTGGACAGTTGCCCGCAGGGCCTGCTGAGCTTCTACGCCGGGACCGTCCGCACCGAACTCGGCGTCACCGGAGGAAAGCTGCTCGTCGGCATCTCCTTCGGGTACGCCGACGAGACGGCGCCGGTGAACCGCGTGCGGGCCGGGCGGGCTCCGCTCGCGTCGACCACGGCCTTCCACGAGTAGGCGGTCCCGTGCGACGCGGCAGGCGTTCGCCGCGCCGCGGGGTGCGCGGAGCGCCGCGCCGCGGGTGTCTCCGCCCGATGCCCGCAGCGGTCGGCGTGTTGGTGCCGCTCGGGCCCGGCCCAGCGGTGCCGGGTCCGGGGGCGACCGGTCGTCTCCGGGGCGCGAGGCCCGGGGAGCCGCCGCCCGGCCCTGACGGCGGCGGCTCCCGCCGGTATCAGGCGGTGGGAGGGGAGAATCCGGCGCCGGCGCCGCCGGTGACCTGGCAGTCCGTGCCCTTGTAGTTCTCGACGAAGGTGCCCTGGAGGGCGGTGTGCCCGTCGTACGGGTGGTCCAGGGGCAGGTCCTTGTGCACCCGGAAGCGCAGCTTCATGTGGACGGACTCGCGGGGCTTCAGCGTCTTCGGGCCGGGGATGGGGCCGCCTGCGTCGCCGTTGGCCTTGCGCAGCGTCTTCCAGGCGTTCTCCGAGGTGTCCCAGTACTGCAGGTCGCTGTACTTGGTCAGGTCCTGCTCACCCGGGTTGTAGACGTAACTGCCCAGGTCGCCCTGGAGTTGGAACGACTTCAGCTCCCGCGCCGAGGAGTTGGAGACCGTGGCGGTGTACGTCGTCCACTCGCCGAGGCCGACCCGGGCGGGGATGCCGAACGCGCGGCCCACGAGGGAGCTGTCGGCGGGCCGCCCGACCTCGTTGCAGGACGGCAGTTCCGCGGCCGGGGCCGCCTGGGAGGCGGGCGCGGCGGCGAGCACCACGGGAATCAGGGCGGCCGTAGCGGCCGTGGCCGACAGTGCGCGGCGCAGTTTCATGAAGATCTCTTCTCGTTCGTCGGACCCCGGGCCTCCGCTCCGGTGCGGGGGAAGGCCGTGGATCCTCGGGTTGTCGGATGGCCGGCGGGCCGGTCGGGCCTACGCGGCGGCGCCCGGGGCGGACGCGCCCTTGCGGCGGCGCACGACGAGGACCGTGCCGGCGCCGGCGGCCAGTGCGGCGCCGCCGGCGAGCGCGAGCGGGAGCGCGGACGAGGAACCGGTCACGGCGAGGTGGCCGCCGCCCTGCGGACCGTGGCCGCCGCCGGATCCGGAGCCACCGCCCGTACCGCCGCCGGTCCCGGCACCCTGGCCGGGAGCGGCCGTGGCGCCCGGCTCGTCCGGGGTGCCGGGCTTGCCGGTCGGGGGCTGCGTCGGCTTCGCGCCCGCGGGCAGGAGCTTGAGGTCGGACCAGGTCTCCTTGGACGAGCCGCAGGAGCCGTCACCGTTGCGGAAGTCGCCGGCGGCGACCGCGTATCCGGCGCCGGGCTTGGCGGTCTTGACCATGTGGGTGCGCAGTTCGAGCGTGCGGGTGCTGTGCGCGCCGAGGGCGAAGGTGCCGAAGACCTCCCCGGAGGACTTGTCGTGGAAGGACTCCCACTTCCCGGTCCTGGCGTCGTGGTACTCGGTCTCCATCTCCCAGTACGGCCGGTCGACCTGCTCGGATGAGGCCATTTCCAGGTAGGGCTGGACCTGCTCCAGGGCCTTGCCGGTGGTGTTGCTGAGCGTCAGCGTGAAGGAGGACCAGACACCGCCCGCGACCAGCTCGCGCGGCAGCCCCTTGACCGCCACCTCGAGCTGGTCGGACTCGAACGCGCAGGACTGGTCCGTCCCGCCGGCGCCGGTGTCCTCGCCACCGCCGGTGTTCTCGCCCGCGCCGTCGTTCCCCGCGGGGGTTTCTCCGGCGGTCGGGGTGGCGGTCGGCGACGTCCCCGGGGCGGGGCGGCCGGCCCCGTCCCCGTCCTGGGAGGGGGAGGCGGTCGTCCGGGGTCCGGCCCCGGACACCGGTTCCGTGGCGGACGCGGCGGGCGCGGCGAGTACGGTTGCGGGCCCTATCACGGCCGCCGCGGCGGCGGCCGTCAGGGCACGGCGAATCTTCATCGAGCAGACCTTTCGTATCCCAAGTGCCTTGCGAACGGCACCTGTTGACGTGCGTCATGTTCAGGTCGTGCGTGACTCGTGGTGTACGTGAGGACGCATACAGACATGCCCCGCATCCGCACACCCGTTCCCCATATATGAGCACTCGCGCCACGGAACGGTTCCACGCCGCCGCCATTCCGCGGAGCGGCGGTCGCGTCCGCGCGCACCGCCTCCGGCCCCGTCCGCACGGCGGCGGAACACCGGGACGCGGGTGCGCCTCCCGGTGCCGGGAGGCGCACCCGCGGGCGGGCTCAGTCCTGCTGGAGGTTGACCGAGCAGGTCAGGAGGCCCTTGGCGTCGGGCTTCGTCCGCTCGTCCTTCAACTCGCCGTCGACATAGATGCGGCAACCGGTGCCGGGGGTTGCGTTCTTGACCCCGAGGTCGTTGAAACCGAAGCCGACGTTCTGCGCCTTGCTCCAGGGCAGGTTCCGTCCCGTCAGCTCCGTGCCCTGGCTGTCGCCGGAGAAGCTGTAGACGACATCGGCGGTGCCGGGGCCGGTCACCTCCATCCGTACGTCCCAGCTTCCGCCGAACAGACCGCCGGCGGAGAGCGACAGGACCGTCACGGCCACGGCGCCGGCCACCGCCGACACGATCGCGGGCTTACGGAACGCGGGAAGGTTCACGGTGTCTCCTGGTGGTGCGGAACGGTCGGCCCGGACGCGGCTGTCCGCGGTGTCTCACGACCCGTTCCCGAGCATTCTGGGACAGCGCCGGCGCCCGCCGCCTCCCCCGCAGGTCCGTCTTCGCGCGCCCGGATACCGGCCGAAAGTACGTATCCGCGCTCCCTCCGCCGTGCGGGTCGCCGTACCCGCGGCGGATAACCTCCTGGCCATGAGTCATCCGTTCCCCCGCCCCGCGCGGGAGACCGTCGCCGCGGCGTGCGCCTGCGTGCTCGCCTTCGTCCTGGACGCGGGGGTGGTCAGCCGCAGCGGCGTCGGGGCCGCGGTCCTCGCCGGCGGCGTCCTGGCCCTGGGCGCGGTCGCCGTCGCGCTGTCGGCGTACCGGAGCGGCCGGACGTGGCAGGTCTGCGCGCTCTGTGTGGCCGTCGCGGTCCTCTCGTCGCTGACCACGGCGCTGGTGGGGCACACGGTGTCGCAGCGCACCCCCGGCTGGACCGAACTCCTGGGCTTGCTCGGGCTGTTGTGCGTGGTCTGCCGGTACGGGCAGCGGTGGCCGCTCGTGCTGTCGGTGGTGCCGCTGTTCGTGGCGGTGACGCGTCTGGAGGACCGCGCGCCGGGGCTGACGGAGCTGCCGCTGATCGGCTCGGTCCACCGGCTGTTCACCCTGCCGGCGGTGGGCTGCATCCTGCTGGGCGGCTATCTGCGTACCGAGGACGGCAGGCGCCGGGCGGCCGCCGAGCGGGTGCGGCAGTCCGAACGCCTGGATCTCGCCCGGGACCTGCACGACCACGTCTCCCACCACGTCACGGCCGTGGTCGTCCTCGCACAGGCCGGGGAGCAGATCGCCGGGCGGTCCCCGGAGACGGTGCGCGAGGTGTTCACCGACATCGAACGGTCCGGCCAGGAGGGGCTGGTGGCGATGGGCCGGATGGTCCGGCTGCTGCGCGACGCCGGGGGCGGCGGGGCTCCGGCCCCGGCCACCCCCGTCATGACGACGGTCGAGGAGCTGGTCCGCCGCTTCCCCGGCCCCGGGCAGCACGCCTGGCTGGACGTGGCCGACGGGACGGACGGCGCCGCGTGGTCGCCGCAGGTGGCCCGGTCCGTCGAGCGGGTGGTCCAGGAGGGTCTGACCAACATCCGCAAGCACGCCCGGACGGCCACCACCGTGCACGTCGCCCTGGGAACCGAGGAGGACCGGCTGGTCGTCCGTGTACGGAACGACGCGGCCGGGCAGCAGCGCGGCCGGGCGCGGTTCCGGCACAGCGGCTTCGGCCTGCTCGGTCTGTCCGAGCGGGTCGCCGAACTGGGCGGCGAACTGACCAGCGGTCCCATGCCCGAGGGCGGCTGGGAACTGGCGGCCTCGCTCCCCCTGAGGTGAACGCAGCCGGTGCGGCGCCCGCGCCCCGCACCACTCCCGGCCCATGCCCCGACCTCGAAGGAGTGGCCCCCGCAGTGAGCGTCTCAGTGGTGATCGCCGACGACCAGGCGATGGTGCGGACCGGGTTCCGGCTCATCCTGGAGGCGCAGGACGGCATCACGGTGACCGGCGAGGCGGCCACCGGCACCGAAGCCGTCGAGGCCGTACAGCGGCTGCGCCCCGATGTGTGCCTGATGGACATCCGGATGCCGGAGCTCGACGGCCTGGAGGCGACGAAGCGTCTGCGCCAGGGCCCGGACGCGGCGCACGACACGAAGATCGTCATCGTCACCACCTTCGATCTGGACGAGTACGTCTACGGCGCGCTGCGCGCCGGGGCCAACGGCTTCGTGGTGAAGAACTCCGGCCCCCGGCTGCTGATCGAGGCGGTCCACGCCGCCGCCGAGGGTGACTCCCTCATCTCGCCGTCCGTGACCGTCCGCCTCCTGGAGCGGCTGAGCGGGCCGCCCCGCGCCGAGGCGGCGGCGGCCGCGGCGCGCCGTCTGACCGGCCAGGAACTGAAGGTCACCTCGCTGGTCGCCCGCGGGCACACCAACAACGAGATCGCCGAGCGGCTGGCCCTCGCGGTCAGCACCGTCAAGAGTCACCTCGGCCGCATCCAGGAGAAACTCGCGGCCCGCAACCGGGTGGAGATCGCGGCCTGGGCCTGGGAACACGGCGTCGTCAGCTAACGCCCGCTCCCCCGCGGCCCCACCGGAGCCGTCCCGGATCGCCCGGCCCCGGTCCGGGGCGGCCGGTGCGGGGGGCGCCCGTACGGGGGGGCCGGTCCGGGGGCGCCGGTCCGGGGGCGCCGGTCCGGGGGCGCCGGTCCGGTACGTGCCCCACGCCGGTGCGGGCGGTCCCTTCCCGGCGGAACCGCCCGGTGAGCCGCCGCCCGCGCGGACCGGTCGCGGAGCCGGGTGGTTCCGGTGCCGCCGCGTGCGCCCCGCACGCCGCGCTCCCGCGGGTGGCCGGATAGCGCCTCCGGGCGGACGGCGGGGCGGAACGGGCGTGTCCATGACCGCACCGGGTCGTTGAGGGGCCGTGACACGTCGCCACGAGGGGGCCGGCCCGGCAGGGATGACGCTCGGGCGCCCGCCCTCCGCGCCGTCGGCCGACCGCCCCGGTCCGCCGGGCGCCGCCCAGCGGCCGCGGCGGCGCTCGGCCTCCCCCACGGGCACGGGTCATGGGGTGGGCCCGGCGGGACGAGGGGCGAGTTCCGGTCGGGGTGGAGCGGGCACGCGGGGAGCCCGCAACGTCTGAATTCGCACCCTTGCCTGTCCATAACCTGGCGACATAGCGTCCTTTGAAGCGACAAGGCGGGCGAACGGCGGCGCGATGACGGGCCGTACGCCGACGCCGTCGCGGGGCCGTGACGTCGCCCCCGGCCGTACGGCACGGGGGCGGCAGGAGAGGGGGCGGTGGCGGAGCAGTGACGGAACACCTTCATCCCAGGCGGCGGTGGCGCCCACCACGGCGGAGCACCGCCCGGCCGCACCGGCGCCCGCCGGCCACCGAGATCCGCACCGACCCCCGAGGTACGCATCGTGAACTCCCCGGCACCACAGGCGCAGGCACTCCTCCACTCACTGTTCACGCCGGAAGGGCGGGAGAACCCGCACCCCGCGCTGGAGGCGCTGCGGCGGACCGCCCCCGTCCACCACGACCCGGATCTGGACACCTTCTTCCTGACCACGTACGCCGACTGCCAGACCGTCCTCACCGACACCGGCTACCGCGCCCCCGACCTGTCCTGGTGCGAGGAGCATCTGCCGGACTGGCGTGAGCACCCGGCGGCCGGCTTCTTCTACTCCTCGATGCTGCGGGCCAACGGCGCCGACCACACCCGGCTCCGCAGGCTCACCGGGAAGGGCTTCACCCCACGCCGGGTCGCCGCGCTGCGAGCCGCCGTCGAGGAGATCACCGACGGTCTGCTCGACGATCTGGCCGACGCCACCTCCGGCGGCGGCACCGCCAACTTCCAGGAGCTGATCGGCTATCCGCTGCCCGTGGCGGTGGTCGGTGAGCTGATCGGGGTGCCGGTGGCCGACCGCGCCCGGTTCCGGGCGCTCGGCAGCGACGCCAGCCGGCTGCTGGAGCCGGTACGCACCCCGCAGGACTGGGCGCGGGCGGACACCGCTGTCACCCAACTGCGGTGCTACTTCGAGGAGTTGACGGCGCGGCGGCAGCGCGAACCGGCCGGTGATCTCGCCACCGCGCTGGCCCGGGAGAACGAGGGCACGCTGACCCCGCGGGAACTCGCCGACGCGCTGCTGCTGGTCTTCGTCGCGGGTTTCGAGACCACCACCGGTCTGCTGGGGCTGGCCGTGCACGCCCTGCTCCGCCACCCCGGACAACTGGCCCGGGTCTCGGCCGATCCCGCGCTGGTGCCACAGGCCGTCGAGGAGGCGCTGCGGTGGGACACCCCGGTCCGGATGACCGAGCGCATCGCCGGGCGGGACGACGTGATCGGCGGCGTACGGGTGCCGGAGGGCGCCAACGTCACCGCCGTGCTGACCGCCGCCAACCGCGATCCGGCGCTCCACCCGGACCCGCACCGTTTCGATGTGACCCGCACCGGCACCAAGGTGCTCAGCTTCAGCGGCGGTCCGCACTACTGCCTGGGCGCCGCCCTGGCCCGGATGGAGGGCGCGGTGGCGCTGCGGCGGCTGCTCGCCCGCTTCCCCCGTCTGGCGCCGGCCGGGGAGCCGGTGCGCCGGGAGTCGTTCAGCCTCCGGGTCTTCGAGGACCTGCCCGTCAGCCACGGTCCCGCCGCCGGCGGGCCGGCCGTCACCCCTCCCGGAAAGGCCACCGCCGTATGAGCTTCCTGGACACCGAGCGTGAGGTGCTCGAACGGCTGCTGCCCGGCCTCGATGCCGCGCTCGCCGCCCATCCGCTGGCCGTGCTGGAGCGGCCCGGCTCCCCCGCGGTCGCGGCGTTCCGGGACGCCGGGGGCGCCGGTCTGCTGGTGCCCGCGGAGCACACCGGTATCGGCGCGAGCCCCTTGGAGGCCGTCCGGCTCCAGCGGGCCGTGGGCGCCCGCTGCCCGTCGCTGGCCGTCGCCACCACGATGCACCACTTCTCGGTGGCCGGGCTGGTGGCGGCGACCCGGCACGACGCCGGTCTCGCGTGGATGCTGCTGGAGGCCGTCGTGGGCGACCGGCTGCTGCTGGCGTCCGGTTTCGCGGAGGGCCGCACCGGTCAGTCGGTGCTGCGGCCGGCCATCACCGCCGAGGTGCGCGACGGCCGTGTCGTGCTCAACGGCAGCAAGAAGCCGTGCAGCCTGGCCCGTTCCATGGACATCCTCACCGCGTCCGTGACGCTGACCGACGCGGACGGCACCGAGCGGCTGGCGGTGGCCGTCGTGCCCGCGGGGGCCGACGGGGTGTCCGTACGGCCCTTCTGGGGGAACTCCGTGCTGGCCGGTGCGGAGAGCGAGGAGGTGGTGCTCACCGATGTCGTGCTGGATCCGCAGATGGTTCTCGCCACCGGCGTCACCGCCGACTCCGCGCTGGACGCCCTGCACATCGCGGGTTTCCTCTGGTTCGAGCTGCTGATGACGGCGGGGTATCTGGGCACGGCCGGTGCGCTGGTGGAGCGGGTGCTGCGGCGCGGCGGGGGCACGGCCGCCGACCGGGCCGGGCTCGTCACCGGGCTCGACGCGGCCATGCTGGCGGTGGAGGCCGTGGCCCGGGAGATGGGCGAGCGCGCGGAGTGGGGCGAGGCGCTGCTGGTCAAGGCGCTGACGGCGCGTTACGCCGCGCAGGACGCCATCGCCCGTGCCACACCTCTCGCGCTGGCCGCGCTCGGCGGGATGTCCTTCATCGGCTCCGACGAGGGCAGCTACCTCGCCTCGGCCGCGACCGGCCTCACCTTCCACCCGCCGTCGCGCGGCACGGCGGCCGAGGCGCTGTGCGCGGCCCTGGACGGCCAGGCCCTGCGGGTCGGGTGACGCGATGCATCCGGCGAGCGGCCTCACGGCCGAGATTCTGACCGGTATCGACGCGGTCCCCGCCGCGACGTGGGACGCGCTGGCCCCGCCGGACGATCCGATGTGGGCGCGGGAGGTGTTCGCGGCGATGGAGCGCGGCGCCATCGGCCCGGACGGTTACGCCTACGCGGTGGTCCGCGAGGCGGGCCGGACGGTCGCGCTCCTGCCGCTGGCGGCCGTACGCGGGCTGCGCCTGGACCGGGTCGTGGGCGAGCGGGAGCGGCGGCTGCTGGCCCCCGTACGGCGGCTGTGTCCCGGGGTGCTGCGGGTGCCGATGCTGTTCTGCGGCAACTTCCTGGGCCAGGGGCACGTCCTGAGCCGCGGGCCGCTGTCCGCGCCGGTCGCCCGGCTGCTGGTGCGGACGGTGCTCGACCACGCGCGGCGCCACCGGCTCGGCACCGTCGTCCTCAAGGACTTCGCCCCCGGCGAGCTGGCGGCCCTGCGGCCGGCCCTGGAACCGGCCGGATTCTTCCTCCTGCCGAGCATGCCCGACACCGAACTCGCCCTGGAATACGCCTCGTTCGACGCTTATGTGGCCGCGCTCCCCGCCAAGGCGCGCCGTAACGTCCGCAGCAAGGTGCGGAAGTTCCGGGCCCGGGATGACCTGCGGATCGAGGTGCTCGACGACTTCACCGGCCTCGTCCCGGACATGCTGGAGCTGTACCGGCAGGTGATGGCGCGGGCCGAGCAGACCCTCGACGTCCTCGACGCGTCCTTCCTGCGGGCGCTGGCGCGGCCCGGCGGCCCGGAGCAGCGGCTGGTGGCCTGTTTCGAGGGGGACCGGCTCGTCGCGTATCTGCACTGTCTCTTCCGCGGTGACGGCGCGGTCGGGGCGCGGATCGGGCTCGACTACCGGCTGGCGCACGAGGCGCACCTCTACCACCACGTCCACTACGCGGCGATCGAACTGGCCATCGCCCGCGGGTGCCGGCACATCCGGTTCGCCCAGACCGCCTACGAGCCGAAGCGGGAGCTGGGGTGCGCGCTGGTCGAGCAGCGCTACGCCCTGACCCATCTGCGTCCGCTGCCGCGCGCGGTGTTGCGCCGGCTGCTGCCGCGCGCCCTCGGCGCGGCGCTCACCCGGACGCTCGCACCCCGGTCCTGAAGACTCCCGACGCCCCTCAACCACCGTTCACGGAAAGGGACTTCATGCCCCGTGTCGAAGTAGAGATCCCTATCGCCGCCCCGCCGGACCGGAGCTGGGCCGCCGTCGTCGACGTCGAGAGCTACCCCGCGTGCATGGCGAACGTGGAGTCGCTGACGATCACCGGGTGGACCGGGCCGCGGGAGCGGACCACCGCCTGGTCGGTGCGGCTCAAGGGTTCGGTCCTCGAATGGACCGAGGCCGAGCGGCTCGACGAGGTGGCCAGGCGCTTCGACTTCCACCAGGTCAGCGGCGATCTCGCGCACTTCGTCGGCCACTGGGCCATCCGCCCGGGCGACGACGGCGGCAGTCTGGTGTCGCTGCACGTCGAGTTCGACATCGGTATTCCGCTGCTGGCCGAGATGCTCAACCCCGTCGCCGCCACCGCGCTGCGGGAGAACGCCGAGCAGATGCTCAGGGCGCTGGAGCGCCGCCTGACCGGTGGCACCGCGCCGCTCCCCCGAGGAGACCGCGCATGACCGCGCCGCCCGGGGGCGACCTGCCGTCCGCGGTCTTCGCGCAGGTGCGCCGGCATCAGTCGCCCAAGCTCGCCCTCACCGGCAAGTTCGCCGGGCGGGGCGCCGTGGAGTCGGCCGCGTCGGGCTCGTGGGTCACCCTCTCCGACGGCCGCACGGCCCTGGACTTCGGTTCGTACGCCGTCACTCTGCTGGGCCACCGGCACCCCGCGGTCACCGCCGCCGTGCGGCGGCAGCTCGCGGTGCAGCCCGCCTCGACCCGGAGTCTGGCCAACCCCGTCAGCGCGGGGGCCGCCGCCGTTCTCGCGGAGTACCTCGGCGGCGCCCTGCCCAAGGTCCACTTCGGGCTCAACGGGGCCGACGCCGTGGAGGTCGCCGTCAAGCTCGCCCGCCTCGCCTCCGGCCGGGACCGGGTGCTGGCGGTGCGCGGCGGCTTCCACGGCAAGACGATCGGCGCGCTGTCGCTCACCCACCATCCGCTGTTCCGCGCGGGGCTGCGCGGCTGCACCACGGACGTCGTCCACCTCGACGCCGACGACGCCGGGGCGGTCGGCCGCGAGTGCGCCCGGGGGCCGGTCGCCGCGCTGATCTTCGAGCCCGTCCAGGGGGAGAACGGCGCCGTGCCGCTCTCCCCCGAGGTGCTGGCCCGGTGGACGCACGACGCGCAGGCGCACGGCGCGTTCGTGATCGCCGACGAGATCCAGTGCGGGCTGCGGCGCTGCGGGGAGCGTTCGGTCGCCCTCGCCGAAGGGCTCCCCGTCGACGCGGTGCTCGTCGGCAAACCGCTCGGCGGCGGCGTCGTCCCGCTCTCCGCGATGGTCTGTTCACAGGAGCTGTACGCGCCGTTGGCGGCCGATCCGTTCCTGCACTCGGCGACGTTCGGCGGGCATCCGCTGAGCTGCGCCGCCCTGCCCGCCGCGCTGACCGCGGTGGAGGAACTGGCCGGTCACGGGCGGCTGCTCGCCGAGCGGCTGGCCACCGGTCTGCGCGTCCTCCACCAACGCCATCCGCACGTCATGAGCGGTTTCCGGGGCCGGGGCCTGCTGTGGGGCATCGACTTCACCGCGCCGCAGGCCGCCGGTGAGGTCGTCGTCGGGCTGGCCAACGCCGATCTGCTGGTCTCGCCCTGCCTGAGCCGCCCCACGACCGTACGGCTGCTGCCGCCGCTGACCACCACGCCCGATGAGCTGGAAAGGGCCCTGGACATCCTCGACGCCGCCCTCGACGGGGCGGGCCGCACCCCGACCGCCGGCTGACCCGGCACCCTCCGACCGCTCCCAGGAGAGACGACGTGACCGACCCCGCAGCCCCGCAGACTTCCGCCACCGGCCCCGAACTGGCCCGTACCGTCCGGGCGGCCATCGCCGACGTGCTGGGCACCGCGCCCGACGACATCACCGACGACACCGACCTCGAAGCCGATCACGGCGTGGACAGTCTGGAGCTGATGGCGATCGGCGCCCAGTTGGAGCGGGCCCTCGGCGTCCAGATCTCCCCCGAGGACCTGATCCGCGCCGAGAACGTCGGCCACGCCATCGCCCTGCTGGCCGAAAGGAAGGCCGGCCGGTGACATCTCCCCCGCATCCCGCCGGCCGGCACCGCGCCGTCGTCACCGGCATCGGCGTCCGGACACCGGCCGGCAACACCCTCGACGAGGTGCTCGCCACCGTCATGGCGGCGACGCCGACCGCCGCGCCCGTCGGCGAACTGATCGAGCGGGGCGCGCCGGTGCGCTTCGCCTGCCGGGTGCCGGACTTCGACCTGGCGCCCCACCTCAGCCGCCGTGAACTCCGGCAGATCGACCGCGGCACCATGCTGACCCTGTGCGCCGCCGCCGACGCCCTCCGGGACGCGGCGCTGCCGAAGCTGCCGCCGGAGCGCGTCGGCGTCCACCTCGGTACCGGTATCGGCGGACTGCCCACCATGGAGGCGACCGCTCTGCACCACGGCGCCGATCCGATGGGGATGCCGGTGCACACCGTCCCGCGGGCCATGGCCAATTCGGCGGCCGCGCACATCGCCATGCGGTACGGCTTCCTGGGCTCGTGCCTCACCCACACCACGGCGTGCGCCAGTGGCGCCAACGCGATCGGGGAGGCGCTGCGCCGGATCCGGCACGGGGAGCTGGACGCGGTGGTCACCGGTGGTTTCGACGCGGCGATCACCCCCATCATGATCAGCTCGTTCGCCCGGATGCGGGCGCTGTCCCTGCGTAACGACGCGCCCGGTGAGGCCAGCCGCCCCTTCGACGCGGACCGTGACGGCTTCGTCATGGGTGAGGGCGCGGCCCTGCTCGTCCTGGAGCGGCGGGAGTCGGCGCTCGCCCGCGGGGCGCGCATCCACGGGGAGGTCGCCGGTTACGCGACCAACTCCGACGCGTTCCACATAGCCGCGCCGCATCCGGAGGGCGCCGCTGCCGCCGCCTGTATGGCCGGTGCCGTCGCCGACGCCGGGCTGCGCCCCGGCGACATCGGGCACATCAACGCGCACGGCACCGCCACCCGGCTCAACGACAGCGCCGAGGCGCTCGCCCTGCACCGCGCCTTCGCGGGCGGGCCGCCGCCGGTGACCTCCGTCAAGGGGGTCACCGGGCATCTCATCGGCGGCTCCGGGGCGCTGGAGGCCGCCGTCGCGCTGGTCTGCGCCGCGCGCCGCACCGTCCCGCCGGTCGCCAACCTCGCCCGCAACGCCCACGCCGACCTCATCGACGTGGTCGCCGGGGCGCCGCGGGAGGTGGCCCTCGCGCCCGTGCTGTCCAACTCCTTCGGTTTCGGCGGGCAGAACGCCTGTCTCGTGCTGACCCCCGGGCACTGACCCGTCCTCTTCGGCAAGGAGCCCGTCATGCGCATCCTCCTCACCGGGGCGACCGGCATCGTCGGCACGGAGGTCGCCGACCGCCTGCGCGCCGCCGCGCCGCCCGGCACCCGCCTCACCGGCGTCGCACGCCGTGCCGCCTCCCGCCCTGTGGTCCGCTGGCACCTCGGCGCCGAACCGGCCCCGCCGGAGCTGGCCGGCCCCTGGGACGTCATCGTGCACACCGCCGCCTCGACACGCTGGACGCTCTCCCGCACCGAGGCCCTCGACGCCAACATCCGCCCGCTGCGCGCCGTCCTGGCCCTGGCCGGGCCCGCCACCCATCTCGTCCACGTCTCCACCGCCTACGTCGGCGGCGTACGCAACCCCGATGATCTGCGCGGCCCCGAGTTCGAGGGGTACCGCAACGGCTACGAGTGGTCCAAGGCGGTCTGCGAGGAGATCGTCACGGCCGAACACCGCGGGCCGGTCACCGTGGTCCGCCCGCCGCTGATCATGGGCGGCCGCGCCGACGGCCGCATCTCGCGGTTCTCCGGCCCCTACACGCTCTTCCCGGCGCTGGTCTCCGGCCTCGCCGCCGTCGTCGTCGGCGACCCGGACGGCTACGCGGAGATCAGTCCGCTGGACGACGTGGCCGACGCGATCGTGGCGGCGGCCCTGGGCCCCGCCCCGGCCGCTCCGCGCACCGAGACCCTCGCCGCGGGCCCGGCCGCCCTGCGGCTCGGTTCACTGGTGCGGATCGCCTGCGACACCGTCAACGCGTTCCGCGCCGCGCACGGCGTCGCCCCCGTCGCCGTCCCCCCGACGGTCCCCACCGAGAGCTGGAACCGTTTCTTCCTGCCGCTGGCCCGGCAGTGGCTCTCACCGGTGCAGCAGCAGGCGGTCGATCTGCTCGCCATGTTCCAGAGCTATACGAGCATGGCCGAGCCCTTCACCCCCACCCGGCCGGTGCGCGATCCGGGCGCGGTGCTGGCCACCTCCGTACGCCACTGGGCGCGGAGCAGGCCCCGGCAGGCGCTGGCCACCCCCAGCCCCTGGACGCTGGTCGGGGGCCCGGACCGTACGTAACAGGCCGGGCGGCGGCTCGTGACTCCGGCCGGCATCATACGGCCGTTCAACTCCCTGGCTGCGTAGGCTGATTGCGCTCCGACTCCGTACCGGCTCACCCGGGGAGACACCATGCGCACCAGGAAATCCGCCGCCCTACCCGCCCTTCTCCGGCCCCCGGCGCGCAGTCGCCGACGGCATCTGATGACCGCGCTGGCGGCCCTGGGGATCGTCGTCGTCGCGCTGATCGGGCTGCCGTCGGTGTCGCAGGCGGCCGCCCCGCTGCCGTGCGACATCTACGGCGGGACCGGCACCCCGTGCGTCGCCGCGCACAGCACCACCCGCGCCCTGCTGTCGTCCTACGACGGGCCGCTCTACCAGGTGACCCGGGCGTCGGACGGCGCCACCTCCGACATCGGCCTGCTGTCCCGGGGCGGTTACGCCGACGCCGCCCGCCAGGACGCGTTCTGCTCCGACACGACCTGCGCCATCACCCGGGTCTACGACCAGACCGCGCACCACAACGACCTCGATCCGGGCCCGGCGGGCACCGCCGGTATGGGGCCCGACCGCGGCGCCGACGCCGCCGAGATCGCGGTGCGGGCGGGCGGGCACAAGGTCTACGGCATCTGGATCTCGCCGGGCGTCGGCTACCGCAACCACGGCGCGGGCTCGGGCACCGCCGTGAACGGGCGGCCCGAGGGCGCCTACATGGTGGCCAGCGGCACCCATGTGGGGTCCGCCTGCTGCTTCGACTACGGCAACGCCGAGGCCACCCCGGCGGACACCGGCAACGGCCACATGGACGCCGTGAGCATCGCCACGACCTGCTACTTCGCGCCGTGCAGCGGTTCGGGCCCCTGGGTCGAGGCGGACCTGGAGAACGGCATGTTCCAGGGCGCGAACGGCTCCAACACCGCGAACACCGGGAACCGGAGCCCGTTCGTGACGGCCGTGCTGAAGAACGACGGGCGCACCACGTACGCCCTGAAGGGCGGTGACGCGCAAAAGGGTGCGCTGTCGACCTGGTGGGACGGCCCGCTGCCGGACCGCGGCGGCTACGAACCCATGCATCAGGAAGGCGGCATCATCCTCGGCACCGGCGGCGACAACAGCAACTGGAACCGGGGCACGTTCTTCGAGGGTGTGATGGTCGCCGGTTACCCGACCGACGCGGCCGAGAAGGCGGTCCAGGCCAACGTCGTCTCCGTCGGCTACTCCGGCCGGACGGACGAGCCCAACGGCCCCCAGTCCACGATCACCGGCCCCGGTCGCCGGTGCGTGGACGTCGCCGCGGACGACACCGGCACCAACGGCGCCGCCGTCCAGCTCTGGGACTGCCAGACCTACGCCGAGGACCAGCACTGGCACCACCACACCAACGGCTCGCTGAGCACGATCGGCCGGTGCCTGGACATCGAGGGCAACGGCACGGCCGACGGCACCCCCGTCCAGTTGTGGGACTGCGACGGCGCCGGCGGCCAGGTCTGGCGGCAGCGCGCCGACGGTTCGCTGCACAACCCGCGGTCCGGCCGCTGCCTGGAATCCCCCGGCGGCGCCACCGCCAACGGCACCCGGCTGCGCCTCGCGGACTGCGACGGCTCCGCGGCGCAGAAGTTCCGGCTGGGTGAACCGGCGTCCGGGTGAGGGGCTTCACGGGCACCGGCCGCGGGGAGGGGTGTCCTTCGCGCCGTTCCGACCCATCCGGCCGCCACCCCTGACCCGGCGTCCTCCTCCGCCGAATCAGCGCCGTGCGCCACACACCTCACGGGCGGGCTCCGCACCGGTCACTTCCGGTGCGGGGCCCGCCTTGTCCGTCTGCCGCCATCCGTATGCCGTCGGGTCCGGTGTATTGACGCGCCCCGGAGCGGGGTCCACGCTATGGAGCGATTGGTCTGGACCATCTCTCCCTGGGAGGTCATGTGCCCGCTCGTCGCCCCGGAACGACCGTCGCCGCCGTCGCCGCGTGCTGCCTCGCGCTCACCGCCGCCGGATCCGCGCTCGGCGCGGACCGCACCGCCGCGCCACGGCCGACGGCCCTGGACAGCAAGTGGTACGCCGCGGCGCCCTACCTCATGCCGCTCGACAACGACCCGCCGGACGCGGGAGCGGTGATGGACGCCACCGGCCTCAAGGCGTTCCAGCTCGCCTTCCTCCTGGCGCCGAACGGCGGTGGCTGTTCGCCGACGTGGGACGGCACCAGCCCGGTGGACAAGGACACCGCGGTGGCGAAGGTCATCGACGCGATCCGCGCGAAGGGCGGCGACGTCTCCGCCTCCGTCGGCGGTTACGGCGGCACCAAACTCGGCCAGACCTGCGGCACCCCCGAGGCGACGGCCGCCGCCTATCAGAAGGCCATCGACAAGTACGGCCTCAAGGCGCTCGACTTCGACCTGGAGGAGCCGGAGTACGAGAACACCGCCGCCATCCACAACGAGATCGGCGCCGCCAAGATCCTCCAGCGGGAGAACCCCGGGCTCTACCTCTCCGTCACCACGGCGGGTACGGCCGACGGCACCGGCTGGTTCGGCAAGCAGATGCTGAACGAGGCGAAATCCCAGTCCTTCACCCCGGACAACTTCTCGATCATGCCGTTCGACGGGGGTTTCGACGGCGCGGATTCCCAGACCGCGGCGCTGACGAAGTTCAACGCTCTCCTGCGGTCCACCTTCGGCTGGGACGAGGCCACCGCCTACGCCCACGAGGGCATCTCCCAGATGAACGGACGCAGCGACACCGGGGAGTTCTTCACCCAGAAGGACTTCCAGAAGGTGCTGGACTTCGCGGTCTCCCACCGCATGGCGCGTCTGACGAACTGGTCGGTCAACCGGGACCGTCAGTGCACCCCGCCGGACAACAACGGCAAGACGTCCGGCACCTGCAGCAGCGTGCCGCAGGGCGCGTACGACTTCACGGCCTTCTCGGTGAAGTTCGCGGAATCCAGCGGTAGTTGACGCTTGATCAGCAGAAGTCGCGGGTCCGTGTGCCGGGCCGGGACCTGCGGGTCCCGGCCCGGCACACGGACCGCTCACCGCCGTGGCGGTGCCCCTCGCGCGCTCAGCAGCTCAGCAGCTCAGCTTGTCCCCGGGTACGGTTCCCAGGATCTGCACGAAGCTCTGGTAGCTGTTGATCCGGCTCTGCACCTGGTCGGGGTTGCCGCCGTTGCACTCGATGGTCCCGTTGATGGCGCGGATCGTCTCGCCGAAGCCGGCGCCGTTGACCATCGCGTCGTGCGGCGTCATGGTGCCCGGCCCCTTCTGCGTGTTCCAGTACCACAGGGCGGTCTTCCAGGCGACGGCCGGGTCCTTCTCCACCAGCGACGGGTTGTTCAGCAGGTCGATGCCGAGCGCGTCACCAGCCGCCTTGTAGTTGAAGTTCCAGCTCAGTTGGATCGGGCCACGTCCGTAGTAGGCGGCCTGGCCCGCGGGGCAGCCGTAGGGCTGGGTGGCGTCGCAGTAGTGCGGGTAGTTGCCGGTGTTCTGCTCCACGACGTAGACGAGACCGCCGGTCTCATGGCTGACGTTCGCGAGGAACGCGGCGGCCTCCTGCCGCTTCACGGTGTCGCTCCCGGTGTTCGCGAACCCCGGGTAGGCGCTGAGCGCGTCGGTCAGCCCCTGGTACGTGTAGAACGCGTTCCGGTTCGGGAACATCTGGTTGAACTGGGCCTCGCTGACGACGAATCCCTCGGCCTTGGTAGCGGCATTCATGCAGGTCAAGGCGGTCGGGGAACACCCGGGCGCGGCGCCCGCGGGGGCGGCGGGCGCCAGTACGGCCACGCCCGCGGCCAAAGTGGCGACGCTGAGCAGGGCGGCGATACGTGATCTCATCCGGAACTCCTTCGCGCGGCCGCACCTGCGCCGGGCTACGGGACCGGACGGACACACCGGACGCCGGAACACCGGGCAGCGGGCAGCCGCTGTGGGGGAATTGCCTTACCGAGCGGGCCTGTTGGGCGGCGCCGCCGCACAGGCCGGTGGAACACCACGGCACGCGAAAAGGACCGCGAAACCGGCTGCGGTCTAGACCAACGCCAGGCTAGAGCCGTTCCGCGCGGCGCGTCCATACCGCGTCATCGGGAAGCGTGATCCCGTTCGCGGTGGGGTGACGGGAGGCGCCCGGGGCGGCGGCGAGGGAGGCCGGGCGGCGGCGGCCGTCCGGGGCGGTGAGGGCCGGGGCGCCGCCGGGGCCGAGCGCGACGGCCGGACAACTCGGCTGTGCCGTACGGAATTTCGCCCTCTTCTGGGCTGCGGGCCGACGCCGGTCACGGGCCCCGGGGCGGTGCCCCCGCCCCGGCCTGGGCGGGCGGGGAGCGCGTGGGCCGACCGGTGTCGCGGGAGCTTCCACCGGCGGGGGCGCGGCAGCGGAACGTCCAGCCGGGGAAGGGAACGGCGGCAGACGCTCCAGCCGGGGAAGGAGCGGGGGCGGAAAGCCCCCGGGAAGGGCCCGGCCCGGCGCGCCACGCAGCGCGCCGGGCCAGGAGGAACGAGCCAGGAGGGGCCGGGCCGGAAAGGGCCGGGCCAGAAGGGCCGGGCCGGGAGACCCTGGCGCCCGGCCCTGGCTCAGCCCTTGCGCATCAGCAGATGGCCCCGGCGGAACCGCTCGCCCTCGCCCGGTTCGCGCAGCATCCGGCCCACTTCGGTGAACCCGGCGTCATCGGCCAGTTCCGCGAGGCCGTCGATCGGCCAGCGGTAGGCCGTCGTGACCTTGTGGTCGAACGGGGTGACCGGCCCGCCCTCCGACTCGAAGAAGCCGAGCAGGAGGTGGCCTCCCGGTGCCAGCAACCGGCGGAACTCGGCGAAGTACCGGGGCAGTTCACGGGGCGGGGTGTGGATCACCGAATACCAGGAGACGAGGGCGCGCAGCGTGCCGTCGGCCAGATCCAGGGCGTCCATGGAGCCGACCTCGAACCGCAGGTCCGGGTAGGTCTCACGGGCCAGTTCGATCATCGCCGGCGACAGGTCGACGCCGAAGACGTCCAGTCCCAGGTCCCGCAGGTGCGCGGTCAGATATCCGGGGCCGCACCCCAGTTCCGCGACGGGCCCGGGGTCGGGGGTCCGGGCGAGGTCGGCGAAGGCGGCGAGCACGGCGCGGTCCAGCGGGAGTCCGTCGAGCGAGCCGCGGACGAGGTCGGCGTAGAGCCCGGCGACGGCGTCGTAGGCGTCCGCCGTCGTTTCGAGGTGGCGGGAAGAGTCGGTCACAGAATCGGTCACAGGCGAGAACCCTAGGGTGTTCCCGCCGGGACCCGCCGCCCGGGCCGATCGGCCGCGCCATGGCGGCAGTTGTCCGGACTCGCCGCCGCCGGGTGAGACACAGCTCACATCGGTACGTGTCACAGGCGGCCGCGCCGTCTCGTCCCAGGTACGGAGTGATCGACGAGTACGGAGGAGCACACATGGACGCACGCTTGACCTTCACCACCGGCCCGGACGCCCCGAGGTCCTTCCGGCATCTGATGGCGGCGGGGCAGGCGCTGCGGGAGGGGCCGTTGCCCGCGGCGACGCAGGAGCTGGTGGCGCTGCGGGTGAGTCAGCTCAACGGCTGCGCGGTCTGTGTCGACATGCACACCAAGGAGGCGGCGGCCGCCGGGGAGAGCGCGGTGCGGCTGGCGCTGGTGGCCACGTGGCGGGAGGCCACGGTCTTCACCGAGGCGGAACGCGCCGCGCTGGAACTGGCCGAGGAGGGCACCCGGGTCGCGGACGCGGCCGGCGGGGTCGGTGACGCGGTGTGGGCCCGGGCCGCCGCACACCACGACGAGGAACAGCTCACCGCCCTGGTGATCCTGATCTCGTTCATGAACATGGTGAACCGGCTGAACGTCCTCACCCGGCAGCCCGCGGGTGAGTACGTACCGGGGCAGCTCCACGGAAAGGACGCGGTGTGAGCAAGGTCGAGGAGTTCGAGGAGCTGCGGCCGCTGCTCTTCTCGCTCGCCTACCGGATTCTGGGCAGCGTCGGGGAGGCGGAGGACGCGGTTCAGGAGACCTGGCTGCGGTTCGACGGTGCGGCGACCCGGCCCGCGTCGGTCAAGGCATATCTGTCGGCGGCGGTGACGCGGATCGCGATCGATGTGCTGCGGTCGGCGCGGGTGCGGCGGGAGGCGTATGTGGGGCCGTGGTTCCCGGAGCCGCTGCTGAGCGATCCGTACCAGGATCCGGAGCGGTCGGCGGAGCTGGCCGATTCGCTGTCGATGGCGGCGCTCCTGCTGCTGGAGCGGCTCAGTCCGCCGGAGCGGGCGGTGTTCGTCCTGCGGGAGGTGTTCGGCTTCGGGTTCGACGAGGTCGCCGCCGCGGTGGAGCGGTCGCCCGCGGCCTGCCGTCAGCTACTGGTGCGGGCGCGGCGGCACATGGCGGACGGGCGGCCGCGGTTCGCGGCGGTCCGCGCGGAGCAGGAGGAGCTGGCGTCCCGGTTCTTCGCGGCGCTCCGCGAGGGCGACGTCGACGGTCTGCGGGAGCTGCTCGCCACGGACGTGACGATGATCGGCGACGGCGGCGGGAAGGCCCCGCAACTGGCCCGTGCGGTCATCGGCGCCGAGAAGGTGGCCCGGCTGCTCGGCTCCGTCTTCCCCTGGATGTCCCGGGTCGGGGTGGTCCTCGAACCGCACGAGATCAACGGCCATCCGGGCGCGGTCTTCCGCACCGGGGACGGCAAGGTGCTCCACACTCTGGTGCTGGACGTGCTCGACGGCCGGGTGCAGACCGTCCGCGGGGTGCTCAACCCGGACAAGCTCCGCCACCTCGGCCCGGTCGCCGACGCCTGGAGCGTCGACCGCGAGATGCGCCGGCTCCGCCGGCAGCAGAGCTGACGCAGGGCCGGCCGCCCGCGCGGTTCCCCGGGCGGCCGGCCCGTCAGCCACCGGATCCGTCAGGCGCCGGGGCCCGGCGCGCTCCCGGTGCGGTCGGCCACGGCGTCGGCGAGGACGCGGGTGTCCTCCCGGCGGCGCGGACGGCATCGACCCGGCGGGGGGGCGTCCGCGGTGACGGGGAGTTCGACGGCGGTGGTCTCCAGCGCGCCCGCACCGGGGCGGGCGCGGCCCGGAGCCGGGCGGCTCAGAGCCGGACGGCGGCCTGGGGCCGGGCCGGGTCGAGGTAGGTCACGGCGGTCCGGTCGGCGTGCGGGGCGAGCAGTTCCGCCAGCTCGGTGGCGGCGGTCTCGACGAGGGGGCCGTCGTCCGGGGCGCGGAGGGTTTCGAGGACGAAGAGGACGTGCGCGGAGTCCTCGGTGACGCGGGTGCGGTGGGCGTCGCGGTGGTTCCAGTGGCGGGTCAGGACGCCGGTGGTGTCCGTGTAGATGATCTCGCCGGGCGCCGGGTTCTCCACCGCGTCGGGGGCGCCGAGCGGGGTGAAGGACTCGCTACCGTCCGCGTACCGGATGTCGATGTCGCCCGTGACCCGCTCCAGGTCGAAGGCGCCCGCGGGCAGCCCGTGCCGGACGGAGACGGCGTTGTACGTGTCGACGGCCGGGTTGATGCGCGGCAGCGCGCCCTTCTTGGCGAGGCGGCGGCCGAGCGCGTCGACGCTGGGGCGGACCCGGCGCGGATTGGTGCCGAAGGAGCGGTAGGCGGCGTGCCACGCCTCGATGCGGGGATCGCTCTCGTCGGCGGGCCGCCAGCCGTCCTCGGCGCAGCTCCGCTCCAGCTCCTCCAGTGCGGCGGCCGTACCGGGCCACGGCGTACGGCCACGCAGTCCGGCGGCGGTGACCAGGGCGAGGAGCGTGCCGGGGAAGGCGTCCCCGACGGCGGGGGCGAGGCGGAGGACGGTCATGGGTGGTTCCTTTCGGGTGCGGTGATACATGCCGGAGCGGTCCGGCGGGCGGCCGGGCGCGGCGGCCCGGGCGGCGGGCCCGTCACGTCAGGGCGAGGAGCCCGACGGCGACGGCGGCGGTGCCCAGGCCCACGAGCTGGCCCCGGTGGATGCGTTCGGCGAGCACACCGCGGGCCAGCAGGACGGTGCCGGCCGGGTAGAGGGCGGTGATCACGGCGACGACGGTGAGATCGCCGCTGCGGGCGGCGAGGAGGAAGAGCAGGTTCGCCAGCGAGTCGAGGACGCCCGCGCCCGCCGACATCGCGTAGGCGGGGCGCTCCGTGCCGAGCCGGTGGCGCAGCAGACCCGCCGCGGTCAGGGTGAGGGCCGAGGAGACGGCCCGGCCGATGATCAGCGGGGCGATGCCGCTGCCGGACGGCGCCTGGTGCAGGCAGACGAGCTGGAGGGCGATGGCGCCGCCCGCGCCGAAGGCCAGCAGCAGCGCGGTCCGCGACGGGCGGACCCCACCGCCGCCGTGCCCGGCGCTGACCAGCACCACCGCGAGCAGCGCGAGCGGCAGTCCCACGAGGGCGGCGGTGCCCAGCCGCTCCCCCTGGCACAGGCCCACGCCGACCGGCAGGGCGGCCGAGACCAGGGCGGTGACCGGCGAGAGCACGTTCATCGGGCCGATCGCCAGGGTCCGGTAGAGCAGGGCGAACGCGGCGGCCGAGGCGATCCCGGAGGCGGCGCCCCAGCCGAGGGCCGCCGCGCTGAACGAGGCGCCGAGAAACGGCCACAGCAGCAGTTCGACGGTGAGGCTGGCCGGGGCGGCGATCATCACGGTGCGCAGGACATGGGCCTTGCGGGCGCCGAGACCGCCGAGGAAGTCGGCACAGCCGTAGGCGAGGGAGCTGCCCAGGGCCAGCAGCAGAGCGATCACGGTACTTCCCTTACTATGTCAACGGAACGACCGCACCGTACAACCAAACGACCGAGGCGTGTCAACCGACCGACCGCGATGCGGGACGGCGTTCCGCTCATGACCGGCGGCGGCCCGTCCGGGGAGACCGGGGGCCCAGAAGAAGGGTGATCGGATGGCCGAGACGGAGACCGCCCTGCGGACGCTCGCGCAGAACGTCAAGGCGGCGCGCACCCGCGCCGGTCTGTCCCTGGACGAGCTGGGACGGCGGGCCCAGGTGAGCAAGGGCGCCCTGGTGGGCCTGGAGAAGGCCCAGGGCAACCCCAACTTCGCCACCCTGGTCCGGCTCGCCGACACCCTCGGCGTCCCGGTCTCCGCCCTGCTGGAGGGGCCCGCCGAGGACCGGGTGCGGGTGGTGTCCGCCGACGCCGTGGCGCCGCTGTGGACCGGGCCGCACGGCGGTGAGGCGCGGCTGCTGCTGACGACCTCCGGCCCGGCGCCGGTCGAGGTCTGGCGCTGGCGCCTGGAGCCCGGCGAGGAGTACCCCAGCCACCCGCACCAGCCGCAGGTCGTCGAGACGGTCAGCGTCACCTCGGGCCGGATGACCCTGATCGTCGACGGCACCGAGCACCCCGTCGCGGCGGGCCAGACCGCCACCTTCGACGCCGACGCCCCGCACACCTACCGCGGCTCCGGCACCGGAACCTGCCACCTGATCATGACGGTCCACCTCCCGCCCGGGAGCGGAGCGCCCGCCTGACACCCGGCAGCGCGCACACGGGACGTACCGCCCCCTCCGCCGCAGCCGCCCCTGACGGGGCGATCGGCCCGGTCGCGGACGGGGCACCGTGGCCGGTACGGAGCGCTCCCCGGGCCCGGGGAGACGGGCGTCGCCGGACGTGACCTCGCGTGCGGGAGGCGGAGGCGACCGCGTGGGGTGCGGCGGGGCCGCGCCCCGGGGCGGGCGCCGGTGACGTGCGGCGGCCCGGTCGGGGAGCCGGAGGTGCGGAACGCGGCGCCGCCGCCCCCGGCGTCCGGCGCCAGTCGGTATCGTCACCGCACAGTTCATGTGACAACACTCCTACGATGTCGGCGACGGCAGGTACTTACGGGGTCGCGACGAATGGGTGGGGCTGTGACGCAGGAGGGCGCGCCGGGGCGGCTGATCGGGGGGCGGTACCGCCTGGCGGCCGAGCTCGGGTCCGGCGGCATGGGGCGGGTCTGGGAGGGCCAGGACGAACTGCTGGGCCGCCCGGTGGCCGTCAAGGAGGTCCGGCTGCGCGCCACCTCCCCCGAGGAGCGGGACGAGGGACTGACCCGCGCGCAGCGTGAGGGCCGCAACGCCGCCGTCCTCGCCGATCATCCCAACGTCGTCACCGTCTACGACGTGGTGATCGAGGACGGCGTCCCGTGGACGGTCATGCAACTGGTACGGGGCCGGTCCCTGCGGCAGGAGCTGACGCACGGGCCGCTCGACCCCGACCACGTCCCGCACATCGCCGCCGCCCTGCTGTCCGCCCTGCGCGCGGCGGACGCCGCCGCCCTCGTCCACCGCGACGTCAAGCCCGGCAACGTCCTGCTGGCCGACGACGGACGCGTGCTGCTGGCGGACTTCGGGATCGCCCGGATCATCGGGGACGAGACGATCACCGCCCCCGGCGCCTTCGTCGGGTCGTTCGAGTACACCTCGCCGGAGCGCGCCGACGGCCGGCCGGGCGGGCTGGCCTCGGACCTGTTCTCCCTCGGACTGACCCTGTTCCACGCGGTGGAGGGCTACCCGGCGTTCCGCCGCGACTCGCGGACCGCGACGCTCTCCGCGGTCCTGCTCGCCCCGCTCCCGGAGATGAAGCGGGCCCGCGGCGGGCTGCGGGAGCTGATCACCGCGCTGACGGCGAAGGACCCGGAGCAACGCCCCGGCATCGACACGGCCATCACGCTGCTGCGCGGCGGCGGGCGGGGACGCCGGGCGCCGGACGCCACCGGAGCGGCGGACGGCGGGCGGCCCCGCACGGGCGACACGACCGCCGTCACGGCCGTCGTCCCGGCACCGGACGGCGGGGGCGGGGCGACGCTCACCGCCGGCAGCGCCTTCCCGCCGCACACGCCGCACTCCCCCGGCGCCTTCCCGCCGCACACGCCGCACCCCTCCGACGGCACGAGCCGCAAGCGTGCGGGGCGGCTGCCGGTCACCCTCGCCGGCGTCTCGTCGCTCACCGTCGTCATGACCGTCGGCGCGTTCTTGATGACGCACCCCGGGGGCGACGCCCCGTCCGAGCCGCCGCCCGCCGTGACCACGTCCGCGAGCGCGCCGGCCGAACCGGGGCGGCTCACCGGCCCCGGCGGCACCTGCCTCGACGTGCGCGGCAAGGCGGACGGGGGCGACCACGCGCCCGCGGAACTGGGGCGGTGCCGCTCCTCGGCCGCCGGTCAGCTCTGGACCCAGCGCCCCGACGGAGCGCTGGAGACGCTGCGGCGGTGCCTGGGTCCGGTGGACGACGAGGCCGTGCCGGACACGCCGGTCGAGTTGCAGGACTGCACCGGCGCCGACGGGCAGAAGTGGGCGCCGCGGTCCGAC
This sequence comes from Streptomyces sp. BBFR2, assembly GCF_044497305.1. Taxonomy (NCBI): domain Bacteria; kingdom Bacillati; phylum Actinomycetota; class Actinomycetes; order Kitasatosporales; family Streptomycetaceae; genus Streptomyces; species Streptomyces sp. BBFR2. Next base: position 151,123 of record NZ_CP172415.1, read on the forward strand.
GGTTCGCTCTTCCACGCGCGCTCGGGCCGGTGCCTGGCGCCCGACGGCACGCCCCGCGACGGCGTCCGGCTGCTGCTGCGCGACTGCACCGGCTCCGCCGACCAGAAGTTCACCCTGCCCTGACCCGCCCCGGCTCCTCCGGTTCCGTTCCGCGCGGCGGTGCGGAAGAGTGGCGTACGCCGGTCCGCCGCCCCCGTGCGGGGCAGCGGCGGGCCTCGGCGGCGGGCCGGGACACGGCCCGCGCCCCGGCACCCGGGGCCGGGCGAAGGGGGCGTACCGAAATGTCTTCGAGGCTACGGGCATGGGTCCGGCTGCTCACCGTGGCGACGCTGATCGTCTGCTACCTCACCCTGCACCTCGCGCTCGACGCGGGCGAGGAGCTGCGCGCCCGGGACCGTTTCCGGGACGCCCCGGCGCGGGCCGCCGCGTTCACCGCCGCGCTGGAACGGGCCTCCGACGGGGCCGCGCCGCCCTCCGGAGTCCGTACCGGCGCCGCGTGGTTTTGGGAGCACGCCCCGGCCGGGCCGAGCCGGTCGGCGGTGCTCGCCGCCGCCGACGCCGCCCGGGCGGGCCGCAGTTCCGCGGCGCGCGAGCGGACCGCGGGGCTCGTGGCGGAGGTCCGCCGGGAGCGGGCGCGTCTCGACCGGGACGCCGCCGCGTCCCGCACCACCGCACTGTGCTGGGCGGTACCCGCCGGAGCACTGCTCGTTCCGGCGCTGTGGCTGCGACGGCGGCGGCGGGCGGGCGTGGCGGACGTCGCCGCCGTGGTCAGCCGGCTGGCGCCGCGTCAGCCGTGGTGGCGGCGGCCGGTGTACCTGGTGGCCGACGGCTTCGGGTACGCCCTGTTCACGGTGGGTCTCCTGGGCGCCCAGATGGCGCAGCAGCAGGGCCACAAGATGTCGCTGACCGCGCAACTGGCGCTGCTGACAGGCGGGTTGGCCGCGCTGGGAGCCGCGGTCCCGCTCCTGCGCCACACCCGGCCGCGGGCGGTACGCGGCGCCGCCCAGGCCCTGCGCGCCGACGGCCGCCGCCCCGTGCTGTATCTGCGCAGCTTCGCCGACGACGCCGCCGCGGCCGAGGTCGACGACGGACCGTACGTCAAACTGCACTCGCGCGAGGAGCAGCTCGCGGGGGCGTTGGGCGCGGTCGGTCCGGTGATCACGGTCGGCCGGCCCGGGGAGCCGCTGCCGCGTCTGGGCGCGGCCCGGTTCTACCTGCCGCTCGACGACTGGCAGCCCGCGATCTTGGAGCTGATGGAACTCTCCCGGCTCATCGTGTTGCGCCTGGGGGCGGGCGACGGACTGTGGTGGGAGGTCGAACAGGCCCGCCGGACGCAGCCCGCGCGGAAACTGGTCCTGCTGGCCTCCGGCGACCAACCGGGCACGGCCGCACGGCTGGACGCCCACCTGCCCGCCCCGTCCGGCCTCGACACGGTGGTCCCGGAGGACCCCTGGACGTCCGCGGTCCTCGTCTTCGACGACACGTGGACGCCGCGGCTGTACCCGGTGACCTCGGAACCGGCCCCACGGCGACGCGGCCCGCTCACCCGGTGGATGGTCCGCCTCACCCGCCTCTACCTGGCGATGATGCTGCCCCGCACCCCCACACACCACCTGGCCCGCACCCTCCAGGAGGCGCTGGACAGCGGGGGAATCCGCGTCCGGCGGATGGCATGGCGGGCCACCCTCGCCACCCAGGCCACCCTGTTTCGCGGATTCGCGCTGGTCATATCCCTGGGCCTGCTCATCTGGCTCGGATACCGGACGCTGCGGTTCCTCCTCGGCTGACCCGGCCCCGGTCACGGCCCCGTACACCGGACCGAACCGGCCCCGGCCCGACCCGGGACGCGGCGCCCCCGCGCCCACTACGCTCGCCGTCCCCGGACAACGTCCGGCGGCCACACGACTCTTCGGGGGAGAACGTGGACGGTGCATGTGACGGCGCGTATGACGAGGCGCGCCGGGACACGACGGCGGATACGGGGCGGGGCCGGGCGGCGGGACCGCCGCCCGGGGCCGCGGGTGCGGGAGAGCCGGGCGGCCCGGCGGGATCGACGGGGCCGACGGGGGTGGGCGGCCCGGCAGCCCTGACCGGCCCAGCAGATCCGGCAGTTGCAGGAATTCCGGCAACTCCCCGAAGCCCGGGAGGTCCGGCGGGACCGGCTGCCCCCCTCGGCCGGACACGGTCAACCGGCCCGGGGTATCCGGCGGTTCCGGGAAGTCCGGCAGGCACACCGGGGGCAGCGGGGCCGGGCGGCCCGGCAGGACCAACTCCCCCCGGAATTCCGGCATTTCCGGGGGGCCCGGCGGCCCCGGGCGCCCCTGCCGGCTTCTTCGTCCCGGTGCCCCCTCCGCGGTTCAAGGCGGTGAAAGGGCTCGCGCTCGCCACCACGCTGCTCATCCTGGCGGTGCTCGTGGGCGACGCCCTGAACACCGTCTCCGACTGGCGGAACTACTCCGTCTTCCGCGCCTTCCGGGCGGGCGCGGCGACGCTCGCGGACCTCCGGGCCGCCGACACCTTCTCGTTGTGGGTGTCGCTACCGGCGGTCGTGGTGTCCGCCGCCGCGGGCGCGGTGTTCCTCGTCTGGTTGTGGCGGGCGCGGTGCAACACCGAGCTGTGGAGCAGCCGCACCGCGCACCGCCGCGCCCGCGGGTGGGCGATCGGTGGCTGGTTCACGCCGGTGGCCAACCTGTGGATCCCGTACCACGTCGTGACGGACGTCTGGCGGGCCAGCGCGGAACGGCGCCCGGCACCGCGCGGCCCGGTGACCGCGTGGTGGGCGGCGTACGTCGTCGGGCAGGCGCTCAACCGGTCGCTCGGGCAGTACTACCTGGCCAAGAAGATCACCGAGCCGGTCCTGCGCAGCGCCGCGGTGCTCTCCACCGTCTCCCTCGCACTCGACGTGGCCGCCGGCGTCCTGCTCATCCTCATCCTCACCCGGATCACCACCTGGCAGAACCGCAGACCACAGCAGCGGACGGCATGAGAACGCGCCGGGGCCCGCAGCCACCGGGGCGCCCGTCTTCGAGGCGGTGACGGACCTGTTCCGCCGGCGCCCGCTCCCGGACCGGCCGCCCTCACCGCCGAGCGGTCGCCGTCCGCCCGCGCCCCGGGCGCGCCGCCTGCCGCCGATCCCGGTCGGCGGGCGGCCGACGGCGCCGTATCGCACGGACGGCGCCACGCAGAACGGTCCTGGCGGGCAGCAACAGCAGCACCGGCGTCAGGACCATGAGCGCGAGCCCGATGAAGAGCAGCATGCCGGACAGGAACCGTCCGGTCGCGGCGGAGTTGAGGCTCGCCGTCTCCGGGTGCCCCGCCTCGTAGTGGACGGGGACCGTGGCACCGACCGCCGCGTCACCCCCTTGCTCGAAGCGGTACTCCCGCCCGTCGCCCGTGGTGAACCGCACCTCGATCCGCTCGGTACGGCTGCCCTGCGGACCGGTCCGCTCGCTCCTCGCCAGCACGATCCCGTCGGCCGTACGCCCCCGCGCGGCGAGCGCGGACGCCTCCCCCAGCCCGTCGGTCCCTTGCCGCACGAACCCGTACCCGAAGACGGTGAGCGCCGACGCCAAGGCCGCCACCACCACCCCGGCCAGGGCCTTCCCGGCAGTCCCCGCCACCGCGCGCCCCCGGCGCCACCGCCCCGACGCGCCTCTCGACGCCCGTCCGTCCACCACGCCCGCCCCCGTCCGCCCCGCACCCTGCCGGTGCTCCTGTGAGTGTTGTCCCCGCCCTGGCCCTCCCTACGCGGCGGCAGGCTCCGTCTTCGTACGCGGTACGGAGCGGGCGGGGCATGGCCGGTGCGGCGGCTCCCGGTGCGGGCAGCCGGCCGTCGGCGTACGCGAAGCGCCGCGGCGGACGGAGCCGGTCGCCGGGCCCCGTGCGGACACCGGACGGCCCCGTACCGCGAAAAGGGGAGAGGTCCTGCTCCGGGAGGCGGGCGACCGGAGCGCTTCGGCACGCCCCGAGAGCGCAGGTCGGCGGACCGGACCCGGGCGGTTCCGGCGGATGGCGGGGGCACCGTCTACGCCGGAATGGCCTCCGAGCCCCCGCAGCCTGCGGATTTCCAGGCCGCCCTGCCTCTTCGGCGGAGGTGGACCACGAGCCGGCACTCCACGTTCCCGGAACCGCCCCGGGCCCGTGCGCCACGGCCGGACCGCTCCCCTCCAAGTACCGGAAGGAACACGGCATTTACCACAACCCATCACGACATACAGCCGGTTTTGCTCCAAGTCGAAAGAGATGGTGCACCGATGGCAGTTCGTGCGACATTTCCGGTGCGTCGCCGAGGCGCCCGCCACACCGCGGGTCGGCGGGGGCCGTGGAGCGGCGCGTCACCTGACCTCAAGGGGGAAACATGCGAAAGATCACCAAGGCCGTCGCCCTGACCTTCGCGGCGGGCGCTCTCGCCACGGCGGGCCTGACCACCACCGCCAACGCCGCCCAGGCCGCGGGCAGCGTACGCGGCTGTCCGTCCGGCGCCGTCTGCGTCTACCCGCAGAACGCCGGCTGGAACAACGACCGCCCGTCGCTCGTCTACTACAGCTACGGCGCCCACAATCTCAGCAACCAGGTCGGTCAGCACTACGTCTTCAACAACCAGACCGGCGGCGCCACCGCCCGCACCTGCACGGGCTACAACGGCACCGGCGACTGCCAGGGCTACCTCGGCGCCGGCTACTTCATCGACAAGGACCTGACCCCGATCAACTCGATCCTCCTCGTCAAGCCGTAGCACCGCCGGACGGCGACAGAACGCGCCCGGTCCGGTCCTTTCGGGGCCCGGACCGGGCGTTGCGGTGGAGCGGTGGAGCGGCGGGCCGGAGCGTTCCCGGCGCGGCCGGCGCCTGGTGGCCGGGCCCGCGGGTGCGGGAATCCCCTGGTGTCCGCCCCGAGAGAGCCAGAACCCGGCCGCGCCTCCTCCACCCCTGATTGAGATGCGCCCGCCCGCCCCCTTGCCGAACTGCCCCGATGCCTCGTGAAGAGATGTCGCGGAGCGGCCGGTGGCCGTGGACCTGCCGGGTGCGGCGGTGGACCGTAGCCTGAGGAAAAGGCACCGGGCGGTGTGCGCGGCCGTCCGTGCGCGGTCGCGTGGCGGGCCGCGGGTACGGTGCGGCGCCGCCCGAGACGGGCCGCCCGAGACGGAGGGTCGTGGCGCGATGACGAACCTGGCGATCATCAGCGGCGGGTTGCGGGAGCCGTCCTCGACCCGGCTGCTCGCCGACCGGCTGGAGGCGGCGGTCCGCGCGGAGCTGGTGGAACGGGGGCAGGACGTTCACTCGTCGTTCGTGGAGTTGCGGCCGCTGGGCCGGGCGATCACGGACGCGATGCTGTCCGGATTCCCCACCGGCCCGCTGGAGGAGGCGTTCGAGACGGTGGCGCGGGCCGACGGAGTGATCGCGGTGACACCCGCGTTCAACGCCTCGTTCAGCGGACTGTTCAAGTCCTTCTTCGACGTGCTCCCGGAGGACACGCTCTCCGACATGCCGGTGCTGATGGCCGCCACCGGCGGGACGGAACGGCACTCCCTGGTGCTGGAGCACGCGATGCGGCCGATGTTCTCGTATCTGCACGCCGTCGTCTCCCCACGGGGCGTCTACGCCGCGACCAGCGATTTCGGTGCGGACACCGCCCAGCAGGGCACAGCGCTGCAGGACCGGGTCAAGGCCGCCGCGGCGGACTACGCCCGGCTGGTCCAGGGCTGCGGGACGCGGGTACGGCGTGACGAGTTCGAGGACGTCGTACCGATGGAACAGCTCCTGGGCGGCGGCGCGGCCTCCTGACCGGCGGGCCCCGGAGCCCTAGGCGGCGTCCGTGCCGGGGCCCGCTTCCCGGGCGGCGACGGCCGGGTGCGGGGGTGCGGAGGCGGGGACGCCGGGCGGGCGGAGGGCGGCGAATTCCTTGCGGAGGGCGGGGACGACCTCGCCGCCGAGCAGGTCGAGCTGTTCCAGGACGGTCTTCAGCGGCAGTCCGGCGTGGTCCATCAGGAAGAGCTGACGCTGGTAGTCGCCGACGGCGTCGCGGAAGCCGAGGGTCCGCTCGATGACCTGCTGCGGTGAGCCGACGGTCAGCGGCGTCTGCTCGGCGAACTCCTCCAGGGACGGCCCGTGCCCGTAGACGGGGGCGTTGTCGAAGTACGGGCGGAACTCGCGTACCGCGTCCTGGGAGTTGGGGCGGATGAACGCCTGGCCACCGAGACCGACGATGGCCTGGTCGGGGGCGCCGTGGCCGTGGTGGGTGAAGCGCGTCCGGTAGAGGCGGATCATGCGCCGGGTGTGGGACATCGGCCAGAAGATGTTGTTGTGGAAGAAGCCGTCGCCGTAGTACGCGGCCTGTTCGGCGATCTCCGGGGAGCGGATCGAGCCGTGCCAGACGAACGGGGGGACGCCGTCCAGCGGGCGGGGCGTGGCGGTGAAACCCTGGAGCGGGCCGCGGAACTTGCCCTCCCAGTCGACGGTGCCCTCCCGCCACAGCCGGTGCAGCAGCGCGTAGTTCTCGATGGCGAGCGGGATGCCCTGGCGGATGTCCTGGCCGAACCACGGGTAGACGGGGCCGGTGTTGCCGCGGCCCAGCATCAGATCGACGCGGCCGTCGGCGAGGTGCTGGAGGTAGGCGAAGTCCTCGGCGATCTTCACCGGGTCGTTGGTGGTGATCAGCGTCGTGGAGGTGGACAGCGTGAGCCGGTCGGTACGGGCGGCCAGATATCCCAGGAGCGTGGTGGGCGACGACGGGACGAACGGCGGATTGTGGTGCTCGCCGGTGGCGAACACGTCCAGCCCCACCTCCTCCGCCTTCTCCGCGATGGCGAGTGTGGCCTTGATGCGCTCATGCTCGCTCGGCGTACGCCCGGTGGTCGGATCGGCCGTCACGTCGCCGACGGTGAAGATGCCGAACTCCATGGTGACCGCCTCGTTCGGTTGAGTGCTCGGGGCGTGGCCGGGCGTCCGCCCCGGTATCGCGGGACGGCGGCCGCTCCTCGGCCCGGCCGGACGGACCCCGGCACCGGCCACCTCCGGCCCCCGCGCCGCCGGGCCCACGCCACAGCCAGCGTGCCACGCCACCCGTACGGCGGCATTCCGGAACGGGGCGAACGGCGCGGGCGAACCGTACGGCGCGGTACGAGGAGCCCGGTCCGCGCCTCCGGCCCGAGGGACCGGCGGACGCTCACCGTGACCCCACCGGGGCCGCTCGCGGGCGGGCCGGCTCCGGCGGGTCAGAGGAGGGACGGGGGCGGGGTGCGGGCGGCCCGGGTGAGCAGATCCGCGGCGCGTTCGATGTCGCTCCCGGTCGTGGTGCGGCCGACGCCGAGCCGCAAGGTGGCACGGGCCCGTCCGGCGCGCAGGAGGTCATCAGCCCGTCAGCGATTCCCCAGCCACACCAGGCGCTCGGTGAAGCCGCCCCGGTCGCGGGCCTTGGTTTCGCGGAGTTTTTCCAGTTGGTCGGGGGTGATGCCCAGGTCGGCGGCGAGGGCGTGGATGACCTCCAGGACGTCCGCGAGTTCTTCCGGGGCGTCGGGCTCGTCCGCCGTGAGGAATTCGGTGACCTCCTCGCCGAGCTTGTCCCGCAGGCGCCTGCGGTACTCCTCCGGGCCCGCGGTCCGGATGACCGGTTCGGCCCCGTCGTCCCGGATGATCTGCGGAATCCGGTCCCGCACCAACTTGCCGGCCGTGCTGTAGCGGTTCACCTGCTGCACCCGTCGCCGTGGGGCGGGCACCGGACCGCCGCCCCTCATGCGGCCACAGCCTAGGGAAGCCGTCCCGCCTCCGGTCGGCTGCCCCGTCGGACCCACCCGTTCGGCGGGGGCCTTACGGCGAGGGCGCCGCACCGGCCGGCGGCCAGCCCTGGACGACCGGCCCTCCCCCGTACCCGCCCCCTCCGCGGCCCCCGCGGCCGGACGTAGTCTTGTCGGTGCCGGTGGTTCGCCGGGCTTTCCCGCTCCCGCCTCCCCGTCCCGGAGTGCCACGGGGCGGGAGGGGCGACGGCCGGTGAGCGGGTCCGGGGGCCTCTCCGTGTTCCGGGGACTCTTCCGGTGTTCCGGGGACTTCTCCGGTGTTCCGGGAAGTGCCGTGCGCGCCGTGGTGTGGCCGGGCCTGGGGCTCGCCGTGCGGCCGGTGCCGGTTCCGCTCCGGCTCAGTTCGTTCCTCTCGTGGGCGCGGCGGAGGACACCGCCGGTGCCGACCGGGACATTCCGAAAGGTTCATACATGACCGGCAACCCCGGTGTCCCCGCTCCCCGGGACGCCTCCGCCGCGGCTTTGGCCGGCGGTTCCTGTGTGCTGCTCAAGCACGGTGAGGTCTTCCTCAAAGGGCGTAACCGTCAGCGGTTCATCGACCGGCTGCACGGCAATCTGCGGATCGCGCTGCGCGGTGTCGGCGGCTCCACCTGGATCAAGGGGGCGCAGAACATCACCGTGGTGGGCGGTGACGCGCCGGTGGAGGCGCTGGTGGAGCGGGTCCGGCGGGTCGTCGGGTTCCACTACGTCGAGCCCGCGGTGCGGGTGCCGTCCACGATGGAGGACGTCACCGCGGCGGCCGTCGGGGCGCTGCGTGCGCTGTGCGGGCGGCGACGGGTGCGGAGTTTCGCGGTCCGGGTGCGGCGGCGGAACAAGGACTTCCCGCTGACGTCGTCGACGATGGAGGTGCATCTGGGGGCGCGGATCCAGGAGGCGGTGCCGGAGCTGCCCGTGGATCTGTCGGCGCCGGATGTCACGCTCTCGGTGGAGATCGATCACCGGGAGACATATCTGTCGTGGGAGCGGCACCGGGGGCTGAGCGGGCTGCCGGTGGGGTCGAGCGGGCGGGCGCTGGTGCTGCTGTCCGGCGGGTACGACTCGCCGGTGGCCGCTCACCGGGCCATGCGGCGCGGGCTGGCCTGCGATTTCGTCCACTTCAGCGGGGCGCCGTACACGAACGCGGCGTCGGTGTACAAGGCGTACGCGCTGGCCCGGGAGCTGAATCGCAGCCAGCCGCCGGGGGCGCTGCACGTCGTCGCGCTCGGTTCGGCGCAGAAGCAGCTCGCGGTGGCGGGGGCGGGCAGGCTCCAGGTCGTCGCGCAGCGGCGGCTGATGGTGCGTGCCGCCTCGCGGCTCGCGGCGCGGACGGGGGCCCAGGCGCTGGTGACGGGCGACAGTCTGGGGCAGGTGGCGAGCCAGACGCTGGCGAACATGGTCGCGGTGGACGAGGCGGCGGAGCTGCCGGTGCTGCGGCCGCTGATCGGCTGGGAGAAGCAGGAGATCATCGACGAGGCGCGGGCGATCGGTACGGCCGAGGTGTCGGTCCTGCCGGACGAGGACTGCTGCTCGCTGCTGGCCCCGCCGCAGGTCAGCACCCGGGCCGGGCTGCCGGGACTGCGGTCGGTGGAGCGGCGGCTGGAGATGGACGAGGTGATCGAGGCGCTGCTGGCGTCGGCCCAGGTGCTGCGCCCCGGCGAGGACGAGGCGGAGCCGGCGCGGGGCGGGGACTGCCCGGCACACGGCTGATGGAGCGTCATGGGGGCTGTCCGCTCCCCTGACGTGCCGTCACGACTGGCCCGCTCTCGCCCTGTCGGGTACCACCGGATGCCCGGAAGGCGCGCGGAGTACGGATGTTAGGTTCGCGGTCGGCGCGGCCCCCGGCGGGCGAACGCCTCGCCGTCGCCCCGGATCGCCGCGGCCACGCGCCGTACCCCGTGGTGCGCCGCGCCGCCCCGCCCGCCCCGTGAAGGAGCCCTCGTGACCAGCCGTGTCCTGCTCGTCTCCCCGGCCATGACCGCGTCGCTGCGGCGTGCGGCGTTCGACGACGGTGATCCGCTGGACGCCTCGGGGGCGGCGCGGGCCCGGGCGGCGGCCGGTTCGCTGCCGGCGGCGGACGCGGTGGCCGTCTCGCCGGGCGTGCGCTGCCGGGAGACCGCGGAGGCGCTCGGGCTGACCGTGGACGACGCGCCGCCGGAGCTGGCCGGACTGGACGCCGGACGCTGGCGCGGCCGGACGCTGGAGGAGGCCGGCGCGGCCGAACCGGAGGCGGTGGGGCGGTGGCTGGCCGATCCCACGGCCGCGACACCCGGCGGCGAGTCGGTGGCGGACGTGTGCGCGCGGGTGGCGCGCTGGCTGGACGCGCTGGGTCCGGCCGGCGGCCGGACCGTGGCGGTGGTCGAGCCGGAGGTGGTGCGGGCGGCCGCCGTCCACGCGACCGCCGCTCCCCCGTCCGCGTTCTGGCGGTTCGACGTACCTCCGCTGACCCGCACGGAACTGACCGGACGGGCGGGACGCTGGAACCTCCGGCTCGGAGGGCCGCTCATCGCGGGGTGACGGGGGCTCGGTCGTACGGTGCGGGCGCGGCCGGAGCGGGGCGGCCCGCCCTGCCGCTACCGGCCCCGTCCGCCCTCGGGGCGCGGAAGGGGCCGAGACCGCGCGCGGCCCCGGCCCGGTGCCGCATCGGTCCGGCAACGTGAAGGGCCCCCGGCCGGCTGCCGGGGGCCCTTCATGTACACGGTGCGGCTCAGGGGCCGGCCGGTACCGCCTCGGCGGGCGCCGCCGGTGCCGGGCGCAGCAGCCGCTCGGCCAACTCGCCGAAGAGCAGGCCGAAGCCGGCCCACAGGGTGAGCTGCATGCCGAGGGCGGAGAGCCGGAAGCGCCACAGCAGCGCCGCCGGGAAGTGCTCCGGCACCTCGTCGATCACGGGCAGGAAGCCGTACGCCAGGCCGATGACCACGGCGAAGGCGAGCACCGCCGCGACCGTCGCGTACCAGGTGCCGATCCGGGGCGCGAGCTGTTTGCCCAGGAGGGTGGCGGCGACGGCGAGGAGGACGCTGAGGAGCATCATCAGGAAGTACAGGGCGGTCCGCTTGCCGATGGTGTCGGGATCGCCGACGGCGGGCGGGTTCGCCGGGTACTTCAGGAACGGTACGACGTAGACCGCGAGCAGGGCGCAGCCGGAGAGCAGCAGCGCCGTGGCGCGGGGACCGAAACGGCCCACGCGGCCCAGGGCGAAGCAGTAGCCGAGGGCGGCGATCCCGCCGAAGGCGACGCCGTAGACGAGGATGCCGGTGGCGAGACCGGCGGTGGACTGCACGGTACGGGAGACGAGTTCGGCCTCGTCGCCGTGGGAGTGCCCGGCGTGGGCGGCCTCCTCGAAGCCGATGGCGCTGCTGACGTCCGGCTCGCCGAGGAAGTAGGCCACGATCAGGGCGAGCACGCCGGCGCCCAGGCCGGCGAGCATGCCCCGCACGAGCAGATTGCGGACAGTGGTGGAGTTCATGGAGGTCGCGGCGTCCCTTGCGTCAGTGGCAGGGGAAGCCGAGCAGGTGGCGGGCGTCGTGCACCCATTCATGGACCCCCGCGCCGTTGAACACGGAGGTGGCGCCCTGCTCGGCGCCGACGAAGTAGAGCAGAACCAGCATCAGGATGCCGAAGAAGACCGCCCAGGGGGCGACCGCCTTGAGCGGCAGCTTGGCGGGGATGGCAGGAGTGGCGGTCGGCTGGGCGACATGGTGCGCCATGGCATGGCCTCCTTTGGGAGTTCGCGTCCCGTCTCGGTGGTGCACAGGACGACGGCCCCGGGTCTGACTCACACGCCGCCCGTCCGTGCGGAGGGGCGGCGTGCACACAGTGGCGCGACCGTGCCGGAGTTGCACCGGCTTCCGTCGTGCCGTCGTCGATATCGGACCGAAGGTACCGCGTGGCGGAGGACCGGCCAAGACCGGGCCGCACAGCGAACCGGCCACCCCCTCGGGCGCCGGTGTCCTGGAGTCCCAGGTCAGCGGCGGGGGGTGGCCGGATCGGTGGCGCGGTGGCGCGGTTGTCCGCCTCTGCCGTTACTTGCCCACGCCGACCGGGTCGACCATGACGCCCGACCCGTCGGACTTGTCGGTGACGGCGAGGTTGATGCTGGCGGGCAGCGACTTCGAGTGGGTCTCGTTGGGCGGGGTGATGATCAGGGAGGTGAAGGTCACGCCGCTGCCGCCGGAGGTGTTCGCCGGGGCGTGCAGCGTGAAGCGGGTCTCCTCGCCCGGCTTGACCTCGACCTTCGGCCCGGCCTCCTGGGAGCGGGAGGCGCTGATGGTGCCGTCCTTGCCCTTGAGGTCGACGCCCGGGAAGCCCTGGAGCGAACACGGCGCGGATCCGGTGTTCTTGAGGTTGACCAGGTAGGTGTTCTCGCTCATGCCGTGGGAGAGGCTGAAGTCGAGCTGCGCGGTCTTGCACGCGTCGCCGGCGCCGGAGCCGGAGCCTGCACCGGAGCCGGAGCCTGCTTCCTGACGCGGCTTCTCGCCCTTCTCGGCGGGGGCCGGGGCGTCGCCGGAGCCCTGGGAGGAGCCCTGGGAGGAGCCGCCGGAAGCCTGGGCGGACGACGAGGAGGACCCATCGCTCGCCGCGGAACCGTCAGCGCCGTCGCAGGCCGTGAGCGTGAGCCCGGCGACGAGGGCCAGACCGGCGAGAGGAAGGGTGTGGGCGCGCATCAAATCTCCTTGCGGGTGGTGCCGCTCGACCGTGGATGGTGAGCCTTACGTGCCCACCGAGGCTCCCACGGCGCCACGCCCGCACCGCCTCTGACCCCCCTGTCTCCACACTCCGTTGACAAACGCGGCGGCGCCGGTGGCCGAGAAACCGGACTATGTCCGGACGCGCACCACCGCACCGCCCCGGCGGCCCGTCCGGGTTGCACCTCCACCCACTGGAGACTCGACGATGGGCGCCATGGACGGAACGACCCGCTACTCGATCGGCGAACTCTCCCGGCGCACCGGCGTGCCCGTGCGCACCATCCGGTTCTACTCCGACGAGGGGCTGGTCCCGCCCGCCGACCGCACCCACGCCGGCCACCGGCGCTACGCCCCCGCCGCCCTGCGGCGCCTGGAGCTGATCCGCTCCCTGCGGGAGCTGGGGATCTCCCTGGCGACGATCCGCCGGGTGCTCAGCCATGAGCTGCCGATGGCGCAGGTCGCGGGGGCGCAGGCCGACGCCGTCGACGTGCAGATCCGTGCCCTGCGGCTGCGGCGGAGCGTGCTGCGCGCCGCGGCCGCCCGCGGCACCGGACCCGAGGAGACCACCCTGATGCACCGGCTCACCCAGCTCTCCGCGGCGGAACGCCGCCGGATCGCCGACGACTTCCTGGACGCCACGTTCGGTACAGGGCGGGACCCGGACGCCGCGGCGATGGTGCGCACCGCACTGCCCGACCTGCCCGAGGACCCGTCCGCCGAGCAGGTCGCCGCCTGGACCGAGATCGCCGGACTGCTGGACGACGCGGACTTCCGGGAGCGGATGCGGCGTTCGGCCGGTCATCAGGCGTCCGGCCGGCCGCTGCCCGTCGAGGCGCTGGCCGGGGACGAGGTGACGCGGCAGGTCCACGACGCCCTCGCCGGGGCGCGGGACGCGGAGCTGGACCCGTGCGGCGCGGAGGGGGCGGCGCTCGCCGGCGCCCTCGTACGGCGGTTGGCGGCGGCGTGCGGACGCGCGCCGGACGCGGCGTTCCGTGCCGGGCTGACCGAGCAGTTGGCGGTGGTGTGCGATCCGGACGTCGAGCGGTACTGGCGGCTGGTGTGGGCCGTCAACGGGTGGGCGGTGCTGCCGCGGTTGGTGCCGGTCCACTCCTGGTTCCTGCGGGCGCTGCGCGGCACGGACCGGGACCTGTCCGCAGACGGTCCGGGCGCGGCCGGCGACGGGCCGGGGGACGCGTAGGGCGGGAGAGCCTGGCCGGTGAGGGGAAGCGGGGATTCCGCCCCTGCGGCGCCGGGCGTTGCTCTAGCGTGATCGCATGAGCGAACAGTTCGGCGCCGCCTTGGCGCATGTCCTGCGCGATCTCGTCCCGTCGGAGGCGTGGGCGGCACTGGCGGACCATCCGCGGCGCCGCCATCCGGCCGGGACGGTCCTGCTGCGGCAGGGCGACTCCGGAACACATGTCTGCGCGCTGCTCGGCGGCATGGTGAAGGTGGTGCGGACCGACGCCGACGGACGGGAGCGGCTGCTCGCCTTCCGCGGCCCGGGCGAAGTGCTGGGCGAGATGGCGGTCCAGACCGGCGGACTCCGGCTGGCGGATGTGCGGACTCTTAGCGCCTGCGAAGTCGCCATCGTCCCGGCGGACACCTTCCACCGTTTCGTCAAGCGGTACGACCTGGCGACGCAGTTGGCCGCGTACGCGGTGAACCGGCTGCGCGAGCAGACCCAGGCGTCCGAGGGCGCCATCGAGCAGCGGCTCGCGGCGACACTGCTGCGCCTGGTCGAGATCTGCGGTGCGGACACGTTCTCCCTCACCCGCGAGGACCTGGCCCAGCATCTCGGGGTGAGCCGCAACTCCGTCACCAAGGCGCTGACCCGTTTCGGCCCGCAACGGGTGCGGGCCGAACGGACGCGTATTCATGTGGTCGATGCGGTGTATCTGCGCGGGGTGGCGGTGGGGTGCGCGTCCGCTCCCTGATTTTCCGCGCAAAAGGCGCTCCGTTCGGTGACCTACGGCACCGAGTGGGGCGCCTTTTTACGTTCCCGCACGCCGGACCGTTTTTCGGAATTCCCTGTTCCGGAATTATCCGGCCCTTTTCTCTCCCTCTCGAAACGTTTTCCCCGCAGCCTGTTCGGATGCCGGTCCGCACGTTCGGAATGTGGGGGTGACCACGCGTTCCGTGCACCGCGGGAGCGGACGGCGCATCCGGCGTACGGGAATCTCGGATTGCCAGGAAATGCCGGTCATCACGAGGCCGGCCGAATCCGTCCGGGAGGGCATGTGCGGGAGAGCGAAGAGAAGAAAGAGCATCAGGCGTGGGAGGACGGCGCGGGGCAGGCGCTCCTCGGTGCAGGAATTCTTGAGGTGTTGCGAGGTGCGGGCGCGGTCGGTTCCGGAGTGGAATCCGAGGCGCTGTCCGAATTTCTCGGCGCCCTCCAGTGGGTGGCCGACGAGGTGTCCGCGCGCTCGGAGGCGGTGCGGTCCCCGGCGGCCGCTCCCCCGGAATCCCCGCACCTCACGCTGCTCAGCGCCGAGCGGGGCAACCTCAACGCCGGTACGGTGCGCGGCGGACAGCATGTGACCGGCACCGTCCGC
Source organism: Streptomyces sp. BBFR2 (assembly GCF_044497305.1). Classification (NCBI taxonomy): domain Bacteria; kingdom Bacillati; phylum Actinomycetota; class Actinomycetes; order Kitasatosporales; family Streptomycetaceae; genus Streptomyces; species Streptomyces sp. BBFR2. The sequence goes on from NZ_CP172415.1 coordinate 166,131, forward strand.
TCCATCGCGGAGCGGACGCCCCGGCGGCGCGGCGGCCGGAGCCGGGGGACGCGCGATGACCGCTGATGCCGCTCCGTACGGCGGACACGACGCCCCGCACCGGACGGACGACGGCGCCCTCGATGTGGCCCAGGCGATGCTCCGTAGCCGGCTGGTCGTCCTCTCGGCGCCCGGCGGCACCGTCAACACCGGCCTGGTCTACGGCGATCAGCGGCACGGATCGGTCACCGGGGACGGGTCCGCGGAGCCGATGCGGCAGGGGCCGGTCCGGGCCCGGGAGCTGGCGGTGGTGCGGGAGCAGTTCGCGCCGCCGCCCGGGTTCGCGCCGCTCCCCGAGCCGCCGGACGGCCCCGCGCTCCTCGCCCTCGTCGGGGCACCGGGCACCGGACGCCGGACGGCGGCGCTGCGACTGCTCGCCGGTGACCGGGCGGACCCCGCGATCGTCCAGGTCGACGGGTCGGTGGACTTCGCCCGGTGGCGGCCCGGGCCGCAGGGGGCGCACGGCTATCTAGTCCGGGAGCCCGGCGATCCGCACACACTCCGGCCATGGGAACTGGCCGATCTGGAAGAGGCGTTGACGGAGGCGCGGGCCCGGATGGTCCTCGTCCTGTCGGACCGGCCCGGCCTCGTCCGCTTCCTGACGCAAGATCTCGGCGTGCAGGTCAGGCGCCATGAACCGCCGCGCCCGGAGGACGTCTTCGCGGCGCATCTGCGCCGGTGGTGCCCGGACGGGCACGAGCGCACCCGGCGGCTGCGGGCGCTCGGTACGCGGTTCCGTGCCGAGGCGCTGCCCCAGGGGCTGCCGCCGGGGTACGCCGCGCAGGTGGCGGAAGCCGTGGCGCGGGCCGCTCCGGGGACGGGGCGTGCCGCGTTGCTCGGCCGGCTGGCCGCGGCCGAGGCCCCGGAACTGCTGGCGCGCGCGGCGGCCACCCCGGAGGTGCTGGCCATGCTGCTGGCGGTGTGCGTGTACGGCGGGCTGGACGGGGCGACCGTCGCCGAACGCGCCGCGGATCTGCTGGCGGCGGGGCTCGCGGAGGAGTGCGGGGACGCGTCGCCGGGCGGAGCCGGTGGCCCTCGGGCCCGGGAACCTTGGCACCGGCCCACGGCGCCGCAGGGGCGGGACACCGTACGGCGGCCGCCCCTGAGCGAGGTGCTGCCGCGTATCGGAGCACGGGGCGGGGAAGCGGAGCCCGTCACGTTCCTGTGGCCCGCCGTCGGTGAGGCCGTCCGGGACGTGGTGTGCCGGGAGCACTCCGGGCTGCTGCCGCTGCTCCACCGCTGGCTGGGCGGCGCCGGTCCCACCGAGGTGGAGGCCGAACGGGCCGGACGCGCGGTAGCGGGCCTGGCCGTCGGGTCCGGCGGCCGCACACTGCCGCTGGTCCGCCGGCTCACCCTCGCGGAAGGCGGACCGGGCGCCGATGTCGCCGGCTGGGCGCTGGGCGTCGCGGCGGAGGAACCGGTGGTCGCGGACTCCGTACGGGAGCTGCTGGCGGAGTGCGCCGCGGCGTCCGGGGCCGCACCGCGTACCGCGCTGGCGTACGCCTGCCGGCCGGAGCGGGGCGGCGGCATTCCGGTCGGTACGGCGCTGCCGCTGCTGCACCGGGCGGTGGCGGGGCGCGGGAACGGCGACGCGGAGGTGGCTGTGGCGCCGGCCGTGCGGGAAACCGTGCGGCGGCACTTCGCGGCGGCGGGCGCGCGGGACCGTGCCTGCCTCGTGCGCCACCTGGCGGAGTGGGCCGCGGCCGAGGACGTACCGGCGCTGCTGGCCGCGCTCTGCGTGCCCGCGCTGCTCTCCGGCGCTCACGCCTGGTTCGGCGCCGAGGTGGCGGCGGGCCGGCGGACGGCCGCCCGGCTGGTCGCCCTCGTCCGTCATGCGCTCAACGAGAGCGTGGCGTACCCGGCGATGCGGGACGCGCTGCTCGTGTGGTGCCACTGGGCGCAGGAGCGGCCCGAACGGCTGGCGCAGGCCGAGGAGTTGTTCAACCGGCTCGTCGACGGCCGCCAGCCCGGCGTGCTGCGCCTGCTGCTGTCGGTCGAACGGGGCGGCGTCGCGATGCCCGTCCCCGATCTGGCGCGGCGGTCGCTGGCCGAGTGGCGCCGCAGGTACCCGTCGCGGGAGACCGCGTGAAGGAGAGGACGGCATGGAGGAGGTAGCAGTGACGGCGTACACCCCGTGGTCCGGTCTGTTCGGGGCCGTCGAGCGGTGGTTCGCGGACGAACGGAACGGCCCGTGGCAGCCGCTCGACGGCGGGGACGGGCCGCTCACCCCGGGCGAGGCGCGGGCAGTGCTGTACGACCGGTCGGCGAACGCGGCGGTGCGGGCCGAGCTGTGGCGTCAGGTCGCGGCGCGGGCCCGGGCGGACGCCGACGGCAACGGCTGGCGGCTGGTCGCGGTGTGGCTGGCCCTGCCCGGTCTGCGCGGGACCGTGTTCAAGGTCTCCCGGCGTTTCCGGGCGGACCGGCAGGACCTCGCGTCCGAGCTGGTCACCGGCTTTCTCACCGCACTGGCCGAGGTCGGCCCGGCGACCGCCGACCCCGGCGACGTCCTGCTGCGAGCCGTCTGCGGCCAGGCGTGGGACCTGGCGCGGCGGACGCTGCGGGAGCGGCCCGTCGAGGACGTGGACGTCGCCGCGCGGTACGCCCCGGACGACGCCTGGCAGGCGGAGTTCGAGGCGCCCTGGCACCCCGGCGACCGGGAACTGACCGCTTCCGTACGGATCACCGTGCCCGCGGAGCGCGCCGAGGGCATCCGCATCGGGGCGCTGGCCCAGGAGTGGGGGCTGGCCGGCACGGCCACCGAGGCCCGGCTGCTGCGCCGGGGCCGCCGGGTCGGGGCGTTGTCGCTGCGCGGTGGCGGGAGGCGCGGATGAGCGAGGAGCACCGGACGCCCCTGACGTTCCGGGAGATCTTCGACCTGCCGGTCAGCGTCGATCTGAAGACCGCGTGCCGGGCGTTCGGGATGCATCCGGACACCGGCTACCGGCTCATCGCCCGGCATGACTTCCCCTGCGAGACGGTCCGCGTGGGGCGCCGCCACCGCGTGGTCACCGTCGTGCTGCTGCGCGCCCTGGGCATCGAGGAACGGCCGGTCTTCGAGGACGAGATCGCCGACGGCGTGGCACTGACGCTCTTCGACTGAGCTGTCCGGAACGCGGCGGGCGGTGGCGCCGCCCGCCGCGTCACCCCTTTTTCCTGAAGGAGACACATGATTCCCACCTGCTTCGTGATCGCCCCGGAGGACCCGGCGGGCACGCCCGGCCCGTCGGGAGCGGTGTCCGCGCCGTCCCGCTCGGCGCTGTTCCGGGAGGAGGTCGTCCGCCCGGTCTGTGAGCAGTTCGGGCTGGCCCTGCTGCCGGCCGTACCCCTGCCCCGCGTGGCCACCGACGCCGTGCTCCGTCATCTCGTCGAGGCGGACGTCGTCGTCGCCGATCTCACCGGGAGCAGCCCCGAGGTGGCGTACGCACTCGGTGTCCGGCACGCCGTCAAGCGGCCCGCCATCCAACTGCGGGAGGCGGGCACGGCACCGCACGGGTCCGAGCTGTTCCCGGCCGTCGAGTTCCCGGGGCTGTCCGCCGGAGTGCCCGCGGCGCGGCGGGAGTTGGCGGCGGCCCTGATGGCGGTGGTGTCCGCCCCGGTGGGCGGCCCGGTCGGCGGCGGTGCCGCCCCGGAGCCCGGGTGGCCGCCGCGTCCGGGGGCGGACGGGGGTGACGCCCCGGGCCGTGGCGGGGACGGGCCCCAGGAGGCGGCGGAAGCCCCGGGGTACTTCGATCTGGCCGTGGCCGCCGAGGCTGAGATGGAGGCGGTCACCGGGGACATGGCGGCGATGGAGGCGGCCATGGCCGATCTCGCCGCGATCTCCGAGCTGTACGGCGGGGATCTCGTCACCGCCGGGCGGCCCGGCAAGCCGATGAGCGCCCAGTTGACGGTCATCAACCGTTTTGCCAAAGCCATCGAGGGCCCGTCCGACGAGTTGCAGGCGGCCGCGGTGGCGATGGCCGAGCGGATGGACGTGGCGATCGGCGCGATGGGGGCGTTCCTGCGGTGGTTCGGTGAGACGCCGCGCGACGAGTGGCCGGCGGGCGTGGACGACCAGCTCGATGAGGTGATCGCGCTGGGCCGGGAGATCCGGGAGTCGACGGACGGGCTGCGGGAGGTCCTGCCGATGCTGGAGATGCTCGGAAGTGTCAGCCGCCGGCTGCGTGGTCCCAGCCGGAAGATCGGGGCGTCGCTCCGGACGCTGTTCGGCAGGGTGAGCGTATTCGAGGAATGGGAGGTCACGGCGAGGGCCCTGAAGGAGCGCTGAGCCGTGCGGCCCGGGGCGGACGCGCCCCGGGCCGCACGGGGTCCGGCTCCGGGCCCTGCCTCGGCTCAGCAGGAGTGCAGCGTCCCGGCCGGGCCGCTCGGGCGGCCGCCCGCGGCTACGCGCGCATCTCCCGCCACCCCCGCTCCCCCGCGTCCGCCGGTGTTCCGTCCAGGATGTGGGCGGTGCGGGTGGCTGGTTCGAGGAGGACGGTGGCGAGGCTTGCCCAGCGGTGGCCTTCGGGGAGGGTCATGTCGGGGAGGCAGGTGAGGGGGGCCTCGCCGGGGCCGGAGATGAGGAAGGGGACGAGGCCGGCGGGGGACGTGGGGGGTCCTGTTTCGGCCAGGCGGGTGCGGAGCAGGGCGTAGCGCTCGCCGGAGTCGGGCTGGTAGAGCCAGGTCTTCTCCTGTGCGGCGGGGACGGGGGTGAGGAAGTGGTTGGTGCGGACGTAGGTGCCGCCTTGCGGTGCGACGGGGAAGACGCCGTCGGGGCTGAGGTCGAGGAGGGCGGCGTCGGTCGGGTCGAAGAGGGTGAAGGAGCCCGAGGAGGCGAGCGGGGCGCCGCGGATGATCTCGACCGCTTCGGCGACGCTGCCGGCCTCCTCCAGGACGACGGCGGCCAGGACGTGCATGGGGACGCCGCCGATGCCGTCGCGGCGGTGGCCGAGGATGTTGAAGTGCAGGGCGAGGCCGGCGCTGTTGACGCCGATCTTGCCGAGGATGCCGTGTTCGGTCAGGCCCACCACGTCGTGGCGTCCGCCGCGGGATTCCAGGGTGTGCCAGAACGGGTTCAGCTCGACGTGCCAGTCCCAGGTCTGGATGCCGAAGGTGCGCGGGGCGCCGGTGTCCGGGTCGGTGAAGCGGCGGACCAGTGTGGAGCATTCGCCGGGCGGTACGGCGTTGCTGCGGGCGAGGATCTCGGTGCGGGCGTTGAGGGCGGCGACGGTCAGCGGGTCGGTGCCCGCGCCGTGGGCGATCCCCTCGATCTGGGCGCGGGCCGAGGGCCGGAACGCGTCGACGGCGTCGAGGGCGCGGGCGGCGTCCTCGCGGACCTGCCGCGGGGAGATGCCGCCGAGCCGGAAGAAGCGGTCGTACCCGGCGATGCCGCCGGGGAGGGTGTCGCGCAGCCGCACGCCGCGCAGACGGCCGCGTTCGAACGGGTCGGGGGCGGCGGCGGTGAGGTGGAGGCGGGTTTCGGGGCGGTCGATCGGCGTGGTCACGGGCGTCCTCCGGCGGGGGCGGGGTGGTGGAGCAGGTGGCCGCCGACGGCGGTGGCGAGCACCGGGTTGGCGGCCTGTGCCGCGGGGTCGAGGGTGAGCGGGTTGGCGGCGAAGACGGTGAGGTCGGCGAGGTGGCCGGGGGCGATCCGGCCGAGGTCGCCGGGGCGTCCGGCGGCGACGGCGGTGGCCCGGGTCATGCCCGCGTACGCCTCCCGGGCGGTGAGCGCCTGGCCGGGCTGGACGGGCGCGGTGCCGGGGGATTCGACGGGGCGGCGTAGCTGGCAGTCGGCGAGGGCGACGCGGGGGTCGCCGGGGCCGATGGGCCAGTCGGAGCCGAGGGCGACGACGGCGCCGTGGGTGAGCAGGTCGCGGGTGCGCCAGCCGCGGGCGGCGCGGTCCGGGCCGATCCGCCGTGACCAGGTGTCGTCGCCGTCGGCGCGGGTGTGGCGGGTGCCGTGGACCGGCTGGAGGCTGGCGACGACGCCGAGGTCGGCGAAGCGGCCGAGGAGGTCGTCGGGGACGGACTCCAGGTGCTCGATGCGGTGCGGGCCCTGGGTGGCGGGGCCCGCCGCCTCGATGGCGTCGAGGGCGACGCGGACGGCCCGGTCGCCGATGGCGTGGGTGGCGGTGGCGATGCCGCGGCGGGCGAAGAAGCGCACGGCGCGGCGGTAGGCGTCGACGTCGCGCCAGAGGGAGGTGTCGTTCTCGCCGTGGGTGTCGGGGTGGTCGAACCACGCGGTGCCGTTGTCGGCGGTGCCGTCGAGCATGAACTTGACGCCCTCGACGTGCCAGCGGCGGCCGTGCCGTCCCTGGAGTCCGGCGGCGGCCTCCCAGACGTCGGGTCCGGAGTCGGCGGCGACCAGCGGGGAGCAGCGGATGCGCAGCGGCAGTTCGCCGTCCTCCTCGATCCGGCGGTAGACGGCCTCGCTGGGGTCGGTGAAGTCCATGGCGTGCAGCCCGGTCAGACCGCTCGCGGCGAGGAGGCCGAGCTGGTGGCGTACGTAGCCGGCGGCGGCGTCGACGGTGACCTCGGGGTAGTGCGCGAAGACCAGGTCCATGGCCTGGAGTTCGAGGACGTAGCCGGTGGGGCGGCCGTCAGGTCCGGTCTCGACGGAGGACTTGTCGCTGAAGGTCTCGCGGCCGGTGAGCCCGGCCAGTTCCACCACGCGCGGGCTGACGACGAGGGCGTGGGCGTCGCGGGTCATCAGAGAGATGGCGCGGCCGGGGAAGCGCTCCTCGAACACGGCGCCGTGCGGGGCGCCGGGGAAGTGGTTCAGGTCGAGGTCGTAGCCGGTGATCCAGGCGTCGGCGGGGCTCTCGCGCAGGGCGGCGGCGACGGTGTCGAGGACCTCCGCCAGGCTGCCGGCGCCGGAGAGGTCGATACCGCTGCCGATCTCGACGGAGCCCCACACCGGGTGGGCGTGGGCGTCGGTGAGGCCGGGCAGCAGGGTGGCGCCGGGGAAGTCGTGGATCTCGGTGGCGGGACCGGTGTACGCGGCGGCCACCTCGTCGCCGCCGACGGCGACGACGCGTCCGTCGCGGACGGCGACGGCCCGGGGCGGGGCCGTCCCCCCGGCGGGTCCCGGTGTGTCGGCGAACGTCTCGACGTGCGCCACGCGGACAAGGACATCGGCGTGCATGGGGAGCCTTCTTCTTCGTGGGTGGTGCGGGGGTGCGGGGCCGGGGTCAGGCGGCCGGGGCGGCGTTCGCGGCGGGGTGCCGGGAGCGGCCGAAGGCGGTGTGGACGGCGGCGGAGACCAGCAGTCCGGCGAGGAGGGAGAGGTTGGCGCCGCCGCACAGCGCGGCGACGGGGCCGGTCCAGAAGCTGGTGCTGACGCAGAGCACCCCGGCGACCGCGCCGGCGAGGAACGCCGCCACGCCCGCGCGGTTGACGCCCGCGTCGTACCAGAAGGGGCTGGTGCGGCTCTCGTCGAGGAGGGCGCGGCCGTCGTAGCGGTTGCGGCGGACGAGGATGTCGGCGGCATAGACGCCGACGGCCGGTCCGGTGACCACCACGACCAGCTCCAGCATGGTGTTGACGCTGGTCAGGAAGTCGAAGACGAGGAGGGCCCAGAGCGTCATGGCGGTGGCGAGCACGCCGATGATGAGGACGGCGGGGATGCGGCCGAGGCGGACGCCGATCGACTGGAGGGTGAGTCCGGCGCTGTAGGCGGTCAGCCCGTTGTTGGCGACGGTGTTGCCGACGACGGCGATGACGAAGAGCGGGATGAACCACGGGGGCAGGATGCCCTCCAGCGCCCGCTGCGGATCACTCATGTCGAGGCTGGTGGCGGCGAGCGCGCCGACGGCGGTGAACAGCACGCTGGGCAGGTACGCGCCGAGCGCCGTCCAGCCGGCCACCGCCACCGGGCTGCTGTCCCGCGGCAGGTAGCGTGCGAGGTCGGGGCTGTTGCTGTACGAGAGCGGGGTGGAGGCGATGAGTGCGAAGCCGCCGGCGAGGGTGACCCACAGCGCGCCGCCGTGCAGGGCGTGCCCGGGCCGGTACGACCAGTCGGTGTGGCCGATGACGTATCCGCTGACCACCACGAACACGAGGGTCAGGGCGACGCTGAGGACGGTGTAGAGCCGGACGATGGTGGCGTGGCCGTAGACGGCGACGACGAGGGTGGCGGCGGCGATGGCGCAGATGATCACGGCGTCGGTGACCGGGCCGCCGGGGAGGCCGAGCTGTCCGGCGAGTCCGATGCCGGCGACGGAGGCGGCGGACCAGTTGAGCGCCAGGTAGGCGGCGGAGATGAGCCAGCCGGTGAGGGCGATGATCACCTTGTTGCCGACGATGCCGTACATCGCGCGGGAGATGACGGAGCCGGTGGTGCCCGCGGCGGGGCCGCTGACGGCGAGGACGCCGGTGAGGATCCAGAGCAGGTTGCCGGTGGCGATGACGGCGAGCGCCTGGCCGAGCGTCAGGCCCATCAGGACGAGCGACGCGCCCACGACGAGGCTGAGGTAGCTGACGTTGGGGGCGGCCCACACCGAGAACAGTTCCCGGGGGCGGCCGTGGCGTTCGCCGTCGGGTATGTGGTCGATGCCGTGGGCTTCCGGCTTTCCCGCCCGGTCCGCGGTCGTGGCCGCGGGTTGCCCGGCGGTGGCCGTCAGGTCTCTGGTCGCCATCGCGTCCTCCCAAGAAGCACCAACAGCCTCATCGCTATTGGTTGCGTGCCCAATACGGGGGATCCAATAGCGCCGAGCGGCGCGACGTCAAGGGTTCACCGGCAAGACACCTGTCGGACGACGGAATCCGTTGCGCCCCCGCGGGGGCCGGTTGCCGCGCGGCCTGTGAACGCGCGTGGCGCCCGCACCCTCGAAACGGGACCGGCCGCCCCCCTTCGAACGGCAGCAGCTTCCCGTCGGACGGGCGGACGGCCGCGTGGTGCGGCTTCAGGCGGGAGCCGAGCCCGCCCTCGGAGCCGTAGGGGGCGACCTCGGTACGGCGGGTGCGCGGCGAGCCGGGGGCCACCGACCGTCACGGCGAAGGAGTCGTGGCCGGTGACATAGCCCGCGCGGCCGTCGGCGGAGACGTCCACGCCGAAGGAGCGGCGTCGGCGGCGCCGGTGGATCTCGGGCGGGCGTCGATCACCTCGACGGTGCCGGTGGTGCCGGGCCGGTTGACGCCGACGCACACCTGACGGCCGTCCGGGGCGAGGGCGGCTGACGGCCGTCCGGGGCGAGGGCGGCGCGGAGGGCGAACCGGCGGCGCACCGTGCGGGGGCGTGGTGCGCCGCCGGGGTCCGGGCGGCCGTGCGGCCGGGGGACGTCGGCCTTACTCGGCCAGTGCGGCGGCGCCCGCCCGCGCGAACGTCTCGTCCTGGTCGCCGGAGGGGGCGCCGGCGACACCGATACCGGCGACCGGCGCACCCTCGGCGGCGACCGGCGCGCCGCCGGCGAGGAAGAGGGTGCCGGGGATGTCCTTCAGCGTCGGGGCGCTGTCCAGGCGCTTGACCAGCTCGGAGGTGGGGGCGTTCCAGGAGACGGCGGTGTACGCCTTCTTGACCGCCGACTCGTAGGACTGCGGGCCCGCGCCGTCGCCGCGCAGGGTGACGAGGGTGTTGCCGTTGCGGTCCACGACGGCGACGGACACCTTCTGGTTCGCCTTCTTCGCGGCGTCCAGGGTGGCCCGGGCCGCCTTGGTGGCGGCGTCGACGGTCAGGTGGGTGGAGTGCGTCAGGTTCCCGGCGGCCGCGGCGGCCGCGACCGGCTTCGCGGCCGGGGTGGAGGCGGCGGCCGACCAGGCGCCGACGCCGCCGATGACGAGGGCGACGGCCACGCCACCGGTGACGACGCGGGTACGCCGGGAGACCTTCTCGACGTGCTTCATGGGATCAACTCCGTGGATTCACAGGGATGGTGAGGAAAGGCCGGGCGGGAAGGGCCCGGGTGCCGCGGTGACGTTCCGGTCGTCCGTTCCGGTCGTCGCCGGTGCCGCCGGGGCCGCTCCCCCGCTTCCGTCATCCATCCTGGTGCCGCCCGCCGCCGCCCCCCGTCGTCGTACCGGCTCGCCCCGGCGCGCGGGTCGATGGACGGGCGGGTCGGCCGATCGGTTGACCCGCCCCGGCCGCGGCGGGGGAACAATGGGAGACCCGCCCCGTGTCCGTGCAGCTCACAGGGCGGATACGGACCGGCGCGGAGGTCGCCGGCGGCGGCAGGAAGGCGGTGCGCGGTGGGCGCGAGTGAGCGGGTGCCGGACGGCGAGCCGGACGCGCGGCGGCCGGTGGCCGTCCTGCATGTGACGTTCTTCCTGCTGCTCGGTTCGTCGCTGGCGCGGTTCGTGCAGCGGCACGCCGGGGAGGCGCACGCGCCGTGGGTGCTGGCCCTGGCGGCGGCACTGGCGCTGCTGTACGTCGCCGGGGCCGGGCGGGGCGGACCGGCGGTGCCGTCGCTGCCGCCGGGCACCCGGGTGCCATGGCCGCCGGCGCGGCGGCTGGTGTGGCTGGGCGCGGTCGTCGTGGCGTGGGCGGTGCTGGTGGAGATGGCACCGAGCTTCGGCTGGGTGGCGGTGCCGCTGTTCTACGCGGCGCTGCGCACCCTGCCGCCGCCCGCCGCGTACGCGCTGGTCGCGGCCTTGACCGTCTTCGTGATCATCGCGCAGTTGACGCTGGCGAAGCGGTTCGACCTGGATCTGGTGATCGGTCCGGCGGCGGTCGCCGCGTTCGCCACGGCGGTCTTCGCGCAGTTGCAGCGGCAGGCGGCCCGGCAGCGGGCGCTGATCGACGATCTGCTCCGCACCCGGCGGGAGCTGGCGGCGGCGGAGCGGCGGGCGGGCACCCTCGCCGAGCGGCAGCGGCTGTCGATGGAGATCCACGACTCGCTGGCCCAGGGCCTGTCCAGCCAGCGGATGCTGCTCCAGGCGGCGGAGCGCACCTGGGACGCGAACGCGGCGAAGGCCCGCGGCCACGTCCGTACGGCCGCGTCGATCGCCGAGCACAACCTCACCGAGGCGCGGCGCTTCGTCCAGGATCTGGCCCCCGCCGATCTGGCGCGCGGCGGCGGGCTGCCGCAGGCGCTGCGGGCGCTCGCGGAGCGCGGCGGCGACGGCCGGCTGACGGTCCGGGTGCACATCGACGACGCGGGCGGGGTGGAGCTGCCGGAGCCGGTGCGGGCGGCGCTGCTGCGGATCGCGCAGGGCGCGCTGGCCAACGTCCGCGAACACGCCGGTGCGCGTACCGCCGCACTCACCCTGACCGTCCTGGACGATCAGGTGGTCCTGGATGTCGCCGACGACGGCCGCGGTTTCGATCCGGCGGCGCTGCCCGACGTGCCGTCCGGGGGACGCGGCCACGGCGTCCCGGCGATCCGGGCCCGGGTCCGCCGGCTCGGCGGGACCCTCACCATCGAATCGGCGCCCGGCGAGGGCGCCGTCCTGACCGCCGCGATCCCCCTGGAGCAGCCGCAGTGAACACCACCCCGTCCCCCGTCCGGATCCTGCTCTGCGACGACCACGCGGTCGTACGGGCCGGATTGCTGGCGCTGCTGGACAGCGCGCCGGGCATCGAGGTCGTCGGCGAGGCGGGCACCGGCGAGGAGACCCTCGCGCTCGTCGCGAAGGTCCGCCCCGACGTGGTCTTGATGGACCTCCAGCTCGGTGACGGAATCGACGGTGTGGAGACCACCCGCCGGCTGACGGCCGCCGCGCCCGCGCCGCATGTGCTGGTGCTGACGACGTACGACACGGACGCGGACATCACCCGGGCCATCCAGGCGGGGGCGACGGGCTATCTGCTGAAGGCGGAGCGGCCCGAGGAGCTGTTCGCGGCGATCCGCGCGGCGGCGCGGGGCCGCACCGCGCTGTCGGCGCCGGTCGCCGGCCGGGTGATGGCCAACCTGCGGCAGCCGCGCCCCGCCCTGACCGACCGGGAGCGGGACATCCTGGCCCAGCTCGCCCAGGGGCTGGGCAACCGCTCCATCGCCAAGGCGCTCTTCATCAGCGAGGCGACGGTCAAGACCCACCTGGGCCGGATCTACGACAAGCTCGGCGTGGACACCCGCGCCGGGGCGGTCGCGGTGGCGAAGGAGCAGCGGCTGCTGCCGTGACGTGCGCCGGGCCGGTCGGGATCCCGGATCGGCGAGATGTGCCGCGCGCCCGGCGACGGGGCTCGGCGCCTGCCCCGTACATCGTGTCGGGTGCGCGTACGGGTGCGCCGGGCCGTTCCCTGCGGCGGGCACCCCTGGCGGACGCGGGAGGGCGAGGGAGGGCACCGCCCGGGAGTGCGGCGGCCCGTGCCTCCGTCCGGCATACCGAAGCCGCGACCGGCGGCCCCCGCCCCGTTGCCCCGGATCCGAGCGACCGGCTGGTCGCCCTCCGCCGCTTCGTCGATCTCCCGGACGGCGGACCTTGTCGCACCCCACCGCTTTGGTATACCAATTGGGCGATCCGTTGACCGGCCGCCGTGCCGCAGGTCAGAGAACGCCGAAGGAGCCCGCCATGTGTGTCGAGAACGTGCCGCCCCCGTCCAGCCGGGTCACCCGCCGCGGTGTGCTCGCCGGGGCCGCCGCCCTCGCCGGAACGGCCGCCGCCCTCTCGGCCGCACCGGGCGCCGTCGCCGCCCCGGCACGCGGCACCGGGCGCGGGCCGGGCACCGGCGCCGGACCCGCCGGTGACCTCGTCGTCGAGGGCGGCACCCTGCTCGACCCGGCGACCGGCGAGGTCACCGAGAACGCCGTCGTCGTCATCCGCGACGGCGTGGTGCGGGCCGCCGGCGCCCGCTCCCGTACCGAGGTGCCGGACGGTCTGCCGCGGCTGGACGCGCACGGCCGCTGGGTGCTGCCGGGCCTCATCGACGCGCACATCCACCTCAACACCGCCGCCGAGGCGCGGGACGCGGTCCGCAAGGGCGCCACCGGCGCGCGCAGCGGCTCCACCAGCTTCTACCAGGACATCGCCGTACGGGAGTTGGCCCGCCAGGCCCCCGAGCAGGCGCCCCGGCTGCGGGCGGCGGGCATCTTCGTCACGCCCGACCTCGGCGACACCGTCCTCGCCGACCCCGGCCTCACCCCGCTGGCGCGGCTGAAGGACGGGGTGCGTTCGGCGCAGGCGCTGCGCCGCGTCGTGGAGGTCAACCTCGCCCGCGGCGCCGACGTGGTCAAGACGCGGGTCAACGAGCGCGCCGGACTGCCCGAGCAGGACCCGCTGACGCAGGTCTACTCGTACGAGCAGCTCACCGAGATCGTGACGGCGGCGCGGCGCGGCGGCAAGGGCGTGCTGTGCCACAGCTACAGCGAGCGCGGCTGCGACGACGCGGTGCGGGCGGGCATCCGCTCGCTGGAGCACGGCGTGTTCGTCGGCGAGCGCACGCTGCGCGACATGCGGCGGCGGGGCACGTACTTCACGCCGACGATGACCGCCATCGCCGGGATGATCGGCGACCCGGACCCGGTGCTCGACGAGCGCGGGCGGACGTACCTGCCGGTCCTCAAGGCGGCCGTACGGACCGCGCACGAGCTGGGCGTGCCGCTGGCGGCGGGCACCGACTCGTCCGGCGGCCAGGTCACGCCGATCGGCCGGGAGGTGGAGCTGATGCACGCGGCGGGCCTGCCGGCGCTGGACGCGATCCGCACCGCCACCACCGGCGCCGCCCGGCTGCTCGGCATGGAGGGAACGGCGGGCCGGCTCGCCCGCGGCTTCGCGGGCGATGTGCTCGTGGTGGACCGCGACCCGCACACCGACCTGTCCGTCCTCAGCACGCCCCGGCACGTCGTACGCGCCGGCCTGCCCGTCAAGGTCTGACCTGGGCCCGGCCGGGCGAACGGCGGGACGCCCCCGGCGCCGCCGGGAAGGGATCCGCCCGGCCGGCCGCTCCGGATCCGCCGCCCGCGCCCCGGCCGGGCGGCGTTTTCCCCCATGTGCCCCGGGCCGCCCGGCCGGGCCCCACCGGCCGTCCGGCACGCCCCAGCCGCCCGGCCCGACCCACCGCATCCGTCGAGGAGTTGACATGACGCCCCCGCCCACCGACACGTCCGGGCACGGCGCCGGACCCGCCGAACGCCCGGTGGTCTTCCGGAACGTCCGGCCCTTCGGGGCGCCGGAGCCGGTGGACCTCACCGTCGCCGGTGGCCTGATCAGCGACCGCCCCGCGCCCGAGGGCGCCGAGATCATCGACGGCGGCGGCCGGATCGCGCTGCCCACGCTGGTCGACGCGCACATCCACCCCGACAAGACGACCTGGGGCGGGCCCTGGGAATCGCGCCGGGCGGCGCGCTCCCTCGCGGAGTTCGCGGCGCAGGACGCGGAGCTGTTCCGCCGCCAGGACCGCTCCGTCGCGGAGCGGGCGTACGGGCTGATGGCGCACGCCGTCACCCGCGGCACCCGGGCGATGCGCGCGCACGCCGACGTCGCCCCCGCGTACGGCCTGGCCGGGGCGGAGGGCCTCGCGCGGGCCCGCGAGCGGCTGCGGCACGCCCTCGACGTGCAGATCGTCGCCTTCCCGCAGCACGGCGTCCTGCGGACACCCGGGACGGCGCGGCTCCTGGCGGAGGCGGCGCGCGCCGGTGTGGCGGACCTGCTCGGCGGGATCGACCCGGCCGGTTTCGACGACGCGCCGGAGGAACAGCTCGACCTGGTCTTCGGCCTCGCCGACCGCTACGGCGTCGGGCTCGACCTCCATCTGCACGAACGCGGTGACCAGGGCCTGGCGTCGCTCCGCCGCATCCTCGACCGCACCCGGGCACTGTCCCTGCACGGCAAGGTGACGATCAGTCATGTCTTCTGTCTGCCGGGCCTGCCCGAGGCGGAGCTGGCGGCGATCGCCACGGAACTGCGCGAGCTGGACATCGCGCTGACCACCGTCGCGCCCAGCGGCGCCCTGGTCCTGCCGATCGCCCGGCTCACCGCCCACGGCGTCCGCGTCGGCCTCGGCTCCGACGGCGTCCGCGACTCCTGGAGCCCGTTCGGCAACGCCGACATGCTGCACCGCGCCCATCTGCTGGGCCAGGCCCGCGGCGACCGCCTCGACGCGGAACTGACGTCCTGTTACGAGACCGGGGCGCACGGCGGCGCCGACGTGGTGGGCCTGCCCCGCGCCGACCTCTCCCCCGGCTCCCCCGCCGACTTCCTGCTGGTCCACGGCGAGTGCGTGCCGCAGGTCGTGGTGGATCTGCCGGCCCGCGACCTCGTCGTCCGCGGTGGTCGGGTCGTCGCCCGGGGCGGCGTACTCGTCTGATCCGAAGAGCCGGTCCGTCCGGCGCGGCCCTTCCCCTTTCCCCTCCTCGTCCGAAGAGATGGCCATGACCCCGGCCCTCACGACATTCGGCGCCGGTCCGGGCGGCAGCTTCCTCGCCCTCATGAGCAGCGCCACCGCCGGCGTCCCGGCGCGGAACTCCGGTATCGCCTCGGCCGGCGCCAACTCCGTTGAACGAGTGGGTGGTTCGACCGGTTCGGCGGTCTTCCACACCGGCGCGGCGAGCGCGGCCGCCGCCTTCGCCGGGTCCATCCGGGCGGCGGCCCCGCACGGCTTCCCCACCGCTGCCCGGTATCCGCGACGTGAGCCGGGCCGCCGTTCCCGTCCGTCAATCCAGGTTGACGGGCGAGAACGGCGGCCGCTACAGTCCGCGGCGGCATCGCGTGCTGGTCACCGTCCGGGTGAGGCATGGAGGTGCGGGGACATGCCTTCGGAGGCATTCCATGCAGGTCGAACTGAATCACACCATCATCCACGCCCGGGACAACCGGGCATCCGCCGCGTTCCTCACGGAACTGCTGGATCTCGAAATCACCGCCGAATGGGGCCCGTTCGTCGCGGTCGCGCTGGGCAACGGCGTCACCTTGGACTTCGCGACCGTCCCCGCCGGTGACATCGCCCCGCAGCACTACGCCTTCCTCGTTTCCGAGGAGGTCTTCGACGCGGCGTACGCGAAGATCACGGCGCGCGGCATCCCGCACCAAGCCGATCCGCGCGGCGAACGCCCCGGCGAGATCAACCATGACGACGGCGGGCGCGGCGTCTACTTCCGCGACCCCGCGGGGCACTTCATGGAGCTGCTGACCGTGCCGTACGGCGGTTGGCCCGCGGCCCAGGCACCCGCCTGACCTGAACTGCCCGATGGGCCCCTCGGTACTGCCCTCGGGTACCTGGGAAAGCGGTTCGCTCCGGTGTATCCAGGAGTTTCAGCCGCCGATCCTGGGCGCCCGAGGGAAGAGAGAGCAGTGCGGACACCGGAGTACGACAAGGCCGGCGAGGGGCCGAAGGCCCGGCAGGCCACCGCGGGCAGGGCACCCGCCACGCACCCTGAGCCGCGGCGCTCCCTCCCGCAGCAACTGGCCCAGTTGCAGCGGAGCGCGGGCAACGCGGCGGTGACCCGGGCCCTCGGCCGGACGGATCACCCCCTGCACCGGGGACACCGCCCCGCACCGGCCACCACCCCCGCCGTCCAGCGCGCCCCCGCCGCCCCGGCGAATCCGCAGGAGATGCTGTCGACCGGGTACTGGGAGCGGGCGGCGGGGGTGACAAAGCCCGACGGCTCGGCGGATACCGATCTCAAGTCGAAACTTCTCGATCTGGACAGCAAGAAGCAGGCGAATCCGAAGGCCAAGGGGAAGAAGGGCGCCAAGCAGGAAAAGGCATCCCCGGGGCGCACGAAAGACGCCATCATCACGGAGACCGGGCCCGCACTGCTGAAGCAGCTCTCCGAAAAACCTCAGAACTCCGGCAGGATGGAACTCTTCCGCTCCATGTCCGTCGAGGAGGCCGAGGGCCTCCTGACCTATTGGGGGAAATCCGAGGAGCGGCAGAAACTGACGGATTACATTGCCAGCGGCCAGGGAACGGGCGGGGAGTTCAACAAGCGTCACCAGAGCATGGTGTTCGGCAGTCACCTGGGTGACCAGGAGCAAGCCGACACCTACTACGCGCGGAAAGGCCCGGCGTACGAGGTGCAGGTGAAATTCACCCTGAAGCCGGGGGCCCACGAGGAGCTTTTCAAACCGGATTACACAGCCCTCGCCCAAGGGTACGACAGTTCCCTGATCCGCCACGCGCACAAAGGTGAGAAAAATTCCCACCCGAATGCGGAGCAGAGCGAGGGAGCACTTTCGGGCTACGTGGGACTGAAGCCCGAACAGCACGGCCCGTTCAGCCTGGGCATGGCGGTGAACAAGAAAGACCGGAAATCCCCCACCCCGAGCCATCTGCTCTTCCAGTTGTTCGTCGAGAACGTCTCCCTGGTGAAGGGCAAGACCAAAGAGATCGAGGAGCACCTCAAAGCGATTTCCGCGCCGCCCGCCCCCGCGCCCGCCCCGGCCCCGCAGCAGAGCGCCGCCCCGGCTGCGTAGCTCCCGGAAAAAATCCGATGGCGGTCCGGGTCGCCGCGGGACACCATTCCCCGCATGACTGACGAACCCGCGCGCTGGACCCAGGCCACGGTCCACCCCGACATGTGGGCGGACCCGGACGACGACCCCCGCGAGCACACCGGCCCCGCCCCGGAAGGTGAACTCGCCACGCTCCAGGACTACTTGACGGCCTATCGGCTCACCCTGCGGATGAAGTGCGAGGGGCTGCCACCGGAGGAGCTGGCGCGCCGTTCGGTACCGCCGTCGACGATGTCGCTGCTCGGGCTGGTGCGGCACCTCGCCGAGACGGAGCGGGACTGGCGCGGCTGGATCGGCGACGAGCCGCCGCCGGCGAAGCTGTACGGCGCGCGGGACGCGGACTTCGACGGTGCCGTCGGTGAACAGTCCGTGGTCGACGCCGCCTACCGCGATCTGGAGCGCGAGCAGGAGGCGACCGACGCGGCGCTGGCCGCGCACCCGGACCTGGGTGAGCGGGTGGGCAAGGACGGCATATCGATCCGGGAGCTGCTGGTGCACCGGATCGAGGAGTACGCCCGCCACTGCGGCCACGCCGATCTGCTGCGCGAGTGCGTCGACGGGCGGGTGGGCCAGTAGCCGGGGCGCTCCCGGCGGGGTACGCGCCGAGGGCCGCACCCCCGGATGGCGGGGTGCGGCCCTCGGCGCGTTCACGACGGCGGAGGTCAGGCGGTGGGGGTGCCGGCCACGCGGCGCTCACCGCCGTTGCGCTCCTGCCACCGGCGGTAGACGTCGACGGCGTCCTCCCGCGGCTCGTACGTCATGGGCAGCCGGCGCTCGGTGTGGTCCTTGGCGAACTCTCCGTAGAAGGTGGCGAGTTCGAAGTACTTGCGGTCGTCGACGTAGTGCGGCTCGTAGGCGTCCCGGGTGGTGAGGAAGACGACCTCGTCCGGGGAGCAGTAGTAGAGCGAGCCCAGGCACATGGGGCACGGGTGTGCCAGCACGTAGATGGTGGTGCCGGTCAGGTGCTCGGTGCCGAGCTTTGTGCACGCCTCGCGGATGGCGAGGATCTCCGCGTGCGCGGTCGGGTCCGAGGTCTGGGCGACCAGGTTGGGGCTCTCCGCCAGGACCTCGCCGTCCTTGACGATGACGGTGGCGAAGGGGCGGCCGCCCTCCTCGACGTTGCGCCGGGCGAGGTCGATGGTGCGCTGTGCGAAATCCACGGTTCCTCCGGTGAAGTGGCCGGTACGGGCGGTCAGAAAGGCTTGGTCGGCAGGTACTTGCCGTCCAGGGTCACGACGGCGCGCTCGCCGCCCTCGGGGTCGGCGACCTTCTTCACGTCGAGCTTGAAGTTGATCGCGGAGATGATGCCGTCACCGAACTGCTCGTGGATCAGGGCCTTGAGGGTGGTGCCGTAGACCTGGAGCATCTCGTAGAAGCGGTAGATCGTCGGGTCGGTGGGGATGCCGCCGGGGATCGAACCGCGGGTCGGGATGGTCTGGAGCAGCAACGCCGCGTCCTCGTCCAGGTCCAGCAGTGCGGCGACCGCCCGGGCGGACTCCTCCGGCAGGGCGTGCTGCCCCAGGACGGCGGCGGTGACGAAGGCGACGGACAGCCCTGCGGCGTCCGCGATCTCCTGCCAGGTCAGGTCCTTACGGGTCTTGGACTCGACGGCGACGAGCGCCAGGGCCTGACGGGCGGCGGGGTCGAACTGGGCGTGCGGCATGATGCGTTCCTTCCGGGAGGGCCGGGCGCGGGTGCGTCCGGTGCGGTACAGCTATCAGCGGGCCGGCGGTACGGGCCGGTCAGACACCGGCGCGGTCGGGGGTTTCGAGCCGGCCGACCGAGCCGGAGCCGATGTCGAAGACCCAGCCGTGCAGCGTGAGGCGCTGCTCGGCGAGGGCCCGCGCCACCGCGGGGTGGGTGGTCAGGTTCCGCAGTTGGGCGGAGACGTTCGCCCGCACCAGGGCCGTCACCTCACCGGTCCCTTCCCCGGCCGCGGCGCGGGCGAGTGAGGCGTCGGCGTGGCGCAGCCAGGAGGCGAGCCGGGGTGTGCCGCTGAGGTCGCGGCCCTCAGCCAGCGCCGTCATCGCGCCGCAGCCGGAGTGGCCACAGACGATGATGTCGCGGACCCCGAGGACGGCCACCGCGAACTCGATGCTGGCGGCGGTACCGTCGGGTGCCGGACTGTGGGCGGGAACGAGGTTGCCCGCCGTACGGATGACGAACAGCTCCCCGGGCTCGCTCCGGGTGATCAGCTCGGGCACCACCCGGGCATCGGAGCAGCCGATGAACAGTGTGGTGGGCCGGTGCTCGGTGGCCAGCCGGGCGAAGAGTCGGGCCTTCGCCGGGAAGACGTCCCGGCGGAAGTTGGCGACACCGTCCATGAGGTCGGGCACGGTCACTCCCTTCAGTGGCTGCGGCCCCTGGCGGGCCGACGAGATCCACCCTGCACGACCTGGACCTATAGCGTCCAAGACGCAGTAATGATGCTTGGCATCGGCTTCATCTATAGCTCCCCGTTCCGGGCGCTCCGCCCGAACCGTCAAGCGGTTTGGTATACCGTTTGGCTCCGCCCCGCCCGTCACCCGCCGACGCCCCCGCCGCGGCCGCCGGTGGTGCGCGGCGGACGAGCCGCGAACCGCTGGAGGTACCCGTGTCGCACCCCGTCGGCGCCCCGCCGATCCCGTCCGCCCCCGCCGCGCTGCGGAACGTGACCCTGCCCGACGGCCGCCGTGCCGATATCGCCCTGCACGAGGGGCGGATCGCGGCCGTCACCGACCACCGGGCGGACGGCGGCGCGGTCCGGGGCGGCACCTCCGTGGACCTCGGCGGCGCACTGCTGCTCCCGGCGTTCGTCGACGGCCACGCCCACCTGGACAAGACCCTTCTCGGCGCTCCCTGGCAGCCGCACCGGACCACCGCCACGCTCCGCGAACAGATCGCCGACGAGCGGGAGTTGCGCGCCTCGATCGAGGTGCCGGTCGCCGCCCGCGCCACCGCCCTCGCCGAGCGGATGATCTCCCTCGGCACCGGCCACGTCCGCTCCCATGTCGATGTGGACCCGGACATCGGGCTGGCCGCGCTGCACGCGGTGCTCGGCGTCCGCGAGGAGTTCCAGGACCGGCTCGGCATCCAGTTGGTCGCCTTCCCGCAGAGCGGCGTGGTCAGCTCACCGGGCGTCGCGGACCTGCTCGACGCCGCGCTCGCCGAGGGCGCCGATCTGATCGGCGGGCTCGACCCCGCCGGATTCGACGGTGACGTGGACGGCCAGCTCGACATCGTCTTCCGCCTCGCCGAACGGCACGGCGCGGGCATCGACATCCATCTCCACGACGGCGGCGAGAGCGGCACCGCGCAGTTGCGGGCCGTCGCCGAACGCACCGCCGCCCTCGGGCTCGGCGGCACCGTCACCGTCAGCCACGCCTACGCCCTCGGCCAGGTGGAGGGGTCCGAACTCGCCGTCACCGCCGACGCGTTGGCCGCCGCCGGAGTCTCGATCATGACGAACGGGCCGCGTGACACCATGCCCCCGGTGCTGCGGCTGCGCGAGCACGGCGTACGGGTCTTCGCCGGGTCCGACAACATCCGTGACTCCTGGTGGCCCTACGGCACCGCCGACATGCTCGAACGCGCCACCATCATCGGCCTCCAGGGCGGCCTGATGACCGACGAGGAGCTGCACGCGGCCGCCTCCCTGATCACCGGTGAGGCCGCCGCCGCCCTCGGTCTGACCGGCTACGGACTCGCCCCCGGCGACCGCGCGGACCTCGTGGTGATCGCCGCCGGCGGTGTCCCCGAAGCCGTCGCCGCCCACCCCGAGCGGCTGCTCGTCCTGCACGGCGGCCGTGTCGTCGGCCCGGCGCCCCGCACCGCCTACCCTCGGCTCACCCTCGCGCCCCCGGAGGTTGGCCGCTGACACCCGCCGCGCCCCGGGTGCGCGACGCCGGGCGGGGCGCACGCCGATGAGAGAATTGACCGCATGACAGCGTCTGAGAAATTCGAGCCCGAATCGGAGCGGGTCACCCGGCAGTTGCGTGACGAGATCATCGACGGCGTGCGCGCGCCGGGCAGCAAGCTGGTCGAGCGGGAACTCGCCGCGGAGCTGGGCGTGAGCCGGCTGCCGATCCGGGACGCCCTGAAGGCGCTGGTGACCGAGGGGCTGGTGACACCGCGCCCCCGGACGTGGGCCGTGGTGCGGGAGTTCACACCGTCGGACCTCGCCGATCTGGAGGAGGTGCGCTCGGCCCTGGAGACGCTGGCGTTCCGCCTCGCCGCCCAGCGCCGCACCCGCGCCGGACTGGCCCGCCTCCGCGCCGACCTCGACGCCGAACTGACGGCGGCCCGCGCGGGCGACGCCGTACGGGCCCGGCGGGCGGCGGCCGACTTCCACGAGACGGTGATCTCGCTCGCCGACAACGAACTCCTCAACGAGCTGGAACGCACCCTGCGCAGCCGGATGCGGTGGCTGCTGGGACAACACGACGACCTGGTGGCCATCGCCGAGGAACACGAGGCGCTCTACGACGCCATCCTGGCCCGTGACGCGGACCGCGTCACGGAATTGACGGCGCGTCACCTGGCCACCAGCCACCGCGCGGCCGCGGCCCGGCGCCCCCGCGCGGACGGCTGACCGACCGTTCCAGGCGCGGCCGTTCCAGGCACGGCCCTTCCAGGCACCGCCGTTCCAGGCACCGCCGTTCCAGGCACCGCCGTTCCAGGCGCGCGGCGGCGGACGGGCGGTCCGCCGCCGCGCGCCGGGCGGTCATGACCCGGTGGGGGACTTCGCCTCACCGCCCGGAGCGTCCGCGGCGTCGGGGCCGGGGGCCGGTGACGGCAGGGCCGCGGGCCGAGCGGGCTTTCCGGCCTCGGGCTCGGGTTCGGATGGCTTCTCGGACGTGGCCTCGGGCTCCGCGGGCTTCCGCTCGGCGGGCTCGGCGGGCTTCACGGACTCCGCCTGCTTTTCCCTCTCGGGCCCGGCGGGCCCCGCGGACCTCCCGGCCGTGGGTTCGGACGGCTTCGCGGACGCGGGTTCCGAGGGCTTCCCGGACACCGTCTCCGCGGCCTCGGCCCCGGCTCTCCCGGCGACCGCTCCGGCCCCCTCCGCCTCCGTACCGGCGGGCTGCGCCTCGGAAACCCGGGCTCCCGCACCGTGGCCCCCGGACTCCCCCGCCGCACCGGTCGCCTTTTGCTTGCGGGCGCGTCCGTGCGGGAGCGGTGTGTTGATGACACCGGACCAGATCTCGTGGCGGCCGAGGCCCTCGGGGTGGCGGCGGGCGCCCCGGACGGACCAGATCACCAGTCCGACGCTGAAGAGCGAGGAAATGCCCAGGACCGCCGCCACGGCCAGAACGCCCAGCTCGTTGCCGAGCACGCCCGCACCGGCCAGCCACAGCCCGAACACGATCACGGACAGGACCGGGAAGACCGGCGGCAGGGCGAGGAGCCCCGCCCGCAGGGCCAGCGCGCCCAGACCCGGCCGTCCTCCGTCGCGGGTCGTCAGCCGCAGCAGCAGGACGCGCTTGCCCGGCGTGGCGCCGATCAGCCACGGCACCACCACGAACCACAGCACGATCAGCGCCAGCGGCATCAGCAGCGCCTCCTCGTCCATACCGAGGTAGAACACCGCGAAGGTCACCGGCAGGCCCAGCGCCACAAGACCGGACAGGTCCAGCAGCATCGCCACGAGCCGGCGGCCGAACGGGACCTTGCCGTCGGCGGCCAGCGCCCGGTCGTCCAGGGTGTCCAGCTCCGGCAGGAAACGCGCCAGCGGCGCGACGACGAACCAGCCCAGCGACGCACCGGCCGCGTTGGCGAGCAGATCGTCCACCGCGAAGAGCCGGTAGGGGCAGGGGTAGATCCCCCACAACCCGGTGAACTGGGTCAGCTCGAAGAAGAGGGACGCGCCGAACCCGGCGAGGGTCGCGGCGAGCAGTCCGCGCCGGAAGTGCAGCCGGACGAAGATGCCCAGCGGCAGCAGCAGGAGAAGGTTGAAGACCGTCTGCCAGAACGCCGAGTTGTGCAGGATCAGCGCGTCGAAGGAGACCTGGTGGTGGGACTCCTTCCACATGTCGGCGACGAACATCCCCGGCGTCCACTGCGGCTGCCGGAAGGTCGGGAACGCCTGGCAGACGTCCACGGCGCCGCTCGGCAGCGGCACCACCACGAGGCAGAGCGCCGAGACGGCGAAGTAGACGAACGCGAAGATGGAGAGGGTGCGCCAGCGGGTCATGATGCCGTGGCGGCGGTAGAGGACGATCGCCACCGGCACCGACAGGAACAGGGCCAGAGCGGGGAAGAGCATCGCCGCCGTGTTCAGCGGGAGGAGGTAGGCGCCGGTCATCGTGCGTTCTCCCGCGCCGCCGCGGTGGCACACGCCCCGTCCGCCGGCCGTCCGCCGGGCGGTGAGGGTTCGATGCGGCGGTCCGCCTCCGCGTACCGCACCGCCGGCCGGACTGTTCCTGTGGGGAGGAAGGTCCCGAGGTTCATTGATGTCCTGTCATCTTCACGGCAAGGATCGCGGGAGCCCGCCCCGGCATACGGGTCACACCGGTACCTCACGGCCGGGCAGAGCCGGGCCCCCGCACGATCCTTTCAGACGGACAGCCCCACCGGGAAACTCCTGCGCACCCCCTGCGACCTGCCTGTTTCCTCCCCCGGTGGCGAATCGGGAGGTACCGCGCCACTCCCCCCACGCCGGACGGGGGAAGGTGGGCGGCCGGGCCCCGGGGGCCTTCTACGGTGCCGCGTTCAGCAGGTCCACCGCGGAGTGCTGGCAGCCGTAGCCGGTGCCGTCGCCGCGGTCGCCGTTCCAGTGCGGCCCGTACTGGTCGAGCGCGTTGCGGTCCTTGGCGTAGGCGGTGTCCGCCTGCTTCTTGAGGTAGCCGTCGTACGGGTGGCCGTCCAGCTCCCGGTTGAGGGCGCCGAGACCGCGGACGTACGCGCCCTTGAAGCTGGGGCCGTCGCCGGTGCAGCCGTTGGACTCGCCCGGCTCGCGCAGGATCCCGCCGGGGTTGAGGTCGCCCGATCCCGTGGAGGCGTCGGCCAGTTCGCGGGCGCTGCGCAGCAGTTGGCCGTCGCCGGTGGCCTGGTGCAGCTCGGCGAGACCGCCGAGGATCACGCCCTGGTTGTAGGTCCAGGTCGGCTGGCCGTTGTTCTGGCAGGAGTCGTTGAGACCGTCGTTGACCAGGTGTTTTCCGTTGATCATGCCGCTGCCGCGCAGCCAGTTCCAGCCGCTGGTCGCCCGGTCGAGGTAGCGGGTGTCGCCGTCGGTCCGGTTGTGGAGCGCGGCGTTGAGGGCGATGTACAGCTCGTTGGTGACGGCGTTCTTGTACGCCGTGTCGGTCTTCCACTGGACGCCGCCGCCGCACTTGTCCGTCCAGTACCCGGCCATGTGGTCGGCGTCGGCGCGCGCGGTGTCCAGGTAGCGGGTGTCGCCGGTCAGGTCGTACGCCCTGACCCAGGCGAGGCCCCACCAGCCGGTGTCGTCGAGGTACTCGTTGCGGAACTGCCCCAGGCGTCCGCCGTCGGTGCGGTCCTTGTTCTTGTCGTACGTCTCGTCGACGGCGTAGGCGTAGCTCTTGACGCCGGTGCGGCGGATGGTGTCGATGAGGGCGGTCAGGGCGTTGGCCCCGGTCCACCAGCCGTCGCCGCCGAAGAGGCCGGTCCCGCGGTCGTAGGACATCATCAGCGCGGTGGCGGCGGCCTGGCGGCGGTCGGCGCTGTTCCAGTCGGAGCGGGCCCAGCCGGTGCAGGCGATGGCGTCGTCGCCGGTGACCTGCGCGCAGGCGCGGAGCGCGCCGATCCGGCCGGTGTTCCAGTCGTCGACGTTGTACATCTGGGTGCGCCAGCCGCCGACGCCGCCGGGCGCCGTGGTGTCGCCGAGGCGGCTGCCGCCGTCCCAGGTACGGCCGCCGTCGAAGGAGCGTTCCACCCAGACCTTGTCCCCTTCGACAACGTTGTCCAGCGTGCCGAAGGCCATGGCGCTGCCGTCGTCGACGTGCAGGGCGACCGTCCGGCCGTGGAGCGTCGTGGTGACCGGCGCGCGGTCCTTGAGGGCGTTCGCGGGGTCGCGGGCGTCGCAGAACTTGTTGCAGATCCCGCCGTCCGCCGCGGCGGCGGGCGCGGGCGCCGCGACGGCGGCGATCAGCCCCGCGGCGGCGAGCGCGGCGGCCGCCCGCCGCACGGTCGCGCGCCGCGGGGACGCCGGTGCCACGCCGGGTCGTCTGTCCGGGGTCGGTGTCATACGGACTCCTCGTCGTCGGGTCGCGGAGGGGGCGCCGGGCGGCGGCCCCGCCGGATGCGTCCACAACTCAAGACCCGGGGGCGCACGGCGTCAAGTTCCTTGGAAAGCGGGCGGGTTGGCGACCCGAACGGGCGGCGCGGCGGGTGGTACGGGCCCGTCCGCCGAGGGACGGGCCACGGGCGGGCCACGGCGGGCGGGCCCCGCGCCGGACCGGCCGCGTCCGGCCCGGACGGACGCGGCCCGGCGCGCCCGCCCGCCACTCGCCCGGCGCCACCCGAGATGCGGGGCGCGGCGGCGGGCCGGACGATGGAGGACCGGGCGGCGGGCGGTCCCTGCCCGTTTCTGGAGGTCACCGTGGAGGCCGATGCGCAGGCCGGCGGGGTGCCGTTCCCCGGCACCGTCCTCGCCGCCCTCTTCGACGGGGCGCCGGTCGGTGTCACCGTCCACGACACCGCACTGCGCTACCGGTACATCAACCCCGCCCAGGCCCGTATCAACGGTCTCACGGCCGCCGGACACCTCGGGCGGAGCATCGCGGAGGTGCTGCCGGAGGACGACGAGCGGCTGGAGGTGCTGCGGACCGTTCTCGGCGACGGGGAGCCGCGTGAGATCACCTTCAGCGGGACGACCCGGCACCGGGAAGGCACCCGGCGGCGGTTCTGGCGGGGCAGTTACCACCGGATCGAGGCGGACGGCGTCCCCGTCGGGGTGCTGGGTCTGGTGATGGAGATCAGCTCCTCGCGCCACCAGCGGGAGGAGCTGGAGCGCGCCCGGAGCTATCTGACGATGCTGGACACCGCCGCCACCGGTATCGGCACCACCCTCGACGTCGACACCACCTGCCGGGAGCTGGCCGAGTTCGTGGTGCCGGCGCTGGCCGACATCGCGACCGTCGATGTGCTGCCGCCGGACATCGGGCACGCGGTGCGGCCCGCACCGCCCGGGGTACTGCGGCTGCGCCGGGCGGCCCTCGCGATGACCGCCCGTACCCGCGAGACCGCGCGGGGACGGTTCCAGGGGCCCGGCGAGTACGTCGACTACCAGGGCGACTCGGTCGTCCAGCGTTCCCTGGCGATCAACCAGCCGGTGCTGACGCGCCCCACCGACGCGCAGCTCAGCTCCACCGGACCGGCGCCCGAACGGGCCGCCGCCTACCGGGCGTTGGGCCTGCACTCGATGCTCGTCGTCCCGCTGACCGTCCGCGGTACCCCGCAGGGCATCCTCGGGCTGGGCCGGGTGGGCTCCTCCCCCGCCTTCACCGAGGAGGAGGACCTGGTCGTCGCGCGGGAGCTGGCCGGGCGCACCGCCGTCGATCTGGAGCACGCCCGCCGGTACGCCCACGAACGGGGTATCGCGCTGGAGTTGCAGCGCTCGCTGCTGTCCGAGCCGCGCGGGCAGCATCCGCACATCGAGATCGCCACCCGCTATCTGCCCGCCGAACGCGATGTGCTGGTGGGCGGCGACTGGTTCGACGTCGTTCCGCTGAGCGACGGGCGGCATCTGAAGGTGATGGGCGATGTGATGGGGCACGGCGTCGAGGCGGCCGTCGCGATGAGCCACTACCGCTCGCTGCTGCGGCTGATCGCCGAGGACGACCTGCCGCCGCACCGCGTCCTGGAACGGCTCGACGCCATGGTCGAACGCTCCGGTCTCGACCGCGCGGCGACCTGCCTGCTCGCCGTCGTCGACCGGCTGGCGGGGGTGTGCGAGGTGGCCAGCGCGGGCCATCTGCCGCCGGTCTTCATCGAGCGGGGTCCCGGCGGCGCCCGGGTGGCCGACATCCCCGTCGGGCCGCCGCTGGGCACCGGCTACGGCGCGTACAGCACACAGGAGTTGCCGTGCGGTCCGGGAACGGTGCTGTTCATGTACACGGACGGGCTGGTGGAGCGGCGCGACGAGGCCATCGACGTCTCCGTGGCCCGGCTGGCCGATTTGCGGATGCCGCCGAGCGGGCGGCTGGAGGAACTGCTCGACGACGTCCTGAACCGCTTCGGCGCGGACGCGGAGGACGACATCGCCGTGCTCGCGTCCCGCATCCGCACCCGCCCGCTGCCGGGCTGACCGGCCGGTACTGCCCCGTGCGGCCCGCGGCCCGCCGCTCCGGGCCCGGCGGCTCACCCCGGCCGCCGGGCCCCGTCACCGCCGGGTAGGCTCGCGTGCCGGTGCTTGACGACGGGGAGACGGTATGGAAGGGCTGCGGCAGGACGATCCGCCGCGAATCGGGGAATTCGTGACGCTGGCGCGGCTGGATCCGGCCGCGCGGCAGGACGTTCCCGAACGCCGGTATCTGGCGCGCAGCGCCGACGGGGCACGGACGGTACTGATCGGCCTCCCCCTCCCGGACGCCGATCCGGGACGCTGGGCGGCCGAGGCGCAGTGGGCCGGGAAGCTGGCGCAGCCCGGACTGTGGCCGGTGGCGCGGACCGGCGGGAGCGCCGCGTTCCCCTGGTACGCCTCGCCCTACCGGCCGGTGCTGCCGCTGCCGGAGGCCCTCGACGCCTGCGGCGGTCCGCTGCCGGAGGAGGCGGTGCGCTCGCTCGGCGCGGCGCTCGCCGAAACGCTGGCGTCGGCGCACGTCCTGGGGGTGGTGCACGGCGGGCTGAGCCCCGCGTCGGTGCTGCTCACCGCGTACGGTCCGCTGCTCTCGTGCTTCGGCGCGGTGCGCGCGGCGGCGCCGGAGGGCGCGCCGCGGGCCGGGCTGCCCGGTATCGACGCGGGCACCCTCGCGCCCGAACTCGCCGCGGGCGGACCGCTCCAGGCGCCTGCCGATGTGTACGCGCTGGGCGCCGTCCTGGCGTACGCGGCGACCGGACACACCGTGCCGGAGCGGGCGGAGCTGCCCGCCGGGCTGCGGGCGCCGGTCACCGCCTGTCTGTCGCGGGATCCCGCCGCGCGGCCCGGACCGGCGCAGGTGCTGGCGCAGTTGGCGCCCGGCGCGGCCTGGGGCACGCAGGGTGCGGGCGCCGAGCCGGCGCCGTTGCCGGGCCGGGTGGTCGCCGCTCTGTCCCTCCAGGCGGCCGCGGTGCTCGCCGCCGAACTCCCCGAGGTGCGCTGACGCGATGCTGACCGCTCTTCTCCACGACGATCCGCGGACCGTCGGCCCGTATCTGCTGCTGGCCCGGCTGGGCGGCGGCGGGATGGGCACCGTCTATCTGGCGCGTACCGCGGGCGGCCGTACCGTCGCGCTCAAGGCGCTGCACCAGCGGCTGGCCGGGGACCCGGCGCTGCGTACCCGCTTCCGGCTGGAGGCGGACGCGGCGCGGGTGATCGGCGGCCGGCACGGCGCGCAGGTCCACGACGCCGATCCGGACGCGCCGCGGCCGTGGCTGGCGACGGAGTACGTGCTCGGGCCGCCGCTGGACGACGCGGTCGAGGCCGCCGGTCCGCTGCCGGAGCAGGCGGTGCGGGCGCTGGGCGCGGCGCTGGCCGAGGGGCTCGGGCAGTTGCACCGCTCGGAGGTGGTGCACCGTGATCTCAAACCGTCGAACATCCTGGTCTCGGCGGCCGGGCCGAAGATCATCGACTTCGGGGTGGCGCGCGCGGTCGGCGAGGCGCCGCTGACGCAGGCCGGTGCCGCGATGGGGACGCCGGCGTTCATGTCGCCGGAGCAGGCGGGCGGCGGGGAACACACGGCGGCGGGCGATGTGTTCGCGCTCGGCGGGCTGCTGGTGTTCGCCGCGTCCGGCCACGGCCCGTTCGGCTCCGGGCAGCCCACGGATCTGCTCTACCGCGTCCGCTACACCGAGGCGGACCTCGGCGGGGTGCCGCCGGAGCTGGTGCCGGTGCTGAGCCGCTGTCTGGCGAAGGACCCGGCGCGGCGGCCGACGACCGGGGAACTGGCCGCCGCGCTGGTGCCGGGCGAGGCGCCGCGGGTGTTCGCGGAGGTGCTGCCGGACGGTGTGCTGCGGCTGATCGCGCGGCGCGCCGACGACGTGTGGCGGCAGCCGCCGCCCCGGCAGGCCCCGCCGCCGCCCGACGCGCCGCCGGGTCCGGTGACGCTGCCGGGCGCTCCGGCCGGGCCGTCGCGGCGCCGGATGCTGACGATGGCCGCCGGCGGGGTCGTCGCGGGCGCCGGGGTCGCGGGCGGGCTGTGGGCGTGGCTGGGCCGGGGCGGTGGCGACGGCGGCGGCGACGATGCCGCTCCGGCGCCGAAGCCGGCGAAGCCGCCGACGCGGCTGTGGACGTTCGCCGGGCGCACCCCGGACCGGGACGGCGCGGTGGTGCTGACCAAGCACGGGCTGGCGATGCCCGCGGGCATCGTGGTGTCCGGCGTCAACCCGGAGAGCGGCGAGGACACCTGGCAGGCGAACGTCTCCGACGCCTGGCGGTGGGCGAGCGACGGCACCGACATCTACGCGCTGCGCGACCGCAGGCAGGGCAGGAAGCTCGCGGTGTGCCTGCTCGACCCGTCCGACGGCCAGCCCGGCAAGCCGCTGGTGGAGTTGGCGGATTTCCGCGGCGCCGAGAACCGCAACCAACTGCTGTGTGTGGTGGAGCGGACCGCCTATCTGGTGGCCCGGACCGTCTCCCCCGACCGCTGGTACGTCCTCGCCCTCGATCTGCGCAGCGGCAAGGTGCGGTGGCGTACGCAGGTGGACGCGGCGAACGACGGTTATCTGCCGCCGATGCTGCGCGGGACGGTCGTCGGTGACCGGCTGGTGGTGTCCCGCTCCGACGCGGGCATCCACTTCGTCCGGCTGACGCCGTACTCCCTCAAGGACGGCAAGGCGCTGTGGACGCTCTCCGCCCCGTACTCGGGTGAACCGCCGTCCGAGCTGGTGGTGGACGACCGGTTCGTCTACCTCACCGACGAGGCGGTCAGCGCCCGGAAGCTGACCGACGGCGACGGCGGGTGGCTCTTCGGCAACGACCGCAACGCCGGCGGCAACACGGGCGAGAAGCGCGTCTACGGCGCGCCGGTCCTCCACGACGGGGTGCTGTACTGCACCGAGGGCGACCGCGGACTGGTCGCGATCGACGCGGTGACCGGCAGCCTGAACTGGGCGGAGAAGGACCTCAAGGGCCGCCGTCTCAACCGTGTGGTGCCGCCCGCCGTCGGCCGGAAGTACGTCTACAGCCTCGACGACAAGGGGCTGCGCGCGGTGGAGATCCGCAGCCGTACCGCGGTGTGGACGTTCCCCACCGACGCGACGGTGCTGACCGCCGATCATGAACGCGGAAAGCTCTATCTCCGCGAGGAGCGCGCGACGTTCGCGCTGCCGCTGGCCTGAGCATCCACCAGGGGGACGGAAAGTTGAGAACACTCGGTGCCGGAGATCCGCTCCGCCTCGGCCCGTACCGCATCGTCGGGGTGCTCGGCGAGGGCGGTATGGGCAAGGTGTACCTCGGGCGGGACGCCGCGGGGCGCCCCGCGGCCGTCAAGGTGCTGCTGCCGGAGCTGGCGCACGACCGGCATCTGGTCGACCGGTTCGTCCGGGAGGCGCAGACCGCGCGGGCGGTGACCGGCGAGGGCGTCGCCCGGGTACTGGGCGCGGAGCTGGAGTCGGGGCGGCCGTGGATCGCCTCGGAGTTCCTGGCCGGGCCGACGCTGGACGACGCGGTGGCGCGGCACGGGCCGCTCGACGAGGCGCTGCTGCGGGAGACGGCGCGGGCGCTGGCGCTCACGCTCGCCGACATCCACGCCACCGGTCTCGTCCACCGTGACCTCAAACCGTCGAACGTCGTCCTGACCTCGCGCGGCCCGCGCGTCATCGACTTCGGCATCGCCCGCCCCGAGCACGGGCTGACGCTGACCCGGACCGGTCAGATCCCGGTCACGCCGGGGTACGGCGCGCCGGAGCAGGTGCTGGGGCAGCGCGTCGGTCCGGCGGCCGACGTCTTCTCGCTCGGCGCGGTGCTGGCCTTCGCCGCGAGCGGCCGCCCGGCGTACACGGGCGCCGAGGTCACCGCGATCCTCTACGAGGTGGTGCACGGCTCCCCGGACCTGACGCTGGTGCCGGAGCCGCTGCGGTACCTCGTCGAGCCGTGTTTCGCGAAGGATCCGGCGGCGCGGCCGCTGCCCGCCCAGGTCGCCGAGGCGGCGCGGGCGCCGCAGCGGGGCGTCCGGCTGTGGAGGTCGGGACCGTACGCCCAGGACATCCGCGAGCGGGAGACGGCGGCGCGGAAGATGACCGGGCAGACCCCGCCGACGGTGGTGCCGGACGGGACCGGCGCGGCGGACGGCTCGGCGGCGACGGTGGTGCCCGCCGCGAAGCCGTCGCGGCGGCGGCTGCTGGGGCTGCTGGCGGGCGGCGGCGCCCTGGTGGCGGCGGGTGCGGGCGGCGCGGTGTGGTGGCTGTCGGAGGAGGGCCCTTCGGCCCTGGCCGACCCGTTCGACATCCCGTCGGCCGCCTCGGTTCGCCCCGCGGAGCTGGGCAGCGGCTCCGGAACACCGGAGGCGCTGTGGGGCCCGGAGGAGGGCGTGGCCGACGCGGGCTCGCCGGCGCCGCTGCCGGTGCGGGACGTGGTGGTCTTCGCGGCGGCGGGCGGCGGGATCGCGGCGCGGCGGGTCGCGGACGGCAAGGAACGGTGGCGGGCCGGGGAGGCGCGGGCCGACGCGGGCTATCTCTCGATCGCCGACCGGCTGGTGGCCACCGCCGACGGCGACGGCGTGCTGCGCACCTACGTCGCCGCGACGGGCGAGCCCCGGTGGACCGCCGACGCCGCGGTGAACACCCTGCTGGCCGCCGACGCCGCCCATGTGTACGTCCTGACGTCCGAGGGCGAGGTGCGGTGCGTGGCGACGGCCGACGCGTCGGTGCGGTGGACGCGGCGTCCGCCGCTGCCGCTGACCGGCGGGCGCCCGGCGGCGGCGCTCGGCGCCGGGGTGCTGGTGCTCTGTTCGTCCGCCGGCGATGTGGTCGCGGTACGCGCCGCCGACGGCAGCCGGGCGTGGATACGTAAGGGGCAGGCCGCGGGCGCGCTGCGGCCGGTGATCGACAACGGCACGGTGTACCTGGGCGGGCACACCCTGGCGGCGGTCGGCGCGAGCGACGGCGCGGTGCGGTGGAACAAGCCCGCCATGCAGCCGATCCGGCGCGGGGCGTACGGCTTCGGACCGCCGGCGGTGGCCGCCGGGGTGGTGTACGCCGTCGACGGCGACGCGCTGCGGTCGCTGCGCCCCGACGGCTCCGACGCGAACGTCACCACGATGCTGGCCGGGGTGACACCGCCGTGGCAGCCGCCGGTCGTGCAGGCGGGCAGCGTGTGGGTGGTGGAGAGCCGCGACACCGGGGTGAGCGGCTGGCCGCGCAACAGCGACGGTCTCGCCCAAGGGCAGGTCTACCCCCTCAAGGAAGGCACCGGCCGGACCGCGGCGGGCGACGCGAACCGGCTGTTCGTCCTGAACTCCGGGGCGCTGGTGGCTCTCCGGGTGTTCTGAGGCGGGGCCGGCGGGTGCGGGTCCGGCGGGCGCGGGCCCGCCACCGGCCGGACGGGCCCCTCTCCGGGCGGCGGCCCCGCTCACCACCCCGGGTGTTCCCGTGGTGACCGCGGGTGGCACACCAGGCGGGGTCTCCCCGGGAATGCGGGGCCGGGCCGGGGAGCGTTCGCCCGTCCTCCGGTAATCTGTCGGTTCCCCCAGGAGGAGATAGGTCAGTGGAGTTCCGGCTGCTCGGAGCGGTTTCCGTCGTCACCGAGGTCGGCGATCTGCCGCTCGGCCCCGCGAAGCGGCGTAGTCTGCTCGCCGCTCTGCTGCTGCGGTCCAACCACCCGGTTCCGGTGGAGGCGCTGACCGACGCCCTGTGGGACCAGGAGCCGCCGCCCCGGGCCCGCAGCGTCATCCAGGGCCATGTCTCGCGGCTGCGGTCGCTGATGAGCGACGCCGGGGCCGGGATGTACGGGGTGGAGCTGGTCACCCAGGGCGCGGCGTACGTGCTGCGGATGCCGGAGAGCCTGCTGGACGCGCATCGCTTCGAGGAGCTGGTGGCGCTGGCGCGCGGGCAGCGGGCGGCGGGCGACGCGGTGGCGATGTATCAGGAGGCGCTGGCGCTGTGGCAGGGGCCCGCGCTCACCGGCGCGTACCGCAGCGCCCCGCTCCAGTCCGCAGCCCACGCCCTGGAGGAGCTGCGGCTGACCACCGTGGAGCTGCTGGCCGAGGCGTACGGGCAGCTCGGCGAGTACGCGCGGGCGGCGGCGCTGCTGCGGGCAGAGGCGGCGGCCCAGCCGCTGCGGGAGTCGCTGTCGGCGGCGCTGATCCGGGTGCTGCAGCAGGCGGGGCGCCGTTCGGAGGCGCTGGACTGGTTCCACCGCACGCGGCGGCTGCTCGCCGAGGAGCTGGGCGTCGATCCGGGGCGGGAGCTGGCGGACGCGTACGCGGTGGTGCTGCGCGGGGACGACTGCACCGCGCCCCCGGCGGTCCCGGCCGCTCCGGCGGCGCCTCCGGAGCCGCGGCCCGCGCCGCCCGTGAAGACCGCGCCCCCGGAGACCGTCGATCTCCTCCCCCGGGTGCCGCGCGGTTTCCACGGCCGCGCGGAGGAGCTGGCGGCGCTGGATCGCGCCGCCACCGGGGAGGCGCCCGTCTGTCTGGTCACAGGCCCCGCCGGGGTGGGTAAGACCGCGCTGGTGGTGCACTGGGCCCACCTCAACCGCGACCGTTTCCCCGGGGGGCTGCTCTACGCCGATCTGCGGGGCTTCAGCGACACCCCCGAGGCGGAGCCTGCCGAGGTGGTGCGGGAGTTCCTGCTCGCGCTGGGCGTGGGGCCGCGCCGGATACCGGAGTCGGCGAGCGGGGCGTCGGCGCTGTTCCGGTCGCTGGCGGCCGGCCGTGAGCTGCTGGTCGTCCTGGACAACGCGCCCGGCTCGGCGCAGGTGCAGGAGCTGCTGCCGGGGGGCGCGCGGTGCGTCACGGTGGTCACCAGCCGCCACCGGCTGCCCGGTCTGATCGCCTCCGACGCGGCGCGGCCGGTCCCCGTGGACGTCCTCGGGCCCGACGACGGCACCGCGCTGCTCGCCGGGGTGCTCGGCGCGGAGCGGGTGCGCGCGGAGCCGGGGGCGGCCCGGCGGCTGGCCGAGCTGTGCGGCGGGCTGCCGCTGGCGCTGCGGGTGGCCGCGGCCCGGCTGACCGACCAGCCGGAGTGGTCGCTGTCCACGTTGAGCGGTGAACTCTCCGACGAGTCACGGCGGTTGGGCCTGCTGGACGTCGAGAACACCGGCGTGCGGGCGGCGCTGCGGCTGACGGTGCGCCGGCTCCCGGCGGACGCCGCGCACCACTTCGCGCGTCTGGGCCGCCACCCCGGCACCCATTTCGACCGGTACACGGCGGCGGCCCTGGCGGGCACCGACCCGGCCGCCGCCGAGGCCGCCCTGGAGCGGCTCGCCGCGGCCCATCTGGTGACCCGGGCCGCGCCGGACCGCTGGACGCTGCACGATCTCGTCCGGCTGTACGCGCGGGGTCTGGACGCGGACCCCGACACCTTGGTGCGGGCGCTCGACCACTCCGTGGCGACCGCGCTGGCCGCCGCCGACGCGGCCGAACCGGGCGACGAGTCGTGCTTCCCGCTGCCCGATGACCACCACGCGCCCCGGGAGATCCGCCGGTTCACCGGGCGGGACGAGGCGATGGCGTGGTACGAGAGCGAGCGGGAGGGGCTGACGCTGGCGGCGGTCGCGGCGGACGCGGCGGGGCTGCACAGCCGGACCTGGCGGCTCGTCCTGGGGATGTGGCCGCAGATCGTGTGGCGGGTGCGGGAGGGCTGGTCACCGCTGCTGGGCACGGCGCTGGCGGCGGCGCGGGCCGACGGTGATCTGCGGGCGCAGTCCCGGATCCTGGCGCTGCTGGGATGGGTG
Organism: Streptomyces sp. BBFR2; assembly: GCF_044497305.1. NCBI lineage: Bacteria > Bacillati > Actinomycetota > Actinomycetes > Kitasatosporales > Streptomycetaceae > Streptomyces > Streptomyces sp. BBFR2. Next base: position 201,439 of record NZ_CP172415.1, read on the forward strand.
CTGACGGAGGAGGGCCGGGTCCCGGAGGCGCTGGCCCATCTGGAGGCCGCCCCGGTGCTGGCGGCGCGGGCCGGGGACGTCCGCGCGCAGGCGACGGCGCTGGTCAACCTGTCGCTGGCGCAGGCGGCGCTGGGCAGTCCGCAGGAGGCCGCGCAGGAGTGCGCCGACGCGGCGCGGCTGGCGCGCAGCGCCGGGGACCCGTACACCGAGCGGCTCGCGCTCTATCACCTGACCCGTCATCACCTGGACTGCGGGGCCTGGAAGGCGGCGCTGGTGACGGTGGCGGCGGCGCAGAAGCTGGACGAGGCGGCGGACACCTCCGTGGCGGGCCGGGTGCTGCTGATCGCCGCCGCCGGGGAGGCGCTGCTCGGCATGGGTGACGAGGCCGGGGGCGCGGCCCGGCTGCGGGAGGCGGCCGACACGGCGGAGGCGTGCGGTTTCGACGACGGCGTGGTGCGGGCGCTCGGCGTGTTGCTGAAGGTCCCCACGGCCGCGGATCCGCAGCTCCAAGAGCGTTACGACAATGCGCTGGCGCGCCTGCAATCACGCCCCTGAACTGTGAGGACGCGCTACGAGCCGGGCTGCCCTCCGGGTGGTGGCGAGGCTGACAGCGGGACGTGAGTGAGGCGTTTGCGGAACGTTTCCGGGCGCGGGAAAAGTGGTGTGCACACCGCGGGAACGACCTGGAAGTCCCGCACGAGCCTCAGGGGGAACCATGCGCATGTCCCGTCTTTCCCGGTCGTCCCGCGTCCGTGCCACCGTTCTGGCCGCCGCCACCGCCACGCTGGCGTTGAGCCTGACCGCCTGCGGCGGCGCCGACGACGCCGCGAAGAGCGACGACGCCTCCGGCCAGAGCCGGTCCGCGTCCGGGCAGGACGCCAAGGGCGGCTCCGCGCGGGCGAACAGCGGCACGGACGCCAAGGGGCAGACGGAGTCGGCCTCCTCGACGGGCGGCGGCAGCGGCAGCACGGGCGGTGCGGGGGCTTCCGCCGGCAAGGGCGGCGAGAAGGCCGGTGCCGACCTGTGCGTCGGTGACGAGCTGCTGGTGACCGCCGAGCACGAACTCGCCGACCAGCAGGGCGACCATCTGCTGCTCACCGCGGTGAACAAGGGCGACAAGCCGTGCCTGGTGACCTCCTACCCGTCCGTCAAGATCAACGGTGAGGGCGCCGTCCTGCCGCTCTCCAAGAAGGCCGACGGCGGCGACCAGCCGATCATGCTGCGCCCCGGCGGCAAGGTCTACAGCGCCGTCAACATCTTCGACTACGGCAAGGACAACAAGACCGGCACCGGCCTCTCCGTCGCCCTGCGCGACAACGACGGCAACGACAAGCCCGCCTACTCCGTCGACGTCAAGGGCGACAAGCCCGAATTCACGTACAACGAGGCCGACGTCCTGAACTGGAACGCCGAGAAGCCCTACGACTTCTGAGACCAGTCGGACCACTCAGACCTCTGAGACCTGGTCACCGGCGGCCGGCTTCCGCCGGTGACCACGGCCGTGCTCCAGGCACGGGAAGCGGTGCGGGCGGGAACCCGAGGGGGGTTCCCGCCCGCACCGCCGTTCACGGCATTCACGGCATCAGGTGCGCGGGGTCAGCCACTCCTGGAGTTCGATGAGGTTTCCCTCGGGGTCCGTGAAGTGGGCGACCCGCATCCGGTCCGTCATCGGCGCGGGGCCGTGCACCGGGGTCGCTTTGCGCGTGGCCAGTTCCGCGCAGTGGCGGTCGAGGTCGTCGACGCGCAGGACGACCAGGGAGCGGTGGCCGGCCGGCGCACCGGCGAGCGTGTCCAGGACCTCGGCCATCTGCGCGCGGTCCTGGAGCGCGATACCCACGGTGCCGCCGGCGGCGGTGAACTTCGCGTACGGCCCGTCGGGCGCCTCGAACTGCGGGGTGAGTCCGAGGACGTCCCGATAGAAGCGGTAGCAGCCGGTGAAGTCCGTGACGAGCAGCCGGATCTGGGCGAATTCCATCGGTGTCCCCCTGGTGAGCGGTGTGCGGCCGGTTGGCTCCCGCGCGCGGCGGGCTCCGCCGCCGGCCGCCCGGGTCCATGCCTTTCGGGCCCTTGCCCCGCACGGTAACGGGAAGGGGCGCGGCTGCCGGGGAAATCGTGCGCGTCCGGCGGCGGTCAGCCGACGGCGGTCCGGTCGCCGGCCGGGGGGCGGGTGTCCTCGGGGCGGGGGCCGAGGGCGCCGGCGGGGAGGCCGAGTTCGCGTTCGGCGGTGGTCCGGGCCATGCCGGTCACGGCGGCGGGGCGGTCGGTGGTGTCGGTGTTGGCGTGGGCGCCGAGCCCGTCGATGACCACCAGGATCTGGATCATCGTCACGTACGGGTCGGCGGTGCGGAACTCCTCCCGGTCGACGCCCTCGCGGATCACCGTCTCCAGCCGCTCGCGCCAGGCGGCTTCCTGCTCGCCGACCCGTTCACGCAGGACCGGGTGGTAGCGGCTGAGGTGGCGGGCGTTGATCCACAGGCGGCTGACGCCGTCGTACGCGGGGCCGGTGGCGCGGGCGAAGAACCGGGCCAGGCTCTCGGTGGGGGTGGTGCCGGTGCGGTCGGCGGGCAGCAGGGCGTCCAGCTCGGTCCGGGCGGCGCTGCCGAACGCCTCCGCGACGAGTTCCTCGACCGACGGGAAGTAGTGGCCGATCAGCCCGGGCCGGACGCCGAGGTCGTCGGCGATCCGGCGCAGGGTGATGCACTCCAGGCCGTCGGCGAGGGCCACGGCTGCGGCGGCCGCGACGATCTCGGCCCGCCGGGCGGCGGGGGACTTCCGGGTGCGCTTGCGCGGGAAGGTGGAGGACATACCGCGACGCTATTGATTGGGTTTCCGCTGTGCAACCGTGGTCCGTTCCCCGGCGGTCCGGCCCGCTCCGCGCTCCGCGCGGGTATTCGTGTGCGCATTCGGAAAGCAGTTGACAGGCTGGGGCCATGACCTCTCAGCACGACGACACCGCTGACCCGGCCGCCGCCCCGGCGGACCTGATCCGCATCCCGCTCACCGAGAAGCTGCTGCGCGGCGCCCTCGACGTGGAGCGCACCGCACAGGGGCTGCTGCCGCACCGGCTGCCCGCACGGGCCCGCGCGCAGTGCACCGACGCGCAGCTCGCCCTCGCGGAGTCGCAGCCCTCCGGCGTACGGCTGGCGTTCCGCACCCACGCCACCACCGTCGAACTGGACACCCTGCGGACGAAGATGGCGAACGTGGGCGCGCCGGAGCGGCCGGACGGCGTCTACGACCTGCTCGTCGACGGGGAGCTGACCGCGCGGGGGGCGACCAGCGGTGGCAACGTCCTGCTGATGGACATGGCCACGGGGACGGCCCGGACGGAGCCGGGGAAGCCCGGCACGGTGCGCTTCGCGGGGCTGGCCGAGGGCGCCAAGGACATCGAGATCTGGCTGCCGTACAACGAGATCACGCAGTTGGTGGCGTTGCGCGCGGACGCGCCCGTCGAGCCGGTGCCGTCGCGCGGGGCTCCGGTGTGGCTGCACCACGGCAGTTCGGTCAGCCATGGCTCGAACGCCGCCGGCTCCAGCGCCACCTGGCCGGCGCTGGCCGCCTCCCTCGGCGGCGCGGAGCTGGTCAACCTGGGGCTGGGCGGCGGTGCGCTGCTCGATCCGTTCACCGCCCGCGCCATGCGGGACGCGCCCGCGGACCTGCTCAGCGTCAAGATCGGCATGAGTATCGTCAACGCCGATCTGATGCGGCTGCGGGCCTTCACCCCGGCGATGCACGGTTTCCTGGACACGATCCGGGAGGGCCACCCCACCGCTCCGCTGCTGGTGATCACGCCGCTGCTCTGCCCGATCCACGAGGACACCCCGGGGCCCAGCGTCCCCGACCTGGAGAATCTCTCCGACGGGCGGCTGCGGTTCAAGGCCGCGGGCAAACCCGAGGAGCGGGCCGCGGGCAAGCTGACGCTGAACGTCATCCGCGAGGAGCTGGCCCGCGTCGTGCACCAGCGCGCCGCCGGGGACCCGCAGCTCTTCCTCCTCGACGGGCGGGAGCTGTACGGCGAGGAGGACTTCGCCGAACTGCCGCTGCCCGATCAGCTCCACCCGGACGCCGCCTCCCACCGCCGGATCGGCGAGCGGTTCGCGGCGCTGGCGTTCGGCCCCGGCGGCGCGTTCGCCACGAGGGGCTGAGCCCGCCGCGGCCGGGCCGTCTCGCGCCGAGACGGCCCGGCGGCGGATCAGCGGTAGCCGTACGCGGCCCAGTCCGCGACGACCCGGCGGCGCAGCTCCTCGGGGTAGGAGGTGGCGAACGACGCGGTGACGGCGCGGGAGGTGCCGTCGAGCTGGCCGGGCAGCAGGGCGCAGGTCACGGACTTGCCGCCACGGCCCGCGGCGACCTCGTCGGGCGTGAGGTAGGGCACCAGCGGGATGCCGGGGGCGTCCGGGTAGGTGTACGTGCCGTGGCCGGGGTGGGTGCGGGTGGCGAGCGCCCAGACGACCTGGCGGATGTCGGTGATGTCGATGTCGTCGGTGACCAGCAGCACCTTGGGGACGAGCCAGCCCGGGTGCGAGCCGAACAGGACGCGGGCGACGGTGTCGGCCAGTTCGCGTGCGGTGGTCCGCATCCGGCGCAGCCCCTCGCGGTCGAGGGAGACCACCAGCCAGCAGGTGGCGGCCTCGTAGGAGCACCAGGCGAAGTCGACCGGGAGGCCGGCGGTGCGCAGCACGTCGAGGGCGGTGGCGGAGATCATCGTGCCCCAGATGGTGTGGTTCTCCTCCGGCGGCAGGCCCGCGACGCAGACCGGCAGCACCGGGCGGTCGCGGTGGGTGACCGTCTCGACGTGGAAGACGGGCTGCGGGCGACTCGCCCCGAACGAGTAGCCGTGGTACTCCCCCATCGGCCCCTCGGGCGCGGTCTCCTCGGCGTCGAGGTAGCCCTCCAGCACGATCTCGGCGTTGGCGGGGACGTACAGGTCGTTGCTCTCCGCCTTGACGACCTCGACGGGGCTGCCGGTGAGCGCGCCGACATAGCCGTCCTCGCTGACGTGGGCGGGCAGCGGCATCCCGGCGGCGGCGAGCGCGGCGGGCGGTGCGCCCAGCACCATCGCCCACGGGGTGCGCAGGCCCTTCTCCCGCCACAGCGCGTGGACCATGCCGATGTGCTGCTGGGGCATGGCCGGGCCGGTGAGGGTGGTGGGGCCGTGGAGCATGGCGCGGGCCACGGACCAACTGGTCCAGGAGCCGTCGGGGGTGCGGACGATGTGGAAGCCGTAGGTGCCGAGGTAGCGGCCGCCGTCCTCCTGGTGCAGCAGCGGGACGGGCAGCGCCGTCAGATCGACGTCGGCGCCGCGCAGCACGTTCTCCTTGCACGGGCCGTCGGTGACGGTGACGGGCTCCAGCGGTTCGGCGTGCATCGCGGTGATCAGTTTTTCCACGATGGCGCGCGGGGTGGCGTGCCGGCCGAGTCCGACGTGGGCGGCGAGGCGGCCGTGGGCGCCCTTGTCCGGGGTGCTCATCCCGGCGGGCGCGCCGAGGATGCGCACGCCCGGGGTGCCGGTGGTGAGGTCGGTGAAGAGCGGGGCGGGGGCGTACGTCTCGTAGGCGCGGCGGGTGACGGCACCGGCTTCGAGGTGCGGGTCCACGGGCCGCTCGACGAGGACGGCGTCGCCGGTGGCGAGCAGTTCGTCGAGGAAGTCACGGAAGTTGAGGGCGGGGCCGTGCTGGGTCATGGTTTCTCCAGGTGATGACAGGTCAGGAGTCGTGCGGGGTACGGGCGTCTCGGAATCCGGTCCAGCGGCGGGCGTCGGGGGCCGGCAGGCCGAGCTGGTCCAGGAGGCGGGCGGTGAGGTGGTCGACGAGGTCGTCGACGGTCTCCGGGCGGTGGTAGAAGGCCGGCATCGGCGGAACGATCCGTGCCCCCATGCGGGCGAGGGCGAGCATGTTCTCCAGGTGGAGTTCGCTCAGCGGGGTCTCGCGCGGGACGAGGACGAGACGGCGGCGCTCCTTGAGGACGACGTCGGCGGCGCGTGCGATGAGCCCCTCGGCGTAGCCGGTGCGGATACCGGCGAGGGTCTTCATCGAGCACGGCGCGATGACCATGCCGTCGGTACGGAACGAGCCGGAGGAGACGGCGGCGCCCTGGTCCTCCGGGCCGTGGGTGACGTCGGCGAGGGCGGCGACGTCCCGGGCGGTGTACCCGGTCTCCAGCTCGATGGTGGCGCGGGCCCAGCGGGAGAGGATCAGATGGGTCTCGACGCCGGGCGTCTCCCGCAGTGCCTGCAGGAGCCGGATGCCGAAGACCGCTCCCGTCGCGCCCGTGATGCCGACGATCAATCGCATGGTGCCGCCTTCCGGTACGTGGTCCCACGTGCCGTACGCGGAACAATTCCGGTCATGGGCAGGGCGCGGGGAGCGCGCGCACCGGACCGGGCGCACGGCTGCCGCACTCCGCGGTGACCGTTGCTGTGCCTTCACGCTAGGCATGGCCGCGGCGCCTTCCGCTGTACCCTCAGGACGCATCATGTGCAGAAACGGACAGCTTCCGCGGCGGGCGGCGGCCGGGACGGGTGCCGGGATCACCGAGGCCGCGTTCCCGGTGACGCCGGGCGGGCCGCCGGGCGTGGAGGTCACCTCCCTCGCCGGCTTCGCCGCGCTCACCGACCGGTGGGGCGGCGGCGTGTACGCACCGCTGCGCCCCGCGTTCCATCTGCTGATCACCGTCCGGTCCGGGGTGCTGCTCTGCTCCGTGGACCTCACCGCGTGCGCGGTGGGCGAGGGCGCGTGGCTGTGGGTGCGGCCGGGGCAGGTCCTCACCCTCGCCTGCGATCTCGCGGCGGCGGAGGGAACGGCCGTCCTCTTCCAGCCCGGCTTCCTCGGTGCGGCGACCGCGTCCGCCGCGCGGCTTCAGCGGCGTGCCTGGCGGCTGCCGCTGACCCCGGCGGAACCGGCCGCCGGGCAGGTGCGCGCCACGCTGGAGATGCTGGAGCGCGAGTACCGGCGGCTGACGGATCTGCCGCTGGAGGTGCACGTCGAGGTCGTGCGGCATCTGCTGGCGGTGCTGGTGCTGCGGCTGGCGCATCTGCCGGGCGGACCGCGCCGGGAGATGGCGGGCGGTGAGATCTTCCACCGCTTCCAGCAGGCGGTGGAGCGGGACTTCACCCGCAGCCACCGCGTCGAGGACTACGCGCGGGCGCTGGGGTACTGCGTGCGGACGCTGACCCGGGCGACGGGCGCGGCGGCGGGCTGCGGCGCGAAGCGGTTCCTCGACGACCGGATCCTGCTGGAGGCGAAGCGGTTGCTGGTGCACACCGACCTGTCCGCGGCGGCGGTCGGCGAACGGCTCGGCTTCCCCGGCGCGGCGGTCTTCACTCGCTTCTTCCGGCTGCGCACGCGGGAGACGCCGGTGGCGTTCCGGGAGCGGGCGCGGGGGTTGGAGGGCGAGGCCCCCGGGTCCCCGAAACGGGGCGCGTGACCCGGAGAACGCCTGGTCACCAACGGTCGAGGGGGGATGACACAACGCGACGTGAACCATCTGCCCATTGACACGTCCTCCCGCCCTGATCAATCATCACTGCTGTCGCAGGAACGGGTTTTCGACTCATTCCGCCCGCAACGGCGCTCTGTTGCGGTGCCGGTCCGGCGGACGCGGTGTTGCGGCGCGGAAGTGAACATGTAGTGGGTGCAAGGGCGAACAACGGCCCTTTGCCCGCCGGTTCGGCGGGTGGGAGGCCGGGGCCCGGCCCCGCCGTCCGCCGCCGGCGGCCTGCCCCACGCTCATGGACGGCCACCGACCGTCCGCCGCCCCCTCGCCGTGCGCGAGGGCGTCCGTGCGTCCCCTGCCCGCGCCGCCGCACGGTGACCGCCCTTCCGCGCCCGCAACGCCCGCGGCGGCGAGCCGTTGCCCGGCACTCCTTCCCGTCCGCCTTCCCCCAGAGGAAAGAGATGGTTCCCCGGTGACCGAGACCTTCACGCCCCCCGGCAGCGGCACGTCCGGCGCCACGGGGGCGCCCGGCGGCAGCACGGCGGTGCGGAGCGAGGGGGTGCCGCGGCCGCTGTCCCCCGCGCAGCGCCGGCTGTGGGTGCTGAGCCAGATGGCGGGGGCGGAGGACGCGTACAACGAGCCGCTCGCCTACCGGCTGCGCGGCCCGCTCGACGCGGCGGCGCTGGGCCGGGCGCTGGACGCGATCGCGGCGCGGCACGAGATATTGCGGTGCCGCATGGTCGCCGTCGACGGGGAGACATACCAGATCGCGGCGGCCGCCGACAGCGGATTCCCGCTGGTCACCATCGATCTGTCGGACGGGCCGGTGCCGGCGGAACGGCTCGCCGCGGTGCTTCGGGAGGACGCCGCCGTCCCGTTCGACCTGAGCACCGGCCCGCTCGCCCGCGGCACCCTCGTACGGCTGGCGCCCGAGGACCATGTGCTGATGGTCACGGCGCACCATCTGGTGATCGACGGGGCGTCACAGATCATCCTGGTGAAGGAGTTGAACGCGCTCTACGCGGCGTTCCTGGCGGGCGCGGGCGATCCGCTGCCGCCGCTGGCCCGGCAGTTCGCCGACCACGCGGCCGATCAGCTCGCCCGGGCGGCCGAGGCGGAGGTCGTCGCGCAGGAGGCGTACTGGCAGGAGCGGCTCGACGGCGCGCCTCCGGTGCTGGAACTGCCCGCGGACCGGCCCCGTCCGCCCCGGCAGGACTTCCGCGGCGACCAGGTCGCGCTGGAGCTGGACGCGGCGACGACCGCCGCGCTGCGCAGCGCCGGGGCGGAGCACGGCGCCTCGCTCTTCGCCTCGGTGCTGACCGGCTGGTCCATCCTGCTGTCGCGGCTCTCCGGTCAGGACGACATCGTTGTCGGCATTCCCAGCGGAAACCGCCGCGGCCGGGACGCGGACGACGTCATCGGTTTCTTCGCCAACACCCTCGCGCTGCGCAGCGATCTGTCCGGTGACCCGACCGTCGCCGAGGTGCTGCGCGCGAGCCGCGCCGGGATCCGTGGCGCGCTGACCCACCAGGAACTGCCGCTGGAGCGGGTGGTGGAGCTGGTCAACCCGCCGCGCAGCAGCGCCCATACGCCGCTGTTCCAGACGACGCTGTCCTGGACCCCGGAGCTGGCGACGCTGCTGAAGCTGCCCGGGCTGGCGGCGGAGAAGCTGGAACTCCCCTTCATCGCCGCCAAGTTCGACCTGATGCTGATGGTGACCGAGGAGGACGGCCGGCTGACCGGCCACATCGATTTCGCCACCGCGCTGTTCGACCGGGCGACGGTGGAGCGGTACGCCCGGTACCTGGAGCGGGTGCTGACGCAGATGGCCGGCGACCCCGGGCGGACCGTCGGTGAACTGGAGCTGCTGGACGAGGCGGAGAGCCGGGCCCTGCTGGCCGACTGGGACGCGACGCGGGACGGTGCCGCGGTGCCGGCCGCCGAACCCGCCTCGCTGATCGCCCGCTTCGACGCGCAGGCCGCGGCCCGGCCCGACGCCCCGGCGGTGGTGTGCGAAGACCGGCTCCTCAGTTACGGGACGCTGGCACGGCGGGCGGCCCGGCTCGCCGCCGCGCTGGCCGCCCGCGGGGTGCGCCCCGGTCAGGTCGTCGCCCTGCACACCGGACGGACGCCGGAGCTGGTGGTGGGGCTGCTCGGCATCCTCAAGGCGGGCGCCGCGTTCCTGCCGCTCGACCCCGGACAGCCCGACGCGCGCCGCGCCGCGATGATCGCGGACGCCGCCCCGGCGCTGGTGCTGACCGACCGCGCCGACGCGCCCGACGGCCATCTGGACCTGCGGGCCGTCGAGGCGGAGGGCGACCCGGAGCGGGCGCCGGTGGTGCCGGTGGCGCCCGACGACCTCGCGTACGTCCTGTACACCTCCGGTTCGACCGGGCGGCCCAAGGGCGTGGCGGTCACCCACCGCAGTGTGCTGAACCTCCTCGACACCTGGCTGGACCGGTTCGGGGCCACGCCCGGCGAGGCGACGTCCGCGTGGTCGGGCATCGGCTTCGACGCGATGGTCCACGAGCTGCTGCTGCCGCCCACCACCGGCGCCGTCCTCCACCTCGTCCCCGACGAACTGCGGGGCGACCCGGACGCGTTGCTCGGCTGGATGCGCGAGCACCGCGTCGTGCAGGCGTTCTTGCCGCCCGCGTACGTCCGGTGGATCGACGAGGCGCCGCGGGAGCGGCTGGCCGGGCTGGCGCTGCGGCAGTTGCTGACCGGTGTGGAGCCGCTGCCGGAGATGGCCCTGTACCGGATGACCGAGGCGCTGCCCGGGCTGCGGATCTGCTACGGCTACGGGCCGACCGAGGCCACCGCCTACAGCACCGCCCACACCGGCCCGCGGCCGGTGGAGGGGCCCTGCCCGATCGGCCGGCCGATCGGCAACACCCGGCTGTACCTCCTCGACGCGCGGATGCGGCCGGTGCCGCCGGGCGTGCCGGGTGAGATCTGGCTCGGCGGCGCCTCGCTCGCCGCCGGGTACCACGGCCGCCCGGACCTGACCGAGGAGCGGTTCCTGCCCGATCCGTTCGTACCGGGCGGGCGGATCTACCGCACCGGCGATCTGGCGCGGCGGCTGCCCGACGGGACCGCGCAGTTCCTGGGCCGCCGCGACGACCAGATCAAGCTGCGCGGCTTCCGGATCGAACCGCGTGAGGTGGAGACGGCACTGCTGGCGCTGGACGGGGTGCGGGAGGCGGCGGTCGTCACCGACCGGGACGCCGCCGGTGAGCTGCGGCTGATCGCCGCCCTGGGCCGGGGCGACGCTGCGCCGCGCCGGGCCGACGAGTGGCGCGCCGGCCTCGCCCGGTACCTGCCCGACCACATGATCCCCGCGCTCTTCGTGGAGTTCGCGGCGCTGCCGCTCAACCGCAGCGGCAAGGTGGACCGCGACGCGCTGCGGGCGGCGGCGCGGACGGTGCCGTCGCAGGTGAACACCGCGGCGCCGCGCGATCACACCGAACTGGCGCTGCACCGCATCTGGCAGGGCGTGCTGCTGCGCCCGTCGATCTCCGTCACCGACAACTTCTTCGACATCGGCGGCACCTCCGTCTCCGCCATCAAGGTCGCCTCCGCCGTCCGTGCGGAGTTCGGCGAGGCGCTGCCCATCCGCGACATCCTGGCGCACCCGACGATCGAGGCGCTGGCCGCGCGGCTGCGCTCCGGTGCGTCCGGACAGCCGGGCAGTCTGATCACGTTCCGGCCGGGTGACGGACGGCAGCGGGTGATCTGCGTCCATCCGGCGGGCGGTACCGCGTTCTGCTATCTGCCGCTGGCCACGGCGCTGCCGGCCGAGACCGGTGTCGTCGGCATCCAGTCGCCCGGTCTCAACGCCGGGGAGGAGCCGCTGCCGTCGGTGGCGGCGATGGCCGAGGAGTATCTGCGGCTGATCGAGGTCCGGCAGGACGAGAAGCTGGTGCTGTGCGGGCTGTCGTACGGCGGGCTCGTCGCACAGGAGATGGGGCGGTTGCTGGCCGAGGCGGGGCACCGCGGGGTCAGTGTGGTGCTGCTCGACACCCGCGCCACCGACGATCCGGCGGCGCGGGCGGCCGTCACGCCCGTGGACGCCGAGGAGTTCCGCGCGAAGCTGGTGCGGTTCAACGGGATGTATCCGGGCATCGAGGACGCGCAGATCGACCGGTACCTGCGGATCTACAACCACAACCGGATGACCGCCCGTGACCACGAGGTGCGGCCGTCTGGTGCCCGCCTGGTGTTCGTCCAGGCCACCGAGGAGGACGACGATCCGGCCGCCGCGGCACGGACCCGCGCGTTCTGGGAGCGGCGGGCCGGCGGCGGTCTGGTGACCGAGCCGGTCGCCTGCGGCCACTGGGACATCCTGGAGGGCGATCAGCTACCGCGGGTGGCGGAGCTGATCACCGCGGAACTCGCCCGGCCGGCGCAAGCCCCGGCCGGCTCCCTCGCCGGAGGTGCGGCATGACGACACGTCATCACACCGGCCACGGGCCCGCCGCCGACGGCACGCCCGGCGGGCTGGCGCGGGCGGTGCACGCGCAGGCGCTGCGCACCCCCGGCGCGCCCGCGGTGCGCGACGGCGCGGTGCGGCTGGACTACGCGGAGCTGGACGCGGCAGGCGCCGCCGTCGCCGACGGGCTGCGCCGCGCCGGGGTCCGCCCCGGGCAGGCGGTGGCGGTGCAACTGCCGCGCTCCTGGGAGCTGATCTGCGTGATGCTGGGCATCCTGCGGCTGGGCGCCCGCGTCGTCCCGCTGGACGCGCAGAGCCCGCCGGAGCGGCGCCGCCACATCCTCACCGACGCCGGTGCCGTCGCCCTCGTCCACGGCGTACCGGCGCCCGAGGCACCGGCGGATGTCCGGCCGCTGGACGCGGACGGGCTGCTCGCCGCGCGCGGCGCCTTCCCCGCGCCGCAGGAGCGGCCGGCGGCCGGCGGGCCGCACGCCTTCCTCTTCTACACGTCCGGTACGACCGGGCTGCCCAAGGGCGTCGAGATCGGGGACGCGGGGGTGCTGCGGCTGGCGCGCCCCGAGTTCGTCGGGACGGCTCCGGGTATGCGGTTCGGCTGCCTGTCCAATCCGGCGTTCGACGCGCTGACCTTCGAGGTGTGGGTACCGCTGCTGACCGGCGGGGTCTGTGTGGTCATCGGCGACGCGGACGTCCGCGATCCGGAGCGGCTGGCCGCGACGCTGCTGCGGGAGGAGATCGAGACGCTGTTCGTCACCGCGGCGCTGTTCAACGCCGTGGTGGACACCGCGCCCGGCTGTTTCGCCGGCGCCCGGCAGGTCCTCGTCGGCGGCGAGCAGCTCAACGCCCGCACCATCCGCCGCTGGTACCGCCACAACCCGGACGCCGCCACCCGGCTGCTCAACGGCTACGGGCCGACGGAGACCACCACCTTCGCGGTGTCGTACGCCATCCCGCGCGACTTCGACGGTGAGGTGGTGCCCATCGGGCGGCCGCTGCCGGGGACCGGCGCGGCGCTGGTGGTGGCGGACGCGGAGCGGACCGCCGCGCCCGGCGAGGTCGCGGAGCTGTACCTGTCGGGCTCCGGGCTCGCCGCCGGGTACCGCAACCTCCCCGAGGAGACGGCGCGCCGCTTCGTCCGGCTTCCCTGGTACGACGGCGGGCGCGAGGTCCACTACCGCACCGGTGACCTGGTGCGCGCCGGTGACGACGGGCTGCTGACGTATGTGGGGCGCGCCGACCGGCAGGTGAAGGTCCGGGGTTTCCGCATCGAACCGGGCGAGCTGGAGCGGCAGATCGCCGCGCATCCGGCGGTGCGCCGCGCCCATGTCTGCACCCGCCGCTCCGGCGGCGACGGCCCGTACGAGCTGCTGGCGTTCCTGGTGCTCAGGGGCGAGCTGACGTACGAGGAGTGCGAGCGCCACCTCGCCGACGGGCTGCCCACCTACATGCGGCCGCACCATCTCTTCCTGGTGGACGCGGTGCCGCTGACCGCCAACGGCAAGGTCGACGAGGCGGCGCTGCTGGCCCGCGCGGACCGGCCGTGGCGCGGCACCGGCGCTGCCTCGGCGGTGGTGACGCCGTGGCAGCGGGAGGTGCTGGAGCTGGCCGGTGAGGTGCTGGGGGTGGCCGATCCCCGGCCGGACGACCGGTGGACGGCGGCGGGCGGCGATTCGCTGAAGGCGCTGCGGTTCTGCTTCGCGGCGCGCCGCCGCTGGGGCTGTGAGCTGGACCGTTCGCTGGTGCTCGGCGGGGATCTCGCCGCCGTCGCCGAGGCGGTGGCGGCCGCCCGCGCCGCCGGGCCGTCGCCCTATCCCCCGGTGGCGCCGCCCTCGGGCGCGCGCTCCGCCCCGGCCACCGCCGAGCAGCAGCGGCTCTGGCTGCACCAGCGGCGCCATCCGGCCTCCCGCGCCTACCACGTCGGCCAGGCGTTCCGGCTGGACGGGCCCGTCGACGCGGCGGCGCTGCGGCACGCCCTGCGGCAACTGGTGGTGCGCCATCCGGCGCTGCGGACCGGTTTCGAGGCGACGCCCGAGGGGCTGCGGCAACGGGTCGGCGACCCGTACGACCCGTGGGCCGGTCCCGGTGTGCCGCCGGTGGACGACGAGGGGCGGCGCGCCTTCGCCGCGCGGTTCTTCGCCGAGCCGTTCGACCTGGCCGAGCCGCGGATGCTGAGCGCCTGTCTGCTGCCGGACGACGACGGCGGGGTGCTGCTGCTGCGGCTGCACCACATCGCCGTCGACGGCTGGTCGCTCAACGTCCTCTTCGAGGACCTGTCGGAGGCGTACGCGGCGTACCCGGACGGCGCGGCGAGCGCGCCGGAGAGCGGGTACACCCCGCTCGACCACGCCCACTGGCAGGCGGAGTGGTTCGCCCGCCCCGCCTATGCCGAGCGCCGCGCCGCGCTCGCCGCGCACCACGCGCAGGCGGGCCCCGGTGAGCGGCTGCTGCCCGTGCGGGAGGTGCCGTTCCCCGAGGCGCGGCTGCTGCACACCCGTCTCGACACGGTGCGCCGCACCCATGTCGACCGGCTCTGCGCCGAGCTGGGTCTGACCCGTTTCCAGGTGCTGCTCGGGGTCTTCGCGTGGAGCCTGTACGCGGTGACCGGGCGTACCCGGCCGCGGATCGCGGCGCCGGTGGCGGGCCGTCCGGTGCCCGAATTCGCGGACGGCGTCGGGATGTTCGCCAATACCGTGCTGCTGCCGCTGACCGTCACCCCGGACGAGGAGCTGCGCGCGCAGCTCCTGCGCTGGGGTGCGGAGGCGGGCGCGGTCCTCGACGGGCAGGACGTGGCGTTCTCGGACGCGCTGGACGGGGCGGCCGGTGCGGCGGACGGTGCCCCGTTCGACGTGCTCTTCGTCCAGGAGAACACCGACTTCGAGGCGTTGCGGCTGCCGGGCTGCGCGGCCCGCCCCCTGTGGTGGCCGCCGGCCGAGGCGAAGTGCCCGCTGACGCTCTCCGTCGTCGCGTACCGGGACGGTCTGGAGTGCGTCTGGGAGTACGCCACCGATCACTTCGACGCCGACGAGATCACGGCGCTGGACGCCCTGCTGCGGCGGGGCCTGGACCTTCTCGCCGCCGGTGGCGGTCACACCCCCGCCGAACTGGCCGCGCCGCACCGCGCGAGCCTGCCCGACCACGGCCGCGGGCCGCACGCCCGCCCGTCGTTCACGACGGTGGCCGAGGGCTTCGCCCGGCAGGTGGCGCGCACCCCGCACGCCCCGGCGGTCGACGACGGGACGCGGACCGTCGACTACGCCACGCTCGACGGGTACGCGGCGGCGCTGGCGGATGAGGTGCGGGAGGCGTTCCCGGTCGCGGACGGCGCCCCGGCGCGGGTCGCGCTGTACCTGGAGCCGTCGCTGACGCATGTGGTGGCGCTGCTGGCGCTGGCCCGGCTGAACCTGACGATCGTGCCGCTCGACCCGTCGTACCCGCCCGCCGTGTTGCGGCAGATCCTCGACCGGGCCGCGCCGCTGTGCGTCCTGGTACCGCCCGGCGGTGCGGACGGGCTGGACGCCGTCGATCCGGAGGGCCGTGTGGTGCGGCATCCGGTGACGCCGCGGACGGGCGGCCCTGCCGCGCCGGTGGCCCCGCACGACGGGGCGCGACCGCTGTACACGCTGTTCACGTCGGGCTCCACCGGTGTCCCGAAGGGCGTCGACGTCCCGGACCGGACGCTGTGCAACCTCCTCGCCTGGCAGGCGGAGGAGGGCGGGCTGGGGGCGCCCGCGGTCACCCAGCAGTTCTCGATGCTCTCCTTCGACGTGTCGTTCCAGGAGATCTTCTCGACGCTGTGCGGCGGCGGTGCGCTGCGGCTGATCGGCCCGGGCATGCGGCAG
Source organism: Streptomyces sp. BBFR2 (assembly GCF_044497305.1). Taxonomy (NCBI): domain Bacteria; kingdom Bacillati; phylum Actinomycetota; class Actinomycetes; order Kitasatosporales; family Streptomycetaceae; genus Streptomyces; species Streptomyces sp. BBFR2. Next base: position 217,162 of record NZ_CP172415.1, read on the forward strand.
GACGCGCCCGCGCTGCTGGCGCAGTTGGAGGCGTCCGGCGCGGAGCGGATCTTCCTGCCGTACGTGGCGCTCCAGCTCCTGGCGGAGCACGCGGTGCGGCTGGAGCGGTATCCGTCGCGGCTGCGCGAGATCGTCACCGCGGGCGAGCAGTTGGTGTGCACGGACGCGATCCGCCGCTGGCTGGCGGGGCTGCCCGGCGCGCGGCTGTTCAACCACTACGGGCCGACCGAGACGCATGTGGTGAGCGCCCTGTGTCTGGAGGGGGATCCGGTCTGGTGGCCGGAGCGGCCCGCCATCGGGCGGCCGGTGGCCGGTGCGCTGCTGCGGGTCGTCGACGGCGACGGGCGGCCGGTGCCGCCCGGCACGCCGGGCGAACTGCTCATCGGCGGCATCATGGCGTCGCGCTGCTATCTCGACGCCCCGGAGGGGGATCTCAACGCCGAGCGGTTCACCGAACTGCCGGGCGAGGGGCTGTTCTACCGCAGCGGTGACCTGGCGCGGTTCGACCGGGACGGGCTGCTGCACCACCTGGGCCGCGACGATCAGCAGATCAAGCTGAGCGGGCACCGGCTGGAGCTGGGGCAGGTCGAGGCGGCGCTGCTGCGGCACCCGGAGATCACCAACGCCGTGGTGGCGGTGGAGGGTGCCGCGCTGACGGCGTGCTTCGAATGCCGCGGCACGCCCCCGGACGCCGCCGAGCTGACCGCGCATCTGGCGGCGCTGCTGCCCGCGTACGTCCGGGTCACCCGCTTCCGGCGGCTGGCGGCGCTGCCGCGGACGCCCAGCGGGAAGCTGGACCGGGCGGCGGCGCTGCGGGCCCCCGGTGACGAGGTGGGCGGCCGGGCGGCGGACGCCGGGCCGCGCACCCCCCGCGAGGCCGTACTGGCCGCGCTGTTCGAGGAGGTGACCGGGTATCCCATCGAGCCCGACCGGACGTTCTTCGACGCCGGTGCCTCCAGCCTGACGCTGATGCGCTACCACCTGCGCTGCACCACGGAGCCGGGGCTGCGCTTCACCGTCGCCGACCTCTTCGAGCACGTCACGGTACGGGCGCTGGCCCGCTTCCTGGACGGGACGGCGGAGCCGGAGGGCGCGGCACGGCCCGCGCCGGATGCGGGGTCCGTACCCGATGCGGGGCCCGTACCGGCGCCGTCCGTCACGTCGTCCGTCACGTCGTCCGTCACGTCGTCCGTCGCGGAGCCTGAGCCGGAGCCCCTGCCGCGGTCCGAGCCGATCGCCGTCGTCGGGATGGCGGTCCGGCTGCCCGGCGCGGTGGATCTCGCCGCGTTCTGGGAGCTGATACGGACCGGCGCCCGCGGGATCGAGCACTTCGAGGCCGCCGAGGGCATGGTCGGGGCGCGCAGCCGGATGGACGGGCTGCTCGCCTTCGACCCGGAGCACTTCGGTATCAGCCGCGCCGAGGCCCGGCTGATGGACCCGCAGCAGCGGCATCTGCTGATGTGCGCGGCGCAGGCGCTGGCGCACGCCGGGATCGCCGATCCGTCGGCCGGTCCGCGCACCGGTCTGATCGCGGGCGCGGGCGAGAGCACGTACTACCGCACGATGCTCCAGGAGGGCGATCCGGCGGCGCTGCCGGACGCGTTCCGCCTCGCGCTCCACCACGAGAAGGACTTCCTCGCCACCAAGCCCGCCTACCACCTGGGGCTGACCGGTCCGGCGTTCACCGCCCAGGCGGCGTGCGCCAGTTCGCTGGTCGCGGTGCATCTGGCGGCCGGGCTGCTGCGGGCGGGCGACGCGGACGTGATGCTGGCCGGCGGGGTGCTCGCCGACGCGACGCTGGGCGAGGGCTACCGCTACCAGCCGCAGCACATCTTCTCCGCCGACGGCCACTGCCGTCCGTTCAGCGACGACGCGAGCGGCACCGTCGGCGCCAGCGGTGTCGGCGTCGTCGTCCTCAAACCGCTCTCCCGCGCGCGGCGCGACGGCGACACCGTCTACGCGGTGCTGACCGGTTCGGCGGTGAACAACGACGGCGCCGACAAGATGGGCTACAGCGCGCCGTCGCTGGCCGGGCAGCGGGAGGTGATCCGGGCGGCGCTGCGGCGCAGCGGCCGCAGCGGCGCCGACCTCGCGTACGTCGAGGCGCACGGCACCGGCACCCGGCTCGGCGACCCGGTCGAGATCGGCGCGCTGCGGCAGGCGTTCGACGTACCGGAATCCGGCCGCACCGCGCTGACCTCGGTCAAGAGCCAGCTCGGGCATCTGGGCGCGGCGGCGGGCGTGGTGGGGCTGATCCGCGCGGTGCTCGGGGTGCACCACGGCGTGATCCCGCCGCACGCCGACTTCCGGGCCCTGAGCCCGCACATCGATCCGGACCCGACGCCGTTCCACTTCCCGACGACCGCGCGGCCCTGGCCGTCCGGCCGGCCGCGGGTGGCGGCGGTCAGCAGCTTCGGCATCGGCGGCACCAACGCCCATGTGGTGCTGGAGGCGCCGCCCGAGGAGCCCGCGGACGGCGCCGGGGAGGTGGACGGCGCGCTGTTCCTCTCCGCGTCGAGCCCCGCCGCGCTGCGCGCCGACGCGGAACGGATCGCCGCTCATCTGACGGCCCGTCCGGAGACGTACGGCGCGGTGCTGCGGCATCTGCGGTCCGGACGCCCGCAGCGGCGCTGGCGGGCGGCGGCGGTCTGCCCGGACGCGGCGAGTGCGGTGCGCTGGCTGCGCGGCGCGGAGCCGGTCGCGGCGCCCTCCGGGGAGGAGGCACGGACCGCGGACGCCCGCGACCCGCACGCCACGGTGGCCGCGTGGCTCGCCGGTGCGACGCTCCCCGCGCGCCCCGGCCCGGCCCCGGCCCCGTGGGACTTCCCGCCGCCCGCCTTCGACCTGGCGGAGTACGACTTCCCGCGGGCGCGGGCGGAGTCCGGGGACCGGCTCCCTGCCGGGGACGCCGCGGGCCACCCGGCCGCAGCCACCGCCGGTGCCACCGCGCCGCCCCCGGTGAACGCCGGTCCCGCCGCGCGGCCTCCGGCCGAGGCCACGGCCGGTTCCGCCGGACAACCCGCCCCCGGCACCGGGCCCGCCGTCCCCCCGCGCCTGCCCGAGGCCGACTGGCTGAGCCAGCCGCACTGGGTGCGGTGGCGCCGGGCCGTCACCGGTGGCCAGGGGCCGGCCTCCCGGCGGCTGGTGCTGGTGACGGACGGACCGGCGGCGGACGCGGCGTGGCCGGAGTTCACGGCGGCGTACGCCCGGGTGGTCCGGGTCGGCACCGGGGACGCCTTCGTCCGCCACGGCGACGACACCTTCACGGTCGATCCGGGCGACCGGACCGCCTGGCGCCGTCTCCTCGACGCCCTGGGGCCGGACGCGGGCGGCGCCACCGACTGGCTGCACGCCCTGCCGCTGGGCCTCGCCGGACCGGTCGGCGCCACGTCCCTGGCCCACGCCGAGCGGGCCTGCCTGGACGCACCGGCCGCCCTCCTCCAGGCGCTGGCCGACACCCCGCCCGCGGACCGCCCGCGCCTGTGGTGGCTGTCGTACCGGGCGCAGCCGGTCCACGGTGACGTCGAGCGGCCGGAGGCGGGGCTGCTGACCGGCGTCGCCACCGTCGCGGGGCAGGAGGGCGCGGCCGACGGCCGGTGGCTGGACCTGCCGGGCCCCGACCCGGCCGGCTGGGCCGGACCGCTGACCGCGCTGCTGGCCACCGTCCCCTGCGACGCGCTGCCGGAGCGGCTCGCGCTGCGCGACGGCCACTGGTGGCATCCGGTGACCGTGCCCGTCACCGCCACCGCCGATCCGGCGCCCGCACTGCCCGAGGGCGGCGACCACGTCCTCCTCGGCGGCACCGGCGGGATCGGCGTGAGCATCGCCGCCTGGCTGCTGGAGCACACCGCGGGCCGGGTCCTGCTGGTGTCCCGGCGGCCCCGGCTGCCCGAGGCGCTGGCGCCCTGGGCGGCGCGGATCGAGCTGATCGGGGCGGACCTCGCCGACCCCGGCGGCCACGACGCGCTCGTCGCCCGCATCGCGGACCGCACCACGGGCGTGGCCACGGTGGTGCACGCCGCCGGTGCCGCCACCGGCGGGCTCCTCGTCCGCCGTGCGGGCGGTACGGACGGCCAGCGGGCCAAGCTCCACGGCGCGCTCCTGGCCGAGCGGCTGATCGACCGCTGCTCCCCCGCGCTCGCCGTCAACTGCTCGTCGATGTCGGCGCGGCTGGGCGGCGTCGGCCAGTACGACTACGCCGCCGCGGCGGGGTTGCTGGACGCCTTCGCCCACCACCGGCCCGGCGCCACCGCGCGGATCACCCTCGACTGGGACGTGTGGCGGGAGACCGGCATGGCGCTGCGGGTCCCGGCGGGCGACGCCCGCCACCGCGCGCACCTCTCCGTCGGTCTGACCACCGAGGAGGGCAAGCGGGTCTTCGGCCGCGCCGTCGCGCTGCGCCTGCCGCACCTGCTGGTCTCCACCACGGACATCGAGGCGTCCCGCGTCTTCTACGCCGGTCCGGCACCGGAGGGCGCGGACGCCCCGGTACGGGAGGAACCGGCGGGCGGCGAAGCCGCGCCGGACGCCCCGGAAGCGGCCGCGCCCGCCCCGGCGGAGCTGCTCACCGACTGGCTCCGCGACTGGCTCGACGCCGACCCGCTCGACCCGGACGCGCCCCTGTACGACCTGGGCGCCGACTCGTTGACCCTGCTCGACCTGATCGGCGTGGTCAAAGCGCACTACGGCGTGGAGCTCGACCTGTCGTGGTTCGGGCCCCGGGTCACCCTCAACGACCTGCTGGCCCACCTCGCCCGGGACACGGCGCCCGCCGCCGCGGCGGGCGCGGTCACGCTCGACGTGTGGCAGGAGGGCACCGGGCCCGAGGTGGTGTGTCTGCTGCACCCGGTGGGCGGCGACATCCAGGCGTACCGGCCGCTGGTGTCGGCGCTCGACGGCCGGGCGACGGTCTGTCTGATCGCGGACCCGGCGCTGCGCGACCCGGACACACCCACGCTGCCGCTGGACGAGCGGGTCCGCCGTTACCACGCCGCGCTGTGCGAACGGTTCGGCGACGCCACGGACCGGATGCACCTGGTCGGCTGGTCGTTCGGCGCCTGGACCGCGGTGGGCGTCGCCGCGCTCGCCGAGGCGGCGGGCCGCCCGGTGCGCGGTGTCCACCTGCTCGACCCGCCGCCCCCGGACTCCGGCCCGGGTTTCCAGGGCTACGACGAGCAGCAGCTCGAAGCGCTCTTCGCGCACGAACTGGGCTCCGTGGACGGCGCGTTCACCGGTGAGGGCCAGGCGTACGCACGGCGGCTCGCGCGGTGTTGCCGGGGTAACCTCGCGGCCATGATCGACCACCGGCTGCCCCGGCTGGCCCGCACGCCCGCCCGGGTGTGGCTGGCCGAACGGCCGGCGGCGGGGCTGCCCGCCCCGCTGCCCGAGGCCGCGCACCGGGAGCGGTGGCGCGAGCATCTGGCGCTGCCCGGTGAGTGGCGGACGCTCCCCACCGATCACTACGGGATCGTCCTGCCGCCGCACACCCGGGCCGTCGCCGCCGCGCTCCACGCGGCGCCGGACACCCGGCCCTGACCGTCCTCCGCCCACCGACCCCACCCACCGAAGGAAAGCAGACATGGAGCAGTACGAACTCGACGCCATCGAGCGCCTGACCAGCCGGCCCGCCAGGGAGTACCGGACCATCGAGGTCGCACCGCTCACCAAGGTGATCGGCGCCGAGGTGTCGGGCCTGGACCTGACGCAGGAGCTGTCGGACGAGCAGCTCGCCGAGTTGAAGACCGCCTTCCTCGACCACCACGTCCTGGTCCTGCGGGATCAGGACATGAGCCCCGAGGACCATCTGCGGCTCGCCTCCCACTTCGGTGAGCTGCGGCCGGTCAACCCGCCGCCGCCGGAGGGCGACCCGCACATCCTGGAGATCACCACCACCGCCGGCGCCCAGGACGTGGCGGGCAACGCCTGGCACGCGGACGGCACCGCCGACGCCGAGCCGTCGCTCGGCTCGATGCTGCACATCCTCGAAACCCCGGAGGGCGGCACCGGCGGCGACACCCTCTTCGCCAACATGCACCTCGCGTACGAGATGCTCTCCCCGACGATGCGCGGTCTCCTCGACGGGCTGACCGCGATCCACGACGGGCGGCTGGCGTTCGGGGACCGGCCGATACCCGAGGGCCACATCACCTACCGGAACGAGCACCCGGTGGTGGTGCGCCACCCGGAGACCGACCGCAAGCTCCTCTACGTCAACCCGATCTACGTCCAGCGGATCCCGCAACTGTCGCAGCCGGAGAGCCGGGCCCTGCTGGAGATGCTCCACCAGACGGTGTCGGGGCGGCCGCTGCTCCAGTGCCGGGTGCGCTGGGAGCCCAAGACCCTGGTGTTCTGGGACAACCGCTGTGTGCAGCACCACGTCTCGTACGACTACTACCCGCTCACCCGCCACGGCCGCCGGGTGGCGATCAACGGCGGGCCGCTGAAGGGCTGAGCCGTACCCCGGGGCGGGGCCGGGCGACCGGCGCCGCCCCGGCCGTTTCAGCGCTCCGCGGCGCCGCCCGGGCCGCCGAAGTCCGGGCTCGTGAAATCGGGACTCGCGAAGTGGGGACCGGCGAAATCGGGGGCGCTGAAGCCGGGCCCCGGGCGCTCGCGGACCGGCGGCCCGGCCGCCCCGGGCTTCCCCGCCGCGTCCCCCAGCCGGGCCCGCAGGAACGGCAGCAGACCGCGGGTGACCAGCGCTTCCCGGTAGACGGTCAGGGCGCGGGCCGCCTCGGTCTCCGCCGTCGGACGGCCGCTCGCCGAGGGCCGGTTGCGGGCCGCGGCCGCCAGGACCCACAGCAGACCGCAGAGCGCCGCCACCGCCGCGACCGCGGCGGCGATCTCGCCCGCCACGATCAGCTCGTCGGCCAGCGGGCTCTGGAGTCCCACCGCGCGCAGCCCGAAGCCGAGCAGCAGGAAGATGGCGGCGGCGACCGCCGCGAGCCCCGGTACGAGCACCCCGAGCGCGGGCAGCACCCCGCCGGTGGCCCGGGTCAGCGGCCGGACCGGCGGCCGGGCCGCGGCGCGGGCGACGGCGAACCGGTGGTAGGCGCGGTACTCCTCCTGCGCGGCGGCGGCGATCACGGTCACCGAGCGCAGCGCCTCGGTGCGCAACTGCCCCGCGTCGGGGTCGCCGTCCGCGCGGCGCAGCGCCTCCGCGATCTCCCGGGTCGCCAGGGCGCGTTCCAGAAGCTGCGGGAAGTCCGCCTCGTCCGGTGGCCGGAACGCGTCGTTCGTCGGCATGTGAACCCCCGTGATCTGCGCGGTCGAAAAGGTGGTACGGGCACTCTCGTCAGCCATCGCCGGTCCCCCGGCCGGTGGCGGGCACGGCCGCCGGGGCGGAGCCGCCGGACCCGGCGGGGCGGGCGGTGCCCGGCGCGGGCAGCGGCTGCGCGGCGGGGCCGGCGGTCCCGTGGGCCGGGGTGGCGGGCGCCGGGTCGCCGGTCCCGGAAGCGGGGGCCGGGGCTGCGGGTGCCGGGCCGGGTGCGGCGTCCGGTGTGTGGAAGGTGGCGTAGGGCGCGGGCTCCGCGGGCGGCGGTCCGGCGTCGGTGCCGTCGCGTTTCATCGCCTTGGTCTCGCTCTTGAGGATCCGCAGGGATTTGCCCAACGCCCGTGCGGTGTCGGGGAGTTTGCGGGAGCCGAAGAGCAGGATCACCACGAGTCCCACGATCAGCAGGTGCCAGGGCTCCAGTCCGTTGCGCAGCATCGCCGCCGCCTCTCGGATTGCCGGTCGCCGGTGGTACACCGGCATTTACTTGCTACATTGCGCAACTATACAACTCTGGGCGGGGGGTGAACCGCCTTTCCCCCAGGAGAAATCCGGGCAATTGAGGGTGCACACGTGACAGGCAGCCATTCGGCACGCGACGGACGCCGCGACGGGGACAACGCCGCCCGGGGGCGGCGCAGGCGCAAGCGCAGCAAGGCCCGGATAGCCGGGGTGACCACCGCGTCCTTCGTGGTCCTGCTGGCCGCCGGCGCCGGATGGATCTACCACCGGCTCGACGGCAACATCACCACGTTCGGCGCCGACGGCGTCAGCCGCGACCGCCCCGCCCCCGCCGCCGGCGGCAGCAACGTCCTCGTCATCGGCTCCGACTCCCGCTCGGGCAAGAACAGCGAACTGGGCGGCGGCGAGGGCGACGTGGGCCGCTCCGACACCGCGTTCCTGCTGCACATCTACGGCGACCGCAAACACGCCCTCGCCGTGTCCATCCCCCGCGACGCCCTCGTCGACATCCCGCCCTGCAAGCTCCCGGACGGCTCCTGGACCCGACCGCGCGCCCACACGATGTTCAACTCCGCGTTCTCCGTCGGCGAGACGCCCCTGGGCAACCCCGCCTGCACCCAGAACACCGTCGAGAAACTGACCGGCGTCCGCGTCGACCACACCGTCGTCGTCGACTTCAACGGCTTCGCGAAGATGACCGAAGCCGTCGGCGGTGTCCCCGTCTGCGTACCGCAGGACGTCTACCAGGGCGATCTCAACCCGAAACGCGGCTCACGCGGCGCACGGATCTTCACCAAGGGCCCGCAGACCGTCGAGGGACGCAAGGCCCTCGACTACGTACGGCTGCGGCACGGCATCGGCGACGGCTCCGACATCGGCCGGATCAAACGGCAGCAGGCGTTCGTCTCCGGGCTGATACGCAAGATCAAGGAGCAGGGCTTCAACCCCACCGCACTGCTGCCGCTCGCCACCGCGGCCACCGAATCCCTCACCGTCGACCCGGAGTTGGGCAGCGCCCAAAAACTCCTGTCGTTCGCGATGTCGCTCAAGGACATCGATCTGCACAACACCGCGTTCGTCACCGTCCCCTGGCGCTACCAGGGCGCGCGGGTCGCGATCGTGCACCCCGCCGCCGACTCCCTCTGGGCGTCCCTGCGCGCCGACCGCACCCTCGACGGCGAGGACGCCGCCGGCAGCGGCGCCCCGAAGAAGAAACCCACCGCGCCCGCCTCCGAGGCACCCGTCTCCGGCACCGGCATCCGCGTCACCGTCCTCAACGGCACCCACACCACGGGGCTCGGCGCCCGGGTCGGCGACGCCCTGCGGGAAGCGGGCTTCACCGTCGTCGCCACCAGCACCGCACCGTCCCAGGACCACACCACCACACGGATCTCCTACGGCCCCGGCGAGGAGGACCGGGCCCGCACCACCGCCCGGCTCTTCCCCGGCGCCGAACTCCACCAGGAACCCGCCCCCGGCATCACGGTGACCGTCGGCAGCTCGTACTCCGGGCAGCCCTCCCCCGGCGCCACCACCGCGCCGCCCGCGGACGGCAAGGTGCCCACGGAGGTCTCCGACGACGCCCGCACCGCCGACGACGACGCCTGCGCCAAGCTGTCGTACGGCTGATGAGGGGCGCGGTCCGGGCCCGTACGGTCAGCGGGTGCCGGGCAGGTACCGCCGCCGCGCCGCGACGAGCGCCGTCCCGTACAGCGCGAGGACGGCGGCGAGCAACGCGTAGTACAGCGGCGGCGGTGCGGCCAGGCCCAGCGGCGGGCCCAGCGCGGAGAGCGGCAGCAGCAGGCCGATGACGGCGAGGGCCGCCGCGGCGCACGGGACCGGCCCCGGGCGGCCCCGCACCGTGAGATGTCCGGCGCGCAGCACCAGCATCACCAGCGCCTGGGTGAAGAGGTTCTCGGTGAACCACGCGGCGTGGAACACCTCCTCACCGCCGGCGCCCGCGGTGTGCAGGGCCACCGCGAGAGCGGCGAACGTCGCCACGTCGGCGGCGGCGTTGATCAGCCCGAACACCGTGATGAACCGCAGGAACGCACGCGGCCGCAGCGCCGCGGGAGCGCGCAGTACCGCCTCGCCCGGCCGGTCCAGCGCGAAGGCGAGCTGGGCGGCATCGAAGCAGAGATTCTGCACCAGGACCTGCGCGGGCAGCATCGGCAGGAACGACAGCAGCAGCCCGGCGCCGAGCATCGCGAGGACGTTGCCGAGGTTGGACGAGAGCGTGATGCGCAGATACGCGGCGAGCGAGCCGCTGCTGTACCGCCCGGCGGCGACCGCCCGGCCGATGGCGGTGAGGTCCTTCTTTGCCAGCACCACGTCGGCGCCCTCCCGCGCCACCGTCACCGCACCGCGCGGGGTGATGCCGACATCGGCGGCGTGCAGCGCGGGCACGTCGTTGACCCCGTCGCCGAGGAAACCGGCGACCTGCCCGGCCCCGCGCAGCGCGGCGACGATCCGGGCCTTGTCGGCGGGGGTGCAGCGGGCCACGACGGTGGCGCCGCCGACGGCCGCGGCGAGGGCCGGTCCGTCCAGCTCCGCCAGCGCCCCGGCGGTCAGCACCTCGCCGGGGTCGAGGCCCAGATCCCGGCAGGCGCGGGCGGCGGTGCCCGGGTGGTCGCCGGTGAGGATCTTGACGCGGACGCCGCGCCGGGCCAGGACGTCCAGCGCGTCGGCCGCCGACGGGGCGAGGGCGTCGCGCAGCGCGACGAAACCGAGGAAGGTCAGCCCCCGCAGATCGGCCGCCCGCCACTCACCGGTGCGGGCGGGGCGGTCCGCGACGGCGACCGCGAGCAGCCGCAGCCCGGCGTCCGTCTCCCGCGCCACCCGGTCGAGCAGCCGCGCCCGCCCGGCGTCGTCCAGCGCGGTCTCGGCTCCGTCGTCGCGCACCCGGGCGCAGCGGGCGAGGACGTCCTCGGCCGCGCCCTTGACGACGAGGGTGTGGGTGCCGAGCGCGCCGGGGCGGCGGACGACGGCGGCGGCGAGGCGCCGCACCGGGTCGAAGGGGAGCGCCGCGACGCCGTCGTGGGCGAGCGGATCGGCGCCCGCCTCGTCCGCGGCGGCGAGGATGGCCTCGTCGAGGCTGTCCGGGGCGGGCAGCTCGGCGAGTTCGAGGGTCCAGAAACCGGCGACGGCGGCCCAGCGCAGCACGCCCGGATCGGGGCGGCCCCGGGCGTCCACGGAGTGTTCGACCAGCGGCCGGTCCTGGGTGAGGGTGCCGGTCTTGTCGAGGCAGAGGACCTGCATCGCGCCGAGGTCGTGGAGGGCGGGCAGCCGTTTGACGATCACGCCGCCGGTGCGGGCGAGCTTCGCGGCGCCGCGCGCCAGCGTCGCGGTGACGACCACCGGCAGCATCTCCGGTGTCAGTCCGACGGCGACGGCCACCGCGAACGGCAGCGTCTCCAGCCCCCGCCCGCGCACCGCCGCGTTCGCCATCAGCACCAGCGGCGGGGTCAGCAGCATGAAGCGGATCAGGGTCCAGGCGATGCCGTGGACGGAGCGGTCGAACGCCGTCTCGCCGCGGCGCCGCCCGAAGGCGCGGTACGCGGCGGCGAAGCGGGTGTCCGCGCCGGTGGCGACGACCAGCCCGGTGCCGCTGCCGGTGGCGACGCTGCTGCCCTGGAAGCACAGGTGCGGCGGGTCCGCGTCACCGCCGCCTCGCGGATCGTCCACGGCGTGCTTGGCCACCGGGGCGGACTCGCCGGTCAGCGCCGCCTGGTGGACGCTCAGCCCGTTCGCCCGCAGCAGCCGCAGATCGGCGGGGACCAGATCGCCCGGCCCCAGCCGCACCACATCGCCGACGACCAGTTCCTCGACGGGGATCTCCCGCACCCGGGGCGGGGCGTCGCCGTCGGGGCGGCGCTGCACCGCCGCCGTGGTCGCGACCATCTCCCGCAGCGCCGCCATCGCCCGTCCGGCGTGCGCCTCCCCGGCCGAGCGCAGCACACAGCTCACGACGACCAACGCCGTGATCACACAGGCGGTGCCCCAGGACGACACGGTCGCCGAGACCAGTCCGAGGCAGAGCAGTACGGCGGTGAACGGATCGCGCAGGCTGCGCAGGAACCGGCGCGGCCAGGACGGGGTGTACCAGGCGGGAACGGTGTTCTCGCCATCGCGTACGAGCCGCTCGTCGGCCTCGCTCTCGGTGAGGCCACGCGGTCCGCTGGCCAGGCGGCGCATGAGCTGGAGCGGGGTGAGGGCGGCGTCCGCGGCGCCCGGGGCGGTGCCGGCGGGGGTCTGCCGGGGGCCGGGCAGATGGCCGGTGCCCGGTGCCGCTTCGGTCTCAGCCACCGAAGCGGCGGGCGCCGGACGCGTGCTGCCCGCCGCGGTCGGCGAGCCGTCCGACGAGGAGCCGGACGACGGCCACCACATCGGGGTCGTCGACGAGATAGACCACCCGGCGGCCCTCGCGGCGCGAGCGGACCAGACCGGCGAGCTTCAGCTTGGACAGGTGCTGGCTGACGGCGGGCAGCGCGCCGCCGACGCGTTCGGCGAGCCCGCTGACGTCGCTCTCGCCCTGGGTCAGCGACCAGACGAGATGCAGCCGCGGCGGCGAGGCCAGCAGTCCGAACATCGCGGCCGCCTCCGCCAGCACCTCGGCGGACGGATCCGCCCCGCCACCCTCGATGCCCCTTGCCACTGCCGTCTCCGTCCCCCTGGGCGTATGCCTCGTACCGGGGGTCAGTCTAGAGCGGCCGGGCGCGGGCAGGTCCGGCGGCGGGACGCCGGGGCCGCGCGGTGGCGGCGTCCGGCCGGAGGGGCGGTTCCCGATCGGCGCGGCGGCCGGTGGCGACGGAGCCGGACGGGCCCGGCGGGCGGCCGGGTGCGGACATGGTGAGACCCCGCGCACGGGGGATGACGCGGGGCCTCACTCGGGATAACGGGTCCAGGGGCGTCCGGGTTCCCTTTCCCGGGGAAAAAGCCGGAAGAATTTTCCGGGCCTCACGCCTCGCCCTCGACGAGGCGCTCCAGCATGTGCTGGAAATCGCCGTCCACGACCACCCGCAGCCCGGCCCCGTCCAGCTCACTGAGCGGGGTCATCACGCCGCGGCGCCACCAGAACACGTTGGGGCTGATCGCGCCCGCCGCGTCCTCGTGTCCGGCGGCGGCGAACTCGGCCATCGCCTGGAGCGCCGGGATGACCTGCGCGTCGCGGATGCGGTGGAAGCCGAGTTGATGGCGGAAGGGCATCGCGACGAGCGCGCCGTCGGCGGTGAGCGGGGTGCCCGTGATCCGTTCGACCAGTTCGCCGAGGACCAGTACCCGGCTGGCGGTGAAGAACGAGTCGCCGAAGAGCACCTCGAAGGAGGCGCCGTCCGGGCGGCGCACCGTCTCGTGTCCCTCGACCGGCAGGGCGCGCAGATTGTTCATCGCGCGGATGCGCAGCTCGGCGATGTCGCCGACGTCCAGCAGGGAGTCCTCGCTGAGCATCTGCACCGCGTCGGGCAGGTCGAGCGCCAGCACCTCCCGCAGCCCCTCGGCGGGCTCGCGGCCGTAGCGGAACGCGTCGGAGGCGGGCAGGGTCTCCTCCGCGACGAGGCGGGGGTAGAGGCAGGCGCGGATCTCGTCGGCGGAGAGGATCTCCAGCGGCTGCGGGCCGTCCATGGTGCGCAGCACCTTGCCGACGTGGTCGCGGACGAGACCGGGCCAGCTCCGTTCGCCGCGGCGGTCGCGGTGGCAGACGGCGGCGAGGTTGCCGAGGCCGAAGCGGCGGCCGCCGGAGTCGGTGACGACGCCCGCGTAGACCGTGACCTCCAGGCCCTGCTCGGCGAATGCCTGACGGACCTGGGAGCGGAAGACGCCGCCCTCTCTGTCCGAGAAGAAGGAGAACTCCCCGTCGCGTGGCGTGTCGCGGGGATCCCGCTTCGGTCCTCGGCGGAACAGGCCCATCTCGTCCTCCCGGCGACGGCCACGTACGACGGCCACGAAAGGCCGATCGTATCGGGTGTGCCGGGGCGGTGTTCACCGCGTGGCGCGGGGGCGGGGCGGGCGGTGCCCGGGACGGCCGGGCCGGAAGCGGAACCGGCCGTCCGGGGCGGGCGCGGTGCCGGTCAGCCGCCGATGTTGACGTCGATGCAGGCGTAGAAGGCGTTCTCGGTGTCGGCGATGTTCCAGACCGCGAGGACCTTCTGCTTGCCGGAGATGCCGCCGAAGTTCACCTGGTGGGTGACGGTGGCTCCGGGCTGGGCGCCGTGGTCGTCGAACTCGGCAACCTTGTTGCTGCCGACGAAGTACTGCCAGGTGCTGGTGGCGTGACGGGCCTCCAGCTTCCAACTGAAGCTGGCGGTGCTGGGGATGGGGGTGACCTTCCAGCCCTTGGAGTCGTCGTCGAGGTCGGCCCACCGCTCGTCGCCGCCGCTGCAACTGGTCAGCCCCTTCGGGCCCTCGACGCTCTGCGGCTCCCACTTGATGGGTCCGCACTTGACGGTGCCCGCCGCGCACTGGGCCTGGCGGCTGGGCGGGTTGGAGATGTAGCCGTGGGCGCTGGCGGAGCCCGCGGGGACGGTGACGACGAGCAGCGGGGCGATGGCAGCGCCGATGCCCATGGCCAGCCTGCGTTTCCGGTTCATGGCATACCTTTCGCGGAGGAGGCCACCGCGGAAGAGACCGGGACGCGGCGCCGCCTGGCACGCACGCCCCCCTGGCAGCCTCGGGAGTGGGGGTGAATGACGCGAAGGTGGTGCACTGGCGGCCGGGCCGGGGCCGTCTCCGGTAGCCGACACCGGAGGCACGGTTCCGACCCGCCCGCCAATTGGTCTGGACTTTACCTGTTGTCGGCGCACGGTCAAGAGGTCGGGACGGTTCCGGGGCGCGGGCGGGACATCTGAACAGGGGACTGTCTCGACGCGTCGCCCTGCTGCGACAGTGAGCCCAAAGGAGTCGACGCCGGTGGAGACCGGCCGTGATGAGGGCGGGCAGATGACGACGGATTACCAGGTAACTCCGGAGATGGTCGCGGAGGCCGCCGTCTCCTGCGACAACACCGCCGCCGAGGTCGAGGCCAAGCTCCAGATGCTCAAGGCGTACGTGGTCCAACTGGAGGACATGTGGCAGGGCGTCGCCCACCAGACGTTCGTCGGCTACATGCAGCAGTACGACGTCAACGCCCAGCACCTGCACCACGCGCTCACGGAGATCGCGACGGGCCTGCGCACCAACCACGTCAACTACACCCAGTCCGAGGAAGACAACATCCGGCGGCACAAGGCGCTGGAGTCCCAGCTTCCGCCGGCCCGGATCTGACGGACCCGACGAACCAGGAGCCACCGTGTCCATCGACAGCTCGCACATCAAGGTCGCCTCGGGTCTTGAGGGCGCCAGTGCCTACATCAACACCCTCGCCGATCAGATCCTCACGGAGCTGGACCAGCTCAAGGCCAAGATCGCCCCGATCGCCGAGACCTGGGGCGGTCAGGCGCAGGTGCAGTACCAGGCGCTGCAGACGGAGTGGGACACCGCCGCCGCGGGCCTGTTCGGGCCGCACGGCGTGCTCGGCGAGGTCTCCCGCGCGATGCACATCAACTACACCAACTACTCCGACGCCGAGGGTGCCAACATCCGCACCTGGCAGAACAGCGCGGGCGGCTGAGCCTCCCGTTCACCGCCGCTCCCCGAGCGGCGCCGCACCACGCACCAAGCACGCACGAGAGGGACTGACAGCACCCGATGGCCGATGAGCGCTGCCGGATCACGGTCGTGGGCGAGCACAGGCAGGTGGACCTCGCGGTCCCGGCCCGTGCTCCCATCGCCGAGTACATCGATGACCTGGCCCGCCTGTGCGAGCTGGAGGAGAACGAGCTGATGCCCGCCGCGTGGTCGCTGGCGACGGGCACCGGCGGGGCCATCGCGCCCGAACACAGCCTCGCCGACCTCGGCATGGCGGACGGCCAGCTCCTGTACCTGCGCGACGTGGTCGCCGACGAGTTCGACGAGCCCGTCGTGCTGGACGTCGCCGAGCAGGTCTCCGAGGTCTCCGAGCAGGCCCTGGAGCGGCGCTGGGACGCCCGGTCGCGGACCGTGACGGTGCTGGCCTGCGGGCTGGTCTGGTGGCTGGCCGCACTGGTGCTGGTCGCCGTGGCCGAGCCGGTCGAGGCCGCGGTCACCGGCACCGCCGCCGCCGCGCTGGGTCTGCTGCTGCCGGGGCTCTCCTGGCTGGCGACGGAGCGGCGCTGGTCCGTCCCGGGCTCGGTCCGGCTGGCGCTGGCGCTGAGCGCGATCCCGTGCCTGGCGGTCGCGTCGTGGACGCTGGTGGCCCAGGAGACCGCGCCGTCCGCCGCGCTGACGGCGAACGGGACGACCGCGCTGTGCCTGGCGGGCGGGGTGCTCGTGGGTGCCGTGCTGGCCGCCGTCGCGTCGATGGGCGTGACCACCACGGCGGTGCTTCTCGGGGCGCTGATCGGCACGGTGGTGACCGGTCTGCTGGCGCTGCTCAAGGCCGACACCGCGCAGTGCGCCGCGGTGATCTCCGTCGTCGCGTTCGGGCTGCTGCTGATCGCGCCGGCGACGGCCGGGCGGGTGGCCGCGTTCGGCTACCGGCGCCAGGGCGGTTCGACGCCGGAGGGCGCGGAGCTTCAGACCGCGGTGAAGACCGCGATGCTGCTGCTGGCGCTGTGGGGCGGGGTGCTGTCGCTGGCGTGCGCCGTCGCGCTGGTGCTGCTCGCCACCGACAAGACCTCGCCGTTCACCGCGGCGATCACCGCCTGCATCGGGCTGGGTCTGCTGCTGCGGGCCGGTGCCGCGAAGGTCGTGGTCGAGGTGGCGCCGGTCGGTGTCGCCGGTGCGATCGGGTTGTTCACGCTGCTGCTGGCCGGGCCCGTGCAACTGGATCTGCCGGGCTGGACCGGTCCGGCCGCCGCCCTGGCCGTCGGCGCCGTGCTGGTCCTGTACGGCTTCCGGCGCCTGATGCGCCCGGAGCTGCCCTCGATGCGGCGCCCCGTCTGGTTCGGTGGACTCGGTGCGGTCCTGGGCGCCTTCGCCATCCCCCTCACCGTCGCCGCCTTCGGCGTCTTCGACCAGCTCATGGGCGTCGGCCGGAATCTGTGAGGGACGACGTGCGGGCGACGGAGGGCTACCGGCCGGGGCCGGCGGCGGACTGCGCGGTGGTGTGTGCGCGGTCCGCCGGCCAGGCGTCGGTGGTGACCGCCGCCGTCCGGCGTCTGGGGGGTACGCCGGTAGTGCCGTCCGGTGCCGGGTCCTCGGCGTCCGGTACGGCGGGTGCCGCGGTGGTGCCGTCAGTTCTTGCCGAGCAGCAGGGAGCGGGAGCGGCTGGCCATCGGGCCGCGCGGCGCCCGGCCCACCGCGGGCGCCGGCGCCCCTTCACCGCCGGCCGCCGCGGGGTCGCGCAGCAGGCCCAGTTCGATGGCGGTGCGGGTGAGGTCGGCCTTGTTGCCGACGTTGAGCTTGGTGCGGATGCGCTTGACGTACGTGCTGACCGTGGCTTCGGTCAGGCCCATCCGGCGGCCTATCTGACTGTGGGTCAGGCCCTCGGCGAGCAGCCGCAGCGCCTCCAGTTCGCGGCGGGCGAGCGAGCGCGGTTCGGCGCCGCCGGGCTGCTGGAGTTCGGACTGGAGCCTCGGCACGAGCGTCGAGGAGAGGTGGAAGCCGCCGAGGACCACGGTGTCGACGGCGCGCAGCAGCTCCTCGTCGTCCACCCGGCCGGTGACGCAGCCCAGGACTCCGGCGCGGACGGCCTCCAGTACGCGGTGGGGCCGGTTGAAGTCCGAGACCAGAAGCACCGGGGCGCAGGCGACGAGCCGGGCCAGGGTCTGGCCGGGGAGTTCGGCCTCGGTGGCGCAGTCGTGCACGGGCGGCCCGTACAGGATCGCGTCAGGGGCCGGGGCGCCGAAGGGGAAATCCTGCACGCGTTCCACCGCGGCCACCACTTCGAGCCGCGGGCTCTGGGAGAGCACCCTCTCCAGTCCGTGCCGGACCAGGTTCTGATGCTCGATAATGGCAATTCGCGCACTATTGGACATGCGTATTCCCGTCCTCAGGTCTTTGCGTCACACTCAGATCCCCCTGCACAGCACACTATCCGGGCAGCGAGTCGATGCCGTTTCAATGTACCGGACAAAATCAACAGTGCACGGACTGTCGGGCGATCCGTAACGGAACCGAAGCAGTGCAGGTCAGGACGGTGACGCGACAGTCGACTCCCTGCAGACGCACCGGGGACGGATCTCTCACCGCTTCAGTTCCCGCCAGCAGGTCACGATTGCATAATGATTCGCCATGGCCGTGTAATAAATTCGCGTGACACCGCGAGACAAATCGCTCAAGCTGAATTGATTTTCCCCCGCCGACATTTCCTGTTTACCTCCCGGCGGTATTCTGTGCCGCCTGTCCCTTACGGCAAGACAATTGGAGAGTACGTACGTGGCTGACCAGGAGAAGCCCGCGCAGCCCGCTGCCGAGGCACCCGGCCGCCTGCCGGAGGAGGACCGGCACGGTTTCGTCTCCGCGTTCGTGGGCGGCGTCCGCCCCGAGGGCGAGCAGGGCAAGCCCGGTAAGCGGCTGGTGGCGATCGGTATCGCGGTCGTCGCCGCACTGAGCCTCGGTGCCCTCGCCATCGGCGCGCTCAGCAGCTCGGGCGACAAGAAGAACCAGGCCGACAAGGTGGCCCCGGCCGGCGCCACCGCCAAGGCCGACCACCGCCAGGACGGCAAGGCGTCCCCCGACGGTCCCGGTTCCGCCACGGGCGGCACCGGCGGGCAGCAGCAGACCATGCCGGACGGCCAGCGGATCATCCCCGCCGAGGACAACTCCACCTCGGGCTCGACGCACACCCCGCCGTCGCCCACCGCCACCACCAAGGACGAGAGCGGCAAAACCGTCTCCCGTACCTCCGCCCAGACGTTCACCGCGCTCGCCGGATTCGGCTGCCCGTCGAGCCCGGCGGCCAAGATCTGGACGAAGGACCCCAACTTCAGCCAGGAAGCGGGGTGGCTGAAGTCCTCCAGCGGCGGTTACACCGGTTCCGGCTGCAACGGCCAGTACCTGTCCATCCCCATGTCCGGCTCGTCGACGAAGTACGACGCGACGCAGTACGTGCTGTGGAAGTTCGACTACCGCGCCAAGATCAAGGGCGCGGCCTCCTGCCGTCTCGCGGTCTTCGTGCCGGGCAGCTCGGACATCCGGCACGTCGGCGGCAAGCCCGCCAAGTACGCGGTCTACGCGTCGGACCACAGCGGCGGTGCCGCCGCCGGCAGCTTCGACGTCGACCAGGTCAACAACCGCGGCAAGTGGCTGGCCCGTGGCCCGTTCAAGGTCGACGGCGGCTTCGTGACCGTCAAGATGTTCAACACCGGCATCGACTACACGTCGTCCACCAAGGACGCGCACGACGCTGCCGGGCCGGTCCAGCTCAGCTGCACAGCGGCATGATCGGGCGGTCCAGCGGCGCGGCCGCACTTCGCGTCGGAGCCCGGGGCTGGGGCGGGCACCGCACCATCGGCGCGGCGTTGCGCGCCGCTGGACCGGGCACCGTGGTGTCGGTCCAACCCGGCACGTACACCGAGAACATCACCCTGGAACGGGACATCACCCTCGTCGCCGAACAGGGCGCGGGAACGGTCCGGCTGGTGTCCCCCCGCGGCACGGCGCTGACCGTCCTCGGCGGCACCGGGGAGGTCCGCGGGCTCACCGTCCAGGGCATCGACCCCGAGCAGCCCGCCGTCGCCGTGAGCGGCGGCACCGCCGTCCTCGACGGCTGCGAGATCACCGGCGGGCGGGTGGAGGTCTCCGGCACCGCCGCGCCGACGCTGCGCGACTGCACGGTGCACGGCGCGGGCGGACCCGCCGTCCGTCTGAGCGGCGACAGCCGGGCGACCCTGGAGCGGGTGACCGTCACCGACACCCGCGGCACCGCACTGCTGGTGGAGCACGGCGCGGACGCGACCGTCACCGCGCTGACCGTCAACACCGCGGCCGGGCACGGCGTCCAGGTCCGCGGGCCGGCCACCGCCACCTTCACCGACTGCGAGATCACCAGGACCACCGCGGCGGCGCTCGCCGTCGAGGACGACGCCCGGCCGGTGCTCCGCTCCTGCCGGCTGACCGACGGCTCCGCCCAGGGTGTCCTGGTCACCTCCGCCGCCACCGGCACCACCCCGCTGCCCGTACCGGACGACGCCGACGCGGGCAGCGGCCCGGAGGGCGACGCCGGGGCGTCCGGGAACACCGCGGGCGTCCTGCTGCACGACTGCGAGATCGCCCGCAGCGGCACCGCGGGCGTACAGGCCGCGGGCCCGGTGCTGCTGACGCTGCGTTCCTGCCGGATCGACGAGTCCGGGGGCGTCGGCGTGCTCGCCGCCCAGGGCGCGGCGTTGCGGCTGGACGCCACCACCGTCGGCGACTCCGCCGACAGCGGGCTGGCGGCCGGCGGCACCGCGCAGGTCGAGATGCGCGGCGGCGCGCTCGCCCGCTCCCGCGCCAACGGCGTCTTCGCCACCGACGAGGCGCGGCTGACGCTCCTGGACTGCGCGATCACCGACAGCGCCTTCACCGCCCTGCACCTGGCGGGCTCCGCCCGCGCCACGGTCCGTGACGGGGAGCTGCGCGGCACCCCGCAGCACGGCGCGCGGGTCACCGAACGCGCCCTGCTGACACTCACCGGCACTCGCGTGGAGTCGGCCGAACTGTCCGGCATCGCGGTGGACGGCGGCGATCTGACCGCCCGCCGCTGCCGGGTGACGGACGCCGGGACGGGCATCAGCCTGACCTCCGCGCACCGTCCGCTCCTCGACAACTGCGAGATCGCCGACTGCGGCACCGGCCTGGAGGTGACCGCGGACACCGGCGCGCTGGTGGCGGACACCCGGGTGCGCGGCAGCCGCTCGGCCGGGGTGTTCCTCGGCGAGCGCTCCACCGCCTGGCTCGACAGTTGCGAGATCACCGACAGCAAGGGCAGCGCCCTGGTGCTGTGGAACGGCGCCCGGCCACGGGTCAGCGGCGTCCGTATCGCCCGCTCCGCGAAGAACGGCGTGTATGTCGCCGACGGCGCGGCGGGGCTGCTGACCGACTGCGACATCTCGGCCACCGGCTTCCCGGCGCTCTACGTCGGCAAGGACGCCAAGCCCGTGGTGCGCCGCTGCGTGGTCCGCGACGCCGACGAGGACCTGAAGCTGGCGGACGGCGCGGACCCGGTCTTCGAGGACTGCCGGGTCGACGGGGTGAAGGACAGCACCCTGCCGGTCTCCGCGTCCGCCCCCGCCCCGGCCGGCCCCCGCGCCCTGGCGGCGGGCGGTGCCCCCGGTACCACCCCGCCCGCCGGCGCCGAGGTCACCGAGGCGTCCACCGAGTCGCTGGAGGACCTGCTCGCCGAACTCCGGTCGCTGATCGGTCTGGAGCGCGTCAAGCAGGACGTGGAGACGCTGGTCAAGCTGATGCAGTTGGTCCGGCGCCGTACCGAGGCGGGTCTGCCGCCGCCCCCGCTCAGCCGCCATCTGGTCTTCGCGGGCAACGCCGGTACGGGTAAGACGACGGTCGCCCGGCTCTACGGCCGCCTGCTGACCGCGCTGGGGCTGCTCTCCCGCGGCCATCTGGTCGAGGCGGACCGGGGCGCGCTGGTCGGCGAGTACGTCGGTCACACCGCGCCGAAGACCACCGCGGTCTTCCGGCAGGCGGTCGGCGGTGTCCTCTTCATCGACGAGGCGTACGCGCTGGTGCCGCACGGCCAGGGCAACGACTTCGGTCTGGAGGCCATCTCCACACTGGTGAAGCTGATGGAGGACCACCGCGAGGACGTGGTGGTGATCGTCGCCGGCTACCCCGACGACATGGGCCGGTTCATCGACGCCAACCCCGGTCTCGCCTCCCGGTTCACCCGGACCCTGCTCTTCGACGACTACGACACCGACGAGCTGGTCGGCATCGTGGCGCAGCAGGCCGAGCACCACCGCTACGAACTGGGCGAGGCCACGACGGACGCGCTCACCACGTACTTCGCGGGCGTGGAGCGCGACGACCGGTTCGGCAACGGCCGTACCGCCCGTCAGCTCTTCCAGCGGATGACGGAGCGCCACGCGGCACGCCTCGCCGACACCGCCCTGCTCACCTCCGCCACCCCCGACGAGGCGGACCTCGAAGCGGAGACGAAGAACCTGGTGACGCTGTTGCCGGAGGACATCCCGCCGCTGCAGACGCTGTAGCCGCGGCAGGGCGAAGGACAGGCCGCAGGCCGGACGGCGAAGGGCCGGGCCACCGTTCCATGGGGAGCGGTGGCCCGGCCCTTCGCCGTACGACCCGGTGAGTGCGCGATCGCCGTACGACCGGTGAGCGCGCGGTCACTCCGCGATCGGCTTGCCCCGTGGCTCGGGGAAGGCGGACGAGTGGTCGGCGCTGGCGTAGAAGGTGCCGGCGCGGTCCAGCCGGACGATGAACTCTCCGGCGAGCTCCAGAGAGTTGGCGCACAGGGCCAGTACCTGGTTCATCTTCGGGACCATGCCCGCGGCGAAGTACTTGGCGGCGTCCTGGAGCCTTTCGTCCGGCTCGTTGCCGCCGTTGTGCTTGGCGTAGTTGGGGCCCACGCCACTGTTGCTCTGCTTGCCGTGGGGCGCGCTGCCGTCCTTCTTGCCCCAGTCGTCCTTGTGTGTCGCCTGCTGGCCGAAGGTGGCGTTGTCGGTCGACGCCGTGTACACGAGCGCCTTCAGCGTGGTGTAGGCGTCGACCGAGCGCCGGGACGCCTCCAGCATCGTCTGCATGGCGTCGGCGATGCTGCCGACGCCCACGTTGATCGCCGGATGGATGCCCGCGGAGGTGGTGTCGCCGCCGCCGTTGCCACCGTTCGTCTTCGGCATGTAGGTCGTGATGGGCGGGGCGTCGCCCCAGATCATCGACAGGGAGGGCGGCTGCTGGTAGCTGGGAACGGTCTGCTGTTCCTGCTTCTGTTTCTGCTTCTCCTCCTCCGGCAGCGCGTCGTACTCCTCCTTTTTCTTCTTTTTCTCCTCCTCCGACAGGCCGGCGTTCGGGTCTTGCGGCTTGTCCTCGTTGTAGACCCTGGGCGGGCCGTGCCGTGAGTTCATCGGATCCACTGCCATGGGTGCCTCCACCGGGTGCGCTCGGGTAGGGTCCGGTCAATCCCAGCTCATCCCACCGGATTCCGGCGGCGACCTTCCAGGTCCCTGTTCAGAGACGCCGACGGGGACGCCCCGGGGGAAGGTCCCCGTTCTGAGACACCGCACCTGTCGGAAAACTGGGGCGTACCCCCGCGCAGGTGACCGCGGCTAGGGTCGAAAGGTGGCCTCTCATACCCTGACCCTGACCGAGTTCCGCGTCGAGCTGGAGCATCTTCGCGACGCCATGTCCACGGTGAAGGGCTGCACCGCGGACATCGAGAACGACGTGATGCTCGTGAAGCAGGTCCTCAACCTCGCCGAGGGCGTCTGGCAGAGCCCGTCGGGTGCGACCTTCGGCAACCTCCAGCGGGAGTTCAGCGACAACATGACCGTCCTCGCCGACCTGCTGCGCGACATGTCGGACCGGATGAACGCCGCGTACGAGGAGTACCGGCAGGTCGAGGAGACCAACACCCAGAACTTCCACAAGAACCACTAGCCGCGCCGGACGCCGTCACACGACGGGCCGCCCGGCTTCCCGGTGCGGCGGCGTCAGGCGTCAGGACCACGCCCGCGAGGGAGCCACCCGAGCCGCCCGTCCCGGCCCGGAGTGCACTCCACCACCCTCTCCAGGAGCACCGGTGAGCCCCAAGCAACCCGATCCCATCGACCTCGATCCGACGAAGGCGCCCGTCTACGGCCTCCACGGGGCCAACAACGCCCAGATCAGCGTCGACGCCCAGATGCTGCGGGTCTTCAGCACCCAGCTCGGCGGCACCGACGGCGGCGGCGGGCTGGTCGCGAACCTCGCCTCCCAGATCTCCACGATCAACTCCGTGATGAGCAATCTGAAGCTCGCCTGGGCCGGCAGGACCAAGGACGAGATGCAGGCGTTCTACGACCGCTGGGACGCCTGCATGACCGATCTGTTCGGCAAGCACGGCGACGACGCCAGTGCGGCGAACGCCGTCCTGCCGCGGATCGCCTTCGCGCTGGGGGCCGCGGGCAACAACTACCTCCAGGCCGAGGACAACATCGTCCGGGAATTCACCGAGTTCAAGACGCAGATCACCGAGACCGGCCGGGACCCCGTGCTGCAGCCGGGACAGGCCCCGCCGCCCCCGCCCACGCCGAAGAGCATCAACGACCCGTCGAAGACCGCGGTCGCCGAGACCTACGGCTGACGCTCCGCCGCCCGGCCACCGCGCCCGGGTACCCGCTCCACCCTCCGCACCACCGGCGGTGCCCCCGACTCCCTCCGGGGGCACCGCCGTCTCTCCCCCACTCCGCTCGCTCCGTCCCACAGGTGATGTCGCCATGTACGAACCCGATCCGACTGTCACCGACAGCATCTACGCCCTCGGCAACGCGTGGATCGCATTCAGCGACCAGATGTGGGAGGACATGACGGCCATGGACGCGGCCGTCCATGGGATGCAGTGGAGCGGCGACGCCAACAACGTCGTCCAGGACGCCTGGAACACCCTGCACAACGCGCGCATGCAGGTGGCCGTGGACGAGGCCCGGAACATCGGCAACAAGATCAACGCCTTCGGTGACTACATCAAGAATCTGCAGGCGGAGGAGTTGCACGCCGCAGAGATGGAGTCGATCAAGGCACTGCTCGAGTTCATCCTGCCCACCATCGGCGCGGTCACCCTGGCGGTGCTGCTGCCGCTGGAGACGATCGTCGCGGCGCTGACCTCGGTGCTCGAGGCCATGGGCGCGGTCATCGAGGGCGCCGCCGCGGCGGCGGTCTTCGCCGCGGGCGTCGCCACCGACATCGCCATCCAGGCCGCTGCCCAGCTCGGCTTCGACATGGCCGCGCAGGCCCTCGGCTCGGCCGTCACCCACACCCCGATGCCCGACTTCGGGAGCGCCGACTGGTGGAAGGGCGAGGCCGTCAACATGGGCCTCGCCGGCGGCGGGGCCCTCCTCGGCCCGGGCATCAAGGGCATCGGGATGGCGAAGAAGGGCCTCAGCGACCTGACCACCGGTGGCGCGCCGGTCGAAGGTCCCAAGATCAACGCCCCTCAGACCGGTGCGCCCACCGGCGGTGGAGTCGGGGGCACGCCCGTCACCGGCCTGCCCGACAGCCCCCACCCGTTGACGGTCAACGCACCCGACGGCGGGATCGCGCCGGGCGGCGGCACTACCGGGCCGGCCCTCGGCCCGGGGAACACGGTCGCCCCGCCGAACGGCGTGACGCCCTCCGGCAAGCCGGTGACCAGCGGCCCGGAGGGGCCGAAGAACGTGACCGGCGCGCCCAACGGGACCGTCGGCGGCGGCAAGGTCCCGGGCGGCCCGGGGTCCCCCACCCCGACCAGCGGACGACCCGACGGCTCCGCCCCCGGCACCACCGGGCCCAAGAACACGACGGGCTCCCCGGACCCGACGCTCACGTCCAAGGCGCCCGCCCCGAACGAACACCCCACGACCACGCCCGCGTCCACCCCCGCCTCCAGGCCGCCCGTCTCGAACGAGCACACCCCGAACACCGCCACGACGAACAAGCACACCCCGGACAGCCAGGGGCAGTCGCCGACGCAGACCACCCCGACCAAGGCGAACGAGACCCCCCACTCCCCCGAGAGCCCCAAGACGTCGGAGACGTCCGGCCAGGCTCCCGAGCAGTCCGCGAAGGGCGGGGAGAACAACACGGGCGCCGGCGAGCAGGGCACCCAGCAGAAGCACAACGGCGCCGAGAATGTGCCGGTCAAGGCCAACGGGAACGAGTCCGTCCCGACGGGGGGCCAGCCCCAGAAGGTCACCCACGAGACGTCGGCGCCCCAGCAGGCGAAGACGGAACACGCCGGCGGGAGCCCCAAGACCGATCACGCCCCCGGGAACAAGACCGAGGGCACCGGCGGCAACGCCCCGAAGGCGGAGAACACCGGCACCGCCAAGCCCGAGAACGTCAGCGCCAACAAGCCCGAGAACACCGGCACGAAGACGGACCACGCCAACGCCACCAAGAACGAGTCCGCCGTGACGAACAAGGCGGACACCAGCAACACCGGTGGCACGAAGACGGATCACGCCAACACCACCACCAAGAACGAGCCCACCGGGCAGGGCGAGAAGCAGAGCCAGGGCGCGGCCACGACGAAGAACGAGACCTCCGGCGCCTCCACGAAGAACGAGACCACCGCCCCGGGCGAGAAGCCGAAGAACGAGGCCACCGGCGCAGGCGAGAAGCAGCAGAACCAGGGCCCGGCCACCAAGAACGACCAGCCGGCGAAGGAATCGGCCGTCACGAAGGACGCGTCGAAGGAATCCGCCGTCACGAAGGACGCCGAGAAGACGTCCGCCACCACCAAGAAGGCCCAGGGCGAGACGTCGACGACGAAGACCTCGTCGAAGAACGCCACCGCGGACAAGACCGGCGAGCACACGTCGGCCAAGGGCGAAACGGAGACTCACGCCTCCGCGAAGGACGAGCACAGCACCAGCTCCGCGTCCTCCGAGAAGAACACCGGCACGGACCACGAGGCCGGCGCCAAGGGCGACACCACCTCCGAAAGCACCCCGCACCAGCAGCCCGTCAAGGCCGAGGAACACACCCCGCACACCCAGGAACAGCAGCGTCCCGAGACCTCCCATCCCAACGCGGCGAAGGAGCAGGCGGGGACGCCGTCCGCGCTCAAGAAGGCCGGCAGGCAGGCCGAGTGGGAGGCACACAGCAATGCGGTGAAGAAAGAGTTCTCCGACAAGCTCACCGCGGTGGAGAAGAAGGCGGCCGACAGGCCGAAGACCGCGGAGCAGCTCAAGGATCTGGTGTCAAAGGGTCTCGAACGCGACCTGACGAACATCCGGGACAAGTTCACCAAGACCACTCAGACGTCCAAAGCCCTGCGTGGCCTGGACAGCACCGAGCGACAGACCGTCTTCGACACCGTCGTGCAGGACCTGCGGGCCAAACACGAGAAAATCTTCGGCAAGCTCCACGCCAAGGGCGACGCGACCGCGACGCAGATCGCCAAGGCCGAGCGCGAGTGGCAGCGTGAGCTGAAGCGGATGGGCCGCACCTTCCGCGGGCGCGCCATGCAGTACAAGCTGGAGAAAGAGTTCGCGCACCAGATCGACGGCCTCGTGGAGAAGGCCGCACGCGAGTGGCGCAACCTCGACCAGGAGTTCGCCGAAGCCGCCCTCAAGGAGTACCGCCAGAGCCTGGAGCACGCGGCGCAGAGCGCCCACGGGCCGCTGAAGACGGAGCCGCACTACATGGTCCCCGACGCACGGGACCGTTTCACCGGCCTGGCCGAGGACGTCAAGGACGGAATCTTCGACCGCACGCTCCGGAAGACTCTCTTCGAAGATGCGCTGGGCAAGACGTACGCGGACATCGACAGCAAGATCGCCGCGGTGGCGGAGACCGGCAGCGGGTGGTCCCACAGCGAGCTGAAGGCGATCGGGGACCGCTACCACGCGGGGGCCCGTAACCACTTCTCAGGCATGGTCGACGAGGCCGGTGCCGAGACGCTGTCGAAGAAGCTGCTGTCGTCCAAGCTCAGCAGCGCGGAGATCAAGGCGGCCGAGGACCGGGCGCTCAGGAAGTGGGGCCGCGAGCACGACACCATCGTCGGGCAGTTGGAAGCCGAGCTGAAGGCCACCGAGGACGTCCGGCAGTTCGTCTCGGAACTGCCGGATGCCCTCGGCAAGTCGCTCCGCAACGACGCCTTCCAAGACCTGCCCCACGGGACCGCCGGCCGACCGGAGCACACCGCCAGCGTCCACGCCTCCCTCAAGAACGACGCCGAGCGTCTGCTCGCCGACATCAAGAACAAGCCCGTGGGCGCCGAGGCGTCCGGCATCTCCGCGGAGGCCGCGTCCGGCCTGTCCAAGCTGGATCACAGCATTCCCGAGCGTTACCGGTTCGAGGCCAAGGTCCACGACCTGTGGAACCCGCGCGACCCCATGGCGTCACCGCACTCGCCGCAGCCGAAGGGCACCTTCGACGGTCCGGTCGGGGAATGGGGACCGAACGGCGCCAAGGCCCCCGAGCCGCACACCCGGCCCGCATTCGACGGCCCCGTCGAGGAATGGGGACCGAACACCCCCTTTACACCGCACTCGAAGGCCCCGCAGGACCTCGGCGCCCAGAGCGACTGGGTGAAGTCCCGACTGAACGACCGCGCGAAGGACATGGTGGACTACGTCCGCAAGGGCCTTCGCACCGACGGCTACTCCGCCGTACGCACCAACGGCGCGCTGAGCGAGCTGGACAAGTCCTTCCAGGACCTGCGGAGCTCGGCGCACGACCTGGCGCAGTCCGCCGAGATGCTGCCGAAGGTGGCCTCCGACGCCGAGCGGGAGTGGCGCGACCTCATCGGGGGGCGGGGCGACATGGACCCCGTCCTGCTGGACCAGCTCAAGGCGGAGTTCCAGCACAAGTGGATGTCCGGTTTCGACGAGATCCACGCGGACGGTCATCTGCGCGGTGCCAGTTGGACTCCCGCGGTCCCGAGGGAACCGTACAAGCACCCTGGCCTGGCAGCACAGCACACCACGGCCAAGGCCCAGCTCGTCAGCCACTACCAGCAGGTCCTGGACGTTGCGGAGGAGCGCAACATCCATCTGCTGAAGATCGCCGACGAAGTGAAGCAGGCCGCCACCTTCTGGGAGGTGTCCCAGCAGCGGTTCGTGGCCGGCAAGAAGTACTGGGACGTGTCCCAGCAGCGGTTCGTGGCCGGCAAGAAGTACATGGACGTGGGCTCCTTCCGGAGGGCGGAGTACCGGAACAACCACCGTGAGCTGCTCGGGCTCCCCTCCAAGTACGAGCTGACCCCGGCGGAGATCAAGACCGTCGTGGAAGAGGTCACGGCTGATCTCCAGGCCGAGTTCAAGAAGCTCATCGAGGCCCCCATACCCGGCAAGGGCACCGCCGGGAAGCAGCAGCCCCTGTACGAAGCCTGGCGGGACATCCACAAGAAGCACCTCGACGGCCTCGCGGAGCGCTTCGACAAGGTCCACGGCGGGCAGGGCGACCCGCACAGCACGCAGGCGTTCGACGACCACCTGGCCGGTCCGGCGTATAAGGACAAGCCGCTCCCCCACGATCTCGTCGGTCTCGTCAAGTCCAAGTACACCGAGGACTTCCAGGCGAAGCTGGACGCCGCTGACGGTGCGGAGCTGACGCCGGCCGACCTTCATGAACTGGGTGACCCCGCCGATCGCCTCAACTTCGCGAAGCAGGTGGCGAAGTACACCGACGAGGTCATGGCGTACCACGACGCAAACGTCACCGGGCCTGGTTCGCACATCGGCAACGACGATGTCCTCCGCGGCACCAGCCGGGAGGGCTGGCATCAGACCGTCCAGAGTCAGCTCCTGGACACCTACAAGGAGATGCGGCAGCTCACCGCCGACGGGATCGGACACCAACAGGCCGTCGACCAGGTGCTGCACGCCAGTGCGAACCGGTTGCGGGAGCACATCCGGGTGCAGCAGGAGGTGCTCGCGGACATCGAGGCGAAGCTGGAGGACGCCGCCGACTGGCACGACATCACCGTGTACGACGCGCCCTTCGCCAAGGCGCTCGACAGTCTCAAGAAGGACCTCGGCGCCGGGGTGAACGACGCGTTCGCGAACCTCCCCAAGGAGAAGGGGGCATGGCTCACCGCCCTTGACGAGGCGGAGCGCCGGAGCCGGAACACCGTCGCCCAGATGGTGGACGAGAAGGCCCTCGCCAACCGGGTCAAGTACCACCTGGAGCTCGACGAGCAGATCGCGAAGACCCGTAAGGCCATCGAGAACGACCTGCTGGGCGACTATGACGAGGCCACCCTGGACCGCGTCGCGGACGAGCTGGCGAAGAAGCTGGAGCAGGCGGCCGAGAAGCACCTCGGCGACATGCGCACCGGCAAGTCGATGATGCTCGGCGGGGAGCTGGACCCCGCGTTCCGCGAGTGGCGCAACGAAGCCGACACTCTCTTCGCCGACCGCTACACCTACCTCGACCGCGACGCCTTCCGGCAGGCGGCGACCTTCGAGGCGGGCGAGGTCTACGCGTCCAAGTTCGGCAACAACTTGGCGAACACTGACCCGGTCCCCGCCGAGGGGTGGCACGGCACCGCCGATGTGGCGGACGCCTTCCGCAACGACTGGGTCGCCCTGGACGACTACTTCCGTAACCCCACCGCCGACGACCTCGCCTCGTGGCTGACGACGGAGAAGAACACCTCCGACGCGTTCCTGCAGGGCACCGAGAAGTTCCGTGCCAACCGGCTGAAGACCGCGGAGGGGGTCACCTCCGGGCCGGGCGGAGCGGGCGGCCCCGGCGCGTCGCGGGACGGTGGTGCCGTCCAGGAGACCACGCAGCACTCCCTTGGGCAGGAGAAGCTCCAGCAGGAGAAGCTTCCGGACCACACCGCCGAGCAGAAGCACACGCAGGACACCGCGCAGCAGACCACCTCGGAGCAGATGACTCCAGGGCAGGCCCAGAAGCAGGAACAGCTCCAGCCGCAGACCCAGGTGGAGAAGCAGCTCCCGTACGAGGAGCAGGCTCCGAAGCCGCAGCAGCAGGTCGAGGTGGAGCAGCTCCCTGTCCAGGAGCAGATCCACGCGCCGCAGCAGGTCCACGGGGCGCCGTCCCTCACGCAGCAGGACGGGGTCGGCGCTACCGGTGCGCAGAAGAGCGTGCCGGACACCGCCGCGCAGCAGTCCGCGGAGCAGGACGCGCCCGTCCGGCGTCCCGCCTTCCTGCGTGCCGAGGGCTTCCACTCCCAGCTCGAAACCGGTGTGACGGACCACGGTTTCCGGGACACCTCCGCCGCCCGGCAACTCCTGCGGGAGTTCACCGACCACTTCGTCCACGCCGTCGAGCAGGACCACGCGACCGACGTCCAGGCCGCCGAAGCCGCCGCGAAGGCGACCCGCGAGGAGTGGGAGCGGCGGTACGCCGACTGGCGGCAGCGGCAGAACCTCCGGTACGAGTTCCGCTCCGTACTGAAGCAGGGCCCGCTCACGCCCCGGCCCGGTGTGATCCGCCACCTGCTGTGGAGCAATGACCTCGGCGGCCACCAGGCGCACTGGGACGACCGGGCCCGGAACTGGTACGACAGCAAGCTGGACCGGCTGGAGCAGCAGTACATCGAGACGCGCCTCACGCAGATCTCCGAGGAGGGGACGCAGCAGCCGTCGCCCGAGCTGACCCGGCAGTACCGGGCCAGGGCGCTGCATCTGACCGATCACGCCGTGGTAATGGGGGGACTGGCCCACGATCTGAAGCAGTTCTTCGGTGACTCCACCTTCTCGCTGCACGGGATCTCCCCCCGCGGCGAGACCGCCGACTGGTACACCGCCGAGGTCGCGAACCTCAGGGCGGAGGCCCTCGAAGCGCTGGAGCAGAACCCCCGTACGCTGCCGGCGGTGAAGGAGCGGTACGCACGGCAGACCGCCCTGTTGCAGGAGAGCGCCCAGCTCCGGGAGAACCCCGGACAGCTCGGGGAGGAGGACGGCTTCACCCCCGTCCCCTCGTACGCCGGTTCCGACGACTGGCGCGTGGCGGCGATGCACGCCGCCGAGCAGCGGCTGCGGGCGAAGTACACCGGCCTCCTCGACGAGGCCGCTCAGGACGCCGCGGCTGCCGCACAGGCTCCGGAGACCGCCAAGCCCCAGGCGCAGGAGGAGCACCCGCCGTCTCCGCAGGAGGGCACGGAATGGTCCGACGCCCGGGCGAAGGCACTGCGGGAGGGCAGCGCCGCGTTCGACCGCGCCGTGCGGTCCTGGCGCGAGGCCCTGACCACCGGTGAGCGCACCGGCTCGGCCTTCACCCTCGACGACGAGCTGACCGAGCTGGTCGCGAAGGAGGAGTGGGCGCGCTTCGCGCAGCAGCTCGATGCCCAGGTCCTCGCGGTGTTCGCGACGGAGCATCACGCGCAGGGCCCGGTGCTGTCCGATAAGGAGCAACTCGCTGCCGAGCACGTGGCCGAGCTGGCCGGGAAACTACCCGCCGCCCTGGATCTGCGGGCCTTCAAGGCGTCCGAGTTCGCGCGCGCCGACCGGCAGTTCGACGCCTTGCGGGAGGATGTCACCACACATCTGACGGACCATCACAAGGCGCTGTTGACGGCGTTCGACGTCCAGGAGCACGTCCTGTCCCCGGCGTCGGCGGAGCGGGTCCGCAAGCGGATGCACGCCGCGTTGAACACCGCCTTCGCCCATCACGAGGCGGCCGTGCACGGCGACACCCCCGAAGCGACGGCGGAGTGGCAGCAGGCATACGACGGCGTACTGGCCCATCTCCCCGACTGGACGGCCACGGCGCTGGCACGGGAAGCCTCCGTCGCCCGGGCGTTGAAGGGGGTCGATGCCGCGGCCGAGGCGTTGCACCAGCCGTCGGGCCCGGCACAGGAGTTCTTCGCCCACATCCCCGAGTCCGTACGGCAGGCGCTGCTGCCGACCGCTGCGGGACTGGTGAAGCTGGACGTCGCGGCCGCTGTCGGCGCCACGTTCGACGCGGCTTTCGGCCATGGCTGGAGCAAGGCCGCCGTCGCCGGGTGGGAGGCCCGGTACGCGGCGCAGTTGGCACCGGAGAAGGTCCGGACACGGTTGGCGTCCACCGTCGCCGAATGGTCCGTGCTGATGGGTGCCCCCGAGGTCTTCGCCGGGCAACTCGCGGAGTGGCAGGCCCTCTCCCCGGAGAACACGCTGTCGCCGGAGGCGATCAAGCGGGCCGCCCACGCCTTCCGCGGGCGTCTCATGGAGGCGTTCCACTCCTCCTTCTCCCGGTCGTCCTCGTTCGAGCAACTGATCGGCGGTCTCCCGGACTGGCAGCGCCGGTCCGAACGGCTGCGGGACAGGCTCGCCGAGCACCTGGACTTCGAGGCGAACACCCCGGACGCGCTCCAGGCCGCGGCCGAGGCGTACGGAAAGCTCGCCGACGGCCGGGAGATCGACGAGACCGCTCTCGCCCGCCTCGCGGAAGGGCACCGGCAGGATTTCTTCGAGGTCTACCGCGCGCTGTGGGCGCCGCATGACCTCTCCGCGTTCTGGCTGAACGCCCACGAGAAGGCCCGGCAGGCGTCCGCCACCAAGACGCCGGCGCCGGAGACCTCGCCGCAGTCGGCGCAGGTCACCCAGCAGCAGACGCCGCAGGAGACGCCCACGCAGCAGCCCACCACCGTGCAGCTCACCTCCGAGCCGCTCACCCAGGCCGCATCCGGCGCGGCCGTGGAGGCCGCCGAGGACAGCACCGCCGCCCTCCTCCGTGCCGAGCAGGAGAAGAAGGCCGCCGAGCAGGAGGTCGTCTCGGCGCTGGCGGCGTACGACGCCCTGGTCGACGCCGCCCGGAAGTCCGAGGGCACGTCCGAAGGCGCCACGGCGGGCCTGGAGCAGGCCCGCGAGCGGATCGACCGGGCACAGGACGAGCTGAACCGGACCACGCAGGCGCTGGACGCCGTGCAGCGGCAGCCGAAGCTGACGTCCTCCGGTCTCACCTCGCTGTACGGACCGGCGGGCATGCTCAGCATGCCCCAGGCGCAGTCGTCCGGAGACCTCCTGCCGGACGGCGGGGCCACGACGGACAACGTCACCGCGTGGGCACCGGAACAGATCGCGTACGAGATGTGGTCGGTGCTGAGCGGGCAGCGGTCCGCCGACGACGACCAGGCGGCGCTGGGGCACCTGCTGCGGGAGCTGCTGGCCACCGTCCCCGTACCGGTCGACATCTACGCCACCGACGACTTCGACCGCGTCTTCTTCGAGCTGCTCGGCAAGACCCTGCCCACCGCGGTGGCCGAGGCCCAGGCCGCCGGCGCGCTGGAGCCTGCCGTGGCGATGGAGGTTCTGGCGCACTTCTACGGCCCGCGGGAGGCGGGCGAGGAGTGGGACATCGACCTGCGGCACATCGCCGAAGGCGTGCAGACCTCCGCCCTTCCGCAGGTGCAGGCCTTCGCGCTCCAGCTCCGGTTCCGGCGTGAGAACGGTCCGGCCGAGGAGGCGCTGTCCCCGCTCACCGGCCTCGCCGGCGATCCGCGCAAGGTGCGGGCGGTCGAGGATGCCTTCACACACCTCACCGGTGAGCAGCTCACGGACGTGAAGACCCTCTCCGACGACGAGGTGGCCGCCCCCAGGCACCACACCCAGGGCGCCGCGCTGTCCCTGCCCGCCACGGGCCGCACGATCGGGGCGTGGCTGCGCAACACCGGCGCGGTCGAGCGTGAGCAGCAGCTCTCCGACGCCTTCGGCATCACGATCGGCCCCGAGGAGGAGGGCGGCCCGCACTTCAGCCACTCGATGCTGGACCGCATCGAGAAGGTGCTGAACGGCCTGCCCGAGGAGGACCTCAAGGGCAACCCGTGGCTGGGTTCCCTGGTGCACGACGTCAGCGGCAACGCCACCAGCTCCTACGTCCTCGCCAAGCGGCACATCCGGCTCAGCCGTCCGTTCCGGATGCCGTCCTGGCTGTACACGGAGCTGGGCCGGGAGGGTGCCCTCCAGCGGTGGCTGATGGACACCGTCGCGCTGGGCGGCTACCCGGAGCTGAGCTACTCCGAGGTCCTGGGGCTGCGGGGCCCGCGCCGCCATGTGATGGGCGGCGTCTCCGACGTGCTGGCCCAGGGCAATCTCGTCGAGTGGACGCTGCGGCACGAGATCGGCCACGCGGTGGAGACACGGCTCAACTGGAAGTCCACGGACTCCGGGAAGGACATGTTCGGCGGCTGGCGGACCCACCAGGGCCCCAAGGCGCTCCGTGAACTCGCCGGGACGTACCTCAAGGCCGTGGGCGTCGGCACCGACCACCCGGCGCACGACGAGCTGGTCGCGGGCGTGGCGGAGCACATCAAGCCGCGGGGGGAGGACCTGGCCCCCGACCCGCAGCAGGTCGCGGCGATGCCGTCGAAGCTGGCCGGCGACGACGCGGACCTGTCGGCGAAGCTGACGGAGCTGGCCGAGCGGGTCGCGGTGGCGCTGAACCACCCGTGGACGCTGGACGACGGCGGCGTCTCGTTCGCGATCGACGGACGTATCCACCAGATCGACAAGTACACCGGCAACTGGATCAGCTACCTCGCCTCGGCCCGCGAGCACGCGGTGTCCAACTACCAGTTCTCCCACCCCGAGGAGTGGTTCGCCGAGGCGTACGCGGCCCACCACGACCCGCGGACGGTCAACCCGCCGTCCGCGCGGCTGCACCCGGACGTGCAGGCGTGGTTCGCGCAGCACTCCCCCAACGAGGTGGCGATCCACGAGGTGGACACCACCGACATGCATCTGACGACGATGGACGGCTCCCGCGTCGGATTCTCCGAACTCAACAGCCTGCCCATCTTCATGGCGGGCGCTCCCGCCGGCCGGGCCTACCACACCGACGAGGACCTGCGCGAACGCTCCCGGACACTCCACGACCTCGACCCGAAGAACCGGCACTTCGCGCAGTTCGACCCGAAGAAGCCGAAGACGGTGTCGCTGGCCACCCGCGGCCTCGCACCGTGGCAGGCGGGCGATCAGCTCTATCTGGCGCTGCTGCACGGCAATCAGAGCTGGCTGAAGGTCCCGGTCGGCGACAAGTACGTTCAGGCCACGGCGGAAGCGGTCGGCGACATGCTCCGCAGGCGCCCCAGCATCCGGAACCTCAAGCCTGACGCCTGGATCGTGCTGGCCGCCTGCGAGGCGGGAGCCGTGGACAAGGACGGCAGGTCGATCGCGCAGACGATCGCCGACAAGACCGGTCTGCGGGTCGCGGCCCCCAGCACGGTGATCGCGCCGACGTCGGGGACGAAGGAATTCAGTTTCCTCCTCTATCCGGACGCCCAGGGCAAGCCCGGTGAGTTCCGCGCGTTCTACCCCGCGCAGTGGTCGGCCACCGCGCAGAGCGGCACCGGCTCGCAGCAGCCCGTCGACGTACTCGCCGCGCTCGACCGCTTCGTCGATGTGGGGACGCCGGTGACGCAGTCGGCGCAGGACCCCCACCAGGGGGAGCCTCTTCCCGAGGAGGACCAGCAGCCCACCTCCACCAGCATTCTCGAAGAGCCGCCGGCCCGGTCCACGGCCCCGCTCCCTTCCGAGGCAGACACCGAGAGCGACGAAGAGGTTACGGAGAGCGCGAACCAGGCGCTCGTGAAGAGGGAGCGGTTCCAGCTCGCCTACGCCGTTCGTTCCGGTTCCCTGCCGAAGGTGATCGCGGAGATCGCCGACGAGCTGACGGAGGCCGGAGCGGGTTCCGCCGCGATGGTGCTGACGTACAGCGGCAGCGACATGCACGAGCTGTTCCTCGGCAACGTCGACGGCTCGGTCTTCTGGACCTCCAAGGGGGAGAACGTCCGGTACTCCACCGACCAACTGCCGCCCCTCGACGCGTCCCTCATCGCCAGCATCGACCTGAAGGCCGACGGCACCCTGCGCAACCCCTCCCCCGACCTGCTCGCCCTGGACGACAAGGCGGACGACTTCTCCGGCCTGCGGTCCGGGATCATCGGAAAGCTCACCGAGCTGCCCACCGCATCGCACGTCGCCGACGTGCCGGAGCAGGTCACCGAACCCACCGGGACGGCGGAGCAGGAACAGCAGGCCACCCTCGACGTCGAAGACATTCCCGGCACGGCGTCCCAGATGGACGGTGACGTGCCGCCGCCCGCCCGGCTCCCCCGGAGCTTCGCGCAGGACAAGCGGTTCCCGATGGGGCTGTTCGTCACCCCGGTCTCCCTGGCCGGGATCCGGTTCGACGCCCAGCCGCAGCCGCACGACCCGGCGAAGGAGGCCGCGCACGCCACAGGCAGGCTGCGGGGCCTGGACACGTACGACACGCCCGCCGACGCCATCGCCGGCCTGCTGCCGGCGGACGCGCCCCTCAGCCTGCCGGGGGCCGTACGCGCGGAGATCCACCGGCTGGTGGATCTCCACCGTCCGCGCGGCTTCGTACAGCGGCTGCTGGGCGCCGGGCTGACGCTGAAGCTGAAGGCCGGGGGCCGCGAGTACGAGATCCATGTCGCGCTGCGCGATGTCGACCGCGAGAAGGCGACGGTGGTCGAGGACGACTACCAGCCGTTCAGCCAGTGGGTCCAGCCGCCCACGCAGAAGAACATCGGCAACCAGGAGGCGTACCGCCAGGCGTTCAGCTCCCGCAGCATGGGCCATTCGTCGGACAACTCCGTCAGCATCGGTGACTCCGGCAAGGCCCTCGCGGCGGCGGTGGGCATCTCCCCGCAGTTCAGCGCCAAGTTCAAGTCCTCGTCCGGCGAGAGCAGCACCGCCCAGGACCTGATGTACGCCAACCCGTCGGTGGGCCTGGACGGGAAGCTGACGTACTTCTCCCTCCCCGACGTCTCGCTGCGGGTCCGCACCACGCCGCGCGGCGGGAAGACGACCGTGTCCGCCGAGTCGGGCGATCTCGTCGTCGCCGTCCCGACCCAACTGACCACGGAGGCGGCGAACACGCCGAGCACTCCCTGGCAGAGCGAGAAGCTGCCGGAGGGCGTGTCGGAGACCGTCCACACCCAGCTCAACGAAGAGTTGCTGCGCGCCCTGCCGGTCGCGCAGGAGATCGGTGGCCTCGAAGACGCCCACGACGCGCTGCATCGCGCGTTCCTGGAGGCCGGCCCCGGCACGGACCTGCACGAGTACGTGCACAACCGGCTCAGCGAGATGACCGTCATGGCGGACTTCACGCGGATCATGGGCGGGGAGACCAAGCTGCCGGCGTTCCGGATGGCGAACGGCGAGACCCTGGCGCTGTCCCTGCGCGGCTTCCTTCTCTCCGCCGAGCAGACGGGCGACGCCACGGACGTCCCCACGACCATCAACGCCCGCAAGCTGGCGCTGCGCGGCGGCACCTCCTCCGCCGGCAGCAGCCGTGCGCTCACCGCCGGTGTCGCACTGGCACCGAACACCCAGGGCGCGACGCTCAGCGGCAAGAGCGCGATCAGCGTCGAGGCGAGCGCCACCTCGGGGAGTTCCACGTCCTACGACGTCGGCGGCGGCCACTGGCAGACGCTGCGGTTCCACGGCGACACCGTGCCGTTCGAGCTGGTCGTCCGGCTCGACATGGTCTCCGAGGAGTACTCCGGGGCGCCCGAGAAGGCCCCCATTTCCCGGGAGCACTCCGCGGACGTCCGGGTCGTGGTGCGCGTCCCCAAGCAGTTGGCCGAAGGCTTCCGCAAGGGGCTCGACCGGATCATCTCCGCGGCGAAGGGGCAGTCCGCCGCCGCGTCCCCCCAGCGGACCGCCCCGCTCACCCAGGACTCCACCGTCGGCGCACCGGCCACCGCGCCGGCCGAGGAGCAGACGGAGCAGTACGAGCCGCCGGCGGAGCTGAACCGGCCGACCGGGCCGCTCGGCATCTTCGCGCCCGCCGGGGTCTCCGGCGCCGGAGGCGTGCGCGGCGCGATGCTGCGCGCGCTCCGGACGGCGGAGAAGCGTGCCGGTATCCCCTCATGGAACCCGGAGGAGATGCGGGAGCGGTCCACCTTCCTGGACACCTACTTCCACCCCGAGTCGCTGAACAGCCAGCAGACGGATCTGTTCTCGGACAGCGGCATCTCCCACACGCAGACCCGGCAGCTCGCCGACAACTCGGTGGAGGTCGTGGTCTACCAACTGCGGGGCAGGCGGGTCCCCGTCCCCGTGGACGCCAAGCTCGTGGAGAACCTCGGGTTCGACCACCAGCCCGCCGCGATGTACAACGTCGGCACCTCCGCGTCCAGCGGCGCCGGCATCGGCGTGAACATCTCCGCCACCGCGAACCTGGGCTCGACCGCCACGGGCGGCTACGCGGCCGGCGCGACCGCGGCACGTACGGACGCCCGGAACCAGACGCGCTCGTACTACACCTACCGGCTGGACGGGCACATGCTGCCGCCGTCCGAAGAGAACAAGAACGTGCTGTACACCTTCAAGACGGAGCTGACGCCGTCCGTCACGGTGTACCGCCTGAAGCCGCAGGGCGTGATCAACCGGGCCGAGCGGGCACTGGCCCGTACCTGGGCGAAGTGGGACGGCAGTTACGTCCCGACCGCTACCGAGCCCCAGAGCCACACCGAGCCGCCGCTCACCGGCGAGGGACGTTGGGTGGCCCCCCTCCGGACCCCTCAGGAGCAAACCGCCCCGGCGCCGACCGAGCCCGTCCTGGAGCACGGGGACGATGCCCGTACGCTCGTCCAGCGCGACCGGATCATCGACGTCCTGGGCGTCTCCCAGGTGCGGGAGCACGTCGCCAAGGTGCTGTACGAGCAGCTTGGGGTGCCGAGGGCGCTGGCGGAGCTGCAGGTGCAGTCGCTGGTCTCCGCCGACCAGCTCATCGCCGTGCTGAACACCGCGTCGCACTCGACGGCCGGCGGGTTCTTCCTCGACGGGACGTTCACCGACAAGCGGTTCCGGCTGGCGCTCCAGGCGGAGGTCTCCGACATCACGCAGTCCGGCGACGGCCCGGTGCTGCTGAACACGATGAACGCCCATGAGAACTCGACCGGGTTCGTCAGCACGCACTCGGTGACGACCAGCAATCCCTTCCGCAACCACAGCCACACCGTCAGCCTGACCGGCGGCTCGGGCGCCCTGGCCTTCGGCGGCTCCTACACCGCCGCGGTGACCGACAGCCGCGAACGCGGCCACTCCCACATCCGGAACATCAACCCGGGCCACTTCGTGATCCGCGAAAACGTGCCGCTCTCCCTCCGGAAGGCAAAGGTCACCTGGAAGGTCACGGTCGTCCGGGAGGACCACAACCAAGCGGGCACCTGGAAGCAGGAGCGCGTCACCACCGCGCGGAACACGGTCACGGACACCACGCAGGAGCAGGCGCGGCCCGTGGGCGAGCCACTGGTGATCGAGGACGGTATCCGCTTCCTGCGCCAGCACCACCCGGCGACCGCCGAGCCGCAGACGTCCGGCTCCGGCACGGCCACGGCCCCCACCGCCACACCCGCCGTCCCGGAGAAGCTGCGCTCGCACGACCTGCCGCTGACCACCGTCACCGACACGCTGCGGCCGGCGCAGGGCGACGCCCAGGCGCTGCACACGCAGATCATGAGCGAGCTGAACGCGCTTTTGGAGAAGCACGCGCCCGGCAGCCGGAACGCGCTGTGGGACCTCCACGCCCCGGGCACCAGCCTGACCAACTGCCTGGACATCCTGCTCGACCCGCACTCGCTGATCAGCATGACCGACGCCCTGCGCGGCTCGGGCGTCGTCCTGCACCCGTCGTCCTCGCGCGGCTTCCTCCACGAGCACCAGTCGGCGATCGTGCTGCGTCTCAAGCGTGGCGCCGTCGCGTCGCGGAAGGGCACGCCCTTCGAGGGCACGGTGAGCAAGTACACCCAGTCCAACGTCCGTTCGGAGGTGGCGTACAAGAAGTCGCAGGGCAAGAGCCACAAGTTCGGACTGAACCTCTCCGAGTCCCTGCTCTCCCTCACCCGCGGCCGGTCGACGGCGCAGAAGGCCACGCACAGCGTGGCCACGCGCCGCCACGACGCCCTCACCCTCAGCGGGCCGCTGGTCGCCTTCACGGTGGAGGACGTGCTGGAGATATCCGTGCTGGACACCGTCCGCCTCTCCCCGCTCGCCGCGCCCCTCCGTCCGCTGGCCGCGCTCGCCCAGCCCGAGACGTACCGTCCGGAGGTCCGCAAGGTCCGGCTGACCGAGGAAGTGGTGGTCGCGGTCTCGGAGCTGGAGGATCTGCCGACCGCCACGGAAGACGCCGGCCGCACGCCGCGGCCCGCCCCGGCCGTCACCCAGCAGTTCCCCGCCTCCCGGCGCCCCGAGACCGACCACTCCATCAGCGCCGAGGACCTGGCGCTGAAGCACGCGGTGCTCCAGATGAACCCGGAGGCGGTGGGCGCGCTCTTCGACGCGTTCCTCGACAACGCGGTCAACGTTGGCCCGCTGGCCAACCTCGCGGGACGCGGCAAGCCCGCGCAGGACGTGCTCCGCAAGATCGTCAACTCCAACGTGCTCAACCATCACCTGGTCGAGCACGGCATGACGGGCATCCCCGTCGAGGTCCCGGTCGACCTGCTGACGGTCGACGAATTCCTCGCGGACACGATCGGCCGGATCTCCCTGTCGATCCTCCCGGTCGAGGCCGGCACCTTCCGCGGTGCCCGCCCGGTGACCGTCGAGCGCAGCGACTACGGCTCCCAGCACAACGGCTTCTCGACGACCCGGAGCCTGAGCACCGCCGTCGGCGCCTCCGCCGAACCGGGACACACCTGGCCCCACCAGCAGAGCGGCAACGCCAGCGGCGGCCTGGCCCACTCGCAGTCCCGGAGTGTGGCCAACGGCAGCGGCGGCTGGAACATGCACCAGGTCGAGGGCACGGCGATGGAGACCCCTCTCCACGACTTCGGCCGCTTCGCCGGGCGGGTGCGCATCACGATCGAGACCAGCAACGCGCTCGGCGCCCTGATCTGGGGCGGCAAGACCTACGACGCCACCTTCCTCGTCGATGACCTGCTGCAGATCGGCCTGACCCCGGTCGGCATGCTGCGCAACCTCGGCGACCTCGGCGGAACGAACAAGCACGCCATCCGCACACCGTCCGGCTGGTACGTGCCGCCGCGCCACGCGACGGGCCCGGAGGACGAGCTGCTGCTCCAGCTCCTCCACGCCGAGCAGGTGGACGCCGAGGAGTCCACCCTGACCTGGCAGGTCGAGCCTGTTGAGCACACCGGCGAGAACGTCACGGCCGCCAACGCCGACGACGTCGTCGCCTTCGGCACCGTCCTGACCCGCGACGAGTTCGTCGCCACCTACGTCCGGCCGGAGCTGGACCGCGACCCGCTCACCCGCGGCCACCAGGTCAGTTGGGGCGCCACGGTCAACGGCCTCGTGCAGCTCACGGCCGCCGCCCCGCCGGTGGTGTCGGAGGGGTCCGCGCGCCACGGCGAGGAGCAGCACACCGAACAGCACGACGCGAAGGTCCAGACCGACCCCGTCCTGAATCCCGAACCGCAGGAGAGTGCCACACACGAGGAAGCGGCCCAGCAGGAAGCACACCCGTCCGAGAAGCAGCTTTCCCCCAGCCCGTGGCCCGAACTGCGAGTGGACGACCAGCAGGCTTCGGCGCTGACGCAGGAGGAACTCAAGCCCCTCCCTGT
The DNA here is from genome assembly GCF_044497305.1 of Streptomyces sp. BBFR2. Lineage (NCBI taxonomy): Bacteria > Bacillati > Actinomycetota > Actinomycetes > Kitasatosporales > Streptomycetaceae > Streptomyces > Streptomyces sp. BBFR2. The sequence continues at coordinate 258,993 of NZ_CP172415.1, forward strand.
GACGGCCGACGGTGACTGCTTCTTCCAAGCGATCAAGACCACCCTCCTCGCACACGGCCGGCAGGGCGAGCTGGACCGGTTCGCCGCCATGGAGGTGCGCCAGGAGCTCAAGGCGGCACTCGCCGACATGCTCGCCGGGGATGACCTGCGGTTCTGGCAGCAACTGACGGCGCCGCTCTCCGACTTCTACCGGGATGCCCGCCAGGAGGAGCCTCGGCTCACGCCGTCCGCCTCGGACCAACTGCTCGTGGAGCTGCTCAAGGACTACCTCGAACAGCACCCGGAGGGCTCCGACGGCGAGCTGAGGGAGGAGCTGCGCGAGAACGTGGCGGGCGGGTCCCTCAACATCGCCACCTGGCGCGAGGCCCTGAAGGGCTCCGGGGCCGACAAGAAGCTCGAGGAGTTCATCGCCGCCCCGGGTCACTACGACTCCGTCGCCGGCGACCTCGTCCCGCTGCTGTTCTCCCTGAAGTTCCCGGACCTTCCCGTCTCCCTCCTCCATCAGGGCGCAGGCACGTGGACCGGCCTCGGCTCCGACGCCCTCGTCGAGGGCGTCCAGCCGATCCGTCTCGTCCACGTCCGCCTGGAACAGGGCCAGGACCACTACCTGGCCACGGGACCGGCGCCGGCTTCCCAGCAAGAGGTGACGCCCGCGCCGTCGGCGTCCTCCTCCCAGCAGGAGACGCTCGCCCCGCCGGAGGTGACGGTCACCCCGCCGGAAGAGGCGCTCAACCCGACGGAGACCACCTCGGCGTCCGCATCCGACCAGAAGCAGCCCTTGCGCCCGGTCGGGACCGAGACGACGGCCGTCCCGGCGACGGATTCGGCCACCACGTCGCAGCAGCATCCGGCGTCCCAGGAGCCCGTCTCCTCGGAGCTGCTCCCGAAGGGGCAGCTCGGCGCCTACGGCCTGGTGGAGGTACTCGGCACGAGCCAGGACCAGTTGGTCGAGGCGCTGATGGCCGAGTTGCGTGCGGCGTTCGGCGACGCGGCGGCCGAGAAGGCGCGGAAGCAGATCCTCCCCTACCTCGGCACGGAGGAGCTGAAGCCGTGGGTCTCCACCATGAGCCGTGGCGGTAAGCGGTACGTGCCGATCGAGGTCCCGGGCTGGAAGGGGGAGGTCGAGGTCGGTGTGACCTTCCGCGACGCGGAGACCACCGGTGTCGTGCCCAAGGTCGAGTTCGAGAACGGCGCGGAGTCCGCGTCCGGCGTCAGCCACCTCAAGGAGAGCGGCCGGTTCCTCACGTACGGCGCCGGGTTCCGCGTCCAGTTGCCGACTGTGCGCATCGACCTCTCGACCGGCCGGCGGATCCAGAGCCCCACCGGTCAGGGCAGCGACCAGACCGACCGGATGTTCGCCCGCGCCAAGACCTCGATGCCCGCGTTCCGGGTCAGCGCCGTCGCCGAGTTCACCTTCGACCTCTCCAAGGTGACGGCCACCGGTCTCGGCGCGCTCCGCGGCGAGGAGCTGACGCTGCCCGCACAGGACGACACCGGTGAGCGGTCCGAGCACGGCTCCCGGACCGAGACGCCGCAGGCCGGAAAGGTGCGCACCGTGCCGGTGCCCGCGACGCTGCTCGTCCCGGACTGGACCGGCGCCTCGGTGAAGGGCTCCGTCAAGGACGGCAGCACGGAGCAGGACCTCGTCCGGCTGCCTCCGGCGCGCACGCATGAGCTGCTGGCCATCGGCGCTCCCGAGGTCGTCGTCGACGTGTACCCCGCCGACCTGTACGGCAACCGGCTGGGCGGTATGGAGGACCTGCTCCGGCAGAAGGTGGCCGGCTACGCCTCCGTCGAGGAGAGGGGCGAGGAGGTCTACGGCGAGGACTGGCCGCAGGTCCGTACGCAGTTGCTGACCCGCGTCGATTTCGGTGTGCTGCACGAGCAGCTCACCGCGGCGATGAACGGCGAACCGCTGGAGATCCCGCTGACGGGCGATCTGGGATCGGTGCTGTTCCAGGCCGAGGTCGCGTCGATGTGGCACATGAGCGACACCGCCGAGACGGAGTTCAACGTCGGCACCGACGTCACCCGCACCGTCACCGACGTGAAGTCGAAGGGCACCAGCTCGACGCACACGGCTCGGGGCCAGGTCGCGCCGCTGGCCGAACAGGTACCGGGCAAGCTCACCGGACAGCTCCAGCAGCAGCACGGTGAGGACGTCGTGGTCCAGAGCTCGCGCTCCAGCCGTACCGGCACCGCCACCAAGACGAAGGTGCCCGGTTCGCTCTTCGGCGGCGTGGCGCTCCTCCGTATCGAGTTCGTCAAGCGCGCCGGGGAGACGACACAGGAATCGGACGTCCCGGCCGTCACGCACTCCGCCCCGGAGACGGGGCAGCCCCAGGAGGTCCAGAAGACCGAAACGACCGGGAAGGCGTCCCGGTCCAAGGACACCTTCACCACGCTCGGCTTCCAGTTCCTGACCGAGACCTCGCAGACCGAGCAGGTCACGATCGCGGAACTCCGCAGGACCGCGGACATCGTCAAGCCCGAGAAGACCGAGGAGAACGAGGAGACCGGGCAGCCCGGCGGCATCACCGCATCCGAGCTGTCCGCGTGGACCTGGACGTCCTGGGGGAAGGCACTGGTCGACGCCGGGAAGGCGAATAGACAGCGTCCCGAACCGGCCAAGCGGATCCTGGGCCGCACCGTGTTCCGCGAGGGCGAGCAGACTTACGAGCCGCCCCTCGCGGTGTGGCAGTCCACGGCAGGCGAGAACGGGCTCCCGGACACCGCCGTGGTCTATGACGTGTTCCTCGGCGGCAACGTCGAGCTGATCCCCGAGGCAGTGCTGAAGCAGACGCAGCCGCAGCCGCAGCGGGCACGGTCGTGGGAGACGAAGTCGATCCGTCAGCAGCTCGACGCCATCCTCAACGTGGTCTTCACCCCGGAGGAGGCCGAGCACGTCCGGGCCGTTGTATACAGCGGCTTCAGCATCACGCGCTTCGCCGCCGGGCTGGGGTGGCTCACCCGCGGCGGCAAGCTGCACAGCCTCCTGCTGAGCAGCCCGGACGGTAAGAAGCACCGGGTCATCTCCGCTTCCCAGGGCACCACCCAGACCATGCGCTACCTGCGCACGGTGGACAAGGCCGACCTCAACCTGCTGAGCGAGACCGGGACCAGCAGCGCCCAGCGCCACCTGGTGTGGACGGAGCGCGGCTGGCAGGCGGCCAGCGGCTTCCACTTCCCCCTGTCGGAGAAGAACTCCTTCGGGCCCACCCTCGGCGGGGGCAAGGCGCTCCGCAGCCGCCAGGGCTACCGGGCGAACGAGCAGACCAAGAGCGTCAAGAGCGTCAAGTACCGCGAGCCGATGGTGGTGTTCGCGAGCGAGGTGACGGTCGAGTTCAGTGTCACCGACGAGAACGGCGTGGAGATCACGATCCCTCCGGAGGAGCGGTTCGCCACCCTGCCGTCCGTCGTGGCCATCCCGAAGGTCCTGTGCACGCCCTCCGAGAACGGCGAGTTCGTCTTCCGGAAGGTCAAGTCGCTGGCGGATGCCAGGAAGCGGCAGAAGGCCCAGCAGAAGGCAGCCGCCGAGACGTCCGGGAAGGCGCAGGAGCAGAGCGCCGCGGAGCAGAAGCCGGACGCCCCGAAGACGCAGTCGGTCCACCCGCCGCTGAGGGTCATCCAGTCGCGGCTGCTGGACCCGGCCGATCACGTGCTGAGCCTGGGCACCGGGCAGTGGCCGCTGCTCGCACTGGCCACGAAGCTGCAGCCGCTCTTCGGCAAGTCCTGGCCGGAGGCCGCGGCCCAGCTCTCGGACCACCTGAACCTGCGGACCCTCCAGCCGCTCGTTCCGCAGCTCAGCCGCCGTCCGAACGAGCTGGAGCCCATCGTGGTACGGGCGGGCGGCGTCACCGCCGTGGTCTCACTCACCGGGATCGATGTCGGCAACTTCCACGATCCGTCCTACAAGGAGAAGTTCGAGACGGAGACCGGAACGGACCGGACGGTCGGCACCGGCTCCATGAAGGACGAGCGCAGCCGTATCCGGAAGGTCTTCGACGCGGTCGCGAGCGCCCCGTTCGTCACGCCGCAGTACACCTACACCCACACCAAGGACACCAGCGTCGGCCACGCCCTGGACTCGGGCAACGCGTCCACGGCCAAGGGCAAGACCACGGAGCCGTACTACACGTTCCAGGGCGACGTCACGTTCCACTTCGCGGTGGAGGTGATCAACCCGCAGCCGCCGGAGCAGGACAAGGAGCAGCAGACCGGAGAGAAGCCGCAGACGCAGGCACAGCCGGAGGCGGCGGAGAAGGCCCGGAAGTGGCCGAAGACGCCGAAGGAGATGGTGGCCTACCTGAAGGACCGCCTCGCCAAGCCCACGGCGCAGGTCGTCGTCGACGCCAAGGTCGCGGCGCTCATGGCTTTCCCCGCGCGTGAGGTCACCGACGGCGACGGCGCCCTGGTGTCCGGCCACACGTGGTCGCGGACCGGTGCGCCCCGCCGCATCAAGGACACGGCGCGCCTCGGCAACACCGACATCGTCAACCAGGTCACCCTGCCGGACACCGTCACGGACACCGCCGCCCTGCTCGACGGGCTGGACCGGCAGGGCAAGCGGGTCTTCGGCCGGAGCTGGCCGACGGCCAAGCGGCAGATCGCGACCGAGCTGACCACCACCGCGATCACCCAGAAGCTCCGCGGGATGTCGGCGGACGAACCGTTCCACATCGAGGTCGAGGGCGGCTACGTCCTCGTCACCGCCGGTGTGGAGAAGGTCGAGGAGGAAGAGACCGGCGAGGGCTCCGAAAAGAGCCTGAAGGCCGGCGTGCAGACCGGCGAGACGGAGTTCACCGCCGGTACGGACGTGGGCCTCGGCGTGGGCTTCTCCGACGGTGTCGTCGCCGCCGCCGGCGGCACCTCCACCAGCCACAACATCGGCGCCACCGGCAGCATCTCGGCCGCCGCCGGCGTCAACGCCGTGATCGGCGGGAACGTCACGACGAGCAGCGGCGAGGAGGTGAACTCCACCGGTGGCACCACCGCCAAGTCCGTGATGACCACCAAGAGCAAGCAGCCCTCCGCCCTCCACCGGGGCAAGGCCGTCCTTTTCTTCCGGATGCACGCGACGGACGCCGGGCTGTACCGCCGGACGCTGCGCGCCCGTCACCGGCTCCAGGCGCATCTCGTCAAGGAGCAGCAGAAGAGGGCCGGCCGGGAACTGGCGCAGGCCAAGGCATCCGCCCAGGCCCAGCAGGAACCCGGCCAGGTCCAGGAGACGCCGACCCCGGCGTCCCGCCTGCTGCCGCCCGACGCGCTGCGCAAGGCGCTGCGGACACTGCGCTCGGACGCGGCCTCGGCCACCCCGCAGGACCTGATCGCCGCGTACACGAAGCGTCAGGAGCGGCTGCGGGAGCGGCTGACCGATCTGCGGGTGGCCGGCCAGGGCGAGGCGATCGGCACGGTGACGGTCGACTTCACCTTCACGACGGAGGACGTGGCGCCGGTCGAGGAGGAGTTCTGGAAGACCGTGCGGCCCACCGACGACTGGGTGATCCGCAGCCTCGACTCCATCGGCGGCATCCCCCAGATGCTGTCGAACGGCATCAGCGAACACTTCGACGCGGTCTACCGGAGCAAGTCGGCCCTCGCGGCCTGGCAGCAGAAGGCGAAGCAGTACTTCAACCGCGAGCAGCTCATGGCGGGGTTCGTGGAGCTGTCGTCCGTGGAGATACCGGACGACATCAGGAAGATGCTTCAGGACCCCGAAAAGGCCGAGGCGGAGCTCAGGGAGACCCTGCGCAACGAGGGGTGGACCGCGAAGGAGATCGACACGGCCGTCGCCGCGGCCAAGGCCGACGCACAGCAGGTCAAGGCGCGGCTCGTCAAGGCGCCCGGCCTCGACCTGCGGTACGACAAGCAGCTCGGGGTGCCGGACGACGTCTGGAAGGCCCTGGTGGGCCCCACCCGGGCCGCGATGAACCTCACCAAGGCGCTGAACGACAGGGTGAAGGCACCGAAGGAGTTCGCCAAGGCCGTCGAGAAGGCCGAGGCCGCCGCGCAGGCGGCCCGGGAGCTGATCGAGAAGGGCAAGGAGGCCGCGCGGACGGCCCAGGAACTGGTCGAGAAGGCCGAGGAGGCCGCCCGTCAGCAGCTCGGCAAGGTGCAGGAAGCGGCTCTGAGCCACGCCCCCCGTATTCCGGTGCCGGCCGAGGTCTGGACGGCGCTCGCGCACCTCGCCGGGACCGTGACGCACCTCGCGACGGTCCTGAAGGACGAAAGGCCCACGCAGGAGGAGACGGACGCGGCCGTCGAGGCGGCCGAGGCCGCCTTGCAGCAGGCCAAGGAGCAGCTCGCGAAGGCCGCGAGCTACGGCCAGCACCTCCGGGTGACGGCCACCATCGACCTGCCCGATCCGCTGCTGCTGGAGCGGATCGACGAGAAGGCCGAGGTGGCCCGGGGCACCGAGGCCGGGCACCGGTTCGGTACCACCCACCACCGCACCGGGCAACTGTCGGGCCAGGGCACCGCCGGCGTCTCGTTCGGCGCGCCCGGCGTGGACTCCCTGCGCATCACCGGAAACCTGGGCGGCGGCCGCTCGACCCGGGAGCTGCACGGCCAGAACGACAGCGGCCGCGTCATCACCGGCACCAAGACGAAGCGGGCCCAGGAGATCCGCAGCGGTTCCGCACGCGTGACGTTCTGGTACTTCCGGGGCGACGAACTGCTGGGCTCCACACAGGGCATGACACCGCTGACCGTGTCGTTCCCCTGGGACAAGTCCGCCCCGAAGGAGGACCCCGACCAGGCCGAGAAGAAGGCCCAGAAGAAGGCCGAGCAGGCGAAGGAGCAGCAGGAAGCGGCGCAGGAGCAGGAAGAAGCGACGGCTCAGCAGACGGCGGCGCAGGAGCAGGAGCAGGCCGGGCAGCAGGAGGAGACCGCACAGCAGCAGGCCGGGCAGCAGGAGGCGGCGCAGGAGCAGGAGCAGGCCGGGCAGCAGGAGGAAACGCCGCGGGAACGCGGCGCGCACCGCCCCGCCCCGTTCCGCACCTCCCTGGAGACCATCGAGGAAGCCGCGTCGGCGGAAGAGGATCAGCTCGGCGCGGCACACACCACCGCCGAGCTCCGGAAGACCTCCGCGCAGGCGCCCCAGAGTCCGACGTCATCCGCCACGAAGCCGGCCATGCCCAAGTCTGCGAAGGTCCGGAATCGGAAGAGGTCGGCCCCCGCATCGGCGATGCCCGAGCTGACGGAGACCGCCCCCGCATCGGCGATGCCCGAGCTGACGGAGACCGCTCCCACCCCGGAGAGCGGCTCCGCGACCACTCCGGTCGAGGAGCTGAAGATCCCCAGCTCCCACCCTGTCCGCGAGACGTACACGATCCACTTCAAGCAGAAGAAGGACGAGACCCTCGAAGCGGCGCTCGACCGGCAGGAAGAAGGTCTTTGGGCCGCCGCACTGCGCCTGGTCTACCTCGGGCAGAGCACCAAGTGGCGGGGCACGGCGCTCCCCGAGGCGAAGGTGTCCGTCTTCGGCACCGGCCCGTGGCCGGTGACCGACTCCACCGAGCAGCACACCGGCGAGACTCTGGCCGCCTTCCTCACCGAAAGCCTGCGGGAGAAGGCCCGTGAGGTGCTCCAGAAGACGCCGCCGGAAGGCGAAAATCCTTTGACGATCGAGGATCTTTCGATCACGCAGGCGGATACGCCCCAGGTCACGGACAGTTTCACTGCCGAGATCACTTTGCATATTCCTGGCGTGAGCGACGCGTTCCCGAATGGAGACGCCCCTCTGGTAACGCTGTCGATGGAACAGTTCTTGCGATCCCAGATCCAAAGCAGGCGGTTCATCAGCACGAACAACCGGCACATCGGGCGGGTGCTCCAAGCTGCGACCGAATCCAGCGGAGCGGTCTGGGACCACACCGGGTTCGACCTCACCCAAACTGACTTCCCGCATCGTGTCGGCGAGGAGAAGACACCCCGTCTGTGGGAAGAGGTCCCGTGGAACCCCGCACGCCACCTCTACGTGATCATGGCGCACGCCGAGCCCGGCGCCCTTCAGATGGCGTTCACGAAGGACAAGGGCGCTGTCCTTGACGACGTCTCAGGGGCAGAGGTCGCAGATGCGATGAACGACCGGTTCAGCCTGCTCAATATGGATGAAATGCCGCAGATTATTGCCGCGGCATGCTCTGCCGGCGCCACCAAGGGAGCCTCGGGAACGGACGCCCCCGAAGTGAACGCCGCCCAGCAAATGGCGGACGGAATCGGCCTGGAAGTATGGGCCGCCACCACCACCGTGGAGGTGTGGATCGAGCCCGGAGATCAACACCTCGGACTCATCTCCGACCAGGGTTCCGATCTCGGCGAGTGGAAGCGCTTCATCCCGAAGGCCTGGACCAGGTTTTCCCACCCACACAACGGACAGTACGAGGCGAGTTTCAGAAATCTTCTCAACCTGCTGAGCGGCGAAAGCTCATTGCGCGACCCGGTGAGCCGGTGGCAGGCGGCCGCCTCGCTCTGGACCGGACTGAGCGATCGGCTGGAGGAGCACCTCTTCCTCGCCCCCCTGGTTCACCCGGCGATCGATTTCGACGCCACGAACCCGGTGGCGCAGAAATACCGCACCGCGAATCCGGCACTCCGACGGACCCGCGACCTCGTGGTATGGATCCGGCAGCAGATCCTGGATGCTCGGAAACTGCTCGACACCTTGCCGAAGGACCTCAAGGCCCTGCCGATCCCGTGGCACCAGATCCTGAAGGAAGAGCTCAAAAACCTGCCGAAGGACCTCAAGGCCCTACCGATCTCGCCCGAGTACGTACAAAAAGAGATCGACGCCCTGGAAAACCGGCTCATGGAAGCGATCCGCTCCTGGAACGAGGAACTGGGAGACGATCTCAGCGCCCCCATGACCTCCAAGAAGCTTTCGGAGCACAACGACCGCGAATCGCACGGCGGTTTCGAAATCATCGCCACCCCGGAAGACCTCGAACCCCCCGCCGGCTTCCACACCATCACCACCCCGGAAGACCTCGAACCCCCCGCCGGCTTCGAAACCATCACCACCCCCGACGACCTCGAACCCCCCGCCGGCTTCCACACCATCACCACCCCGGAAGACCTCGAACCCCCCGCCGGCTTCGAAACCATCACCACCCCCGACGACCTCCAACCCCCCGCCGGCTTCCACACCATCACCACCCCGGAAGACCTCGAACCCCCCGCCGGCTTCGAAACCATCACCACCCCCGACAACCTCCAACCCCCCGCCGGCTTCGAATTCGACTTCCCGCAGCCATCCCTTCAGGTGGAGCAGCACGAGGGCTTCGAGGAGAACAGCACCGCCGAAGAGCCGCTCACCCAGGAGCGGACGCCCTTCAGCGACCAGGCAGAGCACGCCCTGGCGGACCCGAGGAACCGGCCGGCCCCCTTCCGCGCCTCCCCGGAGACCGTCGAGGAGGTTTCCGAGGAGTCGGAGGAGGAACAGGAGAGCACGCTCACGGAGATCACCTCCGCGTCCTCCCCGCGGCGGCACAAGCACCGCGGTGTTCTGAGCGCCCGCAACTCCGGCAGTACAGCACCGACGGTGAAGGACGACGAGAAGGCCGCGGCCTCCCCGCTCGCGGAGAAGACCGCCAAGGACGTCGAGGAGTCATACACGACCCTCTTCGCCCCGGAGCCGGAGGAGTACGCGGCAGAGGAGAAGAGCGAGGCGGAGAAGGCGCAGGAGCAGCAGGACGCCGTCGAATTCGCCTGGGAGCACCTCGACGAGATCGCAAAGCGCCTGGCCAACCTGGGTCTGAGCACCCGGCGACGCGGCACCGTGCTGCCCATCGCCGAGGTACGGGTCTTCGGTGCCGGACCGCTGCCGGTGGCGGACTCCCCCGAGGAGACGTACACCGGCCGGTCGCTGGCCGACAGGATCGCGGCGCGGCTGAAGCAGCAGTTGGCCAAGACCCTCGGCAAGCAGAAGCAGCCCAAGGGGGCCGAGCTGACTGCGGAGGACTTCACCATCACCCTGGTGAAGCCGGCGGCTGAGCACGGCACGGACACCACCACGGGGCCGTTCCGTTCGGAGGTCACCTTCCGCATTCCGGGAGTGAGCGACGCCTCGTACGAGAGCGACCACCTGTTGCAGATGACGGTGGGCGAGACGGGCGATGCGGCTGCCGTCCCGGTCGGCGACCTCGACAGCGCGCGGGTGTTGTTCCGTCAGAGCGTCACCGATCCGCTCGAAGAGCGGCACATCGGACGGTCCTTGCGGTCGCCCGATGAGACCAATGACTCCATCTGGGACATCACCGGCGCCGACCTGACGCATCGGCAGTTCCCGCACTTCACCTACGACGAAGAGACCGGGATGGTCTCGGGAGACGTCAGTAAGTGGAGCAGAACCCCGTGGCAGCCGTGGCGCCACCTGTACATGATCATGGCGCACGGATTCCCCGGTGAGGTCCAGTTCGCGGTCACCCAGTCCGGCACCAGCACCATCTACGAGGGCAGCGGAGAGACCCTCGCCGAGGTGGTGCGGCGGAGGAAGAGCCTGCGGAACATGCTCCGGATCGCGCCGCTGCCTCCCCAGCTCGTCATGAGCGTCTGCTACGGAGGCGCCACACCCGAGACCACGTCCTCGCAGCCTGGGGTGGCTTCCGCCCAGGAGGTCGCGGACCGGAACGGCCTGGAGGTATGGGCCGCCACCACTCAGGTCGCCACCCTGGACGTCGAGGGCCCGGACTACGGCGGCGCCTACCTGGGCCTGGCCACGCACCCCGTAACGGGTGAGTACGGCAAGTGGCTGCTGTTCCGCCCCGCCCTGTGGAAGCGGACCTCCCATCCCGAATACCGGATGCACGAAGCGGACTTCGAGCAGATCGGAGAGCTTCTGGAGGCCCGCGAGGAGTACCTCTGGGCCGACACCCGGGAATTCGTCCCCGAGATGTGGGCGGATCTCAAGAACCGCCTGGAGCAGCATCTCTTCGCCGAGGACCACCTGGAACACGCCGACCGCCCGGAGGACCACAAGGATCCGGAGCTGCGCGACGCCACCAAGCCCGCGCTGCGGCGCACCCGCGATCTGGCAACGTGGGCGGCCGAGCGGCTCAACGCCCTGGTGAAGAATCTCGACGAGGTTCCGGAGGAGCTCCGCAAGGCCGGTCCGGACTCCGCCATGTCGGACGTCCGCGAAGAGATGGCCGCCCTGCGCGACCGGATCGAGAACGGACTCCTCATGAAGTGGGACGAGGAGCTGGGGGACAGCCTCACGGACGCCCAGTCCTCGTGGGACGACGACACGGAAGCCACTGAACCGCCTGCCGCCTCCGCGCAGACCAGGACACCGGCCCCGCTGCCCGCCTCCCAGCTCACCCGTACGCTCTCTTCGTCCCCGAAGGTCTCCTTGGCCACCACCCTCCAGGAAGACGCGGCGGTGAAGGCGTTGGCCTCCGGAGACCAGGCCGATTTCAGGAAGCGGCTCGCCGACCAGGACCCCGCAGCCGAGGCCGCCGCGGCCCTCGCAGCCGCAGGGCTGAACCGGCTGCCCCAGCACACCGGCACGGTGCGGCTGCGGCTGCCGCTCACGGACTCTCGCCTCGCCTTCCCGGAGACACCCCGCTCCCTGGGGCTGGGCGCTCCCCTCTCCGTGGGGCAGGAGTTCGACCTCTCCCTCACCGTCGGCGGTACGGGGGAGAACCCGCACAGCACCGGCACGGTCGAGGTCATCACCTCGTCACTCCCCCACTCCTCGACGAGCCCCCTCTTCGGCGGGAACCAGGACGCGGCGGTGATCTTCCCGGCCGGTACCCGGGGCATCGTGACGTCCATCGACAGCGCACCGGAGCTGAGCACGCCGGAAAGCCCTGGTTACCGCGTGCACATCGCCCCGGTGGTGGAGACCGAGTCACCCGTCGAGGTGGCACAGCTGTCCGACAGCCTCGTCGCCCGGATGGGGTCGTTCGTGCCCCACCCGATACACGGCTTCAATGCCAAGCGCTTCCTGCTCGGCGACGGGACGCGGCTGACCCGGCTGACCGTCCGTATCCATCTGAAGGCCGCCGTCCCCGTGGAGAAGGACGCCGACTCCACGGAGAAGGACGCCGACTCCACGAAGAAGGCCACTGCCCTCCCAACGCCGGAGCAGGTGGAGGATGTTCAGCGACAGGCCCAGGAGATGCTGCGCGCCGTCCACAACATGGGGCACCGTTTCCCCGACGGCGACCTGGTGGAATTCGCGGTCGAGTTCACCCCGGACGCGGAAAGCGCACACCACGAGGTGAGCCTGCTGCTCGGTAGCGGCCGCGAGGATGCCCTCACCTGGTACACCGAGACCGAACCGATGGTTCTGGTCCACGAGCTCAGCCACCTCTTCGGCGGCTGGGACTGGTATCGGGAGGGCCCGCCGCGCCCGGTGGACGAGGACGGCACGATCATGGCCGGCCTGGACCTCGACGCACGCGGGAGGATCGACCTGAGCGCCGACCTCCCGGCGGAGCCGGTCGCCCTGGCACCGAACCTGCGGTGGCTCCCGTACGAGCTGAAGAGCATCTGGGTGGCGGTCGAAACCGCCCGGATGCGCCAGGCGGTCAAGGAAGGTGTGGCCTCTTCGGTCACCTCGGCACGGGAAAAGCTCCGTCCGAAGCAGCGCCCGGACGGCGCTCCGACCCGGGTCAGGGCGCCGCTCGACGTCCGGGAGCGGGTGCTCCGCGGTGACACGCTCCGCCCCGCGCTGATGGCTCCGCGCGGTGGGGCCACCTACCGCGAGACGCCCAAGCGGGTGGGAAGCCGCAATCCCAACGGCACGTTCTGGGCCGTTTACCCCTCCCGGGCCGAGGCGGACAGCGCGAAGAAGGGACGTCCTCACGCCTCGGACGACCTCACGCGCATCCGGCGCGATGACCGCGTCCTGATGTTCCCGACGGAGATGACCGCCGACGAAATCATGGCCGCGATCGAAGGCGCCTACCTCAACTGGTTGGAGAACGGGGGAAGTTGGCCCGAGAGCGCCGGCCGGGTGACCTTCGAGGGGATCTCCCAGAACCTGCACATATGGGGAGTGGTGGACGCCTCCGGCGAGATCACCGACTTCGGGCTGCACGAGAGGCAGATCGACCCGGCCCACGGCGGGCATCCCCTCCAGGCACCGCTGTACCGCCGCCTTCTGGACGAGCGCGCGGCGGGAAGCCCCCCGCAGATCACTGCTTCCACCATCCGGTTTGAACTGTTCGGCGACCCGCAAAAGGGCGTCGGCGGCGTCGCTCTCCACGACGCGGAGACGCAGTACGCCTACGGCATCGACTACGAGGAGGTTCCGGGGGGCGTCCTGGACAACGAGACCCGAATGGTGAGCGTGGAGATGCAGCAGACCACGTTCCCGAAGCGTCCCGCGAAGACCTCACCGGAGACGCCCGCGAGCCCCCAGCAGTCCACGGACGCTGCCCCGAGGCAGCCCCAGGAAAAGCTCTGGTACTTCGCCAGGGACACGGTGTTCGGACACCACCTGGCCTTCCCCGAGCATTGGGGTGGCGAGGATCTGTGGGACGCGATCATCAAGGCCCACGACGACGCTCTGAGCAAGGGGCAGTTCAACTGGGGCCCGGAACTCCCGGGCCAGTCCCAGGAAACCGCAGGGGGCCGGGCCGGCTATCTGTGGATCGGCGAGTCCCGCGGCGTACGCATCGTGGGGTACGTGGTGGCGGAACGCATCGTCTGGGTCCGGCCGTCGTCGCTCCAGCCCAGGAAGACGTGGGAGAACTGGCAGGACGACAACGCCCACGCCCTGGTGGCCCGGCAGCAGGGCTACGTGAACGTGGCCGGCAACGACCCGCGGGCTCAGGGGCGGCAGCAGATGCGGCTGATGCGGGCCACGTACTGCGTGATCGGTGACGGTGTCGCACGCCTGCGCGACATGCGTGATCTACGCACGTCCCAGATGCCCCGTGATCAGCTGCGCGACACGGCCCGAAGGGCCTACCGAGAAGCGGTCCTCCAGGGGCAGGACCTGGGCGTCCGGCTGGACATCGTGCTACCGGCGCCGCTGGAGATGTCCGACGAGGAGGAAGCGAGGCTGAACCAGCACCGGGACAAGATCCAGCAGATCATCGACCGCGGGTACAACACGCTGCCGCGCGCCGCGGGCCAGCCGCTGGTGCGCTTCAGGCTCGTGGTGGTCAAGAGCGCGCAGACGAGGTCCGCAGCGCCGCTTCTCCAGGCGTTCGACGCCGATGAGCCCGTGAACATGGCCGTAAGGCTCGTGGGCATCCCGAACACACCCGAGGCCGTCGGAAACCTGCTCGCCGCGGTGCGGCAGACCCTGCCGATGCCACCCGCGGACCAGCCCGGGGCATGGAGCGCGCCGGGGCTGACCGACGAACAGGTCACCACGGCCCTCACGGACGTGGGCCTCGCCCGCGACCTGCGAGGTCTATTCCTCGACCCGACATTCTCAGCGCAGTACTTCGCGTACGACGCCAGGAAACTGGCCCCCTTCGTGACCCAGGGGGACACCGCCGAGTATCTGCTCGCCCAGCAGCGTGCGCGCCTCGTCGCACAGATACGAGAGGCCCAGAAGGCCCAGGAGGCCATAAAGGCCGAGGGAAGCCCGGCCCCCGGGAACGAGCTGAAGGTCGCCAAGGGCATGCGAGCCCTGAAGGACCTGGAGGCCCTGCGCCACCTGGAGAGTCTGGAGGTCCCGGAGAACCTGCCCGCCGGTCTCACCCCGACCGAGCTGCTCCTGATGGTCCACCGCATGGTGCAGCGGGGCGTGGCGGAGGGCCTGAACACGCCCCTGCGCTCCGGCAAACTCATAGGCAGCACGAGCACGTTGTGGGTCAGGACCGGCGCGGACGGCCGCGTCGAAAGCTACTGGCTGGAAGACGTGGCGGAACCCTCCAGGGCCGAGGAGTCCGACAGCGGGGAGAGCCTCGACGACGGTCTCTCCGTCTCCGACGACGAACTCTCCTTCTCCGACGACGAATCGTCCACCGAGGACAACCAGCCTCACGAATCCGAGGAGTCCGACAGCGGAGAAAGCCTCGACGACGGTCTCTCCGTCTCCGACGACGAACTCTCCTTCTCCGACGACGAGTCCTACGAGGGGCCGGCCCATTCCCCGCGGGCACCCCGGAGCACCGGGGCCCTCTCCGCGCGGACGCCGGACGGGCCCCGCACCCGGGCGCGGCACACGGAGCACGCCCACCACACCGACCTGCCGCAGAATGATCTGCTCGGCGGCACCCTGTCGTACACCGAGCAGATGACGGAGGACCTCTTCACCGCGGGCCTGCCCACGGCCTCACCGAGCACGGCACAGCCGTCCGAGGCCATGAGCCCGGCCGCCTTCGACGCGCTGTACGAGATGGCACAGCACATCGAAGAGGTCGAGCAGTACCTGGACCACATGGCCAGTCCCCAAGTGGCCTGGACCGCTGAGAACCTGGCGGCGGGCCGCGCGCTGCTGCCCTTCCTCGAAGAGGCCGTCCGCTCCGGTGTCGCCCACGAGGAGCTGCTGACGAGGCTGCGGGCCGTCCTGGAACCGGGCAACTCCTTGGCTGCCCCGTCCCCCGCCGCGCTGTCGGCTCTCCAGCGGACGATCGGGGGCCCTGAGAGCGAGCCCCTGTGGGCCGGCAAGGTGCGGGCCCTGCTGAGCCAGCTTCAGGCGGAGCTGGCTCAGCCGGCCCCCGGGACGAACGCGTACCGGCAGTGGGTGCTCCAGGCACGCATGGACAGGACCCCCTCCCCCTATGAGCTGTCCGAGCTCGCCTGGCAGTACATCCCGCTCCTACCTTCGTCCGCGGAGGCCACCACGTCCCGCCCCCTGCACCGCGACCTTTACCGGGAAACCCTCCTGGGCCGGGTGAAGGAGCTGGAGGAGCGCTTCGGCCTGCCCGGACTCCCCTCGCCCTTCGCGGACATCGACGAGGAGAAGCTGAAGGGGGAACCGGCCGAGCTGCTGAAGGAGCTCAAAGAGACCGCACCTGTTCCGGCGGAGGAAGCAGCGCCCGGCGACGCCGAGCAGACGAACTTCCTGGCCCGCTGCTACCTGCGGAACCGCCTGCAGCTATGGGAGGGGCCGGCAGCCACCCGGATCCCGAACGCACAGCGGCGGCAGCTCACCGACTACCTCACGGCGATGATCAAGCCGTGGCTGAAGGCACACCACGGCCCGCACGCCACCGCGAACGCGTACGCGAGCGTGCCCCTGCCCGACGGCCTCATGCTGCCCGGCGGCTTCGCTCAGCTCGACGACGTTCCGACGGATGAGGACATGGACGTCGACTCGCCGTTCCCCGCGGACGAGTCACAGGACGCCGACATGGAATCCCTGAGCGACGCGTCGGACGAGGACGGTCTGTCGGACGACGAGGACGGTGAGTCGCTCCCCTCGCAGCAGGACGGAGAGGTCAACCGGCATGCGGAGACGGAGCGGACACACTTCCCGAACGCCAAGGTCTTCGCCTCGGCCCAGGAAGGCGCCGGCTACGGTGCCGCGGAGTGGAACGACCACACCCGGGCGCTGCCGGACCAGATGAAGGAGGCGCTGCAGGACTACTCCAACGGGCCCTGGCGAGAAGATGTCCGCCGTCTGCCCTTCGCCGTGACGGACATCCCGATCAAGGCACTGGCCCGGGACATGGACTCCGGCGCCGGCACCCTCACCCACTTCACCCGCGTCGTGCGCGAAGCACATTGGGTGAGTCCGGACGAGCAGTACGACGACATCCTGACCGAGGGCGTGCCGACGCCGATGTCGGGGCTCGATTTCCTGACGCAGGCCCTGGCCGCCACCGAGCAGCATGTGCTGGCCTTGGACACGGCGCTGAGCAGCCATGTCGTTCCCGAGGACCTGGTCGTCGTCAAGGGGCTCGACGAGTACTACTTCCCCGACACCGATCAGGTGAAGGCCGGGCTGGTCGTCCGCGAGGGACGGTTCATGTCGACCTCCCTCGGCCCGGTCGCCGCGGACTTCGAGGACCGGCCGTACATCCTGCACCTGCTGGTACCGCAGGGAGCCCCGGCCCTGTACCTCGGCGGGCTCGCCTCGGCCGGTGACCACGAGTCGGTCATGGACGACGGGTCGGTCACCGACGACGAGCAGACCACTGACGAGGAGCGGGAACTCCTGCTCGCCCGCGGCTTCGACTGGCAGATCACCCATGTCGAGGCCGCCGCCCCCGGATCGGAGGGGCCGGTGCACCTCTACGGCCGGGTCCTTTCCGTGGCGCACAACGGGGCCTGGGAATCGGGCATCCCCGCGGAGGACCTGGAGTGGGCCCGCGGGCTCGTGAACCCCGCGATCCTCGGGACCGGCCCCCGGGAAGAGGCACAGCGCAAGGCCGTGCGTGAGGTGCGGGAGAACATCGCCCGGCGCCGTGGCACGTTCGAAACCGATGACGCGGCGTGGCACGAGGCCCACGCGCTGCTGAGCCGGCACGGCATCACTCTGCGGCGGGGCCTGCCCGGCGGCGGCCAGGCCAAGAGCGTCCCCCTGCCCGTAAGCACACGGGACACGGGCGCCACCGGCGGCAGCCGGGAGAAGCACACCGTGTACTTCGCGCCGCGCTCGAAGGAGCTGGTGGGCGATCAGCTCGCCAAGATCGAGCAGCTCGGCGCGGAGCTGGTGGAGCTGATGCTCTCCAACCGCCGGGCCGGCCTGCCCGCGCCGGAGGTCGAGATCACCGGCATGGGCAACAAGTCCTCGGAATCCGCCGCCCGGCGGGCCATGGAGGTGGCGTGGAAGCTGGAGGCAAGCTTCGAGAAGCACCTGATGGCGCATCCGGGCAGCCTGCTCTCGTTGGATCCCAGATGTCTCTGCATCACCCACCGGTCGGCCGAACTCCCCGGCTCCGGCCGTAAGGAGGAGCAGCGCCGGGCCGAGATCACGGTGCACCGCATCCCGCAGCGGCTCTACCTCGGTGAGACCGGCGGGCAGCACACCGTACCCGTGGCCAAGTCACTGTTCCTGGTGTGGCTCGGTACCAAGGAACTGAGCCTGTCCGCCAAGGAGAACATCGAAGCGTGGCGGGCCAAGGCCGCGGAAGCCGGCTGGGAGCTGGAGTTCCTCGCCGACGCCGACGCCCGGAGGACGAACAGCGCCTTCTTCGCCGAGCTGGAGTCCGCGGGCTCGACGCGGGTCCGGTCGGTGGAGCAGCTCTTCGCCGAGCACGTGACCGCGCCCACGGCGACGCAGGCCGGGGAAACCCCGGCCGACCGGGCATGGTCGCTCTACCGGTACGCCCGCGACAAGAACGTGTTCCCCATGGCGTCGAACGCCGTGCGGTACCTGGCCCTGTGGATCAAGGGCGGGGTCTACGCGGACGTGGACATCGCCCCCGGCGCGGTCACCCTGCCGCGCGAGGGGCTGTTCATGGCACCGGACGCGATCCCGTTCATGGCGCCCCGGCTCCAGGACTGGGACGACTACCGCGGCGCTCTGCAGGAAGCGAACGCCCGATGGCTGTCCAGCCAGAAGACGCTGGACCCCACGCAGGTACAGGGACCGCTGAGGAAGATCGTCGAGTTCCAGTACCTGCGGGGACAGCTCAACAACAACTTCCTCGTGACCCCCGCCAAGTCCGGGTACATGACCTGGGTGCTGGAACGGCTCAAGGGCTCGAAGGAGCTGGCCGGGTCCCAGTGGGAGAAGACCGGCATCGCGCTGAACTCCGCCCGCCTGACCGGACCGCAGTTCCTCAGTGGCCAGATACATGCCTACCTCAAGGACAGGAACCGCCTGCCGGACGCAGGCGCGGTCTACAACTCCCACCTCTTCCTCCTCGGACGCCTCCAGCCCG
Source organism: Streptomyces sp. BBFR2 (assembly GCF_044497305.1). Taxonomy (NCBI): domain Bacteria; kingdom Bacillati; phylum Actinomycetota; class Actinomycetes; order Kitasatosporales; family Streptomycetaceae; genus Streptomyces; species Streptomyces sp. BBFR2. Next base: position 277,733 of record NZ_CP172415.1, read on the forward strand.
ACCCCGTGCAGATGAAGCAGTGGGGCGAGTTGCAGTGGCTCACCGCCGAGAGCGATGAGCTGACGTACGTCCTGCCCGGCACATCGGGGTCCCGGGGCGAGGCCTCGGGCTCCGGGAAGACGGCGCCGCTGCCCCAGGAGCACCTGGAGTGGGCCAGGGAGCTGCTGCCCGCGACTCTCCTCACCACCGGTCACGAGCCTGCCATGCAGCGCCTGGTGGACCAGGTGATCGAGTCGGTGGCGCGGCAGTACGCGGCCATGACGCCGCAGGAGGCGACAGCGATCGTCGACACCGCGCTGCTCGACCACGGGCTGATGCCGACGACCGCATGGCCCGCGAACTCCACGGCCACCGCACCGTCCCAGGCGGACATGGACTGGGCCCGTACCCAGGTCCGCCCCCGTACGGACATCGACAACCCCGCACAACAGGCCGCCCGGCAGGCGGTGCTCACGGAGATCGCCCGGCAGCGCTCCGCCCTGGAGCGGGAACCGGACGCCCTGAAGCGGCGGATCGCCGAACTGCTCGACGCGCACGGTCTGACGCCCTCGGGCGGCCTGCCCGGCGGCCTCCCCCCGGAGCAGCAGCCACTCCCCGAGGGCCCGACGCCGGTCGCGAGCACCTCCGGCAAGGGCAAGGGCAAGGGGCGCGCCACGGCGGAGGGCCCGGCCCGTTGGAACTTGAGCGGGAAGGACACCGAGGCACAGCCGTCCGAGGCGGACCTCCTCTGGGCCGGGCGTGTGGTGCCCGCCCGTGCGGTCATCGCGGACACCGACGAGCAGCGCGCGGTCCAGCGCGGGGTCAAGCAAGTCGTCACCGAGGTCGCGAAGCAGCGGCACCAGTTCACCGACGACACGGCTGCCATGAAGTACGGCCGCCGGCTCCTCGAGGAGCGGAACCTTCCGGTCTCCGGCGGACTGAGCGGTGGCGTTCCCTCGACGCACCTCCTGGATGACCAGCAGGCCGAGGAGGAGCTGTTCGCAGCGAGTACGTCCGGCGCCGCGGAGAACGCCACGCAACTCGACGACGAGCTGGACCTGGAGCAGCTCGACGCACTGACCGGCTACCTGCTCATCAACAAGGTCAACGCCTACATCGAGGCGCTGCCTGAGGGTTCCCGGGGCGATGGGGCCTCCCTCACGCCCGTGGTGCTCACGGAGGGCTGGTCGCTGCTGGCCGATCTCGACGAGCAGGTACACGCCCGCATCACCGACGGGACGACACGCACCCAGCTGCTGAACGTGCTGGAGGCGATGGAGCCCCTCGTCCGCATGGCGGTCGACGTTCCCTCCACACTGCCGTCCGAGAACGCGGCGGACGCCGAATGGGCCGCATGGACCGGGAAACTGGACATCTTCCTCTCGCAAGTGGAAAAGGGCCTGGCCGAAGGACTGTTGCCGACGCTCACCCCCCGGTTGGAAAGCAGGTTGCGCCGCTTGCGGCGCGACCTGTGGAAACTGCCCGCCGATGTACCCACCGACGACAGGGCGAACCTGACCCGCCGTCTCAACGACGCGCTGGCCTTCGTCCCTGACGGCGCGCCTGACGTGACCACGTCCACGCAGCACACCAAGGCGCCGGTTGCCACTCGGGTTCAGACCGCGCAGGGCCTGCGGGCGTGGTCCCTGGAGATCCCCGACCCCCTTCTGCAGCAGATGATCCAGGAGATTTCAGGCCACCCCCTGGAACCGAACGGTGCCACGGCGTTCCTGGTTCGCGATGACCTCCGTCTCGCCTTCGAACTCGTCACCGAACTGTGGGAGAAGTACCCCGGACAGCAGGTGGCAGAAGCCGTCGCACACTGGCTCTTCGGCCCCCGCAGTCTCATCGCGGGCGTGACACGCGAGCTCTACGCGAGGACGTTCAAGATCTGGGACAATTACCTCAGCGCCAGGACACCCGCGTTGCACCCGCTGCGACAGAACCAGAAGGAGAAAATCGGCGGCGGCTTCGACGAATATCTCCAGCAGGAACTGAAGTCGCACACCGGCGAACCTGTGAAAGAAAGCACCCGCAAATCCATGCGGACACAGGTCAACAGCTTCATGGCCTTCCTCAGCCGGCATCCCGAGCTCGAGCTCCAGCCCGAAGCGGACCGCCGACAGGCGGCGACCGCCACTCGGATCCTGACCGCGCAGGGCCGACGGGCATGGTCGCTGGAGATCTCCGACCCCCTCCTGCGGCAGATGCTCGAGGAGTTGTCGGGCCTCCGTCCGGAAACGAACAACGGTACGGCGGTCCTGGTCCCCGACGACCTCCGTCTCGCCTTCGAACTCGTCACCGAACTGTGGGAGAAGTACCCCGGACAGCAGGTGGCGAAATCCGTCGCACACTGGCTTTTCGGCCCCCACAGCACCGTCCCGGACACGAAAAGGGAGGAATACGCAAGGGCGTTCAGGTACTGGAACAAGTACCTCAGCACCAAGACACCTGCATGGCACCCGCTGCGGCAAAACCTGACGGAGGAATCCGGCGGCGAATTCAATGAATATCTCCAGCAGGAACTGAAGTCGCGCACAGGCGAACCTGCGAAATATTCTGCCTGCTCATCCGTGCGGCAAAAGATCAACACTTTCGTGGTGTTCCTCGACCGCTACCCCCGGTTCAAGGCCCTGACGGGCGACGCGACCACAACCGGCGACCAGCCCGAAGCGGACCACAGCCAGGCGGCGACCGCCACTCGGACCCTGACCGTGCAGGGTCAGCGGGCATGGCCGATGGAGATCCCCGACCCCCTCCTGCGGCAGATGCTCCAGGAGGCATCACGCCTCCCTCTGGAAACGAACGACGGCACGGCGGTCCTGGTCCCCGACGACCTCCATCTCGCCTTCGAACTCGTCACCGAACTGTGGGAGAAGTACCCCGGACAGCAGGTGGCGAAATCCGTCGCACACTGGCTCTTCGGCCCCAACAGCCGCACCACGTCGGGCACGACCCGAGCCCTCCACGCGAAGGCGTTCAAGCTCTGGGACAGGTACCTCGGCAGCAGGACACCCGCGTTGCACCCGCTGCAGCAGAGCCAGAAAGAGGAACCCGGCGGCAACTTCGACAAATATCTCCAGTGGGAACTGAAGCGGACAGGCGCCTCTGCGAGGCAGTCCAACCGCGACAGCTTGCGGAAGCAGATCGATTCCTTCCTGGCCTTCCTCGCCCGCCATCCCGGATTCAGGCTCCCGCCGGGTGACCTGACCACGCCCGGCACCCGGCCCGAAGCACTCCGCCAGGGCTCCCCCGGCGCGACCGGCACCGACACGCACACCCCCATGAGGACCGAAGCCCCCGCGACGGGGCTGACGGGCGACACCGCGTCCGCCCTGCCGCCGTCGGCACACGCCGCCGCGTCCTCGCCGACGCCGCCCGTCCGTTCCGCCCTGCCCACACCGGCGGCCCCTGCCTCACATCTGGCCCCGGAGGAGCCGGACACAACAGGAGAGCAGGAATGGCTTTCGGAGCTGGAGTCCACGCTGATGCTGCTGACGGTCGTGCAGCCGGATTCGCTGACCACCGCGCAGCTGGCGGGCTGGGAGGAGACCGTCGCCCTGGGTACGTCCTACCTGGCCGTGCTCATGTCCGGAGTCGATCCCTCCGGCCAGCACCTCATCGATCCGCTGGAAGCGGCTCTTGAGCCGTGGGTCCGCGCCCTGCCCGCGGCAGGTCTCGGCCCGCTGGCCTCCGATCAGCCGCTACCGCCGCAGCTGAACCCCGAGCAGACCGCTCTGCTGGACTTCAGTAGCAACCTGGCCGTCCGGGATGAGATCGCCGAGGTGATGGTCTCCTCCGCCCTCAACAGTCCGGCGCCGTCCTCGGCCACCGGGCCCGGCACCGACCGGTCCACGGCCACCCGGAACAGCGGGGCGGCGGCCACCGCCCGGCCCGCCTCCGTGGGTTCGGATCGCCCGGCACCGCTGACGGACGCCTCCCGCAGTGCCCTGAATCAGATGCTCCAGGAGGTGTCCGGTTGGCGCCTGGCCGCCACCGACGCCCCTGAGGACACTGAAAGCGGCCTTCGGATGGCCTTCGAACTCGTCGCCGACCTGTGGAAGAAGTACGACGGACAGCAGGTGGCGAAGGCCGTCGCGCACTGGCTCTTCGGGCCCCACAGCCCCGTCACGTCAAACCGGACACGGGAGGACTACACAAGGGCGTTCACGCTCTGGGAGCAGTACCTCAGCATCGGGAACCTGCATCCGCTACGGCAGAACGGGAAGGAGGGGAGCAACAGCGACTTCGACAAACATCTCCAGGAGACACGGAAGACCCCGAAGGGCAAGCCCGTGCGTGCGGCTACCCGTCAATCCATACGGGACCGCGTCAACAGCTTCCTGGACTTTCTCAACCGGTATCGCGACGAGTTCGCGCTCCCGCAGAGCGCCTCGGCCACATCCGACGAAACGGAGCTGACGGCCGACGCCGCATCCTCGCTGTCGCCGTCGGCACGCCCCTCCGCGACCTCGCCTGGGCTGCCCGTGACCGCTGAGTCCGATATGGACATCGATCTCGCCGTGGACCGGACGCTGGCGGGTACGGACACCGGTCACGTCATGGGCGAGGCATCGGGCCAGCCCGTGGAAGCTCAGGCGACCGCCGCGGCGGCGCACGACCAGGCATCCGAGCCCCAGATCTCCTTGCCCCAGCCGCTCGCGACGCAGCGGACCCGGGTGGTGCGCTCGTCGTCGGGCACCGGTGCGATGGACATGGACCTCGACGACGAGACGGCGGGGCCCGGTCCGCTGCCGCCTGTCACGGCGGCAGCACCGGCCCCGGTCACCGCATCGGCGTCGCACACCGCGCCCGCGTCCGACGGCTCCGCGGTGCGGGAGCTGTACTTCCTCAAGCCGGTGGCAGGCAGGATCACCGAGGAGACCCTGGAGGATGTGGTCAACTCGCTCGTGCTCCGTCTGGCCGCCCTCGGCTCGACGACGCAGCGGCGGGGCACGCCGCTGCCGTACGTGGAGATCGCCGTCGCCGGGGACGAGGGTGTCGTCCTGCCGGAGACGGGGACCGACGCGCCGTACACCGCTGCGGCGCTGACGTCGAAGCTGATCGAGGAACTGAAGGCGGAGCGGCAGGAGCTGGTACCGGAGCACACCGAGCACCTCCGGATCGTCCAGGTGCAGCCGAGCCGGACCACGGGCGCGCTCACCGTCGAGATGTCCATCGTCCTGCCCGGCGTGAGCGACGCGTTCCTCGGGGAGGACCAGAACCTGCCTCCGGTGCGGTCGCACAGCGGCCGGTACGTCTCCCTGCGGTTCCGCGACCTCCATCACACACGGATCGCGACCCGGCAGACCGGGGACCCGGCCGTCGATCGGGTCATCGGCCGGTCGTTCCACGCCTGGGGACACGACATCACCGAGACCTGGGACATCACCGCCACCGGTCTCGACGGTCGTTTCTTCCCGCACATGCCGCCAGGGAACGACAACATCAGGCCGATCGCGTGGGGAACGGTGGGTTGGGACCTGGAGCGTCCCATCTACCTGGCGATGACACACGCCATGCCCGGCTGGCTCGAACTGGTGAGGTCGGAGGGCGAGACGCACGAGGTTCTCCCGGTGGACGGCGCGACGTTCGGCGAGGCGCTCTCCCGGCGGGGGAGTCTGCACGGACTCAACCAGCTCGGCCGCCCGCAGATCATCCTCCTCGCGTGCTCGGCCGGTGCCGATGAACGGACGACCGGCGTCAACGCGGCCCAAGCGGTCGCGGACCGGACCGGAATGGAGGTGTGGGCCGCCACCACCACCGTCTCGTCGGTACCGCCGCAGGACGGCTGGTACGGCTCCCCCGTCGGTCTGGAACTCACCGACGAGGGCCACTACGGCGAGTGGAAGCTGTTCATCCCGAACTCCTGGACCAAGGAAGCACACCCCGCCCACGGGGAACTCGTGCAGAGCTTCGCGACGCTGTCGCGCCTGCTCCGCAACGAGACGGGCCCCGCGGACCCCCTGGCCGCCTGGCAGGAGGCCGTGTCCGTCTGGACGGGCCTGAACTCACGGTTGCAGGATCTCCTGACCACTCCGCAAGCGGCCGGACTGCACGGGACGGCCGCCGAGGAGCCGACGAACTCGCACCCGTCCGCACAGCCCGCCCTGCGGCGGACCCGCGATCTGGCGCTGTGGGTCCGCGATCAGTTGAATTCCCTGCACGACCAGCTCGGTACCGTGCTGCAGGATCTCGGTACCGCTGGTGAACTCATCGGCAGGCCGATGGACGCCGTTCTCACCGGCCGGTTGGCCGACACGCGCCACAGCGTGCAGACGTTGCGGAACAGCATCGTCCAGGGACGGATCCCCCTGTGGGACTTCCTGCTGGGAGATCCGCACGACGCCGCTCGGACCACCCGTGACCTCAAGCTGTACGAGCAGCCGGAGCTACCGGACGGGCAGGGAGCGTCCGCCCCGCCGCAGCCGGTCGAGGGGCAGGACCGGACACCGGGGCCTCTGCCGGGGCCGTCGGCCACCGCTCCGCAGGAGCCCACGGCGATGGAGACCGACGACAGCCCGGTGGTCCAGGAGGCGCCCGGCCGAACGGCCGCGGTCGTGGACGAGACCCTGCCGGAGCATGGACCGCGGGTGTCCACCACCCCGTCCTTCACCGTCCCTCGTACGAGGGACGTGAAGCAGTCGGCGGGCTCGTTCCGGACCGCCAACCTCGACCCGAAGCCGCTGGCCAATCTCGACGCCGAGCCGGTCGCCGCGCAGCCGTCGCGGCTGACGGCTCCCCCGGCGACCGCTCCCCAGGTCACGAAGGGGCAGGTCACCGAGGAGCCGGTGACGCAGGAGACGGCCGGCGCCGCCCAGCAGGCGCCGGAGGTGCCGGAGGTGCCGCTGGTGAACGGTCCGGACAAGGTCCAGGGACGGCTTCAGGTGACGGATGGCAGTGAGACCGATAAGAACGGCCGGGGCCTCGGTCAGCTCCGTTACCGGTTCGGCCGGCTGGACACCGCTTCCCTCTCGCCTGGCAGTCCGGTCACCCTGCTGGCGACCGCCGGGCGGGGCGGTCAGCCGCCGCGGGTGCTGCATCTGCACGGGGCCGTCTGGGACGACGGTTCGCCCGGCGAGACGGACCGGATCCTGCAGGCACTCCTGTGGCGGGTCTCCGGCGTGGCGCAGGGCAACGAATTCACCCCGGGCGCCGACCTCGTCCTGGCCCAGGCCAACGCGCCGGTGCTGACGCCCGAACTGCTCGGTGTGTACGGCTTCGAGCAGGTCGAGAACGGCGGTGGCCTGTGGCACGCACCGACCGGCGTGCTGATCGCGGCGGTGAAGGAGAAGAAGGAGCCGAAGGAGCTGGCCGTCGTCAGCTGCGAAACGCTCTGATCCGGCGCGGCCCGGTGTCGTACCCCTGCGTACGGGGGCGTCACCGGGCCGTCGTCGCCGGGCGGGGCGGGGCGGGGCCACGGACGCCTCGTGGCCCCGCCCCGTCCCGGGGCCCCGCCGGGTCCGGGCCGTACGGGCACCGGGCTACAGCGGCAGGCGGCGGCAGACGTCCGCCCTCTCCGCAGGCCACCGGGCCCCTCCACACGCGGGTGCGGGCCCCCGCACCCGCCCGCCACCCCCCGTTCACCGACCCGCTCCACGCCCCGCCCCGCCCGGTCCCGTCCCGGAGGTCCCCGAACAGGGATCTGGGCAGGTGCGGGGCGGGGCGGGAGGATGTGCGTGGACCGATGCCGTTCCCCGTGCGCGACGCCCAGCGGCCCCCGTCGTCTGTTGGCGCCCGAAAGGGCCGCCGTCATCCGTCGTGCGCCGGCATCTCCGCGTCTTTTCCAGCCCGCACGAGGAGCACCGCCCATGTCCGACCGCCCATCGTTCGACCTCGCGGCCCTCACGGAGCGGATGCGCAGCCTTCAGGGAAACCTCGCCGGCATGAACGACGCCATCGGCTCCGCCGAGGCGACCGGCCACGCGGGAGGCGGTCTGGTCACCGCGAAGGTGAACGGCGAAGGCCGGGTCACCTCGCTGCGCATGGACCCGTCGGTCATCGACCCGGACGACCCGCAGACGCTGGAGGACCTGGTCATCGCGGCGATCGACGCGGCCCAGTCGACGCTCCGGGCAGCCCGCGCCGAGCAGGTCGAGGAGTTCACCCAGGGACTCACCGGCCTCGCGGCGGGGATCCGGGAGAGCACCGCGCGCCGCCCGAAGACCCCTCTGGTGAACCCGTTCGCCGACGACGGTGCCCCCGGCCCGTCCCAGGACGGTCCCGCACCCCGCTGACCCGGTCAGCGGGGCCCATGCCCGTCGTCCTCTGCCGCCCCACCTCCCTGCACAGAGAGCCCTGATGTCGCGGATCGTCTTCCACCGCCCCGCCCGGGTCGCCCCGCCCCAACTCCCGACCGACCCGGTGGTGGTGGCCGCGCCACCACAGCCGATCGCCAAGGACTCCGGCGCCAACTGGCTGATGCTGCTGATGCCGCTGCTGTCCAGCATCAGCATGGCCGCCTACATGATCGTCGCGGGCAAGAAGATGCTGATCCTCCTCGGCATCTCCTTCGTCCTTCTCTCCATCGGCCTCACCTTCGGTGTCCGTATGCAGATGCGCGGCACCCAGCGCAAGCAGCGGCTGAGCGCCCGCGACCGCTATCTGGAACACCTCGTCGAGATCCGGAAGACGGCCCGTCAGGTCGCTTCCGACCAGCGCACCGTCGCCGCCTGGCAGCATCCGTCGCCGCACCGCCTGTGGGCCATCGCCCGGCGCCGGCGCCGGGTGTGGGAGCGGCGTCCCACCGACCCGGACTTCCTGCACGTCCGCATCGGCACCGGCCGCGCGCCGCTGTCGACGCCGGTGCGGCTGGCGACCCGTAACGACCCCACGGTCGAGTACGACGCGCGGGCCAAGGCCGCCGCCGACCGGCTCATCGAGAACACCGCCAGCGTCGGGCACCAGCCCGCGGTCATCGACCTCGACCAGTCCGGTGTCGTCAGTGTGGTGGGCGCGTCCGGGCGTGCCCGTGGGGTGGCCCGGGCGCTGCTGAGCCAGGTCGCGGTGTTGCACGCGCCCGACGACGTCTGCCTGACCGTTGTCACCGGCGGTTCCGAGGACGCGCAGTGGGACTGGGCGAAGTGGCTGCCGCACACCCATGAGGAGGACGCGACGGGTGAGGCCGGTGTGGTCCCGCTGGTCGCGGAGGACTTCGACGGGGTCGCCGACCATCTCGCCGCCTGGCTGACCGCCGCGCACGAGCAGGCCGCCGCCGCCCGCCGCACCTTCACCTCCGGCCGGGACGCCGCCGCCAACCGCCGCCGGCTGATCGTCCTGCTCGACGGGTACGACCCGCGCAGCGCCTGGGCCCGCTCCCCCATCGCCACACAACTGCTGGCGGACGCCGGTCCCGGTACCGGTGTCACCGTCGTGTGCGTGGTCAGCCGTGAGGCCGACGAGCCGACCCGGGCCGATGTCCGGGTGCACGTCGGCGACGAGGGCGAACTGCGCATCGAGAACCGCCGCAATGACCACCGCGGTGGTGGCGTCCCGTATGTCGAGGGCGCCGTCGCCGACGAGCCGGCCCCGGCGCTGTGCGCGGCGACCGCCCGCGCGCTGGCGCCGCTGCGGCTGTCCGCGGAGGGCGAGGAGATCCTCGCCCAGACCATGTCGCTGCCGAACCTGCTGGGCGTGCCGGACCTCGACTCGTTCGATCCGGAGGACCTGTGGATCGAACCGGACTCCGAGGACGTCCTGCGCTTCCCGGTCGGTTTCGACGCCGAGGGCAAGCCGCTCGCCCTGGACCTCAAGGAGGCCGCCCAGGGCGGTATGGGCCCGCACGGCCTGGTCGTCGGCGCCACCGGCTCCGGCAAGAGTGAGCTGCTGCGGACGCTGGTCGGCGGGCTGACCGCGATCCATTCGCCCGACATCCTCAGCTTCGTCCTCGTCGACTTCAAGGGCGGTGCGACCTTCGCGGGCGTCACCGAACTGCCGCACGTCGCCGGTCTGATCACCAACCTGGTGGACGATCTGGCCCTCGTCGACCGGGTCCGCGACGCCCTCCAGGGCGAGCAGCAGCGGCGGCAGAAGCTGCTGCGGGACGCCGGTAACCTCGACAACGTCCGCGAGTACCAGCTCCGCCGGGCCGCCGGGCAGACCGGTCCCGACGGCAAGCCGCTGGAGCCGCTGCCGTATCTCCTCGTCATCGTCGACGAGTTCGGTGAGCTGCTGTCCAGCCGTCCCGACTTCATCGACCTGTTCGTGCAGATCGGCCGGGTCGGCCGAAGCCTCGGTATCCATCTGCTGCTCGCCACGCAGCGGCTGGAGGAGGGCAAGCTGCGCGGTCTGGAGTCCAACCTCTCGTACCGGATCTGCCTGCGGACGTTCTCCGCGGCCGAGTCCCGCGCCGTCATCGGCACCCCGGACGCCTACCAGCTCCCGCCCATCCCCGGCTCCGCGTACCTCAAGGTCGCCGACTCGGTGTACGAGCGGTTCCGTGTCGCGCACGTCTCCGGGCCGCACGAGAGCGCCGAGGAGCGGAACGCCGTCGAGGGCCCGGTGTCCGCGGCTCCCGTCCTGTTCGGGCTGCGGCATGCGCCGGACCCGGACGCGGAACCGGCGCCCGAGCCCGAGCAGCGCGCCCGGCCGATGCTGACCGGTCCCACCGAGATGCAGGTGCTGGTCGAGCGGCTGCTGCGCTCCGGGCAGGCCGTCCACCAGGTGTGGCTGCCGCCGCTGCCGCGGGCGCTGCCGCTGGACGCGCTCACCGGTCCGCTCGCCGCGGTGCCGGACACCCCGGGGCTGCGCGCCCAGTGGTGGCCCGAGCACGGTTCGCTGAAGCTGCCCGTCGGCGTCGCGGACATCCCCGTGATGCAGCAGCAGCACCCCGTCGTCCCGGACTTCGCGCACGAGTACGGGCACCTCGCCCTCATCGGCGCGCCCCAGTCCGGCAAGAGCATGTTCCTGCGCACCCTCATGCTCTCCGCGATGGTCACCCACTCCCCCGACGAGGTCCAGTTCCTCTGTGTCGACTTCGGCGGCGGCGCGTTGCAGCCGTTCGACCGGGCGCCGCACGTCAGCGGGGTGGTCGGCCGGCACGACCTCGAACGGGTGCAGCGCGCGCTGGCCGAGGCGAGCCAGTTGCTCACCGAGCGGGAGCAGCTCTTCCGGGAGCTGGGCATCGACTCCGCGGAGGAGTTCCGGCGCCGCCGCGCGACCGGGCAACTGCCCGACGGCGTCCGGAGCGCCGACATCTTCCTGCTCCTGGACAACTGGGCCGGGCTGCGCGGCGAACTGCTCGACAAGATCGACATCGACGCCGTCATCCTGGACATCGCGGCGCGCGGTCTCGGCGTCGGCATCCACCTGGTGCTGACCTCCAACCGCTGGGGTGACCTGCGGCTGGCGCTGCGGGACAGCATCGCCGCCCGGCTGGAGCTGCGGCTCAACGACCCCGGCGAGTCCGAGATCGACCGCCGTGCGGCGCGCCGGTTCGTGTCCTCGACGGCCCCGGGCCGCGGTCTGGCCCCCGGCGGTGTGCAGTTCCAGGTGGCGCTGCCGCGGCTGGACGGGATGGACACCCTCGACGGGCTGGCCGAGGCGCAGCAGGACGCCCTCACCAAGATCGCCGACTCGTGGCCGACGGCCGCGGCGCCGCCGATCCGGATGCTGCCGGAGCGGATCTCCCGCACCGAGATGGCGGCGCTGCCCGCCGCCTCCGACCGCCCGTCGGCGGGCGTGGCGATCGGTGTGGCCGAGCAGGACCTGCTCCCCGTCCACCTGGAACTGACCGACGCGGATCCGCACTTCCTGGTGTTCGGCGACTCCGCCTCCGGCAAGTCGGCGTTCCTGCGTAGCTGGCTGACGGGGATGGCCGAGCGGTACTCCGCGTGGGAGGCCCGTTTCATCGTCATCGACTACCGGCGTTCGCTGCTCGGCATCGTCCCCGACGAACACCTCGGCGCGTACGCGGGCGACCCCACCGCCGCCGCCTTCTACGCCGAGCAGGTCGCGGAGAAGCTCGCCGAGCGGATGCCGCCGGCCGATGTCACCCACCAGCAGCTACGGGACCGCGACTGGTGGGAGGGGCCGGAGCTGTACGTCGTCGTCGACGACTACGACCTCGTCGCCAACGGGCGGCAGTCGCCGCTTGCGCCGCTCGTGGACTATCTGCCGCAAGCCCGTGAACTGGGCTTCCACCTGGTCACGGCGCGCCGGGTGTCCGGTTTCGCGCGGACCGCGATGATGGATCCGATGCTGACCCGGGTCAAGGAGCTGGGCGCCTCCGGGCTGGTGCTGTCCGGCGAGCCGAAGGAGGGCGTGATCCTGGGCTCCGAACGTGCCGAGCCGCGCGTCCCGGGCCGCGGTGTGCTGGTGCAGCGCCGCGCCCCGCGCACCGTGCTGCAACTCGCGCTCACCGAGGCGGACGCCGCCGAGCCGGGCGACGGCTACTGACCGCCGCACCGCGCTGAAGCCCGTACGTCTGTGGGGCCCGGTCCGCCGGGCCCCACAGGCATGTCCGGGGCCCGGCGCCCGTCCGTGGACGGGCCCGGGACGGCTCCCGCGCGCGCGGGCGGGCGGCGGCGGGAGGCGAGGTACGGCTCCCGCGCGCGGACGGGCGGCCGTCTCATCCGGCGCCGTCCTCATCCGCCGCCGCCCTCATCCGCCGTCGTCGTCCCACTGGTCGAGCAGGTCCGCGTCGCTCAGCGCGCCGACGGGCGGCACACCGGGCTCCAGAGCCTGTTCGGTCCACACCACCTTGCCGCTGTCGGGGTAGCGCGTCCCCCAGCGTTCGGCGAACTGCGACACCAGATACAGCCCGCGGCCGCCCTCGTCGGTCATCGCGGCCCGGCGCAGATGCGGTGCGGTGGGGCTGCCGTCGGACACCTCGCAGATCAGGCTGCGGCCCCGCAGCAGCCGGACGCGGACCGGGCCGGTGGCGTAGCGGATGGCGTTGGTGACGAGTTCGCTGAGGATGAGTTCGGTGGCGAAGGCGAGGTCGCCCAGGCCCCAGGAGTCGAGCCGCGCGGCGACCTCCGCGCGGACCTCGGCGACCGCCGCCGGATCGCCGGGCACGGCCCATTCGGCGACATGGTCGGCGTCCATCCGGCGGGTGGCTGCGACGAGCAGGGCGATGTCGTCGCCGGGCCGCGGCCCCACCATGGCGTCGAGGACAGCCTGGCAGGTCTCCCGCGGTCCGGCGCCGGGCAGCGAGGCGAGGACGTCGCGGAGGGCGGCGAGTCCGGTGTCGAGGTCACGGTGGCGATCGCCGATCAGCCCGTCGGTGAAGAGCACCAGCCGGCTGCCCTCGGGCAGTTCCAGGGTCAGCGTCTCGAACGGCTCCCCGCCGAGGCCGAGCGGCGGCGAGACGGGGACGTCGGGGAAGCTGACCGTGCCGTCGGGCAGGACGAGCGCCGGGCCCGGGTGCCCGTTGGTCGCCATGGTGCAGCGGCCGGACGCCGGGTCGTAGACCGCGTACAGGCAGGTCGCGCCGGAGACCTGGGCGGTGTCGGCGGCGCCGCTGTCGTCGATCCGGGCGACCAGTTCGTCGAGGTAGCCCAGGAGTTCGTCGGGCGGCAGGTCCAGGGCGGAGAAGTTGTGCACGGCGGTGCGCAGCCGGCCCATGGTGGCGGCGGCGTGCAGACCGTGACCGACGACGTCCCCGACGACCAGCGCGACGCGGGCGCCGGGCAGCGGGATGACGTCGAACCAGTCGCCGCCCACCCCCGCCTGCGCCGGGAGGTAGCGGTAGGCGACGTCCACCGCGTCCTGATCGGGCAGCCCGCCGGGGAGCAGGCTGCGCTGGAGGGTGACGGCGGTGGCGTGTTCGCGGGTGTAGCGGCGGGCGTTGTCGACGCAGACCGCGGTCCGTCCCACCAGTTCCTCGGCGAGTGCCAGATCGTCCTCGTCGAACGGTCCGGACGCCGCGGTGCGCCAGAACTCGGCCAGGCCCAGCACCCGGCCGCGGGCCCGTACCGGCACGCTGATCAGCGAGGCGAGGCCGAGGGCGTGGATCCGCTCGGCCCGCCCGGCGTCGACCGGCGCGGTGGCCCCGTCCGCGGTGGCCCCGGAGCGTCCGGGCCCGCCGGTCAGCTCCGGCACCTGGGACAGATCGGGCACGAGGACCGCCTCCCCCTCGGCGAGGGCCCGGGCGTGCGCGGCGGGCCGTACCGCGGTGACCGGCTCGCCGACGGGGAAGATGGCGCCGCCGCCGTCCGGCACCGCGGTCATCGCCGTCCGGCGCAGCGGATGGCCCGCGATATCCGGTTCGTCGCCGCTCAGCACCGGGTCGGCGAGGTCGATGGTGGCGACGTCGGCGAAGCGCGGTACGGCGACGTCGGTCATCTCGCGGGCGGTGCGCCGCACGTCCAGGGTGGTGCCGACCCGGGCCCCGGCGTCGTGCAGCAGCCGCAGCCGTTCCCGGGCGGCCTCCGCGCGGCCGGTGACCGCCTGGAGTTCGGTGGTGTCGCGGAGCGTGGCGACGCTGCTCGCCGTCCCGCCGGGCCCGTCGGTGAGGCGGACGTTGATGACCAGCATCCGGTCGCCCGCCGGGCGGACGGCGTCCGACACGGCACGGTGGTCGGTGAGCAGCGCGGCGACGGACGGCTCCAGGCCGAGTGCGGTCACCTGCCGCCCCTCGGCGTCCGGCCCGAGGTCCAGCAGCCGCCGCGCCTCGTCGTTGGTGAGCAGCAGCCGCCCGTCGGCGTCCACGATCAGCACCCCTTCGCGGACGGCGTGCAGCACCGCGTCGTGGTGCTCGTACATCCGCGTCATCTCGGCGGGCCCCAGACCATGGGTCTGGCGGCGCAGGCGGCGGCCGACGAGGACGGTCCCGGCGGCGGACAGCGCCAGAACGGCCGCGGCGCTCCCGAGCAGCACCGGCAGTTGCGCGGTGGTGCTGCTCTGCGCCCGCTTGACGGTGACGCCGACCGAGACCAGCCCGGCGGTCGAGCCGTTGCCGCGGGTGACCGGTACGACGGAGGTGACGGTGATGCCGTGGACGCCGGGGATGGTCCGGGTGAAGGCGCCCTGGGTGAGGGCGTCCTGGTACATGCCGCCGGCGTGCTGGCCGATGAGGGACGGGGAGGGGTCGGTGTAGCGGACCCCCTGCGGACTGAGGACGACGACGAAGTCCACATCGGCGACGTCGCGGATCGCCTCGGTGCGCGGCTGCAGTTCCGCGGTGGGATCCCGGCTGTCCAGCGCCTGTGCGGTGCCGGGCGCCCGGGCGAACGCCTCGGCGACGGCCCGGGAACGGTGCTGGGCGTCGCGGGTGCTGGCGCTGCGCGACTGCAGGAGCAGCCCCAGCGCGGCGACGCTCACGAGAACGACCACCAGCACAAGCTGCACCATCATCAGTTGTCCCGCGAGGCTCCGCGTGTTCCAGGGGAAGCCCAGGGCCCGCGGTGCAGCGGAGCCCGGTACCCGGTGCCCGTTCTTGCGCATGCGCTATCCGTCACCCGCCGGATCGCCACACACGCCTCGGTCGGATACCGGCCCGGCCCTGTGGCTGAGAAGCTGGAAGCATATCGACGCAAACATACTGATTTATCACTATGTTTCCGGGAGGCCGCGACCACCGCCACCCGTTCCGCCGCACCTCGATCGCCCATACCGCCCCTCCCGTACCCCAACTTTTCAGCCATTCAGGAGGTTTGCGGAGAAATCCGGAGGGAGTGCCGCATCACATGAGAAATGCACGGCGACGGCGTCCGAGGGGCCGGAATGCGAGGGCGCCCGCGCGCCGCGCCCTTGCGAACCCTCGCCCGGACGCGGCGCACGGGCGCCACCACGGCCCGGTTCGGACGATCCCCCGCGTCGTCCGAACCAGCCCGTACGGCCGGATTCACCCCTCGAAGAGCCAGGTATCCGGCGTGCGCTGAGTATACTGGCTGCCAGCCAGCCAACGCAGGAGTTACAGGATGTCCCCTCGCAGCGCATCGGTCAATGAAGAACTGCGGCGGCGTTCCCGCGAGCGGCTGCTCCAGGCGACGACCGACCTCGTGGGCGAGCGCGGCTACGACGCCACCACCCTCGGCGACATCGCCCTCCGGGCCGGCACCGCACGCGGCCTGGTCTCGTACTACTTCCCCGGCAAGCGGCAGCTCCTGCAGTCGGCCGTGCACCGTCTGATGCACCTCACCCTCCAGGAAGCGCTGGAGCGCGACCCGCGCCCCGAGGGCCCCGGCGCGGGGCGGGAGCTGATGGCCCGCGCCATCGACGCGATCCTCGGACTCACCCGTGACCACCCGCTGCTGATGCGCACCCACATGGCGGGCATCCTCACCGCCGACGGCTTCATCCAGTGCCCCGAGCAGCAGCGGCTCGCCCATCTCCTCCGCGAAACCGTCGTCGCCTACGGCTCCACCGACCCGGACGCCGACTACCCCCTGCTGCGTGCCCTGCTGATGGGCGCCGTCGTCCCCCTCCTCCTCCCCGGTGCTCCGACCCCCCTGCCCCGCCTGCGCGCCGAACTCTTCCAGCGGTACGGACTCGACTGGGAGTCCGGCTTCCCCCCGGAGGGGGCCTGCCCCGACGGACAGCCGGGAGCGCGGACGGCCGGGGCGCGGGTGGCCGCACCTCGGGACGGGGAGCCGGGGGCGTCCTAGGGCTCCGGCGCGGGCCTGTCGTCCGTGCCGCCCTCCGCGTCGGGCCACCGGTCGCCCCGGGGCGCGTCGGCGAAACCCCGCCCCGGATCGTGCTCCAGGAGGCGCGGCGGGGCCTCACCCGGTATCCCTACGGGGCCCCGCCCGGTTTCCCTACCGTCTGTGGTGCCGGGGCGTCAGCAGGCCCGCGTCGCGTGCGCCGGCGATCAGCCGCAGGGCCCGGCGCCGGCTCCGTCCGGTCGCGCTCATCACCGCCGCCACGGGATCCCGCCCATCCCGCTGCGCCTCGCGGTACGCGTCCGCCACCGCCTTGCACCGCTCCCCGGCCCGGGCCCTCCTCGCCCGCCCTTCGGCCCCGGCGGGGTCGGCGTCCTCGGTCCGGGAGGCGGACGAGGACGGGGCCGCGGTCTCCGTGGGACCGGCGGCGCTCCGGCCTGCGGGGGGCTCGGTGGCGGGAGTGCCGGGTGGTCCGGCGCCGGGGTCGGTGGGCGCACCGGCGTCCCGGTCGGCCGTGCGGGCCGCAGCGGGTGCGGCCGGTGGCCGGGCGCTCCGGTCGGCTGCGCGGTCCACGGCAGAACCGGCCGGTTGACCGGCGTTCCGGTCGGTGCGGTCCGTGGCGGGGTCCGCCGGTGGCCCGGGGGCGATGCCGGTGGCCGGTCCGGAGCCCGGAATCGCCGCCGGGGACGGTGCCGAAGCCGCCTCAGAATCCGTTTCCGGCGCCCTCTCCGGCGCCCTCGCCGCTTCCACCGCCCCGTGCGCCGGCTGACACGTCACCGCGTCCGTCGCGCGCGCCGCCGGCTCC
This sequence comes from Streptomyces sp. BBFR2, assembly GCF_044497305.1. NCBI lineage: Bacteria > Bacillati > Actinomycetota > Actinomycetes > Kitasatosporales > Streptomycetaceae > Streptomyces > Streptomyces sp. BBFR2. Next base: position 295,061 of record NZ_CP172415.1, read on the forward strand.
GTAGCGGTGCCCGCATCGGACTCCACGTCCGCCCCGGCCAGCGGACCGGAAGCGGCGGACGGCATCGCCCCGTGCGCCTCAGGGCGGGCCCCGCCGCCCCGCGCGGCGCCGTCGGCCGGGCCGGAGGGGGCCGACGGATCGGTGGCGGGCGCCGGTACGGGCCGGGGCCGGCGGGCGCGGCCGATGGCGATGCGGCAGGCGTCGTCGAGCGGGCCCTCGATCCAGCGGGCGAGGGCGGCGAGGCCGCTGAGCGGCAGCGGGGGATCGGCCCGCAGGTCCTCCACGGTGATGCCGTCGTCCTCGACGGTGACCAGCACATCGATCCGGGCCCCGTCCGGGAACGTCAACCGGGCGCTCACCCAGGGCTCCAGCGGATCCAGCCGCGACGGCGCGGTACCGGCCGCCGCCGAGGGGCCGTCCCTGTCCGGGAGGCCCGCACCCTCGCGGGGCGGGGCGGCCGAGCCGTGTCCACGCAGCTCCCAGGCGGGCCAATCACCCCGCCCATCCTGCGCTTCATATCGTTCACTAACGGTATAAAAGTCGCTTTCCGACACGGGGGAAACCTAGCGCCCGCCCCGCCCGGCCCAGCCACGCGGCACGCTCATCGCACCGGGACTACCCCGATAGCGCAGCTCACCTCACCGGAGGAACGCGGCTCACCTGCCCGGAGGCCCGCCATCCGGCGCTGTTCACGGGGTACGGCGGCAGACCCGGCCACCCCGGACGGCGCCACGGACGGCGAGCGGCGCGCCCGATGACGGCCGACGCGCCGCTTCAGCGCTCGCCGAGCCGGTCGGCCTGGAGGCCGGCCGCGCGCAGGACGCCGTCGAGCAGACCGGGGAACAGCGCGTCGAGGTCCGCCGTCCGCAGGGCGTTCATCTTCGCCGTGCCCCGGTAGGTCTGCTGGATGACGCCGTTCTCCCGCAGGACGCGGAAGTGGTGGGTACAGGTGGACGGGCTCACCGGCAGCGGGATGTCCGCGCAGGCCAGCTCGGTACGTACGGACGCCAGGCGGCACACGATCCGCAGCCGCATCGGGTCGGCGAGGGCGTGCAGCACCTCGGCGAGACGGATGTCCTCGCGGCGCGGGTGCTCCAGGGAGCGCGTGCCGGTCGCGGTGCCGGCGGACGGCGTCTCGGTCGGCATGGCGGCTCCTGAGGTGCGGCGACGGGGATGGCGGACCGGCGGCCCGCGACCCTCATTGTACGAGGAACATCGTAATTCGCTGACCGCCGTCGGACGCCTTCCCCCATCGCCCGCACCGGCCGTCCCCGCTCCCCCGGGGCGTCCCGGCCACCCTGGTCCACCCCGCGCGCCGCCCCCGCACACCCGTGAGACAACGGAGAGAGGGAGGGAGAAGCCGACCGGAGCGACGGCCGCCGTGGCGCACGGGGCCGGGAGCGGAGGTGTGGAGGATGACGAGGAAGCGTGACCGGGACGTGGCCGGGGTCCTGCTGGAGCGGCACGGCAGGACGTACGCGGCGGAGGCGGGCATCCGGATGAAGGACACCCCGCAGCCGCTCTACCAGCTACTGGTGCTCGCGTTGCTGCTCAGCGCCCGGATCCGGGCCTCGGTCGCGGTGGCGGCGGCCCGCGAGCTGTTCGCCGCCGGGATGCGCAGCCCCCGCTCGATGGCCGAGGCCACCTGGCAGCAGCGCGTCGACGCCCTGGGCGAGGGCGGCTACCGGCGCTACGACGAGCGGACCGCCACCCAACTCGGCTCCGGCGCCACCCTGCTGCGCGACTCCTACGGCGGCGATCTGCGGCGGATGCGGGACGCGGCCGGCGGCGACCCGGACGCGATCGGCGACGCCCTCCAGGAGATCCCCGGCATCGGCCCGGCCGGAGCCGCGATCTTCCTCCGCGAGGCGCAAGGCGTGTGGACCGCCCTCGCCCCGTACCTCGACGGCAAGGCCCTCCAGGGCGCCGAACGGCTCGGACTCCCCCAGGACCCCGGGCGCCTGGCCGCACTCGTCCCCGACCAGGACATCGCCGCGTTCGCCGCCGCACTCGTCCGCGCCGCGCTCGACGCCCAGGTGGTCGACGACGTCCTCGACGCCTGCGGCGGCTGAACCGGAACGCCGCCGCGTATCCGGGCGGGCCGCCGTCAGCCGCCGTCCCACGCCCAGTCGGCGACCTCCGGGAGGTCCGTGCCGTGGCGGCGGGTCCAGGCGTGGTGGCGGGTACGGGCGTCGGCCATGGCCTGGCGTACCGCGACGGCGCGGGCGCCGAGTCCGGGCACCCGGTCCACGACATCCATGACCAGCCGGAACCGGTCGAGGTCGTTGCGCACCACCATGTCGAACGGTGTGGTCGTCGTCCCCTCCTCCTGATAGCCGCGTACATGCACGTGGTCGTGGCCGGTCCGGCGGTACGTCAGCCGGTGGATCAGCCAGGGGTAGCCGTGGTACGCGAAGATCACCGGCCGGTCGCGGGTGAAGACCGCGTCGTACTCGGCGTCCGGCATCCCGTGCGGATGCGCGTCGCGCGGCAGCAGCCGGGCCAGATCGACGACGTTGACGACGCGGACCGCCAGGTCGGGCAGGTACCGGCGGAGCAGCCAGGCGGCGGCCAACGCCTCCTGGGTGGGCACATCGCCCGCGCAGGCCAGCACCGCGTCCGGCCCCCGGCCGCCGTCCTCCGTCCCGGCCCACTCCCAGACGCCGACGCCCCGCGCGCAGTGCGCCCGCGCCTCTTCCAGGGTCAGCCAGTCGAACGTCGGCTGCTTGCCCGCCACGATCACGTTGACGTGGTCACGGGAGCGCAGGGCGTGATCCGCGACCGAGAGCAGGGTGTTGGTGTCCGGCGGGAGATACACCCGGACGACCTCGGGGCTCTTGTTCAGCACGTGGTCGACGAAGCCGGGGTCCTGATGGGAGAAACCGTTGTGGTCCTGGCGCCAGACATGTGAGCTGAGCAGGTAGTTCAGCGACGCGACGGGGCGGCGCCAGGGCAGCCGGCGGGCGGTGCGCAGCCATTTGATGTGCTGGTTGACCATCGAGTCCACGATGTGCGCGAACGCCTCGTAACTCGCGAAGAGTCCGTGCCGGCCGGTCAGCAGATACCCCTCCAGCCAGCCCTGGCACAGGTGCTCCGACAACACCTCCATCACGCGGCCGTCGCGCGCCAGATGCTCATCGGTCGGGAGCGTTTCGGCCTGCCACGCCTTGGCGGTCGCGCCGTAGAGCGCCTGGAGGCGGTTGGAGGCGGTCTCGTCGGGCCCGACGACGCGGAAGTCGCGGCGCGCGGCCGTCGCCGCCATCACGCCTTCGAGGAACGTGCCGAGGACCCTGGTCGGCTCGTGCGTCCCCCGCCCGGGGGCCTCGACGGGCACGGCGTACTCCTCCAGCGGCGGGATCGGCAGGTCGCGCAGGAGGAGCCCGCCGTTGGCGTGCGGGGACGCGCCGAGCCGGCGGTCGCCCACCGGGACGCGCGCCAGCACCTCCGGCCGCGGGCGCCCGTCCTCGTCGAACAGCTCGGCCGGGCGGTACGACAGGAGCCACGACTCCAGTTGCCGCAGGTGGGCGGGGTTCTCGCGGACGCCGGGCAGCGGCACCTGGTGAGCCCGCCAGGTGCCCTCGACCGGCACCCCGTCGACCTCGTGCGGGCCGGTCCACCCCTTGGGCGTACGGAGCACGATCATCGGCCAGCGGGGCCGCTCGGCCGAGCCGTCCGCGCGGGCCCGGCGCTGGATCGCGGCGATCCGGTCCAGCGCGCGGTCCATGGCGGCGGCCATCGCGAGGTGCACCGGTCCGGGCTCGTCACCCGTGACGTACAGCGGTTCATGGCCGTAGCCGCGCAGCAGCGCGTCCAGCTCCGCCTCGGGGATACGGGCGAGGACGGTCGGGTTGGCGATCTTGTAGCCGTTGAGGTGCAGGATCGGCAGGACCGCGCCGTCGTGCACCGGATCGAGGAACTTGTCCGCGTGCCAGGACGCCGCGAGCGGCCCCGTCTCCGCCTCACCGTCACCGATCACGCAGGCGACGACCAGCTCCGGATTGTCCAGCGCCGCCCCGTACGCGTGCGCCAGCGCGTACCCCAGCTCGCCTCCCTCGTGCAGCGACCCGGGCGTCTCCGGGGCGACATGGCTGGGCACGCCCCCGGGGAACGAGAACTGCCGGAACAGCTCCGCCATCCCCGCCGCGTCCCTGGAGACGTCCGGATACGTCTCGGAGTACGAGCCGTCCAGCCAGGACTGGGCGAGAACGGCCGGACCGCCGTGCCCCGGCCCCCAGATGCATACGGCGTCCAGGTCACGGGCCTTGATCACACGGTTGAGGTGGGTGTGGACGAGGGTGAGCCCGGGCGAGGTCCCCCAGTGGCCGAGCAGCCGGGGCTTGATGTGCTCGGGCCGCAACGGCTCGGTGAGCAGCGGGTTGCTCCGGAGATAGATCTGCCCCGCGGCCAGATAGTTCGCCGCCCGCCACTGCGCGTCCAGCTCCGCCAACTCGACGGGAGAGAGAGCGGTGGGCGCGGCGACCTCCATGGGGGCGGTGCCCTCGGGACCGGCTCCGTTCGTGCCGTCGGGCCCGGAAACCTTGGCGCCGTTGTTGCCGCCCTCGTTGGCGCCGTTGGGGTCAGTGCCATCGGTGGGGGCGCTGCCCTGGGCGGGGGCGCCCCTGCTTGCGGGAGGTACGGCGTCGACGGGGTCGGGAGGGTCGGTGGGGTGAGGCATCCGGGTCATCTCCTGGGATGGGGGCGCGGGGTGGTCTCCGTGGTCGGGTGGGCTCCGGGGCGGAGCGGTCGGGCTGGGGTGAAGTGGGCCTTGTCGGTTCGGGTCGGTTCGAGTGGGGGGCGGCTCGGACGGGCTGGTGTGGTGGGCTGCGGGCAGCCGGGAGGCCGCCGCCGGCCGACCCCTACCTGTCAGCATCGCTCCGGGCGGTCAGGGCCGCTCGGTCCGGACGGGCGGGTCCGGTCCCGGCGGGTCCGATCGACTCGGTTCCACCCCGGGCGGGCCGACCGGTTCCGTCAGTCCGGTGGTTCGGGTACGGACGGCTCGGCGTCGGTGTCGGGGTCGGCGTCCGGCCGGTGGCCCGGCTCGGGCCCGTCCGGCGATTCCGGCTCGTCGGCCCCCGGGCCCCGCGGCTGGCCGGGCACCGGACCTCGCGGCTGCGGGTCCCTCGGCACCGGGCCCGGCTTGTCGGGCACCGGCTCGGTCCCCGATCCGGCCACTCGGGCCCCTCCCGCCACTGCGTCGTTCGTCCTCATCGTCATCCCTTCCTCCAGAACTGTTCGGAACCGCCGCGCCAAGCCCTCCCGGCACCCGCCCCGGCCTGCGCCCTACCGGTCGGGTCATCAGCGCTGCCACCTGCCGGCTCCGGCGGCCACGGTCCGTCCGTACGTACAGACCAGCCCTGGGAGGCTCCGGCTCGGTCCGTACCACCTCACGCGAAGGAGTCGAAGTCCCCGTACGGACCGCCGGGATACGGCGGGCGGGCCCGGTACGAACGGCTCCCGGGAAGCGGAGGGATGCGCCTCCCGACCGATATGCGACACCTGGAAGTCAACGAGGACTCCGTCTCCGGATGCCGCTTCAGCCGACACGGAGGAGGACGCCGATGTCGCGACGATCCAGGGACCAACTCCGTCCGTACGCCCCCGACCAGCAAGTTTCAATTGTCGGAGCGGCCGGTCTGCGTCGCACACGGCGGCGCGTGGCACTCAGGACCGGCTTCGCCGATCGGGGCGCCGGTGGTCGCCCCGGGCCCCGGGCCGACCCGGGCCCGTCGCCCCGCGGCGACAACGACACCGGTCGAACCGGCCGTCACCAACCGTCGAGCCGATTCGGGCCACCCGTCGGCCATGCCTCCCGGTTTCCCGATTCCGCACGCCCCACACATGGCGACGGCGACCGCGCACCCGAGACCCCGTCCCCTCCCACGGGCAGGCACCAGGCCATATCCGGCGCCGACCGCCCACACGCAACGTTCACGGAGCCGGAGGAGCGGGGCGGTCCGGGCCGTCCCGGCGCACACGGAGACCCGTGGTGCGCGCCAGGCACCACTGAGACCGCAAGACAGCGGCGGCTCGGCCCACGACGGCGGCCGCCCCTGGCGGGAAAGGAAGCGTACGGCCATCGGGCAAGGCGTCCCGGCCGACAGCGAGACCGCTCGGCCGAGGCGGAGGCACTCGCCCGACGCCGAAGGCGGCCCACCCGCCTCAGTCGAGCGCTCGGCGTCCCGCGTTCCGGCCGTCGGTGTGCCGGCTGGATGCCGGAGGGGCCGGCAGACCTATCGGGTTGGGGAACGGCAGCAGTTTGGCGGCGAGGACGCGGTGGGTGACGGGTTTCAGATCTCTCAGGAGTTGTTCGGTCCGGGCGGTGGTGAGGGGTCTGAGCAGCCGGGCCGCGAGGTCGTCGGTGTGCTGCTCGATCTCCGCCCGCTCCGCCGCGCCGAGGGCCGTCACCGTGCCCTCGGCGTCGACCAGGCCGCGCAAGCAGAGGCGTGCCGTCGCCGCGGCCCATTCCTCCTCGGTCCAGCCGCGGCCGTCGCGCATCGGGTCCTCGGGGACGATTCCGCAGGCCACGGCCAGGACAAGGGCTTCGCAGCCGTCGAGTCCGTGGTCGGCGAGCACGGAGAGATGGGCGTCGCCGCGGAATTCGCGGAGGGTGGTGGCGAGTTGCCAGAGATCTTCGACCGGATCGGCGCGGTCGCAGAGCGCCTGATTGGCGGCGAAGAGCGGCCGTGCGGTGCGCGGGGCGGCGTCGGCCATGGCCCGGAGGGCGGGGGCCACCTTCGCGACGGACGCCTCGATCGCCGGATCGGCGGCCCGCAGCGCACCGGCGGCACAGCGGGCCCGCGCATCGAGGACCCGCTCCGGATGGACCACGTCCCAGGCCGCCGGGAGGGCGCGGGCCGTCATGGCGGGGGCGAACAGGCTCAGCAGTTCGGTGGCGCGTGCCGCGGGCACGGCGCCCAGGGGTGCGGTGCGGGCGGCGAAGTAGCCCATCCAGAAGCCCTTGAGGCCGATGGCTTTCCCGAGGCCGCGGCAGGTTTCGTCGAAGTAGCTGACGGCGTGCAGAGGCTCGGTCAGATGCCAGAGCGTCCGAGCGGCGGCTGACGCCTCCGCCGGCACTTCCGGCCGGGGCCGGCCCCGTTTCCGGCCCGCCGCACCACCCTGGCCGGCCCCGCCGTGTTCCTCGCTCCGGTCATGTTGTCGGCTGCGGTCCTGCACCTGCCCCTGCACCTCTCCCCCGCCCTTCTTCCTTGCGCTGCCTGCCAGTTGATGGCGTCGATGGGGCGAACGCTACCGTCGCGTAGACGGTGTGGGCACGGGTTTCGAGGAAGGTCAGGGGTTGCTCAGGGATATCCCTGAGCGCTCATGGTTGATGACGGTGTGTGATATCGGGGAGAATTCCGGCACGCGGCGGGAACTCACCGTCACCGGGAGTGGAACATCGCAGGTCCAGGCCCTGCCGCCGCTTCGCCGGTACCGGTCACGGCTGCGGGGCGAGGGCCTTCTCCCGTACGTACGCGCAGGAGCGGCGCAGCAGGCGGGAGACGTGCATCTGGGAGACGCCGACCCGGTCGGCGATCTCGCTCTGCGTCAGGCCGAGGTAGAACCGCAGATAGAGGATGTGGCGTTCGCGTTCGGGCAGGGTGCGCAGGCCGGTGGCGGCGGCTTCCCGGTCGTCGACCAGCCCGAGTGCCGGATCCTCCTGTCCGAGGAGGTCACCGAGGGTCTGCTGGGTGTCCTCGCCGCCGAGCGGGCGTTCCAGGGAGAGCGCGGTGAAGGTCTTCTGGGCGTCGAGACCGATGAGCACGTCCTCGTACGGCATACCGGTGTGGGCGGCGACGTCCTGCACGGTGATGGCGGAGTGGCCGGGGCGGTCGGAGAGTTCCTGGCGGGCCCGGTGGACGCGGGCGCGGAGTTCCTGGGCCCGCCGGGGGACGTGGACGGCCCACAGTTCGTCGCGGAAGTGGCGTTTGATCTCGCCGATGATGGTGGGGACGGCGAAGGCGCCGAAGGCGGTGCCGACGCCGGGGTCGAAGCGGTCGATGGCTTTGAGCAGGCCGAGCGCGGCGACCTGGCGGAGGTCCTCGTCGCTCTCGCCGCGGCCGCTGTAGCGCCGGGCGAGGCGGTGGGCCATCGGGAGCCACGCGCAGACGATCTCCTCGCGCAGCCGGGTCCGTGCGGGGCCGTCCGGGAGGGCGGCGAGCCGGTGCAGGGCGACGCGGGTGTCCGGGTCGAGTTGCGGCTTCCGGCGTCCGGTGGGCGCCTGCTGGGCGACGCGTCCGGTGTGGATTGTCATTCCCCTCACGCCTTCCGTTCCGTTCGGCGATCCGCGGTGTGCCTGGTCCGCGGTGCTGTTCCGGCGGCTTTCCGGTCGGTGGCCGGTCTCCGCGGGGCCGTGGTGCGGCTGTGCGTTTCCCGCTCGCCCCGCTCCTGTCCGGGGCTGGGGAAGTGGGTCCGGTAGCTGGGTGCTCGGGGCGTCTCCGCCCGTGGGCGCGGCGTTCCTTCACTCGTCCGCGTGATGTCCCTTCCACTGTGCCGCAGGCCGGAGCGGTACGCGCGACAGCGCCCGGCCACCCGTGACGGAAGGCGGGGAGGGGCGGTGACCGTGGGTGATTCTTCAAGGTGCCGATGGGGGCGGGCGCTGATTCGCTGGTGAGGGGGATGGCCGATACATGGTCCGGTCCGGACCGTTCGAGGAGTGATCATGAGCGCAGACGAGGTGAACAGCCGGCTCCGGCAGATGCGCGAGAAGGCGCAGCAGCTGGAGGACACGGCGCAGCACACCAGTGACCCCGCCGAACGCGACCGGCTCAAGGAGAAGGCGCGGAGGCTGCAGAGCCGCAGTGAGCAGGAGAGCGGTATGAGGAGCGGGGACATCCACCCGTCCCTGTGACCTTGTGAGGGCCCGGCGGCCGGGGGGGGCAGCGGTCGTCAGGGCCATGACCTCATGGACGCCCTCGCTCCGTGGTCGGACGTTCGCGTATCCCGTAGGCGACCCCCTTCGTGTCAGGGGTCGCCTACGGGGGTGTCCGCTCACCTACGGGAGGCCCGGTCGCGGAGGTGTCAGTCGTCCTCGGGGGCGTCCGTGACCGTGAAGAGGGCGCCGTGGGGGTCGCAGATCATGGAGCGCCCGCCGGGGCGTGGGGTCCGGGGGGCCGGGGACATGACGGTTCCGCCGGCGGCGACGGCCGCGGCGATGACGGCGGGCAGGTCGCGGACCTGGAAGTGGACGTGCCACCGGGGCCGCAGATGCGGGTCGGGGGCCTCCTCCACACCGCCGCCCCGCACCGCGGCGACGGGGCGCCCGTCCTGGCGGACGATGACCTGGTCGTCCTCGTAGGCGACGTCGCAGCCCCCGGGGCGCAGGGTGGCCCAGTCGAAGATCTCGGCGTAGAAGATGGCCGCGGCGAAGGCGTCGCGGGTGCGGAGTTCCAGGCAGACGGGGGCGCCTTCGCGGCCGATCGCCCAGCGCAGGGTCTGCCCCTCCCAGAAACCGAAGACGGCGCCGTCACGGTCGGAGGCGAGGGCGGCGCGTCCGGTGCCGAATTCGAGCGGGCCGACGGCGACGGTGGCGCCGCGTTCGCGGACGCGGGCGGCGACGTCGTCGGCGCTGTCGACGGCGAAGTACGGAGTCCACGCCGTGGTGGAGCGCAGACGCTGGGTGAGCTGGGCGATTCCGGCGACCGGGCGGCCGTCGTCCAGCGCCACGCAGAACTCGTCGCCGAGGCTGCCCTGCCGGAACTTCCAGCCGAGGACCTCGGTGTAGAAGTCCTGGGTGGCGCGCAGATCGCGGGTCATCAGGTTGACCCAGCAGGGCGCGCCGTGGACGGGGGCGGTGCGCGCGGCGGCGGTTGCGCGATGCTCAGCGGCCGACATGGTGGACATCTCCCTTTCGCGGGCCACGCGGTCAGCACTCCGCCGGGTCGGCGTGGTGCACTCGGGAACGGTGCGGGTGTGGGGCGGGCGGCCGTGGCCCGGGCGTGGCCGGGCGGCCGTGTCGCTCCAGGGCGAGGCGGCCCCTCTCCGACGGTACGCCTCCGGCGGGTACCCGGCGCGCTCGCGGGGCCGGGCGGGGCATCCGGCCCGGGGAGGGCCCGCGGAACCGTCGCCGGGATGCGATCTCGCCGTATCCGGAGTGCGATGGAGGGGGCCGGGGCGCGCATCGGCGACGAGGGGCGCGCGCGAGCGCTGCGGGCGCCCCGTGTGGCGGGGTCACGGCGCGGTACGTCCGCCCTTTGCGGGATTTCGGCGGGCAGCGGCTTCCGCGTTCCCGGAACGCGATGTGGCCCCACGTCCGGCAAGGGCCGCCCCTCCTCGGAAACGCACGTTCGGAGAAATATGCGTACGGGGGCGAAAGGCGGGGTTCACGGCAAGGGGAAGAGGTGCGGGGCAGGGGTCGGAATGAATCCGGCATTCGATGTATCCGGCGAATCGCAGCGAGAGGACGGACGACATGCAGATCGCGTTTCTGGTGGCCTCCGAGGGCGTGGAGCAGGTCGAGTTGACGGAACCGTGGCAGGCGGTGGTGGACGCCGGCGCGGTTCCGCATCTGGTCTCACCGTCGGGTGGGTCGGTGCAGGCTTTCCACCACCTGGACAAGGCCGATTCGTTCACCGTGAACCGCACATTGGACGAGGCGCGGGTGGAGGATTACGGCGCGCTGGTACTGCCGGGCGGGGTGGCGAATCCGGATGCGTTGCGGCTCGACGAACGAGCGGTCGCTTTCACCAGGGGATTCTTCGACGCCGGAAAGCCCGTGGCGGCGATCTGCCATGCGCCATGGATGCTGATCGAGGCGGATGTGGTGCGAGGCCGCACTCTCACGTCCTGGCCGAGCCTGGCGACGGATATCCGTAATGCGGGCGGTTCCTGGGTCGACGAGCGGGTGAAGATCTGCACCGGCGGTCCGAATACGCTGGTCACCAGCCGTAAACCGGACGACTTGAAGGCGTTCTGCGCGACGCTGGTCAATGAATTGGGCGATGACAGGCGGTGAATTCCCCGGCGGAAGGCCGTGGGGCGGTCGTCCGCCGCAGGCGCTGAAAGGCGCGCGGACGACCGGCCGAACGGCCGTTCGCGGGGCGGTTCCGGTGCGGGTCCCGTGCCCGCCGTCCGTCGCCGTCGACCCGTCGTCACCTGGAGGAGAGCATGGTCATGGAGCACGGCGCGGACAAGATCGGGCCCGCGCGGGACGAGATGATGAAGAAGGAACTACGGGCGGAGATGACGGCCGACCGGTCGCTGCGCGCCGCGGAGGAAAGGGAGCTCCAGCCCTCGGGTGAGGATCAGCCGGAGGTGGCCCAGGCACCCGAGAGTGTTTTCCGCGGGGGCACGCCGCGGGGAATGACGGAGGAGGACGTCGGTATCCGTTCCGAACTCGCGCGGCACCTCGGGCGGAGCATTTACCCGGCGGACAAACCGTCGGTGGTCGAAAAACTGCGCCGGGACCACGCTCCGGACCGTTTGGTTTCCCTCGCCGAAAAACTGCCGGCGGAGGATACGTATCCGAATGTGCAGAGCATCGCGCAATCCCTCGGCCTCGGTACGGAAAGGCGCCGGGGCTGACCGTGGACGGGGCGGATACGGCACCGGGAGGGCGGGGCGTGCGGTATTTCGACCGGCGGCACGCCGGGGAGGCACTCGCGACGCGCTGTCTGGCGCTGGCGCGCACCGGCGTGCTCGCCGACCCGCTGGTGGTGGCGCTGGTGCGCGGCGGTGTCCCGGTCGCGGCGGAGGTGGCACGGGCGCTGGGGGCGCCGCTGGAAGTTCTGGTGGCGCGGAAGATCGGGGTGCCGGGGCGGCCCGAGGTCGGGGTGGGGGCGCTGGTCGGTGAGGAGCCGCCGGTGTTCGACGCGGGTGCGCTGGCGGCGCTGGGGCTGACCGCCGAGCGGCTGTCCGAGGACGTCCGGCGGGAGCGCGCGGAGCTGCGGCGCAGGCAGGAGACGTACCGGGCGGGCCGGCCGCCGCTGGGCGCCGCCGACGTGGCGGGCCGGGCGGTGCTGCTGGTCGACGACGGGCTGGCGACTGGGGTGACGGCGCGCGCCGCGCTGCGGTTTCTGCGGGGGCTGGGCCCGGCGCGGCTGGTGCTGGCGGTTCCGGTCGGGGACGCGGCTGCGGCTGCGGCGCTGCGCGAGGAGGCGGACCATGTGGAGTGTCTGCACCAGCCGCGGAATTTCCGTGCGGTGGGTGAGTGGTATCTCGATTTCGACCAGGTGCAGGACGCGGAAGTCCTCAGTATTCTGCGGGGATCCGGCACCGCAGTGTGAGAAAGCAGGGTGAGAAACCCTCGCATCCGGAGAAGGAGAGCGGACATGCCCGACAGTGCGATGGGGGACGATGTCTATCAGCCGTCCGCTTCCGATCCGCAGGACAATCCCGATGACCTGGATATGGAGGACGCTCTCGACGAGCCGGATCTCGACCAGATACTGGACGAGGGATATTCACCGCCCGAGCGTCCGCTCGCGGTGAATCGCGGCACCACGGCGCGGGAACAGTCCGACGGCGAATCCCTGGAGCAGCGCCTCTCGGAAGAGGTTCCGGAGGTGTGGGAGCCGGACGGGGACGGCATCGGGGACCAGGTGGACGGTGACGGGGAGCCGGTGGACGACCAGGTCGGCGAGGAGCGCGCCGGGCGGCTGCTGACCGCCGAGGAGGGCTTCCCGCGGCACCGCAACGACGTCGTCGCGCACGACGTCGGGATCGACGGCGGGGCGGCGTCCGCCGAGGAGGCGGCGATGCATCTGTGCCCGGAGAGCGGCGAGGAGGCCACCGCCGGGTGAGGGCGGCACCCGGGGGCCGACAGGTGCCTGTCCCCGGCGCCACGCGTCCGGCCATACCGGGTCACGACCGCCGTACCGGGTGGTTCAGGCCCCGGACCGGGAGGCTCCGCCCCCGGGCCAGGTCGTTCAGGAGCCGTGCGGCGAACCGCCGTCCGCGGCATCGCGGGCGTCGGCGGCCACCTGCCCCAGGGTGCGGCCGCTGCGGACGGAGCGGGCACGCAGCGGATCGGGGGCGCCGTGAGCGGCCGCACGGCCGTCGTTCTCCTTGACCAGCAGCCAGGATTCCCGGTCGCCCGCCTCCTGGCCGGTACGGAAGCGGGTGAGCGCGTAGCCGCCGTGCAGTTTGGCGCCGTCGAGCCAGAAGGAGGCGTGGCCCCGCTCCAGCGCCTCGGCGAAACTGCCCGCGCGGTCCCGGCCCTTGCCCGGGAGGGGGCGGTAGGTGCCCTGGTCCCAGACGATGACGGTGCCCGCGCCGTATTCACCCCGGGCGATGACGCCCTCGAACTCCCGGTAGTCCAGCGGGTGGTCCTCGGTGGGCACCGCGAGCCGCTTGTCGCGCGGGTCGGCGGACGGCCCCCTGGGCACGGCCCACGACTTCAGTACGCCGTCGACCTCCAGCCGGAAGTCGAAGTGCATCCGGCGGGCGTCGTGGATCTGCACGACGAAACAGGGAGCCGCTCCGGGGGCGGCCGGTCCGCCCCGTGGCTCCCCGGTGCGGTCGAAGTGCCGCCTGTCCCGGTAGGCGGCGAGCCGGTCGGCGCCCTCCGGGGCGGCGCCACCGGCCGCCCCGGGGGCGCGCGAGGCGTTCCGCCCGCCCCGGTCGTGCGTCGTACCGTCGCCGTTCATGTCCGCTCCTCCGCCCCTCTGGCCACACCGGCGCGTCCACGGGGCCGCGCGCCCCGCACGCCCATGTTTGCGCCCGCCGGACGGGGCGGCCACCGCAGCGCGGCGGGGGCGTGCGCGCGGATACCGGGCTCGTCCGGGGCGGGCGGCGGCACCCCTCATCCGCCCGGCGCCCGGCAACTCGTACGAGATCCATCGTAGTTTGGCAGACGGCGTACTACGATGGCTATCGTATGAGCGGCGGGGCCCCCGGCCGCCGCCCTTCACCGCGGCCCTTCCACGTCAAGGAGACCTCCCTTGAGCACGCTCTTCACCCCGTACACCCTGCGCTCCCTCACCATTCCGAACCGGATATGGCTGGCGCCGATGTGCCAGTACTCCGCCGCGGAGACCGGGCCGCTCGCCGGGGCGCCCACCGACTGGCACTTCGCCCACCTCGCGGCGCGGGCACTGGGCGGGACGGGGCTGCTGCTCACGGAAGCCACGGCGGTCAGCCCGGAGGGCCGCATCAGCCCCGCCGACCTCGGGCTGTGGAACGACACCCAGACCGAGGCGTTCCGGCGGATCACCGACTTCGTGAAGTCCCAGGGCAGCACCATCGGCGTGCAGTTGGCCCACGCGGGACGCAAGGCATCCACCGCGGCCCCCTGGACGGGCGGCAAGCCGGTCGGCCCGGAGGCGAACGGCTGGACGCCCGTCGCCCCGAGCCCGCTCCCCTTCGACGAGATCAGCCCCGTCCCGGACGAGCTGACCACCGACGAGATCCAGCAGGTCGTCGCGGACTTCCGCGCCGCCACCCGCCGCGCCCTCGACGCCGGCTTCCAGGTGGTGGAGATCCACGGCGCGCACGGCTACCTCATCGGCGAGTTCCTCTCCCCGCACAGCAACCACCGCACCGACGCGTACGGCGGCTCCTTCGAGAACCGCACCCGGCTCGCCCTGGAGGTCGTGGACGCCGTACGGGAGGAGTGGCCGGACGACCTGCCGGTGCTCTTCCGGATCTCGGCCACCGACTGGCTGACGGAGAACCCGGAGGACCCCTGGGAGGGCTGGACCGTCGACGAGACGGTCCGCTTCGCCTCGGTGCTCCACGAGCACGGCGTCGACCTCCTGGACGTCTCCAGCGGCGGCAACGCTCCCCGGGCGCGCATCGAGAGCGCTCCCGGCTACCAGGTGCCGTTCGCGGCCCGGGTGAAGGCAGAGACGCCGCTGCCGGTCGCCGCCGTGGGCCTCATCACCGAGCCCGCCCACGCCGAGAAGATCCTCGCCGACGGGGAGGCCGACGCCGTGCTCCTCGGCCGGGAGCTGCTCCGCGACCCCTCGTGGGCACAGCGCGCCGCCCGGGAGCTGGGCGGCGAGGTGCACGTCCCGCACCCGTACCACCGGGCCGTCTGACCTGGCCGCCGGCCTCCGCCCCCACCGGGCGGAGGCCATGGGTCCGCCCTGCCTCCCGGCATGATCACTGTCACTCCGATGACGTAATCTGACGCCAATCGCGGGCAGGTCGGCCCGCCTGAACCGTCGGGGTACGCCATGCGTCCATCCATCCGTGCCGTCTCGCTCATCGCGGGCGCCGTCCTCACCGCCGGCCTGGCGACAGGCTGCTCCTCCTCGGGCGGCGACTCCGGGCCCACCGCGTCGAAGACCGGGGCCCCCGCCGGTGACCTCGCCGTTCAGCCCTCGGGGAAGTCCGGGAAGACCCCGATCACCATCGGCGAATCCGGGACGTACCAGGCCGTCGACAGTGCCTCGGGCGCGCGGACGCAGATGTCGGTCACGTTCAAGGACATGCGGGCGGTGCAGGCGTCGGAGATCCACGCCACCAAGCCGCCCAAGCACCAGTACGCCGTCTTCACGTTCACCGTGAAGAACACCGGCGACAAGAACGGCGCCTTCCACCCGCAGAAGCTCAAGTGGACCGACGGCCAGAGCCCGGAGCAGCCCGCCTTCACCAGCGAGAAGTCCGGCTCCGGGCAGAACCTCGACACCACGTACCGCCCGGGTCAGACCGTCACCAGCGATGTCGTCCTGGACATGCCCGGGGGCAGCGGAGCGCTCCGCTACTACGACGGCTCCGGCCCCGTCTCCCTCTCGTTCGAGGTACCGGCGGACTGACACCCCCGGCCGGAACGACGGCGCGCCGCACCGGAATCCGGTGCGGCGCGCCGTCGTGTGCGGGCTTCGCGCGGGCGGCTCCGGCGGTCGGCCGATGTCCGGTCCCCGCGCCCCGACGGGCCGTGTGAGCTGCGCCGATGGCGCGCCGGGACGCCGTTGTCAGTGGTCGGGTGCAGACTGGCGGCATCTGAGACAACGGCGTCGCGGAGGTGTTCGGATCATGACCGATGTGCTGCTCGCGGTAGGCACACGTAAAGGGCTTTTCGTCGGCCGCAGACGGCACGGCGCATGGGAGCTGAGCGGCCCCCATTTCCCCGCGCAGGCGGTGTACTCCATCGGGATCGACACCCGCCGGGAGACACCACGGCTACTGGCCGGCGCCGACAGCGCGCACTGGGGCCCGTCCGTCTTCCACTCCGACGACCTCGGCGAGACGTGGCACGAGCCCGCGAGACCGGCGGTGAAGTACCCGGAGTACACCGGCACTTCGCTGGAGCGGGTGTGGCAACTGCATCCGGCCGGCCCCGCCGCGCCCGATGTGGTGTACGCCGGTACGGAGCCCGGCGGGCTGTTCCGCTCCGAGGACCGCGGCGAGACGTTCGAGATGGTCAGACCGTTGTGGGAGCACCCGAGCCGGGAGCGGTGGGTGCCCGGCGGCGGCGGTCTCGCGGTGCACACCGTGGTCACCGATCCGCGTGACGCGGACGCGGTGACGGTCGCGGTGTCGGCCGCCGGGGTGTTCCGCACCACCGACGGCGGCGCCAGTTGGGAGCCGTCGAACACCGGGGTCAAGGTGTCGTTCCTGCCCGAGGAGTACCCCGAGTTCGGCCAGTGCGTCCACAAGATCGCGCAGGACGCCGCCAACCGCGACCGCCTCTACCTCCAGAACCACTGGGGCGTCTACCGCAGTGACGACGCGGGCGCCCGGTGGACGGACATCGGCGCGGGGCTGCCCACCGACTTCGGCTTCGCGGTGGCCGCCCATCCGCACCGCGCGGACACCGCCTACCTGTTCCCCATCACCGCCGACATCGACCGCGTCCCGGCCGGTCACCGGTGCCGGGTCTACCGCACCTCCGACGCCGGAGCCTCCTGGGAGCCGCTCTCCCGCGGTCTGCCGGAGGAGGACCACTACGGCACGGTCCTGCGTGACGCCCTCTGCGTGGACGACAGCGACCCCGCGGGCGTCTACTTCGGCAACCGCAACGGCGAGCTGTACGCCAGCGCCGACGACGGGGAGAGCTGGCAGCAGCTCGCCTCCCATCTGCCGGATGTGCTGTGCGTACGAGCATCGGCGGTGGCCTGAGGACACGGGGCTCCGTCCCCGGCGCCGGGCTCCCCTGCCCCGGGCCGCCCGCGTGGTGCGGGATCCGGGGCCCGGCGCCGTGCAGCACCGGGGCGCCCCCGTTCGGACGGGGCACCCCGGTGTGCGAGTCAGCTCACGGAAGTCGCCAGTCCACCGGCTGGGCGCCCTGGCGGATGAGGAGGTCGTTGGTACGGCTGAAGGGACGGGAGCCGAAGAAACCGCGGTCGGCGGACATCGGGGAGGGATGGGCCGATTCGATCGCCGGGTACGCGTCGAGGAAGGGGCGCAGATTGCGGGCGTCGCGGCCCCACAGCACGGACACCAGCGGCTTGCCGCGGGCGGCGAGCGCGCGGATGGCCTGCTCGGTCACTTCCTCCCAGCCCTTGCCGCGGTGCGCGCCGGGCTTGCGGGGCGCGGTGGTCAGCGCCCTGTTGAGGAGGAGGACGCCCTGCCGGGTCCACGGGGTCAGATCACCGTTGGACGGGCGGGGCAGGCCGAGGTCGGAGTGGAGTTCGCGGAAGATGTTCTCCAGGCTCCCCGGCAGCCGCTGGACCTCGGGCGCGACCGCGAAGCTCAGTCCGATCGCCATACCCGGTGTCGGATACGGGTCCTGACCCACGATCAGCACCCGTACGTCGTCGAACGGTTGCTGGAAGGCGCGCAGGACGTTGGCGCCCGCGGGGAGATAGGTCCGGCCGGCGGCGATCTCCTGACGGAGGAAGTCGCCCATCTCGGCGATACGTCCGGCGACGGGGCGCAACGCCTCGGCCCAGCCGGGTTCCACAAGTTCGTTCAAGGGTCGTGCTGCCACAACAACTCACCCTACCGGCCCAGCACCGGGGCCCGTTCCGCCCGCCGGGGTCCGGCCCGTCCATGACGGGTCGGGGTGTCGCGGGCGGGGCCGCCGGTACGGCCGGAGACATCGATGTTGCCGGTACGGCCGGAGCCTCCGGCACGGACCGGCCCGGGCGGGGCGGCCGGCCCGCCGAAGCCTGGTACGGCCCGCCCGCGCGGCCCGGTGCGGCCGGAGCCACCGGCGCGCACGGCCCGGCGCGGGACGGAACGGCCGGAGCCACCGGTGGGGCCGGCGCTCCCCACAGCCGGCGCCCCCGCCCCGAGTCTTCCCTTCCCGCCTCCCCACCGGCCCGGCCGACCGGTACGCGGGCCGGTGCCGGGGCCCTGCGGTGTCATCACGGCCCGGTACTGTGCCGCCATGACACATGCGAACATCCCTGCGGGCTGGTACGCGGACCCGCAGGGGACTCCTCACCAACTGCGCTGGTGGGATGGCGCCCGTTGGACCGAGCACACGCACGCCGCCGCCCCGCAGCAGCCGCAGGGCCAGGCTCCGGCCCAGCAGGCCCCCCAGCAGCAGGCCCCCCAGCAGCTTCCGCCGCAGCAGACGCCGCAGCAGCCGCAGGCGGCTCCGGCCGGTTCCGGTGCGCCGCAGCAGATGCCCGCCGGATCCGGGGCGCCGTACGGAGCGCAGCAGGCCGGGGCGCAGCAGGCCCCCTACGGGCAGCCCGGCCACCCCCAGGCGCAGGCGGCGCCCGGCCATCCCGGTGCGGCGCACCAGGTCCAGCAGCAGGCGGGCGTCGCCCCGACGGGTCCCGGCGGCGGGACGCTGTTCACCGAGCCGGTGCTGGTGGTGAACCAGAAGGCGAAGCTGATCGAGGTCTCCAACGAGTACGGCGTCTTCGACCAGAACGGCAACACCCTCGGCACGGTGGTCCAGGTCGGGCAGAGCACCGCGAAGAAGGTGCTGCGGGTGGTCTCCAGCCTGGACCAGTACATGACGCACAAGCTGGAGATCCGGGACGCGTACGGGCAGCCGCAGCTCGTGCTGACGCGGCCGGCGAAGTTCATCAAGTCCAAGGTGCAGGTGGCGCGTCCGGACGGGCAGCCGGTCGGTGAGATCGTCCAGCAGAACGCCATCGGCAAGATCAACTTCGGGATGATGGTCAACGGCCAGCAGATCGGCGCGATCAAGGCCGAGAACTGGCGGGCCTGGAACTTCGCGATCGTCGACCACACCGACACCGAGATCGCCCGGATCACCAAGACGTGGGAGGGCCTGGCGAAGACGATGTTCACCACGGCCGACAACTACGTCCTGCAGATCCACCGGCAGCTTCCCGACCCGCTGCTGAGCCTCGTCGTCGCCACGGCGCTGACCGTCGACACCGCGCTCAAGCAGGACTCCCGCGGTCTTGGCTGAGCCGCCGTACGCGGCGGGCCCGGTCGTCCTGGGCGTCGACTCGGGCGGTTCCGGGCTGCGTCTCGCCGTCGCACCGGTCACCGCACCGGACGCCCGGCCGGAGAACACGTACGCGTCGGACATCCCGGTGCGCACCGGGGAGCGCGGGATCGACGCGCGGCAGTTGCTGGACCAGTTGCTGCCCGCCGCCGAGAAGCTGCGGCAGGCGGCGGGGGCGTCCGGCTTCGCGGCGGTCTGTGTCGGTGCGGCCGGAATGGCGACGCTCGGGCAGGAGCTGCGGGACGTGCTGCCGCGGGCGCTGGCCGACGCCTTCGGGGCACACCGTCTGGCGCTGGCCGCCGACGCGGTGACCGGGTACGCGGGCGCGCTGGGGCAGCGGCCCGGTGTGGTCGTCGCCGCCGGTACGGGCCTGGTGGCGCTCGGCGCGGACCCGGCGTCCGGGTCCGGCTGGCGGCGGGCGGACGGCTGGGGGCATCTGCTCGGCGACTGCGGCGGCGGGGCGTGGATCGGCCGGGCGGGCCTGGAGGCGGCACTGCGGGCGTACGACGGGCGGTCCGGCGGCTCCCCGGCGTTGCTGCGGGCCGCCGAGGAGGAGTTCGGGCCGGTCGGGGGCCTGCCGGGGCAGTTGTATCCGCGGGCGGACCGGCCCGCGGTACTGGCGTCGTTCGCGCCGTACGTGGCGCGGGAGGCGGCCGGTGACGCGGTCGCCGCGGGCATCGTCCGCGCGGCCGCGGCGCAGATCGTGGACACGGCGGCGGCCGCCTGCCCTCCCGGGGCGGGGCGGACCGTGGCGCTGACCGGCGGGCTGTTCCGGCTGGGCGAGGTGTTGCGGGCACCGGTGCGGGCCGGGTTGGCGGCACGGTTGCCGGAGGCGGTGTGCATGGAGCCGGCGGGCGGCCCGCTCGACGGTGCGCTGCGGCTGGCCGCCGCGCTGGCCGCCGATGCGGTGCGGCTCCCGGTGGACGGCGCACTGCTCCGGATCGTCCGCCACGGGAAGTGAGTGCCCGGACGGCGTCCCGCGAGGCCGGCCCGTCGGCGCGGGTCGATGGCCGTTCGCCGCCGGGGCGGGACGCGCGGGCCGGGGAACGCCGCCGCGGTGACGGCGCCCGGCGGAAGGTGCTCGCTCCGGATCGTCCGTCATGGAGGGCGGGCGGTACGCCGCCGACGGCGCACCGCCGCACATCGGCGCGGCTCCACGGCCGTCCGCCGCCGGGGCGGAACGCACGGGGCCGGGGAAGCACCACCGCGGAAAGCCTCGTCAGGCGGTGATTCGGGCGGACTTCGGGTGGGCCACCGTGACGCGCGGGATAAATCGGGACGGATACCTCCCGACCGAACCCTCCCCCGGCAGTGTGTCAGTGCGAGGCGTTAGCATGCGGCGCCATGAGTTCCCCCACTGGGCCCGTACCTGGCTCGCCCCGCTTTGACGACGATTCCCCGAGCCCGGCGCCCGGCCTGCCCGTACGAATGCCGCGACCGCGGCAGTCCGGCCGGCACCGCAAGCCGGAGCCGCTCGCCGCACCCGAGGGCGCGCCCGTCCTGGTGCTGGCCGTGCCCGGCACCCCCACTTCCGCCGCCCGGTCCCTGGCGGAGGAGGTGTGCAGCATCGCCCGTTCCGAGCTGCCCGGCCTCGACGCCCGGATCGGTTACGTGGACGGCGACGGCGCGGAGTTCCCGGCGCTGGACGCGGTGCTGGCGCAGGCCGGTGCCGAGCACAAGGCGCGTGCCGCGCGGGGCGACGGCGCGCCCGCCGGTCCGGCCGCGGTGGTCGTGCCGCTGCTGGCCGGCCCCGACAGCTCGCTGCTGCGGCGGATACGCCAGGCGATGATGAACAGCGGTTCCGGTGCCGAGCTGACGGATGTCCTCGGCCCGCACCCGCTGCTCGCCGAGGCGCTGCACGTACGGCTCTCCGAGTCCGGGCTGGCCCGCGCCGACCGGGCGCGGCTGTTCACCGTCGCCACGGCGGCGGACGGCATCATCCTGGCCACGGTGGGCGGCGAGGAGGCCGTGCAGGCCGCGGGGATCACCGGCATGCTGCTGTCGGCCCGGCTGGCGGTGCCGGTGCTGGCCGCCGCGCTGGACGAGGACGGCGCGATCTCGCGCACCGCGGAGCAACTGCGGCTGTCCGGCTCGCGGCAGCTCGCGCTCGCGCCGTACCTGATCGGTCCGGAGATCTCCGACGGGCTGCTGGGGGCGGCCGCGGCCGAGGCGGGTTGTGCGTCGGCGGAGGCGCTGGGCGCCTACGGCGCGGTGGGCCGTCTGGTGCTGTCGAACTACGCCGCGGCGGTCGGCATCACGCTGCGGCCGGCCGGGGGCCCGCAGTTCGCACCGGCGCGCTGAGCCCTGCTTTCCGACGGCGGCTCCCCCGCCGTCCCCAGGCCATGAGGGCCGTTCCGCTTCGCGCGGGGCGGCCCTTCGCGCTGTCCGGCGGCGGGAGCCGGGAGCCGTCCGGCGTTCCGGGCGGCGGCCAGGCGGGCTCCCAGCCGCCGTCGCGGGCGGCCCGCCCCCGGACCACGGCCGCCGGGAGCCTACCGGTGCGCCGGAGGCCGGTCCGCGGGCTACGGTCGCCGTGAGGCCCCAGGCCCGCCGGCCGGGCCGTACCGGAGGGAAGTGCCGATGTCCGTCCCCGATGTGCCGCCGTCCGCCGTCGGCGCCGTCCGTGCCGTGTTCGCCGCCTGCCTCGCGCAGGACCGTCCCGCCATGGAGCGGCTGCTCGCCGCCGATTCCGTCTTCACCAGCCCGCGGGACGACCACCTGGACAAGGACGCGTTCCTCGCCCGCTGCTTCCCGACCGCCGGCCGGTTTTGCTCGTACGGTCTGCTCGACGTGGTGCCGGTGGGCGACGGGGCGGCGGCGAGCGGGGAGGTGTTCGTCCGGTACGCGTACGAGCTGGTGGGCGGCGGGCATTTCCGCAATGTCGAGGTGCTGACCGTGCGGGACGGGCTGGTCGCCGAGGCGCAGGTGTACTTCGGCGGTGCCTTTCCGCCGGGGTGAGCGGGGCTCAGGCGAAGACGACGCAGGAGGCCGCGGGCGCCGGCGTCGAGCCGGCGGGGGCGGGGACGCCGGTGGCGGGGTCGACGGTGAACCACGCCACGTCGCCGGAGCGTTCGTTGGCGGCGTAGAGGAAGCGGCCGGTGGGGTCCATCGCCAGGTCGCGGGGCCAGGTGCCACCGCAGGGCACGCTGGTCACGGGCGTGGCCTCGGCGCCGGAGGGATCGAGGGCGTGGACGCAGATACGGTCGCGGCCGCGGACCGCGGTCCACAGGAACCGGCCGTCCGGGGAGACCACCGCGGCGGACGCGTAGCAGGGCTCCCCCTCCTCCGGCCCGTCGCCGTCCGCGAACAGCGGGGTCTCCCCCAGGGGCGTCAGGGTGCCGTGGGCGGCGTCCCAGCGGCAGCGGGTGAGCGCGGGGGCGAGTTCGTTGACGACGTAGACGTGGCCGCCGCCGGGGTGGAAGGCGAGGTGGCGGGGGCCGCTGCCGGGGCGGAGGCGGACCTCGTCGCGGATCTGCGTCATGCCGGTGACGGGGTCGAGGACGCAGGTGCGGACGGAGTCGGTGCCGAGGTCGGCGGTGAGCAGCCGGGTGCCGCCGGGCGCGGCGTACACGGAGTGGGCGTGCGGGCTCTTCTGGCGCTCGGGGTCCGGGCCGCTGCCGTGGTGGGCGAGGACGGCGGCGGGTCCTCCGAGGGTGCCGTCCGGTGCGATCGGGAGGGTGCTGACGCTGCCGGAGCTGTAGTTGGCGGTGACGAGGTGTCCGGCGGTCAGGGCGAGGTGGGTGGGGCTCGCGCCGCCGACGGGGACCGGCGGGGCGAGGAGCACGGGCCCGTCGGGGGTGAGGCTGAAGGCGGCGGCCGCGCCGTGGTCGGTCTCGCTGACCGCGTACAGACGCCCGCGGTCGCGGCTCGGGGCGAGGAAGGACGGGTTGGTGACCTCAGCGGTGGTGTGCAGCGGGGTGAGCGCGCCGGTCTCCCGGTCGAGGGCGGCGGTGGTGATGCCCGCGCCGCCCGCCTGCGTGAACGATCCGATGTACGCCCGCAGGCCCTGGTCCGTGGTCACCGTGGTGCCGCCTCTCGTCCGGTCGCCCGCCGCCCGCGCCCCGGGCGGCACGGCGACGCTAACAGCCGGGGCGGCGCCGGGGGCGGGATCGCGGCCGGGGGCGCGGGGCCGTGGGGCGTGTCGTCGCCCCCGCCGCCGCGCGGGTGGACGGGCGGCTGCGGGGACGACGACGCGGGCTCAGGCTCCGGCGAGCGGGGCGCGCGGCGGGCTGGCCAGCGGCGCGGCGAGCGCGGCGAGCTTCTGCTCCAGGCCGTGCAGGTGGAGGAGCGGGCCGTCCCCGGCGGGCGGGGCGGGTGCGGGCACCGGTGCGGTGTGGCGGGCGGTCAGGGCGTCCACGGCGGCCTCGACGCGGCGCCAGGCGTCGGCGAGACGGGTGTCGTGCGCGGCGCCGGTCCGCTCGGCGGGGGCGAGCGCCGCGAGGGCGGCGACGTCGTGGGCGCAGGCGTCCAGCAGGGCGAGGACCTGGCGGGCGCGGGCCTTTCGGTGGCGGAGCGGGTTGAGGGGGTGGACCAGCGGCGCGAGGGAGAGGCGGACCTTGCCGAGGAGGGCCTCCAGCTCACCGATCCGTGCGGCCGGGTCCGCGTCGTGGGCGCCGCCGAGGCGGGCGACGGCCTGCGCGGTGCACTCGTGGACGCACCGTACGGCGCGCTGGATCCACGCGTTGGTGGTGGCGTGGGTGGTGACGGGCAGGACGAGGACGACGGCCACGGCGGCGGCGAGGGCGCCGACGCCGGTCTCGGCGAACCGCAGCCCGAGCAGCCCGGGGTGGAGGACGCCGAGGAGCCCGTAGAGCAGTCCGGCCATGACGGTCACGAAGAACATCATGTACGTGTACGACAGCGGTGCCGTGTAGAAGAGGCCGAAGACGCAGCCGGCGACGAGGACGGCGGTGGGGGCGGGGGCGCCGTGCAGCGGGACGGCGAGGAGGAGTGCGGCGGCGATGCCGGTGACGGTGCCCAGGACCCGGCGGAAGCCGCGGACCAGGGTCTCGCCGCACGACGCGGTGTTCACGAAGACCCACCAGACGGTGGCGACGGCCCAGTACCAGCGGTCGGCGGAGACGGCCTGGCCGACGGCGAGGGCGACGGCGCAGGCCACGGTCGCCTGGACGGCCTGCCGGGTGGTGGCGCGGGCCAGTCCCCTGCCGGGCGGCGGCGCGGCGGGCGCGGGGGCCGGGCGCAGGCGCCGTTCGTAGCACCAGGCACCGAAGCGGACGGCGGCGGACACGGCGACGGCGAGGAGCACCGCCGCGGCGAGCGGCGGCAGGTGACCGGGCGCGGCGTGCAGGAACTGCGCCATGAAGAACATCATGAACGCGAAGATCCCGAGGGCGTGGCCGCGCGGCCCCCAGCGGCGGGCGTAGACCCCGGCGGCGATGACGGCGAGGAAGGCCGCGTCGCGCCAGAGGGGGTGCCCGTGCAGCCCCGCCGCGAGCGCCAGGACGGGCAGCCCGGCGGCCGGCAGCAGCGCGGTGGTGACGGCCTGGCCACGCACCGTGGGGTCGGCGACGGTGAAGAGCGCCAGCAGTGCGGCGAGTCCCCCGGCGATGGCCCCGGTGAGGGTGTGGACGGCAAGGCCCGAGGCGGTGGTCGCCAGGCCGATGCCGAGGACGGCCCGGGTCGCGGCGCGCAGCCGCTGCCGTCCCGGGTCCGCTACCCACACCTTCCTCATCAGCAGCGTCATCCTCTTCAGCACCGCTTCCTCTCCGTACGCATCGGTGCGCGGTGGGCCGGGCGGCCGTCGCGCGCATGAAAAAGGCGCCGCGGAGTTCCGCAGCGCCATCGACGGGTCCATCTCAGCATCCGCCCGCCCATTGGTTCAACAGATGCCGGATCCACTGGGCCATTGGTACACCCCGGAGCGGAATACGCGGCTCCGGAGGGGGCCAACGGCCGGGCCGGGGGCGCTGCGGCGGGGCGCCACCCGGCCCGGGCGGGAAACGGGCACCGGCACCGCACCGACGGGCACGGCGGCAGGACCGGCACCCCTCCCCCGCCGCCGACATCTCCTGAACGCTGGTGCACCGGAGGTACGCCGCGCCCCCCGCCGCCGTGGATCGCATTCCCGCAGGCCAGTCGCGAGGCACCCGGAATGGGAACGACCGGGCCGGGCAGAAGGGTTGACGGTCCGTCCACACACCATGACGATGCTGCGCACGAGAGAGCGCTCTCCGGCACATCATGTGTTCACTGTCTGAATCAGGAGGGCTCCATGCCCACTCCCCCCACACCTGAGCGGCCGTCCGGCCTCCCGCGCCGTGCCGTCCTCGCGTCGATGGCCGCCGCGCTGCCGCTGGCGGGCCTGCCGGCCACCGCCTGCGCCGCCCCGCGCCCGGCCCCGGCGCGCGCCGCCGCGCCGCTGCCCGGCGGCGGTGACCTCGGCGAGAACGTCATCGTCCTCGACCCGGCCACGCCCGGTATCCAGGGCAAGCTCGACGAGATCTTCCGCAAGCAGGAGAAGGCGCAGTTCGGCACCGGTCGCTACGCGCTGTTCTTCAAGCCGGGCACGTACGACGGGCTCAACGCGCAGCTCGGGTTCTACACCTCGATCGCGGGTCTGGGGCTGTCGCCCGACGACACCACGATCAACGGCGATGTCACCGTGGACGCGGGCTGGTTCGACGGCAACGCCACCCAGAACTTCTGGCGTTCGGCGGAGAATCTGGCGCTGAAGCCGGTCAGCGGGACCAACCGGTGGGCGGTCGCGCAGGCGGCGCCGTTCCGGCGGATGCACGTCAAGGGCGGGCTGAACCTCGCGCCGGACGGGGACGGCTGGGCCAGCGGCGGCTACATCGCCGACAGCCGTATCGACGGCACCGTGGAGCCCCGCTCGCAGCAGCAGTGGTACACCCGCGACAGCGCGCTCGGCGGCTGGGAGGGCGCCGTGTGGAACATGGTCTTCTCCGGAGTCGAGGGCTCCCCGGCGCAGACCTTCCCCGACCCGCCGTTCACCACGCTGGAGCACACCCCCCTCTCCCGCGAGAAGCCGTTCCTGTACCTCGACGGCGACGCGTACAAGGTGTTCGTCCCCGAGAAGCGCACCGACGCCCGCGGCACGAGCTGGGGCAACGGCACGCCCCGGGGCACCTCGCTGCCGCTGGAGAAGTTCTACGTGGCGAAGCCGGACGCGGACGCGGCGACCCTCAACGCCGCCCTCGACCAGGGGCTCCATCTGCTGCTGACGCCCGGCGTCTACCACCTGGACGAGACCGTCGAGGTCAAGCGCCCCGACACCGTCGTGCTGGGCCTGGGCTACGCCACGCTGATACCGCGGAACGGTGTGACGGCGCTGAAGGTCGCCGACGTCGACGGGGTGCGGCTCGCCGGTTTCCTGCTCGACGCCGGGCCGGAGAACTCCCCCGCGCTGCTGGAGGTCGGCCCCGAGGGCGCGTCGGCGAGCCACGCGGCGAACCCGACGACGGTGCAGGACGTGTTCGCGCGGGTCGGCGGCGCCGGGCCCGGCAAGGTGACCTGCGCGATCGTGATCAACAGCAACGACACGGTCATCGACCACACCTGGGTGTGGCGCGCCGACCACGGCGAGGGCGTGGGCTGGGACGTCAACCGCGCGGACTACGGCGTACGCGTCAACGGTGACGGCGTGCTGGCGACCGGCCTGTTCGTCGAGCACTTCAACAAGTACGACGTGCACTGGCTCGGTGAGCGGGGCCGCACGATCTTCTTCCAGAACGAGAAGGCGTACGACGCGCCGAACCAGGCGGCGGTCCAGGACGGCGACACCAAGGGCTTCGCCGCGTACCTCGTCGACGG
Source organism: Streptomyces sp. BBFR2 (assembly GCF_044497305.1). Taxonomy (NCBI): domain Bacteria; kingdom Bacillati; phylum Actinomycetota; class Actinomycetes; order Kitasatosporales; family Streptomycetaceae; genus Streptomyces; species Streptomyces sp. BBFR2. The sequence goes on from NZ_CP172415.1 coordinate 322,107, forward strand.
CGAGGTCACCGAGCACGAGGGCTGGGGCCTGGGCAGTTACTGCTTCTACAACGTCGACCCGTCGATCCGGCAGGACCACGGCTTCGCCGTCCCCGAGAAGCCGGGCGTCAAGCTGCACGGGCTGCTGGTGGTGTCGCTGGGCGGCAAGGGCCAGTACGAGCACGTCGTCAACGGGGTGGGCGGTCCGACGTCGGGCGACACCACCGTGCCGTCGACGGTGGTCTCCTTCCCCTGAGCCGGGCCGGGCGCGCGGCGGGCGGTCCTTCCGGACGGCCGGATGAGCGGGCCGGCGTACCCGGCGCGGCCTCACCACGCCGCTGAGCTGGGCCGTTGATACAGTCCCGGGGTCGGACACCGCCCCTGGAAAGGCCCTGGAACATGGCCGTGGACGCCTTGGACGCGAAGATTCTGGGGCTGCTGCTGGAGGCGCCGCGGACCAGCGTGCGGGAGTACGCACGGCTGCTGGGCGTGGCCCGCGGGACCGTCCAGGCGCGGCTGGACCGGATGGAACGCGACGGTGTCATCACCGCGTACGCTCCGCGTCTGTCCCCCGCCGCGCTGGACCACCCGGTGCTGGCGTTCGCCCATATCGAGGTGGAGCAGGGGCATCTGGAGGAGGTCGCCGACGCGCTGGCGGAGGTGCCGCAGATCATCGAGGCGTTCTCCACGACCGGCGGCGGCGATCTGCTGGCCCGGGTCGTCGCCCGGGACGCGGAGCATCTGGAGGACGTCATCCAGCGGCTCATCAGCCTGCCGGGCGTGGTCCGCACCCGCACCGAGGTGGCGCTGCGGGAGCGGGTGCCGCACCGGATGCTGCCGCTGGTGCAGGACGTGGGCGGGGCGGACCGGGGACGGTGAGAGCGGGGACGCGGGCACCCGCGCGCCTTTGGGCGGCGGCCGTCGGCGCCTCACCGTCCGGCGGACGTCATTTCCGCGCCCGGCTCGGCTGGACCCGCTTGGGTTCGCCCTTCATCTTCGGGTGTTCGGGCGGGTAGGGCAGATCGCCGAGGCCGTGGTCGCGTTCGTCGCGGGCGGCCAGTTCCAGCGCGTCGTCCAGCCGGAACGCCTCGTCGTCCATACCGGCGTGCAGATCGCCGAGGGCGGCGAACCGCTCCGGCATGGTGACGATGTCGAAGTCCTCGGGAACGGCGTCCGGGACCTCCTCCCAGGTCAGCGGCGCGGAGACTGGGGCGCGGGCGGAGGGGCGTACGGAGTAGGCGCTGGCGATGGTGCGGTCCCGGGCGGTCTGGTTGTAGTCCACGAAGATCTTGGCGCCGCGCTCCTCCTTCCACCAGGCGGTGGTGATCCGGTCGGGCGCGCGGCGCTCCAGTTCCCGGGCGACGGCGATGGCGGCGCGCCGTACCTGCGTGAAGTCCCACTCGGGGACGATCGGCACGAAGACGTGGAGACCGCGGCCGCCGGAGGTCTTGGGCCGGCCGGTCAGGCCCAGACCGTCGAGGACGTCGCGGAGTTCGAGGGCGGCGCGGACCGCGTCGGCGTAGTCGGTGCCGGGCTGCGGGTCGAGGTCGATACGGAGTTCGTCGGGGTGTTCGGTGTCGGCGCGCCGCACCGGCCAGGGGTGGAAGGTGAGGCAGCCGAGGTTGGCGGCCCACAGGACGGCGGCGGGTTCGGTGGGGCAGATCTCGTCGGCGTACCGGCCGCTGGGGAAGGCGATCCGGCCGGTGGGGATCCAGTCGGGGAGGTTCTTGGGCGCGCGTTTTTGGAAGAAGGACTCGCCGGTGACGCCGTCCGGGTGGCGTTGCAGGGTCGTCGGGCGGTCGCGCAGGGCGCGCAGGATGCCCTCGCCGACGGCGAGGTAGTAGCGGGCGACGTCGCCCTTGGTGAAGCCGCGTTCGGGGAAGAAAACCTTGTCCGGGTGGGTCACCCGGACCGTGCGGCCGCCCGCGGTCAGCTCCAGTGCGTCTGCCATGGGGCCACGCTAAGGGGACCGTGGCGGAGCCGCCCGGCGGGCGCCCGTCCGCCCTTCGCCGGACAATCCGGTGCATGGACCTCCCGGTGATGCCCCCCGTCAAACCGATGCTCGCCAAGAGCGCCGCGGCCATCCCGCCGGGCTTCCTGTACGAGGCGAAGTGGGACGGATTCCGGGCGATCGTCTTCCGCGACGGCGACGAGATCGAGCTGGGCAGCCGCTCCGGCAAGCCGCTGACCCGCTACTTCCCCGAGGTCGTCGAGGCGCTGCGGACGCGGGTGCCGCGCCGGTGCGTCCTGGACGGGGAGATCGTCATCGCCCGGGAGGGGCGGCTGGACTTCGACGCGCTGCTGGAGCGGATCCATCCGGCCGCCTCCCGGGTGCGCCACCTCGCCGAGGTGACCCCGGCGAGCTTCGTGGCGTTCGACGTCCTGGCGCTCGGCGACGCGTCGTTGCTGTCCGAGCCGCAGCTCACGCGGCGGACCGCGCTGGTCACGGCGTTGCGGGAGGCGGACGCGCCGGTCTTCACGGCGCCCGCCACCGACGACACGGAGCTGGCCCGGGAGTGGTTCGAGCGGTTCGAGGGCGCCGGGCTGGACGGCGTTGTCGCCAAACCGCCGCGGTCGCCCTACCGGCCCGGCGAACGGGTGATGACGAAGGTCAAGCACGAGCGGACCGCCGACTGCGTGGTGGCCGGGCTGCGGCACCACAAGAGCGGACCGGTGGTCGGCTCGCTGCTGCTGGGTCTGTACGACGACGCGGGGCGGCTGCAGCACGTCGGGGTATGCGCGTCGTTCCCGATGCGGCGGCGCCAGGAGCTGATGGCGGAGCTCACGCCGCTGCTGATGCCGTCGGTGGCCGGGCACCCCTGGGAGGCGTGGACGAGCGAGGAGGCCCAGGCGTCCGGCCGGTTGCCGGGCGGCCCGAGCCGGTGGACGGGCACCAAGGACCTGTCCTGGCTGCCGCTGCGCCCCGACCGCGTACTGGAGGTTGCCTACGACCACATGCAGGGCGACCGCTTCCGCCACACCGCGCAGTTCCGCCGCTGGCGCCCGGACCGCACCCCGGAGAGCTGCACCTACGCCCAACTGGCCGAACCGGTGCGGTACGACCTCGCGGAGGTCCTGGGGAGCGCGTGAGGACGGATGACGACGGCCGCAGGCGGGGCGGCCGGGTCCGCGGGGCGAACGGCCGTGCCGGGCGCGGCCCCCGGCACGCGCGGCCGGGCCCACGGCGCGAGCAGCCGCCCGGCCGAGGCGCCCGCCGACCCCACCGACCCCACCGACCCCACCGACCCCACCGACCGGCAGCGTCCACGACCCCACCGGACCGCGTCCACGACCGCCCGGCCGACCGCCGCCCCTATGCTGAGCCGCCATGTTCACCCGTGAAGGCCCCACGTTCCGCGAGCTGGCCGCGCAGGCGCTCTCCTCCGTCGAGCGGGGTTACGACCTGCTGGCCCCCAAGTTCGACCACACGCCGTTCCGTACGCAGCCCGCGGTGCTGGACGCGACGGCGGCGGCGCTGGCGGAGTACGGCCCCTTCGCGGACGGGCTCGACGTCTGCTGCGGCACCGGTGCGGGGACGGAGATGCTGCGGCGGGTGTGCGGGCGGCGCGTGGTCGGGGTGGACCGCAGCGCCGGGATGCTCGCGGTGGGCCGCGCCGCGCTCGGCGAAGGAGACGGCGGTGGCGACGGTCCCCGGACGGTGTGGGTGCGCGGGGACGCGCGGGCGCTGCCCTTCGCCCCGGTCTTCGATCTGGCGGTGAGTTTCGGCGCGTTCGGGCACTTCCTGCCGCGGGAGTGGCCGGGGCTGTTCGCGCAGGTGCGGGGCGTGCTGCGGCCGGGCGGCCGGTTCGTCTTCCCGGTCGTGGCGCCGGCCCGGCCCGGTTCGGCGGCGTACTGGGCGCTGTGGGCGTTCGACGGGGCGATGCGGGTGCGCAACGCGGTGTGGCGGCCGCCGTTCGTCATGTACTACCGGCCGTTCCGGCCGGGTGAGGTCCGCGCGGCGCTGGAGCGGGCCGGTTTCGCGGTCGGGCTGCGGGCGCTGCCGGAGCTGGGGACGCGGCCGGACGGTGCGCCGCGGTGCCGGCTGGTGGTGGCGCGCCGGGACTGAGCACGGCCGCGAAGCGGACGGCCGGGCCACACGGACGCCGGTGGCCCGTCGGCCGGCACCTCCGGAACCGTTCTGGTCCAGACCTATTGACGAGAGGTCTGGACCACCTTACGTTGTTGGCCGCCGCACCGCCGTACCTGCCCGTCCGGGCCCGCCGCCCGGTCCGCCACCGCGAACCATCGCCCCGCACGGACGAGGAGCCGCCATGTCCGGTCGTCGCACGTCACGCCTGCGCAGAGCAGGTCTGGCCCTGGCCGTCGCCGCGCCACTGCTGACCGCCGCCGTCCCCACCGCCCCGGCCGCCGCCTCCCCCGCGCCGCGCACCACGGCCGACTGCGGGGTGAAGCCCAAGCCCGCCGGAAAGGTCCTCCAGGGCTACTGGGAGAACTGGGACGGCGCCGCCAACGGCGTGCACCCGCCGCTCGGCTGGATCCCGGTCACCGACTCCCGGATGGCCGCGCACGGCTACAACGTCCTCAACGCCGCCTTCCCCGTGGTCCTCTCGGACGGCACCGCGCTGTGGGAGGACGGGATGGACGCGACGGTGAAGGTGCCGACGCCCGAGGAGATGTGCCGGGCGAAGGCCGACGGGATGACGGTGCTGATGTCGATCGGCGGCGCGACCGCGGGCATCGACCTCAGCTCGGAGGCGGTCGCCGACAAGTTCGTCGCCACGATCGTGCCGATCCTGCAGAAGTACCACTTCGACGGCATCGACATCGACATCGAGACGGGCCTGTCCGGCAGCGGCGACATCAACGCGCTCTCGCCCTCGCAGGCCAACCTGATCCGCATCATCGACGGCATCCTCGCCAAGATGCCCGACGGCTTCGGCCTGACCATGGCCCCGGAGACGGCGTACGTCACCGGCGGCAGCGTCACCTACGGCTCGATCTGGGGCGCGTACCTGCCCATCGTGAAGAAGTACGCGGACAACGGCCGGCTGTGGTGGCTGAACATGCAGTACTACAACGGCAGCATGTACGGCTGCTCCGGCGACTCGTACGAGGCGGGCACCGTCGAGGGGTTCACCGCGCAGACCGACTGCCTGAACAAGGGCCTGACGGTGCAGGGCACGACGATCAAGGTGCCCTACGACAAGCAGGTGCCGGGGCTGCCCGCCCAACCGGGCGCCGGGGGAGGTTACCTGGCGCCCGGTCAGGTGTCCCAGGCGTGGCAGCACTACAACAACGGCCTCAAGGGACTGATGACCTGGTCGGTCAACTGGGACGGTTCCAAGGGCTGGACCTTCGGGGACAACGCCAAGTCACTCCAGGGACGCTGATCCGGGGCCCGGCCACAGGGATCGGCCTCAGTTCACCTTCGGCTTCTTGGCGGCCCAGGCGGTCACGTCGAGCTTGTGGTTGTCGACGAGGTCGTCCAGGGCTATGACGCCGTGGGCGTTGCTGCCGGTCGGGGAGACCTGGAGGTACTTGGCCTGGGCGGCGTTCGCACCGCTGTGGGTCCAGGCGAGGTTGGCGTAGGCGGCCTTGCCCGGCTTGAGGGTGATGGCGCGGGCGCCACCGTCCTTGGAGTAGTAGGTGTTGCCGTGGTGCACGGAGGTCTTGAGGCCCGAGTGGCCCTTGCCCTCCAGCGCCAGGCCCGGGTAGCCCTTGATGACGCAGGTCTTCTTGCCGGTGTTCTTGGCCACCAGGTAGATGCCCGCGTGGTTCATCCCGCCGGAACCCTCGGGCAGGTACGCCTTGCCGACCTTCAGGGTGCCCGGGGCGCAGGCGGAGGCGGCGGTGGCGGTCGCGTCGGCCGGGGACGCGGAGGCGACACCCGCACCCGTGACGGCAGCCACGGCGACGGCGGCCGAGGCGAAGGCCGCGATACGCAGACCACGCATATTCATCAACTCCTGTTGTTTCACGGAACGTTCCGGGAAGCGGGGCGGGGCAGTGGTGACAACCGGCGGACCGGCGCCCCGCGCGCTTTCCCTGCGCGTGAGTCTGCTGGGTGTTTCTAAAGATCCACTAACACTCGGCTAACGTCGCGCGTTAACAATCCGATGAGCGCGAACGGCGCAGGGCCCGCCCATGACCTGCAGGTCATGGGCGGGCCCTCACCCCGTCCGGTCAACCGCCCCGGACGGATACCGCGATTACCGCTTGAAGCCGTAGTCCAGCAGCTTCTTGGCGTCCGCCGTGCGGTTGGCGACCGACGAGGACGTCAGGACGGTGCCGACGACGGTCTTGCCCCCACGGGTGGCGGCGAAGACGAGGCAGTACTTGGCCTGCGGACCGGAACCGGTCTTGACCCCGATGGCGCCGGAGTAGCTGCTGAGCAGGTTGTTGGTGTTCTGCCACGACATCGTGCGGTAGCCCCCGTTCTTCATGAGGGTGTGCCGCTTCGTCGCCTTCGTCCCCACGACCTTACGGAACGTGGAGTACCGCAGCGCGCTGGTGGCGAGCTTGGACAGATCGCGCGGGGTCGAGTAGTTCGAACCGTTGCTGATGCCGTCGAAGGAGTCGAAGTGCGTGTTCTTCATGCCCAGGCTCCGGGCGGTGGCGTTCATCTTGCCGATGAACGACTTCACCCGGGCGGCGCGGGTGGAGCCGCTGCCGAACTTGTCGGCGAGGGCGTACGCCGCGTCGCAGCCGGACGGCAGCAGCAGGCCGTACAGAAGCTGACGGACGGTGGCCTTGTCACCGACGATCAGGTGAGCCGAGGAGGCGTTGTTGCGGACGATGTAGTCGCTGTACGCCTTCTGGATCGTGACCTTGGAGTCGAGGTTCAGCCCCCTCTGGGCCAGCACCACCCGGGCAGTCATGATCTTGGTGGTGGAACCGGTGGAGCGACGGGTGTCGGCGGCCTTGTTGTAGAGCGCCTGACCCGTGCCGTAGTTCATCACGAAGCCGCCCTTGGCGACGATCGACGGCGCCTTGGGGGCGGCCGCCTGTGCCGGTGCGGCGAACACACCGGCGGACAGGACGGCACCGGCGGTTACGACTGCCGCGCCGGACCGCCGCATACCTTTGATACCAATTTTCAAGATTTGTACTCCAAATACCCTTGCGGGGCGGCCACATGGGAGGACCGCTCACTCCGAGGACACGCGGTAAGACTGTATGGGTGCATGTCCTAACGCATTCTTTACCACGTCCGAATTACCGGGGTGCACGGAGGGTGAACGGAATTGCCCGGCCCGGGTACCGGGCGGAGACCTGTATGTCCGTCATCCGGGAAAGATGACCACGGGCTTGACGACCGCTCCGTGGTGTGCCGCGTCGATCGCCTCGTTGATCTTCTCGACGGGGAACTCGGTGAGGAGCCGGTCGAAGGGGAAACGCCCCGCGCGGTGCAGTGCGATCAGCCGCGGGATGAATTCATGCGGATCCGCGTCCCCCTCGACGACACCGACCAGAGAGCGGCCGAAGAGCAGATGCCCCTGGTTGATGGTGATGTCGTTCTCGGCGCCCCGGAATCCGACGGTGGCGCAGACGCCCGGCGAGGCCAGACACTCCAGGGCCTGGCGCAGGACACCCGGCAGACCGACGCATTCGACGGAGTGGTCCGCTCCCCCGCCGGTGAGCCGGATGATCTCCGCGGCGGCGTCGGCGGCCACGGGATCGAGGGCGTGGGTGGCGCCCAGCTCCAGAGCGAGGGCGCGCCGGTCCGCACGGGGCTCGACGGCGACGATCACGGCGCAGCCGGCGACCTTCGCGGCCATCACCGCCGAGAGGCCGACGGAGCCGGCGCCGAACACGGCGAGGGAGCTGCCGGGCATCGGATCGAGGGTGTTGAGGACCGCGCCCGCGCCGGTCTGTACCCCGCAGCCCAGCGGGGCCAGCCGTGCCAGCGGCAGGTCGTCGTCGACCCGGATGAGGTTGCGCGGTGAGGTGATGATCTGGCCCGACCAGGACGACTGCCCGAAGAAGTGCCCTCGGAGCGGGGCGCCCCGGTAGCTGTAGGCGGTGCTCCCGTCCGCGCGGGTGCCGCCGAAGTTCAGCGCCATCACGCTGCGGCAGTGGACGTACTGCCCGGCGACGCAGCGGACGCACGCACCGCAGTAGGCGTAGCTGAGGACGACCCGGTCGCCGACCGTCACGCCGGTGACGTCCCGGCCGACCTCCGCCACCACGCCCGCGCCCTCGTGCCCGAGGATGAGCGGCAACTGCCCCTCCTGGGCGGTGGCCATCAGCCCCGTGTCGGTGTGGCAGACACCGGAGGCGGCCACCTTCACCCGTACCTCGTCCGCCCGGGGCGGCGCCACGTCGATGGTCTCGACGGAGAGCGGCGCACCGGTGGAACGCAGTACGGCGGCGACGGACTTGGGCATCGGGCAGCTCCTCGGGTCTCACGGACGGGTCGGCCGGTGGCGTCGCGCACGGCCGCGGCGGCGGATGTCGCGTACGGGACGGCGGTGCGCGGGCGCGCGCCCCCGCGTACGGCGCGAGCACCGTGCGCCCACCGGTCGTCACCATGAGTAACACGTCAACCCCTGCCGGTCCAGGCCGTGTTCGGACGGCGGACACCGGCGCGGCCCGGCTCCGCGCGCCCGGCGTGGCCCCTCGCTCCGGCGGCGCGCCGGGCCGGAGGCCGTCGCGGTGTGTTCACCCGGACGACCGGCTCTGTGCGACGGGAGAACCGCATGCCATGCTGAGGCATCCGCAGGTCAGGGCAGAGGTGGGGAGAGCGTGAGCGCAGGGATACGGCGGGGTGCGAGCGGTGCGTGGGACCGATTCGCGGCATCCGACCCCGGACTGCTGCGGCTGATGGCGGGGCTGCGCACGGTCGCGGCCATCGCGCTGACCCTCGTGGTGCTGACGGCGCTCGGCACCGATATGACCCACACCGTCGCGGGGGCGATGACGGCGATGGTCGCGACCTTCGCCATCAAGGAGAAGCAGGTCCGCGATCAGGCGGTGACGCTGGCGCTGGGGCTGCCCGTGGCGCTGGCGGCGGTGGCGCTCAGCACCCTCCTCAACTCCCGCATCATCGCGGGTGACGTCTTCTTCATCCTGCTGATCTTCGGCGCGGTCTACTGCCGGCGCTTCGGCGACCGCGGCACCGCGCTGGGGCTCATCGGCTTCCAGATCTACTTCGTCTCGCTCTTCGTCGGCTCGTCCGTCGAGGGGCTGCCGATGCTCTGTCTGACGCTGGTCCTGGCCTTCGCGTGCAGCGCCGTCGTCCGGTTCGCCGTCGTCCCGGAGACGCCGCAGCGCATCCTGCGGCGGCTGCGCGACGCGTTCCGGGCGAGGCTGGCGCAGTTGGTGACCAGCCAGATCGAGCTGCTGGACGCCGGGCCCGAGGAGTTGGACGGCGTCGTCGCCGATCTGCGCGAGCGCACCGCCCGGCTGCACGAGGCCGCGTTGATGATCCAGGACCGGCTGGAGGAGGGCACCCGGGACACCGCCACCGCGGCGCTGCTGGAGCGGCGTATCGCGGACGCCGAGATCGCCACCGAGCGGCTGGGGGTGCTGCTGCTCAACGCCCGCAGCGCGGAGCGCGCCAACACCTTGACGCTGCATCTGCCCAACGCGACGGTGACGGCGTCGGGGCCCGACCTCATCGCCGCGGACGCCAAGGTCACCGCGACCCTCCGCCGCGATCTGAACGCCCTGCACCACCTCGTCTCCCGGCCCGCCTCCGCCGACCGGGGCACCGCCGTCGCCCATGTCCGCAACCGGTTGCTGGGCTACCGCGACGAGGAGAAGCTGCCGCGCGCCTCGACCGCCGTCCAGGACGTCTTCCGCGGTCTGGGTGAGGTCGCCCGCGCCGTCATGGGTCTGCGGCTGGCGCTCGACGGGCCGCAGGACGAGTCCAACGACTCCCCGGCGACGACCCGTTCCCGTGAGGAGTTCGACGCGGAGGACGTGGCGCTCGCCGGCGCCGAGGAGGAGCCGGAGGAGGACCGGACGGGGTTGCAGCGGCCCACCACCCGCGCCGCGTTCCAGGTGGCGGTCGGCTCGGTGCTGGCCATCATCGGCGGTGAGTTCCTCTCCACCCAGCGCTGGTACTGGGCGGTGCTGACCTGCTGGGTGGTCTTCCTCAACACCGCGTCCACCGGCGAGATCCTGGTGAAGGGCTACCGCCGGGTGCTCGGCACCGTCCTCGGCGTGGTCGCCGGTGTGGCGCTGGCCGGTCTGGTCGGCGGCCACACCTGGATCGCGTTCGCCCTCGTCCTGCTCTTCATCTTCGCGATGTTCTTCACCGCTCCCCTGTCGTACGCGCTGATGTCGTTCTTCGTCACGGCGATGCTGGGGATGCTCTACACGCTGCTGAACACCTACAGCCTCGATGTGCTGGTGCTGCGCATCGAGGAGACGGCGCTGGGGGCGGTCTGCGGGATCATCGCCGCGATGGTGGTGCTGCCGGTGCACACCGACAGCCGTACCGACGAACTGCTGGGCACCGTCCTGGACCGGCTCGGCGACGTGGTGTCGGCGGCGGTGGAGCAGCTCTGCGGCGGCCCCGCGTCCGATCTGCTGGGCCGGGCGCGGGATCTGGACACCGCGCTGGACGAGCTGCGGGCGTCGACCAAGCCGCTGACGCATCCGATCACCCCGCTGCGCGGACGGCGCCGTACCGCGCGCTATCTGGTGGCGCTGCTGGAGACCTCCGCGTTCCACGCCCGGTCGCTGGCGGCCACCGCGGAGCTGGTGCCGGACAGCCGGAACGTCGCCGCCGATCCGCGGCTGGGCCGGGCCGGGCAGCGGATCGCCCGCAACATCGAGGTGGTCGCGGCCCATGTCCGCGACGAGCCGACCGGGGCGAAGGTCGGCGCCGGCGCCAGCATCGCCGCGATTTTGAAGGAGGAGGGCAGCCGCACCCCGCCGACCGGTTCGGTCGCCTCCCGCGTGCTGCGCCACCTCCAGCGCCTCGACGAGGGCGTGGTCGGTCTCGCCCGTCCTCTGGGCGTCCCGGTCGACGACGGCACGGAGCCGCAGCCGGCCGGGTCGCGGGACTGAGGGAGGTACGGGAGCGGGCCCGGCCGGAGCACCGCTGCTCCGGCCGGGCCCGCTCCGTCACGCCGTGGGGCCGGTCGGCCCGGCGCTCTCCGTACGGCTACGGCTACAGCTACGGCTTGCGGCGGGGCGCGCCGCGGTGGGTGCTCTTCGCGCCGCCGGAGCGGGCGGTACGGCCCTTGGCGGCGCCTCGGCCCGTGCCGCCGCTCTTGCGGGCGGAGCCGTTCTGCCCCTTGGCGGCGGTACGGCGCTTCTCGCCCGTACGGTCCTCGGCCGGGCGGGCGGCGGGGCGGCCGCGGGTGCTGTTGACGGTGCGGCCGCGGACGATGCCGATGAGGTCCTCGACCAGCTCGGCCGGGTCGTCCTTGGGCCAGGACAGGGCGACGCGGGAGACCGGGGCGTCGGTGAGCGGCCGGTAGGTGAGGTCGCGGCGGTGGTGGAGGCGGGCGAGGGACTGCGGGACGGCGAGCAGTCCGATCCCGGCGGCGACCAGCTCGATCGCGTCCGCGGTGGTCTCCGGGCGGGTGAAGGCCGCCTCGCCGGGCAGGGTCTCCCAGCCGAGGGTGTCATCGAGGGGGTGCAGCACCGTCTCGTCGGCCAGATCGGCCGTGGTGACCTCCTCGGCGGCCGTGATCAGGTGGTCCTTGGGGACCACGACGACGGTCGTCTCGGTGTAGAGCGGGATGGCGTGGAGATCGTCGCCGTCGACGGGCAGCCGGACGAAGCCCGCCTCCGCCTCGCGGGCGCGCAGCGTCGCGTGGGCGTCGGCGGCGGGAACCGGTACGAGGGTGAGGGGGACGTCCGGCAGCCGCTCCTGCCAGATCCGCACCCATTTGCCGGGGATCACGCCGGGGACGTACGCGAGGCGGAACGACGGGGTTACTTCCGAGCCTGTCACGCCGCCAGGGTATCCGGTCGTGGTCGGCGGCCCTCCCGGCGCTCGATACCCTTGACCTCATGAAGTCCCAGCAGACCACCCAGACCATGAAGCCCGCGACGGCGGCCAAGAAGCTGGGCGTGTACCTCCAGGCCACGCCCGCCGCGTTCCAGGAGGGCGTGGTGACCCGCGCGGAGCTGAACGCGCTCCAGGCCGAGCCGCCGCAGTGGCTGGCGGAGCTGCGCCGCAACGGCCCGCACCCGCGCCCGGTGGTGGCGGCGAAGCTCGGCGTCTCCATCGCGGGGCTCGCCCGGGGCGGCGTCACCGAGCCGCTGACCACCGAGCAGATCGAGGCGCTGAAGCAGGAGCAGCCCGAGTGGCTGGTCCGTGAGCGTGCCACCCAGGCCGAGGTGCGCAAGGAGGCCGTGCGCATCAAGGAGAAGCAGGCGGCGGAGCGCGCGAAGCAGGAAGCCGAGGACGCCCGGTCCTGACCTGATGAAGGGGGCCTTTCCGTGATCCGCCGGTTCGGCGGAGGACGGAAAGGCCCCCTTCGTCATGCCGCCGGGCTCTCCCCCGGCCCCGCGGCGTGACCGCTCAAGGCGGGCCGCGGCCAGCGGATGCGGGTGGCGCACACCGCGACCACCAGCGCCGACGCGGCGACGGCGGCCATCCCCCAGACCAGTCCGGCGGCGCCCGCGAGGAAGCCGATCAGCGGCGGTCCGGCGAGCAGTCCGGTGGTGCCCATGGCGGCGACGAGGGTGAGGGCGTCGGAGCCCTGCCGCGCGGCGGCGACGTAGACGCACGGGGTGACCGCGGCGACGCCGAGGCCGACGCAGGCGAAGCCGAGCAGCGCCGGGACGACACCGCCGCTCAGCAGGGCCAGGGTGAGCCCGGCGCCCGCGAGGGTGGCGCCGGCCCGGACGACGCGGCCGTCACCGAAGCGGCTGCGCCAGCCGTCGGCGAAGAGCCGCGCGATCACCATCATTCCGGAGACGACGGCGATGCCCAGCGGCGCGACCTGCGCGGAGGCGTGCACCGCGTCCGTCAGGTACAGCGCGGACCAGTCGTTCATGGCGCCCTCGGTGATGGTGCCGAAGACCATCGCGCAGCACATCCACAGCGTCATCGCGGTCGGCAGCCGCCAGGTGCGGCGGGGCCGCTCCGCCTTCTCCTTGCCGTCGTCCGCCGCGGGCGGCTCCTCCCGCAGCAGCCGCGGCGCCGCGAAGGCGACCAGTGCCAGCAGCAGGACGGCGGCGACGGTGAAGTGCGCGGCCACGGACGGGGTGAGGGCGTGGGTGGCGGAGGCGAGCAGTGCGGCGGCCAGGGAGCCGCCGCTGAAGACGGCGTGCAGCCGGGCCATGGCGGTGCGTTCGTGCGCGGCTTCCAGTGCGGCGCCCTGCGCGTTCATCGCCACGTTCAAGCAGCCCACCAGGACGCCGTCGACGCACATCACCGCCAGGGCGGCCGGGTAGTTCGGCGCGGCGGCCAGTGCGAGGAGGGCGAGGGCCAGGCCGAGGGCCGCCAGCGGCGCGAGCCGGTACGAGCCCAGGCGCCGCATCACCGCCGCGACCAGCGGGAACGACACGGCGGCGCCCACTCCGGCGGCCATCAGCAGCAGCCCGACCTCGGCGGCGCTCAGGCCCAGGTCGGCCTTGAGCTGCGGCAGCCGCGCGGTCCAGGTGGCGTACTGGAAGCCCAGGCAGCAGAAGAGCGCGGCGATGGCGCCCAGGGCGCGGCGGAACGGGTCGTCGAGTCGGAACACGCGATCAGCTCACTTCACGGGGCGCGGCGGGGCGGTGGCGCAGGGGGCGCCGCGCTCCGGCGGCGTGTCCGGCGGGCGGGGGCAGCGGGCGGACCATGCGGACGGCGTCCGGTCCGTAGTCGGGGCCGGGGGCGGTCTCGGGGTCGGCGGTGAAGCCGTGGGCCGCCCAGAAGGGGTGGCTGCCGCCGACGGCGATCAGGGAGATCTGGTCGTAGCCGTGCGCGGTGGCCGTCAGCCTCTCCAGCAGCAGCCCGGCCAGTCCGCGGCGGCGCTGCGGCGGGGCGATGACGAGGTCGTGGAGGTGGAGGTTGCGGGAGACGAAGGCGCGGTCCTCGGCGCGGGTGAGCCGCGGGTGGGCGTGGGGCGGGTAGGGCAGGGCCAGCAGATAGCCCGCGAGGCGCCCGCCGGTCTCGGCGGCGAAGCAGGTCGCCGGGGAGACGCGGGCCCGGGACCGGAGGGCGGCGCGGCCCTCGGAGAGGCCGAGGGGGGTGTAGGTGGCCGCCTCCAGGGCGGTCAGGGCGTCCCAGTCGCCGTCGGCGAGCTGCCGTATCCGCACGTCAGGTCTCATCTGCCGGCCGCCTTTCGGGTGCCCGCGCGCCGTCGCCGGTGACGCAGGTGTACGGGAGCGGGTCGAAGCCGTTGAACTGGCGGGTCATGTAGCTGAGGGCGTACGCGCCGGTGGAGAGGATCCAGACGGGGTCGCCGGAGGCGGCGTCCGCCGGGACGGGGACGGGGTGGCCGGACGAGAAGGCGTCGTCGCTGTCGCAGGTGGGTCCGGCGACGACGGCGGGCACGGTGCGGCTGTCCGGCCGGGTGGGGAAGACGAGGCGGTACTGCACGGCGTCCATCTCGTAGAGCCCGTTGAACTTGCCGCAACTGAGGTAGAGCCAGTGGCGGGGTGTGCCGTCGGGGGCGCGGCGGGTGGCGAGGCGGCTGACGTGGGCGCGGATGGCGCCATGGTCGGCGACGAGGTGGCGGCCCGGTTCGATACGGAAGTCCAGCGGGCGGGCGGCGGCGTCGGAGAGGTGCCGCATGCCCTCGCGGAGGACGGCGAAGATCTTGTCGAGCGGCGGGTCGAGGTCGCGTCCGTGCCGGTCGCGGTAGCCGAGGGCGGGCAGTCCGCCGCCGAGGTTGAGGTGGTCGGGGGTGATGCCGCGGTGCCGCAGGGCGGTGAGGACGGCGGCGAGGCGGTCGAGTGCGGTGCGCCAGGCGCCGGCGGTCATCTGCTGCGAGCCGACGTGGACGGAGAGTCCGGCGGGGGTCAGTCCGGCGTCCCGGGCGGTTTCCAGGACGCGGACGGCGTCCTCGGCGGAGCAGCCGTTCTTGCCGGTCAGGCCCCACAGGGCGCCGTCGCCGTCGGTGGCGAGGCGGCAGAAGACGCGGGCGCCGGGGGCGTGGGCGGCGAGGGCGGCGACGTCCTCGGCGCTGTCGGTGGCGAAGTCGGTGATGCCCAGGCGGTGGGCGCGGGCGATGTCGTGGTCGGATTTGACGGTGTTGCCGTAGTGGATGCGGGCGGGCGGGACGCCGGCGGTGAGCGCCTGGGTGATCTCGCGGGGGCTCGCCGCGTCGACGCCCGCGCCGCGCCGGGCGAGGCGGGTCAGGACCTCGTCGGCGGGGCACGCCTTGAGGGCGAACCGGACGTCGGTGCCGGGCAGTTCGCGGATGAGCGCGTCGTAGCGTTCCTCGATGCCGGTGAGGTCGAGCAGGAGGCGGTCGTCGTCGGTGGCGGCGAGGGCGGTACGCAGCCGGGTGCCGGGGCCGTTCATCCGCGCTCCCGGCCCGGGCGGGGTACGGCGGTCGCCGCGCTCGCCGCGACGAGGGGCTGCCACACCTCGGTGAGCAGGGCGAAGTCCTCGATGTCGCGGCGGGCTTCGTCGAGCAGCCGGGCGCGGTGGGTGACGAGGTGGTCGGCGACCTCCGCGTAGCGCCCGCCGAGGCGGCGGTAGCAGCGGTCGAGGACGGTGAGCCGGCGCCGGTTCTCCGCCGGGTCGAGGTGGGCGCTCTCCCGGGCGAAGAGGGCGATGTCGGCGGCGCGCACCCGCTCGTCCGCGTCGAGCAGGGCGGCTCCGGCGTGCGCCATCCGGTCGTAGAGGTGGTGGAGGTACAGCATGGAGAGGAGGAATTTCACGAACCGCAGTTGATAGGCGAGGAATCCGGCGTCGGTGCGGCGCTCTTTCGTGTAGTAGTTGACGATATGGCGGTTGTGCCGCACGCCGGGGAGAGTGGCGCTGCGGGCGAGGTGGAAGAGGAGATAGTCGCTGCCGATGGTGTCGGTGGCCGGGGGCAGCGGGACGTCTTCCTGAATACGGTGGAAGCCGATGTTGCACATGTCGACGTCCATGGGGTCGACGAGTTCCAGAACGGAACGGTCACCGGTGAAAGGGGCGGTTCCGGCGCCGCGGAAGGAGACGTCCGCCAATTCCTTCTTCTCTGCCGCGGACCAGCTTTCGGGGGCCCACAGTCCGACGATTTCCCGGTAGGCGTCGGGGTCGGTGGCGAGGATTTCCCCGATGTCGACGGAGAGTTCGCCGACGAAGGAGGCGCCGGCCATCACCACGGGTTTACCGGCGTGTGCGGCGTCGAGGGCGTTCGCGGTGACGGCGCCGGCCGCGTCGCGGGCGGGTCTGCCGAGGGTGAGCAGTTCGTGGTGGATCGGGTACACGGGCTCGCCGTGGTGGGTCTGGTAGCGGCTGTCGGAGTCCCGGCGGTGGACGGAGCGGCAGCCGAGGGCGGCGGCGAGGAGGAAGGCGCGGTTGGTGCAGGCGCCGTAGGAGAGCCGGCCGGGGAGCATCAGGTCGAGCAGCAGCTCGGGTTTGGCCAGTCCGGCGCGGGCGATGGCGCGCCGCAGGAAGTCGCGTTGGGCGGCTTCGTCGAGGTGGTGGACGGTGACGTGGGCGCCGGCGGCGGCGCGGGCCGCGCGGGCGTGGCGGGCACGGTCCGCGGCGCCCGCGGAGTCGAGGATCAGCAGATCGACCTCGACGCCGAAGTGTGCGGCGGCAAAGGCGGCTTCCTCGCCGAGTGCGGTGAGGGTCGCGGCGCATTCCCGGTTGGTGGGAAGGGTCAGACAGATGCGGTCCATGCCCCGTCTCCGGTCGGCTGTGCGGTGGGGTCGGCGTGCCAGGATTCGAGGCCCAGCAGTTTGGCGCCGAGCGGATTGAGCGTGGCCCGGCCGTAGCGGAGGGATTCATGCCGGAACACGTCGCCGAGCAGCGTCGCGTTCCATTCCGGGGTCCGCAGATGGCGCCAGGAATCGATACGGGAGCGGCGCAATTCCTCGTGGGATTCGAGGGCGGGCATCATCGAGAGATATTGGACCGCCCGGACACCGCCGTCGGAGGTGTTCGGGGCGACGCCGTGCGCGAGTGCGCCATTCCATATCAACAGGTCACCGGCGCGCAATTCGGGGCGGACGACGGGAATTTCGGCCGGGTCGATACGGGGCCGGATCGGGTCGCGGCCCGGTGGCTGGCGGGCTTTCCAGCGGTCGAAATCGCGGAAGAGTTCCGGGGCGCACTGGAATCCGCCGGTGGCGGGGTCGGTGTCGTTCAGGGCGATGATTCCCTGGACGCGCTGGGGCAGGACGCCGAGGGAGGTATCGATGTCCCAGTGGAGCGTGATGTCGAATCCCCGGTCGGTGGCGGGGATCAGCGCGCGGTCGCGGTTGTTGATGTTGGGCGGGTTGAGGTTGAGGCGGTCCAGCGTGACCCACAGTTCTTCGCAGTCCCAGACGTCGGTGAACGCGTCGTGGACCCGCCGCGCCTGCCGGCTGTCCCACAGCAGTTGGTGGTGGTACGCCTCGACGAAGCCGTAGATGTGCAGTTCACGGTCGAGTTCCGAGCGGTAGGGGCGGTCCTGGTACCAGGTGTCGGGGCGGGCGGGGTCGAGGCCCTGGAACTCCCAGGCGAAGTCGAGGAGCCGGGCCGCCGCGGCGGCGGGGACGGCCTCGCGGACGATGACGTATCCGTAGGTCTGCCAGTGGGCGAAGTCGGCCTCGGACAGCACCCGCAGCGGGCGGGTCTTGGTGAGGTCGCGCAGCGGGGTGCGGGCCAGGTAGGTGTCGGCGTCCGCGCTGAAGTACGGGACGGCGGAAGGTGCTCGGTACAGGTGGCCGGGGGCCGGCATGTGTGCACTCCAAAGCTCGAAGGTCCGGTGGCCGCGGGGCCGTTTCCCGGGTGCGCCGCGCCGGGCCCGGTGGGGCGGGCGGCGGGTGCGGGAGGTCCGGACGGGCGCGTCGGTGGCGGTGGGGGGCCGCGCGGGGCGCGGCGGCACGGACGGCCGTCGGTCGGGAGGGATGCGCGTGCGGAAGGAGTCGGTGCGGGTGGTGACGGGGGCGGCGGGCGCTCGCCCGGCACCGTGAGGACGGTGGTCGCCAGGCGGGTCAAGTGCCGGGGCGGGGCGCCGCGCGGCGCCCCGTACCGGGAGGGGCCGGCCCTTCCCGGCAGCGGCGGCGGGTGTGCCGCGCTGCCCGGGGGCGGGTCACAACTGCCCCTTGCTTCACTCGCGTCACACCAAAGTGGACTAGACCACGCCAGCATGTCAACACTCGTCCGAGATTCGACGCGGCGTCAACGAACGGGGCGGGAGCGGCAGTTGACCCTCGCCCCGAAGGGGCGCCGGGCGGCGGCGGGACGGACGGCCGGGAAACGGGGCGGCACGGAGGTGGCCGTCGGGCCCGGCGGCGGGCATCCTTGACAGCGGCAATTGGTACAGGCCAATATCCATTGGCCTGTACCAATGAACATTGTCGGCACTACCCGGAAGGCCGGTCGATGTCCTCCACCATGCACAGCAAGGAACTGCGGCGGCTCGCCCTCTCCGTCCTCCAGCCCGGGTTCACCGGCACCGTGGCGCCGCCGTGGATCCTGCGCGCCATCGCCGAGGGACTCTCCTCCGTGGTGCTCTTCACCCGGAACATCACCAGCGTGGAGCAGGTGGCGCAGCTCGCGGCGCAACTACGCGCGGAGAACCCCGAGTTGATCATCGCCATCGACGAGGAGGCCGGTGACGTCACCCGGCTGGAGGCGGCGACCGGAGCCACCCGGCCCGGCAACTTCGCGCTCGGCGCCGTCGACGACACCGAGCTGACCGAGGCCGTCGCCCGGGACCTCGGACGCCAACTGCACGCCGCCGGGGTGAGCCTGGACTACGCGCCCAGCGTCGACGTCAACTCCAACCCCGACAACCCCATCATCGGCGTCCGGTCGTTCGGGGTGGACGCCAAGGTGGTCTCCCGGCACGCCTCCTCGTGGGTGCGCGGCCTCCAGTCCGCCGGGGTCGCCGCGTGCGCCAAGCACTTCCCCGGTCACGGGGACGTCGCCGTCGACTCCCACCACGGGCTGCCCCGTTACGACGCCAGCGCCGAGGAGATCGCGGCGCAGGCGCTGCCGCCGTTCCGCGCCGCCCTCGACGCGGGCGTCCGCGCGGTCATGAGCGCCCACCTCCTGGTCCCCGCCTACGACGGGGAGGTGCCCGCCACGCTCAGCCGCCGGATCCTGATCGATCTGCTCCGCGGGGAGCTGGGCTTCGACGGGCTGATCGTCACCGACGCCATCGAGATGGGCGCCGTCACCGGTCTCTACGGCATCGACGGCGCCGCCGTGCGGGCGATCACCGCGGGTGCCGACGCGCTCTGCGTCGGCGGCGAGAACGCCGGGGAGGACACCGCGGAACTGCTGGTCGGCGCGTTGGTGGCCGCCGCGTCCGCGGGCACGCTGCCGCCGGAGCGGCTGGCCGAGGCGGCCGAGCGGGTCGGCGGGTTCGCCCGCTGGTCGGCCGCGCTGCGCCGCTCGGTGCCCGCCGATCCGGTCAGCCGCGACATCGGTTTCGTCGCCGCGCGGCGCGCCCTGCGGATCAGCGGCGCGGGCGACGGGGTGCTGCCGCTGGCCGCGCCGGCGCATGTGGTGGAGCTGGTGCCGTCCACCAACCTCGCGGTCGGCAACGCCACGCCGTGGGGCGTCGCCGCGCCGCTGCGCGAGCGGCTGCCCGGCACCACGTCCGTACGGATCCCCCGCCACGAGGTGACCGGCCGTCCCGGGGTGCTGGAGGAGCGGGCGCTGGCCCCGGCCACGGGGCGGCCGCTGGTCGTGGTGGTGCGCGACGCCGCACGGCACGGCTGGATGGCCGACGCGCTCACCTCGCTCGTGACGGCGCGGCCGGACGCGGTCGTGGTGGAGATGGGGCTGCCCGGGGCGGAGGTGCCCGGGGCGGTGCGGCTCTTCACGCACGGGGCGACGGCCGCCTCCGGCGTCGCCGCGGCGGAGGCCCTGGCCGGTCCCCGCTGACCCGGCGTCCGGCCGGAGCGCGGCCGGACCCGGGCCCTTCGAACCGCGGGACGCGACCTGGCCGGGCGCGGTCCGGCGGAGTGCGGGGCGGCGGCGCGTCCGCCGCCCCGCACCGTGGTCACCGCACGTCAGCCGGCCGCCGGCAGCGGTGCGCCCGCGCGGGGGACGACGACCGGCGCCCCGTCGCCCGGGGCCCGCAGGATGTCGGCGTCCAGCCCGTACACCTCCTTGACCAGCGCCGCGTCCACGATGTCCGACGGGGCGCCCTGGGCGACGACGCGGCCGTCCTTCATCGCGACGACGGTGTCGGCGTAGCGGGCGGCGGCCGCCAGATCGTGCAGGACCATCACGACGGTGCGGCCGGCGGCGGCCACCTCGCGGACGAGGGTGAGGACGTCGACGGCGTGGCCGAGGTCGAGGGCGCTGGTGGGCTCGTCGAGCAGCACGACCGGGGTGTGCTGGGCCAGGACCATCGCCAGCCAGCAGCGTTGGCGCTGGCCGCCGGAGAGCCGGTCGAGGCGTTCGGTGGCGAGCGTGGTGGTGCCGGTCGCGTCCAGCGCGGCGCGGACGGCCGCCTCGTCCTCGCGTGACCACTGGCGCAGCAGTCCCTGGTGGGGGTGGCGCCCGTAGCGGACGAGTCCGGCGACGGTGACCGCCTCGGGGGCGCGGGGCGACTGCGGCAGCAGGGCGACGTGGTGGGCGGCGCGGCGGCGGCCGAGGGCCCAGAGGTCGGCGCCGTCGGCGTGCACGGTGCCGGAGTCCGGGGCGTGCAGCCGGGCGGCGGCGCGCAACAGGGTGGATTTGCCGCAGCCGTTGGGGCCCACGATCGCGGCGACCCGCCCGGCGGGCACGGTGAGGGAGACGTCCCGCACGACGGGGCGGCCGGGGTATCCGGCGTACAGGTCGCGGAGTTCCAGGCCGGGGGTGCGGGTCGGCCGGTCGGTCATGGCGGATCAGTCCTTTCGGGCGGGGCGGTCCGCGCGGAAGAGGACCCAGAGCAGGAAGGGGCCGCCGAGGACGCTGGTGACGACGCCGACGGGCAGTTCGACGGGGGCGGCGACGCGACCGAGCGCGTCGGCGGCGACGACGAGGGCGGCACCGGTCAGCGCCGAGCAGACCACCGGGACGCGGGTGGGCCCGGCCATCCGCTGGGCGAGGACGGGCGCGGCGAGACCGACGAAGGCGAGGGGTCCGCCGACGCCGACCGCGATCCCGGCCAGCGCCACGGCCAGTGCGAGGGCGGCGGCCCGCACCCGGCGCAGTTCGACGCCGAGGGCGGCGGCCATGTCGTCGTCGAAGCGCAGCAGTTGCAGCCGGTGCCCGGAGGCGAGGGCGAGCGGGACGAGGACGAGGAGGGCGATCAGCAGCGGGGTGCCGGCGCTCCAGTCGCGGCCGCTGAGGCTGCCGACGGCCCAGAGGAAAACGCCGCCCGCGGTGTTGTCGTTCTCGCGGGACATCAGCAGGTCGCTGACGGCGCCGATGGTGGTGGAGACGCCGATGCCGACGACGAGGACGCGGTAGCCGGCGGTGCCCGCGCCGCCCGCGCAGAGGACGACGACACCGGCGGCGGCGACGGCGCCGAGGGGGCCGAGCCACCAGTCGCCGACCATACCGGTGGTCGATCCGGCCGCGGCGGCGACGACCGCGGCGGTGGCGCCCTCGTTGACGCCGATCAGGTCGGGGGTGGCGAGGCGGTTGCCGGCGAGGGTCTGGGTGAGGCAGCCGGAGACGCCGAGCGCGGCGCCCACCATGAGGCCCACCAGGACGCGCGGCAGCCGGAAGTCCCGGACGACCATGACCGTCCCGGCGTCGCCGGTGCCGAGCAGCCCGCCGAGCGTCCGCGGCAGGCTCATCCCCGTCGAACTCGCCGTCACCGACAGGGCGATGAGCACGGCGAGCAGCGGGACGAGGAGCGCCGCCGCCAGCGCGCCGCGGCGCGGGAAGAGCCAGGAGAGGGTGCCGGTGCGCAGCACGGTGGTGTCCGGCAGCTCGATCCCGGGGCGCGGGGCTCCGGTGTGCGGGGCGCTCATGCGGACGCTCCGTCGGTGCTCAGGCGGGAGGAGCGGGCGATCCAGATGAGCAGCGGGCCGCCGACGAAGGCGAGCAGCACGCTGACCGGCGTCTCCCAGGGGCGGATGAGCACGCGGGCGAGGATGTCGGCGAGGAGCATGACGACGGCGGCGACCAGTGCGGAGAGGGCGAGTTGGGCGGCCAGGCGGGGCCCGGCGACGGCGCGCGCGGCGTACGGCGCGAGCAGCCCGAGGAAGGCGATCGGTCCGGCGACGGCGACCGCGCAGCCGACGAGGAGGGAGACGGCGGCGGCCACCGCGAGGCGGATGCGGCCCGGGTGGTGACCGAGCGAGCGGGCGCTGTCGTCGCCGAGGCCGAGCGCCGACAGCGGGCGGGCGCAACCGAACGCGACGAGCAGCCCGACGCCCGCCGGGGCGAGCAGCGGCAGCAGGTCGGCGCTCTCCACCCCGGCGAGCGAGCCGATCGTCCAGTAGCGGTAGGTGTCGAACGTCGCCTGGGTACCGAGCAGGACGTACGAGGTCAGGCCGTGGAAGGTGGCGCCGATGGCGGTGCCGGTGAGGACGAGGCGGAGCGGGGAGCCGGCGGTGCGGCCGGACGCGGCGAGCAGCAGCACCACGGCGCTGGCGGCCAGTCCGCCGGCGAGGGCCCAGCCCATCAGGGCGGTGGGTGAGGCGGCGCCGAAGAAGGTGAGGCCGAGGACGACGGCGAAGGCGGCGCCGGAGTTGACGCCCAGCAGTCCGGTTTCGGCCAGTGGGTTGCGGGTGACCGCCTGGAGCAGACAGCCGGAGACGCCGAGGCAGCCGCCGACGAAGACGGCGGCGAGGGTCCGCGGCAGCCGTACGTCCAGCACCGCCAGCCGGAGTTGGGCGTCGGCGCGGGCGGACGGGTCGCCGGTGAGGAAGTGCCAGGCGCCGGCGGCGGAGCTGTTGCCGGTGCCGATGACCAGGGAGAGGACGGCCAGGACCAGCAGGGCCGCGGTGAGGGCGAGTGCGGTGCGGCGAACGGGGCGGCGGTCCGGCTCCAGGGTCCGCCCCGGGCGGTTCCCGGTGCCGTCCGGCGGCCCCTCTTGCACGATCAACATAAGGTTAGCCTAACCTAAATAAGCCGCTCCGGGTTCTTTGCGGGGCGGTCCGCCGCATGCCCGAAAGCGGACGAACGTGCCGTACCCGTACGCCGCGTACCGCTCGGACCCAGCGCTTTTCCGCCACTGACGCACCCTTACGGAGACCCCAGGCCATGGCGCCCACCCCCACCCGCAGACCCCTCTCCGGCCCCGGCCGCACCACCGCCGCCGTCGCCGCGCTCGCCGCCTGTGCGCTCACCCTGACCGCCTGCGGCTCCTCGGACGCCAAGTCCGGCGCCGGTAAGGGCCGCAGCGTCGAGGTGACCGACGCGACCGGCACCGCCGTCTCCGTACCCGCCGCGCCGAAGCGCGTGGTGGCGCTCAGCGAGATGGACCTGGACGCGGCCCTCACCCTCGGCGCCCGGCCCGTCGGCCTGACCGCGGGCCGCGGCCAGCAGGGCGCCCCCGCCTACCTCGCCGCCAAGGCGAAGGGGATACCCGTCGTCGGCGCCGTGACCGGGCCCGACATCGAGAAGGTCGTCCAGGCGAAGCCGGACGTCATCCTCGCCGGGCAACTCGCCGACAAGCAGGTCCTGGGGCAACTGCGCACCATCGCCCCGACCGTCGTGACCATCGGCGCCGACAAGAACTGGCGCAAGGCACTGGAGCTGACCGGCAAGACCCTGGGCCGGACCAACCAGGCGGAGAAGTTCCTCGACGACTACGACGGCAAGGCGGCCGCCCTCAAGAAGGACCTCGGCGACCGCGCCGGCGCCTCCGTCTCGGTGGCCCGCTACTCCGCCAAGGGCACCGCCGTCATGCAGCAGGGCGTCTTCATCGGCGACGTCCTGAACGACCTCGGCTTCAAGCGGCCGGGCATCCAGGCGCAGCCGGGCAAGGGCCACTCCACCCCGCTCAGCGAGGAGAACCTCAAGGAGATCGACGCCGACTGGCTGTTCATCGGCACCCTGGACCCGGGCAGCTCCCAGGCGTCGCTGCTGACGAAGCTGACCGGCAAGCCCGCCTACCGCCAACTGAACGCGGTCCGCGACCACCACGCCACCGTCATCGACGGCTCCAAGTGGACCAGCCTGGGCGGACCGCAGGCCGCCGTCTCCGTCCTCGACGACATCCGCAAGGCGATGGTGAAGTGAGCCCCGCACCCGAAGCCCCCGCACCCGAACTCGACGGCCGCCTCGCCCTCGTGACGGGCGCCGGCCGGGGCATCGGCGCCGCCGTCACCACCGCCCTCGCGGCCCGCGGCGCCCGCGTCGTCGCCACCGACCTGACGCCCGGCGAACTCCCCGAGGAGGCCCGGCCGTACGCGGAGCGGATCATCCGCCGCGCGCTGGACGTCACCGACTCCGCCGCCGTCGACGCGCTGGTCGGCGAGGTCGAGGAGACCGTGGGGCCGCTCGACATCGCCGTCAACGTCGCGGGCGTGCTGCGCACCGCGCCCGTCACCTCGCTGACCGACGCGGAGTGGGCGGCGACGTTCGCCGTCAACACCGACGGCGTCCTGCACGTCTCGCGGGCCGCCGCCCGCCGGATGACCGTCCGTGGCCGCGGCAGCGTCGTCACCGTCGCCTCCAACGCGGCGGGCATCCCGCGCGCCGGGATGGCCGCGTACGCCGCGTCGAAGGCGGCCGCGGTGATGTTCACCAAGTGCCTGGGCCTGGAGGTCGCCGCGCACGGCGTGCGCTGCAACACCGTCTCCCCCGGCTCGACCCTCACCGATATGCAGCGCGCCATGTGGTCCGCGTCCGGTCAGGACGCCGAGACCGCCGCCCGCCACGTCATCGAGGGCGATCTCGCCGCGCACCGCACCGGTATCCCGCTGGGCCGGATCGCCGACCCGTCCGACATCGCCGAGGCCGTCGCCTTCCTGGTGTCCGACCGCGCCCGCCACATCACCCTGCACGACCTGTACGTGGACGGCGGCGCCACGCTCCGCGCCTGACCGCCGGGCCGGGGCCACCGCCGTCCCGGCCCGCGCCCCCTTCTCCTCCCCCTCCCCTCCTGGAGTCCGCCATGCCCGCTTCCCTGAGCGCGCCCCTCACCTCGCCCGTGGTCACCCCGGGCGAGGCCACCGCCCTGCTCGACGCCTACCGCGCCGGTACGGACCGCTTCCTCGGCACGCCCCGCCACACCCTGCTGGGGCGCGGCACCCTCGCCCACGTCCCCGACGGCTCCGGACCGGTGTATCTGCGGGTCCGCGAGACGTTGCGGGAGCGGCGGGCCGCGGGCGACGCGGCGCCGGTCGTCGTGGGCGCGCTGCCGTTCGCGCCGGACGGGCCGCCCGCGCTGGCCGTGCCCGCGTCCGTGGCGTGGGCGCCGCCGCTGCGCGAGGACCCGCTGATCGCACTGCCCGCACCCGACGCGGAGGAGGCCGGCGGCTGGGAGATACGGGAGGTGCCGGAGCCCGGGGCGTACGGCGCGGCCGTCGCCGCGGCGGTGGCGCGGATGCGGGCCGGGGAGTTCGACAAGGTCGTCCTGGCCCGGACCCTGGAGTTGACGTCCCGACAGCCCCTGGAGCTGCCCGCGATGGTGCGGCGGCTGGCGCGGCGCGACCCGTCGGGCTACACCTTCGCCGTCCCCAGCGGCCCCGGCCGCACCCTCGTCGGCGCCAGCCCCGAACTCCTCCTCGCCCGCACCGGCGGCCGGCTGACCGCCAACCCGCTGGCCGGGTCCGCACCGCGCAGCACCGACCTCGCCGAGGATGTGCAGCGCGCCGCCGCCTTGCTGGAATCCCCCAAGGACCTGCACGAACACGCCGTCGTGGTGGACGCGGTCCGCGCCGCGCTGGCGCCGTTCTGCACCCGCCTGGAGGTGCCCGAGCGGCCGACCCTGGTGCGGACGGCGGCGATGTGGCACCTGTCGACGACCGTCACCGGCGACCTCGCCGATCCGGAGGTGTGCGCTCTGGAGCTGGCGTCCGCGCTCCACCCGACGCCCGCGGTGTGCGGCACCCCGACACCGGTGGCGCGCGAGGTGATCGCCGCCTTCGAACCGTTCGACCGGGGTCCGTACACCGGCATGGTCGGCTGGCAGGACGCGGACGGTGACGGCGAGTGGGTGGTGACGATCCGCTGCGCGGAGGCCGAGGGCCGCGGCCTGCGGCTCTTCGCGGGCGCGGGCGTGGTCGCCGGCTCCTGCCCGGAGGCGGAGACCGCCGAGACCGGCGCGAAGTTCGCCACCTTCCTCAGCGCCGTGGGAGCCGCCCTGTGACCGCCCCGCTCGCCACCACCCCCGGACTCGACGCGCCGACCTGGCCGGAGGAGTTCGCGGCCCGCTACCGCGCGGCCGGCCACTGGCGCGGGGAGACCTTCGGCGCCGTGCTGCGTGAGCGCGCCGCCGCCCACCCGGACCGCACCGCGCTGATCGACCCGGCGCCCGAGCGCCGCATCTGGACCTACCGCGAACTGGACCAGGCCGCCGACCGGATGGCCGCCGGCTTCGCCGCCCGCGGCATCACCAAGGGCGACCGGGTCGTCGTCCAGCTCCCGAACACCGGGGAGTTCCTGGAGGTCGTCTTCGCGCTGTTCCGCATCGGCGCACTGCCGGTGTACGCGCTCCCGGCGCACCGGGACACCGAGATCGCCTACTTCTGCACTTTCACGGAAGCGGTCGCGTACGTCGTCCCCGACCGGCACGCGGGCTACGACCACCGGGCGCTCGCCTCGCGGGTCAAGGCGCAGGCGCCGGCGCTGCGGCACGTCTTCGTCGCCGGGGAGCCGGGCGAGCACACCGCGCTCGCCGACGTGCCGTGCGACCCGTCCGGTCCGCTCGACGGGCCCGAGCCGCACGAGCTGGCCTTCCTCCAGCTCTCCGGCGGCACCACCGGCGTCCCCAAGCTCATCCCGCGCACCCACGACGACTACGCCTACTCGCTGCGGGGCTCCAACGAGATCTGCGGCGTCGACGCGGACACCCGCTTCCTCGTCACGCTGCCCGCCGCGCACAACTTCCCGATGTCGTCGCCCGGTTGGCTGGGCGTGCTGTACGCGGGCGGCACGGTGGTGCTCTGCCCGCGGCCCGATCCGGCGACCGCGTTCCCGCTCATCGCGCGGGAGCGGATCACCATGACGGGGCTGGTACCGCCGCTGGCGCTGGTGTGGACGGAGGCGGGCCCGGAATCGGCGCACGATCTGTCCAGCCTGGAGCTGGTGCTGGTCGGCGGCGCGAAGTTCTCGGTGGCCGCCGCCCGGCGCCTGACGCCGGCGCTCGGCTGCCGGCTGATGCAGGTCTTCGGGATGGCCGAGGGGCTGGTCAACTACACCCGGCTGGACGACGACCCGGAGACCGTCGTCACCACCCAGGGCCGGCCGATCTCCCCGGACGACGAGATCCGGGTGGTGGACGACGCCGACGCGCCCGTCCCCGACGGCGGGTTCGGCCATCTGCTGACCCGCGGCCCGTACACCATCCGCGGCTACTGGCGCGCCCCGCAGCACAACGCGCGGGCCTTCACCGCGGACGGTTTCTACCGCACCGGCGACATCGTGCGCCGTACCCCGACCGGGCATCTCGTCGTCGAGGGCCGGGCGAAGGACCAGATCAACCGGGGCGGCGAGAAGATCGCGCCGGAGGAGATCGAGAACATCGTCCTGGGCCACCCGGACGTCCACGACGTGTCCGTGGTCGCCGTCCCCGACGCCTATCTCGGCGAGCGGACGCTGGCGTACGTGATCCCCCGCGCGGGCGCCGGGCCGCTGAAGCCGGTCGCGATCAAGCGGCACGTCCGGCAGGCGGGCGTCGCCGACCACAAGGTTCCCGACCTCGTGGAGTTCGTGGACGCCTTCCCGCAGACCGGCGTCGGCAAGGTCAGCAAGAACGGTCTGCGCTCCGCCGCGGCCCCCACCGAGCAGCACTGAAAGGCCCGCCCGCCATGGCACTTCCCGCCCTCTCCCCCTATCCGCTCCCGACCCCGGACGAGCTGCCCGAAAACCGCGTCGCCTGGCGCGTCGACCCGGCGCGCGCCGTGGTCCTCGTCCACGACCTCCAGCAGCACTTCCTCGGCGCGTACCCGGCCGGGCAGCAGCCGCTGACCGGGATGCTCGCCAACACCGCGCGGCTGCTGCCCGCCTTCCGCGAGCGCGGCGTGCCCGTCGTCTACTCCACCCAGCGCGGCGGGCAGACGCCCGAGGAGCGCGGGCTCCAACTGGACTTCTGGGGGCCGGGCGTCGCCGACGACCCGGCGAAGCTCGCCGTCCCGGACGAGGTCGCGCCCGAGCCCGGCGACACCGTTCTGACCAAGTGGAAGTACAGCGCCTTCGTCCGCACCGACCTGGAGCGGCTGCTGCGCGACTCCGGGCGCGATCAGTTGGTGATCGTCGGGGTGTACGCGCACATCGGCGTGGTGATGACGGCGTGCGACGCGTGGATGCGCGACATCCGGGCGTTCGTCGTCGCCGACGCCGTCGCGGACTTCTCCCGCGCCGACCACGACGCGGCCCTGCGCTGGGCCGCCGGCCGCTGCGCGGTCGTGACCCGCACCGACGCCCTTCTCGAGGAGATCTGAGCATGGCCCTGACCCTGGAAACACTCCGCGCCGACGTCGCCGACGCGCTCGGCGAGGACGTGGCGGACATCCCCGTCGACGAGAACCTTCTCGACTTCGGCCTCGACTCCGTCCGCATCATGGCGCTGCTGGAGCGCTGGCGCCGCGACCACGGTGTGGACGCGGGCTTCGCCGACCTCGCCGAAGCGCCCGCCATCGAGGCGTGGGCACCGCTGCTGGGGGTCGGATGACCACCCCGCCGACCGCCGCCGTGCCGCCGGACGCCGCCGAAGGGACCGGGCTGCCGCTGACCGCCGCCCAGTCGGGCATGTGGTACGCGCAGGCCCTCGACCCGCTCAGCCCGGCGCAGAACACCGCGGAGTGCCTGGAGATCGCCGGACCGCTCGACCCGGAGGTGTTCGCAGCCGCGCTGCGCCACGTCACCGCCGAGACCGACGCCCTGCGCGTCCGCGTCACCGACACCCCGGACGGGCCGCGCCAGCGCCTGCTGCCGCGGGTCGAACCGCCGCTGTCCGTCCACGATCTGCGCCAGGTGCCCGACGCCGACGCGGCGGCCGGGGCATGGATGCGCGCCGATCTGGCCGAGCCGTGCGATCTGGCGGCCGGACCGCCGTTCCGGCACGCCCTCTTCCGCACCGGCGAGGAGCGGTGGCTGTGGTACCAGCGCATCCACCATCTCGTCATGGACGGCTACGGCTACTCGCTGCTGGTGCGCCGCACCGCCGAGGTGTACTCCGCGCTGGCCCGGGGCGCGGAGCCGGGCCCGCGCGCCTTCGGGTCGCTCGCCGATCTCGTCGCGCAGGACGCGGAGTACCGCGCGTCCGAGGCGTACGCCGCCGACCGCGACCACTGGCTGACCGCGTTCGCCGACCGCCCGGAGGCGCCCCGGCTCGCCGGGCGCGGCGCGCTGCCCTCCCGCACCTTCCTGCGCACCACCGCGCACCTCTCCCCCGGGGCGACCGAGCGGCTGCGGGAGCTGGCCGCCGGGCTCCGCGCGACCTGGCCGGACGTGCTCGTCGCCGCACAGGCGCTGTACACCGCCCGCGCCTGCGACCGCACCGACGTGATCCTCGGTCTGCCGATGATGGGCCGCCTGGGCTCGGTGGCGCTGCGGGTGCCGGGCATGGTGATGAACGTGCTGCCGCTGCGGCTGACCGTCACCCCCGGGGCGACGTTCGCGCAGTTGGTGCGGCAGGTGGTCCTCGCCGTCCGCGAGGCCCGCCGCCACCAGCGCTACCGCTACGAGGACATCCGCCGCGACCTGGGGCTGCTCGGTGAGGCGCGGGGCCTGGTCGGGCCGCTGGTCAACGTCATGCCGTTCGACTACGGCGCCGAGTTCGCGGGTGCCCCGGCGCGGGCCCGGAACCTCTGTGCCGGTCCCGTCGACGATCTGACGGTCAACATCTACGACCGCGCCGACGGCCGTGGCCTGCGCATCGACCACGACGGCAACCCGGCGCTGTACGACGCCGACGCGCTCGCCGTCCATCAGGAACGCTTCCTGAAACTTCTGGAACGGCTCACCGCCACCGATCCGCACCGGCCGCTCGCCGCCCACACCATCGCCACGCCCGCCGAACACGCGCTGGTGACCGACGAGTTCAACCGCACGGACCACCCGGTGCCGCCGACCACCCTGATCGGGCCGATCGAGGCGCAGGCGGCCCGCACCCCGGACGCCACCGCGCTGCTCTTCGGCGGCACGGCCCTCACGTACGGACAGCTCGACGCCCGCGCCAACCGGCTCGCCCACCACCTCCAGAGCCTCGGCGCGGGCCCCGGGAAGCTGGTCGCGGTCTCCGTGCCGCGCTCGGCGGAGCTGGTGGTGGCGCTGCTCGCGGTCCTCAAGGCGGGCGCCGCGTATCTGCCGCTCGACCCGGACTACCCGCAGGAGCGGCTGGCGTACATGCTCCAGGACGCGGCGCCGGTGTGCGCCGTCACCGACCGCGCCGGGCGGCTGCCGTCCGGCGCCGGAACGCCGCCGGTCACCCTCGACACCCTCGACGTCTCCGGGTATCCGCCGGTCAACCCGGCGCGGGCGCTCACCCCGGCGCACCCGGCGTACGTCATCTACACCTCCGGCTCCACCGGCCGCCCCAAGGGCGTGGTGGTGTCGCACGGGGCGATCGACAACCGGCTGCGGTGGATGCAGCACGCCTGTCCGCTCGGCGCCGCCGACCGCGTCCTGCAGAAGACCCCGTCCTCCTTCGACGTGTCCGTCTGGGAGTTCTTCTGGCCGCTGCGCCAGGGCGCGGCGCTGGTCGTCGCGGAGCCCGGCGTGCACAAGGACCCGGTCCGGCTGGCCCGGCTGATCACCGAACGGTCCGTCACCACCTGCCATTTCGTCCCGTCGATGCTCCAGGTCTTCCTGGCGGCGCCGCGGGCGGCCGGCTGCGCGTCGCTGCGGCAGGTCTTCGCCAGCGGCGAGGCGCTGCCCCGCGAGACGGCGACGCTCTTCGCCCGCACCCTGCCGGGCGCCGCGCTCCACAACCTCTACGGGCCGACGGAGGCGGCGGTCGACGTCTCGTACCACGCGTGCGCGGCGGACGGGGACGGGCCGGTGCCGATCGGGCGGCCGGTGTGGAACACCCGGCTGTACGTCCTGGACGCGGCCCGGCAGCCCTGCCCGCCCGGCGTGCCCGGCGAACTCTTCCTCGCCGGACGGCAGTTGGCCGACGGCTATCTGCACCGTCCGGAGCTGACCGCGGAGCGCTTCGTCCCCGATCCGTTCGGGGCGCCCGGCGAGCGGATGTACCGCACCGGCGATCTGGCGCGCTGGAGCGCGGCGGGCGAGGTGGAGTACCTGGGCCGCACCGACCACCAGGTCAAGCTGCGCGGCCAGCGCATCGAACTGGGCGAGATCGAGGCGGCGCTGACGGCCCGCCCGGGGGTGGACGGCGCCTGTGCGCTGGTCCACCAGGACGCGGCGGGCGAGCAGCGGCTCATCGGCTACGTGACGGGCGCCGCGGACCCGGCGGCCGTCCGCGCGGAGCTGGCCGCGGCGCTGCCCGAGCACATGGTCCCGGCGGCGGTCGTCGCGCTCGACGCGTTCCCGCTGACCCCGAACGGCAAGCTGGACCGGACGGCGCTGCCCGCGCCGGTCTTCGGCGGCGGCACGGCGGCCCGCCGCCCGGCGAACGCCCGGGAGGCCACGGTGACCCGGCTGTTCGCCGAGGTCCTGGGCGTCCCGGACACCGGCCCCGACGACGCCTTCTTCGACCTCGGCGGCACCTCGCTGCTCGCGGTACGGCTGGTCACGCGGATCCGCGAGGAGTGCGGCACGGAGCTGACCATCGGCTCGCTCTTCGAGGCACCGACCCCGGCGGCCCTCGCCGCGCGGCTCGCGACGGCGGCGCCCGCCGCCGGGGACGCGCTCGGCACCGTCCTGCCGCTGCGCACCGAGGGCGACCGGCCGCCGCTCTTCGCCTTCCACCCGGCGGGCGGCCTGTCCTGGTGCTACGCGGGCCTGTCCGCGCGGCTCGGCCCCGGCCAGCCGCTGTACGGCGTCCAGGCCCCCGGGCTGCTGGACGACGGGCCGCTCCCGCCGGACCTGGAGACGCAGGCCGCCGGCTACGTCACCCGGCTGCGGGCGGTCCGGCCGCACGGCCCGTACCGGCTGCTGGGCTGGTCGGTCGGCGGGATCCTGGCGCACACCGTGGCGGTGCTGCTCCAGGAGGCGGGCGAGGAGGTCGAACTGCTGGCGCTGCTCGACGCGTTCCCGGCCGAGCAGTGGCGCGAGCGGCCCGCGCCGGAGGAGGGCGACGCGCTCACCGCCGTCCTGCGGATGGCCGGCTTCGACCGGACCGGCGAACGGAACCGCGAGGACGTGCTGGCCACGCTCCGCGAGGCGGGCAGCCCGCTGGCCGGGCTGGGCGACCGCACCCTGTCGCGGATCGTCGACATCGTGCCGCACCACGCCCGGCTGATGCGCGCCCACCGGCACCGCCGCTTCGACGGCGACGTGCTGTTCTTCACCGCGGCGGCGCCGCGCGCGGAGGACTGGCTGACCCGCGAGGCATGGCGCCCGCACGTCTCGGGCCGGATCGTCAACCACGATCTGGACTGCACCCACCCGCAGTTGATGCGGGACGAGCAGTTGGGCGCCGTCGCCGCCGCCCTCGCGCCGTATCTGACGGGCGCCGCCGGATGACAGCCGCCGGCCCCGCGCGGGATCTCGCACGCGGCGGGCCCGGCCCGGCGCGGGATCTCGTACACGGCGGGCCCGGCCCGGCGCCCGACCCGGTGGACGGCGGGCCCGGCCCGGCGCCCGGTCCCGTCCGCGGTCGGCCCGGCCCGGCGCCGGATCCCGTGCGCGGCGGGCCCGCCCCCGCCGCCGCGGATCTCGCGCGGGGCCCGTGGCTGCGCCTCGTCACGGCGGACGGCGACGACGGCACACCGCTCCTGGACGCCCGGGAGCGGCACCGGGCCGCGGCGCTGCGCCGCCCCGCCGACCGTGCGCTGTACATCGCCGTCCACGCGGAGCTGCGCCGGGCGCTGGGCGCGGTGCTGGGCACGGCGCCTCATGCGGTGGAGCTGGTCCGGCTGGCGTGCCCGGGGTGCGGCGGACCGCACGGGCGTCCGGCGGTGGCGGGCCCGGCCGGTGCGGCGGTGCACTTCTCCCTCTCCCACGGCGACGGCCTGGCGCTGCTGGCGCTGGCGTCCGCGCCCGTCGGGGTGGACATCGAACGCGTCCCCGCCGCCCGGACCGCCGCCGACGCGGCCGAAGCGCTCCACCCGGCCGAACGCGCGGAACTGGCACGGCTCCCCGCCGACGGCCGCCCGGCCGCCTTCGCACGGTGCTGGACCCGCAAGGAGGCGTACCTGAAGGCGACGGGCGAGGGCCTGTCCGGCACCGCGCTCCACGCCCGCTACCTGGGATGCGGACCGCGCCCGGCCCCCGTCGCGGGCTGGACGCTCACCGACGTACCCGCCCCCCTCGGCTGGGCGGCGGCGTGCGCGGTACGGGGCCCGGGGGCGGGGGCGGGCGTTATCCGAGGGGGAGGTGCGTCCTGTGCTCGTCCCCCGGGGCCGGGGACCACATACCGAACCACTGCTCGGCGCCGTACGCGTGGAACCGCTCCACCTCGGTGAATCCCAGCTTCGCCGCGAGGCGCATCGAGCGGGCGTTGGCGGTCCGGGTGGCGAGGACGACCGGTTCGCCGGGGAACGCGCCCGCGAACCAGCCGAGCACCGCCGCGCACGCCTCGGCGGCGTATCCGTACCCCCATGCCTGCGGCAGGAACAGGTAGCCGAGTTCGGCCCTCCCGGCGGCCTGAGGCAGATGGCCCGTCGCCTTGGTGAGCGTGACCTGGCCGATCATCGCCCCATCGTGCTCAACCACGAAGAGACCGGGTCGCCCTACGGGCACTTCGTGCTCCAGCTCAGCACGCGGCCGGGGGCCGCCGAGATAGGTGTGCACCTGCGGTGAGGCCAGCAGCTCGATGAAGGCCGTACGGTCCCGGGCCTCGGGCTCGCGGAGCACGAGGCGCTCGGTTCCGATCGGGGCGGGCGGCCAGGCGACGGGCCCGAGTGCAGTCATGGCGGGCAACTTATCTCACGCCCATGAGAACGGCCCGGGAGAGGGGTTTCTCACCCCTCACCCAGCAACTCCACGATCCCCCCACCGAGTTCGCTCCGCCAGCACAGGTAGTCGTGACCGCCGTTGAACTCCCGGTAGGTGGCGTCGTCGTACCCGGCGGTGGTGAGCGCGTCGCGCAGGCGGCGGGCGGCGGGCAGGGCCACCCACTCCTGTTCGCCGGAGGAGAGCCGGAAGCGCACCGGGAGCCGGGGGGCGGCGGCGAGGCGGGCGGTGAGCCACTCCGCGTCCGGGCCGACCGGCCACCAGAACGAGCCGGACTGGGCGAGGACGTTGCCGAACCGGTGCGGTGCGGTGAGCGCCGCGTACGCAGCGGTCAGCCCGCCCAGGCTCTGCCCGGCGATCACCGTACGGGCCGGATCGGCGGTGAGCGGCAGGTGCCCGGCGGCCCACGGCAGCAGCTCCTCCGTCAGGAAGGCGACGAACTCCGGGCGGCAGGTCAGCTCCCGCCAGCGGGTGGCCGCGTCGACGGATTCGGGGAGGAGGGCGGCGACCGGCGGGATGCGGCCGTCGGCGATGAGGTTGTCCAGGAGGTGCGCGAGGCCGAGGCGGGGCTGCCAGTGCTCACCGTCGAGCAGTACCAGCACGGGAAGTTCCGCGTCCGGCGCGGTGTGCGGGGGCCGGTAGAGCCGGACCCGGCGGGCGCCGCCGAGGCGGGCGCTCGGTACGTCGTGCGTGGTGACGGTGCCCCGGGCGACGCCAGGCCGCACCTCCCACTCCGTGTCGCGCGGCGCGCCGGGCAGCCGCGCGCAGGAGACCCCGGGGCCGCCCCAACGGCCGGGCAGCGTATGGGAGTTGAACGGATCGGGGTGGCCTCGGGTGCGGAGCCGGGCCGGGTATCCGTCATCGTCCGGTGCGGGCCCGTCACCCTCGTCGACGCGGAAGTCGTAGGTGCCGTACCAGTCGCGGCGCAACCGGAGCGTCCAGTGCCATACGTCGGTGCCGGGCAGATGCTCCATCAGGTTCGCGCCGGGGTCGCGGGGGTCGGTGAGTTTGTTGGGCAGTACCTGGACGGCGCGGGTGGCGGGGGTGCCGCGCCACAGGAAGGTGACGGCGGCGTGGTCCGGGTCGCCCTCCGGATCGGGTGCGACGAGCGGGGTGCCGGTGCGGGCGACCTCGTCCCAGAACTTTGCGGTGCGGTCGGGCGCGGGCAGGACGGGGCCGGTCGCGATCCGCGGGAGGGGGTGCGGGCGGGCCGTGCGGGGCGGGTGAGGGGCGGCGCCCTCGGGCGGCGCGGACGCGAGCATGCGGCGGGACTCCGGTGACGGGGGCGGGCGGTCGCGCGGACCGCGCACCCGGACGGCCTTCCGGGGCGCCTGACGACACCCCCGGAAACTTAGGGTCACCTTACCTTTGCAGCTCAAGCGCGCCCAAGAGAGGCCACCTCCACCTCACCTGTGACGGGAGCCACACGGTTTCCGGATCGAACTTAGGTAAGCCTAAGCTAACTTATTGCCAGCTCGCTTCTCCGCGAACACCCCAAAAGGCATCCCCGCCAAGGAGACTGACGCCGCATGTCCGCACTGACCCTCCGCATCCGACGGCTCGCCGCCACCGCCGTGGCCCTCGCCGCGGGCGGCACGCTCACCCTCACCGGCGCCGCCCACGCCGCCCCGGCGACGCCCGCCGCCCGCCCGGCGGCCGCCGAAGCCGCGCCCGCCACGTCGGCGCCGCTGGTCAAGGGCCTCTACCAGTCCGCGTACTCCGAGCGGAACCACGTCCTGTGGGCCACCTCCGCGGTGGGCCGCCCGCCGGTCACCCGATCCGCACTGGTGAAGGTCGACCCGCGGACGATGACCATCCGCGCCTCCTACACCCCGCCGGTCACCGACCGGGCCACCGGCACCGTCGAGGCGGTCTACGGCATCGACGTCGACGACCGGCACAACACCGTCTGGACCACCAACACCCGCGACAACTCCGTCGCCGTCTACAGCCAGCGCACCGGCAAACACCTCGCCACGCTGCCCGGCGTCGCCCACGCCCGCGAGGTCGTCGTCGACGAGCGCCACCGCACCGCGTGGGCCACCGGCTTCGGCGACGGCTCGCTCGTCGCGTTCGACACCCGTACGTACAAGGAGAAGAAGCGCGTCACCGTCGAGGGCGCCGGTCCCACCGGGCTCGCCGTCGACGAGCGCACCGGCACCGCCTACGCCGCCGATCTGAACGGCAACCAGATCATCGAGGCGGCCCCCGGCGCCGCGAAGCCCCGGCTGATCCCCACCGGCCAGGGCCCCATCTCGCTCGCCCTCTCGCGCGACGGCCGCACCGCCTACAC
This sequence comes from Streptomyces sp. BBFR2, assembly GCF_044497305.1. NCBI lineage: Bacteria > Bacillati > Actinomycetota > Actinomycetes > Kitasatosporales > Streptomycetaceae > Streptomyces > Streptomyces sp. BBFR2. Next base: position 358,472 of record NZ_CP172415.1, read on the forward strand.
CGCCGACCAGAAGGCCGGCACGGTCTCCGTCGTCGACCTGCGCAAGGGCTCCGTCGTCAAGACCGTGGCGACCGGCGAGGGCACCCTCGCCGTCGCGAGCGACCCGCGCACCGGCGCCGTCGCGGTCGCCGACCGCACCGCGGCCACCGTCTCCTTCCTCGACCCCCGCCAGGGCACCGTCGTCAAGACCGTCACCACCGGCGCCAACCCCAACCACATCGAGATCGCCCGCGGCACCGCCTACATCGTCGACAAGTCGGGCACCGGCCCGCAGGGCGAGGACCGGCTCAACCGGATCCGCGTCACCCGCTGAACCCGCTCCACTCCCCCATGCGCCGCGGCCCCGGTGCCCGCCCCTGAAGGGCGGGTGCCGGGGCCGCGGCGCTCCTCCCGCTACTCCCCGCCGCCCAGCGTCTCCTGGAGCAGCGGTGACAGATCGTCCAGCGCCGCCGCGCCCAGCTCCTCGAACGCGCCGGAGCGGCGGCCCAGCATGATGCCGATGACCGCGGCGACCACGATCTCGGCGCGCAACCGGGGCCGTGCCCGCCCCTCCTGGGTGAACCGGCGGTGCAGCGGCTCCACGAGCCGGGCGTGCAGCGCGGCGCGGGCCGCCTCGTCCGCCGCGGGATCGCTCAGCGGCTGGACACCCACCTGGAGGATGGGGACGAGACCCCGCAGGTCGGCGCGTTCGAGGATCTGCCGCAGCCGGTCCGGCGCGAGGAGGTCGCTGACCTGCGCTTCGCTCCGCTCGGCCTCCACCGTGGCGAGGTAGAGCTGCGTCTTGCCGCCGAAGTACCGGGCGATGAGCGCCGGATCGACGCCCGCGCGGCGGCCGATGTCCCGGGTCGTGGTGCGGTCGAAGCCGCGCTCCGAGAAGAGTTCGCCCGCCGCGCGCAGCAGCGCCTCGCGGCTGCGCGCGGAATCCCTGCGACGCGCCTCCTGAGTGCCGGTCACCGCCGTGCCTCCACATCCTCCCGCCCCGCGGGCTCACCCTCCGTCGCCGTCACCTTATGTGCCGAAGGGGCCGCCGCCGTCGCCGGGGAGCCGGGTGCCGTCCGCCCCGACCGGCCGCGTACCAGCAGATATCCGACGAGGGCGGTGAGCACCCAGACCGCGCACCCGGCGAGTCCGGCCGTCCGGTAGCCGCTCTCGGCGGGCAGGGAACCGGTCCCGGGGTGGGCGGCGAGCACCGCCGCGGTGAACGCGCTGCCGGAGGAGTAACCGATGTACTTCACCACCTGGTTGAAGCTCAGCGCGCTGCTGGTCTCGTGCGCCGGGACCGCGCCCACGATGAGCGCCGGCATCACGGACACGGTCACCCCGGCGCCCAGCCCGATGAGCCCCATGGCGACGAACGCCTCCCACAGTCCGCCCCGTACCCAGGTGAACAGCGCCGTACCGGCCAGGCAGACCAGACAGCCCAACGGCAGCATCCGGCCCGGGGAGACGGAGCGGGAGGCCAGCCGGACCAGCCGCCCGGACACCATGCTGGCCACCGAGAACGGCGTGAGGATCAGCCCGGCGATGACCACCGAGGCGCCGAAGCCGTACCCCGCCGACGGCGGCGTCTGCACGTACTGCGGCACCATCGACAACATCACGTACATCCCGATGCCGGAGAGCACCGCGGTGAGGTCGGCGGCGAGCACCGGCCGGTCCCGGACCAGGCGGATGTCGACGAGCGGGTGCGGGGTGCGCAGTTCGTGCACCGCCCACCAGGCGAGCAGCACCACGGATGTCCCGGCCAGCGCGATCAGCTTCGGCGAGGTCCAGCCCCAGCGCCCGCCCGCGGTGGTGGTCAGCAGCAGTCCGGCCATTCCGGCGGCGAGCAGCAGCGCCCCGGTGACGTCCAGCGGGTGCGCGGGTCTGCGTGGTGAGGCCGGGAGGACCACGGCGAGGGCCACCAGCGCCAGCGCCGAGGCGAGCGCGGCGAACCAGAATCCGGCGTGCAGCCCCAGGTAACGGGCGAGGACGCCGGTGAGCGGATAGCCGAGTCCGACCCCGGCGGCGGCGGTCAGGGAGAGCGTCGCCACCGTGTGCCGGGCCCGCTCGGGCGGCAGCGCGTCACGGGCGGTGGCCATGGTCAGCGGGGTCAGCGCGATGCCGACGCCCTGGAGCGCCCGCCCGGTCAGCAGTCCGGCGAAGCCCGTCGGCAGCGCCGCCAGCAGACTGCCGGTGAGCGTCAGCGCCAGTCCGCCGAGGATCACCCGGCGCCGGTGCGGCCCGTCCCCCAGCCGCCCCATGAGCGGGGTGACGACCGCGCCGACCAGCATCGTCACCGTCAGGGACCACTGGGCCACCTCCAGGGAGACGTGGTCGACGCGCGCGATGGTCGGGATCAGCGGCGCACCCAGGCTGCTGATGATCGCCACCAGCATCCCGACCGACAGCAGCACGGGCACCAGCGCCCGCTCCTTCCACGAGGGCATCCTCTCGGCGGCTTCCACGCGGCCCCTCCCGTCAACGACGTCATCAGACGATGACATCATACGGTGACAAGGCGGATTCCAGCCGCCGCGGACCCGCGGCGAGCGCCGGTGGACGGCCCGCGGAACGCGAAAAAGGGCGGAGGCGCACGGTGAGGAACCGTGCGCCTCCGCCCTCCCGACGAGCGGCCCGCCGCTACTCGGGCCGGATCGCCTGGATGTCCAGCTCCACGCGGATCGTCGCGCCGATCGCGGCGATGCCCTTGGCCAGCATCTTGCGCCAGTCCAGGGTGAAGTCCTCGCGGTGCAGCTCGGTGACCGCCTGGCAGGCGGTACGGGTCTCGCCCGCGATGCCGGTACCGATGCCGAGGTAGCGGGTGTCGAGCTGCACGGTGCGGCTGACGCCGTGCAGATGCAGGACGCCCTGCACCGCCCAGCGGCTGCCGCCCTTGTGCACGAACCGCTCCCCGGCGAACTGCAGATACGGGAAGCGCGCCACGTCCAGGAACTCCGCCGAGCGCAGATGCTCGTCACGCATCCGCACCCCGGTGTCGATACTGGCCGCCTCGATGGTCACCTCGACCCGCGAGTCCTCCATCCGTTCGCCGATCCACAGCCCGCCCTCGAAGCGGTTGAACCGGCCGTGGATCTCGGCCAGCCCGATGTGCCGGGCGGTGAAGCGGATGGCGCTGTGGTCGGGGTCGAGCCGCCACTGCCCGGCTTCGGGCAGCGGCAGCGCCGGGGCCAGTTCCAGGGCGATCGGGGACGGCGCGGTCCGCTCGCCCGCCACCACCTCGGCGTCGCACCGCACCGGCCGGAAACCGTCGGACGTCACCATGAGCCGGTAGGGGCCGGGGCGCAGCGTCACCGTGAGCCGGCCGTTGGGATCGGTCCGCCCCTGCGTCACCTCCTGGCCCCCGAGGTTGCGGACCGAGACGGCCACCCCCGCCATCGGCAGTCCGACGGGATCGTCCACCCGCAGATCCAACGCGCCCGCCCCGCCGGGCAGCGGCGAGGGAGGGCTGTGCGGCATTCGGTCACGCAGGCGGCTGAGGAAGGCGAGCGGCATGGCAGGACGGGCCTATCGGTAATGCGGTCCGGCGAGGACGGAAGCGGAAAGCGGGCAGGAACGCACAGAATTGGTGCGGATTCCCTGCGATTGCCCTTCTATCCTGTCATTGACGCTCCGGCGAAATGATCCTCAGCCGTCATGACCCACCCAAAGGTGACCTTTCTCGCACCTTGCCCCGGACGGGATCCCGATACGCCGTTCCACCGTCCCGTTCACCCGCCGACACACCCCGATGCACATGCCGGGCGCTTCCGCAAGACCCCCGCTCGGCCAGGTACTACACGATCATGCAGAGCGGTGGCGGCGCGCGCGGCGGGCAGCGGCGAGGCTGGGGAGGACCGCTGGAACCGCTCCCCGCGGACGGTTCCGGGCTCCTCTGCTTCACGGAAGGCGGTTCGTCCCATGTCCGCGCCAGCGCTCCCCCCGCACACCGACGGCCCCGGCGGCATCCCCGTCGTCGACGTCTCCCGCACCCCGGCCCGCACCCCGCTGCTGCGGAGCATGGCGCTGGCCCGGCGGCACGGTCCGGCCTTCATCCAGCGCCAGCACGGCCAGGACACGCTCTTCGTCAGCAGTCTGGAACTGGTCACCGAACTGTCCGACGAGCGGCGCTTCGGCAAGGCGATCGGACCGGCGCTGACGAACGTCCGGGAGTTCACCCACGACGGCCTGTTCACCGCCTACAACGACGAGCCCAACTGGGCCAAGGCGCACGACATCCTGATGCCCGCCTTCGCGCTCGGCTCGATGCGGACGTACCACCCGGTGATGCTGCGGGTCGCCCGCCGGCTGATCGAAGCCTGGGACCGGCGGTGCGCGGACGGCTCCCCCGTCGACGTGCCCGACGACATGACCCGGATGACCCTGGACACCATCGGGCTGGCCGGATTCGGCTTCGACTTCGGCTCCTTCGACCGGGACGAACTGCACCCCTTCGTCGGGGCGCTGGTGCGCTGCCTGCACTGGGCGATGACGAAGCTCAGCCGCGACCCGGCCCTCGACCACACCCGGACCGACGAGGCGTTCCGCGCCGACGCCGACTACCTCGCCTCCGTGGTGGACGAGGTCATCGCGGCACGCACCGCCCCCGGCGCGCCGGCGCCCGACGACGAGGACCTGCTCGGGCTGATGCTCGGCGCCACCCACCCCGCGGACGGCACCACCCTCGACCTGGCCAACATCCGCGACCAGGTCATCACCTTCCTCATCGCCGGCCACGAAACCACCTCGGGCACCCTGTCCTTCGCCCTGTACAACCTGCTCAAGCACCCGTCCGCGCTGCGTCTGATGCAGCGTGAGGTGGACGAGCTGTGGGGCGACACGCCCGACCCGGAGCCGACGTTCGAGGACATCGGCCGGCTGCACTTCACCCGGCAGGTGCTCAACGAGACGCTGCGGATGTACCCGCCCGCCCCCGGCTTCTCCCGCGAGGCGCTCACCGACACCGAACTGGGCGGCGTCCCGCTGCGGGCCGGACAGTGGGCGACGGTCCTGACGCCGATGCTGCACCTGGACCCGGTCTGGGGCGACAACCCCGAGCTGTTCGACCCCGCGCGGTTCTCCCCCGAGGCGGAGGCGGCCCGCTCCCCGCACGCCTTCAAACCGTTCGGCACCGGTGAACGCGCCTGCATCGGGCGGCAGTTCGCCCTGCACGAGGCCACCATGCTGCTCGCCATGCTGGTCCACCGCTACCGGCTGCTCGACCACGCCGGCTACACGATGGACCTCAAGCAGGCGCTCACCATCAAGCCCGACGGCTTCACCCTCTCGCTCGCCCCGCGCACCCCCGCCGACCGCGCCGCCAACCGCACCGCCCTGCCCGCCGGCGATACCGCGCACGAGGAGGCGGCATCCGCCGAATCCGGCGCCCTGTCCACCCGGGTACGGCAGGGCACCGGTGTCCTGCTGCTGCACGGCACCAACTACGGGACCTGCCGCGACTTCGCCACCCGGCTCGCGGACACCGCCGCCGGGACCGGCTGCGACACGGCGATCGCCCCGCTCGACGACCACACCGGCGCGCTCCCCACCGACCGGCCCGTCATCATCACCGCCGCCTCGTACAACGGCCGGCCCACGGACGACGCGGCGAAGTTCGTCCACTGGTTGGAGACCGCCGGGCCGGGCGCCGCCGACGGCGTCACGTACGCCGTCCTCGGCGTCGGCGACCGCAACTGGTCCGCCACCTACCAGCGCGTCCCCACCCTGATCGACGACCGGCTGGCCGCTCTCGGCGGCACCCGCCTCCTGGAGCGCGCCGCCGCCGACGCCGCCGGGGATCTCTCCGGCACGGTCACCGCGTTCACCGGCGCCCTGCGCACCGCCCTGCTCACCGGGTACGGCGACCCCGCCAGCGCCGGTGCCCCCGCCACCGCTCCGGAGGGCCCCGCCTACACCGTCACCGAGGTCACCGGCGGACCGCTGGACGCGCTGGCCGCCCGGCACGAGATGACCGCGATGACGGTCACCGAGACCGGCAGCCTCACCGACCCCGGCCACCCGCGCGCCAAGCGCTTCGTCCGCCTCGCCCTGCCCGAGGGGCGGTCGTACCGCACCGCGGACCATGTGGCGGTGCTCCCGGCCAACGCCCCGGAGCTGGTCGAACGCGCCCTCGGGATCCTGCGGGCCGACCCGGACACCGTCCTGCAGATCGCCGCCCACCGCCCGCGCCGCGACGGCATCGCGCTCGACCGGCCGGTCACCGTGCGCCACCTCCTCACCCACCACGTCGAGTTGCAGGGCCGCCCGACCGCCGCGCAACTGACGCTCCTCGCCGGGCTCAACCCCTGCCCGCCCGAGCGGCAGGCGCTGGAGGCGCTGGCGGCGGACGCCGAGGCGCGCGCCGCCGACCACCGCGGGCTGCTCGACGTCATCGAGGACAACCCGGCGCTGGCGGCGGAGCTGAGCTGGCCGGTCCTGCTGGAACTGCTGGAGCCGATCCGGCCGCGGCACTACTCCGTCTCGTCCTCCCCCGCCGTCGACCCGCACCACGTCGACCTGATGGTCTCGCTGCTCGAAGCGCCCGCGCGCTCGGGCCGGGGCACCTACCGCGGCACCGGCTCGGGCCATCTGCACACCGTGCGCCCCGGCGACACCGTGTACGCCCGGATCCAGCCGTGCCGGGAGGTCTTCCGGATCCGGCACGACGCGGACACCCCGCTGATCATGATCGCGGCCGGTACCGGCCTCGCGCCGTTCCGCGGCGCCGTCGCCGACCGGCTCGCCCTCGCGGCGGACGGCGCCGCGCTCGCCCCGGCGCTCTGCTACTTCGGCTGCGACGCCCCCGACGCCGACTATCTGCACGCCCGGGAACTGCGCGCCGCCGAACTGGCCGGCGTGGTCGACATGCGCCCGGCCTTCAGCGAGGCACCCGTCGACGGCCGGCGCTTCGTCCAGCACCGGATAGCCGCCGAGTCCGACGAGGTGTGGCGGCTCCTCGGCGCCGGGGCCCGGGTCTACGTCTGCGGCGACGGCGCCCGGATGGCCCCCGGCGTCCGCGACGCCTTCCGCGCCCTCCACCTCGCGCACACCCCCGGCGCGGCCGACGCGGACGCCACCGCCTGGCTCGACACACTGATCGCCGACGGCCGCTACGTCGAAGACGTCTACGCCGCCTCCTGACCACCGCCGGGCCACCGGCCACCACCCGGAAACCCGCCCACCGAACCCGGAGGTTCCCCATGAACACGATGCTCGCCGGACGTCTGCACGTCCCCAGCACGACGTTCCGCGTCGAGGAGGTTCCCGTGCCCGAACCCGGGCCGGGAGAGGTACTGATCGAGGTCAAGGCCGCCGGCGTCTGCCTGTCCGACGTGCACCTCATCGACGGCAGCCTGAAGCCGTTCGTCCCCGTCGACACCGTCACCCTCGGCCACGAGGTCGCCGGGGTGATCCACACCCTGGGCCCCGGCCTCCTCGGCGACTGGACGCCCGGCACCCGGGTCGCGCTCCAGGCGGGCCAGAGCTGCGGCCGGTGCGCGAGCTGCGCCATGCGCCGCACCCCGTGTCTGAGCCCGCAGACCCGCGGCGTCGACTACGACGGCGGCTGGGCCACCTACGCCCTCGCCCGCGAGGACACCCTCGTCCCGATCCCCGACCACCTCCCCTTCGACCAGGCGGCGATCATCCCCGACGCCGTCTCCACCCCGTACGCCGCGATCGTGGACACCGGCGCGGTCCGCCCCGCGCAGGCCGTGGGCATCTGGGGCGCGGGCGGTCTGGGCGCCCACGGCATCCGCCTCGCCCGGCTGGCCGGAGCCGCGCCGGTGCTCGCCGTCGACCCGCTGCCCAGCGCCCGCGAACGCGCCCTCGCCTTCGGCGCCGACCTCGCGCTGGACCCGGCCGACGCCGGTTTCGCCGCCGCCGTCCGGGAGGCGACCGGGGGCCGCGGACTGGACGTCGCGTACGACTTCGCCGGCGTCCCGGCCGTCCGTGAGCAGGCCGCGACCGTACTGCGCCGCGGCGGGGCCCTGGTCCTCGCCGGGCTCACCCCGCACCCGCTCACCGTCACCGACGGCACCCGCTTCAGTTGGAACCGCAACCAGATCCGCGGCCACTACGGTTCCTCGCCCGAGCACGTCGAACAGCTCGTCCGCCTGGCCGCCACCGGCCGCCTCGACCTGGCGCCCTCCATCACCGACCACCTCCCCCTGGCCGACGCCGCGGAGGCCGTGCACCGCCTGGAGCAGAAGATCGGCGACCCGATCCGGCTGATCCTGGTGCCGTAGGGGCGGGGAGCAGGGGCGTTCCCCCGGGCCCGGCTTTCAGGGGCCGGGGCCGGGCCACGGGGCCGGGCCCACGAGGTCCGGCTTCGAGGGGGGTGCCGGTTCCCCGGGCCCGGCCCGGCTCAGGGAAGCTCGTTCCCCGGGGCCGGGTCCCGGGACCGGCCCCGGCTCCCCTTCAGTCTTCGTCGGCCGCCGCGTCCCGTGCGGCGGCCGACGCGGCGTTCCGCCTCCGCCGCCGGTACACCACCACACCGAGCACCACGGCGAGCAGCGCCACCACCGCGGCCACCCCGAGCGCCGGCCGCTCGGCGAACAGCCGCGACAGCACCTCCAGCACCCCGATCCCGACCGTCGCGTAGACCAGCGCCCAGCACGCCCCGCCCACGAACAGCGCGGGCAGATAGCGGGGCAGCGGCATCCGCATGGTGCCCGCGAGGAAGTTGGCGGCCGTCTGGAAGCCGACGGTCAGGAAGGAGAGGGCCACCACCGGCGCGCCCCACCGCTGGATCGCCTGTTCCGTCCGCACGAACGGCGCCGACGACATCCGTTCCGCCAGCCGGCTGCGCCGCACCCCGGCACCGGCCAGCCACCCGACGGCGAAGGTCCCGCCGGCCCGCAGCAGGACGATGACGTACAGACCGGCGGCCGTGAGCACGACCTTCTCCACGACGCTCCGCCCTCACCGCCGGCTTCGTCCCGCATCCTGCCGCGGCGCCACCGGCTCCCGGCCCGACGCGGCGACCGCCACATCCGGGACTTCCCGATACGGCCCTGACCAGGGCCATCCGACACGCCCAGGGTACCGATCCGCCCCCACCGCTCCCCCCTCGCCTCGGCTACATCACGTCACCGGCCGCCAGAGCCCGCTCGGCGCTGTCGATCAGCTCCTTGTACGTGAGGATCTCGACGCGGTTCAGATGCGAGGTGTGAAGACGCAGCGCGTCGTTGATCTCCCTTTCGTCGATCTCCGGCTGGCTCAGCGGATGCCCGATGAGAACGAGGGCGTTCGCCCGGCGGGTGTCGATACCGAACTCCGCGGAAATACGCTCACGGTTCTCGTCGAGCCCCACCAGATAATTGATGGCCTGTCCCACGGCGTCGTGGACTTCCCGCCGCGGAACCCAGGCTCCCCGGTGCCCCTTGACCAATTTCACCGCCGCCGCCTGTTTCAACTCGACTATCTGGAGCGAGCCGTCCCCGCGGATCAACGGGATGTCGACCTCGTCCCCGGGGACCAGCCTGCGCCGCTGCGCCTCACCGATGAAACGTCCGCCGAACACCCAGTACATCCCCTTCAGCGCCTGCTGCAAGGCGTGCTCGGACGCGTGCGCGTCCTCGGCCACCCGGCGCAGTTCCCGCAGGTGAACGGCTCTGCGCTGCAATTCCGCCGCGCGCAGGACCGTCCGCCCGTCCTCATCGGCCGCCAGTACGGAGAGGGCTTCCGGCGAGGACACGATGCGGCGGGCGGCCTCCGCCGGATCCACGATCTCCACGCGGTTGCTCAGCACCCGCTCCGTCCACGCCGAGAGTTCGGCGGCACCGCGAGGAATGCGGTAGCGCGCCGGATCCTCCACCGGAGCCTGCGTGAACCGGGCGTCCTGTCCTATCCGGCGCATATGCGCCATGACCTCTTCGAAAGCGGCGCCGGGATGTTGAGCCAGATGGCTCTCGGCTTCCTGGCACCAGAATTCATTCATCGCGACCATGGTCCTCGCGAGGTAATCAAGCCCCGACCTGTCGCGCGGGGCGTGGTCCAGATGACGCAGCCGGTACTTCTCCTCGTAATCAGGTCTCAGCAGCCGCCCTTCCGTGTAGTGCAGGACGTCCTGCACGGACCGCACCACTTCCCATTCCTCCGCCCGCGCGGCCGATGCCCGCGCGGCGCCGAGGAGTTCGGTGAGCCGCTTTCCGCCTTTCCGTCTTCCCCCGGTGCCGGACCGCACATGGCGCAGGGCAGCGGTGAGCGCATCCGTCACCGTCTCCGCCGTCGCGGCGGAGCGGATCTTTTCGAGATGGATCTCCAGGGCCATGTCGGATCGTGTCTCCATGAACGGCAGTGTGGTCCATGGGTCTGACAACGCGGTCCGGCTCCCGGGCGGGCACACGGCGGCCAGGCTTCCGTCCCCCGCCGGCGGTCCACGCCGAACGGCGGCGTCCGGAAGAATTCGACAAGTCTTGGAGCGGGCGTGAGCATCGCTTGACTCTGTCTTGAAAGGCGCCTTTCTTCGCCTCCCTAGGGTGTCGCTGGACCGTATACGACCCGAGTTGGGGGGCTCGCACCATGAGCGGGAATTTCCGGACCGATCCCGACGCGCTGTTCCGCTACGCGTCCCACACCGATCGGCAGAAGGAAGAGGTGCCCCGTATCGGGCGGGCGCTGGAGCATGTGGAGATACCGTCGGGCGCCTTCGGCAAGCTGCCGGAATCCGACGAACTGCACTCCTCGTACAACGAACACGCCACCGCGGCGCAGCAGAACATCCACGATCTCGCCGAGCTGTTGCAGGGCATGGCCGAGGGCCTGCGCGCGACGGCGGGCGGCTATGCCCGGACCGAGTACGCCGAGCAGCAGAACTTCGGCGGCGGAGGTGCGGCCGGATGACCGTCACCGACGCGTACGCCTGGGTCAACAAGGAGATCGAGAAGCTCCCGGACATCGAGCAGATCCACAGCAACGAGGAGCACGGTCTCGACTCCGGGCTCGACGACGCCATCCGGTGGTTCCTGGACAAGGTCGGGCTGATGGACAAGCTCGAACAGGTCACCGGTATGCCGACGCAGCTCACCCACGCCGCCGAGGAGTGGAAGGCACAAGGCGAGGCGCTGCACCGGGTGTCGGCGGAGCTGCGGTCGGGGGCGCGGGGGCTGCCCGAGCAGTGGGAGGGCGCCGCCTCCGAGGGCTTCGGCCACAGCATGGGCAAGATCATCGACGCGCTGGACGACACCGGTAAGGACATGGGCAAGACCGCCCAGATCCTCAGCCAGGCGGCGAAGGAGTCGAAGTTCGCGGAGGACTCCATCGTCGCCATCATCCGCGAGGCGATCGAGTGGGCCGCGATGACGCTGGCCGCGATGGTGGTCACCGACATCCTCACGCTCGGTCTGGCCACGGTGGTCGACGGGCTGGTGGCCGAGGCGGAGGTCGCGGTCTTCCTCGCCCGGGTGGAGAAGGTGTCGGCGGAACTGGCCAAGACGCTGCGGGAGCTGATGAAGGCGGTCAAGGAGTTCAAGAGCGGCGCCAAATCCTTCAACGAGGCGCGCAAGGTCGCGGGCACACTGCGCAAACTGGGCGGCCCGACCGGCCCGGGAGCCTTCCGCAGCAAGGACTGGATGGCGCACCACCTCGTGACCGGGCAGATCGCCAAGCACGGTTCGAAGCCGCTGATCAACGAAGTGACCGGTCTCACCGGCGACTTCAAGACACCGGCCGAGGACGCCATCAAGCACTTCGGCGGTGAGGCGCTGGACGACAAGGGCCCGGAGGAGCCCGCGCCGTACCGCGTGCCCAAGGGCAGCATCGAGGACACCTTCGGCTGACCCCGCCGGGCGGGCCGCGCAGCGGGACCGAGTACCGTGCCGCGGCCCACCGGGGGCGCGGCGGACCGAAGAGAGGGACATGCACCCCACCCCCCTGACCCCGGAGCGGGACGGCTGGCTCCGCACGCACTCGGCGCCGTTCCTCGAACCCGGGGAGACGCTGCGCGGCGCGCTCCCCGTACGGCTCGATCCGCTGGCCCCGGACACCGTCCCGAAGCGTCACCGCCGGCCCGAGGCCGCGGCGGAGAAGAAGGCCCGGTTCACCGGGTGGCAGCGGATCTTCCTGCCGGTGTCCTTCGTGATGTGGCTGTGCTCCCTGCCCGCCGGTCTGCTGGAGGCCGGCGCCCGCCGCACCTGGCGCGGCATCCGGCGGATCTTCCGGGGCCGGGTGTGGGACGGCGGCTGGGAGAGCGCCGCGGGCCGCTTCGTCATCGACGCCCGCACCGGCACGGCGGACGTCGCCGGGTACGGCAACACCCGGCTGGCGCTGGCCGTCACCGACCGGCGGCTGTTGCTGCTGAGCGAACCGGCGGAGCCGGAGCGGGAGGCGGCGCGGCTCCTCGGCACGGTCCCGTACGGCGGCTACGGCCCGCGGGCCGACCCCCACCCGCGGCGCCACCGTGCCCGGGTGGACCTCGCCTTCACCGACGGCTCCTGGCTGGCGCTGGAGGTACCCGACCGCCGTCAGGTGACGTGGCTGGGCGAGCTGTTGGGGCCGGTTCGGCGGGGCTGAGGCACGTCCCCGGAGCCCCGCCCGGCGTGCGCCGTCCCCTCGGTGGGCGGTGGGGCTTCCGCGGACACGTCCCGGGGCCTCCGGCCGGTCATTCCTCCGCGTCGCGGACCAGGAGGGCGATCTGCACCCGGTTGGCGACCGCGAGTTTCGCGAAGAGGCTGCCCGTGTGCGCCTTGACGGTCGCGACGCTGATCCGCAGCCGCTCGGCGATCTCCGGGTTGCCCAGACCGTCCGCGATACCCCGGGCGGTCTCGCGCTCCCGTCCGGTCAGGGTGGCGAGCCGTTTCCGCGCGGCGTCGCGGGCCGCGTCGCGGGCGTCGGAGCGCTGCGGTCCGGTGGCCGCGGCGATCACCCGCGCCGTGGCCGCCGGGGACAGCGCCGGGCTCCCGTCCGCGACCGTCCGGACCGCGTCGATGATCCGCTGCGGCGGGGTGTCCTTGAGGACGAACCCGAGCGCACCGGCCCGCAGGGCGCCGAGCACCAGATCGTCGGAGTCGAAGGTGGTCAGCACGAGGACCCGCGGTGGCGCCGGCCTGGCGAGGAGTTCCCGGGTCGCGCTGAGACCGTCCCGGCCGGGCATCCGCACGTCCATCAGCACGATGTCCGGCCGCTGTTCCGCCACGACGGTGAGCGCGGCGTCCCCGTCGGCCGCCTCCGCGACGACCGTCAGGTCCGGTTCGCGGTCGAGGACGAGGCGCAGCGCCATCCGCACCAACTGATCGTCGTCGACGACGACGAGGCGTACCGGCTTCCGCTCGGACTCCACCGATGTCCTCATTCCGTCGTTCCACCGTCCCGCCGTGGCCAGGGCAGGTGTGCGGTGAGGAGATAGCCGTCTCCGGGCGCGGGGCGGTGGTCGAGCATGCCGCCGGCGAGAGTGACGCGTTCGGCGAGGCCGAGCAGGCCGAACCCGGAGGCGGGTGGCCGGGCGGCTGTCGCGGCGGGCGGGGAATTGCGGACGCTGACGTGCAGCCCGTCGCCGGCCGCTCCTTCGAGGACGACGTCCACACGGGTGCCCGGGGCGTGCTTCGCGGCGTTGGTCAGCCCTTCCTGGACGACCCGGTAGCAGGTGCGTCCGACGGCCCCCGCCGGGCCGCCCGCCACCGTGGTGGTCAGCCTGGCGTCCAGCCCGGCCGCGCGGGCGTCCGCCACCAGCCCGGGGAGGCCGTCGAGCGAGGGCGGTGGCGACTGCGGGCCGTCCGGGTCGGCCCGGAGCACGCCGAGGACGTCCCGCAGTTCCTCCAGCGCCTGCCGGGAGCCGTCGGCGATACCGCGGATCAGCACGCGGTTCTCCTCGGCGGTGAGGTCGCCGCGGTGGTCCAGCGCTCCTGCCTGCATGGCGACCAGCGAGATCCGGTGGGCGAGCACATCGTGCATCTCGCGGGCGATCCGGTTGCGCTCCAGGGCCCGTGCCTGCGCCGCCCGCGCGCGCTGTTCCCGTTCCGCGCTCTCCGCCCGGTCCCGCAGGGACCGCACCTCCGCCCGGCGCGCGCCGATCGCCGTGCCCACGGCCACCGCGATACCCGCGGTCAGCGCCGGGAACACGAGGAGCCACAGCGTGCCGGGCGGACTCCCGACCGGGTAGAGCCCGGCGGCGAACTGTGAGGCGATCACATAGGCCGGTACAACGGCCCCGGTCTCCGCCGGGCGGCGGCGGGTGGCGACCGAGCACAGTGCCAGCAGCGCGGCGCCGGTGGCGAGCGTCGACGCGGTCGAGGCGACCGCGACCGTCAGGGCGACGGCGCGGGGGAACCGCCGCCGCCACAGAAGCGCCGTCAGACAGCCGAGCGCCACCAGCGGATCGCCGGTGACGAACCAGGGCCCCGGCACGAGGGCCTGCCACCGCAGCAGCACACCGGTCTGGAGCCAGACCGTCAGTCCCAGTGCCGCGGCGGCCGCCAGCCGCCATGTCTGCTGCCATCCGCCGAGCGGCGGCGCGCCGTCCGTGTTCATCGGATCAGTATCACGGGCCGGCGCGACCGGTACCTCGGACCAGGGGCCGAGACGTCCTGGACCGGAGGAGGATCACCTCTTCGACTCAGGTCGTAGACGGTCCGGCCGCCGGGCCGATGTACCGGCGGCGCCGCGGGGACAGACTCGTCGGCGTACCGGAGCCACCGGCTCATCAGGCGCCGACAGGCAGGGTTTTCCCGCCTGTCCGGGCATGCCCACCCGTCTTCAGGAGGACAAAGATGCGCAGGAAGACCCTGTCCGTCGCCGTCGCCGCCACCGCCGTGGCCGCGACCACGATTCCGGGATCATCGGTGGCGGCGGTGGCGGAACCGCGGGCGGCGACGCCGGACACCGTGCGGTGGGCCCCGTGTCAGAAGAAGGCCGCCCCGTCCCCGTCCCGCCTGGAGTGCGCGACGCTCGACGTACCGCTGGACTACCGGGACCCCGGCGGCCGGCAGATCGAGATCGCGATCTCCCGGGTGGCGAGCGGGAAGCCGTCGCAGCGCCGCGGTGTGCTGCTGACCAACCCGGGCGGTCCCGGCGTCACAGGACTCGGCTACCCGGCCGTCCTCGCCGCCCTGGGCATGCCGCGGAAAGTGCTGGACTCCTACGACGTGATCGGCTTCGACCCTCGGGGCGTCGGCCGCAGCACACCGGTGACCTGCGATCTGACACCGCGGCAGCAGAGCCGCGGCAACCTCCCGCCGTACGCGCACACCGCGGCCGACGTCGTGCGGGAGGCGAGGAACGCACGGGCCGTCGCCCGGCAGTGCGCCACCTCGCGGACGGCGTCGCTGCTGCCGCACCTCACCACCGCGAACACCGCACGCGACATGGACCGCATCCGGGCGGCGCTGGGCGAGCCGGAACTCTCGTACCTCGGTGGCTCCTACGGCAGTTACCTCGGGGCGGTGTACACGACGATGTTCCCGGGGCGCAGCGACCGGATCGTGCTCGACAGCAACCTGGGCCCCGGCGGCTACGACGTGACGGCCATGCGGTTGTTCGGCCGCGGGATGGAGGACCGGTTCCCGGACTTCGCGGCGTTCGCGGCCGCGCACCCCGCGTACGGTCTGGGCACCACACCGCGGCAGGTGAGGGCGGAGTTCTTCGAGCTCGCCGAGCGGCTGGAGGCGAAACCGGTCCACGGCGTCGACGGGACGCTGTTCCGCGGGTACACGTTCGACCGGCTCTACAGCGACGCGAACATGCCACGGCTGGCCGAGATGTGGCAGGCGCTCGACACGGGCCGGAAGCCGCCGCTCGACCCGCCGATGGCGGACATGGAGAACCTCATGGCCGCGCGTCTTGCGGTGATATGCGGCGATGCGCGCTGGCCGAGGACGATCCGGCGGTACCAGCACGACGTCGCGGTCGACCGGCGGAAGTACCCGATGCTGGGCGGCTCCTCGGCCGGTATCGGCCCGTGCGCGTTCTGGCCGGGCGAGCAGGCCGAGCCGCCGGTGCGCATCGGCGACCGGGGCCCGTCGGACATCCTCATGGCCCAGAACGAACGCGACCCCGGCACGCCCTTGGCCGGCGCGCGGAAACTGCGGCAGGCGCTCGGGCGGCGGGCCACGATGGTGACGGCGGACCAGGGCGGCCACGGCGTCTATCCGTTCGGCGCCAACACATGCGCCAACGACGCGGTGACGGCGTTCTTGACCACCGGGAAGCGCCCCTCGCGGGACCTCGCCTGCCCGGCGGAACCGGGCAGGTAGCGGCGGCGCTCCCGGTACGTCACGGTCTTCCGGCGCGCCCCGACCGGGATCGCATCAGCGGCTGCACCCGCGTCCCGAAGTTCTCGATCCCTTCGAGGAAGTCGTCGAAGACCAGCATGATCCCGGTGGTGCCGGGCACCTCGGCGATCTCGTCCAGCATCCTCGCGACGGTCGCGAAGGAGCCGACGAGCGTGCCCATGTTGAAGTTCACGGCGCCCTCGGGCAGTGCGATCGTCCGGGCGGTGGCCGACGCGTCGTCCGTGGCGTCGGCGGCGGTCTCCCCCGACATGTAGGCCAGCGCCGCGTGGTCGGCGTGATCGTGGTAGTCCCGCCACTTCGCGCGCGCGGCCTCGTCGGTCTCGTCCGCGATGACCATGAACAGCGTCAGTGCGCCGACGTCGCGGCCGGTCCGCCGGGTCTCGTTCCGCAGCGCGGCGGTGGTGCCCGCGAGGGCGCGCGGGGTGTTGACGCCGCTCCCCAGGACGAAGTTGTGGTCGGCGTGCTCGGCGGCGAACCGCATGCCGGTGCTGCTCTGCCCCGCGGCGACGATGTCGAGGTGGCCGCCGGCCGGGCGCGGGGACAGCACACAGCCGTCCATCGTGTAGAACGCCCCCGTGAAGTCGCTGACGCCCTCGCGCCACAGTTCCTTCAGCACGGTGACGTACTCGGCGGCCCGGTCGTAACGGTTGCCGAAATGCGCGTCCCCGGGCCAGAGGCCCATCTGCGTGTACTCACCGGGCGCCCAGCCGGTGACGATGTTGAGCCCGAACCGTCCGGGGGCGATGGAGTCGACCGTGACCGCCATCCGGGCGGCGATCGCCGGCGGCAGGACGAGGATCGGCACCGAGGCGTACAGCTTGATCCGTTCCGTCACCGCCGCCAGACCGGCCGTCAACGTGAACGACTCCAGGGCGTGGTCCCAGAACTCCGTCTCCCCGCCGAACCCCTTGAGCTTGATCATCGACAGGGCGAAGTCGAACCCGTGCTCCTCGGCCTCCCGCACCACCGCCTTGTTCAACTCGAAGGTCGGCAGGTACTGCGGCGCACTCTTCGAGATGAGCCAGCCGTTGTTGCCGATGGGGAGGAAAACACCGATGTCCATGCCGCTCCTGAACGGGTCCGGGGTCGTGCGGAGGTCCTTCCCGGGCCGGAGGTGCGGACACCTGCCGGCAGGGCGGTGACCCTTGCGGGGCCTTCCTCCGGTACGGGGCGGAGCCGACCGGGCACGCGGGACCGGGGCCTCCCGAGCCGCCCTGTCCGGCAGCGGCGACCGGCTGGCCGGAGCGGACTGACTGCCCTGACCAGCCGGTACGGGGAACTCAGCCCAGCCCCCGGCACAGCAGCGCCGCCGGCCGCCCCTGCTGGACGGACTTCCAGGTCATGGCGACGCCGGCGAGGTATTCGTTGTCGGCGCACTGGCCCTTGTAGTCGTTCTCGGCCCAGTCGCTGCCCTGGGCGCCGCCGGTGGCGGGGCGGTTGTCGGACTTGTCGAACCAGAGGGTGCGGCCCTCGGTGGGCAGCGGGGCGGCGGAGGGGGCGCAGAGGAGGGCGGCCATGGCGGGGCCCTTCTTGGCGTAGCCGACCGCGAAGCTGTTGGCGGGGCACTGGAGTTTGTCGTAGCCGGTGGCCCAGTCCTGCTGCACGTAGCGGTCGTCGGTGACGCGTTCCCAGTCGCCCGCCGCCTTGCGCGGTGCGGCGGCGTCGGTGCACAGGCCGCGGCCGTGGTGGTGGCTGAGGCCGATCAGGCGCTCGGTGTCGGGGCAGTTGCCCTTGGAGTGGCCCGGGCTCCAGTCCGCCTTCGCGAGCATGGTGCGGGAGAGGTTCCAGTCGCCGTGATCGGTGTAGACGGTGTTCCAGTGGTTCACCGGGGCGATGGGGCCGCTCTTGGCGGGGGCGTTGACCAGCTTGTTCCAGTCGGTGGCCCGCCAGTCGCCGCCATCCTCGACGCCGAGCCGTTTTCCGGAGGAGTCGTACGACAGGAGTGCCCAGGTGTCGTTGGGGGTGCCCTTGTCGTCGCTCCAGCCGACCAGCGGCCACTGCGCGAAGTCGGTGTCGTTCTTCACCAGGATGTCGGTGAAGTTCTTGAACCAGGTCTGTTCCTCGGCGTCGGTGGAGCCGCGTCCGCCGGCGCCGAACTCGCTGACCCAGACCGGGGCGGTGAAGTGCTTGCCCTCCTCGGTGACGAACAGGCCCTCGTCGCGCACGACCTCGGCGAGCTTCTCGGGGGTGAAGTCCTGGTAGCGCGGGTCGTCGGTGGAGCCCGGCCCGCTGCCCGCACCGGAGTTGGCGGGTCCGGTGTAGCCGTAGAAGTGCACCGCGTAGACGAGTTTGCCCGAGTCGATCAGGGTGTGGGAGAGGGTGCGGACCGGTTTGAGGTCCGGGCGCTGGTGGGGGAAGCCGGCGGCGGGGATGCCCTGCCAGTTGATGCCCTCCATGATGATCAGCATGTCGGGGTCGGCCTGGAGGATCTTGTTCCCGGCCTGCTCGAAGGCGGTGTACTCGTCGTGGTCGTCGCCCATGCCCCAGTTGGCGTCGTCCCAGGTGTCGCGGCGGACCTCGTTGCGCAGGTCGGCGCCGACCACGCGTTTGTCGTCACGGTAGCGCTCGGTCATGAACACCCAGTCGTCGATCCACTGCTGGGTCGACTGGCCGCTGTTCCAGCGTTCGTTGCCGTCCAGACCGCAGCAGAAGCGGTAGCTGGTGGTGTGGTTGTTGAGGATCACCGCGAAGCCGTCGGCGGTCAGCGCCTCGACGACGGCGTCGAACACCTCCAGCGGCGTCTTCCCCTTGAGCCGCGGGTTGGCGGTGACGGCGGCGTCCGGTACGGCGCTCTTGTCGTGCACCATCGCGTTGGCGAACGGCAGCCGGACGCTGTTGATGCCGAGGCGGTGGAAGTCGGCGAGGATCCGGGCGATCGGGGTGCGGTCCAGACCGAGGGGGATGTTGTTCGACTTCTGGTGCGCCTGGTGGTTCGCCACGTCGTCGGCGTCGCCGCTGCCCGTGTACGTGCCCTGGGCGCCCGCCCAGTTACCGGCCTTGAGCTTGAAGCGGTCGCCGTCGGCGTCGACGATGTACCGGCCCCGGGTGCTGAGCGGGCCGGTCCACGAGGCGGCGAGGCCGTCGCCCGTCGAGGTGGCGGGGGACGTGGCGGATGCGGTGCCCGGAGCCGCGGCGGCTCCGGGGACGGCCGCGGTCACGGCCAGCAGTACGGCGGCGAGCAGCGCCGGTATGCCTCGCGCGGCGGACCTGACGGTTCTCATGGAGCCCTCCGGTGGTGGGGGGTGTGAGGGGCAGGGCGGTACGGGCCCGGCCGCTTCACCTGCCGACCCGCGGGTCCTCGGCCGGCCGTGGACGACGGGAGGCGGCGGGAAGAAGGGCCAGGTGGGGCCCACCGTCCTTTCCTGGAGCGGCAGTTGGCGCATCACCGTACACGGCGGTCCGGCCGGCCGCACCACCTGACCGGCGGCCCGTCCCCCCGCGAGGGCCCGCGGCTCCGGCCCCGCCGGTCCGTGCGGCGCGGGCCGGGCGCCGGGACGCTCCGGCCTCTTGGCAGCCGTGGTGCCAGGTGCGCCGTGCGCCGGGCCGCCGACGGCGCCCACGCGGTGGCCACCGACCGCACCCCGGCCACCTCGGTACCGTCCGTCCGGGCGGCCGGCGAGAGCCGCGGCATCGGTGGCGCGGCGGTGCCCCTGGCCGAGGGCGAACCGGCCGGGCTCACGGCCGCGGGCCCGGCTCGGCGGTGCGGCGGCGGCGACACCTTGACGCCTCGCCACGGCGCCGCGGTCCGGCGGCCTCGCGTTCCCCGCCACGTCGGCCTGTCAACCCACCCCCGAGCCAGGGAGTTTGACGAGCAGTCACCACCACACACCGATGCGAGCCCTCCGGAAGAAGCCCTGCTCTCCTACAGCCCGGGCGCGAAGCTACGGCGTACGCCGAGACCGCCGCGACAAGCGGCATCGGCCGTCACGTACCGGCCCCCGGAACGCACTCGCCTGGGGCGCCGCCGATGCCGTCATGGCGGTGGGCGGCGGCCGACGTGTCCGCGCCGACAACGCGTCGGGGGCTGCGGCAGGCCCTGCTGCGCCGGGACGGTGCTGCCGTGTCCTGCCGGGCGGCTGTGCGGCGCCGTCAGTCCGCCGCGGTGCGGCGGGCGTAGGCGCGGGCGGCGCGGGCGCGGTCGCCACAGCGGGTGGAGCACCACTGGCGGCGGCCGTACTTGAGCAGGAAGCGGTTGCAGGGCGGGGAGGCGCAGGCGGTCAGGCGGGCGGCGTCGGGGGCGGTGAGCAGGTCGGCGGCGTCGGCCGCGATGACCGCCAGGGCGTGCTCGACGATCGCGGTGGTCGGGTGGGGTGCGGCGCGGTAGGGGCCGGTCTTCTCGTCCCACAGCAGCAGGGATGCGGTGGGCACGCGGGTCATCGCGTCGTTGACCGCCGTGACGGCGGCGGGCAGGGCGGGCTGCCGGGCGACCCGGGAGGCCAGTAGCGACCTGACCTGTTCGCGCAGAGAACGGAGCTGCGTGGCACAGACCTCCGCCAGACCGGCGTCGTCCGGGGCGAGGTCGCGCCGCGCCAGCCACCGCTCGGCCTGTGCCGGGGTTCCCAGGAGGTCGGCCGTGTGCCCGCCGGGCAGCGCGACGGCACTGTTGGCCAGGGCCAGGGCGGGGTGCTCCGCCTCACCCGGCGCCGACGGCAGGGCGGCTTCTTCCGTCACGAACTCTTCCACGCTTCTCATGGTACAGGTTGCATCTTTCCGTGAGGCATGAGTACAGTCGATTCACGGTTAACGAGCAATCTATCCGTGAGGAAATCTCATCATGTCTTCTCCGACCCCGCAGACCACCCCATTCCCCGTCCGCGTCTTCGGTGGCCCGACCGCCCTCTTCGAGTACGGCGGTCTGCGCTTTCTCACCGACCCGACCTTCGACGGCCCCGGCGACTACTCCAGGCCCGGTCGCCCGACCCTGACCAAGACCACCTCCTCCTCCACCACCACCTCTGCCGAGCTCGGCCCCATCGACGTGGTCCTGCTCTCGCACGACGAGCACGCCGACAACCTCGACACCTCCGGCCGGGCCCTCCTCCCCGGCGTCCCGCTGACCCTGACCACCCCCGGCGGCGGGGAGCGCCTGGGCGAGACGCTGGGGGAGCGGGCCAAGGGCCTGGCCGACTGGGAGTCCGTCGAGCTCGAGCGCCAGGACGGCGGACCCGGCACGGTCACCGTGACCGGCGTGCCCGCCATCCACGGTCCCGGCCCGCGCGAGGAGGTCGAAGCGAACACCGGCCAGGTCGTCGGCTTCGTCCTGACCGGCGAGGGCCTGCCCACCGTCTACGTCAGCGGCGACAACGCCTCCCTCGACGCGGTGCGGGAGATCGCCGAGCGCTTCGCCCCGGTCAGCACCGCGCTCCTCTTCGCCGGAGCGCCCCGCTTCCCCGAGGTCTTCGACGGTGAGTGCATTGTCCTGGACAGCGCCCAGGCGGCAGAGGCCGCGAAGATCCTCGACGCCGGCCGCGTGGTCCCCGTCCACTACGACAGCTGGGCCCACTTCACCGAGGGCCGCGATGACCTGGTCGCCGCCTTCGCCGCCGCCGGTCTCACCGACCGCGTCGACTTCGGCGTCCGCGGCTGATCCGACGTACGCCGGGTACGCGGGGCGGGCGCCGGCCGGCGGAGGCCCACCGCGGCTGCCGGCCGGCGCCCCTCCCCGCGCACCGCGCACCTCGAAACCGAAGGACGAAGGACCGCACGACCATGACCGACCCCATCCGCGGCACCCGCCACGGCTCCGCCCCCGCCCCACTGTCCGTACTGGACTCCGCCATGACCGGCACCGGCCGGACCGCCGCAGAGTCGCTGGCCGGCAGCATCGCACTCGCCCGCCTCGCCGACCGGCGCGGCTTCACCCGCTACTGGATGAACGAGCACCACGCCATGCCCGGCGTCTCCACCTCCAGCCCGCCCGTCCTGCTCGCCCGGCTCACCGCGGAGACCAGCAGGCTGCGGCTCGGCGCGGGCGGAATCATGCTGCCCAACCACCCGCCGCTGGCCGTCGCCGAACAGTTCGGCATGCTGGGCGCCCTCGCCCCCGGCCGCATCGACCTGGGCCTGGGCCGCGCCCCCGGCACCGACCACGCCACGGCCGCCGCCCTGCGCCGCGGCGCGAGCGGCGCCGAGGACTTCCCCCAGCAGGTCGCCGAACTGCTGCACTTCCTCGGCGACGACTTCCCGGCCGACCACCCCTACGCCGACCGCGTCTACGCCGTCCCGGGCCCCGCCCAGGACCGGCACAACGGCCTCACCCCGCCCGCCGGCCGCCTGCCGGTGTGGCTGCTCGGCTCCTCCGGCTACTCGGCGCAGCTCGCCGCCCGGCTCGGCCTGCCGTTCGCCTTCGCCGCGCACTTCAACCCGCGCGATGTGGTGGCCGCCCTGCGGCTGTACCGCGAGCGGTTCACGCCGTCCGAGGCCCTGGCCGAGCCGTACGCGCTGGTCAGCTTCACCGTCGCGGCAGCCGAGGACGCACGGGAGGCCCGCCGGCAGGCCGGCACCCTCGCGCACGCCATGCTCCGCATGTTCCAGCGCAAGTCCTACCTGCTGCCGTCCCCCGAGGAAGTGGACGCCTACACCTACGACGCCCAGGAACGCCAGGCCGTCGAAAGCTGGCTGGACCACGTCCCGCACGGCACCCCCGAGCAGGTCACCGCCCACCTCAACCAGGTCCAGCGGGACTCCGGCGCCGACGAGCTCATGATCGGCAGCGTCGGCCACTCCGTCCGGGCCAGGCTGCGCTCCACCGAGCTGATCGCCGACGCCTACGACATGCCCGGCAGCCCGCACTGATCCGGGACGGGCGGCGGCCCCCGCCCGGCAACCCACCGGCCCGGCCCGGAAGAACGGCCCCCATGGCCCACCCGCACCCACCCGTGGGACTGCCTGGCCGTGCGCTGTCCGCTCCAGTCCCCTCCCCGGGAGGTGACCACCCTGCTCGGCCACCACCGCGAGGGCGACCGGACCGCCGCCCGCACGCTGCTCACCGAGACCACCGGCAGCCGTGACGACGCCGGCTTCGCCAACCGGCCGACCGCCTGCGCGGCGGGGAACCGCGACGCCGCCACGCGCGCGCAGCACCACCCCGGGGACCGGCCACCACCCTCGCCGACCGGCCCCCGGACAGGACCCGATGGCCGAACCACCGCCCTTGCGCGAACGCCCCCAAGCCGCTCTCTCCCCGTATTTGTGAGAATACTGTGAGTGACGACGGGTAAGCCTTCCGGCCCCCGGACGCCCTCTCTACGCTCCGGTACCCATGACAACGGAACACGCGCACGCGCAGCAGTCCGAGGGACGCGACGGACACAGCCGCAGACGCTTCCTGGCGGCGACCGGAGGAGCCGTCGCCACCCTCGTCGGCGGAGCGGCGGTCGGCACCGCGGGAGCCGCCGGCAGCGCGGCCGCCGCCCCCGCCGGCAAGCGCGTCGCCGTCCTCGGCGGCGGGGTCTCCGGCCTCAGCGCCGCCCACGAACTCGCCGAACGCGGCTACGCCGTCACGGTCTACGAGTACTACGACACCCTCGGCGGCAAGGCCCGCTCGATGGACGTCCCCGGGACCGCGGCCGGCGGCCGCGAACCGCTCCCCGGCGAACACGGCTTCCGCTTCTTCCCCGGCTTCTACCGGAACCTGCCGGACACCCTGCGCCGCATCCCCTTCCCCGGCAACGCCAACGGCGTCCACGACAATCTCCGCAGCGGCACGGAGGCGCTGTTCGCCCGCGGCGCGGGCCGCCCGGACCTGCACTTCCCGCTGCGCCGGATCACCACACCGCCCGCCCTCGGCGACCTCACCCCGTCCTGGCTGCGCGATCAGATCCTCTCCGTGCTGGACCTCGCCACCCACCTGCCCGCCCACGAGGCCGCCTACTTCGCGGGCCGCCTCCTGGTCCACCTGACCAGTTGCGACGCCCGCCGCGAGGGCCAGTGGGAGGACGTCACCTGGTGGAACTTCATCCGGGCCGGCGAGATGAGCCGCGAGTACCAGGTG
This sequence comes from Streptomyces sp. BBFR2, assembly GCF_044497305.1. Taxonomy (NCBI): domain Bacteria; kingdom Bacillati; phylum Actinomycetota; class Actinomycetes; order Kitasatosporales; family Streptomycetaceae; genus Streptomyces; species Streptomyces sp. BBFR2. The sequence continues at coordinate 382,670 of NZ_CP172415.1, forward strand.
CTCCTCGGCATCGGCCAGACCCGCAACCTCGTCGCCACCCGCGCCGAGATCGCCTCCACCCGCACCGTCGGCCGCGTCATCATCGAAGCGCTCCTCCTGTGGGGCCTGCTCGGCCGCGGCATGGACGACGGCGCGGACATCGACCGGGTCCTGAACGCCCCGACCAGCGAGGCGTGGATCGACCCCTGGGAGACCCATCTGCGCTCCCTGGGCGTCGAGTTCGCCCTGGGCACCGAGGTCCGGGAGGTGCTGTACGACGGCGGCCGGGTCACCGGCGTACGGGTGGCGCCGCGCGACGGCGGCCGCCCGCGCACCGTCACCGCCGACCATTACGTGTCCGCCCTCCCCGTCGAGCACGCCCGCGCCACCTGGGGCCCGGCCCTGCGCGCCGCCGACCCGCAGCTCGGGCGGTGCGACGCGCTGAAGACGGACTGGATGACCGGCGTGATGTTCTACCTCCGCACCCCCACCCCCGTCGTCCGCGGACACATCAACTGCCTCGACTCCCCCTGGGCGGTCACCGCGATCGGCCAGGCACAGTTCTGGGACGGCCGGGACTTCGCCCGGGACTACGGGGACGGCCGGGCCCGCGAATGCCTGTCCACGATCATCTCCGAGTGGGACAAGCCCGGCATCCTGTACGGCAAGACGGCCCGCGAGTGCACCAAGGACGAGATCGTCGCCGAACTGTGGGCCCAACTGAAGGACGGGCTGAACGACTCCGGCAAGACCACGCTCAGGGACGAGGACCGCCTCGGCTGGTTCATGGACCCGGCCGTGACAGGTCTCGGCGGCCCCCGCCCGCACAACCGCGAACAGCTCCTCATCCACCCCACCGGCACCCTCCGCCACCGCCCGTCGGCGAGAACCGCGGTCCCGAACTTCTTCCTCGCGGGCGATTACGTCCGCACCGACGTCGACCTGGCGACCATGGAAGGCGCCAACGAATCCGCCCGGCGCGCCGTCAACGCGCTGCTGGACGCGGACGGTTCGGGCGCCGAGCGGTGTCACATCCACGAGCTGTACCGGCCACCGGAGCTGGAGCCCCTGAAGCGGGTCGACGAGGCGCGCTACCGCCTGGGGCTGCCCAACACCTTCGATCTCGGATAGGCCCGGACCCTCGCTCCCGGCAGGGCCCGGTGTCCGGGGGGGCGCCGGGCCCGGACGACCGGAGCGGCGGGCCGCGGCCGTCGCTCCGCCCGGCGCCCGGCGCACCCCGTGCGTGTCCGCGACGGCGCTCGGGCCGGAATCCGAATCCCGGCACGAGACCGGGCGTGACCAGGGCGCGACGACCGCGACGCAGCGGTCGTCGCGCCCGTCGCCGCTACGCGGCCGGGGTGAGTTCGGCGCGGCCGAACAGCAGGGCGTAGCCGGTGGGGAGCTGGCGGAGGATGCGGGTGATCAGGTCGGGGCCGGCGTAGGCGGCGACGGCGGAGAAGACGGAGCCGGTGTCCCAGCGCGTGGTGGCCAGGGTGGCGCCGGTGCGGGTGGCGAGGTCTTTGACGAAGGCCCAGCCGGTCAGCGGTCGGGTGTCGGGGATCTGCGCGGTCAGCACGCGTGCGGCTTCGAAGGGCAGGCAGCCGGCCAGGTCGACGCGTTCGTCGCCGGTCAGTTGGCGCCCCAGTCCGGCGAGAACCAGACGGACGGCTCCGTCGGCTTTCTCGCGGGTGGGGTAGGCGCCGTCGTAGCGGACCTTCTCCAGCATCTGCTCGTATGCCGTTCCGTACGGCTGCCGGGGCGGTGCGGGCCGGTCGGAGATCACTGGGGTGGTTGCCTTTCTTGCTGGGGCCGGTGTCCGGGCACCGGCGTGCGGGATGGTCAGACGGGCTGGGGGCGGCCGAACAGCAGGTCGTAACCGGCGGGGAGCTGGATCAGGATCTGGCTCAGCAGATCCTCGCCGGCGGCGTCGGCGGCGGTGGACAGCACGGCGCTGACGTCCCAGGCCGCGGTCCGCTCGGTGGCGCCCTCGATCCACGCGGCGGTCGCGCGGACGAACCGCTCCGGGGACAGCGGCTCGGCGCTCTGCAGCGGGTTGAGCAGAATCAGGGCGAACGCCTCGGGCAGGCGCGCCGCCAGCTCGGCCCGGACCTCGCCGACCAGGTGTGCGCCGAGGAGGGCGAGCACCACACGGGCCGCGCGCTCGGCTTCCTCCACGGTGTCGTACTCACCGCGTTCCTTCACATGACCGAGGAACGCTTCGCGTCGCAGAGTCATCTCGACCGCCACCCCTTCTTCTTCGGATCGCCCACGGGGTGCGGGAGGCGGGGGTGAGGGGGAGATCAGGAGCCCCGCCCTCCGCACCCGTCCGGCCGGTGTCAGCCGGAGATCTCCTTGCGGCCGGAGCCGACGCCGATGGAGATCTTGCGGGGCTTGGCGCGCTCGGCGATCGGGATGCGCAGGGTGAGCACGCCCGCGTCGTAGTCGGCCTGGATGTGCTCGGTGTCGAGGGTGTCGGCGAGCACGATCTGGCGGGAGAAGACGCCCAGCGGCCGCTCGGACAGCTCCATCTGCACGTCGTCGGCCTTCGCCGCCGGCCGCCGCTCGGCCTTGACGGTCAGCATGTTCCGCTCGACGTCGATGTCGATCGCGTCCGCGGGGACGCCCGGAAGGTCGAAGGCCACCACATACTCGTCGCCCTCGCGGTAGGCGTCCATCGGCATCGCCGACGGCCGGGACCAGGTGCCCGGGCCCATCAGTTGCTGCGCCAGCCGGTCCAGCTCACGGAAGGGATCAGTGCGCATCAACATCGTGAAAACACCTCCAGCGGGTTCAGGCAGTTGCTGCCAATGCGCCTCACTGAGACCGTTGTAACATGTCATCCGATGGATGACAAACGCGATGTCATCCATGCGACGACAGTACGAAGGAGGTGCCCGTGACCACAGCCGACCAACCGCCCACGACCAGCACGAACGCCCACAGTCCGGCCTCATTCCTCGCCGCCGCGGCGGCCCTCGACGCCATAGACGACGCCCTGCGCGACGCCCAGCAGAAGTCCCCGGACACCCCGAATACGCCCGGCCCCGGCGCCGAACAGGCGCTGGCCTCCCTGATGCTGCTGCGGCAGGTGCGCGAGCGGCTCGCCGGATGGGAGACCGGCCTGATCGAAACGGCCCGGGACGCGGGAGCCAGTTGGGCGGATCTCGCCCCTCCCCTCGGCGTCGCCAGCCGCCAGGCCGCCGAACGCCGCTATCTGCGCGGCCGTCCCGGCCCGGCCGGGACCACCGGCGAGCAACGCGTCACGGCCACCCGCCAGGCCCGGGCCGCCGAACGCACCACCGCCACCTGGGCCCGCGCCAACGCCGCCGACCTGCGCCGCCTCGCCGGTCAGATCACCGCTCTCACCGACCTTCCCCCGGCCGCCCGCCGCCCGCTCGGTGAGCTCCACGCGGCCCTCGCCCACGACGACCCCGCCGACCTCATCGCCCCCCTGACCGCCGCCCGTCCCCACCTGGCCGCCGCCCACCCCGACCTCGCCGCCCGGCTCGACACCCTCACACCCCCCTGAACCCGCCCGCTGCCCCGGCCTTCCGCCTGCGCCGTGCCCTCCCCTCGTACCGGGCCGCATCCGTCACCTCGTCCGGCGCGGCACGCAGCAAGGCGGCCAGCCGCAGCCGGATCGCCGGGGCCGGTCCATTCAGGCCACACGGAGCCGCACCACGTCCGCCTTCAGGAATCCGGCCGCCGGGGCGCCGCTCGCCCGCCCCTGGCAGACCCGCTCACGCCTTGTCAGAAGTCTTGACGGCCGCACCGGTTCTCCGTTCCGTTCCTGCCGGCCCCGGCCTGCTGGGAACCTGGAGCCATGAGTGATGATCCGATGACGGACCCGGCCTCGCTACGGGACCCCTATCCGGCGTACGCCGCGCTGCGCGCGGAGTGTCCGGTGCGGCGGGTGCCGGCCGGGCCGGGTGGGCGCGGCAGTTATCTGGTGACGGGTTTCGAGGAGGCGCGGGAGGCTCTCGCCGATCCGCGGCTGTCGAAGGACACCGCGGCGTTCTTCGCGGGGAAGGAGTCGCCGCGCCGCCTCCACCCGGCCGTCGCGCGGAGCATGCTGGCCACCGACCCGCCGGCCCACACCCGGCTGCGCAAGCTGGTGACGGGCTCGTTCACCACGCGCGCGGTGGAGGAGCTGCGGCCGTTCATCGCCAGGACCACCGACGCGCTGCTGGACCGGTGGCCCGCCGAAGGCCCGGTCGACCTCGTCGCGGAGCTGGCGGTGCCGCTCCCCGTCATCGTGATCTGCGAGCTGCTCGGGGTTCCGGAGCCGGACCGCGCGGAGGTCCGCAGGTGGTCCGGTGAGCTGTTCGCCTCCGGGGCGCCCGCCGTCATCGACGCCGCCTCGCACTCCCTGGCCGGCTACATGACGGAACTGATCGCCGCCAAGCGCTCCCGGCCGGGGAACGCACTGCTCGACCGCCTCGTCTCGGCCCGCGACGGGGACGACCGGCTCTCCGAGGAGGAGCTGGTCTCCCTGGGCGTACTCCTGCTGGTCGCCGGCCACGAGACGACGGCGAACTTCCTCGGCAACGCCGTCCTGGCCCTGCTCCGCAACCCGTCGGCCCTGCGCCACCTGCGCCGCGCCCCCGACGGGATCGCCGCGGCGCTGGATGAGTTGCTCCGGTACGACTCGCCCGTCGGCACCGCCACGTTCCGGTTCACCACCGAAGCCGTCACGCTCGGCGGCGTCCGCATCCCCGCGGGCGAGCCGGTGCTGGTCGCCCTCGGTGCCGCCAACCGCGATCCGGAGCGCTGGCCCGCGCCGGACGAGCTGGATCTCGGCCGGAGCGCCGCCGGTCATCTGGGCTTCGGGCACGGCGTCCACCGGTGCGTCGGGGCGCCCCTCGCCGGGGCGGAGGCGGACATCGCGCTCCGGAAGCTCCTCACCCGGTTCCCCGGCATCCGGCTCGCGGTCCCGGACGCGCAGCTCACCTGGCGAAAAACCCGCCTGGTGAGGGGGCTGGCGGCGCTGCCGGTCCTGCTGTCTCCCGCCTGACGACCGCGGCGCGGCAGGCACGCCGAGGCCGGGCCGCGTACGGTCCTGGCCGCCGCGCCGCACGGACCGGCAGCGCGCCCCGGCGCCGCCCCGTGGCTGCGGAGTCCGACCGGGCTCCGGCATCGGGAGTCTCGGTGGTCTCCGCGGAACGGGGGGCACCGGGGCGCCGCCGGCGGGTCAGATGGTGAGGAAGGGCTTCTCCCCGGCGATGTTCATGCGGTGCATCAGCCGCTCGTGCGGGAAGTAATCGGCCACCGCGAGGTGCTGGGTGCAGCGGTTGTCCCAGACCAGGAGGTCACCGGTGGCCCAGCGGTGGCGGTAGATGATCTCGTTGGTCTCGATGTGCCGGTACAGGAGTTCCAGGATCGCCCGGCTCTCGGCGTCGGTCACCCCGTTGATCCGCGTCACGTACGGGTGGGAGAGGTAGAGAGCCTTCTTCCCGGTGACCGGATGGGTCCGTACCAGGGGGTGGTCCATGGGCGGGTGGTCGGCGAACTGCTTGTCCGGGTCGATGCCCTGCTTCCGGAGCGAGCGCTGGAGGTTGGCGTAGTCCGGACCGAACGCCTTGCGTACGTCGTGGACCGCGGTGAGCTGGAGCACCAGCTCCTGCACGGGCGCGGAGAGCGTCTCGAAGGCGAGGTACATGTTGGAGTACAGGGTGTCGCCGCCGACCTCGGGGGTCGTTTTGGCGTACAGCACGGTGCCGAGCGGGGGCTCCGCCCAGCCGCTGTTGTCGGTGTGCCAGTCGTTGAGCCCCGGCGGCTTCTGCTCGTTGTTGTGGAGCACCATGCACTCGGGGTGGCCGGGCAGCGTCATGTTCAGCAGATGGCTGTGCTCAAGCAGGTCACCGAACCGGCCGGCGAAGCGTTTCTGCTGCTCAACGGTGAGATCCTGGCCCGGTAAAACCAGCACGTTGTACCGGTGGAAGGCGTCGTGGATGATCTGCCACGCCTCGTCGGTGAGATCCTGCGACAGATCGACGTCGAGGACCCGCGCGCCGATGGCCGGGCTGACCGGCACGACGGTCGGAAGGGAACGGCTCATATCTCTTCGAACCTTGCCTTTCTGGAGAGTTGCGTCTCGGTCCGGACGGACGGGACCCGGCCGTTCGCCGGGCCCGGAACCGCGGGAGTCGCCCCAGGGGCCTGGGTGCTATCCCGCGGGGAGGGCGGCCGCCGCCTCCCGGGGCGCGGCGGGCGCGAGCCCCGGCTCCGTGGAGGTGGTGAAGGTGCGCAGCAGCACGGCGGGATCGATCACACCGCCGCTGACGATGGCGCACGGCCGGCTCCAGCCGTGCGCCGGGGCGTACTTCCGCAGGGCGGCGTACGCGGCCGCACCCGCCCCCTCGCAGACGATCTTGTCGGTGAACGCCAGGGACGACAGCGCGTCCCCGATCTCCTGCGGCGTCACGGTGAAGACCCCGGCCAGCATGGACTTGACCCGGTGGAACTGGAAGGGAAGGACGAAGCTGGCGCCGATGCCGTCGACGAAACTGTGCTCGTACGGCACATCCGTGGGGTGGCCCGCCCGCAGGGACGCGGTCAGAGGGGCGCCCGTGCTGACCTCCACGGCGTATACCGGCACGGTGCTGCCGGCCTCGCGCAGGAACGAGGCGAGGCTGTAGACGAGGTTGCCGCCGCCGTACGGGACCAGGAGCGCGTCGATGGACGGCTGGTCCTCCAGGATCTCCCGCGCGATGGTGGCGATACCCAGCGAGGCGTAGGCGTTGCTCTCGGAGGAGAGGAAGAAGCCGGGGTGCCCGGGGTAGCGCGAGCTGACCATCGTCTGCCGCCAGGTGGGGTACGGGACCTCGACGATCTGCGATTTGGGGTTGTAGTGGTAGATCTGCCGGCGCTTGGCGGCCGCGATGGACTCCGGCACCACGACGGTGTATTCGAGGCCCAGTTCCGCGGTGGCGTGGGCGAGCCCCTGCGCGAAGTTTCCCGAGCTGCAGGTCACCACTCCGTGGTCTTGGATGTGGCGCCACACCTCGGGCCGGAACCTGCGGTAGCCGTGGAGCGCGCTCAGCGCCCCTCTGACCTTGAAGGAGTCGGTGACCTGGAGGTTCTCGCACTTGAGGTACACCTCGGCCGAGCTGGGCGCCTTGGAGCGCAGCAGGGGTGTGTGCCGGATGTGCGGGCCGATGAGCTGGTGGATCTCCCTGACGGCCTCGGGGGAAAAGGTGACCTCGGGAGCCGGGGAGTCCGTCACGGCAACTCCACCGTCGGGTAGCTGAATTCCTCGGTCAGGCCGAGGCGGCGGGCTATCGCCTTGCTCGCCTGCTTGTGCTCGGAGAAGGTCATGACGGACCGCAGCCCCCTCTCCGTACCCCAGCGGCTGACGTGCGCCGCCAGCGCCGTGGCCAGTCCCCGGCCGCGGTGGTCCGGGTGGGTGTGGAAGCCCAGTTCGATCAGGTCCCCGCCGATGACGCCGTGGGCGTCCGCCGCGATCCGCCCGTCGCGGTGGAGGGCGAACCCGATGCCGTGCGCGGCGTAGTCGGCCGCGGAGCCGAAGATGCTGCGGGCCATCGGCGAGTCGAGCCGGTCGAAGGTCGCACCGTCGACAGCGGCGAGTTCGTACCCGTCCGGGAATTCCACCGGGGGCGCGATCCAGTTCGGCGAGGACGGCTGCCCCCATTGCAGACGCCGGGCCGGTGTGAAGCCGGCGTCCACCGCCCGCGCGTCGGCGCCGGGCTCGGGCGGATGGATGAGTTGGACCGCTCCATCCCCCTGGAGCAGGTCGTACGCGGTACGGAAGAAGTCCGGGGAGAGCGTTCCGGCCGCGAAGCAGAAGGGCGATGCGGTGGCGATCAAGCACGCCACGGGGGTGCCCTGACCGGGATCCGCCCAGACGCGGCCCGGTATCTTCCCGTGCAGGACAGCACGCACAAAAGCCAGATTCGGGTACGAAGGCCCGAATAACGGCTCGACGCGCGCGCGGTCCCGCCTCTCTAACTTGACCAGCACTGCGTGGTCCGCCTTTCTCAAAAAAACTAGACAGATTCCGTATATCGCTTTTAGCGCCACAAAGGCTCTGATAGCCGGTTGGCGAGATCGAGCGTGACTCACGAAGGCGGGCCACGACAGGACGTATCCAGCCACAGTCATCGCACACTGCCCGAATCGCCGTCTTCCGGCTGTGATCCCCCACACCACCCGGAAGCCCCGGGGCACACCGGCGAGCGCCCCGAAGCTCCGTCCCCCGCAAGGCGGTTGACCGCCGCCCCGTCCGCCCCACAAGGTCGGCCAATCCCCATGAAGGAACACGTACAGCAGGGGCGCCAGGTTCCCGCTTTCACCGAAAGCTTTGGCCTTACCTTGTACTTCGAGTGAGATTCTGCGGGTGAGCGTCAACCTGCGGGTGTCCGGGCGGTGTCGGGCCGGAGAGCGTCAACCGGCCGGGCGGCTACGGAAGGACGCGGGCCCGCCGTCATCTCGCGGGCCCGCCGTTATCTCGCGGGCCCGCCGTTATCTCGCGGGCCCGCCGTGACCACGCGGAGAGCGCCGACGACGGTTCCGGCCACCTGTCCCGCGCACGCATCGTGACGGTGGGCGCGGGACAGGGCGGGGCCGCAAGCCTCACGGGGACACAGCGTCAGGATTCCGCGGCCCCGGAGGCAGCGCCCTCAGTGGCCGCGTCGGACCCGGGCCGCCTTGCGGGCCTCGGCGAGCTTGCGGGCCTCGTTCGCCTTACGGGACGACTTGCCGCCGGCGCCGCGGGAGCCGCTCTTTCCGGTGCCCAGGCCGCGGAAGGGCACGTTGGTGTTCTTGGGGCGGGGAGCGGCGGGCCCGCCGTCGAGCGGGGTGCCGGAGGGGGTCTTGGCGCCGGTGATCCGGCTCAGCTCCGCCTCGCCCGAGCGCACCTTGGTGACCGCCGGTTCGATACCGGCCTCGGTCATCAGCCGGATCGTCTCCCGGCGCTGCCCCGGGAGCACCAGCGTGACGACGCTGCCGGACTCACCGGCCCGGGCGGTGCGGCCCGCGCGGTGGACGTAGTCCTTGGGGTCGGTGGGCGGATCGACGTTCACCACGAGATCGAGGGCGTCGACGTGCAGACCACGGGCGGCGACATTGGTCGCCACCAGGACGGTGACCTGGCCGTTCTTGAACTGTGCGAGGGTCCGTGTGCGCTGCGGCTGGGACTTTCCGCTGTGCAGGGCCGCGGCGTGCACCCCGCTGGCCCGCAGATGCCGGGTGAGCTGGTCGACGGCGTGCTTGGTGTCGAGGAACAGCAGGACGCGGCCGTCGCGGGCGGCGATCTCCGTGGTGACGGCATAGCGGTCGGGACCGTGGACGACCAGCACATGGTGGTCGAGCGTCGTGACCGCGCCCGCGGACGGGTCGACGGAGTGGACGACCGGGTCGTGGAGGTGGTCGCGGACCAGCCGGTCGACGTCGCCGTCCAAGGTGGCCGAGAACAGCATCCGCTGCCCGTCGGGGCGCACCTGGTCGAGCACCTCGGTGACCTGCGGCAGGAAGCCCATGTCACACATCTGGTCGGCCTCGTCGAGGACGGTGATCCGCACCCGTCCCAGGCGGCAGGCCCGGCGCTCGATGAGGTCGTGCAGGCGGCCGGGCGTGGCGACGACGACCTCGGCGCCGTCCCGCATCGCGGCGACCTGCCGGCCGATCGACATCCCGCCGACGACCGTGGCCATCCGCAGGCGGAGCGCGTCGGCGTACGGCGCGAGCGCCTCGGTCACCTGCTGGGCCAGCTCCCGGGTGGGCACCAGGACCAGGGCGAGGGGCTGCTTCGGCTCCGCGCGCCGCCCCGCCGTCCGGACGAGCAGCGGCAGGCCGAAGGCGAGCGTCTTGCCCGATCCCGTGCGCCCGCGTCCCAGGACGTCGCGTCCCGCGAGGCCGCTGGGCAGTGTGGCCGCCTGGATCGGGAACGGCCGGCGTACGCCGCGTCCGGTGAGTGTGCGCAGCACCTCGGCCGGAAGTTCCAGGTCGGCGAAGGTGGCCGGGGGCGCCGCCGGGGCGGGGCCGTCGCCGGTCGGAGCGCCGAGGTGGTCCGGGTGGTTCATGAAGAGCCTTCCGCAGAGGGACATACCGAGGAAGGCCCGGCAGGAGTGAGGTCCGCCGGTGAACGGGGCGAACCACGCGCACGCGGTCGCCGGCCGTCACGGCCGTCCAAATATTTGAGACTAACACAAAGCGACAATTCGCCCCGGGGCGGTGGTCACGCCGCACCCGTCCCCGTACCACCTCCCGGCGGCGCGCGAAGCGCCGCGCGCCCCGGACCGGGGGCCGGTGTTCCCCGGAAGGCCTCCGGCGACACCTGGAAATCCCGCAATGTGTCCGCAATAAATATCCATCTGCCGAGACGACGATTGACCCGTTCCGGAAAGCGCGGATACGTTCGGCGACATGTTGACGCCAGCCTTGCTCACGACGCGTGGTCACATCGACCTGCTGCGAGTGACCTCTGCCGCGTGTCGTCGCGGCGGCATGCGGGGCTGTGCGATGCGGTGTTGCCGCGGTGGCGGATTCGCCCCCGGTTACGCCTTCTGACGCCCCGTCGGCGCCGTACGTGAACTGACCGCCGGAAAGCGTCACAAGAATCCACCCGCATTCCTTCTCCGCTCCTCCCCTTTCTGCTTTCTTCGCCTCGTCTCGGTTCGCGACGCCGCGGGATTTCTCGCCCTGCGGCTCGGAGTTCACGCCCGGAATGCAGTGCCGGTGCGGCGTACAGAAATTCACCGTCGCGTACGGATCGCTCTCCCGCGATCACCGATGACAGCGGAGAGCGGCTTCCCCCCTTTTTTCTCAGGCGGGCCTTTCCGCAGGATCGGCGCCCGCCTCCCCCTCCCCTGGAGTTTTCGATGAGTCTCGACCTCGATCAGGCCGCCGCCGGACCGGCGCCACCCCGTGGAAACGGTGCGCCCGGGAGCGGAAAGGAGGCGGCGGCAGGGGCGGAACCCGCCGCACGGCAGGTCGAGTTGGAGCCGGTCGTGGCGGTGTCCGCGCGGCGGCTCGGGGTCCCGCGGTGGCTGCGGCGGGCGGTGGGACCGGTAACGCTGCTGGTCGTGTGGCAGGTGCTCAGTGCCACGGGGGCGCTCCAGGAGGATGTTCTCGCCTCGCCCGGCACCATCGCACGGACCGCCGCGGGGCTCGTGGCGGACGGGACGCTGCCGTCGGCGATGGCGGTGTCGTTGCAGCGGGTCGCGGTCGGACTGCTGATCGGCGGGGTCGCCGGAATCGTGCTGGCGCTGCTTTCCGGGCTCTCGCGGTTCGGGGAGGATCTGATCGACGCCACGGTGCAGATGCTGCGGTCCATTCCGTGGGTCGGTGTCATTCCGCTCTTCATCATCTGGCTGGGTATCGGCGAGGCGCCGAAGATCGCACTGATCGCGTTGGGCGTCGCCTTCCATCTGTATCTGAATGTGTACGCCGGAATCCGCGGCGTGGACGCGCAATTGGTGGAGGCGGGAACGTCGTTGGGGCTCGGGCGGTGGGGGCTCGTACGGCATGTGGTGCTGCCGGGGGCGTTGCCCGGCGCGATGACCGGGCTGCGGTATTCCCTGGCGACCGCCTGGCTGGCGCTGGTCTTCGGTGAGCAGGTGAACGCCGATGACGGTCTCGGATTTCTGATGAATCAGGCCCGGGAGTTCTTCCGCACCGATGTGATCGTGGTGTGCCTGGTGGTGTACGCGCTTCTCGGTCTGCTCGCCGACTTCCTCGTCCGCACTCTGGAAAGGCTGTTGCTGCAATGGCGACCGACATTCACCGGAAAGTGAGCCCCGGGAAAGGGGAGAACGGGCATCCGGCGGCCGTACGCGCCCGGGGACTGGTGCGGGAGTTCGGCGGACGGCGGGTCATCGACGAGCTGGAACTGACGCTGGAGCCGGGCGAGTTCGTGGCGCTGCTGGGCCGCAGCGGATGCGGGAAGTCCACGCTGCTGCGGGTGCTGGCGGGGCTCGACCGGGAGATCGGCGGCGAGGTGTGGGTGCCGCGCCGTAAGGCGGTGGCGTTCCAGGCGCCGCGGCTGATGCCGTGGAAGAAGGTGTGGCGCAATGTGCTGCTGGGGCTGGAGGGACGTCCGGAACGCGCCGTGGCGGAGCGGGCGTTGACGGAGGTCGGGCTCGGCCACCGGTCCGACGCCTGGCCGCGGACGCTCTCCGGCGGTGAGGCGCAGCGCGCCTCGCTGGCGCGGGCGCTGGTGCGGGAGCCGGATCTGCTGCTGCTCGACGAGCCGTTCGGCGCGCTGGACGCGCTGACCCGGATCACGGCGCAGCGGCTGGTCGCGGACGTGTGGCGGCAGCGGGGCTGCGCGGTGTTGCTGGTCACCCATGACGTGGACGAGGCGCTGCTGCTCGCGGACCGGGCGCTGGTGATGGACGGCGGCCGGATCGCGTACGAGACGCCGGTGGCGCTGCCCCGGCCGCGTACGCCCGCCGATCCCGCGTTCGCGGAGCTGCGCGCCCGGTTGCTGGACCGCCTCGGCGTGGCGGAGCAGGCCCGCGGCGGCGGGGACACGGCGCCCGTGGCCGCCGGGAAGGAGCCCGTCGCGGCGGGCGGGGCGGAGCGATGACGGTGGCGAGAGAACGGAACGGACGGATGAGAGCACGTGTACGGCGACTGGCCGCGCCCGCCCTGCTGGTGCCGCTCGCGGCGTTGCTGGCCGCCTGCGGCGGTGCGTCGCGGGCGGACGGCGCGGCGGGCGGGGCAGGCGGCGATGTCGACGGCAAGGGGTCGCTGACCCTCAACGTGGGTGATCAGAAAGGGGGTTCGGAGGCGATTCTGCGGGCCGCCGGAGAGCTGGACGACCTCACGTACAAGATCAAGTGGTCGACGTTCACGTCCGGGCCGCCGCTGCTGGAGGCGGTGAACGCCGGTGCCGTGGACATCGGCGGGGTGGGCAACACTCCCCCGGTGTTCGCCGCGGCGGCCAAGTCGAAGATCAAGGTCGTGGCCGGGGCGCACAGCCGTGCCGAGGGCGATGCGCTGCTGGTGCGGAAGGACTCGCCGCTGACGCGGACCACGCAGCTCAAGGGCGCGTCGATCGCGGTGGCGCAGGGCAGTTCGGCCCACTACCAACTGCTCGCGCAGCTACGGAAGGCCGGCCTCACGCCGAAGGACGTCACGCTGAACTACCTCCAGCCGGCCGACGCGCTGGCCGCGTTCACCCGCGGCAAGGTGGACGCCTGGGCGATCTGGGACCCGTACACCTCGCAGGCGCTGGATCAGGCCGGTGCGCGGGTACTCGCCACCGGGCAGGGCGTGGTCAACGGGCTGAGCTTCCAGGTGGCCGCGCCCGCCGCACTCGGCGACGCGAAGAAGGCGGCGGCGCTGAAGGACTACGTCGAGCGACTGCGCCGGGCGCAGGACTGGGTGTACGCGCACCCGGACGCCTGGGCGAAGGTGTGGGCGCGGGAGACCGGGATGCCGCGGAAGGTGGCGCTGGACGCGGTCAGGCGCACCCGGGGCACGGCCGTGCAGGTCGCCCTGGACAAGGCGGCCGTCGCCTCCGAGCAGCGGATCGTCGACGCCTTCGCCCGCGCGGGGCTGATCCCCCGCTCCTTCGACTTCGGGGAGTTCGTCGACCCCCGTTTCAACCGCGATCTGCCGCCTTCGGGTACGGCGCCGCGCTCCTACGGAAAGGCCCACTGACATGTCCGTACATCTGCACTGGTTCCTGCCGACCGGCGGCGACGGGCGCACCCTGGTCGACCGGCACGCCTACACCGACGGCGGTATCAAGCGTGACCGGATCACGCCGGTCAGCGGGGTGCGCGCGCCCGATATCGAGTATCTGGCGCAGATCGCCAAGGCGGCCGAGCAGCTCGGTTTCGAGGCGGTGCTCACGCCGACCGGCACCTGGTGCGAGGACGCCTGGCTGACGACGACGGCGCTGACGCAGGTCACCGACCGGCTGAAGTTCCTGGTGGCGTTCCGGCCCGGGGTGATCTCGCCGGTGCTGGCCGCGCAGATGGCCGCGACGTACCAGCGGCTCTCGCGCGGGCGGCTGCTGCTGAACGTGGTGACCGGCGGCGACTCCACCGAGCAGAAGCGCTTCGGCGACCACCTCGACCACGACCGGCGCTACGCCCGAACCGATGAGTTCCTCCAGGTCGTACGGGGTGTGTGGAGCGGGCAGCCGTTCGACTTCCGCGGGGAGCACTACCAGGTGGAGGGCGGGCTGACGGCGCTGCCGCCGGACCCGCTGCCGCAGATCTTCTTCGGCGGTTCGTCGGCGGCGGCGGGTCCGGTCGCCGCGCGGAACGTCGATGTGTACCTGACCTGGGGTGAGCCGCCGGAGCAGGTGCGGCAGAAGATCGAGTGGATCCGGGGGCTGGCCGAGAAGGAGGGCCGTACGGTCCGCTTCGGCATCCGGCTGCACACCATCTCCCGTGATTCGTCCAAGGAGGCGTGGGCGACCGCCGACCGGCTGCTCGGGGATCTGGATCCGGACACCGTGGCCGCCGCCCAGCAGGCCCTGGGCAAGAGCGAATCGGTGGGCCAGCAGCGGATGCTGGCGCTGCACGGCGGCTCCCGCGACAAGCTGGAGATCGCGCCGAACCTGTGGGCCGGCGTCGGTCTGGTCCGCGGTGGCGCCGGAACGGCGCTGGTCGGCAGCCATGCGGAGGTCGCCGACCGGATCGAGGAGTACCACGCGCTGGGCATCGAGCACTTCGTGCTCTCCGGCTACCCGCATCTGGAGGAGGCGTACTGGTTCGGCGAGGGCGTCCGCCCGGAGCTGGCGGCGCGCGGACTGCTCGCCCGGATCCCCTCGCCGCTGGAGGGCGTCCCGGCGGCCAACGGCCGTCCGGCGTCCGCACCCGGCGGGGCGCCGCTGCTGGTCGCGGGCGGGCGCTGAGCCGTCGCTCCCCCGGGGGCGGCCGGATCCGTTCCGTCACACCGGTGGCGGTACGGGAAGATCCGGCCGCCCCCGGCCGTTGGTGCGGGCATGGACGACAGCGGTGGGCCGGGCGCGGTGCGCGAGGTCGAGGTGGCGGTGATCGGCGCGGGTCAGGCAGGATTGTCCGCCGCCTTCCACCTGCGCCGGGCGGGCTATGCGCCCGACCGCGACACGGTGCTGCTCGACCACGCGCCGCACCCCGGCGGCGCCTGGCAGTTCCGCTGGCCCACGCTGACGTACGCGAAGGTGCACGGCATGCACGCGCTGCCCGGCATGGAGCTGACCGGCGCCGATCCGGCGCGTCCGTCGGCGGAGGTGATCGGCGGCTACTTCGCCCGTTACGAGGAGCGCTTCGGGCTGCGTCCGCACCGCCCGGTGGAGGTGGTGGCGGTGCGGCCGGGGCCCGGCGGGCGGCTGCTGGTGGAGACGTCGGAGGGGACGTACGCGGCGCGCGGGCTGATCAACGCGACGGGCACCTGGGACCGGCCGTTCCTGCCGCGCCTGCCCGGCCAGGAACTCTTCCGCGGACGGCAACTGCACAGCTCGCGGTATCCGGGGCCGGAGGCGTTCCGGGGGCGGCGGGTGGTGGTGATCGGCGGCGGGACGTCGGCGGTGCAGCAGTTGCTGGAGATCGCGCCGGGCGCGGCGGCCACGGTCTGGGTGACGCGGCGGCCGCCGGTCTTCCGGGACGGCCCGTTCGGCGAGGCGGAGGGCCGGGCGGCGGTCGCCGCGGTGGCGGACCGGGTCCGCGAGGGGCTGCCGCCGCGCAGTGTGGTGAGCGTGACGGGCCTGCCGATGACGGAGGCGATGCGCCGGGCCCGCGAGGACGGTGTGCTGCGCCGGCTGCCGATGTTCGAGCGGATCACCGAGGACGGCGTGGTCTGGGCGGACGGCCGGACCACCGCCGCCGACACGCTGCTGTACGCGACGGGGTTCCGCGCCGCGATCGGCCATCTCGCACCGCTGCGGCTGCGGGAGGCGGGCGGCGGCATCCGCCTGGCGGGGACGCGGGCGGTGCGCGATCCGCGGGTGCATCTGGTGGGGTACGGGCCGTCGGCGAGCACCATCGGGGCGAACCGCGCGGGGCGGGCGGCGGTCCGCGATCTGACGCGGCTGCTGGGCGGTCCGCCGCGGCCGGCCGACAGGCGCGGGGCGGACGGACACGGTGACGGCGCGCAGGCCGGCGCCCCTACGGAAAGGGAACACACGAACGCGGGAGCGAGTGTTCGCCAGAAGGCGTGATCGATCCCGAAAGTGGTTACCCGGACATCTCGCGCCGGGTGATGATTACGGGGCGCGAGTGAGGGGCTGCAGACCGTCACAGCGCCTCCGGTCGACATCCCTTGCTGGACCGGAGAGTTGGTCCCACATACGCACAAGGAGAAACACTCAGATGAACATCCTCACCAGCCTGCTCGCCGGCGTCGTCCACCTCGTGGGCTGGCTCGTCTGACGGACCGCACCACGGCGCCGCCCCTCCCCGTCCCAGGGAGGGGCGGCGCCTCCGTGTGTGCGCCTCAAGCGGCGCGCCCTGCGCCCGCGGGGCCGCCGTGCGCTCCGGCATCGGCTCCGTACGTCCGGCGGGTGCCGCGCCGTCTCCGGCAGCGCCGGGTGGACGACGAAGGACACCGGAGCACGGGTTCGGGGCGTTCAACGGGTGAGGTCCCGCCACCACCAGGCGACCGCGGGGAGCCGGCCGCGTTCGCCGCGCCGCCGCCACGATCCTTGAGGACGGAGCCTAGGGCCTGTCGTGAGAGTGCTGGTGCAGCGCGATACCTCCCGAGCGTGGCGGTACGGCGTCCAGGGCGGCGAGCGTGGCCGGGCTGAGCGTGACGTCCGCGGCCGCCACGTTCGCCTCCAGGTGCGCGGGGTCCGCCGTGCCGGGAATCAGCAGCACGTTCGGCGCGTGGTGGAGCAGCCAGGCAAGGCCGATCTGGGCCGGGGTCGCACCCGACTCCCGTGCGGCGGCGATCACGGCGGGCTCGTCCGTGACCTTCGGCATTCCGTCGAAGGCGCTGCCGAGCGGGAAGTACGGAACCCAGGCGATCCCCTCCTCCCGGCACAGGCCCAGCATGTCCTCGTCGTCGCGGCTCAGCAGGCTGTACGCGTTCTGCACACAGGCGATGCCCGCGGGCAGGGCGCGGCGCAGCACGTCCGCGGAGACGCCGCTGAGACCGAGCGCGCCGATCTTGCCCGCGTCCCGCAGGGCGATCAGCTCGGCGAGCTGGTCGTCGAGGGGGACGAGCTGGTCCCCCTCGGCGCGCAGGCCGGGACCCGTGTCCGTACGACGGAGGTTGACCAGAGGGATCTGCTCGGCCTTCAGGGTGGCCAGGTTGTCCTCGACCGCGGCGCGCAGTTGCTCGGGGCGCTGGGCGAGGCGGAGCGGAAGCGGACCTTCGCGGTCGGGCTCGGCGCCGACCTTGCTGACCACCAGGACGTCGTCCTCGGGCCGGACGGCCTCACGGATCACCTCGTTCACGAAGCCGTGTCCGTAGAACTGCGCCGTGTCGATGTGATCGACACCCAGCTCGATGCAGCGGCGCAGCAGTGCGACGGCCGCCGGGCGGTCGCCCTGAAGGCGCTCAAGCTGCATCGCGCCGAAGCCGACCCGGGAAACGGTCCGGTGCGCGAGCCGCCCGGCTCCACCGGGTCGCGGCGCGCCGGACGCCGTGACGTGATCGGACCTGACGGGGGAGGTCATGGGCTGTCTCCTTCGCAGCGGGGCGTGGGAGGATAGGCAAAACGGAGTAACTCCGTTTCACCTGAACATAACACTGACCGGAGGTTCTCCGTTTTGCCTGGGACCGAGTCCACGGCCGACGGCCGCGCCGCGGGGACACCCGCCCGTCCGGCCCGATCCGACGCGCGGCGCAACCGCGAGCGGCTCCTCGACGCCGCCCGGGACGCCTTCGCGACGACGCCGGACCACGTCCGCCTCGACGCGATCGCCCGCGCCGCCGGTGTCGGGATCGGCACGCTCTACCGGCACTTCCCGACCCGGGAGGCGCTCGTGGAGGCGCTCTACGCCGCGGAGCTCGACGAAGTCGTCGCCGACTCGCCGAAGTTGCTCGACGAACTGGAGCCCGCGGCGGCCCTGCGCGCGTGGATGACCCGGTACGCGGCGTTCTTCAGGATCAAGCGCGGCATGTCGCAGACGCTGCGCGCCGGCTGGGCGTCGGGCACCATCGCCACGCCCGCGACGCGGGAACGCATCACGGAGACCCTCGCCCTGATGCTGCGCAGCGGCGCCGAGACCGGCTCGCTGCGCGCTGACGTCGCCCCCGAGGACGTCACGGTGATGCTTCTGGGCGTGTTCCTGTCGACGACGGCGACGGAGACCACGCAGCACGTCGACCGACTCCTCGACCTGCTCGTCGACGCGCTGCGCCCTACGGCCCCGCCGGACCGCCGCACGCGCCCACAGCGGTGAACTCCCGTGCCGGGCCCGTCTCGTGGAGCCGGGCGAAGGGTGTGTACGGAATGCCGTACTCCTGGGCTGCTTCAGCTTCCGCGACCGGGCCGCTGCGGCCGGTCTCCCTCAGACCTCACCTGACCAGCACTTTCCTCGGACCGTTAGGGGCAGCGACAGCAGACTCGCCGCCGCGCGGCGGAACGGATCACCGGAGCGCGGCGATCGGCGCACCCCCGTCGGGCCCGCCCGGGGGGCTCCCCGGAGACCGTGACAGTGTCCGGGTCGACACCGAAGGCCGCGATGCGCTCGCGCACCCGGCGGAAAGCGCCGCCCGGGCCGGTCGGGTGTCCCGCCTCCTCACCGGTCCAGCGGGCGGTGGGCCGTCTCGGGCAGCCGGAGGTAGACGACGGAGGAGACCAGGCACAGCGCGGCCACGTACACGGGGAAGAGGCCGGCCTGCCCCAGGTCCTTGAACAGGGTGCCGACGTAGGGCGCCGTACCGCCGAAGAGGGCGACGGTGAGGGAGTAGGGGAAGCCGATGCCCGCGGCGCGCACCCGTGCCGGGAACGTCTCCGCGTTCACGGCCGCCGAAATGGCCGTGAAGCCGCTCAGCAGGATCATGCCCGCGCACTGCACGAGCAGCAGCGTGACGAAGGAGCCGTCGAGCGCGCGCAGCAGCGGCACGCACAGCGCGGCGAAGCCGATCCCGAACATCAGCAGCAACGGCTTGCGCCCGAAGCGGTCGGACACCATGCCCGCGACGGGCTGGAGCACGGCGAAGAACATCAGCGAAAGGGTGCCCGCCAGCAGCGCGTCCGCCTTCGTCACCCCGGCGTTGAGTTCGGCGTACGTCGGCAGGTACGACGTCCACGTGTAGTACGCGAGCGTGCCGCCCGCCGTGATCCCGCAGATCAGCAGGGACTCCCGCGGGTGGCGGCGCAGCGCCTCGAAGAGGCCGGGGCGGGGCGCCTTCGCCTGTTCCTCGCTGCGCGTCTCGTGCGAGCCGCGCCGGACCCAGAAGCCCACGAGGCTCAGGAGCGCGCCCACCACGAACGGGACCCGCCAGCCCCAACTGCCCATGGTGGCGGGCGCGAGGTTCGCGACGAGGAGCGCCGCGACGCCGGACGCGACGAGTTGCCCGAGGGTCGTCGACACGTACTGGAAGCTGGAGAAGAGCCCTCGCCGGCCGGGCCCGGCGGACTCCACGAGGAACGTGGTCGACGCGGCGAACTCACCGCCCACCGAGAGCCCTTGCAGCAGCCGGGCCAGGACGAGGACGACCGGCGCGAGAACCCCGGCGGCGTCGTACGTCGGCGTCAGCCCCACCAGCAGGCTGCTCCCGCCCATCAGAAGAATGGTCACCGTCAGCGCCGCGCGGCGCCCCCGCCGGTCGGCGACCGCGCCCATCAGCAGCCCGCCGACGGGCCGCATGAAGAACCCCACCGCGAAGACCGCGAACGTCGAGAGCAGCGGCACCAGCGAATTCGCCGCGTCCTTGGGGAAAATCTGCGCGGCGATGTAGGTGGCGAGGAAGGAATATGTGTACCAGTCGTACCACTCGACGGCGTTGCCGACGGAGGCGGCGGCCAGTTGGCGCACCGGTGACGGGCGTCGGCCGGTCGTCCCCTTCGTCAGGGGTTCGGGGTGTTCCGCGCTCGGCATGGTCCTCCGCTCGGTCCTGCGTCCGTTCCGTGGTGGTGGCCTGCCGCCGCTCGCGGTGCGGGCCGGTCCGTCCCGCGATCATGTACCGGCCGGGCGGCCGTCCGCCAGAGTCTGCGGAGGCCGAAAGGAAACGGCAATGAACGCGGGGGCGGCGGGCCCGGTGGCGGTCACCTGCCGGAAGGTGCTCCGGCCTTCCGGGCGGTGTGCAGGGCCAGGCCGATGAGCGGGAGTTGGGCGGGGACGCGGCCGTAGGCGAGGGCCCTCAGCGGGGCCGGGCGGTGTCGCCAGTCGCGGGCCATCTTGACGTTGGCGGGCAGGACGGCGACGAAGAGGCCGGCGGCGGCCAGGGCGCCGGCGCGGCGGGTGCGGGGCAGCGCCACGGCCGCGGCGACGGCGAGTTCGGCGGCGCCGGAGGCGTACGTCCAGGTGCGGGCGGAGCCGGGCAGCCGGCGCGGTACGAGGGCGTCGAACGGGCGGGGCAGCGCGAAGTGGGCGGCGCCCGCACCGGCGAGGAGGCCGGCCAGCAGACGGGTGGAGGAGACGGTGACGGCCACGGGTGCTCCCTGGGAGGCGGGCCGGGGCCGGCGGAGCCCTGCCGGGCGCACCGGACGGGCGCGTGCCGGGTGGGGGTGCGGCGGCCGCCCCGACCGTTGAACCGGCCGCCGCGCGCCTGACCCTACCCGCGGGTCACTTCCTGCGGCACCGGGTGACCGGTGAGGCGTGGATCACCCGGGGCGCCGTCGGGTGCGGGGCGGGTGTCGCGGCGCAGCAGCGCGGCGTAGCGGCCGTCGGCGGCGAGGAGTCCGTCGTGGGTGCCGCGTTCGGCGATCTCACCGCGGTCGAGGACGACGATCTGGTCCGCGTCGCGGACGGTGGAGAGCCGGTGGGCGATGGTGACCGTGGTGCGGCCCGCGCTGAGGGCGTCGATGGCCTGCTGGACGGCGTGTTCGGTGCGGGTGTCGAGGGCGCTGGTCGCCTCGTCGAGGACGAGGACCGGTGGGTCGCGCAGGATGGTGCGGGCCAGCGCCAGCCGCTGCTTCTCGCCGCCGGAGAAGCGGTAGCCGCGTTCGCCGACGAGGGTGTCGTAGCCGTCGGGCAGGGCGGCTATGTGGTCGTGGATCTGGGCGGCGCGGGCGGCGCGTTCGATCTCCTCGTCGCTCGCGTCGGGCTTGGCGAACCGCAGGTTCTCGGCGACCGAGGCGTGGAAGAGGTAGGTCTCCTGGGAGACGACGCCGACCGCGCGGGCGAGGGTGTCGAAGTCCAGGTCGCGGACGTCGGTGCCGTCGAGGGTGACCCGGCCCGCGCTCACGTCGTACAGCCGCGGGACGAGGTAGCTCAGGGTGCTCTTGCCGCTGCCGGTGGCGCCGACGACGGCGAGGCTGCTGCCCGCCGGGACGGTCAGGTCGATACCTCTCAAGGTGGGCGCGGCGGCGGTGTCGTAGGCGAAGGAGACGTTCTCGAAGCGGAGGTCGCCGCGGGGGCGGGCGAGGCGGACGGGGCGCTCCGGTTCGGCCAGCGGGACGGGCAGGTCGAGGTATTCGAAGATCCGCTGGAAGAGCGCGAGGGAGGTCTGCATCTGCACGCCGGTGGAGAGCAGCGAGACGGTGGGGCGCAGCAGGCCCTGCTGGAGGGTGACGAAGGCGACGAGGGTGCCCAGCGAGAAGGCGGGGCCGCCGAGTTGCAGGACGAGTCCGGCGGACCAGTAGATCAGTGCGGGCATGGCGGCCATGACGATGCCGATGGTGGCCATCCGCCAGCGTCCGGCCATGCTGGAGCGGACCTCCAGGTCGACCAGGCGCTCGGATTCGTCGGCGAAGTCGCGGGTGAGGGCGTCGGCGCGGCCCATGGTGCGGCCGAGCAGGATGCCGCTGACCGAGAGGGATTCGGTGACCATCGCGGACATCGCGGCCATCTGCTTCTGGCGCTGCGAGGTGATCCGTTTACGTTCGTTGCCGACCCGGCGGCTGATCCAGACGAAGAGCGGGAGGAGCAGCAGGGAGACGCAGGTCAGCCGCCAGTCGAGGGCGAGCATCGCGACGACGGTGGCGACCACCGAGGTGAGGTTGGAGACCAGCGAGGTGGCGGTGGAGGTGACGGTGGCCTGCATACCGCCGATGTCGTTGGCGATCCGGGACTGCACCTCGCCGGTGCGGGTGCGGGTGAAGAACGCCAGCGGCATCCGCTGGAGCTTGGCATAGACCGAGGTGCGCAGATCGTGCATGACGCGCTGGCCGACGGTGGTGGACAGCAGGGTCTGCAGGACGCCGAAGACGCTGTTGGTCACGGCGGTGAGGATCATGCCGAGGGCGAGCAGGGTGAGCAGGCCGGTGCGGCGGCCGGGGATGGCCACGTCGAGGATCTCGCGCAGCAGGAACGGTCCGGCGACCGAGACCAGGGAGGAGGCGGCGACCAGCAGGCCGACGGTGGTCAGCCGGGCGCGGTAGGGGCGGAAGAGGGCGAGGATCCGCCGGATCTGGACCGGCTGGTCCGGGGTGTCCGGATCCTTCGGCGGCGGGGTCCACTCGGGTTCGTCGCGGCGCATGGGCTCCTTCGGAGAGATCGGATGCGGTCGTGGATTTCACGGAGCCTAGCTCATTGTTACCTAAGCTCACAATGAACTCCCTCCTGATAGCCTCTGGGCATGCCCTCTCCCGACCCGACCCCCGAGCCGGAACCGGCCCCGGCGCACGATCCGGCACCCGGCGGCGCCAACGTCGCCGAGCAACTGGTCCGGCTGACCCGCCGGATGCACCGCGCCCAGACGCGCCGCATGGCCCAGCTCGACCTCGCCTTCACCCCCGCCCAGTCGCGGCTGCTGCGGGTCGTGGCCCACTACGGCGACACCCCGCCGCGGATGGCCGACCTCGCCGCCCGCCTGGAGGTGGTGCCCCGCGCGGTGACGACGCTGGTCGACGCCCTGGAGGCGCAGGGTGCGGTCCGCCGGGTGCCCGATCCGGCCAACCGCCGGGTGATCCGCGTCGAACTGACCGCCACCGGGCGCGCCACCCTCGACGCGCTGCGCAGCGCGCGCCGCAGCGCCGCGGAGGACATCCTGGCGCCGCTCAGCGCCGAGCAGCGCACCGTACTCGGCGGACTGCTGGCCACCTTGGTCGACAAGGAGGGGCCGCGCCGCTAGCGGGACGCGCGGCGTCCGGTGTCTGACCCCGCCAGGCGGCGGTTTGCCCTGATACTGGGCGTATCGGGGTGATCCCGACGATGCCACGAGGGTACGTACCGGGCGTCGCGTGCCGGGCGGGACGTCGCGGCCGCGCCCCGGGCGGGCACGAGCCGACCGGAGGAGTCCCATGCCCCTGCTGGAGCCGAGACCGGAGGCCCTGCGGCCCGAACCGACCGGCGGCGCCGCCCCGGACCGGGTCCCCCCGGAGCGCGCGGGCGGCACCCCCGAACCGCTGCGCGGCGACCTGATCGCGCTCCTGGGCGCGGGCAAGGTGCTGCACACCGTCTCCGACCTCGTCCGCTACGCCTCCGATGCCAGCCCCTACCGCTTCGTCCCGCAGGTCGTCGTCCTCGCCGAGGACATCGACGACATCTCCGCCGTCTTCTCCTACGCCCACGGCAAAGGCCGCCACGTCGTCCTCCGGGCGGCCGGGACCTCGCTCAACGGGCAGGCGCAGGGCGAGGACATCCTCGTCGACGTGCGGCGGCACTGGCGGGGCGTGGAGGTGCTGGACGGCGGGGCCCGCGCCCGGATCCGGCCCGGGACGACGGTGCTGCGGGCCAACGCGGCGCTCGCCCGCCACGGCCGGGTGCTGGGGCCCGACCCGGCCAGCGCCGTCGCCTGCACACTCGGCGGGGTGGTCGCCAACAACGCGTCGGGGATGACCGCCGGGACCACCCGCAACTCCTACCGGACGCTCGCGTCGGTGACGCTCGTCCTGCCGTCCGGCACGCTCGTCGACACCGGTGAGGCGGACGCCGACGAGCGGCTGGCGCACGCCGAGCCCGAGCTGTGCGCCGGGCTGCTGCGGATCAAGGCGACGATCGAGGCGGACGCGGAGCTGGTGGCCCGCATCCGCGCCAAGTACACGCTGAAGAACACCAACGGCTACCGCCTCGACGCGTTCCTGGACGGCGCGACGCCCGCCGGGATCCTGCGGGGGCTGGCCGTCGGCTCCGAGGGCACGCTCGCCTTCGTCGCGGAGACCGTCTTCGACACGCTGCCGCTGGAGCCGTACCCGGTGACCGCGCTGCTGTTCTTCCCCACACTGCGCGCCGCGGCCGCCGCCGTGCCCGGCTTCAACGACGCGGGCGCGCGGGCGGTGGAGCTGATGGACGGCAACACGCTGCGGGCGTCGGTGAGCGTGGCCGGGGTGCCGGCCGACTGGGCGCGGCTGCCGAAGGAGACCACCGCGCTGCTGGTGGAGTTCCGGGAGTGCGACGAGGACGCGGCCGCGGCGCGGCTGGAGGCGGCCGGGCGCCTGCTGGACGGCCTGGAACTGGTCGCGCCGGTCGCCTCCGTCACCAACGCCTTCACCCGCGACCTCGCGGAGATCGGCGGCTACTGGAAGGCCCGTAAGGCATTCGTGACGGCGGTCGGCGGCTCCCGGCCGTCCGGCACCACGCTGATCACCGAGGACTTCGCGGTGCCGCCGCAGCGGCTCGCCGACGCCTGCACCGCGCTGCTGGAACTCCAGGCCCGGCACGGCTTCGACGCGGCGGTCGCCGGGCACGCCGCCCACGGCAACCTCCACTTCCTGCTCGCCTTCGACGCGGCCCGCCCCGACGACGTGGCCCGCTACGCGGCCTTCATGGAGGATTTCTGCACGCTGGTCACCGACCGGTTCGACGGCTCCCTGAAGGCCGAGCACGCCACCGGACGGAACATCGCGCCGTTCCTGGAACGCGAATGGGGGCCGCGCGCCACGGAGTTGATGTGGCGGATCAAACGCACCCTCGACCCGCACGGCATCCTCGCCCCGCGCGTCCTCCTCGACCGCGACCCCAAGGCCCATCTGCGCGGCCTCAAGACCATCCCCACCGTCGAGGCGATCGCCGACCCCTGCATCGAGTGCGGCTTCTGCGAACCGACCTGCCCCAGCGAGGACCTGACGACCACGCCCCGGCAACGCATCGTGCTCCGGCGCGAGATGCTGCGGCAGCCGCCCGCCGCCCGCGTCACCGACGCGCTGCTCGACGCGTACGGCTACGACGCCGTCGACACCTGCGCGGGCGACTCGACCTGCAAACTGGCCTGCCCGGTGGGGATCGACACCGGCGCGCTGATGAAGGACTTCCGCCACCGGCGGCACTCGCCGCGCGAGGAGCGGGTGGCGGCGCTCGTGGCCCGGCACTTCGGGCGCGTCGAGCGGGCCGCGCGGCTGGCCGTCGCCGCCGCCGGCCACCTCGACGACCGGCTGCTGGAACGCGTCACCGGCGCCGCCCGCAAGGCCGTCCGGCCCGATCTCGTACCGGGCTGGCTGCCGCAGATCCCCGGCGCCGCCGCCCGGGAACTGCCCGCCACCGAGCGGACGGCGGCGAAGGCGGTCTACTACCCGGCGTGCGTCAACCGCATCTTCGGCGGACCGGCGGGCGATACGGGGCCGTCGCTGCCGGAGGCGGTGGTCACGCTCGCGCGGCGGGCCGGTACGCCGGTGTGGATCCCGCCGGGTGTGACCGGTACGTGCTGCGCCACGATCTGGCACTCCAAGGGCTACGACCGGGGCAACGTCGTGATGGCCAACCGCATCGTCGAGGCGGCCTGGGGCTGGACGGCCGGCGGACGGCTGCCGCTGATCGTCGACGCGTCGTCCTGCACGCTCGGCATCGCCCGGGAGGTCGTGCCGTATCTGACGCCCGCCAACCGCGCGCTGCACGCGGAGCTGACCGTCACCGACTCGGTGGTGTGGGCCGCCCGCGAGCTGCTGCCGCGCCTGGAGGTCCACCGCCGCACCGGCTCCGCGGTGCTCCACCCGACCTGCTCCATGCAGCACCTGGGCGACGAGGCGGAGCTGCGGCGGGTGGCCGAGGCGTGCGCCGAGGAGGTGGTGGTCCCGGACGACGCGGGGTGCTGCGCGTTCGCCGGGGACCGCGGGATGCTGCACCGGGAGCTGACGGAGTCGGCGACCGCACCGGAAGCCGCCGAGGTCGCCGCCCGGGAGTGGGACGCGTATCTGTCCGCGAACCGGATGTGCGAGGTCGGCATGGACCACGCGCTCGGTACGCCGCGCTACCGCTCGGTGCTGACGGAGCTGGAGCGGGCGACGCGGCCGGACGGCGGCTGAGACGGGGGACGCGCCCGATGGGGCGGCGCGTCCCCCGCGCGGATCAGCCCTTGGCGCCGGTGTGCAGCGCCACCGCGCTCCGCGCCGGAAGGGTCAGCTCCGCGGTGCCGTCGTCGCCGACGGTGACGGTGTGGCCCGCGCAGTCCCCGGGTTCGGCCGCGGCCACGTTGCAGTACGTACCGGCGGGCAGTCCGGTGGTGAAGGTGCGGGAGAGGTCACCGTCGCCGTCGTTGAGGGCCACGAAGCCGGAGTCGCCGCGGCTGAAGGAGAGCGCGCTGCCGCCGTTGTCCCACCAGTTGGCGAGTTCCGCCGAGCCGACGGTGTTGCGGAAGCCGACCATCCCGGTGACGGCGGTGGCGGCGTGCTCGTTCGTCCAGCCGTCGCCGCCGGAGGGCGGGCCCGCGTCCTTGTCGTCCCAGGTGTAGCCGGAGTAGACGTTCGGCGAACCGTACGGCGAGGCGAGCAGGAAGACGTTGGCGAGTGTGTAGCGGTCGCCGTCCTTGTAGGTGAGCGTGGAGCCGTTGCGCTCGGTGTCCCAGTTGTCGACGAAGGTACGGGCCTTGTCACCGGGGAGCTTGCCGTCCGCGACGGACTTCAACTGCGCGATGTCTCCCCCCTGGAAGGCGCTCTTGAGGTGGGTGCCGTAGCGGAACTCGTCGACGTCCCCGATGCCGGTGTACTCCTCGGGCTTGACGGCCTCGCCGCCACCGGCGATGACCTCGCTGACCCAGTACCCGGGGTCCTGGCTCATCTTCCCCTTGACGGCGGCGATGTCGTCGGCGGCCATGTGCTTGGCGGCGTCGATCCGGAAGCCGTCGGCGCCCAGGGTCCGCAGATCGTCGAGGTACGCGGCGATCTTGCCGCGGACCACGTCGCTGCCGGTGTCGAGGTCGGCGAGGCCCACCAGTTCGCAGTTCTGCACGTCGTCGCGGTTGCCGTAGTCGGAGATGTTCTTGCGGCAGCCGTGGAAGTCCTGGTCCTGGTAGGCGCCCGGGTAGGCGTACTTGGTGTACTGCGTGCCGCCGGTGCCGGTGCCGGAGCCGGAGGACATGTGGTTGATGACGGCGTCCGCGATGACCTTGACGCCGGCCGCGTGGCACGCCTTCGTCATCGCCGCGAAGGCGTCGCGGTCACCGAGCCGCCCGGCGATCTTGTAGCTGACGGGCTGGTAGGAGGTCCACCACTGGTCGCCCTTGATGTGCTCGGAGGCGGGTGAGACCTCGACGTAGCCGTAGCCCGCCGGGCCGAGTTGGTCGGTGCACGCCTTGGCGACCTCCGCGAACGGGCGCTCGAAGAGGGTGGCGGTGACCGTCTTCTCCCCGGCCGCGGCCGGGTGCTGCTGGGCCGGGGTGGCCTGGGACGGCCAGGGCATGAACGCGGTGAGGCCGGCGGCGGCCAGCACACCGGCCAGCGTTCCGCCCAGCACGCGGGAACGTTGCTGCATCTTGCGGCTCCTTCGTCGAACGGGCGCGGACGTGCCGCGCCCGGGAACAAGCAGCCACGCGCCAGGCCGCCATGGGGGGATTCCGCGTCGGAGCCTGCCGCCCTTCCGTGGACACGTCAAGGTTCACCGCAAGTTTTTTCAGATGTTTACGCAAGAGATTGCGGGGCGGGCGGGACGTGTGAGAGGGGGCGCCGGGCGGAGCGCGTGCCGGCCCGCCGCCCGGACGGTCCACCCCGGGCCGGGCCCCGTACCGCCGCCCGTGGGCACCGACGAGAAGTCCAAGTACCCGAACACTCCGTCCAACCGGCCCCCTTGTGCCGCCGGCCGCCCAACCGCCAGGGTCCTGGGCGAGGTTCACGTAGGTACCCCGCCATCCGCTCTCCTGGAGGACCGATGAACGAGGCCCACTCGCAGAACCAGGCGTCACCCTCCGGCGGCAGCCCCGCCGCGGACTCCCCCGCCGACGACTCCCGCCCCAGCCGCCGTTCGGTCCTGTGGACCGCGGGCGCCGCGGGCGCCGGACTCGGTCTCGGCGGGCTCACGGCGGGCCGGGCGACGGCCGCGTCCCCCGCCGGCAGCCCCGCCGCGGCACCCGCCGCGGCACCCGGCGCGGCAGCCCCGGCGGCCAAGGGCAGGACCATGATCGGGGTGCCGTTCGCACCGCGCCGCACCGTCCGCGTCGGCATCATCGGGCTCGGCAACCGCGGCGGCAGCATGATCGACCTCTTCCTGGCGGTCCCCGGCGTCCGCGTCGTCGCCCTCTGCGACCCGGTCAAGGAGAAGACCGCCCGCGCCGCCAAGAAGGTCACCGACGCCGGGCAGCCCGCGCCCGCCGTCTACGTCAACGGCGAGGAGGACTTCGTCCACCTCTGCGCCCGCAGCGACATCGACTTCGTCTACGCGGCCACCCCGTGGGACCGCCACTTCGACATGGCCGCGACCGCACTGCGCCACGGCAAACACGTCGGCGTGGAGTGCCCGCTCGCCCTCCGCATCGACCAGTTGTGGGAACTGGTCGACCTCTCCGAACGCACCCGCAGACACTGCTTCCAGATGGAGAACTGCTGTTACGGCAGGAACGAGCTGCGGGTGCTGCGCATGGCGCACGCCGGACTCTTCGGCGATCTGCTGCACGGCGCCGGCGCCTACAACCACGATCTGCGCGGCCTGATGTTCGACCCGGAGTACTACGAGGGGCCCTGGCGCCGCCTGTGGCACACCCGGCTCCGCGGCGACCTCTACCCCAACCACGGCTTCGGCCCCGTCGCCAACTACATGGACGTCAACCGCGGTGACCGCGCGGTCCGCATCGCCAGCTTCGGCACACCCGCACTGGGTCTGGCCGCGTACCGCAAGGAGCACATGCCGCCCGGCGACCCGAGCTGGAAGGAGTCGTACATCGAGAGCGACCGGACGATCAGCCTCGTACAGACCGCCAAGGGCCGCGTCATCCGCCTCGAACACGACGTCTCCACCCCGCACCCCTACAGCCGGATCAACAGCCTCGGCGGCACCAAGGGCGTCTTCGAGGACTACCCGGAACGCATCTACATCGAGCCCGACCACAGCAACGACGAGTGGGGCGACTTCGGGAAGTACGCGGAGTGGGACCACTGGCTCTGGAAGGAGCACGCCAACCCGCCCGGCGGCCACGGCGGTATGGACTACATGCTGGTCTTCCGCCTGATGCAGTGCATGCGTCTCGGCCTCGTACCCGACTTCGACGTCTACGACGCGGCGACCTGGACCGCACCCGTCCCGCTGAGCGACGCCTCCATCAGGGCGGGCGGCGCACCTCAGGAGATCCCCGACTTCACCCGCGGCCACTGGAAGAAGGCACGGCCCGGGATGGACTCGGAGAAGCCCGCGGAGTAGCGCAAAGCCGGGCGGCCTTCACGGTCTTCGCGGGCCGGGCCGTGGCGTCCGCTGCCCTCCATCGCGGGGCGGAACCCCCTGCCCGCCGGGCCGGGTGCCGGTGGAGGAAGCGACACCACCGCGCGCGCCGACCGGACGCCACGGCCCCGCGAGGACCGGGAGGACGGGAGGACCGCGGGGGCACTCCCTGACGGTCGGCGGCGGGACCTGACCGTCGCCGACCGGGCCCGCACCTCACCCCGCGAGGTGGGCCCGGTCGCCCATCACCACGACCGGGCGGCGGGCCGGGTCGAGGGCGCGGAGCAGCGCGGCCATGCCCTCCTTGGTGATGCTGACGCACCCCGAGGTGCCGCTGCCGTGGTCGAGATGCAGCCATATCCCGCCGCCCTTGGCCTGCCCCTCGGGCCGCTCCGGGTCCAGCGGCGACCGGCCCGGGACGCGGTTGTAGTTCACGGCGACGACGTAGTCGAAGTCGTGCCGGGTGTTCTTCGACCAGTACGCGGGCGGGGTGAACGCCGCCGTGTGCGTGTACGGCAGCCGGGCCCCGGGGTCGGCGAGCACCCCGCCCGCGTCGGTCAGCGTGAACACCCCGACCGGGCTGCGCCTGTCGCCCTCGTGATGGCCCGTCGTCCAGCCGCGCCGCCCGTTGTGCGCCGCCCAGCTCCCCTTCTTCTCCCAGCCCTCGGCGCCCTTGTCGTAGAGCACGAGCGTGGCGTCGGGGGAATCCGCGCCACGGCCGTAGACGGCGACGACCTGCCGCGAGGCGGCGGGGATACGGGCGCGCAGCTCCGGACCGACACCGGGGACGCGGGTGAGCGGGGCGGCGCGGGCGGCGTCCGCGCCGCCGCTGCCGGCGCCGTGCCTGCCGGGGGCCCGGCCACCGGCGTGGTCGTCACCACGGCCGGTGCCCTGACCGGCAAAGCCGCAGCCCACCAGCAGCACCAGCCCTGCCGCGGCCGACGCCACGGCCCGCATCACACCACCCGCAAGTCGCATGTCCCCATGCTCCCACCCACCACCGACAACGCCTCAGCCGCGGTCCGGCCGCGCCCCCGTCACGGACCGTCGCCCGGCGCGGAGCTGTCCTGGATCGCCCGCGCCGCGGAAAAACCGTTTGAAATCGGCCGGGCGCCACGCCAGCCTGCCTGAGCGTGTCCGCGACGCCGCGTCATCCGCCCGCCCGGCGGGAGCCGCGGCGTCCGGCGCGCGCACTCGCCCGGTGACGGCCCGGCCGGCACCGGACGGGACCGCCCGGCGGCGAGCGCGGGCACCCGGCACCGGGCACCACGGGCGCACCGCACCCGCGCCGCTCCCCGCTCCCGCCGCCGACCGCCACGGACCCCCGACCGCGCCCGCCCCACCGCCGGGGCCGTATCCGCCTCCGACTCCGACCGTACGAAGAGCGGGTACCGCTCCGTCCCCGCCCGACAGGGCCGTATCCGGCCCGCCGCCGCCCGCGCGCCGTACCCGGCGCCCCGCCTCAACGCCTCTGGACACCATGCAGATTCGCGACCTTCCCTACGCCGACCCCGGCGAACCCGACGCCCGCAGCGGCGGCGCACTCCTCCGCTGGCTCTACCGCACCCAACTGGGCGGCCAGCTCAAGGCCCTCTTCTGGGGGCTGGTGCACACCGGTGCGCAGGCCACCTTCCCGGTGCCCGTCGGCCTCGCCGTCCAGGCGGTCATCGACCGCTCCGGCTCCCGACTCGCCCTGGCCGGCGGGCTGCTGGCCGTGCTGGGTGTGCTCGTCGCCCTCGGCGACACGATGCTGCACCGGGCGGCGGTGACCAACTGGATCACCGCGGTCGCCCGGATGCAGCAACTCCTCGCCCGCAGGGCCACCGCCATGGGCGCCGTCCTCACCCGCCGGGTCGCCTCCGGCGAGATCACGGCCGTGGGTACGGGTGACCTGGAAAAAATTGGCTGGCTCGTCGAGGGCGTCTCCCGGTTCGGCGCCGCCGCCGTCACCTCGGTCGGCGTCTGCGTGGCCCTGGTGTTCTACCAGCCGGCCCTCGGCACCGTCGTCGCCGTCGGCGCCCCCGTCATCGCGCTGGCGGTACTGCCGCTGCTGCCGCCCGCCACCCGGCGCGCCGACGCCCAGCGCGACAAGGCCGGACGCGCCACCGAACTCGCCTCCGACACCGTCGCCGGGCTGCGCGTCCTGCGCGGTATCGGCGGCGAGGACCTCTTCCTCGACCGCTACCGCGCCGCCTCCCAGGAACAGCGCCGGGCCGCGGTCCGCAGCGCCCGCATGTGGTCGCTGATCTCCGCCGTCCAGGTCGCCCTCCCGGGACTGCTGCTCGTCGCGGTGGTCTGGTACGGCGTCCACCTCGCCCTCCAGGGACGGATCGCGGTCGGCGAACTGGTCACCGTCTACAGCGCCGTCACCTTCCTCCTCTTCCCGCTGCGCCACTTCGAGGAGACGGCCATGGCGTACTCCTTCGCCCGCCCCTCCGCCGACCGCGCCGCCCGGGTGCTGGCCCTGACCCGCCCCACCGGAGGACGCATCGCCCCTGACGCCCCGCTCACCGGAGATCTGCACGACCCGGTGACCGGACTGACCGCCATCGCGGGCCGGTTGACCGCCGTGGTCTGCGGCGACCCCGACGCCGCCGGGCGCCTCGCCGACCGTCTCGGCGGCCACGCACCCGACGACGAAACCCCGGACGGCGGCTCCGGCGGAACCGGCACCGCTCCCCCGGCACCCGGCGATGCCCGACCCTCCGTCCTCCTGGGCGGCATCCCGCTCGATGACGTCCCGCGCGATACGGCGCGCGCCGCCGTACTCGTCCAGGACAAGGACCCCACACTCCTCTCGGGCACCCTCGGCGACCTTCTCGACGTCCCCGCCTCGGGCCGTGTCGAGGCGGCCGAGGCGCTCCACGCGGCCCAATGCGGCGATGTGCTGGCCGCGTTGGCCCAGGCGTCGGCGGACGCCTCCGGCGACCCGGAAACGACCCGTATCACCGAACGCGGCCGGTCCCTCTCCGGCGGCCAGCGCCAGCGTCTGGCCCTCGCCAGGTCCCTCGTCGCCGACCCCGAGGTCCTGGTCCTGGACGAGCCGACCAGCGCCGTCGACGCGCACACCGAGGCACGTATCGCCGACGGGCTGCGTGCCCTGCGCACCGGCCGCACCACCGTCGTCCTCACCTCCAGCCCGCTGCTCCTGGACCGGGCGGACCAGGTGGTCCTCCTCCGCGGCGACTCGCTCGTCGCCGCCGCCCCGCACCGCGAACTGCTCCGCACCTGCCCCGCGTACCGCGCCGTCGTCACCCGTGACACCGCGCCGCCCGGCCTCCCGGACGACGGCCGGCCCCGGCCCGCGGACACCACCGCCCGTACCGCACCGATCGAGGAGACCGCATGATCGGCCTGGCCCCGCCGGAGCACGATCCCAACGCCCCGCAGACCGCCCCGACCCTGCCGGTCGGATCCCCGGCGACGGTGCGGTCCTACGTCGCCGGGCTGCTGCGGCGGCACCGCGGCGCGTTCGCCCTGCTCATCGGCGTGAACACCGCGGCGGTCGTCGCGTCGATGACCGGCCCCTACCTCCTCGGCGGACTCGTCGAGGACCTCGCCCGCGGCGCCACCTCGATCCCGCTGGGCGTCACCGTCGCGCTCTTCCTCACCGCGCTGCTGGCGCAGACGGTCTTCGTCCGCATCGTCCGGCTGCGCGGGGCCGTACTCGGCGAAGAGATGCTGGCGGACCTGCGGGAGGACTTCCTCGTACGGTCGGTGGCGCTGCCGCCGGGTGTCCTGGAGAAGGCGGGCACCGGCGACCTGCTGTCCCGTATCACCACGGACATCGACCGGCTCTCCGAGGCCATGCGGGAAGCCGTGCCCCAACTCGCCATCGGGGTGGTCTGGATCGCCCTGCTGCTGGGCGGGCTGGTCGTCACCGCGCCGCCGCTCGCCGTGTCCGTCGTCCTCGCGCTCCCGCTGCTGATCATCGGCTGCCGCTGGTACTACGCCCGGGCGCCCCGCGCCTACCGGTCCGAGGCCGCCGGATACGCGGCGGTGGCCGCCGCGCTCACCGAGACCGTCGACGCGGGCCGCACCGTCGAGGCACACCGCCTGGGCCGGCGGCGGGTGGCTTTCTCCGACCGGCGGGTGCGCGAGTGGACCCGCTGGGAGCGGTACACGCTCTACCTCCGGTCGGTCTTCTTCCCGGTCATCAACGTGACGTACGTGCTGCTCCACGGGACGGTGCTGATCCTCGGCGGCGTCTTCGTCCTCCAGGGCTGGATCACCCCCGGGCAGCTCACGACCGGCGCGCTCCTCGCGCAGATGATGACCGAGCCGGTCGACATGATCCTGCGCTGGTACGACGAACTCCAGGTGGCCCAGGTGTCCATCGCCCGGCTCGTCGGAGTACGGGAGATCGCGCCGGACGCCACCGACCCGGCGCTCACCCCCGACGGGCGGGACGTCCACGCCGACGAGGTGCGCTTCGGCTACCGGCCGGGCGTGGACGTGCTGCACGAGGTGTCGCTGCGGGTACGGCCCGGCAGCAGGCTCGCGCTGGTGGGCCCGTCCGGGGCCGGGAAATCGACGCTCGGCCGTCTGCTGGCCGGGATCTACGGACCGCGCACCGGCTCGGTGACGCTCGGCGGCGCGGAGCTGTCCGCGATGCCCGCCGAACGGGTCCGCTCCCATGTGGCGCTGGTCAACCAGGAGCATCACGTCTTCGTGGGGTCGCTCCGTGACAATCTGCTGCTGGCCCGCACCGGTGCCGCCGAGGACGAGCTGTGGGCGTCGCTGACGGCGGTCGACGCCGACGGCTGGGCGCGGGCGCTGCCCGGCGGGCTGGACACCGAGGTCGGCTCGGGCGGGCACACGCTCACGCCCGCGCAGGCGCAGCAGATCGCGCTGGCCCGGCTGGTGCTCGCCGATCCGCACACGCTCGTCCTCGACGAGGCGACGTCGCTGCTGGACCCACGCGCGGCCCGGGCCCTGGAACGGTCGCTGGGGCAGGTGCTGGACGGCCGGACGGTGATCGCCATCGCCCACCGGCTGCACACCGCCCATGACGCGGATCTGATCGCGGTGGTCGAGGGCGGCCGGATCAGTGAACTCGGCAGCCACCAGGAGCTGGTCGCCGCCGACGGCGCGTACGCGGCGCTGTGGCGTTCCTGGCACGGCTGAGGCACGGACCGGCCATCCGCCGGGCGGAGCGGGATGACCGCCGATCCGCCCGGCGCGTGCGGCGGCCGGACGGCGTCGGGCCGGACGATCCACCGGAGCGGGGAGCGGGCCCGGCCGGTACCGGCGCGAGCGCCGGGTGACACGCTCGCGACGGGCATCGGCCGGGCGGGACCCGGCGGACGGCGGGACCGGCGCGCCCCCGGTGGAACCGGATCGTGCCGCCGGGAGCCGCGCCGTCCGCCCGCGGCGGGTCAGACGTAGCCGAGCGCCCCGAGCGCGCCGATGCCGCCGAGGAGCATGAACGCGGGCATGAGGATCTTCAGCTCGACCCAGCTTCCGGCGCGGAACCGCATGGCCTGCGGCGGGCCGATCGGGTACCAGCGCTTGCGGCCTATCGGGATGGGCCACAGGACCGGGCAGCCCGAGACCGTCAGGGCGTCGCCGATGTCGTGCACCAGCGCGCCGAGGACGATCGGCAGGCCCAGCCAGAGGTACTCCTGCCCGGGCTCGGTGAACAGCCACCCGGCGCCGTTGCCCGGCTGGTCGAGGATGCCCGCCAGGATCCACGCCATGGTGGCACCCAGCAGCCACACCAGGATGTCGCTGGAGACCCGGGCGGCGCGCCACAGCAGCCCCTCGATGGCCAGCACCATGTGGACGAAGAGGATGCCCAGCACCGCCCACCGGCCGCCCTGGACGGCGAGGAGCGACATCCCGCCGCCGACGAGAACGGCCCAGAGCCAGGTGTGGGTGAGCGTGCGGTGACCGCCCGCCCGATGGGAGTCGCCGCGCATCTTCGTCGCCTTGTAGACGGCGTGCGAGAGCTTGTCGACCACGTCGCAGACCATCCGCGACAGCGGCCCGAAGGCGCGCGAGATGGTGGCGGACTTGTGGTCCAGGTCGGGGGCGAGCGCCGCACCGGCGCAGATCAGGGTGCCGCAGACGAGCACGGGCCAGGGCATCGGATACCCGGCGGCTCCGGCAGCGGCTCCCACCCCCAGCCAGGCCGCGGCCCCGGACAGCGAATGCGCCGGTCCCATCATGGTCGTTCCCCACCCCTTGAATTACGGTGTCCGGTCTCTGTGACGCCTGGTCGGCGACACAGCGTAGCGTCAGATGATCTCCATATGAGCGGCCGGTTCCCGGATACCGGCCGGGGCCAGGCAGTATGGGGGCGTGACCCTCATCGATCATTTGCCGAAAGACGCCGACCCCGATGCCCTTTTCGAAGCCTTTTCGAGCTGGGCGGAGCAGCAGGGCATCACGCTCTACCCTGCCCAGGAGGAGGCGCTGATCGAAGTGGTCTCGGGCGCGAACCTCATTCTGTCGACCCCGACCGGCTCCGGTAAGAGCCTGGTGGCGGCCGGCGCCCACTTCACCGCGCTCGCCCACGACCAGGTCACCTTCTACACGGCGCCGATCAAGGCGCTGGTGTCGGAGAAGTTCTTCGATCTGTGCAAGCTGTTCGGCACGGAGAACGTCGGCATGCTCACGGGCGACGCGTCCGTGAATGCGGACGCCCCGGTGATCTGCTGCACCGCCGAGGTGCTCGCCTCCATCGCCCTGCGGGACGGCAAGGACGCCGACATCGGCCAGGTCGTGATGGACGAGTTCCACTTCTACGCGGAGCCGGACCGCGGCTGGGCCTGGCAGATTCCGTTGCTGGAGCTGCCGCAGGCACAGTTCATCCTGATGTCCGCGACGCTCGGCGACATGTCGCGGTTCGAGGAGGACCTGACCCGGCGCACCGGCAAGCCGACGTCGGTGGTGCGGTCGGCGACCCGGCCCGTTCCGCTGTCGTACGAGTACCGGGCGACGCCGATGACGGAGACGCTGACCGAACTGCTGGAGACCCACCAGTCGCCGGTCTACATCGTGCACTTCACGCAGGCGGCGGCCGTGGAGCGGGCGCAGGCGCTGATGAGCATCAACATGTGCACCCGTGCCGAGAAGGACGAGATCGCCAAGCTCATCGGGAACTTCCGCTTCACCACGAAGTTCGGGCGGAACCTGTCGCGTTACGTCCGGCATGGCATCGGCGTGCACCATGCGGGGATGCTGCCCAAGTACCGGCGGCTCGTCGAGAAGCTGGCGCAGGCCGGTCTGCTGAAGGTGATCTGCGGGACGGACACGCTGGGCGTGGGCGTCAACGTGCCCATCCGTACGGTGCTGTTCACCGCGCTGACCAAGTACGACGGCACCCGGGTGCGGACGCTGCGGGCCCGGGAGTTCCACCAGATCGCGGGGCGGGCCGGCCGGGCCGGTTTCGACACCGCGGGATTCGTCGTGGCGCAGGCCCCCGATCACGTCGTCGAGAACGAGAAGGCGCTGGCGAAGGCGGGCGACGATCCGAAGAAGCGCCGCAAGGTCGTGCGGAAGAAGGCGCCCGAGGGATTCGTCAACTGGGGTGAGAACACCTTCGAGAAGCTGATCGCCTCCGATCCCGAGCCGCTGACCTCGCGTTTCCGGGTGACGCACACGATGCTGCTGTCCGTGATCGCCCGGCCGGGCAACGCGTTCGAGGCGATGCGTCGGCTGCTGGAGGACAACCACGAGCCGCGCCGCAATCAGCTCCGGCACATCCGGCGGGCCATCGCGATCTACCGGTCGTTGCTGGACGGCGGCATCGTCGAGCGGCTGGCCGAGCCGGACGCGGAGGGCCGCATCGTCCGGCTGACCGTCGACCTCCAGCAGGACTTCGCGCTGAACCAGCCGCTGTCGACGTTCGCGCTCGCGGCGTTCGATCTGCTGGACCCGGAGTCGCCGTCGTACGCGCTGGACATGGTGTCGGTCGTGGAGTCCACGCTGGACGATCCGCGGCAGATCCTCGCGGCCCAGCAGAACAAGGCGCGCGGCGAGGCGGTCGCGCAGATGAAGGCCGACGGCGTCGAGTACGAGGACCGCATGGAGCGGCTCATGGACGTCGAGTACCCCAAGCCCCTGGCGGATCTGCTCTTCCACGCGTACGGGCTCTACCGCCACAGCCACCCATGGGTCGGCGACCATCCGCTGTCGCCCAAGTCGGTCATCCGCGACATGTACGAACGCGCCATGACCTTCACGGAGTTCACGTCCTTCTAC
This sequence comes from Streptomyces sp. BBFR2, assembly GCF_044497305.1. Classification (NCBI taxonomy): domain Bacteria; kingdom Bacillati; phylum Actinomycetota; class Actinomycetes; order Kitasatosporales; family Streptomycetaceae; genus Streptomyces; species Streptomyces sp. BBFR2. The sequence goes on from NZ_CP172415.1 coordinate 420,385, forward strand.
GAGCTGGCGCGTACCGAGGGCATCGTGCTGCGGTACCTGGCGAGTGCGTACAAGGCGCTGGATCACACCGTCCCCGACGATCTCAAGTCCGAGGACTTCGAAGACATCATCGCCTGGCTGGGCGAGATGGTGCGGCAGGTCGACTCCAGCCTGCTGGACGAGTGGGAGCAACTGGCCAATCCGGAGACGGAGACGGCGGAGGAGGCCGCGGAGCGCGCCGATCAGGTCCGGCCAGTCACGGCGAACGCGCGGGCGTTCCGTGTGCTGGTCCGCAACGCGATGTTCCGGCGGGTGGAGCTCGCGGCGCTGGACAAGGTCGAGGAGCTGGGTGAGCTGGACGCGGACTCCGGCTGGGACGCCGATGCCTGGGGCGAGGCGATGGACGCCTACTGGGACGAGTACGAGGAGCTGGGCACCGGCCCGGACGCGCGCGGCCCGAAGTTGCTGCGGATCGAGGAGGACGCGGAGCACGGCATGTGGCGGGTGCGGCAGACCTTCGCCGACCCGAACGGCGATCATGACTGGGGTATCTCCGCAGAGGTCGATCTCGCCGCCTCCGACGAGGAGGGACGCGCGGTGGTGCGGGTCACGGAGGTGGGTCAACTGTGAGCGGGGTGCGGCGGGCCGTCGAGGAGGGCCGAAGATCATGACGAATCCGGCGGAGAGGCTGGTCGATCTGCTCGACCTGGAGCAGATCGAGGTGAACATCTTCCGCGGCCGGAGCCCGCAGGAGTCCCTCCAGCGGGTCTTCGGCGGGCAGGTCGCGGGACAGGCGCTGGTGGCGGCCGGACGGACCACGGAGGGGGACCGGCCGGTCCACTCCCTCCATGCGTACTTTCTGCGCCCGGGCCGCCCCGGGGTGCCGATCGTGTACCAGGTCGAGCGAGTGCGTGACGGGCGTTCCTTCACCACGCGCCGGGTCGTCGCCGTCCAGCAGGGACGCACGATCTTCAATCTGACCGCCTCCTTCCACAAGCCGGAACCCGGCTTCACCCATCAGTTGCCGCTCCGTCAGGCGCCCGGGCCGGAGGACCTCCCGACGATCGCGGAGGAGGCCCGCGCGCATCTGGGCACGGTGCCCGAGGCCCTGGAGCGCATGGCCCGGCGGCAGCCCTTCGACATCCGGTACGTCGACCGGCTGCGGTGGACACCGCAGGAGGTCGAGGGGGCCGAGCCGCGCAGCGCGGTGTGGATGCGCGCGGTCGGGCCGCTCGGTGACGATCCGCTGGTGCACACCTGCGCGCTGACCTACGCCAGCGATATGACGCTGCTGGACGCGGTCCGCCTCCCCGTCGAGCCGCTCTGGGGACCGCGCGGTTTCGACATGGCCTCCCTCGATCACGCCATGTGGTTCCACCGGCCGTTCCGCGCCGACGAGTGGTTCCTGTACGACCAGGAATCCCCCATCGCGACGGGTGGCCGGGGTCTGGCCCGCGGCTCGATCTACGACCGGGAGGGCAGGCTGCTGGTCTCCGTCGTCCAGGAGGGCCTCTTCCGCCCGGTGTGAGGGGCGGACGGCCGGCGCCGTTCAGGGCCGGCCGGCGCCGTGGGCCGTCGTCGGCGGGGCATGGCGCCCGGCCCGCCGGTGACGCTCCGTGTGCGGTGCGGTGCCGCGGTGCGGGCCCGTGCGACGGCGCGGGAGAGATTGACGCGGTACCACAGCACCTCGTCGAACTCCTCGGCGGTGAGCACGCTTTCGAAGGATTCACGGGCGGCCGCGGTCGCTGTGATCACGGAGGCGAAGTGGGGTTTGAGGCCGCGGAGCACGGCGCGCTCCGCCGGGTCGGGGACGACGGAGGCGAACTCCTCCGGAGGCAGCACCGCGGCGATGACGGCGGCCTCCTCCCAGGCGTCGGCCGCCTGCCCCATGAGCTGGGCGACGCGTCGGCCACGCCACTGGCGGGCCCGCCAGTCCTGCCCCGCGTCCAGCATCGTCCGTACCGCCGCCGGGGTGTTGGCGTGCAGCGCCTCGGGCTCGCGGCGGGTGAAGAGGGCGACCTCGGAGGCGAGGTAGAGCCAGACGAGGGCGCCGTAGCGGTTGACGTAGAACCTGACGGGGGCGAAGCAGCCCGATTTGGTCAGGCGCAGGAAGCGGCCGGGGCCGATGCCCATCAGGGCGGCGGCTTCGGTGGTGCCGACGGTGCGGATCCGCTCCCGGAAGGCGTCCGGGTAGTCCGGCTCGGACCGCAGCCGGTCGATCTCTCCGGCGGGGACGCGGCGCCGGTGGTGCGCCGGGCCGGGCCGCGCGGTGTTCCCCGCCGGGACCGTGCGTACCGCACCGAGTTGGATGGCCAGCTCCAACTCCCCTGTCCTCAGCTCCAGTTCGCGGGCGGCCTGGCCCATCGTGAACGTCTGCTGTCCGTCGTGCATGACTGTCATGGCGATTCCCCCGCAGTCCGGTTGGTCACTGACAGTCACGACTGTAGCGGGGGCGTATGACAGTCGGTCAACCTTGCTCTCGGGCCTGTGGATAACTCTGCGGTTTGCGTGCCGCGACGCCGAGGTGTTCGCCGACGCGGTTGACGAGAAGCGTCATCTCGTAGGCGATCTGGCCCATATCTGCGTTGTTGCCCGCCAGTACGCACAGGCAGCTACCGTCGCCCGCGGCGGTCACGAAGAGGACCACATCGTCGAACTCGACCATCGTCTGCCGCACCCGTCCGGCGCGGAAGTGGTGCCCGGAGCCCTTCGCGAGGCTGTGCAGGCCCGAGGCGACGGCGGCCAGATGCTCCGCGTCCTGTCGTGCGAGGCCCTGGCTCACGCCGGTGACCAGGCCGTCGTTGGAGAGAACCAGCGCGTGCCGCACCTTCTCCACACGCTGTGTCAGATCGTCCAGCAGCCAGTCGAGCCCGCTGGTCAGTGCCATGCCGCTTCCTCCCCGTGTCTCCGTCCCCACCCTGGCGCGGACGGCAGCCGGTACATGACTGCTGTGCCAGCGTGGCCCACCTCCGGCTTCTCGGCAAGCGGCCCTGCGGCGTGCCCTGTGCGGCACGATCGCTGCGGATGGGGAGTATGTGTGCATGGCGCGAAAAATGATGAAAGACGAGTGGCTGAAGTTCCTCTCCGAAGGAACCAGAACCGGAAAATTGTCGACCGTCCGGGCCGACGGCCGGCCCCATGTGGCTCCGGTCTGGTTCGTGATGGACGGCGACGAGCTGGTGTTCAACACCGGCAAGGAGACCGTCAAGGGCCGCAACCTGCTGCGCGACGGCGAGGTGGCGCTGTGTGTGGACGACGAACGGCCGCCGTTCTCGTTCGTCGTCGTCCAGGGCACCGCCGAGGTCGGTGAGGATCTGGCGGACGTACGCCACTGGGCGACCCGCATCGCGGCCCGCTACATGGGCGAGGAGCGGGCCGAGGAGTTCGGCGCGCGCAACGGTGTCCCCGGTGAGCTGGTGGTCCGGGTCCGGATCGGCAAGGTGGTCGCCATGGCCGATCTCGCGGCGTGACCCCGGGCGGCGCGGTGTCCGGTGACGGCCCGCGCCGCCCTTGAGGCGCCGCTCGCGGCACACTGGGGCGGAGAGCACCGGCACGGTGGCGGCCCGTCCGTCCACCGTCCCCTTCCGTCACGGCGGCGCCCTCCCGGCGGGCGCCGCCCCACCGTTGAGGAGCCCCCATGTCCTACGGAGACACCCGGGAGCCACGGGACGTACGGGCCTTCTTCGGGCCGCGCGCGGCCTGCTGGGACGCGCGTTTCCCGGACGACGGCCCCGCTTACGCGGCCGGGGTCGCCGCGCTGGACCTGCGCCCCGGGGAACGCGTTCTGGACGCGGGCTGCGGTACGGGCCGGGCGCTGCCCGCGCTACGGGCCGCGGTGGGGGCGCGCGGGCTCGTACTGGGCGCCGACCTCACCCCCGAGATGCTGGACGCCGCCGTGCGGGCCGGGCGGGACGGGTCGGCATTCCTGCTGCTGGCGGACGCGTCCCGCCTTCCCGTCGGTGACGCGGCGCTCGACGCCGTCTTCGCCGCGGGGTTGCTCTCCCACGTTCCGGACCCGGCGGGAACCCTCGGCGAATGGGCCAGGTCCGTTCGCCCCGGGGGACGGCTGGCGCTGTTCCACCCGGTGGGGCGGGCCGCGCTCGCCGCCCGTAAGGGGCGGGCGCTCACCCCGGACGACCTGCGGGCCGAGCCGAACCTGCGGCCTCTGCTGGCGGGCGCGGGGTGGGAATTGGTGCGGTACGAGGACGAGGACGACCGGTACCTGGCAGTGGCCGTGCGCAGGGGCTGAGCGCTCAGGCGGAGCTCTCGGTACCGGCTCCCCCGGTGGCCGTCGACGGGCCCCGCCCCTCCGGGTGCGGTACCGGGCAGGTGCCCGTCCGCCTTCCGGGGAAGGTGCCCAGTTCGGTGATGCGGAAGCCGTTGGGGTAGCCCTTGATCTCGGGGTTCTGCCGGGCGTAGTGGGGAGTGCGGCGCGGGGGCATCAGCCGCACCGCCCGGGAGCGCAGCCGCAGGGCGGTGCGCACCACGGTGCGGACGACCGGGCGGGGCGGGCGGTACCGGAAGGCGGCGATCAGGGAGTCGTCCAGGAGCGCCATGCTCGCGCCGCGCACCACCGGGGCGAGCGGGCCGTACCAGCCGGCCATGAGATCCAAGGTGGCGTCGGACACCCGTCGGGCGCCCTCGTCCCAGCCGAAGTGGGCCTCCTCGTAGCTGTCGAGGCAGTGCGCGAACTCCTCGTAGGTACGCGGGATATCGGTGATGCCCATGTGGCGGCCGAGGGTGGCGTAGTACGTGGCCATGGCGTGGGTCTCGTGGTCGCTCAGCCGCCGCCAGCCGTACCGGTCGATCCAGCGTTTCGGCACCACGACGAAGGTGCACAGGACGTAGCGCATGTCGTCGTCGCTGATGTCGTAACTGCGGTGCATCTGGTTGATACGGCGGATCGCGGCGCGGCCCTTGGTGCCGTCGAAGCCGTGCTCGACGACGGCGTCCAAGAGGAGCGCGGTGTCGTCGTAGCGCTTCTGGGTCCGGTCGGTGAGCTCGGCGGTCTCGGCCAGCAGCCGGCCGATGCTGGGCACCGCGTAGGTGCGGTAGAGGGCCAGTTCCAGGGCCCGGGCCATGTCCCAGGGGAATTCGAGGGTCGCGGTGATGCGGTAGATCCGCAGGTGGTCGCGTTCCGGATCGAGTCGCCGGATTTCCTTCAGCCAGTCGTAGCGCCGCACCTGATATGCCCCGTCCGTTCGGTTGGAAGGCTTCGACCTTAAGACTCCGGGTGGCGTCCCCCGTAGGTGTGCCGGGCAGCGTGGCCGGAAGACGCCGTGGTGCCCGCCGCCCCCGGGAGCCGCCCTCCTTCCGGTGACAAGGCCGTACCGGGCCCTTTAAGGTGCGCCGACACATGTCGGACGGACCGGATGGGGTGGCTCGCGTGGCGACGGGCGAGAGCGCTGACGATGACGAGCTGTTCGTGCTGACGGCGGTGCTGTTGACGCCCGCGCAGTTCCCGAGCGTGCTCGGCGACGACTACCCCGAGGTGTGCGCGCGGCTCGGTCTCGCACCGTATGCCGAGGGCTACGGGCTGGTCCTCGGGCAGGACGGCCGGGGTGCCCGGTGGACCGTGGTCACCGAGGACGTCCCGCTGGTGGCCTGCGCCGTCGCCGCCTGGGACTGCGGTATGGCGTACGACCTCTCCCCCGGGGAGGACGGTGTCGTCGCCGCGCTGCCCGGGTGGCCGCTGGCGCTGGCGGTGGCCGTGCCCGGGGTGCCGGAGCCGCACGACCCGGCCCCCGAGGAGGGCGACCGGCCGCCGCTGAGCCCGCCGGACGCCTCCGTGTGGGGGCCCGCGCAGCGGCGGTTGGGGGCCGACGAGATCGCGCTGCAGTGGGCCGCCTGGCGCGAACAGGCCGAGGGTGCGGTGACGTTCGTGGCGCCCGGCGCGCAGCCGCACGACGGTGTCCGGCGGGCCATGGCCGAGGCGCGCGGCTATGTGGCACAGCCTCCGCCTCCGGGACGGGTCCGGTCGTCGTTCGCCGCGGGCGGGGCGCGCACGCTTCGGGTGGACGGCCCGGGGTGGAGCATGGTGGCCCGCACCGACGACATCGCCTTCGTGCTGCTGGACGAGGAGCCGGGCGAGGTGCACCCGGTGGGCCGGGGGCCGGAACTGCCCGCGCTGCTGGAGTCGTTGGACGCGCTCGCGGCCCGCCCCGTCTGAGGGCGGCCGGGCGTCGCCGCGTGCGTCGGCGTCGATTGTCAGACCCTCGTGATGGACTTGTCCTGCATCGGTCGACGAGACCCACGGGGAGGCATTGATGCAGGTGATGAGTGGTGCGCGCATCCAGGTGACGGTGACGGGGAAGTACCGCGCACGGGCCTTGGCGACGGCGGGGCGGACAGACGGCGCGGCAGTCGCGGGGGCGGCTTTCGCGGAGGAGATGACGGCTCGGGGGAAGCGTCACGGCTGCGGCCCGGGGGCGTCCCGCGACGGCGCGCGGCGGGGTGGCCGCGCCGTCGGAGCCCGCAGGCGCCCTTCCGACAACCACCGGCCGGTGGCGCCCCGCCCCGCGTACCGGAGCGCGGGCACCGGCGCGGAGGGCCGTACGAGGGTGAGCGCAGGGTGAACGGCACGGCATGCCGACCGGCGTGACACGGGCAGGAGAGGAGAGGGAAAGCCGCCCGGCCCGGTCCTTGCGGGTGGGCGGCTTCATCCGGGCAAGGCTGCTGGCCCGGAGTTCGTCAGAAGGTGGCCTCGCGGGAGGCCGTCAGGGGCTCGGTCAGTCGCGTGCGGAGAGGGGGATGCGGTAGCCGTCCGGGTCCTCGGCGGTGACGCCCCATGAGTTCCAGCAGGGGTCCGGTGAGCCGGCACGCCGGGCGCCGTACGTGACGAGGAGCCGGGACGCCAGTTCCGGGGAAGAGTCCTGGGCGGCTCCGGGGCGTTCCGGGGAAGAGTCCTGGGCGGCTCCGGGGCGTTCCGGCGTTCGCCGGGGAGGCGGGCCCGTGGGTGACTGCTCGCGGTGCGGATCGGGATCGGTCCCGTCCGTACGGGGGCTCGGGCCTCGCGCCGCACCGCGGCACGGAACCCGCCGGGCTCAGGAATCGAGCGGCCCCCGGCAGCCGCGAGCGGCCCGGGGCATGCGGGGGGGCGCCCCCGTCGGCCGGCGGTGTTCGCCTTCCGCCGATGGTGGGCGCCCCGGTACCCGCCTGACTCAGCGGCCCAACTGCTTGCGGCTCACGCGCCGCAGACGGCGGCGCTGGGAGGGGTCCAGCGTCAGATAGGCGATGGCCGGCACCCCGACCATCACCAGGAGGGCCGCCCAGAGCGGCAGCAGCCACAGCAGGATCACTCCCACCGCGACGCCACCCACTGCAACCTTCGCCCGTGTGGACATGGATTCACTCCCCTTCCGCGGCACGTACCGCGCTCTGTCACTTCTTGAACGCCATGCGGGCCTCGCAGGTTCCATGAACAGCTTGCGCGCCCGGTGGCCTCCGGCGCCACACCGGGCGGCGGTCGGCCCTGAGGAGTCCGTTCCGCCGTGTCCCGTGTGCACCTGTCGCCCCGCCCCTCCACCGGGCCTGCCGCGCCCCGCCCGGCCGCGTCGCCGTCCGATCGGCGAGCCCGCAGCACGCGGGACAGGCAGCCTTACGGGCTCACGGGCGGTGTGCTCCGGGCCCGCTCCTGACACGGTGGGTGCCTGGCCCGTCACGGTGCCCGAGGGTGCTTCCGGGCAGGCCGTACCGCCCTCGCCGAGCCCCGAGCCCCGGGCACCCTGCGAGAGCGGGTCAGCCGCCCTGGGCGGCCCGCCGAGGCCCGCCGTACCCGGCGGCGGGCTGGAGACCGCCCCGGGCGGGTGCCCACCACAAGTCCGACGAGCGCGGCAGCCGGCTCGCCGACGGGCCCGGCCACCGCCGTCGGACCAGGTTCAGGCCAACCTCCGGAAGGCCGGGGCACGCTCGCGCGGCAGGTCTCCCGGCGGGGCGGGACAGCCCCACCAGCGCTACCAGGGCGGCGGAGAGGACCGGGCCGTGGTGGGAGGATTTCCGCCTTTGGTGACGGCGTCCCGGGGCCAGGCGCCGGAGGGGCGGCTTTGCGCCCTCGGCGCGATCGCCGGAACTCCGGTGCGGGAATGCGCGTGTCTTCCGGCATGGAAGACTCCAGTGGGTACAGCGCACCATTCGCCTTCGTCTTCGTGCTGATTCTCGGCGCGGCCTTTCTGGCCGTCGGAATACGGAACATCCGCAAGACCAGAAAGATGCGGCGGGCCGGAGCCAGGGCATACGGGGAGGTTGTCCGCCATGGCCACAGAAACGGCGACGGGCAGAGGCTCTACTCCCCCGTCGTGGCCTGGCAGACCCCTGACGGCGGCCGGCACGAGTACTGCCCCAGCATGTACAAGAGCGGAAAGGGACGGTTCAAGGTGGGCACCCGTGTGGTCGTCTACTACGACCCGGCCGACCCCGACCGCGCCGCGCTCCAGGGCTACGACGGAGGCTCCGCCTATTGGTTTTTCACCGCAATAGGCGTCGTGGCCACCGGATTCGGGCTGTATCTCCTCGTGGAAATGCCTTTCGGGGGCACTTTCTAGGGGCTCGGTAGCGTCCCGTTCCTTTCCGCGGGGCCCGGTGGCGACGCCCCCGGGCGCGTACCGCTGTCCGGGTGGCCGGTCCGTGGCGCCGGTCCGTCGCGTCCTCCTGCGGGCGGGTGGCGGGACGTGCTTCGCTGAACCGGAGCTCGGAGCTTCGTCACAGGCTCCGGCGCACCGGGTCCTGTCGCACCGATCGCACCGCACCGTTCGCCACCGCACCGATCGCCGCATCGGTTCCCGTCGCGCCCCCGCGCGCCGCTGCCCGTCACCGGGCCGGCGCCCCGCAGCGAGGAGGAAGCATGTCCGGTACGCCGCCGGTCCCCGGCCGGGACACCATGCCGTATCACGAGGACCGGACACCGGGCGCCGGGGCGCTGCCGCCCCGCTCCTGGTACGCCGGGTCCGACGCCGCCCGGCTGTCGCTGGACGGCCGCTGGCGGTTCCGGCTGTCGCCGGCGGCCACCGCCCGGGACGCCGCGTTCGCCGAGCCGGATTTCGACGACGGCCGGTGGGACGAGCTGCGGGTGCCGGGTCACTGGGTGCTCCAGGGGCACGGTGCGCCCGCGTACACCAACACCGCGTACCCGTTCCCGGTCGATCCGCCGCGGGTGCCGGACGAGAACCCTACCGGCGACCACCGGTACCGCTTCGACCTGCCCGCCGACTGGCCGGACGGCCCGGCGGTGCTGCACTTCGGCGGGGTGGAGTCCTGTGCCCGGGTGTGGCTCAACGGCACGGAGCTGGGGCATTTCAAGGGCAGCCGGCTGGCGCACGAGTTCGCGGTGGGCCCGCTGCTGCGGCGGCGCGGCAACGTGCTGGCGGTCCGGGTGCACCAGTGGTCGTCGGGCAGCTATCTGGAGGACCAGGACCAGTGGTGGCTGCCCGGTATCTTCCGCGAGGTGACGCTGCACAGCCGTCCCGAGGGGTCGGTCGGCGACCACTTCGTGCACGCCGGGTACGACCACACCACGGGCCTCGGCACGCTTCGTGTCAGCTCCGATCCACCGGGCCGGGTGACCGTACCGGCGCTCGGTCTGGATCTGGCGACGGGTGAGAGCGCGACCGTCGCCGTCCGTCCGTGGACGGCGGAGACGCCGGTGCTGTACGACGGTGAGCTGGTCACGCCGGGCGAGCGGGTCCCGCTGCGGATCGGCTTCCGTACCGTCCGGGTGGCGGACGGGCTGCTGCAGGTCAACGGCGTCCGCATCCTGCTGCGCGGCGTCAATCGCCACGAGTTCGACCCGGTCCGGGGCCGCGCCCTGGACATCGCGACGATGCGGCGCGATCTGCTGCTGATGAAGCGGCACAACCTCAACGCGGTGCGCACCAGCCACTATCCGCCCCATCCGGCGTTCCTCGGACTCTGTGACGAACTGGGGATGTGGGTCGTCGAGGAGTGCGATCTGGAGACCCACGGCTTCCGTGCCCTGGGCTGGCGGAACAATCCGGTCGACGATCCGCGCTGGGAGCCCGCGCTGCTCGACCGGGCCCGCCGCATGGTCGAGCGGGACAAGAACCACCCCAGCGTCATCATGTGGTCGCTGGGCAACGAATGCGGCACCGGCCGGGGGCTGTCCGCGATGGCCGCCTGGATGCGGCGGCGTGATCCGTCCCGTCCCCTGCACTACGAGGGCGACCCGGACTGCGCCGATACGGACGTGTACTCCCGGATGTACGCCGACCACGCCGAGGTGGAGCGGATCGGGCGGCGGGCGGAGGAGCCGCCGGCCGACGCCGCCCTCGCCGCGCACCGGCGTGAGCTGCCGTTCGTGCTCTGCGAGTACGCGCACGCGATGGGCAACGGTCCCGGCGGGCTGAGCGAGTACCAGCGGCTGTTCGAGACATACCCGCGCTGCCAGGGCGGTTTCGTCTGGGAGTGGCTGGACCACGGGCTGCGCCGCGCCACCCCGGAGGGCGCGGAATTCCACGCCTACGGCGGCGACTTCGGCGAGGAGCTGCACGACGCGAACTTCGTCTGCGACGGGCTGGTCCTCCCGGACCGCACGCCGTCCCCGGGGCTGACGGAGCTGAAGAAGGTCGTCGAGCCGGTACGGATCACGGCGGGCGGTGACGGCTCGGACGGGCCGCCCCCTACGGTCGTGATCCGCAATCTCCATGACGTCGCGGACCTGTCGGGGCTGGCGTTCCGCTGGGCGTACGAGGTGGACGGCGCGGTGTGGGGCTCGGGCACTCTGGAGGTCCCGGACACGGCGGCGGGTGCGGCGGCGGAGGTGGCGCTGCCGCCGGTGCCGTCGCCGCCCGGTGGGGCGCCCGGTGGGAGCGGGGCCGACGGGGCCGGCCCGGAGGCGTGGTGGACGGTCCGGGCGGTGCTGGCGGAGGAGACCGCGTGGGCACCGGCAGGGCACGAGGTCGCCTGGGGTCAACTGCCCGCTCGGGCGCCGGGGCACCGCTCCGGCCCGCCCACCCGGGCGTGGGTGGCGCCGCGTCGGTCGGAGGCCGCCATCGCGCTGGGCCCCGGTGTCTTCGACCCGGCGACGGGCCTGCTCACCGCCGTGGCGGGCGAGCCGGTGCGCGGTCCGCGGCTCGATGTCTGGCGGGCGCCGACCGACAACGACGAGGCGGCTCCCGGCAAGCCGGACCCGGGCCCGGCCGCCGCCTGGCGCCGTGCCGGTCTGCACCGTATGCACCACCGCACGGACGCCGTGACCGTCTCGCCGGAGGGGCTGACGGTGCGCACGCGGGTCGCGGCCGCCGGGACGGACGCGGCGCTGCGCGTGGTGCACCGCTGGTCGGCCACGGCGGAGCTGCTGCGGCTGGAGGTGGACGTCGCACCCGAGGGGGAATGGGCCGTTCCGCTGCCGCGGCTGGGGCTGCGGATGGCGGTGCCCGGCGGGCTCGGCCATGCGCGCTGGTTCGGCGGCGGGCCCGGTGAGGGCTACCCCGACAGCCGGGCGGCCGCGCGCCTGGGGCGCTGGGAGTCATCCGTCGACGCGCTGCAGACGCCGTACGTCCGCCCGCAGGAGAACGGTGCCCGGCCCGGCGTGCGGTGGGCGGAGCTGACCCGGCCCGACGGCACGGGGCTGCGGATCGACGGCGTACCGGAGTTCTTCCTCACGGCCCGCCGCTGGACCACCGAGGAACTGGACGCCGCCCGGCACACCACCGATCTGACCCCCGGCGACCAGGTGTGGCTCCACCTCGACCACGCCCAGCACGGCCTCGGCAGCCGCTCCTGCGGCCCCGGCGTCCTCCCCCGCCACCGGCTGACGGCCGGGCCCGCGCGGTTCGCGTTCACCTTCTCCGGGGTGCGGTGAGGCGGCCGGGACGTGAGCACGGGGGCGCCTCAGCTCAGGGCGAAGCGCTCGCACGGCGCCCCGGAGGCGGCCGCGGCCGAGGCGGGCCTGTGGGCCCGGGAGCTGTCCGAGCCGCCGCTGCGTGGCCGGGTCGCGTTGGCCTGGCGGGCGGACGGTTCCCCGGGACCGGCCGTCCGGATCCTGCTGGAGCGGCTGCAGACCGCGCTGACCAGGGTCGCACCGGATCCGCCGCACTCCCCGTGACCGCTCGCCGCCACCGGGCGGGCGTTACGATCCGGACAGACGGAGCCCGGGCGATATCCGGAGCCCGTCCCCGTTCCGCCGTCCCCCGGAGAGGTCCCCCATGGTCCGCACGTCCCCGCAGTTCGCCGCCGCTCTCGCCGCGGGGCCGGTGATCCTCGACGGCGGGCTGTCCAACCAGTTGGAGGCCGCGGGGCACGATCTCGGCGACGCGCTCTGGTCGGCACGGCTGCTCGCCGAGGAGCCCGAGGCGGTCATCGAGGCACACCGCGCGTACTACGCGGCGGGTGCGCAGGTCGCCATCACGGCCAGCTATCAGGCGACGTTCGAGGGGTTCGCGCGGCGCGGTATCGACGCCGCCGGGGCCGCGGAGTTGCTCGGCCGCTCCGTGGCGCTGGCCCGGGAGGCGGCCGACCGGGCGCGGGCGGACGGTGCCGGCGGTCCGCTGTACGTCGCCGCGTCCGCCGGGCCGTACGGCGCGATGCTGGCGGACGGTTCGGAGTACCGGGGCCGGTACGGGCTGACCGTGGCCGAGCTGGAGCGTTTCCACCGGCCGCGGCTGGAGGTCCTGGCGGCCGCCGGCCCCGACGTGCTGGCGCTGGAGACGGTGCCGGACGCCGACGAGGCGCGGGCCCTGGTGCGTGCGGTGCGCGGGCTGGACACCCCGGCGTGGCTCTCGTACAGCGTGGCGGGGGCGGCCACCCGGGCGGGGCAGCCGCTGGAGGAGGCGTTCGCGGTGGTGGCGGAGGCGCCGGAGATCGTCGCGGTGGGCGTCAACTGCTGTGCGCCCGGTGACGTGGACCGTGCCGTCGAGGTGGCGGCGCGGGTGACCGGCAAGCCGGTCGTGGTCTATCCGAACAGCGGGGAGAGCTGGGACGCCGGGGCCCGCGCGTGGTCGGGGACGCCGGAGTTCGGCGCGGGGAGCGTGGCCGGCTGGGCGGCGGCCGGGGCGCGGCTGATCGGGGGCTGCTGCCGGGTGGGACCCGAGCAGATCCGCGCGCTGGCGGCGCAGTTGCGGGGCTGACGGGCGCGAGCCGCCGGGCGCCGGGCGCGTCGGGCGGGTGGCGCCTCGGACGGAACGTGTCGTACCGGGGGGCCTGCCCGAAGGCCCGGCGGCCGTTCCCCGGGGCCGTTCGCGCGGCGGCGTACGGCCCCGGGTGCGCCGCCCCGGTCCGGGGCGGCGCGGCGGTCAGGACAGCGGTGCGTGCAGCTTCTTGGTGCCGGTGCGGTTGCCCATCAGGCTGCAACTGACGCTCTTGATGCCGAGGTCGTAGCCCTTGAGGTTGGGGAACTGCACGTAGGTGCCCTCGGCGGTGCCGGCGGGCTGGCGGGCGGCCTTGCTCTCCAGGTCGCTCTTGCAGATCCGGGCGGCCTCCTCCTTGATGTCGGAGCTGGAGGTGAAGCCGGAGCGCAGTTGGTGGACGGAGACGACCTCGGCGTCGTGCGAACCGTCGCAGGAGGCCGCCTCGTTGTTGCCGCTGCCGTCCGCCGGGAGGTCGTAGCAGTCGCCGACCTTCAGCTTGTAGAACGGGATGGTGTCGTCCGTCGCCGTCGGTGTCGGGGAGGCGTCGTCGGTCGGGTAGCCCGTGGGGCTTGCGGAACCGTCGGGGGTGGCGCTCGGCGAGGCGTCGGTGCTCGCGGTCGGGGTGGCGCGGTTCTTCTTGTCGTCGTCGCTGTCACCGTTCATCGCGATGACGCCGAAGACCACGGCGAGCACCAGCACACCGCCGCCGATGATCGCCGCGATGATCTTGCCGTTGTTGCCGCCACCGGGCGGCGGCGGGGGCGGCGGCTGCCAGCCCCCGGGAGCGCCGGGGCCACCGGGGCCCGCCGGGCCGTAGCCGGGAGCGGCCGGGCCGAAACCGCCGGGCGGCGGGCCGGCCGGCGCTCCTCCGGGCGGCGGGAACCCGCCCTGGCCGTACCCGCCCTGTGCCGGACCCCCGGCACCGTAGCCGCCAGGAGGCGGGCCGAAGCCGCCCTGACCGTCGTTCGGGGGCTGGTTCGGGGGCGGCGGAGGCGGCGGAAAGCTCATGGCAGAGATAATCGCTTCTTTACGGGGGCTTGGGGAACCCGGTTATCGAGCTGATACGGACGGCGGCTGAAATGTCCGGCGGCCGGCCACGGATCGGACCACGGCCACCCGCTCCACCCTACGGCCCGGAGGTTTGACGTGTTCATCGCCCTGCCCCTGGGCGGACCGCGCCGCCACCGCCCGCCGCCGCCCGAACCGCCGGGCTCCGGCGCCTTGTGACGGCAGGTGCGGCAGGCGGACCGCGGCCACGCCCTCGACGCGCGGTTCGCCGGGGCCGGTTCGGGCCGCCCTCCTGAATGGGTACGGCGTGGGGTGCGCCGGATCCGTGGCCGGTTCCTCGTACCGCGGGGCGGCGGGCATCAGCGGCCGGAGCGGCTCCGGTCCGTCCGTGGGCGTGCGGCCGAGCCGCAGGTCCCGGGCCGTCGGGGTCCGGGGCGCGCCGCCCGCACTACGATGCGGCACCGCACCGGGGAGCGCCCCGGGCGCGGTGGCCGAACGGCCCGGTCCGCGGCCGGGCGGAGGGAGAGTGCGCGATGGGGGCACAGGCAGCGGGACCGCTCGTCGTCGGTGTGGACAGCTCGACGCAGTCCACCAAGGCGCTGGTGGTGGACGCGGCATCCGGCACGGTCGTCGCCCGCGGCCGGGCCCCGCACGCCGGTGGCGGCGCGGGCAAGGAGAGCGACCCGGGGAGCTGGTGGGCGTCGCTCGCCGAGGCGTTGGGGCAGTGCGGGGACGGGGCGCGGCGGGCGGGCGCGGTGTCGGTGGCCGGGCAGCAGCACGGGCTGGTCACGCTGGACGCGGCGGGTGCGCCGGTGCGGCCCGCGCTGCTGTGGAACGACGTACGGTCCGCGCCGCAGGCGGAGCGGCTGGTGGCGGAGCGGGGCGGGCCCGCCGCGTGGGCCGAGCGGATCGGCAGTGTGCCGGGCGCGGCGTTCACCGTCACCAAGTGGGCCTGGCTGCGCGAGCGGGAACCGGCAGCGGCCGCCGCCACCGCCGCGGTCCGGCTGCCGCACGACTACCTCACCGAACGGCTGACCGGCGAGGCGGTCACCGACCGGGGCGACGCCTCCGGCACCGGCTGGTGGTCCTCGGCCACCGGGGCGTACGACCCCGCGGTCCTCGACCACATCGGGCTGGACCCGGCGGCGCTGCCCCGCGTCGCCGCCCCCGGCGAGGCGGCGGGCACCGTACGCACCGATGAACTTCCGCTCCCCCAGGGCGCGTTGGTCGCGGCGGGCACGGGGGACAACATGGCGGCGGCGCTGGGCCTCGGGCTGCGGCCCGGCCGGCCGGTGCTGAGCCTGGGCACGTCCGGCACGGTCTACGCGGTCTCCCGGCGGCGGCCGGCCGATCCGTCCGGTACGGTCGCCGGTTTCGCGGACGCACGCGGCGACTGGCTGCCGCTGGCCTGCACCCTCAACTGCACGCTGGCCGTCGACCGGATCGCCGCGCTGCTGGGCCGCGACCGGGAGGCGGTGGAGGCGGGCGGCGAGGTGGTGGTGCTGCCGTTCCTCGACGGGGAGCGCACCCCCAACCTGCCGGGCGCGTCGGGCCTGCTGCACGGGCTGCGGCACGACACGACGCCCGGTCAGGTCCTCCAGGCGGCCTACGACGGTGCGGTGTTCGCGCTGCTCAAGGCGGTGGGCCAGGTACTGGACGCCGATTCCGCGGCCGACGCCCCGCTGCTGCTGATCGGCGGCGGCGCGCGGGGCCGGGCCTGGCGGGAGACGGTGCGGCGGCTGTCGGGGCGCCCGGTGGAGGTGCCCGAGGCCCGCGAACTGGTCGCCCTGGGCGCGGCGGCACAGGCCGCGGGGCTGCTCCTGGACGAGGACCCGGCGGCCGTGGCCCGGCGCTGGGGCACCGCACGCGGCACCACGTACGCCCCGTACGAACGGGACACCGCCACATGGGAGCGCCTGACCGCCACCCTGGCCGACGGGGACGCGCTGCTGCGGCGGTGAGGGGCGGGATCACGGGGGCGGCCCGGCGGGCCGGGAGCCGTGTCGGCGGACGGGCCGGCACGGCACGCCCGGGCGCCACCGGGATCGTTACGGCATCCGGGTGACGGCGTGTCACCACCAAGTCCCTTGCCTCACCTGCGAGTTCCATCTTTGGTCGGGCCATTGGCACCACTCGAAGGGCCTTGGCAGCCGGGGGACGGCTGCGCATCATGAACACACCGGCCACATGTGTCATGTACGCGCCCCCCTCGGCCTCGTCAGGAGTACGCATGGAGTCCTACCGCACCTCCCTGCCCCGCCGCCGCCTGCTCACCGGCGCCGCCGCGCTCGCCGCGGCCGCCGCGCTGACCTCGTCCGGCAGCGCCGCCGCCCTCCCCCGCGGCGCCCGGCCCCGGGCGGCCGGTTATCCGCCCGTGCACTGGTCCGCCGCCGACCCCGCCAACTTCACGGAGGCCGACCGCCCGAAGGAGTATCCGGTCGAGCTGGTCGTCATCCACGTGACGCAGGAGACGTTCGCCGACACCCTCAAGCTCTTCAAGGACCCCAACCACAAGGCGGCCGCGCACTACGTCGTCCGTTCCTCCGACGGCTACCTCTCCCAGTGCGTCAGCGAGAAGAACGTCGCCTGGCACGCGGGCAACTGGGACTACAACACCCGCAGCATCGGTATCGAGCACGAGGGCTGGATCGACGACCCGAAGTGGTTCACCGACGCGCTGTACCGGCAGTCCGCCGCGCTGACCGCCGCGATCTGCGACCGGTACGGCATCCCCAAGGACCGTGAGCACATCATCGGGCACGTCGAGGTGCCCGGGACCGACCACACCGACCCGGGCCAGTACTGGGACTGGGCCCGCTACATGGAGCTGGTCAAGGGCCGCGCCTGACAGCCCGCCACCCCGGCGCGGCCGTTCCCGAGATGTCCGCCGCACCGACACCCGCCCGCCACGGCGACGACGCCGGGCGCCGCGAGGGTCGGTGCGACCTCGGGAGGGACCGTGCGACGTCGACGGGGCACGCTGCGTGTGGCACTGACCGCGCTGGCCGCCTGGAGCATCCTGGCCGTGGCCGGCGGCCCCCGGGCCGGCGCCGCCACCACCTTGACCACCGCACCGGCCGTCCGGCAGGCGCCGGGCGTCACCTACACGACGTTCCGGGTGGCCCTGGCGCGCGGCACGGCCCACGGCCATCTGCTGACGGTGGACCTGCGGACGCCGCGGGTCTCGGTGGACCTGCTGTACCCGGGGACGGTCGCCGCGCGGGCCCCGGTCTCCGCGCTGGCCGCGGCGCGCGGCGCGCTTGCCGCGGTCAACGGCGACTTCTTCCACTTCGTCGAGGTCCAGCACCCCGGCGTCCCGGCGACCGGCGCCCCGGTCGGCCCGGCCGTCGCCGCCGGGCACGCCCTGAAGGCCGCGGTCCCCGCCGGTCAGCGGTTCGGCCCCGCGCCGCCGCCCGGCACCGGCGCCGGGGACGTCCTCGGCATCGGCTACGACCGGCGGGCGCGGCTGGACCGGCTCACCCTGCGCGGCGCCGCGGTGACCGGCCGCGGCACCCTGCCGCTCACCGGGCTGAACCAGTACGCGCTGCCGGTGGACGGCATCGGCGCGTACACCTCCCGCTGGGGCTCCGCCGCGCGGGCGCGCGCCGTGTGCGGCACCGACACGGACCGGGCGGCGCCGTGCACCGCGCGGGTGCGGGAGGTGACCGTGCGCCACGGCCGGGTCACGGCGGTCGCCGACCGGCCCGGCGGCGCGGTGCCGCCCGGCGGTCAGGTGCTGCTCGGCCGGGAGGCGGGCGCGCGGCGGCTGGCGGCCCTGCGGCCGGGCGACCCGGTACGTATCGGGCACCGGCTGACGGCCCGCGGCGGCGTACCGCTGCGCTGTGCGGTCGGCGGATTCGCGGTGCTGCGAGGCGGGCTGACCGTGCCGGGCACCGACACCGTCACTCCGGCGGTACGGACCGGCGCCGGGATCGGGAACGGCGGCCGCACCCTGTACCTGCTGGCCCTGGACGGCACCCCGGGCGAGCCGGGGCTCACCCTCGCCGAGCTCGCCGCCGTCCTGCGCGGACTGGGCGCACGGGACGGCGTGGACCTGGACGGCGGCGGCTCCTCGACGCTGGTGACCGCCCGGCGCGGCGGACCGGTCGTGGTGCGCAACCATCCGTCGGGCGGCGCGGAGCGCCCGGTGGCGAACGCGCTCGGGGTCTTCGCGCGCGGCTGACACCGCGCCCGGGCGGCGGGCGGTCCGCCGGTTACGGGCGGACGCTGCCGATCACGTCGGCGGCGCCCGAGAGGCTGTGCCGCAGGTCCGGGGCGATGCTGCTGCCGGCCAGGTAGAAGCCGAGCAGTGTGCAGACGATGGCGTGCGAGAGCTTCAGCTTTCCGCTGCGCAGGAAGATCGCTGCCAGAATGAGCAGCAACAGGACGACCGAGATCGTCAGAGCCATGGGTGCACCTCCGCGACGGCCGCCCGATCGGACGGCTAGGAGTGGCAATTTTGGCGCATTTCCGGCAAAATCCCGGCCGCGATCCGGTACCCCATCCGGGTGATCACTGCGGGTCACACCCCTTCCCGCCCCGGAGTTCCCGGCGTTCGTGTGTCGCGGATCACTTTTTCCGCGGGCAACGGGGCCCCGCCCACAGCCGTCTTAGTGACGGATACGCCCGGCGCCTTCCGCGCCGGCGCACACCCCCGGCCGACGGAAGTACCGCCATGACCCGACAGCGCGCCCCACGACGATCCGTGGGGCATACGGCCCGCCGTGCGCGGCCACCGTGCGCTCTCGCGTCGGCCGAATATCCCTTTTCCAAGCTTAATGTGACGGAATGAGCACCGTGCAGGACCAGGATCAACTCACGGGGTGGCGGCGGTTCAGACACCGCGTCCCCAACGGCTTCGCCATCGCCTTCGGTGTGCTGGGGCTCTTCTGCGCCGTGACGGCGCTCTTCGGACCGCTGCGGCGCGGGCTCCACCCGGCGATCTACTGGCTGGACACCCTCACCATCCCGGTGACGCCGAACTTCGCCTACGCCGCCTTCCTGTTCCTGCTCGGCGCGGCGATGGCCGCCCGCAAACGGGTGGCGCTGTGGTTCGTCGTCGCCTACATGCTGCTGGTCGCCCTCGCGGACGCGCTGTTCCTCGCCGCCGGGTACTGGGAGTTCGCGGTCTCGCTGGCGGTGTGCACCGCCATCCTCGTCCTGCTCGTCGTCTCGCACCGCGAGTTCTACGCCATCACCCGGCGCGGCGCCTTCGTCCGCGCCGCGGGCGTGCTGGCGGCCGGACTGGTCGCCGCCGTACTGCTCGGCTGGGGGCTGGTGACGCTGTTCCCCGGCTCGCTGGAGCACGGCGCCGGCAACCGGCTGCTGTGGGCGGCCAACCGGGTCTGCGGCGGACTGGTCGGCGGCCGGCTCGTCGAGGGACACCCGCCGCACTGGATCATCACCCTGCTCGGCCTCTTCGGCGCGCTCGCGCTGCTCAACGCCGCGGCCACGCTCTTCCGCTCCCAGCGCATGGAAGCGGCGCTGCACGGCGACGAGGAGGCCCGTATCCGGGCGTTGCTCGCCCGCTACGGCGGCGACGACTCGCTGGGCTACTTCGCCACCCGCCGCGACAAGGCCGTCGTCTTCTCCCCCAGCGGCAAGGCGGCCGTCACCTACCGCGTGGAGGCGGGCGTCTGCCTGGCCAGCGGTGACCCGGTCGGCGACCGCGAGGCGTGGACCCAGGCCATCGAGGCGTGGCTGGAGGTCGCCGGGCGCTACGGCTGGCAGCCCGCGGTGATGGGCGCGAGCGAGGAGGGCGCGAAGGCGTTCGCCCGCTGCGGTCTGGGCGCCCTGCAACTCGGCGACGAGGCGATCCTGCACGTCAAGGACTTCGAGCTGGACGGCCGCGACATGCGGGTCACCCGGCAGGCCGTCAACCGTGTGCAGCGCACCGGCGCCACCTGCCGGATAAGGCGTCACTCGGCGCTCAGCGACGCCGAGATGCGGGAGGTCATCGACCGCGCCGACGCCTGGCGCGACACCGAGACCGAGCGCGGCTTCTCCATGGCGCTGGACCGCCTCGGCGACCCCGAGGACGGCGACTGTCTGCTGGCCGAGGCGTTCGACGGCGACGGCCGGATGATCGCGCTGCTGTCGTTCGTGCCCTGGGGCGACGACGGCATCTCGCTGGACGTGATGCGGCGCGACCGCAGCGCGCCCAACGGCGTCATGGAGTTCATGGTCGCGCAGTTGTGCGCGCAGGCCGGGCAGTTCGGGGTGCACCGCATCTCGCTGAACTTCGCGGTGTTCCGCTCCGCCTTCGAGGAGGGCGCGCGGATCGGCGCGGGCCCGGTGCTGAAGTTCTGGCGCCGGCTGCTGCTGTTCTTCTCCAAGTG
The DNA here is from genome assembly GCF_044497305.1 of Streptomyces sp. BBFR2. Taxonomy (NCBI): domain Bacteria; kingdom Bacillati; phylum Actinomycetota; class Actinomycetes; order Kitasatosporales; family Streptomycetaceae; genus Streptomyces; species Streptomyces sp. BBFR2. The sequence continues at coordinate 440,789 of NZ_CP172415.1, forward strand.
GTGGCAGTTGGAGGCGCTCTACCGCTCCAACGCGAAGTACGCGCCCGAGTGGTACCCGCGGTTCCTGTGCTACGCGGACACCGGTGCGCTGGCCCGGATCGGCCTCGCCTCCGGCATCGCCGAGGGCTTCGTCGCCGTACCGAGCCTGGGCAAGCTGTGGGGCAAGGGCCACAAGAAGAAGCTGCTGGCTCCGGCGAGCACCGCCGGACTGCCCTCCCTGGAGGAGCTGGGCCTGGTCAGCGAGGCGCCGACCGCCGAGGAGCAGCGGGAGCGGGAGCTGGCCGCACTGCCCGAGCAGGTGCGCACCCGCCATCTGAAGCTGGAGCGGCTGCGCGCCGAGGGCACCGACCCGTACCCGGTCGGGGTGGAGCGCACACACACGCTCGGCGAGGTCCGTGACGCGCATCCGGGGCTGGAAGCCGGCGCGCACACCGGGGAGACGGTACGGATCGCCGGGCGGGTGCTGCTCACCCGCGACCACGGCGGCGTGCTCTTCGCCGTACTGCGGGACTGGTCCGGTGACCTCCAGATCGCGCTGACCCGCGATACCACCGGCAAGGAGCTGCTGGAGCGCTTCGGCTCCGACATCGACCTCGGTGACCACATCGAGGCCCGGGGCGAGGTCGGCGCCAGCGACCGCGGTGAGCTGACCGTCTTCGTCACCGACTGGCGGCTGACGGCGAAGTGCCTGCGCCCGCTGCCCGACAAGCGGCGCGGTCTGACCGACCCGGAGGCGAAGGTCCGCCACCGCTACGTCGATCTCGTGGTCTCGCCGGACGCCCGGGAGACCGTACGGGCCCGCAGCACGGCGGTGCAGGCGCTGCGGCAGGGGCTGATCGACCGGGGTTACCTGGAGGTCGAGACGCCGATGCTCCAGCAGATCCACGGCGGCGCCAACGCCCGGCCGTTCCACACCCACATCAACGCCTACAACCTCGACCTGTACCTGCGGATCGCGCCCGAGCTGTATCTCAAGCGGCTCTGCGTGGGCGGTATGGAGAAGGTCTTCGAGATGGGGCGGACCTTCCGCAACGAGGGCATCTCGTACAAGCACAACCCCGAGTTCACGATGTTGGAGGCGTACCAGGCGTTCGCCGACTACGACGTGATGCTCGACCTGACCCGGGAGCTGATCCAGGGGGCCGCGGTCGCCGCGTTCGGCACCGCGACCGCCCGTAAGGCGGACGCGAACGGCCGGCTGGTCGAGCACGACATCTCCGGGCAGTGGCCGGTCAAGACCGTCTACGGCGCGATCTCCGAGGCGCTGGGCGAGGAGGTCGGCGCGGACACCGACGCGCGGACGCTGCGGCGGCTGTGCGACACCGCGTCGGTGCCGGTGAAGCCGGAGATGGGCCGCGGCGACATCGTGCTGGAGATGTACGAGCGGCTGGTGGAGGAGCGCACGACGCTGCCGACGTTCTACAAGGACTTCCCGACGGACGTCTCACCGCTGACCCGCCAGCACCGCAAGGACCCGCGGCTCGCCGAACGCTGGGACCTCGTCGCGTTCGGCACGGAGCTGGGCACCGCCTACTCCGAGCTGACCGACCCCGTCGAGCAGCGTCGGCGGCTGACCGCCCAGTCGCTGCTGGCGGCGGGCGGCGACGTGGAGGCGATGGAGCTGGACGAGGACTTCCTCCAGGCGCTGGAGTACGCGATGCCGCCCACCGGTGGCCTGGGCATCGGCGTGGACCGGCTGGTCATGTTCCTCACCGGTCTGTCGATCCGCGAGACGCTGCCGTTCCCGCTGGTCCGGCGCCGCTGAGCGGTCCGCACCCCCTGGCGCCGCGCGCCTCTCCTCCGGGAGGGGCGCGCGGCGCTTTCGCGTCCGTCGGTACGGGAACACGGCCCCGGGACGGTGCGTTGGCCGCACATGACGACTTATGTGGTGCACCGCAACGGCCGGGACGCGACCGCCGGGGAGCTGGCGGCGGTCGCCTTCGGCAGCCCCGCCCACTTCACCGCCATGCAGGTACGCGGCGGCCTGATCCGGGGGTTCGATCTCCATCTGGCGCGGCTGCGGGCCGCCTCGCTGGAGCTGTTCGGGCGGGCGACGCCGGACGACGAGGTCCGCGCCCATGTGCGGGCGGCGCTGGCGGCGAGCCCCGCCGATGTGTCGCTGCGGGTGCTGGTCCACGCGCCGGGCGATCCGTTCGCGGCGGAGGCGGGCGAGCCCGAGGTGCTGGTGCGGACGGCGTCCGCCGGGCTCCCGCCGTCGGGTCCGCTGGCACTGGCGGCGGTGGCGCACGAGCGGTTCCAGCCGGCCGTCAAGCACGTCGGGGAGCCCGCGAAGCGGTTCTTCCTGCGGCAGGCGGTGGCGGAGGGGTTCGACGACGCCGCGTTCGTCGACCGGGAGGGGCGGCTCAGCGAGGCCACGGTCTGGAACCTCGCGTTCTGGGACGGTACGGCGGTGGTGTGGCCGGTCGCCGGGATGCTGGACGGCATCATGCAGTCCCTCGTCAAACGGCAGTTGGCGGCGCTGGGCGTACCGCAGCGCGAGGCCGAGGTGCGGGCCGGCGGCCTCGCCGGGTGGGCCCGCGGGGCGGTGGTGCTCAACTCCCGGACGCCGGCCGTCGCCGTCCACCGCATCGGCGCGGAAGTCCTGCCCGACGCACCGGATTTCGTGGCGCTGCTGCACCGCGCGCATGAGCGGGAGACGCCGGTGGCACCGTGAGGTGCACCGGCGCTGAGCTGGGGAGATACCCGAAGGCGGGTCGGATCCGGACGGGCGCGTCCGACCCGGCCGGGGCCCTCGCCGGACGGTTTCGGGCCTTCGGCGGAGGGGCGTTGTCAGACCCTTCGGTTACGTTGCCCGCATGACGGAATTCGTGATGGTGGCAGGGGCCTGGCTCGGGGCCTGGGTGTGGGACGACGTGGCGCGGCTGCTGCGCGCGGCAGGGCACGGCGCCCATCCGCTGACGTTGAGCGGCCTCGCGGAGAAGCGAGGTGTCCCGGCCGGGCAGCAGACCCATGTGCGGGACATCGTCGACGAGATCACCCGGCGGGATCTGCGCGAGGTGGTCCTGGTCGGGCACAGCTACTCGGGCATACCGGTGGGTCAGGCGGCCGAGCGGATCGGCGGGCGGCTGTCCCGGGTGGTCTTCGTCGACTCCGAAGTGCCCGTCGACGGCGAGTCGTTCGTCTCCGGCTGGTGGGAGGGGCCCGAGCGGCTGGCCGAGGCGCTCGCCGCGAACGACGGCTGGTGGGCGCCGCCGACCGCCGCGGATCTCGCCGGTCAGGGGCTCTCCGACGGGCAGATCGCCCGTCTGGTGGCGGGTGCCACGCCGCATCCGGGCGCCTCGCTGTCCGAGCCCGCGACGCTGACCGGCCCGCTCGGCGCGCTGCCCGCCACCTACGTCAAGTGCCTGCTCGACGGCCCGGAGCCGAACGCCACGGTGGCCGAGCTGCTGGCACATGGCGCCTGGCGCCGCGCCGATCTCGGCACGGGGCACTGGCCGATGGTGTCGCAGCCGGAGGAGCTGGCCCGCGTACTGATCGATGCGGCGGAGGGGCGGGGGTAGCGGAGCGGGTCCGGCGGTCTCACGGGGCGGGGCACCGCGCGATTCCAGGTCCCCGCACCGTGCCTGCGTGCGGTGCGCCAGGTCGGCGGGCGGCCGGCCGCCCGGCTCCGCGGGCCCGGCCGCCGCACGGGGTGGCGGCGGAGGGGCGGCGCCGCACAGCCGTCCGGTGTGCGGCACCAGGCAGGCGCGGGCCCGGATGTCCGGGCCCGCGGCCCCGTCTCACGCCGCCTCGGGCCCCTCTTCCGGAGCCGTGGCCGACCGCGCCGCCAGATCGGACCACCGCACCGTCCGGTCGCACCAGCGCTCCAGGAGCGTGCGGTCGTGGCCGACGGCGAGGAGACCGGCGCCGGTGCGGGCGCGGTACTCCTCGACGACGGTGACCAGCGCGGCGGTGGTGGAGGCGTCGAGCATCGCGGTCATCTCGTCGCAGATCAGCCAGCGGGGCTCCAGCACCAGCGCGCGGGCCAGGCAGGCGCGTTGCAGTTGGCCGTCGCTGACCTCGTGCGGGCGGCGGGTCAGCAGATCGGCGGTGAGGCCGACGGCGGGGGCCAGTTCCGCGACGGCGGCGGGCGCCTGCGCGCGGCGGCCGGTGGCGCGCAGCGGTTCGGCGATGAGGTCGGCGAGCCGCAACCGGGGGTCGGCGGAGAGGCGGGGCTGCTGGAAGACCACACCGAAGGAGGTACGCAGGGCGCGGGGGGCGCGGTGGCGCCAGCCCGGGGCCGTCACGCCGGCGAGGGTGACCGTCCCGGCCTCCGGCCGGTGCAGCAGCGCCGCGACACGGGCCAGGGTCGACTTTCCGCAGCCGCTCGGGCCGAGCAGCCCGACCGACTCGCCGGGCCCGACGGTGAGGGAGACACCGGTGACGACCGGGCGCCGCCGTTCGTATCCGGCGGTGATGTCACGCAGTTCGAGCACGGCGGTCGTCCTTCTCCCCGGACGTCCCGGGGGCCTCGGCCGGCTGCTGGCCGGGGTGCGGATGGTGGCAGGCGACGCCGTCCGACGGTTCCGGGCGCACGGCGCACCGGGTGTCCGCGCGGGCGCAGCGGGCGGCGAAGGCGCAGCCCTCCGGCAGGGCGCCCAGTTCGGGCGGGAGTCCCGGGATCGGGGTGAAGGCGCGGCCGGGCAGCGCGTCGAGCAGTCCGCGGGCGTACGGGTGGCGGGGCCCGGGGGCGCCGAAGAAGGCGGCGGCGTCGGCGTGTTCGACGATCCGTCCCGCGTACATGACGGCGACGTGGTCGGCGATCCGCTCGGCGGCGGCCAGATCGTGGGTGATCATCAGCAGTGCCCGCCCGTCGTCGGCGTGGGCCCGGAGCGCGTCGACGGTGTGGTCGACGAGGTCCCGGTCGAGGCCGGTGGTGGGTTCGTCGGCGAGCAGCAGGCGGGCGTCGCCGACCAGTGCGAGGGCGCTCGCCGCGCGTTGGGCGAGACCGCCGGAGAGCTGGTGGGGGTAGCGGTCCAGGTGGTCGAGGGGGAAGGCGGCGCGGGTCGCGGCCCGCTCCGCCGCCGCGCGCAGCGCCGCCCGCGCCGCGCGCCGCCCGGTGCGCCGCCCGGTGGGCCCGCCGGTGATCGCGCCGTTCGCCGCACCGGCCGCCGCGCCGGCCTTCGCTCCGGTTTCCCAGGCCCCCAACTCCCGTACGGTTTCCTCCAGTTGGGCGCGGATGGTGCGGACGGGCGTGAGGTGGGCGGCGGGGCTCTGCGGGACGAGGCCGATGCGGCGGCCGCGGACGGTGCGGGCCAGGTCACGTTCGCCGGCGGTGAGCAGTTCCACGGCGGGCGCGCCGTCGGCGGCGGTCAGGTGGGCCGCGCCGGACGTCTCGGCGTTGCCCGGCAGCAGGCCGAGCAGCGCGGAGGCGAGGACCGACTTGCCGCAGCCGCTCTCCCCCACCAGGGCGAGGCAGCTACCCGGCGCCAGGTCGAAGGAGGCGCCGGAGACCGCGTGGACGTGGTGGCCGCCGCGCATCCGGAAGCGGACGGACAGCTCCCGCACCGACAGGACGGGGGCCGGCGGCGCGGTGGTGCGGGGCGCGGTCACAGCATCAGCTCCGATCGGCGGCGGGGGTTGATCCGCTCCCGCCAGGCACCGGCCAGACCGGCGAGGGCGAGGGTCGGCACGATGAGGAAGAGACCGGGGAAGAGCGTCGGCCACCAGGCGCCGGCCAGCAGCGATCCGCGGGCGGCGTTGACCATGATCCCCAGGCTCGCCTCGTGGGCCGGAAGTCCCAGACCCAGGAAGGAGAGCGCGGACTCGTGCCAGATGGCGTGCGGCACCATCAGCACGGCGGCGAGCCCCGCCTGCGGGAGCACACCGGGCAGCAGATGCCGTACGACCACCCGCCACCGGGAGGCGCCGCCGGAGACCGCCGCGTCGATGTGCGGGCGGGAGCGGAGCGACAGCACCTCGGCGCGGACGATGCGCGCCGTGGACAGCCAGTGGGTCAGCGCCACGGAGAGGATCACCGGCCAGACGCCGGGCCGGAACATCGCGACGATGAAAATACCCAGCAGCAGGTGCGGGACGGACGAGAAGAGGTCGACGAGCCGCATCACGGCGCGGTCGGCCCAGCCGCCGAGCGCTCCGGCGAGCGCGCCGACGGCGGTGCCGAGCCCGACGGCGACGAGGGCGGCGACCACCCCGACCAGCAGGGAGACCCGCAGCCCGTAGACGCAGCGCAGCAGCAGGTCGCGGCCGACCTCGTCGGTGCCGAAGGGATGGGCCCAGGACGGTGCGTGGAGTTTCCGCGCCAGGTCGACGGACTGGCTGTCCAGCGGGCACAGCAGCGGGACGACGAGGACGGCGAGGACGACCGCGGCGACGAGGACGGCGCTGACCCGGACCCGCACGGTGCGGGTCCGCCGCTGCCGGCCCGCGCCGGGGCGGCGGTGCCAGACCACCGCGTTCGCGGCGGCGTCCGGTCCGGGGAGCGTCGCGGTGGTGTCCCGCCCGGTGGTGGTGTGTGTGTCAGCCATCGAAGCCCACCCTCGGATCGGCGAGACCGTACAGCAGGTCGGAGAGGAGGTTGCCGACGAGGACGGCGGCGGTGGCGAGGACGGTCAGGGCGGCGAGCAGCGGGAAGTCGACGGCGGTGGCCGCCTCGACGGTGGCGGCGGCGATGCCCGGCCAGCTGAAGACCGTCTCGACGAGCAGGGCGCCGGTGATCAGTTCCGGTACCCGGGAGCCGATGAGGGTGAGGACCGGCAGCAGTCCCGAGCGGAGCGCGTGGTGCAGCAGCACGGTGCGTTCGCGCAGGCCACGGGCGCGGGCGCCGCGTACCGGGTCCTCCTCCAGCGCGTCACCGACGCCCTGGCGTACGTAGAGCACGAACCACGGGAGCTGGGAGACGGCGAGGACGACGGCGGGCAGGGCGATGTGGCGGGCGATCTGGCCGGGGGTGGCGAGGTCGGTGCCGGTGTCGGTGAGGCCGCCGGCCGGCAGGACGCCCAGTTTCAGGGCGAACAGCCAGACGGCGAGGAGGCCGAGCCAGAACGGCGGGGCCGCCTCCAGGGTGTAGGCGAGGGAGGTCACGGTGCGGTCGAGGAGTCCGCCGCGGCGGCGGGCGGCCGCCACGCCGAGGGCGGTGCCGACGGCGACGGCGAGGACGAAGGCGAGCGCGCAGAGCAGCACGGACCAGCCGAGGCGTTCGCCGATGACCTGCGTGACGGGGGCGCGGAGCGTGGCGGAGTCGCCGAGGTCGCCGGTGAGCGCGGCGGTGAGCCAGTGCCACCAGCGGCCGATCAGCGGCTGGTCGACGCCGAGGTTGTGGCGCAGTTGGTCGAGGTTGGCCTGCGAGGCGGTGAGCCCGGCGTCGCCCGCGTAGGCCCGTACCGGGTCGAAGGGCGAGGCCGCGGCGACGGCGAAGACCCCGAAGGTGACGGCGAGGAGGACCGGCACGGCGAGCAGCGCCCGCCGGCCGGTCATCCGTGCCATCGCCGCCCAGGGCGGGGAGGTGCGGGTGATCACGCGGCGGGCTGCCAGTCCTCGACGTTCCACCAGGGACCGGAGGCCAGACCGTGGTCGTGCGGCTCGGTCTGGGTGGTGAGGCCCTTCCAGCGGTCGGCGACCACGTAGACGTGATCGACATGGGTGAGGAAGGTGTAGGCGGGGTTGTCGGCGAGGCGGCGCTGGACGGCGTCGTAGGCGGCCTTGCGGACGTCCTTGTCGTCGGTGCGGCGGGCCTCGGTGAGCTTGGCGTCGACGGTCTTGTCGGCGTAGCGCGACATGTTGTTGAAGCCGTCACCGGCCAGCGAGGAGTGGAGCAGCAGGTACTGGTCGAAGTCGGGGTCGGCGGGGCTGCCGCCGCCGGCGAGGACCGCGTCCTTGGCCATCCGCGGCTCGATGACCTCCCAGGTGCCGGACTCGACCTTGGCCTCGATCCCGGCCTTCTTGACGTCGGAGGCGAAGGCGAGGGCGTGTTCCTGGCGGAGCTTGTCGCCGGAGAGGTACCAGAGGGTGAAGGAGGCGCGCTGGTGGCCCTTGACCCGGATGCCGTCCGGGCCCTTCTTCCATCCGGCGTCGTCCAGGATGCGCTCGGCCTTCTTCAGGTCGTACGGGCGCTCGGTGCCCTTCGCGAACCAGGGGCTGTCGGTGGGCACCGGTCCGTAGGCGGGCTTTCCGGCGCCGTTGAGGATGCCCTTGACCATGGCCTGGCGGTCCACGGCGAGGTCGAGGGCGCGGCGGACGGCCTTGGCGCCGGTGACCGGGTTGCCGGTGGGGAGGGTGACGTTGCGGTAGTCGAAGGTCTTGGCGGTGACGGTGGTGCGGTCCTTGTCGCCCTTGAAGGTGGCGGCGAGTTCCGGCGGCAGGATGGCGCCGTCGAGGTCGCCGGAGCGCAGCCGGGTGGCGCGGATGTCGTCGTCCTTGATGATCGCCATGGTGAAGTTCTTCACCTTCGGCGCGCCGCCCCAGTAGTGCGGGTTGGCCTTGAAGGTGAGCTTCTCGCCCTTGGACCAGTGGGTGAGGACGTACGGGCCGGTGCCTATCGGCTTGGTGGTGAACGCGCCGTGGTTGATGTCCTGCTTGCCCGCGATGTGCTGCGGGGCGATGGGCAGGACGGTGCGCTCGGCGAACGGCGCGTAGGGGTACTTGAGGTGGAAGACGACGGTGTGGTCGTCCTTCTTCTCGACGTTCTTGAGGGCGTCCAGCTCCGCCTTGGAGGCGTTGTTGGTCTTGCTGTCGAGGATGGTGGAGTAGGTGAAGACGACGTCGTCGGCGGTGAAGGGCTTGCCGTCGCTGAAGGTCACGCCCCGGCGGAGGCCGAAGGTGTAGGTCCGGCCGCCGTCGGTGACCTTCGGCAGCGCCGTGGCGAGCGCGGGCTTGAGGCGCATCGCGGCGTCGTGCGTGAGCAGCCCGTCGAAGATCTTGGAGTTGCCGTCCTTGCCGTAGCCGAGGAGCGGGCTGAGCGTCTCCGGTTCGTACGCGATGCCGACCACCGCGGAGTCCGGGCTTCCGCCGGCGCTCTTGCCGCCGCCCGGTGTGGAACAGGCCGCCGCACCGAGCGCGAGACCGGCCGCCAGCGTCACCGCCGCGGCTCCCCGTAGGGCCCGGACCGTCATCCTCATCTCCTCTGCACAGGAAGCGCTACTGCATAGTCAGTGCAATTAAATCGTATGTAAAGGTGCCGCCATGAGGGGGGCCGGTTCTGGTAATGGCTCCGTGATCATGGCGAGGGCGGGCGCCGGAAGTGCGGGCCCCGCCCGCCGTAGCCGTTCCGGCGGAAGGGCCCGGGTGGCGCACTGTGCCGTCGGACGGGGACGGGGCGTCATGAGCGGTGATCACGGGGACGGAACGGACCGGGAGCGGGCATCCGGCACCTCCAGGTGGATCTCGCCGCCCGGATCCGGTGGCGGTGCGACCGCGGGCAGCGGAAACCGGAGGAGTGCGGCGGCGTGTTCCGCGCCCGGCCGCGGGTGCCGCCGTCACGCTCCCGCCCGTCTCGCGCCGCCGCGCGTGCCCGCCGGGCCGGACCGCGTCCCGACGGCGACCCCGGATCCCGAACGCCCCTAGGGTGCGGGGGAGATCACGCACCCCAGGGGCGAGGAGAGTGACGGACGTGGCGTACGGCCGGGATGAGGCACCGACGCGCAGGCGGATCCTGCTGGGCATGTCCGCGGCCGGGGCGCTGCTGGCCGCCGGCTGCTCGGCGGAGGCGGAGGGGGAGAAGAAGGACGGCAAGGGCGGCGCCTCCGCGTCGCCGGACACGGGGCGCGCGCCCAGCGGGGTCCTCGCCGCGAACTTCAACGAGGATCCGCGCGGCACCACCCTCGACCGACTGAAGGGTGTACAGGCCGGCTGGGTCCGCGGTTTCGTCCCGATGCCGGAGGTCGAGGACGGGGCGGCCGGGCGGCAGCGGGCCGTCGCCATGCTGCTGACGGCGCACCGCGCCGGTTACGGCACCGTCCTGTCGCTGAAGTTCCCCTCCGCCCACCGCCCGCTGCCCGCCCCCGGCAGCGCCGCCATGGACGCCGAACTGCGCCGCCTCGACCAGGTCCTCGACGCCACACTCGGCAGCGTCGACATCCTCGGCATCGGCAACGAGCCGTTCCTCGAAACCCGCGCCGAGGATCAGCGCCGCGGCCGGCTCAACGCCTTCTACGAGGCGGTCGCCCGGCACATCGCCGAACGCCGCCGCACACGCTTCCCCGACGGCTGCCGCACCCGCCTCTACATGGGCGCCCTCAACCGTCTGGAGGACCCGGCCACCCACGACGCCGCGCACGACCGCTGGATGTCGTTCGTCCGTGCCACCCGTGAGATCGAGGGCGTCGACATCCACCCCCATGTCGCCGCGATCGGGGACACCGAGGCGTATCTGCGGTACGTGCTGCCCCGGATGCGTCCCGAACAGCGCTTCCTGGCCACCGAGTTCTCCCTCGTACGGCTGTGGCGGAAGCATCTGCGCGACCCCGTCCCGGCCGCGTTCGCGCGCCGTCGCGGTATCGCGGCCGGGACGCCCGTCTGGCAGGCGCTGCGGGACGCCGCCGCGCGTCCGCTGCCGGCGGCGGACTGGAAGGAACTGCTGCTCGGCAGCGGCTGGTTCGGCGCGCACCGGTCGTTCCTGACGAACCAGATGCGGCGGTTCCGGGCGACCGGCCGCCTCACGGTCGCCGCGTACGGCATCGCCCAGGGCCCCGCCATGGTCCGTGACATCGGCCCGGACACCGTGCCCTGGCTGCTGAACAGCGTCTACTCCAACCTCACCGCGCAGCCCGCCGACGACGGCACACCGGCCCCGAATCCGGCCTGGTACGACGCGTTCCGGTCCCTGCAGCGCGCCGAGGACCGGCTGCCGGTGCGGACCGGGACCGTCCCGGTCTGACCGCGGACCGCGCCGCCCGCCGCGGCGAAAGGTCATGAATCGGTAATGCCGCCCGCATCGGGCGCAACCCGTGGTGTGCCCCGCCCCTCTGGAGGGGTGCGGGAGGCAGGCGCACGGGGGCCGCTTCCCGGCCGTCACCAGGAGTGCACGACGCGACGCCGGTGGATGCCGCTTCAGGGGAGCTCCACGGGAAGGGAAGTCCATGACCAGGACGGATATGACCGGAACGACGAGAGCCGCAACGCACGCGCCGAGTCTGCGGCGGGCGGCCGTGACCGGTGCGCTGGGGCTGGCCACGGTGGCGCTCGCCGCCGTACCCGCCCATGCCAAGGGCAGTACGGAGGTGACGGCGCCGCACACCGCGGCCGTCGGCAAGACCTTCACCGTCACCGCGCGCGGCGACGATGACGCCGCCTCCTACCTGCGGATATGCCTCCAGGAGCGCGGCGGCGGGCGGGCGTGGCACCAGGTGGCCTGCGGCGCCGTCGCCGAGCGGGGCGGCCCGGAGGCGCGGGCCACGGCGCACCCGCGGAGCGCGCGCCGCGGGCCGGTGGAGTTCCGCGCGGTGCTGTACGCGCTGACCGGGCCGCACGACCGGCACCCCCGGACGTCGCGGACCTCCGCGGTGGCGACGGTGCGGGTGCGCTGAACGGGCCGGGGTCCGGGTCCGCCGCGCGCGGGCCCGGACCCCGGTGACCAGGGCCGGCGGTACCGGTCAGGCGCCGGCCGTCACCAGCGTGAGCTGCCATTTCGTCAGCGCCTCGGTGACCGGCTGGAAGACCGTCATGGTGTCACCGCCGCTGCTGCACGTCGCGGTGCCGCCGCCGGAATGGATACCGACCGCCTTCGGGTCGCCGGGCTGGGTGACGTACGAGCCGCCGGAGTCGCCCGCGGTGGAGCAGGCGTCGGTGAAGGACATGCCGTCGACCACCGCGGTGCCGTAGTCCACGGTCTGGTCGACGGCGGTGATCTCCCCACAGTGCCAGCCGCTGGCCTCCCCGGAGCGGCACACGGAGGTGCCGACCACACCGTCCTGCGCGCCGGTGACCGCGACCGGGGCGCCGCCCTCGCCCGCCACGTCGGCGCTCAGCTTCCAGTCCGCCTGGTCCACGTCGACCAGCCCGAAGTCGCCCTCGCGGTCGTCGACGCTGTGGGTGCCGCCGCGGTTGGAGGTGCCGACCCGGCTGCCGTCCTTGCCGTACGCCGCCTGGTCCGGGGTCTCGGTGCAGTGACCGGCCGTCAGGAAGCCGCGGCGGCCACCGCCGGTCACCGAGAAGCCGATGGAGCAGATGCCCTCGTCGCCCGGCATCCACTTCTCGCCGCCGACGACGGTGCCGCCCTGCTGGCGCGGCGCGTCGGCGGTGCGGACGGCGCGGACCGCGATGCCGGTGGGGGCGCCGAGCTGCTGGGCCTCCTCGACGAAGGAGTCGGTGGCGGCGGTCCGGGTGCGGGTGTCGACCCGCACCGTGAGCGCGTTGGCGCGCTGGTCGACGCCCCAACCGGTCACCCCCGGCACGCCCTTGCCCGCCTTGGCGTCGATCTGCTCCAGCAGTGCGCGGAGCTCGGCGCGGCTGTGGGTGACGCGCTGCGCGACGGCACCGGCTTCCGTCACCAGCCGGGCGTCGGCGTCCTGGGTGACCGCGACGACGAGCTTGCCGCTCTTCTTGTCGAACCACATACCGGCGGCGCGGTCGGCCAGCGCCCGGCGCACCGCCTTCGCCGCGCGCTCCGCCTCCGCCTCCTGCGCGAGCCGGGCCCGCGCCTGATCCGGCGTCAGGCCGAGGTCCCGCTGCATCGCGTCGAGCATGCCGCGCTGGGCGGGCGGGCTCGGGTCGGGGGACGGCGCGGCGTGCGCCGTGGCGAGCGGGACGACGGCGGCCAGGACGACGGCGGCGGCCGCGCCCCGGACGGCGGCCTTGCGGTGGCGACGGTGCATGAAGCTCTCCTCGCGGGTCGGATACCTCGGCCCGACGAGCCTCCCCGTCCCCGCCACCGTCGGCGCGGGCACGATCGGACGGGATGATGGTCCGATGACATCCGACACGCGGTACTCCGGCCCCGGGCCGTGCGGCCCCGACCCGTTCGGCGGGCTGCCCGCGGCCCTGCGCGACATCGCCTACTCGGCGGCCCGCCATCCGGGAACGGTGTCACCTGATGGGCCGTCACCGGACAGCGGTGGCGGCCCCGATCTGTCGGCGGGCGCCAACTGCCAGCTCTACGCGTACGCGGTGCTGCGCCACCACGGACTGCTCGCGCCGCCGCTGCGCTCCTCGGACCTGTGGGCGGACACCGCCGCCACCCGCCGCGTCGCGGTCGCCCGCCCGCTGGACCTGGTGCTCTTCGACGGCGGGCCGGTCCCCGGCCGCCCGGCGGCGTACGGCGCGCACGTCGGGGTGCACCTGGGCCCGGACCGGGTGCTGCACCTGTGCAAGGAGGCCGGGCGCCCCGCCGTATGGCGCTACGCGGACTTCGCGGCGCGCCCGCGGTACGCGCGGCTGGTGGGGATCAAGCGGGTGGTACGGAGGGTGGCGGAGGGGGAACGGGAGCCGCGGGCCGGAGACGGGCCGGCGAGCTGAGGCGGGGCGGGGCGGCGGGCCGGGGCGGAGGCGGCGGGGCTGACGCGGGGCCGCCGGACGGTCCGCCTGGTTCGAGGGGGCGTCCGGCGGTTCCTCCGAGCGCGTCCGGCCGCACCGCTCCGGAAGGACGACGGGCGGCACGCCGGAACTGCCGACGGCACCGGGCTCCCCCGCCGAACGGACCGGACCGAGGTGTCCGTCCGGCGGCGCCCGGCGCTCCGGTGCCGGTGGCACGTACCCCGTGGGGCGGCACCGGGCTCCCCGTGAGCGTGCCGCTCTCAGAAGCCCCCGCCGAAGCCGTCCCCGCCGCCTCCGCCACCGCCGCCGAAGCCGCCGCCGTCCCCGAAGCCGCCGCCGAAGTCGTCCGGGTCGAAGTCGGAGCCGGAGAAGTCGCCGCCGTCGGTGCCGCCGAGGTCCGCGCCGTAGGCGTGCGGGGCCGTCATCACGTTGCCGAGCACGGTGCCCACCAGCAGGGCGGGGAGCACTCCGCCGCCGAAGTAGCCGCCCGCCCAGGGTGCGTAGGCGGGGCCGGCGTCCCAGTAGGGGCGGTCGCCGTCGGCGGTGCGGACGGTGCGGGCCAGCGGTTCGCGGCCGTCGTCGAGGCGCGCCTTGTCGGCGGCGCAGACCGGGACGGTGCGCGCCGCGCCGCCCTCCGGGGCCCACGCCACGTCGACCACGGACGGTCCGTGCCGCGGGTCGAAGAAGCACGGCAGGCGCCGCTCGGGCAGCGGGGCGCCGGTGCGGCGGGCCGCCAGCGTCGCGAGCGCGAACCGGCCCTCCTCCAGCGCCTCGGTCACCGCCCGCACATCGCCCGGCTGCCCGGCCGCCGCCATCGCCGACTTGGCGCTCTCGTACGCGTCGAGCGCGCGGCCGTAGTCGGCGCGCATCGCGTCGTCGGCGCCGGGCTCGCCGGGCCGGAAGTCCAGCCGGTCCAGCTCCTCGCCGAACGCGGTGATGTCCTCGTCGACGACGACCCGCAGATCCTCCAGGGCGGCGCGCTCCTGTTCCGCGCGGCGCCGCCGGTTGCGGCGGGTGACGGCGTACGCGCCACCGGCGCCGACGACGGCCAGCACGCCCAGCCCGACGAGGATGCCGGTGCCCGGTCCCCCGCCGCCACCGCCCTCCCAGGCGGCCGGGGCGTGACCGTTCGCCTGCTGGACGGCGGTGTCGACGAAGCTGTTCAGCCGCTCGTCGACGGACGGGTACGAGGAGCGCTTGACCGCGCCGACGAGGTTCTGCACCGCGCCGCGGGACATCACCCGGGGATCGGCCCCGGCGTTGAAGCCGTCGCCCAGCTCCACGGCGTAGACGCCGCTGATGCCGGTCTTGGTGCGCAGATCGCGCAGCAGGGTGTCGGGGCGGTACTCGGCGGCGCGGGGCAGCACCGCGACGAAGACCGGCTTGCCGGAGTTCTCGATCTTCTCGGCGAGGGCGTCGGCCTTGGCGCGGGGCAGCAGCGAGGCGGCGCGCGGATCGACGTAGACCGGGCCCTTGCGCAGGGCCGCGGCGGCCTCGTCGAGCCCGCCCGCCGCACGGGCCCAGGGCGCCGGTGCCGCGACGGGCACCAGCAGCGCGGCCAGCAGGACCAGGAGAGGCAGGAGCAGCACACGGCGGCTGACGGTCTTCATGCTCACGACGCTACCCGAGCGGTGTATTCAAGACATCAGCCGCGACGGAGGGAAGCGGTGCCAGGCGTCCGGGCGCCGCTCCGGACGCCGGTCCCGAGGGCCGGGGCGGGCGGTGGGCGCGGTGTGTTCCGCCGCCCGCCCCGGGCGGTCACGGCGCGGGCAGCTCGACCAGCTCCGCCAGGGCCGCGCGGTGGCGGCCCGGGGCCCCGAGCGCGCTCTCGTCGCTCTTGGCCCGCTTGAGGAAGAGGTGCACCGGATGCTCCCAGGTCATCCCGGTGCCGCCGTGCAGTTGGAGGCACTCCTCGGCGGCCCGTACCGCGACCGGCGCGCAGTACGCCTGGGCCACCGCGACCGCGACCGGGGTGTCCGGGCTGCCGGTGGCCAGCGCGTCGGCGGCGTTGCGGGCGGCGGCCCGCGCGGCGGCGATATCGAGCCAGAGCGCGGCCATCCGGTGTTTGAGCGCCTGGAAGGAGCCGACGGGGCGCCCGAACTGGGTGCGGGTCCCGGTGTACGCGACGGCCGTGGTCAGGCACCATTCGGCGATCCCGAGCTGCTCGGACGCGAGGAGTCCGGCGCCCGCGGTGAGCGCGCCGCGGACCGCCGCGACGGCGCGTTCCCCGGTGGCCAGCGGCGTTCCGGCGGCGCCGTCCAGGGTGAGCGCGGCCAACGGACGGGTCAGGTCCAGCGGGGTGAGCGCGGTGGTGGCGACGCCCGCGGCGGACGCGTCGACGGCGTACAGCGCGGGGCCCCGCGGTCCGTCGGCGGGGACGAGCAGCACCTCGGCGCAGCGGGCGTCGGCGACGGTGGTGACCGTGCCGCGCAGGGCGCCGTCCGCACCGGCCAGGACCGTCGGCCGGGCGGCCGGGAACGCCTGGTAGGGGGCGGTGGGCAGCGGTACGGCGAGGACGCCGACGGCGCCGGCGGCCAGCCGGGTCAGCAGCCCGGCGACCGGCTCCCGGGCGGTGTCGCAGCCCAGCAGCGCGCTGACGGCGATGACGGCGCTGGTCAGATAGGGCACACGGGCGACGGAGCGGCCGGTCTCCTCCAGGACGACGGCGGCCTCCCGGGCGCTCGCGCCCGCCCCGCCGAACTCCTCGGGGACCAGCAGTCCGGCGGTGCCGATGCCGCCCGCCAGCGCCTCCCACAGTCCCGTGTCGCAGGGGCGGCCCGCTTCGAGGTCGGCGAGGACGGTGGCGGGGTCGCTGCGGGCGGCGAGCAGCGCGCGGACGGAGGCGCGCAGATCGTCCTCGCTCCCGCCGTAGAGCAGGTCCGGTACGGGTGTCCCGTCGGTCATCGGGGGAGGTCCTTCCAGGCGACGTCCTTGTCGGTGCGCGGCTCGGGCGGCAGTCCGAGGACGCGTTCGGCGACGATGTTGAGCAGCACCTCCGAGGTGCCGCCTTCGATGGAGTTCCCCTTGGCCCGCAGATAGCGGTACCCGGCCTCGCGTCCGGTGAAGTCGACGGCCTCGGGGCGGCGCAGCGTCCAGTCGTCGTACGTCAGCCCGTCCTCGGCGAGGAATTCCAGGTTCCAGCCGCTGATCTGCTGGGCGAGGCGGGCGAAGGCCAGCTTCATGCCGCTGCCCTCCGGACCCGGGGCGCCCTTGGCGAGCTGCTGGCGCAGCCGTTCGCCGGTGAGCCGGGTGACCTCGGCGTCCACCCAGAGCGTCAGCAGCCGCTGGTGGAGGTCGTGGGTGCGCAGTTCGGGGCGGGCGCGCCAGTCGGCGGCGGCGATGCCGATCATGCCGCCCTCGCGCGGGGTGACGGCGCCGCCGATGGCGACCCGTTCGTTCATGAGGGTGGTGCGGGCCACCTCCCAGCCCTGGCCGACCTCGCCGATCCGGTGACTGTCGGGCAGCCGGACGCCGGTGAGGAAGACCTCGTTGAACTCCGCCTCACCGGTGATCTGCCGCAGCGGCCGGACCTCGACGCCCGGGGCGGTCATGTCGCAGAGGAAGTACGTCAGGCCCTGGTGCTTGGGGAGCGCGGGGTCGGTGCGGGCGACGAGGATCGCCCAGCGGGCGAGGTGAGCGCTGGACGTCCAGACCTTCTGGCCGTCGATCACCCAGTGGTCGCCGTCGCGGACGGCGCGGGTGGCGAGGGCCGCGAGGTCGGAGCCGGCGCCCGGTTCACTGAAAAGCTGGCACCAGACCTCCTCACCGGTCCACAGCGGCCGCAGATGGCGGCGCCGCTGCTCGTCGGTGCCGTGGCGCAGCAGGGTGGGCGCGGCCATGCCCAGGCCGATGGCGATACGGCCGGGGTTGTTGTCCGGGGCGCCCGCGGCGGCGAGTCCGGCGTCGACGACGGGCTGGAGGGCGCGCGGTGCGTCGAGCCCGCCGAGCCCCTCGGGGAAGTGGACCCAGGCGAGCCCGGCGTCGAAGCGGGCCCGCAGGAAGTCCAGGGGTGCGGTGGTGGCGGGCGGATGCGCGGCCAGCAGCCGGGCGGTGCGCTCGCGCAGGTCGGCGGCGTCGGTCATCGGGAGCCCTCCGCGCCGGGGACGACGACGAGGCGCCCGGTGGTGGTGCCGTCGGCGACGCGCTGCACCGCGTCGGCGGCGCCTTCGAGCGGTACCCGGTCGCCGATCAGCGGGGCGACGGCGCCCTTGGCGGCCAGTTCGGTGAGGGCGTCGTGGCAGGCGTCGACGGCGCGCGGGTCCTTGGTGTTGTACAGCCCCCAGTGGAGGCCGAGGATCGCGTAGTTCTTCACCAGGGCGTGGTTGAGGGCGGGGGTGGGGATCGCGCCGCCGGCGAAGCCGACGACGACGATGCGGCCCTCGAAGGCGACGCATTTGGCGGATTTGGCGTACGCGTCGCCGCCGACCGGGTCGTAGACGACGTCGGCGCCGCGGCCGTCGGTGGCGTCCTTGACGGCGGCGACGATGTCGTCGGCGCGCCGGTCGAGGACGAGGTCGCACCCCAGGTCACGGGCGATTCGGGCCTTCTCGGCGCCGCCGGTCACCCCGATCACGCGGGCGCCGGCGGCCTTGCCGAGCTGCACGGCGGCGCTGCCGACGCCCCCGGCCGCGGCGTGCACCAGCAGGGTCTCCCTCGGCTGGAGGCGGGCCCTGCGGTGGAGGCCGAACCAGCCGGTCTGGTAGCCGATGTGCAGGGCGGCGGCGCCGGCGTCGTCCAGCGAATCGGGCGCCGGGCGGACGGTCGCCGCGTCCACGGCCACCCGTTCGGCGAACCCGCCGTCCGGCAGCGGCGGCTGGGCCAGCACCCGCTGCCCGACCGTGCCGTGCGCGCCCTCGCCGACGGCCAGCACCTCGCCGCAGATCTCCACGCCCGGGGTGAACGGCAGCGGCGGCCGCACCTGGTACTGGCCGCGGCAGAGCAGTGCGTCGGGGAAGTTGACGTTGGCGGCCCGGACCCGCAGCAGCAGTTGCCCGGGGCCCGCCTGGGGCTCCGCCACCTCCTCCAGCCGCATCACCTCACGCGGTTCGCCGTTCGCGTGTACGCGCCATGCCTTCACCAGGTGCCTCCCGGGCCGTCGGTACGCGGAGGACGCGCCGGACCGTGGGGCTCCGGCGCGCCACGGGCATACTAAGCGGTCGGTATGCCGGAGGGAACAGCTTCCGGAAACCGTCCGCCGGGCACGTCCGGCGCCCGGCGCACCGGTCGCGACCTGGCACGGACGGGTGCGGTGGACCGTTCCGGGCGCCTTCGCGGTGCTCGCCGGCGCGGACCGGGCCAGGCCGGGTCAGGCCGGGAGGCGGGCTGCCGGCGGGCTGCCCGTCCGCCTGTTCACGGCCGCCTTGCCGCCGGTGCGTCGGCCTCCTGCGTCGCGGCCCAGGTGGCGAGCAGCCGCAGCCCTTCTTCGGACGCCGAGCCGGGTTCGGCGGTGTAGACGGTGAGGGTGAGGCCGGGTTCGGCGGCCATCTCCAGGCCCTCGTAGGCGAGGGTGAGGTCACCGACGGCCCGGTGGTGGAAGCGTTTGGTGCCGGTGCCGTGGTGGCGGACGTTGTGGGCGCCCCAGCGGGTGCGGAACTCGTCGCTGCGGGTGGACAGCTCGCCGATGAGGTCGTGCAGGTCCTTGTCGTGCGGGTCGCGTCCGGCCTCGGTGCGCAGGATGGCGACGGCGATGTCCGCGGCCTCGTCCCAGTCCGGGTAGAAGGCCCGCGAGGCGGGGTCGAGGAAGTTGAAGCGGGCCAGGTTCGCCTGGTTGCCGGGCGCGGCGTGGACGTCGGCGTAGAAGGCGCGGGCGAGTTGGTTGGCGGCGAGCAGGTCCATGCGGCCGTTGCGGACGAAGGCGGGTCCGGCGGTGATCGCGTCGAGGGTCCATTGCAGGCTGCGGTGCGGCGTCCAGGCCCGGGTGGCGCGGCGGCGGGGCCGGGTGAGGGCGTCGGAGCCGTCGGCGGTGTGAGCCAGGTTCAGCAGATGGGCGCGTTCGGCATCGTCGAGCTGGAGGGCGCGGGCGACGGCTTCGAGGACGGCCGGGGAGACACCGGCGAGGTTGCCGCGTTCGAGTTTGGCGTAGTACTCCACGCTCACATCGGCGAGGGCGGCGACCTCGCTGCGGCGCAGGCCGGGGACGCGCCGGCGGCTGCCGGAGGGCAGTCCCGCCCGCTCGGGGGTGATTTTCGCGCGCCGCGAGGTGAGGAACTCGCGGACCTCTGCTCGGTTGTCCACGCCTTCGACGGTACGTCCCGCCCGCCGCCGCAGGGAGGTACCGGCAGTACACCCCTCAACGGTGTCTCGCTCCCCGCGCCGGGAGCGGGTTACCTGGATGACGTGGTGCTTTCCGCCCGCCCCGGCACGGCGGACGCGCACCCGGCCCTGCACTCGGCGGCGGCCCCGGACCTCCGGCGCCCCGCCCCGGTACACGAAGGAACCCCTCTCATGCGCGGCACGGTCCTGCACGCCCCCGGCGACATCCGTTTCGAGAACCTGGACGATCCGAAGCTCCTCCACCCGACCGACGCGATCATCCGGACCGCCGTGACCTGTGTGTGCGGCTCCGATCTGTGGCCCTACCGCGGGGCGGAGCCGGTCGGCGAGCCGCATCCGATGGGGCACGAGTACGTCGGCTTCGTCGAGGCGGTCGGCTCCGGGGTGACCTCCGTCAGGCCCGGTCAGTTCGTCGTCGGCTCCTTCGCCACCTCGGACAACACCTGCGCGAACTGCCGTAACGGCTTCCCGTCGAACTGCGTGCACCGCGAGTTCCTGTCCACCTGCCAGGCCGAGTACGTCCGCATCCCGAACGCGCAGGGCACCCTCGTCGCCACCGACGGAACCCCCGACGAGCGGTTCTGGCCGGGGCTGCTGGCCGTCTCCGACGTCATGGGCACCGGCTGGTGGGCCGCCGACGCCGCCGAGGTGAAGCCCGGCTCCACCGCCGTCGTCGTCGGCGACGGCGCGGTCGGCCTGTGCGGTGTGATCGCCGCGAAGGAGAGGGGCGCGGAGCGGATCATCGCCATGTCCCGCCACGAGCCCCGGCAGGAACTGGCCCGGGAGTTCGGCGCCACCGACATCGTCACCGAGCGCGGCGACGAGGGCGTCGCCCGGATCAAGGAGCTGACCGGCGGAATCGGCGCGGACAGCGTGCTGGAGTGCGTCGGCACCGCCCAGGCCATGCGGCAGGCTCTGCACTCCGCCCGCCCGGGCGGCAGCGTCGGCTTCGTCGGCGTCCCCCACGACGTCGCCGTGGACGGACAGGAGCTGTTCTTCTCCCACGTGGGTCTGCGCGGCGGCCCCGCCCCCGTACGCCGCTACCTCCCCGACCTCATCGACCGCGTCCTGACCGGCGCGATCGACCCGGGCAAGGTCTTCGACCTCACCCTCCCCCTCGACCAGGTCGCCGAGGGCTACCGGGCCATGGACGAACGCCGCGCCGTCAAGACCCTCCTCACGCCCTGACCTCCCCCTCTGCCGACGACCGGGAGACGGAGCACCCCTGCTGCCGCCCGCCCGGTCCTTTCCCGAAGGATCTACCGTGACCACATTCGCCCTCGTCGGAGCGGGGCCGGGGCTGGGCCTCGCGGCCGCCCGCCGCTTCGGCGCCGCCGGCCACCGCGTCGCCCTCATCTCCCGCGACGCCCGGCACCAGGAGGAACTGGCGGCCGAACTGGCCCGGGAGAACATCCACGCCCGCGGTTTCCCCGCCGATGCCCTCGACCCCGCCTCCCTCACCGCGGCCCTGCACGAAGCCTCCGGCACGCTGGGGCCCGTCGAGATCCTCCAGTTCAGCCCGGCGCCCCGTGGCGACTTCATGAAGCCGGTCCTCGACACCACCGCCACCGATCTGGACGATCCGCTGGCATTCTCCGTCAAAGCTCCCGTGACCTGCGTGAACGCGGTCCTGCCCGGGATGCGGGAGCTGGGCCGCGGCACCCTGCTGTTCGTCAACAGCCACAGCGCCGTACGTCCCCGTCCCGATCGGGCCGGCACCTCGATCGCGTTCGCCGCCGAGAGCGCCTACGCGACGATGCTCCACCATGCCCTCGCCGGTGAGAACGTCCACGTGGCGCAACTGATCGTCCCCGGCGCGATCCGCCCGGACGCCGAGCACTCCAGCCCGGAGGCCCTGGCCGAGCGCCTGTACGCCATGCACACCGGACGCGGCGCCTTCCGGCACTACGCCGAGCCCATGCCCGCATGACGACCCCGGGAGTCCCCTCATGGCCCCCACCGTCCGCCGCGGCCCGGTACGTGCCGCTCCGGCAGCCGCCGTACTGCTGGCCGTGACCGCCTGCTCCGGCGCCCCGCACGAAGCCACTCCGCCCTCCGTACCGTCCGCGTCCGCCGGGCGGCAGGAGACGGCGGCGCCCGCCCCACCAGCCCCCTCGTCGCCCGCCACCGGCAGGAGTACCGCGATGAACATCCGGGTCACCCTCGACGACCGCCCCGTCGACGCCACCTTGAACGACAGTCCCGCCGCCCGCGACTTCGCCGAGCTGCTCCCGCTGACCCTGAACCTCACGGACTTCCACGGCACCGAGCGGATCGCCGACCTGCCGCGTGCGCTGCGCACCGCCGGCGCCCCCGAACCGGCCGCGGCCGAGCCCGGCGACATCGCCTACTACGCGCCCTGGGGCAACCTGGCCCTCTTCCACCGGAACGGGCCCGCCGCCTCCGCGGATCTGCTCATCCTCGGCCACCTCGACGTCAGCGCCGACCGGCTCGGCCAGGCCGAACGCATCACCATCGAAGCCGCCGCCTGACCTCCGCGGCTTCCCCTGAACCTCAGAGGAAGAGAAATACCCCTATGCCTTCCGCAGCCGACACCCGGCAGGGCAAGCTGCCCGCCGTCGTATGGGTGCTCGCCGCCGGCACGTTCCTGATGGGAACCACCGAGTTCGTCATCGCCGGGCTGCTGCCCGGCATGGCCGGCGGTCTCGGCGTCAGCGTCTCGCACGCCGGTCTGCTGATCACCGCCTTCGCCGTCGGCATGATCGTCGGCGGTCCGGTCATGGCCCTGGCCACCCTGCGTCTGCCGCGGCGGCGGACGCTCGTCCTGGCCCTGGCCGTCTTCGCGCTCGGGCATGTGATCGCCGCCCTCAGCGGCTCCTTCGCCGTCGTGCTCGCCGCGCGTGTCGTCACCGCTCTGGCCACCGGGGCGTTCTGGGCCGTCGGCTTCGTCATCGCCACCGCCGCCGCGGGGCCCGGCCGCTCCACGCACGCGGTCGGCGTCATGATGGGCGGCCTGACGCTGGCCAACGTCATCGGTGTGCCGATCGGCTCCCTCACCGGGCAGTTCACCGGCTGGCGCGGCCCCTTCTGGGCCCTGGCCGTCCTCGCCGCCCTGGCCGCCGTCTTCGTCGGCAGGTTCCTCCCCGCCGACGAGCGGCGCGCCGAGGTGTCCGTGCGGGCCGAGGTACGCGCCTTGCGGCAGGCCCGCCTGTGGCTGGCGCTCGCCGCCGCCGCCTTGATCATGGGCGGTGTCCTGGCCACCTACACGTACATCACGCCGCTGCTGACCGACCGCGCGGGCATCTCCGCGAGCGCCGTCCCCCTGGTCCTGATCGTCTTCGGCATCGGCGCGCTGGGCGGCAACACCCTCGGCGGCCGTCTCGGCGAGCGCCACCCCATGGCCACGACGCTCACCGCCGCCGCGGCCACCGCCGTCACACTGTTCCTTCTGATACCGCTCTCCAGCGGTCCCGTCACGGCCGTCGCCCTCGTCTTCCTGATGGCGCTGACCGGGTTCACCGTCAACCCGGTCGTCACCTCCCTCGCCGTCCGCTTCGCCGGCGACTCCCCCACCCTCACCTCGGCCCTGACCACCTCCGCCTACAACACCGGCATCGCCGCCGGGTCCGCGCTCGCCGGCCGGGCCTTGGGCTCCTCCCTCGGTCTGAACGGCCCGGCCCTGGTCGGCGCCGTCTTCGCCGCCCTCACCCTGCTTCCGCTCACCGCCCTCGCCCTCGGTGGCACAGGACGCCCGGCGCGGATCGTCACCCGGCACACCGGCGCCGCCGCACACCAGGACGCGGGCGCGGCGACGCCCCTGACCCCACGCTGACCCTCAACTCCGCCCCGTACAGACCCTTTGTTGGGAGCAACCGCCATGAACCCCACCTACGACTTCACCGGGCAGGTCGCCTTCGTCACCGGCGCCGGCTCGGGCATGGGCCTGGCCGCCGCCCGCGCGTTCGCTGCCTCCGGAGCCGCCGTCGCCCTCGCCGACGCCGACGAGGCGGCGGTGACCGAAGCGGCGGAGCACCTCACCGACGCGGGCCACCAGGCCCTCGCCCTGGTCTGCGACGTCACCGACGAGGACCAGGTCGCCGCCGCCGTCGACCGCACCGTGGAGACCTTCGGCCGCCTCGACATGGCGTACAACAACGCCGGTATCCAGATTCCGCCGACCGACGCCGCCGACGAACCCCTCGGCCAGTTCGAGAAGGTCCACGCCGTCAACCTGCGCGGCATCTGGGCGAGCATGAAGCACGAACTGCGCCACATGCGCGCCCAGGGCAGCGGCGCCATCGTCAACTGTTCCTCCCTGGGTGGCCTCGTCGGCATCCCCGGGCGCGCCTCCTACCACTCCACCAAGCACGGCGTGATCGGCCTGACCACCAGCGCCGCCCTCGAATACGCGCCCCGCGGTATCCGCATCAACGCCATCTGCCCCGGCACCATCGACACCCCCATGGTCCGCGACATGATCGCCAAGGGGGAGCTCGACCGCGCCGGAGCCGAAGCCGCCCAGCCCATCAACCGCCTCGGCACCGCCGACGAGATGGCCCAGGCCGTCCTGTGGCTGTGCAGCCCCGGCGCCGGCTTCGTCGTCGGCGTGGCCCTCCCCGTCGACGGCGGCTACACCGCCCAATAGCCACCTGCCCGCACACGACCCGCACACGGAAAGAAGGAGTGAAGAGGATGCCCGAGCAGACCGCCCCCAAGGAGCTGAAGGCGATCGCGCCCAAGCTCGTCGAGATCACCGACAACGTCCTTTTCGGCGACATCTGGGAGCGCCCCGGCCTCTCACCCCGCGATCGCAGCCTCGTGACCGTCAGCGTCCTGGCCGCCCTCTACCGCACCGAGCAACTGCCCTACCACCTGGCCAAGGCCCTGGAGAACGGCCTCAGCGCCGAAGAACTCTCCGAGGCCATCACCCACCTGGCCTTCTACGCCGGCTGGCCGAACGCCATGACCGCCATCAACCAGCTCAAGAAGATCGCCGACGAACACGGCGCCTGACACCCGCACCCGCACAACCGAGGAATGGCCCCATGGAACACCTCACCGACACCCCCACCGTCAAGACCCCCGCCGACCGCTTCACCGGCGACGTCTACCTCAACCTCATCGAATCGCCCACCGCCCCCGCCCACCTTGCCGTCGGCCACGTGCGCTTCACCCCCGGTGCCCGCACCAACTGGCACTCCCACGCGAACGGCCAGACCCTCTACATCACCGACGGCGTGGGTCTGGTCGGCACCCGCGACGGCAACGTCGTACGGGTCAGCGCCGGGCAGACCGTCAAGTGTCCACCCGGCGAGGAACACTGGCACGGCGCCACCGGCACCACCTTCATGGCCCACGTCGCCATCGTCGTCGGCGACAGCGGCGGCGACGGCACCACCTGGCTGGAGCCGGTCACCGACCAGCAGTACGCCGGGGCCCTGACAAGCTGAAGGCACCTCAGCGGCTCCTTCCCCTCGCGGAACGCGGAGGGACCGACACCGCCTG
Organism: Streptomyces sp. BBFR2; assembly: GCF_044497305.1. Lineage (NCBI taxonomy): Bacteria > Bacillati > Actinomycetota > Actinomycetes > Kitasatosporales > Streptomycetaceae > Streptomyces > Streptomyces sp. BBFR2. The sequence goes on from NZ_CP172415.1 coordinate 465,956, forward strand.
ACACCGACGGGGCGCGGCAGTACGTGCGTACCGCCGCGCCCCGCACCGCCGCGGCCCGCCGCCGCCCAGGGCGTTCGGTGCGGACCGCCCCGCTGACCGTACGAGGACGGTGGCGACGCGGGAGAGCGGTGGCGACGTGGAGGGCTGCGGGCAGTTGCCGGCGGCTTTGTCAGAGGTGGTGGTTACGCTCCAGGAATGAGCGACAACACGATGTGGGACGCCCTGGCGGCGACACCTCTGCCGGAAGTGCGACGCCGCGCCGCCATCATGGACGAACTCGCCGAGGTCGAACCGGTGACGGTGCCCGGCGCACACCGTCTGGCCTGGAACGACGGCGGCGGCCAGTCCGCGGTCTGGTACTTCACCCAGGACGGCCACGCCCTGCTGCTGACGTTCGACCACGAATCCGAACTGAACCTGTACGCCGAGGGCGACTTCGCCCTCCAGGAGTCCTTCTACGCGGGCGTCCCCGAATCCCTCGTCACCCTGGTCCGCGACCGCCCCGAGAACTACGAATCACTCAACCTCACGGACCCCGGGACGGGCCGGACGATCCACTACGCGGGCGGCGTCTTCTGGTACGACGGCACACGCTGGCACGTGGCCGACGGCCTGGCGGAATACTGCCGCCGCAAGGACACCGACCTCTTCGGCGAGTCCGGCTTCGACTACTGCCTGGACGCCTACCACTTCGGCCAGGACTTCACCCCGGAGACCGTTGTGGCAGCTCAGGCCGAGGACGGTTGGTACGAGGACGAGAAGGAGAAGGAAGCGGCCCTGGCAGGCGTCCGCGAAGTCTTCGCCCGGCACGGCTAGCCTCCGGGCAGCCACCACGTTTCCGCACGGAACCGATGCCCGGGGCGGCCACGTCCTTCAACAGGTCCTGAAGGCGGCTCCTGGGGGCGGAGCCGCCTTCGCAGTCCGTCTCCACGGTCCGGCCCTCTGCTGCGCGCCCGGCAGAGGAAGCCGGTGGGGGCGGCGACGTCGGCAGAGGATGCCCGACGTCACCGGTCCCCGGGCTCAGGAGTAGTAGATGACCATGCTGCCGGGGCCGTCGGCCTCGCAGTGGTCGATGGTGACGTGGTGCCCCACCGCCCTGTCCAGTTCCTGCTGGGTCTGGTCGGTGTGGCAGTCCGTCTGGTAGTTGCCCGGCGTTTCCATGGTCTGGAGATCCGCGGCCTGCGCGGCTCCCGCGGTGATGCCGGACAGGGCCAGGAGGCCGGCGGCGATGACTGCGGTGCGCTGGAACTTGCGCATGTCTTCTCTCCTCTTGCTGCATGTGCTTGTGCGTTGCGTGCACGCTCGGCGGCGTGTGGATCCACGCTCCGGGAGTCCGTCTCGTTCCCGGACGGCAGCCAGCTTCGAAGATCAAGATGGTGTTCCGCTAACGGACGGCTAATGCGCTGGGCCAGTGTCACTGGCTCCAGGCCGATCACGCCGCTGACCTGCACCGATGCCACCACCGAGGGATCACCCTCGCATCGCTTCCGGGTCGTGGCACTGGAAGGCAACTCCTAGGAGCCGAACGCGTGGTACCGGCCGGACTGCGGCCCGCCCGCGGTACGCCGTCGCGCGCTGTGCGGCGCCTGGGGCAGCTCCTGCCCGGGGTTCCGGGCAGGATCGTCACCCGGACCGGCACCGGGACTCCGGCCCCGGCACGCCCCGGAACCGCTGAAGCGGCATCGACGCGGTCATCAACTCGCGCGCCTCCGTCCCCGGCACCCGGCACCCGGCACCCGGCACCCGGCACCCGGGGGAACTCGACCACCCCGCCTACGTCTTCACCGGGCGGATCACCGGCCGCTCCTCCTCCGTCACCTCACCTCCTCATGTCCGCCCCTCCCGCTCCTGGGCCTGCCGGAGGGCGTCGGACGGTGCGGCCCAGTCGGCGCGGACCACGGGGAAGCCCGCCTGTGCGCAGGCGTCGCAGACGAGGGGGTCGTCGTCGACGAGGTGGCGGACCTCCCGGCCGCGGGCGAGGCGGCGCAGCAGGTCGAGTTTGGCGTGGCGGGCCGGGCGGCGGTCTCCGGCGGGGCGCATCCGGAGGGTGCCCTCGGGCAGGCCGTGGGCGGTGAGCCAGTCGAGGGTGGGACGGCGGTACTTCTCGGGGCGGCCGGTGAGGTAGGCGATCTCGCACTCCCGGGCATCGGCCAGGGCCAGGGCGACGCCCTCGGCGAGCGGCGGATCGTCGGGCGCGGCGGCGAAGAACGCGGCCCAGTCGCGCGGCTGCCCGGTGAGGAAGTGCTGGCGGTGCCCGGTGTCGGCGAGGGTGCCGTCCAGGTCGAAGACCGCCAGGGGGCGTTGCGTCATCTGCGTACTGTCCTTTCGGCTTCCTACGGGCGCGTCTCCTTCACGGGCGCCTCCGGCGGTCGGTCCGGCGCCGCGATGGCGCCGTCAGGCGTCCGATGCCGTCAGGCGTCCGATGCGGTGGACCGGACGCCGCGTCCGGCTCCGGACGCGGCGGCACCGCCGTCAGGCACCTTCGGTATCCGGCAGGCACCTTCGGCGCCGCCTCCGCTCATGCCTCCGCGGACACGGCGGTGCCTTCCCGGCCGTCCGGCTCCGCCGCCGGGGTGGCCTCGATCCGCCCGGACTTCAGGGCCTGCGCGAAGGAGACGTGATCGTACGCGACGTCGACGCAGGTGGCGGTGGACATCCGGAGGCTGACGTCGGGCTCCGGGGCCGGGCCCTCGCCGTAGACCGGGCGGTCGCCGCCGAGCGTGACGTGGAAGGTGCCCTCGTCGAGGACGATGTCGAGCACGCCGGGGCCGGGAGTGTCCGGAGCGTCGGCGAAGTGGGCGGCGAGGCGGGTGAGGAGCGGGACGGCGAACCAGTGGGCGCGCACCGCGTCCGTCGGGCGCGGGTCGCCCAGGGCCGGGGCGCCCCAGTCGGCGAGGGCGGTGAGGACCGGCAGCAACTCCCGGCCGCGCCCGGTGAGTTCGTAGACGAACGCGGCGCCCGGCGGAGGGAGGCGGCGGCGGGTGACCAGACCCTCGCGCTCCATGTCCTTGAGGCGGGAGGCGAGCATGTCGGTGGAGACGCCCGGGAGGTCGGTGTGCAGGTCGGTGTAGCGGCGGGCTCCGCCCAGCAGTTCGCGGACGATGAGGAGCGTCCAGCGGTCGCCGACGGCATCGAGGGCGCGGGCGACGGCGCAGTACTGGTCATAACTTCGGCGCGGCATGACTCCAGCATAGACATATGGTTGGACTTTCCAAGTGCGGGCTTGGTAAAACCAAGTACGGTGAGGAAACCGGGAATCCGCCGCGCCGCGCGGCGGGACGAGGAGCGGTCGGCGACGACGCGCGGGCGGCAGGCCGCCCGCCGCGCGAGGCCCGGCCACCACGCCCGGTGAACGACGAAGGGGAGGCCGCCGTATGCAGTTCAAGCAGTCCAGCAAGATGGCCGAGGTCTGCTACGAGATCCGGGGCCCGGTGATCGAGCACGCCGACGCGCTGGAGGAGGCCGGACACAGCGTGCTGCGGCTGAACACCGGAAATCCCGCGCTGTTCGGTTTCGAGGCGCCCGAGGAGATCCTCCAGGACGTGATCCGCAACCTCTCCCGGGCGCACGGCTACACCGAGTCACGCGGCATCCTCGCCGCCCGGCGCGCGGTGGCCCAGCACTACCAGGGCCGGGGTCTGCCCGAGGTCGGCGTCGACGACGTCTACCTGGGCAACGGCGTCTCCGAGCTGGTCTCCATGGCCGTCCAGGCGCTGCTCGACGACGGCGACGAAGTCCTCATCCCGGCCCCCGACTTCCCACTGTGGACGGCGGTGACCAACCTCGCCGGCGGCAAGGCGGTGCACTACCTCTGCGACGAGTCGGCGGACTGGCTGCCGGATCTCGACGACCTCGCCTCCAAGATCACCGACCGCACCCGCGCACTGGTGATCATCAACCCCAACAACCCCACCGGCGCCGTCTACCCCCGCGAACTGCTGGAGGGCATGCTCGACCTCGCCCGCCGCCATCAGCTACTGGTCTTCGCCGACGAGATCTACGACCGGATCCTCTACGACGGCGAGATCCACCACCACGCCGCGGCGCTCGCCCCCGACCTGGTCTGTCTGACCTTCAGCGGGCTGTCCAAGGCGTACCGCGTCGCCGGTTTCCGCTCCGGCTGGCTGGTGGTCTCCGGGCCGCGGCAGCACGCCGCCGACTACCTGGAGGGCCTGGGCACCCTCGCCGCCATGCGGCTGTGCCCCAACGCGCCCGCGCAGTACGCCGTCCAGGCCGCGCTGGGCGGCCGCCAGAGCATCGAGGAGCTGGTCCTGCCCGGCGGCCGCCTCCGGGAGCAACGGGACGTGGCGTGGGAGCGGCTGAACGAGATCCCCGGCGTCTCCTGCGTCAAACCCCGGGGCGCGCTCTACGCCTTCCCCCGGCTCGACCCGAAGGTCCACGCGATCCACGACGACGAGAAGTTCGTCCTGGATCTGCTGCTGCGGGAGAAGATCCAGGTCGTTCAGGGCACCGGCTTCAACTGGCCGCGACCGGACCACTTCCGCATCCTCACCCTCCCGCACGCCGACGACCTGGACGCCGCGATCCGCCGCATCGGCCGCTTCCTCGCCGGATACCGCCAATGACCGGCCATACGGACGGGGCGGCCCCGGGGCGGGCGGTACCCGGCCCGCCCCGGGTCACCACCCCGCCCCTCACCCGGACGGCCGTGCCACCAGGTGGCGGCCCGCTCCCCCGGTGCGCCGCACCGCCCCGGGGCAGCCGGGCGGTGCCCGCCTTTCCCGGGGCCCGAAGCCCCCTTGAGCACACGCGCCACAGCGGCTTAGGTGGAGGGCGGCAGCCCAGCCGCACCGGAGGAATGAGGGAAGCGATGCCCGTACGTTCCGTGGTCGCCGAAGCCGAACTCGAAGCTCATCTGCGCGGCATCTGCTTCAAGACCGGCCCGCCCCGCCGGATCGGCGTCGAGACGGAGTGGCTGGTCCACGATGCCCGCACCCCTCGATGTCCGGTCGCACCGTCCCGGCTGCACGCCGTCGCCGACGCGCTGCGGGAGCTCCCCCTCACCTCCCTCCTCACCTTCGAACCGGGCGGTCAACTGGAGCTCAGCTCCCCGCCCGCGACCTCCCTGATGTCCTGCGTGGAGACGGTCGCCGCCGACCTCGCGCGGGTCCGGCCCGTCATCCGCGCCCACGGTCTGGGCCTCGCCGGTCACGGCCACAACCCCTGGCACGCCCCCAGCCGGATCCTCACCGAGCCCCGGTACGACACGATGGAGGCGTACTTCGACCGCTGGGGCCCGGCCGGGCGCTCCATGATGTGCGCCACCGCATCGGTGCAGGTCTGCGTCGACGCCGGCCACGAGGAGCCCGGGCCGCTGGGTCTGGGCCGCCGCTGGCTGATGGCGCATCTGCTCGGCGCCGTCCTGTCCGCCGCGTTCGCCAACTCCCCCACCAGCGAGGGGTGCCCCACCGGCTACCGCACCACCCGGCAGCTCGTGTGGTCCCAGCTCGACCCGGCACGCACCCTCGCCCCGCCGCAGGACGACGATCCGCGCGCCGCCTGGGCCCGTTACGTCCTCGACGCCCCGGTGATGTGCATCCGCGGGCCGGACGGGCCCTGGGACGCCCCCGAGGGCCTCACCTTCCGCGACTGGGTCCACGGCGGGACGCCCCGGCCACCGACCCTGGAGGATCTCGACTACCACGTCACCACGCTGTTCCCGCCGGTGCGCCCGCGCGGCCATCTGGAGCTGCGGATGATCGACGCGCAGGCCGGTGAGCACGGCTGGGTGGTCCCGCTGGCCGTCACCGCCGCGCTGTTCGACGATCCCGAGGCCGCCGAGCGGGCCTACCGCGCGGTCAAGCCCCTCGCGGAGACCGCCGGCAGCCGTCCCGCGCCCCGTAATCCGCTGTGGCGCCGGGCGGCGCGCGCCGCGCTGACCGATCCGGAGCTGCACGCCGCCGCGCTGACCTGCTTCGACGCCGCACGCGAGGCGCTGCCCCGGCTGGGCGCCACCCCCGAGGTCAAAGGCGCCGTCGACGCGTTCACCGCGCGCTACGTCGCCCGGGGCCGCTGCCCCGCCGATGATCACCTGGACGCCCTGGACACCATGGCCGCCACGGGGTCACCCGAGGCCGGCCCCCTCTCCGGGAAGGACAGCCCGTGACCCACGATCCCGAGGCGCTGCGGTCCCGCGCCGCCACCGCGCTGCTCACCGCCCGCGACCGCACCCACCTGCTGACCGGCTGCGTCGAGGAGCCCGATCTGCTCGCCCAGCACTCCCCGCTCATGTCGCCGCTGGTGTGGGACCTCGCGCACATCGGCAATCAGGAGGAGCAGTGGCTGCTGCGCACCGTCGGCGGCCGTGACGCGCTCCGCCCGGAGCTGGACACCGTCTACGACGCGTTCGCGCACCCCCGCGCCAGCCGCCCGTCGCTGCCGCTGCTGGGCCCCGCCGAGGCGCACGGCTATGTCGCCGAGGTCCGCGGCCGGGTCCTGGACGTGCTGGAGGGCTCCGCGCTGCGCGGCGGTCCGCTGCTCGACGCCGCCTTCGCGTTCGGCATGATCGCCCAGCACGAGCAGCAGCACGACGAGACGATGCTCATCACCCATCAGCTACGCCGCGGCCCGGCCGTCCTCACCGCGCCCGAGCCCCCGGGCGCCACCGGCGGCCCGCTGCCCGCCGAGGTCCTGGTCCCCGGCGGCCCGTTCACCATGGGCACCTCCACCGAGCCGTGGGCGCTGGACAACGAACGGCCCGCGCACCCCCGCGTCGTGGCGCCGTTCCACCTCGACACCGCGCCCGTCAGCAACGCCGCCTACCTGCGCTTCATCGAGGACGGCGGGTACGACGAGCCGCGCTGGTGGGCCGCCGAGGGCTGGGCGCAGGTCCGCGAACACGGCCTGCGCGCCCCGCTGTTCTGGCGGCGCGACGGCGAGAGCTGGCTGCGCCGCCGCTTCGGCACCGTCGAGGAGGTGCCGCCGGACGAGCCGGTGCTGCACATAAGCTGGTACGAGGCGGACGCCTACGCGCGCTGGGCGGGGCGGCGGCTGCCCACCGAGGCCGAGTGGGAGAAGGCCGCCCGGCACGATCCGGCGTCCGGCCGCTCCCGCCGCTACCCGTGGGGCGACGCGGACCCGGAGCCCGGCCACGCCAACCTCGGCCAGCGCCATCTGCGGCCCGCCCCGGTCGGCAGCTACCCCGAGGGCCGTTCGCCGCTGGGCGTCGGGCAGTTGATCGGCGATGTGTGGGAGTGGACCGCCGATGACTTCCTGCCGTACCCGGGGTTCGCCGCGTTCCCCTACCGGGAGTACTCGGAGGTGTTCTTCGGCGGGGCGTACAAGGTGCTGCGGGGCGGTTCGTTCGCCGTCGATCCGGTGGCCTGCCGGGGCACGTTCCGCAACTGGGACCTGCCGGTGCGGCGGCAGATCTTCGCCGGGTTCCGCACCGCCCGCGACGCCGCCCCAGGGGAAGCGTGAGGCGCCCCGGCCCGCCGCGGGGAGGGCGGTGAGCGATGTGCCGTCATCTCGCCTACGTGGGCCCGCCCGTGCCCGTCCGGCAGATCGTCCTGGATCCGCCGCACGGCCTGTACCACCAGTCGTGGGCGCCGCGTCACCAGCGCCACGGCACGGTCAACGCCGACGGTTTCGGCGTCGGCTGGTACGCGCCGGGCGATCCCGAACCGGCCCGCTACCGCCGCGCCGGCCCGATCTGGGCCGACGAGTGCCTGCCCGGCATCGCGCGGGTGGTCCGCACCGGCGCGCTGCTGGCCGCGGTGCGGGACGCCACCGAGTCGGGCGCCGACGCCGAGGCGGCGGCCGCGCCGTACACCGGTGACGGGCACCTCTTCAGCCACAACGGCGCGGTACGCGGCTGGCCGGATTCGCTGGCGCCGCTCACCGCGTCGCTGCCGCCGGCCGATCTGCTGCGGCTGGCGGCCCGCTGCGACGCCGCGTTCTGCTGGGCCCTCATCCGCCACCGGCTCGCCTCGGGCGACGACATGGGGCAGGCGCTGGCGCACACCGTCACGGCGGTGGCCGAGGCGGCGCCCGGCTCCCGGCTGACGTTCCTGCTGACCGACGGCGTCACCATCGCCGCCACCACCTGGGGCGACACCCTCTTCCATCTGGCGGTCCCGGGCGGCGGCACGGTCGTCGCCTCCGAGCCGTTCGACGACTCCCCCCACTGGACCGAGGTGCCCGACGGCACCCTGCTGCGGGCCACCCGCGGCGGCGTCCACCTCACCCCGCTCGAGGAGCACACACCGTGAGCCCCTTCTCCCTCACCACCGCCCTGCCCGCCGACGCCACCGCGGCGGCGCTGCGCGCCGATGTCCGGCGCGGGCTGACCCGCAGCCCCAAGGAGCTGCCGCCGAAGTGGTTCTACGACGCCCGCGGCAGCGAGCTGTTCGACGAGATCACCCGGCTGCCGGTCTACTATCCGACCCGCGCCGAACGGGAGATCCTGCTGGCCCGGTCCGGCGCGATCGCCGCGGCGACGGGCGCCCGCACCCTGATCGAGCTGGGCTCCGGCTCGTCGGACAAGACCCGCCACCTCATCGGCGCGCTGGAGACGCTGGAGACCTACGTCCCGGTCGACGTCAGCGCGTCCGCTCTGGAGGCGGCCGGCCGTTCACTGCTCGCCGAGCACCCCGGGCTGACGGTGCACGCGCTGGTCGCCGACTTCCAGCACGGGCTGACGCTGCCGGACACACCGGGCCCGCGGCTGCTGGCGTTCCTCGGCGGCACCCTCGGCAATCTGCTGCCCGCCGAACGCGCCGTGTTCCTGCGCGACATGCACACCCTGCTCGCCCCGGGCGACGCGCTGCTGCTCGGCACGGACCTGGTCAAGGACGAGGCGACGCTGGTCGCGGCGTACGACGATCCGCAGGGCGTCACCGCCGCGTTCAACAAGAACGTCCTGCACGTCATCAACCGCGAGCTGAACGCCGATTTCGACCCGGACGACTTCACCCACCTCGCCCGGTGGAACGCCGAGGACGCCTGGATCGAGATGCGGCTGCGCGCCCGCCGGGCGCTGACGGTGAAGATCCCGGAGCTGGGCCTGGCGGTGCCGTTCACCGCGGGTGAGGAACTGCGCACCGAGGTCTCCGCGAAGTTCCGCGAGGCGGGCGTACGCGGTGAACTGGCCGCTGCCGGAATGGAGTTGACGCACTGGTGGACGGATGCGGCCGGGCGTTTCGCCCTGTCGCTCTCGGTACGCCGCTGACCGGATCCGCCCCCTCCCCCGCCTTGTGAAGCCCGCCGCACGGGTGCCGTGCGGCGGGCCCGTGTGGTTCGATACCTCGATCACCTGTACGCACCGGTAGGTCCGGGCGTACCACGGACCAGGGCAGGGTGTCGGCATGGGGCTGGATCGGCGGGGTTTCCTCAAGGGCGCGGCCGCGTTGGCGGGCGCGGGAATGCTGGCGGGCGCGGGAGCGGGTGCCGCGGTGGCCGCGCCGGACCGCCGCACGGCGACGGTCTCCGCGCAGAACTGGCTGGCGGCGGTCGGCGACGCCACGCCCGTGCAGCGGCTGTCGATCCCGGGCACCCACGACTCGGGCGCCCGGCACGGCGGCCCCTGGACGGAGTGCCAGAACACCTCGATCGGTGAGCAGTTGGCGAGCGGCATCCGCTTCCTCGACATCCGCTGCCGCGCCATCGACGACGTCTTCGCCATCCATCACGGCGCGTTCTACCAGGAGTTGATGTTCGGCGATGTGCTCAACGCCTGCCGGGACTTCCTGGCGGCGCAGCCGTCGGAGACGGTGCTGATGCGGGTGCAGCAGGAGTACTCCGAGGTACCGGCGGAGGAGTTCCGCCGGATCTTCGACATCTACCTCGACGGCAAGGGCTACCGCTCCCTGTTCCGGCTGGACGGCGGCCTGCCGGCGCTGGGCGAGGCGCGCGGCCGGGTCGTACTGCTGGCCGACGCCGACGACATGCCGGGCGTGCGCTACGGCGCGTCGGAGCTGTTCGACATCCAGGACGACTACATGACGGAGCCGATCGGCAAGTTCCCGAAGATCGAGGCGCAGTTCCGCAAGGCCGTCGCGGAGCCGGGGAAGCTGTTCGTCAACTATGTCTCCACCGCGGCGCTGCTGCCGCCCCGCTCCAACGCGGACCGCCTCAACCCGCAGGTCAAGAGCCTGCTGGAGGGTGAGGGCGCCGGTTGGCAGGGGCTCGGCATCGTCCCGATGGACTTCCCCAACGAGACCGGTCTGGCCGAGACCTTGATCCGGCACAACGTCGGGGACGCGCTGGTGTGAGCGGCGCCGCAGGGCCCCGGCGCGGGGCCGTGCCGCCCGTTCGGGCGGAGCGGTCCGCGCCGGGGCCCCGTTGAGCGCGCCGGTTCCGGGCCCGCCGGTCAGGAACCGCCGCGCGGCTCGACGGCCTTGAGGACGGACGGCAGCGGATACCAGTCGGCGGTGGCGAAGCTGGCGTGCGCGCCGGCGAGTTGGCGGACGCGGGCCAGCGCCTCGCTCTCGCCGGGCTTCGTCCCGTCGATCTCCGGGGCCACCTTGTGGGCGTCCGTCATGATCAGCAGGTAGTGGCGGGTGTCGTACCAGGCGGTGTCGATCCCGTCGGCGAGGTACGTCGAGGCGTCACCGTCGAACATCACGAACCACGGGCGCAGCGACGCGTCCCCGTACCGGCTCCGGGGGTCGCCGCCGGCCGCGCCGTGCACCGCGGGGAAGGCCGTGGCCTGCGACAACGTGCCCTTGGCTGCGAGGTCCTTGAGGTGGCCGGCGTACTCGACGTCCGTCCAGAGCTTGTCGAGGGGGTTCTTCTCCTCGACGGTGCCGGGGATCAGCTCGAAGAGGAACTTCCCCTTGAGGGCGTCGCGTCCGGGCCAGCCGCCGGCGCGCACCGCCTCGTCCAGGGTGGCGTGCCCGGCGGTCAGGTCGCCGGGGCCGTAGACCGCGTCGCCCAGCTTCTGCCGGACCAGTGTGTCGAAGGCGGCGGGACCGCGGCCACCCTTGTCGTTGAAGCCGTCCTTCATCTCGACCTTGATGAGCACCGGCCGGTGGCCGGGGTGCGCGTCGTGCCAGGCGCGCATGTCGGCGAGGCAGCCGGCGAAGTCCTGGTCGCGTTCCTTGGTGCGGAGTTCGGCCGGGGTGGTGGCACCCTCGCAGTTGCTGTTGTCGCCGAGCGGGTTGTTGTGCGAGACGCGCCAGGAGCGGCCGAAGCCGTTGGTCCACACATCGACCTCGATGAGGGAGGCGCCGGAGTCCAACGCGTCGGCGAAGTAGGGGTACTTGTCCTTCTCGTAGGCGTTGTGGACGCCGACGGAGGTACTGGTGGCGTATGTCGCCGGGGCCGTCTGCGCGCCCGCGGTGGCCGCCACCGTGATCAGTCCGGCCGCCGCCACGGCCACCGCTCCCGCGGCCCACACCTTTTTCATCCGTCCCGCTCTTCCGCTCGCTCCGCGACCGCGCACCGCGCCGCCGTCCACCGGTCGCTCACCCGGTCGAACGGTCAGCAGCGTACGGGAGTTGACGCCCGGTGAGGGCGGGCGGCGGCAGGTCGGGCACGTTCGGGCGGCGGTCGTGGCAGGCTGCACGGGCCGTGGCCACCGGGGCCCGGCCGACCAGGGGAGGAACAGTGTCCGAACGGGCCACGCGGGGCGGTTCACCGGCCGCCGCGGTCGTGCTGACCGGGATCGTCGCGCTGTACATGGCGCTCGTCGCGTTCGGCAACATCACCGATTTCGCCACCAACCAGGAGTTCGTCCGCCATGTCCTGGCGATGGACACGACGTTCCGGGACGAGGACCTGATGTGGCGGGCGGTGACCTCCCGCACGGTGCAGGACGGCGCGTATGTGGCGATCATCGTCTGGGAAACGGTGGCCGCGGCGCTGCTGGCGATCGGCGCGGGGTGGTGGGCGCTGCGGCTGCGGCGGGGCTCCCCCGGGCGGGCGCGGACGGCGGCGGTGGCCGGGCTGCTGATGGTGCTGGTGCTGTTCGGCGCCGGGTTCCTCGCGGTGGGCGGCGAGTGGTTCGCGATGTGGCAGTCGAAGCAGTGGAACGGGCTGGACGCGGCGACCCGGAACGTCACCGTCGCGGGTCTGGCCCTGCTGGTGGTGCAGGCGACCGGACGCCGGGGGACGGACACCGCTCCCTCGGCCCGGGACGCGGAACCGCGGGCGGCCCGGGATCTTCCCGTGGGCCGGGCGGACGGCTGACGGGCCGGGCCGCCCTCACCGTCCGGCGGCTGCCCCGGGACAGCCGCCGGACGTCACGACCCCGTACGCGAGGACGCCCGGCCGGCCGCAGCCCCGGCACGGAGCCGGCCCCTCACGAGCCGCGGCCCCGGCACGTGAACCCCTGGCACAACCCCTAATCCGCGGCCGCCGGACGGACACCCGCGCAGGTCACCGCGGCGTGCTGCGGCTATAGGGGTACCCGGCCCGCGCCCGCCACTGCATGATTGTGCAGTGGTTTTCCCCGCCGTTCCGAGGCGGGACGAGGAAGGGTCGGCAGGGCATGGCGGACGGAGCCGAGGCGGGTACGGTGCGCAGCGGAACACCGGACAGAGGCTGTACCAAAGCCGCGGAGATCGCGGCGGAGGGCGTGGCGTTCCCCCCGCCGGGCACCCCCGGCAAGGGCCCGCACAACTCCTGGCGCAACCACTTTTTGACCCTGCTCGACCGGCTCCCCACCCCGATCGCGGTGTGCCGGGCGGACGGCGGGGTGCTGATCGCGAACCCGGCGATGGCCGGCGAGTGGGGCGTCGCCCCCGGCCGGCTCTGCGGCCGCAACCTCCTGGACCTCTTCCGGCCCCGGGACACGGCGCAACTGGACCGGCTGACGGAGGCGCTGCGGCTGGGCCGCCGCTCGCGCTACCCGGTGGCGGTGGGCTGGCGGGGGACGGACGGGGTGGCGCGCCAGGGTGAGCTGTCCCTCGACCCGGTGGGCGATCCGTCGGCCCGCCCCCCGGCGCTGCTGGCGCTGCTGAAGGTGCGCGAGCCGGCGGCACCGCCGCCCGCGCCGCGCGGCCGGGTCAGCCCGGTCGAGGGCCGGATCCTGGCGCTGGCCGCGGGCGGGGCCACGACCGCGGCGATCGGCTCCGCGCTGGGGCTGACCGTCGACGGCGTCAACTACCACCTCTCCCGGCTGGCGCGCCGCTGGCGGGTCCAGGGCCGGACCGCGCTGGTGGCCCGCGCCTATGTGCTGGGCGTCCTGGAGCCGGGGAGCTGGCCGCCGCGCGCCGTCTGACCGCGCGCCGTACGGACACCCGGTCCCGGCCGCCCGTACGGACAGACGTACGGATAACCTCGAGGTGTGGAGGACAAGCAGCAGCCCGTGTTCGAGCGCGGTACGGACGGCCCGAAGGTCATCGTCGTCGGCATCGACGGCTCCGGCTCGTCGTGGCGCGCCGCCGCCTACGCCGCCGGGCTGGCCCGCCGCCAGGGCGCGAAGCTGGCGCTGGTGTACATCCAGCCGATGCTGGCCGCCGGGGCGGCGATGGGCGCGCCGGTCGTCGACACCACCCATGAGGTGGCCGAGGAGCTGATGGCGGAGATCCGCCGCTCCGTGGAGCGGCTCCAGGGCATCTACCACATGCGCTGGGAGTTCCACACGCTGCGCGGCGACCCGTACGCCGGGATGGTGCAGATGGCCGACGAGCTGCGGGCGGACGCCGTGGTCGTGGGCGCCTCGGAGTCGGCCGGGCACCGCATCATGGGGTCGGTCGCGGTCCGGCTGGTGAAGACCGGGCGCTGGCCGGTGACGGTCGTCCCGTAGGGGGGACGGCTCCGGGCGGGTCAATCCCGCTGGTGGGCCGGGCGGAGCTGGGGCACGGTGAGAGGGCACGGGCGGAGCGCCGCCCCGGCCAGGGAGACCACCGTGACGAACCACACCTACCGTGTGACGGAGATCGTCGGCACGTCCCACGAGAGCGTCGACGCCGCGATCCGCAACGGCGTACGGCGCGCCTCGCAGACCCTGCGCAACCTCGACTGGTTCGAGGTCTCCCAGGTGCGCGGGAACCTCTCCGACGGCGAGATCGAGCACTACCAGGTCTGTCTCAAGGTCGGATTCCGCTTGGAGGAGACGGACTGACTCCGTCCCGGCATGCCCCGGTGATCTCCTCGCCCGGCCGGCGTGAACAGCCCGGGGAGGCACCTTCCCCGCCGGCCACCGAGGGTCCATCATGAGCCGCCGTCAGGCCACGACGGAGGGTACGGAGGTCACCAATGGGGCTGCGCCCAGGACACGGTGTACTGCGCCGCAAACCGATCGAGCACATCGAGGAGGCGGAGGGCGGCTCGGCCCAGCAACTGACACGGGTGCTGGGTCTGTGGCAGCTCACCGCGATCGGCGTCGGCGGCATCATCGGCGCCGGCATCTTCACGCTGGCCGGTACGGTCGCCAACGGCAAGGCCGGGCCCGCCGTGCTGATCTCCTTCCTGATCGCGGGCATCGCCAGCGCCGCGGCGGCGTTCTCGTACGCGGAGTTCGCCGGACTGATCCCGAAGGCCGGATCGGCGTACACCTACGGCTACGCGGTCCTCGGTGAGCTGGCGGGCTGGTTCATCGGCTGGGATCTGTTGCTGGAGTACACCGCGATCGTGGCGGTGGTCGCCATCGGCATCTCCGGCTACTTCAGCTTCCTGGTGGGCGAGATGGGGGCGACGCTGCCGGCCTGGATGCTGGGCGCGCCCGGCACCGGTCCGGGCCACCGGGTGGACCTCTTCGCCGCGGTCCTCTGCCTGCTGATCGCCTATCTGCTGACGCTGGGCATCAAGAACGCGGCCCGTTTCGAGATGATCGTGGTGGGGCTGAAGGTCCTGGTGGTGGTCGGTGTCATCGCCGTCGGCTTCTTCCACATCAGGACGGCGAACTACCACCCGTTCTTCCCGTTCGGCGTGAGCGGCGCGTTCACCGGCGCCGCCACCGTCTTCTTCGCCGTCTTCGGCTACGACGCGATGAGCACGGCGGCCGAGGAGTCGAAGGACGCGCAGCGCCACATGCCGAAGGCGATCATCTACTCGCTGGTCATCTCGATGGTGCTGTACGTCCTGGCGTGCCTGGTGCTGACGGGCATGCAGAACTACAAGGACATCGATCCGGAGAGCGGCTTCTCGTCGGCGTTCAAGTCGGTAGGGCTGAGCAGCATCGCGGACGTCATCGCGGTCGGTGCGATCATCGGCATCCTCACCGTGATGTTCACCTTCATGCTGGGCGTGACCCGCGTGTGGTTCTCGATGAGCCGGGACGGGCTGCTGCCGAAGTGGTTCGCGAAGACACATCCGACGCGGCACGTACCGACCCGGGTGACCTGGATCGTCGGGGTGGCGTCGGCGGCCATCGCCGGTTTCCTGCCGATCGGCGAGGCCGCGGAGCTGACCAACATCGGCATCCTGCTGGCGTTCGTGGTGGTCTGCGTCGCGGTGATCGTGCTGCGGTACAAGCGCCCTGATCTGCCGCGGACGTTCCGCACACCGGGGATGCCGGTGGTGCCGGCACTCGGGGTGCTCTTCTCGCTCTGGCTGATCACGTTCCTGGAGTGGCAGACCTGGGTGCGGTTCGTGGTGTGGTTCCTGATCGGCCTGATCGTCTACTTCGGCTACTCCTACCGGCGCTCGGAGGTCGGAAAGGCGGCCCGGCGGGCCGCCGGTCCGGGCGGCGGAACGGGCTGACGGCGCACGGCCGGACGGCGGGCCCCGGGGGGCTTCCCGGGGCCCGCCGTCTTCCGTGCGTGGCGGGTCAGAAGACGAACGGGCCCGGGTCCTGGGCGCTCGTGGCCTTGCAGGTGGCGGTGATGCCGAAGACCACGACCTTCAGGGAGGTGGCTTCGAGCTTGTCGCCGGAGGCGACGGTGCCGGTGAGCGGGCCGGTGCTGACGGCGCTGCCGGAGGGGATCTTCGGGTTGGAGCTGCCGCTGAAGGTGGCGGTGTCCGACCCGTTCTTGGTGAGGGTGAGGGTGGAATTGACGGAGTTCTCGGCCACATCCATGGGCGCGGTGACGGCCGAGGTGGAGACGCTGATGGTGGCGGCGGTGCCGTCCTGGGTGGCGGTGAGGGTGGCGGTGCCCTTGCCGTAGCTGCCGCAGTCGAAGCCGATGGTGGCGGTGTCGGGGTCCACCGCACCGGCGGCCGGGGCCATGGCGAGGGTGCCGGCGAGTGCCGCGCCGACGGCGAGTGCGCTGCCGATGCCGAGCTTGCCGTGTCTCATGTGGGGTCCGCCTTCGCGTGGGGGGGGGGGGACGAAAGGCCGGGGCGCCCGGTGGGGTGCGGCGGGCGTCCGCGCGGGGCCGCGGGCGCGGTCCCGTGCCGGCACACGGATCTGACGTGTGTTCAGCAACCTGAATGCGGAGCCCATTCAGACACGGCCCCGCGCAGAGGACAAGGCCACGCCGCCGACTTTTTTGACGTGTCATCGTCAAGACATCCGATGGCGGTCTTCCGTTACCGAAGGCCGCCGGGCCCTCTTGACGGGCCCCGGGCCGCCCCCAAGAATGAGCCCGCCCTGACAACGTTGTCGGCTCCCGTGGTGCCGGCCCGCCGCCCTGCCGCGCGCCCCGGTGCCCGGCCGCGTCCGGTGGGCCGCGCCGCGCTCACCCCGGAGGTCCACCCATGCCATGGCCCCGTCGCACCCGGCTGCGTACCGCCGGTGCGGTGCTGGCGGCCGCGCTCGTCGGGGGTGCGCTCGCAGCCCCCGCCGCGCAGGCCGCGCCGCCGTCCGGCCGCCTCACCGACCTGGTCAACACCTTCATCGGCAGCCGTAACGACGGCAACACCTACCCGGGCGCGGCCGTGCCGTTCGGGATGGTGCAGCTCTCCCCCGACACCGGCCACACCACGGGCTACGACTACGACGACGACCACATCCGCGGCTTCAGTGCCGTGCACATCTCCGGCGTCGGCTGCGGTCTCGGCGGCGATCTGCCGACGCTGCCGACCACCGGCGACGTCACCGAGACCGACTACGCCAAGTACGCCGCGGCCTTCAGCCATGACGGCGAGTCGGCCCGCCCCGGCTCGTACCGCGTCGAGCTCACGTCGTACGGCGGGATCGGCGCGGAGCTGACCGCGACCGCGCACACCGGGCGGCAGCGGTATGTCTTCCCGGCGACGGAGAAGGCGAATGTGCTGCTCAACGCCGGTCAGGCGCTGCACGAGGTGGTCTCCAGCCGGGTCGAGGTGCTGGACTCGCACACCGTGCGCACCGCCGTCACCGGCCGCGGCTTCTGCCAGGACACCCGGCCGTACACGGTGTACACGCTCACCCGCTTCAACCGGCCGTTCGCCTCCTACGGGACGTGGCGGGGCGACACGGTGACGCCCGGTTCGGCGGATTCGACGGCGGCGGGGCGGCACGGTGCGTACGTCCGCTTCGACACCCGGAAGGGCCGCACCGTCGAGGCGGCCACCGCGATCAGTTATGTGGACGCGGCGGGCGCGGCGCGCAATCTGCGGGCGGAGGGCGGGACGTCCTTCGACCGGGCGCGGGCCGCGGCGGACGCGGCGTGGGAGCGGCGCCTGGGGCAGGTGCGGGTGGCCGGCGGCGATCCGGTGCTGCGGCGGACGTTCTACTCGTCGCTGTACCGCTCGTTCCTCGCGCCCAACACCGGGATGGATGTGGACCGCCGCTACCGGGGCTGGGACCAGCGCGTTCACACCGCACGCGGGTTCACGTACTACCAGAACTGGTCGCTGTGGGACACCTACCGCACCCAGGCGCAGCTCCTGGCGCTGCTCGCGCCGCGGGAGTCGCGGGACATGGCGCTGTCGGTGCTGCGGGCCGGCGAGGAGAGCGGCTGGCTGCCCAAGTGGGGCTACGGCACGGTCGAAACGAACATCATGACCGGCGATCCGGTGACGCCGTTCCTGACCAACGCCTACCGGCAGGGGCTGCTCGCCGGGCACGAGGAGGAGGCGTACGCGGCGTTGAAGCGGAACGCCGACGGGGTGCCGCCGGCCGATTCCCCGGCGGTGGGCCGGGAGGGCAACGCGGAGTACCTCAGGAACGGTTTCGTCCCGTTCCTCAAGGGGCGTCCGCACGCCAAGCCCGGGGACTCCGACTTCGACCACGGCGGGTCGGCGACGCTCGAATACGCCCTGGCGGACGCGGCGCTGGCGCGGATGGCGCGCGATCTGGGGCATGACGCGGACGCCGACCGGTACGCGGCGCGGGCGCAGAACTACCGGAAGGTCTTCGACGCCTCGACCGGCTTCTTCCGGGCACGGGACGGGCGGGGCGCGTTCACCGGGCCCGCCGATCCGGCGAAGAGCGAGGGGTTCCACGAGGGCACGGCGTGGCAGTACCAGTGGCTGGTGCCGCAGGATCTGCCCGGGATGCTCTCCCTCATCGGCGGCAAGGAGAAGGCGACCGAGCGGCTGGACTCCTTCTTCGCCTACGGCGCGCTGCTGAAGGACCCGGAGCGGACCGCGCGCGAGGTGTGGGTCAACGGGCCGTACGACTACTACAACGCGGACAAGTACAACCCGCAGAACGAGCCGGACCTCATCGCGCCGTACACGTATCTCTCCACCGGTCAGCCGTGGAAGACGACGGATGTGGTGCACGCGGCGCTGACGCTGTTCACGGACGCGCCGACCGGGATGACCGGCAACGACGATCTGGGGACGATGTCGGCGTGGATGGTGCTGTCGTCGATCGGGGTGTTCCCCGTGCAGCCCGGCACCGACACCTGGGGGCTGAGCACTCCGGTCTTCGACCGCGTCGACCTGCGGCTGGACCGGGCGTTCTACCCGGCGGGCCGCTTCACCGTGACGGCGCCCGGTACGTCGGCGCACGACCGCTATGTGCGGTCGGTACGGCTCGACGGCGTCGCGCGGCAGCGGACGTATCTGACGACCGGGGAGCTGCGCGGGGCGCGGGAGCTGGCGTTCACCGTGGGCGGATCGCCGTCCGGGTGGGGCACCGGCGCGGCGGACGCGCCGCCGCCGATGGACCCGGCGGGCGTACGGCCGGGCCGCGCGGGCTGAGGGCGGCGTCCGGGGCGGGCGGCGGGTGTGCCGTCCGCCCCGGGCGGGCGTGGTCAGCCCTGGAGCGCGGTCCAGAACTCGTCGAAGGACATCCGGCCGTCGCCGTCGGTGTCCTTGGCCTTGATGACGGACTCGGCGATCGGGCCGGTGACGAACGGGTCGCCCATCTCCGCCATGGCGCGCTTGAACTCATCGGCGGTGACCAGGCCGTCGCCGTCCCCGTCGAACCGCGCGAACTGCTCCCTGGCCTTCTCGATGTCTGCCATGCGAGTGCCCCCTTCGTGTGCTGGACGATCCGTGTCGCTGATATGACCTGCGTACATTAACGGGGCCGGTCAGCCGCCCGCCGGGCGGGCCCCGGCGCGGGCGAGGTAGGGGGCGGTGCGGCTGCCGGGGGCGGCCGCGACCTGCTGGGGGGTGCCGGCGGCGACGATCCTGCCGCCGTCCGCGCCGCCGCCGGGCCCGAGGTCGATGACGTGGTCGGCGCCGGCGACCACGCCCATGTCGTGTTCGACGACCACGACGGTGTGTCCGGCGTCCACCAGTCCGTGCAGTTGGCGCAGGAGTACCTCGGTGTCGGCGGGGTGCAGGCCGGTGGTGGGCTCGTCGAGGAGGTAGAGGGTGTGGCCGCGGCGGGTGCGCTGGAGTTCGGTGGCGAGTTTGATGCGCTGGGCCTCGCCGCCGGAGAGTTCGGTGGCGGGCTGGCCGAGCCGCAGGTAGCCCAGGCCCACCTCGCGCAGGGTGCGCAGGCTGCGGGCGGCGGCGGGGACGTCGGCGAGGAACTCCGCGGCGGCGTCGACGGTCATCGCGAGGACGTCGGCGACGGTCCGGCCGCGGAAGGTGATCTCCAGGGTCTCGGGGTTGTAGCGGGCGCCGTGGCAGGCGGTGCAGGGGGCGTAGGTGCCGGGCAGGAAGAGGAGTTCGACGGCGACGAAGCCTTCGCCCTGGCAGGTCTCGCACCGTCCGGCGGCGACGTTGAAGGAGAAGCGGCCGGCGGTGTAGCCGCGGGCGCGGGCCTCGTCGGTGGCGGCGAAGACCTTGCGGACCGCGTCGAAGAGGCCGGTGTAGGTGGCGAGGTTGGAGCGCGGGGTGCGGCCGATGGGCTTCTGGTCGACGCGGACCAGCCGGCCGACGGCGGACAGGCCCGTCACGGAGGCGATCCGGGCGCGGTCGCCGTCCGCGTCCTCGGCGTTGCCGTCGTCCGGGGCGGCCGGTTCCTCCGCCGCCCCCAGGTGGTCGCGGACGGCGTCGGCCAGGACCCGGGTGACGAGGGTGGACTTTCCGGAGCCGGAGACGCCGGTGACGGCGGTGAAGACGCCGAGCGGGAAGTCGGCGTCCAGCTCGCGGAGGTTGTGGAGGGTGACGCCGCGCAGCGCGAGGGTGCCGGTGGGCGTGCGGGGGGTGCGCTGCGGGGGCGGCGCGGGGTCGAAGAGGAAGCGGCGGGTGGCGGACTCCGTGGCGTCGGCGAGCGCGGCGACGGGCCCGCTGTGCAGGATGCGGCCGCCGTGCTCACCGGCGCGCGGACCGACGTCGACCAGCCAGTCGGCGCTGCGCACCACGTCCATGTCGTGTTCGACGACGAAGAGGGAGTTGCCCGCCTCCTTGAGCCGTCCGAGGACGCCGAGGAGGGATTCGGTGTCGGCGGGGTGGAGTCCGGCGGAGGGTTCGTCGAGGACGTAGACGACGCCGAAGAGGCCGGAGCGGAGCTGGGTGGCGAGGCGCAGGCGCTGGAGTTCCCCGGCGGAGAGGGAGGGCGCGGGGCGGTCCATGGCGAGGTAGCCGAGGCCGAGTTCGGTGAGGACCTCGATGCGGGCGACGAGGTCGCGGGCGAGGGTGGCGGCGACGCCCTCGTCGTCGCGGTGCGCGGTGGGCGCGAGCAGGGCGGCGAGCGCGCCGAGCGGGCGGGCGGCCAGTTCGGCGATGTCGTGGCCGGCGAAGGTGACGGCCAGCGCCTCGGGGCGCAGCCGCCGTCCGCCGCACGCCGGACACGGTTCGGTGATCATGAAGCCGCGGACCCGGGTGCGCAGCGTCTCGCTCTTGGAATCGGCGAAGGTGTGCAGCACATAGCGGCGGGCGCTCATGTACTGGCCCTTGTACGGGCGTTGGATGCGGCCCGCTTCGCGGACCGGTTCGACGGTGACGACGGGCTGTTCGTCGGTGAAGAGGATCCACTCGCGGTCGGCGGGCGGCAGGTCGCGCCAGGGCCGGTCGATGTCGTGGCCGAGGGTGGCGAGGATGTCGCGGAGGTTCTTGCCCTGCCAGGCGCCGGGCCAGGCGGCGACGGCGCCCTCGCGGATGGTCAGCGACGGGTCGGGGACGAGGGAGTCCTCGGTGACGCGGTGGACGCGCCCAAGACCGTGGCACCGCGGGCAGGCGCCGGCCGCGGTGTTGGGCGAGAAGGCGTCGGAGTCGAGGCGGGCGGCGCCCTCGGGGTAGTCACCGGCGCGGGAGAAGAGCATCCGCAGCGAGTTGGAGAGGGTGGTGACGGTGCCGACGGAGGAGCGGGCGGACGGCGCGGAGCGGCGCTGCTCCAGGGCGACGGCCGGCGGCAGCCCGCTGACCTGATCGACCTTGGGCGCGCCGACCTGGTGGATCAGCCGGCGGGCGTACGGGGCGACCGATTCGAAGTAGCGGCGCTGCGCCTCGGCGTAGAGGGTGCCGAAGGCCAGGGAGGACTTGCCCGATCCGGACACCCCGGTGAACGCGACCAGCGCGTCCCTCGGGATGTCCACATCGACGGTGCGGAGGTTGTGCTCACGGGCGCCGCGCACCCGTACGTACGAGTCGGTCATCCCTCCATGATCGGGCACCGTCAGGCGGGGGCGATGACCGCCCGGGTGCGGGCGCGTGCCTCCTCCCAGGGCAGCGGCGTGGCGACGACGGCGCGGAGCGCCCGCACCTGGCGGGGCGGCAGTCCGGCGGCGAGGACGCCGGTGGCGGCGCCGTCGCGTCCGTAGAGGGCGACGGCGCTGCGGGCGGCGCGGTCCAGGACGGCGGTCTCCGTCCGGTCGGCGCCCGCGGTGAGTCCGTACGCCTGGAGCTTGATGCCGTACTGGTCGGACCAGAAGTACGGCACGGGGGCGAACGGGCGGCGCTCGGGTGCGGGCGTGGCGTCCGGGGCGTCCTCGGCGGCGGGGGCACCGGGGGTCTGTTCCGCGGCGAGTTCGGCCAGGAGGTTGCGGGCGGCGGCCATGCCCTGCTCGGTGGCGTTCATCCGGTGCTCGAAGCGGAGCGGGGCGCCGTGCAGCGGGTGGTCCCAGCGGGCCACGTCCCCGGCGGCGTAGATGCCGGGGGCCGCCGCGCAGTACGCGTCGCAGCGCAGTCCGTCGGTGGTGTCGAGGGCGGGCTCGCCGCGCAGCCAGCCGACGGCCGGTGCGGAGCCGATGGCCAGCAGGACGGTGTCGGCGGGCAGTTCGGTGGCGTCGGTGAGCCGGACCCCGCCGGCCGTGCCGGGTACCGGGCCGGTCAGGAACTCCGCGACGTCGCCGGTGACCAGGCGGACGCCGCGGGTGCGGTGCTCCTCGGCGAGCAGCGTGCCGACCTCGGGCCCGACGGCGCGCGCCATCGGGACGGGGTCGCGGCCGACGAGGGTGACGTCGTGCCCCAGCTCCCGGGCGACGGCGGCGGCCTCGCAGCCGAGGACGCCGTTGCCGACGACGACGAGGCGGTGGCCGGTGCCGGAGAGCCGGGCGCGGAGCGCCACCGCGTCGTCGAGGGTGCGCAGGGTCAGGACGCCGTCGAGGCCGTCCGCGCCGGGCAGGGTGCGGGCGGTGACGCCGGTGGCCACGATCACCCCGGCGCAGGCGAGGCGTTCGCCGCCGTCGAGCGTCAGGGTGCGGGTGGCGGCGTCCAGGCCGGTGGCGCGGGTGCCGAGCCGCAGGTCGAGGTCGAGCGGGGCGAGCTGGTCGGCGGTGCGCAGCAGCAGCTTCTCGCGCTCCCAGGTGCCGTGCAGCAGTTGCTTGGACAGCGGCGGCCGGTCGTACGGCAGGTGGGGTTCGTCGCCGATCAGGGTCAGCGGGCCCCGCCAGCCGGAGCGGCGCAGCGTCTCGGCGGCGGCCAGTCCGGCGGCGGAGGCGCCGACGACGGCGAGGGGGCGGGCGCTCACGCGTGCAGCTCGATGACGGCGGCGGGGCAGAGGGCGGCCGCCTCGCGGACCGCGTCGTGCTGCTCGGCGGGCGGCGCGTCGTCGAGCAGCACGACGACGCCGTCCTCGTCCCGCTGGTCGAAGACCTCGGGGGCGACGAGCACGCACTGACCGGCGGCGCAGCACTTGTCGGCGTCAAGAGTGATCTTCATGGCAGGTAACTCCTGTGTTCGGTGGGTCTGTTGGTGCGTACGTTCCGAGGGTCCGGCGGAAGGACGGTACCGCCGTCAGAAGGTGACCGGCAGGGCGTGGCAGCCGTAGATCGACATGTCGGTGCGGAACGGGATGGCGTCCAGCGGTTCGGCGGGCCGCAGGCCGGGGAAGCGGCGCAGCAGGGTGGCGAGCACGACCTGGAGTTCGACGCGGGCCAGCGCCTGCCCCAGGCACTGGTGGATGCCGTAGCCGAAGGCGACGTGGTGCTGGGCGTTGGGGCGGCGGATGTCGAGGCGGTGGGCCTCGGGGAACGTCTCCTCGTCACGGTTGGCGGAGGGGACGGCGACGACGACGCCCTCACCGGCGCGGATGAGGTGGCCGCCGATCTCGATGTCGGCGGTGGCGACGCGGCGCGGGCCGTTGCGGATGATGCTGTGGAAGCGGAGCAGTTCCTCGACGGCGCCGCGGATGAGCGCCGGTTCCTCGCGCAGTTGCCGGGCGCTCTCCTCGTCGCGCATCAGCGTCAGGGCGCTCAGCCCGATCATGTTGGCGGTGGTCTCGTGTCCGGCGATGAGCAGCAGGGCGGCGAAGGCGGTGACGTCGTCGTGGGTGATCTCGCCGGTGCGCTGCTGTTCGGTGATGAGGCGGCCGAGGATGTCGTCGCCCGGCTCGGCCTCCTTCGCGGTGACCAACCGGTCGAGGTAGTCGCGGAGTTCGCACCGCGCCTCCTCGCGCTCGGCGTCGGTGACGGTGCGGGAGAGCAGGGTGCCGGTGAGCCGCTGGAAGAGGTCGTGATCGTCGTACGGGACGCCGAGCAGCAGGCTGATGACGAGTGAGGGCACCGGCAGGGCGAGGGCTTCGACGAGGTCGGCGCGGCCGTGTGCGCGCACGGTGGCCTCCAGGTCGTCGCAGAGGCGGTCGGTGAGCGCCTGGATCTCCGGGCGCAGCGCCTCGACGCGCTTGACCATGAACTCGCGGGTGACCATGCGGCGCAGCCGGGTGTGCTCGGGCGGGTCCATGCGGATGAAGCCGCGCCGTCCGGCGGGGGCGCCGCCGGTCATGCCGCTGAGCGGGTAGCCGGGGCGCGTGGTGTCGGAGCTGAATCGGGTGTCGCCGAGGATCGCGCGGATGTCGGCGTAGCGGGTGGCGAGCCAGGCGGTGGTGCCGTCGGGCAGCGCGATCCGCGAGAGCGGTTCGGCGGCACGCAGCGCCGCGAACTCGGGCGGCGGGTCGAAGGGGCAGCCCTCCGGCGGCTGCACGGGGAGGGGGGCCGGGACGGCGTCGGTGAGAGTCATCTCGCTCAGCTCCTGATACGCGCGGTGGCGGAAGCGGGCGCCGGAGCCCCGACGCTCGCCTAACAAGCGTAAACTTACACGCGTAATGAGGAGGTAAACCGAGGGGGATGGCGGGCGGGTCGCCGGGCGGAGGTGCGGGGATGACGGGGGATCAGCGGTGATCGGGCCGAGATGTCGGGCCGAGAGGTGGCGAGTTCGGCGAGGCCCGGTCGGGAGGGGTGCGCGGGGAAGCCCGAGGGGCGGGGCGTCGGGCGGGGGCCGGGACGGCGGAAGGCCGGGGGCCGGGACGGCGGAAGGCCGGGGGCCGGGCGGGGCCGGGGCGGCCGGCCAGGACAGGACGTGTGCGGTGCGAGGCCGTGCGCGGGTCGGGGGACCGTCCGAAGGCGGGCCGACGGGCTCCTCCTTGCGCCCTCGGGTGGCCCCGGCACCGGAGACCCGGCGCCCCGCAGGCTCGGCGCCCCCGCTGTGCGGCGCCCCGCACTCTCAGCGCCCTGAGGGCTCGGCACTCCCCCTCCGGCGGGCTCGGCTTGCGGCCCCTCCGGCAGAGCCCGGCGCCCGCAGGTACTCCACCGACCAGCACCCGAAGGCCCGCACCCCGCAAGCTCGGCGCGGCCCTGCGCCCCCGGATTCGGCGCCCCCGCGCGCCACCCCCTCGACCTCGGCACCCGGCGTGCTCGGCGCTCCGCACCCGGCGGGCTCACCCGGCAGGCTCAGCTTCCGCCTCCTCGGCCAAGTCCCCCGGCGCCCGTGGGCATCCGCCGACCGGCCCCCGGAGACCCACCGCCCCGCAAACTCTCCGCGGCCCGGTGCCCCCGGATTCGGCGCCCCCGCGCGCCACCCCCTCGACCTCGGCACCCGGCGTGCTCGGCGCTCCGCACCCGGCGAGCTCAGCTTCCGCCCCCTCAGCCCAAGCCCCCGGCACCCGCAGGCACCCCGGCGCTCCGGCGCCGCCCCGGCTCGGCGCCCCGGCGCCCGAAGGTCCGGCGTCCCGCAGGGGCCCGTGCCCGCTCAGCGTTCCAGCAGGAGTTGGAGCATTTCGTCGATGAAGCGGTCCAGGCGGGCGGTGTCCTTGCGGCTGGGCATGACCTGCCAGAGCATGACGCGGCCGTGGACCGCCGACCACAGGACGTACGGCGCCTCGGCGCGGGTGCAGCGGATCCGCCAGCCCGCCTCCTCGCAGGCGGTCAGCGCGTCGAGCCAGCCGCGCACCAGCACGCCCGCCGGGTGGCCCGCGAGACGCTCCGGGCCGACCGGGGTCTGCCGGGTGCCGTAGAGGAGGCGGTAGGTGGCGGGGTGGTCGATGGCGTAGCGGCAGTAGGCGCGGAGCATGGCGCGGAGGCGGGCGACGGGGTCGCCGGAGGGTTCGGCCTGCGCCGCGGCCTCGGTCATGGCGGCGGCCAGCCGCTCGAAGCTGGTCTCCAGCGTCGCCCAGACCAGCTCGGTCTTGTCGGCGAAGTGACGGTAGATGCTCGGGGCCGCGACGCCCGCCTCACGGGCGACGGCGCGCAGCGACAGCGCGTCCTCGCTGCCGACCTCTTCGAGCAGCCGCTCGGTGGCCCGCAGCAGCTCCGCCCGCAGCCGGTCGCCCTGACCCCGCGGATTCCTGGCCCGGACGGCCGCCTTCCCGCTCACTGCCCTCCGGCCCCCGTTCCTTCTCGCCACGGTCGGCCGGGGCCCTGGCCGGGCCCCGGATTCCTCCCCAAGGGTGGCACACCGGCCGCCGGAGCGGCGGATGCCCGGCGGGCGGGCCCGGCCGTGCGCGGTCAGCGGCCCGCCACCAGGCCCGATGCGGCCGCACCCCTGCTGAGCACCGTCTTTCCGATCGCGGCCCGTTCCTTGACCCACAGTTTGGTGCGGTTGAGGTTGATGGTGCGCAGCGGTTCGGTGCGGGTGAGAAGCTGCGGGACGTACTCCGTGTCGGTCACCTGCCAGCGGTCGCCGGGCCGCTCCGGCGGGACGAAACGGAAGCGTGCGACGGTGCCCCAGGTGCCCTGCGGTCTCTTCATGGAACCGGCGATCTGGTCGCCGAGCCCGTAGACCACCCAGACGCCGTTGACCTTCTCGTACGCCTGCGGGGTGTGGGCGCCGGAGCCCAGGATCAGGTCGATGTCGGGGCGGCCGTCGGTCTCCGCCGCGGTGAGGGTGCGGGCCAGGGCGAGCTGGGTGGCGTCGGGGGCGGTGCGGTACGCGGTGCCCCACGCCACGCTGACCACGACGAGGTCGGCGCCGGCCCGCCGGGCGGCGCGGGCGTCGGCGATGATCCGCTGCTCGTCGACGAGGGAGACCGCCCAGGGTTTCGCGCCCCGGGCGGCCCTGCCGTTGCCGAGGGCGTAGGAGAGGTGGGCGACCTCGGCGCCGCCGCGCGCCCGCAGCAGCGCGGGCCGGGTGCCTTCGACGGCGTTCCGCGCGGAGCCGGTGTGCCGCAGCCCGACGGTGTCCAGCGCCTCCAGGGTGGAGTGGATCCCGGCGTCGCCGCGGTCGAGGGTGTGGCCGGAGGCGGTGGCGCAGGAGTCGAATCCGGCGTCCTTGAGGGCGGTGGCGACCTGCGGCGGGGACTGGAGGGCGCCGGAGCCGGTGAAGGGGCCGGTCAGCGGGCCGAGCGGGGTTCCCAGATGGCACAGGGCGAGGTCCGCCTCGGCGATGACGGGTTTGATGCCCTTGAGCATCGGTCGGTAGTCGTAGCCGGTCAGGCCTGAGCCACGCCGGGCGGAGGCCGGGGCGTCGCCCTTCGCGGTGTCCAACGCCGCCGGGGACGAGGCGAGGACGTCGCCGGACGCGACGAGGGTGAAGGGCGCCTTGGCCTCCGTGGGCTGCGGGGCTCCGGCGTGACCGCCCGCGGCGGCCGGGGCGGACGGGGCCGGTCGGGGCGGCGGGGCGGCCGCGGGCGCACCGCAGCCGGCGGCGAGGGCGGCGAGCAGAGCGGTCGCCGCATACCGGGTGTACTGGCTCATCCCTGACGCATATCAACACGATTCTTCCGATAAGACGTGTGCGGCGCGGTTCGCCGGTTTATCGCCCGGACGGCGGCGCGGCCGCCCGGGCCACCGCCATCGGTGACCGGCCCCCGGGGCTCTCCCCCGCCCGGCCGCCGCCCCTACGCTGCCCGGATGGATATCCACGACCGGCACGGCACGGGCCTTTTCCCGCCCGGCCTGACCATGCTCCGTACGGTGCGGCGCACCCCTGACGGGCGGGAGTGGCTGGCGCGGCTGCCGGAGCTGATCCGGTCCGCGCGGGAACGTTGGGGCCTGCGGCTGGGCGCTCCGTACGACGGCGGTAGCTGCGCCTGGGTCGCGCCCGCCGGGCTGCCGGACGGTACGCCCGCCGTCCTGAAGATCGGGCTGCCGCACCGGGAGGCCGAGGGGGAGGGCCCGGCGCTGCGCGCCTGGGCGGGCGACGGCGCCGTACGGCTGCTGGACGACGATCCGGCGCTCGGCGCGCTGCTCATCGAGCGGTGCGCACCGGGCACCCCGCTCGCCGCCGCGCCGCTGCCGCCGGAGGAACGGCTCATCCGCGCCGCCGAGGTGCTGCGCCGGCTGTGGGCGGCGCCGCACCCGGCGGACGGCGGACCGGAGCGGATGGCGGATGTGTGCGACGCGTGGGCCGCGCTGGTCGAGGAGCGGGCGGCGCGGCTGCGGACCGGATACGACCCGGGGCTGGTGGCACTGGGCGCGCGGCTGCTGCGGACGCTGCCGCGCGGCGCCCGCCGCCGGGCCGTCGTCCACGGCGACGCCAACCCGGGCAACATCCTCGCCGCCCGGCGCCGCCCCTGGCTGGCCATCGACCCCAAGCCGATGACCGGCGATCCGGCGTACGACCCGTGGCCGCTGCTGGCGCAGATCGACGACCCGTTCGCCCGCCCCGGCCCGGGCCCGGTGCTGCGCGCCCGCGCCGCGCTGCTCGGCGACGCCCTCGCCCAGGACCCGGCGCGGCTGCTGGCCTGGTCGGTGGCGCGCGGGGTGGAGAGCGCCCTGTACGAGGCGGCGCACGGCGACCTCCCGGGCGGCGCGGAGGAGTTGCGGCGGGCGCGGGTGGCGGCGGAACTGGCGGGGTGCTGAGCGGCTGCGGCCCCGGCCGTGTGGTTCACGGCCGGGGCCGAGGAGCACACGGCCGGGGCCGAGGAGCACACGGCCGGGGCCGAGGAGCACACGGCCGGGGCCGAGGAGCACACGGCCGGGGCCGAACGTTCCCGGCCGCCGGGACTTGCGCGGCAACAGGCCGGTGGCGGCGGATGGCGCGTACGGCCGGGCCCTGAGCCGTATGCGGGCGACTTCGAGCCGCGCAGCGGTCCTTGGGGGAGGTGCGTCCCGGGCCTGCGTACCGACGGCCCCGGTGAGGCGCGCCGTCGGACTCCGAGCCGTCCATGAGGCCGCGGAGGCGCACGGCGGCCCAGCGGAGGCGCACGGCGACCACGCCCGGCGCCCGCCCCGCGCCGAAACCGGCGGCCTCTTTCCCAAACCCCTACCGGACAAAGGGAGTTGACCGTCCGGAATCCGCTCACCCCTCCGGCGTACGCCGGGCCCGGGGGCTTCCCGTTCGACCGGTGGGGCCGCACCATGCGGGAGGGGCCGGTGCGGCGGGCGGCCGTCCCGTACGCGCCCGTTCCCCGCCGCGCGTGCCGACTGGAGGCCGCATGGCCGTCGAACCGTCCCTGTCGCCCCGCTCCCCCGCGTCCCCGCCGAGACGGCATGTGCTGGGGGCTGCGCTGGCCGTCGGCGCGGTGGGGGCCACCGGGAGAGGTGCGGCGGCGGCCGCGGCGGGGCCCGTGGCGGCGCGGGAGCGGCGGGAGGCGGAGCCCGGCGATCCCTGGGCGCGGGTCCTCGACGACGCCGACCCCGTGTGGCGGCGGCTGCCCGCGGCGTGGCACGAGGCGCCCTTCCTCGGGAACGCGCTGCTGGGCAGCCAGGTGTACGCCGAACCGGACGCGAACGCGGTGCGGTTCACCGTCCAGCACAGCGAGGTGCAGGACCACCGGCCGGAGTTCGGGGCACTGTTCGGGCTGGCGCGGCTGCCGGTGGGGCACTTCACCCTGGAGCCGGCCGGCCGGATCACGGCGGTGGACTGGCGGCTGCGGCTGCGCGACGCGGAGCTGACCGGCACGGTCACCACCGACCGGGGCACCCTGACGGTGCGGGCGCTGGTGCACACCTCCCGTTCCGTACTGGCGGTCGAGGTCGTGCCGAGCGCCGGGGAGCGGGCGTTCCGCTGGGTGTTCCATCCGGCCGAGGCGATCAGTCCGCGCGCCGCGTTCAAACCGGCGCCCGAGGGGTACACCGGCAACCCGCCCGCCCGGATCGAGGAGCACACGGAGGCGCGCGCCGCCGTACAGCCGCTGCTGGCCGGCGGGGAGCACGTCACGGCGTGGCGGGAGCGGACCGGCGGGCACGGGGCGCGGACGCTGTACGCGGCGGTCGTCCCGGCGCGCCCGCGCCGCGCGGTGCGGCGCCGGGCGCTGCGGACGGTCCGGGACGCCGCCGCGCTGCCGTACGACGCGCTGGCGGCGGACCACCGCACGTGGTGGCACTCCTACTTCCGCCGCGGCTTCCTGTCGGTCCCCGACGCCCGGCTCCAGCGGTTCTACTGGATCCAGTTGTACAAGGCGGCGTCGGCGGCGCGCGCCGCGGCGCCGGTGATGGCGACCTGCGGCCCCTGGCTGGAGCCGACGCCGTGGCCCGCGACCTGGTGGAACCTCAACGTGCAGTTGGAGTACTGGCCGATCCACGGCGCCAACCACCTCGAACTGGACGCGGTGACGCGGGCGCTGGGCGAGTACCGGGAGGCGCTGTCGGAGCAGTTGGAGGCGCCGTACCGGGCCGGGTGCGCGGGCATCCCGCGGACCACCGACCGGTTCCTGCGGGGCGGTACGGCGGTGCCGGGCGGCGGGTACCCGGTCGGGGTGCCCGGTCAGGATCCGCCGGCGCCGGAGGTCGGCAATCTGACGTGGGCGCTGCACAACGTGTGGCTGACCTACCGTCACACCATGGACGAGGGCGTCCTGCGCGATGTCCTCTTCCCGCTGCTGCGCAAGGCGGTCGCCTACTACCTGCGGTTCCTGGAGCGGGGCCCGGACGGCCGGCTGCATCTGCCGGCGACGTTCTCCCCGGAGTACGGCGTCGACGCGCGGGACTGCACCTTCGATCTGGCGCTGCTGCGGTGGGGCTGCGCGACGCTGCTGGACGCGGCGCGGACGCTGGGCGTGTCCGATCCGGCGGCGGACCGCTGGCGGGAGGTGCTGGCCCGGCTCGCGCCGTACGCGGTGAACGGCGACGGCTTCATGATCGGCGCGGGCGTCCCGTTCGCGAAGTCGCACCGGCACTACTCCCATCTGCTGGCGGTGTACCCGCTGTACGAGATCACCTGGGAGCAGCCCGAGCACCGGGAGCTGATCGAGACGTCACTGCGGCACTGGGTCGGGTTCGAGGGAGCGTTGCAGGGCTACACGTTCACCGGCGCGGCGTCGATGTGCGCGCAGATGGGCCGGGGGGACGAGGCACTGGGCCATCTGCGGACGCTGCTGGACCGCTTCATCCGGCCGAACACGATGTACGAGGAGTCCGGCCCGGTGATCGAGACGCCGCTGTCGGCGGCGCAGTCGCTGCACGACATGCTCTGCCAGAGCTGGGGCGGGGTGATCCGGGTCTTCCCCGCCGTCCCGGCGTCCTGGCGCGAGGTGCGGCTGCACGATTTCCGCACCCAGGGCGCGTTCCTGCTGAGCGCGGCGCGTACCGGGGGCCGCACGCGGTGGGTGCGGGTGTTCAGCGAGGCGGGCGCGCCGTGCGTGGTGCGGCACTCGCTGCCGGGCCCGGTGGCGATCACCGACGGCCACGGCCGCCCGCTGCCGTACGAGGAGAGCGGCCCGGGGACGGTGCGGCTGCGGCTGCCCCGGGGCGGCACCGCGCTGCTCGCACCGCCCGGGGAACGTCCGGACACCCGGCCCGCACCGGTCACGCCCGACGGCCCGGCACCCCGCTGGGGGCTTCCGGACTGAGAGCGAGGCGGGGTGCGGACCGGTCGGTCGGGCGGCGGGGCGCGGCAATCCTCGTCAGGTGGCGGATCACTCGGCGGGCGGGCGCGGCGATGCTGGGTGGAGTCCCCGGCGCCGTCGGCCCGTTGTGGCCGCCGCCCCCTCAGTTGCACCCTCTAGGGAAAACTCCATGATGAACATGACGCACACGGCCCCGAGCCCGGACGGGAGGGCCCGACCGGTACGGGTCGTTGTCATCGACAGGGATCTGGTGACCCGCCACGGCCTGGTCGGTCTGCTCCGGGCCAGCAGCCGGTTCGCCGTCGTCGGTGAGTCCCAGGACTTCGGACAGGCCCTGGAACTCGTCCGGCATTCCGCCCCCGATGTGGCACTGCTCGGCCTTTCCGGAGGAGAAAGCCTCGATACGCTGCCCGGGCTTTCCGTGCTGTGCGAGGTGGTACTGCTCGCCCACCGGGAGCGTCCGCAGGAAATCCAGCAGGCCGTACGGGGCGGTGCGGCCGGTTGTCTGATGCACCGGGAATTCTCGGTGACGGACCTTTACACCGCGGTCGCCTCGGCCGCCCGGGGGCGCGCTTCGCGTACCGGCGCAGCGTCCGGCGCGTTCTCCGGAAAGCTGCGGATGACGGCACCGCGGTGTGACGGTATCGGGCCCGGCGCCCGTACCGGATCGCTCTCGCGGCGGGAGAGCGAAATCATGGGCCATATCTCACGCGGGCGCAGCAACCGGGAAATAGCCGACGCGCTTTTCCTGAGCGAGAAGACGGTCAAGAATCATGTGAACCGTATCTACGGGAAGCTGCGGGTCCGTACCCGTGCCGCGGCGGTGGCCCTCTGGCTCGGCGCCGATGTCGAGGCGAGCGACCGGCCGGCGGCCCGCCGCTCCTGATCTTCCGGTCACCCGGACCGCCCGGCGGCTCCCATGTTCCCGCCGGGCGATCGGGCGTACGGCGGCCGGACGGACCGGCCGCCCGCTCAGCCGGCCATGCCGGACTCCGCGACGATGCGCCGCAGCTCCTTGAGGGCGTAGTGGTTACGGGACTTGACGGTACCGGTGGGGACGCCGATCGTCCGGGCGGTGTCCGGTATCGACCGGTCCATGCAGTGCAGATGCACCACGACCTCCCGGTGCGGCGGGGAGAGCAGCGCCAGGACGCCCGCCATGTCCTGGGCGAGGGCGACCTGTTCGGCGCCGTCCGGGACCGCCTCGGTGTCCGGCGGCGTGGGGTCGGCGGTCTGCCGGGGGCGGGCGTTCTTGGCCCGGTAGGCGTCGATGACCAGGTTCCGGGCCACGCGGAGCAGCCAGGGGCGCATCGCGTCGCCGGTCCCGTCGCGGTGACGGTCGAGTTTCGCGGCGTTGCGCCAGGCACGCAGAAAGGTCTCCTGGACGAGGTCTTCCGCGGTTTCCCTGCCGACTCCGCCGACCCGCATCACATAGTGCTCCAGGGCGGTGCGGTGATGGGCGTAGAGCCCTCGCAGGAATGCCTCGTGGTGCGTTGTCTCGTCCGTCACGGCACCCTTTCCCGGGCCGACCGAAAGGCGCTGGTTCTTCATATGGGAGCTTTCCTGACCGGGGAGTCTGCTGAGGGGCCGCGCGGATTCCGGCGATCGGGTTCCCGGAACCCGCGCGGCGGGACGGCGGCGCATTCCGCCCCGCGCGTTTCCGTACCGCACGGGCCGGCGGGGAGACGCACAGGGCGGAAAAGGCCGGAGTTCGGGGGGAGTTCTCCCCGGCGGCCGCCTTTCGTCAGACTGCCACAGGGCGGGGTGCGTCCCCCAGATATCCGGGGCGGGCGGGCGGCGAATTGGGCCGGTGAGCCCAGGGCGGATGGGCCCGAGGGCCCAACGGCGGTGTCCGGTACGGTTCTTCCGGCCGTCGCGGTCTCCTTGGCCGCGGGCCCGGTGGCGAGGTCCGGCGCGAAGGCCCGACGGCGGGGGCCGGTGCCGGTGCCCGCCGTCGGGCCGGTCCCGCCCGGCCGCCGCGCCGTTCAGCCGGCCCGGCACGCGGCGAGGAGCTTGTCCCGTACCGCCGCGTCCCGCTCGTCCAACTCCACGGCCAAGGCGTCCGGTTGGCGCTCGGCGTCCGGGGCGTCGTATTCGGCGGCGGTGAGTTCGCGGAGCAGCAGGCGGGGGCCGGGGCCGGTGTCCGGTCCGGTCGCCAGGACGCGGAACGCGCTGTTGCCGGGGAAGAGGACCTCCTCACCGGCGCCGGCGGTGCCGAGCGCGTCGGTCCGTCGGCCGCTCACCGACCAGACCGCGTACGTCACCCCGGTGTCCCCGGGCTCCGGCGCGCCCCGGCGGGCCCGCACCACTTCGGCGGGGCGGAGCAGTTGCCCGGTCCGGTACCCGTCCGCGCCCTCCTGTGCCGGCGTGTCCCGGCCGTGCGCCACCCCGCGGTAGGACGGCAGCCGCCGGAGCCCGGAGGCCACGCACGCGGCCCAGGCGCCCGCCAGTTGCGCCGAGGGCAGCCGTCCGGGCCCGGCCGCCTGCCAGTCGTCGCAGATCAGCGCGCGGACGGCGATGAGGTCGCAGAGGACGGAGTCCCCCGCGTCGGCCGCCGACCGCAGCCCCGGCCGGGTGGCCAGCACCCGCGCCACGGCCCGCGCGTGCACGTCGTAGCCGCGCCGCAGCGCCGCCCGCAACGCCGCCCGCTCGTCCGCCGTACTGCGGTGGGCGGGCAACACACCGGCGGGCGCGTACAGGACGCCCGCGCGGCGCGGTGGTCCGGGGGCGGTGGCGGGCTCGGGAGCGGCGGGGCCGGCGTCGGCGGGCACGGGCTCGGGGCCGGGGCCCAAGGGGGCGGGCCCGGTGGCGGGCGGTCCTTCCTGACGCTGTTCGTCCTGACGCGGTTCGTCCTGACGCGGTTCGGCGTCGGTACGGCGCGGGGCTTCCGGTGTCGCGGGGCCGTCCGCCGGTGGAGCGGGCGGCCGTGGTGCGGCGGCCACCGGCGGGGTGACACCCACGGCGGCGGGCAGCCCCGCGACCGCTGCCGGGAGGGTGCCGAGGGCGGGCGGTGGCGGTGGCGTGGCCGCCCGCGGGAGGACCGGCGGCACGGGGGCGGCGAGCACGTCCGGGGCGGGCGGCGGCGCTCCGGGGCCGGGGGCCGGGGCCGGGGGCGGCGCGGGGGCCGAGGGTGGCGCGGGGGCGGGAGTGCCCGCCCACGCCGTGGTGCCGGGGGCGGCGAGCACGTCCGGGGCGAGCGGCGGCGCTCCGAGGCCGGGCGCCTGGGCCGGAGGCAGCGCGGGGGCCGAGGGCGGCGCGGGGGCGGGAGTGCCGGGGGCCGCCCACGCCGTGGCGCCGGGGGCGGTGGGAGCGGTGGGCGTCGGCGTGGGCGGGGCGACCGCCGGAGGAACCGGTGGCACGGTCAACGGCGCGGCGGCCACGGGCGCGGGCAGGGGCGCGGCGGCCCCCGGTCCGGCCGGAGGCGGGGAATCCCCGGCCACCGGCGAGGGTGCCCCGGGCACCGGCGAGGGTGCCCCGGGCACCGGCACGGGCACGGGCGGGGTCCCAGGCACGGGCGAAGGCACAGGCACAGGCGAAGCCGCGACCCCCAGCCCCGGCCCCGGCACCCGCCCCGGCCCCGGCCCCGGCCCCGGCACGAACGGAGACGCAGACACGCCCGAAGCCGCAGGCGAAGGCGGGGCCGCAGCCACCGGCGAGGGCATCGCGGCCACCGGCACCGGCCCGGACGCAGACGCGGGCACAGGCACAGGCGAAGCCTCAGCCACCGGCACCGGCACCGTCACCGGTGAAGCCGCGCCCCCGCCCGCCCCCGCCGTGGCCGGGACCACCGCCGAAGTGGCCGGGAAGGTCGCCGGCGGGAGAGCCGCGCAGGCGGCCGGATCGCGGGCGTCGACGACGGAGGTGCGGAGGTAGGCGGCCAGCAGCCGCAGTTCCCGGGCGCCGTCCGGTGCCGGGGGCGGGGGTGAGGTGAGGACCGCGAGGGCCGCGGCACGGCCCTGCCAGTGCGTCCGTACGGTCCACAGGGCGCGGGCCAGGTCCCACACCGAGGCCGGGCGGGTCCCCAGCAGGTAGGGCGCGCCCCGGTGGCCCGCCGGGCGGTGGACGGCGACGCCGTACAGGCCGGGGCGCCAGCGCTGCTCGGCCCAGTGTCCGAGGTCCGCCGTGAGTGCGGCCGTTTCCGGGGCGCTCCGTTCGGCCAGTACCAGTCCGCGGGCGTCCGGGCGGGCCAGCGGCGCGGGGCCCGGCAGGTCGCGTGGCGGCTCGGTGCCGGGCCGCAGCCGGGCCAGTTCCGCCTCGGGGAAGGGGTGGCGGCCGGCGAGCTGGACGGCGGGCGTCCGGTGGCGGTCGGCGCGCTGCGGGGTCACCCCCCACCAGCGGTCGCGGTGGCCGCCGGCGAGCACCGGCATCTGGAGGCGGTCCGCGATCTGCTGGACCATCCAGCCGGCGACGGACCCGTTGGAGACCAGCAGCACGGCCCGGCCGCTCCTCCGGGGGCAGGCGAGGACACGTTCGGCCAGTTCGAGCGGGGTGACGGGCCGGGAGGCGATGTAGAAGGCGCCGAGGTGGTCGTCGAAGCGGACGAACACGGTGTAGAGGTTCCGGTCCGGCCGCCACCAGGGGGCGAGTTGGGAGGGTTCCAGCGGCTCGCCGCCCGGTTCGAAGACCACCCCGCCGTCGATCGGGCGCCCGTCCGGCGTCCCGTGGGTCCGGCCGGGCGGGCCCCCGGGCGGGAAGGTGGCCGTCGTCACCGGGTGGTGCGGCCCCTGGTCCGGCCGCGGTACGGCCACGGCCGGGCCCTGTCCCGTGGCGCCGGTCCAGGGCTGCCGGACTCCGGGCCCCGGTGCCGCGGCGCTTGCGGGGGCCTTGCTCAAGTGGCTCACTGCGGTGTCCTTCGTACGCGGTGCAGCCGTCACGCGGCCCGGCCGTCGTGGGCCCCGGGCCGGGGGGCCGGCGTGCGCTGCGGGATGAGGGCGTTCCGGCGCGCTGGTCCGCGGGCGCCCGGCCCGCGGAAGGACCGGTGGCACCCGCGCCGGATCCGGGCCGCCGCACTCCGGCGGGCCGGTTCCGGCGCGGGACGACGCCGTCACGGGGGCTGGGCGGCGTCCCCCACAGTCAAGCGGGCCGGACGCGTCCCGGACAGGGTCCACAGGCTCAATCCGCGGGCCGCCGCGAGCCGCCGTCCGCCCGCCTCCCACCTGCGAAGAACCCCTCGTCCGGCGGGTGCGCGGGCCGGTGGCGGCCACCTCGCGGGCGGGCGGTGCGGGGCTATCGTGCCGGGGCGCCGCCGGGACGGCCCGGACCGGCGCCCCTCTCCGGCCCCGGCGCACCGCCCGCCGCGCGGGGCCCGTCCCGCACCCCGTACCGAGGAGCGACATGCCCGACCGGAACGACTCCGTCACCATCGACGCCGACGCCGTGCGGCGGCTCGGCCGCGAACTCCAGGAGGCCGGGCGGGAGTTGGCCACCTGCCTCGACCGCTACCGGGAACGCTGCGCGGACTCCGGCGGCGGGTACGGCCCGACGCCCGCGGGGCAAGCCGCGGGCCGGGAAGAAGAGTTGACCGCCGGGGAGCTGATCCGCGTCCTTGACGAGCTCGTCGGGGCCTGTGAGAACCGGGCCGACAGGCTGCTGGACGCGGCCGGGCGCTACCGGTCGGCCGGTGAGGAGGCGGACGCGGCGGTGGCGGCGCTGCGGCGCGCCCGCTGACCGCGGCGGTCCGCGCCGCCGGGTCCCGTGCGGGGCTCCGGCGGCGCGGACCGTGCGGCCGTCAGCGGTTGTCCAGCGCCTTCTCCTCCCGGACGGGGGAGTCACCGGCCGGGGCGCCGGGCCCCGGCGGGAGGGCGAGGTCCGCCGGCAGCAGGGTGCACAGGTCGTGGTCGGTGGGCCGGGGGACGGCGCCGAGCCGCCCCGCCTGGAGGGTGACCATGCCGTCCAGGACCTGGCGGGCGTAGCGTCCGTTGCCGAACGCGGCGCCGCGCGGCACCTCCTCGAAGTGGCGCAGCAGGGCCCGGCGCAGGTCGTCGGAGCAGACGTAACCGGCGTCGGCGGCCTGCTGGTCGACGAGGGTCACCAGCTCCGCCGGGGTGTAGTCGTCGAACTCCACCGTCCGGGAGAAGCGGGAGGCCAGGCCCGCGTTGGAGGCGATGAACCGCTCCATGTCGGCGGAGTAGCCCGCGGCGATGACGACGACCTCGTCGCGGTGGTCCTCCATCAGTTTCACCAGCGTGTCGACGGCCTCCTGTCCGAAGTCCGAGCCGGTGGACGCCGGGGCGAGGGTGTACGCCTCGTCGATGAAGAGCACGCCGCCCCGGGCCCGTTCGAACGCCTCCTTGGTGCGCTGCGCGGTGTGGCCGACCCACTCCCCCACCAGGTCGGCGCGGGAGACCTCGACGAGCTGGCCGCGGGGCAGCACGCCCAGGGCGCGCAGCAGCCGGCCGTAGAGGCGGGCGACGGTCGTCTTTCCGGTGCCGGGGGCGCCGGAGAAGATCAGGTGGCGGCTGAGGGAGGGCGCGGGCAGTCCGGCCGCCCGGCGGCGGCGGACCGATTCGAGGAGGTCGACCATGCCGGACACCTCCCGCTTGACCTGTGCCAGGCCGACCATGCGGTGGAGTTCGCCGAGGAGGGCGGCGGCGTCCGGGGCGTCCGCGCCGTCCGCCGCGTCGGGGCCGTCCACGCCCTCCGGGAGGGCGACGTCCTCGGGCAGCAGCAGGATCAGTTCCCGGCCGGTGGGGTGTTCCTGGCCGGCGAGGCGCTGGGCCTGGTGTTCCACCATGGACTCGAAGATCTTGCGGGCGGTGCGGCCGTTGCCGAAGTCCCGGTCGCGGGGGATGAGGTCGAAGCGGCGGGTGAGGGCCTCCCGGGTGCCGTCGCCCAGTTCGTAGTGGTGGGTGCGGCACATGTGCTCGACGATGGTGACCAGTTCGCCGGAGGCGTAGTTGTCGAACTGCACGGTGCGGGTGAACCGGGAGGACAGGCCGGGGTTGGAGGAGAGGAAGCGGCGCATCTCGTCCTCGTAGCCCGCGGCGACGACGACCACCTCGTCGCGGTGGTCCTCCATCAGCTTCACCAGCGTGTCGATCGCCTCCTTGCCGAAGTCCGGGCCGCTGCCGCCCTCCCCGGACAGCAGTCCGTACGCCTCGTCGATGAAGAGCACCCCGCCGCGGGCCTCCTCGAAGCGTTCCGCGGTCTTCAGGGCGGTGCCGCCGACCACCTGCGCGACGAGGTCGAGGCGGGCCACCTCGACGAGATGGCCGCTGCGCAGGGTGCCGAGGGCGGCGAGGATACGGGCGTAGAGGCGGGCCACGGTGGTCTTGCCGGTGCCGGGCGGGCCGGCGAAGACCAGATGGCGGCTCATGGGCGGGACGGGCAGTCCGGCCTGTTTGCGGTGGGCGGCCATCCGGTTGAGGTTGACGAGGTAGGTGACCTCCTTCTTGACGCCGGAGAGGCCGACCAGGGAACGGAGTTCGGCGAGCGCGGCGGCCAGCGGGTCATCGCCGTCCGGCCCGTCGGCGGGCGCGGGGGCGGCTGCCGGTTCCGGGGTGTTCCGCGCGGGGGCGGGCGGCGGCCCGGCGTCGGCGGTGGCGGTGGCCGGGCCGCCGCTGTCCGGTGCGCCGTTGCCGTGGCTGGTCAGCTCCTCGACGCGGACCGCGGTGTCCGGGACGGTGCGGCGCAGTCCGGCGCCCCGGTTGCCGTGGACCTCGCAGGAGACGACGGTGACCTCGCCGGTGGTCTCGACGAGCAGGCCGTCGCCGTCGTTGCCGTACACCTCGCAGGAGGTGACGGCCCCGGTGGCGCGGCCGGTGAGGCGGACGCCGTGCCGCCGGTTGGTGTGCACCCGGGACCGGCCGAGCGCGAGGTCCCCGTCGCCCTCGACGGCGACGCCCTGGGCGCGTGCCCCGGTGACCTCGCAGTCCCGCAGCACCGCCCGTCCCCCTTCGCCCACCAGGACCCCGGCGTCGGCGCAGTCGGCGATCCGGGTGCCCTGGACGTACGGGTTTCCGCCGCCGGTGGCGGCCAGTCCGGCGAGGGTGGTCCGTTCGATACGGGAGTCCTCGATGCGGCCCCGGCCGTCCTCGGCGACGAGGACGCCGTGTCCCCGGCAGTCGCGGACGGACGCCTTGCGGAACAGCGGGTTGGCGCCGGTGGAGATGCCGATGCCGTGCCGTTCCATGTCGTGGATGTCGAGGCCGGTGTAGGTCCCGGCGGACTGGTCGCGCACCGCGACGGCCAGTCCGGCGCCGTGGTGGATGCGGACGCCGGTGAGCTGCGGGTCGCTCTCCCCCGTCACCCAGACCGCGGTCTCCTCGGCGCCGGTGACCTCGCAGTCCTCGAAGGTGCCGTGGGAGCGGTCGGTGACGAGGAGTCCGTTGCCGCCGGTGCGGGTCACGGTGCAGCGGACGACGTGCGGTGCCGCGCCCGCGCCGAGGACGAAACCGTGGCCGGTGACGTCCGTGATCTCGCAGTCCTCGAAGACGCCGCGGACCGGGCCGGTGAGGTGCACCGCGGAGTCGGCGCTGTCGTGGATACGGGTGCGGTGGACGGAGGTGGCGCCGCCCTTCTCGACGCCGATGGCCGGGCCGCGGATGCCGGAGAGGTCGCAGTCCTCGATCCGGCCGCGGCCGCCTTCGGTGGAGCAGACCGCGTTGCCGCCGATGTCGTTGAAGGCGCAGTCGCGGATCAGCGGGTCGGCGCCGGAGGCGAGGACGACGCCGGAGCCCTGGACCGCGCGGAAGGCGCACCGTTCGACCTCGCCCGCGGCGTCCTCCATGGCGACGAGGCCGGAGCCCGCGGTGTTGGCGAGCGCGCAGTCGCGGAGCGCGAGGCGCGCGCCGCCGCGGGCGAGCACCGCGGCGGCGGAGGCGGCGGTGACGGTGCACTCCTCCATCGTCAGGGTGCCCATCGCGGCGTCCACCACCGCGGCGCCGCCGTCCCGGCCGCGCAGTTCGAGGCCGCGCAGGGTGAGGGACTCGGCGGCGAGGAGGACGGTGCTGCCCTCGGCGGTGTCCCAGGTGACGCTGCCGGGGCCCTCCTCGGCGGTGATGCTCACCGGTACCCGGACCACCAGGCTCTCGTGGTAGGAGCCCGGCAGCACGTTGATGATGGCCCCGGGGTCCGCCTCGGTGAGGGCCTGGCCGATGGTCGGGTAGCAACCGGGCTCGGTGTCCGACACGTTGAGGACCCGGCTCATCGCGCGGCCTCGGCGGCCGTACCGGCGCGGCGGGCGGGTGCGGCGGGCGGCGCGGGGGCGAGGTGGCATCGGGAGGGGTTCACGGGGTGCTCCAAGCTCGGCGTACCGGTCCGCTCGGTACGGCCGGTGGGTGCGGGGTCGGGGGACGTCGGAGGCGGACGGGGGTCAGGGCCGGGGTGGTCCGGCGGTGCAGTGGGCCAGCGCCCGGTGGCGGGTGGTGTCGTCGACGGGCGGGGCGGTGTGGTCCGCCGCCCGGATGTGGCGCAGCAGCCCCTCGGCCGGGGCCAGTCCGTACGCGTCGAGGTAGTGGGCGCTCGCGTCGGACCACAGCCAGGTGCCGTCGGTACGGATCCCGGCGGGGACGCCGCCGGGGCGGGTGGGGTCCACGACGTCGTCGAGCGGTTCCGGGCAGTCGAGCAGCGGGGTGCCGGCCCGCAGGTAGGCCAGGACGCGGGCGCGCTCGCCGAGCTCCAGGCGGGGGTGGCCGGGGCGGAAGAAGGGCCGTCCGGCGTCCGTCACCCCGTCGAAGACCGGGGCCGCCGTGAACGGGGTGCGTCGCGCCGCCCACACCGGTGCGCCGGCGTCGCGGGCGGCCCGCTGGTAGCGGGGCAGCCGGTCGCCGGTGGCGTAGACCTCGGCCTGTGCGGCCGTCTCCCCCGCCGCCGCGAGGGCGTCCAGCAGTACGGCGGTGACGGCCGGCAGGTCGGTGCCGGGCGGCGTCTCGCAGACGTACACCCCGCGTGCGGGACGCGCCCGGCCCGTGGCGGGCCGCCGCCGGGCGCACCACAGGCCGTGCGCGCCCGCCCGCGCGGCGGCCGCGGCGAGCGCCGGGGGCGCCGCGGCGCCGACCGCCTCGAAGACGTACGGGAGCGGCGTCGGCCGGGCGGGCGGCGGGGGCAGCAGGTCGAGGGGCCCGGAGTCCTGCCCGTCGGCCTCCAGCACCTCCGCGAGCAGGTCGGCGTCGCCCTCCGGCAGCGCGGCGCCGGCCGCCTGCACGGCGCGGAGCACCTCGCGGGCGAAGTCCGGCCGCGCGGACGCGGCCAGGTACCGGCGGGCGCGGGTCAGCGCGTCGTCGTCGACGGTCCCGGCGAGGGAGAGCAGCAGATGGTGGCAGTCGGCCCGCCAGGTGGAGCGTGGCGGGAGGGGGACGGGCGGGCCCGGGAGGTCACGAGCGGCGTGGTCGGGACCGGGGAGGCCCGGACCGACGTGGTCGGGACCGGGGAGGCCGGTCGGCGGGGTGCCGGGTGCGGCGGGGTTCATGGCAGGTGCCTTCCGAGGGGTCGGCGCGGTGCCCGGCGGGCTCCGGGGGTCCGTGCCTGGTGGTGCGGGCGGGTGGACGGGCCGGGCGCCCGGAGCGGGCATGCCGGGGAAGCTCCGGGGTGTCCACCGGCGGACGGCCCGCGGACGGCGGACGGCCCCGGCGACGCACCGGCCGACCCGGCACCGGCAGACCCCGGCTCCGTGCCATCCGACGGCACACCGACCGACACCGGCACCGCACCGGCAGACACCGCACCGGCAGGCCCCCGCTCCGTACCGGCAGACACCGCATCGGCAGGCCCCGGCACCGCACCAGCAGACACCGCACCGGCAGGCCCCAGCTCCGTACCGGCAAGCCCCGTACCGGCAGGCACCGGCACCGCACCGGCAGGCCCCGGCTCCGTACCGGCGCCCGTCGCACCGGCCGGTGTCCTGTGCGTGCCGGGGAGCCACGATGCCGGTTCCGGCCCGGCCTCCGGCCGTGCCCGGCTCACCGGCCCGTCCTCTCCGACGGGCCGTCAGGCCGCTGGTGCGGGTGTGCCGCCCCGGGCCCCGGTACGTAGGTGGCCCAGCCCCCGCCGTCGCGGCCCGTCACCGGCAGGCGCGCGCCGGGGTGGGCGGCGCCCGGGTCGGCCAGGTCCCAGCGGACCGTTCCGGCGGCCGCGTGCACGGTGACGCCGGAGAGGTCGGCGAGCCGCCGGCCGAACCGGTCGCCGGGCACGGGCGGTCCGTCCTGGCGGAACGCGAGCCGGTCGACGGCCAGCCGCAGCGGGGCGTGTCCGTCCCACCCCG
Organism: Streptomyces sp. BBFR2; assembly: GCF_044497305.1. Lineage (NCBI taxonomy): Bacteria > Bacillati > Actinomycetota > Actinomycetes > Kitasatosporales > Streptomycetaceae > Streptomyces > Streptomyces sp. BBFR2. The sequence continues at coordinate 508,654 of NZ_CP172415.1, forward strand.
CCGCGCGCAGCACCTGGAGCAGCGCCTCGGGACCGGCCGCGACGGTGAGACCGGCGGTGCCCACGACGCCGGGGTCCGACGCGGCCAGCCGCAGGTGTACCGCGTCCGGCACGCCATGGCCCGCCACAAGGAACTCGCCCGGCGCGGCGGCCTCCCGCCAGGCGGCGGGGAGCGGGGCGTGCTCCTGGGTGGGCAGCACCAGTCCGCCGGGCAGCGGTACGGTCCGGACGTCGCCGGGTACCGCCCGCAACCACGTGAGGTGTTCCACCGGGAGCGAGGCGGCCGGCACCAGCGCGCCGTAGGAGTTCGTGGCGAACCGGGGGCCCGGGGCGTCGGGCCGCCCCGCGACGAGCTGCCAGTCGCCCGGCCGTCCGTCGGCGTCCGCCACGACCACCTCACCGGTCGCGTCGACGCGGTACGTCTCCGCGCCGCCGGACGGTGCCGGGACGTACACGTCGGCGCCCAGCTCGGTGGCGAGTTCGCGCACCCGCCGGTGGAAGGTCTCCCGCGCCGCGGCGGGCAGCGGGCCCCCGTGGACGACGGTGCCGTCCGCGCGTCCGGTGAACCGTCCGAGGAGCTGGATGTTCTCGGTGCCCTCCCAGGGCCCGGCGAAGTCGGGCGGCCCCATCTCCGGCCGCGCCGCGGGCCGCCCCGGACCGCTCGCCGCCGGGCCCGCGGGGGTGCCGGAGGCGTCGGGGACGTCCGGCCGGCCGCGCAGGCGGAAGGCCAGCTCGTCGACGGAGAGGGTGCGGACCCGGCCGTCCTCGGCCAGCTCCGCGAACTCACCGTCGTACGCGACGACCACGTCCACCGGCAGCAGGTCCGGATGGCTCGCGATGTCGAAGGCGGCGGGCGTGAGCCCCAGCCGCCCGCCGTGCGCACCGAGCGAGGCGAGATCGGCGACCCCGCCGTGGCGGGTGGCCCCGGACAGTGCCAGGCCGGATTCCCCGGCGGCCCGGTGAACGTCCTCGGGCCCGCTCACGGTCGCGTGCGGGACGGCGGACGGTACGGGAGCGACCGGGGTGACGGGCGGCTCCGCAACGGCCGGGCGACCGGACGCCTCCGGGCCGGCCTGCCCGGCGTCGGGCGAAGCACCGGCCGAGACGTCGCCCGCCCCGGTGCCCGTCCCCTCCGGGGCGGCGGGCGGCGGGCCCTCCCCGCCGCCGGACGGCCGGTAGGTGACCCAGCGGATCCGCGCCCCGGCCTCCCCCAACTCCTCGTCCAGGGACAGCACCCCGTTCTGCCCGGCGGGGCGGTCCCACGCGATCATGCCGGTGGGGGCGTGTACGGGGACGCCGGCGAGGTCCGCCAGTTGCTGACCGAAGCGGGGGCCGGGCACCCATTCGTCGGGACTGTCCGGGTCGAGGTCCCGCTCGTGCCGCGGGCTCGCGAAGGCCAGCCTGTCGACGGCGAGGCGCAGCGCCGTACGGCCGTCCCAGCCGGAGCCGCGCAACACCTCCAGCAGCACGCCCGGCCCCACGGGGATCTCGCGGCCGCCGCCCGGGAGGGACAGGTCGATCCGGTCCCGTCCGCCGGGCGCGACCACCAGGAACTCGTCCCGGGCGGCGAACCATTCCCACACCTCCCGGCCGGCGGGCATGAGCCGGTCCGAGGCGGTGGCGGAGCCGGAGCCGCGGGGCAGGGAGACCCCGCCGGTGAACGGTTCCGTGCGGACCTCGGCGGTGTCGATGCCCAGCCGCGCCGCCTCGTCGATCCGCAGGGCGGCGGCGGGCACCAGGGCTCCGTAGGTGTTGGTCGCGAACCGTGCCGGGGTGCCCTCGCGGAAGGCGGCGCGCCGCCAGACGCCCGGGGCGCCGCGCGTGGCCGCGGCGACGACCTCGCCCGTCTGCGCCAGCGGGCGCGGCAGCGAGACGGCACCCCGGTCGTTGGCCGGGTAGTACACGTCCGAGCCCAGTGCCCGGGACAGTTCCGTCATCCGGCGCGCGAACCGCCGCGCGATGCGCGGGCCGATCCCCTGCGTCTCGTGCACGACCCGGCCGCTCGCACGCACCTGGAAGCGCCCCAGGAACTGCACGTCGGTGCCGCGTTCGAAGACCGCGAGGTGGTGCAGGCGCTCCGCCAGAGCGCCGGGGGTGAGGGCGACCGGTCTGCCGCTGTCGAAGTCGAGTACCGCCAGTTCGCCGTCATGACGCACCATCAGGTCCAGTACCTGGAGCCCTTCGTGGGACACGAGCCCGAACGGGTCGTCCTGCATCGGGTAGCCGTGCAGGTTCGCGCGGAGGACCTGCGTGCTGTTGGTGAGCGTGTTGTCCCGGGTGGCCGCGGAGAGCAGGGCCCCCTGCTCCGTGAGGCGGATGTGACCGGGCACGGACACATCCGGCACGAGGGCGCCCCGGTCGTCCGTCGTCAGCGCGGAGGGCAGCGTCTCCGCCGCGCGCAGGACGAGCCCGCCGTCGGGTCCCTCGACGACCTCCGCGGGCCGGTCCTCGTCCCCGGGGCCGGGCAGCCGCACCCACCGCCTCGGCTGAACGCTGTCCTCTCCCGCCCGGAGGACGAACGCGGCCGGGCCGCGGCGGTCGGCTTCGGCCCGGACGTCGACGGATCCGGGCTCCGGTACGTACACCTGGACCGCGCCCTCCCCGGCACGGACGGACGCCTCGTTCAAAAACCCGCGCAGACCGGGCTCCCCGGGCCGGTCCGCGGTGCCCGCCGTGCCCTGGACCCACTCCAGGAACCGGTCGTAGCGGGGGCCCGGCGGCGGGGTGCTCACCAGCAGCCGTACCGTCTGCCCGCGCCAGGCACCCAGCGCCCGCTCGCCGTCCGGCAGCGGTCCGGCGGTCGCGGCACGTTCGGTCAGCACCGCCGCCACCTCCGCGGGGGTGGCCTCACGTTCGGTGCCGTTCACCTGGCGGATGAGGGGAACGCCGGTGCTCTCGGAGAGGCTCAGGGACACGTCGTAGACCCAGGGGTGTGCCGGGGGCTCTTCCCGATGGCTCGGCCGGAGCGTGACGCCGCTCGGAGTGGGGGCGAACACCGGGCGGTCGTCGGCCGGTACGAGACGTCCGTAGGGGTCGGCGACGAAGTCGGGCAGACCGTGGTCGGTGCCGGCGGGCGGATCGACGCGCTGCCACCGCCCGGCGAGCAGTGCCCCCCTGGAGGAGGCGGTCACGTCCCGGCGCCCGGGAATCGTCACCCCCCGGCCCGGCGGCGGCGCGACACCGCCCTCCGCCGGCAGGTAGACCGGAACGCCCAGCTCGGAGGCGACCTCGGTGGCGAGCCGGGCATCGCGCGGTGCCGCCAGCAGGCTCCCCGCGCCGGTTTCTTTCTTCCATGTCCACACCAGTTGGAGCGCCCGCGACCGGTCCCAGCCGTACGTCCGCACCCAATCGGCGATCTGGCGCGCCGTCGCCGGCTGCTGCCGCTGTCCGGGCAGCAGCAGCCGGCCCTCGGGGTCGCGGTGCAGATCTGCCAGGAAGAGCTGGTCGGAACGGTCCGCCAGCCGTCCGCGCCACGCTGTGACGCGGTCCTCGATGTGCGAGGCGATCCGCTCGGGCAAGGGCGGCCCCGCCTGCTCGCTCCCCTCCAGGAAGGGCACCGACACCGCCCCCGGCATCCGGAGCGTGCCGGGCAACGCCCCGCCGTTCTCCCAGTGGTAGTGGTAGCCCTCGGGGAGCGATGCGGCCAGGTCGACGCGGCCGAGTTCGCCGTGCGTCCAGGAAGGGTCCTCGGAGAAGCCCACTGTCCGGCCGAGATGCCGGGCCAGGTCGTGCATCCAGGCGGTGAGGCCGATGGTCCGGGCGGCGTCCCCGGGGGGCCTGGCGAGGATGATCGGCTGCCCCAGGGGTACGCCGTCCGGCCACAGCGCCCGCACCAACTGGGCGGGTGACACGGGGAGCAGCTCCCTGAACCAGGTGACCAGTGTGGGACGGCCCGCGTGGTCCACGTCGAGCGCCACGAAGAAGGTCTTCTCCGCGGGGACGGGGAGGCCGATCTCCTGACCGGCGTCCCTCCTCAGGGACCGGTACCCGTCCGGTGTCGTCTCGATGTCCACGTCGGCGCGGGACCACTGACCGCCGTGGACATCGGTGAAGTCGGCTTCCGGCGCCAGCAGTTGACCGGCCTCGCCGGTACGGAACCCGTCCGCCGTCCCGCCGTCCGGCACCGCCACGTGCCATCGGGCGCCTTCGGCGGTGACCAGCAGATCCGCTGGCTCCGGGCCGACCCGGACGGAGGTGTCGGGCGACGGGAACACGACCGTGCGGCCCGTCAGCCGGGCCAGGTCGCGGGCGTGTGCGGCGAACTGCGGATGCACATCGGCGAAAATGGGGCCGGGCCCGTAGATCTGGACGACCGGAGCCTCGTGCTGGGCGAGCTCCTCGCTCAACTGCTCGGGAGAAACGGACACGAATCCCCTGTCGCTGCTGTACCGGAGGAACTCGCCCCGTCCTCCGGCCGCGAGGAAGACGACACTCCGGTCGCGGCGGACCGGGGGGACGCGGATCCCCTCGGCCGTGAGGTGCGTTTCGAGCGGGTGGTGCGGCAGGCCCGGCAGCACCGTCGGCCAGTCCCGCCGCGCGCGGCCCCGGGCGTCGGTGGGGAAGAAGAACTCGGGTACGGCGTCGGTGCCGTTCACCATCTTCCATATGTGCCCCGCGGGAACGGTCAGCTCTCCCCCGTCGACCAGGACGCGGACGCCCGGCGGCGGGAGCAGGACGATCCGCTCCGTCCGACGGGCCAGCTCCTCGACGTGCCGGACGAACTGTTCGTACACCTGGGGCGGGACGCCCTCGGGGAGGTACATCCGGAGCGGTTCATCGGGGAGGTCACCGGCCCTGGCCAGCGCGATCTCGTCGCGTACGGTGTCCGGCGTGACGGCCTCGGCGTCCCCGAGGCGGGTGATCTCGCCGTGCGGGCCCGCCGCGGCCACCATGATGAGGCCGTCCGCCGCGGCGGGCAGGGCGTGGCCCCGTTCCGTGAGGTGGCCGGTGAGCTGTGCGAGGTTCGCGCCCTCCCGGAACATCAGCGTCAGCGGCCGGATGTCCGCCAGGACCCAGTCCTGGCCGTCGGTGGCCGGCCCGACCGCGCGTACGTCTTCCCCCTCGATGACGGTCACCCGGCCGACCCCGGGGTACGCCACCGGGCGGTTCAGGAATTCCGCGAGCCGGGCCGCTTCCCGGGCCAGGACCCCATGGGCCCACGGTGCGAGCGGCCCCGCGGCCGGCAGATGGAGGCGGATCAGGTCGACCCGCCGGGGGCCGCCGGTCCGACCGTGCTCGGCCTCCGCGAACAGGGCGCGCAGAGCGTCGCCTTCCGGCAAGGTCACGGTCCCTGCCCCGTTCTCCCGCCCGTGTGCCACGCCGAGGTTCTCCTCCTCGACGCGCAGCAGCAGCCCGTACCTGTCCGAGATGCGCAGCCGCCCCTCCTGGGTGAGGACACCGGTCAGTACCAGCTCCTGGCGGGCGGGGCTGTTGGCGAAGAAGGGGTCCTGCGGGCCGAGGCCGATCGGTGCCCGGTCGGCGATCTGCTCCACGGACCCGTCGTCCCGCACCGCGTGGCTGCGGTGGACGGGTGTGTCGGGAAGGAGTTCGCGCCAGGGCCCGGGGGCGGGGCCGCCGCGCGGCCACAGGCTTCCCCAGCCGTCGACTTCCAGGTCGTGGACGTCGGGCCGGTACCACACGGGGCGCCGGGTGAGGTGGGCGATCTGCTGGAGCTGCTCGGCGACGCGCTGCGTGTTCCACTCGGTGTGGCCGGGCAGCACGAACCGCAGGATCGCGGTCGCCGCGTACGCCTGGGGATGGCCGTGGACGAGTGCTCTGACCGTCTCCACGGCGTTCCACTCCGTCTGACCGAGGTTCGGCAGCCAGGCGCCCAGATGGCCGTCCTGCGACACCACCGCCATGACCGTCATCGCGGCCGGTTCCGCGGGGACCCGGTCCAAAAAGCTCAGGAGACCGGGCGCCCCGCCGAACGCGACGTGCCCGTTGACCCTGCGGACGAACGACCACGGCCCCATGGCGCCGGTACCGGGGGCGGCGTCACGGTCCATCCCTCCGGGCAGGCCCGGTTCCCGGGTCATGCCCAGTTGTTCGGCCAGGGCGTCGACCTGGGCGACGTCGCCGCCGGCTGCCGTCAGCGCTTCGGCGAGCCGGGCCGGTGCCCCGCGCTGGAGGCTGCGCAGTTCCTCGGCGGCGGCGTCCCGGCCGATGACGATCCGCGGCCGCCAGGGCAGGGCCGGGCCGTCGGCGGGGGCGGGCCCGGCGGCGTGCCCGGGGCTCTCCCGCCGCGCGGGCGCGGGCGCGCCGTCGTGGGCGCCGCCGAGGACCCCGGCGATCGTCTCCGGTGCGGCCGGCCGGGGCTCCCTCGGGTCCGCCGCGCCGCTCAGCACCGCCGAGATCAGGTCGCGGCGGACCGGCCGCGGCTCCCGGGCCCGGTCCGCGGCGTCGGGCGCCGGCCGGGTGTCCGGCGGCCGCGGGGCGGGGTCGTCGCCGCGCAGTACCTGCGACAACGCGCTGTTCTGGGAGGTGGGCCGGCCCGGTTCGCCGGGCGGTGTGCCGGGCCGGAGGGCGGGCGCGAAGCTGTCGGCGAGGGCGTGGGCCGCGTCGTCGCCGTGGCGGTGCAGTACGTGGGCGACCTGACGGAGCCGTACGGCCTGCTCGCCCGGCGCGTCGAGGTCGAGCGCCCGGTCCGGGACGTTCACCCCGCGGGCGGCGAGGAGGTCCCGGGCGGCGCCCATGACCTGCGCGTACTTCCCCTCGGAGAGCTTGCCGAGCGCCTTCAGGCCGCGGGCGACGTTCTCCGGGCTGATGTCGATGTGCTGCTCGGCGGGGGCCTCCCGGTCCGGGGTGTCCGGGCGCGGGGCCGGGTCACGGTCGGGGGCGGGCGTGTCGGTGGGCGGGGTGTCGGCGGGGCGGGGCGCGGGGGCGCCGGTGGCCGGGTCCGGCTCCGTACCGGGCGGCGGGTCGGCGGGGGCGGCGGGCTCCGGCGTCGTGCCGGGGTCGCGGGTGCCGGTGGTGGCGTCCGCCTCGAAGAGCGGCGCCTTCTCGGGGTGCACCAGCAGTTCCACGGAGTCCCTGAGCCGGAAGGTGAAGGAACCGTCCGGACGGGTGCCCGCGGCGGGCCGCCCGGACGTTTCGAGGGTGAGGGTGTAGGCGATGCCCGCGCGGACGTGCAGATAGACCTGTTCGGCCCGTTCGACGAACCTGTTCGGGCCGAGGAGGGCATGGGTGGTGACGCTGCTCGCGGCGGAGCGCGCCGAGGTCCGGCCGGCGGTCGGGGCTCCGGTGAGGCTCGCCTCTCCAGGTTTTCCGGTGGCCGTCCCGTCGGCGGTGGTGCCCGCGGTCCGGCCGGTGCCGGCGGAGCCGACCTGGCGGCTGCGGCCGTTGTCCTCCAGTTCGTGGTTGACGATGACCTGGCCGAGCGAGGTGGCGTCGAAGAGTTCGGCGCGCACCGTGAGGTGGCCGTGGGTGTCGCTGAGGACGCCGCCGCGGACGACTCCCGGCGGCTGGAACCCTTCCGTCGCCAGTGTCCGGTCGAAGAATCCGCTGAGGAAGGGGGACGAGAGGGCGTTGCGCAGGGCCTCCTCGGACATCGTGCCCCACTCCGTGAGCAGTTCGGCGTCGCTGGGACGGAGGCGGGAGAGCAGCCCGCCGCCGGACTCGCCGCGGAGTGCGCCGAGGAACTGCTCGTACATCTCACGGACCGACAGGTCGTCCAGTCCCTTGAGGACGAGGTGGCGCTCGTGCACCGCGCGCGGGAGTTCCGCCGCGGGGAGCGGGAACGGCCGCACCGGGGTGATGTCCGCGGCGCCGGTCAGCCGCTCCACGCCGGGGCGAGCGGGGCGGGCGAGGGCTCCGGTGTCGCTGTGCAGGGCCTCCGCCACCGCGACGTGCTGCTTCAGCGTCACCTCGCGGATGTCGTCCGGGTGCGGGTCGCCGGCGCGGTGGTAGGCGCTCCGTACCCGGTCCGGTACCCCGCCGAGGAGGGTGTTGAGCAGCATGGGCAGGGGCTGGGCGACGCGTTTGACGGCCAGCGTGACGCGCAGGTCGCCGGTGTAGAGCTGGGCGCCCTGCGGGAAGGTGACCGTGTCGACGAGGGTGGGGCCTTCGTACAGTTTCCGGGAGGTGGTGCGGGACCCGCCCCGGGCGAACGTCAGGTTGCCACCGGGCTCGGTGACCCGGCTGGTCCCCGGGGGCTTGCCGGTGCCGCCGAGGTGTGCGGAGAGTTCCTTGGCGCGGGTGGCGCTCTCGCTGGTGACCGCCCAGTCGAAGGTGTTGAGGTAGCGGCCGACGGACATGTCGGCGTCCGTCCCGACATGGGTCAGCTCGCCGACGGGTACCGCCGTCACCTCCACGAAGTACGGGCCGTCGGCGCCCAGCGGGTTCAGCCGCAGGCCGGTGCCGAGCATCCGCCGGACGGCGCCCAGCAGCGACGTCGGGCTGAGCATCTGGTGCAGCGACTCCACCAGCGCGCTCTCGGCCCGCAGCGGGACCCGGGAGTCGGCGGCGTCCCCCATCAGCTTCGCGAAGGCCGGGTGGTGGCGCAACAGCCCCACCACGGCGTCGACCAGCGGATTGTCTCCCGGTGCGCGCTCGTCTCCCGGGTGGCGGGCGGCGTCGTCGAACCGCAGGGCGTACGGCACCTGGGACAGCAGTGTGGTCCGGGCGTCGAGGGGCGAGCGGGCCGCGGTGCCGCTCGCCGGGGTCCGCGGGGCGCGGCGGAGGAACTCCAGCGCGTCCGGCACCTTGACGCTGCCGCGTTCGTGCACCAGCCGCTGGGACGAGCCGAGGGCCCCGAGCTCCCAGGTGCGCCGGTGTTCCACCTCCACCGTGTAGATGACGTCCGCGAGGTGGTGGGTGTGCGGCGCGTCGGCGATGTTGGTCAGACCGCCGGAGGTGACCTTCTGGAGGCGGGACATCCCCACCGCGCTGCCGCGGCTGTAGCTCCCGGCGACGCCGAACGACGGGGCGTAGCGCCACGGCAGCCCCACGCCGATGCCGGCGCCGGCACGGTAGGTGTAGTTCGTACCGGCCGCCATCCCCGCGGTGATCTGCGGGGTGGACTCGTGCAGGGACATCCTTCCGGCGGAAACCTCTCCGGGGAGGGCCCGTGAGGCGCCGAGTTCGGCGCGGATGCGTACGACGAGACCGTGTTCGCGCAGCGTCCGGCTGTCCCGGAAGAGTTCGGTGTGGACGGCGCCGTCGCCGATGCCGCGCTGGAACAGCGCCATCAGGCGTTCGGCGTCGGTGAGGCGGTCGACCACCGAGGCGAGTTCGTCGGCGGGGAAGGACGTGATCCGGGTCAGTATCCCGGTGAGCACTCCGGCGACCTCGGCCGCGCTGTTGACGCTGATGAGGAGGTCGTCGGGGCCGAGCTGTTCCCGCTCGCGGACGGTAGCGAACTCCCGCGGGTCGGCGGCGACTTCGGCCCGGCGCGGGCCGGAGTCCGGTGTCCGGGTGTTGAAGAGCAGGCTCTCCGGCGCCCAGAACCGCACCTCGCCGTCGTCGACGGAGGCGTGGCGGGTGACCACGCGGCGCAGGGCGGCCGCGGCCCGGGTGTGCTGCGGCGGGTGCCCGGGGGCGGACGGGTGCGGGCCGGTCCGCCCCCGGGGCCCGACGGTGACCGCGATGTCGAAGCCGGCGGCGTACGCGAGCCATTTGCTGGGGCCGGAGATCGCGGGGGCGCCGGTGGTGGCGAAGACGAAGTCGGAGGTGGCCAGGGAGTGGGTGACGCTCTGTGAATAGCCGGCGCCGGCGGAGAGGTCGACGGCCGCCCGGTGGGCGAGCTTCGCCGACACCTCGATGCCCGCGCGCTGGGTCCGCGTGAGCGTCCCGCTGTGTTCGACGGAGTGCGCCATCGCCTTCACCAGCCGGACGGTGCGGTCCGCGCGGACGCCGGAGGACAGCAGCGCGTCGGGGTCGAACCGGCCGGTGACGGTGACGGCGGCGCTCCTTCCGCTGGGCAGTTCCAGGACGCGCCGCAGCCCCCGGGGCGTGAAGAGTTTCCCGCCGTGCACGCTCAGCCCGGCGAGGGAGAAGTCGGGCGCCAACTGCCGGTGCAGATGGTGCCGTTCCAGCGGGGTGATCCGGCTGCCCTGTTCCTCCCATGCCGCGACGATCAGCTCCAGCGTCTTCTCCTGCACCTGGCGGGCGGAGCCGGAGAGTTCGACGTGGGTCGGTCCGGCACCCCGGTGCTCGCGGACGGCCGGCGGCAGCAGCGCGGCGTCGGACGGCGGGGGCGGCGGGCGTTCCGGGCCGGGCGGCTCGGAGCGGAGCGCGGCCTCGAACGCGCGGACGTCCGCCAGGGGCAGCCGCAGATGGACGGTGCCCGGGTGGGTGACCTCACCGGTGGCGCCCTTCAGGTTCGACCACAGCCGCGCGACGAGGGTGACGCCCAGTTCGTAGACGACGGACGGGCCCGTGGTGCTGAGCTGCTGCCAGGTCGCGGGGCCCTGGTCCAGCTCCAGGCTCCGGGCGGTGGATCCGCCGGTGTGGAAGTCGAGTTGGGCCTTGATGGTCGCGGCGGAGGTGACACTGCCGCCGGCCTTCGCGGCGAGGCCGCCTTCCGCGGCGTTCTCCCCGGACCGGGTGTTGATGGCGAAGTGCAGGGTGCGTTGCTGGATGGAGACCGTGGCACCGCCGGGCTTTTTTTCCGTGGCGCCGCCGGACTCCGTACGGTCACCGGGCTCCGTGCGGCCGTCAGCCTCCGTCCGGCCGCCGGGCTCCGTACGGTCACTGGTCTCCGTGCGGCCGCCGGGCTCCGTACGGTCACCGGACTCCGTGCGGTCTCCGGACTCCGGACGGTCACCGGTCTCCGTGCGCTGGCCGGACTCCGTGTGGTCGACGCGCCGTGCGGAGACGAGGTGGGCGCGGACGGTGACGCCCACCTCGTGCGCACCGCCGTTCAGCGGGAACGTCTCGGAGGCGTGGCCGATGCCGGAGTGGTGGACGATCCCGTACAACTGGACGCGTTCGCTCAGGAAGCGGCGCAGCCGCCAGGCGGCTTCGGAGCCGCGGGTGAGCGCGGTGGTGTCCGGGTGGCCGTCGGGGCCGCGGTAGGCCCGGTCGAGGTGGTCGAGCACCCGTGCGTGGAGCCCTTCCAGGCCGTCGATGGCCTCGGGGGCGGCCAGGTGCGTCCACATGGCGTCGTCGAGCCGGCGCTGTTCGGCGGCGGTGCGGGGCCCGTCGCCGGTCAGGACGTACGTGTCCCGGGGGCGCGGGTGGAGCGGCAGTCCGTCGCGGAGAGGGGCCTCGGGCACGAGCGAGCCTGCCGCCTCGATCCGTACGTCGAACGGCGCGGAGCGCACGGCGGGGGCCGGGGGTGCGGCGGGCGCCGGGCCGGTCGCGGGCGGCTCCGCGGGACCACCGGTGGCTTCGCGGCGGACCGTGACCTCGGCCTGTACGCCGGAGAAGGTGAAGTGGACGGCGTCGCCGGTCGGCGGGGTGAGCCGGGCCGCGCCGATGGACATGTCACCGCTGCCGACGGAGGTGGTGCGGCTGCCCGAGAAGGGGATGCCGATGGTCGGGGCGAACGTGGCCGGCGGCATGACGTCGGTGACCGAACCCCCGAGCTTCCAGGTGACCGCCTTGCCGCGGGTGCCCGTGACCCGGGAGTCGTACTCCGGGTCCCAGGACTTCCCCAACCGCTTCACCTCCGTGGCCTCGACCGTCGCCGGACGGATCTCCCGGACGGCGTCCCGGTCCGCCGGCAGCAGCAGTCGCGCGTGGACGCGGTAGCGCCCGGCGTCCGGCAGCGCGGTGGTGACCTCGTAGCCGCCGTGGGCGAGCCAGTCGCCGAACTCCTCGTCCCCCACCGCCCGGCGCGCCACGTCGAACCGGCTCAGCGCCTGCCCGACGAGGGACTCCGGATGGCCGCCCTGCCGGACCGCGTCGGCCAGCACGCCCGCGAGCCGCTCGTACACCACCTCGGTATCCATCAGCCGGATCGCGGTCCCGAACCGGCCCGCCACCGCGAGCCCCGCGGGCAGCCCGCGCGCCGAGGGGCCGCCGGACGCGGCCGGGGGTGCGTCGTCGCCCGCGGGGACGGGCGTTTCGGGGGCGCGGGAGGACGTCTCGCGCGGGGGCGCGGCGTCCTCGGAGCCGTGGAGTGGCGGCGGTGCGCCGGAGTCGGGTGGCGTCGGCCGGTCCTCGGAGCCGTGCGCGGGTGCGTCGTGCGGCGCCGGAGAGTCTTCCGGGGCGCGGGAGGACCTGTCCCGCGAGGGGGCGGCGTCCTCGGAGCCGTCCCGTGCCGGCCGGTCCTCCGGGTCGTGGGCAGGTGTGGGCCGCGGCGGCTCGGGGGCCGTCCCGTGGGGAGCGGCGGTGGGCGCGGGCGGCGTCTCCCGGGGTGGCGCGGCGTGCGGGGCCGCGGGTTCCTCCGTACGGGATACCGCGGCGAATTCGTCACGCGGGGGCGGTGTCACGGCGGCGGACCGGTCGCCGGACGCGGCGGGGCGCGGTGCGGCGGCCGGTGCGGGGGCGGCGGGCGGCGGGGAGTCCGGGCCGGGGCGGAGGGCGGTGCCGGTCGCCGGGGGCTCCGGCGAGCGCGCCGACGGGCCCGTCGGCGCCGACGGGGAAGTCTCGTCCGCCACGGGCTCCTCCGCGGCACGCGGCCGGGGGGTCCCCTGCTCCGGGGCCCGTTCCTCGCTACGGGACGGGAAGGGCCCCTCCTCCGCAGGCCGTTCACCGGCACGGGGGGCGAACACGCCGTCCGCCGCGGGGCGTTCACCGGCGCGGGGCGAGAACGGGGATTTCCCCGAGGGCTGTTCCTCGGCGCGGGCCGAGGCCGCCTCCTCTCCCGGGCGGTAGTCGCGCCACACCGGCGTACGCCCTTCGGGGCCGTCCGCGGTGGTGGGGCGCAGGCCGTCGGGGGTTCCGGCGCGGCCGGGGGACCAGGCGCCCTCGGCCACGCGGAGGGTGAGGCCGTGGGTGTCGGCGAGGCGTTGGAAGGCGTGGTGGGCGGAGGCGGCGGCGAGGTCGGCGCCGGGGCGGCCGGGCAGGACGGCGTCCGCGGCCGGGTGGGAGACGAGCAGCCTGACCCGCGCGGCCGTGTCGGGCCGCGCGGAGAGCCGGCCGAGCACCTGGTCCAGAGCGGTCCGGGTGCCGGGCGCCGCGGGGTCGGCGGTGACGACCACGACCGGGCCCTCCGCCGACGGTGCGAGGGCCCGGATGTCGGCCGCGGCGGGCATACCGGGGTGGGCGGCGGCCGGGTCCGTGGCCGCGTCGATCCAGAGGCCGGCCGCCACGGACCGCAGCCGGGCGCCCGTGACGGGGACGGCAGCGGCGTCCTCGGTCGCCTCGTGCCAGGCGAGCGGCGGGAACACCGCGCCCTCGGACGCCGTCTCCCGCCCGGGGCGGAACCGCTGCCAGTGGCCGCCGTCGGGCCCGGTGACCAGGGACGCGCCGCCCTCCAGGACGTCGATGCGGCCGTCGGGGGCCGTGATGTCGACCTGGTAGCGGTCGGCCAGGTCCTGGAGGAAGCTGCGGCCCCGCTTGCCGGTGGCGAGGGCCGCTCCGTCCCAGGCGAGCCGCAGCGCGCGGGTGCCGGGCAGGGCCGCCAGGTCGCGCACCGTGTCCTCGACGCGTCGGCGCACCTCGGGCACGTGGAGGTCACCGTGGCCCGCGACGGTGACGCGGCCGGGGTCGGGCAGCAGCCGGGCGGCGTCGAAGGCCCCGGCGGGGGCCGGGCCGGTCAGGACCAGGCCCGCCGGGATCCGCTCCAGCCCCTCGGGGGTGCCGTACCGGGTGGCCGTGGTGAGGATCTGGTCCCAGGCGGGCGAGGGGAAGAGGGCGCCGACCGGTTCGGCGGTCAGATCCGGCCGCGGTACGGCGCCGGGCGCCGGCTGCTCCTCGGTGCGGGTGACGCGCTGCCACTGGCCCGCGCCCGCCGCACCGGATCCCGGGGTGCCGTGCTCGGGCGGCAGGACATGGGCGTAACCGGTTCCGGTGAGCTTGACGGGCCCGTCGGCGGCGATCACCTCGCGGATGCCGGGGACCGTCCGCAGCAGGCTCGCGGCGTGGTCGAGGCCGCGTTCCGGCATCACCAGCCGCAGGCTGTCGCGGGCGCCGGGCGGCAGCGCGTCGACGAGCGTGTGCAGGGCGCGCGCGGCCGCGGCGTCCGGCGCGATCACGGTGAGGCGCCGCGGATCCGGCGCGAGGGACCGCAGCATCGCCGCGACCTCGGGCCGTTCGAACAGCCCGGCGCCGCCCGCCGGATCGCGCAGCAGGATGCCCGCCGGTATCCGCTCGGCCCGCATCGCGCCCAGCCGCTCCGCCGCACCGGCGGGCAGTCCGCTCCCGTCACCGTGCGCCTGAAGCGCCCGCTCCCAGGCCGGGGCGTCGAGCACCGCCCCGGCGACCCGGGTACGCACCGGCCCCGGAGGCGGCCCGTCGGGGGTCCGCTCCCCCGGTACGGGTGCCGCGGGGCCAGGGTCCGGCGGCGGGGTGCGGTCCGCGGGGGACGCGGGAGCGTCCGGGCGCGCCGCGGGGGTGGCGCTTTCGGCGCCCGGGAAGGGTGCTTCGGTCGCCGAGTGGCCGGGAGCTCCGGCGGTGCCGGAGGACGGCATCTCGGCGGAGGGGTGACCGGGGGCTTCGGCGACGGGGGCCCGGGCTTCCGTGGCCCGGGGACCGGCGGCCGGTTGGCCGGTGGTGGCCCGCTGCCCGGAGGACGGCGCCTCCGCTCCGGGCAGCTCGGTGGTGTGGTGGCCGGCGGCGGGTGCCTCGGCGGCGGCCCGGTCGCCGGAGGGCGGGGTCAGGGCCTCGCCCTGCGGTGTCCCACCGGCCCGGCCCCCGGGCGCGGGGATCTCGGCGGCCTGAACCTGCGCGCTCCCCGGACCGGCGCCCGGAACCCCGGCGGTCCGCTGCCCGGCGTCCGGGGCACCGGCCACCGGCCCCGGCGCCGCACCGGCCGTGGCCGTCTCGCGGGACGCCCCGGTCTGCGAAGCGCCGCCGCCCGTCGCCCGCTCGCGGGACGCGCCCGCGTCCCGCCCCGTGGTCTCCGTGCTGTGCACATCGGCCCAGGCCGCACCCGTACGGCCCGTGGCCGGGGCACCGGCCCCGGCCACCTGCTGGGAGGCCGGCAGCGGGCCCGTCCGGCCCTCGGCGGCTCCGGGCATCCGGGGCGCCGGCGGCACCGCCCGCTCGGCGGTGGCGGGGTGTCCGGCGGCGGGTGCGGCGGCGGTCGGCGGGGCCGGGGCGGGCGTCCGGTGTCCGGCCTCGTCGGACGGCGGGGAGAACGTCGTCCAGCGTCCGCCGGCGGCGTCGCCGTGTCCGCTTCCGGTGACGAAGAGCGCGCCGTCCGGACCGGCGAGCACCGGCCCGCTGGGTACCCGCACCTCGACCTGATGCTGTGTCACGAACGCGTGCAGGGCGGGAAGCTCGGCCTCGGTGACGGGGGTGGCCAGGACCACCCGATCCGGCAACCGCGCCGGTGCGTCCGGTGCCGCCGCGATCTCCCGCCAGGTGGACTCCAGGTGCGCCACACCGCTCCCCGAAGGCAGTTCGGGGGTGCCGACCACCATGCGGGGCAGGCCGTCATCCATGCCCATGGTCCGTACGGCGGAGGAGAACGCGGCGTCGAAGACGGCGCTCCCCGCGTCCTGCGGGCGGGCCCAGAAATTGCCCTGCGGGGTGATCTCCACCCGCGTCGTACCGGGCAGCGAGAAGCCCCGGCCCGCGTCCTGGACGTGTTCGAAGGGGGTGAAACGGGCGGCGTCGGGGAGGGCGGACAGGTGGGCGAGGGAGGCGGCGAGGCCGGCGGGCGCGCCGGTGGGGTGGGCGCCGCCGACGCGCCGGGCGAGCCCGCCGGCCATGCCCGTCGTCAGGCCGTCCGCACCGGTGTGGGTCTTGCCGCCCATCGCCGTCGTCCCGGCGGTCATACCGGCGTAGCCGCCCGCGCCCGCCTGCACCACCGACTCCGCGAGGCCCGCCGCCACCCGGCCCGCGCTCACCCGCGGGGCGGCCTGCGCGGCCCCTTCCGCCACCTCCCGGGAACCGGCCGCAGCGGCCGACCCGGCCGCCGTGTCCGCCGCCCGGGAGCCGGCCACCGTCACCTCACGCCCGGCCGCGGCGGCGCCCTCGCCACCCACCGTCCGGGACAGCGCCGATGCGGGCTGCCCGGCGGCGGCCACCACGTCCCGCGTCCCGCCCGGCGCGATCGTGCGCTCCGCCGCGCGCCCGCCTTCGGACAGCGCCGCCTTCTCCACGCCCGCCGCGGCCTTCCCGGCGCCCCCGGCGATGCCCCGGTACGCCGCGCGGGAACCGGCGCCGATGGCCGTTCCGACACCGTGCGCGACCGCGCCCATCAGCGCGCCCATGCCCGCCGACTTGAGCACCGAGCCCCAGTCGAAGTGGTCGCTGTGCCCCTTGCCCAGCACGACGCCCTGGGCCAGCACATCGGCGCCGGCCATGACCAGGGCGCCCAGCCCGGCGGCGATCACCGCCTCCAGGAGGAAGCGGCCGACCTGGGAGAGCAGTTCCGAGACGACGATCTCGACGCCGGCCAGCCAGACCAGGGAACCGCCGAGGGTCTCCACCGCGTTGGCCACCGCCCAGGCGATGGACGCCACCAGGTACAGGCCGAAGAAGATCGCCTGCAGTTTGGCCTTCTCCACCTGCGCGGCGGTCTCGTAGGCGCCCTCCGCGATCTTCTCGGCGGAGTCCGCGAGCGCGGCCAGCCCCGAATCGTTGAGCAGCCGGTCCATCAGCCGGTCGTGCGCCTCGCGCGCCTCGCCCTCCCAGCCCCGTACGCCGTTGGGGCCGCCGGCCATCGCCTCGTGCAGTGCGCGGGCGTCCTCCGCGACGGCCCGGTGCACCTGGGACAGGACGCGGAGCTGGTCCTCGTCCGCGGCGGGCCAGACACCGATGAGGTATTTCGCGACCGACCGGACCTCGGGCGGCAAGTTCATCGACACGGTGTGTTACTCCGCGGCCTCGGCGTTGGCCTGGTAATTCCCGGACGCCTGCCGGACCGCCCGGTGTGCCTGCTCCATCTGTTCGGTGATGCCTTTCAGGCTCTCCTGGAGCTTTTCGGTCGCCGGGGAATACCACTGGGTGAAGGCTTCGGCGTAATCGTCCCCGGCGCCCCACGGTGTGCCGAGCGCCGCGAGGGAATCGCGGAACCGGTCGTGGGCGGCGCGCACCGCTTCCGCGTGATCGCTCAATTCCCGTCCATGGGCGTTCAACGGAGCGGTGTCCACGGACATGTAGTCGGAAGTCATCGACGCCGCCTTTCTGCGGACCGGTCCCCGGACGGCACGGAAATCCGGGCGCACCGTCACGGACGGGAAGGGTGAGGGGTGGGGAGAGGAAGGTGATACGGAAGAGTGGGAGATCGGGCCGGAAACATCACTCCATCACGGTGCGCCCGGCCGGGAAAAGGGTCTCTGGGCCCAATTCCCGGCAGGAGAGGGCGGGTTCGCCTCCCGACCCTCCCGAGGGAGAGGAGCAGGCCCTGACCTGGTACGTCGCCGGGGCGCCGGGTCAGTCGTCGTCCTCGTCCGGGTGGGGCGAGGGTGCCTCCGTCCGTGGTGAGAAGACGTGGCCCAGCAGATCTCCGGGCACCAAACGGCCTTCCAGGAGGGCGTCCATGTCCACGCCGGAAGGCGCCATCGGGGTCATGAGTTCCCGCATCTGCGTCATGACTTTCGCCCGTGCGCTGCGGGTGGTTTCCAAAATGAGGTGTTCGAGTTCGGGGCGGGCCATCTTGCGGTAGCCGTCCGAATGGAAGGTGACGCCGGTGGTCTCGCCCTGCGGGCCCACGGTCACGGTCAGCAGCCGTTGCGGTGACGCCGCCGAGGCGGACATCTCCCGCATTTTCCGCTGTACGGCGGTGAGTTCGTCCATCCGGCCGCGGAGTTTCTCCTGAAGGTCCTCGACGTTCAGGTCGGGAAATCCGTTCAGCCCGGCGAAGGGGTCCATCTGTGTGCTGCCTTTCTCGGATGCGTCGGTGGGTGGCGGGCGGGCGGTCAGCGCTGCGGGCGGCCGATCACTCCGTCGGTGTCCCCTCCCGTGTCGGCGCCCCAGGTGTCCTCGTCCTCCAGCAGCCAGGTGGTGCGCTCGCGTTCGGACTCTCCGCCACGCTGGGCGCCCTGGGCGCCGGTCATGGGGGGCATGAACGGCATCCCGCCCATGCCGCCGCGCGCCGCGGCGCCGGCGGTCCGGCCGGCCAGGGCGCTTTCGGCGGCCGCGGTCCGGGCCGCCTGCGCCTCCGCGGCGGCGGCCCGCCCGGCCCCGGCGGTCGCGGTCAGCCCCTTCACCGCCGGATCGTTGCGCAGCAGGTCACCGAACTCCTTCCCGAGCGGCGTCGGCTTGGGGACGCTCTTCGGGGAGGGCCCGATCCCGCCGTCGCCGATGCGCCCGCCGGGCAGACCGGAGGTGATGCCCGGGAACTTGGGCGGCGCGGGCAGCGTGGGCCGGCCGAGCGCGGAGCGGTTGCCGGACGGTCCGGTACCCGGCCGGAAGAGGGGGGCGCGGGGGCTTCCCGCGCCGCCCGCCGACGACCCCGGTCGCGTCGGCATCGTGGGCATCACCGGCATGGCGGGCAGGGCCCCGCCGTCACCCGCCGCAGCGGCGTCCGGGGCGCCGGGGGCGTAGCCGTCGGCGCCCGGCATGGCCGAGGTGTCGAGACCGCCCGCGCCGGAGGGGAATTCCGGGGTGGCGGGCAGGTCCGGGGTGGCGGGCAGATCCGGGGTGCCGGACGCGCTCATCGTGCTCATGTCCGGGACGGATCCGGTGCCGTCGCCGCTCCCGGCGGAGGGGAATTCCGGGGTGCCGGGCATCGCCGTGTCCGACGGCGCGTCCGTGCCCGTGGTGCCGGAATCCGTACGGTCCGGCATTCCCGGCATCGAGGGCAGCGAGGACGCCTTCACACCGTCCGGGCCCGTGGCCGTTTTCAGCGTGCTCGGCATGTTCGGCATTTTCAGATTCGCCGGGGAAGACCCTGCACCGGAGCCACCTCCGGCGAACTGCACCGCGCCCGGCGCGGGCATGTTCGCCTTCTGTGTGCGGTAGGCCGCGGCGAGTTTGGTGAGTTCCTCCCGCATTCTCTGTTCCATGGGCCCGTTCACGGAGGGGATGTCGGTGAGGTGGAAGTACCACACTCCGCCCTTCTGCTCGACCGGCGGGATCTTGTACTTTCTCTTCCAGGCTTCCCTGCCAGGATCGCCGAGGCCGTCCCACCAGGTGTGCACCGATTCGCAGGCGGTGTGCCACAGATTCATCACCTCCTGCCCGTGCACATCGAGCGCGTCGCCGCTGCTGTTGATGGCGCTGACATGGCGTTCCAGCGCGGAGGAGTGTTCGCCCAGTACCGTGTCCGCCTGGGTGAGCAGGCCGGAGAAGGAATCCGCCGCCGCACCCGACCAGTATTCTCCGCGGTTCACGTGTTTGTTCAGCTCGGAGAGGAGTGAGCGGGTTCTTCCCATGGCATCGGACATGGCGGTCACCGCGTCGGCCGCCAGATAGAAGGTCTGCGGATCGGGCTTGGTCCAGCTGTCGATGCGGTCCTGCGAATACGGGCGGGCCTGCCCGGTGAAAACCTTACGGATCGATTTGGCGTCCCAGGTGCTGTAATCCGAATCGGGCCGCATCTGCTGCGACTTGGAATTTGCTTCCTCTTCCTTCTGCTTGTCCTTTTCCGCTTCCTTGTCCTTGCCCATGCCCCACGCTCCCCTCTTCTCCGCGGGCCGTCCGCCGACAGCCCCTGACCTGTGCCGCGGCGGGCCCGGTCAGGCCGGTGCCGGGTCCATTGCCGGGTCCTTGCCGGCGGCGGGCGGCGCGTCCGCTCCCCCGCCGGTGGCGTCCGGGGCACCGGCGTCCTTCGCCTGGGAGAGCGCGGACGTGAACGAGCCCACGACCGGGGCGAGATCGGTCACCAGGTGGGCGTTGAGCTCCTCCGACGTGCGGTAGCGGCGGGAGACGTCGTCGAGCTTGTCGGCCAGCCGGCGGAGCTGGTCGCGGACGGTCACCGCGCTCTGCATGAGTTCGTTGATCCGGCCGTCCCGGCCCGAGCCGACGAATTTCCGCAGGTCCTCGCCGTCGGGGAACCATCCGGCGTGCAGCCCGTTGACGGCCGCGAGCTGGGATTCGGACTCTTCAAGCGGTGCCGCGGCCTCCCGCAGGAGGCCGGCGAACTTCCTGATCATGTCGGGGGTGACCTTGACGTCGGCCTTGCCGCCCGTCCCCGCCGGGCCGCTCCCCTGCGGCGGTGCCTGGTCGGTGGCCACCGGCCGCTGTGTCGTGACGCCCCCCGGTGCGGGGGCCTGTGCCGTGCTCATCGTCGTCTCCTCACGGGCCGCGCGCCGTCCGTCCGCACAGGCGCGCGGCCCTGGCGGGCCTGCGGGTGCGGCGGGTACGGGGCCGGTCCCCGTACCCGCCGGGGCCGGTGCCCGAAGACGAGTCCGGGCACCGGCGGGGGAATTCGGCTCAGCGGCCGAAGAGTCCGGCGTTCTGCTGGTCGGTGTGCTTGGTGTTGTGCGCGATCGATTCCAGCGTGGTGCCCGACGAGTTGAGCGAGGAACTCATCCGGGCGCATTCCTCGTTCCAGTGGCGCTGGGCGATTCCGTAGGCTTCCACGGCGTCGCCGGTCCAGTGGGACTTGAGCCGGGTGACTTTCTGGTCGAGCAGGTCGAGTTGGTTCTTGATGTCCGCGGTGGCCTTGCGGAGGTCTTCGACGACCACGGCCACATTGCCGAACTGCATGCTGTACTGAGCGGTCATGGTGATCCTTGGGTGAGCGTACGGAAGGGAATACGGAATCAGCCGGCGCCGAGGACGGATTGGATGGAGCCGACCGCCTCGTGGTTGGCGCTGTTGGTCCGCTCGTAGTTCGCGACGCTGTCGTTGAGGACGGTCACCATGCGGCCGAGGTCGCCGTAGACCTTCTCGAAATGCGCGGTCCATTCGGACATGACGCGCTGGTACTGCTGTGCCGTGTCGCCGGTCCAGCCGCTGGTCAGTCCCTGGAGGGTGCCCTGGACGGTGCGGAGAACGGAGTTGAGCTGATTCTGCGTGTCCTCGAAGTCGGAGATCGCCGTCCGCATGGAGCCGGTGTCGACGAAGTTGTAATTAGTGGGCACGGACATCGCCTCGTGTCTGAAGTTGCGGGTTCCGGCGCGCGGCGGGAAACCCCCTTGATTTCCCGTCCCACGCTAGGAGCCGCCGTATACGGGGAACAGGGCCCGCAGACTCAATTCCCCTTCTTTCCGACGGGAGTCGGGGCAGCCCGCTTTCACCGGTCCCCGGAAACCGGCTGTTCCCGCCGGGCGGCCGCCGGGGTCAGCGCCGGGCCGGTGGGGATCAGGGCCAGCAGTTCCGCCGGGACGGCGGCGCGGGGCGCGCCCGGGTAGCCGAGTGCGGCCGAGGCGTCGGTGCCGCCGGTCTCCGGGAGCGGGTACTTCACCCCGAGGTCGGTGATCAGGTAGGCGCTGCCGCGGGTGGCGCCGGCCCGCGGGGGCGTGGCCGCCAGGACTCCGGCGCCCGGTGCGACCCGGGCCCGGACCGGGCCGGTGTCCTTCCCCGGTGCGGCGCCGTCCGGGGTCCGGGCGAAGCGCAGCCGGCCAGGGCCGGGCCGTCCGCCGGTCCCCGGTGCCAGGGCGGCGCACGCCATCCGGTCGTGGTGTTCGGCCGGTTCGTAGAGGTCCGGCGGGGCGGGCGGCAGTCCGGTGGCGCCGGGCACCGTGGCCGCCGGTGCGGCGGCCACCTCGGCGGCGTCGGCGGCGACCGGTTCGGCGCCCGCCGACTCGGCCACGGTCAGGTCCTTCTGCGTCTCGGAAAGCGGTGCGAGGCCGCGCGGCAGGACCAGGAAGTACTGGGCGCCACGCCCCGTGCCGCTGCCGAGCCGGAGGATCTGGCCGACGCGGGTGGCGCGGTCGCCGAGCCGCGGTCCGGCGTCCCCGCGGTGCGGCACCCGGGGCGCACGCAGTTCGGGGCCCTTGGTCAGGGCGCCCGCCCAGAGCGCGGACACCCGCCACGGCTCCGCGGTGCCGTACCCCAGCGCGATCCGGGCGGCGCGTCCGGGCAGGTCCAGCAGGGTGTCCCGCCAGACGAGGTGGAGGGCGCCGTCGGGGGTCTGCACCAGTGCGGCCCGGTCGCGGCCCGGGGCGGCCGCGGTGAGCGCCCCGTCGACGGCGACCGTGTCGCGTACGGCGGTGGCGGCGCCCTTCGCCGGGGCGGGCGCGGAGCACACCAGCCAGTCGCGGCCGCCGAGCCGGTCCGGCGCGGGGAGCGCCTCGGGGGCGCCGGGGATGCCCACGGGCGCGCCGTGCGGGACGCCGGCCAGGGCGGTGCGCGGTACGGCGGTGGGGCGGGCCCTGGCGCCGAGCAGCCGGGCGGAGGCGTAGTTGGCGACCGGGTGGAGGGTGCCGTCGAGGTAGACGTAGCGGCTGCCGGTCTCCGTCTCCGTGATCAGGGTGCCGGGGGCGCGCCACGGGGGTGCGGCGGTGGCGGGCATGAGGAGCCCCGCGACGGCGAAGCCCGCCACGACGAGGGCGGCGACGACGATTCCGCCCATCGCCGCCCGGCTGAAGCGCCGCATCGGTGTCTCGGCGGCGTCCGGTTCCCCGCAGGTGAGTGCGGACACCACCCGTCCCAGGACGAACATGTGCGCCTGGAGCTGATCCTGCTTGTTCTGCATCGTTCCTCTTCGCGTCCGAACGGGCCGGTGGCTGCTGCGGCGCGGGCGTCAGCCGCCGACCGCGCGGTGGACCGCGCCGTAGACGCCGAGCACTTGGAGCAGCACCGGGAGCACGGCCAGCGCGGTCGCGGTCTCGCCGATGTCGGCGGCCCGGCCCCAGTACGGCAGCGGCCGCATCCGGGGCATAAACCGCGCGCCGACGAGGAACAGCGCGGCCACCACGAAGAGGCCGCCCAGCTCCAGGAAGAGCCGGAGCGTCGGGGAGAGGTGCCGGGCCAGCTCGGTGGTGAGCAGGAGAAGTCCGGCGGTGGCCGGGACGATCGCGGCCATCCGCTGCCAGGCGCCCCGCAGGACCCGGCTGCGCAGCAGCAGCGCCGCGCAGGCGAGGGCGACGAGGGTGGCGGGGGCCCAGCCCGGGGTGTGGACGAGCGGCCCGAAGCACAGGGCGCACACGGTGCCCAGGGTGCAGAAGAGCGCCGTCATGAAGCGGTCGGTGACGGTGACCCGGCGCAGCAGCGGGACGGCCTGGACGGGGTCGATCTCCTCGCTCAGGTCCTCGGCGCCGGTCGGCAGGGCCGTGGTCCGCAGCCGGGCCATGCGGAAGGCGAGCAGCGGCACGGCCGGGCCGAGGGCGAGCGCCACCGTCAGCAGGACGGCGGCGGCGCCGCTGCCGTCGAGTCCGGCCAGTGCGGGCAGCGCGCCGACGGCCGCGGCGAGCCCCAGTCCGCTCGCCGCGGCGAACAGCGGCCGGGCGGTGGGATGCAGCGCGATGCCGGGGGCGGCCGCGGTGAACACCGCCGCCCCGGCGCCCAGCAGTTGAGGGGCCGTCAGCATTTCGGGGTGCGGCCCGCCGGCGGCGAGGGCGCCCAGCAGTCCGGCGTACGGGAGGGCGGCGAGCCCCAGCAGGAGGCCGGCCGTGGGGTCGGCGAAGGGGCGGGCGACGACGCCGGAGGCGAGGACCAGCAGGGCGGCGAGGGTTCCGGCGGCCACCGCGCGCGGGGCGGCGGCGCCGGGGAGCAGCAGCACCGGCCAGCCCGCGGTGAGGGCGGCGAGCATGAAGCCGAGCATCAGCCGGCGGGTCATGCCCGGGTGCCAGCGGTCGGGGCGGGCGCGGATGCCGGTGGAGATCCCGTCGACGAGGTCGTCGAAGTCCATCTCGGGCAGGGCGTCGTCCCGGGGCCGCAGGGTGACCACGTCGCCGTCGCGCAGTCCCAGGGAGAGCGGGGTGCGTTCCTCGTCGAGGGGCGGCTCGCCCAGCCGTTGCAGGACCCAGCCGCCGTGTTCGAGACCGGCGTCGGCGAGGTCGCCGCCCGCGCGCCGCAGCAGCGGGGGCAGCAGGTCGCACAGGGGCACCCCGGCGGGGACGGCGACCTCCGCCTGCGCTCCGCCGGGGGCGACGACCACCAGCCGGCACATCTCTCCTGCGGGGTGGCCGCTCAGTGTGCGTGCACTCATTTCCGAACCTTTCAGGATTCCGGCCCGTACCTGTGAGTGAGGGCCGGCCGGAGGAGTTGTCCTCCCCCACCGGTCTACGGCCGGGTCCGTCCCGGAGGTTCAGTGACTGGCTGCCAAGGAGGCACGCTTCGTGACCACGGTCATCTTCCGCCGTCCGCTGCGCAGAACGGGGCCCGCGGTGCCGGAGGGGGAAATCGCCCTCCAGGAGCCGCCCGTGCTGCCGGAGAAGCAGGGCGGCGGTATGTCCAAGATGATGACGTACCTGCCGATGAGCGTCTCGTCCGCCGCGATGATGCTGATGTTCGCGCAGCCGGGCAGCGGCGGGCACGGGGCGCTCGGCTATCTGGCGCCCGGGGCGATGGCGCTGTCCATGGTGATGATGCTCGTCGGCCAGTTGGGCAACTCCGCCGGTGAGCGCAAGCGGCGGCTCCAGGGCGCGCGCCGCGACTATCTGCGGTATCTGACGCAGTCCCGGCGGCAGGCGCGGCGGACGGCGCGGCAGCAGCGGGCGGCGCTCGCCTGGCTGCACCCGGACCCGGCGGGGCTGTGGTCGGTGGCGATGAGTTCGCGGCTGTGGGAGCGGCGGGTGACCCACGACGACTTCGGCGAGGTCCGGATCGGCACCGGTGAGCAGCGGCTGGCGACGCGTATCCAGTCGCCGCAGACCAAGCCGGTGGAGGATCTGGAGCCGCTCTGCGCGTCGGCGCTGCGGCGGTTCATCCACGCCTACGCGAAGGTGCCGGAGCTGCCGCTCGCCATCTATCTGCGGGCCTTCGCGCGGGTGCTGGTCCGCGGGGACGACACGGTGCGGCGGGACATGGTGCGGGCGGTCGTCGCGCAGTTGGCGACGCTCCATTCGCCGGAGAACCTGTGTCTGGCGGTCTGCGCCGACGACTCCCGCCGTGCGGAGTGGGACTGGGTGAAGTGGCTGCCGCACGCCCTGCACCGGCGTGAGCACGACGCGACCGGGCAGGTCAGGCTGGTGGCCGACAGCTACGAGGAGCTGGAGCGGCTGCTGGGTGAGGACTTCGCCGAGCGGGCCCGTTTCGATCCGTCGGCGGCGCCCCGGAAGGGCGAGCCGTACACGGTGATCGTGCTGGACGGGGTGCCGCTGCCGGCCGGGACGCGGATCGCGGAAGGCGGGGTGGCGGGCGCCACCGTCATCGATCTCGCCGAGTCGCTGCCCTGGAAGGGCGACCGGGTCACGCTGCGGCTGAATGTGTCGCAGGACGCGGTGGAGACCGTCGACACCGACCGGACCGGTAAGGACGTCACCTCCCGCGCGGGCCGTCCCGACCGGCTCGGCACCGCGCGCTGCCGGGCGCTGGCGCGGCTGATCGCGCCGTACCGGATGGGCGCGTCGGTGGAGTCGGCGGATCCGCTCTCCGCCGACTTCGAGCTGACGACGATGCTCGGGGTGGGGGACGCCCGCTCCTTCGACCCGGAGGAGTTCTGGGCCTCGCGCGCGGCGCGGGACCGGCTGCGGGTGCCGATCGGGGTCAGCGAGGACGGCACGCCCGTCGAGCTGGACATCAAGGAGTCCGCGCAGGGCGGGATGGGTCCGCACGGCATGCTGATCGGCGCGACCGGCTCGGGCAAGAGCGAACTGCTGCGCACCCTGGTGCTGTCGCTCGCCGCCGGCCATTCGTCGGAGATCCTCAACTTCGTCCTCGTCGACTTCAAGGGCGGGGCGACCTTCGCGGGTCTGGAGGAGCTGCCGCACACCTCCGCGGTGATCACCAACCTCGCCGATGAACTGCCGCTGGTCGACCGGATGCAGGACGCGCTCCAGGGCGAGCTGGTCCGGCGCCAGGAGTATCTGCGGCAGGCCGGGTACGGCTCGCTGTACGAACACGAGAAGGCCCGGCAGCAGGGCGCGCCGCTGGAGGCCCTGCCGACGCTGTTCCTCGTCGTCGACGAGTTCAGTGAACTCCTCAGCACCAAGCGGGAGTTCATGGATCTGTTCGTGATGGTGGGGCGGCTCGGCCGGAGTCTGGGCGTCCATCTGCTGCTGGCCTCGCAGCGGCTCGACGAGGGCCGGGTGCATCTGCTGGAGTCGCATCTGTCGTACCGGATCGGGCTGCGGACGTTCTCGGCGTCCGAGAGCCGCAGCGTCCTGGGCGTCCCGGACGCCTACCAGTTGCCCTCCGCGCCGGGCAACGGCTACCTCAACTCGGACATGAACCTCACCCGCTTCAAGGCGGCGTACGTGTCGGGCCCCTACCGCGCGCCCGAGCGCCGCCGTCCGGCCGTGGTCGTCGAGCGGCAGGTCGCCGACTTCGGTACGGCGTATGTGCCCGTGGACCTGCCCGCGGAGCCGCCCGCCGGGCCGGAGGAGGCGGACGCGCCGCCGGAGGAGGGCGAGGCGGCGGCGAGCCTGTTCGAGGTGCTGGTGGACCGGTTGCGGGACGTCGGGCCGCCGGCCCGTCAGGTGTGGCTGCCGCCGCTGGCCGAACCGCCGGCCCTGGACCAGGTGCTGCCGCCGCTCGCCCCTCACCCGGCGTACGGGCTGGGCCCGGCGGACGCGGAGCGGCGCGGGACGCTGACCGCCGCGCTGGGCATCGTCGACCGGCCCTTCGACGGGGTCCGCGATCTGCTGACCGTCGATCTGTCGGGCGGCGCGGGCCACGTCGGGATCGTCGGCGCCCCGCAGTGCGGCAAGAGCACCCTCGTCCGGACGCTGATCAGCGCGCTGGCGCTGACCCACACCCCGCGGGAGGTGCAGTTCGCCTGTCTGGACTTCGGCGGCGGCACGCTCACCGCCCTCGCGGACCTGCCGCACGTCTCGGGCGTCGCGACCCGGCTGGAGCCGGAGCGCGGCGGGCGCATTTTGGCGGAGGTCGGCCAGTTGCTGGCGGACCGGGAGCGGCAGTTCCCCGAGCACCGCGTCCAGTCGATGGCCGCGTACCGCCGGATGCGCCGGGAGGGGAAGTTCCCCGACGATCCGTGGGGTGACGTCTTCGTCGTCGTGGACGGCTGGTTCACGCTGCGCCAGGAGTTCGAGGCGTGGGAGGCGGTCCTCACGGACCTGGCCAACCGCGGGCTGAACTACGGCATCCATGTGGTGATCGCCGCGAACCGCTGGTCGGAGATCCGGTCGGCCGCCCGCGATCTGCTGGGCACCCGGCTGGAGCTGCATCTGGGCGACGCCATCGAATCGGAGGTCGGCAGCCGGGCGGCGGCCGGGGTGCCCGCCCTTCCCGGGCGCGGGCTGACCGCCGACGGACTGCACTTCCTGACGGCACTGCCGCGTATCGACGGCGCCGGCACGGTGGACGACCTCCAGGAGGCGACCGCCGCCCTCACCGAGGACGTGACGCAGAGCTGGCCGGGCCCCCGGGCGCCGCGGGTGCGGATGCTGCCGCGGGCCGTCGGCGTCGGCGAACTGCCCGCCCCGCAGGGCGATCTCCAGGTGCCGCTGGGGCTGGACGAGCACCGGCTGGAGCCGCTGTGGCACGACTTCGCCCAGCAGCCGCATCTGATGCTCTTCGGCGACACCGAGTCCGGCAAGACCAACCTGCTGCGCCTCCTCGCCCGCGGTGTGGCGCACCGCTACCCGCCCCGCCGGGCCCGCATCATGACCGCCGACTACCGCCGCGATCTGTACGAGTGGATCCCGGAGGACTCCCAACTGGGCTACGCCGTCTCGGAGTCGGCGCTCGCCGAGATGGTGGCCTCCACCGCGGAGACGCTGCACGGCCGCCTCCCCGGCCCGGAGATCACCCCGGACCGGCTGCGGCTGCGCGACTGGTGGACGGGGCCGGAGCTGTTCGTCCTGGTCGACGACTACGAACTCGTCGCGGGCGGCGGTATGGGCGGCCCGCTCGCCCCGCTGCTGCCGCTGCTGCCGCAGGGCGCCGAGATCGGCCTGCACCTCGTGGTGGCGCGGGCGAGTTCCGGGGCGTCGCGCGCGATGATGACCGATCCGCTGCTGCGCCGCCTGTGGGAGCTGGGCACGCCGGGTCTGCTGATGTCGTGCGGCAAGGAGGAGGGCGTCTTCCTCGGGGACGCGAAGCCGCGGCTGCTGCCGCCGGGCCGCGCCCAGTTCGTCACCCGTCGGCACGCGCCGACGCTGGTGCAGACCGGTCTGGTGGGGACGCCGGGCGAGGTCCGGCCCGGGTAGCGGCCGGACCTCGGCCACGGGCCGGTCCGGCGCGCCCGCCGGGCCGGCCGGTGGCGCGGGCGCGCCGCCGGTGCGCGCGGGCCGGGCGACGCCGCCGCCCCGCCCGTGACCGGCAGATGAACGATCGCCCAACTCTCCCCGGATACAGTCGAGTTGGGACTTCCGGAGCCGTCGCGGCGGTCATGCTCGACGGGTGAGAAACGAACAGAGGGCGTCACAAGGCGCACCTTTCGGCGTCGGGTCCGTGAAGAATCCGGGGCACCGGCGGTGAGCGGGTACCCGGCGCCCGCCGACACCGCACAGGCCCTCGCCGCGGTGGGGTTGCCGCACCCGGGCGGCGATCCGCGGCGGCTGCGCGAACGGGCCGGGGCGCACGACGCGCTGGCGGACGGACTCGCCGCGCACGCCGAACGGATCGCGGACCTGCTGCGGCGCTCCGAGGAGCTCTGGCAGGGCGGGGCGGCGGACGCGTTCGCCGGCGGCACGGCCGCGCAGGCGGCCCGCGCCGCCCTCATGGCGCGGACCGCGGCCCGGCTGGGGCAGGCGCACGCCGAGCACGCCGAGAAGACCCACCGGGCCCTGGAGATCATCGAGGAGCTGGCGATCCAGATCGCCGCCACCTTGGTGATCATGGCGGCGGCGGCCTGGTTCCCGCCGCTGCTCGCCGTGGTCGAGGCACAGCTCGCCGCCCTGGCCGCGACCGCGGGCCGGTTCCTCCAGTGGCTGGCGGACCTGCTCTCCGCCCTCGTGCGGTTCCTGCTGCGGGCGCGGACGTGGATCGGCGAGGTGTCCCGCCTGACCTGGCGCACCGACACGCTCAGCGTCGGCTACGGCAAGCTGCTCCACGACGGGCTGCGGGACGCCGTCGTCGACGTCCTGGCCGGTCTGACCAACCGCGGCATCACCCACAAGCCGCTCGATCTCACCCTGCTGTGGTCGGCGCTGGGCAGCGGGGTGGCGGGCGGGGTGTTCGGCGCGGTGGAGGCGAGCGGCGCTCGTAAGGTCCTCACCGCCGCCGGGCGGATCGAACGGACCGCGGACGGCCTGCCGCGGTACGTCCCGTTCGGCGACCAGGCCAAGGCGTGGGCCGGCGGACTCGGCCGGTCCCGGAGCGCCGCCGACGGGACGGCCGCGCCCGTCCCGCCCACAGCGCCCGGAGCCGTGGAGCGGGTCCCGGGCCGTACGGAGATCGCGCGGGCGCTGGGCGGCCCGGGGCCGCTGGAGCGGTGGCGTACCGCCCGCGCCCAGGTCCGCGGGCACGGGCTGCGGGGGCTGCCCGGTGAACGGGACGTCCTGGCGGGCGAGATGGCCGGGGCACGGGCCGTCTCCGAGGCGGCGGACACCGCGCTGCGGACGGCCCGGGACGGACTGGGGCGGGCCCGCGCCCAACTGGCCGCCGCGGACGCGGACATCGCCGCGCACACCCGGGCGCTCACCGAACGGCCCCGTACGGAGGTCTCCGCCGCGGACGCGGCGCACCACCGGGCGGCGCTGACGGCCGCCCGGCAGGCCCGCGCCACCGCCGCCCGGGACGTCACGGCCGCGTCCGGCGCGGTACGGGAGACGGAACGCACGGCCGACGCCGCCCGGCGGGAGCTGGACGGCGTACGGGAGCGGCACCGCGCCTGGCGGGAGTTCGCGGACGCCGGTACCGAGGTCCGCGCACAGGTCCCGGTCCGCGCCCGCCTCGTCGACGCCTGGCGGCACAACGTGTGGAAGGAGGGCCTGGCGACCGGCTACCGCACCACCCCGGCGGGCGCCGCCGTCCCCGCGTCGTGGGCGAAGGAGAACGTCAGCGGCTTCGGCGACCTGGCCCTCAAGGCGCTCGGCTCCCCCAAGCCCTGGCGGCAGGTGGTGCTCTACGAGGGCGGCCTGAGCTTCCTGAAGGGCTCCCTGGGCAACGCCATCGCCACGGGGCTCGCCTTCGAACCGGGCCGGACCGATCCGCGGGTCTGGCTGGGCGTGCCGCTCGCGGGCGCCGGAGGGGCCGCGCGGGGCGCGCTGCGGGGCGCCGTCCACAACCGGACGGTGCCCGACAAGAGCGTCGAGGACGCGGTGTTCGCGCTGGGGCTGAGCAGTCTGTCGAAGGAGATCAACGGGGTGGCGGTCCGGGAGATCGCCCCCTGACCGGGCCGCCGCCGCGCTCAGGCGGCGGCGGGTACCGGCGGGTGGGCGTCGAGGTACGGCGCGAGGTAGCGCCGGGTGAGGCTGATGACCTCCT
Source organism: Streptomyces sp. BBFR2 (assembly GCF_044497305.1). Classification (NCBI taxonomy): domain Bacteria; kingdom Bacillati; phylum Actinomycetota; class Actinomycetes; order Kitasatosporales; family Streptomycetaceae; genus Streptomyces; species Streptomyces sp. BBFR2. The sequence goes on from NZ_CP172415.1 coordinate 539,037, forward strand.
GGACGACGGCGCGGTCGTACGGGTCCTTCTCGAAGGCGAGGTCCAGCAGGCGGGAGACCAGCTCCGAGACCATCAGGCTGATGAGGTCGGCGTGCTCCCGCCCGAGGTCGGCGTTGCGGCGGCGGAGGGCGTCCGCGACCAGGTCGGCGCTGCGGCGCACCGCGGCGACGATGTCGCTCTCCGTCTCCGGCATGGCCCGCAGCGCGTTGCGCAGCGCCGCGCTGCCCGGCGCCTCGACCCGCAGCCGTACCAGCCCCGCGATGATGCCGTCGACGTGCGGCCGCCAGTCCGGCGCGGTGGCCAGGCCCGTGACGTGCGCGGCGAGGAACTCCTCCCGCATCGCGTCGAAACGGCCCGACAGCTCCCGGAGGATGGCCATCTTGTCCGGGAAGTAGGCGTACAGGGTGGAGACGTTGACCTGCGCACGGGCGGCGACGGCGTTGGTGTTCAGCGCCGGGAGGCCCGACTCCACGAGGATCGCGGTGGCCGCGGTGAGGATCTTCTCGACCGTCCGCTGCGATCTGGCCTGTACGGGCTTCCGGCGGAGCGCCGCGGCCGGCCGCGGCGCTCCGGCGCCGGTCTTGGGTGTGGGCATACCTCTATGGTGCCAGCCCTCGGCCCCGGTCGGCGGGGCGTCCCGGGCCCCGTTCCGCCGGACTCTTCCACCCTGTACGGTCCGGTGCGCCGCCGTGCCGCCCGGTGCGCGCGGAGGGGGCGGAGCGGCCGTCCGGCCTGCGGAGATTCGGGCCGCCGGCGCCGTCGCGGGAGGGCCGGCCGGGCCGCTCCAGGCCACCGCGCGGCGGGCCGGGCGAACGGTGCGTCACCCGGCATGACCCTGTGTCAATGGGCCCGTATACCCTTGCGGCCATGGGATTTCAGGCCCCGACGGCTCCCCCTCCCGGTCGGCGGACGGACGCGGCGCTGCTGCGGGAACTGGTCGAACGGGCCGCCGGCGGGCGCGGCTCCGCGGTGTGGGTGGAGGGCGAGCCGGGCATCGGCAAAACCTCACTGCTCTCCGCCGCCCTGGCCGACGCCGCGGCGCTGGGCTGCCGTACGGGGCTGGCCGCCGCGGACGAGTTCGGGGTGCGCTCCCCGCTGCGGGTGGTCCTCGGCTGCCTGGGGGTGGGCGACGGCGGGCCGGACGCGCACCACGACGAGATCCTGCGGCGGCTGCACGGCCCGCCCGCGCCCGGCGGACTGTCCGGCGCCGACCCCGTCCTGTCCGCGACGGAGAGTCTGCTGGCGCTGGTCGAGAAGGCGGCCGCCCGGCAGCCGCTGGTTCTCGTCGCCGACGATGTGCACTGGGCGGACGAGCCCAGCCTCATCGCCTGGCACCGGCTGACCCGTGCCGTCGAACGGCTGCCGCTGCTGCTGATCGCGGTGAGCCTGCCCGCACCGCCCCGCCCGGCGGTGGCACAGCTACGCCGCAGCGTGCTCGCCCGCGGCCGGCTGCTGCGGCCCAGCCCGCTCGCCGGAGACGAACTCGCCGCCCTGGTGGGCGAGTTGACCGGTGCGGCCCCCGGGCCGCGGCTGCTGCGTCTCGCGGAGCGCGCGGGCGGCAACCCGCTGCACGTCCGGGAGCTGGTCGGCGCGCTGACCGCCGGGGACCGGATCGCGGTCGAGGCGGGCCGGGCGGAGTTGCGGGAGGACGGCGACGGGAGCGCCCTGCCGCCGCTGACCTCACTGACCTCGCTGCTCCGCCACCGGCTGGCGTTCCTCACCCCGCCGGTGCTGGAGATGCTCGGCACCGCGGCCCTGATCGGCCCGGAGTTCACCGCGGGGCAACTCGCCGCCGTCCTTCAGGCCCCCGTATCGGAGCTGCTCACGGGGCTGCGCCAGGCCCTGGCCGCCACCGTGATCACCGGGTCGGGCTCCGCGTTCACCTTCCGGCACCCGCTGCTGCGGCAGGCGCTGCGCGACAGCCTGCCGTCCGCGCTGCGGCCGGTGCTGCACCGTCAGGTCGCCCGGGTCCTCGCCGCGGCCGGCGCGCCCGCCGAACGCGTCGCCGAGCACCTGCTCGCCGGGCCCGCCCCCACCGACCGCACCACCCTGGACTGGATCGCGGACCACGCCGCGCACCTCGCCCATCAAGTCCCCGCGACGGCCGTCGAGCTGCTGACCCGGGTGGCCGACGAGGGCGCCGGCGGCGGGCGGCAGGCGGTCGTCGCGGGGCTGGCGCAGGCCCAGCTCCGGCTCGGCCGGCTCGACGAGGCGGAGCGGCGTGCCTGGCAGGCGCTGGACGGACCGGCCGAGCCGGAGGCGGCGGCCGCCACCCGCTGGACGCTGACGCGGGTACTCCTCGACGCGGGGCGGGACGAGCGGGCGCGCGCGGTGATCGGGGAGACGCTGCGCCGGACGGCGCTGCCGCCGCACTGGCGGGCCCGTTTCCAGGCGCTGTCGGCGCGGGCGCTGCGCGCCGACGGCGATCCGGACGGCGCCGACGCCCGCGCCCGGCAGGCCCTCGCCCTCGCCGAGTCCTGCGGGGACGGTTTCGGGCGGGGCTACGCGCTGTGCGTACGGTGGCAGGTCGCCTCCGTACGCCGTGATCACCGGGCCGCCCTGGCGGCGGTGGAAGAGGCCCTGGCGGTGCTCGACGACCGCCCCGAGCACGGCGAGGTGCGGTCCTGGGCGCTGGAGAGCCGGCTCTTCACCCTCCAGAACCTCGACCGGCCCGACGAGGCGGACGCCGCCCGCCGGGAGGCCGTCGAGGCCGCGCGGCGCGGCGGCGGGGACCGGGTGGGCCCGCTCGTCGCCTCGGCCGTCCACGACTTCTGGCGCGGCCGCTGGGACGAGGCGGTCACCGCTCTCGGCGCGGCCGCCCCCGAGGCCGCCCCGTACGGTCCGCGTGAGCGCGGTCCGGTGCTGCTCCTCCACGGGATATCGGCGCTGATCGCCGGTCACCGCGACGAGCGGGAGCAGGCACGCCGGCATCTGGCGGCGGGCGCCGCGGGCCTGGCCGCCGACCGGGAGCACCACGACTTCCTGCTGGCCGCGCGGGCCCTGGAGGCGGAGCGCGGCGGGGCGCCGGAGCGGGCCGTGGCGCTGCTGGCGGAGTTGCTGGAGTCCGGTCCCGGCCGGCTGACCCTGGTCCACCAGTGGCTGCCCGATCTGGTGCGGCTCGCCACGGAGACCGGTGACACCGCGACGGCGACGGCCGCCGCCGAGGCATGCGCGGCGGAGGCGGCGAAGGAGACGGAGCCCGCGCGGGCGGCGGCCGCGGCCCGGCGCTGCCGGGGCCTGCTGGAGGCGGACCCGGAGCCGGTGCTGGCGGCCGCGGCGCACCACGCGGCGGTGGGCAGGGTGTTCGAGCAGGCGCAGGCCCTGGAGGACGCCGCGGTGCTGCTGGCCCGCCGGCGCCGCCCGGCCCAGGCCCGGTCGGCGCTGGTGGAGGCGGTGGCCCGCTACACGGAGCTGGGCGCGGTGTGGGACGTGCGCCGGGCGGACACCCGGGCCCGGCGCCACGGTGTACGGCGCGGCGCGCGCGGGCCGCGGCCGCGGGCGTCCTTCGGCTGGGAGGCGCTGACGCCGACGGAGCTGAGGGTGGCGCGGCTGGTCGCCGAGGGGAAGTCCAACCCGGAGGTGGCCGCGGACCTGTTCCTGTCCCGGCGCACCGTGCAGACCCATGTCTCGCACATCCTGGGCAAGTTGGGCGTCACCTCCCGCGTCGGCATCGCGACCGAGGCGCTACGGCACCCGGAGGGCCCGGCCCCGGCGGGGTGACGGCGGGGCGTGCCGGCGCCCGTACCCACGCGAGCGGCACGGCGCCCGGCCCGGGGCGGCACTCCGGGCCGGGCACCGTTCACACCACGGCGGGTCCGCCCGCGCACCGCCCGCGGCTGCTGGCCCGTACCGCCAGTTCGACGCGGGAGGCGACGCCGAGCTTGCTGAAGATGCCGCCCAGGTGGAACTGGACGGTACGGGGGGAGACGAAGAGCCGGGCGGCGATCTCGGGGTTGGAGCGGCCGGTGGCGACGTGCTCGACGACGACGCGTTCGGTCTCGGTGAGGGCGTCCCAGCCGCTCCGCGCCCGCCCGCGAGGGCCGCGCCGGGTCCGCAGTCCGGCCCCGGCGAGCTGCCGCACGGCGCGGGCCGCGTCCCGCTCCGCGCCGAGCCGGTCGTACAGGGACAGTGCGGCGCCGAGGGCGGCGCGCGCCTCGTCGGCCCGTTCACCGCGGGCGAGCACCACGGCCAGCCGCTCGCGCGCGTACCCCTCGTCGAGGACCCGTCCGGCCACCCCGAACAGCTCCGCCGCCTCCGCCAACACCCGTGCGTCGCCGTCGAGTTGACCCCGCACGAACAGTTCCAGGGCGTGCAGCCGGGGCGTGCGGCGGTCGTCGGGGGTGGCGGCCAGGGCGCGGTTGAGGTGGCGCAGCCGGGTGGTGTCGGACAGTTCTCCGGCGAGCCGGGCTGCGTCCGGGCAGAGGTGGTGCAGCATCCGGGGGCCGGCCTCGGGCAGCTCCGTCCCGCCGGCGTTCCAGAGGGCGTCGAGGGCGCCCGCGCGGTCCCCCGCGGCCTCCAGCGTCAACGCCTGTGTCCAGGGCGGAAGATGGGCGTGGAGGGCACTACCCGGCGCTCCCTCCGGCCCGTCGAGCGGCGGGCGGTGCGGGGCCTCTCCCCGGTGGACGGCGATCACGGCGGCCTGGCAGCGGAGTGCGGGGTGCAGCCGGAGGTGGTCGGTGGTCTCCAGTCCGGCGCCGATGTCGGCGAGGGCGTCGTCCCAGTGTCCGGCGTGGAAGGAGGCCGCGGCCCTACCTGCGTGACAGGCCGTCAGGAAAACGCCGCCGCCGTCGTCGTGACCGGCCGGCGCCGGCGCGAACGCCCGCCGGGCCTCCGCGAAGCGGCCGAGGTCGGTCAGGGCCAGTCCGCGCAGGACGTGCGGCGCCATGGTCAGGTCCGGGGCGACCGCCTGCCCGCCGAGGAGCCGCAGTGCCCGGTCGGAGAGTTCCAGGGCCTCGCGGACCCGCATCGCGGACAGCCGCAGCAGGGCGAGAACCACCGGCCCGTGCACGGTGGCGTCGAGCCCGCCGCCCTCCCCCGCGGCCACCGCACGGCACGCCTCCCGCTCCGCCTCGGGGAACCGGCCGAGGGCGAAGTGGCACTGCGCGGCGAACGCGTGGGCCCGGGGGTCGCCGGAGGAGGTGTCCGCGGCTTCCAGGGCCCGTTCGTGCTCGCCCTGCCGGAAGGCGCTCCAGGCGATCAGCCGGTTCAGCTCCCGCCGCGCGGACGGGGACGGGCCGTCGGCCAGCGCCGCCCGGGCCGCCCGCTCCGCGCCCGGGGCGTCGCCGGTGCGCAGCAGCGCCCGCGCCGACTCCCGGGCGAACGTCACCCGCCGCGGGTCGCCCGGACGCAGCCCGTCGAGGGCGCGCCCCAGCAGCGCGGCGGCGTCGGCCGGGGCGCGTACGGCGAGGGTCCGCGCGACGCGGGCCAGCCACTCCAGGGCTTCGGCGCCCAGCGTGACGCCCGGGCCCAGGAAGTACGGGGCGACCTGTTCCGGCGGGGCGCCCGCCGCGGCCAGCGCGGTGCCCACCTGCTGCCGGAGCGCGATCCGTACGGAGTGCGGCACCGTCTCCAGTTGCGCCTGGCGCAACAAGGGGTGACGGAAGGCCAGTTCGTGCTCGGACGCGGTCAGCAGCCCGGCGTCGACCGCTTCCCGCACCCCCTGCCACACCTTCATCACGGGCGCGGCCATCGCGGTGGCGAGATCGGCCAGGTGCACCCGCGGGCCCATGACCGCCGCCACCTCCAGCACATCCCGTGTGCGGTGGGGCAGCGGGTCCAGTTGCCGCTGCAGCGTCTCGTGGACGCGCGCCGGCAGCGCGGTGTCCTCGGCGGCGGGGGACACGAGGTCGGCGACGCCGTCGGCCACGCTCAACTCTCCGCCTGCTGTGAGGTGTCCGAGGAGTTCGGTGACGAAGAGCGGGTTGCCGGCGGCCGCGGATATCCGCCGCAGCAGTCCGGGCCCGGTACGCGCCCCGGTCCGGTCGGCGGCGAGCGCGGCGACGTCCGGCGCGGCCAGCGGAGCCAGGGCGAGCCGCCGCTCGACGGCCGTGACGACCGCGCGCAGCGCGCCGTCCGGGTCCGGGGCCACCCCGGTGGAGCGGACCGCCAGGCACAGCAGCAGCGGCAACCGGCCGGCCGCGGCGCGGCGCAGGCGGTGCAGGACGGCGAGGCTCGACGGGTCGGCCCAGTGCAGATCGTCCACGAGGAGGGCGACCGGCCCGTCGTCGCAGTGGCCGGTCAGCAGACGTTCGACCCCTTCGGCGGCGTCGAACGCCCGCCCCGGTGTCCCGATTCCCTCCGCGCCGGGCCGCGCCGCGCGGGGCCGCAGACAGCCGCGCACCGCGTGGAACGGCACGTACCGCTCCAACTCTTCGCCCGCACCCCGCAGTACGCGGAGTCCGGCGTCGGCGCACCGCCGGGCGAGGGTGTCGAGCAGGGCGCTCTTGCCGATTCCGGGCTCCCCCGAGAGCAGTACCGAGGTGCCGTGTCCGCCCCGCGCCCGGTCCATCGCCTCGCCGAGGAGTCTCAGCTCGTCGTCCCGCCCGAACAGCGGTGCGGCTGTGTGACTGGTGCTGACGATCGTCATCCCGACTCCCGATCCAGGAGGTGTACCGGCCCGTACGGCGGCCTGCGCGAGGGGGCGGCCCGGCCCCGTACCGGGACGGTCCGGGGTCCGCCACGGCGGGGACGCCGAGGGCGCACCCCACCCACAGAAGGCAAGCTTTTGCTTGAATTCAAGCTACGCCCCCGCATTCACCAGCGTCAACGCGGCCACCCCGACGGCCACCCCACCCTCGAACTGTTCGATATCAAGGGCGAGTTCGGCCACCTCGCGAGCGGCGCCCCCGGGTGTCCGGTCCCAGCGATGTGTGGGCAGCCCCGCTCTTCCGTGGGCAAGAGGACCACCGTCCCGGTCATCCGTAGCCAGGTTCCGAGGTGCTCCAGTCTTCTGTGAGCAGGGTGGCGAGGGTCTTTCGTACGGCCGGTCCGGGGCGACGGCCGGTGCCTTGGGCTCGTGGGGTGGGATTTCGTACGGGTGGGTGCGCCGGAGGCCGTGCTGATGGAGAACGTGCGGTGGCCGGCCGGCTACCGGCATCCGCCGTGCACCGCCCACAGGTTGCCGATCGTCCGGTAGAGGTGTTCGGCAAGGGGGCCTCGCTGCTGGCCGGAGTCAGGCAGGTGGGCGATCAGATCGCGGTGCGTCCGGTGCTCTTCCACCTGCTCCGGTGGCGCCTCTTCGTCGCGGATCTCCGCGCGGGACTGCTGTCGGCGGGTACGCGGGTCGAGCTCGGAGAGGTACGGGAAGGGGGCGGCGGGCGATGGTGGGGACACCGATGCGGCTGCGCGCCGGCCGGGGTGAAACCCAAGGGCGGGCGTGAGGCGGTCAGCTCACTCGTTCGCGCCTGTGGCCGGGCGGGTGGACCACGGGGGAAGCAGGGTGGGCTCTGTGTCTTGGCCCGCCGATCGTGAAGGAAGTTCATGAGCGCTTCGAAAGCAGCGCCGAAAGCGGCGCCCGCCACGGGCGGGACGGCCTCTTCCCGGCGGTCGGTGGTGTTCACCGGTGCCCGGGTCTTCGACGGCCGCTCCAACGAGCTGACCGCGCCGACCAGCGTGCTGCTCGCCGACGGGAAGATCGCCGCGATCGGCGACCAAGGCGACGCCCCGTCGGACGCCCTGGTCATCGACGCGGACGGGCGGACCCTGACGCCGGGCTTCATCGACGCCCACGCCCACGTCATGCTGCAGCCCACGCTCGCGGATGCGGCCAACACGGACCTGGCCTACCACGGGCTGTACGGCGCTTCGATGGCGAAGCTCTACCTGTCGCGCGGCTACACCACGATCCGGGACACCGGCGGCAACACCTTCTCGCTGAAGAAGGCGATCGACGCCGGGATCACCGACGGGCCCCGGATCTTCCCGTCCGGGCCGATCATCTCCCAGACCTCCGGGCACGGTGACTTCACCCCGGTGGCCGAGCCCTCCCGCCTGGTGGGAGGGCATCGCGACAGCACGCAGATGGACGGGCATCTGCTGGTGGTCGACGGTGTGCCGGAGATGCTGCAGGCAGCCCGCTACGTCCTGGGCCGCGGCGCCTCCCAGATCAAGCTGGCCGTGAGCGGCGGCTGTGCCTCCGAGCGCGACCCGCTGGACATCACCGAGTTCACGGCCGAGGAGATCGAGGCGGCGGTGAAGGTGGCCGGCGACTGGAACACCTACGTGGCCACCCACGTGTACAACACCTCGGGCGTCCGCCGCGCCGTCGAGGCCGGAGTGCGCACCATCGAGCACGCCAATCTGATCGACGCCAAGACCCTGGAGCTGATGAAGGAGCACGGGACGTGGCTGAGCCCGCAGGTCAGCGTCTACGTCCAAGACCCGCCGGGGCTCGCGCCGGCGACGAAGAAGAAGTTCGCCCAGGCCCGGGAGGGGCTGGACACGCTGTTCACGCTGGCGAAGAAGAGCGGGTTCGAGCGCATCGGTTTCGGATCGGACATCATCAGCTCGCCGGGCACCCTCGCGAGGATCAACGAGGAGTTCGTGCACCGGACCAAGTGGTTCGACCCGGCAGAGGTCCTGCGCCAGGCGACCGGCAACAACGGCCGGATGCTCGCCCTGGCCGGGCCCCGCAACCCCTACCCCGGCATCCTCGGCGTGATCGAGCCCGGGGCGCTGGCCGATGTCCTGCTCATCGACGGCGACCCGCTGGCCGACCCGTCCGTCCTCACCGACCCCGAACGGAACCTGGCCGTCATCGTGAAGGACGGACAGGTGGTCAAGAACCTCCTCGACGACGGTAAGTAGGGGTTCGGTGGGCCCGTGTCCGCCGGGGCAGTGCTCCGACGGACACGGACCCGTGTCGTCTCCCGCCCCGCGACCGCCCCCTGGAGCCGGTGTGAGATTCCGTACCAGGCGTGACGCGGACGGCGAACCGGCCTCCGCCCGGAGTGCCGAAGCCTCGGGCACGGCTCTGGAGTTCTTCCAGGACGCCGCGGTGGCCCAAGCCGACGCCGGTGTGCCGAGCTTCCACGTCTCCACGCGCATGCAGCAGATCGCCACCGCCTTGGGGCTGCCCGGCACCCGGGTGTACACCATGCCCGCCGGGGTGCTCGTCCATCACGCCGACGGCACCACCGCCTTCTTCGATGCCGACAACTCCACTGCCGGAACCGGCTCGCTGCGCATGGACCAGCTCCAGGAGCTGCAGTCCCTCCTCGACGACGTGGCGGCCGGCCGCACCGGCGCCGAGGAGGGCCTTGACCGGCTCAAGGCGATGAAGGAGGGCCCGCCCCGCTACAGAACCGCCACCGTCCTGACCGGGCACGCGTTGTTCGGCCTCGGATTCGGCATGCTGCTCAAACCCACCTGGTGGGGTCTCGTGCTCGCCGCCGCCCTGGCCGTGATCGTCGGCGGGGTCAACAGTGTGGCGGCCCGCAACCGGGCCGGAGCGGCCCTGTTCCCGGTGGTCGCCGCGTTCGCCGTCACCGCCGTTGTCGACCTGTGCGCCCCCCGCATCGGCATGAACCCCGCCCTGGCCCTGATCGCGCCGCTGGCATCACTGCTGCCCGCCGCCGCCATGACCTACGCCGTCATCGACCTGTCCGCCGGCCAGGCGATCTCCGGCACAGCCCGGCTGGCGGTCAGCGTCCAGCGCATGGTCCTGCTCGCCTTCGGCGCCTACGCCGCATCCAGGCTGGTACCCGTCGCACCCCACTACACCGGCACGACACTGGACTGGGCCCCGTGGCTCGGTGTGGCCGTCTTCTGCGCCGGTTCCCTCCTCACCGAGTCGGCACCGGTCAGAGCCCTGCCCGCACTGCTACTCGTGGCGTACACCACCTTCACCGTCCAGTTCTTCGCCACCGGCCACGGCGGGCCGATCCTGGGCGGCTTCACCGCCGGGGTCGCCACCGTCATCGCCGCCGGCGTCTTCGACCGCGTCCCCGGCGCCCTGCCGTCGTACGCCGGTTTCGTTCCCGTGCTCTGGGTTGTCGTCCCGGGCGCCCTGGGCCTGCAGGGCGCCGTCGAACTCGGAGAACCCGGCGACCACCTGAACGCCGTCACCGAGATCGGCATCGCCGCCATGGTCATCGTCGCCCTCGCCGTCGGCATCCTGTTCGCCACGCTTACCTTCGACACCGTCCGCTCAGCACTCCACCGCCGACCTCACGCCCGCACCCGCCCGCACGGCTGAGCGGAGCGCCCGACCGCTGCGCGGCTCCAGGCGGCCGGGTCTTGAGCGGAGGTCAGGCCGGTATGCCCGCCTTGATGACGTGCTTGAGGCACTCCTGCGGCCGGGTCGGGACGGAGATGTCCTCCAGCGGATCACCGTCGACGACGAGCAGGTCAGCGTGGGCACCGGCGGCGAGCGTGCCGATCCGGGTGTCACGGCCGAGGACGCGCCGGCATCGCACAGCTCCGGGAAGCGAGGCCGCGATCTGCACCGCCCTGTCACTTCCCCCGCGGCCTCCACGAGACCTCAAAAACGTCCACCCTGACCAGTGTTCGAGCCGAGAGCAACGGCACACTCAGGCCGTGATCGCCCTCGTCCGCCGCAGCAGATCACCAGCCAACAGCCGTCCACTGCAGATCAACCCGCGTGTACGGCGCGCCTGGCTCGCGGAGCCCTCACCGACGAAGTCGGCCATCGTGCGCGCACACCAGCACGCGGTGCCTGCTTCTCCCGCGCGATCCGCGACCACCCGCGCAGACGTGGCATCCGCGCGGTGATCCCGGAACGCGCCGACCAGCAGGCCAACCGGCGGCAGCGGACAGGCGGGCGGCAGACCACCAGCCTTCGACCGCGAGGCATACAAGCAGCGCAACACCGTCGCACGCCGCGTCAACCGCCCGAACCGATGGCGCGGCATCGCCACCCGCTACGAGAAGACCTCGACCCTCTACCTCGCCGGACTGTACATCGCGGGCGTATTCCTCTGGTCCGCCCGCTGATCCGAACGAAACCGCCTGGACGTGCTGGTCGTCCATGACGGCGGCATGGCGGACACCGTCGAGCTGACCGGCACCGTGGACCTCGCGACCCGCACACGGCACGAGGTAGCCGACCGTATGTCAATGAAGTTGCTCCGCCTCTGATCAGACGGAGACAAGGCCTCAGCGGCGGTCGGAGACGCGCCGAGCACCGTTGCGGATGGCCGGCACGGTCAAGCCTGTTCCGGGCATCCGCTGTACGGGGCCGGACGCCGGCGCGGCGGCCTCGCGGGCGTAGTCGGTGAGGTCTTTCGGTCGGCGGCCCGGGCCTTCCGGACGTGGATCTTCACTTCGCCGTCGGCCGGCGGCCTCTCGGCAACCAGTGTGCCGGTGTCGGTCTCGGGCACGCCCCGGGAGCTTCGTGACTACGTCAACCGTTGGCGGATGCGTTGCCGTGTCCAGCCCAGAGCGCCGGGACCGTGGGCACGATCGCGGGGCGCTCCTCGCGGCCGGAGGCTCAGGAAGCAGCCACGTTTGCGGGCGCGGTCCAGCCGGTAGCTCGGATCCACTCGACCAGGTCCAGGGTGGCCGGCTCGATCGAGCGCACCACGGCGAGGTCCGAAGGGTATTCCGCCGCCTTCGCGAACTCGCGGAACATCACCTTGTCGAGGTCGTTGGGAAGCACGCTCAACGGGAGGGGCTCGTACCGTGCCGGGAGCCCGGCGCGCGCGCCGAACGCCGCGGCGATCTGGGGGCCCGTCAGCTCGTCGCCGACGAGCTCGACGGCGCCGCCGGGCGCCTTTGCGGTGCCGAGCAGGAGCGCGGCGGCGACCCGGCCGATGTCCCTGACCGAGATCATCTTCAGGGCGACGTCCTCCGGCAGCGGCATCCTCAGCACGATCTCCCCATGCTCCAGGCTCGGTGCCATCACGCTCGCGAAGTTCTCCATGAAGGCGGTCGCGCGAACCATCGAGGCCCTGAGGCCGGACTTCCTCAGGTACTCCTCGATCGAGTGCTTCGAGTCGTGGTGCGGCACACCCCGCTCCCGGTCCGCTCCGAAGACCGAGTTGAACACGACGTGCGGGACGCCCGCCTCGACCGCCGCGTCGACGAGCGTGGTACCGATGCGGATCTCCGCCTCGACCTCTTCGAGGCTGTTCGCCTCCGGGGTCATGAAGTAGAACCCCTCGACCGTCGCCAGCGCGGCGGCCAGCGACGCCGGGTCGTCGGCCCGGACGGCCGCCAGCTCGACGCCGCGGGCGGCCAGCGCCTGAGCCCGGTCGGACTGCGGGTCGCGGACCAAAGCCCGCACCCGCGCCTTGCGGTCCAGCAGCGCGTCGGCCACCGCCCCGCCCTGTTGGCCCGTCGCGCCGAAGACCGCGATCGTGCCGGCCGTCCGTGTACTCATCGCTGCCACCCTTCACTAGTTCATGGCGTGAACGAAATTAGTTCACGCCATGAACTTCGTCAAGGTGCGGGTGTAGCGGGACCTCACGGTGTGATGGGTGGGTTCGAGGCGGGGGGAGAGAGGTCCGAGGTGTCCACGATGGCGGTGGCCACACGCTCGAAGTCGCGCTGGTCGTCGGCGTCGAGGTTCCCCGCGATCTCGGGCAGGCGCTTGGCGACCTCGGCGAAAACGGCCTCGGCGAGCACCTTCCCCGTGGGCGTCGCACTGAGCATGACGACCCGTCGGTCCTGCGCCGAGCTTGCCCGGCCGACCAACTCGCGCCGCGCGGTGCGATCGACCAACTGGCTCAATGCGTTCTTGGTCATACCCAACGACGCGGCGAGGTCAGCCATCCGCCGCGGCTCGTTCCTGACCGCGCAGAGCAACGTGGCCTGCGAGGGGGTCAGGTCGAACTCGGCGCAGATCTGCGCGTACTTGCGTTGAATCACAACCGAGAGCCAGAAAAGCTTGTCGCCATAGTCCACGCCGACCTCCCCGGTCCGATGACGAACGATCAACCTACTCGTCGCGGGCCGGCAGACCGCCACTCACCAGGAGATACACACCCCTGCGAGACCGGCCTGGCACTCCTACCCCAACCACTTTGACCGACTTACCCTATCCCTTCACCTCTCAGGCCCCAGCTCATCCATGGCGCCTGCCGGCCTGACTCCGCGGGTGAACGACCACGCGGCCTACGGTTGAGCGGGACACCAACCGCCAACCCGTCCCGCACAACCGTAGGCACCGCAGGTCAGAGCCCCACCCTGCCCACAGTCACCTGGGGCAGGACACCGGGCCTCCCCGGCCCCGCGCGCCCGACCGCACCGCCGGAACCCCCTTGCCACGCCGGACGGGAAATACCGCGCCGGACACACCTCCGGGGAATTCGGGAGAGAAAGCGCGGAGCCCGTCCGATCGATCCCGAGGGCCCCGCCCTTGACGGCCGCCAAGGGATGCCATCACTCCCCCTGGAGCACCGGAACGCATTTCCGGAACACACGAGGAGAAATCGCGCGCGAAGACGAAGCCCCGGCGAACGACCTCACGGAGGTCACCCGCGAAGCGAAATCCGCCGGAATTCAGGCGGACTCCTTCCGGAATGCCGAACGCCCCGAGAACCCCGGGCGGGACGTGGCCGCCGCCCTGCTCCTCGTGCGCGGTCGGCACCATCCGGTCCACCGCGACCGGCGCGACCGGGCGGCGCGCGAGGTGCATCCGGGCCAGGTCAGCGGCGTGACACACGCCGCCGACGGCGCCGAACTCCGGCTGGGGACGGTCGCCCACACCCCGCGCCCCGCCCCGGAGGCGCCGCTGCGGACCACGGCACGGCCGACCGTGGCACACGCGCGGGCGCAGCCCCGTCCGGCATCCCTCGCCGCGCAACCACGCCCCGCCCCACGCCCCGCACCCCGCCCCCCGGCAGTACGCCTCCGCCACCCATGTGACGACGGCCCGCACACCAATATCTACGGCTGTGTACCCGGCAATATCTACGGCTGCGTACCCGGCGCACTGAAGATGAAAATCATCGATGCCGCGGCCCGGGTACTGGCGGTGCGCGTCGCCGGCAGTCCCGCCGTGACGGCCCGCGTCGATCGGGTGGAGTTCCTCATCCCCCTTCCCATCGGGGCCGTGCCGCACGCCTACCCGAAACTCCTGGACACCGGCCGCTCCTCCGTCCGGATCGAGGTCGAGGCGCACACGGAGCGCATGCGGACCGCGCTGCCGATGCCCGCCTCCTGGGCACGGCCGGCCTTCGTCGCGGTGGACGAGGCGAACCGCCCGCGCCCCTCGCTCCGTCCACCGGCGCACGCGGTTCCCGCGCCCTGCTGACGACCGGGAGGCGGCCGGGCCACAGGTCCGCGACCGCCCCCGCCGGGCGAGGGCCCGCCCCTCGGACAGACGCCCCTCATCACAGCAGATATGTGAAATTCACGTCTTGATTTGAGAACTTCACATGTGATTCTGTTTGAAGCATCATGAACGACGTGATCCCTGAGAACTCGACGTCCGCCGTGGGCCCGCGCCCGGTGGTCGGCGTCTCGCTGAAGCTCTACTTCGGCCTGGCGCGGACCCGGGCCTGGCTCGCGGAGGTGGCCGCGCTCCGCGACGCCCTGGCCGCGCTCCCCCGCCCCGTCGACCTCTTCGTCCTCCCCGCCTTCCCGGCGCTCGCCGACGCCCGCGAACTGCTGGCCGGCACCGGTATCGCCTACGGCGCCCAGGACGTCCACTGGGCCGAGAGCGGCGCCTGGACCGGTGAGGTCTCCGCGGGCATGCTCGCCGAGACCGGCGCCCGCTACGTCGAGGTCGGCCACGCCGAACGCCGCCGCCACTTCGGCGAGACCGACGAAACGGTGGCCGCCAAGACCCGCGCCGCCACCCATGCCGGACTGATCCCCGTCATCTGCGCCGGTGAACGCCGCGCCGACAGCCTCGCCGACGCGAGCGAGGAAACCCTCACCCAGGTCCGCGCCGCCCTGTCCGGCGCCGTCCCCGGCAGCGAGGTCGTCATCGCGTACGAGCCGGTCTGGGCGATCGGCGCCCGCGAGCCCGCGCCCGCCGAGCACGTCCGGGCGGTCGCCGGGGCGATCCGCGGCGCACTGCGCGACCACGACGTCCGCGGCCGGCTGATCTACGGCGGGACCGCGGGCCCCGGTACGTACACCGAACTACGCGGCGCCGTCGACGGGCTGTTCCTGGGTCGTCTCGCCCATGACACCGAGGGCCTGCGCAAGGTCGTCGAAGAGATCTCCGGCGGCTGACCGGCCCGCGCCCGGCATCCGCCGTCCGAACCCACCCGGCCCCACGGCCCCCGCCCTCCAGGAGAGAAACCGTGACCACCGACCAGGGCACCGTCCGCATCGCCATCGGCGCCGACGACGCCGGCCTCGTCATGCGGGACGCGATGATCGCCCACCTCACCGAACGCGGCTACCCCGTCACCGACATGAGCGCCGCGCCGTCCGAGGACTACCCCGACGTCGCCGAGCGCGTCGCGCGGAGCGTGGCCCGCGGCGACCACGAGCGCGCCGTACTGATCTGCGGCACCGGCATCGGCATGGCCATCGCCGCCAACAAGATCCCCGGCATCCGCGCCGCGCAGATCCCCGACAGCTACAGCGCCGAGCGGGCCCGTAAGTCCAACGACGCGCAGATCGCCTGCTTCGGCAACCGCACGATGGGCGTCGAGGCGGCGCTGGTCTGCCTGGAGCACTGGCTGGCCTCGGAGTTCGCGGGCGGCGGCTCGGCGCCCAAGGTCGAGAAGATCAAGCAGGTCGAGTCCCGCAACCTCCTCACCGCCTGATCCCATGCCGCGGGCGGCCGGAGGGGACGGCGGCGGCCGGGGCACCGGCGCCGCCCGGCCGCCCCCTCCGGTCGCCCGGTCCCCGCCCCGGAGCCCTCCCAGGAGCCCCCGTACCCTCTCCCGCATCCACTTCCGAAAGGCGGTAACGACCATGCGCGCAGTTGTCATCGAGGAACCGAACAAGCTGAACGTGACCACCGTCGCGGACCCCACCCCGGGCCCCGGCGAGGTCGTCGTCAAGGTCACGGCCGCCGGGCTGTGCGGCACCGATGTGCACATGCTCGCGGGCGAGTTCGGGCCCACCCGCTACCCGGTGATACCCGGCCACGAGTTCTCCGGCGAGATCGTCGCGGTGGGCGCGGGCGTCACCGGCTACGCGGAGGGCGACGCCGTCGCCGCCGACCCGGCCATCTACTGCGGCGCCTGTCACTTCTGCGCCATCGGCCGCGGCAACCTCTGCGAGCAGTGGGGCACCATCGGCATCACCGTCGACGGCGCCTGCGCGGAGTACGTCAAGGTCCCGGTCCGCAACCTCTACCGGCTGCCGGAGACCGTCCGCCTGGAGCACGCCCCGCTCATCGAGCCGCTGTCGACGATCGTGCGCGGCTTCGACATCGTCGACCCGCAACTCGGCGACAACTTCCTCATCTACGGCGCGGGCACCATGGGCCTGCTCTACCTCCAGGTCGCCCAGCGGGCCGGCGCCGCCTCCGTCTCCGTCGTCGACATCAACGAGGACCGGCTCGCCGTCGCCCGCAAGCTCGGCGCCGACGCCGTCGCCACCTCCGCCGACGAGCTGACCGCCGACCACCCGCGCGGCTGGCAGGTCGTCACCGACTGCACCGGCAACATCCGCGCCATCGAGGACGGACTGACCCGCCCGATCCGCGGCGGCACCTTCCAGCAGTTCGGCTGCGCCCCCGACCAGGAGAAGGCGCAGTTCTCACCGTTCCGCATCTACAACGACGAGATCCGCATCGTCGGCAGCATGGCGATCCTGCACAGCTACGGCCGCGCGGTGGAACTGCTCGGCAAGGGCGTCATCGACTCCGAGACGATGATCACGCACCGGTTCGGCCTGGACCAGTACGCCGAGGCGCTGGAGACCTTCAAGAAGGGCACCGGCCGCAAGCTCCAGATCGTCCCGAACGGCCCGCTCGCCTGACCCTTCCGCCTCTCAAGCACCGGACGGCCGCCCGCGCACCCCGCGGGCGGCCTTCCGCGTTCCGGGCCCGGCGTCCGGCGCCGTGCGGCCCGCCCGCCGTCACCGCACCGGTCCCGCGACGACCGGCGCGAGAAGCCATCCGGGCAGGGAAAACGCAACTTCGACAAGGCCCGCCGGGGCGGCTACCTTCACTGATCCCCGGCGATCGCCCACGGTCGTACCGGAGTTCCTCCGGCCGGACCACCCGCGACGCGGAGAGCCGGCCACGCCCCACGAGCCCCGCCCCATGCGTGAACCGCCAACCCTGCCCCACCGGGCACCCCGACCAGGGAGAGACGCTTGCCCCACCTCGCGCTGTACACCTTCGGAGTCCTGAAGTCGCCCCTCGCCGACCCCGCACCGCTCACCCGCGAATTCCACGACAGCGCCGACCCCATCTACCAAGAGATCAGCCGGCACCCCGGATACCTCGCCCGCGCCGAACCGGCGCCCGTCGCCCGGGGCGCGCACTTCGACCTGGACTGGGGCGCATGGGGAGAGTTCACCGTACCGGCCTGGTACGACAGGGGCCGCACGGTGGAGACCACCGCCCTGGCCACCACCCTCTCCCTCTGGACCGACCTGCGCCCCGCCTTCGACGCCCTCTACAACGGCCTGCACCGTACGGCCCTGAACAGGCGTTACGACTGGTTCGAGAGAACGGCACACCCGAGTTACGTGTTCTGGTGGGTCGCCGACGACGCGATACCCACCTGGCAGGACGGCGTCTCCCGGCTGGAACACCTCCACACCCACGACGCCACGCCGCACGCCTTCACCTTCCACCACCCGTTCACCCCGGACGGAACCCCGGCCAGGACCAGAGGCGCCGGCCCGAAGCGCGACCGGACCCGCTGACGGGCGAAGCCCGGACGACCGGATCCGCCGCCGGTTTCACCGGGCCCGGAGGATTGACGGAGCCGGCCTCAGCTCACGCCTCCCGTGCCAGCTCCGGGAGCCGGCCGGCGGTCTCCGCGTCCGAGGGCAGGCACGAGACCACCGTGACGCCCGGCGCCTCGACCGCCGCCAGCTTGACGTAGTCGAAGGTCAGCCGGCCCAG
Organism: Streptomyces sp. BBFR2; assembly: GCF_044497305.1. Taxonomy (NCBI): domain Bacteria; kingdom Bacillati; phylum Actinomycetota; class Actinomycetes; order Kitasatosporales; family Streptomycetaceae; genus Streptomyces; species Streptomyces sp. BBFR2. The sequence continues at coordinate 556,987 of NZ_CP172415.1, forward strand.
CCGGGGATGGTCGAAGCGGCGGCGCGCCGGGCGGAATTCCGCCACGTCGTGCGTGCCCCACCAGGTCCGGAACTCCTCGCTGCGGGCGCACAGTTCCGCGGTCAGCTCCTCGAACGCGGCGTCGCCGAGGTGACGGTCGGCGCTCGCGCGGTACTGCTCCAGCAGCGCCCGCGCCTGCCCCGGCCAGTCGGCGAGGAGGGCGCGGACCGGCGGATGGGTGAACACCCGCCGCAGCAGATTGCGCCCGGGGTCCGCCCAGGTGGCGGGCGAGCCGATGAGACCGGCCTCGGCGCGGTTCCACGCCAGCAGATCCCAGTTGGGCGCGAGGACGTAGGCGGGGTGCGGGTCCAGCGCGTCCACCAGGCGGTGCAGCGCCGGGCCGGCGTCGCGGACCGGGGCCGGACCGGGCGGGGCGTGTCCGGCCAGCGCGGACAGATGACGGGCCTCGGCCGGGGAGAGCCGCAGCACCCGGGCCAGGCTCTCCAGCACCTGGCGGCTCACGGTGATGTCGCGGCCCTGCTCCATCCACGTGTACCAGGTGACACTGACACCGGAGAGCGCCGCGACCTCCTCACGGCGCAGCCCGGGGGTGCGCCGCCGCGGGCCCGAGGGGAGCCCGGCCGCCTTCGGGGAGACCCGTTCGCGGCGCGAGCGCAGGAACTCCGCCAGCACCCGGCGCCGTTCCTCGTCCGCCATCGCCTCTCCCCGCCCGCGGGCACCGTGCCCACTCCCCCGCCCCGCCGGCCCGGGGCGTACGACCGCAGGTCAGCGTAACGCCCGCGGGATGGGGCCGGGTTGCTCCGCCCACGGGGGCGCCTCGGGGCGGCCCGTCGTCCCCGATCGCGGCGGAACGGCACGGCCCCGCCCGGGGGTGCCGCACCGGCTTTGGACGCTGTGCCCCGACCGGCCCCCCGGGGCGCGCGGCCCGCACCCGCCACCGGACGCCCGAGGTGGTACCCCCACCACCAGCATCAACCGGCTCTGTATCCGCCCCGCCGCGCCGACCAGGCTCGGGGCATGACACCTTCCCGGCCTCCCGCCACACCCGTACCGTCCCGCCCGGCTCCCGCCCCGGAGGCGGACGGTCGCGCCCCGGCCCCGTGGCGGGCCCTCTCCCTCGTCCTCGTCGGTGTGTTCATGGCCGTACTGGACACCTTCATCGTGCTGGTGGCGGCGCCCGCCATCCGGAGCGGGCTGCACGCCTCCGACGCCGATGTGCAGCTCGTCCTCGCGGGCTACCAACTCGCCTACGCCCTCGCCCTGATCACCGGCGCCCGGCTCGGCGACCGCTACGGCCGCAAGCGGTGCTTCCTCCTCGGCATGGGCGCTTTCACCCTCGCGTCGGTGGCCTGCGCCGCCGCGCCCGCGCCCGGCGCGCTGATCGCCGCGCGGGTGGCGCAGGGGCTGGCCGCCGCGGTGATGTTCCCGCAGGTGTTCGCGGTGATCCAGGTGGTTCTGCCACCCGAGCGGCGGGCCCGCGCGTTCGGTGTCCTCGGCGCGGTCATCGGCCTGGCGGGCGTCGCGGGCCAGTTGCTCGGCGGGGCGTTGCTCGCCGCCGACCTGTTCGGTGCCTCCTGGCGGCCGCTGTTCTGGGTCAACGTCCCCGTCGGCGTGGTGACGTCGGCGCTCGCCGCGGTGTACCTCCCCGAGTCGCGCGCCGCCGGACGGCACCGCCTGGACCTCACCGGCGCCGCCGTCCTGACCCTCGCGCTGTTCTTGCTGATCGTGCCGCTGATCGAGGCGCGGAACGCCGCCTGGGCGCCGTGGCTCCGGTGCGGCCCGCTCGCCGGGGCGGCCGCGCTGTACGGCTTCGTGGTGGTGGAGCGGCGGGTCGAGGCGCGTGGCGGGGCGCCGCTGCTGCGCCCGCGGCTGCTGGGCGACCGCGCCTTCGCCACCGGCATCGCACTGGTTCTGCTGACGTACTGCCAGATCAACTCGTTCTTCCTGATCCTCTCCCTGACACTCCAGGACGGGCTCGGGCTGGACGCCCTGGGCGCCGGGCTGTGCTACCTACCGTTCGCCGCGGCGTTCTTCGCGGGCAGCGTCGCCACCGGGCGCCGCTCCCGTCCGGGCCACGGCCCGCTGCGGGCCGGTGCGCTGATCCTCGCGCTCGGGTACGCCGTCACCCTCACCACCGTCGCCGCCCTCGGCGCGGCCCTCACCCCGTGGGCGCTGGTGGCGCCGTTGCTGCTGGTCGGGCTGGGCAACGGGGTGCTGGTGCCGCCGCTGCTGCACACCGTGCTCGCCCGGATCGCTCCCGCCGAGACCGGGATGGCCTCCGGGGTGCTGTCGACCGGCCAGCAGGTCGGCGGCTCGGCCGGCGTCGCCGTCCTCGGCCTGGTCTTCTACGACGCGCTGGGCGGCGCCGCCCGGCACGACACCGGCGCCTGGGCCCACGCACTGGCCGCGGCGCTGGTCCTCAGCCTCGCTCTGGCGGTGGCGGTCCGGGTGCTGCTGCGGTGGCTGCCCGGCGAGGCGGGCCCGGGCAGCCACTGACCACCGGGCGCGGGCTACCCCACCAGCGCCGCCAGCTCCGTCCCGGCGAGCAGGAAGCCGCCGACGCCGAAGTCCGCGGTGGTGTCCGGGCCGACCGGCTGGCCCGACTCCGGCCGGTCCCCGGCGGGCTGGACGTAGCCGAGGAAGCCGTCCGGGTGCACGGCGTGCGTGACGAGGGCGTGCCAGGCGCGGGCGGCGACCGGCCGGAAGAGCCGGGCCGGGACGAGGCCGGTGCGCAGCGCGTACGCCGTCGCGTAGAGGAAGAAGACGGTGCCGCTGGTCTCGGGGCCCGGCAGGTGGGCGGGGTCGGCGAGGTTGACGTTCCAGAAGCCGTCGGGGCGCTGGATGCCGCGCAGGGTGCGCAGTTCGGTGGTGAGGGCGGTGCGGTACACCGGGGCGTGCGGGTGATCGGCGGGGAGTGCGGCGAGGACCTTGGTGTGGGCGCCGGCGACCCAGCCGTTGCCGCGCGACCACAGCACCGGTTTCCCGTCCGGGGAAACGATCCCGCCGGGGAGGAAGCGCTTGTCGCGGTACCAGAGTCCGCTGCCGGGGTCGAGCAGCCCGGGGCCGCCCTCGGCGTCACGGGTGTGGGTGTAGAGGGTGTGCATCGCCTCGGCGTAGGCGGGGTCACCGCGGACCGCGCCGAGGCGGGCGAACGGCGGCATCGCCATGTGCAGCGCGTCATCCCACGTCCAGTCGGCGTGCCGGTCCGCCGCGGAGTCGACCATCGCGCGCACCGACGCGTCCAGCACCGCGATCTTCGTCTCGTCCGGTGCGCGGTCCAGCGCGTACAGGTCGAGATACGCCTGGCCGGCGCACTGGTTGTCGGCGTGGCGGGTGGCGGGGCCGTCGTTGAGCCCGTAGGAGTGCTTCTCGGCCCAGCCGCGGGCGTACGCGGCGTAGCGGGGTTCGCCGGTCAGCCGGTGCAGGGCGAGCAGTCCGCCGAAGAAGACGGCGCGGGCCCATTTGTTGTCGCCGGGGTCGGTGTGCGCGCCGATCCAGTGGTCGGCGACGCGGCGCAGTACGGCGATGATCTCCGCCCGCGGGGGCAGTCCGCCGCCCGCCCCGGCCCGGTCCGCCGCGGCCGCGCCACCGGCCGCGAACGGGGGCAGGCCGCCTCCGACGGCCAGCACGGCTCCGGTGGCGAGAAAGTGCCGACGTTCCATGACACACCCCTTCCGGGTACGACGATCGGGCACGAGCACCACGGGACGGGGCGGGCCGGGGCCGGGGCTGTCCGGTCGGGCCGGTGCGGGGCGGGCGGAATGCGCGGCCCGGCGCCCCTCCCGTTCACGTACGGGAACGCTGTTCGTTCATGGGAAGCGCTGCCATGGTGACAGCGAACCCCACACCGGGGAAGGGGGCCGCACAGGAGCGGCCGAACGGCGTCACCCGCTCCCCCGGAGATCCGAGGTCTCGCCGCCCTTCACCCCCAGCAGGGCGCAACTCCCCCTCACCTGCGGCCCGTTGCTCCGATGTTTGTCCGGTCGCGGGGCTTCCCGTGGCGCGGGGGCCGCTGCACCATGCGGGTGGCACGGCGGGCGGTACGTCCTCGGGGCGGCGGCCGCCGGAGGTCATCCACCGAGCGAAGGAGCCCGCGATGGGACGCCGCATCAGACCGTTCCGGCTGCTGGGGGTACTGGGGCTGTTGGGGGCGCTGCTGGCCGCAGGGGCGCCCGCCGGAGCGGCGGCGCGGCCCGCCCCCGGCGGCGGCTCGGGCCCCGGCACCAACCACGCGGCCGACGACCCCTTCACCGCCGACCGCACCTCCTGGTGGCGGCAGGACCGCTTCGGGATGTTCATCCACTTCGGCCCGTACTCCCACCTGGAGGGCGAGTACACCCGGCCGGACGGCACGGTCTGCCGCGACGCCGAGTGGATCAAGCGCCAGTGCAAGATCCCCACCGCCGCGTACGAACGGTTGGCCGCCGCCTTCGACCCGGCGGACTTCGACGCGCAAGCGATCGTCCGGACCGCCAAAGAAGCAGGTCAGCGCTATATCGTCATCACCGCAAAACACCACGACGGCTACGCGATGTGGCCGACCCGGCAGAACACCTGGAACCTGCGCGACCACTCCGCGTTCGACCCGCGCCGCGATCTCCTCGCCGAGCTGAAACGCGCCGCCGACGCCGCCGGGATCAAGCTCGGCTTCTACTACTCGATCTGGGACTGGCACGACCCCGACTTCGCCGGCCCGGCGACCTTCCCGCGCTACAGAAAACGGATGTACGCGCAGCTCAAGGAGTTGGTCGACGGCTACGACCCGGCGCTGTTGTGGTTCGACGGCGACTGGGACGCCGACGACCCCGTCAACCGCTGGTCCCGCCGCGACGGCGCCGACCTCCAGGCGTATCTGCACCGGCTCGATCCGGACCTGCTCGTCAACAACCGCGTCGGCAAACGCGGCGTGACCGACGGCGACTTCGGCACCCCGGAGCAGAAGATCCCCGACGAGCCGGTGGCCGGTCAGTTGTGGGAGAGCTGTATGACGCTCAACGACCACTGGGGCTTCGCCCGCTACGACACCCACTGGAAGTCCCCCGCCACCCTCGTCACCAACCTCCTCACCGTGGCGAGCCGCGGCGGCAACTACCTCCTCAACGTCGGCCCGGACGCCCGCGGCCGTATCCCGCGGGCGTCCGTGGACCGGCTGCGGGAGACCGGCCGGTGGCTCGCCGCGTACGGGCAGGGCGCCGCGGTGTACGGCGCCGGGTACACCGGGCTGGTCGCGGAGCCGTCGTGGGGCGCGGTCTCCCGGAACGGCGACACGCTGTACGCCTCGGTCACCGCCTGGCCGGAGCCCGGCGCCCCGCTGCACCTGACGGCCCGCGCGCCGTTCACCGTCACCGGCGCGCGGGTCCTGGGCAGCGACCGGCCGGTCACCGTCACCCCGAAGGGCGACGGCTGGGACCTGACCCCGACGGGCCCGGCGCCCGGCCCGCTCCCCGCCGTGATCCGGCTGACGCTCACGCCCCCGGAGGCGGCCCCCGCCGGCCACGGCACCGGACTGCACGCCCAAAGCTGGGACAACGCCACCTTCACGGGACGCCCGGTGGTCTTCGGCACCGACCCGACGGTCAACAAGTCGTACGGCTTCGACGGCTCCCCCGACCCCCGGATCCCGGCGGACCGCTTCAGCACCCGCTGGAGCGGCCGTATCGAACCGCGCTACACCGAGACGTACACGCTGACCACCGTCTCCGACGACACCGTGCGGCTGTGGATCGACGGCCGGCTGGTGATCGACCACGCCACCCCGCACGCCGTCGCCGTCGACCGGGCGACGGTGTCGCTGACGGCCGGGCACCGGCACCGCATCCGGATCGAGCACACCCAGCGCTCCGGCGAGGCGCACATGAAGCTGCTGTGGTCGAGCCCGAGCCAGTCGCAGCAGATCGTGCCGCGCCGTCAGCTCTACGCGGACTGAGGTCCGGGCCGCACACCGCGACGGGGAGCGGCAGCCGATCGCTGCCGCTCCCCGTCGGGTGCCGCTCCTCGCCGGGAGCGGGTGGTGCTCCGGGCCGCCCTCCGCCGGCCGGGGCGGAGGGGCGCCGGTCAGTCGATACCGCGGAAGATGTGCGGCTCGACGGGTTCCTCGTCACAGCCGGCGAGCCGGACCGGAGCGCCACGCCCCCACACCTCAAGGTTGCGGACTTCCTTGATGCGGCCGGGGCGTTCGCTCTGCTTCGAGCGGGGCTCCTTGTACTGCGTCTTGTCGAATGCCACCACGCACTCCTTCATCAGAGGTATTGGTACCGACGCGGTGGCGCCTCGTTCACAAACCGGGAGGTCGGCCAGGGTTTGTGGCGTTCCCGCGACGGGCCAAATGGTGTTGGCGTCTCCCAGGAGGGTCGTCCGTCGTCCCCCACCCTAACGACACCTAACCCCTCACGCGCGACTTTTTCCGGCGGCTTCACCCCCTATCTCCCGGGGCCGGAAACCACCCCCGGCGCGTCGGCCCCGGTCATCGGGCCGGGCGGCGCGGACGGCGGGCGCCGCGGCCACCTCGCGGGGCCCGCCATTCGGATGACCGCCGCCGGTCAGGGCGCCGCCCGCCGCCCGGACGTACCGGCGCGTCGGGTGGCGGGCGGTGAGCCTGCCCGCGGGGCGGCGCCGGGCGGTGCTACCCCTGGGCGGGTGGATTGGTTCACCGACTCCGGTTACTGGCTCGGCCGGCTGGTCTTCCAGCGGCTGCTGGCCCTCGTCTACCTCACGGCGTTCGTGGCCGCGGCGCGGCAGTTCCGGGCGCTGATCGGCGCGCGGGGGATGCTACCGGTGCCGCGCTTCACGGCGCGGGTGCCGTTCCGTGCCGCGCCGTCCGTCTTCCACCTGCGCTACTCGGACCGGTTCTTCGCCGGCTGGTCCTGGTGCGGGGCGCTGCTGGCCGCCGCGGTGGCCGCGGGCGCCGCCGACGCGGTCCCGCTGGGCGCGGCCATGGCGATGTGGGCGGCGCTGTGGGTGATGTACCTGTCGATCGTGAACGTCGGCCAGACCTGGTACGGCTTCGGCTGGGAGTCGCTGCTGCTGGAGACGGGGGTGCTGGCGGTCTTCCTCGGCAACGGCTCCGTCGCGCCGCCGGTCCTGGCGATGTGGCTGCTGCGCTGGCTGCTGTTCCGGGTGGAGTTCGGCGCCGGGCTGATCAAGATGCGCGGGGACCGCTGCTGGCGCGATCTGACCTGCCTGTACTACCACCACGAGACGCAGCCGATGCCGGGCCCGCTGAGCTGGTTCTTCCACCATCTGCCGCGCCCGCTGCACAAGATCGAGACGGCGGCCAACCATGTGGCGCAGCTCGCGCTGCCGGTGCTGCTGTTCACCCCGCAGCCGGTGGCGGGGTGGGCCGCGGCGGCGATGGCGGTCACCCAGCTCTGGCTGGTGCTCTCCGGCAACTTCGCCTGGCTGAACTGGCTGACCCTCGCACTCGCCCTCTCCGTCGCCGCCGGCGCCCGCCCCTGGATCGCCCCGCCACCGTTCCCGGCGGGCGCCCCGGTGTGGTTCACCGCCGTCGTCTGCGCCGCGACCGCCGGAGTGCTGGCCCTGAGCTACCGCCCGGCCCGTAACCTCCTCGCCCGCGACCAGCGGATGAACACCTCGTACGAGCCGCTGCGCCTGGTCAACTCGTACGGCGCCTTCGGCAGTGTCACGCGGGTGCGGCGGGAGGTGGTGGTGGAGGGGACGGCGTCGGCGGTGGACGGGCCGGGGACGGTGTGGAAGGAGTACGGCTTCCGCGGGAAGCCCGGTGAGGTGGGGCGGCTGCCGCGGCAGTTCGCCCCCTATCACCTGCGGCTGGATTGGCTGATGTGGTTCGCGGCGCTGTCGCCGGGCTACGCCGCCGGCTGGTTCGGCGGCTTCGTGGAGCGGCTGCTCGAAGGCGACCGGGACACGCTGCGGCTGCTGCGGGCCAATCCGTTCCCGGACGCCCCGCCGGCGCGGGTGCGGGCCCGGCTCTTCGAGTACCGCTTCACGACGTGGCGCGAGCTACGGGCGTCAGGCGCATGGTGGCACCGTCGAGAACTCCGGCCGTTTCTGCCGCCCACCACGCTGTCACCTCGTCCCGGAAGACGGTGAGCGTCCGCAGCGCCTCCCGCAGCCCGATACGGGTGAACTCCCGCTCCAGCACGTCGAGTTCGGCGAGCGCCTCCATGGGATCGCGGCCCGGCGCGGAGCGGGACCTGGCCAGTCCCGGCGTGGCCAGGGCGCAGCCGCGGGACTCCGCCGCTCCGCAGCGCCCAGCCCGTGGCTCCGCGGTCACCGGCCTCGCGGGCGCAGCGGTAGCCGGCGCGCCAGGGGGCGCCGGCGGCCTCGACATGGCCCGGACGACGGTTGGCCTCCCCCTCGGCGAAGGCTGCGCGGGCCCGGTCCGGCAAGGCGGCGACCTCGCGACGGGGACGGACGGCGACGGCCGGCACCTTCTCGCAGGAGGAGTTGACATCGAGCTTCGCGCCCGGCGCGCCCCGGTACTCGGGGGCGAATGCCTTGCTACGGCTCCGTTCCGCGCCTGCCCGTGCCTCCTCCCCTTGCCGTGGCGCGCCGTCCGGGTCAGGCTGTCTGCCGTCCATCCGCGGGCACCGGTGGTCCGCGGGCCGTACGGACCGATGCCGAGGTGGAGCATGAGCGCAGCAGGGACGGGGCCGGGCTTCGGCCGGCGGCGTTTTCTCGGGGGTGTGGCCGCCGGGATCGCCGTGACGGCCACAGGCGCGGCGCTGACCGCCCGGGACGCCGCTCCGGCACAGGCCCGGGGCCGGGAGCCGGGCCGTGGGCACGCCGGACGGCCGCGCGCCGCGCGGTCGGTGTTCCTGGGGACGTACACCTCGTCGGGAGGCGCGGGCATCGTCCTCGCGGAGTACGCCGCGGACGGCACGCTGACCGCCACCGGCACGGTCGGCGGCGTCCCCGACCCCTCGTATCTGGCGCTCGCCCCCGACGGCGGGACGCTCTACGCGGTCGACGAGCGGCAGGAGGGCGCGGTGACCGCGCTGGCACTGCCGGAGCAGGGCCCGCCGAAGGTGCTGGGCAGCCGCCCCACCGGCGGCGCCGGGCCCTGCCATCTGTCGGTCCATCCGGGCGGGCGCTGGCTGCTGAGCGCCAACTACACGTCGGGGAGCGTCGCGGTGCACCCGATCGGGGCGGACGGCGCACTGGGTGAGCGTACGGATCTGGTCACCCACTCCGCGCCGCCGCCCGGCCCCGGGCAGGACGGGCCGCACGCGCACCAGATCCTCACCTCGCCGGACGGCGGCCATGTCCTCGCGGTGGATCTGGGCACCGACACCGTCTACACGTACCGGCTGGACACCTCCGCCGGGAAGCTCGCCGAGGTGTCGCGGGCGGCGCTGCGGCCGGGCGCGGGGCCGCGGCATCTGACGTTCCATCCCTCGGGCCGGTACGCGTATCTGGCGAACGAGGTCGACAACACGGTGGTGGTCTGCGGCTACGACGCCGGCAGCGGGCGGCTGACGCCGGGCGATCCGCAGCCGACCGGCACCGGGGAGGGCACCAGCTATCCGGCGCAGTTGCTGGTCACCGCGGACGGGAGGTTCGCGTTCCTGGCCAACCGCGGGCACAACAGCCTGACCCGGTACGCGGTCGAGGACGGCGGGGCGCGGCTGCGGCTGCTGGACACGGTGCCGGTGGGCGGTGACTTCCCGCGGCAGATCGCCTTCTCGCCGGACGGGCGGCTGCTCTTCGCGGCGAACCAGCGGTCGGGGACGGTGACGGTCTTCGCGGTCGATGAGGACTCCGGTGCGCTGACGCGGCGCGGGGAGCCGTTCGCGGCGGCGGCAGCGGTGTGCGTCCTGCCGCGGTGACCGGGCGCCCCGCGCGCGGCCGGGCGCTTCGCGGGGAGTGAAACACTGCCGCAACAGTGCGGCAGTGTCCGGAAGTTAGCGTCGCCCTCCATGAGTACGGAGACACCGGGGACGCACACCCCCGCAAGCGGCCCGGCACCGGCGGAGGGTGCGCTGCGCCAGGGCCTCAAGCGCCGCCACATGCGGCTGATCGCGCTCGGTGGGGTGATCGGCGCGGGGCTCTTCGTCGGCAGCGGTGTGGTGGTGCACGCGACGGGCCCGGCGGCGGTGGTGTCGTTCCTGGCCGCCGGGGCGCTGACCGTGCTGATCATGCGGATGCTGGCGGAGATGACCGTCGCCCGGCCCGCGCAGGGCTCGTTCTACGCCCATGTGCGCGAGACGCTGGGGCTGCGGGCGGGTTTCACCGTCGGCTGGCTGTACTGGTACTTCTTCGTGATCGTGGTGGCCGTGGAGGCGGTGGCCGGCGGCCGGATCGTGCAGTTGTGGCTGCCCGGTGTGCCGTTGTGGGCGGTCAGCCTGGTCCTGATGGGGCTGCTGACGGCGACGAACATGGTCTCGGCGCGGTCCTACGGCGAGTTCGAGTACTGGTTCTCGTCGATCAAGGTCGTGGCGATCGTCGTCTTCCTCTTCCTGGGCGCGCTGTACGTGCTCGGGCTCTGGCCGCACGCCGAGGGCGGGCTGGCGCTGCTGACGTCGCACGGCGGGTTCGCGCCGGCGGGTGTGGGCGCGGTGCTGGCGGCGGTGGTGCCCTGTGTCGGGTTCTTCACCGGCGCGGAGATCGTGACGATCGCGGCGGCGGAGTCGGTCGAGCCGGAGCGGGCGGTGGCCGACGCGATCCGCTCGATCGTGTTGCGGGTGGTGGCGTTCTACGTCCTGTCGATCTTCCTGGTGGTGGCCGTCGTGCCGTGGACCTCCCGGGCGATCGAGGTCAGCCCGTACGCGGCGGTGCTGGAGCGGCTGGCGGTGCCGGCGGCGGGGACGGTGATGAACGCGCTGGTGCTGATCGCGGTGCTGTCCTGCCTGAACTCCGCGCTCTACACCTCGTCGCGGATGCTCTTCGCGCTCACCGGCAACGGGGACGCGCCGCGGACGTTCACCAAGGTCAGCCGGGGCGGGGTGCCGCGCCGGGCGCTGCTGGCCGGGACGTCGGTCGGCTATCTGTCGGTGATCGCCGCGTGGATCTCCCCCGACGTGATCTTCTCGTTCCTGATCAACTCCTACGGCGCCATCGCGCTCTTCGTCTATCTGGCCATCGCCTTCGCGCAGGTGCGGATGCGGCGGCGGCTGGAGCGGGAGGACCCGGCGCGGCTGACGCTGCGGATGTGGCTGTTCCCCTGGCTGAGCTGGTTGACCATCGCGGCGATGACGGCGGTGATCGCCGCGATGGCGGTGCTGCCCGACAGCCGTTCGCAGTTCTGGCTGAGCCTGGTGACGGTGGCGGTGGTGCTGCTCGGCTACGAGGTGCGGCGGCGGACCGCGGCGGCGCCGGAGACAGCGGTGCCCGGCCCGGACGTGGTGGGGGCGGCGACCGGCGAGAGGTAGTGCCGCAGCAGCTCGCGCAGCTCGTCGACGAAGGCGTCGTAGCCCTTCCGCAGCTCGCTGCCGGGCCAGTCGGCGGGCAGCAGCGCGGTGGGCAGCAGCGGGTCGGTCATCAGATGGCGCTGGGCCGCGGCGGCGACGGTGAAGCGGTGCGCGGGGTCGTCGGCGGCGGCGAGCCGGGCGCCGAGGTCGCGGGCGCGGGCGGCCCAGCCGTCGAGGTCCCAGAGCTTGCCGGCCAGCGCGACCGGGTCGCCGTCGGGGGTGCCGGTGAGCCAGGTGCACTGATCGGCGGCGGGCGGGCGGGGCCGGTCGAGGTTGGCGGGGCGCAGCCAGCTTCCCTCGCGCAGCTCGGCCAGGCGCAGCCCGTCCATGGCGCGGCGCAGCGCGGTGCGCTCGGCGGCGGTCCGCCGCTCGCCGGTGACCAGCGCGATCTCCCAGGCGCCGGACCACGGCAGGGTGCGCGGGGTGTGGCTGTCGTCCTGCCGGCGCTGGCGGGCCAGCAGCCGGGAGGTGAGGGCGTAGTCCCCATCGGCGTGGGTGAGGTCTCCGGCGGCCACCATGCGGGAGAGTGCGACACGGACCGTGCCCTCGGCGATGCCGAACAGTTCTCCGATACGGACGAGGGCGCGGACCGGGAGTTGCGGCGGGTGGTTGCCCAGGAGGGTGCTGAGGACGACGGAGCGCGCGGTGAGCGGCCGGACGCCCAGGTCCTCCGCGTCGTCCGCCGCGCTCCGCGGGGCGTTCGCGGGGGCCGCCCCGCGAGTGCCGTCAGATCCGTCCGCGCCGTTCATTCATTACATCCTTTCCACGCTTGTCGTACAACTGTAACGTCGAGGTATGACCGTCACTCATGAAGTCGTGAATCAGCCGCCGCCGCTGACCGGTTTCACCGCCGCGGACGAGCCGGCCCTGCTGGAGACCTTGCGCCGGGAGGGCGCCGGATGGGGCGAGCGGGAGGTGGCCGAACTGGGCGCGCTGGCGGGCAGTGCGGCCGTCCAGGAACAGGCCCGCTGGGCGGAGGAGGTGCCGCCCCGGCTGCACACCCACGACCGCTTCGGCCACCGCGTCGACGAGGTCGCCTTCCACCCCGCCTGGCATCAGTTGATGACGGTCGCCGTGGACCAGGGGCTGCACGCCGCGCCCTGGGCCGACGAGCGGCCCGGCGCCCACCTGGTGCGCGCCGCGAAGTTCTACCTCTGGTCCCAGGCGGAGCCGGGCCACGGCTGCCCCGTCTCGATGACGTACGCCGCCGTCCCCGCGCTGCGGGCCGAGCCCGAGCTGGCGGCGGTGTACGAACCGCTGCTGACCTCGCGGGTCTACGACTTCGGGCTGCGGCCGCCGCTGGCCAAGTCCGGCCTGATCGCGGGCATGTCGATGACGGAGAAGCAGGGCGGCTCCGACGTCCGCGCCAACACCACGCGCGCGGTGGCGGCGGCCGACGGGACCTACCGGATCACCGGACACAAGTGGTTCACCTCCGCACCGATGAGCGATGTCTTCCTGACCCTGGCACAGACCGCGGAGGGTCTGAGCTGTTTTCTGCTACCGCGCGTCCTGCCGGACGGCAGCCGCAACGGGCTGCGGCTGATGCGGCTGAAGGACAAACTCGGCAACCGCTCGAACGCCTCGGCGGAGATCGAGTACGAGGCGGCGGTGGCCTGGCCGGTGGGTGAGCCGGGGCGCGGGGTGCGCACCATCGTGGAGATGGTCAACATGACCCGCCTGGACTGCGTGCTGGGCTCCGCCGCCGCGATGCGGGCCGGACTGCGGCAGGCGCTGCACCACACCGCGCACCGGCAGGCGTTCGGCCGGGCCCTCGACCACCAGCCGCTGATGCGCTCCGTCCTCGCGGACCTCGCCGTCGAGTCGGAGGCGGCGACGCTGCTGGGGATGCGGCTGGCGGCGGCCGTGGACCGCTCGCAGGCCGGGGACGCGCACGAGGCGGCGCTGCGGCGGCTGGCGCTGGCCGCCGCCAAGTACTGGGTCTGCAAGCGCGGCAGCACCCATGTGGGTGAGGCGCTGGAGTGCCTGGGCGGCAACGGCTACGTCGAGGAGTCCGGCATGCCGCGGCTCTACCGGGAGGCGCCGCTGCTGTCGATCTGGGAGGGCTCGGGCAATGTCGCGGCGCTCGACGTGCTGCGGGCGCTGCACCGCGAACCGGAGGCGCTCCAGGCGTACTTCGCGGAGGTCGACGCCGCGGCGGGCGCCGACCGGCGGCTGGACGCCGCCGCCGCCGGGCTGCGCGCACTCCTGGGCGAGCTGGACGACCCGGAGCGGGCGCAACTGCTGGCCCGCACCCTCGCCGAGCGGATGGCCCTGGTGCTGCAGGGCGCGCTGCTGGTGCGGCACAGCTCCCCCGCGGTCGCCGACGCGTTCTGCGCCTCCCGCCTCGACGGCGCCTGGGGCAACGCCTTCGGCACCCTGCCCCCCGGCACGGACCTCACCGCGATCCTGGAACGCACCCGTACCGGTGACGCGGGCTGAGCCCGGGACGGCGGACGGGACGGACGGCGCGGGAGGGAAGCGCGCCCGGCGGCACGGCACCGCGGGCGCGCGGCAGAGGGAGTTCGCTCCGGTCGGTCAGGGCGGAGGGAGGGCTCCACGGGGTGCGGAGGGACCGCGCCGCGGGGCACGGAAGAGAGCCGCCGGGGCTCGGAGGGCGGAAGCCGCCGGGCCGCCGGGGCGGTAGCCTCCGGCCATGCCCTTCGACGACGAGATCGCCCCGGTGGCCGTGGTCGCCCACCGTCCGTGCTGGCCGGAGGAGTTCGCCGAGCACGCGGCCCGGCTGCGGGCCCTGCTGGGGGACCTCGTGGTCACGGTCGACCACGTCGGCTCCACCTCCGTGCCGGGGCTGGCGGCGAAGGACTGCCTCGACATCCAGGTACGGACGGTGCCGCTCGGCGCGGAGGTCACGGAGCGGGCCGCCGCGCTGCTCGGGGCGGCCGGATTCCGCCTGCGCCCCGAGCCGTGGAACCGTACCGAGGTCTCGTCCGGCCACCGCTGCCGCAAGCTGGTCTTCGCCCCGCCTCCCGGTGCCCGGCGGATCAACGTCCATCTGCGCGAGCACGGCGGGCCCAACGCCCGGTACGCGCTGCTCTTCCGCGACCATCTGCGCGCGGACGGAACCGCCCGGGACGCCTGGGGCGCGTTCAAACAGCGGCTGGCCGCCGCCGTCCCGGACCTCGCCGCCTACGGACAGATCAAACAACCGGCCACCGAGGTACTGATGCTCGGGGCCGAACGCTGGGCGGCGGCCACGGGATGGGAGCCGTCCTGAAACGGGCCCGGCGCGGTGCGGCGTACGGCTCCTGACCGTCCGCCGGCGCACCGGACGACCGCCGCCCCGTACACAGGACCGTGGCGTTCGGCCCCGCCGCTACCGGGCCCCGTCCCACCAGACGGCGACGCCCGCGGCGAGTGTGCCGACGGCGGGGAGGGCGACACGGCCGAAGCCCCGGCCGGTGTCCGGGAGCGGCGCCCGCGCCGGGCGGCGGCCCGCGGGTTCCCTCCCGTCGGCGCCTCGGCCGGCGGGGCGGGACGGTCCGGAGGGGGCGGACGGTCCCGGGGCCGCCGGGGCGCGCGTGATCGTGAACGAGGCGATGGCCACGGGCCGTCCGTCCGACGGTGCGCACCGCGCGTCGATCACACCGCGCACGCTGCCGTCCGACGCCCGTCCGACGAGATGCAGTACGAGGTCACCGGCGGTGAGCCGGCCGGAGCCCGGGCGGCTGAAGGTCATCGCGGGCGCGCTGCCGTGCGCCGCCAGGACCAGCGGGCCGGCTGCCGGGACGGGGGTCCGGGGGATGGTGAGGGCCACCGGGACCTGACGGTCGCCCTGCGGTGCGGCCACGCCGATCCGCGCGGTCACCGTCCCCTCGGCGCTCGCCACCCCGACCTGGCCGAGCAGTGAGGTGATGCCCGCGTCCACCGGTGTCGTGGCGCCGATCGGGAACGTCCGGCTGCGCGCGCCGACCGCGACCGTGCCCGGGACCTCCGTGGTGAGCCGCGCCGTGGCCCGCTGTTCGCCGATCCAGGGCAGTTGGCAGGTGTACGCGAGCGGGGGTCCGGAGCCTGCGGCCGCCGCCGGGGCGCCGCCCGCCCCCGCCACGGTGAGGGCGGCCACGGCGGCCACCACCGGGCAGCGGGCGCGCCGTATCCCGCCCGGACGCCGCTTCCGCCTCGGACCTGTCGTCGGTGTGGGTGTGCCGTACCCGGCGGACATGGATCACCCCCGTGATCGTCCGTTGTGGACCGGTCGGTACGTCATGACCGGCTGTTCCCGCATTCAGGACGCTTGTCCTGCCGCGGGTGGTTCCGGGGCGGGCGCGCGCGGGGCGTGCCGGGTCCGGAAGTCGTGCGCCAGATGGTCCTGGAGGCTGGCGTGACGGAACTGGTAGACCGGACCGGCCCGGCGCAGCACGCCCCGGCTGCGGGCGTCGTCCAGGAAGGCGATCAGGGCCCAGGGCAGGCGGCGGGTGAGCGGCAGCCAGATCCGGGCGAGGGCCACCCACTGGCCCCACGCGGTGAAGCTCAGCCCGTATCCGAGGCCGCCGCCGATGGCGCCCTCGATGCCGAAGACCAGCCCGGTCAGCACCCCGCGGACCGGCCCCTCCGTGAGTCCTGCGGCGAACCCGCCGGGGATTCCGAACAGCAGCAGCCAGACCAGCAGATGGGCGACGACGTTCCGGCGGTTGGTGTGCAGCAGGTCCGCGGCGCTGACCGCCGTATCGGTGGCGAGGGGGACCTCCAGGCGGGTCATGATGCCGAGCACCAGCCCGGCGCCCAGCCCGACCTGGAGCGGGAACAGGAGCACGCCCCGCAGCCCGCCGTCGAGTCCGTCGTGGAACCCGAGCGGCGCCACCACGCACCGGTCGACCAGTACCAGCGCCAGCCCGGCCGGCACTCCGAACGCGACGCCCAGCAGGAAGCGGCGGCCGAACGGCACGCACCGCTCCCGGTCCCCGCCGAAGAGCTGTATCCGCAGGTGCGAGGGGGTGGCCGGGGTTCCCCGGGCGAGGCGTCCGTACACGATGCCGAAGACCAGGCCGGCGATGGCGCCGTGCAGCAGGCCGACCAGGATGCCGCGGGTGACGGCGAACCCGGGGCCGTACCCGGTGGCGACGAGGTCCACCGGGATGTTGCCGATGCCGGTGGTCAGGCCGAAGGCGAGCGCGGCGAGGAAGCCGATCACGCGCGTACGGGCGGCGCGGGACATGGTGGTGCCCACCTCCCACCAGGCGAGATCGTGGGTGCCGCGGGCGTTCAGGTGGGCGGCGAGGTGGCCGAGCCAGTGCCGGGCGCGGTCCGCCCGCCAGCGGCGTCCGGTGGTCGCGCGGCCGTCCGGTACGCGGTCGTAGACGGCGGGGAGGAAGGCGGCGATGAGGTGGGCCCGCAGGGCCGCGGGGCCGGTGAAGCGCGCAGTGTCCAGGAGTTCGGCGGGGTCGCGTCCGGGGGCGTCGCTGTAGACGGCGCGGGCGAGGGAGACCATCAGCGGGGTGGTGAGGACCTCCTTGAGGCGGGCCGCGCCGGGGTCGGGCCGCGCCGCCCGGAGCCGCCGCAGGACCGGCCCCCATCCCTGGTCGTCCGGGGCGTCGCGGGCGGACGGCCGGGTGGCCCGGCTCAGGTAGTGGCCGTAGTCGTCGACGGTGAGGGGGCACAGCTCGACGACGGCGGCCCGGCCGAGGACTCCGGTGGCCTCCACCGCCGCGCGGTACTCGTCGGGGCGGCTGGTGAGCAGCAGGGGCAGATCGGTGTGGCGCAGCACGTCGAGCGCCCGGGGCCGCAGCCCCTCGGCCAGTTCGTCGAAACCGTCGAGCACGGGCAGGATGCGGCGCGCGTCGACCAGGGCATCGGCGAGCGTGCCGCCGTGCGTGGCCGGGGAGGCCAGAAAGGGGTGGTCGCGCACGAGTTGGCCGCTCATCCAGTCGCGCAGCGGGACGGCGGACGGGTCCCACGCCCCCAGGCCGAAAAGCACCGGTACGGGTGCGCCGGGCTCCCGCGCGGCCAGCCGGTCGAGGACGAAGCGCAGGGTGAGGACCGACTTCCCGGCCCCGGCCTCGCCGAGCACCACCAGGCGGCCGGACGGCAGCGACGCGTGCACCGCCGCGATCTGCCCGAGCCCGCCGTCCAGCGGGAGCGGCCCCGCGGCCCGCGCGGAGGAGATGCCGCGGATGGTCTCCCAGTGGTCGTACAGGTCCCGGGCCGGGGTGCAGCGGAAGCGCACGTCCAGCGGGAAGGGATGGTGCACCTTCCGCAGTTCCTGTTCCTTCCGCCACTGCCGGTCCAGGTCGCGGACGAGCCGCCCGGCGGCCTCGCGCACCTCCGGCGGTTCGTCCGGTCCGGGTGCGTCCGGTCCGCCGCCCGGCGGCAGGGCGGTGAGCGCCTCGCGGCCGGACGGCAGTCCGATCAGGTCGCACAGCGCGTCGCGCCGGTCGCCGGGCAGCCGGTACCAGCCCGCCACCGGGCTCGCCACGAGGCGGCCGGGGCCGTCGGCCGCGGGCTGTTCGCTGACCACGCCGATCAGCCGGCCGCCGCTCCACACCGCGGCGCCCGACATGCCCTCCCACGGCGAGTGCCCCGGATCGCTCCCCGGCCCGTCCACGGTGATCTCCAGCAGTCCGGCGCGGAGATACGACAGCGGGGTCGCCGAGCCGCGGGCGTGGTGGGTGTCGCGGTAGCGGGACGGGGCGCCTTCGGCGGCCGCGGGGTCGCGGCGCAGCCGGAAGCGGGGGAACCCCAGCGCCTCGCACGGCACGGGCGCCGTGAGACGGGCGAACCGTACCGGCGGCGCCCAGGGGCCGCCCGGCAACTCCGCTCCGTCCGCGATCCGCAGGACCGCGACATCGGTGCGGGCGTCCGTCCAGACCGGCTCGGCGGGCAGTTCGGCCGCGCCGCCGTCCTCGGTGAGGAAGCGCAGCCGGATCGCCGCCGCACCGCTGACCACGTGGGCGGCGGTGAGCACGGCGTCGCCGCTGACCCGGTAGCCGGAGCCGCGCCACCGGGTCCCCGCGCTCCGTTCGGTGAGGATCTGGACCACCCGCCGGGGGTCGGGGCCGCCCGGCGCGTACGTCCCGGAGGTCACGACTCGTCGGGCGCCGCGGTTCCGGCCACGTAGGCCGGGCGTTCCGAGGCGTCCGGGCCGGTGAGGGCCGGCCGCAGGGCGAGGGTGAGGCGCTGGGTCGAGGTGGCGGTGGCGGTGGCTTCCGCGCCGGTCTCCACCACCCAGAACTTGACCTTCGCCCCCGCGTTCCCGGTGCGCTCCAGCGCCACCGAGACCTCCAGCTCGATCGTTCCCAGCTCGAAGCGGAGGGTTTCCCCCTCGGCCGCGGTGACCGCCCGTTCCAGCTCGTCCCGCAGATCCTTGATCACGCTCGACAGCTCGATCACGCCGTTCCCCTTCGCCGAGCACCGGTGGGCCAGGACTGTAGCGGGGCGGCGGGGCGGCGCACAGCGCTCCTTCGGCCGCTTCGGGGGCGGGGCGGCGCGACGGAGCGCAGGGGGCGCACGCCGGGCGCGGCACCCCACCCCTCCATGACACCGAGTGCACTGCGATCCCCCGCCATCCGGCACTCGGTGTCGTACATACGTCCACTTCGTCTTCATCGGACCTTCACCATCAGCCCCGGCGGCCGTGAGAGAAAGCCAGGCATGTGCGACGACGAACTGATCCCGCCGCGGGCGGACATGACCGAGGACCAGTGGCTGCGGGACGAGGCCGTGCGGCCCGCGGAGGGGGCGGCGGCGCCGCGGACGACCGGACGCACCGTGCCGTGGGTGAACCGCCGGACGCTGCTGGGCGGTGCCGTGGCGGGCGCCGCGCTCGGGGTGTTGCCGCTCGGCGCGGCGGGCCGGACGGCCGCCGCCGCGTCCCCCGCCGGCGAGGACGGCGCGTTCCCGTTCCCCGAACGCCCGGGCCGTGAGGGGGAGTTCGCCGTGCTGGTGACGGGCGACGCGGGCACCGGCGACGAGGCGCAGTACGCGGTGGCCGCCGCGGCGCGCGATGTGTGCCGGGCCGAGGGCGTGGGGCTGGCCGTCGGGCTCGGGGACAACATCTACGAGAACGGGCCGGAGTCCGACCACGACTCGGAGTTCCAGGACAAGTTCGAGAAGCCGAACGCCGGTATCGACGTGCCGTGGCTGATGGTCCTCGGCAACCACGACTGCTCCGGACTGATCCCGGGCAGCGGCGGCGATCCGTCCCGTGGCGACCGCGAGGTGGCGTACGCGGCGACGTCGCGCCGCTGGTACATGCCGGAGCGCTACTACAGCGTGCCGGTGCCGGCCGACCGGCCGCTGGTGGAGTTCTTCGCGATCGACACCATCCCGTGGTCGTCCTACGTCGCCCAGACCGACCCGGAGTACCGCTGGGACGGCCCGTACATGCGCGGGCAGCGGGAGTGGCTGGACGGCGCGCTGCGCGCCTCGCGGGCCCGCTGGAAGATCGTCCTGGGCCATCACCCGTACCTCAACAACGGTAAGCACGGCAGCGCCGGCGCGTACGACGGCTTCACCATCGGGCACTACACCAGCGGCGTCCACCTCAAGGAGATGTACGAGGAGGTCGTCCTCGGGCGCGCCGATCTGATCCTCTCCGGGCACGACCACACCTCGCAGCTTCTGGAGCCGACGGCACGGACCGGCGGCACCCGGCAGGTGGTGTGCGGCGCGTCCGGCAAGACCGGCGACGGCAAGGCCCACTTCGGCCACCCGGCCGCCTGGCAGAACTTCTCCGACCACGGCTTCATGCTGCTGAAGGTGTCGGGCGCGGCGCTGACGCTCGACGCGTACACCGTCGACGTCGCCACCCGCAAGGCCACCCGGGCCCACCGGATCCGCACCACGACGCCGGTGGGCGGGGCGCGGGTGGGGGCGCCGGTGTGACGCACGCGCCCGCACCCGCCGGGTGCGGGCGGACGGTCCGGCACGGCACGGCAGCCCCGGCGGTGCGCCTGCCGGAAGCCTGTAGCGGCGTAGCGGCCCTGTCCGCCACGGCAGTTCACCGTCCGGTCCGCGCGGCGGCGCCCCGGGCCGGCCAGACGAAGGTGACCGACGCGCGGGCCGGGAGGCGGTAGACCGCGTGGTGGCCGTGCCAGGTGAGGACGGTGCGGCGGGGCGTGTCGGTGGCGTTGTAGGCGATCACGGCGGTGGAGCCGTCGGGGTTGCGCCAGGCCACGTCGGGGACCTCGGCGCTGGTGGTGGAGGCGATGCGGCGGGCGCCCGGCCGGACGAACTTCGTCAGATGGCCCATCGTGTAGTACTCGACGGTGCGGTCGACGCTGCCGTGGGCGGCGTCACCGCGGTGGACGGTGACCAGGCCGGTGCAGGTGGCGCAACCGCCGTGGTGCGGACCGCCGTTCTGGTCCACCGCGAGGGACCACTTGACCCAACTGCTGCTCCAGTTGCGGGTGGCGGCGATGAGGTCGCGCAGGTCCTCGCGGTGCTGGTCGGCGACCCACGCCCCGCCGGAGTTCTCGGTGCCGAACGCCGCGAGGCGCGGATGGCGGTCGTGGACCCGGCTCTGCTCGGCGACGTCCCCCGCGTAGCCGTGCCAGGCCACGCCGCCGAAGTTGGGGTGCCCGCGGATCGCCGGGTCACCGACGACGGGCGCGCCGAAGCGTGCGTAGCGGTCCCAGTTCCAGTCCAGCGCGAGGACCTTGGTGCGCAGCCCGGCGCCGCGCAGCGCGGGCAGCAGCGCGTCCCGGGTGAAGCGTGCGAGCCCGGCGCCGGTCCAGCGCATCGACGGCAGACCGGCGCAGCAGGTGGGTTCGTTCTGCGCGGAGACGTACGCCACCGGGACACCGTGGGCCCTGTACGCCTGGAGGTACTTGACGAAGTAACGGGCGTAGGTGCCGTGGTACCGCGCCCGCAGCCGTCCCTGGTCGAGGCTGCCGTTGTCCTTCATCCAGGCGGGCGCGGTCCAGGGGGAGGCCATGACCGTGAGCGCCGGGTTGAGGGCGCGGGCGCGGGCGGTGAGCGGGAGGATGTCGGCGAGGTCGTGGCCGACGGAGAAGTGGCGCAGGTCCGGGTCGGTGCGGCCGGCGGGCAGATCGTCGTAGGTGTAGCCGTAGCGGGCGAGGTCGGAGGCGCCCATGGGGTTGCGGAGGAAGCTGAGGCCGATGCCGTGGCGGCGGTCGAAGAGGGCGCGCAGCGTCGCCTCGCGGGTCGCGTCGTCGAGGGTGCGGCTGCTGCCCAGCAGCCACGCCGCGGTGTCGGTGAAGGACGCGCCGCCGCCCCGGAACGTCTGGTACGTCCGCGACGGATCAACGGTGATCCCGCCGCCGGGCCCGGGCCGGAAGGTCAGCGGGCGCTGCCGCTCCAGGCCCTTGCCGACGGTGCGGCCGCCGGGGTCGGTGGTGGTCGTCAGGTAGACCTGGACCCGCGGCGGGGCGGCGGGACGGCGCGGTCCCGGGTCCTGGCCGGCCGCGACCAGGGCGGTCGCCCCGGCGAGCGCGGCGACCGTGGTGGCGGCGAGGAGGCGGCGGAGGCGTCCGGGGGGCATGGGCGTGCCTTCCTGGGGCGGGCGGCGGCCCGCCGGGGTGCGCCGTCGCCCTGAGGGCGCCGGGGAGACGGGCCGGGCCGTTCCATGGTTCGAGATCTGACGGGCCCACGTCAAGAATGCCCTGGGCGGGGCAGCGGGACATGCGGCCCGGCCCGGCCCGGCCTAGGGTTGAGCGCATGTCCTGCTGGATATCGGCCCTGGTCAACGGCGCGCGGCCGGGGGCCCGGGGGCCGCTCGCCCGCGCGGCGCCGCACCGCCCGGAGCGGGCGGCGGTGTCGTCCGTCCCCCCGTCCTGTACGCCCGCGCCGGCCGGGCCACGGGCGCTTCGGTGACCGCCGGGAGCGGCGGCGGTCACGGTCGCCGCTACGATCCGCTGGCCGCCCCGGGGGTGCGCACGGTGCCCGAGGAGGTGCCGGACGTCTCGCACCACGAGCCGATCGGGCTGCGCCGCCGCCTCGACCTCAACCTCATGGGCACCTTCGACTGGGATCTGTCCGCCGGCCGGATGGACCTCGACGAGGGCGCGCTGCGCCTGTACGACCTGCGGGCCGACGAGTGGGACGGCGAGCCGCTGTCGCTGGCCGCGCGGGTCCCGCCGGAGGAGGGCGCGCGGCTGGACCGGGCGGTGTCGCTGGCGCTCCAGGACGGCGCCTCCTCGTACGGCGCGTACTTCCGGGTGCGGTTCCGTGACGGGACGATGCACTGGGCGCACTCCCAGGGCCGGATCCTGCACGACGCGGGCGGTATGCCGTACCGGGTCATCGGGGTGGTGCGCGAGGCGTCGAACGAGCTGGCGGACTCGGCGCTGCTGCGCTCGCTCCAGCAGGAGCGGCAGCGGCAGACGGTGATGGTGCAGCAGACCACGGCGGCGCTGGCGCGGGCGATGTCGGTGGCCGATGTGACGCGGGTGCTGACCGGTCCGGGCGGGGCGCGGCGGTTCGGGGCGGACGCGCTGATCCTGGGGCTGGTGGCGGGCGGCCGGTTCGAGGTGATCGCGGCCACCGGACTGGAGGGCGACGTGCCCGAGGACATGCTGCGCTCCCGGCTGGACGACACCCTGCCGCTGTCGGACACCGTGTCGTCGCGGCGCCCCAGCTTCCTGCGCACCCGCGGCGAGCTGCTCGCGCGCTTCCCGCGGCTGCGGCCGTACGGGGAGATGCTGCCGCCGGGCAGCGCGTCGTTCCTGCCGCTGGTGGCGCAGGACACCGTCATCGGCGCGCTGGGGCTCTTCGGCAACGAGCCGTCGGGGCAGTCCGCCGAGGCACGGAACCTCGCGCTGGCGCTGGCCGGGGTGGTGGCGCAGTCGTTGCAGCGGGCGACCCTCTTCGACCAGGAGCGGGAGTTCGCGACGGGCCTCCAGGCGACGATGCTGCCGCGCCGGGTGCCGGAGATCCCCGGCGGCGAGGTGACGGTGCGCTACCACCCGGCGAGCGTGGGCCGCGACATCGGCGGCGACTGGTACGACGTGATCGCCCTGCCGCAGGGCCGTACCGGGCTGGTGGTCGGTGACGTCGAGGGGCACGACACCCACGCGGCGGCGGTGATGGGGCAGTTGCGGATCGCGCTGCGGGCGTACGCGAGCGAGGGGCATCCGCCGGAGACGGTGCTGGTGCGGGCGTCGCGGTTCCTGGCGGAGCTGGAGACCGACCGGTTCGCGACGTGCACATATGTGCAGGCGGATCTGGACTCGGGGGCGCTGCACGTGGCGCGGGCCGGGCATCTGGGGCCGTTGGTCCGGGACGGCTCGGGGCATGTGGACTGGCCGGAGATCCGCGGCGGGCTGCCGCTGGGTGTGGCGACCGCGTTCGGGCACGACCACTTCCCCGAGACGCAGTTGTTCCTGGAGCCCGGCTCGACGCTGCTGCTGTGCAGCGACGGGCTCGTGGAACAGCCCGGACAGGACATCTCCCTCGGCATCGACGCGCTGACGGCGGCGGTGCGGGCCGGTCCCGAGGAGCTGGGACCGCTCGCCGACCAGCTCGCGGAGCTGCTGTGGTCGGCGCCCGGGTCGGAGGACGATCTGGCGCTGCTGTTGCTGCGGCGGCTGCCGGAGCCGGGCACCAGCGCGGTGCCCCGGCTGCGGCTCCACGTCCACCAGGCCGATCCGGCGGGCGCCGCCGACGTCCGCTCGGCGCTGCGGCGCACCGTGGACCAGTGGCGGGCCGGGCCGGTGATGCACGACGTCGAGGTGGCGGCGAGCGAGCTGATCGCCAACGCGCTGACGCACACGGACAGCGGGGCGCTGGTGACGATGGAGCTGCTGCCGGAGGAGCCGCGGCGGATCCGGCTGGAGGTCGAGGACCGCTCCAGCCAGTGGCCCCGGCGGCGCAGCCCCGGTGAGACGGCGACGTCCGGGCGGGGCCTGATGCTGGTGGAGGCGCTGGCGGACTCCTGGGGCGCCGAACCGCGCGGCTCCGGCAAGGCCCTGTGGTGCGAGTTCGTGGTGCCGGACGGGGAAAATCCTCCGGACGGGGAGGCCCCCGCGGACGGCGGGTGAGCGCCCGCACCGCCCGGCCCGCGGGTCAGTTGCGGCGGCCGAGCGCCTTGGCCTGGTCGTGGGCCCAGCCGGCCAGCAGGACGGCGAGCGCGGTCCCGGCGAGGTAGAGGCCGAGGGTCACCCCGAATCCGGCGTCCAGAGCGCCGAGGATCCCGGTGTGGCCGTGGTCGATGAGCAGCCGGATGGCGCCCTGCCCGAAGATCACCACGGCCACCGCCCCGATGATCTGCAACACGTCGTACTTCACGTCGCTCTCCCCCTCCTGCGTGGCACCGGCGGCGCGCGCACCGCGCCGCCGCACCGACCTGCCGGACGCCTCTGCGCCCCGGTCGGCGACGTTACGAACGTATCAGTGGGAGATCCCGGAAAATGGGCCCGAGAGGCCATTACGTCACACATTTTCACCGGGTACTGTGGCGATCGTGCGTGACGAAATTACGGAGGCCGCGGGGCGGGGCTGCGGGGAGTGCGGGGAGTGCGGGGCCGCGTTGCCGGGGGGCGGGCGGGGTCGGCCGGCCCGGTACTGCTCCCGGAACTGCCAGGCGCGGGCCTACCGGCGGCGCCGGAATCCGCCGCTGCCCCGGCCGGTGGCGGCACCCGCGGCGGACTCCCCGCGGCGGCGGCAGATCGCCGGGGCGGTGTGGCGGATCGCCGCCGCGCGGGGGCTGCACGCGGCGAGCATGCGGGAGATCGCCGCCGAGGCCGGGGTGTCGCTGCGGACCGTGCAGTACCACTTCAGCGGCAAACACCAACTCCTCGTCGACGCGCTGCGGTTGCTGCACGACGACAACGAGCGGCGGGCCCGCGCCCGTATCCGCCACGGCCCCGGGGACCCGCGCGGGCTGCTGCGGGCCGTGCTGGAGGAGTTCTTGCCGCTGGACGAGGAGCGGCGCACGGCGCTGCGGGTGCTCGCCGCGTACTACTCCCGCAGCCTGACCGATCCGGCGCTGGCCGCGGTCTTCCTCGGTCCGGAGCATCCGCTGGAGGATCTGGTCGCCGGGTTGCTGGAGCACGCGCGCGCCCAGGGGCGGTGCGCCCCCGGGGTGGACCCGCGGCACGAGGCCGATCTGCTGGTCTCCGGTGTGACGGGGCTCGGCGGCGACCTGCTGCACGGCCGCCGCTCGCCCGAGGCGGTGCTGCGCGTCCTCGACTACCACCTCGACCGGCTCGTCCCGCCGGACGGGCCCCGGGACTCCGCCTGACCGGACATGTGCCCCGGGCCGGCGCCCCCTACGGGCCGTACCCGGTCGCGGCCGGCCTACGGCCCGTACCAGAGGGTGGTGACGTTGCAGAACTCGCGGATGCCGTGGCCGGACAGTTCGCGGCCGTAGCCGGAGCGTTCGGTGCCGCCGAAGGGCAGGCCGGGGTGGGAGGCGGTCATGCCGTTGAAGAAGACGCCGCCGGCGCGCAGATCGCGGGCGAGGCGGTCCTGTTCGGCCTCGTCGCGGGTCCAGGCGTTGGAGCTGAGGCCGAACGGTGTGTCGTTGGCGACGGCGATCGCCTCGTCGAGGTCGGCGACGCGGTAGACCGAGGCGACCGGGCCGAACGCCTCCTCGTGGTGGATGCGCATCTCGGGGGTGAGGCCGGTGAGCACCGTCGGCTCGTAGAACCAGCCCGCGTGGCGGTCCGGCGGGCGGCGGGCGCCGCAGAGGGCGGTGGCGCCGCGGTGCACCGCGTCGTCGACCAGTTCCTCCAGGTCGGAGCGGCCCTGTTCGCTGGCGAGCGGGCCGACGTCGGTGTTCTCGTCCATCGGGTCGCCGACCGTCAGCGCGGCCATCGCGGCGGTGAACCGCTCGGCGAACGCGTCGTGGACGGCGGTGTGCAGGATGAAGCGTTTGGCGGCGATGCAGGACTGGCCGTTGTTCTGGACCCGGGCGGTCACCGCGGTGCGGACCGCGGCGTCGAGGTCGGCGGAGGGCAGCACCACGTACGGGTCGCTGCCGCCGAGTTCCAGCACGGTCTTCTTGATCTCGTCGCCGGCGACGGAGGAGACCGCGCGGCCGGCCGGTTCGCTGCCGGTGAGGGTGGCGGCCGCGATCCGCGGATCGCGCAGGACGCCCTCCACCGCGCCGGAGCCGATCAGCAGGGTCTGGAAGCAACCGGCCGGGAACCCGGCCCGGCGGAACAGTTCCTCCAGGTAGAGGGCGGTCTGCGGGACGTTGGACGCATGTTTGAGCAGTCCGGTGTTACCGGCCATCAGGGTCGGCGCGGCGAACCGTACGACCTGCCAGAGCGGGAAGTTCCACGGCATCACGGCGAGGACGACGCCCAGCGGGCGGTAGCGGACCACGGCGCGCGCGGCGCCGGAGTCACGGACGTCGGCGGGGTCGGGGTGTTCGTCGGCGAGGAGGGCGGCGGCGTGGTCGGCGTACCACCGCATGGTCTTGGCGCACTTGGCGGCCTCGGCGCGGGCCTGCGCGAGCGGTTTGCCCATCTCGGTGGTCATGGTGCGGGCGATGGCGTCGCGGTCCGCGTCCAGCAGTCCGGCGGCCTTGTGCAGCCATCCGGCGCGCGTGGCGAAGGAGGTGCGCCGGTGCGTGTCGTACGCCTGCTCGGCGAGGACCAGACGGTCTTCGAGTTCGCCCGGGTTGAGCGGTTCGAAGGTTTTCAGTGTCTCGCCGGTGGCCGGGTTGACCGTGGCGATGGCCATGGAGCGCCTCCTCGGTGGGGCGGGACGGGGCGGGGCGGGCCCGCGGCGGGACCCGGCCGCCGGGCCGCCGTCCGCGCGGTGGCTCAGCTCAGCGGCGACGGGGCCGGTGAGGGGTCCGGTACGGGATCGGGCCCCGGCGGGCGCGGGATCGGCGACGGTTCGGGACCGGGCGGTCCCGGGGCGGGCCCCGGTGGTGGTCCCGGCGGCGGTTGGGGGGCGGGGCCGGGCGGCGGACCGCCGGGCTCCGGGGCCGGGCCGTCCGGATCGGGCGGCGGACCACCGGGATCGGGCGGCAGCGGCACGGGCGGCTCCGGCACCGGCGCGGGACCGCCGGGGTCGGGCGGGGTGACCGCACCGGGCGCGGCGGACCCGCACCGCCCGTGGCCCGGAACACCGGACGTCTCCCGGCCGCGGCCCCGGTACGGGATCGGTTGCGGCTGCACGGCGTGCCTTTCGCAGGGGGACGGGGCTTGCGCCAGGGGTGAGGCACCGCGCGCCCGGGCGGACGCCGCGGACCTGCCCTGGGCCCCGTATCCGAGTCTGGCCCGTTCCCGGCCTGCCCGCACGCCCGGCCGGGACCGGGGCCCGGGGCGGGCGGCCGGCGGGTGCGGGGCTGTGCGGGGCTCTCCCCTACGGCCGGTCCCGGCTCCCCGACGGCCGGTCCCCGGCGGCCCCGCGCCCGCTCCGGCCGCATCCGCCGGGCGGCCCCCATCCGCCCGGCGGCCCGCTCCGTACGGCACGCCCGTCCGCTACGGCACGCCCGTCCGCTACGGCTGCGGGTCCCGGGCGTCGTAGCGGGCGAAGGCGCGGCGGCCCAGGCCGAGGGCGGTGACGGCCAGGACGCAGGCGAGGCCGCCGCCGATGACGGCGACCGCCGGGGAGGTCAGGTCGGCGGCCGAACCGGCGAGGAAGTCGCCCAGGCGCGGGCCGCCCGCGACGACCACGATGAAGACGCCCTGGAGGCGGCCGCGCATCCGGTCCGGGGTCGCGGCCTGGAGCATGGTGGAGCGGAAGACCATCGAGACGGTGTCGGCGCAGCCCGCGACGGCCAGGAAGAGCAGGCCGAGCCAGAGGTCGCGGGCCAGGCCGAAGGCGGCGACGGCCGCGCCCCAGGCGGCGACGGCCAGCAAGATCGCCAGACCGTGGCGGCGGATACCGCCGAGCCAGCCGGAGAACAGCCCGCCGAGGACGGCGCCGACGGCGGGCGCGGCGACCAGCAGCCCCACCGTCTTCGCGTCACCCGCGAACCACAGCACCGCGACGGCGGGGAACAGCGCCCGCGGCTGCGCCAGCACCATCGCGGCGAGGTCGGCGAAGAACGTCATCCGCAGGTTGGGGCGGGTGGCGAGGAACCGCAGCCCGTCCAGGACGGAGGCACGCCGCCGCGTACCGCCCCCGGCGTCGTCCGGTTCGGGCCGCATCGAGGGCAGCCGCCACATCGCGTACAGGGAGGCGCCGAAGGCGGCGACATCGATGAGGTACGCGGCCTGGTAGCCCCACAGCCCGACGATGACGCCGCCCAGCATCGGGCCGCCCATCAGGCCGAGGTTGCTGGTCAGGGAGTTGAGGGCGTTGGCGGCCGGGAGCTGCTCGACGGGCAGCAGCCGCGGGATCATCGACGAGCGGGCCGGGGAGTTCATCGCGAAACACACGGCCTGGAGCGCGACGACGCCGTAGAGCAGCGCCACATGATGGCGGCCGGTGAGCGCGGCGGCGGCCAGCACGACGGAGAGGACGGTGGCGCCGGACGCGCTGTAGAGGCCGAGTTTGCGGCGGTCGACGGTGTCGGCGATGGCGCCGCCGTAGAGACCGAAGACGACGAGGGGGACGAGGGAGCACAGGCCCACCAGGCCGACCGCGAAGGTGGAGTGGGTGAGGTCGTAGACCTGGAGGGAGACCGCGAGGGCGGTCATCTGCTGGCCCATCCAGGAGATCGTGTTGCCGCACCACAGCCGCCGGTAGTCCGGTGAGGTACGCAGCGGGGTGAGGTCGGCGAATATTCGCGAGCGCGGCGGCACGGGGTCCGTGGGGGATTTCGTTGCATCGGGCACGCGGAAGTAAAACACGGGCGGCCCGGCCTCTCCGGGGGCGGGCGGCGGGGCCGTTCTCCGGGGAGAGCTGTGGCCCGGCGGCCTTCCCGCGCGGGCGGGGCGGCCCGGTCCGGCGGCGCCCGGGGGACGTACACCGGTGCTCCTCCTCCGCGGACCGGGCGGCCGACTCGGGCCGCCCTCGGCGCCGCCGGGCCGCACCGGCTCTCCCGCGCGGGCGGTCCGGGGCGCCGTGCCCGCCGGGTCCGGGTCCGGCCCCCGGGGCGTCCGCCTGCCGTGTCCGTCCGCCGGGCCGTTCTCCACCGCCCGGCTCAGCCGGGCGGTGCCCCCTCCGCCACGAGCCGGGCGACGCCGTCGAGGAGGGCCCGCAGCCCCGTCTCGAAGAGACCGTCGAGCCGCAGGTCGTAGCCGTCCTCCCCCACCTCGTCGAGGAGCCGGGCGAGCGTCGGGTACGCGCCGGAGCCCAGCAGTGCGGACATCGCGGGCTCCTGGGCGTCCAGCCACTCCTCGTCCGTCAGCCCGGTCTGCCCGGCGGCGTGCGCCTCGCGTTCGGCGTGTACCGCCAGCCCCTGGATGTGGCTGTAGAGGAGGGCGTTGAGGTCGAGGACGGTCGCGGCGTCCAGCCCGTGGCCGTCGAGGGCGGCGAGCATCCACTCCGAGTAGTCGAGCAGCCGGGGCAGCAGTTGGGGGCGGGTCAGCGGGCCGGTCTGGGCGAGCCAGGGGTGCGCGCGGTGCACCCGCCACAGGGCACGGGCGCCCTCCTCCAGCCGGGTCCGCCAGGGCGCCGGGGTGCGCGGAGGGTCCAGTTCGCCGAGGACGGTGTCGGTCATCAGCGCGACGAGTTCGTCCTTGCCCCGCACATGGCGGTACGGCGACATCGCGGAGACCCCGACGCGGGCGGCCAGCGCCCGCATGGAGAGGGCGGGCAGCCCTTCGGCGTCGGCGAGTTCGATGGCGGCACGGACGAGACGGTCCCGCCCGAGGTCCCCGGCGGGCCCGGCGTCCCGGGGCGGCGCGGGTGCGGGGCGGCGGGGCGCGTCCCGGGGCGCGACGAGGGTCCCGGTGCGCCCCTCGGCGTGGATCAGGCCCTCCTGCCGGAGGACGGCGAGCGCCTTGGTGGCGGTGGCGAGCGCGACGCCGTGCTCCTGGGCGAGGCGGCGGGTGGCCGGTACCCGGTCGCCCGGGGCCAGTTCGCCGCTCTCGATCCGGCGGCGCAGCGTGGCGGCGATCCTCAGGTACGGCGGGTCGGGGCGCTCGGCCACGTCCTGCTCCTTCCGTGTGCGGCGCGCCGCCCGGTACGGCCGCGCCACCGCAATCTTTCCGGAAAACCCGCCCGGCCGCCGCTTCTGTACTAGCACAGCAGCCACCTGCGAAGACGGCCGCACCGACGCCGATGTCCTAGTACACAGAGGCGAGTTGAGGAATGAAAGCGCAGTTCACAGAGGTGGCGAACGACCTCGCGTACGCCGTACATTCTTCCTGCGTACACGGCGGTCCCGCCGCGTACACCTGATGAAGGGGGAACCCCATGCCGTCCGTCCTGATCTCCGGAGCGAGTGTCGCCGGGCTCGCCGCCGCCCACTGGCTGCGCCGTGGCGGCTGCGCGGTGACCGTCGTCGAGCGCGCCCCGGCGCCGCGTCCGGGCGGGCAGGCGGTGGACGTCCGCGGGGTCGCGCTCGATGTCCTGGAGCGCGGCGGTCAGTTGGCCGGGGCGCGGGAGCTGCGGACCACGATGCGCGGGATGTCGATGCTGGACGGCACCGGCGCCGAGCAGTGGCGCTCGACCGAGGCGACCTGGAGCGCCGGACGCCTGGACGGCCCGGACATCGAAATCTTCCGCGACGACCTCACGGAGCTGCTGCACCGGCACGCCCGGAACGGTGTGGATTACCTCTTCGACGACTCCGCGACCGCCCTGGAGCAGGACGCGGACGGCGTACGGGTCGACTTCCTCAGCGGGCGGCGGCGCACGTTCGACCTGGTGGTGGGCGCGGACGGCCTCCATTCGACGGTCCGGCGGCTGGCCTTCGGCCCGGAGGAGGCGTACCTCCGTCACCTGGGCGCGTACCTCGGCGTCTTCCGCACCGGCAACTTCCTCGGTCTGGAGGACTGGCAGGTGTGGCTGCGGGAGGGCGACGCGAGCCTGTGCCTCTACCCGGCGCGCGGCAACACCGAACTCCGCGCCCTCCTCGGCTTCCGCTCCGGCCCGCTCCCCCACGACCGGCGCGACACCGCCGCCCAGCAGGCGCTGCTCGCCGAGAAGCTGGGCCACCTGGGCGGCCCTGTACCGCGGTTGCTGGCGGCGATGCGGCAGGCACCGGACTTCTTCTTCGACGCGATGGCGCAGATCCACATGGACCGCTGGTCGGCGGGGCGGGTCGTGCTGATCGGCGACGCGGCGCACTGCCCGTCCCCGCTGTCCGGGCAGGGCAGCAGCCTGGCGCTGGCCGGGGCGTACGTCCTCGCCGACGAGGTGGGCCGGGCCGGCGGCGACCACCGTGCCGCGTTCGCCGGGTACGAGCGGCGGATGCGCCCGTTCGTCACCCTCAACCAGGCACTGGCCACGGAGAACATGGACGGCCCGGCCCCGGAGGAGTCCGTGGCGCACGCCAAGAACGCGCTGCGGCTGGACGGTTGAGCCGGGGCCGGTGACGCCGGTGCGCTCCCCGGCGAGAGGGTGCGGGCGCTGTCGGCGGGTACGGGCCGCCGGTTCCCCGCCGGGGGGGGACCGGCGCGCTCCGGACGGGACGCTCTAGACGCCGTCCCCCAGCCCGTACACCCGCCGCGCGTTGCCCGCCGCGATCAGCGCCGCGACGCGGGCGGCGTCCTCGTACGACCAGGCGCCGGAGTGCGTCCAGCCGCCGAGGACGGTGCGCAGCGCGGTGCGGAAGACGGCGCTGCCGACGGTGTACAGCTCGGGCAGACCGTAGGCGTCGGTGGAGAAGAGGAGCTTGCCGAACGGGGTCAGTTCCAGGAACTCGGCGAGCACGGCGGCGGCTTGGGCGCCGGTGTGGCCGAGGGTGAGGCCGACGTCGGCGTAGACGTGCGGGTACACCGCCGCGAGGTAGGCGGCCTGGCGGTGGTAGGGGTAGCAGTGCAGCAGGACGAGCGGGGTGCCGGTGTCGGCGGTGGCGCGGACGAAGTCGGTGAGCAGGGCCGGATCGGCGTGGTGCAGGCGCAGATCGGGGTCGCCGAAGCCGGTGTGGATCTGGAGCGGCAGCCCGGTGGCGACGGCGAGTTCGGTCAGATGGCGCAGCAGGACCGGGTCGGTGAGCCGGTCCTGGCCGGAGGCGAGCCAGGCGCGGGCGGCGGTGTGCACCGCGTCCCGGTCCGGCGGGCGGGCCGCCAGGGCGAGGCCGTGGCGGTAGGCGGCGACGGTCTTGAAGGCGACGGCGTGCGTGGCGGCGTCGCGTACCGCGCGGGCGAGGGCGCCGGTGAACTCCTCGGCGTCCGCGGCCTGCCGGGCGGTGCGCTCGGCGAGGTGTTCCAGGCGGACGACCTCGTGGCCGGTGCCGCCGCCGGACGCGGCGGTCTCGGCGGGGCCGGTGAGATCGCCGGGCAGTCCGGTGTCGACGAGGTAGGTGCCGATGCCCGCCGCGGTGAGCAGCCGGCGGCGGGCCTCGTCGGGGCCGAGTTCGGCGCGGCGGGCGAGGTAGTCGGCGGGCGGGCAGTGCGGCGGCAGGCCGAGGACCGGCGGGCACCAGCGGCGGACCGCGAACCCGGCCTGGGTGTCGAAGTAGCTGGTGCCCGGGGCGGCCGGCCGGTCGGACTCGGTGAGGAGCCCGGCGAACCCGTCGGCGTCCGGTTGGTGGCGGAGCACGCCGTGGCAGTGGTGGTCGACGAGCGGCGGCAGGCCGTCCGGTCCGGCGGCGGACGTCACCAGCGCCACCGGGTCTCGGCGGCGATCTCCTCGTCCCCCTCGCCCGCGAACCGGGCGGCCTCCGCGCGGCGCACGGCGAGTACCGCGCCGTGCAGCACCTCGCCCATCGCCTCCCGCAGCGGCGCCGACTTCTCCAGCCGGTCGGCGGCGTCGGTGAGGGTGGCGGGAAGCCGGACGATGCCGCGGCGACCGCGCTCGCGGACGCCGAGGACGCCGGGGTCGCCGCTGACCGGGTCGGGGAGGCGGGCGCCGGAGGCCAGTCCGTGCAGCCCGGCGGCGAGGACGGCGCCGACGGCGAGGTAGGGGTTGGCGGCGGCGTCGAAGGGCTTCAGTTCGGCGTGGCCGCCGTCCGGGTCGTCGGGCGCGCCGGTGATCAGCCGCAGTGCGGCCTCGCGGTTCTCCACGCCCCAGCACTGGTAGACGCCCGCCCAGTGGGACGGCTGGAGGCGCAGATAGCTGGCGGGTGAGGGACAGCCGAGGGCGAGGAGGGCGGGCAGCGCCTCCAGGGTGCCGCCGAGGAACGCCGCCGCGTCGGGCGCCAGACCGTGGGCGCCGGCCGGGTCGCGGTGCAGGGAGCGGCCGTCGCGGTGGAGGCTGAGGTGGAGGTGGCAGCCGTTGCCGACCAGTCCGGCGACGACGGTGGGGGCGAAGGAGGCGCGCAGCCCGTGGCGGGCGGAGACCGCGCGGATCGTCTCGCGGACGAGGACGACGTCGTCGGCGGCGCGCACCGGTCCCGCGGCGGCGGTGGAGACCTCGAACTGGCCGGGCGCGTACTCCGGGTGGAGCTGGAGGACGTCGAGGCCCTGGACGGTGAGCGCCTCGGTGACGTCGCGGAGGTAGTCGGAGAGTTCGACGACGCGGGTCATGCCGTAGGCGGGCCCGGCGCAGGGGAAGTCGAGCGGGGCGTCCGGGCCGTCGGCGGCGGGGGCGCCGGGCGCGGGGGCGCGGGTGACGACCCATTCGGTCTCGAAGCCCATCCGCACCTCCAGGCCCTCTTCCGCCGCGCGGTCGGCCATCCGGCGCGCGAACTGCCGCTGGCAGGCGGGGTGCGGGGCGCCGAGCTGGTCGTAGCGGTCGGCGGGCGCCCAGGCCCAGCCGGGCTGTGCGGCGAGCGGGGTGACGCGGTCCAGGTCGGGGAAGAGCCGCAGGTCACCGTCGGGGCCACCGAGGTGGGCGGATTCGGTGATGGCGTCGTCGGAGGTGAAGACGTCGAAGACCGGGGACATGCCGACGCCGCGGCGGGCGACCTGCTCCAGACGGTGCGTCGGGACGGCCTTGACGCGGCTGATGCCCGCGTTGTCGACCCAGGTCAGGGCGGTGTTACGGACCCCTTCGGCGTCCAGCCGCGCCGACAGTGCGCCGGCCTGTGCCAACTGTTGTGCCGACCGCGATTCCATGGTGCGTCCTTACCTCGCGTGTGCCGATGTCTCGGCGTCCGGTGCCCCGGGCCGTGGCGTGGGCGCCGTGCGCGGCCCGCGGACGGGCCGGGCGCGCTCGCCGCGGAGGCCGTACGGCCCTCCGGTCAGGGGCAGTTGAACTCGCACCATACGCACTTGCCGCCACCGCGCGGTTCCACTCCCCAGACATCGGCCAGCCGGTCGACGAGGAGCAGACCGCGTCCGGAGACGCCGGATTCGCCCGGCTCGCGCCGCCGGGGCAGGTTGCTCGATTCGTCCTCGACCTCCAGCCGGAGCCGCCGTCCGGCGCTGTGCGGCATCTCGACGGTGATGACGGCGGATCCCTCGGTGTGCAGCAGGGCGTTGGTGATCAGCTCGTCGGCGACGAGTTCGATCTCCTCGGCGCGGTCCCCGGCGCCCCAGGCGCGGACGGCGGAGCGGACCATGTGGCGGGCGGTACGCAGCCCTTCCGGGTCGGCGGGGGCGATCTGCCGCCGGACGCGGCCCGCGATGTCCTGCCGCGGATCGCCGAGGCGGCGCAGCAGCAGGAAGGCCATGTCGTCCTCGCCGGGGCTGCGGTCGGTGAGGGACCAGAGCCGGTCGGCGAGCCGCTGGACGTCCTGCGGGCCGCGGCGGACCTCGGCGGCCAGTTCGCGGATGCCGTCGCCGAGATCGGTGCCGGGCCGCTCCACGAGACCGTCGGTGCAGAGCAGGAGCGTGTCACCCGGAGCGAGCTGCACCGTGGTGACGGGGTAATCCAGACGGGTGAACTCTGCGGAGATCCCGAGGGGCAGTCCGCCGGCGACGGGCAGCGGCCGGCAGAGCCCCTCGGCGTGCCGCAGCAGCGGGTCGATGTGCCCGGCGCGGACGAAGCGGGCGGCGCCGGTGCTGAGGTCGGCGTCGACGTAGACGCAGGTGGCGAAGCGGTCGGTGTCCAGTTCCTTGAGGAAGGCGGAGGCGCGGGCCATGACGGTGGCGGGGGCGTGGCCCTCGGCGGCGTAGGCGCGCAGCACGATGCGGAGCTGGCCCATGAGGGCGGCGGCCTGGGTGTCGTGGCCCTGGACGTCACCGACGACGGCGGCGACGCGCCCGTGCGGCAGCGCGATGACGTCGTACCAGTCGCCGCCGATGTCGCGGCCGAGGCGGGCCGAGCGGTAGCGGACGGCGATCTGGGCGCCGGGGACGCCGGGGATGCGGCGCGGGAGCATCGCCCGCTGGAGTCCGGCGGCGAGTTCGTGTTCCTGGTCGTGGAGCATGGCGCGGGCCAGGCTCTGGGCGATGCCGGCGCCGAGGGCGACCATGAGGGCGCGTTCTTGCTCGTCGAAGTCCGATTCGCGCGGGAAGAAGATGCCGATGACGCCGATCGGGCGGCCTTGCGCGATGAGCGGGAGGTAGGCGGCGGAGCCCACGTCGAGCGGTTCGACGGCCGGCCAGATGCGGGGGTAGCGGGCCGCGAACTCGGCGCGGCTGCCGATGAAGCGCGGGGTGAGGGTGCGCACCACCTCGCTCATGGGGAACTCGTCGCCGACACGGGTGAGCCCCAGCTCCGGGACGAAGCTGCCGGCCTTGCCCTCGGAGACCAGGCGGATGTGTCCGGATTCGACGAGTCCGAGGATGACGTTCTCGGCGCGCAGGCGGTCCAGCCCCTGTTCGTCGGCGAGGACGGCGATGACGTCCTGGACGGTGCGGGCGTGGGCGAGGGCGGCGGTGGTGCGCTGGACGACGTCGGCGTGGCGGCGGCGCTCCTCGTCGGCGGCGACGCGTTCGGCGGCGTGCCGGTATTCGTCCTCGGCGTCGCGGACCACGCCGATGATGCGGCAGGGGCGGCCGGTCGTGTCGCGGCGGATGCTGCCCTGGCTGTGGATCCAGCGGAGTGTGCCGTCGCGGTGGCGGACGCGGTAGTAGGCGCCGTAGGAGTCGCTGCCGTCCTTCAGGGCGCGGGCGACGAGGGCGTCGAGGCGGGCGGCCTCGCCGGGCGGGACGCGGTCGGTGAGGGTGGCGGGCCGGCCGTCGTACGTCTCCGGGGGCATGTCGAAGAGCCGCAGCGCGGGCGGGTCCATGTGCAGCAGTCCCCGGTCGAGGTCCCAGTCGAAGCCGCCCATGTGGTTGAGGGCAAGGGTGAGGTCCGGGTGGGCGGGCCAGTCGTCCGGCACCGACACGGTGGGCCGTTTCGCTCCCCGGTCAGCCATGCCGCCACTCTCCCACAACCCCATGTATCAGGGCTTTTCGACCACCTCACCCGCCCCTGCCGCCCCACTGCCCCCACGCCCTGACTTTCGCATCAGTCAGTAAGCGCAACGCGAGAGAAATCCCAGCTCACAGCGGGTTTAGTTGAGAAGCTGGATGCTCTTCGTTGCGATGGTCTCAACATGGCTGCTACGGTCCCGGACCATGACGGACGACCCCTCAGCCCGGGTGGCCGATGAGGCCGGGGCGCTCACGGAACGTGTCCGGCAGGCGATCGACGGGCTGGGATGCAGCCGCCGCGAGATCGCCCGCCGGATCGTGATGGACCCCTCGAAGCTCTCCCGGTCGCTGAGCGGCGCCCGCCGCTTCACCGTCGCCGAGATCGTCCGGATCGCCGACATCACCGGTGTCGACGCGGGCCGCCTCCTCGGCCCGGCGCAGCGCCCCGCCCCGCCGCCCGCGGCCGGTCCGGCGGCGGTGCCCGACGGCGGACGGCCGCTCCAGATCGTCCGCGAGACGGTCCGGCTCATCGCCGAGCACGGCTTCCACGGCGTACGGGTCGCCGATATCGCGGCGGCCTGCGGCACCAGCACCGCGGCCGTGCACTACCACTTCCCCGGCCGCGACGAGCTGCTGGAGGCCGCGGTGCGCTGGTGCATGGACGAGGACACCGCCCGCCGCGCCGCGGGCCTGGCCGCGGCGTCCGACGCCCGCGCCGAACTGCTGCATCTGATCGCCCTCCAGACGCCCCGCACCGACCAGCAGCGCCGCCAGTGGCTGGTCTGGCTGGACCTGTGGGCGCAGGCCGCCCGCTCCACCGCGATCGGCCGCCTCCACGAGCACTACTACCGGCAGTGGCGCACCACCGTCGCCGACGTGCTGCGCCGCGGCATCGCGCAGGGTGTCTTCCGCGACCTGGACCCGGAGTTCACCGCGCTGCGGCTGACCGCGCTGATCGACGGCCTGGCCACCCAGGTCCTGGCCACCGCGCCGGACAGCACCGGCCCCGACACCATGCACGACGCCCTGCTCGCCTTCGTCGCGAGCGAGGTCACCGCGGACTGAGTCCGCAAGGCCCCTCCCCCGGCCGCCACCGCCCGGCGGCGGCTCTCCCCCGCCCCGAAGGGAATCCCGTGAACAACGAGGTCATCATCACCTGCGCACTGACCGGCGCGGGCGACACCGTCGGCCGCTCCCCGCACGTCCCGGTGACGCCGGAGCAGATCGCCGCCTCCGCCGTCGAGGCGGCCGCGGCGGGCGCCGCCGTCGTCCACATCCACGTCCGCGACCCCGGGACCGGCGCGCCCTCGCGCGATCCGAAGCTGTACGCGGAGACCGTCGCGCGGATCAAGGACACCGGCACCGACGTCATCATCAACCTCACCGCCGGGATGGGCGGCGACCTCGTGCTCGACGCCGACCGGCCGCTGGAGAAGGGCGCGCTGCCCGGCACCGACCTGGTCGGCGGGCTGGCGCGGCTGCCGCACGTCGAGGACCTGCTGCCCGACATCTGCACCCTGGACTGCGGTTCCCTCAACTTCGGCGACGACCTCTACATCTCCACCCCGGAGATGCTGCGCAAGGGCGCCCGGCGCATCCAGGAGCTGGGCGTGCGGCCGGAGCTGGAGATCTTCGACACCGGTCAGTTGTGGTTCGCCAAGCAGTTGCTGGCCGAGGGGCTGCTCGACGACCCGACCGTCTTCCAGCTCTGCATGGGCATCCCGTGGGGCGCGCCCGCCGACCCCGGTGTGCTCCAGTCGATGGTGAACATGCTGCCCGAGGGCGCCCAGTGGGCCAGCTTCGCGCTGGGCCGGATGCAGATGCCGTGGGTGGCGCAGTCGATCCTGCTCGGCGGCAACGTCCGGGTCGGCCTGGAGGACAACCTCTACCTCGCCAAGGGTGTGAAGGCCACCAACGCCCAGCTCGTCGAACGTGCCGTGCGGATCACCGAGTTGCTGGGCGCCTCCGTCGCCACGCCCGACCAGGCCCGCGCCCGCCTCGGCCTCAAGCCCCGCGGCTGACCCGGCCGCCCCGCAGCCGACCCGCCCACCGGAACACCTGGAGAACCCTCATGACCACCACGCCTCCCGCCCCCTGCGCCCCCGAGGACGTCCGCCGCGTCGCCTGCATCGGCGCGGGCGTCATCGGCGGCGGCTGGGCCGCCCACTTCCTCGCCCGCGGCTACGACGTGACCGCCTGGGACCCGGCGCCCGACGCCGAGGAGAAGCTGCGGCGCCTGGTCGCCGCCGCCTGGCCCGCCCTGGAGCAGCTCGGTCTGGCCGAGGGCGCCTCGCCGGACCGGCTGACGGTCACCGCGACGCTCGCCGAGGCCGTCGCCGACGCGCAGTTCGTCCAGGAGAGCGCGCCGGAGAAGCTGGAGCTGAAGCGCTCCCTCCTCGCCGAGCTGGACGCCGCGACCCCGCCCGGCGTGGTCATCGCCTCGTCGACCTCCGGCTACCCGATGACCGACATGCAGACCGAGGCGGCCGACCCGGGCCGGCTCGTCGTCGGCCACCCCTTCAACCCGCCGTACCTGATCCCGCTGGTCGAGGTCGTCGGCGGCGAGCGCACCGCCGCGGACGCCGTCGCCTGGTCGTCGCGCTTCTACGACGTGGCGGGCAAGTCCGTCATCACCATGGACCGCGAGCTGCCCGGCTTCATCGCCAACCGCCTCCAGGAGGCGCTGTGGCGCGAAGCGCTGCACATGGTCGCCAACGGCGAGGCGACCGTGCGGGACATCGACGACTCGATCACCGAGGGGCCGGGCCTGCGCTGGGCGTTCATGGGCCCCTGCCTGACCTTCGCGCTGGCCGGCGGCGAAGGCGGGATGGGCCACATGCTCGACCACTTCGGCCCGTCGCTGAAGTCGCCGTGGACCCGTCTGGAGGCCCCCGAGCTGGACCGGAAGCTGCGCGACGCGATGGTCGAGGGCTGCGAGGAGGCCGCCGGCGAGCGGACGTACGCGGACCTCGTCGCCGAGCGCGACCAGGGCGTCATCGACGTGCTGCGCGCCACCGGCCGCCTGGGAGGCACCGCCCGATGACGACCGCGCTCCCCCTCTTCCGGCAGACCGTCCGGGACGAGTGGATCGACTACAACGGCCACCTCAGCGAGGCGTACTACGTCCTCGTCTTCGGCTTCGCGACGGACGCGCTGATGGCGGAGGCCGGGCTGGACGACGCCTACCGGAAGCGGTCGGGCTGCTCGCTGTACACGGTCGAGGCGCATGTCCGCTATCTCGACGAGGTGGCGCGCGGCAGCGAACTGACCGTCCGTACGACGGTGTTGGGCGCGGACGCGAAGAAGGTGCGGTTCGCGCACGAGATGTTCACGGGTGAGCCGGACGGCGCGCCGGTGGCGA
This sequence comes from Streptomyces sp. BBFR2, assembly GCF_044497305.1. Classification (NCBI taxonomy): domain Bacteria; kingdom Bacillati; phylum Actinomycetota; class Actinomycetes; order Kitasatosporales; family Streptomycetaceae; genus Streptomyces; species Streptomyces sp. BBFR2. Next base: position 596,850 of record NZ_CP172415.1, read on the forward strand.
CGGAGGAGCTGTTCGCACTCCACGTCGACCAGGGCACGGGCCGCTCCGCACCACTGCCACAGACGGCGCAGCGGACCCTCGGCGGGCTCGTGGCCCCCGCCCCCGACTGGGCGGGGCGCGGCATCCGCGCGGTCTGACGCTCCGCCGCCGGGCCCCCGGAGGGCATCCTCCGGGGGCCCCGGCGTCCCCGCACACCCCTGGCGCACGACCGGGCGCACACGCCCCCGCGCACGCCTCGCCGCCCGAAGTCCCGTCACCACAAGGGGGTTTGGGACCTCGGCGTCCCCGCCCAAGGCAAGTAGGAAACTTTCCTAACAATGACGGGACGGCATCTTGACCCGTACATGACCCGGCGCCAGGATTCCTCGGGAACGGCTCCCCGTGCCGACCCAGGAGACGCACATGACGCCCACCCCCCGCGCCAAGAAGCCCCTCCACAAGAACCCCCGCATCGGCATCCCGGCGGCCGGCGCCGCCGCCCTCGCGCTCGCCGGCGGCGTGCTGATGTGGTCCCCCGCCGGACGCGCCGACGCCTCCCCGCACCGCGCGGCGGGCGGCTTCACCGTCGTCGCCGCCGGTGACATCGCCGAACAGTGCACCGCGGACAGCGGCGACTGCGAACACCCCAAGACCGCCGCGCTGGTGAAGAAGATCAACCCGAAGTTCATCATGACCATGGGCGACAACCAGTACGACGACGCCCGCCTCAAGGACTTCACCCGCTACTACGACAAGACCTGGGGCGCCTTCAAGAACAAGACCCACCCCATCCCGGGCAACCACGAGACCTACGACCCGGACGGCGAGTTCAAGGGCTACAAGTCCTACTTCGGCAAGATCGCCTACCCCGAGGGCAAGCCGTACTACAGCTACGACGAGGGCAACTGGCACTTCATCGCCCTCGACACCAACAACCTCACCTCCGCCCAGCTGAAGTGGTTCAAGGCCGATCTCAAGGCCACCACCAAGAAGTGCGTCGCCACCTACTTCCACCACCCGCTCTTCTCCTCCGGCGAGCACGGCAACGACCCGGTCAGCCGCCCCGTGTGGAAGGCGCTCTACGACGCCAAGGCGGAACTGGTCCTCAACGGCCACGACCACCACTACGAGCGGTTCGCCCCGCAGACGCCGGACGGCGAGCGGGACGACGAGAACGGCATCGTCGAACTCCTCGGCGGCATGGGCGGCGCCCACCCGTACAAGATCGAGGAGGTGCAGCCCAACAGCGAGAAGCGGCTGACCAACACCTTCGGGGTGGTGAAACTCGACTTCACCGACGACGGGTACTCCTGGGACCTGATCGGCACCGACGGCAAGACCAAGGACAGCAGCCCGTCCTACACCTGCCACTGACCGGCGAAGGCGGGCACCGGGCACCATGTATCTCGCGACCACGGACGCGGCCACCACGGCGACCAAGGTGACGCGGGGCCGCGTCGGAGGGCCGGTTCTGGCCCTCGGCGCGGTCAGCCTCGTCACCGACATCTCCTCGGAGATGGTCACCGCCGTGCTGCCGCTGTACTTCGTCATCCAACTGGGTCTCTCCCCCCTCCAGTTCGGCTTCCTCGACGGCCTCTACAACGGCGCCACCGCCCTCGTCCGGCTGCTCGGCGGGCACGCCGCCGACCGCGGCGGGCGCCACAAACTCGTCGCCGGCTGGGGCTACGCCCTCTCCGCGCTCTCCCGCCTGGGACTGCTGCTCTCCGGCGGCGCCACCCTCGGCATCGGCGCCGCCCTCGCCGCCGACCGCCTCGGCAAGGGCGTGCGCACCGCACCGCGCGACGCGCTGATCTCGCTCAGTGCCCCGCCGAACGCGCTCGGCCGCGCCTTCGGCGTGCACCGCGCGATGGACACCACCGGCGCGCTGCTCGGCCCGCTCGCCGCGTTCGCCCTGCTGTGGGCCACCGCCGACGCCTACGACGCGGTCTTCGTCGTCAGCTTCTGCGTGGGGCTGCTGGGCGTGCTGATGCTCATCGTCCTCGTCCCGGACCGCGCGGCGGCGCCCGCACCGCAGCCCGCCGCGCCCCGGCCACGCGCCGCGCTGCTGGCCCCGCTGCGCGACGCGGCGTTCCGGCGGATCTTCGCCGCCGCCGCGCTGCTGGGCGCCGCCACCATCGGCGACTCGTTCCTCTACCTGCTGCTGCAACGACGGCTGGAGTTCGCGGTCAGCTGGTTCCCGCTGCTGCCGCTGGGCGCCGCGGCGGTCTATCTGCTGCTGGCGGTGCCCGCCGGACGGCTCGGCGACCGCATCGGCCGCCGGGTGCCGTTCCTCATCGGCCACGCCGCCCTCCTCGGCGGCTACGTCCTGATGCTGACGACCGGCGCCGGACTCCCGCTGCTCGCCGCCGTCCTGCTGCTCCTGGGCGTCTTCTACGCGGCGACCGACGGTGTCCTGATGGCGCTCGCCGGACCGGTCCTGGCGGCCGAACGCCGGGCGAGCGGTATGGCGTTGCTCCAGACCGGCCAGGCGCTGTGCCGGCTGCTGGCCGCCGCCGGCTTCGGCGCCGCCTGGACGCTGTGGGGCACCCGCCCGGCGCTGATCGCCGCGGTCACCGCCCTGGCCGTGGCCCTGCTCGCCGCCGCCCTCCTCCTCCCCCGCACGGAAAGGCACCTCACCCCCGCATGAATCCACCGCCACGCCCGCCCCGGGCCCCCGAGCCCGCTGCCTCCGACGCGCCCGCCGCCTCCGACGGGGGGCGGCGGGAGACGGCCGGGGGCCCCGCGTCCACCGCGCCGGATGCCGTGCCGGGCGGGGCGGCCCGGGAGGGCCGGGGCACCGACGACCGGCAGCCGGACGCCACCTCCCCCGGTGTCCGGCCCGCCCCCGCGGGAGCGGCGGCCCGGTTCGCCGCGCTGCCGCTGCGGGTGCGGGTCCTCGCGCTGACCGTCACGGGCGCCCTGCTGGCCGGGGTCGCCGTGGCGTACACCGTGGGCGCGGCCCGCCGGGCCGAACCGGCCGACCCGGTCTCGGCGTTCGGCCTCGACCACGGGCGGCTGTACTTCCGCTCCACCGGCGCCGGCGAGGGCCGCGTCGCCCGGCTGCCCGCCACCGGCCGCCCCGGCGCCTCCCCCGCCGCCGGCCACGAGCCGCGGCGCACCACCGGCGGCCCGCGCTGCGACCGCTTCTACGCCGCGGCCGGAACCGGACTCTGCCTCCAGCAACGCCCCGGCATCCCGCCGCGCTCGTACGCCGTCGTCCTCGACAAGAACCTGCGCGAGAAGCGCCGCATCGGGCTGACCGGCATCCCCAACCGGGCACGGGTCTCGGCGTCCGGCCGGATGCTGTCCTGGACGATGTTCGCCACCGGCGACTCGTACGCCACCACGTCCTTCTCCACCCGTACGTCGATCCTCGACACCCGCACCGGCTATCTGATCAAGAACATGGAGGGCGTCCCCCTCACCCTCGGCGGCCGCCGCTACCACGCCCCCGACGTCAACTACTGGGGCGTCACCTTCGCCCGCGACGACAACACCTTCTACGCGACGGTCTCCACCGCGGGCAAGACCTACCTGGTAAAGGGTGACCTGCGCAAATGGCGGGCCCGCACCCTCCGCGAGAACGTCGAGTGCCCGTCGCTCTCCCCCGACAACACCCGCCTCGCGTTCAAGAAACGGGTCCGCGAAGGCGCCCGCGACCCGTGGCGGCTGTACGTCCTCGACCTGCGCACCTTCGAGGAACACCCGGTCGCCGAGACCCGCAGCGTCGACGACCAGGCCGCCTGGCTGGACAACTCCACCCTCGCCTACGCGCTGCCCGGCGAGGAGACCGGCTCCAGCGACATCTGGACCGTCCCCGCCGACGGCCACGGCGCCCCCGCCCTCCGCGTCCCCGACGCCTCCTCCCCGGCCCAGGTCCCCTGACCCGGACACGTACCGCCCGCCTCCCCGGCGCACAATCGAAGGGTGAGTGACACGGAGAGCGACACCGGACGGCCCACCCCCGCCGCCCCGCGCACCGGCCCCACCGAGGGCGGCGACCCGGCCTGCTGGCTCGACCAGGTCTGCGAGATCTGCGGCCGCATCGACGACCGCCCCGGCCCCGCCCCCGACGGCTGCCGCTTCTGCGCCGAGGAAGCGGCGGAGGCGGAGGCGGCCGGGGCGGGGAGACCGGACGGGCCGGAGGCCGGGGCCGGGACGGGCGGCGGGCCGGGAACGCCCGGAGCCGGAGCCGCCGCGCCGCAGGCCGGTCCGGGCCGCTCGCCGGGCCCGCCCGGCTCCGGGGCGGACGGTCCCGAGGCCGCTGTGCCGGAGGCCGGTGGCGGGGCTGCCGTGCCGGAGGCCGGTGGCGGGGCCGGGGCCGGGCACGGGACCGGCAGCTCCGTCTCCGCCGGGCCCGAAACCGCTGGTCCCGAAGCCGCTGGTCCCGAAGCCGCCGCCCGGGCAGCCGCGTCCCGGCCCCCGCGGCGGCGGGACCGGGATGCCGAGGGCCGGGCCCGTAACGCGCGGCCCCGGGACGGACTCGGGCGGCCGTTGCCGTACGGCGCCCCGGGCGTGGCCCGCCAGCCCGAGGGCGTCGTCCGCACACCGGACGCGACGCTGACCGAGGCGCAGCGGCTGCTCGACGCCGGGATGCCGTTCCACGCGCACGAGGTGCTGGAGGACGCCTGGAAGACCGCCCCGCAGCCGGAACGCGCGCTCTGGCGCGGCCTGGCACAGCTCGCCGTCGGCCTCACCCACGCGGCACGCGCCAACACGACCGGCGCCGTCGCCCTCCTCGACCGCGGCGCGGCGGCCCTCACCCCGTACGCGGACGCCGCGCCCCACGGCATCGACGTCCCGGCCCTCACCGCCTGGGCCCACACCCTGACCACGCGACTGCGCGACCACCCGGCGGCCCCGGTCCCGGCAGCCGGTTCCGCACCCCGGCTACGCCCCTGAGCCACAGCCGGACGGCGGTGGCGCGCGGAAGAGGGCGGGGTGACGGCCGGGACAGCGGCACGGACCATCGGCGGGGTTTCGGCCCCGGCCACCCGGCGGACGGGCCGCACAACCGCCGCGAGGCCCACGCCCATCCGTCTCCTGCCCCCCGCCTGATGAAGGGGCCACGCTCCACCGTGGACTCCGGCGGCGAACCCGCGCGCGGCGGGCCCGCCGCGTCGGGCCCGTCACCGCCCCCGCGGCCCGCCCGTTTCGTCCGTCCGGCGGCGGGTGTGCTGCCGACGGGCCAGTGCCGCGCCCATCGCGAGGATCGCGGCGCCGACCCCGCCGCCCCACAGCGCGAGCGCGTCCCGCCACGGCGAGTTGCCCTGCGCGTCGGTACGGGTGGTGTGACCGGCGGGCTCCACCGCGGGGCCCTGCGCCACCGCGCGGTTCATCGAACTGATCGGCTCCGCCGTGCCGACGCTCTCGAAGCCCCAGTCCAGCAGCGCGGCGGCCTCCTTGTAGACGCCGTTGGCCTCGCCGGACTGCGGATTCATGACCGTCACCAGCAGCGTGTGGCCACCCCGCCGGGCCGCGGCGATCAGCGTGTTCCCGGCATGCGTGGTGTAGCCGTTCTTCACCCCGATGATCCCCGGGTAGCGGGGCATCCCGTTCGCGCCGGACAGCAGCCGGTTGGTGTTCTCGATACGCGTGACGCCCTGGGACGTCGGGAAGTCGGCCCGCGCGGTGGAGCAGTAGCGCGCGAAGTCGGCGTTGGCGAGCCCCGCCCGGGCGAAGACCGTCAGGTCGTACGCGGACGACACCTGGCCCGGGGCGTCGTAACCGTCCGGGGACTTCACGGTCGTGTCCTCGGCGCCCAGCGCCCGGGCCTTCGCCTGCATCTCGCGGGCGGTGCTCTCCCAGCCGCCGTTCATCGAGGCCAGGACGTGTACGGCGTCGTTGCCCGACCGCAGGAACACCCCGCGCCACAGGTCGGCCACCGAGTAGCTGCCGCCCTCCTCGACGCCGACGAGGCTGCTGCCGGAGCCGACACCGTCGAGTTCGGCGGGCTCGACCCGGTGCACCGTGTCCGCCGCGAACTTCGGCAGCGCGGTGACCGCGAAGAGCGTCTTGAGGGTGCTGGCCGGGGGCAGCTTGCGGTGCAGGTCCTTCGCGGCCAGGACGCTGCCGGAGTCGGCGTCGGTGACCGCCCACGACAGGGCGGACAGGTTCTTCGGCAGCTCGGGCACTCCGGGTGCGTCGGCCACCTGCACCCCGGCGGCGACCGGGGCGGGGCGGCGGTGCGCGTCGGCCGCGAGGGCCGGGGCCGGTATACAGGCCGACGAGACGCCGGTGACGACGAGCACCGCCAGTGCACCGGCCTTCCGGGACAGGAACGCATCGAGTGACATGACGATCACGCTATGGAGGTGCCGCGCGCCTCGCAGGACGGCTGGGCCAGTCGGACGACAAGGACGGTCCGTGCCCGCGCGCCCCCCTACACAGAACGACCCGCCCGGTGCGACGGGGGATGCACACCGGGCGGGTCTCAACACCTTTCTACCGCATCGCTGAACACTTATGCCTCGGAAAGCGTGTTCGCCGTCGGCTCACCAGGTCACAGGCAGCGAGATCAGGCCACGCGCGCGCAGCGTCCGGCGGTGGGTCAGCCCCTCGCGCGGGACGTCCAGCCGGAGCCCGGGGAACCGTTCGAGGAGCGCGCCCAGCGCCACCGCCGTCTCCATCCGGGCCAGCGGCGCTCCCAGGCAGTAGTGGATGCCGTGACCGAGGGTGAGGTGGCCGGAGAGATCGCGGGCGATGTCCAGACGGTCCGGGGCGGGGAAACGGGCCTCGTCGCGGTTGGCGGAGGCGACGGAGAGCAGGACGCAGTCGCCCGCAGGGACGCGGACACCGCCGATGTCCAGGTCCTCGCGGGCGAAGCGCCGGATGGCGAGCGGGGCCGGCGGATCGAACCGCATGAACTCCTCGACCGCGTTCGGCAGTTCGGCCGGATTCCGGCGCAGTGCGCGTAGCTGTTCGGGGTGGTCGAGCAGGGCGAGTACGGCATTGCCGACGAGGTGGACGGTGTTCTCGTATCCGCCGAAGAGGATGAGGAAGGCGAGAGAGGTCAGTTCGTCCTCGGAGAGCCGGTCGTCACCGGGCGCGGCGCCGTCCGCCGCGGTGCCGTCCGGTGTGTCGCGCACGGCGATGAGTTCGGAAAGCAGGTCGTCGCCGGGGTGGGCGCGCTTGGTGGCGATGAGGCCGGTGAAGTAGGCGAGCAGCTGGCCGATGGACTGCTTCATCAGCTCCGGGCGGGACGGGTCGGGGGTGATCAGCCGGTCGGTCCAGGCGCGGAAGTCGTGCCGGTCGGCGGCGGGCACACCGAGCAGGTCGCAGATGACGATGATCGGCAGATGGCCCGCGTAGTCGGCGATGAGATCGGCCCGCCCGGCCGGTTCGACGGCGTCGAGGAGGCTGTCCGCGACGCGGCGTACGGCGGGGCGCAGCGCCTCGACGCGGCCCGGGGTGAAGGCGCGGACGACCAGGCGGCGTACCCGGGTGTGGTCCGGCGGGTCCATGTTGAGGAGGTTGGCGTCGAGCGCCGGGGGCAGTGCGAAGCCGCGGTAACCGCCGGGCGTGGCATGGCGTTTGTCGAGCGAGAGCCGCGGGTCGGCGAGCCCGGCGCGGACGTCGTCGTAGCGGGTGACGAGCCAGGCGGGCTGTCCGTCCGGTCCGGTGATGCGGTGGACGGGGCCGCTCGTGCGCAGCGCGGCGTACGCGGCGTGCGGATCGTCGAGGAGAGGCGTCACATCGAGGGGGGCTGCGGGGCCGGTCTCGGCGGTGTTCTGCATGGTGTCCGACTCTAGGCGGTGCCGGACCACCGTACGGGCCGGGGCCGGTGGCATGCGGGCAGGTGGGCGGCGCGGCACGGCGCGGAGACCGGCGCCCGTCTCTCGACGGGCAACTCACCCACGGGAAGCGGCGGATGATGCCCGCCGGACAGACAGGGCGGGCTCCGACGCCCCGTCGCACCGGCACCCCGTCGCACCGGCACCCCGTCGCACCGGCACCCCGGCACCCCGGCACCCCGGCACCCCGGCACCCCGGCACCCCGGCACCCCGGCACCCCGGCACCCCGGCACCCCGGCGGAAACGCGGAAGGCTCCGTCGGCGCTCCGTCATGTCCGGGCACGGCGGCGGGCCGTGGGGGCCGTCGCCGTGCCCGGGTGTCCGTCATTCCGCGGGGCAGACCTTCATCACCACCTGCACGGATTGGATGTTCTCCCGCAGCCCCTTCGAGCTGAGGAGGGCGGCCCGGACGTCGGGATGGACGTCGGGGCCAAGACCGTCGCCGTCGCGTTGCTGGGTGTCGGCCAGGCTCCGCAGTTCGTCCGCCCGGCCGCGGAGCGCCGAGGCGATCTTTGTGTCGGTGGCTTCGGTGGCCGCGGCGTCCAGCTCCGTCGCGCTCTCCCGGTAGCTGGTGGCGAGGTCGTCGGAGGTGCGGACGGATGAGGAGCTGTACTTCTCGGTGGCCGCGCGGGCCTCGTCGCACCCCGCGGGGGTGCTGTTGCTCGCGACCACGGCCACGCCGGTGGCGGCGACCGCGGCGACGCTCACCGCGGCCACCGTGGCGCCGGCCTTGGTGGTGAGAGTGGCGGTGAACTTGCCGATGAGACCGGCGAGTTTGCCGCCCTCGGCGACGACCTGGCCCGCGGCCGGGGCGAGGACCAGCAGCGCGGCGGCCGCGGCGGCCTTGTCGCCCTCCAGGAGGTTGCGGGTCAGCCCCTCCTCGCGGGTGTAGCGCTCGGCCTCCTGGCGCCGTCCGCCGCGGGTGGCGGCGGCCTTGCCCAGGGCATAGAGCTGGAGCGCGATCCGGCCGCGGCCCGCGGCGAGCGCGACGGGAACGGCGACGTTGACGAAGCGGAGGGCGAGCGCCCATTCCCCGGCGTCGCGCAGCCGCTGGGCGACGGCAAGGAGGAGGTGGGCGTCCGGGGGCGGCGGTGTGCCCTCGGCGGCGAACGCCGTCAGCAGCCCCTTTGCCGCGGCGACCGGGTCGGCGGGCGGCCACTCCTGGCGCCGGACGGCCTCGGCGGCGTCGCCGGTGAGGTGGTAGGTGTCGCCGTGGCGGACGACCAGCCGGCGAGCGTGCAGCTCCGCCGCGCAGTCGCCGTCCCCGGGACTGCCGGTGACCGGGGCGAACCACACGGCGGGCAGCGGGGTGCCGAAGGTCTCCAGGGCCGACAGGACCCGGCGCGCCGGTTCGCTCAGGGCGACCACGAGCGCCTCGGCCTGGTGCACCGGGGTGAGCTGCGCCGGATCGACGGGCGGCGGCCGGTCGTGGGAGTCCTCATCGACCCGGGCGCGCCAGTCGTCAAAACCCTTGATGAACGCCGCGTACTGGAAGAGGCGTTGAGGCAGGCGCCCGGTCACCCGGCAGACGTGGTCGAACTGGAGGTTCTGGAGTCCGACCGGGCCGAGCGGCAACCCCAGCTCGGCACTGAGCAGCTCCTTCGCGGCGTCCTCGGAGAGCGGCCGGACGTGATGGACGGCCGAGGAGTCCGGCAGGGTCGCGTACCGGGAGGTGATCAGGAAGGTGCAGCCGGGGAAGGTCTGCCGCAGCCGGGCCAGGTCGGCGCGGCCCAACGGGCAGTCGAGGAGCGTGATGTGGGCGTCGAGCTGGGCGACACCGGCGCGCAGCGCCGGCTCGTCGACCTCGCGCAGGAATTTCTTGCCGAAGAACGCGCTGGTCAACTGCTGGTACACGGAGTCCAGCGTGGTGTCGGCGCCGGTGCGTGGCCACAGGACGTGGCCACGCGTGCCGCGTGCGGCGAGGGCGGTGTGCACCGCCTCGGCGACGGCCTTCTTGCCGACGCCCGGGTCGCCGTGGAGCTGGACGGCTCCCTTGTCCGCGAGGTCGGCGAGGACCTGCGCCACCAGCGCGTCCCGGCCGAAGATCCGCGAGGTCGGTTCGGTGGTCAGCGGCGGGACGGGCAGGAGCTCCCCCAGGCCGGTGGTGACGGCGTAATCGCCCTCCTGGAAGACGATGTTGTTGCCGTCACCGACGACGACCAGGCCCTTGTTCTCCTCGATCACGACCGCCGGCGGCGGAGTGCCCGGCGGGTGGGGCGGCAGGGGCGGGGTGGCGGGCCGCTCCGGGGGCCGGGGCATCACGGCCGCCCGGAGCACGGTGCGGCGATGGCTTCCCCTGGCGGGAAGGGGCTTTCCGGGCAGGACGGCATCTGGACCCCCGTGGTCGCATGGTCGACGGGCCGCCGCGGCGGTGCGCATACGCGCGGAACCGGTGGGCGGAGCGGTGCGCCGGGGCACCGCCGGGATCAGTACAGCCCGGCCCCGCGTGGGCGGCAAGGCTTTTGCCGGGGCTGACATCCGAAAGGGTGTACGCACCCAAGGGAGCGCCGAGAAGGGGGAGTTGGGGAAGATCAAGAGGCGGGCGGCGGTCCGCTTTCCGCAGCCGCGAGGGGGCACGGAACACCGCCGCGCGGCGGGCTGCGGCGGAGCCTCGGTGTTTCCCGCAGCCGCGGGCGGCGCCTTCCGTCCCCGAGGGACGGAGCCAGGCGCCGCCCGTGGCGGCGGTGGTGCGGGCGGCCCGGACCCCCGTACCGGGCCACCCCGTCGGTGTGCCGCCGGTCAGCGGCGGGCCTCCGTGCCGCGTTGGCGCAGCTCGGTGAGGACGGTGTCGATCAGCGGTGAGTGGTAGACGTCGGCGACGAGGGCGAGATGTTCGTACTCGGCGGCGAGCAGACCGTCCGCGCCGGAGTCGCTGACGACGACGGTGTCGGCGCTGTGAAGCGGCACATGGCCCACCGCGCGGTTCTCCAGGCCGCGGCGGAGCGCGGCGGCCTCGGCGACCGCCGCGCGCTGGCGCTCGTCCGGCACCACGGCGCGGGCGCGTTCCCCGGCGATGTCGAGGGTGTCGGACTCGACGTGGCGGCGCAGGGAGCGCTGGACGTCGCGGATCTCGGCCATCCGGCGGTTGGCCCGCCACTCCAGGTCGGCGAAGGGCCAGCGTCCGGGCCAGGATTCCTGTTCCATCGTGACCTCCGGGCTCTGCTCGGTGACCTGCCGCCACAGCGGGGTGAGGCGGCGCAGACGGCGCCAGGCCGTCACCCGGGGCCCGGCGGCGGGGAGGGCGAAACCGGCGAGGACGAGGAGCGCCGCGACCGAGGCGCTGAGCGGGGCGACGCCGTTGGAGAGCCAGGGGGCGGGGCGGCCGGCCCAGGAGAGGGCGAAGCCGAGGAGTTTCGCGGCGCAGTAGACCAGGCCGAGGCGGCATCCGGCGGACATCACCCGCAGGCCCCGGGTGAGCCAGGACGTGCCGAGGGTGGCGGCGTAGCGCAGGCAGAGGCTTCCCAGGGCGGCCAGGCTGGCGCCGAAGATGGCCAGGTAGAGACCGAGGAAGACCATCACCCCGGGGGCGTCGGTGTAGGCGGTGCTGAAGTCACGGGGGTGCTCGACGGCATCGGGGCGGCCGACGGCGAAGCCGGTGACGGCCACCGCCCAGAGCACCGCGACGGCGGCGACGGTGGCGCGGGCCCGGGTGCGGGCGCGGCGGCGGGCGGCCTCGCCCTCGCCCGCCGCCCAGCGGGCGAGCATCACCTGCGCGCCGACGGCGAAGACCATGACGGCGGAGTAGAGGAAGACCATCGCGAGGTTGGCGACGCCCAGCAGGCGGTCGAAACCGCGGTAGAGGCTGGGCGCGGAGAAGACGAAGACGGTGGCGACGCCGCCGGTCATCACGCAGGCCAGGCCCAGGTCGGCGTTGGCGCGGTCGCGGAGCCAGGCGGTGGTCTTGTAGCCGACGATCGTCCAGGCGACGGCGGCGAAGCAGAGGTAGACGACGTCGAAGAGGTCAGGCACGCGGGTCACCGCCGTCGTCGCGGGCGGGTCCGTCCGGTCCGGGGTCGGCGCCTCCGGTGGCCGGGCCCGTGCCCGCGCCGTCCGTGGTCCGCCCGGAGCCGTCCCCGGCGGCGCCGTCCGGGGCGTGCGGCGCGTCCGCGCGGCGGAGGTGCTGGAGGGCGGGGCCGAGGGCGGCGGCGAGTTCGGCGGCGCGGCCGTGCGGCGGGGGCGCGGGCTCCTGCGCGGGCGGGGCGAGGCGTTCCATCAGGAGGGTGCCCAGGACCTCGGTCTCGCGTTCGGCGGGGTTGTCGTAGCCGTGGTGGCGGGCGAGACCGGGGGCCAGGCCCATCCGGCGCAGGGCCGTCGCCGCGTCGACGGAGGGGGTCCACACCCGCAGGGCGTCCTCGGTGAGGGACGGGTCCCGGTCGTGGCCGAGCAGGAGGTGGCCGAGTTCGTGCAGCACGATGTGGGCCTGGTGCCAGGGGGAGGTGCGGCTCTCGTAGAAGACCCAGTAGGCGTCGTCGGTGACGGCGGTCATGCCGGACGCGGCGCCGTCGAGGCTCATCGGCACCAGGTGGACGGGGGCTCCCACGCGCGCGCCCACGAGGTCGCACAGGCCCCGCAGATCGACCGTCGCGGGCAGCGCCAGCTCCTTGACGAGCCGCTTGCACCGCCTGCGTATCCGCCCCACTCGCATGGTCATCCCGTCGTCGTGCGCCCGCCGCCAGACGGCGAAGAGCCGGTCCGGTCGGTCGGTCCGCGGCAGATCAACTGTCATCGCCGCCGCCTCTGCCCGGCAGGTCCATCTGTCGGCGGAACTGGTCGATGATGGTGGTCAGGCTCTCCTGGACGTCCGGCGGCAGGCCCACCGAGCGCAGGGCGATGGCGCGGACCCGCTGATCGCGCATGGCGGCGAGGAAGCGGACCTCCTCCTCCACCCGTTCGGCCTGCGGCTGCGAGAGGTCGCCCAGGAGGTAGCCGGCGGGGACGCCGAAGAACTTCGCGAGCGCGCGCAGCACTTCGGGCGAGGGGTTGGTCCGCCGGCCGTTGCGCAGCATGGAGAGGTACTGCTCGGTCAGGCGCACCCCGCCGTACTGTGCCGCGTCGCCGCTGATCTCCTCGGCGACATGGGCGTTGGTGTACGGCGCGCCGGGCGGGTGCATGTGCGTGAAGAGGCGGCCCAGCCGGTCGGCGAGGGTGCCGGTGTCCTGCCGTGCCGCGTCGTGTCCCGCGCCGCCCGGCGTGTCCTTCCGCTCCACGTTCTCCGCGTTCCCGCTTCCCGTGTTCTCCGTGTGGTCCGCAGCCATGCCGCCGCCCTTCCCCCGTGTCCGTTCCGTGGCGGGGGCGGCGCGTGCCGTCGCCCGGCCCGCGCGCGGCCCTTCTCCACGGGCCCAACGGCGAGTTAAGTCCGCCGCCGGAACTCCCGGGCACATACTGTCACGGCCCGATCACCCGAGGCCAGTGGGTGGGGGCACGGAAGGCGGAAATACCGGTGTCTCGTGGGGGATTGATCTGTGCCGCCGCCGGTCGGTAGGGTCCCCTCACGCCGTCGCTCCTCTCCTTAACGGGGAGTTGAGCCGCCGCTCCACCCAGGGCGGGGAGCCGGGCTCCGCCGTAGCGTGCGAGGTGTCAAGGGCCCCGGAGATCCCCCCGTCCGGGGGTACCCAGTAGGGGGTGCCCGCGCCGCGGCGGGGCGGGTTTCATGACGGGCAGTCGCCGCGGCAGATCTGCCGTCCGGCGTCGGCCGGCGCCCCTTCGTGAGTCCTGTCCGGCCCTCCCCGCTTCCCCCCGCCTGACGGAGAGGACCTGCCCGTGTTGTCCCCTGCCTTCGTACGCCCCGCCCGGCCCGCGCCCGCCGCCCGTGTCTCCGTCCCGGCCCGCGCCGCACGCCGCAGCGGAGGTGCCGCGTGCCCGGCATGACGCTGAACGTGTACCGGATCGATCCCGAGACGTCCGCCAGGACCGAAGTCCGTTACGTGGACGTGCCGTTGGGCACGAACCCGCCGCATCCCGCGGTCAGCGCCGCGTTCCCGCCGTGCCGGTGCGCACGCTGCCCCCGGGAGCCCCGGCCCGCGGCGGCGCCGCGCGGCGCGTCCCGCCGCTGACCCCCATGACAGCCCCGCGGCAACCCTCACGGCCGCGTCCCGGGACGTTCCTCCCCCGCCCGGGCCGCGCCGCTGCCGCGGGGCCTCCCCGTCGGCCGCCCCGGAAGGCGGCCGGCCAGGAGGGGGCGGGCCCGGGAGTTACCCCGCTCCGCCCTGCGGGCCCGCCCCCTCCGCCTCTCCCCCGGCTCCCACAGCACCGGACGGTCCGCCGTCCGGTGCTTCCTGCTGTTCGGCGCGGTGCGCGGTTTCCCCCATCAGCCGTCCGTTAACAGCGAGTTGATGGTTCGTTACGCCGGAACTGATCTACGCCCCGGACTCTGGTCCGCGTGCAACCACTACGGCAGAGCGGCCCAGGACCGGACACCGTCCACGGTGTCCTGCGGCGACATGCCCGGACCCGTCCGGACCGTCCCTTCCTCTCCTTCCTGGACGAGTCCGGTGCGGTCACGACGATCAGCTACGGGGAGATGGACCGCCGCGCCGAGCGGATGGCCGATCTCCTGGCCGACCGGGGCATCGGGCCCGGCGACCGCTTCCACGTCCATCTGACCAACCGTCCCGAGTTCTTCGACGCGTGGTTCGGCGCGGCGAAGGCGGGCGCCGTGATGGTCCCCACCAACCCCCTCTCGACCGCCGAGGAACTGGCCCACGTCCTCGCGCACGCCGAGTGCCGGCTGAGCCTGACCCAGCCGGAGCTGCTCACCACCGCGCAGGTCGCCGCGATCGACTCGCCCCGCTGCGAGCAGTTGCTGGTGGTGGGCACCCCGTCGCTGGAGCGGGCGCTCGCCACCGTCCCGGCGCGACCGGCGCGCCCCGAGGCCGGGCCGGCCACGCCGCTCGGGGTGCTGTACACCTCAGGCACCGCCGGCCGCCCCAAGGGCGTCGTCGTCCCGCACGCGGCGTATCTGCACTCCGGCGAGGTCGTGGCCCGGCAGCTACGGCTGCGGCGGGAGGACCGGCAGTTGATCGTGCTGCCGCTGTTCCACGGCAACGCGCAGTTCTACTCCGCGATGTCCGCGCTGGTCTCCGGCGCGTCGGTCGCCCTGGCCCCGCGGTTCAGCGCCTCGCGCTGGTCCGAGCAGGCGGCGCGGCTGGGCGCGACGGTGGCGAGCCTGTTCGCCGCGCCGGTCCGGATGATCCTGGCGCAGCGCCCGTCACCGCACGACGCCGCGCACCGGCTGCGGGCGGTGCTCTTCGCGCAGAACCTCACCGACGCCCAGTTGGCGGATTTCGAGGCCAGGTTCCGGGTGCCGCTGCTCCAGTTGTACGGGATGACCGAGACCGTCGCCCCGCCGCTGATGAACCCGCTGCACGGGCGGCGCCGCAACCAGAGCATGGGCCGCCCGGTTGCGGGGGCGCGGCTGCGGGTCGTCGACGAGCGGCTGCGTGACGTCCCCCGCGGGCGGACCGGTGAGCTGCTGGTGGGCGGCGTGCCGGGGCGCACGCTGATGGCCGGTTACCTGCGGGACCCGGAGGCGACCGCCGCGGCGCTGGGCGGCGGCTGGCTGCGCACCGGGGACCAGGTCCGGGTGGACGCCGACGGGTTCGTCCACTTCGTGGACCGCGGCAGGGACGTCATCAAGCGGGCGGGCGAGAACGTGTCGTCGAGCGAGATCGAGCGGGTCGTCAACGCGCACCCGGCGGTCTTCGATTCGGCGGCCGTCGGGGTCCCGGACCCGATCCGGGACGAGTCGGTGAAGGTCTTCGTCGTACCGAACGGTCAACACTCCCTTGTGGAAAGGGAGTTGATCGAGTGGTGTGCGGCGCGGCTGGCGCCGTTCAAGGTTCCGGGGTGTGTGGAGGTCGTCGAAGGACTGCCGCGCACCCCGGTAGGCAAGATCCGCAAAGCTCTGCTTCGCGGTCGCTGAGCCCGGTGCGGGCGGTGACGACGCCCGCACCGGTGGATATCCATCCATCAACATGAGGAGTATCCATGGAATTCAAGCGCGCCGTCGGTACGCGCCGCACCACCCGCTACTACCAGGCATGGCGCCCGGTGGAGAAGGCGAAGATCCAGAAGATCCTGCACGCCGCGCGGCTCCAGTCGCACCACGGCAACGCGCAGGAGGTCCGTAAGGCCGTCGTCATCACCAAGGGCGAGACCCCGGACGCGGTACGCGACGGTCTGATCGACGCGGTCTACAACCAGCCGCAGGCCCACCAGGCGCCGGTCGCCATCGTGTGGTGCATCGACATGGCCGGCTGGGAGCCGCTGCGTCCCGCGCTGCTGAAGCTGATGGAGTCGGGCTCCCTCACCTCCAGCTACGGCTGGTCCGAGGAGTTCGTCGACAGCGTCGTGATGAAGACGCCGGACTTCAACGTGCTCGCCGGTGACGTCGAGTTCGCGAAGTGGCTCAGCGCCTTCGAGTGCGGTCTCGGTGTCGGTTCGGCGCTGCTCGCCGCGACGGACGAGGGCCTGGGCACCGGCCTGGTCACCGGCCGCCGGGAGCAGATCCGTGAGCTGCTGAAGATGCCCGAGAGCGTCATTCCGACGCAGATCCAGCTCATCGGCTACTCCGCCGAGGGCACCGAGGCGGGTGGCCAGCGGCCGCGTCCCGACTTCGAGGACCTGTACTTCGACGGCACCTGGGGCGCCAGCTACGGCAACGACGAGGCGGTCGTCGCCGAGCTGGCCGACGCCGGGATGATCCAGGCACCCGCGCCGCTGCCGCACCGCAAGGCGGAGCTGCGTGCCCTGGCGGGGATGTTCGGTCTCCCCGAGTGAGATCCGAGCTGATGTCGGAGGCTGCGGTGGCGCCCGGTTCCCGGGTGCCGCCGCGGCCTTCGGCCCACCCCGACGACCGCGCGGAGGTCCGCCGCCTGGCCCAGGCGCGTATCCCGACCGCCCACGGCGAGTTGCGCTGCGTGGCGTACGCGGCGGCGGACGGTACGGAGCATCTGGCGTTCGTGGCGGGCGAGGTGTCCGGGGCGGCCGACGCGCTGGTACGGCTGCACAGCGAGTGCGCCACCGGGGATCTCATGGGGTCGCTGCGGTGCGACTGCGGTGCGCAGCTCGACGAGGCGCTGCGGCGGGTCGCGACGGAGGGCACCGGCGCCGTGGTCTACCTCCGCGGCCACGAGGGCCGCGGTATCGGCATCGCCGCCAAACTGCGCGCCTATCAGCTCCAGGACACCGGTCTGGACACGGTGGACGCCAATGTCGCCCTGGGGCTGCCGGTCGACGGCCGGGACTACGGCGCGGGCGCGGCGATCCTGCACGACCTGGGGATCACCGGCGTACGGCTGCTGACCAACAACCCCGACAAGGTCGCGGCGCTCGCCCGGCACGGGGTGCGGGTGGCCGGCCGGGTGCCGCTGCTCGCCCCGGCTCAGGGCGAGAGCCTGCGCTATCTGCGCACGAAGCGGTCCCGGATGGGGCACCTCCTCGACGGGCTCGAATCCCCCGCCGGGCCCGACACCTTTGACCAGCCACGAACCACTGACGACGGCGCCGGCGGCGCCTGCTGAGGAAAGACCATGACCGACACCGACTTTCACGATCTGATCACCGTCCGGCGGTATGCGGCGCAGCTCTCCGATCTCGACGCGAAGGAGCGCGCGGAGCGGCTCGGCACCGTCGCGGAGTTCGCCGAGTTCGTCGGCCGCACGCCGGACGAGATGATCGCGGAGATCTTCAACGAGAAGACCCGCAAGTACCGCAAGCGCGGCTTCTACAGCGACCGGGTCAAGGAGTTCTCCGCGGCGCTCGACGGTCCGCGCAACCGCCAGTTGTTCCGCGGCAACGTCATCCGGTCGTTCTTCATCGCCAACGGCCGCCGGATCCCCCCGGAGCAGCCGGACTGGATCTGAGCGCCGGTGCGGGCCCGTGACCGGCCCGCACCGCCCGGCCGCCGGGCCCCGCGCACGGGGCGGCGGCCGGGCGGACGTGTGTGATCCGCCGACCCCCGTGCAGCGGCGCCCGCCCGCGGTGCCGGCCCACCCGAAGGGAGCAGTCCCTTGCTGCCCATCCCAAGGCATCCACTCGACGACCTGCTCGGCATCCGCTACGAGGAGGTGTCCGCGGGGCGGGTGCTCGCCTCGCTGGCGCTGTCCCCGCGCATACACGGCGCGACGGGGACGGTGCACGGCGGTGTGCTGGCGGCGCTCGCGGAGAGCGCGGCGGTGGCGGGCGGTTCCCTCAGCACCGGGGAGGGCGAGACGGCGGTCTGCGCGGACACCCAGATGCACCATGTGCGCCCGGCGGTCAGCGGCACCCTGCACCTCTGCGCGGTCCCCGTCCACCGCGGTTTCTCCCAGCAACTCTGGTCGGCGGAGGTCTTCGACGACCGCAACCGGCTGGTGAGCTGCGCCACGGTGCAACTGCTGCACGTGGCGCGGGAGCGGTCGGGGGCGGGGGCGGGCCGGCCTGCCGGCTGACGGGACGTCACCAGCGGAACGGCCGGCCCCCGGATCTCCTCCGGGGGCCGGCCGCGTCGTGCCGGGTCAGGCGCCGGCGGTGTCCGGCCGGCGTCCCCAGGCGCTGACCATCAGCGGGCCGAAGCCGAGGGTGTCGCCGTCGCGCCAGAGGCGGTGGAAGGCGTCGAGGTCGTCCTCGTCGACGAGACCGGCGGCCAGCAGCCGGGGGGCGAGCTGGTCGACCAGCAGCTCCCAGGCCGGCTGTCCGGCCACCGGGTCGGCGGGCAGCGGCAGCGACACGGCGCGCACCGAGACGTCCCGCAGCCCGGCGGCGCGCAGCAGCCGCGGCACCTTGCGGCCGAAGCACTGGTCGTAGGGGCCGGCCGCGAGGGCGGTGAGCAGGGCGGTGACCACGCGCTCGTGGGCGGGTGAGGGCGGGTCGACGGCGCGCACCGTGGACCAGTCGAGGTCCTCCAGGAGCACCCAGCCGCCGGGCCGGGCCGCCCGCGCCATGGACCGCACCACCGGCTCCGGGGATGCGAGGTGTTCCAGCACCAGCCGGGAGTGGACGAGGTCGAAGCGGCCCTCGGGCAGCGGTTCGGCCGTGATGTCCATGCGGCGTACGCTCAGCGGCCCCCCGGCGAGCGGTTCCAGGAAGCGGGTGTCGGCGTCGACGGCCAGCACCTCACCGTCCGGGCCGACGCGTTCGGCGAACATCCGGGCCACCCCGCCGGTCCCGGCGCCGGCGTCCAGGCAGCGCCACCCCGGGGCGAGGCCGAGGCGGTCGCAGAGTTCGGCGGTGCCGGGGTCGTAGAGCGCGGAGATGTTCTCCAGCCGGGCGCGTTCCGCGTGCCACGCCGGGTCGAGCACATAGGTCATGCGGGGTCCTGTCGTTCGAAGGTGAGGGCCAGCCAGGGACAGATCGCCTCGGCGCGGGCCAGGTCGCCGGGGTCGGCCGCGTCCAGGTCGGCGTCCGGCCGCAGCCAGGCCCGGCGGTCCGCGACGCGGAAGATGCCGGGGACGGTCTCCGCGCAGTGGCCGGTGCCGCTGCACAGGGCGTGGTCCACGCTCACCCTGCGGGTCGCGGTGGCCAGTTCGACGGGGCCGCTCACGCGTGGTCCGTGCGGGGCAGGACCGGGCCGTCGTGGACCATCTCCAGGGAGGTCCAGGAGCGGAACATCGGCCCGGGCACCTGCTCCGGGGTGAAACCGGGGCGCAGCCGCAGACCGGGCAGGCGGCGGTAGAGCGTCGACAGGGCGACCTCGGCCTGGAGACGGCCGAGGTTCATGCCGATGCAGTGGTGGACGCCGTAGCCGAACGCCATGGAGGCGGGGAGGTCCTTCCAGTCCCGGTCGAGGACGAGTTCGTCGGGCCGGTCGAAGACCGCCGGGTCGTGGCTGGCCGCGCCCAGCGAGAAGTAGATCCGCTCGCCGGGCCGGGAGACGTGCCCGCCGGGGATCTCGGCCTCCTTGAGGGTGCGGCGGTACAGGCCGAGGATCGGCCCGTCGTAGCGCAGGCCCTCCTCGACGAGGGCGTCGGTCAGCCCGTCGATGTCACCGAGGTACTTCGTCTTCTGGTCGGGGTGCTGCTCCAGGGCGCAGGCGATGTTGCCGATGGCGACGCCGGTGGAGGCGTTGCCGGCGATCAGGCCGAGGATGATCAGGCCGATCTCCCGCTCGTCGAAGCGGTCGCCGTCCTCCTCGGCGAAGCAGAGCGCGGTGGTGAGGTCGTCGGCGCCGGGCCCGGCGTCCCGCCGGGCGCGCACCGTCTCCCGGAGGTAGTTGCTCCACGCCTCCATCTCGGGTGAGGCGAGGCCCTCGTTGTTGGCCAGGCCGGTGGATTCCGGCAGCAGCGCGGTGCGCAGGACGTACTCACGGTCCGCGTCGGGAATGCCGAGGAGTTCGGCGATGTGGATCTCGCTCACCGGGGCGGCGAAGTCGGCGAGGAGGTCGAAGGAGCCGCCTCGTTCGGCGAGGTTGTCGATGAGGTCGTTGACGGTCTTCTCGGTGAACGGCCGCATGCGGTTGATGCGGGACGCGGACAGGGCCCGGACGACCAGGCGGCGCTGGCGGGTGTGGCGCGGCGGGTCGGCGAGCGCGAAGACCTGCATCTCCTCGGGCACCGGCTCCTCCAGCGGCCAGGCGGCGCTGTAGGTGCAGGAGAACGCCTCGTGGTTACGGCCCACCTCCTTCACCGCCTCGTACGAGGTGACCTGCACGGAGTCGAGTTCCGGGGAGTGGACGACGGGGCAGCGGGCGCGGTCGGCGGCCAGTTGCTCCCAGGGGTGGGCGGCCTTGCCGTCGTACGGCTTGAAGGCGGGGACGGGCTGCTCGGACATACCGGCTCTTTTCTTCCGGGGGAGGATCGGGCGGAGAGGGTCAGTTGACCGCGCGGTCGCGGTCGGCCCAGAACTGCTCGCGCAGGGTGCGGCGGAGGATCTTGCCGCTGGGGTTGCGGGGGATCGCGTCGATGACGGTGTAGCGGCTGGGGATCTTGAAGTCGGCGAGCCGGCCGCGCAGGAAGGTACGGAGTTCGTACGGGGCGGCGGACGCGCCGGGGCGCAGGGCGAGGAAGGCGTGGACGGCCTCGCCCCAGCGGTCGTCGGGGACGCCGATGACGGCGGCGTCCAGGACGGCGGGGTGGGCGCCGAGGGCGTTCTCCACCTCGGCGGGGAAGATGTTCTCCCCGGCGCGGACGATCATCTCCTTGATGCGGTCCTGGATGAAGAGGTAGCCGTCCGCGTCGAGGTAGCCGGCGTCGCCGGTGTGGATCCAGCCGTCGCGCAGGGTGGCGGTGGTCGCGTCGGGCAGCCGCCAGTACTCCAGCATCCGGGCGGGCGTCCTGATACAGACCTCGCCGACCTCACCGGGCGGCAGGGTCCGGCCCTCGGGGTCGATGATCCGCAGCTCGATGCCGGGGTAGGCGCGTCCGGCGGCACGCAGGCGGGGGCTGCCGGGGACGTGGTCGGCGGGCGGCAGGCAGACGGCGGTGTTGCCGGTCTCGGTGAGGCCGTAGATCTGCGCGAGGTCGCACCGCAGAACGGTGATGCACTGCTGGAGGAGGGATTCGGAGATCGGGGAGCCGCCGTAGACGACCTTTCGCAGCGTCGCGAAGTCGGCGTCCGCGGCGTCGGGTTCGGACAGCAGCATCAGCAGCATGGCGGGGACCAGGAAGGCGGTGGTGACGCCGGATTCCCGGATGAGGTTCAGCACGTCGCTGCCGCCGAAGGAGCGCAGGGCGACGTTGGTGACGCCGGCGTTGAAGCCCTGGGTGGCGTACCACAGGCCGCCGATGTGGGAGCCGGAGATGCCGATGAGGCTGATGTCGTCGGGGCGGAAGTCGATCCAGTCGAGCCCGGCGCCGTCGAGCAGCCCGCGGACGGCGAAGAAGCTGCGGTGGGCGAGGACGACGCCCTTGGGCAGGCCGGTGGTGCCGCTGGTGTACATCTGGGCGACGGCGTCGTCGGTGGCGGACGGGGCGGGCTCCGGGGCGCCCCGCCCGGCGTCCTTCCAGTCCCTGAAGGCGCGGGCCGACGCGTCGATGCCGTCGAGAAATACCAGCTCCCGCAGGTCGGGCAGGTCGGGGCGGATCTTGTGGGCGGTGGGCAGGAACTCGGCCTCGATGAAGAGGAGTTCGGCGCGGGAGTCGCGCAGGATGTACTCGACCTCGGTGGGCGCGAGGCGCCAGTTGACGGGGACGAGGACCGCGCCGGCCGCCGCGCAGGCGTACAGCAGCTCGTAGAAGCGCGCCGACTCCTTGCCGAGATAGCCGACGCGGGAGCCCTTGGTGAGACCGGAGGCGGAGAGGGCGAGGGCGCCGCGGGCGCTCTCGGCGTACAGCCGTCCGTACGTGACCTCGACGCCGGCGCAGCGGAGCGCGGGGTGTTCGGGCCGGTGGGTGGCGTGGTGGGCGAGCCGGGCGTCGAGGGTGCGCTGCGACGGCGGGGGCACGGTGGGTGCGGTCATGGCGGATCAGCCCTTCAGATACGTGCGGCGCGCAGCCAGTGGCGGCGGCGCCGGAAGGCGTAGGTGGGCAGCTCGGTCAGGCGGGCCCCGGTACCGGCGAATACGGCGTCCCAGTCGGGCCGTTCGCCGCGGCAGTGGGCCTCGGCGAGGGCGGTGTCCGGACCGGGGGCCGGGGCCGTGCCGGGGGTGGTGCGGTGGCCGGGGCGGAGCAGGCCGGGGGCGTCGGTGCCGTCGGCGAGGGCGGTCAGGGCGCGCAGTCTGGCCGCCCGGTCGCCACCCAGGACAGCGGCGCGGCACGGCTGTCCGGCGTGGGCGGCGGCGAGGGTCCGGGCCACGTCGAGCACGGTGGCCGCGGGGTGTGCGGTGAGATGCGCGGCGAGGCGGGCGGCCTGGGCCCGCAGCCCCGCTTCGTCGGCGGCGGAGAGCGGCCAGGGCGGGACGGGGGCAGGGTCCGCAGCCGCGGGGGCCGGGGGTTTCCCGGTGCGGGCTCCGGCGGCCGGGGCGTGGCCGGGCGCAGGCTCCCCGGGCGTGGCCTCGTCCGGGGCCGGGCCCGCGGGGGCCGGGCTCTCCCCGGCGGGGGCTTCGGCCACGGTCCGGCCGCCCGCGTCCTCGACGGTCACGGTCTCCCCGGGCCCGTCGGCGGGTGCCTCCTCCAGGATCACGTGGACGTTGGTGCCGCTGATACCGAACGAGGAGACGGCGGCGCGGCGGGGGCGGCCGGGGGTGGCCGGCCAGGGCACGGCGCGGGTCAGCAGACGGACGGTGCCGGCGGACCAGTCGAGGTGCGGTGACGGGTCGTCGGCGTGCAAGGTGCGGGGCAGTTGTCCGTTCCGCAGGGCGAGGACCATCTTGATCAGGCCGCCGATGCCGCCGGCGGCCTGGGTGTGGCCGATGTTGGATTTCAGCGAGCCCAGCCACAGGGGGCGTTCCGCCTCGCGCTCGGCGCCGTAGGTGTCGAACAGGGCCTGGGCCTCGATGGGGTCGCCCAGCGGGGTACCGGTGCCGTGCGCCTCCACCGCGTCGACGGAGTGCGCGGGCACACGGGCGGCGGCCAGCGCCTGCCGGATCATCCGCCGGTGGGCCCGGCCGTTGGGCGCCGTCAGCCCGTGCGAGGCGCCGTCCTGGACGACGGCGGAGCCGCGGATCACGGCGAGGACGGTGCGGCCGTGGCGCCGGGCGTCCGACAGGCGCTCCAGTGCCACCAGAGCGGCGCCCTCGGCGACGCCCCAGCCGTCCGCCCGCGCGGCGAAGGACTTGCAGCGGCCGTCCGGTGCCAGCAGTCCCTGGGCGCCGAACGCGGTGAGCGCGGTGGGTGTCGCCATCACCGACGCGCCGCCGACCAGTGCGAGGTCGGTCTCCCCGGCGCGCAGGGCGTGGAGCGCGGTGTGCAGGGCGACCAGCGCGGAGGAGCAGGCGGTGTCGACGGTGACGGCGGGGCCCTGGAGGCCGAGGGTGTAGGCGATGCGGCCGGAGGCGACGCTCGGGGCGCTGCCGACCAGGAGGGCGCCGACGGTGCCGTCCGGCGCGTCGCGGACCCGTCCGCCGTAGTCGTTGTAGATCACCCCGGCGTAGACCCCGGTGCGGCTGCCGCGCAGGGCGGTGGGGTCGATGCCTGCGCGCTGCAGCGCCTCCCAGGCGGTCTCCAGCAGCAGGCGCTGCTGGGGGTCGCAGAGGTCGGCCTCCTCGTCGGTCATCCGGAACGGCGCGGGGTCGAAGTCGGCCGCGCCGTGCAGGAATCCGCCGCGCGTGGCGCCTGCCGTCGCGTCCCAGTCGCGGTCGTCGGGGAGGCCGGAGGT
The DNA here is from genome assembly GCF_044497305.1 of Streptomyces sp. BBFR2. Lineage (NCBI taxonomy): Bacteria > Bacillati > Actinomycetota > Actinomycetes > Kitasatosporales > Streptomycetaceae > Streptomyces > Streptomyces sp. BBFR2. Next base: position 620,793 of record NZ_CP172415.1, read on the forward strand.
GGCGTCGCGGCCCTCGTCCAGCAGGTGCCACAGGTCGTCGGGGGTCTCGACGCCGCCGGGGTAGCGGCAGGCCATCCCGACGACGGCGACCGGCTCGTGCCACCGCTCCTCGGCCTCGGCCAGCTCCCGCCGGGTGCGGCGCAGTTCCAGCGTGACGCGTTTGAGGTACTCCCGCAGTTGGCGTTCGTCTGCCATGGATGCCTCCTTGGGCGGGTCGGAGCGGGTACGGACGGGGCACGGGCCGTCAGCGGGTGCCGAGTTCCTCGTCGATGAGGCCGAAGAGCTGTTCGTCGGTGGCGGTGTCCAGCCCGGCGTCCGGGTCGGTGGCGGTGCCGCGTACCCCGGCGAGCAGCGCCGCCAACCGGGCCCCGGCGTCCGCCCGTTCGTCCGGGGTGGCGCTCTCCAGTGCGGTGGCGAGCCGGTCGAGGGCGCCGGTCAGCGCGCCGGGGGGCTCCCCGGTGGCGGGGGGCGGCGGCGTGGCGGCCCCGTCGGGGGTCAGCCGGGTGCCGAGGTCCGTGGCGAGCGCGGCGGGGGTGGGGTGGTCGAAGACGAGGGTGGCGGGCAGGCGCAGGCCGGTCGCCTCGTCGAGGGCGTTGCGCAGCGCCATCGCGGTGAGCGAGTCGAACCCGAGGTCGGTCAGGTGGTGTTCGGCGGGGACGGTCCGCGCCGCCTGTCCGGCTGGGTGGCCCAGGACGGCGGCGACGCGTTCCTGGACGAGGGTGAGCAGCGCGGCGGCGCGTCCGTCGGCGTCGAGTGCGGCCAGCCGGGCGCGGAGCGCGTCGGGGCCGGTGCCGGGCGGGGCGGGGCGGTGTGCGGCGGGTAGCAGGGTGGTCAGGAGCGGCGGCGGGCCGCCGGGCCGCTTCCGCAGGGCGGCGAGGTCGAACCGTACGGCCGCCAGGACGGGTTCGGCGGTGGCCAGCGCGGTGTCGAGGAGGGCCAGGCCCTGGTCGGTGGGGAGCGGGCGGATGCCGGTGCGGCGCAGTTGGGCGGCGAGGCCGTCGCGGTCCAGCTCTTCCTCGCGGGTGGCGGTGCGTTCCCAGTAGCCCCAGGCGAGGGCGGTGGCGGGGAGTCCGGCGGCGTGCCGGTGGCGGGCGAGGGCCTCCAGCAGGGTGTTGGCGGCGGCGTAGTTGGCCTGCCCGGGGGCGCCGAGCATCCCGGCGGTGGAGGAGAAGAGCAGGAAGCGGCGGAGCGGCAGGTGTGCGGTGAGGTCGTGGAGGTGGAGCGCGGCGTCGGCCTTCGGCCGCAGCACGCGGGCGAGCCGGCCGGCGTCGAGGGCGGTGAGCACGCCGTCGTCGAGGGTGACGGCGGCGTGCACGACGGCGGTCAGCGGCCGGTCCCGGGGTACCGCGTCGAGGAGGGCGGCGAGCGCTTCCCGGTCCCCGGCGTCGCAGGCGGCGAGGGTGACCGTGGCGGCGCCGAGACCGCGCAGGTCGCGGGCGAGGGCGGCGGCGCCGGGCGCGTCGGGCCCCCGGCGGCCGGTGAGAAGGAGGTGGCGGGCGCCGTGCGCGGTGACGAGGTGGCGGGCGACGAGGGTGCCGAGGACGCCGGTGCCGCCGGTGATCAGGACGGTGCCGTCCGGGTCGAGGGGCGCGTCGTCCGCCGGGGCCGGTGTCCCGGCGCGTTCCAGGCGGGGGGCGAGGACGGTGCCGTGGCGCAGCGCGAGTTCGGGTTCGCCGGTGGCGACGGCCGTGGGCAGGGCGCGCGGTGACGCGGGGTCGGTGTCGGTGTCGAGCAGGACGAGGCGGCCGGGGTGTTCCTGCTGCGCGGAGCGGACCAGGCCCCACAGGGCGGCGTGGGCGAGGTCGGGGACGCCGTCGCCGGCGGAGGCTGCCACGGCGCCGCGGGTGACGAGCACCAGCCGGCCGGCCGGGCGGGGGTCGGCCAGCCAGGTCTGGAGCAGGGTCAGCGCTTCGGTGGTGGCGGTGCGGGTCCGGTCGGCGAGGTTCCCGGCGGGCGCGGCGCTCTCCGGTCCGGGCAGCGGCACCACGAGGACGTCGGGCGGCGCCTGGCCCGCCGCCGTCGCGGCCCGCAGGTCGGCCATCCGGTCGTAGCGGCGGGCGCCGGGGACGGGCAGGCCGGGGCCGAGGACGGCCCAGGTGCCGGTGGCCGGGCCCGTGGCGGGCCGGGGCTGCCAGACGGTGCGGAACAGCGCGTCGCGGTGGGCGCCGCCGGACGCGGCGACGGCCTCCGGGTCGACGGGGCGCAGGGTGAGGGCGTCGGCGGTGAACACCGGTCGGCCGGTGGGATCGGTGGCGGTCACCGCGACGGTGCCGGTGCCCTCGGGGGTGAGGGTGACCCGTAGCGCGGTGGCGCCCGGGGTGTGGAGGCGGGCGCCGCGCCAGACGAACGGCAGACGCAGCCCGGGACCGGTCAGCCCGAGCGGGTGGAGCGCCGCGTCGAGGAGGGCGGGGTGCAGGGCGAACCGTGCGTCGCCGGCGTCCTCGGGCAGGGCGAGTTCGGCGTGGAGGGTGTCGCCGTGGCGCCAGGCGGCGCGCAGTCCGCGGAAGGCGGGGCCGTAGTCGGCGCCGATGGCCTCGAGGCGGGTGTACAGCTCCTCGGGCGGGACGGGTACGGCGCCGGGCGGCGGCCAGGCGGCGGGGGCGGGTTCCGGGGCGGGGTGTCCGGCGGTGAGGGTGCCCTTGGCATGCCGGGTCCAGGGGGTGTCCGGGTCGTCGCCGGTGGCGGCGTGGACGGTGACGGCACGGTCGCCGTTCCCGTCGGGCGCGTCGACGGCGATCTGGAGGCGGACGGACTCCTCGTCGGGGAGGAACAGTGGTGTTTCCAGGATGAGTTCGGCGAGCTGCGGGCAGCCGGTCTCCTGACCGGCGCGGAGCAGCAGGTCGACGAAGGCGGTGCCCGGCAGCAGCACCCTGCCGCCCACGGCGTGATCGGCGAGCCAGGGCTGCGCCGCCGGGGAGATCCGGCCGGTGAGGACCGTGCCGCCGGTGCCGGGGAGGTGGACGGCGGCGCCCAGCAGCGGGTGGTCCACCGCGCCGACGCCGAGGCGGGCGGGGTCCCCGGCGGTGGCGGCGGGCGGCACCGGCCAGAACCGTTCGTGCCGGAAGGCGTAGGTCGGCAGTGCGGTGCGGACCATGGCCGCCTGCCGGGGGTCGGCGCCGAGGACGGCGGGCCAGTCCAGGTCGACGCCGCGGACGTACGCCTGCGCCAGCGACCGGGCGAGACGGTCCGCGCCGCCGTCGTCACGGTGCAGCGACTCCAGCGCCACACAGCGGCGCCCGGCGTCCTCGGCGATCTGCTCGACCGCCACCGTCAGGACGGGCCGCGGGCCGACCTCGATGAAGGTACGGATCCCGCCGTCCAGGAGGTGGGTGACGGCGCCCTGGAAGTCGACGGTCTCGCGGAGGTTGCGGTACCAGTACGCGGCGTCCAGCGTCGCCGGGTCCTCCTCCCGGCCGGTGACCGTGGAGCAGAACGCGGTGCCGTTGCCGGGCAGCGGCGTCACGTCCGCGAGGGCCGTGCGCAGCCGGTCCTCCACCTCCGCCATGTCTGCGGAGTGTCCGGCGCGTTCCGCGGGGACGCGCCGGGCGCGGACGCCGTCGGCGGCGAGGGCGGCGAGGAGCGCCTCGACGGCGGCGGGCTCGCCGGAGACCGTGGTGGCGGACGGGGAGTTGACGGCGGCGACGGTGATCCGGCCGCCCTGGGCGGCGATCCGTTCCTCGACGGCGGCGCGGCCGAGCAGCACGGAGGCCATCGCGCCGGGTGTGGTGAGGGCGTTGAGGCAGTCGGCGCGGAGCACGACGATCTTCGCCGCGTCGTCGAGGGTGAGGGCCCCGGCGACGTACGCGGCGGCGATCTCGCCCTGCGAGTGCCCGACGACCGCCGCCGGCAGTACTCCGCAGCGTCGCCACAGTGCGGCGAGCCCCGTCATGACGGTGAAGAGCGCGGGCTGTACGGCGGCCAGGTCCTCGTAGGCGGCCGGATCGTCGGCCGCGCCGCGCAGGAACGCCGTCAGCGGCGCGTCCAGGTAGGGGGCGAAGGCGGTTTCGCAGCGGGCCACCCATGCGGCGAACTCCGGTGAGGAATCGAGGAGTTCGCGGCCCATGCCGATCCATTGGGAGCCCTGGCCGGGGAAGACCAGCGCGATGCCCTCGCCGGTGTGCTCCGCGGCGGTGCCGGTGACGGTGGCGGGGTCCTCGACCCCGGCGGCGAGCGCGTCGAACGCCGCGGCGGCCGCGGTCCGGTCGGCGGCCCGCACCACGGCGCGGTGCTCGAAGCCGGTACGCCCGGCGAGCGCGCCGGCCACCGCCGCGTCGGGCAGCTCCGCCGCCCGGCCGGTGCGCAGGAACTCCGCGACCCGTCCCGCCTGGGCGCGCAGCGCGGCGTCGCCGCGTCCGGAGACCGGCCACAGCAGCGGGGTCACGGCGGGGGCCGTCGCCGCGGTGTCCGGGGCGGGCTCCGCGGGCGGTGCCTGCTCGATGATCACGTGGGCGTTGGTGCCGCTGACGCCGAAGGAGGAGATGCCCGCCCGGCGGGGGCGGCCGGTGGCCGGCCAGGGCACGGCCTCCCGTACGACCTCGACGGCGCCCGCCGCCCAGTCGACGTGCGAGGACACCTCGTCGACGTGCAACGACGCCGGGACGACACCGTGTTCCATCGCCAGCACCGCCTTGATCACCCCGGCGACACCGGCGGCGGCCTGGGTGTGCCCGATGTTGGACTTCACCGAACCCAGCAGCAGCGGAGCCACGTCCGGCGTGCGCTGCCCGTACGTCGCGAGCAGCGCCTGTGCCTCGATCGGATCGCCCAGCGCGGTCCCCGTACCGTGCGCCTCGACCACGTCCACATCGGCCGCCGACAGCCCCGCCGACGCCAGCGCCTGACGGATCACCCGCTGCTGCGCCGGGCCGCTCGGCGCCGTCAGACCGTTCGACGCACCGTCCTGATTCACCGCCGAACCCCGCACCACACCCAGAATCCGGCGCCCGGCCCGCACCGCGTCCGACAACCGCTCCAGGACGAGGACGCCGACGCCCTCGCTGAGGGAGGTGCCGTCGGCGGCGTCCGCGAAGGGCTTGCAGTGGCCTTGGGGGGAGAGCGCGCGCTGGCGGCTGAACTCGATGAAGACGGTGGGGGTGGGCATCACGGTGACGCCGCCGGCCAGCGCCAGCGCGCACTCGCCGCGGCGCAGCGCCTGCGCCGCCAGATGCAGCGTCACCAGCGACGACGAGCACGCCGTGTCGAGGGCGAGGGTCGGGCCCTCCAGACCGAGGACGTAGGCGATGCGGCCGGCCGCGACGCTGGAGGTGGTGCCGAGGTCGAAGTACCCCTCGACCTGGTCGAACACCGGCTGGAGAAGGAGGGAGTAGTTGGACGGGAAGGCGCCGGTGAACACGCCGGTGCGGCTGCCCTTGACGGTGACCGGGTCGAGCCCGGCACGCTCCAGCGCCTCCCACGAGGTCTCCAGCAGCAGCCGCTGGATCGGGTCCATCGCCAGCGCCTCGCGGGGCGAGATACCGAAGAACGCGGCGTCGAACCCGGTGGTGGCGTCGAGGAAACCGCCCTCCCGCACGTAGCTGGTGCCGGGGTGGTCGGGGTCCGGGTCGTACAGCCCGTCCAGGTCCCAGCCCCGGTCGCCGGGGAACGGGCCCTGGGTGCGGCCTTCTGCGGTGACCACGTCCCACAGGTCTTCGGGCGAGTCGATGCCGCCGGGGTAGTGGCAGGCCATGCCGACGACGGCGATCGGCTCGTCGGCGGCGTCGCGCAGCCGCCGGTTCTCCTGGCGGAGCTGCCGCGCCTCGGTCAAGGACGCCCGCAGCGCCTCGACGACCTTGGCGTCGGGTGCCTGCGGCGTACCGGGGGTGTCGGGGGTTTCCATTGCGGACCTCGCTGTTGCCGTGCCGTCAGGAGTGGTCGTCGAGGGCGAGCCGGACCAGGGCGTCCACGTCCATCGCGGCGATGTCGGCGGTGTCCTCGGGGCCGCCGGGGCGGTGGACGGTGGTGGGCCCGGCCGGGGGCGTGGGGTGCGGTGCGCTGTCGTCCGGGAGCAGCCGTTCGCGCAGGTACCCGGCGATGTCGGCGGGGGTGGGGTGGTCGAAGACCAGGGTGGACGGCAGGCGCAGGCCGGTGACGCGGGAGAGGCGGTTGCGGAGTTCGACGGTGGTGAGGGAGTCGAAGCCGAGGTCGCCCAGGCGCCGGTCGGGTGCCGCGTCCCGGTCCTGGGCGCCGAGGACGGCGCGGACCTCCGTCTGGACCAGCCGGCGCAGGAGGCGGTCGCGTTCGGCCGGTGCGGCGGCCCGCAGCCGCTGCGCCAGGCCGTCCGGTTCCGCGCCGGTCCGCGCGGAGGCGGCGCGGCGCGGGGCGGCCGGTGCCGTGGAGCGCAGCAGGGCGGGCGGTTCGGCGCCGTGGGCGTGCGCGGCGGCCGGGGCCGGCGGGAGGGGGGCCAGCAGGGGTTCGGCGGTGGCGGTCGCGGTGTCGAAGAGGGCGAGGCCCTGCTCCGTGCCGAGGGTGCCGACGCCGAGGCGGGCGAGGCGGGCGGTGAGTCCGTCCTGGTCGAGGTGGCGGGTGAGGCCGGTCGATTCCTCCCACAGGCTCCAGGCGAGGGAGGTGGCGGGCAGGCCGTGGGCGGCGCGGTGCGCGGCGAGGGCGTCGAGGAAGGTGTTGGCGGCGGCGTAGTTGGCCTGTCCGGCGGTGCCCAGGAGTCCGGCGGCGGACGAGAACAGGGCGAACAGCCCCAGGTCGTGGCCGCGGGTCAGCTCGTGGAGGTGCCAGGCGGCCCGCACCTTGGGGTCGAGGACGCGGGCGGTGCGCTCGGCGGTGAGCGAGGGGACGACGCCGTCGTCCAGGACTCCGGCGGCGTGCACGACGGCGGTCAGCGGGTGGGCGGCGGGCACGGTGGCGAGGAGGTCGGCGAGTGCGGCGCGGTCGGTGGTGTCGCAGGCGGCGACGGTCACCGCGGCGCCCAGGGCGGTCAGTTCCGTCACGAGGTCCGCGGCGCCCGGCGCGTCGGGGCCGCGGCGGGAGGCGAGGACGACGTGGGCGAAGCCGTGGCGGCGCACCAGGTGGCGGGCGAGGGCGCCGCCGAGGGTGCCGGTGCCGCCGGTGATCAGCAGGGTGCCGTCCGGGTCGGGGGCGGCGGGTGCGGTGTGCGGTACGGGGCCGTCCGCCGGGCGGTACGGCGTCAGGCGCAGCCGTGCGGCGTGTCCGGCGCGCAGGGTGAGCTGCGGTTCCCCGGCGGCGCGCGCGGCGGCCACGGCGGCGGGCAGGGCGCGGCGGGAGGCGTCGGTGCCGTCGCTGTCCACGAGGAGGAACCGGCCGGGGTTCTCGGTCTGCGCCGAGCGCACCAGGCCCCACAGGGGTGCCGCGGCGAGGTCAGTGACGTCCTCCCCCGGTCCGGCGGCGACGGCACCGGAGGTGATGATCACCAGTTGGGCGGCGGCGCAGCGGTCGTCGGCGAGCCACTGCTGGAGGGTTTCGAGGAGCGTGGTGGTGGCGGTCCGCGCCGCGCCGGGCAGGTCGGGGCCGGACGGGCCGGTGCACGGCAGCAGGACGGTGGCGGGCGCCGGTTCCCCGGCGTCGAGGCGGGCGCGGAGCGCCGGGAGGCCGGGGTGGGCGGGCAGGCCCGGCGGGCAGGTGGCGGTGGCTGTGCCGAGCACCGCCCAGGTGGCGTCGGGGCCGGCCGCGGCGGGCGGGTCCCAGGGCTGCCACACGGGCCGGTGCAGGGCGCGGCCGTCGGCGGCGGGACGGAGCCGGTCGGCGGGGACGGGCCGGGTGACCAGGGAGCGGGCGGTGGCGACGGGGGTGCCTGTGGCGTCGGCCAGGTCGACGGCGACGGTGCCGGTGCCCCGCGGGGTCAGCCGGACCCGCAGATGGTCGGCGCCGGTGGCGTGGACGTGGACGCCGCTCCAGGTGAACGGCAGCCAGGGCCCGTCGGCGCAATCGTCGAGCCCGCCGTTCAGCAGCATCGGGTGGACCGCCGCGTCGAGGAGGGCGGGGTGCAGGGCGAACCGTCCGGCGTCGGGGACGGAGCCGGGCAGCTCGACCTCGGCGAGGAGGGTGTCGCCGTGGCGCCAGGCGGCGCGCAGCCCGCGGAAGGCGGGACCGTAGCCGAAGCCGCGGGCGGCGGTCCGGTCGTGGAAGTTGTCGAGGGGGACGGGGCGGGCGCCGGGCGGGGGCCAGGGGGCGGGGAGGGCGGCGCCGTCGGGACCGGCCCCGTCCGGCGGGGCCCCGTCCGCCGTGAGCGTTCCCGTCGCGTGCCGGGTCCAGGGTGCGTCCCCGTCGCCGCCGGGGCGGGCGTGGACGGTGACGGGGCGGTCGCCGTCCCCGTCGGGCGCGTCGACGGTGACCTGGAGGTGGACGGCGCCGCGCTCGGGGAGGAGGAGCGGGGTTTCCAGGACGAGTTCGGCGATCTGCGGGCAGCCGGTCTCCCGGCCGGCGCGCAGCAGCAGGTCGACGAAGGCGGTGCCCGGGAGCAGGACGGCTCCGCCCACGGCGTGGTCGGCGAGCCAGGGCTGCGCCGCCAGGGAGATCCGGCCGGTCATCACGGTGCCGCCGGTGGCGGGCAGGTCGAGGGCCGCTCCCAGGAAGGGGTGGTCCGCGGCGGTGACGCCGAGGGCCTCCGGGTCGCCGCGGCCGGCCGGCGGGGCGGGCCAGAACCGTTCGTGCCGGAACGCGTAGGTCGGCAGTTCGGTGCGGAGCGTCCGGGCGCGGGCCGGGTCGGCGCCGAGGACGGCGGGCCAGTCCAGGTCGACACCGCTGACGTACGCCTGCGCCAGCGACCGGGCGAGACGGTCCGCGCCGCCCTCGCCGCGGCGCAGCGTCTCCAGCACCACGCCCTCGTACTCGCCCTCCTCCAGGATCCGGTCCACCGCCGTCGTCAGGACGGGGTGGGCGCTCGCCTCGGCGAAGACCCGGAAGCCGCGCGCCAGGAGGTGGGTGACGGCGCCCTGGAAGTCGACGGTCTCGCGGAGGTTGCGGTACCAGTACGCGGCGTCCAGCGTCGCCGGGTCCTCCTCCCGGCCGGTCACCGTCGAGCAGAACAGCACGCCGTTGCCGGGCAGCGGCGTCACGTCCGCGAGGAGGGTGTGCAGCCGGTCGGCGAGGACCTCGGTCTGGGCGGAGTGGGAGGCGTAGTCGATGGGGATGCGGCGGGCCCAGATGCCGTCGGCGGCCATCCCGTCGAGGAACCGCGTCACCGCGGCGGCGTCGCCCGACACGGCGGTGGAGGAAGGGGAGTTGACGGCGGCGATGGTGAGGGCGCCGCCCCAGGCGGCGAGCTTCGCCTCGGTCTCGGCGCGGCCGAGCATCACCGTGGCCATCGCTCCGCGTCCGGCCAGTTCGGTGAGGAGTCCGGCGCGGAGCGCGACGATCTTCGCCGCGTCGTCGAGGGTGAGGGCCCCGGCGACGTACGCGGCGGCGATCTCGCCCTGTGAGTGCCCGACGACCGCCGCGGGGGTCACCCCGTGGTGGCGCCAGAGTGCGGCGAGCCCCGTCATGACGGTGAAGAGCGCGGGCTGTACCACCGCATCGCCCCGGTCGAGGGAGACGGCGTCGTCCTCGTCGCGGAGCAGGGCGGTCAGCGACCAGTCGAGGTAGGGCGCGAACGCCTCCTCGCAGCGGGCCACCCAGGCGGCGAACACGGGTGAGGAGTCGAGGAGTTCGCGGCCCATACCGGCCCACTGGGAGCCCTGGCCGGGGAAGACCAGCACCGCGCCCCCGGTGGGCGCGTTGCCCGCGGCGGTGCCGGTGACGACGGAGTCGGGCGCCGGGCCGGCGGCGAGCGCGTCCAGCGCGGTGGCCGCGGCCGTCCGGTCGGCGGCGAGCGCCACCGCCCGCCGCTCGAACCCGGTACGTCCCGCGAGGGCGGCGGCCACCACCGCGTCCGGCGCTCCGGTGGTGCGCAGGTACTCCGCCGCCCGCCCCGCCTGGGCGCGCAGCGCGGCGTCGCCGCGTCCGGAGACCGGCCACAGCAGCGGCCCTTCGGCACCGCGCGGCACCGCTGCCGGTTCCCGGTCCGCCGGGGGCGGGGCCTGTTCCACGATCACGTGGGCGTTGGTGCCGCTCATGCCGAAGGAGGAGACCCCGGCACGGCGCGGCCGTCCGGTGGCCGGCCAGGGCACGGCCTCCCGGGCGATCTCGACGGCGCCCGCCGCCCAGTCGACGTGCGAGGACACCTCGTCGACGTGCAACGACGCCGGGACCAGGCCGTGTTCCAGGGCGAGGACGGCCTTGATGACCCCGGCGACACCGGCGGCGGCCTGGGTGTGCCCGATGTTGGACTTCACCGAGCCCAGCAGCAGCGGCGGGTCCTGCGGCGTGCGCTGTCCGTAGGTGGCCAGCAGCGCCTGTGCCTCGATCGGATCACCCAGCGCGGTCCCGGTGCCGTGCGCCTCGACCACGTCCACATCGCGTGCGGACAGGCCCGCGGAGTCCAGCGCCTGACGGATCACCCGCTGCTGCGCCGGACCGCTCGGCGCCGTCAGACCGTTCGACGCACCGTCCTGATTCACCGCCGAACCCCGCACCACACCCAGAATCCGGCGTCCGGCCCGCACCGCGTCCGACAACCGCTCCAGGACGAGCATGCCGACGCCCTCGGCGGGCCCGAAGCCGTCGGCGCCCTCGGCGAAGGCGCGGCAGCGGCCGTCCGGGGACAGGGCGCGCTGGCGGCTGAAGCCCAGGTGGACGCTGGGCCCGGAGAGGACCGTCACGCCGCCGGCCAGCGCCAGCGCGCACTCCCCCTGGCGCAGCGCCTGCGCCGCCAGATGCAGCGTCACCAGCGACGACGAGCACGCCGTGTCGACGGTCAGGGCCGCGCCCTCCAGCCCGAGCGTGTAGGCGATGCGCCCGGAGGCGACGCTGTGGTGCGTGCCGGTCGTGTAGTACATGTCGCTGTCCGGGACGGGCCGGGCGGTCAGCGCGTGATCGAAGTCGGCGACCCCGGCGTAGACCGCGGTACGGGAGCCGCGCAGCCCGGTGGGGTCGATACCGGCGCGCTCCAGCGCCTCCCACGACGTCTCCAGCAGCAGCCGCTGCTGCGGGTCCATGACCAGCGCCTCGCGGGGCGAGATACCGAAGAACGCGGCGTCGAACCCGGCGGCGTCGAGGAAACCGCCCTCCCGGACGTAGCTGGTGCCCGACCGGTCGGGGTCCGGGTCGTACAGCGCGTCCAGGTCCCAGCCCCGGTCGCGGGGGAACGGGCCGATGGCGTCACCCTCGGCCACCAGGAGCCGCCAGAGGTCTTCGGGCGAGCCGACGCCGCCGGCGAAGCGGCAGGCCATGCCGACGATGACGACCGGGTCGTCGTCGCCGGACCCTGCCGGGCCGGGATCGGGGGCGGCGGACCCGGCGGGCGACGCGGGGGCTGCGCCCGCCGGGGCGCTGTCTCCGGCCGCCGGTTCCGTGGCCGGGGCGGTGTCGGTCAGCAGGGTGTCGAGGAAGGCGGCGAGCGCCGCCGGGGTGGGGTGGTCGAAGACCAGGGTGGACGGCAGGCGCAGACCGCTCCCGGCGCCGAGCCGGTCCCGCAGGTCGACCGCGGTGAGGGAGTCGATCCCCAGGTCGAGGAAGGGCACCTCGGACGCGTCCTCCGGCACGGCGTACCCGAGCAGCTCCTCCAGGTGCGCGCGGACCACGCCGAGCAGCAGCCCGCGCCGCTCCCCGGCGGGGAGGCCGGCGGCAGGCCGGAAGAGTGCCGAATTCGATTCCATGGGAAACGCGCCTCCAATAATCCGCGCGGTACCGCGTGCCGGTATCACACGGGCAAGCTGAAAAGCGTCGATGGCGCCCGGAGGAATTCCGCGCCGCGGCGCTCCGGACAGCAGGTCATTTCATACGCCGCGGACCGTCACACCCGCAACCGCCCCTGCGGTGCACCAGGAGGGAAATCGGCGCGGTGCGGTACCGTGCGGAAACCCCGCGCCTCCACCCACTCCCCTGTCTCACCAGGTCAGAGCCGCCATTCTCATGACTCGGCAGCGGCATCCCCCTCACCCGGCACCCTGCCCGGCGCCTTTAGAGCGGCTTTAGAATCGCTTCAGAAACGCGCCCCGAGATTGACAGACAACGCCGTTTCGCCTTTTCCTGAGTACACCTCTCCCAACGGGTCCGGAAATTCCCTGGATGAATTCTCCGCCCGTTCTCTCTCTTTTTCAGAGGCTGGTCGTGAACATGAGCGGAATACCTCCCGGACCGGCCGGACGCGCCGCCGTGCTGTGCGGTGTCGGCGGCCGGCTGCCCGAACGGATCGTCAGCAACGCGGAACTCTCCGCGCGGCTGGAGACCACCGACGAGTGGATCACCACCCGCACCGGCATCCGCAACCGCCGTGCCGCCGCCCCCGGCGAGGCCACCTCCGACCTGGCCGTCGAGGCCGGACGGCAGGCACTGCGCGCGGCGGGCGGGGAGCCGGCGGACACCGTCCTGGTCGCCACGGCCACCCCCGACCGCCGCTGCCCGGCCACCGCTCCCCTGGTGGCCGCCCGCCTCGGGCTGACGGGCGCCGCCGCCTTCGACGTCTCGGCGGTCTGCACCGGCTTCGTCTACGGACTCGCCACCGCCGCCGGACTGATCGCCACGGGCGTCTCCGAACGGGTCCTGCTCATCGGGGCGGACGTCTACTCGTCCATCGTCGACCCGGCGGACCGCACCAACGCCATCATCTTCGGCGACGGCGCCGGAGCCGTCGTCCTGCGCGCCGGGACCCCCGGTGAGCCGGGCGCGATCGGCCACTTCGACCTCGGCAGCGACGGCGACGCGGAGGACGCCATCATCATCGCGGCGGGCGGCTCCCGCAGCCCCGTCACGGAGCACACCCCGCGCGCCGAGAGGCATTTCGCGATGCGCGGCAAGGAGGTCTACCGGCACGCGGTCCTCCGTATGACGGCGTCGTCCCGGGCCACCCTCGCGGCGGCCGGATGGCGGCCCGAGGACGTCGACCACCTCGTCGCCCACCAGGCCAACCTGCGCATCCTGCACTCCGTGGCGGACGCCACCGGCATCTCCCGCGACCGCTGCGTCCGGCACCTCGTCGACGTCGGCAACACCGGCGCCGCCTCCATCCCGCTCGCCCTCGGACACGCCCACGACACCGGTGCCCTCGTGCCAGGCGACCGGGTGCTGCTCACCGGCTTCGGCGGTGGCCTCACCTGGGGCTCGTGCGCACTGCGCTGGCCCGACCTCAGCCCTGGAACCGGCCGGCGAAGCACCGGCGGAAAGGACCCCCGATGACCGACACCCTGAACGACGCCACGTTCCGGCGCCTCGTCGCCGTCGTCCTGGACAACCACGACGCCCCGGCCGAGCAACTGACCCCGGAGGCCACCTACCTGGACCTCGGCGTCGACTCGCTGACCCTCGTCGAGCTGTCGCTGCGCATCGAGCGCGCGCTCGGTGTCGAGATGGGCCTCGACGAGCTGACCGAGGACCTGACGCTGGCGCAGACCGCGCACCTGATCGACACGAAGCTCGCCGCCCGGGCCGCCTGACCGCCCCGCGCGGCGTCCCGTCCACCCCTCTCAGGAGAACCGCCCATGCAGATCACCCCGCAGGCCGGAAAGCAGCTCGGCGTCACCGTCGAGGGCTTCGACCACACCACCGCCTCCGAGGCGGACGTCGCGCGCGTCCGGTCCGCCGTCTACGAGCACAAGATCGTCGTACTGAAGGGGCAGCACCTGTCCCCGCAGTCCTTCCACGACCTCGGCTCCCGGTTCGGCCGCCCCGAGGCGTACTACGAGCCGATGTACCACCACCCCGACAACGCCGACATCTTCGTCTCGTCGAACGTTCCGGAGAACGGCAAGCAGATCGGCGTGCCCAAGACCGGCAAGTTCTGGCACGCCGACTACCAGTTCATGCCGGACCCGTTCGGCATCACCCTCATCCACCCGCAGGTCGTCCCGGAGAAGAACCGCGGCACGTACTTCCTCGACATGGGCGCCGCGTACCGCCGGCTGCCCGAGGAGCTGAAGGAGGCGGTGGCGGGCACCAACGGACGGCACAGCGTCCGCAAGTACTTCAAGATCCGCCCGTCGGACGTCTACCGCCCGATCTCCGAGATCATCGAGGAGGTGGAGCGCAAGACCCCGGCGGTGCTGCACCCCACCACCTTCACCCACCCGATCACCGGTGAGACGGTCCTCTACATCAGCGAGGGCTTCACCATGGGTCTGGAGGACGCCGACGGCAACCCGCTCGACGACGAACTCCTCAAGCGGCTCTTCGACGTGACCGGCCAGCTCGACGACGCGATGACGCACGAGGCCCTCCACCTCCAGGAGTTCGAGAAGGGCGACCTGCTCATCTGGGACAACCGCAGCCTCATCCACCGCGCCCGCCACACCACCACGCCCGAGCCGACCGTCTCGCACCGCGTCACCGTGCACGACGCGCACCCGCTGTACGAGAAGAGCGCATGAGCACACCCGAGACGTTCCACGCCTGCGATCCGGAGCTGCTGGCCCGGGTACTGCGCCCCTACAAAGCACACTGCAAGTACCTGACCTCGGCGGATGTCACGACGGACGGCGAGCGCCTGACGGCCCGCTGCACGTTCGCGATCCCGGAGTCCTGCTACATCGACGACACCGGGCATCTGAACTCCGTCGAGGTCAACATCTGTTACAACCAGATGATGTATTACGCGCTCGCGGTCGCGGTGCGCGAGAAGCTGGTGCCGCAGCTCGCGGAGTGGACGATGGCGGACTACTGGCAGCGGCAGCTCCCCGGCATCCTCATCGTCCGGTTCGGCAGCCGCTTCCCCCGCCCCGTCGATCCGCGCGCCTTCCACGGGGAGTTCGTCCTGGAGCGGATGATCCGGCGCACGCCTCGCGACGGCGCCCCGCTGCTCATCGCCGAGACGGCCCACCGCTACCACGACGATCAGGGCGGCCGGTGCGACGGCACCGCCACCCTCGTCCTCACCGGTCTGCCCTGAGCCGCGGCGGCCCGGCGTCACCGCGCCGCCGGGCGGCCCTCCGGCCTCCCCCTCCCGGAAGGACCCCGTTGCAGCCCACCGACTCCCCCCGGACCGCCCCCGCCCGGGGCACCCCCTGGATCCGCCGCTTCGGCACCGTCCGCGGCGGCGTGCCCCTGGTGTGCTTCCCGCACGCCGGCGGCTCCGCCAGCTCGTACGTGACGCTCTCCCGGCACCTGGCGCCCCGCGTCGAGGTCTGGGCGGTGCAGTACCCCGGGCGCCAGGAACGGCGCCGTGAACCGCTGTTCACGGAGATCGCGGGCCTCGCCGACGCCGCGTTCGAGGCGCTGCGGCCCCATCTGACGGCGCCGTTCGCCTTCTTCGGGCACAGCATGGGCGCCGTGGTCGCCTTCGAGGTGGCCCGGCGGTGCGAGGCGGCGGGTACCGGACCGGTGCGGCTGTTCGCGTCCGCGCGACGGGCGCCGTCGGTGCCGTCCCCCGGGAACATCCGGCTGCGGGACGACGACGGGCTGGTCGCGGAGATCGAACGGCTGGGCGGGGTCGCCCCCGGAGTCCTGGACGATCCGGAGCTGCGCGCCATGGTCCTGCCGGTGGTCCGCGCCGACTACCGGGCGATCGAGACGTACCTCAGCGGCCCCGGCGCGACGGTCGGCTGTCCGCTGACGGTGCTCTGCGCCGACGCCGACCCGGCCCTCGCGGTACCCGAGGCCGGCGCCTGGCGCGCCCACACCACCGGCCCGTTCGACGTCTCGGTCCACCCCGGCGGCCACTTCTACCTCGACGCGCGGGCCGCCGCGGTGGCCGCGGAGATCACCGGGGCGCTGTCCGGTCCGCCGGCACGGCCCTGACCCCGGCCGGGGGGCTCACGGTGCGCCCCTCCAACTGGGGGTACCTCCTCTACCCGCCCTTCGGCATGCTCGTCCGCGATGGCCGACGACCAAGGAGAACCACGGTGATCAGCCGGCTGCGGCCGCATCGGTACGGGTGGATGCCGCCGGACACGGGCGGCCTCGAAAAGCTCACGTCCAGGGAGCGTGAGGTCCTTCTCCTGGTGACGCAGGGCCTGTCCAACGCGGAGATCGCCGAACACCTGGTGGTGTCGGCCGCGACCGTCAAGACCCACGTCGGGCGGATGCTCGCCAAACTCCAGCTACGCGACCGCGTCCAAGCGGTGATCTTCGCGTACGAGTGCGGTCTCGTGCGGGCGGGGCAGGACCGGACCGGCTGAGCCGCCGGGCGGGGCGACGCGGGCACCGGCGGGGCGGCCGGACCGCTCGCCGCCCCGCCCGGCTTTCCTTCGCCGCTGCTCCGTTCCGGCTTCCCCGAGGGCGCCTCACCCCGCCAGTTGCATGTCCCGCGCGGCGCCGTCGGCGAGCAGGATCGTCCGCTGCAACTCCCGCAGTTCCCAGGAGGGTTCGAGGCCCAGCTCCCGGCGGAGGGTGTCGCGGGCGCACTGATAGGTCCGCAGCGCCTCGGCGCGCCGGCCCGAGCGGGACATGCACAGGATCAGTTGCCGGTAGAACGCCTCGTGGAGCGGGTGTTCGGCGAGCAGTGCGCGCAGAGCACCCGTCATCTCCTGGTACCGGCCCAGGGCGATGCCGGACGCCACGAAGAGTTCGGCGCATTCGATGCGCGCCTCCGCCATCCATCTCGCGCATCCGCCGGTGATCGGCCCTGCGGCGGCGCCGTCCAGCACCGTTCCACGGTGCAGCGACAGCGCGGCGCCCAGCAGCTCCACGGCCCGTTCGTGGGTGCCCGCGCGGGCGGCGCGGCGGCCGTCCCGCAGCAGGCACTGGAAACGGTGCAGGTCCAGCTCGCCGGGGGCGAGCCGCAGTACGTAGCCGGGTGCCGTGGTCGCGATCGGGGTGCCGGTTCGCCCGGGGCGGGTGAGGAGCTTGCGTAGCTGGGAGACGTGGACGTGGAGGGAGGCGGTGGCGCGGCGGGGCGGGGCACTCCCCCAGATCTCGTTGCTCAGCTCGTCCCGGGAGACGACGCGGTTGGCCTTGATGAGCAGTGCCGCCAACAGGATCTGCATCTTCGGTGCGCTGACCGCCACGACGGACCGGTCATCGGTCACCCGAAGCGAACCCAGAATCTCGTACCGCACGAATGGCTCCTCGCTCTGCAGATTCATTCCGTCATTCCCGTACCCCGGCGACCGCGGCGCGGAATTTCCTTCGATCGCCGCCGTATTCACCGTTCCGGCACACGGAGATTGATTTTCCGGAGTCCGGTCCGGGGTTTTCCACGGGAAATGTGGTGGGCCCTCGGGTCTTCCGTCGCATCGGACGCGTTCCGGCCGTGGCCCCTTCTCGCTCCGTGCACCGTCAGTACCGCCGGAGCGTGCTGTCAATGTATCGGGGCGGCGTCCTTGGCGTGAACCCCAGTCTCTCCGCCCGCCCCCTTAGGGGACCCCCGATGAACAGGGGTTGGTGTACGGAAATTCCGGCGCGGTGCGCCGAAGCCTTCGATGTTCCGGCCGGAGAGAGCCAAGTACCGTCCCCCGCAACCGGGTTCGCGCGGCGCGGCACGGGCGGAAGGCGACGCTCCGCGAGGTCAGCCGTAGGTGTAGAAGCCGCGGCCGGTCTTCTTGCCGAGCAGTCCGCTCTCGACCATCCGCAGCAGAAGGGCGGGCGGCGCGTACAACGCCTCCTTGAACTCGTCGTACATCGCGGACGCCGTCGAGGCGACCACGTCGAGGCCGATCAGGTCGACGAGCCGGAGCGGGCCCATGGGGTGCGAACAGCCGCCGGTCATGCCCTGGTCGATGGCCTCCGCGGTGGCGACACGGCTCTCGACCATCCGGACGGCTGCCAACAGGTACGGCACGAGCAGGGAGTTGACCAGGAAGCCGGCCCGGTCGGGCACGGCGATGACGCGCTTGCCGAGAAGGTCGCGGACGACGTGTTCGGCCCGCGCGCGGGTGGCGGGGGCGGTGCGCAGGGAGCCGACCAGTTCGACGAGGGGCATCGCGGCGACGGGGGTGAAGAAGTGGGTGCCGATGACACGTTCGGGGCGGCGGGTCGCGGCGCCCAGGCGGGCGATCGACAGCGAGGAGGTGTTGGTGGCGAGCACCGCGTCCGGGTCGGTGACCACGGCGTCCAGGGTGCCGAACACCTCCGCCTTCAGCGCCTCCCTCTCCGGCACCGCCTCGATGACGAACTGCCGGTCGGCGAGGTCGCCCAGCTCGGCGGTGAAGACGGTGCGCTCCAGCGCCTCGTCCCGTTCGGCCCTGGTGAGCCGCGCCTTCGCCACGTGCCGGTCGAGGAGGGCGGTGAGGCGGTCGCGGCCGCGGCCCGCGGCCGCCGGTCCGGAGACGGCGACGGTCACGTCCAGGCCGGCCCGGGCACAGAGTTCGGCGATGCCCGCGCCCATGGTGCCGCTGCCGACGATGCCGATGCGGTGAACCGGTGCGGTAGGCGTACAGAGGTCCTCTGGCATGTCGCTCCTCTTTTCTTCGGTCGCCGGGGAGTGCCCGGCCGGGCGGGATAGGCCGTGGGTCCGGTCAGGCGGCAGCGCCGCCGGGCAGCTCCCGCAGGGGGTTGAGGCGCTGTGCCCCGATGCGGGCGCGCAGCTCCGGATCGGTGACGCCCAGCCCTTCCTCCGGGGCCATGCAGAGCACGCCGACCTTGCCGACGTGTGCGTTGAGCTGCACCGAGCGCGCCGCCTCGCCGACGTCGGTCAGGGGGTGGACGGCCGACAGGACGGGCGTCAGGAGGCCCAGCCGGAACAGCCGGTTGCACTCCCACTGCTCCTGGAGGTTGGCGGCGTGGCTGCCGAGGATCCGCTTGAGGTTCATCCACAGATAGCGGTTGTCGTAGGAGTGCTGGTAGCCGGTGCTGGAGCCGCAGGTGATGACGGTGCCGCCGCGGCGGACCACGAACACCGAGATGCCGAAGGTGGCGCGGCCGACGTAGTCGAAGACGACGTGCGGGTCCTCGCCGACGGCAGCCCGGATGGCCCGGCCCAGGCGCTTACCGCGTTCGAGGGTCTCCTCCGGCGTCGGGGCGTCGTCGCCGATGCCGATCTCGCGGCGGTCGATGACCACGTCGCAGCCCAGTTTCCGCAGCAACTCGGCCTTGCGGTCGGAGCCGACCACGCCGATGGGGATGCCGCCGGCGTTCTTCACCATCTGCACGGCGAAGGAGCCGAGCCCGCCGGTCGCGCCCCAGATGAGCACGATGTCGCCCTGCTTGATCCGGGCGCCCTTGTCGCTGACCAGCATGCGGTAGCTGGTCACCGCGGTCAGATTGGTGCTCGCCGCCTCCTCCCACGTCAGATGCGCGGGCTTGTCGAGGAGTTGGCTGGCGCGGACGACGGCGTAGTGTGCGAGGCCGCCGAAGTTGGTCTCGAAGCCCCAGGCCCGCTGACCGGCGCCGAGCATGCCGTCGTTGTGGGTGGCGGGCTCCTGGTCGTCCACCTGCACACAACTGACGACCACGTGGTCGCCGGCCCGCCAACGCCGCACCCCCGCACCGGTCTTGACGACCACTCCGGCGGCGTCGGAGCCGATCACCTGGTACGGCTGGTCGTGGCGGGTGGCGAAGCCGCCCTCCCGGGCGAACTTCTTCAGGAAGTTGAAGGTCGGCAGCGGCTCGAACATCGCCGACCACACGGTGTTGTAGTTGATGGAGCTGGCCATGACGGCGACCACGACCTCGTCCGGCGCGATCTCCGGCATCGGCACCTGACCGACGCGCAGGGATTTCCGGACGTCTTTGTCCGCCACGCCGTCGAACATACCGGCGTCCTCCGCCCGGAGATGAGCGGCGAGATAGCTGTCCGGCAGCTCATGACGTTCGATCTCTTCCGGTGTGGCTCCACCGAGCAGGGCAGCGGACAAGGAATCCATGGATTTCCCTTTCTCCCATGAAGTGATGCGCATTCCGACGCGCCGGCCGCACGGTCCGAAGGTCCCAGAGATGCGGCTGCCGAATTCACCGTCGGACATGGCGGCGGGCCCTGCGTTCCTCGCCGGGTGCACACGTCCCGACAGGGGCCCTGTCAAACAGGTACGTTAAGCAGGGCCGAGCAGGGCCCTCAAGCCCCTAGGCCCCCTACAATCCGGCCCGCGCGAGAAAGGGGCCGACGAATTGACCTCCCTGCCTTTGGGCGAGAACTCCCGCGCATAGGGGTTTTGGAATTTCCGGGCCGGGGGCGGCGGATCCGGCACGCCGGTCCGGGAACGCCCCGCAGGGCCGCGCGCCCACCGCCCCCGGAACAACACGACGCCGCACCGGGCGGACCCGGTGCGGCGTCAGGGGCGGGCGGAGGCGGCACAATCGGCCGCCTCGCCGCCGGCAGGGAGCGAACGCGGTGGTGACCGCCGCCTCAGCGGTGGCCGGCCAGCTCCAGCAGGCGGGAGAGGAGACCGGCCTCGCGCAGGCGCTGGAGGGGCAGTTCGCCGAGTATCTCCAGCACCTGCTCGTCGTCCAGCCCGGCGGCCAGGTCGACCGGGGGCTCCTCCCCCGGCCGGGAGGCGGCCGCCGGTTCCGCCGCGACCGGTGCCGCGACCGGCACGGTGGCCGGGGCCTCCTGCGGCAGCGGGCCCGCGGGCTCGGCGGGAGCGGTCGGCGGGGCGGCCGGCGGCAGGGGCTGCCGGGCGGCGGGCCGCGCCGCGGGGGCGGTCAGGGCGTCCGCGATGTCCACGGGCCGGAAGCCGGGGCGGGCCGCGAGCCGCACGCTGGCCCGCGCCGCGCGGGCCCGCATCGCCGCGGCGGCGTCCACCGGGTCCACCGCCGGGCCGCTGCCGGGCCGCGGCACCCCGTGGTTGCCCGAACGGGACTCGCAGGCCGGGCCCGCGGTGGCTCCCGGGCGGCGCACCGCCCCGTCGGACAGCACCAGATGGCAGGCGGCGCCGTCACCGTACGCGCCGACACCGGCCAGCACCGGCTCGCTGCCCCGCCGCGGCTGCGACGCCCGGGGGCGGCCCGCCCCCTCCGAGGCGCGCAGGTACAGCACCGTCTTCACGAGCGCGGCGGCGGCGCCCTCCGGGCAGCCGGCGCCGGCGCCCGCGGGCAGCGGCTCCCGTGCCGGGCGGCCCCCCGTACCGGCGGCCACCGCGGTCCGCACCGGGCCCGCGGTGGTGGCCAGTTCGACGAACCGGACCGCGGCGGGCTCGACGCGGGCGTGGGCGCAGGCCCGGCGCGCCGCCTCCTCCTCGGCGGCGCGCGGCCCGGCCGTCGCGCCCCCGTCGTGGCTGACCGCGCCGCCCCTGATCAGGCAGTGCACGGTGTCGCCGTCGGCGAGCGCCCGGCGCAGCGTCTTGAGGACGAGGAGACCGCCGTCGGCGCGCGCCGTCCCGGCGTCGGCACCGGGCACGGAGACCCCGCCGGCCAGGGCCTCGTCGCACTCGCCGCCGCGCAGCGCCAGGCAGGCGAGGTGCACGGCGGTCAGCGCCGAGGAGCGGCCGGTGTCCAGCACCAGGCTCGGGCCGCGCAGGCCGAGTGCGGCCGAGAGCCGGCCCGCGAGGGTGCCGCTCCCCGCGCCGTCCGCCGCGCGTCCGGCGCCCGGCTCGCCCGCGCCGATGAACACGCCCGTGCCGCTGCCCGCCAGCCCCTCGGGGAGGATCCCGGCGCTCTCCAGGGCCTCACGGGCGAGGTCGACGGCGAGCCGCTGACGCGGATCGGGAAGAGCGGTGTCCTCGACGGGAAGCCCGAACGCCTCCGGGCCGAACCAGCGCGCCGCGCCGCCGGCCCCGTCGCGCGCCGGCACGTCTCCCGGCGCGTCCGACGGCGCCGGGCCGTCCTGGACCAGCCGCCAGAAGGCGTCGGGGCCGTCCGCCCCTGGGAACCGGCAGGACAGTCCGACGACCGCGATGGCGTCGTTCTCTGCCGGCGCGATCCGCCCCGTGCCCGTGTCCGCCTCGGAAACGATACCCATCTCATGTCCTCTCGCACGCCGCGCGCCGCGGCCGGCCGGATACCCGGCAGCCGCCCCGCCGCCACTCCGCTTGTGCCGGCACGCCATGTGTGTCCGTGTGCCGGGACTCTCCACGTCCCGGCCGCCCGTCCCGGTGGTCATGACCGCGGCCGGCCGCTCCGGTCACCTTCCGCGTGGTGCGGAGGAGGCGCCGGACGAAGACGGTTCACCGCCGCCGTCGCGTCCGTACGCCCTGTGACACCAAAAGCGTCCCGCCCTCGGTCACCGGGCAGAGTTTCCGCTTCCCGGTCCCGCGGTGCCGGACGGGGCGCGGGCCTGCGCCCCTTCCGCCCCGGCCGCCGGCCACCGCGCGGCCCCGGTCGATGCCTCCATTCTCCAACCGGCGTACGCCCCGCGCAGCGCACACCAACCCCTATCGCCCCCTATAAATCGTCTGTCCACAGGGGGCGTATCCCCCGAAGCGGGCTCCCCGTACGGCGCCTGCCGACAGGCTTCGGTGGGTATGGCGCCCGCCCGCGAACAGCCGTCCCCGCCGCCCTGCGCGGGCGACGGGGACGGTGGTCTGAGCCTGCTGGTGCGGTCAGGCGGTGCACTTCACGGCGACGGCGGACGCCGCGTGGTGCGCGCCCTCGAACCCGGCGCCGAAGTCGATGCCCTGGGTGTGGAGTTTGACGGTGAGGTGGCCGCCGCTGATCGGGTAGGTGCCGCCGTCGGCCCAGTCCCCGCGCTTCTTGGTCTGGTCGACGGTGAAGTCGCCGAGCGCCTTACCCGTCGCGGACGCCGCCCCGAACACGGAGTAACGGGTGGGGTGGCCGCCGACGTGCTTGATGTCGTCGTCCTTCGGCACCTGGACGCGGACCTGGCAGCTACCGGACTTCACCGCGTCCGTGGCGAAGGTCCACAGCACGTAGTTGCCGTCGTCACCCTTGTCGCCCGCCATCGGGACGGAGACGAAGGAGCCGTCGCAGCCGTCCTTCGTCCAGCCGCCGCTCTTGTGCGTCGTCCAGCCCTCGTCGCCGTCGGTGTAGGTGCCGTGCTCCTTGTAGCCGGTGGACTTGTCGGTGCAGCCCGGCCCGGCCATCGCGGTGTAGGTGGCGCCGCCCGCCGGGGCCCCGCCCTGTCCGCCGTCCCCGGAACCGCCCGACGCCGCACCGCCGTCGGGCGCCTGCTGCCCCTGCGGCTGCTCGGCGCCGGGCACCACACCGGCGCCGCGACCCTGCCCGTCGTAGTCGGACGCCGCGGGCGGCGCCGCCTTCTCGTGCCCCCCACCGGACGTCAACTGCGAGATGAGGAACGGCGAGCACAGCAGCAGCACCCCGGCGATCCCCGCGGCGGCCACCATCGGCTTCGACAGCCGCCCGCCCGGGGCCACCAGCCCCGTCGAGGTGTCGGAGTCCGCGGAGGCGGAGGTGGCCCCGGAGGACGCAGCGGAAGCTGAAGCGGAGGACGAAGCGGCCGCCGCCGGCGCGCCCTTGGCGGCCGCCGCCTTCCCGGTGTCCGCCGCCGCGGCCGCCTCCCCCGCACCGGCTGCCTTCCCCTCCGTGGCGCCGCGCGCCGCGGTGTCCGGGGTACCCCGCAGGGCGGAGGCGATGTCCCCGGAGTCGAGGGGCGCGGTCGCACCGTCCACGCCGGACGGCCCGCCGACCACCCCCGCCGCCGGCTCGGCCGGCGCCTTCGCCGCGGCCGCTTCGACGGCGGTGGCCTCGCCACCCACCGGCCCATCGGCCGAACTCCGCCGTGCGCCGCCCCCCTTACGGGACTCTTCCTGCTCCATGGGCGCCATCATCTCCTCTTCCGCTGCTGCTGTGGGTGGGTGTGGGGACGGCCGCCTGCTGCGGGAAGCGGCCGGGAAAGGGGTGCGCGGCTCCCTGCGAGGGGCCCGTCACCGGACGAGCGCCGGGTTCACGAGGCCGGCGCCGCTGTCCGGCCGTACGGTCGACGGTGCCGGGACGCCCGTCCCCTCGCCGCGCGCCGGTGAGTGGGAACCGGGACGACGACAACGTCCGGCTCGCGAAGGATCATATCCGGGCCTGCACGACGGATGATGTGGCTCCGGCCTGCCAAGGAGCGTCCGATCCGGCCGGGGAACGGCACCCCGGCCCACGCCGGGACCGGCCGCGCACGGCCCGGCCACCCGCGCGGCCCCCCTCGCCGTACGGGAACAACCGGGCACCGCCGTACGGCGCGTGGCGGGCGTCATGCGCCGTCTCCGTGCTCACGTCGCCCCGCGGCGTCGAGATCCATGTCATCGGACATCGGCGATCCACCGCTCAGCACCTCGTAAACGCCTTCGCCGTCCCGTACGGAATGGCCGGGGCGGTGGGGAGCGGCACCGGACATCGGAACATCACCGTCGGCGTCCGCCTGGGTGGCGGGAGTGGTGGCGGGGGATGTTTCCGCCTCGGTGAGCCAGAAGTCCTGGATCTTTTCATCGGGGCCCACCTTCACCTGCGTCACCCAGCCGTCGTGGCCCGGCACCGGGCCCCAGAAGT
Source organism: Streptomyces sp. BBFR2 (assembly GCF_044497305.1). Classification (NCBI taxonomy): domain Bacteria; kingdom Bacillati; phylum Actinomycetota; class Actinomycetes; order Kitasatosporales; family Streptomycetaceae; genus Streptomyces; species Streptomyces sp. BBFR2. The sequence goes on from NZ_CP172415.1 coordinate 645,054, forward strand.
GGTCGAGGGCCCTGCTGCGGTCCAGGCCCCGCCCAGCCGTTTGGAAGGCCAGCAGGCGAGCCTCATCGGGGGTGAGGCCGTCCGGCAGGTCTTCCGCGGAGATTTCCTTGTCCCAGGCGGCATCGCTGAAGACGTGCCGCCGCTGGGCCAGCAGATTCCTCACGGTGTCGTGGCGGGTGAGGTGCGGTGCCAGATCGGCGGCGCGGTAGGCGGCCAGCAGCGGATTGTCCTCCTGCGTGCCCATGCTCTCCGGAAGGCGGCTGATCAGCGCATCGAGAACCGCTTCCATATCCGTGCCCGGAGCCCATTTCTCCGGCTCTTCATGGCTGGGCATCACCAACTTCTTACCTGCCTCGGTCAGCAGGCGTTTGACGTCCTCCCGGGTCGGCGCGAAACCGAGCAACTGCTGTGCGGCACCCGCCGGCTTCTCCTGCATACAGAAGTCCTTGAACACCTCCTTCTGTTCGGGATCCAGCCCGCGGGGTTCGTGGATTTTCACGATGTCGAAGCGCATCAGCGGGTCCCCGTCGCCCCGGTTCAGCATGTTGTACGTCTGGTCGATCCTCTTCTGGATCTCTGCCAGTTTCTCGTCCACCATCTTTTCCTGACCATAGGTCAGGCCACTGGGCACCGGCAGGTCGACGGTGAGGTGCAGGGCGATATCTCCGTCGTCGAGCACCACGTGCGAAATGTTGAATGTCCTCGTTCCCTGCCCGTCACCCACCGGAATTTTCCAGAACTCCGGCTTCGTTCGGGCGCGGACTTCCTCCGGGGCCTCCCAGTGCAACCGCGGCTGCGCCTGGGCGGGCAGTACCCAGATGTGCTTCTCGCCGAGTGTGTAGCCCTGGACGCGGACACCCTGGCTCTCGCCCGTCCACAGATAACCCGCTCCGAGCCACTCGTACGCTCCGGCGGGCCAGCGGAACCGACCGCTGTCCAGGGCATGGGCATGGGCTTCCTGGACCGCCCGCCACAGCATCCCCGCCGTCCAGTTCCGCGGGAAGAGGAGGTGCCGGCCGTCCTCGGTGTCCATGGCAGGCTTCCACCGCTTGTCGTCACGGGCCGCGGTGGAGGGGCGGACGGTCGGTTCGAGGAACTCCACCTTGGCGTGGACAGTGCCGTTCTGATTGGCCTCCGACGGGTCCCCGTGCGTGTACCGGGTGCCTTTCAGCAGCGGAGTGGTGTCGTTGAAGGAGTGGTAGGCGCCGAGGGCCTTGGCGGGGTGGCCGTAGAGGACGAACTTCTCCATGGTCCGGGTGATGTGCGGCATGTGGTAGGGCAGCGGGGCGGGCAGTTCCGAGCGGTGGAGCGGTGCCTGGAGGAGGCGTCCGGTCACGGGGTGGACCTGCGCCTCGTGGGGCTCGAAGTCGAGGATGGTCCCGGTCTCGTCGATGACACCCCGGACCCGCACGCCCTGATAGACACCGTCGAACTCGGCCCGGCCGGTGACCGTGTCCAGGGAGCCGCCCCGCCTGCGCCACTCGTGGAACGCCTGACGGGCCGTGTGGACCGCCTCGTCCTCGGTCATCGTGACGGGGAACATCATGACCGGCTTCTTCCGGGGGCCCGGGAGATCGTCGGCCGTACCTTCCTTGCGGGGCCTCGGCCTGTGCTCGCCCTCGCTCCCATGGGCCGGGCCCGCCGACGGCGTGGTGGCGCCTCCGGCCGGGCCCGTCCCGCCGGTCTCCGGATGGTCCGGGAACATCGCCAGGAAGGTGTGGTTGGGCATCATCGGCCCCGGGACGAGCTGCGCGGGCTCGCGGGAGAGGGCGTGGCCGCGCGGCATCATACGGCCCGGCCGTTTCTTGCCGGGGTCACCCCACAGCACCCTGTGGCGGACCCCGAGAGGAACGGTGATCTTGTCGGGAGCGAACACCTTGGGCTTCTGGAAATCGCCCGCCGCTTCCTTCACCTCGTTCTTCTTCCCCGTCGAGCCGTCCTCCGTCCCCGTCGAGAGCAGCAGTTTGTCCATCGGGATGACGGATTCCTGCGTCAGGAAGTCCGTCAAGGAGTCCTTCCAGACCGGTGCGGCGTTCTTGCCGTTCCTCCTCTCCTCCATCAGTTCCGCCCGTTTGACGGAGGACGCGATGATCGACAGATCGTGCGTCGACAACCGGAGGTTGAGGGGTTTTCCGTGGGCCGCGGAAGGCAGATCCGAGCCCGGAATGCGACCCCATACGTCGGTGAAGACCGACGACATGAGTGAGCTGTCCACATCGACAGGGCCGACGGGGGCGTTCGGGTACCAGTCCCACAGGCCGAGGCCGTGCCCCCACTCGTGCCCCATCGCATCCGTCGTGGTCTTCTCGAACCAGGTGAAGCTGTTCTCGCGGCCGGAGCCCACCCGTAGCGTCAACGGCTGGTGGACCTTGGTCCCGCCGCCGACGAATTCCACGGCCACCTGCATCAGGTTGCCGTCAGGAAAGCGGTGCCCGACGTTGTAATACCGCATCAGGGCTTGTGCCGACTGGTGCTTCTTGGCGTTCACGGTCTGGGGGGAAACATCCTTCTCGGCCACCATCAGTGCCCGGATGACCAGCCGCTTGAGCTGGGTGCCGTCCCCCAGCTCGAAGCGTCGCAGTTCGAAGCTCTGGGTCCACAGCGGACCGAGCGCGGTCATCCAGTCCTGGAACTGCTTCGAGGGAGGGCGCACCTGGAGCGGGGGAAGCTCCTTGACGAGCGGGACCACCGTGAGCCGTACGCCGGGGCACGGCTGCGGCTGATCGCCCTCCTTCAGCGTCATGGTGCAGTCCAGCTCCGGCGCCCTTTCCGCGGAGATGATCACACCGCGCGTACCTGGACGGAACAGCCGGGAGCCCGTGCCCGCCACGATCGTCTCGAAGCCCTCGAAGACGAGCTCCACATTTCCGGTGGAGAGGTGCTCCGGCTCGGTGGAGCCGGACTGCCCGGAGGCGGATGCCTCCGATTCGACCGCGTGGAAGTCCAGGTTCAGGTCCGTGCCGACCTCGTACGACAACTGTGGGCTGAGCTGGCGCCGCCGGACCGTCCCGGTGCTGGTGGGCAGCAGCCGCATACCGGCGACGGCGACGGCACCGGTGGCCACGGCGTCGAGATCGCGTGCGGCGAGACACGCCCTGAACTCGGGCGGGAGGCCGTTACGGGCGAAGGTGCGGACGACCACGAGGGCGATGGCACGATGATGGGCCGCCGTACTGTCCAGCCCCTCGTTGACCAGGTCACTTTGCAACTGGGACACGCGCTGGCGCTCTTCCGCGTTCATCCGCCGGAAGCACCGCGTGTAGTCGTACGGCCCGAGTACGTCCTCACGGGCGAGGCGGATCAGCGGATCGTCGGCGAGCAGCCAGCCGGCGCGCCAGCGTGCCTCCTCTCCGAACAGTTCGTGGTAGGTCCCGCGGATCCGCTCCCGCGTCGCGAACAGCCGCGCCAGCGCTTCGAACCGTTCCTGGTGCTGAGCGGTCCGGTAGGGGAAGAGCCGACCGGTGTCGCCCGGCACGGCGGGGACGGGCGTGTCCTGGGCGAACGGGAGGGTGTAGTCCGCCTGGAAGAACTGGTGGAGATCGTGGAAGAGATCGTGCAGCGCGTCGGCCAGGGTGTCCGGGAGCGTGACGGGGAGGCCCTCGACGTCCCTCCCGGCGATCCGGGATTCGACGCGCACGATGTGCCGGAAGACGTCCCGCGCCTCGCTGTTGCCACTGAGGTACTGGACGAACACCGGACGGGTACCGAACGCTTCCAGGGCTGCGAGAACGGCCTTCGGACCGCCGAAGAGGCCGCTCAGCCGAGGGAAGAGATCCTTGGGCGGGACGGCCGTGGGAGAGGGTGCCACCGCGACCTCTTCCATCAGTGCCGCGGTCAGCAGCACGTCGATGGGCAGGGCCCGTCCGCCGTCCTCCTCGGCGCGCTCCCCGGCCAACCGCAGGATCCGGTCGGCCCGCGTCATGGCCTTGTGTCCGTCGAAGCTCAGCAGCCGCCCGGAGAAGGAGCCGGGGGACGGCAGGCGCTGAACCAGGTGTTGCTGGACCGCGTCCGCGAGGCGGATGAGCAGTTCCCTGGGGTCGGCACCGGCGAGGCGGATTCCCCGGACGAACGGGGTGGGCGGGGCGGAGGGCACGTCCGCGGCCGTCAGCGGCGCCACGTGGTCGTGCAGGAATGCGGCCACGGAGGCGTCATGGTCCGGTCCGCCCCAGCCACTGATGCGTGCGGAGTGCGCGTCGAGGAACATCTCCAACTGCTGCTTCCGCTTCCAGTACATGACGGGTACCCCTTCGGGCAGCGGGAGCGAGGTCCGGGCCGACTCCGGCTGCCGCGACTGCTCCCAGGTCACCATGTGGGTACGGAGCAGGCTCAGCACGGTCCGGGCGCGGGTGAAGTCCCCCCGTGCCCGTTCCTCCTCGGTCGGGTGCGGAAGCATGCCCGGCAGCAGCGGGGAATCCGTGGCGGCGGAGTGCTGGGCGGACGGCCCCTCGGTGCTCGCGGAGTCGTGGTCCGTCGTGTTCCCGAGGCGCTCGGCGGACACCGTGTTCGGGGGCGTCGCACCATGAGCGGGCGATCCCCCCTTGCCGGGACTTCCCTCGCCCGGCCCATCGTTCCCGGGCCCGCTCCCACCGTCGTCCCCGGGCGTCCAGGGCCCCTGGGAGCCACCGCCGTCCTCCGGCCCGCCGGACGGCGGCAGGTCCGGCAGCTCGTAGTCCAGGACGGTGCCGCGTACCGCGTCGACGGTGACCAACATCCGGGACGGCGCGTCCTGCGGGCCGGCCTCGACGACGTACCTGGTGGCGTGGGGCGTCCCCGGCGGGCGGGGAGCGTGCCGGGCCGTCAGGTAGGCCACGAGCCGCACCCGGTTGGTGTTCCAGCCCTCCGGCAGCGACCCGGAGGCGTACGACCGTGCCCAGGCCGTCTCCGAGAACTGGTGGCGGAGCTGGGCGAGCAGCTCCGGGGCGCCGGTGTGGACGGTCGAGGTGTCCTCGGCGCCCGCGAAAGCGGTGAACTCCTCGTCGTACCGCAAACTGCCGACGCTCTCCGCCTTCCAACCCTTCAGCGCCGCATCCCGCAGTCCCTCACGGAGCGTCGTCCACTGCTCCTCACGCGTCGGCGCCGGGGCCTGCCGCCGCAGCCGACGCAGGTACAGGTCGATGTCCTCGGCGTTCGGCTGCACGCGGAAAAGGTGCTCCGCCACGTCGTCGAGGCTCGCGTGCTCCTCCTGCCGGAAGAAGGCGTCGAGGCGGGTGTCGGTGCCGGCGCCCGCGTGTGACGGGATCTGTTCCACCTTGAACGTGAGCGGGAGGTCGGTGCCCGTCACCTTGTTGTGAACCGCGTCGAGGTGCTCCTGCAGCCTCTGGACGGCGAAGCTGTATCCCGTTTCGTCGATGCCGCCCGCCGCCGAAGGCCGGGGCATCCTGACAGTCACCTCCATGCCGAGCGCGCCGGACGGCGACAGCACGTACCGGGCCTCGCCGGTCACCTCGCCGTACGCCGACAGCGACACCGGTGCCGGGAGCCCGGCCACGGCGGCCTCTCCGGTGTCCCACCGGCCCGTCGGCTGCAGGGTGTGGCCGGACGGCCGGGCCCAGACGTGTTCGCCGTCACGCACGAACCCTTCGATGCGCACGCCGTTCCCGATGCCACGCCAGAAGTAACCGCCGTTGTGCAGAGTGAAGTCCCCGGCCGCCACCGCGCGGTCGTGGCCCTCCTCCAGGGCGGATTTCAGCTCGCCGGCCGACCACCGCGCCGGGAAGAACTCGATCAGGCTCCCGCGCCCGGAGGTGGCGCCCGCTTCCGGCCCGTGCTCGGTGGCGGACGGCTGCAGCGACCGGACCTTCACCTTCACCACGCCGTTGGGGTCCTCCCAGGGCACCCAGCCCCCGGTCTTCCGGTCCCCCTTCTTACGCGGCGTGTACGAGAAGGCGCCGCTCTCCCAGGTTTCGGCCCGCGAGAGCAGGCGCGCGGGGACACCGCGACCGCCCTCCCGGAGTCGGTTCAGAAAGCTCTCCGCAATCTTCGGCACCGAAGGGCCGGAGGCCCCGCCGGTCGCGGAGACGGGAGCGGTCGGCGCCGCCTCGTCCTGCGGCGTGCCGGTCTCCTGCGTTCCGACGTCGCCGAGGTCCGTGGCGGACGGGCCGTTCGGCGCCTTGTGCGCTCCCGGGCCCCCCAGGTCGGCGTCGTCGTTCATCTGGGGCGGCGAGAAGTCTCCGCCGCTCTCTTCGACGTGCTCGAAGACCCCCTTCGACGGTCCGCTCAGGATGTCGGTGATGGTATCGATCCAGCTTTCCCCGGGGGCATCGCCGGCCGGGTCATCGGGGCCGGACGCGTCTCCGTCGGTGTCGGTGGCGGGCGGAGCGTCGTCCCCCGGGCCCTGGACGCCGGTCGCGGGTCCCTCCTGCGTGTCCGTCATCGCCGAAAAAAACCCGCTCCCCTCCCCTCCGGTGCCGGAGACCGGGCCGTACGAGAACGGCGGGGAGTCCTGCGTGCCGCGATCCTGATACGAGCCTCCCGGCGGCTCGGAGCCGGCGGCCTGCCCGCCCGGCTGCTGCGAGCCGAGGTTGTCCAGCCACGAGAAACTCCCGGCGTCATCGCTCTGCGATTCCCCGATGAAAAGCGGATCGTCCAGTATTTCGGTGATCGTCAGCGGCGCGGCCCCGTCGGTGTCCTCCATGCCCGGCACGGTCTTGGCGAAGGGGCGGCCGTCGGGCCAGTTCCCCGCCATGAACTGGTCCATCCAGCCCTGGTCCACATCGCTGGACAGCTCGTCCAGCAGCGGGCCATGAACCTCCGTGGACTCGTGGAGAGCCCCCTCCGACTGCTGCGGCGCGTCCTCGACCGGGAACATCTCCGCGGCGTCCGCGTCGATTTCCATCGCATCATTCGCCGCAGGCGTGGGCTGCGTCTCCTCGACGAACAGCGCGGCGCCCTGGCCGGAAGCGAAGCCGGAACCGTCCCACTCCTGTGCTCCGGTGCCCCGGTGGGTCGTACCACCGGCCTCGCCGCCACCCACCGTGTCGATCAGATCCTGACCGGCGAGCAGGTCCAGGTCGTGACCGGTGCCGTACTCCGTGACCGCTTCTCCTTGCCGGCCGCGCCTCCCGGCCGGCAACCGATGCTGCCTGAAGGGGTTGGAAGAGAGCTTCTTCCTGGCCACCAACTCGTCGTAGAACAGCCGAGGACCAGCCAGGATTCGCGTCTCATTGGAAGTGTCGTTCCGTAGATGTTGTGTCTCCGCGCGGATCTGCTCGCGGTAGGCCAGGATCTCCTCGGAGGGCGGATTCATCAGCCCGAGCCCTTTTTCACGGAGGTGACCCCACCACCGCCGCAGAGTGATGACGGCAGCTCGTAGACCGGACCCTGTCGTGATCCTGCTGAAAGCGAGGGCGATGTCCGCCTCGGGGCATTCCTTGCTGCCGGGATGCATCCGCTTGTGGAGCCATTCCAGGTCATGGAGGAGAGCCCGCAGCGGAGCGCCCGTGCGAAGCACTTCCGGATCCTCGAACACGGACTTCCAGTCCGGACCGATGGAAAGGGGCCGCTGTGGCGTCGGGCCTGCCATGCCGTCCAGCAGCTCCGGGTGCGTGAGCAGATGGATGTAGAAGGTGGTGACCAGATTGCGCTTGTGCTGCAAAGGCCCCTGACTGAGACGGTCCGTTGCCAAGACCTGGGAATCCTCCCTGAGGAAACCGAGGAATCCCTCGTCAAGCGTGGGTCGACGGTCCGTGGTGAGCGGGTGGGCGGCGATGCCCGGCTGCTTCAGATACCTGTACCACGCCCAGAACGCGTTCTCCGTACTCCTCTTCATCTTGCTCACGTAGCTTGGCGACCCTGACACGGTGTTGTGGTCGAGCCAGTGCTTCACTGCCGGGGCGAGCGTCTCTTCGCCCATCCTCCGCAGGACAGCGCCCAAGGTTCCCGGCGCTATTTGCTTGCTGCCGAGGAGAGCCGCGGTGTCGGCCGAGTACGGTGCCTCGCTCTGCACGGTTGTCCGCTGCCTCCGCACCGGTCCGCCGCCGGGCGCCCTCTCATCGCCACCCGCGTCGGCCGGACCGGACTCCCGAGTGCCCGAGCCGCCCGTCTGCACGACATCCGCGAAGGGACGCCCGTAAGGCCATGTCCATTCCTGCGGCGCATCGGCGTAGAGCTGCTGGAGGGCGGATAGAGCCGACTGCGCGGTGAGAATGTCGTCCGTTCCCTCTTCCTGACTCGACAGCAGATATTCGGTGAAGGCATTCACCAATTCCGGGCGCGGATTGCTCAGGTCCCGATGTCCGAGGAAGTCCAGCCAGGCACCGATGACCGCGAAGTACTGAACCTCCGTGGCGTCGGGACCGGCCGACGCCATGAACTGGCGCACCCAGCCCTTCTCCTCATCGCTGGACAGCTCCTCCAGCAGGAGATCGCGAATCTCCGTAGCCTCGTGGGACGCCCCCTCCGACTGCTGCGGCGCGTCCTCGACCGGGAACACCTCCGCAGCGCCCGCATCGATATCCATCGCATCGGTTTCCACAGGCGTGGCCTGTGCCTCGTCGACGAGCAGGGGAGTTTCCTGGCCGGAATCGAAGTCGAAATCGTCCAACTGCTGTGTGCCGGAGCCCAGGTGGTTCATACCGCCTGTCCCGCCGTCATCCATGGACCTGCCCGGAGTCCGGACGTCGGGCAGGTCGAAGTCGTTACCGGTATCGTTCTCCGCGTTCTCCGCCACGTCCCTGACGCGGTTCGCCGGTATTTTCCCCTTCCTGAAGAAATTGGAGTCACACTTCCCGCCAACCACCAGAAGGTCGTAGAAAAGCCGGGGGCCCGTCAGGGCCTTTTGCAGCTTGTTCACCACCTTCCTCTTGTAAGCTTCGCCCTCACCCTCGACCTCACGCTCAATTTGCGCGAGGACCTGCCGATGGTATTCCCGGGCCACCTCCGATGGCGGATTCATCAGTGAGGCCAGTAGGGTTCCCCGGCCCGCCCCCGTCTCCTGGCCCTCCAGCCTGCCCCCGTTGAGATATTCGCACCACGTCCGCAAGGAGGAAATGGCACGTGACCGTTGGCTGCCATGGGTGATCTCCCTGCACATGCGGGCAGCGAAACGTGCCTCATCGCACCCCTTGCCGAGGGATCCTTCCAGAAAGGACAGGAAGATCTGCGCCGGCCTGCCCATACGGGCCACGTCCGGGTCCGCGAAAACGAAGCCTCCGCGCGCTCCGGTCCGCTGCCTCCCCATCGGTCCGTCATCGAGTACCCCTTCATCGAGCACGGCTTCCGCGAAGGGGCGAGAAACCGCCCATTCCCCTGGCGCGATCTTGTAAAGGTCACGGAGCACGGAAAGCGTCAGCTCGGCGGAGAACTCCCCCTTCTCTTCCGGGTCCAACAGCAGATTCAACGTGACGCTACGCTCCACCGCTTCGGACGGATGAAGCAGAACCTGGCCCCATGAGGCGAGTTCTTTGTGCCAGGCACTGATGATGACGGCGAATTTGTTATCCATATGGATGGACCTGGAAATTTCCAGGAAAGCGCGCACCCAGGCGCGTTCCACGTCATCGGCCAGGCTCTCCAGCAGGTCATCGATCAACCGCGCCGCGGCACTGGGCTGCGTCTGCGGAGTTCCAGAGGTCGTGTGGGGGCGGTCGGGCCGGGCGACGGGCGGGGTGGGGTGGCTCTCCACGCCTCCGCTCGACGTATAGGCCGACGGACCCGCCTCTCCACCGGAGCCGGCACCACGTCCCACCGCACCACCGCCCGGCGAAGAAGCCGACGGACCCGCTTCCGGGGTGATCGGCCCGGGCGGCTCGACCGGTGCCCTACGGGGTGCAGGGTGAGCCGGCCGATCCGGTTGATGGGACACGATGAATATCCCGGGCGACTCGACCGGTGTCCTGCGGGAAGGGAGTCCGTCCTTCCTCGCGAAGGGCAGCGGGTCCCCTTGGGGCCAACCCACCGACCGCTCCTCGTAGAGCCTGCGGAGTCCGGCATACGCCGCGCGCCGTCGGGAGCCTCCCAACTTGCTGAGATATCCCTCGCTGCAGAAACGCTGCTCGGAGTTCTTGGAGATGCTGCCCAGCCGTTCCCTCATCTTTTCCGTGAGGAACTGGTGCAGTTCCAGGACGGTTCGGACAATGACGCCCTTTGAACTTTCACCTACATTCTTGAAGCTTCCCTCTACCCAATCCCATTCCTCAACCGTCAGGGCTGCTCGCAGGCGTGTTTCATAGGTTCCTCGGGGCCGCCTGTCGCTTCCCGAACCGGATGCCCGGGACGGGTCGTACTCCACAAGCCAGGTCTTCGGCATACCACCCAGCACACGGTTCAGGCGGACGTTCTCCGGGCCGACCCAGGGCTGCTGCTCCGACAGGTCGGCGGCGCGGTCCTTCGCTTGCCGGTAGCCCTTCCTGAGCAGGACCTCGAACACCTCGCTCCGCGCCTCGCGCGCGGCGCGGCGCCGGTCCGCCGCCTCCGCGTCGTGTCGGGACACCGGCGGCCATTTCAGGAAGGAGTGAGCCAGGGCGGAACGCGTCCTGGGGTCCCGGAACCAGCCGTCGATGTTCTCCACCAACTGGCCCGGGGTCCACCCGAATTGCTTCACGACGCTGGGAAGACCCTCGGGCACTCCCTTCAGCATGCCGGTGACGGCGAGCAGTGCGTGCCGTACCGCCGGGCTCAGCTCCTCGACGCCCGGAGCGAGGGCCTCCGGCGTCGCGAGCAGAGCGCCGCGCAGGTCCTTGACGAGGTTCCCCAGAAGACGCTGATCGCCCTCGGACAGGTTCTGCTCACGCCAATTCGCCACCAGTTCGGCGATGTGCGGGCCGGATTGGGAGCAGATCCGGTCCCAGAGGTTGCGGCTGTGCACCGGCCCGGCGCCCTCGTGGCCGTGCGTCGCCGGATCGACGTCGAAGTTCAGTTCCCGGCCGAAGAATTCGCGCAGGGACTCCAGGGACAGTACGTCGAGGTGGTGGGTGTCGAGCAGGGTGAGGAGTGACTCCAGCTCTGCCGGATGCTCGTCCTGGAGGGGCTCGGTACCGGAGCCGCCGAGCTCGGATTCGAGCGTGTCCCGCACGGCGCGCACCCACGTCTCCGCGGACCCGTTCTGCGCCAGGTGGGTGTCGAAGCTGGGACCCAACCCCCGCAGCAGGTGGTACTCGTCGCTTTCTTTCAGGCCGAGGGACTCGGCGAGATCGTGGAAGGTGAGGCACTCCGACTTCGGACGGCCCAGAGCCTCCGCAAGCTGATCGTGCTCCACCGTGGGCAGGTATCCGTTCCGGACCACGAAAGCGGCGAGTTGCCGGATCGCTCCGGGCGGTGCGTAGATCTCCTCGGCGTACGACCTCACGTCGTCGAACGTGAAGTGCACGTTCTGGAGGGCTTGATCCCACTCCGCCTGCGTATCGGTCTCGCGCAGGCTCTGGTCGGACACGAGGAACTCGGCCGGCGCCGGGTCGGCGGTGGGAATGCGGTGCACCGCTCCTGTACCGAAAAGCTCCGATGCCGCGTCGAGAAGCGCCGTCAGCTCGGCCTCGGGCAGGTCGGCGTGGTCGAGGGCGCAGCGGACGAGCGACGCCGTCCGCTCCTCGTCCTGCTCACCGCCGACCTGGTGCTGCAGCGCCCGCTCCAGCACCAGGTCGCCACGGAACGAGGCGGGCAGCAGCTCCAGTTCCAGGTCCAGGTCCAGGTCCGAACTCTCCTGTTCCAGGTCCTGCTCCAGACTCCGCTGCTCCAGGTACTCCTCCATACCGCGATGCCACCCGGCCAGGAGGGCACGGAACCGGCCGCGCTCCGACGGCAACGGGCCCTCGGGCTGTCCGACGGCGTGAACGGATTCGACGAAACGGGAGAACGGACCGGAGTACGTCCCGCCGGTCAGTTCCAGAAGCCGCCCGATGGCCTGAGGGGTCGTTCCGTACTCCTCGAAGTGCGCGAGGACGGCGGCGGCGCGGTCGGCGGAGGACAGTCCGGCAAGGGCACTGAGGTCCAGCGGCGGCGGAGTCCGGTGGAACGGCGGAACCTGCGGCGCTTCCGGTGTCACCCCGTCGTGCTCCGGCATCTGCCCATCGGTGACAGCGGCGTCGGTCACCGGCATCTCGTCGTCGTCCGGAAGCAGTTGGCTGCTGGTCACGCTCGCGTCGTCGAGGTCGGCGAGACCGACGGAGCGCCCCTCGTCGGTGCGGGCGCCGTCCCGGGACACGCTCAGCTCGTCGCTCTCCGCATGAGCGCCTTGTGACGTCTCACCGTCCCACGATGCGGCGGATGTCTCCTCGTCCCCCTTCAGCTCCCGGAGGTACTGGACGGCCCGCTGCTCCGCGGCGGTCTTGCCCTCGGTCAGCAGGACGCGTTCGAGGGCGCTCCGCATCTCTTCGCTCTTCATGACCTGTTGCGCCTCGTACACCGAGGCCACGGTGTACGACGACGCCCCGCGCGCGGGGAACAGGTACGGCGCCATCACCCCCATCACGAGGAGACGCCGGTAGTACGCGCTCTCGTCACCGGTGAGCTTCTCCCGCAACTGCTCCGGCGTCGTCCCCAGCTCATCCGCCGCCTCCTTGAGGGCATGAGGCACCGCCTGGATCAGCTCGGCCAGCCTCAGTGCCTTCTCCAGGGCCGCGCCTTGGAGATCCTCGGGCGCCCCTTCGGGGTGCAGGAGGCGCGCCACCTCCCTGATTCCCGCGGCGTCGAACCAGGGCTCACGGATCCGGTCGCGGTAGCGCTCCAGGTCGATACCGTGCTGCCAGGCCCGCCAGTAGTGGCCGATCCCGGCCGGCAGCTCCTCAGGGATCCTCTTCCATACCTGCGCCCGGAGGCCGCGGGAGAGGGCCGCATAGTCGAAGGCGGCTCCGTCCGCGGGGAGCACATCTTTCAGCGGCTCCGGCCGACTCGCCAGGAAGGAGCCCAGTTCCGGAAGTTCGGTCAGTGAGGCGCCGAAGGCCGACAGGATCTTCAGCACCTGGTGGATGTAGGCAAGCTGCTTGTCCCACTCGTCTTCCGCGTCAGCCCCTTGTCCCTCGGGCGCCGCCTCAAGGAGGGCCCTGTCCAGACCGTGCGGTTCCATCAGTTCCAGGAAGCCGTTGTCCAGCCAGGCCCGGATATCACCGCCGTTGCGCACCACGTCCAGGAGCGGGCTGATGAGCGGCGTCACCAGAGAAGGCTGCTCAGGGAAGCCGTACTCGTAGCTCACCCGCACCAGGAAGGGGGCGAACGACGCCGGTACGGATTCCTGACGCGCCATGGCCCGCACCTCCGGCATCGGGAAGTGCCCCACCACCAGCCGCATGCGCAGCATCTCCTGGACGTCGTCGAGGCCGATGCGGTATCCGCTCGACCGGGCGAGGTCAGGGCCGTCGAGGTGGGCGAGTCCGTCGAGTTGATCGACCAGCCAGGGGACAGGGCTGCTGACGAACGCCCCCGCCTGATGCTGTTCCTCCTCCGAGAAGGCGTACTGCTCGCATTGCTCCTCCGAGAAGTTCAGCCAGAGCCGGAAGCCCGATTCCGCCCTCCTCAGGGCGAGTTGATCGGTGTCCGTCAGCGTGCCGAGAGGGGCATCGATGAGGTCGTGGGAGCCCGACACCGTCCGGAGAGAGGCGTCCTCGGGCCCTTGGGGGGTGTCCCGCGAGGGGAAGCCGATGCGCAGGCTTCCGCCGGGGTGCCGGCCCTCGTACTCCGTCGCCAGATCGTGCAGGAGCGCCACGGCGTCGTCGAGGTCCATACGGGACAGCGTCGCGAAGGTGTGGCCACCGGCGAGGCCGTGCTCGCCCGGGTGACTGTTCGCGTGCCGCTGGTCGTTCCAGTGCAGCAACATCAGCAAGGAGCCCGGCAGGATCCGTCCGTTCTCCCGGGAGGCGGGAGCGAGGTAGTCGATACGCCGCAGCGATCCCGCCGCGATGGCGATCCGGAAGAAGGTGACCTGTTCGCTGGGGTACGCCGCTCCGACGAGGTACAGCGCGTCGTTGACCAGGCTGACCCTTCCGTCGCGATACACCACATCGTCGGCCTCGAAGACTCCGGCGGATTTCCAGAGGCCGAAATGGGCCGCGAAGTTCAGGTACTGCTCCTCGTAGGAGTAGTTCGCGGCTGCTGTCAGAGACGCCAGAACGTTCTGCGGCCCCGGTCCCACCGGGTGGATATCCGCGAGTGTCGCACCGTGCCGTCCGAATTCCGACAGCAGATCGTCGAACCGGCCGAGCGCGGTGGTGAAATCGTCTTTCAGCATCGTCGCCACACCGTTGCGGGCCCAGGAGTTACCACGGCGATAGGTGTACGAAGCGGCCCAGGTCAGAGCCCAGATCATCTGCGACGGGGCATGCCAACGGTCCGTCCACCGCTGTGTGCGCGGGTCGGGGCCCGAAACCGCCGGGTCGGAGAGGAAGTTGTAGAGCCAGGTCCGGACGGCGGGGGTGTCGGGCCCCGCGATGGCGAAGGCGCTCCTCAAGGTGGCGAGCGTCTCCTCGTCGTTCTCCATGCCGAACCGCTCCAGGAAGCGGTTCCTGGCCTCCTCTTCGAGCCGCTCCTGCCGCTCCCGCTCAAGGCGCTCCGTGTCCACGTGGGAAAGCACGTCGCCCGGGGACTTGGTGTAGAGCGGCAACTCCGCGCTGTCGTCCAGGGACCAGTGGTCGCGGCGGTGCGGGGACGCCTGGAGGGGTTGCTCCCCGTTGCTCGCGCCCTCGTGGAGCGGGGTCGTTCCGGGCGTCGGGCCCGGCTGGGGGGCGCCCGATTCCTCCAGTTGAGCGCTGTACCTGGCCGCCCAGGTCTCCACGTGGTGCGCGAGATCACCGGTGGTGAGCCAGTCATGGGTGGCATGCCGCCGGGCGCTGAGCCCCTGAAGCGACTGCCACCCGGCGGTTTCATCGCGGGCTGCCAGGAAGAGATGGTCGGCGAGGTCCGCGAGCGCGTGCGGAGAGACCCGCAGCCCCGGGTGCTGTCCCAGGCTCTTGATGACGGTGTCGAGGGTGCCTGCCCAGGTGCGGGGCGTACGCAGAGTGGTCAGGGTGTGCCGACCGGGACGCCAGCCGGGGTCGCCGATGATCTCCGGGTTCCGGGGGCTGAAAGCCCCCATGAAGTCCGCTGCCAGGCGGTAGGTGACGGTGCCGAAGAGCGGCCTTCCTTCCCCACCGCCCCTGGCGGGGAGGTGGGCCTGCGGGATGAACAGGTGCGGGTAGCGGCTGATCAGGGCAGCAACAGCGGCCCGGTCCGCGGTCCGGTCGAGCCGGAGGCCCACCATCTGCTGCTTCATGCGGTCGGTCCAGTCCGACGGGACCTGCCATGGGTGACCCGTACGCCGGCGGTGCAGCACCCGCACGTCCGCTTCGAAGAGCTGGACGAGTTCCACGACGCCGAGGCCGAGTTCCTGCGCGGCCTTCTGCACGGTGTCGGCGACGTCGGTGTGCCCACCGTCCGTCGTCGAGGCGCCGGTGAGGGGGGCGGCGGACACGACCGCCTTCGCCAGCAGGCGCGCCGGATCGTGGAGGGACTGCTTCAGCTTCTCCAACTCCGGCCTCACCTCCTCGACCAGGTGCCTCGGGTCCACGTCATCCCACTGGCGGAGCTGGTACCTCTTCTCCAGATGCCACAGCTCCTCCCTCTCCAGCAGCCAGTTCTCCCTCAACATCTCCACCAGCGACTGCAGGTACTGCTGATCGAGGCGGCCCATCTCCTCCAGCATGGCGAAGTCGTCCAGCGCATCCCGCAGCTTCCACTGCTCCTCCCCCCACCGCTGCCAGTCCCGCACTTGCTGCGGAACGTCCTCCGGGCGGCCCCTCAGCAGAGCGACGGAGTCGTTCCGGCTCTCCAGGTAGTGGCGGAAGGTCGCAAGATCCGTCAGGGTCACGTCGCCGTACCCCGCGAACCATTCCAGGTCCTGGGGTGCGAATCCGATCAGCCCCAGGCGGCTTTTCACCGCGTGCGCGAGCACGGAGGGACGCTCGTGAGACATGAGTTCCTGACTCCAGGACAGCTCACCGGCGAGGGGCGCCAGCCACTCGGGCACGATCTCCAGACGCCCGGCGGTCTCCAGCGCGTCGGCGTACGACAGACCGAGCGTGCGGAGCACTTCCTGTATCTGCCGCGGCAGGGTTCCGGGGTCGATGAGGACGGACGGGAACACGTCATCGGAAGGCAGTTCCCCGTGGGAGTCCACATGCTCCAGGACACGCTTCACCGCGCTCCGGCCGCCCCCTTCCGGAACGTCCTCACCCGACAGGGCGCCGTCGACCGTCTTGCTCAGCAGAAGGGAGGGGTTCACGGTGTCCGGCAGGACATGGTCCTCGATGAGGGCTGCCATCCCCTTGATCTCGTTCGCCAGACCCTCGCTCCGCTCAGCGGCCTCGTCCGCGAGCTTCTCGACGAATTCCGAGAACTCCTCCTGCGGCGAGAGGCGCGTGGCGTCGTCCGTTGCGGCACTCTCCGCCGCCTCTTCGTCCTCCTCCGTGATCGGGGAGAGCCGTTCTCGGCGCGCCCTTCGGTAGGGCAGCAGTTCCTCGTCGTCACGGAACAGGTCATGCGGCCCGGCCGCCTGCTGCCCCGTGCCCGAGCCGGACGCGGAGGCCGACGTGCCCTCGCTCTGCGAACCGGATGCCTGGTACGGGTCGTGCTCCTGGGGCTGCTGCTCCTGCTGCCGCGACATGCCGCCCCGCAGACGGCCCAGGCGCTGCATGCGCCGCTGATCCGTCCCGATCCAGGACGCGGCTGCCCACCGCGCCAGCCACTGGCCGTTCGTCTCGTTCTCACGCTGGGCGTACTCGTGCTGCCGGTGCTGCGGGAGCCGGTTCCATTCCGCCACCCGCTCCTTCTCCGACAGGCGCCCCGCGAGCCACCTGGCCGCATCCAAGCCGTGCAGGAGCAGTTCGCGGCCCACTCGGCGCCGTGCCGTCCTCATGGCGCTGCGCCGGGCACCGGCTTCGGCATCGTTGCCGATCACCATCCCCCACCCCAGGACCAGCTCGGCCAGGTCGTCGATGGATTCGGGGGTCCTCAGCCAGTCGTTGACGTACTGGTGCAGGTGCTGCTCGGACCACTGCCCGGATGCCACGAGGTCGAAGAGCCCATGGGGCGTCTCCTGCAACGCCTCGTGGAGCGCGAGCAGGTCTCCCCAGAGCGTGCGGCCCCCTTGCCCCCACAGGACTTGGCCAAGACCACGGTAGAGCTCTTCAACGCCTGCCACTTGGAACTGACCGAGCCGACCGCCTCGCCACTCGGCGACCAGGTCGCCCATCTCCACCGGGCGCCCCGACCTGTCCACGAGCCCGCCCCGGGATGTCCGCGCCTCCCAGACCTTCGCCCAGATCTTCCCCTGGTGTCCCGGGCCGGCGGTGCCTCCGCGGCTCCCCCACAGCCGGTGCTCCACATACGACCCCAGGTCGTTCAGGTCGCCGACAGGGATGTGATGGGCGTCCGACACCCAAAGGGCCGCTTGTAGCGCCTTCGGCGCCACGGGGGAGGTGCTGGAACCGCCGATCTCCTTCCGGAAGAGTTCGACGGTGTCATCCAGCCAGTGGGCCGGGTGCTGGCCTTCCCGCAGGCCGGCGGCGAAGCCGTTACGCAACGTGTGCAACTGGCCGTACCAGTTGGGGGACACCTTGAGGTCCAGGGCGAGATGGCAGAGCACAGGGATCAGCTCATCCTCCAGGCGGGGGAGAGCCGCGCGGAGCGCGTCGAACTCGGCCTGCGGCAGACGTCCGAGACGCTCGGTGAGGACGGCGATCCAATCGGCCGTGCCCCGGCCGCCGTTCTCCTCGACGAACCTCGAGAATCCCCGGCTGCGCCCTTCAAGCCGCGCCACCACGGGTGAACGCCGCGCTTCCAGGGCACGCCCGGAGAACCGTGCCTCGTAGATCCGGAAGGTCGCCGCCTGCTGTACCCGCTGGTTCAAACGGCCGGTGTAGTGGTCCAGGCTGTGCCATCCCTTGGCACTGCTGACCCAATCCATCAGCTTCTCGAAGGCCGCGGCGGCGCCGGGCGCCACCGGTTCGGTTTCCGGGGCCCGCCGCCTGGGGGAGCTGTCGTCGAGGAAGTTCAGGACATCCAAGAAGTCCTGGTTCACCAGCAGTTCCGTGAAGGTGATGTCCCTGCCCAAGCCGCTCCGGCTGCCCACCGAACGGATCATCTCGGCGATGTGTGACGGCGCGTACCAGATGTCGTTCCACTCGCGGGTGGTCAGAGCGCCCGGCCCGGTGATCGCGGGGTCGGCCAGGAACCGGTAGAGCCAGGCGCGTTCCTGCGGTGTCTCCGCGTGAAGGACCTTGGCGACGTCCGAGAGGACGATCTCCACGTGGGGGCTACGCAGGCCGAACCTCTCCTGGAAGTGCCTGGCCGCGGCCCGGTCATCGGCCAGCATCTGCGGCTGGAAAGTCCAGTGCTCGGCATGTGGAGTGGCGGCGGCCGGCCGCGTCAGGGACGCGGCAGCGTCGTGGATCTGCTGATCGGACGGGGCGGTCTCCGCGTGTCCGTACGCGGGCGGCTCCTCTCCGGCCGACGCATCCGCATAGGAGGGCGGCGGCGGTGTGCCGCCGCTGGGGTACACCGCCGGGGCGGGCCCGTCCGTGGCCGGCGTGTTCTCGGTGGACGCCCAGGCCGCCGTCACCGCACGCACCCCCTCCGGGGTCAGCTTCTCCACGCCGGCGTTGTCAGGGCTGTTGTCGGCGAGATCGCGGTGGAGCCTGCCGAGCGCTTCAGGGGTACGGAGCCACGGCTTCTCCGCGAGCACCGTGAAGATCTCGTTGTACTGCTCGACGGCCGTGGAGTGCAGCAGCTCGCGCAGCGACGTACCCAGGTTGTTCAGTACGAAATTGACATCGCGATAGAGGAGGGCGCCCAACCGCTTCCGGACGGCGTCCATCCCGCCGACGGAGGAGCTGACCGGCCGACCGGAGGTCCGCAGCGGGACGAAGCCCTCCGTGAGCCGTCGCAGCGCCGCCCAGTCCGCGGTCTCCCGCAGGCCGAGGCCGGTCATGCTTCCGCGCACGGCGCCGGCCCACTGCACGGGGATCTTCCAGCTGCCGGAATTCTCCTGGGCCAAGCCCTTGCGCAGCTGGTGCAACATCTCCACCTGCTGGGGGTAGAGCCGGATCAGGTCCTGAAGGTCCACACCGAGCAGACGCGCGCCCCGCACGGCCGTGTCACGCAGGGCCGCGTCGGGGATCAGGAGCTCGGCCAGACTCTCCTCCCCGGATCGGAAGCCCGTTTCCCCGGGGCGGGCACTGAGCCAGTCCCGCACCGCCCGGCGCCGGATCTCCGTGGACTGCGCCCCGACCTCCTTCTCCGCGGTCTCCGCCCGGAATTCCTCCACGGTCTTCCCGCGTTCATCACGCAGATACCTACGGAAATCCGCGAGATCCGTCAGGGCGGGCGGCTTGCCCGAAACGGCGAACCAGTTGAGATCACCGGGCTCGAAGCCCAGCTCCCGCAGGTGTGTGCCGGAGATCTCCCGGCGGTTGAACCAGTCCGTCACCATCCGGTCCCGGGCCTCCGCGGACTGCGCCCGGAATTCCGGCATGGACTGCTTGCCGACATCACGTACGTGGATCCCGAAGTCCGCGAGGTCCGCCAGGGTCAACCGCTCACCCCGGTCCGCGAACCAACCGAGATCACCGGGCTCGAAACCCAGCTCCTGGAGCCGGCTGCGGAGCCGGTGCACGGCCAGGCCCACGAGTGACGGCGATCCCTGGCCGCCGGCCCAGGCGAACTCATCGGCGATCACGGCGAGATGGTCAGGCTCCACTCCCAGAGAACGGGCCATCTTGGAGAAGAGGCCGGTGTCCAGCCCGCCAAGCTGCGCGAGCCGCATCAGGTCCAGCGGCTCCAGTTCGTCATCGAACTCATCCAGCGGACGCGGCTCGTCATCCCGCCCGCCCTGCTCACCGTGCTGCGCACTCCACAGTTGATCCAGCAGGTCCGGCTCGTCATCGAACTCGTCCAGCGGACGCGGCTCGTCATCCCGCCTGTCCTGCGCACGCCGCGCAAGATCCAGCAGATCCGGCTCATCATCATCGTCGAGGTCTGCGACCATCCGCTCACGCGGGGCGGAATCGCTGTCCGTCCCGGGCTGCTCCCCGTGCGAGGGGAGAGCTTCCTCGTTCGGGGCGGGCTGCTCCGTATCCGCATCGGTCCGCCGTGCCGCGGGGTAGGCGTCCCGGTCCTGCCCGGTACCGATGTTCTGGAGGGGGAGACCGGGAATCTCCTCCCCCACAAGAGGGTTCAGCGCCGGTGTGTATGTGGTGATCCAGCGCTCCCGCTGTCCCCCGGACGAGGAAGAGGGGCCCGCGTTGTCCGAACCGTGGCTCTGCGGGGCGCCGGAAGCCCCCTGCCCTTGCGGCGTGCTCGTGCTCGGTGCGGGGGCCGACGGCCCCGCGCCCCGGAGGTCGGACGTCCGCGGCTCACGGCGCCCTGAGATCTTCCACTCCTCCGACGCCGCGCCCCCCGGGAGCTTTCCCCAGCGGCGGGCCTTCGAGCCGACCCAGGTCTTGTCCGCGAGCCAGGTCTCCCAGCCCTCCTTCGGCTCCGGGCCGCGCTTCTCGATCTGCTTCGTGGCCGTCTGCCCCAGCTTCTCCAGCGCGGCCTTCACCTGCTTCTCGGACAGCTCGTCCGCACGCCTCTCGGCGGCTTCCCTGCCCTCCCCGAGGAGCACGTCCAGCACCTCGCGGAGCGCCGCGCTCCGTGCGTCCGCCTCAGGGGTGCCCTCCCGCTGCGCCGTCCACCTCAGAAGGGAGTGAGCCAGCGGAAGAAGCTCATCCGGGGCCTTGGACTTCCCGCCCCAGCCCTCAAGGTGCTCCACCAGGTCCTGTGGGGACATGATCCGGCGCGCGGCCCGGAGGAGATCTTCGGGGCGGGCCACCTTCTCATCGAGGCGGAGGACGTCCAGCGCCTGCCGTTCCTCGTCACTCCACGAATCGTCGCTCCAGGGTTCGGTGCTCCGGGTGCCGGGCCTTTGGTCCGAGGTGCTTGCGGTGAGGGCGTCCTCGCCCGGTCGAGGTGGTGTGCCCTTGGTGACGGCGGCGGAGGAAGGCGTGATCTCGGGGGCGGCATGGATCTCGGTCTGCCGCCACCCGCTGGTCTTGATGACGGGGGCCTCGCCGGTGAGCCCGTCAGCCAGGCGGTCCAACGGGGAAAGGGACCGCAAGACCTCGTCGGTGATTTCCAGCGGCTTCGCCGGATCGGGGGTCATCTCGATGTCCGTGGCCGCTGCGGGCGTCGCGTCCGCCTTCGGCGCCGGCGTCACCTCGGAGTCCGTGAGGGGAGCAGGCGTCACCTCGGAGTCCGCCATGGGCATCTTCTCCGGCTCCCCGGTGACCACCCCCTCATCCCCCCGGTGCTGCTCCGTGAGCTGCTCGAAGATCTCCTCCGCCTCAGGGCGGGAACCCGTGCGGGTGAGGGCGGACTCCGGTGTCAGGGCGGAGGTGGTGGCGGCGCCGAAGCGGTCCTTGTGTTCGCGTTCGTGGGCGAGCCAGCGCGCGGTGTCGAGGTCTTCGGGGCCCCAGGTCTGCTGGAAGGTGGTGAACCAGTCCTCGCGGGTGCGGTTGCCGATGCGGCGTGCCTCGTCCTGGTGGACGGTGTGGCGGGCGGCGGCGTCGCCGAAGCCGCCGGCCCAGGTGCCCAGGCCGTCGGTGGCGCTGATCTCGAACAGCAGGCGGGGCTTCAACTCGCCGCTGAGGCCGGCGCGGCCGTCCTGCCAGGCGGCGAACGCCTCGGGGAACGTGCGCGTGGCGGCCCCTCCCCCGGGACCCGCCGTGTCCGAGGCCGAGTCTGATTCCGAGGCCGAGTCCGAGGCCGAATCCGAGTTCGTGCCTTCGGCCGCTGCCGAGTCCGCCGCCGAGTTCGCGCCTTCAGCCGCTGCCGAGTCCGCCGCCGAGTTCGCGGCGGTGTCCGCTGCCGGGTTCGCGGCGGTGCCCGCCGCCGTGTCCGCCGCTGAGTTCCCGGCAACGTCCGCCGTCATCTTCACGGCAGCGGCCTCGTCCACCGTCACCCCCGCGCCCGGCTCCGGCTCCGGCTCCGGCTCCGGCGTCTTGGACGAGAGAGCGGAATCGTCCGCGCCCCGCGTGCCGTCCGTTCCGTCCGTTCCGTCCACCCCCTCCGGTTCCGGGTACGTCAGCAGCCGGGAGGAGGGCTGCCGGGCCGTGCCGAAGACGGTGTCGAGGGTGAAGAGGGCGTCGAACTGGGCGGTGACGCGGTCCACGTGCTCGGTGACGAAGCGGTCCCGGGCGTCCTGGGCGAGGTGCTCGGCCTCGTCGGCGACGAGCTGTTCGGCTTCCGCGCGGGCGGTGCGGGCCGCCTCGGCGCGGGCGGTCGCGAGGGCGATCCGGCGCCGTACCTCGTCCGGTCGGGTGTATTCCTCCAGGAGGCGGCCGATCGCGGCGGGGTCGCGGTTCGCGGCCTCCGCCCACTTGTCGATCTGCTGGTGGAGGGCGTCGCCGAGGGTGCGGGCGGCGGTGCGGCGGGCGTCCATCGAGGCGGGCTGCTGCCCGTGGAGGGCGAACGCGGCTCCGAGCTTCGCCTTGATCTCCTCGGAGACCACGGCCAGGGCCTGCTGCCAGGTGTCCGCGGCCTGCTCGACCGCCGCGACGGCCTCCTTCGCCGCGGCCTCCTTGGCGAGTTGCACCTCGACCTGGCGGTGCAGCTCCTGCTCACGCCGCCGGCGCCGGGCGTACCAGGTGTCCTCCGGTACGCCGGATTCCGTCGGCCGCTGCCTGCTGCCGGGGGCGCCGTAGAACTCCCGGCGGTCCCGGTCGTACGCCTCCCACCACCGGCGGCGGAGCCTTTCCCGGCCGCCGTCGGAGAGCGGTGATGGCGCGTCGGACCCCGTCCACCGGGCCGCCGGCCCGGGGGGCCGGGTGGCGGAGGCGAGCACCTGCTCGACGTACTCCTCCGCGCCACGGCGGTGGACGAGGTCCTCCAGGCTTTCGTCGAAGGTGCGGTGCAGCCTGTTCAGCGCGGAGGTGAGGGAGGCGCCGACCGGCCCGGCCTGTGCGCCGAGGTGTTCGGTCAGGGCCTCGGTGCGGAACGCGCCCTCGTTCAGCGCGTCCAGGGTGGCGATCATCGTGCGCGGGTCGGTGCGCAGCGGGCCGGTGCCCAGGAGCTGGTCGAGGAGGGCGCGGGCCTGCTGTTCGAAGGCGTGCCGGACCTCGGTGAGCAGGTTTTCCCCGTGGGTCAGCGGCAGTTGTACGCGGCGGGCGTCGTCGGGGTGCGGGGTGCCGGGGCCGGTCGCGGTCGCGTCGAGCAGTGCGCGGTACTCCTCGGAGAGGCCGTCGCGCCAGTTGCCGAACGCCGCCTCGGACCAGTTGCTCAGGTGCTCCACGCCGTGCTCGATCACCCAGGCGCGGTCGAGGTGGGCGCGGAGGTTCTCGGGCGAGGACAGCGGGTCGTGGCGGTCGAGGGTGAGGTTGCGTGCGGCGAGTTCGCGTACCTGGTCGTGGAGGCGCTGGAGGACGGCGGAGTGCTGTTCGCCCGGGGCCGGTGACGTGCCGCCCCGGCCCTGGTACGGGATCAACTGGTGCGCGTCGGTGGGGGCGGCGCCGCCGTCACGGGAACCGCCGCCGAAGCGTTCGCCCGCCCACTGCTCGAAGACGGTCGTGAAGTGCTCCTCGCGGGCGGCGAGGCGCTGGGCCTGCGACAGTTCGCCCTCGTACGCGCCGGCCATCCGGCGCTGTTCGGCGTGCCACTTTCCGGCGCGCTTCGCCGCGTCGGGGTGCTCCGACCAGTCGGGCGCCGAGGTGAAGTGGCGCGTCGCCTGCGCGGGAGCGGTGAACTCCGTCAGCAGGTCGGCGTGGAGCGTGGTGAGGAAGGCGTCCAGGTGCTCGCTCAGCAGGCTCGCGGAAACGCCTTGCGGGAGCCGCGCGGCGAGCAGTTGCTCCTGGACCCACTCCTGCCGCTCCCACTCGGTCAGCGAGCGCAGCGGACCGCTGTCGTCGTGCGGCAGGCCGCTCGGCGAAGTCTTGCTGCCGTAATGCCCCATGTACGGGTCGTCGTACGGGCCGCCGGTGCCGAACACCGTCTGCAGCAGGGTCTTGGGGCCGTACACCTCACCGCCGGGGGCTTCGGTGAGGTCGCCGAGGTGGCGGGCCACGCGGATCCGGATCATCCGGTCCGTCAGGTCGGTGGCGGGGTCCGGCAGGACGTCCGTGCCGTACCCGGTGCCCGTGGCGTCCGTGTCCTCGTCCCCGCTCCGGGTCTCCGCCCCTGATGCGGTGGTGACGGGCTGCGGCGGGTCCGTGGCCGGTGTGTGCTCACCGGTGGCCGGGGCCGGTGCGCCGGTCTCCTCGGTGGTGTGGGCGGGCGCGCCGCCGCTCTCCGTGGCATGGGCCGTGGGCGCCTGCGGCGTGGTGGGGGCCGTGGACGAGGGGTGGCCGGTGACGGCGGTCTCCCCCTGACCGCCGGTGGTGGCGACCTTCTTCGGCGACGGCACCGTGGCGGGGTCCTGACCCGGCTTGGGCGCGGGCCCGGTACGGGTCTGCTCGTGGCCCGTGTCGGTCTGCGAGGAGGTGCGCTGCGGGTGCGGGGCGCCGGTTTGCGGGGGGCCGGTTTGCGGGGTGCTGCCCGCGGACGCTCCGGTGCTGCGGCCGGGGGCACCGGCCGAGTGCTCCGGCGCGTACGACCCCGCGGCCCCGGCGAGGTGTGCCGCCCCGGTGCCGGAGCCCGCCCCGGCGTCGCCGTCCGCACCGGTGGTGGAGCTGTCGTCCGAGCTGTGCGTGAGGAGCGTGTCGGCGCTGGAGGAGGTGTCCGTGCTGGAAACGGTGCCCGTGCCGGAGAAGGTGCTGACCGTGTCGCTGTCGTCCTTGTCTCCCCCGAAGCCCTTGCCGAAGTCCTTGCCGAAGAACCCGTCGCCGCCGTCCGACCCGTTCAGGGTGCTGGAGTCCGAGGTGGAGAGGTCCGAGGTGCTGGTCGTGGCGATGCTGGCGGTGTCCGACAGGAGCGGAACGGTGTCGCCGTTCGTCACGGCCGGTCCGAACAGGCTCTCCTTCACGCCCTTCAGGCTCTCGCCCACGGATGTCACCGCCGGGCCGAGGACGTGCTGGTGGGCGGCCGACAGCCCGCCGGCGACCGCCGCCATCGCCGGGTGGATGGTGTGCCTGGTGATCGGCGGCATGACGTACTCGCCCAGGCCACGGCCCGCGGCGCCCATGACCATGCCGCCGAGGAACGCGCCGCCGGTCGTCTCGAACTTGCCGGTGTAGACGTAGTTGACGACGGCGTCGGAGAGCGCGTTGTTGGCGCCGTCGGTCACGGTGCCCGCGGCCAGGCCGGCCAGCCGGTAGCGGAGGTCGCCTTCGAGGTGGGTGCCGAGCGCTTCGCGGATGGCGTGGGGCATGCCCGTGCCGAGGAGTTCCTTCGTGCCGTCGCTGCCGAGGTGCTTGGCGACCACCTCGTCCACCGTCTGCGGGAGTTCCTTTCCGGCGCCCGCGCCGAGGCCCTTGGCGGCGCCGTGTTCCATGCCCTGGGCGGCGGCCTCGCCGCTCTCGTGGATCATGGCCCGCGCCCAGTCCTTGCCGAACGTCCTGGCCTGGGCCCCGGTCATCGCCGTGCCCTCGGCCGTCAGCAGCTTCCCGCCGAAGTTCTTGGCGAAGAGGTCGCCGGTCTTCTCCGTGAAGGCGTGCGCGATGGTGCCCTCGCCGCCCGCGGCGCCCTTGCCGACGAGGCCCTTGAAGCCCTTGCTGAACAGGCCCTTCTCGAATCCGTTGGCCAGCTCGTACTGGGTGTTGCCGATGAGGCCGGCGAACTCGTGGGCGAACTCCTGGCTGAACGCCCGCTGTTCGGCCTTGCCGAACTGACCGGCCGGGGCCACGGCCGCGCCCTCGAAGAGGTGGCCGAACTCCTTGCCGAGCACGCCCTTGACCCCGAGGCCGACGCGGTTGCCGATCGCCTTGCCGATGCCGACGCCGATCAGGTCGAACGGCGCGGCGATGGCACCGCCGATGGCCCCGGCCACCGCTGCCTGGCCCAGCAGCTTCATGTCGATGGCGTCGCGGTGCCCCTGGCGCATCTGGAGGTCCTGGATCCCGAGGTCGACCGCGGCGCCGACCCCGGCGCCGATCACGGCCTGGGTGGCGATGGACCGCAGCAACGCCGCGATCAGGTTCATGATGAACTCTTGGACCAGCGCGTACTCGAAGCTCAGGCCGAGCACCGCGCCGGGGCCCAGGAACCAGAGGAACGCGGCCATGGCGGCCTCCACCGCGATCATCGCGACGGCCTGGCCGATGACCGACCACTTCGTGTGCTCCACGTCGGTGGCGGTGTCGGCGGCGTTCTTGGCGAGCTGCTCGCACTGCGCCGCCGCGGCCCGGAGGACGGGCTGGTCACCGGAGGCGAGGTACGACACCCAGTTGCCGAACTGATCCGCGCTCGCCCCGCTGAACTCCGCGCTGATGTGCTTGGCCACCTCCAGGAAGCACTCCTCGGCCTGCCGGAAGTCCACCGCCGTCTTCCGGTAGGCGACCTCGGCCTCCCGCAGCACGTCCTCGTCCGCCTGCGGCCATTTCATGCCGATGGTGTTGAGGAAGTTGATGACGTCCTGGGAGGGCATGAGGGCCACAGCAGACCCCTTTCTGGTGATGCTGTGCGCGGGCGGGTGCCCGTCGTGCGGAGCGTGGCGGTACGCGTACGGGAACGCGGAAGAAGGGTGGGGTGCAAGGAACCGTCAGGAGGCGCCCGCGCCGCTCGCTCCGGCCGCCCGTAACGGGCCGGTGCCGGAGGAGCGGAGCGGGGAGCGGGCGCTCTCGGGGACGCGCGTCGGCGTCATCTCTCAGTGACCGCCATCGCCCTGGCCCTTCTTCGGGGTGCCCTTCTCGATGCCCTTCTCCGCCGCCTCCAGGACGTCCCACGCCTTGGCGAGCGCCTCGCTGTCGTGCTCGGCCGCTTCGAAGAGCCGCATGACGTCGTCGCCGTCCTGGCCGGTCTTGGCCGTGACGTCGCCCATGAGCTGGACGACCTTCCGCAGCACCTCGGTCGCCGGATCGGCGATCTTCGTGTACTGGTCGTGGACCTCGTCGTTGGTCCCGGCGCCCTTCTTGTTGAGCGTCGCGATCTGCTCGATGTCGTGGCCCAGGGTCTCGACCTGCGCGGCCAACTGCGGGTACTGGGCGAAGATCCGCCGGAGGTCGCTCGTGGTCCTGATCTCACTCATGGGTTTCGTTCCTCGGTGGTGTCGGGTCGGGCCGGGGCGGGCACGGGTCTCCGCCGCGCCCGCCCCGCCGCGCCGCTCCGCGGGCCCCGCGGCGCCGTGCTCATGCGCCGCTCCCGGACGGGCAGTTCGCGGACGTGCCGGCCGCCGCGGGCACGACGCCGCCCTTGGCGAGCTTGGCCGGGTCCAGGCTCGGCCCCGTGGGCAGGAGCTGCACCAGCGTGCCGGGGACGGTGACCGGCCGGGCGTTGTCGTAGCCGAGTTGCTTGGCCGCCGCCGGGGGCAGGGGGTAGACCGTGCCGGAGTCCGTCACGAGGTAGTCGGAGGCGCCCGCGCCGCCCGAGGACAGCGCACGCACCAGCGCGCCGCTGCCGGGCCGCACCCAGACACGGTCCGACGGCAGGCAGCCCGCCTGGATGCCGGGCTGGGCGTTGGGCGCACCTGCCGGGACGTCCTTCGCGTCGAGGACGGCGATACCGGTCACCGGGCCCTTGGTGCCGTCGCCGGGGGTGACCTTGGCGCAGACGTCCTGCGTACGGTCGGCCGCCACCAGGCGCGGTGCGGTGGCGGGCAGGCCCTGGGCGAGCGCGTTGCCCACGCCGGAGGACGCCTGGTGGGCCTGGATGTCGGCCGGTCCGATGCCGCGCACCTCGACGGTGGCGCCGCCGTACGCCTCCTTCTGCGTACGGGTGTCACCGCGCAGCAGGTCGAAGAGGAGCGGGGTCAGCGGTACGAGTCCTTCCTCGCGCAGCAGGTAGTGCTGGCCGGAGCCGGTGAAGAGCTGGCCGATACGGCTGGGCGCGCCGGCCAGTTCGGGGCCGTCGGAGCCGCGGCCGGGCACCGGGGGCGAGGCGACGTCGGTGCCCGCGGTCAGGGTGTTGAGGAAGTCGTCCTTGACCGGCAGGGGGTCCTTGTCGGCCCAGCCGAGGGCGGTGTGCGCGCCGTGCTCGGTGTCGAGGCGGTGCCGCATACCGTGCCAGAGGAGCTGGACCCCGCCCGAGGGCGAGGTGACGAGGGTGCCGGTGGCGTCGTCGAGGGAGCGGCCCTTCCCGTCGCTGCCGACCGCGACGCTCAGCAGCGTCCGCTTCTTGCCGTACGCGTCGGTGACGCGCCCGGAACACGCCAGCCAGGCGCCGTTGTCCAGGGCGTCGGGCGCGGGCACCGCGTCGGGCGCGCCGACGATGCCGACGGGGGCGCCGTGCGGGGTGCCGCCGAGGGAGGCGGCACTGACGTGCTGCACGGTCATCCGGGTACCGGCGATGAGCTTCGCCGACGCCTCGTTGAGCACCGGGTGCAGGGCGCCGTTCGCGTAGAGGTACCGGCTGGTGGAGTCGTCGACGAGGACGAGGGTGCCCGGTGTCTTCCACGAGGTGGCGCCGCCCGGGGAGAGAAACCCGTAGAGGGTGACGCCGATGGCGGCGAGCACGGCGACGATGGTGCCGCCGATCAGACCGCGTTTGGTGCGGGCGCTGGGCGCGTCCGGGGCGTCGGGTTCGACGCGGAGCATCCCCGCCGACAACCGGCTCATCACGAACAGGTGGGCCTGGACCTGGTCCCGCCTGGATTGCATGTCATTCCCCTTCCTCGGCTTCCCCGGCCGCGTGGTGCGGCCGGCGGTCGCCGGCGCGGCCGGATCAGCCCTTGATGGCGCGCAGTTGCTGGTAGATGCCGGCGACGAGGATCGTCAGCGGGACGAGGACGACGGCGGTCAGGGTGTGCAGGACGTCGCCGATGCGGCCCCAGTACGGCACCAGGCGGCGGCCCGGCACCGTCCAGGCGGCGACGGCGGAGACGGCTCCCGCGGCGAGCAGCGCGGCGGCCAGCGTGAGCCGCGCGGGAAGGGCGAAGCCCGCCGCGGTGAGGGTGGCGGCCAGGGCGAGCCCGTAGACGCCGGGGACCGCCATCGCCAGCCGCTGCCAGAGGCTGCCGAAGTGGCGGGAGTGCAGCAGCAACAGCACGCTCAGCACGCAGGCGCAGGCGCGGGGCGGCCAGCCGTCCGCGGCGGGGGCGGTGAGCAGGGCGGTCAGACAGGCGACGGAGACCAGGCCCAGGGCCGCGTAGAGACCGGTCATGTAGCTGTCGGCGAGGATCGCGCGGGAGTTGACCTGCTCGGCGGGGTGCGGGGCGATGCCCTCCTGGAGCTGGTCGGCGTTGGAGGGCAGCACCGGCAGCCGCAGCCCCGACAGCCGGAATCCGAGGCTGGGCACCAGCCCGCCGCAGATCAGGACGCACAGGACGGCGATACCGGCGGCGTGCGCGAGCGGCAGTCCGGCGACGGCTCCGGCGCCGCCGACGGCGACGAAGAGGGCGGCCGTCAGCGCGCCGAGGAAGAGCGGGGCGTACGCGGCGACCGCCGACAGGGCCAGGACGGCGGCGCCGGCCCCCGCCGCACCGGCCGCCAGCAGCCGTGCGCCCAGCAGGACTTCGGGTTCCCCGCCGGACGGCACCAGGGCCCCGGCGAGCGCCATGTAGGGGACCGCCATCGTGCCGAGCACCGCGCCCGCGGGGGCATCGCCCACGGCGCGGGAGGCGGCACCGGCGCAGACGATGAGCAGCAGCGCCAGCCCCGCCCCGATGACGGCGCGCAGCACGCCCGAGCCGGGCAGCGCGAGGATGATCAGGCCGACGGCGAGCGCGGTCACGGTGAAGCCGAGGAGCAGCCGGCGGGTGAGTTCGGGGCGCCAGGAGTCGGGGCGCTTGCGGAGCGCCTCGCCCACACCGTCGACGAGGTCGTCGTAGGCGACCTCGGGCAGCGTTTCGTTGCGGGGGCGGAGGTAGAGGGTCTCGCCGTCGCGCAGCTCCAGGCTGCGCGGGGTGCCCTCGTCGTCCAGCGGCGGCCCGCCCAGCCGCTGGACGGCCCAACCGCCCTGCTCCAGGCCCTTCTCGTGGAGATCGTCACCCGCGTAGTCGACGAGCACCGGCAGCAGGTCGGCGACGGGCACATCGACGGGCACGCCGATGTCGAAGGCCCTTTCTGGGGATCGGACGGTGAGTCGGCACAGGCCGACTGTGGTGTCGCTCACGGCGGCTCGCTCTCTTCGCCCGGAAAACCCTCCGGGCCGACGCGGATTATCGGGAAGACTATCGTGACGGGATATCGGTCAAGCGACTACGGAGGGTACTCCCGGGGGAAGTGAGGGAATTCCCGAGGCCCCCTCGCGGCGCACGGCGAACCTTCTGCGCGGCAAACTCCACGCAAAGCTGCATACGCGAAGTTAAACGCTCCCGAGCAGGACGGGAGGCATCGCCGACTTCCGACATCATGCCCTCCACCTGGGAATACGACAGAGTCGCGCACCCCGACACCCCCTCCCCGCCTTCAGAACGGGAATGAATTCACTTCTTCGCTCAAGCACACCCAGCCCCCTCCCCCTCCCCTTCCTCACCCTCACCGGGAACAAAATGGGGCACCTTTCCCGCGCCGCGTGGGAAAGCAGGGAGGAAATGCCGTCGCGCACCACCCCCAGATGGAGGGTTCGGGGTGGCGAATTCCCGGTGCGGAGAGGCGGGAAAAGGCGGGAAGAAGGAAAGGGAGAACGAGGGAAGAACCCCGCCCCCGCGGAAAGTGGCGCGGGGGCGGGGCGGGCCGGGACCGGTCCGGGCGTCCGGGCCATGGCGGTCAGACGCCGGACGAGGCCGGACCCGCGTCGGCGGCGGCGTCCGGTGTGGGGGCGGACAGCCTGCCGGGGCGCCAGCCGCGCCGCTGCCCGCGCGGGACGGCGGCGGCGGCGAGACCCAGCAGGGCGATCAGACCCGCCGAGACCCCGGCGATCGTCCAGGCACGGTGCTCGGCGGCGTGCGAGGGCGGCCCGGGCAGCCGCAGCGCCGTGGCGGGATCCTCGGCGGGCCCGCGGCCCGAGGCGAGGTTGGCGGTGACCGCCGCTCCGGGGTCCACGGTGCCCGCGCCGACCAGGGAGACCGCGCCCTGGTAGTGGTACGCCGTGCGCTGGAGCCGCGCCAGGACCTGCGGCGCCGTCAGATCCGGCCGGTAGGAACGGACCAGCGCCGCCGCACCCGCCACGACCGCCGAGGCGTAGTCGGCGCCGCTGCCCGTGAAGTGCCCGTCACCGCGCGGCCCGACGCTCACCACGTTGTCGCCGGGGGCCGCCAGATCCGGGGCGGTACGCGGCGGTTGCTGCTGATCGGGCAGGCCCTCGGGCGGGGCGAGGGAGGCCACCGCCACCACACCGGGCAACTGCGCGGGGTACGCGGCGGGCGCCGCCTTGCCGCTGTCGAGCTGCTCGGCCCCGTAGGCCGGGGCGATGATCAGTGCGTCCTCGGCGCGGGCCGCCTTCACCGCCGCGGTCAGCTTGGCACTTCCGGCGGCCAGCGCCACCGGTACGTCGATCACCTGCGCGCCGCCCGCGACGGCGGCGTCGATCCCGGCGGCGAGACGGTCCGGGGTCGTGGTGCCGTTGTCGGCGGTCGCCCGGACGGACAGGATGTGGGTGCTGGGGGCGATCCCGGCGAAGCCCGCGTCCTCCGGCTGCGCGGCGGCGATCAGCCCGGCGACGAAGGTGCCGTGCCCGACGCAGTCCTTGCCCGACGCCCCGCCCCCGGCGACATCCGGACCGGCCTTGACCCGCCCCGCCAGGGCCGGTGTGCCGTGGGCGTCGACGCCGGTGTCGACGAC
The DNA here is from genome assembly GCF_044497305.1 of Streptomyces sp. BBFR2. Lineage (NCBI taxonomy): Bacteria > Bacillati > Actinomycetota > Actinomycetes > Kitasatosporales > Streptomycetaceae > Streptomyces > Streptomyces sp. BBFR2. The sequence goes on from NZ_CP172415.1 coordinate 676,736, forward strand.
GGCGACGGTCGCGCCGTCGCCCTCGGTCAGATCCCAGGCCAGTTCGGGCCGGAGCACGTTCTGCGCCCACGGGCGCCCCGAGATCTTCTTGGCGGAGGGCTTGGTGCAGGACTTGCCCTCCACCCCCCGGGGGATGGGCGGCAGCGAGATGCCGTCCGGCCCGTCCGCCGACGCCGGGCCGGCCCCCATGGCCAGCAGCCCGAAGGCGGCGAGGAGCGTCAGGGCCCGGCGCCCGCCCCCGAGCCGGGGGCGGTACCCCCCGCGGGCGGTGAACCGGGCAGTGCTCTCGCGGCAGTTGTCCACCAGCGGTGTTCCCTCACGTCGTCGTCACCCGTGGCCACCCGCCCCTGCGCGGGGCGCGGCCGTGACCGTGGGCGGGACGCGGTCCCCGGCTGCCACGGACCCCTCATTCACCCAGGTCCGGGCAGCCGCCACCACCTACAAGTGGGGGGTATACGGCGGTGTTTTCCGGCCGCGGTGTCCGGTGCCCGCCCGCGAGGACGGCGGGCACCGGGGCGGCGTGGCCGCTCAGAGGTTGGCGCTCGCCAGGTCCTCCGGCAGCAACCGGCGCAGCTCGTCCAGGCTCGCGTCCGGCATCCGGCTCAGGCGGCTCGCCTGGCGGGTGACCATCGCCTCCATGACCTTGCGGGCGTAGCGGGCGTTGCCGAAGTCCTCGCCGCGCTCGATGGCGGCGAAGTGGTGCCGCAGCGCGTCCACCGTCTCCGGCACGCACTCGTAGCCGTCGCGGGCGCAGGTGCTCTGCACGATCGAGAGGAGTTCGTCGGTGGTGTAGTCCTCGAAGTGGACGGTGCGCGAGAAGCGGGACGCCAGGCCCGGGTTGGAGGCGAGGAAGCGCTCCATCTCGCCGGAGTACCCGGCGGCCACCACCGCGACGTCCCCGCGGTGGTCCTCCATCAGCTTGACGAGGGTGTCCACCGCCTCCTGCCCGAAGTCGTTGCCGGAGCCGCCCTCGGGGGTGAGGGTGTACGCCTCGTCGATGAAGAGGACGCCGCCGCGGGCCCGGGTGAAGACGTCACGGGTGAGCTGCGCGGTGTGGCCGACGTACCGTCCGACGAGGTCGGCGCGGGCCACCTCCACGAGCTGGCCGCGCGGCAGCACACCGAGGGAGCCGAGGAGTTCGCCGTAGAGCCGGGCGACGGTGGTCTTTCCGGTGCCGGGCGGCCCGGCGAAGATCAGATGGTGGCCGACGGAGGTGGCGGGCAGCCCGGCCGCCTGCCGCCTGCGGGCCGTGCCGAGGAGGTTGACCAGGTCCTCGACCTCGTTCTTGACCGCCTCCAGACCGGTCATGGCGCGCAGCCGGCCCAGGACCTCGTCCAGCGCCTCGTTGTCGTGCCGGGCGGTGCCCGCGCCGACCGCGGCGGCCGCCTGCTCACCGACGTCGGACGGGACGAAGGCGGTCAGGTCGTCCTGGGAGACCTCGGCCATCTCCGCCAGCCGGAACGCCTGCCGGTCCACCATCTCCTCGAACACCTTGCGGGCGGCGCGCGCGTTGCCGAACGACTCATCCTTGGGCATCCGCTCGAAATGCACCGCGAGCGCCTTCTCCGTCTCCTCGGCGAGGGTGAAGCGGTGCGCCTCGCACTGGTTGCGGACGATGGTGACCAGCTCGGGGACGGTGTAGTTCTCGAACTCGATGGTGCGGCTGAAGCGCGAGCCCAGCCCCGGGTTGGAGTCGAGGAAGTTGCTCATCTGCGCGGTGTAGCCGGCGGCGATGACCACCACGTCGTCGCGGTGGTCCTCCATCAGCTTGACGAGGGTGTCGACCGCCTCCTGCCCGAAGTTGGCGCCGCCGCCCTCCTGGGCGGTGAGGGTGTACGCCTCGTCGATGAAGAGGACGCCGCCCAGGGCCTTCTCGAAGACCTCGGTGGTCTTCAGCGCCGTACCGCCGACGATCTTGGCGACCAGATCGGCGCGGGAGACCTCCACGATGTGGCCGGAGCGGAGCACGCCGAGGGAGGCGAGGATCGAGCCGTAGAGCCGGGCGACGGTGGTCTTTCCCGTACCGGGCGGGCCCGCGAAGACCACATGGCGGGAGTTGTTCGGCACCGGCAGCCCGGCCTCGCGGCGGCGGCGCGCCAGCCGGTTGAGGTTGACGAGCATGTTGACCTGCTCCTTCACCCCCTGGAGTCCGACGAGTTCGTCGAGCTTGGCCAGCGGCCCCCGGGCGTCCACGCCGCCGCCCGCGCCCGCGGCGGCCGCGGCCTCGCCCCAGATGTCCGGGTCGGTGTTGTCGCTGCTGGTCAGCGACTCGACACTGGTCTTTCCTTCGGGTGAGGTCTGGCGGACGCCCGCGCCGCCGTTGCCGGTGGCGGTGCAGCCGGTCACCCGGAAGCGCGTCTCGCTCTCGACGCGGACGCCGTCCCCGGCGTTGTCGGTGAGGCGGCAGCCGTTGAGCGCGCCGCGCGCCTTCACACCGACACGTACGCCGTTGGCCTTGGCGCCGTGCACCCAGGTGCGGACGGCGGTCAGTTCGGCCTCTTCCTCCAGCAGCACACCGTCCGCCCCGGCGGCGGCGATCTCGCAGTCCAGGAGGGTGGCGGCGGCCCGCGGCCCGACGAGGACGCCGGTGCTGCGGGCGCCGCGCACGGTGGTGGCCTGGAGGGTGGGCCGGGCGCCCTCGGCGAGGGCGACGCCGCACCGGCCCGCGCCGGTCAGCTCACCGTCCTCGATCTGCGCGCGGCCGGTGGAGCGGACCTCCAGCGCGTGGCCCTCCGGATCGGTGACGCTCACCCGGCGCAGCACCGGCGCGGCCTGTCCGTCGACGAGGACACCGGTGCCCTTCGCGGCGATGATCTCGGCGCGGTCCACGCGGGCCGCGCCGTCCCCGGCGAGCAGCAGGCTCTCCGCCGCGCAGCCGCGCAGCGTGAGGCCGGTCAGGGTGGGCGCGGCGGACTCCTCGGCCACCACACCGGAGCCCGCCGCGTCCTCGACGGTGCAGTCGGTGAAGGTGCCGCGGGCGTGCCCGGTGACGACGATGCCGTGGCCGTCGCTGCGCTCGACCCGCAGTCCGCGCACGACGGGGTCGGTGTCGCCGCCGAGCGTCATCCCGTGGCTGGAGGTCTGGCTGACCGTGCACTCCTCCACCGTGACCTGGGAGGTGGTGGACAGATGCAGGCCGATGACGGTGTCCCGCACCAGGCAGCGGGCGATCCGGGTGGCGCTGTCCTCCTCCAGTGCGACGGCCGGTTTGCCGGTGGTGGTCAAGGTGCAGTCCTCGACGGTGCCGCGGGCCCGGCCGTTGGCGAGGACGCCGTTGCCGCGGGCGTCGCGCACGGTGCAGCCGCGGACGACCGGGTCGGCGTCCTCGCCGATCACCACGCCGGAGCTGCCGAGACGTTCGAGGAGGCAGTTCTCGATGACGCTGGTGGCGCGGGAGATGTCGACGATCCCGGCGCCCGCCTGGTTGACGACGCGGCAGTCGCGCATCGCCAGGGAGCCCTCCTCGCGGGAGAGCAGCGCCGTCCAGGACGCGCCGGTGATCTCACAGTCGTCCAGGGCCGCCTGACCGCGCGGCACGTCGACGACCGGGAGTTCGGTGTCGTCGCTGCGCAGCCGCAGTCCGGAGAGTTTGACGGCCTCGGCCAGCACCTGGACGGCGCTGCCCTTGCGGGGCGCGATGTCGACGACCGCGCCCGCCTCGTCGGCCACCAGCGTGACCATCTTGGTCACCACGAGATTCTCCTCGTAACGCCCGGCCCGCACGCTGATGACGGCGCCGCTGCGGGCTGCCTGGATGGCTTCTGCGATGGTGCGGTGTCCGTCGACCCCGTCCGGGTCCACGATCAGCAGGTGGCGGGCCAACGCCGCTCCCCCTTCGTCTGGGTCGGGTCGGCGACCGTACCGGTCGTGCACCGGAGCGGGTCGGCTCCCTGATTCGGTGTGATGTGTTCGGGCCGCCCGCGCCCGGGGTCCGGCCCCGGGCGACCGGACGGCGCGTCGGCAGATGGCGGCGGAAGGCTCCGCAGCGGCGCCGCCGGACTACCGCTCCGGCACCGCCGCACCGCCCCGGCACGGCGTGCCGCGAGGGCGCGGCCGACGGCCGGTGTCGTTCGTCGTTCGCTGATGAGACCGCGGCGGCGGGCCCGCCCGGCCCCCGGCGCGCCGGGCTCGTCCCGACGGCCTGAGCAGCGGACACAGGGGGTGCGCCGCGTCGCTGCCGCCGCGAAGTGTACGCGTAAATCCCTTACGGCGAACGGGCGGTGGGCACGGTACGCAGGGGGTTGCCCCGTTCCGTCCCGTCATGCGTCCCGGGATGCGGGACGCTCCCCGGGCGGCGGGGCGGCGGTGTCGCAGGGTGCGGGCAGGGTGACGCGGGCGACGGTGCCGGGGGCCCCGCCGCCGCTCTCGATGGCGAGTTCCCCGCCCATTCCGTCGACCAGGCCCTTGGTGACGTGCAGGCCGAGGCCCGAGCCCGGGTTCTTGCCGCGTTCGGCGCCGAGCCGGTCGAAGGGGACGAACAGCCGGTGCTGGAGGTGGCGGGGGATGCCGGGGCCGTCGTCGGTGACCACCAGGGAGAGCCGGCCGTCGTCGGCGGGGGCGGTGCCCAGGGTGACGCGGCCGCCGGGGCGGTTGTACTTGATGGCGTTGGTGGCGAGGTTCAGCAGCACCTGCCGCAGCCGCCGTTCGTCGCCGATGACGGCCGGTGCGCCCTCGGGCGGTTCGGTCTCGAACGTCACCGACGCCTCGTCCGCCGCGTTGGCCAGCAGACCGTGCACATCGGTCAGGAGTTCTCCGACAGCCACCGGCTCGGTGCGCAGCCGCAGGGCACGCGCCTCGATCGCGGCGACGTCGCTGAGGTCGTCGACGAGGTCCACCAGGTGGCCCGCGGCCGACCGCATCCGGTCCAGCGCCTCCCGGCTGCGCTCCGGGCTGAGGGTGCCGGAGCGCAGCATCTCCCCGAAGCCGACGACGGCGTGCAGCGGGGTGCGGATCTCGTGCCCCAGCGCGGTCATGAACTGCGACTTGGTGCGGCTGTTCTCCTCCGCGTGGCGCTGGGCGATCTCCGCCTCGGCACGCGCCCGCCGCTCCTCCTCGGCGGCCTTGCGGTCGGTCTCGTCGACGAGGTTGACGCACCACGAGACGATGTTGCCGTAGGCGTCGCGGACGCCGGAGTACGTGGTCGAGGTGACGATCGGCACGTCGTCGAGGCGGCGGAAGCGGAGTTCGAAGCGGTGCCGGTCGTCGGTCTCGGCGGCGACACCGTGCAGCAGACCGGCCCGGTCCTCCTCCTCCACCAGATCCTGGAAATAGCGTCCGACCAGGTCGGAAGCCTCCCGTCGCAGAAGTGCGCACAGGGCGCGGTTGACCCGTGTCACCCGCCCGTCGAGGCCGAGCAGCGCCATTCCGGCGGCGTTGTCGTCGAAGGCGCGGCGGAAGCGTTCCTCGCTCTGCGCCAGGCTGCCGAAGAGCCGGTCGTGGTCGATGGCGACGGCGGCGAGGTGGGTGAAGCGCTCGACGAGAAGGCGTTCGTACTCGGTGGGGGTGTGCGGTATGTCGTGGTAGACCGCGAACGTCCCGAGCACCTGGCCGTCCTTGCCCGGTATGGGCGTCGACCAGCAGGCCCGCACCCCGGCCACCGCGGCGGCGGGCCGGAAGTCGTCCCACAGGGCGCTGCGGTGGATGTCGGGCACCACGACGGGCACGGCGGTGTACGCGGCGGTGCCGCACGAGCCCGCGCAGGGGCCGGTGTCCATACCGTCGATCATCTCGATGTACTGCTGCGGCATGCTGGGGGCCGCGCCGTGGTGCAGCCGCCCGGAGCGTTCGTCGAGGAGCAGCACCGAGCACATCGTGCCCGGCAGCAGGTCCTCCAGGGCGCTGGTGACGGCGTCGAGGACAGGCCGCAGCGGCGCGCCCTCCGCCATCATCTCCAGCACCTGGGCGTGGTGGACGAGCAACTGCGGCATGGACTCGGTGTCCGGGCCCGCATCGAGGGACGCACGCCGATCGAATTCGCGCAACATGACACCTTCTGGGTTTTTCAGGGCTCGAAGCGGTAGCCGACTCCGCGGACCGTGCGCAGCCAGTGCGGGCGGTCCGGGTCGCGTTCCAGTTTCCGTCGCAGCCGGTGGACATGCTGGGTCACGGTGGCCGGCTCCTGCCAGTCGCTGGAGGACCGCCAGACGTGTTCGAGGAGCTGGTCGCGGGTGTAGACGTGGCGGGGCGAGGCCGCGAGGAAGGCCAGCAGGTCGAACTCGCGGGCGGTCAGCTCCACGGCGTCACCGCGCACCGTGACCGTCCGGGTCGCCCGGTCGATGACCAGGCCCTTGCGGGGGCGCGGCGGTTCGGCCGCCGGCTCCGCCGCGGGCGCGGGCGCCGCGGGCGCGGTCTCGGCGCGTCGGCTGCGGCGCAGCACCGAGCGGACCCGCGCGGCGAGCTCCGCCGGGGAGAAGGGTTTGACGACGTAGTCGTCGGCGCCGAGGTCGAGGCCGATGATGCGGTCCGTCTCACCGGACCGGCCGGAGACGACGATCACCGGGAGGTCGGCGGAGCGGCGCCGGATATGGGTGAGGACGTCCAGGCCCGCGACGAGCGGGAGGGTGAGGTCGAGAAGGACGACATCAGGGTGTCCTTCGGCCACGGCGTCGAGCGCCGCCTGTCCGTCGGCCGCCGTCAGCACCTCGAAGCCCTCGGACTCCAGCTGCCATCTGGCCAGCGTCCGGACGTCCTCGTCATCGTCCACCACCAGGACGAGAGCATGTGTGTCACCGCTCGGCAAAGCGCCTCCCCGCATCGATCGAACCGCACTGCGCGGGGTGTCGATGATCTCATTGTTCACCCCTTCGCGTCACCACGCGATCACCTTGAGCAAGCAGTTAAGCAATATTTGATGAACCGTTGCGGTCCAAGTGAGGTGGCCCCACAAGAGTCACTGACGTGAGTACGAGAACCGCGGACACCGTCGCAGCCGCACTGGCCCAGGGAGCCGCCCGTCACGGCGCCGAGCCCTTCCTCGTCGCCGAGACGCCGGAGGGTGGCCAACAGGTCCTGAGCTGGGCCGATATGGACGCACGGGCGACCCGGACGGCGCGGCTGCTGCGCTCGCTCGGACTGCGGACCGGTGACCGGTTCAACGCGCACACGGGCAACTGCCCGGAGTTCTACGACCTGTGGTTCGGCGCGGCCCGGCTGGGCGCCGTGCTCGTTCCCAGTGATCCGTTGCACACCCCGGACGAGCTGGGCTATCTGCTCGCCCGCTCCCGCTGTCACGTCACCGTCGTCCAGGCGGCGTTGCGGGAGACCGCGGCGCGCGCCTGTCTCCAGGCGCCGGACTGCCGCCATCTGCTGGTCATCGGCGGGCAGGGCGCCGACGCGTTCCACACGGCACGCGACGCGCAGTCCGGCGCGCCGTGGGACGCGGAGCGGGACGGCACCGGCCCCCGGCCGCACGACCTCCTCGGGGTGCTGCACGCCGCGTCGGGTTCCGGCCCCGCCGAGGAGGTGCCGCTCAGCCACGCCGCGTACCTGGGCGCCGGGCGCAACATCGCCGGCCGGCTGCGGATGCGGCCCGAGGACCGCCAGTTGATCGTGCTGCCGCTCTTCCGCGGCAACTCCCAGCAGTACGCGTCGATGTCCGCGCTGGTCAGCGGCGGTTCGATCGCGCTCACCCCGGGCTTCACCGCCGAGCGGTGGGCCGGTCAGGCGGCGGCGCTGCGGGCGACGCTCGCCGGGCTGCTGCCCGCGCCGCTGTGCATGCTGCTCGCGCGGGAGGAGAGCGTCTGGGACACCGCGCACGGTCTGCGGGCGGTGATCGCCACGCAGAAGGTGTCCGAGGAGCGGATCACCCTGTTCGAGAAGCGGTTCCAGGTCTCCCTGCTCCAGCTTTACGGGATGCAGGAGACCGTCGCCCCGGTGCTGGCGTCCGCGCAGGCCAGACGCCGTAAACGGGAGCGTGGGGCCCCCGCCGGGCGGGCGCCGGGAGGCGGCGCCGGTCCGGACGGGTCCCGCCGGCCGGGCGACCGGTTAGGCCCCCTCGCCCCCCTGCCGCCCCGGGCGGCCCCCGTGCGGGGCCGGTCGCCCGGACGCGGAGAGCCCGAAAGCCCCGGTCCGAAGGCGTACCGGCGACCCCCGATCGCCCGCCCCCGGGCGGACCGGGTGCCGGGCAGATCATGTGAGATCCGGTCGGCGGAATTCCGCGCCGACCTGCTGTCGTCCCTGAGAGCCGCCGGGTTCCGGCGGCCGGTGAATGAGTGCGCTGAGGCGGAGTGACATGGTCAACGTTGTGGGAATCGGCGGCGGCATCGGCGCATCGCGCCTGTGGCTCACCCTGAACGAAGCACTGGACGAGGCGGCGCCGGGCCCGTCCCCCCTGACCCTGGTGGTCAACACCGGGGACGACCTCTGGGCGCACGGCGTGCGGGTCTGCCCCGACCTCGACACCACGCTGTACGCGCTCAGCGGCCGCCAGGACACCGATCGCGGCTGGGGCACCAAGGGCGAGACCTGGCGGTGCATGGAGACCATGCGTGAGCTGGGCAACGACGTGTGGTTCAACCTCGGCGACACCGATCTCGCCACCCACCTGCTGCGGACCTCGTGGCTGCGCGACGGGGTGGGCCTGGCCGAGGTGACGCGCCGGCTCGCCGACGGCATGGGGCTGCGCTGCCGGGTCCTGCCCGCCACCGAACAGCCCGTCGGCACCCAGTTGCTGTGCACCGACGGCGAGCGCCGCAGCTACCAGGAGTTCCTGGTGCGGGACGCGGCCGCGCCCCGGGTGCACGAGGTGACGTACGCGGGCATCTCCGCGGCCCGCCCGGCGCCCGGTGTGCTTCAGGCGCTGGAGAGCGCCGACCTCGTCGTCCTGGGCCCGAGCAACCCGGTGGCGAGCCTGGGCCCGGTCCTGGCGGTGCCGGGGATGCGCGAGGCGCTGCGGGACGTGCGCTGCCCGGTGGTGGCGGTCACCCCGACCGTCAGCCGGGTGCCGTTCGAGGATCCGGGCGAAGCGCGGCGGGCGGACAGCAGGCAACGCCTCATGGAGTCCCGGGGCGTGGCCGCCACCGCCACCGGCGCGGCGGAGCTGATCCGCGACCTGTGCGACGTCTTCGTCCTGGACACCGCCGACGCCCAGGAGGCGGACGCGATCCGGGCGCTCGGCCCGGAGGTACGGCTCACCCCGACGCTGGCGCGCGGCGGCCGGGTGCCACGGTCCCTCGCCGACGCCGTGCTCGACACGGTGAACGGCGTCCGCACGGCCCGTGGCGCAGCGATCGGAGGAGTGCGGCGATGACTCTCGTCAGCCCGGAGAACCCGGCGGCCGCGCGGCGGCAGATCCCGGACGGACGGCCGCGCGGCGAGCGGGAGCGGACCGTGCCCACGACCCCGCCGCGGCCCCGGGTGCGGGCCGCCGGTGAACTCCAGGTCGGTCTGAAGGGCGGCGGCACCGCGACCGGCACGTCGTTCACCTTCAGCGGCCTGTCGTACGGCGGGGAGCACGTCGCGCTCGGCTTCGGCACGTCCCCGGCGGCCGGCGGGCGGGTCCCGCTGGTGGGGGTGCACAGCGAATGCCTCAGCGGCCAGGTGCTGGGCGCGCTGCACTGCGACTGCGCGGCCCGCCTCCAGCAGACCATCCGGTCCGTGCACGACGCCGGCGGTGTGCTGCTCTACCTGCGGCAGACCGGCCGCGGCTTCGGCGCCGTCGGCACGCTCGACAGTTGCGCCCGCCGCCAGTCGTCGGTGGCGTCCCCGCAGTACCGCGCGGAGCGGGAGAGCGGCAGCCGGATCGTCGCCGAGATGCTGACCGCCCTCGGCCTGCCCCGCGTCGCGCTGCTGACCTGCCACCCGGACTGGGCGGCGCCGGTCACCCGGTACGGCATCACCGTCGAGCGGGTCACCCCCGCCACGGTCGCCGACCCGCCTCCCGCCACGGCTCCGCGGCAGCCGGCCACGGCCGCCGCGGACGGTGTCGTCACCCCCCGCGAACACGAGGTGCTGCGCCGGGTCGCGCTCGGCCAGAGCAACCCGGAGATCGCGACCGCCATGTTCATCTCCCGCAACACCGTCAAGAGCTATCTGCAGAACGTGCTCCAGAAACTGAACGCCCGTAACCGCGTGGAGGCCATCGCCCGCGCCCGTGACCTGGGAATCCCGCTATGAGCGCGTGTGTGTCCGTCTTAGGGCACATCCGCACCGCCGCGCCCGCCGGCCCGAGGAGGCCGGGCGGACACGCACCGGTACGGAACATCTCCCCGCCCTCCCCCACCCGGAGCGTCGGCGCCATCCGCAGGGCGCGCGCCGCCAGGACGTCCAGGAAGAAACGTGAAGGAATACCCCGGCTTTCCGCAACGACCGAATGAGCAGCGATGAACGGCCAGGCTGTCTTCTCCGACCTCCAGGAGCGCACGGAGGATCTCACCGTCCTCCAGCAACTGCTGACGGACGACCGGCTGGGCCCGGCACGGTTCGCCTTCCTCTCGGGGCCCACCGGCTGCGGTAAATCGGAGCTGCTGCGCACCTTCGCCCGCCAGGTCACCCAGGGCGGCGGCAGCTACCTCGGCGCGACGGCGTCACGGACCGAGCACCTGGTGCCGTTCGGCGTATGGGCCCAGCTCTACCGCGGCGCGGCCGCCCTCGTACCCGGCGGCGGCTCCCCGGACCGTCTGCTGGACACCGCGCAGCTCCACGCCGCGGCCGGCACCACCCCGGACGACGGCTCCCTCCCCCTGTCGGCGCAGGTCGTCAACACTCTCTGCCTGCCGCTGCTGGACGCCGTCGAGCGTCTGCCCGGCCCCGTCGTGCTCGGTATCGACGACTTCCAGCACGCGGACACGGTGTCGCTGCAGTGCCTGGCCGCGGTGGTCCGGCGGCTCGGGACGAAGCCGGTGCTGATCGTGCTGGGCGAGGCGCCCGACCTGCCCGCCGCGCAGGCCGTGCTCCAGGCGGAACTGCCCCTGGAGCCGCACTCCCGCCGGCTGCGGCTGCGCCCGCTGTCCCGGCCCGCCGTCCGCGATCTGCTGACCGCGCAGCTCGGCGCGGCGGCCGCCGAACGCCTCGGCGACGCCTGCTACGACATCACGGCGGGCAATCCGCTCCAGGTCCACGGGCTGATCGCCGACAACCGGCGGACGGACCCGGCGGACGGCGCACCGGCCGTCGACTCCGGCTACACCGCGGCCGTCCTGTCGTGCCTGCACCGCTGCGGCGACGAGGCGCAGACGCTGGCCCGGTACGTCGCCCTGCTCGACGACCCGGCGAGCACCCGGCTGCTGACCCAGCTCACCGGCGTCGACACCACCACGCTGATGCGGACGGTCAACACCCTCAACAACGCGGGGGTGCTCTCGGGCAGCCGCTTCCGACACCCGAAGGCACGCGCAGCGGTGCTCGACAACACCGCGCCGGCGGTACGGGCCGCGCTGCGCGGCCGGGTCGCGGAGGTGCTGTACCGCAGCGGCGCGGCGCCCGTCACCATCGCCCGTCAGCTCCTGGCCGCCTCGCCCGTACCGGACGGCGACTGGACGGCGGAGATCCTCGACGAGGCGGCCCGGACGGCGCTGCGCGGCGGCGAGCCGGAGCTGGCCCACGACTGCCTGGTGCGGGCCAGGGAGCTGGAGCCGTCCGACGAGAAGCTGCGGGCCTCCATCACGGCCACGCTGTTCGACATCGAGTGGCGGACCGATCCGTGTGCCGCCGTCCGCGGTCTCCCGGCGCTGGCGCCCGCCCCCGGCGCCCCGGCGGGAACGGACGAGGGCGCCCCGGCCACCGCCCCGCTCTGGCTGGGCGATGTGGAGTCGGCCGTCGCCGGGCTCCAGCGGATCAACGCCGCGCCGGAGGTGTACGCACCGGGCGCGGCGGCCCACGTCCAGGCGTCGCTGCAGTGGCTGCGGCTGGGCTATCCGACCGCGACGGGCCGGTGGGAGCCGGTCGACGTACCGGAGGGCACGGCCCCCGCGACGCCCTTCAGCGATCCGCTGAGCCCGGAGGTCCAGGGAGCGGTGCTGCTGAGCCGGCTCAGCGGTACCGGCCCCGACGCCGCCCTCGCCGACGAGGCCGAACGGCTGCTGCGCCGCTACCGGCTGACCGAACGCAGCTTCCCGGTCCTGCTCTCCGCGCTGATCACGCTGCTCTACTCGGACCGGCTGGAGGCGGCCGACGCCGCCTGCCGCCGGCTGACCGCCGAGGCACCGCTGATCCCGGCGCAGAACTGGCAGGCGCTCTTCACCTCCGTACGCGCCGAACTCGCCCTGCGGCGCGGCGCGCTGGCGGAGGCCATCCAGCTCGCGCACACCGCGCTGTCGGCGACCTCGCAGGACAACTGGGGCGTGGGCATCGGGATGCCGCTGGGCACCCTGATCACCGCGGGGGTCGCGTCGGGACAACTGGAGATCGCGCGGCGGGCGCTGCGCGTCACGGTGCCGGACACGCTCTTCGAGACGCCGATCGGGCTGCACTACCTGTGTGCCCGTGGCCGGTACCAGCTCGCGGCGGGGCAGCCGCAGGCCGCGCTGGACGAGTTCTCCTCCATCGGCGCGCTGATGGAGGAGTGGGAGATGGACGTACCGGCGCTGGTGCCGTGGCGCAGCGAGGCCGCCTGGGCGTGCCTGGCCCTCGGCGACCGGGCACGCGCCCGCACCCTGGCGCAGGCGCAGTTGGAGCGGTGCACCCCGCTCCAGGTCCGGGCGCGCGGCGCCGCCCTGCGGGTTCTCGCCGCCTGCGCCCCGCAGGAGCGGCGGGCCGCGCTGCTGGAGGAGGCCGCGGCGGCGTTCACGGAGTGCGGGGCGCTGCGGGACCGGGCGGCCGTACGGAAACAACTGAACGGAATCGGGCCGCACACGGAGCTGCGGACGTCGGGAGAGAGGTACACGGTGATGGAGCGTCAGGAAACCGGAGCGAAGGACTCGGCGGAGGCGGCGGCGCGCGGCCGGTCCGCGGCGCCGCCCGCACAGCGCGGCGGTGCGCGCCCGGGGCAGACCGTGCCCCAGCCCCGGACCGCCGCCGACGCCTCGCGCACCGCGCGGCAGCAGCCGTACGTACCGGCCGCGCGGCCGGCGCACGGCGGCCGGCCGGACGGGGAGTGCCGGTTGCGGGCGAGTCTGAGCGACGCGGAGCGCCGGGTGGCCGAACTCGCGGCCCGCGGCCACAGCAACCGGCAGATCGCGGCCCGGCTGTACATCACCGTCAGCACCGTCGAGCAGCATCTGACCCGCGTCTACCGCAAGCTCCACGTCAAGCGCCGCACCGACCTCACGGCGATGCTGCGCCCCCGCCCCGCCCCCCTCGCCCACGCGGCGAACGGCGTGGCGCCGCAGGGCCAGGACTCCGCCGCGCGGTGAACGGCACACCGGTGGCGCGGGCCGGAGGGGGCACCGCCGCGCGGCGGGTGCCACCGCCGCTCGCGGCGGCCCGGGACGCCACCGGCCGCCCCCTTTCGAGCGCCGGGCGCCCCGCGCGGCGCGGCCCGTCGGCGGCCCCGGCCGCACCGTCCGCTCCCGGGCCCGCGCCGAACCCCTAGGGGCCCCTGAAAAAAGAATTCACGGCACCTCGCCCGCATGGCTTCCAGGTACACCGGAAATCATTCGTCCGCGACCACACAGCGGTATGACGGACCTCCGGCCCCACCTCCCGTTCCGACCGAACGACGGAAGAAAAGAAAAGCGGACGACGGCCACTCCCCGCGCACCGAACAGCGGGTGAACACTTTCCGTCATCTCTCGCCTTCCCCCCGGCCGGATCGGCACCCTTCATTCCGTCCGGGCCCCGCACACCTGATCCGGTCACCCATGCCGGAATTCCGGAGCACGACATATCGCGGACCGCACACCACCACGACGCGGTATTTGACGAACAAGCAGGAAAGAGAGCCGGATGAACATCGCAGTGATAGGCGGCGGTCCGGCCGCCGTACTCCTCCTGGACGCCCTCGCCCAGGCCGTGGGTTCCCTGCCCGAGGGGGAGGTCACGGTCTTCGACTGCGGACGCCACCTCTGGCGCGGCCGGGCCTACCAGCGCGACACCGACGAGGTGCTGGTCAACCACGTCCCGCAGGACATGTCGGTACGCATCGGCGACCCGGACCACTTCCCCCGCTGGCTGAACGCCCACGGGAACACCGGCGACGCGGACACCGCCGACGGCTGGTACCCCTCCCGCACCCTCGCCGGCGACTACTTCGCGGACTCCGCCCGGGAGGCCATCGCCCGCCTCACCGCACACGGCCGGCCCGTCCGCGTCATCGCGGACCAGGTCACCGGCGTGGAACTCGCCGGTGACACCACCTACCTGCTCACCCGCTCCGGTGGCCGCCACGCCGCCGACCGCGTCGTGCTGACCCCCGGCGGCGGCACCCCGCCCGACGCCTACGGCCTCGCCGCGGCGCCGCACTACATCGCGGACCCGTACCCGCTGTCGGACACCCTCGCCGCACTGGACCCCACCGCGCACGTCGCCGTGGTCGGCAGCGGTCTGACCGGCGTCGACGTGGCCCTCGCCCTCCGGGCGCGCGACCACCGGGGACCGGTCACCTTCCTCTCCCGCTCCGGCGCGCTGCCGGCCGTCCGCCAGCGCCGCGCCCGCCTCACGCTCACCCACCTCACCGCCGAGAAGGCGGACGAACGCGCCGCGGGCGGCACCCTGACCCTGACCGATATCGTCGAACTGGCCCGCGCCGAACTCGGCCTGAGCACGGAGGAATTCGAGGAATTCGGCCGGCAGCTCACTCTCGCCGCCTCCCCGCTCACCGATCTCAAGAGCCAGCTTGACGCGGCGGATTCCCCCGACACCCGGCTGCGGACACTGCAATTCGCCGCCCGCGCGGTCGGCCAGGACCTGTGGTATCTCCTCGACGACGAGGGAAAGGCCGCTCTGCTGGCCTCGCATCAGCGGCTGCTGCTTTCCCGATGTTGTCCCATGCCGCCCGCCAACGCCCGTAAACTCCTCGCCATGCACGAGAGCGGCCATCTCCACATCCGCGACCGCCTCGTCGATATCACTCCGCTTTCCGGCGGCACTTTCTCCGTCGAAACCGCCGACGACTCCTTCACCGTCGACGCCGTCATCAACGCGATGAACACTCCGGTGAAGCGCTCCTCGGGCGCGGCCCGGGAAATCACCGACGCCCTGGTGGCCGCGGGCGTCGCCGAGCCCCATCCGTCCGGCGGCCTGCGCATCGAACGGCACAGCAGCAGGCTGCAACGCGACGGCCGCGCCGACCGCCGTTTCTTCGCCTTCGGCGACATCACCAGCGGCGCCGTCTTCTTCACCTTCGGCATCCCGGTCATGCAGCTCCAGGTCGAGCGGATCCTCGCCGCCCTCGTCGCCGAGTGCCGCACGGCCGGCCCCCGCACCTGACCGCACCCCGCCCCGCCCCGCCCCGCCCCGGACGGCTTCCCGCCGCCCCATCCGGCGCATCCCCCCGGTGACCGGTGAACGTCCGCAGCGCACAGATCGGAAAAAGATGTACGACACACCCAGTTCCCACCCGGCCGGCGAGCAGGTCCTCACGGAAGCCGTCGCCGCCTACCGGGAACGCTTCGGCCCGCGCCTGCTCGCCGCCTACGCCCTGGGCAGCCTCGCCCACGGCGGCTTCAGCGAGCTGGTCAGCGACGTCGACCTCGGACTCGTCCTGGCCGACCCGCACACCCCCGCGGACGCGGCGGAGGTGGACGCGGTCACCGACACCGTCAAGAACGGCGGCTCCCCGCTGCACAAGCGGCTGTCGGTCTTCTGGGGCACGCCGTCGACCCTGTCCGGCGCGAGCGACGGCGGCCGCTTCCCGCCCTACGACCGCCTCGACCTCCTCGAACACGGCCGCCTCCTGGCCGGCACCGAGTCCCGCCGGGGCATCCCCCGCCCCGCACCGGACGAACTCCTCGCCATCGGCGCCGAACTGGCCCTCACCTTCCTCGCCGGCCGCTCGTACGACCCGACGACCACCGCCACCGGTCTCGGCCCGATGCCCGCCGCCGACCGCACGGCCCTGGCGGAGATCCGCGACCCCCGGCTCCTCCTCGACCACGGCCCGCGGCGCCTGACCAAGGTCGTCCTCTTCCCCGTCCGCTTCCTCTACACCGCCGCCACCGGCTTGGTCGGCACGAACCAGGGAGCCGCCGAACACCACGCCGCCGACCCCCAGAACCCCGGCGCCGCCCTCGTCACCGCGGCCCTCACCTGGCGCGACGCACCCCCCGAGGACCCCGCGGCGGCGCTCGCCCTCCTGGAGAAGGAACTGCTCCCGCTGTACCTGCACTACGTCGACGACCACATGGCGCGCCTGACCGCCGCCGGCCGCCCCGATCTCGCCGACGGCTTCCGCGAGTGGCGCGGTCAGCTCCTGAGCTGAGCACACCGTGCGGCCCGGCCGGCACCACGGCCGGGCCGCACGGCACGCCCGCGGCTCCGGGACATACGGAAAAGAGTCCGCCGATCCAGGTTTCCCCGGACCGGCGGACTCTTCCGACAACTGTCGGGACGACAGGATTTGAACCTGCGACCCCTTGACCCCCAGTCAAGTGCGCTACCAAGCTGCGCCACGTCCCGATCGCTCGCCCGGCCGGTTCCCCGGCTGACCGCGCACGAGAACAATACCGCATGTCAGAGGGTGCGTGTTGCCGGATTCCGGACGGCACCGCGCCCCGCCCGGCGGCCGCCGGACCAGGCCGCTTCCGGGCCCGGCGGCACGTGGCGCCCCGGGCGCTTCAGACGCGGGCGTCGAGCCAGGCCAGCAGGTCGCGCTGGACCTCGTCACGGTTGATCTCGTTGAGGAGCTCGTGGCGGGCCTCCGGGTACGCGCGCCAGGTCAGGTCCTGGACGCCGTGGTAGCGGTAGTCCTCCAGCATCTCGCTGACGTGCGTCAACCGCTGGTTGCAGGGGTCCTCGGCGCCGACGACGAGGTGGACCGGCAGATCGCGGGGCATCCGGGCGAGGTGCGCCGGATCGTTGATCTTGCGGACCGCGCGGACCCAGTCCAGGCAGAGCCCGGCACAGAACGGGAATCCGCAGTCCTCGTCGGCCACGTACCGGTCGACCTCGGCGGTGTCGCGGGAGAGCCATTCGAAGCCGGTGCGGTGCGGGAAGGCGTCGTTGAAGGCGCCGAAGGCGCGGGGGATGAAGGCGGACGGGGCGGTGCGTCCCCGCTCGGCGATCTCCGCCTCCAACTCCTCGATGACGGAGTCGAGTTCCATGCCGGGCAGGGTGCGGAACGTGCCGGAGAGGATCAGTCCGGCGAGGTCGGCGCCGTACTCCTGGGCGTAGTCGCGGGCGAGCATCGAGCCCAGGCTGTGGCCGAGCAGCACCAGCGGGACGCCGGGGTGCGCGGCGGCGGCGTGGTCGCCGACGCGCTTGAGGTCGGTGACGATCGCCCGCCAGGCGTCCTCGCCCACCACGCCGCGGCCGCCGGTGGACGCGGCGGTGGCGCCGTGGCCCCGGTGGTCGGAGGCGAGGACACCGAAGCCGCGGGCGGTCAGGAAGCGGGCGAACCGGTCGTAGCGCCGGGCGTGCTCCGCCGCGCCGTGCGCGATCTGGACCAGGGCCCGGGGTTGCCCGGCCTCCGGCAGCCAGGTGTACGCGGCGATCCGGGCGCCGTCGGGGGCCTCGTGGAACTCCGGCTGGGGGACCTGCATGGGGCATCGTCTCCTGACTGCGGGGCGGGGCCGCCCGGACGGCGGCGGGTCCGGCGGGGCACCCGCACCGGACCGCACCGGATCCCGGCCACCGGACCGGCGCCCCGCCGCACGCCACTCTCCCTCCCGCGCGGCGCCCCGCCAAGAGCCACGCCCCGGCGCGTGTTCCGGGATGTTCGGGGCACCGCGCCGCAAGCGGGACACCGCGGGCGCCCCGGGGTCAGAAGGTGTCGCTCAGCCCGTCCTCCCGGCGGTGGATCCGGGTGACCAGACCGGCCGCCGCCTCCTTGATCGCCTCCAGACCCTCCCGGCCCCACGGCCGCGGTTCGAGGTCCACCACGCAGACCGTGCCGAGCGCCAGGCCCGTCCGGTCGATCAGCGGGGCGCCGAGGTAGGCGCGGATTCCGGACTCGTCGACGACCGGGTTCCCGGCGAACCGCGGGTAGTCGCGGACGTCCTCCAGCGCCAGGGCCTTGCGGCGGACGACGACGTGCGGGCAGTAGCCGTGGTCGCGGGCGATCACCCGCAGGTCCCCGCCGAGGGCGCGCGGCGCGCCCGGCACCCGGCCGCGCGGCGGGGTGTACAGCCCGGCGAAGTACTGCCGTCGCTCGCCGAGGAGGTTCACCACGCCGTACGGCGTCCTCAGCGCGCGGGCCACCTCGCGGGCGTACGCGTCGAAGGCGGGCACCGGGGCGTCGCCGAGGCCCAGCTCCCGCAGCCGGGCCGCGCGCTCCGTCGCCCCGGTGTCCACCGGCGTGCGCAGCAGATGCCGGTTCGGGTCGTACGCCGCGGACCGGCTCACGGCAGCTCCCAGGCAGCGGCGGCGGGTACGGGCGCGAGCAGATGCTGGACGAGGGCGACCAGGACGTGGGTGGCCGAGGCGCAGCGCCGGGCGTCGCAGACCACGACGGGCACGTCCGGGCCGAGGTCGACGGCGGTGCGTACCTCCTCGGGGGCGTAGTGGTGGGAGCCGTCGAACTCGTTGACGGCGACGATGAAGGGGATGTCGCGGCGTTCGAAGAAGTCGACGGCGGCGAAGCAGTGGTCCAGGCGCCGGGTGTCGGCGAGGACCACCGCGCCGAGCGCGCCGTGCGACAGCTCATCCCACATGAACCAGAAGCGTTCCTGGCCGGGGGTGCCGAAGAGGTAGAGGATGTGCGACCGGTCGAGGGTGATCCGGCCGAAGTCCATGGCGACGGTGGTGGTGTCCTTGTCCTCGACGCCGAGCAGGTCGTCGTGGCCCACGCTGATCTGGGTGAGCAGCTCCTCGGTGGAGAGCGGTTCGATCTCGCTGACCGCTCCGACGAAGGTGGTCTTGCCGACTCCGAAGCCGCCCGCGACCAGGACTTTCACGGCGGTCGGAAAGACGGCCCCGTCGTCCGGCGGGGTCAGGGGATCACAGCCGGGTGCGCAGTCCATGCAGCACCGCCTCCAGAAGTGCTCGGTCGGTCCGGGGTGCGCCTCCCGCGGGCGCGGGGGCGTGGGCGGTGAGCGCACCGCAGTCGACGAGGTCGGCGAGGAGCACCTTGGTGACCACGACGGGCAGCCGCAGGTGGCCGGCGACCTCGGCGACGGAGACCGGCACCCGGCACAGCGCGAGCGCACGGGTGTGCTCCGGCCCCTGCTCGTCGGCCCGCCGCCCGGTCGCCCTGACCAGCGTCAGGAGGTCGAACGGGGCGGTGGGCCGGGTCCGCCCGTTGCTGACGGTGTACGGGCGGACCAGACGGCCCGCCGCGTCGTCGTACCACGCGGGCTCCCGGCCGCCGTCCCGGCTGCGGTGGCGCAGCGCCATCGTCAGCGTCCACCCGCCGGCATCTGCCGCCGCGCGGGGGTGATCAGGTACGGGCGGACGCTCTTGACCAGCATCCCCATCTCGTAGCCGAGCACCGCCACGTCGGCTTCGCGGCCGGCGATGACGGCCAGGCAGGTGCCCGATCCGGCGGTGGAGACGAAGAGGAAGGTGGACTCCAGCTCGACGACGACCTGGAGGACGTCGTCGCCCTCGCCGAAGCGGACCCCGGCGCTGCGGGCCAGGGAGTAGAGGCCGCAGGAGAGGGCCGCGAGGTGGTCGGCGCTGTCGGGGTCGAAGCCGTGGGCGGCTTTGACCAGACCGTCGGAGGACAGCAGGAGCGCGCTGCGGGCGTGCGGGACGCGCTGGACGAGGCCGGTCAGCAGCCAGGAGAGGTCAGGTTGCGGACCGGTGTGCAGCGGGGTGTGCGCCTGGGGGTGCGCCGGGGTGTGGACCGGTGTGTGCAGATCACTCACCATGATGGGGCTCGTCTCCTCGGGGGCGGGCCGTCGGGGCCTCGGGGTCGGTGGGGCGGGGGTCGGTGGTGTCCGGCCCGTCGAAGGCCGGGCTCAGGGTGGGGCGGAAGGCGTCGCCCCCGGCCGAGTGCCCGGCTTCGAAGGCGTCGTCGGAGAGGCTGATGCCGCGCCGGAAGGCGGCCATCAGCCCCGGGTCGTGCTCCGGTTGGGATCCGGCGCGGTCCGCGGTGGGCCGCAGGATCGGTTCACCGCGCAATTCGGGCACCAGGTGTTCCTGACGCCGGCGGCGCGGCAGGGACGGCCGGGGCCCGGCGGCCCGCGCCTCGGACGGCTCACCGGCGGCATGCTCCGGCGGGGCCGCGCCGGTGGTGGGCCGCGCGCCGCTCCCGTCGGCCGGGGCGTCCTCCGGCGACGCGGCCGGGCCCGGCGCGCCCGTACGGGGGGCCGTCCCCGGCGTGGGGAGGGGTCCGCGTGCCGCCGGGATGGCCGGGAACTCCGCGGCCGGTCCGGACGCCGTGCCCGGTGGGGCGTACGGCCCCTCCGGGGCGGTCGCGCCGTACCCGCGGTCGGGTCCGGGAGCACGGTCCGGTCCGCGGACGCGGTCAGGCCCCGGCAGACGGTCCGGTCCGGTCACGGCGGGGAGTTCGCCGGTGGACGGGCCGGGCGTGTGGCCGTCGCGGGCGCCGGGCACGGCGCCGTCGAGCGCCCCGGCGTCCTGGCACTCCGGTCCGAGCAGGTCGCGCGGGAGGACCAGAACGGCCTGCACGCCACCGTAGATGTTGCTCTCCAGGCGGACCGCGATGCCGTGGCGCCGGGCGAGCGAGGAGACGACGAACAGTCCGATCCGGCCGTCGGCCAGCAGTTCGTCCATGTCGACGTGGTCGGGGTCGGCGAGCAGCCCGTTCATCCGGGTCCGCTCCTCCGGTGTCATGCCCAGGCCCCGGTCCTCGACCTCGACGGCGAGCCCCGCGGTGACGAGCTGGGCGCGCAGCAGGACGTGGGTCTGCGGGTCGGAGTAGACCGAGGCGTTCTCGACGAGTTCGGCGAGCAGGTGGATGACGTCGGCGACGGCGTGGCCGCGCAGCGTCCCCTCGATCTGCGGGACGAGCTTGATCCGCGGGTACTGCTCGACCTCCGCGATGGCCGACCGCAGCACCTCCGTCATGGCGACCGGGCGGCTCCACTGACGGCGGGAGAGGGCGCCGCCGAGGACGGCGAGATTCTCCGCGTGCCGCCGGGTGCGGGTGGCGAGGTGGTCGACGTGGAAGAGGCCCTTGAGCAGGTCCGGGTCCTCGACCTGGTTCTCCAGGTCGTCCAGCAGCTCGATCTCGCGGTGCACCAGGGACTGCAGGCGCCGGGCGAGGTTGACGAAGACCTCGACCTTCTGCTCCCCGGCGGCGGTGCTCCGGGTGAGTTCGACGGCCTCGGCGACGGCCGCCGAGGCGGCGTCCCCGGCCGCCGCCATCTCGTGGGCGAGCAGGTCGAGGGCGTCCCCGTCGGGCGCCGCCGCCGGTTCGGCCGCGTGGTGTGCGGGGCGTTCGCCCTGGCGCACCCGGTCCACGAGGGCCTGGAGTTCCGCCCGGTCGCGTGCGCAGCGGCGGCGCAGCGCGGTGCAGCGGTCGGCGGTGGCGCGCGCCTCGGAGGTGGCCGCGGCGCCCGCCGCGACCGCGACCGCGCAGATCAGCACCAGTGCGGCGAGCAGCACCGGCCAGGCGCGGCCGGAGAGGGCGGCGGCGCCGGTCTGGAGGAGGCAGACGACGGCCGCCGCGCAGACCGCGGTGGCGACGGCGCAGGGGACGACGGCGATGCGGACCAGCCTGGCCCGTATCACCGCATCGGCGGCCGAGCCGGGGAAGGCGGCCCGTCCGTGTCGGCCGCCCTCGCGGTCCCGCCGCCGCACCCCGGCGGGTACGGCGGCGGCCCCCGGGGAAGGCTCGGGTCCGTGGGACCCCGTTTCCTGGGACGTCTGGCGCCCCTGGGGAAGTGCGGTAGGCATCGTGCCCTCCGGATCGGCCATCGGCAGTTCGCAAAGCACGCACGGTAGTTGTTACCGGGGTGGGGTCCGGACCACCTTGCACCTTTCGCCACCCTCCGCCACCTCCGTACGGGGGCACCGACCGGACGCCCGCTCGAAGGGGTACGAATCGCCGTTCCCATAAGGGGTGCGGAAACATTCCTTACGGTGACCGGTGCCGGAGGGGGCTCAGGGCGGGTGCCGGGAGAGCGGCGACTGTCCGCGCACGCCACGCCGCCGGGAGGACCGGACAGGGGGCGGGGGGCGGACCCGCAAGCGCACTCACCCATTCAGAAGTGGCGTGTGGAGAAGGAGGATTGACGTAGCGTCACACACGCCCCGTACCCGGGTGCGTGACGCCCGCGCGCCCGTTCAGGTGACGGAGAGTCAGAAGTCGGGGAAGCGGTGCCGGGGTCTACGGGCCGGGGTCGAAGTTCACCCGGACGTGGCGGTTGCCGGTGCGGATGAGCAGGCCGTCGCGGAGGGTGGACGGGTCGGCGCCGCTGGTCAGCCAGAGGTTCACGGCGGCGCCCAGCAGCAGCGGGTCGAGCCGGGGGCGCGGGGTGCCCCAGGGGCGTTCGGCCACCGCCTCCAGCAGCAGTCCGTTCCGCAGCCGCACCAGGCACCGGTCCTCGGCCAGCGCGGCGGCGAGCACCCCGAGGCCCGGGAGCCGCTCGGCCTGCTGCGCGGCCCAGTCCAGGGGGCCGAGTTCGGCGTCGGCGGTGGCGCGGGCCAGTACCTCCGCGCTCTGCCGCCAGCGCAGGTTGGTCTCCTCCGCCGCGACGGCGTAGAAGCCGCGGGCGGCCTCGTGGTGCCGGGCGACGACCGGATGGCGCCGCAGATCCACCGCGCCGTCCGGATGGGCCGTCCCCGTCACGTCGAACGTGGTCGGCGGAGGGTGCTCGACCGGCTCCGGCGCGGGCACCGGCTCGGGCGCGGGCGTATGGCTCGGCCCCGCGATGCCCCGGTGGGCGAGGAAGCCGTACATCTGGCGTTGCAGCAGCTCGCCGGAGCGGTGCGGGGCGCCCAACTGCCGCTCGATGACGGGCTCCAGCAGCGCCGGGTCGTAGCTCTCCGCGGCCTCGCGCAACTGGGCGAGGAGGTCACCGGCGGGGTCGAGGCGGACGGCGCTGCGGCCGAACTCGGCGGTCGGGGAGTCCGGGTCCAGCTCGTCCAGACCGGTGGCGGCGAGGAGGACGGCGCGTTCCGCGGCCGCGGAGTACAGGGAGGTGCTGCCGTGGTCCCCGACGACGAGATCGCTGGCGACGATCGTCGCGCGCCAGCCCTCCTGCGGCGGGATGACGAGGAGTCCGGCGGCCATCGCCGGGCCGAGGTGTTCCAGGACGCCCGCGGGGCTGTGCCGGGCCCAGACGTTGGGGTGCAGTACGGCGGCGACGGCGAACTCGTCCGCCGGGAGCGCGGTGACCAGCCGGAGCGGGAGGTCGGGGTGGCGGCCCAGCAGGGAGTGCTCGCTCCAGGTGGAGTGCAGGGCGACCAGCCGGCGGCCGCCGCTGACGCCGAGCCGGGCGCGGTAGTGGTCCCGCAGCGGGAGGCTGCGGCGGATGCGGTCCATGCAGCGGTCGCCGATGACGGCGGCGCGCGGCACCGCCTCGGGGCAGATGCGGGCCAGGCGGGTCAACTGCTCCTCGTGGGAGACGCCGATCGCGGCGGGGACGAGCTTGCCGCGGGCCATGAGTTCGTACCGGGAGAGGCCGACGGGCGCGGCGTCGTCGCCGGTCGACTCCGTCACCAGGCGGTTGTACCCGGCGCCGTGCGGCATCACCATCAGCGGGGCGTGGAGATGGCGCATGGAGCGGTGCAGGGAGCAGGCAACTGCCAGGTCGAAGGGGCGGCGCAGCGCCTCCTGCCAGGTCAGCAGGCGGTCGCCGAGGCCGAGGGTGTCGAGGTAGGTGTCGAGTCCGGCGTCGAAGGCGGAGCCGGGGTTGACGGTGTAGTAGGTCTCGATGCCGTCCTCGCGCAGCAGCAGCGGGAGGACGTCCAGCAGCCGGGTCGCGGAGGTGAGGGTGCGGGCGACGCCGAGGACGTGGGCGCGGGCCGGGGACAGCGTGTTCCAGCGGGGCAGCAGACGCCGTGCGTGCTGCCGGGACCGGTGCGCGGGCACGGGCAGCAGTCGTCTGGGCAGCAGGGACAACGGTCACTCCGGGGCTACGGCGGGCGGGCGCGGGGATCACGCCGGGGCGGGACGGGGCGGGCGGCGGGTCAGCCGGTCGGCGGGCGGTCGTCCGCCCGGCGGTGCAGCCGTGCCATCTGGTCGCGGCAGGCGGTCCCGAGCCGGGTGTCACCGGTCCGCGCGGCGAGGTGGGCGAGCCGTTCCAGCGCGTCGTGGAGCTTGGCGGTGCGCCGTACCTCCAGGGCCTTCTCGGCGGCGAGCACCGCGTCGTCCACCGCCCGGTCGAGCTGCCCGAGACCTTCCCGCGCCCGGGAGCGGACGAGCGCGAGGCCGGGCAGCATCGGGGCGTCATCGGTGCCCACGGCGGTCTCCCAGGCCGGCGCGAGGACGTCGAGGGCCCGCTGCCACTGCTCGCCCGCGAGGTGCGCCTGGGCGAGGTTGTAGCGCTGGACGACGGTGCCGTGCGGGTCACCGGCGTTGGCCGTCAGGGCCTCACCGAAGAGGCCGAGGGCCGCCTCCCACCGGCCGCGGGCGAGCGCCACCAGCCCCTGGCTCTCCAGGATCACACCGCGCACCCGGGTGTCGGGGTCGGCGTCGGCCAGCGGCAGGGCACGGGCCAGCTCCCGCTCCGCCTCCTCGTACTCCCCCAACTCGTGGTGGGCGCGCGCGAGTTGGTTGCGCATCCGGACCTCGACGCCGGGCCGCTGCTCCCACTGGGCGGCCTCGATGCCCAGGTGGTGCGCCTCGATGGAGTCGGCGTGGTGCTTGCGGTCGTGGTAGAGCGGCCAGAGCGATTCGCACAGCCGCCAGACGGCGTCGTACCAGCGCTCCCGCTCGGCCATCCGCATCACGGCCAGCAGATTGCCTCGCTCGGCGTCCAGCCAGTCCAGGGCCTGCGCCTTGCCGGTGAACAGCGGTTCGCCGGCGGTCAGTTCCTCCGGGGTCCGGCCGGGGGCCTCCTGGATACGGAAGCGGCCGGGCGAGACGGCGCGGTCGGCGTGGGAGGCGGCGGCCACGTAGAAGTCGGTCACCGCCCGGCGGACCGTGCGGACCTCTTCGGTGGGCAACTCCCCGGCCAGCCCGCGGGCGTGGCTGCGGGCCAGGTCGTGCATGCGGAAGCGGCGCGGTCCGGCGGCGCGGCCGTCCGGGTCGGCGGGGACGACGAGGTGGGAGGTGAGGAGGTCGCCCAGCGCGTCGTCGACGCCGGGGGCGCCGGTGGCGGTGACGACGGCGCGGACGAAGGTGGTGCCCGGCAGGGCGCCGAGCAGCCGGTAGACCCGCCGGGTGTCGTCGGACAGTTCACCCAGTACGGAGTCGAACACTCTGTTCACCGTCCTCGTCAGGTCTCCGGCCGCGGATCCGCCGTCGTCGCCGCCCGGTCCGGTGGGCGGCTGCTGTCCGGCGCCGAGGCGGCGTACGGCGTCGCCGACCTGGAGGTGGGGGCGGCCCGCCAGCCACTCCCCCGCGGCGCGCAGGGCGAGCGGCAGTCCGCCGCACCGGCGCACCAGTTCGGCGGCGGCACTCTCAGAGGCGGCGATCCGCCAGCCGTGGATCAGTTGGATGCCGGCCGCCTCGTCCAGCGGATCCACGACGACGTGCGCGGCGCCGTCCATCTGGAGGCCCGGCATCCGGGCGCGGCTGGTGACCACGGCCAGTCCGGAGGTGGGCACGAGGGGGCGGACCTCGGCGGCGTGCTGCGCGTTGTCGATCACCACCAGCACCCGGCCCCCGGCGGTGGCGCTGCGGAACAGCGCCGTACGGGGGCCGAGCCCGGCGGGGATGAAGTCGGGCGGGACACCGAGCGCGTGCAGGAAGCCGCCGAGGACGTCCGCGACGTGGACGCCGCCGTCCCGCCGCAGATCCGCGAGGTCGACGTAGAGCTGCGGGCCGGGGCAGCGTTCGCCGAGGTCGCGGGCGACCCACTGGGAGACGAGCTGGGTCTTGCCGACGCCGCCCAGGCCCGTCACCACGATCACCGGCGCGGGCTCCGCCGGCCGTCCCGCGTCGTTCTCCCGGACGGCCGCGGCGCGGCGCAGCTCCGCCAGCTCGCTGCGGCGGTTGACGAAGCCCTGATGGGGCGGTGGCACCTGGCGGGGCACCCAGGACGGTGCGGCGGGCGCCACTTCGAGCCGTTCGATCCGGCCCGCCTGGATGACCGGCCCGGTGACCACCGCGCCGGTCGCCACCGTGTTGTGTACGTCCGCGGGCTCCCGCGTCCGGCGGTCGTTCACCGGCGTTCCCTCCTGCCGCTCCCACACCCCTGTGACCCCAGCGTATTCCCTCCGGGGAGGCGGGCGGGGGTTTCCCGGGAAGCCCGCGGCGGGCGGGGCGGGCGACGGAGCGCGGCGTCAACTCCCGTGCCGGTGGAGCGAGTCGGGGCACGGGCGGACACCGGGATGTACCGCGGGTCGGCGGCCGGTCACCGGTGGGCGAGGACGGTGCGGGGCGGGGCGGCGGATTCCTCGGGGGCACCGTCGCCGGGTGCGTCCGGGGCGTCCGGGGCGGCGGGGCGCGGCCGGTGGTCCGGGGCCGGGAGCGCATCCGAGGGCGGCGCCTCCTCGCAGGCGCGGCGGCAGGCCCGTTCGAGGAGGGCGGACCGCGGGGTGTCGTGGTCCGCCGCGGGCCGGGCGAGGCCGAACGTGCACGGCACCAGGTCGGTGACGGGGAGGTAGCGGACGTCGGGGCGGGGGTACAGCTCGGCGGCGACGGCGGGGAGGAAGGCGCAGGCGCCGTCGAAGGACACCGCGGAGAGGAGGGATTCGACGCGGGTGACGTGATGGTCGGTGTAGCGCACCGGGGCGCCGTCGGGGCGCGGGTCCGCCGCCCAGAAGGCGCGGCCGGTCCGGGAGGTCTCCGGGGTCAGGCTCACCATGGGGCGGTCGGCGAGGTCCGCGAGGGTGAGCGAGGCGCGCCCGGCCAGCGGGTCGGCGCTCGATAAACACGCCACGCGTGGCTCCGTGGTGAGCGGGTGGACGTGGAAGCCGTCGTCGACCGGCAGATAGACGAAGGCCGCGTCGATCCGGCCGGTGGCCAGCCCGGTCGCCTGCTCGACCAGGTCCACCACGCGCAGGTCGATCTCCAGGCCGGGGTACAGGGCGGTGAGGGCGGCGATCACCCGGCGGGTGGGGGCGAGCGCGGTGGCGCAGTCGGTCAGGCCCACCCGCAGCCGCAGCGTGTCGCCCGCGGCAGCCGAGGAGAGCGCCGCGTCGCGGAGTTCGTCGGTCGCACCGACGATGTTCCGCACCAGGGGCAGCAGCGCCCGGCCCACGGGGGTCACCTCCACCCGGCGGCTGGTGCGGGCGAACAGCCGGACGCCCAGCCGGCGCTCCAGTGTCCGGATCTGGAGGCTGAGGGCGGGCTGGGTGAGGTAGAGCCGCGCCGCGGCCCGGCCGAAGTGCAGCTCTTCGGCCAGCGTCAGCAGTGACCGCAGTTGCTGGACCGTCGGATCGTAGACACCAGCCATGGACGAATTCCCTCTCATTGATCAATGGGCGGCCCGCCGTCATCCATCAGGGATGTTAATCGATGAATGCTTGCGTGGCGCCGCGCCGGAGGGAGAAGCTGACTTCGCTTCAGCGTGCTGCGGGGGAAAGAAGCCGCTGAGTGAGAGGGTTCCGGAATTCTTGCGTCCTGCCCTCCTCTTGACCGAATCTGCCCGCAGGTCTGCGGAAGTGCTCCCGGGCACCTCATCCGGGAGCAATCGTCGAGCCGAACGCGGGGGATTTCCGTTGCCGTAGAGAAGCTCCGCCGAACTGGTGGAATCTTTGCGTCCAGAACGTCGGGGGAACGCAGCACCGCGCCTGGCGCGCGAAGTACGGGTCCTGCCCCTCCGTTGCCCTCCTCGCGTCCTGCTCCGTACCAGTGGCCGGCAGCGGTCACGGGGATGCCGGAACGCATCCCCTCCAGAGAGTGTCGGACGAATTCGCTCTGCCCGGCGCCCGGCCGTGACCGGGCGCGGACCGAGCCATCCAGATTTCTCGGAGGAACGGTGAACGACACCACGATGGAGGCGCCGACTTCCACGCAGGTTTCCCAGCGGGTCCTGGAACTCCTGTACCGGTACCGGCGTATGGACGAATCCCTGGTCGAAGCGGAAGGCGACTCCGCGGACGAGCCCTGTCTGGCGTGTTGCGAGGTACATCGGAGAAGAATGGAGTATTTCATCGGACGCGATGAGCCGATCCACTTCGTGGTCCCGGCTTTCCCGGCGAAATCTCCGAACCGCAGCAAGGTGCTCGGTGCCCTCCCGGACCTCGGTGAGCATCTGGCGCTGGGATTCCTGCAGTCGCTGTGCGACTACGTCGGCCACTTCTACCGTCCCGGCGCCCGGGTCACGATCTGCTCGGACGGCCATGTCTTCGGCGATGTGGTCGGCGTCGGCGACACCACGGTGACCGAATACCGGGAATCGCTGACGGAGATGATCGGCACCGCCCGCTGTTCCGGGATCGAGATGTTCGGACTGAACGACGCGCTCGGCGGCATGGACTATCCAGGGATGCGGAAGGTCCTGGAGGACGACTACTCCGCCCCTCTCGAAGAGTTGCACCAGAAGGTCCGCAGCGACCGCAGGACCCGCTCACTGTTCAACGGGATCCACCGGTTCATGTTCGAGGACGCGGTGGCCCGGCGCGGCGAATCGGCGTCCCGGACGAAACTCCGCAACGACTCGAAGGAGACGGCGTACCGGACCATTCTCCGCAGTAACGCGTGGAGCCGGTTGGTGGCCGAGAAGTTTCCCCGGGCGATACGCCTGTCGATACACCCGCAGCCGCCGCACTCGGAAAAGCTCGGGCTCCAGCTCATGCCGACCAGGGACGGCTGGCTCACCCCCTGGCACGGCGTGGTCCTCGACGACGGGGTGACCTGTTCCCTCGTCAAACGCTGGGACGCCGAGAAACTCAACGCCACCGTCGTGTGGCGGGACGGCCGGCCGAGCCACTTCATCGCCCCGCATCTCTCCGCGGGCACACCGGAAAGGGCTTCGTGACATGACACATCCGACGGCATCGCACAGCGGGTTGGTCCACACTCCGCTGCGGCCCTTCGGCCGGGTCGTGGAATCTCCCGGCGGTGTGCGCCTCGGCGACATTCCGGTCGAGGTGCTCGCCAGGTGGACCGAGGAATCGCGCGTACTGGTACTGCGCGGTTTCGACCTTCTGGAGAGAGAGGAATTCGCGGCGTACTGCCGCCGCTGGGGCGAGGTACTGAAATGGGAGCCGGGCGAGGTCATCGACCTGGTCGTCGAGGAGAATCCGAAGAACTACCTCTTCGCCAGCGGCGATGTGCCGTTCCATTGGGACGGCGCCTTCGTGGACGCCGATCCGCGGTACTTCTTCTTCCAGTGCCTGGACGCCACACCCGGCGCCGGCGGGGAGACGGTCTTCTCGGACACCACCGCGGCGTACCGGGACGCCGATCCGGAACTGCGCGCGCAGTGGGGCACCCTCAGCCTGACCTACACCACCGAGAAACTCGCCCATTACGGCGGTGAGGTCACCGAACGGCTCGTCTCCCAGCATCCGGCGACCGGTGTGCCGGTACTGCGCTTCGCCGAACCCCTGGACCCGGAGCTGTACAAGAATCCGGTCCGGGTCCGGGTCGACGGATTCGATTCGGCGGACGCCGAGGAATTCCTCGCCTCGATGGCGGAGCGGCTGCACCGCCCCGAGTACTGCTACGCCCACGACTGGCAGGCGGGGGACATCGTGATCGCCGACAACTACGCGCTGGTCCACGGCCGTAACGCGTTCACCGGCCCGACGAACCGGCACCTTCAGCGGGTCGAAGTCATCTGAAGACGCGCACAGGACCTTTTCCCGTCCCCGCACCGGTGGAGCGAAAGAATGAGCATTGGCATTGTGGGTGCCGGAATCTCCGGCCTGCACCTGGCACTTCGGCTGCAGCAGTTCGGTATCGCGACCACGCTGTACACGGCCCAGGAGCCGGACGGAATACGCAGCGGTCCGCCGCTGAATTTCGTCACCCGTTTCGACTCCACCAGGAGGCGGGAGAAGGCCCTCGGCGTCACCCGGTGGCTGTCCGCCGCGTACGACAACGCCTGGATGCACATGAGCGTCGAGGGTCCCGGCGGGTTCGTGCTGCGGGGCCGGCTGCCCGCACCGGCCAGTTCCGTCGATTTCCGGATGTACCTGGCCGAACTGCTGGAGACGTACACCGGGCGTGGCGGTGACACCGTGCTGCGGCGGCTCGGGGGCGGGACGGAGCTGGCGCGGACGGCCGGCGACCACGATCTGCTGGTGGTCGCGGCCGGCCGGTCCGCTCCGGCCGAGGTGTTCGGCCGGGACCCGGACCGCTCCCCGTACCGCACCGCACCGCGGCTGCTGGCGGGCGGGCTCTTCCACGGCATCGCGCCGGCCGATCCGCCGGGGATGACGATGCACATGGTCCCGGGCGCGGGCGAGATCCACGCCCCGGCCTACCACTCGTTCTCCGGTCCGGTGACCGCCGTGCTGATCGAGGCGGTGCCCGAGGGGCCGTTCGCCGCGGTCACCGACGGCCACCGGAACGATCCGGAGGGGTTCACCCGGGAGGTGCTGAAGCTGATCACCCGGCATGCGCCGCTGCTGCGGGAGCGCGTCGACGCGCGGACGTTCGCCCTGGCCCGGCCGGTGGACATGCTCCAGGGCGCTCTCACCCCGGTCGTCCGGCGCGGCTGGGCCGAGCTGGACGGCGGCGGCCACGCACTGGCGATCGGCGACGCGTGGATCACCAACGATCCGCTGACGGCACAGGGCGCCAATCTCGGCTCGAAGCTGGCCTTCCAGCTCGCGGACGAGCTGCGCGACCATCGGGGCGCGTACGACGGGGAGTTCTGCCGCGCGGTCTCGGAGCGGATGTGGGCCACGGCCCGGCCCGTCGTCGACTGGACGAATCTCTTCATCGGTACCCCGCAGCCCCAGGTGGCGGCGTTGCTGACGGCGGCGGCGGGCGATCAGCGGGTGGCGGACGCGTTCGTCGCCAACCTCGACCGGCCGGACGCCATGTGGCGGGTGGTCAGCGCACCCGAGCGGGTCGAGGAGTTCATCGCACGGTCACAGTCGCGGACAGTGAGGAGCGGGGTATGAACGTCGAGGTCGGCCTGGTCTGGGACGCGGTCGGGGACATCGCCGGCGGTCGCGGGCTCCTGGAGGTCGCGCGCGGCGCCGGACTGGACACCTTCCTGGTCTTCGACCACCTGATCAACGTCTTCCCCCGGCAGGCGTGGGACACCGGTTTCAGCTACCAGGCGGAGGCGATGCCGACCCCGGACCGGTGCCTGGACTTCGCCACCGTGCTGGGCAACTTCGCGCCCCAGGCCGGGCCGGTGCGGCTCGCGGTCGGCGTCACCGACCCGCACCGCCGCCACCCGGCGGTACTGGCCCAGACCGCGCTGACCCTGGCCCAGCTCACCGACCGCGCCCCGGTCCTGGGCATCGGCGCGGGCGCCGAGGAGAACCTCGCGCCGTACGGCGTGCCGCGCGAGCGGAAGGTGAGCCGGGTCGAGGAGGCGCTGCAGATCCTGCGGATGTTCTTCGGCGGCGAGGGGCCGCACGACTTCCGGGGCGAGTTCTTCACCCTGGACCAGGCGCTGATGGGGCTGCCCGCGCCCGAGGGCAGGACCCCGCGGATCTGGCTCGGCGGCAACCGCGACCGGATGCTGCGGCTCGCCGGCCGCTACGCGGACGGGTGGCTCCCCTCGGAGCTGATGTCCCCGGACGCGTACGCCCGGCAGCTGGCCGTGGTGCGGGCCGCGGCCACGGCGGCGGGCCGCGATCCGGACGCGATCGTGCCCGCCGGCGGGGTGCCCGTCGTGGTGGCGGAGACCGACGCGGCGGCACACGCCCTGCTGCGCGCCGCGCCGCTGCGGTTCATGGCGCTGCACGCGGGCGCGGCGGCCTGGCGGGCGCACGGCGCCGCGCACCCCTTCGGGGACGGCTACCGGGGGCTGGCCGAGCTGCTGCCGCACCGGCTGACCCGGGCCGAGGTGGCGAGCGCGATGGCCGCCGTCCCGGACGAGATCGTCGCCGCGCAGGCGCTCGTGGGCAGCCGGGAGACGGTGCTGAAGCGGATCCGGGAACTCCTCGACGCCGGGATGCGGCACCCCATGCTGATCCCGGCGTCGGCGCTGGCCTCCCCGGAGGCCGCCGGGTACACGGTGGAGTCCGTGGGCTGGCTCGCGGAACGGCTGCGGACGGCGGCCGCGCCCGAGGGGAGCGCGGTATGACACGGGTCGGCATCATCGGCGCTGGCATCTCCGGCCTCCAGCTCGCCCTACGGCTCCAGCAGCTGGGGGTGGCGGCGACCGTCTACTCCCCGCAGGACGCCGACGGGCTGCGGGGAGGCCGGCCGCGCAGCTTCCCGGCCCGGTTCGCCCCCACCCAGGAGCGCGAACGCCGGCTGGGCGTGGCCGCCTGGGACTTCCCGGACGCGCAGGTGCACCACTGGTCGGTCACGCTGCACGACGCCGGGCCCCGGCCGGCGTTCTCCGGCCGGCTCGTCCCGCCGTCCAGCGTGGTGGACTTCCGCCTGTACCTGCCGCATCTGCTGAACGCGTTCACCGACCGCGGCGGTGCGCTGGAGGTGGGCGAGCCGACGGTCGCGGAGGTCTCCCGGCGGCACGAGCTGACGGTGGTGGCGAACGGCAGCCGCTCCGTACGGGAGTTGTTCCCGCCGGTGCCCGAGCGCTCGCCGTACACCACGCCGCAGCGTGTGCTGTGCAGCGGTGTGTACTTCGGGTTCGCGGAGCCGCTGCCGCACTCGCTGGACATCCACTTCCTGCCGGGGGCCGGGGAGATCCTGCGGATGCCGTTCCACACCCCGGCCGGGCGGGCCGACGTCCTCGGTATCGAGGCGGTGCCCGGCGGGCCACTGGAGGCGATCAGCCGGGTGGACCCGGAGGCCGATCCGAAGGCGTTCCACCGGCAGGTGCTGGACCTCGTCGCGCAGTACGCGCCCTCGCTGCGGGAGCAGGCCGACACCGGTGCCTTCTCGCTGATCGGGCCCGGGGAGGTGGCCCGGGGCGGGATCACGCCGGTGGTCCGCCGCGGGTGGGTGCCGCTCGGCGACGACCGCTGCGCGCTGGCGATCGGCGATGCCTGGATCACCAACGATCCGCTCACCGCGCAGGGCGCCAACCTCGGTTCGCGCTCGGCGTTCACGCTGGCGGAGCTGATCGCTGCGGCGCCGGGGCCGCTCGGCGAGGAGTTCTGCCGGTCCGCCTCCGCCGCGCTCTGGGACCACGCCCGGCACGTCGTGGCGTGGAGCAACGCCTTCCTCGCCGAGCCCGAGCCGCAGGTGACGGAGGTGTTCGCGGAGGCGGCGCGGGACCCGCGGGTGGCCGACGCCTTCATCAGCTCGCTCCACGACCCGGTCGGGATGTGGCGCACGCTCGCCACCCCGGAGGGCGCGGCGGCCTTCCTCGCCCGGCACCGGGGGCCCGGCCCCGCGCCCGAACCCCCGGCGGCCCGGCCACACCCGGCCGAGTCCCGGCCGGGGTGACAGCAGCCCGGCTCCCGGCCCGTACCCGTACCCGATCCGTCAGAAGGAGAGCGATGACATTCCCGGACATGGTCCACGACGAGCACGGCCGGCTGATCCCCGAGTCCGAGCAGACCGCGGTCTGGCTGCTCGGCGGGCTGGCGCAGATACGGGTGCCGGGCGCGGCGACGGGGAACGCCTTCACCGTCGTGCAGCACACGGGCAACCGCGGCTACACCACGCCGGTGCACGTCCACGACTTCGAGGACGAGGTCTTCGTCGTCCTCGACGGCACGCTGCGGATGGTCTGCGGCGGCAAGGAGCAGGTCGCCGAGGCCGGTTCGACAATGATCGTGCCGCGCACCGTCCCCCACGGCTTCGTGACGACCTCGCCGAACGCCCGCTTCCTGACCATCCACTCCACCCCGCAGGCCGACCGCAGACCGCAGTTCGACCTGTTCCTGGACGCCGAGATGCCGCACGCGACGGCGCTGACCCTGCCCACCGAGGACGTGGGCGGCCCGGACCTGGAGCACATCATCGCGCTCGGCTCCCGCTACGGGTACGGCTACGCGGGCCCGCCGATGACCCCGTAGCGGCCCCGCGCGGCACCGCAGCGGCAGAACTATCCCCCCGACAGAAGAGACACCATGTCGTTGAAGCTCATGACCCTGATGCTGTGCGTGTTCGGCATCACGACCGGCGAGTTCGTCATCGCCGGCATCCTGCCGGACATCGCCCATGACCTGGACGTGTCCATCCCCTCCGCCGGGCTGCTGGTCACGGCGTACGCCATCGGCATGATCGTCGGCGGTCCGGTGATGACGGCGCTGACCGCGCGCTACGCGCGCAAACCGCTGATCGTGGCGCTCCTCGTGATCGTGGTCGTCGGCAACCTCGCGTCGGGCCTTGCCCCGGCCTATCCGGTGCTGTTCGTGGCCCGGGTGGTGACCGCGCTGGTGACAGCCACCTTCTTCGCCAACGCGATCGTCATCGCGGCGTCGACGGCGCCGGAGGGCAAACAGGCGTCCACCGTCTCCAAGCTCGTCTTCGGGATGAACCTGTCGATGATGCTGGGGGCGCCGATCGGCACCTACATCGGCAACAACTTCGGCTGGCGGGCCACGTTCTACGCGATCGCGGCGGTCTGTCTGCTGGGGCTGGCGCTCGTGCTGCGGCTCGTCCCGGACGTGGACGCCGGTGCCCAGGGGTCCGCCGTCGCCGAACTGCGGGTGTTCGGCAACCCGAGCCTGCAACTCGCCATCGTCATCACGGCGGTCGCCAACATGGGGCTGCTGATCGTCTTCACCTACTTCGCCCCGCTCCTGACCGACCTCACCGGCTTCGCCGCCGGGACCGTCGCGGTCTTGCTGCTCGTCTACGGCGTGGGCGCGGCGGTCGGCAACTTCGTCGGCGGCTGGCTGTCCGACCGGGCGCTGATGCCGTCGCAGGTGGGGCTGTTGGGGCTGCTCACGCTGGCGCTGGTGGCCATGTGGGCGGTCAGCGGCAACACCGTGCTGACCGCGGTGATGGTCTTCGTGGTCGGCGCGCTGGGCTTCTCCGTCATCCCCGGTATGCAGACCCGCGTCCTGAACACCGCCAGTGCCGCGCCCACCCTCGCCATCGCCGTGAACGCCTCCGCCTATCAGCTCGCCGCGGCCCTCGCCGGCTGGCTCGGCGGCCGGGTCATCGACAGCGGGCTGGGCCTGAAGTCCGTCTACCTCACCAGCGCCGCCGTCACCGTCCTGGGCATCCTCCTCAGCTGCTACGCGTGGTTCCGGGACCGTTCGGGCACCCGGTCCGGCGTGTCCGGGGAGGCGGCCGAGGCCGGCGCGCCGTCGGCCTGAGCACCACCGGCGGGCCGGGCGCCCCTCGGCACCCGCGCCCGGCCCGCCGGCCCACCCACACCGGTCACCACGGGAGGAAACATGACGCGTCGCACCGCCCTGGTCACGGCGGAATGGGCCGAGGAACACCTCGGGTCCGACGAGGTGGTCCTCGTCGAGACCGGTAACGAGGACGCGGCGTACCGCGAGGGGCATCCGCCGGGCACCGTCTGGATCAACTGGAGCGCCTTCCAGGACGAACTGCGGCTCGGCGTCGTCGGCCGGACGGAGTTCGAGGCGCTGATGCGGCGCACCGGCATCCGTGAGCAGGACACCGTCGTCCTGTTCTCCGCCGACGCCAATCTGCTGGCCGCGCTCGCGTACTGGTACTTCACGCTCTACGGGCACCGGTCGGTGAAACTGCTGGACGGCGGGCGCCGCAGATGGGAGCTGGACGGCCGCCCGATGACGACGCGGGTGCCGCGGCGCCCGGTCTCCGCGTACCGGGCCCGGGAGCAGGACGCCTCCGTCCGGGCGCTGCGCGACGACGTGATCGCCGCCATCGGGGTCCGCAACATCCTCGACGTCCGGGCTCCTCAGGAGTACGCGGGTACGGTCTTCGCGCCCGGCTTCGCCGGTGCGGCGTTCGCGCCGGGCAACAACCCCCACGAGGTGGCGCAGCGGTCCGGGCACGTACCCGGCGCGGTCAACCTCCCCTGGGAGGGGGTCGTCCGCGACGACGGCACCTTCCGCTCCGAGGAGGAACTCCTCGCCCGCTACACCGGTCTGGACCCGGCCCGCGGCACCCTCACCTACTGCTGGGTCGGCGCCCGCTCGGCGCACACCTGGTTCGTGCTGCGGGAACTGCTGGGCTGGCCGGACGTGCGGAACTACGACGGCTCCTGGGCCGAGTACGGCTCACTGATCGGGGTGCCGGTCGCCCGCGGGACGGACGGCTGAGCCCGCCCGAGCACCGCGCCGACCGGCATCGCCCACCACTTGGGAAGGAGACGGGCCCTCCGCCCGGACGGCCCACGACCTCGATGAACGCAGACAGCAGCGCCACGACGGCCGCCGGCCGGCTGCACGGCAAGGTCGCCCTGGTGACCGGGGCCAGCTCCGGGATCGGCGAGGCCACGGCGCGCACCCTCGCCGCCCAGGGCGCGTCCGTCGTCCTCGCCGCGCGGCGGCAGAGCGAACTCGACCGGGTCGCCGCCGAGATCACCGACGCCGGCGGGACGGCGACGGCCGTACGGGCCGATGTGACCGCCGACGAGGAGGTGGCCGCCGCGGTACGGGCCGCGGAGGAGCGCTTCGGCGGGCTGGACATCGCCTTCAACAACGCCGGTGCGATGGGCACCATGGGCCGGGTCACCGACCAGGATCCCGAGGTCTGGGCCGCCGATGTCGCGACCGTGCTGAACAGCGTCTTCCTGTGCATGCGGCACGAGATCCGGGCCATGGAGCGGCGCGGCGGCGGCACCGTCGTCAACAACGCCTCGCAGCTGGGCGTCGTCGGATTCGGCGCCGGCATCAGCTCCTACGTCGCCGGTAAGCACGGCGTCATCGGCCTGACCAAGGCCGCCGCGCTGGAGTACGCGCCCCGCAACATCCGGGTCAACGCGCTGGCCCTGGCCACCGTCGACACCCCGATGTACCGCTCGTCGGTGGGCGGCAGCGCGGAGATGGAGCAGATGTTCATCGGGCTGCATCCGCTCGGCCGGATCGCCAGCCCCGAGGAGGCGGCGTCCGCCGTGGCCTATCTGGCCGGTGACGAGGCGGGGTTCTTCACCGGCTCGGTGCTGGTCATGGACGGCGGATGGACCGCCCAGTGACCGGGCGCCGCCCGGCCACCGACTGAGAGGAGGAGCGGGACATGCTGACCGAACACCCGGCCACCGGACCCGACCGCCTCCACGGCCGTCTCCCGCAGGTCGTCGGCGCCGGTCTGACGGTCCCGCTGGTGACCGGCCGTCAGGTGCCGTACGCCAACCTCGACCACGCCGCGTCCACCCCCTGCCTGGCCGAGGTGGGCCGGGAAGTGGCACGGCTGCTCCCGTGGTACGCCAGCGTCCACCGCGGCGCCGGGTTCGCGTCCCAGGTGACGACCCGCGCGTACGAGCAGGCCAGGGACGCGGTCCGCCGTTTCGTCGGCGCGGGCCCGGACGCGGCGGTGCTCTTCACCCGGAACACCACGGACGCGCTCAACCTCCTGGGGCGGGCGCTGCCGCCCCGGACCACGGTGTTCCGGTTCGCCTCCGACCACCATGCGGCGCTGCTCGCCTGGCGCGGCTCCGCCCTGCGCCGGCTGGGCGTGCCGTCCGGCCCCGGGCACGCGGCCGAACTGCTGGCCGGGGCCCTGGCGGACGCCCCGCCCGGCCCGAGGCTGGTGGTGCTCACCGGCGCCTCCAACGTCACCGGGGAGCTGTGGCCGGTGGCCGAACTGACGGAGGTGGCGGCCGCCCACGGTGCCCGTACGGTGCTGGACGCCGCCCAGTTGGCGGCGCACGGGCCGCTGGACACGACCGCGTGCGGGGTGGACTGGGTGGCGCTGTCCGGCCACAAGATGTACGCGCCGTTCGGGGCGGGCGCGCTGGTCGGGGCCGCCGACTGGCTGGCCGGCGCGGAGCCGTACCTGGGCGGCGGCGGCGCGACCGCCCAGGTCACCGAGGACGAGGGACGGGAGAGCGTCGTCTGGTCCGGTCTGCCGCACCGGCACGAGGCGGGCTCCCCGAACGTGCTCGGCGCCCATGCGATGGCGGTGGCCTGCCAGGCGCTGTCGGCGGTCGGCTGGGAGACGGTCACCGCCCACGAGCGGGGGCTCGCGGCCCGGCTGCGGGAGGGGCTGGCGCGGATACCGGGCGTCTGCCGGCTCGGGATGTGGGACGCCGCCGCACCGTCGGTCGGCGTGGTCTCGTTCGGCGTCGCCCACTGGGGCGGCCGGCCGGCCGATCAGCGTCTGGTGGCGACGGCGCTGTCCGCGGAGTACGGCATCGGCGTCCGGGACGGCGCCTTCTGCGCCCACCAGGCCGTCCGCGCGCTGCTGTGCCGGGACCATCGGCACCAGCCGGGCCGGGCCCTGCGCACCAGCATCGGCCTGGGGACCACCACGGAACACATCGACCGTCTCCTGGCGGCCCTGACGGAGCTGGTCGCCGACGGGCCGCGCTGGACCTACCGCGAGACCCCGGACGGCTGGTCCCCGGTGCCCGACCCCCGCCCGCTGCCGGATGTCCTGACACACCACGGCGCTACGGGGGACGGGCCGCTCCGGCGGGAAGAGTGGCCGTCATGAGCGCGGACGCGGAAGCCGTCCCGGGCCCCGCCCCGCGACCGGCACACGGAACAGGCACAGCACACGGCCGAGCGCCGCCGCACCGGGCACCCGTCCCGGCGGCCCGCCGGCCCCACCCCATCGAGCACGAGGTCAGGAACGAAACCCGCATGACACCCCGTACACAGCCCCGTAAGCGGCCCGGCATGAGCTTCGGTGTCATGCTCTACCCCGACCAGCCCTTCCCGGTGCTCACCGCACGCCTGCGCCGGCTGGAGGAGCTGGGCTTCGACCGTGTGTACCTGCCCGACCACAGCGCCGACCTCCGCGATCCGCGCCACACCTGGTTCGACAGCTGGACGGTCCTCGCCGCGGCCGCGTCCGCCACGGAACGCATCCGGCTCGGCACCCTGGTCGCCAACCAGATCCTGCGCCCGCCCGCGCAACTGGCCAAGCAGGCCATCGCCCTCGACCACCTCTCGTCAGGCCGCTTCGAACTGGGCATCGGCGCCGGGATCTTCCCCTGGGACCACCACAGCGTCGGCGAACTGCCCTGGTCGCCCCGGGAACGGGCGCAGCGGTTCGCCGACTACGTGGCCATCGTGGACGGGGTGCTGCGCGGCGGCGCGTTCAGCCACTCCGGCGACCGGCTGTGGGTCCGTGACGTGGTGACCGTCCCGGGCTCGCTGCAGCGCCCGCGCCTGCCGCTCACCGTCGGCGGCCAGTCGCCGACCCTGCTGCGGACCGCCGCCGAGCGCGCGGACGCCTGGAACACCCACGGCCCGCCCGGCGCCAGCGCCGAGGAAGTACTGGCCCTCACGGCGGAGCAGAACGCCAGGATCGACCGGCTGGCCGCGGCGGCCGGCCGGGACCCGTCGGACATCCGGCGGGCGTACACGATCTTCGGCCCGTGGGACCCGAGGGCCGGCCGCCACGGCTACGAGGAGATCTTCGAACGCTTCGGCGCGGCCGGTGTGACGGAATTCGTCCTGGACTGGCCGGGGGAACGGCACACCGAGGAGTTCGAACGCGTCGCCCGCGAGGTGATCCCACCACTGCGCGGCGACTGACACACATCAACGGGGGCGTGCGCCCATCCACGGCGTGACGAAGGTGACAGCGATGACAGCTCGGAAAGCAGCCATACCCGGCGGCAGCACGTCCGCCGGACCCTCCGCGGGCCGGCACCGGCCCGCGGAGGCGGTCACGGTGACGGACACCGACCGGCAGTACCCGGACCTGATCAGCGGGTTCAACCAGCGCTACACCGCCGCTCCGGAGGCGGTACGGCTGGTCACCTCCACCGAGGAGGTGATCGCCGCCGTCCAGGACGCGGTACACCACGGCAAACGGCTCTCCGTCCGGTCCAGCGGACACTGCTACGAGAACTTCGTCCACCATCCGCAGGTGCGGGTGCTCCTCGACATGTCCCAGATGCACGACATCCGCTACGACCCGGAGCTGAACGCCATCGCCATCGGGGCGGGCGCCACCAACCTCCAGGCGTACCGGACCACCTACCCCAAGTGGGGTGTCGTCGCGCCGACCGGCTTCTGCTACTCCGTCGCCATGGGCGGCCACGTCAGCGGCGGCGCCTGGGGGCCGCTGTGCCGGACACACGGTCTCGTCGTCGACCACCTCTACGCGGTGGAGGTCGTGGTGGTGGACGCCGCGGGGCGGGCCCGCGCGGTCCTCGCCACCCGAGAGGCGGACGATCCGCACCGGGACCTGTGGTGGGCCCACACCGGGGGCGGCGGCGGCAACTTCGGTGTCGTCACCCGCTACTGGTTCCGCTCCCCCGGGGCCACCGGCCGCGATCCGCGCGAGCTGCTGCCGCGCCCGCCCGCCGAACTGCTGGTGAACGCCGTGAGCTGGCCCTGGGCGGAGCTGAGCCGGGAGGAGTTCTGTCGGCTCGTGCAGAACTACGCCCGCTGGCACGTCGCCCACTCCGCGCCCGACAGCCCGCAGCGGGCCCTGATGAGCCAGTTGGTGCTCAACCACCGGGCGGCCGGACAGATCGGCATGGTCGCCCTCGTGGACGCCTCCGCCCCCGGCGCCGAACAGATCCTGGCGGACTACCTCAAGGAACTGGGCGACGGGATCGACGTGACCCCGGGCGCGATGACCGCGGACATGGGCGAACTCCCCGCCCTGCCGCAGTTCGCACAGGCCCGCAGACTGCCGTGGCTGCACGCCGTCCGGATGCTCGGCACCACCAACGGCGTCCTCAACGACCCCACCCTGCGCGCCGAGTACAAGTCCTCCTACATGCGCGCGCCCTTCCCCCGCAGCCATCTCGCGGCGCTCCACACCCACCTGACCCGCGACGACCTGCACAACCCGAACCTCAATGTGCTGCTGACCTCGTACGGCGGCCGGATCAACGCCGTCGACCCGGCCGCCACGGCCATCCCCCACCGCCGCGCCGCCTTCAAGATGCTCTGGCAGGCGTTCTGGAACGACCCGGCCGACGACGACACGTACATCGGCTGGGCCCGGGACAGCTACCGCGAGGTCTACGCGGACACCGGCGGCGTCCCGGTACCCGGCGAGGTGACCGACGGGTGCTACGTCAACTACCCGGACATCGACCTCGGCGACCCGCGGTTCAACACCTCGGGGGTGCCCTGGCACGACCTCTACTACAAGGCGAACTACCCGCGCCTCCAGCAGATCAAGAAGAGGTGGGACCCGCGCGACGTCTTCCGGCACGCCCAGTCCGTCACCCTGCCCGGCAACTGATCCGCCGCCCGCCGAGGAGCCCGTGAGATGACATCCCTGCTCGCCGTGTCCGGGAGCCCCGCCGCCGGTTCCCGTACGGCCCTGCTGACCGGCCACCTCGTGCGGCGGCTC
Organism: Streptomyces sp. BBFR2; assembly: GCF_044497305.1. Taxonomy (NCBI): domain Bacteria; kingdom Bacillati; phylum Actinomycetota; class Actinomycetes; order Kitasatosporales; family Streptomycetaceae; genus Streptomyces; species Streptomyces sp. BBFR2. The sequence goes on from NZ_CP172415.1 coordinate 718,152, forward strand.
GCCCTGGCCGGGCTGCCCGCCGACCACCTGCGGGTACGGGACCTGCCCGCCGCCGACCTGCTGGCCGGGCGGAGCGGCCGGCCGGAGTTGCGGCGGGCCCTGGACTCGGTAGGGGCCGCGTCCGGGATCGTCGTGGCGACCCCGGTGTACAACGCCGCCTACAGCGGTCTGCTCAAGGTCTTCCTCGACCTGCTGCCGCGCGCCGGTCTGACCGGCAAGGCGGTACTGCCGCTGATGACCGGCGGCAGCACCGCGCACGCCCTGGCCATCGACTACGCCCTGCGCCCGGTGCTCTGCGCCCTGGGCGCCCGGCAGATCGTCCGCGGCGTCTTCGTACCCGACAGCGCGATCGAGTCCGGACCCGACGGCGTCCTGCGGCTCCCCGCGGACACCGCCCCACGCGTCGACCGGGCCCTGGAGGAGTTCCGCGCCGCGCTCACCGCGGGGACCGCGCTCTCCGCCCTGAGCGGCGGCTGAGGCGGAACCGAAGCGGTGCCCCGGGCTCCGCCGTCACCCGCGCGGGCGTCCGGGGCGGAGGACGCAGGCCGGGTCTCCGGGGCTGTCCCGGAAAGGCGCCGCTCCCCCGGCCCGGCTCAGCTCAGGAGGCCGACGACCGTCTGGGCCAGCGTGGCCAGCGACGCCCCTCCGGCACCGGCGGTGGCGACCAGTTCGAGCCGCTCCCGCAGGAGTTGGCGCCGGGTGGGGGCGAGCGTGCCGGAGCTGCGGATCTCCTCCTGGGCGCTCGCGACATCGGCGCCGAGCACCACGGCGCCGAGATCGGAGCCCCCGCCCTCCGGCCGGAGCGCGGCGTGCAGCGCGGTCAGCGCGGGCAGCAGCCGTTCCACGTCGAGCGGTTGCGGCGCCCGGTAGTCGATCCGGGCGTCCGCACCGGTGCTGAGCACTCCGCCGGAGACGGAACCCCCGACGGTGATGTCACCGGCCCGCCGGCCCGCGGCCCCGGCGCCGTCATCGGGGCTGTGGTGGTGCGGTGCGCCGTTCGCCGCTGTGTGTGCCATGGCGGTTTCCGTCTCCCGAGGTGTAGTGGATCTCCGTACGCTCTCCGGTGGCGGCGACGCCACCGCTCATCCGGCCGACGTAGATCGCGCCCCGGCCGATGTTGACGGTCTGCTGCTCGAACTCCTGGGTGTCGTACCCCTTCGCCCGCAGCGCCTCCAGCACACCGTTCTTGACCCGGTCCTGCACGGTCTTCACATAGCGGCTGATGTCCATCTCCTGGAAGAACGTCACCTGCTCCGCGGCGGCCAGCTCCCGTACCGCGAGCTGGGGGCCGCCGGGCCGGGAGCTGGGCGAGCGGCGCAGCCAGGTCCGGGACACGGCGACGGCCGTGCGCAGCAGCGAGACGACGGCCGCTGTGGAGGCGGCCGGGCTGGCGAACAGCGCCCGCAGGGTGTTGCGCAGCATCAGCCGGTCGTGCTCGGACGCCGCGTCGGCGGCCACCGCGAAGTCGTCGCGGACCGGCGGCAGGACGTGCGGGGACACCTCCAGCACCAGCATCCCGCCCTGGGTGTGCACCCGGACCAGGACGGTCACCACCAACTGCCCGTCCCAGGCGGTGATCCGCACCCGCAGGAAGTGCCGGCTCCGCTCACCGTCGCCGTCCACGGCCTCCCGCAGGCTCTCCCGCAGCCGGTCCGTCGCGTAGGGCAGTTCCCGGCGCGGTCCGTCCACCGGGCGGCAGACGCACTCGTCGACCTTCAGCCGCCGGAGCCGGTCGCGGCCGGTGCCCTGGCCGGACAGGCGCAGCGACGCGACCTGCGGGCGGATCAGGTCGAGGACGTCGCGGTTGGTCAGCCGGCCGCCGACCGCCGCGCCGTCCGCCACCGGCCGCAGCTCCAGCGCGAACGACCAGGCGTCGTAGGGCAGTCCGAAGCCGATCAGCGGCCGGACGGGCGGATACGGGGCGAGGGGGGAGAACTGTTCGCGGGCGATCGCCTCGCCGATGCGGCGGTAGCGGCCGGAGCCCGGCAGCTTCAGCGGCGGCCCGGCCGCGAAGCCCTCCCGGCTCAGCTCCCGCCGCATCAGCACCACCTGCCGCGTCCGGTGCGCCCACACGGGCACGGCCAGCAGCAGCGGGAAGAGCACCCAGTGCCAGACCGGCATACGGTCCAGCCCCGCCCACTTCACGAGGAAGAAGACGACAGCGTTGAGCGCGCTCACGAGGAACAGCGCCCCGAACGCGATGGCCTGCAGGGGGAGTTCCTTGCTCTCCGCCCGTCCGGGGTCGAAGACGTTCGGGGTACGGCGGTTCCACAGCAGGCGCGCGCCCCACAGCAGCACCCATGCCGCCGCGAACGGCACCGCCTCCCGGCCGCCGACCAGCGCGAAGGCCGTCCACACCAGCAGTACGGCCACCCCGGTGACGGCCTCCCAGCGGCGGGCCCGCAGCGCGTGCGCCAGGACCGGCAGCACATCGCAGCCGAGCGAGGGCGCCACCGGCCGCTCCTCGTGCTCCACCAACTCCTCGATGACCCGGCGCCGGAACCGGTAGTCCGCGTACACCCCGGCGCACAGCAGCCGGGTCGCCTCCTGATCGCCGGGTTCCACCGCGGCGCGTCCGCTCATGTCCGCTCCTTCCGCCGTGCCGTCAGGAGCCCTGGGAGGGCTGGTATTCGGTGGTGACGGATGTGCCGTCGACCGGCCGGATCGTGCAGATCACCTTCCGGAACCCTTCGTTCCAGGAGTCCTCCGCGACGATGCGGCCGACCAGCTCGGCATCGTCGCCGGTCAGCCAGGAGCTGCCGAACTTGTTCTCGCACAGCTTCCCGGACCGGTCCAGGGCCGCGTCGGAGTCCATGCCCGGCGGCGGTGTCACGAAGCCCACCACCTGGTCGGTGTGCGGCTCGGTGCACGAGGCGACCAGCAACGCCTTGTACGACTCCGCCGTGTCCTCGTACGTCCAGCAGTCCCCGGTCCTCATCTGCTGGAGAGTCAGGTCGATGCCGCTGTCACGGAAGCGGCCCACCTCGCCGTTGAGGGAGATGTGCCGCGAGACGACCAGGCACGCCGCGCGCCGGCCCGCCTTGGCGAAGCCCTTGGCCGTGGGCACCAGGGCGTAGGTCCCGGCGTCCGCCATCCGCCCGGCGATCTCCCCGGCCTGCCGCGTGCACCGCTCGGCGGCCTGTGCGCGCGCCGCCTCGACGTCCGGGAAGTCCACGACCGCGACGGTCTGCGCGTCGGTGCCGTTCCCGCAGTCCGTGAGGCCCAGATTCGGGACCCCCTGCAGCGGCTGCCGCGGCCACACCGCCTGTACGCAATCGCCCACGCCGAGGGGCTTGGTGAGTCCGACCGGCTCCCCGTAGGGGTAGGCCGTCCCGCGCCCGGGACCGGCGGATGCGGTGTTCCCCTTCTCCCCGCCCTTCGCGTCCCCGGACGTGATCCCGCCGGTGGTCAGCATCAGAGTGACACCGACGGCAAGCGCCACCGCGAGGGCCAGGACCGCGGTCACCTTCAGGGGCTCCGGCCACCGGAAATCCCCGCGGCGCGGCGCCTCGTCCGGCCGGCCGGTCGCGTCCGGTGGTACGGCGCCGCTGTCGCCCCGCCCGTCCGGCTCTTCCCGCCGTTCGTCCTCCCGGGCCGCCCGCTCCAAGGCCGCGCGCACCGTGTCGGCCGACGGCCGCTCGCCCGGCGAACCGGACAGCATTTTCAGGATGATCTCCGTCAGCTCCCCGGCGTGCTCCGGGGCGGCGGGACGTACCGGCCGTTCACCGGCGGTGAAGGGCGCGCGGCCCTCGACCGCCGCGTACAGCGTCGCACCCAGCGCGTAGAGGTCGGCCGCCGGTGTCGCGGGCGTGCCCGGGTCCTGTGCCTGCTCCGGGGCGAGGTACTCCGCCGCCGGGGGGACGCCGGATTCGCCGGGGCCGTAGTCGCTCAGCAGTACCCGGGGCGGCGCGGCGGCGTTCCCTTCCTCCGGTCCTTCCGGTCCTTCCGGCACCAGCAGGACGGCGGACGGGGAGACCCTGCCGTGCGTCACGCCCAGGAAGTGGCCGGCGGTCAGCGTGTCGAGCACGGCGAGTCCGATGCCCGCCGCCTCCCCCACGGGGACCGGGGTGCCCGCCGCGACGCGGGAGGCGAGGGAGGTCGCCTCGGGGTGGTACCCGGAGACGATCCAGGGGTTACCCGCGTGCTCCACCACGTCGTACACGCCGACCGTCCGGGCGCGCGGGCCCAGTTGCCGCACCCGCTCGACGCGCTCGCGCACCCTGCGGAGCCGGGCCGCCGCGTCCTCGCCGGGCACCAGCGGCAGCTCCGTGAGGACGACGTCCGCCCCCAGATCCTCGTCGTGGGCGAGCCAGCGCGCGCCGCCCGATGTCTCCTGCCCCGTCCGCCGGACCAGCCGGTACCGGCCGCCGACCATCTCCCGCTCGCTCAGCCTGAACACCCCCGTACGCCGCAGTTGCCGTCCGGACGTCAACTCACCACAGGTACACGGGAGTTGTCCGCCCGCCGTCGGTACCGGAACCCTACTGCGCCCGCCGGGACGGCGTTGCCCCTCCCGCCGGCCGGCGCACCGGGACCGGCCGCCCCGGGCCCTGGCACCCGCTCCCCTCATGCCCCCGGGGCCGGGCCGCCGAACTTCCCTCCCTCGTACGGGAGTCCGGCGGCGGCGGGGAGGACTCCCGGCGGCCGGAGGCGGAACCCACGGCGGCCCCGCCGGGAGGAGCGGGGCCGCCGGGTGTGCACTCGAAGGGGGGAACTCTCACGCTCCGGCGCGCCACCGTGAACGGCCGCGCCGCGCCGGAGCGGCCGGTGTCACCGCTCGCCCGCGACGTCCAGATCGCCGCGGCGGACCTCGGCCCCGGCACCCCGGGAGCGGCGCCACGGGTGGTCCATCGGCTGGGACACCGCCCGCCACCACGGCGCCTCGGGCAGCTTCCCGGCGGGCTCGAACGGCTCACCGGGACGCGGGAACGCGACCGTCTGACCGGCCTCCTCCGCCGCGTCCTTCGTCCACTCCGCCGGCTCCGCCCACGGGTGCGGGGCGAGGTTGAAGGTGCCCCAGTGGATCGGCAGCAGCACACCGTACGAGGCGTCGCCCCGCTGGAGATCTCGGTGGGCCCGGACACCCTCCTCGGGCGTCATGTGGATGTCCGGCCAGAACTCGCTGTACGCACCGATCTGGATCATGGTCAGGTCGAACGGCCCGTGGCGCTCGCCGATCTCGGCGAAGCCGGGGAAGTAGCCGGTGTCGCCGCTGTGGTGGATACGGTGCTCGGGCCCGGCGACGGCCCAGGAGGCCCACAGGGTGTGCTGGGGTCCGCGCAGCCCCCGGCCGCAGAAGTGCTGGGCGGGGGTGGCGGTGAGGGTCAGCGCGCCGACGCGGGTGGATTCGTGCCAGTCCAGCTCCGTGACGCGGGACGGCGGTACACCCCAGAACTCCAGGTCGGCGCCGATGCCCAGGGGCACCACGAAGGCGGCTCCGGTGGCGCTCAGGTGCCGGATCGTCGCCATGTCGAGGTGGTCGTAGTGGTCGTGGGAGATCACCACCACATCGACGGGCTCCAGCGCGGGCAGCGCGACGGGCGCCGGGTGCAGCCGCTTGGGCCCGGCCCAGGTGAAGGGGGAGCAGCGCTCGCCCCACACCGGGTCGAAGAGCACCCGGTGGCCGTCGATCTCGGCGAGCACGCTGGAGTGGCCCATCCAGGTGATGCGCAGTCCGCTCGGCGGCGGTCCGGCGGTCTCCCCCGGGGCCGGGCGGTGCACCGGTATGGGGTGGGCGGGCGCGCGGTGCAGCCGTCCTTCGCGGCTGAACTGTGTACGGGCCATCCGCAGCGCGGAGCCGGGCAGCAGTTGCCGGGTCGGCACCGGGTTGCGGAACTGGCCGTCCACGAACTGCGGCGACCGGCGCATCCTGGCCAGTCGCTCACCGGTGGGCGCGGCGCCGAAGCCGGCGGGGCGCAGCGCGCGCCACGGCGTGCGGCGGGGGCGGGAACCGGTCACGCATCCTCCAATGTCGGGGTGATCGCCACGTTGAACGGACCGGGCGGGCCACAGGTTCCGGCACCCCGGCCCGCCCCGGCCCCGCGACACCCGGGCACTCCCCACAGCCTCTCCCCGCACCCGCCACGGCGCGACCTGCGGGGGTGACGCGGGGGCAGGAGACACCGCGCCTTGCCTGGGCCGGAGCCTGCCCGAAGCCGGAGCCTGCCCGAAGCCGGAGCCTGCCCGAAGCCGGAGCCTGCCCGAAGCCGGAGCCTGCCCGAGGCCAGGCCCCGGGCCGCCGGGTGCGCTGCCGGGGTGCACGCCGCCGGGCCCCGGCCGGTACCGGCCCCGGGCCCCTGCCCCTGCCCCTGCTTCTGGGGCACGCATGCGCTCCCCGGTACCGGACGAGGCGGCGCCCGCGGTCTCCCGCCACCCGCCCGCCCGGTGGACACCCGGCACCGGACGGGTCGGCACCTCGGGAAACCGCAGGTCACACACTGCCGGACGGTACGGAACCGGGCCGGGCCGCCGGGCGCCGCTCAGACACGGGCCGCTTCCCGCCCCGCCCCGGTGAACTCCAGGACCACCCGCTCCTGGACCGGTTCGTAGCCCAGCCGCTGGTAGAGAGCGTTCGCGGTGGGGTTGCCGAGGTCGGTGAAGAGCAGCACCTCGCGGGCGCCCGCGTCGCGGGCCGCGCGGGACAGGGCCGCGGTCACCGCACCGGCATAACCGCGTCCGCGCCGCTCGGGCGGGGTGTAGACGGGGGCGACGCGGGTCACGCCGTCCTCCGTGCCGGTGCGGGCCGCCATCGCCACGGGCCGTCCGCCGTCCTCCCAGAGCAGCACCCGGCCGTGCGCGATCCGGTCGTCGACCGTGCGGGCGTCCCGGGGCGGGGCGACACCGGCGTCGGCGGCGAAGGCCGTGAACCACTCCAGGACGAGGTGGCGGTCGGCGGCGGTGGCCGGGCGGGCCGCGCCCGGCGGGCCGGGGTCCGGCGGTGTGAGCGTGCCGAGGCGGTACAGGCGGTTGCGTTCGCCGGTGTGTGCGGCGCCGCCGTGGTGGCGCAGCCAGGTGGCGGCGAAGGCGTCGGCGGCCGCGGGGTCACCGGCGACGCCCGGGACGTGCCACCCCCGCGCGGTCAGCGCGCCGGCCAGGGCGCTCGCGGCCCGCTCGGTCATGGCCGAGAGCAGCACCGGGCGCGGCGGCGTCCAGAGGAAGGCGGCGCCGGTCTCCGTGCCCTCGCGCCACCAGCCGTACCGGGGCGGGTCGTCGCCGTACGCGTCGGCACCCGTGGTGCGGAGGGTCGCGGCGACGGAGAGGAGCATCGTGTGGGGCACCGGCCGGGCTCTGAGGAAGGCACCGGCGGCTGCTTCGAAGGCGGCGGGATCCGCCGTATCGGTCCAGGTCATGCCCCATCCTCCGGCCCCGGCCACCGGCGCCGCACCACATTTTTTCCGCGCCGCCGGGCCCCGGCCCGGCCCGCCCTTCGCGTACGGAGCCGGGGCGTACGGCCGGGGCGCGTGCACCGTCGCGTACGCCCCGGGCGCGTGACCCCCGGAGGCGTGGTCGCCCCGGGCGCGTGGCCCCCATGAACAGCGAGCGGACCGGCCCGGCACCGGCCCGGCACCGGACCGGCCTCGGGACCCGCCCGGCGTCAGACCGCCTCGACCGACTCCGGCGGGGCGGGCAGCGCGGGGCGGCGGGGCAGGAGGACGGTGCGGGCGGCGATGCGGGGGCCGAAGAGGCGCGGCAGCGGGGCCGTCAGGCAGAAGACGTCGCGGAAGACGGCGCCGACGACCGGGTCGAGGGCCGCGCGGGCCGCCAGCCGGTCGAGGTACCAGGCCGTCAGCCGCTCCCCCGCCGACCGCTTCTCGTCGGCGGCACGGAGATAGGGCAGATCGGCGCCGACCGCGGCGGTCCACGCCGGGTCGGTGACGGCGGCGACCTCCCGCTGGACCGCGGCGGCGGTGTCCGGCAGCGGGCCAACGGCGCGCGCCAGGGTGTCGCGCAGGGCCCGGGCGCCCAGGGCGGCGACCGACATGCCCTGGCCGTAGACGGGGTTGAAGGTGCAGTGCGCGTCCCCGAGGGCGAGGAAGCCCCGCGGCGAGGCGCCGGAACGCTCGTAGCGGCGACGGCGGTTACGGGTGTCCTGGAAACCGTGCACGGGGGTGAGCGGTTCGGCGCCGGCGACCAGGGAGTGGAGGTAGGGGTCGCCGACGGTGGCGCTGTAGGCGAGGAAGCCGTCGGGATCGGTGGGCGGATGGTCGCCGCGCATCCCGGCGAGGGTCAGCATCCAGATGCCGTCCTCGACGGGGAGATAGCAGCCGCCGCGCGGGGAGCCCGGCCAGTTGGGCACATTGACGCCGGTGTCCGGGACGCCCCCGGGTCCGGGCCGGTACTGCCGGGTGGCGTAGCCCAGGCCGGTGTCGACGCTCTCCTCCTGCGGGGCGGGCAGGCCCAGTTCGGCGTACCAGCGGGGCGCGCGGGAGCCCCGCCCGGAGGCGTCCACGACGAGCCCGGCGGTCAGGGTGTCCGGCGCGCCGCCCCCGCGCGGGCGGGCCCGGACGCCGGTGACCCGGTCCGCGTCGCCGGTGAGTCCGACGACCTCGGTGGCCTCCCGCACCTCCACACGGGTGGCGGAGTCCGCGAACGCGGCCCGGGCCCGTTCGCGGACGACCGCGTCGAGCACCGGACGGGTCACGCTGAGGGTGTGGTGGCGGCCCTCGTCGAACCGGAGCGGCCAACCGGTGGGGGTGCGGGTGAGGAGGTCGCGCGGCAGGTCCAGGCGGTGGGCGCCCGCCTCGGTGAGGGCGGCCGAGGTGCCGGGCAGCAGGTCCTCCAGGGCGCGTTGGCCGCCGGTGATGAGGATGTGGAGGTGCCGCGCCTGGGGCACGCCCTTACGGAAGGCGCGGCCCTCGGGGTAGCGGTCGCGTTCGATGACCGTGACGGTGCCGGCGTGGCCCAACAGGGCGGTGGCCGCGAGCATTCCGGCCAGCCCTCCGCCGATCACGATCGCGTCCCCTGCGCCGCCGGTGTGCCGCTGTGCCATGCCCGCTCCCCTCGGCCGGCCACCGGCCGTCCGCCCGCCACGAATGATCAACTACCGTCCCGGCAGACAGACTTCAGCGCCCGCCGCCCCGTGTCAACGCCGTCCCGTGTCAACGCCGTCCCGGCATCACCGGGCGGCGCCCCCGCCGGCCCCGGGGCCCCCGGCGGACACCGCCGTCCGCCCCGCCGTCGCACACCTTTTCCCCACCCTCACCCCTCCTTCTCACCTCTGTACCTGACGCCCTGATTTGCGGCGTCTTGGGGGCTAGACTCCGGCCTGCGGACGCGGCCCGTCCGCACACCGCCGCCACCAGTCAGGGATGTACCTGTGACACATCAGCCGGGAACCGAGCCCTACGACGTCCTGGTCATCGGCGGATCGGGGGTGGACACCGTCGTACGGGTCCCCACCCTGCCGGTCCCCGCCGCCGACTCCGTACCGGTCCCACCGGTCCGGGAGTACGCGGGCCACACCGGTACCGGCGTCGCTCTGGGCTGCGCCGCGCTCGGACTGCGCACCGGATTCGTGGACTTCATCGGTGACGATCCGCAGGGCGCGCTGATCCGGGAGCGGCTGGCCGGCAGCGGCGTCGACTTCCGGCCGCTGATCTCCCCGCACGGCACCCGCCGTTCGGTGAACCTCGTCGCCCCGGACGGCCGCCGCACCTCGCTCCACGACGCCCGCGACCCGCTCGATCTGCGGATGCCGCCCGAGCACTACCTCCCCGCACTGCGCCGCGCCCGGCACGTCCATCTGTCGATCACCCACTTCGCGCGGTTCCTGTACGACGACATCGCCGCGCTGGGGCTGCCGGTCTCCACCGACCTGCACGACTGGGACGGACTCACCTGCCACCACAAGGAGTTCGCGTTCCGCTCCGACCTGGTGTTCCTGAGCACCGCCGGGGCGGGTGAGCGGATCGGATCGGTGATGCGGGAGATCCTGCGGGAGGGCCGGGCGTCGGCGGTGATCGCGACGGCGGGCGCCGGGGGCGCGTATCTGCTCACCCCGGAGGACCGCACCCCGCGCCACGTCCCGGCGGCCGTACCACCCGGCCCGGTGGTGGACAGCAACGGCGCCGGCGATGCGTTCACCAGCGGGTTCCTCCACGGGCACCTCGCCGGGCTGGAGTTCGGGGAGTGCGCGCGCCGGGGCGCGCTCGCGGGCGCGCACGCCTGCGTCGCCCCGGGGACGCACACCGCGCCCCTGGACGCGGAGGCACTGGCCTCGGCCGACGGGGAGCCGCGGAGCGGAGCGGCGGACACCGTCTTGGCCTGAGCCCGGCGGCCGTCCGGCCCGGCCGCCGCCCGTGGCCTTCAGTCCTTCCGGCCCACCGCCCCGTAGAAGATGGTGTTGTTCAGCTCCTCGGCGTTCGGGATCTCACCGTCCGGGCGCCACAGGGGGACGCGGACGACGCCGGGCTCCAGCGGGGTGAACGGGCCGAACAGTTCGGTGATCCGGGCCCGGGAGCGGATGGTGAGGGTGGCGGTGGCGTTCTTGTAGACGTTGACGACGCCGTCGCGGGCGGTGGCGTCGACGCGGCCGCCGGCGAACTCCTCGTAAGGCTCGTCGGTGGCGTGCGAGAGCACCAGATGGCTGCCGGCGGGCAGCGCGTCGGCGAGGGCGGCGACGATGCCCGCCGGATCCTCGTCCTCCCGGACGAAGTGCAGCACCGCGAGGAGCAGGACGGCCACCGGCCGGTCGAAGTCGATGAGCCGCCGCACGGTCGGGTGCGCCAGGATCGCCGGGATGTCGCGGACGTCGCCGAGGACGAAGCCGGTGCGGTCGGCGTCGGTGAGCCGCGCCCCGGCGTGGGTGGCCACGATCGGGTCGTTGTCGACGTAGACGACCCGGGTGTCCGGGGCGCTCGCGCGGGCCACCTCGTGGGTGTTGGGCGAGGTGGGGATGCCGGTGCCGAGGTCGAGGATCTGGCGGATGCCGCCGTCGACCAGGGTGCCAACCGCGCGCCCGAGGAACGCGCGGTTGGCGCGGGCGCTGAGCCGGACCTGCGGATGCACCTCGATGACGCGGTCCGCGGCGATCCGGTCGACCTCGTAGTTGTCGCGGCCGCCGAGGTAGTAGTCGTACATCCGGGCCGGGTGCGGGGTGCCGGTGTCGATCTCGTCGGCGCGGAATCCGCCGTGGCCGGTGCCGTCGGGCAGCGGCGGGCTCAGCGGCCCCCGGGCGATCTCCGGATCCCTCATGCCGTCCTCCGTTCGGGGTGGCGGTGCGGTCCGCCGGTGAGCAGGAAGTCGGCGTGCCCGGCCTTGGCGCCCTCGATGAAGCTGACGATCTCGTGGTGGGTGTAGATCAGCGCGGGGCCGTCGGGGTCGGTGGACTGGCGCAGCGCGACGCGGCCGTCGCCCAGCCGCATCGCCTCGACGCATTCGCCGCCGTTGCCGCCGCTCCACGGCTTGTGCCAGCCGTCGGTGCCCAGTTCCTTGGCGGGCATGCCGTTGTAGATGCGTATGCGATCCATGGTTCAGATCTCCTTGCGAAAGCCACCCAGGATGTCCTCGGTGGCGTGTGCCGGTGCGGCCTGCGCGCACATCCGGTCGAGGGCCTCCAGGAACTGCGAGACGTCGTTGCGCTGGTCGAAGTACTGGGCCCCGACGAGGCTCTCCGCGTACGCGATGTCCGGCAGCTCCGGAATCGGGAAGCGGAAGATGTGGAACGGCCCGTACATCGCGGGGTGCGGGCCCGCGGCGAACGGGATGATCTGCAGCCGGACGTTGGGCAGGGCGGTGGCCTCCACGAGGCGGCCGAGCTGGTCGCGCATCACGCGCGGATCGTCGCCGATCGGGCGGCGGAGCACGGTTTCGTCCATGACCACCCAGAGCGTCGGCGCGTTCTCACGGGTGAGCAGGGACTGCCGCTCCATGCGCAGGGCGACGGCGCGGTCGATGTCGTCGTCGGCGGCGTGCGGCATCCCGGCGCGCAGCACCGCCCGCGCGTACTCCTCGGTCTGCAGCAGCCCGGGGACGTAGGCGGGCTGGTAGCCGCGGATGAGGGTGGCCTCGCTCTCCAGGCTGACGTAGGCGCTGAACCAGTCGGGCAGCACATCGCGGAACCGGTGCCACCAGCCGGGACGGTTGGCCTCGCGGGCCAGCCGGACGAAGCCCTCGACCTCGGTGGAGTCGGTGACGCCGTAGGTGGCCAGCAGTTTCTCCACGTACGGGATCTTGAGGCCGACCTCGGCCTTCTCCATCCGCCGTACCGTCGCGTGGGTGACGTCGAGGGCCTCGGCGGCCTGCTCGAAGGAGAGACCGGCTCTCTCGCGCAGGTCCTGCAACCGCTTCCCGAGCACCACCCGCAGGACGGTCGGCGCCCCGCCCGACCGTGCTTCCACCACGTCCGATCCCTTCTGCCTGCTTCCGGGCAGCAGTGTGTCATGCCGTCAGTTACGCCAACAGACTGCATAATCTGATTCTGTAATTTGCAGATTGATCCTTGCCATCGATCACCGGCATCGCACATAGTTGCGTAGTGGCTTCCTCCAGCAACGCCCCCTCGTTGGCGCTCCGCGGCCCCGCCGCCGGGCGCCGGGACGCGTTCCACCTGCCGGCCCGCCGCACCTCCGTCCCCGAGGCGCGGCGGCGTGTCACCGCGCTCCTGCACGCGTGGGGCACCGGCCAACCCGTCTGCGACGACGTGGAACTGGTGGTCTGCGAGCTGTTCACCAACGCCGTACGGCACACCGCCAGCGAGCGGGTCGGCTGCGAGCTGTCGCTGCACGCCGGGCACGTACGGATAGCCGTCACCGACGAGGGCGGGGCCGACGCACCGGCGCCGCGGGCCCGCCCGGACAGCGTGGACCAGGAGTGCGGCCGCGGCCTCTTCCTGGTCGGCGCGCTCTCCCGGAGCTGGGGCACCCGCGACGGCGCGCACGGCGGCCGGACGGTGTGGGCCGAGGTCGCGCGCGAGGGCGCCCCCCGCTGACTCCGGGCGGCGCAGGCCCGGACACGGCGACGGCCCCGGATCCCTTCACGGGATTCCGGGGCCGTCGCACTGTGCCCCGCACAGCAGCCCTACAGGGGCAGGAGATCCGGGCGCTTGGGTTCGACGTGGTCGCCGGAGGACTCGCCGCGCAGCCGGCGGCCGATCCAGGGCACGAGGTGTTCGCGCGCCCAGTGGATGTTGTCGCGGCGCGCGTCGGCGGCCGACCGCTCCGCCTCCGGGGGCCAGGGCTGGTCCGGGTCGGCCGGAACCGTCAGGCCGAGCACCTGACCGGCGCGGAGCGCGACCCGGGTGTGACCGTCGGCGGACAGGTGCAGCCGGTCGTCGCTCCAGGCGCGCCGGTCCTGGACGGACTTCAGCGACCAGAGGTCGAGGACCGGGCAGCCGTGCCGGTCGGCGATGGCGCGGACATGTGCGGTGTACGTCGCGATCTTGCCGCGCAGATGCTTGAGCACGGGGATGCCGCGGGTGTCGAAGCCGGTGCAGAGCAGGACCGTGCCGACGGTCTCGCACAGATCCACCACGGCCGCCTCGTACCGCTCGGCGACGGCGTCCGGGTCGGAGCCGGGCCGCAGGATGTCGTTACCGCCCGCGCAGAAGGTCACCAGCTCCGGGGCCAGCTCCTTGGCGCGGGGTACCTGCTCCTCGACGATCTGGTCCAGGAGCCGGCCGCGGACCGCGAGGTTGGCGTAGCGGAAATCGCCCTCCGCACGCTGGTCCGACAACAGGACCGCGAGGCGGTCCGCCCAACCGATGTACGCCCCGTCACGACCCGGATCCCCGACTCCCTCGGTGAAGCTGTCCCCGACGGCTGCGTACGACCCGATGGCGCGCACGGCGCCGCTGCTGATGTTTTTCGAATCGTCTCCCACGTCAGGACATACTTCACCGTAAGAAGTGACCTACGCCACCGTAACCAGGGGTTGACGAGGGGTGATTAATACCACCCGGTCAAATTCTCTCCAAGTTGGAATAGGGAGCGGTCACCCGGTGTCGCCACATGGCGTCCGTCTGTGCCGGAAGTGTGCGTACCCGGACCGGAAGTGGTGCTTCCCACCATGGTTGCCTGCGGCATCCGTGTCGTATCGTCGGGAACGGCCACGTCTCGCCGGCGATCGCGCCGGCGGCCGAACCGAGGAGCGCCCGTGACGCAGACGCCGCAGGTCCCACCGGCCGATTCCCCTCTCGTGGAGGTCCGCAACTTCCGCGACGTGGGCGGATTGCCGACCGTGGACGGGCGGCGGGTGCGAACGGGCCGGCTCTTCCGCAGCGGTCACCTCGCGCACGCCACCGAGGCGGACGCCGCCTTCCTCGCCGGCCTCGGCCTCCACACCGTCTTCGACTTCCGCAACGCCGCGGACATCGCCCTCGAAGGCCCGGACGTCACCCTCCCCGGCGTACGGAACGTCAACATCCCGCTGACCGACCCGGCCGACGGCGCGGAGTTCTGGACGATGGTCCGCGACGGCGAGCTGGACCAACTCCGGCGCATACTCGGCGACGGCAAGGCCGCCGCCCGGATGGCCAGGAGCTACCGCCACATCATCACCACCCGCACCGCCGACCACAGCCGGCTGCTGCACGCGCTCGCCGAGGACAGCACGCCCGCCCTGCTGCACTGCGCGGCGGGCAAGGACCGCGCCGGGCTCTCCGTCGCCGTGACACTGCTCGCCGTCGGCGTCGAGCAGGACGCCATCGAGGCCGACTACCTCAAGTCCAACGACCCGCACCGGCGCTACAAGATCCGCCGCTCGGACAACTCCCCCGCCGCGATGTCCCCCGAGGTCATGGAGCTGCTGTCGCCGCTGTTCGGCGCCGACACCGCCTACCTCACGGCCGCCTACGACGCGATCGCCGCCACCTGGGGCTCGACCGAGACCTACCTCACCGAGGGGCTGGGCCTGACCCCCGCCGTCCGCGAGCGGCTGCGCGACCGGCTCCTGGAGGGCTGACACCCGCTCCGTATCCGGCCCTCACACCGCCGGATACGGAGCGGGGTCGGTGACCCACCCGGCGACCGGCACCAGACCGCTCGCCCGGTGTACCGCCAGAAAGCCGAACGGCCGCGTGAAGTGCGCCGTCACCAGCGGGGAGCGGCGCGGCGGCGGCAGCGCCATGCCTGCGGCGCGCATCCCGATCGCGGTGACCGCCGCCGCCCGGAAGCCGAGCGGCCCGAACACCGCCGTCGCCGTCTGCCGCGCCGCGGACACCGCCAGCGGCCGCGCGGCGAGCCCCGGGAAGTGCCCGGCGGACGCCGAAGCCGCGGCGCCGAGCCCGAACACCTCGGGCCACCGCAGCAGATCGTGGTCGGCGTCGACGGTGAAGCGCGCCGTGCTCAGCTCGGTCAGCGGACGGCCGTGGTGGGACGGGACCGAGGAGAGCGTGAGCCCCGGCCCGTTCCCGTCCGCCCCCGGCGCCACCGGATACGTCCCCGCCAACGCCGCGACACCGTGCGCCAGCACCGCGCCGCCCGGCACCCCCTCCGGGCCGAGCAGCAGATGGACGTCTATACCCGCCGTGCCCGTGACCCGCGCCTCGGTCAGCGGCCCGTCCGGGGTGGTGTGCACCCGCAGCCCCGCGCCGTCCTCGGTCCTGCGGTACAGCTCCGCGAGCGTCCGCCCGGCCCACGGGCCCTCGGCGGGGCGCAGCGGACGCTCGGCGAACGGCGTCTCCCAGGTGGTGCGCAGCAGCAGCGCGCTCGCCAGGACCAGCAGCGTTCCGGGACCCGTCGCCACCGGCATCCGCTCGATCAGCCCGCCGGTGCCGCGGCTCGCCCAGGCGTCCAGCGCGGCGCGGTCGGCCGCCGCGTCGCCGGTCAGCTCGCCGAGGGCGCCGTCCGGCAGCCGCGCCCGCCACTCCGGGCGCAGCTCCACGGAGCGGGCCGCCCACACCCCGGCGGCCGCCGCCGCGCCGTCCATCGCGTCCACCGTGGCGAGCAGCGCGCGGGCCTCGTCCATCGCGTGCTCCGGGGCGGTGCCGAGGGCGGCGGACAGTTCGGCGCGGGCCTGCCCCGCCGCCGGGGTGGCGAGCAGGGCGAGCAGCGGCCATACCCCGGCGGCGGCCAGGACGGTGCCCCGCTCCCCCACCGCGGCCCGCGCCCAGCGCGCCGTCATCGCGTTGACGGCCCGCACCGTGGCCTCGCCGGTCGTCGGTGTCATGCCTCCCCCTCCCGTCAGCGGTGGGCGACCGCCTGTTTGACCAGTGTCCGGCCGAAGTCCCACAGCAGCCCGGAGCCCGCGTGGGCCTCGTCCATGACGGAGGTGAACGCGTCGACGAACCGGTCCACCTCCCGCTCGCCGATGATCAGCGGCGGGATCAGCTTGATGACCTCCAGATGATCACCGGAGACCTGGGTGAGGATCCGGTGGCGTCGCAGCAGCGGCACCACGACCATCTGCGCGAACAGGCCCTTACGGGCCGCCTGGAGCATCGTCCAGCGGCCGCGCAGCCCCAGCGATCTCGGGCGGCCGAACTCGATGCCGATCATCAGGCCGCGGCCGCGCACCTCGTGCAGCAGCTCGTACCGGTCGGTGAGCGCGGCCAGCCGGGTGCGCAGCAGATCGCCGGTGCGCCGGGCGTGGGCGACGAGGTCCTCGTCCTCCAGCACGGCGAGCACCGCCAGGCCCGCCGCCATCGCCTGGGCGTTGGCGCCGAAGCTGGCGGAGTGCACCAGCACCCGGTCCATGGACGAGTAGACCTTCTTGAAGATCCAGTCCTTGCCGAGCGTCGCGCCGACGGGGACGTAGCCGCCGGAGAGCGTCTTGGCGACGCAGACCAGGTCCGGCTCGACGCCCGCCTCGTGCTGGTACGCGAAGAAGTCGCCGGTGCGGCCGAGGCCGGTCTGCACCTCGTCGGCGATCAGCAGGGCCTTGTGGCGGTGGAGCAGCTCCTGCGCGGCGGCGAGGAAGCCGGGCGGCGCCGGAAGCACGCCCTTGCCCTGGATCGGCTCGATGACCAGCGCCGCCACGTCCCCGCGGCGCAGCTCGCGCTCCAGGGCCGACAGGTCGCCGAGGGGGACGGCGGTGTCCGGCAGCAGCGGGGCGAAGCCGTCGCGGAAGCCGTCCTCGCCGTTGACCGACAGGGCGCCCGTCGTCAGGCCGTGGAAGGCGTGATCGCAGTACAGGACGCGGGGTCTGCCGGTGGCGTAACGGGCGAACTTCAGGGCCGTCTCGACGGCTTCGGCGCCGCTGTTGCCGAAGAACACCCGGTCCAGGTGGGGCGCGTGGGCGAGCAGCTTCTCGGCGAGCAGTCCGGGCAGCGGCTGGCAGTCGAAGCGGGTGAGGTCGGCCAGTTGCGCGTCGAGGACGTCGTGCAGCGCCTGCCGGACGACCGGGTGGTGGCGGCCCAGCCCCATCACCCCGAACCCGGCGAGCATGTCGAGGTAGTCCTGCCCGTCGGCGTCCCAGAAGTACGCGCCCTCGGCCCGCTCGTAGACCTTGTCGAAGCCGAGGGTGTGCAGCATCCGCGGGAGCTGGTGGTTGAGATGGCGGCTGTGCAGGTCGTAGCGTTCGCCGCCGCGCTCGGCGAGCAGCGCGCCCAGATCGAAACCGGTCACCGGTGGCTCCCCTCACTGCGGTGCGCGGTCCCTTCCCGTACGGCCGCCGGGCCCGGTACGGCCCGGGGGACGTGCGCCCCCCGGGCCGTACCGGCGCGACCGCGCGACTCAGTCACGGTTGCTCGCGACGGTCTCGCGCGCCGCGCGCAGCGACTCCTTGAGCGACCCCATGGTGGCGAGCACCGCGGTCGGCTCGTAGCCGCAGTGCGCCATGCAGTTGGCGCACCGCGGGTCCTTGCCGCGGCCGTACTTCTCCCAGTCGGTCTCCTCGATCAGCTCCCGGTACGTGGGGACGTAGCCGTCGCTCATCAGGTAGCAGGGGCGCTGCCAGCCGAAGAGGGAGTAGTTGGGGATCGCCCACGCGGTGCACGGGAAGTCCGCCTTGCCCTCCAGGAAGTCGAGGAAGAGCGGGCTGTGGTTGAGGCGCCAGCGGCGGCGGTTGCCCCCGGCGAACGCCTTCTTGAACAGCTCCCGGGTCTGCTCGACGCCGAGGAAGTGCTCCTGGTCGGGCGCCTTCTCGTAGGCGTAGGCGGGCGACAGCATCATCTCGTCGACCTGGAGGTCGTCGTTGAGGAAGTTCAGTACCTCGATGATGGTCTGCGGGGTGTCGGTGTTGAAGAAGGTGGAGTTGGTGGTGACCCGGAAGCCGCGCCGCTTGGCCTCCTTGATCGCGGCGACCGCCTCGTCGAAGACGCCCTCCTTCGCGACGGACTCGTCGTGGCGCTCGCGCATGCCGTCGATGTGCACCGCGAAGGCGAAGTACCGCGAGGGCGTGAACTTCTCCAGCTTCTTGCGGAGCAGCATCGCGTTGGTGCAGAGGAAGACGTATTTCCGCTTGGCCACCAACTGCCGGACGATCTCATCGATCTGAGGGTGCATCAGGGGTTCGCCGCCGGCGATGGAGACCATCGGGGCGCCCGATTCCAGCACCGCCCCCACCGCCTGCGCCACCGGCATCCGCTGTTTGAGCACGCCCGCCGGGTGCTGGATCTTCCCGCACCCCTCGCATTTGAGATTGCAGGCGAACAGCGGCTCCAATTCGACGATCAGCGGAAACTTGTCGCGCTTCCGCAGCTTCTGTTCAAAGAGATAGGTCCCGACCCGGACGGACTGGCGGAGCGGCATGGCCATCTGGCTCACCTCCAGGGGAGCAGCAAAGAACGGTGCCATTCGAAGAACACAGGAAGGACTGACCGCAGGACGCGGAAGGCCGATATTCCTCCGCGCAGGGTCGCCAGGCGCAGCAGTTCATGTTCTGGAGCGTCCACGACCACCCGGACGGCCGCAACCGGACGGTCACCCGCCGCCCGCGCCGCACGCAGCGTCGCGGCGGACTCCATGTCCACCGCGACCGCGCCCGCGGCGTGCAGCGCCGCCCGCTCCGCACCGCGTACCACGTGGTCACTGCCCTGCAGCAGCCCCGTGTGGACGGTCAGCCCGCGCGAGCGCAGCGCCTCGGCCAGCGGACCGCCGTGACAGGCCACGTCGGATGCGTCCGGTCGGTGGTCGCGGGTCCGCTCGGCCACCACCACGTCGCCGGGGCGCATGCCCGGGGCGAGCCCGGCGCAGAAGCCGCTGGCGATCACCGGGGAGTGCGCGGTGGGCGCGCCCGGGGCGAGCGCCCGTGCCATGGCGCGTTCGGCGGCGTGCGGCCCCATGCCGGTACGGAGCGTGACCCGCGCGGGCGCGCCGGCGCCGCGGCCCCCGCCGCGCAGCGCGAACCGCTCGATGCCGAGCGCACAGGCGACCAGCAGCGGCGGTCCGCCCTCCGGCGGGGGCCGTCGGGGCATCAGGCCCCCAGGGACGCGGGGGCCGGTCCGCCGCCCAGGTAGCGGCCCAGCGCCGTCAGCGGGAAGACCTGGCGGTAGAGGTGGTAGTTGATGGAGAAGTCCCAGGGGAAGCCGGTACCGGTGAAGTGCGGCTCGTCCCAGGACCCGTCCTCCCGCTGGGTCCGGACCAGCCAGGACACACCGCGCCGGACGGCCTCGCTCTCCCGCTCCCCGGCGGCCAGCAGCGCCATCAGCGCCCAGGCGGTCTGCGAGGCGGTGGAGGCGCCGCGGCCCGCCCACGCCTCCTTGTCCTGGTAGGAGCGCTGGTCCTCGCCCCAGCCGCCGTCGGTGTTCTGCACCCGTTCCAGCCAGGCGACGGCGCGCCGGATCGCCGGATGCGAGGCGGGCAGGCCCGCCGCGGCGAGCGCGGGCACCACCGAGCCGGTGCCGTAGAGGTAGTTGGTGCCCCAGCGGCCGAACCAGGCGCCGTCCGGCTCCTGCTCCGCCAGCAGCCAGGCCAGGCCCCGGCGGGCGCGCGGATGACCGGCGCGGCCCAGGTCGGCGAGCATCTCGACGACATGGGCGGTGACGTCCGCCGACGGCGGGTCGATGACCTCCCCGAAGTCGCAGAACGGCAGGCGATTGGGGAACGGGCTGGTGTTGTCGGCGTCGAACGCGCCCCACGCGCCGTTCTTCGACTGCATCCCGGCGCTCCACCGCGCCCCGCGCGCCACGGCCTCCTCGACCCGCCGCGGGTCCGGGTGGACGACGCGGCGCAGCGCGAGGACCACCTCGGCGGTGTCGTCGATGTCCGGGTAGTTGTCGTTCTCGAACTCGAAGCCCCAGCCGCCGGACGGGAGGTGCGGGCGGCGGACCGTCCAGTCGCCGGGGCGGTCGATCTGCTCGGCGAGCATCCAGTCCGCGGCCTTGACCAACTGCGGGTGGTCGGCGGGCAGTCCGGCGTCGGCGAGGGCGATGGTGGCCAGGCAGGTGTCCCAGACCGGCGACTGGCACGCCTCGATCATCCGGGAGCCGTCCTCACGCCACACGGCGAAGCGGTCCAGGGAGGCCAGGCCCGCCTTGAGGACCGGGTGGCCGAGGTCGTAGCCGAGCAGGTGCAGGGCGATGACGGAGTAGACGGCGGGCGGCTGGATGCCGCCCCAGCAGCCGTCGTTCTCCTGGCGTTCGATGATCCAGCGGGCCGCGGAGCGCATCGCGGCGGCGCGCACCGGGCGGACGGCGACCTTGCGGTAGAGGTGCAGCGCCCTGTCCAGGCGCTGGAAGAGGCCGTCCCAGCTCGTCGGCGGCGCGAGCGGGCGCGGCGGGTTCGGGACGGCCGGGTCGGTGTGCAGCTCGTCGAGGGCGAACGGCGCGGGGCGCACCGGGCGCTTGGCCGAGACGATGGTGAGCGGCACGATCGTCTGCCGCGCCCAGCACCCGAAGTCGTAGATGTTGAGCGGGAACCACTTCGGGAGGTGGATCAGCTCCGGGGGGAGTTCGGGGAGGTCGTCCCACTTCCACCAGCCGAAGAGGGCCAGCCAGATGCGGGTGAAGACGCGGGTGGCGGCGATCCCGCCCGCCTGGCGGACCCAGGCTGCGGCGCGCGCCATGTGCGGGGCGTCGGGGGCGTCCCCGGCGAGCCGCAGCGCGACGTACGCCTCGACGGTGGCGGAGAGATCGCCGGGCCCGCCGTGGAAGGTGGCCCAGGTGCCGTCCTCGCCCTGCTGACCACGGATGTGGCGGGCGGCGGCGTCGGTGGTGTGCGCGTCCCGGATACCGAGGAACTGACGGAGCATCAGGTCCTCGGCGTCCATGGTGACGTTGGTCTCCAGGTCGCCCTTCCACCATCCGGCGGGGTCCTGGACGGAGAGGAGGTACGCGGTGGCGCGCTCCGTGGCGCGCCGGGCCCGCTGTGCGATGCCCGCCGGTTCTTCGGTGCGGTCGGCGGCATCACCGGCCGAGGGGGCCCGGGGCGGCAGGGCCCCGGTGCTTCCGTCGGTCGTCGCTGTCATGGCTTCCCCTTCTGCAGTGAACTGTGAAGCGTGCTCAGGGATTCCGTCGGCCGGCGCCCGGCTGGCACCGGCCGGCGACTGCGATCAGTTCGTGTCGATAGTGCTCATCTCTGTCGGACGACGACGAAGTCCGCGAGCGCGACGAGCTGCGCGCGGACCTTCTCGGGCATCTCGATCTCGTCGAGCGCGGCGATCGCGGTGGCGTGCTGGCGGCGGGCCTCCTCCGAGGTCCACGCCCGGCCGCCGGCCTCCTCGATCAGCGCGGCGCGGGAGGCGAACTCCTCCTCGGTGAAGTCCGCGATCTCGTTCTCGGTCTTCTTCGCGTCGGCCGCCAAGATCTCGGCGAGGCGGCGCGAGGCCGGGCCGCCGTCGTCCAGCGCGGCGACGACCGGCAGCGACTTCTTGCGCTGCCGCAGATCGCTCCAGGTCTGTTTGCCGGTGGACTCCGGGTCGCCCCAGATGCCGAGCAGGTCGTCGATCGCCTGGAAGGCGAGGCCGAGGTGGTAGCCGTACTTCTCCAGGGTGTCGGCGGTGTGGTCGTCGGCGCCGCCGAGCACCGCGCCGATGGAGACCGCGCAGGCCAGCAGCGCGCCGGTCTTGTTGCCCTCCATCTCCAGGCACTCCGCGACGGTGACCCGCTCCCGGTGCTCGTACGAGATGTCCTGCGCCTGCCCGTCGATCAGCTTGCGGGTGGCGGAGGTCAGCCGGCGGGTGGCGCGGCCGGCCTCGACGGTGCCCAGCTCCAGCAGGAGTTCGTTGGCGAGGGCGAAGAGGGCGTCGCCGACCAGGATCGCCTGGGCGGGACCGTGCACCTTCCAGACCGTGTCGCGGTGGCGGCGCTGCTCGTCGCCGTCCATCAGGTCGTCGTGGAGCAGCGAGAAGTTGTGCACCAGCTCGACGGCGACCGCGCCGGGGATGCCGACCTCCGGCGCCGCGCCCGCGGCCTCGGCGGACAGCAGGGAGAGCGCGGGACGTACCGCTTTGCCGCCGTCGCCCGCCGAGGGGTGGCCCGCGGCGTCGATCCACCCGAAGTGGTAGGCGGCGACGGTGTCCATGGGAGGAGCGAGTCTGTCCACGGCGGCACGCAGCACGGGAGTGGCGAGCGTGCGCCCGCGCTCCAGCAGCGCGGTGACGCTCTCGGTGTCGATAGCTGGGGAAGCCGGATTCACGGTTTCTCCTCTGTTTCCGATGCTCGTGCTCATGCGAGCGCTGGTGCTCGTTGTCATGCTGCCTCCCGGGGCAGCCGGCCCTGGGGGAAGCCGAGGTCGGTGAGCGCGTGGCGCGCGGCCGCGTGGCCGCTGCGGACAGCGCCTTCCATGGTCGCGGGCCACCCGGTGGCGGTCCACGCACCGGCCAGGAACAGGCCGGGAGTACGGGTACGGGCGGCGGGGCGGAGCCTGCCGACGCCCGGGGTGGGCGCGAACGTCGCGGTGCGTTCGCGGGTGACGAAGAAGTCGCGGACGCGGGCGCCGCGCGCCGCGGGCAGCAGCCGTTCCAGCTCCGGCAGGTAGCGGGCGCGCAGCTTGGCGACCGGCTCCCCGATCTCCTGCTGCGCGGCCGACTGCGACACCGCGAGGTACTGGCAGCCCGCGCCCTCGGGCAGCTCGGCGAGGCCGGAGGTGTCGGTGCGGTCGAAGACCCACTGGACGGGCGAGCCGATGGCCGCGAAGAACGGGCGGCGCAGCACCTTGCGGTCGTAGACGACGTGGAGGTTGAGGATCGGCGCGGTGCCGATGCCGAGCAGCCGGTCCTGGTCGTCGAGGGTGCCCTCGGGCAGCAGGGCGTGGGTCTCGCGCTGCGGCAGGGCCGTGACGACGGTCCCGGCGTCGAGCGCCGCGTCGGCGTCCGGCCCGTCGGCGACGGCGACCCGCCAGCCGGACTCCGTACGGGTGAGGCCGGTGGCGCGGGTGCGCAGCAGGACGCGGACCCCGGCCTTCTCCAGAGCGGTACGGGCGAGGGTGTCGTGGACGTCGCCGAGCGGGACGCGGGCCCAGCCGATGTCGGCGGCGCCGGGCGCGGAGAGCAGCCCGGTCCTGAAGACCTTGGCGGCGAGGCCGAGGGAGGCGTCCGGCGCGACGGCGTTGAGGGTGGCGACGCCGACGAGGTCCCACAGCGCCTCGACGGTACGGGCGGACTGGCCGTGGCGCCGCAGCCAGCCACCGAAGTCGACCGCGTCGAGCGCCGGGTCGTCCGGGTCGAGCGCCTTGAGCGCGAGGGTGGCGCGGACCACCGCGGCGCGCTCGGCGAGGGTCAGGTGCGGGTAGCGGGCGAGGCTGCCCGCGAGGTGCAGCGGGACGGGCAGCGCGGTGCGCCGCAGCCGGCCGAGACGCATCCGGTCGGCGTCGAGGACGGGCACGTCCATCCGGTCCTGGAGCGGCACCAGGGCGGTGGCGCCGAGCCGTTCCAGGAAGGTGCTGTAGGCGGTGCAGCAGCGCAGGAAGACGTGCTGGCCGTTGTCGACGCTCAGCTCACCGCCGCCGAACTCGCGGCGGAAGGAGAAGACCAGACCGCCCAGCCGCGGCCGGCCCTCGACGAGGGTGACGGGCACCCCGGCGTCGGCGAGCGCCAGCGCGGCGGCGGTACCGGCCAGCCCGCCGCCGATCACCACCGCACCACTCGCGGGCCGTGCTCCGGCCGTCGTCATACGTCCTCCTCCGCTGCCGTCCGCGGGGACGCGGTGCGTACCGGGAGGGTTGTCCCGGGAGCGGCCGTCACCGGGCGACCGGTGGTGCGGGGGCCCATCAGCGCCTCCCGGCGGTACGGCGGCCCACCGCGCGCGCGTCCAGCCCGGACAGCCCGCGCACCGCGACGAACGCCTTCTCCCGGCCCGGCAGCGACACCCGGCCGCGGAGCACGGCCTCCGGGTCGTCGGCGATACGGGTCAGCAGCCGGTGGTAGATCCCGGCCATCGCCGCGACGCAGGCGCCGCTGCGGCGGTCGAGCATCGGCAGCAGCCGGAAACCCTCGGCGAACAGGGCGCGGGCGCGTTCGGCCTCGAAGTGCACCAGCCCGGCGAAGTCCGCGCCGGGCGGCGCCACGGGCGCGTCGAACCCGGCCGAGCAGCCGAACGCGGCGAGGTCGTCGGAGGGCAGGTAGGTGCGGCCGTTGGCGGCGTCCTCGCGGACGTCGCGCAGGATGTTGGTGAGCTGGAGGGCGAGGCCGAGGGTGTCGGCGTACTCGGGGGCGCGCGCGGCGTCCGGCGCGCCGGGCACCGTGCCGAACACACCGAGCGAGAGCCGGCCGATCGCCCCGGCGACGCAGCGGCAGTAGAGCTTCAGCTCGTCCCACGTGCGGTAGGTCTCGCCGCGGACGTCCATCAGGACGCCGTCGATCAGCTCGTCGAGCCCGCCCAGCGGCAGCGGGAAGCGCCGGGCGGCGTCGGCGAGGGCGACGGCCACCGGATCGGTGTCGTCCTCCTCGACCGTGCCGTCCTTGATCCGGTCCAGCAGCGCCCGGGTGTCCTCCAGCCGGACGCGCTTGGCCTCCGGCTCCAGGGAGCCGTCGCCGATGTCGTCGACGCGGCGGGAGAAGGCGTAGAGCGCCGACATGGCCTGCCGCTTGGCGACCGGCAGCAGCCGGATGCCGTAGGCGAAGTTCCGGGCCTGATGCCCGGTGACGGCCTCGCAGTAGCGGTACGCGGCGAGCACCGGCGCGGATGTCTGTGCGGTTTCCTCCACGGTCCGACTCACCCCTCTCTTCGCAATGTCGCCCCCACCGCGCGCAGCAGGCTGAGCTTGGTCGGCTTGGGCGGTCCGGGGAGTACGTCGTGGTCGGCGCCGGCGATGGCCCGCAGCGCGGCGCGCCCGCCGCCGACGAAACCGGCCAGCAGCAGCCGCAGCCGGCCGTGCACGCTGTGCACCAGGGGCGCTCCGGCGTCCAGCAGCCGCGCGGCGCGGTCCGCCTCGTGGGCGATGAGCGCGCGCACGGCGGGCGAGGCGTGCGGCGCGGCCAGGTCCGCCTCGGTGACGCCGAAGCGCCGCCGGGTCTCCTCGGGGAGGTAGATCCGGTCGCGGGCCAGGTCCTCGGCGACGTCCTGGAGATGTTCGACGATCTGCAGCGCGGTGCAGATCTCGTCGGAGCGCCGGACGCGTTCGGGGCTGGTGGTACCGGTGATGCCCAGGACGAGACGGCCGACGGGGTTGGCGGACAGCTCGCAGTACGCGTCGAGCTCCGCGGCGGTCGCGTAGCGCGAGACCCGCTGGTCCTGGCGGTTCGCCTCGATCAGGCCGAGGAAGGGCCCGGGGGTCAGCCCGCAGCGGCGGACGGTCGGGCCCAGCCGGCGCAGCAGCGGGTGGCGGGGGCCGGGGGCGCGGTCGCTGAAGACGCGGTGCAGGTCCGCCTCCAGGGCGTCGAGCAGTGCGAGGCGGTCGTCGGCCTGTGCGCGCCCCAGTCCGAGGAGGACGGCGTCGCCGCCGCCGGGGGCGAGGTCGCCGTCGCCGATGTCGTCGACCAGCCGGGCGTAGCCGTAGACCGCCATCAGGTCTCCGCGCCAGGCGCGGGGCAGGAAGAAGGGCGCGACCGGGAAGTTCTCATGGGCGGCCTGGTCGAGGACGGCGCGCGAGGGGTCGTCCACCGGCCGGCCTGCGGGGGCCTGGGCCGTTTCTCGGCTCACCGAAGTCTGCCCGGCGCGTTTCGGAGCCGGAGCGGTCCAGTAGCCATTGCCGTCACGTCTCCCGTTCTACACCGCCAAGCTAAAACATCCCATTTCGGACACGCTACGCCCGAAGGGACCGTTCGATGCTCAGAAATGGCGAGCATTGCCCGACTTATACCACTTATTCTGATCAGTACCCGTACAGCTTACGCCGTAGATCTTCACGGCGGGTAACCGGGTCCGGAGCCCTCGGCCCCCGCCCGGCTCAACGGCGCGCGGGGCCCAACCGTTCCGGGAACGGCCGGAGTTGACCGGCCCGTGACGACCGCAGGGCCCCCGCGAGCGCGCTCGCGGGGGCCCGGGCCGGAGGCGGACTACTTGCCCGACTCCTTTTCGTACGCCTTGATGACCTCGTCGGTCGGGCCGTCCATCAGCAGCTCGCCCTTCTCCAGCCACAGCACACGGTCACAGGTGTCCCTGATCGACTTGTTGTTGTGGCTGACCAGGAAGACCGTACCGGCCTCCTTGCGCAGCTCACGGATGCGGGCCTCGGAGCGCTTCTGGAACTTCCGGTCGCCGGTGGCCAGCGCCTCGTCGATCATCAGCACGTCGTGGTCCTTCGCCGCGGCGATGGAGAACCGCAGGCGGGCCGCCATACCGGACGAGTAGGTACGCATCGGCAGCGAGATGAAGTCGCCCTTCTCGTTGATGCCCGAGAAGTCGACGATGCCCTGGTAGCGCTCGCGAATCTGGTCGCGGGACATGCCCATCGCCAGGCCGCCCAGCACCACGTTCTTCTCGCCGGTCAGGTCGTTCATCAGCGCGGCGTTCACGCCGAGCAGCGACGGCTGGCCGTCGGTGTAGACCTTGCCGCGCTCGGCCGGGAGGAGACCGGCGATGGCCCGCAGCAGCGTCGACTTGCCGGAGCCGTTGGAGCCGATCAGCCCGATGGCCTCGCCGCGGTACGCGGTGAAGGTGACGCCCCGCACCGCGTGCACCTCGCGGACGCTGCCGCCCGGCTTGCGGCGGATGATGCGGTTGAGCGCCGCGGTGGCGCTGCCCTTGCCGCTGCTGCCGCCGTAGACGCGGTAGACGATGTGCAGATCGTCGGCGATCACGGTGGGGGTGGCCGGGGCCGCCTGCGCGGTGGCCCCGGTTTCCTGCTGCTGCTCAGCCACGGCCGTAACGCTCCTCAGCCTTCCAGAAGTACACGAAGCCCGCGGCGCCGACGAGCAGCGCCCAGCCGAGAGCCAGCGCCCAGACGTGCGGCGGCAGGTCCGCGTGGTTGAAGCCGTGACCCATCAGCGAGTACCGCATCAGGTCGATGTAGACCGACGCCGGGTTCGACGCCAGCAGATCGATCATCCACTCGGGGGCGTGCTTGTCCCGGAGCTGCTCGGTCAGGTTGTACATGACGCCGGACGCGTACATCCACGTCCGCATGATGAACGGCAGCAGTTGCGCGAGGTCCGGGGTCTTCGCACCGGCACGCGCCATGATCATAGCCAGGCCGGTGTTGAAGACGTACTGGAGTACGAGTGTGGGGAACACCAGCAGCCACCCGAGCGACGGGTAGTGGCCGAACCCGAGCAGGACGATGACCAGCACGATCATCGAGAACAGCAACTGCTGGAGCTGCTGGAGCGCGAACGAGATCGGCAGCGAGGCGCGCGGGAAGTGCAGCGCGCGCACCAGACCGAGGTTGCCGGAGATCGCCCGGACACCGGCCATCGCCGAGCTCTGGGTGAAGGTGAAGACGAAGACACCGGTCACCAGGAACGGGATGTAGACGTCGTTCGTCATGCTGCCCCGGCCGCCCATGAGCAGACCGAAGATGAAGTAATACACCAGCGCGTTGAGCAGCGGCGTCGCCACCTGCCAGACCTGGCCCAGCTTCGCCTGGCTGTACTGCGCGGTCAGCTTGGCGCTGGAGAAGGCGGCGATGAAGTGACGCCGGTTCCACAACTGCCGTACGTATTCGAACAGGCCGGGCCGGGCTCCGCTCTGCGACAGCCCGTACTTCTGGGCGAGCTGGGCAGGGGTGAGCCCGTCGTCGGGGGATGGCGGGGCACTCATGGCGACCGCACTGTCGTGCGTGGTCTCGCTCACAGTTGACACTTTCGTCCTCAAGGTGCGCTGCCGGGGCCACGCCCCGGCTCGCGCCTGATGCTCTCAGATATTGAGCTTGTCAGATGACGGGAGGGCGACCCAGCCGGGTCAGGCGCCACACGGTACGCCACTTCATGGGACGCCTGGGGCCGCAGGGGGTCGTCCAGCCCTCCTTGAAGCCCGCCAGCCAGACGCGCAGCGCCGGCAGCGAGGGACGACGGGCCAGCGTCAGCAGGAACCAGACACCGAGATAGACCGGAACCAGCAGCGCGGGCAGATTGCGCCGGGCCAGCCAGACGCGGTTGCGGGCCACCATCCGGTGGTAGACCGCGTGCCGGCTCGGCGCCATCGTCGGGTGGAGCAGCAGCATGTCCGCGCGGTAGTCGACCAGCCAGCCCGCGTCCAGCGCGCGCCAGGCCAGGTCGGTCTCCTCGTGCGCGTAGAAGAAGTCATCGGGCAAGCCGCCGACCTGCGCGAACACCGCTGTGCGGGCCGCGTTGGCGCCGCCGAGGAAGGTGGTCACGCGCGAGGAGCGCATCGGGTCGGAGGCGCGCAGCCGCGGGACGTGGCGGCGCTGGGTCTCGCCGGTGTCCGGGTCGGCGATCCGGAAGCTGATGATGCCCAGCTTCCCGTCCGCGGCGAACGCCTCGCGGCACAGCTCGGCGGTGTCCGGCCGGGCCAGCAGTCCGTCGTCGTCGAGGAAGAGCAGGATGTCGACGTCGGTGCCGCCGGGGCCGAACGCCTCGATGCCGACATTGCGGCCCGCCGGGATGCCGACGTTCTCCGGCAGCTCGACGGTGCGCACCGTCAGCCCGGGGACGTCCAGCTCGGGCAGGGGTGAGCCGTTGCCGACCACCACCACCTCCACCGGCTCGCCCTCCTGCTTGGCGACCGAGTCCAGCAGCGCGCGCAGCTCCTCGGGGCGGTTGCCCATGGTGAGGATCACCGCGCCGACCGTCATCTTCTGAGGAGTCTTCGTCACTTGAGCCTGCTGGAAGCGAGGATGGACACGAGGTGGAGCAGCGTCTGGAGGAGCGCGATACCGGCGAGCACCGCGACGCCCAGCCGCGAGAAGAACAGGTCGCCCCGGGCGGCGTCCACGATCGCGAGGAGAAGGATCAGCAAGGACGCCTCGACGCCGAGGACCAGCCGGTGGAACTTGAGCGCCGCGGCCGCCTTGCGGGCCAGCGCCATACCGGAGGAGCGCGGCTCGGCCGCCGACTCCTTGACCGGCGGCAGTCCCTGCTGGTGCCGGGCGACGCCGACGAGGTCGGTCTCCGCCTTGATCAGGATCGCGCCGAGCGCGGCGAGGGTGCCGAGGAAGGCCCACAGCCAGTCGATGCGGCCGGTGCCCCACAGGTCGGCGGCGCGCAGACCGAAGCCGACCAGGACCGCGGCGTCGCACAGATAGGCGGCGACGCGGTCCAGGTAGACACCGGACATCGAGTACTGCTTCTTCCAGCGGGCGATCTCACCGTCGACACAGTCGAACAGCAGATACAGCTGGACCATCACCACGCCGAGCACGGCGCCCCAGATCCCCGGCACCAGCAGGGCCGGGGCGGCGAGGGCGCCGGCGACGGTCATCACGTAGGTCAACTGGTTGGGCGTGACCTTCGTGTTCACCAGGTGCCGGTCGATGCGGAGGGAGATCTCGCGCATGTAGAGCCGGCCGGCCCAGTGCTCGCCGCTCCGCCGGTCCTTCACACCCGGAGGGTGAACGACCGGCCGGAGCTCAGCTACGGATGGTTTTGGCATAGTCGGCGTATGCGTCCCTGATCTC
This sequence comes from Streptomyces sp. BBFR2, assembly GCF_044497305.1. NCBI lineage: Bacteria > Bacillati > Actinomycetota > Actinomycetes > Kitasatosporales > Streptomycetaceae > Streptomyces > Streptomyces sp. BBFR2. The sequence goes on from NZ_CP172415.1 coordinate 747,920, forward strand.
GTCGGTGGACAGGTCCAGGTGTTCCAGGATGGTGTACCGGCCCGGCCGGGTCTTCGGGGCGAACTCGACGACCTGGACGAACTCCTCGTCCGTGAAGCCGATCTCGCCCGGCGTGACCGGCAGACCGTGCCGCTGGAGCGCCTCGACCATCAGCGAGGACGTCTCCGCGTCCCCGCGCAGGTGCGTGGCGAACGCGGCGCCGAGGCCGCACTGCTCGCCGTGGCTCGCCGCCCGCTTGGGGAAGAGGATGTCGAAGCCGTGGTTGATCTCGTGGCAGGCGCCGGAGGCCGGCCGGCTGTCGCCCGCGACGGACATCGAGATGCCGGTGAGGACGAGGCCCTCGGCCAGCACCTGGAGGAAGTTGTCGTCGCCGACGCCGCCGGGGTGGCGCAGCACCGCCTCACCGGCCTGGCGCGCCATCGCGGCGGCCAGCCCGTCTATCGCCTCGCCGTTCTCCTGGTGAGCCAGCTCCCAGTCCGCGACCGCGGAGATGTTGGAGATGGCGTCACCGATACCGGAGCGGACGAAGCGGACGGGCGCCTCGCGGATGATGTCGAGGTCGATGACGACGGCGATCGGGTTGGGCACCCCGTAGGAGCCGCGGCCCGCGTCGTTGTCGAGGGTGGCGACCGGCGAGCACAGGCCGTCGTGCGACAGGTTGGTCGCGACGGCGACGAGCGGCAGGCCGATCCGCGCCGCGGCGTACTTGGCGCAGTCGATGATCTTGCCGCCGCCGAGGCCCACGACGGCGTCGTAGTGCCCCTTCTTCATGGCGTCGCCGAGCTTGATCGCGTCGTCGAGCGTGCCGCCGCCGACCTCGTACCAGTCCGCGCCGGGCAGCGCGGGGGCCAGCCGCTCCCGCAGCCGGGCGCCCGAACCGCCGGAGATGGCGATCGCGAGCTTCCCGGATGCGGAGATGCGCTGATCGGCCAGCAGGCCCGCCAGGTCGTCCAGGGCGCCGGCGCTGATGTCGACGACGACCGGGGACGGAATGAGGCGGGTCAGTACTGGCATGCGATCTCACGGCCCTTCGCGAGGTCGTCGTGGTTGTCGATCTCGACCCACTTGACGTCGCCGATGGGGGCCACGTCGACCTGGAAGCCGCGGCCCACCAGCTCCTGGTAGCCGTCCTCGTAGTAGAGGTCGGGGTCGCGCTCGAAGGTGGTCTTGAGGGCGTCGGCCAGCTCGTCGGCGGCGGAGCCCTCGATGAGGGTGACGCCGATGTACTCGCCGGTCGCCTCGGCCGGGTCCATCAGCTTGGTGATCTTCTGGACGCCCTTGGCCGGGTCGGCGACGACCTTCATCTCCTCGTCGGCGAGCTGCTTGACGGTGTCCAGCGCGAGGATGATCTTCTGGCCGTTGCCGCGGGCGGCGAGCAGCGTCTTCTCGACGGAGACCGGGTGCACGGTGTCGCCGTTGGCGAGGATCACGTCGTGCTTGATGGCGTCACGGCCGCACCACAGGGAGTAGGCGTTGTTCCACTCCTCGGCCTTGTCGTTGTCGATGAGCGTCAGCTTGAGGCCGTACTTGGCCTCCAGGGCGGCCTTGCGCTCGTAGACGGCTTCCTTCTTGTAGCCGACGATGATCGCGACCTCGGTCAGGCCGATCTCGGCGAAGTTGCCGAGCGTCAGGTCCAGGATGGTCGTGTCCCCGTCGACCGGCACCAGAGCCTTGGGCAGGGTGTCGGTGTAGGGGCGCAGACGCCGTCCGGCGCCGGCGGCCAGCACGAGGCCGATCATGCGGGTTCTCCTTCATCGTGAACGGCGGGTGCGCCGGTCTTCGCGGCACGCACCCAGAAGCGGATGCTCTCGACGAGCACCAGCAGGCCCAGCGCGCCGGCGAGTACCGCGAGCGCGAGGGGGAAATCCGAGGGGGACAGCGCGGCGGCCAGGACGGTGACGACGAGGACGCGTCCCTCGCTGCCGCCGGCCGCCCGCACCAGCCACCGCGGCGGCGCACCGCTGCCGCCGCGGATGCGGTAGACCGCGTCGTAGTGATGGTAGGCGACCGCCGCGACCAGGCCGAACGCCGCCGGCAGCGCGCCGTGCGCGCCGCTGCGGGCGGCGAGCACGAGGATCGTGAGGTACTCGGCGGCGCGCAGGAACGGCGGCACCAGCCAGTCCAGGGCGCCCTTGAGCGGGCGGGCCACGGCGGCGCCGGTCAGCAGCGCGGCGCAGCAGGCGAGACCGACGGTGCGCCAGGAGGCCGGGTCGTCCTCGAAGACCACCGCGACCAGCAGGACGGCGGCGGCGAGGAAGGCCATGACCGGGGCGAGGAACGAGCCGGTGCGGCCGCGCCCGCGCATCGGGCGGGCGATCAGTTCGGCGAGCGCGCCGGTGTCGGCGAGGTCGGCCAGCGCGCGGGCTGCGCGGTCGGTGCGCCGGGCCCGGCGGGTCAGCGAGCGCAGCACCCGGCCGGCGGTGGTGTAGCAGGCGGCCAGCGCGCAGCCGATGAGCAGTACGCAGAAGACGATGCGGGGCGTGGTGCAGGCGGTGAGGACGGCGATCAGCGCCCAGCGTTCACCGATCGGCAGGACGATCATGCGGCGCGCCCAGACGGTCCAGCCGACGCTGTCGAGCCGGTCGGAGAGGGCGGCGGTGGGGCTGGTGTTGGCCGTCGCGTCGTGGTTGGCCTCGTTGAACGAGAAGTCGACCACGTGCCGGCAGGTCTGGAGGATCATCGCGCCGAGCGCCAGCGCCCAGACGTCGTCGCCGCCGCGGGCCGCGCCGAGGGCGAGACCGGCGTAGTAGGCGTACTCCTTGGCCCGGTCGAAGGTGGCGTCGAGCCAGGCGCCCATCGTGGAGTACTGCAGGGAGTAGCGGGCGAGCTGCCCGTCGGTGCAGTCGAGGACGAAGGAGAGGAGCAGCAGCACACCGGCGGCGATGAAGCCGCCGCGGGTGCCGGTGGCCGCGCAGCCCGCCGCGATCAGCGCGGTGAGCAGCGAGGCGGTGGTGACCTGGTTCGGGGTCAGACCGCGCCGGGCGCACCAGCGGGCGAGGTAGCGGGAGTACGGGCTGATGCAGTGCGTGGTGAAGAACCCGTCGCGGGACTTGACCGCGCTGCGCAGCCGCACCGCCTCCTCGTCGACCGCGGCGACGGCCTCCCGGGCCTCCTCGCGGGCGGCCGGGGTGAGCGGGACGGCGGCGACCAGGCTGCCGGGCTCGATGCGCGTCAGGCCGACGTCGGCGCGTTCCAGGGCCTCGGTGAGGGTGCCGGTGAGGACGTCGGTGAGGTGGGCGCTGCCGGCGCCGACGGGGATACGGGTGGCGGCGCGGTCCAGCGCGGCGCGGGCCGCGGGCTGCACGGTGAGCGCGCCGTCGACGGCGGCGGCCGGGAAGCGGGGGTCGGTGAGCGCGAGGCGCAGGGTGTGCCGGTGGCCGACGAAGCGGGGGTCCACGACGGCGATCCGCTCATGGGCGGGGGCCGCGGCGATCAGCTCGGCCGCGGACGCGGGGTCCTGCGCCGTACGGATGTCGAAGCCCAGCGCGCGCAGATCGCCTTCGAGCGGCGACCCGGCGACCGGCGGACCGGTGAGGATGGCGGTCGACAGACGAACTCACTCCTTGAATGCTGACAAGGCCGCGCCGGCCGGTCCGCATTCGGCACGAACTACCCGGGCAGTGGGCGCGGCACACCTCGCCCCAGGGGGCCGGTGGCACGTCGGCAGAGGCTATCGGATGCGGGTTGCGGCCGTTCACCGCGGATTCACCGCACGATCGGGTGACCGACGGCTGCGCCTGCCGCGATCATCATGGTGGATCGGGTGGCGCCGGAACAACTGGCGGCCGGGGCGACGGCACGTTCCGGCGCCGGTTATGCGGGGGCTGGTCACAGGTGGTGCGGGTTGTTCCGTGACGCGTCCGGCACCCCGCCGGGGCCGCACGGATGCCCTGGTCGCGAAGGTGCCGGGTCCGCGCGGGGGTGTGGACCTTCTCACGGGCCGGGCGGCGGCGGACGCGAACGGGGCGCCGCCGGGCGCGCGGCGCGGGGCGTTCGGGGAGGGCGGGGCCCGGTACGCGCCACCGCGTGCCGCTGAGACCGTGACGGGGACGGCGGTGGGGCAGACTTGGCGTCGAAGACCGACGACAAGGATGGGCATGCCGATCACACCTGCCAACGGACAGACCGCCGAACTCGCGGCGGTGAACGCACCGGGCGGCGACGCCGGGCCGATCATGCTGGAGCTGGTCGACGAGGACGGCACGACGATCGGCACGGCGGAGAAGCTCGCCGCCCATCAGGCCCCCGGGCAGTTGCACCGCGCGTTCTCGGTCTTCCTCTTCGACGAGCAGGGGCGGCTGCTGCTCCAGCGCCGGGCGCTGGGCAAGTACCACTCCCCCGGCGTGTGGTCCAACACCTGCTGCGGTCACCCGTACCCGGGCGAGAAGCCGTTCGCGGCGGCCGCGCGCCGGACGGCGGAGGAGCTGGGGCTGGCACCGTCGCTGCTGGCCGAGGCGGGCACGGTGCGCTACAACCACCCGGACCCGGCGTCCGGTCTGGTGGAGCAGGAGTACAACCACCTCTTCGTCGGGCTGGTGCGCGAGACGCCCCGGCCGGATCCGACGGAGATCGGGGAGATCGCGTTCGTGACGCCGGACGAGCTGGCGAAGCGGCACGCCGAGGGGCCGTTCTCCGCGTGGTTCATGACCGTGCTGGACGCGGTGCGTCCGGCGGTGCGGGAGCTGACGGGCCCGGCGGCGGGCTGGTAGGGGGCGCGGCGGCCGGCCGGGCCGCCAGCGGGAACTCCGCCCAGATGATCTTGCCACCGCCGGGTGTCGGGGCGACGTCGCAGACGCCCCCGGCCTCGGCGGTGACCGTCTTGACCAGCCACAGCCCCCGGCCGCCGAGATCGCCCTCGTCGGCTTCGAGCGCTTTCGGACAGTAGGGGTGGTTGTCCGCGACGGCGAGGCGCAGCCGCCCGTGGCCGAGGTCGACGCGTACCGCGATCTCGGGTGAGAAGAGGGCGGCGTGCTGGACGGCGTTGGTGACGAGTTCGGAGACGATCAGCAGCAGGCCGTCGTGGACGGCGGGGTCGAGGGGGACCCGCCGCTCGGCGAGCAGATCCCGGACGGCGTGCCGGGCCAGCGGTACCGAGGCGACGTCGAGCGGTGCGGTGAAGCGCCAGGTGCCTTCGCAGGCGGGCGGCGCGGTCAGTTCCTCTTGGGGGCCGGCGGGTGGTCCGGGAGGCATCCTCACAGGTCGAGTGTTGGGAAGGCGCCGGTCCGGCCCGGCCAACTGAACACAAGTCAGCACCAATCGACGACTCCTGACCGATTCAGAGCGATGGACTCATTCGGATGACCGGTCCTGGCGCTTTTCTTTCTTCGTCAGTGAACTCCAGGGCGCGGTGGACGAACGTTCCGAGCCATTCGCCACGCCTGCTTCCCGCCGGTCCGCCCCGTCGTGCCGTCCCTCCTCGACCAGCCCGACGATCCGGCGTCCGCCGAACCCCATCGCGAAGAGCCCGAGCCCGTCGAAGAGCAGCGCGAGGGAGATGAAGACGCCCAGGACGTAGCGGCTGCTGTGCGGCCAGTCGCCGAGCACCAGGATGCCCAGCAGCAGATCGAAGGCGCCCTGCACCAGCGTCCACCCGAACTGCGCGCCGCGTACCACCACGCCGCCGACCAGCCGGAACACACCACCGGTCAGGAAGAGCAGCGCGGCGAACATGGTCAGCGCCGCCGCGGCCACATCCGGCCGGACGATCACCACGACGCCGGCGGCGAGGTTCAGCGCCGCCACGATGACCGCCAGCCAGACGAAGTTCGTCCCGCGCGACTGGAAGGCGTGCAGCAGCCCCACCGCACCGCCGATCAGCAGCAGCCAGCCGAAGAGGAGCATCGAGGTCAGGGTGGCGAGACCGGCGTATACCAGGCCCACCGCGCCCGCGGCGACGAGGACGACGCCGAGCGCCATCAGCCTGCCGAAGCCGCGGCCCAGCTCGGCGGAGCGCCGCTGCTCCGGCGTACGGTCCCGCGTGGATCTGCCGGTCATCGCCGCCTCCTCGAAAACCCGATTCGTCCTGGTATACCGCGTTTCGGCGGGCGGGGCAGGGTGAGCGGGAACGGGCACGGCGCCCGGGAACGAGGAAGGCCCGGTGCCATGGGCACCGGGCCTTCCTCGTCAAGTAGCGGGGACAGGATTTGAACCTGCGACCTCTGGGTTATGAGCCCAGCGAGCTACCGAGCTGCTCCACCCCGCGTCGGTTCGCCCCACAGTACGGGCCGGCCGGCGCAGGGCCAAATCGGTGACCGGAGACCGCCCGTCACACCGTCCGGTCGGTGACCGTCCCGGCGTCGACCTCGATCCGGCGGGTGGTGTGCACCGCGTCCAGCATCCGCCGGTCGTGGGTGACCAGCAGCAGCGTGCCGCCGTACGACGCGAGCGCGGACTCGAGCTGTTCGATGGCGGGCAGGTCGAGGTGGTTGGTCGGCTCGTCCAGGACGAGGAGGTTGACGCCGCGGCCCTGGAGGAGGGCGAGGGCGGCGCGGGTGCGCTCCCCCGGCGACAGGGTGTCCGCCGGCCGCAGCACATGCGCCGCCTTCAGCCCGAACTTCGCCAGCAGGGTCCGTACGTCCGCCGGGGCCATCTCGGGGACGGCGGCGCGGAAGGCGTCCATCAGCGGGGCGTCGCCGGTGAAGAGGCCGCGGGCCTGGTCGACCTCGCCGACGACGACGCCGGGGCCCAGCGCCGCGGCGCCCGCGGTCAGCGGGAGGCGGCCGAGGAGGGCGGCGAGCAGCGTCGACTTGCCGGAGCCGTTGGGGCCGGTGATGGCGACGCGGTCGCCCCAGTCGATCTGGAGGTCCACCGGGCCGAAGCGGAAGGTGCCGCGCTCCGCCTCGGCGGCGCGCAGGGTGGCGACCACGGCTCCGGCGCGGGGCGCGGCGGCGATCTCCATCCGCAGCTCCCACTCCTTGCGCGGCTCCTCGACGACGTCGAGCCGGTCGATCAGGCGCTGGGTCTGCTTCGCCTTGGCCGCCTGCTTCTCGGTGGCCTCCACCCGGCCCTTGCGGGCGATCTTGTCGTTGTCGGTGGCCTTGCGGCGGGCGTTGCGGACGCCCTTGGCCATCCAGTTGCGCTGGGTGTGCGCACGGGCCTCCAGGGACGCCTTGGTGTCGGCGTACTCCTCGTACTCCTCGCGGGCGTGGCGGCGGGCCCGCTCGCGTTCCTCCAGGTAGGAGGTGTAGCCGCCGCCGTAGGTGGTGACCTGCTGCTGGGCCGGATCCAGTTCGACGACGGAGGTGACGGTGCGGGTCAGGAACTCGCGGTCGTGGCTGACCAGGACCGTGCCGGCGCGGAGTCCGGAGACGAAGTCCTCCAGGCGGCGCAGTCCGTCGAGGTCGAGGTCGTTGGTCGGCTCGTCGAGGAGGAAGACGTCGTAGCGGGAGAGGAGGAGGGAGGCGAGGGAGGCGCGGGCGGCCTGGCCGCCGGAGAGGGCGGTCATCGGGTGGTCGAGGCCGGTGGTCAGGCCGAGCTGCGCGCAGGTCTCCTCGGCGCGTTCGTCGAGGTCGGCGGCGCCGAGGGCGAGCCAGCGCTCCAGGGCGGTGGCGTACGCGTCGTCGGCGCCGGGGCGTTCGTCGACCAGCGCCTGGGTGGCGGTGTCCAGGTCGGTCTGGGCGCGGGCGACGCCGGTGCGGCGGGCGAGGAAGGCGCGGACCGACTCGCCGGGGCGGCGGTCGGGCTCCTGCGGGAGGTGGCCGACGGTGGCGGTGGGCGGGCTGAGGGCGAGGGAGCCCTGCTCCGGGGTGTCGAGGCCGGCGAGGAGGCGCAGCAGGGTCGACTTGCCCGCGCCGTTGGCGCCCACGAGGCCGATGACGTCGCCGGGGGCGACGACGAGGTCCAGGCCGGAGAAGAGGACGCGTTCACCGTGGCCGGCGGTGAGGTCCTTGGCGATGAGGGTGGCTGACATCAGACCGCCGATCGTAGCGGCCCGGCCGCCGGGCGACCGCTCTAATATCCGGGCATGGAACCGGGCCTGAACACCTATGTCAGCGACGGCACAGCGACCGTCGTCCTCCGCAATCCCGCCAAGCTCAACGCGATGACGCCGCGGATGTGGCGGGAGCTGCCGCCGCTGCTGGCGCGGCTGGCCGCGGACGGGTCGGTGCGGTCGCTGGTACTGACCGGCGAGGGCGGAACGTTCTGCGCCGGTGCGGACATCGCGTCGCTGCGCGCGGGCGCGGGCGAGGCGCAGGAGCTGTCGGTCGCGGCGGAGGAGGCGGTGGCCGCGTTCCCCCGGCCGACGCTGGCGGCGATACGGGGGCACTGTGTGGGCGGCGGGGCGCAGTTGGCGGCCGCCTGCGATCTGCGGTTCGCCGAGGAGGGCGCGGTGTTCGGGGTGACGCCCGCCAAGCTGGGCGTGGTCTATCCGGCGTCGGCCACCCGGCGGCTGGTGCGGCTGGTGGGTCCGACGGCCGCCAAGTATCTGCTGTTCTCCGGGGAGTTGATCGACTGTGCGCGGGCGCTGCGGACCGGTCTGGTCGACGAGGTGAGCGCGGCGGGCGGGCTGGACGCGCGGGTCGCGGAGTTCACCGCCGTCCTGGCGAGCCGGTCGTCGGTGACGCAGACGGCGGCGAAGGAGCTGGTCGACGGGGCGGGGCACGTCCCGCCGGAGGAGGCCGAGCGCCGCGCCGCGCACTGGGCGGCCCGCGCACAGGCGAACGGCGACACCGCGGAGGGCGCCGCGGCGTTCCTGGAGCGGCGGACGCCACGGTTCGGGCCGGCGCTCTGAGGGGCGGCGGGCAGGGGCCCGGGGGCCGGGTCCGGGGGCCGGGTCCGGGGGCCGGGCGTCCCGCCCGCCCCCACCGCCCTTCCGGCCATACCAACGGGTCGGTAACCTTCCGGGTATGACCTCTGCGACCTCCCTGGCGCCGCGCGCCGGACGGCACTGCCACCACGTCGTCAACCCGTTCCACTCGGCGCACTACTTCTCCCCCGACCTCGGCGTCGAGCTGGCGAAGCTCGGGGTCGAGGACCGCGGCGCCGGATACTTCGCCGTCCGCGCCGCCGCCATGGGGGCGGTCGGGCCCGGCACGGTCACCGCGACGTTCTACAACTTCAGCCACACGCTGGTCGCCCGGCACGTCCCCGCCGTCTGGGAGAAGGTGACGCCCGAGGCCGTGCTGGAGGCGCGGCTGCGGGCGGCCGACACCACGCTGCGGCGGCTGCTCGGCGAGGAGGCGCTGGCGTCGCCGGAGATGGCCGAGGCCGCCCGGCTGGCGCTGCGCGCCGCCGAGGCGGGCACCCGGTATGCCCGGCCGCTGTTCGCCGCCCACGCCGACCTGCCCGTCCCCGAAGCGCCGCACCTGGCGTACTGGCACGCCGCGACGCTGCTGCGCGAGCACCGCGGCGACGCCCATCTGATGGCGCTGCTCGACGCGGAGCTGGACGGCCTGGAGGCGCTGGTCACGCACAACGCCAGCGGCCGGGGCATGAGCTACCTGGGCGTCATGCGCACCCGCGGCTGGAGCGAGGCGGAGTGGGCCGCCGCGCAGGAGCGGCTGCGCGGGCGCGGACTGCTGGACGCCGACGGCGAGTTGACCGAGGCGGGGGTGGCGCTGCGCGAGTCCCTGGAGGACACCACCGACCGGCTGGACCGGGCGCCGTACGAGCACCTCGGCGCCGAGGGCGTGGCCCGGCTCACCGAGCTCGGCGGGGCGTTCACGCAGGCGGCGATGGCGGCGGGCGCGTTCCCGGCCGAGCTGTTCGGCCGGTAGACCGCTCTCCCCGGGCCGCGCGCCCGTCCGCCGCTCCCGTACGGGGACGGCGGACGGGCGTGCGGCTTCTCACACCCCGGTGCTCCCGGCCGGGCGGTGCGACACCGCGACCGGTGAACCTGCACAATGCAGGCTCAAGCGAGCGCTGGAAGGCGGGTCTGGTTCAACGTGACGGCATCCACCGAGGTCATGGTGTCCATCGAAGCGAGGATCGCCGGGGAGCTCGGCGTCAAGGAGCGGCAGGTGAGCGCCGCGGTCGCCCTGCTGGACGGCGGCTCGACCGTCCCGTTCATCGCGCGCTACCGCAAGGAAGCCACCGAGATGCTCGACGACGCGCAGCTCCGCGCGCTGGAGGAGCGGCTGCGCTACCTGCGGGAGCTGGAGGAGCGGCGCACCGCGATCCTGGAGTCCGTACGGTCCCAGGGGAAGCTGGACGAGGCGCTGGAGGCGCGGATCCGGGGCGCGGAGTCCAAGGCGCGGCTGGAGGACATCTACCTTCCGTACAAGCCGAAGCGGCGGACGAAGGCGCAGATCGCGCGGGAGGCGGGGCTCGAACCGCTCGCCGACGGGCTGCTCGCCGACCCGTCGGTCGCGCCGCAGGCGGCAGCGGCGGCGTTCGTGGACGCGGACAAGGGCGTCGCCGATCCGGGTGCGGCGCTGGAGGGCGCGCGGGCCATCCTCACCGAGCGGTTCGGCGAGGACGCGGACCTCATCGGCGAGCTGCGGGAGCGGATGTGGTCGCGCGGCCGGCTCGGCGCGAAGGTCCGGGAGGGCAAGGAGGAGGCGGGCGCGAAGTTCGCCGACTACTTCGACTTCGCGGAGCCGTTCACCGAACTGCCCTCGCACCGGGTGCTGGCGATGCTCCGCGGTGAGAAGGAGGAGATCCTCGATCTCACGCTGGAGCCGGACGCGGAGCCCGTCGAGGGCCGTACGTCGTACGAGCAGGCCATCGCCGCGAAGTTCGGCATCGCGGACCGCGGGCGGCCGGCCGACGGCTGGCTGCTGGACACCGTCCGCTGGGCCTGGCGCACCCGCGTCCTGGTCCACCTCGGCATCGATCTGCGCCTGCGGCTGCGGCAGGCGGCGGAGGACGAGGCGGTCCGGGTCTTCGCGTCCAACCTGCGGGATCTGCTGCTGGCGGCGCCCGCCGGGACGCGCGCGACGATGGGGTTGGACCCCGGTTTCCGTACGGGGGTGAAGGTGGCCGTGGTGGACGCGACCGGCAAGGTCGCCGCGACGGAGACGATCTACCCGCACGTGCCGCAGCAGAAGTGGGACGCGTCGCTGGCGACGCTGGCGCGGCTGGCGAAGGAGCACGGCGTCGAGCTGATCGCGATCGGCAACGGCACCGCCTCCCGCGAGACGGACAAACTGGCCGCCGAGTTGATCGCCGCGCAGCCGGAGCTGAAGCTGACGAAGGTGATGGTCTCCGAGGCGGGCGCGTCGGTGTACTCCGCCTCGGCGTTCGCCTCGCAGGAGCTGCCCGGGATGGACGTGTCGCTGCGCGGCGCGGTCTCGATCGCCCGGCGGCTGCAGGACCCGCTGGCCGAACTCGTCAAGATCGACCCGAAGTCGATCGGCGTCGGCCAGTACCAGCACGACCTGTCCGAGGTGAAGCTGTCGCGCTCGCTGGACGCGGTCGTCGAGGACTGTGTGAACGGCGTCGGCGTGGACGTCAACACCGCGTCCGCGCCGCTGCTCTCGCGGGTCTCCGGCATCAGCTCGGGCCTGGCCGAGAACATCGTCGCGCACCGCGACAGCAACGGCCCGTTCCGCTCCCGCAAGGCCCTCAAGGACGTGTCGCGGCTCGGCCCGAAGGCGTACGAGCAGTGCGCCGGCTTCCTGCGGATCCGCGGCGGCGACGACCCGCTGGACGCCTCCAGCGTGCACCCGGAGGCGTACCCGGTGGTGCGCCGGATGGCCTCCGCGGCGGGCGGCGCGGTGGGCACGCTGATCGGCAACACCACGGTGCTGCGGTCGCTGCGCCCGGCCGACTTCGTCGACGAGACGTTCGGTCTGCCGACCGTCGGCGACATCCTCCAGGAGCTTCAGAAGCCGGGCCGCGACCCGCGTCCGGAGTTCCGGACCGCGACGTTCAAGGACGGCGTGGAGAAGATCGGCGACCTGACGCCGGGGATGGTCCTGGAGGGCGTGGTGACCAACGTCGCCGCGTTCGGGGCGTTCGTGGACGTCGGTGTCCACCAGGACGGTCTGGTGCATGTGTCGGCGATGTCGAAGACGTTCGTCAAGGACCCGCGTGAGGTGGTCAAGCCCGGCGACATCGTGCGGGTCAAGGTCCTCGACGTGGACATCCCCCGCAAGCGGATCTCGCTGACGCTGCGCCTGGACGACGAGGCCGGACGCGACGGGAAGACCGCGGGTGAGCGGCGTGGCGGCGGGGAGCGGCCGAGTGGTCAGCGGCCGGCCGGACGGCGCTCCGGCGGACGCGGCGACGCGCCCCGGTCGGGCGGCGGCGGACGCGGTGGCGACCGCCGCGGCGGCGGCCAGGGCCCGGCGCCCGCGAACGACGCGATGGCCGACGCGCTGCGCCGCGCCGGTCTGCTCGGCGGCGGCGAGGGCGGCGGCAAGCGACGCTGAACCGGGGGCCGGGCCGTGGCCCCGGCGTGCCGGAAGCGGGGCTTCGCGGGGGTTCCCGCGGGGCCCCGCTTCCGTGTCGTGGTGGCGGGGGTTCCGGTACGGGCCGGGGGCTGTGCCGTGGGGTGCCGGTCCAGGTCCCCGTACCGGTCGTGCGGGCGGCTTCCCCGCAGGCCGGTCGGCACCGGGGCCCGTACGAGGGCGAGGCCCTGAACGCCCGGTTCCGGCAGGACGGCGTCAGCCCTGGTCCGGCACCGCGGGCCTCCGTGTTCCAGCCCCGCGCCCCGGGGCATCGTCCCAGGTCCCGGCCGTTCCGGGGGTGGCTCAGGCCGCGCCCGTGTGGCCGCGCATCCGTTCCAGCTCGGCGGCCACGTCGGTGAGGGTGGCGCAGTCCGGGACGGGGGCGAGGGGGCGGTCGTGGCGGTGCGGGAGGCGGCGGCCGGGGTCGGCCAGGGCGTCGGCCATCGCCGACAGCGCCTCGCCCAGCCGGGCGGCCTCCTCGGGGCTCGGGCGGCGCGCGCCGTGGTCGATGCGGACGGCGGCGGCCGTCACGGCGTCGACGACGCGTTCGGCGGCGCCCAGGATCGCGGGCCAGTCGGGGGTACGGCCGCGGGCGGCGAGGAGTTCGGCGGCGGCGGTCTCGGCCGCCGTCCGGGCCTGACCCAGCGCGTGGTAGGCGTGGCGGCGCAGCGCCAGCCGTTCGGCGGTGGTCCCGGTGCCGGGGCCGGCCGCCAGCACGTGCCGCAGGTACACCTCGGTGGCGCGCAGCGCGGTGACCGCCCGCTGCGCGAGGCGGCGGCGCGGGTCGGCCAGGCGCGGCAGATGGCCGACGACGAGGACGATGCCGCAGGCGATGGCGGTGTCCGCGATCCGCTCCCCGGCCGCCTGAGGGTCACCGCCCACCCAGACGAACGCCAGCACCATGAAGGTGATCGCCGAGGTCTGCAGCGCGAAGTGGCGGGTGGCGAACGGCAGCACCGCGCCCCCGATGCCCGCGGCGAGCGCCGGCCACCAGGAACCGGACAGCAGCGCGCCGCCCAGCGCGAAGACCAGCACGCCCGCGACGGTCCCGGCGAAGCGGTTGACGGTCCGCGAGAACAGCGGGCCCAGATCCGGCTTGACCAGGAAGGTCGCGGTCGCCGGGAGCCAGTACCAGTGCTCGGGGTGGAGCAGCAGCGCGACCGCCGTGCTCGCGCCGATGCAGACGGCGACGCGCAGCCCGTAGTCGCGGGCGGCGCTCCCCAGCAGATCGCGGCCACGGCGGGTGCGCCGGTCCAGGAAGCCGCGGATCCGGCCGGACAGCGCCCGCCACGGCGCCAGGCGGCGCGGCCCGGGTGCCGTCGGCGCGGTGGCCGGGGCGGGCGGCGCGTCCGGGGCGGCGGGTACGGCCGCCGGTCCGGGCAGCCGGTGCGGCTCCCCCGGCCCGTACGCCGCCGAGGGCTCGGACCGGTCGAAGACCACCGCCGCGGCCAGCAGGGCCCGGTCGAAGGCGCCGCGGGCGGCCGAGCTGTTCGCGGGGGCGGAGAGGCGGCCGGGCGCCTCTCCGGTGCGCAGCGCGGCGGCGAACCGGCGGGGGCTCGCCGCGACCGCGGCGGGCAGCGGCCTGCCCTCCCACAGCAGCGCCACGCTCGCCTCGCAGAGCGCGGTCGCCGCCGCGAACCGCTCGCCCAGCAGCAGTTCCTCGGCACGGGGCGCGCGGCGCAGCAGCCGGTCGGTGAGGAGGCGCAGCCGCAGCGCCTCGTCGGCCCGGTCCAGGGCCGAGGTCAGGCGGCGCCGGGCCGGTTCCGCGTCCTCGCCGCCGACCGCGGTGAGCGCGTCGGCCAGCGCGTCGAAGACGGCGGCGACGGCGGCCCGCTCGCCCCCGAGGGCGCCGCCGGGCGGCCGTGGCGAGCGCAGGACCAGCCGCAACAGCAGCAACCAGGCGCACCCGGCGAGAACGTACAGGCTCTTCGCCCAGGGCGAGCCGGGCAGCGGCATGCCCGCGCCGAGGACGGCGGTGGCCAGCATCTGCATCCCGGCGGTGGAGCGGACCGGTCCGGCCACGCTCGCGGCGCCGGAGACGAAGGCGACGGCGCACAGCGCGGGCACCGTCCACCATCCGGCGTGCGCGGACTGCAACGAGGCGCCGATCAGGGTGCCGAGGCCGCAGGCGAGGGCGGGCAGTCCGATGTGGACCATGCCGGTGCGCCGGGTGCCGGGCCGGTCGTTGACCCCGGCCATCATCGAGCCGAGCCCGGTCAGGACGCCGGGCGCGGGGTGGCCGGTGGCGATCCCGGCGGCGAGCAGCGGCCCCGCGCAGAGCGCGCCGCGGACGACGGCGGGCCACGGCACGGGCAGGCGCTGCCAGCGGAACGGGTGGGCGAGCCAGGCGGGAACGGCACGCGGGGCGCGGGGCATGTGCCTCCTCAGTCGACGGATGACGAACACGATCCGAGGGGCGACATCGGCCGACGGTGCTGGTCACCAGCGTACGCGGCGGATCTTCCCCCTGTCGGGAGCCGCCCGCGGCACGGCACGGTCCTCCGGGAGCGGCCGGGCCTCTCCGGGCGCACGACCCGACCGGTGCGGTGCGGGCGGCCCGTCCGGTGCGCACGGCCCGCCGTCCCCGGGACATGCGCCACGGCTCGCACGGAAGGGACGGCCCGCCGTCCTGGGACAGCCGTCCCGGGACACGGGCACAGCCGCCCGGCGGCAACAGCGCGCCCTCTCCCCGGGGCACCCGCCACGCCCCGCACCCGCCGGACGCCACCGCACCGCGGGCCCGTCTCCGCACCGCACCGCGGCCCCGGCCCCGTCTGCGCACCGCCCCGAGGCATACGCCCTCCCCGCCCCAGGTCACCCGCGCGCGTACGCCATCCGTGGGCGGGCCTGCTCTCGCCCGGTCGAACGGCAGCCGATAGCGTCCGGGTATGACGAGCGAGGCGAACGACATTCTGGTGATCGGTGGCGGTGTCATCGGTCTGACCTCGGCCATCGTGCTGGCGGAGGGCGGGCACCGGGTGCGGTTGGTGAGCCGGGACCCGGCCGCCGACTCCACCTCAGCGGTGGCGGGCGGACTGTGCTGGCCCTACCGCATCCAGCCGCACGCGCCCGCGGTGCGGTGGTCCCTGCGCGGCTTCGAGATCCTGAGCCGGCTCGCCGAACGGCCGCGGGAGACCGGAGCGCGGATGGTGGCCGGGACGATGACGGAACCGGCGGCCGCCGGGCCGGAGGACGACGGCGATCCGCTCGCCGCCTGGTACGCCGCGGTGCCCGGTCTGCGCCGGGCCCGCCCCGACGAGGTCCCCGAGGGCCACACCGGCCGGCGGGCCCGGACCCCGCTCGTCGACATGCCGACGCATCTGCACTACCTGGAGCAGCGGCTCCGCGCGGCCGGCGGCACGGTGGAGCGCACCACGTTCACCTCGCTCGCCGAGGCGGGCCAGGAAGCGCCCGTGGTGGTGAACTGCTCGGGTCTCGGCGCCCGTGAGCTGGTGCCGGACCCGCAGGTCCACCCGGTGCAGGGTCAGTTGGTCGTGGTGGCCGACCCGGGCATCGAGGAGTGGTACGTCTGTGCCGCCCCGGGCGCCACGGACACCACGTACGTCCTGCCGCAGCCGTACGGCGTGGTGGTCGGCGGCACCGCGCACGAGAACGCCTGGTCGACGGAGCCCGACCCGGCGGTGGCCGAGGCGATCGTGGCGCGCGCCGCCCGGCGGTTCCCCGCGCTGGCCGGGGCCGAGGTCCTGGCACACCGGGTGGGGCTGCGGCCCGCCCGCGCCGCGGTCCGGTTGGAGGGGGAGCGGCTGCCCGGCGGCGCCTGGTGCGTGCACAACTACGGCCACGGCGGCGCGGGCGTCACCGTCGCGTGGGGCTGCGCCGACGAGGTCCGGCGGCTGGTGTACGAGGCACCGGCCGTGTGACGTACGGGGCGCGGCCGCCGGGCCGGACCCGGCGGCCGCGGCGCACCGGACCCGAAGCCTCCGCCGTACCCCGCCCCTCATGTCGTTCATGTGTCAATTGAGGCCATGGACATGACGAGGGGCGGGAGCGTACATAGGGTCGGAACGGTTCGACCACCCCTACGAGTTGGAGGACTCGGTGCGTCACAGACTCCTCGTCCCGGGCGCGGCCGCGCTCAGTCTGCTGCTGGCGATCCCGGCATCGGCGGCGAGCTTCACCCCCGGCGCGCCCGGTGCGGGCGACTCCTACTACCCGGAGAGCGGGAACGGCGGCTACGACGTCTCCCACTACGACCTGCGCCTGAAGTACCAGCCGAAGACGGACCTCCTGGAGGGCACCGCGACGCTGCTGGCCACCACCACCCAGGACCTGTCCCGCTTCAACCTCGACTTCGGTCTGAAGGTCAGCGAGGTCCGCGTCGACGGCAAGAAGGCGAAGTTCGCCGCCACCGGCGCCCACGAGCTGCAGATCACCCCGGCGGCGCCGCTGGAGCGCGGCAAGCGGATCAGCGTGGTGGTGCGCTACGCCGGCAAGCCCTCCGAGGTGAAGATCGACGGCTACACCGCGTGGGCCCGTACGCCCGACGGCGGCGTGGCGGCGCAGGAGCCCGACTCCGCCGTGTGGTGGTACCCGAGCAACGACCACCCCACCGACAAGGCGACGTACGACATCTCGGTCTCCGTGCCCGACGGCACCCAGGCGATCAGCAACGGCGTACTGGCCTCGCAGACCTCCAAGCTCGGCTGGACGCGCTACAACTGGCGCTCCGACAAGCCGCAGGCCACCTATCTGACGACGCTCGCCGTCGGCAAGTTCGACGTCACCACCGGCACCACCGAGGGCGGCGTGCCCGTGATCAACGCCGTCAGCAAGGACCTCGGCGCCAACGAGGGTGCCGCCCGCGCCAGCATCGAGCGCACCGCCGAGATCACCGGCTGGCTGGAGAAGGTCTACGGCCACTACCCCTTCAACGCCGTCGGCGGCTACGTCCCGAACGTCCCCGCCGGGTACGCGCTGGAGACCCAGACCCGCCCGTTCTACGGGAAGAAGGCGTTCGACCGCGGCGCCAACGTCTCCGTCGTCGTCCACGAACTGGCCCACCAGTGGTTCGGCGACAGTGTCTCGCTGAAGGACTGGAAGGACATCTGGATCAACGAGGGCTTCGCGGCGTACGCGCAGTGGCTCTGGTCCGAGAAGGAGGGCGAGGGCACCGCCCAGGAGCTGGCCGACTACGTCTACGACCAGCACCCGGCCGACGACCCGTTCTGGACCGTGAAGCCCGGCGACCCGGGCTCGGACAAGCAGTTCGACGACGCCGTCTACGACCGTGGCGCGGTGGCCCTCCAGGCGCTCCGCAACAAGCTCGGCGACAAGGTCTTCTTCGGCCTGCTGAAGTCGTGGCCGCAGGAGCACGCGTACGGCAACGCCTCCGTCGCCGACTTCGTGGCGTTCGCCGAGAAGAAGTCCGGCAAGCCGCTCGCGGACTTCTTCGACACCTGGCTGTTCCAGCCGTCCAAGCCGTCGGCGGGCGCGGCCCGGCAGGCCCTCGGCGCCCGCGCCGCGACCCCGGCGCCCCGCCCCGCCTCATGGCCGAAGATCGCGGCCACGCACTCGGTCCACCAGGGCTGAGCGCGCGGAACGGTATGACCGGGACCGGGGCGCGGTGGCCGTACGCGGCGGCCGCGCCCCGGTCCGTCCGCGGACGGGCGCCCCGGTCCGTCACCGCCGGGGAATCCCGCGCACACCGGACGGTTACCAAGAGGTAACCGCGGCTGGTTGGATGGGCGGCGCCGGGTCACGCCCCCACCCCCACAGGGAGTTTCCGTGCCGTACCTCTCGCCGCGCGCCCGCCGGAGCACCGCGCTCACCGCGGCGCTGACCGCCACCGTCCTCGCCGCCACCGCGCCGGGCGCCTCGGGCGCGACGCCGCCCCCGCACCTGAAGGTGCTCACGTACAACGCGTTCCTGATGAGCCAAACGCTCTACCCCAACTGGGGCCAGGACCACCGCGCCCAGGCGATACCCGACGCGGACTTCTTCCAGGGCAACGACGTCGTGATCCTTCAGGAGGCGTTCGACAACTCCTCCTCCGACGCCCTCAAGGCGCGGGCCGCCGCGCGCTACCCGCACCAGACGCCGGTGGTCGGCCGCACCAAGGACGGCTGGGACGCCACCGGCGGCGCCTACTCCGCGACCACCCCGGAGGACGGCGGGGTGACGCTGCTGAGCAAGTGGCCGCTGCTGCGCAAGGAGCAGTACGTCTACAAGGACGCCTGCGGCTCGGACGCCCTCTCCAACAAGGGCTTCGTCTACGCCGTTCTGGATGTGGACGGCACGAAGGTGCACGTCGTGGGCGTCCACACCCAGTCGACGGACTCCGGCTGCAAGGCGGGCGAGGCGGCCGCCGACCGCGCCGCGCAGCTCAAGGAGCTGGACGCCTTCCTCGACGCGAAGAAGATCCCCGCGGACGAGGAGGTGATGGTCGCCGGTGACCTCAACATCGACTCCCGCGGCCCGGAGTACGACGCGCTGCTGGCCAACGCGGACCTGGCGCCGGCCGACAGCCGCACCGGCCACCCGTACTCCTTCGACACCCAGGAGAACTCGATCGCCAAGGACCGCTACCCGAACGATCCGCGCGAGGACCTGGACTACGTCCTGCACCGCAACGGCCACGCCCGGCCGAGCGGCTGGGGCAACACCGTCGTCAAGGAGGAGTCGGCCCCCTGGACCGTCTCAAGCTGGGGCAAGCAGTACACCTACACCAATCTCTCCGACCACTACCCGCTGATCGGCGGCTAGCCGGTACGCACACGGGAGGGCGGCCACGGGGACCGGAGTCCGCCGCGACCGCCCTCCCGTACGAGGTGGCCTATGCGGTCACTGCGGCGTCCCCTGCCCGCTCACTTCGGCTTCCCGCTCCGCGGCGAGACGGCCGACCCGGCCGCGCACCACGAACCAGCCGCCGACCAGCGCCAGCGCGAGGACGGGGATCAGCATCACGGTCTGCCGTCCGACACCGTCGTCGAACCACATCAGCACGATGACACCGAGCAGGAACGCGATCGTCACCAGGTCCGTGACCGGCGTACCGGGAAGCCGGAAACGGGGCCGTTGGACCACGCCCTCCTTGGCGCGGCGCACGAACACCATGTGACAGATCATGATCGTGCACCAGGTGCTGATGATGCCGAGCGCCGCGATGTTCAGCACGATCTCGAACGCCTTGCCCGGCACGAGGTAGTTGAGCACGACGCCGAGCACACAGACGGCGGAGGTGAGCAGGATGCCGCCGTACGGCACCTGGTTGCGGTTCATCAGCCCGGCGAACTTCGGGGCGGAGCCCGCCATGGACATGGAGCGCAGGATGCGGCCGGTCGAGTAGAGGCCGGAGTTGAGGCTCGACATCGCGGCGGTCAGCACGACGAGGTTCATCACATCACCGGCGGCCGGCACTCCGACGTTGGAGAGCACGGTCACGAACGGGCTCTCCCCGCCGGTGTACTTGTTCCACGGCAGCAGCAGCGTCAGCAGCAGCACCGAGCCGACGTAGAAGACGCCCACCCGCCACATGATCGAGTTGACCGCCTTGGGGACGACCTTCGCGGGCTCACTGGTCTCACCGGCGGTGACACCGACCAGCTCGACGGCGGAGTACGCGAAGACGACGCCCTGCAGCACGATCACCACGGGCAGCAGCCCGGTCGGGAAGAAGCCGCCGTTGTCGGAGAGCAGATGCAGCCCCGGGGTCTGTCCGTCCACCGGGTGCTGGGTGGCCAGCAGGAAGATGCCGATGAACATGAACACGACCAGCGCCGCGACCTTGATGATCGCGAACCAGAATTCCAGCTCACCGAAGATCTTGACCGAGATCAGGTTGACGGTGAGCACCACAGCGAGGGCGATCAACGCCATCACCCACTGCGGAATGTCGGTGAACATGCTCCAGTAGTGGGTGTAAAGGGCAATCGCGGTGATGTCGGCGATACCGGTCGTGGACCAGTTGACCACATACATCCAGCCAGCGACGTAGGCGCCCTTCTCCCCGAGGAATTCCCGGGCATACGAGACGAACGAGCCGGACGACGGGCGGTGCACGACCAGCTCACCGAGGGCCCGGACGACGAAGAAGGCGAAGAGGCCGCAGACCGCGTAGGCGATGGCCAGCGCCGGTCCGGCGGAGTGCAGTCGGCCGCCCGCACCGAGGAAGAGGCCGGTTCCGATCGCTCCGCCGATGGCGATCATGTTGATGTGGCGGCCCTTGAGGGCCTTGCTGTAGCCGGCGTCCCCCGCGTCCTGGCGTCCGCCGCCACCCCCACCCGGCGGCTGCGTTGTTTCTTCCGTGACCGTCTCTGTACTCACTGGTGGTTCAACTCGCTTTCAGGCGGGCACCGGGAACCATGGCCGAATCCCGTGGTTCGCACGAAGGGCCGACGGCACACCTTCCCCGAACCCGGGCCCCCCGTCTGTGACCTGGATCACATGAGATATCAGCCATTTTGAAGTTGGGGCCTTTTGCCCGCTGTTGCACCCGGCGGACATTTTGAAAACGCCGTCCCGCACACGCCCGGATGAATTCCGGCGATCTTCCCGGGAAATGCCGGCGAACGGCCGCGGCGTTCCCGGCTCCGCACCGAAGCGCCCGCTCAGAACACCGCGCGGAATCCGCGGAACCCCTCCAGAGGTTTCACACAATTGGTGAGACAGCAATACTGTCCCGCATGAAAGAGTCCGCCACGGAGACCGGAACCGGGTCCGGCACCGCTCTGACCGTCGACGAACTGGCCGCCCGCGCCGGCGTCACCGTCCGCACGATCCGCTTCTACAGCACCCGGGGGCTGCTGCCCCCGCCGGAGATCGGCCCCCGCCGCGTCGGCCGCTACGGTCCCGACCACCTCTCCCGCCTCGCGCTGATCGAGGAACTCCAGCACCAGGGCATGACCCTGTCGGCGATCGAACGCTATCTGCGGCAGCTACCGCCCGATCTGAGCGCCCAGGACCTGGCCATCCACCGCGCGCTGGTGGCGAGCTGGATCCCGGACAAAGCCGAGGAGACCACCCGTGACCTGCTGGAACGCCGCGTCGGCCGGGAGCTGACCGAGGACGATCTGGACCGGCTGGCGGCGATGAGCGTCCTGGTCCGCACCGACGACGCGGACGTCTTCCAGGTCGACCCGGGACTGCTGCACCTGGGCACCCGGCTGCTGGACGTACCGATCGCGCTGGAGACGATCCTCGCGGCCCGCACCGTCGTGCTGGAACACACCCGCTCGGCGGCGCGCGAGCTGAGCCGCCTCTTCAAGGACGAGGTCTGGGAGCCGTACCGCGAGGGCACCCCCGACGCCGAGGACGTCGCCCGCATCAAATCCCTCTCCGCCCACATGCAACCGATGGTGGTCCAGGCCCTGGTCACCGCCTTCCAACGCTCGATGCGCGAGGAACTGCGGGAGGCGTTCGGGGAGGGCTAGGGGGACGAAGGCCGCGAGCCACGACGCGGGCAAGGTCCGGGCGGGGTGGCCTGGTGGGGTTGCCTGGTGGGGTGGCCTCGCCCGGACTCGGGTCCGGCGCTGGGGGCGGCTCGGGTACGGAGCTGGAAAGGCGGCTCGGGTCTCGGCCGGGTTGCGGGGCGGCGAGCCGGGGCCGAGGGGGATGCGGGCTCGGGCCGTCGGCGCGGTGACCGGGTGGGGTCGGCTCGGATGCCGGGCGGGTCGGCCGGTGGCGAGGCTTCGGGTACGGGGCGGACGGGCCAGGGGCTGTGGCGTCGGGCTCGGGCCGAGTGGCTCGGTGGGCTCGGGCCGGGTGCCTGGTGGGCTCGGGTCCAGCGCTGGGGCCGGCGCTGGGGGCGGCTCGGGCCCGGCGCTGGGGCGGGGGCCGCCTCGGGTGCCGGGCGGGTCGGGGCGTGGGCGGCGGGCCGGGGCGTGGGTTACGGCCGGGCACGGCGGGGCGAGGCTCTCCCGCCGTGCCCGGATCCGGCCGTCACCCGGGCCCCGGCCCCGGTCCCGGCCGCTCAGGCGTCCTGGAAGATCTCTCCCCTCTCCGCCTTTTCGACGAGCAGGGCGGGCGGTGCGAAGCGCTCGCCGTACGCCGCCGCCAGCTCGCGGGCGCGGGCCACGAAGCCGGGCAGACCGCCGTCGTAGCCGTTGATGTACTGGAGCACGCCGCCGGTCCAGCCGGGGAAGCCGATGCCGAGGATGGAGCCGATGTTGGCGTCGGCGACCGAGGTCAGCACGCCTTCCTCGAAGCAGCGGACGGTGTCCAGCGCCTCGGCGAACAGCATCCGCTCCTGCATGTCACGGAACGGGATCGCGGCGTCCGGCCGGGTGAAGTGCTCGCGCAGCCCCGGCCACAGACCGCTGCGGGTGCCGTCCTCGGCGTAGTCGTAGAAACCGGCGCCGCCGCTGCGCCCGGTGCGGCCGAACTCGTCGACCATCCGGTCGACGACCGCGTCGGAGGGGTGCGCCGGCCAGCTTCCGCCGGCCGCCTCCACGGCGCGCTGCGTCTCCCGGCGGATCTTGCGCGGCAGTGTCAGCGTCAGCTCGTCCATCAAGGAGAGCACCTTCGCCGGGTATCCGGCCTGCGCGGCGGCCTGTTCGACGGAGGCCGGGTCGAGGCCCTCGCCGACCATCGCCACGCCCTCGTTGATGAACTGGCCGATGACCCGCGAGGTGAAGAATCCCCGCGAGTCGTTGACCACGATCGGGGTCTTGCGGATCTGCCGGACCAGGTCGAACGCGCGGGCCAGCGCCGCGTCACCCGTGCGCTCGCCCTTGATGATCTCCACCAGCGGCATCTTGTCGACCGGCGAGAAGAAGTGCAGGCCGATGAAGTCGGCGTCCCGCCGCACGCCCTCGGCCAACTGCGAGATGGGCAGCGTCGAGGTGTTGGAGCACAGCAGCGCGTCGGGCGCCACGATGTTCTCGATCTCCTGGAAGACCTTGTGCTTGAGCGCGGTGTCCTCGAAAACCGCCTCGATCACGGCGTCACAGCCCGCGAGGTCCCGCGGATCGGCGGTGGGGGTGATCCGGGCGAGGAGTTCGTCCCGCTTGCGCTCGGTGGTACGGCCACGGGCCAGCGCCTTGGCGAGCAGCCCCTCGGAGTACGCCTTGCCCTTGGCGGCGGCCTCCGGCGAGACGTCCTTCAGGACGACCTGCATCCCCGCCCGGGCACAGCTATAGGCGATACCCGCCCCCATCATCCCGGCACCGAGGACGGCGACCTTCTCGACGGGGCGGGGCGCGACGCCCTCGGGGCGGCTGGCGCCGGAGTTGACGGCCTGGAGGTCGAAGAAGAACGCCTGGATCATGTTCTTCGAGATCTGGCCGGTGACCAGCTCGGTGAAGTACCGCGCCTCGATGGTCTGAGCGGTCTCGAAGTCGACCTGGGAGCCCTCGACCGCGGCGGCGAGGATGTTGCGCGGCGCCGGGTAGGGCGCGCCGTTGAGCTGCTTCTTGAGGTTGGCGGGGAACGCCGGGAGGTTGGCGGCGAACTTCGGCTGCGCCGGGGTGCCGCCGGGGATGCGGTACCCCTTGGTGTCCCAGGGCTGCTGGGATTCCGGGTGTGCGTCGATGAACGCGCGGGCCTTGGCGAGGAGTTCCTCGGGGGTGGCGGCGACGTCGTGGATCAGCCCGGCGTCCTTGGCCCGTACGGCGTTGTACTGCGTGCCCTGGAGCAGCACCTTGAGCAGGGCGTCGGCGATGCCGAGGAGGCGGACGGTGCGGGTGACGCCGCCGCCCGCGGGCAGCAGGCCGAGGGTGACCTCCGGCAGGCCGATCTTGGTGCCGGGGGTGTCGAGGGCGATGCGGTGGTGGCAGGCGAGCGCGATTTCGTAACCGCCGCCGAGGGCCGCGCCGTTGAGGGCGGCGACGACAGGTTTGCCGAGGGTTTCGATACGGCGCAGATCGCGCTTGATGCCCATGCCCGCCTCGAATGCCCGCTGGGCGCCCTCGGGGGTGACGGCGATCAGTTCGCGCAGGTCACCCCCGGCGAAGAAGGTTTTTTTGGCGGAGGTGACGATGACGCCGCGGACGGTGTCCGCTTCGGCCTCCAGGCGGTCGGCGACCGCGGTGAGGGAGGACTTGAAGGCGTCGTTCATGGTGTTGGCGGACTGACCGGGGTCGTCCAGGACCAGGGTGACCACGCCGGTCTCGTCCTGCTCCCAGCGGATGGTCGTCATCGCAGAGGTCTCGCTCACTGTGGCTTCTCCGTAAGGGGTGGGACGGGCGGTCAGAGACGCTCGATGACGGTGGCGATGCCCATGCCGCCGCCGACGCAGAGGGTGGCCAGGCCGTACCGCTTGTCCTGACGCTCCAGCTCGTCGACGAGGGTGCCGACGAGCATCGCGCCGGTGGCGCCCAGCGGGTGACCCATGGCGATGGCGCCGCCGTTGACGTTGATCTTGTCGAGGGGGAGCTCCATGTCCTGGGCGAACCGCAGGACCACGGCGGCGAAGGCTTCGTTGATCTCGACGAGGTCGATGTCGTCGATGGTCAGCCCGGCTTTGGCGAGTGCCTTGCGGGCCGCGGGCGCGGGACCGGTCAGCATGATCGTCGGGTCGGCGCCGGAGACCGCGGCGGCGGCGATCCGGGCCCGGGGCGTCAGACCGTGGCGCTCGCCGACGGCGGCGTTGCCGATGGCGACCAGGGCGGAGCCGTCGACGATGCCGGAGGAGTTGCCCGCGTGGTGGACGTGGTCGATCTTCTCGACCCAGTGGTACTTCTGCAGCGCGACGGCGTCGAAGCCGCCCGCCTCGCCGATCGTCGCGAAGGACGGTTTGAGGCCGGCCAGCGATTCGGCGGTGGTGCCGGGGCGGATGTGTTCGTCGCGGTCGAGGACGACCAGGCCGTTCCGGTCGCGCACCGGGACGACGGAGCGGTCGAAGCGGCCTTCCTTCCACGCCTGGGCGGCGCGTTCCTGGGAGCGGGCGGCGAAGGTGTCGACGTCGTGCCGGGTGAATCCGCCGAGGGTGGCGATGAGGTCGGCGCCGACGCCCTGCGGGACGAAGTTGGTCTCGAAGTTGGTCATCGGGTCGAGGTGCCAGGCGCCGCCGTCGGAGGCCATCGGCACCCGTGACATGGACTCGACGCCGCCGGCCAGGACCAGGTCCTCCCATCCGGAGCGGACCTTGGCGGCGGCGAGGTTGACGGCTTCCAGCCCGGAGGCACAGAAGCGGTTCTCCTGGACCCCGGCCACCGTGTCGGGCAGCCCCGCGGCGATGGCCGCGATCTTGGCGATGTCGGATCCCTGGTCGCCGATGGGGCTGACCACGCCGAGGACGATGTCGTCGATGGCGGCCGGGTCCAGTCCGGGGAAGCGGCGGCGCAGTTCGTGGATGAGGCCGACGACGAGGTCGACCGGCTTGGTGCCGTGCAGGGCGCCGTTGGCCTTGCCGCGGCCGCGCGGGGTGCGGATCGCGTCGTACACGTACGCTTCGGTGCTCAAGTCAGGCAGCCTTTCGGATGAGGGGAAAGCCTCGGCGGGCGGCGGGGCGCGGCGGTGGGGTCAGCCGAGCAGGGAGCGGCCGATGATCTCTTTCATGATCTCCGTCGTCCCTCCGTAGATGGTCTGGATGCGGCCGTCGGTGAATGCCCTGGCCACCGGGGTCTCGGTCATGTAGCCGTAGCCGCCGTGGAGTTGCAGGCAGCGGTCGGCGACGCGTTTGTGCAGTTCGGTGGCCCACCACTTGGCCATCGAGGCGTGTACCGCGTCCAGCTCCCCGGCGGAGTGGTCGGCTATGCAGCGGTCCAGGAAGGCGCGGGTGACGGCGCATTCGGTGGCCATCTCGGCGATCTCGAAGCGGATGTGCTGGAGCCGCGCGAGCGGACGGCCGAACGCCTCGCGTTCCTTGACGTACCGGGTGGTGATCTCCAGCAGGTGTTCGGCGCCCGCGATGCCGGAGACGGCGATGCCCATCCGCTCCTGTGCGAGATGCGTCATCAGGTGGACGAAGGCGCCGTTCAGCTCGCCGAGGAGATTCTCCTTGGGCACCCGGACGTCGTGGAAGAAGAGTTCCGCGGTGTCCTGGGACTTCTGGCCGATCTTGTCGAGGTTGCGGCCGCGCTCGAAGCCGTCCATCCCGCGCTCGACGACGAGGAGGCTCAGGCCGTGCGCCCCGCCCTCGGGGGTGGTGCGGGCGACGACGAGGACGAGGTCGGCGAGGACGCCGTTGGAGATGAAGGTCTTGGAGCCGTTGAGGAGCCAGTGGTCACCGTGGTCGGTGGCGGTGGTGCGGATGCCCTGGAGGTCGGATCCGGCGCCGGGTTCGGTCATCGCGATGGCGGTGATGATCTCGCCGCCGCAGAACCCGGGAAGCCACCGGCGTTTCTGCTCATCGGTGGCGAGCGTCGTGAGGTAGGGGCCGATGATGTCGTTGTGCAGCCCGACGGCGAGGCCCGGCGTACCCGCGCGGGTGAACTCCTCGGCCAGCACGGCGCTGTAGCGGAAGTCGGGGTTACCTCCGCCGCCGTACTCCTCGGGGACGGCCAGGCCCAGCAGCCCCTGGCGGCCGGCGGCCCGCCAGGCGTCCCGGCTGACGATGCCGTCGCGCTCCCACTGTGCGTAGTACGGGGTGACCTCCTTGGCGAGGAAGGTCCGTACCGTCTCGCGGAAGGCTTCGTGGTCCGCGGTGAAGATCTGACGCTTCATGGTGTGCTGGCCCTCCCGGGAGCCGGATTGCGGTGAGCGGCGAAGGGACGCGCGGCGTCTGTCAGCGGACCTCCCGCTCACCGGGACGGCCCGGCCGTGCGGGATCCGCCGCGGGCGGTTCCGGGGTGGGTGGCGGGATGTCCGGCGGGTCGGTGAGCAGGGCGGGGACGGACCAGTCGCGGGCGATCTCCTCGGTGTCGGCGCCCGGTCGGGCCGGCGGCCGGCGAACGGCTCCGGGGGTGCGGGAGAACCGGGGCGCGGGGGCGGGCTGGGTGAGCCCCCCGTGGTCGAGGAAGGTGCCGCGGGCGGCCAGATGCGGATGGCCCGGCGCCTCGCGCAGCGACAGCACCGGGGCCACGCAGGCGTCGGTGCCCTCGAAGACGGCCGTCCACTCGGCGCGGGTGCGCTCCTGGAAGCGGGCGGCGATGGCGTCACGGAGCGCGTCCCAGGACGCGAGGTCACCGCGCTCGGGTACCTGGCCCTCGACGCCGAGCAGGCGGATGAACTCGGCGTAGAACTGCGGCTCCAGTGCGCCGACCGCCATATGACCGCCGTCCGCCGTCCGGTACGTGCCGTAGAAGGGGGCGCCGCCGTCGAGGAGGTTGGCGCCGCGGCGGTCCTGCCAGCCGCCGGCGGCGAGCATGCCGTGGATCATCGAGGAGAGGTGGGCGGTGCCGTCGACGATGGCGGCGTCGACGACCTGTCCGGTGCCGCCGGGGGCGGCGGCGTGCCGGAGTGCGGCGAGGAGCCCGATGACGAGGTAGAGCGCGCCACCCGCGTAGTCGCCGAGGAGGTTGGCGGGGACGGCGGGCGGGGCGTCCGGCGTGCCGATCATGCCGAGGGTGCCGGTGACCGCGATGTAGGAGATGTCGTGTCCGGCGGTCCCGGCGAGCGGTCCCTGCTGGCCCCAGCCGGTCATCCGGCCGTAGACGAGCCGTTCGTTGCGTGCCAGGCACACCTCGGGGCCGATGCCCAGGCGCTCGGCGACGCCGGGGCGGTACCCCTCGATGAGGATGTCGGCGCGCTCGGCCAACTCCAGCACCCGCTCCACGCCCCGGGGCGTCTTGAGGTCGGCCACGACCGAGCGTTTGTTGCGGTTGGTGAGGTCGCACGCCGGGTCGATGCCCAGCGCCACGCCGCCCGGGCGGTCGACGCGTACGACATCGGCGCCGAGGTCGGCGAGGGTCATGGCGGCGAAGGGGCCGGGGCCGATGCCCGCCAGCTCCACCACGCGTACCCCGCTGAGCGGGCCGTTGCCTGACTCCGTCATCGTGCTCCCCGCTCTTCCGCACTGTGACACTTCTGATGTAACACCCGCGATGTTAAGAACGTGTTCCACTTTCCACAAGCCCCCTGGGCATCGCTTCCGCACCCCTGGAACGACAACGGCGGCGAGGCTCAACCGCCCTCGCCGCCACGGGTCTTGCACGCCTGCTCGCGCGCCGCTATCCCCCGTCGAACCCGGCGATGGGCCACGACGGGGCTATGCCGCGGTACGGCCATGCCACCGGGCCCCGCAGCGCTCCTCCGACGGCCACGGCGGTGCCCGCCCGGCGCCGCTCCCCCGCCGCGCCCGCGCACCCCGGGACGACAACCCGCCCGGGCGTCGCCCCTCCGCACACCTTCGCCATGCCGCCGACCCTCCTCTTCCGTTCCGTCTCCGCGGGCGCGCCCGCCTCGTCATGTGCCGGTCGCTCCGGCGCCGCTCCAAGCCGCTTCCGTCATCCGCGCGGACCGCGCCGGCGCGCTCTCCCGATCTCGTCACCCACGCTAACGGCGACCACTGACAACGGCCCGTGAAGCGGCGGCGCACAGGCGGCGCGGGAGGACAATGCGGGTATGTCGCATCTTCCCCTCGCCTCCTCGCTGTTCGCTTTCCAACCAGGTCAGGGCCCTCGTCAGTTCGCCGAGTTGGCCCTGGCGTTGTTGCTGTCGTCGCTGATCGGGATGGAACGGGAGGCCCGGCAGAAGAGTGCCGGGCTGCGGACGCACACGCTCGTCGGGGTCGGCAGCGCCCTCTTCATGGAGGTGTCGATCCACGGCTTCGGGGCGCTCCTGGGCGCGGACGGTGTGGCGCTGGACCCCTCCCGCGTCGCCGCGCAGGTCGTGTCCGGGATCGGCTTCATCGGCGGCGGCCTGATCTTCGTGAAGAAGGACGCGGTCCGGGGGCTGACGACCGCCGCCACCATCTGGCTGACCTGCGCCATCGGCATGGCGTGCGGCGGCGGACTGCCGTTGCTCGCCCTCGGGGCGACGGCGGTGCACTTCCTCGTCGTACGCGGTTTCGCGAAGGTGTCGGAGCGCATCGGCACCACACCGTCCGCGGAACAGTTCGAGTTGCGCCTGAGCTACCGCCCCCAACAGGGGCTGCTGGGCCGGATGCTGGAGCTGTGCACCGGCAGCGGCTTCCTCGTGTCCGACGTGCAGGTGGAGACCGGCCCTCCGGAGCGCGCCGTCTCCTCCGAGGTCCTGCTCCGTCTGGAAGGCACCGCGTCGGCGCACGCCCTGGTGGAGGCGCTCGCCGACCTCGACGGGGTGCGAGGGGTGCAGTTGGGCCGGCAGCCGGACACGACCGAGTGACGGCCCCCGCGCCTCAGAGCAGTTCCGCCTCCTCCAGCAGGCGGCGCACCGCATCGCGCGCGGCGCCGTCCAGCGGGATCTGCGGCGGCGCGGTGGCCGGGCAGCCGATGACGCCCAGGAGATGCAGCGCCGCCTTGAGCGCCCCCATGGCCGATGACCCGCGGCCCATCACCGCCGCGTCACCCACATCGGCGAGCGCGAAGAGCGCGGCGAGCCGGTCCTGTTCGGCGGCGGCGGCACGCCAGTCGCCCGCGCGGGCGCGTTCGTGGAGCCGTACGTAGGCCGCGGGATCGATGTTGGCGAGCCCCGGTACGACGCCGTGCGCCCCGGCCAGCAGGGCACCGTCGGCGGCGAGTTCGCAGCCGGTGAGCACCGAGAACGGCCGGTCCAGGGCGGGCAGCCGCACGAGGAGGCGGCGCAGCGCGCCGAGGTCACCGCTGCTGTCCTCGATTCCGTCCAGGACGCCGTCCGCCGCCAGTTGGAGCACGGTGTCCGCGGAGAGTTCGGTGTGGACCGCGGCGGGGGCGTTGGAGGCGAAGAGCGGCAGGTCGACGGCGGAGCGGATGCGGCGGTAGTGGTCGGCGATCTCGGCCGGGTGGGTGCGGGTGCAGAAGGGCGCGGTGGCCACGATGCCGTCGGCCCCCAGCGCCTGGGCGGTGCGGGCGTGGTCGAGGACCCGGGTGGTCGCCATGTCGATGGCGCCGGCCAGTACGGGGAGCCGTCCGCGGGCCGCGGCGACGACCGTTTCGATGACGGTGCTGCGTCTGCCGTCCGACAGGCAGGCGGCCTCCCCGGTGGAGCCGAGCACGAACAGGGCGTCCACTCCGGCGTCGATGAGGTGCTCGGTGAGGGAGGCGAGCGAGTCGACGTCGACACGACCGGACGCGGTGAGCGGCGTGCACACGGGCGGCACAACGCCCGTGAGTGGTGCGGGGAGGGGCATGCAGGTCCAGCCTTCTGCCGTACGGGGCCGGTGGTGCGGGTGCGCGGCGGGGGCGCACAGGGCGGTGGGCCCGTACCCGCGCCGCCGTCCGGACATGGGACGTCCCATGTCATCGGTGAATGTGGACCAGGGCTGGCGGGGTGTCAAGACCATGAGATCGGAGGCGGTTCCCTGACGGGCGGGGAACGGAAGCCTGAATTCACGGACAAGGACGGCCCGAACCGTCCTCGGGATACGGTGAAAGCGCCTGTGGCACGGCAGTGGTCACGCGTTCCGGGGCGCGGGCGGGCGCCCGCGTGCCCGAGGGTTCGCACCACCGTTCCGGCACCCGGCCGGGTCCGGTTCATCGCCAGGCCCGGGCCGTGCCTCAGTTGGCGGCCAGTGCCCGGCGGCAGAGGGCGTCGGCGGCGCGGGTCGTCTCGGGCAGCCGGTACCGCGGCGCCAGGCGGAGCGTGTGCGCGCAGGCCCCGTCGAGGCCGGTGCGGTGCCCGACCGAGACGAAGACGGGCTTGACGCCCCGTTGCGTACGGAGCGCCCGGCCCACCTCTTCCGTGGTGCCGCCGCTGTCGTCCAGGAGCGGTGAGGTCGCCCCGCGTGCGTCGCCAGGGGGGTCGTAGCGGAAGGTGAAGGGGTTCTTGGCGACACCGATCGTGGGCAGACCGGTCAGGACCCCGAGATGGCCGGCGAGCCCGAACCGCCGCGGGTGCGCCCGCCCGTAGCCGTCGCACACCACCAGACCGGGCGTGCGCGCGAGACCCGCCAGCGCGTCGACGACCGTCGGAATCTCCCGGAAGGCCAGCAGTCCCGGAACGTAGGGGAAGGAGACACGGCCCACCGCGGTGGCCTCGTCCACGACCTCCAGGGTGCGGGCGTCCAGCGCCACGGCCGCTGCCGCGACGACGTCCCGCTCGTCGTCGTACGCCACGTCCACACCGACGACGGTGCCCTCGAAGTCCGGCGGCGGGCCCGGCTCGTCGAGGCGCACATGGCGCCGCAGCCGGTCCTGGACCGCGCGCGCCTCGGCCTCGTCGGCCGGCCAGTTCCGCAGTTCGTCGTCGAGGGAGACGGGGCTGGAGTTGTCCATGATGGCGCCCACGGTATCGAACGGGCGGACCCGTGCCCCACCGCCGGCGAGGGCGGGCGCAGGCAGGGACCGCGGGTCACCGCACCACCTCCGGGGCGGGGGCGGGGGTGGACGGCGCGGTGGGCCAGCGGCCTCCGTTGCTCCAGTAGCTCTGGATCTCCTCCAGGTGACGCCCCTTGGTCTCGGGCGCGGTGAAGGAGGCGAAGACCAGCGCGCCCAGGGCCAGCAGCCCCAGACCGGCGAACGTCCAGGAGGCACCGACCCAGGCCATCAGCGACGGGAAGAACTGCGCGATGAGGAGGTTGGCGACGAGGTCGGCGGTGAGCATCACCGATGCGCCCGTCGACCGGAGCTGCGCGGGGAACGCCTCGCTCGCGTAGACCCATATCAAGGACCCGAAGCCGAAGTTGAAGGCCGCGGTGAACAGCAGAATCGCGCCGAAGCCGACCCAGGTCATGGCGCCGTGCGGCTCTCCCACGGCGAAGACGGCGGTGAGCACGGCGAGCATGACGACCATCGTGCCGATACCGGTGAGCAGGACCACCCGGCGGCCCAGCCGGTCGATGATGAGTATCGCCACCACCGTGGCGGCCAGCGAGGCGAGTTGCACGAACGAGGGCAGCAGGAAGTTCAGCCCGTCGCCGGTGAATCCCATCTGCGTGAAGATCTGCGGGCTGTAGTAGGTCACGGCGTTGATGCCGGTGATCTGGCAGAAGAAGCCGAGACCGATGACGAAGAACGTGGCGCGGACATAGGGCTTGCGGAGCAGGGAGCGCGCGGAGCCGCCGCTCTCCGCGGCCAGCGCCGCGCCGACCGCCGCCACCTCGGTGCGCGCGTCGACGTCCGGGTCCGTCATCGCCATGACCTCGACCGCCCGCTCGGTCCGCCCCTTGAGGACGTACCACCGGGGCGTGTCCGGCAGCCGGAACAGCGGGATCATGACCAGCGCCGCGGGGATCGCCGACGCCCCCAGCATCCAGCGCCAGTGGCCGCCGTCGGACAGGCCCCAGTTGACGAAGTACGTGATGACGATGCCGGTGACGGTCGCGACCTGGTAGGCGGCGACGGACGCGCCACGGATACGCGCGGGCGTCGACTCCGCTATGTACAGCGGGGCGGCGACGATGGAGATACCGATCGCCACGCCGAGCAGGAAGCGCACCGTGTCCAGCACGACGACATTGGGCGCGAGCGCGGAGAGCGTGACGAAGAGGGCGTACGAACCCGCGACGATCAGCATCGCGGTCTTGCGGCCGAAGGCGTCCGCGAGCTTGCCGCCGAGCAGCGCACCGACGATACAGCCACCCACGAGGATGCTGTTGACCAGGCCCTTTTCCGCTTCGGTGAGATGGAAGTCCCGGCTGAGGAACACCAGCGCACCGGAGATGCTGCCGGAGTCGTAGCCGTAGATGACGCCGACGAAGGCGCCGGTCAGTGCGAAGAGCCGCCCCGTACGGCGGGGCTTTCCGGGGGGCGGGGGCGGGGGCGTTTCGGAGAGCGTGGGAGTGGACATGGCGGGCCCTTCGCGCAGCGTGCCGACCTACTCATGACTGATCATGCAAGTATTGGAGTCCTTTCGCGCAACTGTCAACAACCACCAGTAGACCCCGTTTACCGGTCACACACCGGCCGAAAGGGTCCAGTCGGGCGACATCCCGCACCACCCCTCTCGAACACTTCACCCGCGCGAGGGATGGCCCGAGCCGGATTCCGTGCGTAGAGTTGATTGCAACTCCCGAGAAGAATGCATTTTCACTCACTCTTCGCGCAGAAGAGGAGTCGGATCACTCCCGCTGTTCACGAAAGGTGTGTCATGAGCGAGACGTCCTACATGGAGCAGGAGCTGCGCAGTCAGCCGGAGACCTGGGCCGAGGCCGCCGGGATCGGTGCGGCGGGCGGCCCGCTGCCGGAGCCGGGGCAGCGGGTGGCGGTCGTCGGCTGCGGAACCTCCTGGTTCATGGCGCAGTCGTACGCGGCGCTCCGCGAGAGCGCCGGGGCCGGGGTGACCGACGCCTTCGCCGCATCGGAGGCTTTCCTCGGTGCCGCGCGCGGCTATGACGCGGTGGTGGCGATCACCCGCTCCGGCACCACGACCGAAGTGCTGCGCGTCCTGGAAGCCGTCCAGGGACGCATCCCCACGGTGACCATCCTGGGAGACCCCGCCACCCCGGCGACGGAGCTCTCGGACGCGACCGTCACCCTGCCTTTCGCCGATGAACGCTCCGTGGTCCAGACCCGCTTCGCCACCACGGCCCTGACCCTGCTCCGCGCGCACCTGGGCGAGGACACCACCGAGGCGATCGACGACGCGCGTGCCGCGCTCACCGCTCCGGTCGAGCAGGAGTGGGTGGAGGCCGAGCAGTTCACGTTCCTCGGCACGGGATGGACCTTCGGCCTGGCCAACGAAGCGGCGCTCAAGATGCGGGAGGCGTCCCAGAGCTGGACGGAGTCCTACCCGGCGATGGAGTACCGCCACGGCCCGATCTCGATAGCCGCTCCCAACCGGGTGACGTGGCTCTTCGGCACCGCCCCCGCGGGCCTGGAGGCAGAGGTGGCCCGTACGGGCGCCCGCTTCGTCCGCCACGACCGCGACCCGCTCGCCGATCTGGTGCTGGTGCAGCGGGTGGCCCTGGAGCGGGCCCGTGCCCGGGGCCTCGACCCCGACAGCCCGCGCAGCCTGACCCGGTCGGTGATGCTCACCGTGCCGGCGGCCCGGTAGGCAGCCCTCCGACCCGACCCGTCCCGCACACAAGGGAGTCAGCGCCCCATGCCTCTCGTTTCCACCTCCTCGCTCATCGACGCCGCCCGGGTGAACGGCGTCGGCGCCGCGGCCTTCAACGTCATCCATCTGGAGACCGCCGAGGCGCTGGTCACCGCCGCCGAGCGAGCCGAAGCCCCGCTCATCCTGCAGATCAGCGAGAACTGCATCCGCTATCACGGCGGCCTGCGGCCGATCACTCTGGCCACCCTCGCGCTCGCTGAGGAATCGTCCGCCGCCATCGCCGTGCATCTGGATCACCTCACCGATGCCGAGCTGGTCCATCAGGGGGCGGCCGCCGGGGTGCGTTCCTTCATGGTGGACGCCTCGGCGCTCCCCTACGAACAGAACGTCGCCACCACCGCCGCGCTCACCGCCTGGTGCCACGAGCGGGACGCCTTCGTCGAGGCGGAACTCGGCGAGGTCGGCGGCAAGGACGGGGTGCACGCGCCCGGTGCGCGGACCGATCCGGACGAGGCGCTGGCCTTCGTCGACGCGACGGGCGTCGACGCGCTGGCGGTCGCCGTCGGCTCCTCGCACGCGATGCGGGAGCGGACGACGGTGCTGGACAAGGAGTTGATCTCCCGCTTGCGCGAGACGCTCCCGGTGCCGTTGGTGCTGCACGGGTCGTCCGGGGTACCGGACGCCGAGTTGCAGCGCGCCATCGCCGCCGGAATGACGAAGATCAACATTTCCACGCATCTGGTATCGGTCTTCACCCGGTCCATCCGGAGGACGCTGGGGGCCGACGCCGACCTCATCGACTCACGCAAGTACCTGAAGCCGGCCAGGGAGGAGGTGGCGAAGGAAGCCGCGAGGCTGCTGGGGGTGGTGAACACCGCGCCCGACCTGCCCGGGCAGTACGCGGCGCAGGCGCCGGCGGCGCGGGGGTGAGCGACGGGGAGTGCCTCACGGCGCGGCTAGGCTCGCCGCATGAAGCGCCATGAACGGATGAACGCACTGCTTGAGCTGCTCGGTGAGCGGGGCCGGGTGGACGTCGAGGAGGCGGCGACCGCTCTGGAGGTCTCGGCCGCCACGATGCGGCGCGACATGGACGCGCTGGCCGAGCAGCAGTTGCTGACCCGCACCCGGGGCGGGGCGGTGCTCAGCTCGGTGGCGTACGACCTGCCGATCCGCTACAAGCACGCGCATCGGTCCGTGGAGAAGGAGGCAGTGGCACAGGCGGCGGCGCGGCTGGTGGAGCGCGGCGATGTGGTCGGTCTGAGCGGAGGCACCACCACAACGGCCATCGCCAGAGCGCTGGCCGTCCGCCCGGACTTCGCCGAAGCCGGGCCCCAGCCTCATCTGACGATCGTCACCAACTCCCTCAACATCGCCAATGAGCTGGCGGTACGCCCTCAGATCAAGATCGTGCTGACCGGCGGCGTGGCGCACTCCCGCTCCTTCGAGCTGGTGGGCCCGTTCAGCGAGCTGGTTCTCCAGCAGATCTCGGTGGATCTCGCGTTCATCGGCGCCAACGGGATGGATCCGGTGATGGGAGCGACGGTTCATGACGAGGCGGAAGCCCGGGTCAACCGTTTGATGGCCGAGCGGGCGCGGCGAGCGGTCGTCGTCACCGACTCGTCGAAGATCGGTGAGCGCTGCTTCGCCCGGATCGGCGGAGCGGACGTGTTCGACACCCTCATCACGGACGGCGGCGCTCCCGAAGGGACACTCCGGGAGTTCGCCGATCGTGGTCTGAAGGTCGTGACGGCGCGGAGCGTGGACGCCGGTTGAGTGAGGGGCACTGATGGGTTGGCGGCCGGGGAGCCGCCCATGGTGCGCGGGTCGGCGGGGGAGCACGAGAGCTGGATTCAGCGGCCACGGCGCGTGGTCCCGAGGGGGTGCGGTTGTCGGGCGGGGTGTGGCCGGAAGGCGGCGTTCGGCGGCTGGTGCTGATGCCCGTCGGTGGGTGTGGAGAATGGAGGGTGAGCGGACGAAGCCGGCTGAGCCCGTTGGCGGGAGAAGTACCGGGGGCTCGATCAGGGGGAGAGTGGACTGATGCGGAAATTGCTGGTCACAGCGTTGGCCGTGGTGCTGTGCGGGGGGACGCTGAGCCTGACGGCGACATCGGAGGCGGCGGCTGCGGGGCCGCCTGTCCGGTGTGTGAAGGTGCGGAAGTTCTACACGAAGGGCCATCAGCGCTACGTACGGCTGACGAACCTGTGCAGTCGGCGTCCGGCGTGCTACGTGATCGTGGTTCCGCACCACGCCGATCCTCGCGGGCGGCTCACCAAGGGCACGACGAAGAACGTGCGCTATGCCACCGCGAAGTCGGCACGGGCGGTGTACGTGAAGAACGCGCGCTGTTGAGGCGGCGAGGGGAAATCACCGTCGGGCAGGGCCGGGCAGGAGTGCCGGACGGGCGCGGACACGCCTGATCTCCGCATCTACCTCCGCATCTACCTCTGCGTCTGTCGCTGTCTCCGCCCGAGCAACCGTACCGGTGCTGGCGCATTCATGCCGGGCGGCAGACCCAGCGCCCACGAGGCCCGCACCCGCCGCCCAGGGGCCGGGGCTGCCCGGACCGCTCCCGCCCCTCGCACGCTCCCGCCCCTCCGGCTCCCAAGTCGTGAACCACTGGGCGGCCCCCCGTAAGCCTCTTAGCCATGCGCCGCCGGGGCGCCCTGTGCCCCGCCCCCGCCATGACCTGCCGGAATCGGCCCGCCCCTCGGCCTGGCTCGCGCCTCCCCCGCTGCGCCCCAGACCCCCGTGACGAGAGCGCAGCCCCACTCTCCCGCTCCCGCCCCGCCGCCCCACGCACACACGCCGCGCACACGCCTCCTCTCCCTGAGCGCGCACGGCCTCATCGGACGGGCGCACCCCTCCTCCATCTTTTACGAGTAAAACACCTGTTAATCTTCCCTTATGGGAAAGCATGTCAAGGCGGCCGGGAAGCGTGGGGACGGGGGGCTGCGGGGTGGGGTGCGGCCGTTGCCGGTGCGGAGCAGTGTGCGGTTGCGGCGGCCGGTGGATATCTGGCACAAGCCGGCGTTGAGCGCGGTGGTGGCGCTGGCGATACCGGATGCCGCGCTCTTCGCGGGGGGCCGGATGGATCTGGTCCTCTACACCTCGGCCGGGGCGATGTGCGTCCTCTACGGGCACGGGCTTCCGTACGCGGCGCGGGCCAGGACCTTGCCGTGGGTGGTGCTCGGCATGGTGGCGAGCCTGGGCCTGGCGTTGACGGCGGCGTCGTTGGTCTCGTCCGCCGTGGTGCTCGTGGCGTTGGCCTCGGTGGTCGCCGCGGTGCACAAGGTGGTCTGCGAGGCGACGCGGATCGGGCCGCCGGGCAATCTCATCTTCACGTTCATCGCGGCGTCGGCGTTCTTCGTACCGCAGCGGATCGGGGAAGTGCCGGCGCATCTGGCGTTGGCGCTCGCGGGGGGCGCGGTGGCGTGGCTGGTGGGGATGGCGCCCGCGGTGGTGCGGCCGCGGGGGCCGGAGCGGATAGCCACCGCCCGTGCGCTGGAGGCCGCGTCGGCGCAGTTGCGGACCGAGGCGACGGCCCACGGTGCGGCGGCCGAAGCGGCGGTGGCCCGTGCCCGGCAGGCGACGGCGGGCGCGGTGAACGCCGCCTGGCACACGGTGTTCCTGGTTCCCGCGCGTACGCCCGCGAAGGCCGAGGCGCGGGCCGGGCTGGAACGGTTGCTGATCCGGGCCGAGGCCGCGCTGGACGGGGCGATGGGCGGGGAGCACGGCGGGAACGGCGCCGGGAGCTTCGACGACGGCACCCCACCCCCGCCCTCCGGCCCCTCCTCCCCCGCGTCGGCCGAGCCGGCGTCCGCCCCGGTCGCCGTGCTGCTCGCCGAGGCGGAGATGTTCGGGTGGTGGGCGCGTGCCGTTCGGGGCGGCGGCGAGCTTCCCGCCGCGACGCTCACTCCGTCGCAGCGGGCGGAGCTGGACGGCGTCGAGTGGGAGCACCGGCACATCGACCGGGCCCGGGAGAGCGGGCAGCCGCCCCGCCACGGGGAACGGGCCCGGGGGGACCTCAGCCGCGGTGCGGAGCACGGCGTACACGGCGGAGAGCGGCAGCTCCGTCATGAGGAGCAGTCCCAGGCGGCCCCTCTCACCGGGGCCGGCGGGAGGGCCGGGGAGGCTCCGGACGGGGACGACGGTGCGGGCCTCCCCACGGCGTGGGGGGCGTCCGGTGCCGGCTTCTCCGGGCACGGGCCTCGGCATCCGGCGCCCGGGCGGGTGCGGGGTTGGCGGGCCGTGGGGGCCGCGTTCCGGTCCGGTTCGCCGTTGTTGCCGGTGGGGCTGCGGACCGCTGTGGGGTGTGCGCTGGCCGGGTGGGTCTCGATGGGGCTCGGTGTCGGGCATCCGTACTGGTCCGTCGTGACGGCGGCGTCGGTGTTCCAGGCCAATACGACGCTGTCCTGGCAGCGGGCGCTGCAGCGTTCGGTGGGGAATCTGCTGGGGCTGGTGGTGTTCACCGCGCTGCTGCCGGTGATCCACACCGGGCATCTGGCGATGATCGCGCTGGCGTTGGTCTTCCAGTTCGGCGCGGAGGCGTGGATCACGCGGAACTACTGGCTCGGCTCGGTGTGTGTGACGCCGATGGCGCTGCTGCTGACGGAGTTCGGCAATCCGTTGCCGGCCCGGGTACTCGTCGCCGACCGGTGGATCGACACGGTGGTGGGCGCCGTACTGGGCCTCGTCTGCTGCGTCCTGGTGACCAACCGGCGGGCCGGAGACCGTATCGGCACGGCACTGGAGCGGACCGCCGCGGCGCAGATCGCGGCCGGGCGGCTGCTGGCGGCGGACGCGGCGCCCGGTGCGGCGCACGCGCGGGAGACCGGTCAGGCACGCGACCGGCTGGCGGGGGCGCTGGCCGAGCTGCGGGAGGCCGTCGATGTGGCGTCGGGTGAGTGGTGGCAGCGGGCGCTGCCGGAGGAGCGGGTGGCCCGGGCCGAGCGGCACGGTCACCGCACCCTCGCGCTGCTCGCACGGCGGCCGGCCGGTGCTGCGCCGTCGGTCCGCCCCGTGCCGGAGCAGGTGGCCGCGGCAGGCACAATTGACGGTGTACGACGGTGATACGGCGGTGAGCTGAGCCGGTACGGGGCCGAGAGGAGAGCCGGGTGGCCGAGGACATCGTCGCGGGTGTGCTGCGTCAGTGGCAGCAGGTGCATCCGGGGCTTGACACCGGTCCGATGGCGTTGATCGGGCGGCTCAACCGCTGTTCGGCGCTGTTGCAGCAGGCCGCCGACGCGCCGTTGCGGCGGGCGGGGCTGTCCCGTCCGGAGTTCGACGTCCTGGGCACGCTGCGCCGGATGGACCGGGAGCTGACGCCGGGCCGGGTGGCCCGGGAGACGTTCGCGTCGGGCGCCGCGGTCACCAAGCGGCTGCGGCAACTGGAGACGCGCGGACTGATCAGCCGGCGCGTGGACGACCGCGACCGCCGGGTCGCCCACCTCTCCCTCACGGACGAGGGCCGCGCACTGATCGACCGGATCCTGCCGGAACAGCTCGCGTACGAGGCCGCGTTGCTCGGCGGGGTCGGCGAGAGCCGCCGCGAGGAACTCTCCGAAGGACTGGGCGAACTCCTCGTCGTCCTGGAAGGCCGGCTGGGCAGCCTGCTGGACTGAGGACGACGGCCGCGACCGGGGCGGAAACAAGAGCCGGACGTGTGAAGCCGGGCGGGTGGCCGGACGACCGTTCACCGGCCTCCCACGGCCGCCCGTCCTGCCCCGCAACGACCGGGACCCGCACAACGCCCGGACCCGCACAACGCCCGGACCCGCACAACGCCCGGACCCGGCCTCGCCTCCGGCGATCGGCCTCCCGCTGCCCCTGTGAATTCCCCGCCCGCCTCGCCCCGTACCGTCCGCGATCGTTCCCACGTACGGCGCCTGACCAGGGTGTATCCGCACGTCCGCGAAGCCCGCCCGGCCTGCGTCGTCCCACGTCTCCGGGCGGGTCGCGGGGCTCCCGCCCTTCTAGCGCCGCGAGCAGTTCCAGACCCACTGCGGGCCTTCCCGGTGCCAGCCGCAGCGGGAGGTCGGTGAGGGGCTGGGCGAGGCGGTGGGCGGCGTGGACGTGGGGGTCGGGGTCGGAGTCGGGGTGGCCGTCGGCGTCGGTGTTTCCGTGGGAGTGGGCGTCGGGGTGGGGGTCGGAGTCGGGGTGGGCGTCGGGCTCGGCGTCGGCGATGTCGTCGGGGTCGGGCTCGGCTCCGCCGTCGGGCCGGAGGGCGTGGGCGTAGGTGTCGGGGACGGCGCCGGGGGCACGGCCGGGGCGGGGGACGACGGGGACGCCGAGGGCGCCGCCGGGCCCGGGGTCGCCGGGGGCGGTGTCTTGCGGTGGGGGGCGGTGGAGGTGGCCGGGGCGGCGGGGGGCTGCGGGGCGGCGACCGTGGCGCGGGGGCGGGGTTTCGGGGCGGGGGTGTCGTCGGTGAGGACGTAGCCGGCGGCCATCGCGGCTCCGGCGACGACGATGACCGCGACCCCGGCGGCCGTCGCGGCGGCCGGGCCGGAGCGCGGGCGCGGCAACCGGCGCAGGGCGGCCAGGACGCCGCCGGGCGTCGGGGTGGCACCGGACGAGGCCGCCGCGGCCGCCCCCGCACCGGCTCCGGCGCCGAGCAGCGGGAGCAGGAACTTCGCCGATCCGCCGGCCAGGAACACCAGCAGTGCGGGGCCGGTGAGCGCGGGCAGCCGGTGGTTGGCGCGGGTGAGCAGGGCGAGCCGGTCGCGGCAGTCGGCGCAGTCCGGGAGGTGCTGGGTGATGCCGTCTGCCTGCCGGGCGGTGGCCTCGCCGCGCAGGTAGGCGGGCATCCGCTCCCAGTGGGTGCCGCACGCGGCCGTCTCGGGACTGCCGGGCAGTCCGCGCAGGAACGCCTGGCGCATGCCTTCGCGGGCACGGTGGAGGAGGACGGCGGTGGCGCCCTTGCCCGCGCCGATGGCCTTGCCGACGGCCTCCAGCGGCTGGCCTTCGGCCTCGGCGAGCCAGAGGGCCTTCACCCAGCGGTGCGGAAGCTGGTCGAGAACGCGGGCGAGCTGGTCGACGTAGGCGACGCGCTGTGCCGGGTCCTCCGGCGGGGTGGCGCCGCCGACGGTGGCGGTCTCGGGCCAGCTCCGGCCGTCCTCGGGGTCGCTGGGGACCTCGCGGGCGGCGTCCGTCCCGGCGGTGGAGGCGAGGTGGCGGATGGTGGTCCGCAGGTACGCGGGAACGTTGTCGATGTGGTGGCCGCCGTGGATGCGGCGCCAGACCCGGAAGTGCGCCTCGGCGACGACGTCCTCGGCCAGCCAGGCGTTGGCGATCAGCGAGCGGGCGTAGCCGACCAGACGCGGGTGTTCCTCGGCGTACAGCTCGGTGTAGACGTCGACGGCGGAGGCGGCGGATTCGTCGGGGGCGCCGGCCTGCGCGGGGACCGACACGGTGGGGGTGAGCCGGTCCGCGGGCCGCGCGGAGTCCGCGGGGGCTTCAGACATGGGGGGAGCAACCTTCGGTGTTCGCCCCGGGGCGGGACGGCGGGGCCGCGTGTCCCGGGGAGGTTCGGTCCGGGCGGGCCGGGAGGAGTTCGTCCGCCTAGGAGGGCTGATTCTCCCATCTGTCGGGCCATGACCGGGACGTGGCTTTGGTGAAAGGGGTCACGGTGCGCTCCCGTACGCCCCGGGGAACGCGCGGGCGCCCCCGCCCGGAAGCGGCAGTCATGGACAGGCGGGACGGACAAGGACAGGCAGGGGCAATCTCCTTGAAACTCCCTCAGTGGGGGCCCGGCGGCGCCCGGAGCGCCACGTGCCGTCAGTTCGGCTCCGGCGGCAGGCAGCCGGCGATCACCCCGTCCCGCCGTTCTCCCGCCGTCCGCCGAAGAGTTGCTCCAGGTGGAGGTCGAGCAGGCGGAGGGCCTGGGCGGGGGTGTGGACCTCCAGGAGGAGGTAGGTGGAGAGGCCGTCGGCGAGGCTGATCAGGAGCATCGCCTCGTCGTCCGTGGCGCGGGCGGGCGGGAGTTCGCCGCGGTCGGCGGCGCGGCGCAACTGCCCGGTGAAGAAGTCGCGGAGGCGGGGGATGCCGTTCCTGGCCTCGGAGCGCAGGTCCGCGTCGTGTACGGCGCGGACGAAGTAGGCGG
Organism: Streptomyces sp. BBFR2; assembly: GCF_044497305.1. Lineage (NCBI taxonomy): Bacteria > Bacillati > Actinomycetota > Actinomycetes > Kitasatosporales > Streptomycetaceae > Streptomyces > Streptomyces sp. BBFR2. The sequence continues at coordinate 790,241 of NZ_CP172415.1, forward strand.
CGCCGACGAGGACTCCGGTGCGGCTGTGGGCGTCCAGGGGCAGCATGCCGGTCAGGCAGGTGCGCAGGACGTCGCGGGGGGCCGGCTCGCCGCCCAGGGCCCCGATGCGGTCGCGGATGCGGCGGTCGGCGAGGGCGTTGATGTGGCGCAGGGCGAAGGCGAGCATGTCGTCCTTGCTGCGGAAATAGTGCTGGAGCTGCCCGAGGGAGATACCGGCTTCGGCGGCGACGTCGCGCAGTCCGGCGCCGTCCAGCCCCCGGGTGCTCGCGATCCGCCAGAGCGCTTCCGCGATCCGCTCCCGCCTGGCCTCGTGATCGACCTTCTTGGGCACGCTCCGGCCTCCTGTCGTCGGACCGTCCGGCACGGCCCATTTTCGCAAGTCACTTGTACGGTATAACGTGACCACGTCCAATACAGTTGACTTGCAAACGGGGGAATCACCATGCCCGGTTCCGGAACCGCACCTCCGCCGCCCGCCGCCGCGCTGCGGCCACCGCGGCACCGCGTCGATCCGCGGGCCCGCCGCTGGTGGACGGCGCGGGCACTGCTGATGGTGAGCGGGCCCGCGCTGCTGACCGCGGCGGCGCTCACGGTCTGCGCCCTGCTCCTCCTTCCGGGGACGCTCCCGTGGCTGGCACCGCCGCTGGCCGCTCTCACCGTCGCGGCGCTCGTCCATACCGCGCTGATGCCACGGGTGCGGTACGCGGTGCACGCCTGGGAGCTGGGTGAGCGGGCGGTGTACGCGTCGGACGGCTGGTACCGGCAGCGGCGGCGGATCGCTCCGCTGTCGCGGGTGCAGACGGTCGACACCGTCCGGGGGCCGCTGGAGCGCCGGTTCGGACTGGCGACGGTCACCGTCACCACCGCCTCGACCGCGGGCGACATCAGGATCCGCGGGTTGTCCGACGCGGCGGCGGACGCGCTGTCCCGGCGGATCGGTGCGGCGGCGCAACTCGTTCCGGGGGACGCGGCATGACGCGCTCCGCTCCCGGGTGGCGCCGCACCCATCCGCGCACCCTCCTGGTCCACGCCGCCTGGCCGCTGCCGCCGCTGGCCTCCCTCGCGGGGACGGCCGTGGCGACCGGCGGGCGGATCCCGGCGGGCACCTGGATCACCCTGGCGGCGCTCACCGTGTCGTTCGCGGTGCTCACCGCGGTCGGCGCGGTGCGCTGGGCGCGGACGGGGTTCCGGGTCACCGGCGCCGCACTGGAGATGCGGACGGGGGTGTTCACCCGGCGGTCGCGCACCGTGCCGCTGGACCGGATCCGTACCGTCGATCTCACGGCGACGCCGCTCCACCGGGTGCTGCGGCTGACGGTGTTGCGCGCCGGGACCGCGGGCGGCGGGGACGGCGTCCTCGCGCTGGACGCGCTGCCGGTCGCCGAGGCCGGGCGGCTGCGGGGCGAACTGCTCGCCCGCGCGGCGTCCGGCGCGGCGGCGGACGATCCGGTGCTGGCGCGCTTCTCACCGCGCTGGCTGCGGTACGCGCCGCTGACGTTCCGGGTGGCCGGCGGGGTGCTGATCGCGGCGGGCACGGTCCACCGCGTGCTGCACGGCATGGGCGTCGACTTCTGGGAACTGGGCTTCGTCCGGCGGATGTTCGCGGCGTCCGGCGCGGCCTCGCCGTGGGTGGCGGTCCCGGCGGCGCTCCTCGTACTCCTGGCCGCCGGAGCGGTCGGCGCGGTGGTGCTGTACGCGGAGAACTGGTGGCACCACCGCCTGGAATGGACCGACGCCTCGACCCTGCGGGTGCGGCGCGGCCTGTTCACCACCCGTACGGTCACGATCGACCGGGCCCGGCTGCGCGGTGTGCTGCTCCGGGAGCCGCTGCTGCTGCGGGCGGGCGGCGGGGCCGCGGTGCGGGCGGTGGCCGGCGGGCTCGGTGACCGCGACGAGAACCGCGCGCGCTCCGCCCTGCTGCCGCCCGCGCCGCGCGCGGTGGCGGTACGGGTCGCCGGCGGGGTGCTGCGCGCGCCGTTCCCCGATCCGCCGCTCCCGGGGCGGGGCGCCCCGGGAGCGCCGGCGCGCCACCCCCGGGCGGCGCTGCGCAGGCGGCTGCTGCGCGGGCTGGGATGGGTGACGCTGCCGGGCACGGCGGTCCTGGCCGGTTGCGGGGCGGCCTTCGCGCCCGTACTGCTGCCGTGGGCGGGGGGGTACGCGGTGGTGTCGGCGGCGGCGGTGCGGTGGGCGGCGCGGTCGGCGTACCGGGCGCTGGGGCACGGGCTGTACGGGGACCATCTCGTGGTGCGTTCGGGGGTGTTCGGCCGGGACACGCTGGCGTTGGAGCGGTCGGCGGTCGCGGCGTGGACGTTCTCCAGCACGCCGTTCGGCCGCCGGGCCGGTCTGACGACGCTGACCGCCGCGTTCGCCGCGGGCGAGGGCCGCCACCGGATACCGGACCTGGCCGCGGCGCGGGCACCGGCGTTCGCCGCGGCCGCCGCGCCGGGCATCGTCGAGGAGTTCCTGGTGACGACGGGGGGCGACGGCCCCGCGGTGGCCCGGTGACCGCCCCCGACACCGGTGTCCGACCCCGGCGGCTACCCGCTCCCCCGGCGCCGATGCGCACCATGACGCAGATCACACCCCCTGGGCATGCACGACCGGGGCCCGTCGTTCGTCCTAGGGGGTGAGTCATGCCGTGAACCGACGTGAACCGCCACGTGAACCGACAGCCGTGAGGAGCCGCCGCGATGCCCGCCGCCATCGACCACGCCGTTCAGGTCCGCCTCCTCGCGACGGCTCCCGGACCGCACACGGTGCCCGCCGTGCTCCGGTACCACCCCGGCGATCCGCTGGCGGTGCGGATGTCGTTCCCGCCGGAGATCTCCCTTGACGGGGCCGCGGTGGACTGGGCGTTCGCGCGGGAGCTGCTGGCGGAGGGCGTGCACGGCGCCGCGGGCCGGGGCGATGTGCGGGTGCGTCCGGCCGGGCCCGAGCGCACGGTGATGGAGTTCCACGCCGACGAAGGGGTGGCGATGGTGCAACTGCGCACGGCGGACGTGCGGCGCTTCCTCGCCCGGTCGTACGCGGCGGTGCCCGCCGGTCAGGAGCCGGCCCACCTCGATGTCGACCGCGATCTCGCCGCCCTGTTCGGCGCGGCCTGAGCCCCCGGCGGCCACCGCGCCGCCGCCCGGCCGCCGGCGCGTCCTGGGCGGGCACCGGACCGTGCCCGCCGCGGACGCGTTCTCAGTGCCGCGGGAAGCCGAAACCGTAGCCCTGCTGCCGCAGCGACGGCAGCAGCCGGTCCAGCGCCTCGACGGTGCGGGCCCGGTCGCCGCCGCCGTCGTGGAAGAGGACGGTCGGGCCGTTGGTCAGCTCGCCGCGGACGGTCGCCTCGATGGCGGCGACGGAGCCGCCCTCGAAGTCCTTGCTGTCGATGTTCCAGCCCAGCGGCCGCATCCCGTGCCGGGCCGCGAGCGCCCGGCTGTACGGCGTGAACGCACCGCCGGGCGCCCGGTAGTAGAGGACCGGCGCGCCCCCGGCCCGCTCGATCATCCGCTGCGCGGGGAGGATCTGGTCCTCCTGGTAGCGCTCCGGCCGGTGGTCCATACCGGTGTTGTGGCCGACCGTGTGGTCACAGAGCCGGTGCCCGGCGGCGACGACCCGCCGTACGAGGTCGGGGTGGGCGGCGGCCTGCGGTCCGATCATGCAGAAGACCGCCTTGACGTGGTGGCGCTCCAGCACGTCGAGGACCTTCGGGGTCCACACCGGGTCCGGGCCGTCGTCGATGGTGATGTTGAGGCTCCGGCCGGCGCGGTCCGAGGCGTGCACGATCGACGGGTCCACCGGGCGCGTGGTGGCCGGCCGGCGCGCCCCGGGGGTGTCCGCCTCGGCGCTCGCCGGGCCGCCGGGCCAGGCCAGGGCCAGCGCCCCGGCGGCGCCGAGCGCCACCGCCGCCGCGGTGACCGCCTTGAGGATGCCGCGCCCGCTCCCGGAGCGCCCCGCCGTGTTCATGTCCGTCCCCCGCACTGTGCCGTGGTCCTGTGTCGCTTCCGTCCGGTCCGGGCGTTTTACGACGCCCGGCCGCACCCCCACAGACGCGAAGAAAAACGATCAGGATCCGGCTGTTACCGATCCATCATGAAAGTTCTTGATACTGGTCCCATGCCACGTGTACTTCTCATCGAGGACGACGCCGCCGTACGCGACGGGGTCTCCCTCGCTCTGCGGCGGCGCGGCCACGACGTCGCGGCGGCGGAGAGCGGCGAGGCGGGGCTCGATCTGCTGCCCGGCTTCCGGCCGGACATCGTGCTGCTCGACCTGATGCTGCCGGGCAAGGACGGCTTCGAGGTCTGCCGCCTGATCCGCGCCGAGCGGCAACTGCCGATCATCATGCTCACCGCGCGCGGCGACGACCTCGACGTGGTCCTCGGACTGGAGGCGGGCGCCGACGACTACATCGTCAAACCGGCCCGCGGCGAGGTGCTGGAGGCCCGGATCCGCGCGGTACTGCGCCGCACCGCGCCGCCCGCCGACGGCTCGGCCGCCGACCCCGGGCCCGCGCCCGTCGAGTCGTACGGTCCGCTCGCCATCGACCGCGCCGGGCTCGTCGTCGCCAAGGACGGCCGGGATCTCGCGCTCGCGCCCTCGGAGATGAAACTGCTGCTGTTCCTGTCGGCCACGCCCGGACAGGTCTTCAGCCGCCAGCAGCTGCTGGAGCACGTCTGGGAGCACAGCTACCACGGCGACGCCCGGCTGGTGGACGCCTGCGTGATGCGGCTGCGCACGAAGATAGAGGACACCCCGCGCAGCCCCCGCTTCGTCCAGACGGTGCGCGGATTCGGCTACCGCTTCGGCCCCTTGTGAGGCGCCGGCACCTGCGCCCCCCGGGGCGGCTGCGCGGGCTGCGGGCCCGGCTGGTCGTGGCGTTCCTGCTGGTCGCCGCGGTCAGCGCGCTGACCACCGCCGGACTGACGTACCGCGAGGCCCGAAACGCCATCCTCCAGCGCTCCCAGGACATGGCCGTCAACGATCTGCGCACCCAGGTCAACTCGCTCGCCCCGGAGCTGACCGTGCCGCCGACCCACACCGACCTGGACGCCTTCCGCGCCCAGCTGGAGCGGTCCGGTGCCGCCCGGGACTGGGACGTCCGGGTCCGCTACCGCGGGATGCCCGGCGGCGACGACGCCCCGTCCGGCGCGCCGGTGCCCCTGCCGGACGAGCTGGAGCGGTCCGTCGAGCAGCGCCACGTCCCGGCCTTCCAGCGGGTGGTGCGCGACGGCGATCCGTGGCTGCTGATCGGCATGCCGGTACGCCAGTCCGACGGTGCGCCGTCCGCCCTCTCCGTCTACGCCCAACTCCCCCTGCGGGCCGAGGAGGCCAACGTCGAGGCGCTGGTCAGCGCGGCGCAGCGGGGTGCGCTGCCGGTGCTGGCGCTGTCCGTGCTCCCGGCGCTGCTCGCCGCCCGGGGTGTGCTGCGGCCGGTGCGGCGGCTGCGGCAGGCGGCCGGGCGGATCGCCGAGGGGAAGCTCGACACCCGGCTGGAGGTCAAGGGCACCGACGAACTCGCCGGTCTGTCCCGGTCGTTCAACGACATGGCGGAGGAGCTGGAGGCCAGCGTGGCGGAGCTGCGGCGGCTGGAGGCCAACGCCCGCCGGTTCGCCGCGGACGTCTCGCACGAACTGCGCACCCCGCTCGCCGCGATGACCGCCGTCACCGACGTGCTCGACGAGGACGCCGCGGCGCTCGATCCGGACACCGCGTCCGCCGTGCGTCTGATCAGCCAGGAGACCGGAAAGCTGACGCGCATGGTGGAGGACCTGATGGAGGTCTCCCGGTTCGACGCGGGCGCCGCCGCGCTCCACCTCGACGAGGTGGACGTCGCCGAGGCCGTCCGCAAGACGCTCCAGGCCCGCGCCTGGCAGGACGAGGTCGGCGCGGAGCTGCCCGAGGGGGTCCGCGCCCGGCTCGACCCGCGGCGGCTGGACGTCGTCGTCGCCAACCTCGTCGGCAACGCCCTGCACCACGGCGGCCGTCCGGTCCGCGTCCGGCTTCAGGCCCCCGGCCCGGACTCCGGCCGGCTGCGGCTGGAGGTCCGCGACAGCGGTCCGGGCATCGACCCGCAGGTGCTGCCGCACGTCTTCGACCGCTTCTACAAGGCGGACTCGGCGCGCGCCCGCTCCGAGGGCAGCGGTCTCGGCCTGGCCATCGCCCAGGAGAACGTCCGGCTGCACGGCGGCACCGTCCGCGCCGCCAACGCGCCCGGCGGCGGCGCGGTCTTCACCGTGGAGCTGCCGGTGCGCCCGCCCGGCGAGGCGGGTCCCGGGGCGGACGGTCCCGACGGCCCGGACGCACCGGGCCCGGGCGGCACCGGCGAACCGGCGCCCGGCCGTCCCGCCGCGCCGTCCCCGGACGCCCCGGCGGACACCCCCGGCACGGCGGCGGCCACGGACGGCGACCGCGCCCCGGACGCCCCGGCCCCGCACGGCTCCGGCTCCGGCTCCGGCTCCGGCTCCGGCAAGGAGAGCGCCGCATGAGCGTGTCCCGCCCCCGCGCCGTCCGGGTCCTGGTCGCCGCGCTGGCCTGCGCCGCCGCGACCGTCCCGGCCGGCTGCGGCATCGAGCCCAGCGACGTGATCGACGCGGGCGCCCCGGCGTCCGGGGTGAAGGCCCCCGGCCGCCCGGAGACCGGCGTCCAGCTCTTCTTCTACGGGCCGTCCGGACTGCGCTCCGCGACCCGCCCGGCCAAGGCACCGGCCGACCCGCAGACCGCCCTCGACCTGCTGCTCGACGGCCCCGACCACGCCGAACGGCAGCGCGGGCTCTCCAGTGCGCTGCCCTCCCCGAGCGGCCCGCTGCGGGCCCGCGCGGACGAGGGCCGGGTCGACATCGAACTGCCCGTCCCGCCGAAGAAGCTGGACACCGCCGCCCTCAGCCAACTGGTCTGCACGGCGGCCAACGCCAAGGTCCCCGGCGGCCACCCGCCGTCCTCGGTACGGGTCACCCTGACCGGCTCCGGCTCCCGCGTCGGTCCGATGATCTGCGGCGGCGACACCGCCTTGCCGGTGGTCCAGCCGTCCTCGGTGGCGACACCGCCCTGAGCCCGCCGCCGCCCGCGCCGGGCGGGCTACCGTGGGAGGGCGCCCCGCGCGCCGGACCGCGCGGTGCGGCACACGGTCCCGCCCGGGCCCGCCGACGGGAAGGTGACGGCAGGCCCGGCCCCGCATCCCGCGAGAGGCATTCTCCGATGACCGAGCGCAAACCCCCCGGCGTCGACTTCGAGTCCTGGATCGACAAGCAGATCCGCGAGGCCCAGGAGCGGGGTGACTTCGCCGCCCTGCCCGGGGCCGGCAAACCGCTGCCCGGCCTCGACAAGCCGTACGACGAACTGTGGTGGGTCAAGGACAAGATGGCCCGCGAGGACCTCTCCTACCTGCCGCCGTCGCTCGCCCTGCGCAAGGAGGCCGAGGAGGCGGCGCGGGCCGCGGCCGGTGCGCCGAGCGAGGCGGCGTTGCGCCGCATCCTGACCGCCGTCAACGAGAAGATCCGCGCCGCCCTGCGCGCCCCGCTCGAAGGGCCGCCGCTGGGTCTCGCCCCGTTCGACATCGAGGAACGGGCCCGGGAATGGCGCCGGGAACACGCCCGCTGACGCCCGTGCCGCGGGCCCCGGTGCGACCCGGCCGGCGCCCGTGGACCGGGCCGCCCGGCGCGGCGGCCCCCGGCCGGACCCGCCGCGCTCCGGCCGCGTCGCGCCGGGCCCCGTACCGCGCCCCGGGCCCGCCGTCAGGCCCCGCGCGGGGTACGGGAGTCCGCCGCCCGGCCCGTACACCCGCTCGGATCAACGAGTGCAAGGTCACAGCGGGAGCCCCTGCTCCAGCTAACGGTCGTTCGCCTAGCCTGCTGCCATGACCGCCCAGTCCCCCGAACTCCCCCTGGCCGCCGCGTTCCCGGACGCCGATCGCGCGCAGTGGCAGCACCTCGTCGCGGGTGTGCTGCGCAAGTCGGGCGCCACCCCGGCGGCGGACTCCCCCGAGGACGCGCTCGCCACCGACCTCCCCGACGGCATCCGCGTCCGTCCCCTCTACACCGCCGACGACACCCCGGCCGGCGCGGACGCGGCCGGCCTCCCCGGCTTCCCGCCGTTCGTCCGCGGCTCCCGCCCCGAGGGCGCCACCGTCGCCGGCTGGGACGTACGCCAGCGCCAGGCGTACCCCGACCCGGAGCGGGTCAACGAAGCGGCCCTCGCCGACCTGGAGAACGGCGTCACCTCGCTGTGGCTGGCCGTGGGCGGGGGCGGAGTGCCGCTCGGCTCGCTGCCGCGGGCGCTGGCCGGGGTCCATCTGGACCTCGCCGCCGTCGCGCTCGACGCGGGCGAGGAGTTCGCCGCGGCCGCCGAGGAGCTGTTCGCGCTGGCCGCCGCCACCGGCGTGGCACCGGCCGCGCTGACCGGCACGCTCGGCGCCGACCCGCTGGCGCTCGTCGCCCGGAGCGGCGACGGCACCGCGCTCGACGGCCGGCTGACGGCCGCCGCGGCGCTGGCCGCGCGGTGCGCCGACGAGGCGCCGGGGCTGCGGGCGCTGACCGTCGACGCGCTGCCGTACCACGAGGCGGGCGGTTCGGCCGCCGAGGAGCTGGGCTGCGCGCTGGCCACCGGCGTCGCGTACCTGCGGGCGCTGACCGCCGCAGGGCTGGACATCGACACCGCCTGCGGGCAACTGGAGTTCCGGTACGCCGCCACCGCCGACCAGTTCCTGACCATCGCCACCCTGCGCGCCGCGCGCCGCCTGTGGGCGCGGGTCACCGAGGTGTGCGGCGCCTCGCCCGAGGCACGGGCGCAGCGCCAGCACGCGGTGACGTCGCCGGTGATGATGACCCGCCGCGATCCGTGGGTGAACATGCTGCGTACCACCGTCGCCGGGCTGTCGGCCGGGGTCGGCGGCGCGGACGCGGTGACGGTGCTGCCGTTCGACGCCGCCCTCGGTCTGCCGGACGCGTTCGCCCGCCGGATCGCCCGCAACACCCAGGCGGTGCTGCTGGAGGAGTCGCATCTGTCGAAGGTGATCGACCCGGCGGGTGGCTCCTGGTACGTCGAGGAGCTGACCGACGAGCTGGCGCGGGCCGCCTGGGCGTGGTTCCAGGAGATCGAGGGCGCGGGCGGCCAGGCCGCCGCGCTGGACTCCGGGCTGGTCTCCGGCCGGCTCGCCGCGACCTGGCAGCGCCGCTCCCGTGACCTGGCCACCCGCCGCGAACCGATCACCGGTGTCAGCGAGTTCCCGTACCTCGCGGAGGCCCCGGTGCGCCGCGAGGCCGCACCGGCCCCTTCCGGCGGCGGCCTGCCGCGGGTGCGGCGGGACGACGCGTACGAGACGCTGCGGGCCAGGTCGGACGCGCATCTGGCGGCCACCGGCGCCCGCCCGAAGGTGTTCCTGGCGGCGCTGGGCCCGGCCGCCGCGCACACCGCGCGGGTGACGTTCGCCGCCAACCTCTTCCAGGCGGGCGGCGTGGAGACGGTGCACGAGCCCGCGTCGGTGGACGCGGACACGGTGGCCGCGGCCTTCGCGGCGAGCAGCGCGCGGATCGCCTGCCTGTGCGGCAGCGACACGCTCTACGCGGAGCAGGCGGCCCAGGTCGCGGCGGCGCTGAAGGCGGCCGGTGCGGTGCGGGTGTATCTGGCGGGCGCGCCCGGTGAGCGGCGCGCGGAGTTCGAGCAGGCGGGGGTGGACGCGTACGTCTTCACCGGCTGCGACGCGGCCGGGGCCCTCGCCTCGGCCCTCGATGTCATGGAGGTGGCGTGATGGCCGGGACACGGCGGACCGACGGCCCGGGTACCGTCCCGGATTTCAGCGGCGTCCCGCTGGACGGCGGCGCGGCCGGCGCCGACCCGGCGCGATGGGCCGAGGCCGTCGAGCGGGCCACCGGTACGGGCGTCGCGGAGCTGACGTGGGAGACCCCGGAGGGCATCGGCGTCAAACCGCTCTACACCGGCGCCGACCTCGACGGCGTGGACTTCCTGCGGACGTACCCGGGCATCACGCCGTACCTGCGCGGCCCGTACCCGACGATGTACGTCAACCAGCCGTGGACGATCCGGCAGTACGCCGGGTTCTCCACCGCCGAGGAGTCCAACGCCTTCTACCGGCGCAACCTCGCGGCCGGTCAGAAGGGCCTCTCGGTCGCCTTCGACCTGCCCACCCACCGCGGCTACGACAGCGACCATCCGCGGGTGACGGGCGACGTCGGCATGGCGGGCGTGGCGATCGACTCGATCTACGACATGCGCCAGCTCTTCGAGGGCATCCCGCTCGACCGGATGACGGTGTCGATGACGATGAACGGCGCGGTGCTGCCCGTCCTCGCCCTCTACATCGTGGCCGCCGAGGAGCAGGGCGTACCGCCCGAGAAGCTGGCCGGGACCATCCAGAACGACATCCTCAAGGAGTTCATGGTCCGCAACACCTACATCTATCCGCCGCAGCCGTCGATGCGGATCATCTCCGACATCTTCGCGTACACCTCGCAGAAGATGCCGCGGTACAACTCCATCTCGATCTCCGGGTACCACATCCAGGAGGCGGGGGCGACGGCCGATCTGGAGCTGGCGTACACGCTGGCCGACGGGGTGGAGTACCTGCGCGCGGGCATGGCGGCGGGGATGGACGTGGACGCGTTCGCGCCGCGGCTCTCCTTCTTCTGGGCGATCGGCATGAACTTCTTCATGGAGATCGCCAAGCTGCGGGCGGCCCGGCTGCTGTGGGCCAAGCTGGTCCGGCAGTTCGAGCCGGAGAACCCCAAGTCGCTGTCGCTGCGCACCCATTCGCAGACGTCGGGCTGGTCGCTGACGGCGCAGGACGTCTTCAACAACGTGACGCGGACGTGCGTGGAGGCGATGGCGGCGACCCAGGGCCACACCCAGTCGCTGCACACCAACGCGCTGGACGAGGCGCTGGCGCTGCCCACCGACTTCTCCGCGCGGATCGCCCGCAACACCCAGCTCTTCCTCCAGCAGGAGTCGGGGACCTGCCGGGTCATCGACCCGTGGGGCGGCAGCGCGTACGTCGAGAAGCTGACGCAGGATCTGGCACGCCGGGCCTGGCAGCACATCGAGGAGGTGGAGGCGGCCGGCGGCATGGCGAAGGCGATCGACGCGGGCATCCCCAAGCTCCGGGTGGAGGAGGCCGCGGCCCGTACCCAGGCGCGGATCGACTCCGGGCGGCAGGCGCTGATCGGCGTGAACAAGTACCGGGTGGAGACCGACGAGGAGATCGAGGTCCTCAAGGTCGACAACTCCGCGGTGCGGGCGCAGCAGATCGAGAAGTTGAAGCGGCTGCGGGCCGAGCGGGACGAGGGCGCCTGCCGGGCGGCGCTGCGCGCGCTGACCGACGCGGCGAAGGCCGGTCCCGGCGAGGGCCTGGAGCGCAATCTGCTCGCGCTGGCGGTGGACGCGGCGCGCGCGATGGCGACGGTCGGCGAGATCTCCGACGCCCTGGAGGAGGTCTACGGCCGGCACTCCGGGCAGATCCGTACGATCTCCGGTGTGTACCGAGACGAAGCGGGCCCCTCCTCGGGTGTCGGCCGCACCCGGGATCTGGTGGCCGAGTTCGAACGCGCCGAGGGGCGCCGGCCGCGCATCCTGGTGGCCAAGATGGGCCAGGACGGCCATGACCGCGGCCAGAAGGTGATCGCCACGGCCTTCGCCGACCTGGGCTTCGACGTCGATGTCGGCCCGCTGTTCCAGACCCCGGCCGAGGTGGCGCGGCAGGCGGTGGAGGCCGATGTGCACATCGTCGGCGTCTCCTCGCTGGCGGCCGGCCATCTGACGCTGGTGCCCGCGCTGCGCGAGGCGCTCGCGGCCGAGGGCCGGGAGGACATCACGGTCGTGGTGGGCGGGGTGATCCCCCCGCAGGACGTGCAGACGCTGCGGGACATGGGCGCCGCGGCGGTCTTCCCGCCCGGCACGGTCATCCCGGACGCCGCGTACGACCTGGTCCGGGACCTCGCGCGGGCCCTCGGCCACGAGCTGTGAGGCGCTGATGCCCGCGAGGATCGATGTCGAACGGTACGCGGAGGGGGTCCGGGCAGGCTCCCGGGCCTGGATCGCGCGGGCCGTGACGCTGGTGGAGTCCACCCGCGCCGACCACCGCGCGGCGGCCCAGCGACTGCTCGTCGCGCTGCTGCCGCATGCCGGGGCGGCGCGGCGGGTGGGGATCAGCGGGGTGCCCGGCGTCGGCAAGTCGACGTTCATCGACGCGCTCGGCTCGCGGCTGACGGGCGCCGGGCACCGGGTCGCGGTGCTCGCCGTCGACCCGTCGTCGTCCCGTACCGGCGGGTCCATCCTGGGTGACAAGACCCGGATGGCGCGGCTGGCGACGGACCCCGCGGCGTTCGTCCGGCCCTCCCCCACGTCCGGGACGCTGGGCGGGGTGGCGCGGGCCACCCGGGAGTCGATCATCGTGATGGAGGCGGCCGGGTACGACGTCGTGCTGGTGGAGACGGTGGGTGTCGGGCAGTCCGAGACCACCGTCGCCGACATGGTCGACACGTTCGTGCTGCTGACGCTGGCGCGGACCGGCGATCAGCTCCAGGGCATCAAGAAGGGCGTGCTGGAGCTGGCGGACCTGGTCTCCGTCAACAAGGCCGACGGTCCGCACGAGCGCGACGCCCGCGCGGCGGCCCGGGAACTGTCCGGCGCGCTGCGGCTGCTGCAGCCGCCGGACGCGGCGTGGACGCCGCCGGTGCTCACCTGCAGCGCCCGGGAGGGCACGGGCCTCGATGAGCTGTGGGAGCGCGTGGAGCAGCACCGCGCGCTGCTGGAGTCGACCGGCGCGCTCACCGAGCGGCGCCGTGCGCAGCAGGTGGAGTGGGTGTGGACGATGGTCCGCGAGCAGCTCGTGGACCGGCTGCGGCACGATCCGGAGGTCCGCCGGATCGCCCCGGACGTCGAACGGGAGGTCCGGTCGGGCACGCTCACCGCGACGCTGGCCGCCGAACGCCTCCTGACGGCCTTCGGCCTGCCCCCCGAAGGCCCCTGAGAAGTCGCCCGTCGAGAAGAAGGTCCGCGGCGATGCCCGGGCGGCCGGTGACGGCCCGCCCGGGCATCGCCGTGTCCGGGCCGCCGTACCGCGCCGGTCGCCCGCGCGGGGTCAGTCGCGGGGCGAGAGGGTGGCCCAGACGGTCTTGCCGGAACGGTCCGGCAGGGTCCATCCCCAGTCGTCACTGAGCTGTTCGACGATGCGCAGGCCCCGGCCGGACTCGGCGAGCGGGTCGGGGGCGCCGAGTTGCGGGGTGCTCGCGCCGCCGTCGGAGACCGCGCACATGACACCGCCGTCGCGCCGGGTCAGGGCGAGCCAGGCGGGCGTGACGACGGGGCCCGCCACACGGCCGTCCGCCACCTCGTAGGTGTCGCGGACGCCGTAGCGCAGGGCGTTGCTGACGAGTTCGGAGACGATCAGGGTGGCGTCATCGGCGAGGGCCGCGCATATCCGCCAGCCCCGGAGGGTGGAGAGGGTGAAGCGCCGGGCGTCGGCGACGGTGCGGGCGGAGGCGCTCAGCGCGCAGGCGGCGAAGGAATCGGGCCCGGGCACCCACCAGCCGTCGTCGCGCGGCTCCTTGCGCGGTGTTGCGTACACGGTCTCTGCCGGATGTGTCGTCATCACGTCTCCGCGAAGGGGCGCTTCTGGTCTGGGCTGTCGTGCTCGGGACAGCTAATATCCTCGTCAGCCGCCCCCCGCTGCAAGTGCATCTGCAATTACATCGGTAAGGACGGCCGCACAGGGGCTTGTTCACGCCACCGTGGACGACGGGCCCGGGAACGGTAGGAGGCCATGCCTCCAGCAAGGGAGCGACAGTGATGGAGACGGTGCCCAACGGCATCCAGTCGACCCGTATCGAGCAGGCGCAGTGGCGCAAGAGCCGCCGCAGCAACCCGAGCGGCAACTGCGTTGAGCTGGCGGTCCTTTCGGACGGCGGGGTCGCGGTGCGCAACTCCCGGCACGTCACCGGGCCGGCCCTGGTCTACACCCGCGACGAGATCGCGGCGTTCGTCCAGGGCGCCAAGGACGGCGACTTCGACGATCTGATCGGCCGCGACTGACGCATATGTCAGCCGGATAATCGGTTCGCTGTACGTATCCTTACCGCGATGGGACACTGAGCGCTCGCCCAACCACCCACGGGAGTCAGCATGACCGCCGCGCAGCCGAGCCGCGAACCCTCACTGCGCCATTACCTCGACAACCCGCGCGGCGGGCCGACGGTGCTGCGCATCGTCCTCGGCACCCAGCTTCGACGGCTGCGGGAGGCCGCCGGTGTCTCCCGGGAGGCGGCGGGAGACGCGATCCGCGGCTCCCACGCCAAGATCAGCCGCCTGGAGCTGGGCCGGGTGAGCTGCAAGGAACGCGACATCTCCGATCTGCTGACGCTCTACGGCGTCACCGCCGAGTCGGAGCGCGCCGACTTCCTCGCGCTCGCCCGCCGCACCAGCACCCCGGGCTGGTGGCACCAGTACAGCGATGTGCTGCCGAGCTGGTTCGAGACCCACATCGGTCTCGAAGAGGCGGCGTCGGTGATCCGTACGTACGAGGTGCAGTTCGTCCCGGGCCTGCTGCAGACCCCGGAGTACGCCCGTGCGGTGGCCCGGCTCGGCCATCCGCGGGCGTCCGCCGAGGACATCGAGCGGCGGGTGGCGCTGCGCGTGCAGCGTCAGAAGCTGCTGACGGCGCCGCACGCGCCCCGGCTGTGGGCGGTGATAGACGAGGCGTCCCTGCGGCGTCCGCTGGGCAGCGCCGAGGTGATGGCCGAGCAGTTGCGGCATCTGCTGGAGATGTCGAAGCTGCCCAACGTCACGTTGCAGATCGCGCCGTTCGCCCTCGGCGGGCTCGCGGCGGCCGGCGGGCCGATCACGATCCTGCGGTTCCTGGAGCCGGATCTGCCGGACATCGTCTATCTGGAGCAACTGACCAGCTCGCTCTACCTGGACAAGCGCGACGACGTGGACCACTACCTCGCCGTGATGGACCGGCTGAGCGCCCAGGCCGAATCGCCGCGCGGTTCGCTGGCGCTCCTCGAAGGGCTGCTGCGCGAGCTGGGCTGAGCCGCCGGCGGTACGACGACATGAGGGAGGCGGGGCCGCCGGGCCCCGCCTCCCTCATGTGCGGTGGGTCAGTTCTTCCGCGCCACGCCGCCGTACTCGATCCACTCCAAGGTCGCCTGCTTCGGGCCCATGGTGCCGTCCGGCTTCCAGGTGGAGACCTCGACGAGCCCGGGCTCCAGGACCTCCAACCCGTCGAGGAACGCCGCCACCTCGCTCGCCCGGCGCACCCGGCCCCAGTTCCCCTGGGTGGAGACCCGCATGAACTCCGTGACGAAGTCCCGGGTGGCCTTGTCCTCGCTGACCAGGTGGCAGACCACCAGGAAGCTGCCGGGGCAGAGGCGTTCGGCGACCCGGGTTATGAGCGCCTTGGGGTCGTCCTCGTCCGGGATGCAGTGCAGGACGGAGACGAAGAGCGCGGCGACGGGCTGTTCGAAGTCGATGAGCCGCTCGACCTCGGGGCTCCCCAGGATGCCGTCGGTGTCACGCATGTCCGCCTGGATCACGGCGGTGCGTTCGTCCTCCTCCAGCAGCGCCCGGCCGTGCGCGAGGACGATCGGGTCGTTGTCGACGTAGACGACGCAGGACTCCGGGTCGATGGCCTGGGCGACCTGGTGGACGTTGTCCTGCGTCGGCAGGCCGGAGCCGTGGTCGATGAACTGGCGGATGCCGTGTTCCTGGGCGAGCCAGCGCACCGCCCGCTGGAGGAAGCGGCGGTTGTTGATGGCCAGCGCCTTGGTGCTGGGCGCGACCTTGTCCAGCTCGTCGCACGCCTCGCGGTCCACGGCGTAGTTGTCCTTGCCGCCGAGGTAGTGGTCGTACATCCGGGCCACGCTCGGGATGCTGACATCGACGACAGTGGACAGCGGCTGGGGCTCTTGGCTCATGACTAACGTTCCCGTCGTTCGGCACCACCGGCATTCGTCCCGCGGCCGCCGCGCGAACGGACGGCCGGGCCGGGCTCGTCCCCAACATACCTACGGACGTGCGGTTGTTGCAGTTGGGAGGTGGTATTGATCTCCCAGGAAGACTGCGGGGAGCGCCAGTTGACGGGCCGTCGGGACACGGCGGGCACCCGTGAGGTCCGGACGGCGCGCGAGCGGTCCGTCCGGGCGGAACCCGCGGCTGAGCGTGGCCGGGAATGGTCCCCCCGTTCGGGGGCGGGCCGCCGCCACGCCACTCAGGGGCGGCGGCCCGATCCCTGTCCCGGCGTCACCCGTGCCGGGCGCGCCCCGTGGTGCGGACCGGCCCCGTGGGGCAACACCTGGTCCGCACCGGCTCCCGGCGGCGCCCGGTCACCCGAAGACCGGCCGCCCCGCGAGGGAGCGCGTGCCGGGCGCCTACCACGTCCGGCGCGTCCTACACCTGCCGCGTCCGGGCGGCCGGCGACCGGGGCGGGTCAGGCCGCGGGGATGTCGAAGTAGCGGTGCATCCCGGCGGCCAGGGCGAGATCGCCGCTGGCCGCGATCTTGCGGGTGAGGAACATCGTCACCGGATTGCCGTTGCCGGAGACCAGCTTGAGGAAGGCGGCGTCGCCCATCACCAGGGTCAGCCGGGCGTCGGCGGCCGAGCGGCCCTCGGTGACCGTGCAGCGTCCGTCGCCGATGACGGTCTCGTAGACCGCCTCGGACTCACCGGTGATCCGCCACCGGATCAGGGCCCGCAGTTCCCCGGCGGCCGCGGGGCGGAACTGCTCCCCCATCCGCCCGAAGATCTCGCCCAGCACCCGGGCGCGCAGCTCCCCCGTGGCGATCTCGGTGATCTGGCGGGCGCTGAGCCCTTTGACGATCCCGGCGAACTCCTCGGGCGTGACACCCGCGAAGTCCAGCTCCGCCAACCGGCCCCGGACGTCCTCGACCACGGAAAACTCCCTACCAATCGGTAAAATCCACCGATACGCGAGATTACGGTGCCAGGAGCGCGGCAGGCAAGAACGTCCCTGGTCACAGCGGGTGGCGCCGCGCCTGGTCATGGAACCCGCCGTCGCCTCGCCGCCTTCTGTCATCCCACCCGCCGCACCGGGTAGGCAGTTCCCCATGACCACACAGATGCGCGAACCGGAGCAGGGCGGAACACCCCCGCAGGACGGGCCCACCGTCGCGGACATGGTGAAGGCCAACGAGGCCAACTGGGACGCCCGCACCCCCGTCCACGTCGCCAGCGACTTCTACGGGCTGGACGGCTCCCGGACCGCCGAGGACTGGTTCGCCCCCTTCGAGTGGCAGGACCTGGGCGACCTGCGGGGCCGCGACCTCCTCCACCTCCAGTGCCACCTCGGTACCGAAACCGCCGCCTTCGCCGACCGCGGCGCCCGCGCCACCGGCCTCGACTTCTCCGCCGCCGCCCTGACCGAGGCGCGCCGGCTCGCCGCCGAGAGCGGACGGGACCTCACCTTCGTCCGGTCCGACGTCCACCGCGCGCCCGAAGCGCTCGGCGACCGCCGCTTCGACGTGATCTACACCGGCAAGGGCGCCCTGTGCTACCTCCCCGACCTCACCGTCTGGGCCGAGATCATCGCCTCGCTGCTGCGCCCCGGCGGCATGCTCTACCTCGTCGAGTTCCATCCGCTGCTCGACGCGCTCGGCCCCACCCCGGACCCCGGCAACCAGGAGCTGCTGCTGCGCCACGACTACCTCGCCGGCCGCGGCCCGCTGCGCAGCGACAGCCCGCACACGTACACCGACGGCCCGCCGCTCGCCGATGAGGGCGCGACGAGCTACGAATGGCGGCACGGCCTCGGCGAGGTCGTCTCGGCGGTGTCCGGGGCCGGGCTCCGCGTCGATGTGCTGCGGGAGACGGAGCAGGTCCCCTGGAAACGGTTCGACACGATGGTGCCCGGCGACAACGGCTGGTGGCGGCTGCCGCCTTCGGAACCGATCGTCCCGATGCTCTACGCGCTGCGCGCCACGAAGGGCTGAGGCCGCGTGCCGGGCGCGCGCGGACGGGGCGCGTACCGGGCGTGTGGTGCCGCGTCCGGTCTACCGGCGGCGGTAGACCGAACGCAGCACCGCCTCCTTGGCCGGGCCGTCGATCCGCCACTCCAGTTGCCAGACGTCCGGTCCGGTCACGGTGAACGTCCCGGCGTAGCGGTCGGCGGCGCACGGATGGACGGTGTGCCAGTGTCCGGTCCGCAGGTCGAGGTCGTGGAAGGGCCGGCCGTCGGCGAACTCCACCTCGGCCGTGCCGTCGGGCCGGGGCCGCAGCCACAGCGTCCGCCCGGCCGGATGGACCGCGTCCGCCCAGGTCAGCTCGCCCTCCTCGACGTGCAGCAGCGCGCCGTCCGCGCCCTCGGGCCGGAACTCCGCGATGCCCCGGAAGCTGCCCTCGGCCCCGGCGCGTACGTCGAGGACACGGCGCTCGATGCTCCAGCGGCCGGTGAGGTAGGCCACGACATCGGGGACCGGGCGGCAGGCGGAGGCGGCGCGGGGCAGGGCGGGCGAGGGCTGCGGCCGGTTGCCGGGAGCGGTGGGCATGAACCGATTCTCCCCCGCCCGCCGCATGTCCGTCCCGTACGGGCCGCCGGGTGGCTCCCTTACGGGGCGGGCGGCGCGGCGGGCCCGGGCAACGGGGGGCGGGCGGGGCGGCGTGGGCCCCGGGTGCCCGGCGTGCCCCGGGGCGGGCCGGTCGGGCGGCCCGGTTCCCTTACGGGTGGCCGTCGCGACGCTCAGGGGAAAGTCGGGGTGCCGCGCCGTGCGGAGCGGCACCGCCGCGCCTACGCTCGGTACCGAGATCATCACCCGGGTGCGGACCGCCGGGCCGCGGTGGGCGGCGGGCGCACCCCGGCGGCAGGCGGTGCCCCGCCCGCCGCCGGCCTGGCGCGACAACCGGAGACCGGAGGCATCCCCATGCCGGACCTGTTCATCGGCGGCCGCTGGAGAGCAGCGGCCGACGGCCGGCGGCGCGAGATCCGCTGCCCGGCGGACGGCACCCTGGTCGCGACCGTCGACGAAGGCGGCCCCAAGGACGCGGCCGCCGCCGTCGGCGCCGCCCGTACCGCGTTCGACGACGGCCCCTGGCCGGGTACGCCCGCCGCCGAGCGCGGCGCGCTGCTGCTGCGCGTCGCCGATCTGCTGGTGCGCGACACGGAGGCGCTGGCCCGCGCCGAATCGCTGGACACCGGCAAGCGGCTGGTGGAGAGCGTCTACGACATGGGCGACATCGCCAACTGCTTCCGCTACTTCGGCAACCTCACGGCGTCGGGCGGCACCGACCGGGTGGTGGACACCGGTCAGCCGGAGATCGAGAGCACCGTCCGCCATGAGCCGGTCGGTGTCTGCGCGCTGATCACCCCGTGGAACTACCCGCTGCTCCAGACGGCGTGGAAGGTCGCCCCCGCGCTGGGCGCCGGGAACACCTTCGTCCTCAAGCCCAGCGAGCTGACGCCGCACACCGCGGTCCATCTGATGCGGCTGCTGGCCGAGGCGGGGCTGCCGGACGGCGCGGCCAACCTCGTCCTGGGCACCGGCCCGCTCGCCGGCGCCCCGCTGACCGAGGACCCCCGGGTGGACCTCGTGTCCTTCACCGGCGGCCTGGTCACCGGGCGCCGGATCATGGCCGCGGCCGCCCCCACCGTCAAGAAGATCGCCCTGGAGCTGGGCGGCAAGAACCCCAACATCGTCTTCGCCGACGCCGAGTTCGACACCGCGGTGGACCACGCGCTGACCGCGGTCTTCCTCCACTCCGGTCAGGTCTGCTCGGCGGGCGCCCGGCTGCTCGTGGAGAACAGCCTGCACGACCGGTTCGTCGACGAGCTGGTGGTCCGCGCCCGGCGGATCCCGCTCGGCGGCCCCTTCGACGAGCACGCCCGCACCGGCCCGCTGATCTCCGCGGCCCACCGCGACAAGGTCGCGGCGTACGTCGCCACGGGGCTCTCCGAGGGCGCCGTCCTGCGCTGCGGCGGCGAGCCACCGCAGGACCCGGCGCTGCGCGACGGCTTCTACTACCTGCCGACGGTGCTGGACGAATGCACCCCCGACATGTCGGTGATCCACGACGAGTCCTTCGGGCCGGTGCTGACCGTCGAGCGGTTCCGTGACGAGGACGAGGCGGTCCGGCTCGCCAACGACACGGTGTACGGCCTGGCCGGCGCGGTCTGGACGCAGGACGCCGGGAAGGCCCACCGTGTGGCGGGCCGCCTGCGGGCCGGCACGGTCTGGATCAACGACTTCCATCCGTACGTCCCGCAGGCCGAGTGGGGTGGCATGAAGCAGTCCGGTGTCGGACGGGAGCTGGGGCCCGCGGGCCTCGCGGAGTATCAGGAGGCCAAGCACGTGTGGCGGAACACCGCGCCCCGGCCGCAGAGGTGGTTCGAGTGAGCGAGGCGGGCTCGCCGCGCCCCGGCACACGGGACGACGGCACGCATGACGACGATTCACTGGCCGAGTTCGGGTACAAACCGGAGCTGAAGCGGACCCTCGGCAACTTCCACACCTTCGCCGCCGGTATCAGCTACATCTCCATCCTCACCGGCACCTTCCAGCTTTTCTACTTCGGTGTCAGCCACGGCGGGCCGGCGTACTGGTGGTCGTGGCCGATGGTGTTCTGCGGGCAGCTCATGGTCGCCCTGTGCTTCTGCGAGCTGGCCGCCCGCTATCCGGTGGCCGGATCGATCTACAACTGGGCGAAGCAGCTCGGCGGTCCGCACGCCGGCTGGCTCGGCGGCTGGATGATGCTCACCGCCACCATGGTGTCGCTGGCCGCGGTGGCGCTGGCGTACCAGGTGACGCTGCCGCAGATCTCCTCGTGGTTCCAGTTCATCGGTGACGGCAGCGGCAAGACCGACGCCGCCGCCAACGCCGTGCTGCTGGGCAGCGTCCTCATCCTCTTCACCACGCTGGTGAACGCCTTCGGCGTCAAGCTGATGGCGCGCATCAACTCCGCCGGTGTCGCCATCGAACTGATCGCCGCGATCGTGCTGATCGTCCTGCTCGCCGCGCACATCACCCGCGGCCCGGCCGCGGTGACCAACACCTTCGGCAGAGGCGCCGGGGAGAACCTCGGCTACTTCGGCGCCTTCCTGACCGCGTCGCTCGCCTCCGCCTACGTCATGTACGGCTTCGACACCGCGTCCTCGCTGGGCGAGGAGTCCAAGGACCCCGGCCGTAACGCGCCCCGGGCCATCCTCCGGGCCCTGACCGCCTCGTTCCTCATCGGCGGACTGATCCTCCTCTTCGCCCTGCTCGCGGTGCCCGATCTGCACGCCAAGGAGCTGTCCGTGGACGGGCTCCAGTACGTGGTGCTCTCCACACTGGGCTCGACGATGGGTCAGATCGTGCTGTGGTGCGTGGTCATCGCGATCACCGTCTGCGAACTGGCGGTGCACACCGCGGGCATCCGCCTCGCCTTCGCCATGGCCCGCGACAACAATCTCCCCGCCGCGTCCCTGCTGGCGAAGGTCAGCCCGCGGTTCCAGACCCCGGTGCTGCCCGCGATCGTGATCGGTCTGGTGGGCGTCGCGATCCTGCTGATCAACGTCAACCAACCGCAGATCTTCTCGGTGATCACCAGCATCGCGATCATCATGATCTACCTGGCGTATCTGATGGTGACGGTCCCGATGCTGATCCAGCGCCTCCGCGGCCGCTGGACCCCGGCCGAGGGCAAGTTCTCCCTGGGCCGCTTCGGCCTCCCGGTCAACATCCTCGCCGTCCTCTGGGGCCTGGCCATGTCCGTGAACCTCGCCTGGCCCCGCGCCGCCGTCTACAACGCGACGGGCCCGCAGCACTGGTACCTCCGCTGGGGCGCATTCCTCTTCATCGGCATCGTCGCCGGCGGCGGCTTCCTCTACTACTGGCTCGTCCAACGCAAACGCACGGGGGTGCTGGAGGGGCACGCGGCGGGGTCGTGAAGCTCCTGGCCGTGCCTGCGGTACAGGGGGTTCGGGCCGCGTCAGAAAGTGCTTCGGCCGGATCTGCGGGTCAGTGATCACGTCCTGATGCAGTGGTAAATCCGCGGCACACGCGGCGGGCTTCCCACAAGGGCGCGTCCGCCTGCAGCCCCGTAGACCACCACCTGCGGATTTTTCGCCACGCAAAAGGCCCCAGCCAGAAGACTGGGGCCTTTCTCTGTGTCCGAGGGGGGACTTGAACCCCCACGCCCGATAAAGGGCACTAGCACCTCAAGCTAGCGCGTCTGCCATTCCGCCACCCGGACAAGGTGTGGTCTTCGCGGGGTGTTCCCCGCGGCGACATGGACAACAATACCAAGGTTTCGGAGCGCCTTTCACCTGCGTATCCGCTGGATAGATCTACGCAGAGTGGTACGTAAGGGACGAAGGGTTCGCCGTGGGGTGGCGACCTCGTGCGCATCAGGCGTCACAGGCGCCTCCGGCGCCGGACTCCCGTCGCTCGCCCGATCCGGTCGCGCCTTTCCCTGGCGGCGACCCGGGCATGACCAATCCTTGGCGCGATCGCGGCTCATTGACCCCTGGACAGCGGACGGGCGATGCGGGATAACGGGTTCATACAGTATTCGTCGACTGTATGCAATCTACGTCCGACCACGTCGCGGGCCGTCTGCGGGCGGCCCCACGAAAGGGAGCGATGCCCCATGCCCGAGGACGCGCGGGAACTCATCTCCGGCGGGCACCTGGTCGCGAAGGCGCTCAAGGCGGAAGGGGTGGACGTCGTCTACACCCTCTGCGGCGGGCACATCATCGATATCTACGACGGCTGCGTCGATGAGGGCATCGACGTCATCGACGTACGCCATGAGCAGGTCGCCGCGCACGCCGCCGACGGGTACGCGCGGATCACCGGGAAGCCCGGGTGTGCGGTGGTCACCGCCGGGCCCGGGACCACGGACGCCGTCACCGGGGTCGCCAACGCCTTCCGGGCGGAGTCACCGATGCTGCTGATCGGCGGGCAGGGAGCGAGCACCCAGCACAAGATGGGGTCGCTCCAGGACCTGCCGCACGTCGACATGATGGCGCCGATCACCAAGTTCGCGGCGACCGTGCCGGACACCGCGCGCGCCGCCGACATGGTCTCGATGGCGTTCCGCGAGTGCTACCACGGCGCCCCCGGGCCGTCGTTCCTGGAGATACCGCGGGACGTGCTCGACGCCAAGGTGCCCCGGGAGCGGGCGCGGGTGCCGCGGGCCGGACGGTACCGGGCCTCGACGCGGTCGCCGGGCGATCCGGACGACGTGCAGAAGCTCGCCGATCTGCTGGCGCGGGCCGAGCGGCCGGCGATTTTGCTGGGCAGCCAGGTCTGGACGACGCGGGCCACCGACGCGGCCGTCTCGCTGGTGCGGGCGCTGAACGTCCCCGCGTACATGAACGGCGCCGGGCGCGGGACGCTGCCGCCCGGGGATCCGCACCACTTCCAGCTCTCGCGGCGGCACGCCTTCTCGCGGGCCGATGTGATCGTGATCGTCGGGACGCCGTTCGACTTCCGCATGGGGTACGGCAAGCGGCTGTCGCCGGACGCCACCGTCGTACAGATCGATCTGGACTACCGGACCGTCGGCAAGAACCGCGATGTGGATCTGGGGATCGTGGGCGATGCGGGGCTGGTGCTCGGCGCTGTCGCCGAGGCCGCGTCCGGGCTGTCGGCGGGCGGCTCCGTCCGGCGCAAGGAGTGGCTGGAGGAGCTGCGGGCCGTGGAGCGGGCGGCGCTGGAGAAGCGGTTGCCGCTGCTGCGCTCCAACGCGCACCCGATCCATCCGTACCGGCTGGTCAGCGAGATCAACGACTTTCTGACCGAGGACTCCGTCTACATCGGGGACGGCGGCGACATCGTCACCTTCTCCGGGCAGGTGGTGCAGCCGAAGGCGCCGGGGCACTGGATGGATCCGGGGCCGCTGGGGACGCTCGGGGTCGGGGTGCCGTTCGTGATGGCGGCGAAGCAGGCCCGGCCGGAGAAGGAGGTCGTGGCGCTCTTCGGGGACGGCGCGTTCTCGCTGACCGGGTGGGACTTCGAGACGCTGGTCCGCTTCGACCTGCCGTTCGTCGGCATCGTCGGCAACAACTCCTCGATGAACCAGATCCGTTACGGGCAGCGCGCCAAGTACGGCGACGCGCGCGAGCGGGTCGGCAACACCCTCGGTGACGTGCCGTACGACCAGTTCGCGCGGATGCTCGGCGGTTACGGCGAGGAGGTGCGCGATCCGGCGCAGATCCGGCCGGCGCTCCAGCGGGCGCGGGAGAGCGGCAAGCCGTCGCTGATCAATGTGTGGGTGGATCCGGACGCCTACGCCCCCGGAACGATGAACCAGACGATGTACAAGTGAGGTGAACCCGTCGTGACCAAGGCACTTGAGGGCGTCCGCGTCCTCGACATGACGCATGTGCAGTCCGGGCCCTCCGCCACGCAGTTGCTGGCCTGGCTCGGTGCGGACGTGGTCAAGCTGGAGGCAACTACCGGGGACATCACGCGGCGGCAGCTACGCGATGTGCCGGACGCCGACTCCCTGTACTTCACGATGCTCAACTGCAACAAGCGGAGCATCACCCTCAACACCAAGAGCCCACGCGGCAAGGAGCTGCTCACCCGGCTCATCGCCCGCAGCGACGTCCTGGTGGAGAACTTCGGCCCCGGCGCCGTCGACCGGATGGGCTTCCCCTGGGAGCGCGTGCAGGAGATCAACCCGCGGCTGATCTACGCCTCCATCAAGGGCTTCGGCGACGGCCCGTACACCGCGTACAAGGCGTACGAGGTGGTGGCGCAGGCGATGGGCGGGGCGATGGCGACGACCGGGTTCGAGGACGGGCCGCCGCTGGCGACCGGTGCGCAGATCGGTGACTCCGGGACCGGTGTGCACTGCGTCGCGGGCATCCTCGCCGCGCTCTACCAGCGCGAACGCACCGGGCGCGGGCAGCGGGTGAACGTCGCGATGCAGCACGCGGTGCTGAACCTGTGCCGGGTCAAGCTCCGCGATCAGCAGCGGCTGGCGCACGGCGCGCTGGCCGAGTACCCGAACGAGAACTTCGGCGACACCGTGCCGCGCAGCGGGAACGCCAGCGGCGGCGGGCAGCCCGGCTGGGCGGTGCGGTGCGCGCCCGGCGGGCCCAACGACTACGTGTACGTGATCGTGCAGCCGGTCGGCTGGCGGCCGCTGACCGAGCTGATCGGCCGCCCGGAGCTGGCGGACGACCCGGAGTGGGCGACGCCCGAGGCGCGGCTGCCGAAGCTGGCGAAGATGTTCCAGTTGATCGAGGAGTGGAGCGCCACGCTGCCCAAGTGGGAGGTGCTGGAGCGGCTCAACGCCCACAACGTCCCGTGCGGTCCGGTGCTCTCGCCGAAGGAGCTGATCGAGGACGCGTCGCTGGTCGCCGACGGGATGGTGGTGCGCGTCGACCACCCCGAGCGCGGCACGTTCACCACCGTCGGCTCACCGCTGAAGCTGTCCGACTCCCCCGTCGAGGTCGACCGCTCGCCGCTGCTGGGCGAGCACAACCAGGAGGTGTACGGCGGCGAGTTGGGGCTCGCCGACGAGGAACTGCGGCTGCTCAAGGCGAACGGAGTGATCTGATGGCGGAGCGCGAGGAGTCCACGGGCCGGGCGGAGACGGTGCGGGCGGAGACGGTGCGGGCGGTGCTGGCGGCGGCGCGGGCCGAGGGGCGTACGGCGCTGACCGCGCCCGAGGGCCGGCGGGTGGCCGGGGCGTACGGCATCGCGACCCCGGCGGAGGGGCTGGCGGAGACCGCGGACGACGCGGTGGCGCTGGCGGACCGGATCGGGTTCCCGGTGGCGTTGAAGATCGTCTCGCCGGACATCGTGCACAAGACGGAGGCGGGCGGGGTGCGGACCGCGCTGGCCTCCGCCGCCGAGGTGCGCGCCGCCTTCTGCGACATCGTCCGCGGCGCGCGGGCGTACTCCCCCGGGGCGCGGATCGACGGGGTGCTGGTCCAGGAGATGGTCACCGGCGGTCAGGAGGTGATCGTCGGGGCGGTGACGGATCCGACGTTCGGGAAGGTGGTGGCGTTCGGGCTCGGCGGGGTGCTGGTGGAGGCGCTGGGCGATGTCACGTTCCGGCTGGCGCCCGCGGACCGGCCCGACGCCGCGTCGATGCTGGACTCGATCCGGGCGGCGAAGGTGCTGCGCGGGGTGCGGGGCGCACCGCCGGTGGACCGCGCGGCGCTGACCGACCTGATCGTGCGGACGTCCGAACTGGCCGCGGATTTCCCGGAGATCGCGGAGATCGACCTCAACCCGGTGTTCGCGGCGGCGGACGAGGTGTGCGCCGCCGACGTGCGGATCCTGCTGGCGCAGAGCCCGCCGGTGGAGCGGCCGCGGCGTTCGCGGGAGGAGATCCTGACCGCGATGGAGCGGCTGATGCGGCCGCGGTCGGTGGCGGTCATCGGGGCGTCCGCGGCGCCCGGCAAGATCGGGAACTCGGTGCTGCGCAACCTCATCGACGGCGGCTTCCCCGGCGAGATCCACCCGGTGCACCCGAAGGCCGACGACATCCTGGGCCGCAAGGCGTACCGCTCGGTGCGGGACGTGCCCGGTGAGGTGGATGTGGCGGTGTTCGCGATACCGGCGCCGCTGGTGCCCGCGGCGCTGGAGGAGGCGGGCCGCAAGGGCATCCCGAACGCCGTCCTGATCCCCTCCGGCTTCGCCGAGACCGGCGAACACGCCCTCCAGGAACGGCTGGTCGCGATCGGCGAGGAGTACAACATCCGGCTGCTGGGGCCGAACATCTACGGCTACTACTCCACCTGGCAGGACCTCTGCGCCACCTTCTGCACGCCGTACGACGTACGCGGCGGGACGGCGCTGACCTCGCAGTCCGGCGGGATCGGGATGGCGATCCTCGGCTTCGCGCGGGCCACCGGGACGGGCGTGTCGGCCATCGTCGGCCTCGGCAACAAGGCGGACGTCGACGAGGACGATCTGCTCACCTACTTCGCCGAGGACGAGCGCACCGACTGTGTGGCGATGCATCTGGAGGATCTGAAGGACGGCCGGGCGTTCGTGGCGGCGGCGCGGGCGACGGTGCCGCACAAACCGGTGGTGGTGCTGAAGGCGGGGCGGACCGGCGCGGGCGCGCGGGCCGCCGGTTCCCACACCGGGGCGCTGGCCGGGGACGACGCGGTGTACGACGACATCCTGCGGCAGGCGGGCGTCATCCGGGCTCCGGGGCTGGCGGAGATGCTGGAGTACGCACGGGCGCTGCCGGTGCTGCCCGCGCCCGCCGGGGACAACGTCGTGGTGATCACCGGTGCGGGCGGTTCCGGGGTGCTGCTGTCGGACGCGATCGTCGACAACGGGCTGCGGCTGATGGACATCCCCGCCGATCTCGACGCGGCGTTCCGGCGGTTCATCCCGCCGTTCGGGGCGGCCGGGAACCCGGTGGACATCACGGGCGGGGAGCCGCCGTCGACGTACGAGGCGACGATCCGGCTGGGCCTGGAGGATCCCCGTATCCATGCGCTGGTGCTGGGCTACTGGCACACCCTCGTCACCCCGCCGATGGTCTTCGCGGAGCTGACGGCGCGGCTGGTCGCGGAGTTCCGGGCGCGCGGGATCGAGAAGCCGGTGGTGGCGTCGCTGGCCGGGGACACCGAGGTCGAGGAGGCGTGCGCGTACCTCTTCGAGCGGGGCGTGGTGGCGTACCCGTACACGACGGAGAAGCCGGTGGCGGTGCTCGGGGCGAAGTACCGCTGGGCGCGGGCGGCGGGGAAGCTCCCGTGAACGCGGCCACGGGGGCGGGCGGAGCACGGACAGGGGGGAGCTGACGGCAGCCATGCGACGGGCAGGGGACGGACGATGAGCACGGAGACGGAACAGGACAACACCGACGGCGGCAACGGGGACGACAGGGGCGGGACCGGCCGGCGGATCCGGTACCGCGACGTCACGGACGGCGAGGGGCGCGTCTACCGGATCGGCGAGAGCGACCGGGAACTGCTGGGCCACTCGCGCAAACTGATGGTGTATCTGCCGTGGGTCGCGATGATGGCGATCAGCGTGTCGGAGTACGCCTACGGCTCCGCCGAGGACACGCTCTCGCGGGCGCACGGCTGGTCGCAGAGCGACACCTTCTGGATTCTGAGCGTCTGGGTGTTCTTCCAGGCGGGCATCGCCTTCCCGGCGGGGTGGTTACGGGAGCGGGGGCTGCTCACCGCGCGGTGGGCGATGTATCTCGGCTCGGCGCTGTGTCTGGTGGGTTTCTCGGCGCTGGCGCATCTGGACAGCGTGGCGCTGGCGCTCTGCGGTTTCGGGGTGGTCGGCGGGCTGGGCTCCGGGCTGATCTACGCGACCTGCATCAACATGGTCGGCAAGTGGTTCCCGGAGCGGCGGGGCGCGAAGACCGGCTTCGTCAACGGCGGCTTCGCCTACGGCGCGCTGCCGTTCATCTTCCTCTTCAACTACGCCTTCGACACCTCCGACTACGCCGAGGTGCTGGACCTCATCGGGGTGTACGTGCTGGTCGTGGTGGCGGCCTGTGCGTGGTTCTTCCGGGATCCGCCGCCGAACTGGTGGCCGGCCCACATCGCGCCGCCGACCGGGGCGCCGGAGGGCGCGGCGCCGGTGGCCGCCGACCGGCGGAGCGCGGCGAGTCTGGCGAAGAACCCGCCCGCGGTACGGCAGTTCACGCCGAAGGAGGCCCTGGCGAGCGGGATGCTGCCGCTGATGTGGCTGGCGGTCGTGCTGACCGCCGGGGTGTCGATCTTCGGGATCTCGTTCCAGGTGGACTACGCACGCGAGGTCGGCTTCGGGCCGCTGGTGGCGGCGTCGTCGATGGGCGTGATGTCCGTCGTCAACGGCGTCGGGCGGGCCGTCGTGGGGTGGCTGTCGGACCTGTGGGGCCGCAAGACGACCCTGGTCGTCGTCATCGTCGTCCTCGGGCTGGCGCAGTTCGGGGTGATCTGGGCGGGGCACGTCCACAGCCAGTGGCTGTTCCTCTTCTTCGCCTTCCTCTCCGGCTTCGGCGGTGGCGCGTTCTACCCGCTGTTCGCGACGCTGACCCCGGACTACTTCGGGGAGAACTACAACGCCACCAACTACGGCCTGGTCTACAGCGGCAAGCTGATCAGCGGACTGTTCGGCGGCGGGCTCGGCTCGATGGTGGTGGGCGCCTGGGGGTACGACGGCGCCTACGCGCTGGCCGGCGGGGTCTCGCTGCTGGCGGCCGGGTGCACGCTGCTGCTGCGGCAGCCGGGCCGGGCGCGCCCGCGGGCGGCGGTGGCCGGTGACCGGGCGGTCAGCCGCGAGCTGATCTGAGACGCACCCGGCGTACGGGAGGGGGCGGGCGGTGCCGAGGGGCGCCGCCCGCCCCGGTCAGCCGTCGGTGGGGGTGGCCGGTGCCTCGTGGGTCGCCTCGGCGATGGCGCGGTGGTGGCGGACCACCTCGCTGATGATGAAGTTGAGGAACTTCTCGGCGAACGCCGGGTCGAGGCGGGCGTCGGTGGCGAGCCGGCGCAGCCGCTCGATCTGGGCGGCCTCGCGGGTCGGGTCGGCGGGCGGCAGGCTGTGCCGGGCCTTCAACTCGCCGACCTGCTGGGTGCACTTGAACCGCTCGGCGAGCAGATGCACCAGCGCGGCGTCGAGGTTGTCGATGCTGCTGCGCAGGTGGAGCAGCCGTTCCCGGGCCGCCCGGTCGGAGACGGCCGCCGCCTCGCCGGTCTCGGGTGCGCTCTCCTCGCTCATACGTCTCTCGCCATTCGTCATCGGTGGTGCGTGATCGGATGCAGATTACCGGTCCGCCGCACCCACCGGTCGGGGCGTCTCGGGGAGCGGAACGGCCGGGGTGACGTGGGACGACGCCCCGGAACGGCGGGGTGCGGGGGCTTCGGGCGACGAGGGCCGGGCGCCCGGGAGGCAGACGGCCGGAGCGGGGCCGGGAGGCGGCCGGAACGGGCCGGGCGCCTGGGGCCCGGAGCGAGCCGGCGTCCCAGGTCCGGGAGGGCGCCCGGAGCGGGCCGGGGCCCGGGCCCGCCGCCGGTCAGCCGCGCCGTTCGTCCGGCCCGCTCTCCCGTTCCCGCTCGTGGTACGTCCGGCGGGTGTGTTCGGTGTGGGCGCGCATCACGGCGGTGGCGCGGGCCTCGTCGCGGTCGGCGATGGCGGCGATCAGCTCGCGGTGCTCGATCCAGGACTGCGCGCCGCGCTGCCGGGCCACCGGGGTGTAGTACCAGCGCACCCGGCGGCCGACCTGCTCGGCCAGCTCGGCCAGGACGGTGTTGCCGGCCAGCTCCATCACCTTGGCGTGGAAGGCGGCGTTGGCCGCGACCGCGCCGTCCACGTCATCCTCGCGCACCGCACGCTCACCGGTGACGCACAGCTCCTCCAGCGCGGTGATGCCGGGCGATCCGGTGTGCGCGGCGGCCAGCCGGGCGGCCTCGGCCTCCAGCAGCGTACGGACCGTCAGCAGTTGGTCGGCCTCCTCCTCGGTCGGCTCGTGGACGAACGCGCCCTGGGCGGGCCGCAGATCGACCCAGCCGTCGGTGTTCAGCCGCTGCAACGCCTCCCGGACCGGCTGCCGGGAGACGCCGAGGTGCCCGGCGAGTTCGCTCTCCACCAGGTGGGCCCCGGGGCGCAGGGCGCGGGTGGTGATGAGTTCGAGCAGCGTCTCGTAGACCCGCTCGCGCAGCGGGCCGGGCCGTTCGAGCTTCGGGACGGCTCCGTGCGGCAGTCCGCTGGACAGCATCGGTCCCCCTTGGTGTGGTGGCCGGGCGCGCCTTCCGGGAGGCGCCTGACGGCCTATTGGCTATCGTCTACAGTTTACCGAGTACGTTGCACGGTTGTACCCGTCCCGCCGCACCGGCAACCGGCGGCCGCCGTCACCCCGGGAGCGCTCCCCGGGCGCGGGGCACGGGACGTACGGCCGGGTCACAGCGCGACGGGTGGAGGCAGACATGGGACGGGTCACCGAACGGCGCCGCGTCATCCGCGTGCGGGAGGGATCCGCCGGCGCCCGGCCGGACACCCTGGTCGTCGAGGAGCCGCTGGAGATCCGGCTGAACGGCAAACCGCTGGCGGTCACCATGCGCACCCCGGGCGACGACTTCGCGCTCGCGGCCGGTTTCCTGGTCAGCGAGGGTGTCCTGGCCTCCGCCGCGGAGCTGGCGAACATCGTCTACTGCGCGGGCGCCACCGACGACGGCGCGAACACCTACAACGTCGTCGACGTCCGCCTCGCGCCCGGCGTCCCGGTGCCGGACATCTCCCTGGAGCGGAACGTCTACACCTCGTCGTCGTGCGGACTGTGCGGCAAGGCGAGCCTGGAGGCGGTGCGGACCACCGCGCGCTGGGCGCCGGGCAGCCTCCCGGGCCCCGGGGTCCGCCTCACCCCTCAGACGCTGAGCACCTTCCCCGACCGGCTGCGCGCCGCCCAGCGGGTCTTCGACCGGACGGGCGGACTGCACGCGGCGGCGCTGTTCCGCCCGGACGGCGAACTGCTGGACGTACGCGAGGACGTCGGGCGGCACAACGCGGTGGACAAGGTCGTCGGGCGGGCGCTCCAGGAGGACCGGCTGCCGCTGTCGTCGTGCGTGCTGATGGTCTCCGGACGGGCCTCCTTCGAGCTGGCGCAGAAGGCGGTGATGGCCGGGATTCCCGTGCTCGCCGCCGTCTCCGCGCCGTCGTCCCTCGCCGTCGACCTCGCCGCCGAGACGGACCTGACGCTGGTCGGCTTCCTCCGCGGCAGCTCGATGAACGTCTACGCGGGCGCCCACCGGCTCGGTCTCGACGAGGCGGTCGCCGGGAGCTGAGGCGGGGCGGGTCCGCCCGGCCGGGCGGGCCGTCAGCCGCCGTCCTTCCCTTCCGCGGCGGCGTCGTCGGCCGGGCGGACGATCCGGGTGAGCAGGCCGATCAACTGCTCGCGTTCGGCCGGGGTCAGGGCGGCGGTCAGCTCGGCGTTGGCCCGGTCGCCGAGCCGCTGGGTGCGGCGCAGCCGCCGCAGCCCCTCCTCGGAGACCTCGACGGCGTTCTTCCGCCGGTCGCGGGGGTCGGGCGTGCGGGTGACCAGCCCGTCGCGTTGCAGGTCGCCGACGGCCGTGACCATGTCCTTCGGGTCGATGCCCAGGGTGCGCCCCAGCTCCGCCTGGGAGACCGGGCCCAGTTCGGCGACGGCACAGAGCACGGCGTGGTGCATCATCCGCATGCCCTCGGCGGCGAGCGCCTCGGCGACCAGCCGGTGGCCCCGGGCGGCGGCCCGGCCCAGCAGCCAGCTCGGCAGCGCGCGGATGCGACGGGGGGCGTACGGGGTGTCGGCCATGCCTCCACCGTAGCGCCGTCCCCTGGGCTCCCCGGCAGAAAACCGTGGGCCTTCCCAACGAAAAACCGTTGGTGTTCCCCATGATTGCGCATACCGTTGGGCCGCCCAACGTTCCGTAGCCCTTCCGCTCCTCCCGGAGGTATCCGTATGCGCCGCGTCCGCTTCCACTCCCACGGTGACCCCGAGGTCCTGCGCGTCGAGGAGGCCGAGGCCCCGGTGCCGGGCCCCGGCGACCTGCTGGTCCGGCCGGAGGCGATCGGCGTGACCCTGCCCATGGTGCGCCGGGTGCGCGGTGGCGGGCCGCTGCCCGGACTGCCCGGCGACGAGCTGGCCGGGGAGGTCGTCGCGCTCGGCCCGGGAACCACCGGCTTCGCGGTCGGCGACCGTATCGCCGCCCTCGGCCACCCCGGCGCGTACGCCGAACTCGCCCTCGCCCCGGCCCGGATGGCGTCCCGCATCCCCGACGGGGTGGGCGCCGCACAGGCCGTCGCGCTGGTCCGGGGCGGGCATGTGGCGCTGGCCGCGCTCGACACCGCGGCGCTCCGGGACGGCGAGTCGGTGCTGATCACCGCCGCGGCGGGCGCCACCGGCCACCTCGCCGTCCAACTCGCCGCACTCCAGGGCGCCTCCCGCGTGGTCGCCGCCGTCTCCACTCCGGAGAAGGCGGCGTTCGCCCGGGCGCTCGGCGCCGACGAGGCCGTCACCTACGACCAGGAGTCCTGGGGCGCGCCGGTCGATGTCGTCCTGGACGGCGCCGGTGGCGACCTGCTGCCGCGCGCGCTCGGCGCACTGGCCCCGGGCGGACGCCTGATCCAGTTCAGCTCCGGCGGCGGCACCCTCCTCGCGCATGACCTGCTGGCCGGGGCGAAGACCGTGACCGGGATGACGATGCGCCACTTCGCCACCACGCGGCCGGAGCGGTACGCGGAGCACCGCGCGCGGCTGTGGGAGCTGGCCGCGTCCGGACGCCTGCGGGCCACGATCCACGCCGAACTGCCGCTGAGCGACGCGGCGGCGGCCCACCGCCTGATCGAGGCACGCGCGAACCTGGGGAAGGTCGTGCTCCGGCCCGACGCGGCGTGGGGCTCCGAAGCGGCGGGGTGACGGGGTGGCGGCCGGGGGGCTGCCCGGGTGCCGGGACGCCGGGCTCGCCGGGGCGCGGCGAGCGGGCTCCGGGACGCGACCCCGGCGCCGGCCTCCGGCGCGGCGGAGTGACGGTCGGAGCAGGACGCCGGCCACGGCCCCGCCCCTGGCACAGTGGCCCCGTCCACCCCGTACGGCACGGCCCTCCCGAGCCGGACGGGTGAATTCGCCGGGGCCGCGAGGGAACGACCGCACCCTCCTTGTCGCTCCGTAGTGACGGCAGTACGTTCCGTCACACGACATGGGACGTGGGATGTCCTGTGGATGACGCCGATGCCTCGAAGGGCAGGCCGGATCATGACGTCACTCCTGCGCGCACACTCCATCCCCCACCGCAGACCCCGGCGGCGCCGCGCCCTCGCCGCCCTCACCACCCTGGCGGTCCTCGCGCTCGCGCTGCTCCCCGCCGCCCCCGCGGGCGCCGCCACCGACCGGGCCGCGGCCCCGCCCGGCGGCTTCGACCAGCGGATCCTCTTCAGCGCGGCCCAGGACCCGGGCTACGCCTGCTTCCGCATCCCGGCGGTCGTCCGCTCCGTACGGGGCACCCTGCTCGCCTTCGCCGAGGGCCGGGTGCACGACTGCGGCGACGCCGGGGACATCGATCTCGTCCTCAAACGCTCCGCCGACGGCGGCCGGACCTGGGGCCCGCTCCAGGTGATCAACGAAGGCGGCGGCGACACCCACGGCAATCCGGCGCCGGTCGTGGACCGCCGCACCGGCCGCATCGTCCTCGCCGAGACGTACAACAAGGGCCGCACCGACGGCCTGAACTGCGCGATTCCGTGCGAGCGCACCCCGCATCTGCAGTACAGCGACGACGACGGCGCCACCTGGTCGGCGCCGCGCGACCTGAGCCGCTCCCTGCGGCCCGCGCGGTGGAACTCCTGGTACGCGACGGGCCCGGTGCACGGCATCCAGCTCACCCGGGGCCGCCACGCCGGGCGGCTCGTCCTCGGGGTCAACGCCGAGAGCTACGCCGGCGGCCGGGTCACCGCCAACCACGCCGCGCTGGTCCACAGCGACGACGGCGGCACCACCTGGCGCCTCGGCGCCGTCGACACCTGGCCGGTCGCCGCCGACGGCACGTTCCGCCAGAAACCGTCCGAGATGACGCTGCTGGAGCGCGCCGACGGCTCCGTCTACGTCAACGCCCGCGAACAGGACGGCACGGACCTCGGCAACCGCACCGAAGCGGTCAGCCGCGACGGCGGCGCGTCCTTCACCCACCCGTTCCGGACCCTGCCCGGCTTCCTCGCGCCGATGGTGCAGGCGTCGGTGCTCCGGCTGCCCACCGCCGGGGGCGGCAGCCGCACCCTCCTCGCCGCCCCCGCCGACCCGGACCGCCGCCGCGCCATGACGCTCCGCTCCTCGTACGACGAGGGCCGCACCTGGGAGGAGGCCGACGAGGGCGTCCGGGTCACCGGCGACTGGTCCGGCTACTCCGACCTGGTCCCCGTCGCCCCCGGCCTGACCGGGCTGTTCTACGAGGCGGGCGCCGCCGACGCCCGCGACGAGATGCGGTTCGCCCGCTTCACCGACGCCTGGCTCGGGCCGCGCCACCCGCCCGGCCCCACCACCGGGGACCGCGCGCCCGGCGCCCGCCCGGCCACCGTCCTCGGCGGGGCCCGCACCACCCCCGGCGTCCTCGGCCGGGCCCTCGCCTTCGACGGCGCCGACGACGCGGTCCGCGTCCCCTTCCGCACCTCGCTGCCGCTGGACGACGCGGCGTTCACCTGCGTCTTGTGGTTCCGCCACGAGGCGGGCGGCGGTGAACAGCCACTGCTGTGGATGGGCGGCTCGGGCGGCCGGTCCCCGCAGGTCACCCTGGTCGGGGACCCGGCCCGCGGCCGGATCACGGCGACCCTGACCGCCGTCGCGGGCGCCGCGCCCCCGGGCACCGCGACGGTGTCGACGGCGGGCGCCTACGACGACGGCCGCTGGCATCTGCTGGCGCTGCGCCGCACCGGCGGCCGGCTGCTGCTGACGGTGGACGCCACGACGACGGCCGCACCGGACGTGCCGGGGTCGGTCAGCCGCGGCGGGTCCTTCGGCGTCCGCCTCGGCACACGCCTCGACGGCCGCGCCCACTTCACCGGCGCCCTGGACGCGGTGACCGTATACCGCCGGGCCCTGTCCGACACCGACCTGACCGCACTGCGCACCACCGGCCGGGCACCGTCCGGACCTGTCGTGCTCGGCCTGGGCCTGGACCGGGTGACGGCACCCTGACGGAAGCGGGCCGCGGAGGCGGCCCTACCTGGACTCCCCGGCGCCGACCGGCTCACCGGCCGGGGCCCCGGCCGGAGCGTCGCCCGCCGGGGAATCCCCCGGGGAGTCCGCCTCGGGGGAGTCCGCCTCCGGAGCCTCCGCCTCAGCCCGCGCCGCGTACCGCTTCGCCAGCACCGCGCAGACCATCAACTGCATCTGGTGGAAGAGCATCAGCGGCAGCACCGCCAGGCCCGCCTGGGCCCCGAAGAGGACGCTGGCCATCGGCAACCCGGCGGCCAGGCTCTTCTTCGAACCCGCGAAGGTGATCGCGATCCGGTCGGCCCGCCCGAAGCCCAGCTTCCGGGAGCCGTACGACGTCAGCGTCAGCATGATCGCGAGCAGCAGGCCCAGGACGCCGAGGAGGATCAGCAGCCGCAGCGGCGAGACCTGGTGCCAGATCCCGGCGCTCACCCCGGCGCTGAAGGCGCTGTAGACGACCAGCAGGATCGAGCCGCGGTCGACGAGGCCGAGGATCTTCTTGTGCCGGGTGAGGAACCCGCTGATCCAGCGGCGCAGCACCTGCCCCGCCACGAACGGCACCAGCAACTGGCAGACGATCGAGACCAGCGCGCCACCGGAGACGCCCGGCCCCTCGCCGTCCAGGACGAGCGCGGCGAGCAGCGGGGTGACGACGATGCCGACGAGGCTGGAGAACGACCCGGCGCAGATCGCCGCCGCGACGTTGCCGCGCGCGATGGAGGTGAACGCGATCGACGACTGGATCGTGGACGGCACCAGGCACAGGAAGAGCACACCGGTGTACAGCCCGCCCGGCAGGACGTACGGCACCAGTCCGCGGGCGGCCAGACCGAGCAGCGGGAAGAGCACGAACGTGCAGGCCAGGACGGTCAGATGGAGCCGCCAGTGGCGCAGCCCCGCCATCGCCTCGGCGGTCGAGAGGCGGGCGCCGTAGAGAAAGAAGAGGAAGGAGACGGCTCCGGTGGCGGCGGAGTCGGCGACGGTGGCGCCCGCGCCGGTGGCCGGCCACAGCGCGGCGAGTCCGACGGTGGCGAGGAGCGCCAGGATGTATCCGTCCACGGGGAGCCAGGAGGGAAGGGCGAGGGCAGGGCGGCGCATGGTCTCACTTCGGGTCGGTGACATTCGGGCGGCGGCATGGACGGTGCCCTCTCCAGCGTGCCGGGGACCCCGGATATCGGGAACCCCGCTCGCCGCGCTCACTGTGATTCCGGAACGTGATTACCATGATCCCACCGGCCCGTTCCGGCCACTCCGCTCCCCCGGCGCGCGGCCCACGGTGGCCGGATCGCCACCCACCCGAGGTGCCCCGTGTTCGACCCCGCGCAGTTGCGTACGTTCCTGACCGTCGCGCAGACCCTGAGCTTCACCCAGGCCGCGCACCGCATCGGGCTGCGGCAGTCCACCGTCAGCCAGCACGTACGGAAGCTGGAGGAGGCGGCCGGGCGGCGGCTGTTCGCGCGGGACACCCACGGCGTGGAGCTGACCGAGGACGGCGAGGCGATGCTCGGCTTCGCCCGCACGATCCTGGAGGCGAACGAGCGCGCCGCCGGCTTCTTCACCGGTACCCGGCTGCGCGGGCGGCTGCGGTTCGGCGCGTCCGAGGACTTCGTCCTGACGCGGCTGCCGGAGGTTCTGGAGGGGTTCCGCCGCGACCACCCCGAGGTCGATCTGGAGCTGACCGTCGAACTCTCCGGCACCCTCCACGAACTGCTGGCGGCCGGGCGGCTCGACCTCGTCCTGGCCAAGCGGCGACCGGAGGGGCCCGGGGGCCGGCTGGTGTGGCGGGACCGGCTGGTGTGGGTGGGCAGCGACCGGCTGCGGCTCGATCCGCACCGGCCGGTGCCGCTGGTCGTCTTCCCGCCGCCCGCGGTCACCCGCGCCCGGGCGCTGGAATGCCTGGAGGAGCACGGCCGGGCCTGGCGCATCACCTGCACCAGCGGCAGCCTCAACGGTCTGGTGGCCGCCGCCCGCGCCGGGCTCGGGGTGATGGCGCACACCCTCGGCATGATCCCGCCGGGCCTGGTGCGGATGGCACCCCGGGCGGGCCTGCCGGAGCTGGGCGGGGTGGACTTCGTCCTGCTGCACGGACGGCGCGCCACCGCCGCCGCCCGCGGCCCCGCCGAGGCGCTGGCCGACGCGATCCTGGCCGGGGGCGACCGGTTGCAGCTCCCGTGACGGACGGTGACCCATGGCCTCGGCTTCCGGCCGGTGCGGCGCCCCGGATTCACCCCCGCGGTGCAGAGATTCGGTGCAGATACGGTCCCGGGGTCGTGATCGTTCCGCAGGGAGATGACCGGTGCGTGTCCGGTCTTCCGGGGAGTGGTCCGTTTCCTCCGGACGGCCGTCGGGCGGCCCGGCCCGTTCGGAGGGTGGTAACGCCCTGTCGCGGAGCGATGCCGTGGGGTACGGTCGCGGCCGTGTGAGGAGTACCACAAGGAGCGGGTCATTGCGCGAGTTCACCGTGGAGCCGTTGGCGACCGGGCCCCGGGTCGGCGGGCTGGCGGACAGCGTCTTCGACCAGGCGGCACGCGATCCGGAGCGGATCGTGCTCGCCCGTAAGGACGGCGAGGGGCGCTGGCGCGACGTCAGCGCCGCGCGGTTCCGGGACGAGGTCATGGCGCTCGCCAAGGGGCTGCTCGCCCAGGGCGTCCGCTTCGGCGACCGGGTCGGCATCATGTCCCGCACCCGCTACGAATGGACCGTCTTCGACTTCGCCGTCTGGTCGATCGGCGGCCAGTCCGTACCGCTGTACCCGACGTCCTCCGCCGAGCAGGTCTTCTGGATGCTGCACGACGCGGGCGTGACCGCCTGTCTGGTGGAGCACGAGGACCACGCGATGACCGTCGGCTCGGTCATCGGCCGGCTGCCGCGGCTGCGCCGCCTGTGGCAGTTGGACGCGGACCCGGTGGCCGAGCTGACCGCGGCCGGCGCGCACCTCGACGACGACGTGGTGCACCGCCACCGGATGGCCGTCACCCCGGACGCCATCGCCACCGTCATCTACACCTCGGGCACCACCGGCCGCCCCAAGGGCTGCGTCCTGACCCACGCCAACTTCATGGCCGAGGCGGACAACATCGTCGAGCGGTACGAGGCGGCGTTCCACTCCCGGCCCGGCGACCAGGCGTCCACCCTGCTCTTCCTGCCGCTGTCGCACGTCTTCGGCCGGATGATCGAGGTCGCCGCCCTGCGCGGCAAGGTCAAACTGGCCCACCAGCCGGAGCTGAGCGCCCGCGCCCTCCTGCCCGACCTGCGGGCCTTCCGGCCCACCTTCATCCTCGCCGTGCCGTACGTCTTCGAGAAGGTCTTCGCGGCGGCCCGGCGGCAGGCGGAGGCCGAGGGGAGGGAAGGTCCGTTCGACAAGGCCGTCGACGTCGCGGTCCGCTACGCCGAGGCCCTGGAGCGCAAGGCGTTCGGCACCGGCCCCGGGCCGGGTGCCGCCCTGCGGATGCAGCACCAGTTCTTCGACAAGGTCGTCTACAGCAAGGTCCGGGAGGCGCTGGGCGGCCGGGTGCGGCACGCGATGTCCGGCGGCTCCCGTATGGAGCGCCGCCTCGGCCTGTTCTTCGCCGGCGCCGGGGTGCGGATCTTCGAGGGGTACGGCCTGACGGAGTCGACCGCCGCCGCGACCGCCAACCCGCCCGAGCGGACACGGTTCGGCACCGTCGGCATCCCCGTCCCCGGCATCACCGTCCATGTCGCGGACGACGGGGAGATCTGGCTGCGCGGCGACCAGATCTTCCAGGGGTACCTGGGCGATCCGCAGGGCTCCGGGGCCGTACTGCACAACGGCTGGTTCGCCACCGGTGACCTCGGCGCCCTCGACGA
This sequence comes from Streptomyces sp. BBFR2, assembly GCF_044497305.1. Classification (NCBI taxonomy): domain Bacteria; kingdom Bacillati; phylum Actinomycetota; class Actinomycetes; order Kitasatosporales; family Streptomycetaceae; genus Streptomyces; species Streptomyces sp. BBFR2. The sequence goes on from NZ_CP172415.1 coordinate 829,646, forward strand.
GGACGGCTATCTGACGATCACCGGCCGCAAGAAGGAGGTCCTGGTCACCTCCGGCGGCAAGACCCTCTCGCCGGTGGTGCTGGAGGACCGGGTCCGGGCGCACCCCCTGGTGGCGCAGTGCCTCGTCGTCGGCAACGACCGGCCGTTCGTCGCGGCGCTGGTGACGCTGGACCCGGAGGCCGTCAGCCACTGGCTGACGATGCGCGGCAAGCCCGACATGCGCCCGGTGGAGCTGGTGCGGGACCCGGATCTGGAGACGGAGATCCGGCGCGCCGTGGTCGCCGCGAACACCTTGGTGTCGCAGGCCGAGTCGATCCGTACGTTCCGGATACTGGCCCATCAGTTCAGCGAGGCGCAGGGGCTGCTGACGCCGTCGCTGAAGCTGAAGCGGAAGGCCATAGAGGCGGCGTACACGGCTGAGGTGGAGGCGCTCTACCGGGGCTGATGCCCAGGTGGGGGCGGACGGCGGGCCCCGGCCGGATCGCCGGGCAGCCGGGCCGCCGGGCGGAATTTCTCTCCTCACGGGGAATGCGTGACGGCGGAAGATCGTTGTTCCTTCCGCACCTCCCCCGCAACGTAAGGATCGATCCCTGTGAGCCAGGTCCCCACCATCACGCTCAACAACGGCGTCGCGATGCCGCAGCTCGGGTTCGGCGTCTGGCAGGTGCCGGACGACGAAGCGACCGCCGCCGTGGGCCACGCCCTGGAGGCGGGCTACCGCAGCATCGACACCGCCGCGATCTACGGCAACGAAGAGGGCACCGGCAAGGCGCTCGCGGCCTCCGGCATCCCCCGTGACGAGCTGTTCGTCACCACCAAGCTGTGGAACGCCGAGCAGGGCTACGACGCCACACTGCGCGCCTTCGACGCCTCCCTGGACAAGCTGGGGCTGGACCACGTCGACCTCTACCTGATCCACTGGCCGCTGCCGGCCAAGGACACCTACGTCGACACCTACCGCGCCTTCGAGAAGATCTACGAGGAGGGCCGCGCCCGGGCCATCGGCGTCTCCAACTTCCTCCCCGCCCACCTGGAGCGGCTGCTGGGCGAGACCTCGATCGTCCCGGCGGTCAACCAGATCGAGCTGCACCCGTACTTCCCGCAGGCCGAGGCCCGCGCGGTGCACGCCCGGCACGGCATCGCGACGGAGGCGTGGTCGCCGCTGGGCCAGGGCAAGGGTCTGCTGTCCGAGCCGGTGCTCGCGGAGATCGCGGCCAAGCACGGTGTGACGCCCGCCAAGGTGGTGCTGCGCTGGCACCTCCAGCTCGGCAACGTCGTCATCCCGAAGTCGGTGACGCCGTCGCGGATCGCCGCCAACATCGACATCTTCGGCTTCGCGCTGGACGACGCCGACCTCGCGGCCCTCGCCGGTCTCGACAACGGCACCCGCCTCGGTCCGGACCCGGCCACGTTCGACGTGGTCTGAGCACCGCGGACGAGAACGCGCCGCTGCCCCGGTCCGTCGGGGCGGCGGCGCGTCGCGGTGCGGGCGGTGATCTACGGGCGGCTGGGCGCTTTGCGGTGGTGTCCGTTGCCCGGTTCCTCCGCCGGGGCGGGGCGCGGCGGCGCGGGCGGCTCGATCTGGCGCACCAACTGATGGAACGAGAGCAGTGCGGTGATCGGCGGCAGCCCGGCGACGCTGATGGCGGAGAGCGTCAGCGGGGCGTGCGCGACGCACAGCACGACGGCGAGTGCGGAGAAGAGGATCACCACGCACCACGAGTGCGCGACGCGGCGGCCGTTGACGGAGGCGCGCAGGATGGCGATCGACGCGACCATCCAGGGGCCGTAGATCAGCAGCGGCCACAGGTCGGCGAGGCCGCCGGAGGCGCCCTGGGAGGCGAGGGCGCGCAGTGGCGCGTAGCAGACCATGGCGCCCAGCACGCTGATCATCACGGCGGTCAGGGCGGCGACGGCGGCGCTCACCCGCCGCGCCCAGGACCGCAGCCGGACGCCGTCGGCGCGGTGGATGCCGGGCCGGTGCTGCCGGGTGCGCGCATGGCTGATGGCGGGCCCGGCGGGTGGCGGCGCCGGGTATCCGGCGCTCAGGTGCGGATCCTGGGGCGCCGGTCCGTCGGTCTCCCACACCGGGACGTTCTCCCAGGCGACCGCCTCGAACCCGTAAGGGTCCGGCTGAGGTGCGAACAGCGGGATGCCGACCTGGGGTTCGGCGTCCCGGACCGTACGGGAGAAGGTGCCGTGGCTCGGCACGAATTCATCGGTCTGCTGTGCCGGGATGTAGGTCTGGGTCTCGTGCACGTCATGTCTTTCGGGAGGAGGACCGGCCGGGGCGCGCGTGCGCCGCGGGCCCGCTCCGGCGGCCGGCGCCGGGGCGGGCCCGCGGGGGCGGGGCCGGGTCGGGTGAGGGACGTGGTCGCAGGGGGACGTTCACGGGCGGTGCGCGGCGCCGGGCCGTCCCCGGGCCGCGGCGCCGGACGCCCGGGGGCGCGCGGCGGCGGGGCGGAATCCGCGTATACGCCGGGCCCGGGCGGACGTACGGCGGGCGGGCGGCGGCCCCGCGCAGGTACCGCGGCGGCCGGCGGGACGGCGGCGGGGCGGCCCGCCGGGTCCGGCGGCTCGGCGTGCGGCGGGGCCACCCGGCCGTGCGCGGTCACTGGCGCGTGCTGACGTCACGCCCGGTCCAACGAACAAACCGGCCAGTCGTACATGCTGCATTCGAGTGATGCGGAGGCACACGGAATCGCGAACGGGTTCGGCCGGTCGGCGGAGCGCGCCGTGTCGCACGCGCATCGTCCGGCCGAACGGCAGCCGGGCCCGGCGGACGGCCCCCGGTGGGCGGTTCAGCGGCGGCAGCGGCGGCGCCCCCGGCAGCAGCCCCAGCGTGCGCCGGAGCCCAGGAGGCTCAGCCCGATGCCGAGCATCCAACTGTCCTTGGCGAGCGGGATGCCGTTCTGGGTGGGGCGCAGACTGCCGGGCTCGCGCATCCCGGGGGTGCGGAGGTAGAGGCCGACGAGGCCGGCGGAGAAGCCGGTGAGGCCGAGTCCGGCGAGGCGGCTGGGGACGGCGGGGACGAGCAGGGCGCTGCCGACGGCCACCTCCGTCCAGGCCAGCAGCCGGACGAAGGTGCCCGGTTCGAGCTTGTCCAGGAACGGGTACGCGGTGCAGGCCATGCCGTGGATCCCGGCGGCGGTCTCCTCGTCGGCCTTCAGCTTGCCCAGGCCGGAGTTGAGGATGAACGCGCCGGTGGCCAGGCGCGGGGCGACGTCACGTGGTTCGGGCACCAGCTTCATCGAAGCCTCCCTGGATCGGGTCGTCGGTCCCCCGGTCGAGCGTAACCAGGGGCCGCCGGGGCTGCCATGTCACCGGTGCCGGGCGGCGTTCCGGGGCGCGGCCCGCGCGCCCCGGTCGCCGGACGGGCGGCGTTCCGGGGCGCGGGGCCAGGGGTTTTCCGTGCCTCGTGGATCAGGGGGTGGGCGTCCGGTGCGGGCCGTCCGCGGGCGGGACGGCGGCCGTCGCGCGGTGCGGCACCGGAAGGGCGCCCCTACCGCGCGCGGGCCGCGTGCACGGTCTGGGCGGCGAGGAGGAAGACGTCGGGGCGGCGGGCGAGGCCGGCCGGGTCGTGGGGGTCGAGGAGGCGGGTGACGGTGGCGAGGTCGTCGGGGGCGAGGTCGTCGCCGAACGCCTCGGCGGCGCGGGCCAGTCCGGTGCTCACGTACGCGCGGCCCTCGGCGGAGAGCGGGGCGGGCAGGTCGACGAGGAAGCTGCGGCTGCGCGGGGCGGTCAGTCCGGCGTCGGTGAGGAAGGCCGGCCAGTCCTCGACGGTGTTCTCGGCGCCGGGCAGCGAGGCCCGCATCCGCGCGAACCACTCCTCGGTCGCCGCGTCCAGCCGCGCCTGGAGTCCCGGGCGGCCCAGTCCGATGTCGCGGGGCAGGAAGCGCTGCGGCAGGCCGCCTTCGGAGAGGGCGAGAACGCCGCCGGGGCGCAGGTGGCGGGCGAGTGCGGCGACGGCGCGCCGCTGGTCGCCGACGTGGTGCAGGGTCCGGCTGGACCAGATGAGGTCGGCGTCGCCCACGGGCCCGGTCGGGTGGCCGCCCAGGTCCGTCGGCGCGTCACCGGGCAGGGTGTCCAGGCCGTCGGGGAGTTCGGCGCGATGGGTGGTGACGCGGCCGTCGAGGCCGAGGGCGGCGGCCCGGGCGCGGGTGCGGTCCAGCAGTGCGGGCGTCGGGTCGACCGCGACGACCTCCGCCTCCGGGAACGCGCGGGCCAGCAGGCAGGTGGCGACGCCGGGGCCGCTGCCGACGTCGAGGACGCGGCGGACGGGGGTGCCCTGCGGGGTGAGGGTGCGCAGCCAGGCGGCGGCCTGTTCGAAGACGGCGGAGTGGAGTTCGGCGCCGCTCTCCAGGAGCGGGCCCATCACCTCCCAGTCCATGTCGGCGTCACCGTGGCGGTGTCCGGGGGCGTGCGTGCCGTGGTCGTGCGCGGGGGTGTGCGGATGGGCGGTGCCGTGGGCCTCGTCGTGCGTCATGGGGCGAGCCTGGACCGGTCACCGGCGGGAGGCAAGCTTCGTTGCCGGTTCGGCAAGGCCACCGGTGGCGGGAAGAGACTCCCTGGTGGCGGCGGTCCGGGACGGACGCCATAGGGTCGGCCGGATGGGAACTCCGGTATGGATGCCGCCGACGGACACCGAGCGGCGGCTGTGTGAGGCGACGGCGCGGGGCGATCTGCAGGGCCAGGTCGCGGCCGTGGCGGGCGAGGATCTCTACCTGGTGGCGCCGCAGCCGGGCCAGGATCCGCTGCCGGTCTACGACGACCCGGTGGCCGGCGGGACGTGTCTGCCGGTGCTGACCCGGGGCATGCTGCCGCCCTGGCAGCCGCAGCAGTTCTTCGACCGGGTCTCGGTCGAAGAGCTGGCGCAGGACTGGCCGAACGACAAGTGGCGGCTCGCGGTCAACCCGGGGACGCCGGCGGCCGCGTACCTCACGGCGACGCCCGCGCACCGTACGGGCTGGCTCCAGGCGCGCGCCCACTTCGGCGTCCGGCCCGGCGGGCTGCTGACCACGCTCGCCGCCGGGCCGCTGCACGGGCCGCCGGCGCAGGGCCTGGCCTGCGGGGCGCCGCTCGCGGTCCATCACAGCGTGCCGTGGAACGAGCTGGGCACCCTCGTCCTCGACCACGCCACGGACGCGCAGACGCTGCGCGAGCAGTGGTCGGTGACCGATCCGGCGTCCTGGCAGGAGCGGCTGGAGCAGCTTCTCGGCGGCCACTTCCTGCCCGCCGGCACCGAGGCGGCGCTCCGCGCCCGCCAAGACGGCACCTCCGACGAGGACGGCGGAGCGGCGGACGGCGGGATGCCCGAGCTGGTGACGCGGTACGAGGAGCGGCTGCGTACGGACGGGTTGCTGCCCGCGGACGGGCGGGTGGCCTCGGTGCTGGCGCTGGACCTGGCCCACGCGGTGGATCTCGTCCGCCGGGGCCTGAGCGCGCGGCTGTGCGCCCCGCCGCAGGCCGAGGAGGCGGTCCTGCGGGTCGGTGCGCTGGCCCGGGAGGCGTACGACTCCTGGGAGGGGTACGCGGCCGGGTACACGCTGGGCCGGCTGCTCGCCTTCGACAACGGCTGGTTCGGCGCCCCGTACGCCGAGACGGTGCATGTGCACCGGGTGCTCACCCAGGATCCGGCGTCGCCCTGGCGGGGGCTGGCGTTCGGCTGAGGGCGGTGCGCGGCGGGGCCGGTTCGTGCCGGAGGGGCGGCGTCCGGCCGGGGTCGGGCGGCCTGGCCGGGCGGAGGGTTCGACCTGGCCGGGCGGCTGCCCCGGCCGGGTGACGAGCAGGTACGAGGCGGAGCCGGGCGGTGGTTCGTGCGGCACGCGGGGCGGCCCGGCGGCGCCCGGAGATCACTCGGCGGGTGCGCCAAGGTGGGCGTATGGATACCGCCGTATGTCTCTTCACCTCCGACCTCCGGGTGCACGATCAGCCGGTGCTGCGGGCGGCGGTGCGCGCCGCGGGGCGGGTGGTGCCGCTGTTCGTCGTGGATGCGGGGGTGGCGGCGGCCGGGTTCGTGACGGCGAACCGGGCCGCCTTCCTGGCGCAGGCGCTGGCCGATCTCGACGCGCGGTTGCGCTCCCGGGGCGGGCGGCTGGTCATCCGTACGGGTGAGGTGGTGGCCGAGACCTGCAAGGTGGCGGCGGAGTGCGGCGCCGGGCAGGTGCATCTGGCGGCGGGGGTGTCCGGCTACGCGGCGCGCCGGGAGCGGCGGCTCGACCGTGAACTCACCGCCGCGGGGCGGAGGTTGGTGGTGCACGACGCGGTGATCACGGCGGTGCCGCCGGGTGCGGTGGTCCCCTCAGGCGGTTCCCGTTCCGGGGCGGGCAAGGACCATTTCGCGGTGTTCACACCGTACTTCCGGCGGTGGCAGGCCGAGGGGACACGTCCGGTGACGGCCGCGCCGCGCGCCTTGACGGTGCCGGAAGGGGTGCGCTCGGCGGCGCTGCCGACGGCCGGGGAGCTCTGCCCCGGGGGCCGCCCCTCGCCGGGGCTCCCGGAGGGCGGCGAGACGGCCGGGCGGCGCCGCTTCGCCGCCTGGCAACGCGCGGGCATGGCCGCCTACGAGGACCGGCACGACGATCTGCCGGGCGACGCCACCTCGCGCCTGTCGCCGTATCTGCACTTCGGGTGCGTCTCCCCGGTGGAGCTGGTCCGCAAGGCGGCGGCCCGGGGCGACGCGGGGGCGCGTGCCTTCGTACGGCAGCTCGCCTGGCGGGATTTCCACCATCAGGTGCTGGCGGCGCGTCCCGCGGCGGCGTGGGCGGACTACCGGCCCCGGGGCGACCGCTGGCGGGGCGACGGCGCGGAGGCGGCGGCCTGGCGGGAGGGGCGTACCGGTTATCCGGTGGTCGACGCGGCGATGCGGCAGTTGCGGCACGAGGGGTGGACGCACAACCGTGCCCGGCTGCTGGCCGCGAGTTTCCTGGCGAAGACGCTGTACGTGGACTGGCGGGTCGGGGCGCGGCACTTCCTCGATCTGCTGGTGGACGGCGATGTCGCCGACAACCAGCTCAACTGGCAGTGGGTGGCGGGCACCGGCACCGACACCCGCCCCAACCGCGTCCTCAACCCGGTCGCCCAGGGCCGCCGCTTCGACCCGGACGGCGCGTACGTACGGCGCTGGGTACCGGAGTTGGCCGAGCTGCCGGGCGCCGCCGCCCATCGCCCGTGGCGGCTGGATCCCCGGGAACGGGCCGCGCTGGACTATCCGCCCCCGCTGGTCGACCTCACCGACGGCCTGGTCCGCTTCCGCCGGGCGAGGGGGCTGGAGGCGGGCTGAGCGGGGGAAACGGGGGCCTGTCGCTCCAGGGCGCGGGGACCCGGCGGCCGTGACCGTGCGGCGGGGCGGAGGCCGGGTGGCCGGACAAGGCCGGGCCCGGGCCGGACCCGGCCGGGCGGGGCACGGCGACCGCGCGCCCGGAACGGCCCGGTGGCCACGACCGTACGGAGAGCCGGGCCCGCGGCGCCATGGGCCCGGCGGTGACCGCGACGAGGCCGGAGGCCGGGCGACCCGGCCGGAATCGGTGACCGGCGCGGCCCTGGCCTCATAGCCGTACGAGGGGGCACCGGCGGTCCGTTCCCCGGTGGCCGTACCGGGGAACAGCCCCGCAGGGGGCGCCCGTCGGCCCGCCGCGCCCCGGTGCGTACGCTTCCGGTGTCCCGTCGAGCGCGCCGCGCGTGTGCTCCCGGTCCGTCGCCGGGCCGGTTCCCCGGGGTGCCCCCGACCGAAAGCTGATGCCGTCGTGCGCCGCCCGTTCCGCCGTTCCGTGCTGCTCCTCGCCCTGTGGTGCTCGGTGACCGCCCTCGCCGGGTGCTCCCCCACCGCCGGTGGCCCGGCCGGGGCACGGCCCGCCACCGCCGCGTCCGGAAAGGTGCGACTGCCGCCCGCGGACGCCGTCTTCGACTACCAGTTGGGCGGCGCGTATCCGCCGCGGGACGACGTGCGGGTGGTCTCCCGCGACCGCACCGCGAAACCGGCGAAGGGCCGCTACTCCGTCTGCTACGTGAACGCCTTCCAGACGCAGCCCGGCGCGGCGGTCGGCTGGTGGCGGCGGCACCACCCCGATCTGCTGCTGCACGAGGACGGCGACGACGGGCCGCTGGTGATCGACGAGGACTGGGACGAGCCGCTGCTGGACGTGTCCACGCCCGCGAAGCGCACCGCCGCCGCGAAGATCGTGGGCGGCTGGATCGACGGCTGCGCCACGGCGGGCTTCGACGCCGTCGAGGCCGACAACCTCGATTCGTACGAACGCTCCGGCGGGCGGCTCGACGCGGACGACGCGGCGGCGTTCGCCGGGCTGCTGGCGCGGCGGGCGCACGCGCGGGGGCTGGCCTTCGCGCAGAAGAACACCGCCGATCTGCTCGGGCGGAAAGGCCGGATCGGCTTCGACTTCGCGGTGACCGAGGAGTGCGCCCGCTACCGGGAGTGCGACCGCTATCTGTCCGCCTACGACGGCCGGGTCTTCGACATCGAATACCGCACCCGGGACTTCACCGGCGGCTGCCGCCACTGGGGCGAGCGCCTCTCCCTGACCCTGCGCGATCGTGACGTACGGCCGGAGGGGGAGGACGGCTACGTGTACCGGCACTGCTGAGGACGGGCGCGGAATCCGGCCCGGCCCCCTATCGGGAGGGGTTCGGGCACGGCGGGGCCGCCGGATGAGGTTGACTTCACGGGGACAGTGGGCAGGCGAGAGGGGCGGACGCGATGCCGGAAGTGTCCGGTGGGGCGGAAGGGACCGGGGAGCGCCGGGCACCCGGGCCGAGGAGGACGAGGATGCGGGGAACGGAACGCCGGTGGCGGGCGGCGCTGACGGTGGCTGCCGTGGTGCCGTGCGGTGCCGCGGCGGCGGTGGTGTGGGGCGCCCGGCCGCTCCCCGGGCCCGCCGGGCGGACGGGGGTGCTCACCGCTCTGCTCGACGGGGTGGTGTCCGCCCTGCGACTGGCCGATGGATGGCTGGTGGCGGGCGGCGCGCTGCTGGCGCTGCTGGGCGTGGCGATGGTGGCGCTGGCCCTGGTGCCGGGCGGGCTCCGGGAGGGCGCCGGGGCGCGGCTGCCGGTCGCCGCCCTCGACCGGCGCGGAGTGGGCACCCTGCTGCGGGACACCGCCCTGCGGGTGCCGGGCATCGCGCGGGCCCGGGTGCGGGTGCGCGGCGGCCGGGCCGTGGTCCGGGCGGTGCTGGTGTTCGGTGATCCGGCCGAGGCGCGGGCCGCGCTCACCGCGGAGCTGCGCGCCCTGCGCGATCTGCTGGGCCTTACCGGGCCGCCGCGTCTGGTGATCCGGCTGGCGCCCGCCCACCACCTGATGCCCTGACCCGGGCGGCGTCGCCCCTGGGCGCGTACCGACATCCCCCCTGCTCACGTGAAGGATGGATACGACATGGCCGGGAGCGGTTCAGGCCGCGGGCCGCACCGCACACCGCCGGGCGCCGTCGCGCCGCGCCGCCGCGGGAGGTCCGGGTGAGCGCCGGGGCCGCCCCGGGCGGCGGGCCGCGGCGGGCGCTGCCGACGGCGCGGCAGTGGCGTACCGCGCTGCGCCGGACGCCGCTGTCGGTGTGGCACGACGATGTGACGGACTGGGCGGCGAGCCTGACGTACTACTCCGTGCTGGCGCTGCTGCCCTCGACGATCGTGACGGTGTCGCTGATCGGGCTGGCCGATCCCCCGGCCACCGAGCAGTTGATCAACCATCTGACGTCGCTGGCGCCGGCCGATTCCGGGCCCACGCTGCGGCGGGCGCTGGTGGGCATGGCGCATCAGCGGACCGCCGCGTGGATGCTGGTCGGCGGTGCGCTGGTCAGTGCGGTCTGGTCGTCGTGCAGCTATCTCGCGGTGTTCCGGCGGGCGCTGCACGCCATGAACCGGGTGAAGGACGACCGGCCGCCGTGGCGGAAGGCGCCGCGCATCCTCGCCACCGCGCTGCTGCTGATCGCGCTGCTCATCAGCTCGGCGGTGGCGCTGCTGGTGAGCGGGCCGATCGCGACGGCCCTGGGCCGGGCGCTGGACCTGGGCGAGGCCGGTGAGGAGACCTGGAACCTCCTCCAGTGGCCGCTGCTGTTGCTGCTGGCCGTGGTGTGGGTGATGGTGCTCTACCGCTCCGGCCCGCCGCCCTCGCGCGGGGTGCCGCGCGCCGTGCCGGGCGGGGTGGTCGCGGTGCTGATGTGGCTGGTCTCGTCGGCGGCGTTCACCTTCTACGCGTCGTACGTCGGCACGTTCAACCGCCTCTACGGGTCGCTGGCCGGGCCGGTGGTCTTCCTGATCTGGCTGTGGTTCTCCCATCTGTCGCTGCTCTCGGGCGCCCAGTTCAACGTGGAGCTGCGGCGGGCGGGGTGGCACGGCGGGGAGAGGGACGGGCGCGCTTTCCGGGGTGACCGGGGGTCCGTGGCCGGGCCCGGTCCGGCGGCCGGATCCGGCCTCGCGTCCGGGGCGGAGGAGGGGGCGGCGTCACCGTCCGGGGAGGAGTCCGTGGCGCCTTCGGAGCCGGGGCGCGCGGCGGGGCAGGAGCCGGACGCCGTGCCGGGTGCCGGGCCCGGACCCGCGTCGCGGCCGGAGCCGTCGCCGGACTCCGTACCGGGCCCCGCGGCCGGGCCGGCCCCGGAGCCGTCCGTGCGGGGGAAGGTGCCGCGACCCGGCCCGGGGGTCGGCCGCTCCTCGGGCTGAGGCTGCGGGCAGGGGCGGTACGGCGGCGCTGCGCACCCCGGCGTCCGGCCCGGGCGCGGCACCCGCCCCGGGCGTGATCCGGCCCCGGGGCGGCCGGGCGCTCCGGCCACCGGCCCCCGTCGCCGCCTCGCGTCCGCCCGTGACCTTCCCGCGTCCGCCCTCTCAGTCCGCCCCGTGCGCTGCGGCGATGGCCTCGATGCGGTGGGCCAGGGCGAAGTCGAGGGCGGTGATGCGGCCGCCGGCGCTGTGGGTGTTGACCGCGACGGCGAGCCGGTTGTAGCCGAGGGTGAGGTCGGCGTGGTGGCCCAGTTCCTCCTGGATCTGGGCGATGTGGAGGACCATCGCGGCGGCCGGGAAGTGGCCCGCGAAGTGGTAGCCGCGGCGCAGCAGCCCGTCGGAGACCGACCAGCCGGGCAGGTCCCCGAGCCGGGCGTCGATGTCCTGGTCACTGAGCGGTTCCGGCTGGGGCATTCCGTCGCCTCCTCGTCGTCCCCCGGCGCGGCCGCTCCGCGCCGGGCGGGCCGGGCGCGGGGACGCCCGCGGCCGTCGGCCCGTACGGCTTCCAGCGTGGCACGCGGGTGCGGGCGGGCGCCCGGCGGCGGGCCGGGCGCCCGGTCACGGCGCCGGGGTGTCCTCGGGGGCCGCCGGGGCCGCGCCGGTGGTGCGGGAGGTGCGGCGGGCGGCCATCCAGGCGTAGACGAGGATGCCGGCGAAGAGGAACAGCACGCCCTGGTAGATCGCGGCGTATCCGGCGCCGGCGACGAGCCAGAAGGTGAAGCCGAACGCGGCGAGCGCCATGGCCAGATCGCGGGCGAAGCGGCCCGGGCGGACCCGGTCGCGTTCGCCGGTGAGCAGGAAGTAGATCTGCGCGCCGGCCGCGAGGAGGTAGGGGACGGTCGCCGAGAAGGTGGTGATGAGCACCAGGATCTCGAAGACGCCGCCGGAGCCCAGCAGGTAGTTGATCACCGTCAGGCCGCTGGCCAGCACCACGGCGGCCAGCACGCCGAAGGTCGGCACCCCGCGCCGCTTGGTCAGGAAGGCGGCGGGGAAGAGCCCGTCCCGCGCGGCGGCGTACGGGGACTGCGCGGACATCAGCGTCCAGCCGTTGAGGGCGCCGACGATCGAGATGACGGCGGCGGCGGCGATCAGCGTGCCGCCCCAGTGGCCGCCGAACATCGCGTCGACCGCGTCCGAGAACGGCGCCTTGGAGTGGATCAGCGCGGCGTGGGAGACGGTGCCGAAGACGGCGACGGTGCCCAGGAGGTAGACGAGGGCGGCGCCGAGGGTGCCCAGGACCGTGGCGCGGCCGACGTTGCGCTCCGGGTCGCGGACCTCGCCCGCGCTCATCGCCGCGGACTCCACGCCCACGTAGCTGTAGAGCAGGATCGCGGCGGCGGCCGAGAGTCCGCCGAGGGTGCCGGTGCTGCCCTCGGTGAACGAGCCGAGGTTGTCCGGGTCGAAGAAGAAGAGTCCGACGATCGCGATGAACAGCAGCGGGACGAACTTCAAAACCGTCGAGACCAACTGGACGGCGGCGATGTAGCGGGTCCCGGCGAGGTTGGCGAGCGCGGGGAGCCACAGGGCGGCCAGCGCCACGGCGAGGTCGGTGCCGCGCCCCGCGTGGCCGGGCAGCAGGACGTGGACGTAGCCGACGGCGGCGACCGCGAGGGCGGCGTTGCTGACCCAGGTCATGGTCCAGTACGACCAGGCCGACAGGAATCCGGCGAAGTCGCCGAACGCCTCGCGGGCGTAGACGTAGGGACCGCCGGTCTCCGGGTGGCGGCGGGCCAGCTTGCCGAAGACCAGGGCGAGGGCCAGAGCGCCGAGGGTGAGGACGCCGAAGGCGACCAGGCTGACCGTGCCGTACGGCGCGACGGACGCGGGGAGCAGGAAGATGCCGCCGCCGATGATGTTGCCCATCACCAGGCAGGTGGCGGTGGCGAGTCCGAAGCGGCGGGCCGGCGGGGGTGCGTCGGTGGCCGCGCCCGTTCCGGGGGGCCGCTCGTCGGGGCTGCGGTGCATGGAAGGGGTGTCTCTCGTCGTGCCGGGGTGTCCGGTGTGCCGGACTGATGCACATGGTCACCGGTTCGGGGCGGGGCGCAAAATCGCCGCGAATGCTCCCGTCAACCGTTCGCCGGGACGGAGGATCTCCGGCACGGCGGGCGGCACGCGGAAAACCCGGGCGCCCGACCGAACGGGTGTCCGCCCTGGTCGGGGGCGTGCGGCGGGCTCACACCTCATCGGCGACCGGCGTGGCGGCCGCCGCCTCGCCGGTCTCCGCCGCCTCGCGCAGCCAGCGGCGCAGCACGTGGTGGACCCGGGCGGCGCCGGTCAGCGGCGGGGCGCCCTCGGGGACCGGGGGTGAGAGGTCGGCGGGGGCGAGCAGGAAGGGGCGGCTCTGGTCACCGCCGAGACCGCCGTGCGAGCCGATCTGCTCCTCGAAGGCGTGCACCTCGCCGGTGGCCGGGTCGTAGGCGGAGTTGACCATGATGTCGGCGACGTGCGGGAAGGCGTCGGTGCGGCGTACCGCGTCGGCGGCACCCGGACCGAACGGGGCGAGCGGGTCGGCGCCGATGATCCGGCCGGTGTCGAGGTGGTGTTCGGCGCCCGCCGGGCCGAGCACCACCGCGCCGTGCGCCGCCGAGCGGATCAGCAGGAAGCCGATGCCGGGGTGGTTGGCGAGGGTGGCGAGGAGGGCCGGGTTGCGGCGGTCCAGCTCCTCGCGGGTGACGCGGCCCGGCATGTCCGGGAACGACACCAGGCCGAGGTTGCCGGAGGCCAGCACCACCGGTTGGGAGACGGCGCGATGGCCGTCGCCGGACCGGCCGGGGGCGGCTCCGTTCCGCGGCGTCTGCCCGGGGGGCTCCGGTGCCGCGTCCTCGGGCCGTCCCAGCGCGGCGCGCGCCGCCTCGCGGGCCTCGGCGCCGCTGCGGGTGCGGCGTACCCGGCGCGGCACCGGCAGCCCGCACCCGGCGCGGACGAGGTCGCCGAGGCTCAGTCCGTAGCGCTCCAGGAAGGTCTCGCCGGGGCTCTGGCCGTGGTCGGAGAGGAGCACGATGCGGTACGGGCGCGGGGCGTGCCGGGCGGCCTCGGCGATCAGGGCGAGGGCCCGGTCGAGGCCGCGGAGCACCTGGTGGGTGTCGCGGTGGCGGGGTCCTGAGTGGTGGGCGACCTCGTCGTAGGCGACGAGGTCGGCGTAGACGGCGGTGCGTCCGGCGATGAGGTCGCCGACGATCGCGGCGACGACCACGTCCCGTTCGACGACGGTGGCGAAGGCGCGCAGGACGGGGTAGAGGCCGCCGCGGCCCACCCGGGGCGTCTCACGCCGGGCGCGCGCCCGCAGCGACTGGCCCGCCTCGCGGAGGATCTCGGCGGCGAAGGAGACGGCGGTGCGGGTGGCGTTGGCCGGGTCGGAGAAGTAGGCGAAGTATCCGGCGCGGGAGCGGGTGGCGCGGCCCCGGCGGGCGGCGACCGACATGACGAGGGCGAGCTGACCCGCGCCGCCGCTGAAGAGGTTGCCGCGGCTGGCGCCGTCGTCGGCGAGGAGTCCGGGGTGGCCGGTGCGGGCCACCGCGCGGCGCTGGAGTTCGGCGGCGGCGGTCGGCCGGTTGCTGACGAGGGTGTGGCCGCTCTCCTTCTCGTACCAGCGGAAGGCGGGCAGGTCGTGGTTGGTGCCGTGCAGGATGCCGAGCTGGCTGGCGCCGGTCTGGCTGGACCAGTCGGTGTGCCAGGGGGTGAGGCGGTGGCCGTCGGCGCGCCAGCGGGCCACCGTCGGCATCAGCGGCCGCTCGCCCTCGGTCGCGTCGCGCAGCACGTCGTGGCCGACGCCGTCGAGCTGGACGAAGAGGGTGCCGGGGGTGCGGGGTGCGGCGGCCTCGGCGCGGCGGGCGCGGCGTCCGGCGAGCCGCACCAGCCGTCTGCGGTACGCCTCGTCGTCGCGGACGGCGAGGAAGGCGGAGGTGGCCGAGGAGGTCGCGGACATCACGGCGGCGACGATCACGGCGGTCTCGGGGGCGACCTGGCCGCGGCCCTCGGGGAGCAGGCCGAGGGCGACGAGCAGCAGCGAGCCGTTGAGGAAGAAGACCAGCAGGCCCAGGACGAGGGCGGGGACCAGCAGGAACGCGCGGACCAGCAGCGGCCAGACCAGCGCGCCGAGGAGGCCGAAGGCGCCGGCGCCGTAGACGGCGCTGAGCGCGGTGCGGGTGAGGCTGTCGCCGCCGGGCGACTGGAGGCGGAAGTCCGGCAGCGCCGTGGCGAGGAGCAGCAGGGTGAGGCTGGACACGGCCCAGACGGCGAGTACGCGCAGCGCGGCGCCGCCGAGGGATCTCCACCGCCCGGTCACGGCCTTCCTCTCCTTCGCTGCGGCCCCGGGCCGCACGGCACGGGCGTCCGCCCCAGCGTGTCATATACGCGTAACCCGTCAGCCTTACCCCCGTGATCGGCGGGAATCGAGCGATACGCGGACTTGTGTCCCGTTGGCCCCGGCGCCGGGCGCGGGGCGGGGATGAGGCAGGATCGGGTTCCGGCGCGCGCGAGAGGTCCGGCGCCGGGAGTCGGGAGGTGCGCGGTGCCGGTGGAGATCACCTGGTGGGGACATGCCACCGCGACGATCGAGGACTCCGGGGTGCGGGTGCTCACCGATCCGCTCTTCACCCGCCGGCTGGCGCATCTGCGGCGCCGCCGCGGCGCCCTGCCGCCGCCCGAGGCCGCCCGCGCCGATCTCGTCGTCGTCTCCCATCTGCACGCCGACCATCTCCACCCCGCCTCCCTCGCCCGGCTCGCGCCCGGGACCCGTCTGGTGGTGCCGCGGGGCGCGGCCGCCGCGGTGCCGGCGCTGCGGCGGGTGGTGCGCGCCCGCGGGCTGCGGCTGACGGAGGTGGCGCCGGGCGGGACGGTCGCGGCCGATGCCGCGGGCACGGTCACCGTCACCGCGGTCCCGGCGGCGCACGACGGGCGGCGGCTGCCGTACGGACCGCACCGGGTGCCCGCCCTGGGCTACGTCGTCCAGGGCCGCGCGCGGACGTACTTCGCGGGTGACACCGGGCTGTACGACGCGATGGCGGAGGCGGTCGGCCCGTGCGAGGTGGCGTTGTTGCCGGTCGGCGGCTGGGGGCCGTTCCTGGGCGGCGGGCATCTGGACGCGCGGCGCGCGGCGCGGGCGGCGGCGCTGCTGGATCCGGTGTGCGCGGTGCCGGTGCACTACGGCACGTACTGGCCGATCGGTCTCGACGCGGTGCGGCCGCACGAGTTCCACGCGCCGGGCCAGGAGTTCGAGCGGCAGGCGGCGCTGCTGGCGCCGGGGGTGCGGGTGTACCGGCCCGCGCACGGCGAACGGGTCCGGCCGGTGATCGCGCGATGACGCCCGCGCTGGTGCTGGCGGCCGCGGTGCCGCCGGAGTCGACGCAGCAGGCGGTGGGCTATCCGTCGCTGTTCCTGCTGGTGGTCGTGGGGTCGCTGGTGCCGGTGGTGCCGACGGGCGCGGTGGTCAGCTCGGCGGCGGTGGTCGCCTTCCACCACGCGTCGCCCCTCGCGCCGCTGTACGTCTTCGGGGTGGCCTCGCTCGCGGCCTTCCTCGGCGATCTGGGCCTGTACGGGCTGGGCGCCCGCGGGCTGCGCGCCGGGAGCGGGTCGCGGTGGCCGGAGCGGCTGCGCGTTCAGGCGGCGCCCGAACGGCTGGCGCGGGCGCGCGAGCGGCTCCGCACGCACGGGGTGCTGGTGCTGACGGTGTCGCGGCTGGTTCCGGCCGGGCGGATCCCGGTGATGCTGGCGTGTCTGCTGTCGCGGATGCCGCTTGCGACCTTCGCCCGCGGCGATGCGCCCGCCTGTCTGGCCTGGACGGCTACGTACCAGCTCATCGGGGTGGCGGGCGGTTCGCTGTTCGGCCGTCCGTGGCAGGGCGTGGTGGCGGCGGTGGCGCTGACCGCGCTGGTCGGCGCGGTCCCGGCGGTGTGGCGGCGGGTGCGGGAGCCGCGCGGCGAGGTGTGAGCACCGGTCAGATCCCGGGCAGCACGCGGGAGGCGCCGACCGGCAGGTCCCAGAGGTCCTCGCGGGGGCGCCCGGTGGCCTGCCAGGCGGCGCGGACACGGTGCAGCGGCTCCATCGGCGGCTCCCCGGAGAGCAGGAACGTCGACCAGTGCATGGGGGCCAGCGCCCGCGCGCCGAGGTCCTGGCAGGCGCGGACCGCCTCCTCCGGGTCGGTGTGCACCGGCCGCAGCATCCACCGCGGGTCGTACGCGCCGATCGGCAGCAGCGCCACGTCGATGCCCGGGTGGCGGCGGCCGATCTCCTCGAACCAGTGGCCGTAGCCGGTGTCCCCGGCGAAGTACACCCGGCGTCCGTCGGGCGCGGTGAGCACCCAGCCGCCCCACAGGGTGCGGCAGGTGTCGAGGAGGGTCCGCTTGCTCCAGTGGTGCGCGGGGACGAAGTCGACGCGTACGGGGCCGCCGGGCGCGGGCAGTTCGACCGCCTCCCACCAGTCGAGTTCGGTGACGGCGGTGAAGCCGCGGCGCCGGGCCCACGGCGCGAGGCCCGCCGGGAGCAGCAGCGGGGTGGTGCGCGGCAGCCGCTTGAGGGTGGGGGCGTCGAGGTGGTCGTAGTGGTTGTGGCTGATGACCACCGCGTCGACGGGCGGCAGGTCCTCCCAGCGGACGCCGACGGGTGTGACGCGGGCGGGGGTGCCGAGGATCTTGCGGGACCAGACGGGGTCGGTCAGGACGGTCAGCCCGCCGATGCTGACGATCCAGCTCGCGTGCCCGGCCCAGGTGACGGCGGTGGTGGCGGGGCCGGCGGCCGGCAGCGGGCCCGGCGCGAACGGCAGGTCCTGGATCTGCGCCAGCGTCTGAGGCGCGGGCCGCAGTTTGCCCTCCCGTGCGATCCGGGCCAGCGCGCGGACGCCGGGCAGCGGGGCGGTCAGCCGGTCGGTGAAGTCCCGCGGCCAGGTGCGGGGTTCGCCCAGGGGCCGGGGTGCGGTGAGCGGCGGGGCGTCCGGGCGGGCGGCCGCACCGGCTCGCCGCACCGCGGAACGGGCCGCGGCGGCCCGTCCCGGGGACGCGGCGGACCCGCTCGGCGGGGACGCGGGGACGGAGCGCTCGGTCTGTTCGGTCATCGCGGTGCTCCCTTTCGGTGAGGTGGGACGGCCGGGCGGGGACAAAGCCGGCGGCGGGGCGGTGGCCGGGCGGGTACGGGTGCGGTGGCGGGCGGGGCGCGGGGCGGGCGGATGGAGGCGCGTGGCGGCACAGGCGTGGGGACGGGCGGTGGCGGACGGTCAGCCGCCCGTGGTCAGGGCGGTCAGGGCGCGGTCCAGGCCGGTCAGGGCTTCGGTGACGGGGGCGGTGCGCAGCGGGTCGGGGGCGGTCAGGACCGGGGGGCGGGCGTCCGCGTCGGGGCCGAGGAGCGCGTCGGTGCCCAGGCGGACGCGGAGCGCGCCGGGGTCGTCGCCGAACCGGTGCCCGCCCCGCGCCGCCCAGGGCGCCAGCTCCCGCTCCAGCGCCGCCGCTCCGGTGACCCCGGCGGCGGCCAGCGGGCGGCGGAGCGGTTCGAGGTCGGCGTAGAGGTGGCTGCCGGCGTGCGGCGGACGGCAGAGCGCGCCGGCGGCGGTGAGGGTGCGGTACAGGGCGGCGGCGAGGGTGCCGTGCAGCCGGGCGGCGGCCGCGGTGCGGGCGCGGACCGGCGCCGGTTCGCCGAGCGCGTACCGGGTGGCATCGGCGAGCGGGCCGGGCAGCGGAGAGTGGGCGGCGCCCAGCGCGCCCAGGGTGGCGGCGCGCAGCGCGGCGCCGCGCTCCCCCGCCGGGAAACGGGCGGTACCGACCGGCCAGGACGCGGGCAGCAGGGTGGCCCGCAGATCGGTCAGCACCACGACGTCCGCGGGCAGCATCTCGGCGGGGCTGAGCACCACCGTGTCGTGCGGATCGTGCAGCAGATCGCGGCGCGTCTCGTCGCTGATCACCCACATCCCCTCCCCCACCGCCGCCTCGCACACCTCGTGCAGCAGCTCGGGCGGCGGACACGTACCGGTCGGATCGTCGGCGACGGACAGCACCAGCGCCCCGGGCCCGTCCCCCTCCAGCCGGGCCCGCCGTACGGTCTCCAGGAAGGCGAACGGGTCCGGCGCGCCGCCCGATTCGGCCGGTACGGGCGCGAGGTGCACGGCGCGGCCGAGCAGCCGGGCGGGCGGCGCGTACCAGGCGGCGCAGGGCCGGGGCAGCACCACGGCGCCGCCCACCGCCGCGTACAGGGCGAGGAGCAGGGCGGGAGCGCCGGGCCCGAGGAGGAGACGGTCGGGGCCGGCGGCCGGGACGCGGCGCGCGGCGTATCCGGCGGCGGCGGCGCGCAGCTCCGGGGAGCCGCCGGGCGGTTCCGGGTCGGCGCGTCCGGCCGCGGCGGCGAGCCGGTCGGCGAGTTCGGGGAGCACCGGGAGGCCCGGCGGGTCCGGGGCGGGCTCCGGCCGCGGATCCGGGGCGGTCCGCTGCATCCGTACCTCCACAGTGCACACGACGGGGCGGTGGGCCGCCGACGGCCGGTCGCGGCGCCGCCGGTGCGCCGACCGGCCGTCGGCCGCGTGGGTCGTTCGTGGGCCCATCACATGAATCACGCCCGGCCCACCTTGGCAGATCCCGCGCCCCGGACACCCCCGACACGTCAGCGGACCCCACGCCACGCCCACCCGGCCGGACCTGACCGCGACATCACCATCCGAACGGAGCAACGGGGAGGCGGGAGGGCCGGGGCGCGGGGTGAGCGGGTCCCGGTGGCGCGGGTGCGGTGCCGGGAAGCGGGGCGTGGTGACCGGGTGCCGGGGCCGGGGGCGGGGCGGTGGTCCGCCGCCCTTCCGGCGCCGGAGCCGGGGGGGCGCTGTCGTGTCCGGACCCCTGCTCGGGGTACAAGGGGGCGCATGCGAACACTCCTGTCCCGAGTCGACCGACGGCTCTTCACCACCATCGCCGCGCGCGAGTGGCCCGGCGCGCAGCGCGTCCTGCCGCGGCTGACCCGCGGCGCGGACCACGGGCTGCTCTGGCTGGGGCTCGCGGCCGGTGCCGCGGCGCTCGGCGGGCGGCCCGCCCGCCGGGCCGCCGTCCGCGGGGTCGCCTCCCTCGCCGTGGCCTCCGCGACCGTCAACACCCTGGGCAAGCGCTCCGTACGGCGCGAGCGCCCGCTGCTGGACCCGGTGCCCGTCATACGCCGTCTGCGCCGTCAGCCCTTCACCTCGTCGTTCCCGTCCGGGCACGCGGCGTCCGCGGTCGCCTTCGCCACCGGGGTCGCCTTCGAGAACAGGTGGTGGGGGCTGGCGCTGGCGCCGCTCGCCGCGTCCGTGGCGTTCTCCCGCGTCTACACCGGGGTGCACTACCCCGGTGACGTGCTGGCGGGCGCCGCGCTCGGCGCCGGTGCCGCCTTCGCGGTGCGCGGCCTCGCCCCGACCCGGGCCCAGCTGGCGCCGCCGGCCCGGCCGCGCGCCGACGCGCCCGCGCTGCCCGGCGGCCGCGGACTGTTCGTGGTGGCGAACCAGGGATCCGGGCAGCGCGGCGAGACCCGGCCGGACCGGGCGCCGGAGGTGCGCGGCTCGCTGCCCCGCGCCACGGTCGTGACCTGCGGCGGGGCGGACGCCCCCGATCTGGACAAGGCGCTGGAGGAGGCGGCGGAGCAGGCCAAGCGGTGCGGCGGGGCGCTGGGCGTGCTCGGCGGCGACGGCACCGTCAACGCGGCGGCCGCCGTCGCGGTCCGGCACGGGCTGCCACTGGCGGTGCTGCCCGGCGGCACCCACAACCACTTCGCCTACGACCTGGGCATCGAGACGATCGGGGAGGCCGCGCGCGCCGTGGAGGACGGCGAGGCGGTCGCCGTCGACCTGGCGTGCTTCGGCACCGCGCCGCACCACGAGAGCCGGCACTTCCTCAACACCTTCTCGATCGGCGCCTATCCGGAGCTGGTCCGGCTGCGGGAGCGCTGGGCGGGCATGATCGGCGCCTGGCCCGCGGGGGTGCTCGCCGCCTGGCACGTCCTGCGCACCGCCGAACCGGTCTCCGCCGAGATCAACGGCCGCCGGATGGAGCTGTGGATGCTGTTCGTCGGCAACTGCTCCTACCGCGGGCTGGGGCTGACGCCCGTACGCCGCCACGATCTGGCCGACGGTGTGCTGGACGTGCGGGTGGTGCGGGCCGGCCGGCTGGCCCGCACCCGGCTGCTGGTCGCGGCGCTGACCGGCACCCCGCGCTCCTCCCCCGTCCTCAAGGAGGCGCGGCTGCGCAGCCTGCGCATCGACGGGCTGCCGGCCGGTACGGATCTGGCGTACGACGGTGAAGTCGCCGCCGCTCCGGGCCCGTTGACGCTGACGAAGGAGAACGAGGCGCTGACGGTCTACCGCCTGCTGCCCGAATCCTGAGATACCTCTCTCGTCATGCAAGACGTCGGCGTACGGTGGTTCCGCACGCCGCGAGGGCGCCCGTGCCACCGGCACGGGCGCCCCGGGGACCCGGGGCGGCCCGCCGGATCGGGCCGCCGTCCGACGCCGCGAAGGAGCCCCCCATGCCGCAGGAAACCGCCGTCTACACCCACGGCCACCACGAGTCCGTCCTCCGCTCGCACACCTGGCGCACCGCCGCCAACTCCGCCGCCTACCTGCTGAGTTCCCTCAAGCCACATATGCAGGTCCTGGACATCGGCTGCGGCCCCGGCACCATCACCGCCGACCTCGCCGCACTGGTGCCGGACGGTCAGGTCACCGCCCTCGACCACGCGCCCGGCATCCTGGAGAAGGCCCGCGCCACCGCCGAGGAGCGGGGCCTGACCAACGTCCGCTTCGCGGTCGGTGACGTCCACGCACTGGACTACCCGGACGACACTTTCTGCGTGACCCACGCCCACCAGGTGCTCCAGCACGTCGGCGACCCCGTCCAGGCGCTGCGGGAGATGCGCCGGGTGACCAAGCCCGGCGGCATCGTCGCCGTCCGCGACGCGGACTACGCGGCGATGACGTGGTACCCGGAGGTCCCCGGCATGGACGCCTGGCTGGACCTCTACGAGCGGGTGGCGCGCGCCAACGGCGGGGAGCCGGATGCCGGGCGGCGCCTGCACGCCTGGGCCCGCGAGGCGGGCTTCGCCCCGGAGACGGTCACCGCGACCGCCTCCGCCTGGTGTTACCGCACCCCCGAGGAGCGCGCCTGGTGGAGCGGCCTGTGGGCGGACCGCACGGTCTCCTCCGCGTACGCCGAACGCGCGGTGGACGGCGGCCACGCCACCCCGCAGGAACTGACGGAGATCGCCGCGACCTGGCGCACCTGGGGCGCCGCCGAGGACGCCTGGTTCGCCGTGCTGAACGGCGAACTCCTCTGCCGGGTGTGAGATCCGCGGGGGCAGGGCGGTGAAGAGGCACGGCAGCGCGGGGCACGGCAGCGCGGGGCACGGCGGCGCGGGGCACGGGCGCCCGAGGTACGGCGGCGCGGGGCACGGGCGCCCGAGGTACGACGCGGGGCGCACGGCCACGCGAGGTACGGCGGGCGCGGGTGCGCGGGGCACGCACCCGCGCGGGCGCACGGCCGCGCGGCACGGCCGCCCGAGGTGTCGCGGCGCGGCCGCACAACCGTGCCCCGCACCATCCCTCACGGTGCGTCCGATCCGCTGATCGCGTACCGCCCGCGCCCTCAACTACCCTGCCCCGTATGGACATTCTGGGGACTTCCTTGCGGGTGTGTGTCGGCGATCTGGACGCGGCGGTCGGGGTCTACGAGCGGTTGACCGGGGCCGAGGCGGTGCGTTTCCGGCGCGGGCCGGTCGCGGTCGCGGCGGTGGGCTGCTTCTTCCTCATGAGCGGTCCGGAGGCGGAGCTCTCGGTGCTGTCGAAGGTGACCGCGACACTGGCCGTCAAGGATGTGGACGAGGCGGTGGCCGATCTGCGGGCGGTCGGCGCGGAGATCATCGCCGGCCCGCTGCCGACCCCGATCGGCCGCAACCTCATCGCCCGCCACCCGGACGGCTCGGTCTTCGAGTACGTCGACCGGCAGGGCGGCTGACCGCACCCCCGACCCGGCAGACGGGCGGTGCGGCTCCGGACACCCCACACCGACGGCCGCACCGCCCGCCCGGAACCGTCCGCACGAGGCCCCGCCCGAGATCAGCCACACAGCTCACCGGGCGAAGCCACCTGGGCGAAGCCGCCCGTCCGAAGCCATGCGCACGAGGCGTCCGCGCAGGTCACCGGCGCGAGAAGCCCTCAAACGGAGTCGCCCGCGCGCGACCGCCCGCACGAGGCCGGCCCCCCGCCCCGCGCCGTCGGCCGGCTCCTCCGCCCACTCCCCTCACGCCACCTCCAGCACGATCTTCCCCCGGACATGGCCGCCCTGGCTGAGGCGGAAGGCGTCGGCCGCCTCGGCGAGCGGGAAGGTGGCCTCGACCGGGACCGTCAGACGGCCGGCGTCCGCCAGCGTGGCGAGGGCGGTGAGATCGGCGCTGTCGGGCCGCACCCACACCATGTGCCCGCCGCGGGCGGTGACCTCGCCGTCGGCGATCGACGCCACCCGGGACGCGTCCTTGAGGACCTCCTGGGAGACGGCCACCACCCCGCCGCCGACGAAGTCCAGCGCCGCGTCCACGCCACCGGGCGCCCTCTCCCGGACCCGCTCGGCGAGCCCGGGACCGTAGGCCACCGGCTCGGCGCCCAGGGAGCGGAGGAAGGCGTGGTTGCGCTCGCCCGCGGTGCCGATGACGCGGGCGCCCTCGGCCACGGCGATCTGCACGGCGAGCGAGCCGACCCCGCCGGACGCCGCGTGCACCAGCACCGTCTCGCCGTGGCGCAGGCCGACCCGGCGGATCGACTGGTACGCCGTCAGCCCGGCGAGCGGCAGCCCCGCGGCCTGCTGCCAGCTCAGAGCCGCCGGACGCCGGGCGAGGGTGCGCACCGGCGCGGCGACCAGCTCGGCGTAGGTGCCGTGCTGGACGGCGTCCTTGCGGACGTAGCCGATGACCTCGTCACCGACGGCGAATTCGGTGGCGTCGGCGCCGGTGGCCACCACCTCACCGGCCACGTCCCAGCCGGGGATGAGCGGGAAGTAGGCGTCCATCATGGGATCGAGCCCACCGGCGACGACCTTCCAGTCGACCGGATTGACCCCGGCGGCACGCACCCGGACGAGGACGGAATCGGGGCCGACCTTGGGGTCGGGGCGATCGGCGAGCGTGAGAACCTCAGGACCGCCGTAACTGTTCGCAATGATTGCCTTCATGTTCGTCACAACGCGTAACCATCGCGGATGATTCCGCGTCCCGCTGCTCTCTCCGGATGAATTTTCCGGGCGCGGTGGCGGCCGAGGACGACGGGCCCGGGCGCCCCCGATGCGCCCGCCGCCGGGAAATTCCCGCGCACCGCCGCCCCCGCCCGTCTACGCTGTCCGCGCCCTCCGGCGGCGCCGGGCGGTACGGACAGCCGGGGCGGCAAACACCCCGCGCACCACGGAATACGGAAAGACGGGCCGATGGCAGCGCAGCACACCTACCGAGTGATCGTCCGCGGCACCTGGGACCGCCTGTCGGCGGAGTCCCGCGCCACCCTCCTCGCCGAGGCCGACGACCACGGGCTGGCGCGGCTGCGGTTCACACCCGAGGGATCGCTGGCCTACGACACCGCGCTGGTGTCGTTCAGCTACCGCTACACCATCGTCTCGGACGCCGAGGACGGAGAGGAGATGGCCGCCGCCCTCGCCGAGGAGAAGGCGGAGGAGGCGCTGCGGGCCGCCGGGCACGGCTACCGCAACCTCCGCTCCACCGCCACCGACATGGACACGATGAAGATCAACCGCAAGGGCCGCTGAGGCCACCGGCTCCCGGGCCCGGGGCCGGTCCGGACCCGGTCACCGTCCGCCCCGTCAGGACGCCGCGTCCCGCGCCACCATCTCGCTGGTGATCGCCCAGCGCTCGTGGTCGCGCCAGGCGCCGTCGATGAAGAGGAAGTCCGGCGAGAAGCCCTCCAGCCGGAAGCCCGCCCGGCCCACCAGCGCGAGGGAACGGGCGTTGCCCGGCTGGATGTTGGCCTCCAGCCGGTGCAGCCCGAGGACGTCGAAGGCGTACCGCAGGACCAGGCCCAGGCCCTCGCTCATCAGGCCGCGCCCGGTGGCGTGGGCGAAGCCGCCGTAGCCGATCGCCCCGCAGCGGAAGGCGCCGTGCACGATGTTGTTGATCGTCAGGTAGCCGGCGAGGGCGCCACCGTCGCGTTCGCAGATCAGGAAGCCCTCGCGCAGCGGTTCGCGGAGCTTGGCGGTGTACCCGGCGTACGCGTCGGCGTCGCACGGCGGGGCGAGCCACGGGTGGTGCAGCGCGGCGCTCTCCCGCGCGCGGGCGGTGAACTCCGCGCAGTCGTCCGGGGTGAAGTGCCGGATGCCCACCCGGGGGCCCGTCGCGAGGTACTGATCAGCGGTCATCGGGCGATCGTACGGAGCGGCGGGCGCGTGGTGCCAGGCACGTCCGGACGGCGCGGGGCAGGCCGGCCGACCTGCCCGGGTCCTCGCGGGCCGGGTCGGCCGGAGCGTCGCGGTCAGCCGTCGCGCCACCGGGGCGCGTCCGCCCCGCACCGGCCGGGCGGGGTGGCCCAGTCCGCGGGCCCGCCGTCGAACGTGACGGG
The DNA here is from genome assembly GCF_044497305.1 of Streptomyces sp. BBFR2. Classification (NCBI taxonomy): domain Bacteria; kingdom Bacillati; phylum Actinomycetota; class Actinomycetes; order Kitasatosporales; family Streptomycetaceae; genus Streptomyces; species Streptomyces sp. BBFR2. The sequence continues at coordinate 854,913 of NZ_CP172415.1, forward strand.
CGAGGCGGCGTACCGCAGCCGGCCGGCCGGGCCGTCCATGGTCCGCAGATGGTGCCCGGGGTCGTACGCGCCGTCGTCCGCGGGGGCGGGCGTGAGGTCCGGGGCGGCGCCGTGCACCAGCCAGCGGGCGGTGCGGGCCAGGGAGACCGTGGTGAGCCGGGCGTCGCCCGTCTCCGTCTGTTCGGTGAGGGAGCGCAGTACCGCCGCGGCGAGCAGGTAGCCGGTGCCGTGGTCGAGCGCCTGGGCGGGCAGGGCACCCGGGGTGCCGTCGGCGTCCGCCTCGACGGCGGCGATGCCGGTGGCCACCTGGACCAGGCTGTCGAAGCCCCGGCGGCCACCCCAGGGGCCGTCGTCGCCCCAGGCGGAGAGGCGGGCGAGGACCAGCCCCGGACGGCGTTCGGCCAGCGCCTCGGGGGCGAGGCCGAAGCGGTCGAGGGAGCCGGGGCGGTAGCCGGTCACCACCACGTCCGCACCGGCCAGCAGCTCCTCGAAGCGGGTCCGGCCGGCGCGGGCGCCCAGGTCGAGGGTGGTGGAGCGTTTGCCGAACCCGGTGTCGTCGTGCGCGTCCTGGCTCTCCGGCAACTGCGGAGCGTCGATCCGCAGCACATCGGCGCCGAGCAGCGCGAGCGTGCGGGTGGCGACCGGGCCCGCGATGACCCGGGTCAGGTCGAGGACCCGCAGGCCGTGGGCGGGCAGCAGCGGAGTGCCGGTCAGGGGCGGCAGGCGGCGGGGCGGGGCGCCCGCGCCGAGGCGCTGGCGGGTGACGAGCGGGTGGGTGGCGACGGTCGCGCCCTGGCCGTGGACGGCCCACTCCTCGGGCGTACGGGCGGCGACCGCGAGACCGCCCGCCGCGTACACCGCCTCCTGGACCTCTTCGGCGCGCCGTCCGGCCAGCTCGGCGGCGACGGCGGTGGCGTCGGCGGACGCGGGCAGACCGAGGGCGTGCAGCAACCGCTCGCGGTGGTGCGGGTAGTTGGCGTGGGTGCGTACCCAGCCGTCGGCGGTGCGCCAGAAGCGGGAGAGCGGGGCGAAGGTGGAGGCGGCGCGGCCGTCGACGCGCAGATGGCGTTCGCTGACGAAGGCGGTCGCCACCGCACCCTCGTCGACGCGGACGGCGGGCACCGGGCGCCCGGTGCGGCGGGCGGTGAGTTCGGCGGCGGCCAGTGCGCAGCAGGCGACCGTGGCGCAGGCCAGGTCCCGCACCGGCAGCCGGGCGGGCAGCAGTCCTTGTGACCCGGTGTACCGGATCCGGTCCGTCAGCTCCGGGGCGCCGCCGAGCGCCGCCCACGCCTGCGCGGTCTTCCCGCCGTGTCGTTGCCCCATGGACGCAGTCTGGCACCGTGTGCCGGGCCGGGGGTAGCCGGGGGTGGGCGGCGAACGGAGCGCCGGAGCCGTGGTGGGGCGGGTGGGACGGCAGGTGCGGCGCGCGGCGGAGGCGGACCGTCTCCGTCCGCTGCCGGGCGGTGGTGTACGGGTGTCGGCCGCGGGGCTCCGGCGCGGGCCGGGCGTCCGTGACCGGCCCGGGAAGGCGCCCGCCCGGCCCGCGCGAACGCGCCGCCCCGGTGGCTCACGGGACGGCGCGCGGGGCCCGCCGGACGCGCCCTTCGCCCTACCGCACGCTCCCCGCGACGACGGGGAGTTCGAGGACCCCGGTGTCGTCGGGGGCGCTGGTGACCGTCACCGGCTTGATGCCGCGGTTGCCCTTGTAGGCGCCGTCGCTCGCGGCGATCGTGAAGCGCAGCCGGTGGCCGGGGGCGTAGCGGTGGACGATGCCCGGCAGTTGGACGGTGAACTTCCGGGTGACGTCGGGGACCCGTACCGGCGCCACCAAGCGGTGCACCAGCGTCTGCGAGCCGTCCGGCGCGACGTCGTAGAGCTTGGCGAAGAGCACCAGCCGGTCGGCGGCGTCCGTGCTGTGCTGGGTCCGCTCGGCCCGGGGCGAGATGACCTTCAGCGTCGCCCGGGGGATGCCCGCGACGTCCAGCGGCTCTCCGGTGACGGGCGCGGACGTCCAGTCCAGGGCGGTGCCCCGCAGGTCGTACGGTGCCGGGTCGGTCATGCCCAGCGTCCCGGCGAGGGAGCTCTCCGAATGGCTGGTGGGGATCAGCCAGTTGCGGTACTCGCGGCTGCCGCGGACCACCTCGGCGCGGCTGCCGACGAGCGTGCCGTCACCGGAGAGGTACAGCTTGCGCGCGCCGGCCGCCGGGAAGGCGTCCGCGGTGGCGTACGTGTCGCCGTCGGCGGCCCAGTCGCGGTAGTAGGCGAAGGCGGGGCCGGTGTCCGTGGCGGTGCGGTGGCGGAGGTAGCGGTCGAACCACGCCAGGACGCGGCGGCCGACGTAGCTGGTGTCCAGGTTGCCCTTGCCCAGGTCGAGTTCGCCGGGCGCGGGATCGGCCATGCCGCCGCTGTGGCCCCAGGACTGCCAGATCATCTTGGTGTCGGTGCCCTGGGCCGTGAGGGTGCGGTAGGTGGCGGCCGCCTCGTTGAGGTTGAAGAGGGTGTCGGCCTCGCCCTGGACGAGCAGGGTCGGCGCCTTGACCGACTTCAGGTACGACACCGGCGAGACGCCGCGCGCGTACGTCAGCATCTGACGGGTGCGGTCCTCGGGGTAACTGCCGGAGTCCAGCAGCCGTTTGGTGCGGCAGGCGCCGGCGACGAAGTGCAGACAGCCCGCGCTGCCGGTCCGGGACGGGTCCAGGCCCGGGTTCAGCAGCCCCTGCGCCTCACCTATCAGGAAGAACCCGCTGGTCCACTCCTTCTTGTACGCGCCGGGAAGCGGGCCGCCGACCCCGTCGGTGCGGCCCGCGTTGTTCGGGTCGAGGGAGTACGAGAGGTCGTTCCAGGTGATGAGGGGGACGAGGGCGTCCACGCGGTGGTCGACGGCGGCGGTGGCCATCTGGATGGCGCCGCCGTAGGAGCCGCCGATCATGCCGACGCGGGGGTCGGGGGCGGCGCCCTTCGCGGTGCGGTCCTTGGTGACGTAGTCGACGCGGGTGCCGTCGTCGGCGGCGCGGGAACCGGCGAGGAAGTCGATCAGTTGGCTCGCCGCCTTCCCGTCGATCCGCGGGTCGTCCAGTGAGATCGGGCAGCCGGACTTGCCGAAGCCGAGCCCGGAGTAGGCGAGGGCGACGTAGCCGCGGGCGGCGAACGCCCGGGCCGTCGCGGCGGTGGAGCCGTCGGACTTGCTGCCGCCGAAGCCGTTGGTGGTCAGCACGGCGGGCGCGGGGTGCGCCGCGTCGGCGCCCGCCGGGCGGTAGAGGTCGGCGTCCACGGTGCAGTCGCGGTCGCCCGCGTGGACGGTGAGCTTCAGCGCGGTGGCGGTGTACGGGTCGGCGGACGCGGCGGTGGCCGGGGCGGCGAGGGTGAGCGGGGCGGTGAGCGCGGTGGCGGTCACCACGGTGAGGGCGGCGCGGAGTGCGGGGCGGGTGGAACGGCGGTGCGCGGGGCGGAAGACGCTGGGCACGAGGACCTCCACGAGACGTGCCGTACCCACCAGTCGGTAACGGCGCGCTCATGCTCCGGTACGCCCGACAGGGGTGTCAACGGCCCGGACGGGAGGGATTCGGGCCCGTCAGGGGGCAGTTGAGGCCCGGTGCGCGCACCGTCCGCCGTCCCGTGCGCCGGTGCCGCCGGGCCGCCCGATGGCGAGGCGGCCCGGCGGCACCGGTCAGGACCGCAGGTCGAGCGGTGTCAGGTCCGGCCGCTCGAAGCCGAACGCATGGGCGTACAGGGCGAGTTCGGACTCCAGGGCGCGGATCATGGTGTCGGCGCGGCGGAAGCCGTGGCCCTCCCCCTCGAAGGCGAGGTAGGCGTGCGGGACGCCGCGCCCGGCGACCTCGGCGAGGAAGCGGTCGCACTGCGCGGGCGGGCAGATGACGTCGTCCAACCCCTGGAGCAGCAGGAACGGTGCCCGGACGCGGTCGGCGTGGTGCAGCGGCGAGCGCTCGCGGTAGCGGTCGGGGACCTCGGCGAGCGGGCCGACGAGGGATTCCAGGTACCGCGATTCGAAGTCGTGGGTCTCGCCGGTGGCCCAGCCCGCGAGGTCCAGGATCGGGTAGCTGATGGTGCCGCAGGCGTACAGGTCCGTCGAGGTGAGGGAGGCGGCGGTGGTCCAGCCGCCGGCGCTGCCGCCGCGGATGGCGAGCCGGGCGCGGTCGGCGGTGCCTTCGTCGGCCAGCGCCCGGGCGACGGCGGCGCAGTCCTCGACGTCGACCACGCCCCACTGCCCGCGCAGCCGCTCCCGGTATTCGCGGCCGTAGCCGGTGGAGCCGCCGTAGTTGACCTCGGCGACGCCGATGCCGCGGGAGGTGAAGTAGGCGATCTCCAGGTCGAGGACGAGCGGGGCGTGGCCGGTGGGACCGCCGTGGGCCCAGACGACGTACGGCGGGAGTTCCCCGTCGGGCGCGGTGTGGTCCGGGTTGTGCGGCGGATAGAGGTGGGCGTGGACGTCGCGCCCGCCGGGCCCGGTGAAGGTACGGGCCTCGGGCCGCGGGTAGTGGGCCGGGTCGACGGCGTCGGTGTGGCGGTGGGCCAGGACGCGGGCGCGGCCGGTGCAGGTGTCCAGTTCGACGATCTCGTAGCCGGTGCGGTGTCCGGCGGCGACGCCGATGACGCGGCTGCCGTGGACGGCGAGGGCGGGCGCCCACTCCGTCCAGGGTCCTGCGGTGTCGACGAGGTCGCCGCTGACCGGGTCGAGGATGCCGAGGGCGGTGGTGCCGTGGCCGTGGAGGGTGGCGACGGTGCCGCTCTCCAGGGGCAGGAACCACCGTGAGCCGATGTTCCACAGCGGCCCGCCGAACTCCTCCTGCCGGGCGCCGCACAGCCGCCGGGGCTCCTTGGCCCGGTCGCCGTCGATCTCGGTGCGGTACAGCTCCCACCAGCCCTCGCGGTCGGAGGCGAAGAGCAGCGCGCCGTCCGGGGCCCATTCGATCTGCGCGACGGACTCCCCGCGCCTGCCGGGCGCGGGCACGTCGGGGCCGAGGTCGCCGAGGAGCGGGCGGACGGCGGTGAACTCCCCGTCCGTGACGTCCGCGAGCATCACGAGGGTGCCGTCCCACGGCATCCGGGGGTGGTCCCAGGCGAGCCAGGCGGCGTGGCGGCCGTCGGGCGACAAGCGGGGGCCGGTCACGAAGCGGTGCCGGTCGTCGCTCAGCTCCCGGACGGCCGCGCGGTCGTCGGCGGCGGAGCCGTCGAGGGGGACGGCGGCGACGAGGCGGCGGACGTCGGTGGGGCCGCCGCCGGTGAACTCCTCCAGGACGCACCACACCTCGTCACCGACGAGCACCGGATCGGCCCAGCGCAGTCCGTCGCCGACGGGTGAGAGCGGGGTGAGGGGCCGGGGCGCCGTGTCGTGGTCGGGGGCGTAGGCGTAGAGGCGCTGATCGGCGAAGTCGCTGAAGACGACGAGCGGCCCGTGGTCGGTGACGGTCCCGGCCCAGGGCTGACCGCCGTACTCGTGGACGCGGCTGCGGACGTTCCAGGGCGCGGGGAGGACGGATTCCTCCGTACCGTCGGCGCGGTGGCGGACGAGCGCCCGGCGGCCGCCCTCGGCGGGGCGCGGCGCGGTCCACCAGATCTCGTCGCCGATCACGCCGATGAAGGCGGGGCGTCCGTCGTGGGCGGCGACGGCCTCGGCGTCCACGGGGGACGTCCAGGTTCCGTAGGGGGCCGTGGTCACCATGCGGGGTCTTCCTCCTTGTGCACCGGCGGGGCCGGATCGTGGGGTGCGCGGACGACGGGGCGTGGCGGGGGCGCGGCCGGCCCCGGGCGGGTGCCGGCCGCGCGGGCGGTCAGGCGCGGAGCAGGAAGCGGTCCAGGACGCGGACGCCGAAGTGCAGGGCGTCGACGGGGACGCGTTCGTCCACGCCGTGGAAGAGCGCCTGGTAGTCGAAGCCCGGCGGGAGCTTGAGCGGCGAGAAGCCGTAGCCGGTGATGCCGAGCCGGGAGAACTGCTTGGCGTCGGTCCCGCCGGACATGCAGTACGGGACGACGTGGGCGTCCGGGTCGAAGTGCTCCAGGGCGGCGCGCATCCCGGCGAAGGCGGGCGAGTCGACGGGTGCCTGGAGGGCGACCTCGCCGTGGTCGACCGTCCAGTCGACGCCGGGTCCGGTGAGCCGGTCCAAGGTGGCGCGGAACTCGTCCTCGCCGCCGGGCACGATCCGGCCGTCCACCTGGGCGGCGGCGCTGCCGGGGATGACGTTCACCTTGTAACCGGCGTCCAGCATCGTCGGGTTGGCGCTGTTGCGGACGGTCGGCTCGACCAGCTCGGCGGCGGTGCCGAGGCGGGCGAGGAGGGCGTCGACGTCGAAGTCCGGTGCGTCCGGGTCGGCGTCGATGCCCTGCAGGGCGGCGAGTTCGCGGAGCGCGGCGCGGACGGTGGGGGTGAGCCGGACCGGCCAGCGGTGCTCGCCGATGCGGGTGACGGCGGCGGCGAGGCGGGTGACGGCGTTGTCGCGGTTGACCTTCGAGCCGTGTCCGGCGCGGCCGTGGGCGGTCAGCTTCAGCCAGGCGGTGCCGCGCTCCCCCGCGGCGACGGGGTAGAGGTGCAGCCCGGTGTCGGTGTGGAAGGAAAAGGCGCCGGATTCGCTGATGCCCTCGGTGCAGCCCTCGAAGAGCGCGGCGTGCCGGTCGGCGAGGAAGCCGGAGCCGTCGTCGGCGCTGGCCTCCTCGTCGGCGGTGAAGGCGAGGACGATGTCGCGGCGCGGCCGGACGCCGTCGCGGGCCCAGCGGCGGACGGTGGCGAGCACCATCGCGTCCATGTTCTTCATGTCGATGGCGCCGCGCCCCCAGACGACGCCGTCGCGGACCTCGCCGGAGAAGGGGTGCACGCTCCAGTCGGCGGGCTCGGCGGGGACGACGTCGAGGTGGCCGTGGACGAGGAGGGCGTCGGCCGACGGGTCGGTGCCCTCGATCCGGGCGACGACGTTGGTACGGCCCTCGGTCCGCTCCAGCAGCGCCGGTTCGAGCCCGGTCTCCGCGAGGGCTTCGGCGACGTACTCGGCGGCCGGGCGCTCCCGGCAGGCGCCGTCGCCGTGGTTGGTGGTGTCGATGCGGATCAGGTCGGAGGTGAAGCGGACGACCTCGTCGAGGGCCTTGTCGTCGACGGCTCCGAAGTGCTGCTCAGCCATACTGTTCCTCCACGGCGGACGAGGCGAGAGTGGTGACCGCCTTGAAGCAGCGGATCCCTTCGTACATGTCGTCGCTGGTGTAGGCGACGCGGCGCTCCCCGCAGCGTTCGACGCCGGGGACGCAGGAGGCGGCGCCGACGAGGTGCTCGGCGTCGAACTCCATCTCCACCCGGAACGGTCCGCCGCGCGCGGGCTCGTGGCGGACCGCCAGCGCGGTGGCCTCGCGGGCCGCCTCGCGGATGTCGGCGGCGGTACGGGCCGGGGGCCGGCAGACGGCGGCGTAGCGGGAGACGTAGTCCTTGACGGCGACGGTGCGGGCGCCGGGGGCGTAGCCGCGGGCGTCGGCGCAGGTGCGGTCGTCGCCGGTGACGAGGACGACGGGGACGCCGTACTCGGCGACGACGAGGGCGTTGAGGTAGCCCTCGCTGGCGCGGGTGCCGTTGACCCAGACGCCGGTGAGGGAGTTGGCGAGGTAGGTGTGGGCGAGGACGCCTTCGGTGCCGGCGCCGGTGTGGTAGCCGACGAAGGCGATGCCGTCGACGTCGCCGTGCTGGACGCCCTCGACCATGCTCAGGGACTTGTGGCGGCCGGTGAGCATCTGGACGCGTTCGTCGAGCTGTTCCAGCAGGAGGTTCCGCATCGTCCAGTGCGCCTCGTTGATCAGCACCTCGTCGGCGCCGCCGGCGAAGAACCCGGCGGCCGCGGCGTTGACGTCGGAGGTGAACATATGGCGGCAGCGCTCCCATTGGGGCGTGCCCGGCAGCACGTCGGCGGGCCAGGTGACGCCGGTGGCGCCCTCCATGTCCGCGCTGATGAGGATCTTCACAGGTCGCGCCCTCTCACCGGTCAGAAGCTGTCCGTACCGTCGTGACCACGGGCTCCGGCGGCCGTTCCCCCTGCGGGGGCGCGCCAGCTCCCGTGTTCGACCGGCCCATCCAAGCATCCTCCGCCCGGGCCGCGCCGCCCCTCCCCCGGTCGGCGGCGGGCGGGCGTGCCGCCGGTCCGGGCGGGCGCGGGGGCGACGGCGGTCCCGGTGGGCGCCGGTCCTCCGCGGGCGCCGGTCCGCCTCGCGTCCGGCCTCTTCCCCCGCGGCGCGTCCCCTCGCGCCCGAACACCTCGGTGCGGCGCGGGACTTGACCGGATCGCCGCGGGCCTCCCGGCGCCACCACCCGCCGACGCCACCCCGGCGCACCCCCGCACACCCCCACGCAAGCAAGGTTAGCCTTACCTAATAATCCAGGAGGCGTGTGTGCGCATCTTCAGCTCCCCCGGGGGACGGCCGACCAGCGCCGAACAGGTCCGTACGATCCTGGCCTCGGCGCAGTCGATGTCCCTGCTGACCGGCGGAGACCGCACGGAGATCTCCCGTACGGGCGCCGACGGGACGGCGAGCCCGCTCCACCTCCATCCGGCACCCGACGGTCACACCGGGACGGAGCGGGAACTTTCCACCACCACTCTCGAATTCACCGATATCGCCCCGCTCCCGGCCCGGAGCCGGGTACGCGCCCGTCTCACCCTGACCGGCCGGCCGCTGCCCCCGAACGGGCCGGGGACGGAGACCGGCCGGTGCCTGGAGTTCGGCCGCGCCGTCCTCACCACGCCCACCGGCCGCACCTCCGTCCCCCTGGACGAACTGCTGGCCGCCGCGCCGGACCCGCTCGCCACCCGCGAGGCGGGCCTGCTCACCCACCTCGCCGACGGGCACGAACACCTCGTCCCCCTGCTGCTGCGCCTGGTCGAGCCGCGCCTGCGCCGCCATGTCCGGCGGGCGCTCCCGCTGGCCCTCGACCGGTACGGCCTCACCCTGCGCCTGGAGTACCCGCTCGGCCACCACGACGTCCGCCTCCCCTTCCACCGGCGACTCCACCACGCCGACCAGTTCGGCCCCCAGCTCCAGGCGCTCCTCGCCACCGCCCGCCGCGCCTCCCACCGCAGCCGCCTCTTCCACGGCTCCTGACGGCGCGACGTATCGGCACGTCGGACACCCGGTGGACCGGCATCCGGAGCCGAGGGGCGATTGTCGGCCACGGGCGTGACGGGTCCGGTGGGCACGGGTGTGACGGGCGGGGCGGTGAACTTCATATGAACACGGCGCAGTTCCACCGACGGCGTCGCAGGCCGAAGGCGCGTCAGCGCGCCCGCGACGCTCCGCGACGGCCGGATCGGCACGGATCATGGCTGCACACTTCACGTATTCTGTGAGAAGTTCAGAGGGTCCCTTGAGGTTGCCGGGCCGGACTTTGCGTCAAGCTCGCGAAGTATCCGGCGCGCTCCCGGGATGACCACCCGGGGCGGGAGCGGCGCACCCCCGACCAGGATCGGGGAGCCCCACGGACTCCATCACCCCCCGCGCCCCGCGCCGAGAAAACGCCACGTACCGGCTGGCACGAGAGAGCCTTTCCCGGTTCGTGCCCTGTCCGAGGAGGAGTGCCCGTTTTGCACACGGCCCACCCGTCGACACCTCGTGCAGACGGCAGCCGCTCCGGCGGGATACGCCCGCCCGCCTCCGCGGACGCGCTGCTGCGCGGCGCGATGGAGCGGCACCGTCCCGCGCTGCTGCGCTATGCCGCCCGGCTGACCTCCGGCGACCCCTACCGCGCCGAGGACATCGTGCAGGAGACCTTCCTGCGCGCCTGGCTCGCCGCCGACCGCCTCGACCTCGCCGAGGAGGACCTCCACGAACTCCGCGCCACCGAACCCCCCTACGGGTCCGGCGCGCTCCGGGAGGCCGCGGAGGAGGACGGATACGACGGAGGGGAGGAAGAGCGGGAAAGCTGCCCGGCCAGGGGGAAATCACCGCAAGGCACCCCTGGACCGCCGAACGGCCAGGAATGTCAGAAGGCCGATGAATCCCGGACGTTGCGGGAAGACGGGATGCCCCGGGCGGATGAGACCGCGTCCGTGCCGCCCCCGGGCCCCCGGGCCACCGGTTCCTGTACGGGGCCTGAGGACGGTCACCGCCGGCGGAACGTGGGCAGGGGCGAAGGGCCGGGGCGCGCGGACACCGGGCGGGGCACTCCCCGGCTCGGATCCTGGCTGTTCACCGTGGCGCACAACCTCGCCGTGGACGCGCACCGCCGCGAACGGGCCGTCCCGGTGGGCCCGACGCCCGCCGAGGCCCTGACCCGTCCCGCCGGGGCGGACATGGCCGACGCCGTCGTGGACCGCTGCGTGATCACCCAGGCGCTGTGCCGGCTGAGCCCCGAACACCGTGACGCCCTCGTCCACATCCATCTGATGGACCGCACGGGAGCCGATGCCGCCCAGGCCATGGGCATACCGCGTGGCACCGTCAAGTCCCGTACGCACTACGCTCTGCTCGCAATGCGGCGTGAACTCGCCGCCCCTTCCCGGCCCACCGTCCCGCGCCCCCGGCTGCGGAACACGACCACGAGGACCGCCACGAACGCGACGCCCCCGCACCCCGCCGACCGTACGACCGCGACGCCCCCTCCCTCCCCCGCCGAAAGCGCCGCCGCATGAGCCGTTCCGGCGATCCGTTCGCCTTCATCAGCGCCCACCAGAACCTCATCTTCACCATCCTCGGCGTGCTCGGGATGGTCCTGCTGCTCTTCCTGCTGCTGCGGATCCCCGTGAAGCGGGCGGGCGGCTGGAAGGCGTCCAAGGACGCCGTACGCCGTGAGGCCACCGCCACCGCCTACGCCTTCGGCGCACCGCTGCGCGCCCTGCGCGCACACCGCAAGGCGCTGCGGCTGCTGGTGCGCCATCTGAAGTCCCCGCACACCTGGCGCGACGCCGAGCGCGCCGTGACCGCCGCCCGGCAGGCGGCCGCACCCGGCTCCGCCGCCGACCGTGCCCCGCGCCCGTACGCGGCGCTGGCCGACGGCGCCACCGTCACCGTGCTGTTCGCCGGCACCCCCGCCGACGCGCCCGGCGCCCCCTGGTCGGAGGACCCGGACGATCCGCGCCGCTGGACGGTGCGGCGTGAGGACCTGCCCGCCGTCGCGCCGTCCGCGGAGGACGGCCCGCCGCTGCTCGTCGCCATCGGTGTCGGGGAGGGCCGCTGCGCCTTCCTCGACCTGGCGTCGGGGCCCGCCCTCACGGCGGTGGAGGGCGATGCCCGCACCGCCCCCGCCATGGTCCGGGCGCTCGCCGCGCAGCTCGACGCGCGGCTCCCGGAGGGGCTGGTGACCGTCGCCGAGGGCGTCCACCCGCGGCACCCGGGCGCACCGGTCCGCGAGGCGTACCGCGCCGCCCGGGAGACGGAGCCGAAGCACGGCATCGCGCCGGTGCTCGCCGCCGCCGAGCTGCCCGATCCGCTCCCCGACGACTTCGGGCGCAGCCCCGGCGGCCCGCCCCGGCTGCGGATCGTGGTGCCCGGTCGGCCCCGCGGCCACGCCCGGCGGCTGCTGACGGACCGCCACGGCCAGCTCCTGTTCGCCGGAACCCCGCTGCTGACCTCGGCGAACGCGCTGGGCCGGGCCCTTTCCCGGGTGCTGACCGACCTGCCGCCGGTGCTGCCGCCGCCGCCCGCCGCGGGCATGGCCGACGGCCACCCGGACGCGCTGTTCGACGAGGACGCCGCGGTGGAGACGGCGACCGCCGGCGGCCGTGCCCCGGCGCCCGCCGAGCGCCGCCCGGTGTCCACCGCGAAGAGCGCCGCCGCGACGGCCGAGCCGCCCGCTCCGGGTGCCTCCGCCCGGAGCGGCGCCGCCGGTGCGCCCGGCGTCTCGGCGCGCGCGGGCTCGGCTCAGACCGCGCAGGACGCCGCCGACGGGTTCCCCGGCCAGGCCGCACCCGCCGACCAGGAGCAGGAGACGCCCGGCGCCGCCGCCCGGCCCGCCGCGCGTTCCTGACCCGACCCGCCGCACCGCGAGCGGCCGCCGCCCGGCGGCCGCTCGCCCCGTACCGCCCCTTTGACGGCACCGATCAGTGGGACCCCCGTGAAACTGACGCTCACCACCTCCGACGCCGGACGCCTGACGGACCATCTGCTCGATGTGCCCGAGCAGGCGACCGTCGCCGACCTCGCCGCCTCCCTGGCCCCGCCGCCGCCGGACACCGGCGAGCCCTCCGCCACGCCCCCGCCGCCCCCGCAGGTCTACCTCGGTGACCGCGCGCTGGACGGCGCGCTGCCGCTGCGCGGCTCCGGTATCCGGGACGGCGCCGTCCTCGGTCTGGGCGCGCCGTGCGCCACGGACCACCCGTCGCGGGCGTGGTCCCCGGCGCCGGGCGACCCCGTCCTCATCGAGGTGCGGCACGTCGGCGGGCCCGGCGCGGGCCGGGTCTGGCGGCTCGGCGCGGGCAGCCACGAGATCGGCACCGCCCGCGGCTGCGCGCTGCGGCTGTCCGGCGGCGGCGCCCCCGACCACGGTGTCTGGCTCACCGTCGGCCCGGACGGCGAGGTGACCTACCTGCTGCCGGAGGACGCCGACGAGGAGAGCTGCGGGCTGCGCAGTCTGACGCCCCCGCCGCCGGTGGACCCGGAGACCGGCACCCCGCTGACGGCGGAGGAGCCCGCCGGGGTCCGCGACGGCGGCACCGGCGGACACTCCGTGGCGCCCGGTCCCGACGGGCTGCCGCCGGCCGAGCCGGAGCGGCCGCCGGGCCACCGGCCGCCGCCGGACGACGGCTCCGCCGAGTGGCCGGCCTTCGCCGACCTCTCCCTGGGCGAGCATCTGCTGCGGCTGACGGCGCCGTTCCAGCCGGACGCGGCGGTGAACCCGTCGTCGGACGGCATGGCGGTGGAGTACAACCGTCCGCCGCGGATCGCGCCGCACCTGGACGCCGAGACGATGCGGATGCAGGGCCCGCCGTCGCGTCCCGGGCCGCGGGCGTTCCCGCTGCTGTTCGTGCTGGCGCCGCTGATGATGGGCCTGATCATGATGGGCCTCTTCCGGTCCTTCTACTTCATGATCTTCATCTTCTTCAGCCCGATGATGGCGGTCAGCAACTGGATCATCGGCCGCCGCACCGGCCGCAAGCAGTACGAGGAGTCGCTGCGCGTCTACCGGCTGCGCCGCGCCTCCCTCGAACTGGAGCTGCGCGAGGCGGCCGTCGAGGAGCGGGAGCTGCGCAACACCACGTTTCCCGACCCGGCGTCGGTGCTGCTGACCGCCACCGGCCCGTCCGGTGCCCTCTGGGCGCGGCGCCGCCGCGACCCGGACCGGCTCACGGTGCGGCTGGGCACGCTGACCCGCCCGTCGCTGCGGCGGATCGAGGACCAGGCCCGCGACGCCAACCACCGCTCGGTGCACTGGCGGCTCGCCGACGTGCCGTACGGCCTGGAGATGGCCGACCTCGGCGTCGTCGGTCTGGTCGGGCCCGGCGCGACCACCCGGTCCGTCGCCGCCTGGACGGTCGCGCAGAGCGCGGTGCTGCACAGCCCGCGGGATCTGCGGATCGTGGTGCTCACCAGCGACGAGAACGCCGAGGCGTGGTCGTGGGTGCGGTGGCTGCCGCATCTGGACACCGGCCGCGGCACCAGCGTCGTGGCACTCGGCAACGACCCCGAGAGCACCGCGCACCGCATCAACGAACTCGTCGCCGACATCCAGGCGCGTACCGCGGCCGCCGGCTCCGCACTCGGCCGGACCCTGCTGGACGAGCCGGACGTCCTGGTCATCGCCGACGGTGCGCGGCGGCTGCGCGACGTACCGGGCATGGTGCAGGTCCTCAAGGCCGGACCGCCGGTGCACATCTACAGCCTCTGCGTGGACGAGCAGGAGCGGCTGCTGCCGGAGGAGTGCACCTCCGTCATCACCGCGACCGGCAACCACCTCGCCGTCCGCGTCACCGGCACGCCCAAGGTCAGCGGGGTGCGCGCGGATCTGGTGGACACCGCCTGGTGCGAGGAGGTCGCGCGGGCGCTCGCCCCGGTCCGTGACGTCACCCTCGACGGCGACTCGGGCCTGCCGGACGGCGTCAAGCTGCTCGGGCTGATCGGCCAGGAGCCCCCGAGTGTCGAGGCGCTGCTGCGGTCGTGGGAGAAGCGCCCCGCCTCCACGACGTTCGTGCTGGGCGCCGGGTACGACGGGCCGCTCCGCCTGGACCTGGTGCGCGACGGGCCGCACGGGCTGGTCGCCGGTACCACCGGCTCCGGCAAGTCCGAGCTGCTCCAGACGTTGATCGCCTCGCTCGCCGCCGCCAACCGGCCCGACGAGCTGGCCTTCGTCCTCATCGACTACAAGGGCGGCAGCGCGTTCCGCGAGTGCGCGGAACTGCCGCACACCCTCGGTATGGTCACCGACCTCGACGGCCACCTCGTGCAGCGGGCGCTGGCCTCGCTCGACGCGGAGCTGCGCCGCCGTGAGCAGTTGCTCGCGGACGTCGAGGCCAAGGACCACGCCGACTACCGTGCCAAGCGGTCCCGCAACCGCGAACTGCCCGCACTGCCGCGGCTGCTGATCGTCATCGACGAGTTCGCGACGCTGGTGCGCGAGGTGCCGGACTTCGTTCCGGGCCTGATCAGCCTGGCGCAGCGCGGCCGTTCGCTCGGTCTGCACCTGATCCTCGCGACCCAGCGGCCCGGTGGTTCGGTCTCCACCGACATCAAGGCCAACACCAACCTCCGGATCGCGCTGCGGGTCACCGACAAGAGCGAGAGCCAGGACATCATCGACTCCGGCGACGCGGTGAGCATCTCCTCCGCGACGCCGGGCCGTGCCCTGGTCCGCCGCGGCGACCACGCGCCGACGCCGTTCCAGACCGCCTGGGTGGGCGCCGCCCGCGCCGGGGCGGAGCCCGGCGAGGACGAGGCACCCGCGCAGCCGGGCTCGGTCACCGCCGCCGCCCGCAACGTCCGCGGGGTGGAGCTGTCCTGGAACCGGCTGGGCCGCCCCGTCGAGCTGTTCGACGACGAGGAGGTGGAGGAGGTCGCCGCCCCGGAGACCGCGACCGACCTGCTGGCGCTCGTCGAGACGATCCGGAAGGCGACCGCGGCGCTGGAGGACCACAGCGAGCAGGCCAGCCCGTGGCTGCCGGCGCTGCCGGACGTCGTCACCCTCGACGACCTGCCCAAGGCCCCGCCGACCCCGCCGGGCCGCCCCGCCGCCGTGCCGTACGCCCTCCTCGACCTGCCGAGCCTCCAGGAACGCCGGGTCTGCTGCCTGGACTTCTCGACGTTCGGCCACCTCTACGTCGTGGGCGCGCCGCGCTCGGGCCGTACGCAGGTGCTGCGGACGCTGGCCGGTTCGGCGGCGCGGACGCTGTCCACCGCCGATCTGCACCTGTACGCGATCGACGCGGCGGGCGGCGGTCTGTCGGCGCTGGAGGCGCTGCCGCACTGCGGTGCGGTGGTCTCCCGGTTCGACACCGAGCGGCTGGCGCGGCTGCTGGGCCGCCTCATCCGCGAGCTGACCATGCGTCAGGAGAAGATGGCGGCGCACGACTGCGCGAGCCTGACCGAGCTGCGCGCCGCCCTGCCGGCCGCCGAGCGCCCGGCCCATCTGATGCTGCTGATCGACGGCTGGGACGGCATCTCGCAGATGCTCGACGAGTACGACGGCGGGCGGCTGTTCGAGGAGGTCACGCGGTTGCTGCGGGAGGGTGCCGCGGCCGGTATCCACCTGGTCGCCTCGTCCGAGCGCGGACTGCTCGGCGGACGGCTCTCCGCGCACAACGACTTCCGGCTGCTGCTGCGCCAGTCGGACAAGGGCGACTACTACCTCGCGGGAATGTCGCCGAACCGGGTGCCGAGCCACATCCCGGCGGGCCGCGGCTGGCACACCCCCGCGTCCGTCGAGACGCAGATCGCGCTGCTGCCGACCACCGGTGACGGCGTGCCGGGCCAGGGCAGCGCCGACCAGGCCGACGCGCTGCGGGAGATCGGGCGCGTCGCCACCGAACGGGACGCCGGGCTCCGCGCCGAGCGCCGGCCGTTCCGGGTGGCGGAGATGCCGAAGTCCATCGGCTTCCAGGAGGCGATGGAGCAGGTTCCCGAGTCGGCGCGCCGCCCGATGTGGGCGCTGCTGGGCATCGGCGGGGACGAGGTGCGGCCGCTGGGCTTCGACTTCCTCTCCGGCGGCGGCAGCTTCGCGGTCGTCGGCCCGCCCGGGTCGGGCCGCTCCACGGCGCTGGCGGCGATGTCCGTCTCGCTGATCACCGGCGGTACGTCGCTGGTGGTGCTCGCCCCGCGCGAGTCGCCGCTGCGCAAGCTCGCCGACCACGGTCTGGCGCAGGTCATCACGGACACCGACCCGTCGGCGAACACCGTCGAGGAGGCGCTGCGCGCCGTCGGCGACAAGCCGGTGGTCGTGGTCGCCGACGACAGCGATCTGCTCTCCAGTTGCGGTGCGGACAAGGTGCTGCGGCGGATCGCCTCGTCGGGCCGGGACCGCAACCAGGGCATCCTGATCGGCGGCCCGTCCGAGGGCATGAGCTCCATGGGCTGGATCGGCATGGTCCGCCGCTCGCGGCGCGGTCTGCTGCTCGGGGCGCGGACGATCGGTGACGGCGACATCATCGGCGCGCGCATCACCGCCGAGCACATCCGCACCCGGATGGTCCCGGGCCGCGCCTGGACGGCGGGCCCGTCCGGCACCGTGGTGCCGGTCCAGGTCCCGCTGACGGTCCTGGAGAGCTGACGCGGACGCCGCCCCCGGGAGCATGTCCCGGGGGCGGGCCAGACGCGAAACGGGCCCGGCACCCACGGTGGGTGCCGGGCCCGTTCGCGCGGGGCGGGTCAGCCCTTGGAGCTGTTGCGGACGCCCGCGGCGATCTGGCTGTCGGAGTCCGTCATGGACTTGACGATGTCGGTGAAGGACTGCGCGAACACCTTGATGTTCGCGGAGGACTCCTTCATCTGCTTGCTGAACGCCTGGTACGCCTCTTCCAGCGCCGGGCTGGACTGCTCGAAGACGAGACCGTCCTTGAGCAGCGTGCTGACCGTGTTCTCCAGATCGCCCAGTTCGTTGGCGATGTCGGTGAACTTGTTCTCCATGGTGTTGGCGACACGCTTGATGTCGTCGTAGTCGAGAAAGACGTCCTGCGCCATGTATGCCTCCGGTGAATGCGGTCGGGTGGTACGGGATGCCGCCGGGCGGCGGGGGCGTCAGCCGCTGGAGCGGATCTTGTTCGCCATCTCGTCGTCCATGTCCCGCATCGACTGCACGATCTTCTCGAACTGCTCCGCGAAGTCCTTGATGCTCTGCGTCGCGTCGGTCAGCGACTGCGTGAGCTTCTCGTAGGACTGCTGGAGGGCGGGGCTGGAGTTGTTGAACTTCAGCGTGGAGTTGAGCATCGTGTCGACCTCGTTCTTGGCCTCCGTCATGCGGGGCACAAGGGTGTTGTCGGCACTGTTCTTGAGGAGGTTCGAGACGCGCTCGATCTCCGCGAAGTCGAGGCTGATGTTGGCGGCCAAGATCTCTCCTTGGTTACGGGTTTCCGACGGGGGTCGAGGGTCCGGGGCGGGCCCCGGGGAGCGGACGGCCGGTGCGCGGGGCGCGGCTCAGTCGTCCTCCTTCTCCTTCCATTCGGCGCCGTCGCCGAACGGGGAGGAGCGGGTGTAGGTGGTGGTCTCGTCGTCCGTGGTGACGGTCATGGTGCCGCTGCCGTCGTCGTTGATGACGTAGCGGCTGGTGGTCTCGGAACCGTCCGGACCGGTCGTCACCGTGGTGTAGTCACGGGCGTCGAAGGTCTTGCCGTCCTTGAGGGTGATGGGCTGCGGTGACGAGTCGTACGTCGTCTTGTTCGTGTACTTCTGCTCGTCGGCGCCGGAGCCGATCGTGACGGTGGACTCCTCGGTCATGACGTTGTTGTCGTCGTCGAGGGTCACCTTGACGTGGGTGCTGCCCGATTCCGTGGTGATCGTCTTCTCGGTGGGCGGGGTGTCGCCGGGCCGCTCGCCCTCGGGGTGGTCACCGGGCTGCGACGGCACGTCCTTGTCGTTGTTGTACCGGTCGCACCAGCCGGGGGCGCCGTCGGCGGAGCACACCTCGTTGATGTCGGCGTCCGGATGCTCCTTGAAGTAGCCGGACGCACCGATCTTGTCCAGGTAGTCGTTCCACGCCTTGGTGTCCTCGTCCCACTGGTCCCAGGCGGCCTTCTTGTGCTTCCAGTCGTCGAGACCGAGGCTGGCGCCCATCACCCCGGCGCTGTCGGCCATGCCCGCGTCGACCTGGAAGTAGTTGTCGGAGACCGACTCGAAGATGTCGGCGAGCTTGTTGAGGCCGTCCTTCGCGTCCTTCGCGCGCTGGCTGGAGCGCTGCGAGAAGCTCCACATCGCGGTGCCGAGGTCGCTGAAGCCCATGACGCTCTTCGCGGCGCTCGTCGATTCCGACAGGTCCTTCAGCGCACCCTTGGCGCCGCCGGAGTCGGCGGTGTCGGCGAGCTGACGCATCCGCGTCTGCACCTGGTTGAGCAGCTCGTAGTCGATGGAGAAGTCGGGCATGGGCACCTCTCGGGCCTGCGGCCGGGCGGCGTGGAAGCAATACCTTGCACCCCTCTCACGCACGGACGCGCCGGATGGTTCACCCGGAAGCGGAATTCGTGCCGGGGAACGGTGAACCTCCTGGCCCCGTGGTGCGTGTTATGCGTACGGGTGCTCCTCCGCACCGGCCGCCGCGCCGCCGGAAGAGCCGCCCGCACCCGCCCGAACTGCCCGTACCCGCCCGCACCGCACCCCACCCGCACCGCCCTGCCGCACCGCCCGTGGCAGCCGATCATGGAAGGCCGGTACCGTCGTTGCCCCGCGAAACGGACTGGAGCGCCCTGGGCCTGGACTCGGACCCCACCCCGGGGGACGCGGCCAAGATCCGGGAGGTCATCGCCTCCCAGCAGGACCTGGTCGACCTCGCCGACAAGATCGACGACGGGCTCACCGAGGTGAAGAACACCACGGACGGCGCGTTCGTCGGGAAGACCGGGGACGCGCTGCGCGAGGTCATCGACGGCAAACTGCGCAACTTCGTCTCGACGTTCCGCGAGGCGCAGGAGGACGTGCAGAGCGCGCTGCGGACGTACAAAGCGGTCATGGAGGAGCAGCAGGGCCGGGCGGACGCCGCGCTCCAGCAGGCCAAGGAGCTGTCCGAGGACGACGAGGACGGCCGCGACTCGCTGAAGTCGACGGCCAAGGACGCCGGGGACATCCAGAAAGAGGCGTCGGCGACGGCGGCGAGCGCGGTGCGGGCGGCCCGCGACAAGATCGCCTCGCCGATCGACGCCTGCGACGAGATCATGAAGGCGCTCAGCTGGCTGGCGATCATCCTGATCATCCCCGCCATCATCTTCGGCGGTCCGGTGGCGCTGTTCGCCGTCGCGCTGAACGTCGCCATCTTCATCAAGACCGCGGTGGACTTCGCCAACGGCGACGCCAGCGCGCTGGACCTGCTGCTGGCCGGGCTCGGCATGATCGCCCCGAGCACCAAGGGCCTCAACGTCATGAAGGCGCTCAAGGGCCTGCGGGGGCTGGGCGCCAAGGGCATCGGCGGCATCAAGACGGCGTTCACCTCGTTCAAGAACGTCTTCACCGGCCGCAACATCCTCAACATGTCGTTCCACCTGTTCTTCGGCACGAAGGACTTCGCGCGGGGCGCGGCGAGTTGGAGCCGGGGCCTGAACGGCCTGTGGACGCACACCCCGTTCAGCAAGATCCCCGGGTTCGGCGGCCGGATCTTCACCGGTATGAACGGCTCGTTCCACATCGTCACGCCGTTCAAGGCGCTGCCGTTCATGCTGCCGGCGGGCATCAACGGCCTGCACATCGCCGGGGCGCTGGCATACGGCGGGATGAAGGGCATCGGCAACGCCGCCAAATGGATCGGCTCCGGGCTGGTCGCCGGCGGGAAGTCCGTCATCAACGGACTGTCAGGCTTCAAGGCGCTGCGGCTGATCCTGCCGGTGGACGCCGCCGAGATCCAGGCGCTGGGCATCGGCAAGGCGCTCCGGATCGGCTTCATCGACCGCGGTGTGTTCGGCAAGTACCGCTTCGGCGCGGTCGGCGCGGGCGGACGGCTGCTGGGCGGCGCCGGGCCGATCAACCACCTGGTGGGCGCGGGCGGCGGCGGTATCCCGTCGGTGCACATCGATCCGATCGGTGACCTCGCGGTGATGCGGACCGGCAACTTCGCCGGGCCCGGGTCGTTCTCGCCGTCGCTGTCGACGCACGGCGTGGTCACCCCGCCGTCGATGCACTTCGACGGGTCGATGGGCGGGCTGAGCACCCCGCATCTGTCCATGCCGTCGCTCCAGGGCATGGGCGAGGGGCTGCACGGCGGCATCTCGATGCCGTCTATCCAGGGCATCGGCGGCGGGCTGCACGGCGGGATCTCGATGCCGTCCGTCCAGGGCATCGGCGGCGGACTGCACGGCGGCATCTCCATGCCGTCGCTCCAGGGCGTCGGCGGGCTGCACGGCGGACTGAACCTGCCGTCCATGCAGGGGCTGGGCGGGATCGATTCCTCGCTCGGCGGACTGTCGAACCTCGGCCACTCCGGGATGCTCGGCGATCTGCCGACCGCGGGCCCCGTCTCGCACCTCTCGCCGCAGGGCGGGCTGTCCGGGGTGACGGCACCGGGCGGCGTGTCCGGGCTGGGCTCGCACGGGCTGGGTTCCGTCGCCGGCGGGCACTTCAACTTCTCCGGCAATCTGGGCGATCTGGGCAACATCAGCTCGGGCGCGCGCATCGCGGACGTCCCCGCGCTCCGCTCCTTCGACCTGCCCGCCCCCTCGACGGCGGCGCCGCACGGCTCGGGCGCGGGCCTGGTCGACCTCGGCCACGTCGAGGCGCCGGGCGTCCCCGCCGCCGGCACCTTCGACCTGCACACCGGCTCCCTCACACCGGGGTCGATGCCCACCGTCGGGCACCTCGACGTCCCGGCGACCGGGGCGCACACGCCGGTCTCGACGCCGTCCGTCGGCCGGATCGACCTGCCCGCGACGGGCACCGCGGCCCCCGGCGTGACCGCGCCGGGCGGGGTGCACCTGCCGGCCACCGGTTCGGTGACGCCGGGGCCGGTGCAGGGGCTGGTCCACACCGATGTGCCCGGTGCCGCCGTCAACGCGGGCGCCGGGAAGATCGCCGACGTCGGCGCGGGCCGTGGCCTCGGCTCCGGCGTGGACGTCTCCGGCATCACCCCGCCGACCGCCGTCACCCACGGGATCACCCCGCCGACGGTCACCACCCACGGCATCACGCCCCCGGCGTCCGCCACCCACGGCATCACCCCGCCCGGCACCGTGACGCACGGCGTCGACGTACCCGCGACCGGGACCACCGGCGTCACGCCGCCCGCCACCCGGGGCATCACCCCGCCGGCCGCCGGGGAGCACGGCATCACCCCGCCGGCCGTCACACCGGGCGCCGCCGCGCACGGCATCACCCCGCCGCCCGCCGCCGCGGCCCACACCGATGTGCCCGTGGTGGGCGGTCCGGTGCGGATGCCGCAGGGCGGGGCCGGTGGCGACCTCGCCGGGCTGGGCGAGCGCGCCGTACCGGCGCCCGCTCCCGGCCGCGGGTTCGACGGACCCGGCGCCGTGCCGGGTCACCCGGTGGAGACCCCGGCGACCGGCGCCGGTGCGCACCCCGCCGTACCGGAGCCGAAGCTGCCGCAGACGCCCGGTGCCGGCGTGCCCGGGCACGGCGTCACCGCGCTGGACGGCGCGCACACCCCGGTGGTCCCGCACGCCGCGGGCGGTATCGACGTACCGGGCGCCGGAGCCGTCCGCCCGGCCACCGGGCACGTGCCCGCGCCGGCCGCCCCGCACGGGCGCCCCGACGGCGTCGACCTCGGCGGCGGTTCCGGGGCCGGCGGCAAGGGCAAGGGCAAGGCGCCCGACCCGTTCGCGGACTGGAAGAACGAATCGCTCGCCAAGGTGGACGTGTTCCGCAAGCCGGGCGACCTCCCCGGCGACCTGGAAGCCCGGCTGGGCGCGTGGAACCGGGTGCAGCAGGCGCGGATCGACCACCAGGCGGCCGGGGCGCACCTGGACGCGGTCGGCGGGCGGATCGACGGCCCGTCGTCCGGTCCGTCCGTCGGTGAGCAGGCGCTGGCCGACTTCCGGGCCACCGAGAAGGCGCTCGGCGACGCCGAGGACGCGTTCCGGGTCCACGGTATGGACCCGCACGATGTGACCCGGAAGCTGGACGCGCTGGACGCCGCGTCGCTGAAGGAGCGGCCGCGGCTGCTGGGCGGTGCGGCGCCGAGCGGTCCGGCCCAGAGGGAACTGCCCGGCATCGAGGGCGCGGTGGTGAGCGCGCCGCGCGGCCAGGCACCGGAGATCCTCGACGCCGGTGCCCTCGGGGACCGGCTGGTGGTCCACGGCGGCGCGGGCGACCGGCAGTTCAGCGTCCAACTGCTGGACGCGCCGGGCGGCAGCCCCGTCCGCACCTGGCACTACCAGCGCGGTCTCGGGCCCCTCCGCATCACCGGCGAGGACTTCGTCCTGCGCGGCGGTGTCTTCGACGGCAACGCGCTCACCACCGTCCTGAAGAAGGCGGGCCCCCTCCAGGTGGACGGGCACTCCTGGCCCGTCAAGATCGACGGGGACGAGATCACCATCGCCTCGCCGACCGGACCGCAGCGCTACGTCAACGGCGTGTTCCAGGAGGGCCCGCCGCTCCCCGCGCCGCACACCGACCCGCCGCCGGCCGCCGCGGGCCTGACCGGCGACGCCGCCGCCAACTGGGGCAAGCTCGTCGACCTGGCCCATGTGCACCTGGGCGAGGCGGTGGGCAACAAGGCGCTCGACTCCATGATGCGCAAGGTCTACGGAGGCGGGTTCACCGGCAAGCGCGGCTACGGCGGTTTCGTCGACCCCGAGGCGCTGGGGCGCGGCGACCTGGTCGGCCAGTCGAAGGACTTCCACAACCTCGCCCAGGACCTGCTGCTCAAGGGCGCCAACGAGCGGATCACCGTCTACCGGGGCGTGACGATGGAACCGGCCGCCCACGCGGACAACACCTTCGTCGAACGGCTGCCGGTCTCCACGTCCAACACCTTCGAGTTCCAGCCCCAGTGGGCGAAGAACGGGGTGGTGAGCAACCGCGTCGTCTTCGAGATCGACGTCCCCGCCGACCACGGCAAGATCGCCATGACGTACCCGCCGCACTACGACCACGCCGGTGCGGGCGCGCCCAAGCCCATCAGCGACCAGTGGGAGATCACCCTCTCCCCGACGACGCTGAAGCGCACCGGGCCCAACCGGATCGACCCGGACAGCGGCCTGACGATCGTGCCGGTACGCGCCGAGGCGATCTCCCCGGACGACTTCGCCAAGGTCATCCAGGAGGAGTGGTCCGGCTTCCCGTCGAGCACCGCCTTCGACGACTTCGGCAAGGCCTTCGACCCCGGCACGATCGGCCGCTGGGAGGGGCTGGAGGGCGCCGCCGCCCGCGCCGAGCTGAGCGGCGACGGTCTGGTGCGGACGGTCACCGTCACCAAGCCCGGCCACTCCGGCGAGCTGACCATCGGCATCACCCACGTACCGGAGAAGGACTCCGTCCGCCTCACCTTCACCGACGGGGACGGCAAGCTTCTCGCCGACCGGACCTTCGACCAGCAGAAGTTCCGCGGTCTCGGCCAGGACCTGCGGGGCGACGTCCTCCACAACAACGAGGTGCTGAAGCCGCTGCCGCTGCCCGAGGGCTGGCACAGCACGGCACCCGATGACGTCCCGCACTCCCCCGGCGCCGGTGCGGGCGCCGACGCCCTGCCGGGCCCGGCCGGCGGCGCCACCGGCAAGCTCCCCGAGGGCACCGGTGCGCTCGATGTGCGCACCGGCGGCCACGGCGCCCCGTCCCGGCCCTCCGGTGCGGAGCTGGACGCGATCTGGGCCCGGGAGTCCGACGCCCGCCTCGACGTCTTCCGCGGCCAGGACGCCTCGGACGACCTGGTGGACGCGCGGGTCGGCGCCTGGCGGGAAATCCAGCGCGCCCAGCGGGAGTTCGACCAGGCGGAGCACACCTTCAACCGCGACGGCATCCGTACGGACGGCAGTTCCGGCGGGCCGGCCGTCGGCGAGCAGGCGCGGATCGATCTGGACGCGGCGGCCAACCGCCTCGGCCACGCCCGTGACAGCTTCCGGCAGCTCGGGATGGACCCGGACACCGTCGCGCACGAACTGCGCGCCCTGGACGACCTCTCGCTCAACGAGCGTCCGCGGCTGCTGGGCGGCGCCTCGGCCCAGAACCGTTTCGAGAAGGACCTCCCGGGACTGGACGGTGTGGTGCTCCAGGCGCCGCGCCGGCAGGTGCCGACGCTCGCGGACGCCGGGGCGTTCGGGGACCGGCTCGTCGTCCACGGCGGCGCCGCCGACGCGCGGATCGACGTCCAGTTGCTGGACGCGCCGGGCGGCAGCCCCGTCCGCACCTGGCACTACCAGCGCGGCTTCGCCGGGCTGACGCTGACCGGTGAGGACATCGCGCTGCGCGGCGGTCCGCTCGACGGCATCACGGTCGCCACGACGTCCAAGCTGGGCGAGTCGACGGCGGCGCCGGTGCTGGACACGGCGGGCGGCCACGCCTGGCCGGTGAAGATCGAGGACGGCCACATCACCGTCGCCTCGGCGTCCGGTCCGCAGCGCTACACCTGGTCCGACGGCGCGTTCCACGACGCCCCGCCGGTCCCGGCGCCGCACACCGGCACGCCGCCCGCCGCGTCGGGGCTCAGCGGCGCGTCCGCGGAGAACTGGAACTCCCTCATCGACGTCGCCCGCCTGCATCTGGGGCGCGCGGACACCGACGGCAAGGTCGCCGCGCTGATGCGGGACGTCATCGGCGGCTCGTTCACCTCCAAGCGCGGCTACGGCGGTTTCGTCATCCCCTCCAAGCTGGAGGACGGGGCGCTGGTCGCGAAGGTGGAGGACTTCCACCGGGTCACGCAGGACCTGCTGTTCGAGGGGCCCAACAAGGAGCTGACGGTCTACCGGGGCGTCTCGATGGAGCCGTCCGCCCAGACGGCGGACGTCTTCACCGAGCGGCTGCCGATCTCGACCTCCAACACCTTCGACTTCCAGCCCGAGTGGGCGAAGAACGGGGTGGTGAGCAACCGCGTCGTCTTCGAGATCCAGGTGCCCGCCGACCACGGCAAGCTGGCGATGGCGTACCCGCCGCACTTCGACCACACCGGGAACCCGGCGCCGCGCAGCCCCGACCAGTGGGAGATCACCCTCTCCCCGACGAAGCTGGTCCGCACCGGCGCGACGCGGACCGATCCGGGCAGTGGCCTGACGATCGTGCCGGTGCGCGCCGAGGCGATCTCCCCGGACGACTTCGCCAAGGTCATCCAGGAGGAGTGGCCGGGTCTGCCGTCGGGCACCGCCTTCGACGACTTCGGCAAGGCCTTCGACCAGTCCTCGATCGTGCGCTGGCGCGGTTTCGAGGACGTCACCGTCCGCCCGTCGGACAGCGCGGACGGGCTGGTCAAGACGTTCACCGTCACCAAGCCCGGCTCGCCCGACCGCCTCACCATCACCGTCACCCACCACCCCGGCGACAACAGCGTCGAGGTGGCCTTCACCGGTCCCGGCGGCGAGAAGCTGCTCGGCAAGAGCTGGAGCGGTACCGGCTTCACCCATATCGCCGCCGATCTGCGCGGCGGGGTGCTGCACAACGCGGAGGAGTTCAGCAGCCTGCCGAAGCCCGGCAGTTGGGACACCCCGCACACCCCGGCGAGCGGCGTGGACGACCTCACCGCGTCCACCGGCGGTCTCCGCGTCGGCGACGCCCCCGCCTCCGGCCTCAGCGCCAAGGCGACGGGCAAGCTGCCCGAGGGCTCCGTCCCCGCGCCCCACGGCTCCCGTCCCACCGGCGCGGAGCTGGAGAGGATCCACGCCCAGGAGAGCGCGGCCCGCCTCGACGTCTTCCGCCGCCCCGGCGACTCCGACGGCGTCGTCAACGCCCGGCTCGACGCCTGGGGAGAGGTCGTACGGGCCCAGCGGCAGGTGGACCACGCACAGGTCCGTCTCGACGCCGAGGGCGGCAGCGGCGCCGGCGGCTCCGACGGCCTCACCGTCGGCGACCACGCCCGGATCAGCCACGCGGAGGCGGTCGCCCGCCTCGACCTCGCCCGGGACGCCTTCCGCGCCCACGGCATGGACCCGGACGTCGTCGGCGCCCGCCTCGACGAGTTGACCGCCGACTCGCTCAAGGAACGCCCCCGCCTGCTCGGCGGCAGCGGCGACGAACTCGGCCCCCACCAGCAGCCGCTGCCCTTCGGTAACGGCACCGTCGTCGAGGCGCCGCGCGGCGGAGCGCCGCAGTTCCGCGGCGGGGACGACGCGGACGGTCTGCTCGTGATGCGCGCCGAGGACTTCGGTCCGCGCAACAAGGTCTTCCACGTCGACATGCTGGACGCACCGGGCGGCGCCACCGTCCGCACCTGGCACTACAAGGTCGGCCTCGGCAACCGGCTCACCCTCTCCGGTGAGGACGTCGTCCTGCGCGGCGGGGCGCTCGACGACGTCACCATCACCACCAGGGCGGACCTGGACAAACGCCACGCGGCACCGATGGCGGACCCGAACGGTGGCCACAGTTGGCCGGTGAAGGTCGAGGACGGCCATATCGTCGTCGCCTCGCCCTCCGGTCCCCAGCGCTATCTGTGGTCCAACGGCGCCTTCCACGACGCGCCGCCGGTCCCGGCGCCCCGTACCGACACGCCGCCCGCCTCCGCGGGGCTCGACGGGAAGGCCGCCGAGAACTGGAACGCCCTCGTCGACGTCGGCCACCGCCACCTCGGGCGCGCGGCGGGCGACAGCAAGATCTCCGCGCTGATGACGGATGTCAGGTCGGGTTCGGCGTTCACGTCCAAGCGCGGCTACGGCGGCTTCCTCAAGCCCGGGGCGGCGGACGACAAGCTCCTGAACAACGTGCGGTACTTCCACCAGGTCACCCAGGACCTGCTGTTCGAGGGGGCCAACAAGGACATCACGGTCTACCGCGGCGTCTCCATGGATCCGGCGAGCCAGTCGGCGAACGACTTCATGGAGCGGCTGCCGATCTCCACCTCCAACAACTTCGAATTCCAGCACGAATGGGCCAAGGGTCTGGAGCTGAGCAACCGCGCCGTCTTCGAGATCCACGTCCCGGCGGGCCACGGCAAGCTCGCGATGGCGTACCCGCCGCACTTCGACCACGTCGCCACCGGCTCCCCGGTGCCGCGCAGCCCCGACCAGTGGGAGATCACCCTCCCCCCGACGAAGCTCGTCCGCACCGGCCCCACGCGCGTCGAGGGCGGGCTGAACGTCGTGCCGGTGCGGGCCGAGGCGATCTCCCCGGACGACTTCGCCAAGGTCATCAAGGAGGAGTGGCCGGGTCTGCCGTCGGGCACCGCCTTCGACGACTTCGGCAAGGCTTTCGACCAGTCCTCCATCGTCCGCTGGAAGGGCTTCGACGACGTCACCGTGCACCCGTCGACCAGTGAGGACGGGCTGGTCAAGACGTTCACCGTCACCAAGCCCGGCTCGCCCGACCACCTGACCATCACCGTCACCCACCAGCCCGGCGACAACCGCGTCGGCATCGCCTTCGCGGACTCGGACGGGTTGCTGGCGACGCCGAAGAGCTGGAGCGGTACGGACTTCCGCAACATCGCCGCGGACCTGCGCGGCGGGGTGCTGCACAACGCGGACGAGTTCACCAACCTGCCGAAGCCCGGCAGTTGGGAGGAGCCGCACACCCCGGCGGGCGGCGCCGTGGACGACCTCACCGTGTCCACCGGCGACCTCCGCGTCGGCGACGCCCCCGCCTCCGGCCTCGGCGCCAAGGCGGCGGGCAAGCTTCCCGAGGGCAGCGTGCCCGCCCCGCACTCCTCCCGCCTCACCGGTGCGGAGCTGGAGAAGATCCACGCCCGGGAGAGCGCGGCCCGCCTCGACGTCTTCCGCCGCCCCGGCGACTCCGACGGCATCGTCAACGCCCGCGCCGAGGCCTGGGGCGAGGTACAGCTCGCGCGGAACGACCTCGCGGACGCGCGGGCCCGTGTGGAGAGCGAGGGCGGCCGCGTCGACGGCCCCTCGCGCGGTCTCGACGTCGGCGAGCGGGCCCGTGCCGAACTGCACCTCGCGCAGACCCGGCTCGACGAGGCGCGGGAGGCGTTCCGGGCGCACGGCATGGACCCGGACGCGGTCGGCGCCCGGATGGACGAGCTGACCGCCGACTCGCTCAAGGAACGCCCCCGGCTGCTCGGCGGCTCCGGACGGCCGGGCCGGGCCTCGGGCGAATGGCACGAGATGCGGGAGCTGGAACTGGAGCTGGCCCACTTCCGGGCCACCCGCGCCAGGCTGGACACACCCCCCGCGGACCTGCCCCCGGCGCACACCCCCGGGGCACGGCCCACCCCGCCGCCGCCCGTCGACGACGTGGCGGCCACCCACGGCGCGCCGCCGCCCGCGGCGGCGGGCACCGGCGGCACCGGCGCGGTGCAGTTGCACTCCCCGGAGGGCCTGTCGCACTTCCGTCAGGTGGTGCACACCCCCGACGGGCCGGTCCTGCGCTTCACCGGAGCGAACGGCGCCCCGGTGCCGGGCGCCCGCGTCGAGGCGTACGGAGAACACCTCCGCGTCTCCACTCCCCAGATGCATCAGGTCTTCGCCACGGACGGCACCCACCTCCACGACCTGGTGGAACTGACCGGCGCGGACGGTCTGACGTACTTCGCCCACCGCCCGCTCACCCGGCACGGCGGCACGACGCCCCTCCCGTCCGGGGAGCTGCACCGGGCGGACGGCGTGCCGGTCGACGGCACCGAGGTCACCGTGCACGGTGAGGGCTTCCGGTCGACGAGCGGCACCACCGTGCACGTCTTCGACTCCTCCGGCACCTTCGAGTTCCGGGCGCTGCGGCTCCCGGACGCCCCCGGCGCCACCGGACAGCTCCTGCGGACGTACGAACACGGCGCCCTGGAGGTCCTCGGCGACGGCACCCGGGCCGAAGGGTTCACCGCCCACACCCGGCCCGGCGGCGGTTTCCGTATCGAGGACGGCGACGGCGGCTTCCGGCTCGTCGGCGAGGACGGCACCGCCACCCACGTCGTCACCGTCGAGGGCAGCACGTTCCACGTCGCGGACGGCGCCGGGAGCCACCTCTACGACGCCGTGCGGCTGGCCGACGCGCCCGACGGCCGGTTCCTGCGGACCGGCTCCGACGAACTGCTCGACGCCAACCTGGAGGGCACCGGCGTCCGCGTCACCCGGGAGGACGGCGGCGGCTTCCGCACCGACGGCACCGGGCCGCTGCGCCAGGGCGAGTTCACCCGCTACCGGGCCGACGGCAGCCTGGAGAAGATGCGGATCAACGTCATCCACCACGGGACGCCGCGGCCCGGCCACCACTTCGAGGTGGACTTCCCCGCGAAACCCGCCGACGGCACCGACGCCGCGAAGGCCACCTGGAAGCGGGTCACGCCCGGCGCCACGGAGCGGCCGGACGCCACCGCGAAGTGGTTCGACTCCGGCACCGTCGGTGAGAAGGGGATCGCGGGCGGCCGGGTGCAGTTGCTCAGCCACAGCGGCGCCGAGGTCTTCGAGCGGCGCCCGCTGCCCGGCGGCGGCTTCCTGGACGCCCAGCGGCCCACCGCCTCCACCGGCTTCGCCCGCTTCGGCCACCAGCGCAGCGACTGGCAGGAGATCGCGGCCGACGGCTCCGCCGGACGCCACGGCAAGCGCCACTTCGGCACCAGCGGCCGCAGCTGGTACGACATGGACGGCGCCACCCGCGTACGGCACTGGCGGGAGAACCCCGACGGCGGCCACGTCCTCGCCCAACTGGACCGTGACCCGCTCACCCAGGGCCTGACCAACCGCCCCACCACCTGGCACCGCTACGACGAGGAGTACACGCACCTCGCCCAGGGCGAGCGGACATGGAGCCCGGGGCGCGGCTGGACCGACACCATGACCGATACGCGGACGGGGCTGACCGAGACCGTCCACGAGCGGTTCGGGCGACTGCACGCCGACGACAACCGCCGGTACTTCCAGCGGGAGATGGAGGCGGACGGCTCCCTCAAGAAGGACTGGATCTCGCACTCCGCGCACGGCAAGGAGAACGCCGCGGGCAAGACCCTCAAGGACGGCGGGTTCCTTCAGACGCACCGCGTCATGGAGCAGCGGCCCCCGTCGTGGGTCCGCAACCTGCTGTCCTCCGTCGAGCACCGCACCTTCGCCGGTAAGCCGTGGCTCACCGCCGACAACGGCTTCCAGGTGCACACCTGGAAGTACACCCCCGCCGGCGCCGAGGCGCCCGCGACGACCGGGGTGCGGCTGGTGGGCCGGGACAGCTCGACGCTCGACATCGCCTCCGACGGCACCGTCGTCCGCGCCACCACCACGCTCTCCGACGGCTCCAAGCTGACCGTCGGCGATGTGGAGATGCCGGCCGGCGCCACCCGCCAGGACGGTTATCTGCCCTGGTCGGCGGGGGACGACGGGCTCAAGGGCCACCGCACCTTCCACCCCGACGACTTCACCGGCGGCGGCGACCGCGGCCACGGCGATCTCGTCTGGCAGGACCGCCACCGTCCCGGCGCCGGGGAGGGCGACTGGTTCACGCCGGGCGACGGCGAGTGGCGCGTGGCCCGGGAGGGCTTCGCCGACGGCACCGTGGTGGAGTACCGCACCCCGCCGCGCGCCGCCGGCGGTGACACCGTGCACGCCGGACCGGGCGACGACTGGGTCCGTACCAACCAGCACGGTGAGGTCGTGGCGCGCCGCGACACCTGGCCGGGCGGCGACGGCGGCGCGGGCATCGAGGTCACCGCGACCGGCCGCCCCGGCGCCGCCAGGGTCACCTGGGAGGCGGGCGGTGAGTCCGGCGTCCGGGTGCAGTCGGCGGGCGGCGGCACCGGACGGTACTGGGACAACGCCTCCTACCAGGACTTCGACAGCGCGGGCCGGCTGGTCCGCGACCACCGGGTGCTCGACGACGGCACGACCGTCGACGCCTGGCGGGTCGCCGGCGGCGAGGGCGAACCGCCGGTCTGGCACTGGAACAAGACCGACAAGGAAGGCCACATCCTGGAGTTCGGCGACGGCGCCGGGCGGGTCCGCACCTGGACCGACGCCCGGGGCAACGCGCTGGACGACTGGCGCGAGGGCGCGCTGTGGCGCGACCACTCCGGCGGCGACCTGGTCCAGGAGATCCCGCCGGTGCCGCGCTCCGGCTCGCTCTTCCAGGACCACTTCAGCGACCCGTCGCTCCGGGTCCGCGAGCACCGCGCCACCCCGGACGCCGAGTACAAGCCCGGCGAGTGGCGGGAGTTCGACAACGGCGCGGTGGTGCGCACGCGGACCGCGCTGGACGACGGGACGTTCCTGGAGTCCGACGAGTGGAACAAGCAGTGGCGGCGCTACGGCGGCGCGGACGGCACCACGCTGCTGTCCGAGCGGACGATGGCCGGGTACGTCTGGGAGAAGGACAGCTTCGGCCGGATGACGCTGGTCGGCCGGGAGAACGACTTCCGGGGCTGGGCCGCCGAGTTCCGCGGCGGCAGCCGGATGATGCGCGAGCCGAACCGCTTCGAGTGGTCGAAGAACGTGAACGGCGAATCGCTGTACACGCCGTTCGTGCAGAAGGCCGCCAACCAGGCGCTGGTGGAGTTCATCCAGGAGTTCACGCTGGACTTCACCGTCGGCCTGATCGTCAACGCCATCGCGGCGGAGATCTCCGGCCGGGAGTTCAGCTGGACGGACGTGGCGAAGGCGGCGTTCGGCGCGGCGGTCGGCTCGACCGTGAAGATCGGCGTGAGCGGACTGCACAACGCGGCGGGCCGCGGCGGCACCGTCAAGACCGGGATGAGCAACGTCGATTCCGGCAAGCCGTACGCCCGGCCCCCGGCCTCCGACGACACCTGGTCGACGGAGTGGGCGGGCAACGAGAAGGTCACCCGCTGGCGCGCCGGTACGTACGACTTCAGCGTCGGCATCTCCTCCGGTCTGGTGTCCGGCTTCATCACCGGTGCCGCCAGCTCGGCGATCTTCGGGGTGTACGACTCCAACGGCAACGTCGTCCACCTCTCGGGCACCGACGCACTGCGCGAGGGCGCCCTCGGCATGGCCTCGGGCCTGGCCGGCGGCCTCAGCTTCGGGGCGGCCAAGACGGTGCTGCAGCAGACCGCGGCGGGCAGGTTCTACCATCGGCAGGGTCTGGTGGACCTGTTCCTGGTGGGTGGCATCAGCAAGTTCGCCGACAAGATGTTCGGCGGGCTGATCCTCACCCCCGAGCTGCGTAAGGCCGATCCGCCGTGGTGGCAGCAGCAGCCCGCACCGGAGCCGTCCGAGGACGACCCGCACGACCCGCAGGAGAGCACGTCATGACCAACCCCGTGTACCGCGTCGCCGCCCGGGGGCGCGGTGCCCACCGGACGATCTCCGACGCGGTGGCGGCCGTCCCCGCGGGCGCGGTGGTCGCCGTCGCGCCGGGCGTCTACCCGGAGAACGTCCGGCTGGAACGCCGGGTGGTGCTCGTCCCCGAACAGGGCCCCGGCACCGTCGAGATCCGTCCGGCGCGCGGCCCGGCGCTGAGCGTCGCCGCCCCGGACTGCGCGGTGCGGCAGTTGACGCTCCAGGGCACCGATCCGGCGGAGGCGCTGGTACGGGTCGAGGACGCGGCCGGTCTGGTGCTGGAGGAGTGCGCGCTCAGCCACGGCCGGATCGAGGTGCTGGGGCGGCCCGACGCGCCGGACGCCCCGCAGAACGGCGAACCGCCCGAGGAGGGCGCCCGGTTGGCGGCGCTGCACGGCGCGCTCGCCGCGGATCTGGTGGAGGAGCTGCAGGATCCGACGACGGGCGGGGTGCTGCTGCTGCGCCACACCCGGCTGCACGGTGCCCGCCATGCCGCGCTGCACGTCAGCGGCGACGGCCGGGCGCGGATCGAGGACACCGTGATCACCTCGGTCGACGGCATCGGCGTGGTGCTGTCGGGCACCGCGCGGGTGGTCGCCGACGGGCTGCGGATCACCGGGAGTTCGGGCTCCGCGCTGCGGGCCCGGGGCGCGACCCGGCTGGCGGTGCGCGCCGCCCGGCTGACAGGGCCGGGCCGCCACGGGCTGCTGGCGCAGGACACCGCGCAGGTACTCCTGGACGACTGTCTGGTGGAGGGCGCCGCGGGCTCCGGTGTCCAGGCCGAGCACGAGGCGCGGGTCGATCTGACCGGCTGCCGGATCGTGTCGCCGGGCGGCAGCGGTCTGGTCACCGGTGGCGCCGCCCGTCTGGGCGCGCGGGATTGCCGGGTGGTGACGCCGGTGGCCAACGGTGCGCTGGCGCTGGGCGACAGCGCGCTGGAGCTGACGGACTGCGCGGTCTCCGGCAGCGGTTTCAGCTCCCTGCACCTGGGCGAGCGGGCCCGCGGTGAGCTGACCGGCTGCCGGGTGACGGACAGTGAGGAGCACGCGCTGGTCGTGACGGACGAGGCCCGGGTGCGCGCCCAGGACACCGCGCTGCGGGACGCCGCGATGTGCGGGGTGCAGGTGGCGATGGCCGGTGCGGTGGCGCTGGCCGGGTGCCGGGTCACCGGCGGCGAGAGCGGTGTACGGCTGCTGTCGGACGAGGAGTCGGTGCTGCTGGAGACGGTGGTCGCCGGGCAGCGCAAGGCCGGTGTGGAGCTGGGTCCGGGCGCGCGGGCGCAGTTGACCGGCACCCGGATCGCGGACGTGGGGAGCGCGGGCGTGACGGTGGCGGGCGGTGCCCGGCTGCGGATGGACGGCGGCGGGGTGTTCCGGGCCGGCGGCACGGCACTGGTGCTGTGGAAGGACACCGACTGCGCGGTGAGCGGCGTCCGGATCGACACCACGGGCAAGAACGGCATCCTCGTCGGCGACGACGCGTCCGGCACCTTCGAGTTCTGCGACATCCGGGCCACCGCCTTCCCCGCGCTGCACGTCGGGGAGCGGGCCGAGCCGCGGTTCGTCCGCTGCCGGATCTTCGACTGCGCGCAGGACCTGGGCACCGCCGAGGGCGCGTCTCCGGTGTTCGAG
Organism: Streptomyces sp. BBFR2; assembly: GCF_044497305.1. Taxonomy (NCBI): domain Bacteria; kingdom Bacillati; phylum Actinomycetota; class Actinomycetes; order Kitasatosporales; family Streptomycetaceae; genus Streptomyces; species Streptomyces sp. BBFR2. The sequence goes on from NZ_CP172415.1 coordinate 888,910, forward strand.
GACTGCACGGCACACGGTGTGGAGCAGTCGGTGCTGCCGGCCACGACGGCGACGGGGCCGGGCCCGGCGGCGCCCGCCCGGCCCGGCGCGTCCGGTCAGCCGTCCGGCCCGTCGTCCGCCGCCGGGACCTCCGAGGAGGAGGGCCAGGACGCGGAGCTGGCCGACGAGGGCGCGCCCGAGGCGGAGCCGGAGTCGCTGGAGGACCTGCTGACCGAGCTGGGCGAACTGGTCGGCCTGGAGCGGGTCAAGAGCGATGTCGGCGGCATGGTCAAGCTGATGCAGACGGTGCGGCGCCGCCGCGAGGCCGGGCTGCCCGCGCCGCCCCTCAGCCGCCATCTGGTCTTCGCGGGCAACCCCGGCACCGGCAAGACGACGGTGGCGCGGCTCTACGGCCGGCTGCTGAAGGCGCTGGGCCTGCTGGCCGTCGGGCACCTGGTGGAGGTGGACCGCTCCGCGCTGGTCGGCGAGTACGTCGGCCACACCGGTCCGAAGACCACCGAGGCGTTCAACCGGGCGCGCGGCGGGGTGCTCTTCATCGACGAGGCGTACTCGCTGGCCCCGGCCATCGCCGGGAACGACTTCGGTACGGAGGCCATCGCCACGCTGGTGAAGCTGATGGAGGACCAGCGTGACGAGGTCGTCGTCATCGCGGCGGGCTACCCGGACGACATGGACCGCTTCATCGGCTCCAACCCCGGTCTGTCGTCGCGTTTCTCCCGCACCCTGCTGTTCGAGGACTACAGCTCCGACGAGCTGGTGCACATCGTGGAGCACCACGCCGAGCGGCACGCGTACAAGCTGACCGCCGAGGCGCGCGAGGCGCTGTCCGGCCACTTCGCGGCGATCCCGCGGACCGTCCGCTTCGGCAACGGCCGTACCGCGCGCCAGGTGTTCCAGGAGATGACCGAGCGGCAGGCGATGCGCGTCTCCGAGCTGGAGGCGCCGGACGCCGACGCGCTGATGCAGCTGTCACCGCTCGACCTGCCGGAGAACGCCCTCACCCTCTGACCTTCTTTCCTCCCCATCCGTTCCGACTCGGAGGTCCCCGTGCCACCGGACAATTCCCGTTCCCCCGACTCCCCGCCGAAGGACCCCGCCGGCGGTTTCTCCCGTACGTTCGCCCGTGATCCGGGCCGGCCGCGGATCGGGCTGCTGCCCGAGCGCCGGGTGTGGATCGCGCTCGGCTCGACCGTCGCGCTGGTCACCGGTGCCGTGGTGCTCGGGCCGCTGGCCCAGCGTGGGCTGCGGATGAGCGCCGACGACACCCGGGTGGCCGCCGCCTCGGTGGCCAGCCCGTCGCCGGAGGCGTCGAAGAAGGCCGACCCGTCGCCGAGCCCGACGAAGAAGGCCGAGCCCACCGAGACGCCCGGCAAGAAGAAGGCCGACGACGCGCCGCCGGCCGGCAAGCCCGCGCGCGACGTGCCCCCGCCGCGCACCCAGGACTCGCCGCCGTCGCAAGGCGTGAACGGCGGTGCGGTGGCGGACAACCCGCCCAGCACCGGCACCACGCAGCACAAGCCGGCGAAGCCGAAGGTCACCGGCCCGACCGGCACCATCACCGGCATGAACGGCATCTGCCTGGACGTCGCCAACGGCAAACGCGCCAACGGCACGCCCATCCAGGTCCACGACTGCAACGGTATGCCCGCGCAGCGCTGGACGATGGCGTCGGACGGCACGGTGCGCGCGTACGGCAAGTGCATGGATGTCGCGAACAACGCCACGTCGGACGGTTCGCTGATCCACCTGTGGGACTGCAACGGCCGCGCCTCGCAGCAGTGGGTCTTCGCCGGTGCCCCGCACGACCTGGTGAACCTCCCGGCCAACAAGTGCCTGGACATCCGCGCCGCCAACGCCTCGAACGGCACCCGCGTGCAGATCGCCAACTGCTCCGGCAACCCGGCGCAGAAGTGGAGCGTGCCGACCTGATCCGGCCACCGGACGGCGACACCTGAACCGCGACGGGCGCGGGGGGTTTCCCCCGCGCCCGTCGCCGTACCCGGTGTCCGTGCGCCTGCCTCAGCCGCCGTCCGGCCAGGGCTCCACGAAGGCACCGGCGCCCGCGGCGAGGGCCGCGGTCCTGGCCGCGCGGGCGGGCAGCAGCGGATCGGCGGGGGCGCGCAGGAGCAGGAGCTGGTGGTAGAGGGGCGCGGTGGCGGCCAGGAGCAGTTGCCGGGCATCGGTGTGCGGCGGGAGTTCACCGCGGCGCGCGGCCCGTTCGACGACGATCCCGCAGCGGGTGTACCGGTCCTCCCAGAGCCGCAGTTGGGCGTCGGCGGCCTTCTCGGAGCGGAACGAGGCGGCGATCAGCGCGGCCACGACCGGCGGCTCGGCACTCAGCGCGTCCTGGATCTCCTGGTTCAGCGCGGTCAGGTCGCCTTGCAGCGAGCCGGTGTCCGGCGGCTGCCAGTCGTCGTCACCCGCCGCGTCGAGGACGTCGCCGAGCAGCCCGCCGACGTCTCCCCAGCGCCGGTAGACCGTGGTGCGGTGCACGCCCGCGCGGGCGGCGACGGCGTCGGTGGTGAGCCCGTCGTAGCCGTGTTCGCCCAGCTCGGCGAGGACCGCGTCGAGGACCTGCCGGCGGATGCGGGCGGTGCGGCCCCCGGGGCGGCGGCGGGGTGGTGACGGCGCGGTGCCGTCCGGTCGCGGCACCGGCTCCGGTGCGGGCTCTGCGGAAGGCGGCACAGGGAATCCGATTGATCGGGGGACGGTGGTGTGTCACCATCTTAAAGCATCAGTTGTCGCACTAGTGGAGTGATCGATGGTTCACCGGAGCGTTCGCCCGGCCACGCGGCCCACGAGGACCGCCCCCTTCCCGAATGCCCTGGAGACCCCGTATGCCCACACAGATCACCGCCCTCGACGTCAGCAAGTCCTTCCACGGCAGGCCCGTCCTCACCTCCGTGAGCTGCTCGCTCGCCGCGGGTGAACGCACCGGCATCATCGGGGAGAACGGCTCCGGCAAGAGCACCCTGCTGCGGCTGCTCGCCGGCTGCGAACGGCCCGACCAGGGCGAGATCGTCGTCCAGGCCACCGGCGGCGTCGGCTATCTGGCCCAGGACGAGCGGATGGCGCCGCGGGCGACCGTCCAGCAGATCATCGACCGGGCCCTGGGCGAGCTGCGCGCCGTCGAGCGGCGGATGCGCCGTCTGGAGGCCGCGATGGCCACCGGCGACGAATCCGGTATGGCCGAGTACGGCGAGCTGCTGACCGTCTTCGAACTCCGCGGCGGCTACGACGCCGACGCCCGGGTGGAGCGCGCCCTGCACGGTCTCGGTCTGGGCCTGGTGGGCCGCGACCGCACCGTCGGCAGCCTGTCCGGCGGGGAGCGGGTCAGGCTCCGGCTGGCGGCCGTCCTGGCGTCCGCGCCGGAGGTACTGCTGCTGGACGAGCCGACCAACCACCTCGACGACACCGCCCTGACCTGGCTGGAGGACCATCTGCGCGCCCGCCGCGGCACCACGGTGGCCGTCTCCCACGACCGGGTCTTCCTCGACCGCGTCGCCACCACCCTGCTGGAGGTGGACGGCGACCGGCACCACGTCGTCCGGTACGGCAACGGCTACCCCGGCTACCTCGCCGGGAAGGCCGCCGCCCGGCAGCGCTGGACCCAGGCGTACGAGGAGTGGCGGGCCGACATCGGCCGGCTCCGCGAGTCCGCGGCGACCACCGCCCGCCAGGTGGCCCCGGGCCGCCCGATGAAGGACGGCAACAAGATGGCCTACGACCGGGCGGGCGGCCGGGTGCAGCAGTCGCTGGCCGCCCGGGTGCGCAACGCCGAGGAGAGGCTGCGCCGCCTCCTCGCCGACCCGGTCCCGGCCCCGCCGGAGCCGCTGCGCTTCACGCCCGTCCTGCGGGCCGGGCGGCTGGAGGGCGCCGTCCTCGACGCCGCCGGCGTCGCCGTCACGGACCGGCTCGGCCGCACCGACCTCACCGTCACGGCGGGCGAACGGCTGCTGATCACGGGCCCGAACGGCGCGGGCAAGAGCACCCTCCTGCGCGTCCTGGCCGGCGAGATCACCCCCGACCACGGGAGCGTCACCCGCCGCGGCAGGATCGGCCACCTGCCCCAGGACCCGCGCCCCGGTGAGCCGCACGAGACCATATTGGCTGCCTTCGCCCGGGGACGGACGGGGGAGCCGGACGACCACGCCGAACGGCTGCTCTCCCTCGGCCTGTTCGACCGCGAACGGCTCACGGTGCCGGTCGGCCGCCTCTCCACCGGTCAGCTCCAGCGCCTCGCCCTGGCGCGGCTGCTCGACGCACCGTCGGACGTCCTGCTCCTCGACGAGCCCACCAACCACCTCTCCCCCGCCCTCGTCGAGGAGTTGGAGACCGCGCTGGCCGGGTACGGCGGCACCCTCGTCATCGTCAGCCACGACCGCCGGCTGCGGCGGCGCTGGCAGGGCGCCCGGCTGGACCTCGCGGGCGCCGCGCTGTCCACCGCCCGCGCCTGAGACCACGGCCACCCCCGATCGTCCCGCACAGTGAGGAAACCCTCCGCCATGCCGCCCGCTCCCCCCGACCCGACCGTGCTGCACCCGATGCCCGGCCAGCCGCGGGTGGTGCTGCTCAAACCGCTGGTCACCTCCCCGCTGATCGAGGTCGGGGAGTTCTCCTACTACGACGACCCCGACGACCCGACCGCCTTCGAGAGCCGCAACGTGCTGTACCACTACGGGCCGGAGAGGCTGGTCATCGGGAAGTTCTGCGCCCTGGGCGCGGGCGTGCGGTTCCTGATGAACGGCGCCAACCACCGTATGGACGGCCCCTCGACGTTCCCCTTCCCCATCATGGGCGGCGCCTGGGCCGAGCACACCGACCTCATCACCGGGCTGGCCGGGCGGGGGGACACCGTGGTGGGCCATGACGTGTGGTTCGGCCACCGGGCCACGGTGATGCCCGGCGTCCGCATCGGCCACGGAGCGATCATCGCCGCCGGTTCCGTCGTCGTCGACGACGTCCCCGACTACGGCATCGTCGGCGGCAACCCCGCTCGCCTCATCCGCCGCCGCCACAGCGACGCCGACATCGACCGCCTCCTGGCCCTGGCCTGGTGGGACTGGCCGCTCCCGTACCTCACGGAGCATCTGCGCACGGTCATGTCCGGCGGCGTCGACGCACTGGAGCGGGCCGCGGCCGGACTCCCCCGGCCACCCGCCGCACGGTGACCGTCCCGCGCCCGGCCGGCCGGGCGCCGGTACGTCTCCCGCGTACGGGCGCCCGGCGCGGCACACGCCCCGGGCCGCGACTCCCGGGACGGTCCGCACCGAACGGCCCCAACTCCCGTATCTTTACGCCCTCTTGGCCGGACGATGGTGGCCTTCTGGCCGGAGGACGGGTCTTGCGGCGGTTCGTAGGGTGAGGGCGTGCCCAGACGCAGCGAACAGTCACGGCCGGCGCGCGGCGGCCGCGCGGCGGGTCCCGCACCCGATGTCTTCGTCCCGCGCGGCGGGGTCAACGACGGCCCCCGCAACGACGATCCGGTGCCCCTGCACCGCCTCGACGTGCCCACGCCGCATCTGCTCCCCTTCGCGATCGGCTCGTTCGACACGATCGGCCCGCTCTCCCGGGCGAACTTCCCGCACCGCCACTCGTTCCACGAGATCGTCTACGTCACCGCGGGCCACGGCGCCCACGTCGTGGACCAGGCCCGGCGCCCGCTGCGGCCGCCGCAGCTCAGCGTGATCGTGCCGGGCCAGGTCCACCACTGGGAGCAGGCCACGCAGTTGCACGGCTGGGTCATCCTCTTCACCGACGACTTCCTGCTGGCGCACCCCGGCGACCGGGACGCGCTGGCGGCGCTCGGCGGCTGCCCGGGGCGGCGGGTGACGCCCGCGGCGGCGCCGCGGTTCACGTCGCTGGTGGCGGAGATGGTCCGGGAGTACGGCGAACGGGCCGAGGGGTTCACCTCGGTGCTCCAGGCCCAGTTGCACATCCTGATCGCCCAGGCGCTGCGGCTGCCCGGCACGCCCGGACCGGCGCCCGCCACCGGCCGGATGCCGCCGCTGGCCCGCGAGTTCACCGCACTGCTGGCCCGCCCCGGCGCCGCGGGCCGCACCGTCCGCTCGTACGCCGACGAGCTGGGCGTCTCGGTCGGGCACCTGGCCGAGGTGGTCAAGCGGAGCACCGGCCGGACCCCGGGCGGTCTGATCCGGCACGCGCAGACCGTGGAGGCGAAACGCCTGCTGTCCGGCAGCCCCTTGAGCATCGCCCGGATCGCCGCTCGCCTGGGCTTCGCCGACCCCGCGTACTTCTCCCGCTTCTTCCGCCGCGAGACGGGCGTGAGCCCCGGCGACTTCCGCCGGTCGGCGAACGGGACGGGCGCGACGGACGGAACGGCCGGCACCGCCGGGCCGCGGACCACCGGGGAGACAGCGGCGCGGGAGGGCGCGGGGGCGTAGGGGTGGAGCGGGACCGAACCGAGCGCCGGTCCCGGGCCCTGACAGCGGGAGGCCACAACCCCCGGGCGGTGCGGCCCTCACGCCCGACGGGCCTCGGCCCAGCGCCCCGGGCTTCAGCGCGTCCGGCCCGCCAAAGCCGCGCCCGGCCCGCCAAAGCCCCACCGGCAGGCGGCTGGGCGGCCACGCGGGAGGTCGCGGGAGCACGGCGGACGGGACGGGAGGCGGCGGGACGGCGGCGAGCGGCGAGTCCCGGGCCGCCCCGGCCACCCGAGCCGCGGAATTCACCATGACCCCCGCGTCCAGTCCCTCGAACGGCCCGCGCCGCCTGCCCTACCGTCTGTCGTCATCGGCCCGCACCACATGGTCCGGACCATGTGGCGGGGCGGCGGGGACGCCCGCCGCCCGGGTGAGCCGTTCCCGTACGGGTTCCCCGAAGGGGGTGCCTTCCCGCTCGGAAAGCACCCTCCGCCCGTCACCCCCCGCCCCGAACTCCCCTCTCTCCCCACAGGAGCGCGCGATGGAAGACGACCGCAGCCCGGATCTGACGCCGCACGCGGCGCCGGACGGCCCGGCCGCCCGGCCCCCGCGGCTGATCAGCCGGAAGAACGTGCTCAGGGCCGCCGCCGCGGCCGTACCGGCGACGATGCTGCTCGGCGGCGTCGCCCTGGCCCGTGACCGCAAGCCGTCCGACGGGCCCCTGACCCCGACGCCCTACTGCGACGACGGGGACGACCCGACGCCCCCGCAGATCGAGGGCCCGTACTTCAAGCCCAACTCCCCGCTGCGGGACTCGCTCGTCGAGCCCGGCACCCAGGGCACGCCGCTGACGGTGAGCGGTTTCGTCTTCGGGCTGAGCTGCACCCCGCTCTCCCAGGTCCTGCTGGACTGGTGGCAGGCGGACGACGACGGCGCGTACGACAACACCGGATTCCGTTTCCGCGGCCACCAGTTCACCGACGAGCGCGGCGCGTTCAAGCTGACGACGATCGTGCCGGGGCTCTACCCGGGACGCACCCGGCACCTCCATGTGAAGGTCCAGGCGCCCGGCGGCCCGATCCTCACCACGCAGCTCTACTTCCCGGGCGAGCCGCGCAACAACACCGACCCGATCTTCGACCCGGCGCTGCTGATGAACGTGCGGGACGCGGGCGGCGGCAAGGAGGCGACGTTCGACTTCGCGCTCCAGGTGTCCGGGGCCACGCCCCGACGGCGCGGCTGACCCCGCGGGCGTCCGGACGGCCGGACGCCGGAAAACCCCGGACAGCCCCGGACAGCCCCGGACAGCCCCGGAAGACAAGACCGGAAGACAAGACCGGAAGACAAGACCGGCGGTGGGCTCCCGCGCCCTGCACGAGGCGCGGGAGCCCACCGCCGGAGTGGTGTGTCCGGACGGGCCCGTGCGGTCCCGCCGGATCAGCGGCAGCGTACGCCGCCGGACGCCGTACGGCTCACTTCTCCGTCTCGGCGGCGAGATTGGCGAGAATCGCGTCGTAGATCCGGCCGAGGCCCTTGGGTGCGAAGGTCCGCTCGAAGAAGCCGCCGATACCGCCGGCGCCCTGCCAGGTGGTGGTGACGACGACCTTGGCGCGCTTCTCGCCCGCCGGGGTGACCACCCAGGTGGTGACCATGGAGGAGTTGCGGTCCTTCTCGACGAGCTGTCCGTCGGTCGGCTCGTCCACCTCCAGCAGGCAGTCGCGGACCCGCTTGCTGGTCGCCTGGAGCTTCCAGTGCACCAGCGTGCCCTTGCCGTCGCCGCCCTCGCGGACCTCGTACTCGCTGAACTGCTCGGGCAGCAGCTTGCCGCGGGTGCCGGTGTAATCGGCGAGCGCGTCGAACACGTCCTCCGGGTCCGCAGCGATCTCCCGTTCGGTGACGGCCTCGACCTGACCCATGTGTGCTGTCCTCCAGTTTTCGGCGCGGTCCAACTCAGCGCGGTCCTGCGATGCGCGCCAAGCCAACCATCCCGGCACCGCCCGCCCAAAATCCGATGCGGCCCCTTTGAACGAACAGATGTTCTATTCTGGTGTGCGGGGGAACGGAAGGACAGGCAAGGAGGCACGATGCGCTGGGACCATCTGGGCGACGGCCCGTCGGCACTGTTCGGCACGGAGGTCGTCAGCCGGACGTTCGACACCCCGGAATTCCGGGGGATCACCTTTCACGAGGTCCGCGCCCGCTCGCTCGTCAACCGCGTCCCCGGCGGCTCCCGGATGCCGTTCGCCTGGACGGTGAACCCGTACCGCGGCTGCAGTCACGCCTGCGTCTACTGCTTCGCCCGCAAGACCCACAGCTATCTGGACCTCGACACCGGCCACGGCTTCGACTCGCAGATCGTGGTGAAGGTCAACGCCCCCGAACTCCTCCGCCGCGAGCTGGCCCGCCCCGCCTGGCGGGGCGAGCACATCGCGATGGGCACCAACGTCGACTGCTACCAGCGGGCGGAGGGCCGGTACGCGCTGATGCCCGGCATCCTGACCGCGCTGCGCGACCGCGCCAACCCGTTCTCGGTGCTCACCAAGGGCACGCTGATCCTCCGCGATCTGGAGCTGCTGCGGCAGGCGGCCGAGGTCACCGACGTCGGCGTCTCGGTCTCCGTCGGCTTCCTCGACCGCGAGCTGTGGCGCACCGTCGAGCCCGGCACCCCCGCCCCGGAGCGCCGGCTGGACGTGGTGCGCACCCTGCGCGCGCACGGCATCGGCTGCGGCGTGCTGATGGCCCCGGTGATCCCGTTCCTCGGCGACGCCCCCGAGCAGCTACGCGCCACGGTCCGCGCCCTCGCCGAGGCGGGCGCCGAATCCGTCACCCCGCTCGCCCTCCATCTGCGGCCCGGCGCCCGCGAATGGTTCCTCTCCTGGCTCGCCCACCACCACCCCCACCTGGTCCCGCGCTACGAGCGGATGTACGCGGACGGCGCCTACGCCCCCACCTGGTACCAACGCCGCATCACCCGCCAGGTCCACGAGTTCGCCACCGAGTTCGGCATCGGCCCGGCCCGCTCCGGCGAGGCCCGCCGCATACGCCCGAAACGCCCGGGGACCACACCCGACGGCCCTCCCGAGCGCCCCGCGGAGCCGACGCAACTGACGCTGATGTGAGCCGGGCGCCCCCGGAAAATCACATGCCCGCCACGGCCGGCGCCCCCTACCGTCCCCGCATGACAAGAACGGACAGGCCGCCGGTACGCATCCGGGAGATGGCCGAGGACGACGCCGAGGCGGTGGCCGCGGTGCGGGTGCGCGGCTGGCGGGCGGCGTACCACGGGCTGATGCCGAGGGCGTATCTGAACGCGCTGAACGTACCGGAACAGACGGCGGCGCAGCGGGCCCGACTACGGCGACGGCCGCCCGAGGTCCGCGATCTGGTGGCGGAGCGGTCGGGCACGGTCGTCGGCTGGGCGTGCGTGGGCCCCGCGCCGGACACCGCAGCCGGCCCCACACCGGGCACCCCGGACGACCCCACGAACACCGCGCCCGCACCGGGTGCCACACCGGGCCCCGCCCGCCCGGCACCGGACACCGCCGGTCACTCGGCACCCGCCCCGGCACCGGCCGCCCCGGCGCCCGCCCTCGTAGCCGAACTGTTCGCCCTGTACGTCACCCCGGAGCTGAGCGGCACGGGAATCGGCCGCGCCCTCATGGCCGCCGCGCTGGAGCACGCCCGGCAGGCCGGCTTCGGCGAACTGTGCCTGTGGGTGGTACGCGGCAACACCCGCGCCCGGGGGTTCTACGCCCGCGCGGGTTTCGCCCCGGACGGCACGGAACAGACGGACGAGGTGGACGGCGTCCCCGTCCCCGAGCTGCGGTACCGGCGGGCGGTGGGGTGAGGGCGGGGGCGCGGCTCCGGCACCCGTCCCGTACGGGGCCGCCCCGCACGGACACCCGCCCCCAGATGCGGCACCGACTGCCGCATCTAGCGACCCGGCTCCCCCGGCGCCCCCAGCCGCGCCAGCGCCGCCGCCGCGGCGGCCGCCAGCCTCGGGTGGCCGGAGGCGGCGGTCAGGGCGGGGACGGCGCGGCGGTCGCCGAGGGCGCCGAGGCCCTCCACGCAGGCCAGGGCGACGCGCCAGTACGGGGTGTGGAGGGCGGTCAGCCGTTCCAGGGTGGTGATCAGGGCCGGTACGGACTGCGGGGCCCGTAGTTCGGCCAGGAGCCGGACGGGGTGCAGGGCGTAGGCGGTGCGCAGCGGGTTGGTGGCGAGGGCGGCGGCGGCGCGGGCGGTGCGCGGGTCGCCGAGCCGGGCCAGGGCGTGTGCGGCCGTGGCGCAGCGCACGGGGTCGCGGTAGTTGAGCAGCAGGACCAGCGTCTCGAAGGCGCGGGTGTCGCCCGCGCAGCCGAGGGCGAAGGCGGCGATCTCCCGGGCCCAGAGGGGACGTTCCACCGCGACCAGTACGGCGGCCAGTTCGTCGCGTCCGGCGGGGCTGCCGCGGCGGGCGAGGCCGAGGAGCCGCTCGTAGGCCGCCAGATCGTCCGCGGTGCGCAGTTCGGCGCGCACCCGGTCCGTCAAATCGTGGAATTCTTCTTCCATTTGCCGCCTTCTCTCCCGCCGACCGGCCCATCACCTGCCGGGCCCGCCCACTGTGGCCCGCGCCATGTCTCAAGCCCCGCCCTACCCCTGGACCCGGCGTTACCCACCGGTTAACCTCGGGGAACGAGCAGCACCCCTGCTCCGGCGGCCTGGTGACGCAGCCGCCCGCAGTACGTCGGTCCGGTGAGCCCGGCCCGGTCCGGTCCGCACGTCCGGCCCGGTATTCCACGCGACACCGTTAGGAAGAGCACGGCACGGCCCCGGGACAGGGCCCGCCGCCCGCCTCTTCGCGCACCCGCACCTTCCGCACCGCCCGCGGCGTTCGGCCTTCCCCGGCGCACGCCTGCCGCGACGGCCGCCGCACGGCGGTGCGCCCCACCCTCAGTCGTCACCTCTCCCCTGCGCGTAGGGGAACACTCCCTGGAGCCCTCGATGGACCGTCAGTCCACCCCAGATCTCTCCTCCGACCCCGCCGGCACCGCACCGGCCCTGTCGACCGTGGCCGTGATCGGCCTCGGCACGATGGGCACCCAGATCGCCGGGCTCCTCGCCCGTGCCGGGCGGGAGGTCATCGGCGTCGACACCGATGACGCCGCCGCCCGTACCGCCGTGGACACCCTCGCCGCCGCCACCGCCCGCTCCGTCGCGCGCGGCCGGCTCACCGAACGGGAGCGGCAGTCGGTGCTGGCGCGGTTTCGGACCTTCCCGGACGTGCGGGCCGCCGCCGACGCCGATCTCGTCATCGAGGTGGTGCCCGAGGACCCCGCGCTCAAGCGGGAGGTGCTGGCCGCGCTGGACGCGGTGGTGCGGCCGGAGGCGATCATCGCGACCGGCACCAATGCGCTGTCGGTGACACGGCTCGCCGCCGACTCCCGGCGCCCCGAGCGGGTGCTCGGGCTGCACTTCTTCAACCCGGCGCCGGCGATGAAGCTGGTCGAGGTGGTCTCCTCGGTGCTGACCGCGCCGACCGCCGTCGCCGCCGTCACCCAGCTCGCCCGGGAGCTGGGCAAGGACCCGATCGCGGTGGGCGACCGGCCCGGTTTCGTCGCCGACGGCCTGCTGTTCGGCTACCTCAACCAGGCGGCCGCGATGTACGAGTCGCGGTACGCCGGGCGGGAGGACATCGACGCCGCGATGCGGCTGGGCTGCGGTCTGCCGATGGGCCCGCTGGCGCTGCTCGACCTGATCGGCGTGGACACCGCCCGTACCGTCCTGGAGGCGATGTACGCCGCCTCCGGCGACCGGCTGCACGCGCCCGCGCCGATTCTCGGCCAGCTCGCCGAGGCGGGACTGACCGGCCGGAAGGCGGGCCGCGGCTTCTACACGTACCAGGAGCCGGGCTCGGCCACCGTCGTGCCGGACGCGCAGACCCCGGCGGACGGCGGCGGACGCGGCGCCGGGCGTCCGGTGCGCGCCGTCGGTGTCGCCGGGTCGGGGACGATGGCGTCCGGGATCGCCGAGGTCTTCGCGAAGGCGGGCTTCGACGTGGTGCTGGCCGCCCGCACCCTTGAGAAGGCGGAGCGGGCGGTGGCGCGGATCGCGAAGTCGCTGGACCGCTCGGTGGCGAAGGGCCGGCTGACCGCCGGGGAGCGGGACGCCGCGCTGGCCGCGATCACCCCGGCGGGCTCCCTGGACGCGCTGGCCGGGGTGGATCTCGCGGTCGAGGCGGTGGCCGAGGACCTGGCCGTCAAGCAGGAGCTGTTCGCGGCGCTGGACGCGGTCTGCAAGCCGGGCGCGGTCCTGGCGACCACCACCTCGTCGCTGCCGGTCATCGCGTGCGCCCGGGCCACCTCCCGGCCGCAGGACGTCATCGGGATGCACTTCTTCAACCCGGCACCGGCGATGAAGCTGGTCGAGGTGGTGCGGACGGTGCTGACCGCGGACGAGGCGCACGCCACCGTCCGCGAGGTGTGCGGGCGGGCCCGCAAGCACGCGGTGGACTGCGGCGACCGCGCCGGTTTCATCGTGAACGCGCTGCTGTTCCCGTACCTGAACAACGCGGTGAAGATGGTCCAGGAGCACTACGCGACGCCGGACGACATCGATACGGCGATGAAGCTGGGCGGCGGCTACCCGATGGGCCCGTTCGAGCTGCTGGACGTCGTCGGGCTCGATGTCTCGCTGGCGATCGAGAAGGTGCTGCACGAGGCGTTCCGCGATCCGGGGCTGGCCCCGGCGCCGCTGCTGGAGCATCTCGTCGCCGCGGGCTGCCTGGGCCGCAAGACCGGCCGCGGCTTCCGTGAGTACGCCCGGCGCTGACCGGGGCCGGTGGGGCGGGCTGCTGGCGCCTTCGGGCGGTCCGCCCCAGGTCAGCGGGGCGCGGGTGGCACCGCATGCCACGGGCCGCGGGAATATGAAGTACCGTCCCCACATGTCCCAGCCCGCTCGTTCCCCGTCCCCCGACACCCCGGACACCGCCACTCCCGGCGCCCGCCGCGCGGCGGCCCAGCGCCTCAAGATGCGCCGCGAACTCTCGGCCGCGGCCATGGAGTTGTTCGCGACCAAGGGCTACGAGGCGACCACGGTCGACGAGATCGCTGCGGCCGCCGGTGTCGCCCGGCGGACGTTCTTCCGCCACTTCCGCTCCAAGGAAGAGGCGATCTTCCCCGACCATGACGACACCCTGGTCCGCGCCGAGGCGGTCCTCGACGCGGCGCCGGCGCACGAGAACCCGCTCGACACGGTCTGCCGCGGCATCAAGGAAGTCATGCGGATGTACGCGGCGTCCCCCGCGGTGTCCGTGGCCCGCTACCGCCTGACCCGTGAGGTACCCACCCTCCGGGAGGCCGAGATCGCGTCGGTGGCCCGCTACGAGCGGCTGTTCACCCGCTATCTCCTGGGCCACTTCGACGAGGGCGCGCACCGCGAGGGCGACGACGATCCGCTGCTCGCCGAGGTCGCCGCCTCCGCGGTGGTCACCGCGCACAACCACGTCCTGCGGCGGTGGCTGCGGGCGGACGCCCAGGGTGATGTGGAGAGCCAGTTGGACCGCGCCTTCGAGATCGTCCGGGAGACCTTCGGCAAGGGCATCGGCGCGGGCCACGGCACCGCCGGGGAGCCGGCGCCCGCGGCGGTCTCCCGCGAGGGCGAGGTGCTGGTCGCGGTGGCGCGGACGGACGCTCCGCTGGACGAGGTCATGAAGACGATCGAGCGGGCGCTGAAGAAGCGCTGACACCCCGGGCCACCGCCCGTCACTCCTCCGCCCGCACCACGGGCTCGTACCCCTCGGCCCCCGGCAGCCCGGCGCACCGCGCGTCCGGCCTCCGGGGGCCGTGGCATGTCCGGATCCCGGTGCCGCCGGCCCCGGATCGCGGCCCCTGTTCCGCGCGATGATCGTTCATTCGCGGGCCTTTGAACGATCATCGTTCGCCCAGCGCACCCCTTTGAACGATCATCGCTCAGATGTGAAGACTTTCTTTCATCTGAGAGAAATTCATGGCACTCAGTGTCTTGTTCACTGGCACGCGGTGTCATACGTTGAGGGGGTCCGAGCGGCCGGCACGCGCCCCTCAGCGCCTGCCGGATGTCCCAACGGCCGTACCCCGTCCGTCCGTTCGGCGCCTGCGTCACAGGCACACCGCGCTCACCGGCGCCGCCCGCGGATCCCTCATCCGCACCCCGCACCACCCCCGACGTTCCCTCAAGCCGTTCCCGAACGAGCTTCGCCGGAGGCACACCGTGAACGAAATCCTGGACGCGATCCTCGCGCCCGACACCACCCGCGACGACTTCGCCGCCCTGCCGCTGCCCGAGTCCTACCGCGCGGTCACCGTCCACAAGGACGAGACCGAGATGTTCGCCGGACTCGCCACCCACGAGAAGGACCCGCGCAAGTCCCTGCACGTCGAGGACGTCCCGCTGCCCGAACTGGGCCCCGGCGAGGCGCTGGTCGCCGTGATGGCGTCCTCCGTGAACTACAACAGCGTCTGGACCTCGATCTTCGAGCCGCTGTCGACCTTCGGCTTCCTGGAGCGCTACGGCAAGCTCTCCCCGCTCGCCAAGCGCCACGACCTGCCGTACCACGTCATCGGCTCCGACCTGGCGGGCGTGGTGCTGCGCACCGGCCCCGGCGTCAACTCCTGGCACCCCGGCGACGAGGTCGTCGCGCACTGCCTCTCCGTGGAGCTGGAGTCCTCCGACGGGCACAACGACACGATGCTCGACCCCGAGCAGCGCATCTGGGGCTTCGAGACCAACTTCGGCGGGCTCGCCGAGATCGCGCTCGTCAAGTCCAACCAGCTCATGCCGAAGCCGGACCACCTGAGCTGGGAGGAGGCCGCCGCCCCCGGTCTGGTGAACTCCACCGCCTACCGCCAGTTGGTCTCCCGCAACGGCGCCGGGATGAAGCAGGGCGACAACGTCCTGATCTGGGGCGCCAGCGGCGGGCTCGGCAGCTACGCGACCCAGTTCGCGCTGGCCGGCGGCGCCAACCCGATCTGCGTGGTGAGCAGCGAGGACAAGGCCGAGATCTGCCGGAGGATGGGCGCCGAGGCGATCATCGACCGCAAGGCCGAGGGCTACAAGTTCTGGAAGGACGAGCACGAGCAGGACCCGCGCGAGTGGAAGCGGTTCGGCAAGCGGATCCGCGAGCTGACCGGCGGCGAGGACGTCGACATCGTCTTCGAGCACCCGGGCCGCGAGACCTTCGGCGCCTCCGTCTACGTCACCCGCAAGGGCGGCACCATCGTCACCTGCGCGTCGACGTCCGGCTACCACCACGAGTACGACAACCGCTATCTGTGGATGTCGCTCAAGCGGATCGTCGGCTCGCACTTCGCGAACTACCGCGAGGCGTGGGAGGCCAACCGCCTCATCGCCAAGGGCAAGATCCACCCGACGCTCTCCAAGGTGTACGCCCTCGACGACACCGGCCAGGCCGCGTACGACGTCCACCGCAACCTCCACCAGGGCAAGGTCGGCGTCCTCGCGCTCGCCCCCGAGGAAGGGCTCGGCGTCCGCGACACGGAGATGCGCGCGAAGCACCTCGACGCGATCAACCTCTTCCGCGACGCATGACCGCACGCGACCGGCGGGCCCCGCGGCCGCGGGGCCTCCGGGCCACCCCGTCGCAACGTCCGAACCGATAGGCGGCTGCAAAACTATGACTGAGCGTCAGAAGGATCGTCCGTGGCTGATGCGGACCTACGCCGGGCACTCCACGGCCGAGGCGTCCAACGAGCTGTACCGGCGCAACCTCGCCAAGGGCCAGACCGGACTGTCGGTCGCGTTCGACCTCCCGACGCAGACCGGGTACGACCCCGACCACGTCCTCGCCCGCGGTGAGGTCGGCCGGGTCGGGGTCCCCGTCTCCCACCTCGGCGACATGCGGCGGCTGTTCCAGGACATCCCGCTGGAGCGGATGAACACCTCGATGACCATCAACGCCACCGCTATGTGGCTGCTGGCGCTCTACCAGGTGGTCGCCGAGGAACAGGGTGCGGACATCGCGAAGCTCCAGGGGACGACGCAGAACGACATCGTCAAGGAGTACCTCTCGCGCGGCACCCACGTCTTCCCGCCGGGCCCGTCCCTCCGGCTGACCACCGACATGATCACGTACACGGTCAACCACATCCCCAAGTGGAACCCGATCAACATCTGCAGCTACCACCTCCAGGAGGCGGGCGCCACGCCCGTCCAGGAGATCGCGTACGCGCTGTCCACCGCCATCGCCGTCCTGGACGCGGTGTTCGCCTCCGGGCAGGTGCCCGAGGAGCGCAAGGGCGATGTCGTCGCGCGGATCTCCTTCTTCGTGAACGCGGGCGTCCGCTTCGTCGAGGAGATGTGCAAGATGCGGGCGTTCGGCCGCCTGTGGGATGCGATCACCCGCGAGCGGTACGGCATCGAGAACCCCAAGCAGCGCCGCTTCCGCTACGGCGTGCAGGTCAACTCGCTGGGTCTGACCGAGGCGCAGCCGGAGAACAACGTCCAGCGGATCGTCCTGGAGATGCTGGCGGTCACCCTGTCGAAGGACGCCCGCGCGCGGGCCGTCCAGCTCCCGGCGTGGAACGAGGCACTGGGCCTGCCCCGCCCCTGGGACCAGCAGTGGTCCCTGCGCATCCAGCAGGTCCTCGCCCACGAGAGCGATCTGCTGGAGTACGAGGACCTCTTCGCCGGCTCGCACGTCGTCGAGGCCAAGGTGGACGCGCTCGTCTCGGAGTGCCGGGCGGAGATCGACCGCATCCAGGAGATGGGCGGCGCGATGGCCGCCGTCGAGTCCGGCTACCTCAAGGCGCAGCTCGTCGCCTCGCACGCCGAGCGGCGCGGGCGGATCGAGTCCGGCGAGGAGAAGATCATCGGCGTCAACTGCTACGAGTCCACCGAACCGAACCCGCTCACCGCCGACCTCGACACCGCGATCATGACGGTCGACCCGGCCAACGAGGCACGCGTGGTGAACGCCCTGCACTCCTGGCGGGACGAGCGGGACGAGACGCGGGCCCAGGACGCGCTGGCCGCCCTGAAGAAGACCGCGGCGGGCGACGCCAACCTCTTCCCCGCCACCTTGGAGTGCGCCCGCGCCGGGGTGACGACCGGCGAATGGGCTTGGGCGCTGCGCGACGTCTTCGGGGAGTTCCGGGCGCCGACCGGGGTGTCGGGCGCGCCGCTCGCGGTCGCCGCCGAGGCCGGTACGCCGCTCGCCGCCGTCCGCGAGAAGGTCGCGCGGACCGCCGCGGAGCTGGGCACCGGCAAACTGCGGCTGCTGGTCGGCAAGCCCGGTCTGGACGGGCACAGCAACGGCGCCGAGCAGATCGCGGTGCGCGCCCGGGACGCCGGTTTCGAGGTGGTCTACCAGGGCATCCGGCTGACGCCCGAGCAGATCGTCGCGGCGGCGGTCGCCGAGGACGTGCACTGTGTGGGCCTGTCGATCCTGTCCGGTTCGCACGCCGAGCTGGTTCCGGACGTGCTGGCCCGGCTGGAACGCGCCGGGGCCGAGGAGCTGCCGGTGATCGTCGGCGGGATCATCCCGTCCGCCGACGCGGCGGCGCTGCGTGCGGCCGGGGTGGCCGCGGTGTTCACGCCGAAGGACTTCGGTATCACCGAGATCATCGGCCGTATCGTCGACGAGATCCGCACGGCGCACCGGCTCGCCCCTCTGGAGGTCCCCGCATGACCCCGGCGCCGGTCCGCGCGCCCCGTACGTCCCCGTCCGAAGCCCCCGAGGAGTGACCACGATGCAGTTCGGCCGTACCTATGAAGAGTTCACCGTCGGCGATGTCTACAAGCACTGGCCGGGCAAGACGGTCACCGAATACGACGACCACCTCTTCTGCCTGCTGACGATGAACCACCACCCGCTGCACCTGGACGCCCACTACGCCGGGGAGACCACCGACTTCGGCCGGAACGTCGTCGTCGGCAATTACGTCTACTCCCTGCTGCTGGGCATGTCGGTGCCGGACGTCTCCGGGAAGGCGCTCGCCAACCTGGAGGTGGAATCGCTGCGGCACGTGGCGCCGACGTTCCACGGCGACACGCTCTACGGCGAGACGACGGTGCTCGACAAGACGCCGTCGCGCTCGAAGTCGGACCGGGGCATCGTCCAGGTCGAGACGAAGGGCTACAACCAGGACGGCACCCTGGTCTGCGTCTTCCGGCGCAAGGTCATGGTGCCGACCGCCCAGTACATCGCGGAGCGCGGCGGCGAACAGCCCGGCCGCCCCGAGCTGAAGGCCCCGGCGGCCCGGAAGGAGAAGTAGACATGTCCCGTCTCGCGCAGACCGAGGGCCTGACCGACATCCAGCGGGAGATCCTCGCCACCGTCCGCGACTTCGTGGACAAGGAGATCATCCCCGTCGCCACGGAGCTGGAGCACCGCGACGAGTACCCGACGCGGATCGTCGAGGGCCTCAAGGAGCTGGGCGTCTTCGGGCTGATGATCCCCGAGGAGTACGGCGGTCTCGGCGAGTCCCTGCTGACGTACGCGCTGACCGTGGAGGAGATCGCCCGCGGCTGGATGAGCGTGTCGGGCATCATCAACACCCACTTCATCGTCGCGTACATGCTCAAGCAGCACGGCACGCGGGAACAGAAGGAGTACTTCCTGCCCAAGATGGCGGCGGGCGAGATCCGCGCCGCCTTCTCGATGTCGGAGCCGGCGCTCGGCTCGGACGTCGCCGCGATCTCCTCCAAGGGGGTGCGCGACGGCGACGACTATCTGCTCACCGGCCAGAAGATGTGGCTGACCAACGGCGGCTCGTCGACGCTGGTCGCGGTGCTCTGCCGGACCGACGAGGGGCACCCCGAGGGCACCGCCCCGCACAAGTCGATGACGACCTTCCTCGTGGAGAAGGAGGCCGGTTTCGGTGAGGTGCGTCCCGGTCTGACCATTCCCGGCAAGATCGAGAAGATGGGGTACAAGGGGGTCGACACCACCGAGCTGATCATGGACGGTCTGCGCGTCCCGGCCGACCGGGTGCTCGGCGGAGAGACCGGACGTGGCTTCTCTCACATGATGGACGGCGTCGAGGTCGGCCGGGTCAATGTCGCCGCGCGCGGCTGCGGCGTCGCGCGGCGCGCCTTCGAGCTGGGCATCGACTACGCCCAGCAGCGTCACACCTTCGGCAAGCCGATCGCACAGCACCAGGCGATCCAGTTCAAATTGGCCGAAATGGCAACAAAGGTCGAAGCCGCCCATGCAATGATGGTGAATGCCGCACGCAAAAAGGACTCAGGGCAACGAAACGACCTTGAGGCGGGCATGGCGAAGTACCTGGCCTCCGAATACTGCAAGGAGGTGGTGGAGGACGCGTTCCGCATCCACGGTGGCTACGGCTTCTCGAAGGAGTACGAGATCGAGCGCCTCTACCGCGAGGCCCCGATGCTGCTGATCGGTGAAGGTACCGCCGAGATCCAGAAAATGATCATCGGCCGGCGGCTACTGGAGGAGTACCGAATCCAGGGGTGAAATTCCCCTTTGCCCGGATTTCACCTAGACGAAGATCACACCGCGTCATCCTTGTTCGGCCACGGATTGGCTCTGGCTCTTGGCCAGTTGCCGCTCGTAACCGATAGCATCCCCGGAAAGCCGCCGTCCCCCGTAACCGCTACGCGGCATCCTCCGCTACGAAGGTCATCCATGCCCCACAGCCAATCCTCTGCACCACGCGGTCGCGTCCGCCTCGCGCGCGGAGCGTCGCCGTGGCTCCTCCCGACCGTGGCAACGGCAGCGGTCAGCCTGGCCCGTTCCCGTCGCTCGGGACGCTGGGCCGCCGTCGCCGTGCCCACCACCGCTCTCGCGGCGGGCATGCTGTGGTTCTTCCGCGACCCCGAGCGCGAGATCGCGCCGGGCCGCGTGATCAGCCCGGCCGACGGTGTGGTGCAGAGCATCATGCCGTGGAAGGACGGACGCACCCGCGTCGCGATCTTCATGAGCCCGCTGAACGTCCACGTCAACCGTGCGCCGCTGGCCGGCACGGTGACGTCCGTGGAGCACATCCCCGGCGGGTTCGTCCCGGCGTTCAACAAGGAGAGCGAGAACAACGAACGCGTCGTCTGGCATTTCGACACCGAGATCGGTGACGTCGAGATGGTCCAGATCGCCGGTGCGGTGGCCCGCCGCATCGTCCCTTACGTGCCGCAGGGCACCAAGGTGGAGCAGGGCGAACGCATCGGTCTGATCCGCTTCGGCTCCCGCGTCGACGTCTACCTCCCGGAAGGCGTCGAAGCGGCGGTCGAGGTCGGACAGGCCACCACCGCGGGGGTGACTCGTCTTGACCGTGATTGATCCCGAAACCCAGGCCGGCTGGGCTCCCGAGAACGAGGAGGAGGGGGACGTCGACATGCCGCTGTCCACGCGGCTGTCGATAGCGGACACCCTCACCCTCGGCAATGCCATCTGCGGCTTCATGGCCGTCTACTTCACCACCACCGGCGTCCTCATCCCGCACCTGACGGGCATGGACGACGGCGGTATGGCGCGGCACAGCGCGGCGATGGCCGTGATCTTGATGCTGCTCGCGTCGGTCTTCGACCTCTTCGACGGACTCGTGGCGCGCAAGCTGCGGGCCTCCGCGATGGGCGCCGAACTCGACAACCTCTCCGACCTGATCAGCTTCGGTCTCGCCCCCGCCTACTTCGTCGTCACCTGGGGCATGGTCGCCCAGGACGCGAACCAGCAGGTGTCGGTGGTGGCCGCGGTCGTGGTCCTGCTCGCCGTGGTGCTGCGGCTCGCGCGTTTCTCCTGCGTACCGATGCGGGACGGGATCTTCCAGGGGATGCCCGGACCGTTCGGCGCGCTGACCGTCGTCGCCATCGTCCTGCTGGAGCTGCCGTTCCTGCCGACGCTGCTGGCGATCATCGGGGTGGCCTGGCTGATGGTGAGCCGGGTCGAGTACCCGAAGCCGCGCGGCCGCCTCGCCGTGGCGATGCTCGGCTGGATCGTGCTCAGCATGGGCATGCTCGCCGCCTGGGCGCTGGACGCCCCCGCCGGCCAGCGGCTGCTGCAGACCGGCTGCGCCCTGCAGATCGTCCTCGGTGCGATGATCCCGCTCTTCGCGACGGCCCGGCGGGTGAACACCTTCCGCGACAACCGCCGCGAGGCCCGCGCCGCGCAACTGCCGTAACGGCACGTACGAACTCCTCCGAGAGCCCCGAGCGAATCAATCGCTCGGGGCTCTCGACGTGTGTGGGGCCGGGGCTCCCTGGCAGGGCGGGCCGGGAGCCGGTGGCCCGGCGCCCCCGGGCACTCGCCGGGTGGCCAGGGACTCCTCGGGGCGGGTGCGGTCGAGGGGGACGGGCCGGGCCGGGGCCTGGTCCGAGGCTCGCCGGTGGCCGGGGGTTCCCCGGTAGCGCTGGTCCCGCGCCGGTGGCCAGGCGGCCCGTACGGGGGGCTCATGGTGTACCCGGCCCGTACGGGTGGTCCGCCGTGTGCTGTCCCGGCCGCCCGGGGCTCAGCTCAGCAGGTCGCGGGCGAGCTGTTCCGCGGCGCGTTCCAGGAGGGGGCCCGCCTGGGCCATACAGCGCTCCGGGTCGCTCTCCAGGGCCGTCAGCGGGTACGCGCGGCGGATACCGGCGGCGGCGAGCGCCTCGGGGGTCAGGCGCAGCCGTCCGCAGACCGCGGCGACCTCCAGGCCGGCGGCGCGGGCCGCCGCGGCGACGCCGGCGGGCGCCTTGCCGTGCAGCGTCTGCTCGTCGAGGGAGCCCTCGCCGGTGATCACGAAGGTCGCCCCGGCCAGCGCGGGCGCGAAGCCCAGCACCTCCAGCATCACGTCGATACCGGGCCGGAACGTGGCGCCCAGGCCGACCAGCGCGCCGTAGCCGATACCGCCCGCCGCGCCCGCGCCGGGCGCCTGGGCGCACTCCGCGGCCCAGGAGCCGAGTGTCCGCTCCAGGACGGTGGCGTAGTGCGCGAGCGCCGCGTCCAGCTCCGCGACGTCCGCCTCGCTCGCGCCCTTCTGCGGGCCGTAGACCGCGGGCGCGCCCTTGGGGCCGGTGAGCGGGTTGTCGACGTCGCTGGCGAGGACGAGGTCCGTGGTGGCCAGCCGCGGGTCGAGGCCGGTCAGGTCGGCCGTGGCCAGCGCGTGCAGGGCGCCGCCGCCGGGGCCCACCGGCGCGCCGTCCGCGTCGAGGAGGCGGGCGCCGAGTGCGGCCAGCATGCCCGCGCCGCCGTCGGTGGTGGCGCTGCCGCCGACCCCGAAGACGATCGAGACGGCCCCGGCGTCCAGCGCCGCCCGCAGCAGCTCGCCGGTGCCGTACGTGGTCGCCGTCAGCGGGGCGAAGACGCCGGACGGCAGGTGCTGGAGGCCGGACGCCTCGGCCATCTCGACGACCGCGGTGCCGTCGTCGCGCAGCGCGAAGGTCGCGGTGACCGGGGCGCCGGTGGGGCCGGTGACCCGTGCCTCGTGCCGGGTGAAACCGGCCGCGAGCGCGGCGGCGACGGTGCCGTCACCGCCGTCCGCGACCGGCACGGCCGTCACGCCGAGGTCCGGGACGGCGCGGCGCAGGCCCGCCGTGACGTGCGCGGCGACCTCGACGGCCGTGAGGGAGCCCTTGAACTTGTCCGCGGCGATCAGCACATGTGCCGCGCGTGTCCTTGCTGCGTCCGCCATCGTGTTTCCCCTTGCTTTCGAACTGGCAGTCGCGCCGCTGCGACCCTATCCGGCGAAAGCCACCGCGAACAGGGCTTCCCCGGGCGATGGCGGGCCGCGCGGGGCCCCGGCTCTCCTATGCTCGCCGCCATGACGACCATGGATGAGGCGACCTACATCGCGAGCCTGCCGCGGGTGCTCTCCGGCGCCGGAACCGTCCTGCGGGACGCGGCGGGCCGGATCCTGCTGGTGGAGCCGGACTACCGGGACTGCTGGCTGCTGCCCGGCGGCACCGTCGAATCGGACACCGGGGAATCCCCCCGCGAGGCCGCGCGCCGCGAGACGGCGGAGGAGATCGGCCTGGACCTCCCGCTCGGCCCGCTGCTCGCCGTCGACTGGGTCCGCAGCCCCGGCTGGCCCCCCGTCGTCTCGTACCTCTTCGACGGCGGCGTCCTGGACGAAGCCGCACTCGCCTCGATCCGCCTCCAGGAGGACGAACTGCTCTCCTGGCGCATGGCCCCCTGGGAGGAGGCCGCCCGCCTGCTGGACCCCCAACTGGCGCTACGGGTGCGGGCCGCGCTCGACGCGCTGGAGAGGGGGACGGGGACTGTGGAGCTGGAGGATGGGCGGGTGCCGGGGAGCTGGGCGGAGGGCTGAAGCCGGGACCGGGCCGAAGTGGTCGGAAACGGTGGGGCGGTCGGGTGTATGGGCAGGTCGGGGAGGGGGAGCCCCGCGAATGCGGGGGTGGTCCGCCGAACGGGAAATCCTCACCACCGGCTCGATCGTGAGCCCCGCGGGTGCGGGGGTGGTCCCGGAAAGTTCGACTCGCTGATGAACACCTTCAAGTGAGCCCCGCGGGTGCGGGGTGGCCCCGGGACGAACAACGGTCCGGACGGCAAGCCGTTGTAGGCCCCGCAGATGCGGGGACCCCCGGCCCCACTCCGCGGCAACTGCTCTCCGACGAGTGAATCCGGGCGCCAGGAAATCCCGTTGAGCACCCCCGCCCCCGCCCGTACCGTGCCCCGCATGGTGCGATCTCCCCGGCTGGTGCCGGTCACCCACGAGAACGTCGAGGCCGCCTGTGAGCTGCGGGTGCGGGCCGAGCAGGAAGGGTTCGTGCGGCCGGTGGCGGTGTCGTTGGCGGAGGCTTATGTGCGGCCGGAGCGGGCCTGGCCTCGGGTGATCGTGGATGAGGGGCGGGCCGTCGGGTTCGTGATGGCGTTCTTGGATGTGCGGTTCCGGCCGGACGAGCCCGGGGACCGGCCGCGTAGCGGGTTGTGGCGGCTGAACATCGCGGCGGGTGAGCAGGGCAAGGGGTACGGGACGTTCGCCGTGCGGGCCGTCGGGGGGATGTTGCGGGAGCGTGGGGCGGAGACGATGACGGTGACCTGGGGCGTCGGGGAAGGCGGGCCCGAGCCGTTCTATCTGAAGCTCGGGTTCCGGCCCACCGGGGAGCTGAGTGGGGATCAGATCGTCGCGGAGCGCCCACTGGGCGGGGATCAGAGCGGCGCACAGGGGCCGCTGCGCGCCGACGGCTGACGTCCGGCCTGCCCTTCCCCCGTACCCGTGAGCGAGGAGCTGCTGTGGAAGAGACGGAAAAGATGGAAGAGATCGCCGTACGTCTGGCCGGGGTGCCGGGGGTGGTCGGGGTGATGCTCGGCGGGAGCCGGGCGCGGGGGACGGAGCGGGCGGACTCCGACTGGGATCTGGGGGTGTATTACCGGGGCGAGGTGGATGTACCGGCGCTGGAGGCGCTGGCCGCCGAGGTCGCCGGCGGGCCCGTCGAGGTGTTTCCGCCGGGGGCGTGGGGGGCGTGGGTCAACGGCGGGGCGTGGCTGACGCCGGCCGGTGGCGGGGCGTCGGTGGACTGGATTCTGCGGGACGTGGACCGGGTGCGGCGGGTGTGGCAGGAGTGCCGGGAGGGGCGGTACGAGATCGGGGAGCAGCTCGGGCATCCGCTCGGGTTCTGGTCCCCCGCGTATCCGGGTGAGGTCGCGCTGGGGCGCGTACTGGCCGATCCCGGCGGGGAGTTGACGGAGCTGCGGCGCGCGGCGCGGGTGTATCCGGAGGCGCTGCGGACGGCGCTGTGCGGGCGGGCCGTGTGGGACGCGGAGTTCTCGGTGGCGATGGCCGCGAAGGCGCCCGGGCGCGGGGACGTGCTGCATGCGTCGCTCTGTCTGTCGCGGGCGGTCGGCGCCCTCGTCCAGGCGCTGCACGCGCACCACCGGGTCTGGTGCGTCAACGAGAAGGGCGCGCTCGCGGCGGTCGCGGCGCTGCCCGGCACGCCGCCGGAGTTCGCCCGCGACGCCGCCGCGCTGCTCGGCGGCCTCGGCACGGAGGAGGAGCCGCTGCGCCGGTCGCTGGAGCGGGCGCGGCGGTTGGTGGCGGCGGTGCGGGAGGTCGTGGACGGGTAGCGGCTGCCCCGTACGGCGACGGGTGGGGCGGGGGGCCCGCCGGGCGAACGCGGCCTCGCACTGACCGGACGCGGCCTCGCGCAGGCGGGGCACGGCCTCGCGCTGGCGGGGCACGGCCTCGCGCGGACCGGGCCGCCGGGCCGGGCCCGCCCGGAGATCCGGGCCGCCGCGCAGGCCCGTCGCCATACAGCCGTACGGGCCCGCTCGCCCTACGGACCCGGTCGCCCTACGGACCCGCTCACCGTACAGACCTGGCCGCCGTACATCCGGTCGCCGTAAAGATCCGCCCCCTGCGCAAGGATGGTCGCCCGCAGCGGGTCCGGACGGGCCTTGGCGGATGCGGCTCGCGGTGGACCCGCCTCCGGTGGGGCGCGCCGGCCCGCGCCTGACGGCCCGCCCTCGGGTGGGAACGGCCCCGGCCCCGGCGGCGGGCACCGGTCTCCTGCGGGTCGTTCACCCCACCTCCGCCGCCGGGAACAGTGTTCCGTCGCCGTCCTTCCCCGCCGTTTCCAGGGCGAGGAGGCGGCGCTTGTTGGCGAGGCCGCCGCCGTAGCCGGTGAGGCTGCCGCTCGCGCCGATGACGCGGTGGCAGGGGACGATGATGCTGACCGGGTTGCGGCCGTTGGCGAGGCCGACGGCGCGGGCGGCGGAGGGGGTGCCGAGGCGGTCGGCGAGTTGCCCGTAGGTGAGGGTCGTGCCGTACGGGATGGTGAGCAGTGCGGCCCAGACGCGGCGTTGGAACGGGGTGCCGCCGAGGTCCAGCGGGAGGTCGAAGACGGTCAGGTCGCCGCGGAAGTAGGCGGCCAGTTGCGCAGCGGTGGCGGCGAAGGGCGCTTCGCCGGGGTCGGTGCGGCGGCCGAAGGTCTCCAGCGGCGGGCGGTGACGGTGGTCGGTCATGTAGACACCGCAGAGGGCGGGCCCGGCGGCGACGAGGGTGAGCGGGCCGACGGGGGTGGGCCCGAGGACGGTGTGCGTGCGGTCGGCGGGCGGCTCGGGTGCGGTACCCGAGGGCGGGGGCGTGGTCATGGTGTGCCGTCTCGGTCGGAGGGGTGGGGCGTACGGGGTACGGGGCGGGCGGTCGGCAGGGTGGTGCGGGGCGGTGGCCGAGGCCGTGGGGTGCGGGGGCGGGTCGGGGTCAGCCGGACGGGAGGACGTTGATCGGGTGGTCCTCCGTCGCCCAGAGGTACTGGACGGCGTAGGCGCGCCAGGGGCTCCAGGCGGTGGCGTGGCGGATGAGGGCGGCGGGGGTGCCGGGGAGGCCGAGGGCGGTGGCGGCGCGGCGCAGCCCGAGGTCGGTGGGGGTGAAGGCGTCCGGGTCGCCCAGGGCGCGCATGGCGACGCATTCGACGGTCCACGGGCCGATGCCGGGCAGACCGGCGAGGCGGGCGCGGGCCTCGGCGCGGTCGCTGCCGGGGCCGAGGCGGAGGGTGCCGTCGGCGAGGGCGGCGATCAGCCCGGTGAGGGTGGTGCGGCGGGTGCGGGGCATCGCCAGTTTCTCCGGGTCGAGTCCGGCGAGCGCCCGCGGGGTCGGGAAGAGGTGGGTGAGGCCGCCCTCGGGGTCGTCGATCGCGTCGCCGTGGGCGAGGACGAGCCGTCCGGCGTGGGTGCGGGCGGCGGCGGTGGAGACCTGCTGGCCGAGGACGGCGCGGACGGCGAACTCGTCGGCGTCGGCGGTGCGCGGGACGCGCCGTCCGGGCGCCGCGTCGACCAGCGGGGCCAGCACCGGATCGCGGCGCAACTGGCCGTCGACGGCCTCCGGGTCGGCGTCCAGGTCGAGCATCCGGCGGCAGCGGGCGATGGCGCCGGTCAGGTCCCGCAGGTCGGTGAGGGAGAGGCGGCAGTCGATGTGGCCGGGGCGCGGGGTCAGCGCGGCGATGCCGTGGCCGTACGGGAGGCGGAGGGTGCGGCGGTAGGCGCCGTCGCGCCACTCCTCGACGCCGGGGACGGCGGTGGCCGCGAGGTGGCCGAAGAGGTTGTCGGGGCAGAGCGGGCGGCGGAACGGCAGCCGGAGGGTGAGAGTGCCGGGCAGTGCGGGGCGCGGGCCGGGGGCGGCGCGTTGCCGCAGTTCGCCGGGGGCGAGCGCGAAGACCTCCCGGACCGTCTCGTTGAACGTGCGGATGCTGGCGAACCCGGCGGCGAACGCCACCTCGGCCATCGGCAGCGCGGTCGTCTCGATCAGCAGCCGGGCGGTCTGGGCGCGCTGGGCGCGGGCCAGGGCGAGCGGTCCGGCGCCCAGTTCGGCGCGGAGCTGCCGCTCGATCTGGCGGGTGCTGTAGCCGAGGTGCGCGGCGAGTCCGGGGACGCCCTCGCGGTCGACGACGCCGTCCGCGATCAGCCGCATCGCGCGGGCGGTGAGGTCGGCGCGTTCGTCCCACTGCGGGGAGCCCGGCGCGGCGTCGGGGCGGCACCGTTTGCAGGCGCGGAAACCGGCCTGCTGGGCCGCGGCGGCGCTCGGGTAGAAGCGCATGTTCCGCGGTTTGGGCGGCACCGCGGGGCAGCTGGGACGGCAGTAGATCCGGGTGGTGAGCACGGCGGTGAAGAACCGGCCGTCGAAGCGGGCGTCCCGGGACCGTACGGCGCGCAGACAGCTCTGGGTGTCGGTGTGCATGGTTCAAGGATTGTCCGCCGGGCCGCACGGCGCTGGCGGAAATCCGACATGGGGGTGGGCGGCCCCGGAGCCGGACGTCCGCGGCCACCGCCCGGCCCCGTTCACCCCCGGTCGCCGGCCCCCGCGAAGCGGTCCAGCGCGCCGAGAACCGCGTCGCGGGTGGCCAGGCTGCCCTTGTGGCCGGCGTCGTCGATGATCGTCAGCTCCGCGCCGGGCCAGGCGCGGGCCAGTTCCCAGGCGGTCTCCAGGGGCGTGCTGAGGTCGAGCCGTCCGTGGATGAGGACGCCGGGGATGCCCGCGAGGCGGCCCGCGTCGCGCAGCAGGGCGCCTTCCGCCAGCCAGGCGCCGTGCGAGAAGTAGTGGGCGCAGATCCGTACCAGCGCCCGCCGGGCGGCGGAGGGGCGGCCGCCGTACACGTCGGGCGCGCCGTGCGGTTCCAGGGAGAGGACCGTGTCCTCCCAGGCGCACCAGTCGGCCGCGGCCCGCTCCCGTACCTCCGCATCGGGGTGGGACATCAGCGCGGCGTACGCGGTGAGGAGGTTTCCGTCGCGGTCGGCGGCGGGGACTCCGGCGCGGAACCGCTGCCACTGCTCGGGGAAGAAGCGGCCGGCGCCGCCGTAGAGCCAGTCGATCTCGCGGCGGCGGGTGGTGGTGACGCTCGGGATGACGATCTCCGAGACGCGGTCGGGGTGCTGCTCGGCGTAGGCGAGGATCAGCGTGGAGCCCCAGGAGCCGCCGAAGAGGAGCCAGCGGTCGATGGCGAGGTGGGCGCGGAGGCGTTCCATGTCGGCGACGAGGTGCGCGGTGGTGTTGTGGCGCATGTCGGTCGCCGGGTCGGCGGCGTGCGGGGTGGAGCGGCCGCAGCCGCGCTGGTCGAAGAGGACGACGCGGTAGCGGGCCGGGTCGAAGTTCCGGCGGGCGCGTTCCGTGCAGCCGGAGCCCGGTCCGCCGTGCACGACGAGGGCGGGCTTGCCGTGCGGGTTGCCGCAGACCTCCCAGTACACGAGGTTGCCGTCGCCGACGTCCAGCATGCCGTGGTCGTACGGTTCGATCGGCGGGTACGGCTCGGCCATGGGGTCCCTCTCGTCGTCCGGTCGGTGCCCGGGTGGGCGGGTCAGGCGTCGGCGGCGCCGGGGCCCTTGTACGCGGTGTAGGCGGTGCCCAGTTCGGTGACGTCCACCGAGGCGTGGACCACCGTGCCGGGCGGCACCGCGGCGGTGTGGCGGCGCAGGACGTCCAGGGCGGCCGAGCCCAGCGTCCGCTTGGCGACCTCCGTACGGCCCGGCAGGATCGCGAACTCCAGGTGGACCAGCGCCTGTCCGGGCTCGTCATCGCCGATGACGGTCTCCTCGACGCGCTGGAAACGGGTCCGGCAGCCGCCCACGGTGATGCCCTCGTCGGTCGCCGCCGCCACCGCGTGCAGTTCCCGGGCGAAGGCCCTGCGGTCGAGGACACCGTCCAGGGACGCGTCGTAGGAGACGAGGATCTGCGGCATGAGGACACTCCTGATCGCGGTACGGGCCGGGTGGACGGCCAGGTAGACACTGCCATACGAGGGTGGCGGGGCGGTATCGCGGAGGTGGGTGGGCGGCCCGGCCGGGCGGGGCGGCGGGGCCCCGGGTGATGCGGCGTCACCTCGTCCGGGGGCGGCTCCTCGGCGTGCGCGACGCGGGGGGGGGGCGGGGCGCTCGGAGCGGAGGCGGCGGGGCCCGGCCACTCGGGGCGGGAGGCAGGACGGGCCGCTCGGCGGAGGGGCAGGGGCCGACCGCTCGGCGTCGGCGTTCCGTGTGGAAGGCGGGCATCGCCCCGGGAGGCGTGGTGTCACCCCGGCCGGAGCAGTCCCGGGGCGCGGCCGGGCGGGGCGGCGGGGCCCGGCCGAGCTCCCGGCCGGCCAGCTCCGGCGCGCGGCCGGGCCCGGGGGCGGGCTCCCGGTGCGGGCCCCCGGACAGGCGGAGCCAGGTGTACGGGCGAGGCTTCCGGCCGCCGTATGGCCGGGGCGTCCGGACCGGCCGGGTTCCGGAGTGGGGCCCGGTCCGGCTTTCCCCGGCAGGGAGCTGAGGGCGCGCGCGGTCCGGCCGCCCGGGGCGTCAGGTCAGCGCTGCGGCGAACGCCTCGTACGCCTGGTCGTCGAAGAGGACGAAGGTGATCTCCTCGACCGCCGTCCGTGTGGCCCGTACCGTCTCGACCGCGATCCGTGCGGCGTCCGCCATCGGCCAGCCGTAGATCCCGGCGGACACCGCGGGGAACGCGACCGTCCGCGCGCCCAGTTCATCGGCGACGCGCAGCGACTCCCGGTAGCAGGAGGCGAGCAGCGCGGACCGGTCCTCGTCCCGCGCGTAGCGGGGGCCGACCGTGTGGATCACCCAGCGCGCGGGCAGCCGGCCCGCCGTGGTCGCGACCGCCCGGCCCGTCGGCAGCCCCCGCCCGTACCGCGAGGCCCGCAGGTCACGGCAGGCGGCCAGCACCTCGGGACCGCCCCGCCGGTGGATCGCGCCGTCCACTCCCCCGCCGCCCAGCAACGAGGAGTTGGCGGCGTTCACCACCGCGTCCACGCGTTGCTCGGTGATGTCCCCCCGTACGAGCGCGAGCCGGGGGCCGGAGGCGGAGGGGGCCTGGGAGTCATCGGGTGCGGCGTTCATGAACGGGAGCCTAGGGGGTGTCCCGTAACCCCTGATGGATCAGCGTGCGGCGTCGGATTCGGATGCGGTGCACCGCGAGGCGGAGGGGCGTCCGGATACCGGGCGTATCCGGATGTTCCGGCGGCGCGGCGAGGTGCCGTGGCTGCCGTCGCACGTTACGGGGCGGGGCGGCCA
Source organism: Streptomyces sp. BBFR2 (assembly GCF_044497305.1). Classification (NCBI taxonomy): domain Bacteria; kingdom Bacillati; phylum Actinomycetota; class Actinomycetes; order Kitasatosporales; family Streptomycetaceae; genus Streptomyces; species Streptomyces sp. BBFR2. The sequence goes on from NZ_CP172415.1 coordinate 919,702, forward strand.
CCGGGCCGCTGACGCGGTAGGGCGGCCCGGGCCGACGCGGGACCCCGGGTGGCGGCGAGACGCGGCCGCACCGGGGCGCCGGCGCCCGGCTCACGCCGCGGCCAGCAGGCGCGCCTCCTCCTGCGGGGACAGGCCGTGATCCAGCGGTGGTTCACCGCGCCCGCGGTCCCAGGCGAGAACGTCGGCGAGGGTCGTCGCCAGCGGGGTCGCGGGCATCCCGGCGGCCCGCGCCCGCGCCGGGTCGCGCTGCTGGGTGGGCTACTGCGGTCCGGGCCGGACGAGCGGCAGCGGCGCCGCCGGGTCGGCGGGCGCCGGGACGAGGTCGACGGCGCTGCCCGCGACCCGCGCGCAGGTGTGGATCAGCCCGGCCAGGGTGGTCGGCTCGGCGGGGCCGACCGCGTGGAACGCGCCGGGGCGGCCGTCCGTCAGCAGGCGCACCATCAGCCGGGCGAGATCCCGCGCGTCGATCACCTGGACCGGCTGTTCCGGGCGGCCCGGCAGCGCCACCCGCCCGCCGCGCGCGGCCCGGCGCAGCCAGTAGGTGACCGCGTCCTGCGCGTCGTGCGGCCCCACGACCTTCCCCGGCCGCACCACGGTCGCCCGCGCGCCGTACCGGGCGAACACGTCGTCCTCGCACGCCACTTCGAGAGGCCCGTACGTCTCCTCCGTCAGCTCCTCGGTGTCCCGGACGGGCGGTCGGCGCGGGGTGTCCTCGTCCGCCCCGGCGGCCACCCCCGTCCGGACGTACACGGCCTGGCTGGAGACGAAGAGGTACCGGCCGACGCGGTCGCCGAGCGCGTCCATGGCCTGGCCGACATGGCGCGGCACATAGCCGCTGACATCGGCGACCGCGTCCCACCTGCCCTTCCGCAGGGCCGTGTAGTCGCCGGTGTCGCGGTCGCCGATCCGCCGGGGCACCCCCGGGAACAGTTCGGGCCCCGTCCGGCCCCGGCCGAACAGCGTCACCTCGGCGCCCGCCCGGAGGGCGTCCGCCACGAGGGCACGGCCGACGAATGAGGTACCGCCGAGAACGAGAAGGCGCATGGCGCCCGACGGTAGCGGCACCCGGGCGCCGCCACCACGGCCCCGGGCGGGCCCGGCCGGTCAGCGGCGGGCGCCGCCCGGGGCGGCGATCCGCTCAGCGCCGCCCGCCGCGCAGATGGCGCCAGACGTAGCGGGCGGCGTGGTGGCCGGACATGCCGTGGACCCCCGGGCCCGGCGGGGTGGCCTGGGAGCAGAGGAAGACGGCGGGGTGCGCGGTGGCGTACGGGACGCGGGCGAGCTTGGGGCGGATCAGCAGGCGCAGACCGGCGGCGGAGCCGGTGGCGGTGTCGCCGCCGACGTAGTTGGCGTTGCGGGCGGCGAGTTGGGGCGGTCCGGCGACGGCGCGGGCCAGCACCAGATCGCGGAAGCCGGGGGCGAACCGCTCGATCTGCCGCTCGACGGCCTCGGTCGCGTCGCCCTCCCAGCCGTTGGGGACATGGCCGTACGCCCAGAAGGTGTGCTTGCCCTCGGGGGCGCGGGTGGGGTCGACGATGCTGGGCTGGGTGGTGATGAGGAACGGGACGGTGGGGCCCTCGCCCCGGGACGCGGCGTGAAGGGCCGCGGCGATCTCGCCGCTGGTCGGGCCGATGTGGACGGTGCCGGCCCGGCGGGCCTCCTCGGCGGTCCAGGGCACCGGCCCGGAGAGCGCGTAGTCGATCTTGAAGACGCCGGCTCCGTACTTCACGTCACGGTAGGCGTTGCCGAGTCCGGCGATCCGGGCGAGCGCGGTGGGTGAGGTGTCGAAGACGTACGCGCGGGCCGGCGGCAGGTCATCCAGCCGCTTGACCTCGAAATCGGTGTGGACGGTGCCGCCGTGGTCGCCCAGCAGTCCGGCGAGCGCGTCGGAGATCGCCTGGGAGCCGCCGCGCGCCACCGGCCAGCCGCGCTCATGCCCGGCGAGGGCGAACATCAGGGCCAGACCGCTGGTGCCGAAGCCGCCGAGCGGGGCCATGGCGTGCGCGGCGAGACCGGCGAGCAGACCACGGGCCTTCTCCCCGCGGAAGCGGCGCTCCAGCAGGGTGACCGGCTGCATCGCGGTCAGCCCGAAGCGGGCGTACGTCACCGGATCGCGCGGCAGGCCCAGCCACTGGGTGCGCAGGAAGTCCTGCGCCATCGTGTCCCACCTGCCGAGGAACGGGGCGACGAGCCTGCGGTACGTACCGGCGTCGCGGGCGCCGAAGGAGCGGGCGGTCTCGGCGGCGGAGCGGGCGAGCACCGCGGCCGTACCGTCCGGGAAGGGGTGTGCCATCGGCAGGTCGGCGTGGAGCCACTCCAGGCCGTACCGGGCGAGCGGCATCGCGCCGAACGCCGGGGATCCGATGCCGAAGGGGTGCGCCGCCGAGCAGGGGTCGTGGTGGAAGCCGGGGAGGGTCAGCTCCTCGGTACGGGCTCCACCGCCGACGGTGTCGCGGGCCTCGAACACCTCCACGGCGAGCCCGCGGCGGGCCAGTTCGACCGCCGCCGTCAGGCCGTTGGGCCCCGCCCCGATCACCACGGCGTCCAGCATTCTCGGCACCTGCGCCACTCCCTCGTGTGCGGCCCCCGCCGCCGCGGGGGGTCAGTTGGCGGCTGCCAGCAGTCCGAGGATACGCCGGGCCACCTCGCCGTCCCGGGCCGCGGTGAAGGGCAGGGCGTTGCCCCCGGCCAGGGCGAACGGCGCTCCGGCGACGGTGGCGGAAGCGCCGCCCGTCTCCTGGACGAGCAGCAGCCCGGCGGCGTGGTCCCAGGCGTTCTCCCAACTGAAGGCCGTCGCCGCTATCTCGCCGCGGGCGATGCGCAGATACTCCAGACCGGCCGAGCCGCAGGGGCGCGGGGCGACGCCTTCGGCGTCGAGGGCGCCGAGCACCCGCTTCTGGTCGTCGGTGGTGAAGTCGTAGTGGGAGATGGCGACTTCGAGGGCGGCGCCGGGCACCGCGGGATGCGGGACGAGCGGGGCGCCGTTGAGCGTGGCGCCGTGGCCGCGGCGGGCGACCGCCATCAGGCCGAGGGCGGGCGCGTACGTCCAGGACGCCAGGAGTTCGCCGTGGTGGGCGAGGGCGACGAGGGTGGCGAAGCCGGGGTCGCCATGGACGAACTGGCGGGTGCCGTCGACCGGGTCGACGATCCAGACGGGGGCGTCGCCGCGCAGCGCGTCGAGTACGGACGGGTCGGCGTGGACGGCCTCCTCGCCGACCACCACGGAGCCGGGCAGCAGGGCGGTGAGGGCGGCGGTGAGCTGCTCCTCGGCGCGGCGGTCGGCGACGGTGACGAGGTCGTGCGGGCCGTTCTTCTCCACGACGTCCTCGGCGGCGAGCTGCCGGAAGCGCGGCAGGATCTCCTCGGCCGCGGCGCGGCGGATCGCCTCCTCGACGGCGGCGGCCTCCTCGGGCGTCGGGACGGCGGCCAAGGGCCGGGTGGCCGCGGCGGTGCGGTGTGCGTTTTCTCCCGGATGGCGGTTATCGACTGCTTCGATCATGTGTCCATCGAACCACGCCCCACTGACACGGCAGCCGGACCACAGGTGAATTCCGGGCGCCCGGCAGACCACGGGCGGGTGCCGCGGCCCGCCCGGCACCCGCCGCTGACCTGCGGAAAGATCAACGTCCGACGGCGTAGCCCTGCATACCGCGCGGGTTCGCGGCGGCCGAGAGGACGCCGGTCTCCGGGTCGCGGGCCACCGCGCAGAGCCGGCCCTCGGACCAGGGGCCGCCGACGGTGACGTGGTGGCCTCGGCGGCGCAGTCCGGCGATGACGTCCGGGCCGATGCGGGATTCGACGGTGACGGCGCCGGGACGCATGGTGCGCGGGTGGAAGGAGCCGGGGAAGGAGTCGTTGTGCCAGTTCGGGGCGTCGATGGCGCCCTGGAGGTCGAGACCGGCGCGGACCTGTGCGCGCAGCGCCACGGCGAGGAAGAAGTGGACCTGCCACTGGTCCTGCTGATCGCCGCCCGGGGTGCCGAACGCCATGACGGGCACGCCGTCGCGGAGCGCCATCGACGGGGTGAGCGTGGTCCGGGGGCGGCGCCCCGGGGTGAGGCTGCCCGGCAGGCCCTCCTCCAGCCACGTCATCTGGAGGCGGGTACCGAGCGGGAAGCCCAGGCCGGGGACGACCGGGTTGGACTGGAGCCAGCCTCCGGAGGGGGTGGCGGAGACGAGGTTGCCCCAGCGGTCGGCGATGTCGAGGTGGCAGGTGTCCCCCCGGGTGGCGCCGTCGGGGCCGGTCACCGGGTCGGCGGGCCCGGGGAGGCCGGTGCCGGGGAGACGCGCGGCGGGGAGGCCGGTGCCGACGGTCGGTTCGCCGGCGCCCGGGGACCAGGCCGCCCCGGTGGCGCCGGCGGCGGCCGCGAGGGCGTGCCGGGCGAGCCGCGGGGCGCGGCCGTCGGGGCTGCCGGGGCGCAGCTCATGGCTGGCGGTGTCGGTGATCAGGGTGCGGCGGGCGGTGTTGTAGGCGTCGCCCAGCAGCGTGGCGACGGGGACGTCGGCGGCGTCGCCGTACCACGCCTCACGGTCGGCCATGGCGAGTTTGCAGCCCTCGATGAGGGTGTGGACGTACTCGGCGCTCCCGTAGGGCGGCAGGGTGCCGGGCAGCAGGGCGAGCTGCTGGAGGAAGGCGGGCCCCTGCGACCAGGGGCCCGCCTTGGCGACGGTCCAGCCGTTCCAGCCGTGGGTGACCGGGTCCTCGTAACCGGCGGCGTAGGCGGCGAGGTCGTCGCCGGTGAGGGTGCCGGCGTGGCGCTCCCCGGAGGTGTCCATGGCCGGGCGGGCGGCGAAGCCGGCGAGGGCGTCGGCGATGAAGCCCTCGCGCCAGACGCGGCGGGCTGCCTCGATCTGCGTCTCGCGGCCGGGCCCGGCGGCCTCCGCCTCGGCGATGAGGCGCTGCCAGGTCGCGGCGAGCGGGCGGTTGCGCAGCAGCCCGCCCGGGGCGACGGGGCGGCCGCCGGGCAGGTAGAGCGCGGCGGAGGTGGTCCACTCGGTGGTGAACAGCTCCTGGACTGCGGCGATGGTCTCGCCGATCCGCTCGACGGCGGGGTGGCCGTGCTCGGCGTACCCGATGGCGTACCGCAGGACGTCGGCGAGGCGTTTGGTGCCGTGGTCGCGCAGGAGCAGCATCCAGGCGTCGAAGGCGCCGGGCACGGCGGCGGCGAGAGGTCCGGTGCCGGGCACCAGATCGAGGCCGAGGCCGGTGTAGTGGGCGATGCTCGCCCCGGCGGGCGCGGGGCCCTGGCCGCACAGGACGCGCACGGGGCCGCCCGCCGGGGCGAGGAGGATCGGCACCTCACCGGCCGGTCCGTTGAGGTGCGGTTCGACGACGTGCAGCACGAAACCGGCGGCGACGGCCGCGTCGAAGGCGTTACCGCCGTCCTCCAGCACCGCCATCGCGGACTGCGACGCCAGCCAGTGCGTGGTGGCGGCCATCCCGAAGGTGCCTTGGAGAGTGGGGCGGGTGGTGAACACGGGCGGGCTCCTCGGGACGCGGGCGGCCGCCGCCCGGGGCGCACCCCGGGCCCGGCGGGACGGTCGACGGAGCCAGCAGAACGCACGGGGCGCGCCGGGCGCAATGAGGGGGCGCGGCTCGGGCGGTGGTGCGCCCCGGGGCGGGGCCGCCGCGGGCCCCGGGGCCAGGCTGCGTCCGGGCCCGGAGCGGCCGTAGCCCCGGGCCTGGACGTGGCCCCCGCGCAGGCCCGGGGCGTGGAAGTCAGGCCCCGGGCCGGGGCCGCACGGGAGCCTCTGTCCTACCCGGTCGTCCCGGTGCGGCGCTCTCCCCTCGGGGAGGCTTCCCGGGCCACGGCCATCGAGGGCCCGTGCTGTGCCTGCCGGGGCCGGCAGGCACAGCGCGATGGCGTCTCCTTCCCTTGCTCAGCCCCTCCCTCCACTCAGGTCGTCACCTCCGCGGCTGCCTGTGTCTGCTGGAGGTAGGTGAGGACGTCGTGGAGGGTGGGGTACCGCCACAGCAGGGTGGCGGGGAGTTTGATGTCGAGGGTTTTCTCCAGGTGGACGCGGAGGGAGAGCGTCATGCGGGAGTCGAGGCCCATGTCGAGGAGGGGGCGCCTGCGGTCGATCTCGTCGGGCGCCATCTGGAGTTCCCGGGCGAGGTGCTGGGCGACCGCGTGGTCCAGGTAGGCACGCTGCTCCGCACCCGGCAGCGTCTTCCAGTCGGTGGCCTCGTGCTCCTCCTCCCGGGGAGCAGGGACGGACGCGCGGAGTGCGGTCAGGTCGCGGAGGAGGGCCAGGGGCGTACCCGTCGGCTCGGCGGTGAGGGGCAGGACCGCCGCGTACGGCACCCCGGACCGCTCGGCGTGTTCCCAGCACCGGAACGCGGTGACGGCCGAGATGTCGCCGGTGCCCGACGCGGCCATCTCCTGGCTGAAGACGCCGGTCGCCGTGGCGTAGAGGCCGAGCCCCTGCCAGCCCGGCCAGGCCAGGGTGAGTGTGCCGGAGCAGCCCTGGGCGCGGCGGTAGCGGGCGAAGCCGTCGAGGAAGGCGTTGGCCGCGGCGTACCCGGCCTGTCCGGTGTTGCGGATGAGCTGGCCGGTGGAGGAGAACAGGACGAGGAAATCCAGGCTGCCGGGGGGAAACAGCTCGTGGAGCACGAGCGTGCCGTCGGTCTTGGGAGCCAGGACACGGTGCAGGGCGGGCGCGTCGAACCGGGCGATCAGCCGGTTCTCGCTGAGGCCGGCGGCGTGGACGACACCGCGGACGGGAGGCAGGTGCTCCATGGCGTCGGCCAGTGCGCGGCGGGTCGCCTCGCGGTCGGCGACGTCGGCCACCGCGGTGTGCACGGTGACCCCGCGCTCCTCCAGCCGGCGGATGGCGTCGATACGGTCCCGCACCACCGCGGGGTGCTCGTCCCCCCAGGTGGCACGGGGCGGGAGCGGGGTGCGGCCCAGGAGCAGGAGGCGGCGGGCGCCGCGGTGGGCGAGCCGGCGGGCGGTTTCGAGGCCGAGCGCTCCCAGCCCGCCCGTGATGAGGTAGGTGCCGTCCGGCCGGCACGGCGCCGGAAGCCGGGGCGCCGTCTCGGGCAGCGGGGCGAGGCGGGCGACGCCCACGCCGTCGCCGTGGATCAGATAGATGTCCTCGTCGGCCGTATCGCCCAGTACGGACAGCAAGGTGGCGTCGTCCAGGCCGGCGGGGTCGGCGACATCGATGTGCCCGCCCCACAGTTCCGGGTGTTCGCCGGCGACGGCGCGGCCGGCACCGAGCAGCGCGGCCTGCGCCAGGCCGTCGAGGGTGTGCGCGGTGGCCGCGTCCTCGGTCAGGCACCACAGGCGCGGCCGGTGGCCGGGGGGAAGATCGGCGAGACACTGCGCGGTGCGCAGGAGGGACCAGGTGCGTTCCTCGGCCGCCCGGCCGACCTGGCGTGCGTCCGGCGTGGCGGCGGCGACCACGACGGCGGCGCGGCCACCCACGGCGGGTATCAGGGCCGTGAGGGCGTCGGGGCTGTCGGCGAGCGTATACGGAAGGGGGGCCGCGGTCAGGATCTTGTCGAGCCACGGGGGCACCGCGCCGTCGGGGGCGACGACGATCAGATGCGAAGGGTCCTCCCTCGTCCCGGAGGGTGTCCAGGGGCGCCGTACGACGTGGTGGGTGATGCGGCGGGGATCGGGGAGCCTGCCGGTGCCGTCGCCGTCGAGCGCCCGGAAGGAGAGGCCGCCGACGACGGCGACCGGCGTACCGTCGACGCCGGTGACCTGGATGTCGATGCCGCCGCCGTCCGGAGTCCTCCGCGCATGGACCACGAACTCGGCCGGGGGGCTTCCCTGGACGCCTACGTGGCGTACGTGGGCGGGCATACGGGGCCCGTCCTCGTCCAGGAGCAGCACGGTGGTGATCGTCATCGCGGCGTCGAGGAGCGGTGCCCAGTCGGTCTCGGGGTTCACGAGGGGGGCGGGCGTCCGGAAACGGGCCTGGATGTCGTGCGTACCCCGCCGCACGTCGCCGACCTCCCAGTCGAAGCCGAATCCCGCCACTCCGAGCGGGGCGAGCGTCTCCAGCAGCCGGGCGGGATCCAGCGGGATGTCACAGGGCGACCGGAGACGCGGGGCCGCGTGGTGCTGCTCCCCGCCGCTCGTGTCCAGGCACGCCGTGGTGTGGGTGAGCCAGCTCTCCGGGGTCGCGGTGCCGCTGGGGCAGGAGTGCAGGGCGAGCATGCCTTCGCCCAGCGTGACCTGCACGTTTCGGGCCGGGTCGACCGCTATCGGGGTACGCAGCGCGATATCGCGCAGGGCCAGGGGGTGACCGGCGTGATGGGCGGCGTTCAGGAACGTGTTGATCAGTACGGCGGCGGGGACGATGTCGACGCCGTGCACCGTGTGCTCGTTGGGGTAGGGGCGCCGATGGCGGTCCACCAGCGTCTCCCACAGGTACTGGGTGGCCTGCCCCGCGAGCGCGGTGACGGAGCCCAGCAGGGTGTGTGCCTCCGGGTCGTGTCCCCCGCGGCGGAGCGAGGTGTCGCACCAGTAGCGGGTGTGCTGCCAGACCATGCCCGGGAGGTCGGTCAGCTCGCCGTCGTACCGGGGGACGGACCGGTCCACGCGCATACCGGCGCAGTGCAGCTCCGCCAGGTTCGCGACCACGGCTTCGGGTCCCGTGCCGCGGCGCAGGGAGTGGGCGACGGTGAACTCGTCGAGGTCCCAGCCGTCGGCCACCGTCTCGGTGAGGGAGTGGGTGACGATGGGGTGGCTGGAGATCTCCAGGAACACCCGGTGCCCGTCCTGAGCCGCCGCTTCGACGGCCTGACGGAACCTGACCGCGTTGCGCAGGTTCGCCTGCCAGTAGCGGCCGTCCCTCGGGGCGTCCGACCGGGGGTCGTCGAGGGCGGTGCTGTACAGGGGCACCGACGGCTCATGGACCGTGAGGTCGCGTACGGCGTCGGCGATGCCGGAGAGCATCGGGTCCATGTGCGCGCTGTGGGAGGCGATATCGCTCTTGACCCGCCGGACGAAGACGTCCTCGGCCTCCCACCGCCGGCACCACCGGTCGACGGCGGAGGTGTCACCGCTGATGACCGCGGAGACCGGGGAGGAGTACACGGCGAGCGAGACCGCCGGGTCGTCCGCCAGTTGTGCGGCGATCCGGTCCGGCGCCAGTCCCACCAGGGCCATGGCCCCCTTGCCCTGGGCGGCGCGCATCAACCGCGCCCGTCGGCAGGCCAGTCGGGCACCGTCCTCTCGGGACAGCACCCCGGCGGCGACAGCCGCGGCGATTTCCCCCAGGGAGTGCCCCACCACGGCGGCGGGCCTGGCGCCATGTGACGTCCACAGCGCGGCCAGGGCGGTGTGCATCAGGAAGGTGAGCGCCTGGACATGGGCGACATCTTCGAGCGGGCCGCCGGTCAGGGCCGACCTGGGGTCGATGCCCAGCTCCTCCTGGAACACGGGTGCCAGTGCGTCCACGACCTCGGCGAACACCGGTTCCGTGGCCAGGAGTTGCTCGCCCATGGCCGGCCAGTGCGCGCCCTGTCCGGAGAACACCCAGACGGCGTCGGCGTCCTCGTGCCGCACGCGGCGCAGCGCGACGCCCTCCGCCTGGCCGCCCTCGGCCGCCCGCGCCAGGCGGTCGGCCAGTTGCGCGTGATCGGCGGCGACGACGGCCCCGCGCCACGGCAGCGCGGACCGGCGCCTGGTGAGCGTGTGGGCGACCGAGGGCAGCGGCGCTTCCGGGTGGCCGTCGAGCCATTCCTTGAGGGCGGACGCATTGGCGGCCACCCCTTCGCGGGACATGGAGGAGAACGGGAACAGGCGCGGCGTCCGCCGCTGCGTACCGTCGGCCCCTGCCGGGGAGAGCGGATAGAGCGCGTTCGCGTGCCGCGCCGCACGCTCGGGTGCGGCCGGTTCCGGGGCCTGTTCCAGGATGAGATGGCCGATGGTGCCGCCGGCTCCGAAGCTGGAGATGCCCGCTCGCCGCGGATGACCGCGGTCCGGCCACGCCATGGGCTCCCGCACCACGCTCAGCCCCGAAGCCGCCCAGTCCACCGCCGGGTTGAGCGCTCCCGAGAACCCGGGGGTCGCCGGAATGGTTCCGGCCCGTATCGCCAGCACCGTCTTGATGACACCGGCCACCCCGGAAGCGGATTCCAGATGCCCGATGTGGGGCTTGACCGAACCGATCAGGCAGGGATCGTCCAGGGTCCGGCCGCGGCCGAAGACCTCTCCGAGGGCCGCGGCCTCCAGCGGGTCACCGACCGCGGTGCCGGTGCCGTGCGCCTCCACGTAATCGACCGCCGACGGCGTGATCCCCGCCCGTTCGTACAGCGTCCGCAACATGTGGGCCTGGGCCGTATCGCTGGGTGCCATGAATCCGGGTGTCCAGCCGTCCTGGTTGACGGCGCTGCCCGCGATCACCGCCAGCACCCGGTCACCCGCGTGCCGGGCGTCCGCCAGCCGCTTCAGGACGAGCATGCCCACGCCCTCGCCGCGCCCGTATCCGTCGGCGGCGGCGTCGAAGGGCTTGCTCACCCCGTCCGGGGACGTCGTGCCCGCGTCGGTGAGTCCCAGCAGCGGAGCCGGGCCGATCATCAGGTGGGAGCCGCCGGCCAGCGCCAGCGGAATCTCACCGGACTGCAGGCTCCGCACCGCGAGATGTATCGCCGCCATGCTGGACGAGCAGGCCGTGTCCACCGAGATGCTGGGGCCGAGAAGGTCGTAGAGGTGGGAGATCCGGTTGGGTACGCCGTAGTGCATCCCGCCCGAGATCCGCAGGGCGTCGACACCGGGGATGTCGCTCAGGAGGCGCCGGCCGTAGTCGCTGTCCGCCACCCCCATGAACACGCCGGTGTCGCTGCCCGCGAGGGCGCGGGGCGGGATCCCCGCATGCTCCAGGGCCCGCCAGCAGACCTCCAGAGCGATCCTCTGCTGCGGGTCCATCACGTGGGCCTCGCGCGGGGGGATGCCGAAGAAATTCGCGTCGAACCCCGCGATGTCGTCCAGGAACGACCCGTACTGCACCGTCCGCCGCAGCAGCCCGGCGACCTCCGGGCTGTCCGACAGATACGGCTCCCACCGCTCCCGGGGGACCGGGCCCGCCGTCCGCTCTCCCGACGTCAGCAGATGCCACAGCGCTTCGGGGGAATCGGCGGCTGACGGGAACCGCAGCGCCATCCCCACCACCGCGATCGGCTCAAGATCCCCGCTACCAGACTTTGTCGCCATTTAACCGCCCACTTTCGCTTAAGTCCACCCACGGCCATTCGGCTCATTTCCGCCTGATGATGCGGAACGCCCGTATGACAGGAACTCCCCGAACAGGGACACCCGCCATGCCCCACCCGACTCCGACCTGCGGTTATGCTCGCCGACCTCGCGAACCGATAACCATATGAAGCAGAAGATCGGCAGAGCGTGATGATCATGTCGACCAATATCGCGCCCGCGCCACAAAGAATCAGCCAAATAATTCTCCCGGCCCGGGCAGGGTCAGGAAGCCGCACGAGCCCGGCGGCAGACGCCACCGCGGCACCGCGCCGGAACGGCGGGGAAGCGGCACGGCAAGGCCGGAGAAGCCACCCGCGCGCAGAACGTCGGGCGGGCAGCACGGCAAGGCCGGAGCGGCGGGCAGGCAGCACGGCGAGGCCGGAGAAGCCGCGCGCAGAACGACGGGCGGGCACGACGAAGCGGGGGGCGCCGGTCCGACGCCCCCTCACTTTTCCTTTCCGCTCCTTTTCCGCTCCTGAGGTCGCGGAACGCCGGGGCCCGGACCGCCATCGGCGCCCGGACCCCGCCCCCTCACAACTCCGCGTCGAGCGGCAGCCGGTGGACGCCCGGCAGATATTCGTCCAGTTCGCCGGGGGTGAAGCGGGCCATGCCGACGACGTGCCAGAACTCGCCGGTGACCTCGCCCTCGTACTTGTAGCCGCCCTCGGGGGTCAGCGCCGCCCAGCCGCCGGAGACGCCGATGAGCGTGGCGTGCGGGGTGGGCGGGCAGTCCGGCGCGGGGATGTTCCACAGGCGGACGGTGCCGTCCTCACCCGCGCTGGCCAGGCGGGTGCCGTCGGGGCTGAAGGCGAGGGAGAAGATCCGTCCGGTGTGGCCGGTGAGGCGGGCGGTGCGGGTGCCGGTGCGGGCGTCCCAGAGGCAGATGACGCGGTCGTCGCCGGCGGTGGCGAGCAGCGGCAGCCGGGGGTGGGCGACCGCCGCCCAGAGCCTGCCGTGGTGGCCGGTCAGGACGTGGCGGGGCGCGCCGTCCCGCCAGATCAGGGCGGTACCGTCCCAGGAGGCGCTGGCCAGCCAGTCGCTGTCGGCGCCGAAGGCGACGGCGTAGACGCGGTCGGCGTGGCCGTCGAGTTCGGCGGTCATCCGGCCGCTCTCCTGGTCCCAGAGGCGGACCCGGCCGTCGTCGCAGCCGGTGGCCAGCGCCGCGCCGTCGCCGCGGAAGGCGATGGACCGCACCCGCCCGCGGTGGTCGGCGAGGGTGGCGACATGGGCGCCGGTGGCGCGCCACCACAGGCGGACGGAGTCGTCGTCGTTGGCGGTGGCGAGCAGGGTGCCGTCAGAGCTGAACGCCTCCGCCCAGGTGTGGTCGGTCTCCACGTCGATCTCGCGCAGGTACTCGCCGGTGACGGCGTTCCAGAGATAGACGTCGCCGTCGTTGCTGGCGGTGCCCAGTATCGGGCCCGCGGGGCTGAAGACCGCGGAGATCAACCGGTCGCCGCGGCCGGTGAGTTCGGCGGTACGGCGGCCGGTGCGAGCGTCCCAGAGGCGGACGACGCCGTCGTTGCCGCTGGTGGCGAGGCGGGCGCCGTCGGCGCTGAACGCGACGGTGTTGACCCGGCGGCCGTGCCCGCGCAGGATCCGCTGGCCCTGGCCGGTGTCGGCGTCCCAGATCTGCGCGCCGCCGTCGTTGCCGACGGTCACCAACTGGCTGCCCTGCGGGCGGAACCGGCAGGCCCAGGCGGAGCCGCGGTGCTCGACGGGCTGCTGCCGCAGCAGGCTGATGGCGCGGTGCCCGCCGCTCAGCGCGACCCGCCACAGCCGGACGGTGCCGTCGCTGTCGCAGGCGGCGAGGAGCCGTCCGCCGTTGCCGAACATCACCTGGTAGACCGCGCCGGTGCACCGCTCCAGGGCGCCCGCGGGCGCCCCGACGACCGGGTCCCACAGCCGTACCTGGCCGTCAGTGTCGCCGCTGACGAGGAGGTTGCCGTCGGGGTGGAAGTCGAGGGTGTAGACGCGGCCGGTGTGACCGGTGAAGGTGTGCAGCAACCGGCGTTCGGCCAGGTCCCAGACGCGGACCGTGCCGTGGCCGTCGGCGCCGTGGTCGCCGGTGGCCAGCAGCGTCCCGTCGGGGCTGAACCGGGCGCGGAACACGGCGTGTTCATGGCCGTCGAGGGTGCCGGTGCACTCTCCCGTACGGGTGTCCCAGATACGGAGGTTCGCGGCGGCGTCGCCGGTGACGAGGGTGTGGCCGTCGGCGCTGAAGACCGCGGTGTAGACGGGAGCGGCGTGGCCGGGCAGTTGCTGGAGCGGCTCGCCGGTGGCGGTGTCCCAGAGGGTGACCAGGCCGTCCGCGTCGCCGGTGGCCAGCAGCGTGCCGGCGTCGTCGAGGGAGACCGGCCAGACGCCGCCCGGATGGATGTCCAGGCGGTGCAGTTGCCGTCCGGAGACCGGGTCCCACAGCCGGACGGTGCCGTCGGCGCCGCCGGTCGCCAGGACCCGGGAGCGGAACTTCACCGCGTACACGCGGCCCTCGTGCCCGTGCAGGGTGCGCAGCGCGCGGCCGGTGTCGGCGGCGCAGACCAGCACCCCGCCGTCCTCGCTGCCCACCGCGAGGAGTTCCCCCTCGGGGCTGTACGAGAGCGGCTCGGGCAGCCGGCTGGTGCGCATGTCGAAGCCGTACGGGACGCCGACGGCGGCCGGGCGGAAGCCGACCTCGACGGGCATGCCGGGGGCGACGGCGGCGGTGCGCAGTTCCGGCGCGGCGCGCACCTGCGGGTCGAGGAGCGGGTCGATGAGGGCGGCGCGGTGCCAGCGGCTGCGGGTCAGGACGGCGCCGCGCAGATCGGCGCGGGTCAGGCGGGCGCCGCGCAGGTCGGCGCCGGTGACATCGGCGCCGGAGAGGTCGGCGTGGTCGAGGCGGGCACCGTTGAGGCGGGCGTCGCGCAGTACGGCGCCGGAGAGGTTGGCGCCGATCAGGCGGGTGTCGGTGAGGTCGGCGCCGGTGAGGTCGACGCCGGAGAAGTCGCGTCCGGAGAGGTCCTCGCCGGAGAGGCGGGCGGCGCGCAGGTCGGCGCCGGCGGGGACGCGGAGCCGGTCGATGACGCGGACGGCGTTGGCGCGGGCGGCGTCGCTGACGCCGGGACCGGGGGCGTTGAGGACGGTGCGCACCCAGGCGGTGGACAGGTCGTGGTCGGCGAGGTCGCAGAAGAACTCGACGGCCAGGGCGCTCAGCGGGCGGGCGGCGAGCAGGGCGCTGTCGCCGTCGGCGAGGCGGTCGGCGGCGTCGCGGGCGACGAGCCATTCGACGACGGAGCCGTGGATGAACTGGAACAGCCCGTCGTCGGTGCGGATCAGCAGCGATCCGGCACCGACCGCCTGGGCGCTCTCCTGGGTGGTGAGGGTCGTCCCGGCGAGCCCGGCGAGGGCGGTGGCGACGGTGTCGGTCAGCTCGTCGAGGTGGAGGGCGCTGCGGCCGGTCTCCCACAGGCGGCGGGCGAGGGCGGTGACGGCGGCCCAGAGGTGGTCGAGGGTGAGGCCGGGGGCGGCGCCGGGGCCGCCCTGACCGCGGCGTTCCTCGTGGGCGAGCCAGGCGGTGAAGACGTCCTCGTAGAGCCGGGCGGGGCTCAGGGCGCGGCCGGCGCCGGCGACGGCGCGCAGTTGGTCGGGGTCGAGGTCGGCGACGAAGCTCAGCAGCCGGGGGTTGGCACACAGGGCGAGCAGGTCGGGGATGGCGGCGAGCAGTTCGAAGCGGCGGGCGGCGGTCTCCTCGTCGCCGTAGCGGCCGACGAGGTAGGCGCGGATCTGCTCGGGGACGAAGCCCTCGACGGCGAGGATGCGGCGCTGGGAGAGGAGTCCGACGCGTTCGCCGAGCGCGGTGAGGACCTGGTCCTGCGACTTGAAGTGCTGGGTGCGGCTGCTGACGACGATCTTGGCGTTGTCGACGGCGGCGTTGAGGAGGACCTGGAGGTGGTCGGCGGCGCGGTCGTAGCTGACGCGGTTGACGAGTTCGTCGAAGCCGTCGAAGAGCAGGACGACGCGGCCCTGGCCGAGCATGTAGCGCAGGGCGCGCAGGTCGATGGTGTCGACGTCGTGGCCGGCGAGGTGGGCGGCGACGAGCCCTTCGAGGCTGTGGGCGCGGTCGAGGGTGTGCAGCGGGATGAGGATCGGGGTGAGGTGCGGGAGGCGTTCGGGGATGCGGCGGGCCAGCTCGCGCAGGGCGAAGGTCTTGCCGTGGCCGAAGTCGCCGAGGAGCAGCAGGAAGCGGCCGTGGTCGGTCTCCAGGAGCTGGAGCATCTCCTCGACGAGGTGGTCGCGTACGTCGGCGTCGGGGCGTTCGGCGTCGCGGAAGCGCTGCGGGAGGTAGAGGTCGGGGGCGTAGCGGTCGTCGTTGCTGAGCCGGGCGGTCTGGGCGGTGACGTAGGTGCGCAGGTCCAGCAGGCCCTGGAATTCGAGGAAGCTGCGGACGCGGATGCCGCGGCGCCCGGCGCGCTCGCGCAGCGCCTGCTCGGGCGGCGGGCCGTCGTGGACCAGCTCGGCCTCGGAGGTGGTGTCGGTGGCGTGGACCTGGGCGAGGAAGCGGTCGAGTTCGGCATCGGTGGGGGTGCCGGGGTGGACGGCGACGCGCTGCTGGCGGATGACGCCCTCGTCGCTCCAGGTGACCATGATCTGGGTGAGGTCGTCGGGGCCGGTGCGGGGCACGTCGCGCAGGCGGACGCCTTCCTGGCGGGCGCGGCAGACCTCCTTGACGCGTTCGGCGAGGGAGTCGGCGGGCTCGGCGACGGCGCGGTGGTCGGCGGGCGGGGCGGCGGCCTCGACGCCCGGTGCGGCGGGCTCGCCGGGCGGGGCGAAGAGACGGCCGGCGCCCTGCCAGCTCACCGGGAAGACGGCCGGTTCGGTGCCGCCCTCGCCCGTCCAGCGGGTGACGCCGTCGGCGGTGACGTGCAGCAGCTCGAACCCGGCGGGAGCGGCCGAACCGTACAGCGGCAACGCGCCGTTCTGGAGCGGGAGGTGGTCGTGGGAGGGCTCGCCACCGGCGGTGCGGGGGCCGCCGCTGGGGCCGTGCAGGACGAAGTGGAGGCGGGGCGCGGCGAGCCGGGTGAAGGTGTCGACGTCGCGGAGGATGCCGGGGCCGCCGGGGGCGTCCTGGGGGCGGCGGCGGCCGGTGAGCGGGTGGCGGAGCGCGCCGATGCGCAGCCAGCCCTCCTCCTCGTAGCCGCGCAGCGCCTCGGCGAACCAGGTGGCCTGGTCCCGGCCGAGGAAGCCGTACTGGTCGTCGGGGCGGTGGCTGGAGGCGATGGAGGAGTTGAACCCGGCGACGACGGTGTGGAGTTCGGGGACCGGGAAGAGGGTCCAGGGCTGGTCGCTGTCGAAGACGGTGTCCAGGCCCTCGTAGAGGCCGCGGAAGAGGCGGGTGTAGTGGCGCCACTTGGGCCAGTACGGGGGCTGCGGCGGGATCTCGTCGGCCTCGCAGGTGTGGAAGTAGCCGCGGCAGGCGGCCTGGCTGACGTCCTGGTTACCGGGGACGACGATGACGCGCTGCGGCGGCAGGTCGAGCTGGGAGCGCAGACCGGTGAGGAAGCTGAGGGCCTGGTCGCACTCGCGGGGGCTGCCGGAGGCGGTGAGATCGCCGGTGACGACGAGGAGGTCGGGCGAGGGCGCCCCGGCGTCCTTCAGCTCGACGAGGTCGCCGCGGATCTCCCGGCGCAGCGCGTCCGGTTCGCGGCCGCGGCCGAAGTCGGGCCCGGCGAGGTGGAGCACCGTCAGCGCACCCTGGTCGCGGGCGGGCCCGGGGGCCTGCGGGTACTGCGGGGCGCGGGCGGGGCGGCGGCGGCCGGACCAGCCGGTGCGGCCGAGCGGGCGCTGCCGGTCGTCGGGGGCGGGGGCGGGCGCGGGCAGCCGGAAGGAGCCGGTGGCGGTGAGGGAGCCGGGGTAGCCGGGGCTGTGGCCGGGCCGGGCGTGGCCCTCGACGGCCTGGCCGACGCGGGTGAGGAGCATGCCCCGGGCGGTCGCGGGGTCGGTGACGCCGACGAGGTCGACGTAGGTGATGGTGGCGAGCAGGCCCTCGATCGGGATGTCCTCGACGCGGACGGTCAGCAGCTTGCGTTCGGGCTGCTCCGGTTCGGCGCGGAGGGCGGCCTGCCACTCCATGCGGCCGTAGGTGGAGCGGCCGTAGTGGCCGGAGAGGACGGCGATGACGGCGACGGATTCGCTGACGCCGCGGTCCATGAAGTCGATGAAATTGGTCCCGGCGACGAAGTCCCACGCCTGGATGACGGTGCGGTACCCGGCCTCCTCCAGGGTCCACGCGATCCAGGACGCCCATTGTTCGTCGGCGGGCGAATAGCTGATGAAGAAGTCCAAGTCACGCGTCCGGCCGAGCAGTTCCCCGTCAGTCACCATGCGCCCATCGTAGGAGGTCGCGGTGGGCGGGGCAGGCGGTTGAGGGGATCATGTGTACGGGCTCGTTCCGGGGCCGGGCGCGGGCGGCGGGCCGTCCGGGCGGCGCCGGGCTCCGGCGCGTGGAGGCGGGCGGCGGGCGCCGGAGCCTTCCGCCGGCGCCCTTGATCCGCACCTCTCCCCCGCCCGGTCCGGGCGTGTGTGCGACGCTGTCGGGCGTGCGCTTCCTCAAACGTCTGCATCCTCTGGACTGGCTCGCCGCCGGGCTGCTCGGCTGCGGTCTGCTGTGTGTGGTCACGGGGCTGCTGCCGACCGCGCCCGCCGGGGAGGCGATGGCGCGCATCGGGCCGCTGCTGGCGTTCCTCGCCACGGTGATCGTGATGGCCGAACTGACCGGCCGGGCCGAGGTGTTCGACGCGGTGGCGTCCTGGGTGGCGCGGACCGGCCGGGGCAGCTATCCGCGGCTGTTCGGGCTGTGTGTGCTCTTCGCCTCCGTCACCACCATCGCGCTGAACCTCGACACCACGGCGGTGCTGCTGACGCCGGTGATGCTGGCGCTGGCCGGGCGGGTCGGTATCGCGCCGGTGCCGCTGGCGATGACGACGGTCTGGCTGGCGAACACCGCGAGCCTGCTGCTGCCGGTGTCGAACCTGACGAACCTGCTGGCGTCGGACCGGGTCGGCCTCTCCCCCACGCAGATGGCGGCGACGATGGGCCTGCCCCAACTGGCCGCCATCGCCGTGACGACGGTGTGCCTGTGGGGCTTCCACTGGCGGCGCGGGCGGCGGGGCGCGGATACGTACGTGCCTCCGGAGCGGACGGCGCCGGCCGATCCGGTGCTGTTCCGGGTGTGCGCGCTGGCGTGTGCCGGGTTCCTGGTGGCGATCCTCGTGGCGGACGTACCGCTGTGGTCGGCGTCGCTGACGACGATGCTGGTCGTGGTGGTGGCGTTCGTGGTGCGGCGCCCCGCCGAGCTGCGCTGGTCGCTGGTGCCGTGGCGGCTGCTGGTGCTGGTGCCGGGGATGTTCCTGGTCGTCGAGACGGTGAACGCGCACGGGCTGCACGCGCTGCTGACGGCCGCGGTCGGGCCGGACGGCGGGCTGCTGGGCATGTTCCGCTCGGCGGGCGTCGGCGCGGGTCTGTCCAACGTCCTCAACAATCTGCCGGTCTACATGGCGGGCGAGGCGGCGGTCCCGGTCGGCAACCACGACCAGTTGCTGGCGCTGCTGATCGGCACCAACGTCGGCCCGCTGGTCACGCCGTGGGCGTCGCTGGCGACGCTGCTGTGGTTCGAGCGGTGCCGCGGCCAGGGCACCGTCATCCCGCTGCGGCGCTTCGTGGGCACCGGTCTCGTCCTGGCCGTGACGGCGACACTGGCGGCGACGGCGGCGCTGGCGGTGGGGTGAGCGGGACGCCCCGGAGCGGCCGGTGACGGACGACGGCCCCGCCGGGAGCGGGCCGCCTGCCGGAGCGGGCCGCCCGGTGACCGCCCGGCCCGCCCGGTGGCCTCCCCCATCGTCCGTACCTCTTCGGTCCGTACCTCTTCAGGCCGCCCGCGCCCCGGCGACCACGTCGAGCAGGTAGGTCAGGGTGTCCGCGCGGGCGGCGACGAAACTGCGGTCAGTGTCCGGGCCGGCCGAGCCCACCGTGAAGGGGCCACCGCTCAGGGTGCGGAACTCCACGCCCGTCTCGGCGGCCAGCAGCGCGCCCGCGGGGAAGTCGATGCCCTCCGCGCGGTAGCCGACGAAACCGTCGATCGCGCCGCGCGCCAGCATCGACCAGCCCAGCAGCGGCGCCCAGAGCTGGAGCACCCGCCGGGCCCGGCGCTCCAGTTGACCACGGAGCCCCGCGGCGACCGGGTCGGCCCGGCCCACCGCGTGTCCCTGCGTCCAGGCCACCACCGGGCCGCTGCGCGGCACCGCCCCGGACGGTCCGGGCAGCCGGTCCGGGCCGCGGGTGGCGCCCTGCCCGCGGACCGCCTGCCAGGTGCAGCCGGTGACCGGTTCGTGCACCACGCCGACGACCGGCGCGCCGTCCACGCACAACCCGATGCCGACGGCGTACGCGGTCAGGCCGATCGCGACGTTGTTGCTGCCGTCGAGCGGGTCCACCAGCCAGGTGCGGGCGCCGGCGGCGTCGAGCAGGCCCGCCTCCTCGGAGAGGATCCGGTCGTGCGGGAAGTGGGTCCGGAGGCGGGCGAGGATGATCTTCTCGGCGGCGAGGTCGAGATCGGTGACGACATCGCCCTCGGCGTCCTTCACCCCCACCGCCCGTGCCGCGCCGAACCGGCCGCGCAGCAGCGCCCCGGCCTCCTCGGCGGCGGCGACGGCCACCCGCGTCTCGTGCGCGTACGGTGCGGCGTCCCGGTCATGCGCGCTGCTCGGCATGGATCCTCCTCAGTGCTGTGCGGACGGTCCGTTCGGTGTGTTCCGCGCCGCACAGCCGGCGCACCGTACGGTGGCCGCGGCCGTGCAGGGGCCCCAGGGAGAGGTCGGTGTGGCCGGGCAGCGACCGGCCGAGCACCAGCGTGGCGGCGGGCTCGTCGCGCGTGACGACGGTGGCGTGGAACTCACCGGCCGGCAGGCGGTACGTCTCCCCGCTGCCACTGGCGGCGGCGGGGCCCGGCTCGCAGCGCACCAGGCGGGAGGTGGGCCGCAGCTCGTCGACGCCGGAGGGGGCGCTCGCGACCTCGAAGACGCGGTGGGTGGGGGCGTGCGCGGCATCCGTCACGGTCACCGGGAGGTTGCCGACCCGGCCGTAGAGGACGTAGCTGTGCAGCTCCCAACTGTGGGCGTGCATGGGGGCGGCGGTGGGGTCGGGCCGGGCGCCGGTGCCGAAGAGGTGGACGCAGACGCCGCGGGCGCCGTCGCGGTCCAGCGGCAGGCACAGGAAGCCCAGCGGATGGTGGACGGCGCGGATCTCCCGCCGGCCGTGGGCGATGTCCTCCAGGACACCGGTGACCCCGGCGCGGGGCGCCTCCCGTGGTGTGCCGGGCCGGAGCAGTCGTTCGAGCGTGTCGTAGTCCATGAGCCGCGCCCGAGGCGTCTCACCTCCGGTAGGGGTCCTCAGCGTGCAGGGCTTTGTCGATGATCTCCGCGACGTCGGTGTCGCCGAACACCGAGGGCAGCGGCAGCGCGACGTCGTCGAAGACCGCGCGGACCTCGTCGACGGTGGGCTCGTCGCCGAGCGGGGCGATACCGCGCAGGTCGAGGCGGACGGCCTGCTCGCGGCTCTGGTGCAGCTCGGTGACGTAGTAGTCGTAGAGCGGCCGGCCGCGGGGGACGAGGAGGTTGACGCGGTTGGGGTCGTCCTGGGTGATGATCAGGCAGGACTCGGAGAGGTCGAAGCGGAGGGTGGGGACGCCCGAGGAGAGGTGGACGCTGATCTCCAGGGTGTCGAGCCGCTGGCGGTACCAGCAGGCGGCCAGGACCGTGGCGTACGCCTCCTTGCGGGTGCGGTCGGCGGTCCAGGCGTACGCCGCGTCGTCGTTGCGGCGGCGGGCGAAGGTCTGGCGGAAGCGGGCGTAGGCGGCGCAGGTCCGTTCGTCCGCCGGGTTGATGATGTCGATCTTGACGCTGAGCTGGGCACGCTGGCGGGTGGCGCTCGCCACGCAGCGCGGCAGGGTGACGGCGCGCAGATAGGTGCCGGTGCCGCCCTTGAAGTACCAGCGGTTGGTCTGGGCGCGGGCCTCCTCCAGGGCGTCGCCGACCTCGTCGCCCGACAGGGAGCGGACCATCGCGAGGTCCTCCAGGGCGCGGCGGGTGTCCGCGGACGCCTCCTCGATGTCGGACTTGCGGCGCAGCCGCTCCGTCATCGAGCCGACCGCGAGGGTGCCGAGCACCAGCAACGTCGCGCCGGACGACACGTCGTCGCTGATGACGTCGCCGAAGACGTCCATCATGCCGATGGTCAGGCCGAGCCCGACCGCGATGACCACGTCCAGGTTTCTGATCACCCAGGCGACGCCGGACTCCACCCGTCCCACTCGCTGCACCACGTCGAGCCCCCTCCCCGTTCCCCCGCATCGTAGGAGTTCGGGGAGGGCTCTGGCCAGGGCCGCCAAGATCCCTGACGGGCCGGGGAGTTGCCGCGGCGCGCCCCTGACGTGGTGCGGAGCGGCGCTCCCGGGGCGCGTGCGCGGGCGGGGCCGGGCTGTCGGTGGCCTCGGTTACGGTGGGACGAATCAGGACGGATCTCGGCCGGCGCGGCCGACGGCGGGCGTGGAGGCGGCACGGTGCACGGCGAGTACAAGGTTCCCGGCGGCAAGCTCGTCGTGGTCGATCTGGACGTGGTCGGCGGCGTGCTGCGGCACGTCCGGGTGGCCGGGGACTTCTTCCTGGAGCCGGACGAGGCGATCGGCGCGATCGACAACGCGCTGGAGGGCGCCCCCGCCACCACCGACGCGGCGGGGCTCGCCGCCCGGATCACGGCGGCGCTGCCGGCGGGCACGGTGATGTTCGGGCTGACGGCGGAGGGCGTCGCGATCGCGGTGCGGCGGGCGCTGGCGCAGGCCACCGAGTGGGGCGACTACGACTGGCAGCTCATCCACGACCAACCGCAGCCGCCCGCCCTGCACATGGCGCTCGACGAGGTCATCACGGCCGAGGTGGCGGCGGGCCGCCGTCCGCCGACGCTGCGGGTCTGGGAGTGGGACGCCCCCGCAGTGATCATCGGCAGCTTCCAGTCGCTGCGCAACGAGGTCGACGCCGAGGGCACCGCCCGGCACGGCGTCACGGTCGTCCGGCGGATCTCCGGCGGCGGCGCGATGTTCGCCGAGCCGCGGAGCACCATCACCTACTCCCTGGCCGTCCCCGAGGCGCTGGTCTCCGGTCTGTCGTTCGCGGACAGCTACGCCTATCTGGACGACTGGGTCCTCGGCGCCCTCGGCGACATGGGCATCAAGGCGTGGTACCAGCCGCTCAACGACATCGCCACCGAGATCGGCAAGGTCGCCGGCGCCGCGCAGAAGCGGATGGTCGGCCCGGACGGCGGGCCCGGCGCCGTGCTGCACCACGTCACCATGTCGTACGACATCGACGCCGCGAAGATGCTCGACGTGCTGCGCATCGGCAAGGAGAAGCTGTCGGACAAGGGCACGAAGAGCGCCAAGAAGCGCGTCGATCCGCTGCGGCGGCAGACGGGGCTGCCGCGCGAGGAGGTCATCACGCGGATGATCGGCTCGTTCCGCGACCGGTACGGCCTGACGCGCGGCGCGGTCACCGACGCGGAGCTGGCGCGCGCCGAGGAGCTGGTGCGGACGAAGTTCGCGAACGAGGAGTGGACGGCGCGGGTGCCGTAACCGCCGGGCGGGGCCCGGCCCTTCGGTTACGGGCCGCCCCGGCGGATTTCCGGCGGGAGCGGGCGCGGGGTCCGGCTGGGCGGCGGGTCCCGGCCGGGCGGGCGCGGGCCCGTCCGGCGGGCCGCGTCCGGTATCTGACGGGCCGTTTTGTTCTGGCGGTGAATCCTCCATACGATCCGTCGATGATCATAAGAAAGCGGCTGGCGGCCGGGGTGTGCGGCCTGCTCGCCACGGTGGCCGTCGGCCTGCTCCCCACACCCGCCGCGGCCGGTGAGCCGGACGCGAAGCCCGTCCCGAAGGTCGAGCTGGTCCTCGACGTCAGCGGCTCCATGCGCGCCCGCGACCTCGACGGACAGAGCCGGATGGCTGCGGCGAAGACCGCGTTCAACGAGGTCCTGGACGCGGTGCCGGCCGATGTCGAGCTGGGTATCCGCACCCTCGGCGCCACCTACCCGGGCGAGGACCGCAAGGTCGGCTGCAAGGACACCAAGCTGCTCTACCCGGTCGGGCCGCTCGACCGGAACGACGCGAAGACGGCGGTCGCCACGCTGGCCCCCACGGGCTGGACGCCGATCGGCCCGTCGCTGCTGGCCGCCGCCGACGACCTCAAGGGCGGTGACTCGGCCCGGATCGTCCTGATCACCGACGGCGAGGACACCTGCCAGCCGCTCGACCCCTGCGAGGTGGCGCGCGACATCGCCGCCCGGGGCATCCACCTCACCGTCGACACCCTCGGCCTGCTGCCGGACGCGAAGACCCGTAAGCAGTTGAGCTGCATCGCGGAGGCCACCGGCGGTACGTACACCTCCATCCACCACACCGAGCAGCTCGGCAAGCGGGTGCACCAGTTGGTGGACCGGGCGGCCGATCCGGTGGTGACGCCGGTGGCGACCGAGGGCGCCGCGCAGTGCGCGAAGGCGCCCGAGCTGAAGCCCGGTCTCTACAGCGACCGGGAGCGCTTCGCCGAGCACCGCTGGTACCGCGTCGCGGTCCGGCCCGGCCAGGAGCTGCGGGCGTCGGTCAGCGTCGCCGCGGACCGGGCCGTCGACAACGACTACGGCGTGCTGCTGCGGGCGGTGACCGTCCACGGCCGGGAGATCGTCCGCGGTTCCGAGGCCGGAGACGGGCGCACCGACGTCCTCTCCACCGGGCTGCGCTACCCCAAGCCGGACGAGGACGCGCCGGACGGCAGCGACACCCCGCCCGCCGAGAAGGTCTGCCTCCAGGTCAGCAACTCCTTCTCCGCACCGGCGTCGGTCAAGCGGGAGCCGGGGCTGCCCGTCGAGCTGGCCGTCGATCTGGTGGACGCGCCGCGTACCGCCGCCGATCCGGCCGCCTTCGGGCTGGGCCGGGGCTGGTGGCTGCTGGTCACCCTCGCCCTGGCCGGTCTGGTGGGCGGCCTCGTGTGGGGCTGGATCTCCCGCTGGCGCATCTCCGTCTGGAGGACCAACTGATGCGGATCCCGCGCACCGTGACGGCGGCGCTGCTCGCCGCCGCGGCCCTGCTCACCGCGGCCGCCCCGGCGCTCGCGGACGACTCGGCGCCCACGGCTTCCGGCGGCTCCCCGAGCCCCGGTTCCGACGGCGAGGCGCCCGCGCCGACCGAGGCGGGCACCTCGTTCCGTACGGCCGCCCTGATGCTGCCCGGCCAGCGGGCCACCGCCGACGCCTCCACGGGCGACTACCTGTACTGGGCGGTCCCCCTCGACGGGGGTCAGGACGCGACGGTACGGGCGAAGGTGAAGCTGCCTGATTCGGCCCGGCACGCCGCGGCCACCTGGCGTCTGGACGTGTACGACGGGCTGCGGCGCCGTCAGGCGTGCCGCTACGGCATGCAGGCGCGGACGGCGACCGCCGACGCCGCGTCGGTGGAGCTGGCCTGCACCCTGCGGACCGTCCGCGCCTGGGCCGAGCCGTGGTCCGACGACCCGCTGCCGGGCCGCTACTACCTGCGGCTGACCACCACCGAACTGTCCCAGGAGGACCTGGGCCTGCCGGTGCGCGCCGAGGTGACCGCCGACGTCAAGGACGCGGGCGGCGCCCACGCCGTGGACGGGGCGCTGGCCGCGCCGCTCGTCCCGGGGGCGACCGGTTCCGACACGCAGGACCGGCCCGGTGACGAGGGGACGGACGGCGCCTCGGCGAGCCCGTCGGCCTCCGCGGCGCCCGCGGCCACGGCGGCCGAACCGGACGGCGGCTGGGCCTCCGGCTGGTGGTCCGACCGCTGGATCTGGACCGCGGCGGGCGGCGTCGCCGCGGCCCTGACCGGCATCGCCGGCTACCGCCTCACCGCCGGCCGCGGCCGCCCGTCCCGGGTGCCGCCCGGGGTCTGACGGGAGACCGACGGAGCGGACGTTCCGCGTACGTGCCACGGGCCCGGCCGCCATGGCCGGGCCCGTGGTGTGTCCGGGGGGGGCGGGGCGGACCTCTTGGGGTACGGCGGTGGCGCGGGGCCCGGGGTGCGGAACGGGTGCCGTGGGCGTGGGGCGGGTGTGGGCCGGGAGCCCGCAGACGTGGCGGACGGGCGCGGGCCGGGGTCCGGCCCGTGCGCTTCCGGCCCGTGCGCTTCCGGCCCGTGCGGGACGGTGCGCGGGGCACCGGAACGGGCACTTCGAGCGGGCCCGTGGCACGGACGGGCGCGGGCCGGACCGTGTGGCGCGTTTCCGGCCCGGGCGGGGCGGGCGCCCGGGGCGCCTCGGGCGGCGCGCGCTCCCGGGCCGCGCGCCCCGTCCCGGTACCCCGGCCCCGGGCGGCCCGTTCAGCCGTTCAGCGCCGGGATGACCCGTTCCCCGTACGCGTCGATGACGGCTTCCTTCGCGTCGTGCATGGCGTACAGCGCGAACTGGTCGACGCCCAGGTCCCGCAGGTGCCGCAGCTTCTCGATGTGGGCCTCGGCCGGGCCGAGGAGGCAGAAGCGGTCGACGACGGCGTCCGGCACGAAGGCGGTGTCGGGGTTGCCGGTCCGGCCGTGGTGGGCGTAGTCGTATCCGGCGCGCTTGTCGATGTACGCCGTCAGCTCCTCCGGGACGGCCCCGGAGTGCGCGCCGTACCGGGCGACGAGGTCGGCGACGTGGTTGCCGACCATTCCGCCGAACCAGCGGCACTGCTCCCGGGCGTGTGCGAGATCGTCACCGAGGTAGGCGGGCGCGGCCACGCAGACCGTCACCTCGGCCGGGTCGCGCCCCGCGTCCGCCGCCGCGTCACGGACCGCCTTGACCATCCGTTCGGTGAGGAACGGGTCGGCGAGCTGGAGGATGAAGCCGTCGGCCAGCCGCCCGGCCATGGCCAGCGCCTTCGGGCCGTACGCGCCCATCCAGACGGGCAGCCGGCCGTCGCGCACCCAGGGGATGCGCAGCCGGTGGCCGCCGATATCGGCCTCGCGGCCCTCGGCGAGGTCACGGATGACGCCGATCGCCTCGCCCAGCCGGGCCAGGGTGTTGGGCGGCCGTCCCGCGACCCGCATCGCGGAGTCACCGCGGCCGATGCCGCAGACGGTGCGGTTGCCGTACATGTCGTTGAGGGTGGCGAAGGTGGAGGCGGTGACCTCCGGGGTGCGGGTCGAGGGGTTGGTGACCATGGGGCCCACGATGAGCCGTTCGGTGTGCTCCAGGATGCGGCTGTGGATGACGAACGGCTCCTGCCACAGGACGGCGGAGTCGAAGGTCCAGCCGTAGCGGAACCCCCTCCGCTCGGCCCGGCGCATCAGCTCCACCACGGACGAGGCGGGCGGATCGGTCTGCAGAACGACTCCGAAGTCCACGCTGCACTCCTTCTGTTCGGCGTACGGGCGGCCTGTTCGGCGTGCGGGCGGCTCCGGGAGCACCGGCCGGGCGGGGCCGGCGGCCGTGCCTCGGCACCGGCCGGAGCGGTCCGCCGGGCCGCCCGACGCCGACGGTGCCGGAATCCTTCCACAACGGGGCGTACCGAACCTCGTACGACGCCACCCGTCGCACCTGGCCTCGGACCTGCGAAGACGTCCCCACGGACCCGCCGAATCCCGCCCCGCGCAAGGACGTTGGACCTCCTGCGGGGGTTGTCCACAGGGCTTGCGGCGGCCGGTGCGGGCGTGGGGTAGTGGGCTCATGAACGGGAACACCGACGCCCCGGCCCAGCGGCCCTTCCCGCCGCTCGGCACCCCGCTGCGCAGGCAGCGCAGGCTGTGGGGCCTGCTGCTGCGCCTGACCGGCTCGGCGCTGAACGTCGTCGCCGTCCTCGGCTTCATCGCCGCCGTCACCCAGATGGGCCGGGCGCGTTTCCCCGAGGATCTGCTCGGCACGCCGGGGTGGCAGCGGCTGCTCATCGCCGCCGTGGCGTTCCTCGCGAGCACCGGCGCCACGGTGGCCGGGCCCTGGCTGCGGCGCCACGGCCGGCGCCACTGCGCCCGGGTGCTGCGGACGGTCGATGAGGCCCGCGCCATGCCGTACGTGCTGTATCTGCGGCCGTTCGCGGCGGACCGGCCCGCGGCGTCCCTGCCCTCCCCGGGCGCCTGGCCGCAGTTCGTCAACCGCAGCGGGGAGCAGTTGACGACGGAGGAGAATCTGACGCGGATGTTCCGGGCATTCGGCCGGGTCATAGCCGTAGGACAGCCGGACGAGCGGCTGCCGCAGCCCGGGGCCGACCGCCTCTACCTCCCCTGGGACGACTGGCAGCCGGTGGTCGCGGCGCTCATCGACGACGCGCGGGTCGTGGTGCTGGGCACCGGCGTCGCCGAAGGCACCCTCTGGGAGCTGGAACAGCTCATCCGCCGTCGCGCCCCGCACCACGTCCTGCTGCTGGTCTACTCGGACGAGGAGGAGTACGCGGCCTTCCGGACCCGGGGCGACGCGATCCTCGCCCGGACCGCGGGCGGTACGGACGGGGCGCGCCCTGGCGCGGGGACGGATGCGGTGGGTGCTGTGAGTGCCACGGACAACGCGGGCAGTGCGGGGACCACGGACGCCGCGGACCCCGCGAGCGTCGCAGGTACCGCCGGCGCCGTGGACGCCACCGGCGCCGTGGACGCTGCGGGCACCGGCACCGCGGGCACCACCGGCGTCGGCGGCGGCGCAGATCCCGGCCCGCCGCCCGTCTTCCCGGACCATCCGCCGCTGCGCCGTCCGGAGCGGGCCGGGGAGCCGCCGCTGGTGCGGGGCGTCATCCACTTCGGTCCCGGCTGGGTCCCGCACTTCACCCGCATCGACCTGACCGCCTTCGAGGGCCGGCGCAAGCAGCGGGTCAAGCAGGCGGTCGCGGCGCAGTGGCTGCCCGCCTACCGCCACGTCCTCGACGGCGTCAGCGCCGAGGAGGACGCCGCCGACCGCCGGGACGCGACCGGCTGCCCGACCCTCGCCGCCCTGGAGGAACTGCTGCGGACCGCGGCAGGGCAGGGCGCGACGGAGACCGCGGCCGCCCCGGGCCCGGCCACCGCGCCGGAGGGCCCCGGTGCGGGAGCGGAAGGGACGCTGTTCCGGGTGGAGTTCACGCCCGGGGGCCGCATCCGCTCCGTCGCCCCCGCCGGTCCCAACGCACCGGCCCTCGACCCGCGCGGCCGGCTGGTCTCCCTCGCCGGGGCGGCCCGCGTCCCCGGCGAGGAACGGCCCGAGGGCCCCGAGGCCGCGGACGACGGCCCCTTGGCGCTCGACATCCCGTACGAATGGCTCCGCGCGCGACTCCGTGCGGTGCGCCGCCGGGGCGCGGCCGATACGGACACCGTCCGCCTCGACCTCGGACCGACGGGCCGGCTGCACGGCCTGGCCGCCGCACCGGCGCCGAAGCCCCCGCCGCCACCCGGCCCGGAGATACGCCCCGAGCCCTGACCACCACCCGGCTGTCCCACCACCGGCCCGTCCGCCCGCCCCTGGCGCACACGCCTTCGCGTCCCTCCGCGCGCCCGCCCGACCTCCCGACCGTGCGGAACTCTCCCTTCCATGGCTGGAGTTCGGCCACCATGAGCGCATGACCGGTATCGACGAAAGCCTCTGGAACGCGGACATCGGACCGTCGCACTACTCCGGCAGCGAGCAGACCTATCAGGGGGCGGTACTGGAGCAGTACAAGCTGTGTGTCGAGATGGCCGACCGGGTCAGTTCGCGGCGCAACCTCACCAACACCTTCTTCCTGACGCTCAACACCGCGGTCGTCGCCGCCGCGGCGGCGGGCGGCGGTGTGACGGGCGGTCACTTCTCGGTGTGGGTGCGGCTGGCCGGGCTGGTGATCCTGTTGACGCAGTGCCTGGCGTGGTTCGTGACCATGCGCTCCTACCGCCAGCTCAACGCGGCGAAGTTCGCGGTGATCGGCGCGCTGGAGCGGAAGCTCCCGGCCCTGGCCTACTCCGACGCGGAGTGGGGCGCCCTGGGCGAGGGCCGCGACTGGCGGCGGTACCTGCCGCTGACCTATGTGGAGCAGTGGGTGCCGTCGATCTTCGCCGTGGCCTACGTAGTAGGGTTCCTCGCCACCGTGGCGTGAGGCGCCCGGGACCGACACACGGGCCGAGGGGCGAGGTGGGAATGCGGACGATCGCCGTGACCGGCCACATGGATCTGGCCGAGGGGACGGAGAAGCTGCTGCGGGACGCGCTGCCCGCGCTGCTGCGTGAACTGTCCGCCGGAGCCGGGGAATTGACGGGCGTTTCCTGCCTGGCCCCCGGCGCCGACTCGGTCTTCGCCGAGGCGGTGCTCGACGCCGGGGGCGCCCTGGCGGTGGTCCTGCCCTTCCACGACTACCGGCGCTCCCTCACCGACCCGGCCGTACGGGAGAGGTTCGACCGGCTGGTGGCGGCGGCGTCCGAGGTGACGGTGCTGCCCTACCCCGAGGCGAGCCTGGCCGCGTTCGAGGCCGCCAACTCCGCGTTGCTGAGGCGGGCGGACGCCCTGGTCGCCGTGTGGGACGGGCAGCCGCCCGCGAAGGGCGGCGGTACGGCCACCACCGTCGCCGAGGCGCGCGAGGCGGGGCTGCCAGTCCGGGTGCTCTGGCCCGAGGGCGCCCACCGCGGCGCCGCACGGTAGCCGGGGCCGCGGGTCCCCCGTACCGCCCGTCGCCGGATCGCGTGCGGTGAGCTGGACGGCGACGGGCCGCAGGGCACGGCCGAGGGCGCCCACGGGGCCGGTCCGCCAGGGGCGGCGGCCACCGCAGCGGCACGGACCGCGGCCGGCCGTCGGGGCGGGACGGACGATGCCCCGCACCCGGGAAGTGACCCGGCCGCGCACGGAGCGCGGCCGGGTGACGAGCCCCCGCCCGGCGGCGAGCGTCCGGAACCCCGACGCGTACGCCGGTCCCCGGACCGCGGCCAGCACGGCCGCCGCGGCCACCACGGCCGGACGCCGGGCCCTCCGAGGTGTCAGCTCAGCCGGGCGTCGGCGTACGCCTCCATCGCGGCGCGCTGGTAGGCGGCCAGGCCCTCCGCGATCCGGTCGAAGTTGGCGCGGAAGCGGGGGTCGTCGGTGTAGGTCGCCGCCAGGCCCCGGTACGCCTGCGCGTTCGGGGTCCAGAAGCGGCAGACGCCGCGGTAGTGGATGTCGGTCTCTGCCAGGACCTCGGGGTCGGTGACGGGTGTTCCGGCCACCATGAACTCCGCCACGCGGATCATCTGGGCCGTCACCTCCCGCTGCCACCGCTCGCTCTCCTCACCCGTCATCGCCTCGGTGGCGCGCCGGGACTCCTCCCACGCCGCCGGCCAGCGCTCGCGTACCTCGGCCTCCATCTCCGGGTCGTGCTCGAAGCCGTCGAAGAGGTTCTCGGGGCGGTTGATGCCGTTCATGTCGGGGTGTTCCCTGCCTTCCTCCAGTGCGGCGAGGGTGCGGCCGACCGTCCGGGCCAGCGTCGTCAGCCGGTCCCGCTCCGCCAGCAGCCGGGTGTGGTGCTCGCGGAGTACGGCGATCCGGTCGGCGCGGCGCTCCAGCACCTCGTGGATCTCCCGCAGGGAGAGGCCCAGCTCCCGCATGAGCAGGATCTGCTGGAGCCGCAGGAGTTCCGGCTCGCCGTAGCGGCGGTGACCGTTGCCCCCGATGCCGGCCGGTGGCAGCAGACCGATTGCGTCGTAGTGCCGCAGCGTCCGGGCCGTCACCCCGCTCATCCGGGCGACCTCGGCGATCGACCAGGTCATCGCGGTGTCCTTCCTCGCCGGGCCGGTCTCTCCGGCCCTGTTGGAGACCGTAGAAGTTGACGTAACGGCAACCGCAAGCGGCGGTCAGCCCGCGTAGTGGCCCAGGCCCCGGGGGACGTAGACGCCGTGTCCGGCGCGGCCGGTGTGGCGGCGGTTCTCGATCACCGGTACGCCGCGGGAGAGGACCGTCTCGACGCGGCCGGTGATCCGGCGGCCCTCGTAGGCGGAGTAGTCGACGTTCATGTGGTGGGTGGCGGCCGACAGGGTCTGCTCGGCGTGCGGGTCGTAGATGACGATGTCGGCGTCGGAGCCGGGGGCGAGGGTGCCCTTCTTGGGGTGGAGGCCGAACATCCGGGCCGGGGCGGTGCAGGCGATCTCGATCCAGCGGCGGCGGCCGAGGTGCCCGTCGACGACGGCCTGGTGGAGCAGGTCCATGCGGTTCTCGACGCCGGGCATCCCGTTGGGGATCTTCGAGAAGTCGCCGCGGCCCAGCTCCTTCTGGCCCGTGAAGCAGAACGGGCAGTGGTCGGTGGAGACCACCTGGAGGTCGTTGGTCCGCAGGGCGCGCCAGAGGGTTTCCTGGTGCTCGGCCGGGCGCAGCGGGGTGGAGCAGACGTACTTGGCGCCCTCGAAGTCCGGTTCGGCGAGGTTGTCCGTCGACAGGAAGAGGTACTGCGGGCAGGTCTCGCCGAAGACCGGCAGCCCCTCGTCGCGGGCGCGGACGATCTCCGCGACGGCTTCGCGCGCGGAGACGTGCACGACGTAGACGGGGGCGCCCGCCACCTGCGCGAGCTTGATGACGCGGTGGGTCGCCTCGGCCTCCAGGAGCGCCTTGCGGACCTCGCCGTGGTACCGCGGGTCGCGTTCGCCGCGGGCCAGGGCCTGTTCGACGAGGACGTCGATGGCGAGGCCGTTCTCCGCGTGGGTCATCACCAGCGCGCCGTTGTCCGCGGCGCGCTGCATGGCGCGGAGGATCTGTCCGTCGTCGGAGAGGAAGACCCCGGGGTAGGCGGTGAAGAGTTTGACGGAGCTGACGCCGGATTCGACGAGGCGGTCCATCTCCTTCAGGGAGGAGGCGTTCACATCGGACATGATCATGTGGAAGGCGTAGTCGACCGCGCAGACGCCGTCCGCCTTGGCGTGCCAGGTGTCGAGCCCCTCCTGGAGGGAGCCGCCCCTGGGCTGGATGGCGAAGTCGACGATCGTGGTGGTGCCGCCCCACGCGGCGGCGAGGGTGCCGGTTTCGAAGGTGTCGGACGCCTGGGTGCCGCCGAAGGGCATCTCCATGTGGGTATGGGCGTCGACGCCGCCGGGGATGACGTACTTCTGCGCGGCGTCGATGACGCGCTCGGCCTGCCAGTCGTGGCTGCCGGGGGTGGCGAGGGCCGCCACCCGGCCGCCCTCGACGAGGACGTCGGCGTGGAGTTCGTCGGCAGCGGTGATCACCAGGCCACCGGTGATGAGAGTGCGTGTCACGTCCGGTCTCCCTCACTGCGCCACGGGTGCGTGCCGTGCGGCGGGCGGCCCGGCGCGGACGGCCGCCCGTGCCGCGGGCGGTGACCTGCGCGAGGCCGCCGTCCGCTTCCTTCCGTACGGGTGCCCGCGCGCGGCGGGCGGGCCCGTGCGGCGCCGGTTCCCGGGCGGGAAGGAGACCGTAGAAGCATGGCAGCCGCGGGGGCAATACCGTGTCCGCCGCCCGCGCGGGGCGGCCGTGTGGCGGCGCCGGTCATCCGGCCGGTTGAACGGGGCGGCGTGCGGTGCGCCCGGGGCGGTACGGGCCGGAAGGGGTGCGGGGTACGCGGATTGGGCAGGTAACCGACGCCGCCGGGGAGCGCCCCTCACCGTCCGCGGGACGGGAGCCGGGCCGGGCGACGCCGGGACGCGGCGCGGGCGGCGGGAGCGGGACCGACACCGGGCAGAGAGGCGACACGTCATGCAGCGGAGCACGCCGTGGGAGTTCTCCGACGACCGCGGGCGACTGGCGGTGGCCGGCGAACGGCCGTCGCGGATCATCGCGTACATACAGGCCGGGGCGACGCTGTGGGATCACGGCGTCCGCCCCGTGGGGCTCTTCGGGTCGCAGCACGACGGGGCGGTTCCGGACCGGACGAAGAGCGGGGAGCTGCCCCGGGAGGGCATCCCGTATCTCGGCGCGGGGGCGGCGCTGCACCCGGACACCGTGCTGGGGGCGGCGCCGGATCTGGTGGTGGCCGTCACCTACGACGGCGAGGCGGTGTACGGCCTGACGGCGAAGACGGCGCGGGAGCTGGAGGCGCACGTCCCGGTGGTGGCGCTGGGCGTGGGGCCGGGCCGGGGGCTGGCCGTGGTGCGGGAGCGGTTCGCGGCGCTCGCCGGGTCGCTCGGCGCGGGCGAGCCGGCGAGCGCCGCGGTGGCGCTGGACGACGCGGAGGACGCGTTGCGGACGGCGGCGGGCGACGGCCGCCGCCCCCGGGTGCTGGCGCTCTCCGCGGCCGGTCCCGAGCAGGCGTATCTGGCACGGCCCGGCGCCTGGCC
Organism: Streptomyces sp. BBFR2; assembly: GCF_044497305.1. Classification (NCBI taxonomy): domain Bacteria; kingdom Bacillati; phylum Actinomycetota; class Actinomycetes; order Kitasatosporales; family Streptomycetaceae; genus Streptomyces; species Streptomyces sp. BBFR2. The sequence goes on from NZ_CP172415.1 coordinate 953,160, forward strand.
CGATCTGCGGACGCTGCGGGAGCACGGCGTGGAGCTGCTGGAGCCGGCCGCCGGCCCGGGGGCGAACTGGGCGACCGCCACCTGGGCCGATGTCGCGGCGCTCGCCCCCGACATCGTGCTGAGCGACGTACGGGCCAACGCCGCGCCGCCGCAGGCGCTGCGCGGCGGCGCGCACTGGCGGGCGGTGGCGGCCTCGGCGCGGCTGGTCGGCTGGAATCCGGAGGCGCCGTGCAGCCGCCGGGCGCACGCGCGGTTCTTCCACGAGGTGGCGGCGGCGGTCCGCGGCGCGGCCGGGCGGTGACCGGGCGCGGGCCGCGGCCGCCGGGTCACTCCGGCGGGGTCGGGGTGTCGTGGCTGCGGTACATCGCCTGGACGTCCAGCTCCAGCTTGACGGTGGGGCCGACGACGGCGATGCCGCGGGCGAGCATGGTGCGCCAGTTCAGCGTGTAGTCCTCGCGGTGCAGTTCGGCCTTGGCCAGGGCCGCGCAGCGCAGCTCCTGGCCGTAGCCGCCGTTGACGACGCCGAGGTAGGAGGTGTCGAGGGCGACGGAGCGGCTGACGCCGTGCATGCTCAGCGAGCCCTGGAGCTGCCACTGCGAGCCGCCGCGGTGCACGAAGCGGTTGCTGGAGAAGTGGATGTACGGGTAGTTCTCGACGTCCAGGAAGTCCGCGGAGCGCAGGTGATTGTCGCGGGTCTTGTTGCCGGTGGTGATGCTCGACGCGTCGATCCGCACCTCGACGTGGGAGTGGGCCATGTCGGCGCCGACGCGGATACCGCCCTCGAAGCGGGTGAACCGGCCGTGCACGTTGGCCATGCCGACATGGCGGGCGATGAAGCGGATCGCGGTGTGCGGCGGGTCGAAGAGCCAGGTCCCGGCGGTGGGCAGCTCCAGCCGCCGGGCCTCGGACAGCCGTACCGGCCCGGGCTCCGCGCCGTGCCCGGCCGTGACCTCGACCGTCTCCTGATGGGGCTGGAGGGACTCGGCGGACACCATCACGCTGTAGCGGCCGGGCGGCAGCGCCACGGCGAACAGCCCGAACGGGTCGGTGGCGCCCTTGAAGATCACCTTGCGGCTGGTGACGGCGGTGACCGTGACGTCCGCGCCGTCGACCGGCTGCCCGTAGGGGTCGGTGACCGTACGGGCGAGACCGCCGGCGCCGACCGGCAGGGTCAGCCGGATGCCCGCTCCGCCGCGGGCGGACCGGCCACGCTGGAGGAAAGCGAGAGCCATCGTGTGTGCAACCTTTCATCGGCGTGCGGTGCGTGGCGCCGGACGGCGCGGCCGCGGGCCCCGTGCGGCGGCGGGACGCGCCGCGCCGGGCCGGTACCGCCACCCATGATCTTGGAACGTCCGGCGGGCGTCCGGGTGTCTCGAAATGAGACACCCGGACCCCGAGCGGGCCGTGTCCCGGGGCGCCGTGCGATGCCACCTCCCGGCCGCCGCCGTGCGCCGCCCCGGTACGGTGAGGCGGTCGTGAGCAGCACAGATTCCTTCCGCCCGGCGCCGGAGCAGGCGCTGATCCGCCAGGCGCGGGACCGGTTCCTCGCCGGGCTCCCGCTGCCGGACGGCGTCCCCGAGCCACTGGTGTCCGCCTGGCGCCGGGCCGCGTTCTTCGGCGTCCCCAGCGATCTGCCCGCCGCCGGTACGCCCCGGCCGGCGGGCGACGGCGCGCTGGCCGGGGCCGCCCGGCCGGTGCTGGAGCGGCTGGCCGGGGCGCTGGACGACGCAGAGCGCCGGGTGATCGTCGCCGACGGGCGGTGCCGGGTGGTGTGCCGGGGCGGTACGCCGTCGCCGGGCACGCTCCGTGACGATCTGTCGGAGGAGGTCGTCGGCCACAACAGCGCCGCGCTGGCGCTGCGGTACGGGCAGCGGTCCGAGTCGCACGGGCCCGAGCACGTCCTCGATCTGTGGCAGGAGGTTTCGGCGGTCAGTGTGCCGGTGCGGCGGCCGGGCGGGGTGCGGGCCCTGGGCACCGTCACCCTCGCGCGCGGGCTGTGCGCGCCGGGCGGCGGGCATCCGGACGCGGCGCTGGCGGAGGCGGTGGCCGCCGCGGTCGAGGCGGAGCTGGCGGCGCGGGGGCCGCGGGAGCCGGAGCGGCGGTTGCTGGACGCGTTCGCGCGGGAGCGGGCGGCCGGACGCGCGGTGCTCGCCTTCGACGGCCGCAGCCGGCTGGTGAGCGAGGCGGCGGCCGGACTGCTGTCGCCGGAGGCGGTGGCCGGGCTGGAGCGGCAGGCGGTGGCGCTGCTGGGCGCGGACGGGACGGCGGGCCGCTGGGACGGTGAGCCGGTGGTGCGGTGGGGCGGCGCGGTCGCCGCGCGGCTGCTGCCGGTGCGGGAGGCGGGGGCGGTGACCGGGGCGCTCGCGGTGGTCGAGGAGGATCCGGCCGGTACGGGGCCGGAGCCCGGTGCCGGGGCGGGCGCCGCGTCCTGTCTGCCGCCGGGGAGTTCGGCGGCCTGGCGGCGTGCCGTGGAGCGCGCGGTGGAGCTGTTCTCCTGTCCGCGGCCGCTGCTGCTGGCCGGGGAGCGTGGTACGGGCAAGACCACGCTGGGCCGGGCGCTGCTGCGCGGCCCGGACGGCGCGACGGAGCCGCTGACCGTCGACGCGGCGTCCGCGCCGGAGGGTGAACTGGCGGCGCTGCGGCCGTATCTGACGGCGGACGGCGGTGCCGGTCCGGCGCCGGTGGCGCGGCCGGTGCTGCTGCGCCACGCCGAACGGCTGGGCCAGCGGGACGTGGCGGCGCTGGTGGCACTGCTCGACGAACGGCCGCGGCTGCCGCTGATCGTCACGCACACCCCGGGCACCGAGGTCGGGCCGTGTCTGGCGCGGCTGCTGGACACCCTCGGGGCGCGGTCGGTGACGCTGCCGCCGCTGCGGGAGCGGCCGGAGGACCTGCACATCCTGCTGGCCCGGCTGTCCCCACCGCCGCCGCCCGGCCGTCCGCCGCTGACCTGGACCCTGGAGGCGGTACGGGCGCTGGAGGCGCAGCCCTGGCCGGGCAATGTCACCGAACTCGCCGCGCTGGTACGGGAGGTGGCGCGGGGGCGGCGGTCCGGCGGGCCGGTGCGCCGCGACGAGCTGCCGCGGTCGGTACGGCAGCGGGCCGCGCCGCCCCGTCCGGGCACCATCGAGCGGGCCGAGCGGGAGACGATCCTGGCGGCCCTGCGCAGCCACGGCGGCAACAAGGCACGTACCGCCGCGTCCCTGGGCATCGCCCGCGCGACGCTGTACCGGAAGCTGCGCGGGTACGAGTGACGGACGCGGCGGGCCGGGTGGGGCCGCCCGCGCCCGCCGCCGTGCGGGGCGCGCCGCCCGGCCCCGGCGCCGGTCCCCGCAGGTGCGTGCCCGGGGCGCCGTGCCCGCCGCCGGTGCCGCGAGTCCGAGCCGTCCGGCCGCGGCGCCGGTGGCGTCGGCACGAACTGTCCGCCCGTACCGCCGCCGGGCCACGTCGCGGGCGCGGGTCCGTCCCGCCCCGGGGCTCCGGAACAGGCCGCCCGCTGCCGCCGGTGCGGTGCGCGCCGCCCGGACGCGGCGCCGGTACCCCCAGGTGCGAGCCCGATGCGGCCGGGCCGGCGCCCGCTCCGGCCGCACGGCGCGCCCGTCGCACTCCGCCGCGCGTTTCCCGCGCGCCCTTGCCGCGCCTCTTGACGATTACTGGCAACAAACCTAACTTTCACGCGTCCCTCCCACCCCCCACATTCGGGAGATCCCATGAGAAGCACCTCAACTCGGCCTGCACGGTGGTTAGTTGCTCCGCTGGCCGGGCTGGCGCTGGTCGGCTTCTGGGCCGTCGCGAACGCCGAGGGCGGCACCCCCGCGCACACCCCCCGGCCCGCGGCCGACGGCGCCGCCCCGCCGCCCGCCCACCGCGCCACGCCCCTCTGGCGGGCCGATCCGGCCACCGGCACCAAGGCGTTCGAGGGCGTGGAGACCAAGCCGGGACAGGTCACCGTCGTCGACGACCCGGCCGGGCGGTACGGGAAGACGTACGCGCTGCACACCTCCGGGCACAAGGTCGACGACGCCACGCGGGTGCGGGTCGAGACGCGCGGGCACCGCGCCTCGGGCGGTCCGCTGCGGTTCTCGAAGGAGGGGGACGTCTTCTACATCGGCTGGCGGTCGATGTGGGGGCCGTTGCCCACCAAGAAGGGCGACTGGGTGACGCTGTGGCAGCTCAAGGACTACGGCTCCGGCGCCGCCACCCCGCCGCTGTCGCTGCGCGCCCGCGGTGACGGCACCGTCGATCTGGAGTACTCCGACCCGGAGATGAAGACCACCTACCTGTGGCGCTCCGGTCTGAAGCTCAACTCCTGGCACTCGTTCGTCGTCGGTCTGAAGATCTCCAAGGACCCGGCGAAGGGGTGGGTGAAGCTGTGGCACGACGGCGCCGCCCAGAAGCTGGCGGGCGGCGCCACGCAGTACCGGGCGGCCACACTGCGGGCCGACTGGGTCACCGACAAGTGGGGCGTCTACCGCTCCGACGGTGTCACCGGCGCGGCCACCGCGTACCTCAACGGTGCCGCGGTGGGCCGCGCCTACGGCGACGTCGCGCCCTGACGTTGCGTCAGGTGAGGTGGGCGCGCGCGTCGGCCAGCGCTCCGGCCAGCAGCTCCGCGCCCTCCTCCGCCTCGGCGACGTTCAGCGTCATCGGCGGGGCGATGCGCAGACACGCACCGCCCCGTCCGCCCTTGCCGACGAGCAGTCCGCGCTCCCGGGCCGCCTCCACGACCAGGGAGGCGGCCTCGGCGGACGGCTCGTCGGTGCCGGGCGTGACGAGTTCGACGCCGATCATCAGGCCCCGCCCGCGCACCTCGCGGACCAGGTCGCTCCCGGCGGTGACGGCCCGCAGCCGTTCGATGAGCAGTCCGCCGACGCGCCGGGCGTTGCCCTGGAGGTCGTGGTCGATGAGGTAGGTGAGGTTGGCGAGACCGGCGGCGGTGGTGACGGGGCTGCCGCCGAACGTCGAGATGGAGTGGGCGTCCAGCGCGTCCATCACCTCGGCGCGGGCGACGACACCGCCCAGGGACATGCCGTTGCCGATGCCCTTGGCGAAGGTCAGCAGGTCGGGCGGGCCGTTCCGGGCGTGCGCCTGCCAGCCCCAGAAGTGGTCCCCGGTACGGCCCCAGCCGGTCTGCACCTCGTCGCTGATCCAGAGGATGCCGCGGGCGGCGAGCACCTCGCGGAACGCGGCGTAGAGCCCGTCCGGCGGGGAGGTGAAACCGCCGACGCCCTGGACCGGTTCGGCGATCAGCGCGGCGACGCCCCCGGCGGTCTGGCCGAGGACGTCCTCCAGGTCGGCGACGCACGCCGCGATGAAGTCGGCGTCATCGAGCGAGGCGTACGGTCCGCGGGTGCGCACGCCGCCGTGGACGTAGAACGTCTGGAACGGGGAGAGGCTCGTCGGGGACCAGCTCGCGTTGCCGGTGACGGCGACGGTGGAGAAGGAGCGGCCGTGGTAGCTGTTGCGCATCGCCAGGATCTGGTGGGAGCGGCGGTAGGCGGTGGCGAACAGCAGCGCCGCGTCGTTGGCCTCGGTGCCCGAGGTGGTGAAGAAGACCCGGGCGTCGGGGATGCCGGAGAGCGCGGCGATGCGCTCGGCCAGCTCCACCATGGGGCGGGAGAGGTAGAGCGTCGAGGTGTGCAGGATCCGCCCGGCCTGTTCGGTGACGGCGGCGGTGACCTCCGGCAGGGCGTGCGCCGTCATGGTGGTGAGGATGCCGCCGAAGAAGTCGAGGTAGCGGTTGCCCTCGGCGTCCCATACGTGGCGTCCGGCGCCGTGGGTGAGTTCGAGCGGCCGCTCGTAGTAGAGGTCGAGCCAGGAGGGCAGCACCGCGCGGTGGCGGGCGAGCAGCGCCCCGGGGGCGCCGTCGGCCGTCACGGGCGCACCAGCCCCTCGTAGGCGTCGGGCCGCCGGTCGCGGTAGAACGCCCACTGCTGCCGGACCTCGTCGATCAGTCCGAAGTCGAGGTCGCGGACGAGGAGTTCCTCCGTGCCGTCGGCGGCGGTATCGCCGACGAACTGCCCGCGGGGGTCGACGAAGTAGCTGGTGCCGTAGAAGTCGTTGTCGCCGTACTCCTCGGTGCCGACGCGGTTGATGGCGGCGACGAAGTATTCGTTGGCGACGGCGGCTGCGGGCTGTTCCAGCCGCCAGAGGTAGGCGGAGAGGCCGCGGGAGGTGGCGGACGGGTTGTAGACGAGCTGGGCGCCGCCGAGCCCGAGCTGCCGCCAGCCCTCGGGGAAGTGCCGGTCGTAGCAGATGTAGACGCCGACCTTGCCGACGGCGGTGTCGAAGACCGGCCATCCGGCGTTGCCCGGCTTGAAGTAGTACTTCTCCCAGAAGCCTTTGACCTGCGGGATGTGGTGCTTGCGGTAGCTGCCGAGCACGGTGCCGTCGGCGTCGATGACGGCGGCGGTGTTGTAGTACACACCGGACTGCTCGACCTCGAAGACGGGGGCGACGACGACCATGCCGGTCTCGCGGGCGAGGGCCCGCATCCGGGTGATCGTCGGACCGTCGGGGACCGGCTCGGCCCAGCGGTAGTGCTCCGGCTCCTGCACCTGGCAGAAGTACGGGGCGTTGAAGACCTCCTGGAAGCCGATGATCCTCGCCCCCTGCCCGGCCGCCTCCCGGGCGTGGGCCTCATGCTTCGCGATCATCGATTCGGTGTCGCCCGTCCAGGTCGCCTGGACCAGTGCGGCTCGCACAACATCGGCCATGAACAGCTCCTTCGCCGTCGCGTCAGGCTGCGGGCCCACGCGGTCTCGGGCGGGCCCTGCGCGCGTGGAGGCGACCGTAGGCCCCGCCGCGCACCGGGGCAAGCCCCTCTCCGGTGCGTCGCCGGGCGCGCCCGGCACGGACGCGGCCGCACCGTGCCGCCCACCGGATATCGACAGGGAAACTTGCAAGTTTCCCTGTCGTCCTTCTACGGTGGCGGCATGGACGACGCGCAGAGCCCGGAGCCCGGACGGCTCGCCTCCGATCTCGCGGCGACGGTGGGCCTGCTGATGCGCCGCCTGCGGGCCGCCTCACCGCTCGGCGGGGTCACCCCGACCCAGCGCGCGGTCCTCGCCCGCCTGGAGCGGGACGGCCCGGCGACCACCGCGGAGCTGGCCCGCGCCGAGCTGGTCCGCCCGCAGTCGATGCGGCTGACCCTCGCGGCGCTGGAGGACCACGGCGTCGTGGCGCGCAGCCCGCATCCGACCGACGGCCGGCAGGTCGTCCTCTCCCTCACCGACGAGGGCCGGCGGCTGATCGGCGAGGCGCGCCGGGCCAAGCGGGACTGGCTGACCGAGGCGCTCGCCGAGCACCTGACCGCCGAGGAGCGGCAGACCCTCGCCGAGGCGACGGCACTCCTGCGGCGCGTCGCCGGACCGTGAGCCCGGCCGACCCCAACTCCCTTATCGCATACGCCTGTTGATGCCACCGTCCCTGGAGACCCCGTGTCCGTGACCACGCTCGACCCCGCCTGCGCCCTCGTCGTGATCGACCTTCAGAAGGGCATCACCGGGCTGCCCACCGCCCACCCGTCGGACGAGGTCGTCGCCCGCTCCGCGCGGCTGGCCGCCGCGTTCCGCGCGCGGGAGCTGCCCGTGGTGCTGGTCAACGTCACCGGTGGCGCGCCGGGCCGCACCGAGACCTCCCGCGCGGGTGGCACACCGCCCGCCGACCGGGCGGAGCTGGTGCCCGAGCTGGACCGGCGCCCCGGCGACATCCTCGTCACCAAGCAGCGGTGGGGCGCCTTCCACGGCACCGCCCTCGATCCGGAGCTGCGCCGCCGGGGCGTGACGCAGGTGGTGCTGGCCGGCATCGCCACCAGCATCGGTGTGGAGTCCACCGCGCGCGCCGCGCACGAGCACGGCTACCACGTCACGGTCGCCACCGACGCGGTGACCGACCTGGACGAGGCGGCGCACCGCAACAGCGTCGAGAAGATCTTCCCGCGGCTCGGTGAGACCGGCACCACGGACGAGATCATCGCCCTGCTGGGCTGACCTCCCCCGGCCCCGCGCCGCCCGCCGCCTCCGTGGCCGGGCGGCGCTCGTGCCAGCGCAGCGCGGACTGGAGCTGCGCGGTCAGCGACAGCAGCCGGGCGTCGCCGTCGGCGGGCCCGAGCAACTGCGCGCCGAGCGGCAGTCCGCCGCCGGTGAACCCGGCGGGGACGTTCACCGCCGGCCACCCCAGGACGTTCCACGGCCAGGCGTACGGGCAGGCGGCGGTCATGGCCTGGTCCGTACGGCGGCCGCCGAGCCCGGCGAGGGCGCCGATCCGCAGCGGCGGGGTGGCGGTGGTCGGCGTCAGCAGCACGTCGTAGCGGCCGAACAGGGCGCCGATCCGGCGGTGTTGGCGGGGTTCGGCGGCGCGCGCCCGGCGCAGCACGGGGCCGCCCAGCAGCCGCCCCAGACGGACCGCGCCGCGGGTGCGCCGGTCCAGCAGCGCCGGGTCGGGCACCCGCGCCGCCCACTCCCGCACGCCGTTGGTGGCGCGCGGCACGAACGCCAGGCCGATCAGCCCGTAGTCCGGGTCGGCCTCCTCGACGAAGTGGCCGAGCCCGGCGAGGGTGCGCGCCACCGCCGTCACCGCGCGCCGGACCTCCGGGTCGAGCGGGGCGGCGGTGAGGGTGAACGGCGGCGTGAAGGACAGCGCGATCCGCAGCCGGCCGGGGTCGCGGCGGACCGCCTCGGAGGCGGCGAGCGGTGGCGGGCGGTGCAGGTCGCCGGGGTGGCTGCCGCTCGCCGCGTCCAGCAGCAGCGCCGCGTCCTCGACGGTGCGGGCGAGCGGTCCGATGCCCGTGATGCCCTGGAACGATTCGGCGTCCGGCCAGGTGGAGAGGGTGCCGCGGCGCGGTTTGACGCCGACCAGATGCGTCCAGGCGGCGGGGATACGGACCGAGCCGGCGCCGTCGGTGCCGAGCGCGGCGGGCACCAGACCCGCGGCGACGGCGGCGGCGCTGCCGCCGGAGGAGCCGCCCGGGGTGTGGCCGAGGTGCCAGGGGTTGCGGGTGTCGCCGAAGGCGGGGCCCTCGGTGAACGGCCACTGGCCCAGTTCGCAGGCGTTGGTCTTGCCGACGACGATCGCCCCGGCGGCGCGCAGCCGCCGCACCACCTCGGCGTCGCGCGCCTTGGCGGGGAACTCCCCGGCGCAGCCGAACGCGGTGGGCTCGCCCGCCACATCGATGTCGTCCTTGACCGCCACCGGCACACCGAGCAGCGGCAGCCGCTCCCCCGCCGCGAGCCGGCGGTCGGCGTCCGCCGCCTCCGCCTCGGCGGCCTCGGCCCGTACCCGGCGGAAGGCGTTGACGGTGGTGGCGCGGGCGGCGATGCGCTCCAGACAGCGGCGGACGAGGGCGGCGGAGGTGGTCTCGCCGCGGGCCAGAGCGGCGGCCTGCTCGGCGAGTCCTTCCGGTGGTCCCTGGGTGCCGGGCGGGGACGGGCGGCGCTCGCGGCTCTCGTCGATGCTCACGGCGTGCGCCTCCCGGAGTGCGGTTGCGGACCGGCGGTCCCCGGGAGGCTATGCGGCAGGCGCCCGCCCGGCAACGACGCGCCGTGGCGGGGCGCGTCGTCGCCGGACGGGCGCGGGCGGGCCGGGCGGACGGGCCCGGTCCGGTGGAGGGTTACTTCTCGCTGACGACCATCGCCGAGCCGCCGCCGCGCCGTACCTTCTCGGCCGCGGCCAGCCAGCGGCCACCGGGCAGCGGCTGCACACCGGTGGCCGCGCCGATCTCCTCGACCTGCGTGAACCGGTGCCCGATGCCTTCCAGCCGCGCGCGGAGCGGGCTGTTCCACAGCGCCGGCTCCAGCTCCGTCTTCGCCGCGTTGCGCTGGCTGGCGCGGGGTGCGGCGATGGCGTCGACCAGCGGCATGCCCCGGTCGAGGTGGTTGACGAGGGACTGCAGGACGGTGGTGATGATGGTCGCGCCGCCGGGCGAGCCGAGCGCCACGACGGGCCGGCCGTGCTTCAGCACGATCGTCGGCGAGATGGACGACCGCGGCCGCTTACCGGGGCCGGGCAGGTTCGGGTCGTGGACGCCCGGGGTGATGGGCGCGAACGAGAAGTCGGTCAGCTCGTTGTTGAGCAGGAAGCCGCGCCCGGGGACGACGATGCCGCTGCCGCCGGTCTGCTCGATGGTGAGGGTGTAGGCGACGATGTTGCCCCACTTGTCGGCGACGGTGAGGTGGGTGGTGTTCTCCCCCTCGTACGTCGTCGGGGACGCCTTGCCGTAGGTGCGGCAGGGCTTCGGGTGGCGCGGGTCACCGGGCGCGAGGGGGCTGGTGAGGACCGCGTCGTCCTTGATGAGGCAGCCGCGCGCGTCGGCGAAGCGCTGCGAGGTCAGGCCGCGGACCGGCACGTTCTCGAACTTCGGGTCGCCGACCCAGCGGCCCCGGTCGGCGAAGGCGACCCGGCTGGCCTCGATGTAGCGGTGCAGGTACCGCGCCTCGCTGAGGTGCTTGACGTCGCTGCGCTCCAGGATGTTCAGCGCCTCGCCGACGGTGGTGCCGCCGCCGGACGAGGGGCCCATGCCGTAGACGTCGAGCCCGCGGTAGCGGGTACGGGTCGGGGCCTCGCCGAGCGCCTTGTAGTCCTTCAGGTCGCGCAGGGTGAGGTCACCGGGGCGGACCTTGCGGTCGGCGCCGGGGCGCACCGGGGGCTTGCGGACGGTGTTGACGACATCGCGGCCCAGGTCACCGCGGTAGAGCGCGTCGACACCGCGGCGGCTCAACTCGTCGTAGGTGCGGGCGAGATCGGGGTTCTTCATCGTCGAGCCGACGACCGGCAGTTTGCCACCGGGCAGGAAGAGATCGGCGGTGGCGGGGAAGTCCCGGAACCGCGCCTCGTTCTGGGCGGTCTGCTTGCGGAACGTCTCGTCCACGGTGAAGCCGCGTGCCGCGAGGTCGCGGGCGGGCCGCAGCACCTGACCCAGCGACCGGCTGCCCCACTTGCGCAGGGCGGTGTCCCAGGTGGCGGGCGTGCCGGGGGTGCCGACGCTCAGGCCGCTGGTGACGACGTCGTCGAACGGCAGCGGCTTGCCGTTCTCCTGGAAGAGGTCTTCCCCGGCGGTGCGCGGGGCGGTCTCGCGGCCGTCCAGGGTGCGCACGGTGCGGGACTTGGCGTCGTAGTAGACGAAGTAGCCGCCACCGCCGACGCCGGCGGAGTACGGCTCGGTGACGCCGAGGGCGGCGGCGGTGGCGACGGCGGCGTCCACCGCGTTGCCGCCCCGCTTGAGCACCGCGATACCGGCGGCCGAGGCGTTCTGGTCGACGCTGGAGACGGCGCCGCCGGAGCCGACGGCGACGGGCGTCTTGACCGGTTCGGGCGCGGGGTGCGGGGCGGCGGGGCCCGCCGGTGCGGGCTGGGCGACGGCCGGAACCGCCACCAGTGAACCGGCCAGGGCGGCCACGGCCCCCAGGACGGTGAGACGTCGGGCACGGGACATGAGGGGACTTCCTCCAGGCGCAGGGGAAACGCAGGTGGCGGGAGCCTACTCGTGGTGCTCATGCCGTGACAGCGGGGTCCAGCAGGCGGTCTCCCCGCGTCACCGCGATGCCTCATCCGCCCGTAATGACCGGGATGTTGAGGCGATGTCATGGAGCGCGTCCGGCCGTATTACGTCCGTAATCCGAGGTTTCCGGGCGGAGTGCTCGCGAGGAGGGTCGGCGGCGCGGCGGAGTGGTGGCGCGCGCCTGTCGCGGGGCGTCTCCCGACCGTTTCCCCAGCGCCCGGCCACCGCCTCCAAACAGGTGACGATACGTCAGGTACGCGCCGCACGGGCCTCCCCGGCCCGCTCCCGGAGGAGTGACAGCGCGTCGGGCTCGCCCCGCGTCTCGCCCGCACCTCGCCCTGGCACACGGCGGCGGCGTCGCTTCCCGGCCAACCGCGGCGCACGAACCGGGACGAGCCCCGACATCCGCCCCCGTCCGCTCGAACACACACCCGGACAGCGGTTACGCTCCCCCGCCATGAACGACACCCTGTTCGTCCTGATCGCCGCCGCCGTGGCGCTCGTCGTGGGGGCGGCGGCCGGCTGGGCCGCCTTCTCCGCGGCCGCACGCCGGAAGCTGACCCGCACGCAGCGCTTCTTCGGCTTGCCGGAGGGCTCGGAGTGCGTCCTGGTCACCCACCGGGACAGCGCCTCGGCCCACGGCAGCATCCCGCGCCATGACGCGCTGGCGCTGCTCGGCCTCGCCGCGGTCGTCGAGAACTGCCGGGCCCACCCGGAGGTCGCCCCGCACGACACCGGGCTCCAGGGTTTCGGCGCCCGGACGGAGTTCTGCGTCGGCGACCCGACGGCCCACCGCCGCCTGGCCGCGCACCTCGCGACGCTGCTGCCGGGCGTCGCCGTGCACCCGGGCGACGCGACCGGCGCCGACCGCGGGACGTTCACCATCGGCTCGACCGCGTACCGCATGGAGCCGGGCACCGTCGAGTACGTCCCGCTGGCCCGGCTGACGGCCGGGGAGGGCGGCCGCCCGGTGTTCCTCGCGGCCGGCCAGCGCCCGGTCACCCACCGGGCGGCCGTCCGCCATCTGGTCCGCAACCATTCCCGGCTGGCCCGCACGTACGGCACCGACGGCCAGTTCTGCGTCCTGCTGAAGGTGGTCAACTCCCAGGCGTACGGGCCGGACGTGATCGAACTCGTCGCGGACGTGACCCGCGCGGCCACCGCACCGGCCGAGCCCCGGGGGCACCGGGCGACGGCCTGAGCCCGCTGCGGACCGGGCGGCGGGGGGGGGCGGTACGGCCGACCGCCGGAGGGGGCGGGCGGGGCTCGCGCCCGAAGCGGAGCGGGCCGGTGCGTACCTGGTGCGGCGGGCTCCCGGCCGAAGCCGCCCGGCCCGAACGGTCCGCCCCGGCGTGCTCACGAGGGCGTACCCCGCGCCCCCGCACGGCGGTCCCTCAGGGCGGGCCCGCCACCCGGCGGGCGGTCGTCGGCGCGCGGGTCCGGGCGGGATCTGCCAGGCTCGTCAGCATGATCGCCCGGCTCCGTTCGACCGCCCAGCACTGGACCCGGGCGGTGCCCGTTCTCGGCGTCGTCCTGCTGATCCTGGTCTGGGGGAGGTCGCTGCCGGGCGCGCTCGTCGCCGTGGTGACGCTCTTCCTGGCGGGGTCGGTACTGGCCGCCGTGCACCACGCGGAGGTGATCGCCCACCGGGTCGGGGAACCGTTCGGCTCCCTGGTGCTCGCGGTCGCGGTGACCATCATCGAGGTGGCGCTGATCGTCACCCTGATGGCCGACGGCGGCGACAAGAGCGCCGCGCTGGCCCGGGACACCGTCTTCGCCGCCGTCATGATCACCTGCAACGGCATCGTCGGACTCTGTCTGCTGGTCGGCGCGTTGCGGCGGCGCGTCGCGATCTTCAACCCGGAGGGCACCGGCGCGGCGCTGGCCACCGTCTCGACACTGGCCGGGCTGAGCCTCGTCCTGCCCAGCTTCACCACCAGCGGCACCGGCGCACAGTTCTCCACCCCGCAACTGATCTTCGCCGCGCTGGCCTCCCTGGTGCTGTACGGCCTGTTCGTGACGACACAGACGGTGCGGCACCGCGACTACTTCCTCGCCCCGGTGACCCCGGCGGGCGATGTGCTCGACGACGACCACGCCGATCCGCCGTCGAAGCGGACGGCGATGATCAGCCTGGCCCATCTGGGACTGGCCCTGATCGCGGTGGTGGGACTCGCGAAGGCGGTGTCGCCGGCGATCGAGTCGGGGGTGGCCGCGGCGGGGCTGCCGTCGTCCGTCGTCGGGGTGGTGATCGCGCTGCTGGTGCTGTTGCCGGAGACCATCGCGGCGGTCCGCGCGGCCCGCCGCGGCCGGATCCAGACCAGCCTCAACCTCGGCCTCGGCTCGGCGATGGCCAGCATCGGCCTGACCATCCCCGCGGTCGCCGCCGCCTCCGTCTGGCTGGCGGGCCCCCTGGAACTGGGCCTCGGCCCGACCCATATGGTGCTGCTCGCCCTGACCGTCGCCGCGGGCACCCTCACCGTCATCCCGGGCCGCGCCACACCGCTCCAGGGCGGTCTCCATCTGACCCTTTTCGCGGGGTACATCGTGCTGGCGATCAGTCCGTGAGGGGGCGGAGAGCGGGCGCGGGGCGACGGTGAACCGTGGCCGACGGCGCCCTCGGAGCCATGCGATGCCTTGCGGCGCCTTGCGGTGCCTTGACCGGCGCGTCCGCGCCCCCGGCCGAGTACCGGTGGCCGGGCCCTCGCCGCCCCCTGACCGGTACCCCATGAAGCGCACCTCAACGACCGGCGCCCGATAGCCGTTGATCAGCGCATTCCCACCCCGACCCGCGCCCCGGCGCCGGCCCCCGCCCTCCCCGCCGATGCCCGGCGTCACTTCGACCGGCTCGCCCACCCCGGCACCGACGGCCCTCCGCCCCGCCCGGACGGCCCGAAGGTCCCGGCGCGCGCACGCCCCGGGCCTTCCGCCCCGGCCACTCGCCCCGCCGCCGCCATGACCTATGCCCCGAGTTCACCCCTCTTTTCCCTGCTCGCCCCTTTCACCCCGCGTCTCCGCCCTACGCTGTGAAACGTCGCCCCGCGGACACCCGGGGCTCCGCGCACCGAGGCACGGAAGGAGTCCTCATGACCGCCACCCCCGTGACCACCGCTCCCGTGACCGCCGCGGGCGAGGCCGTCGTCGCCCTCGACGGTGAGCTGGACGTCCTCACCGCACCCGGCGCAGCCGTACGGCTCGCCGCGGCCGCCGCGCACCACGACCGGCTCCATGTCGATCTGCGCCGGGTGACCTTCATGGACACCACCGGCCTCGCCCCGCTGACCCGCACCGCCCGTACGCTGCGCGGCCGAGGCGGCGGCGTCACGCTCACGCTCGCCGCCCCGTGCCTCCTCCGGCTGCTCCGGCTGACCGGCGCCGCGCCCCTCTTCGACCGGATCGACGCACCGGCCGCGCCCTGAGACGCACCGGCCCCGGGCTCCGGGCCGCACCGTGACACGTGCCACGGTCCGCGAAGCCCTCTTCGGACGGATACACCCACCCCAGTGGTTTATCGTTCAATTGGAAGCGGGTGTCGCAGTGCCGCCCGGGCCGCCGTCCCCCCGGCCGCCCGGAAGCTCCGGCCGACGACCCCGTGAGCCGGGCGCCACGCGTAACCGGCCGCCCCGGCCGGATTCCCCCGTCCGGCCGGGGCTTCCCCTCCCCCGCGAAGCCCGCCGCAGGCCACGCCCGGCGGCTCACCCCCGGCGCCGGAAGCGCGCCTCACCGCAGATACGACGCCCCGTTCACGTCCAGCACCGTGCCCGAACTCCAGACGGCCTCCGGCGAGGCGAGATGGAGGACCGCCGCGGCGATCTCCGCGGGCTCGGCGACCCGCCCGAAGGGGCTCTGGTTCCGTACGTCCTCGGTGAGCCGGTCGGCGACCCGTTCGGTGGCGACGAAGCCCGGCGCGACCGAGGCGACCGCGATGCCGTACGGCGCCAGATGGACGGCGAGCGACTGCCCGAGGGCGTGCAGTGCGGCCTTGGAGGCGCCGTACGCCGGGTGATCGGGCTCACCCCGGTAGGCGCCGCGGGAGCCGATGTTGACGATGCGGCCGGACACCGCCCGGTCGATCATGTTCCGCGCGGCGCAGTGGCTGACGTGCGCGGCGCCGAGCAGATTCACGTCCACGATCTCCCGCCAGGCATCCCGCCACTCGTCGAACGGGGTGGTGGCCGCCGGGTGCGGGCGGTTCACCGCCGCGTTGTTGACCAGGACGTCCACGCCGCCGAGCCCGTCGACGGCGGCGGCGACCACCGCCGCGGCGCCCTCCGGCGTGGCGAGGTCGCCCCGGACCAGCACATGTCCGCTGCCGTGCAGCGCGCCGAGCGCCTCCCGGGCCGCCGCCTCCCGCGAGGCGTAGTGCAGCGCGACCCGGTCACCCTGGGCGGCGAACCGCTCGGCGACCGCCCGCCCGATACCACGCGAGGCACCGGTCACCAGCACCGCGCGGCTCACCGGACACCCCCCGCGACCGCGCCGCGACGGGACGACAGCCGGGCAAGGCCCCCGTACCGCCACCGGGAAAGCTGACCGGACCGCTGCATGGACACGCTCCACCTCGCCGTTTCCCCCGCCGGACGCACGGGGGTTGACCGTCAGCGATCGTAAAGGATCACTTCCGCCCCGAGGTGAACGCACGGAGGTGCCGACGAGGAGGAACGGCAAGGGCACGGCCGCTCCGGCACACGCCCCGACCTGCCCCTTCGCCCCTCCGGAGAGAGCGGGGAAGCCCCCATGGGGGAGGGCAACCGGTAGGGCCACCGCCGGACCCGCGCACGGCAACGGGCCCGGCGGCACGCTCCGTTCAGCGCGGCTGCTGCACCAGCTTCTCCAGGTCCGCGGCTGCCTGGCCGACCTCCGGCAGGGCGAGTGCCGCGCGCTGCGCCCGGCGGACCCGGGTGGCGACGTCGCGGTCCGCCAGCAGCTCGCGGCAGGCGGCGGCGACGGCGTCCGGCGTGACCTCGGTGACGTGCCGGCCCAGGCCCAGTTCGGCGACGCGTTCGGCGTTCTGCGTCTGGTCGCCGAAGTTCGGCAGCACCGCCATCGGCGTCCCCGTACGCACCGCCTCGCGAACGCTGTTGTAGCCGCCGTGGGTGATGAAGAGGTCGGCACACTCCAGCAGCAGCGGCTGGGCGAGACGGTCGACGAGCCGGACGTGCGGGGCGGGCTCGACGCCGTCGAGCGGAACGCCGCCGGTCGCCACGATCGCCGAACACTCCAGTTGCGACAGCGCCTCGACGGTCGCCCGCAGCATCTCCGCCGGGTGCGTCATCCCGACCGGCAGCGGAATGCCGCTCTCCATCATCGTGAGGATCATGGGCAGCGCGGTGCCGCACGCCGCGAACACCAGCGGCCGGTCCGCGGGGAGTCCGGCGACCCACTCCGGCAGCCCGTCCGTACGGTCCACCAGCGTGGTCTGCCGGTAGGCCCGCACCTGCGCGGGGAACCGGCCGAACGTGTACTCCTGCGGCAGGTAGTCGAACCTGCCGTACGGGTAGAGCGACCCGGCGTCCTCCCGCTCGGGCAGGCCCAGCTCCCGGCGCATCGCATTGAGGTTGGGCAGCAGCTCCGCCGGATCGACCATGTTGACCAGCCCGGACGGGATCGGGAGCTGCGGGATGCCGAGCTTCTCGGCGAGCAGCACACCGGCCATGTCCATCCCGTCCCGGAGGATCACATCGGGGCGGATCGCGGCCGCCCGCTCCGCCAGCACCTCGTACATCGCGCGGGCGTGGGCGCCGGTCAACTGGTCGAGCATCCGCGCCAGGTGGTCGCGGGCCGCGGTCTCCGCATCGGCCTCGGCCCCGTCGGCGGGCGGCGGGGGCGGGGTCATCCGCGGCAGGCAGGGGTCCAGGGTGACCGCGTCGGCGCGGAAGACGGGCGCCGTCTCGGGGGTGGCGGTCACGGTGACCGCGTGCCCGGCCCCGGCCAGCGCGCGGGCCAGCGGAAGCATGGCCCGGCCGTGGGACGGCGAGCCTATCGAGGTGCACAGAACACGCATGGGGTCCTCATTCTCTTGACGGTGGCCGTGACAACCGCCGGTCGCCGTGGCTCGCCGTCGCGTCGGGCAGCACCGTGAACCGCGTCACGCGCATCCCCCCGCCGCGGTCCGCACCCCACCGACCGACTCATGATCGACGGTAAGGAGGCCCTGTTCAGCGCGTCAAAGCAGCGCCGCACGGCCCGCCGGGATCGAGCCATACCTTCCGTCGCGGCCACACTTCTCGAAATTGGTATCGGAGATGCCATTTATGTACGGTGAGGCCGTGCGCCTCACCAAAAGCACCGACATCGCCCTGCGGATCGCCATGCGACTGGCGGTCATCGAGGACGGCGGCGACGCCCCGACCACCCGCGAGGTGGCCGCCGCGGTCGACGTCCCCTACACCCACGCGGCCAAGGTGGTCAGCAAACTCCAGCGCCTCGGCGCGGTCGAGGCGCGACGCGGCCGGGGCGGCGGCCTGACGCTGACCGACGCGGGACGCACGGCCTCCCTCGGACACCTGGTCCGGGAGCTGGAGGGCGTCCATGACGTCGTCGGCTGCGAGGACGGTACGGGCTGCCCACTGCGCGCCGGCTGCCGGCTGCGCGCCGCCCTGCGCACCGCCCAGGAAGCGTTCTACGCCTCCCTCGACCCCCTCTCGGTCAACGACCTGATCGAGGCCCCGACCGGCCCCCTGCTCCTCGGCCTCTCCCCCCGGCCACCCGGCTGACCTCGCACGACCGGCCGCGAGGGACCGGAACCACCGGAGCGGGCCGACCGGCCGCCCCGGCCCCGGAGCCACCACCCGGCCCCCCGCACACACCCCGCCCCTCCACCGCCACGGCGCGCCCCCACCCCTCCCGTCGCCCAAAAATACGCATCTCACATGCCTATTTGACGGTGCCGAGGTACCCCATCCCCCTCCCTCCCCTCCCGAACCGCAGGAGTCCGCCATGTTGTCGCCGAAATCGGCCGAGACCGTACGTACCACCCTGCCCGCCGTGGCCGCTTCCCTCGGCGAGGTCACCCCGCTCTTCTACGAGAAGCTGTTCGCCGCCCACCCGGAGCTGCAGCGCGATCTGTTCAACCGCGCCCACCAGGCCGACGGCGCGCAGCGCGAGGCACTCGCCGGATCCATCGCGGCGTTCGCCACGTATCTCTTGGACCATCCCGGCGAGCGGCCGGACGCCCTCCTCGGCCGGATCGCGCACAAGCACGCCTCCCTCGGCGTCCGCGAGGACCAGTACCCGATCGTCCGCACCCACCTCTTCGCCGTCCTGGCGGAGGTGTTGGGCGACGTGGTCACCGATGAGGTCGCCGCCGCATGGGACGAGGTGTACTGGCTGATGGCGAACGGCCTGATCGCCGCCGAACGGCGCCTGTACGCGGCGTCCGGCGCGCCGGACGGCGACACCTGGCGCACCTACCGGGTCGCCGGGCGGGTGGCGGAGACCAACGACGTCGCGACGTTCTCCGTCCGGCCCGCCGACGGCCGGCCCGTACCGCCGTCCCGCCCCGGGCAGTACGTCTCCGTCCAGGTCGAACTGGCCGACGGCGCCCGCCAGATACGCCAGTACAGCCTCTCCGGACAGCAGGACGGCGCGCTCCAGTTCTCCGTGAAACGGGTACCCGCCGGAACGGACGCCGCCGCGCACCCCGCGGGCGAAGTCTCCGGCCATCTGCACGACCACCTCCACGAAGGCGACACGCTGCGGCTGAGCGCGCCCTTCGGCGAGGTGACCCTCGACGAGAGCGACGCCCCACTGCTCTTCGCGACCGCCGGCATCGGCTGCACCCCCGCCATCGGCATGCTCTCCCACCTGGCCGCCACCGCCTCCTCCCGCCGCGTCATCGCCGCCCACGCCGACCGCACCCCCACCACCCACGCCTTCCGCGACGACCTCCGCCACCTCATCGGCAAACTCCCGAACGCCACGGCGGAGGTCTGGTACGAGCACCCGGAGGCCGCCGCCGGGGCGGACACCACGGCGGACGCCGGGGCCGGCGCCACCGGGCCGGTCAGCGCCGGGCCGGTCAGCGCCGGGGCGGCCGACGCCGATGCGGGCGGCCCCGAGCCGCTCGACTCGGACACCACAGGGTTCGGCGGGGCGGCCCCCTCCGGCGCCCGGCAGGAGCCGACCGTCCGACAGGGACTGATGGACCTCGGCGTACTGGAGATCCCGCCCGGCACGATCGCCTACCTGTGCGGCCCGGTGCCGTTCATGAAGGCGGCCCGCGCACAACTGCTGGCCGCGGGGGTACGCCCGGCAGACCTGCACTACGAGGTCTTCGGACCGGACGTGGGGCTGTGAACGGACGGGGTTGACCCCGGAGGGGAGAACTTGCTCCGAAACAGGCCGACTTGGAGCGTTGCCCGGGGCGGCGGCCCTGAGTCGGGGGCCGTCCCGACCAGGGGGCAGCCTGGGCCAGGGCCGTCCCGACCCAGGGCGGCCCTGACCTGAGACCGTGCACCTCTCCCCCTCGGCCCGGGGCGCCCCTGAGCCGGGGCTGTCCCAACTCGGGGGCGACCCCGACCTGAGACCGTGCGGCTGCCCCTCCCCCGACCCGGGGGCGACCCCGACCTGAGACCGTGCGCCTCCCTCCCCCGACCCGGGGCACCCGCGACCGCCCCTCGCCCGAGCCACGCGCAGCCCCGCCGGCCACCTCGCCCTCGTCACCGCCCCCATTCCCACTCCCGCTTGCCCTCCCGGCAACCCCCGAAGGGGCCCGGCATGTTGGCTGTCGGACCCGGCGAACAGCGCCGCCCTCGCTCGCATCCCCTCCGGGCGTTACCCACACGTAACCTACTCACGGGTTACCACCGGTAATTCCCGCGTCGTACCCTCCTGACCACCTCGTACGTCGGGTGCCGCGTCTTTCGGCGGGCGCCCGGGGCCGCCCGCTCCTCCGCTTCGGAGGTGGCCGGGCCCCGCCGGGCGGGGCACGTCCGGCGGCACCTCATGGTCTGGAGCAGAAGATGACGTCCTCCCGCACGGCCCTGCGCGCCGCGACCGCCGCCGTCTGCGCCGCGGCGCTCGCCACCACGACGCTCACCGCGGCACCGGCGGCGGGGGCGGTCACCACCGGACAGAGCCGCGCCGCGGCGCCCGCCGTGCGGTTCACCGACATCACCGGCGACGGCGGCGTCACACTGAAGGCCAACGTCGCCCTGCCCGCGGACGCGGACGGCTCCCGGCGGTATCCGCTCGTGGTGCTGCCGACGAGCTGGGCGATGCCGCAGGTCGAGTATCTGGCGCAGGCGCAAAAACTGGCCGCGTCGGGCTATGTCGTCATCGGCTACAACGTGCGCGGATTCTGGCAGTCGGGCGGGGAGATCGAGACGGCGGGGCCGCGCGACATCGCGGACGCCTCCAAGGTGATCGACTGGGCGCTCGCGCACACCCCCGCCGACCCGGCGAAGGTCGGGATGGGCGGGGTCTCCTACGGCGCGGGCATCAGCCTGCTGACCGCGGCGCACGACAAGCGGGTCCGCGCGGTCACGGCGCTCAGCGGCTGGGGCGACCTCATCGACTCCATCTACAGCGGTCGCACCCAGCACCTCCAGGCGGCGGCGATGCTCGGCGCCAGCGGCGCGCTGACCGGACGGCCCGGGCCGGAACTCCGTACCGTCCTCGCGGACTTCCTCGGCTCGAACCTCGCCAAGGAGAAGGACATGATCGCCTGGGGGAAGAAGCGCTCCCCCGCGACCTACCTCGACCGGATCAACGCCAACGGCGCCGCGATCATGCTCGGTAACGCCTGGGGCGACTCGCTCTTCCCGCCGAATCAGTACGCCGACTTCTTCGAGAAGCTGAAGGGGCCCAAGCGACTGGAGTTCCGCCCCGGCGACCACGCCACGGCCGAGGGGCTCGGACTCTTCGGGCTGCCCAACGACACCTGGTCGCACGCCCGGTCGTGGTTCGACCACTACCTCAAGGACGCGGACAACGGCGTCGACCGCGCGGCACCGGTGCAGCTCAAGTCCCGCTCGACGGGCTCCTACGAGGGCTACCGCAGTTGGCGGGAGGTGTCCTCGGGGCAGCGGCGGATCGCGCTCGACGGCACCCGCACGCTCCGTACCGGCATCGACTCCGGCGCCGACGGCGGGCTGATCTTCCTCTCCAGCATGCTGGATCAGTTCCTCCGCCTGCCGCCCACCGCCTCGATCCCGCTGCTGCCCCGCTCGCTCGCCGCCGTCTGGCAGTCCGCGCCCTACCGCACCACCCAGCACATCCGCGGCACCGCGACCCTGCACACCACACTGACCGGCACCGCGGAGAGCGGCACCGCCGTCGCCTACCTCTACGACGTCGACGCGCTCGGCATCGGCCGGCTCGTCACGCACGCGCCGTACACCTTCCACGGCAAGGCGCCCGGCGTCTCCTTCGGCGTGGATCTGGACCTCGTCTCCACCGCGTACGACGTGCCCGCCGGGCACCGGCTCGCGGTGGTCGTGGACACCGCCGATCCGCTCTACATCGCGCACAATCCGCGCGGTGCGAAGCTCACCCTCTCCTCGCCGGACTCCGACCCGTCGTCCCTCTCGGTACCCGTCCGCGACTGATCCGCCCATCGCTCCGCTCCCCCCGCAGCGCCCGACCACGCCCCGGCGGCGCGTCACTACAGAACGTTACAAGCGCCCACTGACAACGCCCTCGCGCGTCCAACAAGTCAGGCATGGCCGGAAGTTGACTGTCCGGACGGAGAAGGCCGCCGTACTTTTGACGCCGTGACCAGAATGGAAATCTGGTCACGGCTCGGGACGGAGGCAGTGATGGAACAGTCGGGGCGCGGGGAGCGGATCCTCCGGGCGGCGGGGGAACTCCTGGTGGCCTGGGGCTACCGGCGGGTGACAACCGACGAGATCGCCCGCCGCGCCGGCGTCGGCAAAGGCACCGTCTACCTGCACTGGAAGACCAAGGACGCACTGCTGCTCGCGGTCCTCCTGGACAGCAAGAACGCCGCGCTCCAGCGGCAGTTGGAGCGGCAGCGGGAGTGCCCGCTGGAGGTGCTGCCGAGCCGGATGGCGCGCGGCTACTTCCGCGACTTCCTGACCAGCCCGGTCCTGCGCGCCCTGCACACCGACGACACCAATGTCCTGGGCCGTCTCAACGACATCGCCGCCACCGAACTCGCCGAGCTGACCGCCCACACCAACCGGGCCCTCCTCGATCATCTGGAGATCCTGCGCACCCACGGTCTGGTCCGCGACGATCTCGCCACCACCGACCAGCTCCACACGTTCACGGCGGTCCTCAGCGGTTTCTTCACCACCGAGGTGCTGCTCGACGGGCGCGTCCCGGAGACCACCGGGAGCCGCGCCGACCTGCTCGCCCGCACCCTGCGAGCCGCACTGGAGACCCCCGCCGGCTCCGCCGCCGACCCGGGCGACCTGCCCGGCGTCCGGTCGGCCGCCGCCCTGGCCGCACCCGCGGTCACCGCGCTGTACGAACGCATCGCCCAGCTCAGCGCCGAGGAAATGCGCCGCCGGCTGCGCGACTGACTCCGACCGGAGGAGACCACGATGTCAGCGAAGACGTCCACTGACCGGCTCACGGCGCCCGCAGCGCTCACCGCCCACGTCGGCAAGCACCCGGGCGAGCCCAACGTCATGGAACCCGCCCTGCTGTACGACCCGTTCGGCGGCTACGGCGCACTGCGCGAGAAGGGGCCGGTGCTCCCCGGCCGGTTCCTCGACGACTCACCGATCTGGTTCGTCCTCCGCTTCGACGAGGTCCGCGAGGTGCTGCGGGACCCGCGGTTCGCCAACAACCGCGCGCACGCCCGGGGCAGCGCCGAGGACGACGACCCGATGGCGAGGACGATGGACACCTTCGGCGTCCCGCCGGAGCTGAACCGGTACTTCGCCGACTCCATCCTCAACAAGGACGCGCCGGACCACTCCCGGCTGCGCCGCCTGGTCTCCCGCGCCTTCACCGCGCGCCGGATCAACGCGCTGCGGCCCCGGGTGGAGGAGATCGCGGACGATCTGCTGCGGCGGCTGCCCGAGCACGCCGAGGACGGCGTCGTCGACCTCGTCGAGCACTTCGCCTACCCGCTCCCGATCACCGTGATCTGCGAACTCGTCGGCATCCCGGAGGAGGACCGGCCGCAGTGGCGCTCCTGGGGCACCGACCTGGCGTCGCTGGAGCCGGGGCGGCTGGGCCGCTCGATGCCGCAGATGATCGAGCACATCCACGATCTGATCCGGCGGCGCCGCGAGGCGCTCACCGACGATCTGCTCAGCGATCTGATCCGGGCGCACGACGAGGACGGCGACCGGCTCAGCGACGTCGAGATGGTCACCATGGTGCTCACGCTGGTCCTGGCCGGCCACGAGACCACCGCCCACCTCATCACCAACGGCACCGCCGCCCTGCTCACCCACCCCGACCAGTTGCGGCTGCTGCGCGAGGACCCGGATCTGGCGCCCCGCGCGGTGCATGAGCTGATGCGCTGGTGCGGCCCCGTCCAGGGCACCCAACTGCGGTACGCCACCGAGGACGTGGAGCTGGGCGGGGTGCGGATCGCCAAGGGGGACGCGGTCCAGTTGATGCTGGTCTCCGCCAACTTCGATCCGCGCCACTACGACGACCCCGACCGGCTGGACCTGACCCGCCACCCGGCGGGCCAGGCCGAGAACCACGTCGGTTTCGGCCACGGTATGCACTACTGCCTCGGCGCGGCGCTGGCCCGCCAGGAGGGCGAGGTGGCGTTCGCCAAGCTGCTGGCGCACTATCCGGACGTGGCGCTGGCCGTCGCGCCCGAGGAGTTGCGGCGCATCCCGCTGCCTTCGAGCTGGCGGCTGACGGCGCTCCCGCTCCGGCTGCGCTGACCTGCGGTTTCCCGGCGCCGTCGCGGTCACTCCCGCGGCGGCGCCGGGTGCTGTCCGGCGCCGGGCAGCAGCGTGCCCGGCTCCGTCGGCCCGACCTCGGCCGCCTCCACCTTGGGGTTGCGGCGCTGCCGCCGGGAGACCCAGGTGGCGAGCGCGGAGAGCAGCATGCACAGGCCGATGTAGATCGGCGAGATGATCATGACGACGGGGATGAACGGCAGGTCGTAGTCGAGGTTGGACGCGATCAGCTTGCCCGCGTGCAGGAACTCCTCGTACGTGATGAGGAAGCCCAGCGAGGTGTCCTTCAGCGCGACCACGAGCTGGCTGATGATCGTCGGCAGCATCGCCCGGACCGCCTGCGGGACCAGGACGTGCGTCATGACCTGCGTCTTGCGCATCCCGAGCGCGTGCGCCGCCTCGCCCTGGCCGCGTTCGACGGCGTTCACCCCCGTACGGAAGACCTCGGCGAGCACCGAACCGTTGTAGAGGGTCAGGCCCGTGACCAGCGCGACCAGCGGTTCGGCCTTCAGCGCCACGTACACGAAGAAGATCATGACGAGGACCGGCATGGCGCGGAAGAACTCCACCAGGAGGGTGGACACCCAGCGCACCGCGCGGTGGTCGGAGAGCCGCCCGGACGCCAGCACCGCGCCGAGGACCAGCGACAACGCCGCCGCGTAGACGAACGCCTTGAGGGTGTTGCCCAAGCCCTTGAGCAGCAGTTCCTGGATTCCCTTGTAGACGAAGGGCGTCCACTTCGCGGCGGTGAACTGGCCGGTGTCGAAGAGGAGATACAGGATCCAGCCGACCAGGGCGAGCAGGACGGCGGTGGCGGCGATGCCGTAGGTGCGGTGGCGGCGCCGGGTGCGCGGCCCGGGGACGTCGTAGAGGGCGGTGGTCATCGGGCGACTCCCCAGCGCTTCTCCAGCACGTTGAAGAGCGCGCTGATGGTCAGGGTCACGAGCAGGTAGCCGACGGCGATCCAGACGAACGACCAGACGATGCTGTAGCCCAGCTCGTTGAGGGTCTTGTAGGTGCCGAGCAGTTCGACGACGCTGAACGACCCGGCGATGGCGGAGTTCTTGGCGAGCGCGATGAGCGTCGAGCCGATCGGCGGGATCACCGAGCGGAACGCCTGCGGCAACACCACGTCCCCGAGGGTCTGCGGGAAGGTCATGCCCAGGCTGCGGGCCGCCTCGCCCTGCCCCCTGGGCACGGTGTTGATGCCGGCGCGCACCGCCTCGCAGATGAACGCCGAGGTGTAGCAGCCCAGGGCGAGGACGGCGAAGAGCTGGAACGGCAGCACCAGCCCGAACCGCGGCAGCCCCAGCACCACCGCGAAGAACAGCAAGGTCAGCGGGGTGTTGCGCAGCACCGTGACCCACACCGTGCCGAAGACGCGGAGCGAGGCGACCGGCGCGACCCGGAACCCGGCCATGACGATGCCGAGGACGAGCGCCAGCAACGAGGCGTAGACGGTGAGTTCGACGGTGCCGAGGAGGCCCTTGCCGTAGAGCGAGAAGTTGTCGAGGAGAACGTTCATCGGTCGGTTCCTTCTCAGCCCGGGTAGCGGTCGATCGGCGGCGGCTTCGGCGCCGGCGCGCCGGACAGGCCCAAGGTCGCCTCGAACGCCTTCTTCCAGTCGCCGTTCCGCTCCCGGGCGGCGAGCGCGTCGTTCAGGGCCATCCGCAGCGCGGTGTCCCGGCGCGGGACGCCGATGCCGTACGGCTCCTTCGAGAAGGGTCGGCCGACGACCTTCAGCTCGTCGGGCGCCTTCGCCGCGTAGCCCAGCAGGATCGCGTCGTCCGTGGTGACCGCGTCGACCTGGAAGGTGAGGAGGTTGTCGACGCAGATGGAGTAGGTGTCGTACGCGACGAGGACCGCCCGGGGGTACTCGGACTGGATGCGCTGGTAGGGCGTGGAGCCGGCGGCCGAGCAGACGCGCCGGCCGGCCAGGTCGTCGGGGCCGTGGATGTCCTTCTCGTCGGCGCGGACCAGCAGTCCCTGCCCGGCCATGTAGTACGGCCCGGCGAAGCCGACCTGCTTCTTGCGCATCGCGTTGATGGTGTACGTGCCGACGTAGAGGTCGATCTGGCCGTTCTGGAGCGCGGTCTCGCGGTTGGCGGAGGAGATGGTGCGGAAGGCGATGGTGGCCGGGTCGAAGCCCAGGGAGGCGGACATCATCCGGGCGATCTCGATGTCGAAGCCGGAGTAGCGGCCGCTGGAGGGGTCGCGTTCGCCCAGGTAGGGCTGGTCCTCCTTGACGCCGATGACGAGGTGGCCGCGGCGTTCGGCCCGTCGCCAGGTGGGTGATGCGGGCAGCCGGAAGCCGGTGGCGACGGCGTAGTGCGGCAGTTGTCCGGCGCTCGGGCCCTTGGCGGGCGGGCTGCCCTCCCGGCCGCAGGCGGCGACGGTGAGGGCGAGTACGGCGAGCAGCAGGGCGACGGCGGTGCGGTGCGGGCGCCGCCGGTGGGAAAGCTCCATCTTCGCGCCCCCGTTCAGTGCTTGAGGATCTTGGAGAGGAAGTCGCGGGCGCGTTCGCTGCGCGGCGCGGTGAAGAAGTCCTCGGGTGCGCGGTCCTCGACGATGCGGCCGTCGGCCATGAAGACCACGCGGTTGGCGGCGGAGCGGGCGAAGCCCATCTCGTGGGTGACCACGACCATCGTCATGCCGTCCCGGGCGAGCTGCTGCATGACCTCCAGGACCTCGTTGATCATCTCCGGGTCCAGCGCCGACGTCGGCTCGTCGAACAGCATCACCTTGGGGTCCATCGCCAGGGCGCGGGCGATGGCCACACGCTGCTGCTGACCGCCGGAGAGCTGGGCGGGGTATTTGTCGGCGTGCGCGGCGAGGCCGACGCGGTCGAGGAGTTCGCGGGCGCGCCGGGCGGCCTCGTCCTTCTTCTGCTTGCGGACCTTGATCGGTGCCAGCGTGATGTTGTCGAGGACGGTCTTGTGCGCGAAGAGGTTGAAGGACTGGAAGACCATGCCGACTTCGGCGCGGAGTCCGGCGAGCGCCCGGCCCTCCTCGGGCAGCGGGGTGCCGTCCAGGGTGATGGTGCCCGATTCGATGGTCTCCAGGCGGTTGAGGGTCCGGCAGAGCGTGGATTTGCCGGAACCCGAGGGGCCGATGACGACCACCACCTCGCCGCGGCCGACGGTGAGGTCGATGTCCTGGAGGACATGGAGTTTTCCGTAGTGCTTGTTGACCCCGCGCAGTTCGATCAGCGCCTCACCGGCCATGCAGTCTGCTCACTCTCATCATCCGTACAGCGGAGAGTGTGCAACTTACCGGGACATATCCGGCAGTTTTCCGCTGACACGCACGGTGGCGGTGAGGAGAGTGGAATCGGCGGGACGGTGCCGGACCGGGCCCGGGTGCCACGGCCCGGGGGCGCGACGGGGCCGTGGCGGAAGGCGCGGCGGGGCCGTGTCCGGGGCCCGTCCGCCGTCGGGGCGCGGTCGCTCCGGGAGCGTCCGTCCGCGGTCAGCGCTCCGCGACCTCCGCGTAGAGCTGCGAGAGTTCCGGCGCCCCGTCGTCGGCCCATTCGTGTCCGGCGGCCACCACATCGATCTCCCGGCCGGATGCCAGGGCCACCACCGGCTGCCCGTCCGGCCGGATCCGCCACCGTGTGCCGGGCACCGTACGCACCAGGACCGTGCCGAGGTAGAGGCCCGCGTCGTTGCCGAGCCAGGGCAGCACCTCCGGGTCGTCCCGCCACACCGGCTGGAGTTGGTCGAGGGCGGCCAACGACGCGGCGGAGTCGTCGAGTTCGACGCCCGCCCGGCCGGCCTCGGCACGCAGCAGCTCGCATTCGGACAGCAGCTCGGCGACGGCGCCGGGCTCCTCGCGCACCGCCTCCGCGAGCGGGGCCGCCGTACGCCGCTCGCCCGAGCCCTTGCGCCACTTGTCCAGAAAATGCAGGTTCATGGGGTGCAGGGTCCCACCCGCCCGCCGGGCCCGGCCACAGGCGCGCGGCGAACCGCCGGCCACCGCCCGCCCTCCCGGCGCCCTCTCCTTCTCCCCTCTTTCACGGCGCTCCGGTCCGGGCTGCGGATCCCCCGGCCCTCGTCTCACGCCGGAACGACCGCTTCAGCAGGGGGAGTCCGGGGCGGTCCGGTGCCGTGGCAGACCGCGCGGGCATCTCTCGTATCCACGCTTCACGGGGAGGGCAGCAGCCGATGCGCGTACGGCATCCGCGTACCGGCCGGGCGCCGCTCACCAGCACGGCGACGCCGCCCACGGCCACGGCGAGCGCCGCCCCGGCCCGCCGCACCCGGCCCGCACCGGCCCCGTATCCGCCGGTCAACGGGGCCCGCGCGCCCGGCCGTTGAACGCCGCCACGGCACCAGCGCGGTGGGCGGCGGCTCTCTCTCAGAGGTCCAGATCGACCACGACCGGCGCGTGGTCGGACGCGCCCTTGCCCTTGCGCTCCTCGCGGTCGACGTAGGAGTCCGACACCGCTGCGGCGAACGCGGCGTTGCCGTAGACGAGGTCGATGCGCATACCGCGGTTCTTCGGGAAGCCGAGGGCGCGGTAGTCCCAGAAGGTGAAGGGGCGGTCGTACTTGAGGGCACGGGGCAGCACATCGCTCAGGCCCGTGGAGCGCAGGGCGGCCAGCGCCTCGCGCTCAGCGGGGGTGATGTGCGTCTGGCCGACGAACGCCGCCGGGTCCCAGAGGTCGTCATCGGTCGGGGCGACGTTGAAATCGCCGAGGACGGCGAACGGGCGGCCGCCCGCCGCGTCCTCGGCGACCGCCGTCCGCAGCGCCGCCAGCCACTGGAGCTTGTAGGCGTAGTGCGCGTGGTCGACCTCGCGGCCGTTGGGCACGTAGACCGACCAGACACGGACCGGACCGCAGGTGGCGGAGACGGCGCGGGGCTCCTCGGTGCCGTCGTACGCCGGGCCGCCCGGCAGACCGGAGACGACGTCTTCCAGGCCCACCCGGGAGACCAGGGCCACGCCGTTCCACCGGCCGGTGGCGGTGACCGCGGACTCGTACCCCAGCTCCCGCAACTGATCGGCGGGGAACTGCTCCGGGGAGCACTTGGTCTCCTGGACGCACAGCACGTCCGTGCCGGTGCTCTCCAGCCAGGCCAGCAGCCTCGGGAGGCGGGCGGTGATCGAGTTGACGTTCCAGGTCGCGATGCGCATGTCCGCAAACCTACCGCGCACCACCGACAACCGGCCGGGCCGTCAGCCGACGGTGGTGCTCGCCCCCGGGGTGAGGCGGGCGTGTCCGGCACCGCCGAGGTTCTCGATCATGCCGTCGTAGACCGGGCGCGCGTGATCCTGGAGCAGACTGTCGTGGATGTCGAGGGAGCGGGCCGGGGCGACCGCGCGGACGTAGTCGATGACCTCGGAGACCTTGTTCCACGGCGCGTGGACGGGCAGCAGCAGCGTCTCCACGGTGCGGCCCTCGGGGACGGTGAGCGCGTCACCCGGGTGGAAGACCGCGCCGCCGTCGATGAGGAACCCGACATTGGTGATACGGGGGATGTCGGGGTGGATGACGGCGTGCAACTGGCCGTGGACCTCGATGTCGAATCCGGCGGCCGTGAAGGTGTCGCCCTCGCCGACGGTGTGCACCCGGCCCGGGAACGCCGCCGACAACTGCTCGGCGACGGCGGCCAGGGTCCAGATCTCAGCGGCCGGATTGGCCTCCATCCCGGCGCGCAGGCGGCCCTCGTCGAAGTGGTCCATGTGCTCATGGGTCACCAGGAGGGCGTCGGCGCCGACGGCGGCGTCCGCCTCGCTGAACAGTCCGGGGTCGATGACGAGCGTGCGGCCGTCCTTCTCCAGGCGGACACAGGCATGGGTCTTCTTCGTCAGTTCCATACCTGCCATCCTGCCGTCCCCGCGCCGGGTACGCGCCGTCACCCCGGGCCCGCGCGCGGCTCAGTCCTCCGGGGTGGTCTCCTCGCGGATCACCCGCTGGGCGACGGTGAACGCGGCGTTCGCCGCGGGGATGCCGCAGTAGACGGCGGTGTGCAGCAGGATGTCCTTGATCTCGGTGGGCGTCAGGCCGTTGCGGAGCGCGGCGCGGGTGTGCGCGGCGAGGTCGCCGTGGTGGCCCCCGGCGACCAGCGCGGTCAGCGTGATGATGCTGCGGGTGCGCCGGTCCAGGCCCGGCCGGGTC
This sequence comes from Streptomyces sp. BBFR2, assembly GCF_044497305.1. Classification (NCBI taxonomy): domain Bacteria; kingdom Bacillati; phylum Actinomycetota; class Actinomycetes; order Kitasatosporales; family Streptomycetaceae; genus Streptomyces; species Streptomyces sp. BBFR2. Next base: position 983,617 of record NZ_CP172415.1, read on the forward strand.
CAGCTCTCGCCCCACTCGTAGCGGGTCACCAGGTCCTGGAACTCGCCGGAGAACGCGTCGGTGGCCTCCTCGACCGCGTCGACGTGGGCGTCCCCCAGCACCTCGCGGCGGATCTTGGCCCCGCGCTCGTAGGCGCTGCCGCGGACCGCCTCCGGCTGGGCGAGCCCCGCCTCGATGGCGGCGGGCGCCGCCTGCGCGGCGGCGGCGAGCTGCGGTTTGGGCGTCGCCGCGCCGATCGCGGCCTGCCCGCCCGCGGACGGCTTGTCGTGCCAGGCGGTGGTGAAGTGCCGGATGAGGAGTTCGGTGACGGCCGCGGGCTGCTCGACGGGGGCGAGGTGGGAGGTGCCGGGCACCAGCGCCAGGCTCGCGTCGGGGATCCCGGCGACCAGGCTGCGGGCGTCGGTGGTCGGGGTGGCCTGGTCCTCGGAACCGGCGACGACGAGGGTCGGCACACCCACTCTGCCCAGCGACGATCTGACGTCGTACGAGGCCAGCGCCTCACAGGCGGCGATGTAGCAGCCCGGGTCGGTGGTCCGCACCATCTGCACGGCCCATTCGACGATGGCGGGCTGGGCGGCGGCGAACCCCGGGGTGAACCAGCGCTCGGGCGCGGTCCGGGCGATCGGGTCGAGGCCGTTGGTCCGGATGACCACACCGCGCTGCCGCCAGGAGTCGGCGGTGCCGTAGCGCGGCGAGGAGGAGACCAGCGCGAGCGAGGTGACGCGCTGCGGGCGGGTGAGCGCGAGCTGGGTGCCGATGGCGCCGCCCAGGGCGCAGCCGCCGTAGCCGAAGCGGTCCACGCCGAGCGCGTCGAGGGTGGCGGCGACCCGGTCGGCCAGTTCGGCGACCGAGGAGGCGGGGTAGGCGGGCGAGCCGCCGTGGCCGGGCAGGTCGAAGCGGATGACCCGCCAGTGGCGGGTCAGCTCGGGGATCTGCCGATCCCACATGTGCCACGTCGTCCCGAGCGAGGCGCCCAGGACGAGGACAGGGGCGTCGGCGGGGCCGTCGATGCGGTGCTGCAGGGTCTTCTCGCTCACCCGCGCCACGCTACCCAGCCCTGACGCGGTCCTGACACCCGGGTCAGGAACTCTGTGACGGAACCGGTGCACTCGGGCCGGGGACCGTGGACCGGTGCGTACGGACCGGTCCACGGCGCGACGCGGCCCGTCCTGCCGCCCCCGGATGTGCGAACGGAAACGCGACCGGCCCACGGCCCCCGGCGCCGGCGTCCGGGACGCGTCGCGCGGGCGGACGGCGCGGGCGGACGCCGGGTGAGGGGTACGGCGGACGTGCCCGTCCGGCCGGAGCGTCGGCGGGCTCTCCGGCCGGGGTGCTGTCCGGATCGCCCGCACGTCGGCATGGCGGGCGGGGGCCGAACTGTCATCGCACCGGGGCGCGGGTGGCCCCGCCGGGCGGCCGGGCCGTGTGGTGGGGCCACCCGCGTCCCGGGCGGTCAGTTCCGTTCGAGCAGTGCGGAACGGGCACGGCCCTGGCCCGGGGTGGCCAGCGGCGCCATTCCGCCCGCGCCGACCCGCGGGTGCGGATCGCGCAGCAGGCCCAGCTCGATGGCGGTACGGGTGAGGTCGGCCTTGTTGCCGACGTTGAGCTTGGCCCGGACGCGCTTGATGTACGTACTGACCGTGGCCTCGGACAGGCCCATCCGGCGCCCTATCTGACCGTGCGTCAGCCCTTGGGCGAGCAGCCGGAGCGCCTCCAGTTCGCGGCGGGCGAGCGAGCGCGGCTCGATGCCGCCGGGCTGCTCCAGCTCACTGCGCAGCCGCGGCACGAGCGTGGCGGAGAGGTGGAAGCCGCCGGTGACGACGGTGTCGACGGCGCGCAGCAGCTCCTCGTCGTCCACCTCGTCGGTGACGCAGCCCAGCACCCCGGCGCGGACGGCGCCCAGCAGGCGGTAGGGCTGGATGAAGCCCGACACCAGGAGCACCGGGGCGCAGGCGACGAGGCGGTCCAGGATCTGCGCCGGGGACTCCGCCCCCATGCCGTGGTCGTACGCGGGCGGGCTGTAGAGGATGGCGTCGGGGGCGCCGTCGCCCGGGGCGAACGGGAAGTCCTGCACGCGCTCCACCGTGGCCATCACCTCGACCCACGGAGCCCGGGAAAGCGCCCTTTCCAGACCGTACCGGACGAGATTCTGGCGCTCGACAATGACAATGCGCGCACAAGTGGACATGCGTATTCCTGTCGTCAGATCAACGCGTCGTTCCCCGATCCCCCGGACGGAAGACTAGCGGAGGACCGATGCGGTGAGACCCAACGTACCGCACCGATCGATCGTTTCCGAAAATCACGGTGAGACGAAACGGAACACAAGAACTCAGGCCGGCACGGAAAGTCCCGAACAGACGTTCCGCATAGCGAACGCGACGGGGGACATCGGCGCCCCGCGAGCCTCCGTCCCACGGTCGCACAATGGTCCGCCGAGCCCCGCACAATCGCCCTCACTCACCCCGGGACGGCAAACCCGCTCAGGGCGATTCGATTTCCTCCGGGGGACTTTTCCGATTGCCGGTGAGCGGTATTCTGCCGCTGTCCCTTACGGCAAGACAATTGGAGAGTACGTACGTGGCTGACCAGGAAAAGTCCCCGCAGCCCGCTGCCGGGGCGTCGGGGCGCCTGCCGGAGGAGGACCGGCACGGCTTCGTCTCCGCGTTCGTGGGCGGTGTCCGCCCCGAAGGCGAGCAGGGCAAGCCCGGCAAGCGGCTGCTGGCGATCGGCATCGCGGTCGTCGCGGCACTGGGGCTGGGTGCCCTCGCCATCGGCGCGCTCAGCAGCTCGGGCGAGAAGAAGGCCCAGGCCGGCAAGGTCGCGCCCGCCGGCGCCACCGCCAAGGCCGACCACCATCAGGACGGCAAGGAGTCCCGCACCGGGAGCACCGGCGGCACCGGGAGCACCGGCAGTACCGGCGGCGGCTTCGGCGGCACCGGAAATCTCGGCGGCACCGGCGGCGCGGGCAACCAGGACTTCCCCCTCGACGGGCGGCAGAACATACCCGGAGCGCCCATCACGGGCTCCTCGCACACGCCGCCGAGCCCGAGGGCGTCCGCCTCCGCCAAGGGCGGTCAGGGCACGTTCGGCACCCGGAGCGCCACACCGGCGTTCACCGCGCTGACCGGCTACGGCTGCCCGTCCACCCCCACCGCGGGGGTCTGGCTGAAGGACGCCAACTTCAACAAGAAGCGGGAGGGCTGGGTCAAGTCCGGCACCGGTGGCTACACCGGCTCCGGCTGCAACGGCCGCTACGTCTCCGTGCCGATGTCCGGCTCGGCGACGCAGTACGACCCGGCGCAGTACGTGCTGTGGAAGTTCAACTACACGGCCAAGATCAAGGGCGCCGCCGTCTGCCGGCTCTCCGTCTACATCCCCAACAACCCCAAGACCCTCTACGTCGGCGGCCACCCGGCCCACTACGCGATCTACGACTCCGACCGCAGCGGTGGCAAGGTGACCGCCTCGTTCGGCATCGACCAGATCAACAACCGCGGCAGGTGGCTGTCCCCCGGGACGTTCAAGGCCACCAGTGGCCATGTGACGCTGCGGATGTTCAACACGGGCGTCGACTACACGGCGGCGACCAAGTACGCGCACGACGTCGCCGGGCCGGTCCAGATCAACTGCGTACCGGCGTGACCTGGCACTCCGTCGCCGGGCCGCGGTGACGGCGGGGGGCGGGACGGGCGCCGTACGGTGCGCCCGTCCCGCCCCCGGGCAGGGCGTCCGGCCGTTCCCGGGGCGGGACGCCGACGGGCCGGGTCCCGGCCGTTCCGTGGGGGAACGGCCGGGACCCGGCCCGTTGTGGCCGGTGGACCGGGGATCAGTCCGTGATCGACTTACCGGTCGGCTCGGGGAAGGCGGACTGATGGTCGGCGTGGGCGTAGTAGCTGCCGGTGCGGTCCATCAGGACCATGTACCGGCCGACCAGTTCGATGGCGTTGGCGCACTCCATCAGCACGTTCTTCATGCCGGGGTACATCATCGGGCCGAATTTCTCCGCCGCTCCCCGTACGCCGTCGTCCGGCTTGATGAGGGGCTCCGGGTCGGGCTGGGCGAAGGTGGCTTCGTGCGGGTTGCGCTTGTCGATGTTCTGGTTCGGGCGCGGCCTGGGGATGGTGTCCTTGTAGGTCGCCTGCTCACCGAAGACCGTGTGGGCGGCGTCGGCCTGGAGGACGAGCGTCTTGAGCGCCTCGTACTGCGTCACCATGTCGGCGGAGGAGGTCCGCAGGAAGTCCATGCTGTCGGCGAGACCGCCGACGTTGACGACGAAGGCCGGGTGGGTGGGTGCCTTCTCGGTCTTCTTGTCCCCGCCGCCGTTGCCGCCGGACGCCGGCAGCTCGGTGGTGATGATCGGAGTCTCTCCCCAGAGCATGGAGAGGGTGGGCGGCGCCGCCGCGGTGGGCGGCGGTGTCTCATCGGTGCTCGACGCCTGCGTCGTGTCGTCGTTCATCGGGATGGGCACCCGGTGGGGACCGTATCGGGAGTCTTTCGGTTCCACTGCCACAGTTGCCCTTCCGCCATGATCATCCCGGGTGGAAACCGGTTCTGCCCATCTCATCGAATGCGGACCCTCCCGGGACAGGTCCCCGTTCGGTGACACCGTGACGCCCCGGAACAGTGACATGACCGGCATCGGAAGAGGGACCTGCATCGGGGTCACGCGTGCACTTAAAGTCACCGCGTGGCCTCTCGTACCCTCACCCTCACCGAGTTCCGGATCGAGCTGCACCGGCTCCACGACACCATCGGCACGGTGGCCGGATGCATCACCGCCATCGAGGCGGACACCAACGCCGTGAAGGAAGCCTTCCGCCGCGCGGAGAGCGTCTGGACCTCCCCCTCCAGCGCGACCTTCACCGGCCTCCAGACCGAGTTCAGCACCCACATGACGACGCTGGTCACGCTCCTGTACGAGATGAAGCGGCGGCTGAAGGCGGCGTACGACATGTACCACGAGGTCGAGGAGAAGAACACCAGGAACTTCAGCAAGAAGCACTGAGGGCGGCGCCCCGGTCCCGGCAGGGACCGGACGGCGCCCCCGCGTATCCCAGGTGTCCGCCGTGCCCCGGTCGCGCGGCGGACGTCGGCGTCCCGCCACCCCTCGAAAAGCCCGCCCCTGCGGCGGGCTTCCCCATACCGCCCAGGAGCAACGGTGAGCCCCAGCAAGGAAGAGCCCAAGTCCGACCCGCCCGTCACCTACGGCCAGGTCGGCGGCGCGCACCTGTCGATCAGCGTCGACGGTGAGGCGCTGCGGACCTACGGGGAGCAGATCGGCGGACCCGACGGCGGCGGTGGCCTCGTCGAAGACCTCGGTGACCAGGTGTCGACGATCTTCAAGGCGCTCGACGACCTCCAGCTCGGCTGGGCGGGCAAGACCCAGCAGGAGGCCGGGGTCTTCTTCGAGCGTCTGGACGCCTGCCTGACCCACCTCTTCGGGAAGGGCGGCGACACCGAGAGCCAGGCGAACAGCGTGCTGGCGCGGGTCGCCTTCTCACTGACGCTGGCGGGCAACAATTACCTGTCCGCGGAGGAGGCCTCGTTTCAGGAGTTCGGCGACTTCGCCTCGCAGCTCCTCTCGTGGTCGTGGGGGCAGAGCGGTGGCGGAAGTCCGGAGAACGTCACCGACAGCACGAAGTCCGCCATCGGCGAGATATTCTGACCCGTGAATTCGCATCATCCCGCTTTTCCCCGCTGACGCTCCGCTTGCGTTTTTCTTGCGTTTCGCTGACGTCTCGCTGATATTCCCAGCTCGGGCCTTGTCCGGGCGCACCTCTCCCCTTTTCCATTCCGCTCCTCCCCCTCAGGTGATGTCGCCATGTATGAGCCCGACCCGACCATTGCCGACGAGATCTACGTCCTCGGCAACGCATGGATCGATTTCGGCGACATGATGTGGGAGAAGATGCTCGCCATGGACTCCTCGGTCCAAGGCGTGCAGTGGACCGGCGACGCCCACGAGATAGCCGTCACCTGGGCCTGGGGCGCACTGCGGGAGGCCAAGTTCAAGCCCGCCGCCCAGCACGCCTGGGACGTCGGCAACGCGATCAACGCGTACGGCGACTTCATCAAGAACGTGCAGGCCAAGGAGTTGCACGCGGCGAAGATGCAGGCGATCAAGATGCTCTTGATCACCCTGCTCTCGGTCCTCGCCGTCGTGGCACTGGCAGTGCTGCTGCCGCTGAGCACGATCCTGGCCGCGCTCACCTCCGTACTGGAGGCCATGGGCGTCGTCATGGAGGGCATCGCGCTCGCCGCCACCTACGCCGGCGCCGTCGCGCTCGACGTCATCTTGAACATCGTGGTGCAGATCGGCGCCGACATGGCCGCCGAGGCCTTCGCCTCCGCCGTCACCCACACCGACATGCCGGACTTCGGCAGCAAGGAGTGGTGGAAGCACGAGGCCCTGAACATCGGTCTCGCGGGCGGGGGCGCTCTCCTCGGCCCCCTGGCGAAGGGCCTCGGCGCACTGCGGCGGGGAGTGGGCGATATGGCGCACGCTCCGAATCTGGCGCCGCCGAAGTTCGACCCGAAGATGGAGACGCCGCCGCTCGGGGGCGGCAGGGGGGCCTCCGGGTTCGACGCGCCGAAGGGCTCGTTCGCCCCGCCGTCGGGTATCGGCAACTTCGACCGCAACCTCGTCAACAAGCTGCCGGACGGACCGGGCGGCCTGCCGAACCGCAACATCAACCCCCCGAAGACGGACCCGTTCCGCCCCGGCGGGGAGGTGCCCCTGGCCAAGGGCCCGCTGAACCCCGACCCGCACGCGCCGGTGAACCCGACGCGCGAGGCCGGCGGGAACGTCGCGCCCCACAACGAGCTCGCGCCGCCGACCGGTGGCCGGCAGCAGGGCGCTCCGCCGCTCCAGGCGCGGCCCGACCTCGACGGCGCCGCCGCGCCGCACGCGAACCCGGTGGAGGGCGGCGGCGCGCACGTCCCGACGGGCAAGGGCACCACGTCCCCGGCGGGAGCGCCCCTCACCCACGAGCGGCCCGGCGGTACGGGGGCGCACCCCGAGCACCAGACCGGGCCGGGGAAGACGCCGCCGAAGGAGGAGACGCCCACCTCGTCGCGGAACAGGGACGAGGACGTCGAGGCGCCTCCCGTGACGAAGGTGTCCGAGCACGGCGCGGGGAACAACGTCGGCGCGCCGGGGAGCAGGACCGGCCAGAACGTGGGGCACGAAGGCCCGCGGAACAGCACGAAGCTGAACCTGGAACCCACACCGTCCGGCAACCCCGGCGGCGCACCGCACCCGTCGGCGGGCGACGCACCGCACCCGTCGGCCCGCGACACCCGCACCGGCGACCTCTCAGCGAACGCCAAGCCACAGGAGCTGAACGGCAACGCGGGCGCCAAGCCGCAGGATGCCGGCGGCAACCCGGGCACGAAGACCGCGGACCTCGGCGGCAACGCCAAGGCCCACGAGCCCAACGGCAACGTCAAGCCGCAGGACAGCAGCACATCCGGGACGAAGGACGCCAAGCTCGGCGCGGAGCCCGGAAAGCCGCAGCCCAACGAGGCGAAGGCCCCGGGGGACAAGACCCCGTCGACGCCGCACAACGAGCAGAAGACGCCGGGCGGGGAGAAGCCGGCCGGTGACCGCACCACCGGCAACCCGTCGAAGGAACTGCCGACCAAAAGCGAGCCCAACGCCACCACCAGGAACAACGCCCGCGCCGAGGGCGGGAACACACCGACCAAGGCGTCGGCGGAGCACCCGGAGAACACCTCGGTGTCCTCCAGCGACAAGAACCAGGCCCACGACGCCGCGGCCGACAGCACCCAATCCGGCGAGCACACCTCCGTCACGCGCTCCGCGGACGACGCCCTCCACCCCGCCCCCATCGAGGGCGCCGGTCCGCCCCACACGGGCAACGGCCACACCGCAGGAACCGCGAGCGGGTCCGGTCACACCGGTGCCGCCGCGCTGAAGGAGGCGGAAGCCGCCAAGGCAAAGGCGTGGGCCGCCGAGAGCGACAACCTGAAGAAGAACACCGCCGAGAAGCTGGACACCGCCGAGCGGGTCCAGAAGCTCACCTCGGACGCGCACTTCGCCGAGGGCGGCCGCAAGCTCCAGGACACGTTCACGGAGACCACCGGGAAGTCCAAGGCGCTCCGGTCGCTGGACGACGTCGAGCGGCAGAAGGTCTTCGACGACCTGGTGGGCGACGCCCGCACGAAGTTCGACGACCTCTTCGGACCGTTCCGGGAAGGGCGCGACGTCCGTCCTGAGGCCCTCGCCAAGGCCGAGCAGCAGTGGCAGAAGGAGCTGGACAAGCTCGGCGACACCATCCGCGGCCGGGCCCAGCTCCACAAGCTCCAGGTGAAGCTGGACGCCCGGATCGAGACGAAGGTCTCCGAGGCCACCAAGCAGTGGCGCGCCGCGGGTCACGAGGCAGGCGTCATCGAGCGGTCCGCCGCGGAGTACGAGAAGAGCCTCGGCCACGCCGTGGACGCCACCTACGGCGAGCTGAAGTCGAAGCCGCACTGGCAGGTCAGCGAGAAGGGCCGGCGGTTCGACCAGATGGCCGACCACCTGCGCAAGGGGCTGCCCGAACGGGTGGGCCGGGACATCGAGTTCAGCGGCAGGCTCGACAAGAGCCTGGACGTCTGGCAGGAATTCGGCTCCGGGCTGAGCGCGCAGGAGCGTGCCGCGCTGCACGACCGCTACGCGCACGGCGCCCAGCAGGCGTTCGACGACCTGGTGGACAAGGAGGCCGCCAAGCTGCTCGCCGCCAAGCAGCGTCTGCGGCCGTTCGCCCAGCTCTCCCGGTCGGAACAGCAGCTCGCCCACGACCTCGCGGTGAAGAAGTGGCCCCAGCGGGAGCAGGAGCTGATCCGGCGGCTGGACGCCGAACTCCAGGCGGGCCAGGACTTCCGCCGCTTCCTCGACGACCTGCCCTCCCGTCTGGACAAGGACCTGACGGACGGGCTCCGCGGCACCGGCAGCAGGGTGGAGCTGTCCGACAGCGTCCACGCCTCGCTGAAGCGCGACGCCGAGACGTTCCTGGACGACCTGCGGAACAAGCCGGTCGACGCCGGCGCCCGGGACATCGAGAAGTTCACCCAGGACGGGCTGGTGAAGCTCAACCGCAGCCTGGACGAGCGGTTCCGCTTCGAGAGCGGCATCCAGGAGCGGTGGAACAGCCACCAGCGCCCCGGCGGCGACCTCGGCCCGCACGGCGAGCAGGTGCGCGCCTGGCAGAACGACCTGCGCCACCACGCTCTCACCGACATCCGTAAGGATCTGGGCACCGACTACTCCCCCACCCACGTCGACGACGCGCTGACGAAGCTCGACAAGTCCTTCGCCGACATCGACAAGGCGGCACCTGACCTGCGGGCGGGCGCCGAGCGGCTGCCGGAGGCGACCGCCGGCGCGAAGGCCGCGTGGGACGAGCTGACCGCCGGACGCCCGGGGCTGCACGCGCCCGTCGCGGACCGTATGTGGTCGGAGTTCCACCACGACTGGATGTCCGGGCACGGCAAGATCTGGTCGGACAGCCGGATGGACGGTATCCACTGGCACGCCCCCGAGCGGGCCCCCGACGTCCCCTACGACGCCGCCCGCGCCGCGGAGCACCAGCAGGCCAAGAACCATCTCCTGGACCACTACGAGACCCTCGTCGACCTGGCCGGGACGCAGGAGCGGCAGCTGTCGCAGCTCGCCGACGACGTGGAGCACGCGGCCCGGGAGTGGCAGCCGCCGCACGAGCGGTTCGCCGGCGCGGCCCAGACCGCGGACCAGGCCGCCAAGACCGCCGGGGACGCGGCCACGGCGGCGCGGACCGCGGCCGCCGAGGCGAAGAACGCCGCCGAGGCTCTGGAACGGCTCGCCGGGAAGGGCGGCCGGGGCGACGCGCTGCCCCCGAAGTCCCTCACCGCCGAGGAGCGGGCCGCCGCGTCCCGCAGGGACACCCTCCCCGCCGCGGACGAGTTCGGCGAGACGCTGCACGGCGATGTCGCCAAGGTCAAGGAGACGCAGACCGCGACCCGCGGCGCCGAGGACGCCGCGACCGCGGCGCGGGACGCGGCCGCGCGTGCCAAGAGCGCCAAGGAGATGGCGCAGAAGGCCACGGAGCGGCTGCAGCAGAGCGGCAAGAACGCCGCGCCGTCGGCGGAGGCGCTGACCGCCGCGCGGGACGCCGCCGCGGAGGCGCGCGAGGCCGCCGCGGCGGCGGAGAAGGCCGCCACGCAGGCCGCGGACGCGGCCAGGGACGCGGGCTCGGCCGCCGCGAACGCCCGGCGCGCCGCCGCGGGCGCGGAGAACTCGGGAGCCCACCACCTGCGCGACCTGATCGGCCGCGACCGGGCGTACCGGCCGAGCGCCGACGACATCAAGGCGGTGGTGGACGACGTCGCCGCCGACCTCCGGCGCGAGTTCGACAAGCTCACCGAGCTGCCCGAGCCGGGCCTGGTGAAGAACGCCGACCGCGACGCGCTGCACAGCTCCTGGTCCCGGTACCACCAGAAGGTCATCGACGAACTGCCCGTCCGCTTCGACCAGCGCTACGCCGACGACCGGTACCCGGCCGCCGACAAGGCCGTCGACGAGGTACTGGCGACCCCGGAATTCCGCCGGGACCCGCTCCCCGACGACCTCGTCCGCTCGGTCAAGCACCGCTACGCCCAGGACCTGACCTCGGCCCGGAAGGCCGGGCCGGACGGCGACGCGGTCGGCTCCGCCCGTGAGCGGCTCGACTTCGCCCGGCGGGCGGAGCAGCAGGTCGACGACCTGATGAAGCGGTACGACATCGGCGGCGACACCGACCTCGCCGGCCGCGACGTCACCCGCGACGAGTGGCGGCGCACCACCCGCGAGGAGCTGCTGAACTCCTACCGCGACATGCGGGAGCTGCGCGCGACGGGCATGGACGCCGGTAAGGCGTCCGACCTCGCGCTGCACGGCGCCTCCCGAAGGCTCGGGGAGCACCTGCGGATCGAGAAGCTGCTGCCCGATCTGAAGAACGAACTGCGAGAAGCGGGTCTGCGGCACGACTCCGACTTCGCGGCCACCGACGCGGCCGTGACGAGCCTGGAGAAGGACCTCAAGGCCGCGGTGGACGACGCGTTCGACACCCTCCACGCCGGCGCCAAGACCGACCCGCACAGTGCCGAACTCGCGGCGACCCACGCCCGCAAGACCATGGCGACGCTGACGGGTGAGCGCGGGCTCGCCGGCCGGCTGCGCTACCACGAGGAGCTCGACGCCCAGCTACGGGACCTGCGCTCGCAGGCCGACCGCAAGGAACTGCTCCTCGACCCGGTGACCGTCGAGCGGGTCCACGACAAGCTCGCCGCGGAGCTGGAGAAGATCGCCGACACCCACCTGGGTGGCATGCGCACCGGCCGCGACCCGCTGACGGGCGGCGAGCGGGACCCGCGCTTCCAGCAGTGGCGCAAGGATTCCCGGACAGCCCTGGACCGTTTCGACGCCGAGGCGAAGCTGGACGAGAACCGGCAGTCCGCCACCCGGGAGGCCGGCGAGGTCTTCGAGGCGAAGTTCGGCGACGGTCTGATCCACCACGTCCCGGCGAACGGCAAGTGGTCCGGCGGCGACGGTGTGGCCTCCTCCTTCCGGCGCGACTGGGTCGCCCTGGACGATCACTTCCGCAACCCCGGCGCGAGCGACCTCCAGAAGTGGCTGGACGTCGAGAAGAACGGCGTCGACGACTTCCAGAAGGGCCTCGATCGGGCGCGGGCACAGCGGGAGCAGCCGCGCCCGGCGCCGGACCCGAAGGGGCAGCAGCCGAAGGAGAACGCGCCCGCCGGCACCCGCGACTCCGCGGACCTCACCACCGGCGAGGACGCCCCGCACGGCCCCGGCCGGGACCTGACCGGGGAGCGCGAGACCCCGGAGCCCGTCTCCCGGGACGACGCCCGTACGCAGGACGGTGCCGGAGCACAGCAGCAGGTCACCGAGGTCGAGCCGCAGGAGCGGCACACCGACAAGCCCACCCGCGAGCAGGACGTCCAGGAGCAGGCCGGCCAGGAGAGGTCCGCGCAGGGCCCCGGCCGCATCCGCGAGCAGCAGGTACCGGCGAACGCCCACGAGGCGGCGCAGCCCCGCACGGCCGGGGCGCAGGGCTCCGGGCACGCCCAGCAGCAGACGTTCGTCCCGGAGCACACCCGGCAGCCGGCGCCGGACCGGGCGGAGGAACTGCGCAAGCAGTCCTGGAACTACCTCGACTCCCACCTCGGCACCGACGGCCCGCACCGCGGGTTCGACGCCACCCGGCAGGCCGATCGCCTCCGTGAGGAGTTCAGCGGCCACTTCGCCCGCGGCGTCGAGGACGGACTGTCCGAGTCCGCCGCCGCCGACGCCGCCGCGCGCAAGGTCGGCCCCGCCTACCGGCAGGCCCGCGCCGAGTGGACGGAGCGGGCCGAGCTGCGGCAGGAGTTCCGCGCGGCACTCCGGCAGGGCCCCCTCACAGCCCGCACCGGCCTGGTCGACGGCCTGATGGTGGAGAACGACCTCAACCGTCACCAGCCGCACTGGGACGAGAAGGTCTGGACCTGGTACGACACCCAGCTCGCGCGGCTGGAGAACGAGTACATCGAGGCGCGCACCGCGCAGCCCGTGGACGGTCAGGCGCCGCGGACGGTGCAGGAGTGGGACCGCACGGTCCGCGCCGCCGCACAGCGGCTGACCACCGTCGCCGCCCCCATGGCCCACTTCGTCGCCCGCTTCACCGCGTACAGCAACTCCTACGACTTCGCGCCGCACTCCGAGTGGAGCGCGGAGACCGACCGCTGGTTCCGGGCCGAGCAGGATCTCTACCGCACGCAGGCGATCGAGGCCCTGGAGCGTGATCCGGGGACGCTGGCCGACGTCCAGAAGAAGTACGCGGAGCGGGTGGCGGTGCTGCGGCGCGGCGCCGAACTCCGCGAGCACCCGGAACTCCTCGACGGGGCGCCCGCCGCGTCCGTGCCGGTGCCCGCGCACGTCGAGTCCGGTGACTGGCGGACGGCCGTCATGCACGAGGCCGAGCACAAGCTCCGTACCGCGTACGAGAAGCTGCTCGCCCAGGAGAGCGCGGAAGCCGCACACCGGCAGCAGCTGCGCGAGAGCGTCGAGGAGTGGGCGCAGGACGGCGGCCACCCGCTGACGCCGCAGCAGGCGGAGGAGCTGGCCGACGAGGCGTCCCGTCTCCGTGAGGACGGCGCGAGCGCCGAGGAACTGCGGCAGTCCGCCCAGGACCGGATCGCCCTGGACACCGCGCGCACGGCCGCCCGTACGCGAGGCCGTGCCGCCTTCGACCGCGCCGTGCGGGCCTGGAGCCAGGCGCTGCGCGCCCCCGGTACCGTGCCCGCCGCGCACACCCTCGACCAGGAGCTGACCGCGCGGGTCGCGGCGGCGGAGTGGGAGCTGTTCGAGAAGCGGCTCGACGCCCACATCCGGGCGACGTTCGCCTCGCCCGCGGACGCTCAGGGCACCCGTCTGTCCATCAACGTACGGGCCGGCGTCCGGCAGTTGCGCGACCTCCTCGCCGACCTCCCCGACGCGCTGGACCTGCGGGCCCTGCGGGTGTCGGAACTCGCCCGCGCAGGGCGGGAGTTCGACGCGGCCGTTCTGTCGTTCACCGAGAACCCGACCGAGGAGCAGCAGGAGCTGCTCGCCTCGTTCGGGGCGCAGGGCACCGCTCTGTCGCAAGCCGGGCTCGACGCCCTGCGTGAGCGCCACCTTTCCGAGCTGGACTCGGCGTTCTCCCGGAACCTGCGGCCGGAGACCGTCGCGGCGGCACGCGGCGAGGACCCCGAGGCGCTGGCGCGCTGGCAGCAGGTGTACGAGGAGACGACGGCGGGGCTGCCTCAGCAACTGGCGCGGCAGGCGGCCCGGGAGGCCGTCCTGGCGCGGGTGCTCACGGACGTCACGGACACCGCTACGGCGCTGGGCGAGGAGTCGGAGGCCGCGCAGGCGTTCCTCCGTCACTTCCCCGCGCTGACGCCGCAGCGGGCGCTCGCCGCCGCCGTGGCGACGGTGCAGCACGCCACCGCCACCGCCGTCGACGCGGCGTTCGAGAAGGCCGTCACCGGCGGCGCGGACGCCCTCGCCAACTGGGAGAAGACGTATACCGAGCTGACCGGCGCAAAGGCGGTGCAGCCGCGGCTCGTGGCGGTCGCCGCCAAGGTGTCGGCGCTCGCCGGGGCCCGGACGGCGTTCGCGCAGGCGCTCACGGAGTGGCAGGCCCAGAACCCCGGGCGCGCTCTGTCGGACGAGGCGGCCGTACGTGCCGCGGACGGCTTCCGCGAGCGCGCGGCGGCCGACTTCGACGCGTCCTTCGCCGGGGCCCACTCCGGTCTCACGGAGCTGACCGGCGGTCTCGTGGACTGGCGGCTGCGGTTCGCGCAGCTGGAGGAGAGCCTTCCGGACCACCTCCGCTTCGAGGCGGAGGTGCCTGCCGCGGTGCGCGCCGCCGACGCGGCGTTCGACACCCTCGCCGACCGTCACCCGCTCGACGGGGACACCCCTGCCCTCCTCAAGGAGCGGTTCACCGATGCCCTGATGACCGCCTACCGCCAGGTGTGGGCGCCGCACGACCTCGCGTCGTCCTGGCAGCGCGACGACGCCGTTCAGACGGAGAGCGTGCAGGCCGACGTCCCCGTCGTGGACGGTTTCACGATGGACTCCTCGGCGTTCGGCAAGGACCTGAGCGCCGAGGAGTTGGACACCGCGTCCGACATGGCGCAGGAGACGGCTCTCCCGCACGCGGTGGCACCGGTGTCCGGCCTGGCACGGCCGCTGACCCGGTCCCAGGCCGCCCAGGAGGAGCTGGCGGCGGCCGTGGCCGCGGTGCGGCAGGCCCGGACGGAGCACGAAAACTCCGTTTCCCCCGAGGAGTTGGCGCAGGCGAAGCGGCGCTTCACCACGGCGCGGGCGGAGTGGCGGGCGGCGCTGACCGCCGAGGCGCTCACCGTGCTGCCGGCGCTCCGGAAGACGGCCGAGGAAGCCGCGGCGGAGCTGCGGCAGGCGGCCACGGCGCACGACGCGGCGCAGAGCGCCCTCGGGGCGGCCGACCGGGCACACGATCAGGCGCGGATCCTGCTGCGACGCGCATTCGGCGCCTACGTGACGCTGCTGGTCGCCGTGGAGAACGCGCGGACGGCGGACGGGGCCGCCGGTAGGCGGCAGCCGAAGCCGACCGCCACGGAGCTGGCGAAGGCGAAGGCACACCTGACGCAGGCGTGGACGGCCGAGCAGAAGACCGCGGCAGCGCTGTCGGAGGCCGAGCAGGAGGCGCAGCGAACCCACCAGGTGAAGGCCACGGCCGAGAAGAGGTCGACGGCGGCCCAGAAGCGGCTGGACACCGCGATGCGGCGCGCCGGACTGTCCCCGGCGCAGACGGACGCCCCGGCCACGGAGCTGGTGGACGCCTCGGCCGCTGTGGGCGTGTGGCTGCTCGAAACGCCGGTGGCGCAGTGGTCGGCTCTCCCGAAGACCGCCCAGGTGCCGCCCGCCGTGGTGGAAGGCGCGCTGGAGAACGCGGCGGACCATCTCGACGCCGAGCTCGGCACGGACGAGGCGTACGCGCAGGCACAGTTGGACCTGGAGGCGCGGCTTCGGGAATACGACGCGGTCACCAAGTCCGACGCGGCGGCCCGCAGTGGTGCGCGCCCCGTCGACCAGGACACCCTGAACGGCCTCGACAAGGCCCTCACCGAAGCACAGGCCCGGCTCGAGGCGGCCAGGGCCGTCCTGCGGGACGCCTGGATGCGCCGGGACCAGGCGGAGCGGGCGGCGTTCGCCCAGCTCACGCCCGCGAAGGAAATGCTGACGGTCAGCGGCATAACACCACAGGCCAAGGAACCGCGGACCACCAAACGGCCCACCACGGACTCCTTCATCAACTCCCTCAACACACTCCTGAACCGGCCGCGGAACAACGGGAGCAACCGAGCACAGAGCCTGCGCAATCTGATGGAGCGCTATCCCCGCCCCACTGACAGCCTCGCCCGCGGCCCCCTCGACCGCGAGTTCTACTACGAGACCGGCTCCACGATCCCCGCCGCCCTCGCCACCGCCGTGGAGAACGGCCTCACCCCGGCAGACGCCCTCATCGTTCTCGGCCACCTCTACGGACCGGCGGAACCGGGCGGGCGGTGGGACATCGACCTGAACCAGGTCATCTGGGGAACCCTGCCCTCGGGACAGCCTCAGGTCGCCGCGTTCGCCCTACGCCTCCGCTACCTCAGGCGCACCCCCCAGGCCCAGGACATGCTCCAGGGCCTGGACGGGGACCAGGCCAAGATCAAGGCCGTCGAGGACGCCTACAAGACGCTGACCGGACGCGACCTGCAGGACCACCTCGACACAGCCGACGTCGACATGGCCGCCCGCGACACAGCCGAGCAGAGTTTCATCAGCGACCTCAAAAAGCTCCTGGACGGGCCGGCGCTCGGCCAAGGACAGAACCTGAGCAATCTGGCGAAGCGCTATGCCCGCTCCGCTGACAGCCTCGACCGCGACGCCCTCGACCTCGCGTTCTACAACAAGTTCGGCTCCACGATCCCCACCGCCCTCGCCACTGCCGCCCCGGCAGGCGCCCTCGCCGTTCTCAACAGCCTCTACGGACCGGCAGAACCGGACGGCCGGTGGGACATCGACCTGAACCATGCCGTCGAGGGAATCCCACACGAGAATCAGCCGCAGACTCAGGTCTCCGCGTTCGCCCTGCGGCTCGATTTCCTCATGAACAATCCCCTCGTCCAGGACAACCCCCAGGCCCTGGACATGCTCTGGGGGCTGGGCGGGGACCAGGCCAAGATCCAGGCCGCCGAGAACGCCTACGAGAAGCTGACCGGACGCGACCTGCAGGACGACCTCGACATGGCCGCCCGCGACACAGCCGAGCAGAGTTTCATCAGCGACCTCAAAAAGCGCCTGGACGGGCCGGCGCACGGCCAAGGACAGAACCTGAGCAATCTGGCGAAGCGCTATGCCCGCTCCGCTGACAGCCTCGACCGCGACGCCCTCGACCTCGCGTTCTACAACAAGTTCGGCTCCACGATCCCCACCGCCCTCGCCACTGCCGCCCCGGCAGGCGCCCTCGCCGTTCTCAACAGCCTCTACGGACCGGCAGAACCGGACGGCCGGTGGGACATCGACCTGAACCATGCCGTCGAGGGAATCCCACACGAGAATCAGCCGCAGACTCAGGTCTCCGCGTTCGCCCTACGCCTCCGCTACCTCAGGCGCACCCCCCAGGCCCAGGACATGCTCCAGGGCCTGGACGGGGACCAGGCCAAGATCAAGGCCGTCGAGGACGCCTACAAGACGCTGACCGGACGCGACCTGCAGGACGCCCTCGACACAGCCGACGTCGACATGGCCGCCCGCGACACAGCCGAGCAGAGTTTCATCAGCGACCTCAAAAAGCTCCTGGACGGGCCGGCGCTCAACCGAGTACAGAACCTGAGCAATCTGGCGAAGCGCTATGCCCGCTCCGCTGGCAGCCTCGACCGCGACGCCCTCGACCTCGCGTTCTACAACAAGTTCGGCTCCACGATCCCCACCGCCCTCGCCACTGCCGCCCCGGCAGGCGCCCTCGCCGTTCTCAACAGCCTCTACGGACCGGCAGAACCGGGCGGCCGGTGGGACATCGACCTGAACCATGCCGTCGAGGGAATCCCGCTCCTGGAGCAGCCGCAGGTTGCCGCGTTCGCCCTACGCCTCCACCTCCACCTCCTCAAGCGCAAGGGCACCACCCTCGAGGACAGGGCAGTGGCCCAGGGCATGCTCCAGGGCCTGGACGGGGACCAGGACAAGATCAAGGCCGTCGAGGACGCCTACAAGACGCTGACCGGACGCGACCTGCAGGACGACCTCAACACGGACGGCGTCCCCCTCACCGTCGAGCAGCAGTTCATCAGCGACCTCAAAAAGTTCCTGGACAGGCCGTCGCGCGGCCAAGGAGTGAACCTGAGCAATCTGGCGAAGCGCTATGCCCGCTCCGCTGGCAGCCTCGACCGCGACGCCCTCGACCTCGCGTTCTACAACAAGTTCGGCTCCACGATCCCCACCGCCCTCGCCACTGCCGCCCCGGCAGGCGCCCTCGCCGTTCTCAACAGCCTCTACGGACCGGCAGAACCGGGCGGCCGGTGGGACATCGACCTGAACCATGCCGTCGAGGGAATCCCGCTCCTGGAGCAGCCGCAGGTTGCCGCGTTCGCCCTACGCCTCCACCTCCACCTCCTCAAGCGCAAGGGCACCACCCTCGAGGACAGGGCAGTGGCCCAGGGCATGCTCCAGGGCCTGGACGGGGACCAGGACAAGATCAAGGCCGTCGAGGACGCCTACAAGACGCTGACCGGACGCGACCTGCAGGACGACCTCAACACGGACGGCGTCCCCCTCACCGTCGAGCAGCAGTTCATCAGCGACCTCAAAAAGCTCCTGGACGGGCCGGCGCTCAACCGAGGACAGAACCTGAGCGTTCTGGCGAAGCGCTATGCCCGCTCCGCTGACAGCCTCGACCGCGACGCCCTCGACCTCGCGTTCTACAACAAGTTCGGCTCCACGATCCCCACCGCCCTCGCCACTGCCGCCCCGGCAGGCATCCTCGCCGTTCTCAACAGCCTCTACGGACCGGCAGAACCGGACGGCCGGTGGGACATCGACCTGAACCATGCCGTCGAGGGAATCCCACACGAGAATCAGCCGCAGACTCAAGTCGCCGCGTTCGCCCTACGCCTCCGCTACCTCAGGCGCACCCCCCAGGCCCAGGACATGCTCCAGGGCCTGGACGGGGACCAGGCCAAGATCAAGGCCGTCGAGGACGCCTACAAGACGCTGACCGGACGCGACCTGCAGGACGACCTCGACACAGCCGACGTCGACACAGCCGACGTCGACATGGCCGCCCGCGACACAGCCGAGCAGAGTTTCATCAGCGACCTCAAAAAGCGCCTGGACGGGCCGGCGCGCGGCCAAGGAAAGTACCTGAGCGCTCTGGCGAAGCGCTATGCCCGCTCCGCTGACAGCCTCGACCGCGACGCCCTCGACCTCGCGTTCTACAACAAGTTCGGCTCCACGATCCCCACCGCCCTCGCCACTGCCGCCCCGGCAGGCGCCCTCGCCGTTCTCAACAGCCTCTACGGACCGGCAGAACCGGACGGCCGGTGGGACATCGACCTGAACCATGCCGTCGAGGGAATCCCACACGAGAATCAGCCGCAGACTCAAGTCGCCGCGTTCGCCCTACGCCTCCGCTACCTCAGGCGCACCCCCCAGGCCCAGGACATGCTCCAGGGCCTGGACGGGGACCAGGCCAAGATCAAGGCCGTCGAGGACGCCTACAAGACGCTGACCGGACGCGACCTGCAGGACGCCCTCGACACAGCCGAGCAGAGTTTCATCAGCGACCTCAAAAAGCTCCTGGACGGGCCGGCGCGCAGCCAAGGACGGAACCTGAGCGCTCTGGCGAAGCGCTATGCCCGCTCCGCTGACAGCCTCGACCGCGACGCCCTCGACCTCGCGTTCTACAACAAGTTCGGCTCCACGATCCCCACCGCCCTCGCCACTGCCGCCCCGGCAGGCGCCCTCGCCGTTCTCGACAGCCTCTACGGACCGGCAGAACCGGGCGGCCGGTGGGACATCGACCTGCACCATGTCGTCGAGGGAATCCCGCTCCTGGAGCAGCCGCAGACTCAGGTCGCCGCGTTCGCCCTACGCCTCCGCTACCTCAGGCGCACCCCCCAGGCCCAGGACATGCTCCAGGGCCTGGACGGGGACCAGGACAAGATCAAGGCCGTCAAGGACGCCTACAAGACGCTGACCGGACACGACCTGCAGGACGCCCTCGACACAGCCGACGTCGACATGGCCGCCCTCGACGTGGTCGGCGCTGATACCCACATGGCGTCCGCCTCCCTCGCAGACGAGGAGTTCATCAGCAGCTTCACCCGTCTGCTGGACGCAGAGGACGTCGACGCGCAGGCTCTGCTCTCGCTGGCGGTCGGCTACCCCCGCCCCGCTGACAGCCTCGATCGCGATGCCCTGGACATGGCGTTCCATGCCCGGACCGGTTCCACGGTCTCCGCTGCTCTCGCCGCCGTTGTGCAGAGCCGCAAGCTCACCCCGGAAAACGCTCTCAGCGTTCTCGCAGACCTCTACGGACCAGCGGCACCGGACCACATGGCCGGTGTGCGCCCCTCCGAGGCTGTGCATCTTCAGCAGCAGATCACCGAGACGCTCAGCGACGGCACCCACGTGGTTGACGTCGCCACCGAGGCGTTCGTCGACAGCTTCGCCGGTTACTTGAACGCGCGGTACATAGAGGCAGAGGCGCTGCTCTCGCTGGTGGCCGGCCACCCCCGTCCCGCCGATAGTTTTGCCCGCGACGCCCTCGACCGCGCGTTCCACGGCAAGACCAGCGGCTCCACGATCCCTGCTGCTCTCGCCGCCGTTGTGCAGAGCCTCAAGCTTCCCTTCGCGGATGCCGTGAAGATCCTTGAGCACCTCTACGGACCGGCGGCGTCGGGCGGTCGGTGGGACATCGATCCGGACCATGTCACCGCGGGAATCCCGGAGCAGCCGCAGGTCGCCGCGTTCGCCCTGTGCCTCCATCTCCTCATCGCCAACCAGCGTCTCCTCCCGGCCCTGAACATGCTCCGGGGGCTGCGCGGGGACCAGGCCAAGATCCAGGCCGTCAAGGACGCCTACCAGAAGCTGACCAAGCGCGACCTGCAGAACGCCCTCGCCACGGCCGGCGGGCGCCACCCCGAGGCCGTGCACCTCCGGCCGCAGATCACCGAGGTGCTCAGCGCCGGCACCCACACGGCTGGCGTCGCCACCGAGGAGTTCGTCAGCAGCTTCGCCCGCCTCCTGCGAACAGGAAAAACCACTGAACGGCAGCTGAATGGGCTGATGGACGGCTATGGCCGCCCCGCCGACAGCCTCGCCCTCGACGCCCTCGACCGCGCGTTCCACGGCGAGACCAGCGGTTCCACGATCTCCGCTGCGCTCGCCACCGCGGTGAAGAACGACAACCTCACCCCGGCACACGCCCTCAAAGCCCTCGAGCGCTTCTACGGGCCGGCGGTGTCGGGTGGTCTGTGGGACATCGATCCGGACCATGTCGTCGAGGGAATCGAGCTCGAGGAGCAGCCACAGCCGCAGCCGCGGGTCGCCGCGTTCGCCCTGCGGCTCGATTTCCTCATGAACAATCCCCTCGTCCAGGACATCCCCCAGGCCCTGGACATGCTCTGGGGGCTGGGCGGGGACCAGGCCAAGATCCGGGCCGCCGAGAACGCCTACGAGAAGCTGACCGGACGCGGCCTGCAGGACGACCTCGACATGGCCGGCGTGCGCCATCCCGAGGCCGTGGGCCTCCGGTGGCAGGTCATCGAGGCAGTCAGCGCCGACACCCACATGGCGTCCCTCTCCACCGAACAAACACCGGCCTTCCCTCCGGAGCCCCCTGCCCCCCTCACTGACGACCAGTTCATCTCCGCCTTCAAAAATCATCTGCTCGCCGTACCCATCGACGCGCACGCTCTGCTCTCGCTGGTGACCGGCCGGCCCCGCCCCTCCGACAGCTTCGTCCGCGACGCCTTCGACCGCGAGTTCCACCGTCAGACCGGCTCCACGATCCCCGCCGGCCTCAGCTTCATCGTGCAGCAAGGTGCCCTCCACCGGGCGGACGCCCTGGTGATCCTTCAGCACCTGTACGGACCGGCGGTACCCGACGGTCTGTGGGACATCGATCTGCGCCATGTCGCCGAGGGGGTGAGGCTCCCGCGCCTGCCGCAGGTCGAGGCGTTCGCGCTGCTGCTCGACCTCCTCCTGACCGACCGCCTCTTCTTCCAGGCCCTGGCCATGATCCGGGGCCTGGACCGGAACCTGCGGAAGATCTGGTCCGTCGAGGACGCCTACGAGACGCTGATCCAGAGGGCTCTACGGGGCGACCTCAACGCCGCCGTGGACGCCGCCGCGGACACCGACACTCAGCACGTTCAGCTCCGGCAGGAGATCGCCACGGCGCTCGGCGACGTCACCCGCACGGCGCCCGTCTCCGAGGAGCAGGCGCGGCAGTGGTACGAGCAGTTGGCGACGCTGCAGTACCAGCATCCGGATCAGGGGCAAGGACTGCTCCCCGTGCCGCACCGGCACGTGGAGGACGGGTGCCACATCCGCGCCCACATGATCACGATGCGGCTCCAGCAGTGGAACACCCGCGTCCGCAAGGTCATCGCCGCCCGCTCCGACCCGAAGCTGGGGGTCCAGTCCGTGCACGCCGAGGGCGCCGCCGTACGGCTCGAAGCCCGGCCTGTGGAGTGGGGATACCACATCGCCGCGGCGGTCCCCGTCCAGGAGGCGAACGGCACGGAGACGCTGAGGGTGCTGGACCCCGCCCTGGAACTCGGACCGCTGACCGTCGACGCGTGGCTGAGGGCGATCGGGATCGACACACAGAACCCGCAGACCCCGCTGGAGCGGTTCAGCGGACCGCTCATCAATGTGTGCGCTGCGATCGGCGAGCACATCGACGAGCACAAGCACCGGTGGATCTGGCCCGACGACGGCAGC
This sequence comes from Streptomyces sp. BBFR2, assembly GCF_044497305.1. Classification (NCBI taxonomy): domain Bacteria; kingdom Bacillati; phylum Actinomycetota; class Actinomycetes; order Kitasatosporales; family Streptomycetaceae; genus Streptomyces; species Streptomyces sp. BBFR2. The sequence goes on from NZ_CP172415.1 coordinate 1,006,154, forward strand.
AACGAGGCGCGCCCGGCCGCCCGCCGCACCATCGTGGTGGAAACCGAGGCACACGCCTACCACTACGGGTCCATCCTGCAGGGCTACACGACGCAGTCCACGCTGCGGCAGGCGGACGAGTTCCACCGACAGGACGGTGTGGGCGAGCTCGAAGGCCACACGGCCCAGCACATCGAGCGCACCCGCCTGCACGAGGCCCGGCAGGGCGTGCAGCGCACCGGTAACAACGCGCCGTCAGCGGAGTGGGCCGAGAGGATCTACATCGACCTGACGGGGGACAAGCTGCTGCCCCGGATGAGCCCTCTGGCACGAAAGCTCCGCGAGATGCTCCCGCCCGAGCACCCCCTCGTCCGAAGTGACGGGTTGAGCGCCCTCTCCGGCGACGTCACCGAAGACGAATTCTCGGACACCGAGTCCATGGCCGACGCCGAGGTCTCCCACGTCCAGCCCGCTCCCGTCGCGGTCCCCCATTTCCAGCCCGCCCCCGGTGCCGAGGTCACCGACACCGACGACTCCGACACCGAGTCCTCCGACACCGAGTCCACCTCCGATTTCGACATGGAGGACTATGTCGACTTCGAACCGGACCAGTCGGCACCCCCTCAGAACCAGCAGCCCCCGCTCGCCCTGGCCCCCCACGCCTTCGATGCCGACATGAACGGCCTCGACCTCGACCTCGACTTCATCGACCCGATCCTCTCGGCGCCACTGAACCCCCCGACCGGCACCAGGTCCTCCAACTCCACCCCCAATGCCGACGTGATGAACGCCCTCGGCCTCGACCCCAACTTCTTCGACCTCACCCCGAGCCCCTCAGCTCCCCTGAACCAGCAATCCTCGCTCCCCCCGGCCGGCACCGGGTCCTCCGGCGCCAACCTCGATGCCGACATGAACGGCCTCGACCTCGACCTCGACTTCATCGACCCGATCCTCTCGGCGCCCCTCAACCCCCTGACCGGCACCGAGCCCTCCAACTCCACCCCCAATGCCGACGTGATGAACGCCCTCGGCCTCGACCCCAACTTCTTCGACCTCACCCCGAGCCCCTCAGCGTCCGGTGTCACCTGGCCCTGGGACCTCCCTTCCCCCCACCCCCAGCACGCGATCGCCCCGCCCCGCACGATCGGTGGCTGGCTGCGGAACGCCGGTGCGGGTGCGCGGGAGGCGGAACTGACCCGCCGGTTCGGCACTCTCATCGGTGCCGGAACGAAGGACGGCTACCACTTCGGGCACACGATGCTGGACCGGATCGAGCAGGTCCTCGGCTCCCTGCCGCGCCGCGATGTCGAGGAGAACCCGCAGCTCACGGCGGTCACCGGCAACGCGACCGGCACGATGGGCAGCGGCTACCGGTCCGACGACCGGACCCTCCGTCTCGGCCACCCGTTCACCATGCCGTCGTGGCTGGGCGTCGGGTCCGGCAAGGACGACACCGCGCTGCGCTGGGTGCGGGACCTCCTCACGGCCGGTGACCACCAGGAGCTGACCGGCACCGGTCTGCTCGCTCCCGCCGGGTCGCCGCGCGGCAACCTCGTCGAGTGGGTGCTGCGGCACGAGGTGGGCCGCTCCGTCGACGCCCGGACCGGGTGGTCCCAGGAGCACTCCCACAAGCCGGAGTTCGGCGGCTGGCGGACGTACACCGGTGAGGGGATCACCGAGGTCGCCACGGCCTTCCTCGCCCTCGCGGGCCTCACCGCCGCCACCTTCGCCCCGGTCGCCCCCGGTGCCCGGACCTTCGACGACCTCGTCGCGGAGGTGACGTCCCGGATCACGCCGGTGTCCCAGACCAAGGGCCCGGACGCGCGGCGGATCGCGCGGATCCCCGGGGAGCTGGCCGACGGCGACGCCGAGCGGTTCGCGCGGCTGACGGCCATGGTCACGCTGCTGCGGGACGCCATGGCGCAGCCGTGGACGCGGGACGGTGGCGGTGCGGACCTGCTGGAGCACGACGGGCGCGTCTTCCAGACGCACCCGGAGACCGGCGCGTGGATCAGTTACCTCGCGGCCGCCCGCGCGCACGCGGTCTCGCCCTACCAGTTCGCCGCGCCCGGCGCGTGGTTCGCGGAGGCGTACGCGGCGTACCACGCCCCGCAGGCGGCAGGCACGCTGCGGGAGCGGCTGCACCCGGATGCCCGGGAGTGGTTCCGTGGCGAGGCGGAGCTGCCGGAGCTGGAACTCGACAAGGGCGCTGAGGAGAGCGCCGCGGAGTCGGAGCTGGAGCTGACGACGTCGGACGGCGTCCAGGTCAAGGCGTCCGACATCGACAATCTCCTCATCGTCGCCCCCGGCTCCCTGCGGCCCGTCGGCCGGTCCTTCCACACCCCCGAGGACACCCGGGAGCGGCTGCTCAGCCACACCGATCTCGACCTGAACAAGCGGCACTTCGCGCACTTCGATCCGGAGCGGCAGGTCCACGCCGAGGACGGCACCGGGAAGCGGATCACCCGGCACACGGTGTCCGGGAGCGACCTCGACACCGTGCCGTGGCAGGCGGGCGACGAGCTGTACCTGGCGCTGCTGCACGGTGAGAAGGGCTGGCTGACCGTTCCGGTGAACGGCCACCCCGTCCGGATGTCGGGCGCGGAGTTCGGCCCGCAGCTGCGGCGGCGCGGCAGCGTCATCGCGCTGAAGGAGCGCGCCGGGAACAAGGCGTGGATTCTGCTGGCCGCTTGCGAGGCGGCCGCCACCGACGAGGCGGGCAACTCCGTCGCGCAGCAGATCGCGGACACCACCGGGATGAACGTCGTGGCGCCGACCACGAAGGTGGCCGCCACCCCGCACGTCAAGGAATTCAGCTTCCTCCTCTACCACGACGCCGAAGGCAACCGCGGCGAGTGGCGGACGTTCACCCCGCGGAACGCGGCGGCCGGGGCCCTCGTGCCGCCCGCCGTCATCGACGCGCCTCGGCCGGCACCGCTGTCCGAGCAGGCGCTGCCGCAGGACACCGACGAGAACACCGTGCCGTCCGACGCGTCCGTGCTCCCCGCGGAGCACGACGGAGCTGCCCCGGTGGCCGAGAACCTCACGGCCACCGCGCCCCGGCAGCCGCACTACGCCTGGCTGGGCGACCGGATGACGCGCAGCGCCCTGGCGCCGCTGCGCGACGCCGAGCTGACGGAGCTGTACGACTCGCTCCACCCTGCGGAACGGTTCGGCCCCGGCCGTTCCGTCTCCCGGCTCATCGCCCTGCGCAAGCTGGTCGAACTGGCCGCGCAGGAGTCCGGGCACACTCCGGAGCGCCTGACGCCCGAGGTGCTCGACGACCTCGTCCGGCAGGTCTTCCCCGGCACCACGGCTGACGAGGCGAGCCGGCTGCTGCTCGTCACCACGGCCCAGGGCGTCAAGCGGCAGTCCTTCACCGTGCCGGGCCTGCGGCAAGCCGGTACCCGGCACCGGGCGGCCCGCCTCATCGACATCGGCACACCGCAGGCACAGTCGCCGGCCGCACCGGGCCAGGAGTCGAGCACCTCGACGACCCGCCCGGTGCAGCCGTCGGACCTCCTCGGCCAGTGGCACACGGAGCGGTACGAGCAGGCCGCCATGCGGCGCGGCAGTGTGCCCTCGGCCGCCGTCTCGGCCATCACCACGCAACTGCGGGAAGCCGGCCCCGGCGCCGCCTCGCTGCTGCGCTTCAGCACCGCACGTACCCCGCTGCGTGCCGTCAACGTCGACGGCCGGGTGCTGTGGTCCGAAGCCGGCAGCTCGCTGTGGTCCGACACTCCCGCCATGCTGCCCGCCGTCGGTTCGGTCACCATCGACTCCATCGACGTCGACGGCCGCGGCCGGCTGCTGGTGCCACTGCCCGAACCGCTCGCCGAGGGCGCGGACCTCTTCCCCGAGCTGCTGACCGACCTCTCCGCGCTCCGCACCCTCAGCCCCGCGGCCATCTCATCGAACGGCGTCCTCCAGGACGCCCGCGACCTCCTGCCCGCGGCGAACGAGGCGGAGGAGGACGACGAGAGCGGCATCTTCGAGGACAGCTTCGAGTTCTCCGTGCCCGTCCCCGACTCCCTCCCGGTCAGGAAGATGTTCGAGATCACCTTCCCGGTGGTCGAGGAGGTCCTGCCCTACGAAGAGCTGCACGTGACCTTCCCGGAGGCCCTTGTGCCGCCGGTCGGGTTCGGCGTGGAGCGGGCCGCCGGGCAGCCGGCGCAGTTCCCGCTCGGTCTGTTCGGCTCCGTCGTCGCCTTCGGCGACATCCGGTTCGACGGCACCGTCCTGCCCGGCGGCGCGGTCTCCGGCGTCCTCGGTGACCTGGTCGCCTCGCTGCTGCCGGCCGCGGACGTGATCGGCCCGGAGCTGCACGGCCGTCTGACGTCCTCGGTCCGCGCCCAACTCGGCGCGCATTTGGACCGGTTGGGTGCGAACAACCTCTCCCGCCGTCTCGTCGACGGCGGACTGAAGCTCACCGTGTCCGGCGGTTCCCCCCGCGCCGAACACACCGTCCGCGTCCGGCTGACCGGTATCCAGCGCAACCGCGCCACCCACACGCCCTCGCCCTACGCGCCGTACGGCGAGAAGCTGATCGGCCCGCAGGAGGCGACCACCAACCGCTCGACGGGCAGTTCGGAGAGCGCCGGTTCCTCCATCGGCCTGAGCGCCGCCGTCAAGGTGCCGCTGGCGCCGGGCAACGTCCCCTTCACCCCCAAGGTGAGCGTCGGCCTGTCGTCGTCCCGCTCGTACGACCAGAGCCGGAGCACCAACGCGTACACCAACCCGTCGCTGGGCTACAGCGGCGAGCTGGCGCACTTCACCTTCGACGGGGTCCGGCTGGAGGTCAGCACGTCGGGTCCTGGGGTGCCGGTGCTGGAGCAGGTGCCCGCGGCGGAGGGCGAGCTCCTCGTCGCCTTCCCCGTCGAGCTGGTGGAGCCGGCCACGCAGGGCACCGTCACGCCGTGGCACGCCACCCTGCCCGTCGGCGCGCCCGACGCGCTGCGCCGCCGTTTCACTCAGGAGATGCTGCGGTTCTTCTCCGTCGGGCAGCACATCGGCGGCCTCGAGCGTCTGCGCGATCAGCTCATCGACGCCTACCCGACCGACGCCCGGCCCGGCAGCCCGCTCCACGAGTACCTGCACAACCGGCTCGGCGAGCTGAGCATCCTCAACGACCTCCCCCGCATCCTGGACGGCGGGATGACCCTGCCGCCGGTGCCGCTCAGCGACGGTAAGACGCTGCAGGGCGAGCTCTCGGGGCAGGTGACCGGCGTCGAGCGGATCGGCGACGCGAGCGCCCTGCCGACCGTCCTCAACCTGCGCTGGCTGGAGCTGCAGGGCGCCTCCGCCACCACCGGCGGCGGCTTCTCCTTCACCCTCGGCGGGACCACCGGTCCGGACAGCTCCCCGCTCACCTTCCAGTTCCCGGTGACGCTCGACGCCGGCACCTCCACGTCGTTCAGCTCCGCGGGCGACACCGGTGGCGGGCGCTGGCACAGTGCCCGCTTCAACGGCAGGAGTGTGCCGTTCCTGCTGACCGTCCGGCTGGAGGCCGGGGTGCGGTCGCTCGGTGACGCCTTCGGCCGGGAGTTCGGCGAATCCGTCGCGGTCGCCGTCCGGGTGCCAGAGGAGCTGGCCGACGCCTTCCAGGACGCGCTGCACCGCATCGTGGCGGACGAGAGCCAGGGCCTCCTGCCCTCCGTCCCGCAACCTCTCGCCCACACCCCGCAGCAGGACGCCCCGGAGGCGGCGATCCCGCACGAGCTGACGCAGCCGACGGGCAGTTCGGGCCTGTACGGCCCGGTCGGGCTGTCCAACCTGTGGCGCGGTTCCGGCAACGGGACCGGGCATCACACGGACGTCCGGAACGAACTGCGCGAGCAGCTCATGCACGCGCGGAAGTCCCTCGGCGCACCGGAGTGGACGCCGGCGGAACTGCTCGCCCTGAACACGTTCCTGGACACCCACTTCCACACGCAGTCGCTGAGTGCCCGCTTCACCGAGCTGTTCGGCGACCGGGACGCGACGGTTGCCCCCGACGATCAGGGGCTGCGCCGTACCTTCGTCCGGCCGCTGGCCGACGGGGAGACCGAGACGGTCCACTTCCAGGTACGTGCCGTGCGGGTGCCTGTCGCCCCCGGGCAGGGCATCGCACCGCTGTCCGCCGTCCATCTGCCGAACGCCGGGTTCGACCTGTGGCCCAGTGCCATGCGGGACTTCGCCAACTCCCAGTCGCACAGCTCCAAGCTGGCCCTGGGCGTGGGCGTGGCGAGCGGCTGGGGCACCCACGCCGGCCACGGCAGCGACCTCACGCTCTTCTCGCGCGGCCTCACCTCCAAGCAGGGCCTGACGTCCTACGCGTATCTGCTCTCGGGACTCAACTACGCGGGTCCCGCACACCAGTTGACGTACAAGGTGCGGCTGGTCACGTCCGTGACGGTGGAGAAGGTCCCGGCATCCGGTCTGACCGGCGCGGTGAACCGTCTGGTGCGCGCGGTGCGCCCGGCGGGATCCCGTGGCACGGCGCAGCCCCGCCATGCCACCGCCCGGCCGCGGGTGATCGAGGCCGAGGCGCGCTGGCTGGTCCCGGTGGCCACACCTGCACCGCAGGTGCCCACCGTCCAGGCTCCGGCGACCGAGGGCCCCGTCACCCTCACCCAGCACGACCGGGTGCTCGGCGTCTCCGGCACCGCCCGGCTGCGCGAGCGCGCCCTGGAGCTGCTGACCGCGCACGGCGTCCCGCTCCACCAGGCGCGGGCCCATCTGGAGACGGCCCTCACCCACGACCAGTTGGTCGCGGCGCTGCACACCGGCGCCGGTTCGGCGACCACCCAGGTGATCCTGGGCGGAGCCCTCACCGATCGCCGGGTCCGGCTGCTCCTCCGCGCGGAGATCACCGACGTGGTGGACGCCGAGGAGACGGTCACGCTGTCGACGATGGACCTCGCGGAGTACTCCGCGGGCTTCTCCGACGTCCGCAGCGTCACCACCAACCACCTCAACCACGCCCACTCCGCCACCTTCACCGGTGGTACGGGCACCAGCACGGGCGGGCTCGGGTTCGGGCGGTCCTCCTCGCCGGGCAAGGGCCACAGCCTCGCGGAGGTCACCAACGTCTGCCCGGGCAGCTTCGTGGCCCGCGGCGCGCTGCCGCACCGCTCCCGCACGGGGCGTGTGGTGTGGCATCTGACGGTCCAGACCAAGAACACCAACGTGATCGGCGACTGGTCGCCGACCCAGACGCCGGACACGGTGGACATCGCCCAGGGCATCACCTTCCTCACCCCGCAGTGGCCGGCCACCGACCCCGCCGAGGAGCGGACGGTACCGGAGACCCTGCCGGTCACCGCGCTGCCGCCGGCGTCGGTCAGCGAACGTTTCCTGCCTGCCGCCTCCGAGGACAACCTGACGGTGGCCGAGGAGAACGGGGATGACCTGGAGAGCCCCGCCACCCTCACCGAGTCGGTCATGGCGGAGGTCGGGACGCTCCTGACCACCCACGCCAAGGCCGCCCTGGACTCCCAGTGGACGCCGCAGACACCGGGCACGGCGCTGCCCGGCACCCTGGACACCGTCCTCACCCCGCGTACCCTGCACGCGATGGCCGACGCCATGGCGGGAGCCGGGATGGTGCTGCACACCACCGTCCCCGGAGCCGGCCACACCACCCATCTCCAGCTGGTGTTCCGCCTCCACCGCGACCCCGCCGGACGGGGCGCCCACTTCACCCACCGCCTCACACCCGGCACCGTCAGCCGCTACACCCAGTGGAACACCCGCCAGGAACTCGGCAGGAGCCGCGGCACAGGGACGGGATACTCACTCACCCCGATGTTCTCTGGCGGCTCGGCATCGCTGAGCCACTCGGCGGGCACCTCGCAGAGCCTCAGCACGAGCGTGCTGACCCGCCGCCACGACGGGTACACCGTCTCCGGCACGCTGGCCACCTTCCGGCTGGACGGTGTGCTGGAGATCAGCCTCCGCCGGTCGGTGGTACCGGCCCGAGGCGTCAACACCCTCAGCCTCGACCTGGCCCGCCAGAGCGCCCGCCTCCTCCAGGCGATGAGCCGGGGGCCCGTCCCCGCCAGGCGGGTCCAGCTGCGCGAGGAGATCACCGTCCCGGTGAACCAGTTGCCGGACAGCGTTCCGGCCGCGCGGGCGCTGCCCACCGTCACCCGGCTGATCGCCCCGAATCCCGACACCGCGCTGGCGCGCGCCGGCCGGTATGCCATCAGCGCGAACGAGCTGTCCCGCAAGTCCGTGAGCGTGGTCTTCAACCCGACCGCGGTACGGCAGCTGTTCGACCAGGTGACGGCGGCGCTGCGGAGCTACGGCGCGGAGCTGGGCGAGCTGGTCCGCGCCGGGCAGTTCTCGCAGGACGGCCTGCACCGCTACTTCGACCCGCACGTCCTGGCCCGCCATGTGCTGCTCCACGGTCTCACCGGCACCCCGGCGACCGTCGGCCCGGCGCTGCGCAGCCTGGGCGGTCCCCTGACCGACACCACCGGTGTGCTCGGCATCGCGGTGCTCCCCGCCGCGCAGGGCCGCTCCCTCGGCTGGCGTCCGGGGACCTCCGAGCGCAGCGACTACGGCTCCCAGAACAACGGGATGTCCATCGGCACCAGCCAGGGGCAGAGCCTCTCGGCCGGCTGGGGCCAGGGCGTCCCGCTGGGCGAGAACGAAGAGGCGCCGGTCGCCACGGTGAGCGGCGCGCTGACGTTCGGCCGCTCCGTCGGCCGCTCCGTCAACAGCTCCGGCTGGGCGATGAGCCGCGTCGACGGCACGGCGCAGACCACGCTCTGGCACACCCATGACTTCGCGGACGCCTACGTCAAGGTGACGGTGCGCGGCGCCAACGAGCGCGGCGCGCTCCGCTACGGCGGCGAAAGCCTCAGCGTCGTCTTCCAGGTCCGGGACCTGCTGGCCCTGCGGTACTCGCCGGAGGCCACCCTGCTGGGCCTCGGCGACATGGAGCGCACCGCGATCCACACCCCGTCCGGCCGTTTCGTCCCGCCGCGCACCGCGGCGGACCGCCAGGACCCCCTCCTCGTCGACCTGGTCAGGGCCCAGCAGATCCCGGCCTCCCCGGGCGTTCTGCTGTGGCGTGTCCAGGCGGCCGGTGACACGACCGTCCTCGCGTACGGCGAGACCCGGACGCGTGAGCAGTTCGAAGCGGAGTACATCCGCGCCGAGTTGGCCGCGGACCCGGTGACGGCGAACTACACCGTGACGTGGGGCGAGCGTGATGCGGACGGTTACCTCCACGCCATCGTGCAGGTGCTCCCGGCCGACGCGGGAGAGAACGCCGACGACGAGGACCTGAGCGCGCCGGCGCAGGCCGAGTCCCCGCAGGTGAACGTCGCGTTGCCGGTGAGCAACCTCGCCGGCGCCCTGGCCCTGCCGGACAGCGCGCTGCCGGACCTCGTGGCGCTCACCGAGCGACTGGGCGAGGTGCCGAACACTCTGCTGAACCTGGGCGTCACCGGCTGGTCGGCGGCCGAACTGGTGCGACTGGCGAACGAGTTGGGAACCATCCCGCCGGCACTGTCCGAGGTCGCGGCGGCCTACCACGTCACCCCGCAGGAACTGCTGGCGTCCCGCGCACAGGTCACCGGGCTCGTGTCCGGGATTCTGCGATGGCCCCCGATCATCGGCACCCACTCCGAGGCCGATCGCCGCCGGGCGGCCCGGGACCACGCGATGAAGCGCGTGACGAGGACGCTGTTCCTGGGGGGACGCACAGCGGCACACGCGGTGGCGGCAGCCATCTCCGCGGCACAGCGCGCGGAAGACCTCGCCGCCCTCCCCCAGCAGGTGCGGGACCAGCTCACCGGCGAGCAGCGCGCCGCGTTCCTCGCGGGCGAAACGGTGACGCTCACCCGCGATCAGCTCGCCCTCCTGCCGCGCAGCACGCCGCGCACCGTCGCGTCCTGGATCGGCACGGAAACCCGGCGTATGCAGCGCGTGGTGGGCGGAGCGCCCGCAGACCGGCGCGACCTTCACACCCCGTCCTCTCAGCAGGCCGGCGGCTCCAGCTCCGGCTCCGGCTCCGGCTCCGGCTCCGGCTCCGGCTCCGGCTCCGGCTCCGGCTCCGGCTCCGGCTCCGGCAGCCACAACGCCTCCGCACCGCACCACGGCCTCACCCCGGGGGAGAGCTCTACCTCCGCCCAGGTACCGCAGGAGAACTCCGCCCACGAACTGGGACTCACCCGGGAACGGTTCGACGAGCTCAACGACGCGGCCCGCCACCCCTGGTTCCGCCCCCAGGAACTGGTGCGCCTCGCCCATGACCTCAACCTGCCCCAGGCATCGCGGCCCCATCTGGTGGACCTCGCCGAACAGCTCGGCGCCGTGCCCCACGACCTGCTCGCCCTCCGCCTGACCGGCTGGGCGGCAGCGCACCTCGTGACCATGGCCCAGGAACTGGGCGCAGTGCCCCGGGCGCTGCTCCAGGTCGCGGAGATGCACCGCATCGCTCCGCAGAGGTTGGTGGCGGCGGGCACGCAGGGGCACATCTGGCTGGCGTTCCGGTCTCTGATGTGGCCCTCGGGCCACGGTGCCACCACCGGCCACCGCCGGGCGGCGCTGGGCCACGCGGTCGACCAGGTGGTCAGGGCACTCCTCCTGGAAGGCCCCGAGGCCGCAGAGGCAGTGGCGGAAGCCGCTTCCCGCCACCAGCGCGAGGAAGACCTCGCCGCCCTCCCCCAGCAGGTACAGGACCAGCTCACCGGCGAGCAGCGCGATGCGTTCCTCGCCGGCATACCCGTGACCCTCACCATCCAGGGCACACCGCACACCATCGCGTCCTGGATCGGCACGGAAACCCAGCGCCAACAGCGCCACAACGGCGACGTCAACGCACTCGCCGAAGAGCTGCGCGTCACGCCGGAGCTGGCGTACAGCCTGCTGCACGCCGCCGATCTGCTCGGCCTGCAAGGCGAACAGCGCGCCCTCCTCCACGTGTTCGGGGGCCACTTCCGGAATCTCCCGAGGCAGGACAGCGCCTTCCTCCACTGGAGGGACCGGGACCTCGGCGTGCTGCTGGCGCAGCACGGCATCAACCTCTCCGCCCTGCTCACGGACGGCGGAACCGAAGCGTCCCGTGTCCTCTCGCTGCTGACCACGCTCCGCACCTGGTACGCCGGCATCGAGGAACTTCCGGCGCTCATCGAGGAACTCCCGACGCTCGGCGACGACGTGGTGGCCCAGGACGCACAGGCACCCGTGCCGCAGGTGGACAGCTACACGGAGGCAACACCCGAGCAGCGCCGCGCGCTGTGGCAGTACGCCGTCGCCCACCGCGACGCCCTCACCCCGGCCGTCGCCGCCTGGCAACTGGGACTGACCCAGGAACGGTTCAACCCGCTCAACGACACCGCCCGCCACCCCTGGTTCCGCCCCCAGGAACTGGTGTACCTCGCCCGCGCTCTCCACCTGCCCCCGGAGGCGCGGCCCCACCTGGTCGACCTCGCCGAACAACTCCGCGCCGTACCGCACGACCTGCTCGCCTTCCACCTCACCGGCCAGGCGGCAGCACACCTCGTGACCCTGGCCCAGACAGTGGGCGGAATTCCCTGGGGACTGCCCCGGGTCGTCGCGAGCCACGTCATCACCACGCAGGAGCTGCTGGCCTCCGGCGAGCAGGGGCGGTTCTGGGTGGTGTCCCAGTACCTGCGGTGGCCCTCGGTCCTCGGCCCCTACAACAACGTCGAAACCATCCGCCGCCGGGAGGCGCTGGGCCACGCGGTCCGCCAGGTGGAGAGGGCGCTGTTCCTCAACGGTCCGGCAGCAGCACGCGTGGCAGCCGAAGCCGCGTCGCGGGCCCAGCGTGAGCAGGACTTCGCCGCCCTCCCCCAGCAGGTACGGAACCGGTTCACCGAAGAGCAGCACGCCGCCTTCCTGGCGGGCGACGAGGTGACGCTCACCGACGAGCAGCACACCGCCTTGCTCGCCGCCGAACCCGTAAGGCTCGCCGGCGAACAGAGCGCCGCGCTCCTCGCCCGCCAACTCGTCACACTCACCGACGAGCAGCGCACCGCGTTCCTCGCCGGCGCACCCGTCGCCTTCACCCCCGTCCAACTCCGCGTGCTCCTCGCCGGCGGGCCCCTGCCCCTCACCTCCGGACAGCGCATCGCGCTGTCCCGCGGCGAATCCGTCACCTTCACCGAGGAACAGCGCACCGCCTTCCTCGACGCCGAACCCACCGTGCTCACCCCCGAGCAGCGCACCGCCTTCAGCACCGGCCGGCCCACCACCCTCACCGACCAGCAGCTCACCGCCTTCCTCCACAACGGACTCATCACCCTCACCGAAGACCAGCGCACCGCGTTCTTCGACGGCGAGCCCCTACGACTCATCGACGCACGACGCGCCGGCCCGACCCGGGACACGACGCACACCATCGCCTCCTGGGTCGACACCGAAGAGCGGCGCACCGAGCGCCCCATGGACTTCCGCTGGGCCCTCAGCCAGATCGACCGGGAAGGACAGCAGTTCTCCCGGGCGGCGGGAGCCGAAACCGGCACCCTCCCGCCGGTCTACGACGTCGTCTCCGGACTGCCCGGCTACACCCACGTCTCCGAACCGCCCGCATACGGCCGCCGGTCGCCCCAGGCCATCGCGGACGCCCTGACCGGGGAACACGGTGACCTCCTCACGGGCTTCACCACCGAGCAGATCGTGCGCCTGGACACCCTGCGCCGCATACTCGATGTCTCGATGGCCGAACTCGTCGCCCTCGTCCGGGCGACAGGTGACATCCCGTCTCCCGAAGCCCTCCAGGAATCCCTCGACTCCCTCGGGCTGCGCCACAACCCCCGCGCCTACTACCAGGTACTCCGGCGCTTCCCCCTCCGGCTCGACATCCTCCACTCCCTCGGCAGGCCGGAAGTCCTTCAGGACCTGTTCGTTCCCCTGCGCGACCCGCAGGTCCGGGCGTCCGGCCAGATGGTCGAGTTGGTCACCGATGCACTCGAAGAACTCGCCGAGGCCCCGGCTCAACAGGGAGCGCTCGTCGGCGTCCACTGGTCGCTGCAGCCAGGGCTCCTGGACGATGAGCAGGCCGCCCTCGAGCACTTCTGCAACGTCTTCGGCATCGGGGACTCCGAGGACTACTGGCAAATCCTCCGGGACGCCACCGCCCTCGCGGGAGCCCACACCCCGCAGGACCGCGCCTGGCTGCTCCGGGCCCTGTCCGACCCCGCGTTCACCGGCCCCGGCGATGCCTTCCAGTGGCAGCGGGCCGAACGGTGGTTCTCGCCACAGCACGTGCTCTTCCTCATGGCCGAGCGCCCGTTCGACCAGATGCGCCGCGAGGGCTTCGGCCGGATGCGTGACGAGGGCTTCATCAGCTTCGTGGAGCGGGTCGACGACACCGCGGCCATCCGGGCGCTCCACATCGGGGAAGGCATCACACGCGAATTCGTGATCGCCGGCGACGGGCACGGGCTCATGACGGTGATGAAGGATCAGGTCGCCCGCCGGGCAGGCCGTATCGGCAACACCGGGGGCAACCGGAACGCCGATGAGCACGCGAGTGTTTCCGACAACGGCATCACGTTCGTGGACATCGCCGAATACGTCCATGAAGCCGGCGCGCACACCGACCTGATGCACGCCCTCTACGAGTACAGCGCGACCGCCGAACGGCCCGTGGTGGACGAGGTCCGCGCACTCGCCGAAAGGATGCGCGTCACCCCGGTCCTGGCGTTCAACTTCCTGCGCGTCTCCGACGCGCTCGGCCTACAGGAAGAAAATCACCACCTGCTCCACGCGTTCACCAACTACCTCCAGGACCGCGCGGAGCAGGGCGACACCCTCCTCGACTGGGCGGCTGAGGACTTCGAACCGCTACTGGAGGAATACGGCGTCGCCGTCCAGAACCTCAGGGGGGACGGCGGCATCGAAACCGGCTACCTCATCTCCCTGCTCACCGCGCTCCGGGCCTGGGACGCCGGCATCGAGGAGCTGCCGGAATTCGCAGAGTTCCTGACGCGCCTCCATCCGCAGACCACCCCCGGGCTGAACGGTAGCTACGACAACACGGCGTTCCCGCAGCGCCGCGCACTCTGGCAGCTCGCCATCGCCCACCCCGACGGTCTGCTCCCGGACGTCGCCGCCTGGCGCGCCCAGGGACTGGGACTGGCCCCGGAACACTTCCACGCACTCAACGACGCGGCCCGCCACCCCTGGTTCCACGCCCGGGGACTGGTGACCCTCGCCCGCAATCTCGAACTGCCCCCCGCCGCGCGGCCCCACCTGGTGGGCCTCGCCGAGCAGCTCCGCACCGTGCCCCGCTCCCTGCTCACCCAGGGCCTGACCGGCCAGGCGGCGGCGCACCTCGTGACCCTGGCCCGGGAAGTGGGCGGCATTCCGCTGGCATTGACCAAGGTCGCCACGGCCAACCGCCTGACTCCGCGGGAGCTGCTGGCGTCCGGCCCGGAGGGGTGGGCCGGGCTCGTGTCCGGGGTCCTGAAGTGGCCCCCGATCATCGGCACCGACGCCGAGGCCGAGCGCCGCCGGTCGGGCCTGCACCGGGCGACCCAGCGCGTGATGCAGGCACTGTTCCTGGAAGGACCCGCAGCGGCACAGGAGGCGGCGGAAGCCGCCTCCCTGACACAGCGCGAGGCGGACCTCGACGCCCTCCCCCATCGGGTGCGGAGCCTGCTCACCCTCGAGCAGCGCACCGCGTTCCTCGCCGGTGAGACGGTGACGCTGGCCCCCGGCCAGCTCAGCCGCCTGCCCCACGGCACGCCGGACACCGTCACGTCCTGGCTCGGCACGGAACACCGGCGCAAGCGGCGCCGCGTGGGCGGCGCGCCCACCAGCTGGCACGGCCTCTCCACCCCGGAGGAGTCAGCCGACCAGGCCGGCAGCTCCAGCTCCAGCTCCAGCTCCAGCTCCAGCTCCAGCTCCAGCTCCAGCTCCAGCTCCAGCTCCAGCAGCCACAACGCCTCCGCACCGCACCACGACATCACCCCGGGGGAGAGCTCTGCCTCCGTCCAGATGCCGCAGGAGAACTCCGCCCAAGAACTGGACCTGACCCAGGAACTGGACCTGACCCAGGAACTGGGCCTGACCCAGGAACGGTTCGACGAACTCGGCGACCCGGCCCGCCACCCCTGGTTCCACGCCCAGGAACTGGTGGACCTCGCCCATGACCTCGCCCTGCCCCCGGAGGCCCGGCCCGATCTGATCAACCTCGCCGAACGTCTCCAGGCCGTGCCGCACATCCTGCGCGACCTGGGCCTGACCGGCCAGCCGGCAGCCGACCTGGTGAAGTCGGCCCTCGTACCCGGCACACAGGAGCGGACCCAGCTGGTGTCCGCGATCCTGCGGTGGCCCTCGGTCCTCGGCCCCTACAACCACCCGGAGACCGTCCGCCGCCGGCAGGACCTGGACCACGCGCTCGGCCAGGTGGAGCAGGAACTGTTCCTCAACGGCCTGACAGCGGCGCGCGCGGCGGCGGAAACCGTCTCACGGGCACAGCGTGCGGCGGACCTCGACGCCCTGCTCCAGCAGGTGCGGCCCTACCTCACCGAAGCGCAGCGCGCCACGTTCTTCACCGACCAGCAACGCACCACCTACCTCAACGGCGATCCGGTACTCCTGACCGCCCCGCAGCACGACAGGCTCCTCGACAGCGGACGTCCCGAGGGCACACCGGGCACCGTGGCGTCCTGGATCGGCACGGAGGCCCGCCGCGATCAGCGCCGTATGGACCGCTCCGCGGCCAACGGCCTGATCAGCTCCGAGGACTTGGTGATCAGCACGGCATCGGCAGCCGGCACCGGAGCCCGTCCCCCGGCCTACGCCGACGCCACCGGCCTGCCCGAATACAGCGAAGGTCCGGCAAGCGGAGGTCCGGCACACGAAGACCTCGCACCGCTGCTGGACCGCGACATGGCCGCGGCCACGCTGCTCGAAGAACACGGCGACATCCTCACGGACTTCACCACCGAGGAGATCCTGCGCCTGGGCGCCCTGCACCGCGGGCTGCGCATCTCGATGGACGAACTCATCGCCCTGGTCTGGGCGACGGGCGAGGTCCCGGACCCCGAAACCCTCCAGGACTCGCTCGACGCCCTCGGCCTGAGCGACAACCCCCGCGCCCTCTACCACGTCCTCACCCGCCGCCCCCTGCGGCTGGACACGCTCCACTCGGCCGCGGAACCGCAGGTGCTGCAGGACCTGTTCGCGCCACTGGCCCACCGGGAGACCGAGCAGTTCGACCCGGAGGTGCACCGGATCGTCGCCGTACTCGACGAACTGGCCGAAGCCCCGGCACGCCAGGGGCTCCTCCCCGGCACCCACTGGTCGCTCCGGCCCGGACTGCTGGACGACGAACAGGGCGCCATCGAGCACTTCCGCCGTGTCTTCGGCTTCCCGGACACCGAGCAGACCAGGGCTCTGCTCCAGGATTTCGCCACCGTCGTGGGAGCCCGCGGACCCCAGGACCGTGCCTGGCTGCTCCGTACCCTGTCCGACCCCGCGCTCACCGGCCCCGGCGGCACCGCCCCGCGGGTCTGGACCGGACGATGGCTCTCGCCGATGCATGTGGTCTTCCTGATGTCCAGGATCGACTGCACGTTCGACGAGATGCGCAATGAGGACTTCGTCAGCTTCCTGGAGCGGATCGACGACTCCGCGGCCCGCTATGCGGCCATCACGGAGAGCGACGTCGTCTACGAGATCGTGCTGCGCTCCGACCAGAACTCCGGCCGCGACCCGCTCCTGGAGGCCATGGAGAAGAAGGTCGCCGAGGAGGCAGGCCGTACCAAGGTCGCGGGCGCGGCAGGAGGTACCGACATCACCGGGGGCGGGCGGAGCGCCGAGGAGTACCGGCGGCTGGCCGGGAACGGCGTCACGCTCGCGGCCGTGGCCGACCACCTCCGCGAGACCGGCTTGCCCGACGACCTGCTGCACACGCTCTACGAGTACAGCGCGAAGACCGAACGGCCCCTGGTGGACACCGCCCGCACACTCGCCTCGACGCTGCACGTCGATGCGGAGCTGGCGCTCAACCTCGCGTACCTCGCTCACGTCATCGGCCTGCGGGACACGCAGTACGACCTGCTCCACGTGTTCACGGGCTACCTCCGGGGCCGCGCGGGCCAGGGCGACGCCCTCCTCCACTGGCGGAGGCCGTACCTCGCCGGGCTGCTGGTGGAGCACGGCGTCGACATGCCGGCGGATTCCGGGCTCGGCGAAGCCGAAGCCGCCTACGCCGTCTCGCTGCTCACCACGCTCCGCACGGCGGGCGTCGGGATCGAGGATCTGCCGGCACTCGCCGAGTTCCTGACGGAGCACGACCAGGAGGCACCCGGGCTGAGGTTGGGCAGCTACGACGACTCCTCGGACTGGCAGCGCCGCAATCTGTGGGAGTACGCCGCCGAGCACCACGACACCCTCGCCCCGGCCATCGCCACCTGGCGCGCCCAGGAACTGGGGCTCACCCAGGAACGGTTCGACGAGCTCAACGACCCGGCCCGCCACCCCTGGTTCCACGCCCGGGAACTGGTGAACCTCGCCCGTGACCTCGAACTCCCCGACGGCCTGGTACACCACCTGGTCGACCTCGCCGTACAGCTCCGTGAGGTGCCGCGTACCCTGCCCGGCCTGGGCCTGACCGGCCAGTCGGCGGCACACCTCGTGGCCATGGCCCAGGCGGTGGGCGGCGTGCCCGCCATGCTGCCCCAGGTCGCGGTGAGGTACGAAACGACGCCGGAGGCGTTGGCGGCGGCCGGCCCGCAGGGGCGGATCTGGCTGGCGTTCCAGTTCCTGAAGTGGCCCCCGATCTTCGGCGCCGACGCCGAGGCCGACCGCCGCCGGGTGGGCCTGGCCCACGCGGTCGACCAGGTGGTCAAGGCACTTCTCCTGGAAGGCCCCGAGGCGGCACACACAGCGGCGGAGGCCGCGTCCCAGGCTCAGCGCGAGGAGGACTTCAACGCCCTTCCGCCGAGCGTGCGGGAGCGGCTCACCGCAGTACAGCGCGACGCGTTCCGCAGGGGCGAACCGGTGGCCCTGACCGGTCCGCACCGCGCCGGACTGCCCGAGAACACCCCCTACACCCTCAGCTCCTGGGTCGGCACAGAGGCCCAGCGCCGGGCGAGCGACGTTCGCGACAGCGACATCGACGACACCATGCTCGTCACCGTGCCGACGGCCGCTTCCGGCGCTCTCCCGCCGTCCTACGCCGACACCTTCGAAGTGCCCGCATACAGCGCCCACCCCCCTGCGGACGGGGGAGACCTCAACCTGGACACCCTGCAGCACATGCTGGGCGTCGCGAAGGACGATCTCGCCATCCTGGTCTGGAAAATGGGCCAGGTACCGCGTGCGGAGGCGCTCCAGGCATCGCTCGACGCCCTCGGGCTCAGCGACCACGGCCACTCCTTCTACCGGGTGCTCAGCCTCCGCCCCCGGCTGCTGGACATGCTCCACTCGCTCGCCGGACCGCAGGCGCTACGGGACCTGTTCGCGCCGCTGGCGCAGCAGGAGACGGCTCCCGACGCGGCGGTGGAGCAGGTCGTCGAAGTCCTCGACGGGCTCGCCCAGCTCCCCTCCCGGCAAGGAACGTTCTCCGGCGTCCACTGGTCGCTGCAGCCCGGCCTGCTCGACGACGAGCAGGCCGCCCTCGACCACTTCCTCCGCGTCTTCGGCTTCCCGGACACCGCGGCGTCCCTCACGCGGTACGGACAGCTCCTGCGGGACACCGCCGCCCTGGCGGGAGCCCACACCCCGCAGGACCGGGCCTGGCTGTTCCGGACCCTGTCCGACCCCGCGTTCACCGGCCCCGGCGGCGCGGCCGGACGCGAGTGGACCGGGCAGTGGCTCTCGCCGCTGCATGTCATCAACCTGATGGCTGATCATCCGTTCGACGAGATGCGCCACGAAGACTTCCTCCGCTTCCTGACGCGGATCGACGCGGCAGTTCGGGAGCGCGACACAGGGGCCGACATCCGGGAGGGGGCCGCAGTGGAGCCCGGCGGCGCCGGGGTCATGACGGCGCTGGAGCTGTGGGTCGCCCGCCGGGCAGGCGTCCATGCCGGCGGCGGCCGGGAACTGGAGGCCGAGGACTACCGGTTCCTGGCCGGCGAGGGCGTCACTTTCGCGGAAGGCGCCACATACGTCCACGAGACCGGCGCGCACCCGGACCTGGCGCACGCCCTCTACGAGCAGAGCGCGCTCGCCCGCCAGTCCGTGGTGAGCCGTGTCCGCGCCCTCGCCGAGCAGCTGGACATCGCCCCGGCTCTGGCGTTCAACCTCCGGTACGTCGCCGATGTCCTTTACCTGGAAAGCAACCAGCTCGACCTGCTCAAGGCGTTCACAGGCCACCTCCAGGACATGGCGGAGCAGGGCGACCTCCTGATCGGCTGGAGGGACGAGGGCCTCGAACCGCTGCTGCAGCAGCACGGCCTCAACGGCAGCGTCGCGGACCTGCTCGACCTCCCCGGGACCGAAACCGACTACGTCGTCTCGCTGCTCACCACCCTCCACACATGGGGCGTGGGCATCGAGGAACTGCCTCAACTCGCGAAGTTCCTGGCGGCCCACGACGCGCAGACGCCCGAACTGCCGGGGAACAGCTACGACGAAGCGACGCCTGAGCAGCGCCGTGCACTGTGGGAGTACGCCGCCGCGCACCGCGACGCCCTCGCACCGGCCATCGACGTCTGGCGCGCCCGGCAACTGGGGCTGACCCAGGAGCGGTTCGACGCACTCGCCATCGCGGGCCACTCCTGGTTCGACGCCCGGCAACTGGTGGGCCTCGCCCAGCACCTGGAACTGCCCCACGAGTCGGTACCCCACCTGGTCGACCTCGCCGACCAGCTCGGCGCCGTGCCGCACTCCCTGCGCGCCCTGGACGTGAGGGGCCAGGCGGCGGCAGACCTCGTGGTCCTGACCCAGGACCTGCTGGCGTCCGGCGCGGAACAGCGGATCGGGCAGGCTTCCCGGATTCTGCGGTGGCCCCCGGTCATCGGCACCGATGAGGAGTCCGAGCGCCGCCGGACCGCGCTGAACGACGCGGTCAAGCAGGTGGCGGGGGCGCTGTTCCTCAACGGCCCGGCAGCGGCTCCCGCGACGGCGGCAGCTCACGCGGCGGCGGCAGCCCTCTCACGGGCCCAGCGCGCGGCGGACCTCGCCGCCCTCCCCCAGCAGGTACAGGACCAGCTCACCGCCGACCAGCGCACCGCGTTCCTCGCGGGCGAAACGGTGACACTCACCGACTCCCAGGGCACACCGCACACCGTCGGCTCCTGGATCGGCACGGAAACCCGGCGCACGCAGCGCGTGCCGGGCGGCGCACCCACCAGCCAGGACGACTTCTCCACCCCGGAGGAGTCGACCGACCAGGCCGGCAGCTCCAGCTCCAGCAACCGCTATGCCTTGGTACCGCGCCACGGGGAGAGCTCTGCCTCCACCCAGATGCCGGAGGAGAGCTCCGCCTTCCAGGACCCGGAAGAGAACTCCGCCTTCCAGGATTTCGTCACCGTCCTCGGTCTGCCGAACACCGCGCAGACGGCACGGCTCCTCCGGGACGTCGCCGCCGTGGCCGGTGCCCACGGTCCGCAGGACCGTGCCTGGCTCCTGCGGACCCTGGTTGCACCCGCGTTCATCGGCCACGGCAGCGCCACCAGGCGGGTATGGGCCGGGTGGCACCTGTCACCGCTGCACGTGATCGCGCTGATGGACGGACACCCGTTCGACGAGATGCGCCACGAGAGCTTCGTCAGCTTCATTACGCGGATCAAGAGCTCCGCGGCGGCCCGGGACGGTGACATCCGGCACGAGATCGAGGTGGCTCCCGGTGGCCTCGCGCTCAAGAGGGCGCTGGAGGAGTGGCTCGCCCGCCGGGCGGGCCGGCACGGCGGCGCCGGGCACGACCGGAGCGTCGAGGAGTACCAGCGGCTGGCCGGTCTCGGCATCACGCTGGGAGCGATGGCCGACTACGTCCACGAGACCGGCGCGGACAGCAGCCTGATGTACGCGCTCTACGAGCACAGCGCGGCCAACGAGGCATCCGTGCTGGGCGACACCCGCACGATGAGCGAGGACCTGAACATCGACGTGGTGTCGGCGTTCAGCCTCGTCCACGCCGCCGGCCTGATCGGCCTCCGGAAAGAGCAGTGGGGCCTGCTCCGCGTGCTCCGCGACGACCTGCTGACCCACACGGAGAAGAGCAAGACTCTCCTCATCTGGAAAGACACACGCTTCGAACAGCTGCTGGAGCGGCACGGCGTCGACGTCCGGGAACTGACCGGGCAGGGCGGGGCCGAAACCGCCTACACCATCTCGCTGCTCACCACGCTCCAGGCATGGAACGCCGGGGTCCGGGAACTCACGGCGCTCGCGGAACACGTGACCGCACAGGACACACAGGCGGCCAGGCTGCTGCCGGGGGACGGCTACAACGCGGCAACGCCCGAGCAGCGCCGTGCGCTGTGGGAGTACGCCGCCGCGCACCACGACGCCCTCATCCCGACCTTCGCCACCTGGCGCGCCCGCCAACTGGGGCTGGACCAGGAACGGTTCGACAGGCTCAACGACGCGGCCGAGCACCCCTGGTTCCACCTCCAGGAACTGGCGGACCTCGCCCACGCTCTCGACCTGCCCCATGGGTCGTGGCCCCACCTGATGGACCTCGCCGAACAGCTCGGCGCCGTACCCCACGATCTGCTCGCCCTCGGCCTGACCCGCCGACCGGCAGCACACCTCGTGACCATGGCCCGGAATCTGGGCGGAGTGCCCCGCACCCTGATCGACATCGCCGCGGCCTACGGCTTCACCCCGCAGGAGCTGGTGGAACCGGAAAGCCAGGCACGGCTCCGGCTGGTGTCCCAGTTCCTGCGGTGGCCCATGGTCTTCCGCCGCCCCTACGACGATGTCGAGATCGGGCGTCGCCAGGCCGGGCTGAACCACGCGGTCCGGCTGGTGGAGAGGGCACTGTTCCTCAACCCGGCGGAGCAGGCGGAAGCAGCAGCGGTCGCGGCGGCGGCAGAGGCTTCGCACCGCCAGCGTGCGGCAGACCTCGCCGCCCTGCCTCCGCAGGTGCGGGACCTGTTCACCGCCGGCCAGCGCGACGCGTTCCTCACCGGCGAGGAGGTGGAACTGACGGAGGAACAGCACGCCGCGCTCCTCAACAGCCAGCCCCCCGTCCTCACCTACGCCCAGCGCACCGCGCTCTTCTCCAACGACCCCATCGCGCTCACCGGCGCCCAACACGCGGCGCTCGTGACCGGCGAAACCTTCACACTCACCGCCGAACAGCGCACCGCATTCCTCACCAGCACCCCCCCGACGCTCACCGACGTCCAGCGCGCCGTGTTCCTCGCCAACGAGACCGTGCAGCTGCGGACCGGCTCGGCTCAGGACGTGCCGAACACCGTCGCGTCCTGGATCGGCACGGAAATCCAGCGCAGGGATCGGGAAACGGACTACTCCGGGCCCCTCGGCGAGGTCGACACCGAGGGCCTGGAAATCCCCGAGCTGCCGTCGGCCGACACCTGGCGCCCGCCGGCCTACGACATCGCCGATCTGCCCGCCTACGAGGCCCCGCCTGCGGTGCAGGAAGACGGTGTG
Source organism: Streptomyces sp. BBFR2 (assembly GCF_044497305.1). Taxonomy (NCBI): domain Bacteria; kingdom Bacillati; phylum Actinomycetota; class Actinomycetes; order Kitasatosporales; family Streptomycetaceae; genus Streptomyces; species Streptomyces sp. BBFR2. The sequence goes on from NZ_CP172415.1 coordinate 1,028,669, forward strand.
CAGGAAAACGGCGTGCAGTTGCCGGTCGCCCCCATGGTCGCCGCCCTGCGCCGCGAACACGGCCGCCTGCTCTCGGGCTTCACCCCCGAACAGGTCCTGAGCCTGGACGCCCTGCGCCGCCTGCTCGACGTCTCGATGGACGAACTCGTCCCCCTCACCCGGGCGACCGGCGAGATCCCGGACCCCGAAACCCTCCAGGACTCGCTCGACGCCCTCGGCCTGAGCGACAACCCCCGCGCCCTCTACCACGTCCTCACCCACCGCCCCCTGCGGCTGGACACGCTCCACTCCCTCGCCGAACCGGACGTCCTGCGCCAGATGTTCGAGCCGCTGGAAGACCTCGAGGAGGATGACCTCGACTCGGACCACTTCCTGGAGCTCATCGAAAAGCTCGACATCGAAAAGGCCGCCGCCGAGCACTTCCTCAACGCCCTCGGCCTGCCGGTCACCGAGGGGCACCTCAAGCTGATCCAGGACTTCGCCACCTTGGCGGAGGCCTACACCCCGCAGGACCGTGCCTGGCTGTTCCGCACCCTGTCCCACCCCGCGTTGATCGGCCCCGGCAGCGCCATCGACCGGGACTGGACCGGACGATGGCTCTCGCCGCTGCACGTGTTCCATCTGATGGGCTGGCACCGGTTCGACCGGATGCGGAACGAGGACTTCCTCGACTTCCTCGACCGGATCGACAGCACGGTCATCCACCGGGCGCACATGATGGACGAGTTCGATATCCGGCAGGAGCTGCCGCTGGAACCCGGCGGACACAAGCTCATGGCGGCTGTGGAGCGCCACGTCGCCGAGCACGCAGGCCGTATCGGCAACGTCGGAGGCATGCGGAGCGCCGAGGAGCACCGGCAGCTGGCCGCGATCGGCGTCACGCTCATGAGCACCGTCGACTACGTCCGTCAGACCGGCGCGCCGAACGACCTGATGCACGCGCTCTACGAGTTCAGCGCGAACGTCGAACGGCCCGTGGTGGACGAGGTCCGCCGCCTCACCGATGAGCTGCGCATCGATCCGATGACGGCGCTCAGCCTTGTGCAGATCTCCACATTCCTCAGTCTGGAGGACGGACATCACCACACGGTCCTCCAGGTGTTCGGGGACTACCTCCACCACCTCGCGGAGCAGGGCAATGCCTTCTTCCGCTGGGGCCACCGGGACCTCTTCAGGCTGCTGACGCACCACGGCGTCGACATCACGGCCCTGAGCGACCCCGACCACAACCCCGACCGCGACGAGGCCTCCTACCTCGACTCCCTCCTCCGCGCGCTCCAGACATGGGACGTCGGTATCGAGGAACTGCCGGCGCTCGCGGACTTCCTGACGGCTCGCGGCCCGCAGGAACTCAGGCTGAACGGCAGGTACAGCGCCACGGAACTCCCGCAGCGCCACGATCTGTGGGAGCAGGCCACCGAGGACCCCGACGCCCTCACCCCGACCGTCAACGCCTGGCGCGCCTGGGAACTGGGACTGTCCGAGGAACGGTTCGACGCACTCACCGACACGAGCCGCCACCCCTGGTTCCACGCCCGACGGCTGGTGAACCTCGCCCGCAGGCTCCACCTGCCCCACGAGTCGGCACCCCGCCTGGTGGCCCTCGCCCAACAGCTCGGTACGGTGCCCCACGCCCTGCGTGCCCTGGGCCTGACCGGCCAGGCGGCAGCGCGCCTCGTGGCCATGTCCCAGGGGCTGGGCGGAATGCCCCACGCCCTGCTCCGGGTCGCGGACATCCACCGCACGACCCCCCAGGAGTTGGTGGCGGCCGGCGAAGGGGGCGGTGTCTGGCTGGCGCTCCAGGTCCTGAAGTGGCCCCGGATCCACGGTGCCGAGACCGGCAGCCGCCGGGCGGCCCGGACCCACGCGATCGAGCAGGTGCTGAAGGCCCTGCTCCTGGAAGGCCCGGAGGCCGCGCGTGCGGCGGCGGAGGCCGCGGCACGGGCACAGCGTGCGGAAGAGCTCGCCGCCCTCCCCCAGCAGGTGCGAAGCCGGCTCACCGGCGGCCAGCGCGACGCGTTCCGCAGGGGCGAGCCCGTCACGCTGACCGACGAGCAGCACGCCGGCCTGCCCCAGGACACGCCCCGCACCCTCACGCCCTGGATCGGCACGGAGGGCCGGCGCGAGCAGCGCCACACGGCCGACGTCCACGCGCTCGCCGAAGAGCTGCACATCGCTCCGGCGGCGGCGCTCAGCCTGCTGCACGTCGCCGACGTCATCGGCCTGCACGACGCCCAGCGCCACCTGCTCCACGTGTTCGCCGGCTGCCCCCAGGCCCGCACGGAGCGCGACGAGACCCTCCTGCGCTGGGGGGACCGGGACTTCGGGGTGCTGCTGGCACAGCACGGCATCAGCGTCCCCGACCTGCTCACGCACGGCGGAACCGAAGCGTCCCGTGTCCTCTCGCTGCTCACCGCGCTCCACACCTGGAACGTCGGCGTCGAGGAGCTGCCGGCGTTCGCCACCTCCATGGCGGTCCACCACCCGCAGGCACCCGAGCTGCCGGAGGCCGGGTACGACGCGGCAACGCCCGAGCAGCGCCGCGCGCTGTGGGAGTACGCCGCCGCGCACCACGACGCCCTCATCCCGACCGTCAACGCCTGGCGCGCCCACCAACTGGGGCTGGACCAGGAACGGTTCGACAGGCTCAACGATGCGGCCGAGCACCCCTGGTTCAACGCCCGGAAACTGGTGGACCTCGCCCGTGACCTCGGCCTTCCCCAGCGGTCGTGGCCGCACCTGGTCGACCTCGCCGTACTGCTCGGTGAAGTGCCGCACTCCCTGCGCACCCTGGGCCTGACCGGCCGGGCGGCGGCACGTCTCGTGACCAAGGCCCAGGAACTGGGCGCGATCCCGCAGGCGCTGGACGAGGTCGCCACGGCCTTCGGCCTCACCCGGCAGGAGATGATGGCGGCCGGCGAGCAGGAGTGGGCCTGGCTGATCTCCCAGTTCCTGCGGTGGCCCACGCTCCTCGGCCCCGATGACGATGCCGAGATCGGCCGTCGCCTGGCCGGGGTGAACCACGCGGTCAGCCAGGTGGAGCGGGCACTGCTCCTCAACGGCCCGGCAGCGGCGCGCACGGCGGCGGTTGCCGTGACGGAGGCCCAGCGTGCGGCGGACCTCGCCGCCCTCCCGCAGGTGCAGGACCTGCTCACCGAGGACCAGCGACTCGCGTTCCTCGCCGGCGAGGAGGTGGAGCTGACCGATTCGCGGCACGCCGGCCCTCCCGTGAGCCTGGGCACCGTCGCGTCCTGGATCGGTACGGAAGCCGAGCGCGGCCAACGCCGTATGGGCTACTCCGGGCTCCTCGGCGAAGAGTCGGCCGCGGGACGGGAAGACCTCGCGGCGTCGCCGGCCAACGGCCTGATCGCGTCCGCCCTGCGGGAGCACGGCAACCTGTTCCCGGGCTTCACCGCCGGTGAGGTCCTGCGGCTGGGCACCCTGCAGTACATGCTGGGCGTCCGGATGAACGATCTCGTCCGCTTCGTCGCCACCACGGGCGAGGTCCCGGCGCCCGAAGCCGTCCAGGAAACGCTCGACGCCCTCGGGCTGAGCGAGGCCCCCCACGCCCTCTTCGAGGTGCTCAGGCGCTTCCCCCTCCGGCTGGACACGCTCCGCTCCCTCGCCGGACCGGACGACCTGCGGGAGCTGTTCGAGCCGCTGGCCCAGCAGGAGACCGACGACCTCGATCCGGAGGACCTCGACCCGGAGGCGGAGCAGGTCGCCGATACGCTCGACGACCTGGCCCGGCGAGGAGCGGTACCGGGTACCCACTGGTCGCTCCGGCCTGAGCTGCTCGGCGACGAGCAGGCCGCCCTCACGCACTTCCGCCAGGTCTTCGACCTCCCGGACAGCGCATCGTTCCTCACGAGGTGCGAATCACTCCTGCGGGACGTCGCAGCCCTGGCCGGGGCCCACACCCCGCAGGACCGGGCCTGGCTGTACCGGGCCCTGTCCGACCCCGCATTCACCGGCCCCGGCGGCGCCATCGGCCGTGAGTGGACCGGACGATGGCTCTCGCCGCTGCACGTGATCCTCCTGATGGCCGGTCAACCGTTCGAGGAGATGCGGGACGAGGACTTCCTCGACTTCCTGGCCCGGATCGACAGCGCCGCGGACGCCAGGGCGGCCCGCACCGGTCTCGACGTCCGGCGCGAGTTCGTGATGGCCCCCGGCGGGGGCCAGGTCATGGAGACGCTGGAGAGGTGGGTCGCCCACCGCCTGCCCGGCCTCACCGACGGCTCCGGGAACCACAGCAACGTCGAGAGGTACCGGCAGCTGGCCGCGCACGGCATCACGTTCGCGGACATCGCCGATTACGTCCACACGGCCGGCGCGCCCCACGCTCTGGCGCACATCCTCTACGACCACAGTGTGAGCACCGAACGCCTCGCGGTGAGCGATGTCCGCACACTCACCGAACAGCTGGACGTCGACCCGGTCCTGGCGTTCAACCTCCTGTACATCGCCGATGTCTTCGGCCTGGAACCCGAACAGCACGGTCTGCTCGCTGTGTTCAAGGGCTACCTCCGAGGCCGCGCGGCACAGCGGAGCAACACCCTCTTCCACTGGCGGAATGAGGACTTCGAGCTGCTGCTGAACCAGCTCGGTATCGATGTCGAGGACCCGCAGCACCCGACCCGGCTCGACGAGGACGAAGCCTTCTTCCTCCTCTCGCTGCTCACCACACTCCACACCTGGAGCGTGGGGATCGAGGAGCTTCCCGCCCTCGCGGAGTCCCTGCCGCAGCCGGGCAGGGAGACGCCCTACCTGCCGCACGGCAGCTACGACCGGATGTCGCTCGAACAGCGCCGTGCGCTGTGGGAGCACGCCACCGCGCACCGCGACGCCCTCACCCCGGCCATCGCCACCTGGCGCGCACGGCAGCTGGGGATGAGCCAGGAGCGGTTCGCGGCGCTCAACGACACGCACCGGCACCCGTGGTTCCACGCCCGGGAGCTGGTGGACCTCGCCCGCAGCCTCAACCTCCTCCCCGGAGAGTGGCGGCTCCGCCTGGTGGAAATGGCCCAGGCCCTGGGCGGTATCCCGCTGGCGTTGCACGAGGTCGCGGCGGCCGTCAGGGTCACTCCGCAGGTTCTGCTGGAGGGCGGCGAAGGAACGCGTGTCCGGTTCGCCTCCAGCATCCTGCGGTGGCCCCCGGTCATCGGCACCGACGCCGAGTCCGACCGCCGCCGCGAGGCGCTGGGCGACGCGGTCGAGCAGGTGGCCAGGGCACTGTTCCTCAAGGGCCGGAAAGCGGCGGACGCGGCGGCGGCAGCCGCGTCGCAGGCCCAGCGCACGGCGGACCTCGCCGCCCTCCCCCCGCAGGTACAGGACCGGCTCACCGACGCCCAACACGACGCGTTCCTCGCCGGCGAAACAGTGACGCTCACCGACGAGCAGCGCACCGGCCTGCCCGAGGACACCCCGCACACCATCAGCTCCTGGATCGGCACGGAAACCCAGCGCAGGCAACGCCGCGTAGGCGGCACACCCAGCAGCCGACACGGCCTCACCACCCCGGAGGAGTCGACCGACCAGGCCGGCGGCTCCAGCTCCAGCAACCGCTATGCCTCCGCACCGCACCCCTTCGACAACTCCGGGGAGAGCTCTGCCTCCGCCCACCTGGCAGGAGACATCCCCTCCTTCGTCGAGGACGAGGAGAGCACCAGGAGCACGGCGAGCGGCAAGGGCAAGGCGGTCGCGAAGGGCGTCGGCAAGGGCGAGCAGAAGGTCTCCGAAGCGCACAAGGAGATCAGCAGCGACGACGAGACCGCCGAGCGGTTGCGCCGGTCCACCCAGGTGCCGCACGGCTTCGCGGAGGGGGGCTCGTTCCCGCTCGGTACGTTCGGCACCGTGGTCTCGTTCCACGACATCCGCTTCGACGGTCTGGAGACGCCGCGGAACGCCGACGGGACGGAGCACGCCCCGGTCGCCCCGGGCACCACCGTCGCCGACGTCATCGTGGGTCTGGTGCCCGCGGGGCTGCGGGACGTCGCCCGCGCCGAGGTCGACCGTACGCTGGCCACGCTGGGTCCGCGGGACTTCGCCCAGCGTCTGCTCGACGGCGGACTGACGCTGCACGAGCCGCACACCCGCCGTACGGTCTCCGCGGCCACCTTCCGGATCACGCTCACCGGCGTCGACCGGAACACGGCGCGGGCGCTCGGCCCGCAGTACCGGCCGCACGGCGAGGTGAACATCGGTCTTCAGGAGGCCGGCTCCAGCCGTAACACGTCGCTGTCCACCTCCCTGTCGGCCTCGCGCGGGCTCAGCGCCTCGGACGCGGCCAAGCTGGTCTCCGCCGCCAACGGCGCGGTCGTTCCCGGCCCCAAGGTCACGGCCGGCGCGAAGGCCACGCGGAGCGAGGGCGGCAGCCGGACCGACCTGGTGTACGCCAACCCGTCGCTGGGCCTCAGCGGCGAGCTGACGCACTTCTCGTTCCCCGGGGTCCAGCTCACCGTCACCACGACGGCGGGCACCGGCCGGCGCACCTCCGCCACCACCAGCGGCGGCCTCGTCGTGGCCTTCTCGGCCGAACTGTCCGCCCTGGCGGCCAACCGTCCGACCCTGCCGTGGCGGATCGACCCGCTGCCCGCCGGCGTGACGGACTCCGCATACGGTCTCCTCACCGAGCAGGCACTGCGCTTCCCCATGGTGCCGCAGCAGGTCGGTGGTCTCGGGCGGCTGCGCAGCCAGCTGTTCGCCAACTATTCGGACACCCGTGCGGGCTCCCCGCTGCACGAATTCGTCCACAGCCGGCTGGGCGAGCTGAACGTGATGACGGACCTCACGCGGATTCTCAGCGGGGAGACGCATCTGCCGCCGGTCCACATGAGCGACGGCGGTCTGCTGCTCATCTCGCTGCTGGGCCGGATCACCGCGGTCGAGCAGGTGGGCGACCCCACCCCGGTCCCCGCCAGCCGGAACACCCGCCGGCTCAGCCTGCACGGCGCCAGTACCGGTGCCGGCAGCAGCCGTTCGCTCAGCGCCGGGGTGTCCCTGGCGCCCGGGTCGGACCTGGGAGCGGTCTCGGCCAGCGCGTCGCCGCTCACCGTGAGCGCGTCCACCTCCAGCGGCACGAGCACCGCGTACGACATCGGTGGCGGCCGGTGGCAGACGCTCCGCTTCGGCGGCGACACCGTGCCGTTCCTGCTGTCCGTCCATCTCAAGGTCGGCGCCCGCCAGCTCGGCCGCCCCTCCGGGAAGCCGCTCGGCACCGACATCTCCGTCATCGTCCGGGTGCCCGCCGCGCTGGCCGACGGATTCCGTACGGCGCTGGACCGGGCGGCCCTCCGTGCTGCCCCCGGGCGCGCACTGCCCGACCCGTTCACGTACCAGCCCGCCGCCCTTCTGGAAGGGGAGACGGACGACCTGCCGGAGCCGCCGGAGGAGCTGTCGGCGGCGACCGGGCCCACCGGCCTGTTCGCGCCCGCCGGGCTGTCCGGCGCCAAGGACGTCCGCAGTGAGCTGATCACCGCGCTGCGGAGGGCGGAACAGAAGACGGGCATCGGTACCTGGAGCGAACTCGAACTGGTCGCCCGGAACGGGTTCCTCGACACCCACTTCCACCCCGAGTCGCTGAACTACCAGATGGCGGAGTTGTTCTCGCCCGACGGCGTCTCGCACACGATGACGCGTCAGCTCCCGGACAACGTCCAGGAAGTGATCGTCTTCTCGGTGCACGCCGAGCGGCTGCCCGTGGACGAGTTCTCCCAGGACGTCGCGCCCGTCTCCCGGCAGTTGCTGCCGCGGACCGGGTTCGACCACTGGCCCGCCGCCATGCGCGACACGGCCAACTCCGACTCCCACAGCACCACGTTCGGGCTGAGCAGCGGCGTCTCGGCCGGTCTGGGCACCGCCCCCGCCGTCGGGTACTCCCCCGGCTTCTCGATGTCGTACACGACCGGCCGGCAGCACTCGAACGCGTACTACACCTACCAACTCCACGGTTACGCACGGCCCGCGTCCCCGGAGAACGCCAATGTGCTGCACACCTACCGGGTGCGGCTGCGGCCGTCGGTCACCGTCCACCGGCTCGCGCCGCGGGGCCTGCTCAGCAAGGCGGAGAAGGCGCTGCTCAGGACCTGGGAGCTGTGGAAGGGCGGGCAGACCCCGGCGACGCAGAAGCAGCACACCGTCACCGGCCGGACGTTGTCCGGTGAGGCGGGGTGGCTGGTGCCCGTCGAGCCGCCGGAGCAGGACACCGCACCGGTGGCGAACCCCACCGGTGCGTTCACCCAGCGGGACCGGGTGATCGACGTGCAGGGGGCCGGCAAGGTCCGCGAGCTGGTGGTCGGCGCGCTCCGGGGTCTGGGTGTGCCGGAGGCGGCGGCCCTCCTCCAGGCGCAGGCGATGGTCCTGCCCGACCAGCTCGTCGCGGCGCTGCACAGTGCGTCCGACGCGGCACCGGGGCAGCTCGTCCTGGACGGGACGTTCACCGACCGCCGGATCCGTCTGGTGCTCCAGGCAGAGGTCGGCGAGGTCCGACAGGTCCGGGGCGCGCTGCCGCTGAACACGATGGACCTCAACGAGTACTCGGCCGGATTCACCGGCACCCGGTCCACCACCACCGGTAACTTCTTCCGCAACCACAGCCACACCCTCGGGCTCGACGGCGAGAAGGGCGGTGCGTCCCTCGGTCACGCCGCGTCGGACAGCCGTGGCCGCAGCGTCTCGCGGATCCTCAACGTCAACTCGGGCAGCTTCAGCATCCTGACCGGTGTGCCGCACTCCCTGCACGCCGCGGACATCACCTGGACGGTCACCGCCGTCGCCGAGGACTTCACGCAGCTGCTCACCGTCAAGACGCAGAAGCCCGAGCCGGTGGCCGTCGAGATCCCGAGCGGTGTCCGCTTCCTGCGGCCGCAGTCCACGGCCCGGACGCCGCAGATCACCCCGCCGGTCGCCGTGCCGCAGCAGTTGCCGGTACGCACGCTGCCGCTCACCACCGTGACCGAGCGGCTGGTCGCCGGCCCCGGCACCGAGGGGACGCTGTCCCGGCAGATCATGCGGGGCGTCAACGAGCTGCTGGGCCACGAAGCGGCGCGCGGCGGCAAGAACGCCCTGTGGCGGCTGGAGACCCCGGGCACCGCCCTGACCGGCACCCTGGACATGCTGCTCGCGCCGGGCTCTCTGGTCGCCATGACCGACGCGCTGCGCGGCGCCGGAGTGGTCCTGCACGCCCTGTCCCCGGACAGGCCCGGCTTCCGCTCGCACACCCAGCTCGTGCTCCGCCTCAACCGGGGCGAGGGCGAGGGCACCCTCCTGGAGGCCACGCACAGCGGCGAGATCGTCGAGGGGACGATCAGCCGGTACGTGCAGTCCAACATCCGTACGGACGAGGGGCGTTCGAAGAGCAAGAGCCTGAGCAGCACGCTCGGCGGCTCCGCCGGCACCTGGTCGTCGTCCTTCAGCCGCTCGCGTTCGCAGGCGCAGTCCGGCTCGAACGGCACGATGACCCGCCGGCACGACGGCTTCACGCTCAGCGGCACACTGGCCGGCTACACCGTGCCGGGCACGCTGGAGATCACCGTCCAGGAGACCGTCCGCGTCTCGCAGGCCGCGACCGCCCTCACCTTCGGGATGGGCCGGCTGCTGGCGCGGGTGCTCCAGCCGGAGCACCACACGCCGAAGTCCGTTCAGGTGCCGCTGGCCGAAGAGGTCCTGATCGCGGTCACGGAGCTGGCGGACACGGCCACTCAGGAGCTGACGGCGGAGAACAAGCAGGCCGAGGCCCAGGCCCTCCCCCCGGCGAAGCGTCTGCTCAAGATGCCGGAGCTCGGCACGCACCACGGCATCGACGCCGCGGAACTGGCCCGGAAGGCGGCGCTGGTCGAGCTGGCCCCGGAGGCCGTCCGCGGACTGTTCGACGCGCTGAAGCGGGATCTGCTGCGGTTCAGCGCCTCGCTGCGCGACCTCGCCGGCCGGGGCCGCCTCGCGCAGGACACGCTGCGCAAGCTGATCGACCCGAACGTCCTGGCCCGGCACGTCATCCAGCACGGCCTGACCGGCTCACTCCATGAGTTGCAGGCAGACCTGCTGACCGTTGATCAGCTGCTGGCGGACACCCAGGGCACGATCCAGCTCGCGATCGTGCCGGTCCGTCCGGGTGCCTTCCGGACCACCCGGCCCGGCACGAGCGAGCGCAGCGACTACGGCTCGCAGAACACCGGCTTCTCCGCCACCACCGGCCGCTCCAACGGCGTCAGCCTGTCCGGCTCGCGCCCGTACCCGCTGAGCGAGAACGGGACCGACACCGGCACGGTCAACGGCGGTACGTCCACCGGCCACTCCCTGAGCCTGTCGCACGGCACCGCCGGCTGGGCCATGAACCGCGTCGAGGGCGCGGCGACGGACACGTTCTGGGGTGTCTACGACTCCACGGACGCCTACGTCCGGGTCACGATCCGCACGCACAGTTCCCTGGGCCTGGTGAGCTGGAAGAGTGACGTCTTCGACGCCACCTTCCTCGTCCCCGGTCTGCTGTCCATGCGGCTGTCCCCGGAGGGGACGCTGCTCGGCCTCGGCAACACCGGTGCGCGGGCGATCCGTACCCCGTCCGGCTGGTACGTGCCGCCGCGCACCGCGCAGGACCGGCGTGATCCGCTCCTGCTCGACCTGCTGCGCGCACAGCAGGTTCCGGCGCCGGAGAACGGGCTGCTCTGGCAGGTCGAGGCGGGTCCCGAGGGCCATGTCACGGCGCTCGGCGAGTACCTGACGCACGAGGAGTTCGAGGACCGGTTCATCCGGCCGGAGCTGGACCGCACGCCGCTCACCCGCGGCCACCGGGTCACCTGGGAGCCGCCCGTCGACGGCGTCGTACGGATCACGGCAGCCCCGCCGGTGACGACGGAGAAGCGCGAGGGGGCGGAGGAACGGAACAACACCGCCGTAACACAGCGCGCCGTCGCGCCGCGGCGGGAAGCCGCCGGACACAGGAAGCGGGAAGACGCTCAGCGGCAGAAGCAGCGGCAGGACGCCCTCGCGCGGCGGGAACAGGAGCGGCAGGCCCGGCGCCGGGCGTGGGAAGCGCTCCGGGTGGACCAGCAGCAGACGGCTGTCCTGGAGGCGTCGGATCTGGAGCCCCGGTCCGTCGAAGCCAACGGCGACTGCTTCTTCCACGCCGTCCTGCACTCGCTCCGCGCCCAGGGACAGAACCCGGCCTCCTTCGGTCTGGCCGAGGACATCGCGGCGCTGCGTGCCCCGCTCGTCATCGCCTTCCAGGAGCTGGTCGCCGACAGCGACCCGGTGTTCTGGGACCAGCTCGTCGCGGCACTGGCCGAGGCGTTCCGGGGCCGGGACGACCTCGACCGGTACGCCGACCGCGCCGCCCACGTAAGGCGGATCCAGGAATATCTCGCGGCTCCGCAACTGGCGAACCGGCAGGACCTGACGGAGCGGCTGGACGAACCGGCCCTCGACATCGACGCCTGGCGCACGGTGCTCGAAGCCACCGGCATCCTCCAGGAGATCGTCACCGACATCGCGACCCCGGGCCATTACAACGGCATCGGCGGCGATCTGGTCCCGCTGCTGTTCACCCGGGTCCACCCCGCGCTCCGGTTGTCGGTGCTGAACAGGGGCGGCACCAGGTGGAACGCCCTCACCGACGGCGGCCACCCCGTCCATGTGGTCCGCACCCTGACCGACAGCAATCAGGAGCACTACCTCTCCACCGCGCCCGCCCCGGCCGGCACGACGAACGTCCTGAGCCCGGCGGGTACCGTCCCCCGCCCCAAGGCGGCGTCCGCCACCCGCCGGCAGTCCGCCGCCCCGGGCCAGGAGCAGGGCAGGCACGGGGACCAGGAGAAGGCCAAGGACGAGAAGAAGGCCGGGGAGGAGAAGGCCGGAGAGGAGAAGACGTCCGACGCGCCGCTGCCGGCGCCGCCCGTGCGGCTGGCGCAGGGGCAGCTCGGCGCCGGAGATCACGTCTCCGTTCTCGGGGACCGTCCGGAGGAGCTGGTCGATGCGTTGCTGCCGGTGCTGCGCAGGACGCTCGGCAGCGAGGCGGCCGAGGCGGCACAGCGCCAGCTCCTGGACCACCTCGGCACGGAGCAGATCAAGCCGTGGCTGTCCGGGCTGAGCCGGGGCGGCAAGCGCTGGGTGCCCATCGAGGTGCCGGGCTGGTCCGGTGAGATCGAGATCGGGGGATCGCTGCGGGACGCGGTGACCGCCGAGGTCCTGCCCAAGGTCGAGTTCGAGACCGGCACGGACACCAGCTCGGGCACCGGCCACACCGTGGAAGGGGGACACAACGTCGTCTACGGCGGCGCAGCGCGCGGTTCGGTCACCAAGGTGCGCGCCGACCTCTCGGTGACCGGGCAGCACCACACCGCCGGCGGCGGTGGCAGCGAGCAGGTGGACCGGGTCACCGCCCGGGCCAAGACCTCGTCCAAGGCTCTGCGTGTACGGGCCGTCGCCGATCTGACCCTCGACTTCTCCGGCATCCGCGCCACCGACGGGAGCGGCAAACCGCTGTCCCTGGAGGACCCGCGCCCGGACGGCCTGCCCGCCGGCTCGCAGCGGATCACCGTCACCCTGCCCACGGAGGTGCTGGTCCCCGAGTGGGAATCGGCGGACCACACCGGCGGACCGGCCGTCCACCGGCTGCCCGCCCCCCGGGTGCGGGAACTGCTGGCCATCGGCTTCACCGACATCGTGCAGGACGTCTACGCCTGTGACCTCGACGGCAACCGGCTCGCCGGCGTGGCGGAGCTGCTCGCGCAGCGGGTCGCCGGCGGCCCGTCGGTCGACGATGTCGGACAGGCGGAGTTCGGTGACGCCTGGCCGCAGGTGCGGGGACAGTTGCTCGCCCGCATCGACTTCGGGCTGCTGCACGAGCAGTTCACCGCGACGATGAACGGTGAGCCGCTGGAGATCGTGCTGCCGGACGGTCTCGGCTCGGTGCTCTTCTCCACCGAGGTCGCCTCGATCGGCCATGTGCACGACACCAAGCTGACGGAGTTCACCGTCGGCAGCGAGGTGTCCCGTACGGTCAGCGAGATCTCGTCGGACGGCTTCCATGCCTCCGTCACCGCCGGCGGGCAAGCCGCCTCGGTCGGCGGGGCGCCGTTCAAGGGGGCCGCCCAGCGCCGCGAGCAGGACGGCAGCGACCGCGTCACCCTCGCGTCGCGCTCCGCCCGCACCGGCACGGCCGTCAAGAACAAGACGCCCGGTTCGGTCTTCGACGGTGTGGCCCTGGTCCGGGTCCAGTTCATCCACCCGGACAGCGGCCCGAAGCCGCTTCCGGCGGCGTGCACCACGATCGGGTTCCGCACTCTGTCCGAGACCGCGGAGACCGAACGGGCCGACGCGGCCACGGTCTTCACCGCTGCCTGGTTGCAGGAGCTGCGGACGGCCGGCGGGGACCGGCAGGTCCTGCCGCCGCCGCGGCGGCAGGTGCGGCAGCTGGCGCCGCGGACGTTCTCCGGTACGGAGACCGTGCACCGGCCACCGTTCTCGGTGTGGAACGGTGGGCTGCCGGACTCGTCCGTCATCTTCGACCTGTTCCCCGGCGGCGGCTTCGAGCTGTTCCCCGAACACCCCGCCCCGGGCCGGGAGTCCGGTGCGTGGCAGGTGTGGATCCGGCAGCGGATCGACACCATCGGCCGGTCGGTCTTCACCAAGGAGGAGTGGGAGCGCCTCGGCGCGTACTACCGCAGCAGCTTCCGCCGGGAGCACTTCGCGGCGGAGATCAGCGGTCTCACCCGCGGCAACCGGCTGGCCAGCGCACCTCTGGCCGGCGCCGCCGGCAGGAAACTCACCATCTCGGCGGGCGCCGGCCTGCGAGCCCTGCGGTACCTGCGGACGATCGACAGCGCCGACCTCAACGTCCTCAGCGAGACCGGCAGCGGCCACGCGTTGCGCCACCTGGTCTGGCACGAGGGCGGCTGGCAGCTGCTCGGCGGCACCGACCACGCCCTGCCGAAGGAGGGCTACCTCCAGCCGACGGGCGGCGTGGGCCGCACCACCCGGGCCCGTACCGGCACCCGCGCCGCGGAGCAGGCCAAGAGCATGGCCAACGCCCGGTTCGCGGAGCCGATGGTGGTGTTCGCCGCGGAGGCGACCGTCGATTTCGACGTCACCGACGACAATGGGCAGCGCATCCCGACACCGGCCGCCGAGCAGGGTGCCGTCCTGCCGTTCATCGTGGCCATCCCGAAGTCCCTGTGCACACCGAGCTCCGACGGCGTACACGTCTTCACCCGCGACCAGGAGCTGACGGCCGCCGCGCACCACAAGCGCACGGCCGCCCAGCACCCGCCGCAGGCCACAACGGTGCAGCCACCGCTGCGGGTCACCCAGGGGCGCCGGCTCGCCCTCACCGACCACGTACTGAGCATCAGCGACCGCCGGGGCCCGCTGGCGGCCCTCCGCGAGGCGCTGCAGCCGGTGTTCGGTCCGCACTGGCCGCAGGCCGAGACCCAGCTCGCGGCCGTCCTCGACCCGCGGGCGCTGCGACCGCGCATCCCCCAGCTCAGCCGGCAGCCCGGCACCTTCGGAACGCTCACGGTGCGGGCCGGCAACATCACCGCCGAGGTGTCGCTGGCCGGGCTGACCGCCCACACGATGCGCCACCGCCGCACCGTGCCCGCCTTCGAGTCGGAGACCGGCACCGAACGGACCGCCACCACCGGTGTGATGCGGGACCGGCGTGAGCGGACCCAGGTCATCGGGGACGCGGTCGCCAAGATCCCGTCCGTGGTCACCGCGCAGTACACCCGTACCAGCAACACCGACACCACCACGGGCCACGCCCTGGACACCGGTGGCGTCTCGGTGGCCAAGGGCAAGACCGTCGAGCCGTACGAACTGTTCGACGGGACGCTCTCGTTCGCCTTCACCGTCGTGGTCGAGCGGCCCGCGACACCGGATCCGGCGCAGCTGCGGGAGAAGCTCCTGGTGGACGGCGCCGCGGCGCTCGCACCGCAGCAGGAGCGGAAGATCCTTACGGCCGCGAGCCATCTCTCGGCACTTTTCGCCTTCCCCTCCCGTGAGGCCATCGGCAGCGGCCACGAGCAGACCCCGGACATCCCGGCGCCCGAGCGGATCACCCGTACCGGCCGCCTCGGAGACAGCGACATCGTCCAGCACGTCACGCTGCCGGACTCCGTCGCGGACCTCGTCACGCTGCTCGGCGCGCTGGATGAGCGGGGGCGGCGGGTCTTCGGCTCGGCACGGCGCTGGCAGCGGGTCAAGGAGGACCTCGCGGACGCACTGTCCGCCGAAGAGCTCACGCAGAAGCTGCGCAGCATGTCGGCGGACCAGCCGCTGTTCATCGATGTGCGCGGGGGCGTCGTCTCCGTCACCGCCTCGGTGACGGACATCGGGAAGGGGGTACGGGCCGGCGTCACCGAGTTCACCGTCGGCGCCGAGCGGACGTTCGGCGAAGGCGGCACGGACGGGGTGACCGCACTGGCCGGCGGGGCGTCCACGAGCCACAGCCTGTCGGTCACGGCCGCCGCCCCGATCGCACCCGGCGTCAAGCTCGTGGGCGGCGTCAACGTCTCCACGGTGACCGGCAGCGACACCGTCTCGATCGCCGGTACGACGGGCAAGACCGCCCGGACCACCAAGAGCAAGGTCGACTCGGCGCTCCACCACGGCCGGATCCTGCTCCACTTCGCGATGGAGGCGCGGGGCGACGGCATACCGCGCGCTGTGCGCCGCGCGGTGGCCCGCCAGGGCGCCCGCGCGGTGCAGGCGGCCCTGGGCACCCTGCACACGAAGAGCGAACAGTTGGCGGCACGACCGGTGCCCCCGGTCGCCATCGTGCCCTCGGGCGCCGCACGCCTCGCAGCGGCCACGGGCTTCCACGGTGTGGCGCGCGTCCTGCGGCACGGGCGGACGCTGAAGACGTTGACGCTGCTGCGCGCCGCCGACCGGCTGCGCCACCGGCTGACGCCCCTCTCGGCGTCACTGACCCGCAGCGGCGCCGGCCGGGCGGTCGGCACCGTGCCCGCCGGCTTCGCCGTCCTGGTGGAGAACGCGGCGCCGGGCACGGCTTCGCCGGCCGCCGTGGTGCCCGACAGCTCATGGGTCATCCGCAGCCTCGACTCCGTCGGCGGCCTCCACCAGATGTTGTCGGTGGGCGCCACCCGGCATCTCGGCTCCGGCCGGTGGGACGCCCTGCCCGTCAGCAGCCGCCGGACCTGGCGTCAGCAGGCGGAGTACGCCTTCAGCCGCGAAACGCTCAAGGCGTGGCTGGTGCACATGGCGACCGTGCAGGTGCCGGTGGACGGCTATCTGCCGCCCAGTGCCTCGCTCGGCTTCGACCTGTGGCAGGAGGCCGGCGAGCAGGTCCGCGTCACGGCCACCGTCGACCTGCCGGAGGAGCTGGAGCTGGTCCGGACCGACACGGCCGCCGAGGCGGTGCAGGCCGTCCAGGCCGGGCACCGTTACGGCGTGGCCCAGCACGACTCGACACAGCGCTCGGCCCGGCTACAGCTCGGCGCCGAGGGCGACGTGGGCGCGTCCACACTGCGGGGCACCGTCTCCGTCGGCGGCGGCAGCCAGTCGCGGGACGGCGGCACGCTGATCGAGAGCGGCAGCGTACTCACCGGTACCAAGACGCCCCAGCCGCACGAGATCCGCACCGGCCAGGTGAGGGTGACGTTCCGCTACTACCGCGGCGGTGAGTTCCTGGGCAAGGTCTCGGGTCTGACGCCGGTGACGGTCGGCATCCCGGTGAAGCCGGACGCCCCGGTGACGAAGCCGACGACGGAGCAGCAGGACGCTTCCGCCTCGCAGGGCATGCCGGTGCAGGACGGCACCGAGACACGGCAGATGCCCGCGCCGCGGACGGGACCGGCGGCGCGACACCTCGCGGGAGGTAGGAAGCTTCCGGCCATCGCCGAAGAGACGGATGAAGAGAAGGAGGCCGGGGAAGAGGAGGCTTCCGAGGATCTCGGGTACTTCGGGGACAGGGAGGACACCGACACCTCGGACGACGAGAGCTCCGTGCACGAGGGCACGGTCGTCGTGCCGGAGCCGACGCCGATCGGGATGCCGCCGGTGCTGCGAGAATTCTCCCGCGTCCTGCCGCACAATGGCGGCGTGCCAGTGTTGAAGGCGGCCGCACCGCAGGCCCTGGCACCGCAGGCCCAGAAGCCCATGGCGGAGCAGACGCCGAAGGCCCCGGCGCCGCTGCCCTTCGCCAACCTGGATGCCTCCCCGGCACGCACCCCCGACACCCCCCAGGTCACCGCCGCCCCGGCTCTCCCCGCTCCCCCGGTGCCGCTCGTCACCGACCAGGAGCTGGTCCAGGGACGGCTCCAGGCCATCGTGTGGGACGCCACCACACAGGCACGTACCGGTACGGCGGTCGGCCAGGTCCGCTACCGGATGGGCGCGGTGGACACCACGGCGCTGACGGCCAAGGCACCTCTGACGCCCCTGCTCGCGACGGGCGGCCGGGGCGGGGCGCAGCCACCGCGCATCCTGCACCTGAACGGGGCGATGTTCGGGGAGGGCCCCGAAGACCCGCGGGAGGTCGTCAAGGCGCTGCTGCGACGGGCCGTGGATCTCTCCCGGGGCGGCGACTTCACCCCCGGTGCCGACCTGGTACTCGTCGAGACCAACGGGGTGCTGACCCCCGAAATGCTCGCGGAGTACGCGTTCGAACGCCTCGGTGACAGCACGCTGTGGCACCTCACCCGCGCCGAACTGATCGCCGGGCTGAAGGAGCACGGCGCGCCGAAGGGGCTGGTGGTCGACAACTGCGAGTGACCGACCACCCGGCCGGGGCGTTCCGCGGAGGACGCCCCGGCCACGCTCTCCGCCGCTGTACCAGGGCGAAGACCCCCAGAACAGGGACATGGGCAGGGCCCGGCCCGGCCCGCAGGATGGCCATGGACCGCTGCCGTTCCCGCACCTGGCCGCCGGGCGGCCCGGTCCGCGCCCGTCCCGTACCCCCGAGGAGCACCGCCCATGGCCGACAGTTCGTCCTTCGACATCGCCGCGATCACGGAGCGGATGCGCGCTCTCCAGGGGAACCTGGCCGGGCTCGGTGGGCTGAAGGACAGTCAGATGACCGGGCACGCGCGTGGCGGTCTGGTCACCGCGAAGGTGGACTCGGACGGGACGCTGACCTCGCTGCGGGTGGACCCGTCGGTCATCGACCCGGACGATCCGCAGTCGCTGGAGGATGCCGTCGTCACCGCGGTCGCGGCCGCGCAGGCGGCACTGCGGGACATGCGGTCGAAGCAGATCGGCGAGTTCACCGAAGGCATGCTGGGGCTGGCCAACGGCCTGCGCGCCGAGAACCGGCAGTACAGCGACGGCTCCCCGCACGTCGATCCGTCCGCCGCCCAAGCCGTCGCCCAGGCCGCTCCGCCGGCCCCCAAGGACGGCCCCGGACCCCGCTGAGGGACGAGCCGGGCCGACTTGCCGTGCGGGGCCCGCTCCCGGCCCTGCACGGCGCCCCGGCCGTCCCCTTGTCGGGCGCCCACGCCCGCCCGGCTCAGGAACCACCGATCCCTACCCACGCCCGTCTCCGCCCCGCGGGACCGCCGTCCCCGGCCCACACACGCCGTCTCCGGCCCAAGGTACGCCCAGAACCCGGCAGGCACCGGTCCGTCGCTCCGGCACCCGCGCCCCCGCCGACCCGCCCCGGCGCCATAACCCGGCCCCGCACAACGTCGGCGCCGTACCCCGGCCCCGTCGCCGGCCTCCACGCCCGTACGCCACCTCACCGTACGAGGCGCCGGACCGCATGGCCGGCAAGGCGCCACGGCCTCGCGGAAGCGGCCGCCCCTCAGAACTCCACCGTCGACACCGTATGCACCACCGGATGCCCCGGCTCGTCGAAGCTCACCGTGATCTGCTGCGAGGGCTGCGGTTTCGCGCGGTGTTCGCGCAGGCCGGCGAACTGGCCGTCGCCGGTGAAGTCCCAGCCGACCTGTGCCGACTGCCGGGGCGTGATGGTGACCTCGCCCTTCTTGAGGGCGTCGGTGCTGGTGCCGATCGCCTTCAGGTAGCGGGCCAGGCCCACCTCGTTCGTGCGGAACTGGACGAAGAGCGAGCTGGTGTCCCAGGAGTTCGTCTCGTAGTAGTAGACCGGCGTCGAACCGATCGGCACCGGCACGTTGTAGATCCGCTGCTGCACCTTGGTGGGGAAGGCGTTGGTCAGGCCCGTCGCGGCGGCCTCGGCGTCCTTCGTGCCGCCGCTGTCGCGGCTCTGCTCCGCGGAGATGACGATGTAGCCGGCGGGGATGGTGACCAGCAGGAAGACGATCACAGCCATCAGCCAGCGGGGCGTCTCCCGGCGCGGCGCGGCGGCGGGCGGCGGGGCGGCGGCGCCCGTGAGGTCCTGGGTGGTCATCGGCGCCCGGTCCGTTCGTAGCGTTCGTAGCGCTCCACCCGGCGGCGGTTGGCGCGCCGGAAGCGGCGGGCGACCAGCCGGGCGAGGTCCGCGGCGCCGACCATCCCGGCCTCGGGGCCGAGCTGTGCCTTGGCGATCCGTGCCTCGGGACGGTAGCCGCGGCCGGTCAGGGTGCGGCGGAAGGCGTCGGTGGCGGGGCCGATCAGCAGGTCGTCGGCGGCGCTGACGCCGCCGCCGATGACGAAGCAGGACGGGTCGAGGGCGGCGGCGAGGTTGGCGATGCCGACGCCGAGCCACTGGCCGATCTCGGCGAGCAGCTCGACGCACATCGCGTCGCCCTCCCGCGCCAGCTCGGTGATGAGCGGCCCGGTGATGTCGGGGACGTTGCCGCCGACCCGCTCGATGATGTTGTACGCGACCGGGGAGTCGGCGGCGGCCAGCTCCCGGGCCTCGCGGACCAGCGCGTTGCCGGAGCTGTACTGCTCCCAGCAGCCGCGGTTGCCGCACGGGCAGCGGTGTCCGCCGGGCACCACCTGCATATGGCCGAACTCGCCGGCCACCCCGTACTTACCGCGTTTGACCTGGCCGTCCTCCAGGATGGCGCCGCCGATACCGGTGCCCAGCGTGATCATGACGAGGTGGTCCTCGCCGCGTCCGGCGCCGAAGCGCCACTCCGCCCAGGCGGCGGTGTTGGCGTCGTTGTCGACCATGACGGGGACGGCGAGGCGGCCCGCGAGGCGGTCGCGGAGCGGTTCGTTGCGCCAGTTCAGATGGGGGGCGAAGAGGACGTTGGAGCGGTCCGCGTCGACCCAGCCGGCGGCGCCGATGCCGACCGCGTGCACATCGTGCCGGTCGGAGAGGTCGAGGACCAGCTCGGTGATGGTGTCCTCGACGACCTTCGGGCTCTTGGACTTGTCCGGCGTCTCGGTCCGCACCTGCTCCAGGATCGCGCCGTCGGCGTCGACGACGCCCGCCATGACCTTGGTGCCGCCGATGTCGATGCCGACGGTCGGCACGCGCGGCGCCGTCAGGTGGGAGCGGCGCTCGCGGGTCCCGGCGGTGCGCAGCACGGTGGCCCGGGCGGGCCCCTTCGGGACGCGTTCACGGTACGTACTCATCGGCCCGCCTCGCCGTGGCTGCGGCGGTGGCCCGGTCGGCTGTGTGCGCGCAAGAGTCGTCTCGTCCCTGCGGGTCGGGAGGCCGGTGGGGCCTCGGTGTGCGGGCGGGGGTTCCGCCGGGGCTGCGGTGCGCGGGCCGTCCGGTCGTCGGGAGCCCGGGTGCACGGGTTTGGTGCGATTGTGCATCACCGGCCAGGTCCGGCGCACCGCGGCGTGGGGGCGCGGGCGCGAGCGCCCCCCGCGCCCCCGGGCGGCGTCAGCTCGGGCGGTGGCCGCCGGGGAATTCCCCGGGGGCCGCGCGGGCCAGCTCGTGGCTGAGCTGTTCCAGCTCGCTGCCGCCCGCCATTTGGCGGGTCAGCTCCTCCAGCGAGATCTCCGACCGGGCGTGGCTGCCCGCCATCGCCCCGCGCTTGAGGAGGACGAAGCGGTCGCCGACGAGGTAGGCGTGGTGCGGGTTGTGGGTGATCAACACCACGCCGAGCCCGGCGTCCCGGGCGGCGGCGACGTACTTCAGGACGACGCCGGACTGTTTGACGCCGAGCGCCGCCGTCGGCTCGTCGAGGACGAGGACCTTGGCGCCGAAGTAGACGGCGCGGGCGATGGCGACGCACTGCCGCTCACCGCCGGAGAGGGTGCCGATGGGCTGGTCCACGTCGCGCAGGTCGATGCCCATCCGCAGCAGCTCACTGCGGGTGGTCTCGCGCATGGTGCGCACGTCGAGGCGGCGGAACGGGCCGCGGCCCAGGGTCGGCTCGGAGCCGAGGAAGAAGTTGCGCCACACCGGCATCAGCGGGACGACGGCGAGGTCCTGGTAGACCGTGGCGATACCCCGGTCGAGGGCGTCGCGCGGGTTGACCAGGCGGGTGGTCTCCCCGTCGATGGTGAAGGTGCCCGCGTCGTGCTGGTGCAGCCCCGCGATGATCTTGATGAGGGTGGATTTCCCGGCGCCGTTGTCGCCGAGTACGCAGGTGATCTCCCCGGCGTGCACCTCCAGCGAGACACCCTCCAACGCCTTGACGTTGCCGTAGAACTTGCTGACGTCGGCCAGCTCGACCAGGGCCGTCATGCCTTCTCCTCCGCCCGTTTGCGCACCCACGCGTTCAGCAGTGTGGCGAGCAGCAGCATCGCCCCGAGGAAGAACTTGAACCAGTCCGGGTTCCACTGCGCGTAGACGATGCCCTTGCTGGTCATGCCGAAGATGAACGCGCCGACCGCGGAGCCGATCGCCGAGCCGTAGCCGCCGGTCATCAGACAGCCGCCGACGACCGCCGCGATGATGTAGAGGAACTCGTTGCCGACGCCGTCGCCGGACTGGATCGCGTCGTACGAGAACAGCAGGTGCTGGCCGGAGATCCAGGCGGCGAGGGCGACGCCCATGTACAGCCCGATCTTGGTCTTGACGACCGGGACGCCGACGGCGCGGGCCGCGTCGTCGCCGCCGCCCACCGCGAAGATCCAGTTGCCGACGCGGGTGCGCAGCAGGATCCAGGTGGCGACGGCGACCAGGACCAGCCACCACACGATGGTGATCTGGATGTCGACGCCGCCGAGCGTCAGATGCGAGGCGAAGAGCGCGCGGGCCGAGTCGAAGCCCTCCATGTCGGCGATGGTCTTCGTGGAGACGGTGCCGCTGATCAGCTTGGTGAAGCCGAGGTTGAGGCCGGTCAGCATGAAGAACGTGCCGAGCGTGATGATGAAGCTGGGCAGCTTCGTCCGGGTCAGCAGGAAGCCGTTGAAGAACCCGATGGCCAGGGTGA
Source organism: Streptomyces sp. BBFR2 (assembly GCF_044497305.1). Taxonomy (NCBI): domain Bacteria; kingdom Bacillati; phylum Actinomycetota; class Actinomycetes; order Kitasatosporales; family Streptomycetaceae; genus Streptomyces; species Streptomyces sp. BBFR2. The sequence continues at coordinate 1,050,868 of NZ_CP172415.1, forward strand.
CCAGCAAGGACACCCCGACACCGACCCAGGTGTCGGCGGTCATCTGATAGCTGAACATCGACGAGATCAGCGCCGAGCTGACCACCATCACCCCGGCCGACAGATCGAACTCCCCGCCGATCATCAGCAGCGCGACGGGGACCGCCATGATCCCGATCGTCGACGAGGCGTACAGGACGGTGGAGAGGCTGGACGCGCGCAGGAAGGGTTCGGCGACACAGGCGAAGAAGAGGAAGACGGCGACGGCGCCGACGACGGAGCCCAGCTCGGGGCGGCCCATCAGACGGTGCACCGGCGAGCGGCGCAGCAGCCGTTCGTCGCCGGACGCCGTCTTCGCGAGCGGTGGGGCGTCCTTTCCGGCCGGGCTCATCGGGTGCCCCGCTTGGTGTACTCCTGGAGCGCCGCGGCGTCCTTCTTGGTGATCACCTGCGGTCCGGTGAGGACGGGCTTGCCGCCGCCGAGCATGTCGGAGTTGTACTTGTACAGCCACAGCAGGTCGATCGCCTCGTACCCCTGGAGGTAGGGCTGCTGGTCGACGGCGAAGCCGAGGGAGCCGTCCTTCAGGCCGTCGGCGACCTGCGCGTTGAGGTCGAAGGTGTCGATCTCGGCCTTGCTGCCGGCCTGCTCCTTGGCCTTGACGGCGGTGGGCGCGAACGGCGCGCCGAGGGTGACGACCGCGTCGATGGACGGGTCCGCCTGGAGCTTGGACTCGATGGACGACTGGACGTCGGGCATGTTGGTGCCCTCGACGTACAGCTTCTCCAGCTCGCCCTTGAACGCCTTCTCGGTACCGTCGCAGCGCTGCTCGTGGCCGACGTTGCCCTGTTCGTGCAGGACGCAGAGGGCCTTCTTGCGGCCGCGGTGGTTCAGCTCCTCGCCGACCGCCTCACCGGCGACCGTCTCGTCCTGCCCGATGTGGCTGAGCGCGCCGAACCTCTTCGACTCCTCGGCGCCGGAGTTCACCGTGATCACCGGGATGCCGGCCTTCTCGGCCTTGGCCACGACGTCCTTCATGGCGTCGGGCTTGGCGAGGGTGACGATCAGCCCGTCGACCTTCTGGTCGATGTAGGACTGCACCAACTGGCTCTGCCGCTGGGCCTCCTTGTCGTGGCCGTAGACGAACTTGATGTTGTCCTTGGCCGCGGCCTGCTGGGCGCCGTTCTGGACGATGTCCCAGAAGGTGTCGCCGTCCCCGGAGTGGGTGACCATCGCAAAGGTCCACCTGGGGGTGTTCACCGCCGCCCTGCCGCCGGCGGCCTGTGCCGCCCGCGCGTCCTCGGCACGTTTGCCTCCGGTACTGCTGCACCCCGCGAGGGAGGCGCCGAGCACCGCCGCCAGCACGGCGCCCATGACGCGTACGCCTCTTCGAACCCTTGCCACGAGGTCTTGCCCTTCCGCCGATTGTCACGCTCTGTCGGGTGCCCGCCGCGCACCGTTCCCGGAACGCCGGCCCCAACCGACCAAGTATCCGATACCTGCGATCTGTACCGGTTCGTGGGGTCTGCCACCGGGCCGACGGCGGTGGCTCCGGCCCGGGAGCGTAGCCCAGGGGCGGGCGGGCGGCGGGAGAACGCGGGAAGAAGGAGGGACATACCCTCACTCTCCGTACACCCTCCTCACCGCTCCCCTCCCCCGTCACTTCATCCAGGCGTCCTCGTACGCCCGGTACGTCCCGTCGTGCGTCGCCAGGTGGACCCACTGGTCGACGTACGCGGTGAACTCGGCGTCGCCGCGGGGCAGGGCGTACGCCTTCTCGGAGAAGGTGAACGGCTTGTCCGGGTGGAGCGCGCACAGCTCGGGGTGGATCTTCGCCTGGTAGAGCGTCTCCCCCGCGTCGGTCATCATCACATCGGCGCGACCGGCGATGATCTCGTCGAAGATCGTGGTGTTGTCCGGGTGCACGGTGATCTCCGCCCGCTTCAGCCGCGCCCGCGCGAACTCCTCGTTCGTCCCGCCGGGATTGACGACCACCCGCGTCCCCGGCCGGTCGATCCGCTCCAGCGTCCCGTACTTCTCCTTGTCCGCGCACCGCACGATCGGTGTCTTGCCGTCCTCGCGGGTCGGCTCACTGAACGCCACCTTCCGGGCCCGCGGCAACGTGATCGAGACCCCGCCCATGGCGACGTCGCACCGCCCCGCGGTGAGATCTCCGACCAGCGACGCCCACGTACTCGCGACGTACCGGGGCTTCGCGTCCAGGCTCTTCGCCAGATCCTTCGCCATGTCGATGTCGATCCCGGAGTACGCACCGGTCTTCGGGTCGCGGTAGGTGTACGGCCGGTAGTCCCCGGTGGTGCAGACCCGCAGCGTGCCGCGGCGGGGGACGGTGTCGAGCAGGGAGCTGCCCGGGTGCGGCCGGTGCTTCCCCGCCGCGACCGGCGCCGCACCGGGAGCCGGGGCGGGCGTGGCCCCGGCGGGCGCGGCGGCGGTGGCGGCGAGGAGAACGGCCAGGGCGGAGAGGGCGAGGCGCTTCATCGGCGGGCTCCGGACGAGATCGACGGGGCGGGGGGGGGCGGTGCACAGCGTGGCAGAGGGGGTGCGGGGGGTGAAGGGGGTGGTCGGTGGGTGGGACGGGGACGGCTGGCTCCGGTGGCGGAGCCGGACCGCGCCTCCGCTCCGCCTTCCCGGGTGTCCGGCGCCTGCCGGTGGAAAGCTGGTCTACTCCCCCGGCTCTCCGGGGTCGGGCTCCATCGGTTCAGAGCCGTGCGCGGCCGCCCTGAGCAGCTCCGGATACCGCGCCAGGTAGTGGTAGAAAACCTGCGCGCCGGAGCGCTTGCGGCTCTGCTGACTCCCCGCCAGCGGCCCGGCGGTGGCCGACGACGTCGGTTCCTGGAGATGCAGGTCGAAGCCGCGGTCCGTCTCAGGGCTGTGTACGGCCGACAGCGGGTCCAATCCTGCCCGCCGTGCGTAGGCGATCCAGGTGAACAGCCCGTCCGCCAGGTTCAACCGGACCCCGGGCAGCAGGGTCCGCCCGGTCCGCCTGCCTACGGGCAGCAGGATCCGCCCGGTCCCGCTGGCCTCGGGCAGCTGCTTCGACCCGAGGAGATACTCCTCGACCACTTCCGCAAGGCGGGCGTCCGATTTCCGGAGCTTACCGAGCCGGGTGGCCAACTCGCCGGTGGGAGTGGCGCGGGTCCCGATGGTGATCTCCTGGTGGGCGTCTTCCCCCGCTGCGGCATGGCCGTCCAGCAGCGATGCGGCGAACAACGAGGACTCGCCGGCGCGCCCGAGACTCCTGTAGAAGCTCCGCACCGCCAAGGTCCACCGCTGCGCACGCTGCTCCCCTCGTACGCCGCGCTGCGCCTCCTCCGTCACCTTGGGCCGGAAGGACGCGAATGCCTCGGCCGAGGGGGAGAGCAGCTCATCGCTGTCTCCCGTGCCCCGCGTGCAGACGTGGCGCCACCAGAACAACAGGCTCTGGGCCTGCTCCTCCCGCCTCTCGCCGTCGCGGTAAGCAGCCAGCCAGTCGTACACCGCGCGGGCGGCCGGGTTCCCCAGTCTGTGCGGGGGCTGCAGGTCATGGAGCAGCTGCCGCCCCGCCATCCATCCGTAACGGAGCGGCGCTTCGATGCGCGCCTCCGGGCGCCCGGTGTCCGCGAGGTACAGGGCGGTGGCACCTGCCGGGCCTGCGGCGTACGAGGCGGCGACGGACGGCTCGCCGAGCAAGGCGAAGGGGTCGTTGTGCGTGACGGGCGGCGGCTGAGGTGCGTCGTCGATCCAGGTCTCCCCGGCGTTCCGGGCCCACTGCGACAGCGCTCGGGCCGCCGCCAGCGCGGCGTCCCGGCCATCGGAGAGCAGGAGGGCGCTGACGGTGTCCACCGCGTCGCCTGCCAGCTGCCAGCGCCGCAGGGACTCGTCGTCGCCACCCCATTGCGGTGGCCAGCCCAGCAGGTCCGACGCCTCGGAGTAGGCCTGGAGCAGACCGTCCGGAACGCTGTCCGGGGTGAGCTGCCGGCCCCCGGCACCGGCCAGCAGGTCACCATCCGGTTCACCCAGCAGGTCAGCGTCCGGTTCACCCAGCAGGTCCTCCGCGACGAGCACCAGTCGCCTGGTCCCGTCCGCTTCGGTCTGCTCCGTCAGCACCTCGAACCGGGTACCGGCGGGGATCGTCACCACAGCGGAGTTCCCCGAGGAATCCGACGAGCCGGCGTAGAGCCACAGGTGCGTCCCGTGGCCGTGCGGGGGCAGCTCCCGGTGTGCCGTGAACGCTCCGTCCCACACGACGCTGCTCCCCACGCCGTACTGGGCGGCCGCCGCGTCGTCCAGCCACAGATGGGCCTGTGCCGCATGCGGATGAGACGCAGTCAGGGCTGTGAGGAGGGTGTCCGTCGGCATCAGCCCCCCGGACGCCTCCGGGGACAGGCCGTGGAGAGCGCCCCTGACCGCTTCGGTCGGCACCTCGCTCAGCACGTCGTCCGCCCCCATACCGTGCGGTTGCGCTGCCGTCGCCATCAGCGTCTCCGTGCTGCGGAGCAGCTCCGGGTGTTCGGCGAGGTAGACGTAGAGGGCCGCCGCTCCGGCCTTGAGCCGGCCCGGCTTCACGGCATAGACACCGCTTTCACGCTGGTAGCCGCCGAGGACCCGGGCGAACTCGTCGTCCTCCTCTGGGGCATAGAAGCCTTCCAGCGGATCCATATCCCTTCGCGCGAGGTAGTCGAGCCAGAGCTTGATCCCCTGCATCTTGCGCCAGACCGGCCCGGTCACCGGATCGTTGAAGCATCCGGTAACCGCTCTGGCGAGGTTCTCCTTTCCGAGGACTTCGAGGGCGAGGACCATGTCATGGCCGGTGACGGGCCACGCGTCGGGCTGCGTCCTGGGGACCTGCGGCACCGGGGCAGAGGTACGGGAAAAGGTCGAGAAGCTCTGCTCCACCGGGGCGGGGGGCCGGGTGTCACGCGACTCCGGCACGTCCAGCTGGAAGGTCCGTGTCATGGACGCCGCGTTCCTCCGCCACGCCTGTCCGGATGTGCGGGTGGCCCGTGCGGGCTGCGCACTCCTCGGCCGGCTCCCTGGAGGCCTCTCGGTGAGCCTGCTGAGACCACCTGCCGCCGCTTCCCGTCGGACGGAGCCGGGTGCCGGCGTCTGGCTGCGGGACCGGTCGGCCCGCTCACGGTCAGAGCCGATCCAGGTCGCCCCCGCCTCATGCGCCTGCACCGACACTTGCCGCGCCCGGTCCGCGGCAGCTTCAGGCCCCCCGGCGCCATACGCCTGATTCACCTGCTGCAACGCCTCGTTGAACAACTCCGTACGATGCAGCATTTCACCGTCCGGAAGCTGCTCCTCACCCTCATTCCGCATACCGGCCGGCCAACCAAGCAGATCCGCGACGAAAAGGTAATGCTGCACACTGTCCGCGACAGAAGCAGGAGTGGCCTCCCTCCTCGGCAATGGAGACTCCGGCTCACCATGAACGTCCACGTCCATGAGAAAAGCCTCAAGGGTATCGGGGTCACCATCCCAAAGCCTGCCGGAATCGAATTGCTGCGGGAGAGGGCCGTCATACGCGAAGTCCATGACGTCCGTGAACTGCGGGAACTCCTGAGAGAACTCCTGCGTGAGCGGCCCCTCGATCCCGGCCCGCTCCGGCAGCAGCCACACCCGCCTCCCGCCGTCCGGCACCAGATCCACCTGGGCGATCTTGAACGTGACCGCCTCGGGCAGCGACAACGCTCCCCCGGGGAACTGCTGGTGGTACTCGGGCCAGTCGTCCGGGAGCAGCCGCCCGCCCGCCCCCTCGACGCACAGCTCGATGGTCTGCCCCGAAAGCGGCGGCAGCGGCTGCCGCGACAGCACCGTCAACGCACTGAGCGACAACACCTCACCGGCCACGAGTTCGAGCCCACCGATATCGACCGGAAATATCCACAGGAACGCCGTCCCCCGGTACTCCGGCAAACCCCTGGCCGCCGCCGTGACCACGCCCTGCAGCGCGAGGGCGTCCGGATGCCCCGCCTGGAGCAGGACCTGCGCCCGCATCCGGAGGACGGGGTCGGCCAGCAGCCGGGTCACCGTCAGGCCCTCACCGGCCGCCACCAACTGACGCACTTCCGGCGGCAACTGCGTGTCCCCGCCGGCGAAGGACATGGCCTGCCCCCGCTCCTCGGCGACCGGCGGCGTTTCTTCGGCGCCGTCGGCACCGAAGGGCTCCGCACCGTGCTCGTCCCGGATCCGCGAACCGGCCGAGGAGAACCCGTCCGTCTCCCCGAATTCCACGTCCTGCGGCTCGACGTCCTCCTGGAGCACGGTCATCGCGGAGTCGTCGTACGGCTCGTGCTGGGCCATGAGGTCCGGGGCCGCGGCATCCCTCGCGTTCGCGGGGGCCGGCTCGCGCGAACCGGTCCGCGTCCGGCCGGAATTTGCCAGGTAGGCGATCAGCTCACGCACATGGACAGGAGTGGCTGTGCGCACTTCCTCGGAGAGGGGTTCCCCTTCCGTCCGGACAGACGCGAGATGGTCGCCGAACGACACGAAGTGCTGATGGAACGCCGGGCTCTGATGGCGCTCCCGCGGATCGTACGTGGCCACCACGTCATGGACGCTCCGCTCGTGGAGGGCGAGATACTCCCCCCACCGGGCGAGCGCCAACTCCGCCTGCACGCGCATCTCGGGGCCGGGATACCTCTCCTTCAGCCACGCCTCCGCGCGGCTCGGCAGTTCATCTCCCTCATACCGCGAGACCATGGCCGCCCAGGAGGCTCGCACCGGCCCGAGGGACGTGGCCGGTCCAGGTACCTCCTGCCCCGATACCGTCGCCGGCCCGAGGGTCACGCTCCTAGGCGCCTCTCCCGCCGAATGATGTATCTCCGGCGGTAGCTGCGCTGTGGCACGCCTTCCGCCGGCACGCCTCGGCGCCGATCCCCCCACCTGGCCCGCAAGAAAAGAACGCACATATGCGCGGGTAATTGTGCGCACCTTGTCCGAAAGGAACCTGCCCCCTCCCCCCTCTATCCCGGCGAGGTACCGATCAAAACCCTTGTACTCATAAGGAACCTGGTACCGGCGGCAGTGGTCCACCACGGACTGGACGGTCTGTTCGCTCCGCGCGAGATGAGCAACCCAGCGTTTGAACGCCAGCTCCACCTTCTCGCGTGTTCCACGGTTCGGATAATTATTCCGCGCCCAATTCCGCAGGAGATCGGGCAGGGTATCGTCACTCCGCCGCTCTTCCGTCGCCCCCTCCGGCTGGTTCACCTCCCTCCGCTCGGACCTCCCCATCAGGAAATCGACCAGTGACTTCGCATATTTATGAGCCGCTTTCCGCGACGCGACAGAGGGAACTCCCTCACCCCGGATCCGAAGAGACGTGATGTATTCATCGAAACCGCTGGGTACGCTGCTTTGCTCCCAGATGTTCAGGCCCTCCCCGTCGAGGTATGCCTCCCACCGCAGAAACGTCAGCCATGCTTTGCGCTTTTCACTGTCCGGGTAGGTCGCCAGCCATTCCTTGGCACAGGCGGACAATCCGTCCCAACCGTGCCGCTCCGCCATCACCGGCTCCATGTGCTTCGCGGTCTGCTGCGGCTGCCGCGCCGCCTTTTTCAACAGCTTGTTCAAACGCCGGGTCAGGTCAACCCGCATCTCCTCCGGCACATAAACCCCCACACCCTCCAACCACAAATCCCGACGGAACCGCCGCGCGAACGGCACGCCCAACGACGGCACACCACCAGTCCCCGCATGCACCTCCATCGACGCGACAAAAGCCACCACCTTCCCCAACCAAACAGCCCAGCCCGACGCGCCAACCCCACCGCCCGGCAACGAACTCCCCGACAACCCCTTACCGGCAGAAGGCTCCAGCTCCGTCAACAACCTCCGCACCAGCTCCTCGCGCGCGCCCTCACCGGACTCCACCAGAACATCCCACCCCCCCTCCAACCGCCTCATCGCCTCGCCCTGCCCCCCGGCACGCTCCGCAAGCGCCCCCTGCCGAGATGTGGACGGCTCCTGCCCACCACCCGCACGTGGCTGACCACGGCGCACCGGGGCACCTCCAGGCAGGCCACCTCGCTCGTCCTCGGCGCGGAGCCGCGCCCCGATGGCGCGCGGCAGTCCCGTCGTCAGCGACTCCATCTGCTCCCGTGTCAGTACCGATGCCTGATGGGGCATCAACTGCACTCGGCGTCCTTCCAGGTACTGCTCCCGCTGCTTCTGCGACAGCTGGTTCCGCAGCTCCTCCGGGAGCCCGTCGAACTCGGTCTTCCGCTCCTGCCGGGACAGCTCCGCCACCAGGCGGCGTGCCTCGTCCGGCCCCCCGAGGAACAGTTCCTTCTCCACCGCTTCCTGCGCGGCCTCCCGGACCTTCCGGCGCCGTACCGACTCGGCGTGATCCGCCTCCACCGGCGGCATCGGCCACCGCAGGTACCGCGACGCCAGCCCGGCAGACCACTCCCCACCGGGGGACAACAACTGCTCAGCGGTAAAAACGTCACCGTGCCGCTCCAGGACGGCGGGGAGCCCCGACGGAACGCCGCCCAACTTCTCCGCGAGAGCGATGAGCCGCTCCGCGGTCAGGCCCGTCATCCCCATGTCACGCAGCCCGTCCGGCACCTCTTGCAGCTGCTCGGCCAGGCGCACCAACCGTGCGGTCGCCCCGGCCGGCAGCTCCAGGTCCGCGGCGAGGGCGGCGAGCCTCGGTCCGTCGAACCACGGGTGCCGCTCCGTGTCGCTCAGCTCCTCGAACCGCTCCCGCTCCAGCCCCAGCACCCGGGACATGTCATCGACGCCGGTGGCCCCGGCCCCGTTCCCCCGCACCGGTCCGCCGGGCTGTTGCGCCCCACCGCCCGGCCCCGCTTCGGCACCCACATCCTCCACACCGGCGTCAGGCAGACCGGAGTCCAGGGCGTCCTGGTACCCTCCCGCCGCCGGACTGTCGCTCCCGGGCCCGGCGGGCTCCAGGTACAACCGCAGGTGGCCCGCCACCTGCTCCTGGCGGACGACCTGGAAGAGGGACGGGAAGGGGACCAGCACCGACCCTTCGGGGAACTGCTCCCACGCGCGCGCGGCCCGCCAACCGCCCGCACCGACGAGGTGCAGTTCGACGTCGCCCGCCGTCCGCGAAGGCGACGGCCGACGCGTCAACACCGTCAACGGCTCCAGGAGAACCTCAGAGCCGATGGTGTGGTGTGCCGCGGTGTTCCCGTCCATCCATGAGAACGCCGGTTCCTGGTGCGGCTGCCACGCCGCGGACGCGGCGAGCACCTCGGTGACGCTCCGGCACAGTTCGAGGGCCTGGGGGTCCCTGGCCGCGGCCAGTTGCCGTATCCGGGAGCGGGCTTCGGGATTGTCCAGCAGCCACACCACCGTCTCGTCGTCGGGCGCTGCCCCGCCCGGCCCCGGGGACGGTGCGCCCCCGTCGCCTTCGGGCTCCGTCAGCGGGTGGCCGCCGGACAGGGCGGTGTAGACCTCCTCCTCGGCGCTGAGCACGGTGGGCGGCCCGGTGTGGTCGGTGGCCGCCTCCCCGCCGTCGAGCCTCCGGGCGGTGGTGGAGGGGATGCCGTCACGATCGCCGTTCACGAAGTCCGCGAAGTCCACGTCCTCGTCGTCGTCCGGGAACGTCCCGTCGCCCGCGCGGTCTCCGCCGGGTGTGTCCTGCGACGGTCCGGTGGGGCCGGTGGGCGCCCCGGGACCGCGACTCTCCGCTACCTGGCTCAGCCAGTAATCACGGACGATGCCGCCTGAGTCGGTTTTGACGTGCAACTCCAGGTCGGGGTGGCCCGGCAGTGGTCCGGTGTGGCGGGTCCTGCTCTCGTCGCCGGCCAGGCTCTGCCGGGCCGTGCGGAAGGCGAGCAGGCGCAGTTGCTCCTCCGTCATCTCCAGCGGGCGGTGCGGCGTTTGCTCCCGCTCCCATGCCTGGTCCGAGAAGCCCGGCCGGACCCGGGCGAGCAGTTCCTCGACGGTGCCCCGCACAGTGGCGTGGGGCGCCGTGCGCTTCGCGTCATAGGCGCGGAGCAGGTGCTGCGCCCCCTGGTCCCGGAGGAAGCCGAGCGGGGTGCGGGCCTCCAGCAGTTCCGTGACGACCGGGTTGGCCTCCTCGGGGAGCCACTGCCCGGGCTCGGGCAGCGGCATGGCTTGAAGCATCCCGGAGAGAAGGTCACCGAGGTCACTTTCGGTGGGCTTGAGCCCCAGCCACATCTCCGCCAGTTCCCGGTCCTCGGATTCCTCGATGTTCCGGAAGAACATGTCGGCCGACGTCACGCTCGGATCGCCGGGCTCCGGCTGCCGGAATTCCAGGTCGAAGCGGACCAGGGGATCGCCGTCGAAGCGCTTGAGGGAGTTGTACGTCTCATCGATGAATCCCTGGATTTCCTGCCGGAGCGACTCAAGGTCCTCCGCCTCATCGGGCGACAGGGGTGACGGTGCCTTGACCTTCCGCACCAGGCGCAGGCCCAGGTCACCGTCGGTGAGGACGAAATACGACACCTCGTAGAGCTTCTTCCCGCCGCTGGGCATGGAGACGTTCCACTCGTCTCCGCCGGCCACCGCGAGAAGCTCCTCCACCTTCCAGTGGCGCCACGCGGGCCTGGGCTGCACCTTGGCGGGGAAGGCGCACACATGCCGTCCTTCCAGAACGTATCCGTGGATCCGGACGCCCTCGTGTTCACCGGTCCAGAGGTAGCCGGCCCGGAGCTGACCGTGGTCGCCCGCGCCGGGCCAGATGATGCGGCCACTCCTCAGGGCCTCGTCATGGGCGCCGTTGATGGCGTCCCACAGGGCGTCCCCGTCCCAGCCCTCCGGGAAGATCAGGTGGCGGCCGAGAGCGTCGCTGTCGAGGGCGGGAGACCAGTCACTGTCGGCCTTGTCCTTCGCGAGCGGTGACACCGTGACGTTCAGCAACTTCACCTCTGCCGACCGGACCCCGTTCGGCAGGGTCGAATCCGGGACCACGTGGTACTTGATGCCCCAGTTCTCCTGATTCTGCGACTTCAAGCTGTGAAAGCCGCCGACACGGTCGCCCAGGTTGCCGTAGAGCGTCACTCGTACCGTCTCCTGAGTGACCCGCGGAGGAGCACCGGCGGTGAGGACCGGAAGTTCGTTACGGAACAGAGGGGCCTGGAGCAGCGCGCCGGTCTCGGGGTGGATCTGCTCCTCGTGCGGGACGAAGTCGAGGATGGTGCCGGTGGCGTCGATCTCGCCACGGATGCGCAGGCCCTGGTGGACGCCGTCGAACTCGGTCCGGCCGGTGGCCGTGTCCAGGGTGCCGCCCCGCTCACGCCAGTCGAGGAAGGCGTGGCGGGCCGCTTGGACGACCTCGTCCTCGGTCATGTTGTCGGGGAACATCATTACCGGCTGGTCCGGTGCAACCGGAGGAACCGCGAGGTCACCGGCCATGTCCCGGTGGCGGATGCCGTCCCCGCCGGGCGTCGGCCTGCTCGGGAACCTCGCCAGGTACGTCTGGTTGGGCAGCATCGGACCGATGACTCGCTGCGGAGTTTCACGGAGCGTCGAGTGGTTACGGGGTGCCATCCGGCCCGGCCGTCCGGTGCCGGGGTCGCCCCACAGGGCCTTGCGTCGCACCTCCAGAGGGACGGTGACCCGGTCGTCCACCGAGGGCAGCGGGTTCGATACCTCCGGTGTCGCGGCCCACACCTGGTTGTTTCCCTTCTCCGTAGAGAGCAGCAGTTGGTCCATCGACACCCTCCCCTCGGCCGTCACAGCGTCCTTCAGGGAGTCCGTCCAGCCCTGCGTGGAGCTTCCTTCCCCGGCGGCGAGCAGTGCCCGCTCGATGGAGGACAGGAGCATCGCCAGGTCGTGGGGCAGCCACCGCTGGTTGGGAACCTCGGAGGTGACTGACACCCGCAGATCGGAGTCGAGGGGGAGAAGGCCCCGCTTGTCGACGTACTGCACGGCCATCACGGAACCGTCTTCGTCCAAGGGGCGCGGAGCGCGCTCCCGGTACCAGTCCACTCCTCCGAAAAGGTGGCTCACCTCGTGGAGCAGGACGAGCACGAGTGTCGTGACGTACCACTTGGAGGCATTCGCTCGGCCATGCCCCGGCAGCAGATCGACGTCGTGATGGCAGTTGTCCGGATCGTCGGTGAACTCCACCTCGAACTGCACAAGGTCGCCGTTGGAGAAGCGGTGTCCCAGGTTGTGGTACTCACGTACGACCTTGACGGCCGCCTCCTTGATCGCGGCTATCTCCTCGTGCTTCACCCCCTCCTGGGGACGCAGGTGGACGGCCGTGACCAGCCGGGCCAGTACCGTTCCGTCACCGAGCCGGTGGCGCCGGACCTCGAATGCCTGGATCAGCACCGGGCCGAGCGAGTTGATCCAGCGCCCGAACTCCACGGTCGGCGGGCGCACCTGGATCGTCCGCCCGATCTGCGGCCCCATCTCGACGACCTGCACGCGGTAGCCGGGGCCATCCTTCGTGCTCAGTTCCGGTGCGCTCTCGACGGCGGTGACGACGCCCCGGGTGCCGGGCGGGAAGATCACCGGGGCCGGCGGGGCCTCCGGATTCTTCGGGTCCTTCGGGAAGAGCGGTGTGGTCGTGACGGACGTCAGTGTCTTGTAGACGATCTCGACGTTGCCCTCACTGGTCGGCGTGTCGCCCGGCGTACCGACGGTGAAGCCGAGGTCGATCTCGTGCCCGACGGTGTACGGAAGGCCGGTGGAGGCCGTGCGCTGCCGCACCGTGCCGGTGTACGGCTCCAGCCGCTTCAGACCGGCGGCGGTGACGGCGGCGGTGACCATCGCGGGCAGGGTGCGGTCGGCGAGCCCCTGCGTGAAGCCGGGCAGGGGCTTCCCGTCGGCCAGCGTGTACACCGCGAACAGCTCGCGGGCCGCTTCGGTGACCTGCTGGACGAGCGGGGTGGCGCCCTTCGCCGGGACGGGCGGGGTGGCGCCCTTCGCCGGGACGGGCGGGGTCTCGCCCGCGACCTGGTGCAGGAGGTCCCAGACCTCGCCGCTCTCCTTGAACACGTCGCGGTGCTGTGCCCGGAGCATGTCGAAGTAGTCGTGGTCCATCTCCGCGAGGTGATGGTTCGGCCGGCTGAGGTCGTGCAGCGGGTCGTCGGCGAGCAGCCATCCGTCGCGCCAGTAGATCTCGTTCCGCAGCCGGGTCAGGGTCCGGGTGTGCTCCGCGGCGAGGCGCTCGGGCGTCGCGAACAGCTCGGCGAGGCGGACCAGCCGGTCGTGGTACGCGCCCTCGTACCGGAGCCCTGACGGGGAGCCGCTCATCCGGGCCAGCGTCTGATGGGTGCCCCTCTCGGTGCGGAAGGCGAAGAGCGGGCCCTGCGGATGTGTCGTCTCCCCCGTACGTCCCTCACCCGCCAGGTAGGGGACCGAGTCCTCGGCCTGGAGGAGCGGGAGGATCTCGCCGAACAGCTTCTGGACCGTGCCGTCCGTCAGCTCGTCGGGATCGGTGAGCCGGCTCGCCGCATCCACCAGGGCGCCGAACGCCTCCTCCACCGTCAGGTCCCCGGCGAGGTACTCACGGACACGGTCACGTGCCTCGCTGACCTCGATGGCCTTCATCAGCTCGTCGTCCCCGTCGAACAGACCGTGGTGACGCTCGAACACCTCGGCGTCGAAGTACGCCATCGGCCCGAGGCCCCCGGAGATCGGCAGACCGCCCAGCAGCAGCATCTTGACCATGGTCGCCACCGGTACGAACCGGCCGGAGCCGGATTCGGGCTCCCAGGCCAGCCGCAGGTACTGCCGCACCTTGCGTTCGGCGTGCGTCCGGAACGCATCCGTGCGGCCGGAGGCGTCGTCCGCGCCGGGCAGCAGCGTCTGCTCCAGGCCGGGCCACGGTCCGGTCAGCCGGCGCAGGGTCCCGGTGTTCCAGGAGCCTCCGTGGCGCAGCTCGCGTATCAGGTCGGACACCGCGGCGCGGGCGTCCGCGATCTCCGCGGTGTCCTGCTGGAGCGGCGGCGCGGAGCCGGTGGCCGCGGCCCCCTCGGCCTGATCGGTGAGGCTCTTGGTCCACGACCACACCGTCTCCTCCATGAAGCGGGCCACCGCTGTCGCGTGGTCGGGCTCCCCCATCCTGCCGATCTGCCACCCGTGCTCGTCGAGGAACCTGTCCAGCCACTGCTTGCGCAGGTGGTACGGCTGCTCCGGCCCGCTGCCGAGCAGCGTCAGTGGCGTCCGCGCGCTCGGCCACTGACGCGACTGCTGCCACGTCATGAGGTGCGAGCGCAGCAACCGCAGCGCCCCGCGCGACCGGCTCAGGTCCCCGGCGGCCCACTCCTCCGGCGTGGGCCGGGGGTCGAGTGCGGGGTCCAGCGGAAAGCCGGAGACGGGCGAGGCGCCGGGCAGGGGCGGGGGGCCGGTCGGCCCGGTGGGCGTGGCCTGCGTCGGCTGTGCCTCGCCGGTGGTGTTGCCGGTGCCGTCGGAAGCCGCCGCGTGGGGCGGTTCCCCTCCGGTGGCGGGCCCCGCGGCAGCCCGCCGCACCGGCCCGCCCGGGGAGGAGAGCGGCCCGTTCCGGGGCGAGGACGGCCCGTCCCGCAACGAGGACTCCGCCTCCGCCAGGAACTTCTGGAAGTCGTCCGTGCTGAACGGCATCCGCCGGTTCCGGGGAACGGCACCTGGTCCGGCGGATCCGGCCCCGCCCTGACCTCCCATGAGCTGCCCCGACGCCCCGACCTGCGGGAAGCCCGTTCCCTCGCCGGAGGGCCCGAAGTCCTGCCGGTGCGGGAAGGAGTGCGTGTCCGGAGTGTCGCCGCCCCCTCCGGCGGGCCACAGGTACAGCTTCGGATAGCCCTCGTCCGTCATTCCCATCGGAATGACCAGGAAGTCGGGAGAGGACGGCAACAGCACCGCGCCTTCGGGGAATTCCGCCGAGAACGACGGGAGGTCCGTCCGCTTCGGCAGCGGGTATCCGCCTGCCCCGTCGACGATGAGCTGAACGCTCTTCCCTTCCGGCCGGGGCAGCTCTTCCTGCGACAGCATCGTCAGCGGTCCCAGGTTCATCTGCGTGCCCCGCAGATGCTGGTGAAGGAATGCCTCATCCACCCACAGGAACATGCGGCGGGTATGCGGCGTGGACATCGCCAGGGTCGTGTGGAGCAGGTTCAGCAGTTCCAGACCCTCCGGGTGCCGGACGTCGATCGCCCCGCGCACGACGTCGCGAAGGTTCGTGGCGGTGAGTTCCCACGCCACCGCCGGGCCGTTGCCGCTGTCCCCGCCGCGCCGCCCTTCGCTGACAGCGGTCGGCTGCGAGGGTCCGGCCTGGGACGTCGCGGACGGTGCCTGCTCCGGGAGCGAAGCCTGTGAGGGGCCCGCCACCGTCCCGTCGTTGCCGGTGTTCACCGCTTCCGCGGCGAGCATGTACTGCTGGTAGATGTCGTTGGCGACCGAACGGATGCGGTCCACCGCGTCTTCGTCCGTCGCCCCGGGCAGGTCCTCCGGCCTCAGCCCCTGAAGGACATCAGGCCCGAGCCCCTCCAGATGCCTCGTGAACTCCCCGTACAACCCGGGCGACATCGGCGGAATGTTCCCGTCGAACACGGCCAGGAAGGCAGTGGTCGCATGAGCGTGCCACTCCGCTTGTTGCCCCCCTTGTTGCCCCCCGGTCCGGTGCCACAAGCGCGATGCCACCTCGGCGAACAGCTCCAGGTCAACCGGCCCGCCACCAGCCCGCGACGAGGACTGCCCGCCACGCCTCGGACCGATCGGGTCCGCCGCGTCCCTGCCTGCGTTCCGCCGTTCGGGACGCTGTTTCGGCATGCCCCCGGGCAGCCCTTGCGGCTGCGCCGGAATCTTCGACACCAGCGTCGCCGGTTCGAACCCGGACGTGAGGGCCTTCGCCTCCTCCGACAGCGCCCGGTACGCCTCGCCCCGGAACTCGACCGGACGGCCTGCCAGGAACGCCTCGCGCTGCCGTCCCGCCGTAAGCGCCACCCGCAGCTCCTGCGGCAGCGCGTCGAACTCCCGCTCCCGCTCCTCCCGGTTCAGCCGTTCCGCCAGCTCACGTGCGGCCTGCGTGCCCTCCAGGAACAGCGTCCGCTGCACGGCGTCCTCGGCCGACCGCGCGCGCTGGGCCGCTTCGCCCTCCCTGATCGACACCGGCCGGCGCAGGTACGACCAGGCCACCTTCGTGCGCCTGCCCGGTTCCGTCACCAGTTCCTGAAGCGGGATGTCGTGCTGCGTGGCGATCTCGTCCAGCGCGTACGCGTCCGGCACCGCGCCCCACTGCTGCGCCATGGCCACCAGGTGCGCCGCCGCGTCGCCCGTCAGGCCCGGCGCACGCAACGCGTACGGTACGGCGCCGAGTTGCTCGGCGAGGTCCACCAGGTGCGATGCCTGACCGGCCGTCAGGCCGAGGTCGCGGGCGAGCCCCACCAGGCCCTGGGCGTCGAACCACGGATGGCGGTCCTGGTCGTTCAGCTCGCGGAACCGCTTCCGGTCCAGCCCCAGCGCGTCCGCGCGCCATGCCGAGACGTGCGGCCTCAGGTCGTCGCGGTGCCCGGCGGCGTACTCCCACAGCTCACGGCGCTGTGCGGGCGTCGCGTCGTCATACCCTCCGGGGATCAGGTCGGCCACCTGCGGGTCCCGGAGCAGGTACGCGACGAGACCAGGGAGTTCCTCGATTCCGGCGCCCCAGGCGTGGAGCGTGGTGAGCAGCGAGATCACGTGGTCGGCCTCGGGTTCGCCGGCCGCGGGGCGGCGGGGGGCGACGACGCCGTTGCGCTCCAGCAGCTCATCGAAGCGCTGCTCCCTCCAGTCGAGGATGTCCACGCCCTGGTACACCCGGTCCAGCAGGTCGCGCCGGAGCGGGAGGAGCAGGTTCCGCCGCTCCGGGGCCAGGCCGATGGCGTCGGCGACGTACAGCAGGTTGAGGGACGACTCCGGGTCGACGTCCAGCTCCTCGCCCAGCGCGCGGACGTCGTCCACCATGGGCCATCCCCTGACCGCGCTGTACTCGTAGAGCGCGTGCATCAGGTCGTCGGACCCGCCGACGGCGTGGACGTAGTCGGCCATGGCGGCGAGGGTGACGCCGCGGGCGGCGAGGCGTGCGTACTGCGTGACGTCGCGGTTGCCCCCGATGTGCTCGCGCCGGCCCGCCTGGAAGGCGACCTGGTCCTCCAGGGCCGCCATTACTCCGTCACCGCCCGGGGCGACGTGGACCTCGTGCTGGACCGCGCCTCCGCGGGCGGCCGCGGTGCTGTCGACCGTGGCCAGGAAGTGTGCGAAGGGCATGTTCCGCAGCTCGCCGAACGAGTGCCTGCTCATCAGCAGGATCACGTGCAGCGGTGACAGCCACACACCGCCCCACTCCTGGTCGGCGCCACCTTGCGGGCCCGTGAACGCCGGATCGGACAAGGCCCGGTACAGCCAGGCGCGGTCCTGCACGTTGCGGGCGCCGGCCAGGGCGGCGAGGTCCCTGAGGATGCGGGCGTTCTCCGCGGTGTCCGGGAGGCCGAACACGCCGCGGAAGTGCGCGAGGGCCGCTTGTTCGTCATTCAGCAGACCGGGCTGGACGGACCAGTGGGTGCCCGGCAGTTCACCTTGCTGGAAGGGAATCTCGCCCAGTGCCGTGAGCTCGTCGGCGACCCGCTGGACCGCCGCCTCTTCGTATCCCTCGGTCAGTTCCCCGGCACCCAGGCTGAACAGCTCCCGCAACTCCTCCGGGTGCGCGAGCGAGTGGAGCGTGTCCAGCCGCATGCCCGCGCGCCTGAGCACCCGGTGGAGGAAGTGCGGGGAATCGTTGAGCCCGAGTGTGTCCAGGGATGCCCGTAGGGTCTCCGGGACCGGCACCTCGCCCGTTTCCCGAACCAGGGCTACGAGGTCCTCCATGGGGACGTTCAGCATTTCGCGCAGCGTGCCCAGCCGCCGGACCTGCTCCGGCGTGAAGCCCGCGAGGAGCTCCCCGTGTTCCTCGGCCAGCGCGGACGCGTCCCGGTCCGGAACGGGCCGGGGGACGGCGCCCTCCCATGTCCCAGGGGGGCTGTACTCGGGCAGTTCGAAGAGCTCGTCGTAGGGGATCGGGGGCGCGCCGGTACCGGCCTCCGTGAGCGGGACGCTCTCGGCGGCGTCACCGGTGTTCTCGGTTCCGGGGTCCTCGGGCGGCCGGGTGAGCACTTCTTCCCGGGCCCAGTCCAGCCAGTCGGCCTGCTCCGAAGCCGGGCCCCCCACCTCCTGCGGGGTGGCCGGCTCCCGCTCGCCGCCCTCCGAGGTTCCCCGGACATCCCGCTCCTCCTGCGAGGAGGGCGGGCCGGAGTCCACCGATGCGTCATCCTGCGGAAGTTCTTCCGTCAGGGGAGCTTCGCGGACCATCCGCCAGATGCCGAGCTGCCGGCCGACCTCCGCGGCTCCGGCACCGCGCAGAGCCGCCACGGACGTGCCCCGGGAGGCCAGATGGTCCCGGAACGCGGCGAGGCGGGCGACGTCGAAGTACTGGTTCTGGCTCACGAGGAGAGCCAGATCCCGCGGCTCGAAACCGGCCTGTGCCAGGTTGCTCCGCACGGCGGCGGCGAGCGTCTCCACCGTCGTGTCCGGCGTGCGGGCGGGCAACAGGCCCTGCGGGTCGAGGTCCTCCAGATGCTCCGGCCGCACGCCGAGCTGCCGCACCAGCCCGGCCATCTCCGGGACGCTCAGCTCCCAGCGTCCCGCCAGCCTCTGGACGTCGCTGTCGTGGAGGAGGACGTCCTCGTCCCGCGGTTGCGGAGTGCCGTCGTGCGGTGCGCCGTCCAGCGCCTCGGAGCCGTACGGGGCGTACCCGTCGTCCGACGGATCATCCTCGTACCACGACTCCTCGTCCTGGTGGTCACGCGCGCGGTGGGCGGACAGCCCGAAAACGTCGTCCCACACGGCGTCGTGGCGTCCGGAGTTGCCACGCACCCCGAAGTCGCCCTGCGCCCCGAAGTCGTCGTCCGAGAAGGAGTCGTCCTCGCTGTCGCTCCGGAGGTGATCGTCGAAGTAGCCGCCGCCGAACTCCTCGGTCGGGGTGAGTGCGCCTCCCAGGCCCTGGATCGGCGTGGCTGCAGGGGAGGACATGGCTCCACCCGAGGTGCTCGGACCGTTCGGGCCGGGGCTCAGCCGGCCGCCCGGGTAGGACGAGGAACCGGCCCGCAGGCCGGATTCGGGGACATCGATCCCCCGCTCCCGCAGCTTCTTCCTGGCCTCCTTCGCGGCCTCCTCATTCGAGGCGAACTCGCCACGCATCGCGGCGATCTCCGCGGCCACCTGCCGCACCGCCGGGCCCTGCGGGTTCTCCGTCCCGCCGGTCTCGGAGATGTAGGTGTGGAGCGGCAGCAGGCCCAGTGCCCACCGCATGTCCTCCGGGACGGCCGCGTGGTCGTCGCCCGCACCGCCGGAACTCTCCGCGTCGTCGGCGCTCGTGGCCTTCGCGGAGACCGGCTCCTTCCCCTTGTCGGGGGACGGCCGGGAGCCGGGAGCCGTGGCATCGCCGGTTCCGGAGCCGCTCGCGTTGGTCAGTAGCTTGAAGATGTCGTCGGAGACCGTGGGGGCGGTGGGAGAGCGCGGTTCGGTGTCGGAATCCGGCAGGGCGTCCTCGTGAACGGGCTCCACCGGGCCGTCGTCCAGGAATCCCTCCGCATAAGCCTCCGCGTCCCCGATACCGCGCGACTCCGTATCGGAATCCGACCAGGCGGCTTCCTCATCACCGGAATTCTCCGGTTCCTCGGAGTTCCCGCCGAAGAACCTCTGCGCGTGATACTCCGCGTCCTCGATGTCGCTCGGACCGCCGTGGCTGCCGTCCTCGTCCGCGTTCACTTCGCCGGCCGTCCACGGCGGCACGGGGGAGGAATCCGACGCGCTGAAGCTGAAGGCGTCGTCGTCTTCCGAATCGGAGGCGTCAGGCAGGGTATCGGCGTCCTCTTCCTGGTACAGCGCGCCGAAATCGTCATCGGAGTCATCGAAAACGGAGGACCCGTCGGAATCGGTCGCGTCGGGTTCGGTGTCGGAAGTGCCCAACGCACCGTCCGGGAACGCGTGACCGGACGCCGGAAGGTACGGCGCGCCGTGGCCCTCACCCGGCAAGCCGCCGAGGGACTCGTCATCCGTGTCGGTTTCCTCGGCGTCGGAGTCGTCGCGGAACCACTCGTCCTCGGTCTCCGGGCCGGTCAGCCGTTCTTCGTTCCCGGCGGCCTCGCGGCCCGGCCGGAGGGCGGGCCCATCCAGCCCGGCGGTCCGGGCCTGCTGCCCGGACGCCTCATGGGAGAAGACTGAATCGGAATCGGAATCGGAATCGGAATCGATTCTCTCCTCATCGGTGGTGTTGTCATAGAGCCGGGCCACCGGGCCACCGGGCTCTTCGTCTCCGCCGGTCTGCCGGCCCGGGTAGACGTATTGGTTGAGCAGGGCCTGGAGGTCGTCGCCGTCGCCGTCGGAGATGAGGGAATCGGCCTCGTCTCCGGAATCGGTGAATTCTCCGCCGTCGTCACCGATCGGATCGTGGACAGAAGCGCCGTCCCGGTCCGCCACCCAGTACCGCAGCGCTTCCACGGCCTCGAGGCCGCCGGTCATCACCGGGAACCGCTCGTGTACGAGGATGAGGTTTCCGTCCCGGCCCTGATAGTTGTTGCTCAGGGTCTCCAGTGCCTCCAGCAGGTCGAGGATGGGCAGACTGCCCAGCTTCCGGTACGTGTTGCGGCCCCTGTGGTGCGTCATGAGTTCGAGCAGATGCACAGGGGACAGGAACGGGGCCTTCCAGACACGGCTCGCCGCACCGCCGAAGCCCGTCAGCGCGGGGTCGGACATGACGCGGTACAGCCAGGCGCGGCTCGCCGGCTCGTCGGCGCCGACGAGTGCCGCCGCCCTGCGCAGCAGCGGCTCGATGTTCTCGCTCTCCGGGAGGCCGAAGACGGTACGGAAGTGCGCGACGGCGGCGCCTTCGTCCAGCTCGCTCCGCGGCACGTCGGACCAGTGCACACCGAAGACGTCTTCCCGCCGGATGCCGGACCCGGCCAGAACGGCGAGACGGTTGGCGACCTGCCGCACCCTCTCCCGGTGCGGTCGGTCGTCCTGCCCGGCCAGCGGCCGGAACACGTCGGTCAGCTCGGACGGCGGGGCGAGGACGTGGAGCACGTCCAACCGCAGGGGGAACCGCCGAAGCACGTGGTAGAGATCCACCGGGTTGCCGGAGAGCCCCAGGGCCCGCGCCGACTCCAGGAACGCGGTGCGCGTCGGCACCTCGCCGGTCTCCTGGACCAGCCGCACCAGATCCGGCAGCGGTTGCCCGTCGAGTTCCCCGTGCAGGTCGTCCAGCCGCAGGATGTCCTGCTCCGTGAAGTCGTCGAGCAGGTCGCCGTAGGCCGTCAGCAACTCGGCCACACGCGAGCTCCGCGCCTCCGCGGTGTCCCCGGTCAGGTGCCCGGACGCCGAGGGTGCGGAGACGCCCCCCTGCGAGCCGGAGCTGATGAGGGGTGTCGTACCGGCTTCGTCGTAGGAGGGCCGCAGCAGATTCGCGCGGGCGGCCGACGATTCGGCGGTGGGGTTCAGCGCCGGGACCTGTGTCTCTGTACTCTCACGGGCCGCGTCCGCGTCGGCGAGAAGGGGCCGGGCGATCTCCAGGGTCAGCCACGTCTCGACCGCTTCCCGCACGCCCTTCCCGGTGTACCCGCCCTCCGGAGCCTTGGCGTTGAGCCAGCCGCCGAGGTGGGCGAGTGCCGGGGCGTAGGTCAGCAGCGCGGGCCGGGCCCGCTCCAACTCCTCGAAGAGGGCGTTGTAGTACTCGATGCGGTACCTGACGGTCTCGGGAGACATACCGGCCAGTGCCAGGATCGACGGTGTGCCGAGGGCCCGCAGGAAGGGTGTGGCCCGCAGGTACTGCTTCGTGCCGCGTTCCTCGGGCGGGAGGTTCCCCTCCGCCGGGGCGCCCCACTCCTTCCGGGTCACGGGCACGAGCTGCGCACTCACCTCGGCGAACGCCTGCCAGTCCGCGTCCCTGCTCAGACCGAGGGTCTTCAGGTTTGCTTTCAGGAACTTGACCCAGAGCGGTCCTGGCCGCCAAGCGCTCCCCGTGACCGGGCCGGTGAGGCGGTTGCCGTGCAGCTCGGCGATGTCCTGAGACATCACCCGGGCGAGAGACAGGGCGTCGACGTCCAGTTCCCGGGCAGCGGCCACCACGGTGTCACGGCGGAGATCGTCCCGCACCGCCTGTTCCAGCTCCTGGGGGGCGGTGGTGGCCTGTTGCCTCCGTTCAGCCAGCCACTCGGTGACGTGTTCGCCGACCGTGCCGGCCCCGGCGTCCCGCAGCGCGAGGAGAGTCGTCCCCCGGACCTCCAGGTGGTTGCGGAAGGACTGGAGGGCGGCGAAATCGAGACCGCGGACACGGCCGGTGAACCAGGCGAGGTCCGAAGGGCTGAAGTCCGCGGCCGCCAGCCATCGGCGCAGCACCGTGGCGGGCTGGGCGGGCCGTTCGGTGACGTCGTTCTCCGCCACCCGCCACTCCTCCGGCGGCGCGAGCACGGACAGGTCTTCCACGGTGATGCTCATCTGGTTCGCCAGCTTGAGCACGTCCGCGGTCTCCAGGCCCCACGCCTCGGCCAGTTCGCGTGTCTCCTCACCCGGTAGCCGCTGCCAGTTCGCGGCGTAGGCGAAGGCGGCGGACAGTGCGTCCCCGCGCAGGTCCCAGTCCTTCGCCAACTGCGCGAGGGCCACCACGGTCTTGGCGTGGCCCTGGGGATCCCGCTCCCTCAACTGCTCGGCGCGGCGCAGCAGTTCCTCCGTAACGGAACGGTCGGCCCGCTCCGCCCACACCAGCTCCAGCAGGGCGATGCGGGCCGCCCTCTGGAGCTGGGACGCGGCGTGGACGAGCGCGACGGCTTCCAGGTCGCCGGTCGGGGCGGCGCTGTGGCCGGTGCCGGGCCGGCCGTCGGTCGCGGCGGCGTTCTCGCCGGTCAGCGGAGGGTTCTCGGCGTTCGCGGCGCCGTTCGCGTCGTGGACGGGCGCGTCGTCGCGGACGTTGACGGATGCCTCGTCCCAGCCCTGGACGGACTCCTGCTGTCCGTCGTGAACAGCGGTCTCGTCGCCATCGCCGTCGGATGCCTCGGATGCCTCGGACGACGATGTGTCGCCGTCCTGCGCCCCGTCGACGCTCTCACCGCTGCTGTCGTACTGCTGCGTCCCTCCGCCAGCCCCGTTCTGCGATGAAACCGGCGACACCGCACCGCCGCCGGTTTCATCGGCGCCGCGAAGACTCTCGTCGGCGCCACCGGACGTGGTGGAGTCGCTGTCAGCACCGGCGGGGTCGTCTGCCGCCGGCTGCGCGGTGTCCGTGGCGGGGGCGGTCGCCGCCTCACGGAGCGCCTCGTTGAGGTGCTGCGTCAGGTCGGCGCGCTCCTGGAGCGGCGCACCGGATTCCGGACGCCACAGCTCCTTGCGGAGGTACCGTGCCGCCGCCGGCGCCCGGAAAGTCTCCCCGTCCCGCAGCAGGGTGCCGAGGGCCACAACGGTGTTCCTCCACGCCCGCGCCGTCCTCGAAACCGGTAGAAACGCCGAGTTCCGAACATCCTCGGCCCCCTCCTCCGTGTGCGGCAGAAGCTCCTCCAGCAGCAAGTTCCGCTGCTGCTCCGCCGAGTCGCGGACCTCCCGGCCCGTCGCCTCGTCGCGCGTCAGCCGTTCCAGCCCGGCGACGAGATGCCAGCCGTCCTCCGGGTTCGGGACGGGAGTGTTCCTGGGCCGCTTCTCCCAGCGGCGCAACAGGGACTTCGCCTCCTTGACGGGGTCCGCGGGAGTGTCGTGGACGAGTTCGGCGGGGGCCTCGTGGAGGGCCGGTGCCGTCCGGGAGGGAGCCGGGGCCCGGGGGCCGGGGGCTGCCTGGAGCGACGAGGGCTGCGCCGAACCGGAGGTCGAGGCGTCCGTCGCGGAGGCTTCAGTCCCGGAGTCGACCGGGCGAGCGCCGCCGCTCAGGCCTGGCTTGAGCCACGACTCGACGACCGCCCCGTGGCCCGGAGGGAGGCTCATCAACTGCGCGGCCTTCAACACCGTCCGTCCGGTCGCGACGAACTGCTCCTTCTGGCCATGGTCGAGGGGGAACCCGAGCCGCGCGGACACCTCCTCCGCCAGTTCCCTGGCCCGCTCCTTCCGGACCGCCTCCTTCGCCACCTCTTGTGCCTTGTTCCGCCTGGTCGCGGGCGGCAGACCGGGTTCATCGAGGGCCCGCACCACCCTCTCCTGCGCCTCTTCACGCCGCGCCCGATCCAGCGGGTGCTCGGGCAACCGGCGGAACGGCCAGTTCAGGATCCCGGACGCTTCCACGTAGAGATCGAGCAATGTCCCGTCACCGATGTCCCGCCCGGTGCCGGAGCCGGACTGCTGGGGGCTGCCAGCGACATCGTCGACCTCCATGACGTCGCCCTGCGTACCGGCGTCGTCCTGCGGCGTCGTGACCGGCTCCTGGGCGGAGCGGCTTTCGGGCACCTGGCCGGGCTGGGGCGCCGGCGCCGTCGGAGCCTGCCGCTGCGGCTGCGCCCTCAGCAGCGCCGCCAGTTCCTTCTTCAGGTCCGCCGCCTCGAAGCCGGTCTCGACGAAGCCCAGGCCGAACCCGTCGGTCCGGCTCGCGATCACATCGAGCCGGTCCATCAGTTCCCGGTACTGCTGCTGCATCGCGTCCGACAGAGGCCGGTGTGCGTACCCCAGGTACTCGCGCGCCATGGCGATGACACCGTCATCGCTCATCCCGCTGAGCGGATGCGAGTCGGTTCCGCCCCCATCCTCCGTCTCCGAGGTGTGCGGCCCCGCGGTTCCGTCCTCCGGCGGGCCGCTCTCCTCGCCGGACTGCGGAGAGGGCGACGGAACGTCCGGGCTCATCGCCTGATGGGGCGTGCCCGTGGTCGGCGTCCCGCTCCTGACATGGTCGAGGAACTCCTGCGCGAAGCCGGTCCGGAGAGTCCGGTAGTCCAGCTCAAGAGGGCTGTCGGGGTGAGGTTGCCCGGTGAGTACCTGGAGGAAATGCTGTCGCAACGCGTCGTCGTGCGCCGCCGCCAGCGGATCCGCGCCCATGTGCAACGCGTAGTCCACCCACGCCAACGCGGCCTCGGCCTTGCTCATCCTGGTCACAGCGGCCGGCTCACCGCCGTCGAGGAACGCGGTGATCGCGTCGGCCAGATCGTCACGCCCCACCCGCCGGAGTTCGGCGATCCGGCCCGGAAGCCAGCTCGGGCCGCCGTCCTGGGAGGTGTTCCGGGGCCCCGGCTGTCCGCCACCCTGGTCGGCCGCGGGGAACGTACGGACGGTGACGCCCGTCTCTCCCACCGCGCTCGACAGCAAGGTCGACTCGAACAGCGCCAGTTGGCTGCTTCCGTCCTCCGTGGTGTAGTCCAGCACCTCGAAGCGGGTACCGGCGGGGAACGTGACCAGGGCGGGCACGATACCCGTGGTCGGCACCTCGGACGAGCCGGCGAAGAACACCGGCAGCTGCACGCCCTGTGTGGGCGCCGTCTGCCCGGTGGGGAACGCGGTCAGCGGCCTGTCCAGTCCGAAGACGCTGCCCGGCCCGGACCGCTCCGCGGTCTCGCTGTCGAGCCACAGGTACGCCTGCTCGACCTGGTGTCCCGAATTGACGAGCGCCTGGCGGATGTCGGCCTGCGGCGTCTCGTCCCAGTTGCCACGGGAAAGGGACCCGTACGCCTCCTCCACAAGGTCCATCGGCACCTCGGACGGCGCAGCCTCGTTCCCGTTCCCGTTGCCGTTCCCGGGGAGGGGCGGTGCGTGTGTCTCCTCCGTGAGGTCCGTCAACGTTTCGGTGGCTGTGTGGCTCTCCTGTTCCCGGGCGCCGCTCCGAGGCTCGTGCATGACCTCGTCGTCGTGGTCGAGGTCGAAGTCGATGAGGATCTCGTC
Source organism: Streptomyces sp. BBFR2 (assembly GCF_044497305.1). NCBI lineage: Bacteria > Bacillati > Actinomycetota > Actinomycetes > Kitasatosporales > Streptomycetaceae > Streptomyces > Streptomyces sp. BBFR2. The sequence goes on from NZ_CP172415.1 coordinate 1,076,620, forward strand.
GTCGTGTGCGGGTTCGACGGGCGCTTCCTGATCGCTCCCGGACTCGTACAGGGAGGACCGGGACCACTCGGAGAGCGAAGGCGTCCGCTCCGGCACCGGCGCGCCGACGGCCTGGCCGCCGCGCGCGCCCGGCCCTTGCCGCACGGTGGCCGACGGCGCGTTCTCCGCAGCCGTGGCCGGGCCCGTGGTGCTGAAACGCACCGGGCGTCCCCGGTCCTCCATGAACAGGTGGAGACGGTCGAGGTGGCCCTTACCGATCGGCCTCCGTGTCACGAAGTCCTCGTACAACGCCCGGGGCGGGGAGAACAACGAGGCACCCTGCCGCTGCAGCGCCTCCCACCACCAGCGCAGAATGCGGACGCTCCCCGAGCCCCGGTCGCCCTCCACCTGGTCGAGCCAGGCAGCGAGCATCACCGCCTCTTCGTTTCCCGGCTGGTCCCCCTCGGCCATCCGTACCAGCGCCCGGGCGCCCTCCTCCCACGATTCCGGCACGACGATCCGCCCGTCCACGTCCAGAGGCACCCGGATCGCGGGTCCCGGAGAGAACTCCCGGTCCCCGATCCCGGAACCGCCGGCCTCAGGTGCCTGGACCTGCTGCGGCGCGAAGCCGGACGCGTCGTCCTGCCCTGCCTCGGCCATCGCCTCGTCGTCCCCGGAACCGCCAAGGCTCTCCTGGTAACCGGCGGACGGGGGCTGCCCGCTCCCCTCGGACAGCGAAGAGTTCTCACGGGAAGCTGGCGTGTGGAGGGACTCGTCGGCCCCCTCCGTCGACGCCCGCGACTCCAGCATCCGGAGCGCTTCCGGGTGTTCGTCGAGGAAGGTGTAAAGGGACTGCGCCGTCTTCTGCAGATGCTCTACCTGGGTGGGGTTGGGCGGTTCACCGGTGCTGCTCACATAGTTGTCGACAAGGAACTCGCCGAAGTGGCCATTGCCCAGCGGCCGGCTGGCCGTGTCCAACGCGGCAACCCCGTCTCGCCGTGTGTACCGCAGCCACAGGTCGATACCCGCAACCATGTACCGGGGGATCCTCGTCAGGCGCCGGACCGCGTCGTTGAGGCAACCTGTGACCCAACGTGCGTGGTGCGGTTCACCCAGGGTGTTGTCCAGAACCTGCACCAAGTTCCGCGCCGTGAGCGTCCATCCGTCCAGGGGTGTTTCCAGCATCGCCTCGGAAACCAGGAAGGTGGAATCCGCTCCCGGACGCGTCACCGCCCCGCTCTGGGCTCCCCCACCGGACGGATCGGAGTCCGCCCCGGAGGGGGCATCTATCTGGAAGGTGAACTCCCGTCCTGCGGGCGGAGCCTGGCCACTGCGAGAACCGGCTCCGCCCGTCGCCCCCTGCCACACGAACAGTCCGGAAGCCACGCCGGATCCCCGGCCTCGCCGAGGCGCACCGCCCCGGGCCTTCCCCCGCCGCTCGTCATCCGTACCGATCGACGACTTGACGCTGTCCTTCCCGAACAGGCGGGCCTGTTCGTCGGTCAGCCTGACCCGCTCGCCCCTCAGGAAGACGTCCCGCTGAAGCTCCTGGGCACCCGGCTGGAGCTGCTCGAACTCCTCCCGCAACTGCTGCGGAAGAGCGTCGTACTCGGCCTGCCGCTGCTGGACGTACGCCCGCGCCACCGCGCGTTCCGCCGCCTCGAACCCCTTCCGGAACAGCACCCCTTCCACCTGCGTGAAGGCCCGCTCCCGAGCGGCCCTGCTCCGTACGGACGCCTCGTCGTTCCCGATCACCGGCGGCCAGGTCAGGATGCGGGAGACCGCCTTGACGCGCTGCTCCTTGTCGGCCACCAGATGGGACGCGGAGATCCCCGTCTTCTTCGCCACCTCGTGCAACGCGGCCGGCACACCGCCCAGCTCCTCGGTCAGCCGCACCAGGTCGGCCGCATCCTGTCCCGTCAGACCCAGCATCTCGGCCCGGTACACCGGGGGTGCCTGGTCGTCGTACGGAGCCGGCCGGGTGAAGGTGTCCCGCCACTCGGCCAGCCGGCTCGCCAGGTGATCCCCCTGGCCCCGGACCAGGTACAGCGTCTCCAGCTCCTCGGCACCACCGATGAACCGGAGGAAGCCCTGGAGGGACTGCGGCCACTGATCCGACGGCCCGGTCTCCCAGAACTGCCCTTCCCGCACGGCAAGCTCGAACAGCCAGTTGTAGTGCTGGGGGCGCAAGGCGCCGAGGGCGGACAGTTCCTGCTTCACCTCGTGTACCAAACGCTGGTGGGGACGCGGCGACGACAGCAGCCCCGTTCCCTGACGCAGCGAGCTCAGCCGACCGGGGAACAGGTGCACGAGGTACCGGGGGTCCGCGCCCAGATCGCGCGCCACCCGGTAGAGGTCCTTGGCGTTCGGCATGCCGAGGCGGAACGCGAGTGAGGGAATGTCGGTCGGCACCCGGCCGATGGCCCGGCTGAGCCGGATCAGGTTACGGATCTCGTGGACGCCCAGCGCGGCCCGCAGGCTCTCCAGACGCTGCGGGTCGAACCATGAGGTCCGGGCCAGCCCGCGGACATACCCCTGCTCCACACTCCAATGCCGGGCCCAGTCGGAGATTTCCCAGTCCGACAGCACGAGCCGTTCGCGGGCACCGTCGGTACCCGCAGGAACGGCGACGGATTCGTCGTACGAGGGGAGCCCCCGCCGGTTGTACTCGCCCGAGTCCCGGTACTGGGTGAGCAGCAGATACAGGTCCTCCGGATGCTCGGCCTTCAGAGCGCCCGTCACCTGCTGCAGCGCCAGTTCCTGCACCAGCTTCCGCTCCGCCGCCGAAGCGTGCTGCCGCGGAAGCTTCCCTGCCCGTACCTGCGCCTGAACCTGAGCGTGTGCCTGTGCCTGAACCTGCGCCTGAGGCACGAGCTTCTTCTGGGCGTAGTCGAGGAAGTGCTGCATCGTGCCGTGGACGATCCTGCGGTCACCGCGCTCGATCGCCGTGTCCCCGTCCGGCCAGGGCAGCTGCTCGCGGTGGGCCAGCTCCAGCAGCCAGCGCACGGCGTCGAGGTCGGCCTCGGCCCGGCCGCGCGGGACGACGGGCGCGCCGAAGCGTGCCAACTGGCGGTCCAGCATGAGCCGGAAGTGCTGCGCCGTCCGGGTCGGCACGTCCTCGTTCACCCGACGCAGCGAGTGGGGGAAGGCGTGCGCCAGGTGCCGCGGGTCGATGCCCAGGTCACGCGCCACCCGGTAGAGGTCCTTGGCCGATGCCATGCCCAGTTCCCCGGCGAGCGCCGGGATGTCGGACGGCACCCGCCCGATGGACCGGCTCAGCTCCGCCAGGGGCGCCATGTTCCGCACACCCAGAGCGCGACCGAGCTGCGTCAGCTGCTCGGGATCGAACCATGCATACGGGCTGTACTTCTCGAAATCGGCTACGGAGAGGCCGATTTCCCGGGCCAGTTGGCGGCTCTCCTGCGGGGAGTAGGTGGGGTGCTGGTAACCGGGCAGCTGCTCGTCGGACTCCTCGTTCCGGCCGAGGACGGGCTCCTCCTCCCGGCTGTCGGTGGGCGCTCCGGTCTCGGCCCCCTCGACGGGCGGGGCCGGCAGGGGCGGGGAATCCGCGCCCCCGGACAGCTCCTCGGACGGCAGCATCGCCAGCAGGTCGTCCCGTCGGGCTTGTGCGGTCTCCCGCAGGTCCTCGTCGGCCGCCTCGCTCCGCACCAACCGGTCCAGCTCGGCCAGAAGCCGCCGGCCTTCCTCGTGCCACTCCTGCGGCTCGCCGGTCACCTGCTTCTTGCCCCATCGGCGGATCAGGGTGTGGGCGTCATCCAGGAATTGACCGTGGGCGGGCGGGTTCTCGGCGGCGGATGCCGCAGTCGCCTGCGAGGACTGTTCCATCACCGTTCGCCGCTCGTGGGCGGGGTCGGTGGACTGCTGTCCGGTTGACCTTCCGGTGTCATCGCCCTTGAGGCCGAGGCGCTCCCACTCATCGACCTGTGCGTCGATCAGGCGGATCAGCCGGGACATCTGCTGCTGGACGTGTGCCGGCGTCGGCGTCAGCCCCATGAGGTCGCCCGGCATCTCACTGAGCAGGTGCTGCAGCTCGCTGACCTCATCGCGGGCCCACAGAGCGAGGTTCCGCGTGCGCGCCACACCCATCGGGTCGAGTTCCTCGGAGGGGTCCGCGATGAGCGAACGTGGCCGGTTGCCCTTGAGTGCCGCGTAATTCGGGTCCCTGAGCTGCACCTCCACCGACTGCCCCAGCTCCGCCCAACGGGATACGAAGTCAGTCCAGGTGGGCCTGCTCGCTTCCCCGGAAAATCCGACGACGACAGCGTCGCGAAGCTTCCTCACAAGCTCTTTTTGCACGCTGTACGCGGGGTGCGCATTCTTCTGCGTCAGTTCACTGCTGTCGGCGGCGCTCTGCTGTGCGGCACCGAGCTGGACATGCCCCTGCTGGGCCACCACGGTCACCAGCGACGGGTGGAACAGGTCCTTGGCGGGGGCGTTGTCCGTTGCGGTAGCGACCTCGTCGTCGGCGAAGAACCACTTCCAGACTCCCGGGTCTCCGTTCTTGTCCGGGCGCAGCCCGAGGGTGAACCGCTCATCGAAGTCGTTGGGCTGAGCGAGAACTTCAGCGTTGGCCGCGAGGACGTCGATGCCGGTCTCGTCCGCGAAGCCCTGAGCGACCACGTGGCCGTTCCGGGATGCTCCGCCGTAGCACATGAGGAGGAGAAGCTGCGGGCGCTTCCCCGCCCTCTTCGCCTCTTCCACCAACGCCTCTTTGCTCGGGCGTCGAGCGATGACCTTACCGGCTGTTTTGCCCTCTACATGATGCTTGATCGCCTCTTCACCCTTTGTCGTGAACAAGAGCGCGCGACCGGGTTTCCCATGCATCACGACGACGTATGTCGGCCGACTGGGGTCCCACTGCGTCTCCTGCAGCCCGATGAGCCTCGGAACGCCGTGGACGTCCGTGTCCTCATCCGCGTAGTGGGCGAAGTACGGCTTCGTGAGGTCGAGGTTCTGGAAGGAGGCGAATACGTCTGCTTCGTTGCTGCCCGTGAAGATCCGGCCGATCTTCTTCCCGTCGGTGCTCAGAGCCGGCGCATGGTCGATGTCACCGAGACGGAGCGGGTCCCCGTGCGAGTTCTTCCCGGGGACGAGCGTCTCCAGCATCACGTCCTCGTCGATGAACTGGCTGCTTCGCTCCTCACCCTTCGGCTGATGCGTGGACACGATGTCCCGCCTGGGAGGCGCGGGCTGGACGGTAGCTGCCCTCAGCTGCTGCCCTCGGGGCGGCACGATGACGATGTCGGCGCGGCGGCGCTCCTGCGCCGTCCCGCGAGTGAGCTCCTCGCTTCCCGGCACCTCCTCCTCGAACTCGAACTGCTCGGCGGTCAGCCCACCGTGGTCGTCCTTGAGCCGCTCACGGAGCTCCTGCCGCAACGCGTCCGTGACGTGGCGGCTTCGCTCCTTGCCGGTGCTCCGCGCCTGTCCTTCCGAGTCGCGCCACGGCATACGTGTCCCGTTGCCGTAACCCGTCACCCGGACCGTGGGAAGTCCCTTGCCCTCCCGCGCGAGCGCGATGAGGCGGCGGACCACGTCGTGGAGCACCTTTTGATGGTGGGGGCTGACCTGCTTCTCCCCTTCCCCGAACGGAACCGTGTACCGCTCTTCGGCACCCGCGCCGCGTCCCGGGCCCTCATCGGAGAGGCCCACCCACTGACTGCCGCTCGTGGCGTTCCCGCCCTCCTCCGCGGGGGTCGCCGGTTCCTGGGAGAGCTGAGCCTGCTCGGTGTCCTGGCCCCCGTCGTGCTCCTGCGTCGGCTCCGGTCCGAGTTCTCGCGACATCCGGGCCAGTCGGTCCTTCAGCGCGTCCAGCGGGGACAGCTCCGGCAGAGCCTTCCCGGTCATCTCGTCGCGGGAACCGGACCCGGTCAGCTTCTCCACGGCACCGGCCAGGTCGCCGGTGGTCAACTGCTCCGCCAATGCCTCCAGCGGCGACTTCGCGGGCAGGCCCGTCAAGGGATCCTTGCCACGGGACAGCGCCTGTGCCGCGTCGGTCAGGTCGTCGCCGGGAGCCATGCGGCCCACCGGAGCATCCAGCTGCGAGGTCCTCCCCAGGGCTTCCTGCCCATCCCGCTCCGACGTCAGGCTCTCGGTGGCTTCGCCACCGTCGTCCCCCTGCCTCTGGGCAGTTTCCTCCCCTGCCACCTGGTGGGGGGCGGGCTTCTCCCCCGTCAACGGGCTCTGAGCGGGGCCGTCCCCCGTCACCTGGTTCCCGGGGGTCTTTGCGGAGTCCTGTCCCTGGGCTTCCTCGGACGCCAGCTTGTCGTGGAGCCGAACGGCCCGCTCCAGGAGCTGGTCCGTCGTCAGCTCCGCGTCCGGGTCGTGCCGCTTCCCCGACAGGACGGAGTACATGTCGTCTCCGAGTTGGGCGTCGCCCTGCGCCTGGGGAGCCCGCGCCCCCGTGGCCTGCGTTGTCTCCTCATCGGTCACCGTGACCGGTGCCGGACGCCTCGGCCGGAGGAACTTGACGGTGTCGTCCTCCACCAGGATCGTGATCTTGGGCCGGGTGGGTGCCTCCGGGTCGGGCGGGCCGAACGGGCTGTTGCTGTGGAACTCCTCGACCGGCACCTCGGGGCGTACCACGTGGACGTCGACCCCGTAGAGGCTCTGGAACAGGAGCGGGACCGGGTAGGAGTCGGTCGCCTCGCGCGTCTCGTGGCCGGCACGGCGGTCCTCGCTGTGCGCCGGGAACCGCAGTTGACGGGAGATCAGCGTCACCCGGGCCGCGTGCGGCACCTCGACGTTGGTGTGGAGGACGCCTTCCTGGTCGAATTCGAGCTGATGCTCCGGCCGGAGCGACAGTCCGGCCGCTTCGAGGTCGTCCTTGGTGAAGACGTCGCGACGCGGGTCCCACTGGAGCAGGGTGTTGGCGGTGTCGTTGCTGTAGTTGATCCAGGACCCGGGGTCGTCGGCATCCCTGACCAGCTTGTCGGCCAGCTCCTTGCGCATACCGTGCGCGACGGCGGAGAGATTCCCCGTCTCGCCGTCGGCGAGCAGCTTCGCCATCGGCTCGCCGGTCGGCGTCATTCCGCCGTCGGCGAGGTCCTTGACGCCCTGGTAGAGCGCGAGGAACAGCCCCTCGCCCTTGGTGGCATCGGGGGCCGCCGGATCGTGAGGGTCGACGACGTCGTAGACGGTGCCGTCGGGTCCGGTGTACGTGAGCGAGGCATGGGGGTCGGTCTGTTCGTCCTTCGTGAACAGCCGGGGCTTGTCCTGTTCCGCCAGATGGTCGACGGCGCGCCGGACGGCGTCGCCGTGTGTTCCGGTGAACTCCTTGACCAACGGCGGTTCCGGGAAGGACGAGGGCTGCTGCTCCTTGGCGAAGGCGTGGACGGCCGGTTCCACCGCGGCGACGTGCTGCAGATGCTTGATGGTCGCCAGGTGCCGCTTGTGCTCCGCCAGCGCCGCCTGCCGGGCATCGGCGGTGGTGGACGTCTCCAGGGCCTTCCGGGCCGTGTCCAGCGCGGCGCGGGCATCGGCCAGCCGGCCGGGTACGTCGTCGGTGAGGAAGACCGGTGCGCCGCTGAGCAGGTGCGTGGCCTGCTGCTCGATGAGGTCCTGGCTCTCGCCCTCGCCGGGCTGCCGGTGGGCGAACTCCTGGAGCGCCTGGGTGAGGCGTTCGGCGGCCTCGGCGGCGCGCTGCCGGGCCTGCGCCAGGTAGGCCAGCTCGGCGCGGCGCAGCTCCACCAGGTCCTGAGCGGTCTTCTTCTCCTCCTCGGAGGCGGTGGCCGCGTCCTTCGCCACGGCCTCCTCCGCCTCGTCGAGGGCGGTGACCTTGTCCCGCAGCGCCTCGTCGAGGGCGTGGGCCTTGAGCTGTTCGCGCAGGGCGAGGTGGGCTGGCGGGACGGCGCCGCCGGGCCAGAGCCCGCCCTGGGAGCGGGCGGCGGCGACGAGCCGGGTGGCCCGCTCGTCGGTGAGGAGTGAGGTGGGCCGCGACGCGGCGGGGCCGGGGGTCTCGCCGGTCGGCTGTGCCAGCGGGCGGCGGGTGGCCTGCTCCTCCTTGTCCCAGGTGTAGGGCTCCGGCGCACTGCCCTGCCGGTCCTTCGCGTCCTTCTGGTACCAGGAGCACTGCTGCGCCGCGCTCAGTTCGGCCTTGCGCAGTTCACGGCGGAGCCGGTCGACCTCGGCGCCCAGGGAGGTGCGCTCGATCTCCTGGTCCACCAGGCGCAGTTGGGTCGAGCGGTAGCTCTTCTCCAGCTCCTCCAGGGTGTGGTGGCCTTCTCCGGCGGTGCCCTCCCGCATCTCGTGGGCCTCGCGGAGGATGCCGTACAGCTCCTCGTAGCGCCGCTCGACGCGGATGACCGCTTCCTCGTACTGCCCGATCGTCTCCTCGGTCTTCTCCCGGATGTCCTTGACGTGGTCGTACGCCTCGCCGAGGGCGACGGGGAAGTTGTCGTCATCGAGCAGGCCCAGCTCGCGCAGGACCCGTTCGGGCACGAGGAGCGTGACGCTCTCGCCGGTGGACAGGACGGTGGTGGCCGAGTTCTCGGACGTGGTGAAGGCGTTGTCCAGCAGGTCGCGGGCGGCCGCCTCGGGGTCGTCGCTGCGCTTCATGGCCGTCTTGACCGTGTGGGCCAGCTCGGTGAGTGCCTTGCCCGTGGCGTCGGCGCCCTTCTTGAGCGTCTGCTTGGTGACCTGCGCCTCGACGAGGAAGTCCAGTGACGTGGTGACCTTGACGTACCGCTCCGCCTTCGGCGACAGCGTGGCGTTGAAGGCGTTGGCGGTGCCCTGCTGGGTGCTGGTCGTATCGCCCTGCGTGGGAAGCGAGCTGGCGGCACGGGAGTTGAGCGGGACAGTCTGGGTGTATGTCGGCGCGGCCGCCGGGACGATGCTGGCGCTGACGGTGGAGCCCGCACTGTGCTGTTCGGTGTCGGTGACGCGACGGTCGGAGGCGACGGTGATGCCGTCGACGACCCCGGCGATCTGCGGCCGGGCCCGTCCGGCGCGCCCGTGGACGGTGACCGCGCCCTTGGCGGTGCCCAGGAACGTGCCGCTGATGACGGGCGGTTGCTGCCAGCCACCGGAGACGAAGAGCTGCGGGAAGACCGCGCGCAGCGCCGCCGAGGAGTTCTGCTCGGCGACCTGCCGCGCCGCCGCGGTGCCCGGCCGGGTGAGGCTGCTGCTGCCCAGGACGGACGGCTGGTGCGGTGTGCCGGAGCCGGTGTCCTGCGACCGGGTGAGCCCGGTCTTCTCGCCATGGGCGAGGTCCAGGGCGACGATGACATGCTCCTGGAGGCGCCCGGCGCCGAGGGTGCCGTCGAGGACGATGACGTCCTTGTGCGCGAGGGCCTGGGTGAGCTTGGTGTGCTCGGCCTGCCACTGCTGCGGGGAGACATGGCCGGTGAGCTGCGGCACGGTGGGCACAGAGCCCTCGGTGGTGACCGTGCCGTCCGTCGCGGCGGGGGTGGTGTCCGGCTCGGTGCTCGGCCCGGCCATGTCCTGCCCGGTGGTAGCGCTCTCCTTCGCGGGGGTCAGCAGCAGCTCGGGATGGAGGTGCGTCAGACTGCCGACGGGCTCCAGGACGGTGATCTGCTTGCCGTCGGTGTCGGTGTGGGTGAGTTCGAGGTGATAGTCGGTCAGGAAGGCGGCGAAGGTACCGCTCACCGACAGCGAGGTCGTGACATCGGTCGTCTGGGAGCGGGTCTGCCCGCGGCTCGCCGTGGCGGCGGCCATGCCGGTGACGGCGCCGCCCATGCCTGCCGTCTGCTTCGGAGCGGTGCCGCTCACCGGGTCGTTCTGCTCGGTGAGGGCCGCGTCCGTGGTGGTGAGGGCGACACTCTGGGTGACAGAGGTGGAGATGCCGCTGGCCTGCGTGTAGGAGAGGCTGCGGTCCTCGTCCAGCGTGACACCGCTGCGCAGTCCCTGGAAGGCGGGCTTACCAGGTACCAGACGGATGAGCAGGTCACCCCGGGAGGTGGTGATCCGCATGCCCTCGCGGACCAGCTGGTAGTGGAGGCCGCCGTTGACCGCGTCCGACGTGAGCAGGGTCCGGACCTGGAGGCGCGTCTCGCCCTCCCGGGTCAGCGCGTCGTCCGTCAGGACCTTGCCGCCGAGCTTCCCGGCGAGGATGTCCAGTGCCCGCTCCGGGTCGAGCGTGCCCCGGATCGAGACGAACGAGGAGGTAACCGACGGCGGCTGCCACAGCTCCGGCTCCGGCAGCCCGGGCAGGCCGTTGGTGATCAGGCCGAGTCGTTCGGTGTCGGCGAGGTCGGCGAAGGTCTCCGCGCCACCGCGCACCACCGCGCCGCCGTGTGCCGTTTTGGCCGCGGCGGACGCCAGCCTGCGGGCCGGGTCGAGCGATTTGACGCCGGCGGTCATGTCGAAGCCGACCGCGTCGAAGCCGAGGCGGGCCTTACGGCCCGTACGGGTCTCGCTGAGTCCGGAGCTGAGGGCGAGGGTCTGGGAGACGCTCCGGGTGGTACCGCGGTTGAACAGCGTCAGAAGCGCGACCACTCCCTGGTTCACCTGGAACGCGCCGGGCTGGCCCACGTGGTAGGCGGTCGCGCCGACGATCTGGCCCTGGATGTTGATGGTCGTGGTGGAGGAGGAGCCGTGGCCGATGGTGAGGCTGCTGGGCACACCGTGCTTGAGGTCCAGCCCGGTGTCCACGACGTCGATGACGTACGGGCCGCGGACGCCGGTGCGCACCGCGAGCTGTAGCTGGTCACCGAAGACACCGTTGTGCGGCAGGGCGAGGACGACGATGCCGGTGGCAGGTGAGAGGTTCTCCAGCTGCCGGGTGAGCAGTTGGTGGGTGTGGGTGCCGGAGGTGGCCAGCCCCTTCCTCAGGGAGCCGCTCATCGGGGTGAGGATGTTCCGCGCGACCTCGACGAGGTCACCGGTATGCAGCAGCGGGCGCAGCGGCACCTGGAAGGTGGCCGCCAGTTGCTGTTGCTGCTGCCGGACGTGATCGATCCACTGCTGAGCGGTTTCGGACGGCAGCGTCCTGATCTCGCGTGCGGCCTGCTGGAAGGCGGGGCCCTCCTCCTGCCCCGGGGGCCTCTGGTCGAGCGGGGGCAGCTGCTCGGTGGACGGCTGGTGGACGGGCCGCAGGTTGGCTGGCATCAGGCTGTCCGGGTGGTGGACGTCCGCCTGTACGTCGATGACGAGAGCGCCGTCCTCGCGGCTGCTCAACTTCACCTGGGACGGCGGGATGTTGAGCAGCGCACCGGCGAACGGCCGCAACCACCGTCGGGGGACACCGAAGTACTCGGCACCGAACGTCAGCGTGCCCCGGTAGCGGTAGATGTGGGTGCGCTTCTCCGGGGAGGCACCGTATTCGGTCCCGGTGCCCCAGCCGGTCTCCGACCTGCCGGTGTGGGTCCTGCCGTAGGAGCCGACCACGCCGAGGGAGAGGACGTTGTACTTCTCGAGGATCTTGGCGCCGCCGTCGACGGTGGCGCCCAGCTGCCAGCCCTGCTGGGTCTCGGTGCTCGCGGAGATGTCCCGGGAGGTGGACACGGAGCCGCTGGTGCCGGAGCCGGTCACCAGCCCCAGGTACTCGCTCTGTGCCATCTCCAGCTTCACCGTCAACGGCAGCGTGTCGTCACGCAGCCGGCTCTTTCGGCGGAGGCTGAAGATGAGCGTCTCGGCGGAGAGAACCCACTTGCCGTCGACGAAGCGGGGGCCGCTCTCCAGGAGTTCGGGGATGCGGGTGTCCATCGCGTCCCCGTACAGGTGCAGCCGCTGCTGGTTCTCCTTGGCCTGGAGCAGCGTCTTGCCGGGGGTGGGGAACCGCGCGTCCTTGACCGGCAGTCCGAACGCCCGCCCCACGGGAGGCACCAGGCGGCGGAGTCCGTAGCCCACCCGCTGGTGCAGGGTGCGCTCGGCGACGACCATCTTCCGCACCCGGGACGACGCGTTCGTGACCAGCGCGTTCTCCACGTTCCGCGCGACCTGCTCCGGCAGGCGGACCCGTGGTACGGAGTCCCGGATCTGCGCGTCCCGGTCCGGGAGCGGCAGCGGCAGCACCCCGCCGCCCGTCAGGGCGTGGACGCCGGGGGATTCCGCGAGGGAGTCGGCGGGCGTGCTCGGCGGGGTGTGCGCCGGCGAGGGGTGGCGGTGCTGGGACAGGTCCGGCAGGGAGTGCGTCGAGGCGACGGAGGGGCTGGAGGGCGGCAGGAACTGCGTGGCGGTCCGCCGGAGCGCTGCACGGCGTCCCACTCCGCGCAGTGCGCGCGTGCGCAGCAGTTTGCGCCCGGGCCGCGCAGGCGCCTCGGTGAGGGGGGTGCTTCCCGTGATGCTGACGAAGTTCGGCATGGACAGGGACAGTTGTCCCGGCGCCAGCTCCTTCGGCCGCTGCGGTTCGGACGTCTCACCCGTGAGCTTCGGGTGCGGGGTGCGCAGCGCGGAGGGATCGGACGGCTTGATCCGCAGGTTGTTGTCCCAGCCGGTCAACGTGCGGGTGTCGTGCTCGGACAGGCGCAGCAGCGCATGGGCGGTCACCGTGTGCTCCAGCGGCGTCCCGTGCCCGCCGGAGCCGTCGCCGGTCCGCGCGGCGGCGCCGTGGAACACCTCGGAACTTCGGAAGCCGGCCTTCACGTAGCCGGGCTCGAAGGTGGCCTTCACCTTCAGCTGCACGTCGTACAGACCATGCAGCGCCTTGTTGCTCACCCCGAACTGGTTCTGCACCTTGTCGGACACAGCCACCGTCTTGGTCCGCCCGGTGGTGAGAACCCCGGTGCCAACGGCCCGGACCTGGTAGCCCGCCTGGTTGATCGACGGGCCCAGGGCCACATTGCCCGTGAGCTGGGTGGTCACCGCGCGGGTGTTGCCGACACCGATCGCGGTGTTCCGCTGGACCTTGCTCTCGCCCTCGACCTGCCGGACGAGCGTGACCGGCTTGCCGGGATCGATCTCGACGGAGTACGAGAGGCTGCCGACGACCCGGTTGTGGTCATCGTGGAGCTGGACGGTCTGCCGCCCTCCCTTGAGCGCCGGCATGAGCGTCTCGTGGACATTGGCCGCGGCGGTGTGCTCATGGAGCGAGTCCATGCCCGGCATCTTCGGCTTCAACTGTCCGTGGAAGCCCGCGACTTCACGGGCCCACTCGGTCAGCTCCGAGGTGAGGGCGAGGTGGTCGGCCACGGCCAGGTCGAGGTGGTGGCCCGGACTCGGGGTGAAGGACCGGGGAAAGGCCAGCGGTTTGTCGGACTGCTTCTCCGTCAGAGAGTCCGGCACCCGCCACCGGAAGCCGCCCTCGACGGTGAGGCGCACCGGTGCCCCGGCAGGGACCAGCCGCCCGCTCTCGCCGTAGGTGTACGGCTGCGCCTCGAAGTCCACGTTGTTGACGTAGGTGTGCGAGCCGCCGCTCGCGCCGACGGCGCGCTTGTCGGTGACCTTGGTCTGGAGCGTGGTGCTGTGGTTGGACTGGTTGATGGCCGCCGTGGCACCGGCGGTGATCAGGCTCCCGAACGGCGAGCCCGTCGTGATCCCGAAGGTGGCCCCGACCTGCACCGAAGCCGGCGTGTTGTAGACGCTGCCGACCGTGTCACTGCTGTTGGTGCCGGTCGTGACCTTGACTTCCTGCGGGTCCGCGTAGCGGCTGTGCTCGCCGAAGGTGTCGGCGGCGATGGCCAGCCCCATCGGTGTCCCGTCGAGGGCGGGGTACGTCAGCAGCACACCGTCGCCGAGCGAAGTACGAGCGGGCCTGGTCGCCCCCGTGCCGCTCCCCGTCTCCTGCCCACCGAGGTTCAGGAGGGTGTGCGGACGGCCCTCCATGACGCTGATGAGTTCTTTTTTCAGCCCGGCACGGGTTTCGGGAGAGATGTTCGTGAGACCGTCGATCAGCCGGTCCGCGATCTTCCTGGCCTCACGCAGGACGATTGTTGTACTGCCGACGAAAGCGACCTTCTGCTCCAGGCTGCTGCCGTCCTCGAAGACGTCGGTGCCGCCCTTGCGTCCGGCCGGCCGGACGCCGTCCGGCAGTTGGTGAATGATGACCGGCCGGTCCGCGTCGAGGTGTTCGACCGGCAGAGGCTTCACCTCGTTGTCGGCCACCGACTTCGGCGGGGCGCCGCCGTCCTCACGCGGGGCGAACACCACATGGCGCTGGAGCGCGCGCAGGTACTCCAGGCGCCGGGCGGCGACCTGCCGGGACCACTCCTCCTTGTTCAGGTACGGCTCCTGGTTCCCCAGGGCCCTCCACACCGCGATGTCCTCGCCGTACCTCTGCGCGGAGGTCTCCTCCGCCAGCCACTGATGGATCTCGTCGTGGGTGAGCGTGCGCGGCGGCTCGCCCGTGGTGACCGCGCCGGTCGTGGGCACGGTGTGCCTGACGGGCAGCCCCCCGGCACCGAGGCCCGGGGTCCAGACCAGGTCATCGACCTTCCGGGCAGGGAGGTCGTGGGCCGCGGCGAGCTGGTCGTACGCGTCCTCCAGCGCTGCGACCGTGCGCTGGATGTGACGGATGGCGGAGAGCGCCGCGCCCTGGAAGGCGCCGTTCACGTGCCGGATGACCACCTGGGGCCCGGCGCTGCCCAGGGTCGTGTGCGTGCCGTGCTCGTCGACGAGCGTCAGACGCAGTTTCAGCTCCTTGGCGACGGCCTCGACCGCCACCGCCACCGGTACGGCGCTCCAGTCGTCGCTCTGCACCAGGTGCTTGACCAGCACGCTGTAGTGATCTGGGGAGAGTCCGGACGGCTTACGGTCCTTCTTCAGAAAGGCTTCGTGGAACTGTTCGTCCAGGACGATCCCGGCGGCGTCCAACATCTCGTCGCTGACAAGCCTCTCCTCCAGCTTCACCTCGTGGGCGAGGGCACCCGAGACCGTCGCGGTGATCAGCTCGGACAGCGTGGTCGTCCCCTGCCCGCCGTCCGGGGAGCGGTACTGGTACGGCGACACCGTCCTCAGCACATGCGCGAGCGCCCTGACGAAGCCCGTACCGCCCGGCCGAGCCGTGTTGAGGAGGTAGGTCTCCCCGTCGGGGCCCTGGAGCTGCCTGCCGTCGCGTGTCACCTCGTAGGACGTGGCGTTCACGGAGGCGGGGGAGGTTTCCGCGGCGGTACCGGGCGTAGGGGCCGGCTGCTGCGTGACGGTGCCGGAGGGGCCCGTCTCCTGTGTCACCGCGCCGTTCCCCCGGTCGTCCTCCGAGGCGAAGGACACCTTCTTCGACCCCTGCCCGAGGCCGGTGGACGACGTGCCCGGGCTGTGCAGGATGGAGGTGGTGAGCGGGATCACAGACGGGTGCGGCAACAGGTGCGTGAAGTTGTCCGCACCCCTGCCGCCGGGCATGTCGAGCAGTTGCTGCACGCCGATGGTGGGGCGCACCATCCGCCCGTCGGGCCGCAGATCGATCGAGCTGTAGCGGGCCTCGCCGGTGGTCGGGACGGCCCCGGAAGCGGTCCCAGTCCCGGTACCGGGCAGCCGGCCGCCCATCCTGGGCTCGGCGATCTCGTTCCCCGCGGAGTCGTACCAGGTCACCTTGTTGTTCTGGTTGACGGCGTAGAGCTTCTGCACCGTCCCGCCCTGCTCGCCGAGGACGTACGACACCGCGCCCGGCCCCGCTTGGAGGAGGGTGTCCCTGACATCCGGCACGAAGGTGTCGGCGGTCTTCTTCGGCCCCTGCGCCAGCTTGTGACGGCGAGCCTGCCACTCGGCGTCGTCCGCGCGGACCTTCAGTCCATCGGACGGGTCCTGGGACATCGGGCCCGGGGAATCCTGATCCGACAGTTGGAACGACGTGGCCGCGCCCGGCTTCCGTACCGTACCGCCCCCGCCGAGGACGGAGTTCTCCCCCACCTGGTTGAGCAACCCCGGGTGGTTCTCCTCCACGAACTGCGTCAGCCCGGCGTCCGTTTCCTCGGAAGGTGTACGCACAGGCTGACCAGCAGTGGTGGGGCCGCGTAGCGTGAGTGCCGGCCCATTTTCCGGCAGCGGTGCGGTGGTACCGGAGAACGTGGCGGTCCGAGAGGCCGACGAGATGGAGTCCTCGTCCACCGGAAAAGAATCGAGCTGCGTGGAGCTCTGAGTTTCGGTGAGCGAATCACCCAGTTGCTTGTTCCACTCGGGAATCAGATCCGCATCGATCCGCCGGGCCAATGTGGTCATTTCCTGCTGGATGATGTCCCGCTCGGACGCCGACCCCACAGACTCAGCCGATAGGTTGCGCACCAAATCACCCAGCTCGGCGATTTCTTCACCGACCCACACCGCCAGCTCACGGGTGCGCCGCAAGGCGGGCTTTGTGGTCTCATATTTAACTTTTTCGAGCTGCCCGTCCTGCGGGATCTTCGCATGTTCCAAAGGCGCATCGAAGAGCTGCTTCTCGAGTTGCTTCTTCAGCCCCTCCCACTGGCTGGCCACCATTTCCCAGCGGGTTGGCGCATCCAGCCCCTGAAGGCTGGCACCGCTTTCGGGGCCACTGCCCAGCATTTCCTTCAGCAGGGCGAAACGCTGATTATTCTCGTCGTACCCAGGGTGCGCCGTTTTCTTCCACGAAGACGGCCGGAAAACCTTGAACTCACCGCGCCGCCCGGTCTCTTTGTCCGCCTCCAGGCCGAGCGCAGCGCCCTGGAACCCCTCCATTCCCTCAGGGATCTGCACGACATTCGTGGTACCTGCCCAGAACTCGTACCCCGCCCGGTCCGCGGTCTGCTGCGCCAATGTGACACCGGGCAGCACCTCGGCTCCCGCTCGGCACGTGATCAGGAGGCCCTGCGGTAGCTCCGATCCGGCCTGTGTAGCTGCCTCCCGGAGGTCATCGAAACTCTTGCGGCCACTCACCACGTCGCCGAGAGCCTGCCCCGAACCAACGTATTCGATGGTGACACCGTTCTGCGTCACCGCCATATGCGCCTTACCCGGCTCTCCATGCGTGACAACCAGGTAGAGGTAACGAGTCGCCTTCCACGGCACGGAACCCCATCGAAGAATCTTCAGAGGTTCATCAGCGACACTGTTCCCGGATTCACTGTCCGAACCTTCCTCGAACGGCTCCAGGTGCGCAAAACGTCGACTCGTCAGATCGAGCCCGGTATGGTTCCAGGCGGTGCTGCTGGCCTCGGGCGAAGCGTCGAGAACTCGCCCCTTGTACCGTCCGCCACCAGATTTGACCAGAACCGCCCTCTGGTCGAGAAGGCCGAGCTTCACAGGAATCGGCCGGCTCTCCCCGCGAGGAGTCAACCACACCTCATGTTCCGGGTTGATAAATTCATCGTTCTTACGGAATGCCCGCAAGGAAATCTCCGCACGGAAATGCCCGTCCGACGATGATGTCTTTACCTTGATCCGAAAATCCTTCTCGGTCAGCGAGGAGTTCCCTCCTCCCCCTGCCTTCTTGAGCTCGCCCTCCAGCGCCCTTCGTAGGATCTTAGAGACCTGGTCCCCCAGAGTTTTCCGGGTGTGCATCTTGCCGTCGGCAGCACCCGACGCCAAAGGCCCCTTTCCGGTGACCCGGATCTCGACTTCAGGCATGCGCAGGCCCTGCTGCTCGGCCTCCCTCGCCAAGTACGCCAGACGCAGGGCGGCCATCCGGAGATTCCCTCCGGCCTGCCGCATACCGCCCTCGGTGGGGAAGCTCGCAATGAACAACTCCGGCTTCGCTTCCGAAGACGCATCGCGACCGGTGCGGTCGTTGACGAAGATCTGGCGGAGGCGCTGCGCCAGGAAGCCGGAACCCTTACGATCCGTCCCCGACTTGACGTCCACGGCACGGGAGACCTCTGAGGGCCCCCGAAGGAACATCGTGGCTGCCGATTTCGAAAGCGTCGTCAGCAGGCTCTTGTTCTCTGCCTCCGATGGCTTCGGTGCTTCCTGGGCCACTCCACGGAGGGCGGGCCGCTCACTCGCGTGCTCCGGAACCGACATAGCGGTATCAGGGAGCTTGGTCTGTGTATCGGGCCATTGGCCGATGTGCTCGTCCGGCTGTGAGCTTGCCGGGGGGCCAGGTGTGCCTTCCGTGTTGTGGTCGCCCTGGTTCGGAGCACCGTCTTCTCCCCCTTCCTTCCCCTGCGGAGCGGAAGCGGGAGAAGTGGCCTCGCTTCGCTGCCGCTCCGGGACGGATTGGCCGCCCTTGTTCCCGGCGGGCTCCACGAACTGCGTCAGCCCGGTGTCCGCCTCCCCCGAGAGTTCATGGAGGACGGACTGCTCACCGAGGTGCTGCGCCCCCGGCTCACCGGTGGCGGGCAGCTTGGCCTGCATGTCCTGGAGCTGACCGATGAGCAGGTCCAGCGGCGACGCCGTGGGGAGGTTGGACGTGCCACCCGCGCCGTTGCCCAGGTGGTGCGTACCGGCTTCGTCCCCGTCCTTCGCCTTCGGAGCGGAGCCCTCCGCAGTGACCTGGTGCTCCTCCGGACCAAAGGAGACGTCCTCATCCCCCCGCGGCCCGTCCGAGCGCTTCGCCGGTGCCTCATGCCCAGCCCGCACGGGGGACGTTCCCGATCCGGTCTCGGAACCGGCTTCGGTGGATGTCCCCGTGTGCCGCGGTTGCGTGGTGGCGTCGGCGGTGAGGTGTCCGGAGGGCATCGGCTCATCCGGGTGCGCACCCTGCTGGACGAGCGCTCCCTCGCCGCGCCCGGCGGGCGCGTCGGCGTCCGGTTCCGGGGCGTGCTTCGTACCGTTCTCTCGCTGGTGGCGGACCCAGTTGTCGGCGTCGAGGTCCTCGGGGCCCCACAGCCCCTTGTAGGTCTCGAACCACTCCTCGCGGCCTTCGAGCCGTTCCAGTTCCGCCCGGTCGATGCCCCGGCCGGCGGCTGCTTCGTACAGGTTCTTCAGCCAGCCGTCCATCCCTGCGGTGGCACCCAGCTCGAAACCGAAGCGGTACGGAAGGTCGTTCCGCATGCTGTCCAGGCCGTCCCGCCAGGCGGGGAGCTGGTCGGCGTGGGCGGAGGGGGCGGGGTCCTCGTCGATGGCGTTCCCGGAGGGCTCGTCCGATCCGTTGTCCTGGGCTTCCCCGGGCTCACCGTCCTGCGGTTGCCGCTCCTGGTTCGTGCCGTCCGGGCGGTCGGCCCCGCCGGTCGGCTCCGCCCCGGCCTCCTGCGCCTCCTGTCCGCCCTCGGCGGGCTGTTCGGAGTGTGGGTCGGGCTGTGTCTGCGTGCCGGTCCCGGCGGGGGCCGCCGTCCCGCCGGGTTCGGCGCCCGACGCCCCCACGGGCTTGAACATCGCGTCGAACTGCGCCGTCACGCGCTCGACGTGGTCGCTGACGAACCGGTCCACGGCGTCGCGCGGCGCGGCCGGCATCTGGTCCTTGGCGAGGCTTTCCGCCTCGTAGCGGGCGGTCTCCGCCGCGACGTTCCGGGCGAGGGAGAGCGCCATCCGCTCATGGACGACCTCGGGGCGGGTCAGCTCGGCGATGAGGCTGTCGGCTCCGGCGGGGTCCCGGTCCGGGGTGTGGGCCCAGCTGTCCAGACGCTGGCGCAGCTCGCCTGCGAGGGAGAAGACGGCGGTGCGCTGCGCCGCCGCGTCGAGGCCGCGGATACCGAGCTGGAACTCTTCCTTGAATTCCGGGCTGAACTTGCCCAGGGCCTGCTTCCAGGCCCCCGCCGCGGCCTCCTGAACGGCCGCGATGATGTCCTTCGCTCCCGTCTCCTTGGCGATCTGGAGTTTGATCAGGTCGGTCAGGCCGTTCTCGTGGCCGGCGCGCGTCCTCTCCCAGATCTTCTCGCGCTGCGACAGCTCGGTGTCGCGCTGCTGCCGCCACTCCTGCTTGGCCGTCTCCAGACCGGCCTTGCTCTCCTCCTCCCATGCGGTGACCAGCGGCTCTCGCTTGGCGTCGCGTGCCGCCCGCCACTCACGGACCAGCTGCGCGGTGCGCTCGGAGTCGCGGGGCGGCCCCTCCCTGCGGAGCTTGTCCAGCTCCGCCTCGCCACGGTTCCGCTGTGCCTCCGCCAGCTGCGCCAGCTCGGGGGAGCCCTTGTGCTGCGCGGTCAGGTCCGCAAGCTCCTCCGCGTTCTTCGCCCTCTGCTCACCGAGCAGTTTCGTCAGCTCACCGCGCCACCCCTTCACCAGCTTCTTCGCGGTCCCGGCTTCGCCCTGCTCCTTCCACACCTGGAACTGGTCCCTCAGCCCCTTGGCCGAGCCGGACAGCCACGCACTCCGCAGCTCCGCCAGCCTGGCGGCGTCCTGCTCCCGCTGTTCCGCACGCCACTGCCGGATCTTCTCGGCGTCGCGCGCCTCCCACTTCTCCGCCAGACGCGCCAACTCGTCGTCGTGGAAGCGGCGCCGGGCGCTGTCGGGCTCGCCGAAGAGCCCCTTGCGGTCGCGCTCGTATGCCTCCATCCACTGCTGCCGCAACCGTTCACGGCCGCCCTCGGAGAGCGACGATTCGAGGTGCGCCGGCGCGGAGACCTCGTTACCCGACGCGTCACGCTCGCCCGAGGTGACACTGCCCTCCGTCTTCGTGAAGTGGGCCTCGGCCTCATCGTGCAGCGTGACGTCGGCTTCGGCGTCCTTGAACAGTGCGCGCAGGTCGGAGCTGATACTGGCGGACGTGACGAGTCGGTCGAGCGCGGCCCGGGCCCGGCGGTCGGCGGCGTCGGACGGAAGCGCGCCTTCGTCCCGGGCCTGCTGGAACACCTCGTCCAGACCCAGCAGCTTGGCATCCGTGGCCAGGGCGAAGGCGTCGACGAGCCGCTGCGGCGCCGCCTTCAGCAGACCGCTGCCCAGCTCCTGTTCGATCAGGGCACGCGCCCGGTCCTCGTAGGCCAGCCACGCCTGCTCGCGGGCCCGTTCACCGCGGGTGCGGAGCAGGGGCGGCTCGTCGCCGCCCTTGGGTCGCGACGGCGAGGTTTCGAGCGTGTCCAGCTCCCGCTGCCGCTCCGGGGAGAGGCTGCCGCGCCAGGTGTCGAAGAGGCTGTCGAACAAGCGGTGCAGCTGTTCCAGGTGGTGTTCGGTCACCCACTGCCGGTCGAGGTGGGCACGCAGGGCCTCCGGGGTGTCGAAGTGGTCGGGACCGCCGCCGTCGTCGGCGCCGTGGCGCAGTCGGTCCTGTTCCCTTTGCCGGAGGCGGGAGTAGACGTCACCGTCGAGGTTCTTGGCCTCGACCATCCAGTGCTCGGCCAGCGCCCCGAGCTTGTCCACGGTCACCTGGTCGGCGGTCCGCGGTCGTTCCGTGTACCAGTCGATGAGCGAACGGACCCGCTGCTCACCGGGGGTCGGGCCGTTCTCCGCACCGTGCGGGAAGGCGCCGCTGTCGCCGTACAGTTCCTCGGTCCACGCCTCGAAGACATCCTCGAAGCGCTGCTTGCGGGCGGCTTCCCGCTCCTTCTCCCGGAGTCCGGCCTCGCGTTCGGCCGCCATGAGGTTCTGCTTCTTCTGCCATGCGGTGCGGTGCGCGTCGGGGTCCTGCGGCACCGTCCAGGCGGGCGGCGTGGTGGCGGTGTGCTCGCCGTCCTGCGCCGTGGTGCTGGCCTCACCGGCCGTCCCATGGGCCCATGAGGGTGCCGGGGCGAATGCGGCGGCCGCGTCGGACGAGACGTGGAACTGCCCGGCGAGGGCGTCGTGCAGCTCCGTCAGGTACGCCTCGGCCTCCCCCCGCACCGTGCCCGCGTCGATGCCACCGGCGGGCTGCGGCTGCGTCTTGCCGGCCTCCAGCACCTGGAGTTCGGCCCACTCCTGACGTTCGCTCCGCGTCATCGGACGGAGCGGACCGTCCCCCTCCATGCCGCCGGGGTGGTTACGGGCCCGCTCCAAAAGGTCGACCAGTTCGGAGACCGAACGCTGCGGCGTGGCGTCGGGAGAGCCGGTAGCCGTGGGCACGGTGGCGTGGCCGGTCATCTCCGGCGAGGCGGTGTCGTGGGGGGCGGGCTCCGTGACGGGCGGGGTGGACGCCGGGTTCCCGGACTGCTCGGTGGCGGTGTGCGGTGCGTCCTGCTCTCCGCTCTCCGTTCGCACGGTGTCCGGCTGCGCGCCGGGGGATTTCTCCGAGGTGGCGGTGTGCGGCTGCTGCGTGGTGTCGTCCGCGGAGGGCTCCGTGGACGTCGTGGGACGGGATTCCGGCGCACCGGTGGAGGTCGTGTGTGGTGTGCCCTCCGGCTCCGTGGTTCCGGGGGCCTTCGGTTCGGTGGACGTGGGATGCGCCGATTCGGTGGAAACCGCGCCGGGCGACTCGGCCGAGGTCGTCTCCGGGCGGGAGGCGGCGGGCTCCTTGGCGCTCGTCTGCTGGGCACTGGACTGCTGAGCCCCGGTCTCGCGCGTACCGAACGTGGGCTGCCCTCCTGTCTGCGGTGCGGAGTGCTGCGGGCCGGCCGAGCCCTGTCCGTGCACGAGCGGCGTCGGCGGAATGACCTGCGGGTTCACCACACCGCTCGGCTGTCCGGCCCCCTCGTTCCCGCTCCCGTTCCCCTGCCCGGCGTCCGTCAGGTCCACCAGGTCCGCGCTCTCGGTCCTGAAGCCACCGGACGTGGCGCCGCCGCCCTGCCCCTGCGAGGCATCCGCTCCGGTGCCGAAGGAGCCGTCGTTGGTGCCTGTGGTGTCGGTGCTGCTGACAACGGAGATCTGGTCCGAGGCCAGCAGGGGCCGCGTCTCCTCCGAGCCCCAGTTGCCTCCCGAGGTGTCGTTGACGCCCCCGGTCGCGTCGATTCCCGGCGCCTTCCCGAAGACATCCCCGAGCTTGTCCCACCCGGCGCCGAGGGCCTGGCCGATGGGCGGCATGACGTACTCGCCCAGTCCGCGGCCGGCGGCGCCGAGGACCGCGCCGCCGGCGAACGCCTCGGGCCGCAGCTTCCACTCACCTTCCAGGGCGTACGAGGTGACGCCGTCGGCGAGCATGTTGTTGACGCCGTCCAGGGCCACGCCGGTACCGAAACCGGCGGCCTTGTAGAGGAAGTTGCCGTGCAGGTGGTCCTTCATCGCCTGGTTCAGCGTGTCGGGAACCTGCTGGGAGAAGAAGTGTCCGCCGCTCTCGCCCAGGGCGCCCTTGTACTCCTGCTTCGCGACGATCTGGGACAGTTCGTGCTTGAGGAGAGCCTGGTCGCCGCCCGGCGTCCGGTAGTGCTTGACGACCGCTTCGCCCCACTCCTTGCCCAGCTCCTTGTTGCCCAGGTGCTTGCCGAAGAGGTTCTCGGTCTTCGAGGTGAACGCCTCGGCGATGCTGCCGCTGCCGGTCTTCTTGAAGCCCTGGTCGAACTGGGCCTGGGTATTGCTGAGGAGGTTGGCGAGGTCCTTGGCGAAGGTGCCCCGCGCGGCCGGATCCTTGATCACGTCGGAGAGCGGAACTGCCAGCGCCTTCTCCTCGGCGGCGCCCACCTTTCCGGCTGCCTCGACGCCCTCCCCGATCGCGGGCGCCACCTTGGAGCCCGCCCCGAAGACGCCCTTGCCGAACTTGTTGGTGATCTCGCCACCGACCAGGTGGTTCAGCTCCTGAGTGAGGGCGCCCTTCGTGCCCTTCCCGATGGCGTTGCCGATCGCCTTGCCGATGCCGACACCGATGAGGTCGAACGGGGCGGCGATGGCGCCGCCGATGGCACCGCCGACCGTGCTCTGGATGAGCAGCTTCTCGTCGTGGCCCTTGCGGTGGTGCTGGTCGATCTGACGCTGCTGGATAGCCCAGTCGGTGAGGGCGCCGATGCCGGCGCCGAGGGCCGTCTGCAGCAGGACGGACTTCGCCAGCCCCGTCAGCACCTGGACGATGAACTCCCGGACCATCGCGTATTCCATGCTCATACCGAGCATCACGGCGGGGCCGAGCGCGAACGACAGGGCGGCCATGAACGCCATCTGCGCGATCATGCCGAAGATCTGGCCGATGACCGACCACTTGGCGTACTCGACCTGGGTGGCCGTCTCGTCGGCGTTCTCCGCGAGCTGTTCGGCCTGCTTACCGACCATGGCGAGGTACGGATTGTCCCCGGCGCACATCTGGTTGACCAGGTTCAGGAACGAATCCGCGGTGTCGCCGCTGAAGCCCTCGCTGATGTCGCGGGAGACCTGGCTGAACAGTTCCTGGATACCGCCGAAGTCCCCGCCCACCCGGCGGTAGTAGTCCGCGGCCTCCCGGAGCTGGTCCTCGTTGGCCTCGGGCCACTGCATGCCCAACGCGTTGAGAACGTTGATGACGTCCTGGCTGGGCATCAGGGCCATGGCGGGATCCTTTCCTGACCACGGGCCGTGTGCCTCGCCGAAGGCTCATGCGCCCGGGGTGTGACGCTGTGGGGGAAGGGCGCGGGCCGCGCGGACCGCACGCCGGGTGTTCGGTGGCCACCCGCGGACGGGGGCCGGGGTGCGCCGGGGAGGACGCCGGTCGGCTATGGCTCGGCGGCCGTCCTCTTCCGAGGCCGGCCGCCGCACCGTGGGTGCCGTGGATACGGAGGAGCTGGGGCGGGGCGGCTACCCCTTGTGGTCCCCCTTGTGCTCCCCCTTCTGTGCCTTCTTGGCCTCATCGACCATCTTGTCCCAGGAGGTGGCGAAGTGTTCCGCGTCCGCCTTCGCCGCGTCGAAGATCTTCATGGCGTCCTGGCCGCCCTCGCCGGTGGAGGCGGTCATGTCCCGGAGCGTCTTCGCGAGGTCGGTGAGCACCTGGGTGCCCACCCCGGCGACCTTCTTGTACGCCTTGGCGGTGTCGTCGTTCTGGCCGCCGGCCGTCAGGTTCAACTGGTTGATGTGGTCGATCTCGTGGGAGACCTTGTCGACGAGGTCCGCGATCCCGTGGTAGTTGCCGAAGAGACGCTTGAGGTCCTCGGCGGTCTTGATTTCCTCAGCCATCGGTCTCGTCCTCGTCGTCGCGGTAGGTACGCGGACCGTCCGGCATACCGTCCTTCAGTCCCATCTTCTGCCGGACCTCGCGCATCATCCGTAGCTGGTCGGTGCCGCCGAGCATGGATTCGCGGACCTCCTCGCTGAAGCCCATCATCGGCGACACGGCCCGGGTCACCGTCTCGTGCACCTCCAGGCGGGCCTTCTCCAGGAGCTGCACCAGGGTCCGGCCCAGTTCGGCGGGGGCCATCGAGCGGTACGCCTCGCCCTGGAACTTGATCTCCCGGACGTCGGACTGCGTGCCCATGATCACGGTGATGGAGCGGTCCTTGGAGGTGACCTTCACCGTCTGCTGGGCCAGTCGCTCCTGTGTCTCCTGGAGCTTGCTGCGGTGATCGGCGAGCCGCCCCATGATGTCGTTGAGCTGTTCCTGATAACCGCTGCTCATCGTCCGACCTCGTTCCCGTACGTCACTGCTGTTGTTTCCGCGCTGCCCTGCGGCACCGCCGTCATCCGCCGATCACGCCGGGTGTGGTGCCCTCATCGGTGCCCCACACCTCCTCGTCCTCGTCGATCAAGATGTTGCTGTGCTGCTCCTGCTGCCCAGGGGCCCCGCCGCCACCGCCGCCGCCCATGGGCGGCACCATCGGGGAGCCCGACGAGGTGCTCCGCCCGCCCGCGGTGGCCTCGCCCAGGACACGCCCGCCGCCGGGGCTCCTGGTACCGGGCGGAATTTCCTCGCCGGGCGGGACGGAACCGCCGTTGCGCAGCGAGGTGTTGCTCATACCGGTGTTGGTGCGCAGGAGATCGCCGCCGCTGCCGACCCGGGCGAGGTTCTTGCCGAACGCGCCTTCGCCGACGCCACCGCCCAGGCCACCGCCGCCACCCAGACCGCCGCCACCGCCCAGACCGGGGCTGAAGGTCTTGAGGCTGCTCGGCGGGGGCGGGGGGCCGTTGGAGCCCGGCGGCTTCTGGAGGTACTCGGCGAGCTTCTTGTTGGGGTTGAACTCGTGGTTGCCCACGGTGTTGCCGGTCCCGTAGCCGTTGCCGTTGCCCATTCCGGCGGGCGAGGTGAGCTTGGCGCCGGACGGCACACCCGAGATCTTGTGGCCGGTGCTGTCGGTGGCGAACTTGCCGTCGGGCCGGGTGACGGTCCCATTCGAGTTGATCTTGGAACCGTACGGAACGCTGAGCGCCTTGCCGTTCTTGTCCTTGAGCGGCTTGCCGTCGGGGCCGACGAGCTGGGAGTGGGGAAGCCCCGAACCGGGACCGCCGGGCCCGTCCTTGCCGCCGTTCTTGTCGGAGATGCCGGACGAGAAGCTGCCGACCTTCGGCATGGGCGGAGGCACCATGCCACCGGGCGGCTGGTTGCCGTGCTGGTCGACGCCCTTTCCGTCGAGGCCACCGGTGCCGCCGCCGTTCTGCTGGGCGAACTGCTTCTTCACATCGTCGATCGACGGCGGGTTGGCGCTGCCCCCGGTGCCGCCGGTGCCGCCGACGCCCTCGCCGCCCCCGCCTTCGGTCCCGCCGCCGGTCTTGGCGTTGAACTGCTTGTTGAGGTCCTGCAGCGCGTTGCCGCCGCCGCTCTTGTTCTGGTTCAGCAGCGACGCCAGGTCCTGGTTGGTGCCCCCGCCCGTCTTGTTGTTCCCCAGGGGGTTCGGCGAGTGCGGCATCCTCAGCCGCAACGGGCTGAGCGCCTCGGGAATGGCCGAGGTCGCCGTGTTGTAGCTGCTCTCCAGCGACTGCATATGTGTCTTCGCCGGCTCATCGAGCTTGGTGCGGACGTTGGTCAGCCACATCTCCTTGGCGCGCGACTGCACCTTGTCCCAGAACGCCTGGGTCGCCGGGTCGCCGAACTTCGAACCGGTGACTTTGGGGGTCTGGCCATCGAACTCGATGTGCACCCCCTGCATCGCTTCCTGGAGCGCGTCGTGGGTCGCGTTGACCGGCGCGGCCAGCCGGTCGTTGTACCAGTTGCGGAACGCTTCCTGGAGTCCGACCAGGGTGTTGTGGAGCTGGACGCGTGCCTGGTCGATGTCCCCGGTGAAGTCCCGGGGGTTGATCATCTCCATGCGCAGCCGTTCGAGCTCTTTGGCGTGGCCCTCCAGCACCGCCCGGAAGACCCCGGCGGAGCTGCCCTGCCAGTTGGAGTCCTCGTCGTCGAT
Organism: Streptomyces sp. BBFR2; assembly: GCF_044497305.1. NCBI lineage: Bacteria > Bacillati > Actinomycetota > Actinomycetes > Kitasatosporales > Streptomycetaceae > Streptomyces > Streptomyces sp. BBFR2. Next base: position 1,103,412 of record NZ_CP172415.1, read on the forward strand.
GGTCTTGGCCCAGCTCTCGATGAGCTCACTGGCCTTCTGGATACGCCCCTCCAGCCACCGGGCGGTGTTGGAGGCGGTGTCGAAACTGCCGAGGCTGACGAATTCGTTGCCCTTGAGGGTGCCCGACAGCGGCGACAGGATTTCGTCGGCCTGGTGGAAGAAGCGGTACAGCGGGCCGTCGGAGCTGTTCAGCATGGCCCAGTCCATGTTGACGCCGAGGACATAGGCACGGTTCGAGCCGCCGAGAGCCTCGTTCCGCGCGTTCGGCAACGTGTAGTTGAACGACCACCAGACGTCGTAGTGCGGATCGAAGCTCTGGCTCGCGTCCGACGACACCCCGCCGTCGCTCATACTCGCGACGAACCACGACGGCCCGCCGTCCGTACCGATCTCCGAACTGTCCGTCACCTTCTTCCCGGTGCCGGCGAAGGCTTTGAGGGCTTGCCCCCACGTCCAGTCCGTGCCCATGCCTCGGTATCTCCTGTCAGCCTGTCGTACTCAGGACGCGCTCGGCGGCGACGTGTAGCTGCCGCCGCCACCGCCCAGACCGCCCAGGATGTCCTGGAGGTTCTCCATCATCTGGGCGGCCGTCAGCTCGGTTTCCTTCTCGCCGTCGTCGAGAACCTGATTGACGGTCATCAGGTCGGTCGACAGATTTCCCATCGTCTTGGCGAAGGCGTCGAGCTGCTGCTTGAGGCTCTTGCAGAACATCTCGTACCGCACCTGAAGAGCCTGCCCGGCCGGGAAATCCTTGCTTCCGGAGAGGAGTTTGGCGTAACCGCCGGGGCCCATCGAACCGCCGGCGAACGCACCCAGATTCCGGTAGTCGTCGTTGTTCCGGAAGTCGTCGAGGAATTCGTTGATCTTCTGCTTGGCGAATTCCTCCAGGTACCCCTCGGTGATCTTGACGTTACCGGTACCGGAACCGCCCTCGTGTTCAGTCACGGGGTGGACACCTTTCTCTCGACGCGGGCCGTCAGAAGATGTTGCTGCCCTTGTTGTCGGCGTCGATGATCGCCTGGATCATGTTCTCCAGTGCCGTCGTGCCCTGCTGGTGGGCGGTGTGCATTTCCGCCTCGGCGGCCTGGACGGCGTTCTGGACCTCCTGCCAGGCGGTGGAGGTGGCGCCCTCGAAGCTCTGCTTGATGGGGTTGAGCTGGTTGATCATGTCGTCCAGCGCCGCCTTCATCTCGGTGTTCGCCTGGGTCAGCTCCATGGCGTCCTGACGCGCCCGGTCGACCAGGAGATGAGTGTCAGCCATGTCGGCTCCTTGAGTGAGAAGAAGAATGTGGGAGGGAATTTTGACGCCCCGCGGTCGGCAAGGGCGCCCATCGCGGGGAATTCCCGTGAATCAGCCCTTGCCGCCGAGGACGCCCTGGATGTTGTCCAGGTCGCCGCCCCAGCCGGCCGCGTGCTGCTGCGCCTCGTCCGCACCGGAGTCCAGCACCTGGTTGGCCTGCTGAAGGTTGGCGTGGAGGTTGTTCACCTTCTGCGAGACCTGGTTGTAGGCCTCGATCCACTCCTGCATCTTCTGCTGGAACTGCGTGCTGGCCACCGACTGGAAGTTGGCCGCCACACCGGTGGTGACGATGTCGTTCACCTTCTGCCCGGAGGTGCGCATCTTCTCCATCTGACCTTCCAGAATCACCATCGCGTTCTGGAGATCCTGATCCTTCTTTGAAATGGCACCGGACATGGTGCGCCGTCCTTTCGAGAGGGTTTTCAGCTACTGGTCACGGGCGGATGCGGCCGGGGCCGCGTCCGTCGCGCGCGCGTACGGGGAGCGGGGCGGGCGTCATACACGCCGGGCGGCGACGAGGCCATGTCGTCCCGGCGCGGTGCGTGCGGTGCCCGATACGGCACCTCCTCCGTCGTGGATGACGGCGCCGAAGGCGCGACCGCGACCAGGGTAGGCGCGGGCACCGGACACGTAGTCATACCAATGGTTGACGTTCCACGCTTTTCCGGCACGCCTCCCGGGCTTTCCGGCACGCCTCCCGGGCCGGGCGCCGGACGCGCGGCGCGCGCGACCGCCCGTACGCCACGGGCAGACGGCACCGCGGCGACGGGGCGCACCGCCCACCGCACCGGCGCCACGCACCGCGCCACCGGCGACGCCGGGGCGTCGGACGGCAGCGGGCCGGCGGGGGCCGACGAGGTGTCCTTCACTGCGGTTCGCTCTCCTTGTCCGGGAAATACGTCCGGGTCGACGTGGAATGCGGGGAACACTATCGTGACCGCCCATCAGCATTTCGGTACGGAGCGTACTCCCGACAGTTGAGGATGTATGCACAGCAGCGTTTGAACCCGGCTCCTCACCTCTGCACCCCCACTCGTCTTTGCTGCCCCGCTTCTGCAAATAACTCTCGCCCCTCCCCCTGGCCCCTCCGGGTGCGTCCGCGCTCCGGGGCCGGTGCAGCAGGGTCCGGCCGCCCGAAGGAAGGTCCGTCTTGAGCACCGTCACATTCCGCCGACCACCACGCCGTCCCGGGCCACAGCTACCCGACGGGGAGCTGAGCCTCCAGGAGCCGCCGACGCTGCCGGAGGCGCAGGGCGGGCTCTCGGGCGTGATCACGTATCTGCCCATGGCGCTCAGCTCGATGGGCATGATGCTGATCTTCCTGCGGCCGGGGTCCGGCGGGGCGCTCAGCTATGTCGCGATGGGCATGATGGCGCTGTCCGCGATCGGCATGCTGGCCACCCAGTTCATGCGCAGCTCCCAGGACCGCAAGCGGAAGCTGCGCGGGGAGCGCCGCGACTACCTGCGGTACCTGGCGACCAGCCGGCGCCGGGTGCGGAAGGTCATCAACCAGCAGCGGCAGGCGCTGGCCTGGCAGCACCCCGAGCCGCCCGCCCTGTGGTCGCTGGCCCGCACCAGCCGGCTGTGGGAGCGCCGGCTGACCCACGAGGACTTCGGCGAGGTGCGGATCGCCCGCGGCTCCCGCCAGCTCGCGACGAAGCTGTCGCCGCTGTCCACCAAGCCGGTCGAGGACCTGGAACCGCTCTGCGCCCATGCGCTGCGGCGGTTCATCCGCGCGTACGGCACGGTGGCCGACCAGCCCGTGGCCGTCCGGCTGCGGACGTACTCCCGGATCGTCTTCGACGGTGACGAGGAGATCGCGCGGGGCACGGTGCGGGGGATGCTGGCCCAGCTCGCGGTCTTCCACGCCCCGCGTGACCTGGACATCGTCGTCGTCGCGGACGGTGAGTCGCGGACGGCGTGGGAGTGGGTGAAGTGGCTGCCGCACGCGCAGCACTCGGTGGAGAGCGACGGCGCGGGCGCCGCCCGGCTGGTGACCGACACCGTCTCCGAGCTGGAGGGGCTGCTGGGTGAGGAGTTCGCGCAGCGGCCGAAGTTCGCCCCGGACAACGAGCCCAGCCGGGACGAGCCGTACACCGTGATCGTGCTGGACAGCTCGAACGTGCCGCAGGGCGCCCGGGTCGCCGGCCCCGGCTACAGCAACGCGGTGGTCCTGGACGTCCGCGGGGCGCTGGGGCAGAAGCCGTCCCGGCACGCGCTGCGGCTGCGGATCGTCGACGGTGAGCTGCGGATGCTGGGCACCGACCGCAACGGCAAGGAGACCGAGTCGGCGGTGGGGCGCCCGGAGACGATGGGCTCCGCCGCCGTCCGCGCGCTGGCCGCCACCGTCGCGTCGTACCGGCCGGGCGTCGCCGCGCAGTCGGACGCGCCGCTGGAGCAGGACATGGACCTGGCGGGGCTGCTGGGCATCGCCGATCTGCACAAGGCGCCGCTGGACCGGCTGATGACGCGGTCGCGCGCGGAGCGGCTGCGGGTGCCGATCGGCCTGTCGGCGGACGGATCGCCGGTGGAGCTGGACATCAAGGAGTCGGCGCAGGGCGGTATGGGCCCGCACGGCATGCTGATCGGTGCGACCGGTTCCGGTAAGTCGGAGCTGCTGCGCACGCTGGTGCTGGCGCTGGCGCTGACCCACTCCTCCGAGACGCTCAACTTCGTCCTGGTGGACTTCAAGGGCGGCGCGACCTTCCTCGGCCTGGACCAGCTACCGCACACCTCCGCCGTGATCACCAACCTGGCGGACGAGACGGCGCTGGTCGAGCGCATGAAGGACGCCCTGCACGGCGAGATGATCCGCCGCCAGGAGCTGCTGCGGAAGGCCGGCAACTACTCGTCGGCGCTGGAGTACGAGCGGGCCCGGGAGGGCGGCGCGGCGCTCGAACCGCTGCCGACGCTGTTCGTGGTGGTCGACGAGTTCAGCGAACTGCTCGCCGCGCACCGCGACTTCATGGAGCTGTTCGTGATGATCGGGCGGCTCGGGCGCAGCCTCGGCGTGCATCTGCTGCTCGCCTCGCAGCGCCTCGACGAGGGCCGGATGCACCAGTTGGAGTCGCATCTGTCGTACCGGATCGGTCTGCGGACGTTCTCCGCGATGGAGAGCCGGGGCGTGCTGGGCGTACCGGACGCGTACAACCTGCCGTCGCAGCCGGGCAGCGGTCTGCTGAAGAACGACGTGGGCACGCTCACCCGCTTCAAGGCGGCGTACGTCTCGGGCCCCTACCGGGCCGCGCGGCGCGCCGTGCAGCAGGCGGTGATCGCCGGTCAGGTGGTGCCGTTCGGTACGACATGGGTGGCGCAGCGGCAGTTGCCCCAGGCGGCGCCCGAGCCGCTGCCGGAGGAGCTGGACGAGAACGCGCCGAGCCTGCTGGACATCGCCGCCGACCGGCTGCGGGAGCACCCCTCACGCCCGGCGCACCAGGTGTGGCTGCCGCCGCTTCAGGCGCCGCCCACGCTGGATCTGCTGCTGCCGCCGCTGGCGGCGGTCCCGGGCCGCGGTCTGGCACCCGTCGAGCAGTCCGGTCCGCGGCTCTCGGTGCCGGTCGGCGTGGTGGACCGGCCGTTCGACCAGCGGCGCGATCCGCTGCTGGCGGACCTGTCGGGCTCCGGTGGCCACGTCGGCATCGCCGGTGGTCCGCAGAGCGGCAAGAGCAACCTGGTCCGTACGCTGATCACCTCGCTGGCGCTCACCCACACCCCGCGTGAGGTGCAGTTCTACTGCCTGGACTTCGGTGGCGGTTCGCTGTCGGGCCTCTCCCGGCTGCCGCACGTCGGCGGGGTGACGGGCCGGCTCGACCCCGAGCGCGTGGTGCGCACGATGGCCGAGGTCACCGGCGTGATCGCGCGCCGTGAGCGGCAGTTCGCGGAGCTGGGCATCGAGTCGATGGAGGACTTCCGGCGCCGCCGGGCGGCCGGGGAGCTGGCCGACGAGAAGTTCGGCGACGTGTTCCTGGTCGTGGACGGCTGGAGCACGATCCGGCAGGACTTCATGGACCTGGTGCCGACGTTCAACCTCATCTCCTCGCGCGGGCTGAGCTTCGGCGTGCACCTGATCATCGCGTCGACCCGCTGGGGCGAGATCAGCAGCGGGCTGCGCGACCAGCTCGGCACCCGTTTCGAGCTGCGGCTCGGCGATCCGGTCGACTCGGTGATCAACATGCGGGCGGCGGACACCGTCCCGAAGATCCCCGGCCGCGGTATGACGCAGGAGCGGCTGCACTTCCTGACCGCGCTGCCCCGCCTGGACGGCGAGGCGCAGGCGGCGACCGTCAGCGAGGGCGTGTCCGCGCTGGTCGACAGCGTGCGCGAGGCGTGGGACGGGCCGTCGGCGCCGGCCGTGCGGATGCTGCCGCTGGAGCTTGACGCGGCGACGCTGCCGGAGCCCGAGGGCGATCTGCGGGTGCCGCTGGGCCTGGAGGACCAGCGGCTGGAGCCGCTGTGGCACGACTTCGAGGCCCATCCGCACCTCATCGTCATCGGCGACGCGGAGACCGGCAAGACCAACCTGCTCAAGCTGATCTGCAAGGCCGTCGCCGAGCGGTACACGCCCGACCAGGGCCGGATGATGCTGGTGGACTTCCGCCGCACGCTGGCCTCCGGGGTGCCGGAGTCGCACCGGCTGGGCTACGCGGTGGCCACCGACAAGCTGCGGCAGATGGTCGAGGGCGTGGCCCGCGCGATGCGTGAGCGGGTGCCGGGGCCGGACATCGCCCCGGAGCGGCTGAGCAAGCGGGACTGGTGGACCGGCCCGCAGCTCTTCGTCGTCGTCGACGACTTCGAGATGGTCGGCGGCGGGGGCATGGGGCCGAGCCCCTTCGCGCCGCTGCTGGAGTTCCTGCCGCAGGGCAACGAGCTGGGCCTGCACCTGATCGTCGCCCGCAGCGCCAACGGCGCCTCCCGCGGCATCTCCGATCAGTTGCTGCGCCAGCTCCTGGAGTGCAACACCCCGGCGCTGATGCTGTCCTGCCCGCCGTCGGAGGGCATGTTCCTGCCGGGCGTGAAGCCGCGCCAGATGACCACCGGCCGCGGTCTGTACGTCACCCGCCGGGGCACCACACAGGTCCAGACGGGCATGTTGGGGGCGACCGGGGCGTAGCCCCGCACCCGGCTCGTCCGGGGGTCCCGATGACTCCCGGACGAGCCGCCCCCATCACTTGCTTCTGCAAATTCAATACGGTTCCCGCGAAAAGGAACACCGCTGACCGCTTTTCCCTGAGTAGGAAATTCGGACGGTGCACCACCCCCACTTGGAGGGTTTTCCGAGGGAAAAGAGAAATCCCCGTGTCCGGCCGCCGGCCGCACGGGGATTCCTTTTTCCGCAATATCGGCACCGAGGAGGCGCAAAATGAGCGCTCACGGCCGGGCGGGAGGCGGACGGCAGGCGGGGCAGGGCCGGGGACCGTACGGCGGACGAAGGCCGGCCCCGGGCAGAACGGGGCCCGTCCCGCACTCCGGCAACGCACACGACGCGCCCGGCCCGGATCGGCCACACCGGGCCGCACCTGCCGGACGGTCACACACAGAGGAACACAGAGGGAAGGGGACGCGGTGCGCGGAGAGGGAGAGCGCGGCGATGCGGCGCCGGAGCCGGTGGACGTGGTGCTGACGAAGGCCGGACGGGTCAAGATCCGCTACCCGGCCCGGCTGCCGGCCGACGACGGCACCCGCCTCTCCGTCCTGGCCGCATGGGCCGCGCCCGGCGTCCACGACTTCGGCTTCGTCCGCTTCGAGCCCGGCGACGCCTTCACCGAGCACTACTGGCGCGACCGCTGGTACGCCGTCAAGGAGGTACGCGACGGCCACGGCACGCTCAAGGGCTGGTACTGCGACATCACCCGCCCCGCCGCCGTCCACGCGGGGACCACGGGCCCGGCGGAGCTGACGGTGGAGGATCTGGACCTCGACCTGTGGGTGTCCGCGGACAGCTCCCTGGTGCTGCGCCTGGACGAGGACGAGTTCGCCGCGAGCGGTCTCGCCGACCGCGACCCGGACGCCGCCCGGCGGGCCCTCGCCGCCCTCGACGAGCTGGAGCGGATCGCGAAGGAGGGCGGACTGCCGGGCCTGGTGGCCGCCTGAGCACCGGTCACCCGGCGGACGAACCGGCGGGAGCGCCCCGGGCAAACCGCATGGAACTCCCCCGCCCGCCCGCGCGGGAGAGGCCGGGCCCGCGGTGGAACGCCGTCGGCTCCGCGCACCCTCCGCCGACGGCGCTGGAGCGGAAGGGGTGCGCCGTCCGGACGTGACGCGCCCGCCAGGGGGCCGCGGCACCCGGGGCGCCCGCCGGACCAGGACCGCCCGGCGGGCGCCCCGCCACGCCGCTCAGTACTCGTAGAACTCCATCGCGCTCTCCGGGACCGGAGCGCCCGAGGCGGCTTCCGCGAGCCGGGGCAGCAGGGCGGCGGCGCGCTTGGTGACGGTGTCGCGGTCGCCCTCCGAGAGGGCGGGGCCGAGACCGACGGCGACCGCGCCCGCCGCGATCCACTCGGGGGCGCTCTCGACGCTCACCCCGCCCGCCGGGAGCAGCGGTGCCTGCGGCAGGGCGGCGCGGATCTCGCCGAGCCAGGACGGCCGGCGCTCCGCCACGGGGAACACCTTGAGCGCGTCGGCGCCCAGCTCCAGGGCGTGGACCATCTCGGTCGGGGTCGCGACGCCGGGGAAGACGGGGACGCCGTAGCGGTGGCCCGTACGGATCACCTCGGCGTCCAGGCTCGGCGAGGACAGGAACCGGGCGCCGGCGTCGACCGCCATCCGGGCCGAGACCGCGTCGAGGACCGTACCGGCGCCGATGACCGCGTCCTCCCCCAGCTCACGGGTGAGCGTGGTGACGGCCTCCAGCGCGAACGGTGTGGTCAGGGATATCTCCAGGGTGGTGACACCCGCCGACAGGAGGGTGTCGGCGGTGGCGCTCGCCTCGTCGTACGTGGCGCTGCGAACGATGGCGAAGACCCGCTGCGCCAGCGCGGCCCGGGTGATCTCCCAGCGATACACGGCAGTTCGCCGTCCTTCCTCGTCTGTGCATGACCGCGACCGTCCGGCAGTGGCCGGTACGGCGGTCTCCGCGCGCGGGCAGGCCGCGACAGGTCGGAGCATTACCGTCGATGCCCGGTCATTTCTCGATTCGACCGGAACGGTACCGGCAGCCACTGACAATTCTCCCGCGGGGGACCACCGTACGTCCCCGAAGGGGCGACATCCCAGGGATCTTTCAGGGTTACCCGCGCGGCAACTCACCGCGACCGACCCGGCCTTCGGGCCCCGGACAACGCGACGGCGGCCGGGATGCCCGCGGGCGTCCCGGCCGCCGTCCGCGCCCGGTGGGTCCGGGCGCCCGTTCAGCAGCCGAAGTCGACGAGGTCGAAGGAGGCGTAGTGGTCGGAGGTGTAGTAGTCCTCCTGCTGCTTCTCACCGGTCACGATGCGGCGCGCGCCGCGGTCCGGGGAGCCGGGGGTGACGACGGTGTACTCGTGGTAGTAGCCGGAGCTCTGCTTCGGCAGGATCCCCTCGCGGTTCGAGAAGACCGTGCCGTCCTTCGGGTAGGGGTAGGGCCCGCCCTTGTCGATCAGGTCGAGGGTGTCGTGGGCCTCGGCGGGCAGCTTGGACTGACAGATCGAGCCGACGCTCGCCACCCGCGCCTGCTGCGCGGAGACCGCCGGACGCGCCGTCGCGGCGCTCGGAGTGGCCGCGACGGCGGTGCCGCCGAGCAGAAGGGCCGATGCGAGGGCGCCCGCGGCGCCGATCCTGGTGATCCGTGGGGGGATTCTCATGACCCAAGAATGACGCGCGTAGACATGGCCCTGTCAATCCCAAGGAGCGGAAGTTTCCCGGCCGTTCACAAGAATCCCCCGGACGGCGCAACGCACCCGCACCCGCGCCCCCTGACGGCCCGCCACGCCCCCGACGCGCCGTCACCGCACCTCAACCCCGTTCCACCGGGCCGCGTCCGGCCCGCGCCACCCCGTACGGATCGCCGATCGGCCGCCGCGCCCCGGCTGCCCCCGGCGGCTCGGCGTCCCGTACGGAATCGCCCGTACGGAACGGCCTCGGGAAGCGGAGGAAACCCGCAAGGGAGAGAAGGAGCCGGGCGGGCCCGGACGTACGGAACCGGGCGGCCCCGGAGCGGCTTTTGCCTCTCTGGCAAAACTTTTGCCTGGGAGGTCAGCGCTGGCTATACCAGGTACATGACCGAGACCCCGCAGGACGCCCCCGCCGAAGCGGCGGATCTGCCCACCGTCGCGCCCCGCCTGCGTGACCTGCGGCGCCGCAGCGGGCTGACGCTGGAGACGGCCGCCCGGCGGGTCGGGCTGTCGCCCGCGCACCTGTCCCGGCTGGAGACCAACCGCCGCCAGCCGTCGCTGCCGATGCTGCTGGCGCTGGCCCGTACGTACGGAACCACGGTATCGGACCTGCTCGGCGAGACCGCGCCGGAGCGGGATCCGATCATGCGGGCCGGGCGGACCGAGCCGTCGGAGGCCGGTGGCTGGACGTACTGGACGGTCGGCGGCCCCGGGCGGGCCATGCAGGCGCTGCGGGTGCACGTCCCGCAGCGCGCCCAGGGCGATCTGGTGCGGGTGCACCCGGGCGAGGAGTGGTTGTACGTCCTCACCGGGCAGCTACGGCTGACGCTCGGCGAGGCGGCGCATCTGCTCGGGCCGGGGGACGCGGCGCACTTCGACTCGCTGACCCCGCACCGTATCGCCGCGACCACCCGGGCCGGTGCGGAGCTGCTGTTCGTCCACACCCTGCTGCAGAGCGGCGCCGCCGAGCTGTGCCTGGGGGACGACACCCCGCGACGCGGTCTGTGAGGCCGCCCGCCGCCATCGGTGCCGCGGAGCCGCCGCGCACCGCACCGCTTCGTGAGGGAAGGACGAACGCCGTGCCCGACCACGCCACCCCCGCCGCCCCCGGGTCGCCCACCGGCCCCGACGCCGTCACACCGCCGGGGGCGCCCGACCGGAAGTACGTCGAGAACAAGCCGCCGCGCGGGCTGTACGTGCGGGTGTTCATCTACGTCGTGGCGACGCATGTGCTGCTGGCGTTCATGAGCCTGCTGGTGATCATCGCCAAGACGCGCTGACCCCGCCGGGCCACCCGGGAGCGCGCCGGACCGCCGGGCGGGCCCGTGCGGGCGGTGCCGCCCCCGGCTCCCCGGCGCGTCGGCGGGGCGCCCGGTGGCGGGCCCGCACCCTGGGGGCACACCCCTCGGCGCCCCGTACGGTGCGGCGCCGCGGGCGACCGCCCGTACCGGAGGAGATGCCGCCATGGTCCGACCCGCCGACGCCGCGCCCCGGCCGACCGCGGACGCCGTTCTCGACGCCGCCGTCCGCGCCCTCGCCCTGGATTCCGGTGCGCACCGGACGGTCGCGCGGATCGCCGCCGGGCGGGCGCCACGCGCGGTGCTCACGACGTTCGCGCTGGAGCAGCACCGGGTGATCGCCTCCGACCTGCTCAGCTTCCGGCATCTGACGCACCGGGCGGACGCCGATCCGCCGGTCGCCGCCTTCTTCGAACTCCTCGCGGACGGCGAACGCGTCGCCCTGGAACGGCTGGCCGCGCTGAACGGCGCGCTGGGGATCGCCCCGGCCGCCCTCGACGGATATCAGCCGCGGCCCGGCTGCCAGGCGTACCCCTCGTACGCGGCGCGGCTGGCGCTCGGGGCGGAGCCGGTGGACGTGGTGATCGCGCTGACCGCGAACTTCGCGGTCTGGGGCGCGTACTGCGCGACGGTGGGCCGGGCGCTGCGCGAGCACTACGGTCTGCCGGACGCGGCCTGCGGGTTCTTCGACCTCTTCGCCACGCCCTCACCGGAGCTGGACCGGCGGGCGCTGGCGGCGGTCGCGCACGGGTTGGAGACCGGCCAGGCCCGGCCGCTGGAGGCGCACCGGCACGGGCGGCTCCTCCAGGCGTACGAGGTGATGTTCTGGGACGCGCTGGAGGATTGAGCGGCGCCGCGGGGCCGTACGCCGCCCGTCCGGCCACCGTGTGCGGGTGGCCGGGCGGGCGGTGTGCGGGGCGGGGTGTCAGCCGCGTTCGGGGCGGAGGAGGAGTTCCCCGGTGGGTGCGGCGAGGGTGGCCCCGTCGTTGATCTTGTTGCCGCGCAGCCAGGTGGAGCGGACGACGCCGTACAGGGTCTTGCCGGCGTACGCGGTGATCTTGTTGCGGTGCTGGAGGGCGGCCGGGTCGACGGTGAAGGTCTCGTCCGGGGCGAGGACCGCGAAGTCGGCGTCGCGGCCCGGCTCGATGGCGCCCTTCCGCCCGAGGCCGACCAGGTCCGCGGGGGCGGTGGCCATCCAGCGGACGACGTCCTCCAGGGAGTGGCCGCGCGCGCGGGCCGCCGTCCAGATGGCGGGCAGACCGAGCTGGAGGGAGGAGATACCGCCCCAGGCGGCGCCGAAGTCGGCGGTCTTGAGGTCGGCGGTGGACGGCGAGTGGTCGGAGACGACGCAGTCGATGGTGCCGTCGGCCAGGCCCTGCCACAGCGCGTCCTGGTTGGCGCCCTCCCGGATCGGCGGGCAGCACTTGAACTCCGTGGCGCCGTCGGGGATCTCCTCGGCGGTCAGGGTCAGGAAGTGCGGGCAGGACTCGACGGTGATCCGTACGCCCTCGGCCTTGGCGGCGGCGATCAGCGGCAGCGCGTCGGAGGAGGAGAGGTGCAGGACGTGCACCCGCGCGTCCAGGCGCCGGGCGAGGGCGATGAGGGCGGCGATGGCGTCGTCCTCGCAGACGCGGGGGCGCGAGGCGAGGAAGTCGGCGTACTTCGGGCCGCTCGGCACGGGCGCCGCGTCCAGGTGGCGGGGGTCCTCGGCGTGCACGATCAGCAGACCGCCGAAGCCGGCGATCTCCCCGAGGGCGAGGGCGAGTTGTTCCTGGTCCAGCTCGGGGAACTCGTCCACGCCGGAGGGCGACAGGAAGCACTTGAAGCCGAAGACCCCGGCGTCGTGGAGGGGGCGCAGGTCCTTGACGTTGCCGGGTATCGCGCCGCCCCAGAAGCCGACGTCGATATGGGCCTTGGCGGCGGCGACCTCACGCTTGGTGTCGAGGTGAGCGACGGTGGTGGTGGGCGGGAGGCTGTTGAGGGGCATGTCCACGAGCGTGGTGATACCGCCCGCGGCGGCCGCGCGGGTGGCGGTCCAGAAGCCCTCCCACTCGGTGCGCCCGGGGTCGTTGACGTGTACGTGGGTGTCCACCAGACCGGGCAGCAGGACGTCGTCGCCGAAGTCCTCGGCCCGCGCGCCCTCGGGCACCGAGGCGTCGTACGGCAGGACCGCCGTGATCGTCCCGCCGCTGACGGCGACGGACGCGGCGCGCATCCCCTCCGGGGTGATGACGCGCGTACTGCGCAGCACCAGCTCTACTTCGGACACCCGGTCCCCTCCTCGTCTCTCGTGCTCCCGCGACCTCGTCACCGCCGTACGGGGACGGGTCCGCGGCGGTCCCGCACCGCGGGCGACCGGGCCACGCGGGGCGTTTCACCAGGCCTTCAACAGACTGTTGAATGAGTTTCACGACCCGGACCTGACCCGTCAAGACCCTTCCGGTGGCCGCACCTGGGGCCACCGGGTCCGCCATCGGCGCACGGGCGGGCCGGACGCCGGGCATCGGCACGAGGCGCGGCACAGCGGGGTCGGCGCCTGCGGCGCAGCGGCCGGAAAGCTCCACCCGCGAGCCTGGATGATTCCACGAAATGGATAATAAGTTTCGCGTAGCAGAACGTAGCTATGGCCACTGGTCAGGTCAAGAGAGCCCGGATACCGAGATCACCGATCGGGCCGGAGATCGGCGACCGAGGCACTGACCGGCGCGAACGACTGTGCGATACGCCGTGTGTCCGGAAAACGGGACCGGTAGGCTGCTCCGGTCGGGCCCGGCGCCCGTACCAGCCGAGACCGACCCCTCCGCCCCGAAAGGAAAGCGACGTGCCGCCGTCCAGCGCCAGCACTTCCGCCGCCGATGCCAAGCCCGCGGGCGCGAGCGGCGGTGTCCAGTCCCTAGAGCGCGCCTTCGATCTGCTGGAGCGGATGGCCGACGCCGGGGGCGAGGTCGGCCTCAGCGAGCTGTCCGCCAGCAGCGGACTCCCGCTGCCCACCATCCACCGCCTGATGCGCACCCTCGTGGCCTGCGGTTACGTCCGTCAGCAGCCCAACCGCCGGTATGCGCTGGGCCCCCGCCTGATCCGGCTGGGCGAGAGCGCCTCGCGGCTGCTGGGCACCTGGGCCCGGCCGTTCCTGGCCCGGCTGGTCGAGGAGACCGGCGAGACCGCCAACATGGCGCTGCTCGACGGCGACGAGATCGTCTACGTCGCGCAGGTCCCCTCGCGGCACGCCGTGCGGATGTTCACCGAGGTCGGGCGGCGGGTGCTGCCGCACTCCACCGGTGTCGGCAAGGCGCTGCTCGCCGGCCACCCGCCGGAGGAGGTCCGCGCGCTGCTCGGACGGACGGGCATGCCCGCGGCGACGGAGAAGACGATCACCGACCCGGACGTCTTCCTCGACGCGCTCGCCGAGGTCCGGCGTCTGGGCTACGCGGTCGACGACAACGAGCAGGAGATCGGCGTCCGTTGCTTCGCCGTACCGGTCCCCGACTCCCCCACCTCGGCGGCGATCTCCATCTCCGGGCCGACCGGCCGGGTCACCGAGGCGTCGACGGAGAAGATCGTGCCCGTCCTCCAGGACGTCGCCGCCCAACTGTCGGTGGCACTGGCCAACCAGACACCGGCCTGACATCTCCGCGTCCGCCGCGAGTCCCGGTGCGCCGGGGCGCTTCGCGGCGGGGACGCGGACCGGCCCCGGGGTGGATGCCCCGGGGCCGGTCGTCCTTCCTGGGCCGCGCGGATCGCGTCACCGGGTGCGCGGGCCGGTGACTCAGCCGCGCCCCGGCGGCCCGCCGAACCGTTCGACGCCCGCGCGGACGTCGGCCAGCGCGGGCGACAGGGCACTGACCGATCCCACGGCGCCGGTGATCAGCAGCAGCGAGCGGCGCAGCCGGGGCACTTCGGGGAGCCCTTCGCGGACCATCGCCGCCAGGGCGGCCAGTTCGTCGTCGGCCACCGCGCGATCCGGTAATTCGTAGGACAGCAGGGCCAGTTCGCGGCGGAGCCGGACCACCGCGGTGTGCAGTTCACGCCTTCGCGGATCGGCCCCGGTCACGCCCGGACCTCCGCGTCCCCCTTGCCCGTGCTCCACGACGACGGCGTCCTCCAAGGAAGTTGAGCCTTCGACAATGGCGGACAGTTAACGCCACGGTGCGGTGAACGCGCCATACGCGGGACACGATCCGCCGCCTCCCGCCGGGCGTGCTTCCGGGCCGGGTGCGGAGCGGACCGCACCCGTCCGGCGGGCGTGACAGGCGCTCGATCCTCCCGCCGCGCACCGTCGCGCACGGCGCGCGGCCCGCGCGGTGCGCCCCGGAGAGCCGATCAGGGTTCCCCGCAGGGGTCCGGGCCACTCCCCGTACATCTGCTCCCCCGCACCGCCTTCCGCGTGAGCGTCCGCCGGGACAGGCGTACGGGGCCCCGGGGCGGAGCAGTCTCCCTTCCGGGCATATCCGGTATATCCAGAATCGGAGAACGCGATGGACTCTCAACGCGACCCGTACGGCGACCCCGATCCGGAGCAGGTCCGGGGCGCGGCCCCCGACCGGCGCCACACCAGCGTGATCCAGTTGATCTGCCGCGCCTACGGGCTCGCGGACGCCTCGGAGATCACCATCGAGCACATGCACCGCTACGTCACCGAGCGCCGGCTCGCCGAGCAGCGTACGCACGGTGTCCGCGGCGCGCTGCGGCCGTGGATCCCCCGGCAGCGTACGGCGGGCGACGCGGGCTGACGCGCAGGAGGACCGGCGCGCCACCGGGGCGACGCGGCACCGGCCCGCACCGGCCCCCTGTGCCACCGGCCCGGCGGCGCACCCGGCCACGGGCCGGTGTCATGGGGTATGCACTCCCCATGACACCGACACCGCGTCCGCCCGTGCCCGTGCCGCCCCCGGGGCGTCCGCCCCGCCCCGGGCAGGTGGCGGGGCTGCTGCTGGCCGCCGGGGGCGGGCGGCGGCTGGGCGGGCGGCCCAAGGCGCTGCTGGAGTTCCGCGGCCGGCCACTGGTGGAGCATGCGGTGCGGGTGCTGCGGGAGGGCGGCTGCGGCCCCGTCCACCTCGTCCTGGGCGCGGCGGCGTGCGAGGTGCGCGCCCGCGCCGACCTCGCCGACTGCACCGTGCACACCAATCCGGACTGGGCCTCGGGGATGGGCTCCTCGCTGCGGACGGGGCTGGCCGCGCTCACCGGTTCGGGGTGCGGCGCGGCGCTGGTCGCGCTGGTGGATCAGCCGGGCATCGGACCGGAGGCGGTGGCGCGGGTGGCGGCGGCGTACGACGGTCCGGGGACGCTGGCGGCGGCCGCGTACGGGGGACGGCGGGGGCATCCGGTGCTCTTCGGCGCGGAGAGGTGGGCGCGGATCGCGGCGCGCGCCGAGGGGGACCGCGGCGCCCGGGACTATCTGCGGGACCACGGACATGAGCTGACTCTCGTCGAGTGCGGGGACGTCGCCGCGCCGTACGACATCGACACCCCGGAGGATCTGCGCCTTCTCGGGTGAACGACGGCCGTGGAGAAGGGAGTTGGGCCGGTGCGCCGCGCCTCCCCGGGAGCGGGCCGTTCCGTCGCTCTCCCCACGCCCCGTGCGCGCGGTGGCACCGGGAGCCACCGCGGGGCCGCTTCTGTCGACCCGGAGAATCTCGATATCAACAAACGATTGAACTTCCGCGATAAGGAAACTAGTCTCCACTGGTCAGAAGCGCCCTGATCCCGAACGGCGCCCGCGACCGTACGTCCGACCCTGCGGCACCCCGTGCCGTGTGTCCCCCCGGCGGCCGCTCGGCACCGCCGCTGAATGGAGTGACAGCTCATGTCCGCACCAGCGCCGTCCCCGCTGGCCCTCGCCGACGTCGACCCCGCCCACGCCCCCGCGCGTCAGGACGAGGTCCTCACCGACGCCGCGCTCGCCTTCCTGGCCGAGCTGCACCACCGGTTCACCCCGCGCCGTGACGAGCTGCTCGCCCGGCGCGCCGAGCGCCGCGCCGAGATCGCCCGGACCTCCGCCCTGGACTTCCTGCCCGAGACCGCGCACATCCGCGCCGACGACACCTGGCGGGTCGCCCCGGCGCCCGCCGCGCTCACCGACCGCCGGGTGGAGATCACCGGCCCGGCCGACCGCAAGATGACCATCAACGCGCTGAACTCCGGCGCCAAGGTCTGGCTCGCCGACTTCGAGGACGCCTCCGCTCCCACCTGGGAGAACGTCATCGGCGGCCAGCTCAACCTCACCGACGCCTACGAGCGCCGCATCGACTTCACCGACCCGCGCTCGGGCAAGTCGTACGCCCTCAAGGACGCCGCGGAGCTGGCGACCGTCGTCATGCGGCCGCGCGGCTGGCACCTCGACGAGCGGCACCTGACGGTCGACGGCACGCCCGTCCCCGGTGCGCTGGTCGACTTCGGCCTGTACTTCTTCCGCAACGCCCAGCGCCTCCTGGACCTCGGCAAGGGCCCGTACTTCTACCTGCCCAAGACCGAGTCGCACCTGGAGGCCCGCCTCTGGAACGACGTCTTCGTCTTCGCGCAGGACTACGTCGGCATCCCCCAGGGCACCGTCCGCGCCACCGTCCTCATCGAGACGATCACCGCCGCGTACGAGATGGAGGAGATCCTCTACGAGCTGCGCGACCACGCCTCGGGGCTGAACGCCGGCCGCTGGGACTACCTCTTCTCCATCGTCAAGAACTTCCGCGACGGCGGCGCCGAGTTCGTGCTGCCGGACCGCAACGCGGTGACGATGACCGCGCCGTTCATGCGCGCGTACACCGAACTCCTCGTCCGCACCTGCCACAAGCGCGGTGCGCACGCGATCGGCGGGATGGCCGCGTTCATCCCCGACCGCCGCGACCCGGAGGCCAACGAGAAGGCGCTGGCGAAGGTCGCGAACGACAAGGACCGGGAGGCCGGGGACGGTTTCGACGGTTCCTGGGTCGCCCACCCCGACCTGGTGCCGATCGCCCGCGCCTCCTTCGACGCGGTCCTCGGCGACAGGCCGCACCAGAAGGAGCGGCTGCGCGAGGACGTCGACGTCAAGGCCGCCGACCTGATCGCGATCGACTCGCTGGAGGCGAAGCCGACGTACCAGGGGCTGGTCGACGCCGTGCAGGTCGGCATCCGCTACATCGAGGCGTGGCTGCGGGGTCTGGGCGCCGTCGCCATCTTCGGTCTGATGGAGGACGCCGCCACCGCCGAGATCTCCCGGTCGCAGATCTGGCAGTGGGTCGACGCGGGCGTCGTCTTCGAGGAGGACGGCCACGCGGGCGAGAAGGTCACCGCGGAACTGGTGCGCTCCATCGCCGCCGACGCGCTGGCCGGTATCCGTGCCGAGGCCGGTGAGGAGGCGTTCGCCGCCGGCCGCTGGCAGCAGGCCCACGACCTGCTGCTCCAGGTCTCCCTGGACGCCGACTACGCCGACTTCCTGACCCTTCCGGCGTACGCCCTGCTGGAGGGCTGAGCCGAACGCCGCGGCGGGCCCGGCCACCGGGGCCGCACCGCGCCGCCGCCCCCGTACGCCCTGGCCGGGCGGCGTGGGCGGCGGTCCGGGCGGGCGCCGAGTACGCTCTTCGGCATGCCGCCGTCCCCGCCCGAGCCCGTCCGCCACGGCGGCGCGCCCCGGGCGGCGGGCGGCTTATCCGCGGGGCGGTGCACGGCGGACACCACACGGACCGTGCTCTTCGCGGCGCGCTCGGCGGTGGCGCTGCACCGCCTCCTCGACACCCTCCCGGTCTTCGCCGGTGACCACCGCATCACCCGCGTCTTCTCCCTCGTCCCCGGCTCCGACTTCTCCACGGACGCGCTCGCGGCGCTGGAGGCCGCCGGGGCGCGCACCGTCCCCTGGAGCGAGGCCCTCGCCACGCCCTACGATCTGACGCTCGCCGCCAGCCCCAAGGGCGATCTGCACCGGCTGCGCGGACCGCTCGCGCTGCTGCCGCACGGCGCCGGGTTCAACAAGGCGCTGCCCGCCGACGGTTCGGCCCGCACGGCGTCCGGGCTCGACGCCGCCTATCTGGTGCGCGGCGGCACCCCGCTGGCCGCGCTGCACGCCCTCGCCCACCCGGGGCAGATCGACCGGCTCGCCGCCGGGAGCCCCGAGGCCGCCGCCCGCGCCACGGTCGTCGGCGACCCCACCCTGGACCGGCTGCTGGCCTCCCGGGGCCTGCGCGACCGCTACCGCGCCGCGCTCGGCGCCGGCGGCCGCCGGCTGATCGCCCTCACCTCGACGTGGGGCCCGCGCTCCCTGCTCGCCCGCCATCCCGGGCTCCCCGCCCGCCTCGCCCGCGAACTGCCGCTGGACGAGTACCGGTTGGCGCTGCTGCTCCACCCCAACGCGCACAGCAGCACGGGCCGCCACGAACTCACCGAACGCCTCGCCCCCGCCCTCGCCGCCGGTCTGACGGTGGCCGCGCCGTACGAGGAGTGGGCCTCGGTCCTGGTGGCGGCCGACGCCGTGCTGTGCGACCACGGGTCGGCGGCGCTGTACGCGGCGGCGCTGGGGCACCCGCTGCTGTCGGTGTGCGACGGCGGCGACGAGCTGATCCCCGGCACCCCGATGGACCGGCTCCTCGCGGCGGTGCCCGCCTTCAAGGAGTCCGGCGACATCGCCGACGCCATCCGCGGACACCGCGCCGAGCGGGTCACCGCACCGGCCGCCGCCGCCTTCGCCGAACAGGGCAACGCCCTGACCCACCTGCGCACCCGGCTCTACGCCTGCCTCGGCCTGCCCCCGCCCGCCACCCCTCTCGCGCCCCGGCTGCTGCCCGTACCGCGCGCCGCCGCGCCGCTCCCGGCGGCCTGCGCGGTACGCACCCGGGTGCGCGGCACGGCGGTCTCGGTGGTCCGTCATCCGGCGGCCGGTGACCCCGAGGACCACCCCGGCGACGACGGCCCCGACGCCCCCGCCGGGCACCTCGCCGTGGAGGAGGACGCCGCCGGGGTACCGCTGGCCCAGGGCGCGGCGCTGCTGTTCCGCCGGGCCCGGGGCGGCTCCGGCGACGCGGCGTGGACCGCGGCCGGCTGGATCGACGACGCGCTCGCCGGCTACCCCGGGCGGCGCACCGTGGCCGCCGTCCTCACCCCGGCCCTGTCGCTCCTGCGCCGCCGCGGCGGTCCGCTGCTGGCGGCGCGGACGGAGCCGTACGACGAGGCGGGCCGTGTCGTCCGCCCCGACCAGGCGGCGGTCCTGTCCGCCCTGCACGCCTGGCTCACCGCCACCCCGGACGCCGCCGCGCCCGCGACGCTCGCCTGCACGGTCGGGGAACGCACCTACCGCGTCCGGCTGACCGAGGCCACGGAGGAGCAGGCGCGGCGCGAGCTGTGAGCGGGGCGGGGCCGCGCACCGCGTTCGTCCGCGGCCCTCCCGCCGGTGCCGGACCGCGGCGGGAGACCGGCGGGTCAGCGCCGCGTCGGCCGGTGCGGCCGCTCTCCGGGGCCGTCGGCGGAGCGCGGTGCCGCCGTGTCCCCCTCGGTGAGGTGGGCGTTCATGGTGGAGTTCAGGCCGGTCAGGAACGCCTCGAACTGTTCCAGGAGGTCCGGCGGGTAGTGCGACATCGCGGTGTCGAGGCGGCGGGCGAGCGGGCCGAAGAACTCGTCGGCCCGTTCCTGGATGTGCGCGCCGCTGCGCAGGGTGATGAGGCGCCGGTCGGAGTGTTCGCGGGTGCGGGTGATGTGCCCCGCCGCTTCGAGGCGGTTGAGGAGCGCGGTGGTCGCGCCCGTGGACAGGGAGATGCGCTCGCTCAGCCGCGCCGGTGACAGCGGCGCGCCGCGCTCTTCGGCGGCGGCGATCTCCAGTACCGCCGTCGCGTCGGTGGAGTGCAGGCCCAGCCAGGCGGCGAAGCGCCGGCTCAGCTCGGCGTAGTGGCCGCCGTAGATCCGCAGTCCCTCCATCAGCCGCTCACGCCGCGCCGCGACGCCGTCGCGCATCGCTTCCTCCACGGGGCCCGCCACCTTTCTCTCCTGTCACGCGAGCCTCACCGGCGGCCCGCTTTGACAACCTACCGGCACCAATTTACCTTCACCATGGAATTACTTCACGATGGAGGTATCAAGCGTGCGTGACCCGTCCCCCCTCACCGACGCGACCACCGGGCCCTACCGATGGCGGTGGCTGATCCTGGTGGTGATGATCGTCGCGGAGATCATGGATCTCCTGGACGCCTCGATCGTCAACGTCGCGGGACCGGCGCTGGAGAAGTCCCTCGGCGCCGGCTCCGTCGGCCTGCAGTGGGTGATCGGCGGTTACGCCCTGACCCTGGGAGCCGGACTCGTGCTCGGCGGCCGGCTCGGCGACCGCTACGGGCGGCGCCGCATGTTCCTGCTCGGCCTGACCGCCTTCACCGCCGCCTCGCTGCTGTGCGCGCTCGCACCGGACATCGGGACGCTGATCGCGTTCCGCCTGCTCCAGGGCACCGCCGGGGCGATGCTCCTGCCCCAGGGCCTGGGCCTGCTGCGGGAGAACTTCTCCGGGCCCGAACTCACCAAGGTCTTCGCGGTCTTCGGCCCCGTCCTCGGCCTGGGCGGCATCATCGGCCCGGTCCTCGGCGGCTTCCTCATCGAGGGCGATTTCTTCGGCCTGGGCTGGCGGTCGGTGTTCCTGGTCAACCTGCCCATCGGCCTCGCGGCGCTGATCATCGCCGCGGTGTTCGTCCCCCGGAAGCCGGGCGACCGCACGGTGCGGGTCGACATGACCGGCGCGGCCTTGATCGTGGCGTCCTGCGCCCTGCTGGTACTGCCGCTGAACCAGGGTCAGGAGGACGGCTGGCCGCTGTGGACCTGGCTGTGCATGGCCGCCTCGGCGATCGGCTTCGCCCTGTTCGCCGTACAGCAGCGCCGTACGGCCGCGGCGGGCCGTGAACCGCTGGTGACCCCGGCCCTGCTGCGCAAGCCCGCCTTCACCGTCGGGCTCGGCGGCATCGCCCTGTTCTTCGGCGGACTGATCGGCACACAGCTCGCATTGACCCTGTTCCTCCAGATCGGCCAGCACTTCACCGCCGGAGACGCGGGCCTGGGCAATCTGCCGCTCGCGGTGGGCACCGCGATCGGCGGCGCCCTCAGCGGCGCGTTCCTCGCCGACCGGATCGGCCGCAAGGTGCTGCAGCTCGGCCCGCTCGTCCAACTCGCCGGCGCGGCCGTGCTCTGGTACGAGCTGGACGGCCTCACCCCTGGCTCGTTCTCGATCGGGGACATCGTTCCGGGCGTGACGGTGGCGGGCGTCGGAGCGGGCATGGTGATCGCCGCCCTGTTCAGCTTCATCCTCGCCGCGGTCGACGACGGAGAGATCGGTTCCGCCTCCGGTGTCCTGTCGGCCGTCCAGGCCGTCGGCGGCTCCCTCGGCGTGGCGGTCTTCGGCTCGGTGTTCTTCGCGCGGGCCGAGACCGGTGACTTCACGGGCGGCTTCCACCGCGCCCTGCTCGTCCAGGCGTGCCTGCTGGTGGCGTTCTTGGCGATCACCTTCCTGCTGCCCGCGAAGGGACGCCCCGAGGAGGAGCAGCACGGCATCGCCGCCGAGACCACCGCCGGCCCACGGAAAAAGGTCCCCTCCCCGTAAGGGGAAGGGACCTCGTCCAGAGCGCCCGGCAGGCCTCGCACCCGCATCTCCCACCGGCAGGTGGGCATCTTTCCTTGGACCACAGACGCACGTTCCGCCCGCCGTTCCCGGGGGCGAACCTGCTTCATGATCATATCGGATCTCCGCAGCTCATCGCGCCATCGGGGCGGGAGCGGTCCGGTCAGCCGGCCGGCCCCGTCGGCCGGTCCGCCGGTCCGGTCGGTCCGGTTCGTTGTCGGTCCGGGGCTTCCCTTACGGGATGACGGGGCCGGCGGTGCAGGAGGCCCTGGGGCCCGCGACCGGCGGAGCCATCGTTCTGTTCATCCGGACAGCTCGGCCCAGGGGTTCCGCTCCGGCGTGAACGACGCCATCGGCCCGGGGCCTTCCTCCTGGGCCGTTCCGGTCACGGCGCCCTGCCACCCCATGCCGTCCTGCCACACCTCGGGGCCCTCCAGCCCGGTGGGCCCGTCATGGCGCTCCCCCGGGCCGGTACTCCCGTCACCGTGGAGGGAAGCCGGGTCACTCGACGAGCCATCGGCCTTGGGGGGCTGAGCGGGCCAGGACGAGGGCTCCGGCGGCGAGGAGGACCCGGAGGACGGGGACGACGACGGCGTCCCGGAGGACGAGGTCGAACCGGAGGACGGGGACGGCGGCGGTTGGGACCGCCCGGATGAGGAGGTCGGCTCGGACGACGAAGACAGCGAGGACGAAGACGAAGACAGTGAGGACGAAGAGGAAGAGGAAGACACTGACGAGGACGAGGACGACGTACCGGGCGATGAAGAACCTGGTGATGAAGAGCCGGGCAGCGAGGCGGAGGAAAGTCCCCCGGAAGGGGCCGCCCCCACCACCGGAAACGTCACCCCTGACGGCAAACCCGGCGACAGTCCCGACCCATCGGCCGACGACGGCTCCCCCACACCGGCCTCACCTCCGCCCCCGCTCCCGCCCACCGGCCGCCGCAGCAGTCCGTCGAGCGCGCCCTCCAGGTGGTCCGCCGGGGAGAGGGAGCCGAGGTTCTTCGGGTTCATCGCGGTGTGCCGGGCGCCCCAGGCTCCGTTGAACGCGCCGTTGGCCGCGCCGGAGATCCAGTCGCCGGACAGACCGAACACGGTGTCCTGCGCGGCGCCTTCCGCCATACCGGCCACCGCGCCGTACCCGCCCTGCCAGACCAGGCCGGCGGCGCCGCGCGCGGCGGTCCCCCACCCGGCCGTGCGGAGACCTTTGCCCAGGTGGTGGCCGAGGGCGCCGCCGGCCAGGCCCGCGCCGAAGCCCACGGCGCCGCCGACCGCGCCGTTGACCGCGGCGGTCGCCAACTGCTGTCCGTCCAGCGTGGCGCGGTGGCCCTGCGCCACCTCGACGACCTGCGCCAGCAGCGCGAACCCCTCCTGTGCCAGCACCGATTCGGCGACCCGGGTCAGGACCCGTACGGCCGCCTCGCGCAGGAAGGCCAGGCAGAGCACCCGGACGGCGGCGATCTCGACGGCGGCCGCTTCGGCGCCGCCGAAGAGGAAGAGGGCCGCGTCCACCATCAACTGGACGGCGAGCACGATCAGGGCGCCGAGGATCTCGATGCGCAGCGTCTCGATCTCGTTCGCCAGGGCGTCCAGCGCGTCGGCCACGCCGTCGCAGCAGCGGATCGTCCTCGGGAGCACCGCGTCGTCCTCGGCCCCCGGCCGTCCGACCAGCGTGGCCAGGAACGCGTCGATGCCCGCGCGGCTCGCACCCTCCAGCCCGGCGTCCACCGCCCGCCACGCCTGATTCACGTCGCGGGCGCACTCGTCGAGCACCCCGGCCACCTCACGCCAGGCGGCGGCCTCGGCGCGGAGGGCCGTCTCGTCCCCGGTGGGCCATTTGTTGCCGACGACGATGAGGAGGAGGTTCTGGAGTTCCGGCGGTACGTGGTGCGCGTCGATCACGAGACCGGGCCGCTCAGGTCGGCCAGCCGGCGCCCCAGGAGTGCGACGGACTCCAGCGCGGTGTCTTCGGCACGGCCGAAGGTGGCGCGCGTGGCGGCCAGGTCGTCCGCCAAGTTCCGTAGGACCACGGGGAGTTGACGGAGTGTCCGGATGAGGTCGTCGCGGGGCGCGGCGAAGGCGGCGCCGAAGGTCTGGCCCAGTGCGGGGTCGTCGCCCCAGGGTGCGGGTCCGGAGCGGGCCGTGGCGTCGTCCGCCCGTGCCGCGGCCAGTTGCGCCTGTCCGGCGGCGGATCCGGCGGCCTCGACCGCGGCGAGCAGCGCGGTGAAGTCGACCGCCAGCAGCCCCGAACCGTCCGGCGGATCGACCGGACCGGGCGGCGTCAGATCCGGGGACGGGGCCGAGACCGGGGCGTTCCGGTAGCCGCCGGCGGGCCCCGGTACGGCGGGCTGAGACTCTTTTCCGTGCTCCGGCGGCATGCGTGTGTCCTTCGTGCGGGCGTCGGCCGCCGCCGTCGGATCCCGGCACCGGCCCTGTCACCCGCAGTCCACCACCGGGCGCGCCGGACGCCGGAGCCCCTTGACAGCCTCCGTACGCGGACCGGCCGCCCCTTGGCGCACCGTTGACGCCCGCCCCGCCCGGGGAGCGGCGGCGCGCCCGGCCCACTCTGTCCCGAACCGGCACCGCGCCCCTGACCTCGCCCTACGGCGCCGGGGCCGTGCCGCCCTCCTGTGCGCGGATCGCCGCGGCACGCTCCCGGTGCCCGGCCGCCGCCTCCGCCCGTCCGGCCTCCTCCTCCAGTCCGGCGAGGGCGTCGAGGACCCGCGCCTCCTCGAAGGTGGAGCCGCGCCGCCGGGCGGCGCCGAGCGCCGCGGCGAAGCGGCCACGCGCGGCGTCGAGACGGCCGAGACGCCGCTCGACCCGGCCCAGGGCGAAGGCGGTACGGGCGGTCATCCGGTCCCGCCCCCGCGCCGCGGCGTACGCCTCGCTCAACTCTCCTTCCGCTACGGAGAGTTCACCGAGCGCTTCGTGGGCCAGGCCCAGTTGGTAGGTGAGCAGCATCGCGCCGTAGTCGTTGCCGATCTCGCGGTGGATGGTGCGGGAGCGCAGGTAGTCGGGGACCGCCTCGGCCCACCGGCCGCTCTCCGCCCCGAGGCGGCCGCGGAACTCCAGCACGGAGGCGTACAGCTTGCGGTCGCCCGGCTCCTCCCCCAGCAGTTCGGCGCCGTGCGCCGCCGCGGCCAGCTCGCGTCCGGCCTCGGCGAACCGCCGCTGCTCCCACAGCGGACGGGCCAACTGGCAGCGCATCCGGATCGTGGCCCGCAGGTTCTCGGCCCGCTGGGCGGCGTCCCGGCCCAGCGCGAAGGTCACCGCGGACTCGGCGCTGTGCGGATGGTCGAGCATGTGCGTCCAGAGCGGTTCGCACAGCGCCCAGGCCAGGTCGTACCGGCCGGCGTCGTGGGCGAGGCGGACGCAGGTGTGCAGGGCGCGCCGCTCCGCCGTCAGCCAGCGGTGGGCGACGGCCTTCCGCTCCGGCTCCGGCGCGGTGAGGTCGGCGTCGTCCGCGCCGGGCACCGGCGGGGCGGGCGGCGCGAGGGTCATCCGCTCACCGGCGGCCTGTACGTCGGCGCGCTGGGCCTGGCGCAGGTACCAGCCGACGACACGGCGCAGCCCGTCGGCGGTCTCCTGCCCACTGCCCTCGTCACGGGCGCGGCGCAGGGCGTGGGCCCGGACCAGCGGGTGCATCCGCGGGCGCCGGACCGGCGGCCCGGCGGCGCCCTCCTCGGCGGGGTCGGCCACGACGTCGACCAGCCCGGTGTCGGCCAGCTCCGCCAGCGCGTCCTCGGCGCTCTCCCGCCCGGTGCCCAGCAGCGCCGCCACGGCCGGCTCGGAGATCACCTCGCCCGCCTCCGCGGCCAGCAGCCGGTACAGCCGCCGGGCCTGCGGGCCGAGGTCACGGTAGGCCGCGTCCCATACGGGCTCGATGTCGGGCACGCCCTTCTCCCGCAGTTCGGTGGTGAGTCCGGCGAGCAGCCGCGGCCAGCCGCGGTGCCGGTGCCTGCGCACCCAGCGCCCGGCGACCCGGAGCGCCGCGGGCGATCCCGCGCACAGCCGGGCCAGTTCGGCGGCGGTCCCCGGCGCGGCGGTCAGCTCGGGGTCGTCGACGATCCGCAGCAGCAGCCGGACCGCGTCGGCCTCCCGCAGGGGTTCGAGGGACAGCTCCACCGCGGCGGCGTGCTCCAGGTCGTCCAGGCGCCGCGATCCGGCGAGGATCACCACGCTGCCCGCCGACGCCGGGAGCAGCGGTTCGGCCTCCGAGGCGTAGCGGACGTTGTCGATGACGACGACCAGCCTGCGGTGCTGGGTGCGGTCCCAGTACTGGGCGGCGCGTCCGGCGAACGTCGGCTCCACCCACTCGGGCGTCACGCCCAGGTCGCGCAGCAGCCGGGCGAGCACATCGCTGAGGCAGACGCCGCCGTCGTGCCGCATACCGTCGAGGTCGACGTAGAGGACGCCGTCCGGGTACCCCTCGCGCAGGGTGCGGGCGAGCCGGAAGCCGAGGGTGGTCTTGCCGACGCCGCGCAGTCCGCGGAGGGTGACGATCAGCGGGCGCTGGTCCTCGGGGCGGTCGCGTTCCCAGTCGCGTACGGTGCGCAGGACGAGGGCCTGTTCGCTCTCGCGGTCGGTGAAGTGGGGCACTTCCGGCGGTAACTGGCAAGGCGGCCGGTGCTCGTGCGCGGGGTGCACGTGGATCTCCTGGACCGAACCGGCCTGAACCAGGCTGTTGATATGGGCCTGACCGCCCACGCTGTTCCGCGTCTCCTCGGCCATACGTCAACTGTATGTGGTGCGGCATCGCGGCGTGGGGCACTTCGGCGGGGCGGGCGCGGGCGCGGGGCCGCCCCGGGGCCGGGCGGGCGCCGTCCCCCTGGTGGGCGGGGCGCACGGGCCGCCCGACCGCTCCCGCCCCACGGCGCTTACCCCTTAACTCCCCTTACACGCAAGGGAATCGGCGCCCGAACGGGTATGCGCGACGGGTATACGCCACCCCTCAACTCTGGTAGGAAAGCTTCCTAACGATTGGGGAACCCCCCACAGCCCACTCCGGAATCGGAGGATCGTATGCGCTCCCGGTCGATAGGGTCACGTGTGACCAAAATATCCACCCGCGTCATCCTCGGCGTGGCACTGCTCGCCGTTCCCGCGACCGCAGTCGCGGCGACGGCCATCCCGGGCGGCAGGTCGGCTTCCGCCCCGCACTCCGCGCACCCCTCGCGCGCGGCGTCGGGCCTCGACGACCCGGCGAAGAAGGAGATCGCGATGAAGCTGGTCTCCAGTGCGGAGAACTCCTCGCTGGACTGGAAGGACCAGTACAAGTACATCGAGGACATCGGTGACGGCCGTGGCTACACCGCGGGCATCATCGGCTTCTGCTCCGGCACCCACGACATGCTCGAACTCGTCGAGCTGTACGCCAAGCGCAAGCCGGACAACATCCTGGCGAAGTACCTGCCGGCGCTGCGCAAGGTCGACGGTTCCGACTCCCACGAGGGGCTCGGCAACGCGTACGTCAAGGACTGGAAGAAGGCGGCGCAGGACCCCGACTTCCAGAAGGCGCAGAACGACGAGCGGGACCGGGTGTACTTCAACCCGGCGGTCAAGCAGGGCAAGGCCGACAAGATCGGCGTGCTCGGGCAGTTCGCGTACTACGACGCGATCGTCATGCACGGCGACGGCGACGAGGACACCAGCTTCTCCAGCATCCGCAAGCGGGCGCTGAAGAAGGCGAAGCCGCCGTCGCAGGGCGGTGACGAGAAGAAGTACCTCAACGCGTTCCTCGACGCCCGGGTGTGGGCGATGGAGCAGGAGGAGGCGCACAGCGACACCAGCCGCGTCGACACCGCGCAGCGGGTCTTCCTCAAGGACGGCAATCTCGATCTGCACACGCCGTTGAAGTGGAAGGTCTACGGCGAGGACTTCCACATCGGCTGAGCCGGTGCGGGAGGGGGAAACCCCGAGGGGAAGCGGGTGGCGGCCCGCGGCGGATCCGGTCCCGGCCGGGTCCGGCGCGGGCCGCCGGTGCGTGCGGTGGCGGGATCAGCGGTGGTGGTCCGGCCGCCGGGGCGGGCCGTCGGGTGCGCGGCGGACCGTCTGCGGCGGGACTGCCGGGGCGTCGGTCACCGGGCGTGGCGGGGCGTCGGCGGCCGGGGCGCCGGTGGTTCCGGCCGGGGCCGGGGCGTCCGCCGCGGGATCCGCCGGAGCGGGCGGTGGGGCTTCGGTGCCGTCGCCGGTGCCGTCCTCCGTGGCCCCGGCGGGCGCGGGCCGCTTCCCGAGGTGGTTGAAGGCCAGGTTGAGGACGAGGGCGATCAGGGCGCCGGTGCTGATGCCGGAGTCCAGGACGACGAGGAGGTCCTTGGGGAAGGCGTGGTAGAAGTCCGGCGCGGCGATGGGGATCAGGCCGATGCCGACGGCGGCGGCGACGATCAGCGCGTTCTCGCCCTTCTCCAGCGCCGCCGTGGCGAGCGTCTGGATGCCGCCGGCGGCGACCGAGCCGAAGAGCACGATGCCCGCGCCGCCCAGCACCGGCAGCGGCACCAGCGAGATCACCGAGGCGGCCACCGGGCTCAGCCCGAGGACCAGCAGGATCACCCCGCTGACCGCCACCACGAAGCGGCTGCGGACCTTCGTCATCGCCACCAGCCCGATGTTCTGGGCGAAGGCGCTGGTGGCGAAGCCGTTGAAGAGCGGGCTGAGGGCGGTGCCGAGGGTGTCGGCGCGCAGTCCGCCCTCGATGGTCCGCTCGTCGGCGGGGCGGCCGACGATCCGGCCGAGGGCGAGCATGTCGGCCGTCGACTCGGTCATGCAGACCAGCATCACGACGCACATCGAGACGACGGCGGCGGTGTCGAACCGCGGGGCGCCGAAGTGGAACGGTGCCGGGAAGCCGACCGGCGCGGAGGCGGTGAGCACCGAGAAGTCGGTGAGCCCGGCGGGGATCGCCAGCAGCGTGCCGGCGATGAGGCCGAGCAGGATGGAGATCTGCCGCAGGAAGCCGCGCAGCACCCGCCGCAGCACCAGCACGATCACGAACGTCACCGCCGCCATCGCGATATGGGGAAGCGAACCGTGGTCCGGGGACGACGCGTCGCCGCCCTGCGCCCAGTTGAAGGCGACCGGCAGCAGGGAGATCCCGATGAGGGTGATGACGGTGCCGGTGACCACCGGCGGGAAGAAGCGGACCAGCTTGGAGAAGTAGGGGGCGAGGAGGAAACCCAGCACCCCGGCGACGATGACCGCGCCGAAGATGACCGGCAGCGCGTGCTCGGGCCCCTGCGCCTTGCCGATGGCGACCATCGGGGTGACCCCGGCGAACGACACCCCGTTGACGAAGGGCAGCCGGGCACCGACCTTCCAGAAGCCGAGGGTCTGCAGGAGCGTGGCGATGCCCGCGGTGAAGAGACTCGCCCCGACCAGGAACGCCGTCTCGGTGGGGCCCAGCCCGCAGGCCGGGCCGACGATCATCGGCGGGGCGACCACCCCCGCGTACATGGCGGCCACGTGCTGCAGGCCGCTGGTGAACATCTTGACGGGCGGGAGGAGTTCGTCGACCGGATGGGTTCTCCGGTCCTCCGGCATCCGCTCGGGGACTGCGGCCACTGCGGGCCTCCTGTCGATTTCCGCGCGGCCCCTACGGGGAGGGAGCCGCGCTTTGCTGTCACGGAGGGAGTGGTGCGGTGGTGTGCGCGTCGGGGTACGGGCGCGGTGCGCGTCGGGATACGGGCGCGGTAGGGGTGTGCACAGCGACCGCGCGGAGAGGCGGCGTAGGCACGGGACGCCGGTGGGCGGAGTTCGGGAGGCGGGGCGGCGGTGCGGTGCTGGTGGCGGCACGGCCGCCGCGGTGGCGGTGATCCGGTGGCCCGGGGACGCGGGGTGCGCCCCGCGTCCCCGGGGTCCGGCGCTCACGGAAGCCGCGAGGGTTCCGCGAGCCCGGCCGGGAGCCGTCCCTCCCGGCCGGGTCGGTGGGCGGCGCCGCGGATGACCGGCGGCGCCGCGGTCGCGGGGCCCGGTTCAGTCCCCGGCGGCGATCCGGGCCAGCCGCCGCGCCTCGTCGCGGGCGGCGCGGGCGACGGTGTCCTCGTCGACGCGGGTGAGGCGACCGTCCTCGACGACGGGGCGGCCGCCCACGAGGGAGAGGGTCACCGGTGCCGCCGCGCCGAAGACCAGCGCGGTGACCGGGTCGGCGATGGAGGAGTGGGCGAGCCCGTCGAGCTTCCAGAGCACCAGGTCGGCGAGTTTGCCGGGCTCCAGCGAGCCGAGTTCGGCGGCGCGGCCCAGCACCCGGGCGCCGCCGTGGGTGCCCAGCCGCAGCGCCTTGCGGGCGGTGAGCGCGGCTTCCTTGTGGGCGCCGAGCCGGTTGATGAGCAGGGCGTTGCGCAGTTCGGTGTGGAGTTCGCCGGACTCGTTGGAGGCGGTGCCGTCCACGCCGAGACCGACGGGGACACCGGCGGCGAGCATGTCGGGGACGCGGGCGATACCGGCGGCGAGGCGGGCGTTGGACGACGGGCAGTGGGCGACGCCGGTGCCGGTGCGGGCGAAGGCGTCGATGTCGTCGTCGTTCATGTGGACGCAGTGGGCCATCCACACGTCGTCGCCGAGCCAGCCGGTGGTCTCGAAGTAGGCCGTGGGCCCCATGCCGAACAGTTCGTGGCAGAACTTCTCCTCCTCCACCGTCTCCGAGCCGTGGGTGTGCAGCCGTACGCCCTTATGGCGCGCCAACTCGGCGCTCTGCCGCAGGAGTTCGGTGGAGACGGAGAAGGGGGAGCAGGGGGCGGCGGCGATGTGGACCATGGCGCCGAAGGAGGCGTCGTGGTGGGTGTCGATCGCCTCCTCGGTGGCGGTCAGGGCGCCTTCGGTGGTCTCGACGGCGAAGTCCGGCGGCAGTCCGCCGTCCTTCTCGCCGCGGTCCATCGAGCCGCGGGCCAGGGTGAGGCGGGCGCCGATCGCGGCTGCCGCCTCCAGCTCCGCGGCGACGAGGTCGCCGGCGCCGCGGGGGAAGACGTAGTGGTGGTCGCAGGCGGTGGTGACGCCGCCGCGGACCATCATGCCGAGGGAGCCCTGGGTGGCGGCGGCCAGCATCGGCGCGTCGATCCGGGCCCACGTCGGGTAGAGCGCGACCAGCCAGTCGAAGAGGTTGTGGTCGGTGGCCAGACCGCGGGTGATCCACTGGTAGAAGTGGTGGTGGGTGTTGACCAGCCCGGGGGTGACCAGGTGGCCGGTGCCGTCGATACGGCGGGTGACGTGCGCGAGGCCGTCGGGCGCCGGGCCCGCGCCCACCGCCTCGATGGTGGAGCCGGCGATCACGACGTGTCCGGTGGGGTGGACGGTGTCGTGGGCGTCGACGGTCGCGACGGCGCAGTTCTCGATGACGACCCGCTCGGTCACGCTGTCAGGGGTTGCCGGTGCTGCCGGTGCTGTCATGGGACTTCCTGCTTTCGCTACGGCGGTCGGGCACGGCAGGGCCCTACGGGATTTGAGTGCCGGAGCCGGACGGGGCGGCTGACAGTACCGCTGTCCGTGAGGTGCTCCGGGTGCCGAGATGGTGGAAGAACAGGTTGAGCAGGACGGCGACCAGGGCGCCGGCGCTGATGCCGGAGCCGAGGACGGTCTGTGCCCAGGCGGGGAAGCCGGCGTAGAAGGTCGGCGCGGCGAGCGGGATGATGCCGGCGCCGAGCGAGACGGCCACCAGGATGATGTTGGAGCTGTCGTCGAGCCCGGCTTCGGCGAGGGTGCGGATACCGCTGACGGCGATCGAGCCGAAGAGGACGATGCCCGCGCCGCCGAGGACCGGCATCGGGACGAGCGAGACGACCGCGCCGAGGACGGGGAACGCGCCGAGGACGAGGAGGGTGCCGCCGGCGGCGGCGACCACGTAGCGGCTGCGGACCCGGGTCAGGGAGACGACGCCGACGTTCTGGGCGAAGGCGCTGGTGGCGAAGCCGCCGAAGACCGGCCCCAGGAGGGTGGCGAGGCCGTCGGTGCGCAGGCCGCGGGTGAGGGTGTCACCGTCGCAGCGGCGGTCGCAGATCTCGCCGAGCGCGAGCATCCCGGCGGCGGACTCCGTCATCAGCACGAGCATGACGATGCAGAGCGAGAGGATCGCGGCGGGCTGGAACTCCGGCGGGCCGAACGCGAAGGGCGTGGGCAGTGCGGCGATGGGTGCCGAGCGCAGTCCGTCGAAGCTCGCCATGCCGAAGGGGATCGCGGCGAGGGTGCCGATGACCAGGCCGAGCAGGAGGGCGACCTGTTTGCCGAAGCCCTTGGCGAAGCGCTGGATGAGCAGGATCACCAGGAGGGTGAAGGCGGCGAGGGCGAGGTTCTTCATGTCGCCGAACCCGGCGGCACTCTTGTCGCCGCCCTGGGCCCAGCCGACCGGTACCGGCATCAGGGTGACGCCGATGAGGGTGATGACCACGCCGGTGACCAGCGGCGGGAAGAAGCGGAGCAGTCTGCCGAAGAACGGTCCGACGGCCAGGCAGAAGACTCCGGCGACCATCACCGCCCCGTAGATGGCGGGGAGTTGGTGGCCTTTGGCGGTGGTCTCCGCGATGGCGAGCATCGGGGTGATGCCGGCGGAGCTGGCGGCGTTGACGAAGGGCAGGCGGTTGCCGACGGCCTTACGGATGCCGAGGGTCTGCAGGAGCGTGGCGCAGCCGGCGATGAGCAGTCCGGCGGCGATGAGGCGGGTGCGGCCGGCGGCGTCCAGCCCGGCGGCCTGGCCGATGATGAGCGGGGGCGTGACGACGCCCGCGTACATCGCGGCGATGTGCTGGAGGGCGGCGGGAATCAACCGCTTGGGGCCCGGCTTCTCGTCCACCGGGTGGACCTGCGGCGCGGGGTGGAGCCGATCGTACGGGAGCTGTGCCATGGGTGGGTCCCCTCAAGGATTCGCGGCCCCTCCCCCCTGGGCGCGGGGAGGGGCGCCGGGGCGTGTCCGTGACCTTCCGTCGTCCGCCCGGACA
The DNA here is from genome assembly GCF_044497305.1 of Streptomyces sp. BBFR2. Classification (NCBI taxonomy): domain Bacteria; kingdom Bacillati; phylum Actinomycetota; class Actinomycetes; order Kitasatosporales; family Streptomycetaceae; genus Streptomyces; species Streptomyces sp. BBFR2. The sequence goes on from NZ_CP172415.1 coordinate 1,136,290, forward strand.
GGGTGCGGGCGGGGTCTCACGGACACGTCCCTGGGCACGGCGCTGCGTCCAAGCCGTCAGAGGTTCGTCAGATCCTGGGGGATCAGGGCTTCGACACCGTCGCGCAGAACAGTGGCTTCGATCAGGCCGTACGGGCGGTCCGCCGCGTAGTAGACGGCGCCGTCGGCGGCTTCGTTCTTGAGACCGAACGGCTCCAGGTCCACCTTGAAGTGGTGCTTGTTCGGGAGCGAGAAGCGGATCTCGTCGATCTCGGAACGGTTGTTGATGATGCGGGACCCCATCTGGAACAGGGTCTGCTGGAGGGAGAGGCTGTAGGTCTCCGCGAACGCCTCCAGCATGTGCTTCCTGACCTGGGCGTAGGAGCGCTCCCAGTGCGGCATCCGCTGGTCGTCGCCGGTCCAGTTGAACCGCCAGCGGCTGGCGACCTCGGTGGCGAGGATGCGGTCGTAGTCCTCCTTGAGGGTCGTGTACTTGTCCTTGATGTAGCCCCAGAACTCCGAGTGGGTGGAGTTCATGACGACGAGGTCCTTGAGGCCGGAGATGACGCTCCAGCTCTCCCCGTCGTAGGTGATCTCCGTCAGGCGGGTCTCCTGGCCCTTGCGGACGAAGGAGTGCTTGACGTCGTCGGCGCCGATGAAGCGGGAGTTGCCGTCGGAGGTGGCGATCCGCTCCCAGGCGTACTCCTCGATGCGGATGCGGGCCCGCTTGATCGGTTCCTGGCTGGTGACGAAGTGGCGGGCGAGGTGGATGCCGAACTGCTCCGCCGACTCGATGCCGTGTTCCTTGGCGAAGGCGTACACCGTGTTCTTGGTGGTGTCGGTGGGCAGGCAGTTGGCGTTGGAGCCGGAGAGGTGGACCTCTTCGAGGTCGCCGGAGAGGGCGACGGAGACGTTCAGGTCCTTGATGTGGTGGGTGTCGCCGTCCCGGGTGATCTTGACGACGCGGTTCTCCGCTTTGCCGTACTGGTTCTGGCCGAGCATCACAGGGCGGGCGGGGCGGTGCGGATGGGCGGTCATGTCGGTGCTAGCTCCCTCGGTATACGGAGTAGCCGAACGGGTTGAGCAGCAGCGGTACGTGGTAGTGCTCGCCCGGCTTCACGGCGAAGGTGATCGCCACTTCCGGGAAGAACGCACCGCTGTCCCTTACGCGGGGGGCGTCCTGCTGTTCCTCGGCTTGCTGACGGGTGCGGGACTCGAAGTACCCCTCGACCGCGAAGTCGAGTCGTACGTGGGTGGTGCCTTCGGGCAGTGCCGGGAGGTCCTTGCAGCGTCCGTCGGCGTCGGTCGCGGAGGCACCGTGGGCGTGCCAGTCGCCGCCGCGCCCGGAGCGTACGGCGAGCGTGAGGGCGACGCCCTCGGCGGGGCGGCCCACGCTGGTGTCCAGGATGTGCGTGGACACCGACGTCGGTGCGGCCGTCTCGCTGCTCATGCGCTGTCTCCTTCGGCGGTCTCCGTCATGCGGTGCAGACGGATGCGGTTGATCTTTCCCAGCTCTTCCCGGACGATCTCGCGTTCCTTCTCCGGCGGGTTGCCGAGGCGGTCGCGGACGGCGTCCCGCATCTGCTCCCCGGTGCGCCCGGAGGCGCAGATCAGGAAGGTGTGCCCGAACTTCTCCTGGTAGGCGAGGTTGAGTTCGAGCATCTCCGCCCGGAGCGCGGCGGAGGCGGAGGCCATGCCGCGCTGTTCGCGGGAGGAGGTGGGGTCGCCGGGCTTCGGCCGGCCGATGGGCGGGTGCCCCGCCACCGCCTCCGCCAGGTCGTCCGCGGTCAGCTCCGCCATGGCGGCGTCGCTGGCTGCGTACAGGGCGTCGGGGGTGGTGTAGGGGCGGCGGGCGGCGAGTGCGCTCCCCCATGCCCTGCTGGCGCAGACCTCGTGCAGTGCGGCGAGGGCCGTACCGTCGTCGGCAGCGTTGAACCGGGCGAGGCCCGGGGTCGTACTCGAAGACACGGGAAGCCTCCGTGGCCTGATGCTGATGGCTGCTTGGCTGGGGAACAGCTAAGACCTCCGGCAACATCACGTCAACACTTTGTTGAAAAGTCGGCAACGGAAAAGCCGCCGCCCGGTTCTTGGGACGACGGCTCACCACCGATCGGCCGCCCTGGCGCGGCCGTTGGGGGATCACTCCTCCTGTTTCGCGGCGTTCTCCCTGTTCAGGTAGTTGTAGACGGTGAAGCGGCTGACGCCCAGTGCGCCGGCGACGGTCTCCACGCCGTGCCGGACGGAGAAAGCCCCGCGGGCCTCCAGGATGCGGACGACGGACTGCTTGGTCTTGCGGTCGAGATCGGCCAGCGGCACACCGTGACGGCGCTCCAGCTCGGCCAGCAGATGATCGAGGGATTCCGCCAGATGCGGCAGCCGTACGGCGATCCGGTCCTCCCCCTCCCAGGTGAGCACGACGTCGTCCCCCTGGGCGAGACCGGGGGCGACCATCTGCCCGCCCATCGCGTCCACCAACGGCTTGACCGCCCGGACGAAGGGGTGGTCCGCGGGGTCCGTCACCTGGCGCCCTCCTCGGACCCGGCGCCGCCGACCACGTTGACCTGGAGGGAGACGCGGGTGGCGCCCGCCTCCAGGGTGTCGCGCAGCAGGGCGGCCACCGCGTCGAGGACCCGCCCGGCATCGCCCTCGGCGGTGTTGCCGAACGGGCCGACGTCGACGGCGTCCAGCCCGGCACCCGTGACGATCTCCCGCGCCACCACCGCGTGGGCGGGCGCCTCGTCGAGATCGAACGGTTCGGTCGTGAACTCCACTCTCAATCGCACGCCGCTCAACCTACGCGGGCACCGCCGCCACCACCAGAAAATGCCCCGGCCCCCTCTTGACAGCCGCCGCGACCCCCAGGCACTGTTCCGTTAAGCAGAAACAATATTCCACCATCCGGAATCAATTCGGATGTGCCGATACTCAGCCGGAAGGAGCGCCGGGCCTCATGGGATTCACGGACACACGCTTCAACGTCAACCTGTCGATCCTGTTCACCGAACTCCCGCTGCTGGAGCGCCCGGCGGCCGCGCGGGCCGCGGGGTTCACGGCGGTGGAGCTGTGGTGGCCGTGGACCGGCGCCCCGGTCCCCGCGCAGTCCGAACTGGACGCCCTGCGCCACGCCCTGGAGGACGCCGGCACCGCCCTGACCGGCCTGAACTTCTACGCGGGGCAGTTGCCGGGACCGGACCGCGGCGCCCTGTCGGTCCCCGGTGAGGAGTCCGAACGGTTCCGGGCGAACGTCCCGGTGGCGGTGGAGTTCGGCCGCTCGCTCGGCTGCACCGCCTTCAACGCGCTCTACGGCAACCGCGTCGAGGGCGTCGACCCGGCCGCGCAGGACGCGCTGGCGCTGGAGAACCTCACCCTCGCGGCGCGGGCGGTCGGACCCGAAGGCACCCTGCTGATCGAGGCGCTGAACGCCCCCGAGTCGCCGCACTGCCCGATCGTCTCCGCGCCGAGGGCGGTGGAGGTCGTCGAGGCGGTGAACGCCGCGACCGGTCTGGACAACGCCCGCTTCCTGATGGACCTCTACCACCTGTCCATGAACGGTGAGGACCTCGACGAGGTCATCGACCGGTACACCGGCGTGACCGCGCACGTGCAGATCGCCGACAACCCCGGCCGCGGCGCCCCCGGCACCGGCGACCTGGACCTCGCCGGACTCCTCGCCCGGCTGCGGAAGAACGGCTACGGCGGCTACGTCGGCCTGGAGTACAAGCCGGGTGACGGCCCCTCCGCGGGCGCGTTCGGCTGGCTGCCCGCGCCGCTGCGCGCCGCGCACTGACCCCGCCCGCCGCCGCACCCCAGCCCCGCCGACTGCGAAAGAGGCTTCACGATGAGCAACCTTCCCAAGATCGCGTGGATCGGCCTCGGCATCATGGGCTCACCCATGGCCGAGAACCTGATCAAGGCCGGTTACGAGGTCACCGGCTACACCCTGGAGGCCGACAAGCTCGACCGGCTGGCCGCGGCCGGCGGCACCGCCGCGGCGTCGGTCGCCGACGCGGTCCGCGCGGCCGATGTGGTGATCACGATGGTCCCGGCCTCCCCGCAGGTCGAGGCCGTCGCGTACGGCCCGGACGGCATTCTGGAGAACGCCCGGCACGGCGCGCTGCTGATCGACATGTCCTCGATCACCCCGCAGACCAGCGTCGATCTGGCCGCGAACGCCGCCGCCAAGGGCATCCGGGTGCTGGACGCCCCGGTCTCCGGCGGTGAGGCGGGCGCGATCGAGGCCGTTCTTTCGATCATGGTCGGCGGTCAGCAGGCCGACTTCGACGCGGCCAGGCCGCTCTTCGAGGCGCTGGGCAAAACCATCGTGCTGTGCGGCCCGCACGGCTCGGGGCAGACCGTCAAGGCCGCCAACCAACTGATCGTCGCCGTCAACATCCAGGCGTGCGCGGAGGCCGTGGTCTTCCTGGAGAAGTCCGGCGTCGACCTCGGCGCGGCGCTCGACGTCCTCGGCGGCGGACTGGCCGGCTCCACGGTCCTGGCGCGGAAGAAGGAGAACTTCCTGCGCCGCGACTTCGCGCCCGGCTTCCGTATCGATCTGCACCACAAGGACATGGGCATCGTCACCGACGCGGCCCGCAACGTCGGGGCGGCGCTGCCGGTCGGCTCGGTCGTCGCGGGTCTCGTGGCCTCGCTGCGTGCCCAGGGTGACGGCGGGCTCGACCACTCCGCCCTGCTGCGCGGCGTGGAGCGGCTCTCCGGGCACCCCGCCGGCGCCTGATGGGCGGCGCGCCCCGGCGCGTCGCCGCCGTGCGCGCGGCGGTCCGCGCCCTGCGCCACGCGGGCTGCGACACCGTCTTCGGCTGCCCCGGCGCCGCGCTCGGTCCGCTCTACGCGGCGCTGGACGGGGAGGGCATCGCCCGGGTCGCGGTGCGGCACGCGGAGAGCGCGCCGCACATGGCGATCGGCTGGTCCCTCATCCGGGGCCGGGCGGCGCTCGCGGCGGTACCGGGCGACACCGGTGCCGCCCGGGTGCTCCCGGCGCTGGGCGCCGCCCTGGCCGACGGGGTGCCGCTGGTCTGTGTCGTCGGCACCGGCGAGGCGGCCGGTCCGGGCGGCGCGCCGGATCTGGTGCGGCCGGCCCGGCCGTTGGTCAAGTGGGCGGTCCGGGTCGAGCAGCCCGCCCGGCTGGCCTGGGCCTTCCGGGAGGCGCTGTGGACCGCGCGGGAGGGGAGCGCGGGCCCGGTGCTGATCGAGCTGCCGGCGGCGGTGGCCGCGGCCACCGTCCCCGCCGACGGCCCCGGCGACCGGCCCCCCGCGCCCCCCGGCCCGGCGCGGCCACCCGCACCGCCCGCACCGCCGCCGCCCCCGGCGCACCCGGAGATCGCCAACTGGCTGGCGGACGGGGCGGACACCTTTCTCGTGGGGGCGCCGGCCGCGGCGTACGCGGCGGCCGGGGGCGGACGGCTGCGCGCGGTGGCCACCACCGGCGGCCCGCCGGGCTGGGAGATCCCCACCGCGATCGGCGTCCGTACGGCGCTGGACGCGGCGGAGCCGCCCGGTGCGGACGGGGTGGACGTGGTGGTGCTCCTCGACGATCCGCACGGCTTCCCGGCGCTCGCCGGTGAGCTGGCCCTCGCGGCCCACCGCGGTGTCCCGCTGGTGCTGCTGACCCTGCCGGGGCACGGGCCGGACGGGGCGGCGTCGGATGTGTCCCACACCGACCAGGTGAAGCTCGTCGCGGCCTACGGCTGCGCGGGCCGCACCGCCGGCGGGCCCGGGGAGCTGCGTTCCGCGCTCACCTGGGCCCGTAAGGAAGCGGTCTCCACCCGGCGGCCGGTTCTGGTCCGGGCCGGGTACGCCGCGGTGTCCGGCCCCGGCGGGCCGCTCCGTACCACCCCGGGCTGACGGCCCGGGTACCGAGACTTCCGGACGGCGTCCGCGCCGACACCTGTCCTGTCGCGCCCAGGCGCGGCCGCCGTCCGGAACACCCCTTTCTCCACCCGCGGTTCTTTACCCGCGCTTGTTTCAACAAACTGTTGACGTTTGGTCGGGGCGGTTCCTACGCTCCCGACATGCGGAAGCCAACTTCCGCGCTCTCGTACGGAAGGTCATCATGACGAAGCCCACGCCGACCGCGCGCGTTCTCACCACGGAGTCCGGCGCCCCCGTCGCCGACAACCAGAACTCCTCCACCGCCGGCGTCGGCGGCCCGATCGTCCTCCAGGACCAGCATCTGCTGGAGAAGCTCGCGCGGTTCAACCGCGAGCGCATCCCGGAGCGCGTCGTGCACGCCCGGGGCTCCGGCGCCTACGGCCACTTCGAGGTGACCGACGACGTCACCGGCTTCACCAGCGCCGACTTCCTGAGCGCCGTCGGGAAGCGCACCGAGCTGTTCATCCGCTTCTCGACCGTCGCCGACAACCTCGGCGGCCCGGACGCGGCCCGCGACCCCCGCGGCTTCGCCGTGAAGTTCTACACCGAGGAGGGCAACTACGACCTCGTCGGCAACAACACCCCGGTCTTCTTCATCAAGGACCCGCTGAAGTTCCCGGACTTCATCCACTCGCAAAAGCGCGACCCGTTCACCGGCAAGCAGGAGCCGGACAACGTCTGGGACTTCTGGGCCCACGCCCCCGAGGCGACCCACCAGGTCACCTGGCTGATGGGCGACCGCGGCATCCCCGCGTCGTACCGCCACATGAACGGCTACGGCTCGCACACCTACCAGTGGACGAACGCCGAGGGCGAGTCCTTCTTCGTCAAGTACCACTTCAAGACGAACCAGGGCATCCGCTGCCTCAGCGCCGAACAGGGCGCCGAACTGTCCGGCACCGACCCGAACAGCCACCAGACCGACCTGCTCCAGTCCATCGAGCGCGGCGTGTACCCGTCGTGGACGCTGTACGTGCAGGTGATGCCGGTCGCCGAGGCGGCGGACCACCGCTTCAACCCGTTCGACCTCACCAAGGTGTGGCCGCACAAGGACCACCCGCTCCAGCGGGTCGGCCGCATGGTGCTGGACCGCAACCCCGACAACGTCTTCGCCGAGGTCGAGCAGTCCGCGTTCTCCCCGAACAACTTCGTGCCCGGCATCGGCCCGTCACCCGACAAGATGCTCCAGGGCCGCCTGTTCGCCTACGCCGACGCGCACCGCTACCGCCTGGGCGTCAACCACACCCAGCTCCCGGTGAACGCCCCGAAGGCGACCGTCGCGAACAACTACGGCCGCGACGGCCTGATGGCGACCAACGCCTACGACCGCCACGCGAAGAACTACGAGCCCAACTCGTACGGCGGCCCCGTGCAGAGCGACCGGCCGCTCGCCGCGCCGCTCGCCGTGGCCGGCCACGTCGCCACCCACGCGGCGCCGGCCCACTCCAAGGACGACGACTTCTTCCAGGCGGGTGAGCTGTACCGCCTGATGTCCGAGGACGAGAAGCGGCGTCTGATCGCCAACATCGCGGGCGGCCTCGCGCAGGTCAGCCGCGAGGACGTGATCGAGAAGAACCTCGCCCACTTCCACGCCGCCGACCCCGAGTACGGCAAGCGCGTCGAGGCGAAGGTCCGCGAACTGCGCGAGGACTGACGGGAGGTCGGTCCCCCGCGCATCCGTACCGGCCGGTCCGCTGAGGGGTGGCCGGCCGGTACGGAGGGGAAGTGCGGCGCTCCGCGGCCTTTGGGGAGCCCGGTGCGGCGGGCGTGCGCACCCGGCAGGTGCGCCCTCCCCACCGCGGAGCCCGCCTCTCCCGCCCTGCTCTTCCCGCCGCACCCCTCCCCCGAACTCCGTCCGGCGCCGCGCTGTCCTGTCGCGCCCGAAACGCGCGTCGCCGGACGGGAACCACCCGCGTACGGCCCGGATCCGCACGGTCACGGATCCGGGCCGTACGCATGCCCGGCCTCCCGCGGCGTACGCGGCCGGGGGCGGCGCACCGCACGCGCCCGCGTACGCGCCCCCTGCGCCCGGGTCACGGCCCAGCGGCCACCGCACGCTCCCCCGATGTCCCGGCCGACCGGCGGTGATCGGCGCGATTTGGCCCCCGCGCGGCCCGTTCGAGGGCACGATGGCAGAAAACAGCAGGCGGACGGCGCCGGGAGACCGCCGTCCGCCGACAGACCGCCAGGAGCGACCATGGCCGACAGCGTGCCGGTGCGGTGCCCCACGTGCCGCCGCGAGAACGCCTTCACCCCGCCGACCTTCCCCTGCGCGTGCGGAGCGCCGCTGACGGTGCCGGTGCTGCGCGGCGGTGCCCCCGTCGAGATCGTGCACCGCACCTGGCAGGGATCCTGGGTGGCGGTGCGCTGCGAGGTCTGCGGACGCCAGGACGAGTGGCCGGCGCCGGAGTCCGGCTGCGTCTGCGGCACCGTCGTCCGCGTCCCCGTGGTGCCCGTCCCGCCCGCACCGCCGCGCGGCACCGGCCCCGCCGGCCGCGGTACCGCGCCGGCCGCCCCGCCCCAGGTGCTGCGCCCGGCGTTCCGCCCGGTCACCATCCGCACCGCCCGGGACTGCGTCACGGCCGCCGCGCAGTACCTGAAGTGGCTGGGCTTCACCGACGTCCGCCGCACGCAGGAGCGGACGGCGTCCGGGGTGGATCTGCGCGGCACCGGCGTGGTCGCACAGGTCGACCCGACGACACGGTCCACGGCGCTGCGCGAGATCGAGTGCGTCTGGCTCAACGGCCTCCAGGACTCGGCGATCGCCGTCTTCTTCTCCCTCGCCGGATACGCCCACGACGCCCGCTGCCGCGCCGACGACCTGCACATCCCGCTCTTCGTCATGGATCTGACGGGCACTCCGCAGCCGGTCAACGACGCGGCGGACGAGCTGATCCGCACCGGGGCGCGGGGCACCGGTGAGCCCGACGGGCCCCGGGCGCCGGGCCGTTGACCCACCGGGCGGGCGCGGCGGGGCATGCGCGGCGGGCCGGCGGCGGGGCGTGCACGGCCGGGCATGAGCGACGCCCCGCCGCCTGTGCCGCCCCGCACCGGGTGACGACCGCCCCGGGCCCGTCCCGCCCCGGCCGTTGAGCGGCGGCCTCGGAATCCGGTTGCGTCCGCGGGGCGGGGCCGCACAGACTCCCCGGATGATCATCCGTCTGGCCCGGGACGCCGAACTGCCCGCCCTGCGCACCCTCGAAAGCGCCGCGGGCGCGCCCTTCCGCGAGGTGGGGATGGCCGCCGTGGCGGACGACGAACCGCCCACGACGGAAACGCTGTCGGCCGCCCTGCGTGCCGGCCGGCTGCTCGTGGCGGACGCCGGGGACGGCGCTCCCGACGGCCTCGCCGGATACCTGATGTGGGAGCCGGTCGACGGCGCCACCCACATCGAGCAGGTGTCGGTGGCCCCCGCGTACGCCCACCGCCGTATCGGACAGGCGCTCATCGACCGGGCCGCACACGACGGCGGGGACCGCCCGCTGACCCTGACGACCTTCCGCGACGTGCCGTGGAACGCGCCCTACTACACCCGCCTCGGCTTCCGCCCCCTCCCCGACGCCGAGCTGACCCCCGGCCTGCGCGCCCTCCGCGCCCACGAGGCGGAGCTGGGACTCGACCGCTGGCCCCGGCTGTGCATGCGGCGGGAGGCGACATCCGGTTGACGGGGGCGGGCCGAGGCGCGGCGGCCCAGCGAAGGGCCGAAGTGCGGCGGCCGGGCGGCCGCGGCCCCGAGGTGAGCGCGGCACCGGGCGGGTGCGGCCCCGGGAGGCCCCGCCGCTTCGCCGGTGGCCGCCCGGCATAATGCCGCCATGATCGACGCCGAGGCGCTGCGCGCCGTCTGCCTGGAACAGAACGGCGCGGGCGAGGAGTTCCCCTTCCCGCGCAGTCCGGACCTCTCCGTCTTCAAGGTCGGCGGCAAAATCTTCGCGCTGACGAACCTGACGGCCGAGCCGCTCTCCGTCAGCCTCAAGTGCGACCCCGAACTGGCCCCGCAACTCCGCGCCGCCCACCCGGAGATCGTCCCCGGCCACCACCTCAACAAGCGGCACTGGAACACCGTCGACCTGACCGGCGCGCTCCCCGACCGGCTGGTGCGGGAGATGATCGAGGACTCCTACGACCTGGTCGTCGCGGGCCTGCCGCGCGCCCAGCGGCTCCGCCTCGACCGGGACAAGCCCCGCCGGAGCTGACGGCCCGCCCCGCACGGTACGGAGGGCGCGCCCCGGCTCCCCCCACAGGCGCCACCGGAGCTGACGGCCCGGCTCCGCCCGCGGCTCAGGCCGTACGGCGCAGCCGCCACACCAGGTCCACCCGCGTGCCCGGCGCGCCCTCGGGCGACGGCGCGGGGCGCTCCACCGCCTCCCGGGTCTCCACCTGCCAGGTGTCCGGCAGCGCGAGCTGCTCCAGGACGCCGTCGAGCGTCGGGAAGACCGCGTCGAAGGGGTGGTCGTGCTCGCCCTGCCACGAGGGCCAGCCACCGTGCAGCACCAGCAGCAGCGTCCCGCCGGGGGCGACCGCCCGGGCGGCCGGCGCCAGCACCCGGCCTTGGTCCAGCGCCACCGGCGACTGCAGGAACTGGGCGCTGACCAGGTCGTACGTCCCTTCCGGGAAAGTGACGCCCAGTTCGTGGCGCTGCCAGTCGGTGCGCTCGGTGACGCCCGCGTCCGCGGCGTGGGCGGCCGCGCGCTCCAGCGCCGTCGCGGAGATGTCGACGCCGGTGACGTGCCAGCCGCGCCCGGCGAGCCACACGGCGTCGGCGCCCTCCCCGCAGCCCAGTTCCAGGGCGGTGCCGGGCGTCAGCGCGGTGACCTCGCGGACCAGCAGCGGGTTGGGGTCGCCGCTCCAGACCCGCTCGCTGTCGCGGTAGCGGGCCTCCCAGAAGCGGGCCGGGTCGGTGGTGGGCGGCGTGGCGGACATGGCGCTCCTCGCGTGATCGGCGATCCGGCGCGCCGGGCGGGCGCGCCGGCGGCCAGGATCACGCCCGTGGCCGCCCCCGCCAAGGGAGGTTGCCGGAACGGCAACGCGACCGGTCCGGGCCGAGCGGGGCCGCCCCGCGTCCGGACCGGCGGGCCGTCCGAGCCGGAATCCCGGCCACGGGCCCAACTGATCGTTTCGGAATGAGCCGAGCCGTGGTCCCGCGCGCGGCGATCTTGACGGGCAGGGGTCTGCGGGGCGCCTGCTGATCTTGTTCCTGACGACGGAGGGACGACCGGCCCGGATCATGTGTGGGGCCGGAGCCGGTCATCGAGTGCGGCACCGACGTCGGGGCAGTTCTTCCGGATGGTGTCGAGGAAGGCGCGCAGCACCGGGGAGTGATCGCGGGCCGCGAAGGACAGGACGAGATCGGGCAGGGGCGTGCGCGGGGTCACCTCACAGAACCGCACTCCCGGACGCGGGACCGCCCTCATACGGGACGGCCCCAGGCCGACGCCCACGCCCGAGGCGGCGAGGCCGATGATCGTGTGCACGTCCCTCGCGACGGTCGCGCCGCCGAGAGCCGGTGCGTCCGCGCCCAGCAGGGTGCGCACTCCGGCGACCACGGCGGGCTCGTCCTCGCCGGCCGACACGATCAGCGGCTGGCGCCGCAACTGGTCGGCGCTCACCGAGCGTTGACCCGCGTACGGGTGCGCCGTACTCACCACGGCGATCACGTGGTCGCGTCCTACGGGGACGGACACCAGACGCTCGGCTCCGGCACCCCGTGGCGGGCCGAGGGTGAGGGCCACGTCCAGCTCCCCGGCGACCAGAGCCGAGCTGCTGCGGCTGGTCGCCATCTCGTGCAGTTCCAGTCGCACGTCGGGCCGTTCACGGCCGAACCGGCCGAGGACGCCCGGCAGCGGGTCGAGCAGCGCCGAGGCGATGAAGCCGAGGCGCAGACGTCCCGTCTCGCCGCGCGCGGCCCGGCCCGCGTCGACCGTGGCCGCCGCGATCTCGTCGAGCGCCCGGCGCGCCCGCGCGAGGAACGCCTCACCGGCGGCGGTCGGGAACACCCCCTGCCGTGTGCGGTCGAACAGCCGGGCCCCGACCTCGCGCTCCAGGTCGGCGATCTGCTTGGACAGCGGCGGCTGCGCGATGCCCAGCTCACCGGCCGCCCGGCCGAAGTGTTGGTGCTCGGCGAGAGCGACCGCGTACCGCAGGTGTCGCGCTTCCACGGCCCGCCCTCCGTCCCCTCGATCTCCTCGGCTGCCGACGAGACCTCAAAGATATCGCCATGCCGCTTACCAGATCTTTGAATGGATGACGCTGTGGTTCCCGTCTGGAATGGAGCCATGAAGAACGTCTCTCCGACCGGCACCGTCTTCGTTCTCGTACACGGCGCCTGGCACGGCTCCGGACAGTGGGCGGCGACGCAGCGCGCACTGGCCGGAGCGGGCGCCGCGAGCGTCGCCGTCGACCTGCCCGGGCACGGCTTCGACGCGCCCCTGCCCACCGGATACCTGCTGCCCGGCCAGCCGGGCCTGCTGACCGAGAAGTCGCGGCTCGCCACCGTGACGATGGACGACTGCGCCGAGGCGGTACTGAGCGTCCTGCGCCAGGTGCGTCACCATCGCACCGTGGTGCTCGTCGCGCACAGCGCGGGCGGTGGTCCCGCGTCCCTGGCCGCGGAGCGGGCGCCCGGGCTGGTGGACCGGATCGTCTACCTGTCCGCGTTCGTCCCGGGCGGACGGCCGCGGTTCTCCGACTACCTGGGCTCACCCGAGAACGCCACCGCGCTGGGCCGGAACCTCAACCTCGGCGACCCCGGGGCCCTGGGCGCCGTACGGATCAATCCGCTCTCACCGGACCCCGCCTACCTCGACGAACTGCGGGAGACCCACTACCACGACACCCCGCCGGACCGCTTCGACCGGTGGCGGTCCGCGCTGAGCCCGGATCTGCCGCTGGCGATCCCGACGGCTCCGGTCCCCCTGACCGCGGCACGGTGGGGACGGATTCCGCGGACGTTCCTGCGCTGCGCCGAGGACCGGGCGCTGGCACCGGCCGCGCAGGACCTGATGATCGCGGAGACCGACCGGGCCTTTTCCGGTAACCCGTTCACCGTGCGCACCCTGCCCGGCAGCCACAGCCCGTTCGCGGCCCGGCCGCGCGAACTCGCCGCGGCCCTCGCCTCGTGAGCCGGCACCGGCCCGGGAAGGGTTCTCCGCACCCGGCCGGGGTCGGCTCGCGGCCGGGTGGCGGCGGGCGGCTCGTCCTGCCGTTCGTGCCGAGCACGGCATTCGCGCAGTCGCTCGACGTCACCGTCGCGCGGATCGCCGCCCCGGCGCCGGGCCGGTCCGCGGCCTCGTCCGCCTCCGCCGTCCGCGCGCCTCATCCCGGAAGGATCAGCGAGTCCCCTCCCCCGCCAGCCTCTCGCGCAGTTCCACCTTGCGGACCTTGCCGCTGACCGTCATGGGGAAGTCCTCGACCAGCTCCAGCCGTTGCGGGATCTTGAAGTGGGCGAGGCGGGTGCGGCAGTACGCGGTCAGTTCATCGAGGGTGAGCGGGTCGGCGCCGTCGCGGAGGATCACGCAGGCGGCGACACTCTCGCCGTACTTCGCGTCGGGGACGCCGACCACCTGCACATCGGAGATCTTCGGGTGGCCGTGCAGGAACTCCTCGATCTCGCGCGGATAGACGTTCTCGCCACCCCGGATGATCATGTCCTTGATGCGGCCGACGATCCGGACGTAGCCGTCGTCGTTCATCACCGCCAGATCGCCGGTGTGCATCCAGCGTTCCGCGTCGATGACCTCCGCGGTGCGCTCGGGATCCGCCCAGTAGCCGAGCATCACGCTGTAGCCGCGGGTGCACAGTTCGCCGGTCGCGCCGCGCGGTACGGTCGCGCCGGTCGCCGGGTCGACGATCTTGACCTCGATGTGCGGCAACACCCGGCCCGCCGTCGCCGTCCGGTGCGCCAGATCGTCGTCGCGGCGGGTCTGGGTGGAGACCGGCGAGGTCTCCGTCATGCCGTAGCAGATGGAGACCTCCGCCATGTGCATCTCGGCGACCACCCGCTTCATGATCTCCTCCGGGCACGGCGAGCCCGCCATGATCCCGGTACGGAGCGACGAGAGGTCGTACGTGGCGAAGCCGGGGTGTTCCAGTTCGGCGATGAACATCGTCGGGACGCCGTAGAGCGAGGTGCAGCGCTCGTCCTGGACGGCGCGGAGTGTGGCCTCCGCCTCGAAGGACGGGGCGGGGATGACGACGCAGGCGCCGTGCGAGGTGGCGGCGAGATTGCCCATCACCATGCCGAAGCAGTGGTAGAAGGGCACCGGCAGACAGATCCGGTCGTGCTCGGTGTAGCCGACGGTCTCGCCCACCCAGTAGCCGTTGTTGAGGATGTTGCGGTGGGAGAGGGTCGCGCCCTTGGGGAAGCCGGTGGTGCCGGAGGTGTACTGGATGTTGACCGGGTCCCCGGCGGCCACCTCGGCGACGCGGGCGTCCAGCCGCTCCCGGGACACGGCGGCGCCGGACGCCAGCAGTTCGCCCCAGCCCGGGTCGCCGATGTGCACCACCGTCTCCAGCGCGGGGCAGTCGCCGCGCACCTCGGCCGCCATCGCCCGGTAGTCGCTGCTCCTGTGCCCGGTCGCGGCGACCAGCAGGCGGGTGCCCGACTGCCGCAGGACGTAGCCGAGTTCGTGGGTGCGGTAGGCCGGGTTGACGTTGACGAGGACGGCGCCGACGCGGGCGGTGGCGTACTGCAAAAGCACCCACTCGGGGCAGTTGGGCGACCAGATGCCGACCCGGTCGCCGTTGCCGATGCCGTGGGCGAGCAGGCCGAGCGCCACCTCGTCGACGGCGTACTCCAGCTCGGTGTAGGTCCAGCGCCGCCCGGACGCGACGTCGACCAGCGCCTCCCGGTCGCCGTGGCGGGCGACGGTACGGGTGAGGTCGGCGCCGATGGTGCGGTCGATCAGCGGCCGCGCGGTGTCGCCGCGGTCGTGGGCGGGGGCCGCGCCGCCCGGCGACAGGGCGGTGGCGGTCTCCGTGGCGGGTGGGGTCATCGGTGGTTCTCCTCCCGGTATTCGGCGCCGCCGTCCCCCTGCGCGGTGCGTTCGCGCAGCTCGATACGGCGGATCTTGCCGGAGACGGTCTTGGGCAACTCGGCGAACTCCAGCCGCCGGATGCGCTTGTACGGGGCGAGCACCTCGCGGGAGTGCGCGAACAGCTCCTTCGCGGTCTCCGGACCCGGCTCCCACCCCTCGGCCAGCACGATGTACGCCTTGGGGACGGCGAGCCGCAGCGGATCGGGCGCCGGGACGACGGCCGCCTCGGCGACCGCCTCGTGCTCCAGCAGCGCGCTCTCCAGCTCGAACGGGGAGATCTTGTAGTCGGACGCCTTGAACACGTCGTCGGCGCGCCCGACGTAGGTGATCCGGCCACCGGCGTCGCGGGAGCCGATGTCGCCGGTTCGGTAGTAGCCGCCGGCCATCGCCTCGGCGGTGCGCTCGGGGTCGCCGTGGTAGCAGGCCATCAGGCCGACCGGCGCCGGGGCCAGTGCGAGCGCGATCTCGCCCTCGTCGGCGGGGGCGCCGGTGACCGGGTCGAGCAGCACCACGTCGTACCCGGGCAGCGGGCGGCCCATCGACCCCGGTGCGACCTCCTGGCCCGGGGTGTTGGCGACCTGGACGGCGGTCTCGGTCTGCCCGAAGCCGTCGCGGATGGTCACGCCCCAGGCGGCGCGGACCTGCTCGATGATCTCCGGGTTGAGCGGTTCCCCGGCCGCGACGATCTCCCGGGGCGGGTTCCGCAGCACCGACAGGTCGGCCTGGATGAGCATCCGCCACACCGTCGGCGGCGCGCAGAAGCTGGTCACCCCGGCGCGGTCCATCTCCGCCATCAGCCGGCCCGCGTCGAAGCGGGAGTAGTTGTGGATGAAGACCGTCGCCTCGGCGTTCCACGGCGCGAAGAGATTGGACCAGGCGTGCTTCGCCCAGCCGGGTGACGAGATGTTCAGATGCACATCGCCGGGGCGCAGCCCGATCCAGTACATCGTCGCCAGATGCCCGACCGGGTACGAGGTGTGGGTGTGCTCGACGAGCTTGGGGCGGGCGGTGGTGCCGGAGGTGAAGTACAGCATCAGCGAGTCGTCGGCGCGGGTCGGCCCGGTCGGCCGGAAGGTGTCCGGGGCGCCGGCGGCGTCCTCGTACGCCAGCCAGCCCGCGGGGGCGCCGCCGACCGCGATACGGGTGTAGGAGCCGGGCACCCGGTCGAACTTGGCGGTGTCCTCGGCGCGCGCGACGACGAAGCGGGCCCGGCCGCGGGTGATGCGGTCGGTGAGGTCGGCGGGGCCGAGCAGCGGCGTCGCGGGGATCACCACGGCGCGCAGCTTCATCGCGGCGAGCGCGATCTCCCACAGTTCGGTCTGGTTGCCGAGCATCACCACGATGCGGTCGCCGGGGCGCACCCCGCGGCCCGCGAGCCAGCAGGCCGTGCGGTCGGAGCGGCGGCGCATCTCCTCGAAGCTGACGCGGTCCTCGGTGCCGTCCTCCTCGACGATGTGCAAGGCGGTGCGGTCGTTGCCGCGGGCGATGACGTCGAACCAGTCGAGTGCCCAGTTGAAGTACGCGGGCCGGGGCCAGCGGAAGTGCGCGCGGGCGCCCTCGTAGTCGTCACCGAAGCGCACCAGCAGGTCCCGGGCGGCCCGGAACTCCTCGGTCGCGTCCGGCGAGCGGCCCTCCTGCGTACTGTCCGACATATGTCCTCCTCATTGCCCCGCACCTGGTTGACATCGTGTAATCAGTGACGCATGTCTCACCACCCCCGTACGGGGGGAAGCGGAGGTTACGGGTGTACGGCGAGCCGGGGGCGGACACGACCGCGGATCTGGGGGCGGCTCTCGCGCGGCTGCGGCGCTACAGCGGACTGCCGGTGGCCTTCGGCGGGCTACAGGCCGGTCAGGGGCGCTACCGGCTCAACTCCCTGGCCGGTACGGCCACCGCCGCGCTGCGCGGCCTCGACATCCACCACGGCAACGGCGTGGGCGGCAAGGCGGTCGCGCTGCGCCGCCCGTTCACGGTGACCGACTACCACGCCTCCGCGGTGATCAGCCACGAGTACGACGCGGTGGTCGCCACCGAGGGGCTGCGGTCGGTGGTGGCGGCGCCGGTGGTGGTGCGGCGCCGGGTACGGGGGGTCCTGTACGGCGCGCTGCGCACCCCGGTGCGGCTGGGGGACGGCCCGCTGTCGGCGGTGATGGACGCGGCACGGGAGCTGGAGGAGGCGCTGCTGCTCCAGGACGAGGCGGCGCGGCTGCTGGCGGCGGCGCGGCAGCCGGCCGCGGGCCCCGCGCGCTGGGAGGAGGTCCGCGAGGCCCACGGCGATCTGCGGGCGCTGGCCCAGCGGGTCACCGATCCGCTGCTGCGCCAGGAACTGCTGACGGCCTGCGGACGGCTCGCCGCCGCCTCACCGGACCGCGCCGCCCCGGCGGACCGCGCCCTCACACCGGGCGGGGAGCCCGCGCCGCCCGCGGCGGGCGAGCCGCCGTCGCTGTCGCCGCGTGAGGTGGACGTCCTGGTGTGCGTCGCGGCGGGCGCCGCCAACGCCGAGGCCGCGGAACGCCTGGGCCTGCGCCCGGAGACCGTCAAGAGCTATCTGCGCTCGGCCATGCGGAAGCTGGGGGCGCACTCCCGGATGCAGGCGGTCATCGCGGCGCGGCGGTCGGGGCTGCTGCCGTAGGGGCGGACGGCCACGGACCCGCCCTACCAGGGAGGACACCGCCCCCCCCGCCGGGGAAATGCCGTTGCCGGACCCGGGCGGCGCCGCCATCATCCCCGCATGATCGATACCTCCGCCCTGGACGAGAAGCCCGCCCTGACCGGCGACCGGATCCGGCTCGTACCGCTGGACGTCCGGCACGCCGCCGCCTACCTGGACGCGACGCGGGACCCGGAGATCCGCCGGCTGACGGGCAGCCACCGCGACTTCACCCGCGAGGAGATCGAGGCGTGGTGCGCCGGGGCCGCCGCCCGGAGCGGGCGGCTCGACCTCGCCGTCGAGGACCGGGAGAGCGGCCGTTTCCTCGGGGACGTCGCGCTGATGGACGTCGATCCGCACAATGCCCACGCGACGCTGCGGATCCTCCTGGTCGACGGGGCGACCGACCGCGGGCTGGGCAGTGAGGCGATCCGGCTGCTGCTGGGCCACGCCTTCGACCGGGTCCGGCTGCGCCGCGTCCAGTTGGAGGTCTTCGCCCACAACCACCGTGCCCGGCGGGCTTACGAGCGCTGCGGCTTCACGGTGGAGGGGCGGATGCGGCAGGCCCTGCGGTGGGACGGCGCCTGGCATGACGTCCTGGTGATGGCTGTATTGCGCACCGAATGGGCCCGGTGACGGCGGCCGGGACGACGGACCTCCGCCCCGATTCTCCGCCCGAAATGCGGTTTCCCATAAGGCTTATGACGTTTTACCGAGGGCCGCCGACACGCGCGGAAGGGAATTCCGAGAAGGAATAAGACAGATAGTAGTCATGTCATTACAGCGTGTTAGAGTGACGGCCTTCCGTCGCCCCACCGAGACGAGAGGACTCTCGCCCGTATGTTGTTGGGTCTGCTTCTCGTCGCGGCCGTGAACGGCGCGCTCCCCGCTGCCGCGTGGCACGGCGGAGTGCTTGCCGGACCTCACGGGAGCCGCCCGCTCCGGCGGCGGCACACCCGACCGTGCCGTACGGCCGCCAGGCCGGCCGCACCGCCGGTGACAACCGCCCCAGACACCCGTATCCCCCCGAACTCCCGCGTACGCGGCGGCCGGAGGCCGTCCGGCGCGGCGCGGTGGCCGGCGCACCCCGCCACACCCCCGCGGTGCCCGGCGCGACATACCGGCCGGCTCCACCCGTCCTCCCGCTGACCGGGCCTCCCCGGCGTCCTCCCCGGCGCCGGGCCCGCCCGGCCCTCCCCGTCCTCCGCGTGCCGCCGCCCCCACGGCGGTGAGGTCGCCCCCTCCCCACCGACCCCTCCGCGCATCTCCGACTCCTGCCCGCACGCGGCAGGAGACTTCCCCCAAGGACGCTCCCCCGTGCTGACCGTACTGACCGGAGCCACCGGATTTTTCGGCTCCCACCTGCTCATACGACTCCTCCGGTATCCCGGCGAGGTGATAGCCCTCGTGCGCCAGGACGGCGCGGCGGGCCGGCGCCGCCTGGAGGACGCCCTGCGCGCCACCGGCGAACCCCTCCCCGACGATCTGCACAGCCGGGTCCGGCTGATACGTGCCGACGTCACCGAGCCGCTTCTCGGGCTCAGCCCCGAAACCCACCGCGACCTGGCCTCCCGGACCGGCACGATCTGGCACAACGCCGCCGTCATCGACCTCGCGGCGCCTTTGGAACAGGTCACCCGGGTCAACACCGAAGGCACCCGCCGCGTCCTCGAACTGGCCTCGGCCGCCGCCCCCGGCCCGCTCCCCCGCATCCTCTACACCAGCACCTCCTACGTGGCCGGCGGGCGTCTGGAGGGGACGGTCCTGGAGGACGACCTCGACGACAGCCACGGCTTCCTCACCCCCTACGAGCAGTCCAAGCACAGCACCGAACAGTCGCTCCGCGACTGGGCCCACGCCCACAGCCACCCGGTGACCGTGCTGCGGCCCAGCGTCCTGACCACCGACCGGGCGCTGCCCCGCAAGGCGCCGCTGCACCCCTTCGCCGAAGTGGGCGCCCGGCTGGCGCTGCTCGCCCGGCTCGGCCCCTCCCGGCTGGTCCCCGGCGCCAGCGCCGACAACCCGATGGTCGTCGAGGTCCCCGGCCGCACGGACGCCAGGATGAACCTCCTCCAGGTCGAGTACGCCGCCGAAGCCTCCGTACAGATCGCCCTGCGGCCCGCGAAGCGGCTCGTCGAGACCTTCCATGTGACGCACCCGCGGGAGACGCCGGTGGCCGTCTGCCTGGACGCGATGCGCGACCTCTGCCCCTGGCTGGACGTACGACTGCGTCCCGACGCCCCCGCGCCCGTCACCGAAGAGGGGGTACAGCAGCTCACCCACCTCCTGGGCGGCATCCACCCGTACACCCAACTGCACCGGTCCTACGACCGGACCGCGCTGCTCGACGCCCTGGACCACGCCCTCCCCGAACCCCCCGAGCCGGACCGCGCCTACCTCTCCGCGGTATTGCGCAGCGCCCCGTCCGCCGCTCTCGCCCCCACCCCCTGAAGGAGCCCGCCATGTCCACCACTTACGAGAAGCTCGCCGACATGCTCGTCGAGGAACTGGGTCAGGACCGGGACGAGCTGTCCCCCACCGTGACCTTCTCCGAGATCGGTCTCGACTCGCTCACCCTCGCCGAACTCCAGGTCATCGTCCTGGAGCAGACCGGCATCGAACTGGAGGGCCTGACCGCCGACGCCACCCTCGCCCAGGCCGCCGGACTGCTCGACGCGGAGCGGTCCACCGCGGGCGCGGCGGACACCGAGGCCGCGGCATGAGCCGCGACGCGATCGCCGTCACCGGCACGGGTCTTATCACCCCGGCCGGCGTCGGCACCGAAGCGACCTGGCAGGGGCTCCTGGACGGCCGGCCGACCGCCGCCACCGATTCCCGGCTGGAGAAGCTGAACATCAACTTCACCTGCCGGGTGCCCGGCTTCGAGCCGGGCAAGGTCCTCGGCCGGGCGCTCGCCTGGCGGCTGGACAGCCACGCGCACCTCGCGCTCGTCGCCGCGCGGGAGGCGGTCGCGGACGCCGGGCTGAACACCGAGGAGTGGGACGCGACCCGCGTCGGCGTCGTCCTCGGCGTCGGCTGCAACAGCCTCCAGCAGTACCACCGGGAGTTCGGCCGCCTCAACGACGACCGTGCCGAGCGGATATCCCCGCTCGCCGTCGTCCGCAGCGTGCCCAACATGGTGCCCGCCGAGGTCGCCCTCGACCTCGGCATACGCGGCCCGAGCCTGGCGGTCTCCACCGCCTGCGCCTCCGGGACGACGGCCTTGAGCATCGCGCGGGACCTGCTGCGCAGCGGCACCTGCGACATCGTGCTGGCCGGCGGCTCCGAATCGGGCACCGCCCCGATCACGGTCGCCTGCTTCCAGCAGATGCGCACGCTGTCCGGGCGCAACCACGACCCGGCGGGCGCGTCCCGGCCGTTCGACCGGGACCGGGACGGCTTCGTCCTCGGGGAGGGCGCCGGGATCCTGGTGCTGGAGCGCGCCGAGCACGCGGCGGCCCGCCGGGCGAAGGTCCACGCCCGGCTGGCGGGCTGCGGGATGTCCACCGACGCGCACAACGTCACGGCGCCGCACCCGGAGGGCCGGGGCGCCGCCCAGGCGATCCGGCAGGCGCTGGACGACGCGGGTCTCGGCCCCGCCGACATCGACCACGTCAACGCGCACGGCACCTCGACGGAGCTGAACGACCGTGCCGAACACCTCGCCCTGCGCTCCGTGTTCGGCACGCCGCCGCCCGTCACCGCCGTCAAGAGCGTGCTGGGGCACTCCCTCGGCGGCTCCGGCGGCGTGGAGGCGGCGGCGACGGTCCTCACGCTCCGGCACCAGACCATCCCACCCACCGCCAACCTCGACACCCTCGACCCGGAGATCGACCTGGACGTCGTGCACAAGGCGCCCCGCCCCACACGGATGCGGGCCGCCCTCAGCAACTCGTTCGGGTTCGGCGGTCAGAACGCGGTGGCCGCGTTCACCACCGCCTGAGACTCCCCGACGGCCGTCGCCCCGCCCTGTCCGGCGGGGCGACGGCCGTTCCGGACGCGTCCGGTCAGGCGACCGAACCCATCCGCTGCGGCGGGTCCCGGTGGATGGGGGTGTGCGCGCCGGTGAGGGGGACGCCGCTGCCGCCGCGGCGGTCGGCGACGATCTCGGCGGCGATGGAGAGCGCGGTCTCCTCCGGGGTACGGGCGCCGAGGTCGAGGCCGATCGGCGAGCGCAGCCGGTGGAGTTCCCGCTCCGTCAGCCCGGCGTCGCGCAGCCGCGCCAGCCGGTCGAGATGGGTACGGCGCGAGCCCATCGCGCCGACGTACGCCACCGGCAGCCGCAGCGCGCGCTCCAGCAGCGGGACGTCGAACTTGGCGTCGTGGGTGAGGACGCAGAGCACCGCGCGGGCGTCCAGCTCCTGGGAGTCGAGGTAGCGGTGCGGCCAGTCGACGACGATCTCGTCGGCGTCGGGGAAGCGGCCCGCGGTGGCGAAGACCGGGCGGGCGTCGCAGACCGTGACGTGATAGCCGAGGAACTTGCCGACCTTGACCAGCGCGGCGGCGAAGTCGATCGCGCCGAAGACCAGCATCCGCGGCGCCGGCACCGCGCTCTCCACCAGCAGCGTCACCGGCTCCCCGCAGCGCGAGCCGTCCGCGCCGATCTCGACGGTGGCGGTGCGCCCCGCCTCCAGCAGCGCGCGTGCCTCGGCGGCGGCGGTGCGGTCCAGCGCGCGGTGGCCGCCGAGGGTGCCGGTGACGGTGCCGTCGGGGCGTACCAGCAGGGCGCGGCCCAGGAGGGCGGGCGGGCCCTGCACCACGCGGGTGAGGGCCGCCGCCTGTCCGCGGGCGGCGGCGGCCAGCGCCCCGGCGAGCGCGGCGGCGTCCGCCGGCCCGGCACCGTGCGGGGCACCGGCACCGTCCGGGGCGCGGGCGGCCTCCCGGTCGGCCGCACGGACCGGTGTGATGAGGATGTCGATCGTTCCGCCGCAGGTCAGGCCCACGGCGAAGGCGTCCTCGTCGCTGTAGCCGAAGGTTTCGCGGACCGTCTCGCCGCTCGCCAGCGCCTCCTGGCACAGCTCGTAGACCGCGCCCTCCACACATCCGCCGGAGACCGAGCCGAGGGCCGTGCCGTCGGCGTCGACCGCGAGGGCGGCTCCGGGGCGGCGCGGGGCGCTGCCGTGGGTGGCCACGACGGTGGCCACCGCGAAGTCGCGCCGCTGCTCGACCCACCGGTGCAGGTCGTCGGCGATGTCCAGCATCTCGTTCTCCTCAAGGGACGGGTGGCGGGCGGAGGCTACCTGACGCCGAGCCAGTTCTCGATCGGATGGAGGGCGAAGTAGACGACGAAGACCACCGTCAACGCCCACATGAAGCCCCCGATCTCACGCCCTCTGCCCTGTGCCGCGCGGATGGCGGTGTAGGACAGGACGCCGGCGCCGACGCCCGCGGTGATCTGGTAGGTGAACGGCATCAGGGCGACGGTGAGGAACACCGGGACGGCCGTCGCCCGGTCGCTCCAGTCGACGTGGGCGGCGGCGCTCATCATCATCGAGCCGATCACGACGAGGGCGGCCGACGCGACCTGCGCCGGGACCAGTTGGGTGAGCGGGGTGAAGAAGAGGCAGGCGGCGAAGAGCAGGCCGGTGACCACCGCCGACAGGCCCGTCCGGGCGCCCTCGCCGACGCCGCCCGCCGACTCGATGAAGACGGTCTGACCCGAGCCGCCGGTCACCCCGCCGATCGCGCCGCCGGCGCCGTCCACGAACAGCGCGCGGGACAGGCCCGGCATCCGCCCCTGGTCGTCGGCGAGGCGTGCCTCGGTGCCGACGCCGATGATGGTGGCCATCGCGTCGAAGAACCCGGCGAGCACCAGCGTGAAGACGATCATGCCGACGCCGAGGCCGCCCAGGGACTGCCAGCCGCCGAACTCGACGTGGCCGAAGAGCCCGAAGTCGGGGGCGGCTACGGCGCTGCCGTGCAGGGCGGGCGCGGTGCCCTGCCAGTCCTTGTCGGTCAGCCCTGCGGCCTTGGTGACGGCGACGGAGACGACGCTGCCGGTGACGATGCCGATGAGGATGGCGCCGGGCACCTTGCGGGCCTGGAGCATGAAGATCAGCAGCAGGGTGAGGCAGAAGAAGAGCACCGGCCAGCCGGAGAGGTTGCCGGTCAGCCCGAGGGTGAGCGGGCCGCCGCCCTCGCCCTTGCCGACGAATCCGGCCTTCACCAGCCCCAGGAGGGCGACGAACATGCCGATGCCCATGGTGATGGCGTGCTTGAGGGCCTGCGGAATCGCGTTCATGATCATTTCGCGGAGGCCGGTGACCACAAGGAGCATGATCACCACGCCGTAGAGCACACACATGCCCATCGCCTGCGGCCACGTCAGATGCGGGACGACCTGCGTGGTCAGCGCCGCCGAGACGTTCAGCCCGGCGGCGAGGGCGAGCGGCACCTTGCCGACGAACCCCATCAGCAGGGTGCACAGCGCGGCGCCCAGCGCCGTCGCGGTGACCACCGCGGCGTGCGGCGGCGCGTGGCCCGCGACGTCGGGCGTGCCGAGGATCAGCGGGTTGAGCAGCAGGATGTAACACATCGCCATGAACGTCGTCAGGCCGCCGCGTATTTCGCGGGCGGGCGTCGACCCCCGGTCGGAGATGTGGAAGTACCGGTCGAGCCACGCGCGTGCGGCGGGCCGGCGCGAGCCGCGGCCCGCGTCGTCCGCCGTCGTCGGTGGCCGGGTGGACTGCTGGGTCATGGTGCCTGGCTCCCAGGGTGCTGAAGGGAGCCCGCGCCGGGCGGGCTCCGGGACGGAACATCGGCTGCACGACCCGGGGGACGGCCCGAGACGGACGGGTGCCGTCCGGCACTGCGCGGGCGGCGACCGGGCCGGGGTGCGGTGCGGCGCACGCCGGCCCGGTGGCTGGGCTGCCGTCCCACCTGCCGTCGCCCAGGGCCGGGCGGGAGGCGGGACGGCAGAGCCTCAGGTACCGGTGAGGTGTTCGGGCCGCACCGGTGTCTTGTTCAGCTCCAGGCCCGTCGCGTCCCGGATGGCCGCGAGGACGGCCGGGGTGGACGAGAGGGTCGGGGCCTCGCCGACGCCGCGCAGCCCGTACGGCGCGGCGTCGTCGGCGAGTTCGAGGACGTCGACCGGGATGGTCGGGGTGTCCAGGATGGTGGGGATGAGGTAGTCGGTGAAGGAGGGGTTGCGGACCTTCGCGGTCACCGGATCGACGAGGATCTCCTCCATCACGGCGACGCCCAGGCCCTGCGTGGTGCCGCCCTGGATCTGGCCGACCACCGACAGCGGGTTGAGCGCCTTGCCGACGTCCTGCGCACAGGCCAGTTCGACGACCTTGACCAGGCCGAGGGCGGTGTCCACCTCGACGACGGCGCGGTGCGCGGCGAACGAGTACTGGACGTGGCCGCGGCCCTGGCCGGTGCGCAGGTCGAACGGTTCGGTGGGCCGGTGCCGGAACTCCAGCTCCTCGTCGATGACCTCCTCGCCCAGGACGTCCGCGAGGTCCGCGAGCACCTCGCCGCCGTCGGTGGTGACCTTGCCGCCCTCCAGCAGGAGTTCGGCACTCGCCCACGCCGGGTGGTACGTCCCGAACCGCTCCCGGCCCAGCCGGAGCACCTTCTCCCGCACCGCCTCGCAGGTGTGCTTCACCGCGCCGCCGGTCATGTACGTCTGCCGGGACGCGGAGGTCGAACCGGCCGAGCCGACCTGGGTGTCGGCGGGGTGGATCGTCACCTGCCGGACGCCGAGTTCGGTGCGGGCGATCTGCGCGTGGACGGTGACGCCGCCCTGGCCGACCTCCGCCATCGCGGTGTGCACGGTGACGACCGGCTCACCGCCGGCCACCTCCAGCCGCACCCGGGCCGTCGAGTAGTCGTCGAACCCCTCGGAGAAGCCGACGTTCTTGATGCCGACGGCGTAGCCGACGCCGCGCACCACGTCCTCGCCGTGGGTGGTGTTGGACAGGCCGCCGGGCAGCGCCCGGATGTCGGCGCCCTCGGTGGTCTCCCACTGCCGCTCCGGTGGCAGCGGCATCGCCTTGACGCGGCGCAGCAGTTCGGCGACGGGCGCCGGGGAGTCGACGGGTTGCCCGGTCGGCATGAGCGTGCCCTGCTCCATGGCGTTGCGCCGCCGGAACTCCACCGGGTCCATGCCGAGCGCCGCCGCCACCTTGTCCATCTGCGCCTCGTACGCGAAGCACGCCTGGACGGCGCCGAAGCCGCGCATCGCGCCGCAGGGCGGGTTGTTGGAGTAGAGGGCGAGCGCCTCGATCGCCACGTCGTCGACGGCGTACGGGCCGACGGCGAGGGAGGCGGCGTTGCCGACGACCGCCGGGGAGGAGGAGGCGTAGGCGCCGCCGTCGAGGACGATGCGGCATCTGACGTGGGTGAGCTTGCCGTCCTCGGTGGCGCCGTGCTCGTAGTGGAGCTTGGCGGGGTGGCGGTGGACGTGGCCGAAGAAGGACTCGAAGCGGTTGTAGACGATCTTGACGGGTTTGCCGGTGCGCAGCGCCAGCAGACAGCCGTGGATCTGCATCGACAGGTCCTCGCGGCCGCCGAAGGCGCCGCCGACGCCGGAGAGCGTCATCCGGACCTTCTCCTCGGGCAGTCCGAGGACGGGGGCGATCTGCCGCAGGTCGGCGTGGAGCCACTGGGTGGCGACGTAGAGGTCCACGCCGCCGTCCTCGGCGGGCACCGCGAGCCCGGACTCCGGGCCGAGGAACGCCTGGTCCTGCATACCGAATGCGTAGTCGCTGGTGATGACGACATCGGCCCGCGAGGCCGCGGCGTCCGCGTCGCCGCGGATGACCGGCTGGCGGTGGACGATGTTCGGGTGCGGGACGTGGGGGGCGTGGTGGTCGGTGCGGTGTTCGTGGACGAGCGGGGCGCCCTCGGCGGTCGCGGACGCCTCGTCGGTGACGACCGGCAGCTCCGCGTACTCGACCTTGATCTTGGCGGCGGCGCGGCGGGCGGTCTCCGGGTGGTCGGCGGCGATCAGCGCGACCGGCTCGCCGTGGTGGCGGACCTTGCCGTCCGCGAGGACCGGGGTGTCCTGGACCTCCAGCCCGTAGTGCCGGACCTCGGTGGGCAGGTCGTCGTAGGTGAGGACCGCGTACACGCCGGGGGTGGCCAGCGCCTCGGAGGTGTCGAGGGAGACGATCTCGGCGTGCGCGACGGTGGAGCGCAGGGTGTGGCCCCAGAGCATGTCCTCGTGCCACATGTCGGAGGCGTACGCGAACTCGCCGGTGACCTTCAATGTGCCGTCCGGGCGGAGCGTGGAGGCGCCGATGCCCGCCGGGGCGGTGGAGCCCTGGGTGAGTCCGGTGGGGGTGCGGGTGACTTGGGCCATGTCAGACCTCCTTTCCGCTGGTCGGGGCGGCGGCGCGGGCGGCCGCGAGGCGGACCGCGTCGAGGATCTTCTCGTAGCCGGTGCAGCGGCAGAGGTTGCCCGACAGCGCCTCGCGGATGTCGGCGTCGGAGGGCTCGGCGGTGCGTTCCAGCAGTTCGTCGGCGGCGACCAGCAGCCCCGGGGTGCAGAAACCGCACTGGACGGCCCCGGCGTCGATGAACGCCTGCTGGACGGGGGCGAGCCGGGCGGCGTCACCGGGCGCGGGCTTCGCCTGCCAGCGGCGCGCGGCGTCCGGGTCGGTGCCGCGGGCGGTGCGGGAACCGGGGGCCCCGCAGGCGCCGCCGTGCCCGGCGCGCTCCTCGGCGAAGTCCGCCAGCCCCTCGACGGTGACGACCTCGCGGCCCTCGGCCTGACCCGCGGCGACCAGGCAGGAACAGACCGGCACGCCGTCGAGGCGGACCGTGCAGGAACCGCATTCGCCCTGCTCACAGGCGTTCTTGGAGCCGGGCAGGCCCAGCCGCTCGCGCAGCACGTACAGCAGGCTCTCGCCCTCCCAGACGTCGTCGGCCTGCTGCGGGCGGCCGTTGACGGTGATGTTCACGCGCATCGGGTGCTCCTTTCCTGTCCGCGGTAGGTCTCCCAGGTCCAGCCGAGGGTGCGGCGGGCCATGACGCCCACGGCGTGGCGGCGGTAGGCGGCGCTGCCGCGGACGTCGTCGATGGGGTTGCAGGCACCGGCCGCGAGCTGCCCGAACTCCCGGACCAGGGACGGCGGGAGCGGACCGCCCGACTCCCACAGCCCGGCCTCCTCCAGCGCCGCGGCGAGGAACTCCTCGGCCGCCCTGGCACGTACGGGGGTGGGCGCGGCGGAGCCGATGCCGGTGCGTACGGTGCGGGCGTCCGGGTGCAGCGCCAGGCCGAACGCGCAGACCGCGATGACCATGGCGTTACGGGTGCCGACCTTGGAGAACTGCTGGGGGCCGGTGGCCTTGGGGATGTGGACGGCGCGGATCAGTTCGTCCGGCTCCAGGGCGTTGCGTTTGACGCCGCGGTAGAAGGCGTCGATCGGGATCATCCGGCGTCCGCGTACCGACTCCGCCTCGACCTCGGCGCCGGAGGCCAGCAGCGCGGGGTGGGCGTCGCCCGCCGGGGAGGCGGTGCCGAGGTTGCCGCCGACGCCGCCGCGGTTGCGGATCTGCGGGGAGGCCACGGTATGCGCGGCGAGCGCCAGCCCGGGCAGCTCGGCGCGGAGGTTCTCCATGATCTTCGTGTACGGGACGGATGCCCCCAGGCGTACGGTCCGCTCACCGGTCTCCCACTCCGCCAGGTCGGCGACGCGTCCGAGGTCGAGCAGGTACGCGGGGCGGCGGTGGTCGAAGTTGATCTCGACCATCACGTCCGTGCCGCCCGCGAGGGGGACCGCCGAGGGGTGCGCGGCCTTTGCGGCGAGCGCCTCCTCCCAGGTGGCGGGGCGAAGGAAGTCCATCACGGCTCTCTTCCAGGATTAGGGCGATGCAGGAATAGGGCGAAGTAGGGCAAAGTACGGGAATCTCACAGAAGACTCTCGCTCGCCACCCACAGTGGGATCACCACCGGTCGCGCCGCCGGCGAGCTGTTCATGTCCTGTTCATGCCGTCAGTTGCCAGTCAACGCGGCACCGCCCCGGGGGTGCAGTCACCGAAACCATGAAGCGGTTGGCTGGCCGCACGGCATGTCTTGTAGATTCGAACGAAAGGCGGGGTCGCCACACCTCGCGGTATGTCACGGCAACCCCACACAGCACAGATCGGCGGGCGAGGTCATGCGGCTCCGCGCACTCCTGGACACGGCATCCCTGGGCCTGAGCCTGCTCGGCGGCGAGGACGAGCTGGAGCGTACGGTCCGCGCCGTCATGACCACCGACCTGCGCGACCCCAGCCGCTACCTCTCCGGCGGCGAGCTGGTCCTGACCGGCCTGGCCTGGCGCCGCGAGCCGGGCGACGCCGAGAACTTCGTCCGCATCCTGGCCGCCGAAGGCGTCGCCGGACTGGCCGCGGGCACGGCGGAGCTGGGCCCCGTCCCCGAGGACCTGATCGCGGCCTGCGCCCGCCACCGGCTGCCGCTCTTCGCCGTCGCCGAGGCCGTCTCCTTCGCCTCCATCACCGAGTACGTCGTCCGGCAGGTCTCCGCCGAACGCGCCGGGGACCTCGCCGCGGTCGTCGACCGCCACCGCCGCCTGATGACCTCCGGCCCGGCCGGCGGCGGCCCGGACGTCGTCCTCGACCTCCTCGGCTCCGACCTCGACCTGCGCGCCTGGGTGCTCTCCCCCACCGGCCGGCAGATCGCCGGATCGACCCTGACCGGGCAGGGGCCCGCGCTGGCCGAGGGGGTCGGCGCGCGGCTGGCCGGCGCCCATCTCGCCGCCTGCCGCGAGGGCCGCCGCGGCCCGTACCGCGTCACCCTCGACGACACCGCGTACGCGCTCTTCCCCGTACGGCCGGAGGGCCCCGGGGCGGGCGGGACGCCGCTGTCGGACTGGCTGCTGGCCGTCGAGGCGGACATCGCGGACTGGCCCGCCGAACGGCTCGACCTGCTCCAGGGCGTCACCCAACTGATCGCCGTGGAGCGCGAGCGGCGGGACACCGCGCGCACCGTGCGGCGGCGGCTGGCCCAGGAGGTGCTGGAGCTGATCCAGACCGGCGCCGCGCCCACCGAGATCGCGGCCCGGCTGCGGCTCGCGGCCCCGGTGCTGCTGCCCGGCCCGGGCGCCGCGCCGCACTGGCAGATCGTGGTGGCCCGCGTCGAACGGGACGTCGACGGAGAGCCGGGCGGCCCGGTGGCGCAGGCCCTGCTGGAGGAGGTGCTGGCGGCCCCCGGCACGTCCGGTACGGAGCCGTCCGACCGGATCGCCGTGGCGCACACCGGCGACGAGGCGGTGGCGCTGGTCCCGCTGCCCGCCACCGCCGACGACGGCGGGAGCGAGGGGCTGCGCGCCGCCGC
The DNA here is from genome assembly GCF_044497305.1 of Streptomyces sp. BBFR2. Lineage (NCBI taxonomy): Bacteria > Bacillati > Actinomycetota > Actinomycetes > Kitasatosporales > Streptomycetaceae > Streptomyces > Streptomyces sp. BBFR2. The sequence goes on from NZ_CP172415.1 coordinate 1,166,124, forward strand.
GCTGCTGGCCGCCGTCGAGGAACCGCTCGGCCACGGGCTGGGCGACGACGGCCGGCTCACGATCGGCGTCAGCGCGCCCGTGCACTCCGCCGAGGGTCTGCGCGGCGCCCTGGAGGAGGCCCGGCACGCCCGCCGGGTGGCCGCCGCCCGCCCCGGCCGGGTCTGCACCGCCGGCCACGAGGAGCTGGCCTCGCACGTCCTGCTGCTGCCGTTCGTCCCCGATGATGTCCGCCGCGCCTTCACCGCCCGCCTGCTGGACCCGCTGCGCGACTACGACCGCCGCCACCGCGCCGAACTGATCCCCACCCTGGAGGCGTTCCTGGACTGCGACGGCTCCTGGACCCGCTGCGCCGCCCGCCTCCACCTGCACGTCAACACCCTGCGCTACCGCGTCGGCCGCATCGAGCAACTGACCGGCCGCGACCTCTCCCGCCTGGAGGACAAGCTCGACTTCTTCCTGGCACTGCGGATGAGCTGACGCGGAGCGGACGGAGCCTCCGGGGCCGGGGGCGCGCCTCGGGGTGGCCTGGTGCCGGTGCGCGCCGGACCGGACCGCGTCGGCCTGCCCTGCGCCGACCGGGCCGGGACGCCGCCGCCCTCTCACGCGAGAAAGGGCCGGAGCAGTCCGAGGAGCGCCGCCGGGCGGTGCAGCGGCACGATGTGGCCGCAGTCCTCGATGAGATGCCCGGTCAACTCATCGGCGTACGGCCGCAGTTGGTGCTCCAGGGCGCGGCCCACCGGGCGGGCGCCGACGGTCATGGCGGGCACGGTGAGGCGCCGCCCCTCGTCGAGCGCGGCCTGGATCTGCCGGGCGCTCGTGGGGAGTTCGCGGTAGTACGAGAAGGCGCGGCGCAGGGCGTCCTCGCCCGTGTACGCGGCCACGAAGGCGTCGCGGACGGGCTGCGGGACGCCCTCGCCGAGGGTGCCGGTTTCGAGGAACCAGTCGACGTACCGCCCCTCGTGGCCCGTCAGGACCGATTCGGCGAGGCCGGGGACCGCGTGGAAGCCGAACCACCACGGCGGGCCCCCGGCGAGGAAGTCCTCCGCCCCCGGCAGCGCGCCGAGCAGCGATTCCATCAGCACCACCCGGCGCACCAGGTCCGGGCGGCGCAGCGCGAGCAGAAAGGCGGGGGGCACGCCCGCGTCGAGCGCGACCACGGCGGCGGAGCGCTCGCCGAGAGCCGCGAGAAGCGCCTCCGCGTCGGCCGCCAGGGTGGCCGCGTCGTAGCCCCCGGCCGCCCGCGTGCCGGCGCCGAAGCCGCGCAGATCGGGGGCGATCACCCGGTGCCGCCCGGCGAGCGGAGCCAGCACCCGGCTCCACACCTGCCAGGTGTGCGGGAAGCCGTGGAGCAGCAGGACGGCCGGGCCCGCGCCGGCGAGTGCGACGTTCAGTTCGACGCCGTTGGCCGGTACGGAGCGGAGCACGAGGTCAGGGGCGAGGTCTGAGGTGAGGGGCACGGAATCTCCTGGCCGGATGCGGTAACCAATGGCGACAACCGCACGCTAGGTGACTACGGTGACCACCGTAAGACGGCACTTCTCCGACAGGTGGTGACCCCGAGGTGCCCCCCTCCTCCTCCCCCGCACGCGGCGATCTGTTCTCGCCGGAGTGCCCCACCCGCCGCCTGCTCGACAGGATCGGCACCAAGTGGACATCGATGGCCGTGAAGGTGCTGGCCGAGGCCGCGCGGAGCGAGCGGCCGGAGCGGACGCCCGACGGGACACCGGGCGGGACACCGGGCGAGATCCGCTTCGCGGAGCTGCGCCGCCGGATGCCGGGCGTCTCGCAGAAGATGCTCTCCGCCACCCTGCGGAGCATGGCGCGCGACGGGCTCGTCGCCCGCCGCGTCGAGCCCACGGTCCCGCCCCGCGTCCACTACCGGCTCACGCCGCTCGGGCTCTCCCTGGAACAACCCCTGGCGCTGGTACGGGCCTGGGCCGAGGAGCACATGGCGGACATCGACCGCGCCAACCGCCGCTACGACGCGGAAGGCGAGCCCGCCGCCCCGGACGCCGCCTCCGACTGAGAACCCGGCACCGGCTGCCCCTCGATCCGCGGCGGGGCAGGTCCGCGCGCGAACCGCCCTCCGTACGGACGGCCGCCCTCGCCGCCGGCCGTCCTCGGCGCCGACGGCCGGACCGAAGCCCCGAGGCCGCGCCCACCAGCCCGGCCCCGCGCCGCGAACCGGCCCGACGCCACTGCCCGGCCCCGCCCGGCCGCCCCGCCACGCCCCCGCGCCTCCCGTCCAGGCCGACCCCACCACCTCCGCGCCCCACCCCGTACCGCCACGGAATCCGTACCGCCACGAGGGGCGCACGCCGGGGCGACGCGCTGAACCCTCGGAGGCGTCAACCGGGAACCAGCCCACGCGAAGGCGGTGAACGCCGCGCCCGGGGCGGCCGTGTCCGGGCCGTTCCCGGGCGTGCGGGCCGCCGTTCGGGGTACCACGATCGGGCGATGCCGGGGTGGTGTGCGCCGGGTGCGCCGTACGTGCGCCGGGGCCGGTGGCCCGGTGATCACGGGGTGTTTCCCGGCACCGGAGCGGTTCCGGGCGTTTGTGAAAACATTCACCCGGACCCTTGGCCCGGCCGCGGCATCCGTGCTGAGATGCGCCCACGGCTTCCATTTACCGCTCAATTTCCAGCTCAATGGCGCGCTCGGGAGGGCAAGGTGGCGGATCCCGCTATGCCGAAATCCGCGAAACCCGAGGGATCCCCGGACGCTCCGGCGCCCAGCGCATCCCCGCGATCCACGACTTCGGCAGCGGCCCGCCGGGCCCCCGCCCCACCCCCGGTCCCCGCGGCGCGGGCGCCCGGCGACACCCCCCTCGACCACGCCGTGTGGCGGCTGCGCTCCCGCGGCTGCTGGGACGACGCGGCGGCGCTGCTCACCCCGTACGCCGCCACCCACGCACCGTCCGCCCTGCACCGCGCCGCCCTCCTGGTGGAGCGCTGCATGTACACCGCCGCGGGCTGGGCGGCCGCGGAGGACGCGCTGCGCGCCGCCGAGGCGCTCGCCGACGGCGACGACGAGCGCGCCGCCGCCGCCTGCGAGCGCGGCCATCTCGCCTACGCCGCGACCGTCCTGGGCGTCCGCGACCGCGCCGACGAGGCCAGCTCCGCGCTGGGCCGGGCCGCGGCGCTCCTCGCGCCCGGTGCGCCCGGACGGCCGCTGCTGGACTTCCGGCGCGGGCTGCTCTCCGAACACGTCGCGGACAGCCCGCAGTCCGCCCGCGCCGCCTACCTCCGGGCCCACGCCGGCGCGACCGCCGCCGGGGACGCCTTACTCCTCTCCGCCACCTGGCGCCATCTCGCCGGACTCGCCCTGCGCAACGGCGAGGTCGCCGAGGCGCGGCACGGATTCTCCGAATCGCTGCGGATCCGCGAGGAGTTGGGCTTCCTGGTCGGCACGGCGCCCGCGCTGGTCGCCCTGGCGGACGCGGCGCCGGAGGCCGACGCCGCCCGGCTGCTCACCGAGGCCGCCCGCCTCTTCCGCCTCATGGGCGGCCTCCCCACCTGGCTCACCGGCCGCTTCCCGCGCGCCCTCCTGGACGAGGACGGAGGAGGGGACGCGGCGGGACGCGGGGAGCCGGGAGAGGAGCGGGCGTAGCACGCCCGTGCGGCCCGTCCCGGGGCCCGGGGCGGGCCGCACGGGGCAGCGCGGGCGCCCCGTCAAGCGCCTGACACCGGCCATGCCCGCCCGTACCGTCATCGGCCGAAAACCTGCGGTGGCGGGGCCGGAACGGCCGCCGCGGCCGACCGCCGCACCCGCACTGCCAGGGCACCTCGCCCCCGCCGGAACGGCCGCCGGAGGCCGCCCGTGCTCCGGCCGTAACGCCGAAAATGGCCGCAAGTGACGGTGCCGGGCCGGATCGGGGACTGGATGCTGGTGCGGATCCCCGCCCACCGGCAGAGCTTTCAGGAGGCATCCGTGGCAACTGAAGCGACCCGCCCCACCACCTCGTCCGACTGGGGCAAGGCTGATTTCGAGGCGATTTACAACTGCCCTGATCCACGCCGCTACTTCACCACCCTCCAGCCGCTCGACTACCAGATCCCGCACCACGGCCAGGCGATGTTCCGCGCCGCCACCGACGCCCTGCGCCGCCGCCGCGCCGACCGGCCGCCGCTGCGCGTCGTCGACCTGTGCTGCTCGTACGGCATCAACGCCGCCCTGCTCAACCACCACCTGACCCTCACCGACCTCTACGCCCGCTACACCGCCCCCGGCCCGGACGGTGCGGAGCGGATCACGGCCGACCGGGCGTACTTCGCCGCCCGGCGCCGGGCGGACGCGGTCCACCTCACCGGGATCGACGCGGCGGACCGGGCCGTCCGCTACGGCCGCGAGGCCGGTCTGCTGGACGCCGGCTTCGCGGAGAACCTGGAGACCGCGCGGCCCACCGCCGCACTGCGCGCCGCGCTGGCCGGTACCGACCTGATCACCGTCACCGGCGGCGTCGGCTACATCACGGCCCGCACGTTCGGGCACCTCCTCGACGCGGTGACCGCGCCGCCGTGGATCGCCGCGTTCGTCCTGCGGACCGTCTCGTACCGCCCGGTGACCGAACTGCTGGCACGCGCCGGGCTGGTGACGGAGAAGCTGCCTGCCCGAACGTTTCGCCAGCGGCGGTTCGCGGACGGTGACGAGCGGCGGGCGGCCTTCGCGGCGCTGGCGGAACGGGCCTTGCCGACCACCGGCAAGGAGGCCGACGGCTACTACCACGCCGATCTGTACCTCTCCCGTCCGGCCGCGGACGCCGCCGCGCTGCCGCTGGAGAAGCTGGTGACGGACTGACCGCACGCCGCGCGGGCGCCCGGCGCCGCCCGCCCGCGCGGCGGCTCAGTACCGCCGGCCGCCGGGCGCGAGGTGCTCCCGGGCGAGGCGTTCGGCCCGCTCCGGCTCGCCGGCACAGAGCGCGTCCAGCAGCGCGACGTGCTGTGCGGCGTCCACCTGGAGCTCCAGCGGGCGCGGGCGGGGACCGCCGGCCGGGCGCCGGGCGCGGCGCAGCAGATCGTCGACGACCGCGACCAGCCGGCGGTTGCCGGTGAGGGACATCAGGGCGTGGTGGAAGGCGCGGTCCGCCTCGGCATACCCGGCGCGGTCACCGCGCGCCGCGGCCGCGACCCCGGCGGCGGCGAGCGGCCGCAGCCCGTCCCACCGCTCCGGGCACGGCACCCCGCCCGCCAGCCGGACCACCGCCGGGACCTCCAGCATCGCCCGGACCTCCGCCACCTCGGCGAGGTCACGGACGCTGTGCTCGGCGACCCGGAAGCCGCGGTTGGGCACCACTTCGACGGCGCCCTCCCCCGCGAGCTGCTGCATCGCCTCCCGGACCGGGGTCGCCGAAACGCCGTACCGGGCGGCGAGCGCGGGCGCGGAGTAGACCTCTCCCGGCGTCAGCTCCCCGTCGAGGAGCGCCTGCCGCAGCGCCGCGAGGATCTGCCCGCGGACGGAGTGCCGCCGCGGCCGGACCACCGGCGGTGCGGCGGCTCCCCCGGGGGCGGTGCGCTCGGGTGCGGCGGGCCCGGTCCGGTCCGCGGCAGAACCGGCCTGGGCGGGCACCCAGGGACGGGCCGCCGGGCCGTGGTCCGCTCTGCCCTGTTCCATGGGGGTGCCTCCTGACATCCCCAGAACTTTAGGCGTCAACGGCGAAGGTTCCCAGTTCGCACCCCGCGGGTACGCTTCCGCTAAGGTAAGCCTTACCTGCTAACGATCGCGATTCGGTGGTCCCCGCATGCCTTCTGCTGCCCTCGCCACGTCCGCCCCCACGTCTCCGTTCTCCGGTGCCTACGCCCAGCTCACCGAGGTTCTCCCGTCGCTGCGGGTCACCGAGACGGCCACCGCCCTGCCGGACGGCGGGGGCTGGGTGGGCGCCGCGGCCCTGGCCGCGGGCGGCGAGGCCCTGGACACCTTCCTGAGCTGGGACGACGCACAGGTCCAGCGGGACTACGGCACCCGGGCCCGGCCCGACGTCGTGGCCACCTTCGCCCTGCACCGCTACGCCTGGCCCGCCTGCCTGCTGATCACCGTGCCCTGGTTCCTGCACCGCCGGGTGCCGTCGCTGCCCGCCGCCGACGTCGCCTTCCACCGCGACGAGGGCCGGATGGCGGTACGCGTCCGCTCGTTCGCGTGTCTTCCCCAGGACCCGGCGGCACAGCTGCCCGGAGCCCGGGTGGTCCCCGACGAGGAGGCGCTGCGCGCGGCGGTACGGGAGGCGGTGGCCGCGCATCTGGGCCCGGTGCTGGACGGCTTCCGCAGCCGCACGCGGCGCGGCCCGCGCGCCCTGTGGGGCATGGCGTCCGACGAGATCGTCGAGGGCCTGTGGTACCTCGGGCATCTGCTCGGCGAGGAGCGGCGCGCCGTCGCCGAGCTGGAGCGGCTGCTGCCCGGCGCCACCGCCCCGTACGTCGGCTCCGCCGCCTTCCGCGAGCTGACCGGGCCGAACGGCGAGGCGCTGCCGACCCGGGACCGCGCCAGTTGCTGCATGTTCTACACGCTGCGCCCCGAGGACACCTGCGTCACCTGCCCCCGCACCTGCGACAGCGACCGCGTCGCCCGGCTGACCGCCACCGCCTGAGCCCGCCTCAGCCGGCCGTACGGGCCCGTGCCACGCGACGGGCCGCGCCGTACAGCAGCGCCACCACGCCCAGCAGGACGGCGCCGCGCACGGTGTGGAGCACGGACGGCGGGACGTTCTCGGGGTTCACCACGAACGCGAGGCCCGCGTAGAGGAGCAGGGCGGCGCCGGCGACGGCCAGCCGGTGGCCGCGGCCCCACCCCGGGCGGCGCGACCAGTACGCGAGGAGCGCCCCGAGCAGCGTCAGCGCGGCCACCGCGACGGCCACACCGCGCCACGCCCACTGGTCGTTGAGCGTGACGAACGCCCCGAGCAGCACCAGCGCGACGCCGCCCGCGCACCACGGCGGCGGGGCGGAGCCGGACGTCCGCGCGGCCCGCCGCGGCAGTGCGAACGCCGCGCCGACGGCCGCCGCCACCGCCACCCCGACGGCCGCCAGTTGTCCGGGCCGTGCGTGGAAGCCCGGCAGGACCACGAGCTGGTAGGTGAAGAAGACCGTCCCGGCCAGGTAGACCGCGGCGAGCACCGCCGTCCCCCACCGGCCCAGCCAGGGGCGTCCGGCGCGGTCCGGTACGCAGGACTCGACCACGGCGACGGGCGCGCCGAAGCTCCAGACCACATGGCCGACGACGAAGGTCAGCAACTGGCCGGCGTCGGCGTCGAGCCAGGGCAGAAGGGTGGGCAGCGGCCCGTCGGCGAAGTCCCGGTGGTTGAAGAGCGACTGATCCACCCAGCCCGCCTGGATCAGCCCCGCCGCCGTGGCGAGCAGCAGCAGCGTGGGCCAGCCGCGGCCGGCGCGGCGGGTGAGGTCGCGGATCAAGACCGCGGGCGCGCCGTAGATCGGCAGCACGAACACCACGGCGACCAGCAGTTCCACGGGGTTGGTGAGCACGCCCTGGTAGCCGACGAGGTACTCGGCGCAGAACGGCGACAGCAGGAGCAGACCGGCGACCGGCGCGGCACGGCGCCACCACGGGCGCCGCGCGGGCGGGGCGGGAACTACGGAGTCTGAGGACACGCGGGCACATTAACAGAGCAGTCACTCTATTAATGAGGGGTGCGCCATCATGCAGGGGTGCGCACCGTGAATCCCGAAGTCCATGCCCGCCGCCGCGCCGCGATCGTCGAGGCGGCCGCCGCCGAGTTCGCCGCCCACGGCGTCGACGGCACCAGCACCGCGGCGATCTGCCGCCGGGCCGGCATCGGCTCCGGCACCCTCTTCCACTACTTCGCCACCAAACGCGAGCTGTTCCACGCGGTCTTCGCCGACGATCTGCCCCGCACCGCCCGGCGCTGCGCCGAGGCGCTGGCCGCCTCCGACCCGGACACCGGTCTCGACCTCCTCACCGGCCATCTGATCGGCGAACTCACCGATCCGCTGGCCCCCGGCCTCGCCTCCGCCGCCGCCCTCCAGGCCAACCGTGACCCGGAGTTCGCCCGGCTGCTCACCTCACTGGACAGCCGGCTCCAGGAGGCGTTGACCACCCTGCTGGCACGGCTGGCGGACCTCCCCGGGCGCGCCCTGCCGCTGCCCGCGCCGTCCGCCGCCCGGTGGATCCGCAACCTGATCGACGCCGCCCATCTCGCCGACGAGACCGCGGACCGTACGGCCACCGTCGCCGAACTCCGGGTGATTCTCGGGTGGTTGACCGGACGGAAGCAATAGCCGGGAAATTATCCGTGAATCCGCCGCGCCTCTCCCCCAACTCCCCGCGGCGGCATTGATTTTCCCCTCCGCCCGGCCTTTCACCGTCCCTTCTCCGTCCGCTCCGGGAAGGGGCGGTGACTGAGCCGATCGGGTCACCCCTGCCGCCGAGGGCGTGTGGCGAATGCGTGGCACCCGTTCAGTGATTAGATGCGGCCGTGGGATGCGAAGGGGAGCCGGGCCGCCCGCGCCATTCGGGTGAATTCGGGGGCCGCACCCGCATTCCGCAGCGGCGTACCGGGACTTCGCCGCCCATCCGTTCCGGAGCGGCACACGGCCCGCTCCGGTACGGAAATCCGTCCGTCCCGATGCGAGGAGAGCAAGGTGACCACCCTTCAGCTTTCGGTCGTGGTGCCGTGCTTCAACGAGGCAGCGGTCATCGAGAAATTCCACGCGGCGCTCGTCACCACCCTCGACCGGACCGGGGAATCCTTCGAGGTCTGTTACGTGGACGACGGGAGCGCCGACCGCACCGGCGCGCTGCTGCGTTCCCTCGCCGCGTCCGATCCCCGGGTGCGTTACACCTTCTTCAGCCGGAACTTCGGCAAGGAAGCCGCCATGCTCGCCGGGCTGCGGATGGCGCGCGGCGCCGCGGTGGTGCTGATGGACGCCGACCTCCAGCATCCGCCGGAGCTGATCCCGCGGATGGTCGCCCTCCAGCGGCACGGCTACGACCAGGTCGTACCGCGTCGCGACCGCGCCGGTGACGGACTGGTGCGCACCGCGCTCAGCCGTACCTACTACGCGCTGGTGCGCCGTTTCATGGAGGTGGAACTGGTGGACGGCGCCGGGGATTTCCGGCTGCTGTCACGGCGTGCGGTGGACAGCGTCCTCACCCTCCCGGAGAGCAACCGCTTCTCGAAAGGCATTTTCTCCTGGATCGGATTCGATACGGTCACCTTCCGGTACCGCAACGCCGAACGCGCCGCGGGCTCGTCGAAATGGGGCAGCAGAAGGCTCCTGAATTACGGCATCGACGGCCTCCTCTCGTTCAACAACCGCCCGCTGCGCCTCGCCATCTACGCCGGACTCTGGGTATTCCTCTCGGCACTCGCCTACGCCCTGTGGGTCGTCACGAATGTCGCCCTGAACGGCGCGAACGTACCGGGTTACGCGACGCTGCTGACCGCCGTCGTCGCACTGAGCGGAATCCAGCTCGTCACCCTCGGAGTCATCGGCGAATACGTGGGCCGCATTTACCACGAGGCGAAACGGCGGCCGCCCTACGTCGTCCGGGAGACCGACGCCTTTCCGGCGGCCGATCCGCTGCCCGTGCCCGTACCGGCGGTGGCCGGGGCGGAGCCCGCGCGAAGCCGACCACCCCTCCGAGCGCCCCGGCAGTTCGCGGCGTTCGCGCTGATCGGCTGCGTCAACACCGGCGTGTACCTCGCCGTGTACGCCTCGCTCAACCGCGTCATCCCCTATCTCGCCGCACACGTACTGGGCTACGCGGTCAGCACGCTCGGCTCGTTCCTGCTCAACTCGCGGGTCACCTGCCGGACCCGGCCCACCTGGCGCGGTCTCGTCCGCTATCCGCTCTCCAGCCTCTTCAACCTGGTGGCCTCCGGCGTGCTGCTCTACGTCGCCGTCAGCCGGTTCGGTGTGGAGCGCAACCTCGCCGCGCTCGCCGCCGGAGTCCTCGTCACCCCCGTCTCCTTCCTGCTCGCCCGGTGGGCCATCACCTCGGGCGACGCGGCGTCCGCCCCCCGGCACCGGCCGGTCGCTCCGCTCCGGCGCCCGGCCGACCGGCCCGAAGCGGGCTGATCACCTCACGGACCGGCCGCCCCGGGCGGCGATGTCGAAAGGCAGTACCGCCATGGCCGACCGCGCCACCGGCACCACCGTCCCCCGCGAACCGGGCCCGCCGCCGCGGCAGGCGCACCGGCCCGCGGCTCCCCGGGCCACGCCCCGGCCCGGCGGCCGCTGGGTGGCGCTCCTCGCCCTCGCCCCGCTGACACTGCTGGCCGCCGCGTCGTGGGCGGGCCGCTGGGTGCGGCCGAGCGGCGACGAGTGGTGCTTCCTTCCGGTGGTCCGCGACGGCGGGATCGCCGCGCTGGTCGACACCTTCTACGCCAAGGACAACGGGCGCGTCGTCAACGCCCTGCTGGTCGGTGCGTACGCCAGGTTCGGCGTGCCGGGCCACCAGTGGTTCCCGCTGCTCAGCGGCGTTGTGATGCTGGGGATCCTGTGGGCGGTGACCGCGGCGGTGCTGCGCCGGGCCGCCCTCGTGGCGCCCGCGGGGACCGCGCCGCTCGTCGCCGGTGTCGTGACGGCGCTGTTCCTCTTCGCCTCCCGGAACACGTACAAGACGTTCTTCTGGCCCGCCGCGTCGGTGTCGCACACCCTGCCGCCGGTGCTCGCCTGCGCGGCGGCGTTGCCGCTGCTGCGGGCCGGGAGCCCGGCCGGGCGGCGGGCGGCGCTCGTCACCGTCCTCGTCGCGGGCGTCCTCATGGCGACGCTCTCGGAGGAGACCACCGTCATCGCCGTCCTCGTCCTGGCCACCGCCTGGCCGCTGGCCGGGCGGATCGCCGGGGAGGGCGCCCGGCCCTTCCTGCGGCGGTGGTGCGCGGCGGGGCTCGCGGGCGCGCTGGCCGGCGGGGTGCTGCTGTACACCTCCCCGGGGCTGCGGATCCGCCGCGAGCGGCACGGCGCGGGCGCCTCCGAGATGTTCGCCGCCGACTCGCTGCTCGGCGCGCTGGAGGGGTTCGCCCGCATCCTCGGCATGCTGCTGACGAACTGGCCGTACCTCGCCGCCGTCGCCGCCGGCACGCTGCTCGCCCTGCTCGCCCGGCCCGCCGCCGGCGCACCGCCGCGCCCGCCGCGCCCCGTCGCACCGCTCGCCACCGCCGCCGCCGTGGTCTTCCTGCTCTCCGGCTACCTCTGCACGCTGCTGGCCTATCCCGTCTTCGGCGGTCATGTGACGTCCTCGACCCGTATCTGGAACGACTTCGTCCTGCCCTATCTGCTGCTGCTCACCGGCGCGGGCACGCTCCTGGGACGGGCCGTGCGGCGGCGCCGCGGGCGGACCGGGCCGCCGCTCGCCGCCGCCGCGGCGGTGTGCGCCGTGGTCTGCGCGGCGCTGCTGATCCCCGTGGCCCACCTCGACGCCGCCATGCGGACGCGGGCGCACGCCTGGGAGCGGCAGGACCGGTCGCTGCGCGCCGAGGCGGCCGCGGGCGCCCGGACCGCGCCGTACACCCCGCTGGTCATCTCCGACATGACGGAGCCGTTCGACGCGCACGGCGAACCGCGCTGGTCGGCGGCGTGCGCCGCGCGCTACTACCACCTCGACCGCCTCACCCTCGGGACCCGGCAGCCCTGACGGCCCGGCCGCATGGGTGAACGCCACGGCGCGCCGGTTTCCGCCGTACCCGGCGGCGGGACCCTCCCACCGGCGGCCCACCCGCACGGACGGCGGCCACCCCTGCGGTGAGGTCTTGCCCAGGCACACCGGGAGGGCGCATGGCTGACGGACCCCGCACCGGCCGGCGGCGCCCGCGCCCCGGCCCCCTCGCGGTGACGGCGGCGCTGCTGCTCCTGGCCCTGACGCTGACCGCGCTGCTGACATCCGGCGGCCCCGCCGCCACCGGCGAGCAGGCGCGGGACGGCGACCGGGCCGCGCCCTGCCGCCGGACGCTGGTGGGCGTCGCGCACGAGGACGACGACCTGCTCTTCCTCACCCCGCGGATCCAGCGGCTGCTGACCTCCCGTTGCCCGGTGCACACCGTCTACCTGACCACCGGCGACGCGGGCCGTACGGGACACAGGGGCGCCTACGTCCTCGACCGTGAGCACGGCGTCCGCGCCGCCTACGCGGAGCTGGCCGGAACCCGGGACGCCTGGCGCCACGACGATCTCGCGGTGCGCGGAACGCTGATCCCGTCGTTCACGCTCGCCGGGCGCCCCGAGGTCCGCCTGACCTTCTTCGGCCTGCCCGACGGCTTCCCGCACGGCGAGGGCAGCGCCGCCCACCACCGCCAGAGCCTGCGGAAACTGTTCCGGGGCGAGCGCCGCGTCCTGTACTCCACCGACGGCGCCCGCGCCTACACCGACGCCTCCCTCGTCGACGCGCTGGCCGCGCTGGCCGGCCGGACCGGGGCGGACAGTTTCCGGACGCTGGACTTCGACGCCACCCGCTTCGGCGGCCCAGCCTCCCACCTCGCCGACCACAGCGACCACGCCATCGCCGCCCGCTACTTCCGGCGGGCCGCCTTCGCCGCCCGCGACCGCCCCGACGTCCGCGGCTACCTCGGCTACCCGCTGACCACCCTGCCCGCCAACCTGACGCCGCGGCAGCAGGCCCGGAAGACGGCGGCGTTCGACGCGTATCTGCGCGGGGTCACCTGCGTCCCGTTCCGCTGCCCCCGCCCGCAGCCGACGGGCCTGTACCGCGGCTGGCTGCGGCGGGAGTACCCGCGGACGCACCGGCAGCCGCGGGACGGCGAGATCCTGTCCGGCATCGGCGGCGCGGACGGGCCGCGCCCCGCGGAACGCTGCCTGGACGCGGGCGGCGCCCCGGCCGCCCGGACCCGGCCGTGCGACGGCTCCCCGGGCCAGTCCTGGACGTACGGTCCCGGCGGACGGCTGCGCACGGCGGCCGGGCGGCTCTGTCTGGCGGCCGCCGCCGCGCCGGGCCTCGCCCCGTGCGACGGTTCGCCCGGCCAGCGGTGGTGGACCGACGGCCGGGGCCGGATCGGCTCCGGCGACCGCTGCCTGTACCAGGACGACCTGGCCCGGCCCGCCCCCGCCCTGCGCCTGGCGCCCTGCACGCCGTACCGCCCGGAACTCCTCTGGCGCCGCTGAGCCCGCACCGCCCGCCGTCGAACACAACTCGGCACACAGGCACGAAAGTTCGACGGACACGCCGACGGGAGCGGACCTCCTTGCACCCCTTGGCGTTCAGTTGTCCCGAATCCCGGGGCACGGGCGGCGACTTCGGTCAAGGTGGCGCGCGAAAACGCGTACCACTACCCGAAGGATCCCCGAATGAGAATGACCGACACGGCGCTGGACTGGCTGGTTCCGGGGGCGCTGCTGCTCGCCGGGGTGCTGACCGCCGGGGGTGTTCTGCTGTTCAGGCGGACGGCGAACCGGCCGCCGTCCGGCGAGGACTCCTGGGAGCGCAGCGAGGAGCGCCGCCGCCGCAAGGAAGCCGTCTACGCCATGGCCTCCTACCTGCTGCTGTTCTGCTGCGCGGCGGTGGCCGCGGCGCTGTCCTTCCACGGCCTGGTCGGCTTCGGCAAGCAGAACCTCAACCTCTCCGGCGGCTGGGAGTACCTCGTCCCCTTCGGGCTCGACGGCGCGGCGATGTTCTGCTCCGTACTCGCCGTGCGCGAGGCCAGCCACGGGGACGCGGCGCTCGGCTCGCGGATGCTGGTGTGGACGTTCGCCGGGGCGGCCGCGTGGTTCAACTGGGTGCACGCGCCGCGCGGCCTGGACCACGCGGGCGCGCCGCAGTTCTTCGCCGGGATGTCCCTGTCGGCGGCCGTCCTCTTCGACCGGGCGCTGAAGCAGACCCGCCGCGCGGCGCTGCGGGAGCAGGGTCTGGTGCCGCGTCCGCTGCCGCAGATCCGCGTGGTGCGGTGGCTGCGGGCGCCCCGGGAGACGTTCGCCGCCTGGTCGCTGATGCTGCTGGAGGGCGTGCGGTCGCTGGACGAGGCGGTGGAGGAGGTCCGGGAGGACCGCCGGGAGAAGACCCAGCGCCGGCTGCGCCGCCGCGACCAGGGGCGGATCGACCGGGCCCGGATCCGGGCGCTCAACCGGCAGCACCGGAGCCGGGGCCTGCGCCGGGCGGCCCGCCAGGTGCCGGCGGAGCCGTCCGCGGCCCCGGCCGGTGCGCTGCCGGAGCCCGGCGCCGTACCGGACGGCGCGCCGCAGCCGCAGCCCGTCGGCGAGGCGCGGCAGGCGCCCGCCGGTGCGCTGCCGTCCGCCGCCCGCCCGGCGCTGAAGGCCGTCAACGGCGCGGAGGACGACGGGCGTTCCACCGGGGCCCGTCCGCAGACCGTCGATCTGACGGCGGAGGACGACACCCAGACGCTGCCGCGGCTGGACTCCCTGGAGGAGAAACTCGCCGCGATCGAGCGGCAGTTCGGCTGAGTGCGGCGGACCGCGCCGCCTCAGGCCGGTCCGCTCCCCAGCTCGAACCAGACGCTCTTGCCGAACGCGTGCGGCAGCACTCCCCAGGCGTCGGCCAGGGAGCGGACGAGTATCAGCCCCCGGCCCGAGGTGCCGTCGCCCGTCGGCGGACGGGGCTCGGGCCGGGCGGAGGCGCAGTCCCGCACCTCGACCCGCAGCCGGTCGGTGACGGTCGCGGTGAGCTGCGCGCCGCCCGCGGTGTGCACCAGGGCGTTGGTGACCAGCTCACTGACGAGCAGCGCCGCCGTGTCGAAGAGCCCGGCGGGCGCCGGTCCGTCCCAGCGCCGGAGTAACTCCCCTAACGCGCGCCGCACTTCCGCCACCGCGCCGAGATCGGCGGGGCGGATCCTCCGCTCCAGTACGCCCGGTTCGCGGGCGGCCACCGCGGTGGCCCGGCCCCCCTCGGCCGCCGCGTCGTATCGTTCGCCGTCCTCGCGCCGCACAGGCTGACGCATCCTCTCCCCCGCCCCGAATAACGTCTCACCGGCTCTTCTCGAACAGCCTCACGGAGATGCATGCCCACGGGGCAAGGCGGCATGCTTCGACTTTCACAGGTCCACCCCACCGGGTGGCGGGCCGGACGCGGAACGCCGTGATCCGGCCATCCGGCATTCACCTCTTGCATGATGGGACGTCACATACGGGGAATGTTGCGCAGGTTGGACCGCGCCATCTGAAGCATCCGGCCGACGCCGCCGTCCAGCACGATCTTCCCGGCGGACAGCGCGAAGCCGGACACCATCTCGGCGCTGACCTTCGGCGGGATGGACAGCGCGTTGGGGTCGGTGACGACATCGACCAGCGCGGGCCCCTTGTGCGCGAACGCCTCGCGCAGCGCGCCCCGGAGCTGTTTGGGCTTCTCCACCCGGATGCCGTGCGCGCCCGCCGCCCGGGCGACGGCGGCGAAATCCGGGTTGCGGTTGGTGGTCCCGTACGACGGCAGGCCCGCGACCAGCATCTCCAGCTCGACCATGCCGAGGGAGGAGTTGTTGAACAGCACCACTTTGACCGGCAGGCCGTACTGGACGAGCGTGAGGAAGTCGCCCATCAGCATCGTGAAACCGCCGTCGCCGGACATCGAGACGACCTGCCGCCCGGGGTCGATGAACTGCGCGCCGATCGCCTGCGGCAGCGCGTTCGCCATGGAGCCGTGGGTGAACGAACCGATCACCCGGCGGCGGCCGTTGGGCGTCAGGTAGCGGGCGGCCCAGACGTTGCACATGCCGGTGTCGACGGTGAACACCGCGTCGTCGTCGGCCTCCTCGTCGAGGACGGAGGCGACGTACTCCGGGTGGATCGGGACGTGCTTCTCGACCTTGCGGGTGTAGGCGCTGACCACGCCCTCCAGTGCGTCGGCGTGCTTCTTGAGCATCCGGTCGAGGAAGGCGCGCTGCGATTTGATCTGCACCTTCGGCGTCAGACAGCGCAGCGTCTCGCGGACGTCGCCCCAGACGCCGAGGGCGAGCTGCGAGCGGCGGCCGAGGTGTTCGGGCCGGACGTCGATCTGGACGATCTTCACGTCGTCGGGGAGGAACGCGTTGTACGGGAAGTCGGTGCCGAGCAGGATCAGCAGATCGCACTCGTGGGTCGCCTCGTACGCGGCGCCGTAGCCGAGCAGTCCGCTCATGCCGACGTCGTACGGGTTGTCGTACTGGATCCATTCCTTGCCGCGCAGGGCGTGGCCGACGGGGGCCTTGACGCGTTCGGCGAACTCCATCACCTCGGCGTGGGCGCCCGCGGTGCCGCTGCCGCAGAACAGGGTGATCTTGCCTGCCGCGTCGACGAGTTCGGCGAGCCGGTCGATCTCGGCGTCACCGGGGCGGACCGACGGCCGGGCGGTGACCAGGGCGTGTTCGATGGCGCGGTCGGGCGCCGCCTCGGCCGCGATGTCGCCGGGCAGCGAGACGACGGAGACGCCGCTGCGGCCGACGGCGTGCTGGATGGCGGTCTGCAGGACCCGCGGCATCTGCTGCCGGCTGGAGATCAGCTCGCTGTAGTGGCTGCACTCGGCGAACAGCCGGTCGGGGTGGGTCTCCTGGAAGTAGCCGGTGCCGATCTCGCCGGCCGGGATCTGCGAGGCGAGCGCGAGGACCGGCGCCATCGAGCGGTGGGCGTCGAAGAGCCCGTTGATGAGGTGGAGGTTGCCCGGTCCGCAGGATCCGGCGCAGGCGGTCAGCTTGCCGGTGATCTGCGCCTCGGCGCCCGCGGCGAACGCGGCGGTCTCCTCGTGCCGGACCTGGATCCAGTCGATCGCCCGTGAGCGCCGGATCGCGTCGACGACGGGGTTGAGGCTGTCACCGACGACGCCGTACAGCCGCTGCACCCCGGCCCGTACCAGGATGTCCACGAATTGCTCGGCCACGGTCTGCTTCGCCATGTCCCGCTCGCTCCTTCGCCGCCGTCGGTGGACCGGTTTCGCCCCTCCATGAACCCACGGGGCGGCGCGACGCGCCCCCGGTACCACCCGGGCGGGTGGCGGGGAGCACTCGGGTGGACAGGGCGCGGGGGCTGCGGGGCGGCGCGCCGGGGGCGGTGGGGATGGGATGCCGTCGGCCCCCGCGAGGTGGACGGACGGCCGGGCGGACGGGTGGCCTGTGCCTGCGTTCAGGGGACGGCCGGGCGGTCCGTGGGCGTACGGTCACGCCGCCGTCGTCAGCCGTGCGGGTGGGGTGGAGGGCGTACGGCCCGGTGGCGCGCCCTGTCCGGCCTGGTCGCCGGTGTTTCGCGGGGGGGGGCGTCGCCGCGTCCGGGCGGGCCGTCGCGGCGGGGGGCGTGCGGCCGGATGCGGTGCGCCCCGGCTGCACGGGGTCCTGTGCCCCCCGGACGTACGGGGCGCTGCGTGCCCGGCGGGCCCTCCGCGTCGTACGGGATGCCCGGACCGCCGGAGCGTCCGTACGGGCCGTCCGCCCTCCCGTCCGGGGGCTACGGCTACGTGTCCCACACCCCGACGGCCGTGCGGTCGCGGGCGTGGCCCTTGACCCGGATCTGGGCGGAGGCGAGGAAGGAGGTCAGGCCGGGGGGTTCGGGCGCGGAGAAGTCGGTGGCCAGGCGGGCGGCGAGGGCCGGTTCGTCGGCGAGCGGTTCGGCGAGTCCGGCGCTGCACAGCAACAGGGCGTCACCGCGCCGCCCGGTGACGGTCGTGAAGAGGAACGGCGCGGAGCGGGGCGCGCCACCCCGAGCGGCCTGGTCACGGGCCGGGGCGGAGGCGGAACCTGGTACGAAAACGTCCGAGGCGGAGGCGGAGCCCGGCACGAAGGCTTCCGATGTGAGGGGTGAGTCCGGCGTGGGGATCTCCGGTCCGGCGGAGGGTTCCGGCAGGGGCGGTTCCTGGCCGGGCGCGGATGCCGCGCGTGGGGACGGCTCCCGGCCCGGGGCGGCCGGTTCGAGGTCTTCCCAGAGGCCGTCGCGCAACCGCAGGAAGCCGCCCTCGCCGACGCCGAAGAAGACCCGCGTACGGCACGCCGGGTCGGCGGGCAGCAGCAGACAGCGCACGGCCGCCGGGGGCTCCGGTGCTCCGCCGGTCACCGCGCTGCGCGCCCGCAGCTTCCCGTAGCCACGGTCGGCGAGCCGCTGGAGGCCCGACCGCAGGGCGCTGCGGTGGCCCGCCCGCAGGTCCTCCGCCAGCCGGGCGCAGCTACGGGCCACGGCCCCGCCGATCCAGGCGCAGGCGTCGTGCGCCGCACGCGGATCACCGCCGGCCGGCCCGGACGCGACGGCCGCCAGGAGCAAGGTGTGCGCACCGGTGCCGAACCGCGCCAGCAGCAGGGCGTCCCGCCGGGGCGCGCCCCGGTAACGCGCCGAATCTCCGCGCTGCGAGACGGCACGGAGCGTCAGCGAGCCGTACTGCGCCCCGTCCAGCACGGTGTCGGGCACCAACTCCCCGAGCCCCGCCGGTTCGACAACCGGCAACGCCACCGGCTCGGCCGCGTACGTGGGCGGCCGGTCCCCGATGAACCCGGGGGCGGCGGTCCGCACGGGGGCGGTGGGGAGTTCCGGTGTGGGGGCGGTCTCCGGGGTGGGCGGAGCTTGCGTCAGGGGCGGGAGGGCAGCGGTGGGGCGGGGCTGGGCGGCAGGTTCGGGGGTGGGTTCCAGGGTGGGGTCGGGGGTCGCTCCGTACGGTTCCGCCCCGGTGGGCGGTGCGGCTGGGGCAGCGGGGTGCGCCTCGGGCGGCGGAGCTGGAGTGTCGGGGGCGATGTCGAGGGGCGTGGCCGCCTCGGCGGTCGGTACGGCTGGGGTGGCCGCTGGGGTGGCCGGAACGGCCACAGGCGTCGGTTCTGCTTCCGGGGGCGGGGCGTGGTCGGAGGGCGAGGCGGGTTCGGCATCGGGCTCGGGCTCCGGGCCCGGCTCCGGCTCCGGCTCCGGCTCCGGCTCCGGCTCCGGCTCCGGCTCAAACTCTGGCTCCGGCTCCGGCTCCGGCTCCGGCTCCGGCTCGGGAGCAAACTCGGGCTCTGGCTCGGGAGCAAACCCGGGCCCGGGCCCGGTCTCTGGTTCTGGTTCTGGTTCTGGTTCTGGAGCAGGCTCCGGCTCGCGAGCAGGTACGGGCTCAGGAGCAGGCTCCGGCTCGGTCACGGTGAGCCGTACACGTTCCGGCTCCGCCCCGGAGGACGGTCCGGTCTCCGGCGCGGTCGCCTCCGAAGGGGCCGAGTCGGTGGGAGGCGGCCCGGCGGGCGACGGCCCGTCCGCTGCGGCGGGCCGTTCCTCCTTGGGCCGGTCCGCCGGAAGCGGCTGCGGTGCGGGCGGTGTGCGGGGGCCCGCGACGGGGCGGTTGGTCGGGAGCTCCTCCGGTGGCAGCAGTCCGGGCGGGAGGGTCCCGGGCCGGAACGACCGGGGCGGCGCATCGGCGGCCGGCCCGGTCGGCAGTTCGTCCGGCGGCAGCAACCCGGGCGGGAGCAGCCCCACGGCCGGGAGCGGGGCCGGGCCCGGCGCGTCGTCCGTCGGCACCGGGGCGCCCGGGAGGGGCGGGGCCGCCTCAGCGGGCGGGGCCCCCGGCCTGCCCCCGCAGCCGCGAGCCGGGGGCGGCACGGGCCCGTCCCCGGAAGGCGGAGGCCCGGACCGGTCCCCGGCACCCGGAAGCCGGTCTCCGGGGGCCGAAGGTTCAGACGGTACGTCGGCGGAGGGACGCCCTGGCTCCGGCCGGCCCCCCGCGCGGGGTCCGCTCCGTACTCCGGCGGACGGCGGTCGCGGGAGGTACCCGGAAGCAGGGTGCTCCGGGTCCGCTCCGGCAGACGGCGCATCAGGGTGTACGGCGGCAGACAGCGGCTCGGGCCCGTCGTCCGACGCCTGCCCGACCGGGCCCGCGGAGGGCGGCGGCTGGACGGAGAACGGAGCGGCGGGCGGCACCGTAGGAGCCGTCGGGCCCGTAACCGGCCTCGTCTCAGGGACGGCCGGCCCCGGGACCGGAGGCACCACCGGAGCGGTGGGCGTCCGGCCGGGAGGCGCCACGGGAACAGCCTCGTCCGGGGACGCCGGAGCCGCCGGGCCCGGAACGGACGGCACCACCGGAGCGACCGCCCCAGGAACGGACGGCACCACCGGAGCGACCGCCCCGGCAACAGGCGGCACCACCGGAGCCGTATGCAACGCGCGCAGGGCCGAGGCGACGCGTTCGTCGAGGGTGTCGGTGGCCTCGGAGGGGCCGGTGTCGGTCGGGGCCGTGGTGCCGGGGCCGGTGCGGCCCGGGCGGTCGCGGTCGGGACGGATGTCGCCGTAAAGCTGCCGCCACCAGTCGTCGTCCGGCCTGCGGCGTGGTGCGCCCTGCTGGTTCATGCGCCGTATTGTCCACGCGCCGGAGGCGGGGAAACAGTGCGCGAAGATGTGTTCGGACGGGCGCTCCGCCGGACGGTCCGGCCGGCTGCCGGTACGTCCCGGCCCGGCGGCGACCGGCGCATCCGGTGGACCGGGGGGCGCGTACCACGCGGGCGGGCGCCCGGCGTCCCGGTGGGACCGGTCCGGGGAGCGCGTTCGGGGTGCGTCCGGCAGGCTTGGGCCATGAGCGTGCACAGCCTGCCGGGACGGGGGGTCGCCGCGCCGGGACGCGGCCGGGCGGGGGTGGCCGCCGGGCCCGCCGGGAGCGCCGGATGAGCGGGTGGCAGCTACTCGGCGTCG
The DNA here is from genome assembly GCF_044497305.1 of Streptomyces sp. BBFR2. Lineage (NCBI taxonomy): Bacteria > Bacillati > Actinomycetota > Actinomycetes > Kitasatosporales > Streptomycetaceae > Streptomyces > Streptomyces sp. BBFR2. The sequence continues at coordinate 1,186,650 of NZ_CP172415.1, forward strand.
GGCTGGTGCTGCTGCTCGGGCTGTTCGGGGTGCTGGTTCCCGGCGTTCCGGGGACGCCCATCGTCTGGGCGGGGGTGCTGTGGTGGGCGATGACGGAGCAGACGTCGGTGGCGTGGGCGGTGCTGATCGCCGCCACCGCGCTGCTCCTGCTCCAGCAGGCGGTGAAGTTCCTGCTGCCGACGCGCAATCTGCGGGCCGTGGGGACGCCGTACCGCGTGCTGTTCCTGGCCGGTACCGCCGGGATCGTCGGGTTCTTCGTGATCCCGGTGATCGGCGGCCCGCTCTGTGCCCTCGGCGCGCACTACCTGCTGGAACGGGCCCGGCTCGGCAGCCACGGCGACGCCTGGGCCGCCACCCGTACGGCGCTGCGGGCCGTCGGGCTGAGTGTGCTGGTGGAGCTGTTCGCCTGTCTGCTGGTGGTGGGCGCGTGGGCGGGCGCGGTGCTCGCGGGGTGAGACGGCGCGCCGGGCGCGGCCGGACGCGGCTTCGCGGACGCGCCCCGGCGGTCACCCGGCGGCGAGCGCGGGCAGGGCGAACGTGCCGGACGGGACCAGGCCCGCGTGCCACAGGTGGTGCAGGGCGTAGGCGCGCCACGGCCGCCAGGCGTCGGGGGCGCCGTCCGGGCCCGCGTCCGGGTCGCCCAGGGCCCGCATCCGGAGAGGGCCCGCGGTCCGCGCGCCGACGCCGGGCAGCGTGCGCAGCACCCGTTCGGCGGCGGTGCGGTCGGCGCCCGCCCCGAGGTCGAGGGTGCCGTCGGCGAGCGCGGCGCACAGGGCCCGGACCGGTGCACCGGCCTGGGCGGTGCGGAGGTCGCCGGGGGCCGGGAACACGTGGGTGAGCCCGCCGTCGGCGGCGTCCAGGGGCGTGCCGTACGCGGCGACCAGCTCCGCCGCGCGCTCCGGGGGCCCGCCGAGCACGGCTTTGACGGCCAGTTCCTCGGGGTCGGCGGCGCCCGGTGAGCGCAGCCCCGGGCGGGCGGCGACGAGGGGGGCCAGCAGCGGATCGCCGCCCAGCCGCTCGGCGACGGCGTACGGGTCGGCGTCCAGGTCGAAGAGGCGCCGCAGCCGCTGGACGGCGGTGGCCAGGTCACGCGGGTCGGTCAGCCGCAGCCGGCACTCCAGCCAGCCGCCGTCCGCGGCCCGCTCCGCGCCGCCCTCCGCCGCGCGCGGCCGCCGCCGGGCCGCGCCGCCGGTGGCCTCGTCGACCTCGGCGATGGCGGTGCCGTAGCTGAGCCGCAGGGTGCGCCGGTACGTGCGGTGGCCGCGCGGGCCGGTCGTCTCCTCGACGCCGGGGACGGCTTCGGCGGTGAGGAAGTCGAAGAGTTCGGCGGCGGCGTACGGGCCGCGGTACGCCAGGCGCAGCGGTATGCCGTGGGGCGCGGGGCCGTCCGCCGGGCGCCGGGCGGGGCCGCGCGGCGCGGCGGCGCGCAGTTCGCGCGGGGTACCGGCGTAGATCTCCCGCATCGTGTCGTTGAACTGGCGGATGCTGGCGAATCCGGCGGCGAACGCGAGCTGGGTGACGGGCAGCTCGGTGGTCTGGAGCAGCACCCGCGCGGTGTGCGCGCGGCGCGCGCGGGCCAGTGCCACCGGGCCCGCGCCCAGTTCGGCGGTGAGTTGCCGCTGGACCTGACGGGTGCTGTAGCCGAGGCGGCGGGCGAGCCCGGCGACGCCCTCCCGGTCGACGACGCCGTCGCCGATGAACCGCATGGCCCGGCCGACGAGGTCGGCCCGGACGTTCCATTCGGCGGAGCCCGGTACGGCGTCCGGGCGGCAGCGGCGGCAGGCCCGGAAGCCGCCCGCCTGCGCGGCGGCGGCCGACGGGAAGAACCGCACGTTGGCGCGTTTCGGGGTGAGGGCGGGACAGCTCGGGCGGCAGTAGACCCCGGTGGTCGTCACGGCAAAGAAGAACTCCCCGTCGAACCGCGCGTCCCGGCTGGACACCGCCTCGTACCTGGTCTCGTCGTCCCTGATGCCGTCGTGCCTGGTCCCGTCGTGCCTGGTGCCGTCGTCCCTGATGCCGTCGTCCCTGATGCCGTCGTCCCTGATGCCGTCGTGCCTGGTGCCGTCGTCCCTCTTGTCTCCCAGTGTGCGCCGCGGCCGCGTACCGGACCGGCGGGAATCGGACGTGGGCGTGGGAGGCGGACGGCCGGGCCGCGGGGGGAGGCGGACGGCGCGGGGCGGGAGCCCGGCCGGGGCGGGACGGGCCGGGAGCCGTCCGGGCCGCCGGGCGGCCGGTGGTGCCCGGCCCCGCCGCGACGGGTGCGGAAGCACCGGTGGCTCCCGCCGCCTCGTCCGTGCGGCGGGCCGGTACCCGGTCAGGGCCGGGCGACCGCGTCGTCCCGTACGGGCGACCACGCCGTCGCGTACAGGCGGGGAAGTGGTCCGGTGCGGCACACAGGCGTGATTTCCCGCCATTGATATCCGCTGATATCCGCCGGGCCGGAGGCCGTGGAAGCCGTGAAGTCCCTTTTCCCGTAAGGGAAGTCCCCGGTATGACCCCGGGATTCCCTCAACGGCCGGGCGTGCGGGCCGTGATCACGGTTACGGTGTGGGCTCTCGCTGCTTTTGGGCTCCACCGCATTCCGGGCACCACCGTCCCCCGATGAGGCGCCGTTCATGACCGAGCAACTGCTTCCGCAGAACCCCAGGTCCACGCGGTACAGGAACTACGTCGTGGCCATATGTACGGCCGCGTATCTGCTGTCCTTCGTCGACCGCCAGGCGCTGGCCTTGATGATCGAGCCCGTGAAACGCGATCTCAGCCTGACGGACACCCAGTTCAGCCTGCTCAGCGGACTCGCCTTCTCCCTTCTGTACGCGGTGATGGGGCTGCCCATCGCCGCGCTGGCGGACCGCCGCTCCCGGCCCGTGATCATCTCCGTCGGCATCGCGCTGTGGAGTCTGGCCACCGCGCTCTCCGGCCTCAGCAAGGGCTTTGCGCACATGTTCCTCGCCCGGATAGGCGTGGGGGTCGGGGAGGCGGCGCTGACGCCGTCGGCGTACTCGATGTTCAGCGACATGTTCCCCAAGGACAAGCTGGGCCGCGCCCTCGGTGTCTACTCGCTCGGCTCGATCCTCGGGGGCAGCGCCGCCTTCTTCATCGGCGGGTACGTCATCGGCCTGGTCAAGGACGTCGACGCGCTGTCCCTGCCGCTGGTCGGTGACGTCCACGCCTGGCAACTGACCTTCTTCGTCATCGGTCTGCCCGGTCTGCTGCTCGCGGCGCTGTTCTTCCTGACGGTCCGCGACCCGGAACGGCGCGGGCTGGCCCGGGACGCCTCGGGCGCCGTGCGGAAGGTGGCGATGCGCGAGGTGTTCACCTTCCTCCGCGGCCACGCGAGGACGGTCTTCCACCACCACGCGGGCTTCGCCCTCTCCGCGGTGGTGCTCCTCGGTCTCATGGCGTGGGCACCGGCCTTCTACCTCCGCACGTTCGGGATGACCCCGACCCAGGTGGGATACGCGCTGGGCGTCGTCGTGCTCGTGGCCAACGGCTCCGGTGTGCTCTTCGGCGGCCGGCTCGTCGACCGGTTCACCCACCGCGGCCACCCGGACGGGGCGATGCGCGCCGGGGTCGTCGGCGCCGTCGGTATGGCGGTGCCGGTCATCCTCTTCCCGCACGTCAGGCCGGTGTGGCTGTCGCTGGCACTGCTCGCGGTCACCATGTTCTTCTCCTCGTTCGCGATGCCCGCGTCGAGCGCCGCCGTGCAGTTGCTCAGCCCGAACCAGATACGTGCCCAGGTGTCGGCGCTGTTCCTGCTGGTGCTGAGCCTGAGCGCGGTGGGCGTCGGCACCACACTGGTCGCCCTGGTCACGGACGAACTCCTCGGCTCCGAGGCCCGTATCGGTACGTCCCTGTCGCTGGTGTACGGGATCTCCGCCGTCCTCAGCATCGGCCTGCTGTGGCTGGGCCGGGCGCCCTTCCGCCGCAGCATGGCCCGTCAGGAGCGGGCGTCCGCCCAGGAACCACGGGACGCGGTCGCGGACGGCACGGCCGGCTGAGACCGGGCCCGTCCGGCCGAAGGGATCCCCCCGACCGAAGGGAACAGCTCTCCCCATGGACCTCACCGTTCTCGGCGGCGGGCACGGCGCCTTCGCCGCGGCGGCCGCGCTCGCGGAGCGCGGCCACACCGTGCGCTGGTGGCGCCGCGACGCCCCGGCCCTGACGGCCCTGCGGCAGCGGGGCACCCTCGGCCTCCGCGACCACCGGGGGCTGCGGCAGGTTCCGGTGGGCGCCGCGGCCCGCGCCGGTGCGATCCGCGCCGTGCCGGACCTCGCCGAGGCGGTACGCGGCGCGCGGCTCGTGGTCGTCCCGCTGCCGGCGACCGCGCACGAGGAGCTGGCGAGCCGGGTGGCGCCGCTGCTCGGCGACGGTCAGGTGGTCCTCCTGCCGCCCGGCACCTTCGGCACGGTGGTGTTCGCGAAGGCCATGGCCGCCGCGGGCAACCGCGCCGACGCCGCCTTCGCCGAGAGCGGCACACTGCCCTATCTGGCCCGTACCCGCGGCCCGGACGAGGTGGCGGTCAGCGCGTACGCCACCCGGCTGCCCACCGGCGTCCTCCCCGCCCGCTCGGCCGGTGCCGCCTTCCGGGTGCTGCGGCAGGCGTATCCGGCCGTCGAACCGGTCGGGGACTGCCTCAGCGGGGCACTCATGAACGCGGGCCCGGTGATCCACCCGCCGCTGCTCCTCATGAACGCCGGGCCCCTGGAGCACGGCACCTCCTGGGACCTCCACGACGAAGGCACCCAGCCGTCGGTGCGGCGGGTGACCGACACCCTCGACGCCGAACGGATCGCGGTACGCGAGGCGTTGGGGTACGGCGCCCCGCACTTCCCGCTCGCCGACCACTACGCGACGGCGGGCGAGGAGTGGATGTACGGGCGCGCCGCGCACGGGAAGCTCACCGGCAGCGGCGACTGGCGGGAGCCGATCGACCTGCTCGGCCACCGCTACATGCGGGAGGACACCTGCCTCGGCCTGTCGTTCCTGGTGTCCGTCGGGCGGTGGGCGGGGTGCCCCACACCGGTCGCGCGGGGCCTGCTGAGCCTGGCCTCCGCCGTCACCGGCACCGATCTGTACGCCCGGGGCCGCACGCTGGAGTCGCTGGCACTCGCCGGTCTGACCCGCCCCGCACTCAAGAAGCTGCTGGACGAAGGGTTCCCGGTATGACGGATCAGGCACACCCCTGTGTGGTGGTGGTCGGCGCGGGCCGTATGGGGCAGGGCATCGCCCTCGCCTTCCTGTCCGCGGGGATGGACGTGACGCTGGCGGACGTCAAGGAGACGGACGAGGACCGGGCGCCCTACCGGCGGGCGGCCGAACGGGAGGTCCTGGACCGCCTGGCCGCGCGGCCCTCCCCCGTGTCCGGGCGGGCGCCGCGGCTCACCGTGTGCGGCCGCGCGGCTGCCGGGGAGCGGCTCGCCGGGGCGGACGTGGTGTTCGAGGCGGTCCCCGAGGTGCTGGAGGTCAAGCGGTCCGTCCTGTCCTGGGTCGGCGCCGTCGCCTCCGGCTCGGCGGTCATCGCGTCCACCACCTCGACGTTCCTCGTCACGGAACTCGCCGCGCCGGTCGGCGACGGGAGCCGCGTCGTGAACGCCCACTGGCTCAACCCCGCCGACCTCATGCCGCTGGTCGAGGTCAGCCGCGGTGAGCGGACCGACCCCGGGGCGGTGAGCCGGCTGACCGGACTGCTGCGGCGGATCGGCAAGGTCCCCGTCGTCTGCGGACCGGCGCCCGGCTACATCGTCCCCCGGCTCCAGGTCCTCGTGATGAACGAGGCCGCGCGGATGGTCGAGGAAGGCGTCGCGAGCGCCGCCGACATCGACCGGGCCGTCCGCGCCGGATTCGGCCCGCGCTTCTCCGTGCTGGGCCCGCTCGAATTCATCGACTGGGGCGGCGGCGACACCCTGTACTACGCGTCGCGCTACCTCGCCGCCGCCCTGGGCGAGCGGTTCCGCGCACCGGCCGTCATCGAGGAGAACATGCGGTCCCGGCGCCGGGGCCCGCAGGACGGCACGGGCTTCTACGACTACACACCCGAGGACCTCCCCGCGTACCGGGCGTCCCGGATGCGGGAGTTCGAGGAGTTGCTGCACCTCAGAGCGGACGGACTCCGCGCCGACGCGCCCTTCCCGGAACGGCCCGCCGCGCCGCCGGAACACGGCTGAGCCGCGCGGGGGCGACCGGACCGGAGAGACCCGCACCGGGAATCCGTCCCCGTCCTCGGGCGCTGCCGCTCCCGGCGTGCCCGCAGCGGCAGCGCCGCCGGGGCGCGGACACCGCGGGTCAGCCGGCCCGGCCCAGCGCCTTGCCGTAGCAGATCTCGACGTACGGACCGGTCCGGTACGCAGGGATCTCGCGGTAGCCGTGGCGGACGTACAGCGAGCGGGCCTCGATCAGGTCGAGGCGGGTGTTGAGGACCATTCGGGCGGCGCCCAGCAGCCGTGCCTCGCTCTCCAGCAGCTCCAGCAGGAGGCCGGCGCCCTTCTTGCCCCGGAAGGCGGGACGCAGGTACACGCGAGTCAGTTCGGCACGTCCGGGATCCAGCATCAGCAGCCCGCCGCAGGCGGCGGCCTCGCCGTCGAACCGCCCCACGACGAACTGACCCGTGGGCGGGGTGAGCAGGTCCGCGCCGTCGTCGGCCAGACCCTGGTCGATCTCCGCGCGGGTCGCCGGTCGCTTCCAGTAGCGGCTGGCGACCTCGTCGTAGTAGGCGCGGCGCAGGGCGGTCGCGTCCGTGGAGTCGAAGGCTTCGGGGGTCAGATGCCAGGTCATGCACGTTCTGTAGCCGGGGTACGTGGCCCGCGGCAAGCTGATTTGGCGGCCGGGACCCGTAGGGCGGTCGCCGCCGGGCCCCGCGATCAAGGCGGCCGGGCTCGCCGGAGGCCCCGTCGCCGGGATCCGTGGCCCGGACCTCGGCGACGGGGCTCCGCCCGGCGGGCCCTACCCCCGCCGCCCGGTCCCCCTCTTCCGTGCCGACCGCTCGCGTCCCTCCGCCTGCTTCAGCCGCCACTCGCGGCGCATCTCGGCCCGGAGGCGGACATCGGTCTTCGCCACGATGCGGCGGTTCTCCCGTTGCAGCTTGCGGTAGCTGTCCAGGCGGCGGGCGGCCAGGCTGCCGTCCTCGACCGCGTCCCGGACCGCGCAGTCCGGCTCCGCGCCGTGCGCGCAGTCGGGGAAGCGGCACCGCGCGGCCAGCTCCTCGACATCCGCGAACGTACGGCTGAGCCCGCCCTCGGCGTCGTACATGCCGACGCCCCGCAGCCCCGGGGTGTCGATCAGGACGCCACCGCCGGGCAGCGGCAGCAGATCGCGGGTCGTGGTGGTGTGCCGGCCCTTGCCGTCGCGGTCGCGGATGGCCCGCACCCGCTGCGCCTCCCGGCCGGCGAGGACGTTGGCGAGCGTCGACTTCCCGGCGCCGGACCGGCCCAGCAACGCCGCGGTCCCGCCGGTGAGCGCGGCGGCCAGCGCCTCGGTGCCCTCCCCCGACTCGGCGCTGACGGCCAGCACCCGCACCCCCGGCGCCGCGCCTTCGACGTCCGCGACGAGCTGCGCCGCGCACGCCCCGTCCGTCACGAGATCCGCCTTGGTCAGCGCCAGCAGCGGCTGCGCGCCGCTCTCCCAGGCGAGGGAGACGAACCGTTCGACACGGTCCAGGTCGAGCGGTTCGGCGAGCGAGACCGCGATCACCGCGTGATCGACGTTGGCCGCGAGGATCTGCCCGTCCGACCGTTTCGACGACGCCGACCGCACGAACGCGGTGCGGCGCGGCAGCAACGCCCGTACGAGCCCGTCGAGTTGCGGGCCGACCCGGCCGTTCTCCAGGTCGATGACGGCCCAGTCGCCGGTGCACGGCACCCGCAGCGGATCGCCCGTCGCCACCGGCGCGGTGTCCACGAGCACGGTCCGCACACCGGCGCCGTCCGGCACCACGGCGTCCACCCGGCCACGGTCGACACGGATGATCCGGCCGGGGACGAAACCACGGTCGGCGTACGGCGCGAAGCCGTCCGCGAAGCCGTCGTCCCAGCCGTACGCGGCGAGCGCCGGCGCGGCATCGCGAGTGTGCGCCCCGGGGACGGCGGGGCGGGGTGAGGAGGTGTCCGCGGCAGCCGCGGACGGGGAAATGGAGGGAGAGGAAGCGGACAGGGAAGAAGGCAGGGAAGACAAGGCAGGCCCTTCGCACGGGCCCCGGCCGCACGCCCCGGCCCGGGGTACGGGCGGGCGCGAGGGGACGGCGTCTGCCGTCGTGGATCAGCCGGTGACCACGGAGGTGGACGGAATGAACTTCTGGAGCGGGGCGATGCCCCTCGCAACGGCAGCCATCAGCCGCACCTCCTCTTCACCTGCGACGAAACCCCGTCGGCGTCGTCCGCGACGCTCCGACGGTAGCCCGCGGGCGCCCGCCCGCACCACCGGTTTTCCCCGCGGCCGTACGCGGCGGGCGGTCCGCCGCGTACGGCGCCCTCACGGCAGCTCCCCCCGCCCCTCCGCGCCGCTCTCGCGCAGGGCTTCCAGGGCCAGGGCGCGTTGTTCGGGGTGGGCGTCGGCGCCGGGGAGGGTGAGGACGGTACGGAACTGTTCGCGGGCCTCCAGGACGCGGCCGGCGGCGGAGTAGGTGCGGCCCAGGCGGTAGCGGATGTCCATCTCCAGGCGGTCGCGGTGGGGCTCGGAGAGCGGGGAGAGCATGCCGTGGCGGGCGAGGGCCTGGTGGTGGAGGGCGGTGGCGGCGGGGAGGTTGCCGGCGCCGTGTTCGGCGGAGCCCATACGGGTCAGGGTGATCGCGTGCAGCAGGACGTCGCCGGAGCGCTGTGCCAGGTCGGCGGCGTGCCGGTAGAGCGCGCGGGCTTCGCCGAAGTGGCCGAGGTCGAGGTGGACGTCGGCGGTGGCGGCGAGGGTCTTGGCGATCATGCGGGGGCGGCCGTTGGCCTCGGCGTGGGTGAGGGCGGCGGTGTAGCAGGCCAGCGCCTGTTCATGGCGGCGCCGGGTGTGGTGGAGAGCGCCGAGGATGCACAGGCCCATCGCGTTGAGCCAGTTGTCGCCGAGGCGGCGGGCGACGGCCAGCGCGGCGGTGAGGTGGACGAGGGCGTGCTCGGGGCGGCCCGCCTGGAGTTCGGCGGCGCCGAGCCCGCCGAGGGCCCGGGCCTGTTCGCGCAGGTCGACGCGGGCGCCGTCGAGTTGCAGCACCTCGGTGAACCAGGCGCGGCCCTGCTCGTGGCGGCCCTGGTAGATGTCGGTGATGCCCATGCAGTTGCGCAGGGCGCCGGGCATCCGCGGGTCGCCGGACGCGTCGGCGCGGGCGAGCGCGGTGCGCAGCGCGCCGCGGCACTCGTGGTAGCGGCCCCGGCGGGCGAAGTAGTCGCTGAGGGCCTCGGCGATCCAGCATGCCTGGTCGGTCTCGCCGAGGGCGGCGGCGTGCGCGACGACGTCGGCGAGTTCGCCGCCCGCCGCGTCCAGCCAGCCGTCGGCGTCCTGCCAGTCGGTGAACGCGTCGGTGGGCCGCGGGCCGGTGGGGAAGCCGTCGGGGCCCCAGTCGCTGGTGATGCGGCCCGCGTCGAGGTAGAGCCGCAGCCCGGCGGTGCGCGCGGCCGCGGTCTCGTCGGGGTTCTCGGCCGCGAGCCGCCGGGCGTGCGCCCGTACCAGGTCGTGCAGGCGGTAGCGGCCGGGTCCTGGCTGGTGCAGCAGGCTGGCGTCGACCAGGCTCTCCAGGAGACGTTCGGCCTCGTGGGGCGGGCGGTGGAGCATCGCCGCCGAGGTGCGGACGTCGAACTCGACGGTGGGGGCGAGGCCGAGCGCCCGGAAGCCGCGCCGCTGCTCGGGCGCGAGGTGGTCGTACGACAGCCGGAAGGCGGCCTCCACGCTGCGGTCCCCGGCGCGCAGTTCGCCCAGCCGGTGTTCGTCGCCCGTCATCCGCTCGACCAGGGAGGTGAGGGTCCAGGAGGGGCGGGTCTGGAGGCGGGCACCGGCGATGCGCAGGGCGAGCGGGAGGCCGTCGCAGAGGCGGACCAGTTGCCGGGTGGCGGCCGGTTCGCGGTCGGCGCGGGCGGCGCCGACCAGGTCGCGGAGGAGGGCCAGACCGGCGTCGCCGCCGAGGGGGTCGAGGGTGACACGGCGGTCGGCGTCGAGTCCGGGCAGCCGGCGGCGGCCCGCGACCAGGACGGTGCTGCCGGGGCCGGCGGGCAGCAGCGGCCGTATCTGTTCGGCGTCGCGTACGTCGTCGAGGACGAGGAGGAGGCGCCGGGCGCTGGTGGCGGCGCGCCAGGCGGCGGTCAGGTCGTCGAGGTCCTCGGGGACCTCGCTGCCGGGCGCGCCGACCGCGCGCAGCAGGCGGCGCAGCACCCGCCGCGGGTCGAGGGGGCGGCGGTCGGCGCTGTGGGTGCGCAGGTCGGTGAAGAGGCAGCCGTCGGGGTGGCGGGCGCGCAGGGTGCGGGCGGTGTGCAGGACGAAGGCGCTCTTGCCGACGCCCGCGACGCCGTCGACGGCGAGGACGGTGACGCCGTCTGAGGTCAACTCCTCGGTGAGGTGGGCGAGTTCACGTTCCCGTCCGATGAGGCGGGTGGGTCCGGCGGGGAGGTCGTCGACGGCGGGGCGGGGCGGTGTGGCGCCGGGCGGGCGGGTCTGCGGGGCGTGCAGCCGTTCGTCGTCGCTGCGCAGGACCGCCTGGTGGGTGCGGCGCAGTTCCTCGCCCGGGTCGACGCCGAGTTCGTCGCGCAGCCGGGTGCGCATCTCCTGGTGGACCTCCAGCGCCGCGGCCTGCCGTCCGCTGTCGTGGAGGGCGCGCATCCGCAGCGCCGCCAGCGCCTCGTCGTACGGGTCGGCGGCGCAGAGTGCGGCGAGGCCGTCGAGGGTTTCGGCGGCGCGTCCGAGGTCCACGAGGCAGGCCAGCCGGTCCCGTTGGAGCGCGGGGCGGCGGCAGGCCAGGCGCTGCCGTTCGGTGTGGGCGAAGGGGCCCGGCAGGCCGCTCAGCGGCTCGTCGCCGAGGAGGGCGAGGGCCGCGGCGAGGCGGTCGGCGGCGGTGGCCGGGTCGCCGGCGGTGCGGGCGCGGTGGGCGGCGTCGGTGTGCGCGGCCAGCTCCGCGGTGTCGAGGAGGACGCCGTCGGTGCGGAAGAGGTAGCCGCCGCGGTCGCTGCGGATCACCGACCGGGCGGGCGGGGTGCCCGGCGGGTCGAGGGCCTTGCGCAGCGGATAGACGTAACTGGGCAGTACCCGGCGGCCGGTGGGCGGCGGGTGGGCGCCCCATACGTCGTCGAGCAGTTGCTCATGGCTGACGCGGGTGTCCGGCCGCAGCACCAGGGCGGCCAGGACCGCCCGCCGCCGGGCCGGTCCCAGCGCCAGCGGCGCACCGTCCCGCCAGGCCCGCACCGGCCCCAGTACGGCGATCCGCCACCGGCCGCCGTCACCTGCTCCGAAGTCTCCGCTCACGCCCGTCCCCCTGTCGGCATCAACGGAATTTCATCGGCATTTCAGCACCGGCCGCAAGGGTGTGCGCGTCACCACCGGCCGCCACCGGGGGACACGGGGGAACACGGGGGACGGCGATGGCAGGCAGCGGGCGTGGCGTGTGGGGCGTGCGCCCCTGCCGTGCTTCCGGTGCCCGGGCCATGTGCGCCCGGGAACCGGGCCCGCACCGCCCTGCGCGCCCTTTCCCGGCCCGGCCTGCCTCCGCCTCCGCGCCCGCCGCCCGGCGGGCCCCGGTGACGTACCCGGGCTTCTCGCGGCACGCGCACCGGCCGTGCCGCCTTCTCGACCTGGAGGTCATGTGAGCGAGCACCGCACCAGCCGACGGAATGTGCTGAAGGCCGTCGGCGGGGTCTCCGCCGCGCTGGCGCTCGGCGGGGCGGGGGTCCTGTCGGCCGCCGGTCCGGCCAGTGCGGCGCCGGGCGACGGATCCGGGCTGCGTATCGTCCAGCGCGACGAGCACGACTCCCGGATGTGGTTCTACAAGTTCGCGACCGACGCGATCGGCTGGCAGCCCGCCGTCAACGTCCTTCTGCCCGACGACTACCACACCGGCGAGCGCACCTACCCCGTCCTCTACCTCTTCCACGGCGGCGGCACCGACCAGGACTTCATGTCCTGGGACCGGCTGCCGGAGGGCGGTATCCGCGCCTGGACCGCCGGGAAGCCGCTGATCGTCGTCATGCCCGACGGCGGCCACGCCGGGTGGTACTCGGACCCGGTCAACTCCAACTCCGGCCCGCGGAACTGGGAGACGTTCCACATGGCCCAGTTGATGCCGTGGGTCGAGGCGAACTTCCGGACGTACGCGGAGTACGACGGCCGGGCCGTGGCCGGGTTCTCCATGGGCGGCTTCGGCGCGCTCAAGTACGCGGCGAAGTACCCCGACCGTTTCGCGTCGGTCAGCGCGCACTCCGGACCGCCGAGCCTCCGCCGCGATCTGGGCGCCGTCGCCAACTGGGCGAACGTCTCCGCCGCCGCCCTCGACCTGGCGGGCGGCACCATCTACGGCGCGCCGCTGTGGGACGAGGCGAAGGTCAGCGCCGACAACCCGATGGAGCACCTGGACAGCTACCGCGACAAGCGGGTCTTCCTGGTCGCCGGGACGAGCCCCAACCCGGTCGACCCGTTCGACCTGCTCAACGAGACGGAGGTGCTGCGCGGACAGCAGGAGTTCAGGGCCGCACTGGACGGCGCCGGGATCCGGTACGAGGCGTACGAGGAGCCGGGCGGGCACTTCGTCCGGCCGGAGCGGGCGCGGAACGACATCGACGGGATCGTCGCCCGGCTCAAGAAGGCGTGACGCGCCGGGGCGGCCGGGTCCGGCGGGCCCGGCCGCCCCGCGTCACTCCGTGCCGCCCCCGGTGAGCACCTGGTGGCGCAGGAGGACCACGCCGTTGCCGAAGGGGTGGGTCTCCACCAGGCGGAGCGGGACGCGGGCCCCGGCGCGCGGCAGCAGCGGGGTGCCCGCGCCGAGGAGGACGGGGTGGACGTAGAGGCGCAGTTCGTCGACGAGGCCCTGGCGGAAGAAGGTCGCGGCGAGGTCGCCGCCGCCGAGGCAGAGGTCGCCGCCGGGGCGGGACTTCAGGGCCCGGATCAGGTCGGGGTCGACCTCGCGCAGCAGGGTGGTGCCGGGCGCCACGTGTTCCAGGGTCCGGGAGAAGACGTATTTCGGTGCGGCGCGCCAGATGGCCGCGAACTCCGCGACCGGCGCGGGGGCGTCCGGGTCGGCGGCGGCGGCGGACCAGTGGGCGGCCATCAGCTCGTGGGTGACGCGGCCGTCGAGGAAGCCGCCCGCCGTGGCGAGGTAGGCGTTGCAGTGGCGGCGGAGTTCGTCGTCGACGCAGTGCCAGCCGAGGTCGCGCCCGGGTCCCTCGAAGTACCCGTCGAGCGATACCGACATCATCAACACGATCTTCCGCATGTCCGCCTCCGCACGCCGGTCCCCGTGGGCGTGACGATACGGACTACCGGGGCGCGCGGTCGGGCGGCGCGGCGGTGAAGTAACCGCTGGGGGTGGTGCCGAGGGTGCGGCGGAACATCGCGGTGAAGGCGCTGGGGGTGGCGTAGCCGAGGGCGCCGGCGACGGCGGTGACGGGGGTCCCGGCGGCCAGCAGGGTGACGGCGTGGAGCAGCCGGGCCTGCTGGACCCAGCGGGCGGGAGTCATGCCCGTCGCGGCGGTGAAGCGGCGGTGCAGGCCGCGGGGGCTGAGGTGGGCGCGGGCGGCGAGGTCGGCGGTGGACCAGCGGGCGCCCGGGTCGCGGCGGATCGCCGCGCAGAGCCGGGCCAGGTCGGCGTCGCCGGGCGCCGGGAGGTGGAGTGCGGGCAGCGGTTCGGGGGCGAGCTGGAGGAGGAGCAGCCGCATCAGCGCGCCGTCGCGGCCGTCGGGGTCGTAGGCGACGGGGATGCGGGTGGCCTCGTCGATGAGTTCGCGCAGCAGCGGGGTGACGGGGACGACGGCGGGGTCGGCCGGGAGGTGTCCGGCGGCGGCCGGGTCGATGTAGAGGGTGCGCATCGCGACCGCTCCGGCGCAGGTCATCGCATGGGTGAGGCCGGCCGGGAGCCAGGCGGCGCGGGTGGCGGGGACGATCCAGGTGCCGTGTGCGGTGGTGACGGTGAGGGCGCCGGTGGTGCCGTAGAGGAGTTGGTGGCGGCGGTGGCGGTGCGGCGGGATGTGGTGGCCGTCGGGGAGATCGCGGGCCATCGCGGCCAGCGGCCTGGGGACGTGCTGGTAGTCGTCCCGGTCCTCGCTCTTGCCGTACACCGCGTCCGCTCCTTCCGGCCGGCGGGTGGTGCGCCCGCCGCTCCCGGCAGTTTCTCGACAGGGGACGGCCGGGGCTCGAAAGTATGCCGCGCGGTGGCGCCCTAGCGTCGGTTGCTGTGACTCACTCCACTTCTTCTGCCCAGGTCAGCGGCGGTGTGCGGGGCTTCGGGCCGGGGCCGGCGGGCCGGTCGCCGGTGCCGCTGCTGGCCCTCGCCGCCGCCGTCACGGCCGCCAATGTCTACCTCAACCAGCCGCTGCTGGACGCCGTCGCCCGGTCGCTGGGCGCGGACGCCGGAACGCTCGGGGCGCTGCCCACCGTCACCCAGGCGGGGTACGCGGTGGGCATCGCGCTGCTGGTGCCGGTGGGCGACAGTCACGACCGGCGGCGGCTGATCCTCACGCTCGGGTGGGGGTCGGCGGCGGCGCTCGCGGTGTGCGCGGCGGCGCCGTCGGTGTGGTGGCTGCTGGTGGCGGGGTTCGCGCTCGGGGTGCTGTCGCCGGTGCCGCAGTTGCTGACCCCGCTCGCGGTGGCGCTGGCGGACGCGGCGGACGGCCCGGCGGCGGGCCGGGGCCGGATCGTCGGCACGGTGCAGGGCGGACTGCTCGTCGGGGTGCTGGCCTCGCGCGCGTACGCCGGGGCGCTGGCGGATCTGGCGGGCTGGCGGGCGGTGTACGGCGTGTCGTGTCTGCTGACGCTGGGGCTGATGGCGGTGTTGCGGCGGACACTGCCGCGGCTGCCGGTGCCGCCCGCGACGGGCTCGGGCTACCGCGCCACCCTCGCCTCGCTCCCCCGGCTGTGGTGGCGGCCGGTGGTGCGGGTGGTGACGCTGTCGGGCGCGCTGGTGGGGGTGGCGTTCGGGGCGTTCTGGACGGCGCTGACGTTCCTGCTGGCGCAGGGGCACGGGCTCGATCCGGCGCGGATCGGGCTGTTCGGGCTGGTGGCGGCGGCGAGCGCGGCGGCGTCGCCGTACGCGGGGCGGCTGGCGGAGCGGTGGGGGCGGCGCGGGGCCCTGGCGGCGCTGACCTCGCTGGTGGTCGCGGGGTGGCTGGTGCTGCTGCCGGGGACCGGTTCGCTGTGGTGGGTGATCGCGGGCGTGATCGTGCTGGACGTGGGGGTGTGGGGCGGTCAGGCGGCGATGCAGACGGTGCTGTTCCGCCTGGACGGGGCGGAGCACAACCGCCTCAACACCCTCTATTTCACACTGCGGTTCCTGGGGATCGCGACCGGTTCGCTGTGCGGGTCGCTGGCCTGGACGGCGGGCGGCTGGCCCGCGGTGGTGGCCGCCGGGTGCGCCGCGGCGGTCGCCGGTCTCCTCGTCGGACTGCTGCCGGTGCGGGGCACGGAGCGGTGACGGTGCCGCCGGGGCCCGTACGCGGACGGGCCCCGGCGGCGGTCGGGCGTCACGCCGTCGCGCGCGGCGCCTTCGGGTAGAACTCGCGCGGGCGGCCCCGGCCGTCCTTGAGGCGGCCGAGGAGGCCCGCCGGGTACTCCAGCAGCCAGTAGCTGAGCCAGGCGAAGGGCAGCGCCACCGCGAGGACGATCAGCACGGCGAGCGGGAAGCCCGCCTGGGTGGCCGGGAGCAGTCCGGCGCGGTGCAGTTGGAGCATGACCGGCTCGTGCCAGAGGAAGAGGCTGTAGCTGACCAGCCCGACCGCGGTGAGCCAACGGGCCGTCAGGAAGCGGTTCCAGACGGTGCGGCGGCGCACCCGCAAGGTGGCGAAGAGCAGTACCGCCCAGAGCCCGGAGGCCAGCGGGTGGTAGTAGGTGAAGGCCGCGTTCTCCGGGGCGGAGAGCAGCGACAGGCCGTACAGCGCGGCGAGCACCGCGGCGGTCAGCGGCAGGGCGACGGCGCGGCGCGGACGGCCCCGTTCGCCCAGCGCGGTGGCGAGCACCGCGAGCCCCATCCCGGCGGCGAACCCGCCGCACCGCGCCGCCGGGCCGAAGTACACCACCCAGTCGGTGTGCGGAACGCCCAACACCTGGTGGGCGACGGTGATCCAGATCCACGGGAGCGCGTACAGCGCCGCGCAGCCCGCCGCGCAGACGGCGATGCGGGCGCCGCGCCGCCGCAGCGGGCGGCAGAGGCGCACCGCGAGCGGCCCGAGGACGACGAGGGCGAGGTAGAAGCAGACCTCCAGCGACAGCGACCAGCTCGGGCCGAGCGTGTAGAAGATCCGCCGCTGGTCGAAGAGGTGCGTGAAGGTGAGGTGTTCGGCCAGGTCCCGCCAGTCGCCGGGCAGGTCCGGGTTGCGCAGCGCCCAGACGGTGCAGACGGCGAGGACGTACAGCGGCAGGATGCGCACGGCGCGGCGGAAGAGGAAGACGCGGGCCGTGCGGACGGCGCCGCCGTCGATGGCGGCGCGCGCGTACGAGAGGGTCAGCAGGTACGCGGACATCACGAAGAACAGGTCGATGACCTCGAACGACAGGGCCGCGCCGATGAGTGGCTGGCCGATCGGCGGATGGCTGCCGGACGCGTCGTAGCGGTGGTACTGCTGCCAGACGTGGAAGAGGACGGTGCTCAGCGCCGCGAGTCCGCGCAGTCCGTCGAGGTCGGAGGCGCGGGCGCGGCCGGTGGCCGGTGCGGGCGCGGTGGCGGGCGCGGCGGGCGGTGCGGTGGCGGTGGTCATCGGCGGGCCACCGCCTGCGCGGCGGCGCGCGGGGTGACCCGCCACTGGCGGTCGCCGAGCGCCTCCTTGAGGTGCGACTGCCGGGCCACGATGTTCTTGAAGTGGCTGTAGAGGACGGTCGAGACGGCGAAGTAGAACCAGAACCACGGCGTACGGCGGCGGATCTCCGGCACCGCGAGCCGCCGGGCGAAGAGCGCCTGCACCGGCCCCGCGGAGAGCGTCAGCAAGGTCGCGAGGACGCCGACCGGCACCGCCCAGTCCAGGTGGGTGGGGCCGCCCGCGCGCCAGCAGGCGTACAGCAGCACCGGCAGGATCTGGAGGGTGAGCCAGGGCTGCACCTCGCGCCAGCCGAGCAGCACGAACAGACCGAGCTTCTGCCGGACGGTGAAGACCGGTGACCGCAGCGCCCGCCACAGGTGGGCGAGGGTGACCTGGAGCCAGCCCTGCGCCCAGCGGGTGCGCTGGTTCCACAGGGCGGTGGGGGTGGTCGGCGCCAGCTCGCGGGAGATCAGGGTGCGGTCGACGGCGAAGCGGGCGCCCTCACCGAGCGCGCGGAGCGTCGAGTCGATGTCCTCGGTGAGCATCGAGCCGTGCATCCGGGTGCGGGCCAGCAGATCGGTGCGCCAGAAGCCGTTGGAGCCGCCGAAGAGCCCGAAGCCGTAGAGGCGGGTGCGCCCCGGGTGGCTGACCGCGTAGATCGCCTCGAACTCGACGGCGATGAGCCGGGCGATCCGCGAGCTGTCGCCGTTGCGGATCACGCAGTGGCCCTGCACCACGTCGTAGCCGTTCGACAGCCAGTGCCAGGCGTCGCGGAAGGCGGTGGGCGCCGGGTGGTGGTCGGCGTCGAAGATGCCGACGAACTCGCCGCGCACCCGCGTCACCGCCGCGTTGACGTTCTGCGCCTTGGAGGTGGACCCGGCGACGGGCAGCAGCACCAGCCGCGGGTCGCGCCGGGCGATCTCCCGCAGGGTGTCCTCGACGGGCAGCGGATGCGGGGTGTTGTACGCGAGGACGATCTCCAGCTCCCCCGGGTACTCCAGGCGCAGGAACGACTCGACGGTCTCCACCAGCGTCGCCGCCTCGTTCGGCAGATACGCGGCGATGACGGCGCTGGCCGGCGGATAGGGCGCGCCGGGCTTCTCCGGCCGCTCGTCGGCGTCGAGCGAGAAGAGGCATTCGACGACGATGAGCAGCGCGGACAGCACCAGACCGGCGACGACCACCCAGTACATCGCGGAGCCCAGCTCCCAGCCGAGCGCGTGCGTCTGCCGGTAGAGGACGTACGGCACGCCGACGCCGAGGAGGAGGGAGAGCGCCGGGGAGAGGGCGGACAGCGGCGGGCGGAGCAGCGAGCCCAGGGTGCGGCGGGGGCGGCGGTGTTCGGCGCCGCGCATCCAGGCGGCGTGCCGGACGGGCCGCAGATCGCGGTGGCGCAGCCCCTCGGTGGCGGCGTCGGCGGCGAGGCGCGGACCGCGGTCGGCGTCGGGGCAGGCGGCGAGCGGCAGCCAGCCGATGGCCGGGGTGAGGCGGACGTGCTCGTCGGCGACGACGAAGCGGGTCCCGGCGACGGTGGTGGCGAAGCGTTCCAGGGCGCGGCGGGCGGCGTCCTCGCCGACACCGGGCAGCAGCATCAGCAGTTGCCCGTCCTCGTCCCAGCCGAAGCGGTCGCAGGCGCCGCCGAGCCGTTCGGCGACCCCGGCGAGCCGCTCGGCGACCTCGCGGCGCACCCGCGGGCCGAGCCGCGCCTCCAGGGCGGCCATCTCGGCGACGGCGACGACGGCGAGCGCCCCGCCGCCGCGACCGCCCTCGGGACGCCGCAGTTCGCGGTCGAGTTCGGCGCGGAAGTGGCGGTGCGAGTAGAGCCCGGTCCGCGGGTCGAGGAGGAGGTTCTCGACGGGCACCGGGACGCGGCGCAGCTTGGCCTCGATACGGGCGGCGAGTTCGGCGGGCGCCGAGGCTTCCGGGACGCAGTCGTCGGCGCCGTGCCGCAGGACGGCGGCGACGTCCGCGGCGCCGACGACGATCAGCGGCAGCGCCCGGCCCGCCGGGACGGTGCGTATCTCGCGGACGACGTCGAGCGCGGGGCACGCGTCCGGCGGTGCGGCGGGGTCGTCCGGTCCGGCGCCGTCCGGGGCGGGGCCGAGGGCGACGACGGCGTCCGGCGGCGCCTGGCCGACGTGGTCGGCGACGTCACCGGGCGCGGCGTGGCGGACGGTGTGGCCGGTGGTGGTCAAGGTGGCGGTGAGCCGGTCACGGCGGGGCCCGGGGGCGCCGACGAGGAGGAGGTGCCCGGTGGTGCGGTGGGTGGGCCCGTGCGGGGGCACGGCCGGTTCGGGCGGGTGCGGGGCGGTGGGTGCGGGGTGCGAGGTGAGCACCGGTGAGGGTCCTTTCTTGCCACGGTCGAGGCCGGGCCGCGGGCCGGCCGGGCCGCGCCGTCCTGGTGCGGCACCCCGGTCACGGGGCCGCACCGACGGCGCGCCCGCGGTCCGGCGGCGGCCCGGTCCGGGTCAACTGCCGTGTCGCTGGCGCGCGTTCACGGAAGGCACGGGGCCGTACGCGGACGGGTCCGCGGGGCGCCGGCCGGTGGGAACGGGGCTATTGGCGCGCTCTCGTCCGCGCGCGCGGCGCGACAGGGCGGACGGCCGGGTGTCGCACCGCACCCGGGCCTGCTTGCTGAATACATGACAATCCCGTGGACGTGATGACGCCACGGGGCGCGGCACGGCGGGGCAAGGGGCACCCGCGCACCGCGGCACACCGCGCGCGGGCGCGGCTCGGCGGAGTTCGCATATCGAGGTCCCATCCTGATCGGATCGTGGGGGGAGGACCGGATGTCACAACACACCGGGCGGCCCTGCGGCCGCCTCGGCAACGCCAGCCTCACGGACCTCTGTGAAGCCGCACCGTCATCCACGTAACGCTCTTGTGACGCCGGGGTGTTGGCCCCGCACCGGAGGGAGCGGGGCGGCCGGTGGACCGGCCCCGGCGGGTGTGATCGACTGACGGCGTGGAATCCGTCATCGCCAGCGCCGTGGCCGTCCTGGGAACCCTCCTCGGCTCCGTGCTCACCCTGGTGTTCCAGCGGCACACCGGCGACCGGGAGCGCCACTTCGCCCGGCGCGAGAGGCTCCGGCAGGAGCGGCTCGACGCCTGCTCCGCCTACGCGGGCGCCCTGCTGAACTACCGGCGCTGCCTGGTGCACCTCTGGTTCTGCGAACACGAACAGCCGCCGCCCGAGGACCCCGGCGCGGTACGCCTTCGCTCCTACGACCTGCGCAACCAGGCCCAGGAGGCGCTGTTCCGGGTGCAGATGCTCACGGATGACGAGTTGGGCCGGAAGGCACAGGAGGTGCTCTCCGGCCTCACCGCGATCCCCCGGGCGCGCAGCCGGCAGGAGTGCGAGGCACACCGGGTCCGGACCCGCGACGGCATCGACGAACTGATCGCGGCCGTCCGGCAGCACCTCTGAGACGGCCCAGGCCCCAACTCCCGCTCTCCGTCGTCGAGTTCACCGCTCCGCCCCCGGAAGCCGCGGGCTCACCCCTGGCGCGCCTCCCCGTCCAGCAACTCCGCGACGAGACCGCGGACGTACGCCTCGTCCGTACCGGGGAGCGAGAAGACGACGCGGAAGTAGAGCGGGGCGACGATCCGGTCCAGGATCCGCTCCAGGGACGGGGGGTTCTCGCCGCGTTCGCGCGCCGTGTCGAGGACGGGGCGGAAGCGGTCGCTGACCCGGTGCAGACAGTCCCGCAGTCCGGCGTGGCGCTCGTCGATGCCGGGCGCGACCTCGGCACGGAAGAACGCGATGCCGCCGGGCCGGGACAGCTCGGTCAGCGTCCAGAGCGCCTGACGCTCCAGGTCGGCGCGGAGTTCGCCGACGAGCGGGGGCGTACCGGCGTCGTCGCGCCCCTCGGCGACATCGGCGAGCAGGGCGGCGACGGTGCCCCAACGCCGGTAGAGGGTGCTGGAGTTGACGCCCGCGCGGCGGGCCACGGCGGGGAGGGTGACCCGGTCGGCGCCGCACTCGGCCACCAGCGCGACCGCGGCGTCGTGCACGGCGGCACGGACGCGGCTGCTGCGGCCACCGGGGCGTTTCGTCGAGGCGTCTGCGTTCACCCCGCCATCTTAAAGCAGAGACTTGTGCCTTAGTCGGCGGTGTGGCTACAGTCGCATTAACGCAGAGATCTCTGCGTTAACAGCCCCGCGAAAGGCATCACCATGTCCACCGACACCACCGCACTCGCCCTCGGGCACCGCTTCCACCAGGCCCTCGTCGCCCGCGACTGGGACGGGATCCGGGCCCTGCTGCACCCCGACGCCACCTGGACCCTGCCCGGCGACAACACCGTCTCCGGCACCGCCGAAGGCGCCGGTGCCGTGGTGGACCGCGCCCGGCTGATCGCCTCGTACGGCCTCGACTTCGCGCTGCTGCACGTCCTGGTCAGCCGGGAGAACGTGGCGCTCTCCCTGCACAACACCGCGCGCCGCGAGGACGCGGTGCTGGACGAGTACCTGGCCACGGTCTGCACGCTCCGCGACGGGCGGATCGCGCGGATCGAGACCTACCTCTCCGACGTCCCCGGGATGAACGCGTTCTTCGTCTGACGCCGGACGCGCCCTCTCCGTCCGGCTTGCGGCCCTCGGCGGCACCGGGCAGACAATGGTCCGGGGACGGAACGGGACGAAGCCGGACGCCCCCGCACACCGTCCCGCCGCACCGTCCGCCCGCCGGACGCCGGACGATCGGAGAGGGCCGTGACCACGACGCCACCCCCGCCCGGACAGGGCCCCCCGGAACCGTCCGGCGCCGACGGCCCCGGCGAGCCGCCCGGCGCCGGGCGGACACCGGCCGGGCATCCGCCCGAGGGGTATCCGGCCGCGCCGGGGCGCCCGGTCCGCCCGGCCCGGCGCACCCCCTGGTGGCACCGGACCGCCCGGCTCGCCCTGCCCGCCGGGATCCTGGCGGCCGGTCTGCTGCTGACCGGCTTCCTCACCCGGCCGTACCAGGGCGCGCCCGCCGCCGCCGGGGCCCGCGCCGGACTGCTGCCGCTGCCGCTCCAGGAGCCCGGGCCCGACCCGTTCACCGGGTCGGTGGCGCACCGGACCGGCCCGCCCGCACCGCCCGCCGCCCCGAGCCGCCCGCACTCCGTCCGCGACCTGCCCGGCTCCCTGCCCGGCCTCCACGGCGGCAGGCGCGGCACGGCCTCCTGCGACACCGAGACGCTCATCCGGTATCTGGCGGCCGACCCCGCGCGCAACGCCGCGTTCGCCGACACCGAGGGCATCGAGGACACCTCCGTACCGCAGGCGCTGCGCGCCCTCACCCCCGTCGAGCTGCGGTACGACACCCGGATCACCGCCCACGGCTTCCGCGACGGCGAGGCCACCGGCCATCAGGCGGTGATGCAGGCGGGGACCGCCGTGCTCGTCGACGGGCACGGGGTGCCGCGGGTGCGCTGCGCGGGCGGCACCCCGCTGACCCCGCCCATCGAGCTGAAGACCGCACCGTCCGCCGGGGGCCGGGCGTGGCCGGGGTACGACCCGGGCCGCACCGTCGCGGTGCGGCAGACCTCGGCGGAGGTGACGGACTTCGTCCTGGTCGATCCCGCCACCGGGCGCCGGTTCACGCGCCCGGCCGGGACCACCGGGGGCGCCGACCGTACGGCGCCGTGAGCGCCGCCCGCCGCCCGGATCCGACGCCGTGCGGACCCGGGGCGGCGGCAGCATGATGGAGGGACCCGAAGTGAGCGGCGGCCGGGGCGGGCGGTGAGCAGCCGTCCGGGCGGGCCGGAAGAGGAGGAATCCGTGAGCGCTGACGACGAGGGAACAACTGCCGAGCGGCCGAAGCACCTGTTCACGGGCGCTGAGCGGCCGTTCGACGCCGAGGATCTGGTGCGGGCGTCGGGGCGGGAGCCGAGCCCCGAGAGCCTGGAGTGGGCACAGCGCATGATCGAGGAGAGAGGGGCCGCCGCCCTCGAACGCTATCTGCCGTGAGCGGCGGCGCCACGGACGTGCTCCGCGGCTCCCGGGCCACTGCGCCCCCGGGAGCCGCGGAGCACCTTTACGCGCGGGGCGGCCGGACCCCGGCGCGACACGCGGGCACGGCGGACACGATCAGCGCTTCCGCCGCGATTCAACGCGGCATGGAGACTCTTGGGCGTAATGTCCCCTTCGCGGCAATGGGCGTCATTGCACGTCGAGAACAGGAGACCTCCATGTCCATGAGCGGCACCCTCGCACGCGGCAAGAAGTTCGTCACCACAGCGGGCGCGCTGACCGCGGCCGCCGCCCTGTCCACCACGCTGCTCGGCGCGGCGCCGGCCCAGGCGGCGATCCCGGTGCCGTACGGCACGGTCGTGGCGTCCACCGGGATCCACGAGCGCCAGTACCCGAGCACGGACTCCGCCGGCCGCGGATTCCTGCGCCGCGGCGCGCAGATCGGGCTGAGCTGCAAGGTCCGCGCGCAGGACATCGGCGGGAACGACGTGTGGTACCTGCTGCGTGACCGCCCGACCTGGGTCGCCGCCAAGTACGTCGTCAACACCGGCCCCGTGCGGTTCTGCAAGGACGTACAGCGGTTCCGGACCGGTACCGGCGCCCCCGTGGACGCCCGGGGCTGACCGCTCCCGCACGGTCACCCCGGCGCGGGTCCGCGGGCGCCGCCCGTCCGCCCCTCACGGCGCGGCGCCCGCACGGACCCGCCCCGGTGCGTCCGCCCCCCCCACGGACGCACCCGCGGCCCGGCACCTCCGCGGTGCCGGGCCTCTTCCGTGTCCGGGGTGGCGCCCGGAGGCCGGTTCCGGGCGCCACCCGGCTCCGGGACCGTCCTCCCCAGGAACGGCCCCGGTACGGACACCGGACCCTCCCCCCGCCGGGCCCCGCGTCCGTACCCCCGGCGCGTCCGCCCCCCCACGGCCGCCCGGGATCTGGCCGGGCCCTCTCCCCCGTGGCACATCGGCGAGGGCCCGTACGGAGAGAGTGGGCGGGGCGGATTGCCGTTCGCTGAACGTTGCCTCAACGCCCTTGCCGGAAGGGGGCGTTCACACCGGGGTGCCGCCGACCCGCAGGGTCAGTTCGCGGGCGGTGCGGGCGACCTCCTCGGCCAGCCGGGCGCGCTGGGCGGCGTCCACCCCGGCCGCCGGGAAGGTCGTCGCCACCCCGGCGATGGGGTGCGCCCCGTGGTCGAGGACCGGCGCGGCCACCGACGAGAACCCGGCCGTGACCTCGCCCTCCTCCGTGGCGTAACCGCGCCGCCGCACCTCGACCAGCAGTTGGTGCAGCGCGGACAGCGACCGCGGGCCGGTGCCGGTGCGCTCCACGAACGCCGACGGGTCGGGGAACAGCGCCCTGACCTGCGCCCGCGCCAGCCGGGCCAGCATCGCCCGGCCGCTGGCCGTCAGATGCGCCGGGAGCCGCACCCCCACCTCGGTCACCAGCGGCGGGCGCCCCAGGGCCCGTTCCTCGATGACGTAGAGGACCTCGCGGCCGTGCAGCACCGCGAGGTGGGCGCTGTGGCCCGTGCGGTCCACCAGACCGGCGAGCGGCACCCGGGCGAGGCGGGCCAGCGGTGCCTGGCGGCTGTAGCCGGAGCCCAGCTCGAAGGCGCTGACGCCGAGGCCGTAGCGGCGCTCGTCCGCCAGATGCACCACAAAACCGTCGTGCACGAGGGTGTCGAGGAGGTGGTACGTCGTGGAGCGGGGCAGCCCCACGTCGCGGCTGATGGCGGCGGCCTGGACCGGTCCCGCCTGCCGGGCGAGATAGCGCAGTACGGCCAGGACCTGGGCCGCCGCGGGCACGATGGACATGCGGTGACGCTACCGCCGTCCCGCCGGCGGGACGCCCCGCGGCGCCCACGAATGTCTTGGATCCCAGACATAAGACTCTTGACGGACGTGGCGGAACCCCGGCCCCGGGGTGCTTCATGGAGACATGAACCACGTTCTCGTTGATGTCGGCCCGCTCAGCGCCGACGATGTCGTTTCCGTCGCCCGCCACGGTGCCCGCGTGGAGCTTTCGGCGGCGGCCCGCCAGGAGATCGGCCAGAGCCGGAAGGTCGTCGAGGCGCTGGCCGACGACGTCACCCCGCACTACGGCGTCTCCACCGGCTTCGGCGCCCTCGCCACCCGCCACATCCCCACCGAGCTGCGTGCCCAGCTCCAGCGCAGCCTGGTCCGCTCGCACGCCGCGGGCTCCGGCCCCGAGGTCGAGCGCGAGGTGATCCGGGCGCTGATGCTGCTGCGCCTGTCCACCCTGGCCACCGGCCGCACCGGCGTCCGCGCGGAGACGGCGCAGGCGTACGCGTCGCTGCTGAACGCGGGCATCACCCCCGTCGTGCGGGAGTACGGCTCGCTCGGCTGCTCCGGTGACCTGGCGCCGCTCGCGCACTGCGCACTGGCCGTCATGGGCGAGGGCGAGGTCCGCGACGCCGAGGGCACGCTGCGCCCGGCGGGCGAGGCGCTGGCCGCCGCCGGGATCACCCCGGTCGTGCTCCAGGAGAAGGAGGGCCTGGCCCTCATCAACGGCACCGACGGCATGCTGGGCCAGCTCGTGCTCGCCCTGCACGACCTGCGGACGCTGCTGGCCACCGCCGACATCAGCGCGGCGATGAGCGTCGAGGGGCAGCTCGGTACGGACGCGGTCTTCGCCGCCGACCTCCAGGCGCTGCGCCCGCACCCGGGCCAGGCCGACAGCGCCGCCAACCTCCGCGCGGTGCTCGCCGACTCCGCGATCGTGGCGAGCCACCGCGGACCGGAGTGCACCCGGGTGCAGGACGCGTACTCGCTGCGCTGTTCGCCGCAGGTGCACGGCGCCGCGCGGGACACCGCCGCGCACGCCGCGCTGGTCGCCTCGCGGGAGCTGGCGAGCGCCGTCGACAACCCCGTGGTGACGCCCGACGGGCGGGTGGCGAGCAACGGCAACTTCCACGGCGCGCCGGTCGCCGCCGTCCTCGACTTCCTCGCCATCTCGGTCGCCGACGTCGCCTCGGTCTCCGAGCGCCGCACCGACCGCTTCCTGGACGTGGCCCGCAACCACGGGCTGAACGCCTTCCTCGCCGACGACCCGGGCGTGGACTCCGGCCACATGATCGCGCAGTACACCCAGGCGGCCATCGTCTCGGAGCTGAAGCGGCTCGCCGCGCCCGCGTCGGTCGACTCGATCCCCTCCAGCGCCATGCAGGAGGACCACGTCTCGATGGGCTGGTCCGCCGCCCGCAAGCTGCGCAGGGGCATCGACGGCCTCACCCGCGTCATCGCCGTGGAGCTGCTGACCGCCGCCCGCGCCCTGGACCTGCGCGCCCCGCTGACGCCGTCGCCGGCCACCGGCGCGGTCGTCGCCGGGCTCCGCCGCGACGTCGAGGGCCCGGGCACCGACCGCTACCTCGCCCCCGAGATCGAGGCCGCGGTCCGCTACGTCGCCTCCGGCGAAGCGCTGCGCGCCGCGGAGTCCGTCACCGGCCCGCTGCGCTGACCGCTCCTCCCCCGCTCTCCCCACTCACCGATCCCTCCTCACGGAAATGGACTCACCATGCACGGTGCACGACCGGTACGGGCCACCCGTGGCACGCAGTTGAGCACGCTGGGCTGGCAGCAGGAAGGCGCCCTGCGCATGCTGCAGAACAACCTGGACCCCGAGGTGGCGGAGCACCCGGACAACCTCGTCGTCTACGGCGGCACCGGTAAGGCGGCCCGCGACTGGCGTTCGTTCGACGCGATGGTCCGCACGCTGAAGACCCTCAAGCAGGACGAGACGATGCTCGTCCAGTCGGGCCGCCCGGTCGGCGTCATGCAGACCCACGAGTGGGCGCCGCGGGTGCTGCTCGCCAACTCCAACCTGGTCGGCGACTGGGCGAACTGGGAGGAGTTCCGCCGCCTGGAGCAGCTCGGCCTGACCATGTACGGCCAGATGACCGCCGGTTCGTGGATCTACATCGGCACCCAGGGCATCCTCCAGGGCACGTACGAGACGTTCGCCGCGGTCGCCGCGAAGAAGTTCCAGGGCACGCTGGCCGGGACGATCACCCTCACCGCCGGCCTCGGCGGCATGGGCGGCGCCCAGCCGCTGGCCGTCACGATGAACGACGGCGTCGCGATCTGTATCGACTGCGACCCGCGCGCCATCGAGCGCCGTATCGAGCACCGCTACCTCGATGTGAAGGCCGACAACCTCGCCCACGCGCTCCAGCTCGCCACCGAGGCCCGTGACCGGCGCGAGCCGCTCTCCATCGGCCTGCTCGGCAACGCCGCGGAGCTGCTGCCGCGGATGCTCGCCGAGGGCGCGCCGATCGACATCGTGACGGACCAGACCTCCGCCCACGACCCGCTGTCCTACCTCCCCGTCGGCATCGCCTTCGAGGACATGAAGGACGCCGCCGCCAAGGACCCGGCGGGCTTCACCACCCGCTCGCGCGAGTCGATGGCCAAGCACGTCGAGGCGATGGTCGGCTTCATGGACGCCGGCGCCGAGGTCTTCGACTACGGCAACTCCATCCGCGGCGAGGCGCAACTTGCCGGTTACGACCGGGCGTTCGCCTTCCCCGGCTTCGTCCCGGCGTACATCCGGCCGCTGTTCTGCGAGGGCAAGGGCCCGTTCCGCTGGGCGGCGCTGTCCGGTGAGGCGTCGGACATCCACAAGACGGACAAGGCGATCCTCGACCTCTTCCCGGAGAACGAGTCGCTGCACCGCTGGATCAAGATGGCCGGTGAGCGGGTCCACTTCCAGGGTCTGCCCGCCCGGATCTGCTGGCTCGGCTACGGCGAGCGCGACAAGGCCGGTGAGCGCTTCAACGACATGGTCGCCTCCGGCGAACTCCAGGCCCCGCTGGCCATCGGCCGTGACCACCTGGACTGCGGTTCGGTCGCCTCCCCGTACCGCGAGACCGAGGCGATGCTCGACGGTTCGGACGCCATCGCGGACTGGCCGCTGCTCAACGCCATGGTCAACGTCGCCTCCGGCGCGTCCTGGGTCTCCCTGCACCACGGCGGCGGCGTCGGCATGGGCCGCTCGCTCCACGCGGGCCAGGTCTGCGTCGCGGACGGCACGCCGCTGGCCGGTGAGAAGGTCCGCCGGGTGCTGACCAACGACCCGGGCATGGGCGTGATCCGCCACGTCGACGCCGGCTACGACATCGCCGAGAACGTCGCCGCCGAGCGCGGCGTCCGCGTCCCCATGCGGGAGGACGCCGCCCAGGCGTGACCCCGCGGCCGAACGCCGGACGCCCGCACGCCGCGGCTTTCCTGCGGGGTGCGGGCGTCCGGCGTTCGGGGCCGTACTCGGCGAGCGCTTCACGGGTGAGGGACCGGAGGGCGGCACGTCCCGGCGAGGCTCGGCACCGCGCGCCGGGCCCCGGCGGCCGCACCGGTCCGGGCGGTGAACCGGGCGAGCGGGACGTGGGTACGGCGCACCGGAGTCGGCTTCACGCCGCCACGACGGGTACCGGCCGGCCCGCACGTTCCTCTGCGAGCGTCGGGTAGTCGGTGTATCCCTCCGCCCCGTGCGTGTAGAGGTGTTCCTTCCTGATCGGGGTGGCGAGCGGATCGTTGACGGCTATGCGCGCGGGCAGATCGGGGTGGGTGAGGAAAGCGCGCCCGTAGGAGATCAGGTCCGCGCCGCCTGCGGAGAGCACCCGTTCCCCCTGGCTCTGTGTGGTGGGCGGGTGGTTCTCGCCGACATTGGCGATGAGCGTGCCGTGCCACCGCGGGCGCAGGTCGGCGAGGGCCGGATAGGTGTCGTTGTCGGTGAGGTGGAGGTAGGCCAGCCCGAGCGGGTCCAGGGATGCGAGAAGCGCCCGGTAGATGCGCGCGGGGGCGTGCTCGACCATGCCGAACTGCGGGTTGCCCGGGGAGAGGCGGAGCCCGGTCCGGTGCGCCCCGACGGCTTCGGCGACAGCGGTGACCAGTTCGACGGCGAACCGTGCCTTGTCGTGTCCGTAGGCGTCGTCGCGGAGGTTGGTGTTGTCCGCCAGGAACTGGTGGATGAGGTAGCTGTTGGCGCCGTGGAGTTCCACCCCGTCGAATCCGGCCCGCAGGGCGTTGCGGGCGGCGGCGACGTGATCGGCGATGGCCGTACGGATGTCCTCCGCCGTCATCACGCGAGGTACGGGCGGGTCGGCCTTGCCGTCCTTGACGTGCACGGGGCCGGGCACCGGTACGGCGGACGGTCCGGCCGGGACGTCCCCGAGCAGCCGGGAGCGCGGGTGCCCCTGACGTCCGCCGTGCATGAGCTGCGCGAAGATCCGCCCGCCGTGCGCGTGCACCGCGTCGGTGACGGTCCGCCAGCCTGCGACATGGGCCTCGGTCTCCAGACCCGGGAGGCGCCAGCCGCTCTGCCCCCGGCGGTGCGGCCATATGCCCTCGGTGATGAGGAGCCCGGCCGCCGCGCGCTGCGCGTAATGGTCCGCGACCACCGGAAGCGGGGTCCCGTCCTCGTGTGCGCGGAACCGGGTCATGGGGGCCATGACGAGACGGTTGGGAAGCGAGAGGCTGCCGGAGAAGTAGGGGGCGAGGAGGGGAGATGCGCCTGTGTTCGTCATGCGGGAACCGTAGAATGTGACATCAGTGTCAGGTTCAACCCGAGTCGAGCAGCAGGCTGGATACCAGATGAAGATCGGTGAGTTGTCCCGGCGTACCGGCGTGAGCGTACGCTCCCTGCGCTACTACGAGCAGAAGCACATGCTCGCCTCCCGGCGCACGCCCGGAGGGCACCGGGAGTACCCGGAGGCGGCTGTCGACCGTGTGGTCCTCATCCAGCAGCTGCTCGCGGCCGGCCTGTGCGGCGAGAAGATCGCGGACATCCTTCCCTGTATGCGTGACCACGACGGCGGCCCCGCGGCGACTGCCACCCCGTGGCTGGTGGACCAGCTCCGGATGGAGCGCACCCGCATCGATCGTTCCATCCAGGACCTGTACTACACGCGCGACGTCCTGGACGAGGTCATCGCCACCGCGGCGGACACGCCCCGGCGCACGCCCGCGGGAGCATCCGCGTCAACGCCGACGACCGGCTCGGCCGACCACCCCGGTCAGCGCTGACGCAACCGTGGCTGCGCGGAGCCCGAGCCGGCGGTGGGGCGGCTCGTGCGGCCGGTACGGGACGAGGGGCGGCGCACCCGTACGGGGGGGGGACGTACCGGCTGGACCACGCGCCGGTTCGGGCCGCGGGCCGGTTCGGGCCGTGCGCCGGTGAGGGCCGCGGGCCCGGCGCGGGCAGGCCCCGGTTCCGCCGGAGCCCGGCGGCCGCCACGCGCCCCGGCCCGCCTCCTCGGCCACCGGCAGGCACCGCCCCACGCCACGGCAGAAGGCCCCGCCTCACGCCTGGCGCGTGGAGCGGGGCCTTCGGAGAGCCCAGGGTGCGTCGAGTGCGGCTACTCGGCGGCGGTGGGCGTGGCGGAGGCGCGGGGCTCCGCCTCCTCGCCATCCTGGGGCCCGGCGGTCACGGGGCCGGTGGCCGCCGACGCCGCGCGGGCGGCCTCGCGGGGGCGGAGCCAGAGGCGGTGGACGACGGCCAGCAGGGCGAGCCAGACGGCGCCGACGATCAGCGCGACGCGGGTGCTCGCGGAGAAGGCCAGCAACACCGTCACGCCGGTCATGAAGACGACCGCGATGATCTGCCCGTAGGGCCAGAACGGCGCCGGGTAGTCGAGCGCCGCCTGCTCCTCGGCGCTCATCGCGCGGCGGGCCTTCATCTGGGTCAGCAGGATCATCAGCCAGACCCAGACGGTCGCGAACGTCGCGATCGAGGAGATGATGAGGAAGATCTTGTCGGGGATCAGGTAATTGAGCAGGACGCCCAGCAGCAGCGCACCGATCATGATGGTGACGGTCATGACCGGCACACCGCTGCGGGAAAGCTTCCGCATGACCTTCGGCGCCTGGCCGCGCTCGGCCATTCCGTACATGATGCGGCCCGCCGCGAAAATGTCGCTGTTGATGGCGGAGAGCGCCGCGACGACCACCACGATATTCAGGACGGTCGCGGCGGATGTGATGCCGAGGCCGACGAAGATCTGTACGAACGGGCTGCCGTTGGAGCCGACGTTCTCCCAGGAATTCAGCGACATGATGACCGCGAGGGTCAATACGTAGAAGAGCACGATGCGCACGGGAATGGAGTTGACCGCGCCGGGGAGCGTCTTTTTCGGGTCCTCCGCCTCGCCCGCGGTGACGCCGATGATCTCGGTGCCGCCGAAGGCGAACATCACCACGGCGAAGGAAATGATGAATCCGTGGGCACCCTGCGCGAAGAAGCCGCCGTGCGACCAGAGGTTGGATATTCCGGTGTGTTCCCCGCCGCCGCCCTTGAATCCGATGACCAGCACCACCACACCGGCGATGATCATGGCGATGATGGCGACGACCTTCACGAGCGAGAGCCAGAACTCTATCTCGCCGAAGACCTTGACGTGGAAGAGGTTCAGCACACCGATGACGAGAATCGCCGCCAGCAGCCAGATCCAGCGCGGCACATCGGGGAACCAGAAGCCCATGTAGACGCCGAGCGCGGTGATGTCGGCGATACAGACGATGACCATTTCGAAGGCGTAGGTCCAGCCGGTGGTGAATCCGGCGAGCGATCCCAGATGGCGGGTCGCGTACTCGCCGAAAGAGCCGGCGCACGGATTGTGCACGGCCATCTCGCCGAGCGAACGCAGCACCAGGAATACCGCGGCACCGCCGATGAGATAGGCGAGCAGAACGGCCGGGCCGCCCGCCTGGATCGCCTCCGACGATCCGTAGAAAAGGCCGGTTCCGATGGCGGAACCCAGCGCGATGAAACGAATGTGGCGCGACCGCAGGCCCCTGCGCAGCGTCGCTGTTCCGGTGGTCAAAGGATGCCCCTCCTCGGGGAATGGCACGTCCGTCCCTGACATACGGCGCGCGGCCCGGGCCAACTGCCCGCCGGCGCCCCTCGCAAGACCGCAAGAGCGCCTGTATATTCCTGTATAGACAGGCACGTCAAGAGGTGGTCCGGTGCAGGAACATGAGCGTGGGTCGAGCGCCTCGCCCGCCGTGGGGCGGGCGTTGGACATCCTCGGCCACCTCGCCGCCCGTCCCGGGCCGGTGCGCGCCGCGGCGCTCGCCCGTGAGCTGGGAATTCCGTCATCCTCCGCCTACCACATCCTGGCGATCCTGATCGATCGCGGTTTTGTCGTCCATCTCCCCGAGGAGCGGGCGTACGGCCTGGGCGCCGCCGCCCTGGAGCTCGGGGCGGCACACCGCCGCCACGAACCCCTGGAACGTCTCGCCCGCCCCGTCGCGGGTGCTCTCGCCCGGCGGCTGGGCCACCCCGTACACCTGGGCGTGCTGCACGGCGCCGAGACGGTCTACCTGCTCAAGGAGCAGCCGCCGCCCCACCGCCACGAGGTGGCCCGACCGCTCGTCACCGAGGTCGGCGTCCGGCTGCCGGCCCATCTGACCGCCACCGGCCGGGCGCTGCTCGCGCACTGCGCCGAGGCCCAGCTCCGCGCCGCTTTCCCGCGCCCGGGCGACCTCGTCACCCGGACCGGCAAGGGCCCCCGGTCGCTGACCGAGCTGCGCGCGGAGCTGGACCGGGAGCGGGCCCGTGGCTGGTCGGAGGAGACCGAGCTGGTCGCGCCCGGACTCCGGTCGATCGGCGTGGCCGCCTTCGACCACCTCGGGCACCCGGTCGCGGCGCTCTCCGCCACCTGGTGCCGCCACCACCGGCCGCACGACGCGGAACGGGTCCGCGACGAACTGCTGCGCGGCGCCGCCCGGCTGACCGCCGCCGTCTCCGGCCGCGCGCCGGAGCGCGCGCCTTGACGGTACCCGCGCCCCGGACCAGGAGCGGAAGGGGCCCGTCCGGTCAGCGGGAGTCGAAGGTGCCCACCAGGCGGTAGCGCGAGCCGGGATGGAGCAGCCGCGCGACGCTCACCAGCGCCTCGCCCGACCACGTACGGCGCTGGATCAGCAGGCACGGCTCGGACGCCGCCACCCGCAGGATCCGGCACTCGTCCGCCGACGGCAGCACCGCCTCCACGACGTGCTCGCCCTTGCCCAGCGGCGCCACCTCGGACAGGAAGGTGAACGGGGTGCGCCGGGTGAAGTCCTGCTCCAGGTAGCCGGGGGCGAAGTCCGGGTGGACGTAGCGGTCCTCCAACTGGATGGCGACGTCGTCCTCGAAGTGCACCACCTGGGAGTGGAAGACCGGTGTGCCCTCGCCGATACCGAAGCGGGCGCCGATCTCCTGGCCCGCCGCCTCCTCGCGGACGAAGCGCACCTCGGCGCGGTGGCGGTGCCCGCGCGCGCCCACCTCGTCGGCGATGTTGTGCACCTCGACCAGCGCCGAGCTGCCCTTGTGCAGGGCGACGAAGCTGCCGACACCCATGACGCGGCGGATCAGCCCCTGGGCGGCCAGTTCCCGCAGCGCGCGGTTGACCGTCATCCGGGACAGGCCCAGCGCCTCGACGAAGCGGCTCTCCGACGGCAGGGCGTCGCCCTCACGCCACCGGCCGCTCATGATCTCCTCGGTCACCAGGTCCTTGACCCGCTGGTACGCGGGCGTCGCCCCGGACGCGGTCGCCGCGTACCGCCGCGCGAGCTCCGCCGTCTCCGCCGCCACGCCGTTTCCCGCCCTCGTCGTCGTCACTCGTACCGCTCTGCCCGTTTCGCCCGCGGCGCGGGTCCGTGCCGCGCCAGGAAGATTCTAGGGCGTACCCGAACACCGTCTCGGATCCGAGGAGAACCGGGCCGTGCGCTGGCCCGCCCGGCGCGGCGGCGCTGTCATGGGACGGCCGGGCCGGGTGGCCGCGGCGGGAGAGGCGGAAAGGGCGGACGATGACCGTGGACGTGGCGGCGGTGCCGTGGACCGGGCGGAGCGACGGGGACGGTGACGACGTACTGCGCTGGCACCACGTGACCACGCCGGACACCGGTGCGGACGCGCCCCGGGACGCCGCGTTCGTCGGCTTCCGCAGCGATGAGGGCGTCCGCCGCAACCAGGGACGGCCGGGTGCGGCCGCCGGTCCCGGGGCGCTGCGGTCCGCGCTCGCCTCCATGGCGCTGCCCGCGCCGCTGCGCGCGGTGGACGCCGGGGACGTCGTGGTCGGCGACGGTGAGCTGGAGGACGGCCACCGGCGGCTGGGCGCGGCGGTCACCGCGCTGCTCGACGCGGGCGGCCCGGTGGCGGTCCTCGGCGGCGGCCACGAGGTGGCGTACGGCACGTACCTGGGGCTGGCCGGGAGCCGCGCGATGCGCGGCGGGGCGCGGCTCGGGGTGCTCAACCTCGACGCCCACTTCGATCTGCGCGACGCGCCCCGGCCCAGCTCCGGCACGCCGTTCCTCCAGATGGCGCGGGACGAGGAGCGCCAAGGGCGGCGCCTGGACTACCGGGTGCTGGGCATCAGCCGCCCGAGCAACACCGAGCGGCTGTTCCGCACCGCGGACCGGCTGGGCGTGCGCTACCTGGAGGACACCGACTGCGGACTGCTCTCACCGGACCGCGTGGAGGCGTTCACCGGCGCGTTCCTCGACTCCTGCGACCTCGTCCACCTCAGCGTCGACCTGGACGTGCTGCCCGCGGCGGCGGCGCCGGGCGTCAGCGCGCCCGCCGCGTACGGGGTGCCGATGGAGATCGTGGAGCGCGTCGTCACGGCGGTGGCGGCGAGCGGGAAGCTGGCCGTCGTCGACATCGCGGAGCTGAACCCGGACCTCGACATCGACGCCCGTACCGCCCGCGCCGGTGCCCGGCTGGTGCACCGCGCGCTGACCGGCACGCCGCGGGCGCGGGAGCGGCGGGGCTGACGAGCGGGCCGTCCGCCGCGCGGTGGCCCGCCGCGCGGAGGACGGCCGTGGCGTACGGGCGGACTCACACCGCCGCGGGCGCCCCGGGTGCCGGGAGTCCGGGGCCGGTGTCCGGGCGGTGCGCGGCGCCGGGAACGGAGCGGACCGGCACCGGCGCCGTCAGCGGGGTCCCGCGGGCGGCGGTGACCCGGCGGGTGAACCAGACGACCTTGCCGTCGGCGGTGGGGCAGGTGCCCCAACTGTCGCTGAGTCCGGCGACGACGGCGAGCGGGCCGCCCCGCGCGCTGTCCAGCCGCGGCAACCGCGGCCCGCGGTCGGCGACCGAGACGGTCAGATGGCGGCCGCTCCAACGGAGTTCGACCACGCACACCGTGTCCGGTCCGGCCTGCCGCAGAACGCCTGCCAGCAATTCGGTCAGTCCGCGGCAGGCGGCCGGTATCTCCGCCGCCAGCCGCCAGTGGCGCAGATGCGCGGCCGCGATGCGCCGGATCCGCGGCACCCGCTCCGCGGTGACGCGCAGCTCGGCCGCGTAATGGCGGTGGGCGGTGACAGTCATGGGGGTGGCTCCTTAACGCGCACGGCTCACCCGCCTCCCCCGGGCGTCAGCACGGAGGGTGAGATCACAGAAACGGTGAGTGAGGACCATGGTCACCCGGTCGCCGGGCGGCCGCAACGCGGGAGGGCGGGCGGCGGGCCGCCGGCGCCGGACCGGCCCGGGCGTCCGGCACCCCGGCCACGCCCCGCCGGCCGTGCCACGGGCCTCGGCGCGCACGGGCGCATCCCGCCCCCGCCCCCGCCCGCGCCCGCCGCTCCGGAGCACGCCACTCGGGAGCGGCGCGCCTCACGGCAGATGCGGCAGCACCGCGTCCGGTGTCAGCGGAAGGGTGCGCAGGCGGACGCCGAGGGCGTGGTGGACGGCGTTGCCGACCGCCGCGGCGGCGCCGACGATGCCGATCTCCCCGATGCCCTTGCTGCCCATCGGGTTGAGGTGCGGATCGTCCTCGTCGATCCAGTGCGCCTCGATCGTGTGGATGTCGGCGCAGACCGGGACGTGGTACGAGGCGAGGTCGCGGGCGGTGAAGCTGCCGAAGGCCGGGTCCAGGGCGCTGTGTTCGGTCAGCGCCATGCCGATGCCCATCGTCATCCCGCCGATGAACTGCGAGCGCGCGGTACGGGGGTTGAGGATCCGGCCGGCCGCGAACATGCCGAGCATCCGGCGTACCCGCACCTCCCCGGTGACGGTGTCGACCTGCACCTCGGCGAAGTGGGCGCCGAACGCGTGCCGGGCGTAGGGCGATCCGGCGGACACCTCCTTCCGGGTGTCCGCCGTGACGGTCAGCCCCTCGGCGGGCAGCGGCTCCTGATGTGCGTCCATCCGCTCCCGCAGGGCGCGGCACGCCTTGTGGACGGCCCAGCCCCAGGAGCCGGTGCCGGAGGAGCCGCCGGCCAGCGAGGCGTCCGGCAGATCGCTGCGGCCGATCTCCACGCGGACCCGCTCTTCGGGGACGCCGAGCGCCTCCGCGGCGACCTGTCCGAGGACGGTGCGGGCGCCGGTGCCGAGGTCGGTGGCGTTGATCCGGACGCGGAAGCCGCCGTCGGGTCCGGCGTGCGCCTCGGCGGACGACGGGGCGATCAGCACCGGGTAGGTGGCCGCGGCGACGCCGGTGCCCAGCAGCAGATCGCCCTCGCGCCGGACGCCGGGGCGGGGGTCGCGGGGGCGCCAGCCGAAGCGTTCCGCGCCCTCCCGCAGCGCCGGGGCCAGGCCCCGGCTGCTGAACGGGCGGCCGGAGTCCGGTTCGGTCTCCGGCTCGTTGCGCAGCCGCAGTTCGACCGGGTCGAGGTCGAGGAGGACGGCGAGTTCGTCCAGCGCCGACTCCAGGGCGTACATCCCGGGCGCCTCGCCCGGGGCGCGCATCCACGACGGACTCGGCACGTCCAGCGCCACCACGCGGTGCACGGTGCGGCTGTGCGGCGAGGTGTACATCATCCGGGCGGGGACGGCCGCCTGCTCGACGAACTCCTTGACCGTCGAGGTGTGGGTGACCACCTCGTGCGCGAGGGCGGTGAGCCGCCCGTCGGCCCCGGCGCCCAGCCGTACCCGCTGGATGGTGGGCGCCCGGTGCCCCACCACGGCGGGCATCTCGCGGCGCGGCAGGGCGAGCGTGACGGGGCAGGCGGTGACGCGGGCGGCCATCGCGGCGAGGACCGCCTGCGGGCGGAGGGTGCCCTTGGAGCCGAAGCCGCCGCCGATGTGTTCGGCGACGACCGTGACGTCCCGCCGCTCCAGCCCGAACAGCGCCGCCAGATCGTCCCGCCCCTTTGTCGCCCCTTGGGTGGAGTCGTGGACGGTGAGCCGCCCGCCGTCCCACCACGCGGTGGAGGCGTGCGGCTCCATGGGGTGGTTGTGCAGCGCGCTCACCGTGTACGTGGCGTCGACGGTGACCAGCGCACCGGCGTACGCCGCGTCGAAGTCGCCGCGCTCGCGCGCCCCCGGGTAGCCGCCGTTGGCCTCCTTCGGCACGTACAGCCCCGGGTGGTCGACGGTGAGGGTGACGTCGTGTTCCTCGGCGTCGTAGCGGACGCGGACGGCTTCGGCGGCGGCGCGGGCCGTCTCCGGGGTGTCGGCGACGGCGAGCGCGACGTACCAGCCGCGGTGCGGGACGGCCGGTCCCTGGAGGACGGCGACGGCCGGGTCCTCGGGTGGTTCCAGGCGCGGGGCGTTCTCGTGGGTGAGGACGGCGCGCACCCCGGGCAGGGCGAGGGCGGCGGCGGTGTCGACGGCGGTGATCCGGCCGCGGGCGACGGTCGCGGGCACCGGCCAGGCGTGCAGGAGCCCCGGCGGTGCGGGCTCGGCGGCGTACTGGGCGGCGCCGGTGACCTTGGCGTGTCCCTCGCGGCGGGCGACGGGCGCCCCGAGCGGACGGCGGGGCGCCCCCGGGGCGGCGGCGGGCTGCGGATCGTGGCTCATGGGGCGCGTCCTCACAGGGTCCGGGCGGCGGGGCGGTACGCGGGTCAGCGGTGGCGGGCGGCGAGCCCGCCCAGGACGGAGACGGTCAGCCGGCGGGCCAGTGGCACCTTGAAGCCGTTGTCGCGCAGCGGGCGGGCGGCGGCCAGTTCGGCGTCGGCGGCGCGGCCGAAGGTGTCGGCGGTGGCCGGGGCGCCGCGCAGCACCTCCTCCGCCGCGGTGGCGCGCCAGGGCCGGTGCGCCAGCCCGCCGTAGGCGAGCGCCGCGCGGTGCACCGTCCCGTCGCGGACCTCCAGCAGCGCGGCGACGGAGACCAGCGCGAAGGCGTACGAGGCGCGGTCGCGGACCTTGCGGTAACGCCCGTGGGCCAGGGGCGGCGGCGGGGGCAGCCGCACCGCGGTGATCAGCTCGCCCGGCTCCAGGACGGTGTCGCGCTCCGGGTGGTCCTCCGGCAGCCGGTGGAAGGCGGTGACCGGGATGGCGCGGGCGCCGTCCGGGCCGGTCACCTCGACGGCGGCGTCCAGTGCGGCGAGGGCCACGGCCAGGTCGGAGGGGTGGGTGGCGACGCAGTGCGCGGAGTGCCCGAGGACGGCGAGATCGCGGTGGACGCCCTCGACGGCGGGGCAGCCGCTGCCCGGCTCCCGCTTGTTGCACGGGGTGGAGACGTCCTGGAAGTAGCCGCAGCGGGTGCGCTGGAGGAGGTTGCCGCCGGTGGTCGCGGCGTTGCGCAACTGCCCCGAGGCGCCGGCCAGCAGCGCCTGGGAGAGCACCGGGTAGCGCTCCCGGACGACGGGCGCGGCGGCGAGATCGCTGTTGCGGACGGTGGCGCCGATCCGCAGCCCGCCGTCGGACAGCTCCTCGATCCGGTCCAGCGGCAGCCGCCCGACGTCGATGAGCGGGTCCGGGGCACAGGCGCCGAGTTTCATCAGATCGACGAGGTTGGTGCCGCCGCCGAGGAACGCGGCCCCCGGGTGCGCGGCCCGGGCCCGTACGGCCTCGTCGACGGTGGCGGGACGCAGATAGCCGAAGGGTTTCACGACCCCTCCCGGGCCTCGTGGACGGAGACGGCGCCGAGGCCGTGGACGGTGGGCGAGGCGGGTGGTCCGGCCCGGTGCGCGGTGGCGTCGCCGATCGCCTCGACGATGCGCGGGTAGGCGCCGCAGCGGCACAGGTTGCCGCTCATCCGCTCCCGGATCTCCTCCGCGGTCAGCTCCACCGGGGCGCCCGGCGGCGCGGTGTCCGGGGTGACGTGGGAGGGGTGCCCGTCGGCGGCCTCCCGGAGCGCCCCGGCCGCCGAGCAGAGCTGGCCGGGCGTGCAGTAGCCGCACTGGAACGCGTCCCGCTCCAGGAAGGCGCGCTGGAGCGGGTGGAGGTCCCCGCCGTCGGTGAGCCCCTCGACGGTGGTGAGGGGTACGCCGTCGAGCGTGACGGCGAGCAGCAGACAACTGTTGACGCGCCGCCCGTCGGCGAGGACGGTGCAGGCGCCGCACTGCCCGTGGTCGCAGCCCTTCTTCGTACCGGTCAGCCGGAGGTGGACACGGAGCGCGTCCAGGGCGGTGGTGCGGTGGTCGAGGGTCAGCCGGTGCGGTACGCCGTTGACGTGCAGGGTGACCGTGGAGCCGGTGGCTCCGGGCGGCGCCCCGCCGGCGTCGGGAGGGGGTGCGGTGGGCTCCACGCGCTCGCCTTTCGGGCTGGGCCGCGCACCGCCGGCGGCGGGCACACGCGGCGGGAGGTGCGGCTGCGGGACGGTTCGGGGACGGCGCTCCGGCGGACGGCCCGGCCGGAGGTGACGGGCCGGGCCGCCCGGGCGCGGACGCCGGGCCGGACCGCGTCCGCCGGGGGCGGTCCCCTCTGCCTATCAGGCGCGACGGCCGCCCGCGCGACGGCGCGGCCGCCGCGGCACGCGCCTCGCCCGGCCGGTCCGGTGCCGTCCAGGTGACGGTCAGCGGTTCTCCAGCCGGAGCTGGACCTCCTGTTCCTGATCGCCGGCGACGGTGCCGGTGACCTGGACGGCGAAGGCCGGGCGGAGGCTGTCCCGCAGCCGGGCCACCGCCCAGTAGCCGCCCTGGAGGCTGATGGAGACGGGTGCGGTCAGCCGGGCGGGTGCGGGCTCCGCCCTCAGCTCGGTCACGTCGAACGTCGAGGTCCACACGGTGGGGTGCGGACCGGCGACGACGCGCGGCACGTCCTCCGGCGCCCGGTCGCACGCGAAGGAGGTACGCAGCGCGCTGAAGACGGCCTGCGCGTCCTGTGTCGCACAGTCGGTGACCTCGACGACGACCTCGGCGTCCGGGTGGTACGCCGACGACGGCTCCGGAGGAGCTTCCCTGCCCTGCACCGGGCCCGGCTGCCCCGGCTGGTTCGCCTGCTGCGCGCTGTTCACGGTGGGCCTTCCTCTCGGTGGGGCGACACCTCCAGGCTGGCCCGCCCGCCGGACACCTGCGACCGGAGACACCCGGCCCGGTGCCAGACCGTGGCGTACGGGTTGATTCCGGGGCGCGCCGGGGCCCCTGGTACGGACGGGGCGGCCCGCCGCGGCGAGGCGCCCGCACGCGCCGGAGGCGGTCGCCCGCGCGGGCGACCGCCTCCGGGCACGGCGGCTCCTGCGTCGCACCGCCCGGAGAACGGTCTCGCCCCCGCGCACGGGGAGCCCGCCACGGGGCGGCACCGCGGGGACGGTCCGTTGATGTGCGGGGTCGGTCGCGGCGGGGCCGGGCGGGTCCGTCCTCCGGGTGCGGGCCACGGCAGGAATTCCGGCGGAAAACATGACGTTTCCGCAGTGGCGGCCAGGTGCGCGCACCCGGCCGGTCGCCGGCGCGTCGCGGTCGGCGAGACCGTCGCAGAAACGGAGGACACCCATGCTCACGGCAATCGCAGATGTTCTCAGGTCCATCGGCAGCGCCGTCGCCACCGTCGTCACCCTGCCCTTCAAGGCCGTCGCCCGCCTGTTCGGCGGTGTCGCCGACAGCGCGCACGGCCGCCACTGAGGCGCTCGGGCCGTCCCCGGAGCTCTCAGGGCCCGCCGCGTCCGGTCCGGGCACCCCGCGGCGGAGACCCGGCCGGGTGCGGGCCAGGCACACGGCTCCCGCCTTCACCCCCTTTCCCCACCCGCGCAATAATGGACGAATAAGACACGAACTGCCCGGTATGCCACCGATGAGGTCCCGCCGTCCGGGCCGTGGGGCCGCGGAAGGATGTGGGTGGACATGGACCGCGAGGCCGAGACCGTTCACGAGGCGTACTCCTTCGTCTGTCTGCACTGCGGGCACGGCTGGGAGGAGAGTTACGAGATCCGGCACACCACCGACCTCACCGGCCGGCGTCGTGTCCTGTACTACTCCGGAGAGGTCCGCGTCCCCTCGCCGCTGTCCCGCACCGAGTGCCCCGCGTGCAATCTCGGCCCCCTCCGCATCCTGCGCCCCGGCCGGGTGGAGTCGGTGCGGACGGCCCTTCCCTGACCCGGCCCCGGCCGGGTACGGCCACTGCGATTCGGTAACGGGGCGCATTCGCGGTAATTCGCCCAGCGACCTGTGCTTATGCTCAGCTCCGGCGGGGCGGGCCGGGCCGGACACCGCGCCGCCCGCCCTTTTCCTCGAACCGCCGGAGCACCCCTTGGCCGTGGACCCCTCGCAGCAGCCCCTGAGCGCCCGCGTGCTGGCCGTGCTCCCCTACGGCGTCATGGCCGTGGTCACCGCGGTGGACGTCAGCGCCGGGCCCGGGGTCGGGTTCCTGCCCCTCGTCTCGCTGGGGCCCGCCTTCGCCGGTCTGGTCGGCGGCTGGCGCCGCACCGCCGTGGTCGGCTCGGCCGCTTTCCTGCTCTGCCTGGGGCTGGGCATCTACGACGGGCTGTTCGAGGGGCGGCGCGGGCTGCCCGCGCTGCTGTCGGTGGCGGGGGTGACGGTCGCCGGTGTGGTGGCCGCGGTGATGCGCCAGCGGCGCGAGGCGGAGCTGGCGAACGTCCGCTCCATCGCGGAGGTCGCCCAGCGGGTCCTGCTGCGGCCGGTGCCCCGCGGCGCGGGCCCGCTGCGGATCGCGGTCTCGTACACCTCCGCGGTGGCCGAGGCGCGCATCGGCGGCGACCTGTACGAGGTGGTCCCCTCGCCCGGTGGCGGCGTACGGATCATCGTCGGCGACGTCCAGGGCAAGGGGCTGGAGGCGGTGGAGAGCGCGGCGGTGGTGCTGGGCGCGTTCCGGGAGGCGGCGCAGGACGAGGCGGAGCTGACGGCGGTCGGCGCGCGGGTGGAGCGGGCGCTCGGCCGCCATCTGGGCGGTGAGCGGTTCGTGACGGCGGTGCTCGCGGAGATCGGCGACGGGCCGTCCGCGACGCTGCTGAACTTCGGGCACCCGGCGCCGCTGGTGGTCCGCGCGGGCGGCACCGTGGACTTCGCCGCCCCGCCTGAGCGCGCCCTGCCGCTCGGCCTCGCGGCGTACGGCGGCGACGGCGGGCCACGGCCGCACACGGTGCCGTTCGCCCCCGGGGACCAGTTGCTCTTCTACACCGACGGGGTCACCGAGGCGCGCGACGGCACGGGGCGGTTCTACCCGCTCGACGAGCGCGCGGTGCTGCTGAAGGACGACGACCCCGAGGCCGCCCTGTGCGCGGTCCGCGAGGACGTCGTCGCCCACGCCGAGGGCCCGCTCCACGACGACGCGGCGATGCTGCTGGTGCGGTACCGGAAGGCGCCCTGGACGGCCGAGGCCGAGGGGCCGGTGCTCGCGGGCGGTCGGTGAGCGCCGGACGGGCCGCCGCGCGGGGCGGGGCACCGGACGGGCGCCGCCGGACGCGGTCGGCGGCGCCCGGCGGCCCCGCGCGCGGCCGGTCCGGCGGCCCCGCTCACCGGTGGCGGGCCGGCTGGCGCTCCTGGGCCGCGGGCCGTCGTACCTCGAAGTGGAAGCATCCGTACTCCAGCGCCCGGACGTGCACGAGCACCACATCCGGGTCGGCGAACGCCTCGTCGAAGGCCGCGTCGAAACCGGCCGTGGCGTCGGACGGGATCTCCAGCATGCGGCCACCGGCGATATGGCCCCGGGCGTCGTAGCGGCGCACGGTCCGCAGGGCGCCCGGCCGGGCGAAGGGGTACCCCCCGCCGGGGAGGGGCCCGCCGCAATCGTCGGCGTGGATGAAGACGGGCCCCTGCTCGTCGTACGCGCCCGGGCCCGCACCGCTCGCGGCGGCCCAGCGGCGCAGCGGGGCGTACGAGACGAGGGCGATCCGCTCGCCGAGCGCGAGGGGGCGCAGACAGCAGCGCAGCGGGGATCCCTCGTCGTCGGGGGTCGCGAGATACGGGGCGCAGGGGCGGCCCGCGTCGTCGGTGATCCGGAGTTCTTCGAGGGCGGCGGCGTCGACGGGGAGCGCGGTGTAGGTGGTCATGGGTCCATGCTGGAGCGCCGCGCGCGGGCGCACCGGCGGGAAACGGACGTCGCGTTGGGGTGCGCTCCCGCGGGGGCTGCCGGGCGCCGACGGCACCCGGCGGCGGTCGTCCGGCCGTGCCCCGTGCGTCGGCCGCCGGCGGCGCGGCCTTCCCGTCCCGGGGGGGCCGGCCCGCGTCAGCGGTGTGCGTCACCCCGCGGGCGTTCCAGGGTGACGCCGTCGACCGGGGTCAGCTCGCCGTGGGGGCCGTCGAACGTGTAGTACGTGACCCGCATGCGGGTGCGGCCCTCGCGCGCGTCGCCGGGGTCGACGTCGAACGCGGCGAAGCCGTGGGTGTGTTCGCGGTCCTGGAACGCGCGCCAGGGGGCGTCCTCGGTGAACCACACCGGTTTGCGGTGCCGGCCCTCCTGCTCCGTCGTCAGGTCCACCACCACCCGGCCCTTGGCCTCCTGGAACAGGTCGTCCTGGGTGGTGGCGAAGTTCCCGCCGCCCCCGATGGTCAGGTGCACCGTGCCGCGGCCCGTGTCGGCGACATCGGTGCGGGTCTGCGCCGGCACGGGCGTACGGGCGTCGTTGGGCAGGGTGCCGCGTACGGGGAGCGAGCGTTCGTAGTAGTGCTCGTGGCCGCCGAGCACCAGATCGACACCGTAGGTGTCGAAGAGCGGGCCCCAGGCGGCGCGGACCCCGAGGTCGCTGCCGGAGCCACTGCGGCTGCTGGAGATCATCGGGTGGTGCATGCAGACCACGATCCAGTCGATCTCCCGGCTGTGCCGCGCCGCCCGCAACTCGCGCTCCAGCCAGCGCCGTTGGGCGCCCGCGGAGTAGCCGCGGACGTAGGTGTCGCCGGTGTCCTGGATCGCCACGTCGTCGTTGGCGAGCGAGAGGAAGCGGACCGCGCCCACGGTGAACGCGTACCAGAGCCCGCGGGTCTCCGGATCCGATGACGCGTCCGACGCGGGCAGCGCGTAGTACGCCTG
Source organism: Streptomyces sp. BBFR2 (assembly GCF_044497305.1). Classification (NCBI taxonomy): domain Bacteria; kingdom Bacillati; phylum Actinomycetota; class Actinomycetes; order Kitasatosporales; family Streptomycetaceae; genus Streptomyces; species Streptomyces sp. BBFR2. The sequence goes on from NZ_CP172415.1 coordinate 1,230,572, forward strand.
GTATCCGGCGGTGCCGAGGGGGCCGTTGCCCGCCTCGTTCTCGGCGTTGCCCACGCAGGGCATCCACGGGCGCAGCCGGGTCGAGCGGCTGTTGCCGATGAACCAGTCGGCCCAGGTGGCGACGCGGTTCTCGTGGAAGACCCCGGCGGCCGACGCGTAGCAGAGGTCGCCGTTGATCAGGTTGAACAGCGGGCCGACGCGCTCGATGGCGGCCACGATGTCGGCGGAGGCGGCGGTGCCCGCCTGGCTGCTGGTGTACAGCGGGAAGCGGCCCGACGGTGACGGGGTGCCGCTGCCCTCGGGCCAGTGGACGTCGCGGCGCAGGTTGGGGGCGCCCTGATCGCCGAAGCTGGTGAAGGTGAAGGCGGTGCGCCCGCGCGGGGCGGTGGTGAAGGATCCGGTGTCGGGGACGGTCCCGGCGTGCCCGGCCGAGTAGAGGTAGACCGTGTCGGGGCGCAGACCGGTGAGCCGGGCGTGGTGGACGTACACCTCCTCCTTCGACAGCGCGTCGCGGTAGGTCACGGTCTCCGCGTCGACGACCGTGCCCGTACCGCCGTCGGGTGAGCCGTACCGGACCTGCGGCCTGCGGACGGACTGCGGGCTGATCCAGGACACGGTCATCTGCGTGGCGGGGTCCGTGCCGAACTGCAGATGGACGCCGCTGACCGCCGGGGTGCCGAGCCGGTGCGGCTGCCGCTGGAGCAGGGGCGCGGCCGGGCGTCCGTGCGGGCCGGCCTCGCCGGTGGGCGCCGCCGTCGCCGGTGCCGGTGCCGCGGCGCCCGCCACGGCGCCGGCGGTGGCCGCCGACCCCCGGAGTACGGATCTGCGCGCGAGTGTCATGTCTGCCTCCTGCCGGAAAGCCCCCCTGCGAGGCGGAGGTCAGCGTAGGCAGCCGGTGGCCCGCCCGTACCCGGAACGGCGGGCTCCGGTGGGCGCGGGGAGGCGGCCGCGGGGACGGCCGCCGCGCGGCGTGGTCGCGGCGCAGGTTGGGGGCGCTCAGCGGCGGCGCGGGCGCCGGTGGCGGCGCGGCAGCCGGCCGCGGATCTCCTCGGGCGGCAGGAAGCGGGCCCACCGCTCCGGGTACTCGGCGGGCGGCGGCGGTTCGTCCGCGCCGTCGTCCCCGTCGTCCCCGTCCGCGTCGTCCTCATCGTCCTCGTCGCCGGGGTCGCCGGGGTCCTCCGGGGCGGCGTCCCGCTCCGCCTCCTCGCGCCGGGCGGCCGCCTCCGCCGCCCGGCGTTCCTTCTCCGCGCGGGCGGCGGCCGTCGCGACGGAGGGCCAGACGCGGTCCGTCGCGGCGTTCGTGGCGGCGCCGACGAGGACCGCGAACGCCGAGACGCCGATCCACAGCAGCACCGCGACCGGCGCCGCCAGCGAGCCGTAGATCGTCGGGCCCTCGACCGTCGCGGTGAGGTAGATGCGCAGCAGGAAGCTGCCCAGGACCCACATCGCCAGGGCCACCACCGCGCCGGGGATGTCCTCCCGCCAGGGCGAGCGGACCGGTACCGACACGTGGTAGAGCGTGGTGAGGAAGGCCACCGACAGCAGCAGGACGACCGGCCAGTACAGCACCCGGATGACGTCCGCGCTCGCCGGCAGCCAGTGCACCAGGGTGTCCGGGCCGACCACCATCAGCGGCAGCGCGACGGCGCCGACGACCAGCGCGCCGAGGTAGAGCACGAACGCCAGCAGCCGGGTCCGGACGATGCCGCGGCGGCCGTCCAGCCCGTACATGATCGTGATGGTGTCGACGAAGACGTTGAGGGCGCGCGAGCCGGACCACAGGGCGAGGGCGAAGCCGAGGGAGACGACGTCGGGGCGGCGGCCGGTGAAGACGTCGTTCAGCAGCGGGCGGGCGATCTCGCTCACGCCCTGCGCGGAGAGGACCGCGGACGAGGCGTGGAGGATCTGCTCCCGGACGCCGTCGATGGTGGCCTGTCCGATCCACGGCTCCAGGTAGCCGAGCAGACCGATGAGCCCGAGGAGCAGCGGCGGCAGCGACAGCAGGCAGAAGAACGCGGCCTCGGCGGCGAGTCCGGTGACCCGGTACGTCATGCAGCTCTGGACGACGTCCTTGAGGAGCAGCCAGCCGAGCCGCCGCTTGGAGACGTTGCGGTACAGGACCCTGGCCCTGGTCAGGCGCCCTTCGGGCCGCTCGGTCGGTTCGTTCTCCGGCTGCACCCGCCCACCGTATCCGGGCGGTGCGCGGGCGGCGGGGCGATGGCCCAAGCCCAGCGGCGCCCGCTCTCAGCGCGGGCCGCCGCGGCGCTCGCGCAGCGCCGCCTCGACGGCGACGTACAGCTCCTCGTCCGGGACGTCGGGACGGAAGCCGACGAGAACGCCGCGGGCCTCGTAGTAGCGGATCGCGCGGTGGGCGTCGCCGGTGCCGCCGGCGACCGTCCGCAGATACACCATCAGATCGGCGAAGGCGAGCGCCGGGGGCGGACCGCTCCGCCCGGCGAAGCGGGCGAGCAGACCGGGCGAGGCGTCGACGACGTACCCGGCGGACGGCGGGCACGTCGCCGCCGGGATGGAGTCGGCGGTGCGGCGCGGGACGCGGTAGTGCGCGGCCAGCCGGTCGGCGCGCGCGGCGCGCAGCGGTGCGTGGGCGCCGAGCACCACGACACGCGGGGCCGCGGCGTCCCTGGCGGCGTTCATGGTGTCTCCCCTCCCCGCCGGAGCGGCCTTCCGCCGCTTCCGTGCGGCGGCACACCGGGCGAACGGCCTCCCGCCACGAGGGGTTCCCGTACGGCAACGCCTTTCCGCCCGCCCGGCATCCGGGGTGGCGTGACGTTTCAGCACCTGTCACGCGTCCGGGCCGCCGGTCGGTTCCCCCCGTCCGCCGCCGGGCCCGCCGTTCGGTACGGGAGAGGCGGCGCGGGGGCGGCCGGCCGGGACCGCGGGGGACGGTGCCCCGCCGGCCGCCCGGACCACGGTCCCCGGGAACATCGGAGGTCACAACGGTTGCGTTCCGTTGCACCGGCTCGGTGCAATGGGCTCTCCCGTAACGCGACGGCACACGGCCCGGACGGGAGGGGCCCGGCACAAACGGAGAGCTGTGTGAGCGAGAGACCGACCGACGGCGGCGTCACGGCGGCGGCCCATGACGTCCGCGCCACCGCCCGCCGCCTCGCCGCGCTCCGGGAGGCGAGGCTCTCCGGCGACGGCGGGCCGGAGCCGCGCGACATCATCGGCGACTCCTGGCGCCGGGTCCGCGGCTGCGGTGTGGATCCCGACCGCGACCGGCGCGAACGCCCGCTGACCGCCGCCGAGTTGGAGCACCGCAAGGCCGCCTCGCCGCTGGCCGCCGTGCTGCCGGTGCTGCACGACGCGCTGCTGCCCGCCGCCGACGCGGCCCAGCAGATCATGGTCGTCACCGACGCCGACGGGCTGGTCCTGTGGCTGGAAGGGGCCGCGCCGATCCGGCGGATGGCCGACCGGCACGGCTTCGGCAAGGGCGCCGACTGGACGGAGCCGGTCGTCGGCACCAACGCCATCGGCACCGCGCTGGTGGCCCGCCGCCCGGTCCTGGTGCACAGCGCCGAGCACTTCGTCCGCTCGCACCACCAGTGGACGTGCGCCGCGGCCCCGCTGCACGATCCGCGCGACGGGCGGCTGCTGGGCACCCTCGACGTCAGCGGGCCCGCGCACGGGTTCCACCCGGCGACGCTGGCACTGGTCTCGGCGGTCGCGAAGCTGGCCGAGGGGGAGCTGCGGGAGCGTCACCACGCGTCGGTGGAGCGGCTGCGGTCCACGGCGGCGCCGGTGCTCGCGCGGCTCGGCGGGCAGGCGCTCGCCGTCGACCGGGACGGCTGGGTCGCGGGCGCGGTGGGGATGGCGCCGCCGGACCGGGTGGCGCTGCCGAAGTCGCCCGTGCCCGGGCCGCTGTGGCTGCCGCGGCACGGCCGGTGCGTGCTGGAGCCGCTGCCGGGCGGCTGGCTGATCCGCGTCGGCGGCGAGCCGGCGCCGCGGCCGCACCGGGCGCTGCTCGACCTCTCCGCGCCGGACCGCCCCGCGCTCACCGTCAGCGGCCCGGCGGGCACCTGGACGCACGAGCCGAGCCCCCGCCACGCCGAGCTGCTGTTCCTGCTCGCCACCCATCCCGAGGGGCGGACCGCCGCGGAGCTGGCCCGGGACCTGTTCGGCGACGGCGGCCGTACGGTCACCGTCCGCGCGGAGCTCTCCCGCCTCCGCCGCCACCTCGCCGGTCTCCTGGCCCACCGCCCGTACCGCTTCGCCGACGGCATCGCCCCCGAACTCCGCCTCCCCGCGGACCCGGCCCACCTGCTGCCGCACTCGGTGGCCCCGGGGGTACGGGCGGCCCGGGGCGGCGGGGACGGGGCAGGAGCGCCGCCCGCGGCGGGGGCGGACGGGGCGTGAGCGCGTACGGCGGGTGGCACTGTCCCGAAGCCCGGTGGGCGGCGCTCCGGACGGCGGCTCCGGCCGCGACGTGACGCCCGGCCGCGCCGCGGGCCGGAACGGCAGGCCACCGCGGACGGTCCCGCCCCGCCCCGAGCCGCGCCCCCACCGGCGTCGCGGCCCTCCCCCGATCGCCGCTCCCCCGATCGCCGCGCCCCGATCGCCCGGTGCGGGTGGCGTGCCTACGGTGCCGGGAGCGGAGCGCGTGGCGGGCGGCGTAGGGAGTGCGATGAGCCTGAGGGCCGGGTGGCCGGAGTGGCGGCCGGAGCCGGAGGAGCGGCGGCGGACGCCGTGGGGCGCGCTCGCGCTGGCCGCGCTGACCGGGATCTTCCTGATCCGTACGGGGCTGCCGGACCGGCCCGGCGGCCCGCCGCGGCCCGGCCCCGCGCACGCCGCGCCCGCCGACCGCGAAGCCGCCGCACCGCCGTTGCCGCGTTCCGTCCCCGACCGGGTGGAGATCCCGGCGCTCAAGGTGTCCGCCCCCGTGATCTCCCGCGGGCTGGACGCACACGGCGCGATCGAGGCACCGCCGTCCGGCGACACCCGCGTCACCGGCTGGTACCGGGGCGCCCCGACACCCGGCGAACGCGGTACCGCCGTCCTCGTCGGACACGTCGACAGCTACACCGGCCCGGCGGTCTTCTACGGTCTCGGCGGGCTGAGGCGGGGCGCCACCGTCGCGGTGCGCCGCGCGGACGGCCGCCGCGCGGTCTTCGCCGTCTACGCCGTGCGGACCTTCGCCAAGGACCGCTTCCCCGCCGAGCAGGTCTACGGCTCCACCGGCCGCCCCGAGCTACGGCTGCTGACCTGCGGCGGCACCTACCACGCGGGCTCCGGGTACACCGGGAACACCGTCGTCTTCGCCCGGCTCGTCGCCCCCGGGGGCGGGCACCCGGCGGCCGGAACACCGTGATTGGCTGCCCGCCATGAGCAGCCTCACCGTCACCACCTGGTACCTCGAACAGACCGCGCCCGACGCCCTGACGCCCGCCGCCGCGCCGCCCGCCGCGCAGGACGTCCGCATCGTGCGGGCACGGCGCCCGCTGCCCGAGTTCAGCCGGTTCCTCTACTCCGCCGTCGGCGGCGACATCCACTGGACCGACCGGCTGGGATGGCCGTACGCGCGGTGGGCGGAGTATCTGTCGCGGCCCGGCGTGGAGACCTGGGTGGCGTACGCGCACGGCACCCCGGCGGGCTTCATCGAGCTGGACGGCGCGTCCGAGGGCACTGTCGAGATCGCCTACTTCGGGCTGATCCCGGCCTTCCGCGGCCAGGGCATCGGCGGCCATCTGCTGTCGTACGGCACCGCCCGGGCGTGGGATCTCGGCGACCGGTACGAGGGCCGGCCGCCGACGCGGCGGGTGTGGGTGCACACCTGCAGCAAGGACGGCCCCCACGCGCTCCGCAACTACGAGCGGCGGGGGTTCACGCGGTACGACACCACGGTGGAGCAGGAGACCGTGACCGGGACGCCGGGCCCGTGGCCGGGCGCCGGGGACACGGCCCTGCCCACCTGGGAGGACGCCCCTCGTACGGTCTGACGGCGACCGGCCGGGCCCGGGTGCGCGGCGGGGCCCGGCCGCTCCCGCGCACCTCGGCCGGCCCGTCCGCGGTGGCGTCCGGAGTACCCGGAGGCCACGTGAGCAAGACCACAGCATCTCACCCTCCGAGAAATTGTTGTCCAGATTTCGGACGATGGTGGACTGCCGCAAGAAACGCGTGCCACGCTGCGGTCATGTCTCGAACAGGAATTGCGTTGGTGAGCCGACTCCACGTCGACCTCGGCCGCCTGTCCAGCGCGGTCTGTCCGGCGCGCTGACGCCACCTCGGCCCGGGGCGCAGCGCCCCCACGGCACCGCCCCATCACGCGTTTCCCCTCCGCCGCCCCCGTCACGGCGGACCTCCCGAGACCCACCCCAGCTCTTTCGCGACGCGCCGCCGCGCGCCGCTCTGCCGCGTGTCCACGCAGGTCACCGCGGGTTTTCCCGCGCCCTCCCGCCTCCCTTGAGCCGCCCCAGAAGGACGTACACCCATGGCCGCCACCCCGGAACGACCCGCAGCCGCCACGACCCGCCGCAAGGCCGGACGCCACCGCGGCGAGGGCCAGTGGGCCGCCGGCCACTTCACCCCGCTCAACGGCAACGAGCAGTTCAAGAAGGACGACGACGGTCTCAATGTGCGGACACGCATTGAGACGATCTACGCCCAGCGCGGTTTCGACTCCATCGACCCCAACGACCTGCGCGGGCGCATGCGGTGGTGGGGCCTCTACACCCAGCGTCGCCCCGGTATCGACGGCGGCAAGACCGCGGTGCTGGAGCCGGAGGAGCTGGACGACGAGTTCTTCATGCTCCGGGTGCGCATCGACGGCGGGCGGCTGACCACCGACCAGTTGCGGGTCATCGGCGAGATCTCCCAGGAGTTCGCGCGCGGCACCGCCGACATCACCGACCGGCAGAACGTCCAGTTCCACTGGATCCGCATCGAGGACGTCCCGGAGATCTGGCGGCGCCTGGAGGGCGTGGGCCTGTCCACCACCGAGGCGTGCGGTGACACCCCGCGCGCCATCCTCGGCTCGCCGGTCGCCGGGATCGCCGAGGACGAGATCATCGACGGCACGCCGGTGATCGAGGAGATCCACCGCCGGATCGTCGGCAATCCCGCCTTCTCCAACCTCCCCCGCAAGTTCAAGACCGCGGTCTCCGGCTCCCCGCTGCTGGACGTCGCCCACGAGATCAACGACATCTCGCTGGTCGGCGTCGTCCACCCGGAACTGGGCCCCGGCTTCGACGTCTGGGTCGGCGGCGGCCTGTCCACCAACCCCAAGCTCGGCGTGCGGCTCGGCGCCTGGGTCTCCGCCGAGGAGGCGGCCGAGGTCCACGAGGGCGTCATCTCGATCTTCCGCGACTACGGCTACCGCCGGCTGCGCACCCGCGCCCGGCTGAAGTTCCTCGTCGCCGACTGGGGCCCGGAGAAGTTCCGCCAGGTCCTGGAGGACGAGTACCTGGGCCGCAAGCTGCACGACGGACCGGCGCCCGCCGAGCCCGCGCAGCGCTGGCGCGACCACGTCGGTGTGCACCGCCAGCGCGACGGCCGGTTCTACGTCGGCTTCGCCCCGCGCGTGGGCCGGGTGGACGGCGCCACCCTCACCAAGATCGCCGAGGCGGCCGCCGCGCACGGCTCGGGCCGGGTGCGGACCACCGCCGAGCAGAAGATGCTCGTCCTCGACATCACCGAGGACCGCGTCGACTCGCTCGTCGCCGCCCTGGAGGCGCTGGACCTGCGGGTCACCCCGTCGCCGTTCCGCCGCGGCACGATGGCCTGCACCGGCATCGAGTTCTGCAAGCTCGCCATCGTCGAGACCAAGGGCCGCGGCGCGTCGCTCATCGACGAACTGGAGCGCCGCCTGCCGGACTTCGACGAGCCGGTCACCATCAACCTCAACGGCTGCCCCAACGCCTGCGCCCGTATCCAGGTCGCGGACATCGGTCTCAAGGGCCAACTGATGCTGGACGGCAACGGCGAGCAGGTCGAGGGCTACCAGGTGCACCTGGGCGGCGCGCTCGGTCTGGAGGCGGGCTTCGGCCGCAAGGTGCGCGGGCTGAAGGTCACCGCCGCCGAACTCCCCGACTACATCGAGCGGGTGCTGACCGCCTTCACCGAGCAGCGCACCGAGGGCGAGCGGTTCGCCCAGTGGGTGGGCCGGGCGGAAGAAGGTGCGCTGAAGTGAGCGAACGCGCCGCGCCGTTCCACTGCCCGTACTGCGGTGACGAGGACCTGCGCCCCGGTGAGGCCCCCTCGGAGCGGGGCACCGGCGCCGCCTGGGAGTGCCGCGCCTGCAACCGCGCCTTCCGGCTGAAGTTCCTCGGCCTGCTGGCGCAGGGCCTCACCGCCCCGTCCCCGTCCGACGGCTCCGCCGGAGGTGCCCCGTGACCACCGCGTCCGAACTGCCCCAGCTCGCCGAGCGCGCCGGCCGTGACCTGGAGGAGGCCGACCCGCTCGCCATCCTGCGGTGGGCCGCCGAGACCTTCGGGCCGCGCTTCTGCGTCACCTCCTCCATGGAGGACGCGGTCGTCGCCCACCTCGCCTCCCGCGTCGCACCCGGCGTGGACGTCGTCTTCCTCGACACCGGCTACCACTTCCCCGAAACCCTCGGCACCCGCGACGCCGTCGCCGCGGTGATGGACGTCAACGTCCTCACCCTCACCCCCCGGCAGTCGGTGGCCGAGCAGGACGCGGAGTACGGCCCGAAGCTGCACGACCGCGACCCGGACCTGTGCTGCGCGCTGCGGAAGGTCAAGCCGCTGGAAGAGGGGCTGGCCGGATACGACGCCTGGGCGACCGGGCTGCGCCGCGACGAGTCGCCGACCCGCGCCCGCACCCCCGTCGTCGGCTGGGACGCCCGGCGCGGCAAGGTCAAGGTCTCGCCGATCGCCCGCTGGACGCAGGCGGACGTCGACGCGTACGTCACCGAGCACGGCGTCCTCACCAATCCGCTGCTCCAGGACGGCTACGCCTCCGTCGGCTGCGCCCCGTGCACCCGCCGGGTGCTCGCGGGCGAGGACGCGCGGGCCGGGCGCTGGGCCGGCAGCAACAAGACCGAGTGCGGACTGCACGGATGACGGAACGGACAACTGCGCCCGCCGCAGCGGAAGTTGAGGAGATACCCATGACCGGCGCCACCGTGTGGCTGACGGGCCTGCCGAGCGCCGGCAAGACCACCCTCGCCCGCGCCCTCGCCGACCGGCTGCGCGCCGAGGGCCACCGCGTCGAGGTCCTCGACGGCGACGAGATCCGCACCTTCCTCTCCGCCGGTCTCGGCTTCAGCCGCGCCGACCGCGACACCAACGTCCAGCGCATCGGCTTCGTCGCCGAACTCCTCGCCCGCAACGGCGTCACCACGCTGGTCCCGGTCATCGCCCCGTACGCCGCCTCCCGCGCGGCGGTCCGCGAACGCCACCGTGCCGAGGGCACCCCGTATCTGGAGGTGCACATCGCCACGCCCGTCGAGGTCTGCTCCGAGCGGGACGTCAAGGGGCTCTACGCCAAGCAGGCGGCGGGCGAGATCTCCGGCCTGACCGGCGTCGACGACCCGTACGAGCAGCCCGAGGCGCCCGATCTGCGGATCGCCTCGCACACCCAGACCGTGGCGGAGTCCGCGGCGGCGCTGCACGGTCTGCTCACCGAGCGGGGCCTGGCGTGAGCGCCCCCGGGCACGCCGTGGCCCCGGCGCCCCGGGCCCAGACACCCGGTGAAGGACAGCCCGACGAAAGGGGCAGCATGACCACGACCACCAGCGCCGCCGCCGGGAGCGCCGACTCCACCGGACCGTACGCGCTGTCGCACCTGGACGCCCTGGAGTCCGAGGCGGTCCACATCTTCCGCGAGGTGGCGGGCGAGTTCGAGCGGCCGGTGATCCTCTTCTCCGGCGGCAAGGACTCCATCGTCATGCTGCATCTGGCGCTGAAGGCGTTCGCCCCCGCGCCGGTGCCGTTCGCCCTGCTGCACGTCGACACCGGGCACAACTTCCCCGAGGTCATCGACTACCGCGACCGGGTGGTCGCCGAGCACCGGCTGCGGCTGCACGTCGCCGCCGTACAGGACTACATCGACCGCGGTGAGCTGCGCGAACGCCCCGACGGGCTGCGCAACCCGCTCCAGACCGTGCCGCTGCTCGACGGCATCGCCAACGGGCGCTTCGACGCGGTCTTCGGCGGTGGCCGCCGCGACGAGGAGAAGGCCCGCGCCAAGGAGCGCGTCTTCTCGCTGCGCGACGAGTTCGGCGGCTGGGACCCGCGCCGCCAGCGCCCCGAGCTGTGGCAGCTCTACAACGGCCGCCACTCCCCCGGCGAGCACGTCCGCGTCTTCCCGCTGTCCAACTGGACCGAACTGGACGTCTGGCAGTACATCGGCCGCGAGAAGATCGAACTGCCCGCCATCTACTACGCGCACGAGCGTGAGGTCTTCTCCCGCGACGGCATGTGGCTGTCGCCCGGCGAGTGGGGCGGCCTCAAGGACGGCGAACGCCTCCAGACCCGTACGGTGCGCTACCGCACCGTCGGCGACATGTCCTGCACCGGCGCCGTCGACTCCGACGCCGCCACCATCGAGGCGGTCATCGCCGAGATCGCCGTCTCCCGCCTCACCGAGCGGGGCGCGACGCGGGCCGACGACAAGATGTCCGAGGCCGCCATGGAGGACCGCAAGCGCGAGGGGTACTTCTAGCCATGAGCACTGTTGTTGAGCACGGAGTCGTCGGGCACGAAGCGGCCTCGCTGCTGCGGTTCGCCACCGCCGGCAGCGTCGACGACGGTAAGTCGACGCTGGTCGGACGGCTGCTGCACGACTCCAAGTCGGTCCTCGCCGATCAGCTCGAAGCCGTCGAGCGGGCGTCGCTGGGCCGCGGTCAGGAGGCGCCCGACCTGGCGCTGCTGACCGACGGGCTGCGCGCGGAGCGCGAGCAGGGCATCACCATCGACGTCGCCTACCGCTACTTCGCCACCCCGCGGCGCCGGTTCATCCTGGCGGACACCCCCGGGCATGTGCAGTACACCCGCAACATGGTCACCGGCGCCTCCACCGCCGAACTGGCCGTGGTCCTCGTCGACGCCCGCAACGGCGTGGTCGAGCAGACCCGCCGGCACGCCGCCGTCGCCGCCCTGCTGCGCGTCCCGCACGTCGTCCTCGCCGTCAACAAGATGGACCTGGTCGACTACGCCGAGCCGGTCTTCGCCGCCATCGCCGGGGAGTTCACCGCCTACGCGGCGTCGCTGGGCGTCCCGGAGGTCACCGCCATCCCGATCTCGGCGCTCGCCGGTGACAACGTGGTGTCCCCCTCGGCGCACATGGACTGGTACGGCGGCCCGACCGTCCTGGAGCACCTGGAGACGGTGCCCGTCGACACCGACCCGGCGCGCGACCCCGCCCGCTTCCCGGTGCAGTACGTCATCCGGCCGCAGACCGCCGACCACCCCGACTACCGCGGCTACGCGGGCCAGATCGCCTCCGGTGTGCTGCGCGTCGGTGACGAGGTGAGCGTGCTGCCGTCCGGCCGTACCTCCACCGTGACCGGTCTCGACGCGCTCGGCCGGGCCGTCGGCGCCGCGTGGGCGCCGCAGTCGGTCACCGTCACCCTCGCCGACGATCTCGACATCTCCCGCGGCGACCTGCTCGCCCCCGCGGCGGGCGCACCGGCCGTGACCCAGGACGTCGAGGCGACGGTCTGCCATGTCGCCGACCGTCCGCTCACCGCCGGGCAGCGGGTGCTGCTCAAGCACACCACCCGGACCGTCAAGGCGATCGTCAAGGAGATCCCGTCGCGGCTGACGCTGGACGACCTCTCCCAGCACCCGGCCCCCGGCGAACTGGCGGCGAACGACATCGGCCGGGTCCGTATCCGTACCGCCGAACCGCTGGCCCTGGACGCCTACGCCGACTCCCGCCGCACCGGCTCCTTCCTGCTGATCGACCCGTCGGACGGGACGACGCTGACCGCGGGCATGGCGGGCACCGCCTTCGCGGCGCGGGCGGCCGAGGACGCCGTGGCCGACGACGAGGGCTGGGACTTCTGACCGTGCACCAGGACGTGTTCTCGACCTTCGCGAAGGAGGGCGGCCGTATCGGCAGCGGCGCCCTCGGCAGCGGGCAGGGCGGAGTCGGCCGATGTGTGAGCTGACGACGCACCACTTCGCCCGCCCGTCCCCGCCCGTACGAAGAACCATCGCACCGCCGGGCGCGCCCTAGAGGGGCGCGTACTGCCCCGGCCCTACGAGAGGAACGCCTCCCGTGCCTGCCGTCCGACCCCGCCATCCGGCGGCCGCCGCCCTCGCCCTGCTGCTGCTCGGGGCGGTCAGCGCCTGCGGCTACGGCTCCGAGGCCAAGAAGGACCCGGCGGCCGAGACCGTCGCCAAGGGCCCGAAGACCGACGGGCTGGACACCGTCAAGATCGGCTTCTTCGGCAACGTCACCCACGCCACCCCGCTGATCGGCCTGGAGAAGGGGCTGTTCCAGAAGGAGCTGGGCGGTACGGCGGTGAAGTCCTCGGTCTTCAACGCGGGCCCCGCCGAGATCGAGGCGCTCAACTCCGGTGCCATCGACATCGGCTGGATCGGCCCCTCCCCCGCCATCAACGGCTACGCCAAGTCCCACGGCAAGAGCCTGAAGATCATCGGCGGCTCGGCCTCCGGCGGGGTCTCGCTCGTGGTCAACCCCAAGAAGATCAAGAGCCTCGACGACCTCAAGGGCAAGAAGATCGCCACCCCGCAGCTCGGCAACACCCAGGACGTGGCGCTCCTGAACTACCTGGCGGAGAAGGGCTACCGGGTCGACGCCACCACCGGCAAGGGCGACGTCACCGTGCAGCGCACCGAGAACAAGGTGACGCCGACCGCCTTCCAGCAGGGCGCCATCGACGCGGCGTGGGTGCCCGAGCCGACCGCCGCCAAGCTCGTCAGCATCGGCGGCAAGACGCTGCTGAACGAGAAGGACCTGTGGAAGGACGGCAAGTTCGTCATCACGAACATGATCGTCTCGCAGAAGTTCCTGGCCCAGCACCCCAAGGCCGTCGAGGCGGTGCTGCGCGCCTCGGTGCGGACCAACGCCTGGATCCGCTCGCACCCCGCCGAGGCGGTGAAGGCGCTCAACGACAAGCTCGCCGACCCGCAGATCTCCGGCAAGGCGCTGCCCGCCGACATCATCGGCCCGGCCTTCAAGAACACCGATGTCACCGACGACCCGCTGGCCGCCACGCTCCAGCAGGAGGCGGACCACGCCGTCAAGGCCGGTCTGCTGCAGAAGCCCGACCTCAAGGGCATCTACGACCTGCGGCTGCTGAACAAGGTCCTCAAGGCCGAGGGCGACAAGCCCGTCGACGCCGCCGGTCTCGGCAACGACTGACGCCCGCACCGCACTCCAGGAGGTGACACCGATGACGACCACCACCCTCACCAAGCGGCCCGCCGGTACGGCGGACGCGGGCCCGGCGGCCCCGTACGCCGCGCGCATCGACCATGTCTCGAAGTCCTTCGGCCGCCCCGGCGCCCGCCAGCACGTGCTCGACGACATCAGCATCGACGTCGCGCCCGGCGAATTCGTCTGCCTGCTCGGCGCCTCGGGCTGCGGCAAGTCCACGCTGCTGAACCTGGTGGCCGGGCTCGACGCGCCGACGTCCGGCACCATCGAGACGCCCGGCGGCCGGCCGGCCCTGATGTTCCAGGAACACGCGCTGTTCCCGTGGCTGACCGCGGGCCGCAACGTGGAACTGGCGCTGCGGCTGCGCGGGGTGCCGCGCGCGGAGCGCCGCGAGGAGGCCGAGCGGCTCCTCGAACTCGTCCGCCTCAAGGGCGCGTACGGCAAGCGCGTCCACGAACTCTCCGGCGGTATGCGCCAGCGCGTCGCGATGGCGCGCGCCCTCGCCCAGGACAGCCGGCTGCTGCTGATGGACGAGCCGTTCGCCGCGCTGGACGCGATCACCCGCGATGTGCTGCACGACGAACTGACCCGCATCTGGCACGCGTCGAACGACGGCGCCCCCGGCTCCGGCGGGCTGTCGGTGCTCTTCGTCACCCACAACGTCCGTGAGGCGGTACGGCTCGCCGAGCGCGTCGTCCTGCTCTCCTCGCGCCCCGGCCGGGTGGCCCGGGAGTGGCAGGTCTCCATCGCCCAGCCGCGCCGTATCGAGGACGCCGCGGTCGCCGACCTTTCCGTCGAGATCACCGAAAAGCTGCGTGGGGAGATCCGCCGCCATGGCCAGCACTGAGACCACCACCGGGCCCGCGGGCGACGCGCCCGGCGAGGACGCCCCGGCGAGCGCCGCCGCTCCGCCCGCGCCGACCGGCACGGCCGGAGCCGGGACGTCCGGAGCAGCCGGCCGCCCGGCGGCGCCGGGCAACGGCGAACCGGACTCCCTGGCGGGTCTGGAGGCCGGGCTCGACGCCCTGGAATCCACCGTCGCCGCCCGCCAGCCCTGGCTGCGTACGCTCGCGTCGAAGGCGCTCCCGCCGGCCATCGCCGTCGTCATCGTGCTGGTGCTGTGGCAGCTCGCCTACCACTTCGAGGTCAAGCCGCACTATCTGCTGCCCAGCCCCGTCGACGTGGCCCGCTCCCTCCAGGAGAAGTGGCTGGAGGGCACGCTGCTGGGCTATGTGTGGACCAGCCTCTCCCGGGGCGCGCTCGGCTTCCTCGCCTCGGTGGTGCTCGGCACCGTGCTCGGGCTGATCGTGGCCCGCGTCAAGGCGGTGCGGGCCGCGATCGGTCCGATCCTCAGCGGTCTGCAGTCGCTGCCGTCCGTGGCGTGGGTCCCCGCGGCGATCATCTGGTTCGGTCTGAGCGACGCCACCATCTACGCGGTAGTGCTGCTCGGCGCCGTCCCGTCGATCGCCAACGGCCTGGTGGCCGGGGTCGACCAGATCTCCCCGCTCTATCTGCGGGCGGGGAGGACCATCGGCGCGACCGGTGCGGCCGGGGTGCGGCACGTCCTGCTGCCGGCCGCGCTGCCCGGCTACATCGCCGGACTCAAGCAGGGCTGGGCGTTCTCCTGGCGTTCGCTGATGGCCGCCGAACTCATCGTCAACGCGCCCGATCTGGGTACCGGCCTGGGCCAGCTCCTGGAGCAGGGCCGGGAGTTCCAGGACATGCCCTGGGTGCTCTCCGCGATTTTGCTGATCCTCATCGTCGGTATCGGTATCGAGCTGCTGGTCTTCGCGCCGCTCGAACGCCGGGTGCTGCGCAGCCGCGGACTTCTGGTGAAGAGCTGACCCATGGACGTCTCACCCACCCTCCTCGTCGTCGCCCACGGCAGCCGTGACCCGCGGCACGCGGCGACCGTCTCCGCGCTCTGCGCGCGGGTGCGGGCGCTGCGGCCGGGGCTGCGCGTGGAGGTCGGGTACCTCGACTTCAACGCGCCGTCCGTCCCCCGTGTGCTGGAACGGCTGGCCGCCGAGGGGGCGCGGGAGGTGGTGGCGCTGCCGCTGCTGCTCACCCGCGCCTTCCACGCGAAGTCGGACATCCCGGCGGCACTGGCGGAGGCCACCGCGCGCCTGCCGCGGCTCACCGTCCGCCAGGCCGCTGTTCTCGGCCCTTCCTCCCTGCTCACCGCCGCGTTGGAGCGGCGGCTGGGCGAAGCCGGGCTGCGGCCCGGTGACCGCCGCTCGACCGGGATCGTCCTGGCCGCGGCGGGCTCCAGTGACCCGGAGGCGATCGCAGTGATCGCTGAAACCGCGCGGGAGTGGCGGCGCACCGCTGGTTGGTGTGCCGTGCGACCTGCGTTCGCCTCCGCATCTCTGCCCCGTACGGCCGACGCCGTACGGGCCCTGCGGGACGAGGGCGTCGCGCGCGTCGCCGTCGCCCCGTACGTCATCGCGCCCGGCTTCCTGCCGGACCGCATCGCCCGGGGCGCCCGTGAGGCCCGCGCCGACGTCCTGGCTCCGGTCCTCGGCGCCGCCCCGGAACTGGGTCGGCTGCTGCTGCGGCGGTACGACGCCGCGGTCACCGCCCGGTGCGAAGGGCTGCCCCGACCCGCACTGATCGCCTGACCTGGGCGATTCGGCCCGCCGCGTGGGCGCCACCGGCGTATCGGCCCGACCCTTCTCGTAGACCGTCAGCCCCTTCGACAGGCCGAGGGGCACCAGGAGCAGTTCGACGACGAGGGCCTTCCAGGCGTAGACGAGGTTGACGGCCTTGGTGGCGTAGACGCAGGGCAGGTCGCGCAGGACGGTGAGGGGCCGTAGTTCGCGGCGGTGGGCGGCGTAGAGGAGGGGTGGCGTCGTCAGGAGGAGGTCCGTCCCGGCCCACCAGCCGAAGGTGACGGGCAGCGGCCGGTCGGTGAGGGCCGCCATCGCGAACGGGGTCGCCCACCACAGCGGGGCGGTGAGGATCTCGAAGACGGCGAGCGCCACCCACAGGGCGAGCAACGGTTTGTGCCGGAGCAGGGCGCCGAGGTGGAGCCGGACGTTCTGACAGAACCCGGCCATCCAACGCCAGACCTGTTTACGCAGGTAGGTGAGGTCTTCCGGATCGGCGGCAAGAGCCACGGCGTCGGAGACGTAGACCGCTTTGCGTCCGGCGATCTGCTGACTCCAGGTGTAATCCATGTCCTCCACGATGGTGCGCTCGGGGAAGCCGCCGAAGGCCGTCAGGTCCGCGCGGCGGAAGACGGAGCAGCAACCGGAGCAGACCATGGGGCTGTTGGCGCGCGCCTGGATGGGCCTGTGCCAGTGGAAGCCGAAGAGATATTCCGTGGAGCGGCCGCGCTCCCAGATCGTGCGGGTGTGGCGGGTGCGTACGGTGCCGGCGGCGACGGTGACGGCCGGGTCGTCGAAGACCGGCAGGACCGTCTCGATGTAGTCGGGCGCGAGGACGGTGTCCGCGTCGACGGCGAGGACGAGGTCGGTGGTGCAGTGCGGTAACGCGTGGTTCTGCGCGCGGGCCTTGCTGCCGAGGTTTCGGGGCGGGCGCAGCACGGTCGCGCCGTGTGCGGCGGCCACCTCGCCGGTGCGGTCGGTGGAGGCGTCGTCGACGACGAGGACGCGGTCAGGTGGCACCGTCTGCCGTGCCAGCGACTCCAGCGTCGCGGGAAGCCCCTCCTCCTCGTTGTGTGCGGGAACGATGACGGTGATGGTGTGCATGCCGAACTCCCCCTGCGGTGCGAAGTGCTCCGGCCACGAGCGTGAGCAGCCCGATCAGGCCGTAGACGAGTGTGCTGATGCCGATGAACGGCAGTCCTCCGTGCATGTGACCGAGAGTAGGGAGAGAACGCACACCGCGGTTCCGGAGGCGCCCTCCTGTGGATAACTCCGCGGTTCCGTACGGCACTTCGACGTGACGACGCCGGCCGCCGCGCCCCGTGGGGGCGAGCGCGACGGCCGGCGTGCGGTGCTGAGGGGGAAGTCGGTTACTCGACGACCTTCAGCAGCTTGTTGGGCGTGCCCTCGCTCGGGTTCGAGATCTTGTCCGGCGTGGCGCCGTCCGTGAGGGCCTTGGCGACCTCGTCCGGCTTGGCGTCCGGGTGGGAGCCGAGGTAGACCGCGGCCGCGCCCACGACGTGCGGGGTGGCCATGGAGGTGCCGGAGATGGTGTTGGTGGCGTTGTCGTCGGTGTTCCAGTCCGAGGTGATGTCGGAGCCGGGGGCGTAGATGTCGACGATGCTGCCGTAGTTGGAGAAGTCCGACTGCTCGTCCTGGTTGGTGCTGGAGGCGACCGTGAGGGCCTCCTTCACCCGCGCCGGGGAGCTCTGCGAGGCGTCGGAGGACTCGTTGCCCGCCGCGACGGCGAAGGTCACGCCGGAGGCGATGGCCTTCTGGACGGCCGCGTCGAGCGCCTCGTCCGCGCCGCCACCGAGCGACATGTTGGCGACCGAGGGGCCCTTGTGGTTCTTGGTCACCCAGTCGATACCGGCGACGACCTGCTCGGTGGTGCCGGAGCCCTGGTCGTCCAGCACGCGGACGGCGACGATCTTGGCCTTCTTGGCGACGCCGTGCTCGGTGCCGGCGATGGTGCCCGCGACGTGGGTGCCGTGGCCGTTGCCGTCGTCGGCGTCGTTGTCGTTGTCGACGGCGTCGAAGCCGTAGGAGGCACGGCCGCCGAAGTCCTTGTGCGAGATGCGCACGCCGGTGTCGATGACGTAGGCGGTGGCGCCCTCACCCGCGGCGTCGGGGTAGGTGTACTTCTTGTCGCCCTCGGTGTCCGCCTGGTCGATGCGGTCCAGGCCCCACGACGGCGGGTTGTCCTGGGTGGCGTCGATGTGGAACTTCTTGTTCTGCACGACCTTGTCGACGGCCGGGTCGGCGGCCAGGCGCTTGGCCTCGTCGGCGCTGAGGCCGGTGGCGGAGAAGCCGTTGAGGGCGGCGGTGTAGTTCCGCTTGACCTTGCCGCCGTACTTCGAGGCGAGGTCGTTGTGGGCGGTGGCGGAGACCGAGGCGCTGCCGACCGACTTCTTGAGCATGACGATGTAGCTGCCGTTGACGGCGCCCTTCGCCTCGGCACCGTAAATCTTGCCTTCGGCGGGGGCGGCACCAGCGGTGACCGCGGTGACGGCGGCGATACCAGTGGCGGCTACGGCGGCGGTGATTGCCGTGACGAGCCGCTTCTTGCTGGAACGCTTGTGAGCCATAGCGAGGGTTCTCCTCGTTCGTGGTGTGGGGGGAAAGCGTTGCGCAACAGCCCGAATCGACAGGAAGTCCTGCACCCGGGCTGGTTCGAAACCCTGTCGGATTGACGAGTTCAATTCAAGGCCAGCCGCACCGTGTGAGATAAACAACAACCCTGCATAAAGTCAAAATCGGTCCCAAGTGGAGCAAAAGAATCGAGTAGTTGAACATTCGAGCCTCAACAACGTTTACATTTCGGCAATCTGCGGTTACAGACGGTGGATTACCCGCTACCGAAAGCCCGTTGAGGTAGGGGCGCGGTGGGCTTGGGGAGCTGACGCCCCGGAGGACGGAGTGACCGTCAGGAGCCGGCGCGTCAGCCCGGTGGCCGCCGGGGGCGGTTCGTCCAGGGGGCGTGAGCGCGGGTGCCGTCGGCTGGCGCCCGCCCGGGTGGTCGGTCGGCCTCCTTCCCCTCGCGCCCCTTCGCGCGCGTGGCCCGGGTAAGTGCCTGCTCGCGCGCGCGTGACTCACCGCGTCCCTTCGCGCGCGTGGCCCGGGTGAAGCCCCTCGGTGAAGCTCCTCAAGGGGTGGGAGGTGCTGCTTCGGCCGGCCCCTCGTCGGCGAGGCCCGGGACGAGCCCAGGGGGCACGCCGTGACGGGCCTGGTGGGCCGCCCCCGCACGGAGGGCCCGCATTCCTCGGGTCCCGCCACCGGTCCCGCTCCGTCTCCGTCGGCGCCCCGCCCGCCTCGGCACCGGCCCCGTACCCCGGGGCCACGCTCCCCTGTCAGATCCCCCCACCCGATCCGCCCGCCGGCCGCGGGCCGGGCACCTGCGAAACTGGGCGGGTCACGCCCGGCAGGAGGAATCACCATGAATGAACCGCGCCCCGGCGCCTTCACCGAGGCCCGCGCCCGCGCCGCGCTGGCGGCCGCCGGGCGGCCGGACGCCGCGGCCGACGCCCGGCTGCTCTCGCTCGGCGAGAACGCCGTCTTCGCGCTCGGCGAGCGCGGGCCGGTCATCCGCGTCGGCCGCAGCGCCGAACTCCTGGAACGCGCCGAACGGGAACTGGCCGTGGCCCGCTGGCTCGCCGAGGCGGGCGTCCCCGCCGTACGCGCCGCCGAGCCGGAGGCGCACCTCGCCGACGGTCACCCCGTGACGTACTGGGAGCGGCTGCCGGAGTCCGTCCGCCCCGCCGCGCCCGGCGACCTCGCCGCGCTGCTGCGGCTGGTGCACGCCCTGCCGGAGCCGCCGTTCACCCTGCCGCGGCGCGATCTGCTCGGCGGCGTCGAGCGGTGGCTGCGGCTGGCCGGGGACGCCGTCTCACCGCGGGACGCGGAGTATCTGCGCGGCCGCCGGGACGCCTTCGCCCTCGCCGCGACGGCGCTGGAGCCGCATCTGCCGCGCGGCCCCATCCACGGGGACGCCCTGCTCCGCAACGTCCATGTCGGGCCCGACGGACCGGTCCTGGTCGACCTGGAGACCTTCTCCTCCGATCTGCGCGAGCACGACCTGGTCGTCCTCGCCCTCAGCCGTGACCGCTACGGACTGCCCGCCGAGGCGTACGACACCTTCGTCTCCGGCTACGGCTGGGACGTACGGGAGTGGGAGGGGTGCGCGGTGCTGCGCGGCTCCCGGGAGACCGCGAGCTGCGCCTGGGTCTCCCAGCACGCGCCCGGTAACCCCGCGGCCCGTACCGAATTCGCCCGGCGCATCGCCTCGCTGCGCGAGAAGGACGCGACCGTGCGGTGGTATCCGTTCTGACGGCGGGCGGGGGCGGCCGTCGGATCAGTCGTGCGACGCCTGGTGCGGGATGAGCGGCCAGGCACCCTCGACGTACGCCTCCGGCTTGCCCGAACGCCGCAGATACGCCTGGAAGTCGGCGGCCTGCTCCGCCGCCGCGTCCTCCTGGAGGGTGTGCAGCGCCTCCGGGGACGGCAGGGCGACGTCCGGGTACCGCTCGCCTATCCGCCGGGCGACACCGGCGGCCGCGACGGCGTCGGCGCCCGCCTCATGGGCGCCGACGAGCGGCACGCCGTAGTGGCCGCAGAGCGCCTGGAGGGCGCGCTTGCCCTTGCGGTAGCGGTCGACGTGGCGGTCCAGGACCAGCGGGTCGATGACCGGGGAAGGGGCGTGGCCCAGGCGCTCGGTCAGCGGCCGTATGCCGTGGCGGCGGCACTCCCGGTCCAGCAGGGAGAGGTCGTACCGGGCGTTCATCACCACCAGAGGTATCCCGGCGCCCAGGGTCGCGGCCAGGGATTCGGTGATCTCCTCCACGGCGGTCTCGGGCGGGGCGCCGTGCTCGCGGACGTAGGCGGTGGACATGCCGTGGATCGCGGCGGCCTCCTCGGGCACCGGAACGCCCGGGTCGATCAGCCACGTCTGCCGGACCGCGGTCGTGCCGTCGCCGTCCAGGCGGATCAGCGCGGCGGTCACGATGCGGTCCCGCTCGATGTCGGTGCCCGTGGTCTCCAGGTCGAAACCGGCCAACAGGTCCTGATGCCAGCTCATGGCGGGGCCTCCTTCGGTGGTGCGTCCCCCGTTGCTCCGCCACTCTCGCACGCGCCACTGACAACGCGACCGGCGGCGAAGAACAGAGCGGGACAAAGCAGACAGTAGGGTCCCGGACTCCGAACGGTCGTGACGCGGCGGGCCGGACGCGGACGGAGCGTGCCCCGGCCGCGTCCGGCCCGCCCCTTCCCAGGTCAGGACACCGGCCGGGAGTCCGCCCATTCGCTCTCGAACTCCTCGCGGTACGCCTCGAAGAGCCCGGCCTCACCCTCCCGGCCCGCGCCGCCCTGACGGACCACGTCCCGGCCACCGCCGCGCAGCACCAGCACCGGGGACTCCATACCGCGGCTGCGGCGCAGATAACTCTGGACGACGGCCAGCCCGTCGGGCCCGTCGCCGTCGACGAGGTAGGCGGTGAACCGCGGGGTCTCGTCGAAGACCTGGATCTCGAACGCCCCCGGGTCGCGCAGCCGGGCCCGGACCCGCCGCATGTGCAGGATGTTCATCTCGATGGACCGGCTCATCTCCCCCTTCTTCAGCCCGATCTCGCGCTCCCGGCGGCGCACCGCGCTGCTCGCGGGGTTGAGGAAGAGCAGCCGGATCCGGCACCCCGACTCGGCGAGGTGGACCAGGCGGCGCCCGGAGTAGTTCTGCACGAGGAGGTTGAGCCCGATACCGACCGCGTCGAGACGCCGGGCGCCGCCGAAGAGGTCCTCGGCGGGTAGCTGGCGCTGGAGCCGCACCCGGTCGGCGTGGACCCCGACGACATCGGCGTAGCGGTCGCCCACCAGGTCCTCGACGGCGTCGATGGGCAGCCGGCCGGAGGTACGGGTCCCGCTCCCGGAGCCCAGCAGGTCCAGCAGGCGGGCGGAGGCGCGCTCCGCCTGGGCGAGGACGGTCTCCGACAGGGCGCGGTTGCGGGAGACGATGTTGCGGGCCACCTCCAGCTCGTCGAGGCCCAGCTCGACGTCGCGGCGGTCGTCGAAGTACGGGGCGAAGCAGGGCCAGTGCTGGACCATCAGCTCCCGTAGCTGCGGGAGGGTCAGGAAGCTGACGATGTTGTCATCGGCGGGGTCGAGGAGGTAGCCCTTGCGGCGGCTGACCTCACGGACGGCCACCGCGCGCTGGACCCATTCCTGTCCGGCCGGTCCGGCGGCGGCGATCACCCACTCGTCGCCGTGCACGGGCTCGTAGACGGGGCGCAGCACCGCGGAGACCACGGCACGGAGCCGCTGCTCGACGAGATTCAGCCAGATATAGGCGCGACCGGCCCGGCGGGCGCGGGTGCGCACCTCGCTCCAGGCGTCGGCGCCCCAGTCGAGTTCCGCACCGATCTCCAGTGGCCGCGCCAGGGACACCGCACCGGGCGGCGCGTCGACGGAGCCGCCCTCATGGCCCTCGTGACCCTCGTCACCAGGGGGCAACTCCAGCCCGCCGCTCACCTGCCACCGCCTCCCGAAACCCCGCGCCAACGATCAAGGCAGACTACTGCGGAGCGGGGAACGGTGCAGCAGGATGGGTCGACCGGTCCGTCAACTCCCCAAGTCACACGTAGCCGTTGCGTCCCGGATCCCGGTGCGGACGTGAGCGGTTTCATAGCCGCGACGGGATCGGACGGCCTTCGGTGCGGCTCCGGGGCACGGGCCGGGCGCCATACCGGAGCCGCCGTCCGGGGACCGTCCCGCACCCCCGTCCGCCGCAGGTCCGCGCCCGGGGCGGACCTCCGGACCGGGCGGCACGGGGGCGCACGGTGGCGCGCGACCCCGCCCCGGGTATGCCGCCGACGGCCACCGGAGCGCCGGGCGATTGGCCGACGCACTACTGGTGGGCTCCGGCTGGATGAGCTAGCCGCTACCGCATCTGACGTACGGGAGATGGTCACCGGTCGCGGGCTCCGGCGACACGACGGGAAAGCCCCACTAGGCTCGAAAATGCCCGCTTTCCGGCGAATATCGGGGAATGGTCCAGGTGTGCGGGCCGGGTCGGGGAAGGATCCGGGCGGTCCGCGGCCGTGCGCCGTGGGGCCGCCGCAGCCCCCGACGAAAAGGTGGAAGCCGCCGCATGCAGGTCTGGCCGGGACAGCCGTATCCACTGGGCGCCACCTACGACGGCGCCGGAACCAACTTCGCGGTCTTCTCCCGAGCCGCCCGCCGCATCGACCTGTGCCTGCTGCACGACGACGGGAGCGAGAGCGCCGTCGAACTCCGGGAGGCCGACGCGTTCGTCCGCCACGCCTACCTGCCCGGGGTGGTGCCCGGCCAGCGCTACGGCTTCCGCGTGCACGGCCCCCACGACCCGGCCCGCGGCCACCGCTGCAACCCCGCCAAGCTGCTCCTCGACCCCTACGCACGCGCCCTGAGCGGCCGGATCGACTGGAACGAGGCGGTCTACGGCCACCACTTCGGCCGCCCGGACTCCCGCAACGACCTGGACTCGGCGCCGCACACCATGGCGTCGGTGGTGGTCAACCCGTACTTCGACTGGGGCGACGACCGGCCGCCGCGCACCGCGTACCACGAGACGGTGCTCTACGAGGCGCACGTCAAGGGCCTCACCATGCGCCACCCGGACCTGCCCGAGGAGCTGCGCGGCACCTACGCGGCGCTGGCGCACCCGGCGGTCATCGGGCATCTGACGCGGCTTGGGGTGACCGCGCTGGAGCTGATGCCGGTGCACCAGTTCGTCCAGGACCACCGGCTGGCGGACGCCGGACTCACCAACTACTGGGGCTACAACACCATCGGGTTCTTCGCCCCGCACCACGCCTACGCGTCCTGGGGTGACCGGGGGCAGCAGGTGCTGGAGTTCAAGACGGCGGTGCGGGCGCTGCACCGCGCGGGCATCGAGGTGATCCTCGACGTCGTCTACAACCACACCGCCGAGGGCAACCACCTCGGCCCCACGCTCTCCTTCCGGGGGCTGGACAACGCCTCGTACTACCGGCTCGCGGAGGACCGGCGGTACTACACGGACACCACCGGTACCGGGAACTCCCTGTTGATGCGCAGCCCGCAGGTGCTGCAACTGATCATGGATTCGCTGCGGTACTGGGTGCGGGAGATGCACGTCGACGGGTTCCGGTTCGACCTCGCGGCGACGCTGGCGCGGCAGTTCCACGAGGTGGACCGGCTGTCGTCCTTCTTCGATCTGGTGCAGCAGGACCCGGTGGTCAGCCAGGTCAAGCTGATCGCGGAGCCCTGGGATCTCGGCGAGGGCGGCTACCAGGTGGGCAACTTCCCGCCGCTGTGGACGGAGTGGAACGGCAAGTACCGCGACACGGTGCGCGACCTGTGGCGCGGCGAGCCGCGCACCCTCGCCGAGTTCGCCTCCCGGCTGACCGGCTCCTCGGACCTCTACCAGGGCGACGGCCGCCGTCCGATCGCCTCGGTGAACTTCGTGACCTGCCACGACGGCTTCACCCTGCACGATCTGGTGGCGTACGACGAGAAGCACAACGAGGCCAACGGCGAGGACAACCGCGACGGGGAGCACGTCAACCGCTCATGGAACTGCGGCACCGAGGGGCCGACCGACGACCCCGGCATCCGGGCGCTGCGGGCACGCCAGATGCGGAACCTCCTCGCCACCCTGATGCTGTCCCAGGGCGTACCGATGCTCTCCCACGGCGACGAGTTCGGCCGCACCCAGCACGGCAACAACAACGCGTACTGCCAGGACAGCGAGGTCTCCTGGGTGCGCTGGCCGGAACCGGAGGACACCGAGGAGCACGAGCTGCTGGCGTTCGTCCGGCAGCTCGTACGGCTGCGGCGAGCGCACCCGGTGTTCCGCCGCCGGCGGTTCCTCCGGGGACGGCCGGTCCCCGGGTCCGAGGACGGCCTGACGGACATCGCGTGGTTCACCGCCGACGGGACGGAGATGGGACCGGACGACTGGGAGTGCGCGCAGGCCAGCTCCCTGACCGTGTTCCTCAACGGCGCGGCGATCTCCGAACCGGGCCCCCGGGGCGAGCCGATCACGGACGACTCGTTCCTGCTGATGTTCCACGCCCACCCGGAGGAGCGGGAGTTCACGGTGCCGCCGGGGCATGGGCGGCGGTGGCGGGTTGTGGTGGATACGGGGCGGGTCCACGTGGGGGCCGGGGGGAGCAGTACGGACGGGGCGAGTGATGCCGGTGCCGAGGCCGCTGGCGCTGTGGTGAAGGCCGGGGGCCGTTTGATGTTGGCCGGGCGGAGTTTGGTGGTGCTGGAACGGCCTGCGGAGGGGTGACGGGGCGTTCCCGCGCACGCGGGAAGCACAGGTGGTGCAGCGCAACCGCCCGGTCCTGGATGGGGCCATCCCCGCCCACGCGGGAAGCACGCGGCGCCGCCGATCGGTCTCACGCTCGCCCGTGGGCCATCCCCGCCCACGCGGGAAGCACACTGCCTGACCTGCGACTCTCCCCGGGAAGGGCTCACCCCTCAAGCACTCTTCACCGAGTCAGGCATACCGGTCATCGCGCCGATTGTCCGCGGCATCACGCCATCACCGCTCCGTCAACACATAATCCATGTTCCCGAAGCTGATGTGATCGCCGGGCCCCACCGGGACCTCGCCGACGACCCGGAGGCCGTTGACGCAGGTGCCGTTGGTGGAGCCGAGGTCGCGGAGCATCCAGCCGCTGCCCTCGCTGCGGAGTTCGGCGTGGATGCGGGAGACCGTCTCGTGGTTGAGGCGCAGACCGGCGCCGGGGGCCCGGCCGATGCTCAGCGGGATCGGGCCGGGCACCGGGAGCATCAGCTTCGGCAGCCGCTCCGTGCGCCAGGCGCGGCGGATCCGCAGGTGGAACGCCGAGATGCGGCCCACCGCCCGCAGCAGCACGCCCTGGACCCGGCCGCGGCTCTCCAGGTCGGCGGTGGCCAGGGAGAGTTCGGAGTGCTGCTGCGCGGTGAGAACCAGCTCCAGCCGGCGCAGAAAGGTGTCCTGCGACAGCCGTCCCTCCGCGGCGCCCTCGCGCAGCAGATGCAGCGCACGTTCCCGGTCCGCGTCCGACGGGCGCGTCGGTCGGGCGGGGAAATCGAGCGAAGTCATGCGGTGAATTCTGCGGGGCGGGTGACCCGCTGTCCAGGCGAGGTGGCCGTTCCGGCCGCTCCGGGCCCGTCCATGACGTCGTACCAGGTCCGCCCGCCCGGCAGCGGTGCGCGCGGCCTCGCCGGGCTCGCCCCGGTACACCCCGGTACGGGGGGCGCGCCCGCGATCCGCCCGGCCCGGGGCGCCGCATCCGGGGCCGGAGGAGAACGGCGCCCCGCCACCGGCCGCGAAGAGACGCGGTTCCTGGCCCGGTGAACGGCATCGGGGCACGGGCCCCGCCACCGGGCGCGAAGGGGCGCGGCCCCACACCGCGACGGCGCGTACGGACGCTCGCGCGCCCCCGCCCGCACCGGTGACGGAGACTGTTCCCATGCCCCTGCGTATCGCCGATCTGCTGGCCCGGACGGACCTCGCGCTCTCCCCCGGCTACGACGTGCCGCCGCCGCTGCGGGAGCGTGCCATCGAGGCGGCGACCGTCTCCGACCTGCTGCGGCCCGGTAAATGGCTCCAGGGCGGCGAACTGCTGATGACCATCGGGCTGCTGCTGCCCGGCGACGCGGCCGGCTGCCGGGAGTACGTGCGGGACGTCGCCGGGGGCGGCGCCGCGTGTCTGGCACTCGGTCTCGGGCAGGGGCTGCCGTACCAGGAGGCGCCCCGACCGCTGATCGACGCCGCACGGGAGGCGGGGCTGCCGCTGCTGACCGTCCCGGACGGGGTGCCGTTCATCGCCGTCACCAAGGCGGTCTTCGCGGCGCGGGCCGAGGAGCGGCGCGCGGCGCTGCAGCGGTCCTTCGCCACCCAGCGGCGGCTGACCGCCGCGGCGGTCGGCGGCGGACTGCCGTCCGTCCTGCGGGAGTGGACCGCCGCCACCGGGGTGGGCGCCGCCGTCCTCGACCCGTTGGGCCGCCCCCTGGCGACCGGCGCGTCCCCCGGGGACGACGTACCGCCCCCGGACGCGGCCCGCGAACTGCTCGACCGGGTCGCGGCCCAGGGGCTGCGCACCAGCGCCACCAGCACGGCGGACGGGCACCATCTGGAGGTGCAGCCGCTCGGCGCGCGGCGGCTGCGCGGCCTGCTGCTGCTCACCGGGCGCCCGGACGGCGCCGCCCGCGCCGTCGTCCCCGGTCTCGTCTCCCTGCTCTCCCTGGAGCTGGAGCGGCGCCATCTGCGGGACGAGCCGGAGCGCCGCCGCCGCTCGGCGCTGCTGTCCGAACTCCTCGCCGACGACGGGCCGACCGCCGAACGCGCCGGTGAGCTGCTCGTTTCGGCGGGCCTGGCGGCCGGGCGGGTGCGGGGCGTCGCCGTCGAGGCGCCGGGCGGGCCGGACGAGGCGGCGCGGGCGGCGGCCGCCCAGGACCTCGCCGCCGATCTGGCGCTGGCGCTGCCCGGGGGCCTAGTCCGGGTCCGCGGC
The DNA here is from genome assembly GCF_044497305.1 of Streptomyces sp. BBFR2. Taxonomy (NCBI): domain Bacteria; kingdom Bacillati; phylum Actinomycetota; class Actinomycetes; order Kitasatosporales; family Streptomycetaceae; genus Streptomyces; species Streptomyces sp. BBFR2. Next base: position 1,258,020 of record NZ_CP172415.1, read on the forward strand.
GGGGTGGTCGAGGCGGTGACCGGGGAGGGGTGCGAGGTGCGCGAGGTGCTGGGGCGGTTCGCGGCGGGCCGCCCGGCCGGGATCGGGCCGGCCACCGCCCCCGCGTCCGTGCGGGTGTCGCTGCGGCAGGCCACCGGGCTGCTCGGCGTCAGCCGGGCCACCGGCGAACCGGCCGAGGCCCGCGCCTCCGGCACCAGCCGCCTGCTGCTGGACCTCGGTGACCGGCCGACGCTGCTCGGCTACGCCGACACCGTGCTGGGCCCGCTCGACCTCGACGACCACGGCGCGGAGCTGGTGGCGACCCTCACGGCGTGGCTGGAGACCGGCGGCGCCTGGGACGCCACCAGCCGCCGCCTCGGCGTCCACCGGCACACCGTCCGCAACCGCCTCGACAAGGCCATGACCCTCACCGGACGGCACCTCGACGACCCGGACGACCGCTTCGACCTCTGGCTCGCCACCCGCATCCGCCGCGGCACCGCCCCGTAGCGCCCGGCCACACGCCCGCGGCGACCGGCCCGCCCCGGGGCGTACGGAAACCCGCTCCCCCGGAGGGCGGCCGTACGGGCGCGGCCACAGTGGCACCCGTACGGACACGGCCACCGGCGGCAGCCGTACGTCTCCCCCGGCGGCAGCCGGAACACACCGGCCCGCCCCGGGGCAGCCGTACACCTCCTCCCGGGTACGGCCGTGCGCCCCGGCCCGCCGAAGGACAGCCCACGCCCAGGAGCAGCCGTGGACACATGGGCGGGAGCCCGGGGGTGACAGCCGCACGCACCCGGGCCCGCCGGTACACCCCGCCCCGCCCAGTGACAGCCGCACGCCCCGGAATTCCCCCCGACCGGCCCCGGGACCGCTCCGCCGGTCCGGGGCGACGCGCCCCGGCCGCACCGGGAGGCCCTTCCCTCCCCCGTGCCCCACGGTCTTTACTGCGCAGGTGACTTACGAGATCCGCGCCACGGGCCCGCTGCCCCACGCCCCCGACCGTCCCCGGCCCGCCGACGGCCCCGGCACCCCGGGCGGCCGACCCGGCAAGCTCGTCGCCGTCAGTGACCTGCACGTCCGGTACGACGAGAACCGCGAGATCGTCGAACAGCTACGGCCGGAGTCGGACGCGGACTGGCTGCTGGTCGCCGGCGACATCGGCGAACAGGTCGCCGACATCCGCTGGGCCCTCGCCCTGCTCCGCGACCGCTTCGCCCAAGTGGTGTGGGTCCCCGGCAACCACGAACTGTGGACCCCGTCCGACGACCCGGTGCGACTGCGCGGCCAGGCCCGCTACGACCACCTGGTCGGCATCTGCCGGGAGCTGGGCGTCCTGACCCCCGAGGACCCGTACCCGCTCTGGGAGGGCGACGGCGGCCCCGCCGTCATCGCCCCGCTCTTCCTCCTCTACGACTACACGTTCCGGCCGCCCGGCACCCACGACAAGGACTCCGCCCTCGCCGCCGCCCACGAGGCCGGCGTGGTCTGCACCGACGAGTACCTGCTGCACCCCGACCCGTATCCGACGCGCGACGCCTGGTGCCGGGAGCGGCTCGCCGTCACCGAGGCACGGCTGAGGGAGATCCCCGAGGACCTGCCCACCGTCCTCGTCAACCACTTCCCGCTGATCCGTGAGCCGCTGCTGCCGCTGCGCTACCCGGAGTTCTCCCTGTGGTGCGGCAGCGAGGCCACCGCCGACTGGCCGCGCCGCTTCCGCGCCCGGACCGTCGTCTACGGCCATCTGCACATCCCGCGCCTGCTGACCTGCGACGGCATCCCGCACCAGGAGGTGTCGCTGGGCTATCCGCGCGAATGGCGGCCACGGGCGAAGCAGCCGGGCCGCCCGGTGCAGATCCTGCCGCCGGTGACCGCCGGGGTCCCGGCATGATCGAGAAGCTGCTGCCGCCGCCGATCGCGACCGCCGAGGCGTTCGCGGACCGGCCGCTGGACGAGATGTTCCCCGAGGAGCGGGCGGCCGTGGCCCGCGCCGTCCCCTCCCGCCAACTGGAATTCGGCACCGTACGGGCCTGTGCCCGCGCGGCGCTGGCGACGTTCGGCATCCCCCCGGCGCCGCTGCTGCCCGGGGCCGACCGGGCGCCGCGCTGGCCGGAGGGGCTGGTCGGCGCGATGACACACTGCACCGGCTACCGCGCGGCGGCCGTCGCCCGCGGCACCGACGTCCGCTCCGTCGGCGTGGACGCGGAGCCCAACGAGCCCGTCCGCGACCCCGGCGTCCTCGGCCTGATCACCCTGCCCGAGGAACGCGCCGCGCTGCCCGCGCTCCAGGCGGCCCAGCCGGAGATCCACTGGGACCGGCTGATCTTCAGCGCCAAGGAGAGCGTCTACAAGGCGTGGTACCCGCTCACCGGCCGCTGGCTGGGCTTCGAGGACGCCGCCCTCACCCTCGACCCCACCGACGCGTCGTTCACCGCCCGGCTGCTGGTCGACGGCCCCGAGATCGACGGACGGCGGCTGACCGCCTTCCACGGCGGCTGGCTCGTCGCCGACGGCTTCATCGTGACGGCGGTGACGGTGGAGCGCTGATACCGGCGGGCCGGGCACGCTCCACCGGAGCCCCGGCCCGCCCCGGCGTCAGTCCCCGTCCGGCGTCAGCCGCAGCGATATGGAGTTGATGCAGTACCGCTGGTCCGTGGGGGTGGGGTAGCCCTCGCCCTCGAAGACGTGGCCGAGGTGGGAGCCGCAGCGGGCGCAGCGGACCTCGGTGCGGACCATGCCGTGCGAGCGGTCCTCGATCAGCTCGACCGCCTCGGAGTCCTTCGGGTCGTAGAAGGACGGCCAGCCGCAGTGGCTGGCGAACTTGGTGGCGGAGCGGAACAGCTCGGCGCCGCAGCCGCGGCAGGAGTAGACGCCCTCGGTGGTGGTGTCGGTGTACTCACCGACGAAGGCGGGCTCGGTGCCCGCCTGCCGCAGCACCTGGTACTCGGCGGGGGTCAGTTCGGCGCGCCACTGCTCGTCGGGTTTGTCGATCTCGTACGGCATCGGGTCTCCTCAGCTCAGCCGGCCAGGCGGGACAGGATCGCGGGGCCGAGGTCGGTGACGTCCCCCGCTCCCATGGTGAGAACGAGATCGCCGGGCTTCGCCATTCCTGCGACGGTGTCCGGGACGGTGGCGCGGTCGGCGACGGCGGTGACCTCGGCGCCGGCGGCGCGTGCCGCGTCGGTGATCAGGGCGCTGGTGACGCCGGGGATCGGGTCCTCGCGGGCCGGATAGATGTCGAGGACGACGGAGGCGTCGGCGAGGGCGAGCGCCTGGCCCATCTCCTTGCCCAGCTCCTGTGTGCGGGAGAAGAGGTGCGGCTGGAAGACGACGAGGACGCGGGCGCCCTCGGCGGCGCCGCGGATGGCCTCCAGATCGGCGGTCATCTCGGTGGGGTGGTGCGCGTAGGAGTCGATGACCTGCACCCCGGCCGCCTCGCCCTTGAGCTGGAGGCGGCGCTTGACGCCCGTGTACGTGCCGAGCGCGGAGGCGAGGTTGTGCGGCGGCAGGCCCATGGCGATACCGGCGGCGAGGGCGGCGACGGCGTTGTGGGCGTAGTGGCTGCCGGGGACGGAGACGGTGAAGGTCAGGATCCGGCCGGTGGCCAGGGAGACGCTGACGTCGCTGGTCAGACCGCGCGGGTTGATCTTGAGGATGCGGACGTCGGCGTCCTTGGACTCGCCGTAGGTGACGACCTGGATGTCGGACTTCCCGGCGATCCTCGCGGTCAGCTCACGGGCGCCGGGGTGGTCCGAGGAGATCACGAGCGTGCCGCCGGGGCGGATGCGGCCGGCGAACGTCTCGAAGGACTCGTAGATCTCGTCCATCGAGGCGTAGTTGGCGTGGTGGTCCAGCTCGACGTTGAGGACGATGGCGACCTCGGGGGCGTACTTGTGGAAGCTGCGGTCGCTCTCGTCGGCCTCGGCGACGAAGATCTCGCCGGAGCCGTGCTCGGCGTTGGAGCCGGGGGCGTCGAGGTCGCCGCCGATGGCGTACGACGGCTTCAGGCCGAGCGAGGTCAGGGAGACGGCGAGCATGGAGGTGGTCGTCGTCTTGCCGTGGGTGCCGGCGACGGCGATCGGGCGGACGCCGTCCATCAGGGCGGCCAGCGCGTCGGAGCGGTGCACCACCGGAATGCCGCGCTCGCGGGCGGCGGCCAGCTCCGGGTTGTCGTCGCGGATCGCGGAGGAGACGACGACGGCGGTGGCGTCCGCGGCGAGGTGGTCCACGGCGTGGCCGATGTGGACGGTGGCGCCCAGCTCGCGGAGGGCGGCGGCGGTCGCGGACTCCTTGGCGTCGCTGCCCGCGACACGGGCGCCGCGCTGCGCGAGGATCTTGGCGATGCCCGACATACCGGCTCCGCCGATGCCGATGAAGTGCGGTCGGTCCATCGAGGCTGGGATGGCGGCTGCCATGGGTGACTCCCTGATCGTCGCGGCTGACGTGCCCGTCGATTCTCGCACCCGCCGGTGACAACGCGTGTCCGGCCGCTCCGCGCCGCGGCCGACGGGCGGCGGATCCGTCCGGCTCAGCGGCGGATCAGACCGCGCGCCGTGGCGGCGGCGACCGCGGCGGTACGGGAGTCGACGGCGAGCTTGGCGTAGATGTGCACCAGGTGGGACTTGACGGTGGCCTGGCTGAGGAAGAGGCGCTTGCTGACCTCGGCGTTGGACAGGCCGTCCGCGACGAGCTGGAGGACCTCCGTCTCGCGGCGCGACAGGGCGGCGGCGCCGTCGCGCACGCGGTCCATCAGGCGCAGCGCGACGGTCGGCGCGAGGGCCGATCTGCCGGCCGCCGCGGTGCGGACGGCGGCGGCCAGTTCCTCGGGCGGGGCGTCCTTGAGGAGGTAGCCGGTGGCGCCCGCCTCGATGGCCGCGAGGATGTCCGCGTCGGTGTCGTAGGTGGTCAGCACGAGGACGCGGGGTGCGCCGGGGCGGGCGGTGATGGCGGCGGTCGCCTGGGAGCCGCGCATCTCGCCGCCGAAGCGGAGGTCCATGAGGACGACGTCGACACCGGGCCGCGCGGCGAGGGTGACGGCCTCCTCGGCGGTGGGGACGTCGGCGACGACCGCGAAGTCCGGTTCGGTCTCCAGGACGGCGCGCAGTCCGGCCCGTACGACGGGGTGGTCGTCGGCGAGCAGCAGCCGGATCGGGGCGGGGGCGGTCACGGGGCGGGCTCCTCGCTGCGGGCCGCGGTGTCCGCGGGGGCGGGCGGCAGGGGCAGGGTGACGGCGACGGCGGTGCCCTCGCCGGGGGCGGATTCGACGGCGAGGGCACCGTGCAGGGCGCGGGCGCGGGCCCGCATGGCGGCGAGGCCGAAGCCGGTGCCGCCGGCCGTGGCCGTTCCGGCGGGCGGCAGGGCCGCGGGGTCGAAGCCGGCGCCGTCGTCGACGACGTCCAGGGCGACCTCGGTGTCCATGTAGCTCAAGGTCAGCTCGGCGCGGCGGGCCCCGGCGTGCCGGACGGTGTTGGCGAGCGCCGACTGCGCGATGCGCAGCAGGGCGGCCTCGTGCGGGACGGGGAGTTCGGCGGGGGTGCCGGAGACCTGGCAGTGCACGGCGAGGCCGGCGCGGGCGGTGGTGGCGCAGAGCCGCTCCAGCGCGGCGGGCAGGGAGCCGGTCTCCAGGTCGGGCGGGGTCAGTTCGCGGACGAACCGGCGGGCCTCGGCGAGGTTGTCGACGGCGGTGGCACGGGCGTGGACGACATGTCCCAGCGCGGACTCCGGGCGCGCGGGCAGGGCCCGCTCGGCGGCCCGCAGCAGCAGTTGGATGCTGGACAGGCCCTGCGCCAGCGTGTCGTGGATCTCCCTGGCCAGGCGTTCGCGTTCGGCCAGCACCCCGGCGGCGTGTTCGGCGGCGGCCAGTTCGCCGCGGGTGGCGGTCAGCTCCTCGACGATCCGGCGGCGCTGTTCGCTCTCCCGGTAGAGGGCCTGGTAGCCGAGGACGACGGCGACCGCGACGGCGGCGCCCAGCACCGGTCCGATGACCGTACCGACGCCCAGCGCCCCGGTGTGGAGCGCGAATCCGGCGACGGCGGCGAGCGTGGTGACGGCGACGGCGGGCAGTCCCCAGCGCGGCGGCAGCAGGTGGAGCTGGACGAAGAAGAGCGGGAAGGCGAGCCAGACGCCGTCCTGGGTGAGCGCCAGCAGCACCAGCCAGACGGCCGCGACGAGCGTCAGCCACAGGGCCGCGGCGCCGCTGTGCGGGCGGACCCGGGGCAGCAGCGGGCCGGTGACGTACGCGCCGAGCAGGACGGCGGAGACGGCGACGACGGCGGCGGGGTGCGGGCCGCCGCCGACGACGGCGCGGGCGGCGGCGAGCGCCAGCAGCGCCGCCACCATCAGGTGCAGGCAGCTACGGAGCACCCGTACGACGGGGGTGAGGGAGGGGTCGGTCACGATTTCTCCAGGTTAAGCACGGCGCCGGGCAGCGGCATCAATCGAAAGGTTGAGCGGGGGAAGCACCTTTCGATCCGGGGGAACCGCTCCGGGGCGCGATGCCGCGGGGCGCCCCCGGGCGGGACGGTGGAGCCACCCGCCGGGCAGTGGGCCCGGCCGCCGGAGATGCAGAGGGATGGGGCCGTGTTCGTCGCCTTGAGGGACCTGAGATTCGCGCGGGGCCGGTTCGCCCTGATGGGCACGGTCATCGTGCTCATCACGGTGCTGGTCGGCCTGTTGTCGGGGCTGACGGCGGGGCTGGGCCGGGAGAACACCTCGGCGATCACCGCGCTCCCCGCCGACCACCTGGTGTTCTCGGAGCCCGCCGACGGCGGCGCGGTCTCGTTCACCGACTCGCGGCTGTCGCCGGGCACCGTGGCCGGCTGGTCCGCGGTGCCGGGTGTGGCGCGCGCCGAGCCGCTGGGGATCTCCACCACGAAGGCCGAGGCGGGGCGGCGCACCGCCGCCGTGTCGGTCTTCGGCGTCCGGCCGGGCTCGGCGCTCCTCCCCGGCGGCGCGAAGGTGTCCGGGGGCGGCGCCGTGCTGTCACGGAAGGCCGCCGAGGAACTGGACCTGGCACGCGGCGACACGGTGACCCTCGGCGGCCGCCGGATGCCGGTCGCCGCCGTGACGGGCGCCGCGATGTACAGCCACACGCCGGTTATCTGGACGACGCTGGACGCCTGGCGGGCGCTGCCCGGCGGCGGGGACGGCGCGACGGTGGTGGCGCTGACCGCCTCCGGGGCCGATCTGGCCGCCGCCGACGCGCGGCTGGGCACCACCACGGTGACGTCCGCCGCGGCGCTGGAGGGCATCGGCTCGTACACCGCCGAGAACGGTTCGCTGCGGCTGATGCGCGGGTTCCTGTTCGCCATCTCGGCGCTGGTCATCGGCGCGTTCTTCACCGTCTGGACGATTCAGCGCAGCGGGGACGTGGCGGTGCTCAAGGCGCTCGGCGCGTCCACCGGGAAGCTGCTGAAGGACGCGCTCGGCCAGGCCCTCGTCCTGCTGGTGCTGGGGACGGGCGTGGGCGCCGCGCTCGTCGCGGGGCTGGGCGCGGTGGTCGGGCGGGCGGTGCCGTTCGTCCTCGATCCGTCGACGGTGCTGGTCCCCGCGCTGATCATGATCGCGCTGGGTGCCGCCGGCGCCGCCCTCTCCATCCGCCGCATCACGTCCGTGGACCCGCTGACCGCCCTGGGAAGTGCCCGATGAGCCTCGAACTGACCGATGTCACGCTGACCTACCCGGACGGCGACGCCCGGCTGACCGCGCTGGACCGGGTCTCGCTGACCGTGCCCGCCGGGACCCTGACCGCGGTGATCGGGCCGTCCGGCTCGGGCAAGTCCTCTCTGCTGGCGGTGGCCGCGACGCTGATCACGCCGGACAGCGGCCGGGTCGCGCTCGCCGGACGGGACACCACCGGGCTGGGCCGCGCCGCGCTGACGACGCTGCGCCGTACCACCGTCGGCACCGTCTTCCAGCAGCCGAATCTGCTGCCGTCGCTGACCGCCGCCGAACAGCTCCAGGTGATGGCGCACCTCGACGGGCGCCCGCCCCGCGCCGCGCGGCAGCGGGCCCGGGAGCTGCTGGCGGCCGTCGGTCTGGAGGGCCAGGCGGACAAGCGGCCGCATCAGCTCTCCGGCGGTCAGCGCCAGCGCGTCAACATCGCGCGGGCGCTGATGAACGACCCGGCCGTCCTGCTGGTGGACGAGCCGACCAGCGCCCTCGACCACGCGCGCGGTGCGGCGGTGCTGGAGCTGCTGACCACGCTCACCCACCGGCGCGGTACGGCGACGGTGCTGGTCACGCACGACCGGTCGCATCTGGCGGCGGTCGACGCGGTCGTCGAGGTGGCGGACGGGCGGCTCAGTCCTGCGCCTGGGAGTCGTCTTCCGGGGCGTGCGAGAACAGTTTGAGGACCGGCACGCCGACCTTGTGGCGGGCGCGGGAGGCCCAGTCGCGGTGGAAGAACTCCTCCACGAAGTGGGGGGTGGTCAGCACGATCACCTCGTCCGCGTCCGTCTCGTCGACGATGTCGCGCAGCCGGTCCAGCGGGTGCCGTTCGGCGACCTGCCCGGTCGCCTCGGCGCCGGTGGCGCGCAGCGCGGCGAGGGTGTGCGCCAGCGCGCGTTCGGCGGGGGCGTCCGCCGCGTCGCCCTCCGGTTCCTCGCCCTCGCGGACGGCGTCGTCGAACTCGCCCAGGGCGACGTCGTCGATGGCCCGCAGCAGCAGGTCCTGCGCGCCGCGCGGCTGCATGAGGACGACGAAGGAGACCGGGTCGTCGCCGTGCAGCGTCGTGACGAACTCGACGTCGGCGGGCGTCAGAGGCTTCTCGATCATCAATACGCTCGTGAACACGACGGACGCCCTTCTTCATCTTCTTCCGGGACACCGCATGCCGCGGCACCCCACAGAACCATCCTGCCCCCGCCGTCACACGGGGCCTGCTGGCTCTAAGTGTGCCCAACGGAAGCTAAGCGGAACGGGTAATTCCGCATGATTGTCAGCTCCGACGGTATCGGGTGAACAGGAACCCGGCCTCCTCCAGTACGGACGTCAGGGCGAATCGCTCCGGGACGGCCACCGCCGGGCCGCCCATGATCCGCGGCGCGTCCCCCACCGCGACGACCGGCGCCAGCGACAGACACATCTCGTCCAGCACCCCGGCCGCGGCGAACTGCCCCAGCAGCGACGGCCCGCCCTCGGTCAGCAGCCGGCGGTGCCCCCGCGCGGCCAGCACCCGCGGGACCCGCGCCGGATCGACGCCCTGCCCCTCCCCCGCGAACAGCACCTGGGCCCCGGCCGCCCGCGCCGCGGCCACCCGCTCCGCCGGGGCCCCGGCGCCGGTGACGACGAGCGTGGGCACCAGCGGCCCGGTGAACAGCGGCAGGGTGAAGTCCAGACCGAGACCGGCGGTCACCACGGCGACGGCGGGGGCGGGCCCCTGCCCTGCGGCGGCCCGGCGCGCGGCGAACGCCTCGCGCGCGCGAGCCGGCCGGTACCCCTCCTGCCGAACCGTTTCCGCCCCGACCACGACCGCGTCGGCCAGCGCCCGCAGCACACCGAAGATCCGCATGTCGGCGGCGCCGGAGAGCGGCTGGGAGCGGCCCTCGTGGTGAGCGGCGCCGTCCAGCGACGTGACCATGTTGGCGCGCAGCCAGGCCGCTCGCCCGGCGCGCAGCGGATCGCTCTCGTCCGGGTAGGCGTAGGCGTCCGCCAGCTCGTCGAGCGTCCACTCCCGGTCGGCGGAGACGTCCGGGCCCGCGGGCGCTGCGGACGTGTCCGGGAGGGCGGGGGCAGGGGCGGGGAGGGGGTACAGGCGTCGCATGGGCGGCAGTGTGACATGGCTCGCCCGGCGGCCCGGGACCCCCCGCGGAGCGACTAGGCTGGAGCGCTGTGTCGCCTTCCCAGCCCTCGTCCTCCCCGTCCGCGCCGATAGCCGAAGCGGCCGACGGCGCCGACGCCGCGCCCGCCGCGCTGACCTCCCGCGCCCCGCACGTCCCCGCCGACCGGCTGGTCGCCGAGATGGTGCCGCCGCCGCGCTTCCAGGGCGCCCGTTTCGACACCTACATCCCGGACGCGAAGCAGCCCAGCCAGGCCGAGGCCGTGACCGTGCTCAGCGCCTTCGCGGCGGGCATCGGCGGCGCCTCGGCCGACGGCGGCAAGCGCCGCTGGTTCGCCAGGAAGCCCGCCGCGTCCAAGGGCCCGCGCGGCGTCTACCTGGACGGCGGCTACGGCGTCGGCAAGACCCACCTGCTGGCCTCCCTGTGGCACGCCACCGACGCGGCACCCGAGCGCAAGGCGTTCGGCACCTTCGTCGAGCTGACCAACCTGGTCGGCGCGCTCGGCTTCCAGCAGACCGTCCGCACCCTCGGCGACCACCGCCTGCTGTGCATCGACGAGTTCGAGCTGGACGACCCCGGCGACACGGTGCTGGTCTCCAGCCTCCTCGCCCGGCTGGTGGAGTCCGGTGTGGCGCTGGCCGCGACCTCCAACACGCTGCCCGGCAAGCTCGGCGAGGGCCGCTTCGCCGCCGCCGACTTCCTCCGCGAGATCCAGGGCCTGAGCGCCCACTTCCGGCCGCTGCGCATCGACGGCGAGGACTACCGCCACCGCGGTCTGCCCGAGGCACCCGCCCCGTACGACGACGAGACCGTCACCCGCGCCGCGTACCGCACGCCGGGTGCCTCGCTCGACGACTTCCCCTCCCTCCTGGACCATCTGTCGAAGGTCCACCCCAGCCGTTACGGCGCGATGTGCGACGGCATCCGGGCCGTCTGCCTCACCGATGTGCAGGCCGTACCGGACCAGTCCACCGCACTGCGTCTGGTGGTCCTCGCCGACCGGCTCTACGACCGCGAGGTGCCGGTGATCACCTCCGGCAAGGCGTTCGACGAGCTGTTCAGCGAGGAGATGCTGCGCGGCGGCTACCGCAAGAAGTACTTCCGCGCGATCTCCCGCCTCACCGCCCTGGCCCGCGACGCGGGACCGCTGGTCACCGGGGCGTAGCCCCCGGGCCCGGTTCCCACGGGGGCCAGGTGTCCGCGGCGAGGTGCGCCGTCGACCGCGGCGCCGGAGCGAGGCCCGCACCAGGCGCCGCGCTCCGTCGCCGGGCGGACGTCAGCCCCGGCGGGCGGCGAGGCGGCAGACGGCCGCCACCGCCGCGGCGGATATCGGTATCGCGGCGGCGAGCGGGAGCCACGGCATCTCCGCCGTGCCGGTCGCCGATCCCATGACCAGCCCCCGGACCACCGCACCGGCGGGCGAGAAGGCCGGGACGACCAGCAGGACGCAGCCCAGCAGCCCGGCGCAGACCGGCCACGCCGTGCCGCGCAGCACCGGCCGGTTGCACACCGCCCCGGCGGCGGTGCCCAGCAGGAGGCAGACCACGGCGGCCGCCAGCCCGCAGGCCGTCGCCGGAAGCAGGTCCACGGTGACCTGGTGGTCGTTGGAGCGGGGGTCGGAGAAGAGCGCGACGAACGCCGTCCCGGCGAGCGCGGGCGGCAGCGCGGCGAGGGCGGCCGTCAGCACCGCCGCGAGATGCGCCCGGCCCGGCCCCACCGCCGCCGCGAGGCAACTGCGGGCGGCGGGCGGCTCGTTGGTCATACAGACCCGGGTCAGCCAGATCGTCAGTGGCAGCAGCGCCGCCGCCGCGAACCCGAAGGCGTCGAGAACGGGGCTGCCCGTCCCGATCCCGACCACGAGGAACCCGGCGTACAGGATCACCGGCGGCAGCCAGCGGTGCGAGCCGAGCAGCAGAGCCGCCTGGTAGCGGAGCAGGGCGATCACCGGTGGTCTCCTTCCGGCCGGTCATCGCCGGTGGTGACCAGGGCGACGGGGCGCGCCGGGGCGGAGCGGTCCGTGGCCCCCGGAGCGACCGCGTGGTGCGTCGCGCCGTCCCCTTCCCCCGCCCCGTGGACGGCCCCGCCACCGGGCGGCCCCTCCGGTGGCGGCTCCGCCGGGGCGGTCACCGTACGGATGTGCCACGGGGGACGGGCCGTCAGCAGGGCCCGCAGCAGCGCGTCGGAGCAGGCGGCGGGGACCGTCAACCGGACCGCGCCGTCCGGCTCCCGCACCCGGGCGGGCCGTCCCGGCAGCTTCTCCGGCAGCTCCGTTCCGGCCCCCGGCGGCTCGGCGTGGACCGTCACCCGGGGGCCGGTCACCGAGGCGGCTTCCGCCGGGTCCGGGGGCGGCGCGGGGCGCAGCCGTCCGTCGGCGATGCGGTGGCAGGCGTCGGCCGCGCCGGCCAGCCGCCGGGGGTCGTGGTCGACGAAGAGGACCGTCCCGCCGTCGGCGACCCGTTCGGTCACCGCGCGGTCCAGCTCGGCGCGGGCCGCGGCGTCCAGGCCCGTCCACGCCTCGTCCAGGACCAGCAACTCCGGTGCGGCGAGCAGCGCCTGGGCGACCGCCACCTTCTGGCTGGTGCCCTTCGACAGCGCGGACAGCGGCGTCCCGGCGTGCCCGGCGGCACCGAACCGCTCCAGCCACACCCCGGCCGCCCGCGCCGCCGCCGGGCCGCGCAGTCCGTGCACCCGCCCCAGATGGGTGAGGTAGCCGAGGGCCGTGAACGGCAGGGCGGGCGGGAACCGTTCGGGGACGTACGCGGTGCGTGGGCGGCCGCGGATCCGGCCGGTGGTGGGCCGGTCGATACCGGCGCACAGCCGCAACAGGGTGGACTTCCCGCTGCCGTTGGCCCCCTCGATCCGTACCAGCGTGTGCTGCGGCAGATCGAGGTCCACCCCGCGCACCACCCACGGCCCGCGCGGTCCGTATCGCCTGCCGACATCGTCCAGTCGCATGTCCTGCCCCCTCGCCGCGGCGCGCTCCCCGCGCGCTTCCACCGTGCCAACGGCGACGGCCGCGGTACCGTTCCCCGGACCTGCGCACCCGGTGGCGGGCCGCCGAAGGCGTTCCGTCCGGCGCGCGGAAGCCGCCGGACGGGCTGGCACACTGGGCGGATGACCAGCACCGAAGCCCACGGCGCCCCGGAGCCGACCGCCGTCGGGGCGCACGTGAGGAGCGCCGCCGACCGGGACGCCGCACCGCAGTTCGTCCTGCCGCTCGTGGTCCGCATCGAGCGGGCCGATCCCCCGGCCCGCACCGACGCCCTGGAGACGGCCGCCCGCGCCGTGCTGGCGCTGCTCTCCGACGAGCGCGCGGACGGCGACGGCGAGTGGGCCGCGGCGGTACGGGACTGGCAGGACGCCCGGATCCGCAAGGTGGTGCGCCGGGCGCGCGGCGCCGAGTGGCGGCGGGCCGGGGCGCTGCCGGGCATCACGGTCACCGGGGAGCGTGCCGAGGTACGGGTCCATCCCCCGGTGCCGCTCGACGGCTGGCCCAAGGACCTGGCCCGTCTCCAGGTCTCCGGCACCGAACTGGACGACCCCGGGCCGCCGCCCGCACCGCCCGCCGGCGATCCGGTGCTGTGGCTCAACCCCGGCCTGACGATGTCCGCCGGCAAGTCCATGGCCCAGGCCGGACACGCCGCCCAACTGGCCTGGTGGGAGCTGTCCGCGCCGGAGCGCGCCGCCTGGCGGGACGCCGGTTTCCCGCTCTCCGTACGGACCGCCCCGGAGGACGCCTGGGACACGCTGACCCGCAGCGGCCTCCCGGTGGTGCACGACGCGGGCTTCACCGAGATCGCCCCCGGGCCGACGGTGGTGGCGGAGGGGGGCACGCGGTACTGTCCGCTGCCCGGATCACGGCGCCCGTAGGCGAGGGGCTTCCCCTACGCCGTCACCGCAGGCCCGCCCGGCCCGGATGCGCACCCGCCCGGGGCCGGGGCGCGGCCGGTCGGCCGCTGCCGCCATCTGCGGCCCTCGTGACGCGGCCCTCGCCGCCTCCCCGAGATGCATCCCTTGCGCGGGTCCCGTCGTGACCTCGTGGCTCGCATCGCTGACGGGGCCGGTGGCCGTGGGCACGTAAGCCCCGCGAGAAGGCCGCGCACGCCGCCCGGCCGTCGGATCCGGCCGCACCCGGCGGCCCGGCCGTACCGGGTCGCGGGGCAGGGCACCGGCCGTACCAGGTCGCGGGGCCCGACCGCACCGGGGCGCAGGGGCCGAGGCCGATACGTCGCCGCCCCGGGTCGCACAGGTACTTTCCGGCCATCGCGGGGCCGCCTCACCGAACGGGCCGTACCGGGGTGTGCCGAGGCCCGGCCCCCCTGAACCCGCCGCGCCTCCGCCCCGTACCGTTATGGCGTGTTCACGTCTCTTCTGGGTTTCACCGCCGTTGCCGCGTTGCTGACCATTTCGCCGGGGCCCGATTTCGCCGTCGTGCTGCGGACCGCGCTCGGTTCGGGGCGGCGCGCGGCGTTGTGCGGTGCGCTCGGGATCGCGGCGGGGTGCTTCGTCTGGGGGCTGGCCGGGGCGGTGGGGCTGACGGCGATGCTGTCCGCGTCCCAGGCGGCGTACGGCGTGCTCCGGGTGGCCGGGGCGCTGTATCTGATGTGGCTGGGGGCACAGGCGCTGCGGGCCGCGCGGCGCGGCCGGACCGCCCCGGGGGCGACGGCCCCGGACGTCGCCCGGGAGACGGTGGACGGTGCGGGCACGACGGGTCTCACGCCGCTGCGGGCGTTCCGGACGGGGCTGCTGACGAACGTGCTCAACCCCAAGGTCGGCGTGGTCTACCTGTCGCTGCTGCCGCAGTTCATCCCGCACGGCGCGCCGGTGGTGGCCACCACCATGCTGCTGGTGACGGTGCATGCCGCACTGGGCGTCCTGTGGCTGGGCACCCTCGCCTGCGCCGTCCACCGGGCGCGCGCCTTCTTCCACCGCCCCCGGGTACGGCGGCTGCTGGATCAGGCCACCGGCGGTGTACTGCTCGCCCTGGGCGCGGCCACCGGGTTCGAGGCCGCCCGCTGAGCGCGGGCACCGGCGCGTACGGCCGGTCCCGGCGGGGGACGCCACCGCGCGGAGAAGCTCAAATCCAGCTCTGAAAGCGGTGCGCACAGGGTTCGGCGGACATCACCGGGGCGAGGTACCGGTGCGTACGCGGTGCAAGGGGGAACGCATGGAACGCCTGGGAACGGGCATCGGCTGGCGGCCGGAAATCGCCACGGAGATCGCGGGGTTCGAGGGGCTGGACTGGGTCGAGGTGGTGGCCGAGAACCTCTGTCCCGGTCATCTGCCGCCGGAGCTCGACGCACTGCGCGCCCGGGGCCTGACGGTGGTCCCGCACGGGGTGTCGCTGGGGCTCGGCGGCGCCGAGCGGCCCGACGAGGGGCGGCTCGCGGCGCTCGCCGAACGCGCGGTGGCCCTGGACGCGCCGCTGGTCACCGAGCACATCGCGTTCGTCCGCGCCGGGGGCCCGGCGACCGGTGCGCCCCGGCTGGAGGCGGGGCATCTGCTGCCGGTGCCGCGCACCCACGACGCGCTCGACGTGCTGTGCGCGAACGTACGGATCGCGCAGGACGCGCTGCCGGTGCCGCTGGCCCTGGAGAACATCGCGGCGCTCATCGCCTGGCCCGGGGAGGAGATGACCGAGGGGCAGTTCCTGACCGAGCTGGTCGAACGGACCGGGGTGGGGCTGCTCATCGACGTCGCCAACCTGCACACCAACCACGTCAACCGGGGCGAGGACCCGGCCGCCGTCCTGGACGCGCTGCCGCTGGAGGCGCTCGCCTATGTGCACGTCGCGGGCGGGGTGGAGCGCGACGGCGTCTGGCACGACAGCCACGCCCATCCGGTGACCCGTCCGGTGCTGGACGTCCTCGGGGCACTCTGCGCGCGGACGGTGCCGCCCGGGGTGCTGCTGGAGCGCGACGAGGACTTCCCCGAGGCGGGCGAGCTGGCCGGGGAACTGACCGCGATCCGCGCGGTGCTGGAGGGGGCCCGGCATGACGCGGCGGCCTGACGGAGCCACGGACCGGGGGCGGCCACCGGCGGCCACCGAGGGCGCCCCCGGCCCGGCGCGCGCCCCTCTGACCGCCGCACCCGCTACCGGAGGGGAGACCGCCACCGGGGGCGGGCCCGGCTCCGGCGGCCGGTCCGGCTCCATACCCGTCTCCGGGACCACACCCCCTGCCGCCGCCCCCGCGAACGCCCCCGTCCCCCCGGACGCGGACGCCGCCGAGGCGGCACGTGAGCGGCTGGCGCGGGCCCAGGAAGAGCTGCTGGCGGCGCTGGTCGCCGGGGCGCCGCCGCCGGCGGGCTTCGATCCCGTACGGCTGGAGGTGCAGCGGCGGGCGCTGGCCGCCAAGCGGGCCGCGGTGATCGCGAAGGTCGCGCCCGAGCTGCCGGAGATCCTGGGCGCGCAGTACCGCCCGGCGTTCCTCGGCTACGCGCGGGGGCGCCCGCTGACCGGCGGGTACCGGCGCGACGCCCTGGACTTCGCCGCCCATCTGCTGGCGCGGGGGCTGCCGGACGACCCCGGGGCGCGGGGCCGGCTCTCCCGGTGGTGGCAGGACCGCGCCGGCCCCCGCCCGCCCGGTACCGGCCCGCTGTCCCGGCTCTTCCGCACCCCCCTGCTCTCCCGACTCCTGCGGGCCGCCCGGCCCGCCGCACACCGGAGGTGACCGCCGTGTCCTTCGTTCTCTGGGCCTACCTGGTGCCGGCCCTGTCCTCGGTGGGCCTCATCGTGGCCACCGTCCGCGGGCGGCGTCCCCGGAACAAGATCCGGCTGGTGGACGCGCCCACCCACGACGTGTGGGAGATCGCGTTCCTCGGCGGCGGCCCCGCGCGTCTGGTGGACGCCGCCCTCGCCGCGCTGCACGAGGACGGCCGGGTGGCCGTCGGCGAGCCCGGGGTGGTGACCGTACTCCGCGACGCGCCGCGCGACGCCGTCGAGGCGGCCGTGCTGAAGGCCGCGGCGGCGACGCCCGGCGGTGCGCTGGTCGCGGTGCGGCGCGGGCGATGGCCGACCCCGCGGTCCAGGAGGTCGGCGACCGGCTCGCGGAGCGCGGACTGATGCGGCACCCCAGGAGCGGGCGGACCGCCCGGGTGTGGGCGAACCTCCAGATGGCGGGCGTCGTGCTGCTGCTCATGGGCGCCCTGCTGGCCACCGCGACCGGGCACCTCGACACAGGCGCGGCCGAGGTGCCCACCGTGGTGGTGCTCGTGCCCGGCGTGGTCCTGGCGCTGGTCGTCGCCGGGATCTGCAAGCAGGGCGGACGGGCCCGGCTGACCGAGGCGGGCCGGCTCGCGCTGCGCGCCGCCCGGGCCGTCAACCATCCGCCCGCCGCCACCGGCATGGTGCTTCCCGCGGCGCTCCTGGTGGCGATCGGCAGCGCCGCGCTCCTCACGGACGAGGTGCTGCGGGAGCAGCTCGCCCAGGCCCAGACCGCGATGGCCACGAGCGGTACGTCCTCGTCCGGCGGCGGGAGCACCTGGGTCGACCAGTCCGCGCAGCCCGCCTGGTGCGGCGGGTCCGACGGCGGATCGAGCTGCGGCGGCTCCCACCACCACGGCGGCGGCTCCTCGTGCGGCGGCGGTTCGCACCACGGCGGCTCCTCCTGCGGCTCCTCGCACCACGGGTCCTCCTGCGGCTCCTCGTGCAGCAGCGGTTCCTCCTCCTGCGGCTCCTCGTGCGGCGGCGGCTGAGCGCGGACACGGACCACGAGGGCGGGCGGCGGCCGGGGCTTCCGGCCGCCGCCCGCCCGGTTTCCATGCACGGCCGCGCCGTGCCGGACGGGCCGGCGGGCGCGGAGAGCGTCCGGCCACAGGGCTGCTCCGCCCCACCGCCGCCGTGCGGGCCCGCGCCGCCCCCAGGCACCGGCATCCGGCGCCACGCCCGGCCCTCCACTCGTCCGGGGTATAGCGGGCAACACCGCGGCCCGGTGCTTTACTTCACCGGTCACCGCCCCAACCATCCCTTTTGTATGCACGTATGCGGCACGCGCGCGGCCGCCCGCGTGCCGGGCACGACGAAGGGACGGTCCGTGAGGGCACTCGCGTTGTACGGAACCATCGGGTCGCTCCTGCTGGGCGCCCTCGCCACCGCTCCGGCGGACGGCGCCACCGGCGCGTCCCCCGCGCCACCCGCGCCCCTCGCACGCCCCCTGACCTTCGGACGCTGCGCCCCGGTCGAGCACCTGCCGTCGGATGTCCAGTGCGCCGCCCTCACGGTGCCCCTCGACTACACCCGTCCCCAGGGCAAGCAGATCAAGCTGACCGTCAGCCGGATCCGGGCCACCGCGCCCAAGGAGCGGCAGGGCGCCCTGGTCTTCAACCCGGGCGGGCCCGGCGGCTCCGCGATGTCCTTCCCGCTCTACGGGAAGCTGCCCGAGTGGCGCCGGACCGCCCGCGCCTACGACTTCGTCGGCTACGCGCCGCGCGGCGTCGGCCGGTCGGCGCCGCTGTCCTGCCAGGACCCGAAGGCGTTCGCCAAGGCCCCTACGGACAGCCAGACCTACCCCACCGAAGCCTTCAAGCGGCAGAAGACCGCGCAGGCGGCGGCGTACGCGCGCGGCTGCGCCCGGCGGGCCGGCGCCGACCTGCCCTTCTACAACTCCGTCAACAACGCCCGCGACCTCGACATGCTGCGGGCCGCGCTCGGCGAGCGGAAGCTGACGTTCATGGGCGCGTCCTACGGGACCTACTTCGGCGCCCTGTACGCCACGTTCTACCCCGGGCACGTCCGCCGGATGGTCTTCGACAGCGTCGTCGACCCCGACCCGCGGCAGATCTGGTACCGCGACAACCTCGCCCAGAACGTCGCGTTCCAGGGCCGCTGGCGCGACTGGCTGCGCTGGGTCGCCCGCCACCACACCGCCTACCACCTGGGCACCACGGAGCAGGCGGTGCAACGCGCGTACGACACGGCGCGCGAGAGGCTGCGACGCCACCCGGCGGGCGGCACGGTGGGCCCGGCGCAGCTCCAGTCGGCGTACCTGACCACCGGCTACAACGACGCCTACTGGCCGCGCCGGGCCCAGGCCCTGTCGGCGTACCTGCGCGGCGACGACGGGCCGCTGCGCGACCAGGCGGCGCCCGACCCCGAGGACGCGGTCGCCGAGGAGAACAGCAACGCGGTCTACACCGCCGTCGAGTGCAACGACGCGGTCTGGCCGCGCGATCTGCGCGTCTGGGACCGCGACAACACCGAGGGCGCGCGGGTGGCACCGTTCCAGACCTGGGACAACGCCTGGATGAACCTGCCGTGCGCGTTCTGGCCGGACGCCGCGCGGTCGGCGCGGGCCGGGCTGACCGCCGCGACCGACCACACCGCGGCCCGCGCCGCGGCGGGCGCCCCCGGGACGGACGGCCGGATCGCCGAGGCCGCCCGGTACGAGGCGGCCGTCCGCGCGGCGCAGGCGCTGCCCGGAGGGCACGGCCCGGTGGACGTCCGTACGGCGCCCGGCGCGCTGCCGCCGGTGCTGCTGCTGGCCGCCGAACGCGACGGCGCCACGCCCTACCCGGGTGCCCTCGCCCTCCAGGGGCGCCTGGCCGGCTCGTCCCTGGTCACCGAGCGGGGCGCCGGGACCCACGGCATCGCGTACGGCCCCAACACCTGCGTGAACGCGCATGTGGAGGCGTATCTGCTGCACGGCACCGTCCCCGGCCACCGGGTGTACTGCGCGCCGCGCGCCGAGCCGAAGCCGGGCGACCGGGCGCGGACCAGGAAGCGCGCCGCCGCGCCCGGGGGCACGGCAGCCCGCCCGTAGGCGCACCGGACACGACGACGGCGGGCCGCCCCGGGTGGGGCGGCCCGCCGTCGTCGTGCGGGGCGGCCGGATCAGGCCAGACCGGCGACCAGTTCCGCGACCGGCTTGCGGCGGCCGGTGTAGAACGGCACCTCCTCGCGGACGTGCAGCCGCGCCTCGGAGGCGCGCAGGTGCCGCATGAGGTCGACGATGCGGTACAGGTCGTCCGCCTCGAACGCCAGGATCCACTCGTAGTCGCCGAGCGAGAACGACGGCACGGTGTTGGCGCGGACGTCCGGGAAGCCGCGGGCCATCTTGCCGTGGTCGGCGAGCATCTTGCGGCGCTCGTCGTCGGGGAGCAGGTACCACTCGTAGGAGCGGACGAACGGGTAGACGCTGACGTAGTCGCGGGGGCGCTCGTCGGCGAGGAACGCCGGGATGTGCGACTTGTTGAACTCGGCGGGGCGGTGCAGCGCCATGTTGGACCACACCGGGGTGAGGGCACGGCCCAGGCGGGTGCGGCGGAAGAGGTTGAACGCCTCCTGGAGGGCGTCCGAACTCTCCGAGTGCCACCAGATCATCACGTCGGCGTCGGCGCGCAGCCCGGAGACGTCGTACGTACCGCGGACCACGACGTCCTTGGCGGCGAGCTGCTCGAACAGCTCCTCGACCTCGTCGGCGTACCCGCCGCGGTCCTCGGGGAGGACGTCCCGCAGCCGGAAGACCGACCACAGGGTGTAGCGGATGGTGTCGTTGAGGTCCTTCGCCTTCTTGCCGGCGTTCTGTGCCCGGTCGGCGGCGGGGGTGGAAGCGTCTGTCATACCGACCATTCTCACTCGGCTGCGGAGAAGTCCGGCGTCCGGGTCTCCAGGCCCGCGAGGATCTCGTCGGCGGCCCGCCGCGCCGAGGAGATACACGCCGGAATACCGACGCCGTCGTAGGCAGCGCCGCAGACCCGCAGCGCCCCGGGGAGCGCCGCGCGGACGCGGGCGACGCGGTCCGGGTGGCCGACGAAGTACTGCGGCAGGCCACCCTCCCAGCGGGTGACGGCGGAGGCCACGGGGCGGGCGGCGAGGCCGGTGGCCGCACCGAGGTCGGCGAGGGAGAGCTCCACCAGCTCGGCGTCGTCGCGGCCCAGCAGAGCGTCGTCGCCGTAGCGGCCGACGGAGGTGCGCAGGACGAACAGCTCCGGGTCGGCGTCGGCGATCCAGCCCCACTTGCGGCCGGCGAACGTCGCCGCCTTGATGCGGCGCCCGTCCACCGGCGGGACGAGGAAGCCGCTGCCCTCCGGCATGCCCGCCGCGTCGGCGCGGCGGAAGGCCATCGTGATCAGCGCCATCGAGGCGGATTCGACGGCGGCCAGCTCGGTGGCGGCCGCCGGGCAGTCGTCCCGCAGCAGCCGCGCCGCGGGCCCGGCGGGCGCCGCCAGGACCACCGCGTCCGCCGCGAGCGTGCGCTCGCCCGTCACGACGTGCCAGCCGTCGGCACCGCGGCGGCGCAGCGCGCGGACCGGGGTGTGCAGCGCGATCTCGCCGCCGGCGGCGCGCACCGCGTCGGCGACGGCGCCGGGCAGGGTGCCGATGCCGCCGTCGATGCCCATGAAGACCGGCCGGTCGGCGGGAAGGTCCCGGGCCGCCTCGGCGGCGCGCTCCTGGAGGGCGCGGACCCCGGCGGTCAGCGACCGTGTCGAGCGGGCCGCCTCGAAGAGCTGCGGTACGGCGGCGCGCATCGAGATGCGGTAGGCGTCGCCCGCGTAGACGCCGCCGAGCAGCGGTTCCACGAGCCGGTCGACGACCTCGCGGCCGAGCCGTTCGGCGACGTACGCGCCGACCGCGACGTCCTCGCCGACGGCGGTGCGCTCCAGGGTCGTGTCGGCGGCGATGCGGTCGAGGCCCTCGGGCGAGAGCACGCCGGAGGCGGCGAGGGGGGTGAGGTCCCCGGGGACGCCCATGATGTGGCCCTTGGGCATGGGGCGCAGCGCCCCGCGCGTCCAGAGGGTGGCGGAGGCGGTGGCGGGCGGCTGGAGGCGGTCGCCGAGACCGACGGCGCGGGCGAGGTCCACGCCCTCGGGCCGCCGCGCCAGCATCGACTCGGCGCCCAGATCGACCGGTACGCCCGCGATCTCCCCGGCCCGCAGCTTGCCGCCGAGCCGCCCGGACGCCTCCAGGACGGTCACCTCGGCGCCGCCCTCGAGGAGGCGGTGCGCCGCGGCGAGGCCGGCGATCCCGCCGCCGATGACGACCACATGGCGGCCGGCGGTCCGGCCCGTACTGGTGTGCGCTGCGCTCATGCCCCCACTCTCTCAGAGCGCTCCGGGACGTTGGCCGAGGACCACGTTGACAGGGCCCGGGGCCCGGCAAAGACTCGGCGGGCGGCGGCCCGGCGCCCGCCCGCGCCGCAGCCGCCCCGCTCAGCTCGCGCGCGCGGACGGCCCGGTCCCCGGCTCCCCCGGCCACCCCACACAGCGAGGAAGCCCTGATGAGCGAGCACCGCGCACGGGACGTCTACGTCGTCGACGCCGTACGGACCCCGGTCGGCAAATACGGCGGCGCGCTGGCGGGCGTCCGCCCCGACGATCTCGCCGCGCACGTCCTGGGGGCGCTGGTGGCGCGCAGCCCCGAGCTGGATCCGGCGCTCATCGACGACGTCGTCCTGGGCGACGCGAACGGCGCCGGGGAGGACAACCGCAACGTCGCGCGGATGGCGGTGCTGCTGGCCGGGCTGCCCGACTCGGTGCCCGGGGTGACGGTCAACCGGCTGTGCGGTTCCGGTCTTGAGGCCGTCATCCAGGCGGCGCGGGCCATCGCGCACGGCGACGCGCACGTGGCGGTGGCGGGCGGGGTGGAGTCGATGAGCCGGGCGCCGTACGTCCTGGCCAAACCGGACCGCGGCTTCCCGACGGGCCATCAGGAGCTGTACTCCACGACGCTGGGCTGGCGGATGGTCAACCCGCGGATGCGGCCGGAGTGGACGCTCTCGCTGGGCGAGGGCGCCGAGAAGATCGCCGAGCTGCACGGCATCACCCGGGAGCAACAGGACGTGTTCGCGCTGGCCAGCCATCAGAAGGCGAGCCGCGCCTGGCGCGAGGGGCAGTACGCCGCGGAGGTGGCACCGCTGCCCGGGGTGGAGCTGGAGCGCGACGAGACGATCCGGGAGGCGTCCTCCCTGGAGGCGCTGTCCCGGCTGAAGCCGGTGTTCCGCCGCACCGGCGGGACGGTCACCGCGGGGAACTCCTCACCGCTCAGCGACGGCGCGGCGGCGCTGCTCCTCGCCGACGAGGAGGGCCTGCGGGCCACCGGACGCGAACCGCTGGCCCGGATCGGCGCGAGCGCGGTGACGGGCGTGGAGCCACGGCTCTACGGGCTGGGCCCGGTCGCCGCGGTACGGCGGGCCCTGGAGCGCGCCGGGCGCGGCTTCGGCGACCTGACGGTCTTCGAGCTGAACGAGGCGTTCGCCGCGCAGGCCCTGGGCTGCATCGGCCGCTGGCCGGAGCTGGACCCCACCGTCGTCAACCCGCGCGGCGGCGCCCTCGCGATCGGCCACCCCCTGGGTGCCTCGGGCGCGCGGCTGGCCGGCGCGGTCGCCCACCAACTCGCCGCCCGCGGCTCCGGAACGGGGCTGGCGGCGCTCTGCATCGGGGTGGGGCAGGGGCTGGCGCTCGTCCTGGAGCGGTGAGTCCCCGGGCGGGCCCGGGGACGGTGGTGCGGGCCCGCGCCGCCGGGCCGACGCGGCGGGCGGGCCGGGCGCCGTGCCGGGCGGGCCCGGCCGGAGCGACCCCCGGGACGCACGGCCGTCGTGAGCGGGCCGGGCCGTCCGGCCCCGCGGACAGTTCGGGTCCGGCCCCCGACGGGCAAGCCCCCGCACACCCTCCCGGCCCTGGCACCGTGGCGGCCCGGCCGCCCCCGCCGCCCCCGCCGCCCCGCGCTGCCCGCCGTTGTCGGTGCCGCGCCGTAGCCTGCTGAAGTGGGCTCGTGCGGGCGTTCCGCGACGGGCAGGGCGGACGGCGTGAGGGGCTCGGGATGACGGAACGGCTCGTGGTCATCGGCGGCGACGCGGCGGGCATGGCCGCCGCCTCGCAGGCCCGGCGGCTGAAGGGACCCGGTGAGCTGGCGATCACCGCGTTCGAGCGCGGTCACTTCACGTCGTACTCGGCGTGCGGCATCCCGTACTGGATCGGCGGCGAGGTCGGCGGTCCGGCGGCGCTGATCGCCCGGACGCCCGAGGAGCACCGGGCGCGCGCCATCGACCTGCGGATGCGCACCGAGGTGACCGAGCTGGACCTGGCGCGGGGCCGGGTGCGCTCCCGGGCGCTGGACGACGGCGGGCGGGAGAGCTGGACGGAGTTCGACAAGCTGGTGCTGGCCACCGGCGCCCGGCCGCTGCGCCCGCCGCTGCCCGGGATCGAGGCGCGCGGGGTGCACGGCGTGCAGACCCTCGACGACGGCCGCGCGCTGATCGACGCCCTCGGCGCGTCCCCGGGCCGCCGCGCCGTGGTGATCGGCGCCGGATACATCGGCGTGGAGATGGCCGAGGCGCTGGTCCGCCGCGACTACGCGGTGACGGTGCTGGACAGGGGCGAGCAGCCGATGTCCACGCTCGATCCGGACATGGGCGCGCGGGTGCACGAGGCGATGTGCGGTCTGGGCATCGAGACGGTGCGCGGCGCGGCCGTCACCGCCGTCCTGACCGACGCCGGGGGACGCGCCCGCGCGGTGGCCACGGAGGACGCGGAGTACCCGGCGGACGTGGTGGTGCTGGGGATGGGCGTCCGCCCGGAGACGGCGCTCGCCGAGGCGGCGGGGCTGCCGCTCGGGGAGTCCGGCGGGCTGCTGACGGACCTGTCGATGCGGGTGCGCGGCCAGGAGAACGTCTGGGCGGGCGGCGACTGCGTCGAGGTCCTCGACCTGGTGGCGGGCCACACCCGCCATCTCCCGCTCGGCACCCACGCCAACAAACACGGCCAGGTCATCGGCGCCAACGTCGCGGGCGGGTACGCCACCTTCCCCGGGGTGGTGGGCACCGCCGTCAGCAAGGTCTGCGATCTGGAGATCGCCCGCACCGGCCTCCTGGAGCGCCAGGCCCGCGCGGTGGGGCTGGAGTTCGTGACGGTGACCATCGAGTCGACCAACCACGCCGGGTACTACCCCGGGGCCCGGCCGATGCACGTGAAGATGCTCGCCGAGCGGCGTACGGGGCGGCTGCTGGGCGTGCAGATCGTCGGCCGGGAGGGGGCCGGGAAGCGGGTGGACATCGCGGCGGTCGCGCTGACCGCCGGGATGACGGTGGAGCAGATGACCATGCTCGATCTGGGCTACGCGCCGCCGTTCTCCCCGGTCTGGGATCCGGTGCTGGTCGCGGCCCGCAAGGCGACGGCGGCGGTCCGGGCCGCCGGGGTGTGACGCCCCGGCGGCCGGCCGCGGCGGCTCAGCGCGCGGTCCGCGTGTGGACGTACTCGACGAGGCGGGTCAGCGCGTCCGGGTCGGTGGCGGGCAGCACGCCGTGGCCGAGGTTGAAGATGTGGCCCTCAAGACCGGCGGCGGCGTCCAGCACCTCGCGGGCCTTGGTCTCCACCGCCTCGCGCGGGGCGAAGAGCACGGCCGGGTCGATGTTGCCCTGGAGCGCCTTGCCGGGGCCGACCCGCCGGGCCGCCTCGTCCAGCGGCACCCGCCAGTCGACGCCGACGACGTCCGCGCCGGCCTCGCCGATCAGGCCCAGCAGCTCACCGGTGCCGACGCCGAAGTGGATCCGCGGCACGCCGTGGTGCGCGACCGCCTCGAAGACCTTCGCGGAGGCGGGCATCACCGAGCGGCGGTAGTCGGCGGGCGACAGCGCGCCGACCCAGGAGTCGAAGAGCTGCACGGCGCTCGCCCCGGCCTCGATCTGCACGTCGAGGAAGGCGGAGGTGATCACGGCGAGGCGGTCCAGCAGGTCGGCCCAGAGCTGCGGGTCGCCGTACATCAGCGCCTTGGTGTGCTCGTGGTTGCGGGACGGCCCGCCCTCGACGAGGTAGCTGGCGAGCGTGAACGGCGCACCGGCGAAGCCGATGAGCGGCGTGGACCCCAGCTCCTTGACGAGCATCCGCACCGCCTCGGTGACGTACGCGACGTCGCCGGGCTCCAGCGGACGCAGCCGCTCCAGGTCGGCGCGGGTGCGGATCGGGTTCTCGACGACGGGGCCGACGCCCGGCTTGATGTCGAGGTCGATGCCGATGGCCTTGAGCGGCACGACGATGTCGCTGAAGTAGATGGCGGCGTCGACGCCGTGGCGGCGCACCGGCTGGAGGGTGATCTCCGTGACCAGTTCGGGCCGCATGCAGGAGTCGAGCATCGCGATGCCCTTGCGGACCTTGTGGTACTCGGGCAGCGACCGCCCCGCCTGCCGCATGAACCACACCGGGGTGTGCGGCACGGGCTCGCGCCGGCAGGCCCTGAGAAAGGCCGAGTCGTACGTTCCGGTCTGCTGCTGGCCCGTCGGGCGGTCGTTGGCGCTCACGGACGGAATCTTCGCATGCGCCGCCGACACCTCCGAACGGGCGACGCGCGCACCGGGTGTCCTCCCCCTCCGCGGCGCGACTTCCGCCTACTCTTCCGGGCATGGCTGCGGCGTACGAACATCTCTCGGACAGCGCGGACGAGACCCCGATCCCCTTCCGTCGCGCGATCGAGTCGCTCCGCGCGGCCCGGCTGCGTCCCGAGATCGTCCTCGATGCGGTTCCCGCGCCGAAACGGCTCGCGCCGTACGCCGGCGCGCTGGAGGCCACGGTGGTCGAGCGGGGCGCGGGCCCGGACGGTGAGGACGCGGATCTGGCGGACGGGCGGCTGGTGCTGCTGCACCACCCCGCCGGGCACGAGGCGTGGCAGGGCACGTTCCGCATCGTGACGCTGGCGCGGGCGGAGCTGGAGCCGGAGATGGGCACCGATCCGCTGCTGCCCGAGGTGTCCTGGTCGTGGCTGACCGGCGCGCTGGATGCCCGCGGGGTGCGCTACGGCGAGGCGAGCGGGACGGTGACACTGGCCGAGTCGCACCACTTCGGCGGTCTGGCGGTGCGTGAGCCCGCCACCCAGATCGAGATCCGCGCGTCGTGGACCCCGGCCGAGGGCCCCGGCGGCGTGCCCGACGCGGGCGCGCACCTCGCGGCCTGGTGCGATCTGCTGTGTCAGGTCGCCGGGCTGCCCCCGGCGCCGCAGGAGGCCGGTCCGCGCGGCGGTGTGGTGCCGCTGCCGCAGCGCCGGGGGGCCCAGCCGCGCTGAGCCCGCCGGACCGGAACCGCCGTCCCTGGCGCGAGGGCGCCGCACCGTACGGGTGCGGCGCCCTCGGCATGTCCGTGTCCGGTGCCGCCCCGGCGCTCCCGGATGCGGGAACACGTGCGCCGTTGATCACCCCGGTGTTCACGTATGATCGCTCACGCATCCGATTTGCCCGAATTGACACCAACTAAATCGTGATCAATGTCTAAAGTCCCCTCGGATTGCTGCCGAAGAGGTCAGTGACCCTTCAGATACGGAACGTCCCGGCTCGCCCCTTGCGGCCCGGTCGCAACCGTCCCGCCACTCCCCCAGGAGGCCCGGTGTCTGTTCTCCTCGAGCAACCTTCGAGCCTGGTCGCCTACCGCCCGAACAAGCCGACGGCCATGGTCGTCGTGGCCGACCCTCGCGTCCGCTCCACCGTCACCCGCCATCTGTGGGCCCTCGGAGTACGGGACGTGATCGAGGCGTCGTCGATCGCGGAGGCCCGCCCCCGCGTCGGCAACCCACGCGACATCTGCGTTGCCGACGTCCACCTGCCCGACGGCTCCGGCCTGACCCTGCTGTCCGAGACCCGCGCCGCGGGCTGGCCCAACGGCCTGGCGCTCTCCGCGGCCGATGACATCGGCGCGGTACGCAACGCCCTCGCCGGCGGCGTCAAGGGCTATGTCGTCACCGGCACCCGTACCAACCTCGGCCTGCCGGGCCGTCCGGGAGCCGCGCCCATCGGCGCCCACGCCGCCCGTATGCAACGCCGCCCGCCGGGCGCCCCGGGCCACCCGGGCGGCTACCGCGAACTGTCCGGCCGGGAGGTCGAGGTGCTGCGGCTGGTGGCGGAGGGCCAGTCCAACAAGGCGATCGGCGTGTCGATGGGGCTGTCCGCCCTGACCGTCAAGAGCCACCTCGCCCGCATCGCCCGCAAGCTCGGCACCGGTGACCGGGCCGGAATGGTGGCCGTGGCGCTGCGCACCGGCATCATCCACTGACCCGCGCCCCGACACATCGCCCGCCGAGGGAACGTTCCCCTCGACGGGCGATGCGCATACACAGATACCCTTGACCGGTGACCGACGCCCAAAAGACCGCAGCAGACACGACACTGCGAGCATCCGGAGACTCGCCTCCGGATGACCGACCGGCGCCGGAACCCTTGCTGGAGCCCCGCGAGGGCATCCCCCCGGTGACCGCGACCGACGACGCCCTCGCCGAGGTCGTCGCCGCCCTCGCGGCGGGCACCGGCCCCCTGGCCGTCGACGCCGAGCGCGCCTCCGGCTACCGCTACGGCCAGCGCGCCTACCTCGTCCAGCTACGCCGGCAGGGCGCCGGCAGCGTGCTGATCGACCCGGTCGGCTGCCCGGACCTCAGCACGCTCGGCGCCGCCGTCGCCGACGCCGAGTGGGTGCTGCACGCCGCCACCCAGGACCTGCCGTGCCTGCGCGACATAGGGATGGTGCCGGCCCGGCTGTTCGACACGGAGCTGGCGGGCCGGCTCGCCGGGTTCGCGCGGGTGGGGCTGGGCGCGATGGTCGAGAACGTCCTCGGCTTCGCGCTGGAGAAGGGCCACTCCGCCGTCGACTGGTCGACCCGCCCGCTCCCCGACCCCTGGCTGCGCTACGCCGCGCTCGACGTCGAGCTGCTGGTGGATCTGCGGGACGCGCTGGAGGAGGAGCTGGAGCGGCAGGGGAAGCTGGAGTGGGCCCGGCAGGAGTTCGCCGCCATCGCCGCCGCTCCCCCGGCCCCGCCGCGCAAGGACCCCTGGCGCCGCACCTCCGGCATGCACAAGGTGCGCCGCCGCCGTCAGATGGCCGTCGTCCGCGAGCTGTGGACGGCCCGCGACCGCATCGCGCAGAAGCGGGACGTCTCCCCCGGCAAGGTCCTCGGTGACGCGGCGATCGTCGAGGCGGCGCTGAACCTCCCGCCGAACGCCCACGCGCTCGCCGCGCTGCCGGGCTTCGGGCACCGTATGGGCCGCCGTCAGCTGGAGCAGTGGCAGGCGGCCGTGGACCGGGCGCGGGCGCTGCCGGACAGCGAGCTGCCGCAGCCCGGCGCGCCGCTCAACGGCCCGCCGCCGCCCCGCGCCTGGGCCGACAAGGACCCGGTCGCCGCGGCGCGGCTCTCGGCGGCGCGTACCGCGGTGACCGCGCTGGCGGAGGAGCTGAACCTCCCGCAGGAGAACCTCATCACGCCCGACACGGTGCGCCGGGTGTGCTGGGAGCCGCCCGCCGAGCCGACCGGGGAGGCGGTGTCCGCCGCCCTGGCCGGGCACGGCGCGCGCCCCTGGCAGGTCGAGCTGGTCGCCCCGCTGCTCACCGAGGCGCTGGCCGCACACCAGGACTGACGGCACGGCGCACCCCGGCGGCCTCTCGGGCCCGCCGGGGTGCGGTGCGTACGGTCCGGCCGGTGCCCGCCGGCCGGGGCTCAGTCCTGGTCGGTGTGTTCCTTCAGGATCTTGTTGTCCTTGGCGTCGACGTCGAAGGTGGTCTTCTTCCAGTCGGCGGTCGAGACGACGTCCACCTTCCAGACGCCCTTGCCCTGGTCGGTGTCCTCCAGCTCCAGGGTCGCGACCTCGCCCTTCTTCTTCGCCAGCGCGGTCTTGGCGGCCATCGGCGCGGTGACGGTGGCGTCCCGCAGCCGCTTCGCGAGCGCCTTGCGGTCCTCGGACTTCTGCTGCTCGGCGACGGGTTTGCCCGCCTTCCCGGTGACCGCGTCGACGCGGACGGTGTGCGCGGTGCCGTCGTCCGCCGCCACCACCGTCTCCCACACGGGTTTGCCGCCGTCGCCGTCCTTCAGCTCGGTGGAGACGGGCTTGGTGTGCGGCACGGCGCCCGCCGCGGCGGTCAGGACGTGCTCGTAGTCGGTCTTGTTCTTGGCGAACAGGTCCTTGCGTTCGCGCTGGTCCTCGGTGAGGTTCCCGCTCGGCGAGGAGGACGGGGAGGTCGGGGTCGCCGGGGAGGTGACCTCCGCCGGGGAGCCCACCCCGGGACCGTCCGGCGCGCCGCTCGCGCTCTTGTCCGTGCCGCCGCCGCAGCCCGCGAGGAGCGCACCGGCGGCGGCGACGGCGCACACCGCTCCGAGCGTGCGGGGTCCGAGAGGACGCCGCCGGCCGCGGACCACCAGATCCTTACGCTTTGTGTCCATAAGGGCACTTTATGTGGGCCTCGCATTGATCACATCTCCGGAAAGACAACACTTCACGGTGTGACCTTCGCCGCTCCGGGCGCGGGGGGTGTGCAGCATGGTTACCCGTAAGTAGCATGTCGGGTGTGATGCGTCCCCCGGGGCGCCCCGCAGCAGTGCCATACCGCACCTGGAGGAGAGCCAACGTGCCTCGTACCGCTAGGGATGTCGTCTTCGTCGACGGCGTCCGCACCCCGTTCGGCAAGGCGGGCCCGAAGGGCATCTACCACGAGACCCGCGCCGACGACCTGGTCGTCAAGTGCATCCGGGAGCTGCTGCGCCGCAACCCGGACCTGGACCCCGCGAAGATCGACGAGGTCGCGCTCGCGGCGACCACGCAGATCGGTGACCAGGGCCTGACCCTGGGCCGCACCGCCGGCATCCTGGCCGGTCTGCCGCAGTCGGTGCCCGGCTTCTCCATCGACCGTATGTGCGCCGGTGCGATGACCGCCGTCACCAGCATCGCCGGTGGCGTCTCCTTCGGTGCGTACGACATCGCCGTGGCCGGTGGCGTCGAGCACATGGGGCGGCACCCCATGGGTGAGGGCGTCGACCCCAACCCGCGGTTCGTCAGCGAGAAGCTGGTCGACCAGTCGGCGCTGTTCATGGGCATGACGGCGGAGAACCTCCACGACCGGCTGCCGCACCTGACCAAGGAGCGCGCCGACGCGTACGCCGTCCGCAGCCAGGAGAAGGCCGCGAAGGCGTACGCCAACGGCCAGATCCAGGCCGACCTGGTGCCGGTCTCGGTGCGCCGTACCAACGCCGAGGCGGGCGAGACCGGTTGGGGCCTGGCCACCACCGACGAGCCGATGCGGCCGGGCACCACGCTGGAGAACCTCGCCGGGCTGAAGACGCCGTTCCGTCCGCACGGCCGGGTGACCGCGGGCAACGCCGCCGGTCTCAACGACGGCGCGACCGCCTCGCTGATCGCCGCCGAGGACGTGGCGCGCGAGCTGGGCCTGCCCGTCAAGATGCGTCTGGTCGACTTCGCCTTCGCGGGCGTGGAGCCGGAGGTCATGGGCATCGGCCCGGTCCCGGCGACGGAGAAGGCGCTGGCCAAGGCCGGTCTGACCATCGACGACATCGGCCTGTTCGAGATCAACGAGGCGTTCGCCGTCCAGGTGCTCTCGCTGCTCGACCACTACGGCATCGCCGACGACGACCCGCGGGTCAACCAGTACGGCGGCGCCATCGCGTTCGGCCACCCGCTGGCCTCCTCCGGTGTCCGGCTGATGACGCAGCTCGCCCGGCAGTTCGAGGAGCAGCCGCACGTCCGCTACGGCATCACCACCATGTGCGTCGGCTTCGGCATGGGCGGCACCGTGATCTGGGAGAACCCGCACTTCGAGGGGGCAGGCAAGTGACCACCACCGCTGAGCTGTTGAAGGGCGCGGCCGAGCTGTTCCCCGACGAGGTCGTCACCCAGGCGCACGTACGCCACCTCGACCTCCCGAAGGGCGCGGGCCGCTTCGCGCTCATCACGCTGGACAACGGCCTGGACCACACCAAGCCGACGACCTTCGGCCCGCAGTCGCTGGCCAACCTCAACACCGCGATCGACCAGGTGGAGAAGGAGGCGGCGGACGGTTCTGTCGTCGGCGTCGGTATCACCGGCAAGCCGTTCATCTTCGCCGTCGGCGCCGACCTCAAGGGCGTCGAGCTGCTGAAGCGCCATGAGGACGCGCTGGCCATCGGCAAGGGCGGCCACGACGTCTTCAAGCGGCTGTCGGGCCTGGCCGTGCCGACGTTCGCGTACTACAACGGCGCGGCGATGGGCGGCGGCGTCGAGGTCGGGCTGCACTGCTCGTACCGCACCGTCTCGAAGGCGCTGCCGGCCTTCTCGCTGCCCGAGGTCTTCCTCGGTCTCGTACCGGGCTGGGGCGGCTGTGTGCTGCTGCCCAACCTGATCGGCGCGGACCGCGCGGTGAGCGTGATCATCGAGAACTCGCTCAACCAGAACAAGCAGCTCAAGGGCCAGCAGGTCTTCGACCTCGGCATCGCGGACGCGCTGTTCGAGGGCGCGGACTTCCTGGAGCAGTCGCTGATCTGGACCGCTTCGGTGCTGACCGGCGAGACCGAGGTGGTCCGCCCCGAGCTGGACCGCGGCGCCGCCTGGGACGAGGCCGTCGCCCGCGGCAGGGCCATCGCCGACGGCAAGGTGCACGGCGCCGCCCCGGCCGCCTACCGCGCGCTCGACATCATCGCCGCCGCCAAGAACGGCGACCGGCAGCAGGGCTTCGACGCCGAAGACCAGGCGCTCGCCGACCTGATCATGGGCGGTGAACTGCGCTCCGGGCTCTACGCGTTCAACCTCGTGCAGAAGCGCGCCAAGCGGCCCGCCGGCGCGCCGGACAAGAAGCTGGCCCGTCCGGTCACCAAGGTCGGTGTCGTCGGCGCCGGTCTGATGGCCTCGCAGCTCGCGCTGCTCTTCGCGCGCCGCCTGGAGGTCCCGGTCGTCCTCACCGACATCGACCAGGCACGGATCGACAAGGGCGTGGAGTACGTCCACGGCGAGATCGACAAGCTGCTGCTCAAGGGCCGCGTCAACCAGGACAAGGCCAACCGCCTCAAGGGCCTGGTGACCGGTCACCTCGACAAGGCCGCCGCCTTCGGCGACGCGGACTTCGTCATCGAGGCCGTCTTCGAGGAGATGGGCGTCAAGCAGCAGGTGTTCGCCGAGGTCGAGGCGGTCGTCCCGGCGCACGCGATCCTGGCGACCAACACCTCCTCGCTGTCGGTCACCGAGATGGCGTCGAAGCTGAAGAACCCCGAGCGGGTCGTGGGCTTCCACTTCTTCAACCCGGTCGCGATCCTGCCGCTGCTGGAGATCGTCCGCGCCGAGCAGACCGACGACGCGTCGCTGGCCACCGCCTTCGCCGTCGCCAAGTCGCTGAAGAAGACCGCGGTGCTGGTGAAGGACGCCCCGGCGTTCGTCGTCAACCGCATCCTGACCCGCTTCATGGGCGAGATCCAGAACGTCATCGACGAAGGCACCCCGGTCGAGGTCGCCGAGAAGGCCGTCGAGCCGCTGGGGCTGCCGATGTCGCCGCTGGTCCTGCTGGAGCTGGTCGGCCCGGCGATCGGCCTGCACGTCTCCGAGACGCTGCACGGCGCGTTCCCCGAGCGGTTCACCGTCTCGCCGAACCTCAAGGCCGTCGTCGAGGCGGGCAAGCGCGGCTTCTACGTCTACTCCGCCGAGAACGGCTTCAAGCCGGAGCTGGACCCGGAGGTCGCCGCGCTGCTCAAGCAGGGCGACACGGTGCTGACCGAGGAGCAGGTCCGTGACCGCGTGCTGGACGCCGTGGCGCAGGAGATCGGTCTGATGCTGGACGAGGGCGTCGTCGCCGAGGCGCAGGACATCGACCTGTGCCTGATCACCGGCGCGGGCTGGCCCTTCCACCTGGGCGGCATCACGCCGTACCTGGACCGCGCGGGCGTCTCCGAGCGGGTGACGGGCAAGAAGTTCCTGGCCCCGGGCCTGGCGAGCGTGCCCGCGTAAGGCAGGTACCTCCGCACACGACGGCGCGGGTCGGCTCGGCGGAGCCGGCCCGCGCCGTCGTGCTGCCGTCGCGTGACAGGGTGGGGCCATGGATTCCTTGGTCATCGTCGATGGGGCGAACGTCGTCGGCTCGGTACCGGACGGCTGGTGGCGCGACCGGCGCGGCGCCGCGGAGCGGCTGCGCGACGGACTGGCCGCCTGCGCGACCGCGGGCCTGCCCGGGTACGCCGAACCGCCGGTGGAGCTGGTCCTGGTGGTCGAGGGCGCGGCCCGCGCGGTGGCGTCCGTCGACGGGGTGCGGGTGGTCTCCGCGCCCGGCAGCGGCGATGACCGGATGGTGGAGCTGGTGGCGGCCGAGGGCGCCGGGCGGGACTGCCTGGTGGTGACCGCCGACCGCGGGCTGCGGGCCCGCGTCGAGGCGCTGGGCGCGCGGGTGGCGGGCCCGCGCGCGGTCCGCGGCGCCCGGGGCGGCGGCCGTCCGGGAGCGGCGGAAGACTGAGGCCGTCCCTCAACACCGCCGGTAGGCAGGGCGGTTGAGCCTCAGCCGCCGCCGACCGCGCCCTTCTCGGCCGCCCGGCGGCCTTCCAGACGGCTGTGCGTCCGGCCGTACAGGGCGTAGACGACGATGCCGATCACCATCCAGG
The DNA here is from genome assembly GCF_044497305.1 of Streptomyces sp. BBFR2. Classification (NCBI taxonomy): domain Bacteria; kingdom Bacillati; phylum Actinomycetota; class Actinomycetes; order Kitasatosporales; family Streptomycetaceae; genus Streptomyces; species Streptomyces sp. BBFR2. The sequence goes on from NZ_CP172415.1 coordinate 1,292,085, forward strand.
CGGCGAAGCGGAGCCAGGTCTCGGCGGGCAGGTTGAGCATCAGCCAGAGCGAGGCGAGCACCGACAGGACGGGGACCAGCGGGACCAGCGGGGTGCGGAAGCCCCGGGGCAGGTCGGGGCGGGAGCGGCGGAGCAGGATGACGCCGAGGGCGACGACGACGAAGGCGAAGAGCGTGCCGATGTTGACGAGTTCGGCGAGTTCGTTGATCGAGGTGAACCCGGCGACGACGGCGACGACCGTGCCCAGCAGCAGCGTGGAGCGGTAGGGCGTGCCGAACGTGGGGTGCACCCGGGAGAAGAACCGCGGCAGCAGCCCGTCACGGCTCATCGCGAAGAACACCCGGCTCTGCCCCAGCAGCAGGATCATGCAGACGGAGGTGAGGCCGACCGCCGCGCCGAAGCTGATGATCCCGGCGTAGACGGAGTGGCCGACCGCCTTGAACGCGTCGGCGAGCGGCGCGTCGGTCGACAGGTCGGTGTACTTCTCCATGCCGGTGACCACGACCGACACCGCGACGTAGAGGAAGGTGCAGATGGCGAGGGAGCCGAGGATGCCGCGGGGGACGTCGCGCTGCGGGTTGCGGGTCTCCTCGGCGGCGGTGGCGACGATGTCGAAGCCGATGAAGGCGAAGAAGACGACGGCGGCGGCGGCGAAGATGCCCATGACGCCGAAGTTGGACGGGGTGAAGCCGAAGAGGAGCTGCGAGAGCGGGGCGGCCCAGCCGCTCTCCCCCTCGTGCGGCCGGCTGGGCGGCAGGAACGGCCGGTAGTTGGCACCGCTGATGAAGAACGCCCCGGCGATGACGACGAGCAGCACCACCGTCACCTTGACGGCAACGATCACGTTCGTCACCCGGGACGACAGCTTCATACCGAGCACCAGGACGCCGGTCAGCACCAGGACCAGCAGGCAGGCCAGAAGGTCGAAGCCGAACGTGCCGCCCTGGGTGCCGGAGAGCGCGGCGGGCAGATGCCAGCCCGCGGAGTCCAGCAGCGAGCGGATGTACCCGGACCAGCCGACGGCGACCACCGCGCAGCCCAGTGCCAGCTCCAGGACCAGGTCCCAGCCGATGATCCAGGCGGGGAACTCGCCGAGCGAGGCGTAGGAGAAGGTGTACGCGGACCCGGCGACGGGGACGGTGGCGGCGAACTCCGCATAACACAGCGCGGCGAGGGCGCAGACGACACCGGCGAGGACGAAGGAGAGGGCGACGGCCGGGCCCGCCTGCTCCTTCGCGATCTTGCCGGTGAGCACGAAGATGCCGGTGCCGATGACGACACCGACCCCGAAGACCGTCAGGTCCAGCGCCGACAGGGACTTCTTGAGGGCGTGCTCGGGCTCCTCGGTGTCCTGGATGGACTGCTCGACGCTCTTGGTCCGGAAAATCCCGCGGTCGCGGCGTGACCGCGCGCCCGGGCCCTGCTGTGTGCTCATGGGCGAACCTCCGCCTGACGACCCTGACCGGACTGGCAGATTCTCTGCAATACAGACAAATCGTCAGGGGCGGCGGGCCCCGGGCGGCGGCGATTCACCCTATGGAGCGCGGTGGCGGCCGAACGGATGGGCCGGTCGGCGCACCCCGAGGTGTCCGACCGGCCCGTTCCGTACGAGGGGCGTCAGTCGCCCGCGACCTCCGCCGGGCGGGGCGAGCCCGCGGCGGTGGCGGACGCGCCCTCGAAGCGGCCGTCGAGCTTGGCCACCAGGCCGGTGACCTGCCGGGCGATGTCCGGTGCGGTCAGCCCGATCTCGGCCATGACCTCCTTGCGGGAGGCGTGGTCGAGGAAGCGCTCGGGGATACCGAAGTCGCGCAGCGGGATGTCCACCCCCGCGTCCCGCAGCGCCTGCGCGACGGCCGCGCCGACGCCGCCGGTGCGGATGTTGTCCTCGACGGTGACGACGACGCGGTGCTCGGCGGCGAGACCGGGCAGCGCCGGGTCGACCGGCTTGACCCAGCGCGGGTCGACGACGGTGGAGGAGATGCCCTGCTTGTCGAGGAGGGCGGCGATCTCCAGGCACATCGGGGCGAGCGCGCCGACCGAGACCAGCAGCACATCGGGGCGCCCGGCGACCGCCACCGGGGCGCGCAGCACATCCATACCGCCGACCGTGCCGACCGCCTCGACGGCCGGGCCGACCGCGCCCTTGGAGTAGCGCACCACCGTCGGCGCGTCGTCCACCTCGACGGCCTCCCGGAGCTGCGCGCGGACCTGGTCGGCGTCGCGCGGCGCGGCGATCCGCAGCCCGGGGACGACCTGGAGCAGCGACATGTCCCACATGCCGTTGTGGGAGGCGCCGTCGGTGCCGGTGACGCCGGAGCGGTCGAGGACGAAGGTCACCCCGCACTTGTGCAGCGCGACGTCCATCAGCACCTGGTCGAAGGCGCGGTTGAGGAACGTGGCGTACAGCGCGAAGACCGGGTGCAGACCGCCGGTGGCCAGGCCCGCGGCGGAGACCGCGCCGTGCTGCTCGGCGATGCCGACGTCGTAGATCCGGTCGGGGAAGGCGGCGGCGAACTTCTTCAGGCCGACGGGCTGGAGCATCGCGGCGGTGATCGCGACGATGTCCGGGCGCTCGTGGCCGAGCTTGACCATCTCCTCGCCGAAGACGGAGGTCCAGTCGGCGCCGGACGCGGCGACCGGCAGCCCGGTGTCCGGGTGGATGACGCCGATGCCGTGGAAGCGGTCCGCCTCGTCCTGCTCGGCGGGCTTGTAGCCGCGGCCCTTCTCCGTCAGGCAGTGGACGATGACGGGGCCGCCGAAGCGCTTGGCGCGCGTCAGCGCCGACTCCAGCGCCTCGATGTCGTGGCCGTCGATCGGGCCGACGTACTTCAGACCCAGGTCCTCGAACATGCCCTGCGGGGCGATGAAGTCCTTGAGGCCCTTCTTGGCGCCGTGCAGCGTCTCGTAGAGCGGCTTGCCGACGACCGGGGTGCGCTCCAGCAGGTCCTTGCCGCGGGCGAGGAACTTCTCGTAGCCGTCGGTGGTGCGCAGCGTGGCGAGGTGGTCGGCGAGGCCGCCGATGGTCGGCGCGTAGGAGCGCTCGTTGTCGTTGACGACGATGACCAGCGGGCGGTCCTTGGCGACCGCGATGTTGTTGAGCGCCTCCCAGGCCATGCCGCCGGTCAGCGCGCCGTCGCCGATCACCGCGACGACGTGGTCGTCCTTGCCGCGGACCTGGTTGGCCTTGGCCAGGCCGTCGGCCCAGCCCAGGACCGTCGAGGCGTGGCTGTTCTCGATGACGTCGTGCTCGGACTCGGCGCGCGAGGGGTAACCGGACAGGCCGCCCTTGGCGCGCAGCCGGCCGAAGTCCTGGCGGCCGGTGAGCAGCTTGTGGACGTAGGACTGGTGGCCGGTGTCGAAGAGGACACGGTCCTTCGGGGAGTCGAAGACCCGGTGCAGCGCGATGGTCAGCTCGACCACACCGAGGTTGGGGCCGAGGTGGCCACCGGTCCGGGCGACCGCGTCGACGAGGAAGGTACGGATCTCCCCGGCGAGTTGTCCGAGCTGTTGCGGGGTGAGCCGGTCCAGGTCGCGTGGTCCTTCGATACGGGTCAGCAACTCCCGTCCGTCTCCGGCCACCGCCCCGGCCTGGCGCGCTTCGCGCGGCACCTTCTGCACTGTGCCTCCCTGCTTGTCGTGCTTCGAAACTGGTCGAGGTTGCTGATCAGCCGAGTCTAATGTTCCGGCGCCCGCCGCGGCCTCCGGGCCCGGCGATGTATGTCACTCGGGTGACCCGCCGGATCCGGCCGCCCACGCACGCGCGGCGGCCCCCACCGGAAGATGCCTGGTGGGGGCCGCCGCGGGCGGTACGGGCCGGGGCTCAGGTGCGTCCGGCGGTCTTCTGGGTGCGGCGGGAGAGCGAGTCGATGACGACCGCCGCGAGCAGCACCGCGCCGGTGATCATGTACTGGATCTCACTCGCCATGCCGAGGAGGTTCAGTCCCTGCTGAATCGACTGGATCACGAGCATGCCCAGCAGCGCGGACCAGATCTTGCCGCGGCCGCCGAAGAGGCTGGTGCCGCCGATGACCGCCGCGGCGATCACGTTCATCAGGGTGTTGCCGGCGCCGAGGTTCTTGGTGGCGCCGCCGGAGAGGCTGGCGATGAAGAGGCCGCCGAAGGCCGCCAGCATGCCGGAGACGGCGAAGACCGTGATCCGGACGCGGCCCACGTTGATACCGGCGCGGCGGGCCGCCTCCGCGTTGCCGCCGACCGCGAAGATCTGCCGCCCGTAGGACGTACGGCGCACCACGAAGTCGGCGAGGACGAGAACGGCGAGGAAGAGCACCAGGGCCAGCGGCAGACCGCGGGCGCCGGCCGGTTCGTTCAGGACGTAGGCGACGGCGAAGGCGAGGAGCGCGACGACGGCGGTGCGCAGCACGATCTCGCTCACCGGGCGGGACGGCAGCGCCGCGGCCCGGCGGCGGCGGGCCTCCCACAGCAGCGATCCGGCGTACGCGAGGACGGCGACGAGGGCGAGTCCGTAGGCGGCGGCCTTGTCCTCGAAGTAGTAGCCGGTGAGGTTCTCCACCACGCTGCCCGAGGGCGTGTTGATGGAGCCCTCCTTGCCCATCAGCCAGATCTGCAGTCCGCTCCAGCCGAGGAACCCGGCGAGGGTGACGACGAACGCCGGGACGCCGACCTTGGCGAAGAAGAAGCCGTGCAGCGTGCCGATGGCGGCGCCCGCCACGACGGCGAGGAGCACGGCGAGCCAGTCGCTGACGCCGTGGGTGACGCTGAGCACCGCCCAGACCGCGGCGCCGACGCCCGCGACCGAGCCGACCGAGAGGTCGATCTCGCCGAGCAGCAGCACGAAGACGATGCCGACGGCCATGATGCCGAGGCCGGAGGTGTAGACGCCGATGTTGGCGAGGCTGTCGGCGGAGAGGAAGGCGCTGTTCTGGAGCTGGAAGACGACGGCGATGACGATCAGCCCGACGACGACCGGCAGCGAGCCCAGCTCACCGCCGCGCACCCGGCGCCGGAACTCCCCGAGATATCCGGCGAAGCCCTGCTCGCGGACGACGAGGCGGGGGTCGACGGCGGCCGGTGCGGCGCCGTCCGGCGCGGCGGGCTCCGCGGCCTTCTTGGTGAGGTCACTCATCGCGCCTCCTCCTTCCTGCCCTGCTCGGTGCGGGCCCTGCGGCGGGTGACGGCGTTGTCCGAGGCGCCGGTGATGGCCGCGATGATCTCTTCGTGGGAGGTGGTCGCGACGTCGAAGACGCCGTTGTTGCGGCCGAGGCGGAGCACCGCGACCCGGTCGGCGACGGCCTGCACGTCGGCCATGTTGTGGCTGATGAGGATGGTGCCGAGGTTCCGCTCCCGCAGCCGCTCCACGAGGTCGAGGACCTGCGCGGTCTGCTCGACACCGAGTGCGGCCGTCGGCTCGTCGAGGATGACGACCTTCGGCTCGCCGATCAGGGCGCGGGCGATGGCGACGACCTGCCGCTGCCCGCCGGAGAGCGCCGCGACCGGGATGCGGACGCTGGGGATGCGGATGGACAGGGTGTCCAGCAGCTCCTTGGCCCGCTTCTCCATCGCGATCTCGTCGAGGACGCCCGCGCCGCCCAGCTCGTTGCCGAGGTAGAGGTTGGCGACGACGTCGAGGTTGTCGCAGAGCGCGAGGTCCTGGTAGACGGTGGCGACGCCCAGCTCCTGGGCGTCGTGCGGCTTGGTGATACGGACCGGCGCGCCCTCCCACTCGATGGCGCCGTCGTCGACCGGGTGCACGCCCGAGATCGTCTTGACGAGGGTGGACTTGCCGGCGCCGTTGTCGCCGACCAGGGCGACCACCTCACCGGGGTGGATCTCCAGCGTGACGTCGGTGAGCGCCTGGACGGCGCCGAACCGCTTGGAGACCTTGCGCAACGCCAGCACGGGCGGAGCGGACACGGACATCATCTCCTTCGCCGCCTTCACAGGGGGCGGGACGGTGGTGCGGGGCACCGGGTTCTGCGAGGGGGGTGGGGGGCGCCGGGCACCGGCCGGACCGGCGTCCGCGCCGCGGGAGGGGCGGGGACGTGTACGGCGCTACGGGGCGGGCGCGGGGCCGGGATACGGGCCGGGGGCCGGCATGCGGCGCGGGACCGGCGCGGCGGCCCGGCCGGCCGGAAGCCCGCCCGGGGCACGGGTACGGCGGCCGATGCCGCCTCCCGCGCCCCGGGCGGAGCCGGGCGGGGCTACTTGATACCGGCCTTCTCGCACGCCGCCTTCACATCGGCGGTGCAGAGCTGGCTCGCCTTGTAGACCTTGTCCTTGATGATCGTGTCCTTGACGTTGTCCTTGGTCACGACCTGCGCGTCGTAGAGCTTCGCCGGGATGCCCTTGACGTCGCCGCTGAGGCTGTCGACCTTGGTGGGCGCCAGGGCGTCGATCTTCTCGCCCTTGAGGAGCTTGACCGCGATCTCGGCGGTGGCGTCCGCCTGCGGCTTGATCTGCTTGTAGATGGTGAACGCCTGGTCGCCCTTGAGGACGCGCTGGAGACCGGCCAGCTCGGAGTCCTGACCGCCGACCGGGACCGTGACGCCCTGCTGCTTGAGGGCGGTGATCACGCCGCCCGCCTCGCCGTCGTTGGCGGCGTAGACGCCCTGGAAGCCGTCCTTGCCGAGCGAGTCGATGGCCGCGCTCATCTTCTTGTTGGCCTCGTCCGAGGACCAGTCGGGGATGTCCTGCTCGTAGACGATCTTCTTGACCTGCTTGTCGAGGACGGTGTGCGCGCCCTTCTTGAAGAACGGCGCGTTGGGGTCGGTCGGCGAGCCGTTGATCATCACGACGTTGCTGTTCTTCGCGTCCGAGCCGAGCGCCTTGACCAGCGCCTCGCCCTGGAGCCGGCCGATCTTCTCGTTGTCGTAGGAGACGTACGCGGAGATCTCGCCCTCGGCCAGCCGGTCGTACGCGACGACCTTGACGCCCTTCTTGGCCGCCTGGTTGACCCAGGACTTGGTGGCCTTGTAGTCGACCGGGTCCAGGATGATCACCTTCACGCCCTGGGTGATCAGCGCGTCGAACTGCTTCTTCTGGGTCTCGGTCTCCTGCGCCGCGTTGTTGTACTTGACCTCGCAGTCGGCGCAGAGCGCCTTGATCTTCGCCTCCATCAGCGGGCGGTCGAAGGTCTCGTAGCGGGTGGTCTTGTTCTCCGGCAGCAGCAGGCCGATGGTCTTGCCGTCCCCGCCCGCGGCCTTGTCGCCGTCGCCCGCCTTGCCGCAGGCGGCGACCGAGAGGGCCATCGAAACGGCGGCCGTGGCTATGACGGCGCGACGCGTCCAGACATTCATGTGAGCTTGCCTCCCTGACGAGGCCGCGTCCTTGCGGCCGAGGTGGCTGGAAGTCAACTCGGCCGTCAGCGGGCCGTCAAGGAGTAAATTCTTAACGAGATGACAACGGTGCCATGCGTTAGGTGCCTGAAGTCAGTAACCGGTCAACTGCCGCGTCCGCACCGGCCGGATACCGGCCGGCGTTCACCCGGACACGGCACCGTGCGCGACCGGCGCACCGTCGAGCAGGGTGGCGTCGCCCATCTCGCTGAGCACCAGCGCGAGCGCCCCGAGCACCTCGGCGCGCCCGCCCAGCGTGCCGGGCACCACGCCCAACTGCCGTGCCGCGCTGGGAATCGCGTACCGCGACACCGACTCACGGATCGGCCCGAGCACCAGCTCCCCCGCCTCCGCGAGGTCGCCGCCGAGCACCACCCGGCTGGGGTTGAGCAGATTGCAGAGGTTGGCGACGCCGCTGCCGACGTGGCGGCCCACGTCCGCGATGACCCGGCGGCACCCGGGGTCGCCGTCGCGGGCCAGCTCCACCACGCGCGCCATCGTCAGGTCCGGGCCGTGGCTCGGCCGGAGCAGCGGCAGGACGTAGCGGGCGGCGGTGAACGTCTCCAGACAGCCGCGGTTGCCGCAGCGGCAGACCGGCCCGGACTCGTCCAGCGTGATGTGGCCGATCTCGCCCGCCGTACCGCCCGGCCCGCGGTAGATCCGCCCGCCGATCACCAGCCCGGCGCCGACACCGCTGGCCACCTTGATGTACGCGAGGTCGGCGGCGCCACGGCCCGCGCCCCACACCAGCTCGCCCAGGGCGCCGAGGTTGGCGTCGTTGTCGACGTGGACGGGGACGCCGAGGCGCCCGGACAGCTCCGCGCCCGGGTTGGTGCCGCTCCAGCCCGGCAGGATCGCGGTGGAGCCGAGGGTGCCCGATTCGACGTCGATGGGGCCCGGCACGCCGAGCCCGACGCCGATGATCTTGCCGGGGGCGATACCGGTCGCCGCGACGAGCCGGGCGATCAGCCGCTCGGCGCGGTCCAGCCCCTCGTCGGCGGAGGCGTCCACGTCGATCGGCTCGGCGTCCTCGGCGAGCACCTGGTGGGCGAGGTTGCCGACGGCGACCCGCAGATGGGAGTGGCCGAAATCGACGCCGACGACGATGCCGGCGTCACCGGAGAGGGACACGCTCCGGGCCCGGCGCCCCCCGGCGGAGGTGGGCGTCACCTCGACGGTGCCGCCGTCCTTCAACTCACGAACGATGTTCGAGACGGTGGCCGCGGAGAGCCCCGTGCTCCGGGCGATCTCCGCCTGGGTGAGCGAGCCCGCCATGCGCACCGCCCGCACGACCCGCTCCAGATTGGCCCGGTGCAGCGAGGACTGCGACCCCGGAGTCTCCATCGGCTCATCCACTCCCGCCTGAGGCGCGCGGCACGACGACCGCCCGCCGGGCCGGACCACACCAGCGGGGCCCGGCTTGTCTCCAACATGTGAATCTAAGCTGAGCCGGACGGGTCACCTCCCGTCAAGTCCTCGACCGGAGCCGGGAGAGGCGGGGCGGGAGCGCCGGAGCGGTCGGCGCCGCGCGGCGTACGGGCGCCCGCGCCGGAGCGGGCCGGCCCACCGGAACATCCGGACGACGCCCGCGGGCCGGGCGCGGAGCGTCCCGGACGGACGGAGGCCCCGCGCCGCCGTTCCGGGCGCGGGGCCTCCGGGCCGCTCCGGCGGCTACTTCAGCGCGCCGGCGGTGAGACCGGCGACCACCTGCCGCTGGAAGAGGATGTACGCCGCCAGCACCGGCAGCATCGCGATGGTCAGCCCGGCGAAGAGCCCGGACCAGTCGCCCTTGTACCCCTGGCTGACCGCGAGCGCCACCAGTCCCTGGGTGAGCATCTTCTTGTGCGGGTCGCCGACGTTGAGCACCGTCGGCAGCAGGTACTGGTTCCACTGCCCGAGGAAGTTGAAGATGCCGACGCTGATCAGGCCCGGCTTCGCCATCGGCAGCATGACCTGGAAGAACGTACGGGTGTGGGAGGCGCCGTCGATGAGCGCCGCCTCCGCCACCGAGGTCGGCAGCGTCTTGAAGAACCCGCTGAGGAAGAAGACCGTGAACGGCAGCGAGTACGCGATGTAGACGCCGATGAGCCCGTGGTAGGTGTCCAGCAGCGCCATGTTCTTCATGACGAAGAAGAGCGGTACCAGCGCCAGGATCACCGGGAAGCCCATACCGCCGACGAAGAGGAAGTAGACGAAGCGGTTGCCGGGGAAGTCGAAGCGCGCCAGCACATAGGCGGCCATCGAGCCGAGCACCATCGTGCCGATCAGTGAACCGCCCACGACGATCAGCGAGTTGAGGAAGTACTCCCCCATGTTCGCCTTCTCCCAGGCGCGCACCCAGTTGTCGGGGTGCAGCACGGACGGCAGGCTCCAGGGGGAGCCGAAGATCTCCGCGTCGTCCTTGAAGGAGGAGATCACCGCCCACAGCAGCGGCATGGTGACCAGCAGGCCCCAGATCACCAGGACGCCGTGGGAGAAGACGTTCAGTACGCCGCCCTCGCCGCCGCGGCGCCCCGGTTCACCCTTCGGCGCGGCGCGGCGGGCGGCGGGATCGGTCTGCGTACGCATCAGAACTCCAGTCGCTCGCGCCGTCCCAGCCGCATCACGACGGCCGAGAAGACGAGGGTCACGATCAGCAGGGAGACGCCGATGGCGGTCGCGTATCCGGCCTGACCGTCGCGGAAGGTCCGCTGGTAGACGTAGAGCGGCAGGACCTCGGTGGAGTAGTCGGGGCCGCCCGGACCGACGCTCATGATCTGCACGAACGCGAAGGCGGAGACGTCCAGGGCGAGAATTCCCATGTAGATCCAGCCGGTCTGCACGGTGTCCCACAGCAGCGGCAGAGTGATCCGGAAGAACGTGTTCACACGGTTCGCGCCGTCCAGCAACGCGGCCTCGTAGAAGTCCTTCGGAATCGAACTCATCCCGGCCGAGAACAGCACGACGTAGAAGCCGACATTGGCCCACACCATCGCGCCCATGACGCACCACAGGGCGAGTTGCGGATCGCCCAGCCAGTCCGGCTGCACCCCGTCGAGTCCGATGGCGCCCAGAAAGGCGTTCAGGGAGCCGCTTTCCGGGTTGTACGCGAACTGGAAGAGCAGCGCGACGATCGGGACGGACAGGACCTGCGGGAAGAAGTAGATGATCTTGTAGACGCCGGATCCCCGCACCCCGCCGATGACCGCCTTCTTCCGGCGGCGGCCACCGACGTTGAGCATGAACGCGAAGAACAGCCCGAGGCTGAGCGTCACCACCGGGAGCAGCAGCAACAGCGTCACACTGTTTCCCACCGCCGCCCAGAAGACGGAGTCCTTCAGAAGGCGTGCGTAGTTGTCGAGGCCGACCATCCGCAGATCCGGACTGAGGCCGGTCCAGTCGGTGAGGGAGTAGTAGATGGCCTGCACGAAGGGCGAGATCACGAAAACCGCGTAGATCACCAGCGGAACGATCAGGAATCCCGCGATGAAACGGTATTTACCGTGCTGCATGACTGCCGGTCCCGTTCTTGCGCTGCGGATGGTGCCGGTGGCTCGTTCCCCTCATGGGTCAGCGCTTGTACTTGGTGACGCTGGAGTCGGCGCGGGTGTCGTCCGCGTACTTCTGGATTTTCTTGATCGCCTCGTCGGGCGTCATCCGGCCGGCCATCATCTCGCCGATGGCGCCAACCCCGATCTTTTCCTTCTGGAGGGCGACGTACCAGTCCTGGAGCCGGGGGTTGAGAATGTTCTTCCCGGCCTTTTCCAGCACGCTCTGCGCGGAGGCGAGCCCCGGCGGGAGGTCGACGCCGTCGGTACCGCCGTCGAGCGAGGTCAGCGAGGAGACCTGCTCGATGAAATTCCGCGCCGCCTTCTTGCCGAGCATGACGCGCAGCATTTCCATACCGCCCTCGGCGTTGTGCGCCTGCTTCGGGACGATGAACGGCTCGCCGCCGGACGCCCAGAGGGTGCCGAACGGCATCTTGTCCGCGGCGGAGAGGCTGGACGGGGCGCCGACCGCGAGCTGGAAGTGCGGGTCCCGGGCGATCTGCTTGGCGGATTCGTTCTCGACCCAGGAGCCGTTGGGGATGAACAGCGCCTTCCCCTCCGCCCAGGCGTTCTGCGACTGGAGGTGGTCGAGACCGGGCGAGCCCTTGAGGACGTAACCCTTGCGGTACAGCTCGTAGTACGCCTCGAACGCCGCTTTGACCGCCGGGTCCAGCCAGGCGTTCGGCTCCAGGTTGTCGATCCGCCGCAGGACCTCCGGGCCACCGATCTTCCCGATGAAGGGATAGAGGGAGAACGGGAGGTAGTACGGATACTTACCCGGGTAGGTCCAGCCGGCTATCCCCTTCTTCTTGGCCTTCTCGCAGAGCGCGAGCATCTCGTCCCAGGTCTCCGGATATTCCGCGTCGAGTTTCGCCAGATTCCCTCTCGAATACCACACGCCGTAGACGGTGTACGCGTAGTAGAGAATCCAGGTCTCCTCGCCGCCGAACTTCCCCATCTCGACGACTCCGGGGCGCAGGGTGTCGCGTACCTTCTTGCCCGGATCGTCGATGGAGGGGGCGTCGAGAAGGGCGTTGAGGTCGGTGAGCTGGTCCTTGCTGACGAGGGTGCCGAAATCCATCTGCTCGGCGCCGGAGTTGTCGACGAGGTCCGGGGGGTTGCCGCCGTTGAAACGCGGCTGGAGCGTCGACTGTATCTTCTGCGTGGAGGTGACCTTGGCTTTCCCTTCGGTCTTCGGGAATGCCTTGGTGTAGTCCTTCAGTGCGCTCTTGGCATAGGCGTCGCCGAAGCCGCCGTCGAAGATGACGACGTCCAGTCCGGCGCTCTCGTTGACGGCGAGCGGATTCTTCGCCGACTTGGTGCCTTTCGTCGCCTTGTCGCCGCCGCCACCGCCGGAGCTGGCGCAGGCGGAAAGGAAACTCATGGCGGGCAGCGCGACGATTCCCATGGCCGCTGCCCGCTTGACCAGATCGCGCCGGTTGAATTCCGAGATGGATCCCATGCTCAAGTCCTCGCCTTCTTCAGGACTCAGGCGGTGCCCGAAAATTCCCCGGCACCGCAGGTCGTCAGATGGAGCTGAGTGGTACGGGATGTACGCCGGGCGTGCCAGGGATCCGCGGACGCATTCGGCCTCCGCATTTCCCCCCGGATCCACGGCCGTTGACGGGCCGTTCGGACGCCGACAGGTATAGTCCACTTTCGGGGGAGGGGGCAAGATCGAATGCCGTTTTCCTCACTCTCTTTCCCGAGTTGATACCTGGTCGGAACACGGGGGCGCGCCCCGGGCGCGACCCGTCCGCCACCACGGCGTACACCCCGGCCCACGCGCCTTCTCCGCGCCCTTGACACCCACCGGGGAGCCCTCCTTACTTATCTCTGCACACCACAACTGACAACGATGTCAACCCAGTTGAGAGGGCTCGCGTGCGGATCGGACACCGGCACACCCCGCTACGGATGCTCACCCGCCCCACCGCGCTGGCGGCGGCCGCACTCCTCACCATCGCCGCCTTCGGCCCGGCGGCGCAGGCCACCTCGCGCCAACAGCCTTCATCAGCAGGGGGGTTCAGCTCCTCCTTCGAGCCGGGGCAGCCCGCGCCCGACTGGAACGGCACCGCCGAGCAGGGCCCCGACGGCCGCCCCAAGGCGGGCGGTGTCACCCCGCCCGCCGGCCCCGCCGCCCCGGGCATGGCCACCCGCACCGGCACCGGGCCCGACGCCACCCCGACGTCCAAGGACGGCGCCGGTTTCTCCGGCCGCCACGCCCTGGAGTACGCCGGCACCCACACCGCGTCCGGCCGCGGCTACGCGTACAACAAGGTCTTCGACGTCAACGCGCCCGTCACCGCCGACACCACACTGTCGTACAAGGTCTTCCCGCAGATGGGCACGGCCGATCCGGAGTACCCGGCCACCCATGTCGCGGTGGACCTCGCCTTCACCGACGGGACGTACCTCAGCGAACTGGGCGCCACCGACCAGTACGGCGCGCCGCTGACGCCGCGCGGCCAGGCCGACGCCCGGATGCTCTACGTCAACCAGTGGAACGCGCGCACCGCCCGCGTCGGCGCGGTGGCCGCCGGGAAGACCGTCGACCGGATCCTCGTCGCGTACGACGCGCCTCGCGCGCCGCGCGAGGCGCCGGCGTTCCGCGGCTGGATCGACGACCTCACACTCGGCCGGCCGGCGCCCGAGAAGCCGCGCGCCCACCCTTCCGACCACGTCCGAACCACCCGCGGCACGCTCTCCAGCGGCAGCTTCTCGCGCGGCAACACCTTCCCGGCGACCGCCGTCCCCAACGGCTTCACCTTCTGGACGCCGGTGACCGACGCGGGCTCGACCGACTGGCTCTACGAGTACGCCCGCAAGAACAACGCCGACAATCTCCCCACCCTCCAGGCGTTCGCCGCCAGCCACGAGCCCAGCCCCTGGATGGGTGACCGGCAGACCTTCCAGGTCATGCCGTCCACCGCGGCGGGCGTCCCGGACGCCTCCCGCACCGCCCGCGCACTGCCGTTCCACCACGAGAGGGAGACCGCCCTGCCGCACCACTACGGTGTGACCTTCGACAACGGTCTCAAGGCGGAGATCACCCCGACCGACCACGCCGCCCAGATGCGCTTCACCTTCCCCGGCGACGACGCGAACCTGATCTTCGACAACGTCAACAACAAGGGCGGCCTCACCCTCGACACCGAACACGGCACCGTCAGCGGCTACTCCGACGTGAAAAGCGGCCTGTCCACCGGCGCCACCCGCCTCTTCGTCCACGGCACCTTCGACGCGCCGGTCACCAAGGGCGGGCGGCTCGGCGGGGGCGGCGGCAAGGACGTCACCGGCTATCTGCGCTTCGCCCCCGGCAAGGACCGCACGGTGACGCTGCGGCTCGCCACCTCGCTGATCGGCACCGCCCAGGCGAAGGCCAACCTCGACCGGGAGATACCCGCCGGGACGCCGTTCGCCACCACCGAGCGGCGCGCGCGGGCGCAGTGGGACGAGTTGCTCGGCCGCGTCGAGGTCAAGGGCGCGAGCGGCGATCAGCTCACCACCCTCTACTCCAACCTCTACCGGCTCTACCTCTACCCCAACTCCGGCTCCGAGCGGGTCGGCTCCCGCACCCGCTACGCCAGCCCGTTCTCCCCGCCGGCCGGGGAGGACACCCCGACCCACACCGGCGCGAAGATCGTCGACGGCGCGGTCCAGGTCAACAACGGTTTCTGGGACACCTACCGCACCGCCTGGCCGGCCTACGCGCTGCTCACCCCCGGCCGGGCCGGCAAGCTGGCCGACGGCTTCGTCCAGCAGTACAAGGACGGCGGCTGGACCTCCCGCTGGTCCTCGCCCGGCTACGCGGACCTGATGACGGGGACCAGCTCGGACGTGGCGTTCGCCGACGCGTACGTCAAGGGCGTGCGCTTCGACGCCGAGGCCGCGTACGAGGCGGCGGTGAAGAACGCCACCGTGGCGCCGCCGCGGTCCGGGGTGGGCCGCAAGGGCATGACCACCTCACCGTTCCTCGGCTACACCGCGACCGACACCCGCGAGGGCCTGTCCTGGGCGCTGGAGGGCTACCTCAACGACTTCGGCATCGCCCGCATGGGACAGGCGCTGTACGCCAAGACCCACAAGGCCCGCTACCAGGAGGAGTCCGCGTACTTCCTCGGCCGGGCGCGGAACTACGTCCATCTCTTCGACGAACGGGCCGGTTTCTTCCAGGGCCGCGACGCCAAGGGCGCCTGGCGGCTGCCGCCGGAGAAGTTCGACCCGCGCGTCTGGGGCCACGACTACACCGAGACCAACGCCTGGACGTACGCCTTCCCCGCCCCGCAGGACACCCGCGGTCTGGCCAACCTCTACGGCGGCCGCCCCGGCCTCGCGAAGAAGCTCGACACCTACTTCGCGACGCCGGAGACGGGGACCAAGGAGTTCGCCGGTTCGTACGGCGACGTCATCCACGAGATGACCGAGGCTCGCGACACCCGGATGGGCATGTACGGCCACAGCAACCAGCCCTCGCACCACATCGCCTACCTCTACGACGCCGCCGGACAGCCCTGGAAGACGCAGGCGAAGGTCCGTGAGGTGCTGTCCCGGCTCTACGTCGGCAGCGACATCGGCCAGGGCTACCCGGGCGACGAGGACAACGGCGAGATGTCCGCGTGGTACGTCTTCAGCGCCCTCGGCTTCTACCCGCTGGTGATGGGTCAGGGCGAGTACGCGGTCGGCTCCCCGCTCTTCACCAAGGCCACCGTGCACCTGGAGAACGGCCGTGACCTGGTCATCAACGCCCCGCGCAACAGCGCCCGGAACGTCTACGTCCAGGGCCTGAAGGTCAACGGCAAGCCGTGGACGTCCACCGCGCTGCCGCACGCCCTGCTCGCCCGCGGCGCCACCTTGGACTTCTCGATGGGCGACCGCCCGTCCGCCTGGGGCACGGGGAAGAACGCCGCCCCCACCTCCCTCACCCACGACGGCAAGGTGCCCGCCCCGCCCGCGGACGTCACCGACCCGTCCGCCGGCCCGCTCTTCGACAACACCTCCGCCACCTCGGCACCGCTCACCACCGCCCGCGCCGACCTGGCCGGGCCCGCCCGGATCACCGCCTACACCCTCACCTCGGCCGACCGCGCCACCGCCCCGAACGGCTGGACCCTGGAGGGCTCCACGGACGGCACCCACTGGCACCGCCTCGACCACCGCACCGCCGAGCCCTTCCGCTGGGACCACCAGACCCGGGCGTTCACCGTCCCCTCCCCCGCCGCGTACCGGCACTACCGGCTGGTGCCGGCGGGCGGCGGGACGGTGGCGGAGGTGGAGTTGCTGGGGTAGCTCCAAACCGGGTGGCTCCGGGCCGGGTGGCTCCGGAAAAACCCGAAGGGCCGCACCCCCTCTCCGAGCGGGGTGCGGCCCTCGTGGCGTTCCGGCCGTCAGGCGGCCGGGGTGTCCCGGGTCAGCTGTTGATCAGCGAGCGCAGGACGTACTGCAGGATGCCGCCGTTGCGGTAGTAGTCCGCCTCGCCGGGGGTGTCGATGCGGACGACCGCGTCGAACTCCACACCGGAGTCGGTGGTGACCTTGACGGTGCGGGGGGTGGTGCCGTCGTTCAGCTCGGTGACGCCGGTGACGGAGAAGGTCTCCTCGCCGGTCAGGCCCAGCGACTCGGCCGACGCGCCCTCGGGGAACTGGAGCGGCAGGACGCCCATGCCGATGAGGTTCGAGCGGTGGATGCGCTCGTACGACTCGGCGATGACGGCCTTGACGCCGAGGAGCGCGGTGCCCTTGGCGGCCCAGTCACGGGAGGAGCCGGAGCCGTACTCCTTGCCGGCCAGGATGACCAGCGGGGTACCGGCGGCCTGGTAGTTCTGCGACGCGTCGTAGATGAACGAGACCGGCGCGCCCTCCTGCGTGAAGTCGCGGGTGAAGCCGCCCTCGGTGCCCGGCGCGATCTGGTTGCGCAGGCGGATGTTGGCGAAGGTGCCACGGATCATGATCTCGTGGTTACCGCGGCGCGAGCCGTAGCTGTTGAAGTCGCGGCGCTCCACACCGTGCTCGGTGAGGTACTTGCCGGCCGGGGTGTCGGCCTTGATGGCACCGGCCGGGGAGATGTGGTCGGTGGTGACCGAGTCGCCCAGCTTGGCCAGGACGCGGGCGCCCGCGATGTCGGAGACCGGCGACGGCTCCATGGCCATGCCCTCGAAGTACGGGGGCTTGCGGACGTAGGTGGACTCGCCGTCCCACTCGAAGGTGTTGCCGGTGGGGATCGGCAGGGCCTGCCACTGGGCGTCGCCCGCGAAGACGTCCTCGTAGGACTTGTTGAACATGTCCTCGCCGATGGCGTTGGCCACGACGTCGTTGACCTCGGCCTCGGTCGGCCAGATGTCCGCCAGGTAGACCGGCTTGCCGTCCTGGTCGGTGCCGAGCGCCTCCTCGGTGATGTTGATCTTCATCGAACCGGCGAGGGCGTAGGCGACGACCAGCGGCGGGGACGCCAGGTAGTTCATCTTGACGTCGGGGTTGATCCGGCCCTCGAAGTTCCGGTTGCCGGAGAGGACCGAGGTGACCGCGAGGTCGTGGTCGTTGACGGCCTTGGAGACCTCCTCCGGCAGCGGGCCGGAGTTGCCGATGCAGGTGGTGCAGCCGTAGCCGACGAGGTTGAAGCCGACCTTGTCCAGGTACGGCGTCAGACCGGCCTTGTCGAAGTAGTCGGTGACGACCTTCGAGCCCGGGGCGAGGGTGGTCTTGACCCACGGCTTGCGGGTCAGGCCCTTCTCCACGGCCTTCTTCGCGACGAGCGCGGCGGCGACCATCACGTACGGGTTCGAGGTGTTGGTGCAGGAGGTGATCGCGGCGACGGTGACGGCGCCGTGGTCGATCTCGTAGGTCGAGCCGTCGGGGGCGGTCACGGTGACCGGGTTCGACGGGACGCCGTTCGGGGAGACGGCCGGGGCGTCGGACGCCGGGAAGGACTCCTTGCCGGCCTCCTCGTCCACGGAGACGTAGTTGCGCACGTCGACGGCGAACTGCTGCGCGGCGTTGGCCAGGACGATGCGGTCCTGCGGGCGCTTCGGGCCGGCGATGGAGGGGACGACCGTGGAGAGGTCGAGCTCCAGCTTCTCGGAGAAGTCGGGCTCGGCGGCCGGGTCCAGCCAGAGGCCCTGCTCCTTGGCGTACGCCTCGACGAGCGCGACCTGCTGGGCGTCACGGCCGGTCAGGCGCAGGTAGTTCAGGGTCTCGTCGTCGATCGGGAAGATCGCGGCGGTGGAGCCGAACTCCGGCGACATGTTGCCGATGGTGGCGCGGTTGGCGAGCGAGGTGGCGGCGACGCCCTCACCGTAGAACTCGACGAACTTGCCGACGACGCCGTGCTTGCGCAGCATCTCGGTGATGGTGAGCACGAGGTCGGTGGCGGTGGTGCCGGCCGGCAGCTCACCGGTCAGCTTGAAGCCGACGACGCGCGGGATGAGCATCGAGACCGGCTGACCCAGCATCGCGGCCTCGGCCTCGATACCGCCGACGCCCCAGCCCAGGACGCCCAGGCCGTTGACCATCGTGGTGTGCGAGTCGGTGCCGACCAGGGTGTCGGGGTACGCCTGGCCGCCCCGCACCATGACGGTACGGGCCAGCTTCTCGATGTTGACCTGGTGGACGATGCCGGTGCCCGGGGGGACGACCTTGAACTCGTCGAAGGCGGTCTGGCCCCAGCGCAGGAACTGGTAGCGCTCGCGGTTGCGGCCGTACTCCAGCTCGACGTTCTGGGCGAAGGCGTCGTTGGTGCCGAACTTGTCGGCGATGACGGAGTGGTCGATGACCAGCTCGGCCGGGGCCAGCGGGTTGATCTTCGCCGGGTCACCGCCCAGCTCCTTGACGGCCTCACGCATGGTGGCGAGGTCGACGACGCAGGGGACGCCGGTGAAGTCCTGCATGATCACGCGGGCCGGCGTGAACTGGATCTCCTGGCTGGGCTGGGCCTGGGAGTCCCATCCGCCCAGCGCACGGATGTGGTCGGCGGTGATGTTCGCGCCGTCCTCGGTGCGGAGCAGGTTCTCCAGCAGCACCTTCAGGCTGTAGGGCAGACGGGCGGAGCCCTCCACCTTGTCCAGCCGGAAGATCTCGTACGACTCGTCGCCCACCTGCAGCGTGCTGCGGGCGTCGAAGCTGTTCGCCGACACGACAGTCTCCTTCATGCATGAATTCGCGCGTACCACCGCATCCTGCCGTCGCAGGTCCGCGCCGATCCGGTAAGGTGAGCCTTAGTTAGGCACGCCTTACTGGCGCGGCGGCGGTGCGCCTTGGGGCAGATATCTCGATGTCGAGATAACTCTAGTACATCGCCGCGGCTTGGTCATGCCCCGGCAGGCCCGATGACCTCGCGCGAGGCGTACCGGGCCCTCCCAGTGAACTTCGCGCGCGGGGAATCCGCAGGCCGGAGCCGGCGCCGCCACGGCCGCCGAACGGCCGCCCGCGGACTTCCGCCGGAGGCGCCGGCGGTTCGGTACCTGCCACGTCCGCACGACCGGCCATCTCCCCGTCACCTTCCGGACACCTGAAGACACTCGGCTCTCCACCCGTCATCGTGAGCATGTCAGGCGTCACCCCCACCTCAGAAGGAGACCGTTCGTGCCTGTGCCCAGAAGTGGACGCCCCGCCCTTGTCGCCGCGGCCGCGGCCGTGGCCCTGACCGCGGGGATCATGGTCGCCCCCGCGGCCGGAGCGGCCGACGGGACGCTCCCGGGGGTCACGCCCCGCGCCGAGACCCCCGCGATGTTCGACGACGACGAGGGCGGCAACTCCAACGCCGACGACCCGGCGATCTGGCGCAACACCGCCGACCCGGACGCCAGCCTCGTCGTCGCCACGGCCAAGAAGGGCGGCCTGCGCGTCTACAACCTCGACGCCGAGCAGGTCCAGTCCCTCCCCGCGCCCCCGGCGCCCGGCCCCGACGACGCGCCCGGCCGCTTCAACAACGTCGACCTCGTGCACGGGATGAAGCTCGGCCCCGGCCCCGCCGACCTCGCCGTCACCAGCGACCGCGGCAGCGACAAGCTCCGCATCTACCGCATCGACGGCGACAAGCACGACGCCCCGCTCACCGACGTCACCGCCCCCACCGCACCCTGGATCTTCTCCTCCTCCCAGGACGAGGTGAACCACAAGAGCACCGCCTACGGGCTGACCACCTACACCGACCCGCACACGGGCAAGGCGTACGCCCTCGTCAGCCAGGCCGCGACCACCCGCATCGCGCTGCTGGAGCTGAAGGCGACCGGGGACGGCAAGGTCTCCTACGAGCAGGTCCGCACCGTGGACCTGCCGGACACCTTCACGATGCCCGACGGCACCAAGTGGTCCCCCTGCGGCGACCCCGGTGACGGGCCGCAGGTCGAGGGCATGGTCGTCGACCCGGAGACCGGCACCCTCTTCGCCGGCCAGGAGGACGTCGGCATCTGGCGGCTGCCCGCCGGCCTCGACGGCAAGCCCGTCCTCCAGGACAAGGTCCGCGAGTACGGCATCCCCGCCACGTACGACAAGCCGTCCGACAAGTGCGTCGCCGGCAAGGACCCCGGCTTCGGCGGTGAGCGGGTGTCGGCCGACGTCGAGGGCCTGACCCTGGTCCGGCAGGACGGCGGCGACGGCTATCTGCTCGCCTCCAGCCAGGGTGACAACACCTTCGTCGCCTACGACCGCGAGAAGGCCGACGGCTACGAGTACGAAGGCGGCTTCCGGGTGGCCCCCGGCAAGGAGGTGGACGGCTCCGAGGAGTGCGACGGCGCCGACGCCCTGGCCGAGCCGCTCGGCAGCAAGTACCCCCACGGGCTGCTCGTGGTCCAGGACGGCCACGCCAACCCCGAGGACGGCGACCGGGCGGCGACCGGCTTCAAATTCGTCGACCTCGGCGACGTCCTGACCGCCCTGGACGACTGACCGGCGGTCAGGCCCGGCACCGGCCCGCTCCCGCGCCCCGGCCCGGAGCGCACCGCGCCCCCGCCCCGCGACCGGCGGGACGGGGGCGCGGCAGGGACGGTAGGTTCGGACCGCTGCCCGGCCGCGCGCCGCGCCCGCGGTGCGCCGGGGACCGGGCCGGGACGGGGGCACCCACCATGACCGTCGAACGGATCGGCCCGCCGCGCACCGGCGGCGAACGCGAGACGCTCCGCGCGTACCTGGACTTCCACCGCGCCACACTCGCCCTGAAGTGCGAGGGCCTGACGGACGAACAGCTACGCCGGGCGGCCGGCCCGCCCTCGGCGCTCTCCCTGCTCGGCCTGGTACGCCATCTGGCCGAGGTGGAACGGGCGTGGTTCCGGCGGGTGGTCGGCGGCGAGGACATCCCTCTGGTCTGGTCGCCGGAGGGCGACTTCCAGGCCGCGTACGACGCGCGGGGCTGCACCCGCGAGGAGGCGTTCGGCGCCTGGGAGGCGGAGGTGGCCCACGCCCGCCGGATCGAGGCGGCGGCCCCCTCCCTCGACACCGCCTACCACGCGGCCCGGTGGGGCGAGGAGGTGTCCCTGCGCACGGTGATGCTGCACCTCACCCACGAGTACGCACGGCACAACGGGCACGCCGACTTCCTGCGCGAAGCCGTGGACGGGACGACGGGGGTCTGAACCGGGGGCCGCCGCCGTACGGGACGGTGCGTCACCGGGCCCCGGCCGGACGCGCCGCCCCTCACTCACGGCGCCGTGACAGCGAGGACGAGCTTGCCGGTGGTGGTGCCCGACTCGATACGGCGGTGGGCCTCGGCGGCCCGCGCCAGCGGCAGGGTTTCGCTGCGCACCCGCAGGTCCCCGGCGGCCGCGGCCGCCACCGCGCGGCGCAGCGCCCGGCCGGTCTCCGCCGGGAACGC
Source organism: Streptomyces sp. BBFR2 (assembly GCF_044497305.1). NCBI lineage: Bacteria > Bacillati > Actinomycetota > Actinomycetes > Kitasatosporales > Streptomycetaceae > Streptomyces > Streptomyces sp. BBFR2. Next base: position 1,313,728 of record NZ_CP172415.1, read on the forward strand.
CGCGGCGAAGGCGGCCAGGTTGAAGCCGGAGACGGTCTTGTTGGTGAACCACAGTTCGTTGGCCGGAATGCCGACATCGGCGGCGCCGGAGGCGTTTCCCATCACCACCAGCCGCCCCATCGGAGCGAGCCGGTCCAGGCTGCCGCGGCGAGCCGGGCCCCCGACCATGTCCACCACGATGTCGAACTCACCGGCGTCGGCCACTTCGTCGCGCAGCACCACCTCGTCGTAGCCGAAGCTCCGGGCCGTCCCGATCTTGGCTTCGCTGCCCACGGTGCCGACCACACGGCCCGCGCCCAGCAGGCGGGCGGCCTGGCCGAGCTGACTGCCCACCCCGCCGGCCGCCGCGTGGACCAGGACGCTCTCCCCGGGCTCGATGCGGGCCACCCGGTCCAGCACCAGGAACGCGGTGGTGCTGTTGGACGGCAGCGCCGCGGCGGCGTCCAGCCCGATGCCGAGGCCGTCCAGGGGCGCGACCAGGTCGGCGGGGACGACCGCCACCTCGGCGTAGCCGCCGCTGCCGACGATCGTGAGCGCGGCCACCGGCTGCCCGGCGGACAGGCCCTCGACCCCCTCGCCCACCGCACGGATCCGGCCCGCCACCTCGATGCCGGGCACGAAGGGCAGCGGTACGTCGACCACGCCGCGCCGGTAGAGGATCTCGGCGAAGTTGGCGCCCGCGAAGGCCACATCGACGGTCACCTCGCCCGGCCCGGGCTCGGGCGCCGCCATGGTCACGGTGCGGAGCACCCCGGCCTCGCCGAACTCGGGGATGGTCACTGCCGTCATCTGCGTGGTGTCACTGTTCATGGCAGCGATCCTGCGGGCCCGGCGGCGTCGCGGACAGTGTCCGCTCATCCTGGGTGTGGCACCACCAGGCCGGTCCGCATCAGGGCCGCCACACGCTCCTGCGTGCCGGTGCCGGGGCGCGGGTTGTGCAGGATCAGATGGTGTCCGGGGTGTTCGGGCAGCGGCAGCAGGGTGGCGTCGAAGACCAGCGTCCCGGCCTCGGGGTGGTCGACCGCCTTCACCGCGCGGGTGTGCTCGGCCGCGTCGTGGCGCGCCCACAGCCCGGCGAATTCGGGGCTGACCGCCGCCAGATCGGCGGCGATGCGGCCGAACTCCGGGTCGTCCGGGTAGCGGGCGGCATCCGCCCGGAAGGCGGCGGCCACCTCCGGGGCGGCCTCGTCCCAGTTCCGGTGCAGCACCCGGTAGCGGGCGTTGGTGAAGAAGGAGACCAGGCAGTTGTGGTCGTTCTCGCGGTAGCCGAACACCTCGCGCGCCGCGTCGTTGACGGCGGTGAAGTTCCAGTGACGGTCGCGTACGTAGCCCGGCCGCGGTGACCAGGCGTCCAGCAGCCGCCGCACCTCCGGCGAGGGCGGCACCGAGGGCCGGGAGGGCGGCTGAGGCGGGGTCAGTCCGGCCAGCCGGTACAGATGCGCGTGTTCGGCGGCGTCCAGCAGCAGCGCCCCCGCCACCGCGTCCAGGACCTGCTCGGACACCTTGATGTCGCGCCCCTGCTCCAACCACGTGTACCAGGAGACCCCGACCCCGGCGAGCACGGCGACCTCCTCACGCCGCAGTCCCGGCGTACGCCGCCGGCCGCCGTCCGGCATACCGACGTCGGCGGGCGAGACCCGGCCGCGGCGGCTGCGGAGGAACTCCCGCAGCTCCGCGCGGCGGCCGTCACGGGCGGATTCGGTGTGGACCATGGGCTCACCCTAGACAGCGCCCGGGTGCGGCCCGTACGTGGTCCCGGTCCGCCGTCGGCGGTGAGCGGGGCGGGCGCCCGCGCCCGCACGGGGCCCGGAGCCGTTGCGCCGTCCGGGTGGCCGGGCCGCGCGCCGGACCGGCCGGGCCGCGGCGGTACGCCCGCGCCCGCCGCGCTCACCGCACCGCCAGCCCCCGGCGCACCACGCCGACGATCTCCTCGTCGGTCAGGCCGAGCCGCCGGGCCTCGGCGATGAGGCGGTCGGCGGCCTCGCCGAGGCGGGCGCGGGCCGGGGAGGCGGCGCCGGTGACCACCGCGCCCCGGCCGCGCCGCAGTTCGATCAGGCCCTCCTCCTTGAGCCGCTGGTAGCCGCGGAGGACGGTGTGGACGTTGACGCCGAGCGAGGCGGCCAGCTCCCGGCCGGCGGGCAGGCGCTCACCGGCGCGGACCGAACCGTCGGCGATGGCGCCGCGGACCGCGGCGGCGATCTGGTCACCGAGCGGCACGGCCGAACTGGGGTCGACCCGGAACAGCACTCAGTCTCCTCGGGCGGGACGGGCGCGGTCGAGCAGGGTGTTCAGCAGCGCGGCGGCGGTCGCCGCGTCGTCGACCGTCACCACGAATTCGCGACCGCCACGCAGCCGCAGGGCGATCCCCTCACCCGATCGGAGCACCAGACCGCTGCCGTGTGCGCGGAAGCGGTAGCCCCAGCCGCCGAACTCGGCGAACGGGTCGATGTCCCTGCTGGTGGCCTCGGTGACCCGGTCGAGCGGGATGCGGCGGAAAGCGTACGGCAGCAACGCGGGCGCGAGCGCCAGACCGCGCCGGTCGACGGTGACCCGTACCGAGGCGAGCGCCCCGGTCAACGCGCCCGCGGCGCCCAGCGCGAGCCCGGCGAACGGCCCGGCCACGAAGGCGAGGTACAGGCCCGCGCAGCAGGTGAGAAGGCCGACGACGGCGAGCAGCGGGGAGCCGGTCGTCCGGGTCCATCCGGCGCTCTCCTCCGCCCCGAGCGCCAGGCGTGGCGCGCCCTGCGGGCCCGGTGGCCGCGGGCGCGCCCGCGGAATCGGCCCGCCGAGCCACAGTCCGACAGCGGCCGCGAGCAGCCCGGCGGCCACCACCAGCAGCACCTCCCACAGCGGCACCCGGACCGCATCGGCCCGCCCCGCCTCGGCGTTGGCCAGCAGCGTCATACAGGCCGGTACGGCGAGGAGGGCGGCGAGGGACCAGCCCAGGGCGAGCACCCAGGGCACGGCCTGGGCCAGGCGCCGTACGCGGGTGAGGACGGCGCAGCCGGCGCCCAGGACGAGCAGCGTGAGGACGGTGCCGAGGAGGAATCCGCGGGCCGGGGTGAAGCCGTCGGCGGCGCCGGAGGCACCGAAATGGGTGGCGAGCGGATCCGGCAACCGGTCGGCAGTCTGGTGGTGGACGCCGACGACGACGGCGACCGCGACCAGAAAGGGAAACGCGGCGATCGCGACCCGCAGGGAGTCGGCAGGGGGACGGGTGAAGGGAGTGGCAGGTTTCATGGCAGCCTCCAGTTATTCGCATAGTAGTAGAACAACTGGCGAAACTGAACACATCTCATATCTGAGATATGGTCACGCCATGGCAGACGACTACCTCGAACGCATCGGCAGGCTGATCCGCGACGCCCGGCAGCACCGTGGATGGACACAGACGCAGCTCGCCGACGCTCTCGGCACCAGCCAGAGCGCGGTCAACCGCATCGAACGCGGTAACCAGAACATCAGCCTTGAGATGATCGCCCGGATCGGCGAGGCCCTGGACAGCGAAATCGTCTCGCTCGGCTACCCCGGCCCGATGCATCTGCGGGTGGTCGGCGGCCGTCGGCTCTCCGGCTCCATCGCCGTCAAGACCAGCAAGAACGCCTGCGTCGCGCTGCTTTGCGCCTCACTCCTCAACGCGGGCCGCACCACTCTGCGCCGGGTCGCCCGGATCGAGGAGGTCTACCGCATCCTCGAAGTCCTGAACAGCATCGGCGTCCGCACCCGCTGGATCAACGACGGCAGCGACCTGGAGATCGTGCCGCCCGCCGAGTTGGACCTCGCCTCGATGGACACCGAGGCAGCCCGCCGCACCCGCAGCGTCATCATGTTCCTCGGCCCGCTGCTGCACCGCATGGACCACTTCCGGCTGCCGTACGCGGGCGGTTGCGATCTCGGCACCCGTACGGTCACCCCGCACATGACGGCGCTGCGCCACTTCGGGCTGGAGATCACCGCGACCGACGGCGTCTACCTCGCCGAGGTCGACCGCACCGTCACCCCGCGCCGCGCCATCGTCCTGACCGAACGCGGCGACACCGTCACCGAGAACGCGCTGCTGGCCGCCGCCCGCCACGACGGCACCACCGTCATCCGCAACGCCTCCTCCAACTACATGGTCCAGGACCTCTGCTTCTTCCTGGAGGAACTGGGCGTACGGGTCGAGGGCGTCGGCACCACCACCCTCACCGTGCACGGCGTCGCGACCATCGACCGCAACGTCGACTACGCGCCCTCCGAGGACCCGGTCGAGGCGATGAGCCTGCTGGCCGCCGCCGTGGTCACCGAGTCCGAACTCACCATCCGGCGCGTACCGGTGGAGTTCCTGGAGATCGAGCTGGCCGTCCTGGAGGAGATGGGCCTCGACCACGAGCGCAGCGCGGAGTACCCCGCCGACAACGGCCGCACCCGGCTGATCGATCTGACGGTCCGCCCCTCCAAGCTCCAGGCGCCGCTGGACAAGATCCACCCGATGCCGTTCCCCGGCCTCAACATCGACAACGTGCCCTTCTTCGCGGCCATCGCCGCCGCCGCCCAGGGCCAGACCCTCATCCACGACTGGGTCTACGACAACCGCGCCATCTACCTCACCGACCTCAACCGCCTCGGCGCACAGGTGAAGTTGCTCGACCCGCACCGCGTCCTGGTCGACGGCTCCACCCGCTGGCGCTCCGCCGAGATGATGTGCCCCCCGGCCCTGCGCCCCGCCGTCGTCGTCCTCCTCGCGATGATGGCCGCCGAAGGCACCTCGGTCCTGCGCAACGTCTACGTCATCAACCGCGGCTACGAGGACCTGGCCGAACGCCTCAACTCGATCGGGGCGCAGATCGAGACGTTCCGGGATATCTGATGTGTGAGCGCCGCCGCACCCCGCCCGACCTGCCACTCAGCGGGGCGGGGAGGGGTGCGGCGGCGCCTTTGGGACGTCAGCGCCGTCGGTGCCGCCCTCGTCCGGCGGGGCGATCACTCCCGTCGCGCCCGGAGCGGCTTCCCCACGCAGGAGTTGATACGGAGAGCTGTTGAGCGGCTTGCGGGCCGAGCGGGAACGGGAAGCGGCGCACCCGTGTTCGCCGACCCGGACATCAAGCGCTTCGAGCCGGTACATGACGCGACCGCGGGTGCCATGCGGAAACCCGGGTGCCTGCCGGCGGCACGCATTTCAATACGGTACGGTTCGTATTGCATATAGGGGGTGTGCTCGCCGGTCCGTACGGGAAGTGGAGGCCCTGCCGCCACCCCGTCCGCCGTACCGTTCACCGATGGGAGCCAGTCAGCGCCATGTCCGATACCTATTACGACCTCGGCGCGTACCGCCGCGCCGTCACCACCTCCTCGCCGCAGGCCCAACTGTGGTTCGACCGTGGTCTGCTGTGGGCGTACTGCTTCAACTTCGACGAGGCCGTCCGCTGCTTCGAGAGGGCCATCGCCGAGGATCCCGAATGCGCGATGGCCCACTGGGGGGTCGCCTTCGCCAAGGGCCCCAACTACAACAAGGCATGGCGCTTCTTCGACGCCGACGACCTGAAGGCGTCGGTCGAGTACGCCCGCATCTCGCTCGTACGGGCGCGCGCCGCCTCCGCCTCGTGCACGCCCTTCGAGCGGGGGCTCATCACGGCCCTGGCCGCCCGCTTCCCCGACCAGGGCGTCCCGGAGGGGCCGGAGGAGTTCGACGCCCTCAACCGTGCGTACGCGGAAGCCATGCGCGAGGTCCACCGAGCGCACCCCGATGACCTGGACGCGGCCGCGATCTTCGCCGACGCGCTGCTGTGTGTCAGCCCGCGGGCACTGTGGGACCTGGACAGCGGCGAGCCGGTCGGCTACGGCACCGTGGAGGCCCGCGAGGTCATCGAGGCCGCCTTCCCGCTGCCCGGCGGTGACCAGCACCCGGCCCTCAACCACCTCTACATCCATCTGATGGAGATGTCCCCCTTCCCCGAGGTGGCCCTGCCGGCGGCCGACCGACTGCGCGGCCTCGCCCCCGACGGCGGACACATGGCGCACATGTCCACGCACATCGATGCCGCGTGCGGCGACTGGCGCCACGTGGTGGAGTCCAACACCGTCGCGGTCGCCGCCGACAACCGGTACTTCGCGCGGGAGGGGCAGCAGCACTGGTATTCGCTGTATCGCGCCCACAACCTCTGCGTCCTGGCGTACGGCGCCATGATGTCCGGCCGGTCCCGCGAGGCCCTGGACGCGGCCCGTGACATCGACGCGTTCATCACCCCCGGGCTGCTGCGGATCACCAGCCCGCCCATGGCCGACCTCCTCGAGAGCTACCGCGCCACGTTGCCGCACGTTCTGATCCGCTTCGGCCGCTGGGAAGAGATCCTCGAACTCGGACTCCCGGAAGACCAGGAGCTGTTCTGCTCGACCACCACAATGGTCCACTACGCGCGCGGCGTCGCCTTCTCCGCGCTCGGCCGCATCACCGAGGCCGAGGCGGCCCGCGACGCGTTCGCCGCCGCCCGCGCCACCGTGCCCGCGTCCCGGTGGAACGCCGTGCCGGCAAAGGAGGTGGACGTCCTCAAGGTCGCCGCCGGCATGCTGGAGGGCGAACTCGAGTACCGCAAGGGAAACTTCGGCAAGGCTTTCGCCGCCCTGGAGCATGCCATCGCGATGGAGGACGCGCTCCCGTACACCGACCCGCCGGCCTGGCTCCAGCCCGTTCGCCACGCCTACGCCGCCCTCTCGATGGAGCAGGGGCGGATCGAGGAGGCCGCCGCGGTGTACCAGGCCGACCTCCACCTCGACCGCAGTCTCGCCCGCCGCCGCACGCACCCCAACAACGTCTGGAGTCTGCACGGACTCCACGAGTGCCTCACCCTCCTGGGACGGCACGAAGAGGCCGGACGGATCGCCCTCGCCCGCGACATCGCCCTTGCCACCGCCGACATCCCCGTCGCGGCCTCCTGCTTCTGCCGGCTGAGCGCCTTCGAGCACGACGGCGAGGTGCCCAGTTGTCGCGCTGAACCGCAGCCCGGCACCGCGGCCGAGCCCGCCTGCGCCTGCCGCTCCGAGCAGTGAGCCGGATCCGTACGCACCGTTCACGGGTGTCCCGCTCGGCGGGGCGCCCGCGAACCCGTTGAAACAGGGAGCGATGCGGCCCTGAAGTAAGGTGCACCCCGTGCAAGGAAGACCTCGCGACCCCGCCCTCGACGCGGCGATTCATCAGGCGGCCCTCGACCTCGTCACCGAACGGGGCTACGGACGAATGACGATGGAAGGGGTAGCGGCCCGCAGCGGAGTCTCCAAGCAGGCCCTCTACCGCCGCTACTCCTCGAAGGGCGACCTGCTGCTCGCCGCCCTCGACTCCGCGGGGCGTGAGAAATTCCCCGTCCCGGACACCGGCAGTCTCCGGGAGGACCTTCTGCACATGGTGCGGGCGGCCTTCGCCCTGCACCGCGACAGCAACAGCGCCTTCAGTCAGGCCGTCGCCGCCGAGGCCGCGCAGGGCTCGGACTTCGCCCGGAAAGCGGTCGAGTCCGTCATCGAACCGCGCCGGGAGCTCTTCCGTGAGGTCATCGTCCGCGCCCGCGAACGCGGAGAGGTCACCTTCGCCGACGACGACGTACTGATCGACCTGATCTACGGGCCGATGTGGTACGCCCTGCTCTTCGATTTCGACCGGCTCACCGAGAGCTACGCGGCCTCCCTCACCGACGCCGTGGTCGCGGTGGCCCGCCCCGCCTGAACGACGCGCACCTGCTGGGTGCCACACGCAGCCCCGCGCCCGCGCGACCCCGCGGACGGCCCGCCCTCCGCGGGGGGGGGCGGGCACCGTGCGCCGCACGCGCCGCGTCCGTGGCTTGATCCCGTCGAAACCTCCCCGAACGGGTCAATCACGCCCTCAACTTCCTTGTCCTGTACCGGATGACGGTTAACTGATCACGCAAGTGTGAAAGTGCCGGAGCTCGGGGGAAGCCGGTCGCGGTGAGGGAGATTTTTCGGTGAGCAGAAAACTGCGGGACCTGCGGGGCCGGTTGCGGTACTGGTTCGACGGGACGATGGACCGGGGCACCCCCGCCCTGATCGGCTGGCTGGGGCTGGCGTCGGTACTGCTGATCGCCTTGGTGACCGCGCTGGTGGTGACCTTCACCGACGAGGACACGGAGAAGAACGGCGGCTGGCTCGGCGTGGTCTGGATGAGCGTGCTGCGCACCCTCGATCCCGGCACGATGGGCGGCGACACCGGCGGTCCGGTCTTCCTCGGCCTGATGCTGATCGTGACGATCGGCGGCATCTTCATCGTCAGCGCCCTGATCGGTGTGCTGACCACCGGTCTCGAAGCCCGGATCGAGGAGCTGCGGCGCGGCAGGTCACGACTGGTCGAGCGCGGCCACACCGTGGTGCTGGGCTGGTCGGAGCAGGTCTTCACGGTCCTCGCCGAACTGGTCGAGGCCAACCAGAGCGAACGGCGCTCCTGCGTGGTGATCCTCGCCGACCGGGACAAGGTCACGATGGAGGAGGAGATCCGCCGCCGGATCCCCGACACCGGCCGCACCCGGGTGATCTGCCGCTCCGGCAGCCCGCTCCAGCGGCCGGACCTGGAACTGGTGAGCCTGGACGCGGCCAAGTCCGTGATGGTGCTGCCGCCCGTCGGGGACGACTCCGACACCGAGGTCATCAAGGTGCTGCTGCTCCTCAACAGCCGTACCTGGCAAGGCACCCGGCCCAACATCGTGGCGGCGGTGCAGAGCTCCCCCAACCTGGCGGCGGCCCGCCTCGCCGCGGGCGAGTCCACGCTCGTCATCGACGCCGACGACATCGCCGTCCGGCTGATCGTCCAGTCCCACCGCCAGTCCGGCCTGTCCACCGTCTTCAACGAACTGCTCAGCTTCGTCGGCAACGAGATCTACCCCTATCCGGCGGGCCCCCTGGCGGGCAGCACCTACGGGGAGACGCTCAACGGGTTCGAGCTAGGCGTCCCCGTCGGGCTGCGCCGGGAGAACGGGGAGGTGCAGGTCAACCCGCCCATGGACGCGGTGGTTTCGGCCGGGGACGAGATCCTGGTGCTCGCGGAGGACGATCTGCTCATCCGGCGGGCGCAGCAGCGGCCGGACGTCGTCGAGACGGCGATGACCGCGGGGAGCGGCGGGGAGCCCGCGCCCGACCACACTCTCGTCATCGGCTGGAACTCCCGCGCGGCGAAGATCATCTCGCTGCTGGACCGGCTGGTGGAGCCCGGTTCGCTGGTCGATGTCGCCGCTCCCCGGGAGCCCGCGGCCCTGCCCCGGGAGGGGCTGGAGAACCTGACCACCGGCTTCCGGCGCTGCGAGCCGACCCACCGGCCGTCCCTGGAGGCGCTGGGCCTGGACCGCTACCGCCACATCATCGTGCTGACCGACGACGACATCGGCTCCGACCGGGCCGACGACCGCACGCTGGTGACGCTGCTGCACCTGCGGGACATCGCCACCCGCACCGGCACCCCGTACTCGATCGTCACGGAGATGCACAGCGACGCCAACCGGGAGATCGCGCAGGTCACCAAGGCGGACGACTTCATCGTCAGCACCAAGATCATCAGCCTGCTGCTGACCCAACTCGTCGAGGACCGCCATCTGTACGCCGTCTTCACCGACCTCTTCGACCCCGAGGGGTCGGAGATCTACCTGAAGCCGGCCGGCGGCTACCTCCTCCCGGACACCCCGGCCACCTTCGCGACGGTCATCGAGGCGGCCCGGCGGCGCGGCGAGACCGCGATCGGCTACCGCCGCGCGAGCGAGAGCGACACCCCGCCCGGCTACGGCGTCGTCCTCAACCCGCCCAAGACCGCACCGCTGTCGCTGCGCGCGGACGACGCCGTCGTGGTGCTCGCCGAGAACGGCCGGATCACCGCACAGGTACCCGCGGCCCGCACGGAACCGGACCGGGACGGCGCCGGGGCGAAGGCGTCCCGGAGCTGAACACGCCACGCCCGGGCCCGCCGTCCACCCTTCACCGGGCGGCGGGCCCACCACGTCCGGAGGAGGGCGGCCCCGCGCGGCGTCCGGACGCGGCGGGGCGTGGCGAGCGCCCCCGGGAAACCTCGCCCTCTCCCCGCTCCTGACCGGCCATCAGGCCGGACGGATCTACCGGACCGGCCCTCGGCCGGCATCGCCCCTCGGCCCGCGTCAGCTCTCCTCGGCCGGTGTCAGCGCCACGAACTCCGCGCCCGCCGGATCCGTACAGACCGCGAGGCGGCCGACGCCCTCGGCGTCCTCCGGCCCCATCCGGACGGCGCCGCCCCGCGCGGTGATCGCGGCGATCGTGGCGTCGCAGTCGGCGGAGCCGAACACCGGGTGCCAGTACGCCGCGCCGCCGGTCTCCGCCAGCGCCGAAGCGGGCAGTTGCATGATGCCGCCCTGCATCCGCTCCGGACCGGCGCCGCGCGGCGTCACCAGCGTGTAGGTGCCCGTGTCGCCGCCGGGCAGCGGTATGTCCTGGGTGGTCCAGCCGAAGACCGTGCCGTAGAAGCGCTGCGCGGCCGCCGTATCGGTGGTGAACAGCTCCGTCCATCCCAGGCTGCCGGGCCCGTCCGCCACCTCCAGGCCCGGATACGTACCGGGCTGCCAGACCGCGAACCGGCCGCCCTGCGGATCGGTGAGCTGGGCGTGCCATCCGTTGTCCCCGCCGACCGGCGACGGCGGGACCCGCACCTCGCCGCCGGCCTCCCGCACCGCCCGGGCCGTCGCCTCGGCGTCCGGCGTGTGGAAGTAGACGGTCCAGGCCGCGCGGGCGCCCTCCTCCGGCGACGGGCCGATCGCCGCGGCCACCTTCCCGTCCCGGCGGCAGAGCGTGTACCCGCCGGACTCCTGGCCGCCGAACGGCTCGGTGGTCCAGTCGAAGACCTCGCCGTAGAAGGCCGTGGCCTTCCGGAGGTCCGGGGTGCCGAGGTCGAGCCAGCAGGGTGAGCCGGGCAGAAACTCAGTGGTGATCATGGTCATTCCCTCCACGGACCGCATGCCGCGAATGCGCTGCGCGTTCCAGCGTGACACCCACCACTGACAGTCGCCCCCCGGCGCCGCTCCCCCTGGGTGACCGGCACCGCCCCGGCCCGGCGACGGCGCCCGTACGGCGCGGCCCACACGGCGCGCCCTCGCTCGTCCGGGTGGTCCCGGCGGACGGCACCACGGGAGCGTTTCCGACGCGTACTTCCCGCCGACCGGCGGCCCGGCGCCCGGCGGTCCGGTCACCGCCGCCGGCGAAGGGCCCGGAAGCGGATAGCCGTCGCCCGGTCCGGCACCCGGCGGTCCGGCCACGGCACGTTCTTCTCCGCCCGGCGGGTCCCGGTCTGCCCTCTCCCCTCCTGACGGAGGGCCGACCGGGGACCCGCACGGCGGTCTCCGCCCCTCACCGGTGCAGCGGCGACAGGCGGGCGGAGCGTCCGGTCCGGCCCACGGCGCGGTGGCCCGTCCGCGCGGTTCCGCGGCAGGCCGCGGTCCGCCGCGGAATCCGGTTCCTCCCGGAACACCCCTCCTGCTACCCGCCCCCCGGCGGGCATCACTGCGGGCGTCCGCCCCACGGACGGACGCCCCCATGGGCCCCGCCCTCCGGCGGCAGCCCCTTCCCCCCTCGGTGACGGCGCCCGACGGCACCGGCACCGGACAGCGGCGCCCCCCGGCGCCGCTGTCCCGTCAGGGCCGAAGCCCCTCAGGTTCTCCCTGCCGCGGACGCGCCCGGCGCCCGCGACGGTGTCACCGGCGGCGCCGCTGCGCCGCCAGCGCCGGTGCCGGCATCCGCCGCGGCCGGGCCGCCGCGATCACCGACACCACATCCTTGAACGAGCTGCACATCCGGGTACCGGCGACCGCCGCCAGCTCCCCGAACGTCCCGGCGCCGTACGTCACGGCGACGGCCTCCATCCGCGCGGTCACCGCCATCCGCATGTCGCCGACGGTGTCCCCGACGTACGCGCTCTCCCACGCGGCGACGCCGAGCCGCCCGGCGGCCCGCAGCACCATCTCCGGGTGCGGCTTGCCGCGGCGGACCATGTCCTGGCCGATGACCGGGCCGACCAGTTCGCGGATGCCCATGACGTCCAGCAGCGCCTCGGCACCCCGGGTGGACTTGGACGTCGCGACGGCCAGCTCCACCCCGTGGGCGCGCAGCGCGGAGAGCCCGGCCGTTACACCCGGGAACAGCAACTGCGGCCCCAGGCACATGACGTCGACGGCGAACTGCTCGCGGTAGCGGTTGATCGCGGCGAGCACCTGGGCGTCGTCCTCGGGCTTGCCCAGCAGACGGCCGAACGCCTGGCCCGGAGGCTTGCCGACGGCGGCCGCGGCCTGCCGCGGGGTCACCGTACGGCCCTGCTCCGCCGCCACCTTGACGAGGAGTTTGGCGATCGCCGGGCGCGTATTGGCGAGGGTGCCGTCCAGATCGAAGACGGCAGCCTTGATCGTCTCGCTTCCGGCGCCCCGTACGCCTCTCACAGGACGTTCGCCGACTACCGCTGATACGCGCATGGCTGGAGACCTTTCCGGATTCCGATGGGTGCACTGGCTGGAGAGCGTGGCCGGCCGGCTGATCCCGGTGGCCCGCGGTCGACGACGGGCGACGGCTGGGGAGGTTCTCCGTGGCGCACCGCTGTCCCGACGCGACGCGCGACCGTCGTGGCGGACACCACGGAAGAGGAGGATCCCGTTTACCGCCTTCGCAGATTTAAAAACCGTCTGCGCTGTTTGTCAATGCACCCCCGTCCCAGAAGCGGACTCCCCATGGGATCCCTGACCTCGCACGGAAATCGTGGGGTCTTCAACCATCTCCGTAAGCCCAGGCCACCGATCGGTATGCGACGCAGGACACCCCATACCGGCCATTCCGGAACCCTATACAGAACCGCATGGTTGGTTTTCTCAGTAGACTGTCCTGCCAGCTCGCAGCCGTACTAGAGACGGGACGGACACCGTGCCCACGCAGCATCGCGCCATCCAGAGCCGCCAGGCGCTCATCCGCTCGGCCGCCGAGACCTTCCTGGAGAAAGGGGTACCGGCGGCCGGGATGGTCGAGATCAGCCGGCGGGCCCGGCTGAGCAAAGGCGCCCTCTACTTCCACTTCACGTCCAAGGACGATCTGACCCTCGCGGTACGCGACACGGCGCTGAGCACCCTGCAGCGGATCGAGGAGGGGCTGATCCGCTCGCCGCAGCCGATCGGCACCGCCGTACAGGACTTCGCCGCGGAGCTGTTCGCGCGGGTGGAGAACGACCCGGTGCTGCGCGCGGGGCTGCGCCTGCGCCCCGAGACCGCGCCGGGGCTGGAGATCACCTCCCTGGAGCGGCGCTGGTACGCGCTCTTCCTCGACAAGGCGATGACCGGCGGAGCGGGCGGCGCTTCGCGTTCGGAAACCGAACCGCGCCGCACCGCGCAACTGCTGACGTCGGTCGTGGTGGGCCTGTTGCACCTCGGCTACGAGGACCCCGCCTGGTGGGCGGAGACCGCGCTGGCCGACGTCTGGACACTGCTCCCGGCCGCCCCCGTCGCCGTCCCGGCGCCCGCCGGAAGCTGAGCGGCGCACCGCCCCGGGAGAGCGACGCGGCAGGCCGGGCGGACCGCCCCGGTCACGGCGGTGCACCGGCGGCGGTTGATTCCCGCCAACCCCCGGGGTGTTGGACAAATTTGCCCGGCGCCGACCGGCCGGGCCGACCGGCGGCCGCTCCACCTGCGGCCGTGCCTCCCCCCATCTCGCCCGCACCGAACGGCAGCGCCGGCAGCCGGCCACCGGCCATCCGGTGCCGCGGCGCCGCGCCGGCGCCCATCACCCGCGTGTGCAAGGGCACTTACCCAGGTCCGGGGTGGGCACGGGCGCCCCTGCGAGGGCTGCGCACCGCGCCGAACAGGCCGTTGACAGGTTCCGGCGAGCCGGATTCCGCATGGGAGAGCGAGGGCCGGGGAAGCGGACACCGGGGCTCTCCCGCGGCGGTGATCGCGTTCCGTGAGCCGCGGACCGGCCCCGATTTCCGGACCGTACCGCCCGGTTGGTTCCTTATGATGCGGGACGAGACCCCGGCCATGTGCGACGGGCGCGCTCGGGCACAACAACTCCACGAGAGCATACGGAGGGCGATCGGTGGTCAAGCAGGAACGCGCAGTGCGCACGCGGCGAGCGGTCCTTGAGGCGGCGGCGCAGGTGATGGGCGTGCGCGGATACGAAGCCGCGACGATGGCGGAGATCATCCAGCGGGCCGGTGTCACCAAGGGCGCGCTCTACTTCCACTTCTCCTCCAAGCACGCGCTGGCCCGCGCGGTGATCATGGAGCAGACCCAGCCCTTCGAGCAGAAGGTCACCGCCTCCCGGCTCCAGGACGCGATCGACTTCACGCACCAGGTGGCGGTGGCGCTGCGGGACGACCCGCTGCTCCAGGCCGGCACCCGTATCGCGCTGGAGACGACGTTCAGCGGCGATCCGCTGGTGCCGTACCAGGCGTGGATCGACATCATCGTGAACATGTTCGCCGACGCCCAGCGGAACGGCGAGCTGCTGCCCGGTGTCTCCCCCGAGGGCGCGGCGGAGTTCTTCGTCGCCTCGTACTTCGGTGTGCAGCTCTTCTCGCTGGCGGCGACCGACCGCACCGACCTGCCGGACCGGGTCACGGCGCTGTGGAAGCACACCCTGCCGGGGCTCGCGACGGCGGGCGCGCTGAGCCACCTGGAGCCGCGCGGCAGCGACGCGCGCACCGCGGCCTGAGCCCGGTGCCGCAGGGGCCCGGCACCGTCCGGAGCCCCGGGCTCACGGCTCAGCTCAGGGGCGCGGGCTCCGAGCGGTGCGCCTCCTCGGTGCGCGGCGCGCCCTCCGTGTCCGGCTCCGGTGCGGTCCGCAGGCGGGAGTGGCGGCGTCCGTAGCACGCGTAGACGACGGCGCCGATGACGAGGAACGCGGCGAACTGCAGCCAGGTCGCGGGGCCCGTGCCGTAGATCAGGTAGAGGCTGAACGCGATGCCCAGGAGCGGGCTGAGCGGGAAGAGCGGGACCCGGAAGCGGCGGGCGAGTGCGGGGCGGGTGCGGCGCAGCACCATCACGCTGACGTTGACCACCGCCATGATCGCCAGGGTGCCGATGGTGGTCAGGTTCATCACCACGTCCAGCGGGACGACGGCGGCGGGGACGGCGAAGACGACCGCGACGATCCAGGTGTTGGCGACGGGCGTGGCCCTCCGGGGCGAGATCCGGGCGAAGACCCTCGGGATCAAGCCATCACGCGACATCGACATCAGGATGCGGGTCTGGCCGTACATGACCGCCAGGACGACCGAGGCGATGGCGACGACCGCGCCGAAGGCGATCACCCCGCCGCCGAGCGCGGAGTGCGTGACGTGGTTGACGATCAGCGAGAGCGCGGCGGGCTTGTCGGCGACGTCCCCGGCGGAGAGCGCACCGATGGCGCTCAGGGCGACCAGGCAGTACAGCACGGTGACGACGCCGATGCAGATCATGATCGCGAGCGGGATGTTCCGGCGCGGATTCTTGACCTCCTCACCGGCGGTGGTGATCGCGTCGAAGCCGATGTACGAGAAGAACGCGACGGAGGCGCCCGAGGTGATCCCGGCGACGCCCTCGGGTGCGAACGGCGTGAGGTTGCCGTCGCGGAAGGCGGAGAGCGCGATGGCGCAGAACAGCAGCAGCACCGCGATCTTCAGCACGGCCATGGCGGCGGTGGCGCGGGCGCTCTCACGGATGCCCCGCACCAGGAGCGTCGCGGCGAGCAGCAGCACGACGACCGCCGGGATGTTGACGATGCCGCCGTCACCGGGCGGGCTCGCCAGCGCGGCGGGCAGTTGCCATCCGATGAGGCTGCCGAGCAGTTCGTTGAGGTACTGGCCCCAGCCGACCGCGACCGCCGACACCGAGACGCCGTACTCCAGCAGCAGACACCAGCCGACGAGGAACGCGGTCCGCTCGCCGAGGGTGGCGTACGCGTAGGAGTACGAGCTGCCGGACACCGGGATCGCGCCGCCCAGCTCGGCGAAGGAGAAGGCGGTGAAGACGCAGGTCAGGGCGGCGAGGACGAAGGAGATGAGGACCGCGGGGCCGGCGTGGGCGACGGTGTCGGAGAGCCCGACGAAGATGCCGGTGCCGACGATGGCGCCGATGCCGAAGCAGACGACCTGGAAGAGTCCCATGCTGCGGGTGAGGCCGTTGCCGTCGAGGTCCGTGCCCGATTCGGCGAGGAGCGCGTCGGGGGACTTGATGCGCAGCCCGGGGCGGGCGGCGAGCGGTGCGCGCCGCGCCTGGGACGGGCGGCGGGCTGCGGACGGGCGCATGGGGTGGTTCTCATCTCTGGTGGTGCGGGTGCGCGCGGCGGGGTGGGCGGCGCGCGGAACGGGGCGCGGCCGGTGGGCCGGACCCCGTGAGCGGTCGATGGTAACCGCTATGACTGCATGATCGCCCATTTGTACGTATGGGTATGCAGTGCGGGGTGTGCCGGGCACACCCCGCGACCGGCGGGCGTCAGCGGCCGAGGGTGGCGACGAGGACGGCCTTGATGGTGTGCATGCGGTTCTCCGCCTCGTCGAAGACGACGGAGTGCGGCGACTCGAAGACCTCGTCGGTGACCTCCAGCGAGGTCAGACCGTGGCGGGCGTGGATCTCCCGGCCGATCGCCGTACCCAGGTCGTGGAAGGCGGGCAGGCAGTGCAGGAACTTCACGTCCGGCTTGCCGGTGGCCCGCAGCACGTCCATGGTCACCGCGTACGGGGCGAGCAGCGCGATCCGCTCGTCCCAGACCTCCTTGGGCTCCCCCATGGAGACCCAGACGTCGGTGGTCACGAAACCGGCGCCGCGCACGCCCTCGGCGACGTCCTCGGTGAGCGTGACCCGGGCGCCGCTCGCCGCGGCGAGCGTCTGGGCCTGGGCCACGACCTCGTCGGACGGCCAGAGCGGGCGCGGCGCCACGATCCGGACGTCCATGCCGAGCAGCGCGCCGGTGACGAGGTAGGAGTTGCCCATGTTGTAGCGGGCGTCGCCGAGGTAGGCGAAGGCGGTGCCGGCCAGCGGACGGCCGCCGTTGTGCTCGACGACGGTGAGGAGGTCGGCGAGCATCTGGGTCGGGTGCCAGTCGTCGGTCAGACCGTTGAACACCGGGACGCCGGCGTACGCGGCCAGCTCCTCGACATCCGTCTGCGCACTGCCCCGGAACTCGATGCCGTCGAACATCCGGCCGAGGACGCGCGCGGTGTCGCGGACGGACTCCTTGTGGCCCATCTGCGACGCGGCCGGGTCGAGGTACGTGGTCGAGGCGCCCTGGTCGGCGGCGGCGACCTCGAAGGCGCAGCGGGTGCGGGTCGAGGTCTTCTGGAAGATGAGAGCGATGTTGCGGCCGCGCAGCCGCTGGACCTCGGTACCGGCACGCTTGGCGGCCTTCAGCTCGGCCGCCAGGTCGACCAGCCCGCGGAATTCCTCGGCGGTGAAGTCCAGCTCCTTGAGGAAGTGGCGGCCGGTGAGATCTATCGCCATGGTGACTCCTGGTTCACGGCATCGGGCACGAGCGGATGTTTTCGGACACGGACCCTGGAATTGTATACGAGTCGCCGCATCAATATTCAGAGTGCGTCCGCCGACCGGCGGGCCGCCGCCCCGTCGCGGTCGTCCGGCGCCCGCCGGCCCGCCCCTCAGGCCGTGCCCGGTATCGCGTCACGCTCCACCGGGCAGCTCATACAGCGCGGCCCGCCCCGGCCCCGGCCCAGTTCGCTGCCCGGGATGGTGATGACCTCGATGCCGCGCTTGCGCAGGAAGGTGTTGGTCGTGACGTTCCTCTCGTAGGCGACCACCACGCCCGGCTCCACCGCGAGGACGTTGCAGCCGTCGTCCCACTGCTCCCGCTCCGCGGCGTGCACGTCCTGGGTGGCGGTGAGCACCCGGATGTCGCTGAGCCCGAGCGCCGCCGCCATCGCGCGGTGCATGTGCTCGGGGGGATGGTCGGTGACCTTGAGATCGCCCTCGCCGCCCGGTTCGATGGTGTACGAGCGGAGCATGCCGAGCCCCGCGTACTGCGTGAAGGTATCGCCGTCGATCATGGTCATGACCGTGTCGAGGTGCATGAAGGCGCGGCGCTTGGGCATGTCCAGCGCCACGATGGTGCGGGCCGATCCGGCGGCGAACAGCCCCCTGGCCAGCATCTCGACGGCCTGCGGCGTGGTCCGCTCGCTCATCCCGATCAGCACCGCGCCGTTGCCCAGCACCAGCACGTCACCGCCCTCGATGGTGGAGGGGTAGTCCGCCTGTCCCCTCGACCAGACGTGGAACTCCGCGTCGCGGAAGAGCGGGTGGTGGGCGTAGATCGCTTCGTAGTGCACCGTCTCGCGCTGCCGGGCCGGCCAGCGCATGGCGTTGACCGACACCCCGTCGTAGACCCAGGCGGAGGTGTCGCGGGTGAAGAGGTGGTTGGGCAGCGGGCCCAGCAGGAAGTCGTCCAGCTCCATGACGTGGAAACGGACCGATGCCGGCTCCGGGTGCCGCTCCAGGAATTCCCGCTTCGTCATCCCGCCGACCAGCGCCTCGACCAGCTCCGCGACCGGCAGCGCGTCGAAGGCGGCCCGCAGATGGTCGGTGGCGAGCGGACCGTACTCCTTCTCGTCGAAGACGCGGTCCAGGACCAGCTCGCGCGCGGCGGGCAGGGCGAGCGTCTCGGCCAGCAGATCGCCGAAGAGATGCACCGCCACCCCGCGGTCGCGCAGCACGTCGGCGAAACCGTCGTGCTCCGCCCGCGCCCGGCGCACCCACAGCACGTCATCGAAGAGGAGCGCGTCCTTGTTGGTCGGCGTCAGCCGCTTCAGCTCCAGATCAGGACGGTGCAGGATGACGCGGCGCAGCCGCCCGGCCTCGGAATCGACATGGAATCCCATCTCTCCATCTTGGCCGCTTCCGTCCCACCGTGAACGCCACCAGCGGGATTCGGGGGAGAAGTGAGGGTCTGTCTCAGGGGTACGTGGGGGGATTCCCTGGGAGGGGGGTGAGGGCCGGGGTGAGGAGGTGTGGGGTCGGGTTCGACTGGGGCGGCGCCGGGTGTGTCCGTGCCCCCTCCGCTGTACCCGGCACAGCCGGTGCGGCTGATACGCCCGCCGAGTCCGGGGCAGCCCGCCGTGGCCCGGGCAGTTCGCCCTGTGCGGGCCTCCCCAGGCGTGGAAGGCCGACGCGGGTCGGCCAGCGGGCTCGGACGAGTGGATGGTCCGGCTGGGGGCGCACCACGGGTCTCGTGCGCTGGGGGTGTGCGTCTCGCGCCGCTCCGGGCGCCGCGCACCGCGCGAAGGTCCGGCGGCGCTACGGCCGTGCGCCCTGTGCTGCCGCCCGGTGCGGGGTCCTTGCTCCGGCGTCCGCAGCCGTCCGGTCGGCGTGTCGGCGGAGTGGCGCGGGAGCCGGACTCTTTTCACCGGTGATGGAGCGAATGCCGCTCGGGCACCACCGGGGCAGGGGCTCGGCAGCGGCTCGCGCGGCGGCCGCACGCGCGCGGTTCGGCGCGTTTCCCGGGCGCCGGAGGATCGTCCTTGTGTCATCCTCGCGGGTCGGCAGCGGACTCGCCCATGGCCGGTTCCAGCCGTCCCCGCCTCCGCGCCCGGCCCCCTTCCGTACGAGGTCGGGTGCCTCCCCGCGGGCTCCGTGCGGACCGTCCGACGGGATTCCGCTTCGGTGGTCGATTCCTCCCGTGGGCCGCCGCGGCACGCCGAGCCGCTGTCAACATGGCGCCAGCAGTGCCCGGAGCATCTCCCGGAAGAGGCGCCAAGTTGACGGCAATTACGGCAAAGCCCCATTTCCACGGCCCTGCCGAACCGCCCGTGCGGGGCCGCTCCCGGCCTCGCTCCCCGCCCGCGTGGGGGACAGCCGCCCATCGGGCACAAACTGCCGGGCGGCCGGGCCCGGCCGGGCATCGATCGGAGCACCGGCCGGGGCGCCCGGAACAGACCGGAACAGAGCTGAGGCCGTAGTCCCAGGCAGCCGCTCACCCGGCACGAACGAGGGGCGGCATGCCAGGTAACCGCTCCCCCGGAGTCGTACGGGAGCCGAGGCTGCGAGTGACCGCACCCCCGGAACAGCGCGAGGGCCGTCGTCCCGGGCGGGTACTACCTGCCCGGGACGACGGCCCTCGGTGCGGTACGGGTCCGCCGGGCCCCGGGGCGCGGCCCGGCCCGGTGGCCCCGTGCGGCGGTCCCCTGCGGCTCAGCCGAGCTGCGACTGCACCTGGGCGGAGATCAGCTCCAGGTGGTCCAGATCGTCCAGGTCCAGGATCTGGAGGTAGACGCGGGAGGCGCCGATCTCGGCGTACCGCCCGATCTTGTCGGCGACCTCGGCGGGCGAGCCGGCCAGGCCGTTGGCCTTCAGTTCGTCCACCTCGCGCCCGATGGCCGCCGCGCGGCGCGCCACCTCGGCGTCGTTCTTGCCGACGCAGGCGACGAGGGCGTTGGAGTACACCAGGTCATCGCCCTTGCGTCCGGCCGCCTCCGCCGCCGCCCGCACCCGGCCGAACTGGCGCTCGCTGTCCTGGAGCGAGGCGAACGGGATGTTGAACTCGTCGGCGTACTGCGCGGCGAGCCGCGGCGTGCGGGTCGCGCCGTGGCCACCGATCAGCACCGGGACCTTGTGCTGGGCGGGCTTGGGCAGCGCGGGCGACTTCGTCAACTGGTAGTGGTCGCCGTCGAAGGAGAACTCCTTGCCCTCCTCCGTGGCCCACAGGCCGGTGACGATCGCGAGCTGCTCCTCCAGCCTGGCGAACTTCTCCTTGGGGAAGGGGATGCCGTACGCCTTGTGTTCCTCCTCGAACCAGCCCGCGCCCAGGCCCAGTTCAACGCGGCCGCCGGACATCTGGTCGACCTGGGCGACCTGGATCGCCAGCACACCGGGGAGGCGGAAGGTACCGGCGGTCATCAGGGTGCCGAGGCGGATGCGCCGCGTCTCGCGGGCGAGACCGGCCAGGGTGATCCAGGCGTCCGTCGGGCCGGGCAGGCCGTCGGAGTTGCCCATCGCGAGGTAATGGTCGGAGCGGAAGAAGGCGTCGAAGCCGAGGTCTTCGGTGGCCTTGGCGACGGTGAGAAGGGTGTCGTAGGAAGCCCCCTGCTGAGGCTCCGTGAAAATACGCAGATCCATACCTCCATCCTGCATGCTCAGCGCCCGCGGAACCGTCGCCGCGTACCGCGTGCCCCGGATCGAAGCACCCGGCGAACAGAAGGAGCCACCGGCCGGACGGGACAGAGCCCGCCGCGAGCGCGACCGCCGGGAAACGGGGGCCGACCCGGGGAGCGCGGCCTGTCGGGGCTCGGGGCCGGAGCAGGGGGACGGGGCTGGGCCGGAGCAGGAAGACGAGACCGGATCGGGCGCACGCCCAGCCGAGATGCGGGCCCTACCGGGACACGGGCCCGGCACCGACCGGGAGCGGACATCGAGGCCGGCCATCGAGACCGGGCCGGCAGAAGGCACTCCGACGAAATCCGGAGGGGCCACGGAAATGGGCGGCGAACGGAACTGACGACCGGCGTCGCCCCGGGCGAGAGGGACACCCCCCGGCGGAAGGCGGATCGCCGGCAGGAGCCGGGAGCCGGCCGGAGAGATGGAGCGCCGTCGTCACGTGCCTCGCCGACCGCGGCGCCGGGCACCACGGCGGGGGGCGTGGCCGGCGTGCGTGCCGCGCCTCAGGCGAGGTCGTGGTCGCGTATCTCCAGTTTTTCGAGTATTCCGGCGATACGGTCGCGCGATTCATCGGCGGAATCCATCACCTCGACGCAGGTCCAGTACATCCCCTCCTCGTCCGCCGCGCACACGATGCCCACGAGTACCTCGCAGACCTCCCGCAGCAGTCCGCGCAGGCCCGTCAACGCGGCCCTGACGTCCTTCACTTCGGTGAGCTGGGCCGCCCGCAGGCCGCCCGCCGTCGCCACCGGGCACAGCAGTCCCCCGCTGAACCGCCCGCCCGCATCGCCCAACCCGCGCGCCCGGGACCGCACTTCGTACGGCCCGAATATCGCGAGATGGCTTCCGACCGCCTCGGCCAGGGCTTGCGCCTGCCACGCCTCGACGACCACTTCCCGCACCGTGCTCGCCTCTGCCAGACCGCGCCGACCGGCCGCGATGATCCGCACCGCGTCCATGCGCGTTTCTCCCTCCGCCGTCATCTGCCTCACCTCACACTGTTCCACTACCCAGAGTGAGGGTGAACACCCAAAAACACCAGGGGAATTCGCAAATCTGTGGACAACCACGGCGATGTGGAGAGATCCATGACTCCGGAGAGTGACATACGGCGCGCCCGAGTCGCTCTGCCCGCTTCCGTCGCGGCTCTCCCTCCACCACCTGACGCACCGTCGGGTCATGGGCATCCCACCGGCCCCGGGCGTACCGGCGACCCGTTACGTCACGACAGGTGGCGCGCCGCTCAGGAGAGACGCCGGTCCGACGACGGCGGAACGCCCTGAAGCGCCCCGCGCACGCGCCCGATCCGGCCACACCCGGGGCCGCCCGCCGACCCCGTACCGGGGCCTCCCCCGGCGCTTCTGCCCCGCCGAGGGGCGGTGCCGGGGAACGGCGGGCGGCCGCCGGACGAAGCTCAGGAGGCGGAATCCGCCCCGCCGGGGGCGTCCGGCGCCCCGTCCCCCGGGCGGGCAGCCCCTGACCCGCCCCGCGACCCGCTCCCCGCGCCGTCTCCGTCCGCCCCGTCCGCCGTGCGGTCGCGGTCCGGGCGGGCGTCGCGTACCGCGGGGAAGCGGGCCTCGTTGCGTTCGATCTTCGCGGCCAGGGCCTTCAGGGCGTCGATGCCCAGGGCCTCGCAGAACTGCAGCAGATAGGCGAGGACGTCCGCGACCTCGTCCTCGACCCGGTGTGCCGAGGCCGGTTCGGACATGACCGCGGCCGACTGCTCAGGGGTCAGCCACTGGAAGATCTCGACGAGTTCGGAGGCTTCGACGCTGAGCGCCGCCGCCAGGTTCTTGGGGTTGTGGTACTGCTGCCAGTCGCGTGCGGCGGCGAAGGCGGCCAGCCGCCGCTGGAGGGTGCGGAGATCTTCACTCATGCCCCAGGTGTAGCACCCGCACCCCGGGCAGTCCGTCGGCGACCGCCGGATCCCGCACCGTCCCCAGGAGCCGCACCCGGCCACGGTCCGCCATCCGTACGGCCAGCGCCATCAGTCCGGCCGCCTGCCGGGCGTCCATGCAGCGGTCCGCGCCGTCCGCGACGACCGTCAACTGCTGGAGCGCCTCCGGGATCTCCGCCACCGGGTCCATCTCCAACTCGCCCGGCCCGGTGAGCAGCACCACCGCGAGTCCCAGGTAGCGCAACTCGCCGTCGCCGAGCCGGTCCAGGGGCATCGCCCCCAGGTGCCCTCGGTCGAGTACGGCCCGCAGCCCCGGTGTCCCGGCGGGTCCGCCCCGGGGCGGCGTCGGTCCCGGGGCCCGCCCGGCGGTCACCGCCGCAGCGCTCCGTACCCGTCCGTCGGGCTGCCGGGGCACGGCGCACAGCTCCTCGGCCGGCCCCGCGCAGGCGGCCCGTACCGCCGCCAGCAGGCCGGTGCGGCGCCGGGTGCGTTCCTCGGTGAGCCGTTCCAGTACCGCCGCCAGGTTGTCGCAGGACGGCCGCAGCCGCTCCGCCCCGGCCGCCCCGTCGCCCGCCGCGTCCGGGGCGCCGCGGTCCCCCGTCCGTGGGCCGCGTGCCGGACCGCACCGCCCGTGGGCCGCGCGGTCGCCCGTGGTGTCCCCGGGCCCGCCGAGGTCCGCGCCGTGCCCGGGGGCGGGCCGTTCGCCGCGGATCGCCTCCGGGCGCGGATCGCACCGGAACACCGACCTGAGCGCCACCACGACCTGTTCCGCGGCGGCCAGCACCAGCCGCTGACCGGCCGTCTTGCCCGCGACGCGGAGCGGCAGCAGTGAAGTGCCGAGGCGGTCGTCGGGCAGCGGGGCGCGGGTGACGGGCGCCGCGCCCGCCGTGTGCCAGGCGGCCTGTACGGCGGGGCGGCCCGGGTCCGTCAGGGCGGTGGTGAGGAGGGTTTCGCCGCCGCCGGTCAGCCGTTCCCCGGCGATCCGCAGACGGGGCTCGGTCTGGACGGCGAGATCGAGGCGGACCGGACCGGCCGGTCCGTCGACGGTGCAGCCGATCCGGAAGCCCCGGCGGCCCTGCTCGTCGGGGCGCGCGTCGGCCGGGACGCACGCCGGGGCGCCACCGGGTACGGACGCCAGCGCGTCCGCGAGCCGTTCCCCGGCGCCGAGCCGGGCGAGGATGCCGTACGCCTGGAGGGCGCCGGTCTTGCCGCTGCCGCTCGGGCCGGTCAGCAGCGTGACGGGGCCGAGCGGGAGGCTGACGCCCCGGTGGTTGCGGAAGGCGGAGAGGCGTAACTCGGTGAGCGCGGGACGCGCGCTGGCGCTATGCATAGCTCGAAGCTATGCAGCGTCCCGCGGGGCGCCCGTCGGAGAACCGTTACATCGTAGGTTCTTCCTACGAACGGGGGACGCCTCCGGTGGTCGGTTCCGCGACCTCCGTGCCCTGGGGGGCGAGCAGGAAGACATTGGTGTCGACGCGGTGCATTCCGCTGGCCAGACCGAAGACGACGCCGCTGGAGAAATCGAGGATGCGCTTGGCGACATCGGCGTCGGCGCTGCTGAGATCCAGCAGCACGGGGATCTGGGCCATGAGGTACTCGGCGACCTCGCGGGCGTCGGCGAAGGTCTGCACCCGGATCACGACGAACCGGCGGCTCTCCTCGGCCGGTTCGTCGTCGGGCAGCGCGCGGTGGTCCGGCCAGGAGGGCCATTCACTGCCGCTACGCAGCGGTACGACCTCGGCCAGCCCTTCCCACTGCTCATCGGTGGCATCGGGGCCGTTCACCGCTTCACCTCATTCGTGGGGGGCACTGCCTGACGCGGTATCCACATCGATCATTTCCAGGGATAAACATACAAACACCGCCGGGCGCGGCACACATCGCACCACGTCCGCGGCCCATCCTGCACCATCCACCGGCGCCGGAACCGACAGCCGGGGCGGTTTCCCGCGTCGGGATTGTGTGTGCCCGTTCATACCCGCACACCTCGCCCGTGACGGTGGCAACCGGGCGCCGCGGGCGCGCCGTCATTCCGGGCCCGCGACACCCCGCCCGCGCCGGAACCGCCCGCGGCCGGGGGGCTCCGGCGGACGCGGAACGAAGGGATAGTCGTCCCGGGTCTCGTTCGTCCGGCTCCAGGCGCGGCTGGTGGCCGGCGGGACGAAGGTCAGCTCCGTACGCGGTGCGCGGGCATGTGCGAACTCCGTCGGGTCCTGGCCCGCCACCGCCATCAGATCCAGCAACATCCGCTCCGCGAGATCCGGCTCCAACTGGACGCCGACCCCCTCGGAGCCCCACCGCAGCACGAGTTCCGCGGCCCTCGTCAACCCCTCGTCGGTGGCGGTGGGAAACGCCAGCGCCAAAGCACAGCGGCGTTGCCGCCCGCACCACTGCCGAGCCCACGAATCCGATCAGCCTACAACCCCCTGGGCCGGGGAGAGTTGGCACGTCGGGCCCGGGGCGGAAGGGGCCGCCTGACGCACCGGTGCGCCGGGCCCGTGGCGCGGCAGGCAGCGGCCACCGGGCGGGCGCGCGCACCCCGGCCCCCGTGCGACCGGGCCACACCGTCACCCGCCACCGCACCACTCGCGGCAGGGAACAGTCACGGTTTTACTGCACATTGGTTGCAAGTAAAACCGACCCGCAGGAATGTGGTGGGGTAAGCGCCAACCGGAGAGAAGAAGAAAGCGGTATCCATGTCCCTGCCCCCGTCCACGCCCGCGGCCGGTACCGCGCTCTCCCGCCGTCAGCGCATCGCGCGCTCGATGACCCGCGCCGAATGGGGCCGGATGGCAGGCATGGCCTCGTTCATCGTCGCGCTGCACGTCATCGGCTGGTTCACGCTGGTCGCCATCGTGGCGCCGGAGCACTACAGCCTGGGTACCAAGACCTTCGGCATCGGCATCGGCGTCACCGCCTACACGCTGGGCATGCGGCACGCCTTCGACGCCGACCACATCGCCGCCATCGACAACACCACCCGCAAGCTGATGGGTGAGGGGCAGCGCCCGCTGTCGGTCGGTTTCTGGTTCTCGCTGGGCCACTCCAGCGTCGTCTTCGGGCTCGCCTTCCTGCTCTCCCTGGGGGTCAAGGCCCTCGCCGGGCCGGTGCGGGACGACAGCTCCCGGCTGCACGACATCACGGGCCTGATCGGCACCACCGTCTCCGGCGTCTTCCTCTACCTCATCGCCGCGGTCAACCTCGTCATCCTGGCCGGCATCTGGCAGGTCTTCCGCAAGATGCGGGCCGGGTCGTTCGACGAGGCGGCGCTGGAGGAGCAGCTCAACAACCGCGGGTTCATGAACCGGCTGCTCGGCCGCGTCATGAAGTCGATCACCAAGCCGTGGCAGATGTACCCGCTGGGGCTGCTCTTCGGGCTCGGCTTCGACACCGCGACCGAGGTCGCGCTGCTGGTGCTGGCCGGGTCCGGCGCCGCCTCCGGTCTGCCCTGGTACGCCATCCTCTGCCTGCCGGTGCTGTTCGCGGCCGGGATGTCACTGCTGGACACCATCGACGGTTCGTTCATGAACTTCGCCTACGGCTGGGCGTTCTCCAAACCGGTCCGCAAGGTCTACTACAACCTCACCATCACCGGGCTCTCGGTCGCCGTGGCCCTGCTCATCGGGACCGTCGAACTCCTCGGGCTGCTCGCCGACAAGCTCGCTCTGCACGGCTTCTTCTGGGACTGGATCGCCGGGCTCGATCTGAACATCGTCGGCTTCGTCATCGTGGGGCTCTTCTTCGCCACCTGGGCCGTGGCGTTCGCGGTCTGGAAGTTCGGCCGGATCGAGGAGAAGTGGTCCGCCGGGCTGCGGTCCGGCGCCGGGCAGGAGGGCGCGCTCAGCTCCCCGGAGTAGCGCTCACCGCCGCTTGCGGTGGAGCCGCCACCGCTCCCGTACCGCGGCGGCCGTCCCGCCCCGTGCGCCGGGCACGGGGCGGGACGGCCGGGCCGCGGCGGTCACTTCTGCCAGCCGACCGTCTCCGGCAGCGGGCTGTGGAAAATCGTCGCGCCGACGTTGGCGAGGCCCTTCTTCACGCCGTACGTGGACGGGCCGCTGAACAGCGGCAGGAAGGCGTACTGGCCCAGCGCCTCGCGTTCGACCTTGTTGACGGCCACCGCCTGCTTGCCGAGGTCGGCGATGTCGGAGGTGGCGCGGATCTTCTTGTCGAGGGCGGAGTTGCCGGCGCCCGTGAGGTTGGAGTCGCGGTCCGCGCAGTAGAAGTCGCAGAGGTAGCGGGCGCCGAACGGGTCCATGGAGCGGTTGCCGGAGAGGATCAGGTCGAAGCGGCGCTCGTTGAGGATCTTCGCGAAGTCCGCGTCGTCGCCCTTCTTGACGACGAGGTGGATACCGGCGGGCTTCAGCATGGCGGCCAGCGCACCCGCGGTGGCCTTGCCCAGCGGGTCGTCCCCGAGGAGGGTGTAGCCGATCTCCAGCTTCTTGCCGTCCTTGACGCGGATGCCGTCCGGGCCGGGCTTCCAGCCCGCGGCGTCGAGGGTCTTGGGGGCGTCGCCGGGCGCGTACTTCACCGCGGTGGCGACGTTGTCCTCGTAGCCCTTCTGGAAGCTGTAGAGGACGGCGGAGCCGGGGAGCGGTTCCTTGTAGTCGAGGCCCTGGAACTGGATGCGGGCGATCTGCGGGCGGTCGACGCTTTCGAGGAGCGCCTTGCGGACGGCCTTGTCGGCGAGGAGCGGGGAGCGGGTGTTGACGTTCAGCGAGTACTCGAAGGGGCTGCCGCCGCTGCGGATCTCGGTGCCGTTGAGGCCCTTGATCTGCTTGAGGCTCTCCGCGTCGACGGCGGAGACGTAGTCGAGCTGGCCGTTCTTGAAGGCGTTGACCGCCGCCGTCGACTCCAGGTTGACGTAGACGCGCTTGTCGAGCTTGCCCTTCTTCCCCCACCACTTGGGGTTGCGGACGAAGGTGATGTTGCCGGAGTGGGTGTCCCAGCTACCGACGGTGTACGGGCCGGCGCCCCACTCGGGGTGGGCCTTCTTCACGTACGCCTTGTTGAAGTTGGCGACGGTGGCGGCCTTCGGGTGCAGGAAGGTGCTGAAGAGGGCGGGCCAGGCGGGGTTGACGCCCTTGAAGCGGATGACGGCCTGCTTGTCGTCCTTGCCGCGCTCGACCGAGGTGATCCGGTCGTAGCCGTCGGTGGAGGCGGCGGCGTACTCCTTGTCGGAGCCGTTGTCGGCCTTCCAGGTGGCCTCGATGGCCCGCCAGTCGATGGGGGTGCCGTCGTTGAACGTGGCCTTCGGGTTGAGGGTGAGGACGACCTTCTGGTCGCCGCCCTCGACGGTGACCTTGACGTCGCTGTAGTAGTCGGGGTTGTACCGGACCTCGCCCGCGGGTGAGTAGGTGATCGCGTCGGCGTTGTACCAGCTCCAGACGCGGGCCGCGGTCAGTGTGGCGTTGACGTTGAACGGGTTGCCCTGGTCGTCGAAGGTGCCGGCGGTGGTGTAGGTGCCGCCGTCCTTGATCTTGTCGTAGGGCTGCGGGTTGTAGTCGACGGCGGCCGACGCGGTCCTGGGGCCGTCGGCGGTGTCCTTCGCGGCGGGCGCCTGGCAGGCGGTGGCGGCGACGGAGACGGCGGCGACGAGAGCTAGGGGCAGGACCAGTCTTGCGCGCATGGCGGCGGGGTTCCTTCGTGTTCCGGGGAGTGGGAGGGGGTTGCGGGTCAGGCGGCGTGGCAGGCGTAGCGGTGGCCGGGGGCGCCGGCCACCTCCGCCGGGGCCGGGCGTTCGGTGCGGCAGCGGCGGCGCAGCTCCTCACCGGCGTCGCGGTACAGCGGGCAGCGGTCGACAAAGACGCAGCCCGCGGGGAGCCGGGTGGCGCTCGGCTGCTCGCCCTCCAGGACCAGGCGCTCGCGGGTGCGTTCGCGCTCCGGGTCGGGCACCGGGATCGCCGAGAGCAGCGCCCGGGTGTACGGGTGCCGGGGGTCGGCGAAGAGCGTCTCGGTGGGGCCGGTCTCGACGAGGTGACCGAGGTACATCACGGCGATGCGGTCGGAGAGGTAGCGGACGACGGCCAGGTCGTGGGCGACGACGAGGGTGGCGAGGGAGAGTTCCCGGCGCAGCCGTGCCAGCAGGTTGATCACTCCGGCCTGGACGGACACGTCGAGGGCGGAGAGCGGTTCGTCGAGGACGAGGAGTTTCGGTTCGGTGGCCAGCGCGCGGGCGATGCCGACGCGCTGGCGCTGGCCGCCGGAGAGCGCGGCCGGGAAGCGGTCGCTCACCGCCTCGTCCAGGCCGACCAGGCGGAGCAGTTCGGGGACGCGGGCGTCGATCGTGGCGCGGTCGGCACCCATGGCCTGGAGCGGTTCGGCCAGCAGATGGTGGACCGGCAGGCGCGGGTCGAGGGAGCCCATCGGGTCCTGGAGGACGATCTGGACGTCCCGCCGCAGCTCCCGGGCGCGCGGCCCGGCGGCCGCGATGTCGGTGCCGGCGATCTCGATGCGTCCGCCCTCGGGCCGCTTCAGCCGCAGGATCTCCAGCAGGGTCGTCGTCTTGCCGCTGCCGGACTCGCCGACCAGGCCCAGGGTCTCCCCGGCGCGCAGTTCGAAGCTGACGCGGTTGACGGCGTGCAGCGTGCCGACGCGGCGTTTGAGGACGGCGCCCCGGGTGACGGGGAACGTCTTGACGAGGTCCTCGACGCGGAGGACCACTTCCCCGGCGGCCGGCTCCGCACCGCCGGGCTCCGGCGCGCCGTCCGGGGCGGCCCCGGCCGGATCGAGCGTGCCGGCGGCCACCTCGGCGGCGCGCAGGCAGGCGGCCTGTCCGTGCCCGGGGACGTCGCGCAGCTCCGGGTCGGTGGTGCGGCAGGCGTCGACGGCGACCCGGCAGCGGCTCGCGAAGGCGCAGCCGGGCGGCGGGCCGACGAGGACGGGCGGCTCCCCGCCGATGGGGACCAGCGGGCGGCGGACCCCGCTGTCCACGGTGGGTACGGCGGCGAGCAGCCCGGCGGTGTACGGCATGACCGGCCGGTCGAACAGCTCCCGGGCGCCCGCCCGTTCCACGATGCGGCCCGCGTACATCACGGCGATGTCGTCGGCGTGTCCGGCGACGACGCCGAGGTCGTGGGTGATGAGGACGAGTCCGGCGCCGGTCTCCCGCTGGGCGACCCGCAGGACGTCGAGGATCTGTGCCTGGACGGTGACGTCGAGGGCGGTGGTGGGCTCGTCCGCGATGAGGACGGACGGCTGGTTGGCGATGGCGAGGGCGATGACGACGCGCTGGCGCATACCGCCGGAGAACTCGTGCGGGAAGGAGCGGGCGCGCTCGCGCGGGTCGGGGATGCCGACGAGGTCGAGGAGTTCGACGGCCCGCTCCCAGGCGGCGCGTTTCGTCAGGTCCTGGTGGACGCGGAGGGCGTCGGAGAGCTGGCGGCCCACGGAGAAGATCGGGGTGAGCGCGGACAGCGGGTCCTGGAAGACCATGCCGAGGTCGTTGCCGCGGACCGAGGAGAGCGCCTTGTCGTCGAGTCCGGCCAGGTCACGGCCGTGCAGCAGGACCTGTCCGGAGAGGTCGGCGGTGGGCGGCAGCAGGCCCATGACGCCCATCGCGGTGGCCGATTTGCCGGAGCCGGACTCGCCGACGATGCCGAGGGTGCGGCCGGGCAGCAGATCGAAACTGATGCCGCGGACCGCCTCGACCGGGCCGGATTCGGAGGGGAAGGAGATCCGCAGGTCCCGTACGGAGAGCACGGGGGTGGTGGCGGCGGACCGCGGCGCCGGGTGGGGCAGGGTCGTCGTACGGGTCACTGTCGGCCTCCAGCCGCGCCGGTCACGGATGTGGGGTCGAGAGCGTCGCGCAGTCCGTCGCCGATGAAGGTCATCGAGACGGTGAGCAGGACGACCAGGCCCGCGGGGAAGGCGAAGAGCCAGGGGGCGCTGGTGACGGTCGTCGCGCCGTCGGCGAGCATCGTGCCGAGGGAGACGTCCGGGGTCTGGACGCCGAACCCGAGGAAGGACAGGGCGGTCTCGCTCAGGACGGTCGCGACGACGCCGAGCGTCAGGTTGACGATCAGCAGCGAGCCGAGGTTGGGGATGAGGTGACGCCGGATGATGCGGGGCGCGCTCACCCCCATGAACTCCGCCGCCCGTACGTAGTCCCGCTCGCGCAGCGAGGTGGAGACCGACCAGATGACGCGGGCGGTGGACATCCAGCCGAAGACCGTCAGCACGACGATGAGGACCCGCCAGTCACCGGCGAGGCGGTGGGAGACCAGCGCGAGGATCAGGAACGAGGGCACGACCAGCAGGAAGTGGATGACGGCGAGCGTGGCCCGCTCGATCCGGCCGCCGAAGTACGCGGCGCCGGAGCCGATGACCGCGGCGACGGTGACGGTCAGCACGGAGACGCTGACCGCGATCACCAGGGACCGCTGGAGGCCGTGCACGGCGGAGGCGTAGACGTCGTTGCCGCCCTGGTTGGTACCGAACCAGTGGGCGGCGCCCGGCGGTTGGGTGAGCGCCGCGAAGTCGGTGTCGGCGTAGGTGTACGGGGTGAGCAGACCGCCGAAGGCGCTGAACAGCACCAGCAGGACGAAGATCGCGACGCCGGTGACGGCGAGCCGGTTACGGAGGAATCGCCGCAGGTAGAGACGGCCGAGGCGGTGGGAGCGGGGCCGGGCGGCGGGCGGCGCGGCGGCGGGCCGGTCCGCACGGGGCGGGGCACCGGCGGTGGTGGTGCCGGCGGTCGTGTCAGTCGTTGTGTCGGCGGTCGTGTCGGTGGTGTCGGCGGACATCTCAGCTCACCCGCACTCTCGGGTCGAGGAAGACGGTGGCGATGTCCGCGAGGATCGCGCCGACGGCGGTCAGGGCGGCGGCGAAGGCGGCGGTGGCGACGGTGCCGTGCACATCGTTCTTGGCGATGGTCTGGAGGAAGTAGCGGCCCATACCGTTCCAGCCGAAGATCGTCTCGGTGATGACGGCGCCGGTGAAGAGCGCCGGGATGCTGAACGCCACGGAGGTCGCCGTGGGGATGAGCGCGGTCCGCAGCGCGTGCCGGCGGATCGCCTGGGCGCGGGTGAGCCCGGTGGCGCGGGCGGTGCGGACGTAGTCGGCGTGGAGCGTGTCGAGCAGCAGCGACCGCTGCGTCAGGTGGTAGCCGACGTATCCCATCAAGGTGAGCGTCAGGGTCGGCAGGATCAGATGGAGGAGCCGGTCGCCGAGGGTGGGGAGCAGCCCTTCGACGTTCGGGGAGTTCTCCCCGGCGACGTAGAGGAAGTGCAGTCCGGCGTGCTGGTTGAGCCAGATGGCGACGAAGACCACGGCGAGCGCGGCGACGGAGGTCGGGATGTTCAGGACCAGGATGGAGAGCGCCTGGGAGACGCGGTCGGCCCAGCCGTACTGGCGGGACGCGGTGTAGACGCCCAGCGCGACACCGAGCACGACGGACAGGACGGTGGCGAGGACGACGAGTTCGGCGCTGACGAGGGCGCGGTAGCCGATCTCGCCGTTGACGGCGACGCCCGTGGGGGACTTCCCCCAGTCGAAGTGGAGGACGACGGAGGTCAGCCACTCCCACCACCGGTGCACCAGCGGCTCTCCCGGGTCCAGGTTGTAGGGCGCGAGGGCCCGGTCGATCTGCGCCTCGGTACGGACCGGCCGCAGGTCCCGGAAGTTGGCGCGCGGATCGAGGAACCAACTCGCCAGGAAATAGGTGGCGTTGGTGGCGACCGCGATCATCAGGAGCCAGCCCGCCGCCTTGCGCGTCACATGGCGCAGCATGTGCCCCACCTCCTGGGGCGGGCCGCGGGGGCGCCGGATCTGCGGGGTTTCTGCATTGCCGTGGAGCTTTCCGGGAGAACGGGACATGAGCACAGATGTGCGAACGCCAGTCTTGCCCGCTCCCCGGCGGCGGCACCAGGCTTTACGCATTTCCGCCATGAGGCTGACATACCGCTGTAGCAATGCGCGGTTTCCCGGCTTTCCGGATACCGCGTCCGTCCCGGTTCTCCGTCTTTCCGGAGAAGTGCCGCACCTCCCGGGAATCCCCATTCCCCCCGCGGTCCGCCCGAAGAGCAACTCCGGCTTTTCTCAAGGGAATTGACCGGCCTCGGCGGGGCGGCCCCCGATGCGTTCGGACCCGGCGTCCCGCACCCGGCGGTGACCGACGGTACACCCCTTCCGCACCATCGGTCACCAGGGGGAACGTCAGTCCGCGACGAGCCCCGCGAGCAGTGCGGCGGCGGGCTCCGGGTGAACGAGCCAGTGCAGATGACTGCCCGGGAGAGTGCGGACGTCGAAGGGGTTGCCGGGGGTGAGCGCGTCACCTTCGCGGATCATCCGGTCCTGCATGGCGAGCGGAATGGCGATGTCCTCGGCCAGCCGTACGTACGTCCTGGGAACGCGGCCCCACGTGGCTTCCCCGGCGCGGTCGTCAAGGGTTCCGGCGTCGAGATTGTCGTCGGGCTGAAAGGTGTTCAGGAAGGTGCGGAATTCATCGTCGGTGAGGTCGGCGCCCATGGTGGCGCGCAATGCGGCGAGCGCCTCCGGGTCGGCGGTACGGAAATTGTTGCGGAGCAGGCCGAGTTCGGCGGGATTCCCGACGAGCGCCGTCGCCAGGGCGCGTTGGTCGGTGGCCGCCATCTCCGGCCCGGCGTAATAGCCCGCGACGTCGAGGTCGACCGGACACCAGGCGGAGACGTAGACGAGGCGGTCGATGAGGTCGGGCCGGGCGTTGGCGACGGCGGTGAGGGTGATGCCGCCCCGGCTGTGGCCGACGAGCACGGTCGGGCCGTGCCGCTTGGCCCGCTCCAGTACGCCGATGACGCGGGCGACGGCGTCGGCGAGGGTGACCTCTCTGATGCCGCCCGGTGCGGCGGCGAGCGCGTCGAGGTCCTGCGGCGCCTGGTACGCGGCGGGGAAGGTCGCCTCGAAGCCGTGTCCGGGCAGGTCGATCGCGGCGGACCGGTGCCCCAGGAGGGCGAGTTCGGCCTGGAGCGGCGCGAAGGAGAAGGAGTTGGCGAAGGCCCCGTGGACGAGGACGAAGGTCGGAAGAGTGCGCATGCCTCAGCGTCCAACGGAAACGATC
Organism: Streptomyces sp. BBFR2; assembly: GCF_044497305.1. Classification (NCBI taxonomy): domain Bacteria; kingdom Bacillati; phylum Actinomycetota; class Actinomycetes; order Kitasatosporales; family Streptomycetaceae; genus Streptomyces; species Streptomyces sp. BBFR2. The sequence continues at coordinate 1,347,752 of NZ_CP172415.1, forward strand.
TTCGCGACAAGGGCCAGGGCCGGACGGATCGGTCACGCCGGGCACCCTGCCGCAGGTGCCCCGGGCCCGGTGCCGGTCTCGGCACCGGGCCGGCGCCGACGGGCCGGGCGGCCCACCGCGAATGCCCATCCCGGAGCGAACGGCCCGGCCGGACCGTCGGGCGCGGCGCCCCGCGAGGCTCCCCGGCGCGCCGCGCCCGCGCGCGTCAGTCGTCGAAGTCCTCGCCGAGGGCGCGGAGGACGGCGATCTGCTTGCGGTCGCGTTCGGCGGCGAGTTCGTCGATGGTGCCGCCGAAGTCCTCGGTCTGTTCGGTCAGGAGCCGTTTGGTGGGCTCGTCGAACGCGACCTGCTCCTGGGCCATGGCGGCCCAGGCGCGTTCCATGCCGATGCCGAGGTGGTCCATGAAGTGCGGGAGTCCGCCTTCGCCGCCGCCGAGGTGGAAGGAGCGGAAGGGGCCGTCGACGGCCCAGCGCGGGCCGAGGGAGGAGGTGACGACGGAGTCCAGTTCCGCCATGGTGACGACGCCTTCGCTCACCAGGTGGACGCATTCGCGGAAGATCGCGGACTGGAGCCGGTTGGCGACGAAGCCGGGCACTTCCTTGCGCAGGACCTGCGGCCGCTTGCCGAGCGCCGCGTAGAAGGCGCGGGCCCGTTCGACCGTCTCCTGCGAGGTCTTCTCCCCGGGGACGACCTCGACCAGCGGGACGAGGTGCGGCGGGTTGAACGGGTGACCGACGACCAGCCGCCCCGGCTCCTTGAGGACGGTGGCGATCTCGGTGGCGGGAATACCGGAGGTCGAGGTCGCGAGCAGCGCACCGGCGGGGGCGTTGTCCTCGATGGTCCGCCACATCTCGTGCTTGACGTCGAGCCGTTCCGGGCCGTTCTCCTGCACCAGGTCCGTCCCGCGGACCGCGGTGGCCAGGTCCGGCTCGAAGGTGAGCCGGGCGGTGAGGCGGGAGGTGTCGAGGCCGAGCGCCTTCAGGGCGGGCGCGGCCCCCGCGATGTGCCCGCGGACGGCCTCCTCCACACCGGGCTGCGGATCACTGACGGTCACCGCCAGGCCGCGGGCCAGGAAGAGCGCCGCCCACGAAGCACCGATCACACCACCCCCGACCACGGCGACCTCACGGATTCCGGCGAGAGCGCCGTTACCGGTCTCGGGCATGTGCTGCACCTTTCTCCGTACGGGGTGCCCGGCGCGCACCGGGCGGGCCGGACGCCGCGCGGACGGCGGTGCGCCACCCGCACGGGCGCGTGGCGGCCCGGCCACCGGACGGCCTCTCGCCGTACGCACCCCAGGACGTGTCGCGTTGCATTGCGCAACTCAACTTCCGCGCTCACTGTACGCCGCCGGGGCGCCACTCCCAAGTGCCCCGGCGGACCCGCATCGCGGCCGCGCGTCCGGGCGGACATGTGATCATGCGGGGCGGGCCCGGCGACCGGCCGGGCCGACGCGGGAAGGGCGAGGCGGGCGCGATGGACCATCACGACGGAGACGGTGAACTCCCGGGACTGGAACGCCAGTTGGTGATCCTCGCGCGGCGCTTCCGGGCCAACGCCGAACGGTTCCACCCCGAGCTGACCCTCGTCGGCTACTCCCTCCTGACCGAGATGGCCGAACGCGACGGCGTCCGCGCGGGCGACCTCACCGGTCTGTACGGCCTCAACAAGTCCACCATCAGCCGCCAGGTCGCCGATCTGCACCGCGCCGGTCTGGTGGTACGCGACCGCGACCCGGCCAACTCCCGGGTCCAGCTCCTGCGGATCAGCGACCGCGGGCGGGAACTCCTCGCCCTCGCGGCCACCCGGCTGCACCGCGAGGTCGCCGCTCGCACCCACGGCTGGACCCCCGAGGAGGTCGCCACCCTGCACCGCCTCCTCGGCCGCTACAACGCCTCGCCCGCCGCCCCCGACGACGACGCCTGACGACTCCGGTACGAGGACGGGCCGACCGGGCCGACGCCCGCGTCCGATGGTCCACGCGGGCATCCGCCTGCGCTTCGGGGGCCCGGACGCGACCTGCCCTGCGAAGGCGAGGCGGGCGGACGGCGGCGCGGAGTTGCGCCGGGGTCGGGGCGGTGTGCGACAGTGGTCCTCCGGCCGGCCGGGCGCGCGTCCGCGCTGCCGCCGCCGGACCCCCACTTCCCGAAAACGGCCCGTCACCGGTCGCGCCCGCGCGCGCCCGGCCCGTCGGCCTCCCCACGCCCCGAGAGAACGTTATGCAGGCAACGACACTCGCTCCCCGCACCACCGACCCGCTCGGTCAGGGTCTGGAGTCGCGGGCCGGTACCGCTCTGCTGCGCTACGGAGTCGCGCGGCGCCGCCCGGCCGACCGGATCAGCTGGAGCGGCACCCGCGCCGCCGCCTGGCTCGATCGCGGCCAGGTGCTGAGCGTCGGGGACCCGGACGCCGCCGCCGGGCTCGTCCTGCGCGCCGCCCACGGACTCCCGGACCGGGTGCGGGAGTTCACCGTGCCGCGCGGCTGCGATGTCCTCGTCGGGCGGCACCTCCCGGTGACCGACGCCGTCGACTGGGTCTTCCGCTGGACGGAACAGGAACCGCCCGTCCACCCCGCGGAGCAGCGGGTACAGGCGCTGGACACCGCCCACCACGACGAGCTGCGCACCTTCCTCGCCGAGCACAGCCCCGCCCACTCCACGGGCCCCGGCTCCCCCGACGTCACCCTGTGGGCCGGGATCCGCGACGCGTCCGGGCGGCTGGTGGCGTGCGGGGCGCTGAGCCGTCTGCGGGACAGCGGCGCACCGCTGATGGTCTCCGTCGCCACCGACGCGGCCCGGCGCGGCGAAGGACTCGGCGCCGCGCTCACCTCCTGGCTGACCCGGCACGCCGTCCGCACCGACGGCGTGTGCACCCTGTGGCAGCTCGGCGGCAACGCCCCCGCCGAACGGCTCTACGACCGCCTCGGCTACCGCACCGGCGACCCCTGCGTCACCGCGCGGATCGCACCCGCGGCCGCCTGACCGCACGCCACGGTGGGGGCCGCGGGACCCGCCGCCCCCACCTGCCGGAGATGCCCTAGAATCACCGAATGATCTTTATTGTTGTGAAGTTTCCGGTGAAGCCCGAATACGCCGAGGAGTGGCCGCAGCACGTCGCCGCGTTCACCGAGGCGACGCGGGCCGAGCCCGGCAACCTCTGGTTCGAGTGGTCCCGCGGTGTCGAGGACCCGCTGTCCTACACCCTCGTCGAAGCGTTCCAGGACGACGCCGCCGAGGCCCACGTCACCTCCGACCACTTCCGGGCCGGGCTGGAGACCATGCGCCCGCTGCTGCGGCACACCCCCGAGATCGTGAGCACCACCATCGAGGGCGCCACCGGCTGGAGCGCCATGGGCGAGCTGGTCATCGACTGACCCACCCGTACACATCACGGCCGCCGTACGGGGGACCCCGCGGGGCGGGCCGCAATCCGTACGGCGTCCGGGTCAGAAGGGTTTCAGTGCGCGGGCCAGGAGCGGTACGCCGATCTCCTGGTGCCCGCCGCTGGCCAGCATCCGGACCTCACCGCGGTCGCTGATCTCGGCGCGGACGATGCCCGTCTCGTCCTCGTAGATGGGAAATCCGCCCGCGCCGGCGGCCGCGGTGCGCCGGACGACCACCACGTCGTCGGCGACGGCGGACGACTGGAACACCAGCTCAAAGGCTTCCGGATACTCCATGGCTGCCTCTTCGGCGATGCGCGTGACGTCTGGGACCTCCATCGTCCCGCACCCCGGGCCACCGCGCCCGGCGGGACGGCCACCGGCCCCCGGACCGCTCCCCCGCCCTCGGTATCGTGACGCCGCATGGGGGACAACGGCACGCTGTGGACCTTGGCCATCGCCGCGGTGACGGGCGGCACCGCGGTGCTCGCGAGCTGGGTGACCGGCCGCGGCAGCGCCCGCGCCGCCACCATCCAGGCGGAGACCGCCGCCCGCACCCAACGCGCCGAACGGCTGCGGGAGAGCCGCCGCACCGCCTACCTCGACCTCATCGAGCAGGCCCACCGCATGGGCGAGCTGTACTGGGAGACCTCCGCACTCCTGCGCCGCCCCGACTCCCCCGAACGCCTCGCCACCCTCCGCGAACTCCACGACCGCGAGATCACGGAGTACGCCCGCATCCGCCGCTGCGCCCGCGTCGTCGAACTGGAGGGCCCGCCCGCGGCCGCCACCGCGGCCCTCTCCCTCCAGAAGGCCACCGGCCCCTTCTTCACCGGCATCACCACCGAACTCGCCGGCGACCCCACCGGCCGCGACCACCTCGACGCCGCCTACCACCCGTTCTGGCAGGCCCTGGAACACTTCGTGGACGCGGCGCGGGCTGCGCATCAGCGGGAGTGATGCGGGGAGGCGCACGGCGCACCCGCCGGGTGCAGCCGGGCGAACTCGTCGGCCAGCAGACCCATCACGACGAGATCCTGATGCCGCCCGGTGAGGAAGACGTGGTCGCGCAGACGCCCCTCCTCGACGAAGCCCAGGCGCCGGTGGAGCGCCAGGGAGGCCGTGTTGTGCGCGAAGATCCGCACCTCACACTTGTGGTAGCGCCGCTCGGCGAAGAGGAAACGCAACAGGAGCACCGCCGCCTCCGTCGCATACCCCTTACGCCGGTGGCCGGACTCCAGCGTGATGCCGTACTCGAACCGTCCGGCGTGCGGATCGGCGTACGACGTGCCGACGGCACCGACCGCCCCGCCCGTGTCCAGGGCCTCGATCACCAGCCGGAAGCAGTCCCCCTCGGCGGCGGCCCGCTCCCGCGCCCACGCGCGGAAGCTCTCGGTGGAACGCGGGGGACGCGGCACGTCACCGAGCCCTCCTCATCTGCGGCGAAGCGCTGGAACGCGGCCCAGTCGCCGGGCTCGATCGCACGCAGCCGTACCCGCTGCCCGGTCCAGGAAGAAGTCATCCCGTATGTGATCACGCCGGGCGCGCAAGGCCCAGCCCTTCACCGGCCCCGCCGCCCTCGGTCGGGCGGTCGCTCGGAAGGAGCGCCGGGCCGGGCGGACCCGGCCGGACGCGGTCGCCTCCTCCAGGGTGCCCTCCTCCCGAGCGGACCGCCCCTGCCTGCGCAGATGCGGGCGGGGCAGTCTTCCGGGACCACCGTCCACCCCACGGCCGACGGCCCCCGGCAAGCGGCCGGGTGCCGTCGGCCGCCCGCCCTCAGGCCCGTGCACCGACCGACGGGCCGAGGTGCCGGGCGAGGAAGCGGGCCGCGCTGTCGGCCTCGGTGAACCTGGGGAAATCGGCGTGGGCGCCCGCGTTGGCGTGCAGTGTCTTCTCCTTCGAGGCGAAGGCGTCGAAGAGCGTGAGGGCGGCCTCGCGCGGGATGCGCTCGTCGTCCCACTGCAGGGTGAACTCGACCGGGACGGTGATCCGCCTCGCCGCCCCGATCAGGGCATCGGGCCACATCATGCCGAGGACGGCGGCCTTGATCCTGGGCTCCGCCGCCACCAGCGGCACCCCGATCGCGGTGCCCAGGGCGATACCGGCGTAGCCCACCGGGCCCCCGGCGCCGATCTCCGGGAGTGTCTGAAGAGCGTCCAGGGTCGCCTGCCACTCGGGCACGGCCCGCTCCGCCAGGCGGGCGTTGTAGGGGACGACGACCGGGCCTTCCGGCGCGCCCGCCGCCTGTGCCGCGCGCAGGGCGGCGATGTCCCGCTCGTCCTGTGCGGTACGCGGCCGGTCGCCGTGGCCGGGGGCGTCGATGACGGCGACGTGGAAGCCGTGGCCGGTCACCAGGGGCCGGGCCCGGCCCAGCATCGCCGGATGCTTCTTGTGGGCGCCGCCGCCGTGGCCCATCAGGACCAGGGGCGCCCGGTCGGCGCCGGAGGACGGCGACCAGAGGACTCCGGGGACGTCGCCGACGGTGAAGTCGCGTTCGCGGATGCCGTTCGCCGACGAGTCGGCGGTGAAGTGCGGAGAGTGCACGGTGATGCCTTTCGGGAGTGCCTTGTGATCGAGGCGCTCCCGGCGACCGCTACGTCAGTCGCCGGCCGTGACGGGAAGGGGGAGCACCCACGTCGATACAGCGGTCATGGGTCTCTCACCTCCTCGGGCGGCGTCACGGTCAGGCGCAAGCTACAAGCCCCGGCCATATGCCGTCCAACCTTTTTCCCCGCCGGGTGATCACGGATCCGGGCCGCTCCGCCGGCCGTCCGGCTTCCGGTGGGCCGGCAGCGCCCTGGCCTCACGGGTCCGTGGATGCCAGGGGCCGTACGCGCGCTCGCACGCCTCGACCGCCTCCTTCGCCAGGCGGCGGGCGTCGGCGGGGGTGGGTCGCGGCGGGCGGCTGACAGTGGCATCGAGGAAGCGGACGACGGGGGCGGGGAACACGCCCACGGCGCGGGTGCGGCCCGGGCCGTCCTCGGCCAGGCCGCGGACCGCCTCGCCGGCCACCTCGGCATGGGTGAGGCGGATGAGCGCGGCCGCGCGGGGATGGTCGCGCTCCAGGGCCGCCGCGTCCCGGAAGGACAGGGCGTCGTGAAGCAGGGACAGCGCCTCGCCCCACAGGCGCTGGCGGCCCCGGACGCGGGCGCGGTGGAGCTGGGTGAGGATCCGCGCCGGATGGGCGGCGCCCAGGACACGCCAGTACAGCCCGTTGGCGGAGAGCAGCAGTTGCTCCCCCTCCACGTACCGGCGCCGCCCGCACACCGCACCGGCCAGCACCGTCAGCACATCGGCGGCCCGGACCAGCACCTCGCCGTCGACGGAGGAGAGCTTGCCGGTGAAGGGCCCCTCGGCGTTCTCCCGCAGCAGCTCGCCCAGGGACGGGCCGGTCCGCCCGGCCAGGGTCAGCCCGCGGGCGGTCACCGCCTCGTCCGCCCGGGCCAGCGCCGGCCGCAACGCCGCCTCCGCCTCGGCGTACTCCCCGCAGCGCACCCGCAGGCGGCCGAGGGCCAGGGCGTCGGCGAGGCCCTCGCCCTCCGGGCAGGCCACGATCAGCTCGGCGAACGGCAGCGCCGCCCCGTAGGCGCCGCACCGCTCGAAGCCGTCCCGGAGGCGGCGGCCCGCCGCGACCGGCTCGGGCCGCGTCCCGCCGGAGCGCCGCAGGAGGGCGCGGACGTGCGGGGCGAACAGCGGGAGTGCGGCGTCGTCGGTGCGCCGGGGCAGGGCGCGCTCCAGCAGCGCGGCGGCCCAGGCGTCGAGCGCCGGCCGCGCGGGGCCGCCGGGAGGGGCGGCGGGCGGGCGCAGACAGCGGATGCGGACCGGGGCCGTGCCCTCCGGCGCCGTGGGCGGGAGCGCGGGCACGGCCGCACCGGCGAGCGTGCCGACCGCCGCGGCCAGCGCCTCGGGCGCGGGGCCGGGGTCCGGCGGCGGCACGGCGGCCAGCGCCGCCGCGTCGAGCACCTGGGCGGGCAGCGGCGCGTCCGCGAAGCGCGCCAGCAGCTCCTCGGGGCCGGGCGGGGCCTCGGCGTCCGGCCCCGCCGCCCCGGGGGCGGGCCCGCCGTAGGTGATGATGTGCAGGTCCCGGCCCGCCTGGTGGACGCGCCCGCCCTCGCCCGCCTCGGCCCGGAAAGAATCCGTGTCGCCCATCCCCGCCCCCGAACTCCGTGAACCTGCTTCCAGGTTAGGGGGTGCCGGTGACAGCGCGCGGTCCGAACGGCGCCCCGGTGGCGGTGGGCATCAGGGCGCCTCCGGCTCCGGCGGCGCGGCCCCGTCCGGGGGCGGCACCCCGTCCAGGAGGCGCCAGAGGAGGCCGAGGACCAGTTCGCAGACGTCGTCCGGGTCGGCGCTGGCGAGGGGTTCGCGGCCGACGACGACCCGCATCATGCCGATGCCCAGCAGCCAGGCCATGGCGAGATCCGCGCGCAGCGCCGCGTCCTTCGCCCCGGAGAGCGTCGCGAGCACCTCCACGTACTCCTCCCCCAGCGCCTTCACCGTCTCCGTGGCGTCATCGGCCCCGCCCAGGGAGCGCAGATACACCGCGAGGGAACGGTCGTGGGGCTCCTTGCCGTGGTGGGTGAGCATGCCGCGCAGCGTCGTCTCGAACAGTTTCTCCGGGGGTGTGGAGCGCAGTTGCTCCTGTCCGCTGTGCGCCATCACCTCCGTCAGCAGCGCGCTCTTCGACCCGAAGTAGCGGAACAGCAGCGCCTGGTTGGCACCGGCCCGGTCCGCGATGTCCCGCACGGTGGCGGCGTCGTAACCGCGCTCGGCGAAGAGGTCAGCGGCGGCCTCCAGCAGTCTGCGGCGGGTGGCCCGGGCGTCTCTCCTACGGGGTGAACCGGCCGGTACGCCGGCGGGGTTCGCCATGGTGCTCCTCTCCGGACGGTCCGTCAGGATAACGGCCGTAACCGGTCGTTGACCGTCCGCGGACCGGCGCCCTAACGTTTGTAAGCAGGTGCTTACACAAGGGAGGTCACCGTGACCACAGCTGACACAGCACCCCTCTCCTATCCCTTCAACACCGCCGACAACCTGTCGCTGTCCGAGGTGTACGACGAAGCCCGCAACAGCCCCGGACTGCTGCGGGTCCGTATGGCCTACGGGGAGCCCGCCTGGCTGGTGACGCGGTACGCCGAAGCCCGCTTCGTCCTCGGTGACCAGCGCTTCAGCCGCGCCCTGGGGCTCGAACACGATGAGCCGCGGCAGTCCGAGGGCAGCCGCGACAGCGGCATCCTCAGCATGGACCCGCCCGAGCACACCCGGCTGCGTTCCCTGGTGGCGAAGGCGTTCACCGTCCGCCAGGTGGAGAAACTCCGGCCCCAGGTCAAGGAGTTGACCGGCCAGTTGCTGGACGAGCTGGAGGACGCCGGTCCGCCCGCCGATCTCGTGGACCGCTACGCGCTGCCGATCCCGGTCGCGGTCATCTGCCGGATGCTGGGGGTGCCCGTCGAGGACCGGCCGAAATTCCGGGCCTGGAGCGACGCGGCACTGTCGACCAGCTCACTGACGGCGGAGGAATTCAACGCCAACCGCGAGGAACTCCGCTCCTACATGCGGAAGTTGATCGAGGAGCACCGCAGCCGTCCGCAGGACGACCTGATGACGGCGCTCATCGACGCGCGGGACGCCGGGGACCGCCTCTCCGAGCTGGAGCTGGTCGATCTGTGCGTGGGCATCCTCGTCGCCGGACACGAGACGACCGCGACGCAGATCCCCAACTTCGTCCTCACCCTGCTCGATCACCCCGAGGAGCTGGCCCGGCTGCGGGAGCGGCCGGAGCTGATGGCCGGGGCGGTGGAGGAGCTGCTGCGGTTCGTACCGCTGGGCAGCGGCGCGGGCCAGCCGCGCTACGCCACCGAGGACATCGAGGTCGGCGGCACGCTGGTGGAGGCCGGGACGCCGGTGCTGGTCGCGGTGGGCGCCGCCAACCGCGACGCGCTCCGCTTCTCGTCCCCCGGCACCCTGGACTTCACCCGGACCGGCAACCAGCACCTCGGTTTCGGCCACGGCGTCCACCACTGCCTGGGCGCGCCGCTGGCCCGGCTGGAACTCCAGGAGGCGCTGGGCGCGTTGATCACCCGCTTCCCGGGGCTGCACGTCGCGGGCGATGTGCAGTGGAAGACCGAGATGCTGGTACGCGGTCCGCGCGTGCTGCCGGTGGGGTGGTGAGCCCATGAGCCGGCAGGTGGAGGTGGATCCGCTGCGCTGTATCGGCTCCGGCATCTGCGCCGGAACCGCGCCCGGACTGTTCGTCCTGGACGGCCCCCGCTCCCGGCCGGTGCGCGAGGAGATCGACGGGGATGACGAACTGGCCCTGGACGCCGCGGACCTGTGCCCGGCGATGGCGATCACCGTGCGGGAGGACGGCCGCGAGATCGCGCCCCGGGACTGACCGCCGGGAACCCCGGGGAGCCACGGCCCCCGGGGCGCCCGGACGTCCGGGGCTCCCGGCTCCCCCGGCCGGGGCGGCTGTCAGAAGCCCGTGCGGCCGTCGATGCGTTCGCGGATGAGGTCGGCGTGGCCGCAGTGGCGGGCGTACTCGGCGATCATGTGGGTGTATATCCAGCGGAGGGTGACGCGGGCCTCCCCCAGCACTCCGGTGCCGTCCAGGGAGCGGTCGGCGCAGTTGCGGCGGGCGTGCTCGACCTCGGCGTGCCACAGGGCCAGGGCCTCCTCGCCCGATATCTCCCCGGCGCCGCCGAAGCCGCCGCTCATGCCGTCGGCACCGGGGTCCTGGGGGAACAGATCGGGGATGTCCTCCCCGGTGAGGACCTGGCGGAACCAGTGCCGCTCGACCTCCGCGAGATGCCGGACGAGGCCGGTGAGGGTGAGCGGCGAGGGCGGCGCGGAAGCCGTGCGCAACTGCTCCTCCGTCAGCCCCTCGCACTTGCCCGCGAGGGTGGCGCGGTAGAAATCGAGCCAACTGGTCAGGGAAGTCCGCTCGTCGGCGTCCATCGGCGGCATGACACGTTCGGGAATGCTCATGCCCGCATCGTGGCACGGGGGTCTGACAGCGGCCCCCTGGCCCGGCGCACGGCCGAGAGAGCGGGCCGGGCGACGCGCGGCGCCGGGCCGGTCAGGGCGGCGGGGACGCGGCGCCTGACCGGGCGGGGTGGCGGGCCGGACGGTGGCGGACCGGGGCCTCGGGCGGACAGCCGGGGAACGCCGGAAGGTCCCGGGAGCCCCCAGGGCGCGGAGTTACGGGAGGCCCCGGGCGCGGGCGGAGGGCAGGCACGGAAGACTGCCGGAACCCCGGGAAGCCCCCGGAAAACCCCGGCGAACCGGCCCCGAGGCACCGTCCCCCACCTCGCCGGCCTGCCTGCCAACCGACCTGCCCCACCACCGACCGCCCCGCCCCGGCTCACCGCCGCTCGCCCCGACCCCGTGCCCCCGCCCCGCTCCTCCTCCCCCCGAAGAAATTCCCGATGCGTCCCGCTCCCGCCTGAGGTACGGTTTCCGGGTCCTGTTGTCTCCGATAGAGGTGGACGTTGCGCATCTGAGGTCCGCGACCATCGCGCGGTACGGCCCCGCCGTACGCCTGTCACGCCGTGCCGGCACTCTGCCGCCCGTGACCTCGCGCGGATGCGACCTCGGTGCATGAGCCGTCCTCCCTTGCCAGGACCGCACCTCCCCCTCCCCGGCCGGTCGCCGCGTGGTGCTCGCCTACGACGCCCCCGTTCCTGCGTGCAGACTGCGAGAAGAACCATGTCCCGACCCCCCGTTCCGCAAGCCTCGGTGACCTGTTCCGGCGTGACGTTCCGGTGGCCCGACGGCAGTACCGTCCTCGACCGGCTCTCCCTCGTCATCGGCCGGGGCCGCACCGGTCTCGTCGGCGACAACGGCACCGGAAAATCCACGCTGCTGCGGCTCATCGCCGGTCAGCTGCGGCCCGCCGAGGGCACGGTGAGCGTCACCGGCACCCTCGGGTACCTGCCGCAGAACCTCACCCTCGACACCGGTCTGCGGGTCGAGGACGCCCTCGGTGTCACGGAGCGGCGCGCCGCGCTGCGCGCCATCGAGTCCGGCGACACCGACGAGGCGCACTTCACCGCGCTCGGCGACGACTGGGACATCGAGGAGCGCGCCCTGGCGATGCTGGGCTCCCTCGGGCTCGGCTCCCTCGGGCTCGACCGGACCGTCGGCGAGATGTCCGGCGGCGAGACCGTCCTGCTGCGGCTGGCCGCGCTGCTCCTCGACCGCCCCGATGTCCTGCTGCTGGACGAGCCGACCAACAACCTCGACGTGTTCGCGCGGCGGCGGCTGTACGAGGCCGTCGCGTCCTGGCGCTCCGGCGCGCTGATCGTGGTCAGTCACGACCGGGAGTTGCTGGAGCGCATGGACCGTACCGCCGAGCTCCGCTCCACCGGCGTGACCTGGTACGGCGGCGGCTGGTCCGCGTACCGGGAGGCCGTCGCCGCCCAGCAGGACGCGGCCGCGCGGACGCTGCGTACCGCCGAGGCGGACGTCCGCAGGCAGCAGCGGGAGCTGGAGGAGAGCCGCGTCAAGGCGGCCCGGCGCCGCCGGCAGAGCGCGAAGCTGGACGCGCAGCGGCGGGCGCCGCGCATCGTCGCCGGGGAGCGCAAGCGCTCCGCCCAGGAGTCCGCCGACCGGGTCCGCGGCATCCACGAGGACCGCCTCCAGGAGGCCAGGGAGCGGCGCGAGGAGGCCGCGGACGCGATCCGGGACGACGCCGAGATCCGGGTGGACCTGCCGCACACGGCGGTCCCCGCGGGCCGCACCGTACTGCGGCTGACGGCGCTGCGCCCGCGCCACGGGCTGCTGCGGGAGGGCGATCTGGAGGTGCGCGGCCCGGAGCGTGTCGCGCTGATCGGCCGGAACGGTGCCGGGAAGACGACGCTGCTGCGCACCCTGGCCGGGCAGGTGGAGCCGGTGTCGGGTGAGGCGCGGACGTTCGTCCCGCTGCGCTTCCTGCCGCAGCGGCTGGACATCCTGGACGACGGTCTGAGCGTGGCGCGGAACGCGGCCCGTACGGCGCCCGGCGTCACCGACAACGCGCTGCGGGCGCAGCTCGCGCGGTTCCTGTTCAAGGGGGCCCGCGCGGAGGCGCTGGTGGGCACGTTGTCCGGTGGTGAGCGGTTCCGCGCCGCGCTCGCCGCGACGATGCTCGCCGCGCCCGCCCCGCAACTGCTCATGCTGGACGAGCCGACCAACAACCTGGACCTGTCCGGGGTGCGGCAGCTCACGGCGGCGCTGGCGTCCTACCAGGGTGCGCTGGTGATCGCCGGGCACGATCTGCCGTTCCTGGAGTCCGTCGGCATCACCCGCTGGCTCTTCGTCGGCGAGACGCTGGAGGAGACCACCGCCGAGGAGGTACGGGCGCTGCTGGAGGTGCCGGAGACCGTGTGACGGCCCCGGGGTGGGCGGGTACGGCCCCGGGGCGGCGCGGGCGGCGGAGGCACCGCCCGTAGGCGCACGCGGTGGGCGGCTCGCCCCGGGGCCGCCCTCTCACCAGGTGACCGGCAGCTCGTACACCCCGTACACCGAACCGTCGTGCTTGAAGGAGAGGTCGGCGCGGTCGGCGGCCAGGCGCAGGGTGGGGATGCGGCGGTGGAGGGTGCTGTGGACGACCTGCAGCTCGATGCGGGCCAGGGTCTGCCCCAGGCACTGGTGGACGCCGAAGCCGAAGGCGAGGTGGCGGCGGGAGTCGCGGGCGAGGTCGAGGCGGTCCGGTTCGGGGAAGACGTCCGGGTCGCGGTTGGCGAGGTCGTTGGCGAGGATGACGCCCTCGCCCGCGCGGAGGGTCTGCCCGGCGATCTCGATGTCCTCCAGGACGGCGCGGCGGCGTCCGCTGTGGGTGATGGTGAGGTAGCGCAGCAGCTCCTCCACCGCCGACGCGACGACCTTCGGGTCGTCGGTGTCGCGTACCAGGGCGAGCTGGTCGGGGTTCTCCAGCAGCGCGAGGGTGCCCAGCGCGATCATGTTGGCGGTGGTCTCGTGCCCGGCGAGCAGCAACAGCACGCCCGTCTCGGCGGCCTGTTCCCGGGTCAGTTCGCCCGCGTCGACCCGTCCGGCCAGCCCGGACAGCAGATCGGCGGGGCCCGCGGTCTTCCGGGCGAGCAGTCCGTCGAGGTAGCCGGTGAGGTTGGCGTGGGCGGCGGTCCGCTGCTCCGGTGTGACGGTACGGCTGATGAGGACCCGGCTGTTCTCCTGGAAGAAGTCGTGGTCGGCGTAGGGCACACCGAGCAGTTCGCAGATGACCAGCGACGGTACCGGCAGCGCGAAGCGGGCGACGAGGTCGGCGGGGGCGGGCCCGGCGAGGAGGTCGTCGAGGAAGCCGTCCACGATCCGCTGGACGGCGGGCCGCATCGCCTCCATCCGGCGGACCGTGAACGGTGCGGTCACCATCCGCCGCAGCCGGTTGTGCTCGGGGTCGTCCATCAGGATGAAGCTCATCCGCGCGCTGCCGGTGACGGGCGCGGAGGCCGGGTACCCGGGCCGCGTGATGTCGGAGCTGATCCGGGGGTCGGCCAGCAGGGCGCGCTGGTCGGCGTGGCGGGTCACCAGCCAGGGCGTGCTGCCGTCCCACAGCCGGACCCGGGTGAGCGGCCCGCGCCGCCGCGCCTCGCTCAGCCCCGGCGGCGGGTCGAAGGGGCAGCCGGCCGCCCGGTCCATCGGGAACGCCGGTATCCCGTCCGGGTCCGTGCGCTCCGGGACCGTGCCGTGCGGGACTGCGGTGCCGGTCATGTGTCGCTCCTCGTCTGCCCGCCCGGACGGGCCGGGGGCCGGGTCCGGTGCGGTGCGGTACGTATCGGCGGTGCGTGGTGGGTCGGGTGATACGGGGCCGGGCGGACCGGCCGGCCCGGGGTGGGCGCCGAGCCGGGTCGTGCCCCGGGGTGCGGCGGACCGGGCGTCCCCGGGTGCCCGGCGAGCCGTCCCTCCCCGGGTGGCCTCGGCGACCGGCCGCCCCGGGGAGGCACCGCCGGCGGGCGTCCCCGGTGGCCGTCAGCCGGTCGGTGTCACCGGTGCGGTCCACAGACCGGTGAGGGCGTCGATCAGCCCGGTGGCCGTGGTGTGCCAACTGCTGCGCACGGTGGCGGTGCGGTCGGCGAGGGCGCGTTCCCGTTCGGCGCAGGTGTGCACGATCAGTTGCCGTGCCATCGCGCCCCGTTCGGCGTGGACCTCGGGCGGCAGGTCGGGCAGGCAGCGGTTGAGCCCCTCCAGGGTCCGTACCAGCGCAGGTGACCCTAGGGACTCCTCGGCGAAGACGTCCTGGAGCGCCGGATCGGTCATCACCTGGGCGCAGCACCGCGCGAACCACGTGGGACTGCCCAGGGACGCCAGATGCTCGGTGGTGGGCCGCACCAGGCAGCCGACCCACGCGGCGATGTCCGCGGTGGCGTCCAGCGCGTCCACCCGGCGCGCCCGGTCCTGCTCGATCCGGCCCAGGTGCTCGCGGGCGATGGCCCGCACCAGGTCGGTCTTGGTGCCGAAGTGGTAGCCGACCGCGGCGTTGTTGCCCTGGCCGGCGGCCTCGCTGACCTGCCGGTTGGAGACCGCGTAGACGCCGCGCTCGGCGAACAGCCGCTCCGCCGCGCGCAGGATCCGCGTCCGCGTCACCTCCGCCTGACCGGCCCGCACCGTCCCGCGCATCCCGTCTCCTCCCGACCGCGCCCGCCCCGTGCCCGGTCAGGCAACCCGATCCCCCGCACTCAAGTCAAGCAACTGACTTAAATATGCGGCCCGTTGATCCGGAGGACCGGGCCTCGGCGGAGGGGCGCCGCGCCTCACCCCCGCCACCACGGCTCCCTCACGTACAGGCTCTCCACCCGGGTGCAGCCCTGGCCGTTGGAGATCTGCTCGGAGTCCAGGTTCCAGCCGACGATGCCGCTGCCCTTGCGGCCCAGTTCGATCAGCCGGTCGCTGACGGTCACGGTGCCGTTCGTGACCTGGCACCGCACGATCGGCGTCCACGCCTGACCGTCCAGCGCGGAGACGAACGCCAGCACCGGCAGGACCAGCACGGTCAGGGCGAGCGCCACCCACTGCTCGACGGCCGCCGCCCGGCGCAGCCAGGAGGCCGGCCGGTACGCCGGAGCGCCGCCGCCCCTCCCCCCTCTCAGGCGGCGCCGCCCGGTCAGGTACTCCACCACCACGCCCTCGCGCAGCAGACACGCGACGGCGCAGGTGCCGAGCCCCCACCGGAAGCCGAAGAGGCAGGTGATGATCGTGCCGACCGCCACCGGGTTGACGACGGTCAGCGCCACCCGCCGCGCGGCACCCGCCACACCGCCGCCCGCCGGGACCGCGCCGCGCGCCGCGAACAGCGCGAACACCACCCGGGAGACGACGACGCCGAGCACCGAGGCGAGCAGCGGATCGGTGAGCACCATCCCGATCAGGACGTCCGGCCAGTTGGCGGGCTCCATCCCGACGAGCACCTCACGGACCGCGTCACCGCCCCCGACCGTGTACGCGACCTTGACGACCGGCACGGCGAAGGCCAGCGCCATCAGAACGGTGTGCCCCGGCCCGCCCTTGCGGTCGAGCGTGCCCGCCTGCTCGGCGTCGGGATCCGCGCCGCCCCGGCTCCCCGTGGTCCCTGCCTTGGCCATGGCTCACTGAAGCACGCGCCGCCGGGGGACGGCAGGCGCGACACGGGCTGCCGGGGGCAGGACGCGGCGGTACGGGGCGGGGCACCGGAGCCGGGCGGGGCGGTACGGGGCGGGGCACCGGAGCCGGGCGGGGCGGTCCGCCGGTGTCCCGTCCGCGGGCCGCCGGGACAGGCGCACCCGCGAACGTCCGGCTCACTCCCCCGATTCGGAGTCCGCGACCCAGGTGCCGAGGGAGATCTCGGCCGTGATGCCGGGACCGAATCCGGCCATCAGGCCGCGGTCCCCGTCGAGGGCGGACGCCTCGTCGAACAGCCGGGCCATGGCGTCCAGCACCACGGCGCTGGCGATGTTGCCGTACTCGGTGAGCGTGGCCCGGCTGAAACGGAACGCCTCCGGCGGCACGTCGAGGAAGAAGCTGAGGTCGTCCAGGATCCTCGGGCCGCCCGCGTGGATGATGTAGAAGTCCATCTTCCCGGCGTTCCAGTCGTGGTCCTCCGCGGCGGAGGAGAGCGCCGGAGCGAGCGGTTCCATCGTGCCCGGCACCCGTTTGTCGAGCTGGAAGTGGAAGCCGGTGGACCGGACCGCGTAGGAGATCCACGCCTCGGTGTCCGGTATCAGGTACGAGCTGCTGCGCTCCAGCCGGATGCCGGTCCCGCCGTCGCCCCGCAGGACGGCCGCGGCGATCCCGTCGCCGAACAGGCCGTTGGACAACAGCGATCCGACCCCCAGGTCGGTGGGCTGGTAGCACAGCGAGCAGAACTCGCAGGCGACGATCAGCACATTGGCGTCCGGGTACGCCGTACAGAAGTCGTGGGCCCGGTTGACGGCCGCGCCGCCCGCCGCGCAGCCGAGTTGGGCGATCGGAAGCTGCCGCGTCTCCGGCCGGAACCCCATGGCGTTGATCAGCCAGGAGGTGGCCGGCGGCATCATGAAGCCGGTGCAGGAGACGTAGATGATCAAGTCGATCTGCTGCGGCTCCAGTTGGGCCTGGTCGAGCGCGCGCCGCACCACGGCGGGCACCCGTTCCTTGGTCTGCTCCTCGTAGACGATGCTGCGGGCGTCCAGCCCCGGGTGCCGCAGCGTCTCCTCGATCGGCTGGATCAGATGACGCTTGCGGACGCCGGTGTGCTCGATCAGCCGGAGGACCAGGCCGAGTTGCGGATGGTCACCGTGCAACCGCTCCGCGAGTTCGAGTGTTTCCTCGTTGGTGATGACGTGCTCGGGTACCGCGATGGCCGGTTTGCAGAGAACCGCCATGGATCTCCTCCTAGCGGACGGTGCTCCACACGGCTGAGCCCTATGGGGGGACGCGACGTGGTCGCCGGACGATGGCCGGCGTTGCGGCAGCGTGTGCGCGCGATGGCGCGGGGCGGGCCGTTGGCGTTGCGCGGCGCCGCGCGTCCCCGGAATGGGCGCTGACGGGCCGACCGCCGAATGATCGCGTTCTCGCCGTATGGGCAGATGGTGGTGCGCCGCACCCTGGTTGGCCCTCGGCATTACGTTACGGCAGCCAGGTGACGCCCGCATGTCGGCTCAGGGCCCCGCGCCGCACGGGCCCACACCGCCCCCGGTTGCCGCGCCGCGCGGGCCCGCACCGCCCCGGTTGCCGCGCCCCGGTTGCCGCGCCCCGGCGCCCGGCGCACGCTCCGAGAGGGGCCGGGACAGCGCCGGCGGACCACCACGTTCCACGGCCCCGCCGGACGGGCGGGATCCGCCGGTCCGGCGGGACGCCGTCACCCCGTGCTCACCAGGTGACGGGCAGGGCGAGCGGGTAGCGCCAGATGGAATTCTTGTTCCACTCGATCGCCTCGGCGGGCACCGCCATCTTCAGCGCCGGGAAGCGCTTCATCAGCGTGGTGAGCGCCACCTCCAGCTCGGTGGCGGCCAGCGGGGCACCCAGGCAGTGGTGACCGCCCCAACCGAAGGTCATATGGGACGGACCGCTGCGCTCCAGGTCCAGTTCGTCCGGCCGGTCGAACTTCCGGCCGTCCCGATTGGCCGTCAGATAGGAGACGTGCACGATGTCGCCCTTACGGATCCGCACCCCGCTCAGCTCCACGTCCTCGGTGGCGACGCGGGGAATGCCGACGCCCTTGCGGAAGGGGATGAAGCGCAGCAGCTCCTCCAGCGCCTGCGGGAACTTCTCCGGGTTGTCCCGGAGCATCGCCATCTCGTCGGGCCGGGTCAGCAGGGCGTACGAGATGTTCCCGAGCTGGTAGGTGGTGGTGTCCTGGCCGGTGATGAGCAGGACCATCGCCATCACGGTCAGTTCGTCGTCGTTGAGCAGCTCGTCCCCGTCGCGGGCGGTGGCCAGCACGCTGATCAGGTCGTCGCCCGGGTCCGCCCGCCGCCGCGCGGTCAGCTCCGCGAAGTAGGCCCGCAGATCGGCCTTGGAGCGGATGGCCGCGTCCTTGTTCCCGGCGGTGGTGTTCATCATGGTCCGGGCGTGCTTGCGCAACTGCGCGCGGTCGCCCTCGGGGATGTCGAGGACCTCGCAGATGGTGGTCAGCGGCAGCGGCGCCGCGAGGTGCTCGAAGAGATCCGCGGGCGCGCCGTGCTCCTCCATCCGGTCCAGCAGCTCGTCCACCACATGCTGGGTGCGGACCCGCATCCGCTCCATGTGGCGCGGCGCGAACCCCTTCGAGATGAGGCTGCGCAGCCGGCTGCTGCCCGGCGGGTCCATCACGTTGATGGCCTCGGCCTGGACGATGGGCTCGGGCGTCATCCGCGGGAAGTCCCGGCCCACCACCTCTCTGCGGCTGAAACGCCGGTCGGTGGTGACGGTGCGGACGTCGTCGTAGCCGGTGACCAGCCACGCCTCCCCCTCGCCGTAGGGCAGCCGGATCCGGGAGACGGGCCCCTCGTTCTGCAGCGCTCGTAGCTGCGGGTCGAATTCGAGGGCCTCGGCGTAGTCGAAGGGGCAGTTCCGGGTGGCGGGCACGGGGTCCATACGAAGCTCCAGGTACGGGATCGGACGGATGGGGCGGGGCCGGAGGGGAGGGAGGCGCCCCTCGGGGGACCACCGGCGTGGCGCCGTCCGTTCCGCCGGGTGGTTTCACGAGGTCCGGCCCGCGGCCACGGGGCCCGGTCGGGGGACGGCGTGCCGACGGCGGCGGCGCGGGGGCGCTCCGGACCTCGTGTACCGGACTCCGTGGACCGGTCCCGGCGTGGACGACACGACCTAGGTACCCGATCGCCTCCCGGCACACGCGCCGCATCCGGGCGATTGATCCCCTTTGACCCATCCGCCACGCCCCACCCGGGCGACGGCCCGCGCGCCTTCCACAGCGGCGCACGGCACCTCCTGGGCCCACGGGGCCCGCTCCGCGGGCCCGGGACGGAAGCACCCCCTCACCCGGCCGGCACCTCCCCCACCGGGGCCTCGATGTTCGTGGCGTCCACCGCGCGGCGCAGGACCCGGGCGAGCGCGACGGCGTCCGCCACGGCCCAGAAGTGGGTGAAGAACAGCCGGGGCGACTCGTCCAGGTGATGGTTGTGCAGTTCGACGAGGCGGATCCCGCCGCGCCGCAGCACCCGCAGGACGTCGGGGACCTCGTCCGCCGTCATGGCGAAGTCCCCGGCGAGCGCCGCCCGGCCACCGCCGACCGGCTGGAAGATGAAGGCGGAGGTCGACCCGAGCCCGGGGGGCAGCACCAGCGGACCGCCGGTCACCTCCTCCCGGCGGACGAAGAGGCATTTGAAGACCCCGTCCTCGGTGGTCCCCCGGGTGCCCAGCGCCGCCTCGATCCCCGCGGTGTCGAGATCGAGGGGCAGCGACGGCTCCGGTGGCCCCGGCGGCGGGGTGCCGGTCCGGTCGAACCCGGCGCGCAGACCGCGGGCGATCGCCTCCGCGTCCCGCCCGTGCGCGTGCACATGGGCCCACCAGACGTCCGGGTACTGGGCGAGCAGGTGCTTGTGGAGCGCGGTCAGCTCGATCCCGTGCGCCTGCCACGCGTCGACCACCCGCTGCGTCTCGTCCTCGGTGACGACCACATCGCCCATCGCCATCACACCGCCGTCGGCGTACCGGACGAACGACACATGCGCCCCGAGCGCGAGCCCCGGCCGCACGAGCACCCCATCGGAGACCACACTCAGATCCCCCCGCGGAAACCCCGTGTGATAGATCGCCCCCCGCAACATGTTCCCGCCCCGCCCGAGCGCCCGCGCCACCCCGGCCCAGTCCGCCTCGGTGGTCGGCACCGGCACGATCCCCCGGCGCCCCGGACTCTCCCTCGCCCCCGCGGCCCCCTCGGCCGCAGCGGCACCCCCGCTCCCCACCCCGGCCAGCACCGGCGCCGCCGCCACCGCGGCCAGCAACCGCCGCCGGGAGGGGGACGCCTGCGGGGAGACGGGGCGCGGGCGGTCTCCGGTCATCGTTCCATCGCTTTCCATGGCGGGATGAAATCATGATGGAGGGTACGAAATGGCGCATTTACTCGCCGGGTATCCAAGGGGACCGGGCGGCTTGCTGTGGGGGGGCGAGTCCGGAGGGATCGGAGTGGACGGCAAGCGCCATTCCGGGACTGGCCATAGCCGCTCCACCACCGAACCGTTGCCTCATACGACTCCGACGCAAAGGGATTTACCGCACCTGAAACCCAGCGGCACAAGACTTCCCTCACGAGGCGGCGACAGAAATATGACAGATGACCTGGCCGGCGCCGTGCATGAGTCACCTCCCAGCCCGCACCCGGCACCTGACCCGTGCTGTTCTAGAATTGACGCCACCATCTCAGCGGCCCGACGGGCTTCCGCTCCGCACTCGCGGAACAGAAGGACATGCCCCCACCCGCACGAGCCACTTCGTGCTGCCTGGGGGCAAACTCTTGCTGTTCCGTGAGTCCGTGGCGTCGCTGGCCCGTCGTACCCACGTCGAAGGACGGCTTGCGGAACTCCTGGCCGAGAACTTCGTACACCGGCACGGCCATCGGCCCCGGTCCTCGGAGATCCGCTCCTGGAACCGCAGCATCCCAGTGCTCATCAACTCTCTGATCGAAGCCGGCCTCGACGAAGTGGAAATGTTGCTGGAGTACGGCCTGCCCCTGACCAGCAAACGCGCGGACGTCATACTGGCCGGTGTGCACCCGGTCACGGGCGGCCCTTCCTACGTGGTCGTGGAACTCAAGCAGTGGAGCGAGGCGTACCCAGAGGGCAGCGACCCTCTGCAATGCCGCATCGACGCATATCCGGATCCCATCCTCAATCCGATCGAACAGGTCCGGAGCTACTGCGACTATCTGGTGTCGTTCAACGGCGCCCTGGAGCAGAGTCCGGAATCGATCTCTGGGGTGGCGTTCCTGCACAATGCCACCGAATTCGGAGTGGCGGGGCTGCGCCAGGTCGCAGAGGACAATCGAGGGCGGCTGTTCACCGGTGAACAGCGTGGCGCCTTCCTGGACTTCTTGCACTCGAAGTTGGCACCCAGACCCGGCGCCGCTGCAGCCGATGAACTACTGCAGGGCAAGGTACGGCCGTCCCGGCAATTGCTGGAGGTCGCCGCCGAAGAAGTCCGCAACCGTGAGCAGTTCGTGCTGTTGGACGAACAGCGGTTGGCCTACGAGACCGTGATGACGGCAGTCGGAGCGGCCCGGCGGTCCAACCACAAACAGGTGGTCGTGGTGGCCGGCGGTCCGGGCTCCGGAAAGAGTGTGATCGCGCTTTCCCTGCTCGGTGAGCTGTACCGGCGAGGAATTCCAGCTCTGCACGCCACTGGTTCGCAGTCGTTCACCACGACGATGCGCAAGGTGGCAGGCTCCCGGAAAACCGAAGTCCAGCGCCTCTTCCGCTATTTCAACAGTTTCATGGAAGCCGAGCCGAACGACCTCGACGTGCTGCTCTGCGACGAGGCACATCGACTCCGTAAGACTTCCGCCAACCGTTACACCAAGGCGGAATTGCGTACCGGACGCCCGCAAGTCGCCGAGTTGATCGACGCCGCCCGTGTCCCGGTGTTCCTCCTGGACCAACACCAGGTGGTACGTCCGGGCGAGATGGGAACGGTGGACCAGATCCGTCATGCAGCGGCCGCGCAGGGGTTGCACTGCACAGTGGTGGAGTTGGACGGCCAGTTCCGATGCGGCGGCAGCGACACATATCTGCGGTGGGTGACCAGCCTGCTGGGGCTTGAGGGCGACAGGCCGATCGATTGGGAGCCGGACGGCAAAGTACAACTCCTGGCCGCGAACAGCCCACAGGAACTCGAGGACTTCTTGGATGCCCAGCGGCATCAGGGCTACAGCGCACGGATTTCAGCGGGCTACTGCTGGAGATGGTCGAAGAAGATCACTACGCGCATGTCCGCCCTGCCCGCCGATGTCGTCATCGGCGACTGGGCGAGGCCGTGGAACCTGTTCGGGAACCGTTCACTGCTGGGTGCACCGCCGGCGTCGCTCTGGGCCACCGATCCTGCGGGCTTCGGCCAGGTCGGGTGTGTGTATACAGCACAGGGCTTCGAGTACGACTGGTCGGGCGTGATCATGGGCCCCGACCTCGTCTGGCGCACCGACCGCTGGGTGATCGACCGGTCCGCCTCCAAAGATCCTGTGTTCACCAAAGCAACCCCGGACGCAGACGTCGATCGCCTCGTCCGCAACACCTACAAGGTTCTGTTGACCCGGGGGATGGTCGGAACGGTCGTCTACTCCACCGATCAGGAAACCCGTGAAAAGCTCCGGTCCTTGATCCCAGCGTCCGGCGACGCGTAGCGAAACCGCCTCCCGACTTCACGGCGGACGCTCACCGCGCCGAGCTACTTCGTCGGCCTCCTGATCACGCTCAACGAAGCCGATCACACTCAACGGGTCCATGTACTAGTGTTGTTCGCGCTGCGCACCTTCCCGGAGGGTACGTCGGCGGTGTTCACCACCGGTCCCCGAATGTGACTGAGAAGTGGTTTCCCCGCGTGTTCTGCACGTGGGTGAGTGCGGATGCCCGGAAGGGCAAATCCCTGCTGCTTCCCAGTTCCTACCGAGGAGTGGTGACGCATGAACCCCGTTGAGTACAAGCCTGCACGTCGTAACTGGCTTCGCGAGATTCTGGTCGACGTCGCCGTAGGTGTCATTGCCAATGCGGTGATGACGGGCCTGACTGCGGCAGCACACCTGTTCTTCTGAGCAGGCAGGTGGCGGGCCCGGGGAGCCCGCCACTCCGCTTTTTCGTGACGTGTATCAGAACAGTCGGAGGTCCGGCTCCTGCGTCTTCGTCTGGCTCCGGTTCCTGCGGCGCTTTCCTCTCGTCCGCTTGGGGCGGGGAGCATGTGGCACACGTGCTTCCAGCGGAAGGTTCTTCCAAGTGGGACGCAGCCCGTGGATCTGCAGCTCACCGACGAGTTCCTTCAGATAGGACCGTGTTTCCTCATCCGTGGAATACAGCACCGTCGCACGGCTGGCCCGGGTCATCAGCACGTGGTAGGCATGGCGGACCAGTCGGGCGAATTCCTGGTCGTCCACACTGCCGACCTTCACCTTCGGGTCGAATGAGCCGGGCACCGCGACACGCTTGACACCCGCCTCTGGGTCCTTGCGGTCCTTGCCCCTTCGGAACACCCACTGGTCGCCACGGCGCACCATGTCCTCCCCCATGATCACGCCACACCAATCCCATTCGAGGCCCTGCGCCGTGTAGACGCATCCGATCTGGTCGAGACCGTTCTCGTGCACGGACCAGATCTTCGACGGCGGCGCGTCGTCCGCGCAGAAGGTCTCGCTGTCCGCATTCCACGCTCGGTGCCAGTCGCCGATGCGGACATCGGCTTCCAGCCGCTTCTCCTTGCCGAGCGGCTTGGTCCACGGCCAGCAGTAGCCCGCGACCATGCGTGCGGACGCGCCGGCCAGAGCTTCGGTGCGGATAACGCTTTCCAGTTCCTCCGGAGTGTCCGCCACCTCGATGTGCATCAGCCCGTCCGGCGTCCACTTCCCAGGCTGCTCGGCCGTCACACCGAGGAGGGCACGTACCCAGCGGATGTAAGCGTCACTGCCGCCGCACCGGAACTGCTCCTGCAGGTCGTACCGTACGAGCCGGGCACCGAAACGCTCGGCCGCATCCTCGATCAGGTCGGTGGTGCCCACCTCGTTCGGCCGTACGGACTGGCCCTCGTCCAGGAAGAACACGGTCAACCGGGAGGCCTGGAGAAGTTCGTCCACCTGTGGCCGTGTGCCCTGCTGTTCGGGCTTCCAGAATCGGTTGGTCGAGCGGTCCCGCAAACGGTGTGCTTCGTCGCAGATCAGCACATCCAGAGGCGGATCCGGTGGGGTGACGAAGCTGCTGAAGTAGGTGAAACTGTCCCGGAATTCGCGGTCCCCGTAGCCGACGTGCTCCTGGAGTGCGCCGTTGAACGCCCGGCTCCCGCTGGCATACTTGACCGTCCGGCCCTCGGATTCCAGCTCCGCCTTGATCTGGAGACCGATGGCGCTCTTACCGGTGCCCGCGCCGCCTCGCACCAGGAAGACCACGCGCTGTTCGTCCGGCACGAGGGCGGGGTACCGGTGGTCGGGAAGGACTTTTGCAGCCGCCTCCAGAATCTGTTCGGCAACCTTCTTCTGGCGCCCGCGCAGGGTGAAGACCGTGTCGTCCCCACGAGACCAAATCATGGCGTCGAGCAGTGGCGTGTTGCGCAGCCCCATGCTCCGGAGCAGGATCTCGGCTGCGGAAGCCCCGCCCTCATTCGCAAAGGTCCGCCGGAAATCGGAGAGCAGTTCTTCGCGCTGATCTCCTGTGTAGACACGGGCGTAAACACCGGTGGGTGCGTCCACCTCGACCAGGGCCCGAACGGATTCCTGAGTGGCATTGTGCAGATAGGCGAAACCGCCGCACTCGAAGTCGAGCCCGTGGAGCGGACCGCTTATGCCGGTGAACGCCTCGTAGTATTCGCGCAATTGAAGAGCGGGGTGTTTCTTCGCCTCCTTTATGCCCGGCACATACACCTGCGCCATCTCCGCGGCGACGCGTTCCACCCTCGTCACCATCGACCAGCGCTTCAGCTCGACGAGTTGAACGGAGAGTCTGTGCTCCCGCGGATGGTGGCCGACAAGCACGACGTCGATGAGTCGGGGGTCCCCCGGCCGGTCGGACTCATCAAGCGTGGCGGCACACTCGACGATCATCTCCACGTTTCCACGGCCGGCGGCCACCAGGTCGTTTGCGAGACTCACCAGGCTTTCCGCCCAAGCAGAACGTTCACTGTCCGAGGCATCACCCCCTCGGAAGTACCGCCATCGGGCGGCCAGATGCGGCACCATGCGATGTCTGGCGTTCAGCTCGAGGAGATCTTGAGCCGCCAACTTCAGTAGGAGCATGGACACGAGGTGGTTCCCCCTGGGCACGAGTGACTCGTGCGGGTGGGGGCATGTCCTCGTGGGAAGCCCGTCGGGCCGCAACCGGTACCGGTGAGTTTAGAAGCTCATCCGACATGATCTTCGCCGGGGTACTCCAGGTTCGCAGCAGCGGCTCAGAACGTTGCCTCCTGCCTCTCGCGCCGCCCCCTACCGGTCGTCCTCCTTCCCCAGCCCAAACCCCGGCCGCTCCGACCATCACAGTACGGCGACCGTGCAGTGCCGCAAGGCTTGAACGCCCAGGTGGAGAGCTGGATAACTTCAGTGCCGAAAAATGCGAGGGCAGACCGCTCAAGGACGTTCCCGAGCCCCACCGCAGCGGCCAGGACCTGGATCGGCATGCTTCGTTCCCGGTGGCGGCCGGCATCGACGCGCACCGACCGAGCGAGGCACCACGACTGACACGAACGGGACTCTCGATCCCGGCGCAACGATCAGGGCGGCGCAACAGCGACAAAGGCAGTCGGGCGTTCGGCACTCGTCGCGAGCCGAAACTGTCACCCCTTCGGCCCAGCGGCGAACTGCCCCGGAAATGCAGAAAGCCCCGCATCATAAGATGCGGGGCTTCCCCAAAAATTGTTCGGCGGCGTCCTACTCTCCCACAGAGTCCCCTCTGCAGTACCATCGGCGCTGAAAGGCTTAGCTTCCGGGTTCGGAATGTAACCGGGCGTTTCCCTAACGCAATGACCACCGAAACACTATGAAGTTAACCAACCCGGCACAACACAGGTCGTTACTTCAGAACCTACACAGTGGACGCGAGCAACTGAGGACAAGCCCTCGGCCTATTAGTACCAGTCAACTCCAACCGTTACCGGTCTTCCATATCTGGCCTATCAACCCAGTCGTCTACTGGGAGCCTTACCCCATCAAGTGGGAGGGAGCCCTCATCTCGAAGCAGGCTTCCCGCTTAGATGCTTTCAGCGGTTATCCTTTCCGAACGTAGCCAACCAGCCATGCCCTTGGCAGAACAACTGGCACACCAGAGGTTCGTCCGTCCCGGTCCTCTCGTACTAGGGACAGCCCTTCTCAAGACTCCTACGCGCACAGCGGATAGGGACCGAACTGTCTCACGACGTTCTAAACCCAGCTCGCGTACCGCTTTAATGGGCGAACAGCCCAACCCTTGGGACCGACTCCAGCCCCAGGATGCGACGAGCCGACATCGAGGTGCCAAACCATCCCGTCGATATGGACTCTTGGGGAAGATCAGCCTGTTATCCCCGGGGTACCTTTTATCCGTTGAGCGACGGCGCTTCCACAAGCCACCGCCGGATCACTAGTCCCTACTTTCGTACCTGCTCGACCCGTCAGTCTCACAGTCAAGCTCCCTTGTGCACTTACACTCAACACCTGATTGCCAACCAGGCTGAGGGAACCTTTGGGCGCCTCCGTTACCCTTTAGGAGGCAACCGCCCCAGTTAAACTACCCACCAGACACTGTCCCTGATCCGGATCACGGACCCAGGTTAGACATCCAGCACGACCAGAGTGGTATTTCAACAACGACTCCACAACCACTGGCGTGGCCGCTTCACAGTCTCCCACCTATCCTACACAAGCCGAACCGAACACCAATATCAAGCTATAGTAAAGGTCCCGGGGTCTTTCCGTCCTGCTGCGCGAAACGAGCATCTTTACTCGTAGTGCAATTTCACCGGGCCTATGGTTGAGACAGTCGAGAAGTCGTTACGCCATTCGTGCAGGTCGGAACTTACCCGACAAGGAATTTCGCTACCTTAGGATGGTTATAGTTACCACCGCCGTTTACTGGCGCTTAAGTTCTCAGCTTCGCCATGACGAATCATGACTAACCGGTCCCCTTAACGTTCCAGCACCGGGCAGGCGTCAGTCCGTATACATCGCCTTACGGCTTCGCACGGACCTGTGTTTTTAGTAAACAGTCGCTTCTCGCTGGTCTCTGCGGCCACCACCAGCTCACGGAGAAAATCCGATCACCAGCAATGGCCCCCCTTCTCCCGAAGTTACGGGGGCATTTTGCCGAGTTCCTTAACCATAGTTCACCCGAACGCCTCGGTATTCTCTACCTGACCACCTGAGTCGGTTTAGGGTACGGGCCGCCATGAAACTCGCTAGAGGCTTTTCTCGACAGCATAGGATCATCCACTTCACCACAATCGGCTCGGCATCAGGTCTCACCCTCAAATGTCATCCGGATTTGCCTAGATGACGGGCTACACCCTTACCCCGGGACAACCACCGCCCGGGCTGGACTACCTTCCTGCGTCACCCCATCACTCACCTACTACAAGTCTGGTCCGTCGGCTCCACCACTCCCCTTCACCCGAAGGATCCAGGGCGGCTTCACGGACTTAGCATCGCCTGATTCGATGTTTGACGCTTCACAACGGGTACCGGAATATCAACCGGTTGTCCATCGACTACGCCTGTCGGCCTCGCCTTAGGTCCCGACTTACCCTGGGCAGATCAGCTTGACCCAGGAACCCTTAGTCAATCGGCGCACACGTTTCCCACGTGTGTATCGCTACTCATGCCTGCATTCTCACTCGTGAACCGTCCACAACTCGTTTCCACGGCTGCTTCACCCGGCACACGACGCTCCCCTACCCATCACCACACCCGTTAGGGCTCATATGGCAATGACACGACTTCGGCGGTGTGCTTGAGCCCCGCTACATTGTCGGCGCAGAATCACTTGACCAGTGAGCTATTACGCACTCTTTCAAGGATGGCTGCTTCTAAGCCAACCTCCTGGTTGTCTCTGCGACTCCACATCCTTTCCCACTTAGCACACGCTTAGGGGCCTTAGTCGATGCTCTGGGCTGTTTCCCTCTCGACCATGGAGCTTATCCCCCACAGTCTCACTGCCGCGCTCTCACTTACCGGCATTCGGAGTTTGGCTAAGGTCAGTAACCCGGTAGGGCCCATCGCCTATCCAGTGCTCTACCTCCGGCAAGAAACACACGACGCTGCACCTAAATGCATTTCGGGGAGAACCAGCTATCACGGAGTTTGATTGGCCTTTCACCCCTAACCACAGGTCATCCCCCAGGTTTTCAACCCTGGTGGGTTCGGTCCTCCACGAAGTCTTACCTCCGCTTCAACCTGCCCATGGCTAGATCACTCCGCTTCGGGTCTTGAGCATGCTACTAAAACGCCCTATTCGGACTCGCTTTCGCTACGGCTCCCCCACACGGGTTAACCTCGCAACATACCGCAAACTCGCAGGCTCATTCTTCAAAAGGCACGCAGTCACGACATGCAAGCAAGCTTGCATGCGACGCTCCCACGGCTTGTAGGCACACGGTTTCAGGTACTATTTCACTCCGCTCCCGCGGTACTTTTCACCATTCCCTCACGGTACTATCCGCTATCGGTCACCAGGGAATATTTAGGCTTAACGGGTGGTCCCGCCAGATTCACACGGGATTTCTCGGGCCCCGTGCTACTTGGGTGTCTCTCAAGCAAGCCGTCAATGTTTCAGCTACGGGGGTCTTACCCTCTACGCCGGACCTTTCGCATGTCCTTCGCCTACACCAACGGTTTCTGACTCGCCTCACAGCCGGCAGACTGTGAAAGAGAGATCCCACAACCCCAACCACGCAACCCCTGCCGGGTATCACACGTGACTGGTTTGGCCTCATCCAGTTTCGCTCGCCACTACTCCCGGAATCACGGTTGTTTTCTCTTCCTGCGGGTACTGAGATGTTTCACTTCCCCGCGTTCCCTCCACACTGCCTATGTGTTCAGCAGCGGGTGACAGCCCATGACGACTGCCGGGTTTCCCCATTCGGACACCCCCGGATCAAAGCTCGGTTGACAGCTCCCCGGGGCCTATCGCGGCCTCCCACGTCCTTCATCGGTTCCTGGTGCCAAGGCATCCACCGTGCGCCCTTAAAAACTTGGCCACAGATGCTCGCGTCCACTGTGCAGTTCTCAAGCAACGACCAGCCACCCGTCACAATCCGCCGAAGCGAATCTTTACCGGGGCCGGCATCGCGAAGGTTCAGACTCGAAAGTCCGTACCCTCAGATACCCAACAGCGTGCCCGACACAATCAGATGACCCTCACGTTCCACGCCGAAGCAGTACTAATGACAATCAACCGAGTGTGCCGAGTAGTCAACGTTCCACCCATGAGCAACCAGTGCAAGACATTCGCTCACAAACTGGCCTCTGAACCAGCCCCGAAGGACCAGCCTAGAAGTGCTCCTTAGAAAGGAGGTGATCCAGCCGCACCTTCCGGTACGGCTACCTTGTTACGACTTCGTCCCAATCGCCAGTCCCACCTTCGACGATTCCCTCCCACAAGGGGTTGGGCCACCGGCTTCGGGTGTTACCGACTTTCGTGACGTGACGGGCGGTGTGTACAAGGCCCGGGAACGTATTCACCGCAGCAATGCTGATCTGCGATTACTAGCGACTCCGACTTCATGGGGTCGAGTTGCAGACCCCAATCCGAACTGAGACCGGCTTTTTGAGATTCGCTCCACCTCGCGGTATCGCAGCTCATTGTACCGGCCATTGTAGCACGTGTGCAGCCCAAGACATAAGGGGCATGATGACTTGACGTCGTCCCCACCTTCCTCCGAGTTGACCCCGGCAGTCTCCTGTGAGTCCCCATCACCCCGAAAGGCATGCTGGCAACACAGAACAAGGGTTGCGCTCGTTGCGGGACTTAACCCAACATCTCACGACACGAGCTGACGACAGCCATGCACCACCTGTACACCGACCACAAGGGGGCGACCATCTCTGGCCGTTTCCGGTGTATGTCAAGCCTTGGTAAGGTTCTTCGCGTTGCGTCGAATTAAGCCACATGCTCCGCCGCTTGTGCGGGCCCCCGTCAATTCCTTTGAGTTTTAGCCTTGCGGCCGTACTCCCCAGGCGGGGAACTTAATGCGTTAGCTGCGGCACGGACGACGTGGAATGTCGCCCACACCTAGTTCCCAACGTTTACGGCGTGGACTACCAGGGTATCTAATCCTGTTCGCTCCCCACGCTTTCGCTCCTCAGCGTCAGTATCGGCCCAGAGATCCGCCTTCGCCACCGGTGTTCCTCCTGATATCTGCGCATTTCACCGCTACACCAGGAATTCCGATCTCCCCTACCGAACTCTAGCCTGCCCGTATCGAATGCAGACCCGGGGTTAAGCCCCGGGCTTTCACATCCGACGTGACAAGCCGCCTACGAGCTCTTTACGCCCAATAATTCCGGACAACGCTTGCGCCCTACGTATTACCGCGGCTGCTGGCACGTAGTTAGCCGGCGCTTCTTCTGCAGGTACCGTCACTCTCGCTTCTTCCCTGCTGAAAGAGGTTTACAACCCGAAGGCCGTCATCCCTCACGCGGCGTCGCTGCATCAGGCTTTCGCCCATTGTGCAATATTCCCCACTGCTGCCTCCCGTAGGAGTCTGGGCCGTGTCTCAGTCCCAGTGTGGCCGGTCGCCCTCTCAGGCCGGCTACCCGTCGTCGCCTTGGTAGGCCATTACCCCACCAACAAGCTGATAGGCCGCGGGCTCATCCTTCACCGCCGGAGCTTTCCACCACCAGACCATGCGGTCGGTGGTCGTATCCGGTATTAGACCCCGTTTCCAGGGCTTGTCCCAGAGTGAAGGGCAGATTGCCCACGTGTTACTCACCCGTTCGCCACTAATCCACCACCGAAGCGGCTTCATCGTTCGACTTGCATGTGTTAAGCACGCCGCCAGCGTTCGTCCTGAGCCAGGATCAAACTCTCCGTGAATGTTTCCCGGTAATCCGGGTGAACACACACGGGAGCGGAACCATCGGAGGAATAGTCCGATGGTTCATAGCGTCCTCGCTGTGTGTGCCACCGTCACCCTGTGGGCTTTGGTGGGCTTTCAAAGGAACCTCGTTCCGGCCTGATGGCCGGTAACGGGGTATCAACATATCTGGCGTTGACTTTTGGCACGCTGTTGAGTTCTCAAGGAACGGACGCTTCCTTTGTGCCTGTTTCACCAGGCTCTCCGGGCGCTTCCCTTCGATCTTGCGTTTCCGACTCTATCAGATCCTTTCGGTTCTGATTTCCGCCGGTGCGGTCGGGCCTTTCGGCTTTTCCGCGTTTCCAACCTTACCAGATCCGCTGGGCGTTTCCGGCCCCCTGTTGGAGCGGGGTGGCCTTCGGCTTTCGCTTTCCGGCCTTTCCGACTCTAGCAGATCCGATTCTCACCGTTTCCGGCCCGAATTCGTTTCCGATTACCCGTCGGAGGGGTTTTGCTTCGGCCTGCGCACTTTCGTTTGCGGGCCTTGGCGGGTCACTACTTTAGCGGAATTCCCCGGTGACGCATAATCACGTCACGGTGTGAAATTCGGGCATGCCGAAATTCGTCCCGGTGAGGAGTCGTGCGGTAGTGGTGTGCCGCGATGCGGCGGATGGCTGTCAGGGGACCTGTCGGCTCCTTGGCAACCCGTACAACTTACATGACGCGCGGGTGGGGCACGAAGCGGGGGTGCGTCCCGGTGGTGATGCGGGCCGGCTGGGCCGGAATGGAGTCCTGACGGCCGTGTGCGGAGGTACGTCCACGGGAGCCCTGCCGTCCTTGTCGGACGGTGGGGCTCCCGTATGTACCCGTAGTAAAGGTGCTGTACCCGTAGTAAAGGTGCCGGGCGTCAGATCCGGGTGGCGAGGGGGACGGAGATCTGCTTCAGCCAGGTGCCGGTGGCGAAGTCGCGGGCCTTGATGATGACGCGGTCGCGGTGGACGTCCACCTGGAGGCCCTGGTTGAAGCGGCCGGGGACGGTGACCTCGCCGCCCTGGCCGTTGTCGGCGAAACCGGTCTGCACGGCGCCGGTGTTGATCACCGAGAAGCCGTCGAGGTTGGCGGTGCCGAGCACGGTGCGGCGTACGTACCAGTCGGACAGGGTCAGGTCCCAGTGGGTGTGGCCGGTGAAGAGGAAGACGTCGCGGTGGCGTCCGAGGAGGCCGAGGAGGCGGTCGGGCTGGAGGTAGTCGCTCATGTAGAGCTTGTTGCGGGTGCCGGAAACGGTGTCGGGCAGCGGGTGGTGGCTGATCACCATGACCGGCTTGCGCCGCCGTGACCAGTACCGCAGGCGCTCCTCCAGCCACTGGAACTGTGCCTCGCTCAGCCACACCTCGTCCCACAGGGAGTGGTCGTGGTACTTCATGTACCGCTCGGTGCCGAGGGTGAGGACGGGGATACCGCCGAACGTCGTCTCCGCGTAGGTCCTGGACCGCCCGGCGAAGCGGTAGAAGCTGCGGAAGAGGGAGTCCTCGGTGGTGCCGTTGGGCCAGGTGTCCTGGGCCAGGGTGTCCGGGTCGGCCCACTTCGGGACGTAGAACTCGTGGTTGCCGATGGCCCAGGCGATCTCCCGTGGCTTCGGGCCCTGGTCGAGTGCTTTGCGCACCTCGGCGTACTCGAAGTCGTAGCCGCGCGGGGTGATGTCCCCGGCGACGGCCAGGCCCGCGGAGTGCGGGTTGACGGTCTTGATGTCCTTGAGCGCCTGGGTGAGGTCGGCGAGGTCGCCCTGGATGTCGCTGATGACGTTGAACGTGGTGACCGGCCGGCCGCCACCGCCGCCGCGGGCCGGGGCTGCCACGGCGGGCGCCTGGGTGAGACCTCCCAGGGCCAGGGCTCCGGCAGTCGCACTCAGCAGGGATCTGCGTTCCACGGGTCGTTCCTTCCAGAGGGCGCGCGAGGGACGGGGCCGTACCTGACGCACGTCGGACCAGACCCGTTACCAGTAAGCGATCAAGGGGGCGGACGGGTGAACGTGTCCCGACATCGAGGCTCCGCGTTCCCCTCGCCGGGACTCTGGGTAGTGCAGCCCCAGCCGAGGTGACGGTCCGCCGGTGAGCAGGGCGGGGCGGCTGTGCGGTGGTGTCGTGGAGTGCGGGGGCGGGTCGGTGTTCGGCAGGGAGGGGCGGGGCGGGATGCTGCGTCGGGCGAGTGAGGTGGGTCTGGAGGTTCCGCTGCGGGACGGGGCGGTCCTGCGGGGGCTGCGTTGGGCCGCGGAGGGCGGGAGCGGCGGTCCGGGGCAGCCGGTCGCGGCGCCGGTCGTGCTGCTGCTCACTCCGTACGGTGCCGAGTGCTACGGGGCCGACGGGGGCACGTTCGCCGGGGGCGGGTTGCACTTCGTCGCTCTGGATGTGCGGGGGCGGGGCGCCTCGGACGGGGATTTCCGGCCGTTCGTGCACGACGGCGACGACGGGCACGACGCGGTGCGGTGGCTGACCGAGCAGGAGTGGTGCAGCGGTGAGGTGGTGCTGTACGGCGGTTCGTACAGCGGCTTCACGCAGTGGGCGACGGCGGCGACGCGGCCGCCGGGGCTGCGGGCGATCGCGCCGGTCGCCTCGGTGTACCCGGGCATCGACTTCCCGATGGCCCACAACATCTCGAAGGCGTTCTCCGCCCGGTGGCGGGCGCTGCGGCGCGCGCCCCACGACGGTCCGCCGCGGGAGGACGCGGGCAGCGGTCTGATCAGCGCCGGGCGGCCGTACCGGGACCTGGACGTGGCCGCGGTCGGCCGGCGGCTGCCCGCGTTCCAGGAGTGGCTGGACCACCCGGCGCTCGACGCGTACTGGGCGGGCCTCGCCCCCACCCGGAGCCAGTACGAGCGGATCACCGTGCCGGTGCTGACGATCACCGGTCAGTACGACGACGACCAGCTCGGTGCGCTGACCTATTACGAACGGCATGTGCGGGCGGCGCCGCCCGGGACCGTCGCCCGGCACCTGATGGTGATCGGGCCGTGGGATCACGCCGCGACCCGGTCGGCCGCCCGCAGCTTCGGCGGGCTGACCTTCGCCGAGAGCAGTGCGATCGATCTGCAGGCGCTGCAACTGGCCTGGTACCGCTGGGTGCTGGGCCGCGGGGAGCGCCCTGCCTTCCTGGGCGACCGGGTGACGTACTTCCATGTCGGCGAGGACCGCTGGCGCAGTGCTCCGAAGCTGCCGGGCGGCGAGGACTTCCTGCGGCTGTATCCGGTGGCCGAGGCGGAAGCCGGCCCCCGGGGCGTGCCCGCGTACGGGCTCGGCACGGCGCCGGGCGCGGCGGAGCAGGTGGTGCCGCTCCTGCTCGATCCCGGTACCGCCGGGAGTCCGGAGCGCGCCGAGCCGTCCGCCGACCGCACGTTCACGGACGACCGGCCGTTCACCGCCGGGGGTGGCGGCGGAGCGGTGCGGGACGCGGCCGTCCACATCAGCGCCCCGTTCAGCGGGCCGGTGGACGTGTCCGGACGGCCCAGCGCCACCCTGGTGCTCTCCAGCGAACTGCCCGACTTCGACCTGCTGGTGGGTGTCTATCTGCTGCCCCGGGACACCGGCGCCCCGCTCCGTCTGCTGTCCGAGGCCGCCTGGCGCGCCCGCTACCGCGCGAGCCTGCACCGCGCCGATCCCTGGCCCGCCGGCCGCACGGTGGAGGTCGTGATGCGTGACTTCTCGTTCACCTCCCTGCGGATCGACGAGGGTGACCGCGTCGCGCTCGTGCTGCGCGCGCCGCACCGGCGTTGGCAGCCGAACCAGCAGGCGGGCGGGGTCACGGCGGACGAGACGGCGAAGGACGCGGTCGCCGGGGTGGTCCGCCTCCACCAGGGGCCCTCCCGGCCCTCGTTCCTGAGCCTGCCGGTCAGCGGGTCCGCGGAGGGGCGGCCGGACCGGTGAGCGTGGCTCAGAGCCGGCGCGGGGCGTGGAAGTCGCGGCGGTACCAGACCAGGGGTGCCGCCTGGCCGCCGGTGCGGACGCCGCTCAGTTCGCCGAGGACGAGGTCGTGGTCGCCGGCGGACAGCACCTCCGTGCGGGTGCAGCGGATGGCGGCGTTCGCGCCGGGCAGGTAGGGGGTGCCCGAGCCGGGCCAGGACTCGAAGCCGCCGGCCGCGGCGAAGCGGTCGGTGCCGCGGGCCGCGAACGCCCGTGAGACGTCCCGCTGTTCCTCACCGAGAAGGTTGACGACGAACTCGTCGGCGGTGGTCAGCGCCGCGTGGCAGCTCGACTCCCGGCCGATGCCGACGAGCAGCAGCGGGGGTTCCATGGACACGGAGGTCACCGCGCTCGCGGTGAAGCCCCAGCGGCGGCCCGTGGCGTCCATGGTGGTGATCACCGTGACCGGTGCGGCCAGCAGGGCCATGGTGTCGCGGAAGCTCGTGGCGCTGATCGGTTCGGGGGCGGTCCTGGTGGGCGTGGTCACTTCGCGCTCCTCGCGGGGTCGGGTCGTAAGAGGGGAAGCCGGCTCAGCACAGCAGGTCGCGGGCGGCGAGCCGCCGCGTTCCTTCGGCGAACTCGAACTCGTAGCCGAGGACCGAGAGCGCCTTGTCGACGAGCGCGCCCATCGCGGCGTGGTCGGGGGCGACGCCCCACAGCAGGTCCATCGGCTGGGTCATGACGCCGCCGTCGAGACGGTCGCCGATCCGGCGGTAGGTGCGGTATCCGGCGATTCCGGGGAGTTCGCGGACCTCGTGGTCGCCGTGGACGGCGGTCAGGGTGGCGGGCTCGACGGGTGCCAGGCCGTAGCGGAGGAAGTGGACCTGCTCGGGCCGCAGGCGCGGCGGCCGGACGCGCCTGCCCAGGGCGAGGAGCGCGGCCATCCGGACCAGGTCCACCCCGCAGGCGAACTGGGCGAGGTGGTTGACGTGTCCGCCGATCCGGCCGTTGACCTCGATGATCCGCGGTCCGTCCGGGGTCAGCTTGATCTCCGTGTGGGCCAGGCCGCTGGTCACGCCGAGGGCGGCCAGGGCGCGTCCGGCGAGGTCCTCGACGGCGGACTCCTCGTCCGCTCCCAGGGCGGACGGCCAGTACACCCCGGCCTCGCGGAAGGGGGGTACCAGGGCGTACTTCCCGGAGACCGCGAGGTGGGTGACGCCGTGGGGCGAGCAGAGGCTCTCGACGGCCACGTAGTCGCCGAAGGGCAGGTCCCGGCGGCCCTGGAGGAATTCCTCGGCGACGAAGACGGGGCCGGGGCCCGCCGCGGGAACGGCGGCGAACGCCTCCGCCACCACGCGGGCCGCCTCCTCCTCGGTGTGCACCACGTAGGTGGCGCGGCTGCCTTCGCCGCGTACCGGTTTGATGATGGCGGGCAGGCCGGTGACGGCGAAGGCGCGCGGTCCGTCCTCGGCGGTGTGGAGCGGGTGGCTGCGGACGTCGTCGACGCCGGCCTCGCGCAGCCGGGCCCGTTGGCGGGTCTTGTCGGTGAGGAGCTGCGCGGTGTCCGGGTCGTGTCCGGGGAGGCCGAGCGCGCCGGTCAGGGCCGCGGTCGTGCGCAGCATGGATTCGCTGAACGTCAGCACGGCCGCCGGGGCGAGGTCGCGGACCGCCTCGGTGTCCGCGGCGAGGTCGCCGGTCAGGGGGAGGACGGTGCCGAGCCCCTCCAGTACGTGCAGCATCCGGCGGGTGTGCGGGGAGTCGGGGGTGAGGAAGACCGGGGTGCCGAGGCCGGTCAGGCCGGCGGCGATCTCACCGGCCGCGACGGCGCCCCGGTCGTAGACGACGGCGATCTTCGCAGGGGTGGTCATGAGGCCGCTGCCTCCTGGTATTCGAGGGCGGTGATCCCGAAGGTGAAGCCCATGCCGCTGGAGGCGACCAGGATCAGGTCGTGGTGGCGCAGCGTGCGGCGCTGTGCCAGTTCGGTCAGGCAGATCACCGTGTCGGCGCTGGCCATGTGGCCCAGCCGGCCGTAGGTGAAGACGCTGTTCTCCTCGGGCACGTCCAACGCGTCGAGCAGCCGCTTTTGGATGTTGCGGTCGCCCTGGTTGATGACGAGGTGGCCGATGTCGCCGCGTTTGCGGCCGAGGGTGCCGAGGACCTCGTCGGCCAGGGCGACGAAGTTGTCGAGGTAGACCTGGCCGAGTCCCTCCCGGGTGCCCGCGCGGCGGAAGGACGGGCCGTCGGGGCCGTCCTCGCCCGCCCAGAAGTCCGCCCAGCTCGCGTCGGTGCGCATGGCGGACGTCAGATGCCGGTAGCGGATGTCGCCGGGGCCCACCAGGAGGGCGGCGCCGGCGTCCCCCGCGTTGAACAGCGGGCGGGTCGCGGCGTCCCGGTAGTCGACGAGCCGGCCCAGCCGGTCGCCGAGCAGCAGCAGGACGTGGCCGCCGTACAGCGCGCTCTTCTCGGCGGCTATCTGCAGGGCCGCCATACCGGCGTTGCAGAAGTTGCCGAGTTCGAAGCAGTGGGCGCGGTCGATGCCCAGCTCGTGGGCGATCTTCGCGGCCGGGGACCACGCGGGGCGGTCCCAGACGCCGGAGCCGGCGTAGATGACGTGGGTGATCCGCGAGCGGGGGACGCCGCTGCGGGCCAGGACCGCCTCCGCGGCGTCCCGGGTGATCTCCCACGCGGTCTCGTCGGGGCCCAGTACGGGGATGGTCTCGGTGCCGGAGGTGATGTTCAGGATGTCGGGCAGCGGGAGGCCGGACGCCTCGTGCATCTGCTGCACCGTGATCCGGCCTTCGGGGAAGCGGACGTCGAGGTCGAGGACGCCGACCGGGCCGGCGGGGGGCTGGTGGGTCATCGGGCACCCGCCCGCTGGGCTGCGGGGACGCCGGAACGTGTGGTCACGGAGTTCTCCATCGGGTCGCTCGCGCGGGCGGCGGCCAGGGCACCGGCCACCGCGGCGGCCTGGGGTGCGGGCCAGCCGCGCAGGTGGAAGTGGTCTCCGGGGAAGACCTCGAGGTGGGTCCCCCCGGTGGTGTGGCCGGCCCACGCGGCGGCGTCGTCGACGCTGGTCGTGGGGTCGTTGTCGCTGATCAGGACCGTGATCGGGACGGGCACCACGGCGGCCGGATCGGGCCGGTGGTCCCGTACCGCGGCGACGTCGGCGCGGAACGCCGGCAGGCTCAGCCGCAGCAGGTCCTCGTGGGCGAGGACCCGCGGATCGGTGCCGGACATCCGGCGCATCGCGTCGAGGAGTTCGGCGTCGGAGCCCGGCCACCGCTCCTCGCGCGGCCGGGACGGTGCCCGGCGGCCGGACAGGATCAGCCGCGCCGGGGCGAGCCTGCGGCAGAGTTCGAAGGCGAGGATCGCCCCCATGCTGTGGCCGAGCAGGACGAGCGGCCGTTCGGTGTGTCCGGGCACCTCCGCGTCGAGGGCCGCGGCGATCGCGTCCACCAGGCCGTCGACCGTGTCGATCGCCGGTTCCCGGTGGCGGTCCTGACGGCCCGGGTACGCGACCGTCAGGACGTCCGCCGTGCCGTCCAGGTACCTGGCCAGGTCCCGGAAGAACGTGGCGGTGCCGCCGGCGTGCGGGAGGCAGAGCAGCCGGGGCGTGCGGTCCGCGGGATCCGCCGTGAACCGCCTGATCCAGCGCCCGGTCATGAGTGGACGATCGCCTGGAGCTGTTCCAGGACGGCTTCGGCGAGTTGGCGGCCGGCCTCCGGGGAGACCCGGGCGGGGTCGACCGTGACGTCGGCCTTCCACTGGTCGCTGCCGGTCAGGCGGCCGATCTCGACCGACACCGGGAAGCTGTTGCGGTCGCTCAGCCACCATGGGCCCGTCCGCAGGTGGTCGAGGCCGGCCAGGGTGTCGGCGACCGTGAAGCTGGTGAAGTTGAACAGCGCGGTGAAGGGCGCGGCGCCGACCTCGCGCTGGATGCGGGCGAGGGGGAAGCGGCGGTGCGCGAGCATCTCCTGTTCGGCGGCGAACACGGCCCTGATGAGTTCGGGCCACGGCCGTCCGGCGAGGTCGAGCCGTACGGGGACGGTGTTGAGGAAGAGGCCCAGCGCCGTCTCGGCCCCGGCCACCTCCGGGCGGCCGTTGACCACCATGCCGGTGACGAGGTCCTTGTCACCGGTGAGGTGGCCGAGCGCCGCGAGGTGGGCCGTCAGGTAGACGCTCTTGGCCGGGGTGCCCAGGCGTGCCGCGAGGCTCTCCACCTGCTCCACCAGCGGGCCCGGGATGAGGACGCGGGTCTCGGGGCCGGGTCCGGCGGCCGGGTCCGGGCCGTCGGGTTCCGGCGCCGGGAGCCGGGTGGGGGTCGCGCCCTCCAACTGGGCGGCGAAGAACTCTCGGGCCCGGTCGGAGTCCGCCTCGGCGCGCTCCAGTGCGACGAAGTCGCGGTAGCGGAAGGTGTGCTCACCGGGCGGCAGCGCGGGCAGTCCGGACAGCTCGCGGTCGTACCCGGTCAGCAGGTCCGTCATGAGCTGGGCGAAGCTCCAGCCGTCCAGGACGGAGTGGTGGGCGGAGACGGCGAGGTGGAAGTCCTCCTCGGCGTGCTGGATCACATGGCAGCGCACCAGCGGTGCCCGGGTCACGTCGAAACCGTTGCGGACCTGCCCTTGCCACCAGGAGCGCACCGCCTCGTCCGGGTCGCAGCCGGCGGGCGCGGGCACCAGGGTCGCGGTCAGCTCGGCCTCCTGGTGGACCTGCTGGACCACCTGGCGGTGTGTGCCCAGGTCGAAGGAGGTGCGCAGGATCTCGTGGCGCGCGACGAGGGCGGCGAGCGCGCTGTCCAGGGCCGGCAGGTCGAGCGGGCCGGTGACCCGGACCGACTCCAGGTCGTGGTACAGCGTCGGATCGCCGCTGACCTTCGTGTGGAAGATGATGCCCTGCTGGAGGGCGGAGGCCGGGTAGACGGCCTCGACCCCTTCGGGTGCGGGGAACTCCTCGCCGGAGCCGCCGGCGCCGGGGCCGTCGCCCGCCTCCTCGGTCCGCGTACGGCACCAGGCCGCCAGTTGGGCGACGGTCGGGTTGCCGTAGAGGGCGACGACGGTGAGCGGGAGGCCGGCTTCCCTGGCGCGGGCGACCAGGGGGATGGCGCGGATGGAGTCGCCGCCGAGGGCGAAGAAGTTCTCCTGCCGGCCGATGTCCGCCACGCCGAGCTGCTCGGCCCAGATCTCGGCGAGCACCTTCTCGACGTGGTCGGCGGGGGCGGCGCGTTCCCCGTCCGCGGCGCGCGCGGGGCCCGCGGGCGCGGGGAGCGCGTCGCGGTCGAGCTTGCCGTTGACCGTCATCGGCAGGGCGGGCAGCGGTACGAAGTCGCCGGGCACCATGTGGGCGGGGAGCGCGGCGGTGAGCGCGGTGCGCAGGGCGGCGGCGGTGCCGGCGCTGTCGTCGCCCACCCAGTAGGCGACGAGCCGCTGTTCCCCGGGCCGGTCCTCGCGGACCAGTACGACGCTCTCGCGGACGGCGGGCTCGCGCAGCAGCGCCGCCTCGATCTCGCCCAGCTCGATGCGGAAGCCGCGGAGCTGCACCTGGCCGTCGGAGCGGCCGTGGAAGTAGACCTCCCCGGCGCCGTCGTGTTCGGCGAGGTCGCCGGTCCGGTAGAGCAGGGTGCCGTCGTCCGCGAAGGGGTCGGGCAGGAACCTCTCCCGGGTCAGCTCGGGGCGGTTGAGGTAGCCCTGGGTGACGCCGGCGCCGCCGACGTACAGCTCTCCGGTCCGTCCGGCGGGGACGGGGCGCATCTC
Source organism: Streptomyces sp. BBFR2 (assembly GCF_044497305.1). Taxonomy (NCBI): domain Bacteria; kingdom Bacillati; phylum Actinomycetota; class Actinomycetes; order Kitasatosporales; family Streptomycetaceae; genus Streptomyces; species Streptomyces sp. BBFR2. The sequence continues at coordinate 1,388,389 of NZ_CP172415.1, forward strand.
CTCGTCGAGGACGTGCAGGGTGAGATCGGCCAGGGGGCGGCCGATGGGGCTGCGGCGGTCGTCGAGGTCGGCGCGCCGGACGCGGCGGAGGGTGACGTGGACGGTCGTCTCGGTGATGCCGTACATGTTCACCAGCTCCGGTGCCCGGTCGCCGTAGTGGCCGATCCAGGGGCGCAGCGTGGCGAGTTCCAGCTTCTCCCCGCCGAAGACGACGGCGCGCAGCGAGGTGTCGGGGAAGCCCGCGTCCTCGGCCGTACGGGAGAGCTGCCGGAAGGCCGAGGGGGTCTGGCTGAGCATGGTGACGCCGCGGTCGACGAGCAGCCGCAGGAATGCCTCGGGGTCCCGGCTGACGTCGTAGGGGACGACGACCACCTGGCCGCCGTGGAGCAGGGCGCCCCACAGTTCCCAGACGGAGAAGTCGAAGGCGATGGAGTGGAACATCGTCCAGACGTCGTCCGGGCCGAAGCCGAACTCCGGCCGGGTGGCGGTGAAGAGGCGGACGACGTTGTGGTGGCTGACCACCACGCCCTTGGGGCGGCCGGTCGAGCCGGAGGTGTAGATGACGTAGGCGGTGTCGTCCGGCCCGGCGCCGGTGTCCGGCGCCGTCTTTGGTCCGTCCGCCGCGTGCGGACCGGCGGGGTCGATCGTCTCCAGGTCGAGTCCGGCGACCGGTGTGCCGACCAGGAGGCGGGCGCCGGCGTCCGCGACGGTGTCGCGCAGCCTGGCCAGCGGGTAGCGGGGGTCGAGCGGGAGGTAGCCGGCGCCGGCCTTGAGGATGCCGAGGACGCCGACGACGAGGTCGGTGTCGCGCTCGGCGCAGAGCGCCACGAGCTGTCCGGGGCGGACGCCGGACCGTACGAGGGTGTGGGCCAGGCGGTTGGCGGCGCGGTCGAGTTCGGCGTAGGTGAGGGCGCGGGTGCCGTCCGAGACCGCGGTGCGGCCGGGGTGGCGGGCGGCGGTCTCCGCGAAGAGCTGATGGAGCGTGGTCACGAGTTCTCCCCGTCGTGCTGGCTGAGGCGGCGGAGCCGGTCGAGGTGGGTGAGGCCGGCCAGGACCTGGTCGGTCGGCACGCCGAAGTCGATGAGGCAGGCGACCTCGTCCACTCCGATGTCCTTGAGCCGGCGGACGACGCGCAGCGCCTTGTCCACGTCGCCCAGGAGGCCGCCGTCGTCGTAGTAGCGGTCGAAGGCCCTGGCCACCAGGAAGTCGATGTCCCTCTCGCGCAGTTGGGACGGATCGACCTTGCGGGCGCTGCCCAGGCCGGAGCCGAGCAGCAGCCCGAGCGAACTGCGCAGGTACGCCGAGAGCGGCCGGCGGACGGTCTCCCTGATCGCGTCGTCGTCCTCGCCGAGGAACGCGTGGACCATCACCGCCACGTGTCCCGGCCGGCCGTCGGCGTCGGGGCGGTCGGCCACCGCCTTGCGGTAGGCCGTGATCTTCGCCGCGAGCTGGTCGAGGTCCTGGCCCAGCAGATGGGTCAGCAGGCCGTGGCCGCGCCGGCCGGTCTCCTCGACGGTGCGCGGGTCGCCGCCGCTGGTGATCCACACGGGCAGCTCGGGCTGGACGGGCCGCGGGTAGGAACGGACCGTGGCCGGGCCGCCGGTCCCGTCCGTCACCTGCAACTCCTCGCCGCGCCAGAGCCGCCGGACGGTGTCGGCCTGGTCGAAGAGGCCGGTCTTGCGGCTCTCGTAGGCCGAGGGGTTGAAGCAGAAGTCGGCGGCGTGCCAGCCGGAGGCGAGCGAGATGCCCGCCCGGCCGCCGGAGATGTTGTCCACGACCGCCCACTCCTCGGCGATCCGCAGCGGGTGGTGCAGTCCGGCGACGACGCTGCCCGCGCGGATGCCGATCCGTTCGGTGACGGCGGCGATCGCGGCCCCGGTGACCGAGGGGTTCGGGTAGGTGCCGCCGAAGGGGTGGAAGTGGCGTTCGGGGGTCCAGACCGCGGTGAAGTCGTTTTGGTCGGCGAACTTGGCTCCTTCCAGGAGCAGTTCGTACCCGGATCCGTCGGTTCCGCTGTCGTTGGCGAAGTAGAAGAGGCTGAAGTCCATGATCATCCCGTCGTGGCCGGGCGGCGGTCCGCCAGCATCTGCTTGATGGCAACGCGATCCGTCTTGCCGCTGGCGTTGAGCGGCAGCGCCGCCAGGCGCTCGCAGCGCTGCGGCACCATGTGGAGCGGGAGCCGCTCACGCAGCCAGCGCTGGAGTTCCTTGCGGTCGAGGTCGGCGTCGGCGGTGTAGAAGCCCGCCAGGCCGACGCTGCCGCCGTGCGCCTCCGGGACGACGACCGCCTCGGCGATACCGGGGTGGCGGCGCAGCACCGTCTCGATCTCGCCCAGCTCCACCCGGTAGCCGCGGATCTTGACCTGGTTGTCGAGGCGCCCCAGGTGGACCCAGGTGCCCTCCTCCAGCCGGACGCGGTCGCCGGTGCGGTAGTAGTGCTCCTCGGTGAGCGGCTGTGTCCCGTCGTACGGCTCCGACCGGCCGTCGCGCATCGCCAGGAAGCGGCCCGCGTTGTCCTCGGGGTCGTGGTAGCCGGCGAAGCGCTGGGCGCCGCGGACCACCAGTTCCCCGTCGGTCGCGGGGCGGCCGTCGTCGTCGAGGACGAGCCACTCCAGGAAGTCGTAGACCTCACCGATCGGCACGGAGTCGTTGGAGGTGCTCGGCCAGCGCTCCTCGTCCGCGGGCAGCTCGTACCCGGCGCAGGCCACGGTGAGTTCGGTGGGTCCGTAGACGTTGCCCAGGAGCGCCTGGGGCGCGATGCGGCGCCACGCCCTGGCCTGTTCGAGGGTGAGCTGCTCGCCGATGAAGAGGCTGTAGCGGAGCGTTCCGGCGTGGCCGGTCAGCTTGCCCAGGCTCTGGCTCACCGAGACGACCGAGGGCACGGAGAACCAGTGCGTGATCCGGCGCTCGGTCAGATACGTCACCGGCGTCAGCAGTTCGGTGCGCTGCGGGACGACAAGGGTGGCGCCGGCGGCCCAGGTGACGAAGAGGTCGAAGACCGACGGGTCGAAGGTGAGGTCGAAGGTGTGCGACACCCGGTCGCCGGGCCGGACCTGGTAGCGCTCCAGGGAGTGCGCGATGTAGGCGGCGGCGTTCCGGTGGCTGATCGGCACGCCCTTGGGCCGGCCGGTGGAGCCGGAGGTGAAGAGGAGGTAGGCCACCTCCTCGGGGTCGGTCCGGTACTCCGGCAGCTCACCGGGCTCGGGCAGCCGGTCCAGTTCCGGGCCGTCCAGGGTGAGCACCCGCAGCCCGTCCCACTGCGCGGGGTCGGCCGTCTGCGGGGCGCCGTTCTCGTCCGCCAGCAGCAGGTCGATCCCGGCCAGTTGGCAGGTCGTCCGGTTGCGGGTGGCCGGGAAGCGGGGGTTGAGGGGGACGACGGAGGCGCCCAGCCGCAGGGCCGCGAGGTAGCCGACGAACGCCACCTGGCTGCGCAGGGCCAGCAGGGCGACCCGGCGGGGCGCCTCGCCCCGCTCGCGCAGGATGCGGCCGGCCAGCGCCTCGGCCCGGCGGTCGAGTTCGCGGTAGGTCAAGGCGGCGTCGCCCACTTCCAGGGCGACTCGGTCGGGATGGTCCGCCACCGACGCGGCGAACCACTGGTACAGCGTGCGAGCGCGCACGGACAACTCCTACGGATCGGGGGAACAGCGGATGATCGCGGGATACCGGCGGTTCAGTCCGCGAGGGCGGGAACGGGACCGAGCGCCCAGTAGCGCTCGCGCCGGAAGGGGTAGGTGGGAAGGGCGACGCGGCGGCCGCGGTCCGGGGAGAGGGCGGGCCAGTCCACCGCGACACCGTGCAGCCACGCGGTGTGGACCGCGTCGTCGATCAGGTCGCCGGCGTCCGCCGCCTCCGGGAGCCGTACCGGGATCGCGCCGGCGGGTACTTCGGCGTCGCCCGGCACCACCGTCAGCCGGCCCTTGAACGCGGCGCGGAGCCGGGCCCGCACTTCCGGGGCGACCGGCCGCCCCGGCGGGACGACCAGGGCGGCCTCACGCGGCATGGTGACCCGCGCGGTGCGTACGGCGGGCCCCTCGGGTGTGCGCAGGGCCGCGGCGAGGTCCTCGGCGGGTGCGGTGACCACGCGGCGCTCGGCGAAGGCGGTGCGCCCCACCCGCAGGGTGTACGCGAGATCGCCGACCGGGGCCGCGTGGGACTCCACCGCGTCCGCCAGCCGCAGCGCGAGGGCGTCCAGCTCCTCCCGCGTCCGCGCCGACAGCGGCAGCCGGACCAGGGCGGGCGTGGCGGCCGGCGGGCGGACCGGGGCGGGCGGCGGCGCCAGCACGGCGGCGGCGTTCATTCCGCCGAAGCCCATCGCGTTGACGAGGACGAACGGGGCGCCGCCGGTGCGCCGCCCGCTCGTGGTGACGGTGAAGGGGCTGCGCGCGAAGGACTTGGGCTCGCGCGGCGACGAGAAGAGGGGGTGCGGCGGAACCGCACCGGTGCGGACGACGTTCACGGCGTTCAGCAGGGCGGCGATGCCCGAAGCGGCCCCGGCGTGGCCGATGTTGGCCTTCACCGAACCGAGGGCGATACGGCCGGGCTCCGGGGCCGGGTCGCCGCCGAGCCCCGCGGTGAGGCCGCGGATCTCGATCCGGTCGCCGATCGGCGTGGCGATGCCGTGCCCCTCGACGTAGCCGAGCCGGTCGGCGGTGACCGCCGCCGCGCGCAGGGCGTCCCCCACGACGGCCGCGACTCCGGCGGCGCTGGGCGCGGTGAAGCCGGGGCGCTGGTCCCCGTGGTTGCCGACGGCGGTACCCCGGATCACCGCGAGGACGGGGTCCCCGTCGGCCAGGGCGTCCGGCAGGCGGCGCAGCACCACGGCGCCGACGCCCGAGGAGTAGGCGGTGCCGGTCGAGGCGGCGTCGTAGGAGCGGGTCAGCCCGTCGGCGGAGAGGGAGCCGTCGGGGCGCCTGCGGTAGCCGATGACGGGTTCCAGGACCGTCGCCCCGCCCGCCAGCGCCATCTCGCAGTCGCCGGCCAGCAGGGCCCGTACCGCGTGGTGCACCGCGTACAGCGCCGAGGCGCACGCGGCCTGGACGCCGGTCGCGGGGCCGCGCAGCCCCAGCTTGTAGCTGACCCGGGCCGCCGTGAAGTCGCCCACCCCGCCGAGGTGGTGGTGGAGGTCGCCGAGCGCGGCGGGCCAGCCGTCCCGGTCCGCCTTGGCCGCGAGCAGCCGGGCCGAGTAGGGGCCGGCGTGGCTGCCCGCGAAGACGCCGGTCCGCGGGGCGGGGGTGCGGGGCGGGTGCCCCGCCGACTCCAGGGCCTCCCAGCACACCTCCAGGAAGAGCCGCTGCTGCGGATCGATGGTCTCCGCCTCGTCCCGGGAGTACCCGAAGAAGCCGGCCGCGAAGTCGGCCGCACCCCGGACGCGGGCGGCCCGCGGGACGAAGTCCGCCGCGGTGAACTGCTCGGACGTGAGACCCGCCGCGTACAGCTCCGTCTCGGGGATGTCCCGTACGGAGACCAGGCCGCCCTCGATGTTGCGCCAGAACTCCTCCGGCCCGCCGGCGTCCGGGAACCGGCAGCCCGCGCCGATCACCGCGATATCGGTGTCCCGCGTCATGGTCCGCCCCCCGTCAGTTCGCGGCGGGGACGGCGCCGGCCGGCGCCGTCGGCTCGCCCGAGGCGGCCAGGTACTCGGCCTGCGCCTGCACGGTCGCGTAGTCGAAGAGTTCGGCCGCCTCCAGTTCGCTGCCGGCCAGCCTGTTGAGGCGCTCCAGCAGCACGATGAAGAGCAGCGAATCGCCGCCCGCCTCGAAGAAGTTGACGTCGACCGGCACCTCCTCCTGGTCCTGGTCGAGGACCTCGGCCCAGATCTGTCGCACCTGCTGGAGTAGAGCGAAATCGCTCATCGTCGGTCACCTTTCGGGCAGGCCGGACCACGCCGTGGACCACGGCGGCGCACGGCTGCCGGGCACGACGGGACAGGCGGGATATCGGCCGGGGAACTCCCTCGCGGCCTGATCAACTGACCTCGAACTGAGGTGACTTCATCGTCCCGGCGGCCCTGACGAGCGTCAAGCGATCAAGTGCGGGGGGCGGGAGTTCGGCGATACGCCGTCGCGGCCGAACGGTGCGGGCCGCTCCGGCGGGGGCGCGCCACGCCGTCGCGGCCGCCCCGGGAACGCCGGAGGCCGGCCCGCCCTTCGGCGGACCGGCCCGGTGGTACGGCTCCGGAGACCTGCGCGCGGCCCGGCGGGCCGGCCGGTGTACGCGGCTGCCCGGCACACCCGTTGCCGCGAACGGCACCCGCCCCGTGGCGGGCCCGGCACGGCGGGGAGGTCACCGGCGGACTCGCGGCACGGCGCCCCTCCCCCGCCCTCGCGTCACGACAGGGCGCTCCCCCGTCCTCACGTCGCGACGCCCCGCGCGGTGGGGCCGCACACGCCGGCGGGCCGGACGCCGGAACACCTCGGCACCCGGCCCGCCGCCGCGCTCTCCCGTCAGGCGGTACGCGCCGACTCGGCGGACCGCTCGGCCGCCGGGGGCGCGTCGACGGCCCCCGGCCCCGGCTCGGCGGCCCGCGGCTCCGGCTCGGCGGGCTGCTCCGCGCGGAGGTTGCGTACGCCGGGCACCAGGGCCGTACCGGCGCACACCGCCGCGACGAGCACCGCGGACGCGGCGAAGGGCAGCTTCTCCCCCCACAGGTGCAGGGCGACCGGTGCGACGATCACGCCGAGCGGCTGGGCGGCGAGGGAGACCAGCCAGTCGTAGGAACTGACCCGCGCGAGCACGTCCTTGGGGATGGCCGACTGGATCGTGGTCTGCCAGGTGGGGTTCAGGAAGCCGAGGCCGGCCATGGCGATGCCGTACCCGCCCACCAGTACGGGCAGCGGAGCGCCCACGGCGAAGAAGACCAGCGGCACCGCGTAGCTCGCCAGCACGAGGTTGCCGGCCAGGATGGGGCGCCGCGGACGGGCCCGCCCGGCCACCAGCGATCCGGCCAGCAGACCGATACCTCCCGCCTGGGTGATGGCCACCCAGGCGTCCTGACCGCCCAGCCGCGTGACGGCGATGAGCGGACCGAGCGTCAGCAGCACATTGGCGACGAAGTTCCAGGTGGCGTGGGCGATCAGGCTGGTCCAGTACCAGTCCCTGGCCCGTACCTCGACCCATCCCTCGACGAGCCCGGCGCGGATGGCGCGGCGGGCGCTGGCGGGCTTCACCTCCCGGTCCAGACGGATGATCAGCATCAGGAACGCGCTGACCCCGAAGGCGGCCGAGTCGACCGCGAACACCCAGTTGATCCCCACGGCCCAGATCAGCAGACCGGCGAGGGCGGGACCGGCCAGCAGCGAGATGCTCTTCGCCACGCCCATCAGGGAGTTGGCCTGCTGACGCTGGCGGCCGGGCCGCGTCACGACCCGGGTCACGAGCGGCGTGAGGTTGGAGAGGCTGACGGCCGACGCCGCACCCGCCACGACCTGGGCGACGCATATCGCCGCGATCGACGGATGACCGAAGCCGAGTTCCACGGCCACGGCCGCCTGGGTCACGACGCGGGTGGCGTCGGCACCGAAGGCGACCCAGCGGGTGTTGTACCGGTCGGCGACCACACCCGCCACGGGGAGCAGGAGCAGCCGGGTGCCGAGCGCACAACCGAGCACCAGCGCCAGGGCGGCCGCCGATCCGGTGATCTGGACGACGGCGAGGCTCAGGGCGGTGGGGACGAGCGAGTCGCTGAGGGTGGACATGGTGCGACTGACGAAGAGCAGCCGAAAAGTGGGGAGTCGCAGAGGATGTGTCACACCGTCATGCTATTTTGATGTCGCAATATTCGACAGCGCATTGTGCGATGGTGGAGTAACTTCAACCTCATGACAGCCCGCGACTCCGTCGACGACCATCTCGACCGCTGGATGAAGATCCTCCCCTCCCTGGATCCTCTGGTCGAGGGAGGAGTGAAGCGCATGTGGGTCCTGGTCAAGCACCTCGGCTCGGTCAAGGAAGGGACCCTCGCCGACCACGGTCTGCAGACCCTCGAATACCTCACCCTGCACGCCCTCGCGGGGCGGAACGGGACCGCCTCCCCCTCGCAGTTGGCCGCCGACCTGAAGCTGTCCCCTTCCGCGATGACCAGCCGGCTCGACCACCTGGAGCAGCGGGGCTTCCTCCGCCGCCAGCCCAGCAGCACCGACCGGCGCCGGCTGGACGCCGTCCTGACCAGCGAGGGGCAGGCGGCCTGGCAAGGCGCGCTGGAGAGCCAGGGGGCGGAGGAGCGCCGCATCATGAGTACGTTGAGCCCGCAGGAGCGGCAGCAACTGACGGATCTGCTCCGCCGGGTCCTGATCGAAGCCGAGGAGCGAGGGGCGCACGCGTGAGCCGGCGCGGCTCAGAGTTCGGGGCGCTCCCCGGCGGAGAGCCGTTCGGCCAGCCGGGACCACTCCTTCGCGTAGCGGACCGCGAGATCGGCGACGGCCGGCACACAGTGCGGAGGCACCGCCGCGGCCAGTTGGCTTCCCGTCCGCGCGTCCACGGCGCGCGTCGTCAGCCAGCGCAGCAGATCCCGGCCGGACTCGCTGAAGCGCAGCGAGGGATCGCGCATGAGGGTCCGCAGGATGGCCCGGGCGTCACGGTCGTCGACGCGGGACCGCGTCTCCCGCGGCGCCCGGTCCGGTGTGGACGCCGCGGGCGCCACGGGTCCCACAGGCGCCGCGGGCTCCGCGTCGGCCCGCAGCCGTCGCCGGATCTGATGAGCCGTACTGGTCGCGATGCCGGCGGCGCGGGCGACCTCCCGCAGCGAGGCGTCCGGCCGCTGGGCCAGGAAGGCCAGCGCAGCGCGCCGCCCCTCCGCGCCGTCCACCGGCCTGCGCCGCCCGTCACGTCCCACCCGTGTGTTCGACTGCGGCACTTCCTCAGTCGAATCCCGGCGTAGGCGGGCGACGGTCTTCGGGGAGATCCCGGTGATCTGGGTGATCCGGCGGTCGGACCAGGAGGGGTGCTCACGGAGCAGCCTCAGCGCGGCGGCCCGCCGGTCGGCCGTGGTGAGCGGCAGGCCGTGTTTGACGTTGACCTCGACCGCGTGCGCGAACAGCTCCGACTCGGGCCCGTCCCAGAAGCGCACCGCTATGTCGCGGTCCCCGCGCAGGCGCGCGGCGAGCAGGCGGTGCCTGCCGTCCACCAATAAGCCGGTTCCCCTGTGCACCAGGACGGGTTCGAAGTCCTCCCCGCTGCGCGCGAGAGCCTCCACATGGCCGAGATCCTCGCCCGCCAGCCGCGGCGAACCGGCCACGCCGATCTCGTCGACCGCCATCCGGGGACGGTGTACGGGCGTTGCCACTGTCGCAGTCACAGTTACCCCCTGTTGCTCACTGGACGGGCGCCATCCTCATGAGGGTTGCCAACTTTGTCAATCGACTGCGGACAGTTGTCAATTCAGCCGGGCTCTGGCTACTTTCACCCCGCCACGACAGAAGCTCGACAGTTCCACCACATCCGGGAAGCACGCCGTTCCCCCTGAACCGAGAAGGAAGTTCCGTGCGCAAGCCCCGCCATGTCTCCGCTCTCGCCCTTCTGCCCGCCACCCCGGCAGCCGGAATCAGCCAGGTGACATCCGCCGGTGACGAGGGGGCCCGTTCGACTGCCGCGCCGGCGTCCACCGGGACCCGGGGCATCGAGTGGCCGTGAGCCGCCACCACCGACAGTGAAGAACTGCTGACAGTTCGACACTAAATTTCGGAGTGAGTTGACAATCACATACCACTCGATGGGAGTGTTGCGGTCATGACCGGTACGTCTGCCCGTGGCCGCAACATCCTGGCCCAACCACAGTTCGGCCTGCGGCTCAAGGCGGTGCGCCAGTCACGCGGAATATCCCAGGCCCAGTTGGCCGGTCACGGGATGTCCACGACCTATCTCTCCCGTCTGGAGTCGGGCGACCGCCCCGCGACGCCCCGCGCCGTCAACTACCTGTGCGACAAGCTCGATCTCCCGCAGTCGTTCTTCCACTCCGGTCTGGTGGACAGCACCACGGAGGCCCTCGCCCTGGTGCTGTCCCAGACCGAGCAGGAGGGCGGCACCCAACTGATCCTCGACGCCATGCGGGCCGAAGCCGCCGCCCATCCGCTGATCCGCTGGCAGTCGCTGTGGGTCCTCTCGCAGCAGCAGCACAAGTCCGGTGCGCGTCCGGCGCAGTTGGCGACCCTCACCGAACTCACCGCGCTGAGCGACGAGATCGACCATCCCCTGCTGCGCGTCCGGGCCCGCGTCCAACTGGCACGATGTCAAAGGTCATCCGGCGAACCCGAAGGCACCTACCGCACCTGCAACGAAGCGCTCGCCCTGGTGGACGAGCACGACCTTCCCCCCTCCGACCGCACCCGCGTCCTGCTGGCCCTCATCTCCGCCGAGGCGGAGACCGGCAGACTCGCCGAAGCCGTCGCCCACACCGGCCAGGCGCTCGAACTCCTCGACAGCCTCCCCCGCTCCCTGCGCTGCGAGACCCTGTGGACGGCCAGCAGCATCCGCGGCCGCCAGGGACAGCACACCGCCGCGGCGGAGCTGCTGGAAGAGGCGATGGCCCTGCTCCCCAGCGGCGAGGACCTGCCGCTGTGGCTGCGGCTGCGGCTGGCGGCCTCGGCCCTGTACCTGCGGATGGACCCGCCCCGCACGGACGAGGCCGAACGCCATCTGGACACGGCCGCCCCCGCCGTGGCACTGCTCAACGTCCCGGTCCACCAGCAGGAGTTCCAGTGCCTCCGCGCCCGGCTGGCCTTCCACCGCCAGGAGTACGCCACCGCCTGGGAGCTGTGCGAGGGACTCGGTGAGAACCCGGAACACCTCACGTACCAGGACCGCATCCGCCACCGCACGCTCGTCGCCCAGCTACGCATCCTCAAGGGCGAGCAGGCCGCCGCGGTCGCCGACCTCCAGCGGCTGGCGCGGCAGGCCCAGGAAGCGGCCAACATCGACCTGTCCGCCGAGGTCTGGCGCGCGCTGGCGGAGTCCTTGACCTACGAGATCAGCCCTTCCGACTGACACCGCGCGGGACACCGGTGCGCCGGTGCGCGCCCCTGCCCGACGGGACCGGCCGCCGGGCCGCCGGCCCTCGGCCGGTGGAACAGCTAGACCCCCTCGAGGCCGCCCCCAAGGGCGAAGAGCCGGCCGAGCAGGTTGTTCCGGAAAACGCCTTCCGGGTCGCGGGCCCTCAGGAGCTGTTCGAAGGTGCCGTAGTGCGGATAGAGAGCACGCAGCGCGTCCGGTCCGAGGGTGAACAGTTTTCCCCAGTGGGGGCGGGCGGCGAAGGGAGCCAGCGCGTTCTCGATGTGCCGCAGGGCCGCGGTGACGGCGCTCCGGTCGGGGAGCCAGGTGAAGTGGAAGGCGACGGAGTCCCGGTTGTGGGCGGGGCTGAGCCAGAGGTCGTCGGCGGCGACCGTGCGGATTTCGCTGATCCGGAGGTATGGGACGAAGTGTCTCCGGACGGCGTGGAGGGCGTCGAAGGCGGCTACAGCGTCCTCACGGGCGACGAAGTACTCGGACTGGAGCTCGTCGCCGCGGCTGCTGGGGGTCGCGTCCAGGCGGAAGTGAGGAAGTCTGCGGTGGGAGGGGCCGCTGATGCCGAGCTGGAGGCTGCAGGCGTCCGCGGCCATGCCGGGGACGGGGTGGCGCTGTGCGTCGGCTCTCGTCGCTCCGTACCAGCGTGCGGGGCCGGGGGCCGGTCCGTCATCGTCCACCTTGCGCTTGAGCCAGACCTGGTCGAGGGACTCGCCGCGCCACCGGGTGAACACGCTGACGCTGTAGCCGGCGGACATCACCTCGGGAAACCGGGCCCGCAGGGTCTCGGCGGGGAGACCTTCGTACACCCACTGCTGGACGTCGAAGGCGGGCACCACGTCGAGGGTGAGGTGGGTGACGATGCCGAGGGCGCCGAGCGCCACGACCGAGCCGGCGAACTCGGCGGAGCCGCGGTCGAGCGTCACCCACTCGCCCGCGGCATCGACGTAGCGAAGGGCGCGGACGGCCGAGGAGAGGTTGCCGTTGGTGTCGCCCGATCCGTGCGTTCCGGTGGCGCAGGCTCCGGCGATGGAGATGTGCGGCAGCGAGCCGAGGTTGTGGAGGGCGTACCCGGCGTCGTGGAGGGCGGAGGCGAGGGTGCCGAACCGGGTGCCGCCGCTGACGGTGACGGTGCGGGCGGCGGGGTCGATGTCGATCGTCTGCGGGAGGCGGGCGGTGGAGACGAGGTCGCCTGTCGTGTCGGCGAGGGTGTTGAACGAGTGTCCGGTGCCCAGGGCACGTACGGCGTCGGACCGGGCCACGATCTGCCGGAGTTCCGTGACAGAGGTGGGGGCGTGGAAGCGCCGCATGCCGAAGGTGACGTTCCCGGCCCAGTTCGTCAGGGGGCTGGTCATGGCAGCTCCTTCGCTCGTGACGGAAACGGCTCCGGCCGGCCTGGAAGCCGGCCGGAGCCATGGGGTCAGTGGGAGGTGTGCGGGACGGTCCGGAAACGGGCGTGCAGGTGCCGGTGGTGGTCGACGTGGCGCACGGGGCCGGTGAGGGTGACGCGGGCGGTGAGTCCGGGGGCGGTGCTGGAGGTGGCGAACCGGAGTTCCAGCTCTCCCGGTTCGACCGCGCGCCTGCCGTCGCGGCCGGTGAAGGAGGCGAGGTCGGCGGGGACGTCCGCGGCGACGCGCTTCTTCTCGCCCGCGGCGAGGTCGAGCCGCACGTAGCCGATGAGCCGTTGCACGGGCTGGACGACGGAGGCGACCGGGTCGTGGAGGTAGAGCTGGACGAGTTCGGTCCCGCTGCGGTCTCCGGTGTTCTCGACGGTGAAGGCGAGATGGAACGCGCCGTCCGTCGGCGTCTGGGTCGCCTCGACGGTGAGGCCGGACCAGGCGAAGGTGGTGTAGGTGAGGCCGTGGCCGAAGCCGAACGCGGGGGCGGGGTCGATGCTGGAGACCTCGCTGGCATGGCCGAGGCGGGCGGCGAGGTAGGTGGAGGGCTGGGCGCCGGGGTGCCGGGGGACGCTGACGGGCAGACGGCCGCTGGGGTTGGTGCGGCCGCTGAGGACGGAGGCGATGGCGGCCGTTCCGGATTCGCCGGGGAAGAAGGACTGGACGATGGCGGCCGCCTCGTCGGTGGCGCGGCCCAGCGCGTAGGGGCGTCCGGCCAGCAGTGTGCTGATCACGGGGGTGCCGGTGTCGAGGAGGGCGTCGAGGAGCTGCTGCTGGGCCCCGGGGAGGCTGAGGGATTCGGCGTCGCAGCCTTCGCCGCTGGTGCCGCGGCCGAAGAGGCCGGCGCGGTCACCGAGCGCGGCGATGACGAGGTCGGCGCCGCGGGCGAGGGCGACGGCCGCGGGGATGCCTTCGGTCGCTCCGTCGTCGATGCCCGTGCCCTGCGCGACGACGATGTCGGCGGCGGGGAACTCCGCCCGGAGCGCGTCGTGGAGGGTGGGCAGGTCGATGCCGAGGGGGGCGTCCGGGTGCTGCCCGCCGACGTGGACGGGGAAGGAGTAGCAGCCGAGGACGGCGGTGGCGGCTTCGGCGGTGGGGCCGATCAACGCGATGCGCGGCGGTACGGCGGGGGCCAGCGGCAGGGTGCCGTCGTTGCGGAGGAGGACGACGGCCCGTTCGGCGATCCGGCGCGCGAGGTCGCGGTTGGAGGCGGGATCGAGGTCGATGGTGCCGCGCAGAAGCTCGGGGTCGGTGGTGTCGGCGTTCTCCAGGGCCGGCGGGACGGGGCTCCATTCGGGGTCGAGGAGGCCGAGGCGGACCTTCTGGAGGAGGACTCGGCGCAGGGCGCGGTCGACGAGGCTCTCGGGGACCTTGCCGCGTGCGACGGCTACGAGGAGAGGGCCTCCGAAGGTCTTGACGGTGGGCAGTTCGACATCGACTCCGGCGGCGAGGGCGGCTCCGGCGGCCTCGCCGAAGGTTCCGGCGACGCCGTGCAGGGTCTTGAGGAAGGCGATGCCGAAGTAGTCGGCGACGACGGTGCCGGTGAAGCCCCAGGTGTCGCGGAGCAGACCGGTGAGGAGCGCTTCGTCGGCGGCGGAGGGGATGCCGTCGGTGTCGGTGTAGGCGTGCATGACCGACCGGACACCGCTCTCGCGTATCGCCATCTCGAACGGGGGCAGGATCACGTCGGCCAGCTCGCGGCGGCCCATGCCGACGGGGGCGAGGTTGCGGCCCGCGCGGGAGGCCGAGTAGCCGGCGAAGTGCTTGAGGGTGGCGACGATGCCCGCGGACTCCAGGCCCTGGACGTAGGCGGTGGCGATCGTGCCGACGAGGTACGGGTCCTCTCCGATGGTCTCCTCGACGCGTCCCCAGCGGGCGTCGCGCACGACGTCGAGGACGGGGGCCAGCCCTTGGTGGACGCCGACCGAGCGCATGTCGCGGCCGATGGCTCCTGCCATCTCCCGTATGAGGTCCGGGTCGAAGGTCGCGCCCCAGGACAGCGGGACGGGGTAGGCGGTGGCACCCCAGGCGGCGAAGCCGGCGAGGCACTCCTCGTGGGCGACGGCGGGGATGCCGAAGCGGTTGCCGGCGACGATCCTCGCCTGTGTCCGCATCAGGGACAGGGCGCCGAGCGCCGGGTCGACGGGGGCCGTGCCGAAGGGGCGGGTGAGCTGGCCGAGTCCGTCGGGGATCAGGTCGTCGAGGTCGACCGGCTCCTCCATGTCGTGCTGGTGCGGCGCGACCTCGGCGCCCTCGTCGGAGGCGCCGACCCAGACGCCGAAGAGCTGGCCGGCCTTCTCCTCGAGCGTCATCGCGCGGATCAGCGCGTCGACGCGGGTCTCGGGGTCCAGCGCGGGGTCCCGCCAGGGAGCGGGTGCGGTGTGAGGCGGCGTGTCCATGTGGGCGGTCACTTTCCTCCGACTCCCATCAGGCCCTGGACCAGGGCACGACGGGCGAACAGATAGACGAGCAGGATGGGGAGCATGGACAGGACGACGGCGGCGAGCAGGCCGGGGATGTCGACGCCGTGCTCGGTCTGGAAGTCGTACAGACCCATGGTGATGACCTTGTTCTCCGAGGACTGGGTGAGCACGAGGGGGAACAGGAAGCCGTTCCATGCCTGGAGGGCGGAGAAGACGACGACGGTCGACAGGCCGCCCTTGGACAGCGGCAGTACCAACTGGCGGTAGATCCGCCAGGAGGAGGCGCCGTCGACGGTCATCGCCTCGTACAGCTCGGAGGTGATGTCGCGCATGACGCCGGTGAGGATCAGGGCGCAGACGGGCATGGCGAAGGCAGTTGTCGGAAGGATGACGCCGATGAGGTTGTCGTAGAGGCCGGCCTCTTTGATGAGGTAGAACATCGGCACGATCACGGCCTGGGACGGGATGGCCAGGCCGAGCAGGAAGAGCCGGAAGACCCTGCCGGTGGCTTTTCCGTCGCTGCGGACGATCGCGTACGCCAGCGGCGGTACGAGCAGCAGGACGAGGCCCACCACGCACACGGTGACGACGACCGTGTTGAGGAAGTACTGGGCGAAGCCGTCGCTGAGGTCGTTGAGGTAGTTGTCGAGCGTGAAGTGCGTCGGGAATCCGAGAGGGCCGTTCGCCGCGTAGTCCGCCCGGGTCTGGAAGGTGGCGATCAGCATGACGTACAGCGGCAGGCCGACGACGAACAGCCACACCAGCGATCCGAAGCCCGCGAGGTAGTTGGGGCGTTTCCTCATCACACGCCCTCCATGGTGCTGCGCATCTTGTCGTAGCCGCTGAGGCGGACCATGACCAGGGAGACGATGCTGGCGACCAGGACGAGCAGCAGGGCGATGGCGGAGGCCATGCCGAAATCGAAGCTCTTGAAGGCCTTCTCGTACATGTAGTAGGCGCTGTTCGTGGTGTCGGTTCCGGGGCCGCCCTGGGTGAGGATCAAGACGGTGTCGAAGGTGGTCAGGCCGCCGACGACCATGAGGATCGTCGAGGTCACGACGGTGTTGCGGAGCTGCGGCAGGGTGAGGTGGAAGAACTGCCGCACCCGCCCGGCGCCGTCGATCTGGGCGGCTTGGTAGAGCACCTGGGGGATGGCCCGGGCGGCTCCCTGGTAGAGCAGCGTGTGCAGGGGCGTGAACTGCCAGGTGCTCACGAAGACGAGGACGCCGAGGGCACCGGTCTGCCCGCCGAAGAGATTGCCGTCGCCGAACAGCCACTTCGCCTGGGAGGGGATGCCGAAGTTCGGGTCGAGGACGGCCCGCCACAGGACGGAGACGGCGGTGATGGAGAGCAGGAGCGGGACGAAGTAGATCGCCGAGAGGATGGCCCGGTTGCGCTGGTGGCCGGCGGCCCAGACGCCGAGCAGGATGCTGATGGGGGTCTGGACGGCGACGCCGAGGACGGTGAGGACGAGGCTCAGCCAGAGGCTCTTGACCATGACGGGGTCGTCGAAGAGCTTGTTCCAGTTCTCCAGGCCGGCGAACCCGGGCGAGCCGAGGCCGTTCCAGCGGGTGAAGGAGAGCACGACGACCAGGAGGAGCGGTACGAGGGCGAACAGGCCGAAGAAGACGGCGGCGGGCGCCGCCCAGGCGAAGCCCGGGCGGCCCACCCCGGTGGCGGGGCGGCGGGGCCGCCTCCGGTTCCGGGTCTTCTTCCCGCTGTCCGCGACGGAAGCTGCGAAAGTGGTCATGTCAGGCGTTCCGGAGGTCAGGCCGCGGGCAGGCTCTGCATGGCGGCGATGAAGGCGTCGGTGTCCATCCGTCCGTTGAAGAACTGCTGGACCGCCTGGTAGAGCGTGGTGGTGGCGGCCGGCGGAAAGGCCTGGTCCCAGGAGAGCTGGAAGGCGGGGGCCTTCTTCACCAGGTCGTACTGGTACTTCGAGTACTCCGGGTTGTCGGACCGGTCGAGGAATTTCGGGGTGTTGGTGGTGGTCGGCAGGTTCCCGACGGCGAGGTGGGCCTTGACGAACTCGTCGGAGTACATGAGCTTCAAGAACTCCGCGACGGCCTCAGGGTGCTTGGTGGTCTTGAGGACGGAGTAGAAGTTGTTGGGGTTGCCGGTGATGTCGCCGGGAGCGCCCTTGCCGCCCTCCACGGTCGGGAAGGCGCCGTATCCGAGGTCGTTCTTCACGAAGTCGGGGTAGGCGTCCTGGAGGGTGGAGTACTCCCAGGAGCCCATGAGTTCGAAGGCGGCCTTGCCGTTGGCGAGCAGGGCGGGGGAGCCGCCGTCGGTGAACTTGACCGAGTCGTAGTTGGTGCCGAAGGCCCCGGCGTCGATCAGCTCCTTGAGCATGCCGAGCGCCTTCTTGCTGTCGGCGCTCGCCCAGACGTCCTTGTCGCCCTTGGCGGCCTTCTCGAAGAGCCCGGGGCCGGCGACCCGGTCGTAGACGTACTGGAACCACATCTGGGTGGGCCACTTGTCGCCGCCGCCCAGGGCGATCGGGGTGACGCCCTCGGCCTTCAGGGCCTTGACCGCGGCCAGGAGCTGCTCCCAGGTGCGCGGCGCGGTGACGCCCGCGTCCTTGAGCACCTTCCGGTTGCTGAAGAGCAGGACGGGCTGGGTGCCCCGCATGGGGACGCCGTAGGGCTTGCCGTCGACGACCGCGGTGTTGAAGACCGACGGCAGGAAGCCGGACTTGAGCCTGGGGTTCTTCGCGATGAAGCCGTCGAGCGGCATCAGCATCCCGGCGTCGGCGTACGGCTTGATGCTGCCGCCGCCCCAGTTGAAGAACACGTCGGGGGCCTGATCGCCGCTGATGATCGTCTGCAGCTTGGACTGGTAGTCGGCGCCCGGGACGGTGTCGAGGATCGCCTTGATCTTCGAGGTCTTGTTGAAGGTGTCGACGAGGCGCTTCTCCGCCTTGTTCGTCGCGTCGCCGTAGACCAGGACGTGGATCGTGCCCGGGTCGCCGCCGGCGGAGTCGCCGGAGCCGCAGGCGGCGAGGGACAGGGTCATCGCCAGCGACGCTCCACCGACGACAGCGGTTCTCAGGAGCTGTGCGTGTCGCTTCATCACGCTCACCTTTCGAAAGAGTTTCGGCCCTGTTTCCGAAACTTCATGTGCGGGACGCTAAGCCGGGGCGTCGAACAGGTCAACCCCTTGCGACCGCGTTACGGAAACGTGACGCCAAGGGCGCCCAGAGGTGTGCTTTATGCTGCTCAAATGCGCGATGACGAGGAGAACAGGCGGATCACCCTGGCTGAGGTGGCTCAGAAGGCCGGGGTGTCACTTTCGACAGTTTCGAAAGTTCTCAACGGACGGCAGGACGTCTCGCCCCGCACCCGGAGCAAGGTGGAGTCGCTGCTGGAGGCGCACTCGTACCGCAGGACCACCCGCGCGGCCGGCGAAGCGCCCCTGATCGAGCTCGTCTTCCACGAACTCGACAGCGTCTGGTCCATGGAGCTGATCCGGGGCGTGGAGAACCTCGCCAAGGCCCACCACGCCAGCGTGGTCCTCACGGAGAGCGGCACCCGGCACGCCCCGGCGGCCGACTGGATCGAGGGCGTGCTGCAGCGCCGCCCGATCGGCGTCGTGCTCGTCTTCTCCTCGCTCCCCGACGAGGTCAAGCAGCAGTTGGGGTCCCGCTCCATCCCGTTCGTCATCGTCGATCCGGCGGGTGACCCGGAACCCGACGTGCCCTCCGTGGGCTCGGCGAACTGGTCCGGTGGCGTCGCCGCCACCCGCCACCTCGTCGACCTCGGACACCGCCGCATCGGCATCATCACGGGCCCGGAAGACGTCCTGTGCTCCCTCGCGCGCCTCGACGGCTACCGCTCGGCCCTCGGCATGGCCGGGGTCCCCGTCGATCCGGCCCTGATCCGCTTCGGCGACTTCCACGTCGAGGGCGGCTACGCACGCGCTCTGGAACTGCTGCGCCTGCCGGACCGGCCCACGGCGGTCTTCGCCGGAAGCGACCTCCAGGCGCTCGGCGTCCTGGAGGCCGCCCGGGTCTGCGGACTACGCGTCCCCGAGGACCTGTCCGTGGTCGGGTACGACGACGTCGTGATCGCCCGCTGGTCGAGCCCGGCCCTCACCACCGTCCACCAGCCGCTCCGTCAGATGGGCGAGGAGGCCGCGCAGATGCTGCTGCGCCTGCGCGCCGGGGAGCACTCGGTGACCCGCCTGGAGCTCGCGACCAGCCTCGTCGTCAGGAACAGCACGGCCCCGCCGCCCGAGAAGCCGGCGCCGGCCTCGTCCCCGCCCTCCGCCCGCGACGCGGTCTGACGATCCGGCCCGGCCGGTGCGCCCGGCCCCTCCGCGCCGTGGAGATCGCGACGTCTTGCGGCGCGCCGTTCCCGACCGCGGCCGTGACGGCGTGGGGCACGGCGGCCTGGTGGTGACACCCGGATACGGACCCCGACCTCGCGCAGGCGGGCGCGGGCCGCACATCACCGGGCCACACGGGTGGGGTCGGCGAACACCTCCTTCACGATGACGCCGGCGGCGCCGCGCACGGCGGCGGTGAAGCCGAGCGCCGATCCGGTGACGCGGCACAGCGCCGCGTCACCGGCCACGACCCGGCTCCTCATCTCCCGCATGGCCGCGGGCAGGAGATAGGGCGCGACCGCGGCGAAGTAGCCGCCGAGAACGACGACCTCCGGGTTGAGGAGATTCACCGGGATGGACAGCCCCGTCCCGAGCCACCGCCCGATCTCGTCCAGGCCCGCCAGGGTCCGGAAGTCACCCGCGGCTGCCCGGCGGGCCAGCTCCGCGGTCTGCTCCTGCGGCCCCCAGGCCGGGTCGGCGGTGCCGGCCGCGGGCCGGGCGAGGTCCGGCGCGGCCAGGTCCAGGGCCGCGGGCAGCGCGACCTTCGTCTCCATGCATCCCGTGCGCCCGCAGGCACAGCGGACTCCTGCCGGGTCGATCTGCACATGGCCCAGCTCACCGCTGAAGCCGGACCTGCCCCGCAGCAACTGCCCACCCGCGACGATGCCCGCCCCCATACCGGCCTCACCTGTCACGTACATGAGGTCGCTGACGCCGGGATGCGCCTGCTCCCACTCGGCGAGGGCGGCGAGGTTCGCCTCGTTGTCGACCACGACGCTCATGCCGTCGGCCAGTCCCGCCTCGGCGCGCAGCAGGTCGGCGACGGGCACGTCGTTCCAGCGCAGATTGGGGGCGGCGTGCACCCGCCCGGTGGCGACTTCCACCGGGCCCGGTACGGCGACGCCCGCGCCGACCACACGGATCCCGGAGTGTTCGGCATGCTCGATGAGCTGGGCCGTGAGCGAAGCGACGGCGCGGATCGTGTCGTCGGCGCTCTCCCCGGCGCCGTCGTGGACGAGCCGCCTTTCCTGGATCGTGCGCCCTGCCAGATCGACGCTGCAGGCCGCCAGGTACCGGGAGTTGATCTCCAGGCCCAGAGCCGCGACCGTGCTGCCGTCGAGTTCGAGCTTCCGTCCGGGCCGGCCCACCGAACCGTCCTGCTGAAGGTCCGTCTCCCGCACCAGGCCGAGTTCGAGCAGTGCGTTCACGAGGCTGGAGACCGTGGGGCGGGTCAGACCGGTGCGCCGGGCCACGGCGGCGCGGGAGGCGGTGTCGGACGACCGGACCTCCGCCAGTACCAGAGCGAGGTTGGCGCGCCGCACCGCCAGTTGGTCCATCGGGCTGCCCGGGGAATGGGCCGTCTTGCCGACGCTTGAGGACACTGTGGACTCCCGGGGAGGCGGCTGAACGGGGAACGCCGAGGCCGGCTCCGCTTCAGGGCCTGCCTCGGCTTCGATTGTCCCGGCTGGTCAGCGCGTACCGAGCAGGTGGTCCAGGGCCAGTTGGTCGAGGCGCTCGAAGGCCATGGACCGCGCCGCTGCCGCGTCCACGTCGAAGGTCTCGTACGCGGTCGGGTCGGCCAGCAGGGCGGCGAGTCCGTCGGCCGCGGTGGGCTGTGCCAGCTCGTCGAGGCGGGAGGCGGCGAGAGCGGCGACGACCTCGGGGTCGGCGCGGAAGGCGGCGGCCTTCTCCTTGAGGATCAGGTAGTTCCGCATGCAGTTCTTCGCCGACTCCCAGACGCCGTCGAAGCCGTCGGTGCGCACCGGCTTGAAGTCGAAGTGGCGCGAGCCGGTGTAGCCGGCCGACTCCAACAGGTCGACCAGCCAGAACGCCTGGCGCAGGTCACCCGCCCCGAACCGGAAGTCCTGGTCGTACTTGATGCCGGACTGCCCGTTGAGGTCGAGGTGGAAGAGCTTGCCCGCCCACAGCGCCTGCGCGATGCCGTGCGGGAAGTTCAGCCCGGCCATCTGCTCGTGCCCCGTCTCCGGGTTCACGCCCACCAGTTCGGGCCGCTCCAGGCGCTCGATGAAGGCGAGGGCGTGGCCGATGGTGGGCAGCAGGATGTCGCCGCGGGGCTCGTTCGGCTTGGGCTCGATGGCGAAGCGCAGATCGTAGCCCTGGTCGGTGACGTACTGACCGAGCAGGTCGAAGGCCTCCTTCATCCGGTCCAGCGCGACCCGCACGTCCTTGGCGGCGCCGGACTCGGCGCCCTCGCGGCCGCCCCAGGCGACGTAGGTGGTGGCGCCGAGCTCGACGGCGAGGTCGATGTTCCTGATCGTCTTGCGCAGCGCGTAGCGGCGGACGTCACGGTCGTTGGCGGTGAAGCCGCCGTCCTTGAAGACCGGGTGGGTGAAGAGGTTGGTGGTGGCCATGGGCACCTTCAGACCGGTGCGGTCCAGGGCGGAGCGGAACCGCTTGACGAGGGCATCGCGCTCCGTTTCCGGGGCGCCGAAGGGGATCAGGTCGTCGTCGTGGAAGGTGACGCCGTAGGCCCCGAGTTCGGCGAGCCGCTCGACCGACTCGACCGGGTCGAGGGCGGGCCGGGTCGCGTCGCCGAAGGGGTCGCGACCCTGCCAGCCGACGGTCCAGAGGCCGAAGGTGAACCGGTCGTCGGGGGTGGGCGTGAAGAGCTTCGACATGGAGTGCTCCCGTGACGTGTTGCCGTGGCGCAGATTTGTTGTGCCACAAAACTAATATCCGACCTCGGAGGGGGAGGCAAGCCTCCATCGCCTCCGTCGGAGCCTCGAACGACTCCAGGAAAGCCTTGACGTGCGGCGATGAGAGGCCCTTAATTTAATTTGTTGTGTCATCTTCCAAACACTCTTCCCGTGCGAGGTACCCCGTGCCGACCTCTGCTGCAGTCCTCGGTGTGGACAGCTCGACGCAGTCCACGAAGACCGCGATCGTCGAGGCCCACAGCGGCCGGATCCTGGCCGTCGGCCGCGCCCCGCACGCCGTGCACGGCGAAGCCGGCATCCGCGAGTCGGATCCCGAGAGCTGGTGGGAGGCGCTGCGCGCGTCCGCGGGCGCGGCCCTGGCCGAGTCGGGAGTCGCCCCGTCCACGGTGGTCGGCATCGCGGTGGCCGGACAGCAGCACGGCCTGGTGGTCCTGGATGCCGCCGGCCGGCCCTTGAGGCCGGCGATGCTGTGGAACGACACGCGCTCCGCACCGCAGGCGATCGCGCTGACCGAGGCCCTGGGCGGCCCGGCCGCGTGGCTGGAGCGGACCGGGTCCGTTCCCGTCGCCTCCATGACGGCGACCAAGTGGCAGTGGCTCCGTGAGCACGAGCCCGAGACAGCCGGCCGCACGGCGGCCGTCCGGCTCCCGCACGACTTCCTCACCGAGCGCCTCTCGGGCACCGCGGCCACCGACCCGGGCGACGCGTCGGGCACCTGCTGGTACTCCACGCGGACCCGCGCCTACGACCCCGACCTGCTGGAGCTGATCGGCCTGGATGCCGCGCTGCTGCCCGTGGTCGCCGCGGGCGGGGCCACGCGGGTCGGCTCGCTGACCGTGCGGGCAGCCGAGTTCCTGGGGCTGCGGCCCGGCATCGCGGTGGCCGCGGGGACCGGGGACAACATGGCGGCGGCCGTGGGGCTGGGGCTGGGAGCCGAGGGCCTGCTCGACCACCCGGTCATCAGCCTCGGGACGTCGGGCACCGTCTTCGCCGCGACCCGGACCCGGCCGGCCACAGCCGGGCTCGCCGGCTTCGCCGGAGCCGACAGTACGTACCTCCCGCTCGGCTGCACGCTCAACTGCACGCTGGCGGTCGACAAGGTCGCCGGCCTCTTCGGGCTCGACCGCGAGGACACCGAGCCCGGCGGGCAGACCGTCATGCTGCCCTACCTGGACGGTGAGCGCTCCCCCGACCTCCCCCACGCCTCCGGCGTCCTCACGGGGCTCCGCCACCACACCACGCCGCAGCAGATCCTCGGCGCCGCGTACGAGGGGGCGGCGTTCAGCCTCTTGCGCGCCCTGGACGACCTCCACGCCGTGGCGGGCCTCGATCCGGCGGGCCCGGCGGTACGCGAGCGGCCCCTGCGGCTGATCGGCGGCGGGACGAAGGGGCGCGCGTGGGTCGGGACGATCCGCAGGCTGTCGGGGCGGCCGCTGGTCCTTCCGGCGGCCGGCGAACTGGTCGCCTCGGGCGCCGCCGCGCTGGCCGCGGGAGCCGCGTGGGGAGACGATCCGGTGCGGGTGGCCACCGCGTGGGGAGCCGGTCGCGGAGAGGAACTGCCCGCGACCGAGCGTGACGAGGCCGCCTGGCACCGCATCGAAGGCGTGCTCGCCGACGCGTCCGGTACGCCCCGCGCACCCGGTCTGCTGCGCGACGCCCGCTGAAAGCGGGGTCGTCACATCCGAGATGGGCACAGCCCCCCGGGGATCGAAAGTTTTCTGTTCCGCCCGTGCCATGGTTTCGGCACGGAGGCGTCCTCCACCGTCCGGCGGTTCACCGACGAGTACGCGTGGGTGCCGGACACGTTCGACGGGCAGGGCGCGGTGAACCTGATGGGCGAGTGGTACGCCGCCGGGCCGGCGTCCGGGGCGGTCCGCGAGGCGCTCGCCGAGGGCCGCCGCCGGTGACCGTCCGCACCGCGGGACGCGGGGAGGCGCCCGGCCGGGAACCCCGGGCCGGGCGCCTCGCCGCCCCGGTGGGCGGTTTCCTCACGTCACGGCGAAGAAGTGCACGGTGGACGACCGGTACGTCTCGCCCGGGCGCAGCACCGTGCTGGGGAACGCGGTCCGATTGGCGGCGTCGGGGAAGTGCTGGGTCTCCAGGCACAGCCCGTCGCGGCGCCGGTACGCCCGCCCGCCGCTGCCCACGGGCGAGCCGTCGAGGGAGTTGCCGGAGTAGAACTGGATCCCGGGTTCGGTGGTCGAGATCCGCATGACACGCCCCGACCCGGGGTCCCGCAGCGTGGCCGCGGGCCCGGGCACGGCCGTGACGCCCTTGTCCAGCACCCAGTTGTGGTCGTAGCCGCCCGCGTGCCGGAGCTGCGGCGAGTCGGCGTCGATCCTCGATCCGACGGGTGTGGGCTCGCGGAAGTCGAAGGGCGTGCCGGCCACGGGCGCCAGCCGCCCGGTCGGGATGAGGCCGGTGCCGACGGGGGTCATCCGCGACGCGGTGAGCGACAGCTCGTGGTCGAGGACCGGCCCGGAGGATTCTCCGGCAAGGTTCCAGTACACATGGCTGGTGAGGTTCACGACGGTGGGCCTGTCCGTGACGGCCTCGTAGTCGACGCGCCAGGCACCGGTCGGGGTGAGCGTGTACAGCACCCGCACCCGCAGGGTTCCGGGGAACCCCATCTCCCCGTCGGGGCTGGTCAGCGTGAGGACGAGGCCGACGTCGCCGTCCCTGGTGAATCCGTGGACCGTCCACACCCGTCGGTCGAAGCCGTTCGCGCCGCCGTGGAGGGTGTGCTCGCCCCTGGCGACGGACAGGAAGTGGCGGGTGCCGTCGAGCGTGAACCGGCCGTTCGCGATGCGGTTGCCGTAGCGGCCGATGAGCGCGCCGAGGAAGCCGTCGGAGGCGAGGTAGCCGTCGAGGCTGTCGAACCCGAGGGACACGTTCTCGTACCGGCCGTGCCGGTCGGGTGTCTCCAGGGACTGCACGATGCCCCCGTAGGTGAGTACGGAGAGCCTCGTCCCGCCGTTCTCCAGGAACCAGCGGCGGACCTCGGTGCCGTCCGGCAGCCGGCCGAAGGGTTTTGAGACGGGCGGGTGGGTGCGGTGAGGGTGATCGGTCGTCATGTTCGCGTTTCCGGGCGAGTGGGCGGCGCCCGGACGCGGTGGGCGCCCGGACGATGGGAAGCCCCCGGGGAAGGAGCCTTCCCCGGGGGCATGGTGCGAGGCGGTGTGCAGGAGGCGCCGTGGCCTCGTTCGTCCGGGCCGGCGCGCGATCCGTCCCGCTCCGACGGTGGCGGTGAGACCGGAGGGCGTCAGGGGCGGTGGTGGCGAACGGACCCGTGGGGCGCCGGCGTGTGGGTGGTGTCGCCGCCGGGGCCGTATATCTGGAAGTTGCCGCTGGCGTGCAGCAGGGCCATGAAGCTGAGCAGGCCGTCGTAGTAGCGGTACTTGCCCGTGGGCGGCTGGAGATTCCACAGCCCCTCGACGAAGCCCCAGGCCCGCGAGTGGGTGGCGGCGAGCGAGGCGGCGCCGTTGGAGGCGATCAGGCCCGGGGAGCGGTCGGCGGACAGCGGGCTGCCGGCCAGGGAGTACTGGCTCACGTAGGCGTCGGCGCCCTTGGAGACGAAAAAGCTCTGCAGGCGGTCGGTGCGGGCCGTCGCGGCGGGGTCGGCAGCCCACCACGCGTGGTCGACGGCCCAGTTGACCGAGGTCCGCCAGGCGTCGAAGCGGAAGTCGCCGTGGTTGCCGGTGTTGTTCGGCGCGCCGCTGAACTCGGCGTAGTCGGGGTTCAGGCCGGTTTCGGGGTGGGTCGCCTTCGTGAAGTAGGCGCGGCTGGCCCGGGCGGCGTCCTTCCAGAACTGCCGGTCCTCGGCCTGCCGGCCCTGGTAGCCGTCGGCCCACCGGGCCCACAGCTCGTAGAAGGCGGGCAGGTGGTAGGACGGGTCGGAGAACTGCGCGGCGGTGCTGTAGGGCACGAAGACCGGCATCTTGCGGGTGCGGTTGAACATGTTGGTGACGCCGTCGACGACGCCGCCGTTCATGTCCTCCTTGTGGAGCATCACGTCGAGGATGCGGTTGGCCTCACCCGTGTAGTCGTAGATGCCCTTGCCGTCGCCCCACCGGTGGCCGGCGAAGAAGAGCGCGGTGGCGAGGTACTCCTCGCCGTCGGTCGCCGGGTTGTCGTCCTTGCAGGAGCCGGTGTACGAGGCCTGCCAGCAGAAGTAGCCGGTACGGGCACCGCTCTTGTGCTGCATGTGCGTCTTCGCCCAGTTCCACATCGCGTCGAACTCGGGCTTCTTGTTGAGCTGGACGGCGATCATCATGCCGTAGCTCATGCCCTCGGAGCGGACGTCGTCGTTGCCGGTGTCCTTGATGTAGGCCAGGGGCCCGTTGCCGTTGGAGCCGGCGGCGTAGTAGAGCCTGCGGTTGTCGTCCGTGTTTCCGAAGAAGGCGTCCCAGTACGCGTTGACCTTGGCGTTGACCTTGGCGTCGGTCAGGGCGGGGTCCCACTCCTTGAACAGGTTGCGGTACTTCCCGCTGGCGTACGCGCCCGTGGCCGGGGGCGTCGGCGCCTGTGACGTCGGCAGGAGCGTCGCACCCTGGGCGGAAGACGTCGTCATGAGGGCCGGCGACAGCAGGCCCGCGCCCAGGGCCAGCAGGGCCAGTGGTGCGACGACGCGAATCCGATGTGAGCGCGCGCCACGACGCGAGTGGGTGGAGAGCATCGTTCTCCTCCTTGAGGGGTCGGCAAGGCCGTCCAGACTCCAGATCCCGGCAGCCGCGAGCGATTCTGAAGCCTGCGCGTAACCCAGGTCAATCCCTATATTCGATTTAGTTTACGAAAGTTTCGACCCTCCTCAACTGAAAGATTCCCAGCTCAAACGGCATGTAGCCGGCCAGGCCCCCTCGACCAGCAGCGATGTGCGCCCGCACTGCCGCCCCACCGATCGAAACAGTGCCGGTAACATCGCCGCAACTCCCCCGCCACATCGGTCGCGACACCGCGGCAACGAGACCGGCCCGACACCCTCCAGGCGGAGCACCGGGGCACGCCCCTCGGGCGGATCACCCAGAAGGCCCGACCGCTCCGCTTTCACCATGCGGGTCGCCCTGCCGCCGCGCCCCCTTCAGGGCAAGGGGGCGACCGGGAGCCTCCCTACAGATACCGATGGCGACCTGCGGGACGCCGGGCCGGGCCGGCCGATCCCCGCCCCTTCACGGCGCCCACCGCCACACGTCTGAGGGTCCGCCCGGCAGTCGCCAATCAGGCATGACGCCCCATCGGAAATCGCCCTCTCCGTGCGTCACGCATGCGTCACGTGCGGCGGACACAGGTCAGGACATCGCGCCCGGCGCAGGTGACACCCTTGGTGCGCACTCAGAGAAACAGCAGGTCAGGCCCCCTTGCCCGCCTTCTCCAAGATCGCCACGCACTCCAGGTGATGCGTCATCGGGAACAGGTCGAACGCCTGGAGGCGGCGGGGTACGTAGCCGGCGTCGCGGAAGTAGGCCAGGTCGCGGGCGAGGGCTGCGGGGTCGCAGGCGACGTAGGCGAGGCGGCGGGGGGCGAGGGAGGCGAGGTGGGTGACGGTTTTGCGGCCGGCGCCGGCGCGGGGCGGGTCAAGGACGATGAGGTCGGCGGAGGTGATGCCGGTGCGGGGCAGGACCTGCTCGACCTTGCCGTGTTCGATGCGGACGCGGTCGAGGTCGGCGAGGTTGTGGCGGGCGTCCTCGGCGGCGCGCTTGCCGGATTCGATGCCGAGGACGGCGCCCTTGTCACCGACGCGTTCGGCGAGCGCGCCGGCGAAGAGACCGACGCCGCAGTAGAGGTCGAGGGCGGTGTCGCCCTTCTTCGGCATCAGGCCCCGCATCACGGCCTCGACGAGGACGTCGGCGGCCATGGGGTGGACCTGCCAGAAGCCGCCGTTGCCGACGCGCCAGGTGCGGTCGGCGGCGCGTTCGCGGACGAAGGGGCGGCCGTGGACGCGGTGGACGCCGCCGTCCTTCTCGTTGATCCGCAGAACCGAGACCGGCTTGTCCAGCTCGACGATGGGCAGCCGGCCGCCGGGGCGCGGGGTGAGGACGACCTGCCGGTCGCTGGAGCCGGTGGCGGCGATCGCCTCGACGGTGGCGATCTGCGGCCAGTCGCGCTTCTCGATGCCGAGTTCGGTGACGCCGGGGGCGGCGATCAGGCAGCGGTCGACCGGCTGCACGTCGTGGGAGCGGTGCTTGCGCAGACCGGCGTGGCCGTCGGCGTCGATGGCGTACTGGACGCGGGTGCGCCAGGCCGGGACCTCGCCCTTGGCGACCTTGTCACCGGGGGCGGGGGCGACGGTGCCGTCCCAGCGGGCCTCCTCGGGGGTGAGGCCGGCGAGCCGGGCGAGCTGTTCGGTGAGGACGGCGCCCTTGAGGCGGCGCTGGGCGCCGGGCGCGGCGTGCTGCCAGTCGCAGCCGCCGCACTTGCCGGGGCCGGAGAACGGGCACGGCGCCTCGACGCGGTCCTTGGACGGGGTGTGGATCTCCACGGCGTCGGCGCGCAGGAAGCGGGCGCCCTCGGCGCCCTCCGTGACGCGGGCGGTGACGCGCTCGCCGGGCAGGGCGTGGCGGACGAAGAGGACCTGGCCCTCGTCGGTGCGGGCGATGCAGTGGCCGCCGTGGGCGACGGGACCGACCTCGACCTCGTACTCCTCGCCGACCAGCGACTTCTCGGGTTCTGTCTGCATGGCGGGCGAAGCTCCAAAGGGTGGGACCGGCGCGGCGGGGCCGCGGCCGGGTACGGCGGACGACAGCCTTCGAGTCTACGTGCCGCCGTGCCGTGCCCCGTGCCGGGCGCCTCGCGCGCGCCCGGCACGGCCTCGCTCATTTGCGGGGTGCGGCCTTGTCCTTCTTCGGCGGGCTGACCGGACCGCGGCGGACGGCGCCCGGCGCGTTCCACTCGGCGCGGCGGCGGGCCCGCTTCTTGGCCGCCTCGGAGGAGTCGAGCTGCCAGGGGACGGAGGTGACCATCACGCCGGGGGTGAACAGCAGCCGCCCCTTGAGGCGCAGCGCGGACTGATTGTGGAGCAGGTGCTCGTACCAGTGGCCGACGACGTACTCCGGGATGTAGATCGAGACGACGTCGCGCGGGGATTCGTTGCGGAGCGTCTTGACGTAGTCGACGACGGGGCGGGTGATCTCGCGGTAGGGCGAGGCGAGGACCTTGAGGGGGACCTCGATGCCGCGGCGCTCCCATTCGGCGCGCAGCGCCTTGGTGTCCGCCTGGTCGACGTCGACGCTGACCGCCTCCAGGGTGTCGGAGCGCATCAGCTTGGCGTAGTTCAGGGCCCGCAGGGTCGGCTTGTGGACCTTGGAGACGAGGACGAGGGAGTGCACCCGGGAGGGGCGGACCACGTCGTCGTCGGGAGCGTCCGCGGCGGCGATCTCCTCGGAGACCCGGTCGTAGTGGCGGCGGATCGCGGTCATCGTGACGAAGAAGATGACCATGCCGAGGAGGGCCACCCACGCGCCGTGGGTGAACTTCGTCAGCAGCACGACGACGAGGACCAGACCGGTCAGCGTGGCGCCGAAGGCGTTGATCGCGCGGGAGCGGTGCATGCGGTTGCGGGCCGCCGGGGACTTCTCGGTGCGCAGATGGCGGTTCCAGTGCCGGACCATGCCGATCTGGCTGAGCGTGAAGGAGACGAAGACGCCGACGATGTAGAGCTGGATCAGCCGGGTGGAGTCCGCGCCGTAGATATAGACGAGGACGGCGGCGGCGCCGGCGAGCAGCACGATGCCGTTGGAGAACGCGAGGCGGTCACCGCGGGTGTGCAGTTGGCGGGGGAGGTAGCGGTCCTGGGCGAGGATCGAGCCGAGGAGCGGGAAGCCGTTGTAGGCGGTGTTCGCGGCGAGGAAGAGGACCAGCGCGGTCGCCGCCGCGAGGATCACGAAGAGGAACGAGCCCTTGCCGAAGACCGCTTCGGCGACCTGCGAGATGACCGGGTTCTGGGTGTATCCGGAACCGACCGGGTGACCGTGGTCGAGCAGGTCGGTGGCGGGCTTCTCCGCCATCTTCACGCCGGTGGTCATGGCCAGCGCGATGATGCCGCAGAACATGGTGACGGCCAGACCGCCCATGAGGGCGAGGGTGGCGGCGGCGTTCTTCGACTTGGGCTTGCGGAACGCCGGGACGCCGTTGGAGATCGCCTCGACGCCGGTGAGCGCCGCACAGCCGGAGGAGAAGGCGCGCAGCAGCAGGAAGATCAGCGCGAAGCCGGCCAGTCCGCCGTTCTCGGCGTGGATGGTGTAGTCGGCGGTGGGCGCCTTCATGCCGTGGCCCAGGATCACCCCGCGGAAGACGCCCCAGAGGATCATGAGGAAGACGCCGGCGACGAAGACGTACGTCGGGATGGCGAAGAGCTTGCCCGACTCCTTGACGCCGCGCAGGTTCATCAGCGTCAGCAGCACGATGACGGCGATCGCGCAGAGCGTCTTGTGCTCCACGACGAAGGGGATCGCCGAGCCGAGGTTCTCGATGCCGGAGGAGATGGAGACGGCGACGGTCAGGACGTAGTCGACCAGCAACGCGCTGGCGACGGTCAGCCCCGCCTTGGGTCCGAGGTTGGTGGTGGCGACCTCGTAGTCACCGCCGCCGCTCGGGTAGGCGTGCACGTTCTGCCGGTACGACGCGACGACGGTGAACATCAGCACCACGACGGCGACCGCGATCCACGGGCTGAAGTGGTACGCCGACACGCCCGCCACGGAGAGCACCAGCAGCACCTCGCCCGGGGCGTAGGCCACGGACGAGAGCGGGTCGGAGGCGAAGACGGGAAGGGCGATGCGCTTGGGGAGAAGGGTCTCGCCGAGCTTGTCGCTGCGCAGTGCGCGCCCGATGAGAATGCGTTTGGGCACGTCGGTCAGTTTGGACACGGAGAGGATGCTAAGCCTTCGCCGCGGGCGCGGCCCACCCGCCACCCGCCTCGCGGAAGCGGCGGGTGGCGGGTGGCACAGCGCCGTCCCAGGGTGTTCACCGGACGCGCACATCTCCCCCACGGGGGCCCGTACGGGGTCAGCCGGTGCGCCACGTCCGCTTGATCTCGGCCCAGCGGCGGGCCTGCCCGGGGGTGAGGCGGCCGCGCAGCTCGGCGAGTTTGAGGAGGTTGGCCTCGGCGCCGCCGGTGAGCGTCCGGGCCTCGGCGCGGTAGTGGTCGTCGAGCAGCGCCTCGGTCTCCGTGTCATTCATCACGGGCACCAGCCGGGCGGCGAGCTTGTTGGTGTTGCGGTACGAGCCCTGGAGGAGGAACGGCGGCTCGGTGCGGGTGGCGTCGGACCGCGCGGCGGAGTCGATGTACTCACGGTTGACGGCGAGGACGGTCTCCGTCACGCGCAGCAGGGTGCGCAGTACGGCGAGGAGCTGCTCCAGTTCGGCGGGGGCGTAGGGGCGGACGAGGCGGTCGGCGTGGGCGGTGGGGTCGCGGCGGGCGAGGCGGACGAGCAGGTCGGTGTCGGCGCGGTCGCGGGTGGCGAGCGGGGCGAGGTGCGGGTTGGCGGTCAGCGCGTTCTCGATGTGGGAGAGGGCGAACAGCTCCTCCTTGCCCGCGAGGACGTCGCCGAGGTCGTGGACGTCCGCGCGGTTGGCGAGCATGTCGGGCAGCCGGAAGCGGCGGCCGGACCCGGTGTAGGGGTTGCCGGCCATGCAGACGGCGAACCGCTTGCCGCGCAGGTCGTAGCCGCGGGCCTCGCCGTTCCGGACGCCTTCCATCCGGCGCTGGGCGTCGCAGAGCGGGATGAACTTCTGGAGGAGTTCGGGCGAGGTGTGCTGGATGTCGTCGAGGTGGAGGAGGACGTTGCTGCCCATCTCCAGGGCGAAGGAGATCTTCTCGACCTCGCGGCGGGCGGCGGCGTCGGGGGCGGCGGCCGGGTCGAGGGAGGTGGTGTGCTGCCCGAGGGCGGGCCCGTCGACCTTGACGAGGACGAGGCCGAGGCGGGCGGCGACGTACTCCAGCAGGGTCGTCTTGCCGTAGCCGGGCGGGGAGAGCAGGAGCAGCAGGCCCTGGCTGTCGGTGCGGCGGCCGGCGCCCGCGGTGCCGAGTTGGGTGGCGAGGTTGTCGCCGATGAGCGGCAGGTAGACCTCGTCGATCAGGCGGTTGCGGACGAAGGCGGGCATGACCTGCGGGCGGTAGGAGTCCAGGCGCAGGCGGTGGCGTTCGGCGTCGAGGAGCGCGGCGCGGTGGCGGGTGTAGGCGCGGTGCGCGGGGACACGGTGGGCGCGGAAGGCGCGGGTGCGGTCGAGAAGTTCGTCGAGGCGGAGCGGGAGGGTGCCGTCGGTGAGGGCCGGGTGGCTGCCGAGGAGGCCGTCGACGGCGCAGGTCACGGGGGCGTCGACGGGGCGGCGGGGCAGGTCGGGGCCGCAGAGTTCGATGGCGGCGGCTTCGGGGAGGTCGGGGTGCGCGGCACCGGCGTAGCCGCCGAGCCAGGCGGTGACGAGCTGGTGGCGGGCGGCGAGGTCACCGCCGAGGGCGGTCAGGTCGTCGGCGTACTCCTCGACGGCGGCGGAGCCGGGGCCGCCGAGGGCCTGGTGGAAGCCGGTCAGCAGGGTGCGGGCGGCGGCGCCCGTGGCGAAGCGGGGGCTGCCCTCGGCCAGCTCCTCGACGAGGTACGTGCCGAGGGGGGCGGGATCCGACGCGGCGGCACCGTCCGGGGCGCCGCCGGGCCCGGGGGACGCCGGGCCGGGCAGGCCGGTGGCGGTCAGGAAGGCGGTGGCGGCGCCGGTCAGCTCGGCGGCGAGGGCGTCGGTGCCGTCGGCGCGGCCGAAGCGGGCGCGGGCGCGGGCCAGCGAGCGGGCGCGGGTGGCCCAGGCGGCGCGGGCCGCGGGACCGGCGCCGTGCTGCCAGAAGAGCTGGGCGGCGGCGCGGACGCGCGGGGTGAAGCGGAGCGGTCCGGCGTCGGCGCGCAGCCGCAGCAGGGCGTCGAGGACGGCGGTGGCGTCCCGGTCGTGGACGCCGCGGTCGTACCCCTCGTCGTACCGGGCCTGGGCGGCGGCGCGGACCAGGTCGGGCAGGGTGCCGTCGGCGCGCGCCGCGTACAGGGCGTCCAGGGTCTGGCCGTCGTGGCCGCGTTCGGCGTGGTCGAGGAGGAGGGCGGCGAGGTGTTCGGCGCGGTAGACGGACGGGGACTCGGAGGCGAGGGGCTCGTCGCGGAACTCCCGGAAGGCACGGTCGCCGGCCAGGCGGGGGTCGTCGACCGGGGCGCGGTAGTCGGTGCCGGTGACGGCGAAGGCGAGGCCGTCACCGTGCGGGACGAGGGTGAGGTCGAGGGGCTGGGTGTTGACGGCGAAGCGGTGGCGGCCCAACCGCAGGGTGCCCTCGGTGTCGTAGAGGTCGGCGCGGTCGCGGAGGGCGCGGACGGCTTCCTGGCGGGCGGCGGCGAGGCGGCCCTCCAGCTCGCCGGCGCGTACCGGGTCGGCGAGGGTGCGCAGTTCGGCGGCGGTGGCGCGGACCTTCGCGACGAGCGGGTCGGCGGCGAAGTAGGCGTGGATGTCGTCGGCGGCGGTCAGCGCGCGGGCGCGGCGGGTGACGGTGGAAAGGACGCGGTCGGCGGATTCGGCGAGCCGGTCGGTGTGGCGGGCGCGGGCGTCGAGCTGGGCCTGTTTGCGGGCGGCGAACGCCTCGTGGATCTCGTCGCGCCGCTCCGCGATCCGGGCGAGGCGGGCGTCCGTCACATCGTCGGCGCCGCCGTCGGGCCCGCCGAAGCGCGCTTCGAGGTCCTCCACCTGGAGGAGCAGCGCGGCGAGTCGCGTATCGCACTCCTCGGGCGTGGCGGCGTCGGCGAAGGCGCCGGAGACCGACTGGCCGAGGAGGGCGAGACGGGCGGCGAACTCCTCCCTGCCTTCGGCCTCGGCGAGGGTGCGGCGGCGGGCGTCGAGGGCGGCGCGGGCGCGGTTGACGGCGCCGAGGGCGTCGCCGACGCGGCCGAGGACGGCGGTGCGGACGGTGGTGTCGTCGAGGTCGAGGGTGGCGACGGTGTCGGTGACGGTGCGCAGGCCCTCGGCGACCTCGTCGATCCGGGCGGTCAGGGCCGCGGCGTCGGCGGTGGTGGCGAGGGCGGACGCCTCGTCGGTGAGCGCGGCGACGGTGCGGTGCGTGGTGGCGAAGGCGTCGTCGGCGGCGAGGAAGGTGACGGCGCGGCGGGCGGTGGCGGCGAGGTCGTCGGTGAGACCGGCGGCGAGCGCGTCCAGTGCGGTGAGGTCGGTGTAGCGGACCTCGCGCAGCGACTCCAGGCGGCCCTGGGCGCGGCGCAGTGCGGTGAGGTGCCCGGCCCAGGCTGCGGTGTCCTCGGGCTGTTCGCCGCGGATCCGGCGGACCAGGGCGGTGGTCTCGGCGGTGGCGCGCGCCAGTTGCTCGGCGGCGCTCTCGCGGAGTGCGGTGACCCGGGCGTACTCCTCGACGACCCGGGTGGCGGTCTCGCGGACGTCGGCGAGGGGTCCGGCGGGCGCGCCGAGATCGGGGTCGGCCAGCCAGTGGTGGGTGTCGGCGGCGCGGGTGGCGGCCGCGGCGAGGGCGTCGTAGACGGCGGCGGACGGCTCCCTCTCGGCGGCCATCCGGGCCACACCGAGCAGATCGGCGATGCCGGAGACCAGTCCGGCGTTGCCGACGCGGGCGAGCGGGCCGTCGCCCTGCGGGCGGGCGGCGGCGTACGCGTCGGAGGTGAAGGGGGTCTGCCAGACCTGGAGCGGGTGGACGCGGGCCGCCTCGGTGCCGGTGGCCCGGAGCACGGCGAGGGTGCCGTCGGCGAAGAGGGCGTGGCCGCGGCCGGTGAGCGGGGCGGCGGCCTCCTCGCGGATGACGTTGTACGGCAGCAGCAGGGTGTGGCCGTCGGCGGGGCGGCGGAAGACGTAGAGGACGTCCTCGCCGTTGGGTGAGCGGACCGCGCGGGCGAACTCCAGGCCGTCGGCGGCGGTGCCGAAGAGCTTGGTGGCGCCGGTGGCGAGGTGGTAGCCGCCGGGGAAGACGAGGCCCTGCCCGTCGGGGAGGGCGCGGCAGGCCCGGCCCACGGCGTCGATGCGCCGCGCGGTACGGGTGCGGGTGTGGTACACGAGGCAGCGGACGGTCTCCTCGTTGTACGGGCGGACGCGCAGCAGGATCAGCGGGCCGGTGCGGGCGTGCTCCACCTCGGCGTCGGCGAGCGACTGGAGCGGTTCGTCGACGGGCTCGGAGTGGATGCCGTCGGGCGTGGTGGTGTCGTTCTCCGCCTTGAGGGTGAGACGGCCGCCGGAGACGGAGACGTACACGGCGCCCTGGACGGCGAGGTGCGGATGGCGTCCGGTGACGTGGTCCTCGCGGGTGGCGGCGGTCCAGACGACGTCGTGGGCCGGCGGGTCGGTGAGGTCGCGTTCGCCCTTGTCGTCGAGGTAGGCGGGGGTGCCGTCGGCGGCGATCCGCCAGCGCAGCGCCCGCAGGTCGCCGGGGCGCCGGCCGGTGCGGAAGACGGCGAGCAGCAGGGAATCGGTGCGGCGCAGTTCGCACAGCCGGGCCTGACGGTAGTAGCGGTGCAGTCCGGCGAGGTCGCGGCGGAAGCGCGGGTCGTCGAGGAGGCCGGGCAGCGCGCCGGGGGCGGCCGGGGCGAGGGCGTCGCCGTCGCGGCGGTACAGCGCGAAGACGTCATCGGGTCCTGGCTCGGCGGTGGTGGCCGGCGGGTGGTGGCCGAACAGCAGATGGCCGCCGACCTCGACGACGTCGCCGGGCAGGCAGGGCGCGGCGCTCTCCAGTTGCCCGGTGGCGCGCAGTTCCAGGCCCGCGCCGCCGAACTC
Organism: Streptomyces sp. BBFR2; assembly: GCF_044497305.1. NCBI lineage: Bacteria > Bacillati > Actinomycetota > Actinomycetes > Kitasatosporales > Streptomycetaceae > Streptomyces > Streptomyces sp. BBFR2. Next base: position 1,423,944 of record NZ_CP172415.1, read on the forward strand.
CTCGGTGCGGCGGGCGTTGAGGGCGCGGGCCCGTTCGGCCAGCTCCCCCGCGGCGGCCAGCAGCCGGTCGCGCAGCACCTCGTACGTGCCGTCGCCGGGCGAGACGTCCGGCCCGCGGTCCGCCGGGACGCCCGGCGCGGTGTCCGGTGTGTGCTGCGCGCTGTCGGTGTTCACTCTCGGCTCTCCCCGGTTCTCTCCCGGTGGCCCGGCACCGCTGCCGGGCCACCGGGCTGCTGACGTCGTAGGGGCGGACGGGGCCGGCCCCGTGCGCGCGCCCCGTCCGCCTGCCCCGTGCGGGCTACGCGACCGGTGCCGCGGAGCCGTTCACGGCGGTGGGGCCGTCGGGTGCGGCGGCCGGTGCGGCGAGGCCGCCGAGGTCGCCGAGGCGCAGACCGTCCAGTCCGTTGGCGCGGACCGCGTCCAGCAGGCCCTGGAGCGGTGCGGCCTGCGGGCCGCCGCCGGCGATCAGCCGGCCGAGCGCCGCGGCGAGGGTGAGGTCGCGCAGTCCGGCGGCGCCGAGTCCGCCGAGCATCGCGCCGAGGTCCCCGGTGAACGTCGAGTGCTCCTTGTCGAGCCAGGGCGCCGCGACGGTACGGACCGTCTCGGAGCGGTCGACGAGGGCGTCGAGGCCCTTGGCGGTGCCGATGGAGCCCACGACCTTGTCGAAGAAGGCGCTCTCGCCGCCGACGATGTCGATCCGGGCGTTCTCCAGTCCGGTGGCGAGCACCGTCGCCTGTGCCTCGGCGACCTGCCGCCGCACCTCGATGTCGGCGAGCCGGATGTCCTTCTCGGCGGCGAGCCGCAGCCGGTACTCCTCGTGCTCCCGGCTCGCGGCGTCCAGCGCGGCCATCGCCCGGGCCTTCTCGGTGAGCCCGGCGGCCTCCGCCTTCAGCTTCTCGCCGATGGCGACGGCGTCGGCGTGCGCCTGCGCGGTCGTCCCCTCGGCCTCGGCGAGCGCCTTGGCGCGGGCGCCGTCCGCCTCGGCCCGCAGCAGCGCCGCGGCGGCCTCGGCCTCGGCGCGCCCGGACCGCTCGATGACCTCGGCGTTCCGCTCGCGGACCTGCACCTCGGCGAGGCCGGCGGCCGCCGCCTCGGCCTGCGCGCCCTCGGCCAGCCGGATCTTGGCCCGGGCGTCCAGTTCGGCGGTCTTGTGGCGGGTCTCGGCGAGGGTGATCTCCTCGGCGGCGCGGTGGGTGGCCGCCGCCTCCGCCGCCTCGGCCGCCTTGATGTCCTTGACCAGCCGCTCCTGCGCCTCGGCCTCGGCGCGGATGATCAGCGACTGCCGCTCGCGCTCCGCCTCCTCGACGGTGCGCAGCTTCTTGATCTCCTCCTCCTGCGCGGCGACGGTCTTCTCGACGGCGATGCGCTCGCGGATGACGTCGGCGATCTCCCGCTTCTCCGCCTCGACCTCCTTGTCCGCGGCGATCCGGGTCAGTTGCGTCTCCCGCTCCCGGGCGATGACCTCCAGCAGCCGGTCCTTCTCGATGCGCTCGTTCTCGATGGCGACGATCCGCTCCCGGTTCTTGACCGCCACCACGATCTCCCGCTCGCGGTTCTCGTTCTGGACGCCGAGCGCCTCCTCCGTCTTGAGGTGCGCGGACTGGGCCCGCAGCCGCTCCTCGGCCTGCACCCGCGCCGTCTCGGCCTCCTCCTTCGCCCGGACGATCTCGATCTCCCGCTGCTGCTTGATCTCCGCGTCGGCCTGGCGCCGCTGGAGTTCGAGGACGGCCTCGCGGGCGTCGACGTTCTGCCGGGTGATCTCCTTCTCCTCGTTGCGCTGGAACTCGTTGGTGCGGACGTGCTCGATCGCGGTGAGTTCGGTGATCTTGCGGATGCCCTGCGCGTCGAGGATGTTGGCCGAGTCGAGCTGCGACAGCGGCGTCTGCTCCAGATAGTCGATCGCCGCGTCCTCCAGGCTGTAGCCGTTGAGGTCGGTACCGATGACCGCGATGATCCGGTCCCGGAACTCGTCCCGCATCGTGTACAGGTCCTGGAAGTCCAGTTGCTTGCCGACGGTCTTGAGCGCCTCGGAGAACTTCGCGGCGAACAGCGCCTGGAGGGTGGTGTCGTGGCTGGCCCGCTCGGTGCCGATGGCCTGCGCGACCTTGACGACGTCCTCCTTCGTCTTGTTGACGCGGACGAAGAAGGCGATGCGGATGTCGGCGCGGATGTTGTCCTTGCAGATCAGGCCCTCGTGCCCGGTGCGGCCGATCTCGATGGTCTTCACCGAGATGTCCATCACCTCGGCCTTGTGCAGCACCGGCAGCACCACCGCACCGGTGAACGTCACCTCCACCTTGCGGTACTTGGAGACGATCAGCGCCTGGCCCTGGTGGACCTTGCGGTAGAGGCGGGTGACGGCGAAGACCGCGACCAGCACGAGGAGGACGGCTACGGCGACAGCTACGCCGATTCCTATGGTGAGGGCATCCATCGATAAATCCCTGTGTCGATTCGGGAGGGTGACGACGTGACGGGACCCGGCGCGCGGCATGCGGCGGCGCACCTGAGGGCGGGTGACTGCCGCGGGTGTGCGGCAGTCACTCAGACGACGGGTTCGTGCGGGTCCAGCGCACCGTCGAAGGGCGTGACCCGGAAGAACTCGCCGTCGGCGTCGTAGGCGTAGATGAGGGCGCTGCTGCCCGCGGTCAGCCCGCTGTCGTCGGTGCGGACCTGGACGACGGCGGTGGAGCCGTCGTCGGCGCGGACCTCCGCCTGACCGAAGTCGGCGGCGACGCGGCCGGTCCGTACGGTGCAGACGCGGCCGATGAAGTCGTCGCGGGAGGCGACCTTCTCGGGCGGCAGCACGCGGCGGGCGAGGCGTCCGGCGAGGCGCACCCCGGCCCAGGCCACCACGAGGGCGACGGGCAGGGTGGCGGCGCGCGGCGGCCCCGCGGGCAGCAGCGCCGCACCGGCCAGACAGACCAGCCAGGCCGACAGCAGGCCGAGCGACAGCGAGACCGTCACCGGAAGTCCGGCGCCGGCTGCGTCATCGGTGCCGGCGTGGCCACCCTCACCCCCGTCGAGGATGTGCACGCCGGCGCCGCCGACCAGCACCAGCAGCCAGTACACGGCGACGACGACCAGGGCGAAGCTGAAGAGCGCCGCCGGAAAGGCCAGCGCGGCTCGCAGAAATTCGGCCATGATCGTTCCCCCGTTGTGCCGCCGGTGGCGGTACCGCTGTCGATGCACGCATCCTGGCAGCGGGGCGGGGGAGAACACATTGCCGGTTCCCGGCAATCTTTATGCGTTCTTGATGGCCTGTTATCGCCAACCGACATCCCTGGCGGCCCGGGGCGCCGGGACGGGCCGGGCGACGGCGCCCCGTCCGGCCCCTCAGGTCACAGCGGGGTGCCCGGCCAGCCCAGCGCGCGGGCTCCGAGCGCCGCCGTCTCCAGGGTGAAGCGCTGCAATCCGTCGGCGGGGTCGTAGCCGGTGAGGAGCTTGATGCGCTCCAGCCGGTAGGAGAGGGTGCGCACGCTCACCGACAGGCGGCGGGCCGCCTCGGCGTTGACGTATCCGGCGGCGGCGCACGCCGACAGCGTCTCCAGCAGCGGTCCGGCGCCGCCGCGCGCCTCGGTCAGCGGGCCCAGGACGCTGCGGACGAGGTCGGCCATGGCGGCACGGTCGCGCAGCAGCACCGGGAAGACCAGCAGGTCAGCGGCGCGCAGCACCGGTCCGGACAGCTCCAGTTGCTCGCCCAGCTCCAGGGTGCCGAGCGCCTCCTCGTAGGAGCGGACCACTCCCTGGGGGCCGGTGTGCGGGCGGCCGATGGCGACCCGCCGGGCGCCTTCCCGGCCGCCCACCGCGGCGCGGGCGCTGGTCGCGAAGGTTTCCAGGAGGGCCGGTTCGGCGCTGGCCGCGATGCAGACCAGCCGCCCGCCCTTGGTGGTGATGAGCGCGTCCCGGTCGCCGAACCGGCCGATCAGCTCGCGCTCCACGCGCCCGGCGACGGGGTGGACGTCGTCGTACGGGCCGCTGCCCTCGGCGACCGCGACGGCGTGCGCGCGGGCCAGCCGCAGTCCGAACCGCTCCGCGCGCTCGGCGAGCCGCCCCAGATCGCTGCGACCGTAGAGCAGATCGTCGACGAACTCCCGGCGGGCGGCCTCCTCCTCACGCAGCGCCAGCCGCGTCGCCCGCTCATGGCCCTCGCCGAGCGCGGCGACAGCCGCCTCCACCGCGCCGAGCAGCGCGTCACCGGTGCGGGCGCACTCGGTGACCCCGGCGGCACGGGCGACGCCGGGCAGGGTGCCCCAGACCCGGCGGGTCTCACCGAGGTAGAGGCCGACCAGCTCCCGCAGGCCGTGGCCCGCCTCGGCGGCCCGCTCCCCCAGGTCGCGCAGGGCCTCCCGCTCGGGGCGGCCGAGCGTCCGGCCGGTGGCCGAGACCTCGCCGAGCAGCGTGGCGTACCCGTCGAGGAAGGTGTCGGATATCGCGGCGGGCATGCGGCGGTTCACCGGGCGCCGCCGCACCGCGCGCCGGTGGCGCCGCCCCGTCCGAACCGGCCCGCGGACCGCTCTCCCCCGTACCGCTCCACCACGTCACGCACTCCCCGCACCTTCCTTGCCGGATCCCGGACATCTCGATGCCTCAATCCTGCCGGATCCCGGAAGCGGCCGGACGCCGGCCCAGCAGATCACCGAGCCCTTCGCGGGTGACGGCCAGCAACACCCGGTCCTGCGGGCGCAGTACGTAGTCGTCGCCGAGTTCGTGGACGAGGCGGGCGGGCTCCCGTTCCACCCCGTCCGGTTCGGCGGGCGGGGTGTCCGCTCCGGCGCCGTCGGGCGCGGAGGTGTCCACCGCCAGCACCCGCAGCAGACCGGGACGGAGCACCTCGGCGACGGTGCGGCCGGCCAGTTCCGGATGGGCGCGCGCCTCGACCCGGGCCACCAGCAGGACACGGCGCTCCACCGGGATCGCGCCGATGATCTGACGGCCCATGAGCGCACCGGCGAAGGCGGGCGCCGCGAGGAAGGTGACGCTGCGGCTGCGGGTCAGGGCCCGCGGATGCGCGGCGCGCAGCGTGCGGTAGACCGCCGTGGCGAACCGGTCGTCGAACAGCCGCAGCGTCACCCGCAACCGCGGAGTGAGCGACCTGGCGTAGAGCGCCGCCTCCAGATTGGTGGAATCCACGCTGGTCAGGGCGAGCAGCGTACGGGCCCTCCCTATCTTGGCGGCCTCCAGGACGCCCTCGTCGGTGACGTCACCCAGCACGACGGGCACCCGCAGGCGGCGGGCGACCGGGATGCCCCGCGCCTCCGGGTCGGCCTCGACGCACACCACGGGGATGCCCATCTCGTGCAGACGGGTCAGCACCCGGGTACCGACCTTGCCCAGGCCCAGCAGGACGACATGGCCGGACAGTCCACGCGGCGGACGGCGCAGCGTGGCGGCGCTGCGGAACGTCCCCAGCGCCTCCAGCACCGCGGCGATCAGCACCGGCAGCAGCAGCAACCCGGTCAGTCCGGACAGCAGTTGGAGGACCTTGCGGGCGGGGGGTTCATCGACGGCCGGGTCGTTGATGGCGAACAGGTCGAGCAGCGAGAGATACGCGGCGCGCAGCGGTGACTCGCCGGTGGTGAGCGTGGCGGCGATGGCCAGCGCCAGCACCGCGCCGACGATTCCGGCGATCGACCAGCGCAACCGGCGGGAGAACAGCGAGCCGAGCGGCGCACCACGCCCGCGCAGCGCACGGGGCCGCGACTGCCACCCTCCGTAGGTGACGTTCTCCAGGACGACGGCGTTGCCGCCCGCCTCCCGCGCCGCGGCGGTGGCCTCCGCGCCGGGCAGCATCACCGGCCCGTCGTCGTCGGCGCCGCGCGACGCGCCCCGGTGGCGGCCCGCCCGGTGGCCCTCCCCCGGGTCGTCGGCGGCGGGGGACAGCAGCGCGAGGGTGCACAGCGGGGTGCCGGTCCCCCGGGGCGCCGTGCCGGGGCCGCGCTCCACGGCGCGCAGCAGCAGCCCGTCCGCCTCGATGACCTTGCTGGTGCCGGCGACGGCGGTGGCCGCGAGGGCGGGCGCGACGGTGTCCGCGTCGGAGAGCACGGTCGTCGACGCGTCGATCCGTTCGGGGTCCGCCGGACCGGTGTCCGCCGCCGCCACCGCCGCCGCCTGGTCGAGCAGCGCCTCCACGTGCTGGCCGAGCTTGCGGTTGTAGAGGCGGATGACCAGCCGCAGCCGGGGGTTGAGGCGGCGGGCGCGCAGCGCGGCGTGGATGTTGGTCTCGTCGTCGTCGTAGACGAGCGCCAGGGCCTCGGCCCCGGGCACGCCCGCCTCGATCAGCGTCGCGTCGTCCGCCTCGGCCGACTCCAGGATGCGGACGCTCTCCTCGGGCGGCACGCCGTCATCCGCGCCCGGCCCGTCGGACGGCAGCAGGGAGGTACGGGCCACCGCCGCGGTGACCCGCCCGATCAGCGCGGAGGCCCGCCCCAGGCCGCGCAGCGACGGCGGGATACGGGGCCGGTGCGGCTCCCGGGCGGACGGCAGGACGAGGGTGACGCGTTCGCGGTAGACGTCGCGGAGTTCGGCCGCGATGCGGTGGGCGAGGGCGTCGTCCCCGCAGACCACCATCGAGGGCGATGACAGCGGCGGCGGGGCGAACGGACTCTGGTGAGGCAGGGACACCCGCGTAGCGTGCCTCATGATCACCGAACGCCGCACCCGGCCCCACGGGCTCCGCACCAGCCACGGCACGGGGCGCACGGGGCGGAGCGCGGCCCGTACGGGGCGGCCGGACGCGAGGCCCGTACCGGGCGGGCCGCACGGGGCGACCGGGCCGATGCGAGGTCGCACGGGGCGGGGACGGGGCCGCGACGGGCGGGGCGCGCGGCCGTCCCCGGCGGACCGTCGCCCGCTCGTGCCCATCCGCCAGGTATCCGGAATCCCATTTCCCACTTCGCTCGGTGGCCGTCGCCTCACCGACCGCGCACACCACCCTTCCGGGGCGCCCCCGAGCCCCCCGCGGATGCGTACGGCACGGGGGTTGCCGCTTAAGCTCGTCCCCGGGCGGCGCCGTACCGGCGCGGCCCGTCGTTGCCCGGTCGGTGGAGAGAGAAGAGTGAGCAGGGTGTTCGTGCGGGTCGGCGGAGTGACCAGGACTGCGGGGTAGGTGGACGTGCACATCGTCATCATGGGATGCGGGCGGGTCGGCTCCGCGCTCGCCCAGACCCTGGAGAGCCAGGGCCACACCATCGCCGTCGTCGACCAGGACCCGACCGCGTTCCGCCGCCTCGGCTCGTCGTTCGGCGGCCGCCGGGTGACCGGCGTCGGCTTCGACCAGGACACGCTGCGCGAGGCCGGCATCGAGGAGGCGGGCGCGTTCGCCGCGGTCTCCAGCGGCGACAACTCCAACATCATCGCCGCCCGCGTGGCCCGCGAGATGTTCGGCGTCGAGAACGTCGCGGCCCGGATCTACGACCCGCGCCGCGCCGAGGTCTACCAGCGGCTGGGCATCCCCACCGTCGCCACGGTCCGCTGGACCGCCGACCAGATGCTGCGGCGGCTGCTGCCGTCCGGCGCCGAGCCGCTGTGGCGCGATCCGAGCGGCGGTGTCCAGCTCGCCGAGGTGCACACCGCCCCGTCCTGGGTCGGCCACAAGATCAGCAAACTTCAGGAGGAGACCGGCGTCCGCGTCGCCTTCCTCACCCGGCTGGGCGAGGCGATGCTGCCGACCTCCCAGACCGTGCTGCAGGAAGGCGACCTGGTACACGTCATGATGCGCACCGACGACGTCGAAACCGTCGAGGCGGCATTCGCCGAAGGTCCCGAGGAGGCCCACGCATGAGGGTCGCGATTGCCGGAGCCGGCGCGGTGGGCCGTTCCATCGCGGGCGAGCTGCTGGAGAACGGTCACGAGATCCTGCTCATCGACAAGGCGCCGACCGCCATCTCCGTCGAGCGGGTACCGCTCGCCGAATGGCTGCTGGCCGACGCCTGCGAGATCACCTCGCTCGACGAGGCGGCACTGCAACGCTGCAACGTCGTCATCGCGGCGACCGGCGACGACAAGGTCAACCTCGTCGTGTCGCTGCTCGCCAAGACGGAGTACGGCGTGCCGCGGGTCGTCGCCCGGGTCAACAATCCGAAGAACGAGTGGCTGTTCAACGAGGCATGGGGCGTGGACGTCGCCGTCTCCACCCCGCGGCTGATGTCCGCCCTCGTCGAGGAGGCGGTGAGCGTCGGCGACCTCGTACGGCTGCTGCGCTTCAGCCACGGCGACGCCAACCTCGTCGAGCTGACACTGCCCCCGGAGGCGGCGCTGGCCGGCACCCGGGTCGGCGACGTCGACTGGCCCGAGGACACCTCGCTGGTCACCATCATCCGCGGCACCCGCGTCCTGACGCCCAACAAGGAGGACGCGCTGGAGGCGGGCGACGAGCTGCTGTTCGTCGCGGCGCAGTCGCGCGAGGAGCAGTTGGAGGACCTGCTGTCGGTCCGCCGTAAGGACGCCTGAGCGGCACGCGCACGGCGAAGGGCCCGGGAACCGTGATGGTTCCCGGGCCCTTCGGGCGTCCGGAAAGCGGTACGCCGCGCCGGTCAGCGGCGGTGGCGCGGACCGTCCGACGGCACCGGCCGCCCGGCGGCCGCCGCCTGCTCGGCCCGCTGCGCCTTCTCGGCCTTCTCCGCTTCCTCGGCCGCCTCCATCTCCGCGAACACATCGATGGGCGGCGGCGCCTTCGCCAGGAAGACCCAGGTCAGATAGACCGCCAGCAGGAACGGCGGGATCTTCAGCGCGATCAGCACCCAGCCGAGCTGTGTGGTGTCCGCCCACCAGTACAGCGGGAAGAGGATCGCGCACTTGGCGAAGAGGATCAGCCCCCACGCCCAGCTGGCCTTGGCGTACGCGGCCTTCCGGCCGGGGTTACGGGTGCGCCAGGAGAGGTTCTCCTTGAACACCGGGCCCAGGATCAGCCCGATCAGCGGCACCCCCGCCACCGTCGTCACCATGTACGCCAGCGCCAGGCCGAGGGTGTAGAGCATGCCCGGCAGGTAGAAGTCCTTGGCGTTGCCGGTCATCATCGCGAAGACGACGCCGAACGCGACGCCGAAGACGCCGCTGAGCGCGTGCTTGAGGGTGCCCTTCCGGACCAGCCGCACCGCGGCCAGCACCAGCGACACCGCCAGCGCCGCGATCGCCGAGGACTTCAGGTCCTTGTTGACCGTGAAGACCGTGACGAACAGCAGGCCCGGCAGCACGGTCTCCACCATGCCCCGCACCCCGCCGAACGCCTCGAACAGCGCCGCCTCGGTGACGGCCCTGCCGTCCCCGTCCGGGCCCTCGCCCCCGGGGCCGGACGCCGCGGCGGGCGGCGGCTGCGGGGATGCGTCAGTGGTCGGTCGGTCGGTCGACGTCACCGGTCACTCCTGTCCGAGCGGTCGGAGTTCGTACTTCGGATTGAAGAGCACCCGGCGTCCATGACTCATCGAGACACGGCCCGAGGCGATGAGCTTGCGGCCCGGCTCGATGCCGACGATGGAACGGCGGCCGAGCCAGACCACGTCGAGGGCGGCCGAGCCGTCGAACAGCTCCGCCTCCAGCGCGGGCACCCCGGCGCGCGGCCGCAGCGTCACATGGCGCAACGTACCGGTGACCTTCACGATCTGCCGGTCGTCGCAGTCGGATATCCGGGTGCAGCCCGTCGCCTGCGTATCCTCCCGCAACTCGGCGGACTGCAGCTCCTCCTCGGAGGACGACAGCCTGTCGAGCATCCGGCGGAAACGGCCGGCCGGCTTCTCGGATCGGGTCCCAGCACTCATGAACCCAGCGTACCGGTGCCCACCGACACCACCCACGGCGTGCGCGCACCGGGGGCGGGCGCACGGGGCGACGCCACGGGGCGCACACCCGCGGCTACGGCTCGAAGCGGTACCCCATGCCCGGCTCCGTCACGAAGTGCCGCGGATGCGACGGGTCCGCCTCCAGCTTGCGGCGCAACTGCGCCATGTAGACCCGCAGATAGTTGGTCTCCTTGCCGTACGACGGCCCCCAGACCTCCTGGAGCAGTTGCTTCTGGCTGACCAGTCGGCCGGAGTTGCGCACCAGCACCTCCAGCAGATGCCACTCCGTGGGTGTCAGCCGGATGTCCCGGCCCCCGCGGTTGACCTTCTTCGCCGCGAGATCGACGGTGAAGCCCGGCGTCTCCACGACCACGTCCGCCTCCGCGGGCCCGGTCGGCTCCGCCCGCCGCACCGCGGCCCGCAGCCGCGCCAGCAGCTCGTCCATCCCGAACGGCTTGGTGACGTAGTCGTCGGCGCCCGCGTCCAGCGCCTCGACCTTCTCGTCCGATGTCTGCCGCGCGGACAGCACCAGGATCGGCACCCGCGTCCACCCCCGCAGCCCCTTGATCACCTCGACGCCGTCCATGTCCGGCAGGCCCAGGTCCAGCACCACGACATCGGGATGGCGGGCGGCGGCCAGCTTGAGGGCCGTGGCCCCGTCGGGGGCCGCGTCGACCTCGTACTTGCGCGCCTTCAGGTTGATCACGAGGGCCCGCACGATCTGCGGCTCGTCATCGACCACGAGCACCCGGTTCACTGACGTTCTCCTCGCGAAGTCGGGACCCCGGGCACCTGGCCCGGGGAACGGAAAGGGGGACGGCCGGCGACCGCGCCGACCGGACCGTACGGGGTGGGGACACCCCCGGACACCGCGCCAGCGCCGCGGTCCGCGGGCCCGGCGCCCGGCCCGCTCATGTGAAGGCCCCGGCGGCGGACGACCGCGGCCCGGCGGAGGGCGGCCGGTCCTCCGCCGCCCGCAGGGTGAGCACCATCGTCATCCCGCCGCCCGGGGTGTCCTCCGCGGCGAGCGTGCCGCCCATCGCCTCGGTGAAACCGCGCGCCACGGCCAGCCCCAGGCCCACGCCCGCACCACGCGGCGCGTCCCCGTACCGCTGGAACGGCTCGAAGATCCGGCCCTTCGCCTCGTCCGGCACGCCCGGCCCCCGGTCCACGATGCGCAGCTCGACCCGGTCACCCAGCGCACTCGCCGCCACCAGCGCCTGCGCGCCCTCCGGGCTGTACTTCACGGCGTTCTCCACCAGATTGGCGACCGCCCGCTCCAGCAGCCCCGGATCGACCGCGACGATCGGCACCGCCTCCGGGATGTCCAGCGTCACGCTGCCGTCCGGCACCCCGCCCAGCGCCATCGGCACCACCTCGTCCAGATCGATGCCCCGGATCAGCGGGGTGACGGTGCCGGTCTGCAGCCGCGACATGTCCAGCAGATTGCCCACCAGGTGATCCAGCCGGTCCGCGCCCGCCTCGATCCCCGCCAGCAGCTCCGCCTCGTCCTCCGGGGACCACGCCACGTCGTCGGAGCGCAGCGAGGTCACCGACGCCTTGATCCCGGCCAGCGGGGTCCGCAGATCGTGACTGACCGCCGCCAGCAGCGCCGTACGGATGCGGTTGCCCTCCGCCAGCTCCTGGGCCCGCGCCGCCTCCCCCATCAGCCGCTGCCGGTCCAGGACGACGGCCGCCTGCGCGGCGAACGCCGCCAGCACCCGGCGGTCCTCGGCCGGCAGCACCCGGCCGCTCAGCGCCAGCGCCATGTGGTCACCGACCGGCATGTCGACATCCGCGTCCTCCGGGCGGCGCAGCGGCACGCCCTTCGCCGGTTCGCCCACCCGCCCCGCGCACGTCCACGGGTCGACGTCGCTGTCCCGCTCCAGCAGCGCCACCGCGTCCATCGCGAACGTCTCCCGCACCCGCTCCAGCAACGCGTCCAGGCTGGTCTCCCCGCGCAGCACGCTGCCCGCGAGGAACGACAGGATCTCCGACTCGGCCCGCAGCCGCGCCGCCTGCTGGGTACGGCGCGCCGCCAGGTCCACCACCGACGCCACCGACACGGCCACCGCGAAGAAGATCACGATGGCGACGAGGTTCTGCGGATCGCTGACCGTCAGGGTGTGCGTCGGTGGCGTGAAGTAGAAGTTCAGCAGCAGCGACCCGACCGCCGCCGACGCCAGCGCCGGCAACAGCCCGCCCAGCAGCGCCGCCAGCACCGTCAGGAAGAGGAACAGCAGCACGTCGTTGGCGAGCCCCGGCCCGTCGTCGATCCGGTACAGCAGCAGCGACAGCAACACCGGCGCCACCACGCCGACCAGCCACCCGGCCACGATCCGCGCCCGCCCCAACCGCGCCCCGCGCGCCACCGGCAGCCCGCGGCCCTTCGCCACCTCGTCGTGCGTGACGATGTGGACGTCGAGGTCCGGCCCCGACTCCCGGGCGACCGTCGCCCCCACCCCCGGCCCGAACACGTACTGCCAGCTCTTGCGGCGGCTGGAGCCCAGCACGATCTGCGTGGCGTTCACCCCTCGCGCGAACTCCAGCAGCGCCGCCGGGATGTCGTCGCCGATGACGTGGTGGAACGTCCCGCCGAGGTCCTCCACCAGCGTGCGCTGCACGGCCAGTTCCTTCGGGGACGCGGACGTCAGCCCGTCACTGCGCGCGATGTAGACGGCGAGCACCTCGCTGCCCGACCCCTTGGCGGCCATCCGCGCGGCGCGGCGGATCAGCGTACGGCCCTCGGGTCCGCCGGTGAGGCCGACGACGATGCGCTCCCGCGCCTGCCACGTACTGCGGATGGAGTGCTCGGCGCGGTACTGCTGCAGATACTCGTCCACCCGGTCGGCGACCCACAGCAGCGCCAGTTCGCGCAGCGCCGTCAGGTTGCCGGGGCGGAAGTAGTTCGACAGTGCGGCATCGACCTTGTCCGGCTGGTAGATGTTGCCGTGCGCCATGCGGCGACGCAGCGCCTGTGGCGACATGTCGACAAGCTCCAGTTGTCCGGCGCGCCGCACCACCTCGTCCGGGACGGTCTCCTGCTGCCGGACGCCGGTTATCGACTCGACGACATCACCGAGCGACTCCAGATGCTGGATGTTGACGGTCGAGATCACCTCGATGCCCGCCTCCAGCAGCTCCTCGATGTCCTGCCAGCGCTTCTCGTTGCGTGAACCGGGCACGTTGGTGTGAGCCATCTCGTCCACCAGCGCCACCGCCGGGCGCCGCGCCAGCACCGCGTCGACGTCCATCTCGGTGAACGTGGCGCCGCGGTACTCCATCTCGCGCCGCGGCACCTGCTCCAGTCCGTGCAGCATCACCTCGGTACGCGGCCGCCCGTGCGCCTCGACGAACGCCACGACGACATCCGTACCTCGCTCCACACGCCGGTGCGCCTCGGACAACATCGCGTAGGTCTTGCCGACGCCCGGCGCCGCACCGAGATAGATCCGTAGCTTGCCGCGTGCCATGGCCCCATTGTCTTACGTGAAGGCCGCCCCCACCGGGCTGAGCCTGCTCCCGACAGTACCCACCGCCCCCTCCCGACGGCCCCCGGGAACGGACCGGAGCACCGGTTTTGACACGACCCTGATGGGTGGGACAGGCGTGTCGGGTGTGACACCACCCGAGGCGGGCCATGGGTGGCGGGGCGGCCCCGGGGCAAGGTACAGCCCTGGGCGGGAAGAGTCCGGAACCCGGCCGCGGCCGGAAAGCGGGCTCGGTCCGGAGCCGGGGCGGGGCCAGGCGCACGGTCCACGCCGCCGCGCGCATGCACCGCGGCAAACCCGCAAACGGCGGGGCCGCGACACCTCGACGTCCGGAAGGCCGGGCGGGAGCCGAGCGACGGGGTCCCGGTATCCGGAGTGCCGCGCGCCCCGCTCCACCCGGCAGCGGCGCGAAGCTCAGTCCTTCCAGTGCCCGGGGCGCCTCAACGCCGGCGGGATCCTGGTCGCCGCATCCCCCTCAGCCGCATCGAGCTGTGCCTGCGTGAGGAACAGGCAACCGGTGAGGTCCGCGCCACCGAGATCGGCGCCCCGGAAGTCCGCCCCGATGACATCCGCCGTCCGTAGATCAGCGCCCGAGAGATCAGCGGCGATGAGATACGCCCCTCTGAGACTGGCACCCCGCAGCCGTGCCCCACGCAACCGCGCACCGATCAGATCGGCACCGCGGTGATTCTTCTTCCGCCCGGGCACCTCGGCACGCACCAGCTCGCTCGCCCGCAGCAGCAGGCCGTTGACCTGCTGCCGGATCACCGCCACATCGGCCCCGGCGATCTCCTCCGCACTGCCACGGGTGAGCCCGTCGAGATCGTTGAACGCCCGGCGCAACTCCCCCCGCACCGTCCGGACCTGCGGCCACGCCAACGCCTCGGCCAGATAACGCAGCAATTCATGGAGTTGCCGCATGACGGGGAACACCTCGAACATCCCGCGAGCCGTCCCAGGGCTCTCCCGCCAGCTCCGCCCCGCGAACGTGACCTGCGAAACCTTCTGCCCCGCGCCGAAGCAGTCGAAGGACGTACACCCGGAAAAGCCACGCTCCCGAAGCTGTGGATGGATCCCGCAGCGAAAATCGCCCCGCAGATTGCCGCACGGGGTGCCCGCCGCCTTGTCGACCGCGAAGTCGGACGAGGTCTCGAACGGCAGGGCCACGCAGCACAATCCGAAACACCTCGCGCAGTCCGACCGCAGGTCGGCGGCGTCCGAGCCCAGCACCGGCAGTTCACGCTCCACGGACACCGTCCGCCATCTCCCACCATGCGAAGGCGCCGCCGATCGCCACGCCGAGGAAGGGGCCATTGTTGCCGGGGAGGTGTGTTTCACGCTTCTCCATTTCCTGGGGCCCTCCCCCTCCCCCACCGCCACCGCCTCAAGCACAGGGTCGCGTAAACAGCACAACGGGAAACCGCAGCCGCTCACAACACGCAACCCGCGCGGGGCAGGAGTTGATAACGATCGGCCGCCCGCACAACCCCAGACCACACGTGCCCCAGTCCACGCCCGCCGTAAGGCACCGCTCTATCCGACGGCCTCCGGCCCCGACCAGCACCTCAGCCCCCGGAGGCGGCACTCCGCACCCCGCGCCCTCTCTCCCCCGTGACCGGACGCCGCCTCCTCCTCCCTCCTCAGCCCTCCTCGATCACCCCATCGCTCAGCTCAAGCACCCGATCCGCCAGCCCGACGAGGTGCGGGTCATGGGTGGCGACCAGCGCCGTGACGCCCTCGCTGCGCACCACGGCGCGCAGCAGTTCCATGACCTCTCGCCCGGTTTCGGCATCCAGTTGTCCGGTGGGTTCGTCCGCGATGAGGAGAGACGGCCGGTTGGCGAGCGCCCGGGCGATGGCGACGCGCTGCTGCTGCCCGCCGGAGAGTTCGCCGGGGCGCTGCCGCATGTGATCGGCGAGCCCGACGAGCGACAGCAGCAACTCCACCCGCTCCTCCCGCTCCCGCGACGGCATACGGCGCAGGCGCAGCGGAACCCCGACGTTCTCTGCCGCGCTGAGGATCGGTATCAGCCCGAACGTCTGGAAGACGAAACCGATCCGATCACGCCGCATCTCCAGCAGCCCGCTCTCATCCAGGTCGGCCAAGGCCGTCCCGTCCACGGTGACCTGCCCCGAGTCCGGGGTATCGAGCCCGCCGACGAGATTGAGGAGCGTCGTCTTCCCCGAGCCTGACCGGCCGCGCAGCGCGACGAGTTCACCCCGCGGCACTTCGCAGGACACCCCGCGCAGCGCATGCACCGCTCCCGCGCCCCGCCCGTAGCTTCGGTGCAGATCCCGCACGACGACCATGGGCCGCTCCGACGTCCCGACCGCAGTTCTCGCTCCGCCGGCCGTCACCGCCCCGCGAACTCGCCCCGTACCGCCACGTCGTCGTACGACCCCCTTGCGGAACTCCCCTCCGCCGCCTTGCTCCCCGCCACCGCGCCCGACCACCATGCCCACTCCCCCGTCCCCGCCACGCACTTCCCACTCGTACGCACTCAGCCCTGCACCGACCCGGCCTTCTCACCGGCCCTCCGGCGTCCGCCCACCCAACCCGGCGGCCGACCGCGGCTCACGCCGCGCGATGGCACCCACCGACGGCGTCAGTATGCGTAGGGCCCGATCGGCCGGGCAACGCCTGTGGACAACTCACGTAACAACCCGGACCAGGCGCCGGACAGCCCGGCCGGAGCAGCACACCCGCCATCCCAGGCCCGGAACGGCCCCCGCCGCCCTGCGCCCGCGCCCTCCTACCCTTGACCCTGACACCGTGTGAGGCCGTGCACTGAGGGGCGTCATGTTCACCATCGGAGACTTCGCCCGGCACGGCCGTGTGTCCGTCCGCATGCTGCGCCATTACGACGCGCTCGGACTGTTGCGCCCCGCCCGTATCGACCCCGTCAACGGCTACCGCCTCTACGAGGCAGCCCAACTCGCCCGGCTCAACCGCGTTCTCGCCCTGAAGGACCTCGGCTTCACGCTCCAGCAGGTCCAGAAGATCCTCGATGAGGCCGTGGGAACCGAGCAGTTGCGCGGAATGCTCCGGCTACGACAGGCAGAGCTGGAAGCGGCCCAGGCGGCGGCAACGGCGCGACTGGAACGCGTCGGCGCGAGGCTCCGTTGGATCGAGAACGAAGGACAGATGAGCACCGACGAGGTAGTGGTCAAGCGCATTCCACCGGTACGTGTCGCCGAACTCAGCGCCACGGCCGACAATTTCGCGCCGGAAGTCATCGGCCCGGTAGTGGGCCCACTCTTCGACGAACTGTGCCACCGCCTCGACCGTGCGGGCGTTGCACCGGCCGGCCCGTCGATCGCGTACTACGAAGCGGCCCCCGGGGCCGGAGAGGCGGTGCTGGTACACGCCGCGATCCTCGTCACTGCCGCACCCGATGCCCCGCACGGGCTGACCATCGTGGATCTGCCCGCGGTCGAGAGCGCCGCCACCATCGTGCACCGCGGCTCCATGGACACCGTCCTCCCCACCGCCCAGACCCTGGCCCGCTGGATCGACGCCAACGGCTACCACTCCGCCGGATACGCCCGCGAGCTCTACCTCTCCTGCCCCGACGACCCCGACCAGTGGGTGACCGAACTACAAGAACCCCTCACCCTGCGCTAACAGCGAACGCCCCCTGGCCACCAACCAACATCAGGTCACCACCCACCGAACCCGGCACGGCACAGTCACCACGGCACAGTCACGCAGTCACGTCGCGCAGTCACATCACACAGCGACAGTGACGCAGTCGCAGTCGCAGTCGCAGTCGCAGTCGCAGTCGCAGTGACAACGACGCAGTAGCGCCAAACCCACATATCGACTCTCCGCCTCTCCCCCACCACCACCGCCCTCCCACCCCGCACACACAAATGCCCGTGGCCGCACCCCCAGGTACAGCCACGGGCATCCATCTCTCAGCGCTGGCCCCGGCCGACCGTCCTCCGGGAACTCCCGCCCCCACACGATCCGGTCAGCACACACCAGCCCCGCAGGTCAACGAATCTCAGTGATCTCCGGTCCGCGCTCCAGGCGCTCCACGCCGCCGCCGAAGCGGGAGCCTTCCGCGGGCTCCTGCTGTACGCCGTCGGGCACCATCTGGGCGTCGTCCGGCAGCTTCAGGACGATCGGGTCACGGGGCGCCATGGGGGCGTCACCGCGGATGACGACGGTGTCCTGGAAGATGTGCTCCAGCACGCTGGCGGCCTCCGGCTGCACCGCGCCCTGACCGGAGATGACACCGCGCAGGAACCACCGCGGGCCGTCGACGCCGACGAACCGCACGACCTGCACACCATTGGTGCCGTCGGGAAGCTGCACGGGGACCTGGGCACGGAGTTCCCAGCCGAGGGGGCCCTCGACCTCGTCGATGACACCGCCCTGCTGAGTGATGCCGGAGGCGATCTCCTCGCGGACCTCGCCCCAGATGCCCTCGTTCTTCGGTGCGGCGAACGCCTGCACCTGCACGGCGCTGTCCTGGAGGACGACGGTCGCGGCGACGATCGCGTCACCCGCGACCTCCACCCGCAGCTCCATGCCGTCGACACCGGGGACGAAGAGCCCGCCCAGGTCGACGCGGCCCTCACCGGGGTCCTTGACCTCCGATACGTCCCAGGGTCCGTCGGGACGGGGCGCGGGCGGAAGGGCGACCTTCTCCTCCGCCGCGTCCGCGTCGGTTTCGCTCACCGCGGTCTCGTCGGCGAGTTCCGTGTCCTCCGCCGGCTCGTGCGCGCTCTCGTTCTTCTTGCGACGTCCGAACACGTCACTGTCCTTCCCGGTCGGCACCGACCGATGCGTATTCATTCCCGCCCGTGGAGCCGCCCACCGCCGCGTGACCGCCGGTGGACCCGAATCCCCCCTCGGCCCGCGCCGAGCCGGGAAGTTCCGCCACCTCGTGGAAGCGCACCTTCTCGACCTGCTGGACGACCAATTGGGCGATCCGGTCGAACCTCTCGAACCGCACGCTCTCGCGCGGATCCAGATTGACCACGATCACCTTGATCTCTCCACGGTACCCGGCATCGACCGTCCCAGGGGCATTCACCAGCGCCAGCCCGCACCGGGCGGCGAGGCCGGACCGGGGATGCACGAAGGCGGCGTACCCGTCGGGCAGCGCGAGGGAGATACCGGTGGGCAGGACGGCCCGCTCCCCCGGGGCGAGATCGGCCGCCTCGGTGGTCACCAGGTCAAGGCCCGCGTCACCAGGGTGCCCGTACGAAGGGACGGGGACCTCCGGGTCGAGACGGCGCAGCAGCACATCCACCGGGTTGCGTCGGTCACTCACGGGTTCACCTCGAAGGCGCGGGCGCGCCTGATCTGGTCCGGGTCCTCCATGACGGCCCGGATCTCGTCACTGCGGCCGTTGTCGATGAAGTGGTCGACCTTGACCTCGATGAAAACGGCGTCGGCCCGTACGGCGACGGGCCCGTCGGGGCCGCCTATCCGGCCGACGGCGGTGGAGTAGATCTTGCGGCCGTGTACGGCGGTGACGCGGGCGTCCAGGTGCAGGACGGTGCCCAGGGGGACGGGGCGCAGGAAGTCGGTCTCCAGGCGGCCGGTCACCGCGATCACGCGCAGCAGCCAGTTCAGCGAGCCCAGGGTCTCGTCGAGCGCGGTGGCCAGTACGCCGCCGTGGGCCAGGCCGGGGGCGCCCTGGTGGGCGTCCTTGACGGTGAATTCGGCGCGGACGCTCACGTCGTCACCGGCGCGGGCCGCCAGGTGGAGGCCGTGCTGCTGCGCTTCGCCGCAGCCGAAACACTGGCCGTAATGGGCGCCTAGGAGTTCGCCGGGGGCCGGCGCGTCGGGGTGCCGGACCGGGGCGACGGCGCCCTCGGGGGGCGTCAGTCGCGTCCTGGGTTCGTCAGTTCCACTCACGAGTGCAGACCCTACCCGCGCGCGCCGAGGGCCTGCGCCGCCGTGCCAAGCTTGTGCCATGCAGTCGTACGAAGAACGTCTCACGGCGCCCCGTTCCTGGTGGCTCATCGCCGTGCTGGTCGGTGTGGCCTGTGGCCTGATGCTGCTCCCCGTGGGGACGCTGCCGATGCTCGGCGGGCTGATCGGCGGGGCCGCGCTGTCGGCCGTGGTCGTGAGCGCCTACGGGTCGGTGCGGATCCGGGTGGTCGGGGACGCATTGATCGCCGGGGACGCGAAGATCCCGGTGGCGGCGCTGGGTGAGGCGCAGGTACTGGACGCCGAGGAGGCGCTGGCCTGGCGGATGCACAAGGCCGATGCCCGGGCGTTCATGCTGCTGCGCAGCTACATCCGGACCGCGGTGCGGGTGGAGATCACCGATCCCGAGGATCCGACGCCGTACGCGTATCTGTCGACGCGGGATCCGGAGCGTCTGGTGGCGGCGTTGGCGGCCGCGCGCGTCTGAGCCGGTGACGGTGGCCGGGCCCGGGAGCTACGCGGTTTCCTGCGGCCCGGGGACCACGGGTCCGGCGAGCGCCTCCCAGGGCACCTGGCGGGCGCGCAGGTCCTTGCGGAGGGTGTCGGCGAGCCTGCCCGTCTCGCGGCGGTTGAGGAACGCGCCGACGGCGGCGCCGATCATGAACGGCGCGAGGTTGGGCAGATTGCGCAGGGTGCGCTTCATGATCTGCTGGCGCAGTTCGCGTTTCATCTGCCCGCCGAGCGCGAGGTTGAGCGTGGCGGGCCGGGCGACGTCGATGCCGCGCTCCTCGGTCCAGGAGGTCAGGTACGCGAAGGCGCGCTGCCTGGCGGTGCCCTGGGGGCGCAGGCCGTAGACCTCGTGGAGTTCGGCGATGAGCTTGATCTCGATCGAGGCCACCCCGACGACTTCGGCGGCCAGCTCGGTCGGCATGGCCGGCGGTACGGGCAGCATGGCGGCCGCCCCGACACCGGCGCCGACGGCCGCGGTGGCCCTGGTGGCACCCGCGACGAGTTTGTCGGCGAGCTCCTCGGGGGTCAGGCCGGGGAACTGGGTGCGCAGGGCCGCGAGGTCACGGACCGGGATCCGCGGGGCGACGGCGATGAGCCGGTCGGCGAGGGCCGCGAGCTGGGTTCGCACACTGCCGCCGCCGCGTACGGCGCCTTTGCCGAGCGTGGCGGCGAGCGAGGCCACGCGGCCCCGCTCCTGGGATGAGCCGGGTGTCCGCTCCGTGGGGAGGGCGGTGGGGTCGGCGGGCACGGGCGCGTGTTCTCCGCGTGATCGTGCGCCGGCCGCCGGTCCTTTCCCGCCCTTCGGGCCCTTACGGAACGGATTCACGCCTGTCACGGCGCGACCGGTCTCAGGCCGCGCAGTCGCGGCAGATCGGGTTGCCGTTCTTGTCCTCCGCCGCGAGCTGGCTGCGGTGGTGGACAAGGAAGCAGCTCATGCACGTGAACTCGTCCTGCTGCTTGGGCAGGACCCGTACGGCGAGCTCCTCGTTGGACAGGTCGGCGCCGGGAAGTTCCAGGCCCTCGGCCTGCTCGAACTCGTCGACGTCGACGGCCGAGGCGGACTTGTCGTTCCGCCGCGACTTCAGTTCCTCGATGCTGTCCTCGTTGAGGTCGTCATCGGTCTTGCGTGGGGTGTCGTAATCCGTAGCCATGTCGCTCTCCCCCTCTGGGTGTCTGCGGTGTCTCAGCGCTCGTAACGCGTGAGAGGCCGGACTTGTGCCCGACCTGAGGCGGAGATTTTGCCTCACATCAAGGTCTGTTACTCAATCGACACCCAACCGCACCCGGAAGGGGTGATCGGTTTGGATGGCGAACTGGACCGTACACGGTCCGAATGTCGCATCGCGCAGATGCCAACCCGTGTACTTCCCGTGATCAGGGCTCCGGGAAACCCGGATTTTCCCGGCTTTTCGCCAGGCATTTCGATCACGGAGGGTGGAGGGACGGAATGCGACCGCTGTGAGCGATCACACACGGAAAGGGCGGCGGGCGACCTGTCCGAATTCCGCGCAAAGCGAACTCGGCGAAGGATGACCGTCCGGCCCCCGTTCCGTCAAACCACACGTCCCCCTCATGGCGCTGTACGGCCGCTCAGGGGGCGTTCGTACACCTATACGTCCGATGGCGTACGAAACTCTCCGTCCGCGCCGCAGCGGGCCGTACAACGCCGCCTCGCCGCCCCTCCGCTCCGCCGGGGCGGCGACCGCTTCACAGCGGGAGGACCACGCGCATCGTGAGGCCGCCGCCCTCGCGCGGCTCCGCGGTGATGGTGCCGTCATGGGCGCGGGCCACCGAGCGCACGATGGACAGCCCCAGACCGACGCCCTTGTCACTGCCGGTCCGCTCCGTGCGCAGCCGCCGGAACGGCTCGAAGAGGTTCTCCACCTCGTAGGCGGGGACCACCGGGCCCGTATTGGAGACGACCAGCACCGCACAGCCCGGCTGCGGTTCGGTGGTGACCTCCACCCAGCCGCCCTCGGGAACGTTGTAGCGCACGGCGTTCTGCACAAGGTTGAGCGCGATCCGCTCCAGAAGAACGCCATTGCCCTGGACGAACACCTGCCGGCGCACACCGCGGAACTCGACGCCCCTCTCCTGCGCCTCACCGCGGGCCTGATCGACGGCCTGGGAGGCGACCTCGGCGAGGTCGACGGGCTTCTTGTCGACAATCTTGTTCTCACTGCGGGCGAGCAGCAGCAGTCCTTCGACGAGCTGCTCACTGCGTTCGTTGGTGGCCAGCAGCGTCTTGCCCAACTGGGTCAGCTCCGGTGACGCGTCCGGGTCGGCGAGCTGCACCTCCAGAAGGGTGCGGTTGATCGCCAGAGGGGTGCGCAGCTCATGCGAGGCATTGGCGACAAAGCGCCTTTGCGACTCGAAGGCCCGGTCGAGACGGTCCAGCATCTCGTCGAAGGTGTCCGACAGCTCCTTCAGCTCGTCGTCGGGGCCGCCCAGCTCGATCCGGCGGTGCAGGTCCGAGCCGGCCACCCGCTGCGCGGTGCGGGTGATCCGCCCCAGGGGCGACAGCACCCGCCCCGCCATCGCGTACCCGAAGGCGAACGCGACGACCGTCAGGCCCAGCAACGCCAGCAGTGAACGGTTGAGGAGCGTGTTGAGGGCGAAGGCGCGCTGGTGCTGGATGCACTCGCCCACCGCACGGTTGAGCTGATCGACGTCGGCGACGGACGACAGACCGCTGCAGGTGCTGCTGGAGATCCGCAGGCTCTGCGCATCGATGATCTTGAACGGCGGTTGGTTGCCCGCGCCCAGGGCGTCGGCCGCGAGAATGTAGATGATCGTCAGCAGCACGATCCCGGCCATCAGGAACATGCCGCCGTACAGCAGCGTGAGCCGTATCCGGATGGTCGGGCGCAGCCACGGGAAGGGCCGGACGTTGACCGGTTTCGGGTCCCAGGTCGGCTTGGGCGGGGCGGGGGGCGGCGTGGGTGTCGCCTTGGAGAAGGGAGGCATCTTCAGATCCGGTATCCCGAACCGGGGACCGTGACGATCACCGCGGGCTCACCCAGCTTGCGGCGCAGCGTCATGACCGTGACACGGACGACGTTGGTGAACGGATCGGTGTTCTCGTCCCACGCCTTCTCCAGCAGCTGCTCGGCCGAGACCACCGTCCCCTCGCTGCGCATCAGCACCTCCAGGACCGCGAACTCCTTGGGCGCGAGCTGCACCTCCCGGCCGTCCCGGAAGACCTCCCGGCGGTTGGGGTCCAGTTTGATGCCGGCCCGCTCCAGGACGGGCGGCAGCGCGACAGTCGTACGGCGCCCCAGGGCGCGCACCCGCGCGGTCAGCTCGGTGAAGGCGAACGGCTTCGGAAGGTAGTCGTCCGCGCCGATCTCCAGCCCTTCCACCCGGTCGCTGACGTCCCCGGAGGCGGTGAGCATCAGGACACGGGTGGCGATGCCCAGCTCCACGACGCGGCGGCAGACGTCGTCACCGTGCACGAGCGGCAGGTCACGGTCGAGGACCACGACGTCGTAGTCGTTCAGCTCGATCCGCTCCAGGGCTGCCGCGCCGTCGTAGACCACGTCGACGGCCATGGCCTCCCGGCGCAGTCCGGTGGCCACCGCATCGGCGAGCAGTTGCTCGTCCTCGACGACGAGAACACGCACGTCGCAAATCCTTCCGCAAAGCCCCGGGCAGGGCACATCAGTGTCACAGAGCCCTTCCATCCTGCCCCGAAGAGCCATAAACCGGCGGTAAGGGGGTTCGCGGGGCGCGCGGGCCTCGATTCGCCGGATTCGCGGGCGGGTTGAGGTTTCCCTGAGATTGCGTGCGGGGAGGACGACTGCACACCCTCGATCACGCCCCGCCGGGCGTCTCTTGACGACCCTCCGCAGGGATCTTGTCGTGATCGACCCACCCGTCGGCACATCAGTGCCAACCCGGACCCACGACGAGGGGGCGCACCATGGACGCGTTCACCGCAGGCATTCTGCAGCGCATACGGAACACCGAAGCCGTTCTGGACCGGGCTCGCGCGTCGGGCGACGACTACCTCGTCGACGTCGAGCAGGCAGAGCTCGAGGACCTGCAGCGCCTGGCCAGCGAGTACGGGGTGGAGGTCGGCGCGGTCCGCGCCTGACGTCCGCCGCACACCGCCGCGCCCCGGTCACCGCACAGGTGCCGGGGCGCAGTCGTGTCCGCCGTCAGTCGTGCCAGGCGCCCAGTTCCTCCAGCAGCGGCTGCAGCGTGCCGAAGATCTCGGGGGACGCGGCGACGGTCAGCTCGTGGGAGGCGGGTTCGCCGGGGCGGCCGCCGGTGAGCGCCCCGGCCTCGCGGGCGATGAGCGCCCCGGCGGCCAGGTCCCAGGGGTTCAGGCCACGCTCGTAGTAGGCGTCGAGGCGGCCGCACGCCACATCGCACAGGTCGATGGCGGCCGAACCGCCGCGCCGGATGTCCCGGACCTGCGGCACCAGTACACGCACCACCTCGGCCTGCGCGGCGCGGCGCTCGGCGAGGTAACCGAAGCCGGTGCCGACGAGCGCCTGGGAGAACGGGGGCGCGGGCCGGTGGCGCACGCGCTCCCCGTTGAGGAACGCGCCACCCCCCAGGACCGCATGGCAGGTCTCCCCGCGCATCGGGGCGGCCACCACGCCGACGACGGCCTCGCCGTCCTTCTCCGCGGCGATGGACACGGCCCAGGAGGGCAGTCCGTAGAGGTAGTTGACGGTCCCGTCCACGGGGTCGATGACCCAGCGCACCCCGCTGGTACCGGTGACGCTGGCGCCCTCCTCGCCGAGGAACCCGTCGTGCGGCCGGTGCTCGGCGAGGAAGCCGGTGATCAGCTTCTCGGAGGCGATGTCCATCTCGGTGACGACATCGATGGGGCTGGTCTTCGTGGCGGCCACCCCAAGATCGGCGGGGCGGCCGTCGCGGAGCAGCCGGCCGGCCCGGTCGGCGGCCTCCAGGGCCAGCTGGAGAAGTTCGTCGTACAGCGGGTCGGACACGGGGCTCCTTGCTCGGTCGAGCGGTGGGCAGAAGGACGGGTGGCGGCGCCGGCGCGCTTGTGGGGCGGGCCGGAGCGCTCGTGGTGTGCGGTTTCTAGGCCGGGCCGGTCCAGTCGGCGCCGGCGGCGGCCGGGCGGGGTGCGCGGGCGGGGCAGCAGCCGACGGGGCACAGGTCGTGGGAGGCGCCCAGCGCCCCCAGGGCGCAGCGCCGGGGGTCGCGGCCGCGTTCGGTGGCGGCGCGCTCCAGGAGGAGGTCGCGGACGGCTGCGGCGAAGCGCGGGTCGGCCCCGACGGTCGCCGACCGGGTGACGGGCAGGCCCAGCTCCGCGGCCTTGGCCGTGGCCTCGGTGTCGAGGTCGTACTTGACCTCCATGTGGTCGGAGACGAAGCCGATGGGGGCCATCACGACGGCCGGAACACCCTGCCGGTGCTGTTCCTCCAGGTGATCGCAGATGTCCGGTTCCAGCCACGGGATGTGGGGGGCGCCGCTGCGCGACTGGTAGACGAGGCGCCACGGGTGGTCGACACCGGTCTCCTCGCGCACCGCGTCGGCGATCACCCGGGCCACGTCCAGGTGCTGGGCGACGTACGCACCGCCCGCCCCGTCGGTGGTGTGGTCGGCCGGAGTGCCCGAGGTGTCGGCGGCGGCGGTGGGGATGGAGTGGGTGGTGAACGCCAGGTGCGCGCCGTCGCGGACCTCCTCGGGAAGCTCCGCGAGGGAGGCGAGCACACCGTCGACCATCGGGCGGACGAACCCGGGGTGGTTGAAGTAGTGCCGGAGCTTGTCGACCTGCGGGACGGCCAGCCCTTCGTCCTTCAGGGTGGCCAGCGCGTCGGCGAGGTTCTCGCGGTACTGACGGCAGCCCGAGTACGAGGCGTACGCGCTGGTGGCGAGGACGGCGATCCGGCGGTGACCGTCGCGCACCATGGCGCGCAGGGTGTCCGTCAGATAGGGCGCCCAGTTGCGGTTGCCCCAGTAGACGGGCAGGTCCAGGCCCTGGTCGGCGAAGTCCTTGCGCAGTGCGTCCAGCAGGTGCCGGTTCTGGGCGTTGATGGGGCTGACGCCGCCGAACAGGAAGTAGTGCTGCCCGACCTCCTTGAGGCGCTCGCGGGGGATGCCGCGGCCGCGGGTGACGTTCTCCAGGAACGGGACGACGTCATCGGGGCCTTCGGGCCCGCCGAAGGAGAGCAGCAGCAGGGCGTCGTAAGGACGGGGATCGCACTGTTCGGGCATGTCTCGATCCTCCCACTCCTCACCGTTGCGTGACGGGCAGCCCCCGGCGACCCGTGTGCGGCACGGGGCGCCGCTCTCCATAGGGCCACGGGGCGCGGTCTCTCCTGGGAGGGGCCGTCATAGGGCGGCCTGGGGTGGTGCGCGATGACAGTCACTTGCCCTGGGCGCGCGGGAAACGGGCGCACGGGGCGGGCGAAAGGGCCGAAATGCGGAGGCGAGCTCCCCTGGGGCCCCGTAAGCTGTATCGGCCACAGACATCCCTTACCGATCTTCGGTCCTCACCCGGCGGAGCACCCTCGTTGCCCAGTCCCTACCGCGCCATCTTCGGCCCGCCCGGCACCAAATCCTTCTCCGCCGCCGGACTCCTGGGGCGGATGCCGCTGTCGATGCTGGGCATCGGCGTGGTGACCATGGTGTCCCAGCTGACCGGCCGCTACGGCCTCGCCGGGGCGCTGTCGGCGACGCTCGCGCTGTCCGCGGCGCTGCTGGGGCCGCAGATCTCCCGGCTGGTGGACCGTTATGGGCAACGCCGGGTGCTGCGTCCGGCGACGCTGGTGTCGGTGGCCGCAGTAGCCGGTCTGCTGCTGAGCGCGCAGCAGCGCTGGGCGGACTGGACGCTGTTCGCGTTCGCGGCATGCGCGGCGTGTGTGCCGAGCGTCGGCTCGATGGTGCGGGCACGGTGGGCGGCGCTCTACCGCGGTTCACCGCGCCAACTGCACACCGCGTACTCGTGGGAGTCGATCGTCGACGAGTGCTGCTTCATCTTCGGCCCGATCCTGTCGATCGGGCTGTGCACAGCGTGGTTCCCGGAGTCAGGGCCCCTGCTGGCGGCCGTTTTCCTGGTGGCCGGCGTGTTCTGGCTGACGGCACAGCGCGCCACGGAGCCGGTGCCACACCCGCGTATCGAGCACACGTCAGGGTCAGCCCTGAAGTCGCCGGGCCTGCAGGTCCTGGTGGTGACGTTCGTATCGACGGGCGCGATCTTCGGCGCGATCGACGTGGTGACCGTCGCCTTCGCCGAGGCGGACGGCCACAAGGGCGCGGCCAGCCTCGTACTGGCCGTCTACGCGCTGGGCTCCTGCCTGGCGGGCGCCGTGTTCGGACTGCTGCACCTGAAGGGACACCCGTCCCGCCGGTGGGTGGTGGGTGTGTGCGTCATGGCGGTGAGCATGGTGCCGCTGCAACTGGCGGGAACACTGCCGCTGCTGGCCGTCGCCCTGTTCGTCGCCGGACTCTCGGTCGCGCCCACGATGGTGACGACGATGGCACTGGTCGAGGAGCACGTGCCCCGGGAGAAACTGACCGAGGGCATGACGTGGACGAGCACCGGCCTCGCAGTCGGTGTCGCACTCGGCTCATCCGCCGCCGGCTGGGTGGTGGACGCCGCAGGCGCGGGCCGCGGCTACCTCGTACCGTGCGCCGCCGGTCTGCTCGGGACAGTGGTGGCCCTGCTCGGATATCGCCGACTTCGCCCTGCGGCTCCGGTAGCCGGACCTGCTCATGTCGTGCGGCAGGGCGGGGCGACGGACAGTGAGGAGCGGTCCGGTGAGGAGCGAGTGTTGTAGTCGGCGGCGGGGCGGGCGGCGACTGTCGCCTTCATGCGAGGTGACAGTCACCCTCACGTAAGTCGCTTTGTCGATAGCACCGCGCGGCGACCTGCGAGAGACGCGGCATCTATGCAGCGACGAGCCGGCGCTGGGCACCGACGGCCCGCCGATACCAGAGCGGCGCGCCACGTACCTATCGGGCACACAGGTAACCGTCGCGCACCTGCTGGCGAACAGACAGAACGGCCACCCCTCTGGACCATCCCCTACCACCTCCCGAGCCGACAGAGACAGCGACAGCGACAGCGACAGCGACAGCGACAGCAGGCAACGCCCCTCGGCGAGCATTGTCGACATTCCCCTGGGGAACAGTCAGCGGCAATGACGCACCCCGGGAAGTCACTCACAGCGGCACCACCCGGAGTAGACCAGCCGGAGGCTGACGCACTTCCCCAGCCCCCTCCTCCCCGCACAGACCGACGCGCCACGTCGAGTGAAGCGAAGCGCGATGCGAGATCTCCAGGAGGGGGAAATCCACCCCTTTCCATCCCGTGTGATTCTCATCACCTCACCTGAACCGGCCAGTAACGACTGGCATCATGCGCTCAACTTCAGACCGACGGTAGTCCCGTCAGGGGCTGCCCGCGCAGGGAGGGGACGTCACCATGGCAGTCAGCGACGCCGTCGGCGGTTCAGGAGGGCGCGGCAGCGGAGGGGCGTGGCGGAACTGGGCGGGGAACGTCTCCACTCGGCCTGCTCGTAGCGTGGCCCCGGCAAGTACCCAAGAGCTGTCGGCCGCGGTCCGGTCCGCCGCCGAGGACGGACTGACCGTCAAAGCGGTCGGCACCGGTCACTCCTTCACCTCGGTCGCCGCCACCGACGGACTGTTGATACGTCCAGAACGCCTCTGCGGGGTGCGCGGTATCGACCGGGAGGCCGGAACGGTCACGGTGGCGGCCGGCACGCCTCTGCATCAGTTGAACCGCACGCTGGCCGCGCACGGACTGTCGCTGACCAACATGGGCGACATCATGGAGCAGACCGCCTCCGGCGCGACCTCGACCGGTACGCACGGCACCGGTCGGGACTCCGCCTCCCTCGCCGCGCAGGTCACCGCCCTGGAGCTGGTCACCGCCGACGGATCGGTGCTTCGTTGCTCGGCCGGGCAGCATCCGGACGTCTTCGCTGCGGCCCGGCTCGGCCTGGGGGCACTCGGCGTCATCACCGAGTTGACGTTCGCGGTGGAACCGGAGTTCCTGCTGACCGCCCGCGAGGAACCCATGCCGTTCGACGAGGTGACCGACCGGTTCGAGGAGTTGGCCACCGAGAACGAGCACTTCGAGTTCTACTGGTTCCCACACACCGGGAACTGCAGTACGAAGCGCAATAACCGCAGCCCAGGGCCGGTCGCCCCCCTCGGGAAGATCAGCGGCTGGGTCGAGGACGAGTTGCTGTCGAACAGCGTCTTCCAAGCAGCCTGCTCTCTGGGCCGGGCCGTCCCGGCTACCGTCCCGGCCGTCGCCAAACTCGCCAGCCGCGCCCTGTCGGCGCGGACGTACACCGATATCCCGTACAAGGTGTTCACCTCACCGCGCCGGGTGCGGTTCGTGGAGATGGAGTACGCGCTGCCCCGTGCGGCCGCCATGAGTGCGCTGAGTGAGCTGAAAGCGCTCGTGGTCCGGTCGGGCTTCAAGGTGTCCTTCCCTGTGGAGGTGAGGTGTGCGCCGGCTGATGACATCGCTTTGTCGACAGCCTCGGGGCGCGACACCGTCTATCTGGCAGTGCACATGTACCGGGGCACCCCGTACGGCGCGTACTTCTCGGCCGCCGAGCGCATCATGACGGCGCACGGCGGCCGTCCGCACTGGGGCAAGCTGCACACCCGGGACGCGGCGTATCTGTCCGGCGTCTATCCGCGGTTCGGTGAGTTCACCGCGGTACGGGATCGGCTCGACCCGGAGCGGCTGTTCGGCAACGCCTATCTACGGCGGGTGCTGGGCGAATGACAGCACGGCCGTGGCCGGCACCCGGGAGGGGCACCGGCCACGGCCGTGGTGAGTGGATGCTGTCAGGAGGAGTTCGGGTCAGGCTCCTGGGCGGCGCTCTTTCCGCCGGTGTCCTGGTCACCGGTGCCGGTGTCGCCGGTCCCGTTCTTGTCCCCCGACGGTCCCGTCGGCTCGGACGTGGTCGGCTCGGACGACGGGGTGGCGCCGTCGGAGGGCGTAGGCGCGGGGGTGGTAGCGGACGATCCTCCGTCCGCGCCGCCGCCCGCACCTGGTGTGCTCCCGCTGTCAGGCCCCGTGGTGGTGTCCGGAGCGCCCGTGGGGGCGTTGTGGTCCCGCCCCGTGCCGTGGGAGTGATCCGGGGTGGGTGATGCCGGGGCATTGTCGGGAGCGGTGTCGCGGTGGCTGCCGCCGGTGTGGGCGAGGCGGCCGAGGGTGGTGCCGGAGCCGCCACTCGCCGTTTCCCCCATGAGCACCTCGACACCGGTGACCGCCCCCATGGCGAGGACGAAGATGCCGACCGCCCCGAGGGCCGGACGGCGCCAGCCGCGTAGCCGGGTTCCGTACGTGGCGGTGACGGTCTCATCACCGGGGAACGGCGCCGTCTCGGCACCACCGTCGGACTTGTCCTGCGCGGCCGCCGCCCCCAGGGCGACGGTGTGCGCGTCGAGGCGCGGCACCAACTGTGTACGGTCCGTGGCGCCGGGCGGAGGCCCCGTGCGCAAGGCGCGGGTCGCGCCGTCGAGCGGCACACCCGCTCCGGGGCGGCGCAGCAGGCGGGTCGCCGCGTCGTCGCCCCCGGTGGACGTGACGTCCGCCCGGGGCAGCAGCTGAGTGCGGGTGGCGTCCACCGGTGCGGTGGGTTCCCCGGCGAACGCGGTGGCCTCGTGCGGCGCCCCGTCGCGGCCGAGGGACGGCAGCACCGTGGTGGCCGCGGCGTGCGGGCCACTGGTCCGGGTGGCGCCGTGGGGCCGCGGGCGGGTGGCGGCTGTCGCTTCCTTGATCTGCTCGCCGGTGCGCCGGAACAGATGCTGGAAGACCGAGCCACCGGTGGTGGCCACGATGCTGACCACGCCGGCGCCGATGATCGTTCCGTAGACGCCGAGCTGGCCCGCGAGGAAAGCGGCGCAGGCCGCCGCGAGGGCGCTGCCGGCGACCTGGGGCACGCTCAGGTCGATCCGCTTCTCCTTACCCTTCCGGTCGGTTTTGCTTTCTTCGTCCATCTCCAGCCCTTGATCGGCATTTCGATCCGTCTTGCACACCAAAGATACTTTTGTGCGAAGTGAATGGTTCCGGATCTGGCGATTCTGTGAACCTCGCCACCTGTGGGTGTGGTAGAGAGGTCGACAAGGCGACTCAACTCCGTTGTCGCACCGCAACTTCGGCGGCGCGGCGGTGCACTTCAGTGGCCCGAATGGAGTACTGTGGCGAGCCCTGGCCCCGGGATCCCGTCCGGCTGCCCGGACTCACGGGGAGGGGCCCTACAGGTGGCACCCGCCCTGGAGCGCCGCTGCTCGACACGGGTGATCGGTCCCAGGGCAGGCGATTCGGACACCGGCGTTGCGAACAGGTAACCGTCTCGCTTCGGCGTTTACGGGCTCCGGCCCGATCCGCCGGGCAACTCGACAATGTTGTGGCAGGCTGCACCCCGGGCAGGCCACACTCGACCAGCGGAAGCAGCGACGCACGTGACGTCGGCAGGCACCACCCGGGAGGTCCCCATGCCCGAACTGCGTGTCGTGGCCGTCTCCAACGACGGCACACGGCTGGTGCTCAAAGCTGCGGACAGCACCGAGTACACACTGCCGATCGACGAGCGGCTGCGGGCCGCCGTCCGTAACGACCGCGCGCGCCTGGGCCAGATCGAGATCGAGGTCGAGAGCCACCTGCGGCCGCGTGACATCCAGGCGCGGATAAGAGCGGGAGCCTCCGCCGAGGAGGTCGCCCAGCTCGCCGGGATCCCCGTCGAACGTGTCCGCCGCTTCGAGGGACCGGTGCTCGCCGAGCGGGCCTTCATGGCCGAGCGGGCCCGGAAGACGCCGGTGCGGCGCCCCGGGGAGAACGCCGGGCCGCAACTGGGGGAGGCGGTGGCAGAGCGGCTGCTGCTGCGCGGCGCCGACAAGGACAGTGTGCAGTGGGACTCCTGGCGCCGCGACGACGGCACCTGGGAGGTGCTGCTGGTCTACCGCGTCGCCGGTGAGCCGTTCTCCGCCGCCTGGACGTACGACCCGCCCCGGCGACTCGTCCAGGCCGTCGGTGAGGAGGCGCGGGCGCTGATCGGCGAGGCCGACGACACGCCCGAGCCCAGCTTCCCGTTCGTGCCCCGGATCGCGCGGCTGCCGCGCGACCGGCCGCTGGACCGCGCCCTGGACCGGCAGACGCCCGAGCGTGCGGAGCGCGTCGCCCCCGTCGAGGAGGAGACGGCGCCGCAGACCGCCGAGGAGGCCGGCGCCGAGCGGGAGCGGGATTCGCTGACCAGTCTGCTGGAGGCGGTGCCGAGTTTCCGGGGCGACATGGTCGTGCCGGACAGTGTCACGGCGACGCCGGTGGACGAGCCGATGGATGACGAGATCGAGGAGCCGGCCGCGCCGGCGGCGAGTGCGGGGGCCGGGTCCGCGTACGCCGATGTGCTGATGCCGCGGGCGGTCGCCGGGCACCGGGACCGGCTGACCGGAACCACCGACCGGCAGGCGGAGGCCGACGGGGTCCGCCCCGGGCGCCGGGCCGCCGTGCCGAGCTGGGACGAGATCGTCTTCGGTACCCGGCGCAAGAAGCAGGAGTAGCACCGTCGTACCCCACGAGCAGCCCGTCCCGTACCGCGCGGGGCGGGCTGCTCGTCGTGTGGTGGCTCAGCCGGGCTGGGCGCCGGTGGCGACGGGGCGGGAGGAGTCGGCGGTCCAGCCGCTCCACGAGCCGACGTACAGCGCGGCCGGGATGCCCGCGAGGGAGAGGGCCAGCACCTCCTGGGCGCCGGAGACGCCCGAACCGCAGTAGACGCCGACCTCGGCGCCGGGCTCGGCACCCAGTGCCGCGAACCGTTCGGCCAGCGCGGTGGCGGGGCGGAAGGTGTGGTCGTCGGTGACGTTCTCCGTGGTCGGGGCGGAGACGGCGCCGGGGATGTGGCCGCCGACGCGGTCGACGGCCGCGGCCTCGCCCCGGTACCGCTCGGCGGACCGGGCGTCCAGCAGGACGCCGCGGCGGGCCAGGGCCGCCGCCTCGTCCGCCGTCAACTGCGGCAGTCCGCCGGGCTCGGGCGTGAAGTCGCTCTCCTGCGGCCGTGGGATCTCCGTCGTCACCGCGCCGCCGGACGCCGTCCAGGCCGCGAGGCCGCCGTCGAGCACGCGGACGTCGCGGTGTCCGGCCCAGCGCAGCAGCCACCAGGCGCGTGCCGCGGCCCAGCCCTGGCCCGCGTCGTACGTGACGACGGGGCGGTCGGACCGTACGCCGGCGCGGCGCAGGGCGGCGGTGAGGACGGCGAGGTCGGGGAGGGGATGGCGGCCCTCGTCGCCGGGCGGGCCGGCGAGGTCGGCGTCGAGGTCGATGAAGACGGCGCCGGGCAGGTGTCCCGCCTCGTAGTCGGCGCGGCCGTGCGGTCCCTGGAGCTGCCAGCGGACGTCCAGGAGGACGGGCGGGTTGGCACCGGCCGACGCGCTCGCGAGTTCGGTAGCGGTGATGATGTCACTCATGGCACTCATCCTTGCGTAGGGGCGGCTACGTACGGAAGGCGGGCGCGTACCCTCCGTATGGCGGAGGCCGTGCCGCCCGCTCCAGTCACGGTATCGGGGTATCACCGCCGAAAACGGGCGTTCTCCAGGAGGAGGACTCCGGGGGCGGCGCGGCCGGGGGGTGTCACGGGGTGCCTGGTGCGAGCATCTCTGCCCCGGGCCTGGTGCCCGTCCCACGGTGCCCGGCGAGGGTGCGAGGAGTGAGTGACGATGACGACCGAGGCAGTGACCCGGCGGATGACCGGTGCGCCCTGCTGGGTGAGCCTGCTGACGCACCGCCTGGCGGTGGCGCAGGAGTTCTACAGTGCGCTGTTCGGCTGGGAGTTCCGGCCGGGGCCGCAGCATCTGGGGCCGTACTGCCGTGCCGTTCTGGACGGGCGGGAGGTGGCCGGGCTCGGGGAGCCCGTGGCCGACCGGCGGCTGCCTGTCGCCTGGACCACCTATCTGGCCAGCGACGACGCGGACGCGACGGCGGAGCGGATCCGGTACTGCGGCGGAACGGTGGGCGTGGGGCCGCTGGACGCCGACGACGCCGGGCGGATGGCGCTCGCCTGCGATCCGCAGGGCGCGGTCTTCGGCGTGTGGCAGGGCCGCGCGATGACCGGGACCGCGGCGGCCGGGGAGCCGGGCACCCCGGTGTGGAACGAGTTGGTCACCCGCGAGACCCACTCCGCCGGGCCGTTCTACACACAGGTCTTCGGCTACGAGCCGCGGGCGGTGGTCTCGGCGGACTTCGACTATCTGACGCTGTGCCTGAAGGGGCGCCCGGTGGCCGGGCTGCACGGGGTGGGCAACGCGCTGCCGCGTGCGGCGGGCCCGCGGTGGCTGACGTACTTCGCGGTGCCGGACACCGATGCCGCGGCCCGGCGGGTCGAGAGGCTCGGCGGCCAGGTGGTGCGGCCGCCGCGCGACTCGCCCCATGGGCGGCTCGCGACGGTGGCCGACCCCGGGGGCGCTGTTTTCACCGTTGTCCGGCCGGTGTCGGGTGAAGCGGGGGCGAGGGCGTAGGGCGGGTGATCCGGGGCGGTGGGGGCACGGTCTCGGAGCGTCCAGGCCCATGTGCGTGCGGGGGGGGGTGGCCAGGCGGGGCAGGGTCGGACAGCCCCGGCCCGTTGTACGCGGGACGCCGACGCGGGGCGGCCTCGGAGTGCCCAGGCCCCTTGCGTACGCGGGGCGGCGCGGGCTCGGACAGCCCCTTGGTCAGGCGGATTCCCGCAGGCTGCGCGGTCGCGTATCGATCCGGTGCTCCTAGGGATGGGCGAGCGCGGCATCCCGGCAGATCCTCGCCGAGGGCCACCTGCCGGACCTGCGGGCGCTGCGTGGAGGCTGGTCACGAGCGCCGGCCTTCGTCGTTCGGCGGTCCGAGGAAGGCAGCGTCAGCGTGAGGAGGATGACGTCAGCGTGAGGAGGGTGACGTCCTGGTCATCGCAGGGGGCGGCGCCTCGTGCTCCGGTATCCGGGGCGTCAGCGGAACGGGCACATCGCCCGGCTCCTCGCCCTCCGGTGGCTGCTGACACGGCGTTGACTTCCCGTCATCGGGGCGGTTTCCGGCAGCGCGCCGCGCGGGCGCGTCGGACCGCTGTCAGTGGGCGTCGTTAGACTGGATCCGGTTCGTTGTGGTGAGGGAAAGCGCTGGTCGGGGAGGCAGGATGAGCTGGACACAGTGTGCTGAGCCGCGGCCGTTCGCGGCGCGGCGGGTGATCTGCTTCCCGCATGCCGGAGGGTCGCCCTTCTTCTTCCGGAGCTGGAGCAAGGCGCTCTCCGACACCGAGGTGCACGTGGTCTGCTACCCGGGGCGCGCCGAGCGGATCGTGGAGGAGCCCGCCACCGATCTGGCGGCGATGGCCCGCCAGATAGCCGGTGAGCTGGGCGAGTTGCTGCGCGACGGACGGCCCACGGTGCTCTTCGGCCACAGCATGGGGGCGATGGTCGCCTACGAGGTGGCCGTGGCGCTGGAGGAGGCGGGCCGCCCGCCCCGGCGTCTCTTCGCCTCCGGCGCCCGTGCGCCGCAGTTGGTCCGGGCCGATCCCGCCGCAGCAGCCGCCTGGGACGACGCGGCGGTCACCGCGACCCTGGCCGAGCTGGGCGGCACCGACGCCGAACTGCTCGGCAACCCCGCCTTCCTGGAGCTGGTGGTGCCGTACGTCAAGGCGGACTTCCGGATGCTCTCCTTGTACGGTCCGCCGCCCCGGGGGCCGCTGTCGTGCCCGGTGACCGCGCTCGTCGGGGACACGGACCCCCGGGTGACGACCGGAGAGGCCGCCGCCTGGCGGGAGGCGACACGGGGCGCGTTCACGCTGCGGACGCTGTCCGGTGACCACTTCTACCTGGCGCAGTACCCGCCCGCGGAGCTGCTCACGGAGCCGGCGGACGGCTGACCGCTCCGGTGCGCTCGCGGTCCATCCCGGCCAGGGAGAACGCCAGACCAGACGTCCGAAATCGTCCACCGGCTCTGAACAGGCCCACCGATACAGCATGACCTCGCCTCTCCGGAATGATCACCGGCACCGTTCCCGCACTCCCCCGCCGAGGCTCGCGTAGAGCGGTGAAGGGGGCTCCGGAACGACTGGGAACCGGAGCGGAGGTCAGGCGGGATCGACCGGCAGGACGTCCGGGGAAAGGACATCCGCGCGTGCGGTGGCACTGGTCACCCGGCGCAGGTGGTGGCGGCGGCACAGGACCTCGTAGCCGATGTCGCCCTCGTGCTGGTTCACGTCGCCGACGACGACCTGCTCGCCCTCGACGACCATCTCGCCGCCCACGGTGCGGGCGTTGTGGGTGGCGCGCGCCCCGCACCAGCACATCGCCTCGACCTGGAGCGCCTCGATCCGGTCCGCCAGTTCGATCAGCCGCTGGGAGCCGGGGAAGAGACGGGTGCGGAAGTCGGTGGTGATGCCGAACGCGAAGACGTCCAGCCCCAGATCGTCGACGACGCGGGCGAGTTGGTCGATCTGCTCGGGGTGGAGGAACTGCGCCTCGTCCACGATCACGTAGTCGACCTTGCCGCCCTTCGACATCTCCCCGACGAGATGGGCGTAGAGGTCCATGTCCGGCGCCGCCTCGACGGCGTCCGTCACCAGGCCGAGCCGTGAGGAGAGCTTGCCCGCGCCGGCCCGGTCGTCACGGGTGAAGATCACGCCCTGGAGGCCGCGCGCCGAGCGGTTGTGGCCCATCTGGAGCGCCAGGGTGCTCTTCCCGCAATCCATGGTGCCGGAGAAGAAGACCAGTTCGGACATCAGGAGAGGGTGACCTTTCGGACGGGCGGGATGCGGGGGACGCCGCGCGGCCCGGAGCACCGTCCGGCGCCCCGGGGCGGGCGGCCGGTCCGGGGCATGACGGATCGCGGGCCTTTCGGGCTCATGGCGGCAGGACGGGAACGGCGGGGCGGGGCGGCGCGGCGTCAGGCACGGGGCCGGGCACGGACGCGCGGATCAGGTACGGACCTCCAGCAGCGGAACGAGCTGCTCCACCGGGGTCATCGACCCGTGCATGCCGACCATCTTCGACTCACCGGGCTCACGCTCGCTCGCGATGATCACCATGTCGGCGTGGGCCGCGGCGACGACATCGCCGATCCGGCCGCGCACCCGGTCGTCGACGTGCGGCCCGAACCAGCCCGCCGCGATGGCCTCCTCACGGCTCGCCACCCACATCTGCTCACCGACGACCTCCCGCCACACGGCGAGCACATCGTCCGCCGCGCCCGGGTGGGCGTAGACATGGCGGGCGCGGCCCTCGCCGCCCAGCAGACGGACACCGGCGCGCAGTTCCCAGTCCTCGTCGAAGTCGATCCGCGACTCCGGGTCGAAGGGGATGTCGATCATGCCGTGGTCGGCGGTGACGTACAGGGCGCTGCGCGGCGGGAGTTGTTCGGCCAGGCGCTGCGCGAGCCGGTCGACGTACATCAGCTGACCGCGCCAGGCATCGGAGTCCACGCCGTAGCGGTGGCCGTTGCCGTCGACCTCGGCGTAGTACGTGTAGACCAGCGAGCGGTCGCCGGCGGCGAGTTGGGCGGCGGCGAGGTCCATCCGCTCCTCGCCGCTGAGGCGGCCGTGGAAGGTGCCGCCGCTGAGCGCGATCTTGGTCAGCGGGGTCTGCGCGAAGTGCGGCGCGGAGACCTGGCAGGTGTGCACACCTGCCGCGTCGGCGAGCTGGAACACCGTCGGGTACGGCTGCCAGGCGTACGGATCGGTCCACGGCTGCCAGCGGAGCTGGTTCATCAGCGCACCGGAGGACGGGTCCTCGCAGGTGTAGCCGGGCAGACCGTGCGCGCCCGGGGGCAGGCCGGTGCCGACGGAGGCGAGGGAGGTGGCGGTGGTGGAGGGGAAACCGGCGGTGAGCGGGCGGCCGGTGCCGTTGCACGAGGTGTCCAGGAGGGACGTCAGGAACGGCGCCTCGTCCGGGTGGGCGCGCAGCAGCTCCCAGCCGAGGCCGTCGATGAGGAAGACGCAGGCCCGGTCGGCGGGCGCCAGCTCCATCGCCGTCGGCGGGCCGGACACGCCCTGACCTGCGACGACGGCAGGGAGCAGATCGGCGAGCGAGCCGGTGCCGTAACGGGGCAGCGGGGCGGTCAGCGGGTCGAGCGGCTCGGGCTCCGGCCAGGCGGGGGCGGTGTACCCCATCAGCGGGCGCTCGTGGTGGCCGCGGTGGCCTCGGAGAGCGCCTGCGCGAAGGTGAGCGTCTCGCGGACGGAGTCCGGGCCGTCGCCGGCCTCGCTGACCCGCAGCGAGAGATCGTCGGCGGTGGAGGATCCGGTGTAGCCGTGATCCGCCTCGCAGTTGGGGTCGCCGCAGGTGGCGGGCTCCAGGTCGAGACGGGCGACGGCGCCCCAGCCGATGGTGAGCACGACCTCGCGGGGAAGCTGGCCCGGGGTGTACGACTCCGGGTTGGCCACCACCCGGCTGAGCACCACCGAGGAGATCCGGCCCAGCTTCACGGACTCCGTCGAGGTCGTGGCGTACGGGGACGGGGAGGTGGCGTCGGCGGCCTGCTCATCGGTGTGGCTGACGATGAAGCGGGTGCCGGTGAGGACGAGGACGGTCACATGGCGGCGGACCTCGTTGGCGTCGAAGGTCGTCTCCTGGTGCACCAGGTACGCCGCGACCGGCTCACCGCCGACGGCGGCCTGCACCGCCTCGGCCACGAGGGCCGGGTAGTAGCCGCTGCGCTCGATCGCCGCGCGCAGCCCCTGGGTCGTCGTACCGGTCTTAGCCATGTCCTCCATCTTACGGGCCCGCACGGGGGCGGCAGGACGCCCGGGACGGGCCGGTCCGCCCGGTCCCGCGCGGGCGCGCCCGCGCGGGGCGGCCGGTGGGCGAGGGCGGTGCGGCCCGTCCCGGGGCGGACGCGGGGCCGGTCCGCGGGCCGGGCGGGCGGTCAGTAGACGGGCAGGCGGCGGGGGCCGAGGTCGGTGGTGGCGGGTGGGCGGGCCAGGCGGACCGTCGCCCCGAGGACGGACAGGCCGCGCGGGGCGACGACGACCGGCTCCAGGTCGACGCCCACCACCTCGGGGTGGTCGTCGACGAGGCGGGAGACCCGCAGCAGCACCTCGGCCAGCGCCGCGGTGTCGACGGGCTGCGAACCGCGCCAGCCGAAGAGGAGAGGGGCGGCGCGGATCGAGCGGATCTGGGCGTCCACGTCACGGTCGGTGGCGGGGATGAGGCGGTGCGCGATGTCGCCCAGCAGTTGCGAGGGAGCGCCCGCCAGACCGAACGAGAGGACGGCGCCGGCCGCCGGGTCGATGGCGGCGCGGACCACCGTGTCGACACCGCGCGGCACCATCTTCTGGACGACCGGCGCCAGCTCCTCCGGGGTGCCGAGGGCGGCGGTCAGCTCGCCGTAGGTGCGGCGCAGGTCCTCCTCGTCGGCGATGTCCAGGCGGATACCGCCCAGGTCGCTGCGGTGGCGCAGGTGGGGGGCGGTGGTCTTGAGGGCGACGGGGTAGCCGAGGCGGGCGGCGGCGCGGACGGCGGCGTCCGGGCCGGGGGCGGGCAGCGACGGCTGGGTGGCGATGCCGTAGCGGGCCAGCAGGGCGGCGGCGTCCTCGGCGGGCAGCGGGACGGAGCGGCCGGGCGGCGGATCGAGGCGGTCCAGCAGCCGCGCGATGTCGGCACCGGCCGCGGCCTCCTCTATGTCGTCGTACGCGGGGACCCGGCCCGGCTCTCCGGCCTCCCGGCGCCAGGCGGCGTACCGCACAGCCTCGGCCAGGGCCCGGACGGCGCGCTCGGCGGCGGGGTAGGCGGGGAGCGGGGTGCGGGCGGGTGGATACGCGGGGGACGCGGGATCCGCGGCGGGGGCGGGCGCCGGGGACGCGGGGGCGGGGCCGGGGGCGGCGGGCGCTTCCGGCTCGGGCACGGCCCCGGTGTCCCGCGTGGTGGGGGCGGCGGTGGGCTCCGTGGGGCGGTTGAGCGAGGTGGTGGCACCGGTGGCCGGTGCGGCGGTCAGCCCCGGAGCATCGCCCCCGAGGTCCCCAGCGCCCCCGGGGACCTCGTCCGGCGCACCCGTTACGCCCGGGGCGGCGAGCGCCGTCGCGAGGGTGTCCATGGCGAGGTGGACGACGGCCACCGGTTTGGCGGGGCCGGCGGCGGCCGCCGAGCGGAGCGCCGCGGCCAGTTCCCCGGCCTCCCCGGGGGTGGCCGCGTCGCCCTCGCCCACCCAGGGGATCGCGGTGACCACGACGGCGTCGCAGCCCTCGCCCGCCAGCTCCTCGGTGAGGGCGGCGTGGAAGTCGTACGGGGTCGCGGCGGAGGGCAGCACCCGGGGGCGCCGCGGGCGCAGGCCCTCGGTCAGGCACGCGTCGTAGGCGAGAAGGGAGAGCGCCTCGGAGTTGCCGAGGACGGCGACGCGGGCTCCCGCCGGGAGCGGCTGGGAGGCGAGCAGCAGCCCGGCGTCGAGGAGTTCGGTGACGGTGTCGACGCGGATCACCCCGGCCTGCCGCATCAGGGCGGCGACGGTGCTGTCCGGGATGCGGACGGTGGGGACCGCGTGCCCCAGGGGCGCGGTGCCGTGGTGGCGGGCGCCCTTGGCGACGACGACCGGTTTGACGGCGGCGGTACGGCGGGCGAGGCGGGTGAACTTGCGGGGGTTGCCGATGGATTCGAGGTAGAGGATCGCGACGTCGGTTGCCGGGTCGTCGTACCAGTACTGGAGCAGGTCGTTCCCGGAGGCGTCGGCGCGGTTGCCCGCGGAGACGAAGGTGGAGACGCCGGCGGGCGAGCCGTCCCCGGGGCCGCGCTCGTGCAACCCGCTGAGCAGGGCGATGCCGATCGCGCCGGACTGGGTGAACAGTCCGATGCGCCCGGTGGCGGGCATCACCGGCGCGAACGAGGCGTTCAGCCGGACGCCGGGTGCGGTGTTGATCAGGCCGAAGGCGTTCGGGCCGATCAGGCGCATGCCGTAGGAGCGGGTACGGCGCAGCAGGGCGCGCTGGCGCTCGCGCCCCTCGGGCCCGGCCTCGGCGTACCCGGAGGAGAGGACCAGGACGCCCTGGACGCCGTGCTCCCCGCAGTCGTCGATCACCTCGGGGACGCGGTCGGCGGGGACGGCGATGACCGCGAGGTCGACGGGGCCGTCGATCTCCCGCAGGGAGCGGACGGCGGGGACGCCCTCGGGGTCGAGGCGGCCGGTCCCCTCGGGGAAGGCGTGGTTGACGGCGTGGACGCGGCCGGTGAAGCCGGAGTCGAGGAGGTGGCGCAGGGCGGTGCGGCCGACGCCGCCGGGCGCGCGGCCGGTGCCGATGACGGCGACCGACCCGGGGGCGAGGAGCCGCTGCATGGAGCGGGCCTCGGCGCGCTGCTCGCGGCCGCGCATCACGGCCATGGACTGCTCGGTCGGTTCGAGGTCGAATTCCAGCCGGACGACGCCGTCCTCGAAGGTGCGCTGCTGGACGTATCCGGCGTCCGTGAACACCTTGATCATCTTGGTGTTGGCGGGGAGCACCTCGGCGGCGAACCGGCGGATGCCGCGCTCCCGGGCGACCGCGGCGATGTGCTCCAGCAGCGCGG
Organism: Streptomyces sp. BBFR2; assembly: GCF_044497305.1. Lineage (NCBI taxonomy): Bacteria > Bacillati > Actinomycetota > Actinomycetes > Kitasatosporales > Streptomycetaceae > Streptomyces > Streptomyces sp. BBFR2. Next base: position 1,465,083 of record NZ_CP172415.1, read on the forward strand.
AGGCGACGCCGCGGCCCTGGTGGGCGTCCTGTACCAGGAAGGCGACCTCCGCCTGGTCGTCCTCCGGGGCCTTGGCCGGCCGGCCCCGGTCGTCGATCCGGTCGTAGCGGACGGTGGCGATGAACTCGCCGCCCACGGTGGCGGCGAGGCCGACCCGGTCGACGTAGTCGTGGTGGGTGAAGCGGTGCACGTCGCGGTCGGAGAGGCGGGGGTAGGGCGCGAAGAAACGGTAGTACTTCGACTCGTCCGAGACCTGCTCGTAGAAGGAGACCAGACGTGCGGCGTCGTCCGGGGTGATCGGGCGGATCCGGGCGGTGCCGCCGTCACGCAGCACCACATCGGCTTCCCAGTGGCTCGGGTACGCGTGATCCGGCGGCTGCTGCATGCGGACAGCGTACGGCCGGGCACCGACAACCGGCTCGGTGCGCGCGGGGCCGGTCGGGCGGTCCCCGGGCGGGGTGGGCGGGCCGGTGCGGACGTGGTGGGGAACACCGGGGGCGGGGCTTCTACGGCACCGGGGCCGACATGAGAGAGTGGTCTAGACAACCGTAACGACTTGAAGGGCAACACCATGGCTGAGCGCCGCGTCACTGTCGGTTGGGCCGAGGGGCTGCACGCCCGTCCCGCCTCGATCTTCGTCCGTGCGGCCACCGCCGCCGGAGTCCCCGTGACGATCGCCAAGACCGACGGCACCCCCGTGAACGCGGCCTCGATGCTCGCGGTGCTGGGCCTGGGCGCCCAGGGCGGCGAGGAGATCGTGCTCGCCTCGGACGCCGAAGGGGCGGAAGCCGCGCTGGAGCGCCTGGCGAAGCTGGTCGCCGAGGGGCTCGACGAGCTGCCGGAGACCGTCTGAACCGGGACGCCCCCACCGCCCCGCGACCGGGGCACGGCCCCGCCGCCACGACCGGACATGGTCACCGCGGCGGGGCCTTCCCTTTCCCGGACGCTCCCGCCGAGCGGCCCCCGCACGGACCACCGGGCTCGCGCCGCAGGGGCCGGATCCCACCCCGGCCCACGCGTTCCTTCACCACACGGGCGGCCGGCACACAGAAATGCACAATTCCACGGCGCGGGAATTCCCCGAGCCGGTCCGCTTTCCCCGCACGGCCGTTTCCGTAATTCCCCGCACGGTACCGAAAAGATCCCGCCACCGGCCCACCGCCCCGAATACCGGGCCTAGGCGGAACGCACCCGCCCGCTGCCGACGGAACGCGGCGGACGGCGTACCGCGGTCGCCGGGCGGCGGCGCGGACGGTACGCCGGGAGCGACCGCGCGATGTGCGACGCCATCAGGGCGCGCGCCGCCTCCGCGTCGCCCCGGGCCACCGCGTCCAGCACCGCGCCGTGGTCGTCCCACGTCTCCGCGTCCCGTGCCGGACGCTCGACGACGTACATCCAGTCGATCTTCCGGCGCACCTGGATCAGCAGCGCCGTCAGCCCCGGATTGCCCGCCGCCCGCGCCAGCGTCTCGTGGAACCAGCCGTCCAACCGGGGCAGATCGCCCGGGCAGCCGCGGTGAACCCGCTCCCTGCCGAGCCGCACCACGCCCCGTAACACCTTCAGATGCGCGTCGGTGCGGCGGGCGGCGGCGCGGGCGGCGCCCATCGGCTCCAGGAGCGCCCGCAGGTCCAGCAGGTCGGCCGCTTCCTGCGCGGTGGGCGCCGCGACACACGCCCCCGCATGGCGCCGCGCGGTGACGAACCCCTCGGACTGCAGGGTGCGCAGCGCCTCACGGACCGGCACCCGGGAGACGCCGTAACGGGCGGCCAGAAGCTCCTCGACGAGCCGGCTGCCCGGAAGCAGCGCGCCGGAGACGATGTCGTCGCGGATCGCCGTGGAGATGCGCTGCACGGAAATCTGGCCTCGCGTCATCGTGGGCGCCTCCACCGTCCTTCCCGGAAAACGCCGCCCCGCGGCGCCTTTTCGGCGACTCTATTCGACGGTGAAGGCTGCTTTACCGCCTTCACTTATTCATGGTGATCTTTTGGTGAGCACCTTTCCCGGCCCCGGGAAATCCGGCCACCCGCCACCGGACGCGACGGAGCCCCGGACGCCCTGTGGGGCGAGCCGGGGCTCCGGGGACCGCGTGGGGCGGACGTCAGACGTTGACGCCGTGCGCGCGCAGGTAGGCGATCGGGTCGATGTCCGAGCCGTAGTCCGGGCCGGTACGGGCCTCGAAGTGCAGGTGGGCACCGGTGACGTTGCCGGTCGCGCCGGACAGACCGATCTGCTGACCGGGCATCACCCGCTGGCCGACCGAGACGCCGAGCTGCGACATGTGGCCGTACTGGGTGTAGGTGCCGTCGTTCATCTTGATGACGATGTTGTTGCCGTACGCCCCGCCCCAGCCCGCCTCGACGACGGTGCCCGCGCCGACGGCGTGCACGCTCGTGCCGGTGGCGGCGTGGAAGTCGATGCCGGTGTGCGAACCGGAGGACCACAGTCCGCTGGACGCCTGGTAGGCGGTGGAGACGTACGAGCCGGAGATCGGCGCGACGAAGGCGTTGAGGCGCTTGCGCTCCTCCTCGCGGGCCGCGCGGACCTTCGCCTCGTGCCGCTTGTCGGCCGCCGCCTTGGCGGCCTTGGCCTGCTTCTCCGCCTCGGCCTCGGCCTTCGCCTTGGCCTCGGCCGTCTCGGCGACGGCCTGCTGCGCGTCGGCCTGGGCCTCGACCCGCTCGGCGAGTTCGTCACCGATGACGACGGCGCGGTGCAGACCGGTGTCGTGCGCGGCACCGGACGTGGCGGCCATCGCGGGCGAGGCGACGGAGGCGACGACGCCGGTGGCGGCGAGACCCGCGACGGAGGCGATGTTGCGGGTCGTCCGGGCACTGCGGCTCGGACGGCGGTGTTTCCCGGTGGCACGGGTGAACGCCATGTGCTGGCTGATCCTTTCCTTCCTTCTCGCCTACCGGGTTAGCTGACGGGTTCGGAGCAGGAAGGTCTCCTACGGGCTCCTCCGGAAGAGGCGCCCGATTCACCCCAGGGGACATGTGGGTCCCCGGCTCCCCTGGCTCGCGCCGTACGGGGACTCGGCGATGACTGCCCGGTGCCGCGGTTGCGGCGTGCTACTGACGGACAGCGCGCATGACGCTAATCGTGGCAACTTTCAATCGGCAAACAGAAACGCCATATTGTGCGTTACACCACACCGTGACAGCGGAACCAAAACCGGACATACGAACGATCCCGGGGGTGGATGACCACCCCCGGGATCCCGTTCCGTCCCACTCTGCCGAGCCTCCGTACCGGAAGCCGGCGCCGCGGTGACCCGGTCGGGCCACCGCTCCACCGGGCCGTCAGCCGCTGACGACCTTCACCTCGCCGATGCCCAGTGCCCGCACCGGCTCGGCGATCTGCGCCGCGTCACCGACCAGCACCGTCACCAGCCGGTCGGCCGGGAAGGCGCTGACCACGGCGGCGGTCGCCTCGACCGTGCCGGTCTCGGCCAGCCGCGCGTAGAGCTGCGCCTGGTAGTCGTCCGGCAGGTGCTGCTCCACCTGGTCGGCGAGGGTCCCCGCGACCGCCGCCGCCGTCTCGTACTTCAGCGGCGCGACACCGACGAGGTTCTGCACCGCGACGTCCCGCTCGGCGTCCGTCAGGCCCTCCGCCGCGAGGGTGCGCAGCACCTTCCACAGGTCGTCCAGGGCCGGCCCGGTGGACTCCGTGTCGACCGAGCCGCTGATCGCCAGCAGCGAGGCACCGACCGGGCCGCCGGGCGCGTCCGGCGCCGACGACCGCAGCACCTGCCCGAAGGAGCGCACCCCGTAGGTGTAGCCCTTCTCCTCCCGCAGCACCCGGTCCAGACGCGACGTCAGCGTGCCGCCCAGGCAGTACGTGCCGAGGACCTGCGCGGGCCACTGGCGGTCGTGGCGGTCGGCGCCGATCCGGCCGATGAGCAACTGCGTCTGCACCGCGCCGGGGCGGTCGACGATCACCACACGGCCGGTGTCGTCCGCGGTGATCGGCGTGACGGTGACCGGCTCGGCGGCGGCACCCTGCCACACGCCCAGCGTGTCGGCGAGCGCCGCGTCCACGTCGATGCCGGTGAAGTCACCGACGATCACCGCGGTGGCCGCCGCGGGCCGCACGTGCGCGGCGTAGAACGCCCGGACAGCCGCCGCGTCGATGCGTCCGACGGTCTCCTCGGTGCCCTGCCGGGGGCGCGACATCCGGGACGACGCGGGGAACAGCTCCTTGGACAGCGCCATCGCGGCGCGGCGCCCCGGGTTGGCCAGCTCGTGCGGGATCTCGTCGAGGCGGTTGCGCACCAGGCGCTCCACCTCGCTCTCGGGGAAGGCGGGGGCGCGCAGCGCGTCGGCGAGCAACCCCAGGGCGCGCGGCAGCCGGGAGGCCGGGACCTCCAGGGAGACACGGACACCGGAGTGGTCGGCGTGCGCGTCCAACGTGGCGCCGCACCGCTCCAGTTCGGCGGCGAACTCCTCGGCGTCGTGCCGGTCGGTGCCCTCCGACAGCGCCCGCGCCATGATCGTCGCGACGCCGTCCAGCCCCGCCGGCTCGGTCTCCAGCGGCGCGACGATGTCGACCTCGACGGCGACGACCTGCTGGCCGGGGCGGTGGCTGCGCAGCACCGTCAGGCCGTTGGGCAGCGCACCGCGCTCGGGCGCCGGGAAGGCCCACGGCCTGGGCGCCCCGCCCTTGGGCTGCGGGTGGAAGGTCATCTCGCTCATGGCCAGGTCCTCGCGGGTGGTGGCGTCGCTCACCGGTCCGCCTCCTCGTCGTTGTCGGCGCTGTCGTCGGCGGCGGTCGGCTCGTACACGAGCACCGCGCGGTTGTCGGGGCGCAGCCGGGCCTGGGCGACGGCCTGCACCTCCTCGGGCGTGATGTCCAGGACACGCCCCACGGCGGTCAGCGCGAGCTGCGGGTCGCCGAACAGGACGGCGTAGCGGCACAGTTCGTCGGCGCGGCCGCTGACCGTCGCGAGGCGGTCGAGCCACTCGCGCTCCAGTTGGGCCTGCGCCCGCTCCATCTCCTCCGGGGTGGGCCCCTCGGCGGCGAACCGGGCCAGTTCCTCGTCGACGGCGCTCTCGATGTCCGCGACCTCCACACCGCCGGACGTCTTCACGTCCAGCCAGCCCAGGGACGGCGCACCGGCCAGCCGCAGCAGACCGAACCCGGCGGCGACGGCGGAGCGGTCGCGGCGCACCAGGCGGTTGTACAGGCGCGAGGACTCGCCGCCGCCCAGCACGGTCAGCGCGAGATCGGCGGCGTCCGCCTCACGGGTGCCGTCGTGCGGCAGGCGGTAGGCCGCCATCAGGGCGCGGGCGGGTACCTCCTCCTCGACGACCTCCCGTAGCTGGCCGCCGATGATCTCCGGCAGCTCACCGCTGCGCGGCGGCTGCTTGCCGTCGTGCGAGGGGATCGACCCGAAGTACTTCTCGATCCAGGCGAGCGTCTGCTCGGGGTCGATGTCACCGACCACCGACAGGACCGCGTTGTTGGGCGCGTAATAGGTGCGGAAGAACGCCCGCGCGTCCTCCAGGGACGCCGCGTCCAGATCGGCCATCGACCCGATGGGCGTGTGGTGGTACGGGTGCCCCTCCGGGTACGCCATCGCCGTCAGCTTCTCGAACGCCGTGCCGTAGGGGACGTTGTCGTACCGCTGGCGGCGTTCGTTCTTGACGACGTCGCGCTGGTTCTCCAGGGACTCCTCGTCGAGCGCCGTCAGGAGGGAGCCCATGCGGTCCGCCTCCAGCCAGAGCGCCAGCTCCAGCTCATGGGCGGGCATGGTCTCGAAGTAGTTGGTGCGCTCGAAGCTCGTGGTGCCGTTCAGCGAGCCGCCGGCGCCCTGCACCAGCTCGAAGTGGCCGTTCCCCTTGACCTGCGCGGACCCCTGGAACATCAGGTGCTCGAAGAGGTGGGCCAGGCCCGTGCGGCCCTTGACCTCGTGGCGGGAGCCGACGTCGTACCAGAGGCAGACCGCCGCCACCGGTGTCAGAGGATCCACCGAGAGCACCACGCGCAGGCCGTTGGCCAGCCGGTGCTCGGTCGCTGTCAGGCCGCCGGAGCCGGCTTTTTCTGTGGCCGTGTGACCCATGGGCATGTACGTCCCTTCGATCCGCTTGCGAAGAAGTCCTGTCACTGTATGCAACCGCGCCGACATCTGGCGAAGTTCCCGCCCGACCGCCCCCGTACGAGCGGCGGCGGGCGCGCCACGGCCCGTGGAGGGGAGTCGCGTCCGGCGTTGTCGGTGGGGCGGTCCACAATGGTCCGCGTCAAAGTCAGCAGACTCACCGGTCGATCCCCCGCCGGTCGGAACGGCAGCTTTTCACCAACGGCCGGCCGACCCACCACATCGACATGTAGACGCAGCAGAAGGAGCCGCAGCCGCGATGGCCCGCCGCAGCACGAAGACCCCGCCGCCGGACGACTTCGAGGAGAGGATCCTCGACATCGACGTCGTCGACGAGATGCAGGGTTCCTTCCTCGAGTACGCGTATTCGGTCATCTACTCCCGCGCCCTGCCGGACGCCCGGGACGGCATGAAGCCCGTGCAGCGCCGCATCCTCTACCAGATGAACGAGATGGGCCTGCGCCCCGACCGCGGCTACGTCAAGTGCGCCCGCGTTGTCGGCGAGGTCATGGGCAAGCTGCACCCCCACGGCGACGCCTCCATCTACGACGCCCTGGTGCGCATGGCGCAGCCGTTCTCGATGCGGCTGCCCCTGGTGGACGGCCACGGCAACTTCGGCTCGCTCGGTAACGACGACCCGCCCGCCGCGATGCGGTACACCGAGTGCCGGATGGCGTCCCCGTCGTCCCTGATGACGGAGTCGATCGACGAAGACACCGTCGACTTCACGCCGAACTACGACGGCCAGGAGCAGGAGCCGGTCACGCTCCCCGCCGCGTACCCGAACCTCCTGGTCAACGGCGCGTCCGGGATCGCTGTCGGTATGGCGACAAATATGCCGCCGCACAACCTCGGCGAGGTCATCGCCGCCGCCCGCCACCTCATCAAGCACCCCAACGCCGACCTCGAAACGCTGATGCGGTTCGTGCCGGGCCCCGACCTGCCCACCGGTGGCCGGATCGTGGGGCTGGGCGGCGTACGTGACGCGTACGAGAAGGGCCGCGGCACCTTCAAGATCCGCGCCACGGTCGCCGTCGAGAACGTCACCGCGCGCCGCAAGGGCATCGTCGTCACCGAACTGCCCTTCAGCGTCGGCCCCGAGAAGGTCATCTCGAAGATCAAGGACCTGGTCGGCTCGAAGAAGCTGCAGGGCATCGCCGACGTCAAGGACCTCACCGACCGCGAACACGGTCTGCGCCTGGTCATCGAGATCAAGAACGGCTTCAACCCCGAGGCCGTCCTGGAGCAGCTCTACAAGCTGACGCCGATGGAGGAGTCCTTCGGCATCAACAACGTCGCCCTCGTCGACGGCCAGCCGCTGACCCTGGGGCTGAAGGAGCTGCTGGAGGTCTACGTCGACCACCGCTTCGAGGTCGTCCGGCGGCGCAGCGAGTTCCGCCGCGGCAAGCGCCGCGACCGGCTCCACCTGGTGGAGGGCCTGCTCACCGCCCTTGTCGACATCGACGAGGTCATCCGCCTCATCCGCTCCAGCGAGAACAGCGCCCAGGCCAAGGAGCGGCTGATCGAGCGCTTCTCCCTGAGCGACGTCCAGACGCAGTACATCCTGGACACGCCGCTGCGCCGGCTCACCAAGTTCGACCGCATCGAGCTGGAGTCGGAGCGCGACACGCTGCGCTCCGAGATCGAACAGCTGACCCGCATCCTGGAGTCGGACGCCGAGCTGCGCAAGCTGGTCTCCGGCGAACTCGCCGCCGTCGCCAAGAAGTACGGCACCGAGCGCCGCACCGTCCTGCTGGAGTCCGCCGGCACCTCGGTCGCCGCGGTGCCCCTGGAGGTCTCCGACGACCCGTGCCGGGTGCTGCTGTCGTCGACGGGGCTGCTGGCCCGCACCGCGGGCGTGGACACCCCGTTCGACGCCGACGCCAAGCGGGTCAAGCACGACGTCATCGTCTCCGCCGTGCCCGCGACCGCCCGCGGTGAGGTCGGCGCCGTGACCTCGGCGGGACGGCTGCTGCGCCTGCCGGTGATCGACCTGCCGCAGCTTCCCGAGACGGCGGCCGCGCCCAGCCTCGCCGGCGGCGCGCAGCTGTCGGAATTCCTGACGCTGCAGGACGGCGAGAGCCTGATCTGCCTGACCACGCTCGACGAGTCCTCACCGGGTCTCGCGCTCGGTACGGAACAGGGCATCGTCAAACGCGTGGTGCCCGACTACCCGGCGCACAGGGACGAGTTGGAGGTCATCACCCTCAAGGACGGCGACCGTATCGTCGGCGCTGCCGAACTGCGCACCGGCGAGGAGGACCTGGTCTTCATCACCGACGAGGCACAACTGCTGCGGTACCCGGCGGCGCAGGTCCGGCCGCAGGGCCGCCCGGCAGGCGGTATGGCGGGCGTCAAGCTCGGCGCGGGCGCCAAGGTGCTCTCGTTCAGCGCCGTCGATCCGGCGGCCGACGCGATGGTCTTCACCGTCGCCGGCTCCCACGGCACGCTCGACGACTCGGTGGCGACCGCCAAGATCACGCCGTTCGACCAGTACCCGCGCAAGGGCCGCGCCACCGGCGGCGTCCGCTGCCAACGCTTCCTGAAGGGCGAGGACTGCCTCACCCTCGCCTGGGCGGGCACCGCCCCCGCCCGCGCCGCCGACGCCAAGGGCGCCCCGGTCCCCCTCCCGGAACCGGACCCGCGCCGCGACGGCTCCGGCGTCCCGCTCACCAAGCCGGTGGCGGCGCTGGCGGGCCCGGCGTAGTGGCATGAGTTGTCCGGCGTAGCGGCATGACGGGGCGGCTGTCGGCCGCTGGTGTCTGTAGCAGTGGCCGACAGTGGTGGCCAGGTGCTGGTGGGGGCGTTCCTGTACCGCGTGAGGTGGTGGAGGGGCGCCCCCTTCGGCGTGCGCGGGGCGGTGACAACGCGTGGAGGTGTGCGTGCGGGCAGGCTGCTGTCACTGCTGCCTGGCGGGGCGGAAGCGGGGGGCGAGGCGCGGGGTGCTGCTGCCCTTCTGCGTCTGCCCCTCGCGCTCTTCGATTCTCCTGCTATCCCTCTTGGCCGTCCTGGTCATCGCGGTCGGCGACGTAACGCAGGACGCCCCACATGGCGCGCTCCAGCAGGCTGTCGTCGGGGGAGGGCGGGGCGCCGTCGTGCGGTGAGGTGGAGTGGGGTGGAGTGGTGTCTCGGGGCGGCGTTGCGTTCTGGGGCGGCCGGTTGTGCGTAAGTGCGTCATCGGGGGGCGGGGCGGCGGTGACAGTCACCGCTTCCGGCATCCTGCAGGCGCTCAGCTGCTCGCCCAACGACTCCGCATCAATACCGCTGCCGATGAGAACGAGCTGCGTACAGCGCTCTTCACCGCGCTCCCAGGACGTCGGGTAGAAGCGGAGAAAGTCACCCACCGCGTGAACCCCGAACTTCTGCCGGCTTCCCGGAACATCGAAGTGCACGAACCCCTTGATGCGGTACAAACCTGCTGGACGACTGTCGAGGAAATCCATCAGCCGACGCGGGTGCAGGGCGATACGCGAGGTGAACTCCACGCTCTGGTACCCGCTGTGCAGGTGTCGGCCGTGACAGTCGCCCGGGCAAGGCTCACCGTCGGCGTGGCTATGCCCCCCGTGCAACGGTGACTGTCGCTTCCCCTCCCGCGACGGGTCATGCGCCTGCGCGGCGCCGCCTCCCGCATCGCTCAGGTCGTTGGGTGATTGAGTTTGCTGACTGTCATGGAACGCGGTACCCGACTCACAGTCACTCTCCGAGCCGAGCCGCGGCACCGCCTCCTCGTCACGGTGATAGGCGGCACGGTAGTCGGCCGTTTCCCGCAAGAGGTCCTCGAACGACAGCTGCTTCACCGCCGGCTCGCAGTCATCTCCCGGCCCGCGATCGAAGAACATCTCCGGGGCGATACGTCCGTAAGCCGCGCAGATCACGGGCCGCCCGGGCGCTAGCTCACTCAAAGTGTTGGTGAGCCGTTCGCGCTGCTCGTCCCCGATGCGGTCAGCCTTGTTGAGCACGACCAAGTCGGCGATCCCCACATGCCGATCAAGTTCGGGATGGCGCTCCCGGGTCGCATCGAATTCGGCGGCATCAACCACTTCGACCAGCCCACCGTAAACAATCCGCTTGTTTTCGCTGGCGAGGATCATACGGATGAGTTCCTGAGGTTCGGCCAAGCCACTGGCCTCGACGACGATGACGTCGATACGGGCCGCGGGCCGTGCAAGTCGTTCCAGGTACTCGTCCAACTCGCTGGTGTCGACCGCGCAGCACAGGCATCCGTTGCCGAGCGAAACCATCGAGTCGACCTGACCAGCGACTGTCATCGCATCGATCTCGATGCTCCCGAAGTCGTTGACGATGGCACCGATGCGCGTGCCGTCGCCCGCTGCCAGGAGGTGGTTGAGCAACGTGGTCTTGCCCGATCCCAGAAAGCCGGCGAGGACGACGACCGGGATCTGCTGCGTGGCCAAGGGGGCGCCTCCATGGTTCGGAGGCCGGACCGCGGCACAATGACGGACCGAGCGGACCGGCGGAAAACGGGCTGCCGATCGTAACGGACCCCTGAGCTACACCCAGGTGATGCAGCCCGCCCAATGAGATAGGCAACCGCGCCCACGACAGCCAATCCGGCCGTCCAGACGCTCCACGCCGTGGCTCGCGCCCCCACGGACCGGCCTGCGACCTCACGGCAGCACCCGAACCGTCAGACCAACGCGGGCCACAGCTTCTGCGGCCGTGGCCCCGACACCCTGAACTGCGGTGCCTCATCCCGAGGTACAGGCATAGGCAGGAGAGGAGCTGCCCCCTCCGCCCATGCCCTGCGCTGTCGAGGTCGCAGATCACTCTGGTCGCTGAGCAACCTGGGGCACACCTACCCCCGCCTTGGTCGCCGAGACCGCCCGGTACCACGCCGACCAGGCCCGCCGGCGGGCCGCGCCACCCCACGTGGCCCCCTCGTAGCAGCAGACTTCCTACGCCGCCTGCGGTCATCGCCCGTCACTACATGAAGATGGTGGTCATTTCGGCGCCCATCGCGGGGCTCTTCGCCTTCGATCTCTCCGAGCCCGTCCGCCGACTGTTCCCCGGTCGGCGGACCGCCTCCCTCCGCCCCCACCCCAGGCAGGTTAGGCTTACCTTCGTGAGCACCTGCACCCTGGCTTCCCGCGAAGGCGCCGAGCCCCTCGCCGGAACGGCTGCCACTGCCCGAACCTGGCTGCTCGTCGAGCAACCAGGCCCGTGGGGAGCTCAGGCACTGACGAACAGCCGCCTCGATCCGGAGCTCGGCCGAGCCCTGACGGCGGCCACCGACGGAACAGGTGTCCGAGTCGCATTGATTCGGCGCCCCGGCCCGTCCAGCAGGAGAAACACTGTGCTCCGGCGCCGGGTGTTCCTCGCACACACCGCTCCGGGCCACTCCTGGATCCGCACCACCACCCTCGCCGATCCGAAGGTCCTGCCCCGGCTGGACTTCACCGCTGCGGCGGCCGGCCATCACGGAGGCATCTGGGACGCCTACTCCGGCCCCCCTCTTGTCCTCGTCTGCACGAACGGCAAGCGGGACAAGTGCTGCGCCCTCCTGGGCCGCCCGCTTGCCGCCGACCTCGCGAACACCGGGACCGAAACCTGGGAAGTCACCCACATCGGTGGCCACCGCTTCGCGCCGACTCTTGTCGTCCTGCCCTTCGGATACGCCTACGGTCGCGCCTCGGCCGAACTGGTCAGGAACGCCGTCGCCGCGGCGGACAACGGACAGATCGTGCTCGACCACTGCCGAGGACGCTCCACCTGGGACCGGCCGGCGCAGGCGGCCGACCTCGCCGTCCGGGACATGCTGAGGGAGTACCGCGCGGACGCACTCGACGTCGTACGGACCGAACCGGTGCGGCCCGAAACGGGGTACGCCGAGCGTCCGACCTCCCCTCTCCCCTCGTTGTCCGTGACCGTCGCCCATTCCGATGGCCGTATGTGGCAGGTGCTGGTCGAACAACGGACCGACGGCGCTCCTGCGCCCGCGAGCTGTGGCTCGCTGCTCGGCCCACCTGCGCGTATGGCCGTTACGGCGATCACCCGCCTCAGCAGCAGTTCGCTCGCGGGCCTGGGCAGTGGTCGTCTCGTCCCAGCGTCCTGACGTACTTACGGCAGCATGCCGACGAGCCTGCCTGGAAGCCGTTGCCTCCACCTCACGGGCCGGTACAGCCACCCGCTGCCCCCTCTTCCCAGCCCTCTTCGATCGGAAGGCCAAAACAACCGCGGCGGCGATGCCGACTCCGAGCACCGACCACACAAGGTGCACATCTCGCCGACCACGCGCTTGCGGCAGCACCTCCCGTACTGCACCGCTCCGTGTTGTTGCTGTCATCCCTGCATCTCCCCCGCTCACTGCATCGCGCGCGGTGACATCGAACATTCACAGTCGTCTCCGTCCGAGCCCGGAAGTTCCGGCGTCCCCGCTCTCTCTTCGCGAGGTTAGAACTTCACAATCTGCAGCCGAAAGCCCTGTGGATAACTCTGCTGTCGCTTACTCTGGGCACTCGACAATCCCTTCCGTTACCGAACGAATACCAGCAGTACAGAGGCCGCGACCCGCACTGTGAGCGATTACCGAGGGGCCGCCGACCACCCTTACGCTTCGTCCACATGGGTGAGCCGGAAAGACCACAGCCTCCGAGCCCGAGCACGGAAAAGCCGTCGGGCCTCACCAGCCTGCCCGCGCCACCAGGCGGCGAAGACCGAGGCACCCCACCCTCCATGCCCGGCACGCCCCGCCGACCGCCGGCGTGCCGGAGAAGACGAACGGCCACTACCGACCATCGGGTCGCTCCACGCTGGTCGGTGCGACCACGCCTCCACTGGCCGCGTCGCGTCTTCGCGCAGGTCCTGATGGTGCAGTTGGCCATAGCCACCGGTGTGACAGCGCTCGCCACCGGTCTCTTCCTGGCCCCGCTCAGCGCGGAACTCGACAACCAGGCGATGCACCGCGCCCTCGCGATCGCCCAGACCACCGCTGCCGAGCCCCGGCTGGACAACGCACTGGAGAGCTCACCCCCCACACGAAACGGCCCCGTCCAACGGGCAGCCGAACGAATCCGCAATGCCACCGGCGCCGAATACGTCGTGGTCATGAACCGGCAGGGAGTGCGCTGGTCCCACACCGACCCGCACGAAATCGGACGGCATGTCTCCACCGATCCGAGCTTGGCTCTCACCGGCCGCGAGGTCATGGAGATCGATGACGGCACCCTCGGTCGGTCCGCCCGCGGCAAGGTACCGCTGCGCAACGACAGAAAGGAGATCATCGGTGCCGTCTCTGTAGGCATCGCCTACGAAAGTGTGCATGAACGGCTTCTGTCGACCGTCCCTCGGCTGCTCGCCTACGCGGGCGGCGCCCTGGCCGTAGGCGCACTCGCCGCATACCTGGTCGCTCGCCGCTTGCAGCGCCGTACGCACGACCTGGCGTTCTCCGACATCTCCGCACTGCTCAGCGAGCGGGAGGCGATGCTGCACGGCATCCGCGAGGGGTTTCTCGCCCTCGACCGCAACAGACACATCCGCTTGATGAACGACGAGGCTCAGCGACTCCTGGACCTGCCCCCTGAAGCCATCGGAACGGTCGTGGACACCGCCCTCCCCCCTGGCCGAACAGCGGATGTGCTGGCCGGCCGGGTGTCAGGGGCGGACCTGTTGGCCGTCAGCGGCCAACGTGTTCTCGTGGTCAACCGGATGCCCACCGACGACGGTGGCGCAGTGGTCACGCTGCGGGACCGTACCGAATTGGAACGGCTGGGACGCGAACTGGACGGCACCCGAGGACTCATCGACGCGCTACGCGCCCAGGACCACGAACACGCCAACCGGCTCCACACACTCCTCGGTCTGCTGGAACTAGGACTCCATGACGAGGCCAGCTCCTTCATCACCCAGGCGGTCGGTGCCCACCGAGCAACCGCCGAACAGGTCACGGAGCGCGTTCACGACCCCCTGGTGGCGTCTCTCCTTGTCGGCAAAGCGACTGTGGCAACCGAACGTGGTGCCTCACTCACCCTCGCCTCCGACACTCACCTTCCCGACCGACTCATAGACCCGCACAGTGTGGTCACTGTTCTCGGCAATCTGGTGGACAACGCCCTCGATGCCACAGCGACAGTTCCCGACGCACAGTTGGAGGTGCGGGTCCACACAAACCGGCGGACGGCGATCGTCTGCGTCAGTGACAACGGTCCCGGGGTCCCGGCAGGCCATCGTGCTTCGGTTTTCACCGAGGGGTGGACGACGAAAGAGCCGCCGCCCCATGGGCAGCGTGGCATCGGTTTGGCGCTTGTACAAAGGCTCGCCGAGCGCTACGGCGGCACCACGACGATCGGTGATCGTCCCGGAGGAGGAGCGGTCTTCACAGTCACTCTCCCCGATGCGCTGTCCGACGAGTTGTCCGAGAAGCGCCCGGCTCCCCTAAGGCAGATCGCCAAGACAAGCTCTCCGCGGAACGACGGCCCCACCGCATCCGTGTTCCCCGATGAAGTGACAGGAACCCACCAGTGATCAACGTCGCGGTCGTGGATGACGACGTTCAGGTGGCGAAAATCAATGCTGCCTATGTCGACAAAGTGGCGGGCTTCCAGGTCAGTTGTCTCGCCCATACCGCATCCCAGGCTCACGAAGCGCTGCGCACCCATGCAGTCGACCTGATCCTCCTGGACCACTACCTTCCCGATGGCACGGGCCTGCAACTGGTGAGCAACCTACGAAGTCGCGGCATCCCCACGGACGTAATCATGGTGACCGCGGCACGCGACGTCACGACGGTTCAGGCAGCAATGCGGTTCGGTGCGCTGCAGTACCTCGTCAAGCCCTTCACGTTCGCCGGCATGCGCTCCAAATTGGAGGCGTACGCCGCCTTGCGCCGCACCTTCGAGAGCGGCGGGCAGACCGAGCAGTCAGAAGTCGACAGGATCTTCGGAGCTCTGGGGACAGCCGGTGCGGAGGCGGCAGAACTTCCCAAAGGCCACTCTGCCGCGACCGCCGACCGCGTGCGCTCCGTTCTCCGTACCGCTGACGCGCCCATGTCCGCTCAGGACGTCGCCGTACGGGCCGGGCTCAGTCGTCAGACAGCGCAGCGCTACCTGAAACTGCTGGAACGGACGGGACGCGTCCGGCTCACTCTCAGGTACGGCGAGACCGGACGCCCCGAGCATCGCTATGCATGGGTATGAGCATATGGAGCTAGGCCGCGCCGGCACCGGTCAGGGACCGCACTTCGGTCTCCGCATGACGGGCTTCGTCTGCAGGTTCATCAGAAGTGACCGTGCCGAACCATCCCGCCAGAAACCCCAGAGGGATCGACACGACACCGGGGTTCTCCAGGGGGAAAAGGTGGAAATCGACTCCCGGGAAAATCGCGTCGGGGCTGCCCGAGACTACCGGGGAGACAAGCACCAGGACCACGGCCGGGATCAGGCCGCCGTAGACAGACCACACGGCTCCGCGGGTGGTGAACTGCCGCCAGAAGAGTGTGTAGAGCAGTACCGGCAGGTTGGCCGAAGCGGCTACGGCGAATGCCAGGCCGACGAGAAAAGCGACGTTCATTTCCTGTGCGAGGAGCGAGAGCGCGATGGCGAGGGCTCCTACAACGACGGCTGCCACCCGCGCGACGGTTACATCACTTTGTCGACTCTGCGCCGTGCTGCGTTTTCGGTTGCGCCGCAGTGAGGCGTAGAGGTCGTGCGCGACAGAGGCCGATGAAGCGAGGGTGATCCCGGCCACCACCGCAAGGATGGTGGCGAACGCGACGGCAGCGACCACGGCGAACAGCACCGCCCCGCCGGTAGACCCAGCGCCGCCACCAAGCTGGAGGGCGAGGAGTGGCACCGCAGTGTTGCCCGCGGTGTCGGCGGCTCGCACGGTGCCGCTGCCGAGCACCGCAGCCGCACCGAAGCCGAGCACGATGGTCATCAGGTAGAAGCTTCCGATGAGACCGATCGACCACACGACGGAGCGGCGGGCGGCACGAGCCGTGGGAACGGTGTAGAAGCGCGACAGAATGTGCGGCAGTCCAGCAGTCCCGAGAACGAGTGCCAGGCCGAGGCTGATGAAGTCCAACCGGGATGTCCAGTCACCGCCGTACCGGAGACCCGGGGCCAGGAAATCTGCACCGTGACCGCTTCGTTCGGCGGCGGCGGCGAGGAGAGCACCGAGGTCACCGTGGAAGCGGGCCAGCACCAGAACAGTCAGGGCCAAGGTTCCGCCTATGAGGAGCACGGCCTTGATGATCTGGATCCAGGTCGTGGCCCGCATGCCCCCGAGCGTCACGTAGAACACCATCAGGGTGCCGACCCCGACAACCGTCCACGTGCGGGCCGCTATGTCGACATTGCCGAGCAGCAGGGTGACAAGGCTCCCGGCACCGACCATCTGGGCCACCAGGTAGAGCACGGAGACAGTCACCGAAGCTGTCCCAGAGGCGATGCGTACGGGACGCGCTCGCATTCTGGAGACAACGACGTCGGCGAGGGTGAACCGGCCGCAGTTCCGGACGAGTTCGGCCACGAGGAACAGAACGACGAGCCAGGCGACGAAGAACCCCACGGAATAGAGCAAGCCGTCGTAGCCGAAGAGAGCGATCAGTCCGGAGATGCCGAGGAACGAGGCGGCGGACATGTAGTCGCCGGCGATGGCGAATCCATTCTCCAGGGGAGAGAAGAGACGGCCGCCCGCGTAGAACTCCTCCGCGGACCCGGGCCTCCGGCGCCCCGCCCAGGCGGTGATCGCGAGTGTGACCGCGACGAAGGTGCTGAAGAGGACGAGGGCAAGTGTCTGGTGGTCGCCGGTCATCGCGCGTTGCCTCCCGTCAGTTCCTGGGTTTCCCAGCGGATTTCCAGCGCGGCGGCATCACGGCGAAGACGCGCGTGACGGGCGTACGCCCAGGTCAGGAGGAAGGTCGTCAGGAACTGGCCCAGCCCCGCCAGCAGCGCGACGTTGAACATGCCGACGACGGGACGTGCCATGAGGTGCGGTGCAGCGGTCGCGGTGATGACGTAAGCGAGGTACCAGCCGAGAAAGAGAACGGTGGCGGGGAAGACAAAGCCGCGGTAGCGGCGGCGCACCTCTTGGAAAGCCGCGCTGTGCTGGACCGCGCGGTACACCTCGTCATGGGCAGCAGCTTGCGGGCGCGGCAGGCCGGTACCCGGAGCCCCCTGTTGCACTGTCGCATCCCCGGTGGTCCAGAGAAGCGCGGCGTCGTGAGGGTTTCCTCCGGACGCTGTCATTTCGCCCGCACCGTTCTGCCTGGGGGCGGTTGTACTGCTCCAGGCTGTGGTTACGGAGCCACTTCCACGTGGTGCGGCCGTGCCGCTGCGCTGCTTGTCCACCGAACACTCCTTGTTGCACCGACCTGTTGGCCGGTTTCGTCAAGGATGGGCGGGGAGGGTGATGCCCGGTTCCACCTTCTGTTCCGTTCACTCCATCAGGTGAGGTTCTCGCCGGGTGGCTGCGCCAGGCCGTGTCGGTACGCGTAGTGGATCGCCTGCACCCGATCGCGCAGCCCGGCCTTCCCGAAGAGATTGTTGATATGTGTCTTTACCGTCGCGGTGGAGACATGGAGCGTGCGCGCGATCTCCGGATTGGACAGCCCTTCGGCAACCAGCCGCAGCACCTCGATCTCGCGGGCGGTCAACCCGTCCGGTGGCCCAGCGAAGGGCCTGCGTGGCGGCGGTGCGGGCTCGGCGACGCGTTCCAGCAGTCGCCGCTGGATCCTGGGGGACAGTCCGGCTTCCCCGGAGAGGACGTCATCGATGGCGCGGACGATCTCGTCGCCGTCCGCGTCCTTGGTCAGGTAGCCGCGCGCACCGGCCTGAAGGGCAGGGAAGAGCGAGTCGTCATCGGCGTAGGTGGTGAGGACCACGACTTGCGTTCCCGGGTGGTCCGTCCTGATGCGCCGCGTCGCCTCGACGCCGTCGCAACGAGGCATGCGCAGGTCCATCAGGACGATGTCCGGGGCGAGTTCGGCGACGAGGCGGACGGCTTCCTCACCGTCTGGCGCGGAGCCGACGACTTCGATGCCGGGCAGAAGCCCCAGCAGCATCACGATGCCCTCACGCACCACGGTCTGATCGTCGGCGACCACCACGCGCCGTGCCGGTCCGCCCGTCATGCCGGCACCCGCAACCGCACCACGAAACTCTCCCCCTCCGGGCCTGATTCCAGTGTGCCGCCGAGGAGTTCGGCGCGTTCGCGCATGCCCACCAGACCGTATCCGGAGCCGCTGGACGCGAGATCGCCGGGCTCGGCGTGGCGCACCGTGTTGCACACCTCCAGGCCGATCGTGTCCTCCGCGTAGGCGAGGGTGATGTCGGTACGGGCTCCGGGCGCGTGTTTGCGGACGTTGGTCAGCGCTTCCTGCGCGGCGCGGCGTACCGCCAGCGCCGCTTCGGGAAGAAGCACACGGCGTTCCCCCGTGATCTCCAAGCGGGCGCCTTCGGCGGCTGTCAGCTCCCGCAGATATTCCTCTACGGGACGCATCTCGCCGCGGAGTGCCGACAGCGCCTCGCGGGTGCCGTCGAGCCCCTCGCGTGCCATGGCGCGGCAGGCAGTCACCCGGTCGAGGAGTGGCGCGCGGTCGGCTTCGAGGTCGGTGCTGCGCTGGATGAGCAGCCGGGCCGCCTCCAGGTGAACCAGTTGAGCGCTCAAGCTGTGGGCGAGGATGTCGTGGATCTCCCGGGCGATGCGGCCCCGTTCCGCCAGCGCGGCGGTCTCCGCCTCGGCGTTGCGCGCGGCACGTTCCTGGGCGAGCAGCCGTTGGGTGTTGCCGCGGGCCTCCGCGTCGAGGCGCATCACGTAACCGGCGAGGGCGAGTCCGCCCGTGGTCGTCGCCGTCGTCACCCAGTTGTCGTCGCTCACGAGGGCGTAGGCGGTGAGTGCGGCGGTCGAGCAGAGCAGTGCGGCGGCGAGCGGCAGGCGTTCCATGGCGACGACGGCGCAGCCGCACCAGAGCACGACCGCGGGCAGCGAGGCGCCGACGGCGTGGAAGGCGAACGCACCACCTTCCATGGCGAGAAACAGTCCGAGGGACGGCCACAGTCGCTGGTGCAGTGTGGTCCGGAAGAAGCGGTGAAAGGCCGCTACCGTGAGGACTACCGCGACGGCTCCGACCGCTTTCCACCAGCCGTCGAACGGCGACCGGGTGAGTGTGGCCCACAGCAACAGCCCGATGAGGACGGTGCGGACGACTCTGCCGATCCACCGGCGGGCCTCGTTCATGCCCTCATGGGCGAGCGCTTCCCTCAGGGGCCAGCGTGTCCAGACGTTCTGCGGCACTCGGTGTCCTTCCCGGGCGACAGTGTTTCTCAGCCACCCACCGGGACACGGTACGCGGGCTGTACGGAGCGGGCCCGCAGGAGAGTGACACCGCTGCGCGACAGCAGCATCGCGGCGACGGAGAGCGTCATGGCGCCCGTCCCCTGGTGGACGCCCCATGCGGCGGCCGCTCCGCCGAGTCCGAGGCGTACGGCCATGCAGCACAGCCAGACCGCCGCGGTCCGCAGACCGCCCTTGGTCCAGACGGCACCGTCGGCGTCCGTCCACATCCTGGTGGTCCAGGCCCATCCAGCACCGCTCATGAGTCCGAGCAGGACGCCGGCGACCAGCAGTACGGCTGACGCGGTCGGGTGGTCGGGGTCCAACAGGTGCGGTTCCCGGAACGCCATTACGCCAAGAATCGCGGGAATCAGCCACACCTTGCGGCCGCTCGACGGCAGTCGCTGCGCACTGAACTGGCGGATGAACACGTACGCGACCACCGCGATGATCACGACGGTGTTGAGCAGGCCGCTCATGGACCCTGGCCTCCGAAGGACGGGAACGCTGACGTCTTCGACGCTACGGAGCGCACCTCGCCGGCGGATCGGCCCGCGGGTGGGAGCCGGGTGGAAAAGCGAGGGGGTGTTCCTCCACCCCTGGGTGGAGGAACACCCCCTCGGCGTGCCCGGCGACGCTCAGGTGTCGATGCGCGACCGGTCCAGTGTCGAGGCGGAGTTGGTGATGAACTCCTTGCGCGGGGCGACCTCGTTGCCCATGAGGAGGTCGAAGGCGCGCTCCGCCGCCTCGAGATCGCTGATGTTGATCCGGCGCAGGGTGCGGTGGCGCGGGTCCATGGTGGTCTCTGCGAGCTGGTCGGCGTCCATCTCACCGAGGCCCTTGTAGCGCTGGATGCTGTCCTTGTAGCGGATCTTCTTCCGCTCCAGTTCGAGCAAGGTCTGCCGCAGCTCGTTGTCGGAGTAGGTGTAGAGGTACTTCTCCTGCCCCTTCTTGGGGTTGGTCAGCTCGATACGGTGCAGCGGCGGTACGGCGGAGAAGACCCGGCCCTGCTCGACCATGGGCCGCATGTAGCGCTGGAACAGCGTCAGCAGCAGACACCGGATGTGCGCGCCGTCGACATCGGCGTCGGCGAGGAAGATGACCTTGCCGTACCGGGCGGTGTCGATGTCGAAGGTGCGGCCGGATCCCGCTCCTATGACCTGGATGATCGCGCCGCATTCGGCGTTCTTGAGCATGTCCGAGACGGACGACTTCTGGACGTTGAGGATCTTGCCGCGGATCGGCAGCAGCGCCTGGAACTCGGAGTTGCGGGCGAGTTTGGCGGTGCCGAGCGCCGAGTCGCCCTCGACGATGAAGAGTTCGCTCCGCTCGACGTCGTCGCTGCGGCAGTCGGCGAGCTTGGCGGGCAGCGAGGAGGACTCCAGGGCCGTCTTCCGGCGCTGCGCCTCCTTGTGCTGACGTGCGGCGATACGGGTACGAGCGGCGGCGACGACCTTTTCCAGAACGGCCCGGGCCTGCTGCTTCGCATCGCGCTTGGTGGACGTCAGGAACGCCTTGAGTTCCCTGCCGACCACCTGCGCGACGATGCGGGAGGCTGCGGAGGTGCCGAGCACTTCCTTGGTCTGGCCCTCGAACTGGGGCTCCGCGAGCCGCACGGTGACGACGGCGGTGAGCCCCTCCATGGCGTCGTCCTTGACGACGTCGTCCTCGGCGACGCGGAGGAGCTTGCTCGACCGCAGCACCTCGTTGACGGTCTTGGCGACCGACCGCTCGAACCCGGAGACGTGGGTGCCGCCCTTGGGGGTCGCGATGATGTTGACGAAGGACCTGATCGTCGAGTCGTACCCGGTGCCCCAGCGGAGGGCGATGTCGACGCCCAGCTCGCGGGTGACCTCGGTGGGGGTCATGTGGCCGCGGTCGTCCAGGACGGGGACGGTTTCCTTGAAGGTGCCCTGCCCGCTCAGCCGCAGGACGTCGCAGACCGCCTTGTCCTGGGCGAGGTACTCACAGAATTCACTGATGCCGCCGTCGTAATGGAAGGTCTCTTCCGTGACGGGGGCACCGTCGGTGGCGCGTTCGTCACGGACGATGAGAGTGAGCCCGGGCACCAGGAAGGCGGTCTGGCGGGCGCGGGCGTACAGCGTCTCCAGGGAGAGCCGGGCGTCCTTGAGGAAGATCTGGCGGTCGGCCCAGTAGCGCACCCGGGTGCCGGTCTTCGTCTTGGCGACGCGCTTGCCCTTGGCGAGGCCGTTACCGGGGTCGAAGGGGGCGTCCGGGCCGGATCCGGTGAAGGTGCCGGGGACGCCGCGGCGGAAGCTGATCGCGTGCGTCTTGCTGTTGCGGTCGACCTCGACGTCGAGGCGGGCGGAGAGAGCGTTGACGACGGAGGCGCCGACACCGTGCAGGCCACCGGAGGCGGCGTAGGAACCACCGCCGAACTTACCGCCGGCGTGCAGCTTGGTCATGACGACCTCGACGCCGCTGAGGCCGGTCTTGGGCTCGACGTCGACGGGAATGCCGCGGCCGTTGTCGCGGACCTCCACGGATCCGTCCTCGTGGAGGATCACCTCGATGCGGTCGCAGTAGCCGCCGAGCGCCTCGTCGACGGAGTTGTCGATGATCTCCCACAGGCAGTGCATCAGGCCGCGGCTGTCCGTGGAGCCGATGTACATGCCCGGGCGTTTGCGGACGGCCTCCAGACCCTCCAGGACGAGCAGATGCCGCGCGGTGTAGTTGGAACCGTCCCGGTCTGCCCCGGTCAGCACTGCGGTGGACGGCACGGACATCTCGGCGGTCACGCGGTTCGCTCCTCGCTGAATTTCTGGCAGTCCGCATTCCGCGGACTCGGTTGTGGCGGTATCGCCGGTCAGAGCGTACCGAGGCCAGGTAGAGCCGATGTGACGCCACCCGTCAGCACGCTCATGGTAGTAGAATTTCGATCGTTCGTTCGATCCCTCGAAAGGGTGAGGGCCACGTGACGCGAACATCACGTTCCCTTCGAGGCATGAACCATTTAGGCTCCGGGCACGTCCTCATCAACGACCGGCAACCCAGCCGGGAGGACCCATCCGGCAACCACGTGAATCGAACCACCCGGCAATACGGCTCATTCGCCGCCACCCGGCAGCACCCGGCCAGGCTCTCGAAGATTTTTTTCGAGGAAAAGGCACGAGCGGGAACGTTTTCGGCCTGGTTGGATGTTGACCCTGGTACGACAGCTCGTCGAGCTAGAGAAGAGGCGACGTGACTACTGTTCTGACACCCGCGAGCCCGCTGACGGCCGCTGACCGCTGCGACCGCTGCGGCGCCCAGGCTTACCTGCGCGTCGTCCTGATGTCCGGCGGAGAACTGCTCTTCTGCGCCCACCACGGTCGCAAGTTCGAGCCAGAACTCAAGAAGATCGCCGCGGAAATACAGGACGAGACGGAGCGGCTGACCGCCCCTCCGGCGTCTGCGCCCGATGAGGAACGCTGACACATCGCATCCACGACGACGAGCGAGTAGCGGCCCAGGCCGTGCGGCGGGCGGTCACCCCGGTCATCACCGGAGAGACCGCCCGCACTCGTGAGTTCACCCGCAATCCGGCGGGCGGCGCTCAGCCCGCGCCGTGCGCCGCGACGGCCGGGAGCAGCGCGGACGCCCGCGTGTAGACCCCTGGGCTCCCGGGCTCACCGCAGCCCGCCCCCCACGACACCAGCCCCACCAGGCGCCCCGCGACGACCAGCGGCCCGCCGGAGTCCCCCTGGCAGGCGTCCCGTCCCCCTTGCGGCTCCCCCGCGCAGAGCATGGAAGCGGACTGGAACGCCCCGTCGGCACTGCCCGGATAGGCACGGGCGCACGTGGCGTCGGACAGAACGTTTACCTCCGCGGACCGCAGACGCGTGGCGTAGCTGCCGCGCCCCGTCGTGTCACCCCAGCCGTACACCATGGCGGAGGTCCCTTCGTTGTAGGCGTCCGAGCCCTCGGGCGCGATCGGAAGAGACCGGTCGGTGACGGGTGCCGGCAGGGTGATGACGGCCATGTCCCCCGCGTTCGTCCGGCTGTCGTAGCGCGGGTTGACCCATACCCGCGCGGGCTTCAGCGCCTGGCCTCCGGTGCCGGCGAGATCCTCGCGTCCCACGAGCACCCGGAGGTCGCGGACCTGCCTCCAGGGCATCCCCAGGACCTCGGCGCTCAGGCAGTGCGCGGCGGTCACCACCGTTGAGCGGCCCACCAGGACGCCGCCGCAGAACTGACCGGACCGTTGTCTTCCGAAGCGGTTCTGGGAGGCGAGAGCCACCACCCAGGGACTCTCCACGGCCTGTACGGGCCGGCCCCCGACCACCGATGCGTCGGCCACGGCCAGCGATGGTATGGCGAGGACCATGGCGAGTGCTCCGGGTACGGCGCGGAAGATCGGGCGCATACGGACTCCTGACTGCGAGGCAGTGAACGCCCACCCAGAGTGACCCAAACGGATGGCTCGCGCACCCGGACGGCTGCGGGCCCGGCCCCCGAAGGGTGCCGGGCCCACAGCGCCGGTATTTCCGTATCGGCTAGTCGAGGTAGTCGCGCAGCACCTGGGAGCGCGACGGGTGACGCAGCTTCGACATGGTCTTGGACTCGATCTGGCGGATCCGCTCACGCGTGACGCCGTAGACCTTGCCGATCTCGTCCAGCGTCTTCGGCTGGCCGTCGGTGAGGCCGAAGCGCATCGAGACGACACCGGCCTCGCGCTCGGAGAGGGTGTCCAGAACCGAGTGCAGCTGCTCCTGCAGAAGCGTGAAGCTGACCGCGTCGGCGGGGACGACCGCCTCGGAGTCCTCGATCAGGTCACCGAACTCGCTGTCGCCGTCCTCGCCCAGCGGGGTGTGCAGCGAGATCGGCTCGCGGCCGTACTTCTGGACCTCGATGACCTTCTCGGGGGTCATGTCGAGTTCCTTGGCCAGCTCCTCCGGAGTGGGCTCGCGGCCCAGGTCCTGGAGCATCTGGCGCTGGACGCGCGCGAGCTTGTTGATGACCTCGACCATGTGGACGGGGATACGGATCGTCCGGGCCTGGTCGGCCATGGCGCGGGTGATGGCCTGGCGGATCCACCACGTCGCGTAGGTCGAGAACTTGTAGCCCTTGGTGTAGTCGAACTTCTCGACCGCGCGGATCAAACCGAGGTTGCCCTCCTGGATGAGGTCCAGGAAGAGCATGCCGCGGCCGGTGTACCGCTTGGCCAGGGAGACGACCAGACGGAGGTTGGCCTCCAGGAGGTGGTTCTTGGCGCGGCGGCCGTCCTGGGCGATGATCTCCAGCTCACGCTTGAGCTTGGGGGCGATCTTCTCCTCGGTGGCCAGCTTGTCCTCGGCGAAGAGGCCGGCCTCGATGCGCTTGGCGAGCTCGACCTCCTGCTCGGCGTTGAGGAGCGGGACCTTACCGATCTGCTTGAGGTAGTCCTTGACCGGGTCGGCGGTGGCGCCGGCCGCGGCGACCTGCTGCGCGGGCGCGTCGTCCTCGTCGTCGTCGGACAGGACGAAGCCGGCGGCCTCGGCGCCTTCGGTGGCCTCGGGCGCGTCGCCCTTGCCGGGCGCCGGGGTCTCCTCGGTCACCTCGTCGTCGAGCAGTTCGTCGACGTCCTTCTTGGCCGCCGTCTTCTTGGCGGTCGCCTTCTTCGCCGTGGTCTTCTTGGCGGCCGTCTTCTTGGCCGTGGTCTTCTTGGCCGCGGCCTTCTTGGCAGGCGCGGGCTCCGCTTCGGCGGACGGCGCGGCACCCAGGGAGGTGGGGGCCGTGGTGGTCTTCTTCACCGCTGCGGTCTTGGCCGCGGTGGCCTTGGTGGCGGTGCGCTTCGCCGGACTCTTCGCTGCGACGCTCTTGCGGGTGCGCTTGGGCGCCTCTGCGGCACTGACCATCAGCGTCACACCCTCCTCGTCGAGGATCTGGTTGAGGCTGCGCAGAACGTTCTTCCACTGGGTTGGCGGAATCTGGTCAGCCTCGAAGGCCCGACGCACGTCATCGCCGGCGATCTGCCCATCAGCCTTTCCCCGCTCGATGAGCGCCATCACAGACTCGGACTCGGCGATCTCCGGCGGGAGCGTACGGGATGTGCTGGCCGACACGAACAACCTCTCGGAACGATGGAAACGGCTTCCGACCCCGTCCAGTGTGGATCGGAGCCGACGACCGCCGGAGGGGATGGCCGGCGGCGCAGGGGTAACCGGGGAGTGGAACAGCGCCTTCGGCGCCGCTCGTATTCCCTCCTCGGCTATCACCTCTTAAGTCATCGCGCTCCCCCGGAGAGCGTTACGCCCAATCCGCGTGGCCCGAGTCACACCTCATAACGAGACATTCCCCCTCATATGCCATGCAACCATGCCGAAGCCCGCCGCCGGATCCGGATGACGCCCGGATCCGGCGGGCTGCGGTCGCGCTGTGGTGCGGCGCCCGGCCTTCCGGGTACGCACCGGCGGACCGACCGCCTCGGGGCCTGCGGCGGGTATGCGGGAGTCGGCCGCCGTCAGTGCTCGCGAGGGGCCGGTACAACGTGGTCCGCGGGCGCCCCGGCGACCTGACCGCCGCCCTCGCTGTGGGCGGTGAGGAGCTGACGCATGGCGCTCTCGGCGGCCGCGGCGTCCCCGGCGACGATGGCGTCGACGATCCGCATGTGCTGCCCGACGGACGTCTCGGCCGGCCGCTCACACCCGCCCGAGGTCCCGCCGGAGACGTGCAGGGCGGACGAGACGATGCCGGAGAGGTGGTCGAGCATGCGGTTCCCGGCGAGCTGGAGCAGCAGGGCGTGGAATTCGGTGTCGGCACGGGCGAAGTTCATGGTGTCGCCCTGGGCCGCGGCGTGCCCCATGACGTCGACCATGTCGGCGAGCCGTTGCTGGATGTCCTCGCGCCCCTGTCCGGCGGCGAGGCGGGCGGCGAGCGGCTCGATCGTCCAGCGCAGCTCGCACAGCTCGCGGCGCTGTGCGTCGCGCTGCGGCCCGTAGGCACGCCACTCGATGATGTCGGGGTCGAGGAGGTTCCAGTCGCTCACGGGGCGCACCCGCGTGCCCACGTTGGGTCGCGCGCTGACGAGGCCCTTGGCCTCCAGCACCCGCAGCGATTCGCGGACGACGGTGCGGGAGACCTCGAATCGCTGGCCGATCTCTTCGGGGACGAGTGGCCGGTCGGCACCGAGATCACCGGAGACGATCATCTGGCCGAGCTGCTGGACGAGTTGGCCGTGCAGGCCGCGGCCGCGGCTGCTGGCGGTGCGCCGGCCGGCGCGGGCGATGTCGGCCTCGGCGCCGTCCCACGCCGGTGCGACGCGGTCCGCGGCGCTGTTGACGGCGGTGCCGTAGGGGTAGCGGTCGAGCTCGCCCGGGCCTGCGTGGCCGGCGTCAGCGGGGCGAGCCGCGGTCATCATGGTGTGCGCAAGGGTACTCACGCATCATTTGTCGGCGGCGTCCCGAACACCCTTGAGGTCTTTGGTGAAAAGCACACGAAAGGGTGATCGCCCGACACCTCACAATTGACGCTTTATCGGAAAGAAATGCGCTCCCCAGGGCGAGTTGCGGACAGCGAACGCCCTGGAGACGCACTCCTCCCCCGTACCCGACGGTCAGCGCACCCGCCCTCGGAGCATCGTCAGGCCATAAGCGCAGACCAGCGCGGTGACGGACAACGCCAGTGCACCACCGACGGGTTGGGTCACCCAGCGCACGACAGCAGAGGCTCCGTGATCGATTCCGGAAGGCCACCGAACGGGACCCGACGCCCGCAGCCTCGCGGTGAGCCCCGCCAGGGAACGCCCCGCCTGCTCGGCCAGCACGTATCGCAAAGCCGGTACGACGAGGACCGGGACGGCGAGCACCGCCGCCAACCCCATTGCCGTGGAACGGAACAGACCGGCGGCCAGTACCCCCGCCCAGGCGCAGCCGACCAGCAGGCCCGCCCAACCGACCATGAACACCGGGGTATCGGGGATGTCGCCGAGGACGTCGGCCCCGAACGCCAACCGGACGACGGCCTCGTCGGCGAGGAGGATCACCGCACCGAGAATCAGCGCGCAGGCTCCGCCGACCGCCAGTTTCGCGACCAGCAGTCCCAGTCGGCGAGGGACGGCGCCGCGTTCATGGGCCAGCGCGGGGAAGCGGAACTCCTGCCCGAACGCCAACGATCCGACCAGGCCGGCTCCGAGTGCGGCGGGCGGGAAGGGTAGTTGGCGCGGCCATCCGCTCAGGACGCGCGACATGGGGGCGGCTCCGTGTCGCGCCAGCAGCAGCGCTGCCACCAACGACGCCAGGAGTGAAACAGCGGCGACGAGGGCGACGGTTCGGTCGCTCAAGGTGCGGCGCACTTCGTAACGCAACGGCCACGCGGGGCCGGGGGCCGGGAGTCGGGGGATGCGCAGATGCTCTGCCGGTGCTGTCCGAGGGGCGCGGGGGGTGGGTGTGGGGGCGGTGATGACTGGCAGGGTGAGGGTGTCGGTGAGTTCGGTGGTGGGCGTGCTGCGACAGTCGCCGTCAGGATGTGTCGCCGTATCGGTACCACGGGATGTCGGCATGTCGATATTGACGCTCGGGGCTGCGGGCGTGGTGTCCGTGACAGTGGCGCGGTCAGGAGCGTCGGTTGCGTCGGAAGGCGCGGTGACTGTGTGCCTTTGTCGACCGTCCGCCCGGTGGAGCGGCTCGATGAGGCCGCTGTCGCCTTCCTCGTCAGCGAGTTGGTGCACCAGGACCCGGTGCCGGAAAGCGGTTTCGCCGACCGCGGCGCAGTTGCTGCCGTACACCGCGATGCGACTGCCGCTCTCGCGCACGACTTCGATGCTGTGACCGATGACAGGGGCCGACGTGTGGTGGGCGCGTTGTGATTCATCGATGAGCAGCGCCGCGAGGCGGTCGGCGTGCGGGGAGTGGACGACGACGCGGGGGCGCATGCGGGTGCGTGCGAAGGCCGCTGCGTCCTGGTCGGCGGCGAGATGGCCGTCGTCAAGGGTGATCACGCGGTCGGCGATGCGGGTGGCTTCGCGGGAGTGGCGTGAGGTGGTGAGGACTGTGCCGCCTTGTGCGGCGTAGCCGCGCAGCAGCCCGTGGAGCCAGGCGGTGTCGCGTGGCTGTAGTCCTTCGGTGGGTTCGTCGAGGATGAGGGTGTGGGGGTCACCGACGAGTGCGGCGGCCAGGGCGAGGCGTCGGTCCATGCCTCGGGAGAGCTCACCCAGCCGTTTGTCGGCGAGGCCGGTGAGGCCGACGAGCTCCAGGACGTCGTCGGCGTGGCCGATGGGGACGCCGGCTGCCGCGCTGAGCAGGCGCAAGTGGCCGATGGTGGTGCGGGAGGGGTCGCCGGGGACATCGCCCAGGACAACGCCGATTTCACGTGGGGGGTTGGGCACGCGGTGCAGGGGGCGGCCGCGGAAGAGGGCGACACCGCGGCCGGATTGGAGCTGGAGCATCAGGCGCAGCGCGGTGGTCTTCCCTGATGCGGCAGGGCCGAGCAGTACGGTGACGTGCCCCGGCCGGGCGTCGAAGGTGAGGTCGTCGACGGCGGGCGGGCGTTCGCCGCGGGGTTCGCCGGTCAGTCCGATGGCCTGGATCATCGCGTCCCTCGCAGGGCGTGAGACCGGCCGGACGGGGTCGGGGGCACGAGAGGACTCACCCCGCCAAGGTAGCCTTATATGTCTTATTCACCCGTAATTACTGGGTGAGGTGACGTGCCGTGTCACGGTGGGGCCGTGGCTACGCCCGCCGGAGGCGTCGGAAGCTCACGCCTCGGGACGCAGCATCGGCGGGTTGAGCAGGGTGGCACCGCCCGCGCGGAACAGTTGGGCCGGGCGGCCGCCCTGACGGGTCGTCGTGCCGCCGGTGGGGACGAGGAAGCCCGGGGTTCCGGTGACCTTGCGGTGGAAGTTGCGGGGGTCCAGGGCGACGCCCCAGACCGCTTCGTAGACGCGGCGCAGCTCACCGACCGTGAACTCCTGGGGGCAGAAGGCGGTGGCGAGTGAGGAGTATTCGATCTTGGAGCGGGCGCGTTCCACTCCGTCTTCGAGGATCCGGGCGTGGTCGAAGGCGAGTGGTGCCGGGGTGTCCTCGTCGGATCCGTCCGCGGGGTCCTGGTCGAGGAAGGTTTCGACCGGTGCCCAGCGGGCGCTGTGGGCGTCGCCGCCGGCCCGCGGGGCGGGCAGGTCGGGGGCGAGCACGAGGTGGGCGACGCTCACCACCCGCATCCGGGGGTCGCGCTTCGGGTCGCCGTAGGTGGCGAGCTGTTCGAGGTGCGCGCCGTAGGGGGCGGTGGGGTCGGCCGGGTCGTGGGTGTGCAGGCCCGTCTCCTCGGCGAGCTCCCGGGCCGCGGCGCCCGCCAGGTCCTCGTCGGCGCGGACGAAGCCGCCGGGCAGCGCCCATCGCCCCTGGAACGGCGGCTCGCCGCGGCGTACGGCCAGGGCGCAGAGGGAGTGGCGGCGCACGGTGAGCACGACCAGATCGACGGTGACGGCGAAGGGCGGGAAGGCCGACGGGTCGTAGGGAGGCATGTCATGATCATAGTCGTCCGCCTGACGATAAACAGGCCCTCGCGCCGGATCAGGGCTTCAGTCGCAAGCCGTCGGCAACCTCCTCCACCATGCCCATGCCGAGGCGGCTTATCCGTACGGCGAGGGGGCGTCCGGCGGCGCGGAGGCCGGTGAACTGGAGCGCACCGAGCGGGGCGCCGGCGACGGGCCGGAGCGTGAGGGTGCCGCCGGGGACGTCGGGGCGCAGGCCGGCGAGGGTCAGCAGGAGGTGGACGGCTCCGGCCGCGGCGACGGAGGCGGGGCGGCAGGCCGCGGGGTGGGGCACGGGAGTGGCTCCCGTGGTGCGCTGCTCCCCCGCGTACATCTCGGGGAGGCGGTGGCCGAAGCTCTCCGATGCGTCGAGGACGCCTTTGAGCAGGGAGTTCGCTGCGGGTTCGTGGCCTGCGGCGGCGAGTCCGGCGGCGGCGACGGCGCTTTCGTGGGGGCGCACCGCTCCGCTGCGGTGGCCGAACGGATTGTGGCCCTGTTCCTTGGCGCTCAGGCTTCGCAGGCCCCAGCCGGTGTCCATGGCGGGGCCGGCCAGGAGTGTGGCGAGCTGCGCCGTGCGGACGGGATCGAGGAGGCCCGGGGCGTGCCGGCCGCCGCCGAGCAGGCCGGTGTCGAGGAGGTGTGCGGTGGTGGAGCCGAGGTGCGTCGAGGGGTGGCCCTGCGGGGTGATCAGGGCGGTGGGGCGGCCGCCGTAGCGGTCCTCGTACCAGAAGTCGGTGCGGAAGTGGGTGCGGAGGCGGGCCGCCCATTCCCGCAGGTCGTCGGCGCGGGGCTGCCCGTACGCGTCGAGGAGGTCGGCGCCGAGGAGGGCGGCTCGGTGGGCGTGTGCCTGGGTTTCGCAGCGGTACGGGCCGGTCGGGGCGGGGTCGGGGATGTAGGGCGGGCGGCCGGTGGCGGAGGTGCGGAGCAGCCAGTCCAGGCAGCGTTCGGCGGTGGGCAGGAGGTGCTCGGTCTCGTGGTCGGGCAGGCCCCAGCGGCGTGCCTCGGCCAGGACGGTGGGGAAGAGCAGGGTGGCTTCGGTGCCGGTGCAACTGGGCGGGGCGTGCGGTCCGGCGTCGCGGAGCGGGCCGGGGAGGCGGCCGTGATCGGGTCCCGGGGCGGTGTGTTGGGTGCGGGCGAGGAGGCGGAGGGTGCCTGCCGCGAGGTGGGTGCCGAGCGGGAGGAGCATGCGGGCGGACCACAGGGCTTCGGCCGGTGAGAGGCCGGGGCGCCAGGGGATGCCCCCGGCGGTGTAGAGGTCGGTGGGGGTGTGAGGGTCGCGGGTCAGGAGGCCGTGGAGATCGTCGAGGGAAGCGGCGAAGAGGGCGTCGGCGCGGGGGTCGTCGGATTCCAGGCGCGCCGTCCACAGGCGTTGCGGCCGTGCGGTGCGAGGGCGCGGGGCAGCGGGGCGAAGTGCTGGGTACGGGCCGGTGTGCGGGGTTTCGGGTGGAGTGAGTTCCAGGGTGAGGCGGAGGTCGATGGTGCGGGTGCCGCCGGGTGGGAGTTCGAGTTCCCAGCGCAGGAGGCCGGCGGAGGCGAGGGCGTCGTCGGGGGCGGGGGTCGCGGTGATCGCGGCGTGCGCCCCGGGGCCGGACCAGCGCAGGCCGGCCCCGTGGACGGCGGGGCGCAGGTCGGGGCCGGGTCGGCCGGTGGCGGCGGCGCCGAGTTCGGCGAGGTCGGTGCCGAGCCGGAGGTCGACGGGGAGGCGGATGGGGCGGGAGGCGCTGCTGCGGAAGGTGAGGCGCTCGCTGCCGTCGGCGCGGCGCAGTCGTTCCAGACGGATGTCGGGGTCGGGGCTGCGGTCACCGGTCAGGCGCACGGTGCCGACGAATCGGGTGTGATCCGCTGCGGTCTGGCTGCTCTGGAGGATGACGGGTTCGCCCGCTCCGGCACGCAGTTCGCAGCGGGAGAGTATGCGGCGGCCGTCGTGGTAGCAGCCGTCGGCGTTCTCGCCTCTGAGCTGGCCGTCGGGCGGGGAGATGGTGAGGTGGGGCAGTGCCACGGAGATCAGTGCGGTGTGGAGAGGCTGGGGCCGCGGGGCCCGTGACGGGGCGGAGCGGGGTGCTCCGGGTGTGTGGGGGATCGGTGGGGTGAGGTGGTCGGTGCCTGGCACGGGCGGTGTACTCCCTGGTGGTTCCGGTGCTGGTGGCGGTTGACGCCATCCACCTGAACGGTGCGGCCGGCGTGCAGGTCACGCCGGCCGCACCGCGTTTCTGGGTCACCTGCGGCTCCGGTCCCCGCCGCGTGGGGTGCGGCGGGGGGCGGCACGGTTGCCGGGCGGGCCGGAGGCGCCCCGTGGCGCTGTGGGGCGGCCGGTCTTCGCGCGGTGGGAGCGGGGCGGCCGTACGGGAGCGGGAACGGTGCCGGGGTCGGGGTCGGGTGCGGTGTACGTGGCGGCGGCTGCGTCGCGGGTGCCGCTCGTCTCCCGGGCCGTCTGTGCTTCGCGTTCCTCGCGTTCGCTCCGCAGGCAGCGGCGTAGCGGTTCGGGGTCGAGTCCCTTGTTGATGCCGTGGTGCAGGAGTTGGGCGAAGAGGTAGTCGGGGTCGATGCCCAGGGCGCGGCTGAGGGCGACGCGGGCGGAGGGTTGATCGTCGGTGGACCAGGCGACCCATCCGGCGAGGGTCAGCGGGGCGACGGAGTGTTCGAGGTAGGCGCCCGCGCAGCGGCGGGCGAGGGCGCGCCAGAGGCGGAGGGCGGCTGCGGCGGAGGGGCCTTCCATCCATTCGGCGGCCCGGTCGCGGGTGCGGCGGTCCTGGAGTCCGAGGATGAGTTCGGCGGCTTCGGTGTCGGTGAGGAGGGCATCGTCGCAGGCGTCGCGGGCCCGGTTGCTTCCGGTGGGGGTGTCCTGCCGGAAGCGGTGGATCATGGCGGTGATCCGGCCCAGGGTGTCCTCGCGGACGGTGCGGGCGCCGTTCGCGTGGAGCATCCGGGGCAGGAACCGGCCGAGTGCGGTGTCCAGCGCTTCGACCTGGTCGGCGGCGCGGGGGCCGGTGCGTGGGGCGAGACGTGCCTCCATCTCCTTGAGGGAGCCGCGTACCTGCAGGCCCGCGTACGCGGCAGCGGCCGCCATGACCGAGGTGCCGGGCATGACCATGGGTGTGCCGTCGGCCGGGCAGCAGCGGTAGCCGGGGCAGCAGTACGACCAGTAGCGGTTGTTGGAGAGACAGAGCGCTTCGAGGACGGGGACGTCGAGAGCGCCGCAGGCGGTGCGCAGACGCTGGGCGAGGGGCCGCAGCCGCTGTGTGACGTCCTGGCCGCGCTCACCGTCCGCCGGCTCCTGGCAGAGGAAGACGAGCATGCCAGCGGGGTGGTCGCCCCGGTCCTCGGCCGCGGAGATGAGGACCGAGGCGAGTTGGTCGGCGACGTCGGGCCACTGCTCCGGGTCGGTGGGGATGCCGATCCTGACCCGGGCTCCGAAACGTCCGTGAGGGCCGTGGAGTGCCACCAGAACGATGCTGTCGTCAGGGTAGAAACCCATGAGGTACGGCAGGGCGTCGGCGAGACCGGCGGCGTCGCTCAGGGTGACCTGTTGCTGTTGCTCGGTTTGCTGTTGCTCAGTGCCGGGTTCGGGGTGGGTGGTGTGGTTCCCGTCGGATGGTGCAGCGCCGGGTGAGGTGGCGGGTACCGGGTCGAGGTCGTCCAGGGCGGGGCCGGTCGGGAGGAAGAGGTTCGCGGTCAGGGAGAGGCCGGTCGGCTCGCCGGGGAGGAACGTGCCGGGGTACTGGGCGGTGGGGTGTCGTGGACCTGGGGTGCGGGCGGTACCGGCGTCGGGGCGGGAGGCCCACGGGGCCGCCGTGGATTCCGAGTGCCGGGCGGACAGGGGCGAGCGGGGCGCGGGGATCGAAGGGGCCGGTGGCTGTGCGGGAGGCGGGGCGGAAGCCGTGGGCGGGCCTTCCGTGTCGCCGGAGGCGGCGGACGTGCCGGGGCGCGAGCGCGGTCGGCGGATGGAACTCGGGTCTTCGTGAGGTGGTTCGCTGTGCTGGTTCATGGCTCGAAGATCCCGCGGGGGTCCGCTGCGCCGCGACCCCTGTGGATAACGCCCGGGTGATGGAGATTTCCACAGGGGCGGAGGGGCGGCTCGGCGTCGGGAGTCGGCATGTGGCAGGGGTCCCTGGACGTCGGCCGGGATTTCTGAGGGCCGCGCTCCCTGGCCTGGCCGGGACGGGGCGGGTCCGGCTGGGCCGTCACGGTGCACGGGCTTGAGGTACGCCGCTCCAGGCCAGGTGGCAAAACTCCCCAGGCACTGCTTGGGCCGACGCTGCCCGAGGGCCGGTCGGTCTCGTCGGAGTACAGCCCTCGGATTTCGCCATACCGGGCCGCACCGCCCTCACGCTTCTGGCGACAGGGCCGACCGCGCATAGGGGC
This sequence comes from Streptomyces sp. BBFR2, assembly GCF_044497305.1. NCBI lineage: Bacteria > Bacillati > Actinomycetota > Actinomycetes > Kitasatosporales > Streptomycetaceae > Streptomyces > Streptomyces sp. BBFR2. The sequence goes on from NZ_CP172415.1 coordinate 1,499,273, forward strand.
GGCAGGCCGCAGGCGGCAGGCGGCAGGCGGCAGGCGGCAGGCGGCAGGCGGCAGGCGGCAGGCGGCAGGCGGCAGGCGGCAGGCGGCAGGCGGCAGGCGGCAGGCGGTCCATGATCGTCACTCGGCGTTCGTACGAGTGACGAGTGCGCCGACGGTCCGACAGGGCCGGGCCGGAGACAGGACCGGAGCCTGAGCGGGACCGGAGCCGGGGCCAGGGCCGAGCCGGGTCCGGAGCCGGAGCGGGACCGGAGCTCGGTACAGGGGCAATCCCCTCATAAAGGCAGGTCTCCAGCACGGCGTCCACGAGCACGTCGCCCCGGCCCGTAGTAACCGGTTAGGTGCGTCAACGCCAGAGCACCGGCCGAAGGCAGCCCGCGGAGGTAGGCCCTATCCCGCGCACCGCCGAGCAAGCCACGCAACGCAACGCACCCAGCAGACGCCGGCCCCGCAGACCACCGGAGCCGGCAGGCAGGCAGGCAGCAGACACCATGCAGGAGCCGCACCGAGACAGCGACTCCCGGAATGCGAGCCACCAGTTTCCCCGCCTCCGGGTCCGGCCAGCACCACCGGCCCCGCCATCACCCGGAGCCGAAGGCCCCAGACCGAGCACCGTGGCCGAGCCCCCCGGCCGACCATCGCTCCCGGCCACAACGGCACCACGCGTCCCTCGGCCCCGGGCCCTGAGTCCAGGGCCCAGGCCCCAGCCTTCAGGCCCCGGCCATCCCTCAGCTCGACCCGACGTACCCGCCTGCTCAGCCCGCCGCCGCGAGGACCAGTGGCAGGACCCGGGACGTGCCCGCGCGTTGCAGGAGGCGGGCGGCGACGGCGAGGGTCCAGCCGGAGTCGGTGTAGTCGTCCACCAGCAGGACCGGGCCCGGGGTACGGGCGAGGCCCTCGGCCAGTTCTCCGGGGACCGTGAAGGCGGCGGAGAGCGTCTGGAGGCGCTGTGCGGAGTTGCTGCGGTGGGCGCGGTGGACGGCGCTCTGCTCGGTGTGGGCGAGGGCGCCGAGGAAGGGGAGGCGGCCGATCCGCGCGATGCCTTCGGCGAGGGAGTGGACGAGTTGGGGGCGGCTCAGGGACGGGACGGCGACGACGCCCACCGGGCGGGCGGTGGCGTCCGGGTCCTTCGACGCCCAGCCGTCCGGGGAGCGCGCCCAGTCGCCGAGGACCGCCACCGCGGCGTCGAGGACGTCGTCCGGGACGGGGCCGTCGGGGGCCTGCTCGGCCAGCAGCGGGCGCAGGCGGTTGCCCCAGCCGATGTCCGAGAGCCGGCCCAGGGCACGTCCGGGGGCGCACTGTTCCTGCGCCGGGATGCGGCCCTTGAGGTCGATGCCCAGAGCGGCCATGCCCGTCGGCCACATGCGGCGGGGCTCGACCGCCACACCCGGGCGGTCCAGTTCGCCCGTGGCGCCCGCCAGCGCCGCCGGGGAGACCTCGGCGGCGGCCCACTCGCCCGCGCAGTTGTCGCAGCGGCCGCACGGGGCCGCTCCCTCGTCGTCGAGCTGGCGGCGGAGGAACTCCATCCGGCACCGGGTGGTGCTGACGTAGTCGCGCATGGCCTGCTGTTCGGCGGAGCGCTGCCGTGCCACCCAGGCGTAGCGCTCGGCGTCGTAGATCCAGTCGGCGCCGGTGGCCGTCCAGCCGCCCTTCACCCGGCGGACCGCGCCGTCCACGTCCAGCACCTTCAGCATCATCTCCAGCCTGTTGCGCCGCAGGTCGACCTGGGCCTCAAGGGCCGGTACGGACAGGGGGCGTCCGGCGTCGGTGAGGGCGGCGAGGGTCTGGCGGACCTGGGATTCGGGCGGGAAGGCGACCTCGGCGAAGTAGCGCCAGATGGCCTCGTCCTCCTTGCCGGGCAGCAGCAGGACATCGGCGTGGGCGACGCCGCGGCCCGCGCGGCCCACCTGCTGGTAGTAGGAGATCGGCGAGGACGGTGAGCCGAGGTGGATCACGAATCCGAGGTCGGGTTTGTCGAACCCCATGCCGAGCGCGGAGGTCGCGACGAGCGCCTTGACGCGGTTGTCGATCAGGTCGGTCTCGGCCTGCTGGCGGTCGGCGTTCTCGGTGCGGCCGGTGTAGGAGGCGACACGGAAGCCGCGGCCCTGGAGGTAGGCGGTGACCTCCTCGGCGGCGGAGACGGTGAGGGTGTAGATGATGCCGGAGCCCGGCAGGTCGTCGAGGTGGTCGGCGAGCCAGGCGAGGCGGTGCGCGGCGTCCGGCAGCCGGACCACGCCGAGCCGCAGGCTCTCGCGCTCCAGGGTGCCGCGCAGCACGAGCGCCTCCCCCGCGCCCGTGCCGAGCTGGTCGGCGACGTCGGCCGTGACCCGGGCGTTGGCGGTGGCGGTGGTGGCGAGGACGGGGACGCCCGGGGAGAGTTCCGCGAGCATCGTGCGCAGCCGGCGGTAATCGGGGCGGAAGTCGTGGCCCCAGTCGGAGATGCAGTGTGCCTCGTCCACCACGAGCAGGCCGGTGGTGGCCGCGAGCTTCGGCAGCATCCGTTCGCGGAAGTCGACGGAGTTGAGGCGCTCCGGGCTGACCAGGAGGACGTCGACGTCGCCGCGCTCGACCTCCTCGTGGATGGCGTCCCACTCCTCCGGGTTGGCGGAGTTGATCGTGCGGGCCCGGATTCCGGCGCGGGCGGCGGACTCGACCTGGTTGCGCATCAGTGCCAGCAGCGGCGAGATGATCACTGTCGGGCCGGAGCCGCGGCGGCGCAGCAGCGCGGTGGCGACGAAGTACACCGCGGACTTGCCCCAGCCGGTGCGCTGCACGACCAGCGCGCGGCGACGCTCGACCACCAGGGCGGCCACCGCCTGCCACTGGTCCTCCCGAAGCGTCGCCGAGCCTCCCGGGTCGCCGACCAGCTCGGCGAGGATGGCGTCGGCTTCGGCACGCAGCTCCTGTTCGTTCATGCCCTCCATGCAACCGCACGGCACTGACAAACAGCCACCCGCCCATCGCCGGGGCGGCCCCGCGCCCGCCCCCCGAACGGCGTCGGCGGCCACGCCGGCGGCCACGTCCGAACCCTTCGCACGAGGATGTTCCCGCAGGTCAGAGCCGTGGTGTGCGGAGTTTCACCGAGCGGGCCACGGTCGTGGTGCGGGGCCCGGAACGCGGACGGAATTGGGGGTCCGCACCCGTAGGAGGCCCGGTTCGCCGCACCCGCGGCGCGGTTCACGGCCACCGCGGGCCGGCGGCGCCGTCGGGCACAGGCCGGACCGCGGACCGGCCCCTGCCCGCGGTACCGCTTCCGGGCGAGCGTCATCCACGACCGCGCGGGGCGCCCCGTCCGCCCCGGAAAAGGGCCGCACGGATCCGATGCCGAGGGAGCGGCGGGGCGTCGGGCGGGGCGGCGGCGGGAAGGATGGAAGCAGCGCCATCGGTGAGGCGGGAGTGCGCGCGTGTGGGGGTACGGCCGCGGGCCCGTGCGGACACGGAGACCGATCGGCGCCACCCGCTCAGGAGGCCGGTCACACCCGGTCGCCGGGGCACCGCACACCCCGCGCCGCCCGCCGGAGGGATGCGCGTCCGAAGGGAGGAATGTGGACTTCGCCGACGCCCCGCTCACGCCCGCGTCCCGGTCCGCGCCCGCCGCCCCGGCCGCCCGGCCCGGCCGCCTGCTGGAGCCCGCCGAATGGGCCACGGCCGGGATCCCCTTGCTCCGCAATCCCCGTGAGCTGATCAACGGGGTGCACGAGAGGCACGCCCCGGTGCCGTCCACCGCGGTGGTGGCGGTGCTCGATGCGGATCAGCGGGTGCGGGCGAGCGCGTCGTTCACGCTCCCCGCCGCCGAGCCCGACGGCTGGCGGTTCCGCCATGCCCTGCTGGTGCATCTGCGGCGGATCGTGCCGCACGACCTGCGGTTGCGGATCCCGGTACGTACGGCGGTGCTCGTGTACTGCCGCACGGGCGAGCTGCGGTGGACGGAGACGGACGGCGCCTGGATGTGGGGGCTGCGGGACGCGTGCACGCTGCACGGGCTGCGGTGCGGGGCGTACCTCATGATGAACGGCGACCGCTGGCAGGTGCTGGGCGAGGAGCGTGGCGGGCGGCGGCCGGGCGGACGGGCGAAGCCGGGCGGGCGGGCCGTGGTCGCGGCCGGTGGTGAGCGGCCCCGTGCCGAGGCGGTGCGGCGGCCGGGCGGGGCGCGGCGGCTGCCCGATGGCGCGGAGCGGCCCCGGCGGCTGCCGGAATCCGAGGGCCCTGCGGGCTCTCGGGGGCCCAGGAGCGTTGCCGCGCGCGGCAGTTGAGACGACGGGCCCAGGATGGCAGGCCGCGACGGAAGTGGGGCCGACGCCTCCGGGCGGGCGCGCGGCCTACGGACCGGCCGCGTACGGAGCGCCTCCACGACGCCCGCGCCCGTGACGGCGGCCCCGAGGCTTCCGGGGCGAACAGCCGCCCCGGGGCACGCGTGCGGGCCCGACCGGCCTGGTGGCCGGCGGGCCGCTGCGTACGGGAAGGGTCAGGCGGACGTACCGAGCACGGCGTTGATCCGCTGCGGGTCGCCGCAGACGATCAGCAGCGCTCCGGCGCGCGCCAGGGCGGCGGGCAGGGCCTGCGCCGTGGTCTCGTCGGTACCGCCGTTGACCGCGACGACCACGACGGGCCGCCCGGCGGGCCGGGTGGCGCGGGCGTCCGCGTAGAACACGTCGTCCGCGGCGTCGTACTGCGCCCAGTAGGACGCCTCGCCGAAGGACAGTTCGTGCGCGGCCCAGGGGTGCGGGTCACCGGTCGTGAGCACCAGGATGTCGCTCGGTGCACGTCCGGAGTCCAGCAGCAGATCGACGGCCTCGTCGGCGGCGTCCAGGGCGCCGTCGGCCGGGGCCGGGATCAGCTGGAGCTGCGCGTCGGTGGCCGCCGCGGGGCGGGGGCCGGTGCGCTGTGCGGGCGGGGCCGTGACGGGCCCCCGCGGCGGGGCGGGCGGGCCGGGCTTGCCCGGACGGACTCCCGCCGCGTGGGGTCCGCGCCCGGGTGCGGGGCGGGGGCCGGGGCCAGGAACGGGTCGAGGGGTCGGCGCGGTGCGGCCGGCGGCCGGAGTTGCGCGGGGACCCGGGACACTCTCGTGAATCTGAGGCTCCTCGGGGATGAGAGGCATGAAGGGTTGTCTATCAAACGTGGGTGCGGGACGCGTCGGCGGGTCCGCCTCGGCGCCCGCACCGCTCAGAAGTCGAAGCCGAGTTGGCCACCGGCCTTCAGAGCGGCTGCTTCGGGGGTGACGCGCACCTTCTTCAGATGCCGCCACCGGGGCAACGCGTCCATGTAGGACCACGACACCCGGTGGTACGGCGTGGGACCGTGCTCCTCCAGGGCGGTGCGATGGGTCGGAGAGGGGTAACCGGCGTTGCCCGCGAAGTCGAACGCGGCGTGTTCCGCGCCCAGTTCGGCCATCATCGCGTCGCGTCGCACTTTGGCGATCACGGATGCGGCGGCGACCGCGATGCAGGACTGGTCGCCCTTGATGACCGTGCGGACCCGCCATGGCGCGCCCAGGTAGTCGTGCTTGCCGTCGAGGATGACCGCGTCCGGGCGGACCGGCAGCGCCTCCAGGGCACGGACGGCCGCGAGCCGGAGCGCCGCGGTCATCCCCAGGGCGTCGATCTCCTCCGGGGAGGAGTGCCCCAGGGCGTAGGCGGTGACCCAGTCGTCGAGGACCTCGGCGAGGTCGGTGCGGCGCTTGGGGGTCAGCAGCTTGGAATCGGTGAGTCCGGCGGGCGGGCGGCGCAGGCCGGTGACGGCCGCGCAGACACTCACGGGACCGGCCCAGGCTCCTCGCCCGACCTCGTCGACACCGGCGACGATCTTGGCGCCCGTCGTGGCGCGCAGTGATCGCTCGACGGTATGGGTGGGAGGCTCGTACGGCATGGCGCCAGCAAGCGTACGCCTATTCGGGACGTGCGTCGCCACCGGATCCGGATGAGGGTGCGACCGCCGCCGCGGGAGCCGGTCACGGGGGCGTACGGGGCGGGTGGCACGGGGTGCCGGAGGGCACTCCCCCGGGGCGAAGTCGCCGGCCCGGGGCGGCCATTGGCACTCCCCCGGGGCGGGCGGGGTGGCGCCCCCGGGCGGGGCGGGCGCCGTGCGGTGGATCAGGCGGGTGCCCAGCCGGGGAGGGGTTCCGTGGCGGCGAGCCAGTCGGACGGCGGGGCGCCGGCGGGGGCGGCGGCGACGATGCCGCCGACGATGGCGCAGGTGGTGTCCACGTCGCCGCCCGCGCGGGCGGTGGTCCAGAACGCGCCAGGGTAGTCGCCGAGGTGCCGGGCGGCGGCCCAGAGGGTGAAGGGCACGGTGTCGTGGGCGCTGGTGCGGCGGCCGCAGCCGAGGACGGCGGCGACGGTGCCGGGGTCGCCGTAGTCGAGCATGTCCCGGGCGCGGCGGAGTCCGGCCTGGACGGCGCTGCGCGGGATCAGCGCGAGGACGTCGTCGATCAACTGGGCGGGGCCGGTGGTCCGCTCCGGGTCGGCGACGAGGGCGGCGGCAGCGGCGACCGCCATGGCGCCCACCACGGCCTCGCGGTGCTGGTGGGTGGGGTAGGCGGAGATCTCGGCCTGGTGGGTGGCCTGCTCGGCGTCGCCGGCATACCAGGCGCCCAGGGGGGCGATGCGCATCGCGGCGCCGTTGCCCCAGGAGCCGTGGCCGTTGAAGAGGGCGGCGGAGAGGTCGTGCCAGTCGGCGCCGTCGCGGATCTGCCGCAGCAGGCGGTCGACGGCCGGTCCGTAGTCGCGGTCGGGGTGGTGGTGATCGGCGAAGGACCGGGCGAGGGCATCCTGGTCGACGCGGCCGTGGGCGTCGAGGACGGCCAGGACGGAGCAGGCCATCTCGGTGTCGTCGGTCCACCGCCAGGGGCCGGGGGGCAGGGCGCGGCGCCGGAGGGCGGGGAGGTGTGCGGGGGTGGCGAAGCGGGCGCCGAGGGCGTCGCCCACGGCGAGTCCGCGCAGGCTGGCGAGGGCCCGCGCGCGGCGGTCTGCGTCACGGTCGTCGGCGGTCATCGCTGGCACTCTAACCGGAGATGCCGTACGGCTCCGGCTCCCGCCAGCGCTCGAACGGCCGGTCCAGGGTGTAGCGGCCGTCGTCGCCGAGGAGGAGGGTGCGCCGCTCGGCGTTTCCGGGGTTGGCGAGCGATTCGAACTCCGCGACCGACCAGTGGAACCACCGCATGCAGAACAGCCGCATGGTCAGGCCGTGCGTGACGATCAGGACGTTCGGCGGGTGGTCGGGGGCCTCGAAGCTGCGCCACAGGCTCTCCAGGAACGCGCCGACCCGGTCGTAGACGTCGGCACCGGACTCGCCCTGGGCGAAGCGGTAGAAGAAGTGCCCGTAGGCGTCGCGGTACGCCTTCTGGAGGCGTACGTCGTCGCGGTCCTGCCAGTTGCCCCAGTCCTGCTCGCGCAGCCGGGGCTCCTCGCGGACGCGGACGCGGTCCAGGTCGAGGCCGAGTGCGCGGAAGGTCTGGTGGGTGCGGCGGTACGGGGAGACGTAGGCGGAGATCCGCTCGTCGCCGAAGATGTCCCGGAGCGGGCCGCCGGCCTCGCGGGCCTGGTGGAGGCCCTTCTCCGTCAGGCTGAGCGCGTGGTCCGGCTCGCGTTCGTAGACGGTGTCGTCGGCATTGCCCTCCGACTCCCCGTGGCGGATGAGGACGATGCGTCGCGGCCGTGCCATGCGGCCACCCTAGAACGCCTGCGGCGCGGGCCGCGACCGCCGGCACGGGGCGCGGCCCGGGGTCCGTGTCCGGTGGCCGCGGCTCCGCACCGTGCGGGTACGGGGTGCGTGCCCCGGGCGGGCCACTCGGGGCGCGGTGGGCCGGCCCCGTGCGGCGTCCCGGGCCCTTCGCGGTCCGGAGCCGTCCGGCGCGCGCGGGGTCGTACGGGGGCGTGCGGTCAGACCGTCCACGCCGGTTCGAGCTGGACGACGTCGCCCGTAAGGGCCTCCACATCGGCCGCTATCTGGGCGCGCAGGGCCAGCCGCTCGACCCGTTCCGGCCGGTACTTGCCGCGCTCGGCGGCCGACTGCCACATCGACAGCACCAGGAACTCCTCGCCGGGGGCGCGTCCGAGCATCCCGCGCACCATGCCGGGCGAGCCGGCCATCGCCGGGTTCCAGACCTTCTCCTGCACCAGCGTGAAGTGGTCCACGCGGTCCGCACGGACCTGGGAGTGCGCCAGCCGCAGGACGTCGACATCGGTGAAGACCGGCTCGAAGCCCACCTTCACGTCGAATTCGTGCTCGAAGAGGCGGACTTGGCTGTCCTTGAAGGTGCCCACCTGCGCGGCGGCGAGCCGGTCGTGGGAGCGCGCCATGAACGAGTCGTAGAACGCCCGGCTCTCCCAGAAGGCCACGAGGTGCGCGACCCCGGGGCGGCTTCTGCTCCAGCCACCCCCCTGCCCGCGGAATCCCGGCTCCCCCAGCAGTCCCGCCCATTTCCGCTGCCCCCGCTCGAACCCTCGACGGTCCACGACGGTGAGGCGAATCCACTTGACAAGCACCGCGCCATCGTACGGCCCGGAACCGGCCGTATCACCGTCGTCACCCGGGGAACATCCCCGGGGAGGCGCACCGGCGGGCGCCGCCGCCCCGGGGACCGTCGTGGGCGAACCGCCTTACGGGCAGGGGTCGATGGGCACCGGGGCGGCCAGCCGCCGCTCCACCTCCTCGGCGGCGTCCAGGCACAGGTCCTCCCGGAAGGGGCGGCCGATGAGCTGGACGCCCCGGGGCAGCCCCGCGTCGATCCCCGCGGGCACCGCGACGGCGGGCAGCCCCGCGAAGCTGGTGGCGGTGCACAGCCGCATGGCGCGCTGCAGGCGGGCCGAGCTCTGCGGATCGCGCAGTTCCTCCCCGGGGGCGAACGGCGGCAGGGTGAACACCGGCCCCAGGACCAGCGGGTACTCCTGGAGGAACGCGGCCCAGTCGCGGCGGATGCCCAGGCGTACGCCGGTCAGCCGCAGGTACTCGGCGAGGTCGGCGGGGCGGCTCCGCGCCATGCCCCATTCGATGTAGCGGTGCCCGCCCTCCCCCAGGAGCGGCTTGATGCGCGGCCACCCGGCGGCGAACTCGGTGAGCGTCATCCGGGTGTACGCCTCCAGCGTGTCGTCCAGGCGCGGGACGTCGGCGACCTCGCACACCTCGTAACCGGCGTCGCTCAGGGCGTCCGCCGCGGCGTCGACGGCCGCGCGGACCGAGGGATGCACCCCTTCTCCCCCGGGGTCGGCCACCTTCGCCACCTTGAGGGGCCCCGGGAGCGGCGTGCCGAAGGCCGGTACGGGCACGGCCCTCGGGTCGCACGGGGCGGCCCCGGCCAGCACCCCGTGGACCAGCCGCAGGTCCGCGACGGTGCGGGCGAGCGGCCCGTCGACCACCAACTCCTGGGCGGCCAGGGCGGGATCGTCGGCGCCGACACGGTGGTCGGCGGGGTACCGGCCCATGGTGGGCTTCAGCCCCGCGACGCCGCAGAAGGCGGCGGGGATGCGGACCGATCCCCCGGCGTCGTTGCCGAGGCCGAGGGGCACCATGCCGCTCGCCACGGCCGCCCCGTCACCGCCACTGGAGCCGCCGGGGGTGACCGCGCCGCTCCAGGGGTTGGCGGTGTCGCCGAACAGCTCGCTCCGGGTGTGCATCCCGGCGAGGACGAGGGTGGGCATGTTGGTGTGCCCCACGGGGACGGCACCGGCGGCGCGCAGCCGCGCCACCGGGGGCGCGTCGGCGCGCGCCGTGGCGTGCCGGAAGGCGGCCGCGCCGAAGGTCGTCGGAACGCCCTCGACGGCGGTGGTCTCCTTGACCGTGAACGGCACCCCGGCCAGCGGGCCCAGCTCCTCACCGGCCGCCCGGCGGCGGTCGAGGGCGTCCGCGTCCGCGCGCGCCCGGTCGGCGATGAGCTGGGTCACCGCGTTGACCGCCGGGTTGACCTCGGCGATCCGGGCCAGATGCGCCTCCAGCAGTTCGGTCGCCGTCACCGTTCCCTCCCGTACGGCCGCCGCCTGCGCCCCCGCCGTCCACCGCCACGCTCCGTCGTGCATCTCCGGCTCCCTCCATCGCCCCGCCCTCGGGGCTCCCGCGGCCGGTGCTGTCGCATTCCGGCCCCCACCAGTCGTACTGATGCAGTCGCATCGAAAAAACACCGTACCCTGATCAGCGATACGTACGCATCGAATAAGCGGGGTGCCATGCCGAAACTGGTGGACCACGAGGGCCGACGCCGGCAGATCGCCGACGCCGTCTGCCGGCTCGCCGAGGAACGTGGTCTGGAAGGGGTCACCCTCCGGGACGTCGCGGCCCGCGCGGACGTCTCCATGGGGGCGGTCCAGCGCTGCTTCCGCACCAAGGACGAGATGCTCACCTTCGCCCTGACCTACATCGGCGAACGGATCGCCACCCGGGTCTCCGCCCGCATCTCCGCCTCCCCCGCCCAGTCGGCCCGCACCACCCTGGGGCACGCGGCGACGGAGCTCTCCCTGCTGCGCCAGGAACACCGGGCCGAGGCCCGCGTCTGGCTGGCGTTCCTCGCCCAGGCCACCGTCAGCCGCCCGCTGGCGGAGATCCTTCGCGCCAACTACACCGCGCTGCACGAGGCGTTCACCGCCCTGCTCACCCAGGCGGCGCCCGAGGCGGACGCCTCGCTGGAGGCGCGCACCCTCCTCTCCCTGGTCGACGGCCTCACCACCCATGTGCTGATCGACCACATCTCCCCCGCCGCCGCACTCGACGCCCTCGACCACCACCTGTGCCGCCTGTGGGGCGAGCCGCAGGAGTGAGCCCCTCCGGGGCCGCCGCCTCCACACCCTCACGGGGCAACGGATCCGGCCAGATTCCCGGCCAACGCAGTTATCCACAGGCAGAGTTCGCCCCGCCGCGCCGGGACGCCGCCATGGCACCATGGACACCCAACGGGGTGTTACGGCGCACTGCCCGCACGACCACGGGCCGGCCGCCCGGCGCTCCTCGGCCGCCCGCCACCGGTCCTGCGCCTCATCCCCGGGCCGGGAAGGGCGGCCGACCGCGCGCGGAGCCGTTCCGCGCGTCCGGTGAGACGGAAAGCGACGGAAGGAAGAGCCCGGTGAGCACGCTCAACAAAGGCATCGAAAAGGTCGAGGTCACGCTCAAGTGGGACCCCAGCCCCGCCGGCGAGCCGGACAACGACCTCGACCTCATCGCCGCCACCTACGAGGCCGGCACCCCCGTGGGCGAGCCGGTCTACCTCGTCCACTTCGACAGCCGCTCCCCCGACGGCACCATCACCCTCAACCGCGACAGCCGCACGGGCCAGGGCTTCGGCTCCGACGAGGTCATGACGCTGGAGCTGGAGCGCCTGTCGGAGCGCTACACCCGGGTCGTGGTGGGCGTCGTCATCCAGCAGGGCGGCGGCCGCAAGACCTTCGGCGAGGTGCCCAACACCGAGATCCAGATCCGCGAGGGCTACACCGATCTCGTCCGGGACGACTTCGCCTCGGTCGCCCCGTCGACAGCGGCCAACGTCGCCGTCTTCGCCCGCGACGCCGACGGCGAATGGCGGCTGCAGAAGGGCCTGCGCGGCTTCGACGCCGACCCGAACGCCTACACCGCCCTGATGGGGACCTGACCGGAGCCCGCACGGGCAGCCCCACCGCTGGACCGCCCCCGGGCCGGCCGGTGCGACGCGGCCGGGGAGGAGCCGCACCGCACCGGGACACCACCAGCGAAGAGGGAGCCGACACGGCATCGGCTCCCTCTCCCCCGCGGATCACGCGACGGGCCATCGCGGCCGGCGAGCAGGCCGAGCGGCCTCCCCGGCAGCGCCGCACCGAAAGCGACAGCCGTACCGGCGAAACGCGCAGGTGGGGCGCCGACGTCACCGTCGACACCCCACCTGAACAGCTACTTCACGCCCGCCGAGGGCTCAGCGGTCAGCTGCAACCGCTGGTCGAGCCGCAGCCCTCGCAGAGGTAGCAGCTACCCGCACGCTGCATCTTCGTCCCGCAGGAGAAGCAGAGCGGAGCGTCGGCGTTGATGCCGAGCTGCATCTCGACCAGTTCGGCGTTGGTGTGCGCCTGCTTCTGCGGGGCCGGGGCCTCGATCTCCGCGGCGGGAGCCGCCGGCGCGGGCGCGCCGGTCTGGAGCGGCGCGGACTGCGCCAGACCCTCGACGTCGACGTCCTCGGACGGCTCGTAGGAGCCGGTGTCCAGGTGACGCTGGCGCTCCTCGACGGAGTGGATGCCGAGCGCGGAGCGGGTCTCGAAGGGCAGGAAGTCCAGCGCCAGACGGCGGAAGATGTAGTCGACGATCGACTGCGCCATCCGCACATCCGGGTCGTCCGTCATACCGGCCGGCTCGAAGCGCATGTTGGTGAACTTCGAGACGTAGGTCTCCAGCGGCACGCCGTACTGGAGGCCCACCGAGACGGCGATGGAGAAGGCGTCCATCATGCCCGCGAGGGTCGAGCCCTGCTTGGACATCTTCAGGAAGACCTCGCCCAGACCGTCGTCCGGGTAGGAGTTGGCGGTCATGTAGCCCTCGGCGCCGCCCACCGTGAAGGAGGTGGTGATGCCGGGACGGCCCTTGGGGAGGCGCTTGCGGACGGGGCGGTACTCGACGACCTTCTCCGCGACCGGCTCGGCCTTCTTCTCCTCTTCCTTCTTCTTGGCGGAGAGCGGCTGGCCGACCTTGCAGTTGTCGCGGTAGATCGCGAGCGCCTTCAGGCCGAGCTTCCAGCCCTCGTAGTAGACCTCCTCGACCTCCTCGACGGTGGCCGTCTCGGGCAGGTTGACGGTCTTGGAGATCGCACCCGACAGGAAGGGCTGCGCCGCGGCCATCATGCGGACGTGACCCATGGCCGAGATCGAGCGGGCACCCATGGCGCAGTCGAAGACCTCGTAGTGCTCCTGCTTGAGGCCGGGGGCGTCGATGACATTGCCGTGGTCGGCGATGTGGGCGACGATCGCCTCGATCTGCTCGGGCTGGTAGCCGAGCCGCTTGAGCGCCTTGGGGACCGTGTTGTTCACGATCTGCATGGAGCCGCCGCCGACCAGCTTCTTGAACTTGACCAGGGCGAGGTCCGGCTCGACGCCCGTGGTGTCGCAGTCCATCATCAGGCCGATGGTGCCGGTCGGCGCGAGGACGGACGCCTGCGCGTTGCGGAAACCGTTCTTCGCGCCCAGCCGCAGCACGTCCTGCCACGCCTCGGTCGCCGCGGCCCACACCGGGGTGTCCAGGTCGTCCATGCGCGTGGCGGCGCCGTTGGCGTCGGAGTGCTGCTTCATGACGCGCTTGTGGGCGTCGGCGTTGCGGGCGTAGCCGTCGTACGGGCCGACGACCGCGGCCAGCTCGGCGGAGCGCTTGTACGACGTACCGGTCATCAGCGAGGTGATGGCGCCGGCGAGCGCGCGGCCGCCGTCGGAGTCGTAGGCGTGGCCGGTGGCCATCAGCAGGGCGCCGAGGTTGGCGTAGCCGATGCCCAGCTGGCGGAAGGCGCGGGTGGTCTCACCGATCTTCTCGGTCGGGAAGTCGGCGAAGCAGATGGAGATGTCCATCGCCGTGATGACCAGCTCGACGACCTTGGCGAAGCGCGCGGCGTCGAACGACTGGTTGCCCTGGTCGTCGTCGCGCAGGAACTTCATGAGGTTGAGCGAGGCGAGGTTGCACGAGGAGTTGTCCAGGTGCATGTACTCGCTGCACGGGTTCGAGGCGGTGATCCGGCCCGACTCCGGCGAGGTGTGCCAGTGGTTGATGGTGTCGTCGTACTGGATGCCGGGGTCGGCGCAGGCCCAGGCGGCCTCGGCCATCTTGCGGAAGAGGCCCTTGGCGTCGACCTCCTCGATGACCTCGCCGGTCATCCGGCCGCGCAGCCCGAACTTCGAGCCGGACTCGACCGCCTTCATGAACTCGTCGTTGACCCGGACGGAGTTGTTGGCGTTCTGGTACTGGACGGACGTGATGTCGTCGCCGCCCAGGTCCATGTCGAAGCCGGCGTCGCGCAGCGCGCGGACCTTCTCCTCCTCCTTGACCTTGGTCTCGATGAACGCCTCGACGTCGGGGTGATCGACGTCGAGCACGACCATCTTGGCGGCGCGGCGGGTGGCACCGCCCGACTTGATCGTTCCGGCGGACGCGTCGGCGCCGCGCATGAAGGAGACCGGACCGGAGGCGTTGCCGCCGGAGGAGAGCAGCTCCTTGGAGGAGCGGATGCGGGAGAGGTTCAGGCCCGCGCCGGAACCGCCCTTGAAGATCATCCCCTCTTCCTTGTACCAGTCGAGGATCGACTCCATGGAGTCGTCGACGGAGAGGATGAAGCAGGCGCTGACCTGCTGCGGCTGCTGGGTGCCGACGTTGAACCACACCGGCGAGTTGAAACTGAAGATCTGGTGGAGCAGGGCGTACGCCAGCTCGTGCTCGAAGATCTCGGCGTCCGCCGGGGAGGCGAAGTAGCCGTTCTCCTCACCGGACTTGCGGTACGTCGTGACCACGCGGTCGATCAGTTGCCGCAGGCTCGACTCGCGGGTCGGCGAGCCCACCGCACCACGGAAGTACTTGCTGGTGACGATGTTGACCGCGTTCACCGACCAGAAGTCGGGGAACTCGACGCCACGCTGCTCGAAGTTGACCGAGCCGTCGCGCCAGTTGGTCATGACGACGTCACGGCGCGCCCACTCCACCTCGTCGTACGGGTGCACGCCGGGGGTGGTGTGGATGCGCTCGATGCGCAGACCCTTGCTCGCCTTGCTGCCGCCCTTGGCGCGGGAGCCGCGTGCCGGGCCGCTCGTCGTCTCTGTCATTCCGCCTCCCTGTACGGGCAAAAACGCCCATATGTGCGCACTTCTTCCCGTGGCACGGTGTCTGTCGTTCTGCAACCGGAGCGCCTGCACGCGCCCCGGTCAGGTGTGATCGCGCCGCGCTCAGTCGGCGGCGGTGGCGGGCTCGGGAACGGACGCGGCGTCGCCGCACGTCCCGCACTCCCGCTCGGGCGGACCCTGCTCGCGCTGCTCACGCAGCTCGGCGATGGCCGCCTCGAAGTCTTCCAGCGAGTCGAAGGCCCGGTACACGGACGCGAAACGCAGGTACGCGACGAGGTCGAGTTCCCGCAGCGGTCCCAGTATGGCGAGCCCGACATCATGGGTGGACAGCTCGGCGCTGCCGGTGGCGCGCACCGCCTCCTCGACCCGCTGGCCGAGCTTGGCGAGGGCGTCCTCGGTGACCGGCCGTCCCTGGCATGCCTTGCGCACGCCCGCGATGACCTTGGTACGGCTGAAGGGCTCGGTGACCCCGCTCCGCTTGATCACCGTCAGGGACGCCGTCTCGATGGTGGTGAAACGGCGGGAGCAGTCGGGGCACTGACGACGGCGGCGGATCGATGTGCCGTCGTCGGTGGTGCGGCTGTCGACGACCCTGCTGTCCGAGTGCCTGCAGAAGGGGCAGTACATGGCTCCACCCTCCTCATCTCGGAACTGCGCGGACGTACGCCACCGGAATCCGCGTACGGCTGATCGGCCCCACGGGGGCCCTTCCGGACCCTCGGAGCAGTCACCAGCATAGGCGATCCGCGAGGGCCTGCCGGACCAGGCACCACAACTTGTAGGCGGCGAACGCCATCCAAGCACTAGATGTGGTGTCGGGCCGCACATAACCGCCTACCGCGTGTCGCGGTGGAGGCAGGCCGTCGGGGTCACCCACGAGCGTACGGGAAGCCTCCCGCACGGCGGGCCGCAGGGGCCGGGATGACGGAATCCGCGCACCGCGGCGAAGGGGGACGAACCCGCCCCGGAGGACGCGCGCCGCCCCTTTCGGGCCCGCCGTGGATACCGGGCGGCCGAAGGGGATAATACGGAGCGAAGCGGCCTTCGAAAGTCCGCTCCGGGGTCGTCGGTCACTCCGTCTCTTCGCGGCTTTCCCGTCGTCCCGATTTCCGGGTGCGACGAGTCGCGCGAGGCGGGAGGCGGGCCTCGCGGCAGGCCCGAATCGCCGTTCGGAGCCGCAGCCCATACACCAGACATGCGAGCGAGTCAGCAGATTCGCAGATTTTCACTCGAACGTGTGTTTGGCGCAACCTTTCGAAAGCAACTACCGTTGGCTAGCTAGGGAGCACATTCCGAGAGGGGCCGACGTGACCACCACCGCAGACAGCGCGACCATCACCGCACAGAGCCACTCCCAGAGCCGGTTCGAACACCCTCAAGTGGCACGGAGCACACCGATGGATGACGCCGCGCCGGACTCTGCGGAGCAGAAGCCCACCCGCGCCCTGCCCGGGAGGCCACCGGGCATCCGGGCCGACAGCTCGGGGCTGACCGACCGCCAGCGCCGGGTGATCGAGGTCATCCGGGACTCCGTCCAGCGCCGCGGCTACCCGCCGTCGATGCGGGAGATCGGCCAGGCCGTCGGGCTCTCCAGCACCTCGTCCGTCGCCCACCAGCTCATGGCCCTGGAGCGCAAGGGCTTCCTCCGGCGCGACCCGCACCGCCCCCGGGCGTACGAGGTCCGCGGCTCCGACCAGGCCAGCAGCGCGGCCACGGAGACGGCGGGCAAGCCCGCGGCGTCCTACGTCCCGCTCGTCGGGCGGATCGCCGCCGGTGGCCCGATCCTCGCCGAGGAGTCCGTCGAGGACGTCTTCCCGCTCCCCCGGCAGTTGGTCGGCGACGGTGAGCTGTTCGTCCTCAAGGTCGTCGGTGACTCCATGATCGAGGCGGCGATCTGCGACGGTGACTGGGTCACCGTCCGCCGCCAGCCCGTCGCGGAGAACGGCGACATCGTCGCCGCGATGCTGGACGGCGAAGCCACCGTCAAGCGCTTCAAGCGCGAGGACGGCCATGTGTGGCTACTGCCGCACAACGCCGCCTACCAGCCGATCCCCGGTGACGAGGCCACCATCCTCGGCAAGGTGGTGGCGGTCCTGCGGCGGGTCTGACCTCGCCCCCACGAGCGAGCCCCGGGACCACTGCGCCGGTTCCGGGGCTCTGCGCTGCCCGGCGGGATCCCCGCCGGGCAGCGTCACGCGCCGCTCTCCGCCTCCCGGGCCGCCGCGTCGATCGCCGCGAGCGACCGGCGCACCTGATTGCGGTCGGTGGTGTACCAGAAGTCCGGCATCGACTTCCGCAGGAACGAGCCGTACCGGGCCCGCTCCAGCCGGGGGTCGAGGACGGCGACGACCCCGCGGTCCCCCGTCGCCCGGACCAGCCGCCCGGCGCCCTGAGCCATCAGCAGCGCGGCGTGCGTCGCCGCCACCGCCATGAAGCCGTTGCCGCCGGCCTCCTCCACCGCCTTCTGGCGGGCGCTCATCAGCGGATCGTCCGGACGCGGGAACGGCACCCGGTCCATCACCACGAGCTGGCAGCTCGGGCCCGGCACATCCACCCCCTGCCACAGCGACAACGTGCCGAACAGGCAGGTCCGGGCATCCGCCGCGAACGTACGGATCAGCTCGCCCAAGGTCTCCTCGCCCTGGAGGAGCACCGGCATGTCGAGCCGGCCGCGCATCGCCTCGGCCGCCGCCTGAGCCCCGCGCATCGACGAGAACAGGCCCAGCGTCCGCCCGCCGGCCGCCTCGATCAGCTCCGCCAGCTCGTCGAGCATGTCGTCCCGGCTGCCCTCCCGGCCCGGCGGGGCGAGGTGCCTGGCGACGTAGAGGATGCCCTGCTTGCCGTAGTCGAAGGGGGAGCCGACGTCCAGGCCCTTCCAGACCGGGGCGTCGTCCTCCCGTACGCCCTCCGGGGCCAGGCCCAGGGAGGCGCCGACGCCGTTGAAGTCGCCGCCGAGCTTCAGGGTGGCGGACGTCAGCACCACCGAACGGTCCGCGAACAGCTTCTCGCGCAGCAGCCCGGAGACCGACAGCGGCGCCACTCGCAGCGAGGCGCCGAAGCGGTCGTGCCGCTCGTACCAGACCACGTCGTACTCGGAGCCGTTCGCGATGCGCTCGGCGACGGCGTGGACGTTCTCCACCGCGGCGAGGGCCTGCTTGCGGACCGCGTCCTCGTCCTGGACGTTCTTGTCGCGGGTCGAGCCGAGCGCGGAGATGACCGTACGGGCGGCGTCCCGCAGCGCCATCAGGCAGTAGCCGAGATCCTCCGGGATCTCCTCCAGGCGGCCGGGCAGAGCCAGCTCCATCAGCCGCTCGAACGTCTCGGCCGCGGTCTGGAGCTGGTCGGCGGCCTTCTCGTTGACGAGCTTGGCGGCCCGGCGGACCGCGCGGTTGACCTGCCCCGGGGTCAGCTCGCCGGTGGCGACGCCGGTGACCCGGGAGACCAGCTCGTGGGCCTCGTCGATGATCAGGACGTCGTGCTCCGGGAGGACCGGCGCGCCCTCGATCGCGTCGATCGCCAGCAGGGCGTGGTTGGTGATCACGACATCGGCGGTCTTGGCGCGCTCCCGGGCGGCCTCGGCGAAGCACTCCGCGCCGTACGCGCACTTCGAGGCACCCAGACACTCCCGGGAGGCGACCGAGACCTGGCCCCAGGCGCGGTCGGAGACGCCGGGGGTCAGATCGTCACGATCGCCGGTCTCCGTCTCGTCCGCCCAGTCGCGCAGCCGCAGCAGGTCCTTGCCGAGCTTGCTGGTGGGCGTCGCCGCCTCGAACGGGTCGAAGAGCCCCTCCTCCTCTTCCTGCGGCACTCCCTCGTGGAGGCGGTGCAGGCAGAGGTAGTTGGAGCGGCCCTTGAGCATGGCGAAGTCGGGGCGGCGGCGCAGCTGCGGATGGAGCGCGTCGACGGTGCGTGGCAGGTCCCGCTCGACGAGCTGCCGCTGGAGGGCGAGGGTGGCGGTGGCAACGACCACACGGTCACCGTGGGCCAGCGCCGGCACCAGATAGCCGAGGGACTTTCCGGTGCCGGTGCCGGCCTGGACCAGCAGATGTGACTGGTCGTGCACGGCCTCGGCGACGGCCTCGGCCATCGCCACCTGGCCGGGCCGCTCGGTGCCGCCCACGGCGGCGACGGCGGCGTGCAGCAGATCGTTGAGGGAGGGCTTCGTCATAGCGTGGCAAGCCTACGCGGGACCACTGACAGCCCGCCCCGTCACGGCGCGTGCAACGGGTTGGGGACGGTGCCGTGGACCGTGGCGTGCGGGCGTTCGGCGCGGTCGCGGTAGCCGTCGGTGTGCAGCCGGTTGCGGTTCAGGCACAGCCGCTCGATCCGCGGGGTGAGCAGGTCGAAGAGGGCGTGCCGCTCCTTGAGGGCGGGGAAACGTTCGTGGTGGCGCAGGATCTCCGCCCGGACGAGGGACCAGAATTCCCGTTCGGGAACGCCGAGCTGTTCCTCGCAGAGCGGCGCGAGGTACCGGAAGACGCCGACGAACAGCCCGGAGTGGATGAACTGCGTGAGGAACGCCGGAGGCTCGGTCAGCAGCACCGCGCGGACCTCGTCCGGCATCGCCGCGTGCTCGGGCAACGGGGTCGCGCTGATGTTGACGTCGTCGACGAAGTCCTTGACGGCGAGCCGGACGGGCACGTCGGCGTCGTCGAAGACCACGATGGCGTTCTCGCCGTGCGGGGAGAAGACCGTGCCGTAGCGGTAGAGGAAGTGCAGCAGCGGCGGCAGCAGCGCGGCGAAGAGGCGGCGCAGCCAGACCCGGGGCGGCAGACCGGAGCGGTGGACCAGTTCGGCGGTCAGGGCGCGGCCGTGCGGGTCGGTATGGAGCAGTGCGGCGAGGGTGCGGGCGCGTTCCCCGGGGTCGAGGTGGCGGGTGAGCGGCTCGCGCCAGATGCAGCCGAGCAGCTCCTTGTACTGGTAGGGGACGCCGGGCAGCCGGTCGTAGAGCGGGTGGCGGACGGTGACGGAGGCGGTTTCGCCGAGGAGGATCACCCGTGTCTCGTCGCGCAGATACGGGTCGTTGTCGCGCAGCCCCTGGACCCAGCCGGTGACGGCGGGGGCGGCGGCGGTGCGTTCGGTGGGCAGTCCGCGCCAGACGAGGGTGTTGAGGATCGACAGCGGGAGCTTGACGGTGCGGGCGCGCGGACGGCTGAGGTTGAGGAAGGTACGGATCGACTGCTGCGGCAGGCGGAGGTCGTTGTCAGTGGGCAGCGCGATGATGGATCTGTCGGCGAGTTGCGGGCCGAAGAGCGGTGCGACGGTCTCGTCCCACTGCCAGGGGTGGACGGGGAGGTAGAGGTAGTCGGCGGGGTCGCGGCCCTCGGCGGCGACGGCGGCGGCGAAGCGGTCGCGGACGGCGGGGGTCAGCTCCTCGCCGTAGAGAAGATCGGGGGTGGCCAGTGCGGGGACGGCGCGGTAGCGGGCGAGGTCGCGGTGGGCGGCGAGCCACGGCAGGCGGTGCGGGGTGCGGGATTCGGGGGCCCACTCCGCGGCATCCCGGGCGGAGAAGCCGAGCCGGCCCTTGTTGGCGACGAGCCAGGGGTGGCCGCTCTGGTGGCCTTCCAGGGAGGCGTAGTCCAGGTCGGCGAGGGCTCCGGCGTCGAGAGCGGTGGCGTCCAGCCGGACGTCGGCGGCGAGGGTGGCGGTCAGCTCCCGGAGCAGATGCCCGGTGGTGTCGCCGGGCAGGTCCAGGACGGTGTCGTGGGCGCGGGCGAGGAAGCGCAGCGGATCGGCGTCCGGGGTGAGCGAGTCGGGGTCGACACGCCAGTGCCCGTACGCGCCGCGGCGGGCGGTGAACCGGTAGACGAGATCGTCGGTCACGGGCAGCCGGTAGCGGGCGGGGGCGTCGCCGGGCGCGGGCACGGCGGGGGCAGCACCGCCGGTGGCCGGTGTGGCGCTTTCCGTGGTCGGGGCCGCACCGTCGGTGGCCGGTGTGGCGCCGTCGGCCGTGGTGCCGGTGGCGGGCACGGTCGCGGGCTCCGGATCGGGTTCCGGGCGGATGATCTCCTCGTAGGCGAACTCCGCCAGGGTCTTGGCGAGCAGGCGGCGCGCGGCGCGCTGCCAGAGGTGCGGGGCGGGCCCGGCCCCGTCGGTGGTACGGGGTGCGGCGGGCCGGTGTTCAACGGTCACGGCGGGACTCCTCGTTGTGGGACCGCACCGGCACGGCGGGGACAGCCGGCGGTCACCGGATGAAAGGGGGTCGGTCAGGGGCGGCGCTTTTCCTTCGGAGGGACGGTGGCGAGGTCGGGCGCCGGGCCGCGGGACGGCCGGGCGGTCGGAGGGACGGGCGGGCCGGAGGGACGGTGGATCGGTCGGCGCGGGGCTACGGAGGGCCGGGCGGTCGGAGGGAGGGGCGGGCAGTTACGGGAACGGCGGGTGGTCCGGGCAGCGGTGCGGGGCCGTCGGAGGACGGCCCCGGGTCAGTGCGGGTCGCGGTCGCGGATCATCAACGCGGCGCGTTTGCCGGGGAGTTCGATCTCGCCGTCGTAGCGGAATCCGGCGGCGCGGAACGCGGCGACGGAGCGGGTGTTGCGGACGTCCGGTTCGGCGACGACGCGGGTGCAGCGCGGGCGGTGGGCGAGGACGAGAGCGGCGACGGCCCGCAGCAGGACCGAACCGAGGCCGCGCCCCCGGTGGTCCGCGCCGAGGAGGAGGTGCACGCCGGTGTCGTGCGGGCGGGCCGGGTAGTGGCGGGCGAGCGGGTCGAGGTCGGCGCGGTAGATCTCCCAGTAGCTCATCGGGACACCCGCCAGGACACCGAGGCAGGGGACGCTGCGGCCGTCGCCGGTGAGTTGGGACCGCAGATGTGCCGCGGTGGTCCCGGGCGGGCCCGCGAGTTCCCAGAAGGCCGCGACCGCCGGATCGTTCATCCACGCCGTGAGGCGGGCGAGATCGGCGACGGGATCGACGGGCACGAGGGCGAACGGGCCGGCGGCGGTGCCGGCCGGCGGCCAGTGGGCCGGACCGTCGAGGAGCGGACCGGCGGCGGGGGCCGGGCGCTCCGGGGAACGCGCGCCGGACGGCGGCTGCGGCTCGCCGGGCAGCGCGCGGACGCCCGTGGTGCCGGGGCCGGGTTCGGTGGGTGGCACGGCGGCGCTCTCCTCTCGTGGCCCCGGGGACGCGGATCGGCGCGTGCCCGGGGCGGTCCCGGGGCGGCCGGCGGGTACGCCGTGCCCCGGGGTGCGCAGGTGCTTGCGGTGGACGGGCCGGGCGGGGTCCGCGGCGTCGCGGGCCCGGCTCAGGGAAGCAGCGGGTTGGGCAGGGCGACGTAGACGGACTGGGTGTCGACGGGCCCGACGAGCTCGTCGAGACCGTGCAGCCGGGTGGCGAGGTTGGCCTTGCAGCGCAGGGTGCGGGTGGTCAGCAGCAGCTCCGGCAGGCGGGAGCGGTGGGCGGCCGGCGCGGTGGCGGCGTCGGTGAGGAAGCGGCGGAAGGCGGCGAGCAGGATCTCCTCACGGACGAGGTGTTCGGCGCCGAACGCCCCGATGAGGCCGAGGACGTTGTTGATGGCGAGGTAGTAGGCGAAGCGTTCGTCGGTGACGTCATCGGGGACGAAGGTGTCGCTGGCCTCACCGAGACCGGGCAGGCGGGCGGTGAGTTCGTCCCGCCGCGAGGTGCGGAAGTAGTAGCCCTGGTTGTCGCGGTAGCGGCCGCCCACGGGCCAGCCGTCGGCGTCGAGGAGGACCAGGGTGTTCTGCTGGTGGGCCTCCAGGGCGACGCCCGCGGTGCCGTCGAGCCACAGCACGGGCCGGACGACGGCTTCGAGGTAGCGCAGGAACCATTCGGTGGCGACGGCGCCGGGGGTGCGGCCGGTCCGCGCGCCGAGGGCGGTGACGAGAACGGCGAGACGCGAGCGCATCGCGGGACGGCCGGGCCACGGGCGGGGCGAGGTGAGCCCGGCCAGGCACACCGCGTCGTCGCCAGGGCGGAAGGGCTGGTGGCGGATGACGGCGTCCAGGCCCTGTACAGGGGCGCCGTCCGGTCCGTCGACGGCGAGGTAGGCGGGGTCGCGGATGATGTCGAACCCGGGGTGGGCGGCCTGCCAGTCGGCGGCGAGTCCGGTGCGCAGCAGCCGGTGCATCTCGACGCCGCGGAGCAGTTCCTTGCGGAGGTTCTCCCGGCGGGAGTTGGTGATCCGCAGCCCGAGGGAGAGTTTGAGCATCGCGTCGGAGCCGGGGCGGCAGACGGTACGGACCGATGAGGTCGGGTACCAGAGCGGCCCGCCCGGCCCGAGGTCGGTGAGCGCCCCGGAGCCGAGGAGGGCGGCGACCTCGGGCCGGGCGGCGAGGTCGCGGGCCTGCCAGGGGTGGAGCGGCAGCGGGACGGTGCCGTCGGGCGGGGTGGGGGCGCCGGCGGCGAGGGCGTGGGCGAGCCGGTCGGCGGGGACGGTCCGGCCGCGTTCGGTCCAGGCGGAGTCGGCGGCGAGGACCGAGGGGCGGACGGCCATCCAGTGCAGGGGGAAGCCGCCGCGCAACTCGGGTGCGTAGGCGTGGTGTTCGGCGTCGGTGAGGCCCTCGCGGCTCTTGGGGGTGGGGTGCAGCGGGTGGCCAAGGAGGAGGGACTGCTCGCCGTCGAGGAAGCGGGAGTGCCCGGCGTCGGCGGGGCGGGCGCGGCGGTCGGCGAGGAAGAGCGCGGTGGTGCGGACGGAGGAGGCGACCCGGCCGACGAGGTCGGCGCCGTCGCCGCAGACGGTGTCCGCGCCGGCCCGGGCCGCGCCGTGGGCGGCCTCCCGGCGCAGCAGTGCGGCGAGGGTGACCGCGTCGAGCGGGGCGGCGCCGTCCGGGGCGCCCTCCAGGGCGGGGGCGCCCAGGCGGTGCAGGCCGGTGGGTGACCAGTAGCGGACGGGGATGTGCAGGGCGGTGGCGCTGGCGGGCAGCGGGATGCGCAGCCGGCCGCCCGCCGGGCGGTGGCCGCCGCTCTCCCGGAGCCAGCAGCGCAGCAGGTTCTCGACGGCGGCGGCGTCGGCGGCGCGGGCCGGGTCGGGATGGTCGAGAGGGTCGGGCTCCGTCGGGAGGGGGCACGGCGCGGGCTCCGGCAGCGGCACGAGGCCGGCGACGTGCCGCTGGGACTGGCGCGGCACGCCGGGGCCGGGGGTGTCCGGGCCGGGGCGCTCGGGGGCCTGCGTCCCGTCGGTTGCGGTGCGTTCGTTCATGGGGAGGGGCCTCACAGGGTGGTGGGGGTCGGGCCGGCGGTGGGGCGGGCCGCCGCGGCGAGGGCGTCGGCGAGGCGGTCGAGGATCGCTTCGGCCTGTTCGTCGGTGAGGGTCAGGGGCGGCAGCAGCCGGATGACGGAGCGGTGGCGGCCGCCCAGTTCGACGATGAGGCCGCGGTCCAGGCAGGCGCGCTGGACGGCGGTGGCGAGGCCGGGGGCCGCGGGCAGGTCGCCGGCGGGGCCCGCCTCGCCCTCCGGGTCGATGAGTTCCACGCCGAGCATCAGACCGCGGCCGCGGACGTCGCCGATGCAGGGGTGGGCGGCGGCGAGCGCCTGGAGCCTGGCGAGCATCCGGGCGCCGAGGGCGGCGGCGTGCCGGTGGAGTCCGGTCTCGCGGACGTGGGCGAGGGTGGCGCGCCCGGCGGCCATCGCGAGCTGGTTGCCGCGGAAGGTCCCGGCGTGCGCGCCGGGCGGCCAGGTGTCCAGCTCCTTCCGGTAGACGATCACGGCGAGCGGCAGGCTGCCGCCGATCGCCTTCGACAGGACGAGGACGTCGGGGACGATGCCGCTGTGCTCGATGGCCCAGAAGGCGCCGGTGCGGCCGACGCCGGTCTGGATCTCGTCGACGATCAGGGGCAGCCCGCGGGCCGCGGTGATCTCCCGGATCCGCCGCAGCCAGGCGTCCGGGGCGGGGATCACGCCGCCCTCGCCCTGGACCGCCTCGACGATCAGGCCCGCCGGTTCGGGCACCCCGCTCCCGGGGTCGTCGAGGAGGGACCGGGTCCAGCGGGCGGCGAGTTCGGCGCCGCGCGCGCCGCCGGTGCCGAACGGGCAGCGGTAGTCGTACGGGTACGGCAGCCGGGTCACGGTGGTGTGCCGGGCGCCGCCGGACGCGGCGAGCGCTCCGGTGGTCATGCCGTGGTAGGCGCCGGAGAAGGCCATCAGCCCGTCCCTGCCGGTGGCCGTGCGGACGAGGGTGAGGGCGGCCTCGACGGCGTCCGTCCCGGCCGGCCCGCAGAACTGGATACGCGCGTTTTCGGCCAACTCGGCGGGCAAGGTGGCGAACAGCTCCGTGACGAAGGCGTCCTTGACGGGCGTGGCGAGATCGAGGACGTGCAGCGGGGCGCCGGAGTCGAGGACGGTGCGGACGGCTTCGAGGACGACGGGGTGGTTGTGCCCGAGGGCGAGGGCCCCGGCGCCCGAGAGGCAGTCGAGATAGCGGCGGCCGTCGGCCCCTTCGATGGTGAGTCCGCGGGCGCGTACCGGCACGATCGGCAGGGAGCGCGCATAGGTGCGGGCCGCGGATTCCCGCTGGGCCTGCCGTCTCAGGATCCCCTCGTGTCCCGGCGGCGGGGCCGTCGGTACGGATTCGGTCAACGCCACGTCGGTCGTGTCCTCCGGATGAAGAGCTGCGGCGCGCGGGCCCGGCGGGCGGCCCGGCGTTCCCCCGTACGTACCAACGACGGTCCCGGCGCGGGATCACGGTCGGGGGAGAGATCCTTACCAGCCGGAACCGGGGGCCCGGCTAACGCCGTCCCTGTCGGCACCGGCATAGTGGGGGCTTGCGTCCGGCGACTTGGGGTTCATGACAAGAACCGCGGCGGACGTGCCGTACCAGCTCAGATCGATGTCTCAGGGGGAGTTCACCCATGCGTTCCATACGTCCGCCGGCCCGTCGCGCCGTCTCGCGCGCGCGCCGTTCCCCGGCCCTGGCCGCCGCGCTGACCGCCGTCGTGGCACTGACCGCGACCGCCTGCGGGCCCGGTGGCGACGCCGATGCCAAGGCCAGCGCCTCCGCGGAGCAGGACGCCCCCGGCGGCACCGAGATCAAGATTCCGCAGGACATCCGGGAGAAGCTGAAGGAACGCGGTATCGACCTGGACCGGTGGAAGGACGGCGAGTGGAAGAACTGGGACCGCGACAAGTGGCTCCGTGAGGCCGGGGAGTTCATCAACCCGATCATCAAGGACTTCTGGGACCCGGACAAGATCGAGAAGGTCAAGCCGCCGCAGGACCCGAGCAAGCCCGAGGACATCTCCGAGGACCAGGGCAAGACCGACCCGGAGCCCGACGCCGTCCCGGCGCAGCCGGTGCGGACGCCGTACACCTCCACCGCGCCCGGTGTGGGTCTGCTGCTCTTCAGCACGCCCGAGGGCGAGTCGCGCTGCTCGGCCACCGTCGTCAAGGACCCGGCGCACCCCGGCAAGTCCAACCTGGTGTGGACGGCCGCGCACTGTGTGCACGCCGGTAAGAACGGCGGTTGGTACCGCAACATGATGTTCGTGCCGAACTTCAACCGGAACGGCGTGTCCGCCGCCGGTATGAAGTCCGCGCCGTTCGAGGACCGTGTCCCGGCCGGTAAGTGGTGGGCCGACGACATGGCCACCTCCAGCGAGTGGATCAAGGCCGGCGGCGCGGTGCCCGGTGTGCCGATGGCGCCGTACGACTTCGCGCTGATGCACGTCAAGCCGGAGGAGGGCACCGGCGGCA
The DNA here is from genome assembly GCF_044497305.1 of Streptomyces sp. BBFR2. Taxonomy (NCBI): domain Bacteria; kingdom Bacillati; phylum Actinomycetota; class Actinomycetes; order Kitasatosporales; family Streptomycetaceae; genus Streptomyces; species Streptomyces sp. BBFR2. The sequence continues at coordinate 1,525,669 of NZ_CP172415.1, forward strand.
AGTCGCTGGAGGAGATGGCCGGCGGCGCGTACAAGGTCAACTTCAACGCGCCCGCGATGAGCAAGATCCCGAGCCTGACGGCGCAGGGTTACCCGGCCGAGGCGCCGTTCGACGGTGCGCTCCAGGAGCAGTGCACCGACAAGCCGACCCGGCTGTCGATGGACGCGGTCAAGCCCACCATGTACCGCATCGGCTGCACCATGACCGGCGGTTCCTCCGGTGGCCCCTGGTTCACGAAGGGCGCCGACGGCAAGCCGGAGCTGATCTCCAACATGTCGATGGGTCCGCGTCCGGCCCGCTGGTCGGCCGGCCCGCACCTGGGCCCCGAGGCCCGGAACATGTTCAACGCGATGAGCAAGCGCTGGGCGGCCAAGGGCTGATCCGCCCCTGACGCCTGAGAAGGGCCGCTCCCCCGAGGGGGAGCGGCCCTTCCTGTGTCGTGTCCGCTGGAGGCCGTGTCCGCGCCGGTCAGGCGGCGGGGACGAACGGCTGGAGCTCGGCGGCGAGTTCCTGGTGGACGCGGGCCCTGAGGACCGTGCCGTCCGCGGTGTGCTCCTCGGAGAGGACCTCGCCCTCCGCGTGTGCGCGCGAGACCAGCTTCCCCTGGGTGTAGGGGACGAGCGCCTCGATCTCGACCTCGGGGCGCGGCAGTTCCTCGTCGAGCAGCTCCAGCAGCTCGGCCATGCCCTGGCCGGTCCGGGCGGAGACCACGAGGGCGTGCTTCTCCTGACGCAGCAGCCGCTGGAGGACCAGCGGGTCGGCGGCGTCCGCCTTGTTGACGACGACGATCTCGGGGACGTCGCCCGCGCCGACGTCGCGGAACACCTCGCGGACGGCGGCGAGCTGCTCCTCGGGCGCCGGGTGCGAGCCGTCGACGACGTGCAGGATCAGGTCGGAGTCGCCGACCTCCTCCATCGTGGAGCGGAACGCCTCGACGAGGTGGTGCGGCAGGTGCCGGACGAAGCCGACGGTGTCGGCGAGGGTGTAGAGCCGCCCGCTGGGCGTCTCCGCGCGGCGGACGGTCGGGTCCAGGGTGGCGAACAGGGCGTTCTCCACCAGGACACCGGCGCCGGTGAGGCGGTTGAGCAGCGAGGACTTACCGGCGTTGGTGTAACCGGCGATGGCGACCGAGGGGATCTTGTTGCGCCGGCGTTCCTGGCGCTTGATGTCCCGGCCGGTCTTCATCTCCGCGAGCTCCCGGCGCATCTTCGCCATCTTCTCGCGGATCCGGCGCCGGTCCGTCTCGATCTTGGTCTCACCGGGGCCACGGGTGGCCATACCGCCGCCCGCGGAGCCGGAGCCACCGCCACCCATCTGCCGGGACAGCGACTGACCCCAACCGCGCAGCCGCGGCAGCATGTACTGCATCTGCGCCAGCGAGACCTGCGCCTTGCCCTCCCGGGACTTGGCGTGCTGGGCGAAGATGTCGAGGATCAGCGCGGTGCGGTCGACGACCTTGACCTTGACGACGTCTTCCAGGTGGATGAGCTGGCCCGGGGAGAGCTCACCGTCGCAGACCACCGTGTCGGCGCCGGATTCGAGGACGATGTCGCGCAGCTCCAGGGCCTTGCCGGAGCCGATGTAGGTGGCCGGGTCGGGCTTGTCGCGGCGCTGGATGACGCCGTCGAGCACCAGGGCACCGGCCGTCTCGGCGAGTGCGGCCAGCTCGGCGAGGGAGTTCTCCGCGTCGCTCGCGGTGCCGGAGGTCCAGACACCGACGAGCACCACGCGCTCCAGACGGAGCTGGCGGTACTCGACCTCGGTGACGTCTTCGAGCTCGGTGGAGAGTCCGGCGACGCGGCGCAGGGCGGCACGCTCCGACCTGTCGTACTGCTCGCCGTCACGGGCCTCGTCGATCGTGTGACTCCAGGCGACGTCCTCTTCCATCAGGGCGTCGGCCCGAAGGCTCTCGGGGAGGCGCTGGCGGTCCGCGGGAAGGGAAGAAGAGGAGGTCATTTGATCCTTTGTGTCGATGGGAGGTCCTACGGGAGGCCGGTCGGCCGCGCTGGGACCGTCGGTGGTGACAACGTCCGGGCGGCGCCGGAGATTCCCGGCCGCCGGAGTCGACCCGTCGATGGTCGCACGGGCAGTGGGGGCCGTCACGCGAGTTTCCCGGTGTTTCCACCGATTCCGGCGGACGGGCGCGCCCGTGGCACGAGGGCGCGGCCGGACCGGACGGGCGCGGTGCGGGGGCGCGGCGGGCGTACGGTGCGGGCACCGGGCACGGCGCGGGGCACCGGGCACGGCGCGGGGCACCGGGCACGGCGCGGGGCACCGGGCACGGCGCGGGGCACCGGGCCGCCCCGTGCGCGGCGCGCAGGGCGGCCCGCGCGCTCACTTCGGGCGACGGGAGGTCCACCCCGGGTGGCCGGGCATCGGCGGGGTCTTCGCGTCGTACAGCCAGGCGTGCAGGAAGGCGGAGAGATCGCGGCCGGAGACGGCGGAGGCGAGGGCGGTGAAGTCGGCGGTGGAGGCGTTGCCGTCGCGGTAGCGGGTGACCCAGGCGCGCTCCAGGCGGTCGAAGGCGGCCGGGCCGATCTTCTGGCGCAGCGCGTACAGGACGAGGGCGCTGCCGTCGTAGACGACGGGGCGGAAGATGCTGATCTTCTGTCCGGGGACGGGCCGCTTCGGTGCGGCGGGCGGTCCGCCGTCGGTCCGCCAGGTGTCCGACTCGGTGTAGGCGTGACGCATCCGCTCCTCCAGGGAGGCGCGCCTCGTCCCGCCCTTCTCCTGGGCGTAGAGCGCCTCGTACCAGGTGGCGTGGGCCTCGTTGAGCCAGAGGTCGGACCAGCGGCGGGGGCTGACGCTGTCGCCGAACCACTGGTGGGCCAGTTCGTGCACCATCACCGACTCGACGTACCAGGAGGGCAGGCGGTCCTCGGTGAAGAGGTTCTTCTCGAAGAGGGAGAGGGTCTGGGTCTCCAGCTCGAAGCCGGTGCGGGTGTCGGCGATGAGCAGCCCGTAGAGCGGGAAGGGGAAGCGGCCGACCCGGCGCTCCATCCAGGCGATCTGGCCCGGGGTGCGGTTGAGCCAGGGTTCCATGGCGGTGCGGGCGGCGGCGGGCACCACGTCGCGCACCGGCAGACCGTGCGGCCCGGGGCGGGTGAGGACGGCGGACTTCCCGAAGGAGACCTGGGCCAGTTCGGTGGCCACCGGGTGGGCGGAGCGGAAGGTGCGGGTGGGGCGGGGCCCGTCGTCGCCGCCGGGCACGGGCACCCCGCCGGCGACCGCCGTGACGCCCCGGGGCGCGGTGAGGCGGAAGGTGACGTACGCCTTGTCTGAGGGGTGGTCGTTGCAGGGGAACACCCGGTGGGCGGCGTCGGCCTGGTTGGCCATGGCGAGGCCGTCGGGGGTGCGGATCCAGCCGCCGTCGTCACCGCCCCGGGGATCGCTGGTGTGGCGGACGACGATCCGCAGCGGCGCCCCGGCGGGCACCGGGACGGCCGGGGTGATCACGACGTCCTCGCCCCGGCGGACGAAACGGGCCGGCAGCCCGCCGACGGTGACGGAGGCGACGGTGCCGCGGGCGAAGTCGAGGTTGAGGTGGTCGAGTGCCGTGGTGGCACGGGCGGTGATCGTGGTGACGGCGGCCAGCGGCCGGTCGTTGTGGCCGCTGTAGTCGAGGGCGATGTCGTACCCGAGGACGTCGTAGCCGGGGTTGCCGAGCTGGGGGAAGAGCCGGTCGCCGATGCCCACCGGGCCGGGCGCGGACGGGGCGGCGGCGCCCAGGACGGCGACGGCCGCCAGGGCGAGGGCGGTGGCGCGGCGGGCGGCGCGGGAGGGCCGGCGGCCCCGGGGCGCGGGGCGCCCGTCCTCCGGGGCGGCGGGGCGCGGCACGGCGCCCCGGGGGCGCGGGTGCGGCCCGGAACGCGCGGGGTACGGAAGGCGCCGGAGATACGGGGGAAGCAGCATGGGTTACGGCTACCAGCGCCGCCCGCCGCTCCGGTGACGGCTCTCCACCACGGCACCCGAACGGGCGGCGCGCGGCGGGCCGTGGCCCGTATACGCGGGCGCGGGGCGGGGGTGTGTTCGGTGGGCGGCGCGCCCCGGTCACCGGCTCGGGCAGGGGGCGCGTCCGGTGGCGTGCACGCCCCGCCGCGGCGGCACCGCGCGACCCGGTGCGGCGACGGGCCCGGGGCGTCAGGGGCGCGGCGCCCGGGCCCGGCGGGGCTTGACCGCCCGGGTGACGTCGTAGACGCCCGGCACCTGGCGCATGGCGCGCAGCAGGGCGGGCAGCGCGGCGGCGTCGGACAGCCGGAGCGTGTAGGTGTGGCGGACGCGCTGCTCGTAGGGGGGCTCGACGGCCGCGGAGATGACGGCGGCGCCCTGGACGGCGATGGCCTCGGTGAGGTCGGCGAGGAGGTGGGGGCGGCTGAACGCCTCGGCGCGGAGCGTGACCCGGCAGCCGTGCCCGGCCGGGCCGGTGCCGTGCCAGCGCACCCCGACCGGCTCCCGCCCGGTGGCGGCCATCCGGGCCACCACGGGGCACAGGGCGCGGTGCACGGTGACGTTGCCGCCCCGTACGGCGAATCCGGTGACGGCGTCGGGCGGTACCGGCGTACAGCACCCGGCGAGGCGGACGGCGGCGTCGGGCAGGCCGTCGACGGCGAGGGCCTCGGGCACCGGGCCGGGGCCCTCGTCCTCGGGGGAGCCGGGCCCGGACGCCTCGCCCGGGGCGGCGGGGCCGGTGGTCCCGGCCGGGGTGCGCGGGGCGGCCGGCCCGGTGGCCGGGCGGTCCGGGGACCCGTCGGCGGGGCGGTCTTCGGGGGCGCCCGACGCGGCGTCGCGCGCCCCGTCACCGTGCGCCCCCGGGGCGACCGGGGACGGTGCGTCCGCGGCGGGAACCGTGCCGCCCGTGGCCGCTCCGTCCGGGGGCGCGGAAGCAGCCGGGGCGCCCGCCCCGTCGCCCGCTGTCCGTGCCGTCTCCGGGTGCGCGCCGCGCTCGGCCAGCCAGCGGCCGATGGCGAGGCGGGCGGCGGGGGTGCGGGTGTGGTCGAGCCATTCCGGGGACGGTCCGGCGGCGGCGTCGGGCGCCATCAGCAGGTGGAGGCCGTCGCCGTCGCGCAGCACGGTGGAGAGGGGCACCAGGCGGCCGTTGACCCGGGCGCCGATGCAGCGGTGCGCGTCCTCGCCGTGCAGGGCGTACGCGCCGTCCACACAGCTCGATCCGGCGGGCAGCCCGACGGGCCGGGCGCCCGCGGCGCGGCCCGCCGGCGCGGGGTCCCCGGCGCAGAAGACGGTGATCTCACGGTCCTGGGCGAGATCGTCGCGGAGCGAGGACCAGAAGGTGTCCGAATCGGGGGTGGCGCTCTGCCACTCCAGGAGGCGGGAGAGCCACCCGGGGCGCGTCGGGTCGGCCCGCTCGCCGTCCTGCGCGTCCGCACCGGCCGCCGGGGCGTACGGATTGCCCAGGGCGATCACCCCGGCCTCCGCGACGCGGTGCATCTGGTGGGTGCGGATCAACGTTTCGGCGATCTCCCCCGCCTCGCCCGCGACGGCGGTGTGCAGCGACTGGTACAGGTTGAACTTGGGGGCCGCGATGAAGTCCTTGAACTCCGAGACGACGGGCGTGAAGCAGGTGTGCAACTCCCCCAGGACGGCGTAGCAGTCGGCGTCCTCGGGGACGAGCACCAGGATCCGCCCGAGGTCGGCGCCGGTCAGCTCACCGCGGGCGCGCCGCACCCGGTGCACGGAGACGAGGTGGCGGGGCCGCAGCCGGACCTCCGCGTCGATACCGGCGTCGGTCAGGACCGTACGCATCCGGCCGGCGAGCGCGGCGAGCGGGTCGGGGCGCCCGGCGTGCGCGCGCAGCAGGCGGCGGGTGGCGGCGTACTCCTCCGGGTGCAGGATCGCGAAGACCAGGTCCTCCAGCTCGCTCTTGAGGGCCTGGACGCCGAGGCGTTCGGCGAGCGGGATGAGGACGTCGCGGGTGACCTTGGCGATCCGGACCTGTTTCTCGGGGCGCATCACGCCGAGGGTGCGCATGTTGTGCAGCCGGTCGGCGAGTTTGATCGACATCACGCGGACGTCGTGGCCGGTGGCGACGAGCATCTTGCGGAACGTCTCCGGTTCGGCGGCGGCGCCGTAGTCGACCTTCTCCAGCTTGGTGACGCCGTCGACGAGATAGCGGACCTCGGCGCCGAACTCCGCCCGCACCTGGTCGAGCGTCACCTCGGTGTCCTCGACGGTGTCGTGGAGCAGCGAGGCGGTCAACGTCGTGGTCTCCGCGCCGAGTTCGGCGAGAATGAGGGTCACCGCGAGCGGGTGGGTGATGTATGGTTCGCCGCTTTTCCGCATCTGGCCGCGGTGCGAGGACTCGGCGAGCGTGTACGCCTTGGCGAGGATGGCGAGGTCGGCGTCCGGATGGTGGCCGCGGTGGACCTTGGCGACGTGTTCCAGCGCGTCGGGCAGACCGCCGCGCGGCGCCGGGCCGAGCAGCGCGGCCCGGCCGATGCGGCGCAGTCCGCGCAGCGCGGGGCGGGGCAGGCCACGGCGGCTCCGGGCCGTGTCCGGGTTTCCAGGGTTCGTGGCCTCTGCGCTCATGGGCACCTCCGGCAGCGAGTCGACCGGCGGTCTGGCGCCGTCGGTTGAGCGGCCGGGCCGGTGGTTGATGCTACCGAGCCCACCACGCGCCGTTGCCCGCCCCCTCCCCCCTACGAAACGGATCACCCGTTCGAGCGAACTTCCCGGCGGCGGCCGTGTCTTGGGAGGGCGGCGGTGCGACGGCGTACGGTCAGGCCGCTTCCCCGGCGAGCCACGCGGGGTCGAGGGTCCCCTCGGCGACGATCACGGCGGGCCCGGTCATCTCCACCGTCCCGTCGGGCAGTTCGGTGATCTCCAGGGTGCCGCCGAGGACGTCGACGGTGTACGTGACGGGGGTGCCGGTCAGCGCCGGGTCGATGCCGTCGCGGCGGGCGGTGGCGACGGCCACGGCGCACGCGCCGGTACCGCAGGAGCGGGTCTCGCCGGAGCCGCGCTCGTGCACCCGCATCGCGACGTGGCGCGGTCCGCGGTCGGCGACGAACTCGACGTTGACGCCCTCCGGGTAGACCGTGGCGGGCGCGACACCGGGGGCGTCGAGGAGGTTGCCGGCGTGGGCCAGGTCCTCGACGAACGCGACGGCGTGCGGGTTGCCCATGCTGACGTTCCGGGACGGCCAGGTGCGCTCGCCCACGGTGATGTCGGCCCCGCCCTCGGACAGCTCGGCGCGCCCCATGCCGACGGTGACGTCACCGGTCTTGGCGAGGTGCACCCGGCGGACCCCCGCACGGGTGGCGACGGTGAGATCCCCGGCCTCGGCCAGTCCGGCGTGGAGGAGGTAGCGGGCGAAGACCCGGACGCCGTTGCCGCACATCTCGGCGACCGATCCGTCACCGTTGCGGTAGTCCATGAACCACTCGGCCTCACCGGCCATCGCCCGCGCCTCGGGGTGGGCGGCGGACCGCACGACGCGCAGCACGCCGTCCGCGCCGATCCCGGCCCGCCGGTCGCAGATCCGGGCGACCTCGGCGGCGGTCAGGTCGAGCCGGCCGTCCGGGTCCGGAACGATCACGAAGTCGTTCTCGGTGCCGTGGCCCTTGAGGAAGTCGATACGCGCTGCGGTGCTCACCCCTGAATCGTACGGGCCGCAGGGACGATCCGGCACGCGGGGCGCCACGGCGGCACGGGGCCGGGCGGGGGCGTGGGCACGTACGGCGGAGCGGGCCGCACGGGGCGGTACGAGGGCGTGGGGCGGGCGCGTGGGGCGTCGCGCACACACGCGGCGCACGGGGCGCGGCACGCACCGGCAGGAGGGCACGAGGCGCGTACGGCTGGTGCGGTACGGGACGGCCCGGCGCGCGGCTCACACCCCGGTGGAGGCGTGGGGCGCGTACGGCGGACCGGTACGGGGCGGCGTGCGAGGCTCGGCGTACGGGGCAGCTCCCGCCCCGTGGCCCGGCGGGCTGCCGGAGCCGGGCCCCGTGGGCTCAGCGGAGGCGGGTGACGCGCCAGATGGCGAGGGCGGCGGGGACGACCACCACGGCGGTGTAGGCGAGGATCACCCGCCAGCTCGCGCGGCGGCCGGAGCCGCGGGTGGGAAGTCCGGGCCAGGTGTGGCCGACGCGGCGGGCGGCCATCATGCCCCAGCCCGCGGCGCAGCAGCACAGCAGCAGACCGAGCATCGCGATGGGGGCGCCGCCGTCGCCGCCGAACTCGAAGGCGAGGGGGAAGGCGAACATCAGCGAGCCCACGGCGGCGAGGGCCACGACCGGTGCCAGTTGCCACAGCCGCAGCCGCCGCGGCGGGCGCAGCTCGCGGAACGACTCGCCGCCCTCGGCGGCCGGCTCCTCGGCATCGGGCCCGTCGGAGCCGTCCAGCGCGGGACTCCGCGGGGCCTGGAGGGCGGTGCCGTCCGGCTCCGGAAGATCATCGGCGGGGCCGCCGGGAACGGCATACGGAGCGGCGTCCCCGGGGTGCGGCGCCGGGGCTTTGGGATCGCGCGGCGCCGTGCCGGTGCCGTTCCGGTCCGGTTGCTGCGCTCCGTCACGAGGGCCGGCCTCCATTGCCACGCGCCCTCCCCACTGCAGACTGCACGCTCGATCGACGGTTGATGATGACACGCGCTCCGGGGCCCCGATGACGGGCGGAGCGTCCCGATGCCATGACGTGATCAGGCTGTGACCGGTCGTTCGACGAGGGAAAGCGCGTGCCGCCGCAGTTCCGCGCGGTCGGCCTCGGCGCCGCTGAGCCAGTGGACCCGGGGGTCGCGGCGGAACCACGCGTCCTGCCGCCGGGCGAACCGTTTCGTGGCCCGTACGGTCTCCTGACGCGCTTCCGCTTCGGTGCACTCCCCGGCCAGGTGGGCGAGGACCTGCTGGTAGCCGAGGGCGCGGGAGGCGGTGCGGCCCTCGCGCAGTCCGACGGCCTCCAGAGCGCGTACCTCGTCGACGAGTCCGTCCTCCCACATGCGGTCGACACGGCGGGCGATGCGGTCGTTCAGCTCCGGCCGCTCGACGCCGACGCCGATCTGGAGGGTGTCGTAGACGCCCTCGTGACCGGGGAGGTTGGCGGTGAAGGGGCGGCCGGTGATCTCGATGACCTCCAGGGCGCGCACGATGCGGCGGCCGTTGCCGGGCAGGATCGCGCGGGCGGCCTCCGGGTCGGCGGCGGCGAGCCGGGCGTGCAGGGCGCCGCTGCCCAGCTCGGCCAGCTCGGCCTCCAGGCGGGCGCGGACCTCCGGGTCGGTGCCGGGGAACTCCAGGGCGTCGAGGGCACCGCGTACGTAGAGCCCGGAGCCGCCGACGAGGACGGGGGTGCGGCCCTCGGCGAGCAGCCGGTCGATCTCGGCGCGGGCCAGGCGCTGGTACTCGGCGACGTTGGCGGCGCGGGTGACGTCCCAGATGTCGAGGAGGTGGTGCGGGACGCCCCGCCGCTCCGCCTCGGTGAGCTTGGCGGTGCCGATGTCCATCCCGCGGTAGAGCTGCATGGAATCGGCGTTGATCACCTCGCCGCCCAGGTGCGCGGCGAGCGCGACCCCCAGATCGGACTTCCCGGCCGCGGTGGGCCCGACGACGGCGATGACCCGCGGAGCGGGGACTGCGGTGTTCACGGAGCCAGTCTCCCAAACCTCACCGGTGGCCGGGGCCCGGGGCCGGTCCGCACGGGGCGGACCACAGGCGGCGCCCGCCGGGACGCGGGGGCGCCCCGCCTATCCCCAACTGGCGACGAAGTACCCCACCCCGTACGGCGCCTCGTCGTAGCGCAGCGTTCCGCGGAGGGGGGTGCCCGCGCGGGCGGCGCCGGTGAGGAGTTGCCAGGGGGCGCGGCCGGTCACCTGGAGGGAGGCGGCCTCCTCGGGGTCGAGGGCGGCGAGGGCTTCGGTGTCGGCGGCGCCCAGGGCGCGGGCGAGGGCGGCGTCGTGGTCCGCGGCGCGGGGGTCGAAGTAGCCGGGGGCCTTGACCGTGCGGCAGGCGCTGCCGTCGCCCATGACCAGGAGCGCCACCCGGGGGGCGGACGCGGCCAGTTCGCGGCCCGCCTCCAGGCAGTCCTCGGGGGCGAGCGCCGTGTCCACGCCCAGGCCGGTGACGGGGGCGTCGACGGGGGCCGCGTGGGCGAGCAGCCAGGCGCCGACGGCGAGCGAGGGCGGCAGCGGGCGCTCGGGCGGGTGCGGCGCGGCGCCGAGGGCGACGTCGAGGTCCACGCCGAAGCCGCGGAACGAGCCGGTGGCGCCCTGCGGGTACGGGCCCTGTCCGGCCCGGTCGGCGGGGCCGACGACGACCAGCCGGTCGGGGCGGGCGGCGGCGAGGGCGCCGACGGCCTCCCGGCAGGCGGCGCGGAGCGGGTCCAGCTCACCGGCGGCGCCGGCGGCGACCTCGGGGACGAGCAGGGGCGGGCACGGGCACAGGGCGGCGGCTACGAGCATGGCAGGCAGCGTAGCCCGCACGGGGGACGGCACCCAGCCGGGCCGCCACCCACGGTTCCTCCCGCCACGGGCCGCGTATCCGCACGGGGCGGGGGCCGCTGTGGGCCGCGTACCCGGAGGGGGACGAGCCGGGGCCCGCGAACCCGGAGGGGGACGAGCCGGGGGGCTCGTACCCGGCCGAAGGTGAGCCGTGGGCCGCGCGGGCGCCCGGGCGAAAGCATCCGTCCCCGTCCCACGGGGCAGGAGGTCCGCCCCGTGGGACGGGGACAAGTCGGGGCCGCGCCTCCGCCCGGGGCACACCGTGAGCCGCACGGGGCGGGAAGCCGGCCGTGGCCGCGTATCCGGACGGGGCGGGCCGTGGGCACGCGGCTGCCCGGGACAAAATCCGCGGCCCCGCCGAGCGGGAAGCCCGCCGTGGGCGCGTGGCGCGGCGGGACGGGGCGTCGTCCCAGGGGATACGGCGGCCGCCTCGTGGCGCACACAGCGGGACGGGCCGCCCAGCAAGGCGGCCCGTCCCGGCACACGGAGTCCGCCCCGCGCGGCGCACAGTGGTGCGGCCGCGCCGGGGCACGTCCCTCAGTCGCAGCCGCAGCCGCCGGTCGGGGCGGGGGCGGCGGCCGGGGCGCCGATGGTGGGCAGGCCCAGCATGACGCCGGCGGGCTTGGCGGCGGGGGCGGCGTTGCGGCGTTCCCAGGCGTCGCCCGCGGCGGTGCGGCGGACCGCGGAGACGGGGCCCTCGGCCAGCAGGTGGTGCGGGGCGGCGTAGGTGATGTCGACGGTCACCATGTCGCCGGGGCGGACCGGCTCCTCGGGGCGCGTGAAGTGGACGAGGCGGTTGTCGGGGGCGCGGCCGGAGAGGCGGCGGGTGGCGTCGTCCTTGCGGCCCTCGCCCTCGGCGACCATGACCTCCAGGGTGCGGCCGACCTGCTTCTTGTTCTCCTCCCAGGAGATCTCCTCCTGGAGGGCGACGAGGCGCTCGTACCGCGCCTGGACGACCTCCTTGGGGATCTGGCCGTCCATCTCGGCGGCGGGGGTGCCGGGGCGCTTGGAGTACTGGAAGGTGAACGCCTGGGCGAAGCGGGACTCGCGGACCGTGTGGAGGGTCTGCTCGAAGTCCTCCTCGGTCTCGCCGGGGAAGCCGACGATGATGTCGGTGGAGAGCGCGGCGTCCGGCATCGCGGCGCGGACCTTCTCGATGATGCCGAGGAAGCGCTCCTGGCGGTACGAGCGGCGCATCGCCTTCAGGACGCGGTCGGAGCCGGACTGGAGGGGCATGTGCAGTTGCGGCATGACGTTCGGCGTCTCGGCCATGGCGGCGATGACGTCGTCGGTGAAGTCGCGCGGGTGCGGGGAGGTGAAGCGGACCCGCTCCAGGCCCTCGATCCTCCCGCAGGCACGCAGCAGCTTGGAGAACGCCTCGCGGTCGCCGATGTCGGAGCCGTAGGCATTGACGTTCTGGCCGAGGAGGGTGATCTCGGAGACGCCTTCGGAGACCAGCGCCTCGATCTCGGCGAGGATGTCGCCGGGCCGGCGGTCCTTCTCCTTGCCGCGCAGCGCCGGGACGATGCAGAACGTGCAGGTGTTGTTGCAGCCGACGGAGATGGAGACCCACGCGGCGTACGCGCTCTCGCGGCGGGTGGGCAGCGTCGAGGGGAACGCCTCCAGGGACTCGGCGATCTCGACCTGCGCCTCCTCCTGGACGCGGGCGCGCTCCAGCAGGACCGGCAGCTTGCCGATGTTGTGCGTGCCGAAGACCACGTCGACCCAGGGGGCCTTCTTGACGATGGTGTCGCGGTCCTTCTGGGCGAGGCAGCCGCCGACGGCGATCTGCATGCCGGGGCGGGCGGCCTTCTTGGGGGCGAGCTGGCCGAGGTTGCCGTAGAGGCGGTTGTCGGCGTTCTCGCGGACCGCGCAGGTGTTGAAGACGACGATGTCGGCGCCGTCGGCGTCCTTGGGGGCGCGGACGTAGCCGGCGTCCTCCAGGAGGCCCGAGAGCCGTTCGGAGTCGTGGACGTTCATCTGGCACCCGTAGGTGCGGATCTCGTAGCTTCGCTCAACGCCCACGTCACAACTCCGGTCCCTGCTGCTGGTCACCTCACAAGGGTAAGGGGGTGCGGGGAGCGGGTGTCCCCCGGCGACGGGGCGGGGCCCGTACGGGACCGGACGCCGCCGGTCAGCGGCGGCCCCGGCGCGGCGGCAGGCCCGGCAGACCGCGCGGGGCGAGCGGCGGGGCGGGGAGGTCGAGCGGGGCGGCGCCGGGGGCGAAGGCGGTGTCCCGGCACTGTTCGGGGGCGACGCCGGCGAAGCGCATCAGATCGGTGGCGGCCGCACGGGCGGCGGCGCCCGTCACCGACCGCTCGGGGTACGGGGCGCCGGCCTCGTCGCGGGTGAGATCGCGGACGGCGGCCCGCGCCTCCTCCGCCGCGCCCCTGCGGGTGGCGTGGTCGCCGGGGGCGGCGGCGAGGGTGGCCACCGCGTCGGCGAAGGCGGCGACGGCGCGGATCACGGGCCCCCGGCGGGCGGCGGGGGTGTCCGCCGCCACCCGGATCAGCGCCAGGCAACTGTGGGTGAGGGGCGCCAGCTCCCCCGCGTACGCCACCTCGCGCGCGATGTCGTCCGTGCGCCCCCACCATCGGACCGTGCGCCGTGCGGCGTGGTGGCCGGCCTCGCGCATCCGGGCGACCTCGGCCAGCGGCTCGTGCGCGTCCGTCAGCAGGCGGGCCGCCCGACGTGCGGAGCGGGTGTCGCCGCGGGTGAGGGCGTCGGCGGTGTGGCGCAACGCGTCCGCGAGGGTGTGCAGCACGGCCGTCTCGGCGCGGCGCAGCAGGGCGATCGGTTCGGCGGGGAAGAGGACCTGGCTGACCAGGAGGGCGACGCCGGCGCCGATGAGGGCGTCGGTGAGCCGGTTGATCCCCGAGCCGCGGACCCCGGTGGCCACCGTGAGGATGGCGCTCGCCGCGGCCTGGGCGAGCACGATCCGTTCGTCGCTGAGCGCCAGGGCCGCCACCAGCGCGACGCAGGTGGCGACGGTGAGCGCGGCGGCGCCGTGCCCGAGGAGGAGCAGCGCCGCCTCACCGGCGAGGATGCCGACGACGACGCCGACGAGCAGCCGTACCGCGTTGGAGCCGCGCTCACCGCGGGAGGCGTTCAGCGCCACGACGGTGGCGATGGGGGCGAAGAACGGCTGGTGGTGCGAGATGAGGTGGGTGGCCACCACCCAGGAGGCGGTCACCGCGGCGGTCTGCTGGAGCACCGGCCAGGCCGCCGCCTCGATCCGGTCGCGGGCGCCGGTGCGGCGGGCCCCCGGATGCGCCCCGGAGGGCGGGGGCCCGGGGCGGCCCGCGCTCACCGCGCGGGGGCCGGGGTGTGCGGATGGAAGCGGGACCGGAGCGCGGCGTCGACCTCCTCGAAGGTGCGGCCCTTGGTCTCGGGGACGAAGCGGGCCACGAAGAGCAGCGCGCCGGCACAGACCGCGGCGAAGATCCAGAAGGTCGGGCCCTGGCCGATCGCCTGGACCACGGGCAGGAACGCCTGCCCGACGACGAAGTTGGACGCCCAGTTCGTGGTGGTCGAGACGCTGGAGCCGCGGGAGCGGACGGCGGGCGGGAACAGCTCGCCGACCAGCACCCAGAAGACCGGTCCGAGCCCGCCGCTGTACGCGATGATGTAGAGCAGCATGAAGACCAGCGGCATCCCCGAGCCCCAGCCGGCGACGAAGGACAGCCCGAGCAGGACGAGCGTGACGCCCATGCCGGTCAGGGAGATCAGCATCAGGCGGCGGCGTCCCCAGCGGTCGATCAGATGGATCGCGACGAGGGTCATGGCGAGGTTCACCACGCCGATGAAGACCGAGTAGAAGATCGAGTTGGAGGCGGTCAGACCGGTCTGCTCGATGATCGTCGGGGCGTAGTAGATGATCGTGTTGATACCGCCGAACTGCTGCACCGCGGCGAGGGTGAGGCCGACGATCAGCGCGGGCCGCACCGCGGGGGCCAGCAGGGCACGCCGTCCGGTGCCCTTGGCGGTGCCGGACTCCTCGCCGGCGTGGCGGGCGCGGCGCTGCCGGGCGCGTTCCAGCAGCCGGTCGGCGGTGGCGTCGTTGGTGACCGACGCGATGATCTTCCGGGCCCGGTCGGGCCGGTCGTGCAGGATCAGCCACTGCGGCGACTCCGGGAGCAGCAACATGGCGCCGGCCACCACCAGCACGGCGGGGACGGCGCCGACCGCGAACATCGCGCGCCAGTTCCCGCTGCCGGCGAAGGCCAGGTTGATCAGGTAGGCGACGAGGATGCCCACGGTGATCATGAGCTGGTTGGCGCTGAGGACCCGGCCGCGGATGTCGGGCGGGGAGATCTCCGACAGGTAGACGGGGACGGTCGCGGAGGCGGCGCCGACCGCGAGTCCGAGCACCACCCGGGCGACGAGCAGCACGGCGAAGCCGGGGGCGAGGACGGCGAGCGCGGTGCCGATGAGGAAGACGGTGCCCTCCAGGGCGAGGGCCTTGCGGCGGCCGAGGCGTTCCGCGAGGCGTCCGGCGCCCAGCGCGCCGGCCATCGCGCCGATGAGCAGGACGCTGACGACGGCGCCCTGTTCGGCGGCGTCGAGCCCGAAGTCCCTCTTGATGAACAGCAGCGCGCCGGAGACGACTCCGGTGTCGAAGCCGAAGAGGAAGCCGCCGAGCGCGATCACCGACGCCCAGCGCCGGATCTTGCGCAGCCCGGCGGGCGGCACCTCGTCGAGCGGTCCTTCGGTGCCCGGTTCCCGGGAGAAGCCCTGTACCACGCTCTGCCTCCACGCCACGGTCGTCGCCGCGCACGGTGCCGCGCGCTCAGCAGAGGTTCCTGATCCGCCCGGCGCCCAAACCTGTCCGTACGGGGCCGGGCGGCTGCGATTGCGGGGCGGTGCGGGCCACGGCAGGCTGTTACGGACCGGCTGGTTCCGGATCGACGCGTGGCGCGGTGCCCGAGCATCCGCGCCACGGGAAGGCGGCAGCATGCGGGCCATCACGGTGGTGCCAGGATCCCCCGCTCAGGTGCGGGTGTCCGAGGTGCCGGAACCCGATCCCGCGCCGGACACCCTCCTGGTGCGCGGGGACCTGCTGGGCATCTGCGGGACGGACGCCGACATCGTCGAGCAGGGATACGGGGCGCCACCACCGGGGCAGGACCGGCTGGTCGTGGGGCACGAGTCGCTGGGCACGGTCCTGACGGCGCCGGAGGGCTCGGGTTTCGCCCCGGGGGACCGCGTCGCGGGCATCGTGCGGCGGCCGGACCCGGAGCCGTGCGCCGCGTGCGCCGACGGCCAGTGGGACTTCTGCCGCAACGACCGCTACACCGAGCGCGGCATCAAGGAGCTGCACGGCTACGGCGCCGAACTCTGGTCCCTGCCACCGGAGTTCGCGGTCCGCCTCGATCCGGCCCTGGAGGACTGCGGGGTGCTGCTGGAGCCGGTGTCGGTGCTGGCCAAGGCGTGGGAGCAGACCGAACGCATCCTCACCCGGACGGCGGGCCGCCCCGAGGTGGCGCTCGTGACCGGCGCGGGTCCTGTCGGCCTGTTCGCGGCGCTGCTGGGGGTGCAGCGGGGTCTGGAGGTCCATGTGCTGGACCTCAACGGCGAGGGGCCGAAGCCGCGGCTGGTGGCGGATCTGGGGGCGACGTTCCACACCGGTACGCCCGACGCCCTCGGTGTACGCCCGGACGTCGTCATCGAGTGCACCGGCCACGGCCCGCTGATCGGTCCGCTCACCCGGATCGTCACCCCGGGCGCCGTCATCTGCCTGACCGGGCTCTCCTCGGCGACGGCGACGGTACCCGTCGGCGCGGATCTGCTGAACAAGGAGATCGTGCTGAAGAACGCGGTGCTCTTCGGTTCCGTGAACGCCGCGCGCCGCAACTACGAGCAGGCGGCCGACGCGCTGGCGCGGGCCGACCGTGCCTGGCTGGAGCGGCTGCTGACCCGCCGCGTCCCGATGAGCGGTTTCGCCGACGCGCTGCGCAAGGGCCCAAAGGACGTGAAGGTCGTCGTGGACCTGCGGGCGGACTGACGGGACCCGTACGGGGCGGCCGGACGGCGGGCGGCACCGCGGCACCCGGAGGCGCCCGCCGCACACCCCGCGCCGTGCGCCCGCCCCGGTACGCCACACGCCCCCTCGGGGCGCCGCACCGCTCCCCGGGCACGCCACCGGCCCCCGCCGGCGTGCGGACGGGGGCCGGTGGGCGCGGGGTCAGCTCTCGTCGAGGCCCCAGTAGGGGGACGGGGTCGAGCCGTTGACGGTGTCGCCGAAGAGGGCGGGACGCGCCGGGGCGCCGACGTCGGCGGGGGCGAAGGACGTCACGCCGCCGCGGGCCGGGTCACCGGAGGGGACGGACCAGACGGCGCCGTGGCCGCCGTTCTCACCGGACGCGGAGACCGTCAGATCGGCGTGGCCGTCACCGTCGGTGTCCAGCAGCCGCACGGCGGCACCGAACAGGTCGCCCGCCTCGGCGACGCCGGGCACGCCGGGGGTGTCCTGGCTGTAGGCGAGCGAACCGGTGCCGGTCAGCCCCTTGGCCGAGCCCTTCAGCAGCACCACCGAACCGGCCTTGGCCTTGGCGCCGATGGCCTCGCCGGGGGCGCCGACGGCCAGTTCGTCGTAGCCGTCGCCGTCGGTGTCACCGGCGGAGAGCGACGCGCCGAACACGTCGCCCTCCTCGTTCGCCCCGGGTACGCCGGGCGTGGCCTGGGTGAACGTGTCGGTGCGGCTGCCGAGGCCGGAGGCGGCGCCGTAGCGGACCTTGACGGTGCCGGAGTCGGTCCAGGGGCCCTCGACGATGCCGTCGGGCGCCTCACGCCAGGCGAGGTCCGCGCGGCCGTCACCGTTGAAGTCGCCCGCGGTGGCGGGGAGCGCCTGCGGGCCCTTGTCGGTCTGCTTGGTCAGCCCCTTCGGGCCGCCGAGGAAGAGGGCGCCGGGCCGGGCCGACTCCTCCATGGCGCGGGCCACGTACACGTCGTCGGCGCCGTCGCCGTTGAAGTCGCCCGCGGCCAGGGACAGCGTCTCGGAGTCGCCGTCGGCCACCGACACGGTCTGCTTCCGCGCGGGCCCGCCGTCCCGGGTGAACGGTCCCTGGAGCAGTTCGGCGCGCTTCTCCTGCCCGTACGCGGTGGTGAAGAGGTCCTGGTGGCCGTCGCCGTCGAAGTCGCCGCCCACGGCCTTGTCCGCGTGGCCGAGCACGACGGCGCCCTCACCGCTGATCCCCTTGCCCTTGGTGCCCCACAGGGCGAGCAGGGTGTCCTCCTGCCCGGCCACGAGGACGGCGAGGTCGGTGACGCCGTCGCCGTCGAGGTCACGGGCGACGAGCGTGTCCCCGAACCGGCCCTCGACGGACGGGATACCGGGCGTCCTCGCGTCGATGACGGTGCGGGTCTTCGGGTCCGGCCCGTGCGCGGAGCCGTGGACGACGGTGAGGTACCCGGCGTTGCCCTCCGTCCCGGGGGCGCCGACGGCCAGGTCGTCGTAGCCGTCGCCGTTGAAGTCCTCCTTCAGCACGGTCTTCTCGGCGGCTGCCCGGGGGGTGCTGCCGGGATCGGTACCACCGGACGTGACGGCGCCCGCGGTGACGGCGAGCGCCCCCGCGACGACGGCTCCCACGCCCGTGGCTATCGCTCCCCTGGTGCGCTTACGCACTCGGCCTCCTGGAGATCGGTGATCGGTCTGTCGCTGCGTTCGTACGGCGCCCGGTCCACCGGGCACCGCCCCCGTCCCCCGCCGCGGGGGTGCGATCCGGCGCTCCACGGGCCGTGTCGCACCCCGGGGAGCGGCAGGTCACCCCCGTAGGACACCCGGAAGCCGCCTTCCGGTTGCGTCCCCGTTGCCTTGTGATGGCTCCGTGATTGCCCGGTGATCACCTTCGCCCGCACCGGCGTTGGGGGACGGAGCGCCCGCGCCGCCCGGTGGACGGGCGCGCGCCGCGCGACCGCGCGGCCCGCACCCCTCCCCCTTCCGGACACGCCCTGGCAGGATTCCGGTCATGTTCCCGGCGTCCTCGTCGCTCTCCGCACTCCCCCGGCGCCTCGCCGGGGCCGTGCGCCGCCCCCTGCCCGCCGTGGCCTGCGCCGCGGTGGCGCTCGCGCTGCTCGCGTGGTGGCTGCTGCCCCTGGGCGGCGCCCCGTCCCCCCGGGGCACCGTGACCCTGGCGACGGGCGTCCCCACCGGGGTGTACGCCCGCTACGGCGAGCTGCTGCGGCAGGACCTCGCCCGGGACATGCCGCATCTGGACGTCCGGCTGGCACGCAGCGAGGGCTCCATCGACAACCTGCGCCAACTGACGTCCGGACGGGCGGGGTTCACCATCGCGACGGCCGACGCGGTCGCGGCGTACCGGGAGCGCGGCGAGCCCGGCGCCCGCTCGCTGCGCGCCTGCGCCCGGCTCTACGACGACTACATGCAGTTGGTCGTGCCGGAGGGATCGCGGGTGCGGTCCGCGAAGGATCTGCGCGGCCTGCGGGTGGGCGTGGGCTCCGACGGCTCGGGCGTCCAACTGATCACCCGGCGGCTGATGGCGGCGGCGAACCTCGACTTCGACCGGGACATCCGCCCGGTGCGTGCCGGTATCGACACCATGCCCGCGCTGCTGCGCCACGGGAAGCTGGACGCGTTCTTCTGGTCCGGCGGACTGCCGACCACCGCGGTGCAGCACCTGGAGGCCCGTTTCCCCGTCCGGCTGGTGCAACTCGGCGACCTGGCCGCCGCGTTGCACCGTCAGGGCGGGCAATCGCGCTACTACCGGGAGGCCGTGATGCCGGCCGACGCCTACCCGCGGGCGCAGCACGGGCAGGGCGTGAAGACGATCGCGGTGGCGAATCTGCTGGTCACCACCGACCGCCAGGACGCGGCGCTGACCGAGGCGATGACCCGGACGGTGATACGGAGCCGGGACGCGATCGGCGAGGAGGTGCACGCCGCGCAGAAGGTGGACCTGCGGACCGCGGTCTTCACCGATCCGCTGGCGCTGCACCGGGGCGCGCGGCGGTACTACGTGTCCGAGAAGCCCTGAACCGAAGCGGCCCGGCCCCGGTTGTGTGTCAACCGGGGCCGGGCCGTGCCGTCCGGGGCGCGCGCCGCTCAGGAGCCCGTACCGCTCAGGAGCCGTACCGCTCAGGAGCCGCGCCGCCCGGAGGCGTCCGATCAGGCGGCGGGCGTTCCGCCGGGGCGGCGGCCCGAGCGGCTGCGGCGCGGCCGGCGGCGGCCGCCTGCCGCGCCACCGCCCGCTCCGCCGCCACCCGCGGGGCTGCGCCGTCCGCCGCCCGCGGGGCGCCGCCGGGCGGGCTGCTGCGGGGCGGGCGCGGCGAGCTGGACCGGCTCGCCCGAGGGCGTACGGGCCCCGGTGATCCGTATCAGCTCGGTGTCGCCGGGGCGGACCGCGGCGGTGTCCGGGGTGATCTTCGCCTGGCGCATCAGCCGGGTCATGTCGCGGCGCTGCCCGGGGGTGACGAGCGTGACGACGGTGCCGGACTCCCCGGCCCGCGCGGTGCGGCCGCCGCGGTGCAGGTAGTCCTTGGCCTCGGTGGGCGGGTCGACGTTGACGACGAGGTCGAGGCCGTCGATGTGGATACCGCGGGCGGCGACGTTGGTGGCGATCAGCGCCGAGGCGTGGCCGGTGCGGAACTGCTCCAGGGTGCGGTTGCGCTGCGGCTGCGACTTGCCGCCGTGCAGCGCGGCGGCGCGCACGCCCTGGGCGAGCAGGTGCTTGGTGAGCCGGTCGGCGCCGCGCTTGGTGTCCACGAACATGATCACGCGGCCCTCACGGGCGGCGATCTCGGTGGCGGTGGCGCGCTTGTCGGTGTCGTCGACGTAGAGGACGTGGTGGTCCATGGTCGTGACGGTGGCGGCCGACGGGTCCACGGAGTGGGTGACCGGGTCGCTGAGGAAGCGGCGGACCAACTTGTCGACATTGCGGTCGAGCGTGGCGGAGAACAGCATCCGCTGACCGTTCGGGTCGACCTTCTCCATCAGCCGGGTGACCTGCGGCAGGAAGCCCATGTCGGTCATCTGGTCGGCCTCGTCGAGGACGGTGACGGTGACCTGGTCGAGGGCGCAGGCGCCGCGGTCGAGGAGGTCGGCGAGCCGTCCGGGCGTCGCGACCAGCACCTCCGCGCCACGGCGCAGCGCGTCGGTCTGCCGGTTGATCGACGTCCCGCCGACGACGGTGGTGGTCCGCAGCCCGACCGCCTTGGCGTACGGGGCGAGCGCGTCGGCGACCTGGCCGGCGAGTTCGCGGGTGGGAACGAGCACCAGCGCCAGCGGCCGCTTGCTCTCCGCGCGGCGGCCCGCGGTGCGGCCGAGCAGCGCGAGGCCGAAGGCGAGGGTCTTGCCCGAGCCGGTGCGGCCCCGGCCGAGGACGTCGCGCCCGGCGAGCGTCGCGGGGAGGGTCGCCGCCTGGATGGGGAACGGCTCGGTGACGCCCTGCGCGCCGAGCGCGGTCAGCAGCTCCGGGGCCAGCGGCAGCTCCTCGAAGGAGGCCACGGGGGCGGGGGCGGGCGTGCGAGGGGACGGCGTACGGGGTGCGGCGCTGCGTCGCGGAGCGGTCGCTCGTGTCACTGAAGACCCTTCGGGTGAGGTGAGGCGTGGTCGTGTCGACCGCGCACTCCCCCGTGGGACGGCACTCGGGACACGAGGCGTACGGGTGCGCGGTGGGGCGGGGCCGGACGGTCGCGGTGCGCGTACCGTCCGCCGGCGGGCGGCGGTGCGCCCGGTGCCCCGCGGGGACGGGACGGGGCCCGCACCGGCTGGCCGGTGCGGGCCCCGTCCGCGAGACGCGTGGGCGTCAGGCGGGGATGATGTTCTCCGCCTGCGGGCCCTTCGGGCCCTGGGTCACGTCGAAGGTGACCTTCTGGCCCTCGAGGAGCTCGCGGAAGCCCTGGGACTGGATGTTCGAGTAGTGGGCGAAGACGTCGGGGCCGCCGCCGTCCTGCTCGATGAAGCCGAAGCCCTTTTCCGAGTTGAACCACTTCACGGTGCCGGAAGCCATAATTTTCTCCTTCATGGGGCACGGAGCCCGCACTGCGCGGACTCCCTGTCGCCGAGATGAGTGCCCGACACCGGAGGATTCCGGTAAAAACACGGAACGCCCGGGGCTACCAGCCTCCGGGCGCACACGACGTTCATGGGTACCACAACTGCAACGCCATTCACACTAGCACACTCCGCGGGCGCCCCGGCCGCCGGACGGGCCCGCCCCCCCCGGCCCCGCGCTCACCCGCCGTCCGGGGCGTCCCGCGGCACCGTCACCCGTACCTGGAGACCGTGCGGGACGTTCGGGGCGAAGCGGAGCGTGGCGCCGCCCGCGGTGAGCAGCGCGCGGCTGATGGACAGGCCCAGCCCCGAGCCGGAGACGTTCTGGTGGCGGCCGCTGCGCCAGAACCGGTCGCCGATCCGGGCGAGTTCGTCGTCGGTGAGGCCGGGCCCGCCGTCGGCGACGGTGATCCGTACGCCATCGCCGCGCGGGGAGACGGTGACGGAGACGGGGCCGCCGGGCGGGGTGAACTTCAGGGCGTTGTCGACGATCGCGTCCAGGGCACTGGAGAGGGCGACCGGGTCGGCCCAGCCGGTGACCGCCGCGTGCCCCTCGTACGTCAGGCGCACCCCCTTCCCGTCGGCGAGCGGGCGCCAGGAGCCGACCCGCTCGGCGGCGAGGGCGGCGACGTCGGTGAGCTGGAGATCGGCCGCGGCGTGCTCGGCGAGCGCGAGGTCGAGGAGGTCGTCGAGGACGCGGGCGAGCCGCTTGCCCTCGGTGCGGACGGAGGCGATCTCCGCGTTGCCCTCGGGGAGTTCGAGGGCGAGCAGCTCGATACGGAGCAGCAGCGCGGAGAGCGGGTTGCGCAGTTGGTGGGAGGCGTCCGCGACGAAGGCGCGCTGCTGCTCCAGGACGTCCTCGACGTGGTCGGCCATCTCGTTGAACGAGCGCGCCAGACGCCGCAGTTCGGGCGGCCCGGCGGTGGGGGCGACCCGGGACTTCATCCGGCCGGTGGCGATGTCGTGGCTGGCCGCGTCGAGGACCCTCACCGGCCGCAGCACCCAGCCGGTGAGGCGGAACGCGGCGGCGACGGCGACGAGCATCGCCGCGCACTCCCCGGCGGCGATCAGCAGCCAGCCGCGCAGGATGCGGTGGCGCAGCCGCCCGGTGGGCGAGTCGGTGACGACGACCGCGACGACGTCGCCGTCCCGGATGACGGGCGAGGCGACCGGGATGCGGCCGGCGTCATCCCAGGGCCAGATCTGGTCGGGGTCGTGGCTGCGGTGCCCGGCCAGCGCCTCCTTGAATGCCTGCGCGCCCTTGCCGTCGCGCGCCACGGGCCAGCCGCGCGGGGCGGCGGCCATCGGGGTGCGGTCGCGGTGGAAGACCCCGGCGCGGATGCCGTAGAGATCGTGGTAGCGGTCGAGTTCCCCGGCGAGGGTGGCGCGGCGTTCGTCCTCGTCGCCGGGTGCCTCGGCGGCGGCGCCGGAGCGGTCGGTGACGAACTGCGCGAGGGAGGCGAACCGCGCCGCGTCGTCGATCCGGTCGATGACCACCTTCTGCTGTTCGGCGCCGGCGGTGATCACCGCGAGCGGGACGCCGAGGGCGAGCAGCACCCCGGCGAGCAGGACGATGAGGAGCGGGAGGAGTCGGGTACGCACGGACCTGCCGGGCCTCAGCCGGCCGGGGCGGCGGGCGGCCGCACCGGTGTGGCGGGGGCGACGAGGCGGTATCCGACGCCGCGGACCGTCTCGATGAGCGCGGGCATCCGCAGCTTGGCGCGGAGCGAGGCGATGTGCACCTCCAGGGTCCGGCCGGTCCCCTCCCAACTGGTGCGCCACACCTCGCTGATGATCTGCTCCCGCCGGAAGACCACCCCGGGGCGCTGGGCGAGGAGGGCGAGGAGGTCGAACTCCTTGCGGGTCAGCGGGACGGCGGTGCCGTCCACCGAGACCTGGCGGGTGGGCAGTTCGACGGTGACGGCGCCCAGCCGCAGCGCGTCGTCCGGGCCGCTCTCCTCGGCGCGCGGCTCGGCGGACCCGGACACCCCGCGGCGGCTGACGGCGTGGATACGGGCGAGGAGTTCACCGGTGTCGTACGGCTTGACCACGTAGTCGTCGGCGCCGAGGTTGAGGCCGTGGATGCGGGAGCGGACGTCGGCGCGCGCGGTGACCATGATGACCGGCACCGCGCGGATCCGGCGGATGCGGCCGCAGACCTCGAATCCGTCCTGGTCGGGCAGGCCGAGGTCGAGCAGGACCACCGCGAACGGTTCGTCGTGGTCGGGCAGGAGGGCCTGGAGCGCCTCCTCGCCGCTGCGGGCGTGCACGACGGTGAAGCCGTGCCGCGCGAGCACCGCGGACAGGGCCGCGGCGACATGGTCGTCGTCCTCGACGAGCAGCAGTCTCATCGGCCCGGCCTCCTCCTCGGTGACGTTCTGCGGGTGATGCGTGCGGGAACCACAGGGCATCTACGGCGATGAACGGCGTGCCCGTCAAGGGGCGGCCGCGCCCCGGGCGCCATCCGTTACGCAGCCGGTACGCCCGGCGGCGCCGGAGTGCGGAAGGGGCGCCCGGCGCACCGGCGCACCGGGCGGGCGCGGTGGCGCGGAGGAGCCCCCGAACCGGGGCGGTGAGTTCCGGCCGTCGCGGCCGGATCGTGATGCTCAAGTTCCCCTCAGATGTAATGACGCAGGTCGCGGGCCGTCCTAATGTCCTGGCAACCGAGGAGGACGGAGCTACACGCCGATGAGCGAAGTATCGGGGACCGGGAGCACCGAGGCCCCCGCACCGGCCGGGGACCAGTTGGTCGTGCTGGACAACGTCAACAAGCACTTCGGCGCGTTGCACGTGCTCCAGGACATCGACCTGACGATCCACCGCGGTGAGGTCGTCGTGGTGATCGGGCCGTCCGGGTCCGGCAAGTCGACACTGTGCCGCACCATCAACCGTCTGGAGACGATCGACAGCGGGGCCATCAGCATCGATGGCAAGCCGCTGCCGCAGGAGGGCCGGGAACTGGCCAGGCTCCGTGCCGATGTCGGCATGGTCTTCCAGTCCTTCAACCTCTTCGCGCACAAGACGGTGCTGGAGAACGTGGTCCTGGGCCAGACCAAGGTCCGCCGCACCGACAAGGCGGCCGCCGAGAAGAAGGCGCGCGCCCTGCTCGACCGGGTGGGCGTCGGCACGCAGGCGGACAAGTACCCGGCGCAGTTGTCGGGCGGTCAGCAGCAGCGTGTGGCCATCGCCCGCGCCCTGGCGATGGACCCCAAGGTGATGCTGTTCGACGAGCCGACGTCGGCGCTGGACCCGGAGATGATCAACGAGGTCCTGGAGGTCATGCAGCAGCTCGCCCGGGACGGCATGACGATGGTCGTGGTCACCCACGAGATGGGCTTCGCCCGCTCCGCCGCCAACCGCGTGGTCTTCATGGCGGACGGCCGCATCGTCGAGGAGGCGGAGCCGAACCAGTTCTTCAACAACCCGCGCAGCGACCGCGCGAAGGACTTCCTCTCGAAGATCCTGCACCACTGAGCCCGCGGCCGGGCCACGATGACCGTCAACACCCGTTGCAGACAAAGGACTTTCACCATGAGGATGCGTAAGACGGCCACCGCGTGCGCCGCGGTGCTCGCGCTGGCGGCGACGGCGACCGCGTGCGGCGGCGAGTCGGGCCCGGCGGGCGACAAGCCGGCCGGCGGCGATGTCTACAGCGGCACCTACAAGCCGGCGTCCGGCGTCAAGGTCGACTCCGCGGTGCTGCAGAAGGCCCAGAAGGCGCACCGGATCACCATCGGCGTCAAGGCCGACCAGCCCTTCCTCGGCTTCAAGGACACCTCCGGCACGTACTCCGGCTTCGACATCGAGATCGCCAAGATGGTCGCCGCCGACCTCGGGTTCTCCGACAAGGAGATCACCTTCAAGACGATCGACTCCAACGTCCGTGAGACCACCATCTCCAAGGGACAGGTCGACTTCTACGTCGGTACGTACACCATCAACGAGGAGCGCAAGAAGCAGGTCGACTTCGCGGGGCCGTACTACACCGCGGGCGCCGACCTGCTGGTGGCCCGGGACGACAAGTCGATCACCGGCCCGTCGTCGCTGCGCGGCAAGAAGGTCTGCTCCATCGTCGGCTCCACGCCGCTGGAGGAGATCAAGAAGCCGAAGTACGGCGCCGAGACCATCGAGCTGTCGAAGTACTCGGACTGCGTGAAGTCGCTGCTCGACGGCCAGGTCGCCGCCGTCACCACCGACGACGCGATCCTCAAGGGCTACGCCGCGCAGCGCAAGGACAAGCTGCGGGTCGTCGAGAAGCCCTTCACCAAGGAGCCCTACGGCGTCGGCCTGAAGAAGGGCGACAAGGCGCTGCGCGACGCGATCACCGACGCGCTGGAGAAGCACATCAAGAACGGCGACTACAAGAAGGCGTACGAGGGCACGCTGGGCAAGTCCGGTTCGGCGTTCACCGGCGACACCGCCCCTGAGCTGCCGCTTCCGCGAGGCTGACGCCCTCGCGCCCCGCTTCGGCGGCGGCCGCGCCCGTGTCCCTCCGGGGCGGACCAACGCGCCCGCCGCCGCATTCCCAGGGCTGCGCCCCGTACGCCCGCCGCGCCGGGTGTGCGGGGCGCGCTGCCGTCCGCCGCGCGGGCCCCGCCCCCTTCCCGCCGCCGACCCGACCGCAACCGCGGAGACCCCATGAACGTACTCCTCGATCATCTTCCCGAGTTCCGTGACGGCTTCCTCGGGACCCTGGCGATCACCGCGGCCAGCGCGCTGCTGGCACTGGTGCTCGGCCTCCTCATAGCCGGCTTCCGGGTCTCCCCGATCCCGCCGCTGCGCGCGTTCGGGACGGCCTGGGTCACGGTGTTGCGGAACACCCCGCTCACCCTGCTCTTCCTCGTCGCCTTCTTCGTCGTGCCGCAGATCCTCTTCCCCGGCACCAGCCCGTTCGTGCTGGCCACGCTGGCGCTGGGCTTCTACACCTCGTCGTTCGTGTGCGAGGCGGTGCGCTCGGGCATCTCGACGGTGCCGATCGGGCAGGCGGAGGCGGCCCGGTCACTGGGCATGACGTTCTCCCAGACGCTGCGCATGATCGTGCTGCCGCAGGCCACCCGCACGGTGCTGCCGCCGCTCAGCTCCATCTTCATCGCGCTGACGAAGAACTCCGCCATCGCGGGCGCCTTCAGCGTCACCGAACTCTTCAACGTCTCGAAGCTGCTGAGCGACCGGGGCTTCGCCATCGGCTGGATCTTCCTGTGGATCGCCCTGGCCTACCTCGTCATCACCTTCTCGATCAGCGGTCTCTTCCGGCTGCTGGAGCGGCGGATGGGGGTGGCCCGGTGAGCGGGGCCGGACGGCGGATCAGTACGACGTGGGTGCCGCGCGCAGGCGGGGCGGATCGAAGCGAGGTATCGGCATGAGCGGCGCCAGCGTTCTCTACGACGCACCGGGCCCGAGGACGAAGGCGCGTAACCGCCTCTACAGCATCGTCGGTTCGGTGGCGGTGGTGGCCCTGATCGGCTTCGTCATCGCGCGGCTGGCCGCCAAGGGCCAGTTCAAGCCCGAGATGTGGAACATCTTCAACTACGCCGATGTGCGGACCAGTCTGCGCGACGGTGTGCTGACCACCCTGGGCGTCTTCGCGGTCGCCGCGGTCCTCTCGCTGGCCCTGGGCGTGCTGCTGGCGGTGGCGCGGCTCTCCGACCACAAGCCGGTGCGCGCTCTGGCGACCGGTTTCGTCGAACTGTTCCGCGCGATCCCGCTGCTGATCACCATCTACGTGCTGTGGGTGATCCTCCTCGCCAACCGCGACGCGCTCGGCCTGTCCGGCAACGGACCGCAGTTCTGGGCGCTGGTGGTGGGCCTGACCGCGTACAACGGCTCGGTCCAGGCCGAGGTGCTGCGGGCCGGCATCGTGGCGGTGCCGCGCGGCCAGAGCGAGGCGGCGTACGCGCTGGGCATGCGCAAGACGCAGGTCAT
The DNA here is from genome assembly GCF_044497305.1 of Streptomyces sp. BBFR2. Taxonomy (NCBI): domain Bacteria; kingdom Bacillati; phylum Actinomycetota; class Actinomycetes; order Kitasatosporales; family Streptomycetaceae; genus Streptomyces; species Streptomyces sp. BBFR2. The sequence goes on from NZ_CP172415.1 coordinate 1,553,043, forward strand.
GACGACGGTGCTGATCCCGCAGGCGGTGCGGGCGATGCTGCCGACGATCATCAGCCAGCTCGTGGTGACGCTGAAGGACACCTCCCTCGGCTACATCATCACGTTCGAGGAACTCCTCTACACCGCCCGCCAGATGAGCACCAACATCATCGTGGGCGGCTCGGACACCTATGTCCCGGTCATCATCGTCACCGGCGTCATCTACGTCGCGATGTGCCTGGCGCTGTCCGCCCTGGCCACCTGGATCGAGCGGCGCGGCCGCCGGACGAAGCGTGGTGTGGCACCGGCCACCGCCGCGCCCGCGGGCGACCCGGCCGACGCCGCCGGGAAGGACACCGCCGCGACGCCGTGACCGGCCGGCGGACGGCGGCGCGGACAAGACGTGCGGGGGCGGCGCCGGGCCCGGCGCCGCCCCCGTCACTTGACGCGGACGGTCGCAGTGGGTTGCATACGCTGTGTGATCACGCACCCGGCGCCAACTGCCCGTTCCCGTACCGCCGCTTCGCCCCTCCGGGGCCGGGGAGCCACCTCGTGGACCCGGTGATCGTCGTGGGGGCGGGCCCGGTCGGCCTCGCCCTCTCCCTCTCCCTCGCCCGTCTCGGCGTCCCCTCCGTCGTCCTCGACGACACCACAGGACCGGAGCCCGCCCGCCCGGCCCGTACCGCCGTCCTGCGCGACGACACCGCGGGGTACGTGGCCCGGCTGGGCGGCGCCGGCGCCCTGGCCTCGGCCGGCACCCGCTGGACGGCGTGGCGCACGGTGCGCCGGCGGCGGCTGATGGAACGGGTGGAATTCGCCCCCGGCGGCCCCTGGACACCCGGGGACGGTGACGCGCCCGCCTCACCCGTCCACCTCCCCCAGCACGCGCTGACCGGTGCGCTCCGCGCCGCGCTGGAGGGCGAGGAGCTGGCCCGGATCGTCAGCGGCAGCCGCCTGGTCGAGATCGAGCAGGACACCGGCGGCGTCAGCGCCCACACCCGCGGCCCCGGCGGCACCTGGTGGCGCGGGAGCTTCCTGATCGGCTGCGACGGTCCGCGCTCCACCGTCCGCAAACTGCTGGAGATCCGCTTCCCCGGCCGCACCTCCGTCGAACGGCACGCGGTGGCCGCGATCCGTGCGGAACTGCCCTGGCCCGGCGAGGCGCTGCTGCACCGCGCCCCCGGGCGGCACGGCGGCGCGGAGGTCTGCGCCCGGCCGCTGCCGGACGGGGTGTGGCGGCTGGACTGGCTGCTGCCGCCGGGCCGCGACCTGGTCACCCCGGACGCGCTGGTGGCCAAGGTCCGCGACTCGCTGGCCGGCTGGGCCGCCGAACCCGCCCTGGCCGCCGGTGACGCCGCGGCCCCGGAGCCTGGCCGCGGCCGCGGCCAGGAGCGCCCGGTGCCGCCGTACGAACTGCTCGACACCGGTGTGCACACCGTCCACCACCGGCTGGCGCGGCGCTGGCGGCACGGGCGGGCCTTCCTCGCCGGGGACGCGGCCCATCTGCTGGGCGCGCTCGGGACGCAGGGCCTCGACGAGGGGCTGCGGGACGCCGAGAACCTCGCCTGGAAACTGGCACTCGCCTGGCACCACGGGGCGTCCGAGACGCTGCTGGACAGCTACCAGGCCGAGCGGCGCGGGGCGGTGGCCGCCCGGTTGCGCGCCGCCGACCAGGCACTTCCGCTGCTGCGGGACGGCGGTGCGGGACGGCTGCGGCGCGCGCTGCCGGGCGCGGCACGGGGTGGCTCCGCGCTGCTGACCGACGGTCACCTGGGCCGCGGGCCGCTGGGCGCGCCGCCGGTCCACGCCCGGTCGCCGCTCGCCCCGGCCCCGGAGCACGCCGCGGCGGCGCCGGTCGGCACCCTGCCGGGCGCGCCGGTCGCCGACGTCCCGGTGACGACCGCCGACGGTGCGGTGGTACGGCTGCGGGAACGGCTGGGCCAGGGGCTGCTGCTGGTGCTCGTCGCGCCCGGCACGGGGGTATGGGACCCGCGGCACTGGCGGTCCGCCGGGCTGATGCCCCGGCTGACCGGCGCCGCCGAGGGACTGCCGCTCGCCGCCGAGGTGCTGGTCGCCGAGGAGTATCCGGGGGCGGCCGCGCACACCGTGCTGCTGGTGCGCCCGGACGGCCATCTGGTCACCGCGATGTCCGGCGTCCGCCCGGCCGAGCTGTACGCCTGCGCGGACGCGGTACGCGGCGGGGCCTCCGGCGGGACGGCGCACCGGCCGCCGGACGAGGCCGACACCACGGCCTCCGGCGGTGCGGCGGGTGGCCCCGCGGGCGCGGAATCCGCGGTTGACCCTGCGGGAACGCCCGTGTTTCACTCCGAAGGTGACTGAGCACGGCGCGCGTTTTTGGCGGAGGGTCCATCTCGACCTGCTCCGCTACGCGGGCTGCACCTGTCGTCCGTCCTGCTGATCCGCAGTTCTTCCCGCGCGCTCCCGGCCGTCCGGCCGCGATGAGCGCGTCTCTTCGCGATCTTCCAGGACGGTGTCCCGTGCCCGCTCTCCCCACCCCGCTCCGCCCTCGGACCGCCCCGCCCACGGGCGGTCCGAGCGCCGCGGAGCTGCTCACCTTCGTCCGCCGCACCGCCGCGGACGCCGCGCTCGTCGCCTCCCTCCCCCTCGATCCCGAGGGCCGCACCTGGCTCCGGCTGGACGGCCCGGACGGCAGCGAGGCATGGCTGATCGGCTGGCCCCCGGGCACCGGCACCGGCTGGCACGACCACGGCGGCTCGCGCGGCGCCTTCGCCGCGGCCGCCGGTGCGCTGACGGAGGATTCCCTCACCGTGCAACTGCCCACCGAGGGCTGGCGGACCCTGGAACTGGCCGACGGCGTCGACCGCACCCGCGTCCTGACCGGCGGCCGGGGCCGGGCGTTCGGGGCGCACCACGTCCACCAGGTGCGCAACGCCTCCCGGGGCACCCACGCGGTCTCGGTGCACGCCTACTATCCGCCGCTCCCCCTGATGCGCCGCTACAGCCGCACCGGGCCGCTGCTCCGCCTCGAAGAGGTCGAGCGCCCGGAGGACTGGGCATGAGCACCGGGCCGGCCGCGGCGCCGGACACCACCGCGGACGCCCCGCACCACCCACGGAAGACAGCCGACGGAGAGACGGAGGCGGGCAGTTGAGCGCCATCGACACACTGCTGGAACAGACCCGGGCCCAACTGGACCGGCTGGAGCCGGCGCAGGCCGCGGCGGTGCAGCGGGCGGGCGGTCTGCTCGTCGACATCCGCTACGCGGCGCTGCGCGACCGCGACGGCACCATCCCCGGCGCGCTGATCGTGGAACGCAACGAGCTGGAGTGGCGCCTCGACCCGACCGGCGCCCACCGCGCTCCCGAGGCGACCGGCCACGATCTGCACACCGTCATCATCTGCAACGAGGGGTACGCGTCGAGCCTCGCCGCCGTCTCCCTCCATCAACTGGGACTGCACCGGGCCACCGACCTGACCGGCGGCTTCCAGGCCTGGCGCGCGGCGGGCCTCCCCGTCATCCCCGGCACGGGCCCCGCCTCTGTCTGACCGGTACGGCCACCGCCTCCGGCCGATCGGTACGGGGGCGGTCGGGGGCTTGCGTGTGCCTGGGCACGCCTCGGTCCGCGCCGAGGCACACGCCCCTGCTTGTGGCGGGCCGGGGGGGGGAGGTGGCGTCGGCACGCTCGGCGCTCCCCGGTCCGTCCCCCTTTCCGCACCGGCGGAGGGCGGGACGTGACGAGCCGTGACGGGGCGCCGGGCGTCACGGCGGGCCGGGCGCGCCGGGGCCCGGAGCGCTACTCCTGCTCCCAGCGCTCCAGCAGTTCGGGGTCCTCGCCTTCCTCCTCCAGTGCCCGGCGGACCACCCGCAGGGCCAGGCCCTCGGAGTAGCCCTTGCGGGCCAGCATCCCGGCGAGGCGCCGCAGCCGTTTGTCGCGCTCCAGCCCTCTGGTGGAGCGGAGCTTGCGCTCCACCAGCTCCCGGGCGGTGGCCTCCTCCTGCTCGGGGTCGAGGCGGCCGACCGCCTGGTCGATGACGTCGGACTCGACGCCCTTGGTCCGCAGTTCCCGGGCGAGCGCCCGCCTGGCCAGGCCCCGCCCGTGGTGCCGGGACTCCACCCACGCGTCGGCGAACGCCGTGTCGTCGATGAGCCCGACCTCCACGAAGCGGGAGAGCACCTCCTCGGCCGCCTCCTCCGGGATGCCCCGCTTGCGCAGGGCCTCCGCGAGCTGGCTGCGGGTGCGCGGTGACCCGGTGAGCAGGCGCAGGCATATCGCCCGCGCCTGCTCCTCGGGCGTACGCGGAGACCCCTGCCCGGCCCTCGACGAGGAGGGGCCCCCGCTGTCGTCACGGCCGCCGTGGCCCTCACGGTGTCCGGCGCCGCCCATGGCGTGGCCGCCCTCGGGCCATTCCGTTCGCCGCGTCATGACGGACTAGCTCTTGGCCGCGGTGGCCTTGGCACCCTTGGTGCTCTTGGCCGCGGGGGCCGGGACCGACTTGGCGGGCTCGGCCGGGCCCGCGGCGTCCGGACCGGGCTCCGCCGCCGGGTCCTGCGGCTTGACGCCGATGCCCAGCTTCTCCTTGATCTTCTTCTCGACCTCGTTGGCGAGGTCGGGGTTGTCCTTGAGGAAGTTGCGGGCGTTCTCCTTGCCCTGGCCGAGCTGATCGCCCTCGTACGTGTACCAGGCGCCCGACTTGCGGATGAAGCCGTGCTCCACGCCCATGTCGATCAGGCCGCCCTCGCGGCTGATGCCCTGGCCGTAGAGGATGTCGAACTCGGCCTGCTTGAAGGGCGGGGCGACCTTGTTCTTGACCACCTTGCAGCGGGTGCGGTTGCCGACCGCCTCCGTGCCGTCCTTGAGGGTCTCGATACGGCGGATGTCGATACGCACCGAGGCGTAGAACTTCAGGGCGCGGCCACCGGTCGTGGTCTCCGGCGAGCCGAACATCACGCCGATCTTCTCGCGGAGCTGGTTGATGAAGATCGCGGTGGTCTTGGACTGGTTGAGCGCGCTGGTGATCTTGCGCAGCGCCTGGCTCATCAGCCGGGCCTGGAGGCCGACGTGGGAGTCGCCCATCTCACCCTCGATCTCCGCCTTCGGCACCAGGGCCGCGACGGAGTCGATGACGATGAGGTCGAGGGCGCCGGAGCGGACCAGCATGTCCGTGATCTCCAGGGCCTGCTCACCGTTGTCCGGCTGGGAGAGGATCAGGGCGTCCGTGTCCACGCCGAGCTTCTTGGCGTACTCGGGGTCGAGCGCGTGCTCGGCGTCGATGAACGCCACGGAGCCGCCAGCCTTCTGGGCGTTGGCCACCGCGTGCAGGGTCAGGGTCGTCTTACCGGAGGACTCCGGTCCGTAGACCTCCACGACGCGGCCGCGGGGGATACCGCCGACACCCAGCGCCACGTCGAGCGCGGTCGACCCGGTGGGGATGACCTCGATGGGTTCGTTCGGCCGCTCCCCCATGCGCATCACGGCGCCCTTGCCGAATTGCCGTTCAATCTGTGCGAGCGCGGCGTCGAGCGCCTTCTCGCGGTCAGTGCCTGCCATGGGTTCCACCCGATTTGCTTGAGTCGATCGCTTCACGTCCACGACGCTAACGCCTGCCACTGACAATGCGCCCGGACCCGGCTCCGGCCTGTGGACAACTCGGCGGTGAAGCCCCGGAACCCCCGCTCCGGCGTACAGGTCGGACCCTCATAAGAATGGATGTTCGATTTTACTGTCAAGCGGATCACGCGGCAGGTCCGCCGCCTCGCGGCGAGGCCCGAGCGGATGCGGCACCCGGCCACCGGAGCGCGGCCGGCGACCGGCGGGTTTTCCGTACACCCCCGCTCCGGCCCGGTCCGGCCCGACGACCACGTATCGATCGCGGGCGACTTCCCTCGCGCGGAGCTGGAAACCTACGTCCGCGGCTCCTTCGAGTCGCTGAAGCGGGAGCAGGCCGGGCTGCTCGCCCGGACACAGCGCGTGCGCCGGCCGACCGCCGTCCCGGCCGCCCCGCCCCCGCTCACCCGCTGTGCGCCGTGAGCCGGTACCCCTCCGGGCCCTCGAACGAGAACATCGGGCCGAAAGGGCTCTCCGCCAGCGGCGTGAGGATCTCGATCCCGTCGGCGACGAGCCGGTCGTGGAGTTGCCGGGCGTCCGGGGTCCGGAACCAGAGCACCACCCCGAGGCCGGGCCGCGCGGCGTCGGCGAGGTCGGTGTCCGGGAACAGCTCGCGGACGGCGAACGGGATCGGCGCGGTGTCGAAGACCACCGCATGGGGCGGCGAGACCGCGGCCCGGCGCATCCCCAGGTGCCGCTCGCAGAAGGCCGCGGCGGCCTCCACGTCACGGACCTGGAGGGCAGCGAAGACGGGACCATCAACGGCGACAGGCATGGGACTCCCTCACTTTGACACAGGACTTCGATGTCAGGACTTTGACATGGGGGAGGCTAGGGGCCGAAGGGGAGGCATGTCAAAATGCTGACATGAAGGAGAGTGTGCCGCCGGAACCGCCCCCGCCCGCCGACGATGTCACCCATCACCTGGGCTACCTGCTCAAACGCGCCCAGGCGGCGCTGCGTGGCGCCATGGACAGGGCGCTGCGCGAACACGGGCTGACCGTGCCGCAGTACGCCACGCTCGAACTGCTGGCGCTCCACCCCGGGATGTCCAACGCCGACCTCGCCCGCGCGACCTTCGTCACCCGGCAGTCCGGGAACGTCGTCCTGCGGGGGCTCCAGGAGTCCGGGCTGATCACCCGCCCCGCCGCCGCCGATCACGGGCGTGCCCGGCCCGCCCGCCTCACCGAGGAGGGCCGGGCACGGCTGGCCGAGGTCCAGACCGCCGTCCGCGCCGTCGAGCGGCGTATGGCCGACGCCGTCCCGCCGCGGCGCGCCGCGGCGCTCCTGACCGACCTCGACCGCATCGCGGCGGCGCTGGAGGAGTGACCGTCAGCGCCGCGGAGCGTCCCCGGGCGGCTCCGTCCCCTCCGGGGGGCCGTCCCCCGGCGCCTCCGTCCCCCCGGGTGCGTCGCGGTGCAGCCCCTGGCGGACCCGGGCCAGTGCCCGCGCGGTACGGCGGGAGCGGTGGCCGCCGTGGACCCTCGGGTCGGTCACCTCGTACCGCTTGACGTACGCGCTCAGGAACGCCTGGAGGGTCGCCGTCGCGGGGATCGCGATCAGCGCGCCGACGGCGCCGAGCAGCGCCGTGCCCGCGATGACGGAGCCGAAGGCGACGGCGGGGTGGATGTCCACCGTGCGCGCGGTGATCCGGGGCTGCAGCAGATAGTTCTCGAACTGCTGGTAGACCACGACGAACGCGAAGACCCACAGCGCGTACCAGGGGTCCACGGTGAAGGCGATCAGGACGGGCAGGGCGCCCGCGAGATAGGTGCCGATGGTCGGGATGAACTGCGAGACCAGGCCGACCCAGACGCCCAGCGCCGGCGCGTAGGGCACCCCGAGGATCTCCAGCAGGACGTAGTGGGCGAACCCGGAGATCAGCGCCATCAGGCCCCGTGAGTAGAGGTAGCCGCCCGTCTTGGCGACCGCGATCTCCCAGGCGCGCAACACCTCCGCCTGGCGGTGCGGCGGCAGCACGGAGCACAGCGCGCGGCGCAGCCGGGGCCCGTCGGCCGCGAAGTAGAACGAGAACAGCGCCACCGTCAGGAGGTTGAACAGGCTGCCCAGCACCGTCGCGGAGACGGCGAGGACGTTGTTGGCGCTGTCCTGGACGTACTTCTGCAGCCAGTCGGAGTTGAGGAGGTTGTTCTGCACCTCCAGCCGGGACAGGTGGGTGTGGAAGGTGCTGTTCGACCAGCTGATGACGGAGTCCAGGTACTGCGGGAACTCCTCGACCATGGTCGCGATCTGGCCCGCGACCATCGACCCGAGGAGGGCGAAGAAGCCCGCCGCGGCGACGAGGATGCCGATGAAGACCGCGCCGGTGGCCAGCCCGCGCCGGACGCCGCGGGCCGCCATCCAGTCCACCGCGGGCTCGACGGCCAGCGCGAGGAAGAAGGCGATCAGGATGTTCAGCAGCAGGCTGATCAACTGGTGGAATCCCCAGCTCGCGAGCTGGAAACAGGCCACCAGCGCGAGGGCCAGCACCATGGCGCGCGGCAGCCAGCGCGGCATCCGCGCGTCCGGCGGCTGGGGAGGTCGTCGGTCGTCGGTGAGCGGGTCTTCATTCGCGGGCACCGGCCCAGTGTCGCGCACCCGTACGACAATCCGGGCCGTCGCCCGGAGTTCGGCGGCGGGCCACCCGCCCCGGGGCGGGTGGCCCGGCCACGCCCCGTGCCCGGGCCCTGGGTGCTCCGGTCAGCGCCGTTCCTGCGGTACGTCCATCGTGGCGCAGACCACCCGCCACACCTCCTTGGCGCTCCATCCGGCGTCCAGCGCCTCATGGACGGTGCGGCCCCCGAGGCCGGACATCACGTGGTCGCGGGCGAACGAGTCGGCGTACGCCGGTCCGAAGTGGTCCGCCATCCGCTGCCAGAAATCCGTCAGCCTCATGAATCCCGTCTCCTCCTGGCCCGGCCCGGCCCGCCCGTCCGCCGGTCCGCGGCCGGCAGCGCACCGTGGCTCTCCGCAGCGTATGCCCTTCCCGCCGGGGCCCGCCGCCGTCAATGCGGCGCCCCGGAGGTCCCGCCCTGGGAGGGCACGGGCCCCGGGGCGGTGCGCCGGGGCGCGATCCGGCCCTACGGTGCGGGGCATGGCCGAGAACACCACCCCGTCGCCGTCCCCGCTGGCCCGTGCCGAGCGCTTCGTGTGGTTCACCGCCCGGGTGCTGGAACAGCGGCTCTTCGCGTACCACTTCCGCGACGGCGGTGACGGCCCGGTGGAGACGGCGCTCGCCGCGTACCGCAACGACGACGGCGGCTACGGCCACGCGCTGGCGCCGGAGCTGCGCGGTCCGGCCAGCCAGCCGCTGCACACCGCGTACGCCCTGGGGGTGCTGGACGGCATCGGGCGGTGCGGCAGCCGCCACATCGAGCACGTCTGCCGCTATCTGACGCGGATCTCGACCCGGGACGGGGCGTTGCCCGCGCTGCACCCGGTGGCGCACGGGTACCCGGCCGTCCCGTGGCTGCCGGTCGCCGGTGAGCCGTCCAGTTCCCTGCTGGCCACCGGGCCCGTGGTGGGTGTGCTGCACCGCAACGACGCCTGGCACGCGTGGCTGTTCCGGGCCACGGAGTACTGCTGGGCCGCCGTGGAGTCCCTGACCGACACCCACCCCTACGAGGTCCGGGCGGCGCTCGCCTTCCTGGACGGCGTCCCGGACCGCCGCCGCGCCGCGGCCGCCGCGCACCGGCTGGGCACCCTGGTACGGGACCGGGGCCTGGTCGTCCTCGATCCGGCGCGGGCCCCGGCGACGCCGGTCGCCCCGGGGTACGCCCCCGGGGAGCACCACTTCGCGTACGACTACGCGGCCACGCCCGGCTCGCTGGCCCGCGGCTGGTTCACCGACGCGGAGCTGGCGCGGTCGCTGGACCACCTCGCCGCGCTCCAGCGCGCGGACGGCGGCTGGCCCGCCGGCGGGCACGTCCGGGCACCGGGCACGGCGGCGGAGAGCCGCCCGGTCGCCACCCTGCGGGCCCTGCTGACGCTGCGGGCGTACGGGCGGTCGCCCGCCTGAGCGGGGGCGGGCGCGGAGGCCGTGGCGGGGGCGCGGAGGCCGTGGCCGGGCGGCGGGGCGGCGCACGGCGCGCTCGGCAAGGCCGCGGCCGACCCACCGCACCCCTGCCGCACCCGCGTCGACCTGCGCCGATGCCGTGTTCCGGCGGCGTTGTCAGTGGTCCGGTGCACGATGGGGGGCATGGACGGGACAGCGCTCGACTCCTTCTCCGCCGCGACCCGCGGCTGGTTCACCGGCGCCTTCCACGCGCCGACGGCGGCGCAGGAGGGCGCCTGGAGCGCGCTGCGCGAGGGGGCGGACGTCCTGGTGGTGGCGCCGACGGGCTCCGGCAAGACGCTGGCCGCCTTCCTCGCCTCGCTGGACGCGCTGGCCAGTACCCCGCCCCCGGCCCAGCCGAAGAAGCGCTGCCGGGTGCTGTACGTCTCGCCGCTGAAGGCCCTCGCCGTCGACGTCGAACGGAATCTGCGCAGCCCGCTGACCGGCATCCGGCAGGAGTCCGTCCGGCTCGGGCTGCCCGAGCCGGACCTCACCGTCGGCATCCGCTCCGGCGACACCCCGGCGGCCGAGCGCCGCGCACTCGCCACCCGCCCGCCCGACATCCTGATCACCACCCCCGAGTCCCTGTTCCTCATGCTCACGTCGTCGGCGCGGGAGGCGCTGGAGGGCGTCGAGACGGTGATCCTCGATGAGGTGCACGCCGTCGCCGGGACGAAGCGCGGCGCGCACCTGGCGCTCTCCCTGGAGCGGCTGGACGCGCTGCTGCCGCGCCCGGCCCGCCGCATCGGGCTGTCGGCGACGGTCCGCCCGGTGGAGGAGGTGGCCCGCTATCTGTCGCCGCGGCGCCGGGTGGAGATCGTGCAGCCGCCGTCCGGGAAGCGGTTCGACCTGTCGGTGGTCGTCCCGGTGGAGGACATGGGCGAGCTGGGCGGCGCGCCCGTACGGGAGGGCGAGAGCGGCGAGAAGCCGTCGATCTGGCCGCAGGTCGAGGAGCGGATCGCCGACCTGGTGCAGGCCCACCGCTCCACCATCGTCTTCGCCAACTCCCGCCGGCTGGCGGAGCGGCTCTGCAACCGCCTCAACGAGATCGCCCACGAGCGGGCCACCGGCGAACCGCTGCCGGAGGACCACTCCCCGGCCGAGCTGATGGCCGAGTCCGGCGCCGCCCGGGGCGCGCCACCGGTCATGGCCCGCGCCCACCACGGCTCGGTCTCCAAGGAGCAGCGGGCCCAGGTGGAGGAGGACCTCAAGGCGGGCCGGCTGCCGGCCGTCGTCGCCACCTCCAGCCTGGAGCTGGGCATCGACATGGGCGCGGTCGACCTGGTGATCCAGGTGGAGTCGCCGCCGTCGGTGGCGTCCGGGCTCCAGCGGGTGGGCCGCGCCGGGCACCAGGTGGGTGCGGTGTCCAAGGGCATCGTCTTCCCGAAGTACCGCGGTGACCTGGTGCAGGCGGCGGTGGTCACCGAGCGGATGCGGACAGGCGCCATCGAGGCGCTGCGGGTGCCCGCCAACCCCCTCGACGTCCTGGCGCAGCAGCTTGTGGCGATGGTGGCGCTGGACACCTGGGACGTCGGGGAGCTGCTGACCCTGGTACGCCGGGCGGCGCCGTTCGCCTCCCTCCCGGAGTCGGCGTTCACCTCCGTCCTGGACATGCTCGCCGGGCGCTACCCGTCCGACGCCTTCGCCGAGCTGCGGCCGCGCCTGGTGTGGGACCGCGTCGCGCAGACGGTCTCCGGCCGCCCCGGTGCCCAGCGGCTCGCCGTCACCTCCGGTGGCACCATCCCCGACCGCGGGCTGTTCGGTGTCTTCCTGGCCGGCGGTGACGGCAAGGGCGGCGGCCGCCGGGTCGGCGAGCTGGACGAGGAGATGGTCTACGAATCCCGCGTCGGCGACGTCTTCACCCTCGGCACGACCTCCTGGCGCATCGAGGACATCACCCGCGACCGGGTCCTGGTCACCCCCGCCCCCGGGGTGCCGGGCCGGCTGCCCTTCTGGAAGGGCGATCAACTGGGCCGCCCCCTGGAGCTGGGCCGGGCACTCGGCGCGTTCCTCCGCGAGATCGGGGCGCTGGCGCCCGAGGACGCGCGGGCCCGGCTCGCCGCCGCCGGGCTCGACGACTGGGCCTGCGACAACGTCCTGGGCTACCTCGCCGAACAGCGCCAGGCGTGCGGCCATGTGCCGGACGACCGCACCGTCGTCGTGGAGCGGTTCCGCGACGAGCTGGGCGACTGGCGCATCGTGGTGCACTCCCCCTTCGGCGCGCAGGTGCACGCCCCGTGGGCGCTCGCCCTCGGCGCGCGGCTCGCCGAGCGCCACGGTCTGGACGCCCAGGTGATGCACGCCGACGACGGCATCGTGTTGCGGCTGCCCGACGCGGACCTGCTGGGCCTGGACCTCCTCGACGGGCCGGACGGCGGCGCGGGCCCCGCGGCGGGCGCGGAGTGGGACCCGGAGCAGTCGCCGGTCGGCGCCGCCGATGTCGTCCTCGACCCCGGTGACGTCGATCAGCTTGTCACCGATCAGGTGGGCGGCTCGGCGCTGTTCGCCTCCCGCTTCCGGGAGTGCGCCGCGCGCGCCCTGCTGCTGCCGCGGCGCAGCCCCGGCCGGCGCACCCCGCTGTGGCAGCAGCGCCAGCGCGCGGCGCAACTCCTCCAGGTGGCGAGCGAGTTCGGATCGTTCCCGATCGTCCTGGAGGCGGTCCGCGAATGCCTCCAGGACGTGTTCGACGTCCCCGGGCTGACGGAGCTGATGGGCGACATCGAGGCCCGCCGGGTCCGCCTGGTCGAGGTCACCACCCCCGAGCCGTCCCCGTTCGCCCGTTCCCTCCTCTTCGGCTACGTCGCGCAGTTCCTCTACGAGGGCGACTCCCCGCTCGCCGAGCGCCGCGCCGCCGCGCTGTCGCTGGACTCCCGGCTCCTGGCGGAGCTGCTGGGCCGCGCGGAGCTGCGGGAGCTGCTCGACCCGGAGGTGCTGGCGGAGCTGGAGCGGGAGTTGCAGTGGCGCACCGACGACCGCCGGGTCAAGGACGCCGAGGGCGTCGCCGACCTGCTGCGGGTACTGGGCCCGCTGACCGACGCGGAGCTGGCCGAGCGGGGCGCCGATCCGGCGTGGGCCGCGGAGCTGGCCGCGGCCCGGCGCGCCATCCCGGTACGGCTGGCGGGCGCTGCGCACTGGGCCGCGATCGAGGACGCCGGGCGGCTCCGCGACGCCCTGGGCACGGCGCTGCCGGTCGGCGTCCCGGAGGCGTTCACCGAGCCGGTGGCCGATCCGCTGGGCGATCTGCTGTCCCGGTACGCCCGCACCCACGGTCCGTTCACCTCCGAGCGGGCCGCGGCCCGCTTCGGTCTGGGCCCGGCCGTCACCGACGGCGCGCTGGAGCGTCTCGCGGCGTCCGGCCGGCTGGTGCAGGGCGAGTTCCATCCGGCGGGCATCGGCCAGGAGTGGTGCGACGCGCAGGTGCTGCGGCGGCTGCGGCGCCGTTCGCTGGCGGCGCTGCGCGAGGAGCTGGAGCCGGTGCCGCCCGCCGCGCTGGCCGCGTTCCTGCCCCGGTGGCAGCAGGTCGGCGCGGTCCGCACCCCGGGCGCCGCGCGTCCGGCGCAGGGCGCCGCCCCCGGGCTGCGCGGGATCGACGGACTGGTGCGCGCGGTCGAGCAGTTGCAGGGCGCGCCGGTGCCCGCCTCCGCGCTGGAGAAGCTCGTCCTGCCGTCCCGTGTCGCGGACTACTCCCCCGCGCTGCTGGACGAACTCACCGCCACCGGCGAGGTGGTGTGGGCGGGCGCGGGCGCGCTGCCCGGCAAGGACGGCTGGCTCACCCTCCATCTCGCCGACACCGCACCGCTGTCGCTGGCGCCGCCACTGCCCCTGGAGGTGACAGCGCTGCACGCCTCCGTCCTGGACGCCCTCGCGCCCGGGTACGGCCTGTTCTTCCGTCAGCTCGCCGACCGGGTCCGCGCCACCACCCACCCCGAGGTCACCGACCCGCAACTCACCGACGCCCTCTGGGAGCTGACGTGGTCGGGCCGGCTCACCAACGACACCCTGGCGCCGCTGCGCGCCCTCCTGGGCTCGGGCCGCACGGCCGGTTCCACCGCGCACCGCGCCCGCCGTTCGGTGCCCCGTGGCCGGTACGGCGCCGCGACGATGCGCACCGGCCGCCCGCCCGCGTCGCGCTCCGGCCCGCCGACCGCGGGGGGCCGCTGGTCGCTGCTGCCCGCCCCGGAGTCCGATCCGACGCACCGCGCGCACGCCCTGGCCCGTACCCTCCTGGACCGCCACGGCATCGTCACCCGTGGCGCGGTCGCGGCGGAGGGCGTGGAGGGCGGCTTCTCGGCGGCGTACCGCGTGCTGTCCGCCTTCGAGGAGAGCGGGCAGGCACGCCGGGGCTACGTCGTCGAGGGGCTGGGCGCGGCGCAGTTCGCGATGGACGGCGCGGTCGACCGGCTCCGCGCGGTGCACAACCGCCGCGAGCGCGAGAGCGCGGACGACTTCGCCCCGGACCGTCCGGGCGGGGCCGGGCGGGGCGAGGACGCGCAGCGGACGGTGGTCCTCGCGGCGGCCGATCCGGCGAACGCCTACGGCGCGGCGCTGCCGTGGCCCGAGCCGCCCGAGGGCTGCACCCACAAGCCGGGCCGGAAGGCCGGTTCCCTGGTCGTCCTGGTCGACGGCGAGCTGACCCTCTACATGGAGCGCGGCGGCAAGACCCTGCTGCTCTGGCCGCTCGGCACGGACACGCCCCGGCCCGACGCCCGGCTGCGGCAGGCGGTCGAGGCGCTGGCCGCCCTCGCCCGCGCGGGCGCCCTGGGCACGATCACCACCGAGCGCATCAACGGCATATCCGCCCTGACCTCCCCGTTCGCCCCCCTCCTGGAGGAGGCGGGCTTCCACCCCACCCCCCGGGGACTACGACTGCGGGCGTGAGCGGGACGGAGCGGGGCCGGGGCGGGGCGCGGGCCTACGTGCCCCGCCCCGGTGTCCGGGGGAGCTGGGCGGCCCCCCGGGTCCGTCGCGTGGGCCCGGGACGGCGCCGAGCGACAGCACCGGACGACGGCACCGGGCACACTCTCTCAGGCTCTACCCGTACGCCCCGAGGCCCGCCCGCACCCGACCGTCCACGCGTGCCCGCCCGACGCCGTACATCCCCACGCCCACCCCGGGCCTGACCCACCACGCAAGCCCGCCCCGGGCCATACACCTTCGCGCTCGCCCCGGGCCCGCCCACACCCAGCCCACCTCACGTGCCCGTCCCACGCCGTACGTCCTCGCGCTCACCCCGGGCCTGACCCACCACGCCCAGCCGAAGCCCGACCCGCCACGCGTGCCCGCCCCACGCCGTACGTCCCCACGCCCACCCCGGACCTCACCACCAAGCCCAAGCCGACGCACGCCCGCGCCCGACCCACCACGCCTACCCGCCCCACGCCATACGCCTTCGCGCGCCAAGGTCCGTCCCCTGCGCCGCCAAGGACGCCACCAGGTAAAGCCACCCACTCCCCCGACCCCACCGACCGGCCCCCGCGCACCGCATCCGCCCCGCTTGGCCGCCCGCACCGCTCCCGAGGCGCCCCGCCCCGGCATCATGGCCGTATGCCCGAAGGCGACACGATCTGGCGGGTCGCCCGGCAGCTCCACGGAGCGCTGGCCGGGGACGTACTGATCCGGTGCGATCTGCGGGTACCGCGGCTCGCGACGGTCGATCTGTCCGGCCGGGCGGTCCTGGAGGTGGTGCCGCGCGGCAAGCACCTGCTCACCCGCGTCGAGGGCGGGCTGACCCTCCACTCCCATCTGCGGATGGACGGTGCCTGGCGGATCTACGCGCCCGGGGAACGGTGGCGCGGCGGTCCCGCGCACCAGATCCGGGCGGTGCTCGGCACGGCGCGGCGCATCGCTGTCGGGTTCCGGCTGCCCGTGCTGGAGCTGGTGCGGACCGCCGACGAAGAACGGGTCGTGGGCCATCTGGGTCCCGATCCGCTGGGGCCCGGCTGGGACCCGGAGGAGGCGCTGCGCCGTCTGCTCGCCGCCCCGGAACGCCCGCTCGGCGACGCCCTGCTCGACCAGCGCAATCTCGCCGGTATCGGCAACGTCTACCGGTGCGAAATGTGCTTCCTCCTCGGCGCCTCCCCTTGGCTACCGATCGGACGGCTCCCCGACCCCGCCCGCGTACCGGCCCTCGCCCGGAAGCTGCTGGAAGCCAACAAGGACCGCCCCGACCGGCGCACCGTCCCCGGCGCCCGCCCCGAACGCCGCCTGTGGGTCTACAACCGCGCCGACCGCCCCTGCCACCGCTGCGGCACCCCCGTACGCCACACACCGCACGGCCCGACACCCGACGCCCGGACGACCTACTGGTGCCCCACCTGCCAACCGGCCCCCACCCCGGACGCCTGACCTGGCCCCCGCCCCGCCCCGCCCCCGGCGAACATCCCGCAGCTCCCGGCCCTGACGAACGCCCCACCCGGCACCCCTCGGCCCCGCCCGGCGAACGCCTCGCCCCGGCACGCTTCGGCCCTCCCCGGCACCCGCTCGCCCGCCTACCGCACCCGCACCATGCCTCGACGCTCCCCGTCCCGGCGCGCCGTCCCTTCAGCTCAGCGCGCCGCCCCCTCAGCACACCCGTACCTCGACGCGCCCCATTCCCGGCGCCGCCCCGTCCCTCGTACCGAGTCCGAGACCTCGCCCGTCCCCGCCCTGCTCACCCCACCAGGCAAAACGCCCCCGCGACGGACCTGCTCCCAGCCCGAGCCCGCCCTCACCCCTCACTCACACCGGCCCCGGCCCGCTCACCCGACCGGCGCACCCACCCGAAGCCACCAAACCTCCCAAACCCCATCCCCCACCGCAAGCCCCGCCCCGGGCCTCTCCGCCGATCCACCCACCGCTGCCCCCGCACGGCCGCACCCACACCTCACCCCCGCTCCCCCGGCCCACCCGATATCCGCTCCCCCCGGGCCCACCGCAGCACTCCCCGCGCCGCCTCCCCGCCCACCCCGCGGAGACCACCGGGCGGCAGCGCGCCCAGGCCCCTCCCGCCGCCCTGCCGGGGTGCCGCGCGCCGCCCCGCCCACGGCACGCAGTGCACCGGCAGCAGGCTCAGCCCCCAGCCCCCCGCGGCCACCGCCGATTCGACCGGCCCCGTGGCGGCGGGCCACCACACCAGCCGGGCCACCGCCCACCACCACACCGCTCCGGCCACCACCGCGAGGACGATCCGCCCCCCGGCACCGCCCCGCAGGCCCCCCGGACGACCGCCGGCCCTCCTCCCGGTCGATGCGCGCCGACCCGCTCCGTGTCCGCTCATCGCCGCCTCCTCCGGCCGGCCGCCGTCCGGGCTCCGCCCCCTGCCCCGCACGACGCTAGTGGCGCCCCGAGACGGTGTGACAGGGCGCATCGGCGCTCCCCCGGCGCGCGTCCCCGCCGTACCCGCCCACCGGCCGGGACCCCGCGCACAGCCCGTACGCCGTCCGGGACCGGCCCCCTCCGACCCGGCCCGCCCGGCGGCCGCCCGCCCGTCAGTGGGCCTCCGCCTGGAACATCCAGTGGTGTTTCTCCAGGTCACCGGTGAGGCCGATGAGCAGGTCCTGGGTGACGGGATCGGGCGTCCCGGTCGCATCGATCCGTTGCCGCATCCGCCCGATGACCGTGCCGAGCGCGGTGACCAGCGCCGTGACCGCGGCCTCGTCCGCGACCCAGCCCTCCGGCATCTCCGCGATACCGGTGCTCCTCGCGACCGTCGCCGCCCGGCCGTCCGGCGGCACCCCCACCGCGGACGCCCGCTCCGCGACCGTGTCCGCGTGCGTCCGCGCCACGGCGACCACCTCGTCGAGTTGGAGATGGACGGAACGGAACCGCGGGCCGACGACGTTCCAGTGCAGTTGCTTGGCGACGAGGGAGAGGTCCACCAGGTCGACCAGGGCTCCCTGGAGCGCCTCCCCCACGACGGCGCGGTCGGCGTCGGACAGCGTGCTCGTGACCACAGACATCCAGCTCTCCTCCTGAGGACGGGCGCCTCGACACCGGAGGTCCGAAACGCCCGGGAATGTACGGGTCAGGTCATCGTATAAACGATCGGCCGATGGTGAGCGGTCGAGCCGCCGCACCGGGCTCCGTCCCCGCCGCCCCACGGTTCCGTGCGGATGCCACCGGTCGCTCCCGGGCCCGGACGCGACGGAGCCCCGCCCGGCTGGTGCCGGGCGGGGCTCCGCAGATGGTCTGCGTGGTGCGTCAGGCGGCGACGCCGGCCACGACATCGGCCGGTGGCTTGATCGTCACGCGGTCCTCCGCCACACCCGTCAGAGAAGCGACGGACATGGCGTTGAACGTGGGCCGTACCGGTGCGGGCACCGGGTCGGGCGCGGCCGCGGACTGCGCCAGTTCGGCGAGCGCCAGCTCGTCGCTGACCTCACGCATCAGCTCGGACATGCGCACATCCAGCGCGTCACAGATCGACGAGAGCAGTTCGGACGACGCTTCCTTCTGTCCTCGTTCGACCTCGGACAAATAGCCGAGCGACACCCGGGCGGAGGAAGAGACCTCGCGCAGGGTGCGGCCTTGGCGCTGACGCTGTCGGCGCAGCACGTCACCCAGCAGGCGACGAAGCAGAATCATCGCTGGCTCCCTCCTCGGACCTCGGATCCGGATCCTTCTCGCCCCACCGTACCGCCTCCTGCCGTGGCCGTGCCGGGCGCGAGTACGTGTTCACTCAGGGCTGCAAACATCCCTTCCCCCCGTGTTGTTCCGTATCCTGTGCCCCCGTATTTTCTGTCAGTTCGCCGAACAGCAGCCCGATCACGGCCTCGACGCTGTCCCGGCGGATCGCCTCACGGTCCCCCTCCAGGGCCAGCCGCCGCACCGCGACCGCCTCCCCGGGCCCGCAGACCGCGACGAAAACGGTGCCCACCGGCTGCCCGTCCTGCGGATCCGGACCGGCCACCCCGGTGGTCGCGACACCCCAATCGGCGCCCAGCAGCCGCCGCACCCCGCAGGCCATCTGCCGCGCCACCTCGCCGTCCACCGCACCCCGCGCGGTGAGCAGCTCCCCGTCGACGCCCAGGACGGAACGCTTGACATCGGTGGCGTACGCGGTCACCGCGCCCCGCACCACGCGTGAGGCGCCGGGCACGGCGGTCAGCCCGGCGGCGACCAGACCTCCGGTGAGCGACTCGGCCGCCGCGAGGGTCTCCCCCCGCCCGGCGAGCAGCTCCAGCACCCGCGCCGCCCGGCCGGTCACCGTACGGCGTCCCGCTCGGCGCGCTCGCGGGCCAGCCCCGCCCGGCGCAGCACGACGGCCTGGCGCACGTAATCGAGGCCGGTCACGACGGTCAGCACCACGGCGAGCGCCATCACCCACCAGCGGAACGTGGCCAGCGGGCCGGTGAGCACCAGGACGTACATCCCGGCCGCGGTGCCCTGCGCCAATGTCTTGATCTTGCCGCCACGACTGGCCGGAATGACGCCGTGCTTGATCACCCAGAACCGCAGGAGCGTGATGCCCAGCTCCCGGAAGAGGATCACGCCCGTCACCCACCACGGCAGATCGCCCAGGAGGGACAGGCAGATCAGCGCCGCGCCCATGATCGCCTTGTCGGCGATCGGGTCGGCGATCTTCCCGAAGTCGGTGACGAGGTTGTACGACCGGGCCAGATGTCCGTCGAAGACGTCGGTGATCATCGCGACGGCGAACGCGGCCCAGGCGAACGAGCGCCACATCGGGTCCCGCCCGTCCCCGTGCATCAGCAGCAGCACGAAGGCCGGCACCAGGACCAGCCGCAGCATCGTCAGGACGTTGGCGATGTTCCACAGCCCGGCCTGCCGGACCTGAGCCGGGCGCGGCCCGCCGGTGGCGGAAGCCGGCAGCGGCGTCATCTGCCCGCCCCTTCGGTGCCCTCGGCCGAGCACACCTCGGCGACCAGGTCCACACCCTCGCTCGCGACGACCTTCGCCTCGGCCATCCGGCCGGGCGTCAGGCCCTCCGCACCGCGCAGCAGTGTGACCCCGTCGGTCTCGGGCGCCTGGTGGGCGCCCCGGCCCACCACGCCGTCCTCGTCGTCGATCCGGTCGACCAGCACCCGGACCGTGTCGCCGATCCGTTCCTCGGCGCGCTGCGCGGTCAGCTCCTCGGCCAGCCGCGACACCCGCGCCAGCCGCTCGGCGACCACGTCCGGGTCGGTCTTGTCCGCGTACGAGGCGGCTTCGGTGCCGTCCTCGTCGGAGTAGCCGAAGACGCCGATCGCGTCCAGCCGGGCGCCGGTCAGGAAGCGCTCCAGCTCGGCGACGTCCTCCTCGCTCTCGCCGGGGAAGCCGACGATGAAGTTGGAGCGGGCACCGGCCCCGGGCGCCTTGGCGCGGATCTGCTCCAGCAGTTCCCAGAAGCGGTCGGTGTCACCGAAGCGCCGCATCCGGCGCAGCACCCCGGGCGCCGCGTGCTGGAAGGACAGGTCGAAGTAGGGCGCCACCTTGTCGGTGGAGGTCAGCACGTCGATCAGCCCGGGACGCATCTCGGCGGGCTGGAGGTAGCTGACCCGGATCCGCTCGATGCCGTCGACGGCGGCCAGCTCCGGCAGCAGCGTCTCCAGCAGCCGGATGTCGCCGAGGTCCTTGCCGTAGGAGGTGTTGTTCTCGGAGACCAGCATGATCTCCTTCACGCCCTGCTCGGCCAGCCAGCGGGTCTCACCGAGGACGTCGGAGGGGCGCCGCGAGATGAACGAACCGCGGAACGAGGGGATGGCGCAGAACGAGCAGCGCCGGTCGCACCCGGAGGCGAGCTTCACCGACGCCACCGGGCTGCTGCCGAGTCTGCGGCGCAGCGGCGCCCGCGGCCCGGAGGCCGGTGCGACGCCCTCGGGGAGGTCGGCGGGCGGGGTGTCCTGCGCGTGGCCGGGCAGCGCCACGGCGCCGGCGCCCTGCCGCTCGGCGGGGCTGATCGGCAGCAGCGTGCGGCGGTCGCGCGGCGCGTGCGCCTCGACGTTGCCGCCGCTGAGGATGGTCTGCAGGCGGCCGGAGATGTCGGTGTAGTCGTCGAAGCCGAGCACCCCGTCGGCCTCGGGCAGCGCCTCGGCCAGCTCCTTGCCGTAGCGCTCGGCCATGCAGCCGACGGCGACGACGGCCTGGGTGCGGCCGTGATCCTTCAGATCGTTGGCCTCCAGCAGGGCGTCGACGGAGTCCTTCTTGGCGGCTTCGACGAAACCGCAGGTGTTGACGACGGCGACATCGGCATCGGCGGCGTCCTCGACGAGGTCCCAGCCGTCCGCTGCCAGGCGGCCTGCGAGCTCCTCCGAGTCCACCTCGTTACGGGCGCAGCCAAGAGTGACAAGGGCGACGGTACGGCGTTCGGGCATGGGGCTCAGCCTACTTCGTCCCGGGCGCACCCCTCGCGCGCAGGTCCGCCGCCGTGCGCTTGCCGGTGTCCGGGAAGCGCACGGCGGCGGAGGGGGGCCGTCCTGTTCAGCCGGCCTGCGGGTCGCCCGGGGTGTAGCTGAGCCGCTCCACGGAGCCCTTGTCGCCGACCTCCTTGACCTCTTTGCCGTTGACGTAGAGCTGCACGGCTCCGGCGTTGCCGAGGACGAGGTCGATGCGTTCCTTGTCGGTGAAGGTCTTGGACTCGCCCTGCCGCAGCAGGCCGTCCTCCAGGAGCTTGCCGTTGGCGTCCTTCGCGGAGATCCAGCTCTGTCCGTCGCGGCCGATGACCTTGATCGTCACCTTGTCCTTGGGCAGCCCGGCGATGGCGCTGTCGGAGGGCTCCGGGTCCGGGCGGTGCTCGGCGGGGGTGGTGCGGGGGTGCGGGGAGGGCTTGTCGGGGTTGGTGTCGCCCCCGGCGACGGAGATGCCGCCGCCCTGGCCGCCGCCGCTGAACAGCGTGAAGCCGACGAAGCCGACCACCGCGACGATCGCGGCGACCATCGCGGCCGTCCAGTTGGGGCGGCGCCGCTCGGGCCGGATCCGCTCCGCCTCGAAGAGCGGCGCGGCGGGCGTCGGCTCGGGCCGGCCACCGTGCTCGGCGTCGAACTGCTCGATCAGCGGACCGGGGTCGAGGTGAACGGCGCGGGCGAGCGTACGCAGATGGCCCCGGGCGTAGACGTCGCCGCCGCAGCGTGAGAAGTCGTCCTGCTCGATCGCGTGGACAAGGGGGATACGCACCCGTGTCGACGCGCTGACCTCTTCGACGGTCAGCCGCGCCGCGATACGGGCCTGCTGGATGGCTCGACCGACGGAAGGCCGGTCGTCAGTTGGGGAGTTGCCGATGGACACGGGGGCGCCTTTCGAGCGTGTAGCCACCTGCTGGACGTTCAGTCTAGGGGTGGACCGAAAGGGACGGGCAAGCGGGCGGACGGAGTCCGTACGCCATCGGTACGCCGGTGGCGACGCCGCCGGCTCCGCTGGTGAAGCATCGTTCCCTCACCTCCCTCAACTTGACGTATCGGCAGGAGAAACGGTTGCTTTGGCGCCCGCACGCATGACTCGTACGGGTGAATCCCTCGGGTTTTCTACCCGGAAGCCTCCCCGCGGATCACTCCGAGCACTCCGTCCAGCTCGTCCGGCTTCACCAGGACGTCACGGGCCTTGGATCCCTCGCTCGGCCCGACGATGTTGCGGGATTCCATCAGGTCCATCAGCCGGCCCGCCTTGGCGAAGCCGACCCGCAGCTTGCGCTGGAGCATGGAGGTGGAGCCGAACTGCGTCGAGACCACCAGCTCCGCGGCCTGGCACAGCAGATCGAGATCGTCGCCGATGTCCTCGTCGATCTCCTTCTTCTGCTTGCCGCCGACCGTCACGTCGTCGCGGAAGACCGGCGCCATCTGATCCTTGCAGTGCTGCACCACCGCGGCCACCTCGGCCTCGGTGACGAACGCGCCCTGCATCCGGACCGGCTTGTTGGCACCCATCGGCAGGAAGAGACCGTCGCCCTTGCCGATCAGCTTCTCGGCGCCCGGCTGGTCGAGGATGACCCGGCTGTCGGCGAGCGAGGACGTCGCGAAGGCCAGCCGGGAGGGGACGTTCGCCTTGATCAGACCGGTGACGACATCGACGGACGGCCGCTGCGTGGCGAGCACCAGGTGGATACCGGCCGCCCGCGCAAGCTGCGTGATCCGCACGATCGCGTCCTCGACGTCCCGCGGCGCGACCATCATCAGATCCGCCAGCTCATCCACGATGACCAGCAGATACGGGTACGGCGCCAGCTCCCGCTCACTGCCCTCGGGCGGTTTGACCTTGCCCGCGCGGACCGCCTCGTTGAAGTCGTCGATGTGGCGGTAGCCGTACGCCGCGAGGTCGTCGTAGCGCAGATCCATCTCGCGCACGACCCACTGGAGCGCCTCGGCGGCCCGCTTCGGGTTGGTGATGATCGGCGTGATCAGGTGCGGAATGCCCTCGTACGCGGTCAGCTCCACGCGCTTGGGGTCGACCAGCACCATCCGCACGTCCTCCGGGGTGGCCCGGACCATCACCGAGGTGATCAGGCAGTTGATGCACGAGGACTTACCGGAACCGGTGGCACCGGCGACGAGGATGTGCGGCATCTTCGCCATGTTGGCCATGACGTAGCCGCCCTCGACGTCCTTGCCGAGCGCCACCAGCATCGGATGCTCGTCGCCCGCCGCGTCGGCCAGCCGCAGCACATCGCCGAGGTTGACCATCTCGCGGTCGGTGTTGGGGATCTCGATACCCACCGCGGACTTGCCGGGGATCGGGCTGATGATCCGTACGTCCGGGCTGGCCACCGCGTACGCGATGTTCTTCGCCAGCGCGGTGATCTTCTCGACCTTGACGGCCGGACCCAGCTCGACCTCGTAGCGGGTGACCGTCGGACCTCGGGTGAAGCCGGTGACCGCCGCGTCGACCTTGAATTCCTGGAAGACGTTGGTCAGCGCGGCCACTATCGCGTCGTTGGCGGCGCTGCGGGTCTTGCCGGGGCCGCCCCGGGAGAGCAGGTCCAGCGAGGGCAGCGCGTACGTGATGTCGCCCGCCAGCTGAAGCTGCTCGGCGCGGGCCGGAAGCCCGCCCTCCGGCTCCTGCGGCGTCTTGGTGAAGTCCGGCACCGACGGCGGACCGGCCGCCTCCGGCTGCGCCGCGCGCGCCGGGGGGACCGCGCCGGACGGGGTGGTCCCCTCGCCCCGGTCCCGGCGCTCACCGGAGATGCTGCTGCTGAGCCCGGCGACGAGCGGCGAGGGCTGGACGCCGTGCAGCACCGCGCCGTCCAGCGCCGCCGCGGCCTCCGCCGCGACGTCCACCGCGTCCTTCGGCCGCGCCACGGCGGGCGGCGCGGGCTCCTTACGGGGACGCCGCCGCTCGGCCAGCGCCTCCGCCTCCAGCGCGTCCGGATCGCCGGCCTCCGCGGCGACGGCCCGGCGCGGGCGGCGCGCCGGACGCTCCTCCCACTCCTCCTCGTCGTCGTCCGCCCAGTCCGTCCACTCCGCCTCCGGCCCGGTGTCCACCACACCGAGCCGGGCGCCGAGCGCGCGCAGCCGCTGCGGGATGGCGTTGACCGGGGTGGCGGTGACGACCAGCAGACCGAAGACCGTCAGCAGCACCAGCAGCGCCACCGCCAGCGCCGGTCCGAGGGTGAAGATCAACGGCTTGGAGACGGCCCAGCCGGCATAGCCTCCGGCGTCCCGGACCCCCGCGGCGTCGTCCCGGCCCGGCGACCCGCAGGCGATCGCGACCTGCCCGAGGACACCGAGGACCAGCGCGGAGAGCCCGATCACGATCCGGCCGTTGGCCTCGGGCCGCTCCGGGTGGCGGATGAGCCGCCAGGCGATACCGCCCAGCAGGACCGGCACCACCAGATCGAGACGGCCGAACGCGCCGGTCACCAGCAGCTCGACGAAGTAGCCGACCGGACCGCTGAGGTTGGACCAGGTACCGGCCGCGACGACCAGCGCCAGGCCCAGCAGCAGGAACCCGAGGCCGTCCTTGCGGTGCGCCGGGTCGAGGTTCTTCGCACCGCGGCCCATCCCGCGGAACACCACCGCGCACGCCCGGCCGCAGCCCCGGACGAGGCGGACGACGCCGCCGGTCGGGGACGGCGCCGGCTTCGGCGGCGCCTTCTTCGCCGGGGCCCTCTTGGCGGGCGCCTTCCGGGGCGGCGCCTTCTTCGCGGCGGCGGTCTTCTTCGCCGGCGGCTTACGGGCGGGCGCCTTCGCCGCGGTCTTCCTGGCTGCGCCCCCGGACGCTCCGGCGCGTTGCTTCGAGGGGCCCGCCGTGCGCTGGGTTCCCTTGCCGGACGTACGTGAGGCCATGGCGACGAGATTACAGGCGCGGCCGGAGCTGACACGAGCGCGCGGCGTTTCACCCGAACGTGTCGTACCGGAATGTCAGGTCCGGCGGTCCGCGGCGCGGGTGAGGAGCCGTCAGCCGCCGGGCGGCCCGGCCGTCACCCCGCGGTGCCGCCCGCGCCGGGCTCCAGCGCGTCCAGCGCCCGCCGCAGTCCGGTCAGCTTCCGCTCCAGATGGGCGGCGGTCGCCACGGCCGCCGCGTCCGCCGACTCGTCGAGCTGCTTGGAGAGCGCCTCCGCCTGCTCCTCGACCGCCGCGAGCCGCGCCGACAGCTCCGCGAGCAGTCCGGCCGACTCCTTCGTCTCGTCGACCCGGCCGCCCTCCAACTGGAGCCGCAGCAGCGACGCCTGCTCCCGCAGTTGGCAGTTCTTCATGTACAGCTCGACGAAGACCGAGACCTTCGCGCGCAGCACCCAGGGGTCGAACGGTTTGGAGATGTAGTCCACCGCGCCCGCGGCGTACCCCCGGAACGTGTGGTGCGGGCCGTGGTTGATCGCGGTCAGGAAGATGATCGGGATGTCACGGGTGCGCTCACGGCGCTTGATGTGCGCCGCGGTCTCGAAACCGTCCATCCCCGGCATCTGCACATCGAGCAGGATCACCGCGAAATCATCCGTGAGCAGCGCCTTGAGCGCTTCCTCCCCGGACGATGCCCGCACCAGCGTCTGATCGAGCGCGGAGAGGATCGCCTCCAGCGCCAGCAGATTCTCCGGCCGGTCATCGACCAGGAGGATCTTGGCCTTCTGCACCATGGCCCGACCTCCTCGCCCCGGCATGGGGCCTCCCCTGTCCGAAGGACTTGGGGAAGAACCGGACGCCGCCCCAAGGGGCGACTCCGTCATGCCGCCCGTCCTTGTGCCGGTCATCGTAGCTGCACCCCGCTCGTCGCCACACCCTGTCACCGCGATGTCACCGTGTACGTAGCGGCAAACGCGGGAGGGGGCCGGAAGGTTCCCCCGCCACGCGTCGCGCCACGTCCGCGGCCACCGTGCTCAGCACCCGGTGATCCTCTTCCGCTTCCATACTGGACGCACCGTCACCTGGTGCGCATCCACTGCTCCATGACCGACAACAGATGATCGGTGTCCACCGGCTTGGTGACGTAGTCCGAGGCACCGGACTCGATGCTCTTCTCCCGGTCACCCTTCATCGCCTTGGCGGTCAGCGCGATGATCGGCAACCCCGCGAACTGCGGCATCCTGCGGATCGCCGCCGTCGTGGCGTAGCCGTCCATCTCCGGCATCATGATGTCCATCAGCACCAGGACGACGTCGTCGTGCTGCTCCAGCACCTCGATGCCCTCCCGGCCGTTCTCCGCGTACAGCACCGACAGGCCGTGCTGCTCCAGGACGCTGGTCAGCGCGAAGACGTTCCGGATGTCGTCGTCGACGATCAGTACCTTCTCGCCGTGGAAACCGCCGCTCGCGGCCGTCTCCACCAGATCCTGGCCGTTGCCGAGCCAGGGCTCCGCCGCCTGCCGCGGCGGCGCCGGGCGCTCGGGCGCCGCGCCCTCGGACCGCGGCGGAGCGGGCAGCTCCGCCCGGCGCGCGCCACCGGTCAGCCCGCGCCGCCGGCGGCGGGCGAGCGCGGAGGCCGACGCCTGCTCCTCGGCCTCCCGCGCCGCCTCCTCGGCCGCCTGCCGCCCGACCTCGGTCTCGCGCGCCTCGGCGTCCATCGCCAGGCCCCCGGCCACCAGCGCCGGGTAGCCCTGCGGCGGGAGGCCGCCCGGGTTCTGCGGCAGGTACAGCGTGAAGGTCGAGCCGCGGCCCGGTTCGCTCGCGGCGTGGATCTCGCCGCCCAGCAGCCGCGCGATCTCCCGGCTGATCGACAGGCCCAGGCCCGTACCGCCGTACTTCCGGCTGGTCGTGCCGTCCGCCTGCTTGAACGCCTCGAAGATCACCCGCATCTTGCTGGACGCGATGCCGATACCGGTGTCGGTGACCGAGAAGGCGATCATCTCGGCGTCCGGGTCCCGCAGCGAACCGTGCTCCAGGAGCTGTTCGCGGATGGCCACCGGGACGTCCGCCCCGGCCGGCCGGATGACCAGCTCGACGTTGCCGCTGTCGGTGAACTTCACCGCGTTCGACAGGAGGTTGCGCAGCACCTGCAGCAGCCGCTGCTCGTCGGTGTGGAGGGTGGACGGCAGATCCGGCGAGACCCGGACGGCGAACTCCAGGCCCTTCTCCGCGGTCAGCGGCCGGAACGTCGCCTCGACGTAGTCGACGAGCTGGACCAGCGCGATCCGTGTCGGCGAGACGTCCATCTTGCCCGCCTCGACCTTCGACAGATCGAGGATGTCGTTGATCAACTGGAGCAGATCGCTGCCCGCCCCGTGGATCGTCTCGGCGAACTCCACCTGCTTCGGGGAGAGATTCCCCTCGGCGTTGTCGGCCAGCAACTTGGCGAGGATCAGCAGGGAGTTGAGCGGCGTCCGCAGCTCGTGCGACATGTTCGCCAGGAACTCCGACTTGTAGCGCATCGAGACCGCGAGCTGCTCGGCGCGCTCCTCCAGGACCTGCCGTGCCTCCTCGATCTCGGTGTTCTTCACCTCGATGTCACGGTTCTGCGCCCGCAGTTGCTCGGCCTTCTCCTCCAGCTCGGAGTTGGACAGCTCCAGCGCCTTCTGCCGGCTCTCCAGCTCGGCGGAACGCTCCTTCAACTGCTCGGTCAGCTCCTGCGACTGCTTCAGCAGCACCTCGGTCTTGGTGTTGACCGAAATGGTGTTGACGCTCGTCGCGATCATTTCGGCGATCTGGCTGAGGAAGTCCTTCTGGATCTGGGTGAACGGCTGGAACGACGCCAGCTCGATCACGCCGAGCACCTTGTCCTCGAAGAGCACCGGCAGCACGATCACATTGGCCGGCGGCGCCTCCCCCAGCCCCGACGCGATCTTCAGATAGCCGGAGGGCACGTTCTCCACCAGGATCGTGCGGCCCTCCTCGGCGGCCGTCCCGATCAGCGTCTCGCCCGGCTTGAACGTCGTCGGCATCCCGCCCATCGCGTAGCCGTACGACCCCATCAGCCGCAGCTCGTACGCGCCGGCCTCGCCGCCGTCCGCGCCCAGCTCCCGCTCGTCGGGCCGGGCGGCGAGGAAGAACGCGCCGTGCTGGGCGGAGACCGCGGGCGACAGCTCGCTCATGATCAGCGTGGCGACGTCCTTCAGATCCCGCCGGCCCTGCATGAGGCCGGAGATCCGGGCGAGGTTGCCCTTGAGCCAGTCCTGCTCCTCGTTGGCGAGCGTCGTCTCGCGGAGCGTGGAGATCATGGTGTTGACGTTGTCCTGGAGCTCCAGGATCTCCCCGGCCGCGTCGACGTCGATCCGGACGTTGTGGTCGCCGAGGGTGACCGCCGCGGCGACCGCGGCGATGGCCCGCACCTGACGGGTGAGGTTGCCCGCCATCTCGTTCACCGACTCGGTCAGGTCCTTCCAGGTGCCGGCCACGCCCCGCACCTGCGCCTGACCGCCGAGCTGGCCCTCCGTACCCACCTCGCGGGCCACCCTGGTGACCTGCTCGGCGAAGGACGACAACTGGTCGACCATGGTGTTGATGGTGGTCTTCAGCGCCAGGATCTCGCCCCGCGCGTCCACGTCGATCTTCTTCGTCAGATCGCCCTTGGCGACCGCGGTGGTGACCATCGCGATGTTGCGGACCTGGCCGGTGAGGTTGTTGGCCATGGAGTTCACCGACTCCGTGAGGTCCTTCCACGTCCCCGCGACACCGGGTACGCGCGCCTGGCCGCCCAGGATGCCGTCGGTGCCCACCTCGCGCGCCACCCGCGTCACCTCGTCGGCGAACGACGAGAGCGTGGTGACCATGGTGTTCACGGTGTCGGCGAGCTGCGCGACCTCGCCGCGCGCCTCGACGGTGACCTTCTTCGTCAGGTCACCGTTGGCGACCGCCGCCGAGACCTGCGAGATGTTCCGCACCTGGATCGTCAGGTTGTTGGCCATCAGGTTGACGTTGTCGGTGAGGTCGAGCCAGATGCCGGTGGCGCCCGGCACCCGCGCCTGACCGCCGAGCTGCCCCTCGGTGCCGACCTCACGGGCGACCCGCGTGACCTGCTCCGCGAAGGACGAGAGCTGATCGACCATCGTGTTGACGGTGGTGACCAGTTCGAGGATCTCGCCCTTGGCGTCGACGGTGATCTTCTTCGACAGATCGCCGTCGGCCACCGCCGTCGTCACCTCGGCGATGTTGCGCACCTGCGAGGTGAGGTTGTTCGCCATGCCGTTGACGGACTGGGTGAGGTCCTTCCACGTACCGCTGACGCCCTGCACCTCGGCCTGGCCGCCGAGGATGCCCTCGGTACCGACCTCCCGGGCCACCCGGGTCACCTGCTCCGCGAACGACGAGAGCTGGTCCACCATCGTGTTCAGCGTGTTCTTCAGCTCCAGGATCTCGCCCCGGGCATCCGCGTCGATCTTCTGCGACAGATCACCGCGGGCCACCGCCGTCGCGACCTGCGCGATGTTGCGGACCTGCGCGGTGAGGTTCCCGGCCATGCCGTTCACCGAGTCCGTCAGGTCCCGCCACACACCGGCGACGCCCGGCACCTGCGCCTGGCCGCCCAGCCGCCCGTCGGTGCCGACCTCACGGGCGACGCGGGTGACCTGCTCGGCGAAGGCGGAGAGCTGATCGACCATCGTGTTGATGGTGTTCTTCAGCTCCAGGATCTCGCCGCGCGCGTCCACATCGATCTTCTGCGACAGGTCGCCGCGCGCCACCGCCGTCGTCACCTGCGCGATCTGCCGCACCTGCGAGGTGAGGTTCCCCGCCATGAAGTTGACGGAGTCGGTCAGCTCCTTCCAGGTGCCGCTGACGCCGTCCACCCGCGCCTGACCGCCCAGCCGGCCCTCCGTACCGACGTCCCGGGCCATCCGCGTGACCTGGTCGGCGAAGGACGACAACTGATCCACCATGGTGTTCACGGTGTTCTTCAACTGGAGCATCTCGCCGGAGACGTCGACGGTCACCTTCTGCGAGAGATCACCGTTGGCGACCGCGGTCGTCACCTGCGCGATGTTGCGGACCTGGCCGGTGAGGTTACGGAAGGCCGTGTTCACCGAATCGGTGAGGTCCTTCCACGTCCCCGCCGCACCCGGCACCGCCGCCTGGCCGCCCAGCTCACCCTCGACGCCGATCTCCCGCGCCACCCGCGTGACTTCCGCGCCGAACGCGGAGAGCTGGCCCACCATCGTGTTGACGGTGTTCTTCAACTCCAGCATCTCACCGGCGACATCGACCGTGACGGTCTGCGACAGATCACCGTTGGCCACCGCCGTGGTCACCTGCGCGATGTCCCGCACCTGCGCGGTGAGGTTACGGAACGCGGTGTTCACCGAGTCCGTCAGGTCCTTCCAGGTGCCCGCCGCGCCCGGCACCTGCGCCTGACCGCCGAGCTGCCCCTCGGCCCCGACCTCGTTCGCCACCCGCGTCACTTCGTCCGCGAAGGTCCGCAGCGTCTCGGTCATGGTGTTCATCGTGTCGGCGAGCTGCGCCACCTCGCCGCGGGCGCTGACCGTCACCCGCTGCGACAGATCGCCGTTCGCGACGGCGGTGGTGACCTGCGCGATCCCGCGCACCTGCGCCGTGAGGTTGCCCGCCATCAGGTTGACGGAGTCGGTGAGGTCCTTCCACACCCCGGCGACACCGGGCACCCGCGCCTGACCGCCCAGCTCGCCCTCGGTGCCGACCTCCCGGGCCACCCGCGTCACCTCGGACGCGAACGACGAGAGCTGGTCCACCATCGTGTTGACGGTGTTCTTCAGCTCCAGCATCTCGCCCTCGACGTGGACGGTGACCTTCCGTGAGAGGTCACCCTTGGCCACCGCCGTGGTGACGAGAGCGATGTCCCGCACCTGCGCGGTCAGCCGCGCCGCCATCGTGTTGACGGACTCCGTGAGGTCCTTCCACGAACCCGACATACCGCGCACCCGCGCCTGGCCGCCGAGCTTGCCCTCCGTACCGACCTCACTGGCCACCCGCGTGACCTCGTCGGTGAACGCCGAGAGCTGGTCGACCAGACCGTTGACCGTCCGCCCGACCTTCAAGAACTCCCCGCGCAGCGGATGCTCCGAGGAACTGTCGGAACTGCGCGACCGCAGATCCATCCGCTGTTCCAGATCGCCCTCGGACACCGCCGACAGCACCCGCCCCACCTCGGAGACGGGCCGTACGAGATCGTCGACGAGCGCGTTGGACGCGTCGATCGCCGCCGCCCAGGAGCCCTCGCAGGCCCCGACCTCCAGGCGCTCCGTGAGCTTTCCCTCACGTCCGACGACCCGGCGCACCCGCGCCAGCTCGCCGGTCAGATGCAGATTGCGGTCCGCGGCCTCGTTGAAGACCGCCGCGATCTCCGCCATGATCCCGTCGCCGGAGACCGTGAGCCGCTTGCGGAAGTTGCCGTCCCGCATCGCGACCAGCGCGACCAGCAGCCTGTTCAGAGCCGCCGTGTCCACCTCGGTCGTCCCGCCGTTCCGGGCTCGTCCGCCTTTCGCGCGCGTGCTTGCGCCCCGCGCCGCTGCGCCAGACTCCACCGTGTCCCTCCCGCAAGGGTCGACCGTTCCCGGGCTTTCTCCTGATGCCTGCCCAGTGTTTCACCATGGCCCAACCAGGCCATAACAGTTCGGCAGCATCGCATACCGTCCCTGGGCACGATCGGGGCGGAATCACCCGTGACCGGCATCCGCAGCCGCGGCGAAGGTAAGTAACCTGGCACAGGGCTGTCCACCCGCACGGCTTCCCGCCCGAGACGGTGGTACACGCACGACAGGTAATCGGAGGGGCGCCGCAGGTATGGGGGACCAGATCACCGAAACACGCATGAGGAGACCAGTGATCACCGCGCGGGCCGCCGCCACCTTCGAGCCGGTCGGGCGCTCCGTCGCCCAGGCCCGTGCGTTCGTCCGCGACACCCTCCAGGGCTGGGGCTACGGCGACATCGTCGACGACGCCGTCGTCCTTACCAGTGAACTGGTCACCAACGCCGTCGTGCACGCCGGAACCGCCGCCGACGTCCTGTGCCTGCGGGAGGACAGCGGCGTCCGCATCTCCGTCGCCGACCGCTACCCGGAGCGCGAGATCCCGCTCCAGAACACCGGCCGTGTCCTGGTCCACCCCGACCGCGAGGGCGGCCGCGGCCTGCTGCTGTGCGGCGCGCTCGCCGCCCGCTGGGGCGTCGAGTACTCCCCCGACCGCAAGTACGTCTGGTTCCGCCTCGACCTGCCCGAGCGTCCGGCGGGCACCCGCTCCGCCGGCCCCGCCCTCCCCGTCGACGCCCTGCCGGTCGCCGACCACCGTGTCCGCGTCGCCGTCATCCAGATCGACCGCGGCGGCTGCGTCAGCGCCTGGAACGACGACGCCCGCGGCCTCTTCGGCTACGACGCCGACCAGGTCGTCGGCAAACCCCTCACCGACATCGCCGCCTGGCCGCACACCCCCGGCACCGGCACCGGCATCGCCGAGGCCCTGCGCCTCTCCCGCTGGGAGGGCTCCTACGGCGTCCGCGGCGCCGACGGCCGGGTCCTGCCCGTCTACGCCTCCCACCTGCGGGTCCGCGACGCCGACGGCGAGGCGTCCACGGTCTGCCTCCTCGTCCGCGACCACGAACGCGCCGTCCTCCAGAGCCCGACGCGCACCCCCGCCCCGGACGCCGCCTCGCAGACCTCCCGCGCCGACGGCCGCCCGTCCGACCCGTTCGAGGTCTTCATCGGCTCCCCCGCCCCCGACGACCTCGACGGACTGCTCCAGCGCACCGTCGAGCGGGCCCGCGACATGCTCGACGGCGACGCCGCCTATCTGCTGCTCGCCACCGACGACGAGACGGAGCTGGAGGTCCGCGCCTCCACCGGCCTGCCCTCCGCCCGCCAGCGCTTCGCCCGCGTCCCCGTCGAGACCGGCTCGGGCCGCTACGGCTCCGCCCGGATGCCGTCCGTCCACGAGGACCTCACCGCCGTCCCCGGCGCCGTCCCCCTCCTCAACGGCACGGGCATGCGCTCCGTCGTCACCGTCCCGCTGAAGGTCGAGGGCCGCCTGACCGGCTCGCTCGGCGTCGCCGCGGAGAGCGCCGGCCGCTACACCAACGAAGAGGCGCTGCGCCTGCAGTTCGCCGCCGACCGCATCGCCCTCGCCGTCGAACGGGCCCGCCTGACCGAGCTGGAAAAGCTCCGCCGCGGCTCCCTCTCCTTCCTCGTCGAGGCGTCCGACCTGCTCGCCGGCACCCTCGACCGGGATCAGACACTGGCGTTGATGGCCCAGATGACGGTCCCCACCCTCGCCACCTGGTGCGCCGTCTACACCGTCGCCGACCAGGCGTCCGAGCCCGAGCTGTCGTACGTCCTGCACGAGGACGAGGACCGCATCGACGGCCTCAAGACCCTGCTGAGGAAGGTCGCTCCGCCGGAGCCGGTGCCCACCCCGGGCGCCCGGGTGTGGACCGCCCCCACCGACGCCGCCCACGACGCCGCGCTGCGCACCTCCCTGCGCAGCCTGGGCCTCGGCGACTCCGCGCGGCCCTCCACCGGCCCCGGCGCCTCCCTCGCCACGGCCTCGGCGGTCGGCGGCGAGACCGTCGTCCTGCCGCTGGTGGCCCGCAACCGCGTCATCGGCATGCTCACCCTGGGCAAGCCCACCGAGGAACACTTCCGCCAGGAGATCCTGGAGCTGGCCGAGGACCTCTCCCGCCGCGCGGCCCTCGCCCTCGACAACGCCCGCCTGTACTCCGAGCGCACCGCCATCAGCCAGTCCCTCCAGCGCAGCCTCCTCCCGCCGGAGCTGCCGGACGTCCCCGGCGTCGAGGTGGAGGTCATCTACCGCGCGGCCGGCGAGGGCAACGAGGTCGGCGGCGACTTCTACGACCTCTTCCCCATCCGCGACGGCGCGTACGGCTTCGCCATCGGCGATGTCTGCGGCACCGGCCCGGAGGCCGCCGCCGTCACGGGCCTGGCCCGGCACGCCCTGCGCCTCCTCGCCCGCGAGGGCTTCGGCGGCCCCGCCGTCCTGGAACGCCTCAACGCCGCGATTCTCGACGAGGGCGCCCGCAGCCGCTTCCTCACCCTCCTCTACGGCGAGCTGTGGCCGCAGGAGGACGGCAGCGCCCTGCTGAAGGTGGTCTGCGCCGGCCACCCCCTCCCGCTCCGCCTCCGCCAGGACGGCACCGTCGAACCGGCCGCCGAACCTCAGCCCCTCCTCGGCGTCATGGACGACCTCGAACTGTACGAACAGACCGTCACCCTCGACCCGGGCGATGTCCTGCTCTGCGTCACCGACGGCGTCACGGAGCGCCGCGAGGGCACCCGCATGCTCGGCGACGACGGCCTCACCGACGTCCTGACGACGTGTACGGGCCTGACCGCGGGCGCCGTCGCCGCCCGGGTGCTGCGCGCCGTGGAGCGCTTCGCGGCGGAGCCCGCCTCGGACGACATGGCGATCCTCGCGATGCGCGTCCCCGGAATTCCCCCCGCACAGCCGTAGCAGGCCGGTGTCTTTCCCGCCCGATCCCGGGCGGGAAAGACACCGGCCCTCACCACATGCAAAAAGGCCCCCGCCGATATGGCGGGGGCCTTTTCTTCTGAGCCCCAATACGGAATCGAACCGTAGACCTTCTCCTTACCATGGAGACGCTCTGCCGACTGAGCTATTGGGGCGAGCCAGCGGAATAGATCATACATGACCTGCGCCGAAGCTCCGAATCGCACACGGCCACTCCGGTACACATCCGGCGACCCGTCACAACGCGGGCTGCAGCAATCCCCCGAGCGCATTGCAGGCCCCCACCATCCGGTGCAGTTCCCGCCGCCCCATTCCCGCCCGCAGCGGCAATGCCAGCGTCTCGTCCACGGCCCGCTCGGTCTGCGGCAGGAACACCTCCCGCCGCAGCCCCGGCATGCGGTACACGGGCGCCTGTACGGGAATCCGGCAGGCGACGCCTTTGGCCCGCAGCGCCCGCGCGAAGGCGTCCCGGTCAGGGCGGCCGTTACCGGGCACCCGCACCACATACTGCTCGTAGGTGTGGCCCACGGCGGGCGCCGGCGTCTCCACACCCTTCAGCCGCCCGTCGAGGTACGCCGCGTACGACCGCCGCCGCTCAACGCCCTCCGACGCCGCCCCCGGCTCATCCACGACCAGCACCAACAGCCCGTGCCGTCGCCCGAGTTCCCGGATCCAGCCGTCATCGGCCCGCCGCCCGAAGCGGTGTATGGCGACGACGGCGGAGGTACGGGACGTCACCACGTCGGCCACGGCGGCGGGATCGAGGCAGTAACTCTCACCGTCGACATCGGCGAAGACGGGCAGCGCGCCCAACTCCACCACCGCCTCGGCCACTTCGGCGTTGCCGTACGCCGGCACCACGACCTCGTCACCAGCGCGCACCCCGGCCGACTTGAGCGTCTCCACTGTCCCCATGCCGCGGATCCTGGCGACGCAAAGTGAACGAGGCGTTACGCGCACACGGCCATTTGTGGCTGAACGCAAAAATGCTCCGGTCCCCGCAACCTGTACTGGTTGCGGGGACCGGAGCTAAAAATTGTTCGGCGGCGTCCTACTCTCCCACAGAGTCCCCTCTGCAGTACCATCGGCGCTGAAAGGCTTAGCTTCCGGGTTCGGAATGTAACCGGGCGTTTCCCTAACGCAATGACCACCGAAACACTATGAAGTTAACCAACCCGGCACAACACAGGTCGTTACTTCAGAACCTACACAGTGGACGCGAGCAACTGAGGACAAGCCCTCGGCCTATTAGTACCAGTCAACTCCAACCGTTACCGGTCTTCCATATCTGGCCTATCAACCCAGTCGTCTACTGGGAGCCTTACCCCATCAAGTGGGAGGGAGCCCTCATCTCGAAGCAGGCTTCCCGCTTAGATGCTTTCAGCGGTTATCCTTTCCGAACGTAGCCAACCAGCCATGCCCTTGGCAGAACAACTGGCACACCAGAGGTTCGTCCGTCCCGGTCCTCTCGTACTAGGGACAGCCCTTCTCAAGACTCCTACGCGCACAGCGGATAGGGACCGAACTGTCTCACGACGTTCTAAACCCAGCTCGCGTACCGCTTTAATGGGCGAACAGCCCAACCCTTGGGACCGACTCCAGCCCCAGGATGCGACGAGCCGACATCGAGGTGCCAAACCATCCCGTCGATATGGACTCTTGGGGAAGATCAGCCTGTTATCCCCGGGGTACCTTTTATCCGTTGAGCGACGGCGCTTCCACAAGCCACCGCCGGATCACTAGTCCCTACTTTCGTACCTGCTCGACCCGTCAGTCTCACAGTCAAGCTCCCTTGTGCACTTACACTCAACACCTGATTGCCAACCAGGCTGAGGGAACCTTTGGGCGCCTCCGTTACCCTTTAGGAGGCAACCGCCCCAGTTAAACTACCCACCAGACACTGTCCCTGATCCGGATCACGGACCCAGGTTAGACATCCAGCACGACCAGAGTGGTATTTCAACAACGACTCCACAACCACTGGCGTGGCCGCTTCACAGTCTCCCACCTATCCTACACAAGCCGAACCGAACACCAATATCAAGCTATAGTAAAGGTCCCGGGGTCTTTCCGTCCTGCTGCGCGAAACGAGCATCTTTACTCGTAGTGCAATTTCACCGGGCCTATGGTTGAGACAGTCGAGAAGTCGTTACGCCATTCGTGCAGGTCGGAACTTACCCGACAAGGAATTTCGCTACCTTAGGATGGTTATAGTTACCACCGCCGTTTACTGGCGCTTAAGTTCTCAGCTTCGCCATGACGAATCATGACTAACCGGTCCCCTTAACGTTCCAGCACCGGGCAGGCGTCAGTCCGTATACATCGCCTTACGGCTTCGCACGGACCTGTGTTTTTAGTAAACAGTCGCTTCTCGCTGGTCTCTGCGGCCACCACCAGCTCACGGAGAAAATCCGATCACCAGCAATGGCCCCCCTTCTCCCGAAGTTACGGGGGCATTTTGCCGAGTTCCTTAACCATAGTTCACCCGAACGCCTCGGTATTCTCTACCTGACCACCTGAGTCGGTTTAGGGTACGGGCCGCCATGAAACTCGCTAGAGGCTTTTCTCGACAGCATAGGATCATCCACTTCACCACAATCGGCTCGGCATCAGGTCTCACCCTCAAATGTCATCCGGATTTGCCTAGATGACGGGCTACACCCTTACCCCGGGACAACCACCGCCCGGGCTGGACTACCTTCCTGCGTCACCCCATCACTCACCTACTACAAGTCTGGTCCGTCGGCTCCACCACTCCCCTTCACCCGAAGGATCCAGGGCGGCTTCACGGACTTAGCATCGCCTGATTCGATGTTTGACGCTTCACAACGGGTACCGGAATATCAACCGGTTGTCCATCGACTACGCCTGTCGGCCTCGCCTTAGGTCCCGACTTACCCTGGGCAGATCAGCTTGACCCAGGAACCCTTAGTCAATCGGCGCACACGTTTCCCACGTGTGTATCGCTACTCATGCCTGCATTCTCACTCGTGAACCGTCCACAACTCGTTTCCACGGCTGCTTCACCCGGCACACGACGCTCCCCTACCCATCACCACACCCGTTAGGGCTCATATGGCAATGACACGACTTCGGCGGTGTGCTTGAGCCCCGCTACATTGTCGGCGCAGAATCACTTGACCAGTGAGCTATTACGCACTCTTTCAAGGATGGCTGCTTCTAAGCCAACCTCCTGGTTGTCTCTGCGACTCCACATCCTTTCCCACTTAGCACACGCTTAGGGGCCTTAGTCGATGCTCTGGGCTGTTTCCCTCTCGACCATGGAGCTTATCCCCCACAGTCTCACTGCCGCGCTCTCACTTACCGGCATTCGGAGTTTGGCTAAGGTCAGTAACCCGGTAGGGCCCATCGCCTATCCAGTGCTCTACCTCCGGCAAGAAACACACGACGCTGCACCTAAATGCATTTCGGGGAGAACCAGCTATCACGGAGTTTGATTGGCCTTTCACCCCTAACCACAGGTCATCCCCCAGGTTTTCAACCCTGGTGGGTTCGGTCCTCCACGAAGTCTTACCTCCGCTTCAACCTGCCCATGGCTAGATCACTCCGCTTCGGGTCTTGAGCATGCTACTAAAACGCCCTATTCGGACTCGCTTTCGCTACGGCTCCCCCACACGGGTTAACCTCGCAACATACCGCAAACTCGCAGGCTCATTCTTCAAAAGGCACGCAGTCACGACATGCAAGCAAGCTTGCATGCGACGCTCCCACGGCTTGTAGGCACACGGTTTCAGGTACTATTTCACTCCGCTCCCGCGGTACTTTTCACCATTCCCTCACGGTACTATCCGCTATCGGTCACCAGGGAATATTTAGGCTTAACGGGTGGTCCCGCCAGATTCACACGGGATTTCTCGGGCCCCGTGCTACTTGGGTGTCTCTCAAGCAAGCCGTCAATGTTTCAGCTACGGGGGTCTTACCCTCTACGCCGGACCTTTCGCATGTCCTTCGCCTACACCAACGGTTTCTGACTCGCCTCACAGCCGGCAGACTGTGAAAGAGAGATCCCACAACCCCAACCACGCAACCCCTGCCGGGTATCACACGTGACTGGTTTGGCCTCATCCAGTTTCGCTCGCCACTACTCCCGGAATCACGGTTGTTTTCTCTTCCTGCGGGTACTGAGATGTTTCACTTCCCCGCGTTCCCTCCACACTGCCTATGTGTTCAGCAGCGGGTGACAGCCCATGACGACTGCCGGGTTTCCCCATTCGGACACCCCCGGATCAAAGCTCGGTTGACAGCTCCCCGGGGCCTATCGCGGCCTCCCACGTCCTTCATCGGTTCCTGGTGCCAAGGCATCCACCGTGCGCCCTTAAAAACTTGGCCACAGATGCTCGCGTCCACTGTGCAGTTCTCAAGCAACGACCAGCCACCCGTCACAATCCGCCGAAGCGAATCTTTACCGGGGCCGGCATCGCGAAGGTTCAGACTCGAAAGTCCGTACCCTCAGATACCCAACAGCGTGCCCGACACAATCAGATGACCCTCACGTTCCACGCCGAAGCAGTACTAATGACAATCAACCGAGTGTGCCGAGTAGTCAACGTTCCACCCATGAGCAACCAGTGCAAGACATTCGCTCACAAACTGGCCTCTGAACCAGCCCCGAAGGACCAGCCTAGAAGTGCTCCTTAGAAAGGAGGTGATCCAGCCGCACCTTCCGGTACGGCTACCTTGTTACGACTTCGTCCCAATCGCCAGTCCCACCTTCGACGATTCCCTCCCACAAGGGGTTGGGCCACCGGCTTCGGGTGTTACCGACTTTCGTGACGTGACGGGCGGTGTGTACAAGGCCCGGGAACGTATTCACCGCAGCAATGCTGATCTGCGATTACTAGCGACTCCGACTTCATGGGGTCGAGTTGCAGACCCCAATCCGAACTGAGACCGGCTTTTTGAGATTCGCTCCACCTCGCGGTATCGCAGCTCATTGTACCGGCCATTGTAGCACGTGTGCAGCCCAAGACATAAGGGGCATGATGACTTGACGTCGTCCCCACCTTCCTCCGAGTTGACCCCGGCAGTCTCCTGTGAGTCCCCATCACCCCGAAAGGCATGCTGGCAACACAGAACAAGGGTTGCGCTCGTTGCGGGACTTAACCCAACATCTCACGACACGAGCTGACGACAGCCATGCACCACCTGTACACCGACCACAAGGGGGCGACCATCTCTGGCCGTTTCCGGTGTATGTCAAGCCTTGGTAAGGTTCTTCGCGTTGCGTCGAATTAAGCCACATGCTCCGCCGCTTGTGCGGGCCCCCGTCAATTCCTTTGAGTTTTAGCCTTGCGGCCGTACTCCCCAGGCGGGGAACTTAATGCGTTAGCTGCGGCACGGACGACGTGGAATGTCGCCCACACCTAGTTCCCAACGTTTACGGCGTGGACTACCAGGGTATCTAATCCTGTTCGCTCCCCACGCTTTCGCTCCTCAGCGTCAGTATCGGCCCAGAGATCCGCCTTCGCCACCGGTGTTCCTCCTGATATCTGCGCATTTCACCGCTACACCAGGAATTCCGATCTCCCCTACCGAACTCTAGCCTGCCCGTATCGAATGCAGACCCGGGGTTAAGCCCCGGGCTTTCACATCCGACGTGACAAGCCGCCTACGAGCTCTTTACGCCCAATAATTCCGGACAACGCTTGCGCCCTACGTATTACCGCGGCTGCTGGCACGTAGTTAGCCGGCGCTTCTTCTGCAGGTACCGTCACTCTCGCTTCTTCCCTGCTGAAAGAGGTTTACAACCCGAAGGCCGTCATCCCTCACGCGGCGTCGCTGCATCAGGCTTTCGCCCATTGTGCAATATTCCCCACTGCTGCCTCCCGTAGGAGTCTGGGC
Organism: Streptomyces sp. BBFR2; assembly: GCF_044497305.1. NCBI lineage: Bacteria > Bacillati > Actinomycetota > Actinomycetes > Kitasatosporales > Streptomycetaceae > Streptomyces > Streptomyces sp. BBFR2. Next base: position 1,593,244 of record NZ_CP172415.1, read on the forward strand.
CGTGTCTCAGTCCCAGTGTGGCCGGTCGCCCTCTCAGGCCGGCTACCCGTCGTCGCCTTGGTAGGCCATTACCCCACCAACAAGCTGATAGGCCGCGGGCTCATCCTTCACCGCCGGAGCTTTCCACCACCAGACCATGCGGTCGGTGGTCGTATCCGGTATTAGACCCCGTTTCCAGGGCTTGTCCCAGAGTGAAGGGCAGATTGCCCACGTGTTACTCACCCGTTCGCCACTAATCCACCACCGAAGCGGCTTCATCGTTCGACTTGCATGTGTTAAGCACGCCGCCAGCGTTCGTCCTGAGCCAGGATCAAACTCTCCGTGAATGTTTCCCGGTAATCCGGGTGAACACACACGGGAGCGGAACCATCGGAGGAATAGTCCGATGGTTCACAGCGTCCTCGCTGTGTGTGCCACCGTCACCCTGTGGGTTTTGGTGGGCTTTCAAAGGAACCTCGTTCCGGCCTGCTGGCCGGTAACGGGGTATCAACATATCTGGCGTTGACTTTTGGCACGCTGTTGAGTTCTCAAGGAACGGACGCTTCCTTTGTGCCTGTTTCACCAGGCTCTCCGGGCGCTTCCCTTCGGTCTTGCGTTTCCGACTCTATCAGATCCTTTCGGTTCTGATTTCCGCCGGTGCGGTCGGGCCTTTCGGCTTTTCCGCGTTTCCAACCTTACCAGATCCGCTGGGCGTTTCCGGCCCCCTGTTGGAGCGGGGTGGCCTTCGGCTTTCGCTTTCCGGCCTTTCCGACTCTAGCAGATCCGATTCTCACCGTTTCCGGCCCGAATTCGTTTCCGATTACCCGTCGGAGGGGTTTTGCCTTTCGGCTGATCCGACTTTATCAGATTTCTCCGGGTCGGAATTCCCGCCGTTTCGGGAGGGTGCTCCGTACGCGCGCGGCGTGCGGGGCTTCCCGTTCAGGCGGAGCCGCAAACCTACTGGAGCGGGGCGCCCGGATGCAAATCCGGGCGCCCCGCTCCACGGGCGTGCCTGTCGGCGGCCGTACCTGTCAGACCTCGACGACCACGGGAAGGATCATCGGGCGGCGACGGTAGTTGTCCGACACCCACTTGCCGATCGTGCGGCGGATGAGCTGCTGGAGCTGGTGCGGCTCGACGACGCCGTCCTGGGCCGACCTGGCCAGGGACTCGTCGATCTTCGGGATGACGGCGGAGAACGCCGAGTCGTCGATACCGGAGCCGCGGGCCTGGATGTGCGGGCCTCCGACGATCTTGCCGGTGGTGCTGTCCACCACCACGAAGACCGAGATGATGCCCTCGTCGCCGAGGATGCGGCGGTCCTTGAGGTGGGTCTCGGTGACATCGCCGACCGAGAGCCCGTCGACGTACACGTATCCCGCCTGCACCTTGCCGACGATCTTCGCGACGCCGTTGACCAGGTCGACCACGACGCCGTCCTCGGCGATCACGATCCGGTCCTTCGGGACGCCGGTCAATGCGCCCAGCTCGGCGTTGGCGCGCAGGTGGCGCCATTCGCCGTGCACCGGCATGAGGTTCTTCGGCTTGCAGATGTTGTAGAAGTACAGCAGCTCGCCGGCCGAGGCGTGGCCCGAGACATGGACCTTGGCGTTGCCCTTGTGGACGACGTCGGCGCCCCAGCGGGTCAGGCCGTTGATCACGCGGTAGACCGCGTTCTCGTTGCCCGGGATCAGGGACGACGCGAGGATCACCGTGTCGCCGGGGACGATCCGGATCTGGTGGTCGCGGTTGGCCATCCGGGACAGCGCCGCCATCGGCTCGCCCTGGGAGCCGGTGCAGACCAGCACGACCTCGTCGTCCGGCAGGTCGTCGAGGGTCTTGACGTCCACGACCAGGCCCGCGGGGACCTTGAGGTAGCCCAGCTCACGGGCGATGCCCATGTTGCGGACCATCGAGCGGCCGACGAAGGCGACCCGGCGGCCGTACTCGTGGGCGGCGTCGAGGATCTGCTGGATGCGGTGGACGTGGCTGGCGAAGCTCGCCACGATGATGCGCTTCTGCGCGTTGGCGAAGACCGTGCGCAGGACGTTGGAGATGTCCCGCTCCGGCGGGACGAAACCGGGGACCTCGGCATTGGTCGAGTCGGTGAGGAGCAGGTCGATGCCCTCCTCGCCGAGCCGGGCGAAGGCCGGCAGGTCGGTCAGCCGGCGGTCCAGCGGGAGCTGGTCCATCTTGAAGTCGCCGGTGTGCACCGCCATGCCCGCGGGGGTGCGGATGGCGACCGCGAGGGCGTCCGGGATGGAGTGGTTGACGGCGATGAACTCGCAGTCGAAGGCGCCGATCCGCTCCCGGTGGCCTTCCTTGACCTCCAGGGTGTACGGGCGGATGCGGTGCTCCTGGAGCTTCGCCTCGATCAGCGCGAGGGTCAGCTTGGAGCCGATCAGCGGGATGTCCGGCTTCTCCCTCAGGAGGTAGGGGACGCCGCCGATGTGGTCCTCGTGGCCGTGCGTGAGCACGATGCCGTCGATGTCGTCGAGCCGGTCCCTGATGGACGTGAAGTCCGGCAGGATCAGGTCGATTCCGGGCTGCTCCTCCTCGGGGAAGAGCACTCCGCAGTCGACGATCAGCAGCCGGCCTCCGTACTCGAAGACCGTCATGTTGCGGCCGATCTCCCCCAGACCGCCGAGAGGCGTGACCCGCAGGCCGCCCTTGGGGAGCTTCGGGGGACGGCCGAGTTCGGGATGCGGATGACTCAAAAGACTCTCCTCACCACGCGCGCCACGCTGCCGTCGGGGCACGTGGCGCGCATGACATTCGTGCACTTGCTGTGGGGCGGTTAAGGGCCGTTTTCAGTTATGAAGTCTGTGCTCAGAGCTGTACCCCGCCGGCGGCGAGGTCCCGCGTCAACTGCTCCGTCTCCTCGGGGGCCAGCTCGACCAGCGGCAGGCGCAACGGTCCGGCGGGCAGCCCCTGGAGGCCGAGGGCCGCCTTGGCGGTGATGACGCCCTGGGTGCGGAACATGCCGGTGAAGACCGGCAGCAGCTTCTGGTGGATCTCCGTCGCCTTGGTGACGTCACCGGCGAGGTGGGCGTCGAGGAGTGCGCGCAGCTCGGGGGTGACGACGTGGCTGACGACCGAGACGAAGCCGACGGCGCCGACGGAGAGCAGCGGGAGGTTGAGCATGTCGTCACCGCTGTACCAGGCGAGGCCGGAGCGGGCGATGGCCCAGCTCGCGCGGCCGAGGTCGCCCTTGGCGTCCTTGTTGGCGACGATCCGGGGGTGCTCCGCCAGCCGGACGATCGTCTCGGTGTTGATCGGGACACCGCTGCGGCCCGGGATGTCGTAGAGCATCACCGGCAGGTCGGTGGTGTCGGCGATGGCCGTGAAGTGCCGCAGGAGCCCTTCCTGGGGCGGCTTGCTGTAGTACGGCGTGACCGCGAGAAGACCGTGGGCACCGGCGTCCTGCGCGGCGCGGGCCAGCTCGACGCTGTGCCGGGTGTCGTTGGTGCCGGCTCCGGCGACCACGAAGGCACGGTCACCGACGGCGTCGACCACGGCGCGGACCAGTTGGGCTTTCTCCGCGTCGCTGGTGGTCGGGGACTCTCCGGTGGTGCCGTTGACGACGAGGCCGTCGTTGCCTGCGTCCACCAGGTGGGCGGCGAGCCGCTGCGCGCCGTCGAGGTCGAGTGCGCCATCCTCCGTGAACGGCGTGACCATCGCGGTCAGCACGCGCCCGAACGGGGTCTGCGGTGTGGAAGTCGGAGCCATGGGTCCCACGCTACTCGTAGCTCACCGCTGGTCGCGCCTCCGGGGAGTCAAGGATGTGGACTCCGGCACTGCCTGCTCGGGGGTTCAAGCAGTGCCGGGTCCGTTTCTTCAGCGTAGATGAAGTTCTCAAAATGCTGCAATACGGACACCTCCGGGGTGGGCCGCCGGAGGGTCCGCGCCGCAGGTCGGCGCCTTACGGGGCGATGCGGCCGTTGGCGTTGAACGCGCCGTACGTGAGCGGCATCAGGCGCGCCCAATGGGCCTCCATCCGCTCGCCGACCATCTCGATCTCGCGCTGCGGGAAGGACGGGACCTTCGCCTGCTCGTGCTGGGTGCGCAGCCCGAGGAAGTGCATCAGGGAGCGGGCGTTGCAGGTGGCGTACATCGAGGAGTAGAGGCCGACGGGCAGGACCGCGCGGGCGACCTCGCGGGCGACACCGGCGGCCAGCATCTCCTGGTAGGCGGCGTACGCCTGGCGGTAGGCGTCCTCCATGGCGCGGCCGGTCAGCTCGTGCTGCTCGGTGGTGCCCTCGACGAACTCGTACTTGCCGGGGCGGCCCTGCTGGACGAGCTTGCGGTCGGCGCCGGGGACGTAGAAGACCGGGTCCAGGCGGCGGTAGCGGCCGGACTCCTCGTTGTACGACCAGCCGACGCGGTGGCGCATGAACTCGCGGAAGACGAAGATCGGGGCGCTGATGAAGAAGGTCATGCTGTTGTGCTCGAACGGGCTGCCGTGCCGGTCGCGCATCAGGTAGTTGATCAGGCCCTTGGAGCGCTCCGGGTCCTTCTGCAGCTCGTCGAGGGACTGCTCGCCGGCCGTGGAGACGCGGGCCGCCCACAGCACGTCGCTGTCCGCGGCGCTGTGCTTGACCAGCTCGACCGTCACCTCGCTCCGGAAGCGGGCGGGCTCGCTGTCGGAGCTGTCAGGGCCCTGGGGGCTCTGCGTGCTCGCGGCGGGGGTCTGGGACACCGGCGGTTCCTTCCGTTCGTTCCGTGCGCGTCCAGCCTACGGCCCGCCACTGACAGCGCGGGAAATCCCGCCTGATGCGGCGTTAGCAGGCAAAAGGGACCCCGGTGTCCGGAGGGGGCGGAGCCGTTGATATTTTTCACAGAAGTTACTGGAAACGGGCACCAAACGGACGCCACAGACGTCTGACTCTGTGAAAGTGCCCACTTCGAGGTTCCTAGGAGAGCCCCAGATGTTCCGCCGGCGTGAGCCCGTCCCGTTCGCCTTCGTCGCCGAGGCAGACCGGTTCCGCAGCAATGTCACTCCCCCGCCCCGCGAACGCGCCTCACGCTCCCAGCTCGCGGGCCGCACGTTGATGACCCTGACGCTGATGGGCGGCCTGGCCGGCTCCCTGCTGCTCGGACTTCCCGCGCTCCAGCAGGAGAGCCCCGGCGCCGCCACCACGCATCAGTCCGAGGCCGCGCACCGCTGAGCCGCGGGGCCGGCAGCCGTTGACCACGGGGCCGGGGCCGCCCGTGCCCGAGGGCACCGGTGGCCCCGGCCCCGTCCGGCAGATAGCCTCACCGGATCACCGCTTTCGTCAGTGCCCTGAGTGAGGATCAGCCGTGCCCCTGCCCTTCCTGACGGCCGACCGCGACCTCGACGCCGGCAACCGTCCGGCGGCTCCGCCGTTGCCGCATGAGGCGCCCGAGGTCTGGCGGCGGCCCTACCGCCCCGGCCCCTGGCGGGTCGGTATCTCGGCGGTGGCCCTGCTGCTCGCGTCGTTCGTCCTGCTCTCCGCGATGATCATCGGCTTCGCCGGTTCGCCGGCGGGTGCCGTCACCTGCGTGGCCGTGGCGCTCGTCGTCATCGGTCTGGCGCTGCGGCTGCTGCGGGTGGGCGTGTGGGTCAGCTCGCACGGGCTGCGGCGGGTCGGTCTGTTCGGCACGGTGACCGAGGCGTGGAGCGTCACCGGGGCGCTGCGGACGGTCCAGCAGCCGGTGCGCTGGCTGGGACTGCCGCGCACGGTGCAGGGGCAGGCGCTGGTCGACCGGCGGATCTCCGGTACGTCGCGGGTGCTGCTCACCGATCACGACGCCGACTTCCTCGGCCGCCCGGAGGCGTTCGAGCGGGCCGCCGACGTCCTGGAGGCGTGGGCCGCGGAATACCGCAGGTAGCGGAGTACGGACGACGGCGGCGCCCGGCCGGGGAGTGTTCCCGGCCGGGCGCCGCCGTCGTGTGTGCCGTGAGCGGGCGGGCCCGCGGCCGTACGGCGTGATCGCGAGCCATCGGACCCGGTCAGGTACGGGCCGGGGTCCCGTCGTGGAGGGCGATGGCGCGCTGCATGGCCTTGCGGGCGCGCGGGGTGTCGCGGGCGTCGTGGTAGGCGACGGCGAGGCGGAACCAGGCCCGCCAGTCGTCGGGCGCCGCCTCCGTCTCGGCCTGCCGCCGGGCGAAGACCGCGTCGGCGGCGTCCCGGTCGATGCGGCCGCCCGGGGTGCGGGCGAGCGCCTCGTCCTCGGCGCCGTCGCCCTCCTCGGCCGCCAGCTCCCGGCCCAGACGGTGGGCGTCGCGGGCGAAGCGGGTGTTGTGCCAGAGGAACCACGCGCCGATGACCGGCAGGACGAAAGCTATGGCGCCCATGCCCATCGCGGCCGGCTCCCCGGTCAGCAGGAGCAGGACGCCTTCCATCGCGACCACGCCGAAGACCAGCACCAGCACGGTCGCGAGGAAGAAGTAGGTGATCTTTCCGCCCATGACGTCAGCCCAGGTCGAGGAAGTGTTCCAGGCCCAGCGTCAGGCCCGGGGTGGACACCACACGGCGCGCGCCGAGCAGGATGCCCGGCATGAAGCTGCTGTGGTGCAGCGAGTCGTGGCGGATGGTGAGGGTCTCCCCCACGCCGCCGAACAGCACTTCCTGGTGGGCGAGGAGCCCGCGCAGCCGTACCGAGTGGACGGGCACACCGTCGACGTCCGCGCCGCGGGCGCCGTCCAGCGCGGTGCTGGTGGCGTCCGGCTGCGGTGCGCAGCCGGCTTCCTCCCGGGCCGCGGCGACGAGCTGCGCGGTACGGGTGGCCGTACCGGACGGGGCGTCCGCCTTGTTCGGGTGGTGCAGCTCGATGATCTCGGCCGACTCGAAGAACTTGGCGGCCTGCCGGGCGAAGGTCATGGTCAGCACGGCGCCGATGGAGAAGTTCGGCGCGATGAGCACGCCGGTTTCCGGGGAGGCGGCCAGCGCGGTGCGCAACTGCGCGAGGCGGTCCTCGGTCCAGCCGGTCGTCCCGACCACGCCGTGGATGCCGTGGCGGACGCAGAAGTCGAGGTTGCCCATGACGGCGTCCGGGTTCGTCAGCTCGACGGCGACCTGGGCGCCGGCGTCGGTCAGCGCCTCCAGGGAGTCGCCGCGGCCCAGCGCGGCGACCAGCTCCATGTCCTCGGCGCCCTCGACGGCCTTGACGGCTTCCGAGCCGATCCGGCCCTTGGCGCCGATGACGGCCACGCGCAGCTTGCTCATCGTGTCAGCTCTCTCTCGGTGGTACGGCGGACGGGTCAGGCGACGGCTTCGTGCAGCCGGTCGGCCTGCCGGTCCTTCAACGGGCCGATGACGGACAGCGAGGGCCGCGCGCCCAGCACCTCGCGGGCCACCTCGCGGACCTCGTCGGGCGTGACGGCGGCTATCCGCTCCAGCATCTCGTCGACGGAGAGCTGGGCGCCCCAGCACAGCTCGCTCTTGCCGATGCGGTGCATCAGGGCGCCGGAGTCCTCCAGCCCGAGGACGGTGGAGCCGCGCAGTTGCCCGATGGCGCGGCGGATCTCGTCGTCGGTCAGCCCCTCGGCGGCGACCTGGTCGAGCTGGTCGCGGCAGATCGCGAGGACGTCGCGCACCTGGTTGGGGCGGCAGCCCGCGTAGACGCCGAAGAGGCCGCAGTCGGCGTAGCCGGAGGTGTACGAGTACACGCTGTAGGCCAGGCCGCGCTTCTCGCGGACCTCCTGGAAGAGGCGGGAGCTCATCCCGCCGCCGAGCGCGGTGTTGAGGACGCCCAGGGCCCAGCGGCGCTCGTCGGAGCGGGCCAGTCCCGGGGTGCCGAGGATGACGTGGGCCTGCTCGGACTTGCGGTTCAGGTGCTCGACGCGGCCGCCGGCGCGCAGCGTGCGGGAGCCGGAGCGCGGGGCGATCGGGGTGGCGTCGGTGCCGTCGAGGGCGCCGGCCCGTTCGAAGGCGCGGCGGACCAGGCGGACGACCTTTGCGTGGTCGACGTTGCCGGCGGCGGTGACGACGAGGTGCGTGGGGTCGTAGTGCTTCTTGTAGAAGCGGCGGATGCGCGCGGGGGTAAGGGCGTTGACGGTGTCGGGGGTGCCGAGGACCGGGCGGCCCAGGGGGGTGTCGCCGAGCATCGTGTGCGCGAAGAGGTCGTGGACGCCGTCGCCCGGGTCGTCCTCGGTCATCGCGATCTCTTCGAGGATCACGCCGCGCTCCGCCTCGACGTCCTCGGGCTCGATGAGCGAGCCGGTGAGCATGTCGCAGACGACGTCGATGGCGAGCGGCAGGTCGGTGTCGAGGACCCGCGCGTAGTAGCAGGTGTATTCCTTCGCGGTGAAGGCGTTCATCTCGCCGCCGACGGCGTCGACCGCCGCGGAGATGTCCAGGGCGCTGCGCCGCTCGGTGCCCTTGAAGAGCAGGTGCTCCAGGTAGTGGGTGGCGCCGTTGAGCGACGGGGTCTCGTCGCGGGAGCCGACATGGGCCCAGATGCCGAAGCTGACCGAGCGGACGGTGGGCAGGGTCTCGGTGACCACCCGCAGACCGCCGGGGAGGACGGTCCGGCGGACGGTGCCCGCGCCGCCCTCGCCCTTGAGGAGTGTTTGGGTACGGGCGACGGCCCGCCCCTCCGAGGAGGTGCGGGCCGTCGTCCGGTGAGTGCGGGACGTCACTTGGCGGCGTCGTCCTTCTTGTCGTCGCCGTCCTCGCCCTCGATCACGGGGATCAGGGAGAGCTTGCCGCGCTGGTCGATCTCGGCGATCTCGACCTGGACCTTCGCGCCGACGCCGAGCACGTCCTCGACGTTCTCCACGCGCTTGCCACCTGCGAGCTTGCGGATCTGCGAGATGTGCAGCAGGCCGTCCTTGCCCGGGAGCAGGGAGACGAACGCGCCGAAGGTCGTCGTCTTCACGACGGTGCCCAGGTAGCGCTCGCCGACCTCCGGCATGGTCGGGTTGGCGATGCCGTTGATCGTGGCGCGGGCGGCCTCGGCGGCCGGGCCGTCGGCGGCACCGATGTAGATGGTGCCGTCGTCCTCGATCGTGATGTCGGCGCCGGTGTCCTCCTGGATCTGGTTGATCATCTTGCCCTTGGGGCCGATGACCTCACCGATCTTGTCCACGGGGATCTTGACGGTGATGATCCGCGGGGCGTTGGGGGACATCTCGTCCGGGACGTCGATGGCCTCGTTCATCACATCGAGGATGTGGAGGCGGGCGTCGCGGGCCTGCTTCAGCGCGGCGGCCAGGACCGAGGCGGGGATGCCGTCGAGCTTGGTGTCGAGCTGCAGCGCGGTGACGAACTGCTTGGTGCCGGCGACCTTGAAGTCCATGTCGCCGTAGGCGTCCTCCGCACCGAGGATGTCGGTGAGGGCGACGTAGTGGGTCTTGCCGTCGATCTCCTGGGAGATCAGGCCCATGGCGATACCGGCGACCGGGGCCTTGAGGGGCACACCGGCGTTCAGCAGCGACATGGTGGAGGCGCAGACCGAGCCCATGGACGTCGAGCCGTTGGAGCCCAGCGCCTCGGAGACCTGGCGGATCGCGTAGGGGAACTCCTCGCGGGTCGGCAGGACCGGCACGATGGCGCGCTCGGCGAGCGCGCCGTGGCCGATCTCGCGGCGCTTGGGCGAGCCCACGCGGCCGGTCTCACCGACGGAGTACGGCGGGAAGTTGTAGTTGTGCATGTAGCGCTTGCGGGTCACCGGGGAGAGGGTGTCCAGCTGCTGCTCCATGCGGAGCATGTTGAGGGTGGTGACGCCCAGGATCTGGGTCTCGCCACGCTCGAACAGCGCCGAGCCGTGCACGCGCGGGATGGCCTCGACCTCGGCGGCGAGCGTACGGATGTCCGTGACGCCGCGGCCGTCGATGCGGACCTTGTCCTTGATGACGCGCTCGCGGACCAGCTTCTTGGTCAGCGCGCGGTAGGCACCGGAGATCTCCTTCTCGCGGCCCTCGAACTGCGGGAGCAGCTTCTCGGCGGCGATCTCCTTGATGCGGTCGAGCTCGTTCTCCCGCTCCTGCTTGCCGGCGATGGTCAGCGCCTGGGCCAGCTCGTCCTTGACCGCGGCGGTGAGCGCCTCCAGGACGTCGTCCTGGTAGTCGAGGAAGACGGGGAACTCGCCGGTCGGCTTGGCGGCCTTGGCGGCGAGGTCGGCCTGGGCCTTGCAGAGCACCTTGATGAAGGGCTTGGCGGCCTCCAGACCGGCGGCGACGACCTCTTCGGTCGGGGCCTCGGCGCCGTCCTTGACGAGCTGGACGGTCTTCTCGGTGGCCTCGGCCTCGACCATCATGATCGCGACGTCACCGTCGGGCAGCACACGGCCGGCGACGACCATGTCGAAGACGGCGTTCTCCAGCTCGGTGTGGGTCGGGAAGGCGACCCACTGGCCGTTGATCAGCGCGACACGGGTGCCGCCGATCGGGCCGGAGAAGGGCAGGCCGGCCAGTTGCGTGGAGCAGGAGGCGGCGTTGATGGCGACCACGTCGTAGAGGTGGTCGGGGTTGAGCGCCATGATCGTCTCGACGATCTGGATCTCGTTGCGCAGGCCCTTCTTGAAGGAGGGGCGCAGCGGCCGGTCGATCAGGCGGCAGGTGAGGATCGCGTCCTCGGAGGGCCGGCCCTCGCGGCGGAAGAAGGAGCCGGGGATCTTGCCGGCCGCGTACATCCGCTCCTCGACGTCGACCGTCAGGGGGAAGAAGTCGAGCTGGTCCTTGGGCTTCTTCGACGCGGACGTGGCCGACAGCACCATGGTGTCGTCGTCCAGGTACGCGACGGCGGAGCCGGCGGCCTGCTTGGCCAGGCGGCCCGTCTCGAAGCGGATGGTGCGGGTGCCGAAGGTGCCGTTGTCGATGACGGCTTCGGCGTAGTGGGTCTCGTTCTCCACCAAGAAAATCTCCTCGTCAGCGTCCGCCGCCCGTGTGGCGGCGGACCTTCGTCGGGGAGCGCCGGTACGGGCCGGTCTTCGATCGAAGCTCCCGGGGCGCGCCGCGCGGAACGTCTCGCGCGGGGTACATCCGGGGGCCACTACCGAGGACCGGCGGCCAGGGGGCGCTCCCCCTCGTTCGGTTGTGCTCGTGACACCAGACTACAAAGCTTCCGGCCGCCTCGCGGCGACGCCGGTGTCCGGTGCGTACGGCAAAGGGAGCGGCCCCCGGCGGGAACCGCTCCCTTCACGGCGTCTTACTTGGCGCCCGCCGCGCCGCGGCGGATGCCCAGGCGCTCGACCAGCGCGCGGAAGCGCGTGATGTCCTTCTTCGCCAGGTACTGCAGCAGGCGGCGGCGCTGGCCGACGAGCAGCAGCAGACCACGGCGGGAGTGGTGGTCGTGCTTGTGGGTCTTGAGGTGCTCGGTGAGGTCCGAGATACGGCGGGAGAGCAGGGCCACCTGGACCTCGGGGGAGCCGGTGTCGCCTTCCTTCGTGGCGAACTCGGTCATGATCTGCTTCTTCGTGGCGGCGTCGAGCGACACGCGATACTCCTCTGGGTGATCGGTCCGGGAGCGTCCCTGGATTTGCTTCACAGGGAATCTTGATGACTCACGGCGGACCGTCACACAGCGTACCAGCCGACGGCGACGGCCCCCCGGGCGGACCTGGGGGGCCGTCGTGGAGCGCGGGCGCCGGTCAGTTACCGGTCAGGCCGCGCACCTTGGCGTAGACGTCCAGCACCGCGAGGCAGAGCGGCACCAGCGAGAGCAGGACCAGGCCGTCGAAGATGTCGAAGATCCGGCCCCAGAAGGGGGTGACACCCTTGCGGGGGACGATCAGTCCGACGCCGACGAGCAGGGCGGCGCCGCCGGCGATGCTGGCGGAGAACCAGACGGTGCGGATGTTGAGCGGGCCGGAGTCGCCGAAGCGGGCCAGCTCGACGAGGGCGTCGACCGGCGGGTGGAGCGTGATGCCCAGGATGAGCAGCACGATCGTGAGGATGCCGGCGACGGTCATGCAGGCGATCTGCGCGGTGTAGTCGAAGAGCCGGGCGCGGAGCATGATCGTGATGCCCGCGGCCAGCGCCATCAGCTGGGCCCACATGTTGTCGGAGAAGCCGAGGACGACACCGGCGGAGCCGACGACCAGGGCGGAGCAGCCGGCGACGAGGCCGAGCAGCAGCTCGTGGCCGCGGCGGGCCTGGTTGCCGATCTTGATGAAGTCGACGGCCTCGGAGTCGCCGTCGGCGTCGTAGCCCTTGGCGATCTGGTCGGGCGACTTGTAGCCGATGGGCAGGCGGGCGAAGCGGGCCGAGAGGCCGGGCAGCCAGGCGACGAGCGCGATGGAGACGGCGGCGGTGACCGCGGCGACCTCGATGGGGGCGGCGTCGGTGAGGATCGCCGCGAAGACCGCGAGGGTGCCGATCGCCGAGAGGAAGGCGGCGGCGACGAACGGTGCGTCGCCCTGCGGCAGCAGGACCACCAGAAGGACGGAGGCGATCAGGACGACCACGCAGCCGACGAGGAGGTGGAGGCGCCCGGGGCCTTCGCCCGCGTCGACGGGGAAGATGCCGGAGCCGGCGATCAGCAGGTGCGGCAGTGCGGAGAGGCCCAGCGCGATGGAGGAGCCGTGGTCGTCGTAGACGCGGGCGCGGACGCCGGAGACGGTGACGAGCACGACGCCGACGACGCCCGCGATGATGCCGGGCAGCCGGTGCATGTCGCGGTCGACCGGGTTCGAGAACCAGAGGGCGAACGCCATCATCGTCAGCAGCAGGACGCCGGCGGTGAGGCCGACGTAGTGCATGAGGTCGTCGCTCCAGCGGGTGCGGTTCTGCTTGACCGCGGAGGCGACGGCGTCCGAGACGTCGTCGAAGACCGGGAGCGGCAGCGATTCGGCGAACGGCTTGAGCAGGAGGAGGTCGCCGTCGAGGATCTGCTGCTGCGCGAGCGACCGGCCGGCGTCCAGCACCGTGCCGTCGCGGCGCACGAGGTGGTAACCGGTGGGGGCGCCCTCCGCCTGGGACTGCCCGGACAGGCGCAGGATCTCCGGGTAGATGTCGACGAGTGCGACGTCCTCCGGCAGTGCCACATCGATCCGTGCGTCCGGCGCGGCGACTGTGACCCGGCAGAAGCCGGTTCCTGTGGTCGTGCTCACCTGGCGGTTCCCCCTATCCGTTGGGCGGTTTGTCGCGTGCGTGGCGTATATATGGAGTCATATACGGATCCCTCAGGGAGCCCTCGGGAAGCCTTATTCACGCCGTCGCGGCACGCTCGCGGGGCGTCAGCGTACCGTCCGATTCGGCGCTTGCCCCACTCCCCCCGAGACTTGACTCCAAACAGTAGGATCAACGCCTGCGTCGGGCCAAGGACTTGGCTCGGGGGACCGTCGAATCCAACGGGGGCGGTCCGAGACTGCGAGATGCATGAAGGACTGATGCCTCGGTGAGCGTTGTCATCGTCAAGCGCCCGCCCCGCGCGCTACCACCTGAAGTTCCCGGTGAGGAGGTGACGCTGGAGGCGCCTCCGGAACTTCCCCGGGAAGGGGAACAGGAGAACGTCCTGATGATGTTCATGCCCATGATGGGTATGGGCTCATCGGCGGCTTTCCTTTTCATGGGTGGCCAGCCGTTCATGAAAATCATGGGCGGCGTGATGGTGGTTTCCACTCTGGCAATGGCGATCGTGCAGATCGTCAAAGCGCGTCAAGGCCCTTCCGGGCAAATGGTTCAAGAGCGCCAGGATTACCTCAAGTACCTTTCGCAGAAGCGGAAAGAGGTCCGGCGCACCGCGCGTAAACAGCGCGACGCGCAGCTTTTCACCCACCCCGACCCCGGCCAGTTGTGGTCGGTCGTCGCGGAGGGCAAGCGGGTCTGGGAACGCCGGGCGGGCGACCCGGACTTCGCGCAGGTGCGGCTGGGCCTGGGCCCGCAGCAACTGGCGACCCCGCTGAAGGCTCCGGAGACCGCGCCGGTCGACGAGCTGGAGCCGCTGACCGCGCACGCGATGAAGGAATTCCTCGACAAGCACGGGCACTTGGAGAACCTCCCGCTCGCGGTGTCGCTGCGCGCCTTCTACCACCTGACGGTCTCCGGCGACCCGGACACCGTCTACGGCGCCGCGCGCGCGATGGTGTCGCAGCTGTGCACGCTGCACTCGCCCGAGGACCTGAAGGTGGCGGTCGTCGCCTCGCCCGGCGCGCAGGCGGACTGGGAGTGGACGAAGTGGCTGCCGCACGTCCAGGACAGAACGACGGACGGTGCGGGTACCCGCCGTCTGGTCGTCGGTGATCTCGGCGAGGTCGAGGAGCTGCTCGCCGACGAGCTGGAGGGCCGCGGCCGCTTCAACCCGCAGGGCCCCCCGGTGACGGACACCCCGCACCTGGTGATCGTGCTGGACGCGGGCGAGGTGCCGATCGACTCGGTGATCGCCGGCGCGGAGGGTCTCCAGGGCGTCACGATCATCGAGATCGTCCCCGGTGACCTCGACGAGATCCGCGGCGGTCTGGCCGTCCAGGTCTGGCCGGGCAAGCTGGTGCTGGAGTCGGCCAACGGCGCGGTGTACGAGGGCGTCTGCGACACCCTGTCGATCCCGGAGGCGGAGGCGCTGGCGCGTCAGTTGGCGCCGCTGCGGGCCGGCTCGGGTGCGGACGGCGAGGAACCGCTGCTGTCCAACCTGGACTTCACGGACCTGATGGACATCGGCGACGCCGGTTCCGTCGACGTCCAGCGCACCTGGCGGCCGCGGACGCTGCACGAGCGGCTGCGGGTGCCGATCGGTGTCGACCGGGACGGTCAGCCCGTCATGCTCGACATCAAGGAAGCCTCGCAGGAGGGCATGGGCCCGCACGGTCTGTGTGTCGGTGCGACCGGTTCCGGTAAGTCCGAGGTGCTGCGCACCCTGGTGCTGGCGCTGGCGGTCACCCACTCGTCCGAGACGCTGAACTTCATCCTCGCGGACTTCAAGGGCGGCGCGACCTTCACCGGTATGTCGGAGATGCCGCACGTCGCGGCGGTCATCACCAACCTCGGTGAGGACGTCTCGCTGATCGACCGCATGCGTGACTCGATCACCGGTGAGCTCCAGCGCCGTCAGGAGCTGCTGCGCTCGGCGGGCAACTACGCGAACATCACCGACTACGAGAAGGCGCGTGCCGCGGGTGCCCCGCTGGATCCGCTGCCGTCGCTGGTGATGATCATCGACGAGTTCTCCGAGCTGCTGGCCGCCAAGCCGGACTTCATCGAGATGTTCATCCAGATCGGCCGTATCGGCCGTTCGATGGGTGTGCACATGCTGCTCGCCTCGCAGCGTCTGGAGGAGGGCAAGCTCCGCGGTCTGGACACCTTCCTGTCGTACCGGCTGGGTCTGCGGACGTTCTCCGCGGCCGAGTCGCGGACCGCGATCGGTGTGCCGGACGCCTACCACCTGCCGAACGTCCCCGGCTCCGGCATCCTGAAGTACGACACCGAGACGATGGTGCAGTTCAAGGCCGCGTACGTGTCGGGGCCCTACCGCGGTCCCGGTGCGGGCGGCGGGGGCGGCGGCGGCCGGGCCAACCGGCTGCCGGTGCCGTTCACCGCGGCGCCGGTCGCCGAGCAGATCATCGAGGACCCGACGCCGGTCGAGCCGGAGGCGCCGCAGCAGGACGACGCGCTGGCCGACACCGTGCTGGACGTCATCGTCCACCGCATGCAGGGCCAGGGCCCGCCCGCCCACCAGGTGTGGCTGCCGCCGCTGGAGGAGGCGCCGACCGTCAACCAACTGCTGCCGGCGCTGGCCGTCACCCCCGAGCGGGGCGTGCACGCGCCGGAGTACAGCGCGCTCGGCAAGCTCGTGGTGCCGGTCGCGCTGGTGGACAAGCCGTTCGAGCAGCGGCGCGACGTGATGTACCTGGACTTCTCGGCCGGTGCCGGTCACGGTCTGGTCGTCGGTGGTCCGCAGTCCGGCAAGTCGACGCTGATCCGTTCGGCGATCGCGTCGTTCGCGCTCACCCACACCCCGGCCGAGGTGCAGTTCTACTGCCTGGACTTCGGTGGCGGCGGCATGCTCGCCATGGAGGGGCTGCCGCACATCGGCGGGGTCGCCTCGCGTCTGGACGCCGAGAAGGTCCGCCGTACGGTCGCCGAGGTCGTCGGCATCCTCAACGAGCGTGAGGAGTTCTTCCGGCAGCACAACATCGACTCCATCAACACCTACCGCCAGCGGCGTGCCTCGGGGGCGTTCCCCGACCAGAAGTGGGGCGACGTCTTCCTCGTCATCGACGGCTGGTCGACGTTCAAGACCGACTACGAGCAGCTCGACCCGGTCATCCTGGACATCGCCGGGCGGGGTCTGGGCTTCGGTATCCACCTGATCGTCGCCGGTTCCCGCTACACGGAGATCCGTCCGGCCCTGCGCGATCAGCTCCTCAACCGTGTCGAGCTGCGGCTCGGTGACGCGATGGAGTCGGAGTTCGACCGCAAGCGCGCGGAGAACGTGCCGATGGGCAAGCCAGGCCGTGGTCTGTCGCCGGAGAAGCTGGACTTCCTCGCCGCGCTGCCGCGGCTGGACGGGATCAGCGATCCGGAGTCGCTCAGCGACGGTATGGCGAACCTGGTGCAGACGGTCCGGGAGCACTGGCAGGGCGAGCCCGCCCCGCAGGTGCGGATGCTGCCGACGATGCTGTACGCCCGGGATCTGCCCAAGGGCAGCGACTACCCGGAGCACGGCATCGCGATCGGTGTCGACGAGACGACGCTGTCGCCCGCCTTCGTCGACTTCGAGACCGACCCGCTGCTGGTCATCTACGGCGAGAGCGAGTCGGGCAAGTCGTCGCTGCTGCGCCTGCTGACCAAGCAGATCGCCGAGCGGTACCCGTCCGAGAAGGCGCTGATGGTGGTCTCCGACTACCGCCGCGCGCTGCTCGGCGAGGTCCCGGAGAGCCATCTGTACAAGTACTGCGCCGCGGGGCCGCAGCTTGAGGAGGTCATCTCCGGTCTCGCCGGTTCGCTGGGCCGCCGCATGCCGGGCCCGGACGTCACCCCGGAGCAACTGCGCAACCGCAGTTGGTACGACCTGCCGGACGCGTTCGTGATCGTGGACGACTACGACCTGGTGGCGACGAGCAGCGGCAACCCGCTGCAGCCGCTCCTGGAGTACCTGCCGTTCGCCCGTGACCTGGGTCTGCGCCTGATCCTGGCGCGTACGTCCTCGGGTGCCGGACGTTCCTCGTTCGAGCCGGTGATGCAGCGGACGAAGGAGCTGGGCGCACAGGGCCTGATCCTCTCGGCCGACCCGAGCGAGGGCCCCCTGATGGGCAACATCAAGGGTCAGAACCTGACGCCCGGCCGGGCCACGTTCGTCACGCGCAAGCGCGGCGCACAACTGGTCCAGACCGGCTGGCTGCCGGCGAACAGCCGCTGACCGGCACACCCGTACAGCACAACGGCGGTGGGGCGCCCCTCTTCGGAGGGGCGCCCCACCGCCGTTCCACGTACGGGGCGCATGGGGCCCGACGCATGGGGCCCGACGCATGGGGCCCGGCGCATGGGGCCCGGCGCATGGGGCCCGGCGCATGGGGCCCGGCGCATGGGGCCCGGCGCATGGGGCCCGGCGCATGGGGCCCGGCGCATGGGGCCCGGCCCCGTGCCCTGGCGGGCGCGGTTGGCCGGGCCCGGTGGGTGGGTCAGCCGAAGGCGCCGTGTCTGCCGACGTCGGGGCGGGGGGCGCCGGTGGTGTCGGTGGTGCCATCGGGCTTGCCGGGGGTTTCGGCGGCCGGGGCGTCGGCGTCGGCGGTGGGCGCCGGGCGGGTCGCGGGCGGGCCGTCGGGGCTCTTGCCCGCCGGGGCGGCGTCCTTCGGGCCGTCCGTACCGGACGGGGTGGGCGGGCCGTCGGGGGTGCGGGCCCCCTTGGCGACGCCGGCGCCGCCCCGGACGGGGCCGCCGGGGCCGAACGGGTCGGGGCCCGCGGGCGCGTCGGAGACCGCCCATTCGCCCCGCAGCGGCGGCCGGTTGCCCTGGCCCCCGCCCGCGCCGCCCTTGCCCCGCGCGAAGCCGCCGAGCGCGTTGCCCAACTGCCCGAGGGCCATGACGCCGTACATCAGATCGCGGCTGCCGCCCTGGGAGTTGTCCGCGGGCGCGGCGGGCGCCGGGGCGTCCTTCGCCCCGTCGTGCTCCGGCTCCGCGGGCCGGGAGGCGGCGGAGTCCAGATCGGCGGCGGCCAGTTCGAAGACCGGCAGCGACTCGTCCACCGACCGCTTGAGGCGGTGCCAGTCGGCGGCGAACGCCTCGCCCGCCGGGCCCTGCCAGTCGGCGGCCGCCGCCCGGCCCACGTGCTTGTCCAGCTCACGCACCATGCCGTCGAGGTGACCGCCCATGGCCCGCCAGCCGGCCGCGGCCTCCCGCAGCGCCTCAGGGTTGCCCTGCCCCGTCATCCGACACTCCTGATCATCGTGGCCAGCTCGTCGTCGACGGCCTGCGTCGCGTCGGCGGTCCGCCGGATGTCGCCGCCGACCTCGGCGAGCCGCTGCCGCAACTGCCCGAGGGCGCGTTCGGCCTGTTCGTAGAGTTCCACATGCGAACGGGCCGCTTCCTCGCCGCCGAATCCGTCGTGCAGCGCGGTGGCGTCCGCCCGGCGCCGGAATGCGGTCAACTGCCGTGCCAGATCGTCCGCGTGTTTTTCGAAGACCGCGCCGAGCTTGTGCAACTGCTCGGTATCGGTCCGGACTTCATCGGACATCTTTTCTCCCCGAATTGAATGACAGTGACCTGCCGGACATCCTCCCAGGTGTAGCACACCGGTAAAGGGCCTACGCCCCGCCGTTCGGCGGCCGGACAGCCGCATCCGGAATGCGCGGTACGCGATATCCGGCAATAGCGACAACCCGCCTTGGCGCTCTCTTCGTCCTCGTCATTACACTCATCACGCCGGTGCAGCACATGTGGTGGCTGCGCCACACTCAAGGGGGCACAGCATGAGCAACGAACGGCAGATCCAGGACGAGGACCTGATGGATGTCGCCCAGGATCCGGAGCAGGCGCACCGGCTGCGCAAGGCGCTGAAGACCCTGGCGGACAACCCCAGCGTCGGCGGACCGCTCCAGGAGATGGCCAAGGAGGTCCTGGCCGGGCGGATCGGCATGAAGGAAGCGATCCAGACGCCGATGTACATGGACGCGATCGGTGACCGTATCGGGGAGATGCGGCGTGCGGCGGAGAACCAGACGATGGCGGAGCGCGAGGAGTCGCGCGAGAAGTTCGCCGCCTGGCGGAAGCAGCAGGACGAGCAGGAGGACAAGGAGCGCGCGGAGCGCGACGGGCCTTCCGCCGGTCTCGTCACCGGTCCGCGCCGTGGCCGCGGCGGCTCCTCCCACCGCTGAGACCCCGCGGAAAAGGGGCGGGGCGGGCCCGCGGCAGGGCCCGCCCCGCCCCTTTCCCCGTCTCTCCCGCGCAATTCCCGCCGCCCCCGCCCCTTTTCTTCTCCCCTTCCCCTTTCTTTCTTCACACGGCGCGGTCCAACCGCCCCTTCACGGGCGTACAGAAGGCCCGCCGGGGGGCGTCCGGCGGAGAGCACACCACCGCTCTCCCGGGAAAGGCGTACAGAAATTGGGGGTACGGGGCTTTTCGCCCCGAAAGCCCGCTGCCGGACGGCGGCCCGGACGCCCGGCATCCGGACCGCGGCCGCCGGAACGCGCCCGTGTACCGGTTCCGGAACAGCCTGCCCCGTCGGCGCCGGGGCCCCGGCGCGGATCATAAGATCGCCGGTGGAGCCGGAAAAGCATGACGGTGGAGGGCGGGAATCATGGGGGACGGGAAAGTCATCGGCGCCGCGCGGACGGACGGCGCCACGGCGCCCGGTTACGCGCCGCACCCGTACATCGGCGGCCGTACCGCGGTGCTCCGCGCCCTCTCCGCCTGGCGGATGAGCTGGCCCGGCGCACCCCGCGTCATCGCGCTGACGGGCGCCCCGGGCAGCGGGCGCGGCCGGCTGCTCACCGGTTTCCTGATGCTGTGCGACCCGGAGTTCCGCACCCGGCTGCCGCTGGACGACCTGGACCCGGCGACCGTACCGCCGGACCTTCCCGCGCCCGCCGTGCCCCGCCCCGACGGGCTCACCGCGGCGCAGCTCCTGTGGGCCGTCGCCGACCACTTCGGTCTCGCCGCCACCCGCGCCGCCGACATCTTCACCGAGCTGGGCGCACGGGAGGAGCCGGTGACGGTGGTGGTCCCGGACATCACGGCGGCGGGCCCCGTGCGCGCCGCCGGGGAACCGGCCCGCCTGGTGCGCGAGGTCCTCGCCCCGCTCGCCGCCGTCCCCACCGTGCAGCTCCTGGCCGTCGTCCCGCGCGAGGCGGCCGCCGAGCTGACGGCGGGCCTGCCCCAGGGCCAGGCGCAGATCATCGACCTCGACGCACCGGAGTGGGCCGACCCCGAGGGTCTGGTACGGCACGCCGCGGCGGCGCTCGACCCGGCACGGGGCGCGGCCACCCTGCCGTTCACCACCGACGCGCGGCGGCGCGAAGCGCTCGCCGGGGCGCTGGCGTCCCGCGCCGACGGAAGCCATCTGACGGTGGAACTGGCTGTCCGGTCCGCGCTGCTGGCACCCGACGGGTTCGACCCGGACGACCCCGAGCGGCTGCCCGCCACCGTGGGGCAGGCGGTCGACCTGCACGCCCGGCGGCTGGGCGAGGACCCGCAGACGCTACGGCAGTTGCTGGCACCGCTCGCGCTCGCCGAGGGCGACGGGCTGCCGCTCCCGCTGTGGGGCCCGCTGGCGGACGCCGTGGCGGAGCGCGGCGCGGGCCGGGCGCCGGCCGAGGACGCGCCGCTGACCGCACCGTTCGTGACGCGGGTGGACGCCCCGTCCGCCGCCGGGGACGGCCGCGCCGACGGCCGGCCGCTGGTCCGCCTCGTCCACCCGGCGCTCGCCGCGGAGATCCGGGGACAGCTACCCGACCTCCGGGGCACGCAGACCCGGATCGCCATGAAACTGCTGGAGGCGGTGCCGGGCCAGGACTGGTCCCGGGCCGACCCTTACGTCCGCGACCACCTCGCCGGGCACACCCTGGACGCCGGGCTGCTGCCCCAACTCCTCACCGACCCGGGCCTGTTCACCCATGCCGACCCGGTGGTGCTCCGCGCCGCCGTCGAGGCCGTACCGCTCCAGGAGCTGGGCGCCCCGGCCCGTACGTATCTGCGGACGGCGCCGCTGCTGACGCGTTCGGGGGCGACGCCCGCCCTCCGCGCGGCGTTCCTGGAGACCGCGTTCGTCGAGGACGGGCTGCTGCCGTACGCGCAGGCGCTGCACGGCCTGGGGCTCGCGCTGCCGTGGCACACCCTGTGGAGCCTGCCGGCCGCCGGAGTGACCACCGTCGCCGCCGGGGTGCTGCCGGGCGGCCCGATGCCCGTGCCGGTGATGGTCGGCCGCGTGCCCGACGGGACGCCGGGCGCCCGGTCGCTGCCCGGCGGCGAGGGTGTGTACACCGTCCACGCCCTGGCGGACGGCACACCGGTCGACGCGGCGCCCGAGCAGGTGGTGCACCCGTCCGAGGAGGAGCGCGCCGCCGCCCCGTTCAGCGTCGGTCACGGCGACGGGTACGTGCGGATCAGGGACCGGCGAACCCAGGAGGTGGTGGTCTCGGTGCTCACCGACGCCCCCGTCCTCGGCGCCGATCTGTCGGCGGACGGGGTCCTGCTGATCGCCACCGAGCGCGGTGTCACCGCCCGGCGGCTCACCGCGGCGGCGCCCGCCGTACCGGCCGACGGGGCCGTCTCCGGCGACCGTTCGTAACGCCGGACGTCGAGACGGCGCGCCCCGTACGGGGTGCGCCCGCCCCGTACGGCCGCCCCATGCGGCCCGGCCCGTCGCCACCGGCGGGCTGCTGCGGTCACCTCGCGGGGAACGGCTTCGTCCGGTTCACGGAAGCAGCAGCCAGTCCGCGGCGAGGGCGGCTGCCAGTCCGACTCCGAGCAGCCAACTCCCCAGCCGGGTACGGCCGTGACGGCTGAGTTCGATCACCACGCCGCAGAGCACCAGCGCCGCCCCGTACACGCCGACCACCAGCACCGACGTCCGGCTGGCCAGCCGCACCACCAGCACCACGGCCATCGCGCCCATCATCACCGAGGCCAGCGCGATCCGTATCCGCCGCGCCTGACGGGGCGTCGGCGCCGCCCGCTCCCCCGAAAGAGGCTCCTCGCCCCTGCCTTCTTCCATGATCCGAGATGCTACGGGACCGCCGTCCCCGGCCCCTCCCGTGAGCCGCTTCCCTCCCCGTTCCATACGCCCATTGAGGCTCCACAATTCCCACAGATTCTGCACATTCCCGTTTGACAGTGCGCCATACGGATCACATAAAGTGAGAGCGTTGGATGTGAAAATTGCCATGCGGAAAGCGGCATGCAACGGGGGCGATGATGGCAGATAAGGCTTTTGACGTAGATCCGGACGTCCTGAAGGCACAGGGCACCGCGTTCACCCACATCGGCAGCGACTTCTCCAAGGCGTCGAAGAAGCTTCAGGACGACCTGAAGGGCATCGGCGATCCCTTGCAGGACTGCGACTTCGGGGAAATCTTCAAAACAATCTACGAGCCGATCCGGGACGGCATGTTCAAGTCGATGGACTCGCTCGGAGAACGCCTCGAAGGAATCGGCGAGAAGCTCGAAGAGATGTCCCGGACCTACAATGCCTCCGAAGAGCAGGGCATCCACACCATCAGCGCCGTCGGCCGCCCCGTGATCTGACGGGGTCACCACCCGCCCCGGCACACTCCGGCGCCATCCTCCCGGAATTCCCGGACCACCCCGGCACCACCTGCCACATCGCGGCCCGGCCGAACGGCCGCCGCCACGTCACACTTCTCTGCCACACCGTACGGGGGACAACACCGTGTCACTGACGCTTCCAGGAGAAGTCACCTGGGTCCTGAATCTCCTCGGATACGACTGGCCCGAGGCCGATGAGGACGCGCTCTTCGAATGCGCGGCGGCATGGCGCACCTTCGCCGAGCAGGTCAACGCAACCCTCTCCCAGGGCTCGTCGGCGGCGAACGAGGTCACCTCCGCCAACTCCGGTGAAGCCATCGAGGGTTTCACCAACGAGTGGGGCGCGTTCGCGGGCGGCGGGAACAGCGGCGACAACTACCTCCGTGACGCCGCGGCGGCCGCCGAGGTCATCGCGCTCGCCTTCGACGCCGCCGCGCTCGCCGTCATCGAAGGAAAAGTCGCGGTCATCGCCCAACTGGTGCTGCTGGCCGTGGAACTCATCTCCGCACAGGCCGCCGCGCCCTTCACCCTGGGCCTCTCCGAATTGGGCGCCGCCGGTGCGACACAGGCGACGCGCCTGATCGTCCGGCAGATTCTCGACAAGATCAAGCGGGAAGTGATCCAGGCGGCCACGAAGGCCATGGAGCACGCCACCGTGGACGCCATCAAGAACATGGCCAAGAAGGCGGTCTCCAAGGAATCCCGCAAACTGGCGGCCGACTACATCAAGAAGACCGTCAAGGACGAGGTCAAGGACAAGGTCGTGACCGCGGCCAAGGACCAGGCCAAGGGATTCGTCCAGGAAACCGTCATCGACGGCGCCAAGGAAAAGGCGAAAGAAGCCGGCACCAAGATGGCGCAGAACGTCGTCGAGCAGGGCATCGAGTCCCACTTCGACGAACGCGACGGCATCCGCTGGAACGAAACCGCCGACATCGGCAAGGAACACGCCAAGGAATACGTCGACGACGTCCAGAAGGACGCGGAGAAAAGGATCGGCGAGTACAAGGACGGCGTCACCAGCCTCACCGATCCCACCACCTACGTCGACCGCGCCCGGACCGACCTCACCGACCGCGGTCTCGACCACGCCCAACGCCAGGTCGACAACCGCACCGGCGGCGCCGCCACCCGCCATCAGGAGCACACGGACAGCGTCAAGGAAAGCGTGCGGTCCGTCTTCGGTTAGCCCTCACCTACCGGACCCGATACCACCCTTCAGCCTTCCAGGAATTCCCGGTCCGGCCCGCCACACACGAAAGAGCGGGGCCTGCGGCAACGTCCCTACGTCGCCACAGGCCCCGCTCTTCGTTCTGCCGCCCCGGTCCGGCGCCCCGGTGAAAGGCCCGCGGAACGCCTCACCGCATGCCGGGAACTCGTCCGCTCCCAGACATGCGGTGAGACAGGGGCCGCGTCCGCTACACGCTACTGACCGGGCGGCGGCGGGTACTGACCAGGCGGCGCGGAGTACTGCCCGGGGGCACCACCCTGCTGGTACGGCAGTTGCTGTCCGCCGAATCCGGAGGCGCCGGGCCCACCCGGCGGCGGGCCGTTCCGCCGGCCCTTCCGCCGCGCCAGCAGCACGATCGCCACCACGATCCCGATGACGACAAGACCCGCGACCGCGATGATCGCGATGAAGAGCGGGCTCACCCCCGCCTTGTCCGCCGCCTGCGCCGAATCCCCGGAACCGTCGCTCCCCTGCGAAACCGCCGAATCCCCCCCGGCCGGAGAGGACGTGGCCGTCGGCATCTTCAACGGCCCGTTCTTCGGCCCCGCCGGAATATCCCGCTTGAGCGCGGCAAGCGGCTGGATGAATCCGAAACCGTACTTCTGATCGGGAAGCTGAATCCCCTTCGCGGAGGCGGGGAGACCGGCGCTCTTGGTGAGGCGGTTGACGATCTGCCCAGCAGTGAGATCGGGGAACTTCGCCCGGAGAAGCGCCGCCGCTCCTGAGACGAAAGCGGTGGCATCGGACGTGCCCGTTCCCTTTTGGTACAGCGATTTACCGCTGCTCCCCGCCGAGACGATA
Organism: Streptomyces sp. BBFR2; assembly: GCF_044497305.1. NCBI lineage: Bacteria > Bacillati > Actinomycetota > Actinomycetes > Kitasatosporales > Streptomycetaceae > Streptomyces > Streptomyces sp. BBFR2. The sequence goes on from NZ_CP172415.1 coordinate 1,617,858, forward strand.
CCGACCGAGGGAGCAGTCAACAGGATCTGCGGCCCATAGTTCGAACCGGACCAGATCTCACCGCTCTTGCTCACACCACCAACTGCTACCACACCCGGATACCGGGCCGGGTACCGAATGGCATCGGGCCCACCCTGACCCAGGTTTCCTGAACCCGCGATGACCAGGACGTCATGCTTCAAGGCATAGGAAATCGCTTCACTTTCCCCGTCGGAGGAAGGACCGGTCAGCGACATGTTGATGACGGACGCCCCGTGATCAACCGCGTACCTGATGGATGAAGCGAATCCGTTCTCTCCCCGCCCAAGGTCGCGGATAGGAAGAATCTTGGCGTCAGGGGCCATTCCCTTGACCCCCTCCCTCCCCCCCGCACCATGCCCGTGACCGGCGATCGTTGCAGCCATCTGCGTACCGTGGGTATCCCCGTCCTCGGGCTCCGCCGACCCACCGTCGATGAAGTCTTTCCCACTCAGGACGTTGCCCTGCAGGTCCGGATGGTGCGAATTGACGCCGCCATCAATGACCGCGACGGTTACACCTTTCCCCGTTGACAGGTTCCAGATCTTCTCGGCATCGAAAGCCTTCAGAGCCCATTGGGCATCTCTGATCTGGTCCGCCGACGCAACCGGTGCGGTGCCGAAGAGCAGCGCACCGGCCACCACCGCGCCACCCACCACACGCAGCTTCCGTGTGAAGCTCATGCCATTACACCTCTCCAACAGGAAGGGGCCCCGGCACGGAGAGCCGGGGCCCCACCTTGTTACCACCGATCGACAGCCGACAGGTTCTTACTCGATGACCTTCGGCGCAACGTTACGCTCCGACGCCCAGGTCTCCTCGTCCTCGACGAGGTAGTCGGGACGCTCACCGTTGTTCTGCCCCTTCTCCTTGCCCTTGGAGCCGTGCACGCCGGGTGCGCCTGCCATCCCTGCGGGACGACGGCCGCCGGCACCGGCACCGGCGCCGGCCTGTGCTCCGCCACGGCTGCGGTGCAGCCCCGAGCCGCCCTGGCCGGCGGCGCCGGCCTTGCCCTTGCCGGCACCGATGACGCCGCCCTTCTGACGGGCGAGAGCGCCACCGCGCCCGGCACCGCCCGCGCCCTTGGCCCCGGCGCCCCGGCCGGCGCCCGCAGCGCCACCCATTCCGGGCATGCCGGTACGGCCAGCACCGCGCCCGGCTCCGCCGGCACCCGCTCCGCCCCCGACGACGCCCATGCCACCACCGATACCGCCGGCACCGGTGCCACCACCGACACCGCCACCGGCACCGCCGCTCAGGCCACCGCCGGCGCCGCCGAGACCGCCGCCACCGATGCCGCCGGAAAGACCGCCGCCGCCGGCGCCCTTCGGTGGCTGGAAGCTGTCGAGGCCGGTGCTGACGTCAGGGGTGTAAGAGCCCTTGCCAGGCTGGGTTCCGATACCACCGCTGATTCCGGAGGTCTTGGGAGAATCCAGCCCTTCGGAGGAGAAGCCCGGGCCCTTGCCCAACGGCTTCAAAGACGGCGCGCCCCCGTTGCCCGGGCTCATGCTGCCCCCGGTAGGCATCGGCATCGGCACCGGGGCCGGAGGCTCGCCTCCCGGCGGGCCCGGGTAATCCTCCGTCTTGTCGATCTGCTTGGTCTTCCACGTACCCATGGCCTTCGCCTGGGAGACGTAGGCCGCGCCGAGCTGCTCCATCTTGACGGCCATACGGAGCTGTTGCTCCTTGCCCGACGAGAGGTTACCCGTGTTGTTGTCCAGCGCCTGCTGCGTGGTCATTCCCGGGTTGGCGAGGTCACGCTTCAGACCCGAGTCGTCGCGGCTGCCGCCGTCCTGAAACCAGTTGACGGCACTGTCCATCGTGCCGGGCTTCTCCATCGACTCGACCTCGGGCTTGAGTTGCTCAAGGACGCTCGCCGCGTTCTTCATCGCACGGGATGTGTAGTCGGCGTAGAGGGAGCAGTCCGAGATCTTCTTGCTGATCTTGTTGGCCTGTTCCCGGAACTTGTCGGCCGAGGTTCCCTCCCAGTGCTGAAGGACCTCCTTGACGGCTGCGTCGAAGGCGCCCTTGATGCCTCCGCCGCTGCCACCCACGAGCTGGTCGTACACGTCTTTCCAGCCCTTGGAGACGTTGTGCACCTCACCCGGGTTGGACGCCTTCACCATGGCCTGCATGGTGTCCATGTCCATCTCGGCGAAGTTCGTCTCGTGCTCCGCGGCGTAGCAGATCGTTGCCGGGATGTACTCGGATTCAGTACCACTCATGCCCTTTTCCCCCTTTGCTTCTCCACGCCCGTTACGGACCCTCCACACGTGAGCGTCCGAAAGCCCACATCACTCACCGGACATGCTCCCGGCCGTCTGTGATTCCTGGTCCTGGTAATTCCCGTGCGCCTTGCGCGTATTGGTGCCGAACTTGTCCATGACGTCGTTGAGATGCTGCACAACCTCCTCGATGTGCGTCTTCATCTCCGTATGGGCATTCGTCAGCTTGCGCGCCTCCAGGAAGCTGGCACCAGGGGCGTCCGCGCCCAAGGCGTTCGGCGACAGCGATGTCTTGTAACGCGTGTCCGCATGCGCGTTACCGAGGTCCTTGATGATGCCGTTGAGCTTCCTGACCGTGTCCTCGAGCGCGCCGAGGTCAACGCGGTATTGATCACCCATGATGTGTCTCCCCGTGTGATGCGATTCCCGTCTTGCGGCGCCAGTCGCGCAGTGCGATGGACGCCCCGACAACCCCGGCGACCGCCAGAAGTCCTCCGCCCACAATGTAAAGGGAAATCCGCGCCCGTCGGTCCTCGGGGCTCTCTCCGATGGTGAGAGCCGCCGGTTCGATCTTGGTGTTGTTCTGGCTGGCGGGCTTGTCCGGAGTGGGCCGGCCGGTGGGCCGGGTGGTGTCGTTGAGGGCGGCCACCGGGTCGATGACGCCCCAACCGATGTTGTGGTCCGGGCCGCGGCTGACGCGTTCGGCGGTCTGTTCCAGGTGCCAGATCAGCTCCTGCGGCTTCCAGTCCTTGTGCAGGGCCTTGAGGAGCGCCGCGGCGCCGGCCGCGTACGGGGCGGCGAAACTGGTGCCCTGGTCCACGCAGTTGCCGCCGTCGGGCACGGTGGAGACCATGTCGACGCCCGGCGCCGCGATGTCGACGTAGTCGCCGGGCTGGGAGAAGGCCGCGCGTTCGTTGTTGCGGTCGGAGGCGGCGACGGCCAGGACGTTGTCGTACTCCTGGAACGCCGCCGGGTACATGCGCTTCTCCTTGCCGGAAGCGCCGTCGTTGCCCGCCGAGGCGACGATGAGGACGTTCTTGCTCGCGGCGTTGGCGACCGCGGCCTTCAGGGTGGGGAGCAGTTCCTCGCTCGCGTCCGTGCCCTGGGAGATGTTGATGATGTCGACGTGCTCGTCGACGGCCGCGTTGATGGCTTTGGCCAGGCTGTCGGCGGTGCCGGGCTTCTCCTGGTCGGTCTGCTGGAACGGGATGACCTTGGCCTCGGGCGCGAGACCGTAGAAGCCCGAGGTGGGCCGTGTCTGGGCGGCGATGATGCCGGCGACCTTGGTGCCGTGGCCCACTCGGTCCTCGGTGGCCTTACCGCCCTTGACGAAGGTCTTGCCGCCGGCCCCGATGGCCGGTTTGATCTGGTCGTTCCCGGCGTCGATGCCCGTGTCGATGACGGCGACGCGGACGCCTGCGCCCTTGGTGTTCGCCCACAGTTGCTGCGTCATGAGGCGCTGCAGGGACCACGGGGTCTCTTTGATGTCGGTGGTGTTGAACTTGCACTCACCGCTGTTCAGCGGAACGTTCTCGTCCGCGGCCGCCGGGAGGGCGGTGACGCCGGAAAGAGCGATGGTGCAGGCCGTTGTCACCCATACGCCCGCCGCGCGGCGGTGATGCCCTGCTCGGTGACCGTTGGCGCGAGATCCCACGGGTTGTCTGCTCTCCATGCGTGGTGGACGGGACGAGACGAAGAAGCGGTACGGAGGTGCCGTCGGCTGAGGAGCGGCGAGCGGTGCGGAGGTGGACGCCAGAAGGGCGGGCGCACTGGTGCAGCGCGCCCGCCCTCTTCTGCCACTGTGCGAGCCTCGGGGCTGCTCAGCCGGTGTGGTTCCCGCCCCGAGGCGGGAGCCTCTTGGTGCTGTTACCAGATCTTGGCGTTCCGGTCCTCGGTCTGCCGGTAGTTGTCAGCCGCGGTGTCGAGCGCCTTGGCGATGGCCTCCAGCGTGTGGTGGAGGGAGCTGGCGCGCTTGTCCCACTCCTGCTGGCGCGCGTGGTAGCCCTCCTTCGCCGAACCGCTCCAGCTCTCGGCGATCCGCTTGACGCCCGCCTCCAGGTCGTCGAGCTGGTGACGGACCTGGTTCGCGGTGCGGCGCACCTCGGAGGCCGCGTGCTGGATCTGCTCGGGGCTTACGGCAATCTGACCGTGCGACATTCTGTCTCCTCGGAATGGTGTGGATCGATTCACCTGGCCGCGGGGAGGCCCGTCCGACAGCGGGCCGCCGTCCCCACGGCACCTGACTCACCGGGCGCCGCCGGAGCGGCGCCGGGGCTCACCCGAAGGGGGAGGCGTCGATGTGGGAAATCGATGCCGCCTGGTCTTCTTCCGAGGACGTGTAGTTCCCCGTCGTCTGGTCGATCGCTTCCTTGATTTCCTTCAGAAGCTGATTGATACGCGTCGCGTCCTCGTTGACCTGCGTCTGGAGCTGGTGGTACCTGGTGGCCGCCTGGCCCTTCCACGCGGAGGACACGTTCTCGACGGTCCCTCCCAGTCGGCGGATCTCACCGTCGATCGCCTGAGCGACAGAGTCGATCTTGCCGCTGAACGCGACCATCTCTTCTGCCGTTACTTGGAAATTTCCGCCACTCATTGCAACGTCCCCCATGAGACTCGCGCGTCACCCGCGCCGCACCGGTGAAGGCGCCGCGCGGTCGGCGCCACCTGCCGACGCCGACGACCACTTTAACCACTTCATACGGCCACTCCCAACAGAGGGAGCGGTGTTGTGACGGGATCACCACAACACGCCAACTGGCCGCCCCGTGCGCCCAGTTCACCGAAATCATCACGCGAAGTGGGCACGCGGCATTCTATCGGCCCGCGAAGAAAGGCATCAAGGTTTTCCGGGGCCTTCCCGGGGAGCACCGGAAACCACGGAGCAAATCCGGAAAAAGCTGGGTGGGCCACCCGGTTCAGGTGGCCCATCCAGGAAGTCCGGTGCGGTATCGGGGCGGGCCGGAGAGACCCGCCCCCCTTGTCAGGACGTGCCGGTCTTACGGGCGGCCGCGACGCTGAGCGCCGGCCCCTCCGACAGCAGATCCGCCCACGTCATCAGCACGGGGTCCGCGTGGACGTCCTTGTACCCCAGGCGCAGGGCCGCCTGGTTGACCTCCTGGTTGGCGTTGCCCGCCTTGTCGGAGCTGTCGTTGTTGACCGGCACCCGGTACCGCAGCCCGGTGTCGGTGACGAGGTAGAGCGACCCGTCCTTCTCCTGGGGGGTGCGGACCCGCTGGAAGAGCATCCCGCTGCCCGGGGTGACGTAGGAGGAGGCGCCGCTCGCGATGTTCGCCGGGTAGTCCTTGCCGATCCAGGTGCCCATGTTCGGCAGGCCGTTGGGGTAGCCGAGGGCCTTGTCGGCGCCGCCGGGGAGCTTGGTGGTGGTGCCGTCGTAGACGCTGCAGGAGACGCCGTTGTCGGTCGGGGTCGTCAGGCCGCCGGTCTGGGAGCCCTGGGCGAAGTTGTTGGCCATGTCGACGACCTCGGTCGGCCAGGGCATGTCCACATCGGTGCTCGGCACCTTGCCCAGGTACGAGATGAACCGTCCCTTGTCGTCCCGCATCGGGTCGATGCTGGAGGTGGAGACCTGCTCGGGCCTCATGGCCGAGCCGTCGGGGTGCACCATGCGGGCGTTCGGGCCCTCCAGCAGGAGCTGGGCGACGAAGTCCGACACCTGCTGTACGCCGTCCGCGAGAACGACGTACTTCTTGCCCGCCTTCTCGCCGTCCGCCGCGCTCTGGTCCGCGCTGCCGGGGATTTCGAGGACGGTGCCGATGGTGCGGTGCTGCGCGGGGACGCCGGCGGCGTGCGAGGGCTTGCCCGCGCCGGCGATGATCGGCATGTAGATGGGCACCGGGCTCTTGACGAGGGTGTCCATCCACGCCTGCGTCACGTCCTGCGGCTCGGCCTCCTGGAAGAGCACGCGGCGCAGGACCGTGTCCGGGTCCGGGTTGTTCTTGGTCGCCTCGCCCGCGGGCTGGGGGATGCGGCCGTGCAGGGTGGCGTCGAGCGCGAACTTGAAGCCGTTGTGGTCGACCAGCCAGAGCTTGTTCTGCGGATCACGTACGAAGAGCACCTGACGCATGTCGAGGCGGCCCTTGCCCTGGACGAGTTCCTTGTCCTTGCCCCCGAGCACGAACACGGCCTGCTGGGGCTTGCTGTTGGTACCGCTGCCCGGACGGTCGCAGACGGCCCAGGTCTTCGCCTTGCCCGCGTCGTCCTTGTTGGGAAGACGGTCGGGGGCGAACGGAATTCCGACGGCGGGGCCGTGCGCGATCTTTCCGTCCAGTTCGGATTCCTTCACATTCACGACTTTGTACTTGTCGGGATCGAGAAGGAGTTTCGCGGAGGCGAGGTTCAGAACGGGGTGAAGGAGTTTTTCCTTCTTGCCCTGACCGTTGTCGCTCTTGAGTACGACGTAACGAGTGGTCGAATCGGAGCCGACGATGACGTTTTCCCCGACCGCGTCCCACCCCTGGGGCGCCACCGGGCTCAGGATGCCGCAGGCACCGAAGCCGACCAGGATCACGACGCCCATCAGAACGCTCGGCAGCACGGCCTTCAGAGGGCGCGGCGCACTCTCGATCGAGCCGCTCGGCAGCGGCTTCAGAAATGCGGCATTCGTACGCTTCCTCGCGAATGAATACGCATTGAGCTCGTCCCGACGTGATGCCATTGTTGCTTTCTCTCCCCGCGTGTCGGATCCACATCGACCGCCCCCGGCACTCACGCCGTAGCGCCCTCTACTATGCCGTGTGTCGATCGACCCGTACGGTACGGGTGCCACCTTCCAACGCACCAGTCTCGACGGCGATTGATACGCCGTGAGGCCACACCACCAGTAGAGGAGCAGGCCGGGGGATGTCCAGCGCCACCAGGGCTCGACGCCGCAATGGGCGGCAACAGCAGCAACCGCCTTCCGCTGCACCGCGCGACGCGGGACACGGCGGCCGGGACGGATCGGATCCGGCCAACGGCGGCCGGGGCGGGCAGAGTTCGCCGGACGGGCCGGTGGCCCCCCGGCTGCGGCCGCAGATCGGCAGCATCGGCCCGGTCCGCGTACAGCAGCTGGCCATCATCGAGATCGCCGCCGCACTGGTCCTGGTCGGCGCGTCCGTGAACGTGATCGCGCTGACCGTCGCGGTCGTGCTCGCCGCCGTCCTCGTCATCTTCGCGCTCGGCAGGCGCCGGCGGATCCCGCTCCCCGAGTGGATCACGACCGTGCGCGCGATGAAGCGCCGCGGCAAGGCCGCGAGCGCCCCGGTGGCGCCGGGCGTCGAGCCGGCCTTCGCCCCGGTCGTCGAGTGCGACCCGGCGCTGCGCACCTACGAGTACACCGACGCCGAGCAGCGGGCCGTCGGCTTCGTCGGGGACGGCACCTTCCTGACCGCGCTGGTGCAGGTCGAGCCCCGGGACGAGCCGCTGCGGCCCGCCCGCGGCAGCCACATGCTGCCGCTCGACGTGCTGCACACCGCGCTCGACATCGAGGACATCCACCTGGAGTCCGTGCAGTACGTGCAGTACACACAGCCCGCCCCGGCGCCGCACCTGCCCGAGCAGGCCGTCGCCGCCCGGTCGTACGCACCGCTGGCGGCGCAGTCGCAGACCCCCGCGGTGCAGTTGACGTGGATCGCGCTCAAGCTCGATCCGGAGCTGTGCGCGGAGGCGATCGAGGCCCGCGGCGGCGGCATGGAGGGCGCCAAGCGTTCACTGCTGCGCGCCGCCGACCAGTTGGTGAGCCGGCTGACCTCGCACGGCGTCCGGGCGCGCGTCCTGGCCGAGCGGGAGGTCGTGGCGGCGGTCGGCACGGCGGTGTGCGTGAGCCCGCGGGCCGCCAACGGCGCGATGGGGCGGGAGGGCCGCTCCGGGCGCCGTACCCAGGAGACGACGCGGGCGTGGCGCTGCGACGACCGCTGGCACACCACGTACTGGATCGGCCGCTGGCCCCAGCTCGGTCCCGGCGGTGCGCCGCTGGCGGCCGTCACCCAGTTGCTGACCAGCACCCCGGCGATGGCCAGTACCTTCGCGCTGACCGCGACGCACGGCAGCGGGCGGGCGCCCGCGATCTCGGGTTACGTCCGGCTGTCGACCCGCAGCGAGAACGAACTCGACGCCGCGCAGCGGGAGTTGGAGCGGCGTTCCGGCTCGGCGAAGGTCGGTCTCGTCCGGCTCGACCGGGAACAGCTTCCCGGTCTGCTCGCCACGCTCCCCCTCGGAGGTACCCGCTGATGGCCTCTCCCACGTATCAGCCGCGTGTGAACAACTCCGGGACGGGCTGGCGCAATCCGCCGATCGGCGCGCCCGACACCGGTCAGGGGCGCCGTCCCTCGCACCAGCCGCGCGCGGACGAGCAGCGGTCGGCGCGCTCGGGCCCGGTGCCGCAGCCGGGCTTCGGGCTGCGCGGTCCGCGCCGTGCCCCGCACGTGCTGACGGCCGAGTCGCTGGCCTCGCTGACCCTGCCGGTCGGCGACGACGGCGTCATCATCGGCATCGATCCGCAGAACCAGCCCGCGGTGCTGAGCCTGCTGCGGCCCGCGCCGCTGGAGATCGCGCTGGTCGGCAGCATGTGGATGGCGCAGGTGCTGGCGCTGCGTACGGTCGCCACCGGTGCGCGGGTGGCGGTGGAGACGGCGCGGCCGCCGGCCTGGGGGCAGATGGCGCAGGCCGCCGGCGGCGGTCAGCAGTGCGTGTCGGTGCACGAGGTGCGGCAGATCGCGCCCCAGGGGCCGTCGGTCTCCAGCCCCGTTCTGGTGGTGCGGGACATGGGCGCGCGCCCCCCGCGCAACCAACTCGCGCCGAGCCCCTGGCAGTCGGTGCTCACGGTGCTGCCGTTCCTCGGGCCGCGGTCGCCGCAGATGCTGGGCCGGGCGGACCTGGTCGGGCTCCAGCGGCTGTCGCCGGAGGAGGCGGAGGTCGTGACGCGCGTGATGCGGCTGCCGCAGCAGGTGGGCGCGGTGCTGCCGACGCTGAGCGACAACGCGATGCTCTGGTGCACCCGCGACAACCACCAGTTCGTGATGACGCAGCCCACCGAGGCGGAGACCAATCTGCTCGGCGGTCCGCGCCGGATGGACTGACGGCGCCGTACGGACGTGCGGTGCCGCGTGCCGTGCGGCCCGTCCGCGAAGGGCATTTCCTACGGGCGCATCCTCGGATGCGCCCGTAGGCGTGCCGCAGGGTCAGAAGACGACATGACGTCGGCTGCCGTTCGGGCCCGACTCTTGATTAGGCTGTATGAAGCCGCAGGAGCACACCGGACGGCAGCCGGTACGGGGATGGAGAAAGCAGTGTTGGCGCAGTCCCGGGCGGTGTGTTCCGAATTCCGTGACATCCGATCGATCCGCCTGTATCCGGTCCTGCCGTTCAGGTGCGTTGCAGTACACCAGGAGGCACAGTGAACGAGCGGGAGGCTTTCCGCCCGGACGGGAACGACCCTGACGACGAACAGTCCGAGTTCGACCTGACGGGGGAATTCAAGATCGATTTTGCGGCTCCGGCCTGGTACGCGAGCAACGACACCAGCGGCGGCGCGGGCACCCCCATGGCGCCCGCCCCGTCCCCCGCCCCCACGCCGCCGCCCACCGGGCAGCCGCTGCCCGGCCAGGGCGTCGCGGGCCCGCCGGTGACCGGCGGGCCGCAGGGCGCCCCCGGCCCCGTCGGCGCCCCGGCCCCGGTGCCGCCGCCCGCCGACACCGCGCCGCCCGGTTTCCCGATGCTGCGGCCGCAGGAGCCCGCGGAGGCCGCCGCGCCCCAGGACGCGCCGCCCGCGGAGGCCCCGGCGCCCGCCGCTCCGGTGGCGGCCAGTGGCAACGTCCGTTCCGGTACGGGCGCCGACCCGTCGGCCTCCCTGTGGGACGACGACGAGCCGGACGAGCCCGAGCCGGCCCCCGCCGAGGAGCAGGCACCGACCGCGCCGCGGACCGATGAAGCGGCCGCCCCGCGGGTGGCCGACGCGCCCGTGGCCGACGCGCCGCGGCCCGAAGCCGTGCGGGTCCCCGAGGAGGCCGCGCCCGCCCCGCAGGCGCCGGAGCAGCCGGCCCCGGAGGCACCGCAGGCCGCCGCGCAGCCGGTGCCGCCGCAGGCCCCGCAGACCGCACCGCCCGGGCAGCAGCCCGCGCCGGTGCCGGAGCAGGCGGTCGCGCCCCAGCAGCCCCCGCAGGGTGGTGCCCCGCAGGCCGTTCCGCCGCAGGGCGGGGCGCAGCCGGGTGTGCCGCCGCAGGGCGCTCCGTGGCCCGCGCAGCCGGACGCCGCCGCGCAGGCCGTACCCGGTCAGGGCGGGCTGCCGCCGCTGCCGCCGGAGTACCAGCCCGCCGATCCGCGGACGGCTCAGGCCCAGCAGGCCCAGGCCCAGCCGCCGCAGGCCCAGCAGCCGCAGCCGGGGCAGGAGTTGCCCCCGCAGCAGCAGCCGCAGGTCCAGCCCCAGGCCGCGCCGCAGGCCGGTTTCCCGCAGCAGGCCGCCCCGCAGGGCCACCCCCAGCAGGGCGGGTACCCGCAGCAGCAGCCCCAGCAGCAGCCGGGCGCGTACGGCTATCCGCAGCCCGCGTACGGCTACCCGCAGCAGCCCCAGCAGCAGGCGCCCGCGCAGCAGTCGGCGTACGGCTACCCGCAGCCCGCCCCGCAGGGGTACCCGCAGCAGCAGCCGCAGCCGCAGGCCGCCCCGCAGCAGGGCTACGACCCGCAGGCCCAACAGGCCGCCCAGCAGGCCCAGCAGCAGCACCAGGCCGGGTACCCGCAGCAGGGGCAGCCCACCGGGTACGACCCGCAGGCGCAGGCGGCCCAGCAGGCCCAGGCGGCACAGCAGGGACAGGCGGCACAGCAGGCGCAGCAGGGGCAGGTGCCGCATCAGCCGCTGCCGGGGCAGCAGGCCGGTGGCGGTGCGGCGAACTACGCGTCGTACTCCCAGCCGGGGCAGCAGCAGCCGCAGCAGCAGCGGGCCACTCCCGGTGCGCCGCTGGGCTACAGCGCCGCGGTCGAGCTGACCTCCGACCGGCTGCTGCGCAACCAGCCCAAGCGGCGCAAGCCGGGTGCCAACGCGCAGCCGTCCAAGTTCAAGCTGGGCGCGAAGAAGGAGGAGGCGGAGCGTCAGCGCAAGCTGGAGCTGATCCGTACGCCGGTGACGTCCTGCTACCGGATCGCGGTGATCAGCCTCAAGGGCGGTGTTGGCAAGACGACGACCACCACCGCGCTCGGCGCCACGCTCGCCTCCGAGCGGCAGGACAAGATCCTGGCCATCGACGCGAACCCGGACGCCGGTACCCTCGGCCGCCGCGTCCGCCGCGAGACCGGCGCGACCATCCGTGACCTGGTGCACGCCATCCCGCACCTGCACAGCTACATGGACATCCGCCGGTTCACCTCGCAGGCGCCGTCCGGTCTGGAGATCCTCGCCAACGACGTCGACCCGGCGGTCTCCACGACGTTCAACGACGACGACTACCGGCGCGCGATCGACGTCCTGGGGCGCCAGTACCCGGTCATCCTCACCGACTCCGGTACGGGTCTGCTCTACAGCGCCATGCGCGGCGTCCTGGACCTCGCCGACCAGTTGATCATCATCTCCACGCCGTCCGTCGACGGTGCGAGCAGCGCCAGCACCACGCTGGACTGGCTCTCCGCGCACGGCTACGCCGACCTGGTGCAGCGCGGTATCACGGTGATCTCCGGGGTCCGCGAGACCGGCAAGATGATCAAGATCGACGACATCGTGTCGCACTTCGAGACGCGCTGCCGCGGTGTGGTCGTCGTCCCCTTCGACGAGCATCTCGCCGCCGGTGCCGAGGTCGATCTCGACATGATGCGGCCCAAGACCCGCGAGGCGTACTTCAACCTGTCCGCCCTGGTCGCCGAGGACTTCTCCCGCGCCCAGCAGGCCCAGGGGATGTACCCGCAGCAGGGACAGCAGATGGGCCAGGACCCGTACGCCGCCCAGGACCCGTACGCGCAGCAGCAATACCCGCAGCAGGGTCAGCCGCAGCAGCAGCCCCAGGCGCAGCCGCCGGCCGGTTACCCGCCGCAGCAGGGCGGCTGGACCCAGCAGCCGCAACAGCCGCCCGCCCACTGGCAGCAGCAGCCCGCCCCGGACTCTCCCCAGCCCGACCAGCAGGGGTGGCAGCAGCAACCTCCGCAGTGACGCGGTGGTCGCCACACCACGCGGGCGGGGCCCGGCACTTCACGGTGCCGGGCCCCGCCCGCGTGGTGCGCCCGGCAGTGGCGCGCATGGTGCGGCCGGGCGCCCCTGTGCGGTGGGTACGCCATGCCCGCATGGGGCCGACGGCCGCCCGCACGGCAGCACGCGCATGGGGCGTACGGCGGGGTTTCCGCGGTACGCACGACCACGGACGCATGGGGCGGGCCGGCTTACGTCTTGCTCGCCCCGCTCCAGTTCACCACCGCACGGGGCGAACGAGTTGGCGTGACGCGTACGCCCACGGCCTCACGGGGCCGTACGACCGCACCTGCGTGGGGCGCGCGGCGGTGCTTCCGCGCTACGCACGGCCATGGCCCACGAGGCAGACGCCCGCGCCCCGCACGGGGCCCGCGACGCATGGCGCGGCTGTCACGGCGAAGGGCGCCCGGGTCTCTCCCCGGGCGCCCCGTCGTGCGGCGCGAGCCCGCCCCTTCGGCCGGTTCAGTCCGCCGCGGCGATCAGTTCGCGGGCCTGCTTCACATCGATCGCCATCCGCTCCAACAGCGCGTCGAGCGTGGCGAATTTCTCCTGGCCCCGGATGTACGCGAGGAAGTCCACCGCGACGTGCAGGCCGTACAGGTCGAGCCCCACCCGGTCGATCGCGTACGCCTCGACCGTGCGGCTCTTCCCGTCGAACTGCGGGTTGGTACCAACCGATACGGCCGCGGGCATCGCCTCGCCCTCGACGTGCAGCAGACCCGCGTACACCCCGTCGGCCGGGATCGCGGTGTGCGGCAGCGTCTCCACATTGGCGGTGGGGAAGCCCATTTCACGGCCCCGCTGCGCCCCGCGGACGACGATGCCCTCGACACGGTGCGGCCGCCCCAGGACCTCCGCCGCGCCCGCGACGTCGCCCTCGGCGACCAGCCGACGGGTCAGCGTGGACGAGAACGGCACCCCGCCGCCCGCCGAACCCCGCTCCACGAGGTCGACGACCTCGACGGTGAAGCCGTGGGCGACACCCAATTCGGCGAGGGTCTCGACGGTGCCCTTCGCCTTGTGCCCGAAGCGGAAGTTGGGGCCCTCGACGACGATCCGCGCGTGCAACTTGTCGGCCAGCACCTTCGCCACGAAGTCGGCGGGCGCAAGCTGCGAGAACTCCCGGGTGAACGGCAGCACCAGAACGGCGTCGACGCCCAGCTCCCCCATCAGCTCCGCACGCCGGTGGTGCGGGGCGAGCAGCGGCGGATGGGTGCCGGGGCGGACGACCTCGCTGGGGTGCGGGTCGAAAGTGACGACCACCGCGGGGATGCCCAGTTCCCGGGCGCGCGCGACGGTCTCACCGATGATCAATTGGTGGCCGCGGTGCACTCCGTCGTACGAGCCGATGGTGACGACGCTGCGCCCCCAGCCCTCGGGGATGTCCTCCAAGCCACGCCAGCGCTGCACTGTGCCCGCTCCTCGCCCGAACTCTTGTCCGTCCACTGCGTCAATTCGGCATGACGCAGGTCTAAGACTGCCATGCCGGGCCCCCCGCCACCCGAGAAGGGTGGCCTCACCTCCCCGAAGGCCCCGCCCGCTTCGTCCCCGCCCCCCTGAGACGGACGCATGGGGCGCCACGCACCAGCCCCGCACGGGGCAGCGCCGCACGGGGCAGCGCCGCACGGGGCGCGGACGGCTCTGCCCCGCCCCCGCACCAGGCGGAACGGACCCGCCGTATGAAGCGCACCGCATGGGGCCACCCGCTCGCCCTCTCGGAGAGCACGAGTGCGGGGCACCACGCGGCCCCCGCACCAGGCCACCCGCCCCGTGCGCACCGGGCGTTCCGCTCGGGGCGTGCCGTGCGCACGGCACGGGGCCGCCCCGCACCCCGCACCGTCCACGCGGCCAGCCCCGAACTCCGCCCCGCACACAGCCCCACTCCGCCCCATGCGGGCCCCACACCGCCCGCCCCATGCACCAGGCAGGCCGGCCCCACGCGACCGCCGCTCCACACGGAGCACGGGCCACGAAGGTCGGGGCACGGAGCGCCCACCTCGTGCCCCACGCCCCACGCACAACCCCGCCCCGCCCCGCCCCAAGCAAAGAGGTCGGCCCGGAGCCTCATGGGCTCCGGGCCGACCTCTCCCCCGTCCCGGCATCTCTGCCGCCCGCCGACCGCACAGCACCACCGCACCACGCGGCCCGACACCACGCGGCCCGGCACTCTCCGCGCCGTACGGCTCCGCCCTTCCTAGGCGAACACCGCCAGGCTCTTGGCCCGGCCCCCCTGGTTCTCCACCAGAGCGAGGAAGGTGCCGTCCGGGTCGAACGCCGCGACCGGTCCGTCGGTCTCGAACAGCGGCATCGGGACCCGCGCGCCGTTCACCAGCAGCCGGGACTGCGCCGCGGTGACATCCCAGCGGGTGAAGGCGGCAGCCGCGGCCTCACCGATCGGCATCACCGGCAGCCCGGCGCCCTCGGCGTCGTCCACCGCGCCCTGCAACTGCTCCAGGGTCCGCGCCCGGTCGAGCTTGTACGGCCCGACCCGGGTGCGCCGCAGCGCCGTCAGATGCCCGCCGACGCCCAGCCCCGCGCCCAGGTCCCGGGCGAGCGCGCGGATGTACGTCCCCGAGGAGCAGGTGACCGAGACCAGCAGGTCGGTCACCGGGGTGCCGTCCTCCGCCTCGGCCTCGTGCACGGAGTGGACGACGAACGACGAGACGGTGACCGGCCGGGCCGGGATCTCGACGTCCTCGCCGTCCCGCACCCGCGAGTACGACCGCTTCCCGTCGATCTTGATGGCGCTGACCTTCGACGGCACCTGCATGATCGCGCCGGACAGCTCCGCGACGCCCGCGTCGATGTCCACCCGCGCCAGACCGTGCGCCGCCTTCGACGCGGTGATCTCGCCCTCCGCGTCATCGGTGACGGTGGTCTGCCCGAGCCGCACCGTGCCGACGTACTCCTTCTCCGTCAGCGCGAGGTGGCCGAGCAGTTTGGTGGCCCGCTCGATGCCGAGGACGAGGACGCCCGTCGCCATCGGGTCGAGGGTCCCGGCGTGGCCGACCCGGCGCGTCCGCGCCATGCCCCGCATCTTCGCCACGACGTCGTGCGACGTGAAGCCGGACGGCTTGTCGACGATGACAAGGCCGTCCGGCCCGGTGTTCTTACGCTTCATTCTGCGGCTGCGCCCTCATCGTCCTCGTTGTCGCCCGGCTTGCGGTACGGGTCGGCGTCACCGGCGTACTGCGCGCCCGACGACACCTCCCGCACCTTGGCGTCCGAGGCCCGCGCCTTGTCGAGCAGGTTCTCGATCGTCTTGGCGTTCTCCGGCAGGGCGTCCGCGACGAACGTCAGCGTCGGCGTGAACTTCGTACCGGCCGCGGCGCCGACCGCCGAGCGCAGGATGCCCTTGGCGCTCTCCAGGCCCGCGGCGGCACTGGCACGGTCCTCGTCGTCGCCGTACACCGTGTAGAAGACCGTCGCCTCCCGCAGGTCGCCGGTGACGCGGGTGTCCGTGATGGTCACGTGCGTGCCGAGCCGCGGGTCCTTGATGCCGCGCTGCAGCTTCTGGGCGACCACCTCCCGGATGAGGTCCGCCAGCTTCTTCGCCCGCGCATTGTCGGCCACTGGTCCGTCTCCTTCGTATCTTCCACAATTGTGCTTCCACCGGCGTCCGTCCGCCCGGCCGTCATGACCAGTCGTCGTCGCCGTGCAGCCGCCGGCGAACCGACAGCAGCTCCACTTCGGGCCGTGCGGCGACCAGGCGCTCGCAGCGGTCCATCACCTCGGTGACATGCCCCGCGTCCCCGGAGACCACCGCGAGGCCGATGACGGCCCGGCGGTGCAGATCCTGGTCCCCGACCTCCGCGACGCTCACCGCGTACTTGCGGTGCAGCTCGGCGACGATCGGGCGGACGACGGAGCGCTTCTCCTTCAGCGACCGTACGTCGCCGAGAAGCAGATCGAAGGACAGTGTCCCTACGTACATGTACGACGGGTAGAGCCACCCGTGGGGCCTCGGAATCGCGAGTCCTTCGCACCGTACACGCAACGGCCGGGGCCGATCGACGGAAATTACGCTCCGCCGACCGGCCCCGGGTCCGCCCGCCGCCCGGCCGCCCCGAAGGGGGCCGGGCTCCGCGCGGACAGTGCGCTACATGATCAGCCGCGCGGCTTCTCGCGCATCTCGTACGTCGCGATGACGTCGTCGATCTTGATGTCGTTGTAGTTGCCGAGGTTGATACCGCCCTCGAAACCTTCGCGAATCTCGGTGACGTCGTCCTTGAAGCGGCGCAGGCCCTGAATGGTGAGGTCCTCCGCGACCACCTTGCCGTCGCGGATGAGGCGCGCCTTGGTGTTGCGCTTGACCTCGCCGGAGCGGATGAGGACACCCGCGATGTTGCCGAGCTTGGACGAGCGGAAGATCTCGCGGATCTCCGCGGTACCGAGCTCGACCTCCTCGTACTCCGGCTTGAGCATGCCCTTGAGGGCCGCCTCGATCTCCTCGATCGCCTGGTAGATGACCGAGTAGTACCGGACGTCGACGCCCTCGCGGTCAGCCATCTGCGTGGCACGGCCTTCGGCGCGCACGTTGAAGCCGATGACGATCGCGTCGGAGCCGGACGCCAGGTTGATGTCGGACTCCGTGACCGCACCGACGCCGCGGTGCAGCACCCGGATGTCGACCTCTTCGCCGACGTCGAGCTGGAGCAGCGAGGACTCCAGGGCCTCGACCGAACCGGACGCGTCGCCCTTGATGATGAGGTTGAGCTGCTGCACCTCGCCGGCCTTGAGCACCTTGTCGAGGTCCTCGAGGGACACCCGGCGGGTGCGCTTGGCGAAGGCGGCGTTGCGCTCACGCGCCGCGCGCTTCTCGGCGATCTGGCGGGCCGTACGGTCCTCGTCGACGACGAGGAAGTTGTCGCCGGCGCCCGGGACGTTGGTGAGACCCAGGACCAGGACGGGGGTCGACGGACCCGCTTCCTCGACGTTGTTGCCCTTGTCGTCGAGCATCGCGCGGACGCGGCCGTAGGCGTCACCGACGACCATGGTCTCGCCGACGCGGAGGGTACCGCGCTGGACCAGGACGGTCGCGACGGCGCCGCGACCGCGGTCGAGGTGGGCCTCGATCGCGATGCCCTGGGCGTCCTGCTCCGCGTTGGCGCGCAGGTCCAGCGAGGCGTCCGCGGTCAGGACCACGGCCTCCAGCAGCTGCTCGATGTTGGTGCCCTGGCGGGCGGAGATGTCGACGAACATGGTGTCGCCGCCGTACTCCTCGGCCACCAGACCGAACTCGGTGAGCTGACCGCGCACCTTGGTCGGGTCGGCGCCCTCGACGTCGATCTTGTTGACCGCGACCACGATCGGCACGTCGGCCGCCTTGGCGTGGTTCAGCGCCTCGATCGTCTGCGGCATGACACCGTCGTTGGCCGCCACCACGAGGATCGCGATGTCGGTCGACTTGGCACCACGGGCACGCATGGCGGTGAACGCCTCGTGACCGGGGGTGTCGATGAAGGTGATGCGGCGCTCTTCGTCGTTGACCTCGGTGGAGACCTGGTACGCACCGATGTGCTGCGTGATGCCGCCGGCCTCGCCCGCGATGACGTTCGTCTTGCGGATCGCGTCCAGCAGGCGGGTCTTACCGTGGTCGACGTGACCCATGACGGTCACGACCGGCGGACGCGCGACGAGCATCTCCTCGCCGCCCTCGTCCTCGCCGAACTCGATGTCGAAGGACTCGAGCAGCTCGCGGTCCTCCTCCTCCGGGCTGACGATCTCGACGACGTAGTTCATCTCGCCGGCGAGCAGCTCCAGCGTCTCGTCGGAGACGGACTGGGTCGCGGTCACCATCTCGCCGAGGTTCAGCATGACCTGGACCAGCGACGCCGGGTTCGCGTTGATCTTCTCCGCGAAGTCGGTCAGCGAGGCACCGCGCGAGAGGCGGACCTTCGCGCCGTTGCCGCGCGGCAGCATGATGCCGCCCACCGACGGGGCCTGCATGGCCTCGTACTCCTGGCGCCTCTGCCGCTTCGACTTACGGCCGCGACGCGCGGGACCGCCGGGACGGCCGAACGCACCCTGTGTGCCACCGCGGCCACCGGGACCGCCGGGACGGCCACCGAAACCGGGACGGCCACCGAAGCCACCGCCGGGGCCACCGCCACCGGGACGACCGGCGAAACCGCCGCCGCCACCCGGGCGACCGCCGCCGCCACCACCGGGACGACCGGCGAAACCGCCGCCGCCACCACCGGGACGACCGCCGCCGCCACCGGGACGACCGGCACCGCCGGGACCACGGCCGCCGCCGGGGCCCGGACGCGGGCCGGCAGCCGGACGCTGCGGCATCATGCCCGGGTTCGGACGGTTACCGCCGCCGGGACGCGGGGCGCCACCGGGGGCCGCACCCTGCGGACGGGGCATACCACCGGGGGTCGGACGGGCGCCGCCCTGACCCTGGGGACGGGGACCACCCTGGCCGCCGCCCTGGGGACGGGGGCCGCCGGGACCACCCTGGCCACCGGGGCGCGGCGCACCACCGGGACGGGGGGCCTGCGGACGGGCCATGCCCGTGGAGCCACCCGAGGTGAAGGGGTTGTTGCCCGGACGCGGGCCGGACGGACGGCCGCCGCCGGGACGCGGGGCGCGCTCCCCACCGGGACGCGGGGCGTTGCCGCGACCCTGGCCGCCCTGACCACCCTGGCCGCCCTGCGGCGCGGGGCGCGCCGGACGAGGGCCGGGGGTGGCGCCGGGGCGCGGGCCGGGCTGTGCGGCGGGCGCGGACGGCGGGGCCTGGAACTCGGGCTGCGCGGGGGCGGCCGGAGCGGGCTTGGGGGCAGCCGGACGGGCCGGCGCCGGCCGCGGGCCCGGGGCGAGCGCGCTGCTCTTGGGGGGCTCCGGCGCGGCCGGAGCCGCGGGGCCCGGCTTGGGCGCGCCGGGCTTGGGGGCGCCCGGCTTCGGGGCAGCCGGACGGGCCGCCTGCGCCGGAGAGGGCGCGGACGGCTTTGCGGGCGCGGCCTTGCGCGGCGCCGCGGGCTTACCGGCGGCGCGGCCGCTGCCGCCACCCGCCTGGAAAGCGTCGGTCAACTTGCGAACAACCGGCGCCTCGATCGTCGAGGATGCCGATCGGACGAATTCGCCAAGTTCTTGGAGCTTGGCCATGACGACCTTGCTCTCCACTCCGAACTCCTTGGCGAGTTCGTATACCCGGACCTTAGCCACTTCGCTCCTTCTAGGTCCGGGTTGTCCACCGGACCGTCGCTACTTCATGGGCGTACTCATCGCGTACTCATCGAGTGCTCATCGCAATCTCGACCTACTTCCGACTCGCGAGGTACCTGACCGCACGGGGTTTTCCGTGCGCTGTGCATTCGTGCTGTGCGTTATTTCCCGGGCCGCCGGCCGGTGCCTTCGATGTACTCCCGCAAGGCCCCTGCGTCGAACGGCCCCGGGCCCCGGAAGGCCCGGTTGAACGCCCGGCGGCGGACCGCCAGGTCGAGACAGACCCGTGTCGGGTGCACATGAGCACCCCGGCCGGGCAGCGTACCGCGAGGATCGGGGGTGCACTCACCCTCGATCGCCACGATGCGCAGCAAATCGCCCTTGGCCGCTCGCTCCCGGCATCCCACACAGGTTCGCTCAGGGCATGCGCGGGCATGCGTCCGGCCAGACACTGCTTAAGTCTACCTCCCCGCACCGGCCTCACCCCGATGGGGTAAAGGCGGGACGACTGCTCAGAATTCCCGGTCGCCCCCGGCGGCACCACTCATGTTCCGCGAGCGGTGCCGCGGGGGCGTGCCGTGCGGCTCAGTCCCGGGGGGCCTGCTGCTCGGTGTCCGGGCGGATGTCGATACGCCAGCCGGTCAGCCGGGCGGCGAGGCGGGCGTTCTGCCCCTCCTTGCCGATGGCCAACGACAGCTGGTAATCGGGGACGGTGACCCGCGCGGAGCGCGCGGCGAGGTCGACGACCTCCACCTTGCTGACCCGCGCCGGGGACAGCGCGTGCGCCACCAGCTCGGCCGGGTCGTCCGACCAGTCCACGATGTCGATCTTCTCGCCGTGCAGCTCGGCCATGACCGCGCGCACCCGGCCGCCCATGGGGCCGATGCAGGCGCCCTTGGCGTTGAGCCCGGAGCGCGTGGAGCGCACCGCGATCTTCGTACGGTGTCCGGCCTCACGCGCGATGGCGGCGATCTCGACGGAACCGTCGGCGATCTCCGGCACCTCCATGGCGAAGAGCTTCTTCACCAGGTTGGGGTGGGTGCGCGACAGCGTCACGGACGGGCCGCGGACGCCCTTGGCGACCCGCACGACGTACGACCGCAGCCGGGTGCCGTGCGCGTAGTCCTCGCCGGGGACCTGCTCCTGTACGGGGAGCATGGCCTCCATGGGGCCGACGTCCACGAGGACGTTCTTCGGGTCCTTGCCCTGCTGGACGACGCCGGTGATGACGTCGCCCTCACGCCCGGCGAACTCGCCGAAGGTGATCTCTTCCTCGGCGTCCCGCAGCCGCTGCAGGATGACCTGCTTGGCGGTGGTCGCCGCGATCCGGCCGAAGCCGGACGGGGTGTCGTCGAACTCGCGGGGCTCTTCGCCCGGCTCCAGGTCCGCCGCGTCTTCCTTCGCCCACACCGTCACATGGCCGCTGCTGCGGTCCAGCTCCACCCGCGCCTGACGGCGGCTGCCGTCGGTGCGGTGGTAGGCGATGAGGAGGGCCGACTCGATCGCCTCGACCAGCAGGTCGAACGAGATCTCCTTCTCCCGCACCAAACCCCGCAGGGCACTCATGTCGATATCCACGGCTACGCCTCCTCCTGGCTCTCGTCGATCTTCTCTTCGTCCTGCTCGGCGTGCCGATCGGACGGCTCACTCTTACGGTTGAACTCCAGCTCGACCCGCGCCTTGGCGATCGCGTCGAAGGCGACCCGCCGCTCGGTCGGCTTGCGGCCCTTGACGCCCGGCACCTCGAGGTCGAGGCCGTCCTCGTCCACCGCCTGGATACGGGCCACCAGCTCGCCGCCCTCGCGCAACTGCGCCTTGATCAGCCGGCCGACGGCGCGGCGGTAGTGCCGCAGCTCGGTCAGCGGCCGGTCGGCGCCGGGCGAGGTGACCTCGAGGGTGTACGGGGCGCCGCCCATCACGTCGGAGTCGTCCAGCGCCTGCGAGACCTCACGGCTCAGCTCGGCACACTCGTCCAGTTGGACGCCCGCGTCGGAATCCACCACGACCCGCAGCACCCGCCGTTTGCCCGCGGGGGTCACGTCGATCTCTTCCAGATCCAGCTCTCGTGCGGCGACGAGCGGTTCAAGCAGCCCGCGCAGCCTCTCGCTCTGGGTGGTGCTCATCCGGGTGACTCCTCGGCCGCGTGTGCTGTTGTGGGTGGGTCGCGTGTCGGGTCAAAGCCTATCTGTTCCGGCGGGGTACTGACGATTCGGTGGCCGGTCGCGGCTACGCTCGCCAGCGGTGATCACTACGGAAGACCCGGGATGTGGATGGTGCCGAACGTGGCGCTCACGCGTAGAACGACCCTGCTGGCCGGCGCCGCGCTGGGCGCCGCCCCGCTGCTGACCGGCTGCTCCGACGATTCCGGGCCGCCCCGTGCGGGGCGGGCGACGGCCACGGCGCGGCTGCGTGCCGCGGCGGCGGACGACAGTACCCGTCTGCTGGCCCGCTACGACGCGACCCTCGCCGCCCACCCCGCCCTGGGGGCCCGCCTGGGGCCGCTCCGCGCCGAAGTGGCGCGCCATGCGGAGGCGTTCGGCGCCCGGCCCGCCTCCTCCCCCACCGGTGGGTCTGCGGGTTCACCGGGTCCGTCGGCGCCCGGGGGGACGGGGGGGCCGAGCGCGCCGGAGAAGTCCGCTCCACCGCCGGAGGCCGATGCCCCGGAGAAGACCGCCGCGTCGGAGAAGGCCGGTGCGGGGCCCGAGGTGGCCGCGCCAGGCGTCCCCGGTGACGAGAAGGCGGCGCGCGGCGCGCTGGCCGATGCCGAGCGCCGGCTGGCCGACACCCGCGCCCGTACGCTGCGCACCGCGCCGCCGGATCTGGCCCGGCTGCTGGCCTCGGTGGCCGCGGCCGGCGCCGCCCACGCGTATCTGCTGACCGCCGTCGACTGACCCCACCGGTACGCCGTGCCCGGTACGGGCGCCCGTACCGGCGTCCGCGGGCACCGCCCCGGCGCGCATGGGGCGCCCGCACCATGCGGACCGCACCGTGCCCCGTACCGGCATGCCCCGCCATCCACCGAAGGAACAGGCCCGCCCCGTGACGCCCACCCCGCGCACCGCCGACGCCCGCCCCACGCAGTTGTCCGCCGCGCAGAGCGCCCTCGCCGCCGAGCACGCCGCCGTCTACGGCTACGGCGTGGTCGGCGGGCGCGTCGGCGACGACCGCCGCAGAGAGGCCCGCGACGCCTACGACGCGCACCGTGCGCGTCGCGACGCGCTGCGCCGTACGGTGCGTGATCTCGGCGGGACGCCCGCGGCGGCGGCAGCCGCGTACGAGTTGCCCTTCCCGGTGCCGGACGCCGCCGCCGCGGTCCGGCTCGCCGCCGAGTTGGAGGACCGGCTCGCCGCCGTCTACGCGGGCCTGGTGCGTGCGGGGGACGAGGCGCACCGCGCGGAGGCGGCCGCCGCGCTCCGTGAGGCGGCGGTGCGTGCGGTGCGCTGGCGCGGCAGCGGCGTAGCCTTCCCAGGGCTCGCGGAACGGGCGGCGAGCGGCGCCCCGTCCCCGTCCACGAGCGCCTCGGCGAACGCGCTCTGAACGACCGGCCGCGGGCCCTCACGGGCCGGGCGGCCCCTGCTCCTGGAAAGGCACGGCACGGCATGGCAACGGCACCCGTCGAACCACCGCGGCGGTTGGTGAACTCCCTCGGCAGCGACCCGGCCGCCCCCGTGCGCGCCTGGCTGGCCGCGCTGCCGTCGGCGGTCCACGAGCGGCTCGACGCCTGGGAGCTGACGCTGGAGCGGGTGGACACCCCCGGGGGCCGCAGCAGCCTGGTCGCGCTCGTCCGGCAGCAGGACGGGACCCCCGCGGCGCTCAAGTTCCCCGTACCGGACCGCTCGCACGCGGGAGAGGCGGCGGCGCTGCGCCTGTGGGACGGCTGGGGCGCCGTCCGGCTGCTGCGGGCGGACGAGGCGAGCGGCGCGCTGCTGCTGGAGCGGCTCCAGGGCGCGGTGTCGCTGCGGTCGCTGCCGGAGGCACGGGCGCTGCTGGAGGCTGCAGGAACGGTACGGCGCCTGTGGGTGGAGCCCGGTGCGGACCACGGCTTCGCGACGTTGTCGGGCCGTACCGAGGAAGCGGTGGCGGAGCTGCGCGCGGCGGGTGCCCGGGCGCCGGCGGCCGCCCCGTTGGTGGAGCAGGCGGCGGAGCTGCGCCGTGCGCTGCCGTCCTCCACGGACGAGGAGTACGTCCTGCACGGTGCGTTCCGCCAGGGGAAGGTTCTGGCCGGGGAGCGGACGCCCTGGCTGGCGGTGGGCCCGGCCCCGGTGGTGGGCGAGCGGGCCTATGATCTCGCCGCTTTGGTCACGGACCGCTTCGAGGATCTGGCGGCCGCCTCGGGCGCCGCCGCCGCGGTCCGCCGCCGGGTGGCGAAGCTCGCCGAGTCCCTGGAGCTCGACCGGGACCGGCTGCGCGACTGGACGCTGTACCGCGCGGTGGCCGCCGGGGTCCGCGAGATCGCCTCGGGCGACCGCCGCCACGGCGAACTCCTCCTGGAATTCGCCACCTGGCTCTGAGGGGCCCTCGCTCTGGACGACCTGCGGCCTCGCGTGCCCTGCCCTGGCTCCGTGCCCCGGGGTTCACGCCCCCTGGTCCCATGGGGCGCCGACTCCCTCCTCGTAGCGGGCGCATGGGGCGGGCGCATGGGGCGGACGCATGGGGCGGACGCATGGGGCGGACGCATGGGGCGGACGCATGGGGCGGCTCCGTGGCTGGAACAGGTCGCTGCTCCATGCGGAAGGGGACGCCGCCCCGCCTCACGGGGCCGTGCGCGGGGCCCCGTACTGCCGCCCGTGTAGCCGCGTAACGCCTCAAAGCTCAGGGCAGCCGCGAGCACGCGGAAGGGCCGGCCGGGGAGTCATCGCCCCGGCCGGCCCCGTCGTTCGCGTTACGCGCTGAGTCGCGCGACCGCGTCCTCGACAGAGAGCTCCTCGCGCTCGCCCGTACGGCGGTCCTTGACCTCGACGACGCCTTCGCCCGCGCGGCGGCCCGCGACCACGATGGTCGGGACGCCGATCAGCTCCGCGTCGGTGAACTTCACGCCCGGCGAGACACCGGCGCGGTCGTCGACCAGCACCCGCAGTCCGGCGGCGCCGAGCTTCTCACCGATCTCCAGGGCGAGTTCGGTCTGCTTGGCCTTGCCGGCGGCGACGACGTGCACATCGGCCGGGGCGACCTCGCGGGGCCAGCACAGGCCGGACTCGTCGTGGCTCTGCTCGGCGAGGGCCGCCACGGCGCGGGAGACGCCGATGCCGTACGAGCCCATGGTGACGCGGGCGGGCTTGCCGTTCTGGCCGAGCACGTCCAGCTCGAAGGCGTCCGCGTACTTGCGGCCGAGCTGGAAGATGTGGCCGATCTCGATGGCGCGGTCGATGCGCAGACCGGCGCCGCACTGCGGGCAGGGGTCGCCGGGCTCGACGACGACCACGTCGAGGTACTCGTCGACCTCGAAGTCCCGGCCGGCGACGACGTTCTTCGCGTGCATGCCCTGCTTGTTGGCGCCGGTGATCCAGGCGGTGCCGGCGGCGATCCGCGGGTCGGCGAGGTAGCGGAACGCGGTCCCGGCCAGGCCCTGCGGGCCGACGTAGCCGCGGACCAGGTCGGGGCGGTCGACGAAGTCCTCGGCGGTGACCAGCTCGACGGTGGCGGGGGCGAGGTGCTCACCGAGCTTGCCGAGGTCGACCTCGCGGTCACCGGGGACGCCGACCGCGACGATCTCGCCGTCGACCTTCACCAGAAGGTTCTTCAGCGTCGCCGACGCCGGGACGTCCAGGTGCGCGGCGAGCGCCTCGATCGTCGGGGTGTCGGGGGTGTCCAGCTCCTCGACGGGGCCGTGGTCGGCGCCCTCGACCGGGGCGACCTTGACCGTGACGGCCTCGGTGTTCGCGGCGTAGTCGCAGGAGGGGCAGTCCACGAAGGTGTCCTCACCGGCCGCGGCGGGGGCGAGGAACTCCTCGGAGGCGGAGCCGCCCATGGCGCCGGAGACGGCGGAGACGATGCGGTAGTCCAGGCCGAGCCGCGCGAAGATCTTGGTGTACGCCTCGCGGTGCAGGGCGTAGGAGGTCGCCAGGCCCTCGTCGGTGGTGTCGAAGCTGTACGAGTCCTTCATCTGGAACTCGCGGCCCCGGAGCACGCCGGAGCGGGGACGGGCCTCGTCGCGGTACTTGGTCTGGATCTGGTAGAGGATCACCGGCAGGTCCTTGTAGGACGTGCACTGGTCCTTGACCGTGAGGGTGAAGATCTCCTCATGGGTGGGGCCGAGGAGGTAGTCGGAACCCTTGCGGTCCTTGAGGCGGAAGAGGAGGTCGCCGTACTCCTCCCAGCGGCCGCTCGCCTCGTACGGCTCCTTGGGGAGCAGGGCGGGGAGCAGGACTTCCTGGCCGCCGATGGCGTCCATCTCCTCGCGGACGATGCGGGAGACGTTCTCCAGCACCTTCTTGCCCAGCGGGAGCCAGGTCCAGATGCCCGCGGACGTACGGCGGACGTACCCGGCGCGTACCAGCAGCTTGTGGCTGGCGGTCTCGGCGTCGGCCGGGTCGTCGCGCAGCGTCTTGATCATCAATCGGGACATGCGCTGGACCTGAGCGGCGTGGGCCATGGGAATTTCTCCTGCGTAAGAAAGGTGACTCCCTGGAGGTTAGCCGCCGCGGCATGGCGCACGGAAATGGGTTGCCCGCGCCGCACGGGGCGCGGGGCACCGCGCGGACGCCCCGCGCCCCGCGCATGGGGCGCCGCGGACGGGGCCCGGAGAGCGGGCGAGGGGGCTCTGTACTGGGCGCGGTGTACGGAGGGGTGGGCGCAGTGCGTGGGGCGGGCCCGCACGGGGTACGGCGGCTTGACGCGTGGGGCCCGGCCCGGCGCGTACCGCGTGAAGCACCCGCACGGGGCATGGCCGCATGGGGCGCGGGCCCTGGCGCCTACGGTGCGGGGCGCCCGATCGAAGGGCGGCTCGTGGGGGTCGAGGCGCCCGCATGGGGCGGGGGCGGCGTGTCGACGTAAGGCACTCGTACGGGGCGCGACGCATGGGGCGGGCGCGGGACGCGGGGCGTGGAGCGCGCCGTAGGCGGCCGCGGGGCGCGGCATGGAGCGCGGCGCATGAGACGGGCGCAGGACGGAATGGAGCGCGGCGCATGGGGCGGGTACGGGACGGCATGGAGCGCCGCGCATGGGGCGGCAAGGCACATGGGGCGCGGGTACGGGACGGCATGGAGCGCCGCGCATGGACCGGCGAGGCGCACCGGGCCGCGGGGCGCTCGGGGCCGTCACAGGGCGGCGTGCACGGCTCCGGCGGCCCCGGTCGGGCAACTCCGGGTACGGCGCCGTCCGGCCCCCCATGGCCTGGGCCCCGCGCCGCCCCATGCGGAGCGCCCCGTGCCCGCCCCATGCGCGCGTCCCGTCCGGCCGCCCCCTCCGCGGCGGGCCCACGCCCCGCGCCCGCTGCGGGCGCGCCGGGTCAGTGGCGGTGCAGCGGCAGTGGGGCGCCCATGACGGCGTAAGGGGTGGGGGCGCTGGGGAAGAGGACGCGGCGGGCCAGGTCCTGGTAGCCGAGGGAGTGGTAGAGCGCGCGGGCGGGGCTCTCGGTGTCGAGGGCCGAGAGGATGCTGCGGGGGCACGTGGTGGCGTCGGTCAGCTCCGTGATCAGCCGACGGCCGATGCCGCGGTGCTGGTACGCGGGGTGGACGTGGAGTTCGGTGATGACGAAGGAGTCGTCGAGCCAGTGGTCGAGCTGCTGGGCCCGCAGGTAGGGCTCGACGACGCCGGACCACCAGTGGGCGCGGTCGTTGGGCATGCCGTAGATGAAGCCGACGAGGCGGCCGGCGGGCGTGGTGGCGCCCAGCGCGCGGGCCCCGGGGCACTGCAGATGCCGGAGGATGATGGGGCGGCGGATGCCCATCTCGCCGTCGGTGAGGCCGAAGGCGAGGGCCTGGACCGCCAGCGCGTCATCCACACGGGCGGCGAGATCGAGGGGGCCGACCGCGATGTCATCCATGGTCGGGAGCGTACAAGGCGGACGGCGGGAACAGCACGGTCACAGCCGTACGGCCACGGCGGTGCGGCCGGGTAGGGCCGGCTGACGGGAGGCCGCCGCACGGCGGACAGCCGTGGTACGGCCACATGGCGCGGACAGCACGGGGCGACGTCGCGGCGCTCAGCCCCATGCGCGGGCGCAGCGGTACCGCACGGCGCGGACGGCACGTACGGCGCCGAGCACGAACGACGGCCGCGCCTCGGCACGCACCCCGCCCGCACCCCGAAGCGCCCCACGCCGCTCCACGCTTCACGCACCGCGCCCCGCCCCATCCCCTCAGAACAGCACGCTCATGAACGCCCCGACCTCTTCGAACCCCACTCGCCGGTATGCCGCGCGGGCGGCGGTGTTGTAGTCGTTGACGTAGAGGCTGACGACGGGGGCGACGTCGGCGAGGGCGTAGCGCAGGACGGCGGCCATGCCGGTTTCGGAGAGGCCCTTGCCGCGGTGTTCGGGGTCGACCCAGACGCCCTGGATCTGGCAGGCGCGGGGGGTGGCGGCGCCGATCTCGGCCTTGAAGAGGACCTTGCCGTTCTCGACCCGGGCGAAGGAACGGCCGGAGCCGACGAGTTCGGCGACGCGTGCCTGGTAGAGGAGTCCGCCGTCGCCGGCCATCGGGGAGATGCCGACCTCCTCGGTGAACATGGCCACGCAGGCGGGCATGATCAGTTCCATCTCGTTCTTGCGGATGCGCCGGACGTACGGGTCGGGCGCGATCTCCGCGGACGGGGTGCTGGTGACCATGAGCGGCTGGTGGGCGCGGACCTCGCGGGCGGGGCCCCATGCGGGCTCCAGGAGGGACCACAGGGCGGCGGTGGCCTCGGCCGGTCCGACGAGGGAGGAGCAGCGGCGGCCCTGGCGGCGGGCGCGTTCGGCGAAGCCGCGGATGGCTTCGGGGGTGGCGCAGATGGGGACGAGATTGGCCCCGGCGTAGCAGAGGGATTCCAGGCGGCCGCCGGTGTACCAGCCCCACATCTCGCCGCCGAGCCGCCAGGGGTCGAGCCCGGCCACCTGGACGCGGGCGGCGACGAAGGCGTTGGCGACCGGGTCGCGGTCCAGGACCTCCAGGGCGGCGTCGAGCTCCCCCGGCTCCAGAACCTTGAGGGTGGTGGTCGTCAGCACGTGTCGGAAAGCCTCACCGGTGCGGGCCTGGGAGGCCAGGCAGGAGCAGGTTCTCGCACTGTACCTCCCGCTGTCGGACACCACCTATGGCGCTGCGTGTGAGCCCCGCCGCCCCTGGGTACGGGGCGGCGGGGCTCGGCCGCGGCGGGCGCGGTGCGGCGGGTGACGCGGAGGTCAGCCGGCGGTGGTGACGACGGGCTCGCCGGAGGCGACGCCGTCCTTCTCCATCTGCTCGGCGATCTTCATGGCCTCTTCGATGAGCGTCTCGACGATCTTCGACTCGGGGACGGTCTTGATGACCTCGCCCTTGACGAAGATCTGGCCCTTGCCGTTGCCGGAGGCGACACCGAGGTCGGCCTCGCGGGCCTCGCCGGGGCCGTTGACGACGCAGCCCATGACGGCGACGCGCAGCGGCACCTCCATGCCCTCCAGACCGGCGGTGACCTGGTCGGCGAGCTTGTACACGTCGACCTGAGCACGGCCGCAGGACGGGCAGGAGACGATCTCCAGGCGGCGGGGCTTGAGGTTGAGGGACTCCAGGATCTGGAGGCCGACCTTGACCTCCTCGGCGGGCGGCGCGGAGAGCGAGACGCGGATGGTGTCGCCGATGCCCTCGGAGAGCAGCGCGCCGAACGCGACCGCGGACTTGATGGTGCCCTGGAAGGCGGGGCCCGCCTCGGTGACGCCGAGGTGCAGCGGGTAGTCGCACTGCGCGGCGAGCTGGCGGTAGGCGTTGACCATCACGACCGGGTCGTTGTGCTTGACCGAGATCTTGATGTCGCGGAAGCCGTGCTCCTCGAAGAGGGACGCCTCCCACAGCGCGGACTCCACGAGCGCCTCGGGGGTGGCCTTGCCGTACTTGGCGAGCAGGCGGGCGTCGAGCGAACCGGCGTTGACGCCGATGCGGATGGGGGTGCCCGCGTCCCCGGCCGCCTTGGCGATCTCCTTGACCTGGTCGTCGAACTTCTTGATGTTGCCGGGGTTGACGCGGACCGCGGCGCAGCCGGCGTCGATGGCGGCGAAGACGTACTTGGGCTGGAAGTGGATGTCCGCGATCACCGGGATCTGGGACTTCTTCGCGATGACGGGCAGCGCGTCGGCGTCGTCCTGGGTCGGGCAGGCGACGCGGACGATCTGGCAGCCGGAGGCGGTCAGCTCGGCGATCTGCTGGAGCGTGGCGCCGATGTCGGAGGTGCGGGTGGTCGTCATCGACTGCACCGACACCGGTGCGTCTCCGCCTACGGGTACCGTCCCGACGTGGATCTTGCGGCTGACCCTGCGGTCGGCGAGCTTGGTCGGTACGTCCGGCATTCCCAGCGAAATGGCAGTCATCTGGCGAGCAACCCCAAGGTGTGGATCTAGGTCCCGAAGTCGGCGGGCTCCGGCCTCCGAGATTACGGCACCGGGGTTCCCCGAAGCACATCGTGGCCGCGCTGCCACGCCGTACGCCGACGGCCGGACGCCCGCGGCGCTCCGCGGGACGTCCGGCCGTCCACGTGTATGACCTGCGGCTTCGCGCTATCCGGTGAGGGTGACCGGGTTGACGACGTCGGCGACGAGGACGAGCAGGGTGAAGCAGATGAACACACCTGCGACGACATACGCGACCGGCATCAGCTTGGCGACGTCGAACGGGCCCGGGTCGGGGCGGCGGACGACCTTCGCGAAGGCGCGGCGGAGCGACTCCCACAGGGCGCCGGCGATGTGGCCGCCGTCCAGCGGGAGCAGCGGCAGCATGTTGAACAGGAAGAGGGAGAGGTTGAAGCCCGCCACCAGCAGGAGCATCGTCGCGACGCGCTGCTCCGGGGGGATGTGGAGGGAGAAGACCTCGCCGCCGACGCGGGCGGCGCCGACCACGCCCATCGGGGAGTCCGGCTTGCGTTCCGCGCCGTTGAAGGCGGCGTTCCACAGGTCGGGGACCTTGCCGGGGAGCTGGATCAGGGAGGTGACGCCCTGCTGGACCATGTTGCCCATGCGGTCGACGGACTGGCCGAAGGACTGCTGGACGACGCCGCTGGCCGGGGTGAAGCCCAGGAATCCGGCGGTGACGTACTGGCCGTCGACGTAGCCGCCGTGGCCGTCGGTCTTGGCGACCTTGTTCTCGATGAGGTCGGCGTGCAGGGTCCGGCGGGCGCCGTCGCGGTCGACGACGAGCGTGGCGGGCCCGGTGGTGTCGCGGATCTGTCCCTGGAGCGTGTCCCAGTCGGGGATGGCCCGGCCGTTGAAGCTGACGATCTTGTCCCCGGCGCGCAGCCCCGCGGCCTTGGCCGGGGAGTCCTTGGCGCCGGTGGGGCACTTGTCGGTCTTGGCGGACGCGGCGATGACGCAGTCGGAGACCGAGCCGACGCGGGTGGTCTGGGTGTTGATGCCGAAGCCCATCAGGACGCCCATGAAGATCGCGACCGCGAGGATCAGGTTCATGAACGGCCCGGCGAACATCACGATGACGCGCTTCCACGGCTTGCGCGTGTAGAAGAGCCGCTTCTCGTCCCCCTCCTGGAGCTCCTCGAAGGCGGCAGAGCGGGCGTCCTCGATCATGCCGCGCCACGGTGAGGTGGAGCGGGCCTGGAGCTTCCCGTCGTCACCGGGCGGGAACATCCCGATCATGCGGATGTAGCCGCCGAGCGGGACGGCCTTGATGCCGTACTCGGTGTCGCCCTTCTTACGGGAGAAGAGTGTCGGCCCGAAGCCCACCATGTACTGCGGCACGCGGATGCCGAACATCTTGGCCGTCGAGAGATGGCCGAGCTCGTGCCAGGCGATGGAGAACAGCAGGCCGACGACGAAGACGACTATGCCGAGGATGGTCATCCAGGTCGTCATGCGCGAGCCTCCGAAGGTGTACGTGCCGCACGGGCGGCCAGTTCGCGGGCGCGGGCGCGCGCCCAGGTCTCCGCCTCCAGTACGTCCGCGACGGTGAGGGAAGTTCCCCGTCCGGGCACGGAGTGTTCGGCGACCACTTCGGCGACCGTATCCACAATCCCTGTGAAAGGCAGCCCGCCGTGGAGGAACGCGTCGACGCATTCCTCGTTCGCGGCGTTGAAGACGGCGGGCGCGGTGCCCCCGAGGTCACCGACGTGGCAGGCGAGCGGTACGGAGGGGAACGCCTTCTCGTCCAGGGGGAAGAACTCCCAGGTCCGGGCCGTCGTCCAGTCGATGCCGGGCGCGGCGTCGGGGACGCGGTCGGGCCAGCTCATGCCGAGCGCGATGGGCATCCGCATGTCGGGCGGGCTGGCCTGGGCGAGGGTGGAGCCGTCGGTGAATTCCACCATCGAGTGGATGTAGGACTGCGGATGGACGACGACCTCGATCTGCGTGAAGGGGACGTCGAACAGCAGATGCGCCTCGATGACTTCGAGGCCCTTGTTGACGAGGGTCGCGGAGTTGATGGTGACGACGGGCCCCATGGACCAGGTGGGGTGGGCCAGCGCCTGCTCGGGGGTGACCCCGGCCAGCTCCGCGCGGCTGCGGCCGCGGAACGGGCCGCCGGACGCGGTGACGACGAGCTTGCGGACCTCTCGGCGGGCGCCGCCGGTCAGCGCCTGGAACAGCGCGGAGTGCTCGGAGTCGACGGGGACGATCTGCCCGGGTGCGGCGGCTTCCTCGACCAGCGGGCCGCCGGCGATCAGCGACTCCTTGTTGGCGAGGGCGAGCACCCGGCCGGCCCGCAGGGCGGCGAGCGTCGGCGCGAGGCCGATGGAGCCGGTGATGCCGTTGAGGACGGTGTGGCAGGGGGAGGCGGCGAGGTCGGTGGCCGCGTCGGGTCCGGCGAGGATCTCCGGCAGCGGCTCCCCCGCGCCGTACCGCGCGCGCAGCGCCTCACGCAGCGCCGGGGCGGCCTCCTCGCGGGCCACGGCGACGGTGCGGACCCGCAACTGGTGCGCCTGCTCGGCGAGCAGGTCCACCCGGCCGCCGGCGGCGGAGAGCGCGGTCACCCGGAAGCGGTCGGGGTTGCGCCGCACGATGTCGATCGCCTGGGTGCCGATGGAACCGGTCGATCCGAGGATCACGATGTCGCGGGGACCGTGCTGCGCCTCCGGGCCCGTGGGAGCCGGGGTGAAACGCAGGTGCGGGTGGGCGAGGGAGTCGGTCATGGGGTCCATTGTGGCCGGTCGCCGGGACGGCACGTCCCTCGCGTCGGCGTCCGGGCGCATACAGCGCGGCGGAAAGGGGCGAACGGGGCGGGGCGTGGGGCGGAGCCGTCGCCCCGTGCGCGGGGGACGGGGCGAGGGGGCATGGGGCGGCGGCCCCGTGCGTGGGAACGGGGCCCGTTCGGGTGGTGAGTGCTGCCCGCGTGGGGCGTGGGTGTGTGGCACAGGGGCGGGAGGGCGCATCGGGGGGGGGCGGTGGTGCATGAGGCGCGGACCTCGTGTGCGGGGCATGGGGCGGGGGGCGTCGTGGTGGGGCTTGTCGCATGGGGCGCTTGCATTGGAGGGTGCGGGGCGGGGTGCCGTCCCAGTCCCGGGGTAGGGCATGGGGCCCGGCGCGCGGGGCGGGCGCCTCGTGAGGACGGTCCCGTGCGGACGCCTTGTCCGTGGCCTCATGCGGGCGCCTCGCCCGTGGCTCCTCACAGGCGCCCCGTCCGTGGCCCCATGCGGACGCCTCGCCCGTGGCCCCTCGCAGGCGCCCCGTCCGTGGCTCCATGCAGGCGCCTCGCCCGTGGCCCCATGCGGACGCCCCATGCGGGCGGACCGTGACTCCCCGCCCCTTCCCCCGCCGCATCGCGCCGCCCCGGTCCCGGCCCCACGGCGCCCCGGTCCCGCTCCTACGGCGCCCCGGTGCCGGGGCGGCGGATGGGGCGGTGGACGTTTTCGTGGGTGCTGGGTCCGGGGGTGGCGTCGGCGATCCAGGGGCCCTCGCCGCTGGGATCGACGACGCCTTCCTCCAGCCAGCGGTACGCGCCGTCGAGAACGCCGGAGACGATCTTGCGGTCGAGGGTGTCGGTGTTGGTCCACAGCCGGGCGAAGAGTTCGTCGGCGCGGAGACGGGACTGCCGGCAGAACGCGTCGGCCAGTTGGTACGCCGCCCGCCCGTGGTCGCCGGTCAGCCGCAGGTGCTCGGCCCGTACGCAGGCGGCGCTCATCGCGAACAGTTCGGCGCCGATGTCGACGATCCGTCCGAGGAAGCCCTGCTTGGTCTCCATCCGCCCCTGCCAGCGCGACATCGCGTAGAAGGTGGCGCGGGCCAGTTTGCGGCAGGACCGTTCGACGTACCGCAGATGCCCCGCGAGCGGTCCGAACTCCTCGTACGCGGTGGGGAGCTGCCCGCTGCCGGCGACGAGCCGGGGCAGCCAGCGGGCATAGAAGCGGCCGGCGTCGACGGCGGCCCTGCCCTTGTCGCCGAGGCTTTTCTCCGGGTCGATGAGGTCGCCCGCGACGGACAGGTGGGCGTCGACGGCCTCGCGGGCGATCAGCAGGTGCATGATCTCCGTCGAGCCCTCGAAGATGCGGTTGATGCGCATGTCGCGCAGCAGTTGTTCGGCGGGCACGGCGCGTTCGCCCCGTGCGGCGAGCGAGTCGGCGGTCTCGAAGCCGCGTCCGCCGCGGATCTGGACCAGTTCATCGGCGATCCGCCACCCCATCTCGGAGCCGTAGAGCTTGGCGAGGGCGGCTTCGATCCGGATGTCGTTGCGGTTCTCGTCGGCCATCTGGGAGGAGAGGTCGACGACCGCCTCCAGGGCGAAGGTCGTCGCGGCGATGAAGGAGATCTTGGCGCCGACGGCCTCGTGCGCGGCGATCGGCCTGCCCCACTGCTCGCGGACGGCCGACCACTCCCGGGCGATCTTCAGGGCCCACTTCCCGGAGCCCACGCACATCGCGGGCAGCGACAGCCGCCCCGTGTTGAGGGTGGTCAACGCGATCTTCAGGCCGGCACCCTCGGGGCCGATCCGGTGCGCGGCAGGCACCCGGACCCGGTGGAAGCGGGTGACGCCGTTCTCCAGCCCGCGCAGGCCCATGAACGCGTTGCGGTGCTCGACGGTGATCCCGGGCGCCGTGGTCTCGACGACGAAGGCGGTGATGCCGCCCCGGTGCCCTGCCACGGCGGGGACCCGCGCCATCACCACCAGCAGATCGGCGATGACGCCGTTGGTGGTCCACAGCTTCACCCCGTCGAGAACGTAGTCGTCGCCGTCGGGGACGGCGGTGGTCGCCAGGCGGGCCGGGTCCGAGCCGACGTCCGGTTCGGTGAGCAGGAACGCGGAGAGGTCGGTACGGGCGCAACGGGGCAGGAAGGTGTCCTTCTGCTCCTGGCTGCCGAAGAGCTTCACGGGCTGCGGAACGCCGATCGACTGGTGCGCGGAGAGCAGGGCGCCGACGGCGGGGCTGGCGGAGCCGACGAGGGCGAGCGCCTTGTTGTAGTAGACCTGCGTGAGGCCGAGTCCGCCGTACTTCGTGTCGATCTTCATGCCGAGCGCGCCGAGTTCCTTGAGCCCGTTGACGGTCTCGTCGGGGATGCGTCCCTCGCGTTCGATGCGGGCACCGTCGATCCGGGTCTCGCAGAACGTGCGCAGTGCGGCCAGGAACGCCTCACCGCGCCGGACGTCCTCCGCCGCCGGGCTGGGGTGCGGGTGGATCAGATCGAGCCGGAAGCGTCCCAGGAACAGTTCCTTGGCAAAGCTGGGCTTGCGCCAGTCCTGTTCCCGGGCCGCCTCGGCGACCTGCCGTGCCTCGCGCTCGGAGACGTTGCGGGTGGTCGGAGCGGACATGTCGGGCTCACCTCGCCGCGTACGGATGGACGTGCCGACGAACCGGGGCCGGCGGGACGGCGCCCCTGGGCACTCGTGGACTACTTGCGAGGATTACCCGGTATACGTCTTATGCACCAATGCTGCGCGGTCGCCGGGCCTTCCCGGAAGGGGACGTCAGCCGTTGGTTGCGGGCTCCCCGGCCCGTGCGGGCGGGTTGGGCCGGTGAGGCGGTGCGTCTGCTCCGCACGGGCGGGCGGGGGACGAGCTTCACGGGCGCGGAGGCCGAGCGGAGCGGGGTGAGCAGGTGCGGCTCCGGCGCGGCGGAGGGGCGGTGCGCGGGCGCACGGGGCGGACGCATGGGGCGACCGCACGGGGCGGGTACACGGGGCAGGCGCGTGGGGCGGCGAGGCGTGGGCCGGCCCCTCGGCGCTGAGCGGGAGCTGCCGCGTGGGGCCGCCAGGCCATGCGTGGGGCGGCGCGTACGGGGCGTGCCGCCGCCCCATGCATAGGGCCGACGCGTAGGGGTTCGGCGCCGCTCCGTGCGTGGGGCCGACGCGTACGGGGCGCGCCGCCGCCCCGTGCGTGGGGCCAGCACGTAGGGATGCGGTGCCGCTCCGTGCGTAGGGCGGCCGCTGCCCCATGCGCAGCGCACGGGGCACGGAGCGCCGGAGCGGCAGCGGACCAGGCGCAAGGCCCGGAAAAGACGGAAACGGCCCGCTGCGGGGCCGTTTCCGTGAAGATCTGCGCGCCCCGGAGCCGGGGCGAGGGGGCGCGGCGCGCTCCGGGACAGGGGGGCCGGAGCGCGCCGCGGCCGGGGCCGGCCCACGGGAGGAGGGACCGGCGCCTGGCCTGGACTCATGTGGCGGTCTCAGGGGTGACCGCGCTGTCCACCGGTCCAGGCCGGGTCGGGCGAACGGGGCGTGCCGCGGCCGACGGGCCGGGCGCCGTCCCTCAGAGGGCGAGGCCGGTCAGGACCAGGACCCGCTCGTAGGTGTAGTCGTCCATGGCGTAGCGGACGCCCTCGCGGCCGACGCCGGAGAGCTTGGCACCGCCGTACGGCATCTGGTCGGCGCGGTACGACGGCACATCACCGATGATCACACCGCCGACCTCCAGCGCACGGTGCGCGCGGAACGCCGTCTGCACGTCGTGGGTGAACACCCCGGCCTGGAGCCCGTACTTGGAGTCGTTGACCGCGGCGAACGCGGCGGCCTCACCGTCGACCCGGGTCACCGAGAGCACCGGTCCGAAGACCTCCTCGCGGGCGAGGGTGGTGTCGGCGGGGAGGTCGGCGAGCACCGTCGGGGCGTACGCGGCGCCTTCCCGCTTGCCGCCCGTGAGCAGCTTGGCGCCGGCCGCGACGGCCTCGTCCACCCACGCCTCGACGCGTTCGGCCGCGGCCTGGCTGACCAGCGGGCCGACCTCGGTCGCGTCGTCGGACGGGTCACCGGTGACCTGCGCCTCGACCGCGGCGACGATCTTGGGGACCAGGCGGTCGTAGACCTGCGCGTCGGCGATCACCCGCTGCACCGAGATGCAGGACTGGCCGCCCTGGTAGTTGGAGAACGTGGCGATCCGCTGGGCGGCCCAGTCCAGGTCCGCGTCGGAGGCGTAGTCGGCGAGGACGACCGCCGCGCCGTTGCCGCCCAGCTCCAGGGTGCAGTGCTTGCGGGGCACCGAGTCGAGGATGTCGTAGCCGACCTTCTCGGAGCCGGTGAACGAGATGACGGGCAGCCGCTCGTCCTGGACCAGCGCCGTCATGCGGTCGTTGGGGACCGGAAGGATCGACCAGGAACCGGCCGGGAGGTCCGTCTCGGCGAGCAGCTCACCGAGGATCAGGCCGGAGAGCGGCGTGGCGGGGGCCGGCTTGAGGAAGATCGGCACGCCTGCCGCGATGGCGGGGGCGATCTTGTGGGCGCAGAGGTTGAGCGGGAAGTTGAACGGGGCGATGCCCAGCACCGTGCCGCGCGGGAAACGGCGGGTCAGCGCGAGGCGCCCGGCGCCGCCACCGTCGGTGTCGAGGCGCTGCGCCTCGCCGCCGTTGAAACGGCGGGCCTCCTCGGCCGCGAAACGGAAGACGGACACGGCGCGGCCGACCTCGCCACGCGCCCACTTGATGGGCTTGCCGTTCTCCGCGGAGATCAGCCGCGCGATCTCCTCCGTACGCTCGACCAGGCGGCGCTCGACGTGGCTGAGGGCCGCGGCGCGTACGTGGGCGGGGGTGGCGGCGAACTCGTCCTGGACGGCGAGAGCGGCGGTGATGGCCTCCTCGACCTGCTCCTCGGTCGGGACGCTCACCGTGCCGACGAGCCGCCCGTCCCAGGGGGAGGTGACGTCGAAGGTGGTGTCACCGGTGGCCTCGCGGCCGGCGACCCAAAAGGCGGTGGGGGCTGCAGCATGGTTCGGCACGTGGATCCCGGCCCTTCCGAAGTGGTGGGTGGTGCGCACGGACCGGCGAGCAGATCCGCGCTGTCGACTCTGCCCCCACCGTAGGGGTGCGACGCCCCCATGGCGTTTGTCCGAAGCGGCGCAATCCGTCCGTGTGTCTCTCCGCGGTGGACGAGGCAAGGGCGTCGCGGGGAGGGGGGAGCGTGGGGCGGTGGGTGGTTAGCGCTGGGGTGTGTTGGGCGCCCCGTGGGGCCGGGTGAGGCGGGGCCTCGGGCGGGACCTGGCCTCGCCGGTCATCGGGCTGTGGGTGTGCTGGGGCCCCGTGGCGCGGCGCGTGGGGCGGTGTCGTGCGCCTTGCGTGGGGCGAGCGTCGCACGGCTCGCATGGGGCACTCACGGATCGTCGGGGGCCGCCGGGGGCATCGGCACACGCGCTTTTGCGGTGCCCCGCGCCTGTGGGGGCCCTGGGCTATCGGGCGCGTCTGCACGATGCGCCGGACTTGCGCCCCGCTCCCGCGCGGGGAGGAGCGGCCCCGCCCCCCGCCCCGTGCCCCATGCCCCATGCCCCATGCCCCATGCCCCATGCCCCTGCGGAGCGTACGGCCGGGGGTTGGGCTCACTCCCCCGGCGTGCCGGGTGTGCTGTGGGGGCTCTCGGTGCCCGAGGTGGCCTTGAGGGCGAGCCACAACTCCATCCGGACGTCCGCGTCGTCCAAGGAGCGGCCCAGGATCTCCTCGACGCGGCGCATGCGGTACCGCAGGGTGTGGCGGTGCACCCCGAGGTCGGCGGCGGCGGCGTCCCACTGCCCGTGCCGCGAGAGCCAGGCGCGGAGCGAGGCCACCAGATCCCCGCGGCCGGTCGCGTCGTGCTGCCGCAGGGCGCGCAGCAGGCCGTCGGCGAAGGCCCGGACGGCGTCGTCGGCGAGCAACGGAAGGACGGACCCGGCGGCGACGTCCTCGTGCTCGACGAGTACGCGGCCCCGGCGGCGGGCGACGGAGAGCGCCTGTTCGGCCTGACGGTGCGCGGTCGGTGCGACGGCGGGTCCGGTCGGCGCGGAGAGTCCCGCCGTCAGCCCCGCGCCCCCGTACGGGGCCTCGGCACGGGGCGCGCCGCCACGCGACGGGGACGGTGCGTCCGGGCGCTCCTCGGCATCCGCCGCGAAGCGGACACACGCGTCGGCCGCGGCCCCGCCGTCGGCGACCAGCGCCGTCAGCCGCCCTTTCTCGGGGACGACGAGCACCGCCTCCCCCGTACGGGCGGCCGCGGATTCCAGGACGTCCGCAAGGACGTCGAGCGCGTCCGGCCCCACGCCGTCGGCGGCGCCGGCCACCGATTCGGCGACCAGCACCCGGAACGGGGCCTCCAGCAAGCCCCCGTAGAGCCGTCCCGCCACGGACCGGGCATGGTCCGGCTCGCCGACCAGCAACATCTTCAGCACGGCGGAGGCGAGCCGGGTCTCGGCGTCCTGGAGGGCGCGGGAGCGCTCCGTGGCGAGCGTCAGGAGGGCCACGGCGGAGTGGACGGCGTAGCGTTCCGCCGTTCCCAGGGCCGCCCCCGTGCCGACCGCGAGGACGCCCCGTGCGCGCCGCCCCGTGCCCAGCGACTGGAGCTCGACGCGGTCGTCGCCCTCCGCCGCGCTGATCACCGCGCTGGCGGGCGCGGGGCGCTCCCGCAGCCGGGCGACGTCGGCGGTGAGCCGGGCGGCGCGGCGGGCCGCCCATTCGGGTGCGGCGGCCAGCACGGCGCCGGACGCGTCGTACAGGGCGGCCCAACCGTCGAGGTGCGCGGCGAGCCGGGCCAGCAGTTCGGCCGGCCCCTCGGCGCTCAGTGCGGCGCGGGTCAGTTCCCGCTGGGCCTCGAACCCGGCGGTCACGGCGCGGTACTGGTCGGCGGCGACGGCGGCGGACACGGCCTTGCTGATGGCGATGAACGGAGTTCTGCGGGGCACGCCGAACAGCGGCAGCCCTTCGGCGCGCGCCGCCGAGACGAGCGCCTCGGGCACCTCGCCGTAATTGACGCCGATCGCGAAGCCGAGCCCGATGACGCCGGCACGGGCCACCCGGCGTACGTAGGCGCGCGCGGCCTCCTCGTCCTCGGCGTCCAGTTTCAGCGCGGTGATCAGCAGCAGTTCGCCGCCCTCCATGTAGGGCACCGGGTCGATCAGCTCGCTGGCGTGCGCCCAGCGGACGGGGACGTCGAGGCGGTCCTCGCCCGCGAGCACGGTCAATTTGAGCGCGGTGTGGTTGACCAGGGAGGCGAGGGTGTGCGGCATGAAACCTTCGACGGCTACGGGGCCGGCGGCCACCGCCGGTGGGCGGGGGCGGCACCGCCCGGGGGTTGGGCCGTCCCGTATGAACGGTCACCATCGATTCTGCCTCAGCGGCGGCGAGAGCAGCCGGGCGGTACACGCCGCCGACCAGGGCGCATCCGCGCCGTTCCGCCCCATGCGGCGCGGCGTACCTACGGGAACGGACGGTACGGGGGGGGCAGGCGCAGGGGCGCTGTCGTGGAGCCGAGGGGCCCGCAGCGCGCCGTGCGTGGGGCGGGCGCATGGGGCGGCGCCGCACCCCGGAGTCGCTGCGCGGCACCATGCACGTTGCCTGACAGCTCAGGCCGTAGGGCCACACGGGGGGCGCCGCCACCGGATCTGGCCCTCCCCTGCGGCCCCATGCGTGGCGCGCAAGGGACACGGGGCCGCGCATGGGGCCGCAGGAGAGCCGTGGCGAGCTTCCCGGTGCCCCGCGCACGGGGCACCGGGAAGCTCGCTACCTCTGGAGATCGACCAGAACCGGCGGCGCGTGTTCGCCGCGTACCGAGGTGACCGAGAGCACCGCGTGGCCGGCCGGGACGGCGTTGGCGAGGTCGGAGGCGGACCAGCGTTCCCGTTCGACGGTGCGGACGGTGATCGCCTTGGCCGTGGCCGCCTTGCCCGTGGCCATGCGGCGGAACGCGTGGAACGCCTTGCCCGCGGCGCTGTACGCGATGATCTGCCGGTCGGTGACGTCGCGGGTCTCCACCCACTCCTTGCCCCACACCTCGGCGAACCGCGCCCCGTCCCAAGGCGT
Organism: Streptomyces sp. BBFR2; assembly: GCF_044497305.1. Taxonomy (NCBI): domain Bacteria; kingdom Bacillati; phylum Actinomycetota; class Actinomycetes; order Kitasatosporales; family Streptomycetaceae; genus Streptomyces; species Streptomyces sp. BBFR2. The sequence continues at coordinate 1,658,721 of NZ_CP172415.1, forward strand.
GATACCGGCGAACGCCATCCGGCACCCGACCGCACCGAGCAGCGTGCTGCGCAGCGCCTCGGGCACATCGTCCAGCCCGCGCAGCGACAGCACCACGCCCGCGTTGGCCGCCCGCAGCCGTTGCAGACCCCGCAGCGCCTCGGCGGTGATGGTGTGCGCCGCGTCGTCGAGGACCAGGCAGGCGAAGAGGGAGCGGTCGGCGCGGGCCACGGCGGACTCGGTGAACTGGGCCAGCATCAGGCGGGCGAGGATCCGCGACGCCTCGGCGTGGCCCCGTTCGGGGAGCTCGACGCGGACCCGCAGGGGTTGGTCGAGGGAGCGCAGCGACACCTGGCGGGTGCGCCCCGTGGTGTCGAAGAACCCGGCGAAGGCGGGGCGGTCCAGCAGCGCGATGCGGTCGGCGAGCCGGGCTCCGGCGTCGTCCGGACGCTCGGCCTGCCGGGCGCGGGCGTCCAGTTCCCGTAGCTGTGCGGTGGCGCCCGCGGCGCGCAGGGCCGTACGCAGTTCCGCCACCGGCTCCGGCGCACCGTCGAGGAGTTCGCGCAGCTCCGGCACGGACGGGAAGCGGCCGTGGACGGCCCGGAACGGGCCGAGGAGCTGCCCCAGCGCGGTCGCCGCGCGCCGGCCGTCCGCACCGGGCTGGCCGGCCGCCAGATCGCCGACCAGGGCCTCGGCGAGGATGCCGGCCGCCTCGTCGGGGTCGGTCGCGCCGCCGTAGAGATCGAGGTCGGTGTCCTGGTCGGGGCGCCCGACGCGGACCACCACGTCGAAGGCGTCATCGGGACCGAGGTCCGCGCCCACGGGGCCGACGGCGACGACGGCGCACCGCCGGGCGAGCGCCTGGAGGCACATCGACTCGACGACCGGCTTGAGCACCCGGCCGGTCTTACCGCTGCCCGGCGGGCCGACGGCGAGCAGCGAGGTCCCCAACAGGCCCGGGTCCAGGGCGAGTCCGGCGCCGCGGTGCTGGTACGGGTTGCGTTCGTGGTCGGCGGCGACTCCGATGCGTACCTGGTGCGCCAGAAGATCGTGATGGGCCGTCCTGCGGGGCAGATCCCGCGCTCCGGAGGGATGCACCCCGGCGGCGGCGCCGTGCCGCAGGACGGTGTCGGTGAAGGACGCGAGGCCGCCCGCGCCGCGCCGTGCGGCGCGCCATGCGGCGCGCCATGCGTGGTCGATGCGGACGACATCGACGTCGTTCATCCGCCCCGTGCGGGCCTCGGCGGTGAGCTTGTCGGCGGCGTCGGCGGCGCCCGCGGCACGCAGTTCGGGCCATTGCGCGCGGTCCACGGCCGGTTCCGGCTTGGCCGACGGGGTGCGCTCCCGCGTCCGCCGCAGCAGCGGCCCGGCCAGCCGGCGGAGCAGCTCGGGCCAGCGGCCGAGCCGCCCGAAGATCACGGTGATACCCGCGATCCAGAGTCCGTAGTAGAGGTTGACGACCCAGATGGTGAAGGTGCCGCTGGTGCGCCAGGAGTCCGGCGTGAGGGCGTAGAGCGGCCACACCCAGTAGGTGCCGAGGTACCCGTTCCACAACAACGACCACAGCAGCCACCCGCACAGTGCCGAGATGACCGCCCCACTGATCAGCTGCCGCAACGGGGCGCGGTCGGGGTCGGCGGCGGGGCGGGGGCGGTGGCCGTAGGTCCAGATGCCCGGCGCGGCGGCGGGGCGGGGGGTACGGAGCCAGCGCAGGACCGGGGGTTCGGGCGCCGCCCCGTGCGGGGCGGACGGCGGGGCCGCGGGGGGCGGCGGAGCGGCCTGTGACGGGGCGGCGGGCGGAGCCGCCGGGCGCGGGACGGTGGGTTCGGGTCGGGGTGCTCCGTGTGGTGGCGGCGGAACGGTGTGCGGTGCGTCGTGCGTGCCCTCGGTGTCCATCCGGTGCCCCTCGTCCCCCTTGGACTGTGCCTGCGTCATTCGTGGGCCGTGCCCGCGTGGCGGCGGCGCGGGTGCGCCGTCGTGCGGTACGCCACCGCTCAATCTACTGGCCCCGTGCCGTCGCTATGTCCGGCGCGGACAACGCAACACGCGCACTTCTCCCGAACGGAACATGCCAGACCCCCGCCACCGCCCCTAGCCTGCGGGAAAAGACCTTTCGTACGTCCCCTTCCACCCCCAGGAGACTGCCATGACCGAACTGTCCGGAGGCCCCGCCCTCCCCCAGGAGCGTCGCGTCGTCACCGCGATCCCCGGCCCCAAGTCGCAGGCGCTGTGGGAGCGTAAGCAGGCCACCGTGGCGGGTGGCGTCGGTGCGGTGCTGCCCGTCTTCATCCAGCGCGCCGGCGGCGGTGTTCTGCAGGACGTCGACGGCAACTCCTTCATCGACTTCGGCTCCGGCATCGCCGTGACGTCGGTCGGCAACAGCGCCGAGGCCGTGGTGCGCCGCGCCACGGCGCAGCTCGCCGACTTCACCCACACCTGTGCGATGGTCACGCCGTACGAGCCGTACGTCGAGGTCTGTGAGCAGCTCGCGGAGCTGACGCCGGGCGACCACGCGAAGAAGTCCGCGCTGTTCAACTCGGGTGCGGAGGCGGTGGAGAACGCCGTGAAGATCGCCCGCGCCTACACCAAGCGCCAGGCGGTCGTCGTGTTCGACCACGGCTACCACGGCCGGACGAACCTCACGATGGCGCTGACCGCGAAGAACATGCCGTACAAGCAGGGTTTCGGCCCGTTCGCGCCCGAGGTCTACCGGGTGCCGCTGGCCTACCCGTACCGCTGGCTGACCGGCCCGGACAACTGTGCGCAGGAGGCCGCCGAGCAGGCCATCTCGCAGATCACCAAGCAGATCGGCGCGGAGAACGTCGCGGCGATCATCATCGAGCCGGTACTCGGTGAGGGCGGCTTCATCGAGCCGGCGAAGGGCTTCCTGCCCGCCATCGCGAACTTCGCGAAGGAGAACGGCATCGTCTTCGTCGCCGACGAGATCCAGTCCGGTTTCTGCCGCACGGGGCAGTGGTTCGCGTGCGAGGACGAGAACATCGTCCCGGACCTGATCACCACCGCCAAGGGCATCGCCGGCGGTCTGCCGCTGGCCGCGGTCACCGGCCGCGCCGAGATGATGGACGCGGCGCACGCGGGCGGCCTCGGCGGCACGTACGGCGGTAACCCGGTGGCGTGCGCGGCGGCGCTGGGCTCCATCGAGACCATGCGTGAGCTGGACCTGAACGCCAAGGCCCGCCGGATCGGCGAGATCATGAAGGCGCGTCTGGGCGCGATGGCGGAGAAGTTCGACATCATCGGCGAGGTCCGCGGCCGTGGCGCGATGATCGCGATCGAGCTGGTCAAGTCCGGTTCGAAGGAGCCGAACGCCGAGGCCACCGCCGCACTCGCGAAGGCGTGCCACCAGGAGGGCCTGCTGGTCCTGACCACCGGCACGTACAGCAACGTGGTGCGTTTCCTGCCGCCGCTGGTCATCGGCGAGGACCTGCTCAACGAGGGTCTGGACATCCTGGAGACGGCGCTCGCGGCGCTCTGACCCGGACGTCGGCCGACGGGACGGGGCGCGGACCGGGCCAGTACGGGGCGTCGGCCGCTCCGGTCGGCGGCCACGCTCCGTCGCCTCGGGTCGCCGACCCGGTTCCCCGTCCGGTGGCGGCGGTTCTCCGACCCGATGGATGCGGCACTTCGGCCCGGGGCGCGGCACGGACCGCACCCCGGGCCGGAGTGCGTACGGGCCCCGTGCGTGAGCGTGCTCGGGGCCCCGTGCGCGGCCCCATGCGCGGGGCCGGAGCCCCCTGCACGGGGCGGGCCCCACGTATGACGCGGTGTGTGCAGGTGAAAAGGGTGGGTGGCAGCGTGAAGAAGATGTGCGGGGGCAATGGCGGCCGGGTGATCCGGCTGTCGGGCGCGATCCGGGTGCCGTACGGTTTCTGCAGATGAGAGATACACCCCGCTCGCAGGAGACTGCGGGCGACGCCCGGCCGGTGCTTCACCCGCTCCGACCAGGCCGTGCCCTCGCGTACGAATCCGGGGCCTCCGGCTCCGGGAATCCTCACCGATCGGACGGCCGCCCGCCCCATACCCCCCGGGGCGTGCGGTATCCCGGTCCGCGTGGCCGCCTCGGAAACATCCCCCCTGTTCCGAGGCGGCCGATTTTTCTGCCCGGAACCGGCCGTCCCTCCGCACGGCGCCCCGGGTACCGGTACACCGTCCAGACCGTGCTCTGCCTCCTGCTGTTCGCACTGCTCACCTGGCAGGTGGCCGCGCACGGTGCGCTGCGGACGCTGGACGAACGGTGGGGCCTCGCTCTGAGCGCCAGTGCCGTCCCGGCGCCCGTAGCCCAGTTCTTCGCCGATCTCGGAAACGCCACCGTCGCGCTGCCGGTTCTTCTGGCTGCGGTCGCGTGGACACTCCGGCCTGCGGTACGGGCCGCACGGCGGGGACGGAGCCCCGGACGGGGCACGGCGGCCGGCCCGCATGGGGCGCAGGGCACGGCGGAGGTCGCCGGGCGCGGCGGCTCCGCACGGGGCGTCTTGGGACGGTCCGGCGGCGGGCGGGTGCGGTGGTGGGTGCCGGGGCTCGCCGCGGTCTGCACGATGCTCCTCGTACCGGCCGTGGTCGTGCCCGTGAAGGTGTGGATCGGGCGTCCCGGGCCGCCGCGCATGGCGGGGGCACCCCATGACGGTTTCTTTCCCTCCGGGCACGCCGCCACCGCCGCGGTCGCGTACGGCCTCGTGGCACTGCTGCTCCTGCACGCCCGGCGGCGGCCCGGCCTCGTCCGGCGTGCGCGTGGACCGGTGATTCTCGCCGCATGCGTCGCTCTGGTGAACGTCGGTGTCGGCTTGGGCCTGGTGCGGCAGGGGTACCACTGGCCGCTGGACGTGGCGGCGAGCTGGTGCCTGTCCGGGGTGTTGCTGACACTCTGGTCGGCGGGCCGCGCCCGCTGGTACGAGACCGGGGGCACGGGGCGGTCCTGATCCGGAGTGGTCCGTGGTCCTGACCCGGGGCGGTCCTGCCGCTGTGGGGCCTGGCCCTGAGTGCCCCTGACTGGCATCGCGCGCCATGCGCCGGCCCGGTGCGCGACGCCGCGCACCGGGTGCCCCGCCCCAGGCGCCGCGCGCGGGGCGCCGCCCTTCGCTCCGTGTGTCCCGCACATCGGCGCCATGCCTTGTGTCTCAGGCGCCGTGCCGCACCCCATGCGCGGCCCCGGGCCACGGCATCGCGCCCTGCGCCCCGTGCCCGGAGGTCGGTCTCCACCTTGCACGGCGCGCGCAGGGTGCGGCGCGCGCCGTGCCCCACCACGGTCCTGGAGCACCGTGCCCGCCCGCGGTCGTTCCCGTCAGGTGTCGCGGGCGATGACCGCGGCCGCTTCGTGGAGGGCGAGTTCGAGGAGTCCGGGGTCGGTGAGCGTGCCACGGCCATCAGGAGGAACGATCCAGCGGACGCCTCCGGTGGCTCGGCCCGGGTACGGGACGACGATCCAGGTGCCCTTGCCCGCGCCCCGAATGCCGGTGCCCAGCCAGCGGGTGGCGGTGCCCGGCGGGACGAAGAAGCCCATGCGGGAGTCTCCGAAGTCGGCCAGGACGGGGCCGGGACGGGGCGTCACCCACGTCAGGACGTCGAGGGTGGGGTGGCCGAGCTTGCCGTCGACGATCAGGACGTCCCAACGCCTGCCGGCCGGAAGGAGAACCACCCCCAGCGGGCTGCGTTCCCATTCCCACCGGCAGGCATCGGGATCGGGTGCCGCCGATACCAGCCAGTCCACTGCGCGCTTCGCCCCCGCGGCGTTCATGTTTTCCTCGCTCTCCCGGCCCGTTCGGGCAGGTCCACGGGGAGAGGGGGCGGGGGCGGCATCCTTACACGGTTCCGTGGAGCAATTTTCCGCCGGTGTGCGCGGTCGGAAAGACGGGGCGCGGGGCGGCACCGCATACGGGCGCGACGGGGCACCGTCCGGAGGGCGCCGGGCCCGTTCCTACGGCGGACGCAGGCGTACAAGGCTCGACGGCGCACCATGCGACCACCGCCCCCCGGTTCGCGCCCTCCGCATGGGGCACGGGCCCCATGCGACGAGCCCCGCGCACCAGCCCCGGCGCCAGGCCCCCGGACAGCCGCCACGCCCACGCCCCATGCGGGGTGCCCCACGCGGTGTCCCCCATACGGCAGGTCTGCGCGGCGCCCGCGCCCCAGGCGCCGCGACGCAAGCTCCGCATCCCAGGGCCCCGGGCCCCATGCGCAGCCCCACGGCGGCAGTGCCCGCACAAGTACGGCCCCACGCACCGCCCCACGCCCAGGCCCGCGCCCCCGCCCGTGTCTCTCCCACCCCGCCCTCAGCTCGCCCCGCCCTCAGCTGTCGAAGCCGAGACCTGCCTTGTCCATCGCCCGGAGCCACAGGTTGCGGCGGCCCTCGTGGGTGTCGGCGCGGGTCATGGACCACTGGGTGATCCCGATTCCGGCCCAGCGGAGCGGTTCCGGCGGGAACGGCAGGGGCTTGCTGCGGACCATCTCCAGCTCGGTGCGTTCGGTCCGTTCTCCGGAGAGGAGGTCGAGCATCACGTCGGCGCCGAAGCGGGTGGCGCCGACGCCGAGCCCGGTGTAGCCGGCGGCGTACGCGACGCGGCCCTTGTGCGCGGTGCCGAAGAAGGCGGAGAAGCGGGCGCAGGTGTCGATGGCGCCGCCCCATGCGTGGCTGAAGCGGAGCCCTTCCAACTGCGGGAAGCACCGGAAGAAGTGCTGGGCGAGCTTGGCGTAGGTAGCGGGGTGGTGGTCGTACTCGGCGCGTACGCCGCCGCCGTAGCGGTAGACGATGTCGTAGCCGCCCCACAGGATGCGGTGGTCGGCGGTGAGGCGGAAGTAGTGGAAGTGGTTGTTGCTGTCGGAGAGGCCCTGGCGGCCGCGCCAGCCGAGGGCCGCGCGCTGTTCCTCCGTCAGCGGTTCGGTCATCAGCGCGTGGTCGTAGACCGGCACGATGTACGGGCGGACGCGCCGCAGCAGGGACGGGAAGGCGTTGGTGCCGAGGGCGACCTGGCGCGCGAAGACGCGGCCGTAAGGGGTGCGGACGGCCATACCTCCGCGGTACGGGCCGAGGGCCGTGGCGGGGGTGTGTTCGTGGAAGCGGACGCCGAGGTCGCGGCAGGCGCGTTTGAGGCCCCATGCCAGGCGCGCCGGGTTCAGCATGGCGACGCCCTCGCGGTCCCACAGACCGGCGAGGAAGGTCGGCGAGTCGACCTCGGCGCGTACGGCGTCCCGGTCGAGGAAGGTGTACCGGTCGCCGTGGCCGAGGCGGGCGGCGTCGTCGGCCGCCTCCTGGAGTTCGGCGATCTGGTGGGGCCGGGTGGCGAGGTCGATCTCACCGGTGCGTTCGAAGGCGCAGTCGATGTGGTGGCGGGTGACGGTGTCCTCGATGGCGTCGAGGTTGCGCAGGCCGAGTTCTTCGAGGCGGGCGAGTTCGCCGGGCCAGCGGGCGAGGCCGTTGCCGACGCCGTGGGTGAGGGAGGCGGCGCAGAACCCGCCGTTGCGTCCTGAGGCGGCCCAGCCGGTTTCGGCGCCCTCGACGAGCAGGACATCGCGGTGCGGGTCGCGTTCCTTGGCGCGCAGCGCGGTCCACAGTCCCGAGTAGCCGCCGCCGACGACGAGCAGGTCGCAGTGGGTGTCGCCGGTGAGGGCGGGCAGGGCGGCAGGGCGGTCGGGGTCGTCGAGCCAGAACGGGGCGGGGGTGGCGTCCGCGAGGGCGTGGACGGGGGACGGGGCGTTCATGGCAGCTCGTGCCATGGATCTCAGCTCCTCTTTCTGCGGGTGCCGGCCAGCTGGCCGGCGACGACGCACACGACGGCGACGAGGAACATCGCCGTACCGATGACATTGATCTGAACGGGCGTGCCCCGCTGCGCCGATCCCCAGACGAACATGGGGAAGGTCACGGTGGAGCCCGCGTTGAAGTTGGTGATGATGAAGTCGTCGAAGGAGAGCGCGAAGGAGAGCAGCGCGCCCGCCGCGATGCCGGGGGCGGCGATCGGCAGCGTCACCCGCAGGAAGGTCTGTACGGGGGTGGCGTAGAGGTCCTGGGCGGCCTGTTCCAGGCGCGGGTCCATGCTCATCACGCGGGCCTTGACGGCGGTGACGACGAAGCTCAGGCAGAACATGATGTGGGCGATGAGGATCGTCCAGAAGCCGAACTGGATGCCCATGTTGAGGAAGAGGGTGGCCAGCGAGGCGGCCATGACGACCTCGGGCATCGCCATCGGCAGGAAGATCAGCGTGTTGACGGTGGAGCGGGCGCGGAAGCGGTAGCGGGCCAGCGCGAACGCGATCATGGTGCCGAGGGCGGTGGCGCCGAGCGTGGCCCAGAGGGCTATCCGCAGGCTGAGTCCCAGGGAGCCGCAGAGTCCGGCGACGCCGCACGGGTCGGTCCAGGCATCGGTCGAGAAGCGCTGCCACTGGTAGTTGAACCGGCCGTTGGGCTTGTTGAACGAGAAGATCAGAACGATGACGTTGGGCAGGACGAGGTAGGCCAGCGTGGCCAGTCCGGCGAACGTGACGAGGTGGCGGCGGAGCCGGCCGGGGCGCCGCACGGGGCGGGCGCACGGGGCGGCACCGGTGGTCTCGTGGACGGTCATCAGACCAGTTCCTCCGTCCCGGACTTGCGGATGTAGAAGGTGACCATGGCGAGGATCGCCGCCATGAGGAGGAACGAGAGCGCGGCGGCGGTGGGGTAGTCCAGGACGCGCAGGAACTGCGACTGGATGACGTTACCGATCATCTTCTGGTCGGCGGAGCCGAGAAGTTCGGCGTTGATGTAGTCGCCGGTGGCGGGGATGAAGGTCAGCAGGGTGCCGGCGACGACGCCGGGCATGGACAGCGGGAACGTCACGCGCCGGAAGGTGGTCGCGGGGCGGGCGTAGAGGTCGCCGGCGGCCTCGTGCAGCCGCGGGTCGATGCGCTCCAGCGAGGTGTAGAGCGGCAGGACCATGAACGGCAGGAAGTTGTACGTCAGTCCGCAGACGACGGCGAGCGGGGTGGCGAGGACCCGGTGGCCGTCGGTGAGGCCGAGCCAACTGGTGACGTCCAGGATGTGGAGCGCGTTCAGGGCGCCCACCACGGGGCCGCCGTCGGCGAGGATCGTCTTCCAGGCGAGGGTGCGGATGAGGAAGCTGGTGAAGAACGGGGCGATGACGAGGATCATCACGAGGTTGCGCCAGCGTCCGGCCTTGAAGGCGATGAGGTAGGCGAGCGGGTAGCCGAGCAGCAGGCACAGCGCCGTCGCGGTGGCGGCGTAGAGCACGGAGCGGACGAACTGCGGCCAGTACTGGACGAGCGCGTCCCCGTAGGTGGCGATGTGCCAGGTGACGCGGAAGCCCTCCTCCAGCGAGCCGGTCTGCAACGACGTCGACGCCTGGTAGACGAGCGGGGCGGCGAAGAAGACGACGAGCCAGGCGATGCCGGGCAGCAGCAGCCAGTACGGGACGAGCCGTTTGCGCAGCGGCGCCGTGCGGACCTCGTCGGGCGGCGCGGCGTCGGGGGCGGGCGCGGGGGCCTCGGTGGCGGTGCTCACGCGGCCTCCTCGTCGGTGTCGGCGCCGGCGCTGATGTCCTGGGCGGCGTCGAGGCCGAAGGTGTGCGCGGCGCTCCAGTGCGCGAGGACGTCCGCGCCGGGCACGAGGCGGCCGTCGCGGGCGATGTTCTGTTCGTAGACGGCGACTTCGCCGACGCCGGGGACATCGAGGAGGTACTGCGTGGAGACGCCGATGAACGCGGCGTCCTTGATGCGGCCGGAGAGCCGGTTGTGGGCGTCGGGGACGGTCGCGGCGTCGTCGGGGTGGGCCAGGGCCATCTTCTCGGGGCGGACACCGGCGAGCAGTCCGCGCCCCGTGCGGGCCCCCGTGGGGCAGCGGCGGGCCGGGACGCGGAGTGCGCTGCCGGCGGCGCGCAGCAGCAGGTCGTCGCCGTCGGCGCCGGTGACCTCGGCCTCGATGAGGTTGGAGGTGCCGAGGAAGTTGGCGACGAAGGTGGTGGCGGGGTTCTCGTAGAGGTCGGCGGGGGCGCCGAGCTGTTCGACGCGGCCGCCGTTCATCACGGCGACGGTGTCGGCCATCGTCATGGCCTCTTCCTGGTCGTGCGTGACGTGCACGAACGTGATGCCGACCTCGGTCTGGATGCGTTTGAGTTCGAGCTGCATCTGGCGGCGGAGTTTGAGGTCGAGGGCGCCGAGCGGTTCGTCGAGGAGCAGTACCTGGGGGTGGTTGATCAGGGCGCGGGCGACCGCGACGCGCTGTTGCTGGCCACCGGAGAGCTGCTGCGGTTTACGGCGCGCCAGGGGGCCGAGCTGGACGAGGTCGAGCATCTCTTCGACCTGCTTCTTCACCGATTTGATGCCGCGGCGGCGCAGTCCGAACGCGACGTTCTCGTAGATGTCGAGGTGGGGGAAGAGCGCGTAGTTCTGGAAGACGGTGTTGACGTGGCGTTTGTAGGGCGGCAGGGCGGTGACGTCCTCGCCGGAGAGCGCGACGGTGCCGGTGGTGGGGTCCTCCAGGCCGGCGATCATCCGCAGGGTGGTGGTCTTGCCGCAGCCGGACGCGCCCAGGAGCGCGAAGAAGGAGCCCGCGGGGACGGTGAGGTCGAGGGGGTGGACGGCGGTGAAGGAGCCGTACGTCTTGCTGATCCGGCGCAGGCGGACATCGCCGCCGCTGCCGCGCTGGGGGCTTGCGGTCTTCGTCATGTCGGTCGTCCCGTGTCTCGGAGGTCGGCGCATGGGGCAGGGGCATGGGGCGGTGGGGCAGGGGGCGGGGCGGCGCACGGGGCGCGGCGCACGGGGCCCGGTGGGGCGTCCGGTTCAGGCACCGGTGAGGTCGGCGAACTTCCGCGCGTACTCCCTGCTCTCCTCGGCGTCGAGCGCGCGGAAGGCGTGGGAGCGTGCGGCCATGTCCGGGCCGGGGAGGATCAGCGGGTTGTCCGCCAACCGCTTGTCGATCCTGGCGAGTTCGTCGCGAACGCCGTCGACGGGGCAGGTGTAGTTGATGTACGCGGCGAGCCGGGCCGCGGCCCGGGGCTCGTAGTAGTAGTCGATGAGGCGTTCCGCGTTCCGCTTGTGGCGCGCTCCGTTCGGGACCATCAGGTTGTCGGACGAGATCATGTAGCCGGCCTTGGGGACGGCGTAGGCGATGTCCGGGTTGTCCTGCTGGAGCTGGACGATGTCACCAGCCCAGGCGAGGCAGGCGGCGAGGTCGCCCTTGTCGAGGTCGTTGGTGTAGTCGTTGCCGGTGAAGCGGCGGATCTGGCCCGCCTCGACGCCCTTGCGGATCCGGGCCAGGGCCGCGTCATACTCGTCCGCGGTGACGCTCTCGGGGCGTTTGCCCATGTCGAGGAGGGTGAGCCCGACGCTGTCGCGCATCTCGGAGAGGAAGCCGACGCGGCCCTTGAGGCGCGGGTCGTCCAGGAGTTGACCGACGGAGTCGACGGTGCGGCCGCCGGTGGCCTTCTTGTTGTAGGCGATGAGGGCGGGGATGCCCTGCCAGGGGTAGGAGTGGGCGCGGTCGGGGTCCCAGGCGGGGCGGCGGAACTGCTCGGCGAGGTGGGCCGCGGCGTGCGGGAGATGGGCGGGGTCGAGCCGCTGGACCCAGCCGAGGGAGATCATCCGGGCGCACAGCCAGTCGGTGAGCACGATCAGGTCGCGCCCGGTGTCCTGGCCCGCCGCGAGCTGCGCCTGGATTTTGCCGAAGAACTCGTCGTTGTCGTTGATGTCCTCGGTGTACGTGACGGCGATGCCGGTACGGCGGGTGAACGCCTCCAGGGTGGGCCGGTGCTTGCCGTCGTCGCTGACGTCCATGTACTCGGTCCAGTTGGAGAAGGCGAGACGTTTCTCCCTGGCCGAGTGATCGGGGGTGCCCGCCGCGTCGGTGCGGCCGGCTGGCGGGATGCCGCAGGCGGACAGGGCGAACGAGCCGCCGAGAGCGGTGGCGGCCAGGGCGCTCGCACGCAGCAGGGAGCGGCGGGTCATGGCGAGCCGGCCGTCGCGCATGCTGCGGCGCAGCGCGGCGGCCTCATGCGGGGAGAACGGGGCGGGCGGTTGCTCGTGGTGCTCCATGCGCGGAGGCCCTTTCCGGGTGGACCGGCACGGTGCCGGTACGGACGTTGCCGCACGACGCTGACCGTCGCGGGGCGAGGGTGGAGCTGGGTGCAGCAGGAGCCGCGCGTGGCGGCGGGCGGTACGCGGAGCCTTCTTCGTGCGGGGGTGCGGGGGTGCAGGGTGATGCGGTGGCCACGGGGCGGCCGGGGCGGTGCCCCGTGGGCGGAGTGCGGGCGATGGCTGGAGGTACGGTGCCGGGCACGTCGGGGGGGGAGGGTGGCGGGGCTGAGGCACGGGCGTGGGGGTGGGGCATGGTCGGCATGGGGCCGCAGCGGGGGCGGGGCCCCATGCCGGAGGCTCCGCGTCGCCCCGTCTCCGCCCCATGCAGGGAGCACGGGGCGGCGCGCATGGGGCGGGCGCCGGGAGCGTGTGGCTCGGAGCGCATGGGGCGGCGGCGCGAGGTTCCATCCGCATGGGGCGCCGGGCCGCCGCGCCGGATGCCGCGACCGCGCCGTGCCAGGGGCGGCAGGGCCCGCACGGGGCGGTGCTCGACGGCCGCGCGACCGCCCGCACGGGTCTGCCCGGGGAGCCCCGCCATGCCTGTACGAGCCGGGTCCGGCCCGGCACCGCGCCACCCGACGTGTGCCGCCGCGCTGTCCGGCCCCGTACGGGCCCCATGTGCCAAGGCACCGCGTCCGTCGCGAACGGCGCAGGACCGGTACGGAGCACTCGGTCCAGCTCTCGACGAGAGGCATCGACAAACCCCGCGTACGGGCCCCACGGGCAACCGCATGGCGCGCCCGCACACGCAGTGCCCGCACCGCGCCCGGAACACCAGGCAGCCGAAGCCACGAGGAACACCGCATGGCCACCCGCACGGGGCGCCGTATGGAGCACCCGCCCCGCGCGGCGGCGCGCCACGCGACGGTGTGCACCGCGCGAGGCGCCCCATGCCGGCACACCTCGTCCCGCTCCCCCATCCCGCACGCTCCACGGTGCACGTCCCGTACCGCACGTCCCGCGGCGGGTTACGCCCGGTCCCCGAAGACGGTCCGGTGCCAGTCCTTCCTCGCCGTCCCGGTGATGTCGTACATGACGTGCTTGACCTGCGTGTACTCCTCGAAGGAGTAGGCGGACATGTCCTTGCCGTAGCCGGACGCCTTGGCACCGCCGTGCGGCATCTCGCTGATGATCGGGATGTGGTCGTTGACCCACACGCAGCCGGCCTTGATCTCGCGGGTGGCGCGCCCCGTGCGGTAGACGTCCCGGCTCCATGCGGAGGCGGCGAGGCCGTAGGGGGTGTCGTTGGCGAGCGCGATGCCCTCATCGTCGCTGTCGAAGGGCAGCACGACCAGCACCGGGCCGAAGATCTCCGCCTGCACGATCTCGCTGTCCTGGGGCGCACCGGTGATCAGGGTGGGCCGGTAGTACGCGCCCTTCGCGAGGGCGCCCTGGGGCGCCTCGCCGCCGGTGACGACGGTGGCGTAGGCGCGGGCCCGGTCGACGAAGGCGGCGACGCGGTCGCGCTGGGCGTGCGAGATGAGCGGGCCGAGGTCGGTGGAGCGGTCGAAGGGGTCGCCGAGCCGCACGGTCGCCATGAGGTCGGCGACCCCGGCCACGAACGCGTCGTACAGGGGCCGTTGGACGTACGCGCGGGTCGCCGCGGTGCAGTCCTGACCGGAGTTGATCAGCGCGCCGGCGACCGCCCCGTGCACGGCCGCCTCCAGGTCCGCGTCATCGAAGACCACGAACGGGGCCTTGCCGCCCAGTTCGAGGTGGAGGCGTTTGACGGTGGCCGTGGCGATCTCGGCGACGCGCTTGCCGACGGCGGTCGAGCCGGTGAAGGACGTCATCGCCACGTCGGGGTGGCCGACGAGGTGTTCACCGGCGTCCCGCCCCGCGCCGGAGACGATGTTCAAGGCCCCGTCCGGCAGCCCCGCGCGGGTGGCGGCCTGCGCGAACATCAGGGAGGTCAGCGGGGTGATCTCGGCGGGCTTGAGCACGAGGGTGTTCCCGGCGGCGAGCGCGGGCAGCACCTTCCACGCCGCCATCTGGAGCGGGTAGTTCCACGGGGCGATGGAGCCGACGACGCCGACGGCCTCGCGCCGCACGGCGGAGGTGTGGTCCGCGCTGTACTCGCCCGCGGCCTTGCCCTCCAGGTGGCGAGCGGCCCCGGCGAAGAACGCCGCGTTGTCGACGGAGCCCGGTACGTCGAACTCCTCGCTGAGCTTGAGGGGTTTTCCGCAGTTCAGCGACTCGGCGAAGGCGAGGTCGGCGGAGTCCTCGGCGAGCGCCGCGGCGAAGCGGTGCAGGGTGTCGGAGCGCTCCCCCGGGGTGGCGCCGCTCCATGCGGGGAAGGCGCGGCGCGCGGCGTCGACCGCGGCGTCCACGTCGCCGGGACCGGCCAGCTCGTAGGTGTGGATCTGCTCACCGGTCGCGGGGTCCACCACGGTCTGGGTGCGGCCCGATGTGCCGCCCCGGAGCCGTCCGTCGATGAATTGCGCACCCTCGGCAAACCGCTCGGACACATCGAATCGCTGATCCATGGTGCTCTCCCGAACCGGGCCAGAGCCGCGTTCCACGGCATGACCAGGCGTAGCTCATTGCGGAAATGATGGCTGATCCTGACAGAGGGCCTGGTGGCCAACAAGGGATTCCGTAGTTTCCTTTTGGTTAAGCGACGGATTCTGCGGATTCCGCGGAGAGACGCCCGACACGTTGTCGGTGCCCACTGACAGAATCCCGGCATGATGCACGACGCGACGGGGGCGGCACGAGCCGACACCACCGGACTGCCTCTCTCCCTGCCCGCGCTGCGCGACGCGGTGGCCGCCGGGCGACGCTTCCGGTACGTCCATTTCTGGGGCCATGTCCCGCGCCGGGACGGCGCGCTCGGGCCGAGCTGCCTCAGTCAATGGTGGCCGGCCCCGTTCACCGTCGACGGCGTCAGCTACGCGACCGCGGAGCACTGGATGATGGCGGGCAAGGCGCGGCTGTTCGGCGACTTTGAGGCGGAGCGGCGGGCCGTCGAGGCGCGTCACCCCGGGGAGGCGAAGGCAGCGGGACGCACCGTGCGCGGTTTCGACGACGCGCGGTGGCAGGAACACCGCTTCGAGCTGGTCGTCGAGGGCAGCATGCACAAGTTCGGCAGCGACCCCGCCCTGGAGGAGTACCTGCGGGGCACCCGTCGGCGCGTCCTCGTGGAGGCCAGCCCGGTGGACCGTGTGTGGGGCATCGGGCTGGCGGCGAACGACGAGCGGGCCGATGCCCCGGCCCGCTGGCGGGGCCTCAACCTCCTCGGTTTCGCGCTCATGGAGGCCCGCCGGAGGCTTGACGGGGCAACAGCGGAGTAGCGCACGGCTTCGCGGTACGCGGCCCTTCCGCACGGCGAGGCCACGGGCCTGCGGCCCCGGACTCAGGCGCGCGACCGGGCACCGGACGGGGCGCGGCGAGGGCTCCGAAGGGGGCGGGGGCCCGCCCCGTGCCGAGCGGCGTCACGCGTCGCCGACGTGTGCCGCCACGGGCGTCCTGGGGGCGCGGGGCGCGACCTCGAAGACATCGGTGGTGCCGGACTGCTGCCGGTGTTCGCCGCCGCCCCCTCCGCCTCCGCCCGGGGCGGGCCCTCCCGAGGCGAGGACCGCCGCGGTCAGGGCGCTGAGCAGCAGGGCGGCGCAGCCCAGCAGGGCACCGGCCAGCGCGGTTCTGCCGTTCGTCGCCTCCCCCCGGGCGCTGCGGGCCCTGCCGAGCGCCCCCAGGAGGATGGCGAGGGTGCCGAAGAGGACGCCGAACACGAGCGTGACACCGAGCAGCACCCCGAGGGCGCCGGTGATCAGCGCGGCGGTGCCGTAGCCGTTGCGCGGCCGGGACCATCCGCCGCCGTGGCCCGGTGCGCGGGCGGGCATCCGCACCCAGCGGTACGGCTCCGGCGACAGCGACACCGTCGGCGGCGGCGCGCACGAGGCGGGCGGAGCGGCGACGAAGCGCCGGGGCGTCCCCGGGCGCGGACCGGAAAGGGGATCCACGGGGCCCGGCTCCGGCGCCGTGCGGGGCCCGAGAGGCGGGGGCGAGCCTGGTGACTGCGGCGGGCCCCCGGCAAGCGCCGGCTCGGATTTCTGTCGCTTTTCAGCCACGGCACTCCCCCTTTCCAGAGGTTCTGTCATGGTAAGACCGGCCCTCGAACGGCGCTTCGGTGCCGCATACGATGACGGGCGTCTCCGCACACCGCTGCGCCATTGACCAGGAGGAACGTTGTCCGATCTCGATGCCTTCATCGCGGGCCTGCCCAAGGCGGAGCTGCACGTCCACCACGTCGGATCGGCTTCTCCCCGGATCGTCGCGGAACTCGCCGCCCGGCATCCGGACTCCCCGGTCCCGACCGACCCCGAGGCACTGGCCGATTTCTTCACCTTCCGCGACTTCGCACACTTCATCCAGGTCTACCTGTCCGTGGTGGACCTCATCCGCGACGCGACGGACGTCCGGCTGCTGACGTACGAGGTCGCCCGCGACATGGCGCGGCAGAACATCCGGTACGCGGAACTGACCGTCACCCCGTTCAGCTCGACCAGCCGCGGCATCCCGGACGCCGCGTTCGTCGAGGCGATCGAGGATGCCCGTAAGGCCGCGGAGGCGGAGCTGGGCGTGGTGCTGCGCTGGTGCTTCGACATTCCCGGCGAGGCGGGCCTGGCCGCGGCCGAGGAGACGACGCGGATCGCCTGTGAGCTGCAGCCCGAGGGGTTGGTGTCTTTCGGGCTCGGGGGGCCCGAGATCGGCGTGCCGCGGCCGCAGTTCAAGCCGTACTTCGACCGCGCCATCGCGGCGGGGCTGCGCTCCGTCCCGCATGCCGGGGAGACCACGGGGCCGCAGACCATCTGGGACGCGCTGCACGACCTGCGCGCCGAGCGCATCGGGCACGGCACCAGCGCCGTGCAGGACCCGAAGTTGCTGGCCCATCTCGCCGAGCACGCCATCCCGTTGGAGGTCTGCCCCACCTCCAACATCGCGACCCGCGCGGTGCGCACGCTGGACGAGCACCCGATCAAGGAGATGGCCGACGCGGGCCTGCTGCTCACCGTCAACAGCGACGACCCGCCCATGTTCGGCACCGACCTCAACACCGAATACGGCGTGGCCGCACGCCTGTTGGGCCTCGACACGGACGGCGTCGCGGCGCTGGCGAAGAACGCGGTGACGGCCTCCTTCATGGACGCCCCCGCCAAGGCCCGCCTGACCGCCGAGATCGACGCGTACGCGGCGGCCCGGCGCGCATGACGCGGGCGGGCTCCTCCCCGCACGGGGCGAGGCCCGGCCCGCAGATGAATGGGGGCGCCGCCATACCGCATGGGGCAGGAGGTGTCGCGCTGCATGGGGCGCGGGTCAAGCGCCGCATGGGGCAAGAAGGGCCGCGCAGTATGGGGCGAGGGCCAGCGCCGCATGGGGCGCGGACGGGGCGCCGTCCGCGTCCGCGTGCACGGGACTCCGCCGCCGCATGGGGCGAGGGCGCTGCGCCGCCGCCCCGTGCCTGTGGCTGCGTCGCCCCATGCGCGCGCACGAGGCGCCGCATCGCTCTCTCCGCGTGGCGCGGGGCGGTGCCCGTCCCCGTTCAGCGTTCAGTGGCGGCCCCGGGGCGGCGCGCGCCGTTGGCGTGCCGCCGCCCCGTGCGGTCGCCCGTCGCCCCGTTCACAGTCCCACCATCGCGTTCCACACCCCCGCGAGGGCGGGGCGTTCCGCCGGTGTGATGTCGCGGGCGGTGGCGAGGCGCTTGCGCATGGCGGTGTCGGGGAAGATCAGCGGGTCCTCGGCGAGGGCGGCGCGCTCCTTGTCCCGGGAGGCGGCCAGGACGTCGCGGGCGGCGGGTACGGGGCAGACGTAGTTGACCCAGGCGGCCAGGTCGGCGGCGACGTCGGGCCGGTAGTAGTGGTCGACGAGCTGCTCGGCGTTGCGCTTGTGGGCCGCGAGGTTGGGGATCATCATGCTCTCCGCCCAGAGTTCGCCGCCCTCCTCGGGCACCACGAAGGCGATGTCCGGGTTGTCGGCCTTCAGTTGGATGACGTCACCGGAGTACGCCTGGGCGGCTATCACGTCCCCCGAGTCGAGGTCCTTGATGTAGTCGTTGCCGGTGAACCGGCGGATGTGGCCCCGTGCGACGCGTCGGCGCAGCCGGTCGGTCATCCGGTGGAAGTCATCGGTCCGCCAGCGGGTGATGTCGACGCCCTCGCCCTGGAGCAGCAGCGCGAACGCCTCGTCGATCCCGGCGAAGAGGGAGACCCGGCCCCGCAGGTCCTCGTGCCAGAGGTCGGAGACGCTCCGGATCTCGCGGCCGAGCCGACGGCGGTTGTAGGCGATGCCGGTGATGCCCGACTGCCAGGGCACGCTGTATCTGCGGGCGGAGTCGAACGACGGGGACGCGAGCTGCGGGTCGAGGTTGCGGGCGACATGCGGCTGCGCCGCACGGTCCATCTCCTGGACCCAGCCGAGGCGAACGTAGCGGGCGCACATCCAGTCGCTGATGACGATCAGGTCGCGCCCCGTGGGCTGGTGGTTCATCAGCGCGGGACTGATCTTGCCGAAGAATTCGTCGTTGTCGTTGATCTCCTCGGTGTACGTCACGGAGATCCCGGTGCGCCGCCGGAACGCGTCGAGGGTGGGCCGGCGCTGTGTGTCGTGGTCGTCGACGTCGATGTACAGCGGCCAGTTGGCGAAGACGAGGCGGTGGTCGGCCGCCGAGCGGTCGGAGGCCGCGCGATCGGCGGCCCGTACGTAGGCGGGCGGCACACCGCATCCGGCGACCCCGGCCAGCGCCGCCGCCGTACCGATTCCGAAAGTGCCCCGGAGCAGCGAACGCCGCGTGAGTTCCGACATGGCGTGCACTCTCATCCCTCACCGACGGAGGCGGCAAGCCGACAGAACGTCAACCCCCGGCCCGCCACCCGCGACGGTATGCCGGGCGAGGCCCGCATGGCGCCGGGCGCATGGGGCGGACCGCATGGGGCAGCGCACACCGGGGCCCGCATGGCACGGAGGACGCCGCCCCCGCGCATGGGGCGGAGCTCCGCCCCCGCATGAGGCAGCGCATGTCGCCCCCGCATGAGGCCGGAGGCACGAGGCGGAGCAAGCCAGCAGTCAGGGCCCGCACGGTCCAAACACACCGCCCTCCGCCCGGGGCCAGCCGCACCGGCCCCACCCCCAAGCACCGCCAGGAGCCCCCCCCCCCCGGAGCCGCCCCGTACCAACGCACAGGGCCCCACACACCGCGCATGGGGCACAGCGCATGGGGCCCACCAACGTACGGAGTCGGTTCACACAGAGCACGCGGCGCCCCACGCATGGGGCGCCGCACTCGATCCGCAGTCCGCCTCGCCCCGTACAAGGCGCGGCCGCTCCGCCCCGGAACACGGCCTCCGCCACCCCACCCCACCGGACACGCATGGCGCGCGGCACGGCCCGGCGCATGGCGCGCGGGACGCATGGGGCACAGCGCACGAGGCACGGGTCCGCCGTGCATGGGGCACGGGGCACGGGCCACCACGCATGGGCCCCAGGCCAGCGCACGGGGCACGGGCGCCGCACATGGAGCACACCGCGCACGAACCACAGCCCACGAACCGCCCCGCACGACACACACCCCCGCGCCACGACGCCCCGCCCCCGTCACCTCACAGCCGTCAGCCCCCGGGCTTAGGGCCCCGGCCCCCGGGCCTGGGACCCCGGACCTCAGACTTCAGCCCCAGGCTTCAGACCTCAGCCCCCGGAGCCGTCGCCTGTTCACCCGTCCGGTTGTCACCCGTCCAGCGACGTCATCACGTGCTTGATGCGGGTGTAGTCGTCGAAGCCGTACGCGGAGAGGTCCTTGCCGTAGCCGGACTTCTTGAAGCCGCCGTGGGGCATCTCGGCGACGAGCGGGATGTGGGTGTTGATCCACACGCAGCCGAAGTCGAGGCTCTTGGACATCCGCATGGCGCGGGCGTGGTCCTTGGTCCACACCGAGGAGGCGAGGGCGTACTCGACGCCGTTGGCCCACTCCACGGCCTGTGCCTCGTCGCGGAACGACTGGACGGTGATGACCGGGCCGAAGACCTCGTGCTGGACGATCTCGTCGTCCTGCTTCAGGCCGGAGACGACGGTCGGGGCGAAGAAGTAGCCCTTCTCGCCGACCTGTTCACCGCCCGCCTCGATCTTGGCGTGGGCGGGCAGCCGCTCGATGAAGCCCTTGACCTGCTTGAGCTGGTTGGCGTTGTTGAGCGGGCCGTAGAGCACGTCCTCGTCGTCGACGGCGCCGGTCTTCGTCTCCGAGGCGGCCTTGGCGAGCGCGGCGACGAACTCGTCGTGGATCGATTCGTGGACGAGCACGCGGGTCGCGGCCGTACAGTCCTGGCCGGCGTTGAAGTAGCCGGCGACGGAGATGTCCTCGACGGCCTTGGGGATGTCGGTGTCCTCGAAGACCACGACCGGGGCCTTGCCGCCCAGCTCCAGGTGGACGCGCTTGAGGTCCTTGGACGCGGACTCGGCGACCTGCATGCCGGCGCGCACGGAGCCGGTGATGGAGGCCATCGCGGGCACGGGGTGCTCGACCATCAGGCGGCCGGTCTCGCGGTCACCGCAGACGACGTTGAACACACCGCGGGACTGGCCCAGTTCGTCCAGCACGGAGCCGATGATCTCGCCGATCAGGACGGTCGAGGCGGGGGTGGTGTCGGAGGGCTTGATGACGACGGTGTTGCCCGCGGCGAGCGCCGGGGCGAACTTCCACACCGCCATCATCATCGGGTAGTTCCACGGCGCGACCTGGGCGCAGACGCCGATCGGCTCGCGGCGGACGATGGAGGTGAAGCCGTCCATGTACTCGCCGGCCGAGCGGCCCTCCAGCATCCGTGCGGCGCCCGCGAAGAAGCGGATCTGGTCCACCATCGGCGGGATTTCCTCGGAGCGTACGAGGGCGAGGGGCTTGCCGCAGTTCTCGGACTCGGCGGCGATCAGCTCCTCGGCGCGCTCCTCGAAGCGGTCGGCGATCTTGAGGAGCACCTTCTGGCGCTCGGCGGGGATCAGGTCGCGCCAGGCGGGGAAGGCGGCCTCGGCCGCGGCCATCGCCGCGTCCACGTCGGCGGCCGCGGAGAGCGGCGCGGTGGCGTACGGCTCGCCCGTGGCCGGGTTGATCACCTCCGTGGTCCGCCCGTCGGCGGCGTCCCGGAACTCCCCGTCGATGTAATTGCGCAGACGACGCAGTGCGGTGGTCACTGATGCGGCCCCTTCGATCAGACGTCCGATGGTGAAAGCAACACCCTAGCTCCGGTGCTGACGTTTTCAACACCCACGACACTCCACAGCAACGGAATCAGTGTAAAACTGATCGCTAGGCAACTGATTTCATCGCTGAAGGGTTGCGAGACCGACGAGGCTCGTGCACAGTGAGGGACGTGGCCCCCCGCAACAGTCACGAGCGACGTGACAGAACCGGCACCCCGTCGTCGATCGACTCCGTCTCCCTGGCGATCATCGAGCAGCTCCAGGAGGACGGGCGCCGTCCGTACGCCGCGATCGGCAAGGCCGTCGGCCTGTCCGAGGCAGCCGTACGCCAGCGCGTACAGAAACTGCTCGACCAGGGCGTGATGCAGATCGTCGCCGTCACCGACCCCCTCACGGTCGGCTTCCGGCGGCAGGCGATGGTCGGCATCAACGTCGAGGGCGACCTCGATCCCGTGGCCGATGCCCTCACCGCCATGGAGGAGGTCGAGTACGTCGTCATGACGGCGGGCTCCTTCGATCTCCTGATCGAGATCGTCTGCGAGGACGACGACCACCTGCTGGAAATGATCAACAAGCGGATCCGCACGCTGCCCGGCGTCCGGACGACCGAGAGCTTCGTGTACCTGAAGCTCCGGAAGCAGACCTACACATGGGGAACGAGATAGCAATGAGCGCCGACCTCTCCAAGACGGCGTACGACCACCTGTGGATGCACTTCACCCGCATGTCGTCGTACGAGAACGCTCCCGTGCCGACGATCGTGCGCGGCGAGGGAACCAACATCTACGACGACAAGGGCAAGCGCTACATCGACGGCCTCGCCGGCCTCTTCGTGGTCAACGCCGGTCACGGGCGGGTGGAGCTGGCCGAGACCGCCGCCAAGCAGGCGCAGGAGCTGGCCTTCTTCCCGGTGTGGTCCTACGCCCACCCCAAGGCCGTCGAGCTGGCCGAGCGGCTGGCCGACTACGCCCCCGGCGACCTCAACAAGGTCTTCTTCACCACGGGCGGCGGTGAGGCGGTCGAGACCGCCTGGAAGCTCGCCAAGCAGTACTTCAAGCTCACCGGCAAGCCGATGAAGCACAAGGTGATCTCCCGCGCGGTGGCCTACCACGGCACCCCGCAGGGCGCCCTGTCGATCACCGGCCTCCCGGGCCTGAAGGCGCCCTTCGAGCCGCTGGTCCCCGGCGCGCACAAGGTCCCCAACACCAACATCTACCGCGCCCCGATCCACGGCGACGACCCCGAGGCGTTCGGCCGCTGGGCCGCCGACCAGATCGAGCAGCAGATCCTCTTCGAGGGCCCGGAGACCGTCGCCGCGGTCTTCCTGGAGCCGGTGCAGAACGCCGGCGGCTGCTTCCCGCCGCCCCCCGGCTACTTCCAGCGGGTGCGCGAGATCTGCGACCAGTACGACGTGCTGCTCGTCTCCGACGAGGTCATCTGCGCGTTCGGCCGCCTCGGCACGATGTTCGCGTGCGACAAGTTCGGCTACGTCCCGGACATGATCACCTGCGCCAAGGGCATGACCTCGGGCTACTCCCCGATCGGCGCCTGCATCATCTCCGACCGCCTGGCCGAGCCGTTCTACAAGGGAGACAACACCTTCCTGCACGGCTACACCTTCGGCGGCCACCCGGTCTCGTCCGCCGTGGCGCTCTCCAACTTCGACATCTTCGAGCGCGAGGGCCTCAACAAGCACGTCCTGGAGAACGAGGGCAACTTCCTGTCCACCCTCCAGAAGCTCCACGACCTGCCGATCGTCGGCGACGTCCGCGGCAACGGCTTCTTCTACGGCATCGAGCTGGTCAAGGACAAGGTCACCAAGGAGTCCTTCAACGAGGAGGAGACCGAGCGCGTCCTGTACGGCTTCCTCTCCAAGGCGCTGTACGACAACGGTCTGTACTGCCGCGCCGACGACCGCGGTGACCCGGTCATCCAGCTCGCGCCGCCGCTCATCGCCGATCAGTCGGTCTTCGACGAGATCGAGCAGATCCTGCGCACCGTCCTCACGGAGGCGTGGACCAAGCTCTGATCCTCCGCGCCGTTCCGGTCCGCTCCGGTCCGGCGCCGAGCAGGAGCTTGCACAATCGAAGATCGCACGGCCCGAATTCGCTCAAGAGAAGCCATAGGAGTGAATTCGGGCCGTTGTGCATGCCGAGCGCCGAATCATCAGGGCCCGCAGTCCTTACCGTGCCAGTGACCGATACCCTCCATGGTCGTTCACCCGGTCGGGGGAACGAACGGATGCGAACGCAAGAGGTGCGCAGATGGTGGCCCCGCCTGACAACGACATTCTCTGGGCCCGCGGCCTGCACCACAGTTACGGCGCCGGTGTCGCACTGGCCGGAGTCTCCCTCGGCGTCCGCGAGGGAGAGATCCTCGCCGTCACCGGCCCGCGCGGCAGCGGCAAGACGACCTTGCTGCGCTGCCTGTCCGCCCAACTCGCCCCGTCCGAGGGCGAGGTGTGGTTCAACAGTTCACCGGTGCACACCCTCGCCGCCCGTCACCGTGAGCGGCTGCGCCTGGACCGCTTCGGCTGGATCGACACCCAGCCGCACCTCGTCACCGAGCTGACCGCCTGGGAGAACGCCGCCCTGCCGCTGCTGCTGCGCGGCGAGGGCGGCCGCACCGCGCGGAACACCGCGGCCGAATGGCTCGACCGGCTCGACGTCGGCGACTGCGCGCGCCGCCGCCCCGCGCAGCTCGACCAGTCGCAGCGTCAGCGCGTCGCCATCGCCCGCGCGCTGGCCACCACACCGCAGGTCCTCTTCGCCGACGAACCGACCGCGCCGCTGCACCGTGCGGACGCCACCCAGGTCCTGCGCACCCTCACCACGGCGGCCCGCTCGCACCAGATCACCGTGGTCCTCGCCACCCACGACCCGGAGGCGGCGGCCCTCGCCGACCGCACCCTCGCCCTCCTCGACGGCCGCCGGGCCTCCGGCGGCGCCGTCTTTGCCCCCGACGCGGAAAGCAGGGCAGCGTGCTCGCTCTCCGTCTAGCCCGCGGCACGCGCCCCCTGGTGCTGGTGCGGCGCGCCGCCGTCGCCGCGGCGGCGGGGGGCACCGGATTCCTGCTGCTGGCCACCCTCGGCCACGCCACCGCGCACCCCACGGACTCCGGTCAGGCCGCGGCGCGGCTGCTGTGGTGCCTGGCGCCGCTCGCCGCGACGGCGCAGCTCGCGGTCGCGGTGGCGCGTACGGATCCCGCCGCGCGGCTCCAACGGGGCATGGCGGCCGCGGGGTTGGGGCCGTTCCGGCTGACGCTGCTCGCCGCCGTCTCCACCGGGCTCTCCGGCGCGTTGGGCGTCCTCGTGGCGCTGTTGGTGTTCCTCCGGCTCCGCGGTGGTCTCGGCGCCGCGCCCCGGCCGGAACTCGCGACGGAACTGCTCGGCGCGGGGCACCCGCTGCCGGTCGCGGGCACCACGCTGCTGCTGGCGCTGGTGCCGCTGGTCATGGCGGGGGCGACCGCCCTGGCGCTGCGTCCGCGCGAGGCCGCCCCGGTCCCGCCGCCCGCGCCCACGGAGCCCGGTGACGGCGCGGACGGGGCGCCCCGCACGGCGCCCGCCGCCCCGTCCGGCCTGCC
The DNA here is from genome assembly GCF_044497305.1 of Streptomyces sp. BBFR2. Lineage (NCBI taxonomy): Bacteria > Bacillati > Actinomycetota > Actinomycetes > Kitasatosporales > Streptomycetaceae > Streptomyces > Streptomyces sp. BBFR2. Next base: position 1,683,543 of record NZ_CP172415.1, read on the forward strand.
GTGGGGCATCGCCCTGACGGCGGTCGGACTGACCGTCGAGACGTACGCGGGCCGCGGTACGGCCACGGGTTCCGGCCTGCTGCCGCTGCCGGGCCGCCTGGTGGGGAGCCCCCCGGGCGTCCTGGCGGGCTGGGCGCTGTCCGCCGTCGGGCTGGTGCTGGCGGGCCCCGGTCTGGTGCACCTGTGCGGGCGGCTGCTGTGCGCGGGGCGTCCCGGCGCGCTCCGGCTGCTGGCGGGGCGGGTGCTCCAGGAGGAGGCGCGGCGGATCGGCCGCCCCGTCGGGGTGCTGTGCGCGGTGGCGTCCGGCGGCTACGCCGCGGTGAAGGTGTTCCGCGCCGCCCCGCTGGAGACGTTCGGGCCGCTCACCGCGGTCGGCGCGGCCGTCGTCCTGGGCTGCGTCCTGGCGAGCGCCCTGGCCGCCGGCCTGGAGTCCCGCACCGCGCGGGCGGACGCCACCGCCGCTCTGCGCAGGCTCGGCGCCCCGGCCGCCCTCCTCCGCCGCGCCGCCACCCTCCGCGCCACCACCCTCCTCCTCGTACTGGCCCCCTTGACCTGGGGCGTCGCCGAACTCGCCACATTGCCTCTGGTCCGCTGAGGGGTGCGGGGCGGCGTGCGGAGGGGCACGGTGTGGCTCCGGCGTGGGTGCCGAGGTGGAGTGTCAAGGTGGCGTGCGCGGGGGCGGGGTTTGAGTGGTTGGGCGAGGGCGGGCGGGGCGCCAGCAGGGGGACGGCCCGCGCTGAGTGATGGGTGATTGGCCAGGCCAGGCTGTACGGGGCGTGGGGTAGGAGACGGCCCGCATGAGGCGACGGGGCGAGCCACGCGCCATGCGCCGAGCGTCATGCGCCGTGCGCCATGCGTCATGCGTCATGCGTCATGCGTCATGCGTCATGCGTCATGCGTCATGCGTCATGCGTCATGCGGGCAGCATCCCGGTGCGCAGGTGGCATGTCGTCGTGCGGTGCCCGCGCCCTTGTGGCGCCTCGTGGCGCCGTCGGCACCATGCAGGAGGTCTTCGACTATGCCTCGCGGAACCACGACGGCTCCCGGGGCGAGGCCCGCCGATGATGCCGGTCGACCGGGCTCACCGAATGGAGCGGCTACCTGCCTGGCCGCCGCTGCGGGCGCTCGCCGATGGCCGTCCGATGACGGCGCGGACCGCGCCGGTCGGCTCCGCGGACGGCTCCCGGAGGGGCGCCCCCGTCACTCCGCCGAACGGAAGTCCTGGTCCGGGGGCATCCGGCCGGTCCGCCGAGGCAACCCCGGTCCCGGGAAACACGTCTGCATGGCCGGGTAACGCAGTGGTGAGATGCACGCCCGCGGTACCGGGCGACGCACGGGGCTGCGGACGGGGCGCGAACGGAGCACGTGGTGATCATCGGTCTTGTGACCGCCGTGGCGGCCTCCGCCTGTTACGGCGCAGGGTCCGTACTTCAGGCGGTGGGCTCCCGCAGGTCCGCCCGGCAGGAAGCGGCCATCGCCCCTTCCTCCGGTACGACGCAGCACGGCGGCCCCAGCCTCTCGTCAACCGCGAAGGCCGCGGTGACCTGGGAATTCCTCGTCGGTACCGGCCTGGACTTCCTGGGTTTCGCCCTGGGCGCGCTGGCCGCGCGGCTGCTGCCGCTGTTCCTCTCCCAGACGGTGATCAGCGCCAACCTGGTGATCACGGCACTGCTGAGCATCAAGATGCTGGGCATCCGCCTGAACCGGCCCGAGTGGGCGTCGATCGCCGTGGTGTGTTCGGCGCTGGTGCTGCTGGCCACCGCCGCGGGGCATGAGGGCAGCGGCACCACGCCGCTCGCCTCCCACTGGTGGCTGCTGGCCGCGTCCGTGCTGCTGATCGGTGCCGGCACCCTCGTCGTCCGGCTCCTGGGCGCCCGCGCGGCCATTCCCGCCGGTCTGCTCTCCGGGCTGGGCTTCGGCGCGCTGGGGATCGGCGTACGCGTCCTGAACGGCGTCGCCCCGTTCGATCTGCCGGCGCTGCTGGGCGACCCCGCCCTCTACGCGATTCTCGTGGCGGGGATCGGCGGCATGTACCTGCACACCGTGGCGTTGCAGATCGGCTCGGTGAACGGTGCGACGGCGGCGCTGGTGGTGGGCGAGACGGTGGTGCCCGGCATCCTCGGCGTGCTGTGGCTCGGTGACGCCTCCCGGCCGGGCTTCGCCTGGGTGGCCGTCCTCGGCTTCGTCATCGCGGTCGCCGGAGCCGTGGCCGTCGCCTGGTTCGGCTCCCCCGAGACGGACCCCACCGCGCTTCCTGCGGACGGCGCGGACGACGTCCCCGACGCGGCGGATACGAGGCTGAGCCGGCCCGAGGGCGTGGCGGGACGCTGACGTGACGGGGCGCCCGCCCCGTCACGTCAGCGATGGCCCCGCAGGAGCCGCATGGGGCGCGCCGGACCACCGGCCGCATGGTACGGAACCCTCACGGGGCACCATGCGCACGCGGCGGCCCCGGCCCCATGCACACGCTGCCCGGCCCCGGCCCGATGACCGGACCACGCGCACACGGCCCCGCCCCACACGTGGGCCCCACGCACACGCGACCCTGGCGGCCCCATGCGCACCCGACCCCACGCCCCGCACGGACCCGGCTCACAGCATCCCGTTACCCGGACTGCCTGCCCGCGGCCCCGCGGCCCGGGACCGCGGATGACGGGGCCCGTCATCCGGGCTCCCTTCGTCCTCCGCCCCCAGCAGCACCACGTCCTCGGGGACGAACCGCGCCCCCACCCGCTGCCCGGGCTCCGGTGCGTCGCCCAGCGCGCACGCCGCCTCCAGTTGCGGGCCGTGCTCCGGCTGGAGCAGGAGAGCCACGTGGGTCCCGCGGAAGGTTCTGGAGGTGACGGTGCACGGCAGCCCCTCCTCGGGCGGCGTGAGGCGGACACCGGCCGGGCGCACCAGCAGGCGGCACGCACCGTCCTCCGCCCCGTGCGGCAACGGCACCTTGCCCCAGGGCGTCTCGGCGGCCCCGCCCCGTACCGTCGCCCCGACCACGTTGTCGAAACCGAGGAACCGGGCGACGAACTCGGTGGCGGGGCGCTGCCAGACCTCCAGGGGGGTGCCGGTCTGTGCGATGCCGCCGTTCTGCATGACGACGACGCGGTCGGCCAGCGCGAACGCCTCCCCCTGGTCGTGGGTGACGGCCAGGACCGTCGTGCCCAGGGTGCGGAAGAGGGTGCGCAACTCGACGACGAGGCGTTCGCGCAGCCCGCGATCGAGCTGCCCGAGCGGCTCGTCGAGCATCAGCAGCCGAGGGCGCGGGGCGAGGGCGCGGGCGAGCGCGACCCGTTGCTGTTCGCCGCCGGAGAGCGAACCGACAGCGCGCCGTGCGGCGCCCGGCAAGCCCACCAGATCGAGGAGTTCGGCGACGGTGCGGTCCTGCTCCGTGCGGCGCGCCCCACGCATCCGCAGGCCGAAGGCGACGTTGCCGGCGACATCGCGCTGCGGGAACAACTGGTGGTCCTGGAACATCAGGCCGACGCCGCGCCGGTGCGTGGGGACCCGTGCCTGGTCACGCCCTTCGAGAAGCACCCGTCCCGAGTCGGCCGGCTGCAACCCGGCCACCACCCGCAGGAGGGTCGATTTGCCGCTGCCGCTCGGCCCGAGAACACACACGATCTCCTGGGGGGCGATGCCCAGGTCCACAGCGTCGAGCGCGGCGGGCGCCCCGTGCCCGCCGAAGCGGACGGTGACCCCGTCCAGCCGTAGCAGGTCCCGGGGCCCGGTGGCCCGGTCCGTGGTGGTGGCGGTCATCTAGAACTCCCCGGTGTGGTCGGTACGGAGGCGTTCCAGGGCGAGCAGGGCCCCGGCGCACACCACCATCAACAGCGTGGACAGAGCCATCGCCTGGCCGTAGTTCAGCTCCCCGGCGCGGCCCAGCAGCCGGGCCACCGCCACCGGCAGGGTGGGGTGGTCGGGGCGGGCGATGAACACCGTCGCGCCGAACTCGCCGAGGGAGACGGCGAAGGCGAAGCCCGCGGCGATCAGCAGGGCGCGGCGCACCATGGGCAGGTCGACCTCCCGCCACACGCGCCACGGGGAGGCGCCCAGCACCGCGGCGGCCTCCCGGAGCCGGCCGTCGACGGCGCGCAGCACCGGCAGCATGGTGCGGACCACGAACGGCACGCCGACGAGGGCCTGCGCGAGCGGCACCAGCCACCAGGAGGAGCGCAGGTCCAGCGGCGGCTTGTCGAGGGTGATCAGAAAGCCGAAGCCGACGGTCACCGCGGACACCCCGAGCGGCAGCATCAGCAGCGCGTCGAGGCCGCGTACGAGGCGACCGCCCCGTCGGGTGAGCGCGGCGGCGGCGAGTCCGCCGATCACCAGGGCGATGGCGGTGGCGGCGGCGCCGTAGGCCAGGGAGTTCCACAGCGCGTCGAGCGGCGCGACCGCGAAGGTGCTGTCGGCGGACGCGGCGGAGCCCAGCGTGGCGTAGAAGACCGTCCCGTAGCCGTCGGGTCCGGCGAAGGACCGCGCGACGAGGATGACGAGCGGGGCCACGAGAAGCAGCGTGATGACGGCGACGGTGCCCCACAGCAGCGCCCACTGCCCGCCGCCCCGTGGGCGGAGCGTGGTGCGGGCGGCGTCGACGAGGCGGAGGGTGGTCTCGCGACGGCGTACCGTCCAGGCGTGCAGGGCCAGCAGCCCGAGCACCGCGACGAACTGGATCAAGGTCAGGACGGCGGCGGTGGGCAGATCGAGGAAGTCGGCGGTCTGCCGGTAGATCTCCACTTCCAGGGTGGAGAAGGTGGGGCCGCCGAGGATCTGCACCACGCCGAACGACGTGAAGGTGAACAGGAAGACCATCAACGCGGCCGCGGCCACAGCGGGGCCGAGCGCGGGCAGCGTCACCCGGCGCCATGCGGCGAACCGCCCCGCGCCGAGCACCCGCGCGGCCTCCTCCTGCCGCGGGTCGAGCTGGCCCCACAGGCCGCCCACGGTGCGGACGACCACCGCGTAGTTGAAGAAGACGTGTGCCAGCAGGATCGCCCACACCGTGGTGTCCAGCCGCAGCCCCCACAGGTCGTCGAGGAGCCCGCCGCGGCCGACCAGCGCGAGGAAGGCGGAGCCCACGACGACGGTGGGCAGGACGAACGGGACGGTGACGACGGCGCGCAGCAGTTGCTTGCCGGGGAAGTCGAAGCGGGCGAAGACATACGCCCCGGGGAGGGCGACGAGCAGCGTCAGGGCGGTGGAGGCGGCGGCCTGCCAGAGCGTGAACCACAGGACGTGCAGGATGTCCGGGTCGCCGAGGACGGCGGTGAGCCGGCCGAACTGCCACCGGCCTCCATCGGTGAGTCCGCGGCCGACGATCGCCGCGACGGGGTAGGCGAAGAACAGCGCGAAGAAGACGAGCGGCAGGACCAGCAGCCCCATGCGCACCACCGTGGCGCGCATGGGGCGGCGGCCCCGTGCGGTTACTTCAGAACGAGCGAGGACCACTGCTTGATCCACTGCTCGCGGTGCGCGGTGATCGTCTCCGGCGCGACCGTCGCCGGCTTGTCGATCGTCGCGCCGTACTTGGTGAACAGCGCGGGCACGGCGGCGTCCTCGCGTACCGGGTTGACGAACATCTGGAGCGGCATGTCCTCCTGGAACTTCCGGCTCAGCAGGAAGTCCAGCAGCGCCTTGCCGCCCTTCTCGTTCTTCGCGCCCTGGAGCAGACCGCCGAACTCGATCTGGCGGAAGCAGGTGCCGGTCGCCACACCGGTCGGCGCCTGCTTCGGTTCCGGCTTCTTGCCGAGCACCTCGACGGGCGGGCTGGAGGCGTACGAGACGACCAGCGGCTTGTCGCCCTTGCCCTTGCCCGCGGCGGAGCCGGAGAACCGCTCGTTGTACGCCTGCTCCCAGCCGTCGACGATTTCCACGCCGTTGGCCTTGAGCTTCTTCCAGTAGCCCTGCCAGCCGCCCTGGCCGTACGCGGCGACGGTGCCGAGCTGGAAGGCGAGCCCCGGTGAGGAGGTCGCGGAGTTCTCGGTGACCAGCAGGTTCTTGTACTCCGGCTTGATCAGGTCGTCGAAGGTCTTCGGCGGCGCGAGGTGGTGCGCGGTGAAGTAGGCGCGGTCGTAGTTGACGCAGGTGTCGCCGTAGTCGAGCGGCGTGACACGGTGCCCGGCCTTGTCGAGCTGGAGCGCGTCCGGCACCGCGCCGAGGCCCTTCGCCCGGTACGGGGCGAAGATGCCGGCCTTGAGACCGCGGGAGAGCAGCGTGTTGTCGATGCCGAAGAAGACATCGCCCTGCGGATTGTCCTTGGACAGGATCGCCTGGTTGACGGCCTTCCCGGCATCGCCGCCCTTGAGGACGCGGACCTTGTAGCCGCTCTGCTTCTCGAAGTCGGCGAGCACCGATTTCGAGGCGTTGAACGAGTCGTGGCTGACGAGCGTGACGGTCTTGGCGTCCGCCGCGTCATCACCGGAGCCGCCGCAGGCGGCGAGTCCGCCCATGGCGACGGCGGTGACCACGACGGCCGCGGTGGCTCTGCGGCGGGTGGTGAGGCTGGTGTGACCCACTGGTGTCCTCCTGGCTGGCCAGGAAGAGACGCGGCCCCGTGCGGTGCCGCATGGGGCGCGTCGGGACGCGTGCCATGCGGCACCGCACGGGGCGCAACAGCATGAGTGATGACCGAACTTCCTACCCGGAATGACCCGGGCGAGGTTCAAGGGTCTGCGGGTCCCCGTATCGCTACGGTCTCTCCGCACTCTCAGCGCTGTGGCGCTCCCCTGTCGGAATGTGCATTTGTTCGATCACACGGTACCAGCGCGCGGGTCAGCGCTCAGAGGCGGCGAGCTGGCCGCAGGCCCCGTCGATCTCCTGGCCGCGGGTGTCGCGCACCGTCACCGGCACGCCGTGCGCCTCGATGGCCCGGACGAACGCCCGCTCGTCCTCGGGCCGCGAGGCGGTCCACTTCGATCCGGGCGTCGGGTTCAGCGGGATGAGGTTCACATGGACGCGCCGCCCCTTGAGCAGCCGTCCGAGGAGGTCACCGCGCCATGCCTGGTCGTTGATGTCACGGATGAGGGCGTACTCGATGGAGATCCGGCGGCCGGACTTCTCCGCGTACTCCCAGGCGGCGTCGAGCACCTCGCGGACCTTCCAGCGGGTGTTGACCGGCACCAGCGTGTCGCGCAGCTCGTCGTCGGGGGCGTGGAGCGAGACCGCCAGGCGGCATTTGAAGCCCTCGTCGGCGAACCGCAGCATCGCCGGAACCAGCCCGACCGTCGACACGGTGATACCGCGCTGCGACAGTCCCAGGCCGTCGGGCTCGGGGTCGGTGAGCCGGCGGATGGCGCCGACGACCCGCTTGTAGTTGGCGAGCGGCTCCCCCATGCCCATGAACACGATGTTGGACAGCCGCGCGGGGCCGCCGGGCACCTCTCCGTCGCGGAGCGCCCGCATGCCGTCGACGATCTGGTGGACGATCTCCGCCGTCGAGAGGTTACGGTCCAGGCCGGCCTGCCCCGTGGCGCAGAACGGGCAGTTCATACCGCATCCGGCCTGCGAGGAGATGCACATGGTGACGCGGTCGGGGTACCGCATCAGCACCGACTCGACGAGGGTGCCGTCGTGCAGCTTCCAGAGGGTCTTGCGGGTGGTGTCGTCATCGCAGGAGATGTGCCGCACCACGCTCATCAGCTCGGGCAGCAGCTCCGTCGCCAGCTTCTCCCGCGCGGCGGCCGGGATGTCCGTCCACTGCGCCGGGTCGTGCGCGTACCGCGCGAAGTAGTGCTGCGACAGTTGCTTGGCACGAAACGGCTTCTCCCCGATCGCGGCCACCGCTTCGCGGCGCTCCACGGGGCTGAGATCGGCGAGGTGCCGCGGGGGCTTCTTGGCCCCACGCGGCGCGACAAAGGTGAGTTCTCCGGGCTTCGGCATGGTGCATCCAGTGTCGCAGACCCCCGGGGCGGGGCGGGCCGTCCCAAGGGTGGGGGCGGTCACCCCCGCACGCCCGGGGCGCGGGCGGAGCGCCCCGGGCAGGGCACCGGGCCCACGGAGGGGTACGCACCCACGGGGCGAGGGCCCCGTAGCGGTTCACCCGAGCCCGCCCCATGCTTCCCCACCACCGCGCCGCATGGGGCGCGCCGCAACGAGGCACCCGCCGAACGGGCGCTGCGGCATGGGGCGCCGCCGCATGGGGCGCCCGCCCCACGCCACCACCGCCCCATGCGCACAGCACAGCGCAGCACCGGCGACTCCGCCCCATGCCCGCCCCGGCCCAGAACCAGCCAACCTGCTTCATAAGCAACGCAGAAGCCCCTCACCAGCGGCTTCTCACCGATGAGGGGCTTCCGTCATGCGAGGACACGCGCGGTGTCAGGCATGGGGCGCGAAGGTCACCCCGTACCGGTGCCCACGAAGATCACGAAGAGCAGCCAGACCACCGGCGCGGTGGGCAGCAGGGAGTCGAGCCGGTCCATGATCCCGCCGTGCCCGGGGAGCAGGGTGCCCATGTCCTTGATGCCGAGGTCCCGCTTGATCATGGATTCGCCGAGGTCGCCGAGGGTGGCGCTGGCGGCGACGGCGAGGCCCAGCAGCAGACCCTGCCACCACGCACCGCCCTCGATCAGGAACTCCATGCACAGCGCGCCGGCGACCATCGCGAACAGCACGGCGCCGACCAGGCCCTCCCGCGTCTTGCCGGGGCTGATCCGGGGCGCCAGCTTGTGCTTCCCGAACCGCCATCCCACGGCGTACGCCCCGGTGTCGCTGACGACGGTCAGCAGCAGGAATGTCAGCACCCGCTGCGGCCCGTCCGCGTCGGCGGCGAGCATCAGGGCGACGAAGGTGGCGAGGAAAGGGACGTAGAACGCGGTGAACACGCCCGCGGTGACGTCCCGGAGGTAGTTCTCGGGTTTGCCCGTCATCCGCCACACCAGGACGGCGAGAGCGGTGAGTGCCATCGCCGTCCACGCACCGCCGGCCCCGCGGACGTAACCGGCGACCACCATGGCGACGCCGCCGACGGCGAGGGGGATCAGCGGTACCTGGATGTCCTTGCGTTCCGCGAGGCGCGCGGTGAGCTCCCACAGGCCCACGACGACGGCGACCGCTATCACGCCGATGAAGACGGGCTTGTAGACGAAGAGGGAGGCGAGGATGACCACGCCGAGGCCGACGCCCACCCCTATCGCGGCGCGCAGGTTGCGCCCCGCGCTCTTCTTCTCGGGCTTCTCCGGCTCCGTCGGGTGAGGCTTCTGCGGGTCCGTCGAGCCATCGGGCCCGGGGGAACCGGGGAAAGGCGTGGCCATGGGCTCCTGCGGCTTTTCGTCGCGGAACAGGGGGCCGCTCAGGCGAGTGGCCCCCCGGTCGTCCCGGTGGTTCGGGTCATCCCGGGGGCCCCGGTGGTCCCGGTCGTCGTCCTGGTATCGGCCGGTGTCGGGCACGACGGGCAGAGGGCGGGTCCGGGCGGCCGCTCCCCCGTCAGGTGGGTGTCCCGCCGCGGCGGGGAACGCCGCCCCATGCGGCGCGGGGGCCGCCCCGTGGTCCGGCGCCGGCCCCCATGGACCGGCGCCGGGCGAGGCCCCCCAGGATGACTCGTTCATCAGACCTCGAGGAGCTCGGATTCCTTGTGCTTGAGCAGCTCGTCCACCTGCGCGACGTACTTCGCGGTGGTGTCGTCGAGCTCCTTCTCCGCGCGGCGGACCTCGTCCTCGCCGGTCTCCTTGTCCTTGACCAGCTTGTCCAGGCTCTCCTTGGCCTTGCGGCGGACGCTGCGGATCGAGATCTTCGCGTCCTCGCCCTTGGTCTTGGCGACCTTGATGTAGTCCTTGCGGCGTTCCTCGGTCAGCTCCGGGAACGTCACGCGGATGATGTTGCCGTCGTTGCTCGGGTTGACGCCGAGGTCCGAGTCACGGATCGCCTGCTCGATGTTGCGCAGGGCGCTCTTGTCGAACGGCGTCACGACGGCCATCCGCGGTTCCGGGACCGAGAACGACGCCAGCTGGTTGATCGGCGTCATCGCACCGTAGTAGTCCGCCACGATCTTGTTGAACATCGCCGGGTGCGCACGCCCCGTGCGGATCGCGGCGAAGTCCTCCTTGGCGACCACAACGGCCTTCTCCATCTTTTCCTCGGCTTCGAGGAGGATCTCTTCGATCACCACTTGCTCCTGGTCTTATTCGTAAGAAGCAGAGCCTCGCCCCTGCCGCGCGTCCACTCCTGCACGGTGTCCGACCGGCAGGCGGTTGTCCATCCCCGTGCCGGTCTCGTCCCCGTGCACGGGCGCCGTGGGGCGCGGGGCGACGCCCCGTGCCCGCACGGCAGTTGGGGCCGTCAGGCCCGGGTGTCCTGATCGCTGACGAGCGTGCCGATCTTCTCACCCTTCACCGCACGCGCGATGTTGCCCTCGGCGAGCAGTTCGAAGACGAGGATCGGAAGCTTGTTGTCGCGGCACAGCGTGATGGCGGTGGCATCGGCGACCTTCAGGTCGCGGGTGATGACCTCGCCGTATTCGAGAGCGTCGAACTTGACCGCGTCGGGGTTCTTCTTCGGGTCGGCGTCGTACACGCCGTCCACGCCGTTCTTGCCCATCAGCATGGCCTGGGCGTCGATCTCCAGGGCGCGCTGGGCAGCCGTGGTGTCGGTGGAGAAGTACGGCATGCCCATGCCGGCGCCGAAGATGACGACCCGGCCCTTCTCCAGGTGCCGCACCGCGCGCAGCGGGATGTACGGCTCCGCGACCTGCCCCATGGTGATGGCGGTCTGGACGCGGGAGTCGATGCCTTCCTTCTCCAGGAAGTCCTGGAGGGCGAGGCAGTTCATGACCGTGCCGAGCATGCCCATGTAGTCGGAGCGGGCCCGGTCCATGCCGCGCTGCTGGAGTTCGGCGCCACGGAAGAAGTTGCCGCCGCCGATCACGATGGCGATCTCGTAGCCGTCGCGGACCACGGCGGCGATCTCGCGTGCGATGGCGTGGACGACGTCGGGGTCGACGCCCAGGCCGCCACCGCCGGCGAACGCCTCGCCGGACAGCTTCAGCAGGAAGCGTCCCTTCCCGCCACTGTCGGGATTGCCGGTTTTATCCGAGCCGTCGGCACCGTGGTTCATGTGAAGCTCTCCTCGTACACATACGAAGGAGGCCATTGCCGTGGGTCTGGTCCAGATCCCTGTGCGGCAATGGCCTCCTCGTCACATCTGCGGCCGGCCGGGGTGCGGCCGACTGCGTACGACCCTAATGGGGCCGCGGGTCATTCGCTGCCCTGCGCCGGGCGGACGGCCGTGGCGGCCGGGTCACGGTGGCGCGGGGCGTTCCGGCTCGCTCAGATGCCGACCTTGATGCGCGAGAAGCGCTTCAGGGTGACACCGGCCTCCTGGAGGACCTTCTCGACCGACTTCTTGTTGTCGAGCGCGTACGGCTGGCCGAGCAGCGTCGCGTCCTTGAAGAAGCCGTTGAGGCGACCCTCGACGATCTTCGGGAGGGCGGCCTCGGGCTTGCCCTCGACGCGGGTGGTCTCCTCGGCGACGCGGCGCTCGGCCTCGACGACCTCGGCCGGGACGTCGTCCTTGGCGAGGTACTTCGGCGCGAAGGCGGCGATGTGCTGGGCGACGCCCTTGGCGACCTCGGCGTTCTCCTTGTCGAGCTCGACGAGGACACCGATCTGCGGGGGCAGGTCGGGCATGGTGCGGTGCATGTAGGCCGCGACGTAGCCGCCGGAGAACTGCGCGAAGCGGTCCAGGACGATCTTCTCGCCGAGGTTGGCGTTGGCCTCGTCGACGAACGCCTGGACGGTCTTGCCGGCCTCGATCTCGGAGGCGAGCAGCGCCTCGATGTCGGCCGGGGAGGTCTTGGCGACGTGCACGGCGATCGCGTTGGCGACGGCCTGGAACTTCTCGCCCTTGGCGACGAAGTCCGTCTCGCACTTCAGCTCGACGAGGACGCCGGAGGTCTTGTCGTCGGCGATCAGGGAGACCACGGCGCCGTTCTCGGCGGAGCGGCCCTCGCGCTTGGCGACGCCCTTCTGGCCCTTGATCCGCAGCGCCTCGACGGCCTTGTCGACGTTGCCCTCGGCCTCGTCCAGGGCCTTCTTGCAGTCCATCATGCCGGCGCCGGTGAGCTCGCGGAGCTTCTTGACGTCAGCGGCGGTGTAGTTCGCCATGATCTGTGAATCTCTTCTCGAAAGTCGAAAGATCTACGGGTGGACGGCGGGGGCGGCGCTTGTGGCACCGTCCCCCGCCGTCGTCAACCGGTCTGAGGTCAGGCCTGCTCGGCGTCGGCCGCCGGCTTCTCCTCGGCCGCGGCCTCGGCGGGCTTCTCCTCGGCCTTGGCCTCGTCGGCCTTGGGGGCCTCGTCGGCCTTCTTGTCGCCCTCGAGCAGGTCGCGCTCCCACTCGGCGAGCGGCTCACCGGCCGCCTTCTCGCCCTTGGCCTCGGCGCCACCGGAACGGGCGATGAGGCCCTCGGCGACGGCGTCGGCGATCACGCGGGTGAGCAGGGTGACGGAGCGGATCGCGTCGTCGTTGCCCGGGATCTTGTAGTCGACCTCGTCGGGGTCGCAGTTGGTGTCGAGGATCGCGACGACCGGAATGTTGAGCTTCCGGGCCTCACCAACGGCGATGTGCTCCTTCTTGGTGTCCACGATCCAGACGGCGCTGGGCACCTTCTGCATCTCGCGGATACCGCCGAGGGTCTTCTCCAGCTTGGCCTTCTCGCGGGAGAGGACGAGCAGCTCCTTCTTGGTGAGGCCGGACGCGGCCACATCCTCGAAGTCGATCTGCTCGAGCTCCTTCAGGCGCTGCAGGCGCTTGTAGACGGTCGAGAAGTTGGTCAGCATGCCGCCGAGCCAGCGCTGGTTCACGTAGGGCATGCCCACGCGGGTCGCCTGCTCGGCAATGGCCTCCTGGGCCTGCTTCTTGGTGCCGACGAACATGACCGAGCCGCCGTGGGCGACGGTCTCCTTGACGAACTCGTAGGCGCGGTCGATGTACGACAGCGACTGGAGCAGGTCGATGATGTAGATGCCGTTGCGCTCCGTGAAGATGAAACGCTTCATCTTCGGGTTCCAGCGGCGGGTCTGGTGCCCGAAGTGGACGCCGCTCTCCAGCAGCTCCCGCATCGTGACGACGGCCATGGCCGTACTCCTTGTGTTTCTCGGTTCCACTGCGGCCGGTCGGCCGCGGTGCCTGACGCCCCGACGCGCCTGCCGGGGAGGGAACCTTGCGGAACCGTCCGAGGACCGAGGGGCGCGGCCACCGTGCGGCCCGATGGGGACTGAAGCACTGGCGGCGGGGCGTGCGAAGTCGACCCGGTGACCCGGATCGCCACCAGAAGTGTACGGGACGGCCGACGCGCTCAGCGACACACGCCTGCCGCACGGCGCCGCCCCATGCCGCCCCACCTGCACCGGCTCTCCCGGCCGACCCCGGTTGCCCCGGGCTCGGGCCCCGACGGGGCGCGCCATGGGGCGGCGACGGGGCGCCGACCGAGGCCCCGTCGGGCGTGGCGGTTCTCCCCCCGGCGAGCCTCGGCCGGCATCGCGCATGGGGCGTGTGTGTCACTGCGGCGCGACTGTCGCGGGGTGGCCAGGTCCCGCGCGGTTGCGCGGGCATGAGGCGTGCTGCGCGACGCTGGTCGTGACGCTCTTGGCGAGGCACTCAGGTGTATGGACGTGGGGCGTGCTCGACGAGTCCGCGCGGAGGCGTGTCGCCGGGAGACAGGGGGTCCGGACTGCGGGCCAGGGCTGTCATCGACGGGGTCGAGGGGCTCGGGAGTTCCGACGGCTCGGACGCGCATGTCATGCAGGGGTGGGCGCTCACCGGATCGGGTGAGGGGGTTGTCCACAGGTCCGGAGTTACCCACAGTTCTGGTCCAAGATCCCCGCGCTCGCGCGGACTGCGTCACCGTCGGTCCATGCGACTTCTCCCCTCTCTCCCCTACCTCGGCTCTCTCCTGGGCCGTCTCCGTCACTCGTCCTCTTCCTCGTCCGACGTGCCGGAGCTTCCTGCGTTCTCGCCCGGCAGTCATCGGCCGCCGTGTGTTCACCGCCCCGGTCCGCGGGGTGCACGGCAGTGCCGCGTCCGGTCGCTGTGGTCGGCCAGGTCCCAGCTACGCCTTCGGGCCCCGCGCCCTTTTGGAGAGGCAGCGGCTGCCCGAGCCTGCGTGGTCGCTCGGGCGGCACAACGGGACGGCCCGCGTGGTGCGACGGCGCGCGGTGGCCGGTCGCATGCGCCGGACACATCCGGCTTCGAGGGGTCCGTACGCGCCACGCAACGGAAACGCCGCTTGACGCCGGCACACGGTCTTTCCGTACAAACGTCGGTGCCTGGGGTCGTGCGCCGGCGCGGCCTGCCGTCCTCGCCGACCGGTGGTGCGGCTCAGCAGGTCACGGCCGTTTCGACGAAGGGGGCGCTCACCGCTCTGGCGGCTTTCGCGGCCTTCGTGGGGCTCGCCGCCCTCACGGGTGTGGCCGCTGCTCGGGCGGGAGCGAGCGGGGCGCTGGATGAGCCTGTGGCGGTTCCGCAGGCCGCGGAGTCCTCGGCCGTTGCTTCCGGTGACCGTGCCTGGCCGGTAGGTGACCCGGCCGGGCCCCGGCCCACAGTGCTGCGCGGCTGGGAACCGCCGCCCGCTCCTTGGGCTCCGGGGCACCGCGGTGTCGATCTGGCGGCGGCACCCGGCGCGACCGTCCGGGCCGCCGCACCCGGCGAGGTCGCGTTTGCCGGAGTCGTCGCAGGCCGAGGCGTTGTGTCCATCCAGCTATCCGGGAGCGGGGAGCCGCCGCTGCGGACCACGTACGAGCCGGTGCGCGCTTCGGTGCGCAAAGGTGACCGGGTGAGTGCCGGTCAGCCGGTGGGTGTCCTCCAGCAGGGGCCGTTCCACTGTCATGAACCGTGCCTGCACTGGGGCCTGCTGCGGGGGAAGACCTACCTCGACCCGCTCACCCTGTTCCCCCCGCGCATGTGGCAGGGCGGGCCCTCGCGGTTGCTCCCTCTGACCGGGGTGCCGATTCCGTCGGACATGGCCTTGGCCGGTGACGGCCCGTCCGGGCGGGGCGGACGGGAGTCGGTGAGCCGTCAAGTACGGACGGCGGGTGGTCGGCAACCTTCGCCCGACGGCGCCTCGTATCGCCGGACGAGCGGCGCGGGCCAGGGCGGCGCAATGGGCCCGGCCGATGGGACGACGGGACCGACAGCGCTGGAGGGCGCCAGCCGACGGGGCGGTGTGCCCTGAGAGTGGGGCCGGTGCCCCGAGAGTCAGGCGACGAGGTGATGGGGCGGCTGAGGCCGTCGGGCCGAAGCTGGCGGTGGTGGAGGCGGTGGGTGGGGCGGGAGGGGGGAGGGGGAAGCCCCCCAGACCGAGGTAACCAAGCCCCACCCCGCCCCCCTCAGCCCCGCACCCCCCGCAGCGCCATGGAGACTGCCGCTTCGGTGATTTCCGCGGGGTCTTCCGCGGCGCCGAGTTCGATGCGGCGGACGGCGGCGTCGACGACGCCTTGGAGGAGCATGGCGGCCAGGCGGGGCTGCTCGTGGCCGAGGCCGGCGAGCGCTTCCACGATCATGGCGATGAGCCCGCCGTGGGCCGCCCGGATCTTCTCCCGCGCCCCGGCGTCCAGCTCTCCCGCCGAGATGGCGACGACCGCGCGGTGGCGGCGGTCGCCGACCAGGGCGAGCTGGCGCCGTACGTATGCCTCGATCTTCGCTTCGTCGGTGTCGGCGCGCTCCATGGCCGCCTCGACCTCCGCCGCCCACACCGGGAAGTCCACGGCGCACAGCTCTTCGACGACGGCGGCGCGGGAGCGGAAGTATTCGTACACGGACGACCGCGCGAGGCCGGTGCGCTCGGCGAGTGCGGGGAAGGTCAGGGCTTCCGTTCCGCCTTCGGACAGCAGGGTGCGGGCGGCGTCCAAGAGGGCGCCGCGCTGCATCGTTCGGTGCTCGGCCACTGAGGCCGCTCGAATCCTGGGCACCCGACCACTCTACGGATGGGCGGCGCCGAGCGGCACTCCGCATCGGATCCATGGCGGGCCGCACCACTACGGGACGGGCTCGCCCACGCCTCCCGGCGGCCGATCCGCCACCGACGATCCGGCCTACAGAACCGGACGGACCGGCTGACCGGATGGTTTGGCTGACGGGACACCCCGGACCACGGGGAGGCCGGCCCGGCGGCGGACAGCGAAACCGCCCCGCCCGCACACAGCGCGGGCAGCGGGGAGAGCACTCCGGCCGCAGACAGCGGCACCATCCGGACCGTGGACAGCCTGGCGACGAGATCGCCCGGCCCGGGCGAAGGAGCCCACCAGCCCCTCCCCCGGTGTTCTCCCGGTGCGCGATTCCCGGATCCCCGGATCGCGCCCCGAGCCGCACCGCCGAAGCACCCTCGCGTCCCCGAGCGAGGGGGCCGCCCTGCTCACCGTCCCGCGTCGGCCAGTTTGGCCCGTAGCTGGAGGACGGACTTGGTGTGGATCTGGCTGACCCGGCTTTCGGTGACGCCGAGGACGTTGCCGATCTCGGCGAGGGTGAGGCCCTCGTAGTAGTAGAGCGTGACGACCGTCTTCTCGCGGTCGGGCAGGGTGTTGATGGCGCGGGCGAGCAGCCGTCGCAGTTCGCGGTCCTCGGCGATCTCGACGGGGTTGTCGGCGGCGGTGTCCTCGAGGGTGTCCATCAGGCTCAGGCGTTCGCCGCCGTCGCCCCCGGCGTGCAGCAACTCTTCAAGGGCGACGACGTTGGCCAGGGAGAGCTGGCTGAAGACGCCGTGGAGGTCTTCCAGGGAGATGCCCATTTCGCGGGCGACCTCGGGCTCCGAGGGGGTGCGGCGCAGTTGGGCTTCGAGGGTCGCGTAGGCGCGTTCGACGGCGCGGGCCTTCTGCCGTACGGAGCGGGGGATCCAGTCGAGTGCGCGGAGTTCGTCGATCATCGCGCCGCGGATGCGGGTGATGGCGTAGGTCTCGAACTTGATGGAGCGTTCGGGCTCGAACTTCTCGATGGCATCGATGAGTCCGAAGACGCCTGAGGAGACGAAGTCGGCCTGTTCGACATTGGAGGGCAGGCCGACGCTGACGCGGCCGGCGACGTATTTGACGAGTGGTGAGTAGTGCAGGATCAGCTGTTCCCGCAGGCGTTCGTCGCCGGTTCGCTTGTAGGAGCGCCACAGATCGTCGAGCGCGCTGGGGGCGGCGGGGCGCACGCCGGCGCGCGCGGCAGGTGGTACTGCCGCGCGATCAGAACCGGAGGTGTGCTGGGGCATTCGTCGCCTTGAGCCGTTCTGCCGGGACACGGGTGGATGGGTGGGCGGGCTGGTCGGGTGTGAGCGTAGCGTGACTGAAGCGTCGCTGTGTGCGAGGGAGCGTGGTTCGGGGGTGCGCAGATACGTTCCGCTGCCCGCACCCCAGGGTTACCGCACGGGGCACACCGTGGCGTGGCCCCGGCGTTGCGCGCGGCGCGTCGGGGAGGTGGGCCACGGGCCGGGGAGGCGTGGCTTACGGGATCTCTGGTGTCCCGTGTGCCACATCCGCCTCTCCTTGCCGTTCGGTTTGGCCCGTTGAAGCATGCCAAATCTGGATTCGGCATGCTTGTCCTCACCTTTTCACCCGTTCGCGGCAGGTCAAGTACCGCCTCGCCGGGGGTCGGTGGGGCTGTCGGCGCGTTGTGCGACGCTCCAGCGCGTACCGGATCTCTGGACGAATCCGAGCGCGCACAGTTCGTGGAGTTTGCCGTGGGTGAGGTCCTGGGTGAGGCCGGATTCGCGGGCGAGGTCGGCGAGGGTGGCGGTGCCGCGCGAGGGCAGGGCCTCCAGGACGCGGGCCGCGGCCGGTTCGAGGAGGTCGCGGGCGAGCACCGGGCCACGCGGTTCGGGCGCCAGCTCCCCGATGGCACCGGCGTGCTCGACGACTTCGTCGGCGCAGGTGACGACCGTGGCTTCGCCGCGTAGGAGTTGGTGCACCCCCGCGGAGAGTGCGCTGGTGACGGGCCCCGGTACGCCCATGGTGAGTCGCCCCAGCGACTGTGCGCGTCGGGCGGTGACGAGGGAGCCGCTGCGCAGTGCGGCTTCGATGACGACGGTGCCGCGGGTGAGGGCGGCGATCACGCGGTTGCGTTGGATGAAGCGGCTGCGGGTCGGGTGCGCTCCGGGTGGTAACTCGGCGACGGTCAGGCCCTGTTGGACGATGCGGTCGATCAGTTCGGTGTGGCCCGAGGGGTAGGCGCGGTCGATGCCGCAGGCGAGGACGGCGACGGTGGCGCCGCCGGCGGCGAGGGCGCCGCGGTGGGCCGCTCCGTCGATGCCGTACGCGGCCCCGGAGACGACGGTCCAGCCGCGGTCGGCGAGAGCTGTGCCCAGGGTGGCGGCGAGGTGGGCGCCGTATTCGGTGCATGCCCGGGCGCCGACGAGGGCGACGGAGCGCAGGGCCCACAGGCGGAGGTTGGCGCTGCCGCGTACCCAGAGGCCGATGGGCCGGGTGTCGCCGAGGTCGTCGAGCTGGCCGGGCCATTCGTCATCCCCGGGGCAGAGGAACCGGGCCCCGAGGGCGGCGGCCGTGGCGAGGTCGGCCGCGGGGTCGGCGTGGGCGGCACGGCGGCGCAGGCCGTCGAATGTGGTGCGGCTCGCACCGGTGGGTGGTGGTCCGTCGCCGGTGAGGGCGTGCCACAGGGCGACGGGGCCCCGTTCGCGCAGCCAGCGGCCGGCGCGCGGGTCGCCCGGTTCGATGACGCGGGTGAGGGCGGCGCGGGCGGCGCGTTCCGGGTCGTGGTGGTCCGGGGGCTCCGGTGCGGTGTCGGGGGCGGGTGGTCCGGTGGGGTGGTGGGGCCAGGGTCGGCCGGTGTCCGGAGGCCGGGGCTCGTGGGGCGGGTGGGGTGTGGTGGTCATGGCGTCACCTGGGCGGGGTCGGGGGCGGGCTGCCGGAGGTGTTTCCCGTCCGGGCGGGGGCGTCGGCGGGCGGTGGCTGCGGGTACGCCGCGCTGGACGCCGGTGCGGAGTTCGAGGGCGGTGTCGACGTCTTCGGCCGTGGGGCGGTCGCGTCCGGCGAGGTCGGCGACGGTCCAGGCGACGCGGAGGACGCGGTCGAGGCCGCGGGCGGTGAGCAGGCCGCATTCCAGGTCGTTCTCGGCCCGGGCGAGCGCGCCGGGGCGGGCGTGCCAGCGGGTGCGGAGTTCGTGTCCTGGTACCTCGCTGTTGGTGATCCAGGGGGTTCCGGCGTAGCGGGCGGCGGCGCGGGCGCGGGCCTCACGTACCCGTGCGGCGACGGTGGCGGTGGATTCGGCGCCGTCGCCGAGGGCGGCGAGGGCGGAGCGGGCGACCGGTTCGACAGTGACGCGCAGGTCGACGCGGTCCATGAGGGGGCCGGAGAGGCGGGCGCGGTAGCTGCGGACGGAGGAGGGGCGGCATTCGCAGCCGCCTCGGGGGGTGCCGTGGCGGCCGCAGGGGCAGGGGTTGGCGGCGAGGGCGAGGAGGAAGCGGGCGGGCATCCGCAGCATGGCGGCGGCGCGGGCGACCACGACGTGACCGGCTTCGAGGGGCTGTCGCAGCGCGTCCAGCACCCGGGCGCTGCACTCGGCCGCCTCGTCCAGGAAGAGCACTCCGCGGTGGGCGAGCGAGACGGCTCCTGGGCGAGGCAGTCCGGTGCCGCCGCCCACGAGGGACGCCATCGTCGCGGAGTGGTGGGGCGCGCAGTACGGCGGCCGTTCGACGAGCGGCTGGCCGGGCGGGAGGGTGCCGGCGACGGAGTGGACGGCGGTGACTTCGAGGGATTCCTTGGGCGTCAGCGGTGGCAGCAGGCCCGGGAGGCGTTCGGCGAGCATGGTTTTGCCCGCCCCGGGCGGGCCTTTGAGGAAGATGTGGTGGCGCCCGGCCGCGGCGACCTCCAGGGCCCGGCGAGCGCCGTGCTGACCTGCGACGTCGGCGAGGTCGGGGGTGTGATCGCCGGTGGGCAGTCCGGCGGCGATGCCGGTGCCGGGGACGGCGAGCCCGGCCAGCAGCGGGTCGGGGTGTCCTTCCCGAGGGACCTCCTCCTCGTCGGGGACCGGTTCGTCGGCGAGTACGGCGATGAGTTGGCGCAGGCTGCGGATGCCGAGGACGGTGATGCCGGGGACGAGGGAGGCTTCGGCCGCGGTGCATTCGGGGACCACGACGGTGCGGTATCCGGCTTCGGCGGCGGCGAGGACCGCGGGCAGCACGCCGCGGACAGGGCGGACCCGGCCGTCGAGCCCGAGTTCGCCGATCATCATCAGGTCGGTCAGCTCCCGGGGGTCGAGGCGCTCGGCGGCGCCCAGGACGGCGCAGGCGACGGCGAGGTCGAATCCGCTGCCGCTCTTGGGGACCGATGCGGGGCTGAGGCCGACGGTGAGTTTCTTCTGCGGCCACTCGGCTCCCGAATTCACGACGGCGGCACGGACCCGGTCCTTGGCCTCGACGAGGCTCTTGTCGGGGAGTCCGACGAGGGTGAAGGCGGCGACGCCCGGTTCGAGGTCGGCCTGGACCTCGACGACGACGCCTTCGACGCCGACGAGGGCGACGGAGCAGGTGCGGGCGAATCCCATCTCACGCCACCCCCCGGACGTGCTCGACGACCGGGGCGCCCCGGGCCGGGAGGAGGATGCCGACGACGTCGATCCGGACGCCGCCCGGCGGTGGCCCGCCGTGGCGTTCCATCCAGCGTTCCGCCAGGAGCCGCAGTCGGCGGGTCTTGTCGGGGCGTACGGCGGCCATCGGGTGTTCGTAGGCGGTGGCGCGGCGGGTCTTAACCTCGCAGATGACGAGGGCGTCGGCGTCGGTGGCGACGATGTCGATCTCGCCTTCGCGGCAGCGCCAGTTGCGGTCGAGGATGCACATGCCGCTCGCGGTGAGGCGGCGTACCGCCAGGTCCTCGCCGTACCGGCCCAGGGCGCGGCGCGGTGTGGTGGCCGGCGTGGCAGGGGTACGGCGCGCCGCTTTCCGGCCGTCCCGGGCCGCGGCGTCGGGGGCGCGGCGGCCCGGTGCGCGGGTATCGCCGCGCGGTTTCCGGGGGCGCGTGCGCCCGGTCCGCGCGCCGTCGTCGCCCGGGTGGGTGGCGGAGGCGCGTCCCGTGGCCCGCGGCGGCTTCGGGTCGTCCCCGGAGCGGGTGGCCGGGGTCGGCTCCGGTGTGCCGTCGGGTGGGGGAACCCGGCTGCCTCCGCCCGGGTGGTGCGGGGTGGCGCGTGCCACCGGTCCGGGTGGCGCACCCGAGGCGGTGCGGGCGTCACGCCCCGGGCCGGGCCGGACGGCATCCGCCTCCCCAGACCGCGCCTCATCCACCGGGCCGGGCCACCCATCAGGCACCGGACCGGTCCCGGCCATCCGCCCATCGCCCGCGGAGCCCGCCGGCCCCGCCCCCCTCGGCCCCGCCGCTCCAGCGGGTGCGGAACGCACCGGCCCCACAGAAACCTGATGGGCCGGCCCGACCGGCGAGGGGCCCATCGGCCCGGCCGGCACGGAACTCGTAGGCCCGGCCGGCACGGGCTCCCGGGGGCCGGCCGCCCCGGAGCCCGCCCTTCCGGGCCGTCCCCCGCTCGCCGGCACCGTTCCCGGAGTGTTCTTCGCGCCGTGCTGCATGACGTTCATGCGGTACCACCTCCGGCACCGACTGTGCGGGCTCGCGCCGGAAGTATTGGATCTTGGTGGATAACCCCTCGACTGTGGATAACTCGGCCACCCGGACGAGGGGACGCGACACCCGCGTCACCCCGGCCCGGCAACCCCGACCGCGTCTCCGCACCGCCGCCGACCGCACGACCGGCGAACCGCGCGCCCCGGCCGCTCAGTCACCGCGCACCCGGGCACGGCAACGTACCCGCAGGTCACACGTGTGCGGCGGGCCCGGCCACACCGCCCCCGCCGCACACACACGCCTCTCCACGCTCCCCGGCGTACCGGCCCCGTCCGGACCGACCGGCCCTCACCGGGCCGGCCGCCTCAGCTCCCCGGCAGGTCCAGGTCGCTCTTGTTCAGCTCTTCGATGTTCACGTCCTTGAAGGTCAGGACGCGGACCTGCTTGACGAAGCGGGCCGGGCGGTACATGTCCCACACCCAGGCGTCGGCCATCGAGACCTCGAAGAAGACCTCACCCTGGACCGAGTGCACCTGCATCTCGTAGTCGTTGGTGAGGTAGAAACGCCGCTCGGTCTCGATCACGTATTTGAACAGCCCGACGACGTCGCGGTACTCCCGGTAGAGCTTCAGCTCCATCTCGGTCTCGTACTTTTCGAGGTCCTCGGCGCTCATGGCAGATCCCCTTCAGCCGTGCGTGCCCCCATTGTGCGTCAGGCCCGCTCGGTCTCCAGGGCCAGCGGCGCACTCGGGGGCCCTTCGTCGAGCAGCGTGCGCAGCAGCCCGGCAAGTCTGGTCGGGTACACCGTCTCATGGGTGGCCGAGAGTTCCGCCACGGTCCACCACCTCAGCCCCGATACGCTGCGCCGCTCCAGGTCGGTCTGGCCCCGGGTGTCGGTCGCGGTGCGCTCCGTGCGGGCCAGGAAATACCGCTCGTCCTGCTCCCAGTGGCGGCCGTCGAACGGGAAGGAACAGCGGCGCCACCAGAGCACCGGACCGAGGACCGCACCGGTGATACCGGTCTCCTCGGCCAGCTCCCGCAGGGCCGCCTCCTCGTGCGTCTCGGTGCCCTCCAGACCGCCGCCGGGCGTGAACCACCAGGTCACCTCCGGGCGCGCCGGTTCGAAACCGTGCAGCAGAAGGATCCGGTCGTCGGGGTCGAGGAGGATGACGCGGGACACCTGGCGCAGCTCCGCGGGCGCGCCGCCCGCCGTCCCGTCAGTCACGGGCCCGTTCCGCTCCGGCCTCGGGTGCCGTCTGAGCTGCGCGTTTCCTGCGGGCGGCGAGGGGTCCGTACGCGGCGCCGCCCAGGATGAGGACGGCGCCGACGACGACGGCGGCGGTCAGCGGGCGCAGCGGGCCCGGCTCGGAGGTGCCGCCGGGCAGCGCGGCGAAGCCGTCGGCGCGGTCGAGCATGCCGACGCCGCTCAGGGGCCAGGCCAGGGCGTCGACGCGGCCCAGGACGGCGCCGCGCGGCACGGCGCCGTCGTCACCGTCGGTGGCGTGGGAGCGGGAGTCGAGGGAGTCGCCGCGGTGGTCACCCAGGAGGAAGAGGCGGCCGTCGGGGACCTTGGCGGTGAAGCCGGTGGGCGAGGCGAGCCGCGGGTTCTGGAGGTATGGCTCGTCGACGGGGGTGCCGTTGACCGTCAGCTTCCCCTTGGTGCAGCAGGCGACGGTGTCACCGCCGACGCCGGCCACCCGCTTGACCATGGGGAGGTCGCCCCAGACGTTGTCCCGGAAGACGACGACGTCGCCGCGGCGTACCTGCGAGCCGTCGACGTTCTCGGCCAGCACCCGGGCGCCGGGCGCGATCGTCGGGGCCATCGAGTCGGTCGGCACCGTGTAGGGGCGGTACAGCAGTGCCGCCCAGACGAAGCCGCCGAGGAAGAGGACACAGCCGACGGCCACGGCCAGACCGGACAGCGTGCTGCCCGTGGTCCGGCCGTGGCCGTCGGTGCGTTCGGTGCTGCGGACCATCCCAGCTCCCACCCCGCGGGCGCGGGCCCGCGTAGAAGATCTGGGACGGCACCCTACCTGGGAGTACGTTCCCTGGTCAGCCTCTTGCGACGCCAGAGGACGAGCGGGACGGCGCCGGCCAGCCCGAGTGCCGCGGGCGCGGCGGCCATGGCCTTGTCGATGCCCTGCTGCTTGAAGGTGTCCGGCACCGGCAGCGTCGACCAGCGGTTGATCGGCCAGGCGATGGTGAACGCGCGGCCGACGACCTCGTCCACCGAGACCGTGCCGTCGCCCTTGAGGTTCTGGTGGTAGCGGGAGTCGAGGGAGTCGTCGCGGTGGTCGCCCATGACCCAGATGCGGTCCTTGGGGACGTGGATCGGGCCGAAGGCGCGGTCACCGCACGGCGTGTTGCCGGGGAAGATGAACGACTCCTCCTTGAGCGCCTTGCCGTTGACCTTGACCGGGCCGGTGCCGTGGCACTCGACGGTGTCGCCGCCGACCGCGATGACCCGCTTGATCAGGTCCTTCTCCTCGGCGGACGGCATCAGGCCGATGAAGCTGAGGACCTTCTGGACGGGGTTGGGCTCGGGCGTGGGCGTCTCGTTGAGCCAGCCGCCCGGGTCGTGGAAGACGACGACCTCGCCGCGCTCCGGCTTCGAGCCGAACCACGGGGTGAGCTTGTCCACCAGCACCCGGTCCCCGCGCTGCAGGGTGTCCTGCATCGAGTCGGAGGGGATGGAGAACGCCTGCACCAGGAACGTCTTGATCAACAGGGCGAGGATCAGCGCGATACCGACGAGGATCGGCAGTTCCTTCCAGAAGGCACGCTGCTTCTTCGCCTTCGTCACGCCGTCCTTCTCCTCGTCCGCGGCGGGCCGCCGGGCCTCCGGTGGTGCCTGGCCTTCGTATGGTGGCTGTTCCTGCGGCTTCGCCAGATGGACGGACCCCGCCGCCGGCGGGCCCTCACCGCGCCCCGCCGGTTCCTCGGGCTCTCCGGTTCCGGACCGCGCGCCGACCGCCAAGTCCCCCACATCCACTCCTCACTCCACGCTCTCGCCCGCCCGTCAACCGGGGCAGGCCCATCACTCCCATAACGAGCGGGAGTTCCGCAGGGGTCGGGAGCTGGGTCAAAGACTCGGGCAACACCCTATGCGGGCCCGCGCGGGCCGCCGCCTTCGCGCCCGGCGCGTCGTGGACGTTCGCGAAGGTGTCGGGCTCCTGAAGCCGCCGCCAGTGGGCGAACGGCCAGGCGATGACCACGGCCCGCCCGACGACGTTGTCCACGGAAACCGTGCCACGGTACGCCTCGTCGAGATGGAAGCGCGAATCCGCCGAGTTGGAGCGGTGGTCACCCATGACGAAGATCCGGCCGGTGGGCACGTTCACCGTGAACGACGTCTCGGACGGCGGGTTGCCGGGGTGGACGTACGGTTCGGTCAGCGGGGTGCCGTTGACGGTGACGCGGTGCTGCGCGTCACAGCATTTGACGGTGTCGCCACCGACCGCGACGACCCGCTTGATCAGGTCCTGTTCATCGGCGGACGGCAGCAGCCCGATGAAGGTCATGACCTCCTTGAACTGCTTCACCCCCGCCGGGTCCGGCGCCTTCTTCGCCTGTTCGCCCTTGAGCCAGCCCCCGGGGTCCTTGAAGACGACGACGTCACCGCGCTCGGGCTGCCAGCCGAACCACGGGGTGAGCTTGTCGACCAGCACCCGGTCCCCGATCCGGATCGTCTGCTCCATGGAGCCGGAGGGAATCACGAACGCCTGGACCAGGAAGGTCTTCAGGACCAGCGCGATGGCCAGCGCCACCGCGATCAGGATGGGTATCTCCTTGAGGTACGAGCGGCGTCTGCGGCGTTTGATACGGCGAGCCTGACGCCGCCGCTCGGCCCGGCCACCGGTCTCCGGGCGCTCGTCCGCCCCGGCCGTGCCGCCGCCTTGCGGCTTGCCGTGCCGCGGGCGCCCCCGGTTACCCACGGGAGCCTGCCGGGGCGGGCACCCGGGAGAACACCGGCGGCCGGTCCAGCCCCGTCCAGCGGCTCACCGGCCAACTGATCCAGTCCGCCCGGCCGATCACCTTGTCGACGGGGACGGTGCCGCCGCCCTCCTCACCGAGATGGTCGCGGGAGTCCCGGGAGCGCGAACGGTGGTCCCCCATCACCCACAGCTTCCCCTGCGGCACCTCGATGTCGAAGGGCACCGACGACGCGGCGTCCCCCGGATACACATAGCCCTCGGTCACGGGCTCACCGTTCACCTTGATCCGCCCCCGTTTGTCGCAGCAGGTCACCCTGTCCCCTCCGATCCCGATCACGCGCTTGACGTAGTCGGTGTCGGCCGGACGGGCCAGGCCCACCGCCGCGCCGGCTCCGCGCAGCAGGCCCGTCACGGGATTCTCCTCCGTCTCCCTGTGAACGAAAGACCCGGTGCCGTCGAAGACGACGACATCACCGCGGCGGGGCTCACCGCCGAAGCGGTACGCGAGCTTGTTCACCAGCACCCGGTCGCCGACCTGGAGGGTGTCCTCCATCGAGGTGCTCGGGATGAGGAACGGCTGGACGACGAAGGCGCTCAGCAGCAGCACGAACGCCACGCAACAGACCAGCAGCGTCAGTGGCCGGAAACCGCGCCGGTGGGGGGCGCCGGGAAAACGCGCGGAGCGCGACCGCTCCTCCCGTCCCTGGTCGGGGGCGGGGGTGCGGTCGCGCTCCGGGAGCTGTGCGTCGGTGTCCATCGGAACGTGAGCCTATCCGGCCGGTTCCGGGCACCGCAGGTGAGCCGGGTGCCGGGGCCTCGCGTACGAGGACGGCCCGGCGTGCGGACTCAGTTGTCGCGCTTCTCCTTGATCTTCGCGGCCTTGCCGCGCAGCTCACGGAGGTAGTACAGCTTGGCGCGACGGACGTCACCGCGGGTCACCAGCTCGATCTTCTCGACGATCGGGGTGTGCACGGGGAAGGTGCGCTCGACGCCGACGGAGAAGCTGACCTTGCGGACCGTGAAGGTCTCGCGCACGCCGCTACCCTGGCGGCGGATGACAACGCCCTTGAACTGCTGCACACGGGAGCGGTTGCCCTCGATGACGCGGACGTGGACGTTGACGGTGTCACCCGGGCGGAAGGCCGGGATGTCGCTGCGCAGCGACGCGGAGTCGACGGAGTCGAGAAGGTGCATGACCTACTGCTTTCTTCGCTGATGCCACAGGTCATCAACGGGAATTCGGAGATGATGTTCGGATGCCGTTCCGTCGGACGGGCGTCGTTCCCCCTGTGGCAGGGGCGCGCGCCGGACGCACACAGCAGCGGCCTATTCTTCCACGGCCTGGTCGGTCCGCCCAAATCGGCCGTCCTCGCCCGGTGCCCACCCCAGGATGGACAGCAGCTCGCGGTCCTTCTTGTCGAACGCGGCGGGGTCGGCCCGCTCGATCAGGTCCGGACGGTTGCGGACGGTACGCCGGAACGCCTCGTCCCGGCGCCAGCGGGCGATCTTCCCGTGGTGACCGCTGAGCAGCACCTCGGGGATGCCCCGGCCGCGCCACTCCGGAGGCTTGGTGTAGACCGGCCCCTCCAGGAGGTCGGCCATCGCACCGGGCGCGAAGGAGTCGTCCTGGTGGGAGGCGGCGTTGCCCAGCACACCGGGCAGCAGCCGGGCGATGGCCTCGACCATCACCAGGACCGGTGCCTCGCCGCCGGCCAGGACGTAGTCGCCGATGGAGACCTCGCGGACGTCGAGCCGGTCGCCGTACTCCTCGATGACGCGGCGGTCGATGCCTTCGTAGCGGGCCGGGGTGAAGATCAGCCAGGGCTTGGCGGAGAGCTCGACGGCGAGTTGCTGGGTGAACGGCTCCCCGCTGGGCGTCGGGACGACGATCACGGGCTCGTCCGCACCGGACGCGAGGACGGCGTCCAGCGCCTCCCCCCACGGCTCCGGCTTCATGACCATGCCCGGCCCGCCGCCGTACGGGGTGTCGTCGACGGTGTTGTGCTTGTCGTGCGCCCAGTCCCGCAGGTCGTGGATGCGTACGTCGAGCTGACCACGGGCGCGGGCCTTGCCGACGAGGGAGACGTTCAGCGGTTCGAGGTACTCGGGGAAGATCGTGACGACGTCGAGGCGCATCAGCTCTCCTCGCGGCTGCCGGCGATCTCGGCCTGCGCGTCGTCGAGGAGACCGGGCGGCGGGTCGATGACCGCGCGCTGCTCCTCCAGGTCGATCTCCGGGACGATCTCGCTGACGAACGGGATCAGCACCTCGCCGCCTCCGGGCCGTCCGACGACGAGAAGGTCCTGGTAGGGCAGGTGGGAGACCTCGGTGATCCGGCCGACGACGGTGCCGTCACGGGTGACGACGTCGAGGTCGATCAGTTGGTGGTCGTAGAACTCCTCGGGGTCCTCGGGGACCTCCTCGGGGTCGACCTCCGCGATCAGCAGGGTGTTGCGCAGCGCCTCGGCGGCGGTCCGGTCGGCCACTTTGGCGAACCGCAGCAGCAGCCGGCCGCTGTGGACCCGGCCGGTCTCGATGGTGAGCGGTCCGGCCGCGGCCGGATCGGTGGCCAGGACGGCTCCGGGCGCGAGCCGCAGTTCGGGCTCGTCGGTACGCACCTCCACGGTGACCTCGCCCTTGATGCCGTGGGCGCGGCCGATCCGCGCGACTACCAGCTGCACGGTGTTGCCTCTCTGCGGCCGATCCGCCGCCGCTTGCGCACGGCCGCTGCCGGGCCGCGCGTGATGTTGCCGATTCCGGTGGCGCCGGGCGTCCATGGCGTACGGGCGCGCGGCACCGACGACAAAGGCCGGGGACGGCCCGAGAGCCGTCCCCGGCCCGAGCCGGTGTTCAACTGTTCAGTGGACCTGGTCCACGTCGACGAGGTCGACGCGGATGCCCCGTCCACCGAGAGCGCCCACAACGGTCCGCAGGGCGCGGGCGGTACGGCCGTTGCGGCCGATCACCTTGCCGAGATCGTCGGGGTGGACCCGGACCTCCAGCACACGCCCGCGACGCAGGGTGCGCGAGGCTACCTGGACGTCATCGGGGTTGTCGACGATGCCCTTGACGAGGTGCTCAAGGGCCTCTTCGAGCACGCTCAGGCCTCGGTGGACTCGGAGGTGGACTCGGCCGCAGCCTCGTCCGCCTTCTTGTCAGCCTTCTTCGCCTTCGGGGTGATGGCCTCACCCTTCGGCTCGTCGCCGGACGCCTTGGCGGCGGCCTCGAAGAGGGCGCGCTTGTCGGCCTTGGGCTCGGCGACCTTCATCGGGGCCGGGGCGGGCAGACCCTTGAACTTCTGCCAGTCGCCGGTGACCTTGAGGATGGCCATGACGGGCTCGGTCGGCTGCGCGCCGACACCCAGCCAGTACTGGACACGCTCGGAGTCGACCTCGATGCGGGAGGGGTTCTGCACCGGGTGGTACAGACCGATCTCCTCGATGGCCCGGCCGTCACGGCGGGTACGCGAGTCGGCGATGATGATGCGGTAGTGAGGCGCGCGGATCTTGCCCAGACGCTTCAGCTTGATCTTGACTGCCACGGGAGTGGTGTCTCCTGGTCTTGACGTGGTGGGGCACAACGGGATGCCACGTGGGGTTGCGGTACTCGGTATGCCCGATGGACGCGTCAGCCGGAGGAGAGAGGGGTCCTGTGCGACTGTCGAGTACAGCGGTCCATTGTGCCACACGCCCCGCGGTCAGCCGACCGCGGCCACCTCGGGGATCCGGAACGGCTTGCCGCAGCCGCCGCAGACGATCGGGGCCTGGGCCAGCACGGACGGGACGACCCGGACGTTGCGTCCGCAGTCGCAGACGGCCTTGACGCGGACGCCGCCGCCGGACGAACCGTGGCGGGCGGCCGGACCGCGGAAGCTGCGGGCACTGTCGGTGGCGGTCGCGGCGGTGTGCGCCTTGAGGGCTCTGGCGAGCCGCTCGATGGTGGGGCGGTAGCGGCGTCTGGCCTCGGGACTGAGCGTGACCAGGGAGAAGCCGCTGCTGGGGTGCGGCTCGTCGACGTGATCCAGGCCCAGCTCCTCGGCGATGGCGAGGAACCGGCGGTTGTGGTAGCGGCCCGCACGGGAGGTGTCGCGGACGCCGCGGGAGGCGGCGATGCCGTGGACTGCCTCGTGGAGCAGCCGTTCGAAGGAGAGTTCGGCGCCACAGGCGGACGATGACTCTCCGATCAGGGACTCGGGCGCGGCCAGATCCGGCAGCTCGGGGTGGTGCCGTTGAATATCGGCCCAGGCGAGCGCCAGTTCGGCGGCGAGAACAGGCGGTGTCGTGCTCACGTAATGACAACGAGCCGGAGGTGCCCGGTGTTCCGATTCCGGGCCATCCCAAATAATTTGCACGTACCGGTCAGTTTCGTGTCATGAGCCGCACCCGGACGGGTGCTCCGTTCCGCGCCCGGGGCGTGACGAGGCCCGCGGGCCGGGTGCGTGACCCCGCGCGATCGGTACGGCGTACGCCGTCGCACCGTACCGGGCGCGCGGCGGGGTGCGGCGGCGGGTACGCGCGGGCCCCCGCCGCGTGGGTGCGGCGGGGGCCCGGGTGATCAGGAGCCGGGGTCAGCCCATGAACTTCTTGAATTCCTCGGGGAGTTCGAAGTTCTGGGGGTCGGTGCCACCGGGGGGCAGGCCGAGCGGGTTGCCGTTCTGGGCGGCCTCGCGGCGGGCGGCGGCCGCCGCCTCCTCGGCCTTGCGCTTCATCGGGTTACCGCTCTTGCGCTTGCCCTTGGCCTGCTTGACCTGCTTCTTCTTCTTGGCGCCGCCCCCCGCGCCGGGCATGCCGGGCATGCCCGGCATCCCGGGGATGCCGCCGCCCTGAGCCATCTTCGACATCATCTTGCGCGCCTCGAAGAACCGCTCGATGAGGTTCTTGACCGCGCTGACCTCGACGCCGGAACCCCGGGCGATACGGGCGCGGCGCGAGCCGTTGATGATCGTCGGCTCGTGGCGCTCGGCCGGGGTCATCGACTTGATGATCGCGGCGGTGCGGTCGACCTCGCGCTCGTCGAGGTTGTTGATCTGCTCCTTCATCTGCCCCATGCCGGGCAGCATGCCGAGCAGCTTGGAGAGGGAGCCCATCTTGCGGACCTGCTCCATCTGGGCCAGGAAGTCGTCGAGCGTGAACTCCTTGGGGCCCTTCTGGAGCTTGGCCGCCATCTTCTCGGCCTCGGCCTGGCTGAAGGTCTGCTCGGCCTTCTCGATCAGGCTGAGCATGTCGCCCATGCCGAGGATGCGGGACGCCATGCGGTCCGGGTGGAACGCGTCGAAGTCGTCCAGCTTCTCGCCGTTGGAGGCGAACATGATCTGCTTGCCGGTGACGTGCGCGATGGAGAGCGCGGCACCGCCGCGGGCGTCGCCGTCGAGCTTGGAGAGGACCACGCCGTCGAAGCCGACGCCGTCGCGGAACGCCTCGGCGGTGTTGACCGCGTCCTGGCCGATCATCGCGTCGACGACGAAGAGGACCTCGTCGGGCTTGACGGCGTCGCGGATGTCCGCGGCCTGCTGCATCAGCTCCTGGTCGATGCCGAGGCGGCCGGCGGTGTCGACGATGACGACGTCGTGCTGCTTGGCGCGGGCGAACTCGATGGAGTCCTGTGCGACCTTGACCGGGTCGCCGACGCCGTTGCCGGGCTCGGGGGCGTAGACCGCCACCTCGGCGCGCTCGGCGACGACGGAGAGCTGGTTGACGGCGTTGGGGCGCTGGAGGTCGCAGGCGACGAGCAGCGGGGTGTGGCCCTGGGCCTTGAGCCAGCGGCCGAGCTTGCCGGCGAGGGTGGTCTTACCGGCACCCTGGAGACCGGCGAGCATGATGACGGTCGGCCCGGTCTTGGCGAACCGCAGGCGGCGGGTCTCGCCGCCGAGGATGCCGATCAGCTCCTCGTTGACGATCTTGATGACCTGCTGGGCCGGGTTCAGCGCCTGGGAGACCTCGGAGCCGGCGGCGCGCTCCTTGACCTGCTTGATGAAGGCGCGGACGACGGGCAGTGCGACGTCGGCCTCAAGAAGGGCGATACGGATCTCGCGCGCCGTGGCGTCGATGTCGGCCTCGGAGAGGCGGCCCTTGCCCCGGAGGTTTTTGAAGGTACTCGCCAGGCGGTCGGAAAGCGTATCGAACACGGCGGTCGTCGTTCCTCGGGGTCGGGGGCGTAAGGCAGTCGACTCCTAGAGTATCCGGCCCGGCAAGCGGGCCACTCCGGGCCGCGGGGCACCGGCGCCGGGCGCGCCGTTCCCGGGCGGGCGAGGGCCCGGGACCGGCTGGGGCGGGTGTGGGGCGTGGGGCCCGCATGGGGCGCGGGCACGGGGCCCGCGCCCGTACCGCACGGAGTGCGGCATGGGGCCCGCGCGGGGGCGGGCCCCATGCCGCACGGGGCGCGGGCGCGTGCGACGGCGGGGCGGCCCCGCACGAGGCCGCCCCGCCGGTGGGGGTCACAGTGCGTCCGTGCCCCGTTCCCCCGTGCGGACGCGGATCGCGTCGTCGACGGGGAGGGTCCAGACCTTGCCGTCGCCGATCTCGCCGGTGCGGGCGGCGGTGACGACGGCGTCGGTGAGGGCGGGGGTGTCCGCGTCGTCGGCGAGTACCTCGATGCGGACCTTGGGGAGGAGGTCGACGGTGTACTCGGCGCCCCGGTAGACCTCGGTGTGGCCGCGCTGCCGGCCGTAGCCGCTGGCCTCGGTGACGGTCAGACCGTGCACGCCGAACGCTCCGAGCGCCTCCTTCACCGCGTCGAGGCGGTGCGGCTTGATGACTGCCGTGACGAGTTTCATGCGTCCACCCGCTCCGCGTCCCGTGCCGTGTCGTGTGCGGGGAGCGGGCCGCCGCCGAGGGGCGCCGGTGCACGGTGGGCGGTGCCGCCCGCGCCGGTGAAGTCGTAGGCGGTCTCGGCGTGGGCGGCCCGGTCGACGCCGGTGATCTCCTCGTCCGCCGGCACCCGGAAGCCCACCAGCCGGTCGACGCCCTTGGCGAGGAGGTGGCTGACGACGAAGGAGTAGAGCAGGACGGCGACCACGCCGAGGGTCTGGATGCCGAACTGGCCCAGGCCGCCGCCGTAGAAGAGGCCGCGGGCGGTGGACTGCACGCCGCCGGTGGCGAAGAGGCCGACGAGGAGGGAGCCGACGATGCCGCCGACGAGGTGGACGCCGATCACGTCGAGGGAGTCGTCGTAGCCGAACCGGTACTTGAGGCCGACGGCCAGGGCGCACAGGACGCCCGCGATGGCGCCGACGGCGAGAGCGCCGAGCGGGCTGACGGCGCCGCACGCCGGGGTGATGGCGACGAGTCCGGCGACCGCCCCGGAGGCGGCGCCCAGCGTGGTGAACGCGCCGTGGCGCAGCTTCTCGTACGCGAGCCAGCCGAGCATCGCGGCGGCGGTGGCGACCTGGGTGTTGACGAAGGCGACGGCGGCGACGCCGTCACCGTTGCCGAGCCACGAGCCGGAGTTGAAGCCGAACCAGCCGAACCACAGCAGTCCGGCGCCGAGCATCACCAGGGGCAGGTTGTGCGGGCGCATCGGGTCCTTGCGGAAGCCGATGCGCCGTCCGACGACGAGGAGGACGCCGAGGGCGGCGGCGCCGGCGTTGATGTGGACGGCGGTGCCGCCGGCGAAGTCGATGACGCCGAGCCGGTAGAGCCAGCCGTCCTCGCCCCACACCCAGTGCGCGACGGGGAAGTAGACGACGGTGACCCACAGGGCGGTGAAGAGGGCCCAGGCGGTGAACTTGACGCGGTCGGCGAGGGCGCCGCTGATCAGCGCGGGCGTCAGGACGGCGAACATCAGTTGGAAGACGGCGAAGACGTACACCGGGACGCCGCTGGTGCCCCACAGTTCGGTCAGTCCGATGCCGTCGAGTCCGGCGAAGTCGGCGCTCCAGCCGATGAGCCCGCCGTGGTCGGTGCCGAAGGCGAGCCCGAAGCCGTAGAGGACCCACAGGACGGTGACGATGCCGAGGCTGATGAAGCTCATCATCAGCATGTTGAGGACGCTCTTGACGCGCACCATGCCGCCGTAGAAGAACGCCAGGCCCGGCGTCATGACCATGACGAGGGCGGAGCAGATGAGCAGGAAGCCGGTGTCGGCGGGGCTCAGGGCCTTGGCCGCGAGTGTCTGGATGCCTGGGGGCATCGGCGTCTCCCGTCGTCGATGCGGCCCGTGCGGGTGTCGTGGAGAGGGTGGGCCGTCGTTCCTGACGAGGCTGGCGCAGCCGGGTTTCGGCCACGGCCCGCGGATGTTTCACCGCCGTGACGAAGGCGTCGCCGGCGTTACGCGCCGGTGAACGGGGGCCGGGCACACGGCGGCGGACGCGGGCCGGCCGCGCCGCCGCCCGCGGACCTGGCGTGGGGAAGCCGGGTCGGGTGGGTACGGGGCGGCGCCGCGGCCGGTGTCGTGCGGCCTCGGCGTCCTCTAGACGGCCTCGGCCTCGGGGAGACGGCGGGCCAGCTCCTCACCGAGGTGGATCACCTCGGCGACGGTGCCGAAGTCGCGCGCGGCGGTGTCGACGGTCTTCCGCAGCCGGGTGTTGACCCGCTCGGAGCGGACCTGCTGGGCGAACGGTATGGCCTGCCGGGCCACCACCGCGCACCGCTCCGGCTCCCGCTGCAGCAGGTGGACGGTGGCCATCCCGATGAGGTTGAGGGCGTACGAACGCTGGTGCTCGGCGTCCTTGGCGAAGAGTTCGACGGCGCGCTCCATGATCGGCGCGGCGAGGGCCGCGTAGGTGGGGCTGCGCCCGGCGACGTAGGCGAGGTCGCGGTAGGAATGGGCGTTCTCGCTGTTCAGTTCGGCCTCGGAGAAGAAGCGGATCCAGTCGGGCTCGGGCTCGCCGGGCACGGTGTCCTCGAAGGTCTCCTCCGCCATCCGGACCGCGCGCTTGACCCTGCTGGGGCGCCCCATCCCGGCGTAGGCGCGGGCCTCCATGGCGTACAGCATCGCCTGGGTGCGGGCGGTCGCCGTCTCGCGGCTGCCGTACTGCGCGAGATGGATCAGCTCCAGCGCGTCGTCGGGCCGGCCGAGGTGGATCATCTGGCGGCTCATGCTGGAGAGGATGAACGCGCCCAGGGGCCGGTCACCGGCCTCCTTGGCGGCGTGCAGCGCGAGGACGAAGTACTTCTGGGCGGTGGGCTGGAGGCCGATGTCGTAGCTCATCCAGCCGGCGAGCTGGGCGAGCTCGGCGGCGACCTTGAACAGGCGGGTGGCGACGGCGGCGGGCTGCGGTTCCTGGAGGAGTTCGGTGACCTCGTGGAGCTGCCCGACGACGGCCTTGCGGCGCAGGCCCCCGCCGCACTGGGCGTCCCACTGCCGGAACATGGCGGTGGTCGCCTCCAGCAGGTCGAGTTCGGGAGCGGAGAGACGGACGCCGCGGGCGCGGTCGCGGGCGGACCCGGACTCCGGGGCGGCCGGGGCACCCGGGGCCGGGGGGACCGGAACCAGCCAGCGCTGCATCGGCTCGATCAGGGACGGCCCTGCGGCGAGGGCGAGGGAGGTGCCCAGGAAGCCGCGGCGCGCCAGCATGAGGTCGCTGCGGGAGAACTCGCTGAGCAGGGCGGTGGTCTGCGGGGCGGCCCAGGGCAGGTCGACGCCGGAGGCGGACGGGGAGCGGTGCGCGGCGCGCAGTCCCAGCTCCTCGACTCCGACGACGCAGCCGAAGCGTTCGGAGAAGAGTTCGGACAGGATGCGCGGGATGGGCTCGCGCGGCTGTTCGCCGTCGAGCCAGCGGCGGACGCGGGAGGTGTCGGTGCTGATGTGGTGCGCGCCCATCTGACGGGCTCTGCGGTTGACCTGCCGGGCCAGTTCGCCCTTGGACCAGCCGCTGCGCACGAACCACGATCCCAACTGTGTGTTGGGACGCTTCTCGGCAGTTCCGCTGCCGTTGCCGCCCACTGGTAACGCCCCCAACCGTGTGTCGTCCGACGCGAATCCCGTGCAGGATCCGGCTTGTTGAGGCATCCTGCCCGGCCGGCCCCGGCAGGTCGCGCATTCCGGCCACCGCCCCGGCCCGCCCGGCCGCCGGGAGGCCGCCCGAACGGCGCTCCCCCGGAGCCGGGCACCGAAAGTAATCGTACGATCACGCCCCTCGCGAGGCCGCTCACAGAAACGCCACCATTCGCCACCCCTTCGAATGAACTGCCGCTCCGCTCCGCACGATTGACTTGACACAGGTCGGGCGCGACCCGACGGAGCGATGCGCATGACGGCGCGCGCGCCACGGCACACGCCGCGTGGCGCGCCCCCGCTCCGAGGGCGCGCCGCGGGGTGTCCACGCCCCGTCGGCGGTGCGTCACGGCGGCGCTCCGGCGCCCCGTACCACGGGCGCCCGCGGTCGGCTCCGGGGTCCGGGGCGGCTCGTAACCACAGCGACACACCACCCGTTGGAGGGGGCATGGGTTTCACGATCGGCGGCATCCGGGACATCGGCGCCAGGCGCCGTGTGCGCGCGCCCGAGAGCACCACGGTGGCCGAGTACACCGGGCTGTGGGGGTGGGACGTCGTCCCCGGCGCCCGGGCGGCGCGCACCGGGGGCGGGCCCCCGGAGTGCTCGTGCGGGGAGTCCGCGTGCCCCGCCCCGGGGGCGCATCCGCTCTCCTTCGGTACGGAGATCCCGGCGGGCGCCTCGCTGGAGACGGTCGCGGCCGCCTGGTCGCGGACGCCGGGGGCGGCGGTGCTGCTGCCGGTGGGCCGGTCGTTCGACGTGCTGGACGTGCCGGAGGCGGCGGGCCGGTGCGGGCTGGCGCGGCTGGAGCGGATGGGGGTGCCGCTCGGTCCGGTGACGCTGACCCCTACGGGGCGCGCACAGTTCTTCGTCGCGCCGGGGGCCGCCGCCGGGCTGCCGGGGCTGCTCTACCGGACGGGCTGGGACGACGCGGCGCTCGATCTGCGCCCCCTGGGGCAGGGCGATCACCTCACCGCTCCCCCGTCGGACCTCGGTGCGGCGGGCCCCGTGCGCTGGCTCCGTCCGCCGTCCCTGGAGACGGCGGCCCGTCCGCCGCAGGCCCGGCTGCTGCTGGGGACGCTCGCGTACGTCTGTCACCGCTCGGGCCGCCGGTCGGCCGGGTAGCGCCCCGCCCTTGACGCGACGGCCCCCGGTGCCGCGCTCCGTGACGGAGCGGGCGCCGGGGGCCGTGTGCTGCCGGTGACGCCGGTGGTCAGTCGCCGATCAGCGCGTCGACGAACGCCTCGGGCTCGAACGGCGCGAGGTCGTCGGCGCCCTCGCCGAGGCCGACCAGCTTGACCGGGACGCCCAGCTCCCGCTGGACGGCGACGATGATGCCGCCCTTGGCGGTGCCGTCGAGCTTGGTGAGGACCACGCCGGTGATGTCCACGACCTCGGCGAAGACCCGCGCCTGGACCAGGCCGTTCTGGCCGGTGGTGGCGTCGAGGACGAGCAGTACCTCGCCGACCGGGCCGTGCTTCTCGACGACCCGCTTGACCTTGCCCAGCTCGTCCATGAGGCCGGTCTTGGTGTGCAGCCGGCCGGCGGTGTCGATGAGGACGACGTCGGCGGATTCGGCGATGCCCTCCTTGACGGCGTCGAAGGCGATGGAGGCGGGGTCGCCGCCCTCGGGGCCGCGCACGGTGCGGGCGCCGACCCGTTCGCCCCAGGTCTGGAGCTGGTCGGCGGCGGCGGCGCGGAAGGTGTCGGCGGCGCCGAGGACGACGGACTTGCCGTCGGCGACCAGCACCCGGGCGAGCTTGCCGGTGGTGGTGGTCTTCCCGGTGCCGTTGACGCCGACGACCATGACGACGCCGGGGATCTCGTCGCCGCCGTTGCCGATGCCGTTGGCGGTGTGCACGGAGCGGTCGGTGTCGGTGCCGATGAGGGCGAGCAGCTCCTCACGCAGCAGGGCGCGCAGGTCCTCGGGGGTGCGGGTGCCGAGGACCTTGACCCGCTCCCGCAGCCGCTCGACCAGTTCCTGGGTGGGGGCGACGCCGACGTCGGCGGTGAGCAGGGTCTCCTCGATCTCCTCCCAGGTGTCCTCGTCGAGGTGTTCGCGGGACAGGAGGGTCAGCAGGCCCTTGCCGAGGGAGTTCTGCGACCGGGAGAGCCGGGCGCGCAGCCGCACCAGGCGGCCGGCGGTCGGCTCCGGGACCTCGATCTCCGGGGCGGGCGGGGCCTCCGGCTCGGCGGCCGGCGCCTCGGCCTCGGGGGCCTCGGCGACGGGCAGCGGGGTGTCTTCGATGGTGCGACGGGGTTCGTCGCTCGGGGCCTCGGCTTCCTCACCGACCTGCGGTTCTGCGGGCGGCGCGGTGACGGAGGGCGTGACGGGGGCGGCCGGCGGGGACGGCGGCAGCTGCTTCTTCTTGCGGCCGCTGACGACGAGCCCGCTGATCGCGCCGAGCACGACCACGGCGATGACTACAGCAAGGATGACGATTTCCATAACCCTCCCAGTATCAGCCACGTCCCCCTTCCGGGGGCCGCACGCGCCGATCCCGCGGGCGCTGCGCGCCCCGTGCGCCCCCGCTCCGTGCCCCCGTGCGCGGGGTGGTTGCCCTGCGGACCGAGGCTGGCCGGAAATCGCTGGTCAGCAGGGCACCAGGGATGCATTGGAGCCTTCCTCCGACGGCGTGGAGCTGCAGTTTCATGGAGGGGTCCAACGGGACGTACGGCACGAACTTGGATCAAAGTACGATGGTGGACGGCTGCGCAACGCGCGTAGAGTCCTGGCGACCGAACCTGGCCGGGCACCAAAGCCGCTGCCTCGCGCCGTCCCATCCCCCGGGAGGCGCTCCAGAACCGCGCACGGAGACACCTGCACCATGGGCACCACGTCCACCCCCGAAGCCGACGGCGCCGTCGAGACCCGAGGCATCGAGCCCGTACCCGACGGCGAACGCCACGGGCGCGTCCGCGAGCTGTTCCCCACCTGGGTCGCCGCCAACATCAGCGTGCTCCTGCTGACCATGGGCGCCGCGCTGGTGGTCAACAACGGACTGAACTTCTGGCAGGTCCTGCTGGTCGCCGTCATCGCCGCGACGGTGGCGTTCGGCATGGTCGGGGTGGTGTCGGTGTCGGGGAAGTGGGGCGGCGCGCCGGGCGCGATGCTCTCCCGGGCGGCGTTCGGCGTGCGCGGCAACTACTTCCCGGGCGCGATCTTGTGGGTGGCCCGCTTCGGCTGGGAGACGATCAACGCCGTCACCGGCGCGTACGCGGTGCTGACGGTCCTGCGGCTGCTGTTCGGCGTCCGCGCCGACAACCTCCTGATCGTCATCACGCTGCTGGCGTTCGTCGCCTGCACGTACCTGGTGAGCGGCATGGGGCGGAAGGCGCTCAACATCTGCAACCGGTACTCGACGTACCTCTTCGGCGCGTTCACCGTGATGGTGCTGGTGTATCTGATCGCCACCATGGACTGGCACGCGGTCTTCGCGAAGAAGGCGGGCACCACCGCGATGGTGATCGCGGGCATCGGCACCATCGCCGCGGGCGGCATCAGTTGGGTGCCGACCGGCCCGGACTTCGCGCGGTACCTCCCGCACTCCGCGTCCGGCCGCCGGATCGTCGGCGCCACGGTCTCCGGCGCCGCGCTGGTGCTGGTGCCGATGGTGCTGATGGGTGGCGTGATGGCGGTGTCCAACCCGAAGCTGGCCGGGCAGAACACCGACCCGATGTCGTTCCTCGGCACGATCCTGCCGACCTGGCTGGCGGTGCCGTACCTGATCACCGCGCTGGTCGGGATGGTGCTGATCAACAGCCTGTCGATGTACTCCGCCGGGTTCACGGCGCAGACCATGGGCGTCAAGCTGCCGCGGGCGCTGGCGGTGAGCATCAACGCCGTCATCAGCCTGGTGGGCGGGCTGTTCATGATGCTGGTGGCCAAGGACTTCATCGGGCAGTTCATCACCTTCCTCACCCTGCTCGCGGTCTCGTTCTCCGCCTGGATCGGTGTCTACGCCGTGGACATGGCCCGGCGCCGCGGCTACGCCGTCCGGTACGACGCCGACAGCCTGCTGACCATCGGGCGCGCCAGCCGCTACTGGTACAAGGGCGGTTTCTGCTGGCAGGCCATGACCTCCTGGGCGGTGGCACTGGCCGCGGGGCTGTGCTTCACGAAGGTGCAGTGGTTCACCGGCCCTCTGGCCACCACCTGGATCGGCCGGAACGGTCTGGGCTGGGCGGCCACGATCCTTCTCGCGGCGGTGCTCTTCGCGGTGCTGCCCCGCCCGCGGGAGACCGTCCCGGTCACGGGCGAACCGGCCGGGGACCGGACACCGCTCAAGGCGGGCTGAACGGGGCGGGACGGAGCCGACCCGCACGGCGCGGGGCGGGCCGGGCCCCTCGCGTGAGGCCCGGTCCGCCCCGCGCGCGGGCCCCATGCCCCGGCTCCGTACGGCCCCGTTCTCCTGCGTACGGCCTCACCGCCATCGGTACGGCGTCACGGGGCCGCTCCCGGGGGCGGTCCGGCTCCGCGGGGGGCGCCCCGGGCACCGGGTCCGGCTCCACCCTGGAAATCTGACATCCCGTCAGCTAGCGTCCTCTTCGCCATCCACCCGGCGAAGGGGACGCCGCCATGCCGCCCGTCACCGTTCTGCGCCTCAACCTCGTCGATCCCGACCCCTCCCCCGCCACGCTCGCGGCCCGTTACCGCGCGGCGCTGGAGATGGCCGCGTTCGCCGACTCACGGGGCCTGACCACCGTGCAGACCGAGGAACACCACACCACCGGGGACGGCTGGATGCCCGCCCCGCTGGCCTTCGCCGGCGCGCTGCTCGGCGCCACCCGCCGCCTCGCGGTCACGGTCTCCGCGCTGCTCACGCCGTTGCACGACCCGCTCCGGCTGGCCGAGGACATCGCCGTGCTCGACCTGCTCGGCGGCGGACGGCTGATCACCGTCGCCGGGCTCGGCTACCGGCCCGAGGAGTACGCGGCGCACGGCAAGGACTGGGCGGGGCGCGGCGCCCTCCAGGACGAGGTGCTCCGGACGCTGCTGACCGCATGGCGCGGCGAGCCGTTCCGGTACCGGGGCCGCACCGTGCACATCACCCCGCGCCCGTACTCCCGGCCGCATCCGCCGCTGCTGGTCGGCGGCAGCTCCCGCGCCGCGGCCCGGCGCGCCGCCCGGCTGGGCCTGCCGCTGTTCCCCTCCGCGCACCTGCCGGAGCTGGTGGCGTACTACCACGAACGGTGCGCCGCGTACGGCACCGAGGGCTGGGTGCAGCAGCCCGATCCCCGCACCCACCTGCTGCATGTGTCCGAGAACCCGGAGCGGGCCTGGGAACGCTACGGTCACCATCTGCTGTACGAGGCCCGGACCTACGCGTCCTGGCAGCCGGCGGGTGTCCACTCGGCGGTGCGCTCGGCCGCCCGCGACGTGGCGGAGCTGCGCGCGGAGGGCGTGTACCGCATCGTCACCCCCCAGGAGTGCCGGCGGCTCGCCCAGGAACCGGACGCACCGGGCTCACTGGTCCTCCACCCGCTCTGCGGCGGCATGCCGGTCGACGAGGGCTGGCGCTCCCTCCAGCTCTTCACGGACGAGGTCCTGCCGGGGCTGGAGTGACCGGGGCGAGAGGAACGGGGCCGGCGCGTGGGGCGGGCGCCTCATGCGGGGCCGGACGTCACACGAGGCGGCCGTGAAGCCCGATACGGGGCGGGGCCCGGTCCGTACCGACCGGACGAAAAGCCGGGACGGGGCCGGGGCCGGGCACCGCACGGAGAGGCGCCGCGCGGAGCGGGGCGGAGAACACCGCACGGGGAGGCGCCGCACGGAGCGGGTCGTGAACGCGGTACGGGGCCGGGCCGTACGCCAGGCGCCGGTCCGGCCCCGTCCCACCCGGGGAGGGTCAGCCCTCCGGGTAGAAGACGAAGAGGGTGCAGCCAGCCGCGGACTGCGGGACGTGCCAGGAGCCGGCGGGGGCGTGGAGGAACGTCCCGGCGGGGTGGTCACGGTCGCCGTCGTGGAAGGTGCCGGAGACCACGTAGACCTCCTCGGGGCCCGGCTCGTGGACGTCGATCCCGTCCCAGCAACTGCCCGGGGCGAACTCCACCACCATCGCCTTGGCGCCGTTCTCCCCGGTCCACAGCAGCCGGGCGGTGATGCCGGGGGCCGGCTCCATGACCTCGGCGTCGGCCGCCGTACGGAAGAGGTAGCCGGGCGTCCCGCCCACGCCCCCGGGGTGCGCCCCCGGTACCGCCCCGGTGCTCGTGCCCTCGGGCGTCGCGTCGTGCTCGTCGTTGACCTGCGTGTTCACGTTCATGAGGACAGCTTGTCGGGCCCGCGGGGGGCTTCCCAGTGCCAGAAGTGACCCCGCCGGGTACTTTCCTGCCATGATCGACTCGCCGTCCCCCACCGCGATACCGCAGGCCGGGAAGGGGCCGCGTCACCAAGTCGTCGCACTGGTGCACGCACCGCAGCCGACATTCGAACTGGGGTGTGCCGCGGAGCTTTTCGGCACCCGGCATCCCGGCCTCCCCGCGTACTACGACTTCCGGATCTGCGCGCTGCGGCCCGGGCCCGTGGCGACGACGGCCGGGTACACCCTGCACGCCGCGGCGGGCCTGTCCGCGCTGGACGGCGCCGACACCGTCGTCGTCCCCGGCTGGGCGCCCGACGCGCCGCTGCCCGAGGAGATTCGCGAGGCGCTGCGCGGCGCCCACGCCCGCGGCGCCCGCCTGGTGGGGCTCTGCTCGGGCGCGTACGCGCTGGCCGCCACCGGGCTGCTCGACGGGCGGCGGGCGACGACCCACTGGAAGCGCGCGGCGCACTTCGCGGCCCGCTTCCCGCGCGTGCGGATGGACGCCACGGTGCTGTACATCGACCACGGCGACGTGGCCACGAGCGCCGGGGCGGCGGCCGGGATCGATCTCTGCCTGCATCTGCTCCGCGCCGACCACGGCGCCGGGTACGCGGCGCGCGTCGGCCGGTACCTGGGGGTGCCGCCGCACCGCGAGGGCGGCCAGACGCAGTTCACCGCGGAGGCGCCGCTCCGGGGGGCGGAGCCCTCGCTCGCGCCGCTGCTGGACTGGGTGTCCGGGCGACTGGGGACGCGGGTGTCGGTGGCGGAGATGGCGGCGCGGCTGCGGGTCTCGCCGCGGACGCTGGCGCGCCGCTTCGCCGAGCAGGTGGGCACCACCCCCGGGCAGTGGCTGCTGGCCCGGCGGATCTCCGCGGCGCGGACGCTGCTGGAGGAGACCGATCTGCCGGTCGAGGCGGTGGCCGTACGCGTCGGCCTGTCGTCCGCGACCAACCTGCGGCGCCGGTTCCACGACGCCCTGGGCACCACGCCCGCCGCCTACCGCCGCGCCTTCCGCCACCGCCGCCCCGCGCCCGCGCCGGTGGCGGGCGACGCTTCCTGACTCCCGGCCGGGCACCTCTCGCGCCGTACGCCCTCCACGCCGTGGGCACGTCCGCGACGCCGCCCCGCACGCAGGGGGCGGGCGCATGAGGCGCGCGCACGGCGCCCCGTACACGGCACTGCCCCGGCTCTCCGTATGAGCCGGGGCAGTGCCGTTTTCCGAGGAGGCGGACTGGCGGGGGTGGTTAGCCCATCTCCTCCAACGCCTTGCCCTTGGTCTCCTTCACGAACTTCAGCACGAAGGGGATCGAGAGCAGGGCGAAGACCATGTAGATCACGTACGTACCGGAGAGGTTCCAGTCGGACAGGCTCGGGAAGCTCGCCGTGATGGCCCAGTTGGCGATCCACTGGGCGGAGGCGGCGACGCCGAGCGCCGCGGCGCGGATGCGGTTGGGGAACATCTCGCCGAGGAAGACCCAGACCACCACGCCCCAGGAGAGGGCGAAGAAGAGCACGAAGCAGTGGGCCGCGATGAGGGCGACGGTGCCCTGCGTCGTCGGCAGCGTCCCGGCCGCCGTCTTGGCGGAGAAGGCCCACGCCTCCAGGGCGAGCGCGACGGCCATACCGGCGGAGCCGATGAGGGCCAGCGGACGGCGGCCGATCCGGTCGACGAAGAGCATCGCGATGACGGTGCCGATGATGTTGATGATCGACGTGGTGAAGCTGTAGAAGAACGAGCCCTCGGGGTTGATGCCCACGGACTGCCACAGCGTCGACGAGTAGTAGAACGCGACGTTGATGCCGACGAGCTGCTGGAAGACCGACAGCCCGATACCGACCCACACGATCGGCAGGAAGCCGCCCCGGCCGCCCAGCAGGTCCTTGAACGTCGACTTGTGCTCCCGGCGCATCGCCTCCTGGATCTCCTCGACCCGGGTGTCGAGGTCGACGGCGTGCCCCTCGACCTCGGACAGCACCTGCTTGGCCTTGTCGGTCTTGCCGACGGAGATCAGGAAGCGCGGCGACTCCGGGATGGCGAACGACAGCAGGCCGTACAGCAGCGCCGGGACCACCATCACGCCGAGCATCCACTGCCACGCCTCCAGGCCGGCGAGCGTGCCGCGCTGGTTGCCGTCGGCGAGGTTGAGGATGCCCCAGTTGACGAGCTGGGAGACGGCGATGCCGACGACGATCGCGGCCTGCTGGAACGAGCCGAGCCGGCCCCGGTACGCGGGCGGCGAGACCTCGGCGATGTACGCCGGGCCGATGACCGACGCCATACCGATCGCGATACCGCCGAGCACCCGCCACATGGCGAGGTCCCAGAGCGCGAACGGCAGCGCGGACCCGACGGCGCTGATGGTGAAGAGCGCCGCGGAGATCTGCATCACGCGGATGCGGCCGATCCGGTCGGCGATCCGGCCCGCCGTGGCGGCGCCGATCGCGCAGCCGA
The DNA here is from genome assembly GCF_044497305.1 of Streptomyces sp. BBFR2. NCBI lineage: Bacteria > Bacillati > Actinomycetota > Actinomycetes > Kitasatosporales > Streptomycetaceae > Streptomyces > Streptomyces sp. BBFR2. Next base: position 1,727,650 of record NZ_CP172415.1, read on the forward strand.
TCAACGCGATGGCGATGACCTGGGCGAGAACGGCCGAACCGACTTCGTACCGCCCGCGGATCGCCTCGACGGCGCCGTTGATGACGGAGCTGTCGTAGCCGAAGAGGAAGCCGCCCATCGCGGCAGCCGCGGTGATGAAGATGACATGGCCGAGATGGTCCGGCTGGGCCTTACGGCCTTCCGGTACCGCCGGCTGCGCGGTGCTGGTCAACGTGTACTCCAGTGGCCCGGCTGCGCTGCCGGGCGTAGGGGGCTGGCACCTCCAGTGGCGCATACGTCGAAGGCAGCCACCACGTGAAGGTAAGAGCGACGTTGCAGAGACTATGCGTTCAAGTTTCTAAGTCAATAGACCAAGATGAAAATACTTACCCGCCCCGTTCGGCGGCGTGAATTCAAGTTCTAAACAGAGGCTCCGATGCGTCCCCGGACCGTCCCGCAGCCGCGGAGGGGAGCGGGCCGGGGCGGACACCCGCCTCGCCGCCGCGCCGGGCGGCGCCCCGTGCGCCCGGCACCACGCACGGGCACCACGCGCGGCGGCGCGGGATCAGCGCAGCCGCTGGCTGATGACCTTCGAGACGCCGTCGCCCTGCATCGAGACGCCGTAGAGGGCGTCGGCGACCTCCATCGTCCGCTTCTGGTGCGTGATCACGATCAACTGGCTGCTCTCCTGCAGCTCCTCCATGATCCCGATCAGCCGCTGGAGATTGGTGTCGTCCAGCGCCGCCTCGACCTCGTCCATCACGTAGAACGGGCTGGGGCGCGCCTTGAAGATCGAGACCAGCAGGGCCACCGCGGTCAGCGACCGTTCGCCGCCGGACAGCAGCGAGAGCCGCTTGACCTTCTTGCCCGGCGGGCGGGCCTCCACGTCCACCCCGGTGGTGAGCATGTGGTCCGGATCGGTCAGCACCAACCGGCCCTCGCCCCCCGGGAAGAGCCGCCCGAAAACGCCCTCGAACTCCCTCGCCGTGTCGTGGTACGCCTCGGTGAAGACCTGCTCCACACGCTTGTCGACGTCCTTGACGACCTGCAGCAGATCGGCCCGGGTCTTCTTCAAGTCTTCAAGCTGTTCGCTCAGGAACTGGTGCCGTTCCTCCAGTGCGGCGAACTCCTCCAGGGCGAGCGGGTTCACCTTCCCGAGCTGCTGATACGCCCGCTCGGCCGCCTTGAGCCGCTTCTCCTGCGCACCGCGGTCGTACGCCACCGGACGGTTCCTCGGGTGCTCCGGATCGTCGGGCAGCTCCTCCCCCTCGGCCGCGGGCGACGGCGGTACGGGCTGATCCGGCCCGTACTCCGCAACCAGCGCGGCCGGCTCCACGCCCAGCTCCTCCAGGGAACGCGACTCCAACTGCTCGATCCGCAGGCGCTTCTCGGCCCCCAGGACCTCGCCCCGGTGCACCGAGTCGGTCAGCTTGTCCAGCTCCGACGCGAGCGCGCGCCCCTGCTCCCGCGCGGCGGCCAGGGCCTCCTCGCTCCCGGCGGTGGCCCGCTGCGCCACCGCCCGCTCCTCCTCGGCCCGGACGAGGGAGACCTCGACGTGGGCCAGCAACTGCCGGGCGCCCGAGACGACCGCCGAGGCCACCGCCGCCTCGTGCCGCAGCCGGGCGCGCCGCCGCTCGGCGCGCACCCGTGCCTCGCGCTCCGCGCGCGCCCCCCGGTCCAGCGCGTCGGCCCGCCCCGCGAGCGCCTTGACCCGCTCCTCGTGCGTACGCGTCTGGAGCCGGGCCTCCATCTCGGTCTGCCGGGCGTTGGCGCCGTCGGCGGCCAACCGGTCACGTACCGAGGTGTCGGGCTCCTCCTCGCCCGGCTCCTCCTCGGCGACCGCGAGCCGTTCGGCCAGCTCCTCGGCCTCCTCGGTGGCGCGCGCCAGGGCCTCCTCGGCCTTCGCCGTCGCGGCGGCGGCCCGTTCGGCCTCCCCCGCGGCGGCCCGTGCCTGCCCGGCGAGGCGCCCGAGATCCCCGGCGACCCGCGACTGTTCGCGCTCCGCGGTACGCCGCCGGGCGTCCAGCTCCGCGACGTGCGCGGCGGCCGCGGCACGCCGTTCGGCCGCCCCGTGCCGCTCCTCGGCGAGCGCCGCGCAGCGGGCGTCCAGCGCGGCGAGTTCGGCGGCCGCCTCGTCGACGGCGGCGTGCACCTCCAGCAGACTCGGCGCCCCGGCCGATCCTCCGTGCGCGAAGTGCCCGCCGAGGACGTCGCCCTCGCCCGTGACGGCCGTCAGCCCGGGCCGCGCCGCGATCAGGTCCTCGGCGTCCTCCAGCGTCGCGACGACGACCACGTCCCGCAGCAGCCGCCGGACGGCGGCGGTCAACTCCGGTGGCCCGCTGATGAGTTCGGCGGCGCGCAGGAACTGCTCCCGGGGCCCGGGCAGCAGCGGCGCGGCCTCCGGGGCACCCGCCCCGTCCGGCTCCGTACCGGCCTCCCGGGCGGGTGACGGAAGCCGTACGCCGCCCGGGGCGGGGCCGTCGCCCGGGGCCCCGTGCGCGGGCGGCGCCCCCGGGGCGGCCGCCGCGGACACCGTCTCCTGGGGCGCGGCCAGCAGCATCGCCGCCCGCCCCGCGTCCTGCTTGCGCAGCAGCCGGATGGCGTCGGCGGCGGCCGCCGGACCGCTGACCGCGAGGGCGTCGGCGGCGGCCCCGAGCGCGGCGGCGACGGCCACCTCGTGGCCGGGCGCGACGGTGAGCAGCTCGGCGGCCGGTCCCAGCAGGCCGGTCAGCTCCCCGGCCGCGGCCAGGAGCGCGCCGCTGCCGTCCTTGCGCCGCAGTCCCTGGGCGAGCGCGTCGCGCCGGGCCGAGGTGGCGGCGCGGCCGCGCTCCGCGACGGTCAGCGCCTCCCGCGCGGCCTCCAGCGCGGCGTCCGCGGCGGCCAGTTCCCGCCGGGCGGCCGCGTCCCGTTCGCCCTCCTCGGCGCGCGCCGTCTCCAGGGCGCCGGCCTGGGCCGCGCGCCGTTCGTACTCCTCCTGGGCCTCCCGGGCACGCTGCCGGGCGTCGTCCCGGGAGGCGGCCAGGCGGCCGATCTCGGCCTGCGCGGAGGCGGCCCGGCCACGGGCGGCACTGACCTGCCCGCTGAGCCGCGCCAGGCCCTCCCGCCGGTCGGCGAGGGCCCGCGCCACATCGCGCAGCCGCCGCTCCTCGTCGGCCAACTGCCGCTCCAGCGCGGCCCGGTGCTCGACGGTGTCCTCCAGCGCCCGGCTCGCCGCCTCCACCGCGGCGGTCAGCTCCGCCTCCTGCTCACGGATACGGGCGGCCTCGCGCTCCATGTCCTCCGGGTCGCGGCCGCGCCGCTCCTCCGGCGGTGCCTGCCGCGCGCTGCGGACCCGCGCCTCGGCGAGCGAGACGGTGCCGCGCACCCGCTCGGCGAACCGCGACAGCTCGTACCAGTTCTGCTGGGCCCGCTGCACCCGCGGCGTCAGCGTCCGCAGCCGCTCCTCCAGCTCCGCCTCCTGCCGCCGGGCGTCCCGCAGCCGCTGCTCGGCGGCCTCCTTACGCTGCTTGAGCGCCGCCTCGTCGGCGATCTCGGCGTGCAGCGCACGGCGCAACGTGACGAGGTCGTCGGCGAGCAGCCGCAGCCGGGCATCGCGCAGATCGGCCTGGATGACGGCGGCGCGCCGGGCGACCGCCGCCTGCCGGCCGAGCGGTTTGAGCTGGCGGCGCAGCTCATCGGTCAGATCCTGGACGCGGGCGAGGTTCGCCTGCATCGCGTCCAGCTTCCGGACCGCCTTCTCCTTGCGCTTGCGGTGCTTGAGAACACCGGCGGCCTCCTCGATGAAGGCCCGGCGGCCCATCGGATCGGCGTGCAGCACCCCGTCGAGCTGCCCCTGCCCGACGATGACGTGCATCTCCCGGCCGATACCGGAGTCGCTGAGGAGTTCTTGGATATCGAGCAGCCGGCAGGTGTCACCGTTGATCTGGTACTCGCTGCCACCGTTACGGAACATCGTCCGGGTGAGGGTGACCTCGGCGTACTCGATGGGCAGCGCCCCGTCGGAGTTGTCGATGGTCAGCGACACCTCGGCCCGGCCGAGCGGGGGCCGCCCGGTCGTCCCGGCGAAGATGACGTCCTCCATCTTGCCGCCGCGCAGCGACTTGGCACCCTGCTCACCCATCACCCAGGACAGCGCGTCCACGACGTTGGACTTGCCGGAGCCGTTGGGCCCGACGACGCAGGTGATGCCCGGTTCGAAGCGGAGCGTCGTGGCGGAGGCGAAGGACTTGAAGCCTCGCAGGGTCAGACTCTTGAGGTGCACGCCGTGCGACTTTACCGGCCCATTCCGGGCGCCCCGGCCGACATCCCGGGGCCCGGCGGGCCCCGCCGCGCCCCCTCGCGTCCACTTTCGGTTTCGCTCCGTGTGGCGCAGGGCACATCATGCGGTAAGCGCCGAAAGGATCCGGCGCTCGGGGCGCGAGGAAGGCGGACATGACGAAGGGACGCCGAAGCGTCCCTTTTGCAGATCTCGCGTGACGCGGATCGTGCTGATAGCAGTTCCTCAAGCAGGTGGCATACGCTGCACCGGCCCTTGAGGCGGGGGTCAGGTGAGCGCGGGCTCCGCCTGGGGTACGTCGAGCATCGAACCGTCGTGACGTGCGGCAGCGGACAGCATGTCGTTTTCGGCCTGCATCCGGATCAGTTCGGATTCCAGGTCCTGTACGCGCTGCTGAAGCCGTCGCATCTCGGAGAGGACTCGGGGGTCGGAGCCGCCGACGTAACCGAGAAGCGCCTTTGCCATGATGGATGGTCCTCCACAATGAGTGACCGACCGAAGCGGTGTGGGTCGTGAGGGATTCGCACCCGCGGTGCTTGTCATTTGCGGGGTTCTCAATGCCAAACAGCTAAGGTGCGCGGGGATTCCAGAGTCTCACCAATTGTTTTGACGGTCAACACGATCACACCCCGTATCGCTGGGCACCTGAGACGGCGCGGCCGTGCGGGCCGGGCGCCGGTTCTCCAGAAAGGTCCCGCGGGGCGTGGAGATCATCCGTACAGCGGCAGCCTTGCACGGGACGGCCGAGTTGGCAACCACCAGGCGAAATCTCCCGACGGCGGACCTCCCGGACCCGGTCCGAAGATCATCCTCGGGGCCGCTCGGGGGCGGCTTTCCGTCGTCCGTCAGCGCGTCGCGAAGCCGTCGTAACCCCCGCGCGGGGTGTCCCATATCTCAGTCACACCGTCGACGCGTCCGGGCGTGTCCCCGGCGCGCAGCCACTCCAGCAATTCCTCGCAGCGGTCCTTCGGGCCTTCGGCGACGACCTGGACGCGTCCGTCGTCCAGATTGAGCGCGAAGCCGACCAGATCGCCGATGCGGAGGGCGTTGGCGCGGGTGAACCAGCGGAATCCGACGCCCTGGACCCGGCCGCGCACCCATGCCGTCAGGCGCACTTCTTCGTTCATGGCGTGCACGGTATCCGGCCGATCGGCCGTCGAGCACATCGGTCCGATGGGGCATGGCGTACAGTCACCCGGCAATCCAGCTCACTCGTTCGAGTGAATTTGACGATGCTGAGGACGGAAGGACGCCAGCGGATGGGCCGCCACAGACGCTCTGCTCCCCCTGCCACCGGACCGGCAAGCGCCCCGCCCGCCGACGCCGACGCCGGTGAGCGCGGCCGACGGGGCCACCGGGCCCGGCGCACGGTGCCGGTGCGGACAGGGCTGATCGGCGCGTCCGCCGCGGTGGCGATGGGGACCGTCGCGGTCGCCTCGGGGCTGATCCCGGGCGGCGACCGGTACGTGGTGGGAGAGGACGGCGGGCCGCCGGTCCGGGCCGGAACGCTGCCGGACGCCTCGCCGCAGGGCGGTGAATCGGCCGTACCGACGGGCCGGGCGACGGGCGCGGTCGGCCGCGGTGGTGGCCGCACCACGGCCCCCAATGCCGGCCGGCCCACCTCCGCGGCGTCCCCGTCCGCCTCGCCGTCCCCGGCGAAGCACCATCGGCCGGCGTCGCCCACGGCCGGCGCCGGGCACGGTGGCGGCGCCACCTCCGGTACGCCCACCACGGCGCCGACCGTCTCCGCGCCCCCGCCGCGTCCGGCGGGCTCCGGGGCCGAGGCCCAGGTGCTGTCGCTGGTCAACGAGGAGCGCGCCAAGGCCGGGTGCGCGCCGGTGAAGGCCGACGGGGAACTCGCCTCGCTGGCCCGGGACTTCAGTGACGACATGGCCGCGCGCGGCTTCTTCGACCACACCGACCCGGATGGTGCGGGGCCCTGGGAGCGTGCCCGTAAGGCCGGCGTCCCCGGTCTCGGCGGTGAGAACATCGCCCGCGGCCAGGCCGACGCCGCGGCCGTCATGGCTTCCTGGATGAACAGCCCGGGGCACCGCGCCAACATCCTCAACTGCGAGTACCGCACGCTCGGCGTCGGTGTCCACCGCGGGCCGGGCGGCCCCTGGTGGACGCAGGACTTCGGTTTCTGATCCCGGACGCCGCCGTCCTCGTCCCGCCGGTGGGGCGAGGAGTGTGCCCGCGGCGCCCACGACGGCGGCGATCATGCCGGCGATGACGGTGCCCGTCCCGGCGCCTGCCCGGTCCGCTCCGCCGTGGCCCCGGCGCTTCCTTCCGTTCGTCGTTTCCTGATCTTCGGCCGCGCGCCGCAGGAGATACGTATGCGGCGCCGCGGTGGCGGGACGCCTGGTGCGAGGTGACGCGGCGGCGGGCCGGCTCGGCGCGGAGGCGGTCGGGGTCGCCGGTCGTCCGGAGTTCGTCCAGGACGGCGGCGATGGCGGCGAGGGGTGGCCGCCGCGCCGCAGCAGTGCGGTGAAGCGCACGAGGCGCGGTTCGGCGGCGGGGTGGCCGCGGTATCCGGTGGCCGGTTCGCGGTCCGGACGGAGCAGACCGTGGTGTTCCCAGAGCCACAGGGCGGGCGGCCGGACGCCCACGGCGCGGGCCGCGAGGGCGGGCGGTGCGGCGTCCGGCACCGTGGCGAGGGCGTCGTGGACCGCGGTCAGCTCGCCGCGTTCCCCGTCCAGCCTGGCGTGGCCGGCGTCGAGCGCGGTCTCCTCGTCACCGTCATGGAGGGCACGCAACCGGCCCGCCACGCCGCCCTCCCCCGCTGCCCCGTTCCGTCCGGCGCGCGCAGCCTACGGGCCGGACCGTCCCCCGTGGCAGGTCTCGTCCCCGGTGGGGATTTTCCCGCCCATTCCCGCGCCGACCTGCGCAGATACCGTCGCAATCTCTGGGCGCTCCGGCAGGGAAGACTGATAGACCCGGTGGGACGACATCCCTGACGAGAGGAAGGCCGCGTATGAAGTTCGTGCTCGAAATCGAGGTGGACGAGGGGAAGGTCGCGCAGGACCCGGCGGGTGAGCTGGGCCGCATCCTGCGCTACTGGGGCGGCAACCTCCACCACTACGCGATGGCGCCCGGCGACGGCGCGGCGGTGTACGACTCGGAGTACCGCGAGGTCGGCCGCTGGCACGTCACCGGGACGCCCGGTGGCTGACCGGCCGGCGCCTCAGGGCCGCGGCGGCCGCTGGCAGCGCGGGCAGAAGTAGCTGGAGCGGTTCATCCACGGACGGCGGCGGATCGGGGTGCCGCACCGGCGGCACGGCTCGTCCTCCCGTCCGTACGCATCGAGGGAGCGCTCGAAGTACCCGGACTCGCCGTTGACGTTGACGTAGAGGCTGTCGAAGCTGGTGCCGCCGACGGCGAGGGCGGCGGACATCACCTCCCGTACGTGGCCGAGGAGTTCGGCGGTGCGGGGGCGGGTGAGGGTGGCGGTGGGGCGCTCGTAGTGCAGGCGGGCGCGCCACAGCGCCTCGTCGGCGTAGATGTTGCCGACGCCGCTGATCAGGGACTGGTCGAGCAGGGCGCGCTTGAGCGTGGTGCGGCGGCGGCGCAGCGCGTCGTGGAAGGCGGCGTCGTCGAAGGCCGGATCGAGCGGGTCGCGGGCGATGTGCGCGATGGCGTCCGGGAGCTGGTCGGCGTCGCCGGGCACGGTGTCGTGCAGCGAGAGGCCGCCGAAGGTGCGCTGGTCGACGAAGCGGAGTTCGGTGCCGGCGGCGTCGGCGGGCGGCGGGCTCACCGTGTCGTCGAAGCGGATCCGGATGCGCAGGTGCTTCTCGTCCGGCGCGTCCTGCGGCTGCACCAGTAGCTGCCCGCTCATCCCGAGGTGGGCGAGGACCGCGAGGCCATGGGTGACATCGGTGGTGACCTGCGGCGCGAGGCCCTCGGCGGCACTCTGCGCGGCGGGACCGCCGCCGGACACCGGCAGCCAGAGGTACTTGCCGCGGCGCCGTGCCGCGTCGATGCGCAGTCCGGTCAGCCGGGCGGCGAAGTCGGCGGCGCCCGCGGTGTGGCGGCGGATCGACCGCGGGTGCAGCACCTCGACCGTGTCGATGGTCCGGCCGCTGACCCAGCGCTCCAGTCCTCGGCGGACGACCTCGACCTCGGGCAGTTCGGGCACCGCGGCTCTCCTCACGGGTTTTCGGCAGGGCTCGGAAAAGACTTCTGACCCCGTCGGGCGGTGTCGCCCGGCGGGGTCAGAAGGGGTGGTTCAGCGGGCCGGCGTCGAGGAGTCGCCGGAAGCCGTGGCGGGGTCGGCGGCGGTGCCGTCCGTCCCGGCCTTGGCGCGCTCGTCCGCCGCGGCGCGGATGGCGCGCCACGCGGATTCCGCCGCCTGCTGTTCGGCTTCCTTCTTGCTGCGGCCGGTGCCGGTGCCGTACGAGACACCACCGACGCGGGCGGCAGCCGTGAACGTCTTCTCGTGGTCCGGTCCGGCCTCGGTGACCAGGTATTCCGGGACGCCGAGACCTTCGGTCGCGGTGAGTTCCTGGAGGCTCGTCTTCCAGTCCAGGCCGGCGCCGAGGCTGGAGGACTTCTCGATGAGCGGGTCGAAGAGCCGGTGTACCAGCTCGCCGGCCGCGTCGAGGCCCTGGTCGAGATAGACCGCGCCGATCACCGCTTCGAGGGTGTCGGCGAGGATGGACGCCTTGTCCCGGCCGCCCGTGCCTTCTTCGCCCCGTCCGAGGCGGATGAAGGCGCCGAGGTCGAGGCCGCGGCCCACCTCGGCGAGCGCGCGCGAGTTGACCACCGCGGCCCGGAGCTTGGCCAACTGGCCTTCCGGGAGGTCGGGGTGGATGCGGTACAGCGTGTCCGTGACCACCAGGCCGAGCACGGAGTCCCCGAGGAACTCCAGCCGCTCGTTGGTGGGCAGACCGCCGTTCTCGTACGCGTAGGAACGGTGCGTCAGCGCACGTACCAGAAGGGCGGACTCAAGGTGGTACCCGAGCCGCCCTTCCAGAATCGTGTGGGACGAGGCCGTGTCCGCCGGTGCCTGCTCCTCGCCGCGGGTGCGGGCCGAGGGGCGGGCGTCTTGCGCCTTCTTGGGGCTAGACACAGTGCCTGTCACCAGCCGCTCAGACCTCGAGGACCTGGCGCTTGTTGTAGGTGCCGCAGCTCTGGCACGCGATGTGCTGCTGCTTCGGCTCGTGGCAGCGCTCGCACGCCACCAGGGTGGGGACCGCAGCCTTCCACTGCGACCGGCGGTGGCGCGTGTTGCTGCGCGACATCTTCCGCTTCGGAACAGCCACGGCTACTTCTCCTGCTTCTCGTCGACGTGCGCTGATCGAGGCGCGTCGCCGCTCAACTTGTCCTTCTCGTCGTCCTGGTCGGTCCCGACGAGTCCCTGCAGTGCCGCCCAACGGATGTCGACGGCGTCGTGGTGGTGGTCCGGGTCGTCCGCGAGCCGCGCTCCGCAATCGGAACACAGACCCGGGCAGTCTTCCCGGCACACCGGCTGCAGCGGCAGTGCGAGCACCACCGCGTCCCGCAGCACGGGTTCGAGGTCGAACAGGTCGTCCTCGACGAAGAGTGTGTCCTCCTCGTCCTCGGCGTCGTCGCCGGATTCCGCGGGGCGGGTCCGGGCGTCGGCGTCGGGGTAGGCGAACAGCTCCTGGAAGTCCGCTGTGAGCTCACGCTCCAGCGGCTCCAGACACCTTACGCACTCCCCCTTCACGGTTGCACGGGCGGTGCCTGTGACAAGCACCCCGTCCATGACCGATTCCAGGCGGAGGTCGAGCGCGATCGGGGCGCCCTCGGGCACGCCGATCACCTCGTTGCCGAGGTCCCGGGGGGCCTCGACGGTGCGGGAGAGCCGCTGGAGCGCGCCGGGACGACGGCCCAGCTCGCGCGTGTCGAACACGAGCGGGGAACGGTGGTCGAGGCGGGCGTTGATGGCTTTCCTGCTTTCTGTACCGGGGGTCCGGCGCTCGGACTTTCCGGCCACCGGACCCGGAATGCGGGCGGGGGCGGAAACGGGCAGCCGGGATCGCGGACGTACACGCGACCGAACAGCCAGGATACTGGACCGGCCCGGATAGGCCCAATCCGGGCCGGTCCGGGCCAAGGGCGCCTAGGGGCGGCCCTCCTCGTACTGCCGGAGCTGGTCGAGGTTGATCATGCTGGTGTCGAAGAGGCTGGTCTCGTCCAGGGCGCCGGGCTGCGCGGGCGGCTGCTGGGGCGTCTGCTGCGGGGCCGCGTAGCCCGCCTGCGGGGCGTAGCCCTGCTGCGGGACCTGCCCGGCGGCCTGCTGCTGCCAGCCGTAGCCGTACGGGTCCTGCTGCTGGGCGTACTGCTGCTGCCCGTAGGCGTAGCCGTCCTGGCCCGCGGGGTAGCCCTGGTCCGGGTAGTAGCCGGGCTGGGCGTACTGCGGGGCCTCGGCGGCGGGCTGGAGCGGCTGCGGGGCGGGCGCGGCCGGGGCGGCGGGCTGCTGCGGGGCGACGTCGGCGAGGCCGGCGAGGTACTCCGCGTCGGCCTGGTGACCGCCGGCCCGCTCGTCGCCCTGGGCGGCGAGGTGGGCGCCCAGCTCGTCGACGGCGCGGGCGCCCTGGAGCTTGTCGCGGCCGCGGCCGACCGCTTCGAGGGTCTTGGTCAGCACCGCCTGGAAGGCGCCGAACTTGGCGTCGACGTAGGCGTCGGCGCGTTCGGTGAGGGTCGCCGGGTCGCTGCTGCGCTCGGGGGCCTCCGTGTCGGCGTAGCCCTGGTCGTCGAGGCCGGGGCCGCGGCCGAGCAGTTTCTCCCGGCCGCGGTCGACGGAGCCGATGGTCTTGGTGAGGACGACCTCGAAGTTGGCGAGTTTGCTGTCGACGTAGTCGTCGGCCTCGGCGCGGATCTCCTCGGCCTCGCGGCGGGCCTCGGCGAGGATGCGGTCCGCCTCGTCCTGCGACTGGCGGGCGACCTCGGTGTCGGAGATCAGCGAACCGCGGTGGGCGTGGGCGGACTCGATGATCCGCTCCGCCTCGGCGCGGGCCTCCTCGACCATCCGCTCGCGGCCGCCGAGCAGCTCCTGGGCCTGGGCCAGCGAGCCGGGCAGCGCCGCGCGCACCTCCTCCAGCATGGCGAGCAGTTCGGCCCGGTTGACCACGCAGGACGCCGACATGGGCACGGAACGGGCGCTGCCGATGTTGTCGACGATCTCGTCGAGCTTCTTCTGCACGTCCACGTTGGACTCGCCACTCTCTGAAGGGATGGAACGAGGGAACGCCCCGACTGTACGGCCACCCGGCCCCGCTCCGACACCTGCTGACGGCGCGTCAGCAGGTGGTGACGCCCGGCCGGTACGCCGGGGTGCCGCTCAGCGCTGCCGCAGCCGCTCGGTGAGCGCTTCCAGGACGAACGGCGGGACGAGATGGCCCACGTCGCCGCCCCACGCCGCGACCTCCTTGACCAGGCTGGAGGAGAGGAAGCTGTAGGTGGGGTTGGTGGGGACGAAGAGCGTCTCCACGCCGGACAGCCCGTTGTTCATCTGGGCCATCTGGAGTTCGTAGTCGAAGTCGCTGACGGCGCGCAGTCCCTTGACGATCGCGGGGATGTCGCGCTGCTTGCAGAAGTCGACGAGCAGCCCGTGGAACGCCTCGACCTCGACGTTGCCGTACTCGGCGGTGGCCCGGCGGATCAGGTCGATGCGTTCGTCGACCGTGAAGAGCCCCTGCTTCGACTGGTTGATCATCACGGCGACGTGGACGACGTCGTACAGCTTGGAGGCACGGGCGATGATGTCCAGATGCCCATTGGTGATGGGGTCGAAGGACCCCGGACAGACGGCGCGGCGCAACTCTGGTTCCTCGCTCTCCGATGCGTTCATGACACGCGTTCCGACGTCTCGTCGGGGGACGTCGAAGCGGCGCGACCGTACCAAAGCGTCCCCTCGCCGTAGCGGCGGGCCTTGATCGCCGCGAAACCGTCGGGCCAGGAGAACGCGCCGCCTCGGGTACTCCGCTCCACCGTGACGAGTGCGTCCGGCGCGCACCAGCCCGCACCGCGGAGTGTGAGGAGGATCTCCCGCAGTTCGTCGTCGGTGACGGCGTACGGCGGGTCGAGGAAGAGGACGTCGTACGGGGCGCCGGGCGGGGCGCCGGCGGCGGTCTGTTCGGCGCGGCCGGTGCGGACCTCGGCGCCGGGCAGGCCGACGGCCTTGACGTTCTCACGGACGGTGCGGGCGGCGCGGGCGTCGGCCTCGACGAGCAGGACATGGGCGGCGCCCCGGGAGAGCGCCTCCAGGCCGACCGCGCCGGAGCCGGCGTAGAGGTCGAGGACCCGGGCGCCGGTCAGCGGGCCGTCCAGCGACTCCCAGGTGGAGAAGAGGCCCTCGCGCGCGCGGTCGGAGGTCGGGCGGGTGCCGTTGCCGGGGGGTACGGCCAGTCGGCGGCCGCCGGCCGTACCGGCGATCACGCGGGTCATGGGCCCGTCCTTACGTGGTGCGGGTTCGGTGGGGAGACGGCGGCCGGGGTGCGGCGCCGTGGCCTCCACGATATTCCGGCCGGGCGGGAGGCGGCGTGCGGCGGGTCGCGGGGCGCCGGGGGAGGGTGAGGCTTCTCACGTGGGGGCGGCGTGGGGCGGGGCCCGAGGCGTGGGCCCCGGGGAAATGGAAGATCGTCTTCGCGTGGCCGGAGGACTTCACCTTCCGGTGCCGCGCCGGGATCGGCGTCTTCGGCGGGCCGAACGGCGAGTTCGCCGGTGCGTGACGCCCGGATTCTCGGCGGGGCGGGCCCGGGCGTCGCTCGGCGGGCCGGGCCGGTCACCCAGGCTCGCCGATGGGCCGGTCGCGCAGCCCCGGGTGGCGGCCCGGGACCGCCGTCTTCGGCAGGCGGACGGTGCGTTCGCCGACCGTGACGCCCGGATCCTCGGCGGGGCGTGGGGCCGGGCCCCGCTCGGCGGGCGGGGCCGGTCGTGCGGGCTCGTACCGTCAGCCGGGCCCGCCCCGCGGGCCGGGCGCCCCCGCCCGTCACCCCTTGTCGAGGTACTCCTCGCGTTCCTCGTCCAGCAGGGCGGCGAGGGCGGTGCGCAGTTCGGGGTAGGCGCCGAGGGAGGGGTCGGCGGTGACGACGGCGGTGGCTTCCTCGCGGGCGGCGGCGATGACCTCCTCGTCCTCGATGACGGCGAGCATCCGCAGCGAGGAGCGGACGCCGGACTGGGCCTGGCCGAGGACGTCGCCCTCGCGGCGCTGTTCGAGGTCGATACGGGAGAGTTCGAAACCGTCGAGGGTGGCGGCGACGGCGGCGAGGCGGGCGCGCGCGGGGCTGGCCTCCGGCATCTCGCTGACCAGCAGACAGAGCCCGGGGGCGGAGCCCCGGCCGACGCGGCCGCGGAGCTGGTGGAGCTGGGAGACGCCGAAGCGGTCGGCGTCCATGATCACCATGGCGGTGGCGTTGGGGACGTTGACGCCGACCTCGATGACGGTGGTGGCGACCAGGACGTCCAGCTCGCCGGCGGCGAAACGGCGCATGACGGCGTCCTTGTCCTCGGGCGCCATGCGGCCGTGCAGGGCGGCCACCCGCAGCCCGGCCAGCGGTCCGGCGGTGAGCTGCCGGACGAGGTCGAGCACGGCGAGCGGCGGCCGCTTCTCCTCGGCGTCCTCGGGCGGCTCCCCGTCCTCCGCGCCGCCCTTGCGGCCCTTGCCCGCCGCGGGGGCGCCCTCCTCGTCGCCGATGCGGGGGCAGACGACGTAGCCCTGGTGGCCCGCGGCGACCTCCTCGCGGACCCGCTCCCAGGCACGGGCGAGGAAGTGCGGCTTGTCCTTGGCGGGAACGACGTGGGTGGCGATGGGTGAACGCCCGGCGGGGAGCTGGTCGAGGACGGAGGTCTCCAGGTCGCCGAAGACGGTCATGGCGACGGTGCGCGGAATGGGGGTGGCGGTCATCACCAACAGGTGCGGGGTCCGCTTCTCGCCCCGGGAGTGGCCCTTGCCGCGCAGGGCGTCGCGCTGCTCGACGCCGAAACGGTGCTGTTCGTCGACGACGACCAGCCCGAGGTCGTGGAACTGGACCTTGTCCTCGATCAGGGCGTGGGTGCCGATGACGATGCCCGCCTCGCCCGTGACGAGATCGAGGAGCGCCTGACGGCGGGCGGCTGCGCCCATGGAGCCGGTGAGCAGTACGACCTTGGTGCCGTGCTCGGCGCCGCCGAGCATGCCGCCCTGGGCCAGCTCCCCCATCATCTCCGTGATGGAGCGGTGGTGCTGCTGGGCGAGGACCTCGGTGGGGGCGAGCATCGCCGCCTGTCCCCCGCTGTCGACGACGGCGAGCATCGCGCGCAGCGCCACCATCGTCTTGCCGGAGCCGACCTCGCCCTGGAGGAGGCGGTGCATGGGGTGGGCGGTGGCGAGGTCGGTGAAGATCTCCTCGCTGACCTTCCGCTGGCCCTCGGTGAGGGTGAACGGCAGCCCGGCGTCGAACGCGTCGAGAATCCCGGACTCGGTCAATGGGCGGGGTACGGCGGGGAGTTGGGTCTCGGCGAAGCGGCGGCGGGCCAGCGCGACCTGGAGGACGAACGCCTCGTCCCACTTCAGCCGGGCGCGGGCGTCGGCGATGTCGGCCTTGGTGCGCGGGCGGTGGATCTTCTCCAGCGCGTCGGGCAGCTCCACCAGCCCGCGGCCCTCCCGCAGCGCCTCCGGCAACGGGTCGACGGCATCCCGGGCGTGGGGCAGCACGGCGTCGACGGCCTTGGCCAGCTTCCAGGACGCCATCTGCTGGCAGGCCGGGTAGATCGGCATCAGCGCACCGGCGAAGGCGTCGACCGCCTCGCTGCCGGTCTCCTGGTCGAGGAGGGCGTATTCGGGGTGGGCGAGCTGGAGCTTGCGGTTGAAGACGGAGACCTTGCCGGCGAACATCGCGCGGCGGCCCGGCACCAGGTCCTTGTGCGGCTTGTGGATGCCCTTGCCGAAGAAGACCAACTGGAGGCGGCCGCCGCCGTCGGTGAGCGTGACCTCCAGACGCTGGCCGCGGCCGCCGTTGAACCGCAGGACGCGGGCGTCGGCGACCTGGGCGACGACGGTGACGTGCTCGTCGAGCGGGAGATCGGCGAGGCGGGTCAGCTCACCGCGCTCGGCGTACCGGCGCGGGTAGTGGTGCAGCAGATCGCCGACCGTGTGCAGGCCGAGGTGGTCGGCGAGCACCTTCGCGGTGGTGCCACCGAGGGTCTTCTTCAGAGGTTCGTCGAGCGCGGCCACGAACCCATTGCACACCATGCCACTGACAACGCGGCCGTCCGGCGGGCGGAGAGGCCGGCCGGGGCGGGGTACGCGGGGCGGTCCGGGAGACGGAGCGGCTGTCCCGCGCGGGGCGTGGGCCCCGAGGCGGGCGGGGCGCCGCACGCGCGGCCCCGTGCGCCCGGCGCCATGCGGTTCCGGCCCCGTACGGACCGCCCCGTACGGACACGCCCCGCACGCGCAGGCCCGCACGCGCAGGAGCGGTCCCCTTCACGCCGGCCCCGTGCGGGAGCATCCGTGCCTGAGCCCGGTCCCGCACCCGGCCCCGTACTCCGCCCCATGCGCGCGGCGCCTGCCGCGTCCCGTGCCCGGCGCCCCGCGTGCCCGGCGGCGCCCCATGCGCCCCGCCCCGTTACTCGACCCCGATCAGCAACGGCGCCGCGTGGTGGCCTCCCTCGTACACGACGGTGTCGACGGCGAGGAAGCGTTCGCGGACGTGGGACTCCAGGCGTTCGGCGAGGCCGTCGGGGGCGCAGGCGCCGCGGACCAGGGTGACGAGTTCGCCGCCGGCCGAGAGCATCCGGTCGAGGACGGTGAGGGCGGTGTCCGTCAGGTCGGCGCCGATGACCGCGACGTCGCCGTCGATCAGCCCGAGGACGTCGCCCTGCTGGCAGACGCCGGCCATCGTCCACGCCTGGCGTTCGGCGACGGTCAGTTCCGCGTAGCGGGTGGCGCCCGCGGCCGAGGTCATGGCGACGGCGTCCTCGTCGAAGCTGCGGTCGGGCTCGTGCACGGCGAGCGCCGCGAGGCCCTGTACGGCGGCGCGGGTGGGGATGAGCGCGACCCGGATGCCCTCGGTGCGGGCCGCCTCGGCCGCCGCGGCGGCGGTGTGGCGCAGCTCGGGGTCGTTCGGCAGCAGCAGCACCTCGCGTGCGCGGGCCTGCCGGATCGCCTGGACCAGCTCCCCGGAGGCGGGCGGCTCCCCGGGGCGCACGCGCACCGCGGTCGCGCCGGCCTCCTCGCACAGCGCGGCCAGGCCCTCTCCGGGGACGACGGCGACGACGCCCCGCGCGGCCGGTTCCGGCACGGGGCGCGCGGTGTGCGCGGCGCCGTCGAAGTGCGTGATGCGGATGCGGTACGGGCGGCCCGCCTCGATGCCCGCCTCGACGGCGGCGCCCGCGTCGTCGACGTGGACATGGACGTGGAACAGGCCGTCGCCGCCGACCACGACGAGGGAGTCGCCGAGCGCGTCGAGGCGGGCGCGCAGCCGCACCACGGCGGCGTCGGTGGCCTCCAGAAGGTAGATCACCTCGAAGGCGGGGCCCGTCGCCTCCCCGGGCGGGCAGGTCTCCGGGGCGGCCCCGGTGACGGCGGCGGGCCCCGCGGCCTCCGGGAGCGGGGCGTCGGCCCGTACGGCGACGGGAGCGGCGGTGACCTCGCCGGACAGGGCGTCCGCGAGCGCCCCCAGCAGGGCGACCAGGCCGCAGCCGCCGGCGTCCACGACCCCGGCCCGGCCCAGGGCGGCGAGCTGCCCGGGAGTGGCGCGGAGGGCGGTGCGGGCGGCGTCGTGGGCGGCGCGCGCCACCGCCGCGGTGTGCGGTGCGGTGGGGGCGGCGGCCACCGCGGCGTCGGCGGCACCGGCGGCGACCGTCAGCACGGTGCCCTCCACCGGGTGCGCCACGGCCTCCCGGGCGGCGGCCGCGGCGCGGTGCAGCGCCCGTCCCAGGGCGGCGGGCGGGCAGCCGTCGGGCCGCTCGTCGCCGTCGGGCCGCTCGTCGCCGGCGGGGCGCCCGGCGCCGGGGGCGGCGGTGTCCGGCCCCGTGCCGGGCGCCGGTGGTGCGGCGAGGACCTCGGTCATCCCGCGCAGCAACTGGGCGAGGATGGTGCCGGAGTTGCCGCGCGCCCCGATGAGGGCGCCGTGGGCCATGGCTCCGGCGGCGTCGGCGAGGCAGGGCGCGGTGCCCGCGGCGGCGTGGCCGTCGAAGGCCGCCTCGACGGCGCGGGCGGCGGATTCGAGGGTGAGATAGAGGTTGGTGCCGGTGTCGCCGTCGGCCACGGGATAGACGTTGATCGCGTCGATCCGGGCGCGTTCCCGGCCCAGCGCCTCCAGCGCCAGCCCGCACCAGGTGCGGATCGCGGCGGCGTCGAGCGGGTGCGGCACAGCGTCCTCCTGGATGCGCGGGATGACCGCACAGTAGCCGCGGTCACACCGGGAGCCCGGGGCGGGGGCCGGAGCGCGCATGGTAGTTTCGTTCTACGGACGCGGCCGTTGTATGCTGCTCCGGTTGCCCGGTGCGAATCGGGCCATTCCTCTCCTGGCGACGCCGGTCGGTCAATGCACTCGGCCCGTCAGGATTCACCGTAAGTGCATCTGAAGTCTTTGGAGTGACCCGTGGCTGCCAACTGCGACGTCTGCGGCAAGGGGCCGGGCTTCGGCAAGAGTGTCTCTCACTCGCACCGCCGTACCAACCGTCGTTGGAACCCCAACATCCAGACGGTTCGTGCCGTGGTCGAGCGTACGCCGAAGCGGCTCAACGTCTGCACCTCGTGCATCAAGGCCGGCAAGGTCTCGCGCTGACGTCTTCGCCGTAGCGCAGCCGAGCCGGTTGCTTGACGAGAAGCCGGTCCACCGTAAGGTGGGCCGGCTTCTTGCCGTTGCCGTACGGGGGTGTGGCTGGGTGGACGGCGCACCGTGCGGACCGCCCCGTACGGGCGGGTGCGCGGGGCCGGTCGCCGGCTCCGCGCACGGTGCGCACTGTTGCCGCGTCATGGGTGCCGTATTGCCGTCCATTACGGGCGGGCGCGGTGCGTTGCGCGGTCGTTGCGGTTCCGTGGCCGGGTGGCGGTACCGCTTCCGGGGCGTTCCTCGCCGCCCCTAGTGTCCGGGTCCCGGACACGGCACTCCCCTGCCGGGTCCGTCCGTCACCCACCGTGCGAGGACCGTTTCATGAGCCAGCCCGTCGACTCCGTCACCGCAGGACACCCCACCGACGACCGTGCCGCGGCCGAGGATCCGTCCGCCGCGTGGTCCTTCGAGACCCGGCAGATCCACGCGGGCGCGGCGCCCGATCCCACCACCGGGGCCCGCGCGGTGCCGATCTACCAGACGACGTCCTTCGCCTTCCGGGACACCCGGCACGCCGCTGATCTCTTCTCGCTCGCCGAGCCCGGCAACATCTACACCCGCATCCACAACCCCACCCAGGACGCCCTGGAGCAGCGGGTCGCCGCGCTGGAGGGTGGCGTCGCGGCCGTCGCGCTCGCCTCCGGGCAGGCGGCGGAGACGCTGGCGCTGCTGACGCTGGCGGGCGCCGGTGATCACATCGTGGCCTCGTCCTCGCTGTACGGCGGGACGTACAACCTGTTCCGGCACACGCTGCCGCGGCTGGGTGTGGAGGTGTCGTTCGTCGACGATCCGGACTCCGTCGCCGCCTGGGAGGCGGCCGTACGCCCCACGACGAAGGCGTTCTTCGCGGAGACGCTGGGCAATCCGCGGGGCAACGTCCTCGACGTCCGGGCGGTCGCGGACGCGGCGCACGGGGCGGGCGTACCGCTGATCGTCGACAACACGGTGCCGACGCCGTATCTGCTGCGGCCCATCGAGCACGGTGCGGACGTGGTGGTGCACTCGGCGACGAAGTTCCTCGGCGGGCACGGCACCACGCTGGGCGGTGTGGTGGTCGACGCGGGCACCTTCGACTTCGGGGCGCACGCCGAGCGGTTCGCGTCCTTCCACACCCCCGACCCGAGCTACCACGGGCTGCGCTACTGGCCGGATCTGGGCCCCGGCGCGTTCGCCGTGAAGCTGCGGGTGCAGTTGCTGCGCGACATCGGTCCGGCCATCGCGCCGCACTCCGCGTTCCTGCTGCTCCAGGGCATCGAGACGCTCAGCCTCCGCCTGGAGCGGCACACCGCGAACGCGCAGGCGCTCGCCGAGTGGCTGGAGGGGCGCGACGAGGTGGCGGCGGTGCACTACCCGGGGCTGGCGTCCAACCGCTGGTACGAGGCGGGGCGGACGTATCTGCCGCGCGGGGCGGGCGCGGTGCTCTCGTTCGAGCTGCGCGACGGTGTCGAGGCGGGCAAGAAGTTCGTCGACGCGGTGCGGCTCTTCAGCCACCTCGCGAACATCGGTGACGTACGGAGCCTGATCATCCATCCGGCGTCCACCACCCACAGCCAGCTCGACGAGGAGCAGTTGGCGGCGGCGGGCGCGGCGCCCGGCCTGGTGCGGCTCTCCGTGGGGCTGGAGAGCCTGGAGGATCTGCGGGCCGATCTGGAGGCGGGGTTCCGGGCCGCGAAGGCGGCGTCCTGAGCGTCGGTGCGCCAGGCCGTGCCCTCCCGCCCGCCTCCGGGGCGTGGCGGGAGGGCGACCCGCCGGGCCGCCGCCGGTGGGTGACGCTGTCCGGCGCGCTGCCGCTGGAGTCCGGCGGCGCGCTGCCGGGCGTACGGCTCGCGTACGAGACGTGGGGCACGCTCGCCCCGGACGCCTCGAACGCGGTGCTGGTGCTGCACGCGCTGACCGGCGACAGCCATGTGGCGGGCCCGGCGGGGCCCGGCCATCCCACCGCGGGCTGGTGGGACGCGCTGGTCGGGCCGGGCGCCGCGCTGGACACCCGGCGGTGGTACGTGGTGGCGCCCAATGTGCTGGGCGGCTGTCAGGGCAGTACGGGTCCGGCGTCGCCCCGTCCGGGCGGCACGGGGCGGTGGGGGCCGGACTTCCCGCCGCTCACACCGCGCGACCAGGTCGCGGCCGAGGCGCGGCTGGCCGACGCGCTGGGCATCGCGCGGTGGGCGGCGGTGATCGGCGGCTCCATGGGCGGCATGCGGGCCCTGGAGTGGGCGGCGGGGCTGCCGGAGCGGACCGGGGCGCTGCTGGTGCTGGCGTGCGGGGCGGCGGCGTCGGCGGAGCAGATCGCGTGGGGCGCGGTGCAGACGGCCGCGGTGCGCGCCGATCCGGGCTGGCGCGGCGGGCGGTACCACGACGCCCCGCACGGTGCGGGCCCGCACCGCGGGCTGGGCATCGCCCGGCGGATCGCCCATCTCACGTACCGCAGCGAACCGGAGCTGGCGGACCGCTTCGGGCGGCGCGCGCAGCCCGGCGAGGACCCGTGGCGCGGCGGGCGGTACGCGGTCGAGTCGTACCTCGACCACCACGCGGACAAGCTGGTGCGGCGGTTCGACGCGGGGAGCTACGTCACGCTCGTCGAGGCGATGAACGCGCACGACGTGGGGCGCGGACGGGGCGGCGTGGCGGCGGCCCTGGCGCGGGCGCGGATGCCCGCGCAGGTCGCCGGAGTCGCCTCCGACCGGCTCTACCCGCCCGCGCAGCAGGCCGAGTTGGCGTCCCTCCTCCCCGGCGCGGGCCCGCCCCGCATCCTCGACTCCCCCGCCGGCCACGACGGTTTCCTCACCGAGACGGAACAGGTGGGTGCGGTGGTACGGGAGGTGCTGGAGCGGGGGTGAGACGCGCCCCGCTCCGCCCCGTGCCGCCGCACGGGGCACGCACAAGGCCCGGACACGGGCAGGCGCGAACCCTCCCCCCCGGCCCGAGGCCCCCCGCACGACGAAGCCCGGCACGAGGCGAGAACGGAACCGAGAGCATCGATCGGCCCGTACGGACCAACGCATGAGGCGGGGCGGAGACCTCCGCACGGGGCGGGACGAGGCGGGGCGCGGAGCGGAGCGGACGCGAGAACACCGCACGGGGCGGAGAGCGTCGGCCCGTACGAACCAACGCACGGGACAAGACGGAAACTCCGCACGGGGCGGAACCAGACGGGGCACGGAGCGGAGCGGACACGAGAACACCGCACGGGGCGGACGCCGGCTCACCCCACGGGGCGGACACGAGAACACCGCTCAGGGCCGACGCCGGCTCACCGCACGGGGCGGAACCAGACGGGGCACGGAGCGGAGCGGACACGAGAACACCGCACGGGGCGGACGCCGGCTTACCGCACGAGGCGGACACGGGCTCACCGCTCAGGGCGGACGCCATCTCACCGAACGGGGCGCAACCGGACGGGGCACGGAGCGGAGCGGACGCGAGCTCACCGCTCAGGGCGGACGCCGGCTCACCGCACGGCGCAGTTGCCCGGCCCCGTACCGCACTCCCCGTACCGCACTCCCCGCACCAGGCAGGAGCCCGGCGCGAGGCCGTATCCCGCCCCCTCACGCTCGCCCGCGCCACCGCCAGCCGTGGTCCACCGGGCCGATGCCGCCGCCCAGGCGGAAGCCTGCGGCGAGCGCCCCCGTGACGTACTCCTTCGCGGCGGTGACGGCCTGCGGGACGGTGTCGCCGTGGGCGAGGCGGGCGGCGACGGCGGAGGCGAGGGTGCAACCGGTGCCGTGGGTGTGGCGGTTGTCGTGGCGCGGGGCGCGCAGCCAGTGTTCCTCGGCGCCGTCGGTGAGCAGGTCGACGGCGTCGGCGGTGCCGGGCAGATGGCCGCCCTTGATGAGCGCCCAGCGCGGGCCGAAGGCGAGGACGGCGTCGGCGGCGCGGCGCATCCCGCTCTCGTCGGCGGTGCGGAGTCCGGTGAGCTGCGCCACCTCGTCGAGGTTGGGTGTGGCGACGGTGGCGGTCGGCAGCAGCTTGGTGCGGACCGCGTCCAGGGCGGTCGCGGCGAGCAGCGCGTCGCCGTGCTTGGAGACACCCACGGGGTCGACGACGACGGGCACGGTCAGCTCCGCGAGGAGGGCGGCGACGGTCTCCACCAGCTCCGGCGAGGCGAGCATCCCGGTCTTCACCGCCTGGACGCCGATGTCGTCGACGACGCTGCGGAACTGTGCCCGCACCGCCTCGGCGGGCAGCTCCCAGGCGCCCTGGACGCCGCGGGAGTTCTGCGCGGTGACGGCGGTGAGCACGCTCATGCCGTGGGTGCCCAGCGCCAGCATCGTCTTCAGATCGGCCTGAATCCCCGCGCCGCCGCCGGAGTCGGAGCCGGCGACGGTCAGGACGCGTGGTGGGGTCTGCACGGCGCCGAATCTACCGGCCGCCGCCGGGCGCCGCGGAGCCGCCCCGGGGCGGGGACCCGGCGTCGCCGTTGTCCCCGAAGTGGTCCCAGCCGGCCCGCGCCCAGGGCGCGCCGTCCACCGTCACCTGCGGCAGCGCGGCGGGGTGCAGGACCTCGCCGATGACCTTCCAGCGGGCGGGCAGCTTCACGTCGGGCGGGAACGTCGCGACGATCGCGTGGTCCTCCCCGCCGTTGAGCACCCACTGCATGGGGTCGACGCCGACGGCGGTGCCGATGTCGGACATCTGCGTCGGGATGTCGATCTTGGTGGAGGCGAGGTCGATACGGACCTTGCTGGCCTCGGCGATGTGCCCGAGGTCGGCGACGAGGCCGTCGCTGACGTCCGTCATGGCGGTGGCGCCCAGCCGGGCGGCCGCCGGGCCCGCGTGGTACGGCGGTTCGGGCCGCCGGTGCGCCTCGACGAAGGCGCGCGGCGAGCGGAACCCGCGGGTCAGCACCGCGTACCCGGCCGCCGACCAGCCCAGCCAGCCGGTCACCGCGACGACATCGCCGGGCTGCGCGCCGCCGCGGGTCACCGGCTCGGCGTTGCGCAGATCGCCGAGGGCGGTGATGGCGACGGTGATGGTGTCCCCGCGGACGACGTCACCGCCGACCACCGCGGCACCGGCGACCTGGCACTCGTCGTGCAACCCGTCCATCAGCTCGGTCGGCCAGGTGGCGGGGAGCTGCGCGGGAACGACCAGGCCCAGCAGGATGGCGGTGGGGACGGCGCCCATGGCGGCGATGTCGGCGAGGTTCTGCGCCGCGGCCTTCCGCCCGACGTCGTACGCGGTGGACCAGTCGCGGCGGAAGTGCCGGCCCTCCAGGAGGATGTCGGTGCTGGCGACGACCCTCCGGTCCGGCGCGGTGACCACCGCGGCGTCGTCACCCGGACCGATGCGTACCGCCGGGGTGGGGGTGATGCGGGAGGTCAGCTCCCGGATCAGCCCGAATTCCCCCAGCTCGCCCACGGTGCCCTTCATGCTGTCGCCCTTCTCCTGCGTACGGCCGGTCCGTACTCCGCTGGCCTGGGCGCCGCACCGGCCGTCACCGCGCGGATCTCCCCGCTCCGCTCGGTGACGCGGTACCGTGGCGTCCCTTCTTCCCCCATGATCCTCGAAGCCGCCCTGGAGGCCCCGTGGTACAGGCGTACATCCTGATCCAGACCGAGGTCGGCCGGGCCTCGGCGGTGGCGGAGGTGATCGCGCAGATCCCCGGTGTGCTGACGGCCGAGGACGTGACCGGTCCCTACGACGTCGTCGTCCGCGCGCAGGCGGACACGGTCGACGAGCTGGGCCGGATGGTCGTCGCCAACGTGCAGCGGGTGGAGGGGATCACCCGCACCCTGACCTGTCCGGTCGTCCATATCTAGCTCCCCGTATGCTCGGCCGGGTGATCTCGTCTCGCCGCTGGTTGCCGGTCCTGCCGTCGCTCG
Organism: Streptomyces sp. BBFR2; assembly: GCF_044497305.1. Classification (NCBI taxonomy): domain Bacteria; kingdom Bacillati; phylum Actinomycetota; class Actinomycetes; order Kitasatosporales; family Streptomycetaceae; genus Streptomyces; species Streptomyces sp. BBFR2. The sequence goes on from NZ_CP172415.1 coordinate 1,751,508, forward strand.
CCGTGCTCTGCGCGGCGGGCTGTTCGTCCGCGGCCGAGGTCACCCCGCCCGCGCCCGAGGGAGCGGCGGCCGGGTACTGCCGGGCCCTCCACAAGGAGTTGCCGGGCACCGTCGACGGGCTGGCGCGCAGGAGCACCGGGCCCGCGTCGGAGTACACCGCCGCCTGGGGCGACCCCGCCGTACAGCTTCGGTGCGGGGTACCCAAGCCGGGCACGTTGACGTCCGGGAGTGAACATTACAACCCCACCGCCGACGCGGCGGACGTCAACGGCGTCTCGTGGTTCCTGGAGAAGCGCGACGACGGTTACCGCTTCACGACGGTGCTGCGCAAGGCGTATGTCGAGGTGACGGTGCCGGGGAAGTACGCCCCCGAGGTCAACGCCCTCACCGATCTCGCCGCCGCGGTGAGGAAGACCGTGCCCGAAGGCGTCTGAGCCGGGCCCGCGGCGGGCGGGCCCGGAAGCGGTCAGCGCAGGCCGGTCGAGCGGGTCAGCGCCGCCTGCAGGAGCCGGTCGATCAGCTCCGGGTAGCTCACACCGCTCTCCTGCCACATCCGCGGGTACATCGAGATGGGCGTGAAGCCGGGGAGCGTGTTGATCTCGTTGATCACGAACTCGCCGTTCTCCTGGAGGAAGAAGTCCGCGCGGACCAGCCCCTCGCAGGACGCCGCCTCGAACGCCGCGACGGCCAGCTCCTGGACGCGGGCGGTCTCCTCATCGGTGAGCGGCGCGGGCACCAGACCCGCCGCCGAGTCGATGTACTTCGCCTCGAAGTCGTAGAAGTCGTGGGCGGTGACCGGCGGGATCTCCGCCGGGACGCTGGCGCGCGGACCGTCGGCGAACTCCAGCACCCCGCACTCGATCTCGCGGCCGCGCAGCAGCGACTCGACGATGACCTTCGGGTCGTGGCGCCGCGCCTCCTCGAGCGCCGCGTCCAGCCCGTCGACACCGTCGACCTTGGTGATGCCCATGGACGAACCGGCGCGGGCGGGCTTCACGAAGAGCGGCCAGCCGTGCTCGGCGGCGAAGTCCACGATCTTCTTACGGGCGGCCTCGGGGCCGCGCTCCCACTCCCGCGGCCGGATGACCTCGTACGGGCCGACCGGCAGCCCGAAGGAGGTGAACACCCGCTTCATGTAGTCCTTGTCCTGGCCGACGGCGGAGGCGAGGACACCGCAGCCGACGTAGGGGACGCCGGAGAGTTCCAGCAGGCCCTGGAGGGTGCCGTCCTCGCCGTAGGGGCCGTGCAGCACGGGGAAGACGACGTCGACCTCGCCCAGCGCCTTGGGGACGGAGCCCGGTTCGCTGTAGACCAGCTCGCGGTGGGTCGGATCGACGGGCAGGACGACGGCGCCCTCGTCGGACTCGGCCAGCTCGGCGACGTTCGGCAGCCGGCGGTCCGCGATGGCCATCCGCTCCGGGTCGTCGGAGGTCAGCGCCCAGCGGCCGTCGGTGGTGATACCGATCGGCAGCACGTCGTACTTCTCACGGTCGATGGCGCGCAGGACGGCTCCCGCGGTGACCACGGAGATGGCGTGCTCGGAGCTGCGGCCACCGAACACGACGGCGACGCGGGGCTTGTGGGGAGGGGTCTGGCTGCTCATATCGGCTTGAGGGTACCTGCTGGTCGATACGGAGTCGGCGCGGCGGCGGCCGTGCGCGGCGCCGTGTCCGGGTGCCGCGCACGGGGCGGGGCGGGACGGGCGCCGCGCGCGGGCCGTCAGTGCCGTTCGGACTTGGCGCTGCGTCCCATCAGCTCCTTGAGGGCGACCATCGGCGGTTTGCCCTCGTGGACGATGTCGAAGACCGTCTCGGTGATCGGCATGTCGACGCCGTGGCGGCGGGCCAGATCCCGTACGGATTCGCAGGACTTGACGCCCTCGGCGGTCTGCTTGGTCACCGCGATGGTCTCGGCCAGGCTCATCCCGCGGCCGAGGTTGGTGCCGAAGGTGTTGTTGCGCGACAGCGGCGAGGAGCAGGTGGCGACGAGGTCGCCCATCCCGGCCAGGCCCGCGAAGGTGTGCGCGTCGGCGCCCATGGCGAGGCCGAGGCGGGTGGTCTCGGCGAGACCGCGGGTGATCAGCGACGCCTTGGCGTTGTCGCCCAGCCCCATGCCGCCCGCGATGCCGACGGCGAGCGCGATGACGTTCTTCACGGCACCGCCCAGCTCGCAGCCGACGACGTCGGTGTTGGTGTACGGGCGGAAGTACGGGGTGTGGCAGGCGGTCTGGAGCCGCCGGGCGACCGCCTCGTCGGCGCAGGCGACGACCGCGGCGGCGGGCTGCCGGGCCGCGATCTCCTTGGCGAGGTTGGGGCCGGTGAGGACCGCGACGCGCTCGGCGGGGACCTTGGCGACCTCCTCGATGACCTCGCTCATCCGCTTGGCGGTGCCCAGTTCGACGCCCTTCATCAGCGAGACCAGGACGGTGTCGGCGGGCAGCAGCGGCGCCCAGGCGGCGAGGTTGTCGCGCAGCGTCTGCGAGGGCACGGCGAGGACGGTGAAGTCGGCGCCCGCGGCGGCCTCGGCGGGGTCGGTGGTGGCCCGCACGGACGCGGGCAGTTCGACCCCCGGCAGGTAGTCGGGGTTGGTCCGGTCCGTGTTGATCGCGTCGGCGACGGCGGCGCGGCGGCCCCAGAGGGTCACCTCGCAGCCCGCGTCACCGAGGATCATCGCGAATGCGGTGCCCCAGGACCCCGTGCCGTAGACGGCGCAGCGCGTCACTTGCCTTCATCCTCCTGTGCCTGCTGGGTGCTTCGGGCCGGCTCGGCGGCGGTCGCCGCCCGGGCCGCTTCACGGGCGGCGCGCCGTTCGCGCGCGAGCGCGCGGCGCGGGTCGAACAGTTCGGCGGGCGGGTTCTCGCCCCGAACCTCCGCGAGCTGCGCGGTGATCGCCGCCATGATCGTCTCGGTGACCTCGCGGAGCACCTCGGCGGTGGGCTCCTTGTCGTGGTACGCGCTGAGGTCGACCGGCGGTCCCGCCTGCACCCGCAGCGTCTTGCGCGGCAGGAAGTGGACCTTCTTCTCCTTGGCGTACGGCGGCATGACCTCGTTGGCGCCCCACTGCGCGACGGGAATGACCGGCGCCTTCGTGAGCAGCGCCACGCGCGCCGCGCCGGTCTTGCCCCGCATCGGCCACTGCGCCGGATCGCGGGTGAGCGTGCCCTCGGGATAGAAGGCGACGCATTCGCCCTTCTCGATGGCGTTGACGGCGGCGCGGAAGGCATTGGCGGCGTCGGTGGTTTCCCGGTACACGGGGATCTGTCCGGTGCCGCGCATCATCAGCCCGACAAAGCCGCTGCGAAAGAGTCCGGACTTGGCGAGAAAACGGGGAACGCGCCCGGTGTTGTACTGATAGTGCGCGTACGACAGCGGGTCGAGATACGAGTTGTGGTTGACGGCGGCGATAAATCCACCGTCGGCCGGAATGTTCTCCATTCCTCGCCAGTCCCGCTTGAACAGAACCAGGAGCGGCGGTTTGCAGATGACCGCGGCCAGGCGGTACCAGAAGCCGATTCTGCGGCGGGACACGTGGACACCCTCCTTGTGGGGACCTGCTGAGCTGCTGCGAGCCGGCAGCCGCACAAGTGTCGCCCCAGGTACCCGCTATGTCGAGAACACCGTAACCCCGCGGTCCTCGGCGAGCTGCGGCAGCAGGGAAAATCGAAGCCTGTGCGAGGAGACGGAGTGGATGTGGGCTGGAGTCTGGTCGTACCGCTGAAGCCGCTGGTGCGGGCCAAAAGCAGGCTTTCCCCCGCGGTCGGTGAGGAGTTCCGGCCCCGGCTGGCGCTCGCTTTCGCCCTGGATACCGTCGGCACCGCGCTGGCCTGCGCCGACGTCACGGATGTGGCGGTTGTCACGGACGATCCACGGGCCGCCGCCCCGCTCGCGGCGCTCGGCGCGCGGATCGTGCCCGACACCCCCGCCCGCGGCCTCAACGCGGCGCTGGCCCACGGTGCGGCCACGGTCCGGGCGCGGCGTCCGGGCGCGGCCCTCGCCGCCCTCAACGCCGATCTGCCGGCGCTGCGCGCCACCGAACTGGAAGACGTACTGCAAAGGGCCGCGCTATTTCCGCGGGCTTTTCTCGCCGATGCGGCGGAAATAGGAACGACGCTTCTCACCGCGCGTTCCGGTACGGAATTGGCACCCGCATTCGGCGGCCGTTCGCGGGAGAGGCATCTGGCGTCGGGGGCGCGGGAGATCACCGGGCGGGCCGGGTCGGTGCGCCGGGACGTGGACACCGGCGACGACCTGCGCGAGGCGCTGGCGCTCGGGGTGGGCGCGCACACGGCGCGGGTGGCGGCGGCGCTGGCCGGGGCGGCGGGCGCCGCGGGGCCGTCCGCCGCGGCGCCTTCAGAAGGTCTGGAGCGTCAGGAGTGTGATCCGGCGGGCGTCGCCCTCGCCGGTGGTTTCGATCCGCACCCGCTGGCCGGGGCGCAGCAGGCGCAGGCCCCCGGCGTCGAAGGCGGCGGCGTCGAAGGGCACGGGGGTGCCGTCGTCGAGCAGCACGCTGCCGGAACGGGAGTCTGCGTCGTAGGTGTACGCGGTGGCCTGCATGGCCTTGAGCCTAAGGGAGACCACCGGGCCCGGTGAACCGGCGCCGGTGCCACGCGCCGCGGGCCGGGCTCCCCGGAGGGAGACCGGCCCGGCGCGAGGCGTCATCGCTCGGGGGATTACCGCTTGCGGGCGGTGGTCTTCTTCGCGGCGGTCTTGCGTGCCGTGGTCTTCTTCGCGGGGGCCTTCTTCGCGGTGGTCTTCTTCGCGGGCGCCGTCTTCTTCGCCGTGGTCTTCTTGGCGGCGGTGGCGGTCTTCTTCGCCGGGGCGGCCTTCTTCGCGGTGGTCTTCTTCGCCGCCGTGGTCTTCTTGGCGGCGGCGGTGGTCTTCTTCGCCGGGGTCGCCTTCTTGGCGGTGGTGGTCTTCTTCGCGGCGGTGGTCTTCTTCGCCGCGGCGGTCGTCTTCTTCGCCGTGGTCTTCTTGGCGGTGGTGGCCTTCTTGGCGGCCGCCTTCTTCACCGTCGTCCGCGTGGAAGCGCCGCCCGAGAGGCTGCCCTTGGGTGCCTTCTTGACGGCCACATCGTTCTTGGGGAGCTTCTTGGAACCGCTCACCAGGTCCTTGAATCCCTGGCCCGCGCGGAAACGCGGCACCGAGGTCTTCTTGACCCGCACGCGCTCGCCGGTCTGCGGGTTGCGGGCGTAACGGGCCGGGCGGTCGACCTTCTCGAACGACCCGAATCCGGTGACCGAAACGCGGTCGCCGGCGACAACTGCACGGACGATTGCGTCCAGTACGGCGTCCACCGCGTCCGCGGCGTTCTGACGGCCACCGAGCTTGTCGGCAATGGCTTCTACGAGCTGCGCCTTGTTCACGTCTTCCCCTTCGGAGACATTGCTGGAACGATAGATTCCAAGCTTTTTCGCACGTTAGGCAGATATATACCGCAAATCAAACACGAAACGGGCTAATCACCCTTGTGCCGCAACGCACTCGACCTCACGCACTTCCGTCGGTGTGCACGTCCTGGGGATAACGACCTTCGTCGAGGTCGGTCATGAACCGCTCCAGACGCCTTGCCGCGTTCGCAAGATCGTGTTGTGCCGCGGCCGTGATGACGAGCAGCTTCCGGGTCAGCGCCATCCGTACGCCCTCCGGGACTTGCAGTGTCCGCACTCTTGCGTGTGCGTCCTTGAGCTGGTCGGCGACGTAACCGTAGAGCTGGAGTTGGCCGTCGCGTTCCATGCGCTAATTGTGCCATCTGCGGCGAGTTGTCGCTTCACGGGGCCTCAACAGACGCCTGAACACGCCGATGCGCCCCCTGCCAACTGCACAGGGGGCGCATCGTACGCAATATGTCTTTGAGCCAAAAGCCCGAGGTCAGGCCGCCTGGGTCCGCGGCTTGAATGCGGGCCTGTTCGCCTCGTACGCGGCGATGGCCGGCTCCTCCCGGAGGGTGAGGCTGATGTCGTCCAGCCCCTCCAGCAGACGCCACCGCGCGTTCTCGTCCAGCGCGAAGTCGGCCTCCACACCCGGGGCGAGCACCTTGCGCGCGACCAGGTCGACGGTCACCTCGGCGGTGGGGTCCTCCTCGGCCAGGTGCTGCAGCCGCTCGACGGTCTCCTGCGGCAGGACCACCGTCAGCAGGCCGTTCTTGAGGGAGTTGCCGCGGAAGATGTCCGCGAACCGCGAGGAGATGACGGCCTTGAAGCCGTAGTTCTGGAGCGCCCAGACGGCGTGCTCACGCGAGGAGCCGGTGCCGAAGTCCGGGCCCGCGACGAGCACCGTGGCGCCCTTGTACGCCTCCTGGTTGAGGACGAACTGCGGGTCCTTGCGCCACGCCTCGAAGAGCCCGTCCTCGAAGCCGTCGCGGGTGACCTTCTTCAGCCAGTGGGCCGGGATGATCTGGTCGGTGTCGACGTTGCTGCGGCGCAGCGGCACGGCCCGGCCGGTGTGGGTGGTGAAAGCTTCCATGGTTCCTCAGACTCCCGCGGGCGTACGAACGTCGGTGTCGGCCAGGTCGGCGGGCGAGGCCAGGTGCCCGAGCACCGCGGTGGCGGCGGCGACCTGCGGCGAGACCAGGTGGGTGCGGCCGCCCTTGCCCTGCCGCCCCTCGAAGTTGCGGTTGGAGGTGGACGCGGAGCGCTCACCCGGCGCCAACTGGTCGGGGTTCATGCCCAGGCACATCGAGCAACCGGCGTGCCGCCATTCGGCCCCCGCCGCGGTGAAGACCTTGTCCAGCCCCTCCTCGACCGCCTGGAGCGCGACGCGCACCGAGCCGGGCACGACGAGCATCCGCACCCCGTCGGCGACCGAACGGCCTTCCAGGACCGAGGCCGCGGAGCGCAGATCCTCGATCCGGCCGTTGGTGCAGGAACCTACGAAGACCGTGTCCACACCGATCTCGCGCAGCGGCTGACCCGCCGTCAACCCCATGTATTCCAGGGCCTTTTCGGCCGCCATCCGCTCCGAGGCGTCCTCGTACGAAGCGGGGTCGGGGACGCTCGCGCTCAGCGGTGCGCCCTGGCCCGGGTTGGTGCCCCAGGTGACGAACGGCGCCAGCTCGGCGGCGTCGATGACGACCTCGGCGTCGAAGACCGCGTCGTCGTCGGTGCGCAGCGTGCGCCAGTACGCGACGGCGTCGTCCCAGTCGGCGCCCTCGGGAGCGTGGTCCCGTCCGCGCAGGTAGGCGAAGGTGGTGTCGTCCGGGGCGATCATGCCGGCCCGGGCGCCCGCCTCGATCGACATGTTGCAGATGGTCATCCGGGCTTCCATCGACAGCTTCTCGATGGCGGAGCCGCGGTACTCCAGGACGTAGCCCTGACCGCCGCCGGTGCCGATCTTCGCGATGATCGCCAGGATCAGGTCCTTGGCGGTGACGCCGTCGGGCAGCTCGCCCTCGACGGTGATCGCCATGGTCTTGAAGGGCGCCAGCGGCAGCGTCTGGGTGGCGAGGACGTGCTCGACCTGGCTGGTGCCGATGCCGAACGCCAGCGCGCCGAACGCGCCGTGCGTGGAGGTGTGGCTGTCACCGCAGACCACGGTGGTGCCCGGCTGCGTCAGTCCCAACTGCGGTCCCACCACGTGGACAACGCCCTGCTCGACGTCGCCCAGCGGGTGCAGCCGCACGCCGAACTCTGCGCAGTTCTTGCGCAGCGTCTCCAACTGGGTGCGCGAGACCGGGTCGGCGATCGGCTTGTCGATGTCGAGGGTCGGGGTGTTGTGGTCCTCGGTGGCGATGGTGAGGTCCGTACGGCGCACCTGGCGTCCGGCCTTGCGGAGCCCGTCGAACGCCTGCGGGCTGGTGACCTCGTGCAGCAGGTGCAGATCGATGAAGAGGAGGTCGGGCTCGCCTTCCGCGCGCCGGACGACGTGGTCGTCCCAGACCTTCTCCGCGAGTGTCCGTCCCATCGCTTTCCCTCCGGCCGGCCGCATCGCCGGCCCAACTCGTCCTGTGCGCACGGTCCCCGCACCCCCGTGTCGGGCCCCGCACCGGGCCCTGGTCGAGGGCCGTGGCTACAGAGTGACGACTTCCACGGAAAATTGAACTTGCGTTTCACACTGTGAGACGCAAGTATCGTTGCATGGACAACTCTAGCGGCGTCGGCGTTCTCGACAAGGCGGCTCTCGTATTGAGCGCTCTGGAGTCCGGTCCGGCCACCCTCGCCGGGCTGGTCGCGGCGACCGGGCTCGCACGACCCACGGCCCATCGGCTGGCCGTGGCTCTGGAACACCACCGGATGGTGGCGAGGGATATGCAGGGCCGGTTCATACTCGGCCCCCGGCTGTCCGAACTGGCCGCGGCGGCCGGTGAGGACCGCCTGCTGGCGACGGCCGGACCGGTGCTCACACATCTGCGCGACGTGACGGGCGAGAGCGCCCAGCTCTACCGTCGCCAGGGCGACATGCGGATCTGCGTGGCGGCGGCGGAACGGCTGTCCGGCCTGCGGGACACCGTCCCCGTAGGCTCCACCCTCCCCATGAAGGCCGGCTCCGCGGCGCAGATCCTCATGGCGTGGGAGGAGCCCGAGCGGCTCCACCGCGGCCTCCAGGGCGCCCGCTTCACCGCCACCGCGCTCTCCGGTGTACGCCGCCGCGGCTGGGCCCAGTCCATCGGCGAGCGGGAGCCGGGCGTGGCCTCCGTCTCGGCGCCGGTCCGCGGCCCCTCGAACCGCGTCGTCGCCGCCGTCTCCGTCTCCGGCCCGATCGAGCGCCTGACCCGCCACCCGGGCCGGATGCACGCCCAGGCCGTGATCGACGCCGCCGCCCGCCTCTCCGAGGGCCTGCGCCGCACCGGCTGAGAGCCCCCCGCTCCCCCTACGGGCCGTGGCCCGGGGAACCCCCGCCGAAGGCGGCTCCCCGGGCCACGGCCCGCCTCATGCGCGCGCCGGGACCGTCAGGCACCCAGCCGCTCCGGGGCCTGCACCCCGTCCCGCAGCGACCGCACCCCGTACGCCGCGCCGAGCCCGTACGCGGTCATGTCCCCGTAGATCGTCTCGTAGCTCCCCGCCGGCACCACATAGGTCTCGTGCCAGATGCCGACGTGCCCCTCGCCCTGCCGCGCGCGGCGGTTGAACCGGGCCCACGCCGGGCGGTGCCGCCGCTCCGGCGCCACCGCGTACGCCAGCAGCTTCTCCTTGGACTCCCAGTACTGCACGACCTCGTACGACCGGGGCGGTGCGCCCACCAGCCGGTGGTGGAGCAGTCCGGCCGACCGGTCGCGGCCCAGCTCCTTCAGCATCCGCGGCATCGCGAGGAAGACCGGCAGCCACCGGTGGACCGCCCAGAAATGGTGTATCCGCATACCGATGAGAAAGATGACGACCTCCCCGTCGGTGTCCGCCGTGACCCGACCGGGATGAATTCCGCCGCTCATACTGCCCCCTTGTTGGATAGCGCCACTGCCCAATGATTGGATAGTGCCACTGTCCAGGAAGGGCCACAAGGGATGCGACTCTCCGAACTCAGCGAGCACAGCGGGGTATCCACCGCCACGATCAAGTACTACCTGCGCGAGCGCCTCCTGCCGCAGGGCAGGCGGATCACCGCGACGCGCTCCGAGTACGACGCCTCCCACCTGCGGCGCCTGCGCCTGATCCGGGCACTGATCCAGGTGGGCAAAGTGCCGGTGGCGACGGTCCGCGAGGTACTGGCCGCGGTCGACGACGACAGCCTGGGCCGCACCACCCGGCTGGGAGCGGCCCTGTGGGCCCTGCCCGGCGCCCCGGAGGCCGATCCGCACGCCCCCACGACACGCGAGGCCCAGGCGCTGGTGGAGAGCCTGCTGACGGAACTGGGCTGGGATTTCGCCCGCGCGATCGGTTCCCTCTCCCCCGCCTACCGCGCCCTGGTGACCCCGCTGGCCCGCCTCCTGGAACTGGGCTACCCGGTGACCGTGGCCGAACTCACGCCGTACGCACGGCAGATGGCGTCCGTCGCCGGCCATGACTTCGACGCCCTGGAGGCGCTGCCGGACGACGCGGAGCGGGCGGAGACGGCCGTGGCCGCCGCGATCCTCCGGGAGCCGGTACTGCTCGCCCTGCACCGGGTGGCGCAGGAAGAGGAATCGGCCCGCCGCTACGGATTGTGAGACGGAACACCGCGCGAAAGGCGCGCGGATTCCCTCCGGAATTCCGCAGACGAAAAAGGCCCCTGCCGAAGCAGGGGCCTTTTTCTCTATGCGTACCCCCGACCGGATTCGAACCGGCGCTACCGCCTTGAGAGGGCGGCGTGCTAGGCCGCTACACAACGGGGGCTTGCTTTTGCAGTTGAGCCACATCATGTGACTGTGCTGCGCTGGGCTACCAGGACTCGAACCTAGACTAAATGAACCAGAATCACTCGTGCTGCCAATTACACCATAGCCCATGGTGATTTAGACCAGTACCCCCGACCGGATTCGAACCGGCGCTACCGCCTTGAGAGGGCGGCGTGCTAGGCCGCTACACAACGGGGGCCCTAGCGATCCTCACATCGGCACATCCGGGAGCGACCCGAAGGTGACGGAAAGAAAGGATCTGTACCCCCGACCGGATTCGAACCGGCGCTACCGCCTTGAGAGGGCGGCGTGCTAGGCCGCTACACAACGGGGGCCTGATACTGCACTCAAGAGACCGCGAATTCCTCGATGAGGAAGATCTCTTGCTGGGCTACCAGGACTCGAACCTAGACTAACTGAACCAGAATCAGTCGTGCTGCCAATTACACCATAGCCCACCAGAACGCAACCCCCGGTGGGGATTTTGTTCGGCTTGCGCTTTCCGGCCGGGCCTCTCGGCCCTCCCGGGCGGCGCAGAAAGAACATTACCCGAAGGTGGACGGGGCTCCAAAACCGATAAGCCCGCGGAGCTGCGCGGGGGCTCCGTGCGGGGCCACGGGACGGCCCAGGGCGGCCCGGAGCGTCCCGGGCGACTCCAGGCGCCGACCGGGACGGCCGGGGCGCCCGGCGGGCCCGTCCCGGCCCTGTGCGGCCCGCTGTCCGGCGCCGGGGAACCGGACGACCCGATTCCCCCTGCGCGCGGAGTTCGCCCGCGTACGCCCGTCCCGTACGGAAAACGCCCCGGGGCCCGGAAGCGGACGGCTTCCGGGCCCCGGGGCGGGGCGGGTGCGGGTCAGGCCGCCGCGAGCTTGGCCAGGGCCGCGTCGATGCGGGCGAGGGTGCGCTCCTTGCCCAGGATCTCCAGGGACTCGAAGAGCGGCAGGCCGACGGTGCGGCCGGTGACCGCGACGCGGACCGGCGCCTGGGCCTTTCCGAGCTTGAGGCCGTGCTCCTCACCGGCGGCGAGGACGGCGTTCTTCAGCGCCTCGGGGCTGGTCCAGTCGGCGTCCAGCAGCTTGGCGCGGGCGGTGGTGAGCAGCGCCACCGGGTCGCCCTTCATCGCCTTCGTCCAGGACGCCTCGTCCTCGACCGGCTCCTTGCGGAACAGGAAGTCGACGTTGGCGGTGATGTCCGACAGGACCGTCAGCCGGGTCTGGGCGTGCGGGGCGATGGCCTCCCAGGCGGCCCGGTCGAAGTCCTCGGGCGCCCAGTTGGCGTGCGGGGCCGTCAGCCAGGGCTCACAGGCGGCGATGAAGGACGGGAGGTCCAGCCGCCGGATGTGGTCGGCGTTGATCGCCTCGGCCTTCTTGAGGTCGAAGCGGGCCGGGTTGGCGTTGACGTCCGCGATGTCGAACTTCTCGACCAGCTCGGCCACGGAGAAGATGTCCTGGTCGGCGGAGAACGACCAGCCCAGCAGCGCGAGGTAGTTGAGCAGGCCCTCGGGGAGGAAGCCGCGCTCGCGGTAGAGGTTGAGGGACGCCTGCGGGTCACGCTTGGAGAGCTTCTTGTTGCCCTCGCCCATGACGTACGGCAGGTGGCCGAAGGCGGGGATGTCCTTGGCGTAGCCCAGCTCGATGAGCGCCTTGTAGAGGGCGATCTGGCGGGGCGTGGAGGAGAGCAGGTCCTCGCCGCGCAGGACGTGGGTGATGTCCATCAGCGCGTCGTCGACGGGGTTGACGAGCGTGTAGAGCGGGGCGCCGTTGGCCCGGACGATGCCGTAGTCCGGGACGTTCTCCGGGGTGAAGGTCAGCTCACCGCGGACCAGGTCGGTGAAGGTGATCGGCTCGTCGGGCATCCGGAAGCGGATGATCGAGGCGCGGCCCTCGGCCTCGTAGGCGGCCTTCTGCTCCTCGCTCAGGGAGCGGCAGGTGCCGTCGTAGCCGGAGGGCTTGCCGGCCTTGCGGGCGGCCTCGCGGCGGGCGTCCAGCTCCTCGGTGGTGCAGTAGCAGGGGTAGGCGTAGCCGCCGGCGAGCAGCTTGCCGGCGACCTCCTTGTAGAGGTCCATGCGCTGCGACTGGCGGTAGGGCGCGTGCGGGCCGCCGATCTCGGGGCCCTCGTCCCAGTCGAAACCCAGCCACTTCATGGAGTCCAGAAGCTGCTGGTAGGACTCCTCGGAGTCGCGGGCCGCGTCGGTGTCCTCGATGCGGAAGACCAGGGTGCCCTGGTGGTGGCGCGCGAACGCCCAGTTGAACAGGGCGGTGCGGACCAGTCCCACGTGGGGGTTGCCGGTCGGGGAGGGACAGAAACGGACGCGGACGGGGGTCGCGTTAGCCACGCTTGATCACCTTGTTGGTGAGAGTGCCGATGCCTTCGATGGTGACGGCGACCTCGTCGCCGACGGTGAGCGGGCCGACCCCGGCCGGGGTGCCCGTGAGGACGACGTCGCCGGGGAGCAGCGTCATCGCCTCGGTGATGTGGACGATCAGGTCCTCGACGGAGCGGACCATCTCACTCGTCCGGCCCAACTGACGCTGTTCGCCGTTGACGGTGCACTGGATGGTCAGGTCGGACGGGTCCAGCTCGGTCTCGACCCAGGGGCCGAGCGGGCAGGAGGTGTCGAAGCCCTTGGCGCGCGCCCACTGCTTCTCGCGGCGCTGGACGTCACGCGCGGTGACGTCGTTGGCGCAGGTGTAGCCGAGGATGACGTCCTTGACGCGCTCGCGGGGCACCTCGCGGCACATCCGGCCGATGACGACGGCCAGCTCCGCTTCGTGGTGCACCTCCTCGGAGAAGGAGGGGTACGCGATGGGGTCACCGGGGCCGACCACGGAGGTGGAGGGCTTGAAGAAGGTGAACGGGGCGTCGGGGACGTCGTTGCCCAGCTCGGCGGCGTGGGCGGCGTAGTTGCGGCCGACCGCGACGACCTTGTTGGGCAGCACCGGCGGCAGCAGACGGACCTTGTCGAGGGGGACCTTCCGGCCGGAGCGCTCGAACTCCGCGAAGGGGTGTCCCTTGATGACGTCGATCTCGTCGTTCTCTAGGACGCCGAAGCCGACGTTGCCGTCGATGGAGAATCTGGCGATGCGCACGGGTGCCGCTGCCCCTCATTGATCACTGGCCGGAGTGGACACTCCAGGCTAACGCGGGGGCGCGGCCCGCCCGCTGCCGGATTACGCCGTGGTGTCCTGGCCGGGGGCGGTCATCAGGACGGTACGGCGGGGGTTGGCGGTCTGCGTGGGCAGCTCCGCGACGTGCTCCGGGGCCGGGGTGGCGGCGGTCAGCTCGTCGGCGTCCTTGAGGTGCGCCAGCGTGGTGCGCCGCGGGTTGGCTATGTTGCGGAACATCATCGTGGTCTTCACTGCTTCACGCCTCGCGTAGATCGGATGCATCGGACGGGGTGGCCGGTGCGGACCGCTGCCGATCGCTTTCCGCGGATGCACGGAATCACGGGAACGGGCAGGTCACGCGAGGTGCCCTGGACGCGCCGACCGTCTGTGTAAAGCATCAGACTAAGCGGGCCATTCCCTGCGATGCGGGGGGAAAGTCGCCGATCTCCTTGTGAGTTTCCTCACTGAGGGTGTGACAAATGCCGCAATTCCCATGATCAACATCAAGGGAGAAAAGGGGCATAGCCCTTCAGTGGGCTTCATTTCGCCGCTGATCACCGCACCTGGGACAGCGGAGCGATCGAAGCGGTTCGAGGTTAAAAGTCCGTTATCGACCATGGATCCCTCTACGTGTCGTGACGTGGCCCGCACCGTGTGTCACCCATGTCCCGGCGGGCGGTTCCGCTCTTGTTGGAGATCCGGCACTGTGCTGGAATTCCACGGACCGCCGCATGTATCAACCGGCGCGCAGAGCGCGATGTGGCGCAGCGCGGTGGAGCTGCTCTCTCGGCCAGAGGGGGAAGTCCGCCGGTCAATTCACGACCGCACGGGGGACTTGCGGTCCCCCACGACTCGACACCGTCCCGCCGCTCGCGCGGGGGGACGCCTGGTCCAGAGGTTGCGACGCTAGTGCAGGGACGTTTCAAGAGGGATGGCACGGAGCCTTCCCAGGCCCGCCAGGGCCGGGAAGCTGCGGCGGAGCCGGAGCCGCGCGGCGGGACCGACCGCGCCTCCTCTCCCCAGCGTGCCCAGGGAGGCGGTCCGGCGGGCGCCCCGGTGCCGTCCGACCGGAACGGCGGCGACGCCGACCGGGGAACGGCCAAGGAGCAGTCGGGCCCCGGTGGTCCCGGCTCCCGGGTCTCGTTGCGCAACTGGCGCATCAGCACCCGGTTGATCTCCCTGCTCGCACTGCCCGTGGTCGCCGCGACCTCGCTGGGCGCCATCCGTATCCAGGACTCGATGGAGAACATCGAGCAACTGGACAAGATGAAGATGCTCACCGACATGACGCGGCAGGCCACCGAGCTGGCCGACGCGCTCCAGGTCGAGCGGGACAAGTCGGCGGGCCCGCTGGCCGGTTCGGGCAACGTCAAGGACGACGCCAACGTCGTCGCGCCGCGGGAGGCCACCGACCGCGCGCGGATCGCGTTCGACCAGGACAGCGGCAACATCCAGGGCGTCGACGCCAACATGACCGGTGTGCGGGCGACGGTCCTGGAGATCGGCCGCCAGCTCAACACCCTCAACGAGATCCGCAGCAGCGCCTACAAGGACGACGGCAACGCGGCGCGCACCATCAGCAACTACAACCAGTTGATCGAGTCGCTGCTCTCCCTCTCCCAGGACATGGCGCAGGCGACAAGCAACCCGGAGATGATCCGGTCGACCCGTGCGCTGGCCGCGTTCTCCTCGGCCAAGGAGTACGCGTCGATGCAGCGTGCTCTGGTCAGCGCCGGCCTCGCGCACAAGGGCGGCCCCCAGCTCTCCGCCAACGACCGGCTCGCCGGCCGTACCGCCGAGGACGACGAGAAGGCGGCCCGTGACCGCTTCTCGCAGATCTACGCGGGCAACTCCGGCACCCTCACCCGCGGGCTGGACGGCAACAACGACGAGATCAAGGCGGCGGTCGCCTTCGCGCACCGCGCCTTCGCCAGCGGCAGCGGCATCCGGAGCCAGGAGTACAAGTACCTGGACTGGTACGACTCCGACACCGTCAAGATCGAAGAGATGTCCCGGATCGAGACATCGCTGCTGACCGAGATGGAGCAGAAGTCCCGCGAGCTGCGCAACGCGGCGACGCAGGAAGCGATCATCAACGGTGCGCTGATCTTCCTCGTCCTCGGTGTCTCGCTGGTCGGCGCGTTCGTCGTGGCGCGGTCCATGGTCCGCTCGCTGCGCCGGCTCCAGGACACCGCGCAGAAGGTGGCCCAGGAGCGGCTTCCGGAGCTGGTCAAGCAGCTCTCCGACACCGACCCGCAGGACGTCGACACCTCCGTCGAGTCGGTCGGTGTGCACAGCCGGGACGAGATCGGCCGGGTGGCCGCGGCCTTCGACGACGTGCACCGCGAGGCGGTCCGGCTGGCGTCCGAGCAGGCGCTGCTGCGGGGCAACGTCAACGCGATGTTCACCAACCTCTCGCGCCGCTCCCAGGGTCTGATTCAGCGTCAGCTCTCGCTCATCTCCGAGCTGGAGTCCCGCGAGGCCGACCCGGACCAGCTCTCCTCCCTCTTCAAGCTCGACCACCTCGCCACGCGTATGCGGCGTAACGGCGAGAACCTCCTCGTTCTCGCCGGTGAGGAGCCGGGCCGCCGCTGGACGCGTCCGGTGCCGCTGGTCGACGTGCTCCGCGCCGCCGCCTCCGAGGTGGAGCAGTACGAGCGCATCGAGCTGAGCTCCGTACCGCAGACCGAGGTCGCCGGGCGCGTCGTCAACGACCTCGTCCACCTGCTCGCGGAGCTGCTGGAGAACGCGACGTCGTTCTCCTCCCCGCAGACCAAGGTGAAGGTGACCGGTCACGCACTGCCCGACGGGCGGGTGCTGGTCGAGATCCACGACACCGGTATCGGTCTCTCCCCCGAGGACCTGTCGTCCATCAACGAGCGGCTGGCCAGCCCGCCGACCGTGGACGTCTCGGTCTCCCGCCGGATGGGTCTGTTCGTGGTCGGCCGCCTGTCGCTGCGCCACGGCATCCGGATCCAGCTTCGGCCCTCCGACTCCGGCGGTACGACCGCGCTGGTCATGCTGCCCGTCGACGTCGCGCAGGGCGGCAAGAAGCCCGCGCCGTCCACCGCGAAGGGCCAGGCGCCCGAGGGCGGTACGGGCTCCGGCCCCGGTACGGGTTCCGGCGGCGGCTCCGGCTCCGGCGGTACGAGCCGTCTCGCGGGGCTCCAGCCGCGCGGGCAGGTCGGTTCGGGTCCCGGCGGCACCGGGCGGCCCGCGCTGCCGGGTCGCGGCGGTCCCGGGCGCACCGCGCCCGGTGGCCTCGGCGGACCGGGCGGCTTCGGCGGGCCGGTGCCCTCCGGCGGCCCCGCTCCGCAGCCGCCCGCGGCTCCCGACGCCTCACGCTCCGGCGCACGGGCGGCGAACGCCCCCTCCGACGGCGGCCGTCCCGCACTGCCCACCCGTAACGTCAACCGCGGTGAGGCACCCGCCGCCGATGCGACGCCGACGGTGGCGCCGCCCACCGGCGCCCCGGAGCGTGCCGCGCGTCCGCAACTGCCGGCCCGCGGCCCGGCCGCGGAGCTGGGCGCCTCCCCCGCCGAGCCGTCCGCCCCGGCCGCCGACTCCCCGCAGCCGGGCACCAGTTGGGGCGTGCGCCGGGACCGCGGCGCGACCGACGACTGGCCGCTGGCGCCCCGCCCGAACCAGGACGCCCCGCGCGGCCACGAGGAGCCGGAGACCACCGGTACCTTCGAGCGCCCGGCGGCGCCGGAGACCACGGGCACGTTCGAGCGCCCCGCCGCGCCGGAGACGACGGGCACCTTCCCGCATCCGGCGGCGCCCGAGACGACGGGCACGTTCGAGCGGCCGGTTTCCCCCGAGACCTCGGGTGCCTTCCCGCGTCCGACGGCCCCGGAGACCACGGGCACGTTCGAGCGGCCGGCCTCTCCCGAGACCACCGGCGCGTTCGAGCGGCCGGTGCCGGAGGCGACCGGCGGGCCCGGTGACACCACGGCCTTCACCCGTCCCGACTTCAACGGTCCGCCGCCCGGGGGCGACGCCCCCGCGCCCGGCGACACCGGTCAGTTCCCGCTGTCCGGCGGCCCCGCCGCTCCGGAGCGGTTCGGGCAGACCCCGTCGGGTCTTCCGGTGCGGGACGCCGGTGCGGGACGGTCCGAGGCCGCCGCGCCGCGGGAGACCGGTGCCCCGTCGCAGGCGGGCAGCCTCTTCGGCTCCGCCCCGGAGGCGCCGCACACCACCGGCCAGGTCCCGGCGCAGCCGGAGCCCGCGCCCCGGGCCGCGCCGTCGGAGGACTGGCTGGGCGACGCGTCGCCCGCCGGTTCCGGTGACGGACGGACGCCGATCTTCGACACCATCGAGTCGGACTGGTTCCAGACCCCGGCGGCGGCCGCCGCCGGAGTGCCGCCGCAGGCCCCCGCCGAGGCGCCGCATCCGCAGCGGGCTCCCGAGCCCGCGGACGCCCTGGGCGACACCCCGGCCGGCGGCTTCGACACCACCGGCTGGCGCAATTCGCCGAACGACGAGACGTGGCGGCAGGCGGAGCAGATCCGTCAGCCCGCGGCCGGCGGGGTGACCACGTCGGGGCTGCCCCGCCGGGTGCCGCGCGCCAACCTCGTCGCCGGTACCGCACAGCAGCAGCCCGCCCAGAGCGGTCCGCAGGTCTCGCGCGCCCCCAGCGACGTGCGCGGCCGGCTGACCAGTCTTCGCCGGGGTATCCAGCAGGGCCGGCAGGCCGGTGGCGACACCGGGCAGCACGGCACCGTGGACCCCACTCACCAGCAGGAGCGTTAGTTGAGTCCGATGAGCCAGGCGGCGCAGAACCTGAACTGGTTGATCACCAACTTCGTGGACAACACCCCCGGTGTCTCCCACACGGTCGTGGTCTCCGCGGACGGTCTCCTCCTCGCCATGTCCGAAGGCTTCCCACGGGACCGAGCCGACCAACTGGCAGCAGTGGCCTCCGGCCTCACCTCGCTGACCTCCGGCGCCTCCCGCATCTTCGAAGGCGGCAACGTCAACCAAACCGTCGTGGAGATGGAACGCGGCTTCCTCTTCATCATGTCCGTCTCCGACGGATCCTCCCTCGCCGTCCTCGCCCACCCCGAATGCGACATCGGCCTCGTCGGCTACGAAATGGCCCTCCTGGTCGACCGCGCAGGCAACGTCCTCACCCCCGACCTACGCGCCGAACTCCAAGGCAGCCTGTTGCACTGAACCGCCGTAGTACCTGTCCCGTACACCGCCGAGCAGCCACCGGCCCAACCCGACGGCTGTCCCGCACAAGACAGCCGTTTCGCCCGGAGGACCCATGACCCCGCCACCCACGTCGGACCCCTACGATTCCTACAGTCAGGCGTCGTACGGCGGCGAAGGCGACCAGCCCCTGGTGCGTCCCTACGCCATGACGGGCGGCCGCACCCGGCCGCGCTACCAGCTCGCCATCGAGGCGCTGGTCAGCACCACGGCCGATCCGTCCCAGGTACCCGGCCTGCTGCCGGAGCACCAGCGGATCTGCCACCTGTGCCGTGAGGTCAAGTCGGTCGCCGAGGTCTCCGCGCTGCTGCACATACCGCTGGGGGTGGCGCGCATTCTCGTCGCCGACCTGGCGGAGGCCGGGATGGTGGCGATCCATCAGCCGGGTGGCAGCGGTGAGGCCGGCGGTACGCCGGACGTGACGCTGCTGGAGAGGGTGCTCAGTGGACTTCGCAAGCTCTGACGCCGCGTTCGGGGAAGGCGCCCCGGCCCGTTCGACCACCTCGGCGAAGATCGTGGTGGCGGGCGGTTTCGGCGTGGGCAAGACGACCTTCGTCGGGGCCGTCTCGGAGATCAACCCGCTGCGTACGGAGGCCGTGATGACCTCCGCGTCGGCGGGGATCGACGACCTCAGCCACGTCCAGGACAAGACGACGACGACCGTGGCGATGGACTTCGGCCGCATCACCCTGGACCAGGACCTGATCCTCTACCTCTTCGGTACGCCGGGTCAGGACCGCTTCTGGTTCATGTGGGACGACCTCGTACGCGGCGCCATCGGCGCCGTCGTCCTCGTCGACACCCGCCGCCTCGCCGACTGCTTCCCCGCCGTCGACTACTTCGAGAACTCCGGCCTCCCCTTCGTCATCGCCCTCAACGGATTCGAGGGGCAGCAGCCCCATACGCCCGAAGAGGTCCGGGAGGCGCTGCAGATCGGGCCGGGTACGCCGATCATCACGACCGACGCGCGGCAGCGCGGCGAGGCGAAGAGCGCGCTGATCACGCTCGTCGAGCACGCGCTCATGGCGCGCCTGCGCTGACGCCGGGTCCGTCCGGAGACTCTCCGGACGGGCCCGCCCGCGCGGCGTGGTGCCCAGGTGTGCCGGCGGTTGCGTCATGAGTTGTGGCATTGAACACGCCGTCGATTGTGTTCATAACGTTTCGGCAGGCAATTGTCTCGCCACAAACACACCATGCGCACATCTGGCTCCACTGCGCACACAGTTCCCCCGCATTTTGCCGGAGCTCGCCCTTAACGCCCCTTTTATCTGAGGTCCCTCCGTACTCCCTCAAGCTTTGCTCAGTGTTTGGAAGGCACCCGTCCGACGTGCTGAAATTCGCTGAACTCCGAAGGAGAGACGCCCAGAAGAAACGGCACAGCACGACGTGCCGCGCCGAGAGGTTGTTGGTCGAGTGAGGCGAAGCAAGGCGAGCCCCGAGCCGAGGGAGGCCCGGCGGGGCAACTTCACCCCGCCGTCGCGCGGTACCGGCCCGGCTCCCGGGGCGCCCGAGACCACGCCCGCGCCACCCGTTTCCGGTGGGAAGCCGTACTCCCCGCGCAACTGGCGGGTGGCGACCCGCCTCAACGCCATTCTGCTGATCCCCGTCCTCCTCGCGCTGGTCTTCGGCGGGCTGCGGGTCAACACCTCCTTCGCCACCTGGCAGGAGGCGCAGGACGCCGAGAGCACCGCGAAGCTCGTCCGCGCCGCCCTCACCTACGGCAACGCGCTCATCGACGAGCGGGACCGCACCGCCGAACCCCTGCTGAACGGCAAGAAGGACGATCCGGCCGTCGACGAGGCGCGCGCCGCCACCGACCGGGCCGGCGCCGACTTCCGCGCCGCCGCGGCGTCCATGCCGGACAAACCGGGCCTCAAGCGCCGCCTTGCCGCGTTCACCACCGCCGAGAAGGGCCTCGGCGCCCTGCGCGGCTCCGCGTACACCTCGGCGCTGCCCGGCGTACGCACCGAAGAGGGGTACGTCGCCATCCAGCACCCGCTGATGGAGTTCGCCAACGAGCTGGGCCTGGGCACCGGCAACATCACCTCCTACGGCCGCACCGTCTACGCCCTCTCGCTCGCCAAGGCCGCCGCGTCGCTGGAGCGCTCGATCGGCGTCCACCTTCTCGTCGACCCGGCCACCGGCGCCGCGTACAAGCGGCAGCTCACCGCCTTCGCGTCGTACCGCTACCTGGAGACCATCGCCATCGGCGAGTACACCTCCGGCGGCACCCCCGAGGACGTCGAGCGGCTGAGGACGGACACCGCCGCGCTCAAGAAGTCCGTCAAGGAGAAGAGCGCGAAGGCCCGGCGGGAGGCCGCGGCGGCCGGACGGCCGTTCCGTGCTTCCCCCTCTCCGGACGCCATGGCCACCGCGATCGGTTCCGGTGCCTCGCCGCAGGAACTGGCGGGCCGGGGTGTCACGCCCGACGCCTGGTTCACGGCGGCGACCGGCGGCTTCGACATGTACCGGTCCATCGAGAAGGACCTCGCGGACAAGGCGGTCGCCGAGGCCGCGCAGATCTCCGCCGACGCCAGGCGCACCACGATCACGGACGCCGCCGTCGTGCTGGCCGCCCTGATCGCCGCCTTCCTGGTGGCCGGTCTGATGGCGCGCCGGATGAGCCGCGACATGCGGGCGCTGCGGACCGCGGCGTTCTCCATCGCCGAGCAGAAGCTGCCGATGCTCGTCGATCAGCTCTCGCGCGCCGAGCCGGGCCGGGTCGACACCCGGGTGCAGCCGATCCCGATCGCGACGACGGACGAGATCGGCGAGGTCGCCCGCGCCTTCGACCAGGTGCACCGCGAGGCGGTGCGGCTCGCGTCCGAGCAGGCGATGCTGCGCGGCAACGTCAACGCGATCTTCACCAACCTCTCGCGCCGCAACCAGGGCCTCATCGAGCGCCAACTGACGCTCATCACCGAGCTGGAGAACAACGAGGCGGACCCGGACCAACTGGAGAGCCTCTTCCGGATGGACCACCTCGCCACCCGCATGCGGCGCAACGGCGAGAACCTCCTCATCCTCGCGGGCGAGGAGCCGGGCCGCCGCTGGAACCAGCCGGTCCCCCTCGTCGACGTGCTGCGCGCGGCCACCTCCGAGGTCGAGTCGTACGAGCGCATCGAGCTGGCCGGGGTCGCGGAGAGCGAGATCCACGGTCAGGCCGTGACCGACCTCGTCCATCTGCTGTCGGAGCTGCTGGAGAACGCGACGACGTTCTCCTCGCCGCAGACCAAGGTGCGGGTCTCGGCGACCCGGATGTCCGACGGCCGCGTCATGGTCGAGATCCACGACAAGGGCATCGGGCTGACCGCCGAGGATTTCGCGGACATCAACCACAAGCTGGCGAACCCGCCGAGCGTGGATGCCGCGGTCTCCCAGCGCATGGGCCTGTTCGTGGTCGGCCGCCTCGCGGACCGGCACGGTATCCGCGTCCAGCTCCGCCCCTCGGGCGAGCAGGCGGGCACCACCTCGCTGGTGATGCTCCCCGACGCGATCACCCACGGCGGTGGCGGCAGCGGACAGTTCGAGGAGGACTTCACCGTCCCCCGGACCGCGCCCGGACAGCCGCCCGCGCCGCGACCCGCCACCCCGACCACCGGCGACACCGCGATCCCCACCCCCCACGCGGTGGAAGCCGGTCCGGACGGCGCGAGCCGTTCACTGCTGCGCGAGGAGCGCCGCGCGACCCTGGAGGAGACGCACGGCGTCCAACAGGCGGGCACGGACCCCCTGTTGGGCGGTGCGGCGCCGGACCTCTCCGGATACGCGGCGCAGTCCGGGCAGCAGGCATATGCGGAAGCCGATCAACCGCGGTACGACGACGGCGGGCCCGCCACCGCAGCATTCCGGCCGGTACCCGACCCGCACCCCGCGGACCAGCATCCGTACGCCGCTCCCGAAGCGCCTGTGAGCGGCGGCGGGTTCGAACCCGCCGCGTACGATGGGCACTTCGGGGTCGAAGCGGAATCTGACCGGAATACACCCGCCGCTCCCGCCCAGGCGTCCGAGCGCGTACCATTCGACCGTCCGGGCCCGGCCCCGAGCGACTCCCACTCGCTGACCGATGCCGGCCTTCCGCGCCGCGGAGGCCACACCGAGCAGGCGCAGCCTGTCCAGCAGGAGTGGGCCCAGCCCGGGGAATCGGCGGTGCCCCCGCAGCGGTGGGAGGCGTCGGATCAGGTCCTGGACGGCTCCGAATGGCGCAGCTCCAACGACGAACGGTGGGAGCGGGCGGAGCGGCTGCGTGAGCCCAAGGCTGGCGGGGTCACCTCGTCCGGCCTGCCGCGACGGGTGCCCAAGGCCAATTTGGTCGAGGGTTCGGCGGAGCAGAGCCCGCAGGGTGGCCCCCAGGTCTCCCGGGCCCCGGAGGACATCCGCGGCAGGCTGAGCAATCTGCGCCGCGGTGTCCAGCAGGGCCGCAGCGCGGGGGCGGACCGCTCGGATCACCCCCACAATGACCAACAGGGCTTCGGCCCCGGCAGCACCTACGATCAGGAGCGTTAGTGTGAGCCCGATGAGCCAGGCGGCGCAGAACCTGAACTGGTTGATCACCAACTTCGTGGACAACACCCCCGGTGTCTCCCACACGGTCGTGGTCTCCGCGGACGGTCTCCTCCTCGCCATGTCCGAAGGCTTCCCACGGGACCGAGCCGACCAACTGGCAGCAGTGGCCTCCGGCCTCACCTCGCTGACCTCCGGCGCCTCCCGCATCTTCGAAGGCGGCAACGTCAACCAAACCGTCGTGGAGATGGAACGCGGCTTCCTCTTCATCATGTCCGTCTCCGACGGATCCTCCCTCGCCGTCCTCGCCCACCCCGAATGCGACATCGGCCTCGTCGGCTACGAAATGGCCCTCCTGGTCGACCGCGCAGGCAACGTCCTCACCCCCGACCTACGCGCCGAACTCCAAGGCAGCCTGCTCAACTGACAGACAGGCAGTGCGTTTCCCGCCACCGGCCCATTAGGGTTCGAGGGCGCGACCGGCGTTCAGACAGGCAAGTTGGAGGAGGAGACGTGGCAACGCCCCCCGGTGGGTACCCGTACGGTCCCGGACAGCACTCCGGAGCCCAGGGCGAGACCCCGCAGAACCGCTTCAACTTCCCGTCCACGCCGAGCCGCCGGCCGCAGCGGTCCCAGCCGCCGCGGCAGCAGCAGCCCCAGCAGTCCCCGCCCCGCCCGTACGACTCCCAGCCGTACGAGCCGTCGGTGTACGAACCGCCGCAGACGCCGGGTATCCGGCCGGTGCGGCCGCAGGCGCCGGCGCCCGAGGCGCCCGCGGGCGGTGCGCACAATCCGTTGGTGCGCCCGTACGCCATGACCGGGGGCCGGACCAGGCCGCGCTACCAGCTCGCCATCGAGGCGCTGATCAGCACCACGGCCGATCCGTCCCAGCTACAGGGCCAGTTGCCGGAGCACCAGCGCATCTGCCACCTCTGCCGCGAGATCAAATCAGTTGCCGAGATCTCCGCGCTTCTCTCCATCCCCCTCGGCGTCGCCCGGATCCTCGTCGCCGACCTGGCGGAGGCCGGACTCGTCGCCATCCATCAGCCCGGCGGGGACGAGACCGCCGGCGGACAGCCAGATGTGACACTGCTCGAAAGGGTGCTCAGTGGACTTCGCAAGCTCTAGCGGTGCAGCCCGCTCCACCACCTCCGCGAAAATCGTGGTGGCGGGCGGCTTCGGCGTGGGTAAGACCACGTTCGTCGGGGCCGTTTCAGAGATCAACCCGCTGCGCACCGAAGCCGTCATGACCTCAGCGTCCGCGGGGATCGACGATCTCACGCACGCGCCGGACAAGACGACGACGACCGTGGCGATGGACTTCGGCCGCATCACCCTGGACCAGGACCTGATCCTCTACCTCTTCGGCACCCCCGGACAGGACCGCTTCTGGTTCATGTGGGACGACCTCGTACGCGGCGCCATCGGCGCCGTCGTCCTCGTCGACACCCGCCGCCTCGCCGACTGCTTCCCCGCCGTCGACTACTTCGAGAACAGCGGCCTCCCCTTCGTCATCGCCCTCAACGGATTCGACGGCCACCAGCCGTACACCCCGGACGAGGTCCGCGAGGCGCTCCAGATCGGCCCGGACGCCCCGATCATCACCACCGACGCCCGCCACCGCAGCGAGGCGAAGAGCGCGCTCATCACCCTCGTGGAGCACGCGCTCATGGCCCGGCTGCGGTAGCGCCTGGCGGCGCGGTTCTTCCGACGTACGGAAAGGCCCCCGGTCACCTGAGTACCAGGTGACCGGGGGCCTTCGCCGTGTCGGCGGCCGTCTCAGTCCTCGACGAAGTGGTCGAACTCGCCCGCCTTCACGCCGAGGATGAACGCCTTGAGGTTGGCGGGGGTGGTGGTGACGACCACCCCCGGGTCGTCGCTCTCACACAGCTTGATGGTGTCGCTGTCGGGGGCGGCGACATGGAGACAGTTGGCGCCCTGCCCGCTGAACGATGATTTCTGCCAGTCGTACGTGGACATGGTGTTCCTCCCAGAGGTTCTTTGCCATCAGAACACATCGTTGAGCCACGCAGGCCAGCAATCTCAGCCCTCGACGAAGTGGTCGAACTCGCCCGCCTTCACGCCGAGGATGAACGCCTTCAGGTTGGCGGGGGTGGTGGTGACGACCACCTCCGGGTCGTCGCTCTCGCACAGCTTGATCGTCTGACTGTCAGGAGCCGCCACATGGAGGCAGTTCGATCCCTGCGCACTGTACGAAGACTTCTGCCAGTTGTCCGGGGTCATGTTCTTTCCTTCAGTCCTTGCGCAATACGGCGGATCGAGCGACGAGACGATTCCGGCCCGAGAGCCCCGGATGCCATGCGGTCCCAAATGGCTCGGTAGGTCGCCAACTTGGCTTCCGCGTCAATGATCTCAGAGCCGTGGTCGGTGTCGAGCAGCACTGTATCCAGTTGCGTCACAGCTCCTTCGAGGTAGTCGAAGGGCTGCCCGGAGTTCGGCAGCGCTCCCGCGCCGAACGGGGTGAGCAAGAGAGTGACGTCCCCGCGTTCGCTCATCTCGATCAAGTACTCAAGCTGCTCATACATGACGGCAGGGCCACCGACCTCCATGTGCAGTGCAGCCTCGTGAAGGATTGCGGTGAGGGGCGTCGGCTTCTCCCCGTAGAGGACTGCCTGCCTCTTCAGTCGGTGCGAAACCCGGTGTTCCACCTCGTGTGGCGGGAAGCTGGGCACGTATGCGGCGAAGACCGCACGCGCGTATTGCGCAGTCTGGAGCAGCCCCGGTACGTAGAAGTTCGCAGCGATCCGAAACCCGGCCGCGTGATATTCCAGCTCAGCGATGTCCAGCATCTGATGAGGCAGGACCTCGCGGTACTCCTCCCACCAACCGCGTGTCCTGCCTCCGGTCATCCCGGCGAGAGCTTCGATCAGCCCCTGGTCCGTACAGCGGTAATGGTGTGCGAGCGTGCGCACCCGATCGGCACTGACCGCATAACGCCCGGTCTCGATATTGCTCATACGCCCTTGCGAGGCGCCGAGGAACGCGCCCGCTTCTGTCGCCGTCATGTCCGTCTGCTCGCGCAGCCTGCGCAGCTCGCGACCGAGCCGACGCTGCCGGGCCGTCGGCGGAACGGTCTTCGGTGCCATGAGAGCTCCCTCTGCTCTTTCTGTCTCGTGGTGCAGCGTCCCCCACACGGGCGGAACTGGAGTCCAATCCATCGAATCGATGGAGTGCACTCCATAGGCGCGCTACTTTATCCGTAAGGCCACTCTCCATCAGGGCTCCCAAACCCCTTCCCGGAGGAATCCATGACCACCGTATCGCCACAAAACAGCACCCCTGAGCCGCCCGTCGGCTCCCTCCACCCCGAACTCGCCGCCATGGCCAACGAGTTGGCGCCGCGTCTGTTCGCCGTTGTGCAGCAGTACCCCGTCGGGGGTGGGGAGTTCGACGGACGTATCGCCGCGTGGGGGTTGGCGTACGAGGACGGGGAGGCGGATGTGGTCAGTGCTGCCGGGCGGACGTATTTCAGTCTGCGGTCGCCGGAGAGTGCGGTGCGGTGGTTCGGGCGGCCCGCGCAGACGCAGGCGTGGCTGATCTGGCCGGGGGCGGAGGACGCTGCCGGGAAGCTGTCCGCCTGACGGTGGCGGGCGGGTCGTACCGCGCATGGCGAAGGACCTGGGGAGGAGCGTTCTCCCCAGGTCCTTCGTGGTGGGTGGTCAGCCGTGGGCGGTCAGTCGTGCAGGGTCTCGCCGACGGCGGTGAGGAGCAGGGCGAGGGAGGTGGCGCCGGCGTCGGGGTGGCCGTGGCCGAGGTCGCCCATGCGGGCGGCGCGGCCGCGGGCGGGGACGAGGTCGGCGGTCGCGGCGGCGGCGCGGGTGGCGGCCTCGGCGGCGGCGCGCCAGGACTTGGCGGGGCCGTCGGCGGTGTGGTCGCGCAGGTGGCGGCGGAACGGGTCGAGGGCGTCGAGGAGGGTCTTCTCGCCGACGCGGGCGCCGCCGAGTTCGGTGACGGCGCGTTGGGCGGCGTCGGCGGCGTCGGCGAACAGCGCGGTGGTGCAGGTGTTCTCGGGTGCCCGGGTCAGGACGGCGCCGGTCTCGGCGAGGAGGGCGCCGTAGAGCGCGCCGGAGGCGCCGCCGGACGCGTCGGCGAGGGCGAGTCCGGCGCTGAGCAGGGCGGCGCCGGCGGTACGCGGTGAGGCCGGGCCGGTCTCGGTGGCGCGGGCGGCGGCGACGGCGGCGCGCAGTCCGCGGACGATGCCGATGCCGTGGTCGCCGTCCCCGGCGACGGCGTCGAGGCGGCCCAACTCGTCCTCCTGGGCGGCGACGGCGTCGAGAGCGGCCTGGAGGGCGGCGGTGGCGGGGAGGTCGGGGGCGTCGGGCGCGGGGACGGGCAGATCGGCCGCGTACGGTGCGTCCCCGGTGGCCGGGCCGGACGCGGTCCGGGCGGCCGGGACCCGCGCGGTGTCCGTCGCCGCCGTACCGTCCGTCCGGTCGTCGTCGGCGGGGGCGTGCTCGCCCGGCAGGCTGCGGAAGGCGGGGGTGTCGCAGGGGGCGTCGTAGAGGGCGGTGAGTTCGTCGTCGAGGACCATCAGGGAGAGGGAGACGCCGGCCATGTCGAAGGAGGTGACGAACTCGCCCACCTCGGGGCGGTACGGCTGGAGTCCGGCGGCCCGCAGGCGGCGGTTGACCTGGCGGTAGACGACGAACATCTCCTCGTACTTGGTGCTGCCGAGGCCGTTGAGGAGGACGGCGACGCGGCCGGTGGCTCCGGCGGGCCGGGGCAGGTCGGCGAGGAGATTGTCGACGAGGGCGTCGGCGAGTTCGGGGGCGCTCAGGCCGTGGGTGGTGCGCAGTCCCGGCTCGCCGTGGATGCCCATGCCGAGTTCGGTGGTGCCGGGGGCGACGGTGAAGAGGGGTTCCGCGGCGCCGGGCAGGGTGCAGCCGGCGAAGGCGGCGCCGAAGGTGCGGGTCATCGCGTTGGCGCGGGCGGCGAGGCGGGCGACGGTGTCGAGGTCGTCGCCGCGGTCGGCGGAGGCCCCGGCGATCTTGAAGACGAAGAAGTCGCCGGCGACGCCGCGGCGGTCGCGGGACGGGTCGATCTCCTGGCCCTCGACGGGCGGCGGGCCGCTGGCGACGTCGTCGGTGACGAGGACGGTGCGGACGTCGGTGCCCTCGGCCGCGAGGCGGCGGGCGGCGAGGCCGAAGTGCATGACGTCGCCCGCGTAGTTGCCGTAGGTCATCAGGACGCCGGCGCCGCCGTCGGCCGCGCGGGCGGTGCGGTAGACCTGTTCGGCGCTGGGGCTGGCGAAGACGTCGCCGATGGCGGCGGCGTCGGCGAGTCCGGGGCCGACGAGTCCGGCGAAGGCCGGGTAGTGGCCGGAGCCGCCTCCGATGACGACGGCCACCTTGCCGGGGCGGGGTGCGTGCCGTCCGACGACGCCGAAGGCGCCCGGTACCCGGCGGACGGTGCGGGCGTAGGCGTCGGCGAGACCCTCCAGCCAGTCCTCGCGGAAGGTCTCGGCGTGGTGGCCCGGGCCGGCGGGGGTGGTGGTCATCAGGGGCACACTCCTTTGTTTCGTCCCTGTTTGATTTAACACCTACATCACAGACTCGTCATCCCTCACCCCGGAAATCACCAGGTGCGCTGTGAGAATGACCGCCCAAAATCCCTTGCATCACATCTTGCATGTGAAGTTCTCAGGATTGATGATGCTCGCATCGTGCGCGCCGCCCGGCGGCGCCCCGGCCGGATGAAGCGACCCGGCCCCTTGCCCCGAACCCGGCCGCCGCGCGGCGGCAACCGCCCCACGGAGGCGTGACATGGCACCACCCACCCTTTTCGACCGGATCGGCATCCCGAAGCCGCTGGTCTTCGGCTACCTCGGCGTTCTGCTGTTCATGGTGGGCGACGGCGTCGAGTCCGGCTTCATCGCGCCGTTCATGGCGGACCACGGCGCCGGGACCGAGGTGCACGCCTCCTACGTGATCACCGCGTACGGCGTGACCGTCATGCTCGCCTCCTGGCTCTCCGGTGCGCTGTCGGACCTGTGGGGACCGCGGCGCGTGATGCAACTGGGCCTCGCGGTGTGGGTCGTCTTCGACGTCCTCTTCCTCACGCTCGCGATCGGCCCGCAGAACTACCCGCTGATGCTCGTCTTCTACGGTCTGCGGGGCTTCGGCTACCCGCTCTTCGCCTTCGGATTCCTGGTCTGGATCACCGCGACCGCCCCGAAGGCGCGGATGGGCACCGCCGTGGGCTGGTTCTACGTCGCCTTCACCGGCGGGCTGCCGACGCTCGGTTCGCTCGTCGCGGGCGTGACCAATCCGCTCTTCGGCCACCTGGGCACGCTGTGGGTGGCGCTGGCGATCATCGCGGTCGGCGGGGCGTTCTGTCTGCTGGGGGTGCGCGAGCGCACCGGTTTCGCGCGGCTGGCGCCGCCGGAGGTGCGGCCGGTGCAGTCGCTGCTCTCCAGCCTCTCCATCGCCTGGACGCACCCGAAGGTGGCCGTCGGCTGTGTGGTGCGCGTCATCAACACCGCGCCGGAGTTCGGCTTCCTGGTCTTCCTGCCGACGTTCTTCGCCAAGGAGCTGCACTTCGGCGAGGGCCGCTGGCTGACGCTGCTCGCCGTCATCTACGGCACCAACGTCTTCTGCAACCTGCTCTTCGGGGTGATCGGCGACAAGATCGGCTGGCGGAAGACGATCGCGTCGTTCGGCGGTATCGGCTGTGCGATCACCACGCTGGCGCTGTACTTCGTCCCGAAGGCGGTCGGCAGCAACTACACCGTCGCGCTCGTCGTCGGCATGCTCTACGGCGTGACGCTCGCCGGGTTCGTCTCCATCTCGGCGCTGATCCCGGCGCTCGCCCCCGACAACAAGGGCGGGGCGATGGCGCTGCTCAACCTCGGTGCGGGCGGCGCCGCGTTCGTCGGACCGGCGATCGTCAGCGTCTTCCTGGAGCCGCTGGGCCCGTCCGGCGTCGTCATCATCTTCGCCGCGCTGTACGTCGTCTCGGCGCTGCTGACGCTGTATCTGAAGACGCCGGAGGAGGAGAAGGCCGCCGCCGGTGCCGCCGCCGGGCCGGACACCGCGCCGGAGCCGGTGCGCGCCTGAGCCTTCCCGGATACGCCTCGGGCCCCGCACCGGTGGACGGTGCGGGGCCCGAGGCGTGTGCGCGGGGTGTCAGCGCTGCCAACTGGTGGCGCCGTGGAAGCCGTACTGGCGCTCCAGGCGGCGCCAGCGCGCGGCGGTGGCGCGGGGGCGGGCCGGGGCGGCGGGCCGGTGGGCGGCGCGGGCCAGGAGGACGGCGGTCAGGGCGGCCAGCTCCTCTTCGCTGGCCTCGCCCTTCTCCACGCGGATCGCATCGGCCGGGGCTGCGGGGTTCATCTCTTCGTCTCCGTGATCTTCGTTGTCTGCGTGCGGTGCTCGCCGGTGGGCCGGGGTGCGGCTACTGCGGCGGGTTGCCGTGCTTGCGGGCGGGCAGGTCCGCGTGCTTGGTGCGCAGCATCTCCAGCGAGCGGATGAGGGTGTGGCGCGTCTCGGCCGGGTCGATGACGTCGTCCACCAGGCCGCGCTCGGCGGCGTAGTAGGGGTGCATCAGCTCGGACTTGTACTCCTTGACCATCCGCGCGCGCATCGCCTCGGGGTCCTCGGCGTCGGCGATCTGGCGGCGGAAGATGACGCCGGCGGCGCCTTCCGCGCCCATGACGGCGATCTCGTTGGTCGGCCAGGCGTAGGTGAGGTCCGCGCCGATGGACTGCGAGTCCATGACGATGTACGCGCCGCCGTACGCCTTGCGCAGCACGATCGAGATGCGCGGCACGGTGGCGTTGCAGTACGCGTAGAGCAGCTTGGCGCCGTGGCGGATGATGCCGCCGTGCTCCTGGTCGACGCCGGGCAGGAAGCCGGGGACGTCCAGCAGCGTGACGATCGGGATGTTGAAGGCGTCGCAGAGCTGCACGAAGCGGGCGGCCTTCTCGGACGCCTCGATGTCGAGGACGCCGGCGAGCGACTGCGGCTGGTTGGCGACGAGGCCGACGACCCGGCCGTCGAGCCGCGCCAGCGCGCAGATGATGTTGGTGGCCCAGCGCTCGTGGATCTCCAGGTACTCGCCGTCGTCGACGATCTCCTCGATGACCTTGCGCATGTCGTACGGGCGGTTGCCGTCCGCGGGGACCAGGTCGAGGAGGGCGTCGCCGCTGCGGTCGGCGGGGTCCTCGCACTCGACGGCCGGCGGGTTCTCGCGGTTGTTGGCCGGGAGCAGCGAGAGGAGGTAGCGGACCTCTTCGAGGCAGGTGGCCTCGTCGTCGTAGGCGAAGTGCGCCACACCGGAGGTCTCGGCGTGGACGTCGGCGCCGCCCAGACCGTTCTGGGTGATCTCCTCGCCGGTCACCGCGCGGACGACGTCCGGGCCGGTGATGAACATCTGCGAGGTGTCGCGGACCATGAAGACGAAGTCGGTCAGCGCCGGGCTGTAGGCGGCGCCGCCCGCGCAGGGGCCGAGCATCACGGAGATCTGCGGGATGACGCCGGACGCCTTGGTGTTGCGCTGGAAGATGCCGCCGTAGCCGGCGAGCGCGGAGACGCCCTCCTGGATACGGGCGCCGGCGCCGTCGTTGAGCGAGACCAGCGGCGCGCCCGCCTGGATCGCCATGTCCATGATCTTGTGGATCTTGGTGGCGTGCGCCTCACCGAGGGCGCCGCCGAAGATCCGGAAGTCGTGGGCGTAGACGAAGACCGTCCGGCCGTGGACCGTGCCCCAGCCGGTGATCACACCATCGGTGTAGGGCTTCTTCGCCTCCAGGCCGAAACCGGTCGCCCGGTGCCGGCGCAGCGGCTCCACCTCGTTGAACGAACCCTCGTCGAGCAGCAGCTCGATCCGCTCGCGTGCGGTCAGCTTGCCCTTCGCCCGCTGGGCCTCGGTCGCCCGCTCGCTGGGGCCTCGGTACGCCTGCTCGCGGATCGCGTGCAACTCGGCGACGCGCCCGCGGGCGTCGGTCGCGCCCGCGGGCACCTCTTCGACAGTGGTCATGCATCGACGGTACGTGGGCGAGGCCCCGGGCGCCGATGTCAGTTTCGTACAACGTCGGATGCGATTTGGTGGGCAAGCAGTACAGAAGCCTCCTGTACGTGAGGTCGGCCCGCTGCTCCGTTCGGGTGGAGTGTGGGCCGTGTGCTGTATGGGGCCGACAAATCCGCGGGCGGGTGCAAAGGGCCCCGCCGCGCGGTGTCCGCGCCGGTCAGCGCAGTGTGACGGTGGCCGCGTGGGTGGCGCAGACGGTGCCCGGGGTGAGCCGCAGGCGCAAGGCGCGGCCGGTGGCGAGCACCTGGAAGCCGGGGTCGTGGTACGGCACGGCGGCGGTCGGCCGGTCCCAGACGATCTCCACCGGAGTGCCGGTCCGTTCGGGCGCGGCGGCGTGCAGGGTGGCGGTGTGCGGACCGGTGCGGCGGACCAGGACGCCGACCGGGCCGTCGGCGGTGAGCGGTCCGGCGGTGCCCGGGGAGAAGAAGTTGGCGGCGGTCAGGCCGAGCGCGGGGACGGTGACGGCCTGCCGGTCGGCGGTGTGGGCGAGGACGGTGAGCCACCGGGGGTCGGCGGCGCGGGCGGCGACCGCGCGGGCCGGGGCGCCGGGCATCAGCAGATACAGGTAGCGGGCGCCGTCCGGGTCGGTGCCGTGGTCGTGCCAGAGGGTGAGGTAGCGGCGGGTGAGCGGGGCGGGGTCGGAGCCGGTGTTGATGTCGTGCCAGGAGCCGGTGCGGTCCTCGCGGAGGGTGTGCAGCGCGGCGCCGCCGGGGAAGACGTAGCCGCCGTGTCCGGCGAGGTGGGCCCAGCGGGCGGCGGGGAAGGTGCGGGCGGCGCCGGGGCCGGTGGGCTGCGGTCGGCCGTCGACGGTGAGCGGGGCGCGGCTCGCGGCGCCGAGGGCGCGGTTGTCGACGATCGTCTCGACGCGGGCGCCGTCGCGGGCGGTGATCCCGGCGCCGAGGCAGATGACGGTGTCGTCGAGGAAGAACCACGACTTGCGGGCGGTGAGGGTTACGCCGAGGCCGCGCAGGTGCTGGCCGACGGCGGCGTAGGTGCCGTCGGTGGTGCCGCCGACCCAGCGGACGTCGGGGCGGGGTTTGCCGAAGGCGCCGCCCTCGTTGTCGGCGAGGCGCTTGGTGGAGACGGTGGTGCCGGGCAGCCGGTAGGGGTCGACGGTGGGCCAGTAGGCGTCGGTGTACTGCGCGCCGCCGCTCTCCCCGGCCCACCAGGAGAGCATGCCGGCGCCGGTGTGCCAGCCGTGCGGGTTCTCGCCGTTGCCGTTCTCGTAGTGGGCGATGCGGTCGGAGGCCATGGCGAGCCCGGCGGTCCAGCCGGGGCGGCGGTGGACGGCGCGGTCCATGGCGGGGAAGAGGCGGTGGCCGGGCGGCTCGGGGGCGGGTGCGGCGGGGCCGTCGGCGACGGCGGCGAGGCGGGCGAGGTCGGCGACGGGGTACTGGCGGTCGGTGCGGACCGGCAGCACCCGGTCGCGGACGATATGGCCCTTGACCAGGGCGTGCCAGCGGTCGCGGTCGGCCGGTGACGCGCTCTGGGCGAGGAGGGTGACGGCGGCGAGGAGGGCGTGCCCGTGGTAGTGGTCGCTGCGCGGGACGCGGCGGTCGTCGGTGAGCAGCGCGCCGCGGCTGACGGCCCGTCCGCTGACCATGTCCATCATCAGCCCGTCGTGGAGCAGCGGCGCGTAGGCGTGGGTGACGCTGGCGAGGACGGTGCGGCGGGCCGGGTCGGTGACCTCCCACGCGGTGCCGCCGAGCAGGGCGAACAGCCGCCCGATGCCGTCGAGGAGGACGTAGCCGTAGGTGCCGGAGTAGGCGACGGCGGTGTGCTGGAGGAAGGAGCCGTCGGCGTACAGCCCGTCGCCGTGGGTGACGTAGGGGAAGACCGGGGAGAGGGCGTCGCGGGCGAGGGCGATCTTGGCGGGGGCGCGGCCGAGGACGCCGCGGAGGGCGACGACGCGGCAGAGGTCGACGCGGTTGGCGCCGGTGCTGGTGCCGGTGTACGCGCCGAGCATCGTGTCCGGGACGAAGTGGTCGACGGCGGCGAGGTGGCGGGCGCGTTCGTCGTCGGGGAGCGGGCCGCCGGGCAGGTGGGTGTCGAGGATCGCGAGGGTGTCGAGGAGTTGCTGGGGGCTGCCGATCTGCCACTCCCACCAGTTGCCGTAGCGGTCGGCGCCGGAGTGGTAGACGGCTCTCTCCAGGTGGTCGAGGCCGGTCAGGACGGCGTCGGCGAGGGCGGCGTCGCCGGTGAGTCCGGTGCCGGGCTGGGCGTACGCCTCGGCCATGGTGTGCAGCCGGGTGTAGCTGCGGGTGATCCCGGCGGGCGGGTCGAAGGGCTGGTCGGGCCAGAGCGAGGCGGCGGCGGGCCGCATGGCGGCGGCGAACCGTCCGGCCAGCCCACCGGTCTCGCGCAGCGCGCGGACGTACGGCTCGGCGGCCGGGTCGTAGCCGGTGCCGAGGATCAGCTCCGACCAGCGGCGGGACAGGGCGGTGAAGAGGTCGTCCCCGCCGGGGCCGGGGGGCCTCCCGGACGGTGCGGCGGGGGCGGCGGATCCCGGCTCCGCCGTGGCGGGGGCGGCGGCGCCGAGGGCGGCCGCTCCGGCGGCGGTGGCGGTGAGGAAGGCGCGGCGGGACCAGGCGGAGGGGTGCGGCACGGTCGTTCCTCTCGGGGGCGGCGGGCGCGCGGCGGGCCCGAGTGCGTACAACCGGCTCGCGGCGCGGCGCAGTTGACGGGTGGAGCGCCGGTGTAGCACGGGGCGACGGAGACAGCAAGAACGCCATGAAACGGGAGGTAACGGGCGGGGCGAGCGGGAAGGAAGAGGCGAGGCAGGCACCCCGCGCCCCACCCCGGACCCGGCCCCGCACCCCGGGCTCGCGCCCCCACCCCGGACCCCCGCATCCACACCCCCGGACCCAAGATGTTGAAAGTTGAACAAGACCGGGCTAGAGTCATTCTCGTTGAACGTTAAACAACTTCTTGGAGGAGGAGCCATGGCTCTGTTCACCCGCAAGCGCGCCGAAGCCCCCGCCGCCCCCGCCCTCGTCACGGCGGACCCGGCACTCGCCGCGCTGACCGGCGACTACACCATCGACCCGGCCCACAGCAGCATCGGTTTCGCGGTGCGCCACGCCATGGTCACCAACGTCCGCGGCACGTTCGGCGCGTACGAGGGGCGGCTGCACCTCGACGGCTCGGAGCCGGGCCGTTCCACCGCGGCGCTGGACATCCGGACGGAGAGCGTCGACACCGGCATCGCCGACCGCGACGCCCATCTGCGCGGCGGGGACTTCTTCGACTCCGCGGCGTTCGGGCTGATGACCTTCCGCTCCACCGCCGTCGAGCAGAGTGCCGCCGACCGCTTCCGCGTCACCGGCGACCTGACGATCAAGGACGTCACCCGGCCGCTCACCCTCGACCTGGAGTTCCAGGGCTCCGCCACCGACGTCTACGGCGCCGAGCGCGTCGGCTTCGAGGGCGCCACCGAGATCCTGCGCTCCGAGTGGGGCCTGACCTGGAACGCCGCGCTGGAGGCCGGCGGCGTGATGGTCAGCGACAAGGTCAAGCTCACCTTCGACATCTCCGCGGTGAGGAACGCCGCCTGAACCACCGCTCCCCCGCACACCACGGCCCCGCGCGGCCCCTCCTCCGAGGGCCGGACGCGGGGCCGCGGCGCGGGTGCGGCGGGTTACTCCTGCGGCTCCACCCCGGCGCGCAGCAGCCCGTACGCGTAGGCGTCGTCGAGCGCCTGCCACGAGGCGGCGATGACGTTCTCGGCGACGCCGACCGTGGACCACTCACCGTTGCCGTCGGTGGAGGAGATCAGCACGCGGGTGATCGAGCCGGTGCCCTGACGGCCCTCCAGGATGCGGACCTTGTAGTCGACCAGCTCGATCCGGGCGAGCTGCGGGTAGATCCGCTCCAGACCGACGCGGAGCGCCCGGTCCAGGGCGTTGACCGGGCCGTTGCCCTCGGCGGTGGCGACGATCCGCTCGCCCTTCGCCCACAGCTTCACCGTCGCCTCGTTGGCGTGCGAGCCGTCCGGGCGGTCCTCGACGATCGCCCGCCAGGACTCGGTACGGAAGAACCGCGCGGCCCTCCCCCGCGCCCCGCCGCGCGCCAGTTCGTCGCGGAGCAGCAGCTCGAAGGAGGCGTCGGCGGCTTCGTAGGTGTAGCCCGCCAGTTCGCGTTCCTTGACCCGCTCGACGACCCGGCCGACCAGCTCCCGGTCGCCGCCGAGGTCGATGCCCAGCTCCTTGCCCTTCAGCTCGATCGAGGCGCGGCCGGCCATGTCGGAGACGAGCATCCGCATGGTGTTGCCGACCAGCGCCGGGTCGATGTGCTGGTAGAGGTCCGGGTCGACCTTGATCGCGGAGGCGTGGAGTCCGGCCTTGTGCGCGAACGCCGAGACACCGACGTACGGCTGGTGGGTGCCGGGCGTGAGGTTGACGACCTCGGCGACGGCGTGCGAGATCCGGGTGGTCTCGGCGAGCTTGCCGGGCGGCAGCACCGCGCGGCCGTACTTCAGCTCCAGCGCGGCGACGACGGGGAAGAGGTTGGAGTTGCCGACCCGTTCGCCGTAGCCGTTGGCGGTGCACTGGACGTGGGTGGCGCCGGCGTCCACCGCGGCGAGGGTGTTGGCGACGGCGCAGCCGGTGTCGTCCTGGGCGTGGATGCCCAGGCGCGCGCCGGTGTCGGCGAGGACGGTACGGACGACGGCGGCGACCTGCGCGGGCAGCATGCCGCCGTTGGTGTCGCAGAGGACGACGACGTCCGCGCCCGCCTCGCTCGCGGTCTTGACGACCTGCTTGGCGTAGGCGGCGTCCAGGGCGTAGCCGTCGAAGAAGTGCTCGCAGTCGAGGAAGACCCGGCGGCCCTGCGCGCGCAGGTACCGGACGGTGTCCGCGACCATCGCGAGGTTCTCCTCGGGCGTGGTGCGCAGCGCCAGTTCGACATGGCCGAGGTGGGACTTGGCGACCAGGGTGACGACCGGGGCACCGGACTCCAGGAGCGCGGCGACCTGCGGGTCGTCCTCGACACGGACCCCGGCCTTGCGGGTGGCGCCGAACGCGACGAGCTGGGCGTGGCGGAAGTCGATCTCCGCGCGGGCGCGCTGGAAGAACTCGGTGTCGCGGGGGTTGGCGCCGGGCCAGCCGCCCTCGATGAAGCCGACGCCGTAGTCGTCCAGGTGGCGGGCGAGGGTGAGCTTGTCGGCGACGGTGAGGTTGATGCCCTCGCGCTGGGCGCCGTCGCGCAGCGTGGTGTCGAAGACGTGGAAGTCGTCGGGGACCGCGCCCGCGGGGCGGGGTCCGGGTGACGCCGGGGCTGAGGGTGCGTCCGTCATGCTGGTCTGGCTCCTGTCGGGATCTCGGTCTACCGGAATGACCGGCTCCACCGCCCCTCCATGTTCCCTCGCGCTCCGCCTTCCGGGCCGGGTGGGGCCGGAAACGAAAAAACCCCTCGCGGGTGCGAGAGGTCTGCGCGCGGGTCTGGGACGACGAGGGCCGCGCCGTACACGGTAGGTACGGGGCGGTCACTGCGGACCGGCGCGCCTGCTGCCAATAATCATGGCGAACGAGAGCACGGGGGCAGTTTTGCACGAGGCGGGCGGCGCGGGGTAAGCGGTCTCACGATGCGGGCGCGGGGCGGGCCGCTTCGCACGGGACGGGCGTCGGCGCCCTCCGTGTACCGCGGTCCGGCGGCGGCCCGGGGAGGGGGCCGCCGCCGGCCGGCCGACGGCGTGGGGCCGGCTCGGGGGGACCGGCCCCGGTGGCGTCGGGGCAGGGCGTCCGCCGGTCAGGGTCCGTACGGGCGCCGTGGCGCGGGGCGGGCCGGACGGCTGGCGTCCGGCCCGGTGGGGCGGGTCAGGCGGGGGCGGTGACCGGCTCGCCGTCCGCGTCGTCCTTGCCGACGCGGTGCAGGTCGATGGTGCGGGTCTCGCGCATCGTCAGGTAGACGACGAGGGAGACCGCGGCGCACCCGGCGACGTACCAGTAGAAGCCGGACTCCCGGCCGGCGTTCTTGAACCAGAGGGCGACGTACTCCGCGGTGCCGCCGAAGAGGGCGTTGGCGATGGCGTACGGCAGGGCGACGCCGAGGGCGCGGATACCGGTGGGGAACAGCTCGGCCTTCACACAGGCGTTGATGGAGGTGTAGCCGGTGACGATGACCAGCGCGAGCAGCGAGAGGCCGAGCGCCGGCCAGAAGGAACCGGCGTGCCGCAGCAGCGTCATGATCGGCACGGTCAGGAACGTCGAGCCGACCGCGAAGGTGATCAGCAGCGGGCGGCGGCCGATCCGGTCGGAGAGCCACCCGGCGGCCGGCTGCAGGCACATGAAGAGGAACAGCGCGCAGAAACTCACCAGCGACGCCGTGGACTTCTCCATCCCGGCGCTGCCCGAGAGGTACTTGGTGAGGTACGTCGTGTACGTGTAGTACGCCACGGTGCCGCCCATGGTCAGCGCGATGACGAGGAACGCCTCCCGCTTGTGGGCCAGCAGCGCCTTGAGGGTGCCGCGGTCGGGGTCGGCCGCGGCGTCCTCGTCGGCGGCGTAGACCTCGGTCTCCAGCATGTTGCGGCGCAGGTAGAAGACGATGGCGGCGCCGAGCGCGCCGATGATGAACGGGATCCGCCAGGCCCAACTGTGCAGCGCCGCCTCCGACATGGTGCGCTGGAGGACGATCTGGAGGCCGAGGCCGAGGAGCTGGCCGGCGGTCATCGACACGTACTGGAAGCTGGAGGCGAAGCCGCGGCGGCCGGGGGCGGACGCCTCGGTGAGGTAGGTGGCGCTGGCCGC
Source organism: Streptomyces sp. BBFR2 (assembly GCF_044497305.1). Classification (NCBI taxonomy): domain Bacteria; kingdom Bacillati; phylum Actinomycetota; class Actinomycetes; order Kitasatosporales; family Streptomycetaceae; genus Streptomyces; species Streptomyces sp. BBFR2. Next base: position 1,790,368 of record NZ_CP172415.1, read on the forward strand.
GTACTCGCCGCCGACGGAGAGGCCCTGGAGCATCCGGGCGAGCAGCAGGACGGCGACGCCGCCGTAGCCGGCGGTGGCGTAGGTGGGGGCCACCGCGATGAGGATGGCGGAGGCGGACATCAGGGTGACGGTCAAGGTGAGCGCCGCCTTGCGGCCCTTGCGGTCACCGACCCGGCCGAGCACCCAGCCGCCGACGGGGCGCAGGAAGAAACCGACCGCGAAGATGCCCATGGTGTTCATGAGGTTGGCGGTGTCGTTCCCCTTGGGGAAGAACGCGTCCGCGAAGTACACCGCGAAGCTCGCGTACACGAACCAGTCGAACCACTCGACCATGTTCCCGGCCGAGCCGACCCAGATCTTCTTCCACTGTTCTGACCCCATAGCCGATCACGGTCGCCGACCGGCGGCCGCTCGGCAAGAGCGGCGGCCGCAACGATCCCGCGTACTTGAGTGCGTTGTGGTCACGGGCGCGGGGCGGCCGGACGGGCCGGGCGGCGCGGGGCCGCGGCCGTCACTCCGGGGTCAGCGCCTCGTCGAGGAATTCGGCGACGTGCGCGCGGACGGTGGCGAGGCCGGTGCCCGGCAGGCCGACGACGAGGTGGGTGGCGAAGCCGTCGAGGAGGGCGCGGATCCGGGTGGCGAGGCGTTCGGCGTCGACGGGGCGGAAGGTGCCGTCGGAGACGCCTTCGACGAGGAGGGCGACGAGGTCGCGGTGCCAGGCCAGTTCGAGGTCGAGCTGACGCTCGCGGGCCGCGTCGTCGGCGGTACGGGTGCGGTTCCAGACCTCCAGCCAGAGCGTCCAGCGCGGGTCGCCCGGGCCGTCGGGGAGGTAGAGGTCCACGAGCGCGTCGAGGCGGTCGCGGACCGGGACGCGGCGGGCGAGGGCGGCGCGGCGTTCGGCGCCGAGCTGTTCCTCGCTCCAGCCCAGGGTCTGGAGCAGCAGCTCGTCCTTGGTGCCGAAGTAGTACAGGATGTGGCCGCTGCTCATGCCGACCTCGCGGCCCAGCCCCGCCATCGTCAGGCCCGCGAGGCCCCGGGCGGCGATGGTGGCCATCGCGGCGGCGAGGACCTGTTCGCGGGGTCGGCTGAGCCGGCGCCGGGGGCGGCGGGCGGCGTCGGACACGGGGGCCTCCGGGGTCGGCGGGGTGACGGAAGGACCCTAAGGGACGGCGGCGGTACGCCGTCCCCGCGGCGTCGGTCAGGGGCGCGGCTGCTGCTGGGTGATGCAGTGGATGCCGCCGCCCGCCGCGAAGATGGTGCGGGCGTCGACGAGGGTGACGGTGCGGTCGGGGAAGAGGCGCCGGAAGAGGGCGGCGGCCTCCTCGTCGCGCGGGTCGTCGAAGGCGCAGAGGACGACGCCGTCGTTGCAGAGGTAGTGGTTGAGGTAGGAGTGGTCGACGAGCGCGCCGTCCTCCTCGATGACGGTCGGCGCGTCGACCTCGATGACCTCCAGGCGGCGCCCGCGGGCGTCGGTTGCGGCGCGCAGCAGCTCGGCGATCTCCTTGCCGACGGCGTGGTCGGGGTGGGCCGGGTCGGGCTGGCTGTGGACGAGGACGGTGCCGGGGCGGGCGAACGCGGCGACGATGTCGACATGGCCGCGGGTGCCGAACCGGCCGTAGTCGGCGGTCAGTCCGCGCGGCAGCCAGATCGCCTTCGTGGTGCCGAGGTGGGCGTGGATCTCCGCCTCGGCGTCCGCCTTCGTACGGCCGGGGTTGCGGCCGGGGTCGAGCTGCACGGTCTCGGTGAGCAGGACGGTGCCCTCCCCGTCGACGTGCAGCCCGCCGCCCTCGTTGACCAGCGACGACGCGTACGTACGGGCGCCGGCCAGGTCCGCTACGCGGGCGCCGATCTTCGCGTCGTGCTCCCAGCGGGCCCAGTCCTGGGCGCCCCAGCCGTTGAAGATCCAGTCGGTGGCGGCGAGGCGGCCCGCGCCGTCGGTGAGGAAGGTGGGGCCGATGTCGCGCATCCAGGCGTCGTCCAGCTCCGCCTCGGTGACGTCGATGTCCGGGCCGAGCAGGGCGCGGGCGCCGGGGGCGGCGGCGGGCGCGGCGACGACGGTGACCGGTTCGAAGCGGCGTACGGCGCGGGCCACCTCGGCCCAGGCGCGGCGCGCGTCGCGGAGCGTGTCGCCTCCCTCCTCGCCGAAGGTGGCGTTGGCGCCGGGCCAGGCCATCCAGGTGCGCTCGTGCGGCGCCCACTCCGGGGGCATGCGGAAGCCGTCGGCGGCGGGGGTGTTCATACGGGGTCCTCGGTGTTCGGGGGCGGGCGGTGCCTCACGGGCGGGCGCCGGGGCGCGGCGTCCGCCCCGGCGGCTCACAGGAAGTACAGGCGGGACAGGGAGACGGACTCGGCCGGGTCGGAGCGCATCGCCTCGCCGTCGAGGGTGACGAGGCCGGAGCCGGCGTCGACCTGCACCTGGCCGATCCGGGAGTTGCGGACGAGGTCGGCGGGGCCGATGCCGCGGGTGCCGCGGACGGCGACCCGGCGGCGGCGGGTGGGCAGATGGTCGCCGCCCGCCTCGGCCGCGGCGGCGGAGACGAAGGCGACGGACAGCTCCGCGGGCGCGGCGCCGTGCGCGCCGAACTGCGGGCCCAGGACGAGCGGTTCGCAGGTGTCGGTGGCGGCGTTCGGGTCGCCGGTGACGCCGTACGCGGGGAAGCCGGACTTCAGGACGAGCTGCGGTTTGGCGCCGAAGAACCGCGGCTGCCAGAGCACGATGTCCGCCATCTTGCCGGTCTCGATCGACCCGATCTCGTGCGCCAGACCGTGGGCGATGGCGGGGTTGAGGGTCAGTTTGGCGAGGTAGCGCAGGACGCGGGCGTTGTCGTCGTGCGGTCCGTCGCCGTCGAGGGGGCCCAGTTCCGCCTTCATCTTCCCGGCCATCGCGAAGGTGCGGCGGACGGTCTCCCCGGCGCGGCCCATGCCCTGCGCGTCGGAGGAGGTGATGCCGATCGCGCCGAGGTCGTGGAGGACGTCCTCGGCGCCCATCGTCCCGGCGCGGATGCGGTCGCGGGCCATGGCGGCGTCGCCGGGCAGGTCGGTCTTGAGGTCGTGGACCGAGACGATCATGCCGTAGTGCTCGGCGACGGCGTCCCGCCCGAACGGGAGGGTGGGGTTGGTGGAGGAGCCGATGACGTTCGGGACGCCCGCCATCTTCAGGACGTTGGGGACGTGCCCGCCGCCGCAGCCCTCGATGTGGAAGGCGTGGATGGTGCGGCCCTCCAGGACGGCGAGGGTGTCCTCGACGGAGAGGCATTCGTTCAGCCCGTCGCTGTGCAGCGCCACCTGCACGTCGTGTTCCTCGGCGACGCGCAGCGCGGTGTCCAGGGCGCGGGTGTGGGCGCCCATGTCCTCGTGGACCTTGAACCCGCAGGCGCCGCCCTCGGCCAGCGCCTCGACCAGCGGTGCCGCGCCGGAGGACGAACCGCGGCCCAGGAAGCCGATGTTGACCGGCCAGGCGTCGAACGCGCCGAACGCCCGGCCCAGCGCCCACGGCGAGTTGACGCCGACGCCCCAGACCGGCCCGAACTCCTGGCCGATGATGGTGGTGACGCCGGAGGCGAGGGAGGCTTCCATCACCCGCGGCGAGAGCAGGTGGACGTGGGTGTCGACGGCACCGGCGGTGGCGATCAGCCCCTCGCCGGAGACGATGGTGGTGCCGGTGCCGACGACGACGTCCACCCCGTCGAGGGTGTCCGGGTTCCCGGCCCGTCCGACGGCGGCGATCCGCCCCTCGCGGATGCCGATGGACACCTTGCGGACGCCCTGGACGGCGTCGATGACCAGGACGTTGCTGATCACGATGTCGCAGGTGTCGCGGACGGCGGCGGCCTTGAGGTGGAGTCCGTCGCGGGCGGTCTTGCCGAAGCCGGCGAGGAATTCGTCGCCGGGCTTCTGGGCGTCGGAGGTGACGCGGACGACGAGCCCGGTGTCGCCGAGGACGACGCGGTCGCCGGCGCGCGGGCCGTGCACCGACGCGTACTCGTGGGGGTCCATGGCGGTCATCGCTGTCCTTCCGCTCCCAGGTAGCCGCAGGCCCGCGCCCGCCGCAGCGCTTCGTCCTTCGCCCCCGGCGCGTCCAGCGGCCCGTCGACGAGTCCGGCGAAGCCGATCGCGACGCGGTCGCCGCCGATCGGCACCAGCCCGACCTCGGCGGCGCCGCCGGGGTCGAACCGCACCGACGATCCGGCCGGGACGCAGAGCCGCATGCCGTAGGCGGCGGCGCGGTCGAAGTCCAGCCGGGGGTTGGCCTCGAAGAAGTGGAAGTGCGAGGTGACGCTGACCGGCACCGCGGCGGTGTTGCGGACGGTGAGCCGCAGCGCCGGTACGGGCTCCGGGTCCGCCGGGCCGGGCAGGACGGCGCCGGGCCCGTGCGGGTCGGGCACCGCGCCGCGGATCGGGTCGCTGACCACGGCGAGCCGGGACCCGTCGTCGAAGACCGCCTCGACGTGCACCTCGGTGACGACATCGGCGACGCCCGGCAGGACGTCGTCCGGCCCGAGGACGGAGCGCGCCGACTCGATGGCCTCGGCGAGGCGGCGGCCGTCGCGGGCCGCCTCGCAGACCGCGTCCGCGATCAGCGCGGTCGCCTCGGGGACGTTCAGCCGCACCCCGCGGGCCCGGCGTGCCCGCGCCAGCTCGGCGGCGCCGAACAGCAGCAGCCGGTCGCGTTCCGTCGGGGTCAGCCGCATCCTCACACCTCCAGCTCGATTTGAGCAGCACTCTAACTCCAGGTGGAGGCGATACGGAAGGGGCGCCCGCATGAGGCAGTGGTCACCCGGGAAATGGGGGCCGCCTGATTGATCAGCGTTCTAATGCCCCCTTGCGGAAGGTGCGCGGAAAACACGGAACGGGCCGCCACCCGTGCGGGGTGGCGGCCCGTTCGCGTACGCGGGCGGCGGAGGTCAGCCGAGGGGGTGCATCCAGCCGTGCGGGTCGGGGGCGGCGCCGGTCTGGATGTCCAGCAGCGCCTTGCGGAGCTTCATGGTCACCTCACCGGGCTGCCCGTCGGCGACGTCCCAGGCGCCGTCGGCGGACTTCACCGAACCGACCGGGGTGATCACGGCGGCGGTGCCGCAGGCGAAGACCTCGGTGAGCGAACCGTCGGCGGCGCCCGCCTTCCAGTCCTCCACGCTGATCCGTCCCTCGGCGACCTCGTACCCCAGGTCGGCGGCGATGGTCAGCAGCGAGGCGCGGGTGATGCCGGGCAGCAGCGAGCCGGTCAGCTCCGGGGTGACGATGCGGTCGCCGAAGACGAAGTAGAGGTTCATGCCCCCCATCTCCTCGATCCAGCGGCGCTCGATCGCGTCCAGCCAGACGACCTGGTCACAGCCCTGCTCGGCGGCCTGGGCCTGGGCGACCAGCGAGGCGGCGTAGTTGCCGCCGGTCTTGGCGGCGCCGGTGCCGCCGGGCACCGCGCGGACGTACTCCTTCGACAGCCACACCGACACCGGCTTCACGCCACCGGGGAAGTAGGCGCCCGCCGGGGAGGCGATGATGAGGAACATGTACTCGTTGGCGGGCCGGACGCCCAGCCCGACCTCGGTCGCGATCATGAACGGCCGCAGGTAGAGCGACTCCTCACCGGAGGCGGGCACCCACGCCTTGTCCTGGGCGACCAGCGCGTCACAGGCGGCGATGAACGTCTCGACCGGCAGCTCGGGCATCCCCAGACGGCGCGCGGAGTCCTGGAAGCGGCGGGCGTTGGCGTCCGGCCGGAAAGTGGCCACGCTGCCGTCGGGGCGGCGGTACGCCTTCAGCCCCTCGAAGATCGTCTGCGCGTAGTGCAGGGTCATGTTCGCCGGGTCCATGGAGAGCGGCGCGTACGGCACGAGCTGGGCGTCGTGCCAGCCGCGGCCCTCCGTCCACCGGATCGTCACCATGTGATCGGTGAAGTGCCGGCCGAAGCCCGGGGCCGAAAGGATCCGCTCCCGCTCGGCGTCGGACAGCGGGTTCGCGGAGGGCTTGAGTTCGATCGTGGGCGTCGTCATGAATGTGTCCTTCGCTGCGTTTTCCGGAGCCGGGCGGCCCGGCGGGCGGGGCCGGGAGTGCTCGGGGTGCGGCACCGGTGCGGTTGGTACGGCCGCGCGACCCGGGCGCGGGGTGGTCCCTGTCGCCAGGGGCGCCTCGTCGTCGCGGCCGGCGGTCCATGTCCGATTATCGCTCGTGGGTGTCCGAGCGCGGAACGGGCGTGCGCGGGTCCGGTGGGCGGCACGCGCCGGTGCGGACCGGCCCGCCGGCCTGGAGGCCGGCGAACCGGTGGTACGTACACGGGAAATCAGAGACGAAAGCGCCGGGCCCTCGCGGCCCGGCGCTCCGTGGTGTGGCGATACGGCGCGGGCGTCAGCCCGCTACGCGTGCGGCGAGCGCGTCACCGATCTCGTCGGTGGTGCGGGCCGTGCCGTCGCGGGCCTCCAGGTCGGCGGCCACCGCCTCCTCGATCCGGACGGCCTCGGCGTCGTGGCCGAGGTGGCGCAGGAGCAGGGCGACCGAGAGGATCGTGGCGGTCGGGTCGGCCTTGCCGGTGCCGGCGATGTCCGGCGCGGAGCCGTGGACCGGCTCGAACATCGAGGGGAACTCACCGGTCGGGTTGATGTTCCCGGAGGCGGCGAGGCCGATGCCGCCGGTGACGGCCGCGGCGAGGTCGGTGAGGATGTCGCCGAAGAGGTTGTCGGTGACGATGACGTCGAACCGCTCGGGCTGCGTGACGAAGAAGATCGTCGCGGCGTCGACGTGCAGATAGTCGGTGGTGACCTCGGGGTACTCCGCGGCGACCTTGTCGAAGATCTTCTTCCACATGTGGCCGGCGTAGACCAGGACGTTGTTCTTGTGGACCAGCGTCAGCTTCTTGCGCGGCCGGGCGTTCGCCCGCTCGAACGCGTCACGGACGACCCGCTCCACGCCGTACGCGGTGTTGACGCTGACCTCGGTGGCGACCTCGGCCGGGGTGCCGGTGCGCAGGCTGCCGCCGTTGCCGGTGTACGGGCCCTCGGTGCCCTCGCGGACCACGACGAAGTCGATCTCGGGGCGTCCGGCGAGCGGCGTCGCGGTGTTCGGGAAGAGCTTCGACGGCCGCAGGTTCACGAAGTGGTCGAAGGCGAAGCGGAGCTTGAGCAGCAGTCCGCGCTCCAGCACACCGGAGGGGACGGACGGGTCGCCGATCGCGCCCAGGAGGATCGCGTCGTGCTCCTTGAGCGCCGCCAGCTCCTCGTCGGGGAGGGTGTCACCGGTCGCGTGCCAGCGCTTGGCACCAAGGTCGTACTCCTTGGTTTCCAGCTTGACGTCCTGCGGGAGGACGGCGGTCAGGACCTTGAGGCCCTGGGCCACGACCTCCTGGCCGATACCGTCACCGGGGATCACTGCGAGGCGAATGCTGCGAGACATGCCTGGACCCTACTCTTCGTCCCATCCGTTGACACGCACCGTCCGCCATACGGACAGATGGGGAGCCGGTCAGCCGCCGTTCACCTCCGCGACCCGCCGCGGACGGGTCGCGCTGGGACATTCGGCCCCATGACTGGAGACTCCCGGGAAAGCGCCCCCCAGCCCTCGCACCTGCCGCGCGTGGGAATTCCGGAACGGCTCGCGGCCCGGATGAACATGCCCGAGCAGCACGCGTACCTGCGGAGCAAGCTCACCCGCCGCGGTCTGCTGCGCTCCTCCGCGGTGACCACCGCCGCCGTCGCCGGCGGCGGACTGCTCACCGGCTCGGCGCACGCCGCGCCCACCGCCTCCCCCACGCTGCTCACCTCGCGCGCCGCCTCGCCGGTGGACGGTGCGCTGGTCGCCCCGTTCGCCCGCCACCTGGCGTTCGGCGCCGATCCGGCGACGCAGATGCGGGTCTCCTGGCAGGTGCCGTTCGCGGTGCGGCGGCCGTACCTGCGCGTCGGGCTCAAGCCCTGGGACCTGGGCCGCAAGATCCAGGCGGAGGTCCGCGACCTGCACACCCCGTCGCTGTCGGCGAAGCTGCCCGCCGTCGACCAGTTCTACCTGCACGCGGCGCTGGACGGGCTGCGCCCGGGCACCACGTACTACTACGGCGTCGGCCACGACGGCTTCGACCCGGCCGACGCGCGCCACTTCTCGACCGTCGGCACCTTCCGCACCGCCCCGGCGCGCGCCGAGCGGTTCGTCTTCACCGCCTTCGGCGACCAGGGCGTCAGCTACCACGCGCTCGCCAACGACCAGCTCATCCTGGGCCAGAACCCCGCCTTCCACCTGCACGCCGGCGACATCTGCTACGCCGACCCGGACGGCCAGGGCTCCGAGCACGACACCTACGACGCGCGGGTGTGGGATCAGTTCCTCGCCCAGACCGAGTCGGTGGCGAAGTCCGTGCCGTGGATGGTGACGACCGGCAACCACGACATGGAGGCGTGGTACTCCCCCAACGGCTACGGCGGCCAGAACGCCCGCTGGACCCTGCCGGGCAACGGCCCCGACCCCGAACAGGCGCCCGGCGTCTACTCCTTCACCTACGGCAACACCGCCGTCGTCGCCCTCGACGCCAACGACGTCTCGTACGAGATCCCGGCCAACCAGGGCTACACCGGCGGCCGCCAGACCCGCTGGCTCGACCGGCGCCTCGGCGAGCTGCGCGCCACCCCCGGCATCGACTTCGTCGTGGTCTTCTTCCACCACTGCGCGTACTCCACCACCAACGCCCACGCCTCCGACGGCGGTGTCCGCGACGCCTGGCTGCCGCTCTTCGAGAAGCACCGCGTCGACCTCGTCGTCAACGGCCACAACCACGTATACGAGCGCACCGACGCCCTCAAGGGCGGCCGGGTGACGAAGAAGATGCCCCCGGGCGAGCGGGTGGACCCGCGCCACGAGGGCATCGTCTACGTCACCGCCGGCGGCGCGGGCAGGGCGCTCTACGACTTCCCCGTCCCGGACAGCTACGAGGGACACACCAAGGACCTCGACCACGTGGACACCTACCACTGGACGAAGGACCGCACAAAGGCGAAGGAAGCCGCGGAGTGGTCGCGGGTGCGCTACACCGGCTTCTCGTTCCTCGCCGTCGAGGTCGTCCCCGGCCACCGGCCCACGATGAAGGTCACCGCGCTCGCCGAGTCCGGTGAGCGCATCGACCACTTCGAGGTGGTGCGCTGACCCCGGCTCAGCCCCGGGGGAGGATCACCGCCCGGCCGTTGATCCTCCCCTGGTGCAGCCGCTCGTAGACGAGCGGCGCCTCGTCGATGCCGTACGTCTCGGTGTGCACCGTGACCGCACCGGCGCGGGCCAGCGCCAGCACCTCCGCCAGCTCCGCGCGGCTGCCCCAGTACGGCGAGCAGACCGACACCTCGTACGCGGTGGTGCCGAAGCCGACCGGCAGCGCGCCGCCGCCCAGCCCCACGATCGTGACGTCCGCCTCCGGCGCGGCCATCGCCCCGGCAGCGGCGGCGGTCGGCGGCACCCCCACGAAGTCCAGCACCAACTGGGCGCCGAGCCCGCCGGTCCGCTCGCGGACCGCGGCGGCCGCGCGGTCGTCGGAGCGCACCGTCTCGTGCGCGCCGACCTCGCGGGCGAGCGCCAGCTTCTCCTCGGCGACGTCCAGCGCGATGACGTGCGCGGCGGTCATCGCCCGCAGCAGTTGGATCGCGACGTGCCCGAGCCCTCCGGCGCCGATGACCACCGCGGTCGAGCCCGGCACCAGCTTCGCCAGCGACCGCTTGACGGCGTGGTACGGCGTCAGTCCGGCGTCGGTCAGCGGCACCGCGGCGACCGGGTCGAGCCCGCCGAGCGGCACCAGATGGCGCGGGTCGTCGACCACCATGTACTCCGCCATGGCGCCGGGCGCGCCCAGTCCGGGCGGGAAGATGCCCAGTCCGGCGGCGCGGTGGCAGTAGTTCTCCCGGCCCTCGGCGCACGCCGCGCAGGTGCCGCAGCCCCACGGTCCGTAGACCGCGACCGGCTCGCCGACGGTGAGTCCGGTGACGCCCGCGCCCAGCGCGGCGACGGTGCCGACGCCCTCGTGCCCGAGGGTGAGCGGCAGCGGGAAGCGCAGCGCCTCGGCGGGCATCCCCATCACGGCGATGTCGGAGTGGCACACCCCGGCGGCGGTCACCTCCAGCAGCACCTGTCCCGGTCCCGGCTCGGGGTCGGGGACGGTGACGACCTGCGGCGCTCCGCCGACTTCACGGTATTGAACGGCCTTCATCCCACGCTCTTCTCTCGCTGTGTCCCGAAAGGTGCCCCCCGACGTCCCCCGGCTCCCCGAGCCGGCGCCGCGGTCAGCGCGCGGAGTACCCACCGTCCACGAGGTGGTAGCTGCCGTTGATGAACGACGCGCGGTCGGACAGCAGGAAGGCGGTCAGCTCGGCGACCTCCTCGGCGGTGCCCAGCCGCCCCGCGGGGTGCAGCGAGATCAGGTGCGCACGGCCCTCGGGGTCGGTGTGGGCCAGCAGCGGGGTGTCGATGAAGCCGGGCCCCGCGGCGTTGATCCGGATGCCGCGGTCGGCGTATTCGAGGGCGGCGGTCTTGGTGAGACCGACGACGCCGTGCTTGGCGGCGACGTACGCGGGCGATCCGGCGAAGCCGTTGGTCCCCAGGATCGAGGCCATGTTGACGATCGCGCCGCGCCCCGCGGCGGCCATCACCGGCAGCTCGTGCCGGAGTGAGTGGAAGACGCCGTTGAGGTTGGTGTCGATGACCTTGTGGTACGCGTCGACGTCGTACGCGCCGGTGGGCGCCGTCGGCCCGCTGATCCCCGCGTTGTTGACCGCCAGGTCGAGGCTGCCGTACGTCTCGACGGTGAAGCCGACGGCCGCGGCGACGGAGTCCGCGTCGGTGACGTCGACGGCGACGGCCGCGGCGCGGGCACCGTCCGCGGTCAGTTGCCCGGCGGCGGCGCGGGCCTTCGCCGCGTCGAAGTCGGCGAGGACGACGGCGGCGCCGCCGCGGACCAGGCGGCGGGCGACGGCCAGACCGATGCCGGAGGCACCGCCGGTGATCAGCGCCGCCTTCCCGGCGAACTCGTCGGCGACGACGGCGGGGGCGCTGTGCTGCTGCATGTGCTCAGATCCTTGGTGGACCGTGCCGGGCCCTGGTTCTCAGGGCTCCCGGCCGGGTCCTTCGTGGTGGTGCGGGAGCCGGTCGGGCTCCCCGGGGTGTGCCGCCGGAGCGGCGGGGGCGAGCGCGTCGGCCAGGGCGGCGAAGGCGCGCTCGACGAGTGCGGGCAGGGCGGCGAGTTCGCCGCCGCGGACCCAGGCGTGCTGGGCGGCGACCAGGGCCCCCGCCCCGGCGCCGACGAGTACCGCGGGCCGCAGATCGGTGGCCGGGTCGCAGCCCATCCGCGCGGCCAGGATCGCCACCGAGTCGTCCTGTGCGGCGACCCGGGCGTGCTGGAGCGCGGCGTAGAGCGTCGGCTCCCGCTCGGCGAGGGTGAGCAGGGCGAAGACGTGCGGCCGGCGGTGCCAGGCGGGGTGCGCGGGGTCGGTGACCCAGTGCCGGACGGCGGCGCGGTAGGCGGCGAGCGGCGGTTCGGCCGCGGGCCGGGCGCGCAGGGCGTCGTTGATGCGGTCGGCGTCGGCGCGGATGCAGTCGGCGACGGCCTCTTCCTTGCCGGTGAAGTAGCGGCTGAAGGTCCGCCGGGCGACGTCGGCGCGCTCGGCGATGTCCTCGACACCGACCTCCCGCAGCCCGCGGTCGAGCACCAGCTCCAGGGCGGCCTGCGCCAGCGCCTCCCGGGTCCGGCGCGACCTGCGCACCCGCCGGTCGTCCCGGGCCCCGCTCCCGCTCTCCTCCGCGCTCATATCACCACCGTACACCCGAGATGTCCCGTCGGGACATTTGTCCCGACGGGACAGGAAACGGCGGGACGTGGCCGGGTACAGGGCCACGCGGACGCGCGGCGGGGTGCGGCCGGAGCGGCCGCACCCCGCCGCGGGGGCTCAGTGCCCGGTCACGCCGCCGTTGTCGCGGCGGTCGAGGGCGCGCTGGAGGGCGGCCGCCGCGTTCTTACGGTCGGCCTCATCGGTACGGCGGGCGGAGTGACGGGTCCTGCGGACAGCGGTCTCGGCCATGATTCACGTCTCCAATGCCTAAGCCCCGAGAAACGGCCCGGAACGCCCGGGCGGAAAGGGTCACGTCGATCGGAAGGCCGGAAGGGCGGGAGCCCGGCACGGCAGGGGTCACCTGCCCTCACGCACGGGCCGCATCCGCCATCGCCCGATGGGAGCGATTCGTTCGGCTCCTACAACGCTAGGCGAGCGGTGCCGTGATGTCTGCACAATTACTTGGTCTTCCTACTATCTGAGACGGCGGGGGCGCGGAGGCCGGCCCGGATGCTTCCGCCGGCGCCCCCGCCGCCCCGCAGGCTCGTCAGAGGTCGGGCCACCGGTTCACACGGCCCGGTGAACGTGGTCCGTTCCGGCCTGCCCCTCACGGCCGCCGCCCTACGGTCGTGGCGTCGCTTGTGCCAAGGGTTTCGTGCTCGGCGGCGGGGTCACCGGTCCGCCGCGGGTCTCCTGACCGCCTCCGACCCACGCGAAGCGCCCCCGGCCGGTCGGGCCGAGGGCGCTTCGTGCGGCAGGAAACCGCGGGTCACCGGCGCACTGGGGGGAGGTCGCAGGCCGGTGACCACCGGGGTGTGCGGAGCACCACCCGGTGTTCGGGGGTTCAGCCCATGTGCGGGTAGCGGTAGTCCGTCGGGGCGACCATCGTCTCCTTGATGGCGCGCGGGGACATCCAGCGCAGCAGGTTGAACTTCGAGCCGGCCTTGTCGTTGGTGCCGGAGGCACGGCCGCCGCCGAAGGGCTGCTGACCGACGATGGAGCCGGTCGGGCGGTCGTTGATGTAGAAGTTGCCGGCCGCGAAGCGGAGCTTCTCGGAGACCTCGGCGACGACCTCCCGGTCCTTGGCGAGGACGGCGCCGGTCAGCGCGTAGGCCGACGCGGACTCCATCTGCTCGACCGTCTTGTCGAAGTCGGCGTCCTCGTAGACGTGGACGGCGATGATCGGGCCGAAGTACTCGGTCTTGAAGACCTCGTTCTCCGGGTCCGAGCAGGCGATGACGGTCGGACGGACGAAGTAGCCGACCGAGTCGTCGTAGGTGCCACCGGCGACGATCTCGCAGGTCGGGTCGGCCTTGGCGCGGTCGATGGCGGCCTTGTTCTTGGCGAACGAACGGTCGTCGATGACGGCGCCGATGAAGTTCGACAGGTCGGTGACGTCACCCATGCTGAGGCCGTCGACCTCGGCGACCAGCGCGTCCTTCAGACCGCCCTCCCAGGTGGAGCGGGCGACGTAGGCACGGGAGGCCGCGGAGCACTTCTGGCCCTGGTACTCGAAGGCGCCACGGGTGATGGCGGTCTTGAGGATCGCCGGGTCGGCGGTCGGGTGGGCGACGATGAAGTCCTTGCCGCCGGTCTCGCCGACCAGACGCGGGTAGGAGCGGTAGTTCGTGATGTTCTCGCCGACGGCCTTCCACAGGTACTGGAAGGTGGCGGTCGAGCCGGTGAAGTGGACGCCGGCCAGCTCCGGGTGCACCAGCGCGACCTCGGAGACCTCCTTGCCGTCACCGGTGACGAGGTTGATGACGCCCTTGGGCAGACCCGCCTCCTCCAGCAGCTCCATCAGCAGGATCGCCGAGTGGGTCTGCGTCGGGGACGGCTTCCACACGACGACGTTGCCCATGAGCGCCGGGGCGGTCGGCAGGTTGCCGGCGATGGCGGTGAAGTTGAAGGGCGTGATCGCGTAGACGAAGCCCTCCAGCGGGCGGTGGTCCAGACGGTTCCACACGCCGTTCGGCTGGATGGGGGGCTGCTCCTGGAGCAGTTCCCGGGCGAAGTGCACGTTGAAGCGCCAGAAGTCGACGAGCTCACAGGGCGCGTCGATCTCGGCCTGCTGGGCGGTCTTGGACTGGCCCAGCATCGTCGAGGCGGCGATGGTCTCGCGCCACGGGCCGGACAGCAGGTCGGCGGCCTTCAGCAGGATCGCGGCGCGGTCGTCGAAGGACATCGCGCGCCACGCCGGGGCGGCGGCCAGGGCGGCGTCGACGGCCTCCTGCGCGTCGGCCTTGGTGGCGTTCGCGTAGGTGCCGATGACGGCCTTGTGGTTGTGCGGCTGCACGACGTCGAAGCGCTCGCCGCCGCCCATCCGCTTGACGCCGTTGATGGTCATCGGCAGCTCGATGGGGTTACCGGCGAGCTCCTTGAGCTTGGCCTCCAGGCGCGCCCGCTCGGGGGAGCCGGGGGCGTAGCCGTGCACCGGCTCGTTGTACGGGGCGGGGACGTGGGTCACAGCGTCCATGACGGCCGTGTCTCCTTCGTTTCGACGTCGGTTTCAAACGTGGTGCGAGCGGCGCGGCCGCTGCGGGTGGGCGGCGCGGGCGCTGCGGTGGGGCACCTGCCCCACCCTCCAGCATCCACCCGCGCCGGCCCGTCCGGGGCCGTCAGCCGCGGGTGGCGAGCGACCGGAGGAAGAAAGCCAGGTTGGCGGGGCGCTCGGCGAGGCGTCGCATGAAGTAGCCGTACCAGTCGGTGCCGTACGGGATGTAGACGCGCATCCGGTGGCCCTCGGCGACGAGGCGCTCCTGCTCGGCCTCGCGGATGCCGTAGAGCATCTGGAACTCGTAGTCGCCGGGCTTGCGGCCGTTGCGCTGGGCGAGGTCCTGGCCGATGGCGACCATACGCGGGTCGTGGGAGCCGATCATCGGGTACCCGTCGCCCGCCATGAGGATCTTCAGACAGCGCACGTACGCCTTGTCGACCTCGCGCTTGTCCTGGAAGGCGACGGTCGCGGGCTCCTTGTAGGCGCCCTTGACCAGCCGGACCCGGGAGCCCTCGCCGGCCAGCGCGTGGCAGTCGTCCTCGGTACGGAAGAGGTAGGACTGGACGACGGCGCCGGTCTGCGGGAAGCGCTCGCGCAGCTCCGAGAGGATCGCGAGGGTGGAGTCGACGGTGGTGTGGTCCTCCATGTCGAGGGTCACCGTCGTACCGGCCTCGGCGGCGGCCTCGACCACCGGGAGGACGTTCTTCAGGGCCAGTTCGTGGCCGCCGGTCAGCGCCTGGCCGAAGGCCGAGAGCTTGACCGACATCTCGGCCTTGGTGCCGAGGTTCTGCTCGGAGAGCGCCTCGGTGAGCCGGAGGTAGGCGTCGCGGTTACGGAGCGCCTCGGAGGGGTCGGTGATGTCCTCGCCGAGGTGGTCGAGGGTGACCTCCATCCCCCGTGCGGCCAGCGACCGCACGACGGCCATCGACTGGTCGAGCCGTTCACCGGCGACGAATCGGTCGACCACCGGGCGGGTGATCGGAGCGGCCGCGACGATGCGGCGGATGCTGTCGCTGCGTGCGGCGGCGAGAAGCACGGGACCCAGCATGGGGCACCTCCACGATTCAGGATGACAAATGCCGGGCGGGCGCCGTTTGGGGGCGGGCGCTGCGGCAAGGTGAGCCACCTGAAACTTAAGGATCTCGCTACCTTTCAGCCATCGACAGCTGTCACGCCTTCGTGGCCGGGATCTCAGACAGATGTATGAGAATGGAACCAACGGCGAGAGAGACTGCCGTACCACCGGACCGCCGATGATGACCGTGCGCGGCCACGGGGGGCGGTACGGCAGGTGACACGGAAGGGGACGGCCGGCGGATGCGGGGCGACTACCAGCAGCTCGTGGACGACATCTCAGCGGCGCTCGGGGCGCCCGCGACCCTGGAGGACCGGGATTTCGGACTGATCGCGTTCGGTGCGCACGAGGGCGACGACGACCTCGTGATGGATCCGGTGCGCACCCGCTCGATCCTCCAGCGGCGTTCGTCGGCCGCGGTGCGTGCCTGGTTCGAGGCGTTCGGGATCGCCCGCGCCAAATCCGCGCTGCGCATCCCCCCGGACCCGGCGGCCGGCGTTTTCAAAGGCCGGATCTGTCTCCCCGTACGCCACCGCGGCATCGTGCACGGCTACGTCTGGCTGCTCGACGACGGCCACCTCACCGATCTGGAGCTGGGCGGCCGGGACACCTCGCCGGACCCGCGGATCGAGCAGGCCATGGAGACCGCGTCACGGATCGGCGCGCTGCTCGCCGAGGACGCGCGCGCCGGATCGGAACTGGGCGACCTGCTGCGCGAACTGCTGCTGGCCCACCCCGGGGACCGCCCGGCCGGCGCGGTTTTGCTGCGCGACGCGCTCCGCGACACCCTGCGCTTCACCCCGGGCGCACCGCTGACGCTGGTGGCCGTGCTGCCCTGGGACACCACCGACACCGACGCGGCGCCGCCGCCGAGCCTGCCCGGGCTGCTGGCCGCGTGCGCGATGTACCCGGAGGGGCCGGGGGCCGGCACCCCGGGGACGCTGCCGCTGGACGGCACCACCCCGCCCCGTGGCATCCCCGTGGTCACCGGCGCGCCGCGCCCCCGGCAGCCGGCGCCCGCGCTGGCCGCGCTGGTGCGGCTGCGGTCCACGGGGGCGCTCGGGCCCGCGCACACCGTCGCCGAACATCTGCTGCGCTCGCCACGTGCGGGCGCCGTCGCGCCGTCCCAGCAGAGCCGCGGCGGGGCACGGACGCCGTCGCAACCGGAGGCGCGGATCGGCTCCGGGGTGGCCGGGATCGCCGCCGGGACCACGGAGTTGGCCGCGCTGCCGGGCGCCTGGCACGAGGCGCTGGACGCGGCCCGCGCGGCGCGCGCCGAGCCCCGGCTGGGCACCGTCGCCGAGTGGGAAGCCCTGGGTTCGTACCGGCTGCTCACCGCGTTGCCCACGGAGACCCCGGACGCCGCCGTGCGGCCGCTGCTGGATCCGGCCCACACCGAACTGGTCCGCACCGCCGAGGCGTTCCTCGACTGCGCCGGGCAGGCGGGCCGCACCGCCCAGGTCCTCGGCATCCACCGCCAGACGCTCTACTACCGCCTGGGCCGGGTGGAGAAGCTCACCGGCCTCGACCTCGACGACGGCGAGGACCGCCTGCTGCTGCACATGGCGTTGAAGGCGTCACGGCTGTAGGGGCCGGCGCGGGCGTCCGTGGCGCCATGCCTGCCGTGGCGCCACGCCTGGTGCGGTGCCTGTGTTCCCCGTACGGGCGTGGTGCCTGCAGTTCCCCGGACGGGAACGGTGCCTGTGTGATCGGTACGGGGCGCGGTGCCTGTGTCACCGGTACGGGGCGCGGGTGGACATCCGGGGTGGGCGCCGTCCGCGGCGGGCGGTGTGCGCCGTGCCGGGCCCGGCGCCCTGGCCGTCCGAGCCGTACGGGGCGCGCCCGTACGGCAGCCCCAAGCGGGCGGAGCCCCAAGCAGACAGAGCCTCAGGCGGGCGGGGGCCGGTCGCCCGGCCCCCGCCGCTCCCCGGGTGCGACGCCCCGTCCCGTCAGCGGAGGCGTTCCGGCCCCGGCCCCTTCCGGCCCCCCTTCCGGGTGGACGTACCGTCGTCGAACTCCACTTCCTCCTTGCGGAGTTCGGTGTTGATCTCCTGCTGCACGGTGACCCGTTCGGTCTCCAGCCGTACACGCTCCACCGGCACGGTCCGCTTGGTGACCACCGCTTCCTCCTCGTGGAGGACGACCTCGACCTCGCCTTCGCCGAGCCGCGGCGCGGTGCGCCCGCGCATCCGTTCCTCGTCGCTGATCTTCTCGCGGACCAGCCGCACCTCCTCATGGCTGACGGGGACGGTGCGGTGCACGTCCTCGGTCACCACGTGCTTGCGCAGATGCGCCCGACCGGCCTCGTGCTCCTCGGTGCCGATCTGCATCCGCTCCTCGGAGAGCACGATCTCGGGGTTCTGCTCGCGGATCTTGCCGGTCCCCGTGGCCTCGCCCTCCGCACGGCCGCGGGACATCGCCATCCCGCCGCCGGCCCCGGCACCGGCCATCGGCCGGCCGGTGTGCTCGGTGCGGGCGGCGTGCTCGCCCTCGGCCATCGTGCGGTCGCGCTCCCCTGCCCGGGTGCGGCCCGTCCCCTTGGCGGCGGCGAATCCGGCGGCGCCGCCCGCCGCGGTCCCGGCGGCCACGCCGCCCCCGGTGCCGGTGCCCTTCATCGTGCCCGTCGTACCGGTCGTCGTTCCGGCCGGACTGCCGGTGTCGGAGCCTGCGGGGCCGCCGGTCGTCCCCGGCCGGGTCAGCCCGTAGTGGCGGTAGAGCTCGTCCTCCTCGGAGGGGTCGAGGTGCCCGTCCGCGTCGATCCGCGGCGCCTCCTTGATGGTTTCCTTCGTGTGCGGAACGTGCAGTTCGTCGTCGACCCGCCGGGCCCCGGCGAGCGGGATGAAGGTCTCCTTCATGCCGAACAGCCCGGTCCGCACCGTGATCCACTCCGGTTCGTTGGTGGCGTCGTCCCGGTAGACCTGCTGGACCGAGCCCACCTTGGCGCCCTCCGCATCGACCACGTTCAGGCCGGTGAGGTCCTGCGGGGTGCCACCCAGGGGTGCATTCATGGCGTCTTCTCCTTCCGCACGCGCCGGAGGGGGCACGCGCATTTCCCATTGCGCGTCGCCCCGACCCGCGCAGCGACTCGGGAACGGGCCCGCCCGGCGGCTCCGGGGCCCCCGGGACGGTCCTGACGGCGCTCCCGCCCACCCCGGCCACTACTCCATTCGGGTGAACGACCTGTGCCGGTCCCCGCCTGGCCGCTCACCCGGGCGGCGGCGCACCGTTCGCGGCCCGCCGCCCGGATCGCGGGCCGGCACGCGGACGGGCCCGGACCCCGCCGCAGCGGAATCCGGGCCCGTCCGGGGCCGGCAGGCTCAGCCGAGGTTCACCGCGCGCGCCGACGAGGCGCCGATCTCCTCGGCGATCTCCGCGAGCACGCTCGCCGGGATGGTGTCGTCGACGGTCAGCGCCACCAGCGCCTCGCCGCCCACGTCCGCCCGCGAGACCTGCATCCCGCCGATGTTGATCCCGGCCTCACCGAGGATCCGGCCGACGGTGCCGACGACACCGGGACGGTCGCCGTAGTGCAGGAACGCCATGTGGTCGGCGAGCGCCAGGTCGATGGAGTGCTCCCCGACGGCGACGACCTTCTGGGTGTTGCGGTGGCCGGAGAGCGTGCCGGAGATCGACACCTCCTGGCCGTCGGCGAGGGTGCCGCGGACCGTCACGACGTTCCGGTGCTCGGCCGACTCGCTGCTGGTCGTCAGCCGCACCTCCACGCCGCGCTCCTGCGCGAACAGCGGGGCGTTGACGTACGACACGGTCTCGTCGACGACGTCCTCGAACACGCCCTTGAGCGCGGAGAGTTCGAGCACCTTGACGTCGTGCTGGGTGATCTCGCCGTACACCTCGACGTCGAGGCGGACCGCGACCTCACCGGCGAGCGCGGTGAAGATCCGGCCCAGCCGCTCGGCCAGCGGCAGTCCCGGCTTGACGTCCTCGGCGATCACACCGCCCTGGACGTTGACGGCGTCCGGCACCAGCTCACCGGCGAGCGCGAGCCGCACCGAACGGGCCACCGCGATACCGGCCTTCTCCTGCGCCTCACCCGTCGAGGCACCGAGGTGCGGCGTCGCCACGACCTGGTCGAACTCGAACAGCGGCGAGTCGGTGCAGGGCTCGGAGGCGTAGACGTCGAGACCGGCGCCGGCCACCCGGCCCTCCTTGAGGGCGGCGGCGAGGGCCGTCTCGTCGACGATGCCGCCCCGCGCGGCGTTGACGATCCGGACCGTCGGCTTGACCTTGTGCAGCGCCTCGTCGCCGATCAGACCGACCGTCTCGGGGGTCTTCGGCAGGTGCACGGTGATGAAGTCCGAGACCTCCAGCAGCTCGTCCAGCGAGAGGAGCTTGACGCCCATCTGCGCGGCGCGGGCCGGCTGGACGTACGGGTCGTAGGCGACGACCTTCATGCCGAACGCCGACATCCGCTGCGCGACCAGCACACCGATCCGGCCGAGGCCGACGACGCCGAGGGTCTTCTCGCTCAGCTCGACGCCGGTGTACTTGCTCCGCTTCCACTCGCCGTTCTTCAGCGCGGTGTTGGCCTGCGGGATGTTGCGCGCGGTGGCCACCAGCAGACCGCAGGCCAGCTCGGCGGCGGTGACGATGTTGGAGGTGGGGGCGTTGACGACCATCACGCCGGCCTTGGTGGCGGCGGAGACGTCGACGTTGTCCAGGCCCACGCCCGCGCGGGCGACGACCTTCAGCCTCGTCGCGGCGGCGATCGCCTCGGCGTCGACCTTCGTCGCGGAGCGCACGAGGATCGCGTCGACCTCGGCGATGGCGGGCAGCAGCTCAGCGCGGTCGGCGCCGTTGCAGTGCCGGATCTCGAAGTCGGGGCCGAGCGCGTCGACGGTCGCGGGCGACAGTTCCTCGGCGATGAGTACGACGGGTTTGGCAGGAGAGGTGCTCACGTGGTGTTCAGTCCTCACTAGTCCTTCGCGGACGGCCGTCCCGACGGCCGAAGGCGGTGAAGGGGGCAGCCGCGTGAAGACGCACGACGTTGTGAGCCTGACGCGCTTGTGCCTGGCAGTGTAGTGGCGGCCCGGGGCGTGCCCTGCGCCGGAGCGTAAGGATCACCCGTGCGGGGTTCTACGCGGTGGACAAGGCGGCCACCTGCCCGCGCCGGCGGGCAGGTGGCCGCATGGGTGACGGGGGCCGCGGACTGTGCCGCGGCCCCCGTCACCCCGATGCTCACGCCTCGTCGTCGACCCAGCTCATCAGCTTGCGGAGCTGCTTGCCGGTGGTCTCCAGGAGGTGGTTCTCGTCGGCCTTCTTGTACTCGTTGTACTTCGGCAGACCGGCGTTGTACTCGGCCATCCAGTTGTTGGCGAAGGTGCCGTCCTGGATCTCGCCCAGGACCTTCTTCATCTCGGCCTTGGTCTGGTCGGTGATGATCCGCGGGCCGGTGACGTAGTCGCCCCACTCGGCGGTCTCGGAGATCGACCAGCGCATCTTCTCCAGGCCGCCCTCGTACATGAGGTCCACGATGAGCTTCAGCTCGTGCAGGCACTCGAAGTACGCGATCTCGGGCTGGTAGCCCGCCTCGACCAGGGTCTCGAAACCGGCCTTGACCAGCGCGGCGGCACCGCCGCACAGCACGGCCTGCTCGCCGAAGAGGTCGGTCTCGGTCTCCTCGGTGAAGGTGGTCTTGATGACGCCGGCGCGGGTGCCGCCGATGCCCTTGGCGTACGAGAGGGCCAGCGCGAAGGCGTTGCCGGAGGCGTCCTGCTCGACGGCGGCGATGCAGGGCACGCCGCGGCCTTCCTCGTACTGGCGGCGGACCAGGTGGCCGGGGCCCTTGGGGGCGACCATGCAGACGTCCACACCGGCCGGGGCCTTGATGAAGCCGTAGCGGATGTTGAGGCCGTGGCCGAAGAACAGGGCGTCGCCGTCCTTGAGGTTGTCCTTGACGGACTCCTCGTAGACCTTCGCCTGGATCGGGTCCGGCACCAGGATCATGATCACGTCGGCCTCGGCCGCCGCCTCGGCGGGGGTGACGACGCGCAGGCCCTGCTCCTCGGCCTTCGCCTTGGACTTGGAGCCCTCGTGCAGGCCGACGCGCACGTCGACACCCGAGTCACGCAGCGACAGCGCGTGGGCGTGGCCCTGGCTGCCGTAACCGAGGACCGCGACCTTGCGGTTCTGGATGAGGGACAGGTCGGCATCGTCGTCGTAGAACAGCTCGGCCACTTGGGGTCTCTCCTTGGATCTAGCGGGTGCCCACACAGTACGTCGGGCGGGATACGGAAGGTTTGCGGGTCTCGCGATGCGAGCGGGTGGCGGGCGCCGCGGCCGGGCGGCGCCCGCGCGGGATCAGGCCGTGCGGTCCAGGGCCCGCAGCGAACGGTCGGTGATGGACCGGGCGCCGCGCCCTATGGCGATGGTGCCGGACTGCACCAGCTCCTTGATGCCGAACGGCTCCAGCATCTTGAGCATCGCCTCCAGCTTGTCGCTGGAGCCGGTGGCCTCGATCGTGACGGCCTCGGGCGAGACGTCGACGGTCTTGGCCCGGAAGAGCTGGACGATCTCGACGATCTGCGAACGGGTCTCGTTGTCGGCGCGGACCTTCACCAGGACGAGTTCACGCTGGATGGCGTGGCCCGGCTCCAGCTCGACGATCTTCAGGACGTTGACGAGCTTGTTGAGCTGCTTGGTGACCTGTTCGAGGGGGAGCGACTCGACACTCACCACGATCGTGACGCGGGAGATGTCGGGGTGTTCGGTGACACCGACCGCGAGCGAGTCGATGTTGAAGCCGCGGCGGGAGAACAGCGCGGCGATCCGGGCGAGGATGCCGGGGGTGTTCTCCACCAGGACGGAGAGCGTGTGCTTGGACATGTCGTCTTCTCTCTATCTTCCGTGACGTCCTGGGCTCAGTCGTCCGCGCTGTCGCCGAAGTCGGGACGGACGCCCCGGGCGGCCATGACCTCGTCGTTGGAGGTGCCGGCGGCCACCATCGGCCAGACCTGCGCGTCCTCGTGGACGATGAAGTCGATCACCACCGGGCGGTCGTTGATGGCGTTGGCCCGGGCGATGACGTCGTCCAGCTCGGCCGGGTCCTCGCAGCGCAGTGCGACACAGCCCATCGCCTCGGACAGCTTGACGAAGTCCGGGACGCGGGTGCCGCGCGGCTTCTCGTCCGTGGGCCCGGCGTCGGGACCGCTGTGCAGCACGGTGTTGGAGTAGCGCTGGTTGTAGAAGAGCGTCTGCCACTGGCGGACCATGCCGAGCGCGCCGTTGTTGATGATCGCGACCTTGATCGGGATGTTGTTCAGCGCACAGGTGGTCAGTTCCTGATTGGTCATCTGGAAGCAGCCGTCGCCGTCGATCGCCCAGACGGTGCGGTCGGGCATGCCCGCCTTGGCGCCCATCGCGGCGGGGACGGCGTAGCCCATCGTCCCGGCGCCGCCGGAGTTGAGCCACGTCGAGGGCTGGTCGTAGTCGATGAAGTGGGCGGCCCACATCTGGTGCTGGCCGACGCCCGCGGCGTAGATGGTGCCCTCCGGGGCGAGCCGGCCGATCCGCTGGATGACCTGCTGCGGGGAGAGGCTGCCGTCCTCGGGGAGTTCGTAGCCCAGCGGGTACGTCTCGCGCCAGCGGTTGAGGTCGGCCCACCAGGCGGCGTGGTCACCGCGGTGGCCCGCCTCGTGCTCCGCCTGGACGGCGACGATCAGATCGGCGATGACCTCGCGGGCATCCCCGACGATCGGCACGTCCGCGACGCGGTTCTTGCCGATCTCCGCCGGGTCGATGTCGGCGTGGATGACCTTGGCGTACGGGGCGAAGGAGTCCAGCTTGCCGGTGACGCGGTCGTCGAAGCGGGCGCCGAGGGTGATCAGCAGGTCGGACTTCTGCAGCGCGGTGACGGCGGTGACCGAGCCGTGCATACCGGGCATGCCGACGTGCTGCGGGTGGGTGTCGGGGAACGAGCCGAGCGCCATCAGCGTGGTGGTGACGGGCGCGCCGGTCAGCTCGGCCAGCACCTTCAGCTCCGCCGTGGCGCCCGCCTTCATCACGCCGCCGCCGACGTAGAGCACCGGGCGCTTGGATTCGACGATCAGCCGGGCCGCCTCGCGGATCTGCTTGGCGTGCGGCTTGGTCACCGGGCGGTAGCCGGGCAGTTCGGTGTGGGGCGGCCAGGCGAAGGTGGTCTGCGCCTGCATCGCGTCCTTGGCGATGTCGACGAGGACCGGTCCGGGGCGGCCGGTGGACGCGATGTGGAACGCCTCGGCGATCGTCCGCGGGATCTCGGCGGGGTCGGTGACCAGGAAGTTGTGCTTGGTGATCGGCATCGTGATGCCGCAGATGTCCGCCTCCTGGAAGGCGTCCGTGCCGATCGCGCCGGAGGCGACCTGCCCGGTGATCGCGACCATCGGGACGGAGTCCATGTGGGCGTCGGCGATCGGCGTGACGAGGTTGGTGGCCCCGGGGCCCGAGGTGGCCATGCAGACGCCGACCTTGCCGGTGGCCTGCGCGTATCCGACGGCGGCGTGGCCCGCGCCCTGCTCGTGCCGCACCAGCACGTGGCGGACCTTGGCGGAGTCCATCATCGGGTCGTACGCCGGGAGGATCGCACCGCCGGGAATACCGAACACCGTGTCGGCCCCGACCTCCTCCAGAGAGCGGATGAGGGACTGCGCACCCGTGACGTGCTCGACGGCGGCGGCGCGCTGCGTCCCTTGGGCGTGGCGGGTCCGCGGCTGCGGATGGTGGGCCCCGGTGGCCTGCTCGGTCATCTGCGTCTCTTCTCGAAGCTGAGGGTTTTGGCGGGGTTTGGGAGGTCTGGTGCAACAAAAAACCCCTCGTGCCGGGAGGCAAGCGAGGGGAGCGCGTCGGTGCGGTCAGATGGGCTTCATCGTTGCCCAGCTTCAGCCGACGCGCTGTCCAAGTACGAGAATTCGGGTGCGCATGGCACTGACCCTCCCCCCGGCGCGCCGTGAGTGTCAAGTGGGTGGGACGGAGGTCTCACTATGTGAGCGGAGCGGGGGGTGAACGATGGCGTCGGGACCCGACCCGCCGTGCCGAACGGGCAGGCCACTGCCGGTCAGCACCACCGAGCGGCTCGGACCCGCCGGGCTCGGCAGCGGAGTGGAACCGGCCGTCAGGACGCGGCGCAGCCGGTGTTCGTCGAGCGGCCCGGAGAAGGCGGCGCCCTGGCCGTGGGTGCACCCCATCGCACGCAGGGCGAGCACCTGCTCGGGCAGATCGACGCCCTCGGCGACCGACTGCATCCCGAGGTCGGAGGCGATCCGCAGCAGACCGGCCGTGATCTTGTGCAGCCGGGCGGACTCCGCCACGCCGTCGATCAGTCCGCGGTCGAGCCGGAGGACGTCGATGGGGAGCCGGCGCAGCGCGCCGATCGCGGCGTACCCGCTGCCGAAGCCGTCGAGCGCGATACGGACGCCGAGCCGGCGCAGTGCGACCAGGCGCCGCTCCAGCTCGTCCAGCGGGGTGCGGGCATCGCTCTCGGACAGCTCCAGGACGAGCGCGCCGGAGGGCAGGCCGTGCCGGGCGAGGAGCGTTTCGACGGTCCGGGGCGGCAGGGAGTGGTCGAGGAGGCGGCGGGCGGAGAGCCGGACGCCGACCGGGACGCGGTGACCGGCGCGGTGCCGGGCGGCGGCCTGCTCGATGGCGGCCTCCAGGTGCCAGCGGCACAGCTCCGCGGTGCGGTCGCCGCCGTCCTCCGCGAGCCGTCCGCGCTCGCCGACCCGCAGGAACTCCGCCGGGGTGAACAGGATGCCCTGGGCGGAGCGCCACCGGGCGTGCGCGGCGACGGCGGTGACCCGGCCGGTGGCCAGCTCGACCACCGGCTGGTGCAGCAGCAGGAACTCGCCGTCGTGCAGCGCGCTGCGCAGCCGGGTGGCCAGCTCGGCGCGGCGCGTCACCTCGGCCTGCAGTTGCGGGGCGTACAGCTCGACGCGGCCCTTCCCGGCCTGCTTGGCGCGGTACATCGCGAGGTCGGCGTTGCGCATCAGACCGGCCGGGGTGATGCCGGGCTCGGCGAAGGCCACCCCGATGCTGGCGGCGACCCGGACGTCCCGCCCCTCGATGCGGTACGGCTCGGAGAGCGTGACGCGGAGCCGGTCGGCGATCTCGTGGATGCGGAACTCCCGGGTGGCGGGGTCGCAGGTGGCGTCGCCGGTGATCAGGGCGGCGAATTCGTCACCGCCCAGCCGGGCCGCTATGTCGCCGGAGCGCACCGAGTCGCCGAGCCGCCGGGCGGCCTGGATGAGCAGTTCGTCGCCCGCCTGGTGGCCGATGGTGTCGTTGACCTGCTTGAAGCCGTCGAGGTCGATGTAGAGCACGGCGGTGCCGTGGTCCCCGGCGCGGCGGCCGGCCAGCGCCTTGCTGACGCGCTCGGTGAACAGGGCGCGGTTGGGCAGGTCGGTGAGGGCGTCGTGGGAGGCGTTGTGCTGGAGCTGCGCCTGGAGGCGGACCCGCTCGGTGACGTCCCGGGAGTTGAAGATCAGGCCGCCGTGGTGGCGGTTGACGGTGGATTCGACGTTGAGCCAGCCTCCCCCGCTCCCGGCTTCGCCCGAGCGGGAGGTGCCCCCTCCGCCCGGCCGCCGGGCACCGGCGCGGAAGCGGCATTCGATACGGGTGGTGGGCTCGTCGCGGGGGTCGGCGGCGAGGAAGCGGCGGACCTCGTGGAGGAACCGGCCGAGGTCCTCGGGGTGGATGAGCGCGGAGAGTTCGGAGCCGACCAGCTCCTCCGCGTCGCGGCCGTAGACCCCGGCGGCGGCGGGGCTGACGTAGCGCAGCACACCGCTGGGCGCGGCGATCATGATGACGTCGCTGGAGCCCTGCACCAGGGAGCGGAAGTGGTTCTCCTTCTGCGCCAGCTCCTGGGTGAGGGTGAGGTTGTCGAGCAGCACGATGCCCTGGCGGACGACGAGGGCGAGCACGACCGTGCAGCCGGTGAAGAGGACGACGCGGTCGAGGCGCTGTCCGTCGAGGACGTTGGTGAGGATGCCGAGGGTGCACACCGCGGCGGCGAGGTACGGGGCGAGGGCCCCCAGCGAGCCGGCGAGCGGGCGGGCGCCGGGGTACGGGGCGGGGCACGGCAGCCGTCCGGCGTCCTCGGCGGTGTCCCCCGCGACGCGGCGGGTGAACCAGGGGGCGTAGGCGAGGAGGACCGACCCGGCGAACCATCCGGCGTCGAGGATCTGGCCGGAGCGGTAGTGCTCGCGCAGCAGCGGAGAGGTGAACAGCGCGTCGCACAGCACCGTCAGGGCGAGGGCGGCGATGGCGGTGTTGACCGCCGAGCGCTGGCCGCACGAGCGCCGGAAGTGCAGGGCGAGGACCATGCTCACCAGCACGATGTCCAGCAGGGGATAGGCCAGCGCCAGCGCGCACCGGGCGACCGAACGGCCCTGGAAGTGGGCGGTGTTGGCGAGGGCCAGGCTCCAGGAGAGGGTGAGCAGGGAGCCGCCGATCAGCCAGGAGTCCAGGCCCAGGCAGACCCAGCCGGCGCGGGTGACCGGCCGCTTGGCGAGCACCAGCAGGCCGACGATGGCGGGCGGCGCGAAGAGCAGGAAGCAGAAGTCGGCCGCGGAGGGGCTGGGCACCGGGACGCCCCGGACGGCCTCGTACCAGCCCCAGATGGCGTTGCCGAGCGCGGCCATCGCCGAGGAGAGGGCGAAGAGCACCCAGGCGGGGCGGGCGTGACGGTCGGTCCGGCAGGCGTACAGCGCGCAGGAGACAGCGGCCACCAGCGCGGCGAAGCTGAGCCCGAAGTCGCCCATGATCAGTGCGAGTTCGGAGGATCCCCAGCCGAAGGCGGAGCCGAGGGCGTACCCCCCGCAGACCACCGCGAGGGCGATCTGCGGCAGCAGGCTCGGGGGCCGGTCGGCGGGCAGGGGCGGCCGGGAGAGCACCGCGCCCGGGGCGCTCACCGGGCCCTCCCGCACGTCGTGGTCCGGCTGTGACGCGGTCGGCGCACCGGGGGCCGCTGCCCCGTCCCTCCCGGTGCTCGTGGATCGCGTGTCTCGCGGTGTGCCCATCGGCCGTACATCGCCCGTCGCCCCCCTCGCGTTCCGGATGCTTCACGGGCGCCGCTTGCCTCGCCGGCGCCTTCCCCGCTCGGGACGATACACCAGATCGGTCACTCAGGGATATAGGTTCTCTACAGAGCGTGACTATGCGTGAAGTGCAGACACGCAGCGCATTCATACGGCCCCGTAGCGCTACCCTTCGGCATTCCGCTCCGCCGTGGCGATGGTGTTCCGCAGCGGCCGGCCGGTGGCGAAAAGGGTCAGCTGGTCGCGCAGGAGGCGCTTCGCACGGGGCAGAAAGGCAGAGCTGGAGCCCCCGACGTGTGGAGTGATGAGCACGCCGGGGGCGCGCCACAGCGGGTGTCCGGCCGGGAGAGGTTCCGGATCGGTCACGTCGAGTGCTGCCCGCAGACGTCCGGACGTCACCTCGGCGAGCAGCGCGGCCGTGTCCACGACCCCGCCGCGCGCGACGTTCACCAGCAGGGCGCCGTCCTTCATGCGGGCCAGAAAGGCGCGTCCTGCCAGGCCACGGGTGTCGTCGGTGAGCGGGGTGGCCAGGACGACCACATCGGCGTCCGGCAGGAGCGTGTCGAGCGCGGAGAGTGGATGCACAGGACCGCGCACGGTCTCACGAGCGGTGCGCGCGAGGCGCGTCACCCGCGCGCACTCGAAGGGAGTGAGCCGGTCCTCGATGGCACTGCCGATCGATCCGTACCCCACGATGAGAACGGATTTGTCGGCGAGCGCGGGCCGGAATCCGTGGGCCCACTCCCCCGCGTCCTGGGCGCGGACGAAGCCGGGGATGTCGCGGAGCGCGGCCAGGATGAGTGTCAGCGCCAGCTCGGCGGTGCTGGCGTCGTGCAGTCCACGGGCGTTGCAGAGGCGGGCGCCGGCCGGCAGTCCGTCCAGTGCGGGCAGGATGTACTCGACGCCGGCGGTCAGCGTCTGCACGACCCGGACGCCGCTCATCCGGGCGAGCGGCCGCAGCGATGTCGCCGTGTCCTTCATGTACGGGACGGTGTAGAACACGCACCGGGCCGGGTCGGCGGGGTACTCGGGGTCCGCGTCCCAGTGGACGTAGTTCAGGCCCTCGGGG
The DNA here is from genome assembly GCF_044497305.1 of Streptomyces sp. BBFR2. Taxonomy (NCBI): domain Bacteria; kingdom Bacillati; phylum Actinomycetota; class Actinomycetes; order Kitasatosporales; family Streptomycetaceae; genus Streptomyces; species Streptomyces sp. BBFR2. Next base: position 1,818,815 of record NZ_CP172415.1, read on the forward strand.
AGACCGTCGATCTCTTCCGGGGGAATCGGGAGCCAGACGTCGTGCGGGGCGCCGTGCGGATCTGCGGTTGCCATGCTCCGAGGCTATGCGAAGGACCGTTCCTCCAGACGTTAGTTTGGTCTGGCCCTTGACCGGGGGCGAGGGGACGGAGGCACGACGCAGGTGGAGCGCAGGACGATCGGCGCGGCAACGCTCGAAGTAGGGGCGATCGGGCTCGGCTGCATGCCGATGAGCTGGGGGTACACCGAGTCGCAGCGGGATTTCGGGAGTTCGTTGCGGGCCGTGCACACCGCGCTCGACCGGGGGTGCAGCCTGCTGGACACCGCCGACATGTACGGGCCGTTCACCAACGAGCTGCTGGTGGGCCGGGTACTCCAGGAGCGGCGCGCGGACGCGTTCGTCTCGACCAAGTGCGGGCTGCTCGTGGGCGAGCAGCACATCGTCGCCAACGGGCGGCCCGGCTACGTCAAGCGCGCCTGCGACGCCTCGCTGCGGCGGCTGCGTACCGATCACATCGATCTGTACCAGTTGCACCGGGCGGACCCGGAGGTGCCGATCGAGGAGACCTGGGGGGCGATGGCGCAGTTGGTGGCGGCGGGGAAGGTGCGGTCCCTGGGGCTGTGCGCGGTGGGCGCGCGGGCGCTGCGTCCGGTGCGGACGGACCGGCCGGTGCCCGGTGGCGGGCGGCGCCCCGGGGCCCGCACCCATCAGGTGACGATGCGTCAACTGGAGCGTATCCAGCAGATCTTCCCGGTCAGCAGTGTGCAGGCGGAGCTGTCGGTGTGGTCGCCGGAGGCGCTGGACGAGCTGGTGCCGTGGTGCGAGTCGCGGGGCGTCGGCTTCCTCGCCGCGATGCCGCTGGGCAACGGCTATCTGACCGGCACCCTCACCCCTGGCCAGGGCTTCGAGCCGGCGGACATCCGGGCCCGTCACCCGCGTTTCACCGCCGAGATGATGGCGGCGAACCAGCCGGTGGTGGCCGGGCTGCGCCGGGTCGGCGCCCGGTACGGCGCGACGCCGGGCCAGGTCGCGCTGGCCTGGGTGCTGGCGCAGGGCCGCCATGTGGTGCCCGTACCGGGGACGAAGAAAGAACGGTGGGCGGCGCAGAACGCCAACGCCGCCGACCTGGTGCTGGACCGCGCGGACCTGGCGGAGATCGCCGCGCTGCCGCCTGCCCGGGGGTCCTGGTACTGACGCCGGTGCGGTGCCCGTGTCCGTGACCGCCGGCCGGCCGCATCCGTGACCGCCGGGCCCGGGACGGTGACCCCGGGGGCGGCGCCCGAGCGCGCGGCAACGGGGCGGCGCGCGCCCGGCCCCGTACGCGCACGGTACGTCGGGCGTATCACCGCCGTGGTGGGCTCCGTGCGGCGGCGGAGGGAATCGCGGTGTCGGCCGCCGGGCGGTGCGGACCGGGTGTGGTGTTCTTGGGCGGGGCCGGTGGTCCGGCGTCCGCGCCGTCGTAGGGGCGGCTGCGGCGCCCCGGCGTTCGCGGCCCTCCGCCTGTTCCCGGGCGTCCGCGGGGCCCGTCCCGGGCGGCGCGTCCGGCGCGCTCGGGGGCGTGCGGTCCGGCGTGCGCGCCGTCCCCGGCGTACGTCCCCGGGCCGTGGCCCGCACCGTGCACCGCTCCCCCGATGAGAGGAATCCGCCGTGCCACACCGCCTTCCGACCGCCGTGACGGCCGCCGCCGCGCTGCTCCTCGCGGCGGGGTGCTCCGCCGACGGGGCCGGGCCCGCCCCGGGTGCGCCGTCCCCGGAGCGGTCCGCCGCCGCGGTCACCGGGCCGGAGCGGAACGTCTCCCCGCCGCCCGCCGAGGGATCGGCCGAGGTGACCCGCACCCTGGCCACCGGGCTCGACTCCCCCTGGGGCGTCGCCGCGCTGCCGGGCGGTGATCTGCTGGTCGGCTCCCGCGACAAGGGCACCCTCACCCGTGTCTCGGCCCGCGACGGCCGGAAGACCGAGGTGGGTGCGGTGCCCGGGACCGCCCCGGGCGGTGAGGGCGGGCTGCTGGGCCTGGCCGTCTCCCCGTCGTTCCGCGGCGACCCTCTCGTCTACGCGTACGTCACCACCGCCTCCGACAACCGCATCGTCCGGATGAGCTACGACGACACCCGGCGCCCCGGAGATCAGCTCGGGGCGCCCAGCACGGTGCTGCGGGCCATCCCCAAGGGCCGTATCCACAACGGCGGCCGGCTCGCCTTCGGGCCGGACCGGATGCTCTACGCGTCGACCGGGGAGACCGGCCGCGAGGAGTTGGCGCAGGACAGGAAGTCCCTGGGGGGCAAGATCCTGCGGATGACGCCGGACGGGGCGCCCGCGCGGGGCAACCCCGATCCCCGCTCGGTGGTGTACTCGTACGGCCACCGCAATGTGGAGGGTCTCGCCTGGGACGGCGCGAAGCGGCTGTGGGCCTCGGAGTTCGGCGAGGACACCTGGGACGAGCTGAACCTGATCGAGCCGGGCCGTAACTACGGCTGGCCGGCCCGGGAGGGCAAGGGCCCGGCGGGCGGCGGCTACGTCGACCCGGTCCTGACCTGGAAGCCCGCCGACGCCTCGCCCAGCGGACTGGCGTACGCCAAGGGGTCCTTGTGGATGGCCGCGCTCCGCGGCGAACGGCTGTGGCGCGTCCCGCTGGACGGCACACGACCGGCGGCGGCCCCGCAGGCGTTCCTCACCAAGCGCTACGGACGGCTGCGGACCGTCCTCCCGGCGGACGACGGGGCGCTGTGGCTGGTGACCGGCGAGACCGACGGCCGGGGCCGCCCCCGGAAGGGCGACGACCGGATTCTGCGGGTGACGGTCGGCTGAGGGCGGGGGCGGATACGGGCGCGGGGCCGGTCGGGGCGCCGCGCGGGAAACGGATGCCGAACGGGGCACGGATGCCGCGCAGGGCACGGATGCCGCGCGGGCCCGGGCGGGAGGCGGGGCGCCGGAGCCGGACGCGAGGCCGGACGCCGGAGCCGGACGCGAGGCCCGGCGCTGACCACCGGCACGGCACCGGGCGCACCCCCGGACCGCACACGCGCCGCCCCGGGCCCGCCGCGCCCGCTCGCACGGCGGCCCCGCTCTCCCATCGCCTCTCCCATCGCCCGAAGGCCCACCGGAACGGGCCGGTGGGCCTTCGGGCGCCGTGACGACGGGGTACGGGGCGGGGTGCCGGGGCGTCAGCCCGCGGGGGTCCGGGCGGGGGCCTTGGGGATGGTGGGCAGGCTCGCCAGCACGTCGAAGTACATGCCCGCGGAGATGAGGAGCCCGAGGACGCCGAGGGCGAGACCGCCCCAGGCGAGGGCGCGCGTCCAGGTGGCGCGCGGCCGGTTGAAGAGCACCGCCGCGCCGACGGCCACCGCGAGGACCGCGAAGAAGCCGTTGATCAGCGCGGTGGTGTGCCAGGGCGCCCCGTAGACCGTGGCGATCTGGTCGGTGGCCTTGCCGGACTGGAGCTTGATCTGCCCGAGCAGGGTCTGCCGTTCGGCGAGCAGCGTGCCGAGCCAGGTGCCGGTCACCGAGGCGAGGCCGAGCCCCGCGGCGACGACGGCACCCGCGCCGCGCTTCACACCGGACGACTCGGGGCCCGCGCCCTCCTCGTCCTGCTCCGCCGCGCTCCCGGCGGACCCGGCGTCGGCGTCGCTCCCGGCGTCGGCGGCGTCGGTGTCTCCGGCCGGGACCGCCCCCTCCTGGGCGTCACCGGCCGGTTTCCCGGTGCTCCCCTCCGTCCCCGGGGCCGGGGTGGCGGTGTCGTCCGCCACGGACGGGTCGTCGGTTCGCGTCGCGTCGCGCTCATCGGTCGTCGTCCTGGTCGTTCCCATGGGCGCGACCGTAGGGGCCGCGTCTGAGAGCCGGATGAGAGTCGGATGAACGCCGGGACAGCGGACGGACAGGGAGCCGACGGGCAGGGGGCCGACGGCAGTCCGGCAGGCCCCGGCGCCCCACGCCGTCACGCCACGCCCCGGCGCCCCTCAGCCGTACGCAACCCCGTACGGGATGTCCTCGGCGCCCCGTGCCACCGCCCCACGCGGCACCGCCCGGGGCGCGCCCCGCCGGAGCGGGCCGCGTACCCCTGACGCGGCGTCACCCCGTCACCGGCTCCTCCCCGCCCTCGATGTGGCCCATCAGCCGGCGCCGGAACGACGGGTCCCCGTCCACCGTCAGGGCCGGGTCGTACCAGCCGTGGGCGGCGCCCGCCGGATGGGCGACGGTGCGGGTGGCGCCGGCCCGGACCGTCAGGGTGCGCGGGGCGGCGCCGCCGTACGCGAGCGGGGTGAGGGGCCACCTTCACCAGCGCCTTCTTCGCGACCGCCTTGAAGCGGGCGTAGAACTCCAGGTTGTTGTCGGTGAAGTTGTCCCACTCCTGCTACGCGCGCCAACTGCGCCCGGCCTTCTCCAGCCGCTCCGGGTACGTCGTCCAGGTGTAGCCGGGGCGGGTGTCCTTGTCGTACGCGTCGTTGCCGACCGCGCGCCTGCCGGTGCCCGGCTCGAAGCCGGTCCAGCCGCTGACCAGGTGGTTGCGGTTGGGGCTGGTGGAGGAGTGGAGGGCGGCGTGGTACGCGTCGCAGACGGTGAAGGTGTCGGCCGGCTCGTGGTGGAGCGGGATGTCGCGGCGGTCGTAGTGGGCCGTGGTGGCGGCGGTCCTGGCGGTGACCCAGTTGTCCAAACAGCCGTCGTTCCACGCCTCGCCGCCGCCGTCCCACTCGTGGTTCAGCGCCCCGATGTACTGGAGGTCTCTGCTGGCCGCGCTGGAGCGGCATACGGGCGCGGTGGGCCTGGAATCGCTGCTGACGGAGATCACCAAGCTGAACGCCGTACGGAAGCTCGGGCTGCCGGCCGAATTGTTCGCGGGCTGTTCGGAGACGATGCTGACCGCCTGACGAGCGCGGGCAATCACGATGTACCCCTCGGATTTCCGCGATACCGCCGAGGCCGTACAGGTCACGCTGCTCGCGGCCCTGTGCTGGTCCCGGCAGGCGGAGATCACCGATGCCCTGGTGGAGCTGAGCCGCTGATCTTCAGGTCGTACCAGCCCCTGGTACAGAAGATCAACACTCGGGCAGGCGGAGTGTGGTGCCTTCCTTGATGACGAAGTCGACGGCGCCGGTGGCGTCGATGTCTTGGAACGGGTCGCCGGGGATGGCGATGACGTCGGCGGTGCAGCCGGTGGCGAGTCGGCCGAGGTCGGGGCGCTGGAGGAGGTCGGCGGCGGTGCTGGTGGCGGCTCGCAGGGCCCGTACGGGGGTGATGCCGCTGTTGACCATGGCGCCGAACTCGCGCCAGTTGTTGTCGTGGGGGAACATGCCGGCGTCGGTGCCGAAGGCGATGCGGACGTTGCTGGCGGCGACTGTGCGTGCGCAGGCTCGGAGTTGGTCGTGGTAGTGGCGGAACTTGCGGCGTTCGGCGGTTGTCTTGCCGATCCAGTAGTCCTCGTTGTCCAGGTTGTCGAGCGCGTCGTTGACCATGAACTGGGTGGGCACGAGGAAGACGCCCTTGTCCTCCATCATGGCCAGGGTCTCGTCCGAGGCGAGGTTGCCGTGGTCGATGGACCGCACGCCGGCCTCGACGGCTCGGCGTACTCCTTCGTCGCCGTAGGCGTGGGGGGTGCAGGGGATGCCCAGGTCCGTGGCTGTGGAGACGAGGGCGTTCATCTCTTCCTGGCTGTAGGTGACCTGTGACGGGTCGTCGGAGGGGGTGGCGAAACCGCCGGTGGCGCCGAACTTGATCCACTCGGCTCCGAAGCGGACTTCCTTCCTGACCATGCTCATGATCTCGGCGGGGCCGTCGGCGACCGCGCCGATGTCCAGCCCGTAGCCAGGGGCTACGAGGCCCGACATGTCGCCGTGCGCCGCCCGGGCGGAGATGATGTGCGGTGCGACGATCATGCGCGGCCCTCGCACGATGCCGTGCTCGATGGCGTCACGCAGGTACACGGTGACGGGTTCGGATACCGCGGCAGCCAGGTCGCGCACGGTCGTGAAACCGCGGTTGACCAGCGAGTTCAGCGTCGGCAGGCTGCGGAGGGCGACTTCCGCGGGGGACTCGTTGACGGAGGCTTCGAGGAGGTTGGCGGGGTCGAGGGAAGAATGTATGTGGCAGTCGATGAAGCCCGGCAGGAGCATGCGGTCGCCGAGGTCGATCACTTGGGCGCCGCCACGGTCCACGCGCGGGCCGACGTCGGTGATCTTTCCGTCGCTGATCCGTACTTCGATGTGTCCGGTCGGCTGTTCGGACGTCCCGTCCCAGCCCTTTTCGGCCACGAGCACTATGTCCTCGGCGCTGGGTGCGGATCCAGTTCCCATTGGTGGTACGCCTCTCGCCCTGCCCCGAGTGGATTCTCCTTGAGACATCTCAGCGTGCTGCCGTGGCGGGCGCGCGGTGTGTTCGGCCGAACAGGTGTCGCTGAAGTGGGATGGCTGCAGCCGGTTCAGGTGGGCGGCCGGTCGTCGCGCTGGTGGTGGTGTCGGCTGTCGTCGCGTCGGTGGGCGCCTTGAGGCCGTAGATGGTCGGGCACTTCGGCGAGTCGTGCGGCCGGGTGCCAGTCGCGCCCGCCGGGCAGCGCCCAGTCGAAGTGCACAGCGGCCAGCCGGAACACCAGGGCGAGGAGGATGCCCAGTCCTGTACCGATCTGCGGGACTCCGGTGTACCAGCAGATCACCGTCGTGCCGGAGACCGCGAGGGCAACGGTGGCGTATAGCCCGTTGCCGCCGAAGACCGCGGGCCGGCGGCCCAGGATGATGTCGCGCAGGGCTCCGCCGCCGATGGCCGAGATGGTGCCCAGCAGGAGGGCGGGAAGCCATCCCAGGCCGGCCGACAGCGTCTTGTTGACACCCGCCACCGACCAGAAACCGATGACCGCGGCATCGAGAACCGTGTACAGGTTCCCCCAGACCGGCCCGTTGATCCGCGCGAGGAAGGAGATCAGGATCCCGACGAGGCAGGTGCTCAGGTATGCGTAATCGGTGAGCGCCACCGGGGTGCCGTGCTGCAGCAGCACGTCTCGCAGCAGCCCGCCGCCGAGCCCGGAAGTGATGCCGACAGCGAGGAAGCCGAACAGGTCCAGGCCCTCCTGCCGGGCGACGATTCCCCCCAGAACGGCACACGCGAACACCCCTGCAAGGTCGAGCAGCCGCGTAGCCGTGGCGAGACCCGATGAAACCGCCACGGCGAAAAACATCGATGACATGACGCCACGGTATGCACACCCCAGGTCATCGGCATGAAGGCCCGTGGCGCAGCGAGCCGGCCCGTCCGCCCGTGATCCCCGCGTACGCGCGGTGCTGGACGCGCCGGACGCCGCCTTCATCCGGACCGGCGATCAGGAGGCCGGGCTGCGCATCCTGGCCGGCACGTTGACGCCCCAACCGGTCCAGGAGCGCAGCCATAGGCGGATTCCGCGAGAGCAATCGTCAATAGTTGTAGATCACGTGACGTGGTTTCCAGCCGGTCACCCCTTGTCGTGGCACAGGTGGGAGGGGTGGCGGGCGTGGTCGAAGAGTACCCGGACGTTCCCCCGCGGCTGGACCTCCGCGAGGGCGGTGCAGGGCAAGGACAACCCGGCCGACCTGATCGATGTGGCGCTGGAGCGGCTGGTCAAGGAGCGCCTGGAGCTGCCCGGCCGCACCACGCCGGACGCGATGGCCTCGGAGATCCGCATCGAGGTGACCACGCGGTTCTTCGCACAGATCGCCGCTCTGCTCGTCGACGCCGACATCATCCGGATCCTCGGGCTGCCGCGGGTGGTGTCCGGCTCGCGCAGCAGGTTCGACGAGCCGAAGCGGCCGGCGAAGGCGCCGACGGTGTCACACCTGCGGGAACACCTTGCCTACCTGGATCGGCTGGAGCTGCTGGGGCCGACTGCGACGTGGCTGGAGGCGTTCCGCTGGGGAAGGTGGGGCACTTCGCCGGGGCAGGCGCGGGTGCTGGACGCGGCCGAGCTGGGCAAGGTCGGCGCCGTGCAGCGGACGGCGCTACTGGTTGTGCCTGCTGTACGTGGCGGATGTGCGGGCACGGGGTGAGCTGGTGTCGTGCTGTGCAAGCGGCTGGCGCGGGTCACCAAGAAGGGCGAGGAGGACCTGGAGGAGCGATACGGGACAACCGATCCCGTCCCACGCCGTTCAGCGCAGTCAGGCCGACCCGACCCGGCCCGCGCCCGCGCCCGCAGCAAGCTCGTTTCATAAGTGTTCGCCTGTGAATCGCCCGGCCCCGTGACACCCGACCTGCGGCGATCACGTTCCATGGGTTGTTCCGAGTTGTTCCGAACGGCGAGTCTCCTGCGACACCTTCATAGAACGATCTGGCGGTGACCGCCGACCCGTACGCGCTCGTTGAAGCGCGCCTGCCCGATGTCCAACTGCGCCGCCCCGGCTGGTTCACCCTGCCGCACCGGCAAGGGCAAGGTGGCTGTGCGGTACCACACCGCGCGATTGCGCCTGGTGCCTCGGCCGGCCAAGACGCTCGACGTGCCCACCCCTCCCGTACGCAAGCCCGGCTCCCCGTGGACCGAGTTGCCGCGGCCTCGGGCCGGGCGGATCCCGTAGGGGCTACGGCTGACCGGTCGGGCGGGCCGGCTGCGGGCGGACCGCTCGCCCCGCCCGCCGCACCGGCCCCGGCCGACGTACCGGTCCGCCGGGACCGCCCACCCGCGCCCGCTCAGCGCCCTCAGCCCTCCAGCAGCGCCGGTGCCAGCTCCCGGAGCTGGGCGAGGCCGGGGTCCGTGGCGTCCGCCGTCAGCGGCTGGACGGCTACGTGGTCGGCGCCCGCGTCGAGGTGGGCACGCACCCGGCGGCGGATCGCGTCCACATCGCCCCAGGCCACGAGCGCGTCGACCAGCCGGTCGCTGCCGCCGTCCGCGAAGTCCTCGTCGCCGAAGCCGAACCGGCGCAGGTTCCCGACGTAGTTCGGCAGCGTCAGATAACGGCTCACATGCCGCTCACGGGCGACCGCGCGGGCCGTCGCCGGGTCGCTCTCCAGCAACACCGCCTGCTCGGGCGCGAGAAGCGGCCCGTCACCGAGGACCTCACGGGCCGTGACGGTGTGCTCCACCGGCACGAAGTACGGGTGGGCGCCGCTCGCGCGGTCCCGGGCCAGCTCCAGCATCTTCGGGCCGAGCGCCGCCAGCACCCGCCCGGGCTCCCGCACCGGGTCCGGGCCCTCGTACGCCGCGCCGTCCATCGCGTCGAGATAGCCGCGCATCGCCGCCAACGGCTTGGTGTACGTGTGACCGCGCACCCCGACGAGCGGGGCGTGGCTGGCACCCAGACCGAGCAGGAAGCGGCCGTCGTACGCCTCGGCGAGGGTACGGGTGGCTGCGCCCGCCGCGGCGGCGTCGCGGGCCCAGATGTTGGCGATGCCGGTGGCGACGGTGAGCCGTTCGGTGGCGGCGAGCAGCAGCCCCGCATGGGTGAACGCCTCCTTCGAGGTGGGCCCCTCCCCCACCCACAGGGCGCCGTACCCGAGGCGCTCGATCTCCGCGGCCGCCTCCCGGCCGACCGCCGCCGGCAGATGACCGAGCCCGCCGTGCCAGACACCTACCGTGCCGATCCGGGTGGCGAGAGCGTGCTGAGGCACCGTTCCTCCAGGGTGTCAGGGGACGCGTTCCACGTCCCGGTCCGTTGCCCTGCTACAGCGCCCCCGGCCCGCCCGGCATTCCTTGATCACGTAACCGGTTCACCGGGAGGGCGCATACGAACGGCGGCCGCCTCCCGGAAGGTTTCCGGAAGGCGGCCGCCGTCGCGTGGGCCAGGAGTGGTCGTCAGCCCTCGACGCCCAGCTTCTCCAGGATCAGTTCGCGGACGCGGGCCGCGTCGGCCTGGCCGCGGGTGGCCTTCATGACCGCGCCGACCAGGGCGCCCGCCGCGGCGACCTTGCCGCCGCGGATCTTGTCGGCGATGGCGGCGTTGCCCGCGATGGCCTCGTCGACGGCCGCGCCCAGCGCGCCCTCGTCGGAGACGACCTTCAGGCCGCGCTTCTCGACGACGGTGTCCGGGTCGCCCTCACCGGCGAGCACACCCTCGATGGTCTGCCGGGCCAGCTTGTCGTTGAGGGAGCCCTCGTCGACCAGCGCGGCGACCCGGGCGACCTGCGCCGGGGTGATCGGCAGTGCGGACAGCTCCACGCCGTCCTCGTTGGCGCGGCGGGCCAGCTCGCCCATCCACCACTTCCGGGCGGCGGCGGAGCCCGCGCCCGCCTCGATGGTGGCGACGATCAGATCGACCGCACCGGCGTTGAGGATCGACTGCATGTCGTGGGCGGAGACGCCCCACTCCTCGCGCAGCCGGTTGCGGCGGACGCGCGGCAGCTCGGGCAGGGCCGCCCGCAGCTCCTCGACCCACGCGCGGGCGGGCGCGACCGGCACCAGGTCCGGCTCGGGGAAGTAGCGGTAGTCCTCGGCGTTGTCCTTGATGCGGCCGGCCGTGGTCGAGCCGTCCTCCTCGTGGAAGTGCCGGGTCTCCTGGACGATGGTGCCGCCGGAGGAGAGGACCGCGGCGTGCCGCTGGATCTCGAAGCGCGCCGCCCGCTCCACGGAGCGCAGCGAGTTGACGTTCTTCGTCTCCGAGCGGGTGCCGAACGTCTCGGTGCCGTTCGGGCGCAGCGAGAGGTTGACGTCGCAGCGCATCTGGCCCATCTCCATGCGCGCCTCGGAGACGCCCAGGGCCCGGATCAGCTCACGCAGCTCGGCGACGTACGCCTTGGCGACCTCGGGGGCCCGCTCGCCCGCGCCCTCGATCGGCTTGGTGACGATCTCGATGAGCGGGATGCCGGCGCGGTTGTAGTCGAGCAGGGAGTGGGACGCGCCGTGGATACGGCCGGTGGCGCCGCCGACGTGCGTCGACTTGCCGGTGTCCTCCTCCATGTGGGCGCGCTCGATCTCGACGCGGAAGACCTCGCCGTCCTCCAGTTGGACGTCGAGGTAACCGTCGTAGGCGATCGGCTCGTCGTACTGGGAGGTCTGGAAGTTCTTCGGCATGTCCGGATAGAAGTAGTTCTTCCGGGCGAAGCGGCACCACTCGGCGATGGAGCAGTTCAGCGCCAGGCCGATCTTGATCGCCGACTCGACACCGATCGCGTTGACGACCGGGAGGGAGCCGGGCAGGCCCAGGCAGGTGGGGCAGGTCTGCGCGTTGGCGTCGGCGCCGAGCGTGGTGGCGCACCCGCAGAACATCTTGGTCTTGGTGCCGAGCTCGACATGGACCTCCAGGCCCATGACGGGGTCGTAGGACGCGAGGGCGTCCTCGTACGACACCAGGTCAGTGACTGTCACGGTGAAACTTTCCCTCTCAGCCCAGCAGGACGTCGTCGTCGCCCAGGCGCTTCAGTTCGCGGTAGAGGATCGCCAGGCCGGTGACGATCGCCGCGGCGGAGACGCCCGCGTCGATCAGCCGGAGCGTGTCGTGCTCGTTGCGGGCCTCCTTGGCCTGCTTGAACACGCTGAAGGCGCCGAACGCGGTGGTGCCGATCGACAGGTACACGCCGGACTTGGACTTCTTGAAGTTCTTGGCCTTCTTGCCGATGTTGCTCACAGTGACGGTGCCTCCTCCAGCAGCGGGTGACCCCACTTTTCCACGAAGGCGGCCTCGACGGCCGAGCCCACCTTGTAGAGGCGGTCGTCCTTCATGGCGGGGGCGATGATCTGCAGTCCGACGGGCAGGCCGTCCTCCGGCGCCAGGCCGCAGGGCAGCGACATGGCAGCGTTGCCGGCCAGGTTCGTCGGGATGGTGCACAGGTCGGCGAGGTACATCGCCATCGGGTCGTCGGCGCGCTCACCGATCGGGAAGGCGGTGGTGGGCGTCGTCGGCGACACGATGACGTCGACCTGCTCGAAAGCGGCCTCGAACTCCCGCGTGATGAGCGTGCGGACCTTCTGGGCGCTGCCGTAGTACGCGTCGTAGTAGCCGGAGCTGAGCGCATAGGTGCCGAGGACGATGCGGCGCTTGACCTCGTCGCCGAAACCGGCCTCGCGGGTGAGGGCGGTGACCTCCTCGGCGGACTTCGTACCGTCGTCGCCGACCCGCAGGCCGTAGCGCATGGCGTCGAACCGGGCGAGGTTCGAGGAGCACTCGGACGGCGCGATCAGGTAGTACGCGGAGAGCGCCAGGTCGAAGGAGGGGCAGTCCAGCTCGACGATCTCGGCGCCGAGGCTCTTCAGCAGCTCGACGGACTCCTCGAACCGCTGCACCACACCGGCCTGGTAGCCCTCGCCGCGGAACTGCTTGACGACGCCGACGCGCATGCCCCGCACGTCGCCGTTGCGGGCCGCCTCGACGACCGGCGGGACCGGCGCGTCGATGGAGGTGGAGTCCAGCTCGTCGTGGCCGGCGATCGCCTCGTGCAGCAGCGCCGTGTCCAGGACCGTACGGGCGCAGGGCCCGCCCTGGTCGAGGGAGGAGGAGAAGGCGACCATGCCGTAGCGGGAGACCGCGCCGTAGGTGGGCTTGACGCCGACGGTGCCGGTGACGGCGGCGGGCTGGCGGATGGAGCCGCCGGTGTCCGTGCCGATGGCGAGCGGCGCCTGGAAGGAGGCGAGGGCGGCGGAGGAGCCGCCGCCGGAACCGCCGGGGATCTTGGTGAGGTCCCAGGGGTTGCCGGTCGGGCCGTAGGCGCTGTTCTCGGTGGAGGACCCCATGGCGAACTCGTCCATGTTGGTCTTGCCGAGGATGACGACGTCGGCGTCCTTGAGGCGCTTGGTGAGCGTCGCGTCGTACGGCGGGATCCAGCCTTCGAGGATCTTGGAGCCGACGGTGGTGGGCATCGTCTTCGTGGTGAAGATGTCCTTCAGCGCGAGCGGCACACCGGCCAGCGGGCCGAGCTTCTCGCCGCGGGCGCGCTTGTCGTCGACGGCGCGGGCCTGGGCCAGCGCACCCTCACGGTCGACGTGGAGATAGGCGTGCACCTTCTCGTCGACGGCCTCGATACGGGCCAGATGGGCCTCGGTCACCTCGACGGCGGTGACCTCGCCGGACGCGATCTTCGCCGCGGTCTCGGCGGCGGTGAGCTTGATCAGGTCTGCCATGTCGGTCACTCCTCCCCCAGGATCTGCGGCACCTTGAAACGCTGCTGCTCCTGGGCGGGGGCGCCGGAGAGCGCCTGCTCGGGAGTGAGCGACGGACGGACCTCGTCCGCCCGCATGACGTTCGTCAGCGGCAGCGGGTGGGAGGTCGGCGGTACGTCTTGGTCGGCGACCTCGGAGACGCGGGCGACCGCGCCGATGATGTCGTCGAGCTGTCCGGCGAAGTGGTCGAGCTCTTCGTCCTTCAGCTCCAGACGTGCCAGCCGTGCGAGGTGGGCGACCTCCTCGCGCGTGATGCCAGGCATGCAGCGTTCCTCTGCTGGTTCTCGGAGTTCCACGTGAACGGGAATCCGACGGGGATCCGCCAGGGATCCGGCTGTCGGGGATCTACGTGAATCTGTACGGCTTGAATCTGTACGGCCCAATCCTATGGCCCCGGCGTAGGGAGCCGCGCCTGCATTCCTGGGGGCCGGCGGGGGTGCGTTCCCGGGGGCCCGGAGCGGGCACCTGCCCGGGGGCGGGTGCGGGGGCGGGTGCGGGTGGCGTCGGCGAGGTGAGTGGGCCGGGTGGGCCGGTCCGGTCCGTATCGGGGAGGAGATGGGTGCGGTGGCGGTGACGAGGCGGTGCCGGTGCCGGTGCCGGTGGGCAAGACGGTGCCGGTGGCGAGGCGGTGCCGGTCAGAGGCTCCCCGGGGAAGGCGGGGTGTCGCAGGCGCCGGGTCCGGCGGAAGAGGCGGGCTCGTCGGGCGGGGCGGGCGCGTCGGGCTCGTCGCGTGCCGCAGGCCCGGCCGGTGTGCCGGGTACGCGGGGCCGGGGCGGGCCGCCGGGTTGATCGGGCACGCCGGGTTGATCGGGCGCACCGGGCAAGGCCGGAGTGCCGGGTTCACCGGGCGAAGCGGACTCACCGGGCTCACCGGATGCGGCGGGCTCAGCCGAGGCGCCGGGTTCACCGGGCAGGACGGGCGCCCCCTGCACGGCGGGCGTGTCCGGCGCGGTGGGCGTGTCCGGCGTGCCGGGCGGCCGGGTGGTGTGGTCGGAGCGGGGAGGAGGGACGGCGGATGGCCGGGTCCTCAGTTCAGGACCTGTCCCGAAGGGCGGTCGGCCGCCCTCTCCGCCGCGAGGGCGGACGTCTCCGACTCACGGTGCCAGCCGTGCTCGCCACGGGCGCGCAGCCAGGCGGTGGTCTCGTCCGGCGGCATCGCCGCCGCCACCAGCCAGCCCTGCACCGCGTCGCACCCGAGGTCGCGCAGGCGCTCCCAGGTCTCGTCGTCCTCCACACCCTCGGCGACGACCAGCAGCCCGAGGGAGTGGGCGAGGTCGAGGGTGCAGCGGACGATCTCGGCGTCCTCGTTGTCGACCGCGAGGCGGGCCACGAAGGAGCGGTCGATCTTCAGCTCGCTGACCGGCAGCCGCCGCAGATGGACCAGGGAGGAGTAGCCGGTGCCGAAGTCGTCGAGGGACATCTTGACGCCGTGTCCGGTCAGCCCGGCGAGGGTGTCGGCCGCCCGCTGCGGGTCCTCCAGCAGCACATGCTCGGTGATCTCCAACTGGAGCGCTCCGGGTGGTACGCGGTGCCGGGCGAGGCGGGCGGCGACCGCGCCCGCGAAGCCCGGCGAGTGCACATCGCGCGGTGAGACGTTGACCGCGACCGGCACCTCCAGGCCCATCGCCCGCCACCGCGCCACCTGGGCGAGCGCGGTCTCCAGCACGTACTCCGTCAGCCGGGGCATCAGACCGGAGGTCTCGGCGATGGCGATGAACTCGTCCGGAGGCACCCGTCCGCGGTCCGGGTGCACCCACCGCACCAGCGCCTCCAGGCCCGCCACATGGCCGTCGAAGCCGACCTTCGGCTGGTAGTGCAGTTCGACGTCCCCGGCGTCGAGGGCGCGGCGCAGATCGCCGAGGAGACCGAGGCGGTCGGGGGTGTTGCCGTCGCGCCGGGCCTCGTAGACCTCGACGCCGCTGCGGTCCCGCTTGGCCTGGTACATCGCGACGTCGGCGCGGCGCAGCAGGCCCTCGGCGTCCAGCGCGTGGTCCGGGAAGACGGCGACCCCCGCGCTCGCTTCGAGGACGAGGGTCAGACCGTCGAGGTCGAGGGGGGAGCCCAGCGTGGCGACGAGGTTGCGGGCCACCCGCTGGGCGCTGGTGAGGGAGTCCGCGGTGGGCAGCAGGACGGCGAACTCGTCCCCGCCGAGGCGGGCCGCCTCGGCGCCGCGTGGCAGGGCGTCGCGCAGCCGGTCGGCGATCTGGAGCAGCAGGCGGTCACCGGCGAGGTGCCCGAGGGTGTCGTTGACCGAACGGAAGCGGTCGAGGTCGATCAGGACCAGGGCGCACCGGGCCTCGATCCGCTCGGCCTCGTCCAGCGCGGACCAGGCGCGCTCCAGCAGCCACTGGCGGTTGGGGAGTCCGGTCAGCGGATCGCGCAGTTGCTCCTCGGCGCGGGCGCGGGCGATCCAGAGGGTGGAGTCGAGGGCGATGAGCGGGACGGCGTAGAGCGGCAGCAGCAGCGGGGCGTGATCGGCGGTGACGGCGATCAGCGGGGCGATGCCGAACAGCGCGACGCCGACCAGTAGCTGACGGGTCAGCGCGGTGCGGGTGACGGTCGGCAGGCCGCCGCCGCGCGGCAGCAGGGTGCACCACAACAGGCCGCGGGTGACCAGGAGATAGCAGGCGGCGGCCGCGACGACCTGCGGGAGGACGGCGAGGTCCCACGCCTCGGGCTGCCAGGGATGGCGGACCGTGGCGGTGTTGCCGAGGGCCGCGCCGCCCAGGGCCGCGGCCCCGACGCCCAGCAGGTCGACCGCGCCGTGCAGGACGGCCTGCCGCCAGCGGTGACGGCGGGCCGCGCCGACGAGGACGACGACGGCGAGGCTGACCAGGACCGCGGGCATCCAGCCGTAGAGGAGGACGACGGCGAGGGCGAGGGCGGCGCCGGAGCCGGTGCCGCCCCACCAGCGGTCCCGGCCGAGGGCGACGAGGTGGCCGACGATGATGCCGGTGAGGACCGCCAGCGACCAGCCGACGGTGCCGGAGGGGAACAGCGCCCGCCGCTCGCCCAGTGTCCAGATCACCCCGCCCAGGAGGGTGAGACCCGCCAGGACGGTGAAGGCGGCGGGCAGCGCGGGCACCACAAGCCGGCGGAGCCGCGACGCCGGAGCGGCGCTGTCGGTCGGTTTCATTCCGATCCCTCTCACAGCCGGCTGTGCCCGCGCCACGGCAGGCGCACCTCTCAACAGTAGGACGCGAAGGGCCCCTACGGGCAGCGATCGGCAGCGGTTGCCCGAATGCGACCTGGCCATCCCGATCACTCTGGTATGCGCCGAAGGGGCGGCCTGTCACTCCTCCTCGGGCGGCGTGACCGCCACCTGGCGTGCCGCGTCAGGCCCTTGTTCCAGCAGTACCGCGAAGCCGTCGTCGTCCAGCACGGGCACCTTCAACTGCATCGCCTTGTCGTACTTGGAACCGGGGTTGTCACCCACGACGACGAATCCGGTCTTCTTGGAAACGGAACCGGTCACCTTCGCCCCGAGACTCTGCAGGGCCTCTTTCGCGCCATCTCTGGTGTGGGAGGCCAGGGTGCCGGTGACGACGACGGTGAGGCCCTCCAGGGGGCGCGGCCCCTCGTCGGCCTGCTGTTCCTCCTCCATCCGGACCCCGGCCGCGCGCCAGCTCTCGATGATCTGGCGGTGCCAGTCGACCTCGAACCAGCGCTTGAGGGAGGCGGCGATGGTGGGCCCGACGCCCTCCACCGCGGCCAGCTCCGCCTCGTCGGCCTCGCGGATGCGGTCGATCGACCGGAACTCGCGGGCCAGCGCCTCGGCGGCCACCGGGCCGACATGACGGATCGACAGGCCGGTGATGATCCGGGCCAGCGGGCGCTCCTTCGCCGCCTGGATGTTCTCCAGCATGGCCAGGGCGTTCTTCTTCGGCTCGCCCTTCTGGTTGGCGAAGAACGTGACGATCTTCTCCTCGCCGGTCTTCGGGTCCCGCTTGGGCAGGCCGGAGTCCGGGTCGAGGACGTAGGACTTGATGGGGAGCAACTGCTCGATGGAGAGGCCGAAAAGGTCGCCCTCGTCCTTCAGCGGCGGCTCGGCGGGCTCCAGCGGCTGGCTGAGCGCGGTGGCGGCGACGTAGCCGAAGTTCTCGATGTCGAGGCATTTGCGCCCGGCGAGGTAGAAGAGCCGCTCGCGGATCTGCGCGGGGCAGGAGCGGGCGTTGGGACACCGCAGGTCGATGTCGCCCTCCTTGGCCGGCTGGAGCGGCGTACCGCACTCGGGGCAGTCGGCGGGCATGACGAACTCCCGCTCGCCGCCGTCGCGCAGATCGACCACCGGGCCGAGGATCTCCGGGATGACGTCGCCCGCCTTGCGGATGACGACGGTGTCGCCGATGAGGACGCCCTTGGCCTTGACGACGTCCTGGTTGTGGAGCGTGGCGAACTCGACCTCGGAGCCGGCGACGGTGACCGGCTCGACGACGGCGTACGGCGTGACGCGGCCGGTGCGGCCGACGCCGACGCGGATGTCGACGAGCTTGGTGTTGACCTCCTCCGGCGGGTACTTCCAGGCGATCGCCCAGCGCGGGGCGCGGGAGGTGGAGCCCAGCCGTCCCTGGAGCGGGATCTCGTCGAGCTTGACGACCACGCCGTCGATCTCGTGCTCGACGGCGGTGCGGCGGGTCTCGGCGTCGCCGTAGCGGGCGATGAACTCGCGGACGGCGGCGAGGGAGTCGACGACGCGGTTGTGCGCGGCGGTGGGCAGGCCCCACTCGCGCAGCAGGTCGTAGGCGTGCGACTGGCAGTCGATGTCGAAGCCCTGCCGGGCACCGACGCCGTGGACCACCATGTGCAGCGGGCGGGTGGCGGTGACCTTCGGGTCCTTCTGGCGGAGCGAACCGGCGGCGGCGTTGCGCGGGTTGGCGAACGGGGGCTTGCCGTCGGCGACGAGGCGTTCGTTGAGCTCCAGGAACTTCTCCATGGGGAAGTACACCTCCCCGCGGACCTCGACCAGCTCCGGGATCCGCTCGCCGGTGAGGCGGTGCGGGATCTCGGCGATGGTGCGGACGTTGGGGGTGATGTCCTCGCCGGTGCGGCCGTCGCCGCGGGTGGCGGCGCGGGTGAGGCGGCCGTGCTCGTAGGTGAGGTTGACCGCGAGGCCGTCCACCTTCAGCTCGCACAGGAAGTGGTATCCGGCGCTCTTCGGGTCGCCGCCCAGCTCCGCGGCGATCCGCTCGGCCCAGGCGGCCAACTCCTCGTCGTCGAAGGCGTTGTCGAGGGAGAGCATCCGCTCGCGGTGCTCGACCTCGGTGAACTCCGTGGCGTACGCGCCGGCGACCTTCTGGGTCGGGGAATCCGGGGTGCGCAGCCCGGGGTGTGCCTCCTCCATCGCCTCCAGGGAGCGCAGCAGCCGGTCGAACTCCGCGTCGCTGATGACGGGGGCGTCCTTCACGTAGTACCGGAAGCGGTGCTCCTCGATCTGCTCAGCGAGCTGCGCGTGCTCCTCCCGCGCCGCCGCGGGCACCTCTGCTGCCGCTGCGTGCTGTTCGCCAGCCACCGTCTTGTCCTCCCGTGGTCCGTGAGTGGTCGTCACTCAGGGTTGTCTGCGAGCGAGGTCGCGGCCCGGACGACGTGGGCGAGCGCGGCGCGGGCGTACGCGGGCGAAGCGCCCGCCAGCCCGCACGACGGGGTGACCACCACGGACTCGGAGAGAGTCCCCGGCGTCAGCCCCAGCCTGCGCCACAGCGTCCTGACACCCATGACGCTACCGGCAGGGTCTGACAATCGGCCGTCCACGCCGGGCACCACTCCGGCGAAGAGCGCGGTGCCGCCCTCCACCGCCTCGCCGATCGCCTCCTCCTCACGCTCGGTGAGCAGGGAGAAATCGAACGAGACGCCCGCCGCGCCCGCCCGCCGCAGCAGGGCGAACGGGACGGCGGGCGCACACGAATGGACGACGACGGGCGCGCCGTCCGCCGCCTCGACGAGGGTGCGCAAGCCGCCCTCCACGTCGGCGCGGTCGACGGCGGGGTGGGTGCGGTAGCCGCTGGCGGACTTCACGCGGCCCTGGAGGACGGCGGTGAGCGACGGTTCGTCGAGCTGGAGGACGGGGCGCGCGCCGGGCACCCGGCGCCGCAGGTCGGCGAGGTGGGCGCGGACGCCCTCGGCCAGCGAGGCGGTCAGGTCGCGGCAGGCGCCCGGGTCGCTGACCGCCGCCTCGCCGCCACGCAGCTCCAGGGCGGCGGCGAGGGTCCACGGCCCGACGGCGGAGACCTTCAGCGGGCCCTCGTACCCCTGGGTGAACTCCTCCAGGGCGTCGAGGTCCTCGCCGAGCCAGGCGCGGGCGCGGCGGGTGTCGCGCCCGGGGCGGTCGCTGATCCGCCAGCCGCTGGGCTCCACATGGGCGTACAGCTCGACGAGGAGGCCGCAGGTGCGGCCGATCATGTCGGCGCCGGGGCCGCGGGCGGGCAGTTCCGGCAGGTGGGGGAAGGTCTCCAGCGAGCCGGTGACGGTTTTGACCGCCTCGCGGGCGTCGCCGCCGGGCATCGAGCCCACGGCGGTCGCCGCCCCCGCGCCCCAGGGGCGTGCGCCGCCCCTTCCGTCCGTTCCGCTGCGCTCACTCGTGCTGTTCTCGCTCACCCGGGAAGCGTATGACGCGGCGGCGCACCCGGTGGCGGGCGGCCCGCCCGGGGCGCGCGGGAGCGCCCCGGACGCGCGGCTCAGCGTCCCGGGCGGACCGAGAGGTCGTTGATCTCGGCGTCGCGCGGCAGGTCGATCGCGGTGAGGATGGCCGTCGCGACCGACTCGGGGTCGATCCAGCGCGCCGGGTCGTACTCCTTGCCCTCCTGCTGGTGGGTGCTGGCCTGCATCGGCGTGGCGGTCCGCCCCGGGTAGACGGAGGTGACCCGTACGCCGTTGCCGTGCTCCTCGCCGCGCAGCGCGTCGGCGAGCGCCTTCAGACCGTGCTTGCTCGCCGCGTACGCGCCCCACTCGGGGTTGGCGCGCAGTCCGGCGCCGGAGTTGACGAAGACGATGTGGCCCTTGGCGACGCGGACCAGCGGCAGCAGCAGCCGGGTCAGCTCGGCGGGCGAGACGAGGTTGGCGGCGAGCTGGCGCTGCCACGCCTTGGCGCCGAAGTCACCGATCGCGCCCAGTTCGAGGACGCCGGCGATGTGCATCAGCGAGTCGAGGCGTTCGGGCAGCGGCTGCTTGCCGAGCGCCCAGTCCAGCTTCTCCGGGGTGGCGAGGTCGCCCACGAGCGTGCGGGCGCCCGGGTACCGCGCGGCCAGTTCCTTGGCGCGTCCGGCGTCCCGGGCCAGCAGCCACAGGTCCTCCCCGCGCTCCGCCAGCCGCCGCGCGACCGCCGCTCCGATGCCCGATCCTGCGCCCGTGATCAAGTGCGTACCCATGCCCCGATCCTAACGAGCCACGGCGGGCGCACGGCCCGTGCCCCCGCACCGGCCGCATCCCGCCGGACCGCCGGTGACCTGGGCGTACGGCATCGCGGGAGGGGTCAGGCGATGATGCCCGCCTGCTCCTCCAGGTAGGCGAGGGCGCCCACGCCGTCCTCGGCGAAGAAGACCAGTTCGGTCAGGGGAAGGGGCAGGAAGCCCTCGGTCTCCATGCGCTGGAACTGTTCCTTGAGGCCGTCGTAGAAGCCGGCGGTGTTCAGCAGGACGACGGGCTTGGTGTGCATCCGGTGCTTGCGCAGTTCCAGGATCTCGGTGGCCTCGTCGAGGGTGCCGGTACCGCCGACCATGATCACGATCGCGTCGGCCCGCTCCAGGAGCTGTGCCTTGCGTTCGGCGAGGTCCCGGGTGACGACCATCTCGTCCGCCCCGGCGCGCGCCTTGTGGGCCAGGAACTCCACGGAGACGCCGATCAGCTTGCCGCCGGTCTCCTGCACGCCGTCCGCCATGACCTTCATCAGGCCGGTGTCGGAGCCGCCCCACACCAGGGAGTGGCCGCCCTTGCCGATCAGCTCGGCGAACTGGCGGGCGGGGGTGGTGTAGCGGTCGTCGAGGTCGGCGGCGGAGCAGAAGACGCAGATGTTCATACGCGCCAGCTTACGAGCCGGGGTACGGCGCCCCTCGGACGGCCGCGGGACGGCCGCCGGGCCGGTGGAACGGCCGGCACCGCCGGCCCCGCACGTCGTCGGGCGGGGCCGCCGGGCGCGTCAGATCAGGCCCTGGGCGAGCATCGCGTCCGCGACGCGCTCGAAGCCCGCGATGTTCGCGCCCGCGACATAGTCGCCCGGCAGGCCGAAGCGCTCGGCCGTCTCGTAGCAGGTGTCGTGGATGTTCCGCATGATCGCGGCGAGTTCCCCCTCGGCCCGCTCGAAGCTCCACGCCTCGCGTGCGGAGTTCTGCCGCATCTCCAGGGCGCTGGTGGCGACGCCGCCGGCGTTGGCCGCCTTGCCCGGCCCGAACGCGACGCCCGCCTCCTTCAGCAGCGCCACCGCCTCCGGGGTGGCCGGCATGTTCGCGCCCTCCGAGACGGCCTTGACGCCGTTGCGGATCAGCGTCCGGGCGGCGTCCGCGTCCAGCTCGTTCTGGGTGGCCGACGGCAGGGCGACGTCACAGGGGACGTCCCACACGCTGCCGCCGGGGACATACCGGGCGGAGCTGCCGCGCCGCTCGGCGTACTCGGAGATGCGGCCCCGCTCGACCTCCTTGATCTGCTGGAGCAGCGGCAGGTCGACGCCCTTCTCGTCGACGACGTAGCCGCCGGAGTCCGAGCAGGTCAGGACGTGTGCGCCGAGCGCCTGGGCCTTCTCGATCGTGTAGATCGCGACGTTGCCCGAGCCGGAGACGGTCACCTGGCGGCCGTCGAACTCCTCACCGCGCCGCTTCAGCATCTCCTCGGTGAAGAGGACGTTGCCGTAGCCGGTGGCCTCCGTACGGGCCTTGGAACCGCCCCAGTCGAGGCCCTTGCCGGTGAGCACCCCGGCCTCCCAGCGGTTGGTGATCCGCCGGTACTGGCCGAAGAGGTAGCCGATCTCACGGCCGCCGACGCCGATGTCACCGGCGGGCACATCGGTGTGCTCGCCCAGATGCCGGTACAGCTCCGTCATGAACGACTGGCAGAACCGCATGACCTCCGCGTCGGACCTGCCGTGCGGGTCGAAGTCGCTGCCGCCCTTACCGCCTCCGATATTGAGGCCGGTCAGGGAATTCTTGAAGATCTGCTCGAAACCGAGGAACTTCACGATCCCGAGATTGACCGAGGAATGGAAGCGCAGCCCGCCCTTGTACGGACCGAGCGCGCTGTTGAATTCCACCCGGAAGCCCCGGTTGACGCGGATCGCCCCGGAATCGTCCTGCCACGGCACCCGGAAGATGATCTGCCGCTCGGGCTCGCAGATCCGCTCCACGATCCTGGCCTCGGCGAACTCCGGACGCGCCGCGAGCACGGGAGCCAGCGTCTCCAGCACCTCCAGCGCCGCCTGGTGGAATTCCGGCTCCCCGGGATTCCGCCGGACCAGCTCCGCGTGCAGGGCCTCGTGCCATCCCGGATGAACCCCGGGGTGGCCCGCGGACTGAATGGTCGACATACTTTCGGATCCCTTCATGACCGACGAAAAGCCGCCCGCCCCCCGATTCCCGACGAAATCGAAAGCGCAACGGCTCACTGAACGTCCTGTCGCGGGACCGAGACTATGGCCCGGGACCCCCTCCTCGACAGTGGGGGCCACAAGGATTCGTATCACCATGGCCATGGGGCCCGCCCGATCCCGGCCGGACACGCTCGGCCAAGCTCCCGATCTCCTGGCCCCGAGAATCCTCTTCGGCCGAGCCCACGCCCGTACCAACGCGGGCCACGGCTCCAGCGACCCCGGAAATCTTCGGGCGTGAAGGCGGCCGCCCCGCAGGCTCCCCGCCTCACAAAGCAGCTCACCGCCGGCATCGACTCCGGTTCCATGCCGCTCACCGCATACCGCTTAGGCCTGCCTCCGCGACCAGTGGCGGGGACACGGCGCGAGAGCCACGGCCGGAATCAACGGAAGGATGTCAGTTCCTCACCGGTGACCCCTGGGGAAGGGACGCGCCTTCCTCACACGCCTGCCCTTCGCCGCCCGAGACATACCGGAGCATGTGGGCGACAACCTCACCGAAGTGCGATCTCTTGCCGGGCGGAACAGAATCGGCGGCATCACCGTAGTAATTAGCCCAGACCCCTATCACCGACTTTCCACTCAAAGGGCTGGTGCAGTTCATGTAGAGCTTGGCGAAATGGTCCCCCATGTACCCAGCCGACTGGCCGAGTTTCACACGCACCCGCTGGTGCCCATGCGACCAGTCCGTGTCTTCTTCGACCCTCTTGGCAACCGAAGGGGACGGGAGATAGTAATAGAGCTTGAGCTCCACCTCTCTCCCTCCTGCCGAAAAAGAGCACTTCTCGGCATTACCTGATTTTCCAAAAGATTTCCGAGTATCCTCGAAAGGGGTCCCCTCGGAAGGAAGAAGGGGGGCCACATCGGAGCCTTTCAACACCCCACCGCACACAGTGGGGGGAAGCGAAACTGCAGCCTTCCGATCGCCGGTATCAGCTAGAAACCACCAGCCCAACACTGCTGCCAGCGTCACCAAGGGTGCCACGACCAGGAAGACCTTTTTCCCTGCGTTCACCATTCCCTTCACGCTCCTCAGCCGCGACCGATGCCATGTTCGCGATTTCGGCCGTCCCCGTAAGCCAGGTTCGCCTGGTTATACGCGGCGAGCGCCATCCTTTCAGCTTCATCCCTGGGAACTCCCGCCTGCCGAGCAGCATTGAGGGTGGCACGGCGTGCCGCCTGTGCGGAGTTCTCGCGATTCTCCTCGACATACGAGTCGGCAGTTTCCTTGGCCGCGTCCTTCGAGTCATGCGTAAAGTTGTCGATAGCCGCCCCCGACAGTCTTCGATGGCCCACTGAAGAGCATCTCCACCTACCGGGATCTTCGAGGTGGCCATACCAATGATCCGCCCCGCCCATTTATCGCCGGTTTTCAACCCGTCATTGAATTCCTTATCGTCCGCAATTTTATCGTCATACGTGGCGGTGGCTCGCGATTCGGCGAGAATCCCGTCCACCACGGCTCCCGGCTGCACAACATCACCCGTGCGCTTCACCGTTTCTTCCCCACCTTCAGCGATGACGTGCTTAACAGCTTCCGAAGTAGCCGCCTGCTGCGCCTGAGAAATTGCCCCGTATGCGTCAGGATCCTTACCGACGGCGCCGATGAAGTCGATCAGCTTCCCGTTGTTCAGCTCGGAAAGGTGTGCATCCGCTCCGGTCGAGGGGAAAACCCCATCACTCCCTGATTCGCCGCCCATCGCACGTTGGACATCCAACATGTAATCAGCAGTCATGTGACCGAGGCTGTCCGCCATGGGCGCCAGGCTCGCATGTTTCTTGGCGTCGATGAGCTCGGGATGGCTTCCGAATTTCTCTACCACCCTGTGCATGAGACCCGCCTGTTCCTCAGTGTGCTTGACATGCCCGGCGCCCTCGTCGTCGTACGCCCGTCCGGAGACCGCGGCCTCCAGGGCGTGCCCTAGAGCATCAGGGCCCTTCGCCAGCTCCTTCTCCAGCGCCTTGTCGTAATCGTCCCAGTCACCGAAAGCAGTGTCGGGTGCTTCCGGAGAGGACTCAGGAACCCAGTCGTAGCCCTTGTCGGTCAAGTAATCCAAGTAATTGTGTATCGGTTTGCCATTGGCCCCCTTGCCAAGTTCAGGCTGCCCTTGAACTTCCTCGCCGTTTTCGTTGTATTTGTGCATCGGCCCGTTGAAGAAGTCCGTGGCCGCTTCCGGGCTGTGCCCCAGCGCCTCCAGAACCCCGGTGTTCGGGATGACTCCGGGGTGCTTTTCCTGCAACTGGGTAACATGCTCGGCAACAGGGACAATGAAACGGGGGTCGTACTCCCCTTCTTTCAAGATCTCACCAAGCGCCCGATACCCGTAACTCGAGCCCTCTCCACCGTCAAGAATCCGCTCGGACCCCGCCCTGCGCAGCTGTGAATTCCATTCATCGCTGAGGTGCGGCTCATTGTCGGGGTCCGTCGCGGTAGCCAGCGAGACGCCCATTTCCTTCTTGAGGTCCTTGTAGATACCCTGCCGCCGCTCATCTGAGTCGAGCATCTCACGCGAAAGCTTTGCGATGGTCTCCAGCGTGGACTTGGGGCCGAGTTTTCTGTAAAACTCGGTGGTGAACTCCGGATCCTGTCGGTTGCGATGCATGATGTGCTGCAACTCGCTCATCTGCCGATCCGTCATCTTTTCGCCATGCCGCATGAGCTCTACCGCGTGCTGCGCATCCGCAGAGTCCAGGCTCGTCGTCACTTCTTTCCCATTGAATGCCAGAGCACCCTTTCCCCCCGCGTCCTTCCGCAGCGCCCAGCAAGCAGATTCATCTGCTTCCCAAGCCCGCCTCAAGACTTTCGCGATGCTCCCCTCCAGTTCGTAAATCTTATTGTCCTGCTCAGACGCCTTGATGTCCTCAGGCGATACATCCGGAGCTATGGGTGAATCTTTTTCGTGCTGCACCGGATGACGAGCCGACACCACGCCTGATTCACTCACATGAAGACCTTGAGAGGGCGCGGTGACATCAGCGAGGTGGTGCAAGTCGTCCTTGGAATTTTTCAGCTCGGAGTATGCATCAGCCAGGATCCCGTGAATCCCCTTGGCCTCGACCGCCGCGTTCTCATACTCTTTCTTGCAGGACGTCATACGCATACGCGCCGATTGAACGGTAAGCACTGGCCCGACCCACCCGGAAGAGCCGAAAGGACGCTCCACGCTCTCGTCGTACATTCCAAGTAACTTGGAGAAATCCGCGGATACTGCCGCCCAGGCATCCGCAGCAGCTTTAAGCTTGGAAAGATCGATGTGATAGAGACTGCGATACGTCAGCAAAACATCCCCGTTCAACTATTTTTTCGATCGCTCCTGAACCTCGTCGGCATCGCGCCTCACCCGAACGGTGAATTCACTTCCCGGCCCGCATTTCCCATGACGGCGGAATTTGTGGACTCAACTGTGGAGTACGCTTCGCTCGTGTCGATGCACTGCCCTCCCAGCAGCACACAGTCAGCTTGCAGCGAATTGAGTTGTCTGCTCCACGTTTCGGAAAGTTCACTCAACGCCTTGCCCAGGCCTCCATCCCATTCTGCTTGCGAAAACCCCTGGGAGGCGGCACGCGTTTCGTCGAGCGGCCGATTCCCGGCCTTCTTGGTTTCCCCCGCAAGATCCAATGCCCCTTGCCCGGCCTTACGCAGCTCGGCGGGGTCATCGATCTCCGTACCAGTGAATGACAAGGCTCCCCCTACACGCGGAAAGTCAGCTATGGATACTCTCCGTGCCTGAGCCTACAAAGATCGACCCCACCCATGCTGCATTTCGGCCACTGCCCGAAGCTCCGGTATCGGCCATTACGCGGGGCCCGTCCTCCTGCGCGGGAGTGCCACGTCTCCCGTGCCGCTTTGATCGCTGCGGCGCTCCCCTACCAGAAGGAGATGTCGCCGGAGGAGCGGAGCAGCCGGGGCTCAGGCACCCGGCGAGCGCTGTCGATCCGGTCGGCAGAGCTCCGGCCACGCGGAGATGACCTGTTCGGAGCAGGTCCGCACAGGTCGCAGCACTCCTCTGGCTGCCGACGCCAAGATCGGGACGTAGGGGAAAGCCTCTGGTGCGGCCTTCCCCTACGGCGCCACCCCCTACGCCTCCGCCGCCGCCCGGCGCCGGGTCGTGGCGATGGTGGCGGAGCCGACGACGCGGGTGCCGTCGTAGAGGACGATGGCCTGGCCCGGGGCGACGCCGCGGACCGGCTCGGTGAAGGTGACGTGGAGTTCCTCGGCGTCGGTCAGCTCGGCGCTGACCTCCGTCTCGCCGCCGTGGGCGCGGAGCTGGGCGGTGTAGGTCGCGGGGCCGCCGGCCGGCGGGCGGCCGCACCAGCGGGGGCGTATCGCGGTGAGGCCGGTGACGTCGAGGGAGGCGGCGGGGCCGACGGTGACGGTGTTGTCGACCGGGGAGATGTCGAGGACGTAGCGCGGTTTGCCGTCGGCGGCGGGGGTGCCGATGCGCAGGCCCTTGCGCTGGCCGATGGTGAAGCCGTAGGCGCCGTCGTGGCTGCCGAGGCGGTTGCCGGACTCGTCGACGATGGCGCCCTCGGCGGTGCCGAGCCGCTTGGCGAGGAAGCCCTGGGTGTCGCCGTCGGCGATGAAGCAGATGTCGTGACTGTCCGGCTTCTTCGCGACGAACAGACCGCGCCGGGCGGCCTCCTCGCGGATCTCCGCCTTGGTGGTGCGGGTGTCGCCCAGCGGGAACATCGCGTGCGCGAGCTGCCGGTCGTCGAGGACGCCGAGGACGTACGACTGGTCCTTGGCCATATCAGAGGCGCGGTGCAGCTCGCGGCTGCCGTCCTCGCGCAGCACGACGGTGGCGTAGTGGCCGGTGCAGACGGCGTCGAAGCCGAGGGCGAGGGCCTTGTCGAGCAGCGCGGCGAACTTGATCTTCTCGTTGCAGCGCAGGCAGGGGTTGGGGGTGCGGCCGGCCTCGTACTCGGCGACGAAGTCCTCGACGACGTCCTCACGGAAGCGCTCGGCGAGGTCCCAGACGTAGAAGGGGATGCCGATGACGTCGGCGGCGCGGCGGGCGTCGTGGGAGTCCTCGATGGTGCAGCAGCCGCGGGCGCCGGTCCGGAACGATTTCGGGTTCTCGGACAGGGCGAGGTGCACGCCGGTCACGTCGTGTCCTGCCTCGGCGGCGCGGGCGGCGGCGACGGCGGAGTCGACACCGCCGGACATGGCGGCGAGTACGCGCAGGCGGGGTGCGTCAGTCATAACTTATCCAGGGTAGACGGAACCACCGGCAGTCCCGTACGCGTTGTCCAGCGCATGGGGAAGACGGAACGGACCGGGTCCGGCATCAGCAGGCGGCGCGCGTTGTGGATCGGCGGCGCCGCGGTGACCGCCGTCGGTTCCGCCGTCGTCGCCTCCCGCGAGGGACTGCTGCCGGGCGCCGCGCAACCGCGCACGCCGGGCGCCGTCGACCAGCCGGGCGCGGAGTGGATAGCGGCGTCCTCGGCGAACTGGCGGCGGGCCGATCGCCCGGACGACTACCCGATAGACCGTGTGGTGATCCACGTCGTCCAGGGCAGCTACCCGACGGCGCTGAAGGTCTTCCAGAACCCCCTCCACGCGGCCGCCTCGCACTACGTGGTGCGCAAGGACGGCCATATCGCGCAGGTCGTACGGGAGCTGGACGTGGCGTTCCACGCGGGCAACCGCGCGTACAACGAGCGGAGCGTCGGCATCGAGCACGAGGGGTTCGTGGACCGTCCGGAGTCGTTCACGACGGCGATGTACGCCGCCTCGGCGCGGCTGACGGCCGGGATATGCCGCCGCTACGGGTTCCCCGCCGACCGGCGGCACATCGTGGGCCACTCCGAGGTGCCGGGCGCCGACCACACCGACCCGGGGCCGCTCTGGGACTGGGACGGCTATCTGCGGCTGGTCCGCGCGGAGCTGCGGAAGAAGCCGCGGACGGGGAAGGCGTAGCGGACCGCCCCGGGCGCGCGGCCCGGGGCGGTGCCGGTCAGCTCAGTCCGGCCTGCCGGGCCCGTTCGACCACCGGGCCGATGGCCTCGGCGAGCGCCGCGACGTCCTCGGCGGTGGAGGTGTGGCCCAGCGAGAAGCGGAGCGTGCCGCGGGCCAGTTCGGGCGGGGTGCCGGTGGCGAGGACGACGTGGCTGGGCTGGGCGACGCCCGCGGTGCAGGCGGAGCCGGTGGAGCAGGCGATGCCGCGGGCGTCCAGCAGGAGGAGCAGGGAGTCGCCCTCGCAGCCGGGGAAGGAGAAGTGCGCGTTGGCGGGCAGGCGGCCCGCCGGGTCCGGGTCGCCGCCCAGGACGGCGTCGGGCGCGGCGGCGCGTACCGCCTTGATCAGGTCGTCGCGGAGGGCGCCGATGTCGCGGGCGAACTCCGCGCGGTGCGCGACGGCGTGGCGGGCGGCGGCGGCGAACGCCACGATCGCGGGGGTGTCGAGGGTGCCGGAGCGGACCTGACGCTCCTGGCCGCCGCCGTGCAGCACGGGCACGGGCGTCCACTCCCGGCCCAGCACCAGCGCGCCGATGCCGTACGGACCGCCGATCTTGTGGCCGGAGACGGTCATGGCGGCGAGGCCCGAGGCGGCGAAGTCGACCTCGGTCTGACCGACCGCCTGGACCGCGTCGGCGTGCAGCGGGATACCGAACTCCCGGGTCACGGCGGCGAGTTCGCGGACCGGCTGGAGGGTGCCGATCTCGTTGTTGGCCCACATGACGGTGGCCAGCGCGACATCCGCGGGGTCGCGCAGGACGGCCTCGCGCAGCGCGTCGGGGTGGACCCGCCCGTAGGAGTCGACCGGCAGCCACTCCACCCGTGCGCCCTCGTGGGTGGCGAGCCACTCCACGGCGTCCAGGACGGCGTGGTGCTCGACGGGGCTGGCCAGGACGCGGGTACGGGCCGGGTCGGTGTCCCGGCGGGACCAGTACAGGCCCTTGACCGCGAGGTTGTCGGCCTCCGTGCCGCCGGCGGTGAAGACGATCTCGCTGGGGCGGGCACCGAGGGAGGCGGCGAGCGATTCGCGCGCCTCCTCGACGGTGCGCCGGGCCCGCCGTCCGGCGGCGTGCAGCGAGGACGCGTTCCCGGTGACGGCCAGTTGGGCGGTCATCGCCTGCACCGCTTCGGGAAGCATCGGGGTGGTGGCGGCGTGGTCGAGGTAAACCATGGTGCCCACGATTCTACGGGCGGCCTCCGGCGCCCCGGGGGCGCATGCCCGGCGCGCGGGGGCGCCGCCCGCCGGGGGCACCGTACGCGCCGGATCCCGCCGCGCCGGGGCATCCGGTGCGGGGCGTGCGGGCGCCGCCCCGCACCACGGCCGGTCAGCCGCCGAGGGGTGCCCGGGCCAACTGGCGGGACTGGGCGACGAGGCGGTCCGCGGAGTCCCAGACCTCGGCGTCCTCCTCCAGGAAGCCGCCCGCGAGGTTGCGGGTGGTGATGGCGACGCGCAGCGCGCCGGGCGCCGGGCGGCAGCGGATGTGGCAGGTCAGCTCGACGGTCGGCACCCAGCCCGACAGCCCCAGGTCGAAGGCGGTGGGCGGCAGGGCGTCGACGGTCAGCAGCAGGGAGAGCGGGTCCGGGTCGCGGCCGTCGGCGAGGCCGAACCAGCCGCGCATCTCGCCCTTGCCGGAGGGCGCGCCGACCGCCCAGCCCGCGGTGGCCGGGTCGAGCCGGATGTCGAGCCGGTCGGCGATGGCGGTGCTGCCCGGTATCGCCGCCGCGCCGTCGGGCGCGCTGTCGGTGCCCAGGCAGTGCGCGTACGGGGGCAGCTCCGGGGGCTTGGCGCTGGTGCGGACGTCGTCGGGGAGCGCGGCGAGGTCGCCGTAGGAGGCGAGCACCCGCAGCCGCTCGACCTCGGTGCCGTCCGGTGCGGTCTGGACGAGGGTGGCGGTGCCGGTCGACAGGGTGCGGCCGGTGCGGACCACTTCGGTGCGGATGACGGCGGGCCCGGGGACGGACGCCGTCAGGTAGTGCGCGGTGACCGAGAGCGGGTCGGGGTGCGGCAGGGCGTCGCCGAGCGCGCGGCCCATGAGGGCGAGGAGATAGCCGCCGTTGACGGCCTGGATGATCGTCCAGCCGGCGGAGAGGTGTACGTCGTAGCGCCCCGGGGCGCTGCGTACCACCGCCGTGTCACGGTCGAACTCGCTGTTACCAAGGGTCACCTGTGCCATGGCCGGAACGCTACACCGAAAGGTTACCGACCGGTAGTGTCAATTTTCTGTGTCCGGCGGCGTCCCGCTCCCCCGCGGCCTGGGATGATTCCGCCATGCTCCACGTGCTCTACCTGATCGGTGTCGCCGCGTTCGCCGCGAGCGGGGTGCTCGCCGCGTACCGCGCGAACATGGACCCCTTCGGCGGTCTGGTGCTCGCCTTCGCCGCCTCGATCTCCGGCGGCACGCTGCGCGATCTGATCCTCGACCGGCATCCGCTCTACTGGACGCACGACTGGGTCCTGCTGACGGTGATCATCTGCGTCGGCGTGGCCACCATGGTCTATCTCCGCTTCCTCACGCTGCCGCGTAAGTCGTTGCTGGTCGTCGACGCGGTCGGGCTCGCGGTCGTCACGGTGATCGGGGCGCGCGCCGCCATCGACGCGGGCGCCACCCCGCTCGCGGTGCTCATCCTGGCGGTGCTGACGGGCGTGGCCGGTGAGGTCATCCGCGATGTGCTGTGCGGGGAGTTCCCGCCGCTGCTGCTGCGGGAGGACGTCTACGCGATCGCCGCGCTGGCCGGCGCCGTCCTCCTGCTGGCCCTGCACCATCTCGGCGTCGGCGGCACCGCGGCCACCGCCGCCTCCGCCGGGCTGGTCTTCGCGCTGCGGATGGGCGCGGTCTATCTCGGACTGCATCTGCCCCGGCCGCACCGGACGCCGGAGCGTGCGGGCACGGGCGACTGATACGGCCGGGGCGGGCCGGGGCTACGGCTTCGGCAGCGGCGGCCGGGAGGTGGTGTGCAGCCAGGTGTCGAAGAGGTCGCCGAGCGGCTGCCCGGAGATCTTCTCGGCCAGCGCGATGAACTGCGAGGTCTCGGCGTTGCCGTGGCGGTGGGCCGCGGTCCAGGCGGGCAGCAGCTTGAAGAACGCGGTGTCACCGATGCGTTCGCGCAGCGCCTGGAGGGTCATCGCGCCCCGCTGGTAGACCGCGTCGGAGAACATCGTGTCCCGCTGCGGATCGGCGACCTCGATCTTCCAGAACGGGTCGTCCGCGGGGAGGGCGGCGTACGCCTCGCGGAACGCGTCATGGGCGCTCCGGGTGCCCTTGTGCTCGTCCCACAGCCACTGCGCGTAGCTGGCGAAGCCCTCGTTGAGCCAGATGTGCCGCCAGTTCTTGACGGAGACGGAGTCGCCGAACCACTGGTGGGCCAGTTCGTGGACGATCGTGGTCTCGTTGCGGACCGCCGAGTACGCGGGCTTGGACTGCACCTCCAGGGAGAAGCCCGCCTGCGGCATGTCGTCGACGATGGCGCCGGTCTCCTCGAACGGGTACGGGCCGAACACCTTGGACCAGTAGTCCGTGGCCTTCGCCGTGACGCCGTAGACGTCGACCTTCCCGGTGGGCAGCGTCGGGTCGGTGGCGACGTAGATCGGCGTGCCGCCGGGCGTGGTGCCGGTGCGGACGTCGAACTTCCCGATGGTGGCGGTGGCCAGGTACGTCGCCATCGGGCGGCTCTCGCGCCAGTGGGCGTACGAGCGGCCGCCGCGCTCGCCGGACGCGATCAGCCGCCCGTTGGAGACGCCGGTCAGCCCCTTGGGCGCGTCGATGCGGATGTCGTACGTCGCCTTGTCGCCGGGGTGGTCGCTGGAGGGGAACCACGTCGAGGCGGCGTTCGGCTCGCAGGCGACGAAGACGCCGTCCTTCGTCTTCATCCAGCCGTACTCGGAGCCGAAGATGATCGGCCCGCTCAGCGGCCGGGGTATGCCGCCGTAGGTGACGGTCACCTTGAACGTCCGGCCGTCGCGCAGCATCCGCACGGGCCGGACGGTGATCTCGTCGCCGGATCTGGTGAACCGCGCCGGGCGGCCGTCGACCCGGACGGCGGTGACGTCGAGCTTTTGGAGGTCGAGGTCGAAGGCGGTGAGGTTCTGGGTGGCGCGGGCGGTGAGCGTGGTGCGGCCGTCGAGGCGGCCGGTGGAGGGGTGGTAGCTGACGCCCAGGTCGTAGTGGAGGGCGTCGTAGCCGCCGTTGCCGAGGCGGGGGAAGTAGCTGTCGCCGGCGCCGGGCGCGCCCGGGGTGCCGGCGGGTGCGGCGGCGGCGCTGCCGGGGGCGGTGGCCACCCCGCAGACCGTGGCGACGACGGTGCAGGCGGCGGCCAGGGAGAGCAGCCGGGGGCGGCGGAGCGCGGATGCGGAGAGTGCCATGGAGAGCCCATCTCTTCGAACACACGGATGCGGAAGTCGTACGGCGTTGCAGCCGCGCCGACTCTGCACGCACCCGCCGCCCCCGGTGCGTGACTTTGCCAACTCGTCATGCGGGGGCGGAAGTTCCCGCCGGCGGGGGCGGCGCGGGCGCCGGGGCGGCCGGGGGCGCGCGGACGTCGCGGGGCGCCGGCGGCGGCCGGCGCCCCGGGGAGCGGTCGTTCCCGTGCCCCGGCCGCCGCCGGGGCACGGCGCTCACTCCGTCCCGGGTCCCGGGGCGTTCTCGGGGTGGTGGCAGGCGACCTTGTGCCCGTCCTTGAGCGAGACCAGCGGCGGTTCGGTCGTCGCGCAGGTCTCGGTCGCCTTCCAGCAGCGGGTGCGGAACCGGCAGCCGGACGGCGGGTTGATCGGGGACGGGACGTCGCCCTTGAGCAGGATGCGGTCGCGTTCGGTGCGCCGCTTCGGGTCGGGCACCGGCACCGCCGACATCAGCGCCTTGGTGTAGGGGTGCATCGGCGTGGTGTACAGGGAGGTGCGGTCGGCCAGTTCGACGATCTTGCCGAGGTACATGACCACGATGCGGTCCGAGACGTGCCGGATGACGGACAGGTCGTGGGCGATGATCACGTATGTCAGGCCCAGCTCCTCCTGGAGGTCGTCCATGAGGTTGACGACCTGTGCCTGGATGGAGACGTCCAGCGCGGAGACCGGTTCATCGGCGACGACCAGCTTCGGCTTGAGGGCGAGGGCGCGGGCGATGCCGATGCGCTGGCGCTGGCCGCCGGAGAACTCGTGCGGGTAGCGGTTGTAGTGCTCCGGGCTCAGGCCCACCAGCTCCAGCAGCCGCTGCACCTCCTTCTTGACGCCGCCCTCGGGCTCGACGCCCTGGAGCCGGAAGGGGGTGGAGACGATGGTGCCGATGGTGTGCCGCGGGTTCAGCGACCCGTACGGGTCCTGGAAGATCATCTGGACGTCGCGGCGCATCGGGCGGAGCCGCCCCGGGGAGAGGTGGGTGATGTCCGTCCCCTCGAACTCGACGGTGCCGCCGGTGGGTTCGTCGAGCCGGGTGATGAGCCGCCCCATCGTCGACTTGCCGCAGCCGGACTCGCCGACCACGCCCAGCGTCTCGCCCGGATACACGTCGAAGTCGATGCCGTCGACCGCCTGAACCGCCCCGACCTGCCGCTTGAGCAGCCCCTTGGTGATCGGGAAGTGCCGCGTCAGCCCGCGCACCCGCAGCAGCGGGGTACCCGCGCCGTCGGCGTCCTTCCGCTGCGCGGGGACGGAGACGGCGGGGTCGGCGGTCACGGCAGGCTCGTCGGGCCCGGCGGCGGCCACGGGCTCGGCGGGTTCCGCAACGGCCACGGGTTCGGCCTCGGCCACGGCCACGGGCTCGGCGGGCCCGGCGGGCTTCTCAGCCTCGGCGGGCTTTCCGGCCTCCTCCGTGGGCTTCCCGGCTTCGGCGGGCTCGGCCTCGGCGGGTTCCGCAGCGGCCACGGATTCGGCGGACTCGGCGGACTTCTCAGCCTCGGCGGGCTTCCCGGCCTTCGCCTTCCCGGTCTCCTCCGCGGGCTCCCCCGGTTCCGCCGCCTCGGCCTTCCCGGAGGGCTTCCCGGCCTTACCCGCCCGCGCGGGCTTCTCCGGCTCCGGGACCTCGGCCTTCCCGGCGGCCGACTCCGGCCCCACGGCCTCGGTCTTCTCCGGCTCCACGGCCTTACCGGGCTCCACGGCCTCGGCCTTGCCGGCCCCCGCCGTCCCTCCGGGCTTCCCGGACTTCCCCGCCGGCCCGGTCTTCCGGGACTTCCCGGCCGCCCCGGACTTCCCGGCCGGCCCGCTCTTCCGGGCCGTCCCCGGCTTCTTCTTCTCGTTGTCGGTCACAGCTTGGGCGCAATCTCTTCGGTCCAGATCCGCTTCCGCTCCGCCGGTGCCATGTGGCACGCGGAGAAGTGGCCGTCCGTGGCCTCGGTGAGCTCGGGGCGGACCGTACGGGTCAGGTCGTCCTTGGGTACGTCCGCGTACGGGCAGCGCGGGTTGAAAGCGCACCCGGAGGGGACGTTGATCAGGCTGGGCGGCGAGCCCTTGACCGGGATCAGCCGGTCGGTGTGGTCCCGGTCGATCCGCGGCATCGAGCCGAGCAGGCCCCAGGTGTAGGGGTGCTGCGGCGCCTCGAAGATCTTGTCGGCGGGGCCGCGTTCGACGCACCGTCCGCCGTACATGACCAGCAGGTCGTCCGCGAGTTCGGCGACCACGCCCAGATCGTGGGTGATCACGATGACGGCGGAGCCGAACTCCTTCTGCAGATCGCGGATCAGGTCGAGGATCTGCGCCTGGACGGTGACGTCCAGCGCGGTCGTCGGCTCGTCCGCGATGAGCAGTTCGGGGTTGTTGACCAGCGCCATCGCGATCATCGCGCGCTGGCGCATCCCGCCGGAGAACTGGTGCGGATGGTCGTCCACCCGCTTGTCCGGCTGCGGGATGCCGACCCGGTCCAGCATCTCGATCGCCCGCTTGCGCGCCGTCTTCCGGTCGACGTCGTGGTGGACGCGGTACGCCTCCACGATCTGCTTGCCGACGGTGTAGTAGGGGTGCAGCGCGGAGAGCGGGTCCTGGAAGATCATCGCCATCCGCCGGCCGCGCAGCCGGCGGACCGCGTCCGGATCGGCGCCGATCAGCTCCTGGCCGTCCAGCCGGATCTCGCCGGACATCCGGACCTTGGCACGCTGCCGCCGCGACGCGGCGTGCAGCCCCATCACGGCGAGCGAGGTGACGGACTTGCCGGAGCCGGACTCGCCGACGATGCCGAGGGTCTTGCCCTTCTCCAGCGTGAAGGAGAGGCCGTCGACGGACTTGACCAGGCCGTCGTCGGTCGGGAAGTGCACCTTCAGATCGCGGACGTCGAGGAACGGGCCCGCCTCGGTGGCCGGTTCGGCGGCCGGTTCGGTGGCGCCGGACGCCTTCGGGGCGCCGGATGCGGTGTCGTCGGAGTCGGTCACGAGAGCCTCACGCGCGGATCGACGGCGGCGTACAGGACGTCCACCACCAGGTTGCACAGGACGATGAAGAACGCGGCGAGCAGGGTGACGCCGAGGATGTTGGGCAGGTCGTTGGCGGTGATCGCCTGGACGGCGAAGGCGCCCACGCCCTGGAGCGAGAAGACCTGTTCGGTGATGAGCGCACCGCCGAGCAGCAGCCCCAGGTCCATGCCGAACACGGTGATGAGCGGGGTGAGGGCGGCGCGCAGTCCGTGCTTGACGACGACGGTGCGCTCCCCCAGCCCCTTGGCGCGGGCGGTGCGGATGTAGTCCTCACCCAGCGTCTCCAGCATCCCGGCCCTGGTCAGGCGTGCGTAGAGCGCCGAGTAGAGGAACGCCAGCGTCACCCAGGGCAGGACCAGCGTCCGGGCCCACAGCAGCGGGTTGTCGAAGAGCGGGACGTAGTCGCTGCGTTCGAAGAGCGGCCACTGGTAAGTGAAGAGCGCCAGCGCGATGGCTCCGGTGAAGAACATCGGCAGCGAGACACCGGCCAGGGCGACGCCCATCGACAGCCGGTCGAAGAGCGAGCCGGGGCGCAGCGCGGAGATGACGCCGGTGGTGATGCCGGTGAGGAGCCAGACGACGGCCGCGCCGGCGGCGAGCGACAGGGTCACCGGCAGCCGGGACTGGATCTCCGGCCAGACCTCGATGTGGGTCTTGAAGGAGTAGCCGAAGCACGGCATGTGGCAACGCGCCGCCTCGGGGCCGAACTTGTAGTCGACGCCGGTGAAGATGCCCCGGAGGAACTCCCAGTACTGTTCGTACACGGGCTTGTCCAGGCCGAGGTTCCTCTTCACCGCCGCGATGTCGGCGGGCGTCGGCGACTTGCCGATGTACTGCTGGGCGAGCTGGTCGGTGGTCTGCCCGGCGATCTTCGGCAGCAGGAAGAAGATGCCGAAGGTGACCGCGCTGACGATCAGCAGCAGGATCACCGCGCTGATCACCCTGCGGATGAGGTACGAGAACACGGGGATGCGGCGTCGGTGCCCGCGGGGCCGAGGGGGCCGGCCGCGGGCACCAATGCCTTCACCTGCCTTCCGGGACTTACTTCTTGACGCCGATGTTGAGGTAGTCGTACTGCCCGCTGTACGCCGAGGTCGCGACCATGTTCGTGGCCTTCGGGGAGCGGTAGTTCAGGACCTTGAAGTAGGTGAGCGGGACCATCACGGCCTGGCTCATCGCCTTCTTGTCGATCTCGGCGTACGCCTTCTCGCGCCCGGCCTTGTCCGGGTTGGCGACGGCGGAGTCGAGGAGCTTGTTGATCTCCGGGTCGTCCGTCTCGGAGAGGTTGGTGTTACCGGACTGGGAGATCGCCTTGCCGTTGAGGATCTGCTGGAGGTAGCCGTAGCCGGTCGGGAAGTCGGCGCCCCACTGCATCATGATCAGACCGACGTCGTTCTTCTTGTTGAACGACGGGACGCCCGCGTAGTCCGAGAAGTACTTGCTGCTCGGGTACTGCTGGATCTTGGCGTTGACGCCGATCTTCTTCAGCGAGGAGATGACGGAGGTCGCCGCGTCCACCTCCTCCTGCCGGTCACTGCGGGCGAGGATGGTGGTGGAGACGTTCCCGGCGCCGCACTCGGCCCACTTCTTCTTGGCCTCGGTGAGGTCGAGGTCGTCGCCCGCGTACTTCTGCGGGTACAGGTCGTACTTCTCGTAGCCGGGGATGTCGGTGGGCAGGACGGTGGAGGCGATGTCGCCGCGGATCGGGCCGCCGAGGGAGGTCTGCACGGCCTTCTTGTCGACGGCGTACTCGACGGCCTGGCGGCAGGCGAGCTTGTCGAACGGCTTCACCTTGGAGTTGATCGACAGGTAGTTGAGCCGCTGGCCGAGGGCGTTGTCGGTGTTGCCCTTCTTCTTGGAGTCGAGCAGCAGTTGGGCCTGGGTCTGCGCGTCGACGCCCTTGCCGGCCATGTCGACCATGGTGTTGCCGGCCAGCAGGTCCTTGTCGATGGTGGACTGCGCCACCTTCAGCTTCAGGACGATCTTCTCCGGAAGCTGCTTGCGCAGCGGGTCCGTCTTCGCCGACCAGTGCGGGTTGCGCACCAGGGTGAGCTGCTTGCCCTCCTGGTAGTCCTGGTACTTGTACGAACCGGAGGAGATCACGGACCGGGTGTAGTCGGCGCCCTTGTCCTTGTCCTGCGGCACCGGCGCCGTCTGCGGGGCGCTGACCAACTGGTCGAACTCCGCGAACGCCTTCTTGAGGTGGAAGACGATGGTGTGGTCGTCCGGCGTCTCGATGGACTTGAGCCCGTCCTTGCTCTTGTCCTTGTACGGGCCCTTGTAGCCGCCGTCGTTGTCCTTGAGGAACTGCTGGAAGTAGTTCGGGCCCAGGGACAGCGTGTCGCGGGCGAAGTTGGAGCGCTCGACGGCGTACTTGACGTCCTGCGAGGTGACCTCCCGGCCGTCCTCGTACTTCACCCCCTTGCGGATCTTGTACGTCCAGGTCTTGCCGCCGTCGGAGGACTTGCCCTTCGACTCGGCGAGGTCCGGGACGATCTCGTTGCCCTTGGGGCCGGGGGCCGGCTTGAAGGTCGTCAGGGAACGCGCGTAGAGGCGGCTGAAGTTGTACACGAACGCGTAGTAGGTGTTGCCCGGGTCGAAGGACTCGGGGGCGTCGCTCATCGCGTAGGTGACGGTGCCGCCCTTCGCGTCCGAGGCGTTGACGATGCCCTCCGTCGCGGCGTTCGCCTTGCCGGAGGCGGTGGATCCGGCGCCCCCGGTGCAGCCGGCCAGCAGGCCCGCGCTGGTGATGGCCGCTATCGCCGCGACCGGAACTGACCTTCGCATGATGGTGGCGCTCCCCTTGATTCGTCGAACACTTCGGGAAAGGACTTCGGAAAACTTCGGACGACCGGACGTACGGCGGGCGGTGGGGGCGGGCCCGGAGGGCTCAGCGTCCGCCGCGGGGGTCCAGTGCGTCCCGCAGACCGTCACCGAGCAGGTTGAACGCGAGCACGGTGACGAAGATGGCGAGGCCGGGGACGAGCATGTACTGCGGGTCGACCTCGTAGTACTTGACCGCCTGGTTGAGCATGCCGCCCCAGGACGCCTGGGGCGGCTGGATGCCGACGCCCAGGAAGCTCAGCGCCGCCTCGAAGAGGATGTTGGAGGGGATCAGCAGCGTCGAGTAGACGACGATCGGGCCGACGAGGTTGGGCAGCAGTTCGCGGAAGAGGATGAACGGACCGCGCGCACCCATCCCGCGCGCCGCGTCGACGAACTCCCGCTCCCGCAGCGACAGGGTCTGCGCCCGCACGATGCGGCCCATGTACGGCCAGTTGAAGAACCCGATCACGAAGATCAGCACGGAGAGGTGGAGCGGCAGTCCGGTGAGGCCGAAAGCGCCCCCCTGGAGCGAGGCGGAAATCGCGATGGCGAACAGCAACAACGGGAACGCCAGGAAGACATCCATCAGCCGGCTGATCACCGCGTCGACGCGTCCGCGGTAGAAGCCGGCGACCACTCCCATGACCGTGCCGATCGCCACCGACAGCAAGGTGGCGCCGAAGGCGACGATCAGCGAGACCCAGGAACCCTCCAGCACCCGGGCGAGCAGGTCACGGCCGAACTTCGGGTCCACGCCCAGCGGGTGGTCGCCGCTCATACCGCCCAGGTCGCCCTTGGGGAGCGTGGTGTTGGGGTCGATCAGCGACTGGTGGGGGCTGTCGGGGTCGAGACCGAGCAGCGCCTGGAGCGGGCGGGAGAGCGCGGCGACGGCGATGAGCAGGATGACAACGATGGCACCGGCCACCGCGACCTTGTCGCGCCGGAAGCGCAGCAGCGCGATGCGGCCGAGCGAGCGGCCTTCGATCCGCTTGCCCGCCACGCCCTTCAGCACCGCTTCCGGCTGCGCCTGGGCAGCCGCGCCGGTGGTCTCGATCGGTGCGGTCACAGTGCCTTTGACCCCTCTCGGCCGACGCTGCGGCCTCATGCCCCGCCGCGCTCGCGGCCTGGTTCCCATCGCCGCCGCACGACGCGCACGGGTGCCATGGAAGTTCGCACCGTGAAACATCGCGGCGTCACATGACAGGTGTCCGGATGGTGTTCGTACACAGGGCCGATGCCCTGCTGCCGGAGTCTTCATCCGATTCGCGATCACTCACCAGCCCCCAAGGTGAATGGATGCGCAACTGTGATCTGGTCCACAAGTCTCCGCTATACGGACGCAAGGGACGTCTGAACGGAGAATTCCGTGGCGAGAAAAGGCCCGTCAACGCGCGGGCGAAAAGGACATATTCGAGACACCGCGTCCTGGACGGTGCGGCTCCGGGGCCCGGGAAAGGCCCGCCGCCGGATCAGTAGGGGCGCGGGTAGCCGTACCCGGTGGGCGGCTGCGCCGGGGCGCCGTAGCCCTCGCGGTCGAAGAAGGGGCGCGTACAGGCCCGCATCCACATGCCGACCGGGTCGTACTCGTCGTTCATCGCGACGGTCGAGACCGGCAGCCCGTCGGGGACCGCGCCCATCGACTGCTGGACCATCAACCGGGCCGCGTCCACGCCCTGTTGGCCCGCGTCGTAGAGGTCGAGGCCGAGGGCGAGGTAGGGCGCGCCGAGGGCGGGCTGCACCCAGGCGCGGCGCAACGACCGGACGGCGGGCGTGCGGTGGGCGTTCTGGGTGAGCAGGCCGTAGAACTGCGGGAGGTCGATGACCGGTTCGGTGATGCGCAGCGGTCCGGCGGGCAGCCGGTCGAGGCCGCCGGCGATACGGCGCAGATCCAGCCAGGGGATGCCGACGCCGCCGCCGGGGGCGTGCGGATTCAGCCACAGGCCCCAGCGGTCGGGGAAGAGGGCGGAGGCGATCTCGACACCGGTGACCAACTCGTGGTCGCGGTTCCATCCGGAGGCGGCCAGCTCGGGCGCGGAGGTGACGCAGGGCGCGTAGCCCAGGCCGTCGACCTCCATGTTTCCGTACTGCGCGTCGGGCATCCCGGCGCGGCCGTGCCAGAGCAGCATCCAGACCTGACCGGCGGCGAGCGCGTGCAGCAGCGCCTCGTAGGCGTCGTAGCGGCCGGGTGCGATCTGTCCCAGCATCTGCTCGACCCGGCCTGCCGCCGCTCCCTGATGCGCACCCGCGCTCACGTGGTCCGTCCCTTCTCCGGCGGCCGCGTGGGGTACGCCCGCCCGTCGTCCGTCCAGCTTACGAGTGGTCCCGGGAGTAGAAGGGCCGTACGCGCGCCGTCATCCAGTCGGCGACCGGGTCGCCCTGGGCGACGTCCAGCAGCACCAACTGGACGGGCCAGGCCACCGGCACCGTGCCGAGCGCGCGCCCCAGGGCCGCGAGGACCGTCTCGCGGGTGGCGTCGTCGTAGGGGTTGGCGAGGGTGGCGTCGATCTCGACCCCGACGAAGAGCGCGGGCGTGTCGCCCTCCACACTTGCCAGGGCACGCCGGGCAGTCAGGACAATTCCGGCACCGGAGAACTCCAGCCCGGCGGCCGCGAGGAAGTCCACCGGCTCCTCCTGCCAGTCCGGCTCGAAGAGCCGCACCCGGCCGCCGGTCGGCGCGGGCACCCCGGCCCCCGCCTCCCGGCACAGCTCGGCCACCGCGGGCGCGGGCAGCGCGGTGCCGACCGTGCCGCCGGGGTTGACGGCGATACCGAGCAGCGGCGGCAGCCCCCGGGCGAACTCCTTCGCCGGGGCGACGGTGAAGGACATGTGGGCGCCGACGGTCCGCAGGAACTCCTGCTCGGAGCTGAACACCGGGACGTACGCGACGTCGTCGATCTCGACGGTGGGCAGGTCCAGGCCCCGGCCGCCGGGGCCCGCGGCGTCCGGGCCGCCGCCGTTGGGCAGCGGCACCCACACCCGGCTGCGGCCCAGCACCTCCACGATCCGGCCGCCCGCGCCGGGGTGGCCGACCGAGGCCGCGAGGACCTCCTCCAACTCGTTGGCGGGCCACGCCGGCCGCGGTATTCCCTGCTCGATCCCCTGCTCGGGAAAGTCCATGTCCATCCATCCGCTTCCGTACCGCGCGCTCTGGCCGATGAGCTTAGGGGGTGTCCTGCGGGTCCTCGCGGGGCCGTGGCGAGCGGCAGCGCGCCTCGCCGCGGCGCCGTCCCGCCCGCGGGCTCCTGCCCGCGGAAGGCTCCGCCCCGCGGCGCGCACCACCGGCCGCCATGACCCACGAAGACCGACAGGACAACCCCCAGGCCCTGTCGCCGCCCTCCGGTGGCCGCCCGGAAAGGGGCGGACGGAGGGTGACGACCGAACCCTAGACGAGTGGCGGCGCCGCCGCGTCCGCCGCCCGGGGCGCGGGCCCGCCGCCGCCGAACCGGAGCGTACGCAGCCGGTCCGCCGCGGCCCGGTCCAGCAGGACGGCCGAGGCGAACCCCCGGGGCGGGCGCCCCGCCGCGGCGTCCCGGATCAGCCGCCGGGCGGCCGTACGGTGCCGGGCGAAGGCGTAGCCGGACACCCCGCGCCCGCGCGAGCGCTGGCCGCGCCGTGCCACCTCGGGCGGGACGTCGAGCAACAGCAGGTGCGGGCGGCGCCCGCCGCGCCGCGCCGCGCGGGCGATCCAGCGGCGCACCCAGGTCTGCGTCCCGCAGTCGTGCACCACCGCACTCCGGCCCGAGCGCAGCACCCGGCGCAGCCCGAGGTAGTGCGCCACCCGGACGAGTGGCCGGTAGAGGGCGTACGGCACCCGGCGCAGCCGGCCGCGCTCCCAGCGCTCGCGGACGTCCTGGGAGTCGACGCGGTGGACGGGGTCGCCCCCGCCGTCGGCCGCGGGGACGACGCGGTGCATCAGGGTGCTCTTGCCGCTGCCGGGCAGCCCGGAGACGACGATCAGGGCGCCCGCGGCGAAGCGGAGTTCGGCCGGGAGCCCGGCGGCGGGGCGTCCCCGCAGGTCGGTGACGGCGGGGGCGGCGTCCGGAGCCGGGGCGGTCCCCGGGTACGCGTCCGGGGCGGTGTCCGGCCGTGCCTCGCGGGGCGGCGCGTCCGGGGCGGCAACCGGGCCCGCGTCCGGGCGCGGCCCGCGGCGCGCCTCCGGTGCCGGACGGGTCTCCGGCGGACAGGTCTCCGGTGCCGGACGGGTCTCCGGTGCCGCCCTCGGCGGCCGGGCGCCGCGAGGTCCGGGGACGGGCCGGGGCGGCGCGGTGCCCCCGGTCGCCGGTACGGCCGTGCGCGCGGCTTCGCTCTGCACCGTGATCGCCCCTTCCCCCTCGGCGGGGCCGGGCGGCGGCCCCGTCCCCTCCCGCACAGTGTCAAGGAAAGGTAATGCCCTTCAAGACGCGGGGTGTTCCGGTGCCG
Organism: Streptomyces sp. BBFR2; assembly: GCF_044497305.1. Classification (NCBI taxonomy): domain Bacteria; kingdom Bacillati; phylum Actinomycetota; class Actinomycetes; order Kitasatosporales; family Streptomycetaceae; genus Streptomyces; species Streptomyces sp. BBFR2. Next base: position 1,862,006 of record NZ_CP172415.1, read on the forward strand.
CGCCGCGGGCGGTGCGCGGTCCCGGGCGGCGCCGTGCGGAAGCGTTCCGTCCGGGCCGCCGGGCGGGTTCCGGGCCGGGGCTCCTACGTGCGGCGTTCCCGTGCGATGATGTCGGCGCCCCGTGCACTCAAGGCGTCGCGCCGTGCACGGTCAAACTCCATACCGGCCGCTTGAATCCGCGCGGGAGAGTCCCCGGCCGCGCGCCGGGGCGCCGAAGGAGCAAGTCCTCCCTTGAATCTCTCAGGCCCCTATACCGCGCGGGCGAGGCAGATCTGAAAAGCGAGCCGCGGCCCGTACGGGAGCGGTTCCACCCAAGGTGCAAACCGGCCCGTTCGCGGGATTCCGGTGAACCTCTCAGGTTCCGATGACAGATGGGGAGACATGTCCTCTCACCCTGTCCGGGAGCCCACCATGACCGATGCCCCCCGCCGCACCGCGCTCGACGCCGTCCACCGCGCGCTGGGCGCGACCATGACCGACTTCGCCGGCTGGGACATGCCGCTGCGCTACGCCAGCGAGCGCGACGAGCACCTCGCCGTCCGCACCCGCGCCGGTCTCTTCGACCTCTCCCACATGGGCGAGATCACCGTCACCGGCCCGCAGGCGGCCGACCTCCTCGACCACGCGCTGGTCGGCAACATCGGCTCCGTGAAGCCGGGCCGCGCCCGCTACACCATGATCTGCCAGGAGGACGGCGGCATCCTCGACGACCTGATCGTCTACCGCCTGGGCGAGACGGAGTACATGGTCGTCGCCAACGCCTCCAACGCGCAGACCGTCCTGGACGCGCTGACCGCCCGGGCCGGCGGTTTCGACGCCGCGATCCGCGACGACCGCGACGCGTACGCGCTGCTGGCCGTGCAGGGCCCCGAGTCCCCCGGCATCCTCAAGGCCGTCACCGACGCCGACCTCGACGGGCTGAAGTACTACGCCGGGCTGCCCGGCACGGTCGCCGGGGTCTCTGCGCTCATCGCGCGCACCGGCTACACCGGCGAGGACGGCTTCGAGCTGTTCGTCCGGCCCGAGGACGCGGCCGCGCTCTGGGAGGCTCTGCTGGCGGCGGGCAAGGACGCCGGGCTGGTCCCATGCGGGCTGTCCTGCCGCGACACGCTGCGCCTGGAGGCGGGCATGCCGCTCTACGGCCACGAGCTGACGACGGCGACCACACCGTTCGACGCGGGTCTGGGCCGGGTCGTGAAGTTCGAGAAGACATCCAACGGCGGCGCCTTCGTCGGTCGCGCCGCGCTGGAGGCGGCCGCCGCGCGCGCCGAGGAGCAGCCGCCGCGCAAGCTCGTCGGTCTGATCGCCGAGGGCCGCCGGGTGCCGCGGGCGGGCTACCCGGTGGTGGACGCCGAGGGCACCGTCATCGGTGAGGTGACCTCCGGCGCGCCGTCGCCGACCCTGGGCAAGCCGGTCGCGATGGCGTACGTCGACGCCGCGCACGCCGCCCCGGGCACCGCGGGCGTCAAGGTCGACATCCGTGGCAGCCACGAGCCGTACGAGGTCGTCGCGCTGCCCTTCTACAAGCGGGAGAAGTAGCCCGTAACGGGACACATCGCCGCCCGGATCCGCCGTACGGGGCCGCCGGGCCGGTCCGGCGCGGCCGGGCCGCCGCCGCTGTGTCTCACTGTGCAGACCCCTTTCACCACCACACCCTCGCGTACAGGAGAATCGACCCATGAGCAACCCCCAGCAGCTGCGCTACAGCAAGGAGCACGAGTGGCTGTCGGGCGCCGAGGACGGCGTCTCGACGGTCGGCATCACCGAGCACGCGGCGAACGCGCTCGGCGACGTCGTCTACGTGCAGCTCCCGGAGGTCGGCTCCACGATCACGGCGGGCGAGACCTGCGGTGAGCTGGAGTCGACCAAGTCGGTCAGCGATCTCTACGCGCCGGTCGACGGCGAGATCACCGAGGTCAACGAGGGTGTCACCGACGACCCCTCGCTGGTGAACACCGCCCCGTTCGAGGGCGGCTGGCTGTTCAAGGTGAAGATCACCGGGGAGCCGGGCGACCTGCTCTCCGCGGACGAGTACACCGCCTTCACCGCCGGCTGAGTCCGCCGCTCGGCCGCCGCCCGTACCGAAGCGCTCCGCGCCCCCTGAACCCTCCAGGAGAAGACCCATGTCGCTTCTCGACAGCTCCCTCCACGAGCTCGACCCCGACGTCGCCGCCGCCGTCGACGCCGAGCTGCACCGTCAGCAGTCCACCCTCGAAATGATCGCCTCGGAGAACTTCGCTCCGGTCGCCGTCATGGAGGCGCAGGGCTCGGTTCTCACCAACAAGTACGCCGAGGGCTACCCCGGCCGCCGCTACTACGGCGGCTGCGAGCACGTCGACGTGGTCGAGCGGATCGCCATCGACCGCATCAAGGAGCTCTTCGGCGCGGAGGCGGCCAACGTCCAGCCGCACTCCGGTGCGCAGGCCAACGCCGCCGCGATGTTCGCGCTGATCAAGCCGGGCGACACCATCCTGGGCCTGAACCTCGCCCACGGTGGCCACCTCACCCACGGCATGAAGATCAACTTCTCCGGCAAGCTCTACAACGTGGTGCCCTACCACGTCGACGAGAAGACCAACCTGGTCGACATGGAGGAGGTCGAGCGGCTCGCCAAGGAGCACCGCCCGAAGCTGATCGTCGCGGGCTGGTCCGCCTACCCGCGCCAGCTCGACTTCGCCGCCTTCCGCAAGATCGCGGACGAGGTCGGCGCGTACCTGATGGTCGACATGGCGCACTTCGCCGGTCTGGTCGCCGCGGGGCTGCACCCCAACCCGGTGCCGCACGCCCACGTCGTCACCACCACCACCCACAAGACCCTGGGCGGTCCGCGCGGCGGCGTGATCCTCTCCACCCAGGAGCTGGCCAAGAAGATCAACTCCGCGGTCTTCCCCGGTCAGCAGGGTGGTCCGCTGGAGCACGTCATCGCGGCGAAGGCGGTCTCCTTCAAGGTCGCGGCGTCCGAGGAGTTCAAGGAGCGCCAGCAGCGCACCCTGGACGGCGCCCGCATCCTGGCCGAGCGCCTGGTGCAGCCGGACGTCACCGAGGCGGGCGTCTCCGTCCTGTCCGGCGGCACCGACGTCCACCTCGTCCTGGTCGACCTGCGCGACAGCGAGCTGGACGGCCAGCAGGCCGAGGACCGTCTCCACGAGGTCGGCATCACCGTCAACCGCAACGCCGTCCCGAACGACCCGCGGCCCCCGATGGTCACCTCGGGTCTGCGGATCGGCACCCCGGCGCTGGCCACCCGCGGCTTCGACGCCGACGACTTCCGCGAGGTCGCCGACATCATCGCCGAGGCGCTGAAGCCGTCGTACGACGCCGAGTCGCTCAAGGCGCGGGTCGCCGCCCTCGCCGCGAAGCACCCGCTCTACCCCTCCCTCTGAGAGGGAGCGCGCGGCGCCCCGCCGCGCGCCGTTGCCTCCGGGCGCCGCACCACCGGCGCCCGGAGGCGGTACGGGCCACGAGCCCGGGGTCCCGGCCCCGGGCTCGCCGTCTGCCTGCCCCGGAATCCGGAACGATCCGGCACACAGGGCACGGAACGGACGCGGACCCCGGCCGCGGACGGCACCGCCCGGCCGCGTACGGCGGCGGCAGGGCCACGCCCCGGCCGCCCCGCGCACCGCTCCGTACCGGGGCTCGCGGCCACCCGCGGCACCGGCCGTTCCCCGGGCCGCCCGCCGCCCGTCGGCCCGTGTCCGGCGGCCCGCCCCGTGTCCGCGTTACGCTCGTCAGTCGGCACCGATACACCCCGAAACCCGTATCAACCTCCCGATCCCCCTCTCTCCGCCCGCACCGCCCCTCACGAGCAGACAAGGGAGTCCGCCACCGTGGCCATCTCCGTCTTCGACCTCTTCTCCATCGGCATCGGCCCCTCCAGCTCCCACACGGTGGGCCCCATGCGCGCGGCCCGGATGTTCGCCGGCCGCCTCAAGAAGGACGGACTGCTCGCCCAGACCGTCTCGGTACGGGCGGAACTCTTCGGCTCGCTCGGCGCCACCGGCCACGGCCACGGCACCCCCAAGGCCGTCCTGCTCGGCCTGGAGGGCAACTCCCCGCGCACCGTCGACGTGGAGAACGCCGACACCCGCGTCGCCGAGATCCGCGAGAGCGGCCGGCTGCGTCTGCTGGCGGCCGAGATAGGGGACGCCCACGAGATCGCGTTCGACGAGTCCACCCAGTTGATCCTGCACCGCCGCCGCTCCCTGCCGTACCACGCCAACGGCATGACCCTCTTCGCGTACGACGCCCACGGCGCCCCGCTGCTGGAGAAGACGTACTACTCCGTCGGCGGCGGTTTCGTCGTCGACGAGGACGCGGCGGCCGAGGACCGGATCAAGCTCGACGACACCGTCCTGACCCACCCCTTCCGCACCGGCGACGAACTGCTGCGGCTGACGCGGGAGACCGGCCTGTCCATCTCCGCGCTGATGCTTCAGAACGAGAAGGCGTGGCGCACCGAGGCGGAGATCCGCACCGGGCTGCTGGAGATCTGGCGCGTCATGCAGGCGTGCGTGGAGCGCGGGATGTCCCGCGAGGGCATCCTGCCGGGCGGCCTGAAGGTCCGCCGCCGGGCCGCCAACGCCGCCCGCGCCCTGCGCGCCGAGGGTGACCCGCAGACCCACGCCATGGAGTGGATCACCCTCTACGCGATGGCCGTCAACGAGGAGAACGCGGCCGGCGGCCGGGTGGTGACCGCCCCCACCAACGGCGCCGCCGGGATCATCCCCGCCGTCCTGCACTACTACGTGAACTTCGTGCCCGGCGCGGACGAGGACGGCGTGGTCCGTTTCCTGCTCGCCGCCGGTGCGATCGGCATGCTCTTCAAGGAGAACGCCTCCATCTCGGGCGCGGAGGTCGGCTGCCAGGGCGAGGTCGGCTCGGCCTGCTCGATGGCGGCGGGCGGCCTCGCCGAGGTCCTCGGCGCGACCCCGGAGAAGGTGGAGAACGCCGCCGAGATCGGCATGGAGCACAACCTCGGCCTGACCTGCGATCCGATCGGCGGCCTGGTGCAGATCCCGTGCATCGAGCGGAACGGCATGGCCTCCGTCAAGGCGGTCACCGCCGCCCGGATGTCACTGCGGGGCGACGGCCGCCACCACGTCTCCCTCGACAAGGTCATCAAGACGATGAAGGACACCGGCGCGGACATGTCGGTGAAGTACAAGGAGACCGCCCGCGGCGGCCTCGCGGTGAACATCATCGAGTGCTGAGGGGGCGGGCCCTGTCCCGCACCCCGCGGTGCCCCGGGTGGACGCGCCGCCCGGGAACGAAGATGCGGGGCAGCGTATCCGCGGTGAGGATGAAGTAGTGAGGGCGATGGCGCCCCATGACCGTGCGCCGGGAGGCCCTCGCACCGGACCGCAGGCAGGAGGAGTTCACGATGGCTGCGACGACAGGTACCACCCCGTCGGCTCACCCCGAGCGCCCGGGCAGGTCGGATGGTGTGTGCAGCGAGTTCACCGTCTTCACCAAGATCAAGCCGGGCCATGCCGACGCGTTGCGTGAGGACCTCGCCAGGATCGCCGGCGTGGAGAACCGTGAGGCGCTGCACCAGATCGGCACCCTGCACGACGCACGGCATGTGATCTTCGACAACGACACCCAGTTCATGTTCGCCAGCGTCTTCGACGGCTCCTGGGACACCTATATCGACGACTTCGGCAAGACGGTGGTGGGGGCGAACTTCGACAAGATCTTCGCGCACAGCGAAGGCTTCCCCGGAGTGAGCGATCCGGGGGTGAAGGACTGGTTCGTCGCCCACCAGGCGCCCGCGGGGGTCTTCGTCAGCTCCTATCCCGATCTGACCGTTCAGCAGATCTGGAAGGACCAGCGAGTGGACGAGGCGTTCCAGGAGGTGCTGGACACCCCGGAGTTCCGTGCGGCGCTGAAGAGTCCGGCCAACGCCGATCTGGTCGCCACGCCCGCCTTCCAGAAGCTCCTGGAGGAAGCCGCGGCCTAGGGGCGTCCTCCCGATCTCCGTGGGGCCGTGACGCCCGGCACCCCTCGGAATCGGCCCCGCGCCGGTGAACCGCGCCGGCTACCGGAGGGCCGCCGGGCAGCAACCGATGCGGAGGCACAAGCGACCATGAACACCGCGGCCGGCAGCGGTACGGAGAGCGTGCGCGTCGAGATCGACGACGTCCAGAGCGGGGCCCTGCGTCCACGCCCCGTCCCCTACGAGGGAAAGTTCGTTTTCCTGCGCGTCGATGACCGCCATGCCGGGCGCGCCCTGCTGCGCCGGCTGCTCCCGGTGACCTCGGGCGGTCTGCGCGGCGCGGACCGGAGCCGGGACGCCTGGGTCGCCGTGGCGTTCACCTATCAGGGACTTGAGGCTCTGGGGGTGCCCCAGGGGTCGCTGGACAGCTTTCCGCGGGCGTTCCGTGAGGGCATGGCCGCGCGCGCCGAGCTGATCGGCGATGTGGGTGAGAGTGCGCCGGCCCACTGGGAGACGCCGTTCGGAACCGGCTCCGTCCACATCGCGCTGAGCGCCCTCTCCTCCGATGCGGCGCAACTGGGCAAGGAACTGGAACAGGCCCGAGCCGCCTACGAGGACACCCCGGGTGTCCAGGTCGTCTGGCAGCAGGAGGTCCACCAGCTCCCGACCGGACGCACCACCTTCGGCTTCCGGGACGGCATCAGCCATCCGAACATCGAGGGCATCGGACTGCCCGGCTCCAACCCGCAGGAAGACCCCATCAAGGCCGGAGAGTTCCTCCTCGGCTACCCCGACGAAACCGGCAACCTGCCGCCCGCGCCCCGCCCCGACGTGCTGGGACGCAACGGAACCTACGTGGCCGTCCGCAAGATCCGTACCGACGTGGCGGCCTGGCGCCGGTACCTGCGCGCGAACAGCTCCGGCGCCGAGGAGGAGAAACTGCTGGCGGCGAAGATGGTCGGGCGCTGGCCCAGTGGGGCGCCGCTGACGCTGGCGCCGGAGCACGACGATCCGGAGCTGGCGGCCGATCCGCACCGCGTCAACAACTTCCTGTACCGCGAGAACGACGACCGCGGCTTCCGGTGCCCCGCCGGTGCGCACATCCGGCGCACCAACCCCCGCGATTCCACCATCATCGGCGACGCACGGATGCACCGTCTCATCCGCCGCGGCACCACCTACGGCCCGCCTCTGCCCGAGGGCGTACTGGAGGACGACGGCGCCGACCGCGGCCTGGTCGGCGTCTTCATCGGCGCCCACCTGGAACGGCAGTTCGAGTTCATCAAGGCCGAGTGGGTCAACGACGGGAACTTCATCGGCCACCCGGGCGAGAAGGACCCCGTGGCCGGGCACCACGGCGGAACCGGCAGTGTCACCATCCCGGAGAAACCGGTCCGCCGGCGCCTGCGGAATCTGCCCGGCTTCGTGGTCACCCGCGGCGGCGAGTACTGCTTCCTGCCGGGACTGCGTGCGCTGCGCTGGCTCGCCGAACTGGAGGACTGACGGCGACTCCCCCCGCCGAGGGTCCGATCACGCTCTCCGAGGAGAGGTCGAAGCCATGGCAACACCGTTCGTCCCCTACACGCCTGACGTCGAAGACGACGACCCGGACTTCGGCCGGAGCCTGCGGAAGGTGATCGACAGGACCGAGAGCTACATCGCCGGCTCGGTCACGGCCGGTGGCACCGGACAGGCCCTGCGCGACGCCCACGCCAAGGGCTACGGGCTGGTCCGGGGGGAAGTGGAGATCCTCGGCGGACTTCCCCCCGAGTACGCCCAAGGCATCTACGCGACCCGGGGAACCCACGACGCACTCGTCCGCTTCTCCAACGGCTCGCCCCACGCCGGAGCCGACGCACGGCTGGGCGCCGCCACCGGACTGGCACTCAAGATGTTCGGCATCCCCGGCCCGACCCTGCTGGAGGACGAGCCGGACACCGGCACCTTCGACTACGCCAACATCAACGGACCGGTCTTCTTCTGCAACACGATCGAGCACTACGAGTTCATCCAGGAGCTGTTCCTGAACGCGCCGGCCTACTTCGCCCAGGGCCGGCCCGGCGCACATCGTTTCTTCACCGACTTCGTGACCGGAAAGGGAACACTGGAACAGGACGACTGGGCATGGGACGAGTTCCTGGCTTTCCTGCGCCTGTCCAAGATCCCCCCGGTCAACGTACTGCTGTCGAGCTACTGGACGATGGGCGCGGTCCGGCACGGGGACCACATCGCCAAGGTGCGCATCACCCCCGATCCGTCCTCCGCCGCCGCGGTGCTCCGGCGCGACCTCGACCTGACCTCCGCGCAGGAGGTCTTCCGGCCGGCCCTGCAGGCCGAACTCCAGGAGCGGCCCTACGCCTTCGACATCCAGGTCCAGCTCTGCACCGACCTGGAGCGCATGCCGGTGGAGGACACCACCGTGGAGTGGCCCGAACAGCTCTCGCCGCCCGTCACCGTGGCGAAACTGCGGCTGCCGCAGCAGGACATCTCCGGCCCGGAGAACCTGGCGAAGATGGACGCGCTGTCCTTCACTCCCTGGCGGGTCACCGCCGAGCACGCGCCACTGGGCAACATCATGCGGGCCCGCAAGGAGGTCTACCGGCGATCCTCCATCCAGCGCCACGAGCTCAACGACCAGCCGCGCGCGGAGCCCCGCAGCGCCGACGAGGTGCTGGGCCCACGGCGATGAAACGTCCAGCCCCACGGTGAGCCCCCACCCCGTTCACCGCCCCTGCCGCACGGCGCGGGGACAGGGGCCGCGTCGCCTCGTACCGGCGGCGGCTCAGTGCGCGAGTACCAGTTTGGCCAGCACGATGACCGCTCCGAGCAAGAGGTTGACGACGGCGTTGAGCACCACCACGCGTACCGTGGCACCGCCCCGCACGACGGGAACGGTCGCCCAGCCCACCTGCTCGATCAAGGCGACGATCAGCGCACACCACGTGGTGCCCGCCATGCCCAGGCCGAACAGCGGGCTGATCGCCACCGCGACGGCGGGCGGAACGGCCACCTTGACGATCGGCCATTCACTCGCAGCGACCCTGCGGACCTCCTCCCGGGTCACGGGGCGGGACAGCAGCCGTTCCCCGGCCAGACGCGCGTAGATGTGCGCCGCCCAGAACACCACGCCGGTGATGAGCAGGAGCAGCACCAGCTCGATGCGGGGAAACGGACCGGCCGTCCCGGCGGTGGCCACCACCGACGCCGCAAGGATCGAGCCGTAGACAGCCCCGGCGTAGTCCGTCCGTGTCCCCGAAGACGTCTTCGGCACGTCCCGTGCGCGGTAACTCCCCATTCCCCACCTCCAGCCCGACCGCACCGGTCAACGCCACGCCGGACTCACGCGGCGTGCGGCACCCGCGGCCCCCGGAACGAGAACCGGAAGACGCGGCCGCTCACGACCAGCACCCAGGCGGGAAAGATCAGTTCGGACCACGGGACGCTCGTGACGACGAAGAGCAGCACCAGCGCCACGAGGAACCCGAGCCATCCGAGCCAGCGCGGGAAGAGACCGAGGCCGCGCCCGATCGACGTGGTGGACAGGGTGAACACCGCGGCCATACGCATCCCGTAACTCACCAGCACCGTGTAGGCGAAATGCCGCCCCGTCTCCCAACTCTGCGGCGTGGCCGCCAGTTGCGAGACACCGGCCGGCCCCACCAAGCCCTCGGCCCAGGCCGCGAGCGCGAACAGCATCGCCACGAACAGCAGCCCGCTGCCCAGGAAAAGCGTGGCGAAGAACCTGTCCTCGCGCGCACCGACGTAATCGCGTACCGCACCCATGAACCACAGGAAGAAAACCCCGCCGAACGGCACCAGGGCGAGCGCCACCCGAAGAGCGTCACGGCGCGACGGATCAGCCACCGCGGCCGCCGCGTCGTTCGTCCGGTCGGGGAGCGCGAGACGGACCAGCACGATGACCGCGGCCAGCAGCAACGCGAACACGAACCCTGCCACGCCCGCCGCCCGTGGTGTCCGCAACGCCCGCGCCGGATCTCCACCCTCCACCTGCATGAGCCGCCTCCCTGCACGCGGCCGCTGCGGGGCCGCCGGCCCACCATCGTGCCGCGCGGGGACGCGATCGAGCGCTCAGGCACCCCTCCGGCTCGAACGATCACTCCCACGGCCCAGGTTCCGTGTCCGGCCGTTACGCCCACCTCATGTCCGGAGCAGACCGCCACGGCCTGGCCGCGGGGAACATCGTCAAGTGCCGAGGGACGCCCCCGGAGACACCGGAACCGATCCGCCGACCGGTTGCCGCTACCACATCCTCCCTGGTCAAAGCACTTATCCCGGGCCCGGCGCGCCGCTACAATGAGTGGTGCTCCGGCGCACAGTGCGTACGGATCCGAGCTTCGACGGGGAAGGGGAGCCGGCGTGACCACGCTCGACCTCAGCAGCCATCCGGGGCCCCTGGCCAGGCGGCTCCAGCAGGCACACACCCTGCTGTGGACGACCATGGTCTCCGAGGAGGTCACCTCCCCGCAGTTCGCGGTCCTCAACTCCCTGGTCGGCGAGGACGGGTTGGATCAGCGCACGGTCGGCGAGCGGGTGGGGCTGGACCGCTCCACCATCGCCGAGGTGATCCGCCGGCTGGTGGTGCGCGGGATGGTCGACAAGATCCGCGATCCGCGCGACGGCCGCCGCGCGGCGCTGCGCGCCACCGACGAGGGCATACGCGTCCACAAGAAGCTCGCGGTGCGCACCGCGCGGATGAATCAGCTCTTCCTCTCCCCGCTGGCCCCGTCCGAGCAGACCGTCTTCGTGGAGCTGCTGCACCGCGTCTCGGAAGCCGCCGAACAACTGCGCCACCCCGCGCAGCCCGCCGGCTGATCCCCGGTCACCTTTTCGACCCACCCGCCTCCGCCGCCCCACCGCGGCCGGTGCCGCCGCCCCGCGCCAACGGGCGCCCGCCCCGCGGAACTTCCCGGTAGCTCTCTGGCGTCTTTCCCGTTGAACGTGCTGAACTGCTGGAACGCAGGGGACGGTTCGAAGAAGCAGGTCGAAACGGCGGGAGGCCGCTCATGCTGCACGGTGTCGATGTCAGTTCGTACAACACGTCCTTCTCCACGGACGGGCTGGACTTCGTGATCATCAAGGCGACCGAGGGCCGCTCGTACATCAACCCCCATCAGTCGGCACAGGCGGCGAAGGCGCGGAAGGCCGGGTGCGTGGTCGGCTTCTACCACTTCCTGTGGCCGGGGAACATCGCGGCGCAGGCCCGGTACTTCGTCGAGAAGTGCGCCTCGGTGGGCGGCGACATCCTCGCCGCCGACTGGGAGACCACCGGCAGCGGTACATACGCCAGCAACGCGCAGAAGGACCAGTTCCTGAGAGAGGTCAAGAAGCTCCGGCCCACCCACCGCGTGATGCTCTACTGCAACCGCGACTTCTGGCTGCACCACGACACCTCCTCGTACGCCGCCGACGGGCTGTGGATCGCCGACTACGTCAAGGCCGGGCACCCGAGGATCAAGGCGAAGTGGCGCATCCACCAGTACACCGACCGGCCGCTCGACAAGGACGTCGCGGACTTCGCGAACAAGGCCGCCCTGAAGAAGTGGGCGCACCCGGCATAAGGTTTCCGGTGAGCCGGTCCGTCCGGCCGTTCGGATTCCGACAGAACCCGGATTCCGACAGAACTCCGACAGAACGAGGAGCAGCCGTGAGTGACCCGGCAGCCAAGGCCCAGCAGGAGATCGCCCGGGATCTCCAGGTGAGCGCGTCCTTCGACGCCGGGCACGAGATCGAGCGCCGGGTCGCCTTCCTCGCGGAGCAGTTGTCCTCCACCGGGCTGCGCTCCCTGGTGCTGGGCATCAGCGGCGGTGTCGACTCGACGACCGCGGGCCGGCTGTGCCAGCTCGCGGTGGAACGCGCCCGGGAGGCGGGCCACGAGGCCACGTTCTTCGCGATGCGGCTGCCGTACGGCGTCCAGGCCGACGAGCGGGACGCGCAGCGGGCGCTGGACTTCATCCGGCCGGACCGGCTGCTGACCGTGGACGTCCGCCCGGCGAGCGACGCGGCGCTGGCGTCGGCGGTCTCCGGCGGGCTGGAGTTCCGCGACGCCGCCCACCAGGACTTCGTCCAGGGCAACATCAAGGCCCGGCAGCGCATGATCGCGCAGTACGCGGTCGCGGGCGCCCAGGACGGCCTGGTCGTGGGCACCGACCACGCCGCCGAGGCGGTCTCCGGTTTCTTCACCAAGTTCGGTGACGGCGCCGCCGACGTCGTCCCGCTGACGGGTCTGACGAAGCGGCGGGTGCGGGCGGTGGCCGCCGCGCTGGGCGCCCCGCAGGAGCTGGTCACGAAGGTGCCGACGGCGGACCTGGAGACGCTCTCCCCGGGCAAGCCGGACGAGGAGGCGCTGGGCGTGACGTACGACCAGATCGACGACTTCCTGGAGGGGCTGCCGGTCGAGGACACGGTGCGCGACGCCATCGTCCGCCGCTACCACCTCACCGCCCACAAGCGGGAGCTGCCGCTCGCGCCGTGACGGCCGTCCGGCCGGAAGCCGGTACGAAGCCGTAGGAAGCCGTACGAGGGGGCCCGCCGGGGTGTGTTCCGGCGGGCCCCTTCGCCGTCCGGTGCCGCCGTGTCCGGGGTCGTCCGGCCGGCCGGAGCGGGTGGCGTACCTGTCATGAGCCGGTAAGGCGACAGCAAGCTTCCGGGGGCTAAGACGTCGGCCGGGGCGGGCAGGGATGCGGCCATGGGAGACCACGAAGCACGATCGGAAGATCCACTGTCAGTGGGGCCGCCTACGCTCCGAGGCATGGGTTACGCACAGCTCCGCGAACTCCGCACCGCGCTGACCACCGCCTCCGACATCGCCTCGTCCCTGCGGGCCACGCCGTCCCGGCGGGACGCCGACCAGCTCGTCGACGCGCTCCGCCGGGCGCTGACCGCCGCCGGTTCCCTCGGCGAGGCCACCGGCCCGACCGGCTGCGCGCTGCATCCGCACGGTGCGGTCGACCCCCTCCACGGCGACCCGGAGGACCCGCTGCCGCCCGGGTACGGCAAATGCCTGCTCTGCAACGACCGCCGCAGACGGGCCGACGCCCCGCAGCGGCTGCGCCACCGCCGCCCGCGGCAGCCGGGGCGTCGGCGCAGCGCTTAGGGACGGCGCGGGGGCGGGCCCGTCCCGGTCCGGGGCCGGATGGTCTGCCGGGTGCCGGGGCGGGGCCGGACGGTCTGCCCGGGTGCCGGGTGCCGGGCCGAGGCCGGGTGACCACAGCGGGGGGCCGAGGCCGGGTGACCACAGCGGGAGGCCGGGGGCCGGTGACAGGGCCGGTGGGGCCGCCCCCTCCCCCGCCTCCCCTCGTCTCACTCCGGGGCGCTCTGCGGCTCCGGCTCCGGCCGGGGCATCTCTCCCTGCTTCTCCCCCGGCTTCCTCTCCCGCTTCTTCTCCGGGCGCAGGGCGATCCGGCCCAGGACCGCGGCGACGACGAGTGCGGCCAGCGCGATCAGTACGTAGTCCGGGACGGCGTTGCCGATCGACGCCGCCCACTCCTCGGCCTGGAACTCCGCCTCCGCGTCGAGGACACCGGGCAGGGCGCTGGTGCCGTTGTAGCGCAGGAAGAGCACGCCGATGGCGAGGAAGAAGAGACCGGACAGGAGCGAGGTGGTGTGCAGCCGCAGTCTGCCCAGGCGCAGTTCCCGGCCGCGCAGCCAGCCCCGGGTGCCCAACTGGTAGCGGTCCCAGAGCAGGGCGAGGACGAACAGCGGCAGCGCCATGCCCAGCGCGTAGACGGCGAGCATCGACGCGCCGTGGACGGGCGAGCCGCTGACCGCGGTGACGGTGAGGACGGCGCCGAGGATCGGCCCGGCGCAGAAGCCGGCCAGCCCGTAGACGCAGCCCAGCAGGAAGGTGGAGACGGCCGAGCGGGGTGTGATCCGCGCGGCGGCGGCCTGGGCGCGGCGGGAGGCGAAGCCGAGGCCGAGGATCTGCGCGAGCCCCATGGCGATGACGACCCAGCCGCCGACGGTGATCAGCAGGTCCCGGTGGCCGTTGAAGAGCCGGCTGGCGGCGGTGGAGGCGGCGCCGAGCGGCACCAGTGTGGTGGCGAGCCCCAGGTAGAACACGCCGGTGCGGGCGAGCAGCCGTCCCGGGTGGGAGAGCGAGTACGCGAAGAACGCCGGGAGCAGCAGTGCGCTGCACGGGCTGACCAGCGCGAGGGCGCCGCCGAGGAACGCCGCGAGATACCCGATGTCGGTCACTTGCCGCTCTCCTCGCCCGGCTTCCCGGCCGCGGTCTTCCCGGCGGCCGCCTTCGCGGCGGTCTCGATCGCGTCGGCGAAGACGGCGGTGGGCTGGGCGCCGGACACCGGACGGCCGTTGACCAGGAAGGACGGCGTGGACTGCACGCCCAGTTCGTACCCCTCCTCCTGGTCCTTCTTCAGGGCGGCGCGGGCGGCGTCGCTGTCGAGGTCGGTGCGGAACTTGTCGAGGTCGGCGACGCCGGCGGTGCGGGCCAGCTCGACGAGCTCGTCCTCGGCGAGCGCGTCGCCCTTGCGGGTCTTGGCGTACAGCTCGTCGTGCAGCTGCCAGAAGCGGCCCTGGCGCCCGGCGGCCCAGGAGGCACGGGCGGCGCGCTCGGAGTCCGCGCCGTAGAGGGTGAAGTTGCGGAACTCGATGCGCAGGGTGCCCACGTCGACGTACTTCTTGATCAGTTCGGGCTGGGTCTCGCGGGTGAAGCGGCCGCAGAACGAGCACTGGTAGTCGGCGTATTCGACGAGGACGACCGGGGCGTCCTTCTTGCCGACGGCCAGGGCGTCACCGGCCTCGCGGCGGCTGGTGCGCTCGGCCAGTTGGTCGTAGAGACGCTGCTGCGCCGGGTCCTCGCCAACTGCCGGGGAGGCGGCCCGCGAGGCGTCGGCGCCGCGGCCGTCCTCGACGGCTTTACCGGCGGCGATGCCGATGGCGATGACGGCGATGACCAGGGCGGCGATCGCGCCGACGGCGGCGAGTTTTCGGGTGGGTGAGGTGAGGGTGGGCACTGGCTCTCCAGTCGTACCGGGGTGGCGGATGGGCCGGACGGCGGTGGCGGGCCGCGCGGGGCGGCCGGCGCGGCACGGGCCGGTCCGGATGCGGGCGCGCGGGAAGCGGGCGCCGCCGGGGCTGCGGGGTGCTCCCGCCGTCCGCCCGGAAGGGGGGCGGGCGGGAGCACGGCGAGACCCCTAGATCCGCAGTACGGGAAGGAGCGAGGCGGGGTCGGCGGGCCCTGCGGGGCCGGTGCCGGAGTGCGCCGGGGCGGGCCGGACGAGGGGCGCGGCGGCGGTCGCGACCGGTTCCACCGTGCTGAGTGCGGGCGGTTCGGCGCGGTGCGGAACGGGCAGCGGCGCCGCTTCGCCGGGCCCCGGCGCATGCCGCCCCGAACAGCGCCGGGGGATGTCGACGAGGTCGGTCCGCGCGGTGAGGCGGTGCGTACGGTCGGGCGCGGTGGCGGCGCCGGCGGCCCGCTCCGCGGTGGCGTCGCCCGGGAGCGCGGTGTCCGTGCGGAACGCCGCCGGGTACGCGGTGTCCCCGTCCGCCGGGGGCGCGGCGTCGTGCGGGGCGGGGGCAGCCGGCGCTTCGGCTGTCCGGGGAGCGGTCGCGGCGGTGGTCCGCGCGGCCCACGACTGGTCGCCGCCGGTGCGGCAGAGCAGCGGGCCGAAGGTCACGGCGAGGAGGAGCAGCCAGATCACTGCCGCCGGCCGGCGGGTGGGTGTCATGGGTCCTCCTTCCTCGTCCCGGCGTGCGCGGATGCCCCGGTACACGCCGCCGTCACGGTCGCCCGCGCGCGGGCGGACGTGATCCCGCCCGCGAGCGGCCCCATCCTACGGACCGCGGCGCCGCCTCCCGAGCGCGGACCGCCATCCGGGGCAGGGGCGGTGCCGGGCTCACGGTGCCCGGCGCGGGGAGCGTGGCGGAGGGTCGCACGCCGGGCGCCTCGGCGTCCCGCGCGGCGCCGGGGCTCGGGCGGACGCGGCGCCGGCGCGGCCGTGCCCCGTGCGCGGACGGCTCACCACAGCGCCGCATATATATCGAGGCCACTGGTGAACGAACCGTCGTTTACAAGGTCGGTGGCGCACCTCACCTGGGATCACCCATGAATTGATCCGTTAATGCCCTATATTGTCCACAATGTACTTTTGGCATCGGAGGCCGGACCTGCCATAGTCGTTCGCAACGACCCCCATTGACCCGGGCCAGGTCGTTCCACCCCCGCGGACACACCCCTTCCGTCCGCCGAGGGGCGACACTGGGGCCTCACCCGCACCACCCTGCGGGAGGCCCCAGTCGCGTATCCGGGGGCGGTACCGCCGCTCAGCGGTCGCCGGTGCGCATCTCGAACCAGGTGGTCTTGCCGCGCGGCAGCAGATCCACGCCCCAGCGGTCGGAGAGCGTGTCGACGAGGAAGAGGCCCCGGCCGCTGACGTCCAGCTCACGGACCGGCATCAGGCACGGCAGTCCGCGCGAGGGGTCACGCACCTCGATCCGGATCCAGCCGCGCCGCCGCAGCATCCGCAGACCGAACCGCCGTGCTCCGGTGTGCCGCACGGCGTTGCCGACCAGCTCCGACACCAGCAGGACGGCGTTCTCGGTGAGTTGGGGGGACAGGCCCCACTGCTCGAGGAGCACCCGGTGCGTCAACCGGCGGGCGGCGCCGGCGGATTCGGGGCGCGAGGGCAGCGGAACCTCGTCCACGGAAGGGTCCAGCAGATCGAGGACGACGGGCCCCGGGTCGCCCGGCGCCGGTCCGTCGCTCTCCGGTGCGCCGGGGACTCCCCGGCAGGTGGCAGCCGCGCCGCACAGCGGCTGCGGTTGCTCCGATTCCTCCAGGCCCGCCATGCCCCCATCATGGCCGCTGCGCAACGCCCCCGGGCCGGAACCGGCGGAATCCGAACGCCGCGGAACCTCCGCCTCCGATGACCGCGAGGCCCGTTCCACGGCGTTCATGACACCGGCGTCAACTGCCTGAGCTGCGGCGCTACCGCACCGCCCGGCGACCGTCGGCGCGAGGGCGCGGCGTGGACCCCGCCGGGGCCCGTTCGGCGCGATTCCCCCGCACGGGGCACCGCACACCGGCCACTTCCCCGCACCCGGCCAACCTCCGTCCGCTCAGCGGAACTTGGCCTTGCCCGGACCGTCCTCGACGAAGCTGCGCATACCGATCTCGCGGTCCTCGGTCGCGAACAGCCCCGCGAACTGGGCGCGTTCGATCGCCAGGCCGGTTTCGAGATCCGTCTCCAGCCCGGCGTCGACGGCCTCCTTGGCGGCGCGCAGCGCGAGCGCCGGACCCTTCGCCAACTGCGCCGCCCAGGCGTGCGCCGCCTCGAACACCTCGGCGGCGGGGACGACCCGGTCGACCAGGCCGATGGCCAGCGCCTCGTCGGCCCGTACCTGCCGACCGGTGAAGATCAGGTCTTTGGCCTTGGACGGGCCGACCAGGCGCGACAGCCGCTGGGTGCCGCCGGCGCCCGGGATGACGCCGAGCAGGATCTCCGGCTGGCCGAGCTTGGCGTTCTCCGCCGCGATCCGGAAGTCCGCGCAGAGCGCCAGCTCACAGCCGCCACCCAGGGCGTAGCCGCTGACCGCCGCGACCACCGGCTTGGGGATACGGGCGACGGCGCCGAACGAGTCCTGGAGCGCCCGGGACCGCACCACCATGGCGGCGTGGTCCATCCGCTGCATCTCCTTGATGTCCGCCCCGGCGGCGAACGCCTTCTCGCTGCCGCGCACCACGACGGCGCGTACGTCGTCCCGGCGGGTGGCCTCGTCGGCCAGTTCGCGGATCCGGTCCTGGGTGGCGATGTCCAGCGCGTTCATCGGCGGACGGTCGAGCCGGATGGTCCCGACGCCGTCGGTGATCTCGAAGTTCACAGTCATACCGGGAAGGTTAGCCGTCGTTAACGACGCTGGGTACGGTGCGCCGGCGTGCCCCGCGCCACCCCGGACCGGGCGCCGCCGGGTCAGCGGCGGTCCGCCGTCCACTCCTGCCACGAGAGGTTCCAGTCGCTGAAGCCGTTGTCCGGCCGGATCGTCTCGTCGTGGCTGTTCTTGACGACGACCACGTCGCCGATGAGGGAGTTGCGGAAGAACCAGGCGGCGGGGGTGGCCGGATCGCCGCCGCCGCGCTGGTCGAAGAGGCCGACGCAGCCGTGGCTGGCGTTGCGGCTGCCGAACGCGCCCTGCCCCGACCAGTAGTTGCCGTGGATGAACGTGCCGGACGTGCTCAGCCGCATGGCGTGCGGGACGTCCTTGATGTCGTACTGGCCGCCGAAGCCGACGGTCGCGCCGTTCATACGGGTCACCGGGAGCTTCTCGCTGATGACCATGCGGCCGTTGTACGTCTCGGTGCCCGGCGCACCGGCGGATATCAGGAGGGTCTTGAGCTTCTTGCCGTCACGGACCACGGTCATCTTCTTCGACCGGGCGTCGACGGTGCTGATCTGGCTGCGCCCGACGGTGAACGTGATCTTCCGGGACTGCTCGCCGTAGACGCCGGGGCGGCCTTCGACGCCGTCGAGACGGAGCCGGAGGGTGACCTTGGTGCCGGGCGCCCAGTACTTCTCCGGGCGGAAGTCCAGCCGGTCGTTGCCGAACCAGTGGCCCTCGACGGGGACGGCGGGATCCGCGCTGACCTCGACGGCCTTCTCCACGGCGGCGGGGTCGGTGATGCCGCGGCTGAAGCGCAGCGAGACCGGCATCCCGACGCCGACCCGCTGCCCGTCCTCCGGGGTGTACGACGCGGTGAAGGTCTCCTCGGGGGTGAGCGTGGTGAAGCGGGCGTGCCGGGTGGTCTTCCGGCCCCGGTCGTCGGCGGCCACCGCGTCGACGGTGTACGTGGTGGCCGTCCCGAGGTGGCCGGCGGGCCGCCATCCGGTGCCGCCGCCGGACATCCCGCCCGGCACCTCGTGGCCCTCGGCGTCCTTGACCTTGACGGAGAGGAGCTTGCCGCCACGGGCGGTCACCGCGAGGGCGCCGCTGGTGGCGACGGATTCCGCGCCGTCCCGGGGCGCTATCGTCACGGCGGCCTTCGAGGGGCCCGCGGCGTGCGCCTTGTCCGACTTACCTTTCGCGTCCGCGTCGCCCCCGCAGCCCGCGGCGAGCAGGACGGAGCCGAGCGCGAGCGCCGCGGCCGCGCCGCGACGGGCCCGCCTCCGTACCCCTCGCTGACGTACCGACCGCCGTTCCGGCTCTCCGGACATCGCCTGACGCACCCTCGTCCGAGGCATCTTGGGCCCCCTCTCCCCTCGTGCCGCGCGCTCCCCCGCGCACCGGCCCTCACCACTCGACGCGGCACCGCCCATCGAGGGGCGGCCGCATCTTCCGTGTAGATAACCACATGGGTGTGACAGCGGGTTGCCCGGCGAGGAGGGAAGAGGGCGGAGAGGGGGGAGAGGGAGAGGCGAAGAGCGGGGACGGGCGGAAGGGGCGGGCGTTATGGCCGGGCGTGGGCGCTGTGACAGCTCGCGGGAGACCGGGCCGGCGGGACGGGTGGCCGGACGACCCGGGGCGGGCCGGGTGGCCGGGCAGTCCGGGGGCGGGCCGGTCGGCCGGTCCGTCCGGAGGTGGCTCAGGCCGTCCGGAGCGGCCCGGGGGCGCCCGACCGTCTGCGGTGACGGCCCTTATGCGGGGGCCGTCGCCGCTGTGGCCGGTCGCGCCGCTGGTCAGAGGGCTGTTCCCGCGCGCCACCGGGGCCAGGGCATGTTCCAGCCGCCGAGACCGTTGTCCGGTGCGACGGTGCGGTCCGGGGAGTTGCGGACCTCCACGATGTCGCCGATGAGCGACTGCGCGTAGAACCAGCTTCCCGGGGTGTTGCCCTTGCCGCCCTTGTTGTCGAGCAGACCGATGCAGCCGTGGCTGGTGTTCTCCTCGCCGAAGATGTCGGCGTCGGCCCAGTAGTTGCCGTGCAGGAAGGTGCCGGAGGTCGTCAGGCGCATCGCGTGCGGCACGTCGGGGATGTCGTAGGCGCGGCCGAAACCGACGGTCCGGGCGTCCATCCGCGTCTTCCGCAGCCGCTCCTGGATCACCATCTTCCCGTTGTACGTGGGGTTCTTCTCGTCGCCCGCGGTGATCGGCAGCGTCACCGGTTTTTCCCCCCGCCGGGTGACCGTCAGGGTGTGCCGGCCCGCGTCGATCAGGCTCGTCTGGTCCCTGCCGACGCGGAACCTGACGGTCTCGCGCTGGACGCCGAACGTCCGGGGGCCGGCCCGCACCCCGTCCAGCCGCAGGTCGACGGTGACCTCGGTGCCGGGCCGCCAGCGCTCCTTCGGGCGGAAGTCCAGCCGCTGGTCACCGAACCAGTGGGGGGCGATCTCGACATCCGGTTCCGCGGTGACCCGTACGGCGCGCTCCACGGCGGCGAGGTCGGGGACCGGGTGGTTGAACTGGAGCGAGACGATCATTCCGGTGCCGACGGTCGCGCCGTCCCCGGGCAGCAGCGAGGCGGCCAGTTCGGCGGGGCCGGTGGTGAAAGTGGTGTGGCGGGACCTGCGGTCGCCGGAGCCGTCCAGCGCCACCGCGTCCACGGTGTACGTCGCCGCGGCCTCCAGTTGGCGCGCGGTGGGCCGCCAGGTCAGGCCGTCCCGGGAGATCCGGCCCGCCACCCGCGCCGTCCCGCCGTCGCCGGAGCGCCGGACCGTCACCCGCTGGAGCCGCCCGTCGGGTACCCGGATGACGAACCGTCCGTTCTCGCCCACATCGCGGGCGCCGTCGCCGGGCTCGATGTCGATGCCCTGCTCCGGCCCCGGCGGCTTGTCGCCGCCCAGCAGGTCGGGGACGGCGCAGCCGGTCATCGCGGTCAGAGCGCACACCGGCACCAGGGCGAGACGGAGCGGCCGCCGCAGCCGCCCGGGACGGCGGGCCGGCGGGCGGGGGGTGCGGTCCTTCTCATCACCGGACATGTGTCGAATTGTGACTGATGAGGCGGTTGGCCCACCGGAAGTGATAGTCCGACAGGGTCGTGCGCCCGTAGGTGATACGGCGTTAGGGGTGGACGGAGTGGGGCCGGGTCGGTGCCCGGCGCTGCGGTGCTGAGGGGGTGGGGCGGTCAGGTCCGGGTGGCGTCCTGACGGTGACGGGAGTGACGGTGCGGGGCGGGCGGGTCCCGCGAGGCGGCGGGGCGGGGCCGGGCGGTTTCGGCGGGGCGGCAGCCGGGCCGAGCCGGGGTGAGGGGCGGGGCGGGTCGGCGGAAAAAGCACAGGAGCGTTGTCAGTGGTCGCGCTTACTCTCGCGGGTGATGGATGCCACCGCGAGCACACCCGCCCGTCCCCCGTCCGCCGAGTCCCCGCGGCACTCCGCCGTGCGGTCGCTGCTGCGTCTGTGGCCGTTCGTCCGGCCGGTGCGGGCCCGGCTGTTCACGGCGGCGGTCGTCGCCGTGGCCGCGTCCTGCATCAGCCTGGTCATCCCGTTGGTGCTCAAGTGGATCGTGGACGGTCCGGTCGCCGCGAAGACGCCCGGCGGGGTGTGGCTGGGCGGCGGTCTCCTGCTGCTGCTCGGGGTGGCCGAGGCGGGGCTGTTCGGTCTGCGGCGGTGGCTGGTCGCGCGGCCGCTGGCGGGTGTCGAGGCGGCGATGCGGGAGCGGCTCTACACCCGCGTCCAGCGGCTGCCGGTCGCCTTCCACGACCGCTGGTCCTCGGGCCAGTTGCTCTCCCGCGCCACCACCGACCTCCAGTTGCTCCGGCTGTTCCTGGCGTTCCCGCTGACGTTCCTGCTGGTCAACGGCGTCACCATCGTGGTGGGCTGCGCGATCCTGCTGACCCAGCAGTTCTCGTTGGGGCTGGTGCTGCTGGCGCCGGTCGTGCCGCTGATGGTGCTCTGCTCGGTCTTCGAGGCGAAGTACGCGCTGGCCGCGCGCCGGGCGCTGGACCAGGTGGGTGATCTGGCCACGGTGATCGAGGAGTCGGTCCTCGGCATCCGGATCATCAAGGGCTTCGGCCGCCACCGCGCCCAGGCCCGGGCGTTCCGGGGGCTGACCCGGGAGCTGCGCACCACCGAGCTGCGCAAGGCCGGGCTGCTGGCGACGATCTGGGGCGGCATCACCCTGCTGCCGGAGCTGGCGATCGGCGCCGCGCTGGTGCTGGGCACCGTGCAGGTGGCGGACGGCGCGCTCTCGGCCGGCACTCTGGTCGCGTTCCTGTCGACGGCGCTCGCGCTGCGCTGGCCGGTGGACTCCATCGGCTTCCTGCTGGCGATGAGCAACGAGGCGGCGATGGCCACCGACCGGTACTTCGAGGTCCTGGACGCCCCGTTGCCCGCCGGGCCAGCGGGCCTGACGCCGGGGCCCGGTGCCTCCGCCGACGAGGCCACCACCGCGGACGCCGTCGGCTCCGGAGCCCCCGGCGACACTCACCGTCAGGCCGCCTCCGGACCGGACGTCGGCCCGGAGAGCCTTGCTGAGTCCGGGGATTCCGGCGGCTCCGACGGGGCCGAGGGGTCCGGCGGGCCCACCCGCTCCGGCAGGCCCGTCCGCTCCGGCGGTCTCCTCTTCTCCGGTGTCGAGTTCCGTTATCCCGACGCTCCCGGGGACGCGCCGCCGACGCTGCGCGGGGTCGACCTGCACATCGCGCCCGGGGAGACGATGGCGCTGGTGGGGGCCACCGGCAGCGGGAAGACCACGCTCACCGCGCTGGTCCCGCGGCTGTACGACCCGACCGGTGGCCGGATCACCCTGGACGGCCGCGATCTCGCCACGCTCTCCCGGGAGGAGGTGCGCGGTCTGGTGTCGGTCGCCTTCGAGGAGCCGACGCTGTTCTCCGCGACCGTCGCCGAGAACGTCCTGATGGGCGGCGTGGATCTCCAGGAGGCCGATCTGCGGCGGGCGCTGGCGGTGGCGCAGGCCGACGGGTTCGTCGCCGCGCTGCCCCAGGGGCCGCACACCCAGGTCGGGGAGCAGGGCATGAGCCTGTCCGGCGGCCAGCGGCAGCGGCTCGCACTGGCGCGCGCGATCGCCGGGCGGCCGCGGTTCTTGATCCTCGACGATCCGCTCTCCGCCCTCGACGTCCGCACCGAGGCGCTGGTCGAGGCGGCGCTGCGGCAGGTCCTGGCGACCACCACCGCGCTGGTCGTCGCGCACCGCCCGTCCACGGTCCTGCTGGCCGACCGGGTGGCGCTGCTCTCCGGTGGCCGGATCACCGCCGTCGGCACCCACCACCAACTGCTGCGCGACAACGCCGAGTACGCCGGGCTGATGTCCGGCACCGCCCCTGTGGCGGCCGGGGCGGCGCCCGGGCCGCGCGACTCCTCCGGAGGCACCCCGTGACGACCGCCCCCGCCCCCGGCTGCGTACCCGCCGGTCCGCCCGCGTCCGAGCCGCCGCCCGGGGACGGCGACGCGTTCGTACGGGACGTCCTGCCGACCCCGCCCGGGGCGTCGCGGCGGCTGCTGCGGTCGCTGCTGGCCCCGCACGCGCGGTGGGTGGCGATCGCGGCCGTGATGCTGCTGCTCCAGCAGGCCGCGGTGCAGGCCGGGCCGCTGCTGGTGGCGTTCGCGCTGGACCGGGCGGTGCCCGCGCTGCGCGCCGGGGACCACGGCCCGCTGGTCGCCGTGGCCGTGGCGGCCGCGGTGTGCGCCGCGGTGTCGGGCGGTCTGAAGTACCTCTTCATCCGGTGCTCGGCCCGGATCAGCCAGGACGTGCTGCTGGAGCTGCGCGGCCGCATCTTCCGGCACGCGCAGGCGCTCAGCCTCGACTTCCACGAGCGGTACACCTCGGGCCGGTTGATCTCGCGCGCCACCACGGACGTCGAAGCGCTGCGCGAGCTGCTCGACGAGGGCCTGGAGGAGCTGATCTCCGTCGTGCTCTCCACGGTCTGGATCACCGCGATGCTCCTCTACCTGGACTGGCGCACCGGCGCCGCGGCGCTCGCCTCCGCCGGGCCGCTGGCGCTGCTGATCCGCTCCTACCAGCGGCGTTCGCTGCGGGTGTTCAGCAGCAAGTCGTCGGCGGTCGCCGCGGTCATCGTGAAGTTCACCGAGACGGTCAACGGCATCCGCCCGGTGCAGGCGTTCCGCCGCGAGCGGCCCAACGACACCGCGTTCGCCGCGCTGAACCGCACCCACGAGGGCGTCAACGGCGACACCTCGCTGGAGATGGCCCGGTACGTCGTCGGGTCACGGCTGGTGGCCAACTTCGCGGTCGCCGCGATCGTGCTGTGGAGCGCCTACCGCGTGGCGACCGGCGCCCTGGAGCTGGGCGTGCTGGCCGCCGCCGTGCTGTACCTGCGGCGGCTGTACGACCCGATCGACCGGCTCGGGATGTTCCTCAACTCCTACCAGGGCGCGGCCGCGTCGCTGGAGAAGATCGCCGGTCTGCTGGCGCAGCGCCCGTCGGTGCCGGAGCCGTCCGTCCCGGCGGCGCTGCCACCGGCCACCGCGGGGCGGCCCGGTCGGGAGGTCGTCTTCGAGGACGTCCGGTTCGCGTACCGCACCGGCGGCGAGGTGCTGCCCCGTTTCGGGCTGCGGCTGGCCGCGGGTGAGACGGTCGCCGTGGTCGGGTCGACCGGCGCCGGGAAGTCGACGCTGGCGAAGCTGCTGGCGCGGTTCTACGACCCGACCGAGGGCCGGGTCCTGCTGGACGGCGTGGATCTGCGGGAGCTGCCCGCGGCCGAGCTGCGGCGGGGCGTGGTGATGGTCACCCAGGAGGCGTTCCTGTTCTCCGGGACGGTCGCCCAGAACATCGCGCTCGGGCGGCCCGACGCCACCCGCGCGCAGATCGAGGAGGCGGCACGGGCGATCGGCGCGCACGACTTCATCACCGCGCTGCCGGACGGGTACGACACCGATGTCCGCAAGCGGGGCGGCCGGATCTCCGCCGGCCAGCGGCAACTGGTCGGCTTCGCGCGGGCGCTGCTCGCCGATCCCGCCGTGCTGATCCTGGACGAGGCGACCAGTTCGCTGGACATCCCGGGCGAGCGGGCGGTGCAACGGGCCATGGACACCGTGCTGCGCGGCCGGACGGCGGTGGTGATCGCGCACCGCCTGTCGACGGTGGAGATCGCCGACCGGGTGCTGGTCATGGAGGGCGGCCGCATCGTGGAGGACGGCACCCCCACCGCCCTGATATCCGACCGCGGCCGCTTCGCCGACCTGCACCGGGCGTGGCGGGACAGCGTGGGGTGAACGGAGTGGCCGCCGCGGTGGGCCGCCGCCTGGAGCGGGTGCCGGGAGCGGTCGCCGGGAGCGGCGGACCACTGCGGGTCGGCGGCCGGACGCACGGACGCCGGGAGTGCCGGAAGGGGGCCTCGGGCCAGGTCGGGGCGGTTCGGGTCGGATCGGGTCGGGTCGATTGCGCGCGGATGCCTCGGGTCGGGTGCGGCCGCGCGCGGATGCCTCGGGCCAGGTGCGGTTCACGCTCGCACCACGCCTGGCCTCGCCACGCCTGGCCTGGCCTGACCACGACGTGCCCTGGCCACGCGCCGGACCCCGTCCGCGGCCCAAACCTCACCTCGGCTCCAGGACCGCACCGCGCACCGGCCACACCGAGCCCTCCCCTCCGCCGCCCAGACACCGGCCACCACCCGTCCGGTCCACGACCGGAGGCCCGCAGTCCCGTCCGGTCGCCGCATCGTCCTGCCCACGAACCGGGCAGCCGCCGGACCCCGTCCCCGGCCATGACACGTCCCGGCAGCACTCCACCCGGGCCGCGCGCCCGAACGGCACCGGGCCGCGCCGCCGCTACGCGCCGGACCCCGTCCCCGTCGGTCTCGTCCCCGCGCCCGGGCCGACCGTCCTCGCACCTCGGCTAGCCTGAGTTCACGATGAACCGTTTCACGACGTCATGGGGTGCGTTCGACCTCACCCGCTTCCCCGAGGACCCCCGCGACCCGCTCCGTGCCTGGGACGCCGCCGACGCCTATCTGCTGGACCACCTCGCGGAGTACGGCTCCGGGCCGGACGCCGGGGGCGTCTCCGAGCCGCAGCCGCCCGCGGCGGGCACCACCGTCGTCCTCGGCGACCGCTGGGGCGCCCTCGCCACCGCGCTGGCCGGAGCCGCGGCGGACACCGGACCCGCGGCCGGGTCCGGCCCCGTAACCACACCCGGCACCGAGGGCGGGCCCGGCGCCGTAACCGCTCCCGGAGCAGCCCCCGCGACCGGCACCGGCCCCTCCCCCGCTCCCCGCACCCCCCTCATCCAGATCACCGACTCCTACCTCACGCACCGCGCCACCGAGGTGAACCTGCGGCGCAACGGTGTCGCCGAGGGGGCGGTGCGGCTGCGGACGGTGCTGGACGCGCCGCCGGAGCGGATCGATGTGCTGCTGGTGCGGGTGCCGAAGAGTCTGGCGCTGCTGGAGGAGCAGTTGCGGCGGCTGGCGCCCGCGGTGCACGCGGGCACCCGCATCGTCGGCACCGGCATGGTCTCCGAGATCCACACCTCGACGCTGAAGCTGTTCGAGCGGATCCTCGGGCCGACCCGGACGTCCCTCGCCGTCCGCAAGGCGCGGCTGATCTTCTGCACCCCCGATCCGTCCCTCTCCCCCGGTGCCCCGTCCTGGCCGCGCAGCTACGCGCTGCCCGGGGACGTCGGGGTGATGTCGGGGCGTACGGTCACCAACCACGCCGGGATCTTCTGCGCGGACCGGCTGGACATCGGCACCCGTTTCCTCCTGGGGCATCTGCCCGCGCGGCGGGGCGGCGGGCGCGTCGTCGACCTGGGCTGCGGCAACGGCGTCGTCGGCACCGCGCTGGCGCTGGCCGACCCGGAGGCGGAGACCGTCTTCGTCGACGAGTCGTTCTCCGCGGTGGCCGCCGCGCGCGCCACCTTCGCGGCGAACGCGCCGGAGGGCGCGCGGGCGGAGTTCACCGTCGGCGACGCGCTGACGGGGCTGCCGCCCGGCTCGGTGGATCTGGTGGTGAACAACCCGCCGTTCCACACCCACCGTGCGACGTCCGACGCGACCGCCCGGCGGATGTTCGGCGGTGCCCGCGCCGTGTTGCGGCCCGGCGGGGAGCTGTGGGTCGTCGGCAACCGTCACCTCGGCTACCACGTACGGCTGAAGCGGCTCTTCGGCAACTGCGAGGTCGTCGC
Source organism: Streptomyces sp. BBFR2 (assembly GCF_044497305.1). NCBI lineage: Bacteria > Bacillati > Actinomycetota > Actinomycetes > Kitasatosporales > Streptomycetaceae > Streptomyces > Streptomyces sp. BBFR2. Next base: position 1,888,948 of record NZ_CP172415.1, read on the forward strand.
CTCCGACCCGAAGTTCGTCCTGCTGCGGGCCGTCCGCCGCTGACCTGTGCCCGGCCGCCCCGGGGGAGCCTTTCGGCCCGTACGGCGGCGCGTTCGAGCGGACGGTGCCGGGCCACCGCGGCGGCGGGCACCGGCTGCCGTGGTGCAGGACGCCGGCGCCGGCCGGGCCGAGGACGGTACGGCCGTCGAGTGCGAGCCGGTGCGGCGCTGTCACCGGTGGCGGATCCGGTCGGCGCCGCGCCGGTACCGCTGGAGGTTCCGGCGCCGGTCGAGCCGTTGCTGCCGGGGAGGACGGTTCTGCCGGCGGCCGGGACGCCGACCGCGGTTCCCTCGTGCGTCCGGGCCCGCGGTCAGGGGCGGGAGGTGAGTCCGGCGTCGCGGGCCATGAGGGCGGCCTGGACGCGGTTGGTGACCTCCAACGCGGCCAGGACGCGGCTGACGTGGGCCTTGACGGTACTTTCGCGCATGCCCAGGCAAGCGGCGATCTCGGCGTTGGTCTCACCCGCGGCGAGCAGGGCCAGCACGTCGCTCTCACGAGGGGTGAGCCGTTCGAGACGGGCCCGGGCCGCGGCGGCGCGGGGGTGGGTGGTGGCGTGGTAGCGGTCGATCAGGCGCCGGGCCGCGGTGGGGTGGAGCATGGCCGAACCGGCGGCCACCAGGTGGACGGCGCGCAGGATCTCGGCCGGGTCGGTGTCCTTGAGCAGGAAGCCGTCGGCTCCGGCGGCCAGGGAGTTGTAGACGTATTCGTCGAGGTCGAAGGTGGTCAGGGTGATCACCTTCGGGGGGCGGGGGAACGCCCGCAGCCGGGCGGTGGCGGTGATGCCGTCCATGCGCGGCATCCGGACGTCGACGAGGGCGACGTCGATGCGGTGGGCCATGGCCTGCTCGACGGCCTGGAGGCCGTCGGCGGCCTGGGCGACCACCTCGATGTCCGGGTCGCCGTCGAAGAGATCGGACAGCCCCAGGCGGACCAGGGCGTCATCGTCGACGATCATGACGCGGATCATGTGCGGTTCCCGTTCTGTTCGGTACCGGTGGAGTGGGGTAGGAGGGCGGCCAGCCGCCAGGTGCCGGCTCCGGCGGGCCCGGTGGTCAGATGTCCGCCCAGGGCGGTGACGCGTTCGCGCAGGCCCACCAGCCCGTAACCGGAACCACCGGCGTCGGGGCCGGTGGCGGGGGGGCCCGCGCCGTTGACGACCTCGACCACCGTGGTCGGCGGCCGGTAGTCGATGCGTACGCTCACCTCGGCCCCGCCGGCGTGCTTACGGGCGTTGGTCAACGCTTCCTGGACGATGCGGTACACGGCCAGGCGATGGGTGGTGGGCGCCTGCTCCGGGCGGCCGCCGATGGTCGCCTCGACGTGCTGCCCGGCGGCGCGGGCCTGCTCGATCAGCTCCTGCGCCTGCCGTATCGCGGGGGCCAGGGCGGCTGCGGTGTCCGTGGCGTCCGGGTCACGCAGGGCGCCGAGGACCTCGCGCAGATCGGCCAGCGCTTCGGTGGAGGTGGTGCGCAGCAGGGCCAGGCGCTCGGCGAACGGCGCGGGCAGGGCCTCGCCCTTGGTGGCCAGGACGCCGGTGTGCAGGGCGATCAGGCTCAAGCGGTGTGCCAGCACGTCGTGCATCTCGGCCGCGATGTGGGACCGCTCCGCGGCGCGGGCGGCTTCCTCACGCAACTGCGCCTCGGTACGCAGATGGTCGACCTGACCGGCCAGCGCCGCGAGCAGACGCCGCCGGCTGCCGAGCCACAGACCGACGACGCCGGCGAGCAGCAGCGCGAACAGCACGGAGACGTACCGCTGTTCCACCCAGATCCGGGTCGGCGGGTAGCCCAGCAGGTTGGCGCCCAGGACGGCGACGGCGCAGACCACCGCCGCGCGCACCCGGCGGGCCACGGTGAGGTCGAACATCACCATCGCCAGCAGCAGGACGGTCAGCCAGCCCCACCAGGCGGTGACGGCGGTGACCACCGCCGGAGCGAGCGGCCACGGCAGCCGCGGCACCAGCAGAACCACCGCGCACAGCGCCGCCGAGACGGTGACCCAGGTCAGGGGCCGGCCGCCGCTGACCGTCGCCGCGTTGACCGCGGCGGCCAGCGCGAAGGACGCCACCAGGCCGACGCGTCCGGCGCATGCTGCCCACCGCGGCGCCCTGTCCCTGATCACCCGCGCAATCCTAGGCAGGGCGGCGCCGTCTCCCGTTCGACCATCGGCGATGAGCACCCCCTACTTTCGTAGGGAGGTGCCGTCGCAGACCGACGGATTTGCCGACGCTCGCGGATTTCTACTGTCGAATCCATGAACAATTGGACGACCTCGTACGAACGTGCCCCGGCGCGGCGGCGCGCCGAGGGCTGGATGTTCCTCCTCGAAGCGGCCCGTGACATGCGGACCGTCGGGGCCCTGACCCCCAGCGGCCGGGCGCTGGCACATGCGCTGACCAGGCCGGTACGGGACCGGGCTCCGCACCCGACGGCCGTCCTGGAGGCGGGGTCCGGCACCGGCGCGGTCACCCGCGCCCTGATACCGCAGCTCCCTCTGGGCAGCCGACTGGACGTCGTCGAGGCCAACCGGCGCTTCGCCGCCCGCCTGCGCGTCCTGGCCGCCTCACACCCCCACCTGGCCGGCCGGCGCGAGCAGGTCCGGGTGCACCAGGGATATGTCGAGAGCTTCGAGGCGGGCCGCCGCTACGACGTCATCATTTCCGGACTGCCGCTGACCAACTTCCCCCCGCAGCACGTCGACCGCATCATGGCGCGGTACATGGACCTGCTGCACCCCGGCGGCACCCTCACCTACTTCGCCTACATCGGCACCCGCCGGGCCCGCGCCCTGCTGGCTTCCCGGGCCGAAGCGTGCCGGCACGCCGCCGTCGACGAGGTCATGAGCGACTACCAGCGCCGCTATGCCGTGGGCCGCTGGCAGGTGTGGGCCAACCTGCCCCCGGCCTACGTATGGCAACTGCGGCGTCCCCAGGACGTCTCGGCCGAGCGGGGGCTTCGGCAGGCGGAGGCGGGCCGGTGAACACCTTCTCCGCCGCCCTCGCCCACCTTCCGCCCGCCCTCGCGTACACGGTGGTGGCCCTCGCCGTCCTGGCCGAGTCGGTCCTGGTCCTGAGCGTCTTCATGCCCACGCTCGCCCTGCTGCTGACCGCCGGCGCCCTGGCCCGCACCGGCCATATCGCGCTGGTGCCGGCCATCGCGGTGGCCGCCGGAGCCGCGGTCGCCGGGGACTTCCTCGCCCACCGCACGGGGCGCCTGCTGGGGGTCCGGCTGCGTGCCGGCCGTCTCGGCCGCCGTATCCCCGGTACCGCCTGGCGACGCGCCGAGACCCTGATGACCCGTCATGGTGGCCGGGCCGTCTTCCTGGCCCGCTTCCTGCCCATGGCCCGCACCCTCTCCCCCCACTTCGCCGGTGCCACCCGCACGCCCTACCGGCGGATATGCGCCTACAGCGCCACCGCCGCCTGTCTGTGGGCCGCCGTCGAGGCCGGCGCCGGATACGCCGCGGCGGCCTCCCTCCCCCGCCTCCTCCGGCTCAGCGGCCCCGCTCTCGCCGCGGCCGCCGTGGCCCTCTCCACGGGCGCGGTCCTGTGGCTCCGGGGCAGAAACCGGCGCCGCTCCACGCCTCCGTCACCGCCTTCCCGGGCCGGCTGAACGCCCACCGCCTGACGGGGCGTCGGCCCTCCTGCGGTGAGCCCCGTCGCCGTGAGGCCTCAGCCGTGCGCCGCCGGGGCCTGTGGCGTCACCGCGCCCACATCTCCGGCGTCCACATCTCCGGCGTCCGCATTCCGAACCCGCATTCCGGGCTACGGACGGATTCCGGCCAATTAGTTGAAGGGACCCTGACAACAGGCTCGTGACGGTGGCACTCTTCCCGGCAGCCGCCACACGGACCCCCACAGTCCCGCCGTGCGGCAGTCGGCACCGTCTCCCCCCACACGTTCCAAGTGTTCTGCCTCGCTCTGCCCGGACGGCTTCCCGCCGTCCGGTCCCCCTCGGCCGCGGCCCCACGCCGCAGCCCCGCAGAAGGAGTCAGCGTGAGACGTAACCCCCCTCGTCGCGCCGTCGTCACCGGAACCCTCGTCGCCGTCACGGCCATGCTCGCCGTCGGTGTCCAGGCCGGGACCGGCACCGCGGCCACGCCCCCGTCGGCCGCACCCCACGCCACCCCCGCCGCGGGCGCCCTGCCCGCCCGGCTCTCCCCCGCCCAGCGTGCGGAGCTGATCCGCGCCGCCGCCGACGCCACCCCGGCGACGGCCAAGCGGCTCAAGCTCGGCGCGCAGGAGAAGCTGCTGGTCAAGGACGTCTCCCGGGACGCCGACGGCACCACCCACACCCGCTACGCGCGGACCTTGGACGGCCTGCCGGTCCTCGGCGGCGACCTGATCGTCCACGAGACGAAGGGCGGCACCGTCAAGGGCATCACCAAGGCGCAGAGCCAGCGGCTGAAGGTCGCCACGACCACCGCGAAGATCGCGCCGTCCGCCGCCTCCGGCAAGGCCGTCGCCGCCGCCCGCTCCCTGGGCGCCTCGAAGGCGTCCGCCGACAAGGCGCCGCGCAAGGTCGTCTGGGCCGCCGACGGCACCCCGCGGCTGGCGTACGAGACCGTGATCGGCGGCCTCCAGAAGGACGGCACCCCCAACCAGTTGCACGTCATCACCGACGCCACGACCGGCGAGAAGATCTTCCAGTACCAGGGGATCGAGAACGGCGTCGGCAACAGCGAGTACAGCGGCAAGGTCACCCTCGGCACCACCGCCTCCGGCTCGTCCTACAACCTGACCGACGGCGGCCGCGGCGGGCACAAGACGTACAACCTCAACCACGGTTCGTACGGCACCGGCACGCTCTTCACCGACGCCGACGACGTCTGGGGCGACGGCACGCCGCAGAACGCCCAGACCGCAGCGGTCGACGCCGCCTACGGTGCCGCCGAGACCTGGGACTACTACAAGAGCGTGCACGGCCGCACCGGCATCAACGGTGACGGTGTCGCCGCGTACTCCCGCGTCCACTACGGCAACAACTACGTCAACGCCTTCTGGGACGACAGCTGCTTCTGCATGACGTACGGCGACGGCTACGGCAACGCCGCGCCGCTGACCGCGCTGGACGTCGCCGGGCACGAGATGTCCCACGGCGTCACCGCCGCCACCGCCGGCCTCATCTACAGCGGCGAATCCGGTGGTCTGAACGAGGCGACGTCCGACATCTTCGGCACCGCGGTGGAGTTCTACTCCAACACCACCGCCGACCCGGGCGACTACCTCATCGGCGAGAAGATCGACATCAACGGCGACGGCTCCCCGCTGCGCTACATGGACAAGCCCTCCAAGGACGGCGCGTCGGCCGACTACTGGTCGTCCGGCGTCGGCAACAAGGACGTGCACTACTCGTCCGGCGTCGCCAACCACTTCTTCTACCTGCTGTCCGAGGGCAGCGGCTCGAAGGTGGTCAACGGCGTGCAGTACAACAGCCCGACGTACGACGGGAAGTCGGTGCCGGGCATCGGCCGGGCGAACGCCGAGAAGGTCTGGTTCAAGGCGCTCAGCCAGTACATGACCTCGTCCACCAACTACGCCGCGGCCCGCACCGCGACGCTCAAGGCCGCGGCCGACCTCTTCGGCCAGGGCAGCGCGACGTACAACACGGTCGCCAACACCTGGGCCGCGGTGCACGTCGGCTCCCGGGTGTCGGCCGGAAAGTGACATCGTGACCCGGTGACGGCACCAACCGGTCATCTGACTGTGGCACCACCGGTGATGTCCTGAACTCACCTGCGAAAACGGCACGTTGGGCGCCGCTTCCGGATCTCCGGGGGCGGCGCCCGCTCCCGTTGTGCGGATCGCGGGGCGAACCCTACCGACGAGTTTCGGCCAACCTGCTCTCAGCGTCCTGACATGAACGCGTTCGGAATGGCAATGTTCCCGACGCACGTCACACCCGCATCGCTTTGCACCCCCACCACTTGGCAAAGTTGAAGGAGCACGCGTGACCCCCCGCATATCCCGTAAGGCCCGCATCACCGGAACTGCCGTCGTCGCCGCCGCGGCCCTCGTCGCCGGCGTCGCCGCCACGGCGGGCGCCTCGACCGCCCCGACCGCCGCCCCGAGCGGCGCGCCGGTCGCCCTCACCGTCTCGCACCGCGCCGAGATGATCCGCGACGCGAGCGCCCTCACCGCGCAGACCGCGAAGGACCTGGGCCTGGGCGCCCAGGAGAAGCTGGTCGTCAAGGACGTCATCAAGGACGCCGACGGCACCGTCCACACCCGCTACGACCGCACCTTCGCCGGTCTGCCGGTGCTCGGTGGCGACATGGTCGTGCACCGCGCCAAGGACGGCTCCATCAAGAGCACCACCAAGTCGACCGAGAAGACCATCAAGGTCGCCTCCCTGACGCCGAAGATCGCCGCGGGCGCCGCCGCGAAGACCGCGCAGGGCACCGCCGCCAAGTCCATCAGCGCCAAGCAGACCGGCGCGCAGGCCGCGAAGAAGGTCGTCTGGGCCGCCTCCGGCTCGCCCGTCCTGGCGTACGACACCGTCGTCAAGGGCGTGAAGAAGGACGGCACCCCGAGCCGGATGCACGTCATCACCGACGCCAACACCGGCAAGAAGCTCTTCCAGTACGACGACATCCGTACCGGCAAGGGCGAGAGCGAGTTCAGCGGCACCGTTGAGCTCGGCACCACCAAGGAGGGCAGCGGCTTCTCGCTGACCGACGGTGAGCGCGGTGGCCACAAGACCACCAACCTGGAGAACGCCGAGGACGGCGACGGCAAGCTCTTCACCGACGAGGACGACAACTGGGGCACCGGCAAGCCGGACGACCCGCAGACCGCCGCCGTCGACGCGCACTACGGTGCCGCCGAGACCTGGGACTACTACAAGGAGGTGCACGGCCGCTCCGGTATCAAGGGTGACGGCAAGGGCGCCTTCTCCCGCGTCCACTACGGCGACAACTACGTCAACGCCTTCTGGGACGACAGCTGCTTCTGCATGACGTACGGCGACGGTGAGGGCAACAAGGCCCCGCTGACCGCCATCGACGTCGCGGCCCACGAGATGTCGCACGGTGTCACCTCCGCCACCGCCAACCTCACCTACAGCGGTGAGTCCGGCGGTCTGAACGAGGGCACCTCCGACATCTTCGGCACCTCGGTCGAGTTCTACGCGAACAACAAGACCGACCCGGGTGACTACCTCATCGGCGAGAAGATCGACATCAACGGCGACGGCACGCCGCTGCGCTACATGGACAAGCCGTCCAAGGACGGTCAGTCGCAGGACAACTGGGACTCCAGCACCGGTGGCCTGGACCCGCACTACTCGTCGGGTGTCGCCAACCACTTCTTCTACCTGCTGTCCGAGGGCAGCGGTGCCAAGGAGATCGGTGGCGTCAAGTACGACAGCCCGACCGCCGACGGCTCCAAGGTCGAGGGCATCGGCCGGGACAAGGCCGAGAAGATCTGGTTCAAGGCCCTGACCGAGTACATGACCTCGAACACCGACTACAAGGCGGCCCGCGAGGCCACCGTCAAGGCCGCGACCGACCTGTACAAGGCCGGCAGCCCCGAGGTCAAGGGTGTCGAGGCCGCCTGGAACGGCGTCGCCGTCAAGTAACGCACCACGCCGGGCGCCGTACGACGCGGCGCCCGGCACCGCACCGGCCCGCCCGGGACCCCTGTGACGTGTCCCCGGGAACGGCCGGCGCCCCGAGAACGGCGGAACGGCCGGGGATCCTCTTCCCCGGCCGTTCCGCCGTTCCCGCGTTCCCGGCGTTCCCCGCGTTCCTGATGCTCCGGCCGTTCCACCGTTCCTGACGTGCCGCGTTCCAGCCGTTCCTGACGTGCCCGCGTTCCAGCCGTTCCGTCGTTCCTGACGTCCCCGCGTCTCTGACGTGCCCGCGTTCCGGTCGTTCCACCGCTCCCGTATTCCAGCCGGTCCGGCGTTCCCGCCGTTCCGGCATCTCCGCCGTTCCACCGTTCCGCGTTCCGGCGCTCCCGCCGTTCCGGCATCTCCGCCGTTCCACCCCTCGCCGCGCCGCTCCGGGCCACCTCGGGCCGCCCCGCCGCGCGGTGCGCGGTCGCGGGCCGATCGGCTCCGCTCCGGCCGCCAACCGGGTGAAGGCGGCAGGCCCCCCGCCCCTCGCACACCGGCTCCCCCAGGGGAACGGATAGAAAGGAGAAATTCCGGCAAAACCTGACGATTCTCTGGTGAGCCCATGATCGGTCGTATCCCTGTCCTGGACATCCGCCCCCGGCTCGACGACGGCCGCCCCGCGAAGGCGGTGACGGGCGAGAGCTTCGACGTCTCGGCCACCGTCTTCCGCGAGGGCCACGGCGCCGTCGCCGCTCATGTCGTACTGACCGATCCGGCGGGTCGCAGCGGCCCGCCGGCCCCGATGGCCGAACTCCACCCGGGCACCGACCGCTTCACCGCCGAGGTCACCCCCGACGCCGAGGGCCGCTGGACGTACACCGTCGAGGCGTGGGCCGACCCCGTCACCACCTGGCGCCGCGCCGCCGCCGCGAAGCTCCCCGCCGCACCGGACCTCGAACTCACCCTTCACGAAGGCGCCGACCTGCTGGAACGCGCCGCCGACGGCGTCCCCAAGAAGGCCGGGCGGGAGGCGGTGCTCGCCGCCGCCGACGCACTGCGCGACGCCACCGCGCCGCCCGCCGACCGCCTCGCCGCCGCCACCGCCCCCGCCGTCACCGACGCGCTCGCCCGCCACCCGCTGCGCGATCTGCTCACCGTCGCGGACCCGCTGCCGCTCCTCGTCGAACGCCGCCGCGCGCTGTACGGATCGTGGTACGAGCTGTTCCCGCGCTCCGAGGGCGCCACCGCGCGGCCGGACGGGACGCTGGTCAGCGGCACCCTGCGCACCGCCGCCGAGCGGCTGCCGGCCGTCGCCGCGATGGGGTTCGACGTGGTCTACCTCCCGCCCGTCCACCCCATCGGCATCACCCACCGCAAGGGGCCCAACAACTCCCTGACCGCCGGGCCGCACGACGTGGGCTCCCCCTGGGCCATCGGTTCGGCCGCCGGCGGCCATGACGCGCTCCACCCGGACCTCGGCACCTTCGAGGACTTCGACCACTTCGTGCGCACCGCCCGTGACCTGCGGATGGAGGTCGCCCTCGACTTCGCGCTCCAGTGCTCGCCCGACCACCCCTGGCTCACCCGGCACCCGGAGTGGTTCCGCCACCGGGCCGACGGGTCGATCGCCTGCGCCGAGAACCCGCCCAAGACGTATCAGGACATCCATCCGCTCGACTTCGACACCGACTTCCCGGGGCTGGTCCGCGAGACCGAGCGGCTGCTGCGCTTCTGGATGGACAAGGGGGTGCGGATCTTCCGGGTCGACAATCCGCACACCAAACCGGTGCACTTCTGGGAGGCGGTGATCGGCGCCGTGGGCCGCACCGACCCCGACGTCGTCTTCCTCGCCGAGGCGTTCACCCGCCCCGCGATGGTCCACGCGCTGGCCCGCGCCGGGTTCCAGCAGTCGTACACGTACTTCACCTGGCGGAACACCAAGCGGGAGCTGACCGAGTACCTCACCGAACTCTCCGGCGAGAGCGCCGCGTATCTGCGGCCCAACCTCTTCGTCAACACCCCGGACATCCTGCACGGCTACCTCCAGAGCGGCGGGCGCCCCGCCTTCGCCGTCCGCGCGGTGCTGGCCGCCACCCTCTCCCCCACCTGGGGCGTCTACGCGGGCTACGAGCTGTACGAGGACCGGCCCGCGGAGCCGGGCAGCGAGGAGTACCTCGACTCGGAGAAGTACCAACTGCGGCCGCGCGACTGGGCGGCCGCCGCCCGGGACGGCGACAGCCTCGCGCCGCTGCTCACCACGCTCAACCGGATCCGCCGCCGGCACCCGGCCCTTCAGCAACTGCGGCGGCTGCATTTCCATCACACCGACAACGACGCGGTCCTCGCCTATTCCAAACGCGCGGGCCGCGATCACGGCGCCGATACCGTCCTGACCGTGGTGAACCTTGATCCACACCACACCCAGGAGGCCACGGTCTCGTTGGACATGCCGGAACTCGGCCTCGGCCGGGACGATTCCTTCCCGGTGCGCGACGAGCTCACCGGCGACACCTACCACTGGGGCAGGGACAACTATGTACGGCTCGATCCGGGCCAGTCGCCCGCGCCCGCGCACGTACTGTCCCTGCGACCGTCCTCACCGATCGGAGGGTCACCCAATTGATCGTCAACGAGCCCGTGCACGACACGTTCGAGGACACACCGGAAAAGGACCGTGATCCGGACTGGTTCAAACGCGCCGTCTTCTACGAGGTCCTGGTCCGTTCCTTCCAGGACAGCAACGGAGACGGTGTCGGCGACCTCAAGGGCCTCACCTCGCGGCTCGATTATCTGCAATGGCTGGGCGTGGACTGCCTCTGGCTCCCGCCGTTCTTCAAGTCACCGCTACGGGACGGCGGTTACGACGTCGCCGACTACACCGCGGTGCTCGAAGAATTCGGCGACCTCGCCGATTTCGTGGAATTCGTCGACGCCGCCCACCAGCGCGGTATGCGGGTCATCATCGACATGGTGATGAACCACACCAGCGACCAGCACCCGTGGTTCCAGTCCTCCCGCGCCGATCCCGAAGGTCCGTACGGCGATTACTACGTCTGGGCGGACGACGACAAGCAGTACGCCGACGCGCGCATCATCTTCGTCGACACCGAGGCGTCCAACTGGACCTTCGACCCGGTGCGCAAGCAGTACTACTGGCACCGCTTCTTCTCCCACCAGCCGGACCTCAACTACGAGAACCCGGCGGTGCAGGAGGAGATGATCTCCGCGCTGCGGTTCTGGCTGGACCTGGGAATCGACGGCTTCCGGCTGGACGCGGTGCCGTACCTCTACGCCGAGGAGGGCACCACCTGCGAGAACCTGCCGCGCTCGCACGCCTTCCTCAAGCGGGTCCGCGCCGAGATCGACGCGCATTACCCGGACACCGTGCTGCTGGCGGAGGCGAATCAGTGGCCCGAGGACGTCGTCGACTACTTCGGCGATTACGGCAGCGGCGGCGATGAATGCCATATGGCGTTCCATTTCCCCGTCATGCCGCGCATCTTCATGGCGGTACGCCGCGAATCGCGCTATCCGGTCTCGGAAATCCTCGCCAAGACCCCGGCGATCCCGTCCGGCTGCCAGTGGGGCATCTTCCTGCGGAACCACGACGAGCTGACCCTCGAAATGGTCACCGACGAAGAGCGCGACTACATGTACGCGGAGTACGCCAAGGACCCGCGTATGCGGGCCAATATCGGTATCCGCCGCCGCCTCGCCCCGCTCCTCGACAACGACCGCAACCAGATCGAACTCTTCACCGCCCTGCTGCTCTCCCTGCCGGGCTCGCCGATTCTCTACTACGGCGACGAGATCGGCATGGGGGACAACATCTGGCTCGGCGACCGCGACGCGGTCCGCACCCCGATGCAGTGGACCCCGGACCGCAATGCGGGATTCTCCTCCTGCGACCCCGGGCGGCTCACCCTGCCGACCATCATGGACCCGGTCCACGGCTATCAGGTCACCAATGTCGAAGCCGCGATGAGTTCCCCTTCGTCGCTGCTGCACTGGACCCGCCGGATGATCGAGATCCGGAAACAGAATCCGGCGTTCGGACTCGGCAGCTACACCGAACTCCCCTCCAGCAATCCGGCGGTTCTCGCCTTTCTGCGGGCCGCACCCGGCGAGAACGGCGCGGACGACGATCTCGTCCTGTGCGTCCACAATTTCTCGCGCTTCGCCCAGCCGACGGAGTTGGATCTGACGGAATTCGCCGGACGCCATCCGGTGGAACTCATCGGCGGCGTGCATTTCCCGCCGATCGGCGCGCAGCCGTATCCGCTGACGCTGGCGGGCCACGGCTTCTACTGGTTCCGGCTGCGCCGCAACGCGGTCTGAGGCAGGACGGGGCCGGGCGGCAGCCCGGCGCACGGGCGCGGCGGCGCCCCGGCGGCGCAGCGGCGTGACCCGCCCGGCGCGTTCCGTACGGGCCCGCCGCCGGGGCTCCCTCCGGGGTCCGTCCGGGCGTACGCCGCCCGCGTCGCCACCCGGAGAACGCGACATTCCTGGACACTTTGCACGACCTGTCGAGTGCCCCGGGAAAGGACGCGCCCCATGCCGGACCCCGCCTCGACCGGTGCTCCGCCCGGATCCGGCGGGCCGCCGCCCGCCGCCGCGCCCGGTCTGCTGTCCTCGCTCGCGCCGCTGCTCGCCGACTGGCTGCCCACACGGCGGTGGTTCGCCGGGCACGGGCGGCTGATCACCGGCTTCACCCTGCTCTCCGCGACCGAGCTGCTGCCCCGCGCCGCCGACGGACCGCCCGGCCTGCTCCATCTGCTGATCCGCGTGGCGCAGGCCACGACGCCGGCGGCCGGTGCGCCGCCCGGAGGTGACTGCTACCAACTGCTGCTGGGGGTGGGCCGGGAGCTGCCGCCGCGGCTGGCGCCCGCACTGATCGGCCGCCCGGCCGGCGGCCCGCTGCGCGGCCACGCCGTCCACGACGCGCTGCTCGACGGGCGCCTGTGCGGGCTGCTGCTGGAGCGGCTGCGGCTGCCGGGCCGTATCGGGGCGCTGGACTTCCACCGGGAGGCGGGCACCGCGATCCCGCCCCGGCTGTCCGGCCGGCCGCTCGCCGCGGAGCAGTCCCACACCTCCCTGGTCTACGGCGAGACGCTGATCCTGAAGGTCTTCCGGCAGGTCACGCCGGGGCTCAACCCGGATCTGGAGCTGTCGCGCGCGCTGGCCGGGGCGGGGTGCCCGCGGGTGCCCGCGCCCGTCGCGTGGTTCGAGGCCCGCCCGCCGGGCGGCGGCGAGCCGACGACGCTGGGTGTGCTCCAGCCGTTCCTGCCGGGCTGCGCCGACGGCTGGCACCTGGCGCGGGCGGCGCTGACCGGGCGCGCCGACTTCACCGTCCCGGCGCGGTCCCTGGGCCGGGCCACCGCGGAGGTGCACACCGCGCTCGCGCGGGCGCTGCCCACGGCGGCGCTGCGCCGTCCGCAACTGGAGTCCATCGCGGCGGGGATGCGCGCCCGGCTGGAGACCACCGCCCGTGCGGTGCCCGTCCTGCGGCCGTACCGCACCGGACTGCGCGCCGCGTTCGACGCGCTCGCCGCCGCCGGGCGGGGCGGCGGAAGCTGGCCCGCGCAGCGCATCCACGGCGATCTGCACCTGGGGCAGACGCTCCGTCCGGCCCGGGGCCCCGGCCGCTGGTCGCTGATCGACTTCGAGGGGGAACCGGCCCGTCCGCTGGCCGAGCGGCGCCGCCCGCAGCCCGCGGTCCGCGATGTCGCGGCGATGCTCCGCTCCTTCGACTACGCGGCCCGCAGCGGCCCCTCGGGCGGCGACACCTGGTCCCTGGAGTGGGCGCGCCGCACCCGGGAGGCGTACTGCCGCGGCTACGCGGAGGGCGGTGGCCCCGACCCGTGCACGGCCCCGGAACTGCTGCGCGCCTACGAGACCGACAAGGCCGTCTACGAGGTCCTGTACGAGGCCCGGCACCGCCCCGACTGGCTGCCGGTACCGATGGCCGCGGTACGGCGGCTGGCCGGCGGCGGGTGAGGCCCCGGCCGGGGCGGGCGCCGGGGCTCGTGCCCCTGGGCGCCCCGCCCCGGCGAGGTGGCACGCCGGAGCCCCACGCCCGTGGGCACCGCCGAACGTCCCCGGGGCGCCCGGCCGGGACGCCTCTCCGGCGCGCCGGGACCTCGCGTCCGTGGGCACCGCCGGGGACCCGTGCCCGCAGGAGCCGCCGGGGCCTCGTGCCGCCCGCGACGCCGTGTCCGCGCAGGTCACCGGCGTGCCGTTGCCGGGTCCCGCGGCCCCCGTCCCGCCCCCCGTCCCCCGTCATCCGTCCGACGCCGTACCCAGGAGGCCGCCCATGACCGTCCGTCCGCCGACCCGCCACGCCGACCCCGCGCCGCCGGTCACCGTCCAGGAGGCGACCGGTGACGCCGCCGCGCCGGACGCGGAACCCGTGTCGCGGGCCCGGCCCCCGGCGCCACCCGGCGCGCCCGGTCCCGCAGACGCCGCACCGGAGCCGGTCACCGGTGCGGCGGCAGACCGCGCCGACGTGGCCGAGCCGCCCGCCGGTGCGCCCGGCCCTGCGGTACGGGCCGCGGACCCCCTCCCCGACGGGGAACGCGCCCGGCTGCTGACCGGTGCCCACCACGATCCGCACGCCGTGCTCGGGGCGCGGCCGGTGCCCGGCGGGGTGCTCTTCCGGGTGCTGCGGCCGTACGCCCGGGAGGTCGCCGTCGTCACCGGGGAGCGGCGGGCCGTGCTGCGGCCCGAGGGGGACGGACTGTTCGCCGGGGTGCTGCCGCTGGACGCCGTCCCCGCGTACGCACTGCGGGTGGGATATCCGGACGCGGATCTGACGGTCCGCGATCCGTACGGTTTCCTCCCGGCGCTGGGCGAGCCGGATCTGCGGCTGCTGGGCGAGGGGCGGCACGAGGAGCTGTGGCGGGCGCTCGGCGCCCGCGTCCTGACGCATCAGGGCGCCACCGGCACCCGCTTCACCGTCTGGGCGCCGAACGCGCGCGGGGTGCGCGTCCTCGGGGACTTCAACCACTGGGACGGCACCGCCTTCCCGATGCGCTCGCTGGGCGCCTCGGGGGTGTGGGAGCTGTTCCTGCCCGGTGTCGGCGCGGGTGAGCTGTACAAGTTCGAGATCACCCGGCCGGACGGTTCGCACACGCTGCGCGCCGACCCGATGGCCCGGCGCACGGAGTGCCCGCCGGCCACCGCCTCGGTCATCGACGTCACGCACCACGAGTGGCGGGACGGTGCCTGGATGGCCGCGCGCGGCGCCCGCCCGCCGCACACCGTGCCGTTCTCCGTCTACGAGGTGCACCTGCCGTCCTGGCGCCCCGGGCTGACGTACCGTCAGCTCGCCGGGCAGTTGCCCGCGTACGTCCAGGACCTCGGCTTCACACATGTGGAGTTCATGCCGCCGGCCGAGCACCCCTTCGGCGGCTCCTGGGGCTACCAGGTCACCGGCTACTACGCGCCGACCGCCCGGATGGGCACGCCGGACGACTTCCGGTATCTCGTCGACGCGCTGCACCGCGCCGGGATCGGGGTGCTGATCGACTGGGTGCCCGCGCACTTCCCCCGCGACGACTGGGCGCTGGCGGAGTTCGACGGGCGGCCGCTGTACGAGCACCCGGACCCGGAGCGGGCCGCGCACCCGGACTGGGGGACGCTGGAGTTCGACTACGGGCGGGCCGAGGTCCGCGCCTTCCTCGTCGCCAACGCGGTCTACTGGTGCGAGGAGTTCCACATCGACGGGCTGCGGGTGGACGCCGTCGCGTCGATGCTCTATCTCGACTACTCGCGGGCGCCGGGCAGTTGGACGCCGAACGTCCACGGCGGGCGGGAGAACCTCGACGCCGTCGCCTTCCTCCAGCAACTGAACGCCACCTTGCACCGCCGCTGCCCCGGCGTGGTCACCGTCGCCGAGGAGTCCACCGCCTGGGAGGGCGTCACCCGCGCCGCCGACGAGCCGGGGCAGAGCGGTCCGGGCGGGCTGGGTTTCGACCTGAAGTGGAACATGGGCTGGATGCACGACTCCCTCGGGTACGCCGTCAAGGAGCCGGTGCACCGCCGCCACCACCACGGCGAGATGACCTTCCCGATGGTCTACGCGTACGCCGAGAACTATCTGCTGCCGATCTCGCACGACGAGGTGGTGCACGGCAAACGGTCGCTGGTCTCCAAGATGCCGGGCGACTGGTGGCAGCGGCGCGCCACCCACCGCGCCTACCTCGGCCACATGTGGGCCCATCCCGGCAAGCAGCTCCTCTTCATGGGCCAGGAATTCGCCCAGGGCGCGGAGTGGGCCGAACGGCACGGCCCGGACTGGTGGCTGCTGGATCCGTCGTACGCGGCGGAGGCGGACCACCGCGGGGTGCGGGATCTGGTGCGCGAGCTGAACCGGGGCTACGCGGCGGCGCCCGCACTGTGGGAGCGGGACGCCGATCCGGCGGGCTTCGCGTGGATCGACGCGGACGCCGCCGAGGACAACGTCTTCGCCTTCCTGCGCTTCGCCGCCGACGGCTCCCCGCTGCTGGCCGTCGCCCACTACTCCCCCGTGGTCCGCGAGGGCTACCGGCTCGGCGTCCCGGACACCGCCGCCACCTGGCGCGAGGTCCTGAACACCGACGCCGCCCGCTACGGCGGCGGCGGGGTCGGCAACCCCGGCCCGCTGACCCCGGAGCCGGTGCCCGCGCACGGGAGGGAGACCTCGCTCAGCGTCACCCTGCCGCCGCTGGCGACGCTCTGGCTGCGCCCGGGGTGAGGGATACGGCGGGCGGACGGAGCACGGCGGACCGGTGCGGGGCGGGACGGAGCGCGGCGGGACGGTGCGAGGCGGACCCGCGGCGGACGCCCCCGGGCACCGCCGGCGCCGGGCCGCCCCGCACACCGTGGCCCCGGCGCCCCGGCCGGGCCCCGCCCCCGCTCCGCTCAGACCCGCTCGGCGGCCGGTCCGAGTGCGGCCCGCAGTCCGGCGACCGAGGCGCGCCACTGCGGTCCGGCGTCCGACTCGTCCCACAGCTCGGCCAGCTCGGAATCGGGGGCGAGCACCCGGTCCAGGGCGCGGACGGCGAGGCCGGTCAACTCGGGCGACGGCTGCGGTATGACACAGCGCGGGACGGACACCGCCGCACCCCCGCACCCGACGGCATCGGGCGCACCGGCGCCGCCCGAACCCGCCGCCCCGGCCGCACCCGCCCCGGCCCCGGCCCCGGCGTCCCCGGCCGGACCCGCACCCGCCGTACCGGCGCAGAACTCGCCCGCACCGCCCGGCGTCGTACCGCCCGCGTCCGGCCGGGCGGCGGCCAGCAGGGCGGCGGCGGCCACCGCCGTCTCACCCTCCGGCGCGTCCAGGTACCAGCGCTCCTCGACGGCGTCGGCCAGCGCCGTGCGTACCGCGAAGAGGCGGCGGTTCTCCGGCAGCGCGCCCAGCCGCACCACGAGGTCCGCCGCGGCGTCGCCACCGAACGGACCCGTCCCCCATGTGCCCATGCCCCGCTCCTCGTCCACCGGCGGCCGGTGCACCACCGGCCGCGCTCAACCCGTCCCCCGCATGGTGCCGCACCCCACTGACAACGGCCGTCCGGCGAACGCGCGACAAGGCCGGAAGACGGCACACCGCCCCGCATATCCGCAGGTGGGAAGGGAGCGAGAGAGAAAAGGAGCGGAGCGGAAAACCCCGTACGGGGCGAGTGCCCGAAGGCACCCGCCCCGTACGGCGGTGGAACACGGCGCGGACGGCCCCGCGCCACGCGGACGGCGCCAGGGAAAGGGGGGAACCGCACCCTCACGTGGCACGCCCGGCCCGGGAACCGCGCCGCCGCACGGCACGCCCGGCACCGTCACCCGGCGACGGGGCCCGCGCCACCGACCGGCCCCGACCGGCCCCGCTCGACCCCGGCGGACCCGCTCGACCCCGGCGGACCCGCTCGGCCCCGGCGGGTCCCACTCGCCCCCGGCGGACGCCCTCGGACCGGACGCCCTCAGACCCCGGCGGGCTCCTTCGTCCCGTCGTCCGCGCGCGGGGCGTCGTCGGCGGGGGCGGGGGCGCCGTGGTCGTCGGTGAGGGTCGCCTCGTCGAAGGGGAGGCGGCCGGCGAGGACCTCGCCCACCCGGCCCTTGTCGATCTCCTTGGTCCAGGTGCCGATGAGGACCGTGGCGACGGCGTTGCCGGCGAAGTTGGTGAGCGCCCGCGCCTCGCTCATGAAGCGGTCGATGCCGACGATCAGGCCGACGCCGTCGACCAGTTCGGGGCGGTGCGACTGGAGGCCGCCGGCGAGGGTGGCCAGGCCCGCGCCGGTGACGCCGGCGGCTCCCTTCGACGCGATGATCA
The DNA here is from genome assembly GCF_044497305.1 of Streptomyces sp. BBFR2. Classification (NCBI taxonomy): domain Bacteria; kingdom Bacillati; phylum Actinomycetota; class Actinomycetes; order Kitasatosporales; family Streptomycetaceae; genus Streptomyces; species Streptomyces sp. BBFR2. The sequence continues at coordinate 1,906,847 of NZ_CP172415.1, forward strand.
TGAAGACGAGGAGGGAGATCTGCTGCCCCAGGGCGAGCGGCTGCCCCATCGCCTCGGCGACGAACAGCGCGGACATCGTCAGGTAGATGGCGGTGCCGTCGAGGTTGAAGCTGTAGCCGGTCGGGACGGTGATGCCGACCACCGGCTTGCTGACGCCCAGGTGCTCCATCTTGGCGATCAGCCGCGGCAGCGCCGACTCCGAGGAGGAGGTGGACAGGATCAGCAGGAACTCCCGCGCGAGGTACTTCAGCAGCAGGAAGATGTTCACCTTGGCGAAGAGGCGCAGCAGCGTGCCCAGGACGACGATCACGAAGAGCAGGCAGGTGACGTAGAAGCCGACCATGATCACGGCGAGCGACTTCAGCGCGTCCACACCGGTCTCGCCGACCACCGCGGCGATGGCGCCGAAGGCACCGACCGGCGCCACCCACATGATCATCGACAGCACGCGGAAGATCAGCTTCTGCAGGTGCCCGACGCCGCGCAGCACCGGCTCGCCCGCCTTGCCCAGCGACTGCAGACCGAAGCCGACGAGCAGCGCGACCAGCAGCGTCTGGAGAACCTCGCCCTGGGTGAAGGCGGAGACCAGCGTCTTCGGGATCATGCCGAGGAGGAAGTCGGCGGTGGACTCGCCGCCGCCCTCGGTCTGCGCCTGGCCCGCGTGGCGGACCGTCTCGGTCAGGTGCAGCCCCGAACCGGGCTCCAGGATGTTGCCGACGACCAGACCGATGGCGAGGGCGACGGTGGACATCACCATGAAGTAGCCGAGGGCGAGACCGCCGACCGCGCCGACCTTGGCCGCCTTGCGGACCGAACCGACGCCCAGCACGATCGTGCAGAAGATGACCGGCGAGATCATCATCTTGATGAGGTTCACGAACCCGGTGCCGAGCGGCTTCAGCTCGACGGCGACCCCGGGGGCGATGAAGCCCACGGCGATACCGAGCAGCACCGCGGCGATCACGGCGATGTACAGGAAATGCGTCCGGTCCCGCTTCTTCGGCGCGCTCTCCCCGGTGGTACCGCCGGACGGCGGCGTCTTTGCAGCCACGGCTGCCTCCTCGCTCTACGGTTGCGCGCGGATCTGCGGCTCGGGCGCAACGAATCCCGGCGACTATGCACCCCACGTGTGGCGTGCGTCACCCTTACGTGCATTTCGTTCACGTAAAAGTGACCGGGCAGACTGTTTGCATGCACCCCGCCCTCCCGCGGTCGCCCTGGCGTCCGCGCCGCCCCCGCAGCCTCGCCGGGCAGCTCTTCGCGATGCAGGTCCTGCTGGTCACCGTGGTCGTCGCGGGCTGCGTGGTCTTCGCGTACGTCAGCGCCGGGCAGCAGGCGAAGGAGACCGCGCGGCGGCAGACGACGGCGGTGACGACGGCGGTCGCCGACTCGCCCGCGGTGATCGCCGCCGCCCGCACCGCCGACCCCACGGCGGTGCTCCAGCCGTACACCGAGCGGCTGCGGCGCGACGCGGGCGTGGACTTCGTCGTCATCATGGCGCCGGACGGCACCCGCTGGACGCACCCCGAACCGGACGCGATCGGCCGGAAGTACCTCGGCCACACCGCGCGGGCGCTGCGCGGCGAGACGTTCGCGGAGACGCATCCGGGCGTACTGGGGCCGTCGGTGCGGGTCATCGCGCCGGTCCGCGACCACGCGCACGGCGACCGCGTCACCGCGCTGGTCAGTTCCGGCATCACCATCGCCACCATCAGCGAGCAACTGCGCGATCAGGTGCTGGCGCTGGTCGCGGTCGCCACGGCGGCGCTGGCGCTGGGCGGGCTCGGGACGTACGTCATCAACGCCCGGCTGCGGCGGCACACCCACGGGATGAACGCCGCCGAGCTGAGCCGGATGCACGACTACCACCAGGCGGCGCTGCACGCGGTGCGCGAGGGGCTGCTGATGCTCGACGGGCAGCGGCGCATCTCACTGCTCAACGACGGCGCCCGGGAACTTCTCGGGGTGCGCGGTGGGGTGGTGGGCCGCCCGGTGGCGGAGCTGGGGCTGCCCGCGCCGCTGGCGGCGGCGCTGACCGCGCCGGGTCCGCTCCGTGACGAGCTGCATCTGACGGACGAGCGGGTCCTGGTCGTCAACTCCGCGCCGGTCTCCGGCGGGGAGCGCCGCGGCAGCGTCATCACGCTGCGCGACCACACCGAACTCCAGGCGCTGTCCGGCGAGCTGGACTCGGTACGCGGGTTCGCCGAGGCTCTGCGGTCGCAGGCGCACGAGGCCGCCAACCGGCTGCACACGGTGGTGTCGCTGATCGAACTGGGCCGCGCCGACGAGGCGGTGGAGTTCGCCACCGCGGAGCTGGAGCTGGCGCAGGCGCTGACCGACCAGGTCGTCGGCGCGGTCGCCGAACCGGTCCTCGCCGCCCTGCTGCTGGGCAAGGCGGCGCAGGCCAACGAGCACGGCGCGGAGCTGGTGCTGTCCGCCGACAGCCGGATCGACGACGGGCTGCTGCCGCCGCACCTGCCCGCCCGGGACCTGGTGACGGTGGTGGGCAACCTCATCGACAACGCGCTGGACGCGGCGGCGCCGGACGCCACCTCGGGCGCCGCGCCCCCGCGGACCGATGACCCCGGCGGACCAGCCGCTCCGCCGCGGGTCACCGTCACCGCCCGCTCGGAAGGCGGCGAACTGCTGCTGTGCGTGGCGGACAACGGGCCCGGCGTCCCCGAGGAGAGCGCGGCGGAGATCTTCCGGCGCGGCTGGAGCAGCAAGCGGCCCGTGGCGGGCGCCCCGGGGCGCGGCCGGGGGCTGGGTCTGGCCCTCGTGCGGCAGGCGGTGCGGCGCAACGGCGGCACCCTCACCCTCGACCGGGCGCCGGAGGGCGGCGCGCGGTTCACCGTCCGGCTGCCGCTGCGGGACACGACGGACGGAGGCACCGTATGACCAGCCCCGACATCAAGGTTCTCGTCGTCGAGGACGACCCGGTGGCCGCCGCCGCGCACACCCTGTACGTGGGACGGGTGCCCGGTTTCGCCGTCTCGGGCACGGTGCACTCCGGCGCGGACGCCCGCCGCCACCTCGACCACCACACCGTCGATCTGCTCCTGCTCGACCTGTATCTGCCGGACGGTCACGGGCTCCAGCTCATGCGGACGCTGCGCGGCGCCGGGCACGGCGCGGACGTCATCGCGGTCACCTCGGCGCGCGATCTGACGATGGTGCGCGAGGGGGTGTCGCTGGGCGTGGTGCAGTACCTGCTCAAGCCGTTCACCTTCGCGACGCTGCGCGACCGGCTCCAGCGCTACGCCGCGTTCCGCTCCACCGCGGGCGAGGCCAGCGGGCAGGACGAGGTGGACCGCGCCATCGCCGAGCTGCGCGCCCCGCGCCCGGCGGCGCTGCCCAAGGGGCTGACCTCCGCGACGCTGCGGGCGGTCACCGACGCGCTGCGCGCCGCCGCCGACGGCCTGTCGGCCACCGAGACCGGCGCCGGCGTCGGCATCTCGCGGATCACCGCCCGCCGCTACCTGGAACACCTGGTGGAGACGGGCCGGGCGGCCCGCGCCCCGCAGTACGGCCAGGTGGGCCGCCCGGAGCTGCGTTACCGCTGGTCGGAGCGGTAGCGGGGCGGCATCCGGGGCGGTGCGACCGGCTGCCTCCCCGGATGGGGCACCCGGCGGCCGGCCGTACGCGCCCCCCCCGGCGGCGGCGGACGGACCCCGGCCGACCGGCCCTCCGGCCCCGTGCCCGTCACGCCCCGGCCGGGAACTCCACGCCGCCCCGGGCCCGTTGTGCGGGTACGTCCCGCACACCGCGGCGCACCCGGCGAGCGCGCCCCGCCAACCGCCGTGCGGCGGAAACGCGGTGACCCCGCCACAGAGCGGGACTGGGCCCGTGGTCCTCACTCCCTGGGCGGACGGCCGTCCCCCCTGAGAGGGACCGGCGGGCCCGGCGTGGGACTTCCGGCCGGTACCGCTTTCACTCCCAGCGGGCGACGCCCCGGGGCGGTACCGCGGCCGAGGATGGGAACACATCGACCGTCCCGTTCCCAGGAGTTCCCGTGTCCTACGCGGCCGCCGCCCCCACCCCCACTCTCGCGACACCCGGTGTCGCCGCCCGCGCGGCATCCCTCAGCAAGGTCTACGGCGCGGGCGAGACGCAGGTGGTGGCGCTGGACGCGGTCTCCGTCGACTTCGCCGCCGGCCAGTTCACCGCGATCATGGGCCCGTCCGGCTCCGGCAAGTCGACGCTGATGCACTGCATGGCCGGGCTCGACACGCTCTCGTCCGGCTCGGTGCGTATCGGGGACGTGGAGCTGGGATCGCTCAACGAGAAGAAGCTCACCCGGCTGCGCCGCGACAAGATCGGCTTCATCTTCCAGGCGTTCAACCTGCTGCCGACGCTGACCGCCGCCGAGAACATCACGCTCCCGATGGACATCGCGGGCCGCAAGCCCGACCCGCAGTGGATGAACGCGGTCATCGAGACGGTCGGCCTGTCCGGACGCCTCTCCCACCGCCCCAGCCAGCTCTCCGGCGGCCAGCAGCAGCGCGTCGCGGTCGCCCGCGCCCTGGTCGCCCGGCCGGAGATCATCTTCGCGGACGAGCCGACCGGCAACCTCGACTCCCGCTCCGGCGCCGAGGTCCTGGGCTTCCTCCGGGAGTCGGTACGCGCCATGGGCCAGACCGTCGTGATGGTCACCCACGACCCGGTCGCCGCGGGCTACGCCGACCGCGTCGTCTTCCTCGCCGACGGCCGCATCGTCGAGGAGCTGTACGAGCCCACCTCGGACGCCGTCCTGGACCGTATGCGGCGCTTCGACGGCCGCGGCCGTACGCAGTGACACCGGTCCCGCGCCGCACCGCACCGCCACCCCATCCGAGCACCCGGCCCCAGGACTGACACACCATGTTCCGAACAGCCGTGCGCAACCTCTTCGCGCACAAGACCCGTCTGATGATGACCGTGCTCGCGGTCCTCCTCGGCGTCGCCTTCGTCTCCGGCACCCTCGTCTTCAGCGACACCGTCGGCAACGCCCTCAAGAACGCCTCCGCCAAGAACCTCGACGGCGTGGCGGTCTCCGTCCAGGGCATGCCGGTGGAGGTCACCGACACCCCGGACGGCCGCCACACCACCCGCCTCACCGACAAGTCCGCGGAGCAGGTCCGCGCCCTGCCCGGGGTGAGCGCCGTACGGACCGACATCGCCGGCACGGCGGTCATCGCCGGCAAGGACGGCGAGCCGGTCGGCGACGCGTGGCAGAACCGCGCCGTCAACTACCAGCCGGGCGAGGACGGCAAGGACAGCCGCTACCCGCTGGCCGCCGGCCGCGGCCCGTCCGGCGCGGGCGAGCTGGCGCTGGCCGAGGACACCGCGCGGCGCGCCGGCTACCGGATCGGCGACTCCGTGCGGTTCGCCACCAACGGCCCGGTGCTGACGAAGAAGCTGGTCGGCCTCATCTCCACCGACGACCCGCAGGTGACCGCCGGCGGTTCGCTGACCCTCCTGGACACCGCGACCGCACAGCGGCTCTACCTCCACCCCGGCCAGTACGACGAGCTGGTGGTGGCGGCGGCTCCCGGCACCGACCAGCAGGCGCTGACCGACCGGATCAAGAAGCTGATGCCGTCCGAGGAGGACTTCACCGTCACCAGCGGCGAGCAGCTCGCCGCGGAGCAGAGCGACCGGCTCGCCGAGCAGAACAGGGCGCTGACCACGACGCTGCTGACCTTCGCCGGGATCGCGCTGTTCGTCGGCGTCTTCATCATCGCCAACACCTTCACCATGCTGATCTCCCAGCGCACCCGCGAGATCGCGCTGCTGCGCGCGGTCGGCGCCTCGCGCCGCCAGGTGGTGCGCTCGGTCCTCATCGAGGCGACGGTCCTGGGCCTGATCGCGTCCGTCATCGGGCTGGCGCTCGGCGTCGGCATCGCCCTGGGCATCCGCGCGGTACTCAACGCCAACGACGCCGGGCTCCCGGACGGTCCGCTCGTCATCGGTCCCGTCGCGGTCCTCGCCTCACTGGCCACCGGCGTCGTGGTGACGGTCCTGGCCGCGTGGCTGCCGTCCCGCAAGGCGGCGAAGATCGCGCCGGTGGAGGCGCTGAGCACCGTCGACACCCAGCCGGCCCCGCGCAGCCTGGTGCTGCGCAACATCGTGGGCGCCGTCATCACCGGCATCGGTGTGGCCCTCATGATCTGGGTCTCGACGCTGACGTCCAGCGACGACCTGCCGATCGCGATGGGGGGCTCCGCGCTGACCATGGTCGGCGTGATCATCCTGGCGCCGCTGCTGTCGCGGCCGCTGGTCGCCCTGTGCGGGCTGGCCACCACCCGGCTGTTCGGCACGGTCGGCAAGCTCGCCAAGGAGAACGCGCTCCGCAACCCGCGCCGCACCGCCGCGACCGGCTCGGCGCTGATGATCGGCCTCACCCTGATCACCGGCATGACCGTCACCGGGTACTCCGCGCAGGCCGCCATCGACCAGCTCACCGAGACGCAGATGACCGCCGACTACCAGGTCTCCACGTCCACGTCGTCCGGTATGGACCCGAAGCTGTCGGCGAAGGCGGCCCAGGTGCCCGGCGTCGAGGCGATCGCCCCGCAGCGCGGTACCGGCGTCGTCGCCGGCAGCCGGGCCTTCTACCTCAACGGCACCGACCTGGCCGCGATCGGCAAGGTCACCCGGCTCACCTTCGTCCAGGGCTCGCTGGACGCGGTACGCCCCGGCGACATCGCGGTGTCCGAGTCCGTCGCGAAGGAAGGCGGCTGGCACACCGGCTCCGTGGTGAGCGGCCGGTTCTTCGACGAGAAGTCGGAACGGCTGAAGATCGCCGCGGTCTACCGGAACAACGACGTCGCCGGTGACGCGATCTCCGACATGGCCGCGGTCGCCGCGCACATGCCGCGGGCGCAGGACGACAAGGTGCTGGTCAAGACCGCCGGCGGCCCGTCCGATGAGATGGCGGCACAACTGCGGCACGCCTTCGGCGACAGCCCTCTGATGAAGGTGCAAAGCCGCGAGGAGCTGCGCAAGGAGGCGTCCGGCCCGATCGGCATGCTGGTGAACATCGTCTACGGCCTGCTGGGCATGGCCATCGTCATCGCGGTGGTCGGCGTGATCAACACCCTGGCGATGTCGGTGTTCGAGCGGACCCGGGAGATCGGGATGCTGCGCGCCATCGGCCTGGCGCGGACCGGGATCAAGCAGATGGTCCGGCTGGAGTCGGTCGTCATCTCGCTCTTCGGCGCGGTGCTCGGCATCGGCGTGGGCCTCTTCCTCTCCTGGGCCGGCGGCTCCCTGCTCAGCTCGGAGTGGGAGCCCTACACCACGCTGCTGCCGTGGGGCCGTCTGGCGCTGTTCGCGGGGATCGCGCTGGCGGTGGGCCTCCTGGCCGCGCTCTGGCCGGCCCGCCGCGCGGCGAAGCTGAACATGCTTCAGGCCATCGGCTCCCAGTGACGCCCGCACGACGACGGCGGCGGCGCGCCTTCCCCGGCCGGGGAGGCGCGCCGCCGCCGTTTCCTCCCACGGGCGCGGGCCCGCGGACCCGCCCGCCGTATCCGCACGGAGCCGCCGGTCAGAAGACCGACTCGGCCTCCCGCATCCGGTCGGCGGGGACCCGCTTCAGCTCGGTGACGGCGTCGGCGAGCGGCACCATCGTCACGTCCGTGCCGCGCAGCGCCGTCATCTTCCCGTACTCCCCGCGGTGCGCCGCCTCGACGGCGTGCCAGCCGAAGCGGGTGGCGAGGACCCGGTCGTACGCGGTGGGGGTGCCGCCGCGCTGGACGTGGCCGAGAATGACCGGCCGCGCCTCCTTGCCGAGGCGCTTCTCCAGCTCGACGGCGAGGGCGTTGCCGATGCCGGAGAACCGCTCGTGGCCGTACTGGTCGATGGCGCCCTTCTTGTAGTCCATCGTGCCGGGCGCGGGGTGGGCGCCCTCGGCGACGCAGATCACGGCGAACTTCTTACCGCGCGAGAACCGCTCCTCGACCATCCGGACCAGGTCGTTCACATCGAACTCGCGCTCCGGCAGGCAGATGCCGTGGGCGCCGCCGGCCATCCCGGACTCCAGGGCGATCCACCCGGCGTGCCGTCCCATGACCTCGACGACCATCACCCGCTGGTGCGATTCGGCGGTGGTCTTGAGCCGGTCGATGGCCTCGGTGGCGACGCCCACGGCGGTGTCGAAGCCGAAGGTGCGGTCGGTGGAGGAGATGTCGTTGTCGATCGTCTTGGGGACGCCGACGACCGGCAGCCCGGCGTCCGACAGCATCCGGGCGGCGGTCAGGGTGCCCTCGCCGCCGATCGGGATGAGGACGTCGATGCCGTGCTCGCGGGAGAAGTCCTTGGCGTTCTCGCACGCCTCGCGCAGCCGGGCGCGCTCCAGGCGGGCGGAGCCGAGGATGGTGCCGCCGCGGGCCAGGATGCCGCTGACGGCGTCCAGGTCGAGCTTGCGGTAGCGCCCGTCGAGCAGTCCCTTGAAGCCGTCCTCGAAGCCGATGACCTCATCGCCGTGGCCGGTCAGGGCGCGGTGCACGACGGACCTGATCACAGCGTTCAGGCCGGGGCAGTCGCCGCCTGCGGTGAGGACTCCGATACGCATCGTGCTCTGTCTCCTGTGCTCGCTGTCGGTCACGCGGCCGATTCCGATTCTTTCACGGGGCCTCGGGGCCCGCCCTCACCCGCCCGGCGCCCCGCCCTTCTCCGGGCCCGTCCCCTCGGGGAAACTGGGACGCGCGGCTTATCCAGAGCCGCGGGTATTGTCAAGAGGGCGAGCCCGCCATAACGGCTGTTTCCGACCCTACTCCGGCAGTCCCGCTGATCTGCCCCTGACGACATCGGATGGACGGAGAGCACGCGTGACACGCAGCGTGTATGTGACCGGTACCGACCGCGGCGACGGCCGTCAGGTCGTCGAGCTGGGCGTGATGGAGCTGCTGACCCGTCACGTCGACCGGGTGGGCGTCTTCCGCCCGCTGGTCCACGACGGACCGGACCGCCTCTTCGACCTGCTGCGGGCCCGCTACCGCCTCACCCAGCCCGCCGCCTCCGTCTTCGGCCTCGGCTACGACGAGGCCGCCGACCTCCAGGCCGAACACGGCACCGACGAGCTGGTCTCCCAGCTCGTCGAGCGCTTCCACGCGGTGGCCGGGGAGTACGAGTACGTCCTGGTCCTCGGCTCGGACTACGCCGCCACCAAACTGCCGGACGAGCTGAGCCTCAACGCCCGGCTGGCCAACGAGTTCGGCGCCGCGGTGATACCGGTCGTCGGCGGCCAGAACCAGGAGGCCGAATCGGTCCGCGCGGAGGCCCGCAACGCCTACCGCGCCTACCACTCGCTCGGCTGCGACGTCGTCGCCCTCGTCGTCAACCGCGTCGCCCCCGAGCAGCAGAAGGCCGTCGCGGAGCGGCTGTCGGCCCGGCTGCCGGTGCCCTGCTACGCCCTGCCGGAGGACGGCGCGCTCTCCGCACCGACCGTCGGGCAGCTCGTGCACAGCCTCGGCGCCGAGGTGCTGCTCGGCGACGACTCCGGGCTCGCCCGCGACGCCCGCGACTTCGTCTTCGGCGGCGCGATGCTGCCGACGTTCCTCAAGGCGCTGACGCCGGGCTGCCTGGTGGTGACACCCGGGGACCGCGCCGACCTCGTCATCGGCTCGCTCGCCGCGCACAGCGCGGGCGCCCCGCCGATCGCCGGGGTGCTGCTGACCCTGGACGAGCGGCCCGGCCCGGACATCATGGCCCTGGCGAACCGGCTGGCGCCCGGCACCCCGGTCATCTCGGTGCCCGGCGGCTCCTTCCCCACCGCCGCCGAACTGTTCGCCGTCGAGGGCAAGCTGAACGCCGCGGCGCCGCGCAAGGCGGAGACGGCGCTGGGCCTGTTCGAGCGGCATGTGGACACCGCCGAGCTGACGAACCGTATCTCCGTGGACCGCTCCGGCCGGGTCACGCCGATGATGTTCGAACACGAGCTGATCGAACGGTCCCGCTCCGGGCGGCGCCGGGTGGTGCTGCCCGAGGGCACCGAGGAGCGGGTGCTGCGCGCCGCCGACGTCCTGCTGCGCCGCGACGTCTGCGCGCTGACGCTGCTCGGCGAGGAGGAGGCCATCCGCAAGCGCGCCGCCGACCTCGCCATCGACCTGGCGGACGCGCAGATCATCGACCCGCAGGCGTCCCCGCTGCGCGAACGCTTCGCCGAGCGGTACGCGGAACTGCGCGCCCACAAGGGCGTCGGCTACGAGCTGGCGTACGACGTGGTCGCCGACGTCTCGTACTTCGGCACGCTGATGGTGCAGGAGGGCCTGGCCGACGGCATGGTCTCCGGCGCGGTCCACTCCACGGCGGCGACCATCCGCCCGGCGTTCGAGATCATCAAGACCACAGGGGCCGCGCGTCGCGCGTCGGACGGGGCGGTGGCGGGTGACGGGAGGGCAAAGCCGGACGCGCAGATCGTCTCGTCGGTCTTCTTCATGTGTCTGGCCGACCGGGTGCTGGTCTACGGCGACTGCGCGGTCAACCCGGATCCGGACGCCGAGCAGCTCGCCGACATCGCGATCCAGTCGGCGGCGACCGCCGCGCAGTTCGGGGTGGAGCCGCGGATCGCGATGCTGTCGTACTCCACCGGTACCTCCGGCTCCGGCGCCGACGTCGACAAGGTGCGCCGCGCCACCGAACTGGTCCGCAAGCTCCGCCCCGACCTGCTGGTGGAGGGCCCGATCCAGTACGACGCGGCGGTCGACGCGTCCGTGGCGCGCACCAAACTGCCCGAGTCGGAGGTCGCGGGCCGGGCGACGGTGCTGATCTTCCCGGACCTCAACACCGGCAACAACACGTACAAGGCGGTGCAGCGCTCGGCGGGCGCCATCGCCGTCGGACCGGTCCTCCAGGGGCTGCGCAAGCCGGTCAACGACCTCTCGCGCGGCGCGCTGGTGCAGGACATCGTCAACACCGTGGCGATCACCGCGATCCAGGCCCAGGGCGCCCCGCCCGGTGCCGGCGCCGTCTGAACCGGCCCGTCCGCCCCGTCCCGCAACCCACCGGAAAGCGCTCCATGACTGCCAACCCCACCCGCGTCCTCGTCCTCAACTCCGGCTCCTCGTCGGTGAAGTACCAGCTTCTCGACATGGCGGACAGCGCCCGGCTGGCCGTCGGGCTCGTCGAACGGATCGGTGAGGAGACCTCGCGGCTGACGCACACCCCGCTGGCCGCCGGCGGCGAACGGCGGGTGACCGACGGCCCGATCGCCGACCACGACGCGGCGCTGAAGGCGGTCGCCGCGGAGCTTGCCGCCGACGGGCTGGGCCTGGACTCCCCGCAACTGGCCGCCATCGGCCACCGCGTGGTGCACGGCGGGCTGAAGTTCACCGCACCGACCGTCATCGACGAGGTGGTCCTGGCCGAGATCGAGCGGCTGGTGCCGGTCGCACCGCTGCACAACCCGGCGAACATCACCGGCATCCGCACCGCCCAGGCGCTCCGCCCGGACCTGCCGCAGGTCGCCGTCTTCGACACCGCGTTCCACACCACGATGCCGGAGCACGCGGCCCGCTACGCCATCGACGTGGCCACCGCCGACGCCCACCGCATCCGCCGCTACGGCTTCCACGGCACCTCGCACGCCTACGTCTCCCGGCGCACCGCCCACCTGCTGGGCAAGGACCCGTCCGAGGTCAACGTCATCGTGCTGCACCTGGGCAACGGCGCCTCCGCGTCGGCGGTGGCGGGCGGCCGGTGCGTGGACACCTCGATGGGGCTGACGCCGCTGGAGGGCCTGGTGATGGGCACCCGCTCCGGCGACATCGACCCGGCGGTGACGTTCCACCTCAAGCGGGTCGCCGGGATGTCCGCCGACGAGATCGACGACCTGCTCAACAAGCGGAGCGGACTGGTCGGGCTCTGCGGCGACAACGACATGCGGGAGATCCGCCGCCGTATCGACGAGGGCGACGAGGCGGCGGCCCTCGCCTTCGACATCTACATCCACCGGCTGAAGAAGTACCTCGGCGCCTACACCGCGGTGCTCGGCCGGGTCGACGCGGTGGCGTTCACCGCGGGCGTCGGCGAGAACGCCGCCCCGGTGCGCGCCGCCGCGATGGCCGGTCTGGAGGGCCTGGGCATGGCCGTGGACGCCGACCGCAACGCCGTACGGTCCGACGAGCCGCGGCTGATCTCCCCCGAGGGCGCCTCCGTCGCGGTCGCCGTCGTCCCGACGGATGAGGAGCTGGAGATCGCCCGCCAGACATACGCCCTGGTCACCGCCTAGCTCCGCGCCCGCCCCCGAGGGAATATTCCGCTCCGAAACAAAACCGATAGGATTCAGCCCATGCGCCGTTCGAAAATCGTCTGCACCCTGGGCCCCGCCGTCGACTCCTACGACCAGCTGAAGACGCTGATCGAGGCAGGGATGAACGTGGCCCGCTTCAACATGAGCCACGGAACCCACACGGAGCACGAGGAGCGGTACCACCGCGTCCGCAAGGCTTCCGAGGAGACCGGCCGCGCGGTGGGCGTGCTCGCCGACCTCCAGGGCCCGAAGATCCGCCTGGAGACCTTCGCCGACGGACCGGTGGAGCTGGTGCGCGGCGACGAGTTCGTCATCACCACCGAGGACGTCCCCGGCGACAAGACCATCTGCGGCACGACGTACAAGGGCCTGCCCGGCGACGTCTCCAAGGGCGACCCGGTCCTCATCAACGACGGCAACGTCGCGCTCCAGGTCGTCGACGTCGACGGCCCGCGGGTGCGCACCATCGTCATCGAGGGCGGTGTGATCTCCGACCACAAGGGCATCAACCTGCCCGGCGCGGCGGTCAACGTCCCCGCCCTGTCCGAGAAGGACATCGAGGACCTGAAGTTCGCCCTGAACATGGGCTGCGACATGGTCGCGCTCTCCTTCGTCCGCGACGCCAAGGACGTCCAGGACGTCCACCGCGTGATGGACGAGGTCGGGCGCCGCGTCCCGGTCATCGCCAAGGTCGAGAAGCCGCAGGCGGTCGCCAACATGGCGGAGGTCGTCATGGCCTTCGACGCGGTGATGGTGGCCCGCGGTGACCTCGCGGTGGAGTACCCGCTGGAGAAGGTCCCGATGGTGCAGAAGCGCCTGGTGGAGCTGTGCCGGCGGAACGCCAAGCCGGTGATCGTGGCGACCCAGATGATGGAGTCGATGATCACCAACTCGCGGCCGACCCGCGCCGAGGCGTCCGACGTCGCCAACGCGATCCTGGACGGCGCGGACGCGGTCATGCTCTCCGCGGAGTCGTCGGTCGGCGCGTACCCGATCGAGACCGTCAAGACGATGTCGAAGATCGTCGAGGCGGCCGAGGAGGAGCTGCTGTCGAAGGGGCTCCAGCCGCTGGTCCCGGGCAAGAAGCCGCGGACGCAGGGCGGTGCGGTGGCCCGCGCGGCGTGCGAGATGGCGGACTTCCTGAGCGGTAAGGCGCTGGTGGCGTTCACCAAGTCCGGTGACACCGCCCGCCGGCTGTCCCGCTACCGCGCGGCCCAGCCGATCCTGGCCTTCACCACCGACGCCGCCACCCGCAACCAGCTCGCGCTGAGCTGGGGCGTGGAGACGTTCGTGGTGCGGCACGTCGACAACACCGACGCGATGGTGGACCTCGTCGACGCGGAGCTGCTCAAGCTCCAGCGGTACAACGAGGGCGACACCATGATCATCACGGCCGGTTCGCCCCCCGGCGTTCCCGGCACCACCAACATGGTCCGCGTCCACCGGCTGGGCGGCGAGAGCTGATCCCACGCCGCTGACGCGGAAACGGCGGTGGCCGCCCCCACACCGGGGGCGGCCACCGCCGTTCGCCGTTCCGTCAGTTCTTCTCGATGGTCTCGTGCAGACCGGGGACGTGCAGCGTGCCGCCGAACTGCCCCGCCTGGGCGAGCTTCACCTTGGTGAAGTACGCGAACGGGACGTTGATGGGCGGCGGGTGCTCCGGGTCGAAGACGATCGGGATCAGCCCGAAGAGGTTGCCCTGGAGCCGCTCGGTGTAGAGCGTGACCTGCCCGTCGCGGATGGTCGACGTGGAGCCCGGCGTGGACCGGACGTGGTACTTCAGGCCGTTCGGCCCGTCCACGATCTGGTGCAGATCACCGATGTCGATCCCGCCGGCGGTGAACTTCAGCGCCTGCTTGGTCCGCCCGTTCGGCGTCCGGAGGTTGACCACACCCTTGTAGTCCAGCTCCTTCAGCGTCAGCGAGGTGGCTTCCAGGTGCCAGGGGTCGTTCGGGACGGTGGACGGCGGCTGCTCGTCCGTACCGTCCGACTTCTTCTCGACGACGCACGGGAACGGCTTCTTCCCGTCCGCGTCCGGAGCGCCGGCACCGGCCGTGGGCGTGGGCGTCGCGTCGTCGTCCTGCTTCCCGGTGGCCTCGTCCGCCGCGTCCTTCACCGGCTTCGTGACCTTGTCCACCGTGTCCCGTACGGGATCGGTGACCTTCTTCCCGGGCTTCCCGGGATCCTTCGACGATCCGGCGTCCGGGGTCGTGGACGGGGACGGCGACGCGGCGTCCTCGCCGCTTCCCGCTCCGCCGTCCTTCGCGCCGGTGTCCTTCGCGCCGCCGGGGGTGAGGGCGTCCTCGATCTTCTTGCCCCAGCCCAGCGGGTCGTACCAGGGGTTGCCGTCGTCATCCGTGGACGGGGACGGCGACGGGGTGGTGGACGGGGACGCTCCGGAGCCGCCGTTGCCGGACGGGGAGCCGGACGGTGACGGCGACGCGCCGGGCGACGGGCTGCCCGCTCCCGGCGTCTTCCCCGCCTTCCCGTCCTCGCCGGCCTTCCGGCCGTCCTGCTTCTCCTCGGCGGCCTTCTCCTTCGCGGCCTTGTCCTTGGCGGCTTTCTCCTTGGCGGCCTTCTCCTCGGCCTGCGCCTCCCGCTCCTGCTTGTCCGGGGCGGTGACGCACGGACCGTCCTTGAAGGGGCTCTCGGGCGCCGGCTTGGCCACCGCCAACTGGGGCGTGAACCCCATGCCCATGAGCACGGCGGACGGCATCGCGGCGATGGCTATCGCCTTGCCCGCGGGCACGTGGAACCGTGTCAGCAGCGGCTTCTTCGGCGCCGCGTGCCTCGGTCCGGATCTCGCCCCGGCGGCTGCGTTCTCGTGCAGCTCGTCACCCGGCACGGTGCCTCCCGTTCGTTCCGTTGGTCGGGCTCGTTCCTGACAGGTCGTCCAGTCCGTCGCCCGGTCCCGGAGCCGCACCGGCCGTGACCGGCTGCCCTCCGGCCCGCGTGCCCTCCGGCCCGCTGCCCTCCGCCGCCCGGCCCGGCGCCCAGGAGACGCCGAGCGCCCCGCCGAACAGTCCCAGCAGGAAGCCGATCAGGAAGGCACCGAAGTTCGAGACGACCAGGGAGACGAGGGACAGCAAGATGGCCGCCACTCCCGCGAAGACCCGCGAGGCCGGCTGGAACCAGAGCGTCAGACCGAGGACGACCAACAGCACGCCGATGATCAGCGATCCGGCACCGGCGGTGGTCGCCATCCGCACGGTCAGCGAGCCGATCGTGAGGTTCGCGTAGGGGAAGTACATGATCGGCAGACCGGCCAGCAGCGTCAGGAGACCGGCCCAGAACGGACGTTGCCCGCGCCATTGCCGGAACGCGAGACGCTTGTGTCCGAGGTTCTCGTTCAGTCGTGGTCGCGTATCGGCGCTCATGCCATACCTTCGCTTCGCTCGGCCCCGCGTCCCCGCGGCGCGCACCGTTCCCTGTTCCGCTCGCGAAGCGCGTGTATGCCGTACCCTCGCTCCGCTCCGCCCCGCACCCGCGGCGCGCACCTGCCCATGTTTCGCTCGCGAGGTTCGCTCATGCCGTACAGCTCCTCGGGACTGGCACATCGGTGGTTCTGGGCTGGACTGGATGACTGCTGACGCCATCGGCGGACAGGCGCGGGGTCACCACGGCGGGGCCGTGGCCCCGCCCCCCGCGCCCGTACGCTCAGTGCGTCAGTAGCACTCGCTCTTGCCCTTGGTGACCTTCATCTGCAGGCCACTCAGCTTGAACGTGCCGGCCGTGGTCGCCCACGCCGTCTGCTTGACGCCGGTCAGCGTGGCCGTGTCGGCTTCCTGGGCGAACGAACCGGGATCGGCCTTGTCGCCCTTCTTCATGCCGGGGCCCTTGGACGACGACCCGGCGGCAACACCGATGTTGATGTTCTTGAAGGTCGCGTCGGCCTGAAGCTGATCGAGGTCGATGTAGAGGTTCTTCGCCACGACCGGCGTACTGCCGCCACCGGCCATGAGCTTCATCGACACATCGCCGAAGACCGGCACCGGCACGACGACCGACTGGCACAGGTTCTTGATCTTGGCGTCGGAGAACGCCGAGACCGCGACCGGTACCTGCTTGCCGTCCTTCTGGGCGTCGACCGCTCCGTACTGGACGAATCCGGTGCCGTCCAGCCGGTCGGTACTGACCTTGAACTGCTGGCCGGACACGCTGAACGATGCCGCGAGGGCGCCCTGCGAAAGGGCGACGCCTATCGCGGCGGTCGCCGCGACGCTGGGCACCATGACGACGGCGAACCGCTTCCATCTGGTCCCGCCACGAGCCAGGGACTCCATGACTTTCCTCCTTCTCGGACGTACATCTCCGGCACCGGCGGACCCGTAGGGGCTCCGTGGTACCCGGGATGGGAGAAGTGCTACGTCCTCGGGAAGGAGAGCGCCGTGTCCGGAAGGCGCGAGCCGTTCCGGATACCGGCGATCACCCCCGAGCGACAACCACTGGCCACGCTCTCGCGCAACCTGCTGGACAGGCCCTGCCGTTGACGGCGGGGACCCCCCTGTCCAAGGCCGGCAGCAGGGGCCGCCGACCACTCGGTGGGGACCCATCTGCCCGTGGTGCCGGCCGGCTGCCGGACTGAAGGAGATGGACCGAGCGTGGCCGATCGTGGTGCATTCCACGCCGCCGCACAAGGGGTTCGTTACTTGCGGGTAACGGGCAGATCACCGGGCCGCGACCGACCGATATCGCACAGGCACACAGCGTTGCGACGCCAGTCCTGGAAATACGAGGCATTCCCGGCTACATGCCGACACGTCACCCTGTTGGACTTACTACGAGTAACAGCGGCCACGATTACCAAGATTTGGTAAAGCGTGGCCGCTGATCGTTTTACCCGGCCGGTGTACGTACCGGCCGCCGGACGGGTCCCGAGACCGTCAGAAAAGGACGCGGGCGAGCGCGGTGCGCGCCGAGACGACCCGCGGGTCGTCCCCGCCGATCACCTCGAACAGCTCCAGCAGACGCACCCGCGCGGCCTCCCGGTCGTCACCGGCGGACCGCTTGACCGTGTCGACGAGACGGCCGAAGGCGTCCTCGACATGACCGCCGACCAGATCGAGGTCGGCGGCGCGGATCTGCGCCTGCACATCGGCCGGGTTCTCCGCGGCGGCCTTGCGGACGTCGGCGGGGACGAGGTCCTGCACCCGCTGCAGCAGTTCGGCCTGGGCCAGCCCGAGCTTCGCCTCGGGGTTGGCGGGGTCGTCGGAGAGGACGTTCCTGTACGCCCGCACGGCGCCGCCCAGATCACCGGCGTCCAGCGCGGCACCGGCGGCCGCGAGCGCCGCGTCGTACGGACCGGCCGGGGCCTCGGCGGGCACCGGGGCTTCCCCGCCCTGCGGGGCGACGGGGGCGCCGACGATGCCGAACTGCTGCTCGGCGGCCTGGATCAGTTGGTCGAGCACCTGGCGGATCTGCGCCTCGGGGGCCGCGCCCTGGAACAGCGGGACGGGCTGCCCGGCGATGACGGCGAAGACCGCGGGGATGCCCTGCACCCCGAACTGCTGGAAGAGCATCTGGTTGGCGTCGACGTCGACCTTGGCGAGCACGAACTTCCCGGCGTACTCACCGGCCAGCCGCTCCAGCAGCGGACCGAGCTGCTTGCACGGCTCGCACCATTCGGCCCAGAAGTCGAGAACGACCGGCACTTCGGTGGAGCGCTGGAGGACGTCCTGCTGGAACCCGGCCTCATCGACGTTGAACACCAAGGGGGTACCGGCGGCGGGCGTCCCGCCCGTACGCGCCGCTTCGGCGCGCGCCTGCTCGGCCTTCTGCTTCGCCTCCCCGGCGGCCTTCACCGCTGCGAGGTCGACGACTCCGCTCATGGACATGTTGCGTGGCTGCATGGGTCCATCCTCCCCCCTGAACGGCCCGTTCCGGAAAGCGATACGGAAAATCCGGCCCGAGGGCCGCACCGGATCCTCTTCCCGGGTGCTCGGGCCGTCCGTACACTCCGCCGGTGTGCGGTGCACGGCCGGGCCTGGCGCCCGATGCGGGCCTCTCGCGAGGCCCTTCGTGTGGCCGCGGGTCCCCACCCGGGCCGGTGTGATCATCGCTCTTACGCTACGACCCGTAGCGTAACTGGTGGCGGTCCCGCGGCGGCACCCCTCACCGGAAAGCCGCCCCCGTGATCTGCCTCACGAGCCGCACCGAAAAAGGCCCTACTGGCCGGTATGGTCGCCCGCATGCCGCACTCCTGCCCCCGGAAACGCCGCACGGGCCGCCCGCGCAGCGCCGAGACCGACCGCGCGATCCTCGACGCCGCGCGGGCGGCCCTGGTCGATCTGGGCTGGGGCCGGTTCACCATGGGCGACGTCGCCACCCGCGCCGGAGTCGCCAAGACCACGCTCTACCGCCGCTGGGCCAACAAGAACGAACTGGCCGTGGACGCCGTCGCGGTCCAGTTCGACGAATTGGAACTCCCCGACCGCGGCAGCCTCCAGGCCGACATCGAGGGCGTCGTCCTCCAGTTCGGCAGGCTGCTGGAGCGGCCCGAGACGAAGACGGCGCTGATGGCGGTGGTCGCCGAGTCCACCGCCGACGCGGCGCTGCGCGAACGCATCAGGACCACCATCGTCGACCGGCAGATCCGGCTGGTGATCCTGGGCCGCGAGCGCGCCCAGCAACGCGGCGAACTCCCCCCGGACCCGCCCGACCCCGAAGGCGCCCACGCCGCCGCCGAGACCGTGGGCCTGATCTTCGACGTCATCGCCGGCGCGATCGTCCACCGCACCCTGGTCTCCGCCGAACCGGTCGACCCCGCCTGGGCCCGACGCCTCGCCACCATCCTGCTGACGGGACTGGCGGGGGTGGGGGGAGAGGGGCGGGCGGGGAGCCCCGTAGGGCTGAACCCGTAGGGCGTATCCCGTAGGGCCGATCCCGTAGGGCCGATCCCGTAGGGGTTCGATGCCCCCCTTGGGGGCCCAACTACCCGACTGGCCAGCGGATTCAACGCTTCCACCCGGCGTCGGACGACACCGCCCTCCCGCCCCGGCCGGACACCGTCCCCGCCCCGCCCCGAACGGCTGCCCCCGGCCCCGGAAGGCCGGAAGAAAGCCCCGCCCGGTCCTCCGAATCGGAGGACCGGGCGGGGCTCTCGCCGTATGTCCGCCTGGCTCAGGCGCGGAACCCGTCCGCCTTGACGCCCGCGACGAAGGACGCGAACGCGGTGGCGGGAACGCTCAGGGACGGGCCGTACGGGTCCTTCGAGTCACGGACGGGGACGACGCCGTGCGAGGAGACCAGGTCGGCGGCCACCTCCACGCATTCACCACCGTTGCCGCTGTAGGAGGACTTGAACCAGGTCAGAGGGGAGGAGTCGATTGTCACGGGGAGCCCTTTCGCAACTGCTCGATCATGGCCACGGATTCGGCTTGGGACAGCGATTCCGCCTGCAACTGATGGTAGGCCGACAGCGCGGACAGTACGAACGTCGCTTCGCGGTCCAACTGCCCCTGCGCCTGGGACTCCGCGTACGCGATCATGGAGCGGTCCGACATCGTCAGCAGGTTGATCGGCAGATTGAAGGGCCGCAGCTCTCCTATGGCGTACGGAGCGATCTGCAGCATCGTGTTCGGCAGCGCCGCGAACTCCACGAGCGCCTGGAACTGCTCCGCCATCACCGCGGCGCCACCGATCGGACGACGCAGGCAGCTCTCGTCCATCACCACGAGCATCGTGGGCGGCCTGGGACGCACCAGCGCCGCCTGCCGATCCATCAGAACCGTGACGCGCTCATCAGCCTGTTCGGGCGTGAGCGTGCCCCGCTTCACGTTGCCCTCTTCCAAGGCACGGGCGTACGCGGGCGTCTGGAGCAGCCCCGGAATGACCCCGATCTGGAACATTCGGAGTTCGACCGCCCGGGACTCGTACCCCACGTACTCCGGATACCCCTCCAGCAAGCTGCCGTTCCGGATCGTCCCCCATCTGCGCTCGAACGAATCCGCCGTTCCCGTGAAACCGAATACCTTGTCAAGACTGCGCGACATGCGCAGCGTCGGCGGCTTGCGGCCGGTTTCCACGGCCGAGATGTGCGTGCTCGAATAGCCGACCCGCTCGGCGAGCTCTTCCTGCAACCACCCCCGCGCTTCACGAGCGCGGCGTACGCGCGCCCCGAAGGCCGCCCGCGGACCCGCGTCGGGGTTCAACTCCTTGATATTGACCAACGCGCCCTCCCATACGGAACGTTGAAGACGTTCCCCAGCCTAGGCCAACCGCATGAGCTGCGTAGCGGAACGGCTACGGAGAGGAGTTGCCTGGGCGTGGAAGGGGCGGAGAGGCGCGGCCGTCCGGCCGCGCCTCCGCTCAGAACCCGGCGGGCTCGGTGTAGACCCCCCACTCGTCCCGCAACGCGTCGCAGATCTCGCCGAGGGTGGCCTCGGCGCGGACCGCTTCCAGCATCGGTTCGATCATGTTGGTACCGGTGCGGGCGGCGGTGAGCATCGCATCGAGGGCGGCGGTGACGCGGGCGTCGTCGCGGGCGGCCTTGCGGTCGGCGAGGGTACGGACCTGTTCGCGTTCGACCTCGTGGCTGACGCGGAGGATCTCCAGGTCGCCGGTGACCGAGCCGTGGTGGCAGTTGACGCCGACGACCTTCTTGTCGCCCTTCTCCAGGGACTGCTGGTAGCGGAAGGCGGATTCGGCGATCTCGCCGGTGAACCAGCCGTCCTCGATACCGCGCAGGATGCCGGAGGTGATCGGACCGATGGGGTGCTGCCCGTCCGGGACGGCCCGGGCGCCGCGCTCCTTGATCTGCTCGAAGATCTTCTCGGCGTCCGCCTCGATCCGGTCGGTGAGCTGCTCGATGAACCACGAACCGCCCAGCGGGTCAGCGACGTTGGCGACGCCGGTCTCCTCCATCAGCACCTGCTGGGTACGGAGCGCGATCTCGGCGGCCTGCTCGCTGGGGAGCGCCAGGGTCTCGTCGAGGGCGTTGGTGTGCAGGGAGTTGGTACCGCCGAGGACGGCCGCGAGCGCCTCGACGGCGGTGCGGACGACGTTGTTGTACGGCTGCTGGGCGGTCAGCGAGACACCGGCGGTCTGCGTGTGGAACCGCAGCCACTGGGCCTTCTCGCTGGTCGCGCCGTAGACGTCGCGCATCCAGCGGGCCCAGATGCGGCGCGCGGCGCGGAACTTGGCGATCTCCTCGAAGAAGTCGAGATGCGCGTCGAAGAAGAAGGACAGGCCGGGGGCGAAGGTGTTGACGTCCAGGCCGCGGCTGAGGCCCAGCTCGACGTAGCCGAAGCCGTCGGCGAGGGTGTACGCCAGCTCCTGCGCGGCCGTCGCGCCGGCCTCGCGGATGTGGTAGCCGGAGACGGAGAGCGGCTTGTACGCGGGGATCTTCGCCGCACAGTGCTCCATGAGGTCGCCGATCAGCCGCAGGTGCGGCTCGGGTGGGAAGAGCCACTCCTTCTGGGCGATGTACTCCTTGAAGATGTCGGTCTGGAGGGTGCCGTTGAGGACGCCGGGGTCGACGCCCTGGCGTTCGGCGGCGACGAGGTACATGCAGAAGACGGGGACGGCGGGGCCGCTGATCGTCATGGAGGTGGTGACGTCGCCGAGCGGGATGTCCTTGAAGAGGATCTCCATGTCGGCGGCGGAGTCGATGGCGACGCCGCAGTGGCCGACCTCGCCGAGCGCGCGCGGTTCGTCGGAGTCGCGGCCCATCAGCGTCGGCATGTCGAAGGCGACGGAGAGGCCGCCGCCGCCCGCCTCCAGGATCATCTTGTACCGCTCGTTGGTCTGCTCGGCGTTGCCGAAGCCGGCGAACTGGCGGATGGTCCAGGTGCGGCCCCGGTAGCCGGTGGGGTGCAGTCCCCGGGTGAAGGGGTACTCGCCGGGCCAGCCGATCCGCTCGAAGCCGTCGACGGTGTCGCCGGGGCGCGGGCCGTAGACGGGCTCCACGGGGTCGCCCGAGAGCGTGGTGAAGTCCGCGTCGCGCTTGCGCGCGGAGTCGTACCGGGCCTGCCAGCGGCGGCGGCCCTCTTCGATCGCGTCGGCGTCCATACCCGCGAATTTACTAGGACGTCCAACTACTTGTCGATGGCAAGCGCCCCTGATGTCCCCCTGATCACTCCCCCTACGGGTGCCACACCGCCCCGGACAGCACGAACGCGCCCGTCCCCGGGCGGGGAGGGCGCGTGGCGGCGGTGGTGCGGCGGTCAGACCTTGACCGGCTGCGGTGTTCCGTCCTGGAGCTGCGGCCGGATCTCGGCGACGACCTGGCGCTCGACGAAGAACGCGGCGGTCGGGATGGTGCCGGCGATCAGCACCCACACCAGCTTGCCGAACTTCCACTTCGCCTTGGAGCCCAGGTCGAAGGCGAAGACGAGATAGATGATGAACAGCACGCCGTGGATCTGGGAGACGACCAGGGTGAGGTCCTTGCCCACACCGAAGCCGTACTTGGCCACCATGCAGGCGCACAGGACGAGGAGCATGACGGCGGTGGCGTAGGCCATCACCCGGTACCGGGTCAGGACGCTGGGCTTCATGCCCCCGAGCGTAACCGGACCTCCCGGGGCGATCTTCGCCGCCCCCGCGGCACGGCGGCGACCGGTGGGACGCGCGGCGGAAGGGGGCCGTCCCGCCGCCGGGGCCCGGCGCGCGGCCCGGCGGCCCGGTGGCGGGCGGCTCCGTCAGTCCTCGGCGAAGTCGCCCGCGGCGACGCGCAGCGGGCGGAGCATCGCGAAGATCTCGGCGCACTCCTCGGCGTCGTACGCGCCCAGTCCGAAGTCCATCGCCATCAGGTCGCGGGTGGCGGCGTCGCACACCTCGCGGCCCTTGGCGGTGATGGTGGCGAGGGTGCCGCGGCCGTCGTTGGGGTTGGGCCGCTTGGCGACCAGACCGGACCTGACCAGCCGGTCGACGGTGTTGGTGACCGAGGTCGGGTGGACCATCAGCCGCTCGCCGATCTTCGACATCGGCAGCTCACCGGCCTTGGAGAAGGTGAGCAGCACGAGTGCCTCGTACCGCGCGAAGGTCAGACCGTACGGCTTGACCACCGCGTCCACCTCGGCCAGCAGGATCTGCTGGGCCCGCATGATCGAGGTGATCGCGGCCATCGACGGCACGGCGCCCCAGCGCTGCTGCCAGAGTTCATCGGCGCGCGCGATGGGATCAAAAGCAAGACTGAGCGGCTTCGGCACGCCGCCGACCCTACCGGGCGGTCATATACCGGTCCGACGCGTCTCGGGATGCGGGCGGGCGACCGGCGGCCGGGCACGCGGACGGCCCGCCCGGCGCCGCCGCGTCCTGATTACGGGAGGGCGGTGGCCGGGCGGGCCGTGGGGCGGGCGCCGCGGCGGGGCGGGCCCGGGGCGGTGGCCGCGCGGGGTCAGGCGGGGGCGTCGCCGTCCGCCGGGGCGCCGGCGGCGAGGTGGCGCTCGACGGTGGCGACCTTCGAGGTCAGGCCGTCGGTGACGCCGGGGCGGATGTCGGCCTTGAGGACCAGGGAGACCCGGCCCGCGCGGGCCTCGACGGCGGCGACGGCGCGCTTGACGACGTCCATCACCTCGTCCCACTCACCCTCGATCGAGGTGAACATGGCGTCGGTGCGGTTGGGCAGGCCGGACTCGCGGACGACGCGGACGGCGTCGGCGACGTACTCGCCGACGTCCTCGCCCACGCCCAGCGGGCTGACCGAGAAGGCGACGATCATGCGTTGACCGTCCCCTCGCGGCGGGCGCGGGCGGCGATGACGGAGCTCTCCGCCTCGCGCTTGAGCTTGCGCTCGGCGAAGAAGCCGCCGGTGGGCAGCACCGAGAGGATGAAGTAGAGGGCGGCGGTCTTCAGGTCCCACTTGGTGCGGTTCCAGGCGTCCAGCCAGAAGAGGACGTAGAGGACGAACAGCACGCCGTGGACCATGCCCATGACCATGACGCCGTCGAAGCTGGTGGTGCGCTTGAGGACCGAGCAGCACAGCAGCAGGAGGAAGGAGATCGCCTCGGGGGCGGAGATCAGGCGGAGCCGGTGGAGTGCGGCGGCGGTCTTGATGTCCACGGGAACCTCGTTCGGGTGGCAGGTGGCGGCAGGCGGAGGGGCACAGCGCTTGTGCAAGAGTTCACAAGGCTGCCGTCCATTGTTACAGCCGCGCCGCGACCGGCCGCGCCGGGGGCCGGACGACGGTCCCGTAGGGGATCGGCGGCGTCCGGTGTCCGGGACGGATGGGGGTGATCCCCCATCGGATCAAGGGTCGGCGGGCCTCCCGCGGCGGGTGACGCTGCGGCTACCGTCTGGGACGTGGCTCAGTTTCGGCTCCACGGGAGCAAGGTGCTCGCCGTCGACATGAACGGCGACGCCGTCAAGGCGAAGAACGGCGCGATGGTCGCGTACGAGGGACAGATGTCTTTCAAGAAGAAGACCGGAGGGGGTGAGGGGCTGCGCGGGATGGTCACCCGGCGGCTGACCGGGGAGCAGATGGCCGTCATGGAGGTGAAGGGGCAGGGCACCTGCTATTTCGCCGACCGCGCGAGCGAGATCAACCTCGTGCGGCTGCACGGCGAGAAGCTGTACGTCGAGGCGAGCAACCTGCTGTGCACGGACGCCGCGCTGCGCACCGGTACCACCTTCACCGGGCTGCGCGGCGCCTCGCAGGGCAACGGTCTGTTCACCACCACCGTGGAGGGCACCGGGCAGGCGGCGCTGCTCTCCGACGGTCAGGCCGTGGTGCTGCGGGTGACCCGGGAGTATCCGCTCCAGGTCGACCCGGGCGCGTACATCGCGCACACCGGCGGTCTCAAGCAGCACTTCCAGTCCGGGGTGAATTTCCGCACGTTCCTGGGCGAGGGATCCGGCGAGGCGTTCCAGATCCGTTTCGAGGGCGAGGGTCTGGTGTACGTCCAGCCCAGCGAGCGCAACACCGTCGGCGGTGAGGTCTGATGCCGTTCACGGTGCTCAACTCCCGCATGGTTCAGGCGCGGGTCACCCCGGGGGCGCGGCTGTTCAGCCAGCGCGGCGCCATGCTCGCCTACCGCGGCGAGGTCTCCTTCACGCCGAACATCCAGGGCGGTCAGGGCGGTATCGGCTCGATGATCGGCCGCCGGCTGGCGGGCGAGGCCACGCCGCTGATGACGGTGGAGGGCGACGGCACGGTGATGTTCGGCCACGGCGGCCACCACGTCCAGGTCATAGACCTCACCGGCGAGACGCTGTACGTCGAGGCCGACCGGCTGCTGGCGTTCGACGGTTCGCTGCGGCAGGGCACGATGTTCATGGGCTCGCAGGGCGGGGTGATGGGCATGGTCCGCGGCCAGGTCACCGGCCAGGGGCTGTTCACCACCACGCTGCAGGGGCACGGTTCGGCGGCGGTGATGGCCCACGGCGGCGTCATCGAGCTGCCGATCACCCCGCAGCGGCCGGTCCACGTCGACCCGCAGGCGTACGTCGCCCACCGCGGTGAGGTGCGCAACAAGCTCTCCGCCGCGCTCGGCTGGCGGGAGATGGTGGGCCGCGGCTCGGGCGAGGCGTTCCAGCTGGAGCTGTCGGGCCAGGGCACCGTCTACGTACAGGCGTCGGAGGAGAAGCTGTGAGTACACCCGTCGTCCACGACGTCCACACGCTGCCGCGGAACGACAACGTCAATCCCTACGCGTTCTCGGTGGAGCTGCAGGGGCAGTGGTTCCTGCAGAAGGGGAAGATGATCGCGTACTACGGCGCGATCGATTTCCACGGCATCGGGCACGGTCCGCTGGAGCGGCTGGTCGCGACGAGTTTCCACTCCCCGCTGCACACGGCGGACTGGGTGGTGGCCGAGGGCCGGGGCAAGATGGTCCTCGCCGACCGGGCGTTCGATGTGAACTCCTACGACCTCGACGACGGCAACCTCACCATTCGCTCCGGCAATCTGCTCGCCTTTCAGCCATCTCTGTCGCTGAAGCAGTCGATCGTTCCGGGGTTCCTGACGCTGCTGGGCACCGGCACGTTCGTGGCCGCCTCCAACGGTCCGGTGGTCTTCGTCGAGCCGCCGCTCCGGGTGGACCCGCAGGCCCTCGTCGGCTGGGCGGACTGCCCCTCGCCGTGTCACCACTACGACCACCAGTACCTGCGCGGATTTCTCGGCGGCGTCCGGGCGCACACGGGGCTGGGCGGGGTGTCGGGCGAGGAGCACCAATTCGAGTTCGTGGGCGCCGGTACGGTCCTGCTGCAGTCGACGGAGCAGTTGATGGCGGAGCGACCCACGGGCGAGGTGACGCCGGAGCCGGGCGTTCCCGGGGGCGGCGGGGGAGGTGGCTCACAAGTGCCGCAGCTACCGGGTGCGCTCGGCGGCCTCCAGCAACGTTTCGGGTTGTGAACGGTAGGCTGCGCAGGGTGAGCGGCTCGAACGTCTGACCAGCCGCGTCCGGCCACGGGGGGGGGCCGGGCCGGCGGTCCCTGCGCGCTCCGCTCGATCCACCCGATTTTATTTCACTATTCAACTTTCACGGGTAGAATTCCTCCATGACGACCGACAGCGACACCCCCTGGCTGACCGACCAGGAACAGCGCGCCTGGCGTACCCATCTGGACGTCAGCCGGCTGCTGATGCACCAACTGGAGCGCGATCTGCAGCCGTTCGGGCTGACCAACAACGACTACGAGATCCTCGTCAACCTCTCCGAGGCCGAGGGCCACCGGATGCGGATGAGCGATCTCGCGTCGAGCACCCTGCAGTCCAAGAGCCGCCTCTCGCACCAGATCACCCGCATGGAGAACGCCGGTCTGGTCCGCCGTGAGCACTGCGAATCGGACCGCCGCGGGCTCTACGCCGTCCTGACCGAGGAGGGCTGGGAGACCATGCGCCGGGTCGCACCGCACCACGTCGCCTCGGTGCGCCGGCACTTCATCGACCTCTTCACCCCGGAGGGCCTGACACAACTGCACGCCTCGCTGAGCCCGGTCGCCGCCCGGCTGCGGGAGCACCGCGGCACCCTCTGAGCCCGCCCGCCGCGGTCCGCCTCCGGGCCGCGGCACGGGTCACGGGTCACGGCACGGGCCACCCGGTTCCGCGCACCCGGGCCGCCGACCGGCCCCGCCCGGCCGCGGAACCGGCCCGCCCGCCGGTCTGCCCACCGGCGCCTCCCCGGCCCCGCGCCCCGCCTCGTCCGGCACCCGTCGGCCCCGCTCCCCCGCAGGTCAGCGCAGCACCGGCAGCCGCAGCTCGAACACCGAGCCCTCGCGTACCCGCAGGGAGCCGCCGTGCCGCTCGGCGACGTCCCGGGCGATGGCCAGGCCCAGACCGGCGCCGCCGTCGTCCCGTGCCCGCGCGTCGTCCAGCCGGACGAACCGCTCGAAGATCCGCTCGCGGTCGGCGGGTGGGACACCCGGCCCGTCGTCGTCGACCCGCAGCACCGCCTCGGCGCCCTCGCGGACCACCTCGACGCGGACCGCCGTGGTGGCGTGGCGCTGCGCGTTGTCCAGCAGATTGCCCAGCACCCGGACCAACTGCCCCCGGGAGCCGGTCACCTCGGCCCCGTCCAGCCGTCCGACGGTGACGGCGATCCGGTCGGCGGTCCGCTGCGAGGTCTCCTCCCGCACCAGGGCGGCCAGCGCGACCGGGGCGCCCGCGGGCCGCTCCCCCGCGTCCAGCCGGGCCAGCAGCAGCAGATCGGCGGCGAGCTGCTGGAGCCGTACGGTGTCCTCGACCGCGCCCGGTACGTCCAGCAGCTCCGGGTGGGCGGCGCCCACCTCCAACTGGGTGCGGAGGCTGGCGATCGGGCTGCGCAGCTCGTGGGAGGCGTCGGCGACGAAGCGGCGCTGCCGCTCGACGGAGGTCTCCAGCGCCGCCAGCGTCTCGTTGGTGGTCCGCGCCAGCCGCCCGATCTCGTCCCGCGCCGCGGGCACCGGCACCCGGCGGCCGAGGTCCGCGCTCGCGGTGATCGCGGCCATCTCGCCCCGGATGCCCTCCACGGGCCGGAGCGCCCGCCGGGTCACCAGCCAGGTCACGACGGCGACGACGAGCAGCAGCGGCGGCAGGCCGATCAGCATCGCGTCGCGGAGCGTGCCCACCGTCTGCCGGGCCGGGGCCAGCGGCGCCCCGGCACGCACCACGGCCTTGTCGCCCGCGGTGTCCTCCGCCTCGACGGTGGCGAAGCGGTAGTCGGCGCGGTGGCCGTCGACGGTCGCCGTGCCGTCGGTCACCCGTACGTCGTCGTCGACCTCGCCCCGGTGGTCGCGCCGCTCGCCGCCCCCGGCGCCGGAGCTGTCGGGCGCCTCGCCGATCCGCTGCCCGTCGACCGCCTCCAGATCGTCGTCCACGGCCAGCAGCCGGCCGTCGTCGTCGGTGACCACGACGGGGCGGTCGTCCGCGTCCGGCAGGTCCAGATCCCCGTGGACGGAGCCGGTCGCGATGCGTACGGCGACGGCGCGGGCGGCGACCTCGGCCTGGAGGTCGGTCTGGTCGCGGAGGTTGCCACGCAGCACCAGCAGCAGCGCCGTACCGGCCGCGACCAGGGCCAGCGCCACCACCAGCGTCGCCCCGGCCGTCGCCCGGGCGCGTACCGAGCCGCACACGTCACGCATCGGTCACCAGCCGGTACCCGGCGCCGCGCACCGTGCGGATGTACCCGGCGCCCAGCTTGCGGCGGAGCGCGCTGATGTACACCTCGATGATGTTGAGGTCGCCCTCGTACGCGAAGTCCCAGACGTGGTCGAGGATCTCTGCCTTGGCGACCACCTCCCCGGCGCGCAGCGCGAGCTGTTCCAGCACGGCGAACTCCTTCGCGGTCAACGCCACCTCCTCGCCGTCCCGCAGCACGGTGTGCGCGCCCTGGTCGACGGTGAGCGAGCCGATCCGCAGCACCGGCGCGGCCGACCGTCCGTGGCGCCGCAGCAGGGCCTTGATCCGCGCGACGAGGACCACGTACGAGAACGGTTTGGTGAGGTAGTCGTCGGCGCCGGTGTCGAGCCCCTCGGCCTCGTCGTACTCGCCGTCCTTGGCGGTCAGCATCAGGACGGGCACGTCACTCCCGGCGGCGCGCAGGGCGGCGCAGACGCGGTAGCCGTTCAGGCCCGGCAGCATGATGTCGAGGACGATCAGGTCGTAGGAGCCGTCGCCCGCGCGGCGCAGGCCCTCGGTGCCGTCGTGGACCACGTCGACGGCGTAGCCCTCGGCGATCAGGCCGCTCGCCAGCGCGCGGGCCAGCCGTTTCTCGTCCTCGACGAGGAGCAGGCGGAAGGGGCGCGCGGGCGGGGGAGCAGGCATGCGCCCAGCTTCGCACCCCGTTCCTGAAGCGGTCTTCAGGGGCCTTCAGCTCCGCTTCAGCTCGGTTTTGCGACGGTGTGGTCATCGCCGATCACCGCCGATCTCAGGGGAGCACACCGATCATGAAGCGCCGCATCGTCCTCGCCGTCACCGCCGCCGCCGTCCTCATCGCCGGGGGCGCCACCACCGCCGTCGCCGTCAACACCGACGGCGGCCCCGGCAGCCCGCAGTCCGAGGCCCGGACCACCGCACAGCTCACCGCGACCGCCGGAGCGAACGGCGCGAACGGCGGGGACCACGAGGACGCCGCCGAGGCCCGGCAGGCCGCCGGGGTGCGGACCACCGCCGCCCAGGCCGCCACCGCCGCGGTGCGGGCGGTCCCGGGCACGGTCACCGAGATCGAGCTGGACGAGGATCACGGCGCCCTGGTCTGGGAGGCGGACGTCCTCGGCCGCGACGGCGCCTGGCACAGCCTCACCCTCGACCCGCTCACCACCCGCGTGATCCGCTCCCACACCGACCGGGACACCAGCGGCGCGCACGGCCAGGACCGGGTGCGGGCGGCGCTGCGCGGCACCACGGTGGACGCGGCCTCCGCCGCCCGCGCGGTCGGCCAGGGGCGCGGCACGGTGACGTCCGTGGACTTCGAGGACGACCACGGCACCGAGCCCGTCTGGGAGGTCGAGACCGTCACCCGCGGCGGCGAGGAGCACACCTACCTCGTCGACCCGCGCTCCGCCGCGGTGAGCGCCGCCCCGTCGGACGACGACCACGACGACGACCAGGACGACGACTGAACCGCCGGGCAGGGACGTACGGCCGTGGCCCCGGCCCCGCATCGCGCGGGGGCGGGGCCACGGCCGTACGCGGGGGGGGCGCGGCGTACGCGACGGGGCGCCGAGCGCGGCCGTATGCGGCGGGGCGCCGGGCCCGCGGGGCGTCCGCGGCGGGACGAGGAGCGCCGGACCGCGGGTGTCCGCGCCGCCGGCCCGGCCCCGCCGCCCGGTCCGAACGCCCGCCTCAGGCGCCCGTGAGCCCCGCGATCAACTCGTCCGCCGCCCGGTACGGATCGCTCTCACCTGCGACGATGCGGTCCGCGAGGGCTTCCAGGCGGCGGTCGCCGTGCAGATCGCCGATCCGTTCGCGCAGCGCCGTCACCGCGATCGTCTCGACCTCCTGGGCGGCACGGGCATGGCGGCGCCGGGCCAGCACCCCGTGCTCCTCCATCCACGCCCGGTGCTTCTCCAGCGCCTCGACGACCTCGTCGACGCCCTGTGCGCGCGCCGCGACGGTCTTGACGATCGGCGGCCGCCAGTCCCCGGCGGCCCGCGCGGCGCCCAGCCCGAGCATGTGGTTCAGCTCCCGGGCGGTGGCGTCCGCGCCGTCCCGGTCGGCCTTGTTGACCACGTAGACGTCGCCGATCTCCAGGATTCCGGCCTTCGCCGCCTGGATGCCGTCGCCCATCCCCGGTGCCAGCAGCACCACGCTGGTGTCCGCCTGCGAGGCGATCTCCACCTCGGACTGGCCGACGCCGACCGTCTCGACGAGGACCACCTCGCACCCGGCAGCGTCCAGCACCCGGATCGCCTGCGGCGCCGCCCAGGCGAGACCGCCCAGATGGCCGCGGGTGGCCATCGACCGGATGTAGACACCGGGGTCGGAGGCGTGCTCGCTCATCCGGACCCGGTCGCCGAGCAGCGCCCCGCCGGAGAACGGCGAGGACGGGTCGACGGCCAGCACCCCGACCCGTTTCCCGGCCTTGCGGTACGCGGTGACCAGCGCCGACGTGGTGGTGGACTTGCCGACGCCGGGCGAGCCGGTCAAGCCGACGACGTAGGCGTTTCCGGTCAACGGCGCCAGCGCCGCCATCACCTCCCGCAGATGCGGGGAGGCGCCCTCCACCAGGGAGATCAGCCGGGCGACCGCCCGGGGCCGGCCCTGCCGTGCCTGCTCCACAAGCTGCGGGACGTCCACCATCGCTGCTCGGCTCCTTCGGCCTCTACGGGTTCGTACGAACGGTGCGGGTCACCGGCGCGGGCCGGCGGTGCTCACTTCCCCGGGACGCGGACGATCAGCGCGTCGCCCTGACCGCCGCCACCGCACAGGGCGGCCGCGCCGGTGCCGCCGCCGCGCCGCTTCAGCTCCAGCGCGAGGTGGAGGACGAGGCGGGCGCCGGACATGCCGATGGGGTGGCCCAGCGCGATGGCGCCACCGTTCACATTCACCTTTTCGGGGGACACGCCGAGGTCCTTCACGGACTGCACGGCGACCGCGGCGAACGCCTCGTTGATCTCGATCAGATCAAGATCCTCGACGGTCAGCCCCGCCTTGCCGAGGGCGTGCTTGATCGCGTTGGACGGCTGCGACTGGAGGGAGTTGTCGGGGCCCGCGACATTGCCGTGCGCGCCGATCTCGGCGATCCACGCAAGGCCCAACTCCTCGGCCTTGGCCTTGCTCATCACCACGACCGCGGCGGCGCCGTCGGAGATCTGCGAGGCGGAGCCCGCGGTGATCGTGCCGTCCTTGGCGAAGGCCGGACGGAGCTTGCCCAGCGATTCCTCGGTGGTCTCCGGGCGGATGCCCTCGTCCTGGCTGAAAACGACCGGCTCGCCCTTACGCTGCGGGATCTCCACCGGGGTGATCTCCGCCTCGAAGATCCCGTTCTTCTGCGCGGCGGCGGCGCGCTGGTGGGAACGGGCGGCGAAGGCGTCCTGCTCGGGGCGGTCGATGCCCAGCCGGGTGTTGTGCTTCTCCGTCGACTCCCCCATCGCGATGTTCTCGAACGCGTCGGTGAGGCCGTCGTGCGCCATCGCGTCGAGCATCTCCACGGCGCCGTACTTGTAGCCCTCGCGGGACTTCGGCAGCAGATGCGGGGCGTTGGTCATCGACTCCTGGCCGCCGGCGACGATCACGTCGAACTCCCCGGCGCGGATCAACTGATCGGCCAGGGCCACGGCGTCCAGACCGGAGAGGCAGACCTTGTTGACGGTCAGCGCCGGGACGCTCATCGGGATACCGGCCTTGACGGCGGCCTGGCGGGCGGGGATCTGGCCCGCACCGGCCTGGAGCACCTGGCCCATGATCACGTACTCCACCTGGTCGCCGCCGATGCCCGCGCGGTCCAGCGCCGCCTTGATCGCCACCCCGCCGAGGTCGGCGCCGGAGAAGGAGCGCAGCGATCCCAGAAGGCGGCCCATGGGGGTGCGCGCCCCCGCCACGATCACGGAGGTGGTGCCGTTCGTGCCGTTCGTTGCAGACATGCGGTGCGGCCTTCCTTTGCAGGGAAGTTAACGAGGGTTCCCGTCAATGTACTGAGGGGTACGCGCCGGGTCACCGGCAAGGCGGTGTGACGGCGCGCACGTTGCGTAACCGGCCGTGCGGGCGGTGCACTGGAGCCATGCTGACGCGAATCGACCACATCGGGATCGCCTGTTTCGACCTGGACCGGACCGTCGAGTTCTACCGTGCCACCTACGGCTTCGAGGTGTTCCACTCCGAGGTCAACGAGGAGCAGGGCGTCCGCGAGGCGATGCTCAAGATCAATGAGACGTCCGACGGCGGCGCCTCCTACCTCCAGCTCCTGGAGCCCACCCGCGAGGACTCCGCGGTCGGCAAATGGCTCGCCAAGAACGGCGAGGGCGTGCACCACATCGCCTTCGGCACCGCCGACGTCGACACCGACGCCGCGGACATCCGCGACAAGGGCGTCCGGGTCCTCTACGACGAGCCGCGGAAGGGCTCCATGGGGTCCCGGATCACGTTCCTGCACCCCAAGGACTGCCACGGCGTGCTGACCGAACTGGTCACCGCGGCCCCCTCCGCCCCGGACGAGCACTGACCTTTGCCTCCCCCGGCCGGTAGAGTGCAGCTTCGGCCGGGGTACGAGGTGCTCACGCACGGTGCGAGCGCTTCCTGGGGATGGGGCTCGGTCCATACTCCGCCGATGATCTGACACCATTTCTTCGGAAGGGTCGGCTCCGGGGGCGCAGCCCCGTACGACATGACGTGTACGGGCCCGTGTCCGCAGCACCGGGGACGGCCGCCACCATGACCATGGGACGGATGGGACCGCGCAGTGCGGGGCAACGAGCGCCAGGAGCGTCAGCGGGCTGAGGCCGATCACCTCTCGCGGTTCGAGGCCGAGATGGAGCGGCTGAAGACCGAGCGGGACAAGGCCGTCCAGCACGCCGACGACCTCGGCTATCAGGTCGAGGTGCTGCGCGCCAAGCTGCACGAGGCGCGCCGCACGATCGCGAGCCGGCCCGCCTACGACAACGTCAGCCATCAGGCCGAGCAACTGCTGCGCAACGCCCAGATGCAGGCCGAGCAGTTGCGCGCCGACTCCGAGCGCGAGCTGCGCGAGGCCCGGGCGCAGACCCAGCGCCTCCTCCAGGAGCAGGCCGAGCGGCAGTCCCGCATGGAGGCCGAGCTGCACGCCGAGGCGGTCGCCCGCCGCCAGCGGCTCGACGAGGAGCTGAACGAGCGCCGCCAGACCGTCGAGTCGCACGTCAACGAAAACGTCGCCTGGGCCGAGCAGTTGCGTGCCCGTACGGAGTCCCAGGCCCGCCGCCTGATGGACGAGTCGCGGGCCGAGGCCGAGCAGACGCTGTCGGCCGCGCGGGCCGAGGCGCAGCGGCTGGCCGAGCGGGCCCGTGAGCGGTTGGACACCGCGGCGGAGGAGGCCCGCGGTGAGGCGGAATCCATCCTGCGCCGGGCGCGGGCCGACGCCGAGCGGCTGCTGGACGCCGCCTCCGTACAGGCCCAGGAGGCCACCGAGCAGGCGGAGCAGTTGCGTTCGAGCGCGGGCAGCGAGTCGGAGGAGGCGCGCCGCGCCGCCGCCGAGCTGACCCGCAGCGCCGAGGCGCGGCTGAAGGAGGCCGACACGGCGCTGCGCGAGGCGCGCGCCGAGGCCGAGAAGCTGGTCGAGGAGGCGCAGCAGAACGCCACCAAGCGGCTGTCGGCCACCGAGTCGGAGAACGAGCAGCGCACCCGTACCGCCAAGGCGGAGATCGCCCGGCTGGTCAGCGAGGCCACCAAGGACGCCGAGGCGCTGCGGGCCGAGGCCGAGCAGCTCCGGGCGGACGCCGCGGCGCAGGCCGAGCGGCTGGTCGCCGAGGCGCGCGAGGAGGCCCGTTCCAAGGCGGCGGAGGACTCCGCGGCGCAGTTGGCGAAGGCCGCGCGGACCGCCGAGGAGGTGCTGACCAAGGCGTCCGAGGACGCCAAGGCCACCACGAAGGCGGCGGCCGAGGAAGCCGAACGGCTGCGCAGCGAGGCCGAGTCGGAGGCCGACCGGCTGCGCGAGGAGGCGCACGACACCGCCGAGCAGCTCAAGGGCGCGGCGAAGGACGACACCAAGGAGTACCGCGCCAAGACCGCCGAACTCCAGGAGGAGGCGCGGCGGCTGCGCGGCGAGGCGGAGCAACTGCGCGCCGACGCCGTCGCGGAGGGCGAGCGGATCCGCGGTGAGGCGCGCCGCGAGGCCGTCCAGCAGATCGAGGAGGCGGCCGGGTCCGCCGAGGAGCTGCTGACCAAGGCGAAGGCGGACGCCGAGGAGACCCGTACCAAGGCCGGTGCGGAGAGCGAGCGGGTCCGTACCGAGGCCATCGAGCGGGCCACCGCGCTGCGCCGCCAGGCCGAGCAGGCGCTGGAGCGGGCCCGGGCCGAGGCCGAGGAGCTGCTGACCGAGGGCGCGCAGGCCGCCGAGCTGGTCGCGTCGGAGGCGGAGGAGTCCGCGGCGCGGCTGCGCGAGGAGACCGAGGCGGCCGTCGCGGAGTCGCGCGCGCAGGCGCAGGCCGAGCTGGACCGGCTCACCGCGGACGCCGAGGAGAAGGCTGCGTCGGCCGAGGAGGCGCTGCGCCAGGCGCGCGCCGAGGCGGAGCGGCTGCGCCGTGAGACCCAGGAGGAGGCGGCCCGCCTCAAGGCGGAGGCCGCCGAGCGGCGCCGTACGCTCCAGCAGCAGGCCGAGGAGGAGGCCGAGCGGCTGCGGGCCGAGGCCGCGCAGGACGCGTCGGCGGCCCGTACGGAGGGCGAGTCCGCCGCCGAGCGGCTGCGCGAGGAGGCGGCGGCCGAGGCGGAGCGGCTCAAGGACCGGGCGCAGGAGAGCGCCGACCGGATCCGGGCGGAGGCCGAGGCGGCCGCCGAGCGGGCCGGCAGCGAGGCCGCCGAGGCGCTGTCCGCGGCGCAGGAGGAGGCCGCGCGGCGCCGCCGGGAGGCGGAGCAGTTGCTGGGTGAGGCCCGCGAGGAGGCCCACCAGGAGCGCACCGCGGCGCGGGAGCAGAGCGAGGAGCTGCTGGCGTCGGCGCGCACCCGCGTCAGCGAGGCGCAGGCCGAGGCGGAGCGGCTGGTCGGCGAGGCCGAGCAGCGTTCCGAGGAGCTGGTGACGGCCGCCGAGGCCGCCGCCCAGCAGGTGCGGGACGCGGTCGCCGGGCTGCACGGGCAGGCCGAGGAGGAGATCGCCGAGCTGCGGTCGGCGGCCGAGCAGGCCGCGGAGCGGACGCGGACCGAGGCCGGTGAGGAGGCCGAGCGGGTCCGCGCGGACGCCTACGCCGAGCGGGAGCGGGCCTCCGCGGACGCCACCCGGGTGCGCGAGGAGGCGCAGGAGTCGTCGCGCGCCGCGCGGGAGCTGGCGGAGCGGACGGTCACGGAGGCCATCGAGGAGGCCGAGCGGCTGCGCGCCGAGGCCGCCGGGGTGCTCGACGAGGCCCGCCGGGACGCGGGCACCGCCCGTACCGAGGCCGCCGAGCAGGCCGACCGGCTCGTCACGGAGGCGAGCGCGCAGGCCGAGAAGCTGGTCGCGGACGCCACCGCCAAGGCGCAGCAGTTGCGTACCGACGCGTCGGACGCGCTGGCCGCCGGTGAGCAGGACGCGGCGCGGGCCCGTGCCGAGGCGCGCGGCGACGCCAACCGCATCCGCTCGGAGGCCGCGGAGCAGGCCGACCGGCTCGTCACCGAGGCCCGCGCGGAGGCCGAACGGATCGTCAACGAGGCGGCGGAGCTGACCTCTTCGGCGCAGGAGGACGCCGACCGTACGGTCCGGGAGGCTCAGGAGTCCGCCGAGCGGATCCGTGCCGAGGCCGAGGAGCAGGCGCGGGCGCGGCTGGCCGAGGCGACCGCGGAGGCGGAGCGGCTGCGCGCCGAGGCCGAGCAGGCGCTGGAGCAGGCCCGTACGGAGGCCGAGCGCATCGGCGACGAGGCGCGCAAGGCCGCCAACAAGACCCGTTCGGACGCGGCGGTCCAGGCCGACGAGCTGCTGACGGAGGCGGGCGCCGAGGCCGAGAAGGTGCGGACGGAGGCGGCCGAGACCGGCGCGCAGGCCGGGCGGGACGCCGACCGTACGCGGGCGGACGCCCGGGAGCAGGCCGACCACATGGTGGCCACCGCCACCGCCGAGGCCGACCGGCTGCGGACGGAGGCCGCCGCGACGGTCACCGCCGCGCAGGAGCACGCCACCCGCACCCACACCGAATCGGCCAAGGTCAAGAAGGACGCCGAGGCCGAGGCGGAGCGGCTGCGGAGCGAGGCGCAGCAGGAGGCCGACCGGCTGCTGGACGAGGCCCGCAAGGACGCCGCCAAGCGCCGCGCGGACGCCGCCGAGCAGGCCGATCAACTGGTCGCGAAGGCCCAGGAGGAGGCCGTACGCGCGGCCGCGGCGGCCGAGGAGCAGGCCGACACGATGGTCGGCGCGGCCCGCAAGGAGGCCGGCCGCATCGTCGCGGAGGCGACGGCGGAGGGCAACGCGCGGGTGGAGAAGGCCCGTACGGACGCCGATACGCTGCTGAGCGAGGCGCGGCAGGACGCCACCGCCATAAGGGAGCGCACCGAGGAGCTGCGCACCCGCGTCGAGTCCGAGGTCGAGGAGTTGCACGACCGGGCGCGCCGGGAGTCGTCGGAGGCGATGAAGAACGCCGGTGAGCGGGTCGACAAGCTCATCGCGCAGGCGACCCAGCAGCAGACCGAGGCCGAGGAGAAGGCCGAGAAGCTGGTGTCGGACGCGAACAGCGAGGCCAGCCGGGTGCGGATCGCGGCGGTGAAGAAGGCCGAGGGCCTGATCAAGGAGGCCGAGAACAAGCGGGCCGAGGCGGTGCGCAACGCGGAGCGGATGCGTGCCGAGGCCGAGGCGGAGGCCGCCCGGATCATCGAGGAGGGCCGTCAGGAGCTGGAGGTCCTCTCCCGCCGCCGCAAGGACATCAACACCGAGATCTCACGGGTGCAGGACGTGTTGGAGGCCCTGGAGTCGTTCGAGACGCCGGGTGCCGGGGACGGTAAGGCCGCAGGATCCAAGACCGCCGCGGGAGCATCGTCAACTCGTTCGAGTGGCAAGCAGTCTGAAGGGTAGCCACTCAAATGAGGGGTCATTCTCCTCTTCAAACGGACATGGGCTCGATGACACGCCGGTCGGGCCCCTAGGATTCTCCTTATCACCTCACCGGTCTCTTTCGACAGGAACCCCATGAGCGACACTTCCTCCCCCTTCGGCTTCGAGCTCGTGCGGCGTGGGTACGACCGCGGTCAGGTGGATGACCGCATCACAAAGCTCGTCGCGGACCGCGACAGCGCGCTGTCCCGTATCACCTCGCTGGAAAAGCGGATCGAGGAGCTGCACCTCGAAACGCAGAACGCCCAGGCCCAGGTCACCGACGCCGAGCCGTCGTACGCGGGACTCGGGGCCCGTGTGGAGAAGATCCTCCGTCTCGCCGAGGAGGAGGCCGCGGAGCTGCGCGAGGACGCCCGGCGCTCCGCCGAGCAGCACCGCGAGCTGGCCGAGTCGGCCGCCCAGCAGGTCCGTAACGACGCCGAGCAGTTCGCCGCCGAGCGCAAGGCGAAGGCCGAGGACGAGGGTTCGCGGATCGTCGAGAAGGCGAAGGGCGACGCGTCCACGCTCCGCTCCGAGGCCCAGAAGGACGCGCAGTCCAAGCGCGAGGAGGCGGACTCCCTCTTCGAGGAGACCCGCGCCAAGGCCGCCCAGGCCGCCGCGGACTTCGAGACCAACCTCGCCAAGCGCCGCGAGCAGTCCGAGCGGGACCTCGCCTCGCGTCAGGCCAAGGCCGAGAAGCGCCTCGCGGAGATCGAGCACCGCGCCGAGCAGCTCCGGCTGGAGGCCGAGAAGCTGCGTACGGACGCCGAGCGCCGCGCCCGCCAGACGGTGGAGACCGCGCAGCGCCAGGCCGAGGACATCGTGGCCGACGCCAACCAGAAGGCCGACCGGGTCCGCAGCGAGTCCGAGCGCGAGCTGGCGGCGCTCACCAACCGCCGCGACTCGATCAACGCCCAGCTCACCAACGTCCGCGAAATGCTGGCGACGCTGACGGGTGCGGCCGTGGCCGCCGCCGGTGCCCCGGAGGACGAGACCGCCTCCCGCGGCATCCCGGCGCAGCAGTCCCACTGACGCCCGGTTCCTTTCCGTACGAGCGCCCCCGTTCCGCCGCGCAGGCGGTGCGGGGGCGCTCGGCCGTCCGGGCGGTGGCCGTCCGGTGGCGGCCGTTTCCGGGCGGACTTAGCGTGCTTACATGATCGAGCTGGACGGGCTGACCAAGCACTACGGTGACAAGGTCGCGGTCGACCACCTCACCTTCACGGTGCGGCCGGGCATCGTCACCGGTTTCCTCGGCCCGAACGGCGCGGGCAAGTCGACCACCATGCGCATGATGCTGGATCTGGACAATCCGACGTCCGGTTCGGTGCGCATCGACGGGGAGCACTACCGGCGGCTGACCGATCCGCTGCGGTCCGTCGGGGCGCTGCTGGACGCGAAGGCGGTGCACGGCGGGCGCAGCGCGTACCACCATCTGCTCTGTCTGGCGCAGAGCAACGGCATTTCGCGGCGCCGGGTCGGCGAGGTGCTGGACACCGTCGGTCTGACCTCCGTCGCGAAGAAGCGGTCCAAGGGGTTCTCGCTCGGTATGGGCCAACGGCTGGGGATCGCGGCGGCGTTGCTGGGCGATCCGCGGGTGCTCCTCTTCGACGAGCCGGTCAACGGCCTCGACCCGGAGGGCATCCACTGGATCCGCAATCTGATGAAGAACCTCGCGGCGCAAGGCCGTACGGTCTTCGTCTCCTCGCATCTGATGAGCGAAATGGCGCTGACGGCGGACCACTTGGTGGTGATCGGGCGGGGGAAGCTGCTGGCGGACACGTCGATGGCGGAGTTCATCCGCGGCAACTCGCGCTCGTACGTACGGCTGCGGTCGCCGGAGCCGGAGCGGCTGCGGGATGTGCTGCGCGCGGAGGGGATCGCGGCGGCCGAGGTGGCCGGGGGTGCGCTGGAGGTCGACGGGGAGCCGCCCGAGCGGCTCGGTGAACTGGCCGCCCGGCACCGTCTGGTACTGCACGAGCTGAGCCCGCAGCAGGCGTCCCTGGAGGAGGCGTTCATGCAGCTCACGGCGGAGTCGGTGGAGTACCACGCGCACGACGGGGAGCCGGGCGGCGAAGCGGTGCCGGCCGCGCCGCCCGGCGTGGCGGCCGCGTCCGGTGGCGGCTGGGGCGGCGACTGGCGGAAGAAGGGGAGTTGACGATGGCGGCGGTCGGGCAGGTGCTGCGGTCGGAGTGGACGAAGATCCGGTCGGTGCGGTCGACGGTGTGGACGCTGGGCATCGCGGTGGTCGTCACCGTCGCGCTGGGGATGCTGATCTGCGCGCTGGCGGCGAACGACTTCGGGTCGATGCCGGTACGCGACCGGCTGACCTTCGACGCCACCAACGTCAGCTTCGCCGGGATGGGGCTGGGCCAACTGGCGATGATCGTGTTCGGGGTGCTGGTGGTCTCCAACGAGTACAGCACCGGCATGATCCGCAGTTCGCTGGCGGCCGTACCGCAGCGGGGCACGTTCCTCTTCTGCAAACTGGCGGTGGCGACCGTCCTGGTCTTCGTCGTCGGCCTGGCGACCAGCTTCATCGCGTTCTTCGCGGGGCAGGCGATGCTCGGCGGCCACCGGGCGTACCTCGGTGATCCCGGGGTGCTGCGCGCGGTGTTCGGCGGCGGGCTGTACATGACGATGATCGCGCTGTTCTCGATGGCGGTGGCGACGATGCTGCGCAGTCCGATGCTGTCGCTGGGCATCCTGATGCCGTTCTTCTTCCTCGTCTCCAACATCCTCGGCAACGTCTCCGCGACCCGGAAGATCGGCCGCTACCTGCCCGACCAGGCAGGCCAGAAGGTGATGCAGGTGGTCCCCCACGACACCGATGTGCCGTACGGGCCGTGGGGCGGTTTCGGGATCATGGCGGTGTGGACGGCGGTGGCGCTGATCTGCGGGTACGTCCTGCTGAAGCGGCGCGACGCCTGAGCGGGACGGTGCGGCGGGCGGCGGGTGGCGGGGGGAGCCCGCCGCGCCCCGTTTTGGCGAGAACCGTCAAGGGACCGATAGCCTCCTAACCCTCACGGGGGCACGAGGGCGCCTCTGCCCCGACCATCTGCGAGGGGCGGAGAATGATCGAGGCAGTCGGCCTGACGAAGCGCTACGGCGCCAAGACGGCCGTGCACAACCTGTCGTTCCAGGTGCGGCCGGGCACCGTCACTGGCTTCCTGGGACCGAACGGTTCCGGCAAGTCCACGACGATGCGGATGATCCTGGGGCTCGACGCCCCGACGTCGGGCCACGCCACCATCGGCGGCCGCCCGTTCCGTCAGCTCCCCAACGCCCCGCGGCAGGTGGGCGCGTTGCTCGACGCCAAGGCGGTGCACGGCGGGCGCAGCGCGCGGGCGCACCTGCTGTCGCTGGCGCAGCTCTCGGGCATCCCGGCGCGCCGGGTCGACGAGGTCCTCGGCGTGGTCGGTCTGCAGGACGTCGCGGGGCGCCGCTCCAAGGGGTTCTCGCTCGGCATGGGGCAGCGGCTGGGCATCGCCGCCGCGCTGCTGGGCGATCCGCAGGTGCTCCTCTTCGACGAGCCGGTCAACGGCCTCGACCCGGAGGGCATCCTGTGGGTGCGCAACCTGATGAAGCAGCTCGCCGCGGAGGGCCGTACGGTCTTCGTCTCGTCGCACCTGATGAGCGAGATGGCGCTGACCGCCGAGCATCTGATCGTGATCGGCCGGGGCCGGCTGATGGCGGACATGCCGGTCAAGGACTTCATCTCGGCCAACTCCGCCGACTTCGCCCGGGTCCGCACGCCCGACACCGAGCCGGAGCAGCGCGAGAAGCTGACCGCGGCGCTCGGTGAGGCCGGTGCGCAGATCACGCCCGAACCGGACGGCGCGCTGCGGATCTCGGGGTTGCCGCTCCCCCGCATCAGCGATCTCGCCCACGAGGCGGGCGTCCGGCTCTGGGAGCTGTCGCCGCACCAGGCGTCCCTGGAGGAGGCGTACATGCGCCTGACCCAGGGGGCGGTGGACTACCGCTCCACCGCCGACGCGCGCGCCGGACTCCAGCAGCCCGCCGGCCACCCGCAGCAGCAGTTCGGCGGGGGCCCCGGCTTCCAGGGCGGACCGGGGCCCCAGGGCACGGCCCCGGGCGCGCAGCCGAACCCGTACGCCCCCCAGGGCCCGTACGCGCCGCAGGCCGCCCCGGGCCAGGGGTACCCGCCGCCCGCCCAGGGCGGCCCGGTGCCGCAGGGCCCGGTGCCCGGCGCGCAGCCGAACCCGTACGCCCCGCAGCAGGCCGCGGCCCCGATGCCGCAGGCCGCCCCCGCCGACATGACCGCGCCGCACCACGAGGAAGCCCGATGACCAGCCCTCAGCAGCCGCAGCCCGAGCGCGGCCCGAACGACGACGCCCCGGCGCAGGGCCCCGCCGCACCGGGTCAGCCGCCTGCCGCCCCGGGGCAGCCGCCCGTCGCCCCGCCGCAGCCCGCGGCCGCCCCGCAGGGTGCGGGGCCGGGACAGCCCGCGCCCGGCGCTCCCGCGCAGTCCGGTGCGGCCGGGGACCGGCCCGCGCCCGCGGCCCCCGCGCCGTCCGGTGAGGCGCCCGCGCCCGCCGCCGCTCCGGGGCAGCAGCCGACCGCTCCCCAGGGCGGGCCCGCGCGTGAGCACGGCACCGTGGTGCTCGGCACCGTGCCGGAGCCGCCCGCCCGGGAGGCGGGGACGATGATGCTCCAGGCCCAGCAGCTCCCCGCGCACCAGGGCGACGGCCCGCCCCCGCAGCCGCTGGCGGCCGGCGGCAGCCTGGCCAAGGAGCCCGGCACGATGATGCTCAAGGCCCCGGCCGCGCACCCCGGAGCCGGTACGCCGCAGCCCGGTGCCCCGGCACCGGCCGGTCAGCCGGCCCCCGCCGGGCAGTTCCCGCAGGCCGGCGCCCCGCAGCCACCCGCCGCGGCGCAGCCCGGTCACCCCGTACCGCCGCAGGGCCAGCCGCACCCCGGCCCGTTCCGGGGCGCGCCCGGCGGGTACGTCTCGCCGATCCCGGTGCGCCCCACCCACCTCGGGCACGCGCTCGCCTCCGAGTGGACCAAGATCCGCTCGATGCGCTCGACGATGTGGACCCTGGGCACCCTCTTCATCATGATCTTCGGCATCGGCACGCTGACCGCCCTCGCCCTGGGCACCCAGCGCTACGTCGATCCGAAGCTCGGCATGGCGTTCTTCGGCGTCCTCCTCGGCACGCTCTGCATCATCCCGCTCGGCGTCCTGGTGATCTCCTCCGAGTACGGCACGGGCATGATCCGTACGACGATGACCGCCTGTCCCAACCGCGCCCGGGTGCTCGCCGCCAAGTCGATCGTCTTCACCGCGCTCGCCTTCGTCATCACGACGATCACCACCACGCTCGTCGCGGTGCTCACCAACGCCATGGTGACCGGCCCCGACCCGACAGCCGGCGAATGGCTCCGGGTCACCGTCGGCGCCGGTCTGTACGTATCGGTGCTCGGTCTGCTGGCGCTCGCCGTCGGTTCGCTGCTGCGGCACTCCGCGGGCGCCATCAGCGCGATGCTCGGGCTGGTGCTGCTGCCGATGCTGCTGGCCGTCTTCATGCTCGGCTCGGAGAGCCTGAAGTCGGTGAGCAAGGCGCTGATCGAGTTCTCCGTGCCCAACTCGCTGGCGTCGCTGTACGGCAACCCGTTCCTCGGCACGGACAGCGGCCCGCAGGGCTGGGAGCCCCTCTGGATCCTGCTGGGCGTCACCGCGGTCGTCCTGGGCGCCGCCTTCGCCGCCCAGTCCAAGCGCGACGTGTAGGTCGCTCCCGGACCCGAAGGGCGTGCCCGCCCGTTCACCGGCGGGCACGCCCTTCGCCGTTCCCGGACGGCACACCGGACGCCGTACGAGGACGGCCGCCCCGACGCGCCCGCCGGGCCCGCGCCCCTCCTCGCCCGGCTCCCGTGCCCCGGCGGAAAACCCGGTGCCGCCCGGCGGCCGCGCCACTCCCGTCGCGCGCGTGACCCTCGACGAGGCGCGGCTGCCGGCCCTGGAGACCGACGCGATCCACGGCCTCGAACCCGCCGGGGGCGGCCGGCCCGCCCGCGTACGGGACCGTTCCCTCCTGGCGTTCCGGGCCTGGTCCCCCGGGGCCCGGCTCCCGGCGCTCGGCCCGGCCCTCGCGCCGGACTCCCCCGGCGGAGCCGGCGGACCGCACGCCCCGAGCCCCCTCGACGACACCGGCGTACGCCCCGGGCCGCTCGCCCGGCTCGCCGCGTCCCTGGGCGACCGGGCCGGCCGGCCGGAGGGCGGTCCCTGCTTCGTCTTCCCCGCGCGGCTCACCGACCTGGGGCCGGCACCGCTGCCCGTCCTCGTCCCCGACGACGCGGGCCGCGCCGCGGCGCGCGCGCTGATCCGGCCCGGAAACTGGCAGCCCGGCGAATGGGCCGAGCTGATCGGCGGGCCGGACCTCTCCGGCCCGGACGTCCTCAGTACCGCGGCGCGTTCCGCGACCGCTGGAGGCGGGCGCTGCGGCGGTCGCGCG
Source organism: Streptomyces sp. BBFR2 (assembly GCF_044497305.1). Lineage (NCBI taxonomy): Bacteria > Bacillati > Actinomycetota > Actinomycetes > Kitasatosporales > Streptomycetaceae > Streptomyces > Streptomyces sp. BBFR2. The sequence goes on from NZ_CP172415.1 coordinate 1,951,087, forward strand.
CGTTCCAGCACGCCTTGTGCCAGTGGCGGCGGTCGTCGACGTCACCGAGCTGCGGCCACGCCACGACATGCGGGACGCCCGGCGGAATCTCCTGGTCACAGCCGGGGCAGCGGTAGTGCTTGGCGGCTCCGCCCCCGCCGACGTGCCGGACCACCCACTCCTCGCCGCGCCACTCGGCGGTCTGTTCCAGGCCGTAGCGGTCGCCCTCTGCGCGTTCGGCGGGCTTCGCACCGCCACGCTGGCGGTTTCGACGCGGAGACACAGGGCACCTCGGGAGATCTGCGGGGTCACGGGCCGTCACCAGCGTACGCGCCACGCGGGCGGCCCCGGCGGGCCCGGTGCGTTCCTGCGATCATCGGCAGAACCCGTCGCCGGGCCGTGCCTTTGGCACGTGTCAGACGTTATTGCCCTACGTGGGGGAAGCCGCGTCGGCTGCGAGGAGGCGGAGAGCGATGCGCGTTGGGGCTTTCGTCCTGGCCGCTCAATTCCCGGGTCAGGGACAGGGGGAAGCACTGCACAGAGCGGTCCGCTGCGCGGAGGTGGCGGAGCGGTCCGGGCTCGACGACGTCTGGCTGGCGGAGCACCACTTCGTGCCGTACGGCGTCTGTCCGTCGGCGGTGACGCTCGCCGCCCTGCTGCTGGGCCGGACGGAGCGGATCGGGGTCGGCACCGCGGTCAGCGTGCTGCCGACCCAGCATCCGGTGGCGCTGGGGGAACAGGCGGCGCTGCTGCACCTCACCTCCGGCGGCCGCTTCACCCTCGGGGTCGGCCGCGGCGGCCCCTGGGTCGATCTGGAGGTCTTCGGCGCCGGACTCGCCGCGTACGAGCGGGGCTTCCCGGAGGCGCTCGATCTGCTGCTGCGCTGGCTGCGCGAGCCGCGGGTGGGCGCGGCGGGCGAGCGGTACGCGTTCCGGGAGGTGGCGGTGGTGCCGAGCCCCGCGCAGGCGCTGGCGCCGCCGGACGCCCCGGACGCGGAGGTGCCGGGCCCCGGGGTGCTGGTGGCGTGCACCTCCCCCGCGTCGGTACGGCTGGCGGCCGCGCGCGGACTGCCGATGCTGCTGGGCATGCACTGCGCGGACGACGAGAAGGCCGAGATGGTGGCGTTGTGGCGGACCGCCGCACGCGAGGCCGGGCGGAACGGCGACGAGATCGCGGCCGTCCGCCATGTCTCGGCCGGGGTGGTGCAGATCGCCGACGACCGGCGGGACGCGGTCGAGACGCTGACGAAGGCGATGCCCGGCTGGCTGCGCCAGGGGCTGAGCGCCCATGTCACCGTCGACGGCCGCGCCCGCGCCATGCGGGACCCGGTCGCGTACACCGAGAAGCTGTGCGCGCTGCATCCCGTCGGGACGCCGCGGAGCTGTGCGGACAAGCTGGCGGCGACGGCGGAGCGTACGGGCATCACCACGCATGCGCTGCTCGTCGAGGGGTCGGGGGATCTGGCGGCCACCGAGGAGAACGTCCGCCGCCTCGGCGAGGACGTCAAACCGCGGCTGGGGTGACCCGGCGGCGGCCGGGCGGCAGCGGTGTGCGGTGGGACGGCCGTGCGCCGGACGGGGCGGACGGCTTCGCGCTGTACGTCCGGGCGGTCGGGTTCCCGGCCGGTGCCGCTGCCGCGCGCACCCGCGTGCGAGGCGCCGGAGCGCGCGGCAGAAGGGGTGCGCGGCGGCAGCGGCCCCGGTCAGCAGTCGCGCAGTTCCGGTGACTGGTTCAGCAGTTGGCCGCGGATGGAGGTGAAGCGGCCCAGGCGGTCGTCGACCGCCGGGTCGAGGGGGAAAACCGCGACGCGATGGCAGTTCTGGAAGGCGAGACGGACGCCGAAGTGACGTTCCAGCGATCCGCGGATCGCATCGCTCGCCAGCGCACGCAGCAACTGGCCGCGCGCCTGCTCGTCCGGCGGCGGCGTCTGATTGTCGGCGAACTCCCCGCCGTCCTCCTTCAGCCGGACCACCAGCGAGCTGATCATTCCCCATGCGTAGGGCAGGGAGGTACGGACGCAGTCGACAAATGCGGCTTCGTCGACCTCGCCTCGCTCGGCCTGTTCGAGGAGGGCCGGTGAGACGTCGAGCGACATGAGGTTCTCCTCTCGCGGCCCCGCCGGGTCGGGGGGCCTAAGGGACGGGACATGGGGCATCGCGACGGAGCGTATTCGCCTCACGACCCCCCGCATCAACGGTAGGGCGCGCAAGAGCCGGGCACCAGAAGATTGCACAGACAACCGGCCAATGACCGCTGCCGGAGCTGCGGGGGTTTCCGCCGGAAACGTCTGCGGCTCCGGGGCGAATCGCGCGGGCGGCCCCCGGTCGAGTAGCGTGACGCCCCATGCGTCTCGTCATCGCCCGCTGCTCCGTGGACTACGCGGGCCGGCTCACCGCCCATCTCCCCTCCGCCCCCCGCCTCATCCTGGTGAAGGCGGACGGCTCGGTCTCCATCCACGCGGATGACCGCGCCTACAAGCCCCTCAACTGGATGTCGCCGCCGTGCACCCTCAAGGAGGGCGACGGCCAGGTGTGGACGGTGGAGAACAAGGGCGGCGAGAAGCTCATCATCACCATCGAGGAGGTCCTGCACGACTCCTCGCACGAGCTGGGCGTCGACCCGGGTCTGATCAAGGACGGCGTGGAGGCCCACCTCCAGGAGCTGCTCGCCGACCGGATCGAAACGCTCGGCGAGGGCTATTCGCTGATTCGGCGCGAATACCCCACCGCCATCGGCCCGGTGGACATCCTGTGCCGCGACGCCGACGGTCAGACCGTGGCCGTGGAGATCAAGCGGCGCGGCGAGATCGACGGCGTGGAGCAGCTCACCCGCTACCTCGAACTCCTCAACCGCGACCCGCACCTGGCGCCGGTCAAGGGCATCTTCGCCGCGCAGGAGATCAAGCCGCAGGCCCGGGTGCTGGCCACCGACCGCAAGATCGGCTGCGTGGTGCTCGACTACGACGGTCTGCGCGGCATCGAGGACGACAAGCTCCGCCTGTTCTGACCCCTGGCCCCGGCCCGTACGACGGCCCGGTGCGCGCCCGACCGCCCGTGGAGGCGGGCCGGGACGCGTACCGGGCCGTCGCGCGTTCCGTACGGCCCGTACGGAGACTTCCGTACGGGCCGCTGCCGTGGCGTCGTCAGGCCGTCGGGGAGCCGTCCGCGGTGGCCGTGCGGGCGGCGGGGCCACTCTGCGAGTCCGAGGCGGACGGGCTCTGGCCGGTCGGCTTGCCGGTGGGGCCGGTCGGGTCCGGGGTCGTCGGCTCGTCCGTCGGGTCGTCGGTGGGCGTCGGGTCGGTCGGCCGCTGCGTGGGGCGGGTCGGGCGGCCGGTCGGCTCGGTGGGACGGCCGGTGGGACGGGTCGGGGAGGTCGACGGGTCCGTCGGCGTCGGGGAGGTGGTGGGCGAGGTGCTGCTGGGCGCGCCGGTCGACGGGGACGGGCTCTGCGACTCCCGCGACGGGGTGGCCGAGGCGGAGGTGGCGGGCGGCGGCTCGGGCGACCAGGTGTCCGCGGGCGTCGTCGGCTCCCCGTCCGGTGTGGTGGGCTGCTCCAGGGTGGCGGGGCCGCCGGGGCGGTCGTCGCCGTCGCCGGAGGTCGCGCCGAGCGTGACGACGGTGCCGAGCACCGCGGCGAGCAGCACCCCGGCGCCCGCCGCGGCGAGGTTGCGGCGGGTGGTGGATCTCCCGGCCGCGGCGGGCCGGACGGCGGTCTCGTCGTCCTTCTTCCCGGCGGACGCGGTGCGGGTGGTGACGAGCGGCGTGCCGGCCACCGGGGTCGCCGGGCCGGGGCGGGCGTGCCGCGGCCCGGCGGCGGAGGCGGAGGTCGCCGCGGCCGGTGCGGCGGCGGCCGGTACGGCGGCGCCGGGTGCGGGCGGTGGCGGGGTTCCGGTGCCCTCGGCGCTCTGCCGTTCCCGGTCGGCGACGAGGGCGAGGGCGCGGCGGCCGGCGACCGCGCCGCTGCGGTCGGAGAGCACGCCGCGCAGCCCGATGGACGCCTCCAGTTCGGCGCGGGCCCGGTCGAGGTGGTCGCCGCAGAGCGCCAGGACGCCCAACTCGTGGTGGAAATAGGCTTCTTCGGCGACCTCGCCGGCCAGCCGGGCGGCCTCCTGGCCGTGGCGCAGACCGCGCTCCCAGGCGCTCCAGTGGAGTCCGGCGGCGAAGGCCGGGGCGGCGGTGCGGGCCAGCAGCACGGCGGCGCTGGCGTGAGCGCCCTCGCGGCCGGCGGTGAGCGCGGCCATCGCGGCGAGGACGGCGTCCGCCTCGGCGGCGGCGCGCTCCGGGGTGACCGAGGGGTGCCCGGCCCACCAGGCGTAGTGCTGGGCCGCGGTGTGCGCGCGGGCGGTGGCGCCGTCGGCGTATCCGGCGGCGGTCAGTTGGTCGCGGACGGTGGCGGCGAGACGGTAGTGGCCGCCCGCCGGGGTGATCAGCCCGCAGCCGAGGAGGTCGCCGAGGGCGGCGTCGGCGTGGGTGTCCTGGGTGAGGGCGGGCAGATGGGCCTGGTGCGGGAGTTCGCCGCCGAGCGCCACGGCGAAGCGCAGCGTCTCCTGGGCGGCCGGACCGAGCCGGTCGGCGATCAGCGGTGCGGGGGCCGCGGCGTCGGCGGCGGACGGCAGCGGGGTGTGGTGCCGTCCGGGGGCGCCCGCGGCGGTGGGTGCGAAGAGGCCCGGACCGTCACCGGCGGCGTCACCGCCCCGGTCACGCAGCCGCAGCAGCGCCGCCGCCTGGACGAAGCGCAGCGGCAGCCCCTCGGACTCGAACCACAGGTCGGCGGCCCAGGCGGTCTCCTCGTCGGTCAGCGGCCGCTGCACGGCGCGCTCCAGGAGGCGCAGGCAGGCGGCGCGGCCGATACCGCCGAGGAAGACCTCCTCGACGGGGCACCCGGGGCTGGGCGCCGGGACGTCGGGGGTGGCGGAGAAGAGGAAGGCGCACTCGGGGGTGGCGTCGAGCAGTTCGTCCAGCGCCCGGCCGCCGAACTCCAGGTCGTCGAGGACGACGATCGCGCCGATACCGGGGAGCAGCCGCAGCAGCTCCTCGCGGTCGGGGCGGTACTGCGGGGTGCGGTGGACGGCGGCGAGGAGTGCGTACAGCAGGTCGGTGGGGGTGCGGTGGTAGCCCGAGAGGCGGACGACGCCGTCGGGGGCGACACCGGCGCAGGCGGTGGCGACGGCGTCGAGGAGGCGGGTGCGGCCCGCGCCGGACGGCCCGGTGAGCCGTACCGAGCGGCCCCGGGTCAGCAGCCGGACCAGCCGTTCGGTCTCCTCGCCGCGCTCCTCCAGGGTGGCGGTGCGGGAGGCGTGGACGGGCGCGCCGGGCGGTACCGGCGGCGCGGCGGCGCGGGCGGCCTCGGCGCGCTCCTCCGCGTCCCGCCGGGCGGGCTCCGCCGGGCGGTCCCCGGGCGGGCAGGGTTCCATCTCGCTGCCGTCGAGGGGATTGACGGTGACGAGGTAGCGTCCGGCGACGAGACGGACGGTGCGGACGGGCTCGTCGGGGCCGGTCCGCATTCCGCCGAAGGCCGGTACGCCCGGTGCGGCGCCGCCCGCCGGGACGCCGTTCTCCTCGGGCTCCCGCCCGGTGTTCGGGTCCATGCTCACAGCCCCCAGCTGCCCTTCTGTGTCGCTGCGCCCGGCCGCGCGGGCCCGTCCTCGCGGCCGGGTGCGCGCCGTCGTCGTGTGGTCCGGCCGATGCCCCGGCCGCGCGGTGCGGGCCGGGCAGAGGTCAGTTGCCGCGGCTGTCGCGGACGCGGAAGGTGACCCTAGCCCCGGGATGGTACGGGTCCGCCGCCGGGGCCCTGACATGTCCGGAACGACCCGTTCCGGCCGGATGGCGCCGGAGCCGCCGGTCCCGGGCGGCGGTCGCCGGGCGCGCCGGGGCTCACACCCGGGGCAGCGTCTCCGCCGCGAGCCCGCCCTCGATCGCGAGGATGCGGTGCAGCTTGGTGGCGACCAGCAGCCGCTGCATCTGGGGCGGCACCCCGCGCAGCACGAGGCGGCGGTTGACCCGGCCCGCCCGGCGGTGTGCCCCCATGATCACGCCGAGCCCGGTGGCGTCCCAGGAGTCCAGCTCGGTCAGATCCAGTACGAGATCGCCGTATCCGGAGTCGACGGCGGTGTGCAGGGCCGTACGGGCGTCCGCCGCGCTGCGGACGTCGAGGCGGCCCCCGACGATCAGCTCGGCGTAGTCGCCCTTGATGTGCATATGCGCTCCCCGAATGGTGTGGTGCCGTGCTGGAGGCGGCCCCGCCGTTCCCGGCGGGGCCACCCCTGGAGGTCTACCGAACTGACTGCCTCTCCGGCGGCGAAGTTGCCGCCCGTGAGCGAACCGATACCGAATTCACCCGACGGGGTGACCACTTCGCCGCCCCTGATCTGACGTCACGTCAGCATCCGTGGACAGGGCCCCTCCTGAGCTTCCAGGATGCCAGGCCGGGCCGCCGTTTCAGTGCGCGTAGAAGCCGCGTCCGCTCTTACGGCCGATGTCACCCGCGTCGACCATCCGCCGCATGACCTCCGGCGGCGCGAACTTCTCGTCCTGCGACTCGGCGTAGATGTTGTCGGTGGCGTGCAGCAGGATGTCGACGCCGGTGAGATCGGCGGTGGCCAGCGGGCCCATCGCGTGACCGAAGCCCAGCTTGCACGCGAGGTCGATGTCCTCGGCGCTCGCCACGCCCGATTCGTAGAGCTTGGCCGCCTCGACGACCAGCGCGGAGATCAGCCGGGTGGTGACGAAACCGGCGACGTCGCGGTTGACGACGACGCAGGTCTTGCCGACGGACTCGGCGAACCCGCGGGCGGCGGCGAGGGTTTCGTCACTGGTCTTGTAGCCGCGCACCAGCTCGCAGAGCTGCATCATCGGCACCGGCGAGAAGAAGTGCGTGCCGACGACCCGCTCGGGGCAGGAGGTCGCCGCGGCGATCTTGGTGATCGGGATCGCGGAGGTGTTGGAGGCGAGGATCGCGTCGTCCTTGGCGAGCTTGTCGAGCGCCTGGAAGATCTCCCGCTTGACCTCGATCTTCTCGAAGACCGCCTCGACGACGACATCCGCGTCACCGACCGCGTCCAGATCGGTGGTGGTGGTGATCCGGGCCAGCGCCTGCTCGGCGGCGTCCGCGTCCAGCTTCCCCTTGGCGACGAACTTCGCGTACGACGCCTCGATACCGCCCTTGCCGCGGGCCAGCGCCCCGTCCGTCACATCGCGGAGCACCACGTCCCACCCGGCCTGGGCGGAGACCTGTGCGATACCGGACCCCATGAGTCCGGCACCGATGACGGCGAGCTTCTTTGCCACTGCTGTCCCCTCACACGCTGTGTTTCCCAGAATCGGTCAGGGTGACGATATCTGTACTGAGCGATCGTTTGGTAGGTAAGAGACACGCGTCACGCCGGGCCCCGGCGAACGGCACGGAGGCCGGGCCCGCCGTCCCCCGGAAGGCCGTCAGACGGCCCCGCAGGCGGCGCAGTTCGGGCCCTCGCCCGGCCCGCGCGGGCGGCCGGTCCGGCGGCCCGCCGCGTACGCTCGTGCCATGGTGAATCTGACGCGTATCTACACCCGCACCGGCGACAAGGGCACCACCGCGCTGGGCGACATGAGCCGCACCGCCAAGACCGACCGCCGGATCGCCGCCTACGCGGACACCAACGAGGCCAACGCGGCGCTCGGCGTGGCCCTGGCCCTGGGCCAACTGCCCGAGGACGTCCGAGCGGTGCTGCTGCGCGTGCAGAACGACCTCTTCGACGTCGGCGCGGACCTGTCCACGCCGGTCGTGAAGGACCCGAAGTACCCGCCGCTGCGCGTCGAGCAGAGCTACATCGACAAGCTGGAGGCGGACTGCGACCACTTCCTGGAGCGGTTGGAGAAGCTGCGCAGCTTCATCCTCCCGGGCGGCAGCGCCGGGGCCGCACTGCTGCACCAGGCGTGCACGGTCGTCCGCCGCGCCGAGCGCGCGACCTGGGCGGCGTTCGAGGAACACGGCGAGACCATGAACCCGCTCACCGCCACCTACCTCAACCGCCTCTCCGACCTGCTGTTCATCCTGGCCCGTACGGCCAACAAGGAGGTCGGGGACGTGCTGTGGGTGCCGGGCGGCGAGCGGTAGTTCCCTCCCGGGCGGGCGCCCGTACCGTCCGCACCGACCGGGCCGGACCGCCTCCCGTGGCGCTCCGGCCCGCGCTCAGCGCAGCGCCTTCGGGGGCCGGACCGGCTCCCCGTCCGGCGCCTCACCGGCCGGCGCCTTCTTCGGCCAGAGCAGGTACGACAGGGCGATCAGGCCGTGGATGGCGACGACCCGGGCCATGGTGAGCTGCCAGCCCCGCAGCGTCGAGGTGTCGCCGCCGTCGCCGACGTACCAGAGGGCCAACTGCAGCAGCCCGGCGGCGACCGCGCCCATCACCACCGTCCGCAGCCACAGCTTCCCCTCGTGGCGGGCGCGGGCCAGGCCGTGGCGGGGCGGCTTCACCGGCCGCGGGGCGCCGCCGAAGCGGTGCGCCACATGGCCGTCGACCCAGCGGATCGTGTAGTGCCCGTAGGCGACGGTGTAGCCGATGTAGACCGCGGCCAGGCCGTGCTTCCAGTCCGCCGTGGCGCCGCCGCGCAGGTCGATCGCGGTGACGGTCAGCAGCGCCAGCTCCAGCAGCGGCTCCAGCAGCAGTACGGCGGCGCCGGCGCGCGGCATCCGCAGCCCGTACCGCAGCGTCAGACCGGCCGCGAGCAGCACCCAGAAACCGACCTCGCAGACGACGATCAACGTCACGACCATGGCGTTCCTCCTCCGGTACCCCTCCAGCCTGCTGCCGCCCGTGGCCCGCGGCGTCGTCGCCCGTGACGAGATCCGGCTGCATCTTTCGATGTAGCGGCGGGCGGGGAAGGCCCGCCACGGCGAGGAGGCGGGCGGCGGCCCGGCCGTGTTGGATGGACGGATGCCGCTGCCCCGCCCCGCCCGTCCGCACCGCGACGACGTCCTCATCGCGGCCGCCGGGCTGCTCGGCGGGGCGCTCCTGTGGGCGCTGGGGCTGCGCGGGACGCCGCTGCTGCCGGGGCTGCCGTCCTGGGCGGCGCTGGTGGCGCTCACCGTGGCCGCCGGGAGCGAACTGCTGCGCCGCACCGCGCCGCTGACCGGTCTGGCGCTCGCCACCGCCGCCCTCGCCCTGGACACCTGCGCCGGGACGCTCCTGGCCACCGTCGTGATGTTCACCGACCTGGTGTACGCGGCGGTGCTGCACGGCGGGCCCCGCGCGGCCCGCCGTATCCCGCCGGGCTCGGCGCTGGTGACCGTCCTCGGCACGCTGGTCGCGCTCGCCGTCGTCCGCGACCAGCGGGGGCTGTTCATCGGCGTCCTCATCGGGCTGGTGACCCTCACGCCCGCCTGGACCGGCCTCATCGTCCGCGACCACCGGGACGCGGCGCAGGCCGCCCGGCTGCGGGCCGAGCAGACCGCGCTGCTCGCCGAGACCGACCGGGTGCAGGCGGTCGCCGCGGAGCGCGCGCGGATGGCGCGGGAGCTGCACGACGTGGTCGCCGGGCATCTGTCGGCCATCGCCCTGCACACCACCGCCGCGCAGACCCTCGACGACCCGGCCGCGACCCGCGAGGCGCTGGGCGTCATCCGCGACAACAGCGTCCGCGGCCTGGCCGAGATGCGCCGCCTCATCGGGCTGCTGCGCGCCTCCGGCGGCGCCGAGGCCGACGGCGAACCGGCCGCCGTCCCCACCCTCGACGGCCTCCCCGCCCTCCTCACCCGCGCCCGCGCCGCCGGAGCCGCCGACGGCCTGACCTTCCGCCTGGACGACACCCGGCCCCCGGACGACGGCGGTACGGCCCGCGGCCCGGCCGACGGCGGTACCCGGCCCGGCCCCACGCCGCGGCACACCCCCGACGCGCCCCCGCCGCTCCCCGTCCCCGTCGAGCTGGCCGCCTACCGCATCATCCAGGAGTCCGTGACCAACGCCCTCAAGCACGCCGCGCCCGGCGAGGTCACCGTCCGCCTCGACCGGCCGCCGGGCGGCCCGCTCACCGCCGTCGTGACCAGCCCGTACGGTGTCCGCCGCGGGCCGGGCGCCGCACGGGTGCCGGGCTCCGGCGCCGGACTCACCGGCATGCGCGAGCGCGCCGCCCTGCTCGGCGGCGACTGCGAGGCGGGCCCGGCGGACGGCCCCGGCGGCCCCGTATGGCGCGTACGGGCCACCCTTCCCACCACCGAGGAGGCACCCCCGGTATGACCGGCACACCCCCGCGCCCGCTGCGTGTCGTCGTCGCCGAGGACCAGTCGGCCGTCCGCGCCGGACTCGTCCTCATCCTCCGCTCCGACCCCGGTATCGAGGTCGCCGGGGAAGCCGCCGACGGCGAGGAGGCGGTCCGGCTCGCCCGCGAGCTGCGCCCCGACCTCGTCCTCATGGACGTCCAGATGCCCCGGCTCGACGGCGTCTCGGCCACCCGCCGCATCACCGCCGAAGGGCTGGCGGACGTCCTGGTACTGACCACCTTCGACCTCGACGCGTACGTCTTCGGCGCGCTGCGCGCCGGGGCCGCCGGCTTCCTGCTCAAGGACATGGACGCGAAGGCGCTGCTCGCCGCGGTGCACACCGTCGCCGCCGGGGACGGCATCGTCGCGCCCGCGGTCACCCGCCGGCTGATCGCCGAGTTCGCCGGAACCCGCGCGCCCCGGGAGCGCGCGGAGCCCGCACCCGACCCGGCGGTACTGGAGACCCTGACCCGGCGCGAACGGGAGGTCCTGGGCGTCCTGGGCCGCGGCCTGTCCAACGCCGAGGCCGCCCTGCGCCTGGAGATGGCCGAGGCCACCGTGAAAACCCACGTCAGCCGCCTGCTGGCCAAACTGGGCCTGCGCAGCCGCGCCCAGGCCGCCGTCCTGGCCCGGGAACTGGGCGTGGAACCGCCACCGCAGCCGTGACCCTACGGAAGTGAGCACGCGGGCGGACCGGAACCGGCGCCGGCCACCGGAACCCACCCCGACCAGGGACGAGCCCGCTCAAGCCATACCGGCCCCCGAGCCCCGTCCGGGGCCCCCTCTCAGCGGGACGGCACGTCAGGCCACATTGACCCGCTGGCCCGGAGGCGCCGCCTCCAGCCACGCGAGGAAGCCGGTGAGGGCGTCCTCACTCATGGCCAGTTCCAGGCGGGTGCCGCTGTGGTGGCAGACGAGGACGACGGAGTCGGAGAGCAGCGCCAGCTCCTCCTCGCCCTGCGGGGTGCGGCGCTCGACGACCTCGATGGCGGAGCGCTCCAGGATGCGGCGGGGGCGCGGCGCGTAGGAGAAGACGCGGAACCACTCGACGCGGTCACCGTTGTAGCGGGCGACGCCGTAGATCCAGCCCTTGCCGCTGGGCTCGCGCTCGTCCTCCGGTACGTCCCAGCGCAGGCTGCAGTCGAAGGTGCCGCCGGACCGCTGGATGAGCCGCCGCCGCAGCCCGAAGACGAACAGCCCCAGCAGCACCAGCACCACGACCGCGCCGCTCACGAGCAGAGCGAGGACCATCTCGACCGACCTCCTCGCCTCTGTGGGGGATCCCCGCGCCGGGTCGGGCGCGAGGGAGGGAAACGCACCTGCATTGCCTCAGCCGCGGGCCGCTCCGGAAGTCTCCGGGCAGCCCGCGGCTGAGGATCGATCTCGTCGGTGACGGGGCTCAGTGAACGCCCGCCACCGCGCGCAGCCGGACATCGGCGCGACGCTCGGCGGCCGCGTCAGCGTCCGACTTCGCTCGCTCCAGTGCCCGCTCCGCGCGCTGGACATCGATCTCGTCCGACAGCTCGGCGATCTCCGCGAGCAGAGACAGCTTGTTGTCGGCGAACGAGATGAAGCCGCCGTGCACCGCGGCGACGACAGTACCGTCCCCGCTCTCGCCGGTCGTACGGATCGTCACCGGGCCCGACTGCAGCACGCCGAGCAGCGGCTGGTGTCCGGGCATGACGCCGATGTCGCCCGACGAGGTGCGCGCGACGACCAGGCTGGCCTCACCGGACCAGACCTGCCGGTCCGCTGCCACCAACTCGACGTGCAGCTCAGCCACGATGGCTCCTCGGGTCTCCACCTGCCGGGTCCGGCAGATGTTGGGTCAAATACTAGTGGTCGTACGGGCCGGGGGCGGCCAGGGCCGCCCCCGGTGCCGAGGCCGGGGTCAGGAGACGCCCAGCTCCTTGGCGTTCCGCTCCAGGTCCTCGATGCCACCGCACATGAAGAAGGCCTGCTCGGGGAAGTGGTCGTACTCGCCGTCCGCGATGGCGTTGAAGGCGTGGATCGACTCGTCGAGCGAGACGTCCGAACCGTCGACGCCGGTGAACTGCTTCGCGACGTGGGTGTTCTGCGAGAGGAACCGCTCGATACGACGGGCGCGGTAGACGGTGAGCTTGTCTTCCTCACCCAGCTCGTCGATACCCAGAATCGCGATGATGTCCTGAAGATCCTTGTACTTCTGCAGGATCGTCTTGACGCGCATCGCGCAGTCGTAGTGCTCCTGCGCGATGTACCGCGGGTCCAGGATGCGGGACGTGGAGTCCAGCGGGTCCACCGCCGGGTAGATGCCCTTCTCCGAGATCGGACGGGAGAGAACCGTCGTCGCGTCGAGGTGGGCGAAGGTGGTGGCCGGCGCCGGGTCGGTCAGGTCGTCCGCGGGGACGTAGATCGCCTGCATCGAGGTGATCGAGTGACCACGGGTCGAGGTGATGCGCTCCTGGAGGAGGCCCATCTCGTCCGCCAGGTTCGGCTGGTAACCCACCGCGGACGGCATACGGCCGAGCAGCGTGGAGACCTCGGAACCCGCCTGGGTGTACCGGAAGATGTTGTCGATGAAGAAGAGGACGTCCTGCTTCTGGACGTCACGGAAGTACTCCGCCATCGTCAGACCGGCCAGGGCGACGCGCAGACGGGTGCCCGGGGGCTCGTCCATCTGACCGAAGACCAGCGCGGTCTTGTCGATGACGCCGGAGTCCGTCATCTCCTCGATGAGGTCGTTGCCCTCACGGGTGCGCTCACCGACACCGGCGAACACCGACACACCGTCGTGGTTGTTGGCCACGCGGTAGATCATTTCCTGGATCAGAACGGTCTTGCCGACACCGGCACCACCGAACAGACCGATCTTGCCGCCCTTGACGTACGGGGTCAGCAGGTCGATGACCTTGACGCCGGTCTCGAACATCTCGGTCTTGGACTCGAGCTGGTCGAAGGAGGGCGCCTTGCGGTGGATCGGCCAGCGCTCGGTGACCTGGGCGGCCGCCTCGGGCTTGTTCAGGATCTCGCCGAGGGTGTTGAAGACCTTGCCCTTGGTGATGTCACCGACGGGCACGGTGATCCCCGCGCCGGTGTCGGTCACCGGGGCCTGGCGGACCAGACCGTCGGTGGGCTGCATCGAGATCGCCCGGATGAGGCCGTCGCCCAGGTGCTGGGCGACCTCAAGGGTCAGCGTCTTGGTCGCGCCCTGCTCGGCAGGGTCGTCGACGTCGACGTGCAGCGCGTTGTAGATCTCCGGCATCGCGTCGACGGGGAACTCCACGTCGACGACCGGGCCGATGACCCGCGCGACGCGGCCTGCGGCCACGCCCGACGCGGCGGTCGGCTCAACAGTGGTGGTCATAGTTGTCAGTCACTCCCCGCGGTCGCGTCGGCCAGGGCGCTGGCGCCACCGACGATCTCGCTGATTTCCTGGGTGATTTCGGCCTGGCGGGCCGCGTTGGCAAGCCGCGAGAGCGACTTGATGAGCTCTTCGGCGTTGTCGGTGGCCGACTTCATCGCGCGCCGCGTGGCGGCGTGCTTCGAGGCGGCGGCCTGGAGCAGCGCGTTGTAGATCCGCGACTCGACGTACCGCGGCAGCAGGGCGTCGAGGACGTCCTCCGCCGAGGGCTCGAACTCGAAGAGGGGAAGGATCTCCCCGCCCTTCGCCGGCTCCTCCTGCTCACCCGCGGCGGTGCCGAGGCTGAGCGGCAGCAGCCGGTCGTCGAGCGCCGTCTGCGTCATCATCGACACGAACTCCGTGAAGACGATGTGGAGTTCGTCCACACCACCCTCGGCGGTGTCCTTCTGCACGGCGGCGATCAGCGGCGCGGCGACCGCCTTCGCGTCGGCGTACGTCGGGCTGTCGGTGAAGCCGGTCCACGACTCCTGCACCGCCCGCTCGCGGAAGGCGTAGTACGACACGCCCTTGCGACCGACGATGTAGGCGTCGACCTCCTTGCCCTCGGCCCGGAGCCGCTCGGTGAGCAGCTCCGCGGCCTTGATGACGTTGGAGGAGTAGCCGCCGGCCAGACCGCGGTCGCTCGTGATGAGCAGCAGTGCGGCGCGGGCCGGCCGCTCCGCCTCGGTCGTCAGCGGGTGCTGGGTGTTCGAGCCCGTGGCAACCGCTGTCACCGCGCGGGTCAGTTCACTCGCGTACGGCGTCGACGCCGCCACCTGACGCTGCGCCTTGACGACGCGCGAGGCAGCGATCATCTCCATCGCCTTGGTGATCTTCTTGGTCGCGGTGACGGAGCGGATGCGACGCTTGTAGACCCGGAGCGAGGCTCCCATGGATCAGGTCCCTTCCGTCGTCACTTGGCGGTGCTGACCGGAGCGTCCTCACCGAGAAGCTTGCCGTCCGAGGTCTCGAACTGCTGCTTGAAGGCGGCGACGGAATCGGTGAGCGCCTGGATGGTGTCGTCGGACATCTTGCCGCCCTCGACGATGCTGACCAGCAGGTCCTTCTTCTCCCGGCCCAGGTAGTCCAGGAGCTCCCGCTCGAAGCGGCGGATGTCCTCGACGGGCACGTCGTCCATCTTGCCGGTGGTGCCGGCCCAGATGGAGACGACCTGGTCCTCGACGGGGTACGGGGCGTACTGACCCTGCTTGAGCAGCTCGGTCATGCGCTTACCGCGCTCCAGCTGGGCCTTCGAGGCGGCGTCCAGGTCGGAACCGAAGGCGGCGAACGCCTCCAGCTCGCGGTACTGGGCGAGGTCCACACGGAGACGGCCGGAGACCTGCTTCATGGCCTTGTGCTGGGCGGAGCCACCGACACGGGAGACGGAGATACCGACGTTCAGCGCCGGGCGCTGGCCCGCGTTGAACAGGTCGGACTCCAGGAAGCACTGGCCGTCGGTGATGGAGATGACGTTGGTCGGGATGAACGCCGACACGTCGTTCGCCTTGGTCTCGACGATCGGGAGGCCCGTCATCGAACCGGCACCCAGCTCGTCGGAGAGCTTCGCGCAGCGCTCCAGCAGACGCGAGTGCAGGTAGAAGACGTCACCCGGGTACGCCTCGCGGCCCGGCGGGCGGCGCAGCAGCAGGGAGACGGCGCGGTAGGCGTCGGCCTGCTTCGAGAGGTCGTCGAAGATGATCAGGACGTGCTTGCCCTGGTACATCCAGTGCTGGCCGATGGCCGAACCGGTGTAGGGCGCCAGGTACTTGAAGCCCGCCGGGTCGGACGCCGGGGCGGCGACGATGGTGGTGTACTCCAGGGCGCCGGCCTCCTCCAGCGCACCGCGCACGGACGCGATGGTGGAGCCCTTCTGGCCGATGGCGACGTAGATGCAGCGGACCTGCTTCTTCGGGTCGCCCGAGCGCCAGTTGTCGCGCTGGTTGATGATCGTGTCGACGGCCAGGGCGGTCTTGCCGGTCTGGCGGTCACCGATGATCAGCTGACGCTGGCCACGGCCGATCGGGACCATCGAGTCGACGGCCTTGTAGCCGGTCTGCATCGGCTCGTGGACCGACTTACGGACCATGACGCCCGGAGCCTGCAGCTCCAGGGCGCGGCGGCCCTCGGACTCGATCTCGCCGAGGCCGTCGATCGGGTTGCCCAGCGGGTCGACGACGCGGCCGAGGTAACCCTCGCCCACGGCGACCGAGAGCACCTCACCGGTGCGCTGCACCGGCTGGCCCTCCTCGATACCGCTGAACTCACCGAGGACGACCGCACCGATCTCGCGCTCTTCGAGGTTGAGCGCGAGGCCGAGGGTGCCGTCCTCGAACTTCAGCAGTTCGTTCGCCATCGCCGAGGGAAGGCCCTCGACCTTCGCGATGCCGTCACCGGCCTCGCTGACCGTGCCGACCTCCTCGCGCGAGGCCGCGTCCGGCTTGTACGCCTGGACGAAGTTCTCCAGCGCGTCCCGGATCTCCTCCGGCCGGATCGTGAGCTCCGCCATCTGGGTTCCCTGCTCTCCTTGTTGGGCCCGAAGTTACTTGCGGGGGTCCGGGGGTTACGTCCCCCGGGGGGTTTCCGCCTACGGCCCAACTCGGGCCGCCGTCGTGCTTGTGCTGTCTCCCGGCGCGGGCTCCCGGCCGCGGCCGGACCTCGCGGTCCGGCCCGTCGGCGGTGGCGCCCTGCCACCGGTGGTGCAGCTCTTGAGTTGGTGGCTGGGTCAGCCGGCCATCCGCCGGGCCGCCTCGTCGAGGCGGTCCGCGATGCTCCCGTTGATGACCTCATCGCCGATCTGCACCTGGACACCGCCGAGGACCTCGGGGTCCACGTCGAGGTTCAGGTGGATCTGCCGTCCGTAGACCGCTGCCAGCGCGGCGGCGAGGCGCGTGCGCTGGCCCTCGCTCATCGGCACCGCCGTGGTGACCACCGCGACCATGCGGTCGCGCCGGTGCGCGGCCAGCTTGGAGAGGGCGTCGAGCCCCGCTTCCAGGCTACGGCCTCGCGGCTGGGCCACGAGCCGGCTCACGATGCGTGCGGTCACCGGGTTGGCCCGGCCGCCCAGCAGCGTGGTCACCAGCTCGGTCTTGGCGGCGACCGAGGCGTTCCGGTCGGTCAGCGCGCGGCGCAGCTCGCCGTTGGAGGTGAGGATCCGGCCGAACCGGAACAGCTCGTCCTCGACGTCGTCGAGCCGGCCGGACCGCTGTGCCGCGGCGAGGTCGGCGCTGTAGGACAGCTCCTCCATCGCGTCGGCGAGGTCACGCGAGCGCGACCAGCGGGACCGGACCATGCCGGACACCAGGGCGGCGGCCGGGCCGCCGATCTTGGTGCCGAGCAGCCGGTCGGCCAGCTCGGCCCGCGCCTCGCCGGACTGCGCCGGGTCGGTCAGGACCCGACGCAGCGAGACCTCGCGGTCGAGCAGAGCGGTGACGGCAGCCAGCTCCTCGGCGAGCTTCGCCGCGTCGACGGACGCGTTGTCCGTCTGCGCGTCGAGCTGCTCGCGTGCGGAGGCGAGTGCCTCGCGGCTCGCTCCGTTCATCGGCCGGCCTCAGCCTTCGTCGTGTCCGACGCCGCCTTGGCCTCGAGCTCGTCGAGGAAGCGGTCGATGGTCCGGCTCTGCCGGGCGTGGTCCTCCAGGGACTCGCCGACGAGCTTGCCGGCCAGGTCGGTGGCGAGCTTGCCCACGTCCTGGCGCAGGGACTGCGCGGCCTGCTTGCGGTCGGCCTCGATCTGGGCGTGACCAGCAGCGATGATGTCCTCACGCTGCCGCTGGCCCTCGGCCCGCATCTCGGCGATGAGCGTCGCGCCCTGCTCCTGCGCCTCCTGGCGCAGGCGCGCGGCCTCGTGGCGGGCGTCGGCGAGCTGGGCCCGGTAGTCCTCCAGGACCTGCTGGGCCTCGGCCTGTGCGGCCTCCGCCTTCTCCATCCCGCCCTCGATCTTCTCGCGGCGCTCGTCCAGAACCTTGTTGATGTTCGGGAGGAGCTTCTTGGCGAGGAAGCCGAAGACGATGAAGAAGGCGACCAGACCGATGACAAGCTCTGGGATCGGCGGGATGAGCGGGTTCTCGGGAACCTCGACCTCACTCGCCAGGCTGACCAGGGTCACGTCAATGCCTTCCGTCTAAGGGGATCGTCGGTGCGGTTCGTTTACTTGTAAACGAAGCCCATGACGATGCCGATGAGGGCGAGCGCCTCACAGAAGGCGAAACCCATGATCTGGTTGGTGCGGATCAGGCCCGCGGCCTCGGGCTGGCGGGCCAGGGCCTGGGTGCCGTTACCGAAGATGATGCCGACGCCGACGCCGGGGCCGATGGCGGCCAGGCCGTAACCGATCGCGCTGGCGCTGCCGGTGAACGCGTCTGCGGAGGCGAGGGTCTGGAGAGCGGACATGCCGGTTCTTCCTTCTCTTTCAAGTACCGGTGGGGGTTGGCCACCGGACGTCTGGGGGTTGGGGGAGGCGGGGTGCTCAGTGGTGCTCGGCGAGCGCGCCCTGCACGTAGTTGCAGGCCAGGAGAACGAAGACGTACGCCTGGACGGCCTGGATGAACAGCTCGAAAGCGGTCATCACGATGGTCATCACGAACGAGGCGCCCGCGTAGACGAAGCCGACGCCGTTCGCCAGGTAGAAGCTGGCGATGGTGAACATCACGATGAGCATGTGGCCCGCGAACATGTTCGCGAACAGTCGCACCGCGTGGGTGAAGGGCCGGATGAGCACGTTCGAGAAGAGCTCGATGACCATCAGGAGCGGCAGGACCGCGCCCAGCGACTTGTCGTAGCCGGTGATGTTCTTCAGACCGCCGACGAAGCCGTGCTTCTTGAACGTGAGGAACATCCACAGGACCCAGACCATCAGGGCCAGACCCGCGGGGAAGGCGATGACCGAGGTCACCGGGAACTGGGCGACCGGAATGATCGACCAGAGGTTCATGATCCACACGAAGAAGAACAGCGAGACCATGAAGGGGACGTACTTCTCGCCCTCCTTCTTGCCGAGCGCGTCGTACACGAGCCCGCGGCGCACGAAGTCGTAACCCGCCTCGGCCACCATCTGGAGCTTGCCCGGCACGACCTTGGCGCGTCCGAAGGCGGCCCAGAAGAACCACACCACGACGACCGTGCTCAGCAGAGCCAGCAGCATCGGCTTGTTGAAATTGAAGCCGCCGATGGTGAAGAGCGGTTCGAAGACGAACGAATGAAGGCCCGGGGCCTCGAAGCCACACCCCGGGATGAAGAGGTGGCACTCCGTGTCGAAGGCGAGCATCGTTTCAGCACTCACCGCGGGCTCCTTCAGCGTGGCGCATGGGTACGGCAACCTCGTTGTGTCGGCGCGGCATTGAGCCACGGAGCGGCACTGGACTGGTCTTGCGGATTAGGGGGTGGCGTCTCGGCGCGGGGCCGGGTCGGATCGCAGGCATCGGCCACGAGGACCTCCGGCTCCAGCTCGTGGAACGCGGGTGCTCAGCCGCCTGCGTCGACTGTGCCGTAGTTGGCACCGGACGATAGCAGGCCCGCGAACGGCCTTTTATTCCGGCCCTACGTGTCACGTCGGCGACCCCGCCGTCTCCGCCTTCTTCGCCTCTGCGGAGTCAGGGTCGACGTAGAGAATCTTCGCCTTCATGTGACCGCGGGTCTGCGCCGCGATCCACACGAGGGTGGCGCCGAGCAACGTGAAGGCGAACGCCTTCGTGTCGAAGAGCGTGGTGTCCTTGAAGGCCATCATGAAGACCGCGACCAGCAGGATCTGCACCGTGTAGAGCAGGAGACCCATCATCTGGAAGAGCTGCGGGTGATTCTTCGCGGTCTGCTGCAGGACGACGAGGCCCGCCCCCATCACGAACACCACCAGCAGGGTGCCGACCACGGCACCGATGGCCCCCGCGCCGCCGACGAGCGCGGCGCTGACCGCGACGGCGACGACGCCGGCGGCAAGCGTGGGCACGAGGGCATGAACGAGAAGTCGGGCGTCATTCGACTGCATGGCGGCGCTCCGGCAAGGGGGTGGGGGTGTTCGTCAGGAACGAGCGTAGACCCGGCCGGCGGAAGAACCTGATGGGCCCAAAGGCCCGGAACTGTGCGGGCCTTCGGCCCTGTCGCCGAGTCTCGTGAACGGTATCACAAACTATTTGATGAGGTCTTTACCTCTATGGTGTGCCACCTGTCACACGTGAGCGTGATCCTGCGCGTTGGTGCAGCGACAGAAAGCACTTTGTCTGCTATGGCGCCAACTCACCCGATTTGATGACGCAGTTGACGGGCGCCGATGACGTCGCACACGGGTTTCAGCGGTGACTGTCCGCGCGGCGGCGGTCCACGAAGCGTGACCGCTCGCCGATCGCGGTGGCGCCGTGCAGCCCCGCGGCGACCGCCTCACGCGCCGCGTCCCGCTCCCCCCGTACGCCCCCGGCGGGCTCCTCCGCGGCGGCTTCGGCGGGCTCGGGGCGGACGACCCTGCGGTAGCGCGGCGGGACGATGCGCTGCGCCCACATCGGCGCCCGCGGCGTGAACCGCGGCAGCAGGAGCAGCACCAGTCCGACCGCGCTCAGCAGCACGATGCCCAGGACGATCCACATGCTCGCGTTGTTGACCGAGTACGCGACCGCGCCGAACGCGATCAGCGCCGACCAGAAGTACATGATCAGCACAGCGCGGCTGTGGGAATGGCCGATTTCCAGCAGCCGGTGATGCAGGTGGCCGCGGTCCGCGGCGAACGGCGACTGGCCGTTCCAGGTGCGCCGGACGATCGCCAGGATCAGGTCGGCGACCGGCACCGCGATGACGGTCAGCGGCAGCAGCAACGGGATGTAGACCGGGACCATCGAGTGCGTCGCCTCGCGGATACCGCCGGTCTTCAGGCTGAGCAGATCCGGATCGACCTGACCGGTCACCGACACCGCGCCGGCGGCCATCACCAGGCCGATCAGCATCGATCCGGAGTCGCCCATGAAGATCCGCGCGGGGTGCATGTTGTGCGGCAGGAAGCCCAGGCACATACCCATCAGCACCACCGAGAACAGCGTCGCGGGCGCCGCCGCCTCGATGCCGTAGCCGAACCACATGCGGTACGCGTACATGAAGAACGCGGCGGCGGCGATGCAGACCATGCCGGAGGCGAGACCGTCGAGACCGTCGACGAAGTTCACCGCGTTGATGGTGATGACGACGAGTGCGACGGTCAGCAGCGTGCCCTGCGTCGGCGACGGCAGGTACGTGCCGACACCGGGGATCGGGATGTACAGGATCGTCAGACCCTGGAGGACCATCACGCCCGCGGCGACCATCTGACCGCCCAGCTTGACCAGCGCGTCCACGCCCCACTTGTCGTCCAGGACGCCCAGCAGCCAGATCAGCGCGGCGCCGGAGAGCAGGGCGCGCGGTTCGTTGGAGTCCGCGAAGACGCTCTTGAGATTGGTCAGATGGGAGGCCACCAGGAGGCCCGCGCACAACCCGCCGAACATCGCGATGCCGCCGAGCCGGGGCGTCGGCTCGCGGTGCACGTCACGGGCCCGGATCTCCGGCATCGCCCCGGCCGCGATGGCGAACTTCCGCACCGGGCCGGTCAGCAGATAGGTCACCGCGGCCGTGACGCACAGCGTCAGCAGGTATTCACGCACGGGCTGCCCCACAGATATAGCTGGCCATCACAGCCCCACACCCTATGCGGGTCCGCGACCACGCCGTACACACAGGTGGCGGGCTGCCGGGTGACGGACGTCCGGCGCCGTCCCCGCGGTGTGTGACGGAGGGGGGCGGTACGCGGTTCCCGTTCAGTTCCGGCCGGGATACGGCGGAAAACCGCCGACGAGCGCCGCGGTGCGCGGCCGGACCGCGCTCTCCCCGCGCAGCGCCGCGCCGATCAGCTCCGCGATCCGCGCCATCTCCGGCTCGCCCATCCCCTGTGTCGTCACCGCCGCGCTGCCCAGCCGGATGCCGGTACGCCGCGCGGCGCCGTCCGGGCAGGCCAGCGCGCAGGTGTCGAGGACGATCCCGGCGGCGGCCAGCCGGGCCCGGGCCGCCCGCGCGTCGAGGCCCAGCGGCGCGGTGTCGGCGACGATCAGATGGGTGTCGGTGCCGCCGGTGGCGAGCGTCAGCCCCTGGCCTTCGAGGGCGGCGGCGAGCGTCCGGGCGTTGGCGACGGTCCGCCGGGCGTAGCCGCGGAACGCGTCGGTGGCCGCCTCGTGGAACGCGACGGCCTTCGCGGCGACGGAGTTCATCTGCGCGCCGCCCTGCGAGAACGGGAAGACGGCCCGGTCGATCCGCTCGGCCAGCCGCGCACCGCACAGGATCATCCCGCCGCGCGGCCCGCGCAGCACCTTGTGCGTGGTGGCGCAGACGACGTCGGCGTACGGCACCGGGTTGGGCGCCGCTCCCCCGGCGATCAGTCCGGCGGGGTGGGCGACGTCGGCGATGAGGTAGGCGCCGGTCTCGTCGGCGATGTCGCGGAAGGCGGCGTAGTCGATGTGGCGCGGGTAGGCGATCGAGCCGCAGACGATCGCCTTGGGGCGGCGCTCGCGGGCCAGGGCGCGGACCTCGCCGAGGTCGAGGAGGCCGGTGGCCGCGTCGACGCCGTAGCCGGCGAAGTCGAACCAGCGGCCGGAGAAGTTGGCGGGCGAGCCGTGGGTGAGGTGCCCGCCGTGCGGCAGGGACAGGGCCAGCACGGTGTCCCCGGGGCGCAGCAGGGCGGCGTAGGCGGCCAGCACGGCGGAGGAGCCGGAGTGGGGCTGGACGTTGGCGTGTTCGGCGCCGAAGAGGGCCCTGGCGCGTTCGACGGCGATCCGCTCGGCTAGGTCGACGATCTCGCAGCCGCCGTGGTGGCGGGCGCCCGGATAGCCCTCCGCGTACTTGTTGGTGAGCGGGGAGCCGAGGGCGGCGAGGACCGCGGGCGAGGTGAAGTTCTCCGCGGCGATGAGCTGAAGCGTCTCGCTCTGCCGGGCGCTCTCGCCGACCAGCACCCCGGCGATCTCCGGGTCGGCGGCGGCCAGCGCCGCGAAGTCCGCCGGACACGCCCCGGCGTCGGCGGCCGCCACGGCGCCCGGTGAGGCACCCGGACGCGCGTCGGCCGGTGACGTGCTGCGGGGTGACGCGGTGGTGGCGGACATGGCGCGCTCCGGGCCTCGTACGGGGACTCACGTCCAATGTAGGCGCGGTGGGGCGATCGGGCGCGGCGGCGGGGGCCGGGGGCGTACGAGGGCGGGAGAGGGGCCGTGGGCGGCCCGGTGCCGCGCCCGGGTTTCCCTACGCCCGCGCCGGGACCCCCGTGAGGGCGGTGACGACCGGGTCGAGGGCCTGGTTGATCTCGTCGCCGATGGAGCGGAAGAAGGTGATGGGGGCGCCGTACGGGTCGTGGACCTCGTCGGACTCCGGGTCGGGCGCCAGCAGCCAGCCGCGGAGCGCGGCGGCGGCGCCGACCAGGGCGCGGGCCCGCTCGACCAGACCGTGGTCGGGCAGCTCCGGGTCGGGCTCCGGCAAGGTGGCCGGGTCTATCGCCCGGACCAGGCGGTTGAACTCCTTCAGCGTGAAGGTGCGCAGCCCCGCGGAGTGGCCCATCGAGATGACCTGGGCGCGGTGGTCGCGGGTGGCGGTCAGGACCAGGTCGGCGCGGATGACGTGCTCGTCGAGCAGTTCCCGGCCCAGGAACCCGGCCGGGTCGGCGCCGTAGTCGGCGAGGACCGTCGCTGCGTGCGTCTCCATGGGCGCGCCCTCATGGCCCCAGGTGCCGGCGCTCTCCACCACCAGACCGCTCGTCCCGCCGCCGAGCCGCAGGTCCAGGGCGTGGCGGTGCAGCCGCTCGGTGATCGGCGAGCGGCAGACATTGCCGGTGGAGACGTGCAGGATCCGGAAGCGGGCGGGCGCGGCCGGCGCCGCGGCGCGGGCCTGGACGGCCGCGGCGTAGCCGGACGGCGGCACCGACGGGAAGGCGGTCTCACCCGGCCCCGTTATGCCGCGCCCCAGGGGCGCCATCAATTGGCCACCTCGAGCTCGGGCACGACCTTCCGCAGTTCCTCGGCGCTGAGGGAGCCCTCGCGCAGCAGCACCGGGACGCGGCCGGTGACATCGACGATCGAGGACGGCACGGCGGCGGGCGTGGGACCGCCGTCGAGGTAGACGGAGACGGAGTCGCCGAGCATCTCCTGGGCGGCGTCGCAGTCCTGCGGGGAGGGGTGTCCCGTGAGGTTGGCGCTGGAGACCGCCATCGGGCCGAACTCGGTGAGCAGTTCGATGGCGACGGGGTGCAGCGGCATCCGCACCGCGACGGTGCCGCGGGTCTCGCCGAGGTCCCAGGTCAGCGACGGCTGGTGGGTGGCGACGAGGGTCAGCCCGCCCGGCCAGAACGCGTCGACCAGCTCCCACGCCTGCTCGGAGAAGTCGGTGACCAGGCCGTGCAGGGTGTTGGGCGAGCCGATGAGGACCGGCGAAGGCATGCCGCGGCCGCGGCCCTTGGCCTCCAGCAGATCACCGACGGCCTCGGCGCTGAACGCGTCCGCACCGATGCCGTAGACGGTGTCGGTCGGCAGGACGACCAGCTCGCCGCGGCGGACGGCCGACGCGGCCTCACGCAGACCGGTCGCGCGGTCGGTCGCGTCGCTGCAGTCGTATCGCCGTGCCATTTAACGGTCCTCCTCGTGCGGAACGGATACATCGGGCGTCGGGGTGGCCGTCATGGCGACACCCGGCGCGCGGTGGCGAAACGGGGCCGGTTGTTCAGGTCCGGGTGGTCGGCCGCGTCGGCCCAGCCCCGTTCCTCGGCGAAGATCCACGGCACCTGGCCGCCCTGGGTGTCGGCGTGCTCGACGACGACGAGCCCGCCGGGCCGCAGCAGCCGGTGTGCGGTCCGCTCGATGCCCCGGATGGTGTCCAGCCCGTCCTCACCGGAGAACAGCGCCAGCTCGGGGTCGTGGTCGCGGGCCTCGGGGGCGACGTACTCCCACTCGGTGAGCGGGATGTACGGCGGGTTGGAGACGACCAGGTCGACCTGGCCGTCCAGCTCGGGCAGCGCGGTCAGCGCGTCGCCGTGGTGGAGGGAGACCCGCGAGCCCTCGACGTTGCGCCGGGCGTACGTCAGGGCCTGCTCGGACAGCTCGACGGCGTGCACCGTGGAGCGCGGCACCTCCTGCGCCAGGGCGAGGGCGATGGCGCCGGAGCCGGTGCACAGATCGACGATGACCGGCTCGACGACGTCCATCGCGCGCACCGCGTCTATGGCCCAGCCGACCACCGACTCGGTCTCCGGCCGGGGCACGAACACACCGGGCCCGACGTGGAGTTCGAGGTAGCGGAAGAACGCCCGCCCGGTGATGTGCTGGAGCGGTTCGCGGGCCTCGCGGCGGGCGATCGCCTCCCAGTACCGGGCGTCGAAGTCGGCGTCCGCGACGGTGTGCAACTGGCTGCGCTTGACGCCGTGGACGTGCGCGGCCAGCTCCTCGGCGTCGAAGCGCGGTGAGGGCACGCCGGCGTCGGCCAACCGCTGGGTGGCCTGGGCCACCTCGGCGAGCAGCAGGTTCACGGGTTCCTCCAGCCGGTCGTGCGGGCGTGCGGGTGGTGCGGGTCTTACTGGGCGGCGGCGAGCTTGGCCGCCGAGTCGGCGTCCACGCACGCCTGGATGACCGGGTCGAGCTCGCCGTCGAGCACCTGGTCCAGGTTGTACGCCTTGAAGCCGACGCGGTGGTCGGAGATGCGGTTCTCCGGGAAGTTGTACGTCCGGATGCGCTCGGAGCGGTCGACGGTGCGCACCTGGCTGCGGCGGGCGTCGGACGCCTCCCGCTCGGCCTCCTCCTGGGCGGCGGCCAGCAGCCGCGAGCGGAGGATACGCATCGCCTGCTCCTTGTTCTGGAGCTGGCTCTTCTCGTTCTGGCAGGAGACGACGATGCCGGTGGGCAGGTGCGTGATGCGCACCGCGGAGTCGGTGGTGTTGACCGACTGGCCGCCGGGGCCGGACGAGCGGTAGACGTCGATCCGCAGGTCGTTGGGGCCGATCTCGACCTCGACCTCCTCCGCCTCGGGCGTGACGAGCACGCCGGCGGCGGAGGTGTGGATACGGCCCTGCGACTCGGTGGCGGGGACGCGCTGGACGCGGTGCACTCCGCCCTCGTACTTCAGGCGGGCCCAGACGCCCTGGCCGGGCTCGGTGGCCCCGCCGCCGCCCTTGGTCTTCACGGCGACCTGGACGTCCTTGTAGCCGCCGAGATCGGACTCGTTGGCCTCCAGGATCTCGGTCTTCCAGCCGGCCCGCTCGGCGTAGCGCAGGTACATCCGCAGCAGGTCACCGGCGAACAGCGCGGACTCCTCGCCGCCCTCACCGGCCTTGACCTCCAGGATGACGTCCTTGTCGTCGCTCGGGTCGCGGGGTACGAGCAGCAGCCGCAGCTTCTCGGTCAGCTCGTCGCGCCGGGCGTCGAGTTCCTTGACCTCGTCGGCGAAGTCCGGGTCGTCCGCGGCGAATTCACGCGCGGTCTCCATGTCCTCGCCGGTCTGCTTCCAGGAACGGTAGGTGGCGACGATCGGGGTGAGTTCGGCGTAGCGCTTGTTGAGACGCATGGCCTCGCGCTGGTCGGCGTGGACCGCGGGGTCGGCCAGCTTCTTCTCCAGACCGGCGTGCTCGCCGATCAGTTCCTCGACCGCCTCGAACATCGTGGGGTTCCTTAGCTGACTGGTGTTTCCGGGCGCCGGTCACCTGGTGCGGCGCGGGGCCGCGGCGTCGCCGGACCTCCGGCCGGGTCCGTGGCCTGGACGACAAAGCGCCGGTCCGGTCGCCCCTTCGAGGGGCGACCGGCAACCGGCGCCTTGCGGGTCGCTACTTCTTGGCCGAACCGGCGGCCTTGCCGAAGCGGGCCTCGAAGCGGGCCACACGGCCACCGGTGTCCATGATCTTCTGCTTGCCCGTGTAGAACGGGTGGCACTCGGAGCAGACGTCGGCGCGGATGCTGCCGCCCTCGACGGTGCTACGGGTGGTGAAGGCCGCGCCACAGGTGCAGCTGACCTGCGTCTCGACGTACTCCGGGTGGATGTCGCGCTTCAAGGGGATCTCCTAGGTTCGGGAGTGCTCCGGGTCGTGCCGCGGGTTTGCGTCACGTGAACCGGGGCCGACGGTCCAGTCTGCCAGGACTTGTCGCATCTCCCAAAACCGGGGTGGACCGCCGGGTATTCCCCGCCCCGTACGCGCGGAAACCCCGGCGGCCCGGCGGTTACCCGCCGTTCCCGCTCCCCCACCTCGCGTGGCGATCCGGGGCTACCTCACGTACGAGCCGGTGCCGCCCTTGTCGCCCGCGGAGTCCTTGAGCGCGCTCTTGGGGATGGCGCGGTCCTGCCGCAGCGCGTCCCAGACCTGCGCGGTCTGCCGGGGCAGCGGGGCGACCCGCGCCGGGTCGAGCTTGTCGTACGCCACGGGCAGCGTGACCATGTGGATGTCCTGCGAGCCGAGGGAGCTGAGCGACTTCGCCAGGCCGGTCAGCGCGCCGACGGAGTTGAGGTCGGTGTCGGTGGTGACGGTCTTGGTGGCGGTGTCGGCGATGTCGTAGAGCTTGGCCGGGCTGGTGAAGACTCCGACGCTCTTGACCTGCTGCATCAGCGCCTTGACGAAGGTCTGCTGGAGCTGGATGCGCCCCAGGTCACTGCCGTCGCCGCCGGGTACGCCGTGCCGGGTACGGACGAGCCCGAGGGACTGCTCGCCGGACAGGACGTGATGTCCGGCGGGCAGGTGGAGGTGGCTGGAGTTGTCGTCGATCGGCTTGCTGGTGGTGAGAGACACCCCGCCGAGCGCGTCGATGAGCTTCTTGAACCCGGTGAAGTCGACCTCGACGAAGTGGTCCATACGGATGCCGCTGAGCGATTCGACGGTCTTGACGGCGCACGCCGGACCGCCGACCTCGTAGGCGGTGTTGAACATCACCCGCCGCGCCCCGGGCACCTCCTTGCCGTCCTTCAGACAGGACGGCCGGGTGATGAGGGTGTCGCGCGGGACGGAGACGACGCTCGCCTTCCTGTGGCCCTTGTAGACGTGCAGCACCATCGCGGTGTCGGAGCGCGCACCGCCCTCGTCGGCGCCGTACTCGGCGTTGTTGCCGGCCCGCGAGTCGGAGCCGAGGACGAGGATGTCGAGCGAGCCGTTGTCGACGTCGTCGGGCCGGTCCTTGCCGAGGGCGGCGTTGATGTCGATGCCCTTGAGGTTGCCGTTGAGCTGGTAATAGACGTAACCGAGTCCGGCGCCGGTGAGCAGCAGGCAGCTGACTCCCGCGCAGAGCGTGATGGTCAGGGCACGGCGGCGCCGGCTGGGCGCCTTACGGCGGCGGCCCGTGGCGCGTATGCGGCGGTCGCGGCCCGCCGCCTCCTGCTGCGTCCCGTTGCTGTCGGCCATGTGCTCCTCGGTCCGTGTGCGCTGCCCCCGCCCGTGCCGGGCCGCGCGGGGCGGGCACGGCGCGTCATGTCGTGGGAGACGGGGAGCCGGACGGAAGGGTTGCACAGCGCCCTGTGCCGGTCCGGTGACCACGAGGTGACGGCCGTGCGCCGCCGCCCCGCCCGTACGGCTGCCCCGACCAGCGACGATGGTCGCTTTCCGGCCACCCGAAAGCGGCCGGTTCCGGGCGCCTCCTGTGCGAAAGGTCTCAGCGGGACACCCCGGACGGAGGTACACGGACCGGTCACCTCCGGCCCTCGCCGCACCGCCGTACGCGTCCGCCCGGACCCGCACCGCCGTACGCGACCGGGCCGGGCATCCGCGCCGGGCGTCCGGACACGCGCCCCGGCCCGGACAGCACGGAGCCCCCCGCACCCGGGGGTGCGAGGGGCTTTCCGTAGCTACGGCGCGCGGCCGGGGCGTCAGTCGTTGCCGTTGCCCGTGGTCGGCGTCGTCTTCTGGATCTGGAGCAGGAACTCCGCGTTGGACTTCGTCTGCTTCATCTTGTCCAGCAGCAGCTCGATCGCCTGCTGCTGGTCCAGGGCGTGCAGCACCCGGCGCAGCTTCCAGACGATGGCCAGCTCGTCGGCGCCCATCAGGATCTCCTCCTTACGGGTGGACGACGCGTCGACGTCCACCGCGGGGAAGATCCGCTTGTCGGAGAGCTTGCGGTCGAGCTTGAGCTCCAGGTTCCCGGTGCCCTTGAACTCCTCGAAGATCACCTCGTCCATCCGCGAACCGGTCTCGACCAACGCGGTGGCCAGGATGGTCAGCGAACCGCCGTCCTCGATGTTCCGCGCCGCGCCGAAGAACCGCTTCGGCGGGTAGAGCGCGGTCGAGTCGACACCACCGGACAGGATGCGGCCGGAGGCGGGCGCCGCGAGGTTGTACGCACGGCCCAGACGGGTGATGGAGTCCAGCAGGACAACCACGTCGTGACCCAGCTCGACGAGGCGCTTGGCGCGCTCGATGGCCAGCTCGGCGACGGTGGTGTGGTCCTCGGCCGGGCGGTCGAAGGTCGAGGAGATGACCTCGCCCTTGACCGACCGCTGCATGTCGGTGACCTCTTCGGGCCGCTCGTCGACGAGGACGACCATCAGGTGGCACTCGGGGTTGTTGCGGGTGATCGAGTTGGCGATCGCCTGCATGATCATGGTCTTACCGGTCTTCGGCGGGGCCACGATCAGACCGCGCTGGCCCTTGCCGATCGGCGTCACCAGATCGATGATCCGGGTCGTCAGACCGCCCGACTCCCCCTCCAGGCGCAGCCGCTCCTGCGGGTAAAGGGGCGTCAGCTTCCCGAACTCCGGCCGCTGACGGCCCTGTTCGGGCGCCACGCTGTTGACGGTGTCGAGGCGGACCAGCGCGTTGAACTTCTCACGGCGCTCCCCGTCCCGCGGCTGGCGCACCGCACCGGTGACGTGGTCACCCTTGCGCAGACCGTTCTTACGGACCTGGGCGAGCGAGACGTACACGTCGTTCGGGCCGGGCAGGTAGCCGGAGGTCCGGATGAACGCGTAGTTGTCGAGGATGTCGAGGATGCCCGCGACGGGGATCAGCACGTCGTCCTCGGAGACCTGCGGCTCGTTGCCGAAGTCCTCACGGCCGCCGCGACGGCCCCGGCGGTCGCGGTAGCGGCCGCGACGGCCGCGGCGGCCGCCCTCGAAGTCGTCGCCGTCGTCGTGGCGGTTGTCCCGCTGACGGTCACGGCGGTCACCCTGGTTGCCCTGGTTGCCGGAGTCGTTGCCGTCGTTCTTGTTGCGGCGGCCCTGCTGGCGGTCGCGGCGGTCGCCCTTCGGGCCGCGGTCCCCACGGTCCCCGCGGTCCTGGCGGTCGCCGCCCTTGTGCTGCTGCTCGGGCTGCTCACCCTTGGCGGGGCGCTCGTCGGCGGCGGTGTCGGCCTTGGCCTTCGGCTCGGCCTTGGTGTCGGCCGCGCCCTCGGGGCTGCCGGCGGCCGCGGTGGCCCGGCGGCGACGGCGCTCACCGGCCGGCGGCTCGTCGCTGGCGGGCTGACCGGGAATGTCGATCTGCTGCTGCCCGGCCTGCTTGTCGGCGCTCTTGTCGGCCTTGGCCGGCTTGTCGGCGGCCTTGGCGGCGTCACCCTCGCCCGTACGGGCCTTGGA
This sequence comes from Streptomyces sp. BBFR2, assembly GCF_044497305.1. Classification (NCBI taxonomy): domain Bacteria; kingdom Bacillati; phylum Actinomycetota; class Actinomycetes; order Kitasatosporales; family Streptomycetaceae; genus Streptomyces; species Streptomyces sp. BBFR2. Next base: position 1,981,195 of record NZ_CP172415.1, read on the forward strand.
GGTGGCGCGGCGCTTGGGCTTGGTGTCGGTCTCGGCGGGCGCGTCGGCCTTGGCGGCGCCGGAGGCGCCCGCGGCCTGCCTCTCCTTGATGACCTCGATCAGCTGGCTCTTGCGCATCCGCGCGGTGCCCTTGATGCCGAGGCCGGAGGCGACCTGCTGCAGCTCTGCCAGGACCATGCCGTCGAGGCCGGTACCGGAACGGCGGCGCCGCGTGGTGCCGGCAGCACCGGTGGCAGGCGCGGCGGGAGCGTCCGTGGCGGGCGCGGTGGCACTGCCATCGGTGCGCACGCCCATCAGATCGGTGGTGTCGCTCACGAAGGGTCCTTCCCTGGAGCGGGCGTCGGCCTGTCTGGCTCGGCGACCGGTTGTGCTGTCCGGCTGGTGGTCCCGCGGTGTTGCGAACCGGGCCGGGGCGGTGGTCCCGCCGGATACGGCGGAAAGATCAGTTCATTGGTCCGGCGCGAAGGGATGCTGTGTGACCCATGTCCGTCACGCCGATTCCGGAGCGTGCTCACTCCTGCTCGGGCCATTGCTTCGAGCAGTTTGGGAGGCTCCCGGAAGAAAGGTGGTCCCGATAGGGACACGAAGCATCGCGCCACTCAGGCGTCGAGTACTGACTTGAGGTTAACACTACCGGATCCAACAAACATTCCCCCTTCCCGAGACCGGCAATCGTCGATCATCCGCGCCCGTCACCCGGCGAGCGGCAGGACGCATGTGCCCGCCGCGTCGAGGGTCAGCCGGTTGGCCGCCCAGCCCTCTCCCGCCAGCGCGGCGACCTTGTCGGCCGAGGCTTCCTCGGCCAGTGCGAGCACCGTCGGGCCCGCACCGGAGATGACCGCGGGGACACCGTCCGCACGCAGTCGGTTCACCAGGGCCACGCTCTGCGGCATCGCGGGGGCGCGGTACTCCTGGTGAAGTCGGTCCTCGGTCGCGGCCAGCAGCAGCTCGGGGCGCCTGGTCAGCGCCTCGACGAGCAGTGCGGCGCGACCGGCGTTGGCCGCGGCGTCCACATGCGGGACGGCGCGCGGCAGCAGGCCACGGGCGGTCTCGGTCAGCACCGGCTTCCCGGGGACGAAGACCACGGGGACGACCGAAGCGGCCGGCTCCATCCGGATCGCGCGGGCCGCGCCGGCGTCCGTCCAGGCCAGGGTGAAGCCGCCGAGCAGACAGGCGGCGACGTTGTCGGGGTGGCCCTCGATCTCGGTGGCCAGCTCCAGGAGCGCGGTGTCGTCGAGCCTCTGCTCACCGCCGATGGTCACCGCGCGGGCGGCGACGATGCCGGCGCAGATTGCCGCCGAGGACGAGCCGAGTCCGCGGCCGTGCGGAATGCGGTTGGCACAGACGATTTCCAGCCCGCGCGGCTGCCCGCCGAGCAGGTCGAAGGCGGTGCGCAGGGAGCGTACGAGCAGGTGGCTCTCGTCGCGCGGGAGGGTTTCACTGCCCTCACCTGCGATGTCTACGTGCAGACCGGAGTCGGCGACCCGCACCACGACATCGTCGTACAGCCCCAGCGACAGGCCGAGGGCGTCGAAGCCGGGGCCGAGGTTGGCGCTGGTGGCGGGGGTGCGCACCCGGACGGCGGCGGCACGGAACGCGGGACCGGCCATCGCTCGATGACTCTCCTTGATTGATGTGCGGTACTGCCCCGCGCCACCGCGGCGCCGAGGCGCCCGGCCGGCCGGCGGGGTCTGTTCTGACCTGCCCTGCACACCACTGCGTCATGCCGTGCGGAGGGGAGTTGGCTGCCAGCCTATCGAAGGAAGGTTCTGTGGCGACATAGGGCGCACGGGAGGCGCACGGTGCGTGTCGCACGCCGAACCGTGCCTCACTTCCGACTTTGCAGCCTTTGCACACTTTGCGATACGGCGGGTCACCTGCCCCGGGAGCTGGTGACCCGCCGTACGCCCGGCGTGTGCGGTCGCCGGTTACGCGAGGCCGAGGCGCTGGGCCGCGGCGTCCGCGTCGATCGGGACGGTGACGGGCTGCGGCGCGCCGGCCACGGCCCAGTCGGGGTCCTTGAGGCCGTTGCCGGTCACCGTGCAGACGATGCGCTGACCGGGGTCGACCTTGCCCTCGTCGGCGGCCTTGAGCAGACCGGCGACCGAGGCGGCCGACGCGGGCTCCACGAAGACGCCCTCCTGTGCGGCCAACAGCCGGTAGGCCGCCAGGATCTGACGGTCCGTCACCTCATCGATGGAGCCGCCCGACTCGTCCCGCGCCTGCTCCGCGAACGACCACGACGCGGGGTTGCCGATGCGAATGGCGGTGGCGATGGTGTGCGGGTCCTTGACGACCTCGCCGCGCACGATCGGGGCGCTGCCGGACGCCTGGAAGCCCCACATCCGCGGGGTGTGCGAGGCGATGCCGTCGGCGGCGTATTCGCGGTAGCCCTTCCAGTACGCCGTGATGTTGCCGGCGTTGCCGACGGGCAGCACATGGATGTCGGGTGCGTCGCCGAGCATGTCGACGATCTCGAACGCCGCGGTCTTCTGGCCCTCGATACGCACAGGGTTGACGGAGTTCACAAGTGCGACCGGATATTTGTCCGAAAGTCCACGGGCGAGCGTCAGACAGTCGTCGAAATTTCCGTCGATCTGGAGGATCTTCGCGCCGTGCACCAGCGCCTGGCCCATCTTGCCGAGGGCGATCTTGCCCTGCGGGACGAGCACCGCGCAGACCATCCCGGCGCGCACCGCGTACGCGGCGGCGGAGGCGGAGGTGTTGCCGGTGGAGGCGCAGATGACGGCCTTGGCGCCCTCCTCCTTGGCGCGGGTGATGGCCATCGTCATCCCGCGGTCCTTGAAGGAGCCGGTGGGGTTGGCACCCTCGACCTTGAGGTGCACCTCGCAGCCGGTGCGCTCGGACAGGACCTGCGCGGGAACGAGCGGCGTGCCGCCCTCCCGCAGGGTGACCGCCTCGGTCGTGTCGCTGACCGGCAGCCGGTCACGGTATTCCTCGATGATTCCGCGCCACTGACCGTTCGCGGCGGACGCGGTGGAATTGGCAGACATGGGTTCCTTTACTCCCCTTCGACCCGCATGATGCTGGCGACACCACGGACGGTGTCCAGCTCGCGCAGAGCCTCGACGGTCGACGACAGGGCGGCGTCGGCCGCCCGGTGGGTGACGACGACGAGGGACGCCTCGCCGTCGGCGTCGGGCCGCCCCTGTTGACGGACGGTGTCGATCGACACCCCGTGCTCGGCGAAGACCGTGGCGACCTGCGCGAGGACGCCGGACTTGTCGGCCACGTCGAGACTGATGTGGTACCGCGTGACGACCTCGCCCATGGGGCTGACGGGCAACTGCGTGTACGCGGACTCCCCCGGCCCGGTGGTGCCGGCGAGCTTGTTGCGGCCGACCGCGACGAGGTCGCCGAGGACCGCGGAGGCGGTCGGCGAACCGCCCGCGCCCGGCCCGTAGAACATGAGCTGACCTGCGGCGTCGGACTCCACGAAGACCGCGTTGTACGCCTCGCGGACGGAGGCCAGCGGGTGGCTGAGCGGGATCATCGCGGGGTGCACGCGGGCGGTGACGGACGCGCCGTCCGCGGCGCGCTCGCAGATGGCGAGCAGCTTGACGGTGCACCCCATCCGCTTGGCGGAGGCGATGTCGGAGGCGGTGACCTCGGTCAGGCCCTCGCGGTGCACGTCGTCGATGGTGACGCGGGTGTGGAAGGCGATACCGGCGAGGATCGCGGCCTTCGCGGCGGCGTCGAAGCCCTCGACGTCGGCGGTCGGGTCGGCCTCGGCGTACCCGAGGGCGGTGGCCTCGTCCAGCGCCTCGCTGTACCCGGCGCCGGAGGTGTCCATCTTGTCGAGGATGAAGTTGGTGGTGCCGTTGACGATGCCGAGGACGCGGTTGACCTTGTCGCCGGCGAGCGATTCGCGCAGCGGGCGGACCAGCGGGATCGCACCGGCGACGGCCGCCTCGTAGTAGAGGTCCGCGCCGTGCCGCTCGGCCGCGGCGTGCAGCGCCGCACCGTCGGCGGCGACCAGTGCCTTGTTGGCGGAGACGACGCTGGCGCCGTGCGCGAAGGCGGTGGTGATCAGCTCACGGGCCGGTTCGATACCGCCGATGACCTCGATGACGATATCGACGTCCTCGCGTTTGACCAGCTCCATCGCGTCAGTGGTGACCAGCTCGGCCGGGATGCCGTCGCGCACGCGGTCGGGGCGGCGGACGGCGATCCCGGCCAGCTCCACGGGTGCACCGATGCGGGCCGCGAGGTCGTCGGCGTGCGTCGTCATGATGCGCGCCACCTCTGAGCCGACCACACCACAGCCCAGGAGCGCCACCTTCAGCGGACGCGTACGCATCATTCGACCTCTGCTTTTCATCGATACTGCCGTTTTTCTGCTCGGTAATTTCTCAGTCTCACGCACCGGATGGCACTTTCCGCGCCTCGTCCGGATACCGAGACATTTATGTCGCCCGCTCCGGACACCCGGAGGAGTGCGTCATCCGACATCCAACCGCAGAAGATCCTCCTCCGTCTCCCTGCGGACGATGACCCGGCCCGCGCCCGCCGAGACAGCCACCACCGGGGGCCGCAGCGCGTGGTTGTAGTTGCTGGCCATCGAGCGGCAGTACGCGCCGGTCGCGGGCACCGCCAGCAGGTCACCGGGGGCCACGTCGGACGGCAGGAAGGCGTCCCGGACGATGATGTCGCCGCTCTCGCAGTGCTTGCCGACGACGCGCGAGAGCATCGGCTCGGCGTCCGAGGTCCGCGAGACCAGCGCGACGGTGTACTCCGCGTCGTACAGCGCGGTGCGGATGTTGTCGGACATCCCGCCGTCGACGGAGACGTACGTCCGCAGCCCCTCCAGCTCCTTGACGGTGCCGACCTCGTACAGCGTGAAGGCGGTGGGGCCGACGATGGCGCGGCCCGGCTCGACGGAGATGCGCGGCACGCTCAGCCCGGCGGCCTCGCACTCCTTGGTGACGATCTCGCCGAGCGCCTTGGCGATCTCGTGCGGCTCGCGCGGATCGTCGTCCGAGGTGTACGCGATGCCGAGGCCGCCGCCGAGGTCGATCTCCGGCAGCTCCACGCCGTGCTCGTCGCGCACCTCGGTCAGCAGTTGGACGACGCGCCGGGCGGAGACCTCGAAGCCGGCCATGTCGAAGATCTGCGAGCCGATGTGGCTGTGGATGCCGGTCAGTTCCAGACCGTCGAGGGTCAGCGTGCGCCGCACGGCCTCGGCGGCCTGGCCGCCGGCCAGCGCGATGCCGAACTTCTGGTCCTCGTGCGCGGTGGCGATGAACTCGTGGGTGTGCGCCTCGACGCCGACGGTGACGCGGATCTGCACCCGCTGCCGCTTGCCGAGCCGCTGCGCGACGTCGGCGACCCGCACGATCTCCTGGAAGGAGTCGAGCACGATCCGCCCGACGCCCGCCTCGACGGCGCGGGTGATCTCCTCGGTGCTCTTGTTGTTGCCGTGCAGCGCGATCCGCTCGGCGGGCATCCCCGCGTCCAGCGCGGTCGCCAGCTCACCGCCGGAGCAGACGTCGAGGTTGAGGCCCTCCTCGGTCAGCCACCGCACCACCGCGCGGGAGAGGAACGCCTTGCCCGCGTAGAACACGTCGGCGCCCGTGCCGAACGCCTCCCTCCAGGCCCGGCAGCGCGCCCGGAAGTCCTCCTCGTCGAGGAAGTACGCGGGGGTGCCGAACTCCTCCGCGAGCGTCTTGACGTCGAGGCCGCCGACGGTCACCACACCGTCGGCGTCGCGCCGGACGGTACGCGACCAGACCCGCGGGTCGAGGGAGTTGAGGTCGGCGGGCGGCCCGGCGTAGTGCCCCTCGGGCAGGACGTCGGCGTGACGGGGCCCGGCGGGGTGGGCGGAACGGCTCATGGTGGTGGAGATCCCCTCGAAATGTCGTTCAGAGTCGTACGGGTGCAAGGACGCCGAGCAGGCGGAGGCCGTTGGCGAGCACCGTCCCGGTGGCCTCGGCGAGGGCCACCCGGGCGCGGTGCACGGCCGAGGGTTTCTCCTCGCCGACGGGCAGCGGCGGACACCCGCCCTGCCAGCGCAGATACGCGTCGGCGACCGCCTCCAGATGACGCACCACCCGGTCCGGCGCCCGGTAACGCGCCGCGGCGGCGACGGCGTCCGGGAAACCGCCGAGGAGAAGGCGGAGGGCGTGGGTGTCGGGCGCGGCCGCTCCGGGGCCGGCGGTCGTTCCGCAAGCAGCGGTCGCGGCGGTCGCTCCGGGGGCCGTCCGCGTACGGGGGGAGGCGGCGGGTGCCGTGCCGTGGAGGCCGTCCGGGGCGGGGCCGCGCGGGCCCGGCGCGGCGGTCGCTCCGGGGGCGGCGCCGGGGTACGCACCGGTGGCGGTGTCCGTACCGGCGGTGGTGTCCGTACCGGCGGTGAGGTGCGTCTCCGCTCCGGTGTCGCCCGGCTCGCCCATGAACCCCAGCTCCCGGGCGTTACGCACCACCGCCCGGGTCCGGGCGTACGCGTACTGCACCCGGAAGCGCGGGTTCTCCTCCCGCTGCACGGGCCGCTCGGGCAGCCGCACCGGATCGTGCGCGGCGGGCCGCAGCAGCGCCCACCGCGCCTCGTCCGCACCGAGCTTCGCGACGAGCCGGTCCAGCTCGGCGACGGCTCGGGAGTCGGGTGACCGCCCGGCCCCGGCTGCTTCGGGGGACGGCCCGGCCCCGGCGGCGTCCCGCGGCGCGGCGTCCGGCCGGGGTACGGGGGCGGCGGCCGGCGGGCGGTCCCGGTCGCGGGAGGCCGACGCGTCCGGCCCCGGGGCGGCGGCCGCCGCGTCGATCCGGGCCAGGGCTTCGGCGACGACGAGTCCGCGCGCTCCCCGGGGCGGCGGTGCGGCGGTGGCTCCGGGGCGCCCCGGGCGGGCGCCGCCCGTGCCGTACGCGGGGCCCTGCGCGAGGACGGTGCGGACCAGTTCGGCGGATGCGTCGCCGCCCAGCGTGAAGTTCAGGAAGCCGGGCCCCGCGACCTCGACCCGGGCGAGGCCCGGACAACCGGCCAGCCGCTTGCGCAGCACCTCGGCGACGTCCCGGGCGGGCAGCCCGGCACCGGCGGCGAGCTGGAGCGCGACATTGGACGCGTAGTCCCCGGAATGCGGCGCGGGCCGCACCACCACCCGCTCCGGCACCACCACGGAAAGCTCCCGCTCCGCCACGGCGCCACGCACGGAGCGCAGCACGGCACGGGACAGCTCGGCGGGGGTCACAGGACAAGCGTATGGGAGAACGGGGCCGCCCATGCGACCAGGTTTCGCCTGGTGGACACCGGGGCCCGGACGTGGCGCACCTCACGCGGCCCGGACGCGTCCCGGGGCTCCGCAGGGCGCCGGGGACCGGCCCGCCCGGCGGGCACCGGGGCGCCCCGGTGCCCGCGATGACCTCCGCGACCGGCCACAGGGGGCCGGCCCTTCCCGGGAGGCTCGCGGAAAGCCGTCCCCGTCAGCCGTGGGAGCGCTCCCGGCGGCCCCCGCCGAAGTGCTCCAGCCGCTCCGGCTGCGGCGCGAAGTGGTCCTGCCGGTCCAGGTGGTCACCGCATTCGAGATGCGCGACGTGCTCGGCGAGACCCGGCTGCCGCCGCACCGCCGCCAGCCCCGCGGCCCGCTCCGCCGCCGCCCGGTCCGCCGCCGCGCCGTCACGGCCGGCCGTCGGCCGCCGCCCTTCCCGGGCCAGCCGCGCCACCGTGCGCACCATCTCCGCCGGCTCGAACGGCTTGCCCAGGAACGCGTCGACGCCCACGGACTCGCCGCTGTCCGCCTCGCTGCCCGTACAGGCGCTGATGATCGCGAGGGGGATGTCCCACGTCCGCGGATCGGCCCGCAGCCGCGCCGCCGTGTGCAGACCGTTGAGCCGCGGCATCACCACGTCGAGGGTGATCACATCAGGTCTCACGTCATGCACGACGTCCAGACATTCGGCACCATCAGCCGCGGTCACGACCTCGAAGCCCTCCAGCTCAAGGTTGACCCTGATCAACTGCCGGATCACCTTGCTGTCATCGACGACAAGGATCCGACCGCACAAGCCAGGCACACGACGAGATTAGGGGCCCGCCTCCGGCGGCGTACCGCTTTTCCGCACTTCGGCCCCCGTGCGAGGGACCTTTCCCGGACCGCTCCACACCCGCCTCGGCCATGCGCTACGCCCCGTTCCCGGGGCCCGTCGCCCCGTACGGAACGCACGCCGGGCCGGTGCACCCCGTGCGACGACGGCGATCTTCACCGGGCCCGCCGGCCCGCCGCCCCGCCCCATCGGCCGCCCCCTTCCCGACCACCCGGAACGCACTCCGCGCCCCTCCCTCAATCACGTGCCGGAACACCCCATCGGAGCTGGTAGTGTTCTACCCGTCGCCGAGCAACACGGCGAAACGCCCCCGTAGCTCAGGGGATAGAGCAACGGCCTCCGGAGCCGTGTGCGCAGGTTCGAATCCTGCCGGGGGCACTTCGTTGGAAGTGCCGGAGAACCCCGACATCAGTGGAGACGCTGAGTCGGGGTTTTCGCATGAGTACGGGCGTTCGGCGTCGGGTGAGTACGGGCGGATGCCGTCGAGCGGGGCGGGGACCGCTTCGGCGGGGCCCGTGCAGGCCCATTCGTGTTCGCCCCTTTTTCTGCGTGGTGTGCGTGCCGCTCAGTGTTCCGGGGAGCCGCCTCCCCCGCGTCGGTATCGCTCCCCCACCACGCCCTGGTCGGTCTCCCACCAGGGGCGGGTCCGTTCGGCGGGCGGGGGTGTGGTGGTGGCCGGTGCGGGGGTCGGGGTGGCCGTCGTCAGTTCGCGGTCCAGGCGGGCGTCCAGCGCCGCCGTTCTGCCGCGTTCGGAACGTACCCACTCCGCGAAGACGGCGATGAGGAAGGGGAGCCCGATCAGTTCGGCGAGGGTGAGCATGAGGCCGCCGCCGATCATCTGGTCGCGCTGCGGGGTGGGGTCCCAGGGGCGGTGGTGGGCGGTGTACCAACCGCCCGCGACGAGGGTGCCGCTGGTCATCACGACGATGCCGGGGACCGAGTCGACCAGTCCGTCGACGAGGACGAGGAGGGCGCGGACGGGGTGGCCGCACCAGTCGGGCAGCAGCGCCTCGCGGGTGAGCATCGGCAGGACGAAGAGGCTGCCGACGACGAGGAGTTGCAGGTACATCAGCTCGTGCAGCGGGCCGTGCCGCAGGGCCGTCGGGAAGTACGGCGTGAAGTAGATCGCCAGCTCGGAGGCGAGTACCAGGACGGTACTGACCAGGGGGAACGTCAGCAGGCGCAGGGCGCGACCGGAGAGTGCGGCGCGTAGTCGGCGGGCGGCGGGCGACCGTGCGTCCAGGGCGCGCAGGGCCAGTGCCAGGGGGTCGCCGAGCGCCAGGCCGAGCGGGGCGATCAGGTCGAGGACGATGTTCTGCACGGCGGCGGGCCAGAAGAGTTCGTGGTCGTAGACCGCGAGTCCCGACATGGTCGCCACGGTGATCGCGCCGAGTCCGAGGCCGGCGAACGCGGCACTGCGGGCGAGCGGCCAGCGCTCACCGCGGCGCGCGAGCCGTACGACGCCCCAGGCGTAGAGGCCGCCCAGCAGCAGCACCAGGGTGAGGGCGTACGGGTCCAGTTGCCAGCTATCGGCCAGCCGGGCGGCGGTCAGCTCCGGCAAACCGGCGGAAAGCGGGGTCGGGGTCACGGGGGACCACGCTAGACCTCCCGCGGGGCGGGGTGCGGGGTGGGGGCGGGCCGCCGGTGTCCGTCCGGGCGGGCCAGGTGGACGGACTGCGGTGACGGGGCGTGGACGACCTGGTCAGCGGCAGCGGGCGGGGCGGGGCCGGGCCGCTGGTGTCCGTTCCGGCGGACGGTCTGCGGCGGCGGGGTGCGGGCGCCCAGGTCAGCGGTAGGCGGCCGGGCGAGGGCGGGCCGCCAGTGTTCGTCCCGGCGGACGGCCTGTGGGTGCGGGCGCCCAGGTCAGCGGTAGCGGGCGGGCCGGGTGATGCCGGCGCGTGCTGCCTGCCGTATGCGGTCGGGGCCCGCGTTCTCGCGTGCCTGGGCGTCGTCCTTCCAGCGCTTCGGTTGCAGGAACAGCAGCTCGCCGGTGCCCGGGACCAGGGCGACGCCGCCGAACGGCTCGTCCCCGGCGAACCAGATGCCCCCGGCGAGATCCGGCCAGCCGGGGCGGCCCAGCGGGTCCTTCGCCCGCAGGGTGCGGGTGCCCGCGCCTCCGCCGAGGCGGAGGAAGAGGGTGTGGGAGGCGTACTGTCCGGCCTTCTCCACGGGGGTGCGGAATTCCAGGGGATAAGTACGGAGCACCCGGGCGCATCTGCGGGTCAGGGCGACGCGTTGCCGGAATGCCAGCAAGGAGATCAGGCCGCCGAAGAGGCCGATGAGGGCCACGGGCAGGAGATAGGTGTTCTTGAAGAGGTACAACTGGGCCCATAGGAGGACGCACGCGGGGAAGAATGTCAGGAATTTCTTCGTGGCGGTGGTGTAGTGGTGCTTCAGCGCCCCGGCGAAGTCCGTTCCGTCGGTCGGGTAGGGCGCTTGGACGGCCTTCGGGCCGGTTTCTTCCCCACGTGGCGCCGGGGTCATCCGAAGGGGCTCCGCTCCGATGGGTCCGGGGTGGCGGGCGAGCCCGGAATTCCGTTCCCCGCCGGCTGTGCCGTGGGGTCGGTGAAGGAAAGGGTGCGGGCGACTCCGAGCAGTACGCCGCGGTAGTCCTGGGCGGATTCCACAGCGGGGGTGACCAGTTGCAGCATCACGATCGACGCGGCGCCGGGGCGGGGGACGGCGACCGTGCCCTGCCAGACGGTACCTTCGCGGGAATCCGTTTCCTCTTCCGTTTCCGCCCCCTCGGGGGGAGCGGCCGGGGAAGGCGCGCGGCGGACCGTTTCCCACAGGTATCCGGTGCCGGCGGGGATTTCCACGGGGGCGATGCCGTCGGCGCGGCCGGCTCCCGTACTTTCGCCGCCCAGGAGTTGCATCAGAACGGCATGGGGATTGGCGCCCGAGGTCGTCACGGTGGAGACCGTGAGGACGGAGAGGGTGGGCTCGCCGTCGTCGTCGGGGTGCATACCTAGGGCGCACCCCATCACCTCGCGCTTGCGCAGCATCGTCAGCACGGCCGCGTAGAGCCGGAACACCTGGTCGGCGCGGTCGCGGTGCTCGGGAGCCAGCAGGGTGATCTGCCGGGCCGTCTCCTGAATCGCCTCGGGGGTGGGCCGGAGATCCAGCGGGAGGTAGCCGTAGGGCATTCCGTACCAGAATTCCGGCTTCGGCTCGGTCGCCGTGGTTTCGACAAGGCCGTTCACAGCCGGATTCCCCTCACCAGTTCCGCCACGTCGGTGGCGATTTCCGTGACCCCGCCCGTCACGCCGGTACCGGCGGCGACTCCCTTGGTGATCTCGGCGCTGTCGTGTCCGGGGCCGTCCTTCGGGAGCACTCCGACGGTTTCCAGGGACGACGCCATGTTGGCCGCGACATTGACGCCGTTGATGCCGTACTGGAGCGCGCCGGTGGTGGCGTCGGTGGCGACGTCGAGTGCCTTGTAGCTGAAGGCCGGTACGATTTCGCGGCCGAAGGTGCCCAGTTTCGAGCCGATCGACATGGCCTCGCCGCCTTCGCGTGCGACCGCCGCCGCGAGCCCCGCCTCACTGCCCGCGCGGGCGAGGGCGCCGACGCCCGGCACCATGCCGAGGGTGTCGCCGACCATGGAGGCACCGGCGAAAAGACCTTCCTTCCAGCCGTATTTCCCCGTCAGCGCGTCCCTGAAGTCCTCGCTGGCGAGGTTCTTGGCCATGGACACCGCGCTGGCGGCGACCGCGATACCGGCGAAAAGCGGCGCCGCCGGGGTCGGGAGCAGCGCGAGGAGACCGGCGATGGCGCCGATGGTTCCGGCGTGGTCGACGAGGAATTTGCCGACCGCTGCGAGCCCTTCGCCGATGGCGCTGAGCGTTTTGCTGAACCAGCCCGGCTCCTTGGGGGCCAGCTTGTCATCGGCCTCGTCGAGTTTTCCGGCGACTTCATTGGCGCGCCGGCTGTGGAGGTCTTCGAGTTCGCGCGCCTTCTTCACGACGTCGTCGTAGGCGGTGTTGGCGTTTTCCACCTGCTGGGACGCTTCGTTGAGCGCGCGTTCGGCGGCCCGCAGGCGGTCCGTGGCGGCATCCGCCTCCGCCTGGCTGGGGTATTCCTTGCCGCCGAGTTTGAGGTCCGGGTCCGCCTTGGCCGCGTCGTAACGCTTCCGGGCGCTTTCCGCGTCGGCCTTCTTCTCGCGCGCGGCGTCGTCGTATTTCTTCGCCAGATCGCGGTGGGAGGAGAGGTCGCCTTCCCAGCCCTTGAGGCAGTTGGCGGCCTTCTCCAGGGAGTGGCCCGCGTTCATCACGGCCAGCTTGAGGTCGCCGTCGATCGTGTCGCGGAACGCGCTGGCAGCGTCCCCCTGCCAGCTCGAACTGGCGCCGAGGAGGTAATCGATCTGCCGGTAGCAGTTGTTCAGGGTGTCGGCCGCCGCCTTCACCTTGGTGTAGAGGCCGGTGACGGACTCGGGGAGTCCGGGTACCGGATTCCAGCCCAGGCTCGGGTAAGGATTTGCCGCCATGATCAGCGCTCCCCCGCGTTGGTGGCTGCGGTCTCTTCCATCTTCTTGAGCGCTTTGGAGAGGTTGTCCTCCAGCTCCTTGTAGCTCAACGCGGTCTTCTCCACGCCTTCGTCGACCGCCTCGATCAATTCCTTCAGCTCACCGGTGCCGTACTTCCACCGTTCCTGGAACGTCTCGCACGCCTCGTCCAGCCGCGCCGTGCCGATCTGCTCGGCGTTGACGGACGAAAGGGCTTTGCGGGCGTTCTCCAGATCCGAGATGGATTTCTTCAGCACCCGGCCGAATTCTCCGAGTTGCGTGAGATCCACCTTGAACTCGTCAGACACCGGTAAACCTCTTCTTCCCCCGGGAAACGAAGTGAACATACGTCACACGAGGGGCAATTGGGGCACCTATGTGCCGCCCGGTGTGACGCGAAGCTAAGGTATAGCAAGCGCCAAGTTCTTGTAATACCCGGCCCGGGGCCACCCTCCCGGCGACGGTCCGACGTGCGAAAAGGGGGACTTTCCGGTGAGGTCTGCGGAGCATACGGTTCCGGCCACGGCCGCCTTCGAGGACGCGGGGACGCGGTCCGCCTGGGTCGCGGAACGGCGGCGGGTGCGGATCCGGCTGGCGTGCTGGACGCTCGGGTGGGTGGTGTTCTTCCTCGCGCTCACCCTGCTCGACGAGTTCGGGATCCTCCCGCTGTCCGACGTGAAGTGGAGCGGACGCCGGGGGCGCGGCGCCGGGAATCTGATCGGCGCGCTCGGAGCCGTCGCCCTGCTCGTCTGCCTCTATTTCGTCTACCGCTGCATGGGCTCCCTGCGGCTGCTGAAGCGGATGCGCCGCACCCTGGAGGCGTCGCCGTGGCGTCCGGTGCCCGCGGTGCGGCGCATCCCGCGGAACAAGGACATCGGCGTCCCGGTGCGGCTGCGCCTCGGGGACGCGGACGAGTGGACGCGGGACATGTCCACCTACGCGACGCGGCCGCGGCGGCAGTGGCCCGAGGCGCTGGAGCGGGGCGCCTGGTACGCCGGTGACCCGCGGGGCGAGGGGGTCCTCGCGCTGCCCGGCGGCGGGCGCCCGATGGTGATCAAGCCGCGGTGAGAGGAACGGTGTGCGGGGCCCGGGTCATCGGTGACGACCCGGGCCCCGCCGCTGTTCACGGGGCGCGCACCCTTCCGCGCCCCCACCCCCTCACCCCCCGTCCACCGCTCCCAGCGCGATGTCGTGCCGGACCTCCCCCGCGCCCGCGCGTACGGAGAGGAACGCGGCGCGGGGCGGGTGGCCGGAGCCGGAGGCGATGAGGGTGTAGCTGCCGGGCGGGACGGCGGGGATGCGGTAGTGGCCGGCGGTGGCACGGCTGGTGGCGCGGCGTTTGCCGCGGGTGTTGACGATGGTGATCCAGGCGTCGCAGCCGCCGGGGTGGTCGGTGCAGCGCAGGGCGCCGGTGACCGTGGCGCCCTGGGTACGCGGCCGGGCGGCGGCGGTCGCGGGGGCCGGGTTCGCCGGCGGCGTGGCTCCGCCCGGGGATGTGGCGCCGCTCGTGGCCGCGCCCACGCCGTCCCGTGGCGCGTCGGCCGGGACCGCCCGGGGTTCGCGGTCCGCGACCGCCGTCTCCCGCGGGTGGGCCGCCTGGTTGCGTGCCGCCCAGGCGGCGAGGGCCTGCTGGGTGCGGCGCTCGGCGGCGGTCATGGCGGAGGCGGGGCCGGACGCCGGTGCGGCGGGAGCCGCGGAGGCGGGGCGGGGCGCCGGTACGGCGGGGGTGGCGGTGGTCAGGGTCAGGCCGCGGTGTTCGGCGTAGGCGGCCAGCGCCTCGTCCAGGGCGGCGAGTTCGCGCAGGGCGGTGTGGAGGCGGTCGGCGCGGGGGCCGTCCGGGGCCTTCAGTTGGGCGGTGAGGTCGCGGATGAGGGGGCTGACGCGGGTCCAGGTGCCGGGGGCCGTGTCGCCCGCGGCGTGCCGGTCGAGGGCGTGGAGGGAGGCGGTGAGGGTGGTGAGGATCCGCCGGACGCGGGCGCCGAGGTGCGGGGCGAGGTCCAGGTCGGTATCGGCGGCCGCGGCGAGGGCGCGGGCGTGGGCGGTGGCGTTGGTCAGGAGGGCGAGGCGGTTCTCGGGGCCGCGGCCCCGGATGCCCAGCGGCATCCGGACCAGCGGGCGCAGCACCCCCTCGACGGGGACGAGGGCGGCGTCGATGGCGCGGGCGGCGCCGCGCAGCCGGACCGGTGCGTCCGGGTTGTCCCAGCGCAGGGCGATCTGGTCGAGGAGGTGTTCCACCGTGGAGAGGTAGCCGCGTTCGGCCTCCTGGGCGACGCGGCGGTTGGAGACCGGGAAGATCAGCGCGGCGCAGGCGGTGGCGGCGAGGACGCCGAGGCCGTTGTCCAGCAGGCGTTCGGCGAGCAGGCCCTCCATCGCGTCGTACGGCGTGGTCATGCCGTAGAGCTGGGTGAGGGCGGTGACGAGGCCGACGACCCAGTAGGCGTAGCGGCGTTGCATGCCCCAGGAGCCGGCGGCGAGGCCGAGGACGATGACGGTGAGGGTCGCGTAGACGTGGCCGTGGCCGATGAGGCGGAGCAGGAGGATGCCGAGGACGGCTCCGGCGACGGTGCCGGCCATGCGGTGGACGAACTTGCGCAGCCGTTCGTGGGTGGTGCTGGTGCCGAACAGCGTGATCATGACGCCGACCAGGCCCCAGTAGAAGCGGCGCGGGTCGATGGCGTCGGTGAGCGGGCAGACGATCGCCGAGGCGACGGCGGCGTGCAGCGGGACGCGCAGGTACGGGACGGCGCGGCGCCAGCCGTGGCCGTCGCGGGCGGCGACGACGCGCCGGGCGACCGCGCCGGTGCCCGGGAGCTGCCCCTTCTCCAGGGCGACGGTCGGCCGGAACGGGACGTCGGCGCGGGTGGTGGGGGCGCTGCCGAGGTCGAGCCAGTGGGCGAGGGAGTCGGCGAGGGAGTCCAGCAGGTCGCCGACGCGCCGGGCGAGGGCGGCGGCCTCCGCGTCGGCGGGGCCGGCCTGCGGGTCGTCGAGGACGAACGCGGCCTGCTGGCGGATGAGCTGGGCGGCCGGGTGGAGGGCGTCGGCGCGGCCGAGCGGGGTGTCGCGGGCGATGACGAGGCCGACGACCATGGCTTCGCGCAGATGGGCGGGGGCCTGGAGGCGGGTGAGGCGGGTGATCGCCTCGCCGATGCCGCGGAGCGCGAGTTCGGCGTCGAAGAGGTGGCGGTGGAGGAGTTCCGCGGCGACCGGGTCGGCGGCGACCTCGGGCTGGGCCAGGCGCCCGTCGATGGTGACGGTGGTGGTGTTGAGGCGGCGCAGGCTGCGGCGCATCCGGGCGACGGCGACCTCGTGGTCGGCGTCCGGGTCGAGGGCGGCGGTGGCGGCGTCCGCGACGCGGCGCGCCTCGACGACGAAGGCCCGCTGGGTACGGAGCAGGTCCTCGCGCGGCATCGGGTAGCACAGGAGGAGGCGGGCGGCGAGGACCGCGGCGGAGGCGGTCAGCGCGACGACGAAGAGTTCCCCGCAGAGGGCGAGCGGGACGGCGGCCAACATGGCGACCATGAAGGCGTTGAAGACCATCATCCCGGCGAGCAGCGCGAGGGTGCCGAAGCGGGCGAGGAAGAACGTCAGCGCCAGCGCCGTCACCATGAGGACGATCTCCAGCAGCCGGTCCTGACGGAGCCAGGCGGCGAGCGGCAGCGCGGCGGAGTACGGCAGCGGCATCCACAGGGAGGCGCGGGCCAGCCGCAGCGGCGTGTTCTCGGCGATGACGAACGCGCTCATCAGGCCCATCATCCCGGCCACCGTCATGGCGAGGACGGCGGGCAGGTCCAGCGCGACGGACATGCCGTAGCCGGTGGCCAGCGACGCGGTCATGGAGACCAGCGACCGCCACCCGGACTGGAGCTGCCCGAGCCCCGGGTCGGCGGCGAGGACCCGGTCCCACCAGCGTCTGGGCCCGGCGACGCGGTACGGCGCGAGCGGGCCGGTACGGGGCCGGGGCGCGGGCTCGGCGCGGTCGCCGGCGGCGGGCGCGGTGCCCTGGGTCGCGGCGGTGTCCTGGGTCCTGGCGTCGGCTGGGGTGGTCAACTGACCTCCGGTTCGGTGGCGTGGGGCGGGAGTGCGGTGGCGTGGGGCGGGGGCGCGGCGGCGTCCGGCAGCCGGCGGGCGACGGGGCCGGATACGCGATACAGGGTCAACTCGGCGGCATCGCACGACCGTTGGAAGATGCCCGTCGCGGCGGGGCCGCCGGCGCGGCGGCGGGGCCTCGCGGCCCGGGCGCGGCACGGGGCGGTCTGCCCGGCTTGTCCCTCGTCCGGCGCCGGGCCTCATGCGGGCTCCGGCGACGGCGATAGATGCATATCGCAATCATATACGCCGACGGGGGCGGCCACCGGGGTTTCCGCCCCGATGACCGCCCCCGAGGGGTGCCGCGGTGCGGCGGGTCAGCCGGTGACGCGCCAGCTCAACGCGGTGGTGAGCAGGGGGCGCAACGCCGGGTCGCGGACCGCGTCCGTGGGGTCGGTGGCACGGACGGTGACGGTGTGCGTCCGGCCGTCGGCCGGGAGGCCGAGGGCGGCGGGGCGCACCGTGGCCGCACCGCGCGCCGCGCGGGCCTCGCGCCCGTCGACGTACCAGTGCGGGACGGCGCCCGGCAGCGCGGTGACGCGGAGGGCACCGCTCCGGGCGAGCGGTCGCCCGGTGGGGACGTCCGAGGTCAGCGTCTTGGCGTGCCGGTGGAATCCGGCGATCATCGCCTCGCGTCCGGGGAGGTTGAACTCCCGCCCCAGGGTCCGCATGATCGAGTTGTCGGTGGGGCGGTTGAGCCCCTTCTCGTAGTAGCCGCCGCCCTCGTACGTCCCGACGGTGCCGCCGTCCGGGGACTCCTGGCCCAGCCAGCGGTACCACTTCGTCTGCCGGGACTTCATCGCGTCGGCGCCGAGCGTGGAGAGGTTGGCGTCGGTGGGCTCGGGGCCGGTGTAGGTGCCCTCCTGCCCGTAGTCGTACTCGTCGGCGAGCTTGCCCAGGGAGTGGCCGGTCTCGTGGACGGCGATCTGGTCGGACTGGTCGTGGTCGGACGAGGCGGTGGCGATGCCGTCGTAGCCGACCTGCGAGGAGACGTTGTTGTACCCGGCGCCGCCGTACTTGGACGAGTGGCCGAGGACGACGACGAGGTCGGCGGCGGGCGCCTTGGCGGCGTACGCCTCGACCTTCGCGGTGTCGACGCAGAGCAGCCGCTCGGTGTCGCCGCAGAAGAAGGCGGAGCCGAGGGCGGTGTCGCGGACGACGTCCTGGGTCGGGTCGCCGGAGACCCCGGAGTCCTGGGAGACGGCGTCGACGGCCCAGACGTTGAAGAGCTGGGTGTACGAGGCGTACGGCTCGACGGCCGTCATCTTCTCCCACTTGGCGCGGGCCGCCTTGTGGAAGTCCTCCTGCTGACCCGCGGTGTAGCCGTCGCCGATGAAGACGACGTCGAGCTTGTCGGCGACCGGGCCGTTCCGCACGAGCGGGGTGACGTCGCCGTCGGCGGCGATGGCGGTGCGCGCGGCCGGGGTGAGCGGGGCGGAGGCGGGCACCGTGGTGTGGCGGGGGTGGCCGCCGGGCCCGGTGAAGAACTCGACGGGCTGCGCCGGCCGGGCGGTCGGGGTGCCCGCCGGGGCCGGGGCGGCGCCCGCGGGTGCGGCGGCGGTCAGCGCCAGGGCGGCGGCGAAGGCCGCACCGGCGGCCGCGACGGCGCGCAGGGGCGCGGTGCGCCGACGGCCGGGCGGGACGCCGCGGCGGCGCGCGGGGGCGGCGCCGGACGTGCGGACGGAGGCGCGTCTGCGCATGGATCCTCCCAAGTCCCGCCGACCGTACGGCGGGTGGAGCCGGATGGGCCGGGTCAATCTAAGCCGCGGGGCGGGGGCGGGCAACGGTGTGCCGTCAACTCGCCCGGGAGGAAAGGGAGTTGACGGCCAACGGGGCGCCGGAAACACGCCGCCCCGGCGCGCCCGTCCGTGCCGGGAGGGCCGGACAGGCGTGCCGGGGCGGCGTGCCGGGGCGGGGCTCAGCCGCCCAGACGGACCGGGAGCGAGTCGATGCCGTAGACGATGGAGAGCTTGCGGAAGCTGAGGTCCTCCGGCTCGACCGCGAGGCGCATCGTGGGGAAGCGGCGGACGAGGGCGGGGTAGGCGGCGCGCAGCTCCATACGGGCCAGCTCGGCGCCGACGCAGCGGTGGATGCCGTAGCCGAAGGCGAGGTGGGAGGGGACGTTCCGCTCCGGGTCGAAGCGCTCCATGTCGGGGCCGAGTCCGCCGTCGCGGTCCGCGCCGCTGAGCGAGCACAGCACGACGTCGCCGGCGGAGATCCGCACCCCGCCGATCTCCAGGTCCTCGCGGGCGAAGCGCGGGAAGGCGACCTGGACGACGGTGAGGTAGCGCAGCAGCTCCTCGACGTACCGCTCGACGGCGTCGTCGCCGTCCTTGAGCGCCGCGAAGTGGTCCGGGTCCTGGAGGAGGACGAGGGCGCCGAGCGCCAGCATGCTGGCGGTGGTCTCGAAGCCGCCGGTGAGGACGCCGTCGGCGAGACCGGCCAGCTCCTCGTCGCTGACGGAGTCGCCGTGCTCCTTGACGATCATTCCGAGCAGACCGTCGCCCGGGTCCTTGCGCTGCTTCTTGACGACCTCCCGGAAATACGTCAGGGATTCCGATATGGCGCCGAAGGACGCGTTGGCTCCGCTGAAGAGGTCGAAGCGGGCGGCGCTCAGCCGCTCGAAATCGGCGCGGTCCTCATAGGGCACTCCGAGGAGTTCGCAAATCACCAGGGACGGAATGGGCAGCGCGAAATCCTGGACGATATCGACCGGTTCGCCGTCCTTGCCGGCGCGCTCCATGGCGTCCAGCCGCTCCTCCACGATCTCGTGGATCCGCGGGGTGAGGCGGCTGAGCCGGCGCATGGTGAATTCCGGGGTGAGCAGCCGCCGCAGCCGGGTGTGGACGGGCGGGTCGGCGAAGCCCAGGCCGCCCGGGTTCTGCTCCGCCTCCGCGCCCGCCTTGCCGACGAGGTGGGTGAAGTCCGAGCTGAAGGCGTTCGCCTTGCCGAGGACCGCTTTGACCTCGTCGTAGCCGGTGACCAGCCAGACGTTCGCGGCTATCGGGACCGGCAGCTTGGTGATGGGCTCCTTCTCCCGGACGGCTCCCAGCTCGGGCACCGGGTCGAGGCCGTCGCGCCGCAGCGGCATCAGCACGGACTCGGGGAGGAAGGACATCCGCGAGAGGTCGAAGCCCTTCTTCCGCGTTCTCGCGAGATACAGCCGGCCGGCCCAGGCGATGATCCGGGAACGGAGTGTCGTCATGACGTCAATACTGCCTTTCGTCGAGGGGGACGGTCATCCGCACTCGGCGGCCCGGAGGGACCGAGGAAGCGCGGGGCGTCCGCTCGGCGTGCGCGATGCTGCCGAACGCCGCAGGAGGTGTTTTCCGGCACCCCCGCCCCTCGCTTGCGGCGGTCACGGCGCGGGTCCGTGACGTCGACCGGCATCGCCGGTCGCCCGCGGCCGGCGTGACGCGCTCGGCCCTTGTCTTTCCGTCGAGTTTACAAAGCGCCTCGGACGACTCCGGGAGAACGGCCCTGACATACGTCGGGGACATCCCTGGAATTCCCCTGATCCCCCACCCGACCTTCATCCACCGCTCCCGTACCGGCCGAGGCACCACTGTTGAACTTCCCCTACCAGGACGCCGATTTCCGGTACGGAGTTGCCCTGCGCGCGCGCTCCGTCGCCACGCGCCGGGGCGTACGCGTCCCGGCGCCGGGCACCACGATCCGCCGCCGCGCCCGCACCCGCGGAGGAATGAACCGGAACACCCCGGCCAGGAAGGGGTATTCCGACATGAGACCCGCATGGACCGACATAACACATATAAGCCGCCTTGCTTGCTACGTTGCCAGGCATGACGGCAACGGCCCCGCCCACGGACCCGGCGCCGTCCGCCGCCCCGGCGGCGGACCGTCCCCCGCCCCCGCCCCCGCGGCCCCGGCGGCGCGGCGCCGAGTTGGCGCTGCTCACCGGCGCGGTGCTGATCAGCGTCTGCGGGTACGCCGTCGTCGGGCTGACGGTGCGCGGCGCGGTGCCCGGCGGCGCCGCGGAGTACGGCGCGGGGCTGGGCGCCCTCGCCCTCGTGGCCCATCTGGCGGTGCGGTTCGGCGCCCCGTACGCCGATCCGCTGCTGCTGCCGGTGGCCGTCCTCCTCAACGGGCTCGGCCTCGTCCTGATCTTCCGGCTGGACCTGGCGACGCCGGGCCACCGCGCGGCACCGGCCCAGCTCCTCTGGACGGCGGTCGGGCTCACGCTGTTCACGGCGGCGGTGCTGCTGGTGCGCGACCACCGGAGGCTGGCGCGGTACGGGCCGCTGTGCGCGGCGGCGGCGCTGGTGCTGATGCTCGCGCCGCTGGCGTTCCCGGCGGTCAACGGCGCGAAGATCTGGATCCGGCTGGCCGGGTACTCGATCCAGCCGGGCGAGTTCGCGAAGGTGCTGATCACGGTGTTCTTCGCGGCGCGGCTCGCGGTCCACCGCGCCGCTCCCCCGCCGGACGGCCCCGGCGCGGCGCGCCGCGCGGCGCTGCGGATGCTCCGCCCGGTCACCGCGGTCTTGCTGCTGACCGTCGCGATCCTCGTCCTCGAACGCGATCTGGGCACCTCGCTGCTGTACTTCTGCGTCTTCGTGGTGCTGCTGTACGTGGCGACCGGGCGGCTGGGCCGGCTGGTGCTCGGGCTGCTGCTGGCGGGGGCGGGCGCGAGCGCCGTCGCGGCGCTGGAGCCGCATGTGCACGGCCGGGTGGCGGACTGGCTGCATCCGTTCGCCGGCCTGGCGTCGGGCGCGGGCCCCGGGCAGCTCGCGCAGTCGCTGTACGCGTTCGGGGCGGGCGGACTGCTGGGCACCGGGCTCGGCCGCGGTGATTCGTATCTCATCGGCTTCGCGATGAAGTCGGACTTCCTGCTGGCGACGTTCGGGGAGGAGTTGGGGCTCGCCGGGCTGACGGCGCTGTTCCTGCTCTACGCGATCTTGGTGGCGCGGGGTTTCCGGGCCGGTCTCGGGCTGCGCGACCCGTTCGGCGGACTGCTGGCGGTGGGGCTCGCCTCGCTCCCGGCGGTGCAGGTCTTCGTCATCGCGGGCGGGGTGATGGGGCTGATCCCGCTGACCGGGATGGCGCTGCCGTTCCTCGCCCAGGGCGGCTCCTCGCTGGTGACGAACTGGCTGGTCGTGGCCTTACTGGTGCGGTTGAGCGACCGCTCCCGCAGGCCGGGGCGCCCGGCGCCGGACGCGGCGGACGGGCCACGGGACACCGTCGGGGCCGGGACGGTGCCGGTGGCCGGGGGCGCCCCGGAGGCCGGCCGGTGATCCGCTGCTCGCGGCACGCCGCCGTCTTCTGTCTGCTGCTCTTCGTCGCGCTGCTGGGCAACGCGGCGTGGCTGCAGGTCTTCCGCGCGCCGGAGCTGGCCGCCGATCCGGCCAACCGCCGGGCGCAGATCGCGCGGTACGCGCAGCCGCGCGGCGCGGTGCTCGTCGCCGGGCGGCCGGTGACCGGCTCCCGGGACAGCGGCGGGCGGCTGCGGCACGAGCGGACGTACACCGACGGTCCGCTGTACGCGCCGGTCACCGGTTTCTCCTCGCAGACGTACGGCACCTCGCTGCTGGAGCGCGCCGAGGACGGGGTGCTGTCCGGCACCGATCCGCGGCTGTCGGCGTTCCCTTGGTGGGACGGGCTGACCCGGGCGCGGCCGCGCGGCGGGGCGGTGGCGACGACGATCGACCCGGCGGTGCAGCGTGCCGCCTTCGCCGGGCTGGGCGACCGCACCGGCGCGGTCGCCGCCGTGGAACCGCGTACCGGCCGCATCCTGGCGCTGGTCTCCACCCCCTCGTACGACCCGGCCGAGCTGTCGGGCAACGGCCGGGAGGTGACGGCGGCGTGGCGGCGGCTGACCGGGTCCGCGCGGCAGCCGATGCTCAACCGGGCGATCCGGCAGACGTATCCGCCCGGGTCGGCGTTCAAGGTGGTCACCGCCGCGGCGGCGCTGGAGAGCGGGCTGGTCACCGATCCGGACGCGCCCACCGACTCACCCGACCCGTACACCCTGCCCGGGACGGAGACCGTGCTGGTCAACGAGGCGGACGACTGCGAGGACGCGTCGCTGCGGGAGGCGTTCCGCGTCTCGTGCAACACGGTCTTCGCGCGGCTGGGCGTCGGCGTGGGCCTGGAGACGATGGTGCGCACGGCGCGCGCCTTCGGCTTCGACGGGAAGGCCGCGCGCCTCCCCACCCCCGTCGCGCCCAGCACCTTCGACACCCGGATGGACCGCGCGCAACTGGCGCTGTCGTCGATCGGTCAGTACGACACGACGGCGACGCCGCTCCAGATGGCGTCGGTCGCGGCGACGGTGGCGAACGACGGGGAGCGCATGGCGCCGTACCTGGTGGACGAGGTGACCGACGCGTCGGGGACGGCGCTGCCCGCGCCGGAGCGCCCGTCGCCGGTCCGGGCGATGGGCCCGGCGACCGCCCGGTGGCTCCAGGAGCTGATGGTGGACGTGGTCGAGCACGGCAGCGGGCACCGCGCCGCGATCCCCGGCGCGACCGTGGGCGGCAAGACCGGCACCGCGCAGCACGGTGTCCACAACGAGGGCACCCCCTACGCGTGGTTCATCTCCTGGGCCCGCCGCGCCGACGCCCCCGAACCGGCGGTGGCGGTCGCGGTGGTCGTCGAGGACGCCGCCGCCGACCGCACCGAGATCAGCGGCGGCGGCAGCGCCGCCCCCCTCGCGGGCGCGGTGATGCGGGCGGCACTGCGGGCGGCACCGCGGTGAGGGGCGCCCGTGCGGCGGGCGGCCGGGGCCGCTCGCCCCGCGCGACGGACGGACGGGACCGGCTCCGGAAGGGCGCCCCGTGGGGCCGGGGCCGGGTGCCCGAGCCGTGCGCCGGGGGCTGTCTCCCTTACGGCCGGGGCCGGGTGCCGGGCCCGGGTGCCGAGGTCTGCGCCCTGGTGCGGCCGAGGTCCGGCTCCCCGTACGGCCGGGGCCCGCTCCCGTACGGCCGGGGCGAGCCCGGGGCCGGGCGCGTGCGGCCGGGCGCGCCGTTCCGCGGACGCCGGTCGGCCCGCTCCCCGCGCCGCCCGGCCCGGGGCCGTGCCGTGACGCCCCGGCACAATGGCCCGCATGACGGGAACTGACGGCGGTACGGCGGTGTCCGGGGCGGTGCCCGTGCTCAGCACGGCGGAGGTCGAGGCGCTGGCGCGGCGGGCGCACGCCGGGCAGACGGACAAGGCGGGCCGTCCGTACACGGAGCATCTGGCGGCGGTCGCCGAGGGCGTACGGGTGCGGGGCGGCGGCCCGGAGCAGATCGCCGCGGCGTGGCTGCACGACGCCGTCGAGGACGGGGCGCTCTCCGCGCGGTGGCTGGCGCGGGCGGCGCTGACCGACGCGACCAAGGCGATGGTCCTCGCCGTCACCAAGCGGACCGGCGAGCCCCCCGAGGCGTACGCCGCCCGCATCCTGGCCACACCGGGCGCGCTGCTGGTCAAGACGGCCGACCTGGCCCACAACGCCGCCCCGTCCCGCCTCGCCGCCCTGGACGCCCCGACCCGGGAACGGCTGACCGCGAAGTACGCCCGGATGCGGGCGCTGCTGGGGCTGGACGGGTAGCCGCCGCTGCGAGTCCCGGGGCCGGGAGCGGGCCGGGGCCGAGCCCGAGCCCGGCCCCGAGAGCGCGGGTCGCCCGGGAGCGGGCCCGGGCCGCACGGCGCCCGGCCCCGCGCGCACCGGGCCCGCGCACCGGGCCCGGGAGCGGTCGGGCCCGGCACAGCGCCCAGCTCAGGCACGTGCCGGGCCCGGCCCCGCGCCCAGCTCAGGCTCGCGCCGGGCCCGGCACAGCGCTCCCGCCGCCGGTGCGCACCGGCGGCGGGAGCGGTCCGCCCGGGAACAGACCGGCCCCGGTCCGCCTCCCGGACGCCCCCGCCGAAAGATGGCCACCACAGCTACCCTGCGCCGTATGTCTCTTCCGCAGCCTTCGGACGCCCCGTCACCCGACACCCGGCCGCGGGACGCGCGGCCCCTGGACGCCCCGCACACCGCCGCACCGGCCACCGCCACGCCCGCCGCCGGCCCCCGGGTCGTCGCCGCGCTGGCCGGGGTCGGCGTGCGGCGGCAGACCACCGAGCAGGCCATCCTGCAGGACGTCGACTGGACGGTCCGCGCCGGTGAGCACTGGGCGCTGCTCGGTGCGAACGGTGCGGGCAAGACCACCGTGCTGCGGCTGGTCGGGGCGCTGATGTTCCCCACGGTCGGCACCGTCGAGGTCCTCGGGCACCGGCTCGGCTCCGTCGACGTACGGGAGCTGCGCGCGGTGATCGGGCTGGTCTCCGGCGCGCAGAAGGTGCCGCAGGACGCGAGCGGTCACACCGTGGTGCTCACCGGCGCGACCGGCACCGTCCAGCCGCTGTGGCGCAAGTACGACGACGCCACCCGGGAGCGCGCCCACGCGCTGCTGGCGGAGCTGGACTGCAAGGAGCTGGCCGACCGGCCCTTCGGGGTGTGCTCGGGCGGGCAGCGCGCGCGGATCCTGATCGCCCGCGCGCTGATGGCCGACCCGTCGCTGCTCCTGCTGGACGAGCCGTTCAACGCCCTGGACCTGCCCTCGCGCGAGGATCTGATCGACGCGGTGCACCGGCTCTCCGTGGACCGCCCGGAGCTGGCGACCGTCACCGTCACCCACCATCTGGAGGAGCTGTCGCCCGCCATCGGGCACGCGCTGCTGCTGCGCGAGGGCCGGGTGCAGGCGCGCGGGCCGGTCGGCGAGGTGCTGACCGGGCCCCGGATGACGGCGTGCTTCGGGCGCCCCATCGAGGTGTCCCGGCACGCGGGCCGCTGGGCGGCCCGCTCCGGCCGTAACCCCCTGGGCTGAGCGGGCGGCGGCGCGCACCCCAATGGCGGCGCCGCCCCGGGGCGGGGCCGTCGTTGTCAGGGCAGCGGGACGCGCGTCCCGCCCGCCGACACCAGGAGCGCACCGTGCCGAAGATCACCCCGAACCTCTGGTTCGACACCCAGGGCAAGGAGGCCGCCGAGTTCTACGTCTCGGTCTTCCCCAACTCCCGCATCAACCAGGTCTCGTACTACGGCGAGGCCGGTCCGCGGCCGGCCGGGACGGTGCTGACCGTCGATTTCGAGCTGGACGGGCAGCCGTACACGGCGATCAACGGCGGCCCGGAGTTCACCTTCGACGAGGCGATCTCCCTGCTGATCAACTGCGCCGACCAGGCGGAGGTCGACTACTACTGGGACGCCCTCGGCAAGGGGGGCCGGACCGGTCCGTGCGGCTGGCTCAAGGACCGCTACGGACTGTCCTGGCAGGTGGTCCCCGACGCGCTCGGCGAGCTGATGACCGACCCCGATCCGGCCCGCGCCCAGCGGGCGCTCCAGGCGATGCTCGGCATGCAGAAACTCGACGTCGAGGCGTTGCGGGCGGCGGCGGACGGGGGCTGAGCGGAGCGGGGCCGGACGACGCCGGGGCACGGGTCCCGCCGGAAGCCCGGCCCGCGCCCGGGACGCCGGAACGCCCCGGGACGGCGGGCGCCCGGCCCGCGCCCGGCCGGCCCCTGAAGCCCGGCCCCGACCGGCCTCAGCCCCGCCCCGCTCCCCCGCCCTCCGCGGCCCCCTCCGCCACCGTCGCGGCGACCTCCGCGGTGCGGGCCGCCTCCTCGGCCGCGAAGCGCCGCGCGTCCAGTTGCTCGGCGATCTCCTCGTCCTGGTCCATCAGCGCGTCCAGCTCCGCGTCACCCAGGTCGAGGACGCCCAGGTCGGCGTAGGCGCGGCGCAGCCGGGGGCCCCACAGGCCGATGTCCTTGACGCACGGCACGATGCGGCTGAAGAGCATTTTGCGGAAGAGGTGCAGGAACTCCGACCGTTCGGTGAGGTCGACGGCGTCGGCGTGCGGGACGCCGAAGTTCTCCAGGACCTCCAGACCGCGCAGCCGGTCGCGCATCAGGTAGCAGCCCTCGATGACGAACTCCTCGCGCTCGCGCAGTTCGGCCTCGCCGAGCTGCCGGTAGTAGTCGCGCAGCGCCATCCGGCCGAAGGCGACGTGCCGGGCCTCGTCCTGCATGACGTAGGCGAGGATCTGGTGCGGCAGCGGTTCGGTGGTGGTGTCGCGGAGCATGCCGAACGCGGCCAGCGCCAGCCCCTCGATGAGCACCTGCATACCGAGATAGGGCATGTCCCAGCGGGCGTCGCGCAAGGTGTCGCCGAGGAGGGCGCGCAGGCTGTCGTTGACGGGGTAGAGCAGCTCGATCTTCTCGTGCAGGAAGCGGCTGTAGATCTCGGCGTGCCGTGCCTCGTCCATGGCCTGGGTGGCGGAGTAGAACTTCGCGTCGAGGTCGGGAACGGCCTCGGTGATCCGCGCGGCGCACACCATCGCGCCCTGCTCACCGTGGAGGAACTGGCTGAACTGCCAGGACGCGAAGTGCTGCCGCAGCTCACCGCGGTCGCGCCCGGACATCTTGTCCCAGTACGGGGTGCCGTACAGGGCGATCGCCTCGTCGGGGGTGCCGAGCGGGTCGAACGGGTCGACCTCCTGGTCCCAGTCGATGCGGGTGGTGGCGTCCCACTGCTTGTCCTTGCCCTTCTGGTAGAGGGCGAGGAGGCGGGCGCGCCCCTCGTCGTACTCCCAGGTGAAGCGGGCGGCACCGGTGGCGGGGACCTCCCACAGGAGGGTGTCGCCGGGGTCTTGGGTGTAGGTCTCGCGGCTCGACACGGGGGCCTCCTCGGCTCACCGGGCTGCTGGAACCTGTCGTCACGCTCCGCCGCCTGCCGGGAACGCGCCGTACGGGGCGGTGCGGCGGGGCCTCTCGCAGGCTCACACGCTCCTTACCGACGGGTCAAGAAGTCGTGTGAGAGGGATTGACGACCTTGCTGACAGGCAGTCTCATAAGACGTGACCGCCGGTAACCCAGAGCGAGGTAGCCACAGCCATGACGAGCGCGACGACCGCGATGACCGTGCCGGACACCGAAGTCCTGCGGGACGCCCTCGGGCTCCTCAAGGACCGGGAACAGGTGGCCGAGCGCCTGCTCGACTCCTCCGCCAAGCACTCCTTCGACCCCGACACCGAACTCGACTGGGACGCCCCGCTCGAAGCGGGCAAGTGGTACTGGCCCCCGGAGCTGGTCTCCCTCTACGACACGCCCCTGTGGCACCGGATGTCCGTGGAGCAGCAGCAGGACCTCTCCCGCCACGAGGCCGCGTCCCTCGCCTCACTGGGCATCTGGTTCGAGATCATCCTGATGCAGCTACTGGTCCGGCACATCTACGACAAGCCCGTGACCAGCGCACACGTCCGCTACGCGCTCACCGAGATCGCGGACGAGTGCCGCCACTCGAAGATGTTCGCGCGGCTGATCACCCGCAGCGGCGCGCCCGCGTACCCCGTCTCGCGCCTCAACCACAATCTCGCCCGGCTCCTCAAGACCATCTCCACCACGCCCGGCTCGTTCGCCTGCACCCTGCTCGGCGAGGAGATCCTCGACTGGATGCAGCGGCTGACCTTCCCGGACGAGCGGGTGCAGACGCTGGTCCGCGGGGTGACCCGCATCCATGTCGTCGAGGAGGCGCGCCATGTGCGCTACGCCCGTGAGGAGTTGCGGCGGCAGATGGTGACGGCGCCGCGCTGGGAGCGGGAGCTGACCCGGGTCAGCGCGGGCGAGGCGGCGCGGGTCTTCTCCGTCGCGTTCATCAACCCGCGGGTCTACAGCGAGGTCGGGCTGGACCGGCGGGAGGCCGTCGCGCAGGTCAGGGCGAGCGGGCACCGCCGCGAGGTGATGCAGTCCGGCGCGAAACGGCTGACCGACTTCCTCGACGAGATCGGCGTACTGCGCGGCGCGGGCCGGAAGTTGTGGCGCAGCTCGGGGCTGCTGGCCTGATCCGCGCGGCCCGGTGGGCGGGCCCCCGGGGAGCTGTGCGCCCGCGAACACAGGGCCGATACGCTGCTGTCCATGAACGGCAGCGGCACCGCCCCAGCAGTACCCCGACCCGCCTACCGCAGGATGGGCGTGGAGCAGCGCCGTAGCCAACTCCTCACCGCCGCGCTGGGCCTGTTCGCCCACCGCGCGCCCGAGGACGTCACCCTCGACGACGTCGCGACCGCCGCCGGCGTCTCCCGGCCGCTGGTCTACCGCTACTTCCCCGGCGGCAAGCAGCAGTTGTACGAGGCGGCGCTGCACACCGCCGCCGACGCCCTGAAGGACTGCTTCGACGAGCCGGAGACCGGCCCCGCCACCCAGCGCCTCTCCCACGCCCTCGACCGCTACCTCGCCTTCGTCGACGAGCACGACACCGGGTTCAGCGCACTGCTCCAGGGCGGCAGCGTGGTCGAGACGTCGCGGACATCGGCGATCGTGGACGGCATCCGCCGCACGGCGGCCGACCGCATCCTGCACCACCTCGGCGAGGCGGAGCCGGGCCGCCCGCTGCGGATGACCGTCCGGATGTGGATCACGACGGTGGAGGCCGCCTCGCTGATCTGGCTGGACGAGGAGAAACACCCCGGTCTGGACGAACTGCGGGACTGGCTGGTCGACCACTTCATGGCCATGCTGACCTCGACGGCGGCCCGCGACCCGCAGACCGCCCGGGTGGTACGGCGGATCCTGGCCCTGGAGACCCGCGAGGGCCGCGTCGGCGACCTGGCCCGCCGCGCCCTCCCGGTCATCGGCGACGCGGGGCATCTGCTCTGAGGGGGCGGGGCGGCGGCGGCCGGGGGCCGGTGCATGGCTCGCGCGCCGGTCCATGGCCGGGCCCCGGGCCGCGCCCCGGCCGCGTCCGGCCCGGCCGTCCGGCCACGACCGCCCCCCCCGGCCGGTGAACCCGGCGCTCCGCACGCTCCACGGCCACGCGCGGCCCGGCACCCGGGCCGCCGACCGCCCGCGCCGCCCCGCCGCCGGACCCCGACCCGGTGTGACACTGGGGCCGTGAGAAGCGAGAACACCCCGTTCACCGGCGGGCCGCTGGACGGCCGGGTACTGCCGGTACTGACCGGCGCGACCGGCCGCCCGCCGAAGATCTACACCGTGCCGGTCCCGCACGACGACGGCACCCCGCCGACGGTGCACGTCTACCGCCGCGTCCCCGGCCCGGCCGGTCGCCTGGGCCTGCCACGCGGCTGGCGTTACGTGTACGACCCGGCGGGGGAGGCCGGCCTGCGGCGAGTCAAGTGGCCTTGGACCAGGGGGAGTTGAGAGGCCAACCCGCGCGGGCACGACGGGCGGCGGGCACGCCGGCCCGGTGAGCGGCCACCGCACGGAACCGCTCGACACCCACCCTCCGGCGCGACGCCCGCCCCGCGCCCCCGCACGCCTCACGGCACCCGGCCCGACCGCGCCCATCCCGCCGCACCCCCGCGCCCAACTCCCCCTCCGCATCCCGTCCCACTCTGGTCCGGACCATTGACACCCAATGGTCTAGTCCTGTTTGCTTCCTGCTCGGGGAGCCGCCCCGCCTCCCTGACCGGATCGACTCCTTCAGGGGCGGCCTCCCCGTCTCGACACCGCGCCACCGTCCGTGCACCGCCCCGTGCCACCGTTCCGCGCCGTCGACCGAAGGAGCAACGCCATGCGCCCCGGCCCGCCCCGCCCCGCCCGCGTCCGCCGCACCGCCGCCCGCCGGCGCCGCGCCCTCCCCGCCGCGCTCGCCGCCGTCGCCACCACCGCGGCGCTCACCGCGCTGGCCGGTACCGGACCGGCACACGCCGCACCCGCACCGGCCGCCGCCCGGCCCGCCGCCGCGGCGGCCACCGGGCACACCCTCGTCGGCTACCTCCACACCAGCTTCGCCAACGGCTCCGGCTACACCCGCCTCGCCGACGTCCCGGGGAGCTGGGACATCATCGATCTCGCCTTCGGCGAGCCGACCTCCGCCACCTCCGGCGACATCCGCTTCTCGCTGTGCCCGCAGAGCGAGTGCCCAGGGGTGGAGAGCGAGGACGAGTTCAAGGCCGCGATCAAGGCGAAGCAGGCCGCGGGCAAGAAGGTGCTGATCTCCATCGGCGGCCAGAACGGCCAGGTCCAGTTGACCACCGCCGCCGCCCGCGACACGTTCGTG
This sequence comes from Streptomyces sp. BBFR2, assembly GCF_044497305.1. Classification (NCBI taxonomy): domain Bacteria; kingdom Bacillati; phylum Actinomycetota; class Actinomycetes; order Kitasatosporales; family Streptomycetaceae; genus Streptomyces; species Streptomyces sp. BBFR2. Next base: position 2,011,830 of record NZ_CP172415.1, read on the forward strand.
AAGTCCGTCGGCGCCATCATCGACCGCTACGGGCTCGACGGCCTCGACATCGACTTCGAGGGCCACTCCCTCTCCCTCGACGACGGCGACACCGACTTCACCAAGCCCACCACTCCCTCCGTCGTCAACCTCATCGCGGCGGTGAAGTCGCTCAAGGCGAAGTACGGCGAGAAGTTCACGCTGACGATGGCGCCGGAGACCTTCTTCGTCCAGTTGGGCCACCAGTTCTACGGCTCCGGCCCCTGGGGCGGTCAGGATCCGCGCGCCGGGGCGTACCTGCCGGTGATCCACGCGCTCCGCGACGATCTGACGCTGCTGCACGTCCAGGACTACAACTCGGGCCCGATCATGGGGCTGGACGAGCAGTACCACACCATGGGCAGCGCCGATTTCCACATCGCGATGACGGACATGCTGCTCGCCGGTTTCCCGGTCGCGGGCGACAAGAACAAGGTCTTCCCGCCGCTCAAGCCCTCCCAGGTGGCGATCGGCCTGCCCGCCTCACCCAACGCGGGCAACGGCCACACCCCGACCGGCGAGGTCACCAAGGCCCTCGACTGCCTCACCAAGAACACCGACTGCGGCGGCTACACCCCGCACGGCGCCTGGCCCGACCTCGGCGGCCTGATGACCTGGTCGATCAACTGGGACCGCTTCAACACCTGGGAGTTCCAGAAGAACTTCGACGCGTACTTCGGCCGCTGAGCGGGGGCGGTCGCCGAGCGGTCCCGGCCTCCGGTACGGGGCGTGGCCCGGCCTCCGGTACGGGGCGTGGCCCGGCCTCCGGTACGGGGCGTGGCCCGGCCTCCGGTACGGGGCGTGGCCCGGCCTCCGGTACGGGGCGTGGCCCGGCCTCCGGTACGGGGCGTGGCCCGGCCCGGCCCGGAGCCGCAAGCCCGGGCCGCCGGGCCGCCCGGGCCCCGGTGCCGTGCCCCGGCCCGCCCCGTACCCCTCCCGATCCACCCGCCGCGCCCCGCCCGGCGCCGATCGGGTGAGCCGGCCGTCCGCTTCCCCCGCCTTCGTACGAAAATCACCCCCCTCCGTGGCAGCATCCCCTCCGTCCGCACGTCACGGAAACGGGCGGGCGGCCGGTGCGCCAGGTGTCCCGGCGCTCCGGCCGCCGGCGTCGGAGGTGGTCAGATGAGGTCCGGTCCCTTGCCGTGGTCGTCGCGCTCCCTGCGGTCGGCCGGCGCCGCGCTGCTCCTCGGCGCCACCGCGCTGACCGGCCCCGCGACCCCCGCCACCGCGGCGCCCGCCCCGGACCCGGCGGCGTCCGCCACCCCCGGCACCCCGAGCGAACCGGCCGGCCCGGCCTCCGGCACCCCCGACGACCCGGCCCCCGGCGCCGCCGGCCCCGCCGCTCTTCTCCGCCGTCTCCAGGACCTCTACCGCTCCGCCGAGGAGTCGACCGAGGCGTACAACGCCACCCAGGAGGCGCTGCGGAACGCACAGGCCCGCGCCACCCGCCTCGGTACGGAGCTGAAACAGGCCCGCGCCCGGCTCGCCGTGGCCCGCGCCGACGCCGGGCGCCTGGCCCGCCAGCAGTACCAGGGCGGCGGCCCCGCCACCCTCGCCTCGTACGTCCGGGTGCTGCTCGCCGCCGACCCGGAACAGGCCATGGACCGCGGTCATCTGCTGCGCACCGCCGCCACCGAGGCCGCCGCCACCGTCGAGCGGACGGCCCGCGGCGCGCGGCGGGCCGACACCCTGGCCCGGCAGGCGGACGCCGCCCTCGCCCGGCAGCGCGCGCTCACCGCACAGCGCGCCCGGCAGCGGATCACCGTGCAGCAGCGGCTGAAGGACGTCGAGCGGCTGCTCGCCCGGCTCTCCGACGACCAGCTCACCGCGCTCGACCGGCTGGAGCGCGACGGCGCCGCCACCGCGCAGCGGGCGCTGGTCTCCCGCGGCGCACTCGGCGCGGCGGGCGCCCCCTCGTCCGCCGGCGACCGGGCCCTCTCCTACGGGCTGCGCCAGGTCGGCAAACCGTACGTCTGGGGCGCCGCCGGACCCGACGCGTTCGACTGCTCCGGCCTCACCTCGCAGGCGTGGTCGCACGCCGGGCGGCCCATCCCGCGCACCAGCCAGGAGCAGTGGAAACGGCTGCCGCACGTCCCGCTGAACCGGCTGCGCCCCGGTGACCTCGTCGTCTACTTCCCCGGCGCGACCCATGTGGCGCTGTACGTCGGGGGCGGGAAGGTCGTCCAGGCACCGCGTCCGGGCACCGCCGTGCGCGTCTCACCGCTCGCCGCCAACCCGCCGCTCGGCGCCGTCCGCCCGGACCCGGACGCCCGGCCGGTGACCGGCTACACCGCGCCCCGCCAGGTCACCGCGGACGGCCCGGCGCCCGGCGCGGCGGACGCCGGATACGCGACGTCCGCCGCCCCCGGGCGCTGAGCCGGGGGCGGCGGACGGAAGCGGTGGGCGCGGCCGGAGGTCAGGCGGCCGGACCGCCGAACGATCCGAGGTACGCCGCGGTCTTCTCCGGCTCGAAGAAGAAGTTGTCGAAGTCGGCCGGGTCGTTGAAGCCGTTGGCGAAGCGGTCGGCGACCGGCTGGAGCTGACCGGCCGCGCCGATCAGGTTCAGCACGTGCTCGGGCGGCGGCGCCAGCATCGCGTTGGTCCACCTGACGACGTGCTGCGCCGTCTCCCAGTAGCGGTCGAAGGTGGCCTGCATCCACTCCGCGTCGAACGGCCGGTCACCGCGCTCGACGATGGAGTCGAGGTAGGCCTGGGCGCACTTGGCGGCGGAGTTGGAGCCCTGGCCGGTGATCGGGTCGTTGGCGACGACGACGTCCGCGACGCCGAGGACCAGACCGCCGGAGGGCAGCCGGCCGATGGGGTTGCGCACGGTCGGGGCGTACCGCCCGGCCAGCGTGCCCTGCGCGTCGGTCAGTTCGACCTTCGTGCAGCGGGCGTACTCCCAGGGCAGGAACTTCTCCAGCAGTTCGAGGGTGAGCGCCAGGTGCTCGTTGGGGTCCTTGACGCCCTGGAACGCGTCGAGCGGACCGCCGGGGATGCCCTCCCAGAAGAGGATGTCCGCCCGGCCGGTGTTGGTGAACGTCGGCATGACGAACAGCTCACCGACGCCCGGCACCAGGTTGCAGCGCACCGCGTCGAACTCGGGGTGCTCCGGGCGCGGTCCCATGCCGTGGACGTACGCGACGGCCAGCGCCCGCTGCGGGGCGTCGTACGGCGAACGGGACGCGTCGCGGCCGAACATCGAGACCAGTTCGCCCTTGCCCGCCGAGACCAGCGTCAGGTCGTAGCGGGAGGCGAAGAAGTCCAGGTCGGAAACGGCGGCGCCGTGGATGACGAGCTGGCCGCCGCGCTGCGCGAAGGTCTCCATCCAGCCGGCCATCTTGACCCGCTGGTCGACGGACTGGGCGTAGCCGTCGAGCTTGCCGACCCAGTCGATGGCGCGCTGGGAGCCCTCGGGCGACTCGAAGCTGCCGGGGGCGGCGACCGAGACGCCGAGGCCCTCGATCCGCGGGGCCTGGTTCTCCCAGAAGTTCAACTGGAGGTCGCGCTCGTGCTGGAGGGCGGTGTGGAACATGCACTGCGTCGACATGACCCGGCCGGAGCGGATCTCGTCGGAGGTGCGGTTGGACATCAGGGTGACCTCGTACCCCTTGGACTGGAGGCCAAGGGCGAGCTGGAGGCCGGACTGGCCGGCTCCCACGACGAGTATCTTCCGCATGGCGGGCTCTTCTCTGCGTTGCTGCTGCTTCGGGGAGGGGGGTGGGTCGGTGCCGGCGGAAGCCTATTCGGGCGTTTCGGCCAGCGCGTGGCCGACCAGTGCCAGCAGCGACTCGACGACCGTGGGCCGGCTCCGCGCATCCATGATCACGACGGGTACGTGCGGGGGCACCGTCAGCGCGTCCCGTACGTCCTCCACCGCGTACATCGGCGTCCCCTCGAAGTGGTTGACGGCGACGACGTAGGGGAGCTGGCAGCTCTCGAAGTAGTCGAGCGCCGGGAAGCAGTCCTCCAGGCGCCGGGTGTCCGCCATCACGATCGCGCCGATCGCCCCGCGCACCAGGTCGTCCCACATGAACCAGAAGCGCTGCTGTCCGGGCGTGCCGAACAGGTAGAGCACCAGCTCCTCATCGAGGGTGATGCGGCCGAAGTCCATCGCGACCGTGGTGGTCGTCTTCTCCGGCGTGGCGGTCAGATCGTCCGTCTCCGCGCTGGCCTGCGTCATCACCGCTTCGGTCTGCAGCGGGGTGATCTCCGAGACCGAGCCGACGAAGGTGGTCTTGCCGACGCCGAAACCGCCGGCGACCACGATCTTGGTGGCGATCGGGGCGCGGGAGCGGTCGGTCTGCCAGCTCTGCAGGCCCGCGTCGGCGGCGGACTGCGCACCGCCGGCGAACAGGTCCACGTCGGCGCCCGCCGCACCGGCCGTTATCGTGTCAGAGCCTGTGAAGTCCACTCAGCACCCTTTCCAGCAGCGCGCGGTCGGGCCGGCCGGTGCCGTGCCCGGTGCCGTAGACGCGGATCTTTCCCTGGTCGGCGAGGTCGCTCAGCAGCACCCGGACCACGCCGAGCGGCATCTTGAGCAGCGCGGAGATCTCCGCGACGGAACGCATCCGGCGGCACAGCTCCACGATGGCGCGCATCTCCGGCATGACCCGGTCGCCCCAGCCGCCGGACGTCAGCTCCGGCCGCTCCCCGGGGGCGTCCAGCGCCGCCACGAACGTCTCGACGAGCAGGACGTGACCGAAGCGGGTCCGGCCGCCGGTCAGTGAATACGGTCGTACGCGCGCGGGTTTGCGGTCCCCGCCGCGCACGGGGAGTTGGGGTGTGGTGCTCACTGGGCGCTCTCCATCGACTTACGCAGTTCGCTGCGGAGTTCGGGGGTGAGGACATGTCCGGCCCGGCCGACGAAGAGCGCCATGTGGTAGGCGATGACGCTCATGTCGCAGTCCGGGGTGGCGTGCACGCCGAGCAGCGAGCCGTCGCTGATCGACATGACGAAGAGACTGCCCTCGTCCATGGTGACCATGGTCTGTTTGACCAGCCCGCCGGACATCAGCTTGGCGGCGCCGGAGGTGAGGCTGCCCAGTCCGGAGACGATGGTGGCCAGGTCGGCGCTGGAGCCGCTCGGGCCCCCGCCGCTCCCCTGGCCCGCCACCTCGTTCCGTCCGGGGTCGGAGGAGAGCAGCAGCAGCCCGTCGGAGGAGACGACGGCGACGGAGAGAATCCCCGGGACCTCGTCGACGAGATTGGTCAGCAGCCAGTGCAGGTTCCGGGCCTGGGTGCTCCGGCCTGCTCCGTGGGCAATGGGTACTCGGGCCATCAATCGCGTGCCTCCTCGGCCATGTGGCTCTTACCCGGGGCCCCCGCTCCGTCGGTGTCCTTCTGTGCGTTGGTCTGCTGCGCGGTCCCGGGCTGCGGCGCCGCCGGCTGCGGCGCACCCCCGAACAACCCTTCGGGCCCGCTCGCGAGCTCCGCCTCGACCTCACGGCGGCCGGAGCGCGCGCCCTGCTGGAAGCCGCCGAGCCGTCGGCGCAGCGCCTCCGCGTTGGCCGTGCCGCTCTTGCGCGGCGCGGCGTTGTTCGCCTTCGGCGCGACGACCTTGGGCGTCCGCTTGGGCAGGCCCATGTCCGTACGCCGCTGCTCGGGCACCGCGGGCTGCTCCGCCGCGTCCGCCGCGCCCTCGCCGCCGTGCGGCGCGGCCACCGGGCCGGTCTCCGGGGCCGGAGCGGGCCGGGTGTGCTGGTCGGGCCCGATGGCGTACGGATCGGCCGGGGCGGCGGGCCCCTCCGGCCGGCGGTGGCTGCCGGTGCCGGGCCCGTAGGGGCCGGACGACCTCGGCCCGTACGGGCTGCCGCCGTCCGTGCCGGAAGGCTGCGGGGCCGCGGGTGCCTCCGGCTGCGCCGGAGCCTGCGGCCCGGCCGGTGCCTGCGGTATGCCGGGTGCCTGCGGCGCGGGCGTCCGCGGCCCGGCGGGCGCCTCGGCGTACGGGGCGACGGGACCGGCCGGGGCCGGACGGCCGGGCGCCGCGCCCGGGACGCCGGGGGCGGCGGGCGACTGCGCGGCCGGGGGCTGCGGGGCCGGTGCCTGGGAAGCGGCAGCCTGCGGGCCCGCCGGGGCCTGCGGTCCGGCGGGCGACGGCGCCTGCGCCTGTGCGGCGGTGGGCGACTGCGGGGCCGCCGGGTCGGCGGGGGCCGCGGGGGCGCCCCGGTCCGGGAGGCCGGCCGCGTCGATGGCGCGCTCCGCGGCGGCGACCAGCGGGTCGGCCTGCGGCGCGGGGGCCGGTGCGGGGGCCTGCGGCGCGGGCTGTACGGGGGCGGGACCGGCCGGAGTCGGGGCCGGGGCCGGTTGTGCCGGGGCCGCGCCGCGCTTCGGGAGGGCCGACGGGTCGGCGCGCGGGACCCGCGACTGGAGCGCGTTGGAGTTCGCCTCGGCGACCGAACCGGGCAGGGCCGGGCCGGGGGCCGGGGCGCCCGCGCGGGTGTTCACCGGGCCCGGGCGGGTCGGCAGGATCGAGCCGGGCAGCACCACGACGGCGGTGACCCCGCCCTGCTGCTGGGCGCGGAGCTGCACCCGGACGCCGTGCCGGGCGGCGAGCCGCACCACGACGTACAGGCCCAGGCCCAGGGCCTCGTCGATGGTCTCGGAGGTGGACGCGGTCTCCGCGTCGGCGAGCCGCTCGTTCAGCTCGGCGAGGCGTTCGGCGGTCATACCGATGCCCTCGTCCTGCACCGAGAGCATCAGCTCGCCGGTCTCCAGCAGCCAGCCGGACAGCTCGACATGGGCCTCCGGCGGGGAGAAGGCGGTGGCGTTCTCCAGGAGTTCGGCGACCAGGTGGCTCACGTCGTCGGCGGCGAACCCGGCGATCTGCGCGTGCGGCGGCAGCGCCTGGATGACCACCCGGTCGTAGCGCTCGATCTCGCTGACCGAGGCGCGCAGCACATCCAGCAGCGGCACCGGGCCCGCGTTGCTGGTGCCGTGCTCGGTGTCGGCCAGGACCAGCAGGTTCTCGCTGTAGCGGCGCATCTGCGCGGCGAAGTGGTCGAGCTTGAAGAGGGTCTGCAGGGCCTCGGGGTCCTGCTCCTGCTCCTCCATCGACTCGATGACGTGGAGCTGCCGCTCGACCAGGCTGATGGTGCGCAGCGCGAGGTTGACGTACCGGCCGTGCACCCCGGTGCGCAGCGTCGCCAGCCGCTCGGTCAACTCCGCGACCTCGGCCTTCAGCGCCGTGCGTTCGCCGTCGAGGACCTCGCGCTCGTCGGCGAGGCGCTGCCGGGCGGTGATCAGCCGGCCGCGCTCGCCCTCCAGCTCGGCGGTGCGCCGGGCGACCTCGGCGACCTGCGCGTGCAGGGCGTTGACGGAGCGGACCGCGGCGGCGAACTCGTCGTTGCGGCCCTTGAAGGCGATGGGCTCCTCGTGCGCCGGGTCGGCGGCGACCCGCTTGGCGCCGAGCCGCAGCGCGGCCAGCGGGCGGGTCATGGAGCGGGCGGCGGAGACCGAGACACCGAGCGCGAGCAGCAGGCAGATGCCGACCAGCGCGATCTCGATCTCCAGCGCGGTGACGTCGTCGTCGCGCAGTGCGGACAGGCGCTGGATCTCCTGGGTGGCCAGGGCCGCTTCGACGCCGCGCATCAGATCCGTACGGGCGGTGAGGCTGGCCTGCACCCGCGAGCGGCTGAGCGCCGTGTCGGCGGCGTCCAGGCGCGGCTGGTCGGTGAGGCGGGTGAGGTATCGCTCCGCGGTGGTGACGTCGGCGCCGTTGACGGTTGCGTCGTAGCGGTCCTGGGCGGCTTCCCCGGCGAGCTGGGTGAAGTCCGCGAGGGAGCCCTGTTCGCGCAGGTGGGCGAGTTGGGCGGCGGCGGTCAGCCGGGGCTGCTCGCCGCCCGCCCGCAGCGCCGCGAGCAGCAGCGCGCGGGTGCCGGCGGCCTGTTCGACGGCGCGGCCCAGCGCGGGCAGTGCCCGGGTGCCGGCGTCGGCGGCGTCCGCGCGTCCGGGCAGGGACCGGGCGATGTCGTCGGCGATGGCGCCGAGCGCCTGGAGGGTGCGGGTGTACGCCTCGTAGGTGGCGTCCGCCGTCACCGGTCCGGCCAGGGCCTCCTGGCGGGTCTGCGCCAGCGTGGCGAGCTGCTTCTCGGCGGCGGCGTAGACCGCGGTCTCACCGGCCGCGCCCTGCGCCGCGGCGCGCAGATCGCGCAGTTGCCGGTCGACGCGGGCGCGCAGCGACTCGTACCCGGCGGCGGTGTTCCCGCCGCGCCCGGTGGCGACGTACGACGTCATGACGTCGCGTTCGTCGGCCAGGGAGTGGGAGAGCGCGATGGCCCGTGCGTCGAGTTGGGCGAGGCCCACCAGGCGCTGGCTGGTGTGGGTGTCGTCCACCGCGGCGCTGATGCCGGGGGCGCCGGCGCCCGCCACGGCGACCGCGACCACCGCCACCGCGCCCATCAGACGGTTGCGCACGCGCGCGGGGCGCCTGCCCGTCCGGTCGCCGCCGGCCGCCGCGTTCGCGCCGGGGCCCGTGCCCGTGTCCGGTACCGGGACCGGTCGGGCCGGTGTACCCGGCTTCCCTGCGCTGCCCCGAAGCCGCTTCTTCCGCACCGCTGCTCGCATTCCTGTCTCGCCTGCCCACGCCGTGTGGCGCGCGGGTCCGGCTCGGTTTCCGCTCGCGGGGCGAACCTGCGCGAAACCGCAGCAGTGCACACTTCCGCGAAGGGAAACAGCCCGGCTTTGCGCGGCGCGACGTATGTCCCGGCCCGCCCCCATGATCCGGGAAATGACCTTTCCACCGGCTCCGCGCAGTGACTCGGCAACACCTGCCCGGCCACGCGAATGAGTGAACAACAATCGGAAGTTGACCATCAACTTCCGCGCGTGGCCGATTCCCGGTGCAACCATGCGCAACCTGGCGACCCGTTTGGAGAACCGGTCGGCGCCTGCAAAGATGCGCGCCCGCACCGCGCGCCCCCGCACGGGGCGCCCCGCCGCGCACGGCCGGGCGCCGCGCCGCCGTTCCCCCGCCCGCACCGCGCCGCCACCGCCGCCGCCAGGCGGACCTCCGGCAGACTGCCCGCCATGCGCATCGAACTCGCCGTCGCCCCCGGCGATCCCCAACACCCAAACGAGGACTACGCGTCCGTGGCCCTTCCCGCGTCGGGCCGGGGAGGGGCCCTCGTCCTGCTGGACGGGGTGACCCCGCCAGAGGGCGGTTACGGCTGCGGGCATCCGGTGGCGTGGTTCACCGCGCGGCTCGGGGGCACGATGCTCGAACTGTCGGGTTCGCACCGGGACATGACGCTCCCTGAGGTGCTCGCGGAGGCCATCTCCCGTACGGCCGCCCTTCACCGTTCCACATGTGACCTTTCTCACCCCCGTACTCCACAGGCCACCGTGGTCGCCGTGCGGTGGTCCGAGGAGTGCGTCGAGCACCTCGTACTCTCCGACTCGGTCCTGCTGTTGGAGGGCGCGGACGGTGCCGTGACGGCGGTCCGCGACACCCGGCTCGCCGAACTGACCCCAAAGGTCCGCGCCGAGCGTGAGGCGCTGCGGGCGATGGAGCGCGGGGCGGCCGGGCGGGAGGCCGCGGTGCGCGCGTACGTGCGTTCCGTCGAGGCGCTGCGCAACGCCGAGGGCGGGTTCTTCACGGCGGCGGCCGATCCGTCGGTGGCCGCCCGCGCACTGACCGGCCGGACGCCGCGCGCCGGGGTGCGGGCGCTCACGGCGCTCAGCGACGGCGCCGGGCGCTGGGTCGAGGTCTTCCGCGAGGGCTCCTGGCGGGAGTGCGCGGCGCTGGTGGCGCACCGCGGTCCGCAGGCGCTGATCGACGCGGTCCGCGCGGCGGAGGACGCGGACCCGGAGGGCACCGCGTATCCGCGCGGCAAGCGCCACGACGACGCGGCGGTGGTGTACGTGGAGCCCTGAACGTCCGGAACGCGGCTCCGTGGCGAGGGGGCGGTCGGCCGCGCGCGGACCCGGTGCGTGCGCCGTCGGCGCCCGCGCCCTACGGCGCCTCCTCGCCCTCCTGTCCGGCGTTGAGGCGGTGCAGCAGGCGGCTCAGCTCGGCGATCTCGGTGCGGTCCCAGCCGGCGAGGCGGCGGGCGTAGCGGGCGCGGCGGGCGAGCCGGACGCGGCTGTAGCGCTCGCGTCCTTCGTCGGTGAGACGGACCAGGACGGCGCGGCCGTCGGCCGGATCCGGCTCGCGGGCGATGAGTCCGAGCCCTTCGAGGGCGTGCAACTGACGGCTCATGGTCGCCTTGCCGACGCCGAAGTACCCGGCGAGGTCGGTGGCGCGCTGCGCCCCGGCGTCGTCGAGCCGGACCAGCAGGCCGTACGCGGCGGGCTCCAGATCGGGGTGGACCTCGCGGGCCAGTTCGCCGGAGGAGGCGCGGGCCCGGCGCAGGAACACCGCCAACTCGCGCTCCAGGGCGAGGAATACGTGGTCCACACCTGCCGCGTCGCCCTGCTCCGCCGCTCCGTCGGCTCCGGTGTCGCGCACGTCAGCACCCTTTCCGGCGTTTCCGTTCGTGAAAAGTTTCCGCTCGCCGCGGCCGAAGCCGCAGCTCCGCCAGTATTTCGCAGGATTAGACCAACGGCAGCCCCGTGTCCCCCTTTTATCGCCGCGGTCTACGCGCGTATCGTCATTTCTGGCATGGCCACACCAAGTCAGGTGTCGCCAGGGCCGGTCCACGCGGGGCGTACGCACCGAAGGCGCCCGCGCGCACCACGCACCACCGCACCGCGTACGTCGGCACTTCCGCACCTCCGCACCTCGCACTTCGGCACCACGTACCGCGCACCATCACGCACCACGCGGTCGCCGCCGTACCCCGGCGGCGCGTGACATCCGGAGCCCCGGCACGCCGCGGCTCCGCCCCCCTCAGGTCACCCACACGAAAACCGGAGGCACGCATGCTCGTGCACAGGTCGGGCTCCCCGCACCGCACCCGCTCCCTGGCCACCGCGGCCGGCGCCCTGCTCGCGCTCCTCGCGCTGCTGCTGGGCCTGTCCGGCGGCAGCGCGACCGCCGCGACACCCGCCAAGGACGCGCCCGAACCGTCCCACCCCGGCCAGGACTGGGCCGGATCACAGATCGCCGCACACGAGGGCACCGGCACCGACCGCCCGGCGACCGGGCTGCTCTCCGGGGTCGAAGGTGTCGACGTCAGCGGCCACCAGGGCAACGTCAACTGGCAGACGCTGTGGAACAGCGGCGTGAAGTTCGCGTACGTCAAGGCGACGGAGTCCACCAGCTACGTCAACGAGTACTTCGCGCAGCAGTACAACGGCTCGTACAACATCGGCATGATCCGCGGCGCGTACCACTTCGCCACGCCGAACACCTCCAGCGGCGCCGCCCAGGCCAACTACTTCGTCGACCACGGCGGCGGCTGGTCCAAGGACGGCAAGACCCTGCCGGGCGCGCTGGACATGGAGTACAACCCGTACGGCGCCACCTGCTACGGCATGAGCGCCACCGGGCTCGTCAACTGGATGAAGGACTGGTTCGCGACCTACAAGTCGCGCACCGGACGCGACGCCGTCATCTACACCTCCACCAGTTGGTGGAAGCAGTGCACCGGCAACTACGCGGGCTTCGGCTCCGTCAACCCGCTGTGGGTGCCGCGCTACGGCTCCTCGGTCGGCGAACTCCCGGCCGGGTGGGGCTTCCACACCATCTGGCAGTACACCTCGACCGGCCCGACCGTGGGGGACCACAACTCCTTCAACGGCGCCTACGACCGGCTCCAGGCGCTCGCCAACGGCTGAGCCACCCCGCACGAACGGGCCCCTCCCGCGCCTTGCGGGAGGGGCCCCGGTGCGGTGACCGCCGCGTCCGTCACGCCGCGGCGGGCACCGCGCCGTCCGGAGCGGCCGGGTCGCGGACCGGCACGGCGGCGTCGGTCAGCGCCAGCTCCAGCACGGTGCGCACATCGGCGACCGGCCGTACGTCGAGAGCGCTCAGGACCTCCTCGGGGACCTCGTCCAGATCCGGTTCGTTGCGCTGCGGGATGATCACCGTGGTGATGCCCGCGCGGTGCGCGGCGAGCAGTTTCTGCTTGATCCCGCCGACCGGCAGCACCCGCCCGGTCAGCGACACCTCACCGGTCATCGCCACATCCGGCCGCACCTGACGGCCCGACAGCAGCGAGGCCAGCGCGGTGGTCATCGTCACACCCGCGCTCGGCCCGTCCTTCGGGACGGCTCCGGCGGGTACGTGCAGGTGGACGCCGCGCTCCTTGAGGTCGCCGACCGGCAGTTCCAGCTCCGCGCCGCGCGAGCGCAGGAACGACAGCGCGATGTGCGCCGATTCCTTCATCACGTCGCCGAGCTGCCCGGTGAGCGTCAGCCCCGAGGCGCCGGTCTCCGGATCGGCGAGCGACGCCTCGACGTACAGCACGTCGCCGCCGGCGCCGGTGACCGCGAGCCCGGTGACCACCCCGGGCACGGCGGTGCGCCGCACGGCCGGGTCCTGCGCCGCCTCCGGGGTGTGGTGCGGCCGTCCGATCAGCGGACGCAGCTCCTCCTCGGTGACGGTGAACGGCAGCTCCCGCTCGCCCAGTTCGTGCCGGGCGGCCACCTTGCGCAGCAGCCGGGCGATCGCGCGCTCCAGACCGCGTACGCCCGCCTCGCGGGTGTACTCACCGGCCAGCTTGCGCAGCGCGGCGTCGTCGAAGGTGACCTCGCCGGGCGCGAGTCCGGCCAGCTCCAACTGGCGCGGGAGCAGATGGTCACGGGCGATGACGATCTTCTCGTCCTCGGTGTAGCCGTCCAGCCGCACCAGCTCCATGCGGTCCAGGAGCGGGCCGGGGATGGCGTCGAGGACGTTGGCGGTGGCGAGGAAGACCACGTCGCTGAGGTCGAGTTCGACCTCCAGGTAGTGATCGCGGAAGGTGTGGTTCTGCGCCGGGTCCAAGACCTCCAGGAGGGCGGCGGCGGGGTCGCCGCGGTAGTCGGAGCCGACCTTGTCGATCTCGTCGAGCAGCACCACCGGGTTCATCGAACCGGCTTCCTTGATCGCCCGGACGATACGGCCGGGCAGCGCGCCGACGTACGTCCGCCGGTGGCCGCGGATCTCCGCCTCGTCCCGGACGCCGCCGAGCGCAACGCGGACGAAGGAGCGGCCCATGGCCCGCGCGACGGACTCGCCGAGCGAGGTCTTGCCGACGCCGGGCGGGCCGACGAGCGCCAGCACGGCGCCCCCGGCACGGCGGGCGCCGCCGGTCTCCGGGCCCTCGGGGGCTTCGGCCGCCCGTTCGGCGCGGCGCTTGCGGACCGCGAGGTATTCGGTGATGCGCTCCTTGACGTCGTCCAGACCGGCGTGGTCGGCGTCGAGCACGGCGCGGGCACCGGCGATGTCGTAGGCGTCCTCGCTCCGCTCGTTCCACGGCAGTTCGAGGACGGTGTCGAGCCAGTTGCGGATCCAGGGGCCCTCGGGGCTCTGGTCACCGGCCCGCTCCAGCTTGTCGACCTCCTTGAGGGCGGCCTTGCGGACGTCCTCGGGCAGGGCGGCGGCCTCGACGCGGGCACGGAAGTCGTCGCTCTCGTCGCCGTCGTCGCCGTTCAGCTCGGACAGCTCCTTGCGGACCGCCTCCAGCTGCCGCCGCAGCAGGAACTCCCGCTGCTGCTTGTCGACGCCCTCCTGGACGTCCTTGGCGATGGATTCGGCGACGTCCTGCTCGGCGAGGTGGTCGCGGAGCGTCTCGGTGGCGAACTTCAGCCGGGCCACCGGGTCGGTGGTCTCCAGCAGCCGGACCTTCTGCTCGGTGGTGAGGAAGGGCGAATAACCGGCGTTGTCGGCGAGGGCGGAGACGTCCTCGATCTGCTGGACGCGGTCGACGACCTGCCAGGCACCGCGCTTGCGCAGCCAACTGGTGGCCAGCGCCTTGTACTCGGTGACGAGTTCGGTGACGGCGCCCGGGAGCGCGCGGCCGCCCTCGCCGTCGGCGCCGGGCACCGTCTCCTCGACGGCGCTGCCCTCCACCCAGAGGGCGGCGCCCGGCCCGGTGGTGCCGGAGCCGATGCGCACCCGGCGCAGTCCGCGGATCAGCGCGCCCGGATCGCCGCCGGACAACCGGCCGACCTGCTCGATCCGCCCGAGCGTGCCGATCGCCGCGTACGTGCCGTCGACGCGGGGCACAAGGAGCACCTCCGGTTTGTTGCCCTGGTCGGCGGCGGACTGCGCGGCCTCGACGGCGGCTCGCACATCCGCGTCCGACAGGTCCAGCGGCACGACCATGCCGGGCAGGACCACCTCGTCATCGAGGGGCAGCACGGGCAGAGTGAGCGTGTGGGACGACGAAGCCATGATCTCCCCTTCGGCAGGCAAGTTGAGCTGTACTCACTCAATGCAAGTGCGCGGCCGGATGTTCCCCGGTCCGTGTTCGCTGTGAGCGATCAGCGGGAAGCGGGGGGTCGCGAACAGGCGGCGGTGAGCGCGCGGCGGCCGCGGAGCGCGGCTGCCAGGGGCGGCGCGGGAGCGGGCGCGCACTGCGGCTCGGAGCGGACGGCGGGCAGGCGGCCTCTCGCCACGGGACCCCGGCGGACGGGGCGAGGCCGGGCCCCGGCGCCACTGCGCGGGACCGCCCCGCGCCACGGCCGCGCTCCTCGCCCCCGCGCCACGCCCCGCCGCCCGCGGTGCCGGAAAACCGTTTGCCACCGCTCGTACCGTCGAACCGTGACGGACACCATCGACGGCTTGCTCGCGGCCTACGACGAGCGGATGCGGGGCGTTCCGGCGGAGCTCCCCCGGGGCGTCACCCTGGAGCAGGACGGGCCGGTGACCCGGCTGACCGGGCAGTTCCGCGGGTTCGTCAGCGGCCCGCCGGACCTGGGCGTGGACGGCGCCGCGCTGGACGCGCTGATCGCCCGGCAGTGCGCGGTCTTCGCCGCCCGGGGCGAGGCGGTGGAGTGGAAGACCCGCGGCCACGACCGGCCGGCGGACCTCCCCGAGCGGCTGCGGGCCGCCGGATTCGTCCCCGAGGAGCGGGAGACCGTCCTCATCGGCCGCGCCCGGGAGCTGGCCGGGGACCCCGCGCTCCCCGAGGGCATCACCCTGCGTCAGGTCACCGACGACGCCGACATGCGGCGCGTCGCCGCCATGGAGACCGCGGTCTGGGGCGACGACCACGGCTGGCTGGCCGACGATCTGATCGCCCGGATCGCGGCCGCCCCGGACCACATCGCCGTACTGGTCGCCGAGGCCGCCGGCGAAGTGGTGTCGGCGGGGTGGCTGGTGCTGCGGCCCGGCACCGGCACCGCGGGTCTGTGGGGCGGCTCGACACTGCCCGCCTGGCGCGGCCGGGGTCTCTACCGCGCGCTGGTCGCCGCCCGCGCCACCCTCGCCGTGGCCCACGGCGTGGACCTCCTCCAGGTCGACGCCTCCGCCGACAGCGCCCCCGTCCTCCGCCGCCTCGGCCTCCACGCTGTCACCACCACCACGCCGTACGTGTGGACACCGCCGGGCGGCTGAGGACGGCCGGGCCCGGGCCGGGCGGGGCGGCCCATCGAGCACGGACTCGCCGGTGACCAGCGGAAACAGGCCCCGACCGCGGGGCGAGGGGAACGGGCGACCCCGCGCGGGCGAACGGGGCGGCGGCCCGGCACACGCCGGCTCCGGCCCGTCCGTGCCCGCGACCGGCGCGCCCCCGGACTCACCCCCGCCGGCGCACCCCCGCGACCGTCCCCGGGCGGCCCGGTCCCCGGCGCAGTGCCGGATGGCCGAGGTCGCCGTGGAGCCGGGCCGGGGGCGGGCCGGACCGTCCGCGGCGCAGCGGGTGCCAGGCGGCGGCGCCGATGGCGAGGGAGAGGAGATGGCCGCAGGAGCTGAGCGGGTCGGCGAAGGTCAGCAGGCCGGCCGTGGCGTAGCAGGCGGCGCCGGTGAGCAGCGGCCACCGCAGCCGCCCCGGCAGCAGTCCGGCCAGCGCTCCGGCGCAGGCCATCACGCCGTAGCTGATGCCGTAGTCGAGGCGGTGCGCCGCACCGGGCGGCAGCGTCCCGGCGGCGACGGCGGCGCCCACCGGCAGTTCGGTGGCGAGGGTGGCCAGCACATGGCCGCCGAGGAAGACCGCGAGGGTGCGCGCGGCGCCGACC
The DNA here is from genome assembly GCF_044497305.1 of Streptomyces sp. BBFR2. Classification (NCBI taxonomy): domain Bacteria; kingdom Bacillati; phylum Actinomycetota; class Actinomycetes; order Kitasatosporales; family Streptomycetaceae; genus Streptomyces; species Streptomyces sp. BBFR2. The sequence continues at coordinate 2,027,889 of NZ_CP172415.1, forward strand.
CGCCGCTCCAGCGCGGTCAGCACCACGACGAAGGCGAGCGCGAACCCGGAGAGCATCCCGCCGTCGCTCCACAGCGCGCTGGCCACCAGAACCCGCAGCGGCGCGGCGGCCAGATGTGCCGCGTCGGTGCTGGAGGCCCGCAGCAGCTCCGCCACCCGCGCCGGGTCCGCGTACGCCGCGAAGAGCGACGTCGCCACCAGCAGCAGCGTGTAGCAGAAGGTGAACGGCGTCGCCCGGGGGCCGGGCAGGAACCGCCCCGGCCACCACCGGGCCCGCACCGTCCCGCCGGACGGCCCGCCCGCCGCCTCCGCCCGGGCCCCGCGCGAGGGCTCCCCGGAACCGGCCGCCCAGGTGGCGAGCCCCTTCCGGGCACCCCGTAGCCCCACGGGCCCGGCCGCCCGCCCGCCCCGGGACGGCACCGCCGCCCCACCGTCCGTCCCCATCACACCGCCCCTCCCCTTCGCGTCTTCCCGGCCGGTCCTCGCCGCCCCGCCCCCGGGGCGTCCGCGTACTCAACGCGCGGCGGCGCCCGGCCGTTCACCCCGCGACGGACCGCCCCGGGTGAGGTACGTCACGGCACGCAACCCGGCAGGGGGCCGCCGCGTCGCCCGCGGCGCCGGTTGGACCGGCGGACGCGTGGTTGGCCAGGATGGCCCGTATGACTCCCGTTCCCTGCGACCCGACCTTCCCGTCCCCGGCCGGCCCCGCGGAGGGGCCGGTCACCCTGGATCGCCGCGAGGGCCCGTACGGCGAGGTGGTGCTGCGCCGGCGCGGCGGCGCGGACGGCTCCGGTGGCGCGCCGGTCTTCGAGATCATCGCCAACGGCTGCTTCCTGATGGACACCTCCGACGGCCGCTCCGAACGGCTGCTGATCGACGCGGCGCTCGCCGCCCTGCCGCCGGAGCGGGAGCGTCCGGCCGCGCTGATCGGCGGCCTCGGCGTGGGATTCTCGCTGGTCAGGGCGGTGGAGGAGCAGCGCTGGGGGCGGATCGAGGTGATCGAGCGGGAGGCCGCGGTGATCGACTGGCACCGCACGGGCCCGCTGTCCGCGCTCACCGGCCGGGCGCTCGCCGACCCCCGCGCCGCGATCGTCCACGCCGATCTCGTGGCCCATCTGCGCGAGGACACGCCCCCCGGTGCGTACGACGCGCTGTGCCTGGACATCGACAACGGCCCGGACTGGACCGTCACCGACGGCAACGACGGGCTCTACTCCCCCGCCGGGCTCGCGGCCTGCCGTGCGGCGCTGACGCCGGGCGGGGTGCTGGCCGTCTGGTCGGCGCAGCCGTCGCCCGCCTTCGACCAGGCACTCCGGAATGCCGGGTTCCAGCGTGTTCGCACGGAAGAGGTGCCCGTTGCCCGAGGTGTCCCCGACGTCGTTCACCTCGCGCACAAGGGCGCGTAGCCGACAGTCACACCGTGCGCTTACGCTGCTCCCCTGGATGTGACGCGGCGCCGCGGCACACGGCCCCGCACGGGCCGCCGCGCGCCGCGAGGCCGCACATCCAGTCACTACGCGACCAGGCACACGGGGACATGCAGGGGCGGGCGATGGACCAGACTCAGACCAGCCAGGGCGGTACCGCCGCGGCCACGCCGGGCGCCCAGCGCCGGGTGCTGGTCGTCGAGGACGACCCGACGATCGTGGACGCCATCGCGACCCGGCTGCGCGCCGAGGGCTTCCAGGTACAGACGGCCACGGACGGCCCCGCGGCCGTCGACACCGCCGAGGCGTGGCAGCCGGACCTGCTGGTCCTCGACGTGATGCTGCCGGGCTTCGACGGCCTGGAGGTGTGCCGCCGGGTGCAGGCGCAGCGCCCGGTGCCGGTGATGATGCTGACCGCGCGCGACGACGAGACGGACATGCTGGTCGGCCTCGGCGTCGGCGCCGACGACTACATGACCAAGCCGTTCTCCATGCGGGAGCTGGCCGCGCGGGTGCACGTCCTGCTGCGCCGCGTGGAGCGGGCGGCGCTCGCCGCGCACACCCCGCGCAGCGGCATCCTGCGCCTGGGCGAGCTGGAGATCGACCACGCGCAGCGCCGGGTGCGGGTGCGGGGCGCCGATGTCCATCTGACGCCGACCGAGTTCGACCTGCTGGTCTGTCTGGCCAACACCCCGCGCGCGGTGCTCTCGCGTGAGCAGTTGCTGGCCGAGGTGTGGGACTGGGCCGACGCGTCCGGGACGCGCACGGTCGACAGCCACATCAAGGCGCTCCGCCGCAAGATCGGCGCCGAGCGCATCCGTACGGTCCACGGCGTCGGCTACGCGCTGGAGACCCCGCCCGCATGACCCGTGGCTGGCGGACGCGCGGCCGCGCCCTGGCCGAGCGCCTGTGGGAGGGGCTGCGGCCGCTCGATCCCTACCGTTCGGTGAAGGCGGCGCTCGGCGCGCTGGTCGTCGTCTCGGTGATCATCACCACCCTGCTGGTCTTCGTCGCCATCCACTCGGCGACCGAACTGCGGGTCATCACCGTCTTCTCGATCATCGCCTCGCTGCTGATCACGCAGTTCGTGGCGAACAGCCTGACCGCGCCGCTGGACGAGATGACGGATGTGACGCGGTCGATGGCGCAGGGCGACTACACCCGCCGGGTGCGCGCCGAGCGGCGCGACGAGTTCGGCGACCTGGCCAGCGCCTTCAACCGTATGGCGGCCGACCTGGAGGCGGTGGACACCCACCGCAAGGAGCTGGTCGCCAATGTCTCGCACGAGCTGCGCACCCCCATCGCGGCGCTGCGCGCGGTGCTGGAGAACGTCGTCGACGGCGTCTCCGAGCCCGATCCGGAGACGATGCGGACGGCGCTGAAGCAGACCGAGCGGCTGGGCCGGCTCGTGGAGCATCTGCTGGACCTCTCCCGGCTGGACAACGGCGTCGTCCCGCTGCACTGCCGCCGCTTCGAGGTCTGGCCGTACCTGTCCGGGGTGCTGAAGGAGGCCAACATGAGCCGCGGCGCCTCCACCCTCGCCGGAACGGCCGGGTCCGGCACCCACACCCGTACGGACGTCCATCTCCACCTGGACGTCTCGCCGCCGGAGCTGACCGCGTACGCGGACGCCGAGCGGCTGCACCAGGTCGTCGCCAACCTCATCGACAACGCCATCAAGCACAGCCCGCGCCACGGCCGGGTCACCGTGCACGCCCGGCGTGGCGAGGGCCCGCAGAGCCTGGAGCTGGATGTGCAGGACGAGGGCCCGGGCATCCCGGAGGCGGAGCGCTACCGCGTCTTCGAACGGTTCAACCGCGGCGGTCCCGCCCCGTCCGGCCCGGGGACCGACGGCGGTACGGGGCTGGGCCTGGCCATCGCGCGCTGGGCGGTGGATCTGCACGGCGGACGCATCGGCGTGGCCGAATCCGACCGCGGTTGCCGGATCCGGGTCACTCTTCCGGGAACGGAGTCCGGCCGCGGCTGACGACCCGTGGCGTAGGGTCGGTTCCGGAAGCACACGAACGGCGGTGCACGCCCCTGATCAGGGGCGTCTCCCCGCGGCGAGTCGTACCCGCGCGCGGACGAACCCCGAGTGTTTCCCGCCAAGTCATGCCGCGAAACCCGTCGGCGAATGTGACGTGCGCTACCTGTACCCCTCCCGGACTGCACCAAAGGTTCCAAGAGGCGTAGCCTTTATTTCCGCTGTCCACCACCTTAGGAAGCGGAAGAGGGCGGTTGCCGCCGTGTCGCCACAGTCCCCCAACAGCTCGAACATTTCGACCGACCAGGACGGGCAGGGGAAGTCCCCTGCCGCCGCGTTCGGTGCGAATGAGTGGCTCGTTGACGAGATCTACCAGCAGTACCTCCAGGACCCGAACTCGGTAGACCGAGCCTGGTGGGACTTCTTCGCCGACTACAAGCAGGGCGCCACCGCCGCGCCGAGCCAGCCGGCCGAGGGCCCCGCCCCCGTACCGCCGACCCAGGAGAAGCCCGTGGCCACCCCGGCGTCCGCCCAGCCCGCGACCCCGGCCGCCCCGGCGCAGCCCGCCGCGTCCGCCCCGGCCCCCGCCAAAGCGGCCCCGGCGACCGCGAAGCCCGCGCCCGCCGCGAAGCCGGCGGCCGCCAAGCCCGCCGCCACGAAGGACACCGAGGCCCCGGCCGGCCCCGAGCTGGTGACGCTGCGCGGCCCGTCGGCCGCCGTCGCGAAGAACATGAACGCCTCGCTGGAGCTGCCGACGGCCACGTCCGTCCGCGCGGTCCCGGTGAAGCTGCTCTTCGACAACCGCATCGTCATCAACAACCACCTCAAGCGCGCCCGGGGCGGGAAGGTCTCCTTCACCCACCTCATCGGGTACGCGATGGTGCAGGCCCTCAAGGCCATGCCGTCGATGAACTACTCCTTCCAGGAGAAGGACGGCAAGCCGACGCTGGTCAAGCCCGAGCACGTCAACCTCGGCCTCGCCATCGACCTGGTGAAGCCCAACGGTGACCGCCAGCTCGTCGTCGCCGCCATCAAGAAGGCCGAGACGCTCACCTTCTTCGAGTTCTGGCAGGCGTACGAGGACATCGTCCGCCGCGCCCGCAACAACAAGCTGACGATGGAGGACTTCACCGGAGTCACCGCGTCGCTGACCAACCCGGGCGGTATCGGCACCGTCCACTCCGTGCCGCGGCTGATGCCCGGTCAGGGCCTCATCATCGGCGTCGGCGCCATGGACTACCCCGCCGAGTTCCAGGGCACCTCGCAGGATGCCCTGAACAAGATGGGCATCTCCAAGGTCATGACGCTGACCAGCACCTATGACCACCGCGTGATCCAGGGCGCCGCCTCCGGCGAGTTCCTGCGCATCATGAGCCAGCTGCTGCTCGGCGAGAACGACTTCTTCGACGACATCTTCAAGTCGCTGCGGATCCCCTACGAGCCGGTCCGCTGGCTGCGCGACATCGACGTCTCCCACGACGACGACGTCACCAAGGCCGCCCGGGTCTTCGACCTGATCCACTCCTACCGGGTCCGCGGCCACGTCATGGCCGACACCGACCCGCTGGAGTACCACCAGCGCAAGCACCCCGACCTCGACATCATCGAGCACGGCCTCACCCTGTGGGACCTGGAGCGCGAGTTCGCGGTCGGCGGCTTCTCCGGCAAGTCGATGATGAAGCTCCGCGACATCCTCGGCGTGCTGCGCGACTCGTACTGCCGCACCACCGGCATCGAGTACATGCACATCCAGGACCCCAAGCAGCGCAAGTGGATCCAGGACCGTGTCGAGCGGCCGCACAACTCGCCCGAGCGTGAGGAGCAGCTGCGCATCCTGCGCCGGCTGAACTCCGCCGAGGCGTTCGAGACGTTCCTGCAGACCAAGTACGTCGGCCAGAAGCGCTTCTCGCTGGAGGGCGGCGAGTCCGTCATCCCGCTGCTGGACGCGGTCATCGACTCGGCCGCCGAGTCGCGGCTGGACGAGGTCGTCATCGGTATGGCCCACCGCGGCCGTCTCAACGTCCTCGCCAACATCGTCGGCAAGTCCTACGCGCAGCTCTTCCGGGAGTTCGAGGGCAACCTCGACCCGAAGTCGATGCACGGCTCCGGCGACGTGAAGTACCACCTGGGCCAGGAAGGTGTCTTCACCGGCCTGGACGGTGAGCAGATCAAGGTGACCCTCGCGGCGAACCCGTCCCACCTGGAGACGGTCGACCCGGTCATCGAGGGCATCTCCCGCGCCAAGCAGGACATCATCAACAAGGGCGGCACGGACTTCACGGTCCTGCCGGTCACCCTCCACGGTGACGCGGCCTTCGCGGGCCAGGGTGTGGTCGCCGAGACGCTCAACATGTCGCAACTGCGCGGCTACCGCACGGGCGGCACGGTCCACATCGTCATCAACAACCAGGTCGGCTTCACCGCCGCCCCGGAGTCGTCGCGTTCGTCGATGTACGCCACCGACGTGGCCCGCATGATCGAGGCGCCGATCTTCCACGTGAACGGCGACGACCCCGAGGCCGTCGTCCGCGCGGGCCGGCTGGCCTTCGAGTTCCGGCAGGCGTTCAACAAGGACGTCGTCATCGACCTCATCTGCTACCGCCGCCGCGGTCACAACGAGACCGACAACCCGGGCTTCACCCAGCCGCTGATGTACGACCTGATCGACAAGAAGCGTTCGGTGCGCAAGCTGTACACCGAGTCGCTGATCGGCCGGGGCGACATCACCCTGGAGGAGGCGGAGCAGGCGCTCCAGGACTTCCAGGGACAGTTGGAGAAGGTCTTCGCCGAGGTCCGCGAGGCCGTCGCCGCCCCGAGTGTGGCCGAGGTGCCGGACCCGCAGGCGGAGTTCCCGGTGGCGGTGAAGACCGCGATCTCCCACGAGGTCGTCAAGCGGATCGCCGAGTCGCAGGTCAACATCCCCGACCGGGTCACCGTCCACCCGCGTCTGCTGCCGCAGCTCCAGCGCCGCGCCTCGATGATCGAGGACGGCACGATCGACTGGGGCATGGGCGAGACCCTCGCCATCGGCTCGCTGCTGCTGGAGGGCACCCCGGTCCGCCTGTCGGGCCAGGACAGCCGCCGCGGCACCTTCGGCCAGCGTCACGCGGTGCTGGTCGACCGGGAGACCGGCGAGGACTACACCCCGCTGCTGTACCTCTCGGACGACCAGGCGCGCTACAACGTCTACGACTCGCTGCTCTCGGAGTACGCGGTCATGGGCTTCGAGTACGGCTACTCCCTGGCCCGCCCCGAGGCGCTGGTCATGTGGGAGGCGCAGTTCGGTGACTTCGTCAACGGCGCGCAGACCGTCGTCGACGAGTACATCACCGCCGCCGAGCAGAAGTGGGGCCAGACCTCCGGCGTCACGCTGCTGCTGCCGCACGGCTACGAGGGCCAGGGCCCGGACCACTCCTCGGCCCGTATCGAGCGCTTCCTCCAACTGTGCGCGCAGAACAACATGACGGTCGCCATGCCGACGCTGCCGTCGAACTACTTCCACCTGCTGCGCTGGCAGGTCCACAACCCGCACCACAAGCCGCTGGTCGTCTTCACCCCGAAGTCGATGCTGCGTCTGAAGGCCGCGGCGTCGAAGGCGGAGGAGTTCACCACCGGCGGTTTCCGTCCGGTGATCGGCGACGCGAAGGCGGACCCGAAGAACGTCCGCAAGGTGCTGCTCTGCTCCGGCAAGGTCTACTACGACCTGGCCGCCGAGCGGGACAAGCGCGGTGCCGACGATGTCGCGATCATCCGGCTGGAGCGGCTGTACCCGCTGCCCGGCAAGGAGATCCAGGAAGAGATCGCCAAGTACCCGAACGCCGGCAAGTACCTGTGGGTGCAGGAGGAGCCGGCCAACCAGGGTGCGTGGCCGTTCATCGCGCTCAACCTCATCGACCACCTGGACCTGGCGGTCGGTGCGGATGTGCCGCACGGTGAGCGTCTGCGCCGCATCTCGCGGCCGCACTCCTCGTCGCCCGCGGTCGGTTCCGCCAAGCGTCACCAGGCGGAGCAGGCCCAGCTCATCGCGGAGGCGTTCGACGCGTAGTCGGCCGCCCCGGAGATCCGGGACATCGCGAAGGGCCCGTCCCCACGAGGGGGCGGGCCCTTCGCCGTACCCGGACGCGCTTTCCGGGGGCGGGCGGGCATTTTCGGGGGCGGCGCGCATTCCGGAGGGGACGCGCCTCCCCGGAGTGGCGGGCCCGCCGGGCCGGTGCCGGGGCGGCCCGCCGGGCCGGTGCCGGGGCGAGCCCGCCGGGCCGGTGCCGGGGCGAGCCCGTGGCGGTCCGTGCGGTGCGGGGGCGGGCTTTTCCGGGGCGGGCCCGCCGGGCCGGGGCGGTGCGGGGCAGGCCGTGCGCGGCGGTGTGTCCGGCCTGCCTATCCTGGCCGGGAACGTCCTACTGACCCCTGGTGGAGAGCCCGTGTATTTCACTGACCGCGGCATCGAAGAGCTGGAGAGCCGACGCGGCGAGGAGGAGGTCACCCTCGGCTGGGTGGCCGAACAACTGCGTACGTTCGTCGACCTGAACCCGGACTTCGAGGTACCGGTGGAGCGGCTGGCGACCTGGCTGGCGCGGCTGGACGACGAGGACGACGAGTAGCCGCAGACGACGCGCCCCGCGGGGCGACGGGACCGGGGCCGGCGGCCGGGAGATGTCTCCCGGCCGCCGGCCCTGTCGCGTCTACGGCGTCCGGCGCTTCCCTGGCGTCCGGGTCCCGCCTTCTCGGCTTCCGACTTCCGACTTCCGACTCCCGACTCCTGGCTCCCGACTCCCGGCTCCCGGCTCCCGGCTCCCGGACCGTGGCTCCGCCTCTCGCGTCCTCGTATCTCGATCGCGCCGACGGCTTTCTTCCCCTCCCCTCCCCCGCTTCCTCTCAGCTTCACTCTTGACTTCGCCCTGCCGCGATATATCGTGTATGGAGAAGACGCGATATGTTGCGTTGCGTTTCCGTCATCCGGGGGTTCGGTATGTCCAGCACGTCGAGTTTCGGTACGTCGAGTTCTTCTGCGCCCGGGTCCGGTGCGCCGGGGGGTTCGCAGCCGCGCTATCCCCTCCGCGTGACCGAGCCCAGCACCCTGGAGATCGACGAGCCCGTGCGGGCCCTGGAGATCCGGCTGTGCGGCGGCGCGGTCAACGTGGTGGGCGCGGCCGAGGAGGGCCCGGCGCGGGTGGAGATCGGCGAGATCACGGGCGAGCCGCTGACCGTCTCCCTCGACGGCGGCACGCTCACCATCGAGTACGACAACCCGCCCTGGAAGGGCCCCTGGAAGAAGCTGTTCACCTTCCTCCAGCACAAGGGGTGGCGCGACCACGGCGCGGTGGTGTCGGTGACCGTCCCGGCCGCCACCCGCGTCGACGTCAGCTCGGTCGGCGCCACGGCGATAGTGACGGGCGTCGCGGGCCCCACCCGGGTCCATACCGTCTCGGGCGACAGCACACTCGTCGGACTGACCGGCGAGGTGCGCGCGGAGACCGTCTCGGGCCGCGTCGAGGCACAGGGCGTCACCGGCGGCCTGCGGTTCCACTCCGTCTCGGGGGATCTGACGGTGCTGGACGGCGGCGCGGCGACGGTACGGGCGGATTCGGTGAGCGGTGACATGGTCCTCGACCTCGACCCGTCGGACCGAGGCGCGGACATCCACCTGACCAGCGTCTCCGGTGAGGTGGCGATCCGGCTGCCGGAGCCCGCCGACACCCGGGTGGAGGCGGGCACCACCAGCGGCACGGTCTCCAACGCCTTCGACACACTGCGGGTCGGCGGCGGATGGGGCGCGAAGAACATCAGCGGAACGCTCGGCTCCGGTGCGGGCAGACTGAAGGCGACCACGGTCTCCGGCGGCCTCGCGCTGCTGCGCCGACCGGTCTTCGAGACCGCGGGCGGCCACCCCGGCGACGGCCCGGCCACCCCGCCCATAGAGAAGAAGGTGCTCTGAGCATGCCCCCCGTCTTCGCCCACGGCCGTCTGCGCCTCTACCTCCTCAAACTCCTCGACGAGAATCCGCGCCACGGCTACGAGGTCATCCGTCTGCTGGAGGAGCGCTTCCAGGGGCTGTACGCGCCGTCGGCCGGTACGGTCTACCCGCGGCTGGCGAAGCTGGAGGCCGAGGGCCTGGTCACCCACGCCAGCGAGGGCGGCCGCAAGGTCTACTCACTCACCGACGCGGGCCGCGCGGAGCTGGCCGGGCGCGGCGGCGAACTGGCCGAGCTGGAGCTGGAGATACGCGATTCGGTGGCCGCGCTGGCCTCCGACATCCGGGCGGACGTGAGCGGTTCGGCGAGCGACCTGCGCCGCGAGATCCGCGAGGCCGCCCAGCAGGCACGGGCACAGGGCCGTCAGGGGCACGAGGGCGCCGGGCCGGAGCCCGGCGACAAGGAGGCGTGGCGGCAGGCGAAGGAGGAGTTCCGCCGCGCGAGGGAGGAGTGGAAGGAGCAGGCCCGCCGGGCGAAGGACGAACGCCGCCGCGCCGAGCAGGAGACCCGCCGCGCTCGTGAAGAGGCCCGCGAGGCCCAGGCGTTCGCCCGCGAAGAGGTGCAGCGGGCCCTCCGGCGGGTCCAGGAGCAGGCACAGGAGCGGGTCCGCTCCGGCGACTGGGCGGGCGCGGTCCGCGAAGCGCTCTCCGAGGTCTCCCGCGAGGTCGGCCGCTTCACCGGTGGCCCGTACACCGACGACCACACAGGACGGGAGAGCGCCTCGCGCCCTCCGGCGGACGGCGGAGCCCGGCCACGCGACGACCAGCCGCGGGACGGCGCCGGGCACGAGGCCCGTTCGGAGGGGGCGGGCGGGTCGGCGGGCGGCGCCGGGGCGGACCGGACGGCGCCCGACGGCGTGCGGTTCGACAAGACCGCCGGAAACGGGGCGAGTCCGGATGCGGGCCCTGCGGCGACCGCGTCGGAGCGGTCCGGGGGCGCGGCCACGCCCGCGTGGGCGGATGAGCCGGCGGGCCCCGATCCGGCCCGGGACTTCGACCGTCTGCTGGACCGCTTCCGCGACGACCTCCGGGACACCGCCCGCGACCACGGCGTCACCGCCGCTCAGGTCCACCGGGCCAGGCACCGTCTGGCGACAGCCGCCATGGAGATCGACACCCTGCTGCGGGAGCCGGGAGAGGGGTGAACGGCGGGCAGGAGGGCGCGAGCCGCGCCGGGGCGGCTGGGCGGGTCGGGGGCTGCTGGGTGGTCCGTGCGGGGGCGGCTGGGCGGCACGTTCGCCGGGCAGGTACGCCGGGCCCGCCGTCGGCGTGACATCCGGCCGACGTAGCCGAGCGCCACGCAGCACTGCGGTACTCGTCAGCGGGGGCCCGGACGCGCAGGAGGAAGGGGCCTCCAGGAGCCGGGGGGAAACGACCCCAGGGGCCGCCGGGAGGAAGCGGTCTCCAGGGGCCGGGAGTTCGCCCCGCCGGGCGGCGCGTCACCGCGCCGCGTCGCACCCTCGCCCCTCCCGCCTCCGTCTCACCCGGGGCCACCTCGTCTCTTGGTGTCCGTGGCTCCTCCGGCGTGCCCGCGCCTCCTCTGTGCACTCACCCGACCTCCGCTACGGAGAGTTATTTCCCGGAGCCAGGATTCACGGGACGTAATCGGGGAACGTCATCTCTCGCACGGTTTTTCGTTCGGCGCCGGGACGGTTCCCGGGCCGGGGCCGGGCGGGGCCGTGTGCGGAGCGGGGTGCGTGTGGGTTGTGTCCCGCTGTCCGTGCGGAGTTGATCCGTACGGCATCCGCCGCCCCGTACCGGCACCACACGGTCCGCGGACGCGCCCGAGGCGTGGACCCCTGGCCCTCGCGGCGCGCGCCAACGGCCGTTTCCTCTCTGCACGCACGCATCGTGAAGGCCATGAGGTACAGCGATGTCGGACTACCCTTCGGTCGCCCGCCGCATGTGGCAGCGGCTCGAACCGCTGCACGCCACCGCCTACTCCACCCCCGAGGCCCAGTGGGTCGCGGCGGGTCTCGGTTACGACACCACGTCGCGCCGCCCCGGCTACTTCGCCTGGCGCACGGCTCCGTTGGGGGCCGCCGGCCCGGAGCTGGTGACCGCGGCGTACTACACCTTCGCGCCACGGCTGGTGGCCCAGTACGTACCGCGGGTCTGGGCGACGGCCCGGCCGGGTGCGGTGCTGGACGCACGGCTGCGGGCCGTCGACCGCGCGCTGACCCGGATGCTGGGCGATCGGCTGTCCGGCCCCGAGATGGCCGAGGCCGCCCAACTGGCGCGGCGCGCCGCGGAGAACGCGCCTGCCGTGGGGCGTCCGCTCGCCGCCGCCAACCGTGATCTGCCCTGGCCCGCGCCGCCGCATCTGGTGCTGTGGCAGGCCACGGCGGTACTCCGTGAGCATCGTGGTGACGGCCATCTCGCGGCCCTGCTGACCTGGGGGCTCGACCCGTGCGAGGCGCTGGTGTCGCATGCGGCGGCGGACGGCGGGCGCGATCGGCACGGCTGGATCGCCCCCGTGTCGGCCGCCGCCCGGGGCTGGAGCGCCCGGGAGTGGAGCGACGCCCACGACCGGCTCGCGGCCCGCGGCTGGCTCGCGCCGGACGGTGGCGCCACCCCGTTGGGGCTGCGGGAGCGGGAGGCGATCGAGCGGATGACGGATCAGTTGGCCGCGGGGCCCTGGCGCGCGCTCGGTCTGTCCGGGGCCGAGCGGCTGTCCCTGCTGCTGCGCCCGTTGAACCACGCCCTGTTCGCGGCGGGCGTCCGGCCTCCGGACGCGGCGCCGGAGCCCGTACCGCCATATTCCCGGGGGACGTTGCCGACGGGGCGGCCGGCCGTGGGCGCCCTGCGGAGCACGGAGACCGTGGGCGCCGTGGGCCCTGCCCCGTCGGGCCGGATCCCGCCGCCGTCCGCGCCGCCGCCCCCGTCCTCGCCATCCTTGGCGTCGCCCTCGTCGCCCTCGTCGCTCCCGTCGCCGCGGTACGCCGACCCGTCCGCCCCGGTGGCCGCCCTCGCGGGTCCCGGGGGCGCGTCGTAGCGCCGGGGCGGGAGGGAACGCCGGGCGGGCTTCGGGCGGGCGGGCCTCGCGGCCGTGTACCGGCGCGTCCGGGCCGTGTCCGGATGTGCACTGCCGGAGGCCGGGCCTCGCGCCTGCGTGCCGGTACGCCTCGTACCGCTCGGGAGAGTTCCCGCCCGCCCCGGCTCAAGGCGCCGCGTACCGGTGGATCTCGCGCCCATCGGGAGATCCCCTGCCCGGCCCCGGGCAACCGCCTTGACCTCAACCGCACTTGAGGAACCAGACTCCGGGAGGAGCGCGGGACACCGGGAGGAGCGCGGGGCACCGCGCGCCCGTTCCGCCGATCGCCCCGCTCGCTCTGCCCGTCCGCCCCGGGGTGCTTGGTTCCCGCCCCCGTCCCCCTACTCCCCTTCCCGTCATGAATGGAGCATGTGATGCCCAGGACCTCCCGTTTTCCGGATGTGCGGCGAGCCGACGCCGCGACCGCGCTGATCAGCAGGTGGATCGTGCCGGACCCCGCGGTGCAGAGCGCGGTGGCCGATGCCGTGCTCGGCGTGTGGGAGGCGCAGGAGCGGCCGGACGCGATGTTGTCGCTCTCGGTGTTCCTCGGGCTCGACGGTACGGAGGTGCTGCACCACGCGCAGTGGACCAGCGACGAGGCGCACCGGGAGTGGGCGCGGGCGCACCGGCCGGCCGCGCTCGCCCCGCTCGACGCGGCGATTCCGGGAATCCGTCGGCCCGGTCTGGTGCGTTACCGCCTCGACCGCAGCCATGTGCCGGAAGGTGCGTCGGGGAGAGAGCCGGGAGCACTGGTCACGCCGGTCTTCGCCGTCTCGGGGCCGGCGGCCCGGCGGGCGCTGGCGGACGCCGTGCTCGGTGCGCTGGCCGACGCGCGGGTGCCGGGGCTGCTCGGCGCGCATCTGCACGTGAGCGAGGACGGTTCGCGGGTGCTCAACCACGCGGAGTGGGTGGATCTCGCGGCGTGGCGGGCGTTCGCCGACGGCCCGGTGTCGGCGCGGATCGCGGAGCGGATCGCGGCGCTGGACGGCGTCACCCCGGTGCCCGGCGGCGCGGACGGCGTCCCCCGCTACCGTCTGCACGGCGCTCTGGAGAACGTGGCGCCGCCGGCCTGACCGCGTACCCGAGGGGTGCCACCCGGGAGACCGCGGGGCCGTCCTCCCCGGCGTCCGGCACCGTGAACGCCACCGTCCCGGAGCCCGCCGCCTCCCGCTCCTCTCCCCCGTCAGCGTGGTCACCGCGGCCCCGGACCCGCCGCCTCCCCTACGTCCCCTGCGCCACCTCCGTCAGCGTGATCACCGCCGCGATCCCCTCCGTACGGAGTTCCGCGGCCGTCCCGGCAGGCAGCGACGCCGCGTCGTACACCCCGAGTTCGGCCACCGCGACGCCCTCGGACATCAGGACCGCACCACTCGGGGCCGCGGCCTCGCCGCCCGGGGGCACGGCCGCGGCCCCAGGCTCGTCCGGCCACTCCCCCCTCCCGTCCGGCAACGCCACCACCAGCCGTACCCCGGCCGTACACGGCAGGTCGTGCGTGCCCCGGACGAGCGTGACGTCCGCGCGGGCCCGGCCCTCGCGGACCATGACGTTGAGGTTGACGACCGGGCCGGAGACGAGACGGGAGCCGGTGGTGGCGGCGCCGGGGAAGGCGAAGGGGGTGTGGCGGGCCAGCGGCGGGTGGGCGGTGCCGTCGACGGTCAGGTGCAGCCCGGCGCCGTCGACGACGGTGAGGACGCGGCGGATGCCGGGGAGCGGGGAGTACGGCCCGTCGCGGGTGACGTCGGCCAGGCTGACCCGCCAGGTGAAGGCGGACCAGCCCGCGCCCTCGGGGTGCGCGGCGATCTCCCGCGTCACCCCGCCGCCGTTGCTCCACGGCGCGGCGGTCCGCCCCGCCGCCCGCAACACCCGTACGTCGCCTGCCATATGGCCCCTCGCCTTCCGCCGTCCCCATTCGGCCACTCGGCCCTTCGGATCCGCCGGGCCGTCAGGCCACCGGACCGTCAGGCCGCCAGATCACCGGCCGCCGGGCCGCCGATCCGCCGGACGGCCCGGCCGCCGGTCCCTCAGACCGTCAGGACGACCTTGCCGAACAGGTCACCCTCCGCCATCTTCGCGAAGCCCTCGCGTGCCCGGTCCAGGGGCAGGGTCGAGTCGATGACGGGGCGGACGCCCTTGGCGGCGCAGAAGCTGAGCAGGGAGGCCAGTTCCTCCTTGCTGCCCATCGTGGAGCCGATGATCTTCAGCTCCAGGAAGAAGATCCGGTTGAGTTCGGTGCGGTCGGGGTGGAAGCCGGTGGTGGCGCCCGAGATGACGAGGGTGCCGCCGGGGCGCAGCGACTTGACGGAGTGCGCCCAGGTGGCGGCGCCGACCGTCTCGATGACCGCGTCCACCCGGTGCGGCAGCCGCTCCCCGCTGCCGAACGCCGCCTCGGCGCCCAGCTCCACGGCGCGGCGCCGCTTGGCCTCGTCGCGGCTGGTGGCGAAGATCCGCAGCCCGGCGGCGGCGCCCAGCACGATCGCGGCGGTCGCCACCCCGCCGCCCGCCCCCTGGACGAGCACGCTGTCACCGGGCCGCACCCCGGCGTTGGTGAAGAGCATGCGGTACGCGGTGAGCCACGCCGTGGGCAGGCAGGCGGCCTCCTCGTACGTCAGCTCCTTCGGCTTGGGCAGGACGTTCCAGGTGGGGACGGTGACCTGTTCGGCGAAGGTGCCCTGGTAGCGCTCGGTGAGGATGGAGCGGGGCTCGCCGGGGCCGGTGCCGTGACCGGTCTGGCCGATGACGGAGTGCAGGACGACGTCGTTGCCGTCGGCGTCGGTCCCGGCGGCGTCGCAGCCGAGGATCATCGGCAGCACGTCCTCGGTGATCCCGACCCCGCGCAGCGTCCACAGGTCGTGGTGGTTGAGGGAGGCGGCCTTGACGTTGACGGTGGTCCAGCCCGGTCGGCTCTCCGGGGCGGGCCGTTCGCCCAGTTCGAGGCCGTCGAGCGGCTGGTCACGGTCGATGCGCGCGGCATAGGCAGCAAACATGGACCCAACGTAGGCCGCGGACGCCCGGCGCGGTACGGGGCGAAGCTGTGACGCGCACCGCGTGCACGGACCGGCGTACGGCGGCGGGAGCGCGGAACGGACCGGCGCACCGCGGCGCGGACGAGGAACGGACGGCCCCGAAGACACCGCGTGGCCGGGCCAGGCGAATGCCCCGAGCCCCCCAGGAGCCCGGTCGGCCCCGCCGAAGGCCGGTCCGGCCACGGAGGACGACCCCTCCCACGGAATCGGGCCGGGCCCGCACCCCGTGAAAGGTGCGGGCCCGGCCCGTTCGGCAGCGTGGCGCGTGTCAGGCGCGGGCCACACCCTCCGCGCGGGCGGCGGCGGCGACGGCGGCGGTGACCGCCGGGGCGACGCGCTCGTCGAACGGCGAGGGGATCACGCACTCGGCGCTCAGCTCGTCGGCGACGACGGAGGCCAGCGCCTCGGCCGCGGCGAGCTTCATGCCCTCGGTGATGCGCGAGGCACGCACCTGCATGGCACCGGCGAAGATGCCGGGGAAGGCCAGCACGTTGTTGATCTGGTTCGGGTAGTCGCTGCGGCCGGTGGCGACGACGGCCGCGTACTTGTGGGCGACGTCCGGGTGGATCTCCGGGGTCGGGTTGGCCATGGCGAAGACCAGGGAGTTCTTCGCCATGGTGGCCACCGCGGACTCGGGGACGGTGCCGCCGGAGACACCGATGAAGACGTCCGCGCCGTCGAGGGCGTCCTCCAGCGAACCGGTCAGCCCGCCCTTGTTGGTGAAGCCCGCCAGCTCCCGCTTGACCTCGGTGAGGTCGCCGCGGTCGGTGGAGACGATGCCCTTGCGGTCGCAGACCGCGACATCGCCGATGCCCGCCTCGATGAGGATCTTGGCGATGGCCACACCGGCGGCGCCCGCACCCGAGATGACGGCCCGGAGCTGGCCCAGCGTCCGGTCGGTCAGCTTGGCGGCGTTACGCAGCGCCGCGAGCGTGACGACGGCGGTGCCGTGCTGGTCGTCGTGGAAGACCGGGATGTCCAGCCGCTCCTGGAGCTTGCGCTCGATCTCGAAGCACCGCGGCGCGGAGATGTCCTCCAGGTTGACGCCGCCGAAGGAGGGCGCCAGCCGGGCGACGGTCTCGACGATCTCGTCGGCGTCGGTGGTGGCGAGCGCGATCGGCACCGCGTCCACGCCACCGAACTGCTTGAAGAGGATGGCCTTGCCCTCCATCACCGGGAGGGACGCCTCCGGGCCGATGTCGCCCAGGCCCAGCACCGCGGTGCCGTCCGTGACGACCGCGACGACCTGGGACTTCCAGGTGTAGTCGTGCACCAGCTCGGGCTGCTCGGCGATGGCGCTGCAGACCTTGGCGACGCCGGGCGTGTACGCGAGGGACAGGTCGTCCCGGTCGCGGACGGGGACGGTCGCCTGGATGGCCATCTTGCCGCCGCGGTGCAGCGCGAAGGCCGGATCGAAGGCGCCGTCGGGCCCCTCGTCGGTGCTGTCGCTGCGAGGATTGACGATCTCCGCTGCCACTTTGTTGAACCCCTTTGTTCGTAAATGGTGAGGGTGGCCACCCCCTGGTTTGGGAGGTGGGCGGGCACCGCGTCCGTTCCCTGTACGCCGGATGGCCGGTGCACGGGGGGAGGTACGGACACCGGGCGCGCCGCACACGCGCCCTGAGCCCCGGATGAGGGGTGTAACGCCCCTTTCTACCGGACGGGCGTGGCGGGCGACGAGCCAGATCGGTCACCCCGGCCCCGGCGGATCGGGTATTGAACATCAATGGGGCGAATCCCCGGGCGGGTTAGGGGTCAGCGTCCACATTCCGAGACGTCGGGACGGGTGGGGGCGGACGGCGGCACCATCGTCGCCGCCGGTCACCGCCCGGCGGCGGAGCAGGACGGAGCGAACACCGGTCGTCCGTTATCCGATTTTGACCTGAACGGCAGTCCGAATACCGGATTCCTGATGGCAGGATTCCGTCCATCGACCGAGGTCGCGGTGGCCGTGAGCGCCCCTCCCGGCCGTCACCCGCCGGCTTTTCCCCATCCGCAGGAGGATCAGCATGACCGCACGCCCCACCCGTCGCCCCGCCGCCGGCCGCTCCCGTACGGCCGTGGCCGGGGCGACCGCGGTCGCGGCCGCGCTGCTACTGACGGCCTGCGGGGACCAGACCGACGCGGCCATCGCCCGCCGTGAGGCGGTGAAGAATCGTGACACCAGCGCCCCGCTCTTCAAGATGCTCCCCAAGGACATCCAGGAGAAGGCGCTCATCCAGGTCGGCTCGGACATCACGTACAAGCCCGTGGAGTTCCGTAGCAACGGTGCGATCGAGGGCATCGACCCCGATCTGGCGGCCGCGTTGAGCAAGCAGCTCGGCGTCAAGCTGAACTTCAACAACGCCACCTTCGACACCCTCATGGGCGGCATGAAGTCCAAGCGGTACGACATCGCGATGTCCGCGATGACGGACACCAAGGAGCGCCAGCAGGGCATCGACTCCAACACCGGCAAGAAGATCGGTGAGGGCGTCGACTTCATCGACTACCTCAACGTCGGCGTCTCGATCTACACCCAGAAGGGCAAGACGAAGGGGATCGACGGCTGGGACGCCCTGTGCGGCAAGAAGATCGCCGTGCAGCGCGGCACCGTCTCGCACGACCTGGCCAAGGACCAGTCGAAGAAGTGCGAGAAGAACGGTGAGCAGCCGATCTCCATGGAGGCGTTCGACAACGACTCCGAGGCCCAGACCCGGCTGCGGACCGGCGGGGTGGACGCGGTCTCCAGCGACTACCCGGTCGCCGCGTACGCCGTGAAGGTCTCCGGCCACGGCAACGACTTCCAGATGGCCGGCGGCGCGCCGGTGAAGGCCGCGCCGTACGGCATCGCCGTACCCAAGGGCAGCGAGAAGCTGCGCGACGCGCTCAAGGCGGCCCTGGAGCGCGCCATCAAGACCGGCGCCTACGCCAAGGTCCTCGACAAGTGGGACGTCAAGGACGCGGCGGTCGGGGAAGTGAAGCTCAACGGCGGTTCCTGACCGCCGCTTCCCCGCCCTGTCCGCCGATCCGCTGAACCTCCGAAAGGCAGCATCCGTGTCAGTCGACGTCGAGAAGTCGGACCGGTCCCCGGCCGGGACCCCGTCCCCGCCCGAGCCCATCAAGGCCATCCCCGTCCGCCACTACGGCCGCTGGGTGGCGGCGCTCGTCGTCCTCGGGGTGATCGTGGCTCTCGTGCGGGCCTTCGCCACCGGGAACGTCAACTGGGACGCCATCCCCGAGTACCTCTTCAACGCGGACATCCTCAAGGGTCTGCGCAACACCCTGCTGATCACCGTGCTGTCGATGGTCATCGGCATCGTGCTCGGCGTGATCCTCGCCGTGATGCGCCAGTCGAAGAACTGGGTGACCTCGTCGGTCTCGTGGTTCTACATCTGGTTCTTCCGCGGCACGCCGGTCTACGTCCAGCTCTTCCTCTGGTTCAACCTCGGCCTCGTCTTCCAGTACATCGACATCATGCCGATCTACAAGGACGAGTGGTCGGACTTCATGACCCCGTTCCTGTGCGCGCTGCTGGGCCTCGGGCTCAACGAGGCGGCGTACATGGCGGAGATCTGCCGGGCGGGTCTGAACGCCGTCGACGAGGGCCAGACCGAGGCCGCGCACGCGCTGGGCATGAGCCACGCCAAGACGCTGCGCCGGATCATCGTGCCGCAGGCGATGCGGGTGATCGTCCCGCCGACCGGCAACGAGGTCATCAACATGCTGAAGACCTCCTCGCTGGTGATCGCCGTCCAGTACTACGACCTGTTGCAGGCGGCGCAGAACGTCGGCCGGGACTCCGGTGTCGTGGTGGAGATGCTGATCCTGGCCGCCGCCTGGTACCTGATCGCCACGACGGTGCTCAGCATCGGCCAGTACTACCTGGAGCGGTACTACGCCCGCGGCGCCAGCCGCCAGCTCCCGCCCACCCCGCTCCAGCGCGCCAAGGCGAAGCTGGCGGGCCTCAACCGCGCCGGAGGTACCGCATGACCGCCAGCCCGACCGTCTCGAAGGCCGTCCCGATGGTGAAGGCCGAGGGTGTCCACAAGTCCTTCGGCGCGGCCCACATCCTCAAGGGCATCGACCTGGAGGTGGCGCCGAAGGAGGTCTTCTGCCTGATCGGCCCGTCCGGCTCCGGCAAGTCGACGTTCCTGCGCTGCATCAACCACCTGGAGAAGATCAACACCGGGCGGCTGTCGGTCGACGGTGAGCTGGTCGGCTACCGCGAGCAGAACGGCAAGCTCTACGAGCTGCGCGACCGCGAGGTGGCCGCCCGCCGCCGCGACATCGGCATGGTCTTCCAGCGCTTCAACCTCTTCCCGCACATGACCGCGGTGGAGAACGTCATGGAGGCGCCGGTCCAGGTCAAGGGCGAGTCGAAGGCGTCCGCCCGGGAGCGCGCCGGCAAGCTGCTGGACCGCGTCGGCCTGAAGGACAAGGCCGGCAACTACCCCTCGCAGCTCTCCGGCGGCCAGCAGCAGCGCGTCGCCATCGCCCGCGCGCTGGCGATGGAGCCGAAGCTGATGCTCTTCGACGAGCCGACCTCCGCGCTCGACCCGGAGCTGGTCGGCGACGTCCTCGACGTGATGAAGGACCTGGCGGCGGACGGTATGACGATGGTCGTGGTCACCCACGAGATGGGCTTCGCCCGCGAGGTCGGCGACTCGCTGGTCTTCATGGACGACGGCGTGGTCGTCGAATCCGGCCACCCCCGCGACGTCCTCGGCAACCCGCGGCACGAACGCACCAAGTCGTTCCTGTCCAAGGTGCTGTGAGCCGGGGCCGGGGCGCCCCCGGCCGGGCAGGAACGGAGGCGGTACGGGCCCGGGGCCCGTGCCGCCTCCGGTGTGTGGGCGGCTCTTCGGGGCGGGGCGGGCGGTCGGGTGCGGGGCGAGGGCCGGGCCGGCCCTCGGCTCCGTCGGACGGCGGGCGCGCGGCCGCGGTCCGGCGTCCGGCCGCGGTGCGGCGCGCGGAGGCGGTGCGGCGCGCGGAGGCCGGAGCGCCGCCCCGCGTCGCCCCCGGGGGCGACACCCCTCAGTGCACGGAGAACCCGCCGTCGACGAAGAGGCTCTGCCCGGTGACGTAGGCGGAGGCGCGGCTCGCCAGGAAGACGGCGGCGCCCGCGAAGTCCTCGGCCAGTCCGTTGCGGCCGGTCAGAGTGCGGTCGGCGAGGGCCGCCACCCGTTCCGGGTCGGAGGAGAGCCGCGCGTTGAGCGGGGTCATCACGAAGCCCGGCACCAGCGTGTTGCAGGTGACGCCGTGCGGGGACCACGCCTCGGCCTGCGAGCGGGCCAGCGACTCCAGCCCGCCCTTGGACACCCCGTAGACCCCGCTCTGCACGAACGCCCGGTGCGCCTGCTGCGAGCTGACGTGGATGATCCGCCCGAAGCCCCGCTCGGCCATACCGGGGCCGAACCGCCGCCCCAGCAGGTGCGGCGCCTCCAGGTTGACCGCCATCGTGGCGTCCCAGACCTCGTCGGTCATCTCGCCCATCGGGGGCCGCAGGTTGATCCCGGCGCTGTTGACCAGGATGTCGGGCTCGCCGAAGGCGGCGGCGATCTCCTCCGCCCCGGCGCGGAGCGCGGCCCGGTCGCTCAGATCGCAGCTCACGGCGGCGGCCCGGCAGCCCTCAGCGGTCAGTTCGCCGACGGCGGCGGCGAGTTCCGCCTCCCGGCGCGCCACGACCACCACCCGCGCCCCGGCCCGCGCGAGCGCCCCGGCGATCCCCCGGCCGATACCGGAACTGCCGCCGGTCACCACGGCGTTCAGACCCGCCAGCGAGAACAGGTCGGAGAGGTAACGGCCGGGCGGTGTCTGGGATGTCATGTGCGCACCATAAACGGCGCCCACCGCGCGGCAGCGGCCCGTCCGGCCCTCGGACAGCCGGACCGTACGATGCCGGGCCCGGCGCGCCCCCGGCGACGGCCCGGGGCGCACCCGCGAAGAGCGCGCCCGGGCCGCACCCGTCACTTCAGCCCGAGGACCAGCGCATCGCTCGGCGAGCGCCACACCGTGCGCGCCTCGGCGAAGCCGGAGTCCCGCAGGACCTGGGCGTGCCACCGGTCGGAGGGGGTGTCGCCGTCGGCGTGCTCCCCGTAGATCTCGAACCGCTCGGCGGTCGGCCCGGCCAGCAGCGGGTCGGCGGCGGCCAGCTTCCACCAGTCGGCCCAGTCGAGCGCGCCGGCGGCCTTGGCGCGGTCCATCCGGGCGTGGCGCTGCGCGCGGTCGGCGGCGTTGATCCGCGGGGTGGACTCCTCCGGCATGTGGTCGGCGTTCATGAACACGCCGCCGTCGCGCACCACGGTGCCCAACTGCCCGTAGAGCCCGCGCAGGTCCTCGGTGTGCAGCCAGTGCAGCGCGGTGGCGGTGAGCACCGCGTCGTACGACGTGTGCGGCAGCCTCGCCGTCCAGGACGGGTCCTTCAGGTCGGCGCGGACGAACCGCACCCGCTCGTCACCGGCGAAGTACCCTTCGGCGATGGCCAGCAGCGCGGGATCCAGATCGACGCCGACGCTCTCGGCCTCCGGGAAGCGCTTGAGCAGCCGGTCGGAGATGGAGCCGGTGCCGCACGCGAGGTCGAGCACCCGGGGCGCGGCGCCCACCAGCGCCTCGACCATGTCGAGCATCACCCGGAACCGCTCCTCGCGGTCCGGCATGTACCACTCCTGCTGCCGGTCCCAACTGTCCTGCCACGCCTGCCAGTCGGCCCCGGACACCGTCTCCGTCATCACGAACCCCTTCCACATGTAATACCCTCGTAGCCACAACACCCATTACGACTACCTGCCCGGAACGATAGCCCGCGCCCGTAAGGACTACAAGTGGAACTGGCCTATTACTCGGACTATGCCGTGCGGCTCGTCAACACCGAGGAGCCCGAGCGCGGCGGCGACAGCCTGACCTCGGTCGAGGCGGTCCGCGCGCTCTTCGGGCCCGCGCAGCAGATCGCCCGGCGCGCCACGGAGAGCGACGTGACCCGGCTGCGCGCGGTCCGCACCCGGCTGCGGACCGTCTTCGAGGCGGCGGCCGAGGGGGACGAGGTCCGCGCCGTCGACCTGCTGAACGCGCTGATGATGGAGTTCCCGGTCAGCCCGCAGATCTCCGGCCACGAGCACCGCGACGCGGACAATCGCCCCGACTGGCACATGCACATCGCCGACCACGCCGCCAACGCCACCGCCGGCTACACCGCCACCGCCTGCATGGGCCTCGCCTTCCACCTCACCGAACTGGGCGTGGACCGGCTCGGCATCTGCGAGGCGCGCCCCTGCCGGAACGTCTACCTCGACACCTCCACCAACCGCTCCCGGCGCTACTGCTCCGACCGCTGCGCGACCCGCGCCAACGTCGCCGCCTACCGCGCCCGCAAGAAGCTGGAGAGCGAACGCGCCGCCCGCAGCGGACGCACCGCCGACAGCGCCCAGGCGACCACGGCCAGCGGCGAGCGCTGAGCCCCCAGCGGCCGCAGCCGCAGCCGGGCGCGGGCCACCACCAGATCGTCCGGCACCGCCCCGAACTCCCGGCTGTCGTTGACCACCCGCGGGTTGTCGCCCCGCACCCACCAGCCGCCGCCCTGCCGCTCCACGGCCCGCTTGACGATCAGCAGGTCCTGCCGGAACGGATGCCGGACCACCACGACATCACCCGGCCGGACGACGGAACCGTAGTGCAGCAGCAGCCGGTCACCGGGCCGGAGCGTCGGCAGCATCGACGGGTTGTACACCTCGGCAAGCCCGAACACCGGGCCGCGCCGCCGCGCCCCGCCGCCGTCCCCGGGCCCGCGCCCGTCCGTCCGCCCGTCCGCCCGCTCGGGCATCCCGCCCACCTCCCGGCCCGGTCCGGCAGCCGCCGAACCCTTCCTCCAGCTCACGGGGTCATCCTCCATCAGTCCCGCCCGGCTGCCGGGCTCCGGTCCCACGGGCGGCCGGACTTTTGCCCTAAGACCCCCGGCCCGCCCGAGAAAAGCCTTCCGGCACCGAGTAATCTCGCCCGTGAGAAGACGATCACGAGGAAGGACTGAACATGCTCTCCCGCCTGTTCGCCCCCAAGGTGAAGGTCAGCGCCCACTGCGACCTGCCCTGCGGCGTGTACGACCCCGCCCAGGCCCGTATCGAGGCCGAGTCGGTCAAGGCCGTTCAGGAGAAGTACCAGGCCAACGAGGACGCGGACTTCCGCACCCGTGCGGTCCTGATCAAGGAGCAGCGCGCCGAGCTGGCCAAGCACCACATCTCGGTGCTGTGGAGCGACTACTTCAAGCCCCCGCACTTCGAGAAGTACCCCCAGCTCCACCAGCTGGTCAACGACACCCTCAAGGCCCTCTCGGCCGCCAAGGGCTCGAACGACCCGGCCACCGGCCAGAAGGCCCTGGACCTCATCGCCGAGGTCGACAAGATCTTCTGGGAGACCAAGAAGGCTTGATCCGAGCCCAGGCCGCCGCCCCGCACCTCCGCGGACCGGCGCCGTCCGAAGGGGCCCGGCGGGTTATCCGCCTGGCCCCTTCGGCTTGGGGGTGGCGTGGGGTCAGGCCACGGTGTGTGCCTGATACGGACAGGTCACGCCGCAACCGTCGGTTTCGGAAGCCGCACCGGCCCGCGCGACCAGCCGCTCCACCCACGCTCGGACCTCCACCAGGTGATCAGCCTGCAACCCGGCAGAGGGGTCGGGTTGTACCAACAAGGTGGCGGCACCACAGGCAGTGCGCTCCGCCGCCCAGACATGGTCGAGCCCGGTGAAGTCGTCGTCGATCCACACCACGGGGGCATCGCCCAGCCAGGCGTCGACGTAGTCACGCTTCCACAGGTAGCCGTTGGGGTGGCTGGTGGTGATCCGGGGGTGCGGCAGATCGACGTGTGGCAGGGCCGGGAGGCCGAGGAGTGGTCCGATCAAGGTGGTGGCGTCCTTACGCCAGCTGGTGCACCAGACAGGGGTGACCAGCCCGGTACGGAACACGTCCATGAGCAGGGAACCATGGGCCGGGTCGAGCCAGACGGTGACCGGGTTTTCGGCGCTCCGGCCGGTGGGGACGACGTCGTGGCGGGCGTGGGTGGGCGGGGTCGAGCCGTCTGCGTCGGGGAAGGGTATGAGGACGCCGTCGATGTCGAGGAGCAGGTAGGGCAGGCGCATCGGTTCCTCCAGGGGGAGCCGGAGCGAAGGGCTGTCAGAGCCTGTGGGCGCGGAGCAGCAGGTTGGTGGGCCAGTGGCCCATGCGGGGGTCGTAGAACTTTTGTGCCGAGGCAAGCCAGAAACCCGCCTGGCTGAGGTGCTTCTCCCACCGGTCGGTGGGGAACTCCCAGCGGGCGATGGGGTGCCGGGTGAGGTCGGGGAGAGTGACGTGATCGCGGCTGGGGCGGTCGTCGCCCGAGGGGTTTCGGCCGCCGCGCTGCGGGTGGGGAACGGAGAAGGCGAACACACCACCGGGCACGAGGCGCTGGGCAATGGCCGGCAGCAGGAGCTCAGGCGCGACGAGGCCGACGGCTCCGAAGACGGAGTAGACCGCATCGAACTGTCCCTCGGCGGCGTGCAGATAGTGCAGGGCGTGACCGGCGACGAACATGAGGTTGTCCAGCCGCCCGTAGTGGGAGCGGGCACGGCGGACCTGGAGTCCGACGAGGTCGACGCCGGTGACGTGGGCACGGTGGCAGACGGCGAGATGGGCGGCGTTGTGGCCGGGGCCGCAGCCGAGTTCCAGGAGTCGCTTACCGCGCAGGTCGGGGCCGAGGACATCGGCTCCGGGCCCTTGGCCAGGGCGGCTGGCCCACTCCATCCGGACGGGTACGGCGAGGGGTTGGGCCGGTC
Organism: Streptomyces sp. BBFR2; assembly: GCF_044497305.1. NCBI lineage: Bacteria > Bacillati > Actinomycetota > Actinomycetes > Kitasatosporales > Streptomycetaceae > Streptomyces > Streptomyces sp. BBFR2. The sequence continues at coordinate 2,053,101 of NZ_CP172415.1, forward strand.
CGGCGGCGGTGCGCTGGAGGGCGTGGGCGTGCCATGGGGAAGCCTGGGCGAGCACGTCAGATCTCCAGCAGGTGGAGGACGTCGACGAGGTGGCGGCGGACGACCTTGATGTAGGCGGGGTCGGTGGCCGGGTCGTCGATCCAGCGGATGGACTGCTCCATGAACCACTCGACGGCCCACATGCGGTGCCAGCCCAGCGCCCAGTTCTCGGCGGCGAGCCCGCCCCTTCGGGTCAGGGCGTCGGGGGTGCCGCCGGCGGTGACGTACTGCTCCAGGAAGACGCGCAGGCGGAAGGGGTGCGGGGGCTCGATGGTGCCGTGCCAGCTGGCGAGGTCGAGCAGCCCAGGGCCGGTGAAGGCGCGGGCGAAGTCGAGCAGCCGCCAGCCTCGCTCCCCGATGTGGAGGCTGGTGGGGTGGAACTCGGAGTGCACCCAGCCGAAGGGCGCCACCATCGCTCCGGCCGAGCGGGCCCCGGCGGCCCGGTCGATCCTGTTGAGCGCGTCCTCGATGTCATCGGCGTCTTCCCACCGGTCGGCCTTGCGCAGCCGTTCGAGATGCTCCAGCGCCCGGGTCGGCAGCGCGCGCAACCGCTCCCGATCGAGGACAGGCAAGGAGAAAGCCGTGCGGGTGCTGTGCAGGACCACGGCCGCGGCAACGCCGTCGAGATCGTCGGCCTCGCGGACGGACAGCCCGAGGTCCTCCATGAGCATGCCGAGCCACCCGTCCAGGACGGCAGAGGCATGGAGTCGGGGCACGGGAACGCCGAGGGTGTGGGCCAGGCGGAGGGCCTGGTCCTCGCTGTCGAAGGGCTTCTTCGCGTACTTGAAGATGGCCGTGGAACCGTCGGGGAAGGCCACACGCTCGACTCCGGACATGGACCACACCCGCACCTCCTCCCGTACGGCGTTGGTCTGGCCGACCAGGGTGAGCAGGCTGTTGAGGAGTTCGTCGCTGGGGTTCGCGGTCACGTGGGGGCTCCAGGGAAGGGTGGCGTCCGGGGCGGGCAGGAGCTGCTGATCCGCCCCGGAGCCTGATCGGGTGGTGAGTTACAGGGCGGGGTCCACGCGGTGGGCGTAGACCCGTTCGATCCAGCCCGTCTTGAAGGCGGCCAGGTCGGCGCGGAAGTTGGCCATCGAGGCGCCGTACGGTGCGACCACGCCGCCGGACTGGTCCGGCACGGACTGGCAGCCATGCACGAGCCGGCCACCGAGCGCGGCGTGAGCCTTGATCGACTCGATCCGGCGGTGCTCGTTGAACCAGCCGCCGTGGTAGACCTCGTCGAGCATCCCGCCCACCTCGTCGTCCAGATCGAAGACGACGGAGGTGGCGGCGGGGAAGAACCAGCACGGGCCGACGTTGGAGATGTGCCCGTCCAGCTCGACCTTGTTGAGCGCCATGAGCGTGGCAGCCTCGCGGAGCATCCGCAGGTGGCTGGCGGTGATCTGCGGAAGACCGAGGCTAGCCAGGTGCTCGTCGCGGAAGAGGTACGCGTACACCTCGTACGCGGTGGCCAGTACCCGAGCGGCGTCCGTGGTCGACTCACTGTGCTGCTTGATGAAGTCGAGCGCGAGCTGCTCGACTGCGCTCTCGACCGTCTCGTCCACGTCCAGGAGCTGGGACTTGACCAGCTCCCAGTCGGCAACGAGCCAGCTGTGGGACTCGAAGCGGAAGAAGTACTCGGCCGGGTCGATGGTGATGCGCCGGCCGTCGACCCGGATACCGGGCAGGCGGCTCCAGCGCGGGTCGAACGCCTCGGGCAGCTCGACCGTGATGGCCGTGGTGTCGATGGTGGTCACCGTGTCTCCGTCTCTGTTCGGCCGGGTCCGGGCACAGGAATGCCCGAACCTGGTGTGTACGTACGGAACTTCGGGGAGCCGCCCGGACCAAGGGGGGAGCCTGGATTACGGTCGCGCCATTCCGGGCGGCTGCTGACAAGTGAACCGGTGGTCACGCTCAGTGGGTACGGTGGAAGGCAGTTGAAGCGGTATACGCGGTTTACAGCTCCGGAGCGGAGGCGATCGTGGCGACGGGAAGAGACCTCGATTCGCGTCTGCGTGCCGTCATCGACGCGGTCGACTGCACCTACGAGGCCCTGGCCAGAGACGTGCGCCGCATCGCCGCCGAGAACGGAGAGATCCTCCAGACCAACAAGTCGGCCATCTCGCACTGGGTGAACGGTGCCCGCACCCCGTCGGGCCGGGTCGGCCAGTACCTGGCCGAGGCCCTCTCCCGCAGAGCAGGACGCACGATCACCCGGACCGAGATCGGCTTCCCCGCCGGTGACACCGAAGAGGCGGCGGAACCCGACCCCGTCCTCGCCGCCACCGACCTGGGCCGCGCCGACGTGGAACGCCGCCGCTTCCTCGCCATCGCGGCCTTCACCACCGCCGGCGTCACCATGCCGCTCGGCTACGACCACGAGGCCACCGCCCGCATGCTCCGCGCCCGCACCGGCGAGTCCATGGTCGGCGTGGAGGACGTGGACGTCGTACGGCAGATCACCGCGGCCTTCAGTGCAGCCGACGAGCGCCTCGGCGGCGGACACGGCCTGACCACCGTCACCGCGTACCTCGCCGACACCGCCGCCCCCATGCTCCGGGGCCGATTCCCCAGCGAAGCCTTACGCCGGGCCGCCTTCGGCGCGGTCGCCGAACTCGCCTACCTCGCAGGGTGGAAACACCACGACCTCGGCCAGGAAGGTGCCGCCCAGCGCTACTACCAGGTCGGCTACCAACTCGCCTGCGAAGCCGACCCCCATGGCCACGCCGCCTGGATGATGCGCGCCCTCGCCCACCAGGCCCTCAGCCTCAAGCAGCCCCACCACTGCGTCGACCTCGTCGAAGGCGCCCTCACCCGCGGTCTTGGTCACGTGGACGGCCAGACCGAGGCACTGCTCCACATCACCCACGCCCGCGCCTTCGCCGCGATCGACGAGAAACCCGCAGCGGCCCGCGCTCTGCTCTCCGCCGAGGACGCCCTGCTCCGCGACGATGGTCCTCAGCCCAGCTTCTCCCTCGTCAGCGGGCCGGCCGCCGGGACCGTCACCAGCCACACGGCTCGTACGCTCACCGACCTCGCCGATCACGTCGGCACCGAGCAGCAGCACCGGGACGCGCTCATCCGCTGGGATCCCGCGAAGTTCAAGCGCGTCCACGCCCTCACCCATGCCGACCTCGGCGACAGCCTCGCCGCCCAGGCTCGCGCCGACGAAGCCGTCGCCGCCTGGTCCCAGGCCCTGACGCTCATGGAGGGCATGACCTCCGACCGCACGCGCAAGGCGATCACCTCGATCCGCTCCACGCTCGCGGTCTACCAGCGCCGCCGCGTCCCCGGCGCCGCCGATCTCGCCCGCCGCGCCCGCGAAGCCCTGACCTAACATGCCCGACACCCGCCCGACGAAGGGAACTCCCGTGACCCAGCAGACCGGCGCCCAGCCGAAGGCCCTCAAGTCGGCACTCGAATCGATGACCCTGCTGGTCGCCGCGGTCATCGTCCACGACAAGGCCACCAACCGCGTCGTCCTCCTCCAGCGCAGCGAGAACGCCAAGTTCGCCCAGGGGATGTGGGACCTGCCCGTCGGGAAGAGTGAGCCGGGAGAGCCCATCACGGAGACGGCGGTCCGCGAGCTCTATGAGGAGACGGGCCTGAGGGTGAAACCGGAAGCCCTGAAGGTCGCCCACATCATTCATGGCGCCTGGGGCGTGGAAGCGCCTAACGGCTTCCTCACGGTCGTCTTTGTCGCCCACGACTGGGACGGCGAACCCGAGAACCGCGAACCGCATAAGCACGACCAGGTCTGCTGGGTCGATACCGACGCAATCCCCGAGGGCTTCGTGGACACCACTTCAAGCGCCCTCCACCGTTACCTGGCAGGGGGATCCGAGGTTTCCCTCGATGGCTGGCTGTAGCGATACCCGCTACCCGGAGAGGGCGAAGAGGGTGCCGCTAGGCCCTCCGGTTCGCTCTTGAAAAATTGCACGACGTTGATATCACGCCTCGAGGGAGGGGCACGAAGAGGGATGGCTGTTGACTTACCGGAAGGGATTTCACGACCCACCGGAGGAAATGGAAGGCTACTACTGCAGATAGTCTTTCTATGCTTCGGAGAACAAGGGCGATGGCCATCCTCACGGAGGGTTAATCGCCTACTGAAGCGGTCGGGAACCACCCTCCAAGATGCCATAAGGGAAATCCCAACGGGCCTAATTCGAGGCCACGACCAGTCCAGCAATATTCAACTCAGCACGACGAATAAATTGCACCTCACCTTCGCCGGAGTCGCAAATTGCCCTAACTCCAAAGGCATCCTGAACATCTTCTTTGACCTAGTCAGATTCGCAGCCAGAAAAGAGAAGGAAGAGAGCCGCTGGACGTCTCAACGCGTGACCGTCAACCTCTCAATCTCCGACTTCGAACACCACGCCCCGGAAAAACTCCACTTCCACAGACCGATCGAATTCATTACTCTCATTGCGGAAGACGAGCCATGGTGCGTCAGGTCCAGCATCGGAAGCGGATGGGAAGGTATACAGATCCCGGCATCGGTGGTCGTCGACAGCCGGATCAGACTTTTCTCAGAAGTTCACACACTGGATGAATACTTGCCAGCAAGGGCAGAACTTCTTAGTGGACCTCAGAGCGCATACAGGCGTATGGCACTCGACGGATTGCATCCGGATGTAATCTCGGCCTCGGGGCCTCTCTGGATAGACGGCCACTACACCCAGGCAGTACTTTCCATATTTCGGCACATCGAATCTCGGGTCCAGGAATTGTTCGGCGACCACACAGAATCCGGTCAGCCGCTGATGGCCAAAGCCTTCTCCATCCAAAGCGACAGCCTGGATGTTCGCCGCTCTTTCGGGATGAGCGGCGAAAGCGAGCAAATCGGGTTCAAATTTCTGTTCATGGGAGCCATGGCCGGTCTGCGAAACCCTCGCGCGCATGGCATTCCGCCTGCAGACTCCGAGGCCGAAGCCTACGAGGCCCTCGCCTTCGGCAGTCTTCTGCTACGCCGTCTGGACATCGCGCGTGAGCGGAAATAGCCGCAGCTCCGGTCACCTCACCCTGCCCCTGGGTCGGCGCTCCTCCCACACGACCCAGCAAGGGGCCAGCAGTCGAGGCGCCCCCCCCCCCCCCGTCGCGCAGCCCGAAGCGGTCCGCACACAGTCCGCGGGACACCCGATCGCAACCGCCGCACCCCATCGCCAGCAAACGACAAAAGGCCAGGTCAGCGCCCCACAGGGAAGATCCCCGCAGGTCACCGACCTGGCCCATTACTAGGAGACCAAGAAGGCTTGATCCGAGCCCAGGCCGCCGCCCCGCACCTCCGCGGGCCGGCGCCGTCCGAAGGGGCCCGGCGGGTTATCCGCCGGGCCCCTTCGGCTTGGGGTGACGTGAGGTCAGGACGGGGGCGGCCAGGGGAGGGCCGCCGGACGGGCCGGCGTCAAGGCTCCCGCCCGGACGGGCCGGCGTCAGGACGCCGGGCGGTCCGCCTCGTAGCGGCCGGTCTCCAGGAAGTAGCGCAGCTCTTCCGGGGTGCCGTCGATGGCCTTCTCGGCGGCGGCGCGCAGGGCGTCGCTGATTGCCGGGTCGGCCAGGATGCGGGCGACCTCGACGCGGTCGTCCTCGGCGCGGGCGAGTCGCAGACCGGTCTCCAGGAAGGCGCGCACCACCTCCGGGCTGCCGTCGTCCAGCGCCTCACCGGCCTCGCGCAGCACCGCCTTGCCGGAGGCCGGGTCGGCCAGGAGCCGGGCGATCTCGACGCGGTCGTCCTCGGCGCGGGCCAGCCGGTAGCCGGTCTTCAGGAAGGCGCGCAGGTCGTCGGCGGTGCCGTCGAGCGCCTCGTTCGCCTCGCGGACGACCGCCCGGCCGCTGGTCCCGTCCCCCAGGATCCGCAGGACGGCGATACGGAGGTCGTCCTCGGACATCTCGTCCACCGGGGTGCCGTCGGCGGGTACGGCCGACGGGGCCGTCACCGCGCCGGACGGGGACGGGGACGCGGCGGACGCCGGGGTGGCCAGGAGCAGGGCGGGCGCCAGGGCGGCGGACGCGAGGAGCAGTGCGGCGCGAGCGGGTTTCACGGGATGGCCTCCAGAAGGGTCGCGCGGGGGGCGCGGCCATTCTGCCCGGTGGCGGGACACGAGGTCATCGCCAGGGTCCCGTTGTCCGGCGGGGGTTCGCCTGCGGGAGGGCCCGGTGGCCCGCCCTCGGCGGGAGGACCACGACCGGGATGGTTGCATTTTGCATCTACGCACTCTCACCCCTACAGTGACGGTGTTGCATAACGCAACTCTGAAGGCCGCGCAGATCCCGCCGGTGAACCCTCCCGGGTCTGACGAGATGTACATGGCCTTTCCTCCGGATATCGTCCTTTTAGTCCTTGGGGCGTGAAAGGCAGGCGAGAGCTGTGCGAGCTGAGGACGCCGCCAAGGAGCCGCCGCACCAGGGCGGTTCGCCGTACGCCGGCTCCGTCGGACCGCGGACCGGTGCCCTGGCCGGCGCGAGCGCCCGGAGCGCCCCCGCCCCGCACCTCTCCCGCGGAACGGCCCGTCCGGACGGCCGCCCCGCCGCCCGCCTCCTGACCTGCCCTGACCTGCGGCCCCGGCCCGGCCACGACCGCCGGGCCCGCCCCCTCCCCGTACCGGAAGCGGCTCCCACCGAGAAGAGAAGTGATCCTCCATGTCAGAGAACAGCGGCATCGCCGGAATCCGTGAGGTCACCGTGGTCGGGGGTGGTGTGATCGGTGCTTCGTGGGCGGCGCTCTTCCTGGCCCGCGGCCTGGCGGTGACCGTCAGTGATCCGCAGCCCGGTGTGGAGGAGGCCGTCCGCGGGCACATCGCGGGGGCCGCGCCCGCCCTGAAGGCGCTCGGCCTCGACACCTCCCGCCTCACCGCCCGGCTCACCTTCGAGCCGGACCTGGCCACCGCGGTCCGCGGGACGGACCTGGTGCAGGAGAACGGTCCGGAACGGCTCGACGTCAAGCACGAGATGTGGCGGACCATCGAGGACAACGCCCCCTCCGGTGCGCTGCTCGCGACCTCGACCTCCGGTATTCCCGCCACCGAGATCGCCACCGTGCTCAAGGAGCCGGGGCGGCTGGTCGTCGGTCACCCGTTCAACCCGCCGCACCTCGTCCCGCTGGTCGAGGTCGTCCCCGGGGAGAAGACCTCGCGGGAGACGGTCGAGCGGGCCCGCGCCTTCTACGCGGCGCTCGGCAAGCGGCCGCAGGTCCTGCGCAAGGAAGTGCCCGGCTTCGTCGCCAACCGGCTCCAGTCCGCGATCTTCCGCGAATGCGTCCACCTGGTGAGCGAAGGCGTCGTCACCATGGCGGAACTGGACTCCGTCGTCACCTCCTCCCTCGGCCCGCGCTGGGCCGTCGACGGCCCCTTCCGCTCCTTCCACCTCGGCGGCGGCGAAGGCGGACTCCCGCACTTCATGGACCACCTCGGCATCGGCATGGAACGCGCCTGGGCCGCCATGGCCCAGGAGCAGGTCGCGTTCGACGAGCCCACCAAACGGCTCCTGACCGAACAGACCGAGGACTTCGGCGGCACCATCGACGAACTCGCCGCCGAACGCGACCGCAAGCAGATCGCCGTCCTCCGCGCCCTCGGCGAGGACTTCGGCGACTGACGCGGCCCCGCCACCACCCGTACCGCCCCGACACACCCAGCAAAGGCTGCCCCTCATGAGCGTGGAAGATCTCACCGACCGTATCCAGCGGGCGCTCGCCCACCCCCTCACCCACGACGGCGGCTTCGACATCCACGAGGCGCTGCGGGAAGTCCTCGCCTCGGTCGGCCTGCGGCCCGAGGACAGCGGCGGCGAGATCACCTTCATCGGCCGCGACCCGGTCGTCCCGAGCATCATGCGGCTGGGCGCCGTCCCCGCCCTCGGTATGACCGCCAAGTCCGTGGCGCTGGCCGCGCTCTGGCGCCACCGCGGCGGCGAGGGCCAGGACATCACGATGGACCTGCGCAAGGCCCCGCACCGGCTGTGCCCCTTCTACGACAAGAAGTGGGAACTGCTCAACGGCTACCCCGGCGGCACCCCCTCGGACCCGGCCAACCCGCTGGGCTTCGACTTCTACCAGGCACGCGACGGCCGCTGGGTCATGCCGCTCAACCCCTACCCGAAGATCAAGAACGCCGTCTACGAACTGCTCCGCACCTGGCCCGCGAAGGACGCCGTCGCGGACGCCGTCGCCAAGTGGAACGCCGCCGACCTGGAGCGGGCGGGTGACGAGATCGGTGTGGTCATGCCGATGCTGCGCACCACCGAGGAGTTCCTGCGGGAGCCGGCGTACGAGTTCATCGCCCAGGAACCGCTCATCAAGATCGAGAAGATCGGCGACAGCGCGCCCGAGCCCCTGCCGGCCGCCGCCGACCAGCCGCTCTCCGGCGTACGCGCCCTGGGGATGGGCCACATCATCGCCGGTGCCGGCGTCGGCCGGGACCTGGCCCAGCACGGCGCCGACGTGCTGAACATCTGGCGGCCGAACGAGCTGGAGCACGACGCCACGTACAACTCCGCCAACGTCGGCGTCCGTTCCACCACCCTCGACCCCTACGGGTCCGAGGGGCAGGCGAAGATCCGCGCCCTGCTGCGCGACGCCGACCTCTTCTACGCCAACCGCCGCCCCGGCTACCTGGAGAAGATCGGTCTGACCGCCGGGGAAGCCGCGCACCTGCGCCCCGGCATCATCCACCTCAGCTTCTCGCTCGCCGGCGAGAGCGGTCCGTGGGCCCACCGCGTCGGCTTCGACCAGACCGCCGGCGCGCTCACCGGCATCATGCTGATGGAGGGCGCGGACGGAGTCGGCGCCGGACCGACCAGCACACCCGGTCTGCCGTACATCAGCGTCGTCAACGACTACGTCCTCTCCTGGCTGGCCACCACCGGCGCGCTCGCCGCGCTGATCCGCCGCGCCACCGAGGGCGGCAGCTACCGCGTGACCCTCAACCTCACCCGCATCGCCACCTGGATCCTCAGCCTCGGCGTCTTCGACCAGGACTACGCCCGCAAGGTCGCCCTCGACCCGGACCCCGAGTCCCCGCACGCCTACCTCGACCCGGACACCTTCACCGCCCAGACCCCGTGCGGCTTCTACCAGGGCGTCACCGATCAGGTCGTCATGTCCCGGACGCCCGGCCGCTTCCGTGACGTCCTGCTCCCCCGCGGCAGCAGCGCTCCCGTCTGGCTCCCCCGCCACAACTGACCGCCCGCGCCCCGGCCCCTTCGGGCGATGCGGTGTCCTGCCCGGCGCCGCTGTGCTGTCCTGGTGACGGAACCGGGAGAAGGGATCGTGAGGATGAAGGCCGTCATCGTGTGCGCTTCCGTGTCGCACGGCAACACCCGCCGGGTCGCCGACAGCATGGCCGAGGTACTGGGCGCGCGGGTCGTCGCCCCCGAACAGGCCGATCCGGCGGAGCTGGCCGCCGCCGATCTGACGGGGTTCGGCTCGGGCGTCTTCTACCAGCGGCTCCATCCCCGGCTGACCGGCTTCGTCAAGGCGCTTCCCGCCGGGCGGGGCCGGGCGTTCGTCTTCGCCACCAGCGGGTTCCCCGAGGTGGCGCCGGCGCCGTTCACCCGCCCCCTGGTCCGGCTCCTCGAAGGCAAGGGCTACGAGGTGGCGGGGCGCTTCACCTGCCGGGCACGCGACACCCTGCTGCCCTTCAAGCTCATCGGCGGCATCCACAAACAGCGGCCGGACGCCGGTGATCTGGCCGCCGCGCGCGCCTTCGCCGCACGGCTGCGGGACGGGCACGCACCGGCGTCCTGACGCCCGCGGCTCCGGGGCCCGCCCGCGCCCCGGGCGGCGGAGGTACTAGGCCGACGCCAGTCCCCTCCGCAGCGCCCCCTCGCCGTGCCGCATCAGCCACGAGCGGTACACGCCGCTGGCCCAGGCGATCTCCGTGTAGGAGGCGGTGAGGTCGGCGAAGAGAGCTTCGGGCGGGACGGCGAGGGTGGTGCCGGAGCGGCAGGCCATGAAGAGGCGGACGGCGAGGGGGTCGCCGCGCAGGGGCCGGATGTCCATCCCGTGGCGGGGGCGGGAGGTCGGCTGGCAGGGGGTGACGACCTCGCCGGCGGCGACGAGATCTGCGGCGGTGAGGTAATCGCCGTGCACCACGCGGGGGTTGACGCCGGCGGCGGCCCAGATCCGGCGCAGTCCGGCCCATTCACCGTCCACGGTCGGGTCGACCATCCACGGGTCGCCCGCGAGATCGGCGAGGTCGACGACCTCCTTGGCGGTCGCCGGATGAGTGGCGGGCAGGGCGATGAACTGCGGCTCCCTGGCCAGGAGTTCGTGCTGGACGAGGTTGGCGGGGACGCGGAGCGGGGCGCCCTCGACCTCGTGGACGAAGACCGCGTCGAGCTGGCCGGAGGAGACCATCTGCAGCAGCGCGTTGGCGGAGACGTCGATGCGCAGGGCGGGGTCGACGCCGGGCAGCCGGTCGCGCATGCGGCGCAGCCAGCCCGCGACGGCGCGGCTGCTGGTGCTGCCGATGCGCAGCCGGGCGCCCTGTTCGCGGACGGAGACGGCGGTGATCTCGTCGACCAGGGCGCGCATGTCGGCGACGATGGGGCGGGCGCGGGAGAGCACCACATGGCCGAGCGGGGTGGGGCGGCTGCCGGTGGCGGCGCGGAAGAAGAGCTGGCCGCCGAGGGCCTTCTCGATGCGGTGGAGCTGCGTGGTCAACGACGGCTGGGTCATGCCCAACTGACGGGCCGCCTTCCGCACGCTGCCGGAGTCGGCGATGGCGCACAGGGCTCGAAGATGCCTCACCTCTAGCTCCACGCGGGGAGCATAGCCATGCGCGATGGCCTGGCACCAGACTCCGGAACCGCCATGAACTGGCCCTTTTCCTCGGGGTATTGATCCGTCCTATCGCCTCCTGGCATCTCCGCCCGGCGGGTGAACTGCGTCCAGACTCGGCGGCACCAAGAAATCCGGGGCCCCGGCCGCCGCCCCACACGGCGGCCGTAGCCCTCGGAAATTAAGGAGCCCCCACATGAGATCTCCCAAGACGGCGCTGTCGGCGGCGCTCGGCCTGGGCCTCGCCGCCGCACTCACCGCGGCGGTCCCGGCGTCCGCGACGCCCTCCTCCCCCGCCTCCCACCGCTCCACGGCCGCCACGGTGGCCGCGTACACCGGCTCGGCCGCGCAGCAGGCCGACAACAAGGCGTTCTTCGACGCCGTGGTGAAGTCGGTGGCGAAGAAGCTCAAGGCGAACCCGCACGCGCAGTCGGTCACCGTGACCTACGACGCCAGCGCCGCCCCGACGTTCGCGAACCAGATATCGCAGGCCGCGCAGATCTGGAACAGCGCGGTCTCCAACGTCAAGCTCCAGGAAGGCAGCGGCGGCGACTTCCAGTACCGCGAGGGTGACGACCCGCGCGGTTCGTACGCCAGCACCGACGGCCACGGCAGCGGCTTCGTCTTCCTGGACTACGCGCAGAACCAGCAGTACAACTCCACCCGCGTGGTGACCCACGAGACCGGCCACGTGCTGGGCCTGCCGGACCACTACGAGGGTCCGTGCAGCGAGCTGATGTCCGGCGGCGGCCCCGGCCCGTCCTGCCAGAACACCCAGCCGGACGAGAACGAGCGCGCGCAGGTGGACCAGCTCTGGGCGAACGGTCTGGCGAAGCTCTTCGCCAAGGCGTCCTGACCCGCCCGTCCGGCGCACCGGCCGGCGTGTCGTCCTGACGCCCCGTCGGACGGCGCCCGCCGGAGCGGTACGCCGCTTCCCGAAGGCAGGGGTTCCCCACCCGCCTGCCGTCCGGCCCCCTCACCCCGGCCGCCCGCGCTCGACCGGCGCGGGCCACCGGCGGACGCGGCCGGACGGCGGCGGTCCTCTGCCCGGACCACCGGGCGGCCCCGCGTACGGCCGCCCCGTGCACGTCTTCCCCGTACGCGCCCCGCGGCGGAGCCCTTCAGGCTCCGCCGCGGGTGCGTGCGGGGTCCGGCCTCTTTTGACAGGCACAAACATGGGATGTTCCCATGACTCGGAGAACGCGGTGGTCCGGAAGGCGGTCCGCCGTCCCGGTCCGAGGAGAGGACGCGCGCCGATGCCGCTGCGCAACACCGCCCGTACCAGCCTGGTCGGCCTCGTCATCGAGCAGTTGGAGGCGCTGATCGCGGGCGGTGAGTGGCCGGTGGGGACGAAGATCCCGCCGGAGCCCGCGCTCGTCGAGCAGTTGGACGTGGGGCGCAACACCGTCCGCGAGGCGGTCCGCGCGCTGGTCCACACCGGGCTGCTGGAGGCCCGGCAGGGCGACGGCACCTACGTCCGCGCCCGCAGCGACTTCGGCGCCGCGGTGCAGCGCCGGCTGCGCCGCGCGGAGAGCCTGGAGGCGTACGAGGTCCGCGCCGCGCTGGAGCGGGACGCCGCGCGCCACGCGGCCGTGCGGCGCACCCCGGAGGATCTGGCGGCGCTGCGCGAGGTGCTGGCCGAGCGGGTGCGGACCTGGGAGTCGGGTGACACCGACGCGTTCGTGGCGGCCGACGTCCGCTTCCACCAACTGATCGCGCAGGCCGCGCACAACGGGGTGCTGGCGGATCTGTACACGCACCTCAGCGACGCGCTGCGGGCCACCCTGCACGCGGTGCTCGCCGCGCACGTACCGGACGCGGTCCACCACCAGCTCGACGGGCACACCGCGATCGTCGACGCCATCGAGGCGGGCGACGCGGACGCCGCCGAGCGCGCCGTCCTGGCGCATCTGACCGAAGCGAGGGACGCCCTGCGCGGGGACACGGGCGACGGCGCCCGGACCGCCGGGCGTCCGCACACCACCGGAGACCACCGTGCCTGACCCCGGATCCGCCGTCGCGGACGGCCCGATATCCACCGCGCCGCCGCGCCCCGCCGCCCCGCAGGCGCCGCCCGTACCGACCGGGCGGCGCGCCCTGTACCTCGGGTTCGGCGTCGTCCTGCTGGCGCTCAATCTGCGGCCCGCTCTGGTCGCGGTCTCCCCGCTGGCCGGGACGATCCGGGACGACAGCGGGATGTCGGCGGCGGCGACCAGTCTGCTGACCGCGCTGCCGCTGCTCTGCTTCGGGCTGCTGGCGCCGATCGCGCCGCGGCTGGGCCGGCGCCTGGGCACGGAGCGGTCGCTGCTCGGCACGATGGCGCTGATCGGCGCCGGAACCGCGCTGCGGCTGGTGGACTCGGTGGTGGCGCTGTTCGCCGGGACGGTGGTGATCGGCGCCGGGATCGCGGTCGCCAACGTCCTGCTGCCCGGCCTGATCAAGCGGGACTTCCCGGCCCGCGCCGGGCTGATGACCGGCCTGTACTCGATGTCGCTGTTCGGCGGCGCGGCGCTGGCCGCCGGGGTGACCGTCCCGGTGCAGCGGGCCGCCGGGCTGAGCTGGCAGGCGACGCTGGCGTGCTGGGGCGGCCTGGCGGTGGTGGCGCTGGTGTGCTGGCTGCCGCAGACCGGCGCCCGTACCCGGCCCTCCGCAGGTGCGGCGGGCGCGGCGGCGCACCCGGTGCGCGGCCTGTGGCGCTCCCCGCTGGCCTGGCAGGTCACCGGCTACATGGGGCTGCAGTCGCTGAGCTACTACGCGGCCGCCGCCTGGCTGCCGACGGTGCTCGAGGACGCCGGGATGGCGGCGGGCGACGCCGGGTGGATGCTCTCGTACTCGTCGCTGCTGGGCATCGCGGGCTCGTTCCTCGCCCCGGTGGTCGTGGGGCGGCGGCTGCGCGCCGGGACGCTCGCCGCGGTGAGCGCGGTGCTGTGCGCGGCGGCGTTCGCCGGGCTGCTGGCGGCGCCGGTGGGCGGGGCGTACGTCTGGATGACGCTGCTGGGGCTGGGGCAGGGCGGGGCGATCAGCCTGGCGCTGCTGTTCATCGTGGAGCGGGCGCCGGACGCCCGGCACACCGCCCAGCTCTCCAGCATGGCGCAGTGCTTCGGCTACATCCTGGCGGCGACCGGTCCGGCGGTGCTGGGCGCGGTGCACGACACGACGGGGGGTTGGACGGTGCCGCTGGCGGTGCTGCTGGTGCTGCTGGTGCCGCAGATCGCGGTGGGCTTCGGGGCGGCGCGCCCGCGCCACGTCGCCGGACGCTAGCGCGCCGGGTACGTTCCTCCGGCGTTCCGGGGCCCTTTCTCCGGGGAGGGCCCCGGTCCGTCACAGCCAGCCGTTGCGTTTGAAGCCGCGGTGCATCAGCCAGCACAGGGCCAGGGTGATGGCCATGATCAGCGGGTAGCCGAACGTCCAGTCCCTCTCCGGCATGTAGGTGAAGTTCATGCCGTAGACGCCGCAGACCATGGTCGGGACGGCGAGGATCGCGACCCAGGCGCTGATCCGGCGCATCCCCTCGTTCTGCGCGACGGTGACCTGCGCGAGGTGCGCCTGGAGTATGGAGTTGAGGAGTTCGTCGAAGGACGTGATCTGCTCGACGACCCGTTCGAGGTGGTCGGTGACGTCCCGGAAGTACGTCCGCAGCCGGGCGTCGACGAACGGCGTCGGGCGGGTGACGAGTGTCTGGAGCGGCCGGTCGAGCGGGGCGACGGCGTGCTTCAGCTCCAGCAGCTCCCGCTTGAGCTGGTAGATCCGGCCGGCGCCGCCGCGTCCGCCGCTGACGGAGAAGACCTCGCTCTCCACGTCGTCGATGTCGTCCTGGATCTCGGCGGCGGCGTCGAGGTAGTCGTCCACCACGAGGTCGGCGATGGCGTGCAGCACCGCCGACGGGCCGATGGCCAGTTGCTCGGGGTCCTGCTCCAGTTGTTCGCGGACCGGGCCGAGGGAGCCGTGGCCGCCGTGCCGGACGGTGATGACGAAGTCGGCGCCGGTGAAGACCATGAGTTCGCCGGTCTCGATGACCTCGCTGGTGTCGGTGAGCTGCTCGTGCTCGACGTAGCGGACGGTCTTGAAGACGGTGAACAGCGAGCCGTCGTACCGCTCGATCTTCGGGCGCTGGTGGGCGAGGACGGCGTCCTCGACGGCGAGCGGGTGCAGCCCGAACAGTTCGGCGATGCCCGCGAACTCGGCCTCCCCGGGCTCGTGCAGCCCGATCCACACGAATCCCGTCCCGGAGCGGCGCACCCGGCGGATCGCCTCGTCGGCGGGGTGGTCGCCGGGCTGGCGGACACCGTTCTCGTAGATGGCGCAGTTGACGACGGCGGTGCCGAGCGGGGAGCGGGCGGGGTGGCTGAGGTCGACCCCGCGGGTGCGCGGCTGCGGCAGCCGGACGGCGCGGCGGAGGCTACGGATCATCGACACCGGGTCAGTATGGCGCCCCGGCCCGCCGGACGGCAGGGAGCGGGCGCCTCGGGCGGCGGTCCCGGGGCGCCGCGGACGGGGCCGCCACCCCGTGACGGAATACCCCTGGGGGGTATACAGTCGGAGAGGAAGGGACGCCGGTGTGGCGCCGCCGTCCCCACCCCCGGGAGCGCCCGCGTCCCCCGGTTCCGGTATCCCTGTGAGGAGTACGGCAATGACGGCACCGACCACCCCGGTCCTGCTCGGCGGCTACGCACTGATCCTGCTGGCCGTGCTCGCCGCCGGATTCGGCCTCGGCCGCACCGTCGGCGCCCCGGCGCCGCCCGCGCACCCCGCGCCGCACAGCGCCCCGCATACCCCCCACCCGTACCACGAGGAGCAGTCGTGATCACCGTGCCCGGAGAGCAGTACATCGAGCTGGAGATCGGCGGGATGACCTGCGCCTCGTGTGCGGCGCGCGTCGAGAAGAAGCTCAACCGCATGGACGGTGTCACCGCCTCGGTCAACTACGCCACCGAGAAGGCCCGCGTCCGCCTCGACGAGGGCAGCACGCTGGGGACCGCCGACCTCATCGCCACCGTCGAGAAGACCGGCTACACCGCCGTGGTCCCGGCGCCGCCCGAGCCGGAGCCGGACGACGAGGAGAGCGGCCCCGCGGACGACGGCCTGACCGCGCTGCGGCAGCGGCTGCTGACCGCGCTGGTGCTCTCCGTCCCGGTGATCCTCATGGCGATGGTCCCGGCCCTGCAGTTCACCAACTGGCAGTGGCTCTCGCTGACACTCGCCGCCCCGGTCGTCGTCTACGCCGCGTGGCCCTTCCACCGCGCCGCCTGGACCAACCTGCGGCACGGCGCGGCCACCATGGACACCCTCATCTCCATGGGCACGCTCGCCGCGTTCGGCTGGTCCCTGTGGGCGCTGTTCTTCGGTACGGCCGGGATGCCCGGCATGCGCCACCCCTTCGAACTGACCCTCACCCGCGGCGACGGCGGCGGTTCGATCTACCTGGAGGCCGCGGCCGGGGTCACCACCTTCATCCTGGCGGGCCGCTACTTCGAGGCCCGCGCCAAGCGGAAGGCCGGGGCCGCGCTGCGCGCCCTGATGGAGCTGGGCGCCAAGGACGTCGCGGTGCTGCGCGGCGGCCGGGAGATCCGTATCCCCACCGCCGAGCTGGCCGTCGGCGACCGCTTCGTCGTCCGCCCCGGCGAGAAGATCGCCACCGACGGCGAGGTCGTCGAGGGCTCGTCCGCCGTGGACGCCGCCCTGCTGACCGGGGAGTCCGTCCCCGTGGAGGTCGGGCCCGGCGACGGCGTCACCGGCGCCACGGTCAACGCCGGCGGCCGCCTCGTCGTCGAGGCGACCCGGGTCGGCGCCGACACCCAGCTCGCCCGGATGGCGCGGATGGTGGAGGAGGCGCAGAACGGCAAGGCCGCCGCCCAGCGGCTGGCCGACCGGATCTCCGCCGTCTTCGTCCCGGTCGTCATCGCCCTGGCCGTCGGCACCCTCGGCTACTGGCTCGGTACGGGTGCCGGGGCCACCGCCGCGTTCACCGCCGCCGTCGCGGTGCTGATCATCGCCTGCCCGTGCGCCCTGGGCCTGGCCACCCCGACCGCCCTGATGGTCGGCACCGGCCGCGGCGCCCAGCTCGGCATCCTGCTCAAGGGCCCGGAGGTGCTGGAGTCCACCCGCGCCGTCGACACCGTCGTCCTGGACAAGACCGGCACGGTCACCACCGGCGTGATGACGCTGTCCGGTGTCCACCTCGCCGACGGCACCGACCGGGCCACCGTCCTGCGGCTGGCCGGCGCGCTGGAGCACGCCTCCGAGCACCCGATCGCCCGCGCCGTCGCCACCGCCGCCGAGGAGGCGGCCTCCGGTGCGCTGCCGGCGCCGGGGAAGTTCGAGAACGTCCCCGG
This sequence comes from Streptomyces sp. BBFR2, assembly GCF_044497305.1. Lineage (NCBI taxonomy): Bacteria > Bacillati > Actinomycetota > Actinomycetes > Kitasatosporales > Streptomycetaceae > Streptomyces > Streptomyces sp. BBFR2. The sequence goes on from NZ_CP172415.1 coordinate 2,070,252, forward strand.
GCTCGGCGTACGCGGCGAGGTCGACGGCCACACCGTGCTGGTCGGCCGGGAGCGGTTGCTGGCCGAGGCCGGGCTGACGCTGCCCGAGCCGCTGGCGGCGGCGAAGCGGCGGGCCGAGGAGGCGGGCGCCACCGCCGTCGCGGTCGCCTGGGACGGCGCCGCCCGCGCGGTCCTGGTGATCGCCGACGCGGTGAAGCCGACCAGCGCCGAGGCGGTCCGCCGGCTGCGCGCGCTGGGTCTGACGCCGGTATTGCTGACCGGCGACAACCGCGCGGTCGCCGAGGCGGTCGCCGCCGAGGTCGGGATCGACGAGGTCATCGCCGAGGTGCTGCCGCAGGACAAGGTCGCCGTGGTGGAGCGGCTGCGCGCCGAGGGCCGTACGGTCGCGATGGTCGGCGACGGCGTCAACGACGCGGCGGCGCTGGCCACCGCCGATCTGGGCCTGGCCATGGGCACCGGCACCGACGCCGCCATCGAGGCCGGGGACCTGACCCTGGTCCGCGGCGATCTGCGGGCCGCGGCGGACGCCATCCGGCTGGCCCGCGCCACCCTCGGCACCATCCGCACCAACCTCTTCTGGGCCTTCGGCTACAACGTCGCCGCCCTGCCGCTGGCCGCCGCCGGCCTGCTCAACCCGATGATCGCGGGCGCCGCCATGGCCTTCTCCTCGGTCTTCGTCGTCGGCAACAGCCTCCGCCTGCGCCGCTTCCGCGCGACGGCGGAGTGACGGACACCGAGGAGGACGTACGGCGGCGGGGCCCCGGGCCGGGAAGGCCGGGGCCCCGCCGCCGTACGGACCGGGCGTACGGAATGCGGCCCGGTGCGCGTACCGGGTGGGGCGGCGTACGGGCCCCCGCACCCCGCCCGGCCTGCGGAGAACAGGGCATATCCGCCCCGCCCCGTACGTCCCCTCCAGCCGCGTCCCGCCCCTGTCGAACGCGTCTGCGGGGCCTGGCCCGGCAGGAGTCGGGTCCCTCCAGAGAAGACGGCGGAAGATTGGCGGTTCTCGCAAGGGACGCCCGGCCGCAGCGGGTCACACTTGTCGCACGACACCGCAGGTCCGGAGGGGATGACATGCCAGGTTCTCGCGTTCTCGCGGTCGGCCACTACCAGCCACCGGGCGTGCTCACCAACGATGATCTCGCCGCCATGGTGGAGACCGACGACGCCTGGATCCGCAGCCGCGTCGGCATCCGCACCCGGCACATCGCCGGACCGAACGAGAGCGTCGACGCGATGGCCTCCCAGGCGGCGGCGAAGGCCCTGGCAGCCGGCGGCATCCCGCCCGAGGACGTCGACCTCGTCCTCGTCGCCACCTGCACCGCGACCGGCCGCAGCCCCAACACCGCGGCCCGCGTCGCCGCCACGCTCGGCATGACGGCCCCCGCGACGATGGACATCAACGTCGTCTGCTCCGGCTTCACCCACGCCCTCGCCACCGCCGACCACGCCATCCGCGCCGGTTCCGCGCGGCGGGCGCTGGTCATCGGCGCCGAGAAGTTCACCGCCGTCGCCGACTGGACGGACCGTACGACCTGCGTCCTGGTCGGGGACGGCGCGGGCGCCGCCGTGGTCACCGCGTCCGAGGAGCCGAAGATCGGCCCGGTGCTGTGGGGTTCGGTCCCCGGCATGGGCCACGCGGTCCGCATCGAGGGCGAACCGGCCCGTTTCGCCCAGGAGGGGCAGACCGTCTACCGCTGGGCCACCACCCAGCTACCGGCCATCGCCCGCCAGGTCTGCGAACGCTCCGGCCTCAGCCCCGCCGACCTCGCCGGGGTCGTCCTCCACCAGGCCAACCTGCGGATGATCGAACCGATCGCCCGGAAGATCGGCGCGGTCAACGCCGTCGTCGCCCGGGACGTCGTCGACTCCGGCAACACCTCGGCCGCGTCGGTGCCGCTCGCCCTGTCCAAGCTGGTCGAACGGGGCGAGATCACCACCGGCGACCCGGTCCTCCTCTTCGCCTTCGGCGGCAACCTCTCCTACGCGGGCCAGATCATCCACTGCCCCTGACGCCGCGGACGCCGCCGCTCAGGGCACCTCACGCAGATACATCGCACCGCAGGAATGGCAGAACGGCTCGCCCTCGGGCGTGCCCCACAGATCGGCCGGCTGGGTGGCGGCGGACTCCGCCAGCATCCGGCCGCACATCGCCTTGATCCCGTCGAGGCGGACCATGTGCCAGATCTTGACCGGGGTGTCCTCCCCCGGTGTCACGCCGTCCTCGTACTCCGCGCGCATCTCGTGCTCCATGGCGCTGCACCTCCTACGCCCACGATGCGCCCGGAAGATCGCCGCCACAACGCGGCCTGAGCCGGGCGGGCGCACGGCGGGCCCGCCCGGGTGGCTCAGAACACCGACCAGCCGGTGAGCGTCGTGAAGTGGTCGAGCGCGGCGGCACCGGCGACGGAGTTGCCGCGCCGGTCCAGCCCCGGACTCCACACGGCCAGCGTGCAGCGGCCCGGTACGACGGCGAGGATGCCGCCGCCGACCCCGCTCTTGGCGGGCAGCCCCACCCGGTACGCGAACTCCCCCGCCGCGTCGTAGGTGCCGCAGGTCAGCATCACCGCGTTGATCCGTTTGGCCTCCCGCGCCTCCAGCAGCCGGGTGCCGTCGGCGCGCAGCCCGTGCCGGGCGAGGAAGCCGCCGGCGGTCGCCAGATCCCGGCAGCTCATCTCTATCGAGCACTGCCAGAAATAGTGCTCGATGACGCTGGGGACCGGATTCTCCAGATTGCCGAACGACGCCATGAAGTGCGCGAGCGCGGCGTTACGGTCCCCGTGCTCGGCCTCCGAACCGGCCACCGCCTGGTCGAACGCCAGCTCCTCGTTGCCGCTCTCCTCCCGCAGGAAGTGCAGCATCGTCGTACTGGCGTCACCGGTGAGGGTCTGGAGGCGGTCGGTGACGACGAGCGCACCGGCGTTGATGAACGGATTGCGCGGAATACCGTTCTCCCACTCCAGTTGCACCAGGGAGTTGAACGGCGTACCGGACGGCTCCCGGCCCACCCGCGACCAGATCTCCTCGTCATGGGCGTGCGCCATCACCAGCGCCAGCGAGAAGGTCTTCGAGATCGACTGCACGGAGAACGGCGTCTCCCAGTCGCCCGCCCCGTACACCGAGCCGTCGATGTCGACCAGCGCGATACCGAAACGGTCCGGGCTGACGCGTTCGAGCGCCGGAATGTAGTCGGCGACCGCGCCCTGCCCCGCGAACGGCCGCGCATAGGCCGCTACCTCATCAAGAACGGCCTGGTAGTCCATATCGGACACGCTAACCCGGCCGTTCCCGCGCCCGGCGGCGGGGCCCGGTTCACGGCACCGGCCACCGGGCGACGCCCCCACGGCGGCCCTTCGGCACCGCCCCCCGGGCCCGCCCGGCGGACCGCCCGATGGCCCGCCCGTCTCGCGTCCGCCGCCCGGGTGCCGGAGCCTGGCACGGGGAACCCGGCGGCCGGGCGGGCCGTTGATCCCGATGAGACCGAATCGTTCACAGGAGGCAATGATGGCAGGGTTTCTCGACCGCGCCAAGGAGCAGGCCCAGAGCGCCCTCGAACAGGGCAAGCAGAAGGTGGACGAGGTCCAGCAGCAGCGCGCGGGCAACGACCTCCTCAAGAAGCTCGGCGCCGCCTACTACGCCGAACGGCGCGGCAGCGGCACCCCCGAGGCCACCGGAAGCGCCCTGGCCGCACTGGAGGCCCACATCAGCGCCCACGGCGACGCGTTCTTGAGGGGATAGCTCCCGGGTGGCGGCGGACGGCCGCCGGGCGGAACGGCGGGCGGCCGGGGCCGTCGCGACCACGGGGCCGGGACGGCGGACCGCCCCGCGGCTCAGGCCCCGCACGCTCCGGCCCGCCCCTCACCCCCGCTCCTCCCGGTAGGCCGCCGCCTCCTCCAGATCGAGGCGGCGCAGCAGGGTGCGCAGCATCTCGTCGTCGATCCGGCGGGTGTCGCGCAGCCGGACGAAGACCCGGCGTTCGGCGTCGATCATCTCGCCGGCCAGCCGGCGGTACGTCTCGTCGGCGGATTCGCCGGTCGCCTCGTTGACCGTGCCCAGCCGCTCCCAGACGGCGTTGCGGCGGCGCTCCATGACGGTGCGCAGCCGGTCCGCCAAAGGCCCCGGCAGGGCATTGCGGTCATCGGCGAGGAGTTCGTCCAGGCGCGCCTCGGCGGCGCGCGACGCCTCGTTCTGCGCCTGCGCCTCGGCGAGGGTCTCGGTGCGCGCGTCCCGGCCGGGCAGTCTCAGCGCGCGGATCAGCGGCGGCAGCGTCAGCCCCTGGACGACGAGCGTGCCGATGACGGTGGTGAACGTCAGGAAGAGCACCAGGTTGCGGGCGGGGAACGGGCCGCCGTCGTGCACCGTCGCCGGGATGGAGAACGCGATGGCCAGCGACACCACACCGCGCATCCCGGCCCAGCCGACGATCAGCGGCGCCGCGACCGTCACGTCCGGCTCCCGCTCCCGGATACGGGCCGACAGCCGCGGCAGATACGTCGCCGGGAAGACCCACACGAACCGCGCCACCACCACCGCCACGAAGACCAGCGCCGCGTACCGCGCGGCCTGCGCGCCGCTGAACTCCCCCAGACCGCGCAGCACCACCGGCAGTTGGAGCCCGATCAGCGCGAAGACCGCGGACTCCAGCAGGAACGACACCATCCGCCACACCGCCGCCTCCTGGAGCCGGGTCCCGAAATCCACCTGCCAGGAGCGGTGCCCCAGGTAGAGGGCGACGACGACCACGGCGAGCACCCCGGACGCCCCGATCTGCTCGGCGGCGGCGTACGCCACGAACGGGATGAGCAGCGAGAGCGTGTTCTCCAGCAGCGGCGCGTCCCGCAGCCGGCGGCGCAGCCAGTGCAGCGGCACCATCAGGACGAGCCCGACGCCGATCCCGCCCAGGGAGGCGACGGCGAACTCCTCGGCCCCGCTCGCCCAGGTGGCGCCCACGCCGACCGCCGCGGCCAGGGCCACCTTGTAGGCGGTGATGGCGGTGGCGTCGTTCACCAGCGACTCGCCCTGGAGGATGGTGGTGATCCGGCCGGGCAGCCCCAGGCGCCGGGCGATGGCTGTCGCCGCGACGGCGTCGGGCGGCGCGACCACCGCCCCCAGGACGAGCGCGGCGGGCAGCGGCAGATCCGGCACGGCCAGGTGGGCGAGGAGCCCGACGGCGAGCGTGGCGAAGAGGACGTACCCCACGGAGAGCAGCGCCACCGGCCGCCAGTTGGCCCGCAGGTCCAGGTAGGAGCTCTCCAGCGCCGCGGTGTGCAGCAGCGGCGGCAGCACCAGCGGCAGCACGATGTGCGGGTCGAGCGTGTAGTCCGGCACCCCGGGGACGTACGCCGCGACGAGCCCGACCGCGACCAGCAGCAGCGGCGCCGAGACGGGCGTACGCCGGGCGAGCGCGGCGACCGCGGCGCTCCCGGCGATCAGCAACAGCAGCGGCATGACGTCCATCGGCCCGTCCCGTCCGTCCCCGGCGCGGCCCGTGTGCGGCGCCGCCGTCCCCGCGCCCCGGGGCCGGCGCTCCCCAGGTCGTAACCTGGCCATCATGAGCGAGTGTGTGCACGTCCGTGATCTGCCACGCGCCGAACCCGTCCCGCTGACCGGCACCTGCCCGGAGTGCCTGGAGGTGGGCAGCCACCCCGTCCAGTTGCGGCTCTGCCTGGTCTGCGGCCACGTCGGCTGCTGCGACTCCTCACCCTTCCGCCACGCCACGGCGCACTACGAGCAGACCGGCCACCCGGTGATGCGCTCCTTCGAGCCGGGCGAATCCTGGCGCTGGTGCTTCACCGACCAGCTCCTGGTCTGAAGGACGGCGACGGGGCGGCCCCCGGCCGGGAACGCGCGGGGCCCGGCCGCGCGGCGGTACGGCCCGGGGCGGCTCCGGCCCGGCCGCGCGGCGCCCGCCCCGGGCCGTCCGCCCCACCGGCCTCCCTGCCGGCCTGTCACCGGCGCGGTTTAGCCTGACGGCATGATCCGCGAAGCAGCCGTCGCCGACGTCCCCGTCATCCTGGCCATGATCGGCGAACTCGCCGCGTACGAGCGCGCCCCCGAGGCCGCGCGGGCGACGCGGGCGCAGCTCACCGAGGCGCTCTTCGGCCCGCAGCCCGCGGCCTTCGCACTGATCGCGGAGGCGGACGGCGAGCCGGTGGGCTTTGCCCTGTGGTTCCGCAACTTCTCGACGTGGACGGGCACGCACGGTGTCTATCTGGAGGACCTCTACGTCCGCCCCGAGGCGCGCGGCGCGGGCCACGGCAAGGCGCTGCTGGCGGCGCTCGCGGAGATCTGCGTCGCCCGCGGCTACGAGCGTTTCGAATGGTCCGTCCTGGATTGGAACGAACCGTCCATCGGCTTTTACCGGTCGATCGGCGCGCGGCCCATGGACGGATGGTCCGTCTTCCGGCTCACTGGAGAGGCACTGCACGACCTCGCGGACACCGCGCGGGTCAACGGAGCGTCACCGTCGAGGATTTGACGCCCCCAACCCCTAGCCACTGTGCGTACGCATGTGTTTACAATGAGTGACGACAACGGTTCCGGGGCCTCCCGGATCCGTTCGCATTCCGGACGAGCGCCCTGCTCCTTCCGGGCGACACCGGCCCGCGGATCGCGGTAGCGTCACAGCCGAACCATGTGCTGCGCCGCGCCACCACCGCATCCCGCGGGATCGACCGGCGGACCGCCCGGAGCGGCACAGCGGCCGCACACATCAGCTCAACTCGTATCAGCTCAATCCAGCTTGTGCCACCTTGGAGGTGAGGGTGTCCCAGATCGCAGGCGAGCCCGGGACCCAGGACTTCGTGGAAGTCCGGCTGCCCGCTGCGGGTGCCTACCTTTCCGTGCTGCGGACGGCCACCGCCGGTCTCGCAGCCCGCTTGGACTTCACCCTCGACGAGATCGAGGACCTGCGCATCGCGGTGGACGAGGCGTGCGCGATCCTGCTCCAGCAGGCCGTCCCCGGCTCCGTGCTGAGCTGCGTCTTCCGTCTCATCGACGACGCGTTGCAGGTGACCGTCTCGGCGCCGACCACCGACGGCCGCGCACCCGAGCGCGACACCTTCGCCTGGACGGTGCTCTCCGCACTGGCCGGCAAGGTCGACTCCGCCGTCGCCGAGGACCGTACGGTCACCATCAGCCTCTACAAGGAGCGCGGCGCCGGTCCCGGACCGTCATGACCGAACAGGGGGCCCCGTGAAAGATCTCGAACGCGGCGCGGGGATCGCGCCGGGTGCGACCATCCCGGACCAGCAGGCCCGGCCGCACCCGACGGGCGCGGACGACCCCGGCAGCCGGCCGGACGCAGCGGAGCAGGCAGAGCGGGCGGACCACATGGACGACAGCGAGCAGCAGGACGGGCAGGCACAGCACACGCCACGCCCGCCCCAGGAGACCCCGGAGCCCGCCGCTCCGGAGCCCCCGCACGCCCACGACCCGGCACACGCCCACGACCCGCACGACCGCAGCGGTGCCCGGGCGATGTTCCACGAGCTGCGCGAACTCCCCGACGGCTCCCCGGAGCGCGCGGAGCTGCGCAACACCCTGGTGCAGATGCACCTCCCGCTGGTCGAGCACCTGGCCCGCAGATTCCGCAACCGCGGCGAGCCCCTGGACGACCTCACCCAGGTCGCGACCATCGGCCTGATCAAGTCCGTCGACCGCTTCGACCCGGACCGCGGGGTGGAGTTCTCGACGTACGCCACACCCACCGTCGTCGGCGAGATCAAGCGCCACTTCCGGGACAAGGGCTGGGCGGTCCGGGTACCGCGCCGCCTCCAGGAACTGCGACTGTCGCTGACGACGGCCACCGCCGAGCTGTCCCAGCGCCACGGCCGGGCGCCGACCGTCCACGAGCTGGCGGAGCATCTGGGGCTCTCCGAGGAGGAGGTCCTGGAGGGCCTGGAATCGGCGAACGCCTACTCCACGCTCTCCCTCGACGTCCCCGACACCGACGACGAGTCCCCCGCGGTGGCCGACACCCTCGGCGCGGAGGACGAGGCGCTGGAGGGCGTCGAGTACCGCGAATCCCTCAAGCCGCTGCTGGAGGATCTGCCGCCGCGCGAGAAGAAGATCCTGCTGCTGCGGTTCTTCGGCAACATGACCCAGTCGCAGATCGCCCAGGAGGTCGGCATCTCGCAGATGCACGTCTCCCGGCTGCTGGCCCGCACCCTGGCCCAGCTACGCGACCGTCTCCTCGTCGAGGAGTGAGCGTCCGGTGACGCACGGAGGGGGCGGGTCCGCACGGACCCGCCCCCTCCGCCGTTCCGGCCGTCACTCCCGAGGGCTGATCCCGAGTGCCACGGTGGCCGTCGGGTTGACCAGCAGCCCCAGGACGACGAACGCCACGACCGCCAGCCCGGCGCCCGCGGCGATCAGCGCACCGCCGCCGTTGATCAGCGTCCAGGCGACCGGCAGCGCCACGATCTGCGTCATCAGCGAAGGGCCACGGCTCCAGCGGCGCAGCAGCCACAGTCCACGAGCCGCGACCAGCGGCAGCACCGCCAGCGCGAGGACCGTCACCGCGCCGGTCACGGCCTGCCGCGGGCTGTCCGGCGAGCCGGTGACGCCCTCGATCAGCAGGGAGACGCCGAGGGCGGCCAGCGCGACGCCCTCGACGGCGGTGAGCACCGCGGCGGCGCTCAGCCGGGCCGGGCGCGGTCCGGCCGGCTCGGGGGCCGCGGGCGCGGCGGCGGCCTGGCGTGCGGACTTCTTCTGCTGCTTACTGCTCACCCCAGCAGGGTAGCGCCGGGCCCGCCCCGCCCCGGCCGCCCCCGGCCACCATGCCGCCCGGGCCGGCTCCGGCCCGGACACCCGCCTCACCCTCCGTACGGGCCCGCCACGCTCCGCCCCCGGGCGCCCCCTCCCGCGAACCGGCCACCACGCTCCGTCACCCGTACCGCCCGGACGCCCGCCCCACCGGCGGCGCGCGGCCTCCCGACCGCGCCCCTCCAGGAGGAGGTGCGTCGCCGGACCGGTACCACCGGGTAGGTACGCTGGCGGTCATGCGCGCGCTTCTCGTGGTCAATCCCGCTGCCACCACCACCAGTGCCCGCACCCGTGACGTACTGGCCCACGCGCTCGCCAGCGATCTGGATCTGACGGTCGCCGAGACCCGGTACCGCGGCCACGCCCGCGATCTCGCCCGGCACGCCGCCGAGGACGGCCGGACCGAGCTGGTGGTGGCGCTCGGCGGCGACGGCACCGTCAACGAGGTCGTCAACGGCCTGCTGACCCATGGCCCCGATCCGGAGTCCCATCCCCGCCTGGCCGTGGTGCCCGGCGGCTCCACCAACGTCTTCGCCCGCGCGCTCGGCCTGCCGAACGACGTCGTGGAGGCGACCGGCGCACTGCTGGACGCGCTCCGGGACGGCAGCGAACGGACGGTCGGCCTGGGACACGCGGCGGGCACCCGCGGCAGTGAGGACGAGGGCGCCCCGGGCCGCTGGTTCACCTTCTGCGCCGGATTCGGCTTCGACGCCGGCGTGGTCGGCCGCGTCGAACAGCAGCGCGAGCGCGGCAAGCGTTCGACCCACAGCCTCTACGTCCGTCAGGTCGTCCGGCAGTTCCTGGGCGACCAGAACCGCCGGGAGGGCGCCATCACCCTGGAGCGCCCGGCCCCCGGCGGCGGCGCCCCGGAGATCACCGACGGCCTGGTGATGTCGATAATCTGCAACACCTCTCCCTGGAGCTACCTGGGCAATCGCCCGCTCTACCCGCTCCCGGAGGCCTCGTTCGACACCGCACTGGACGTCTTCGCCCTGAGCCGCCTCTCCCCCGCCGCCGTGACGCGTTACGCGACCCAGTTGCTGGCCTCCACACCGGAGCGCGGACCCCACGGCAAGCACGCACTGTCACTCCACGACCTGACGGCCTTCACCTTGCATTCACAGGTCCCACTGCCCTTTCAGATGGACGGTGACCACCTCGGACTGCGCACGAGTGTGACGTTCACAGGCGTACGCCGTGCACTGCGTGTGATTGTGTGAGCAGTAGGGCCTAAAGTCCTTTCACTCGAACGTTTAGGCTGACTTCCACCCCCTAGAAGTACGGCTGTGACCTAGCTGACACCGAGGAATCAAAAAAAAGTTTCCGGTAGGGGTTGTATCCGTCGCCGAGGTTTGCGAGTCTCTTCATGGCGATCGGGACGGCCGCTTCACCGGCCCCCTTGAGAGCCCGAATCCCCTCCTCAATCCACAGGACCGCACCAGTTTGTCGACTGGCATTCGGCCCTTCCCCTGCGGAGGGATTCGTGAAAGCGTTCACATTCACAAGCAACGTTCCCGTTATACGAGGAGATGGAGCAGCCATGGACTGGCGTCACCGCGCCGTTTGCCGCGAAGAAGACCCCGAGCTCTTCTTCCCCATCGGCAACACCGGTCCTGCGCTCCTGCAGATCGAGGAAGCCAAGGCCGTCTGCCGCCGCTGCCCCGTCATGGAGCAGTGCCTGCAGTGGGCGCTCGAGTCCGGCCAGGACTCCGGCGTCTGGGGTGGTCTGAGTGAGGACGAGCGCCGCGCGATGAAGCGCCGTGCAGCTCGCAACCGGGCGCGCAACGCCAGCGCCTGACACAGACTCCCCGTGGCCCCCGAGCCGCAGCGCGCAGTACCCCCGATGCGCAGAGCAACGTGAGCTTTGAGCCCCGGACCATCCAATGGTCCGGGGCTTACTGCTGTGCGGACCGCTGCCGTACGGGCCGACCGCCGCGCCGCTCCCCCGGTGGCCGCGGCGGCCGGCCGGGTCAGCTCTTCTCGGGCCGGACCGGTACGTCGAGGAGTACCTGCGTACCGCCCTCGGCGCCGCGGACCATGTCGAACGCGCCGCCCAACTCCCCCTCGACCAGGGTCCGTACGATCTGGAGCCCCAGGTTTCCGGCGCTGTGCGGGTCGAAGCCCTCGGGCAGCCCGCGGCCGTTGTCCTGGACGGTGACCAGCAGCCTCGGCTCGGTGCGGCTGCCGCCGCGTACCGCGCCCACCTCGACCGCGCCCGATTCGCCCTCGTCGAAGGCGTGTTCCAGGGCGTTCTGAAGGATCTCGGTCAGCACCATGGAGAGCGGGGTGGCGACCTCGGCGTCGAGGATGCCGAAACGGCCGGTGCGGCGGGTGGTGACCTTGCCGGGGGAGATCTCGGCGACCATCGCGAGGACCCGGTCGGCGATCTCGTCGAACTGGACGCGTTCGTCGAGGTTCTGGGAGAGCGTCTCGTGGACGATGGCGATCGAGCCGACCCGGCGCACCGCCTCGTCCAGCGCCTCGCGGCCCTTGGCGGAGTCCATCCGGCGGGATTGCAGGCGGAGCAGGGCGGCGACGGTCTGGAGGTTGTTCTTCACCCGGTGGTGGATCTCCCGGATGGTGGCGTCCTTGGTGATCAATTCCCGTTCGCGGCGGCGCAGTTCGGTGACGTCGCGGAGCAGGACCAGCGAGCCGCTGTGGGTGCCCTTGGGCTTGAGCGGGATCGCCCGGAGCTGGATGACGCCTTCGTCGCCCTCGACCTCGAACTCCCGGGGCGCCCAGCCGCTGGCCAGTTTGACCAGCGCTTCGTCCACCGGGCCACGGGCGGGCGCCAGTTCGGCGGTGGTGCGGCCGAGGTGGTGGCCGACCAGGTCGGCGGCGAGGCCGAGGCGGTGGTAGGCGGAGAGGGCGTTGGGGCTGGCGTACTGGACGACGCCGTCCGCGTCGAGCCTGATCAGGCCGTCGCCGGCGCGGGGTGAGGCGTCCATGTCGACCTGCTGGCCGGGGAAGGGAAACGTTCCGGCGGCGATCATCTGGGCGAGGTCGGAGGCGCTCTGGAGGTAGGTCAGCTCCAGGCGGCTCGGGGTGCGGACGGTGAGGAGGTTGGTGTTGCGGGCGATCACGCCGAGTACCCGGCCCTCGCGGCGGACCGGGATGGACTCGACGCGGACCGGCACCTCCTCGCGCCACTCCGGGTCGCCCTCACGGACGATCCGCCCCTCGTCCAGCGCGGAGTCCAGCATCGGGCGGCGACCGCGCGGGACGAGATGGCCGACCATGTCGTCCTGGTAGGAGGTGGGCCCGGTGTTCGGCCGCATCTGGGCGACCGAGACGTAGCGGGTCCCGTCGAGGGTGGGGACCCACAGCACCAGGTCGGCGAAGGACAGATCGGACAGTAGCTGCCATTCCGAGACGAGCAGGTGCAGCCATTCGAGGTCGGAGTCGCTCAGAGCGGTGTGCTGGCGTACGAGATCGTTCATGGAGGGCACGTCTGCGAGCCTACCGGCGTACGGTGTCCCTGTTCTTCCCGTGTTCTCCGTACGGAGGGCTTCCCGTGGGGCGGTCGTGCCGTACGGGGGGCGGCGCGGATCTTTCGCGCCGCATGGGCATGGACAGATCAGAATGGTCTAGTCCACAATGTTTGCACTACAGACCTCCGCCCTCCCCGCACAGGGGGGCGGATCGAGACCGGCGCGTTCTCTGCCCTGACTACGCGGCGGTCTCCGATCGACCGGTTCCCGGACGGGAGCCGCCCCTACCGCACTCGGGGTGTCCCACCGTCCACGGAGCCGGCCGATGTAGCTCCGGGCTGCGGTGCCGGACAGGTTGAGGGTCCTGTCCCGGCGCCGCGGCCCGCGGGTGTTTCCGGGGCCGGATCCGGTGGGCGGCCTCCCGGGCCCGGCCCCTTCCGTGGCCGGATCCCGCGTTGATCTCCCGTTGACCGCCATTTGATGCGCCGCGCCCATGCTGGAGGCGCGTCGCCACGCGACCGCCCTCCCCGCTCGGCCGCCCGCTCGCTTCCCCCCGGGTGGCCGCCCGGGTGCGCCGCCGGATCCGCCCGCCCCCTGTCGGGCCGGGTCCGGCGGCACACTCCTTTTCCGGGCGCGGCCCGCCCTTTCCGCCGCCGTCCGGCGCATCCATTTCCCCTTTCCCGTAAGGGAATTACGGAATTCCGTGCGGCAAAGGCCGGGCGGTGGAAATGCGGAGTGTCCGGGGATGGATACGGAGGGTGGAATAAGGGGAGGGCAGGGAATTCGACGCCGCGGGGAAAGGCCGGGGGAACGGAGGGTGACGGTTTTCCGTGGGCCCGGCCCGGACGTACCCCCTCTGATAGATTGGTCTATACCACCAGAGTCCATCTTCAGAACGGCAGGCCACGCGTGGAAGTTGTCATCGTTCCGGACGCCCCCGCAGGCGGCAGGCTCATCGCCGACGCCGTCGCCGCCCTGGTGCGCCGCAAGCCCGACGCGCTGCTCGGCGTCGCCACCGGCTCGACCCCGCTGCCCATCTACGAAGCGCTCGCCGCGCAGGTCGCGTCCGGCGCGGTGGACGCCTCGCGGGTGCGCGTCTGCCAGCTCGACGAGTACGTGGGGCTGCCCGCCGGGCACCCCGAGTCGTACCGTTCGGTGGTGCTGCGCGAGGTCGTCGAACCGCTCGGGATCGGCAAAGGGTCCTTCATGGGCCCGGACGGCTCCGCCGACGACATCCCGGCGGCCTGCGCGGCGTACGACGCGGCGCTGCGGGCGGCCGGCGGGGTGGACCTCCAGATCCTCGGGATCGGTACGGACGGGCACATCGGCTTCAACGAGCCGTGTTCCTCGCTCGCCTCGCGCACCCGGATCAAGACGCTGACGCGGCAGACCCGTGAGGACAACGCGCGGTTCTTCGACAGCCCCGACGAGGTGCCGCACCACGTCATCACCCAGGGCATCGGGACGATCCTGGAGGCGCGCCACCTGGTACTGCTGGCGACCGGCGCGGGCAAGGCGCACGCCGTGGCGCAGGCGGTCGAGGGCCCGGTCGCCGCGGTGGTGCCGGCGTCCGCGCTCCAGTTGCACCCGCACGCCACGGTCGTGGTGGACGAGGCGGCCGCGGCGGAGCTGAAGCTCGCGGACTACTTCCGGGCGACGTACGCGGCCAAGCCCGCGTGGCAGGGGCTGTAGAAAGCACCCCGACCCCGGACAGGTGACGGCCGGTGCGCTCCCCCCACGTGGGAGCGCACCGGCCGTCGGTCTGCGGGGCGGCGGTGTCAGCCGGCGGCCGTGTCCTCCGTCAGCGCCTCGGCGGCGGCGCGGGCGCAGACCCGGGCCGCGCCGTGAGTGGCGAGGTGGAGCGCGCCGCACGGGGCCGCCTGCGGGACGCCCATCTCGACGACGGCGGTGTCCGGGCGGGCGGCCACCAGGGCGGCGAGCGCCTCGGCCATCCAGGGGTGGCGGTGCGCGTCGCGGACGACGGCGACCACCCGGCGCCGCCCGGCCTCGGTGAGCAGCGCGGCGATCAGCCGGTCGGTGCCCTCGGCGGTGGCCCGTTCGGCGCCGTACGCGGTCGTGGTGGTGCCGGGCAGCAGCCGGGTCAGCTCGGCGGCGACGCCCCAGGGGGTCTCGTCGCCGACGGCGATGTTGGCGACGGGGGTGAACGCGGCGACGTGCACCGGCCCGGTGAGCGGGGTGAACGGCTCCCGCGCGGTGCGGCGCAGCGCCCGGCGGGCGGCGAGCAGGCCGGGCGCGGTGGCCTCCGGTTCGGGCCCGGTGGCCTCCTGTGCGGGCGTGGGCCTCTCCTGTGCGGGCGCGGTCATCTCCGCCGTGCCCGCTGCCGGGGGTGTCGCGGCCGAAGGGGCCGTGGCCGGAGCCGCTTCGTCCGGGATGGCCGGGGACGGGGACGTCGGGGACGGGGACGTCGGGGCCGGGGGCGTCGCGGCCGGGGGCGTCGCGGCCGGGGGCGTCGCGGCCGGGGGCGTCGCGGCCGGGGGCGTCGCGGCCGGGGACGTGGCGGCCGGGGAGGCCGTACCCGAGGCCGCCGCGCCCCGGGGCCCGGTGACGGGGCGGGCTGTGCCCGAGGCCGCCGCGCCCGGGTGCGCCGGAGCCGCGGCCGTGGCGCCCAGGGGCCCGGCAGCGGGGAGCGCCGGACCCAAGGCCGCCGGGCCCGTGGCCGTGGCGCCCGCTCCCCCGGCCTGCCGTACCCACCCCGCCAGCGCGCGGACGCGGGACGCGGCGTCGGCGAGGCGTTCCTCGGGCAGGTCGCCGTCGTGGACGGCGCGGACGAGGGCGTCGCGCAGGCGGAGGACGGTGGCCTCGTCGCAGAGGCCGCCGCCCACGCAGAGCGCGTCGGCGCCGGCGGCGAGCGCCAGGACGCTGCCGCGTTCGATGCCGTAGGCGGCGGATATGGCGCGCATCTCGATGCCGTCGGTGACGATCAGCCCTTCGAAGCCGAGGCCGCCGTCGGCCTCGGGCGCGCGCAGCAGACCGTGCAGGGCGGCCGGGCTGAGGGTCGCCGGGCGGGCCGGGTCCAGGGCGGGCAGCAGGATGTGCGCGCTCATGACGGCGCGGGTGCCGGCGGCGACGGCGGCGCGGAACGGCACCAGCTCGCGCTCGCGGAGCGTGGCGAGGTCCACGCCGACCCGCGGCATGTCGTGGTGCGAGTCGACGGCGGTGTCGCCGTGGCCGGGGAAGTGCTTGGTGCAGGCGGCGACGCCGGCGGACTGGAGGCCCTCGACGTAGGCGGCGGTGTGCCGGGCGACGAGCGCCGGGGTGTCGCCGAAGGAGCGGACGCCGATGACCGGGTTGTCCGGGTCGGAGTTGACGTCCGCGCAGGGCGCCCAGTTGAGGTTGATACCGCAGGCGGCGAGGCGGCGGCCCAGGTCGCGGGCGACGGCGCGGGTGAGTGCCGGGTCGTCGACGGCGCCGAGCGCGAGGTTGCCCGGGTAGGAGGAGCCGGTGCGGACCTCCAGGCGGGTGACGTCGCCGCCCTCCTCGTCGACGGCGACCAGGACGTCGTCGCGTACGGTGCGCAACCGGGCGGTGAGGGCGGCGAGCTGGTCCGGGCTGACGACGTTGCGGCCGAAGACGGCGACGGCGGCGAGGCCCTCGTCGAGGCGGCGCAGCACCCAGTCGGGCGGGGTGGTGCCGGTGAAGCCGGGCTGGAGGACGGCGAGGGCGTCGCGGGTGAGGGTGTCGGTGGCCGCGCGGGTCCGGGTGGCGCTCATGGGGTCCACGTCATCCCTTCACGGCGCCGGAGGTGAGGCCGCCGACGGCCTTGCGCTGGAGGAAGAGGAAGAGGACCAGGATCGGTACGGCGAAGATCGACGCGGCGGCCATGGTGGCGCCCCAGTCGTCGCCGAACTGGCTCTGGAACTGCGACAGCCACAGCGGCAGGGTCCCCTTGGCCGGTTCCTTGTTGAGCACCAGGACGAGCGGGAACTCGTTCCAGGCGGTGATGAAGCCGAAGAGCGAGGTGGCCATCAGACCGGGGGCGAGCAGCGGGAAGACGACCTTGGTGAACGCCTGACGGCGCGAGCAGCCGTCGACCATCGCGGACTCCTCCAGCTCCTTGGGCACGGCGGCGACGTAGCCGCGCAGCGTCAGGAGGGTGAAGGGCAGCACCATCAGCATGTAGAAGGCGGTCAGCGGGACGAGGCTGTTCAGCATGGCGGCGTCGCGGACGATCATGTAGATCGAGATGACCATGACCTCCCAGGGCGCCATCTGCGCGACCATGAAGACCAGTAGCGTCGCCTTGCGGCCCTTGAACCGCATCCGGGTCAGCGCGAAGGCGGCGCAGAGCGCGATGAGCAGCGAGAGCCCGACGGCGAGCGCGGTGACGAGGACGGAGTTGCCCGCCAGCGTCCAGAAGTCGGGGGCGCCCACCGCGGTCGCGAAGTGCTGGAAGGTGCCGTGCAGCGGGAACCACACGGGGACGTCGCTGATGATGTCGCCGGTCGGCTTGAACGCCGTGTTGAACATCCAGTAGACGGGGAAGACGAATCCGATGGCGAGCACGATCGCCGTCGCGTTGGGCCAGATCCGGCCGGCGAGCGAGCGCTTCACAGCTCGTCCTCCTCTTGCTTGAGCGTCAGTCGCAGGTAGTACGCGGTCACGGCGAGCAGTACGGCGATGGTGAGCAGGGAGATCGCGGCGCCCATGCCGAAGTGGAGGTTGCCGACGCCCTCGGTGAACGCGTAGATCGGCAAGGTCTCGGTGAGCCGGTCCGGGCCGCCCTTGTTGATCGCGAAGATCTGCGGGAACGCCTTGAAGACCCAGATGACCTCCAGGAACGTCGTGGCGAGGAAGAACGGCTTGAGGAAGGGGAAGGTGACGGTGGTGAAGACCTTCCAGGTGCCGGCGCCGTCCATCCGGGCCGCCTCGTACAGCTCCTTGGGGATGGTCGTGGTCGCCGCGTAGAGGTTGAGGGCGACGAACGGCAGGGACTGCCAGACGATCAGCAGGGTGATGACGAAGAAGGTGGAGAGCTGGGTGCCGACCCAGTCGTAGTGGGCCATGGCGTGCCAGCCGAGCTGGTCCAGGACCCAGTTGACGACGCCGTAGCGGGAGTCGAAGAGCCACTGGAAGACGGTGGTGGCGGCGATGACCGGCATCGCCCAGGCCAGCACCAGCGCGACGGAGAGCGCCAGGCGCATCTTCTTGCCGAGGCGGGCGAGGAGCAGGCCGATGAGAACGCCCAGCACCATGATCAGGACGACGTTGACGGCGGTGAAGACGAGGGTGCGGAGGGTGACCCGCCAGAACTCCTCGTTGCCCAGGATCTCCTGGAAGTTGCCGGTGCCTCTCCAGACCGTCAGGTGCTGGATCAGCTCCTTCATGTTGAGGGTCTGGAAGGAGAGCAGGATGTTGCGGACCATCGGCCAGCCGAGGAAGACGGCGGTGGCCAGCAGCGCGGGGAGCAGCAGCAGATAGGGCGTGGCTCTCCCGGTGCGGGTCCGCCGGGCTCCGGTGGCGCGGCCGGCGGGCGGCGCACCGCCCTTGCCGATGCGCGGCGCCCTCTTGTCCACCGCGTCGTCGAGCTGCACTGCCATGGCCGTTCGCTCCCCTTCGTACCGATGTTCGCGCGCGTTGCGGTGCCTGACGTACGGCCGGGGGCGGCCGGGCCGTACGTCAGGACCGGGTGTGCCGGGTCCGCGAAGGGGCGCCCCCTGGCGGGCGGCGCCCCTTCGGCGGCGGTCGCCTACTTCTGGGCGAGCCGCTTGTTGATCTCCGGCTCGACGGCCTTGGCGGCGTCGTCGGCGGTCTTACCGTTCAGCACGGCGGTCATGTAGTTCTTGATCGGGTTCGGGACGTTCTCGACGGCCGCCCACTCCGGGATGAGCGGGGTGGTGCCGCCGGACTTCGCGGCCGCGGGGGCCGCCGCCTCGGCCGCCGGGTTGCCCTTGGCGGCGCTCGCCAGGTCGGGGGACTTGGGGCTCCAGCCGACCTCCTTGACCATCTGCGCGTCGTTCTTCTTCGACAGCGCGATCTTGAGGAATTCCTTGGCGAGGTCCTGCTTGGTGCTGCCGCCGGCGACGGCGAAGTTGGAGCCGCCGAGGAAGACGCCCTCGGGCTTGTCCGCGGTCTCACCGGGGAGGGTGAAGAAGCCGATGTCGTTCTTGATGTCCGGGTTGGCCTTGATCGCGGTGGCCGCCTCGTAGCCCATGGCGATGATGGCGCCGGTCTTGCCCTTGGCGAAGACCTCGGCCTGCTGCGGCGTCGCCTCGTCCTTGTTCTTGGGGGCGTCGCTGAAGGACTGGTAGGTCTTGTAGATGTCCATCGCCTTGGCGACCTTGGGGTCGGCGAGGTTGGAGACCCACTTGCCGCCGCTCTTCTTGACGAGGTCGGCGCCGGTGCCGATGGTCAGACCGTCGAAGAAGTACCAGTTCTGGCCGGGCAGGTAGAGCGGTTCGGCGTCGGTCTTGTGCTTGATGGTGTCGAACGCCTTGAACAGTTCGGTGCGCGTCTTCGGGAGGTCCTTGATCCCGGCCTTCGCCCAGATCTTCTTGTTGTACATGACGACGCGGTTGCCGGCGTACCACGGGAGCGCGTACTGCTTCCCGTCGGCCATCGCCGCCTTGTTGAAGGAGTCGCTCCAGTCGGCGCCGATCTGCTTCTTGAGGTCGCCGAGGTCGAGCAGGGCGCCCGCCTTGGCGTAGGCGGCGGTCTGGGTGTTGCCGATCTCGACGACGTCGGGCGGGCTGTCCTCGGACAGGGCGGTCGTCAGCTTCTGCTGGATGCCGTCCCACTGCTGGACCTTGAAGTCGACGGTGGCGCCGGTCTTCTTCTCGAATTCCTCGGAGACCTGGGCCGTCCACTGCGACGGGTTGGACCCTGACATCACCCACACGGTCAGCTTCTGACCCTTGAAGCCGTCCGCGCCGTTCCCGCTGCCGCTGGACCCACAGGCAGCGACGCTCATCAGCATTCCCGCGACCGCGGTCGCTGCTATGAGTCCACGCTTCATTGCGCTCTCCCCTAGAGGCCGGGTGTGGTCTTTAATGGTTTAGACCAGTGCCCCGCAGCTTGGCCTAGACCTTTTGGGGTGTCAAGGGTGTATAAGAGTCGCTGTCGGCTCCGTTACCGGACCGACATCTGCCGGGTGCGGGCCCGCGGAAGGGCCCGGCGACCACGCCCGTGCCACGATGTGAGGCGCAAGGTACGGAGGAGCCGGTGACGGCAGCACGACAGAGGGCGGAAGGGCGGGTCATGCAGACCGACGGGGGCAGTGCGGAGAACGGCGCGACAACGACGCGCAGCGCCCGCGTACCCAAGTATTACCGCCTCAAGAAGCATCTGCTGGAGATCACCGAAACGCTGCCGCCGGGCACACCGGTCCCCCCGGAGCGGGCGCTGGCCGCGGAGTTCGACACCTCCCGCACCACCGTCCGCCAGGCTCTCCAGGAGCTGGTGGTCGAGGGACGGCTGGAACGCATCCAGGGCAAGGGCACCTTCGTCGCCAAGCCGAAGGTCTCCCAGGCGCTGCAACTGACCTCCTACACCGAGGACATGCGCGCCCAGGGGCTGGAGCCCACCTCCCAGTTGCTGGACATCGGTTACGTCACCGCCGACGACCGGCTCGCCGGACTGCTGGACATCGCCGCCGGCGGCCGGGTGCTGCGCATCGAGCGGCTGCGGCTGGCCAGTGGTGAGCCGATGGCCATCGAGATCACCCATCTGTCCGCCAAGCGGTTCCCGGCGCTGCGCCGCAACCTCGTCAAGTACACCTCGCTCTACACCGCGCTGGCCGAGGTCTACGACGTGCGCCTCGCCGAGGCGGAGGAGACCATCGAGACATCGCTGGCCACCCCGCGCGAGGCGGGGCTGCTCGGCGCCGATGTCGGGCTGCCGATGCTGATGCTCTCCCGCCATTCGCGTGACGCGCAGGGGCGGCCGGTGGAGTGGGTGCGGTCCGTCTACCGCGGCGACCGCTACAAGTTCGTGGCCCGGCTGAGCCGTCCGGTGGAGTGACGCGGCGGCGGTCCGCGCGGTGCGGCGGCGGCTCGCGGAAAGCACCCGAACGGCGCTCCGGCGGGCCGTCGTTGCCGTACCGATATGCGGACACCTAGTGACGGCTGACGCGAACCTGCCATAGATTTCCAGCCCATCGCAGGAGATCGCCAGGGACGGAGCCGCCATGACGGAGCACGACGGAATATCCACCTCCGGACCGGTCGTCACACCGACGCGTGTGGTGGCCGGACTGTGCCTGATCGCTCCGTTCGTGGCGATGCTCTGGGTCGGCTCGTACGCGAGGATCGAGCCGACGCTCATCGGCATCCCGTTCTTCTACTGGTACCAGATGCTGTGGGTGCTGATCTCCACGGCGCTGACGATGACCGCGTACAAGCTCATCCAGCGGGAGAACCGCGCGCGTAAGGGCGGTGCGGTCAAGTGATCCCCACCTCCGCGCTCGCCGCGTCCGGCTCCGGCGGCGTCAACGGCGTCGCCCTCGCGGTCTTCGTCCTCTTCTTCATCGCCGTCACCGTCATGGGCTTCCTCGCCGCCCGCTGGCGCAAGGCCGAGCAGTCCGCCAACCTCGACGAATGGGGGCTGGGCGGCCGCAGCTTCGGCACCTGGGTGACGTGGTTCCTGCTCGGCGGCGACCTCTACACCGCGTACACCTTCGTGGCCGTCCCCGCGGCGATCTACGCGGCGGGCGCGTCCGGCTTCTTCGCGGTGCCGTACACGATCCTCGTGTACCCGCTGATCTTCACCTTCCTGCCCCGCCTCTGGTCGGTCTCGCACAAGCACGGCTACGTCACCACCTCCGACTTCGTGCGCGGACGCTTCGGCTCGAAGGGCCTGTCGCTGGCCGTCGCGCTGACCGGGATCCTGGCGACGATGCCGTACATCGCGCTGCAACTCGTCGGCATCCAGGCGGTACTGGACGTGATGGGCGTCGGCGGCGGCGAGAACACCAACTGGTTCGTCAAGGACCTGCCGCTGCTGATCGCCTTCGCGGTGCTCGCCGCGTACACCTACTCCTCGGGGCTGCGCGCACCGGCGCTGATCGCGTTCGTCAAGGACGGGCTGATCTACCTGGTCATCGGCGTCGCGATCATCTACATCCCGATCAAGCTCGGCGGGTTCGACGCGATCTTCCACGCGGCGGGCAAGGCGTTCGCCGAGTCGGGGCCGACCGGCAAACCCCGCGGTGAGCTGGCCAGCGGCCCCAACAACCAGTGGGCGTACGCCACGTTGGCGCTCGGCTCGGCGCTCGCGCTGTTCATGTATCCGCACTCGATCACCGCGACGCTCTCCTCCCGCAACCGCAACGTGATCCGCCGCAACACCACCATCCTGCCGCTGTACTCGCTGATGCTGGGCTTCCTCGCGCTGCTCGGCTTCATGGCGATCAAGGCGGGCACGGACACCCACGGCAACGCCCAACTCGCCATCCCGCAGCTCTTCGAGGACATGTTCCCGAGCTGGTTCTCGGGCGTGGCGTTCGCCGCGATCGGCATCGGCGCGCTGGTGCCCGCCGCGATCATGTCCATCGCCGCGGCCAACCTCTTCACCCGCAACGTCTACAAGGACTTCCTCAAGCCCGGCGCCACGCCCGAGCAGGAGCACAAGGTCGCCAAGCTGGTGTCGCTGCTGGTGAAGGTCGGCGCGCTGATCTTCGTACTCGGCATGGACAAGACCGTCGCCATCAACTTCCAGCTCCTGGGCGGCATCTGGATCCTCCAGACCATGCCGTCGCTGGTCGGCGGCCTGTTCACCCGTTGGTTCCACCGCTGGGCGCTGCTGGCCGGCTGGGCGGCCGGCATGATCTACGGCACGCTCGCCGCCTACGGCGTGGCCAGCCCGACGCAGGCCCACTTCGGCGGCTCCAGCGCGGAGATCCCCGGCATCGGCCAGATCGGCTACATCGGCCTGACCGCGTTCGTCCTCAACGTCGTGGTGACGGTCGTCCTGACCTTCGTCCTCCGCGCCTTCAAGGCCCCCGACGGCACCGACGAGACCAGCCCCGGCGACTACACCGCGGACGCCGGCGACGAGAGCGCCGCCGCGGACCGGCCGGCCGCCGCGGAGGAGGTGCCGGCGGGGCGCTGACACCCCGCACCCGCTCCGCACGGGCCGCCGCTTCCTCACGGGAAGCGGCGGCCCGCTGTTGTTGCCGCGGACGGCGGCGGCGTCAGCTCACCCAGTCCTTGAGCGGCTCCGTCTCCAGCGTGATGTTCACCGGATCCGGCAGGTGGAGCGCCTTGCCGAACGGGACGGTGTGGACGTCCTCGTAGCGGGAGCCGTCCGGCTCGCTGAAGAGGGTCACCTCGCAGGTTTCCCGGTCGATCAGCAGGCAGAGGGGGATGCCGGACTCCGCATAGGCCCGGGGCTTCTCCACCCGGTCGCGGCGGTCGGTGTCGGAGTCGGAGTCGTGGGGGGTGACCTCGACGACCATCAGCACGGAGTCCGGATCGGCCCACTCGCCCTGCCCCACGAACGCCTCGCCGGCCGCGAGGGAACCGTCCGGGCGCGCTCGGCCACTGCGGTACGTCTCCACCTTCAGGCCCTGGTCAGGGTTGAGCCACAGCTCCGGCCGGTGCTGCATGCAGATGCGTGTCAGCCACTGGATGATCCGCCCGTGGTCCCCGTCCGCCACGGCCTTGCTGCTGATCTTCCCGTTGACGAGTTCCAGCCGTACGCCTTCTTCCGCCCTGTCGATTATCCGGGCGGCTTCTTCGAAGTAGCCGGTGAGCGTGCCGTGCGGCCGGTCGATGAGCGCGGTCACGGGAGCCTCCTCGTGCGTCGCCAAGCCCTGCGGGGGCTGCGATACCGACGATATTCGAGACCACCGACAGCCACCGCCCGCTCACCGCACCGCACTAGATATGGGGGTGCGCCCAAGAGGTCACCACCACATGTATGCTCATCCTCGCTGTCGTCGCAGGGGAATCCGGTGTGAGTCCGGAACTGTCCCGCAACGGTGTACGAGCACATGGATATCCCTTGATATCGCCCGGCCCGGCCCGGGATGTGCCCGTGAGTCCGAAGACCTGCCGATGGTACGTCCGCGCCGCCTGGCCGGACGTCGAGATGTCCGGGCCCCGAGGGATGGGCCGGTGGACGCCGCGCGGGCCGCCCGTGCGCCCGCGCCTGTGTGCCGCCGGGTGCCGCCGCCCGCCGTGCGTGTCCGTCGCGCCTCCCCCCGGCCCCCGCCGAGTGAGGGAGAGCACCACGTGACCACCGCGCCACCGCAGTCCGCGACCGACGCCGAGGCCGCAGCGCTTGAGACGGCCACGTTCCCCGCCGGCGTGCCCGGCCAGGACCCGCCCGGCACCGCCCTGCTGCGCACCCTGACCGAGCTGACCGCCGATCTGACCGCCACCGACCCCGGCAAGGTCGCCGCCGCCGCGCTCCGCGGCCGCCACCCCGGCTCCGACGAGGCCGGACTACGCGAGCTGGCGATCGACGCCGCCGCCGGTCTGATCGGCGACGAGCCGCAGTACTCCAAGCTCGCCGCCCGGCTGCTGACCCTCGCCATCGCCGAGGAGGCCGCGGGTGAGGGCGCCACGTCGTTCTCCGCGTCGGTCGCCACCGGCCACCGCGAGGGCCTGATCGCCGACTCCACCGCCGCGTTCGTCGCCACCCACGCCGCCGAGCTGGACGCGCTCGTCACCCGGGCGCTGGCCGACGGCGCCGACGACCGGTTCGGCTACTTCGGGCTGCGCACCGTCCACTCCCGCTACCTGCTGCGCCACCCCACCACCCGGCAGGTCATCGAGACCCCGCAGCACTTCCTGCTCCGCGTCGCCTGCGGGCTCGCCGAGGACGACTCGGCGCGGGCGCTGGCCGACGTCGCCGAGCTGTACCGCCTGACCAGCACGCTGTCGTACCTGCCGTCCTCCCCCACGCTCTTCAACTCCGGCACCCGCCACCCGCAGATGTCGTCCTGCTATCTGCTGGACTCGCCGCTGGACGAGCTGGACTCGATCTACGACCGCTACCACCAGGTCGCCCGGCTCTCCAAGCACGCCGGCGGGATCGGACTCTCGTACTCCCGTATCCGGGCCCGCGGTTCGCTGATCCGCGGCACCAACGGGCACTCCAACGGCATCGTGCCGTTCCTGCGGACGCTGGACGCCTCCGTCGCCGCCGTCAACCAGGGCGGCCGGCGCAAGGGCGCCGCCTGCGTCTACCTGGAGACCTGGCACGCGGACATCGAGGAGTTCCTGGAGCTGCGCGACAACACCGGCGAGGAGGCGCGGCGCACCCACAACCTCAACATCGCGCACTGGATCCCCGACGAGTTCATGCGCCGCGTCGAGGCGGACGCCGACTGGTCGCTGTTCTCCCCCTCGGACGCGCCGGAACTGGTCGACCTGTGGGGCGACGCGTTCGACGCCGCGTACCGCAAGGCGGAGGCCGAGGGCCGCGCGCTCAAGCAGGTCCCGGCGCGGGTGCTGTACTCCCGGATGATGCGGACGCTGGCGCAGACCGGCAACGGCTGGATGACCTTCAAGGACCACGCCAACCGCACCGCCAACCAGACCGCCGAGCCCGGCAGGGTCGTCCACTCCTCCAACCTCTGCACCGAGATCCTGGAGGTCACCGACGACGGCGAGACCGCGGTCTGCAACCTCGGCTCGGTCAACCTCGCCGCCCACCTCGGCGACGTGAGCGCCGGCTGGGAGGACGCGATGGACTGGGAGCGGCTGGACGCCACCGTCCGCACCGCCGTCACCTTCCTCGACCGCGTCGTGGACATCAACTTCTACCCGACCGAGCAGGCGTCGGCCTCCAACTCCCGCTGGCGGCCGGTGGGTCTGGGCCTGATGGGGCTCCAGGACGTCTTCTTCCGGCTGCGGCTGCCCTTCGACTCCCCCGAGGCGCGCGCGCTGTCCACCCGGATCTCCGAGCGGATCATGCTCGCCGCGTACGAGGCGTCCGCCGACCTCGCCGAGCGGCACGGCCCGCACCCGGCGTGGGCCGCGACCCGCACCGCCCGCGGGGTGCTCCACCCCGACCACTACCCGGACGCCGAGCCGCGCTGGGCCGACCGCTGGGCCGCGCTGCGCGCCCGCGTCGCCGCGACCGGGATGCGCAACTCCCTGCTGCTGGCGATCGCCCCGACCGCGACGATCGCCTCCATCGCGGGCGTCTACGAGTGCATCGAGCCGCAGGTCTCCAACCTCTTCAAGCGCGAAACCCTCTCCGGTGAGTTCCTCCAGGTCAACGCGTACCTGATCGAGGAGCTGAAGGCGCTGGGGCTGTGGGACGCCCGCACCCGGGACGCGCTGCGCGAGGCCAACGGCTCGGTCCAGGACGTCCCGTGGATCCCCGAGGAGATCCGGGCGCTGTACCGCACCGCCTGGGAGATCCCGCAGCGCGCGCTGATCGACATGGCCGCGGCCCGTACGCCGTACCTCGACCAGAGCCAGTCGCTGAACCTCTTCATGGCGTCGCCGACCATCGGCAAGCTCAGCTCGATGTACGCCTACGCCTGGAAGCGCGGCATCAAGACCACGTACTACCTGCGCTCGCGTCCGGCCACCCGGATCGCGCAGTCCGCCCGCGCGGCCGTCCCCGCGCAGCTTCCGGTGGCCGACCCCGAAGCGGTCGCCTGCTCCCTGGAAAACCCCGAGTCCTGCGAGGCCTGCCAGTAATGCCCGACACCGCCCCCTCCACCCCCGACGCTGCCGCGGCCCACACCGCCACCACCGGCACGAAGAACCTCCTCGACCCGGGCTTCGAGCTGACCCTGCGGCCCATGCGGTACCCGGACTTCTACGACCGCTACCGCGACGCGATCAAGAACACCTGGACCGTCGAGGAGGTCGACCTCCACTCCGACGTCGCCGACCTCGCCAAGCTCTCCCCGGGCGAGCAGCACCTGATCGGCCGCCTGGTGGCGTTCTTCGCCACCGGTGACTCGATCGTCGCCAACAACCTGGTGCTGACGCTCTACAAGCACATCAACTCCCCCGAGGCGCGGCTCTACCTGAGCCGGCAGCTCTTCGAGGAGGCCGTGCACGTCCAGTTCTATCTGACGCTGCTCGACACCTATCTGCCCGACCCGGACGACCGCGCCGCCGCGTTCGCCGCCGTCGAGAACATCCCGTCCATCCGGGAGAAGGCGGAGTTCTGCTTCAAGTGGATGGACTCCGTCGAGTCCATCGACCGCCTGGAGACCAAGGCCGACCGCCGCCGCTTCCTCCTCAACCTCATCTGCTTCGCCGCCTGCATCGAGGGCCTGTTCTTCTACGGCGCGTTCGCCTACGTGTACTGGTTCCGCTCCCGCGGCCTGCTGCACGGCCTGGCCACCGGCACCAACTGGGTGTTCCGCGACGAGACGATGCACATGGACTTCGCGTTCTCGGTCGTCGACACCGTCCGCGCCGAGGAGCCCGAGCTCTTCGACGCGGAGCTGGAGCAGCAGGTCACCGCGATGCTGAAGGAAGCAGTCGAGGCGGAGCTGCAGTTCGCGCACGACCTGTGCGGTGACGGTCTGGCGGGCATGAACACCGCGTCGATGCGCGAGTACCTCCAGTGCGTCGCCGACCAGCGCCTCCAGCGGCTGGGCTTCGCGCCGGTCTTCGGTTCGGAGAACCCGTTCTCCTTCATGGAGCTGCAGAACGTCCAGGAGCTGACGAACTTCTTCGAGCGCCGGGCGTCGGCCTACCAGGTCGCCGTCGAGGGCTCGGTCTCCTTCGACGACGACTTCTAGAGCCGGCGGCAGACATACGCGAGCGGCCCGTGGACGGAACTCCGTCCACGGGCCGCTCGTCGTACGAGGCCGGCGCTCCGGTCAGTCGTTGGCGACGACGGGGTAGCGCGGCTCCTGCTCGGCCATCTGCTTCAGCGCGCCCTTGCGGTCCCGCTTGGAGAGACGGTCGATGTAGAGGTAGCCGTAGAGGTGGTCGGTCTCGTGCTGGAGGCAGCGCGCGAAGTAGCCGGTGCCCTCGACGGAGATCGGGTTGCCCTGCGCGTCCTGGCCTCGGACCACGGCGTAGTCGGGGCGGGGCAGCTCGGCGTAGGCGCCGGGCACCGACAGGCAGCCCTCGTTGGAGTCGTCCAGCACCCGGCGGGCGGCCGGGAGTTCGTCGAGGACGGGGTTGCAGACCGCGCCGACGTGGCGGACGCCGTTGTCGTCCGGGCAGTCGTAGACGAAGACCTTGAGGTCCACACCGATCTGGTTGGCGGCCAGGCCCACGCCCTCGGCGGTGCGCTGGCTGGCGAACATGTCGTCGATCAGTTGCGCCAGCTCGTCGCCGAACTCCGTGACGTCCTGGCACTCCTTGTGGAGCACGGGATTGCCGACAACCGTGATCGGCCGGGACGTGCCCCGCTCACGGTGGGCGCGCTCCCGCTCCGCCGCGTCCGTCGTGTCGTCGACGAACTCGTCCACGCGCTGCTCACCGTCTTGATCAAACACAGGCTGCTGGGCCATCTCCGCCGTACGCCTTCCTTGGAACCCTTACGTAGTCGCCCTCCAGACTACGGGGGTGCCGAGGCGGTCAGCAGACCTCTTCCAGATCACGCCACTCGCGGGTGTCGGGGCTGTCCGCGACCCAGCCGTCCAGCAGCCCGCGCACCAGGGCGGCGGGCGCCGCTATGCCGCACTCCCGCTCGGGCACCCAGAGCGAACCGGAGCCCGTGGTGCGGTGGCCGAGCGGCCCGGGGTGGCCGGGCTCGCTGTGATCGTGCGGGTCGAGGTGCTCACCGTCGCCCTCGTCGCTGGGCATGCTCGACTCCGAACACGTCCGGCACAGCAGCCGCACCGACGACGACCAGTCCTCCGCGGCGAAGCCGGCGTCCGCCGCCAGCCGCTCCAGCGCGTCCCGGTCCGCCTCGGTGGCGGCCTCCAGCAGGACGACCCAGGTGGGCACGGGCGACGGCGCCCACAGCTCGATCTCGTCGAAGACCGGGTACGAGGGCCCGGCGGCGGTGACCCGCTCACCGTGCGGGACGCCGTCGTGCAGCACCACCTCGCCCCAGCGGCGCCCGGAGGACGGCAGTGGGATGGACAGCACCTCGATCCGGGCCGGGTCCAGCCGGCGGCCCCAGACGACCTCCGCCTCGCCCTCCGGGGAGAGCCGGACGGCGGCGCTGCCCAGCGGCATCCCGGACGGCTCGCTCTGCGCGACGCCGCCGCCGGGGACCTTCAGGCCGTACGCCTGCCAGGCGCGGCGGGCCAGCGGCCAGTCCTGGAGGGCGGTGGCGGCGATGCCGACGTTCCACCAGTCGGGCGCGCCCGGGGAGCGGTCGAGGAGGGCGACGGCGCGCAGCCCGGCGGACCTGGCCTGCTCCCAGTCGTGCCGGAATTTGTGCAGCAGGGCGAGGTTGAACCAGGACTCCGAGAGCCACGGCTCCATGTCGGCGGCGCGCGTCAGCAGCGCGCCCGCGTCGTCGTAACGGCCGTCGCCGATCAGCGTGAAAGCCCGGTCGGTCGCCTGCCGCCACGAGGCGGAGGGCCGGTGCCGTACCTTGCCGAAGATCTTCACGATTCCCGCCTGCTGGTTGCTCGATGCCGCTGGAGGTGGGTCCGGGCGGTGCCCGGGGCCACCTGAGGGGCCCACCGGCAGCCTGCCTCGGATCGCCGTCGGCCTCGGCGTCGTCGCCGGTGCCCCTGCGGCTCCCTTGCCCTGCGTGCTCCCCCTGAATCCCCTCGACGGGGCTTCCTTCGCATCCAACCATGCCCATCTCGGCGGGCGCTCATTACCCATGGGTTCCCCGATGCGTTCACCAGGGGCGGAACTCTGGGGAAGGCTGCGGCGCCCCGGGCCTCACGCCGTACGGCCGTCCCGGGCCAGCACCCTCGCCAGCGCCGCCACGACCTCCGGCGCGAACTCCCGCCCGCCCGCCGCCCGCAGCCGCTCCAGCGCCCCCGGCGCCCCGCCCGCCTGCCCCACCCAGTCCTCGTACGCGTTGACGGTCCGCACGACGCGCGCGGTGACCGGCTGCTCGTGGTACGGATCGGCCTGCCGCTCGACGATCACGGCGACCTCGGCGGGGACGCCGGTCCGCCGGACGACGGCGCCGCCGAGCAGGGCGATCCGGCGCTGCTCGGCGGGCGGCAGCGGCGCGGTCGCCCCCGACGGCACCGGGTCGACCAGTGAGAGCTGCCCGATGTCGTGCATCAGCGCCGCGTACTCCAGCAGATCCAGCTCGGGCTCGCGCAGCCCCAGCTCACCGCCGACCGCCCGGCTGAGGGCGGCGACCCGGCGGGCGTGGCCGGGCGGGGTGTACCCGGCGATCTCGGTGGCGCGGGCGAGCGAGGCGATGGTCTGGCGGCAGGTGGCCCGGGCGGCGGCGAAGCGGCGCAGCGCGAACTGCGTCAGCAGCAGCGGCAGCGAGAACACCGGCAGCGCCCACAGTCCGGCGACCGCGGTGGCCAGCGCGATGACCGCACCGGTGGCGCCGACCGCCGGCCCGATGCCGCCGGACGCCCGCAGCTCCCGGCCCAGCAGCGCCCCGTACGGGCGGCCGGTGCGGGCCCGGACGAACAGCGCGGCGAGCGCCGCGTCACACAGCGCGGCGAGCGCCGGCGGCCCGAACAGCACCAGGGGCCCCGCCCAGCAGGACAAGAGCCCCGCGGCGTACAGCGGATGTCCGCAGACGGAGGCGAGACCGCAGGTCAGCAGGTGCCGGACGAGCGGGTCGCAGGCCGGTCCCGGACCCGGCCGCCGGACCGTCCCGGCCAGCCCCGCGACGCCGACGACCACGAGGGTCTGCGCCGGACCGTGCGCGGCGGGGACGCCCGCCACCTCACCGAGCAGCGCGTACGCCAGCGCGGCCGCCGCCCCCAGGGGAGCCCGTACGCACTCCTCGGGCGCCCGCGCCCCGGTGGCCCCGTGGCGGGTCAGCTCCCCCACGGCGATCAGCGTCCCGAAGGCCAGCGCGACACCGGGCTGCGCGAGGCCGGACCGGAGGGTGTGGACGAGGGCCCAGAGGCCGAGCCCGGCCGCGGCCGTACGGACCGCCACGGCGAGCGCGGTGCCCGGTGCGGGCCGGGCCGCCCGCCGCGCGCCGTCGGGGGGCGCCGCTCCCGGGGGCGGCAGGGTGTCCGGGCGGGCGGCCGGGCCGCTCACGCGTCACCGGACCGGCCGGAGTGGTGCCGGGTCCGGCCGCCGCGCGGGGCGGCGTGACGGCCGCGCGGCGTCCCCGTACCGCCGTGGCGGGCGCCGGGCGCGGGGAGCTGCGGCCCCGGTGGCGGACCGCCCGCCCCGCGCGGCGGCTCGGGGGCGGGGTCGGCCGGCATGACCGGGTCCGGGCGCCAGCCGTGCCGCTCCAGGGCGGCGGCCAGCGCCCGCACCATCCGCGGGTCGAACTGTTTCCCGGCGCATTTACGCAGCTCGGCGACTGCCACCGGGACGGGCCTGGCCCGGCGGTAGGAACGGGTGGAGGTCATCGCGTCGAAGGCGTCGGCGACGGCCACCACCCGGGCGCACTCGGGGATCTGCGCGCCCTGGAGACCGTAGGGATAGCCACGGCCGTCGAGGCGTTCGTGGTGGTGGAGGATCGCCTCCCGTGCCTCCCCGAGGAAGCCGATCCCGCGGACGATCTCGTGGCCGTACTCCGGGTGCAGCTCGATCAGGCGCCGCTCCTCCGGGGTGAGCGGTCCGTCCTTGCGCAGCAGCCGGGTGGGGACGCCGAGTTTGCCGACGTCGTGCAGGATCCCGGCGATCCGCAGCGCCTCCGTACGCTCCTCGGGCAGGCCCAGCTCCCGGGCGATCAGCGCCGACGCGCGGCCGACGCGTTCGCCGTGACCGCGGGTGTAGCGGTCCTTGATGTCGACGGCCTGCACCAGCGCCCGGACCGTGGCCCGGTGGGCGGCGCGCTCCTGGTGGTACTGGGCGAAGGCCCAGCACGAGAGGTACATCGGCGGCAGCACCAGCAGCGCCGCCGCCGGCCCGTACGCGCTGCGCCAGAGCACCGCCGCCATCAGCCCGGCCGGACCGTGCACCAAGTGCGGGCCCAGGGAGCCGCGCAGCAGACCGCGCCAGGCGGTGCGCGGTGGCTGCCCCTCGGCGGTGACGCGCACCGCGCCGTCGAGGGCGGCGAGCACCGCACAGAAGAGCGCCGCGGCGGCGAGGGCGGGCAGCAGCACCCAGGGGAAGCGCGGGGCGGTGAGCGGGCCCGCCCCGGCGGCGGCGAAGAGCCGGGCGGCGGCCCAGCAGGCGAGGGCGAGCCCGGCGGCGTGCCAGATACGGCGGGCGGTGCGCGCGGGCTCCTCGGCGGGGGCGAGCAGCGCGCCCGGGACGGCCGTCAGCGCGGCCAGCGGCGGGGGCAGCAGAAACGCTCCGGCGAGCAGGACGGGCAGGGCCGTGAGGAACGGTCCGGTACCGGCCGGGAGGCGGATGCCCGGGAGCGGCCGGTGGCGCGCCGTCTCGCAGCCCGCGTGGAGGGCGGCGAGGGCGGCGGCGTCCGCCCAGGGGGCTCCGGGCCCGAGCCGGACGGCCGGGGCGGCACACACCACCGCGGCCAGTACGGCGCCTCCGATACAGCTGCGCGCCGCCGCCGGCAGTGCCCGCATCGCGCCCTCCTCCCCGAAACCACGGTCCGATTCCGCGCAGAGTCCTGTGCGGTGTGGGGGGTGCGGCGAGGATAGAGGCGACCGGGCGGACAGGGCGGCGCATCAGGAGCCGAGCGCGGAGAAAAGCCCCGCCACTCATCCCTTCGGGTGATACGCGGCGTTATTCGGCGCGCGCTGCCTCGGTACGTGCATCGGCGGAACCCACCGCTTCGTCAGGGGACGCGGCGGGGACATCGGCCCCGCCTCCCGCGTCCCGGGCGCCGGCGGTGCCGTCGCTCCGGGCCGCGTCATGACGGATCTGGTCGAGGACGCTGACCTCGGGGACGGTCTCACCGGCCCGGATCAGGTCGATCCGGCCCATGACCTTGGACCGCAGGTCGCTGGGGACGTCGTCATGGCCGCAGCAGCGCTTCACGAGCTTCTTGACGGCCTGTTCGAGACCGTACTTCTCCAGGCACGGCGAGCACTCGTCGATGTGCACCTGGAACTTCTCGCACTCGCCCTCCGGCATCTCACGGTCGAGATACTCGTAGAGGTGGTCGAGCACCTCGGAGCAGTCCTTGTCGTGCGGATCTCCGCAGCTCATGATCCCGAGCCTTTCCGGTCGTGCGGCTGCGGTGCCTGCGTGGCGGCCCCTGCCCCGGCCGGGACCAGCCCGCGCTCCCGGGCGTAGTCCTCCAGCATGCCGCGCAGTTGGCGCCGGCCGCGGTGCAGACGGGACATCACCGTGCCGATGGGTGTCCCCATGATGTCCGCGATCTCCTTGTACGCAAAGCCCTCGACGTCCGCGAGATAGACCGCGATGCGGAATTCCTCCGGAATGGCCTGGAGCGCCGCCTTCACATCGGAGTCGGGCAGGTGGTCGAGCGCCTGCGACTCGGCGGAGCGCAGTCCGGTGGACATGTGCGACTCGGCGCGCGCCAACTGCCAGTCCTCGATCTCCTCCGCCGCGCTGCGCTGCGGCTCACGCTGCTTCTTGCGGTAGGAGTTGATGAAGGTGTTGGTCAGGATGCGGTAGAGCCACGCCTTGAGGTTGGTGCCTTCCCGGAACTGATGGAAGGACGCGTACGCCTTGGCATACGTCTCCTGCACCAGGTCCTCCGCGTCGGCCGGGTTGCGCGTCATGCGCAGCGCGGCGGAGTACATCTGGTCCAGGAAGGTGAGGGCGTCGCGCTCGAAGCGTGCGTTGCGCTCGGCGGGGCTCTCCTTCCGGTCCGCGGTGTGCTCCTGTGCCGCGCCGTCGGTCCCTGCGTCGGTACCGGTGACCGGACCCACCTCCTCCAACACCGTGACGGATCCGGATGCGGATCCACTCGATTCGGAGAATAGACGACGTTCCCGGACCGCCGCCGCTCCAGCCGGAGCGGCCTGAGGTACCTGTGTCTGCAGCCATCGCAGATCGGCGGCCGGACGGGCGGGGCAGGCGATTCCCATGCGGCGGGCTCCCATTCCTCGTACTGCGCGAGTGGTGTACGGACGTCTTACGCCACGGTCAACAGCCACGCCCCGCGCCGCATTCCCGGCCCCCGGCGGTCTTTTCCCGGCGGGCGCCGGAGGGCGGCGGTTGACAAAGCGGCTTGCCGGTTCGGCAATAGGGGGATGACGGATGACGCGTACGAACGGGTGCTCGGCGAGGTCGGGCCACGGCTGCGGCGGCTGCGGCAGGAGCGCTCGGTGACCCTGGCCGCGCTGTCGGAGGTGACGGGCATCTCGGTCAGCACCCTCTCCCGCCTGGAGTCCGGGCGCCGCCGCGCCACCCTGGAGCTGCTGCTGCCGCTGGCCCGCGCCCATCAGGTGCCGCTGGACGAACTGGTCGGCGCCCCCGAGGTCGGCGACCCCCGGGTGCGGGCGGTGCCGCAGCGCCGGGCACACATGACGTTCGTCCCTCTGACCCGGCAACCGGGCGCCCTCCAGGCGTTCAAGCTCGTCGTCGACCCGGTCCCGGGCCCGCCCGAGCAACGCACCCACGAGGGGTACGAGTGGCTGTACGTCCTCTCGGGGCGGCTGCGGCTGCTGCTGGCCGACCGCGACGTCGAGCTGAAGGCCGGCGAGGCGGCCGAGTTCGACACCCGGCTGCCGCACTGGTTCGGGCCCGCGGACGACAAGCCGGTGGAACTGCTCAGCCTCTTCGGCCGCCAGGGCGAACGGATGCATGTCCGCGCCCGGCCCCGGGGGCGGACGGAGTGAGGGCCCGGGGCTCGTGGCACAGGGGCGCGCGGAGTGAGACCGCGAGCCGGGGCGGAGGCCGGTGAGCCCGGGGCGCGGGGCCGGGCTGCGGCCGGTGGCCGGGCCTCCCCGGCCGGACCGGCGGCGTGGAACGACACGGCGGGCGGCCGATCGGCGGCCCGGGCCGTGCGCCACCGGGCGAAGCGCCTGATCGCGCACGGCCCGGCCGAGGGCCCAGATGCCGTGGCCCCGCGGCTCAGCCGAAGAGACCGTCGAGCCACTCCGCCACGGCGTCCGTCAGCGTCGCCATCGTCGCGTCCTCGGTGACCCCGGCCCGCTTGGGGACCGCGAAACCGTGGTCGCCGTGGGGCACCTCGCGCAGCTCGGTACCGGGCGGGAACTCCTCGGGGCGCCCGAAGGGGTCCCGGTCGCCCTGGACGACGAGGACCGGTACCCCGGTGGCGGTCAGCTCGTCGGCGCGGGACCTCTCCGGACGGCCCGGCGGGTGCAGCGGGAAGCTCAGCGCGAGGACGGCGTGCGCGCCCAGTTCGCGCGCGGTGCGGCAGGCGACCCGCGCCCCCGCGCTGCGGCCGCCCGCGACGACCGGCAGCCCGGGCTTCTCCAGGGCCGGCCAGAGCGCCGTCCACCCGGCGTCGAGGGTCTTGGGGGCGGGCGCCACCTTCTTCCCGGCGACCCGCCACGGCTGTTCCACGAGCGCGACGGTGTAACCGCGGCCGGGCAGCGCGGCGGCCAGTGCCCGCAGGTCACGCGCCTCGATCCCGCCTCCGGCGCCGTGGCTCACCGCCAGCACCGCCCGGGCCGGTACGGGCGCCCGGTACCAGGTGATCCGCGCCTCGCCCACGGGCGTGGCGACCGTCTCGCTCTCGTGCTCACCGGAACTCATACGCCCATCCTGCCGCCCCGGGAACGCCGCGGCGGCGCGGGCCCGCCCCCGGACGGCGGACGGGCAGCCCCGGGGCGAGCCGGGTCGCGTACCCGGGAGCCACCCCGGAACACCTGGAAGGAGCGGCGCACCCGAGGACGCCCCCGGGGTGCACGCCCCGCTCTCCCCGGGACACCTCGGAACTCAGCACGAGGTGCCGGCCTCTTCACCTCAGAACAGGGTGCCGACCTCGGGACCGTCGAGTTCGGTGAGCAGTTCCGGGCCGTTGTTGCGGACGTTGCTGACGGCCGTCGGCACCGGGTACGCGCGCATCAGCCCGGCCGGGGGCGGGGCGAGCAGGGCGAGCAGCCCGTCGGGGTCGGTGCGGGCCGGGTCGAGCCAGGCGTCCCAGCGGTCGGGCGTCATCACCAGCGGCATCCGGGGGTGGATGTCGGCCAGCGACTGCGGCCCCTCGCCGCCGTCCGCCCCGGCCAGCGGCGTGGTCTCCGCCGCCGTCGTGAGGACCGTGCACGTCACCCACCAGGCCCGCGGATGGTCGGCGGGGAGCGTGGCGTCGCGCCAGAACTCGTACAGCCCCGCCATCGCCATCACCGAACCGTCGGCGGGCGTGACGAAGTACGGCTGCTTACGGGGGCGTTTCTTCACCCCGCGCTCCTCCAACTCGCGCTCCTCGGGGGCGGTCACCCACTCGTAGTAGCCGTCCCCGGGGAGGAGGCAGCGGCGGGCGGCGAACGCCTGCCGGAAGGAGGGCTTCTCGTGGACCGTCTCGGAGCGCGCGTTGATCATCCGCGCGGCGCCGTCCGGCGAGTTCGACCACGACGGCACCAGGCCCCAGGTCAGCGTCCGCAGTTGCCGCACCGGCATCCCCGGAGGGAACGCCTGCGCCGCGGCGCCCTTGAGGGGACGCTCCAGGACCGCCTGTACGGGGACGGTCGGGGCGATGTTGTAGTCCGGTGCGAGCGTCTCCTCGGGCACCAGATGCCCGATCCCGAAGGTCTCCGTCAGCTCCTCGGCCCCACGACTGGCCGCGTACCTGCCACACACCGCAATCCACCCCTTTGACCTGCTGCCCCACCAGGGTAGGCGGCCGGGGCGACCTGCCGGCGGCCCGGTACGGACCCGGCGCGCGGACCGCCGCCGGGCGCTCCCCCGTTCCCGCTCCGCGCCCCGCCGTGCCCCGGGTCCCACAGGCCCGCCGCGTACCGTCCCGGGGGCGTGCCACACTGCCAGGCCACACGAAGGGACGTCATGGACACCGATCGCCTCACCGACATAGGGAGCCGCGTCTTCGGGACCCAGCCCGACCCGCCGGTCTGGCTGGTGGTCGCGACGGGGGTGCTGGCACTGGCTGTCGTCCTGCCGCACCCGGCCTGGCGGCTGGCCCGGAACGCGGTGACCATCGCCCACGAGGGCGGCCACGGCCTGCTGGCGCTGCTCACCGGCCGCCGCCTGGAGGGCATCCGGCTGCACTCCGACACCTCGGGACTGACCGTCTCACGCGGCAAACCGACCGGCCTCGGCATGGTCCTGACCGCGGCCGCCGGGTACATCACCCCGTCCCTGCTGGGCCTGGCGGGCGCCGCGCTGCTGGCGGCGGGCCACATCACGGCGCTGCTGTGGGGCGCGACGCTGCTGCTCCTCGTCATGCTGGTGATGATCCGCAACGCCTACGGGGTGCTCACCGTCGTCCTGACGGGCGCCGCCTTCCTCCTCGTCTCCTGGCTGACCTCCGCCGATGTCCAGGCGGCCTTCGCCTACGCGGCGGTGTGGTTCCTGCTGCTCGGCGGCGTCCGGCCGGTGTTCGAGCTGCAGCGCAAGCGCCGCCGCGGGCCCGCGCTGCGCCCCGGGTCGCCGAGCGGTGCGCCGGACTCCGACCCCGACCAACTGGCCCGGCTCACGCACGCCCCGGCGTTCGTCTGGATCGGCTTCTTCCACGTGGTGACGGTCTGCTCGCTGTTCGGCGGCGGGCGCTGGCTGCTCGGCCTCTGACCCGCGTCCCGCGGCGGGCCTCCCGCGCCGCCGGTCCGGCCCGGACCGCCCCGAAACCGGCCCTCCCCGGGTGCGCATCCCCCGATCGTGCGCATCGCGGGCGGCGCCGGCGGCGGCGTGGCAGGACCGTTGCCTGATCAGCGCGGTGTGCGACGCAGGTACGTCGTAGTCGCACCGTTTTTGATCAAGATGGGCACCCAAGCCCAGCGATTAAAGTGAGGGCATGACCGAGAGCACCGCACTCCCCGCCCTCTGGCCCGCCCCCGTCGCGTCGGGGGCGGTCGACGCGACCGTCACCGTGCCCGGCTCGAAATCCGTCACCAACCGCGGGCTGGTGCTGGCCGCCCTCGCCGCCGAGCCCGGCTGGCTGCGCCGCCCGCTCCGCTCCCGAGACACCCTCCTGATGGCCGAGGCCCTGCGCACCCTGGGCGTCGGCATCGAGGAGACCGCCTCCTCCAGCTCCGCCGAGCCCGGTGGCGGCGAAGCGTGGCGGATCATCCCCTCCGGCCTGCGCGGCCCGGCCACCGTCGACGTCGGCAACGCCGGTACGGTCATGCGTTTCCTGCCGCCCCTCACCGCGCTCGCCGACGGCCCGGTCCGCTTCGACGGCGACCCGCGGTCGTACGAGCGCCCGCTGGGCGGGGTCATCGAGGCGCTGCGCGCCCTCGGCGCCCGGATCGACGACGACGGGCGCGGCGCGCTCCCCATGACGGTGCACGGCACCGGCGCCCTCGACGGCGGCCCGGTCGCCATCGACGCCTCCTCCTCGTCCCAGTTCGTCAGCGCGCTGCTGCTCTCGGCGCCCCGCTTCAACCAGGGCGTGGAGGTACGGCACACCGGTGCCGCACTGCCTTCCATGCCGCACATCCGGATGACGGTCGACATGCTGCGCGCCGCCGGTGCGCAGGTCGACACCCCGGAGGCGGGCGGCGAGCCCAACGTCTGGCGGGTCACCCCGGGCGCCCTGCTGGGCCGGGATCTCGTCGTCGAGCCGGACCTCTCCAACGCCCAGCCGTTCCTGGCCGCGGCGCTGGTCACCGGCGGCCGCGTCACCATCCCGGACTGGCCTGCGCACACCACGCAGCCCGGTGACGCGCTGCGCGAGATCTTCACCACGATGGGCGGCTCCTACGAACTGACCGACGCCGGGCTGACGTTCACCGGCGGCAGCGCGATCCACGGCATCGACGTCGATCTCGGCGAGGTCGGCGAGCTGACCCCCGGCATCGCCGCCGTCGCGGCCCTCGCCGACTCCCCTTCCACCCTCCGCGGCGTCGCCCACCTGCGGCTCCACGAGACGGACCGCCTGGCCGCGCTCACCCGGGAGCTGAACAACCTCGGTGGTGACGTCACCGAGACCGCCGACGGCCTGCACATCCGCCCGCGCCCGCTGCACGGCGGCGTCTTCCACACCTACGAGGACCACCGCCTGGCGACCGCCGCCGCGCTCATCGGCCTCGCCGTCGAGGGGGTGCAGGTGGAGAACGTCGCGACGACCGCCAAGACCCTCCCGGACTTCCCCGCGCTGTGGAACGCGATGCTCGACCCGGCCGTACCGGCCGCCCGGAGAGGCTGAGGGCTCCGCCGCCATGCGCCGCTACGGCAAGAACCCCGATGAGGACGACGTCCGGGTCCGCCCGAACCGCAAGGGCAACCGCCCTCGTACCAGCATCCGCCCCAAGCACGAGGACGCCAGCGAGGGCCTGGTCCTGACCGTCGACCGGGGGCGGTTGACGGTCCTCATCGACGACCGCAAGGTCACCGCGATGAAGGCCCGTGAGCTGGGCCGCAAGAGCGCCGTCGTCGGCGACCGGGTCGCGGTCGTCGGCGACCTCAGCGGCGCCAAGGACACCCTGGCCCGCATCGTGCGGGTCGAGCCGCGCACCTCCACACTGCGCCGGACGGCCGATGACGACGATCCGTACGAGCGCGTCGTCGTCGCCAACGCCGATCAGCTCGCCATCGTCACCGCCCTCGCCGACCCGGAACCGCGCCCCCGGCTCATCGACCGCTGCCTGGTGGCGGCGTACGACGCCGGGCTCGATCCGCTGCTGGTGCTGACCAAGTCGGATCTCGCCCCGGCCGATGCCCTCCTCGCCTCGTACGGCGCGCTCGGCGTCCCCTATCTCGTCACCAACCGCGACGAGCTGACCGACGGCTCCGCCGCCGACCGGGTCCGCGAGCGGCTGGCCGGGCGGATGACCGCGTTCGTCGGCCACTCCGGCGTGGGCAAGACGACGCTGGTCAACGCCCTGGTGCCGGAGCGCCGCCGGGCCACCGGCCATGTCAACGCGCACACCGGACGCGGCCGTCACACCACCACCTCCGCGCTGGCGCTGCCGCTGCCCGGCGACAGCGGCTGGGTGATCGACACCCCGGGCGTCCGCTCCTTCGGGCTGCACCACGTCGACCCGTCCCGCGTGGTGCTGGCCTTCCCCGATCTGGTGCCGGGCACCGACGGCTGCCCCCGGGCGTGCAGTCACGACGAGCCTGACTGCGCGCTGGACGACTGGGTCGCCGAGGGGCACGCCGATCCGGCGCGGCTGTACTCGCTGCGCCGGCTGCTGGCGACCCGCGAGCGACGCGAGGGCGACTGAGCCACCCAATCCCCTGCCCACCGTCCGAGGTAACTGCATAATCACACCGAAGCGGACGAAGCGGTCACCGACTGACGGAGGCAATGGATATGGCGTGGCTGCTCGTCGTGGTGGCGGGTCTCCTGGAGACCGGCTTCGCGGTCTGCCTCAAGCTGTCGCACGGCTTCACCCGCCTCTGGCCGACCATCGCGTTCGCCGCGTTCGCCCTCGGCAGCTTCGGTCTGCTGACCCTGTCCCTGCGGAAGCTGGACGTCGGCCCGGCGTACGCGGTGTGGACGGGCATCGGCGCCGCCGGCACCGCCCTCTACGGCATGGTCTTCCTCGGCGACCTCGTCTCCACCCTGAAGCTCGTCTCCATCGGCTTCGTCATCATCGGCGTGATCGGCCTGCAACTGTCGGGGTCGGCGCACTGATCTGCGGCGCCCGGCGGCCGGTCCTTCCCGGGCCGCGCTCTCCGGAGGCAGGCCGCCGGAATCGCATCGCCCGGGGGCGCGCCCTCCGGTCCGCCGCGCGGGGCCGCGCCCCCGGTCCTCACCGTCCGACCTGCGCCGCCCGGGGACGCGCCGGGCCCGCCACCCGCTCCCGGTGCCACATCCTCCGGCCCACCGCCCGGCCGGACCGGAGCCGCGCCGCCGGCCACTCGCCCCGCCATGCCCCCAGGTCAGCCGCCCGAGCCGCCCCTTCCCCATGCCCCGGCGAACACCCCCCTCACCAACCGCGCCACCATCTCGCTCTCCGCGTCCCCGCCACCGCCCGCCCCGGCCGTACGAGTACCGCTCCGGCCAGGCCCCGCCCGGGCGGACTCCGGCACGGCCGCCCCCGCAGGCGCGACCACGCAGGAGAGGGTGAGCCGGGCGGCCGCCTCGCACGCGGCGTCCAGCGCGGGCAACTCCTCGTCCGGCCAGTGCGGGGCCAGCGCCGCCACCGCGCGCTCCCGGAACCGCCCGACGAGATCGGCCGGCCCGAGAGGCGTCCCCTCCCCCGCGTCCGTCCCTCCCGACCACTGCGCCGGGACGGACCGCCGTACGCCACGGCGTCGCACCGGAGGGGGCCCGGCCACGGTCCGGGGCGGCAAACGATCTCCCCAGCAGCCGGTCAGCACCGCCCTGACCAGTGGGTTCACCCGGGCCGTACGGAGCGTCCAGGTGGCGGCAGCGGCGACCCGGTCCGCCCCGTCACCGGGCGGACCGGCCGGCGCACCGGGCCGGGCGGACGCACCGCCGAGCCCCGCAGGCCCGCCCGGGGTCCCGTTCAACGCCCGCTCGACCCCCGCCAGATAGGCATCCGTCTCGCGGCGTACCAGCGCGCGGGCCAGCCCGTCCTTGCTGCCGAACTCGTTGTAGAGGGTCTGCCGGGAGACCCGGGCGGCGGCCGCCACATCGACCATCCGCACCACCGCCCAGGGCCGGTCCGCGAGCGCCGCGTAGGCGGCGTCGAGCAGGACCTCCCGCGCTGTCGGCATCGTCGCCTCCCCTGCGTGACGGGGCGTGTGCGCACAGAATTGAGGCGCCGTCAGGGAGTGTCAAGGGGCGCCGCGTGCGGCCGTCCGGGGCCTATCCGCCCCGCGGAGCCCGACCATGTGGCTGTCCGCGTATACCAGTAGATACTGTTCGTACATGCCCGACTATCACGATGATCTCCGTCTCGGACACGTTCTCGCGGACGCCGCCGACGCCGCCACCATGGAGCGGTTCAAGGCGCTCGACCTCAAGGTGGAGACCAAACCGGATATGACCCCGGTGAGCGAGGCGGACAAGGCCGCCGAGGAGCTGATCCGCGGTCATCTCCAGCGGGCCCGGCCGCGCGACTCCGTCCTCGGCGAGGAGTTCGGCACCACCGAGGGCACCGGCCCGCGCCGCTGGATCATCGACCCGATCGACGGCACCAAGAACTACGTCCGCGGGGTCCCGGTCTGGGCCACGCTGATCGCGCTGATGGAGCGGGGCTCGGGCGGCGACCGCCCGGTCGTCGGCATCGTCTCCGCCCCCGCCTTGAACCGCCGCTGGTGGGCGGCCGAGGGACTCGGTGCCTTCACCGGCCGCAGCCTGACCTCCGCCAGCCGCCTGCGCGTCTCCGAGGTCGGCAGCATCCGGGACGCCTCGTTCGCGTACTCCTCGCTGACCGGCTGGGAGGAGCGCGACAAACTGCACGGCTTCCTCGACCTGAGCCGCGACTGCTGGCGCACCCGCGCGTACGGCGACTTCTGGCCCTACATGATGGTCGCCGAGGGCTCGGTGGACATCTGCGCGGAGCCGGAGCTGTCACTGTGGGACATGGCGGCGTGCGCCGTCGTCGTGCAGGAGGCCGGCGGCCGCTTCACCGGCCTGGACGGCAGGCCCGGCCCGCACAGCGGCAACGCCGCGGCCTCCAACGGCCTGCTCCACGACGACCTGCTGTCGTACGTGGGCGACGCCCGCGGCTGACGCCGCAGCCGGCGCGGAACGCGCGAAGAGGCCGGAGCCCCATGGCATCCGGCCTCTTCGGCTGGTACGGCAAGCGGGTGGCCGCCCGCGCACGGGCCGCCCCCGGAGGGAGACGACCCGGGCGCGAGGTGGCCGGTCAGCCGCGCAGGGCCTGGACCGCGGCGTCGAGCCGCTTGCCGTAGTCCGCGTCCGCCTTGCGGAAGTTGTCGATCGCGCGCTGGGCGATGTCATCGCGGGAGACCTTGGCGATGAAGCCCGCGAGGTTGCCCACCAGCCGCTCCTTCTCCTCCTCCGACATCAGCCGGTAGAGGTTGCCCGCCTGGACGAAGTCGTCGTCCTCGGCGTGCGAGGGAGCCGCGCTCTCACCGGTGGTGCCGGCGAGCTGGAAGGGCTCCCACAGCGCCCGGCCGGTCTGGGCGGGGCCGCCGAAGCTGTTCGGCTCGTAGTTCTTCGTGCCCGCGTGGCGGCCGTCGTACAGGACGCCGTCCCGGCTGTGGGTGCGCGCCTCGGTGGCGTGCGGGCGGTTGACCGGCAGGTGGTCGGCGTTGATGCCGACGCGGTAGCGGTGCGCGTCGCCGTACGCGAAGAGACGGCCCTGGAGCATCTTGTCGGGCGAGGGACCGATGCCCGGCACGAAGTGGTGCGGGGAGAAGATCGACTGCTCGACCTCGGCGAAGATGTTCTGCGGGTTGCGGTTCAGCTCCAGCTTGCCGATCTCGATGACCGGGTAGTCCGCGTGCGGCCACACCTTGGTGAGGTCGAACGGGTTGAAGCGGTAGTTCGCGGCCTCGGCGGCGGGCATGATCTGCACGCCGACCGTCCAGCTCGGGAAGTCGCCGCGCTCGATGGACTCCCGCAGGTCACGCTGGTGGCTGTCGGGGTCCTCACCGGCGAGCTTGGCGGCCTCCTCACTGGTGAGGTTCTTGATCCCCTGGTCGGTCTTGAAGTGGTACTTGACCCAGAAGACCTCGCCCGCCTCGTTGCTCCACTGGAAGGTGTGCGAGCCGAAACCGTCCATGTGACGGTACGAGGCCGGGATACCGCGGTCACCGAAGAGCCACGTCACCTGGTGCGTCGCCTCGGGTGACAGACCCCAGAAGTCCCAGACGTTGTCCGCCTCCTGCGAGCCGGTGTACGGGTCGCGCTTCTGGGTGTGGATGAAGTCGGGGAACTTGATGGCGTCCTTGATGAAGAACACCGGGGTGTTGTTACCGACGAGGTCGTAGTTGCCCTCCTCGGTGTAGAACTTCAGCGCGAAACCACGCGGGTCACGCACCGCGTCGGCCGCGCCGAGGTTGCCCGCGACGGTCGAGAAACGCAGGAACGTCTCGGTCTGCTTACCGATCTCGGAAAGGAACTTCGCGCGGGTGTACTTCGTCACGTCCGCGGTGACGGTGAAGGTGCCGTACGCGCCTGCGCCGCGGGCGTGGACGATGCGCTCCGGGATCCGCTCGCGGTTGAAGTGGGCGAGCTTCTCGATCAGGAGCTGGTCCTGGATCAGTCCGGGTCCACCCAGGCCGGCCGTCTCGCTGTTCTGGTTGTCCGCAACCGGAGCTCCGGACTCCGTGGTCAGCGGTCCCGTGGTGCTCTCTACCGACACGTGCGCCTCCTGAAGTCTGCTACCTGCCCTTGGCTTGCGCCGTCGCCGATCCTACATTGGACATTGTCTAAGTCAAGAAGGGGCCGAGAGTCGTACCTGATCCGGTGATGGACGGTGCACTGTTACCCTGGGCGTATCTGACTGATAGGTGAATGGCATGAGTGACCTGCTGGAACGGCTTCGGGACCGCGGCTGGCGACTGACCGCGCAGCGACGCGTGGTGGCCGAGGTACTGGACGGCGACCACGTCCACTACACCGCCGACGAGGTGCACGCCCGCGCGACCGAACGGCTCCCCGAGATCTCCCGCGCCACCGTCTACAACACCCTCGGCGAACTGGTCTCGCTCGGCGAGGTACTGGAAGTCAGCACGGACGGCCGCGCCAAGCGCTACGACCCCAACGCCCACCACGACCACCAGCACCTGGTGTGCTCGCGCTGCGGCACCATCCGGGACGTCCACCTCCACGGCGACCCGCTCTCCGCACTCCCCGAGCCCGAGCGGTACGGCTTCCAGGTCTCCGAGGTGACGGTCACCTACCGGGGCCTGTGCCCCACCTGCGCCGCCACTTCCTGAGCACCGCGGGCCCGCCCCCG
Source organism: Streptomyces sp. BBFR2 (assembly GCF_044497305.1). Lineage (NCBI taxonomy): Bacteria > Bacillati > Actinomycetota > Actinomycetes > Kitasatosporales > Streptomycetaceae > Streptomyces > Streptomyces sp. BBFR2. The sequence goes on from NZ_CP172415.1 coordinate 2,114,211, forward strand.
TCCGGGCCGCCCCGCCACCTTGATCGGCTCGCACCCGCCCGGGTGCGGGCCCGTTGTCATGCCCGCCCGGCGTGCGACAGCCTCCACGCATATATGACGAAGGCCCGGATTCTCGAAAGAATCCGGGCCTGCGTCTTCAGTAGCGGGGACAGGATTTGAACCTGCGACCTCTGGGTTATGAGCCCAGCGAGCTACCGAGCTGCTCCACCCCGCGTCGTTGTGATGTTTACTCTAGACCCACGTCGACGACCAGCGCAAATCCGCTTCCCCGGAGGTGCCCCCGGACCGTCGCCCCGGGGGCACCCGCGCAGCGGGCCCGCCCCCGGGAGACACCGTCAGGCGCTCAGTTCCTCCTGGAGCGCGGCGCGCAGCCGGGCCGCACGCTCGGCGACCTCCGGCGGCCCCAGCTCCACGGCGCGCGCGCACCACGTCCCGGCCTCGGCGAGCGCCCCGCGCCGCGCGGCCAGCAGTGCCAGCCGGAGCGCGGCCCGGCCGTGGCCGTCACGGGCCGCGCGCTGCCACCACAGGGCGGCCTCGGGCAGGCTGCCCTCGCGGGCCAGGAGTAGTCCGAGGTTGAAAGCGCCGTTACGGCTGCCTGCCTCGGCGGCGGCGCGGTACCAGCGGGCCGCCTCGACCGTCTCCCCCCGGGCCGCCGCGAACATGCCAACCCGTACCTGGGCGCGGCGGTGCCCCTGGGCGGCCGCCTTCTCGTACCAGCGGCTGGACTCCGCGTCCGGCGTCCGCGCCTGCCCCGTGGGCCAGGGGTCGTCGGGGTCCGTGGTCTCCGCGGCCCGGCGGTCCAGCAGGTCGGCGAGGCGGAACGCCGCCTCCGCGCTGCCGCCGTCCGCCGCGCACCGCAGATTGCGCTCCGCCGCCTCGTCCTCACCGTCCCGCTGCTGCGCGATCGCGACCTGGAGCGCCGCCTCGGTGTGCCCGGCCGCGGCCGCCCGCTCGTACCAGATCTGCGCGGCGCGCTCGCTGCCGCGCCCGGCGAACAGGATGCCGAGGTTGAACGCCGCGTCCACACTGCCGGCCTCGGCCGCCTTGGAGAACCACGGTTCGGCGCCGGCCGCGTCGCCACGCTGGAGCAGCAGGATGGCCAGCGCGTTGGCGGCCTCGCGGTGCCCGGCGTACGCGGCGCGGCGGTACCACTGCTCACCGCGCCCGGCCCGGCCCTGCTCGGCGCAGAGCAGCCCGAGGTTGTAGGCGCCGTTGACGTCGCCCGCGTCGAGCGCCGCGCGGTACCAGCGCTCCGCGGTCTGCAGCTCTCCGCGGTCGGCGTGGAGCGCGCCCAGGGCGTTGGCGGCGTTGCCGTCGCCGTCCTGGGCGGCGCGGCGCCACCATTCCGCGGCGCTCTCGGTGTCCCCCGCGTCGCGGAGCAGGAAGCCGAGCGCGCAGGCGGCCTTCGGCTCGCCGTCCTGGGCGGCGGAGAGGTACCAGCGGCCCGCCTCCTGGACGTCGCCGCGTTCCTCCAGCAACGTGCCGAGTTGGAGCGCCGCGCGCCGGTGCCCGCGCGCGGCGGCCTGGCGGTACCACTGCTCGGCCTCGGCCTCGCGGCTCAGCTCGCCGTAAGCCGTCGCGGTACGCCCGTCCGCGCCGCGCCCCTCCTCGACGAGCCGGGCGAGGCGGTAGGCCGCCTCGCGGTGCCCGCGCTCGGCCGCGGTGCGGAACCAGCGCTCGGCACCGACGTCCCCGCGGTGTTCGAGCAGGTCGGCGAGGGCGTACGCGCCCAGGCAGTGGCCCGATTCGGCGGACTGGCGCAGCCAGTACTCGGCGGCGGGCTCGTCGCCGCGCTCACGGTGGTGGCGGCCGAGGGCGTGTGCGGCGGCGGCGGAACCGGCGACCGCGGCGATCCGCCACCAGCCGGCCGCCTCGTCCGTGTATCCCCTCTGGTGCAGCAGTACGCCGAGGTTGTTCGCGGCCGCGCGGTCGCCCGCGACGGTCGCGGAGCGCAGGTGCGGCTCGGCTCCGTCGAGGTCTCCGCGGCGCAGCAGCAGCGCGCCCAGTGCGCTCATCGCCGCGGTGTCACCGGCCTCGGCGGCACGGCGGTGACCGGATTCGGTCACCGCCTCCGACGCCTCGGCCGCTTCCGCGGCGTCCATCTCGTCCATCGGCAACTCGGATGTGCGCCCTTCGTCGGGCGCGTGCACAAACCGGTCCGTCTCCAACAACCTTGCCTTGTCCCCCATAAGAGCCATCGTCGCACCACCCGTAACCCTCGTACACCTGGTATACAGCACCCGGCGAGGTCACTTCAGCGTTTTGTCGACTTCCCGACACAACGACTTGCCAAACTCGAGCACACAGGTTCCCCACATCGACCGTTCGACCCGGCCGCACGCAGGGAGAACGCGGTCGCGCCGGACGGGTACCCGGTGCGACCGCGTTCATGACGAAGGCCCGGATTCTCTGAGGAATCCGGGCCTTCGTCTTCAGTAGCGGGGACAGGATTTGAACCTGCGACCTCTGGGTTATGAGCCCAGCGAGCTACCGAGCTGCTCCACCCCGCGTCGTTGTGTCCTCAACCTACCACGGCGCGGGGTGGGGTCCTGCACGGGCTCCATCCGACGTCCGCCGGGCCCGGTGGCCGCCGGGGAGACCGGCGGCCACCACGGGTGGCGGAGGGGGGTCAGCCGCCCGAGCCGCCGCTCTTCCTGTCCGCCTTCTTCTCGGCGGCGGCGGCGCGGTCCAGCGCCTCCTTGAGCTTCTTCTGCGCCTCGCCGTACGCGCTCCAGTCGCCGTCGACCCGGGCTTTCTCGCCCGCCTCGTACGCCTTCTGCGCGTCGGTCAGCGCCTCCTGCACCGTCTGGTCGGACGGTGGCTGGGGCGTCTCGCCGCCGGCGGGCGGTTCCTCGCCCGGTGTGGTGCTGGTCGGTGCCTTCTTGCCGAAGACGACGTCCAGCGCGTCCTTGAGGGAGTTCTCCAGAACGGGCTTGTTGTCGCCGTAGCTCACCAGCACCTTCTTCAGGAGCGGGTAGTTGGTGTTGGCGCCGCGCAGGTAGACCGGCTCGACGTAGAGCAGACCGCCGTCCAGTGGCACGGTCAGCAGATTGCCGTACTCGATCTCCGAGTCGCCGAACTTCTTGAGGATGTTCAGTTCGTTGGCGATCTGCGGATCGGAGTTGAACTTCGACTGCACCAGTTGCGGTCCCGGCACCGGTGTCTCCGACGGCAGTTTCAGAATTCTGATCTTGCCGTAGTCGCCGCTGGTGGCGTTCGCGTCGACCGCCATGAACGCGCCGAGGTTGTCCCTCTTGTTGGGCGTGAACGTCGTCGTCAGCGAGAACGTCTGATCCTTCTGGTCCGGCATCTTCATGCTCAGGTAGTACGGCGGCACGGAGTTGCCCGACTTGTTGGTCGGATCGTTGGGGATCTGCCAGCGCTCGGAGCCGGTGTAGAAGGTGCCCGGGTCCGTGACGTGGTACGTCGTCAGCAGTTGCCGCTGGACCTTGAAGAGGTCCTGCGGGTAGCGCAGGTGCTCCATCAACTGCGGGCTGATCGCGCTGCGCGGCTCGACCGTCCCGGGGAAGGACTTCATCCAGGTCTTGAGGACCGGGTCCGCCTTGTCCCACTGGTAGAGCTTGACGGTGCCGTCGTACGCGTCGACCGTCGCCTTCACGGAGTTGCGGATGTAGTTGACCTGGTTCTGCTGGGCCATCACCGCCCGCTGTCCGTTGGTGAGCGAGTCGGCGGTGGTGTCGCCGAGGGTGGTCCGCGAGGCGTACGGATAGCCGTTGCTGGTGGTGTACGCGTCGACGATCCACTGGACGCGGCCGTTGATGACCGCGGGGTAGGCGTCGCCGTCGATGGTCAGCCACGGCGCGACCGCCTCGACGCGCTCCTTGGGCGTGCGGTTGTAGAGGATCTTCGAACCGTCGCCGATGGCGCCGGAGTAGAGGATCTGCGGCTCACCGAACGCCACCGCGTAGGCGGCGCGGTTGATCGGGTTGGAGAGGCTGACGCCGCTCTTGCCCTGGTAGGTGTAGCTCTTCTCGCCGCTGTCGTCGGAGTAGTCCAGCTCCTTCTGCGGACCGCCGACGATGGAGTACTGCGTGGTCTTCTCGCCGTAGTAGATCCGCTGCTCGTACTTGGGCAGCCGGCCCTTGGACGGCAGGTCGGACTCGGTGTACTTGGGGCCGCCGCCCTCGGAGGTCTCGGTGCCCTTCGCCGCCACGGCGCCGTAGCCGTGGGTGTACTTGAAGTGGTCGTTGATCCAGTTGCGCTCGGGGATACCGGCGATGTTCAGCTCGCGCAGACCGATGACGGTGTCCTGCTCGGCGCCGTCCTTGTCCTTGTAGCGGTCGACGTCGAGGGTGGAGGGGAACTGGTAGTAGCCGCGCACCTGCTGCTGTTGCTGGAACGCCGGGGAGACGACGTTCGGGTCGAGCAGCCGCATGCTGGCGGTGGTGTCGGCGTTGTCCCGGAGCTTCTGGCTCTCGGCCTTGCTGCCGGGCTGGTAGTCGCCCTTGTAGCCGGTGACCTCCGAGTTCTGGATGTCGTACGCGTCCCGCGTCGCCTTGATGTTCTGCTTGATGTACGGCGCTTCCTTGGCCTGCTCGTTCGGCTGGACCTGGAACTTCTGCACGATCGCCGGGTAGAGCCCGCCGATCAGCACCGCCGAGAGGACCATCAGGCCGAAGCCGATGACCGGAAGCTGCCAGGTCCGGCGCCACAGGGTCGCGAAGAACAGCACCGCGCAGATCGCCGCGATGAAGAACAGGATCGTTTTCGCCGGGAGGTAGGCGTTGGCGTCGACGTACCGCAGGCCCGTCCAGCCGTCGGCGGAGCGCAGCCCGCTCGACTTCACGGCGAGGCCGTAGCGGTCGAGCCAGTACGCGATGGCCTTGAGCGAGACGAAGATGCCCAGCAGCACCGACAGATGGCCGGTGGCCGCGGCGGTCGCGCGCGAGCCGGGGCTGGTGAGCCGCAGTCCGCCGTAGAGGTAGTGGGTGAGCGCGGCGGCGACCAGACAGAGCACCGCGGCGGCGAAGCCGAAGCTCAGCAGGGTGCGGTACCAGGGCAGGTCGAAGGCGTAGAACGCGACGTCCTTGCCGAACTGCGGGTCCTTCTGGCCGAAGGGCACGCCGTTGATCCACTGCAGCCAGGTGCGCCACTCACCGGAGGCGGAGGCTCCGGCGACCAGTCCGACGACCGTGGAGATCGCCAGCAGCACCCACTTCTTGAAGGGCGCCAGGCTCATGCGGTAGCGGTCCAGGCTCTGCTGCTCCATGGACATCGCGCTGAGCGGTGGCCGCAGGCGGTGGGCCAGCCAGATGTTCACGCCGACGACCACGGCCATCAGCACACCGAAGACGGCGAAGAGGCCGATCTTCGTCCACAGGGTGGTGGTGAAGACGGAGGCGTACTTCACCGAGCGGTACCAGAGCCAGTCGGTCCAGAAACCGGAGAACATCACAAAGAGCATGGCCAGGACGGCCAGTACGCCCACCGTCATGAATAGGGTCCGGGCCCGCCGCGACGGCCGGCCGACTCTCATCCGCGGCCCGGTGGGGCCTCCGCCGCGGTCCGGCATCTGGAAAGCCAAGGTGCGCACCTCGAAGATCGCTGTCGTGTGGAACAGGCCCGGAGATAGTAGGACCCACTGAACCAACTTACGAAGGCTTTACCCGGTTCCCGATTTCCGGGGTTCACAAGGCACGATGTGAAACATGACGAACCTCCCCGTGGACGGCACCCCGCTCGCCGCCTCTCCGCTGACCCGCGCGGTACTCGAGATCGACGAGTACAGCGCCGGACTGGGCTGGGACCAGCCCGCCCGCCTCTTCGCTCTCGTGGACTCCGCCAAACTGCGGGAACAGGAGCCCGCACTCGCCTCCCAACTCGGCATCGACGACGACGCGGCCGCGTCGCTGACCCCCGTCGAACAGGACGAGATCCCCGCCGGGACCCCGCTCGACGAATTCCTCGCCACCATCGCCTGGCCGGACGCGGTCGCCGGGTGCGCGCTGACCGTGGAGCGGCTGATGCTGCCGCCGTCGGCCGAGGACGCGGTGCCCGCGGGCCTGGACGAGAAGCAGCTCGCCGCGTGGGTGGCCGAGCACCCGGACCGTCAGGAGGTCCGGATGACGGTGGCGGTGCTGCGCGACGGCGCCCGCGAGTCGGCGCTGCGGCTGCGCGAGAAGGACGCGACGTCCGAGGTGCTGACGGGCGCCTCGCTGGTGCCGGGCCTCGCGGACGCGCTGGCGGCGACGTTCGAGGCGTGACCCGGGGCGTCCGGCGTACGGGGTGACTCCCCCGTACGCCGGACGCGGCCGCGGGGCGCGCCCGCGGCGCCCCTGGCGCGCGATGCCCTCAGTGGGACGGGGAGCAGCTCGGCAGCCCCTCGGGGTGCCCGCTGCTGATCTTCTGCAGCGCCTTGACGGCGTCACCTATGGTGTCGACCTTGACGAGGGTGAGCCCCTCGGGGGTGTCCTTCGCGGCGGAGGCGCAGTTGTCCTTCGGCGTGAGGAAGTACTCGGCGCCCTTGGCCCGCGCACCGACCGTCTTCATCGAGATACCGCCGATCGGGCCGACCTTGCCCTCGTCGTCGATGGTGCCGGTGCCGGCGATGAACTTGCCGCCGGTGAGGTTCTGCTCGCTGAGCTTGTCGACGATGCCGAGGGCGAACATCAGCCCGGCGCTGGGGCCGCCCACATCGGCGAGCTTGACGTCGATGGTGAACGGGAAGACGTGGTCGACGCCCGCCTGGATACCGACGAGGGCGCGGCCGTCGGCCTTCACCGTCGGGACCGTGATGTCCTTGCGGCCGCTCTCGGGCCGCTTCCCCTTCTTCTCGTCCGCCGCCGCGTTCTTGGCGGGGATGACTGTGAAGACGACCTTGTCCCCGGGCTTGTGACGGGTGACGAGCTTGGTGACGTCGTCCCTCGCCTTCACCGGCGTACCGTCCACGGCCTTGATCACATCGCCGGCGTGCAGCAGGCCGTCGGCCGGCTTGCCCTTGAGTACGGAGGCGACGACGGTCTGGGTGGCGACGGGGATGTCGAGCTGCTTCAACGCCGCGACCTTGGCGCTCTCCTGGGACTGGGAGAACTCCTCGGCGTTCTCCTGGTCGGCCTGCTCGGCGGTCTGCCCCTCGGGGTAGAGCGTCTTGTGCGGGACGACGGCGGCGTCGGGGTCGAGCCAGCCGTAGACCGCTTCCAGGAGATTCATGGTGTAGTCGGGGCCGGTGACGCGGACGGTCGTCATGTTGAGGTGACCGGTCGTCGGATACGTCTTGTGGCCGGAGACGCGCAGCACCGGCTGGCCGTCGTGGTCGCCAAGGGTGTTGACGGTGGGGCCCGGTGACATCTCGGCGTACGGCACGGGAATGAGCACCCCGGCGCAGAGCAGCGCGATCAGCATCAGTGTCGAGGCGAGCAGCGTCGCGGTGCGGCGTGGCATGGAACGACAGTACGGGACGGGTATGACAACCGGCTCGCGGGGCCGTCCGTACGAGGCGGTCGGCCGACGGCCGCCCGCCGCCCGGAGGTTCCGGTGCGGCGGGCGGCTGCCGGGTCAGACCAGATCGGATCCGGAGTGCTCGCGCTCCATCGCGGCCCGGAAGCGTTCGTATCCGGCGAGTTCCGCGATGTCACCGCCGCTCTTGCGGTTGCGTTGTGCCCAGGTGCTCCACAGGACGGCGGCGAGCGCGGCGAGAACCGGAATCAACAGCCAGAGGAGCGCACCCATAGTGGCCTCCTGAAAATGTCCCACCGCGATCGACGAATAAGCAGATTAACCATCTGCCAGCTCAACGCTCACGCCAGGGGGCGGGTTACGCAACCGGAATCCACCCACCCGGTCGGCTCCGTGCCCGGGGGCCGTCCGGGCGGTGTGCCGGAGCCGGGTGCGTGGTCCGGGGTGCGCTCAGGCGCCGACCCACTCCTCGGTGCCGTCGGAGAACGTCTGGTGCTTCCAGATCGGCACCGTCGCCTTGAGGTCGTCGATCAGCCTGCGGCACGCGGCGAACGCCTCGGCGCGGTGCGGGCAGGAGACCGCGACGACGACGGCGAGATCGCCGACGGCCAGGTCACCGACGCGGTGGACGGCGGCCAGCGCGCGGACCGGGAAGTCGGCGGCGACCTTCTCGGCGACCCGCCGCAGCTCCGCCTCGGCCGTGGGGTGCGCGGAATAGCCGAGCCCGTCGACGTCGGTGCCGCCGTCGTGGGAGCGGACCGTGCCGACGAACAGCGCGGTGCCGCCCGCCGCGGCGTCGCCGACGGCGGCGAACACCTCGTCGACGGAGAGCGGCGTCTCGCGGATCGCCAGCAGCCGGACGGGGTCGGCCGCCGCCCGCTCTCCGGGGTGGTCACGGCCTGGGGTCGGGGTGACGTGCGTGCCAGACATGCCGCCATCGTGCCGCACCGCGCCCCGGAACGGGAATGGCCGTTTCCCCCGGGCGCGGGGCGCACCCGCTTGGAGGGTCCTACAGGTACGCCTGGGGACACCGCGCCCGGTGGGCCCGGTCGGACCCGGTGGGCCCGGTCGGACCCGGCGGGCCCGGTCAGATCCGGCGGCGGGCCTTCCGGGCGCGGCGGACCAGCGCGGCGGTGCCCAGGAGGGCGACGGTCGCACCGGCGGCGCCGGCGGCGGTGGCGTCCTTGCGGCCCAGGCGGCGTCCGGCGACGGTGTGCCGTCCGGCGACCTCCTCCAGCAGCTCGGCGAGGACCTCCTCGTTGGTCCACCGGGGCCGCCAGCCCGCCTCGTGCAGCCGGCTGCCGCTGACCACCCAGGGGTGCATGGTGTACGCGAGGTCCCCGGCGGGCGAGGGGGTCAGCCCGATGCGGTGCAGCCGGGCCGCGGCGCCCAGGGCGACCGAGGACGGCAGCTCCATGCGCCGGATGCCGGACAGCTCCTCGACCTCTTCCTGGTCCAGCCAGCCGTCGCAGCCGACCGCCAGCTCGCCCTCGACCTTCTCCAGGGCCGCGTACTCCAGGGCGCCGACCAGGTCCTCGACGTGGCAGAACTGCCAGGCGGGGCGGGATCCGGCGACGACCAGGAGGCGCGGCGACTCGAAGTAGCGGGTCAGCGCGGTGTCGGTGCCGCCGACGAGGACGGCGGGCCGGACGACGGTGCAGTTCAGGCCGGGGTGGGCGCGGGGCGCGCGCTGGGCGAGGCGTTCGATCTCCAGGAGGTCGCCGACCCCGGTGGCGTCGGCGGTGGCCCGGAGCTCGGCGTCCTCGGCGAGCGGGATGTCGTTGTCGGGCAGCGCGCCGTAGACCATCGCGGAGGTGCAGAGCACGACGCGGTGCACCCCGGCGGCGGCCGCGGCGGTCAGGACGGTCTGGGTGCCGCGGACGTTGTAGGCGGTGCGGGCGGCGGCGTCGGACTCCAGGTCGAGGTCGAGCGCGAGGTGCACGACGACGTCGGCGCCCTGGAGTTTCCCGGCGATGGCCGGGTCCCGGATGTCCAGGACGTGCCAGTGGGCCTCGGGGACGTCGCCGCGCCGCTCGTCGATGGCGATGACCTGCTTGACCTCGTCGGATGCGACCAGGGCACGGGTCAGCAGCGCGCCGACGCCGGTCGCGGCTCCGGTGACGGCGATGACGGGGCGGCGGCCGGGCCGCGGGGCCGGATCTTCGGTGCCGCGTCCGGTCTGCGGGGTCGGGGCGTCAGCGTTTCGCGCTGCGCGAACGGTCGGATCTGGGGAACTCACCGGGCGTCTCCAGCGGTTGTCTTCAGTACGTATGCGTACCGGCGCGTACGTACAGGTGGCGTCCATCCTGCCGCAGGCGTCCCGACAGCGGAGCACCGAGCCCCGAAGCTCTCGGGGTGTCTAGGCTGGAGGGTGATGTCGGGCAGCCGCCGTCGGCCCGGGGCCGGCGGCCCTACGAGCCGAGGAAACCCGTGAGTGACACCCCATTCGGATTCGGCCTTCCGCCGGAGGAGCCGGAGGACGGCGACAACGGCAAGAAGAAGGGCGGCCAGGGAGGTAGCCAGGGCCCCGCGGACCCGTTCGGGTTCGGCGGCGGGAGCGGTGGCGCGGACAACCCGTTCGCGGCGCTCTTCGGCGGCATGGGCGGCCCGGAGGGCCAGATGAGCCCCGGCGACCTGGGCGCCGCCTTCCAGAAGCTGGGCCAGATGCTCTCGTACGAGGGCGGGCCGGTGAACTGGGAGATGGCCAAGGACATCGCGCGGCAGACGGTCGCGCAGGGTACCGAGGAAGGCGGCAAGGACGCCTCCGTCTCGCCGGGTGAGCGCACCGCGGTCGAGGAGGCGGTCCGCCTGGCCGACCTGTGGCTGGACGGTGTGACGTCGCTGCCGTCGGGTGCCGGGACGGTCGTGGCGTGGAGCCGGGCGGAGTGGGTCGAGGAGACCCTGCCGGTCTGGAAGGACCTGGTGAATCCGCTCGCGGAGCGTGTCGGGTCGGCGATGGGCGATGTGCTGCCCGGTGAGATGCAGGCCATGGCGGGTCCGCTGCTGGGCATGATGCGCTCCATGGGCGGCGCGATGTTCGGCACCCAGATCGGGCAGGCGCTGGGCGTCCTGGCGGGCGAGGTCGTCGGCTCCACGGACGTGGGGCTGCCGCTGGGTCCGGCGGGGAAGGCCGCGCTGCTGCCCAAGAACATCGCGACGTTCGGCTCCGGTCTCGGCGTGCCCGAGGAGGAGGTGCGGCTCTACCTGGCGCTGCGGGAGGCCGCCCACCAGCGGCTTTTCGCCCATGTGCCGTGGCTGCGCTCGCATCTGTTCGGCGCCGTTGAGGGGTACGCCCGGGGCATCAAGGTCGACACCTCGAAGCTGGAGGACGTCGTCGGCCAGATCGACCCGCAGCACCCCGAGGAGCTGCAGAACGCCCTTCAGCAGGGCATGTTCCAGCCGGAGGACACCCCGGAGCAGAAGGCCGCGCTGGCGCGGCTGGAGACGGCGTTGGCGCTGGTCGAGGGCTGGGTGGACGCGGTGGTGCACGCCGCCGCGGCGCCGCATCTGCCGTCCGCGGACGCGCTGCGGGAGACGCTGCGGCGACGCCGGGCGACCGGTGGTCCGGCGGAGCAGACGTTCTCCACGCTGATCGGGCTCCAGCTTCGGCCGCGGCGGCTGCGGGACGCCTCCCGGCTGTGGGCGTCGCTGACGGACGCCCGGGGTCTGGAGGGCCGCGACGCCCTGTGGGCGCACCCGGACATGCTGCCGACCGCCGCCGATCTCGACGATCCGGACGGCTTCGTCCACCACGAGCAGATGGACTTCTCCGAGCTGGACAAGATGCTGGGCGACGCGGCGAGCGGCGCCGAGGACCCGCGGAAGCCGCAGGCGGACGGCGGGTCCGGTACGGACGGCGAGGGTGACGCGAAGGGCGACGGCGGCCGATGAGCCTGCACGACGAGGCGGTGCGGGCGCTCAAGGAGTGGTCCGCACCGTCGCCCACGCAGGAGAAGCTGCGGCTGGCGTACCTGGAGCATCTGGCCGCGCACCCCGACGGTACGGGCAAGCCCTGCCGGGCGGGGCATCTGACGGCGAGCGCGCTGGTCATCGACCCGGCGGGCGGGCGGGTGCTGCTGACGCTGCACCGCAAGCTGAAGATGTGGCTGCAGATGGGCGGCCACTGCGAGCCGGAGGACGCCACGCTGGCGGACGCGGCGCTGCGCGAGGCGCGCGAGGAGTCCGGCATCACGCGGGGGCTGGAGCTGCTGCCCGGCGGTCCGGTGCGGCTGGACCGCCATCACACGCCGTGCGCCTGGCATCTGGATGTGCAGTACGCGGCGGTGGTGCCCGCGGGGGCGGTGGCCCGGATCAGCGACGAGTCGCTGGATCTGCTGTGGTTCGGCTATGACGAGGTCGCGGCGGTCGCCGATGACTCGGTGGTACAGCTGATGGAAGGCGCGCGGGCGCTGCTGTAGGGGACGGAGCCGGCCCCTGGCCGCCGTGCGTCGTGTGCCGCACGGCGGGTGGCGGTGGCCTGGCCGACCGCCGCCGGTCGTACCGGCCGCCGCCGGAACGTCGGGCTCCGCGGCCGGAGGTCCGGGCCCGGGTGGCGTCGCCGTCCCGGGCCCGGACCTGTGCCGTCAGTTGGTGAAGATGTTGCCCTGGTTGTGGCCGCGGGCGCCCTGCTGGCCCATGCCGAACTGGGCGGCGAGACCGGAGCCGATGACGGCGTTCTGCGGCGGGAGCAGTTCGCTGGGCTGGACCAGGGCGTATCCCTGGCCGAGGAAGCTCAGCTCCCAGCCCTCGCCGGTGTTGCCACGGCGCCGCCAGACGCCGGAGGAGTGCGTCTGGGCCTGCATCTGGACGCGCAGCGAAGCGGACCAGGCGACGACCGCGTCGGCGTCGGCGTTGACGTAGGTCTCCGGGGTGACCGGCAGCATCAGCGGCTGGCCGGAGGTCATGAGGACGACCTTGCCCTGGCCTGAGATGTTGAGCTGGTATTTGCCGGTGCCGGAGATGCCGTACTGGCTGTCGACGGAGACGGCGTCCCAGTGGAGACCGGAGTCGAGCGCCAGGACGTAGCTGCTGTCGACGGTGAGGCCCTGGTGGTCGACGTCGAGGATGTGGACGTACTGGGCGAGGTTGGCGAGGTAGACGGTGCCCTGGCCGGAGATGCGCATCAGGTCCAGGCCCTCGCCGGTGACGGCGCGGGTGCGGTGCTGGCCCTGGGTCTGGTAGTCGCCCTCGAATTCGAGAAGTCCCTGGTAGGCGACCATGGCGCCCTTGCGGGCGAGGAGGTCCTCGTGCCCTTCGAGGGCGACGCGCAGCAACTGGGAGTTCTGCAGCGCGTAGCGGTCCTGGGTCTGCGCCTCGGTGTGGGCGAAAAGCGGGCTCTGCATGTTCCTCGGTCCCCCTTCAGCCCCGGGCCCGGAGCCGGTCGGTGCTGTCCTCGCTGGGCTGGACGACGACGAAACCCTGGCCGGAGAAGCCGAGTTGGTACGCCTCGCCGCTGCCGCGTCCGATCATCGAGGACGCCTTGAAGCTGCGCTTGCCCTTCATCTTCAGGTTGGTCGACCAGGCCACGAGGGCGTCGGGGTCGACGTACGTCTCGTCCTCGCCGCGTCCGCAGTCGACGACGATGGGGGTGCCGCGGGAGGTGAGGGCGACCCAGCCGGTGCCGGATATGCCGACGTTGAACAGCCCCTGACCGGCGAACTTGGCCATGCCCTTGACGCGTTGGACACCCCACTGGAGCTGGGCGTCGAGGGCGAGGAGGTTGGTGCCGCTGACGGACAACGACTCGCCGTTGAGGTGGATGCAGACGACGTCGGCGCCGTAGTCGGCGAGGTAGAGGACGCCGTCGCCGCTGCACTTCATCAGCGGGGCGCCCTCGCCGGTGATCCACTGGGAGGCCATCTGCCGGACGGCCGGCGGGTTGGGCTCGTACTGGATGAAGCCCTCGTAGGCGATCATCGATCCGGTGCGGGCGTAGACGTCGTGGCCGCTCTGCATGGCGATCTTGGCCATGGCGCTGCCGTGGTTCTCCATGCGGGCGGCGGGCGGGGTCGGGGCGTAGCCCGACAGCTGCTGCTGGGTCATGATGGCGGGCTCCCTCAGACCTCGTAGGGCTGGACGACGATGAAGTTGCCGGGCGCGCCGCGGAACTGGAGGTTCACGGACTCGCCGGAGTGGCCGGGGTAGGCGTGGCGGCGCATGCTCACCTGGCTGGAGACGATCACCTGCGCGGCGGCGGACCATGCCACGACGGCGTTGGCGTCGGCGAAGGTGGTGGGCGTGACGGGCAGGACGACGGGGGTGCCGTGGGTCTTGATCACGACGGTGCCGGTGCCCTGGAACTGGAGGGTGAACAGGGCGCCGCCCGGTATGCCGTGGCCCTCGATGCGGCGCACCTCGTGCTGGAGCGACTCGTCGAAGGCGAGGACGCTGTCCGCGGAGACGCACAGGGCATCGCCCTGGAGCTCCACGGGGTGGATATGGGTGCCCTCCTCGGCGAAGAAGACCTGGCCCTGGCCGGTGCAGCGCATCAGCTGCATCTCCTGGCCGGTGGCGTTGCCGACGAGGCGGCCGCGCAGGCCCGCGCCCTTGTAGTTGAAGTCGACCTTGCCCTGGTAGAGCACCATGCTGCCCTGGCGGGCGAGGACCGGCTGGCCGTCGACACCGAGGTCGACGCGGATCAGTTTGCCGTTCTGGAGCGTCCAGCGCTGCCCGGTGGGGGCTTCCTTGTACTTCTCCAGGACGACGCCGAGGCCGGGTCCGCCGTCCTGCGGTACGGCCGGCGCCTGGCCGGGGTGGGACGCGCCGGGGGCTTGCCCGTACGGGGCGGGGGCCTGCGGCGGGAACTGTCCGGGCGGCCCCTGGGGCGCGCCGGGGCCGCCGGGCGCGGGTGCTCCGCCGTAGGGGGCCTGGCCCGGGGCGCCGTAGGGGGCCTGCCCGTACGGGTCGTGGCCGGGTGCGGGCTGTCCGTACGGCGCCGGGTGCGGGCCGCCGGGCACTCCGGGGGCGGCGGGCGGCGGTACGGGGGCGGCGGGCGGTGCCGTCGGGGCGCCGGGCGGGACGAGAGGCGCGGCCATGGTGGGCGCGTTGTGCACCTGGGGCGCGGCGGGCTGCGGCTGCTGGGGTGCGGGCGGGGTGCCCTGGGGCGCGCCGAAGCCGGGGGCCGGCTGCTGCGGGGCGGCCGGCTGGGGCTGCGGGGGCGCCGGGGCCTGCGGTGCGGCGGGGGCGGCGAAGGCCGGGGCCGGGGCGGCGGGCGGAGCGAAGGCGGGCGCGGCCGGCGCGGGGCCGGGCGCGGCGGGCTCGGGGGCCGCCTCCTCCTCGGCGACCTCGCCGCCGAAGTTCTTCAGCAGCGCCTCCAGGCCGCCGTCGAAGCCCTGGCCGACGGCGGCGAACCGCCAGACGTCCTTGAGGTAGAAGTCGCCGAGCATGACGGCGCGTTCGGTGCTGAACTCGGAGCCGTTGAAGGAGTACCGGGCGACCTCTTCACCGCCCGCGACGATGCGGAGGTAGCCGGGGCCGATCTGGGAGACCTGGCCCGCGCCGTCGAGAGCCGCGGTGAACGACAGCTTCTGGATGTGCGGCGGGATGCGGTCGAGCGTGACCCGGAACGACTGGGTGTCACCGGCCTGTTCGCCGAGCTGCTGGATGGCCTGCTCGGGCGAGGCGGGCTGGTTGAAGAAGATGAAGTACCGGTCGTCGGAGAGCCGTTCATCGGCGTCGAGACCGAAACAGCTGATGTCGAAGGTGAGCCCCGGTCCGCCGATCTGCACGCCGACGTACAGGTCCGTGCCTGCCGTCAGATCACTGATCTTGGCCTTGTGGCCCCGCTGGAATTCCCTGGCCATAGGTAACGCCTGTCCCCCGCTCCGGCTGTGGGTCGGTACTGCGGGTCAGGCTATCGGCTGCCACCGACAGTGCGGGTCGCCGGGGCGTGATCGGTGCGGGTCCGGGGTCAGCCGGCCGGTGCGGGCGGGTGCGGCAGGTGGTCGGCGGCGGCGACGCCTTCGAGGTAGCCCCGGGCCCGTTCGGTGCGCGGATAGGCGTCGAGCAGTTCCCAGAACCGCGGTCCGTGCCCGGGCACCAGGAGGTGCGCCAGCTCGTGCAGCAGGACGTAATCGACGACGTATTCGGGCATGCCCTGGAGGCGGTGCGAGAGGCGGATGGTGCCCTCGGCGGGGGTGCACGAGCCCCAGCGGCTGTTCTGGTTGGTGACCCAGCGCACCGACGCGGGGCGGGCCTCGCCGCCCAGGAACCGCGCCGACAGTCCGGCGGCGCGCTCGGCCAGCTCGGCGTCGCCGGGGCGCCGCCTGCCGTCCTTCGCGGCGAGCCGCTCCAGCATCACGGCGACCCAGCGTTGCTCCTCCGCACGGGACATCCGGTCCGGTATCAGGACGACGGTGCGGTCGCCCTCCCGGCGGGCGGAGACGGTGCTGCGCCGCCGGGCGCTGCGCCGCACCTCGACGGGGCCGGGCGCGGACGGCGCGCCGGGAGCGGAGTCACGGGGGTCGGGGCCGGCGGGTCGCAGAGGGGCCTCCTTCTCCGGGGCGTACGGGATGCGTGGCGGGTGTGCCGCGCCCCGAGGTTACTCGCGGCAACCGACATCCGGTCCGGGACGGAGACAGGCCGGTTGTCCACAGCCGGTCGCATTCGTATGACCGCGGGGCATCGGCCTGTGGACAACTCCGGGGGTGCTCCGGCCGTCGGCGCATGCTGTGTCCACAGACCGCGGAGGCCCGCGGACGGACCGGAGAACGGGGGCGGATGCGATGCGTCCGATGATCAAGCCGGCGCTGCGGCGCGGTTGGCGGGACAGGGCGACGGTGCAGTACGGCGTGGCCCCCGCCCACGCGGTGGTGGTGGGGCCCATCGACATCGCGACGGGGTACTTCCTCGATCTGATCGATGGCACCCGCACCCTGGACGAGCTGATCGCCCAGGCCCGTGCGCTGGATCTGACGCCCGCCCGCGCGCGGGGTGTGATGGAACGGCTGGGCGCCGCGGGGCTGCTGGAGGTGGCGACCGGGGGTGGCCCCGGTGCCGACGCGGTCCGGGCGGACACCGCGGCCTGCGCCCGGCTCCGGCCGGACCTGGCGTCGCTGTCCGCGCGGTATCCGGAGGCCACCGGTGCGTGGGGGCGGATGGGGGCGCGGCGGGCGGTCCGCGCGCGCGTGCGGGGCGCCGGGCGGGTGGGGGCGGCCGTCGCCGCGCTGCTCTCCGCGTCGGGCATCGGCCGGGTGGAGGTGCTGGACGGCGGGAGGGTCGAGCCGTGGGACGTACTGCCTGGCGGGTACCGCGCGGATCAGATCGGTGAGCGGCGGGACGCGGCCGCGCGGCGGCTGGTGCGGGAGGCGTCGCCTTGGGGGCGGGTCCCGCGGCCGGTGGTCCCGGTGAGCGAGACGGGCGAGCCGGGCCTGTCCTTGGTGGTCCTCACCCCGCGGGACGGTCTGGGCGCGTACACCCCCGACCCGGTGCTGTCCGAACCGCTGCTGACGGCCGGTATCCCGCATCTGTACGCGGGCGTGATCGAGGGGACGGGTGTGGTGGGTCCGTTGGTGGTGCCGGGTCTGTCCGCGTGTGCCGGGTGCGATGAGCTGCGGCGTACGGAGGCGGAGCCGGCGTGGCCGAGGCTGCTGGCGCAGTGGCGGTCGGGCCGGGCCTCCTCCGCGGCTCCGGCGTGCGACGCGTCGCTGGCCACGCTGGTCGCCGGGCAGGCCGCGGCGCAGGCGTTGACGTTCCTGGACGGGACGCTGCCGCCGTGCACCGGCGCCCGGTGGGAGTTCGCGCTGCCGGGTGCGGGCATGCGCACCTCATCGATCGTGCCGCACCCGGAGTGCGGATGCGGTGCCGCGCGGTCCGCGGCGTCCGAGGCCGCCTCGGTTCCGGAGCGGCAGCACGCCACAATGACGGAGTAACCCCGCTCGGGGACAGTGTGAGTTGGAGGGGCGCATGTCTGATCTTCCCCGTAAGGCAGTCACCCGTACCGCCAAGCTGGCCGCGCTGCCCCTGGGGTTCGCCGGCCGCGCCACCTGGAGTCTCGGCAAGCGGATCGGCGGCCGGTCCGCCGAGATCGTCGGCCGTGAGCTGCAACAACGCACCGCCGAACAGCTCTTCAAGGTGCTGGGCGAGCTGAAGGGCGGGGCGATGAAGTTCGGGCAGGCGCTGTCTGTCTTCGAATCGGCGCTGCCGGAGGAGGTGGCCGGCCCGTACCGCGCGGCGCTGACCAAGCTTCAGGAGGCGGCGCCGCCGATGCCGACGAGCACCGTGCACGCCGTCCTCGCCGAACGGCTCGGCGAGGAGTGGCGGGAGCTGTTCCAGGAGTTCGAGGACAAGCCGTCGGCGGCCGCCTCGATCGGCCAGGTGCACCGGGCGGTGTGGCACGACGGCCGCGCCGTGGCGGTCAAGGTCCAGTACCCGGGCGCCGGCGAGGCGCTGCTGTCGGACCTCGCCCAACTGAGCCGCTTCGCCCGCCTGCTGGGCCCGCTGATCCCCGGTATGGACGTCAAACCGCTGATCGCCGAGTTGCGGGACCGGGTCGCGGAGGAGCTGGACTACGCGCTGGAGGCCGAGGCACAGCAGGCGCACGCCGCGGAGTTCGGCGACGACAGGGACGTCAGGGTCCCCGCCGTGGTGCACCAGAGCGATCAGGTCCTCGTCACGGAGTGGCTGGACGGCATACCGCTGGCCGAGATCATCGCCGATGGCACCCCGGAGCAGCGGGACCGCGCGGGGCAGTTGCTGGCGCGGTTCCTGTTCTCGGGCCCGGCACGTACGGGCCTGCTGCACGCCGACCCGCATCCGGGCAACTTCCGGCTGCTGGCCGACGACGGCCCGGTGAGCCAATGGCGGCTCGGCGTCCTGGACTTCGGGACGGTGGACCGGCTGCCCGAGGGTCTGCCCCCGACGATCGGCACCGCACTGCGGATGACCCTGGAGGGCCGGGCCGAGGTGGTCCATCAGCAGTTGTGCGACGAAGGGTTCGTGAAGGAGTCCGTAGAGCTGGACCCGGAGGAGGTGCTGGAGTACCTGCTGCCGATCATCGAACCGGCGCAGGCCGAGGAGTTCACCTTCACCCGGGAGTGGGTGCGCCGTCAGGCCGCCCGCATCAGCGACCCCCGCTCCCCCGCCCACCAGCTCGGCAAACAGCTCAACCTTCCCCCCGCCTACCTGCTGATACACCGGGTCACGCTGAGCACCATCGGAGTGCTGTGCCAATTGGGGGCGACGGTCCGGCTGCGCGACGAACTCACCGACTGGCTACCGGGCTTCGTCCCTCCGGACGCACCCGCCGACGAGCCGGACGGGACGGGGGCGGCGGAGCCGGACGCCCGGGTGGCCACGGAGGGGGCCACCGGCTGACGTCGGGCGCCGTGGCCCGCACGGCTCCGGCAGGTCACCAGTGAGCGGAGTCCAGGCGTCCTTCGATGGCACGGAGGTTCTCCCGCGCGCAGCCGTCGCAGTAGAAGCGGCGGACACCGTTCTCCATCGAGCAGGTCCACAGCGGCGGGCTTCCCTCGGCAACAGCGCCGCAGTGGGCGCAGGAGATGCCGGGAGCGGCGCCGTCCCGGCTGCCCGTGTTCGTGCCCGGGCCGTCCCCGGCGTCGGTTCCGGTCCCGGCCGTCGGCTGCTGTGCCGTGCCATGTGTCGTGCGGTCCACCGTACGACGATATCCCCGCAGGCCCCGCCTCAGCGGAGACACGCGCCTGGGGCCCGCCCAGCAGGGCAGGCCCCAGGTCCGCAGCGCACGGAGCGGGCCCTGTGGAGCCCCCGCCCCGGCCGTACAGCCGGGGTGAGACTGCACGAGCCCGCTCTCGTGATCCTGCTACCGCGTCACTGCATCACGGCCATGGCCAGGGCGCGACGGGCGCGGAGCGACGCGCGTTCCGCGCGCCGCTGCACACGCCGCGCGGCCGCGAGTCGGTGGCCGGTGCGTTCGGACTCGGCTTGTTGCAAGGGTTCGTGCATATGGGCACGCGCCAGGGCTTCTGGGATGAGTTGCATTTCGAGGTTCCTGTTCTGACGCGACTCGATCGCACCGGAGTTCACGGGTGCGGGCATTTCGGTGACGGTGGGGTTCATGACTGGGTCCTGCTTCCGGGGGTCCCACGTACCGGGACGGTCGATCGTTCCTGTGCCGGGGGTGTTCATGCCGCGACCGGGTTCTTGCGCGGACGGCCCCTCGGACGCTTCCGCGCCACGACGACGCCCTGGACGAACAGCTCTCCGCCCCAGACGCCCCACGGCTCACGGCGGTCCTTGGCGCCCGCCAGGCACGCCTCACGCACCGGACAGGTGCGGCACAGCGACTTGGCGTACTCGACGTCCGCCGGGGATTCGGCGAAGAAGACCTCGGGGTCGTAGGTCCGGCACGGCACGGCGGCGCCGAGACGGTCGATTTCGTTGTCCAGCTCGGTGAGGGGCAGCAAGGAGTTCTCCTGGGGATCGGGCGGAGGGATCAGGTCGGTCGCAACGGACGGGGTGTGCGTCTGCAGTTGCACGGTGTGTGTTCCTCGTCTGTGTGGCCCGGCGGTGGCCGGGCGCTGGGCAAACAAAAGGGCCGCGGATCCCGGTGGGGGTTCCGCGGCCCTGGAAGGCGCCGACCTGATCATGCCGATCAGGCTGGATCTCTCCAGGGTTCAAGGCCGCGGTAGGCCCACGTTTCATGCTGGCGGTACTGCTGCTGGGATCCGGCACCATTGGCTGCCGCGGGGACAGAGGCATTCGCCGCTGCCGCCACTACCGCTACCGCAGGTGCCTGCGCCGGTCGCGCACTGCGCTCCTCCGCCACGAGGGACAGGAGGGACTCGGGACGCTTGACCTCGACACCGGAGAGGCGGCCGAAGCCGGACATACCAGTGCCCAGGAGCGAGGAGCCGAGAGAGCAGGGGGCGACGACCGAACGATCGGTCATTTTGTTCATCTCGATGAAGCTGATCACTGGGCTCGCCTCCTCTCGGCGTCTCGGTGGACCGGGAATCCCGTTCCAAGCATGTTCAAGTACAACACGGAAGTTTCCGGACCCGGAAGCCCGTCATCACCGTGCTTCCGAAGGCTATGGGGATGCCGTCCGCGTGCGCAAACTATTTTTCCGACGAGTTTTCCGCGGACTCCGCACCATCCGCACCGGCGCCCCCCACAAGGTCCTCCGCAGCACCGTCGTCAAGCTCCTGACCTGCGCACAGAGCCAGCACGTCGGCCCCGAAACGATCCAGCTTCCGTCGCCCCACACCGGAGATCTGCGCCAGCTCCCCCGCCGAACCCGGCACCGCCTCCGCGATCGCCATCAGCGTCTTGTCGGTGAACACGCAGTACGTCGGCTGCGACAGCCGTGCCGCCTGCGCCGCCCGCCAGTCGCGCAGCCGCTCGTACAGCCCCTCGTCCAGCTCCGACGGGCAGTCCTCGCAGCGCATCAGCTTCATCTCACCGGCGTCCGTCAGCGTCCGGCCGCACACCCGGCACCGGGCGGGCTTGCGGTCCCGGCGGCGGAAGCCACCCGACAGGCCGCCCGCGCCCCGCTCGACCCCGCCCACGGCCGCGCCCGCCGCGCGGCGGGTCGTACCGCCGCCACCGGGCCGCAGACCGTTCAGGAACCGGCTGGGACGCCGCGACGCCCGGCCTCCCGGCGAACGCGCCAACGACCACGACAAGCCCAGGTGCTCCCGCGCCCGCGTCACCCCCACGTACAGCAGGCGCCGCTCCTCCTCCACCTCCGCGTCGGACGTCGCGTGGGAGATCGGCATCATGCCCTCGGTCAGGCCCACCAGGAACACCGCGTCCCACTCCAGGCCCTTCGCGGCATGCAGCGAAGCCAGCGTGACCCCCTCGACCGTCGGTGCGTGCTGCGCCCGCGCCCGCTCGTCCAGCTCGGCCACCAGATCCGCGAGCGACGCTTCCGGGCGGGCCCGCGCGAAGTCCTCCGCCAGCCGCATCAACGCCGCCAACGACTCCCAGCGGTCCCGCACCGCCCCCGAACCCGCCGGCGGCCGGCTCGTCCAGCCCTTCGTGCTCAGCACCGCCCGCACCTGCGACGGCACATCCACCGCATCGTCCAGCAGCGCGTCGTTCCCCCCGAAACGCGCGGCGCTGCGCAGCGCCACCCCCGCCTCCCGGACCTCCGGACGCTCGAAGAACCGCTCCGCGCCCCGCAGCAGGTACGGCACGCCCGCGTCCGCCAGTGCCTGCTCGTACACCTCGGACTGCGCGTTGATGCGGAACAGCACCGCTATCTCACCCGCCGACACCCCCGACGCGATCAGCTCCCGGACGCGCCGGGCCACGCCCTCCGCCTCCGCCGGCTCATCGGTGTACTCGACGAACACGGGCTCCGGGCCCGGCGCGCGCTGCGAGACCAGCTCCAGGCGGTGCTCCGCCGCCCGCCCGGTCGCCTGCGCCAGCACACCGTTCGCGAGATGCACCACCTGCGGCGTCGAACGGTAATCCCGCACCAGCCTCACCAGCGTCGCGCCCGGATGACGGGTGCGG
Source organism: Streptomyces sp. BBFR2 (assembly GCF_044497305.1). Taxonomy (NCBI): domain Bacteria; kingdom Bacillati; phylum Actinomycetota; class Actinomycetes; order Kitasatosporales; family Streptomycetaceae; genus Streptomyces; species Streptomyces sp. BBFR2. Next base: position 2,136,063 of record NZ_CP172415.1, read on the forward strand.
AAATTCAGCAGGTGATCGGGGGTCGCGCCGGTGAAGCTGTAGATCGTCTGCCCCGGATCACCCACCACGCACAGTGAGTCCCGCTCCCCCAGCCACAGCTCCAGAAGACGCTGCTGCAACGGGCTGACGTCCTGATACTCGTCAACGACGAAATGCTGATACTGCGACCTGACCTGCTCCGCGATGTCATGCCGGTCCTGCAACACACCCACCGTCAGCAACAGCACGTCCTCGAAATCGATGACGCCGCGCTCCCGCTTGAGCTGCTCGTACATCGTGTAGATCTGCCCGACCTCGGCCGCGTCACGAGGCGCCGCGCGGCCCGCCTTCACCAGCGCCGCCGGATAGTCCGCCGGGACCGTCTGCGTCACCTTCGACCACTCGATCTCCCCCGTGACCTCCCGCAGCTCCGCGCGGTCCAACCGCACCCGGCACCGCGCCGCCGCCTCAGCGACCACCTGCACCTTCCGCTCCAGCAGCCGCGGCACCTCCCCGCCCACCGCCTTCGGCCAGAAGAACTGCAACTGCCGCAACGCCGCCGAATGGAAGGTCCGCGCCTGCACCCCGCCCGCACCAAGCTGCCGCAACCGGCCCCGCATCTCCCCCGCCGCCCGCGCCGTGAACGTCACCGCCAGCACACTCGCCGGCTGCCACATCCCCGACCGCACGCCATACGCGATCCGATGCGTGATCGCCCGCGTCTTGCCCGTGCCCGCACCCGCCAGCACACACACCGGACCCCGCAGCGCCGTCGCCACCTCACGCTGCTCCGGATCGAGCCCGTCGAGCACCGCATCGGCCGAATCCGGGACCTGCGGGAAAAGCGAAGAATCCGATGCTTCAGTCACCCCGCCATGCTGCCAGGTCCATCGGCGGATACCCCAAACCATCCACAGGCCGCCCAGCACCGGTACTACCGCAACCGCCCGCTGTGGACAGCCGACGACGCTCCGCGCCGGAATGTGCTGGAGTGAGGGAGGACGCGGAGAGGCGAGGCGGAGCCGGCGCTGTCGGGGGGCGCGGCGCGGTCGGGAGGCTGGGGGTGGCGGGCTGATCGTGGTGGGGGTGGAGGAGGGGTGGGGTGGGGGTGGGGCCCCCGGGGGAGGGAGAGGGAGGGAAGCCGAAGCGGAAAAGCCCAGGAGCCGACGAAAGCCCTCAGTCTCCCCACTCCCCCCTCCTCCGCCTCACCCCATCCCGCCCCACTCCTCCCATCCCCGCCTCACCGCGCCCCCAGCCCCGCCCGCCTCCCGGGAATGCTCCGGCCGCCCGTCGCGTTGTCGTGGTGTCGCCGCTTCCGGGTGGGGCCTCGCGGCTCCGGTCCGGGTGGGTCGGGGCGTGGGTCCCGTTCCTCGTGGCGGCTTCTGTTGCGAGAGTCTTACCGAAGGAGCGCGGGGCGCATGGCGGGCACTGTGACGATGTACAGCACGACCTGGTGCGGTTACTGCCGTCGGCTGAAGAGCCAGATGGACCGTGAGGGCATCGCGTACACCGAGATCAACATCGAGCATGACGCCGATTCCGCGGCGTTCGTGGAGAAGGCGAACGGCGGCAACCAGACGGTGCCGACCGTGCTGGTGGTTCCCCCGTCCGGCGGCGAGAACGTCGTCATGACGAACCCGAGCCTCAATCAGGTCAAGCAGGCACTGGCCAGCTGAGGTACCGCGTTTCTGTGCCCTCCCCGGAGTCGTCCGGGGAGGGCACAGTCGTGTCCGGGCACGGTCGTGCGGGGAGGCGGGGCGCTCCGGGAGCCGGTGCGCGTACGCCCGTGCGCGGCGGCGTTCCCCGTCCGGTGAGCGGAGGGGAAAGCGCCGCCGCCGTGCGTCGGCAGGTCAGGGCTTGGGCAGCGGCTTGCCGTACCAGAGTTCGATGAGGCGGGCGGCGATGGAGATGCCGTACGGGGGGAGGACCTCGCCGGATGCGAAGGCGGCGGTGAGGTCGTCGCGGGAGAACCAGCGGGCTTCCTCGATCTCCTCGCCGTCGACCTGGATGTCGGAGGAGGTGGCGCGGGCCATGAAGCCGAGCATGAGGCTGGAGGGGAAGGGCCAGGGCTGGCTGGCGACGTACTCGACGTCGCCGACGACGACGCCGGCTTCCTCGAAGACCTCGCGGGCCACGGACTGTTCGATGGACTCGCCCGGTTCGACGAAGCCGGCGAGGGTGGAGAAGCGGCCTTCGGGCCAGTGGACCTGGCGGCCGAGGAGGGCGCGGTCCTGGTCGTCGGTGACGAGCATGATGACGGCGGGGTCGGTGCGGGGGTAGTGCTCGGCGCCGCAGGCGGGGCAGCGGCGGATGTGTCCGGCGGCGGCGATGACGGTGCGTTCGCCGCAGCGGGAGCAGAAGCGGTGGAGGCGCTGCCAGTTCTCCAGGGCGACGGCGTGGACGAGGAGTCCGGCGTCGCGCGGGGAGAGGAGCAGTCCGGCTTCGCGGAGTCCGGCGGCGCGGGCGGACTGGTCGAGGCGGCCGGGGAGGGCGTCCTTCTGGAGGGCGAAGTAGCTGACGCCGTCGTCGTCGGTGCCGAGGTAGTAGCGGTGGGCTTCGGTCAGGGGCGCCTCGAAGGAGGGCGTCATGATCAGTTCGGTGCGGCCGTCGGGGGTGTCGTCGATGAGGGCCTGGCCGCCGGAGACCACGAAGACGCGGGTGGAGGGGTGGCTCCAGGCCGCCGCGAGCCATGCCTCGTCGAGGCGGTGGTGCGCGGCGCGGTCGATGCCGCTCGGTGCGCTGAAGGTGATCGGCCGGTCAGCGCTGTGGTCGGTCCAGGTGGTCACTGCGGTCTCCAACTCCCCCTGTGGCGTGGGTGGTTGCTGCGTGTGGGGCGCGGGCGGTGTGGGGTACGGCGGGTCAGGTGGTGTGCCAGTTCTCCGCGAGGTCGCCCCAGAGGTGGGCGGTGGTTTCGGCGCCCTTGAGGAGGAGGTCGAGCTCCACCTTTTCGTTGGGGGCGTGCCAGCCGTCGGAGGGGATGGAGATGCCGAGGAAGAGGACGGGTACGCCGAGGACGTCCTGGAGGTCGGCGGCGGGCCCGGAGCCGCCTTCGCGGGTGAAGCGGATCTTCTGGTCGAAGGCGCGGCCCATGGCGCGGACGACGGATCGCAGCGCGGGGTGGTCGAGCGGGGTGAGGCAGGGGCGGGTGGCGCCCCAGAAGGTGAGGGTGTGGCGGATGCCGTCGGGGAGGTGGGCGGCGACCCAGTCGCGTACGGACCGCTGGACGGCCTCGGTGTCCTGGCCGGCGACGAGGCGGAAGGAGAGCTTGAGCTGGGCGGTGGCGGGGACGATGGTTTTGCCGCCGGGGCCCTGGTAGCCGCCGGAGATGCCGTTGACCTCGGCGGTGGGGCGGGCCCAGATGCGTTCGAGGGTGGTGTGGTCCGCCTCGCCGAGGGTGGCGTGGGAGTGGGCGGTGCGCAGCCAGGCGGCTTCGTCGAAGGGGAGTTCGGCGAGGAGGGCGCGTTCCTGGTCGGTGAGGGGGATGACGCCGTCGTAGAAGCCGGGGATGGTGACGCGGCGGTCGGTGTCGTGGAGGGCGGCGGCCAGGCGGGCGGCTTCGGTGGCGGGGTTGGGGACGGCGCCGCCGAAGGAGCCGGAGTGGATGTCCTGGTCGGGGCCGTACAGGTCGATCTGGCAGTCGGTGAGGCCGCGCATGCCGGTGCAGACGGTGGGGGTGTCCTTGGACCACATGCCGGTGTCGGAGACGATCACGGCGTCGCAGGCCAGGCGGTCGGCGTGGCGGGCGATGAGGTCCGGGAAGTGCGGGGAGCCGGATTCCTCTTCTCCTTCGATGAGGAGCTTGAGGTGGACGGCGGGGGTGGTGCGGCCGGTGGCGGCGAGGTGGGCGCGGACGCCGAGGGTGTGGAAGAAGACCTGGCCCTTGTCGTCGGCGGCGCCGCGGGCGTAGAGCTTGCCGTCGGCGGTGTGCGGTTCGAAGGGGTCGGTGTGCCAGCCGTCCTCGCGGGCGGCGGGCTGTACGTCGTGGTGGCCGTAGACGAGGACGGTGGGGGCGTCGGGGTCGTCGCTGGGCCAGTGGGCGTAGACGGCGGGGTGGCCGTCGGTCTCCCAGATCTCGGCGGTGGGGAAGCCGGTGGCGGTGAGCTGGGCGGCGAGCCATTCGGCGCTGCGGCGTACGTCGGGGGCGCGGTCGGGGTCGGCCGACACGGAGGGGATGCGCAGCCAGTCGGCGAGGTCGGTGAGGAAGGCCTCGCGGTGGGCGGTGAGGTACGCGTGGACGGCGCTGTCCGGGGTGGTGCTCATGGGTCCGAGCCTATCGGCCTTCCGGGTGAGGGCGGTCGGCGGTCTCGCCGCGGAGGATGCGTTCGAGTTCGGGGCGGCCGGGGAGGTGGGCGGGGCGGATGAGGGTGCCGGTGCGGACGTGGAGGAAGGCGGCGCCGACGGCGGTGGGGGGCAGGTGGTGGCGTTCGGCCCAGGCGAGGCGGTAGATGGCGAGCTGGAGGGGGTCGGCGTCCTGGGTGTGGCCGGTTTTCCAGTCGATGAGGTCGAAGTGGTCGGTGCCGTCGGGGCCGGGGGTGCGGTAGACGGCGTCGATGCGGCCGCTGATGACGCGTCCGGCGAGGGTCATACGGAACGGGGTTTCGACGCGGTACGGGGTGCGGTGGGCGTAGGGGGTGCGGGCGAAGGCTTCCTTGAGGGCTTCGAGGTCGCTTTCGTCGGCGATGTCGGGGTGGGCGGTGGGGTCGGCGCCGGGGAGGTCGTCGGGGTCGTGGAGGGGAAGGGGGAGTTCTTCGTGGCGGGAGGCGACCCAGGCGTGGAAGCGGGTGCCGCGGCGGGCGGCGGGCTGCGGCGGTCGGGGCATGGGGCGGGCGAGGTCGCGGGCGAAGGTGTCGGGGTCGGCGGCGAGGTGCATGAGCTGGGTGGCGCTGAGGGCGTGCGGGAGGGGGACGTCGCGGACGGTGGCGCGGGCGCGGCGGAGTTCGGTGGTGAGGGCGTCGAGGTCGCGGTCCCAGGAGGCGAGGGTGCGGCGCTCTTCGGGGAGGAGGGGGGTGCCGGGGCCGTGGCCGGTGAGGGCCGTGCCGTCGTGGTCGAGGTCGGCGGGGGCGTCGAGCGAGGAGGCGGCGTGGGGGTGTCGGGGGCCGGGGACGGCCGGGTGGTGCGGGGTGCGGGCCGGGAGGAGGTCCTCTTCGCCGGCGAAGAGGTCGGTGTCGTCGGCGTGGGGGTGGTCCGACGTGGGGGTGGGTTCGCCACCGGGGAGGCGCGCGGCGCTGTGGACGGTGCCGTCCTTGTCGTCGGCGGGGTCGCTCTTGCCGTCGGGGCGGGCGGGCGCGGCTTCGTGCGGGGCGGTGTCGCCGTACGGGGCGGGCTCCTCGTACGGTTCCGGGGCGTCGAACGGGTCGGGGTCGCCGTAGGGGTCAGGCTCCCCGTAAGGGTCAGGCTCGTCGTACAGGTCGGTCGCGTCGTACAGGTCGGTCACGTCGCGGAGATCGGGCTCGTCACGGAAGCCGGGCCCGGCGTACGGGCCGGTCGTCGTACCGGGGCCGGGCTCGACGCGGGAGCCGGGCCCGGCGTGCGGGCCTGGCACCGCGTACGGGCCATCGGGCGTGCCGTCGGCGGCGGACGCGCTCCCCGACGCGTCCTCGGCGGGCATCGCGGCGTGGCCAGGTCCGCCGGGCACCCTGGCGGACGGCTTCCGCGCGTCCCTGGTGCCGGGCTCCTGCTCGGCTCGGGCGCCGGGCTCTCGGACGTCCGGGGCGTCCGGTCCCCCGGGCATGCGGGCCAGGTGGGCGCGGACCGTCGCCGCGGCGGTGCGGCGGTGGGTGGTGGCGGTGGGGTCGAGGGGGAGGGGCCAGTCGTGGGTGGTGGCGTCGTCGGTGAGGGTGGGGTTCTCGGCGTCGTCCTCGGGGGGGTCGGCCCAGATCTCGATCTCGCCATGGCCGGCCTCGCAGTGGGTGCGGAGGGCTTCGAGGAAGGCGGAGGGGCCGCGGGGGCGCTTCTGCTGGGGGCCCCACCAGTGGCCGGAGCCGAGGAGGAGGGAGCGGGGGCGGGTGAAGGTGACGTAGCCGAGGCGGAGTTCTTCGGTGGCCTGGTGGTCCTTCATCGCCTCCTTGAACGCCTTGAGGCCGCGGGCGTCGAAGGTGTCGACGTCGGGGAGGGTGGCGGCGTCGCCGCGCAGGGTGTGCGGGAGGACCTTGGGGCGGGTGGTCCAGGAGTCGCGGGGCTGTTCGCTGGGGAACTGCTTGGCGACGAGTCCGGGGACGGCGACGACGTCCCATTCGAGGCCCTTGGACTTGTGGGCGGTGAGGATCTTGATGGTGTTGTCGCCGCCGGGCAGGGAGCTGTCGAGGCCCTTCTCGTGGCGGGCGGCGGTGCGGAGGAAGCCGAGGAAGGCGGCGAGGGTGGCGTCGCCGTCGAGGGCGGCGCCGCCCTGTTTGGCGGCGAATCCGGCGGCGGTGTCGAGGAAGGTGGTGAGGGTTTCGCGGCGGCGGGCGGCGAGGGCGTGCGGGGAGGCTGCCAGTTCGACGTCGAGGCCGGTGGTGGCAAGGACGCGGTGGAGGACGTCCATGAGGGGGTCGCCGGTGGAGCGGCGCAGGTCGCGGAGTTCGGTGGCGAGGTAGGCGAAGCGTCTGCGGGCCTCGGGTGAGAAGGGCAGGCCGTCGTCGGGGCCGTCGGCTTCGAGGAAGGTGTCGAGGGCGTCGGCGAGGGAGAGCGTTTCGGCCGGGTCGGTGCCTTCGACGGCTTCGGCGAGGCGGCGGGCGGGGTCGTCGGCGGGGCCGGTGTGGTGGACGAGGGTGCGGGCGCGGCGGCCGAGGAGGGCGAGGTCGCGGGGGCCGATGCGCCAGCGGGGGCCGATGAGGAGGCGGACGAGCGCGGCGTTGGCGGTGGGGTCCTGGAGGACTTCGCAGACGGCGACGAGGTCGGCGATCTCGGGGAGGTGGAGGAGTCCGGAGAGGCCGACGACCTCGACGGGGAGGTCGCGGTCGACCAGCTCGCCCTGGATGCGGGCGAAGTCGGTGGCGGTGCGGCACAGGACGGCGATCTCGCCGGGCGGGGTGCCGGTGCGGACCAGGTGGGCGAGGTGGTCGGCGAGCCAGGTCAGTTCTTCGGCGTGGGTGGGCAGCAGGGCGCAGCGGACGGTGCCGTCGTGTTCGGCGCCGGGGGCGGGGCGGAGGGCTTCGACGCCGGTGTGGCGGGCGCGGAGGGGGGCGGCGAGGGTGTTGGCGAGGTCGAGGAGGCGGCCGCCGCTGCGGCGGTTCTCGCTGAGGGCGTGGCGGTGGGCGGGGGTGCCGTCGGGGAACGGGAAGTGTTCGGGGAAGTCGTCGAGGTTGGCGACGGAGGCGCCGCGCCAGCCGTAGATGGCCTGGCAGGGGTCGCCGACGGCGGTGACGGCGTGGCCGGTGCCGGGGCCGGGGGTGCCGTCGGGGCGGGTGCCCGCGCCGAAGAGTCCGGAGAGGAGGAGGCGCTGGGCGACGGAGGTGTCCTGGTACTCGTCGAGGAGGACGACGCGGAAGGTGTCGCGGAGGAGGGCGCCGACCTCGGGGCGGGTGGTGGCGAGGGTGGCGGAGAGGGCGATCTGGTCGCCGAAGTCGAGGAGGTCGCGGCGGCGTTTGGCGTCGCGGTAGGCGGTGACGAGGGTGGTCAGCTCGCGGCGGGCGCGGGCGGTCTCGGGGACTTTCCGCAGGTCGGCGTTTGTCAGCGGCCGGTTTTCGAGGGTGGTGAGCAGCTCGGTGTCGTACCGCTGGAGGCGGTCGGGGGGGACGAGGTGTTCGGCCAGCTCGGCGTCGAGGGCGAGGAGGTCGTCGACGAGGGTGGGGAGGGAGGTGGTGAGGGCGGGGAAGGGGCCCTGGGCGGTGCGCAGGACGCGGGCGGCGAGCTGGAAGCGGGTGGCGTCGGCGAGGAGCTGGGCGCCGGGCTCGATGCCGATGCGCAGGCCGTGGTCCTTGAGGAGGGTGCCGGCGAAGGCGTGGTAGGTGGCGATGTGGGGTTCGCCGGGGTGTCCGTCGGGGTCGGCGGGGTCGTCCGCGGGGGTGGTGACGCCGGCGGCGTGGAGGGCGGTGCGGACGCGTTCTCTCAGCTCACCTGCGGCTTTGTTGGTGAAGGTGAGGCCGAGGACCTGCTCGGGGGCGACCTGTCCGGTGCCGACGAGCCAGACGACGCGGGCGGCCATGACGGTGGTCTTGCCGGATCCGGCTCCGGCCACGATGACCTGCGGGGCGGGCGGCGCGGTGATGCAGGCCGTCTGCTCCGGGGTGAACGGGATGCCGAGGAGTTCTTTGAGCTGCTCGGGGTCGGTGAGTGGCGCGGGCACATCGAAAACGGTAACGGGAGGGACTGACAATCGGCGTGGGGGCGGCGGCCGTGCCGGGCTTGACCTGGGGTGATGCCGGGGCGGCGGGCGGCCGGGGGTGCGGGGAGCGACGGGCCGGGGCGGTCGGCGGGCGGTGCGCGTCCGCGGGGGGCCGGGTCCGGGCTTCCGGCGCTTCGCGGCGGACGGCGGGCAGCGGGTGAGGACCGGCGGGGCGGTAGCCGCCGCGCGTCGCTGTGGCCCGGCGAACGGCCCGGTATCCGGTCTTCCGGTCCTGCCGGCCGCTTGCCCCGCACCGGGCCGCCCGGACCGGCGGCGGCGCCCGTCCCGGCCCTCCGGGACGTCCGCCGCCGGGCATCCCTGTCAGCTCTCTCGTACACGTAGCCCGACGGGCCGCCCCGCCCAGCGGCGCGCCCGCCCCGGCCCTCCAGGACGTCCGCCGCCGGGCCTCCAGGACGTCAGCTCTCTCGTACACGTAGCCCGCTCTGTCCGGCTCCGGCCGTGGCCTCCCCCGTAACCGCTGTCCGGAGCCGGCCGCCCCTCCCCCGTAGGCCCCCTCACTCGACGATCTGCCGTCCCTCCGGTTGGGCGCTGCACGAGGTGCGGAAGGCGCAGTGGGTGCAGTGGGTTCCGGTGGTGGGGGTGAAGCGTTCGTCGAGGACGCGGCCGGCGGCTTCGGCGAGGAGGTCGCCGACCCAGGTGCCGTCGGGGGGTGGCTGGGTCTGGACGGTGGGCAGGGCGTCGCCGCCGTCCTTGCGGGGGGCACCGAGGCGGAGGTGGACGAGTTGGGCGCCGGCGGTCTCGGGGGGGTGGCCGTCGAAGGCGTCGTCGAGGGCGCCCTGGCGGACGGCGAGCTGGTAGACGGCGAGCTGGGGGTGGTGGGCGACCTCGGGGCCGGTGGGTTTCTGTTTGCCGGTCTTGAAGTCGACGACGTAGGCGCGGCCCTGGTCGTCGCGTTGGACGCGGTCCATGGTGCCGCGGATGCGGATCTGGTGGGGGCCGGCGTCGAGGGTGACGTCGAAGTCGTGCTCGGAGGCGGCGGGGGTGGCGCCGCGGAGGTCGCGTTCGTCGGTGTGCCAGCGCAGGAAGCGTTCCAGGGCGGCGCGGGCGTTCTCCTTCTCCTGGCGGGATTTCCAGGGGGCGTCGAAGGCGAGGGCGTCCCAGACGGAGTCGAGGCGGGCCATGAGGACGGCGAGGTCGGCGGGGGTGCGGCCGGAGGCGACCTCGTCGGCGAGGACGTGGACGACGTTGCCGAAGCCCTGGGCGGCGGTGGCGGGGGCGTCGGCCTTGACCTCGCGGCCGAGGAACCACTGGAGGGCGCAGGTGCGGGCGAGCTGGTCGAGGGCGCTGCCGGAGAGGACGACGGGCTGGTCGCGGTCGCGGAGCGGGGTGGCGTTGTGGGTGGGTTCGGCCAGGCCCCACCAGTTGTCGGGGTGGGCGGCGGGGACGAGAGGGCGGCCGTCGTCGTCGCGGAGGGCGGCGAGGCGGGCGAGGCGGTGGGCGGCGGCGTCGCGGAGGGCGGGGGTGGCCGCGGGGTCGACGGTGGTGGCGCGGAGTTCGGCGACGAGGGCGGCGACGGCCAGCGGGCGGCGGGGGCGGGCGGTGACGTCCTGGGGGGCGGTGCCGAGTTCGGTGAGGAAGCGGGAGGGCTGGTCGCCGTCGTCGGCGGCGGCTTTGACGGCGGTGACGACGAGGCGGTCGCGGGCGCGGGTGGTGGCGACGTAGAAGAGGCGGCGTTCCTCGGCGAGGAGGGCGCCGGGGGTGAGGGGTTCGGCGAGTCCGTCGCGGCCGATGCGGTCGGCTTCGAGGAGGGAGCCGCGGCGGCGCAGGTCGGGCCAGAGCCCTTCCTGGACTCCGGCGACGACGACGAGGCGCCATTCGAGGCCCTTGGCGCGGTGGGCGGTCATCAGGCGGACGGCGTCGTGGGTGGGGACGCGGCGGGTGAGGGTGTCGGCGGCGATGTCCTGGGCGGCCAGCTCTTCGAGGAAGTTGAGGGCGCCGCGGCCGCCGGTGCGTTCCTCGGCGCGGGCGGCGGTCTCGAAGAGGGCGACGACGGCGTCGAGGTCGCGGTCGGCGTTGCGTCCGGCGGCGCCGCCGCGGTGGGCGGCGCGTTCCAGGCGCTGCGGCCACGGGGTGCCGTTCCACAGCTCCCACAGGGCGGCTTCGGCGGTGCCGCCGGTGGCGAGGAGTTCCTCGGCGGCCCGCAGGAGGCGGCCGAGGCGCTGGGCGCCGCGGGCGTAGGCGGGGTCGTGGGCGACGAGGCGTTCGGGTTCGGCGAGGGCGCGGGCGAGGAGTTCGTCCGACGGCCGGGGCAGCGCGGTGCCCGCGGCGCGCTCCTCCTCGCGCAGGGCCCGCCCGAGCCGCCGCAGGTCGGCGGCGTCCATCCCGCCGAGCGGCGAGGTGAGCAGGTCGAGCGCGGTCTCGGGGGTGAGGTGGGCGGGGGCGAGGGTGCCGTCCGGGGCGGCGGTGTCCGCCGGGTTGTCCGGTACGGGGCCGGAGTCCTCGGGGGAGGCCGCGGGTCCGGGGGGCGCCGGGGTGCCCGGGGCGTCCGGACCGCCGGCGGCACCCGGCCCGCCCGGTACGGACGCGGGCTCGGCCACCGGCCCACCGGAAACAGGCTCCTCCCCCGGTACGGCTGCGGACCCGGCCACCGGGTCGCCCGGCGCGCCGTCAGCGGCGTCCGGCCCTTCGGCGGCATCCGCCCGGGCCGCGGCCGCGCCGCTCCCGGCCGTCCCTCCACCGCGCCCCAGCGCCCCCCGGGCCGCCACCCGCAACGCCGTGAGCAGCGGGGCGACCGCGGGCTCGTCGCGGAGCGGGAGGTCGTCGCCGTCGATGTCGAGGGGGACGCCGGCGGAGGTGAGGGCGCGGCGGACGGCGGGCAGGGAGCGGGCGCCGGCGCGGACCAGGACGGCCATCTCGTGCCAGGGGACGCCGTCCTCCAGGTGGGCGCGGCGCAGCAGGTCGGCGATGTTGTCGAGTTCGGCGCCGGGCGTCGGGTACGTGAGGACGTCGACGCGGCCGCCGGGGCGGACGGCGTCCGGTGTGCGGTGGGCGCGGACGGTGGCGGCGGGCAGCCGGGTGAGCGGCATCCGGCGGGCCACCTCGCGGGTGGCGGCCAGCAGGGCGGCGCGGGGGCGGCGGGCGGTGGTGAGCACCGCGACGGGTGCGGGGGTGCCGTCGCCGCGGGGGAAGGCGGTGGGGAAGTCGAGGATGCCGTTCACGTCGGAGCCGCGGAAGGCGTAGATCGACTGGTCGGGGTCGCCGAAGGCGATCAGGGTGCGGCCGGGGGTGCCGGGTGCGCCGCGGGTGGTGCCGGGTCCGGCGAGGGCCGTCAGGAGGCGGAGCTGGGCGGGGTCGGTGTCCTGGTACTCGTCGACGTAGACGGCGTCGTAGGCGGCGGTGAGGCGGGGGGCGACGCCGGTGTCCGGGTCCTCGGCGAGGAGGACGGCGCGGTGGACGAGTTCGGCGTAGTCGAGGACGCCCTGGGCGTCGAGGACGTCGAGGTATTCGGCGAGGAAGCCGGCGGCGGCGGACCAGTCGGGGCGTCCGGTGCGGCGGGCGAAGGCGGCGAGGGCGTCGGGGCCCAGGCCCAGTTCGCGGCTGCGGGCGAGGACGGCGCGGACCTCGTCGGCGAAGCCGCGGGTGGTCAGGCAGGCGCGGAGTTCGTCGGGCCAGGTCACGCGGGCGCGTCCGGCGGCGGCGAGGCGGGCCTGTCCGGCGAGGAGTTCGCGGACGACGAGGTCCTGTTCGGGGCCGGAGAGCAGCCGCAGCGGGTCGGCGAAGAGGTCGGCGTCCTGGTGGGCGCGGACCAGGGCGTAGCAGAAGGAGTGGAAGGTGGTGGCCTGCGGGAGGGCGGTGGTGCCGAGGCGGGCGGCGAGGCGGTCGCGGAGGGCGACGGCGGCCTTGCGGCTGAAGGTGAGGACGAGGATCCGCTCGGGGTCGGCGCCGCCCCGGACGCGGGCGGCGACGGACTCGACGAGGGTGGTGGTCTTGCCGGTGCCGGGCCCGGCGAGGACGAGGAGCGGTCCCTCGCCGTGCTGAACCACCGCGCGCTGCGCGGCGTCCAAGGCAGGAGGCTCCATCGTCCCCGGGTCGGTCCGCACCAGGCGGTACGGGCCGGGGGCGTCCCGCCGCGGCGCGCGGGGATGCGGGCGTCGCGGTGTGTCGGAGAAGGAGGAGCTCACGTGGTTCGCCGGTTCTGGTGGAGGTACGGGTCGTGACGGGGCGGACGGGGTGCGGGCCGTGACGGCGCGGGGCCGCGGCGGGCGGGGCGCCGCCGGGCCCGGACCGGACGGCCGGTCCGGGCCGCCCCGGTCGACCGGGTGTGCGGTGCCGGACATCGACGCTACGCCAGGCGGCGGGTGGGCCGGCGGTTGTCCACAGGGCGCCCCCGGGCGGCGAGGGCGCGCGGATTCAGGAGTGCGCCGTCCCGCCGCGGCCCCGGCGCCGGGTGCGCGGGGCCGGTCCGCCGGGGGCCGCCGGGCCGTCGCCGCGGCCGCGACCTGCGGTGCGGCCCCCGGCCCTGGCGATGTCGCCGGCCGCGGGCCCGTCCTCGCCGAGGGGGACCGCGCCTTCCGGGAGGCCGGGGAGGTGGGTGAGGTCGGCGACGGTCCGGGCGCCGGGGGCGGTGTCGGGAACGTCACAGTCGGCGGCGGGTGTGAGGGGTCCTTCCCAGCGGGCGCGGCGCATGTCAAGGCGGGTGGCGGAGCCGTCGGCGGCGGTGCGCAGCGGGGTGCCTTCGGCGCGGTAGTGGGCGAGGGCGCGGTGTTCGCTGCCGGGCAGCGGGGCGCCGTCCGCGCGGACCACGCGCCACCAGGGGACGGCGCCGCCGTAGAGGGCCATGGCGCGGCCGACCTGGCGGGGGCCGCCGGCGCCGCGGCCGTCGTGGTCCTCGGCGGCGAGGCGGGCGGCGATGTCCCCGTAGGTCAGGACGCGGCCGGGCGGGATGCGTTCGGCGACGCCGAGGACGCGTTCGGCGTAGTCGGGCAGCTCGGGTGCGGGGCGGATGTCCTCGGGGGGCGGGGTGCCGGGCACGGAGGGGTCAGGTGCGGTGCCGTCGCGGTGGCCACTCATTCGGTCCATCCTGCCGTACCCCACCGACAACGGCGCGGGGCGCGTGGCGGGGGCCGGGTGCGGGCGGTGTGCGGGCCCGGGATGCGGGAGGCCCGGGGCGGGTGCCGGGCGGTGAGCGGGGGCTCGGCTTCCGCTTCTCCCGGCCGCGAAAAGCACCCTGATCCCCCCGCCCCCCGCACAGCCGTGCCACCATCTTCCGGGCGGTGACTGGTGAGACGTGAGCGAAACGCGACGTCCACACGGCAGGGCGCGGCGCCTCCGCGGGAGGCGGAAGCGCCTGGTGCCCGGCAGCCGGGAGCCGCCGCCACCGCCCCGGGAGGCATGGCGCCGAGGCGCCGGGCCGACCGGCCGGCGGCGGATCAGGGGAAGCAGCAACGGAGGCCGTCCGCGGTCTCCGCGACCGAAAAGGCGAGCACGATCGAGAAGGCCGAACGACCCGGGGCGTCCGAGAGACCCGACGGGCCCGCGCACCACGCGGGCGACGACGCGCAGCGGACACCGCAGGGGCACGAGACGGGAGCCGGACCGCAGCCGGACGTGGAGCACGCGGGGCCCGAGCGGCCCGCGGGCGCCCCGGCCGCGGCGTCCGGCGGGGACGGCGGCGTGCCCCGGACCGGTTCGCATCCGGCGACGTGCGACGGCGTGGGATGCCCGGACGGCGAGGAGCACGCGGACCGGGTGTCGGGCGACGAGCCGCTGCTGCCGGCGCGGGTGCACCGCCCGGCCGACCTGCTGCGGCTGCTGCTCGGCATCGCGGGGATCGCGCTGGTCCTGGCGCTGGCGGCGTTCGCGCACGCCACGACGCAGGGGCTGGCCGACGACATCGGCAAGGGCGCGGGTCAGGCCCCGCGGCTGCTGATCAACTTCGCGGGGCTGGCGTCGAGCGTGGCGGTGCTGATCGTCCCGGTGGCGTTCGCCGTCGAGCGGCTGATCAAACGCGACGGGCTGCGCATCGCCGACGGGGTGCTGGCGGCGGTGCTGGCGCACGGGGTGTCGCTGGCGACGGACCTGTGGGTCGCGGAGGCGGCGCCCGCCTCGATCCGGGCGGCGCTGACCCAGCGGATGCACGACGGGTCGCTGACCACACCGGTCCACAGCTACCTCGCGCCGGTCATCGCGTACATGACGGCGGTGGGGATGTCGCGGCGCCCGCGGTGGCGGGTGGCGATGTGGTGCGTGCTGCTGCTGGACGCCTTCGCGGTGCTGGTCGGCCGGTACACCACGCCGTTCGCGATCGTCACGACGGTGCTGATCGGCTGGACGGTGGCCTACGGGACGCTGTACGCGGTCGGCACCCCCAACGTGCGGCCCACCGGGCAGAACCTCCTCGCCGGGCTGCGGCGCGTGGGGTTCCACCCGGTGAGCGCGCTGCGCGCCGAGGACCTCGCCAATCCGGATCACCCCGAGCACTCCGACCGCGGGCGCCGCTACCTGGTGACGCGGGAGGACGGCCCGCCCATCGATGTGACGGTCGTCGACCGCGAACAGCAGGCGCAGGGCTTCTTCTACCGGGTGTGGCGGCGTCTGTCGCTGCGCGGCATCAACCAGCGCCGCAGCCTGCAGTCGCTGCGGCAGGCGCTGGAGCAGGAGGCGTTGCTGGCGTACGCCGCGATCGCCGCGGGCGCCCGCGCCCCGAAGCTGATCGCCACGTCGGAGCTGGGCCCGGACGCCGTGATGCTGGTGTACGAGCACATCGGCGGGCGGCGGCTGGACGCGCTGGACGACGCGGAGATCACCGACGCGGTGCTGCGCAGCGCGTGGGAGCAGGTCGCGGCGTTGCAGTCGCGGCGGATCGCGCACCGGCGGCTGGTCGGGGACGCACTGCTGGTGGATCGTTCCGGCAGGGTGACGCTGACGGAGCTGCGCGGCGGTGAGATCGCCGCGGGTGATCTGGTGCTGCGGATGGACGTCGCGCAGTTGCTGACGACGCTGGGCCTGCGGGTCGGCGCGGAGCGGGCGGTGGCCGTCGCGGTGGAGGTGCTGGGGCCGGACGCGGTCGCGGACAGTCTGCCGCTGCTCCAGCCGATCGCGCTGAGCCGGACGACGCGGGCGACGCTGCGGCAGCGGGCCCGGGAGCGGTCGGCGCGGGAGCGGGAGGCGGTGCTGGAGGCGTCGCGGTCCGCGAAGGAGTCCCGGGAGAAGCTGGCGGCCGCCGGGCCCGCGGAACGCAAGCGGCTGCGGGCGATGCGCGCGCAGGCGAAGGCGGACGAGAAGCGGGCGCTGGACGAGGCGTCGGAGGAGGCGCGTGAGGAGGATCTGCTGGCGCAGATCCGGCGGCAGGTGCTGCTGATCCGTCCGACGGCGGTGATCGAACCGGCGAAGCTGGAGCGGCTGAGCCCGCGGATCCTGATCAGTTGGATCGCCGGTGCGTTCGCCGCGTATCTGCTGCTGTCGCAGTTGATGTCGCAGGTGGCGCACTTCGATCTGATCAATGTGATCAGCGAGGCCCAGTGGATCTGGGTGCTGGTGGCGATGGTGTTCTCGGCGACGACGTACATCGCGGCGGCGATGAGTCTGCTGGGGTTCGTCACGGAGAAGGTGTCGTTCGTCCGGACGGTGATCGCGCAGATCGCGGGGAACTTCGTGAAGCTGGTGGCGCCCGCCGCGATCGGCGGTGTGGCGCTGAACACCCGGTTCCTCCAGCGGGCCGGGGTGCGGCCGGGGCTGGCGGTGGCGAGCGTCGGTGCCTCGCAACTGTTCGGTCTGGGCGCGCACGTCCTGCTGCTGTTGACGTTCGGCTATCTGACGGGGACGGAGAGCGGCGAGGATCAGTTGTCGCCGTCCCGGACGGTCATCGCCGGGCTGTTGACGGTCGCGGTGCTGGTGCTGGTGGTGACCGCGGTGCCGGTGCTGCGGAAGTTCGTGGTGACGCGGGTGCGGTCGCTGTTCGCCGGGGTGGTGCCGCGGATGCTGGACATCCTCCAGCGCCCCGGGAAGCTGGTCACCGGCATCGGCGGGATGCTGCTGCTGACGGCGGCGAACGTGATGTGTCTGGACGCGTCCATCCGCGCCTTCGGCGGCGGCGACACGCTCAGCTACGCGAGCATCGCGGTGGCGTTCCTCGCCGGCAACGCGCTGGGTTCGGCGGCGCCGACACCGGGCGGTGTGGGCGCGATCGAGGGCGCGTTGATCACGGCGCTGACGCTGGCGGGGCTCGGCGGTGACGTCGCGTTCCCGGCGGTGTTGCTGTTCCGGCTGATGACGTTCTGGCTGCCGGTGCTGCCCGGCTGGCTGGCCTTCACCCACCTCACCCGTAAGGGCGAGATCTGAGGCACGGCCCCCGGACACGGCGAAGGCGCCGCCCCGCGTGCTGCGGGGCGGCGCCTTCGGTCTGTGCGGGGCGGGGGCGCTCACGGCCCCGGTGCGCGGTCGGCCCCCGGTGCGCGGTCGGCGGACCGGCTGCTCGGCTAGTAGACCGGCTTCTCCGGCTCGATCTGGTTGACCCAGCCGATGACGCCGCCGCCGACGTGGACCGCGTCGGCGAACCCGGCGGACTTCAGGACGGCGAGGACCTCGGCGGAGCGGACACCGGTCTTGCAGTGCAGGACGATCTTCTTGTCCTGCGGGAGGTCCTGGAGGGCGTTGCCCATCAGGAACTCGTTCTTCGGGATCAGCTTGGCGCCGGGGATCGAGACGATCTCGTACTCGTTCGGCTCGCGGACGTCGATGATCTCGATCTTCTCGTCGGCGTCGATCCACTCCTTGAGCTGCTTGGGCGTGATCGTCGCGCCCATCGCCGCTTCCTGGGCCTCCTCGGAGACGACGCCGCAGAACGCCTCGTAGTCGATCAGCTCGGTGACGGTGGGGTTCTCGCCGCAGACCGCGCAGTCGGGGTCCTTGCGGACCTTGACCTGGCGGTATGTCATCTCCAGCGCGTCGTAGATCATCAGGCGGCCGACGAGCGGGTCGCCGATGCCGGCGAGGACCTTGATGGCCTCGGTGACCTGGATGGAGCCGATGGAGGCGCAGAGCACGCCGAGGACGCCGCCCTCGGCGCAGGAGGGCACCATGCCGGGGGGCGGGGGCTCCGGGTAGAGGCAGCGGTAGCAGGGGCCGTGCTCGCTCCAGAAGACGGACGCCTGGCCGTCGAAGCGGTAGATGGAGCCCCAGACGTACGGCTTGTTCAGCAGCACGCAGGCGTCGTTGACGAGATAGCGGGTGGCGAAGTTGTCCGTGCCGTCCACGATCAGGTCGTACTGGCTGAAGATGTCCATCACGTTCTCGGCTTCCAGCCGCTCCTCGTGAAGGACCACGTTCACGTACGGGTTGATGCCGAGCACCGAGTCCTTGGCGGACGCGGCCTTGGAGCGGCCGATGTCCGACTGGCTGTGGATGATCTGCCGTTGCAGATTCGACTCGTCGACCTCGTCGAACTCCACGATGCCCAGGGTGCCCACGCCTGCCGCGGCGAGGTACATCAGGGCGGGCGAACCGAGGCCGCCGGCGCCTACGCACAGCACCTTGGCGTTCTTCAGCCGCTTCTGCCCGTCCATCCCCACGTCGGGAATGATCAGGTGGCGGGAGTACCTGCGGACCTCGTCGACGGTGAGCTCCGAAGCGGGCTCGACCAGGGGTGGCAGCGACACGGAAGACCTCAACAAGGGGGTTGGTCGGTGTGGGTCAGTACGGTTGTTCTGTCCGTAACACTGCCACGCCCGTCTTCATTCCAAGACACCTGGTCCGATGCGCGAGACGAAATCGTCCCAGTAGCCGGGCAGCGTCTCCCAGGCGTCGCCGTCGCGGTCGCGGCGGTCGGTGAAGAAGACCGTCGCGGCGCCCTGCCAGCGGGCGATCCGCAGCGCCTCGTCGAGGTGGGTGGAGGGGACGCCGTGGACGAGGTGGCAGAACTTCTCGGGCGGGTGGTCGGCGGTCCACTGCGCCACCTGTGACCAGCGGTATTCGCACCACGGTCCGGCGAAGGTGATGAGCTGGTCCGCGGATTCGGCGTACCCCGGGTGCGGATGGGCGCCGTGGCCGAGGACGAGGTGGACGCCGTCCGCCAGACCGCGCAGCGCGGCGGCGGCGCGGCGGGTGACGGGCAGTTCGGCGCGGTCCAAAGGGGCGCGGTCCAGCAGGAATCCGTCGGTCTTGTACCACTCCAGGAAGCGGTGGGCGTCGGCGAGCAGCTCCCCGAAGGGCCGGGTGCCGTACCGCAGATCGAGATGTCCCAACAGGCGGACACCCGTCTCACGCAGCCGGGCGGCGGCGGGCAGACAGTGCGGATCGGGGCGCGCCCCCGGGCCCCGGGCGACGTCGAGGACCGCCCAGTGCACCGGGGCGACCGGGGCGTAGCCGGGCACCACGCCCGCCACGCCCCGGGGGGCCTCCCGGGGGGCGACGAACCCCCGGGAGACCCGCAGCAGTTCGGCCCACTCGGTGGGCGCGAGCAGCGGATGGGCGATGCCCGGGACGCCGACCCCGAAGGGCCCGTCACCGGTGGGGGCGCGGGTCGTGCCCGCGGTGGTCAGATGCGGCATGCGGCCTCCATCCAGATGTCGGCGAGGGATTCCTCCAGTCCGATCCGCGGCCGCCAGCCGAGCCGGTCCCGTGCGGTGCGCACATCGGCCTGCTGCCAGGTGCCGCAGCCGTCCGGGTAGGGGTAGGTGGGCGGCGCGGTGCCGTGCTCCGGCGACGGGCCCGGGATGATCAGGCGGGCGGGCGGCGAGTCCAGCTCGTGCAGCGCGCCACCGAACCCGGCGACCCGGGCCAGGACGGACGCGGCCTCCCGCAGCCGCACCGCGCGCCCGGTGCCGATGTTGACGACGCCCTGCGCGGCGGAGAGCGACGCGGCGTGCACCGCCCGCGCCACGTCCCGGACGTCGACGAAGTCCCGCTGGACGCCGAGCCCGCCGAGCTTCAGCTCACCGTCGCCGGACTGCATGGCGCGGCGCATCGCCTCCGCCAGCCGCCCCAGCGGCGAACCGGCGGGCGTGCCCGGCCCGACCGGCGAGAAGACCCGCAGCACGACCGCGTCGAGACCGGAGCCGAGGACGAGTTCGGTGGCGGCGAGCTTGCTGACGCCGTACGGACCGCCGGGGCGCGGCACCGCGTCCTCGGCGGTGGACGAACCGGGCTGCGAGGGTCCGTACTCGGAGGCGCAGCCGAGGTGGACCAGGCGGGCGCCGCAGCCGCTGCGCCGCAGCGCCTCGCAGATGGTGGCGACGGCCACGGTGTTGTGGCGGGTGAGGTCACGGGCGCCGCCGCGGGTGGCGCCGGAGCAGTTGACGACGACGCCGGGGTGGACGGCGTCGAGGAAGCGGGTGAGCGCGCCGGGACTGCCGGTGGCGAGGTCGAAGCGGACGTCGGCGTCGTCGCCGCGGCCCAGCACGGTCAGTTGGACGGCGGGGTCGGCGAGCAGGCGGTCGGCGACGTAGCGGCCGAGGTAGCCGTTGGCGCCGATGAGCAGGACCCTCATCGGGCGACCCCCTGGTGCTCACGGCATGCGGTCGGGTGGACGTTCATGTGTCGTGCTCCTCGTGGGACGGGGCGGTGGTGGTGTTCGGCCGCGGGCGGACGGCCGCCGCGGGACGGCGGCCCGGAGGGGGTCGTGGTCCGCGCCGGGGGCGGGGCCCGCGAGGTGAGAACGGGCGGGGCGCCGGTACCCGGGGCCGCCGGGCGGCGGCCGGGCCGGAGGGCTATTCGCCGGATCATGGCCGGGCCGCCTCCGACTGCCCCGGGGCCAGGTGGGCGCGGGCACCGGCGAGGACGCGCAGGGCGTACGCCAGGAGGCCGAGGGTGGTGGCGGCGCAGAGCACGGCCGGTACGGCGGCCGGGCCCGCGGCGGCGGTGAGCGCGTCCACCGGCCGGCCGAGCGCCCGCGCGCCCGGCAGCCATGCGGCGAGCGCCAGGGACAGCGCGAGGAATTCGCCGGCGGCGGCCACCGCGGGCCCGGCGAGGGCGGCGGCGGGGAAGCCGTGGACGGCCAGCAGCCGGGCGAGGAAGAGCAGCGTGCCCAGGGCGGTGACGGCGACGAGGACGGCGGGCGGATCGGCGGGCCCGCCGGTCAGCCGGCGGGCGCCGAGCAGCAGGGCGAGCTGGGCGGTGGCGTGCAGCAGGACGGCGCCGAGCAGCAACGGCCGTACCCGCGAGGCGAGTTCGCCCAGCCCGCGGCTGACGGCGAGGCCGCGCCGGGCGCGCCGCGCGAACCACCGGGCGAGCACCGCGGCGGGCGCCACACCGCAGGTCAGGGCGAGCGCGACGGCGCCGTCGGGGTGCGGGAGGCCGGGCCCCCCGGAGAGGAGTGCGGTCG
The DNA here is from genome assembly GCF_044497305.1 of Streptomyces sp. BBFR2. Lineage (NCBI taxonomy): Bacteria > Bacillati > Actinomycetota > Actinomycetes > Kitasatosporales > Streptomycetaceae > Streptomyces > Streptomyces sp. BBFR2. The sequence continues at coordinate 2,156,627 of NZ_CP172415.1, forward strand.
ACGGCGCGCCCCCGAGGAGGGCGTGACCGATGAGCCAGCCGACGGCGAGGACGGCGGCGTACGGACGCCCGTCCCGGCGGAGCCGCGGCGGACCGGCGCGCAGGCACAGCCGGAGTGCGAGCAGGACGAGGACGGCACCCGCGGCGGCGGTGGCGGGCCGGGCCAGGGGGTGCCCCGGGTGGACGGCGGCGACCGCGGCGAGGGTGGCCGCGCAGAGCGCGCCCGGCAGGAGCGGGAGGACGGCGCGTACGACCGCCCCGCGTCCGGCGGGCTCCGGGGGCGGCGCGGCGGCGACGCGCGCGCGGGGCACCCGGGCGTACAGCTCCTCGGCGAGCGAGAAGACGTCGCGGTGCCGGAAGCGGTGCGCGGTGCGGTCGGTGACACCGTGCGCCTCCAGACCGGCGGCGATCTCCAGCGGGTCGACGGCGTACGCACACAGCCGCCGGTGCCGGTGGAGCAACGCCCTTACGGGGTCGGCGGGTTGCGCGGGGGGCGTCTCCCGGGGCGAGCGGCCGGCCGGGGTGGCGGCCCGGGACGCGTACCTGGCAGCGGCCGCGTCCCGGGGCGGACCGGCAGGCGTCTCGCGGGGCGGGTGCCCGGCGGCGGGCTCCGGCCCGGACGGCGCCGTCTCCCTGCGGACGGCCGGGCGGCGGGCGGCGCGCCAGGCGGGGCCCGGGCGGCAGGGGCGTGCGGGGGTGCGGGAGGGCTCGCGGTCCGGGAAGTCCGTGCTCGGGGTCATCGCGTCTCTCCTCTCGTGACCGCCGGGCGGCGGCGCGGCCCGGCGGCCCAGCTCGGGGTGCGGTCGGTCGGGGGCGTACGGGGGACGGCGGTGCCCCGGCGGCCCGGGAGGTGGGTCTCGGCGGGGCGGGCGAAGGGGCGCGGGGTGCCGGGGCCGGGCTCCGGGCGGGCGTGGGCGAGGAGTTCGAGGTAGATGCCGCGGAAGGCGGTGAGGTGGCGTTCGGGGGTGAAGAGTTCCAGGGCCCGGGCGCGGGCGGCGGCACCGAGACGGGCACGGCGGGCCGGGTCGGCGAGGAGGGCGAGCACGGCGCCGGCGAGGGCGTCCGGGTCACCGGCGGGGACGACCAGACCGGTGCCGCCGATGACCTCGCAGACCGCCCCCGCGTCGGTGGAGACGGTGGCCCGGCCGCTGAACATCGCCTCCACCAGGGTGCGCGGGAAGCCCTCGTCGACGCTGGAGAGCACCACGACGGCGGCGGTGGCGTAGGCGTCGGCGACGGCGGGCGCCCCGGCCGGTTCCTCGAAGCGCACCGGGCGGGCGGGGCCGGGCCCCCGGGGGAAGAGCCGGTCGGCGAGGGCCCGGCAGTGGGCGAGGTAAGCACCCGCGTCGGGGGCGTCGCCGGGCCCGCCGACGATCCGCAGGGTGGCGCCCGGGACGGCGGCGCGGACCCGGGTGAAGGCGCGCAGCAGTCCGGTGAGGTCCTTGGCCGGTTCGACGGATCCGGCCCACACCAGGGTGGTGGCGCCGTCGGCCCGCGCCTCGGGCGTCCGGAGGAACGGCCCGGCGTCCACCCCGGGATGGACGGTGCGCAGCCGCTGCGGCGCCGCCCCGCACCGCTCCTGCCAGCGGCGGGCGTGGGCGGTGTCCGGGGTGATGAGCGTCGCGCGGGCGTACGTCTCGGTGGCGAGGGCCCGGTGGAAGGCGGCGAGGAGGGCGCGGGCCGGGGCGCCGAGCGGGGCGGTGGCCCGGTCGAGGTAGTGGGCGCGCAGCCCCGGGCCGTCCTCGGTGACCAGCAGCGGAGTGCCGAAGAAGCGTTTGGCCAGCAGCCCGGCGAGGGCGGTGGGGCCGGTGGCCGTGGCGTGGCAGAGGTCGACGGTGTCGAGGCCCGGCGCGCCGTCCCCGTACCAGTCGAGGGAGAGCGGGCGCAGCGCCGCGTCGAGGCGGGCGGTGACCGCGAGGAGGTCCGGGACCTGGGCGGCGTGCGCGGCGGGGAGTGCGCCGGGGGCGCGGCAGGCCCGCTCCAGCAGGCGCAGGGCGGCCTCGGAGCGGAGCAGCGCGGGCAGATCGGCGTGGTCGCGGGCGAGATCGGCGAGGCCGTGGAGACCGGCGGCGAAACGGTCCGCCTGGTCGGTGGTACCGGCCGGTCCGGCGGTGAGCGCGGCGGTGAGGTCGGTGAAGTGGCGGGCGAAGCGGCGGCGGGCGGAGCGGTCCATGGTGCGGCCCCGGCCGTCCGTACGGCGCCGCGCGGCGCCGGGCGCGGACCGGTGGCCCGCGGCGGGCAGGGCGAATTCCGTGAACTCGTGGCCGGGCAGCCCCTGGACGAGCCGGTCGTACCACCGCTGTGTGCCACGCGGCGCGCCGGGGCGTGCACCGTCGGTGAGCAGTCCGATGCGCACGTGTCCCCTCCCGTTCTCCGGTCTCGGCGTGTGTCGGTGCCCGGCGGGACGGTCCGGGCCGCCGGTCGCGGAACGACGCTACGCAAAAGGGCCGGTGGCGCGATGGACGGTTGTCCGTCGCGCCACCGGAAGGGGTGAACGGTCGTAACTTTCCGCCCCATGGGGCGTTCCCATGCGCTAAGCAGCGAGTTCGCGCCCGGGACGCCCGGGGGCCCGCCTCACCGACCGCCGGGATACGGCCAGGAGTTGGGGCGGCAGGTGGCGCCGTCCGTCGTCAGGAACTTCGTCTGCTGCATCATCACCGGCGCGAGCGCCCCGGAGCGGGAGCAGACCTCGTGGTTGTGGCCGAGCCGGTGGCCGACCTCGTGGTTGATGAGCATCTGGCGGTAGGCGTACATCTTGTCCGGCCCGTACGTCTTCGCGCCCTGGGCCCAGCGGTACGCGTTGATCATCACGCGCGGGGTCGCCGCCGAGTCGCACGAGACGTTGTCCTCGGAGGTGTCCAGGCCCGACTTGGCGCACCACACGTCGGTGGTGCCGGGGCTGGCCAGCGTGATGACGAAGTCGGCGTCGCCGGAGGCGACCCGCTCGAAGGTCCGGGTGCCGCCGTGCGCCCAGCTCCGGTCGTCGTTGAGGGTCTTGTGCACCGCGTCGGCGAACAGCTCGCCGTCCAGCGGCAGTCCGGTCTCCATGTCGACGCGGTAGCGGACGACGTGCCCGCGGCCGGGCGCCTTCGCGGCGCCGCCGACCGGGGTGAACTTCCCCGAGGCGGTCAGCTTCGCGTCCAGCGGGAACGGCTCGGCCATCCGCTGCGCGTACGTGGCGGGCTTGGCGTCCAGCGGCCGGTCCCCGGAGCGCGAGGCGCCCTCGTCCTGCGGGTCGGTGCGGTCCGGGCCGCCGCCCGCGTGGCCGGTGCCCTGCGGCCGCTGCTCGGCGACCTGACCGGCCACCACGACGGCGAGCACGGTGGTCACCGCGGCGGCCGCGACGCCGGTGACGGTCCGTCCGAGACCGCCCTTGCGGCCGTTCCCGGACGGCGGCGCGTCCGGCGCGGGCACACCTGCGCCGCCCCCGCCCTCGACCGAACGGGCCTCACTCTCCGGCCCCGTCGCCTCCCGCGCGAGGACCGCCGGACGGCCGCTGTCCGCAGGCCCGCCGGCCGGCGCCCCGGACACGTCCGGCGTGTCGAACGCCTCCAGGTACTCCCGCCGGGGCCCGCCGCCGGACGTCGCGTCCGCGCCGGGGCGGACCTCGGCGGTGGCGGGGTCCGGCAGCCGGACGTCCGGTTCGGCGCTGCGCGGGCGGGGCACCCGCGGCCCGGTGGCGGACACCCGGGACGCGGCGCGGCGCACGGCGGGCGGGCCGGGCGCCGACGCTCCCGGGACCGACGGCGGCAGCCCCCAGCCGCCGCCCGGCTCCCGCTGCTCGGGGTGGCCGCCGCGGACGCCCTCCCGTACGGGCCCCGGGTGCGGGCGGGCGGCGGTCTCCGCCAGGTGCGGCCGTTCGGCGTCGCCCGGTCCGCGCCTGCGGCGGCCGGTGCCCGGCTCCGCCGCGTGCGGCCCGGTCGCCGCCGTGTCGTTCCCGTCCTGCGTCCCGCCTCTGCGGCTGTGCCGTCCCACCGCTCCGTCAGCTCCTGCCCGTATCGGCCGCCGCCGTGTCGTCGATCAGTTCCCGGATGGCCCGCGCCACCGTCCGCGGGTACTCCATCATCGCCACGTGCCCGGCGTCGGGCAGTGTCACCAGCCGCGCCCCGCGGAAGGCGGCGGCGGCCCGCCGTGCCATCCGGTACCCGACGAGCCGGTCGCGCCCACCGTAGACGAGGAGCGTCGGCGCGAGCACCCGCTCCGCCTGCCGCCACAGACTGTGCTGCCCGCCGAGGGTGTAGGCGTTGACCAGCCCGCGGGCGGAGCGCTCCATCACCTCCCGGAAATACGGGAGTTCGAGCCGCTTGGTGTACTCGTCGACCGCGTCGCGGAAGCCGTCGGGGGTGACGTTGCGCGGGTCGCCGTAGCAGAGCGCCAGCACCGCGCGGGTGCGGTGCTCGGGCGTCCAGTCGCGGGTGAGGCGGGCGAAGAGGCGGGCCGTGCCGGGCACCGCGAGCAGCGCCGTGGGGACCGCCGTCCGCTGCGGCCGCAGCTCCGGCAGGGCCGGGGAGATCAGTGTCAGGGTGCGGACGAGGTCGGGCCGGGCGGCGGCCACCCGCGTCGCGGCGGCGCCGCCCATGGAGTTGCCGACGAGGTGGACCGGGCCGCGCCCGGCCGCGTCGAGGTGGCGGATGACCGCACGCGCCTGGGCCGCGACCGAGTAGTTGCCGTCGTCGGGCGGCGGCGCCTCACCGAAGCCGGGCAGGTCGAGCGCCTCGCCGTCGAGCCGGTCGGCGAGCAGCGGCATCAGCGCCGACCAGTTCCGCGAGGAGCCGCCGAGCCCGTGGACGTACAGCGCGGGCTCGCGCTCCGCCGCACCGGGGGCGGCGGCCGTCAGGGTCCGTACGCCGAGCGTCAGTCCGGGCAGCGGCACCAGCCGCAGCGTCTCGGCGGACTCCTGCGGACCGGGCCGCCCCGGACCACCGGGCGGCACCGGAAGGGCTGCGGTCCGGGTGTCGGGCGACTCGGTCGAAGACATGCCGTCGATGTTACGAGATGATCACGCGCGCATTGATGTGTTCGCGGTCACACACCGCATCGCGCCGCCGCATCCGCTCTTCTACGCTCGGTACCAAAGGCGCCCCGGCCGGAGGCCCGCCGCACCGGGCACCGAACCGCCCGCGGGCGAGGAAGGCACAGAGGTCCGAGAGAGTCCAGAGAGGGAACGCCATGCCGGTCGATCCGAGCGACCCGGACACCTTCGACGACGAGAACGCAAGCGGCTTCTCCGACGAGGCACCGGAGGCCGACGCCCAGGAACAGCACGCGGACGTCGCCCCCCGCCGCGACGAGACACCCGCCGGCGCCGACCTCGACACCGCGAACGAGGCGGACCGCGCCGAACAGTCCCGCATCGTGGAACTCAACGAAGACGAATACCGATGACCTGGGGCGTTATGTCACCTTCCGACAAGGGCCCGGACCGTAATTTCTCGGCTCGGACCGCGCACAGCCCGGTTACCCAAAAGTACGATGGCGGGCGCGGCGGGCGACCTTGTGCGCGCCGCGTACGGAACGACTTCTGGGAGGCAGCGTGAGCGCCATCGAGCAGACCGAGGCGGCGCGCCCGCGGGGCACACGACTGCCGCGCCGAGCACGGCGCAACCAGCTCCTGGGTGCGGCACAGGAAGTATTCGTCGCGCAGGGCTACCACGCCGCCGCGATGGACGACATCGCCGAGCGGGCGGGCGTCAGCAAGCCGGTGCTCTACCAGCACTTCCCGGGCAAGCTCGACCTCTACCTCGCCCTCCTCGACCAGCACTGCGAGGCGCTGCTGCACTCGGTGCGCACGGCGCTGGCGTCGACCAACGACAACAAGCAGCGCGTCGCGGCGACGATGGACGCCTACTTCGCCTACGTCGAGGATCCGGGCGGCGCGTTCCGGTTGGTCTTCGAGTCCGATCTGACCAACGAACCGGCGGTCCGCGAGCGGGTCGACAAGGTCTCCCTGGAGTGCGCCGAGGCGATCTGCACGGTGATCGCCGAGGACACCGGTCTCTCCCGGGACGAGTCGATGCTGCTGGCCGTGGGCCTCGGCGGCGTCTCGCAGGTGGTGGCGCGCTACTGGCTGGCGGCCGACAGCAAGGTCCCGCGGGACACCGCGGTGGGTCTGCTGACCTCCCTGGCGTGGAAGGGCATCGCCGGTTTCCCGCTGCACGGCATCGATCCCCACTGACCGTGTTCGCTCCCGGCGTGCCCCTCGGGCACCCTGCACCTCCCCGTACCGGGCTAATGTGTGCTGCGTACGGCGCGGACGCCCGCGCACCCAACTGACCGTCGGAGGGACATCAGCCGTGGAGGTCAAGATCGGCGTGCAGCACGCGCCCCGCGAGATCGTTCTCGAGAGCGCGCAGTCTGCCGAAGAGGTGGAGGGCGCCGTCGCCGACGCCCTGGGCGGCAAGTCGCCGCTGCTGAGCCTGGTGGACGAGCACGGCCGCAAGGTCCTCGTCCCGGCGGACCGGCTCGCCTATGTGGAGATCGGCGAGCAGGCGGTCCGCAAGGTCGGCTTCGGCGCACTCTGAGCCCCCGGCGCCCACCGGCGCCCGAGGCCCCACGACGGCGGCCGGGATTCCCCATCCCGGCCGCCGTCGGCGTTCCCGGACCGGCGCGGGGCTACGGCCCCGGGGCCACGCCCCCGTCTCTCCGGGCAGCCGGACCGTACGGGTTCCAGGCCCGCACCGCACCGGAGCAACGGGCCGTACGGGCCCCGGGCCCCCACCGCACCGGAGCAACGGGCCGTACGGGTTCCGAGTGACCACGCCGCACCGGCGCCGCCTCCCGAGACCCGCGCCCCCCAGGCCCGTGGGATTCCGCTTCCCCTTCCGCTTCCGGAACGGGCAGCCGCGGCCGCCGCGTCATCGCCCGCGCTCCGGGCCGGAACGGCGTCCCCTCGCGCCTCAGGCGTCCCCCCTCCCCCACCGGTTCGGCGGAACGGGGGGATGAGGGTTGCTGAGCGTGGCTGGTGGGTACCACCGCTACGACCGATTTGTTCGTCCGGTCGGTCGGGTTCGTCAGCCGTTGTTGCGCGGGAGGGAACACGCATGATCTGGGAAGCTCTGGGCGCCGTCGCCGTCGGTCTCGTCCTCTCCTTCGCCGCCACCCGCCGGCTGCCGGATCGTTTCCCGGCCCGCTCCCTGACACTGGCCACCGGCCCCGGCGCCGCGCTCCTCGGGGCGCTGCTGACGCACTCGATCCTCGGCCCGGGTCACCCCGTCCAGACGCTCGTCGCGGCCGTCGCCGTGGGCGCCGCGCTGCTCTCGCTGCTGCTCCGCCCGGCCCGCGGCGCCCTGCGCGGCTCGGCCCCCGCCTGACCGTCGGCACACAGGGAGCGGCCCCGGACCGATCGGTCCGGGGCCGCTCCCTGTGTCCGTCCGGGTACGCCGCTCAGGCGGCCAGCCCCAGGGCGGCCATCCGCTTGGTGTGCGCCTCGGTGATCCGGGAGAACATCCGGCCGACCTCGGCCAGGTCGAAGCCGTCGGCGACGCCGCCGACCAGCATCGTCGAGAGCGCGTCACGGTCGGCGACCACCCGCTGCGCCTGCGACAGCGCCTCGCCCATCAGCCGCCGCGCCCACAGCGCCAGCCGCCCGCCGACCCGCGGGTCCGCCTCGATCGCGGCGCGCACCTTCTCGACCGCGAAGGTGGCGTGTCCGGTGTCGTCCAGGACGGCCAGCACCAGGTCGCGGGTGTCGGAGTCCAGGCGGGCGGCGACCTCACGGTAGAAGTCACTGGCGATCGAGTCGCCGACGTACGCCTTGACCAGGCCCTCCAGCCAGTCCGACGGCGCGGTCTGGCGGTGGAACTCGTCCAGCGCGGCGGCGAACGGCTCCATCGCCTCGTTGGGCTCCGCCTCGATGTCGGCGAGGCGCTGCCGCAGCCGCTCGAAGTGGTGGAACTCCGCCGACGCCATCTTGGCCAGTTCGGCCTTGTCGTCCATGGTCGGCGCGAGCTTCGAGTCCTCCGCGAGCCGCTCGAAGGCGGACAGCTCGCCGTAGGCGAGGGCGCCCAGCAGGTCGATCACGGCGGCGCGGTAGTGCGGCTCGGCGGATGCCTCCGTCCAGTTCTGGGCGGCGATCCCGGTCGGTTCCGGCGCGTCGGCGGTGGCGGTGTCTGGCGTCTCCATGACCGGCACAATAGCCGCCGGGCCGCGCCCGCAGCGGCCGGGCCGCCGGGCCGCGCGGCGGGCTCCCTGCCGCCCGGGAGCGCGCCCCGGGGCGGCTTGTTCCCTTTCTCACTCAGACAAGCCTTCGGGTGTCCCGTCGCATCCGGGGTACAGTGGTAATGCGCCCGCCGAGTATCGGTGGGTCGTTCCACGCATGCGGATGCCCGGTCGGTGGCCCGATCGGCTCCAACCCGACCGCCCTCCCCCGCGGCGCGTACGCGACGTACGCATCAGCAGGAGGGACACCGCTCGCGGCAGGAGTGCCTGAGCGTTGGCAGTGGTCCCGCGCACCGTCGGCTTTGCAACCCGGCCCGTACACACCTCGTACGAAGCGCGGTACGACCCCCTTCGCCGCCTCACGCCGCGTCTCACAGAAGAGGCAAGATTCTGTCTACGTTCCGAGAGCTCGGGATTTTCCCCGAGACCGCCGAGGCCCTCGAAGCCGTCGGCATCGTTTCCCCCTTTCCCATCCAGGAGCTGACGCTCCCCGTCGCGCTCTCCGGCAGCGACGTCATCGGCCAGGCGAAGACCGGCACCGGTAAGACGCTGGGCTTCGGCCTGCCGCTGCTGGAGCGCGTCACCGTCCCCGCCGACGTCGAGGCGGGCCGGTCCACCCCCGAGGAGCTGACCGAGGCGCCGCAGGCGCTCGTCGTCGTCCCCACCCGCGAGCTGTGCCAGCAGGTCACCAACGACCTGCTCACCGCCGGCAAGGTGCGGAACGTCCGGGTGCTGGCGATCTACGGCGGCCGGGCGTACGAGCCGCAGGTCGAGGCGTTGCAGAAGGGCGTCGACGTCGTCGTCGGCACCCCGGGGCGCCTCCTCGACCTCGCGGGCCAGCGCAAGCTCGACCTGTCGAAGGTCCGCAGCCTGGTGCTGGACGAGGCCGACGAGATGCTGGACCTCGGCTTCCTGCCGGACGTCGAGCGGATCATCCAGCTCCTGCCGGCCAAGCGGCAGACGATGCTGTTCTCGGCCACCATGCCGGGTCAGGTCATCTCGCTGGCGCGCCGTTACATGTCGCAGCCCACGCACATCCGCGCCACCGCGCCGGACGACGAGGGCCAGACCGTCGCCAACACCACCCAGCACGTCTTCCGCGCGCACTCCCTGGACAAGCCGGAGATGGTCTCGCGGATCCTCCAGGCCGAGGGCCGGGGACTGGCGATGGTGTTCTGCCGGACGAAGCGGACCGCCGCCGACATCGCCGACCAGCTCGCGCGGCGCGGTTTCGCGTCCGGCGCGGTCCACGGCGACCTCGGCCAGGGCGCCCGCGAGCAGGCGCTGCGCGCCTTCCGCAACGGCAAGGTCGACGTCCTGGTCTGCACCGACGTCGCCGCCCGCGGTATCGACGTCGAGGGCGTGACGCACGTCATCAACTACCAGTCCCCCGAGGACGAGAAGACCTACCTGCACCGCATCGGCCGCACCGGCCGCGCGGGCGCCAAGGGCACCGCGGTCACCCTCGTCGACTGGGACGACATCCCGCGCTGGAAGCTGATCAACAAGGCGCTGGACCTGCCGTTCGACGAGCCGGAGGAGACGTACTCCACCTCGCCGCACCTCTACGAGCAGCTCCACATCCCGGCGGGCACCAAGGGCGTGCTGCCGCGCTCGGAGCGGACCCGCGCCGGGCTCGCCGCCGAGGAGGTCGAGGACCTCGGTGAGACCGGCGGCCGCGGCCGCGGGCGGGGCCAGGCCCCGGCGGCGACGGAGGAGCGCCCGCAGCGCACCCGCACGCCCCGCCAGCGGCGGCGCACCCGTGGCGGCACGGCCGTCGACGGCGCCGCGGCCCCGCAGGCGGACGCCGCTCTGGACACCGCGGAGGGCGCACCTGCCGAGGGCGGTGAGGCGCGCCAGCCGCGCCGTCGTCGCCGGACCCGCGGCCGGGCGGCCGAGGCCGTGACGCCGGTCGCGGACGCGCAGCCCGTGGCGCCCGTCGCCGAGGAGGCGGAGGCCGCCCCGGCGAAGCCGCGGCGGCGCCGGACGCGCGGCGCGAAGCCCGCCGAGGCACAGGCGCCGCAGGCCGCCGAGGCCGCGGTGGCGACCGTCGAGGCGCCCGCCGCCCCGGTCGCCGAGGAGGCGAAGCCGAAGCGCGCCCGGAAGACCGCCGCCGCGAAGGCCGCGGAGACCGCCGAAGGCGCCGAGGCCCCCGCCAAGCCGAAGCGGGCCCGTAAGACGGCCGCCGCGAAGGCCACCGAGGCCGTGGAGAGCGCCGAGGGCTCCGAGGCCCCCGCGAAGCCCAAGCGGACGCGGAAGACCGCCGCCGCGAAGGCCGCGGAGACCGCCGAAGGCGCCGAGGCCCCCGCCAAGCCCAAGCGGACGCGGAAGAGCGCCGCGGCCAAGACCGCGGAGGCGGCCGAGGCCGCCGCCGAGCCGGTCCGCCGCCGCACCCGCGCGAAGGCCCCGGCCGCCGAGGCGACGCCGGAGAGCTGATCCGCAGCACCCGGCCGACGGCCCGTTCCCGCCACCCGGCGGGGGCGGGCCGTCGGCGTGTACGGGGGGCGGCGGCCCGCCCAGGGCATCGGGGGCGCCCGTCCCACCGGCCGTCAGTACGTCCGAAAGACACCCGCCCACCGGCCACCGGCCCGCCCGGGACCCCACTCCCACCAGGGCACCGGCCCATCCGGGAGCGCCCGCCCACCGGCCGCCGGCCCGTCCGGAAGGCCCCGCCCACCGGGCGAACCCCGGGCCGCCGCGGGCCGCCGCACGCCGACGCCCCCGGTACGGGCGGATAGCCTCGGAGCCATGAGCAGCCCGCCGACACTCACGCTCCCGCCGTGCGCCAGCGCGCGGCGTCTCGTCACCACGCGCGGGGAGTTCGCCGCGCACGACGCCCTGCCCGAGCGGACGCCGCTGGGCACGGCACTGCTGGTCCCTGGTTTCACCGGCAGCAAGGAGGACTTCATCGGGCTGCTCGCGCCGCTCGCCGCCGCCGGGTTCCGGACGGTGGCGGTGGACGGCCGCGGCCAGTTCGAGTCGCCCGGCCCCCGGGACGTCGCCGCGTACACGCAGGACGCGCTGGCGCGGGACGTCCTGGCGCAGGCCCGTGCGCTGGGCGGCCCGGTGCATCTGCTGGGGCATTCGTTCGGCGGGCTGGTGAGCCGGGCGGCGGTGCTTGCGGACCCGGTGCCGTTCCGGTCGCTGACGATCCTCAGCTCCGGCCCGGCGGCCGTCGACCCGGCGCAGCAGATCCGCGTACGGATGCTGATCGACGCGCTCGGCTCGATGGACATGGCGGCGGTCTGGGCCGTCATGCAGTCGATGGAGCCGCCGGAGACGGCGGACGACGAGCCGCCGGAGATCGGTGACTTCATGCGACGGCGCTGGCTGGCGACCGTCCCCGAGCAGCTCATCGCCGCCGGGCGGCAGATGCTGGAGGAGCCGGACCGGGTCGACGAACTGGCCGCGGTGCCGCTCCCCAAGCATCTGGTCTCCGGCGTGGTGGACTACGCCTGGCCGGTGCCGCTGATCGACAAGATGGCGGTACGGCTGGCCGCCCGCCGCACGGTCATCGCGGACTCGGAGCACTCCCCCAACGCGGAACGCCCCGCCGAGACCGCCGCCGCGCTGGCCGCCTTCTGGGCCGAGCACTGAGCCGTTCCCCGGCCCGTACGGGCTGATCCTCCGGCCGTGCGAGCCGGTCGCCGCGGGCCCGGGCCGGTATCGGGCCGGGCCCGTTTTCCCCTCCTCACCAGCAAATACTTAGACCATCGAAAATTTTCTTTAGCGTAGGGAATGTTTGCAGGCGGCCAGGACGTTGGACAGGTCAGAAGCTCGGGCAGCGACGCCCGCGCTCGCCATCCATCAGTTCTCCAGCAGGAGGATCAGACGAAGGGAAGCCGTATGCGCTTCGAGATCATGCGCCTGGACGATGTCGACGGCACCGCCGTGGACAGCACCGTCGTGGACGCCGCCTCCGTCAACCGGATCGTGCAGCAGGCCGCCGCAATCGGCCAGCGCATCTACATCCGCCCGGCCGACACCGTCGCCGCCCGGTAACGCTGAAGCCGCCCCGCGCGGTGGATGCGGATGCGCCCCCGTACGGACATGCCGTACGGGGGCGCGACTGCGTCCGGAGCCGGTCAGGCGCCCTGGATGACCTGGGTGACGCCGTTGATGATCTGCTGCACGGCGAGCGCGGAGAGCATCATGCCGGCGAGCCGGGTCACCAGCACCACCCCGCCGTCCTTGATGACACGGATGACCAGCAGCGAGAACCGCATCGTCAGGTAGAGGACGATGTGGATCGCCACGATGGCGGTCCACACCGAGAGCTGCGCGGTGACGCCGTGGGCGTGCTGGACGGCGAGGATCACCGAGACGATCGCGCCGGGCCCCGCCAGCAGCGGCATGCCCAGCGGGACCAGCGCCACATTGACGTCCTTGGTCTGCGTCGGCTCCTCGGACTTGCCGGTGAGCAGGTTCAGCGCGACGAGCAGCAGGAGCAGCCCGCCCGCGATCATCAGGGCGGGCGTGCTGATGTGCAGCCGGCCCAGGATCTGGCGGCCGAAGACCCCGAAGACGGCGATGACGCAGAACGCGACGACCGCCGCCTGCCAGGCCATCCGGCGCTGGACCTTGGCGGGACGCCCGGCGGTCAGCCCCAGGAAGATCGGGGTGATCCCGGGGGGATCCATGATGACGAAAAGGGTCACGAAGAGAGTGCTGAAGGCAGCGACGTCGAACACGGTGATGAATGGCCTTGCGAAGGAGCGGAGGGGAACGGCGCACCGGCACGGCGGCGCGCGGACGCACCGCACAGGGGCGGGCGCCGGAAGGGAGAGGAACCGCCGGACTCCGGCGGCGGGGGCTCAGCCGCCCGCGCCGGGGACGGGGAAGGCGCCGGTGGCCCGGCGGACGATCTCGCCGTAGATCTCGGGGTCGGTGGTGTATTCACCGAGGTCGCAGCTCTTGCGCGTGCCGTGGTAGTCGCTGGAGCCCGTGGTCAGCAGCCCCAGCTCGGCGGCGAGCCCGCGCAGCCGGGCGCGGGTCGGCGCGTCGTGGTCCATGTGATCGACCTCGATGCCGTCGAGCCCGGCGGCGGCCAGCTCGGCGAGGGCACCCTCGGGCACACAGGCGCCGCGCTTGACGGCCGCGGGGTGCGCGACGACGGCGACGCCGCCCGCTTCCTTGATCAGCCGGAGCGCGGCGAACGGGTCCAGCTCGTGCTTGTCGACGTACGCACGGCCGTCGTTGGCCAGCCACTGCGCGGTGAACGCGTCGGAGACGGTGGGCACGACGCCCAGCTCGACCATGGCGGTGGCCACGTGCGGCCGCCCCACGGCACCGTCCCCGGCGATGGCGGCGACCCGCTCCCAGGTGATCGGAACGCCCAGCTCCCGCAGCTTGGCGACCATGCCCCGGGCGCGCGGCACCCGGTCGTCGCGGAGCAGCTCCCGCTCCCGGGCGAACGCGGGCTCGTCCGGGTCGAAGAGGTAGGCGAGCATGTGCAGCCCGGTGCCGTCGATCCGGCAGGACAGCTCGGCGCCGGTGACCAGCGTCAGCCCGGCGGGCAGCGCGGCGCGCGCCGCGGCGTGCCCGGCGACGGTGTCGTGGTCGGTCAGCGCGACGACGTCCAGCCCGCGGGCGGCGGCGCCCGCCACCAGCTCGGCGGGGGTGTCCGTACCGTCGGAGGCGGTGGAGTGGGTGTGCAGATCGATGCGCACGACGAACTCCTCCCTGCGCTACGGGACGGTGACCGGACGGCGCCCCGCTCGGGCGCCGTAGCGCACCGGAGGGCGTCGCGCCAAGGATACCGGCCCCGCGGAAGCCACCCGTCCGCCTCCCGGCGCCGACGGCGGCCGCACCCGCGACGGGGCCCGTACGCGCCCCGGGCCCGCCGCGCACGCGGGACGGCGGGCCGGGCTCAGGACAGGATGCGCGGGGAGAGCGCCCCGCACGGCAGCAGGTCCACCTCGGCGCCCGCCTCGCGCAGATCGGTCAGGACCAGTTCGTCGTACATCATCAGCCCGGACTGCTCGGGCCAGACGATCGCCCACAGCCACAGCCCGCGGGCCTCCCCGGCGAAGACCACACGGTCGGCCGGGGCGCCCTCGACGTGCCACATCGGCGTCGGGCGGCCGGAAGCGAGGACCTTGGTGTGCGGGGCACCGTCGACGCGCATACCGGGGCCGGGATCCGGGCCGTCGATCCCGGCGTAGCGGGCGCCGAGCCCCACGCCCAGCTCCTCGGCGATCAGCAGGAGTTCGCCGGGACCGCCGAGCGGACCGGGGCCGGAGCAGGCGACGGCGGTGGCGCGGCCGCCGCTGCGGTCGTCACCGGCGCAGGCCACCCCCGTGAAGAGCCAGCCGACCGGCAGCGGCCAGGGCATCCACACCGGCACCTGTGAGCGGTTCACGACAACGCTGAGAGCTTCGACGCTCGGTGGGACGACCGGCTGGAGCGGCTGCACGGTGCCGTGCACGGCGCACTGCCAGGAGTCGGAGAAGAGACCGGGCGCCCGGACGCGGCCACCGCACTTCGGGCAACTGGGTTCACCCCTCATAGGGACCCACGGTCCTCCAGGCGCGCGGCCGCGTCAAGGACGATCACCCGACCGGTCGGGACGCCCCTCGCCCCGGAGCGGTACGCGCCGAAGAGCCGCCGCGCGCCGGAGACCGGCCGCGCACGGGGCACCACCGCAGGCCACGGCCGCACGCGCCGCGCCCTCCGCCGCCCGGCACCGCACGTGAGGCGCCTCACGACAGATCCGCACCACCGCGCAGCGGGTCCCGCAGGTCCGTGCCCTGCGCCAGCCACCGCTCCTGGAGCGCCTCCGCGCCGTGCACCCGCTTCCACGCCGCCTCGTTGGGCGTCATCGGCAGCAGCGGCAGGAAGCGCACCGGATCCAGCGGCGCGTCCAGCTCCAGATCCTCGACGAGCCCCCCGGACGCGGCGACCAGTACGGAGGTGAAACCGGCGCCCGGCCACAGCGGCTCCCCGGTGTCCAAGGAGGCGCCCGGTGCCACCACCACGCCCTCGACCTGCGGCGACGCGGCGAGTACGGCGAGCGGCCGCAGCACCTTGTCGATATCGGCGCGGCCCGGCCGCAGCGTGATCACCAACTCGGCGCGGGGCCCGGCCACCGGATCGGCGAACACCACCGACGGGGGCGCGCCCAGACCGGGCGCGGTGCCCGCCGGGTCCGTCATCGGATGCGCGGACATCCCGAGCGTGGCGTAGCGCACCACACCGTCGCCGACGAAGCGGAGCACCTCGATACGGTCGGTGCCGAGGAAGGTGACGGCGGCGCGGGCGTCCGGCTCGCCCAGGGCGGTGCGCAGCCGGGCTTCGACCAGATCGAGAACGTCAGACATGCCCGCGAGCATAGAGCGGGCCGGCGCGGCGCCGGACGGCCCGCCCCGCAGCCTCCGGCGCGGCCTCGGACGCGCCCTCGGACCCGTACGCGGGCATGCGGGAAAACGCCGTGAATCGGCTTCGTATCGAACAGGCAAAGCGGCGCGGTGGCACCACGGGCGGCTGATAGCCTGCCCTTTGGTCAGGGAATGACGTCGTCCCCCAGCGGGGACCGGCCGGAGGAGGTGGGGCTGCGGTGGATCCGAGTCGACCGTGCAGTACCGATAGTTCTCCTGTCATCCCTCTCGCGCAGCGAATCTTCTGAACGCCGAAGGCTTCCGTACCCCGCGGCCCAGCGGCGAAACATCGTGAAGTTCCTTCGCTCCGGACGGAGATGACGGAAGAGCGCCTTCGCCCCTCTGTTCCGTATCTCTCAGCGAATTCCTCGAATTCTCCGCGCGCCGTCAGTGCCCCGGCACGGAACGCCGCCCGCTTTGCGGACGTACGGCCGATGACGCCTCGTACGTCCACGTTCCGGGCTGCGTTACGCCCCGCGCACGCCGCTGACGGCCGGCCCGTGAAGGAGCTTGCCATGTCGATGATCCGTGACCTGCGCGCCGCCGTCCGTCCCTCCCGCCGCCGTGACGGCGCCGCCTTCGGCTACGAGAAGTCCGCTCCGTCCTGCGTGAACAGCGCCGTCGTCGACTGCGCCGTCTACCGCGAGGGCCGGCGGGTACGGGCCGCCTGCACCGCCGCCGAGGCCATGGCGAGCGTACGGAGCGAGGGCGGCTTCGCCTGGATCGGGCTGCACGAGCCGTCGGAGGCCGAATTCGCCGGTATCGCCGCGGAGTTCGGGCTGCACCCGCTCGCCGTCGAGGACGCCGTCCACGCCCATCAGCGGCCGAAGCTGGAGCGGTACGACGACACCCTCTTCACGGTGTTCAAGACCGTGCACTACGTCGAGCACGCGGAGCTGACCTCGACCAGCGAGGTCGTGGAGACCGGCGAGGTGATGTGCTTCACCGGGCGGGACTTCATCGTCACCGTCCGGCACGGCGGGCAGGGCTCGCTGCGGGCGCTGCGCCACCGGCTCCAGGACGACCCGGAGCTGCTGGCCAAGGGCCCGTCGGCGGTGCTGCACGCCATCGCCGACCAGGTCGTCGACGGGTACATCGCGGTCGCGGGCGCGGTGCAGGACGACATCGACGAGGTGGAGATCGACGTCTTCAGCTCGGGTGCCGGGCGGGGCGGGACGCGGGGCGGCGACGCCGGGCGGATCTACCAACTCAAGCGTGAGGTGCTGGAGTTCAAGCGGGCGGTGTCGCCGCTGCTGCGGCCGTTGCAACTGCTGAGCGAGCGTCCGATGCGGCCCGTCGACTCCGACATCCAGAAGTACTTCCGCGACGTCGCCGACCACCTGGCGCGCGTCAACGAGCAGGTGCTCTCCTTCGACGACCTGCTCAACTCCATCCTCCAGGCCAACCTGGCGCAGGCGGCCGTCGCGCAGAACGAGGACATGCGCAAGATCACCTCGTGGGCCGCGATCTTCGCCGTGCCCACGATGATCGCCGGGATCTACGGCATGAACTTCAACAACATGCCGGAGCTGCACTGGAAGTACGGCTATCCGGCGGTGCTGGTGGCGACCGTCGCGCTCTGCTTCGGCATCCACCGCGGCTTCAAGCGCAACGGCTGGCTCTGACGGCGGCCCGGGGCGCGGGTGACCGGCCCATTAGGCTGACGGACATGACATCGACCCCGTCGCAGGCGCTCCAGGACCGCGCGCTCATCGAAGAGGCCACGAAGAAGTCCGGGCTGATCTGGGTGCGGGGTGCCACCGGCCCGTCCCGGGCGCTGTGGCATCTGTGGGTGGACGGCGCGGCGTGCCTGGTCGGGGACGGTGCGGGCGAGCAGCCGCTGGCGGATCTGGGGCTGACCGACGGCGGCACCGCGACGGTCACCGTCCGCAGCAAGGACAAGGGCGGCCGTCTCGTGGCGTGGCGGGCGCGCGTCGTGGAGACGGCGCCGGACGGTGAGGCGTGGCGCACCGCCGTCGACGAGCTGAAGGGCAAGCGGCTCAACGCGCCGGACGCTCAGACGCTCGTGGAGCGCTGGGCGGCCGAGTGCCGGGTGCTGCGGCTGGAGCCGGTCGGCGCCGAGCAGCGCCCCGGCGCGATGCCGGACGACGCCCACGCCGCTCCGCCGCTGCCCTCCCCCGCGATCACCCGCCGCCCGGTCCCGGCGGCGCTGCCCAAGCTGCTGCGGCGGGGGCGTAAGGGCTGAGGCGGCGGCGGGGAGCGGCCCCGGCGAGGGGCGCGGCCCCGTCGTCGGTGGCGGGCCGGCGGCCTCCGGCGCGGCCCGCCGCCCGGCGCCGTTCACGGTCCGCCGCGGTCACCGGAGCTGCCCCGCCCTCACCCCGCCGACGGCGCCGAGACCTGCTTGCCGTAGTCGACGATCTGGTCCTGGGCCGGGGGCTTGAGGGAGACGCCCTTGTCCCAGTCGTCGAAGCGGACCGTGCCCGCGTCGCCGCCGCGTTCCAGGCGGAGGGGGTAGGGCTCGCCCTCCAGGGAGACGTCGAGGGTGCCGCCGGTGCCGCCGCCGCCCGCGACGCGGATGGTCTTGACGCCGCCGACGGTGGCGTGGTCGCCGGTGGCGAGCTTGCCGCGCAGGGTGAGCAGGCTCCCCAGCAGGTCGTGCTTGTCGGTGAAGCCGCTGAAGCGTTTGTAGACCGGGTCGGCGGCGGGCACCTTGACGTACTTGCCGCCGAGCTTGTCCGCCGCCGCCGCGTCGTTCCCGCCGCCCGCCTTCTCTCCCGCCCAGAACGCGGCGTCCGCCTTGAGGTAGAGCGCGTCGCCGACCCGCAGCAGCGCGAACGTCGACTTACGGGTGGTCAGTTCACCCTTGGCGCCGTCACCGGTGAGGTGCATGTCCAGCTTGTAGGTGGCGCCCTGGCTGACGAAGCTGCCGGAGAGGCGGACCGTACCGGCGCTCTCCGCCGCCGCCCGCGCCTTCGCCTCGATGGTGGTGGCGGACAGTTTGCCGACGCCGTTCGTCCCGGCGTCCGGGTCCTCGGCGCATCCCGTCAGCGCCATGGCCAGGCCCGCGCCCACCGCCCCCAGGAGCGCCGTCCGCCCCGCGCGACGGGCGGCGGTCACGGGTCGGGGGCCGGGCCCCAGGGGGGTTGCACTCACGTCGGTTCTGCCTCCTGTTACGGGTGACCTCGACAGCAGAACGGCAGCGTACCGGTCCCGCGGGGGCGCTCCGGCGCCCGCGCCGTCCGCCGCCGGACGGGCCGCTCGCCGGGGCGCGGACGAGCCGGGCGCGTTAGCCTGAACCCGGATTGACGCTTTTGTACAGAAATCTGCCCTCGTCCGACCGGCCGGAGAACGAAAGGCGCGCTGCATGGCGGTGGTGACTCCCCGGGTCTTCGTCTCACACCTGTCCGGCGTCGCCGTCTTCGACCCCAACGGCGACCAGGTCGGACGCGTCCGCGACCTGGTCGCGATGTTGCGGACGAAGGGCAGCGGCACCCGCGAGGGCCGTCCGCCCCGGCTGCTCGGACTGGTCGTCGAGGTCGCCCAGCGGCGCCGGGTCTTCCTGCCGATGACCCGGGTGACGGGTGTGGAGTCCGGACAGGTCGTCACCACCGGCGTGATCAACATGCGCCGCTTCGAGCAGCGCGCCTCCGAGACGCTGGTCCTCGGCGAACTCCTCGACCGCCGGGTGCGGCTGGTGGAGACCGGCGAGGAGGTCACCGTCCTCGACATCGGCATCATCCAGCTCCCGGCCCGCCGCGACTGGGAGATCGACAAGGTCTTCGTCCGGCGGGGCAAGGGCGGGGCGCTGCGCCGTAAGGGTGAGGCGCTGACGGTCGAGTGGTCGGCGGTGACCGGGTTCTCGCTGGAGGAGCACGGGCAGGGCGCGGAGAACCTGGTCGCCACCTTCGAGCAGCTACGCCCCGCCGACCTCGCCGGCGTACTGCACCATCTGTCACCCAAACGCCGCGCCGAGGTCGCCTCCGCTCTCGACGACGACCGGCTCGCCGACGTCCTGGAGGAGCTGCCCGAGGACGACCAGGTCGAGATCCTCGGCAAGCTGAAGGAGCAGCGCCGCGCCGACGTCCTGGAGGCGATGGACCCGGACGACGCCGCCGACCTCCTCTCCGAACTCCCCGAGGAGGAGAAGGAGCGGCTGCTGACGCTGATGCGCCCGGAGGACGCCGCGGACGTCCGGCGTCTGATGGCGTACGAGGAGCGCACCGCGGGCGGACTGATGACGACGGAGCCGATCGTGCTGCGGCCGGACGCGACGGTCGCGTACGCGCTGGCCCGGGTGCGCGATCCGGACCTCTCTCCCGCGCTCGCCGCCCAGATCTACGTCTGCCGGCCGCCCGACGAGACGCCGACGGGGAAGTTCCTCGGCCTGGTGCACTTCCAGCGGCTGCTGCGCGATCCGCCGTTCACGCTGGTCAGCTCGATCGCCGACACCGATCTGCCGCCGCTGCCGCCGGACGCCACCCTGCCCGAGGTGACCCGCTACCTGGCGACGTACAACCTCGTCTCCGCGCCCGTCGTCGACGACAGCGGCGCGCTGCTGGGCGCCGTCACCGTCGACGACGTCCTCGATCACCTGCTGCCGGACGACTGGCGGGAGACGGAGCTGCACGGCGAGGAAGCGCCCGCCGGCGAACGGCCCGAGGACGACGGGCGGGCGCCGGAGGTGGACCATGGGGCCTGAGGAGCGGGACGGTGTCCGGGCGCGGGCGAACGGTTCGTCGGCGCTGCGGCGCGGCGCGAACGAGCGGCCGCGGGTCCGCCTCGACCAGCCGCGGATGCCGCGCCGCACCCTGCTGCCGGAGTACGACCCGGACGCGTTCGGGCGGCTGTCGGAGAAGATCGCCCGCTTCCTGGGCACCGGCCGCTTCCTCGTCTGGATGACGGTCACCATCGTGTTGTGGATCGGCTGGAACGTCGCCGTGCCGGCGGCGCTGCGGTTCGACCAGTACCCGTTCATCTTCCTGACGCTGGCGCTCTCCCTCCAGGCGTCGTACGCGGCGCCGCTGATCCTGCTGGCGCAGAACCGCCAGGACGACCGCGACCGCGTCACGCACGAGCAGGACCGCAGCCGTAACGAGCGGTCGATCGCCGACACCGAGTACCTGACGCGGGAGATCGCGGCGCTCCGCCTCGGACTCGGCGAGGTCGCCACCCGCGACTGGATCCGCTCCGAGCTGGCCGAGCTGATCAGGGAGCTGGAGACGCAGCGGCCGGACGGCGCGGAGCGTGACGAACGCGACCGCTGAACGGGCTTTCCGCCACAGGCCTACCCCGCCGTAATATCGGGGCATGGCTACCGACACGCCCCCAGGCGCCGCACCGAGCGAGGACGCGGTCCGCGAAGCGCTCGCGACGGTGAACGACCCCGAGATCCACCGCCCCATCACCGAACTGGGGATGGTCAAATCGGTGGACATCGCGGCGGACGGCGCGGTGGCGGTCGTCGTCTACCTCACCGTCTCCGGCTGCCCGATGCGCGAGACGATCACTTCCGGCGTCCGGGACGCGGTCGCCCGCGTCGACGGCGTCACCGGCGTGAGCGTCGAGCTGGACGTGATGAGCGACGAGCAGCGCAAGGAGCTGGCGGCGGCGCTGCGCGGCACCACCGCCGAGCGTGAGGTGCCGTTCGCCAAGCCCGGTTCGCTCACGCGCGTCTACGCGGTCGCCTCCGGCAAGGGCGGCGTCGGCAAGTCGTCGGTGACGGTCAACCTCGCCGCGGCGATGGCGGCGGACGGGCTGAAGGTCGGCGTCGTGGACGCCGACATCTACGGCCACTCCGTCCCGCGGATGCTGGGCGCCGACGGCCGTCCCACCCAGGTCGAGAACATGATCATGCCGCCGTCGGCGAACGGCGTGAAGGTCATCTCGATCGGCATGTTCACGCCCGGCAACGCCCCGGTCGTCTGGCGCGGCCCGATGCTGCACCGCGCCCTCCAGCAGTTCCTCGCCGACGTCTACTGGGGCGACCTCGACGTCCTCCTCCTCGACCTGCCGCCCGGCACCGGCGACATCGCGATCTCCGTGGCGCAGCTCGTCCCCAACGCCGAGATCCTGGTCGTCACCACGCCCCAGCAGGCGGCGGCGGAGGTCGCCGAGCGGGCCGGGTCGATCGCGGTGCAGACCCACCAGAAGATCGTCGGCGTGGTCGAGAACATGTCCGGGCTGCCGTGCCCGCACTGCGACGAGATGGTCGACGTGTTCGGCACCGGCGGCGGCGAGCGGGTCGCCGAGGGGCTGACGAAGACGACCGGCGCGCAGGTGCCGGTGCTCGGCTCCATCCCGATCGACGTCCGGCTGCGCGAGGGCGGCGACGAGGGCAGGCCGGTGGTCCTCAGCGACCCCGACTCCCCCGCCGGCGCCGCGATCCGCGCCATCGCCGGCAAGCTCGGTGGCCGTCAGCGCGGTCTCCAGGGCATGTCGCTGGGGATCACCCCGCGCAACAAGTTCTGAGCCGCGGCGGGCCGCCCGCAGCACCGCCGAGGGGGCGGACCGGAAACTTCCGGTCCGCCCCCTCGGCGGTGCTGCGGTGCGCTCAGCCCTCGTACGCGGCGAGGTCCTTGATCACCCCGAAGCCGAGGCCGTACGCGCTCATCCCCCGGCCGTACGCGCCGAGGTGCACGCCGTTCTCGCCGCCCGCCGAACCGGCCAGCACCCAGCCGTACGCGGACTCGCGGTAGCGGAACGGGGTCGGCTCGCCGTCGACCGGCAGCAGCAGCTCGCTCCAGCCCTCACCGTCGAGGTCGTCGGCGAGCTCCCAGGCGAGCGCGGTCTGCTGGTCCAGCCAGTCCTGGCGCAGCGCGCGGTCCATCGTCGACGGCCAGGTGTGGGCCAG
This sequence comes from Streptomyces sp. BBFR2, assembly GCF_044497305.1. NCBI lineage: Bacteria > Bacillati > Actinomycetota > Actinomycetes > Kitasatosporales > Streptomycetaceae > Streptomyces > Streptomyces sp. BBFR2. Next base: position 2,178,970 of record NZ_CP172415.1, read on the forward strand.
CAGACCGGAGCCGGCCAGCCAGGCGGCGGTCGAGACGGAGGTGGCGTCCAGCACGCCGGTGCCGTCGCCGCTGCGCCGCACGGGGCGCCCGGCGACCGTCACCACGACGGTGAACCGTTCTTCCTTGGGCGTCTCGGTCTTTATCGTCGGCTCCTGGCCGTGGCCGGTCGCACCGTGTTCGACGGTGCCGTCGGCGGCGGCGCCGACCCGCATCAGCCAGCGCGGGCCGGTGAACGCCTCATCGAGGCCGTACCAGGGGAAGGCCGCCAGCAGATAGCCGTCGACCTTCCGCCCCGCGTCGGCCGTATCCGCCTGGGCCGCAGCCCGACTCACCGTCTCCATCTGCGCGGAGCCTCCTCGTTGCCCTGTGTCGTGGGCGGCCCGCCCCCCTCAGGCGTCCTCACCCCGGACACCGGGAGCATAGCCAGTGACCGGGCGGGACAGAGCGCAAGGGCGTGCCCGTGAGGGGCGACATCCGCCCGGTGGACGAGCGGGCCGCGGGCCGGGCGGCGGACGACGGCTCAGGTGGCGTCGGTGTCGAAAGGCGGACGCTCGCCCGGGGCGAGGCCGCCGGAGGGCTTCTTCGTGAGGTCGATACGGCCGGATCCGGCGGAGGGCGCGTCGTCCTTGGAGAGGTTCAGCCGTCCGCCGCCGGACGCGGCGCCCGCCGGGGCGTCGTCGCCGTAGCTGCGGACCGCGTCGGTGACGTCGGCCATCTCCTGCTTGAGGTCGAACCCGTCGCGGATCTCCTGGAGGTCCTTCAGGCCGTACTCGTCCTTCTCCAGGACGTGCTTGCGGACGAAGTTCTTCGGGCGCAGGTCGTCGAACTCGAAGTCCTTGAACTCCGGGCCCAGCTCGCTGCGGATGTCCTCCTTGGCGCTGTCCGAGAACTCCCGGACCTTGCGGAGGAAGCCCATGACGTCCCCGATGACCTTGGGCAGCTTGTCCGGGCCGAAGATGAGCACGCCGAGGATCACGAGAGCCACCAGCTCCAGGGGTCCTATGTCGAAGAACACCTTCAGCTCCTTGGTTGTCCGTGGCCGGTCGGCGGCCCGGGGCCAGGCCACCCCTCACGGTACCTGGCCCCGGGCGTCACGCGGGAGTCGCCCGCGCCAACGCCGTGCAAACGATCAGCCGGTGCCGGACGAGCCGAGGGTGAGGCGGACGGTGCGGTCCTGACCGCCGCGGCGCAGGGTCAGGGTCAGGGTGTCGCCCGGCCGGTGGCTGCGGATCTTGACGATCAGCTCGTCGCCGCTGTGGACGGGGGCGCCGTCCAACCGGGTGATCACGTCGCCGCCCTTGATCCCCGCCTTGGCGCCGGGGCCGCCCGGGGTGACCGGGTTCCGGCCGCCCTGGCCGGCGGCGCTGACGCGCGCGCCGTCGCCCGGATACTCCATCTCCAGCGTGACGCCGATCACCGGGTGGGTGGCCCGGCCGGTGTTGATCAGCTCCTCGGCGACCCGTTTGGCCTGGTTGATCGGTATGGCGAAGCCCAGCCCTATGCTGCCGCCCTGGGTCGAGCCGTCGGGGCTGGAGCCGTCGGCCGCGCGGATGGCGCTGTTGATGCCGATGACCCGGGCCCGGCCGTCGACCAGCGGCCCGCCGGAGTTGCCCGGGTTGATGGGCGCGTCCGTCTGCAACGCGTCCACGTAGGACACATCGCTGCCGTCGCCCTTCTCCCCGCCCGCCGTGATGGGCCGCTGCTTGGCGCTGATGATCCCGGCGGTGACGGTGTTGGCGAGGTCGTACGGCGCGCCGATGGCCACCACCGGGTCGCCGACACGGACCGCGTCGGAGTTGCCGAGGGTGAGCGGATGCAGCCCGGAGACGCCGTCGACCTGGACGACGGCGAGGTCGTAGCCGCTGTCCCGGCCCACGACGCGCGCCTTGGCGGTCTGCCCGCCGCTGAACGTCACGGAGATCTCGCCGCCGTCCCCGGCGGGCTCGACGACGTGGTTGTTGGTGAGGATGTGGCCCTGCTTGTCGAGGACGAAGCCGGTGCCGGTGCCCTGCTCGGAGTTGCCCCGTACGTGGAGCGTGACGACGCCGGGCAGCGCGGTCTGCGCGATCCCGGCGACGCTGTGCGGATCGCGGGGCCGGGGCGCCTCGTCGTCCTGCGGCAGCGTGATGTCGCCCGGCCCGCCGTGCCGTTCGACGTACGCGCCGACGGTGCCGCCGATGCCCCCGGCGAACAGCGCGAGCAGCACCGCGCCGACGACGAGCGGCCCGCGCCGGGTGCGCCGGGGCGGCGGGACGGCGGGGCCCGCCGGCGCGCGCCACGGGTCGTAGTGCTGCCAGGCGCCGCCCTGTGCCATCGGCGGGACGAGGTGGCCCAGCTCACCGGAGGCGTCGTGGTGCGGGACCGGCCGCTCGGGCGGCAGCGGGGCGTCGGCCGCCTGCCGCTCGGCGGCGCGCGCCACGGCGGAGCGGGGCCCGCCGTCCCCCGGCATGGGCACGAATCCGCGGCCGTCCGAACCGTTCCCGCCCTGCGGATACGGCTGCGGCGGTACGGGCCGCTCGGGGGGCAGCGGGTGCTCGCCGTACGGGCCGCCCGGCGCGGGCGCCTGCGGCGGTAGCGCCCCCGGCAGCGGCGGCGCGGCGGAACCGTAGGCGGGCGCGGCGGCCCCCGGCGGCAGGTGGGTGCCGTGCGCCGGGGTGGTCACCGGCCGCTGCACCGGCGGCGCGGGTGCCCACGGCCCCGGGTCACCGTAGGGCGGCGTGCCGTACGGATCCTCCGCATGCCGCGGCTTCGGCTTCTCCGGGGCGGCCGCCCCTGCCTTGGCGAGCTGCACGGCCGCACGAGGAGCGGCAGCCGCACCCTCGGGCACGGACGTGCCGCCGGGAGGCGTGGCGGAGGCTCCGGGAGCAGTGGGCGTCACCGGGGGCGCGCCCGGGGTGACGGGGGCGTCCGCCGGTGCGGGGGACGTCGGCAACGGGGCTCCGGCGGCGGCCGCGGGTACGGGTGCCGGGGCTCCGGCGGCGGCCGGAGAGGCGGGCTCCGCCGCGGCCTCCGGACCGGCCGGGGGCAGGTCGGCGGCGGAACCGGCCCGCACCGACGCGGCCGTGGCCGCCAGCGGCTCCGGGGGCGGGAAATCGTCGTCGGACACCGGCAGCGACCCGGAACCGGCAGCCCCCGGAGCAGCCGGAGCAGCGGGAGCGGCGGGAGCGGCGGCCTGCGGAGCCGCGTCGCCCACCGGCAGCGGCGGGGCCGGGGCCGGAGCGGCGGCCTGCGGCACGGCGGAAACCTCCGGCTGCGGACCCGCGCCACCCTCGGGCACCGGCGGCGCCCCGCCCGGAACACCCGGCTGCGAGCCGTCTCCGGGCGACGGCTGGACCACGGCGGGAGCACCGGGCTGCACCACGGACCCGGCAGCCGCCGGAGCAGCGGAAACAGGAGCCTGCGGAGCAGCGTCGCCCACGGGCAGCGACTGGGCCGGGGCCGGAGCGGCGGGCTGCGGCACGGCGGGCGCACCCGGCTGCGGGCCGCCCTCGGGCATCGGCGGCGCCCCGCCCGGAACACCCGGCTGCGAGCCGCCCCGGGCCGCCGGCTGCGCCTCCGTCCCCGCGCCCGGCACCGGCGCACCGGCCTCGGACGGACCGGACGGACCGGGCTGCGGCTGGGTGGCGCTGCTGTCGGTGGGCAGCGGATGGGGCTGCGGTCCCGGCCCGGGGCGGGGGTCGGGGGTGCGCCCCGGCCGGTTCCACCACTTCAGCTTCGGCCCGGTGGCCGTACCGTCGTCCATGCTCTCCCCACCATTCGCCCGCGCCTGCGCGGGCCACCGCCACCTCGCGGACCGTGCCCGTCGACGACACGCACCGCCCCGCAGCGATTCAACCAGTTCCCTGTGACAGAGCGCAGGCGGCGGTCAGCGCGGGGCGGCGGGCGGGTGCGCGGAGGGGGTGGGAGAGAGTGCGGAGCCGAGGAGCGGGCGGAGGATCTCGGTGGCGGGGGCGAGCGGGCCCGGGGCGCGGACGGTATCGACGGCCTGGGGCGCCGGGCGACGGGCGACGTCCTGACCGGACGGGGCCGTCAGCGGACCGAACCGGCCGCCGGACGGTATCCGCACCGGGGGCGCCGCGGACGGCGCGCCGGGAGCGTACAGGCCGGTCGCCCCGGGCGCGGCCCGGCCGGCGACGCCGCCGGACGTCAGCAACCCGGCGTCCCGGAGCCGGTCGCTGCCCGCGACCGGGGTGGCGCTGAGCGGGACGACGGCGGTGCCGGTGCCGTCCTGACGGCCCGGCGGATCGATCGCGGCCTCCAGCGGCAGCGTGCCGCCCAGGGCGAGGGCGGCCAGCGAGACGGCACCGGCCGCGGCGAACGCGAACCGGCGGCGCTGCGGCGCCGGGCGCTCGCTCTCATGGATACGGAAGCCCCGCTGCCGGGGCGCGGGGGCACCGCTCGCGTGCGCGCCGGAGGACGGCAGGTAGCCGAAGCCGCCGCCGTCCCGGTCGAACTCGGCGCGTCCGAAGGGGCCCAGCCCGCCGCCGGGGCCGTCCGGATCTCCGCCGGACAGCCCCTGCAACCGCGCCAGCAGCCCCTCGGAGGGGCCGGGTGGCGCGGCCTGCGCGAAGACGCTCTTCAGCCGGCGCTGGGCGTCGGCCTCCGCCTTGCACCGTCCGCAGGTCGCCAGGTGCGCGAGCACCCGCTCCCGCGCGTCATGTCCCAACTCGCCGTCGACCAGGGCTGCGAGGCGGTCACCGAGATGGTGCTCGGCGGGGGAAGCACCGCCAATCGGGCTCACGCGATTCCGACCTCCCCGGTGGACACCGCGGCCAGCGAGCGCTGCTCCCGCTCCTCGGCGCGCACCTGCGGCGAGCGGTGCTTGAGCGCCTTGCGCAGATGCGAGCGGCCACGGTGGATCCGGCTGCGGACCGTACCGAGCTTCACGCCGAGCGTCGCGGCGATCTCCTCGTACGACAGGCCCTCGATGTCGCACAGGACGACGGCGGCGCGGAACTCCGGCGCCAGGGTGTCCAGCGCCTGCTGCACATCGGCGTCGAAGTGGGTGTCGTTGAAATGCTGCTGGGGCGACGGCTCGCGGCTCGGCAGCCGCTCGGCGGCGTCCTCGCCCAGCGCGTCGAAGCGGATCCGCTGACGGCGGCGGACCATGTCGAGGAAGAGGTTGGTGGTGATGCGGTGCAGCCAGCCCTCGAACGTGCCCGGCGTGTACGTCGACAGCGAACGGAAGACGCGGACGAAGACCTCCTGCGTCAGGTCCTCGGCGTCGTGCTGATTGCCGGTGAGGCGGTAGGCGAGGCGGTAGACCCGTGCGCTGTGGGTGCTGACGATCTCCTCCCAACTGGGGGGAGTCCACGCCTGCGCATCCGCGTCTGCGGCGAAGGTCGCGGTAGGAGCGGAGTGGTGGGCGCGGAGACGGTCAGCGGTGTCGGTCACGGATTTCGGCTCGGCGAACGGCCGTCGCAGGCGTCTGCGCCCTCGGCGGTCACCCGTCGTAGCCGCACCTCCCCTGGTGGCTCTGGTGGTGTCCAGTAGAGCCCCTACCATATCCACCTCGCCCGTTAGCTCCGGATAAGCAGTTTTGACCTGCATTTGGTGCTACTTCCGCGCTTGCTTCGTGTCTCCGTCGGTCTTCACCACCGCATCCCCCCTGTCCCCCATTAACGCCCGGTCCCATCTGCGGGTTCCCGCACGCAGCGGATACAGTCACCGTTGCGTCAACTACGGGGACAGGAGAGGGCCATTACCGGCAACCGGCAGACGGGCCTGGCATTCGCCGAGGCGTACGGCGCCGGGACCATCGACGACGCCACCGACATCGCCCTTCGCTGGTCCCGTTCCTGCGCCCGCGACGCCGGGATCCGTACGGTGTCGACCGCCACCGGAGCCGCCCTGCGCATGCTCGCCGCCACCGCCGGGGCCAAGGCCATCGCCGAGATCGGCACCGGCACGGGCGTGTCGGGCATCTACCTCCTGCACGGTATGCGGCCGGACGGCGTGCTCACCACCGTCGACCTCGAACCGCAGCGGCAGACCTTCGCCAAGCAGGCGTTCCGCGAGGCGGGCTTCGCCGGGAACCGCGCGCGGTTCATCCCCGGCCGGGCGCTGGACGTCCTGCCGCGGCTCGCCGACGGCGGCTACGACCTGGTGTTCTGCGACGGCGATCTGGCGGAGTGCACCGACTACCTCGCCGAGGCGCTGCGGCTGCTGCGCCCGGGCGGGCTGGTCTGCTTCGCGGGGGTCTTCGCCGACGGCCGGACCGTCGACTCCGGTGAGCAACCCGACGAGGTGCTGCGCCTGCGCGAGTTGCTGCGCGCGGTCCGGGACAGCTCCGCGCTCGTCCCGTCGCTGCTGCCGGTCGGCGACGGCCTGCTGTGCGCGGTCAAACGCGGCTGAGTGAGCCGGTCCGCCCGGGGCCGTGACGTCCGCCCGCCGGGAGCCCGCCCCCGGAACGACGAAAGGCCCCGGCGGAGCGCACGAGGCGCGCCGCCGGGGCCATGATCATCGGCTGGGGGTACCTGGGGTCAGCGCCCCGGGGAACCGCAGCAGTTCGGGCCGCCCTCTCAGACGGTGACCTTCTCCAGTGCCTCACCCAGGGCCTTGGCTTCGTCGGGTGTCAGCTCGACGACGAGTCGCCCGCCGCCTTCGAGCGGAACCCGCATGACGATGCCCCGCCCCTCCTTGGTCACCTCGAGCGGGCCGTCACCCGTCCGCGGCTTCATGGCCGCCATGCTCGTTCCCCTTCCTGAAACCAGCTCATCCTCAGCCGACCGCCGACGGCCGCATCTCGGCACGCGTCACCGGCATCGAACACATTGCTTCCAGGCCATTATCCCGCATCGAACGACCCGATGACCAACATCGGACAGCTTCCCTTCGGCAACCCGCTCCCCCAAACCCCCGCAATTCGGTGAGTGGCCTGCGATACTGCGCCGCCCTTCACGCCCTCGGCCACCCTCATTCTTTGACGTACGTCACATGCCCGGCCCGGATGATCTCCGGCATCCTGAGCGCTGACCGCCCCCGAAGGGCGGCGCCACCCGCGACGGAGGGACCCCTCACTCATGGCCGACACCGTGCTCTACGACGTGACCGACGGACTCGCCACGATCACCCTCAACCGCCCCGACGCGATGAACGCCCTGAACATCGACACGAAGGTGGCGCTCCGGGACCATCTGCGGAACGCGGCCGCCGACCCCGCCGTCCGCGCCGTCCTGCTCACCGCCACCGGCCGCGCCTTCTGCGTCGGCCAGGACCTCAAGGAGCACATCGGACTGCTCGCCGCGGACCGGGAGCGCGGCGACGGCTCCACCATGAGCACCGTGCGGGAGCACTACAACCCCATCGTCACCGCGATCACCGAGATGCCGAAGCCGGTGGTGGCGGGCGTCAACGGCGTCGCGGCGGGCGCCGGCTTCGGCTTCGCCCTCGCCGCCGACCACCGCGTCGTCGCCGACTCGGCTTCCTTCACCACCGCCTTCGCCGGGGTCGCGCTCACCGCCGACTCCGGGGTGTCCTGGACGCTGCCGCGCGTCGTCGGGCCGGGCCGCGCCGCTGACCTGCTGCTCTTCCCGCGCAGCATCGACGCGCAGGAGGCGTACGCGCTGGGCATCGCGAGCGAGGTGGTACCCGCGGCGGAGCTGGCGGACCGGGCGGCGGCGGTGGCCCGCAAGCTCGCCGCGGGGCCGACCCTGGCGTACGCGGCGCTCAAGGAGTCGCTGGCCTACGGCGCCGGGCACACCCTGGCCGAGGCGCTCGCCAAGGAGGAGGAGCTGCAGGCGCGGGCCGGGGCCTCCGAGGACCACCACATCGCCGTGGAGGCGTTCGTGAAGAAGGAGAAGCCCGTCTACCTCGGGCGCTGACCGGGGCGCGCCGCCCGGTCCGGGCGGCGGTCGTGGCGGGGCGGCCCGGGGCTCAGCCCGCGGCCGCCGCCCGCTCCGTCGCCTCCCGGACGTGGCACCCGGCGAGGTGGTCGTTGACCAGACCGCACGCCTGCATCAGGGCGTACGCGGTGGTCGGGCCGACGAAGCGGAAGCCGCGCTTCTTGAGGTCCTTGGCGAGCGCCGTGGACTCCGCGGTCACCGGCGGGACGTCGGCGACGGTGCGCGGCGCCGGGCGGCCGGCCCGCTCGGGCGCGTACGACCAGATCAGGGTGTCCAGCTCGCCGGGGGCCAGGGCGGCGGCGAGACGGGCGTTGGCGAGCGTCGCGGTGATCTTGGCTTGATTTCGGATGATGCCGGGGTCGGCGAGGAGCCGTGCGGCGTCGGCGTCGGTGAACCGCGCGACCTCGGCGATCCGGAAGCCCGCGAAGGCGGTGCGGAACGCCTCCCGGCGGCGGAGGATCGTGATCCACGACAGACCGGACTGGAACGCCTCCAGGCACATCCGCTCGAAGAGCGCGTCGTCGCCGTGGACCGGGCGGCCCCACTCGGTGTCGTGGTACTCGCGGTAATCGGCCATCTTCTCGGCCTCCATGCCCCACGGGCAGCGCGGAACGCCGTCCGGGGCGGTCACCACACCCGTCATGACCGGCCCTCACCTTCCGGCGCCCCGGCCGCCCGGCCGTCCGCCTCCGCACCCGCGGGCCGCGGCCGCGCCGTCGCCCCGGTCCCGTCGGCGTCGGCGGCTCCGGCGTCGGGCCCCGGCTCTCCCTCGGGCGCACCGTCCTCGATCAGTCCCGGACCGCCCATGGACGCGGCGTGGACGCCGGCCAGTGCCGCCTCCAGCTCCGCGATCCGGGCGTCCCGCTCGGCGAGTTCGGCGCCGACGCGGTCGAGGGCGTCGTCGACGTCGTTCATGCGGTAGCCGCGGACGGTGACCGCGAAGCGTACGGAGTCGATGTCGGCGCGGGTGAGCGGGCGCTGTCGGGGCAGCGGGTCGTAGAGCTGCTCGGGCTCGGTGTCGTGCAGCCCGCCGCGCTCGCCGCCCACGACGACGAGGGTGACCACGGCGACCACCACGACCATGGCGATCAGCAGAAACCAGAACACGACCAACTCCCCGGAAGACGCACCTGCACCGATCGTGCCATGCGGGTGTGACAGTCAACGGCCTCGCCCGCGCCCGTCGGCGGGTGAGGCCGTAAGGTCGCTGCCGGACCATCGAGAAGGAGTGAGCATGCTGCGGCTGGGGAAACGCGAGTTCGGCGCGGACGAACCGGTGATCATGGCGATCGTGAACCGGACCCCGGACTCCTTCTACGACCAGGGGGCGACGTTCCAGGACGAGGCGGCACTCCACCGTGTCGAGCAGGCGGTCGCCGAGGGCGCCGCGATCATCGACATCGGCGGCGTCAAGGCCGGACCCGGTGAGGAGGTCACCGCCGAGGAGGAGGCGCGGCGCACCGTCGGCTTCGTCGCGGAGGTGCGGCGGCGCCACCCGGACGTGGTCATCAGCGTCGACACCTGGCGGCACGAGGTCGGCGAGGCGGTGTGCGAGGCGGGCGCCGATGTCCTCAACGACGCCTGGGGCGGCGTCGATCCGAAGCTCGCGGAGGTCGCCGCCCGGTACGGCGCGGGTCTGGTCTGCACGCACGCCGGGGGCGCCGAACCGCGGACCCGTCCGCACCGGGTGGCGTACGACGACGTGATGGCGGACATCCTGCGCGTGACGCTGGGGCTGGCCGAGCGCGCCGTGGCGCTGGGCGTCCGGCGCGACGCGATCATGATCGATCCGGGGCACGACTTCGGGAAGAACACCCGGCACAGCCTGGAGGCGACCCGGCGGCTGGGTGAGATGACCGATACGGGCTGGCCGGTGCTGGTCTCCCTCTCCAACAAGGACTTCGTCGGCGAGACGCTGGACAAGCCGGTCAAGGAGCGCGTCCTGGGCACGCTGGCGACCACCGCGGTCTCCGCGTGGCTGGGGGCGCAGGTCTACCGCGTCCACGAGGTCGCCGAGACCCGGCAGGTGCTGGACATGGTCGCCTCGATCGCCGGGCACCGGGCGCCGGCGGTGGCCCGGCGCGGGCTGGCGTAACCGGCCGCGCCAGGGGGTGCGGGGCCGCGCCGGGCGGCCCCGCGGGCGGGCGTCACCGCACCCCCGGTCCCACTTCCTTCGTCACCAGGGCGATGGCCTCGTCCACGTCATCGCTGAGGTGGAAGAGTTCCAGGTCGCGGGGGGACGCCTTGCCCTCGGCGATCAGCGTCTCGCGCAACCAGTCGACCAGTCCGCTCCAGTAGGACGTGCCGAAGAGGACGATCGGGAAGCGGGTCACCTTCCCGGTCTGGACGAGGGTCAGCGCCTCGAACAGCTCGTCCAGGGTGCCCAGTCCGCCGGGCAGTACGACGAAGCCGCGGGCGTACTTCACGAAACAGGTCTTCCGTACGAAGAAGTACCGGAAGTCGACGCCGAGGTTCACGTACGCGTTCATGCCCTGCTCGAAGGGCAGCTCGATGCCGAGGCCGACGGAGGTGCCGCCGGCCTCGTGGGCGCCGCGGTTGGCCGCCTCCATGGCGCCGGGGCCACCGCCGGTGATCACCGCGAATCCGGCCTCCACCAGCGCCCTGCCGAGCTTCACGCCGGACGCGTACTCGGCGGAATCACGGGGCGTGCGGGCGGAGCCGAAGACGCTGACGGCGGGGCCGAGTTCGGCGAGCGCGCCGAAGCCCTCGACGAACTCCGCCTGGATGCGCATGACCCGCCACGGATCGGTGTGCACCCACTCGGAGGGGCCCTCGGAGTCCAGCAGCCGCTGGTCGGTGGTGCTGCGCTGCACCTGGTCGTAACGGCGCAGTACGGGTCCCAGCCGCTGCTCCTCGGGGGTGGCTGCTCCCTCGGGACTGGCCATGTCGTGCTCCCTCCGCCGACTGAACGTTGCGGCCCTCAGCCTAGATCCCGCGCGGGACCGTCCACGCCGTCCGTCCGGCGGGCGGGACGGACGGCGCGGACCGGTGCCTTCGCCGGGGCGGACGGGCCGCCACGGTGACGGGTCAGCTGGTCAGCCAGGCGCGGAGCCGCTCCTCGCAGTGGCCGATGCGCTCGGCGAGGACACGCTCGTCGCGCTTGTGGGCGAGGAGCGGGTTGCCGGGGCCGTAGTTGACCGCGGGGACGCCGAGGGCGCTGAAGCGCGAGACGTCGGTCCAGCCGAACTTGGGGCGCGCGGTGCCGCCGACGGCGTCCATGAACGCCTTGGCCGCCGGGTGCGAGAGGCCGGGCAGCGCGCCCGGGGAGTGGTCGTCGACGGTGAACTCGTCCACCGGGCAGTCCGCGAAGACCTCGCGGACGTGGGCCAGCGCCTCTTCGGGGGTGCGGTCCGGTGCGTAGCGGAAGTTGACGGTGACGGTGCAGGCGTCCGGGATGACGTTGTTGGCGACGCCGCCCTCGACGCGGACGGCGTTGAGGCCCTCGCGGTACTCCAGTCCGTCGATCATGGCGCGGCGCGGCTGGTACGCGGCGAGCTTCGCCAGGATCGGGGCGGCGGCGTGGATGGCGTTCGCGCCCATCCAGCCGCGGGCGGAGTGGGCGCGCTCACCGCTGGTGTGCAGCAGGACGCGCAGGGTGCCCTGGCAGCCGCCCTCGACCTCGCCGTCGGAGGACTCCAGGAGGACGGCGAAGTCCCCGGCGAGCCAGTCCGGGTGGGCGTCGGCGACATGGCCGAGGCCGTTGAGGTGGGCGGCGACCTCTTCCTGGTCGTAGAAGACGAAGGTGAGGTCGCGGTTGGGGGCGGGGACGGTGGCGGCGATGCGGAGCTGGACGGCGACGCCGGACTTCATGTCGCAGGAGCCGCAGCCCCAGAGGTAGCCGTCGTCGTCGAGGCGGGAGGGGACGTTGCCGGCGATCGGGACGGTGTCGAGGTGTCCGGCGAGCACCACCCGCTCGGCGTGGCCGAGGTGCGTGCGGGCGACGACGTTGTTGCCGTAGCGGTCGACGGTGAGGTGATCCAGCGCGCGCAGGGCGTGCTCGACGGCGTCGGCGAGGTCCTTCTCATTGCCGCTCTCGGAGGGGAAGTCGACGAGCCGCGCGGTCAGCTCGGCGGCGTCGAGCGACAGGTCGAGGGCGGGGTGATCTGCGGAGCGCTCCATACCGTCAACCCTAGAGCCTGGCGCCGACCGCCCGGCGCGGGGCCGACCGCCGGCCGGGGCCGCCAGGAGTCCGGGGATCGCCGGGCCCGGACCCCCGGGCTTCGCTACGGTGGCGGCGTGCAGGCCGCCGTCCCTTCCCCCGCCCGCCGCCGGCGCCCGTGGCGTACCGCCGCGGCCGTCGCCGTGCTGCTGGGCGCGGGCGCGTACGTCGCGGTGGAACAGCTCACCGGTGGGCCCGGGGAGCCGCGGTGCACGGTCGCGGCGGCGGGCGGCGGCGCGGCGTACGAGCTGCCGCCGGAGCGGGCGGCGAACGCGGCGACGGTCTCCGCCGTGGCCGCCGCGCGGGGGCTGCCGCCGCGGGCGGTGACGGTCGCGCTGGCGACGGCGATGCAGGAGTCCGGACTGCGCAATCTCGACCACGGCGACAAGGACTCCCTCGGTCTGTTCCAGCAGCGCCCCTCGCACGGCTGGGGCACGCCCCGGCAGATCATGGATCCGGTGTACGCCGCCGGGGCGTTCTACGCGCATCTGGTGAAGGTGCCCGGCTACGAGCGGCTGCCGGTGACCGAGGCGGCGCAGCGGGTGCAGCGCAGCGGCTATCCGCTGGCGTACGCCAAGCACGAGGCGGACGCGGCGCTGCTGGCGGACGCGTTGAGCGGGCTCCGGGGTGCGGCGCTGACCTGCGTGGTGCCGCGCCCGGAGCGGGGCACGGGCGCGGCGGGCGCGGCGCGGGTGCGCGAGCGGCTGGTGCGGGAGTTCGGCGCCGGGGTGCTCCCGGGGGCCGGCGCGAAGGACGCGGGCGCGAAGGGCGGCGGCCGGACGGTGACGGTGCCGGTGGCGGGCTCCGGCGCGGACGGCGGGGCGCGGCGCGGCTGGCAGGTGGCGCTGTGGTCGGTCGCCCACTCCGCCGAACTGGGCGTCGAACAGATCTCCTACGCCGGGCGGACCTGGCGGGCGGCGGACGCCGGGCAGGGCTGGCAGCGCGACGCGGACCGCGGCGCCCCGGGCGCGGCCTCCGCCGTACGGATCATCACCGGGCAGTAGTCCGGCGCTTCCCTCCATCGGGGCACACCCGCCAACTCCCGTGGCCGCCGGGGCCCTTGCGCCGCGACGGCGGGCGGGTGCGGCCGCATTCCCTTGTGGGACAAGGGTGGCGAGGGTGTCGCGACGGGCGAACGGATGCACATATTGCCCGCATTTCGACACGGCGGATTATGTGACGCGTTATCAATTCTTTACCGGAGTTCACCGCAACCTTCGGGGGGCTGACGCGGTAGTCAGGGCGTCCGTCGGCCCGGCGGACCCGGCACGTTCCGTGCCCCTCTGTCCGAAGTACGCGCCCCTCCGTCGAAGGAGCACCATGTCCCTCCCCGTTACGCGCCGGATCGCCCGAGCCGCCCTGCTGGTCGCGGCGAGCGCGGCACCCGTGGTCGCCGTGGCCGGTTCCGCCAGCGCCGCGGCCCTGCCGAGCGCGACCGACCTGGGCGGGCTGACCACCCTGGACTCGCCGCGCACCAGCGAAACCGTCGACACGGTCGCGCACGAAGGCGTCGGCCTGGTGAACGAGGCCGGTGGCGCCGCGGCGCAGAAGCTCGCCCCGGCGCTGGTGGAGACCGCGGGTCCGGTCGTCGAGCGGGCCGCGCCGACCACCCAGCACACCGCCGAGACCGTCGGGGACGTCCTCGGCAAGGCCGGTAAGAACGGTCTGTCGACCGACACGCTGCCCACCGACGCGGTGAAGGGCGTGGCCGGTGCGACGCAGCAGCTGCCCGCGAAGGGCCTGCTCGGCGGTCTCCCGCTCGGCGGCTGACGGCGGGCGCCGAGGCGCCAGGCACACGAAGGGGCCCGGGGAGTTCATCTCTCCCCGGGCCCCTTCGCCTGTGCGCTACGCGAGACGGCGGACGGCCGCCTCGACGCGTTCGTCGGTCGCGGTGAAGGCGATCCGGACGAAGCGGTCGCCGGCCGGTCCGTAGAAGTCACCGGGGGCGACGAGGATGCCGCGCTCGGCGAGGTGGCCGACCGTGTCCCAGCAGGGCTCGTCGCGGGTGGCCCAGAGGTAGAGCGACGCCTCGCTGTGCTCGATGCGGAACCCGGCCGCCTCGAAGGCGCCGCGCAGTGCGGCGCGGCGGCGGGCGTAGCGCTCCCGCTGCTCGGTGACGTGCGCGGTGTCGCCGAGGGCGGCGACGGTGGCCGCCTGGACGGGCGCGGCGACCATCATGCCGCCGTGCTTGCGGATCTTCAGCAGCTCACCGAGGACGGCGGCGTCACCGACGGCGAACGCGGCGCGGTACCCGGCGAGGTTGGAGCGCTTGGAGAGCGAGTGCACGGCGACCAGACCGTCGTGGGAGTCGCCGCAGACGTCCGGGTGCAGGACGGAGACCGGGTCGGCCTCCCAGCCCAGTTCGAGGTAGCACTCGTCGCTGACGACCAGGATTCCGTGCTCGCGGGCCCAGGCGACGATCCGGCGCAGCTCGTCGGCGGTCAGGACCCGGCCGGTCGGGTTGGACGGCGAGTTGAGCCAGAGCAGCTTCAGACCGGCCGGGTCGAGGTCGGTCGGGTCGTCGTAGGCGACCGGTTCGGCGCGGGCGAGGCGGGCGCCGACCTCGTACGTCGGGTAGGCCAGGCGCGGGTGGGCGACCTTGTCGCCGGGGCCGAGGCCGAGCTGGGTGGGAAGCCAGGCGACCAGTTCCTTGGAGCCGACGACCGGCAGGACGCCTGCGTGGGTCAGCCCGCGGGCGCCGAGGCGGTCGGTGGCCCAGCCGGTGAGGGCGTCGCGCAGGGCCGGGGTGCCCCAGACCGTGGGATAGCCGTGACTGTCGGCCGCGTCGGTCAGTGCCGCACGGATCAGCTCGGGCACCGGGTCGACGGGGGTACCGACGGAGAGGTCGACGATGCCGCCCGGGTGTGCGGCGGCCGTGGCCTTGTAGGGCTCCAGGCGGTCCCAGGGGAAGACCGGAAGGAGGGAGGAGACTGCGCCCACGATGCTCTCTTTCTGGTGCGGGGCGGATGCCGGCGGGCCCGGCGCGGGCCGGGGCCGGGGAAGCGCGAAGGTCCCGTACGTCGGTGCCGTACGGGACCTTCGGACGCCGCGGGACCGGGCCGGCGGCCGCGCCGGTGCGGGGCGGCGGCGTCGCGCCGCCCCCCCCGCACGGGCCGGGCCGTTACTGGTTCTGCGGCGGCAGCGCGGCGATGAAGGGGTGGTCGCGCTCGATCAGGCCGAGCTTGCTGGCACCACCGGGCGAGCCCAGCTCGTCGAAGAACTCCACATTCGCCTTGTAGTAGTCCTTCCACTCGTCAGGGGTGTCGTCCTCGTAGAAGATCGCCTCGACCGGGCAGACCGGCTCGCAGGCCCCGCAGTCGACGCATTCGTCCGGGTGGATGTACAAGGACCGGGAGCCCTCGTAGATGCAGTCGACGGGGCACTCCTCGATGCATGCCTTGTCCTTGACGTCGACACAAGGCTGCGCGATGACGTAGGTCACGCTGTCGTTCCTCCTCGGTAGGGCCGGCGGACCGATTGGCAGGCCGCCGCAGGGCGCGCGGGAGCGCGGCGTCGTCGATGCCCGCACCTAGTATCTCCGTTCCCGGACACGAGACGAACAAGAGGGGCGGGAAGAGCGGTGGAATTCATGACCGACGGTCGTGCTGAAGTTCGCATCACCCATGCTGACGTGGGCAAAAGGGTATCGGTCCGGCGCCGTACGGACGACAGTGCAGGTCAGTGGGCGTTCACCGACGCGGTCGGGGTGCTCACATCCTGGACGGACGGTGTGCTCATCATCACACGCAGGAACGGCGAGCAGGTCAGGGTCGGGGAAGAACTGCTGGTCGCGGCCAAGGTGGTGCCGCAGACGCCGGCCCGGCGGCGGGGCCCGGCGGCCGATGTGCGGGAGCTGACCGAGGTCGCGGCCCGCGGCTGGCCGGCGGTCGAGACCGAGCGTCTCGGCGGGTGGACGCTGCGGGCGTCCGGCGGCTTCACCCGGCGGGCCAACTCTGTCCTGCCGCTCGGCGCCCCCGGGGTCCCGCTGGACGAGGCGCTGGCGCACACCGTCCGCTGGTACGCATCGCGCGGTCTGCCGGCCATCGTCTCCGTGACCACCGGCCGCCCGGACGCCGACGAGGAGCTGGCCGCCGAACTGGAGCGGCGCGGCTGGACGGCGTCCGGCCGCACCCGGGTGCGGACCGCCGCGCTGGCGCCGCTTGCGGACACCGGCGCGGACCTGGCCCGGGTGCGGCTGGACCGGGAACCGGACGCGGCGTGGCTGGCGCGCTACCACCGGGCGGAGGGGCCGGTGCCCGGGGCGCGGGCGGTGCTGACCGGCGGTCCGTCGGTGTGGTTCGCGACGGTGGACGGCGCGGACGGCGGCGCGGAGGCGATCGGGCGCTGTGTGGTGGACGGCCGGTGGGCCGGGTTCGCGGCGGTCGAGGTGGCGCCCTCGGCGCGGCGCGGGGGGCTGGCCCGGCTGGTGATGGCGGCGCTCGCCGCCCGCGCCCTGGACGAGGGGGCGTCGGCCGCGTATCTCCAGGTCGAGGCGGACAACGCGGCGGCGCTCCAGCTCTACGACGGGCTCGGCTTCACCGATCACCACGGCTACCACTACCGGACCGCGCCCGCGGCGGTGGCCCCCTGAGCGCGGACGGGCCGGGCGGGCCCGGGGAGGCGGTGCGGGCGCGGCGGCGCCGGTTCGCCGAGGAGGCGCGTGCCGAGCGGCCCGATCTCGTGCTGCTCTGTCTGCTGATCGCGGCGGAGGGCGATCCGGCGCTGGACGAGGCGGGCATGGACGCGGTGCAGATCGAGCTGGACGAGCTGGCCGGGCGACTGCCGTTCGCGCCGGAGGGTGGACCGGCGGCGTGGGCCCGTAACGTCGGTGAGCTGCTGGGCCGCCGCCTCGGTTTCGGCGGGGCGGCGGCCGACTACCGGCGGCTGGAGTCGTCGCTGCTGCACCAGGTCCTGCGGCGGCGGCGCGGGCTGCCGATCCTGCTGTCGGTGGTGTGGACGGAGGTCGCCCGGCGGGCCGGGGCGCCGGTGTACGGGGTGGCCCTGCCGGGTCATTTCGTCGTCGGGTTCGGCGATCCGCGCGGGGCGCATGTGCTGGCCGATCCGTTCGCCGGGGGGCGGCTGCTCTCCGACGCGGACGCGGCGGAGCTGGTGGCGGGGGCGACCGGGGCGCCCCTGGAGGCGCCGATGCTGCTGCCCGCCGATCCGCTGGAGACCGTCGCGCGCATCCTCAACAACATCCGCGCCTGGGCGCAGGCACGCCCCGAGCACGCCCCGGTCGGCCTGTGGGCCGTCGACCTGGCCCTGCTGCTCCCCGGCCACCCGGCCCGGCTGCGCCAGGAGCGGGGCCAACTGCTGGTGAACTGCGGCCGCTTCCAGGAAGGCGCGGCCGAGCTGGAGGAGTACGCCCGGGTGGTCGAGGCGGTGGATGCGAAGGCCGCGGAGACGGTACGAGGGCGGGCGGCGGAGGTCAGGTCGCTGCTCAACTGAGGCCCGTACGCCGGGGACCGGATTCCGGACGCGGTGCGGCCGGGCGGCCCGCGGTGCGGACGGTGCCTCGCCCGGTGGGCGTCGCCGCAGGTCAGAGCCAGCCCTTCTCGCGGGCCGTGCGGAGCGCCTCGGCGCGGTTGCGGGCGCCGGTCTTGCGGATGGCGGCGGAGAGGTGGTTGCGGACGGTGCCTTGCGAGAGGTGGAAGTGGCGGGCCAGTTCGGCGTGGGTGCCGCCCTCGTCGGCGCGGAGCAGGATCTCGCGTTCGCGGTCGGTGAGCGGGCTGACGCCGTCGGCGAGGGCGGCGGCCGCCAGCGCCGGATCGATGACCCGCTCACCGCCCAGCACCCGCCGGACGGCCTCCGCCAGACGCGCCGCGGGGGCGTCCTTGACCAGGAACGCGTCGGCGCCCGCCTCCATGGCGCGGCGCAGATAGCCGGGCCGCCCGAACGTGGTGAGAATGACGATCCGGACGCCGGGCAGCGCGGTGTGCAGCTCCGCCGCCGCCTCAAGACCGCTCATCCCGGGCATCTCGATGTCCAGCAGCGCGACATCGACGGTGTGCTCCCGGGCGAGCGGGAGAACCTCGTCACCCCGGGACGCCTGGGCGACGACCCGGAGATCGTCCTCCAGCTCCAGCAGCGCGGCCAGCGCCTCCCGGACCATGGACTGGTCCTCGGCGAGCAGCAGACGGATCATGCGGCCAGCTTACGGGGAGCGCGAGCGGCGGCCGGACGGGTACGGGCGGGCCCGGAACGGGATGCGGCGCCGGACGCGGCACGCCGCACCGGGCACGGCACGGAGCGCGGAACACGGCCCCGTCCCGGACACGCCCCGCCGGATCCACCGGCTACCGCGCCGCCCCCGGTGCGGGCGGCGCGGCCGGAACCCCTGCCTCCGCGCCGTCCACGTCCTCATCCCCGCTCCCGGTCCCGTTCCCGTCCCCGCACCCGTCCGCCGGCAGCGGTACGACGGCGGTGAGGACGAAGCCGTGCCGGCCGGCGGGGCCGGTTTCCAGGTGGCCGCCGGTCAGGGCGAGGCGTTCGCGGAGGCCACCGAGGCCGTTGCCGTCGCCTGTGCCGCGCGGGGCGCCGGCGCCGTCGTCGGAGACGGTCAGCCGCAGGGTGCGCGCGCCGTCCGCCGGATCGGTCTCCTCGGCCAGGCGCAGGGCGCAGCGCCGGGCGCCGCTGTGCCGGACGACGTTGGTGACGGCCTCCCGCAGCGCCCAGGCCAAGGTGCCCTCGACCGCTTCGGGCAGCTCGCGGTCGAGGTCCAGGGCCGGATCGGCGTCCACCGCGATCCGGGCGGTGCGCAACGCGGTGCGGGCCCCGGCCAGCTCGACGGCCAGCCGGGGCCTGCGGTAGCCGGTGACGGCCTCGCGTACGTCCACCAGGGCCTGCCTGCTGACCCGTTCGATGTCCGCGACCTGCGCCGCCGCGTCCTTTGGACGGTCGGGCAGCATCCGACCCGCCAGCTCGCTCTTGAGCGTGATCAGCGAGAGCGAGTGGCCCAGCAGATCGTGCAGGTCACGGGCCATCCGCAGCCGTTCGTCGTTGGCGGCGAGGCGGGCGACCTCCTCCCGTGCGGCGCGCAGCTCCTTCGTCGTACGGATCAGGTACTGCACCCCGACCATCGTGTAGCCGCTGCCGAGTGCCGGGAGGCCGTACGCCAGGAGGTAGTAGCCGCGGACCTCGGGGAAGCGGAGGCCGAGGGTGAGCAGGACGGCGGTGACCGCCGGGACGGACCAGCGGGCGTGCTCCCACGGCAGGACGACGCCGGTGGCCACCGAGGTGAAGATGAACAGCACCAGCCAGTTGGCGCCGAGGTTCCAGGCGAGGGCGACGGAGAGCGCCAGCAGCGCGGCGAGCACCGGGTACACCGTCCGCGGTGTGACGCCCCGCCACATGTGCCGGAAGACCAGCGCGAAGTAGAGCGCGACGTACGCCACGAGGCCGGCGGCGCCCAGGACGCGGGTGGTGAGCGAGGCGGAGCCGGTGAGGAGATCGGCGACCGGGCCCGCGAGGTAGAGCATCCACACGGCGATCCACAGCGCCTTGGAGACGGCCTGCCGCCGGGTGCGGGGCGGCTGCCCCATCCGGATCGGGTTGTGATCCTCCGCCTCGCGGTCCGTCGTCACCGTCGTCATGCCTTCCGGGTGTCCTTGCGGTACAGCCAGGCCGCGCCGCTCACGAAGAGCGCCAGGTATACCAGCAGCACCGTGACGTCCTTCAGGTGCGGCGCGCCACCGCCCTCGATGGCGGTGCCCAGCGCGGCGTACGCGTGCGTGGGAACGTAGTCGGCGAGGCTCTGCACCCACTGCGGCAGGATCGTCAGCGGCATCCACAGACCGCCGAGGAACGCCAGGGCGAAGTAGCAGAGCATGCTGACCGGGCGGACCGCCTCGCCGGTGACGAGGTAGCCGATGGCGACGCCGAGGGCGGCGAAGACGAAGCTGCCGAGCCAGATGGAGACGGCGATGGCGGCCCACTGCCAGGCGTCGAGGCGGACGTCCTTGACCAGCGCGCCGACCAGCAGCACCAGCACGATCGACGGCAGGCTGACGGTGGCCGCCGCGGCGATCTTGGCGGAGACGTAACCGCGACCGGGCAGTGCGGTGAGCCGCAACTGGCGCACCCAGCCCAACTCGCGTTCCTTGGCGATCTGTTCGGCGTTGCCGAGGAGGACGGCGGTCATGGCGCCGAAGGCGGCCATCGCGACCATGTAGTACAGCCCCATGTCGAGCTTCATCCCGGGCATCGGGCTGCTGTTCGCGCCGCCCGCGATGATCAGGTAGAGCCCCGGCGGATAGATCACCGAGAAGAACATGAACTTCTTGTTCCGCAGTGCGCGGCGGATCTCCAGCAGGATCAAGGTGGTCATCGTCCCGCCTCCTCGGCGGTGGTGGTGGCGTCGGTGGCGGCGGTCAGGGCGAGGAACGCCTGCTCCAGGCCGAGCCCGGCGACCTCCAGGTTCCTCGGGTACAGGCCGAGGCCGTAGACGGCGTGGACGGTCGCGTCGGCGTCGTGCGACTGGATGCGGACGGTACGGCCGGAGATCTCCAGCGCGGTGAGGGCGGGCAGGGCGCGCAGCGCCTGCTGGTCGACGGTGCCCTCCAGGTCGAAGGCGATCCGGCGGGCCCCGGCGCGGGCCTTGATCTCGGTGGCGGTGCCGTCGGCGAGGACCCGGCCGCGGTGCAGCACGATGACCCGGTCGGCGATGGCGTCGGCCTCTTCGAGGTAGTGCGTGGCGAAGAGGATGGTGCGGCCCGCGTCCGCCTGGGCGCGCATGGTGCCCCAGAACGCCTGCCGGGCCGAGACGTCCATGCCGGTGGTCGGCTCGTCCAGCACGATCAGGTCGTTGGCGCCGGCGGTGGCGAGGGCGAAGCGGACCCGCTGCTCCTGGCCGCCGGAGAGCTTGCCGATCATGCGGTCGGCGATGTCGGTGAGGTCGGCGGCGCGCAGGATCGCGTCGAGCGGGTACGCGCGGGGGTGCAGGTCCCGGGCGAGGCCGACCAGTTCGCGGACGGTGACGCCCTGCATCAGACCGCCGCTCTGCAGCATCGCGCCGACCTTGCCCTGGGCGATGGCCCGCTGCGGGGTGGTGCCGAAGACGGCGACCGTGCCGGAGTCCGGGTTGCGCAGCCCGAGGAGCAGATCGAGGGTGGAGGACTTCCCGGCGCCGTTGGGGCCGAGCAGGGCGACCGTCTCGCCCGGGTGCAGCTCCAGATCGATACCGTCCACGGCGCGCACCGCGCCGTACTCCTTGGTGACTTCGCGGAAGCTGACCGCGGGGGCCGGGCCCGGCCGGCGCGCGGCGTCCGGGGCGGCGGTCGGTGTTGTCGTCGTCATGTCCCCAAGCTTCGCCGGACGGGGGTGCCCGGCGGCAGTGTCGGCTGTCCGCACTCCGCCATGACATCTGTCATGGGTGGCGGCCGGGGTGACATGCGCGAGGCCCCCGGAGCGCGCGCTCCGGGGGCCTCGTCGTCAGGGGTGCGGGCGGCTCAGCCCGCGCCGATGGTCTGCACCCGGTCGGCGGGGGTGGTGCCCTGGAGCGCCAACTGCACGGCGCTGGCCACCTCGGCGGGGGTCACCGGCTTCTTGCTGCCGTCGCCCTTGGTGAGCAGGACGCCGTTGAAGGTGTCGCCGTAGAGCGCCTTGAGGGCGGCCCGGTCGTAGTACGGGACGAGGCTGCCGTCGGCGCCCGGCCGGAAGGAGAGGAACTTCGGGATGGACTTCTCCGGGCTGAACGACACGGTGTGCGCGGCGTCCGTGCGGACGGTGATCAGACCGGACATGGCGGGCTCGGCGAACTGCTTGAGCGCCTTGTCCACTGCCTCCTTCGAGACCCGGGGCTGCTGCGTGGAGGCGGCCAGCGTCAGCGCGGGCTGGGTGCCGGTGGTGACGCGCTGCCGGTAGGCGTCGGCGACCTTCGCCTTGGAGGCGGCGACGTCGACGGCCTTGTGCGGCTTGCCGTAGTGCGGCACGGCCCGGCCGCCGGAGAAGGTGATGCCGCCCTCGCCGGTGCCGCCGGAGCCGCCCGCGACCTGGCGCAGCGCGATCTCCAGCTTCTCGTCGTCGGTGGTCATCGCGGGCTGCGCGGTGCGGGCGACGCCGAAGAGCGAGCCGATGACGGAGACCGGGTTGTAGTCCCGGCCGGAGGCGCCCCGGACGGTGGCCTGCACATCGACGCCGAGGCCGGCCTTGACCGGGTCCAGGCTCCGCTCGGCGCCGTCGACGGTGAGCTTCAGCGGCTGCCCGGTGCGGTCCTTGAGCGCCGCCTCCAGCTTCTTGACGGCGTCGTCCTTGGCCTGCCCGCCGATGTCCACACCGAGCGCGGTGGTGTTGTTGGGGACATCGGCGTGGTCGAGGAGCAGCCCCGCGCCGTAGGCGACCGCGGCGAGCACGACGACGCCGGCGCCCGCCAGGACCAGCTTGTTGCGGCCCTTCTTCTTCGGCGGGTTGATCGGCTCGGGGATCTTGGGCAGCGGCGCCGGGGCGGCCGCCGCGCCGTCCTTGCCCTCGCGGGGGGACGGGCCGTCGGCGGCGGGGACCTTCGGGATGCCGCCGACGAGGGTGTCGGAGCCCCGGCCGCCGGCGCGCGGGCCGGTGCCCTGCGGGCCCTTGGGAGACGGCTTCGGACCGGCCGGACCGGCAGAGACACCGCCGGCCGGACCCGCGGCGAGACCGCCGGTGATCCCGGCGGGGGCGCCGCCGGACGGGGTGCGGGCGCCCGGGTCGCTGAAGCCGGGCGGGAGGTTGACCGGGCTGTCGCCGCGGGCGGGCCCGGTGGTGGGACCGGCCGGCCCGGCGCCCGCGGGGGTGTCGAACGGGCTGAGGTCGGCGGGCGCGTCGAACGGCGAGGCGGCGCCGGGCGCCGGGGTGTCGAACGGCGAGGTCTCGCGGGCCGGGCGGGCGCCGCCGTCGAACGGCGAGAGCCCGAGCGGATCATCGCCCCCGGACGGTGCGCCGCCCCCGCCCGGCCCGTCCGAGAAGTACGGCAGGTCGGGGCGGCCCGGAGCGGCACCGGGCGCCGGGTGCGAACCGGTGGTGGACGGGTCGCCGGGCGCGGCGTGCGAACCCGTCGTGGACGAAGCGCCGGGCGCCGGGTGCGAACCGGTCGTGGAGGACGCGCTCTGGCCCTTGCGGGGGGCGAACCAGGAGCTGGTGGTCTCGCCGGAGCCGGACGGGGCGCCGGGCCGGCCCGGCGCGCCGCCGGGGCGCTGCGCGGCGGGCGAGCGGCGCGGAAGCCGGGGCTGGCCGCCCGTCGCCTCCGCCGCCGGGCCGGGGCCGGGTGCGGTGCCCTCTCCCGGCGTACCGTCCGCTCCGCTCACGCCGGTCTCCTCCCCCGCGTCCACGGGCTTGCGGACGACGACGGGCGGGATGGGCCGCGAGCCCGGAATGTTGATCTTGATCCGCGTCGTCAGCGTGGTCTCGGTCTTCTGCTCCTCCGGCTGCGCGGCGGCACCTCTCGCCGCCTCGCCCGCTCCCTGGGCCGTGCCGTACGGCGGCGTTCCCGAGGGGTAGACGGCGCTGCCCCGGCCCTGGGGGCCGGAGGACGAACTGTCAGATTCACGACTCAAAGCAGGTTCTCCCGATTGGCTCCGCCGCTCGTCAGAGTTGAGTCCGGGCCCAGGACCCGGGACCGGGGAGGCGCCCCCAGGGCGGCGCGGCGGCGCGCACCACCATACTGGCCGCCGCGCAGGGCCACCCGAAGAGCACGGGAAGACCACGACGACGGGCGCACCCCCGGTGGGTGTCTTTCCGCTCCTCGCGAGCGGGTCGCGGCTCGCGGCGCCGCGCCCGCCGTGGCGCCGCCCCGCCCGCGGCCCGGACCTCCGCGGGAGGGCCGACGGCGCGGCGGGGCACGGCGCGGGCGGCACGGCCCCGCGGCGGCCGGCAGGTCACCCCTGGCCACACGGCCGGTCCGCCCCGTACGCCACGGCTCACGCGCGGGCGGCGGACGCGGCGTCAGGCGGCCCGGCCGGGCGGTGCACCCAGCGCCCGCCGCTGCGCCGCGGTGGCACAGATCACAGCCACCAGGATCCCGCCCAGCAGGAAGAGGTACGAGCCGAGCCCGGCGCCGAAGAGGAAATCGCCCTCCGGACGGGCGGTGCCCAGCAGCAGGAAGACCGTCACCAGCCAGGCGGCGCCCGGCACCAGCACCCCGGCGACGGTCTCGCTGGCCCGCCCGCCGCCGTACAGCAGCCCGGCGAGACCGGCCAGCGCCAGCAGCAGTCCGCCGGGGAACCACGCGGCCTGGAGCAGCACCCCGGCGGGCGCGACCAGCACCCCGCCGATCAGCAGCAGGACGTACAGCGCGATCCGGCCCGGCGTCACCGGCCGGGCCATCGCCGCGGCGGCGGCGCCCGCGCGCCCGCCGCCGGCCGCGCCACCGGACCCGGCGGGTACGCCGGAGCCGCCGGCCCGGGTGCGGGGGACGCCGTTCTTCTTCTCCGCGCTCATACGCCCGCCTCCTGGTGGCCGTCGGTGGGGTGGGGGCCCGCCGGGTCGCCGGTGGTGCCCGCGAAGAGGTCGTGCTCGCGGCCGTCCGCCGCCGGGACGGCCGTGCCCCGCACGAGCCGGTAGTACTCGGTGCCGAAGAGCGGCTGTCCGAGATCGTTGGAGAGGGCGAAGAACGGGCCGTCGACGGCGATCTGGGTGGCGTGCGCCCGCATCGCGGCGGTCTTCGCCGCGATGTGTGCCGCCTCGCCCGCGATCTCCGCGGTGACCTCTTCGTCCGCCACGACGCCGGGGACGTCGTCGACGGCGGCGATGCCGGGGAAGGGGCGGCCCGCCGCGCGCAGCGCCGCGAAGCCCTTCTCCACCTCCGTGCGGGGCACGCAGTTCCAGTAGATCTTTTCGATCGCACACGGTGCGCCGAGGTCCGGCCGGAACGCGGCGTCGGCGGCGAGAACGGCGGCACGCATCGCCACCCGGTGCGCCTGGATGTGGTCGGGGTGGCCGTACCCGCCGTCCGGGTCGTAGGTGACGAGGACCTGCGGGCGGAGTTCGCGGACGACGGCGACGAGGTGGGCGGCCGCCTCGTCGAGCGGTGCCGCCCAGAAGGCGCCGGGGCGGTCGTTCTGCGGGGCGCCCATCATCCCGGAGTCGCGGTAGCGCCCCGCGCCCCCCAGGAAGCGGTGGTCGGCGACGCCGAGCGCGGCCATCGCACCGGCCAGCTCCCCGACGCGGTACGGACCGAGCGTGTCGTCCCGGTCGGGCGCCAGGTGCGCCAGCTCGGGCGGGATGACCTCGCCCTCCTCACCGCGGGTGCAGGTCACCAGCGTGACCTGGGCGCCCTCGGCGGCGTACCTGGCCATCGTGACGCCGTTGTTGATGGACTCGTCGTCCGGGTGCGCGTGCACCAGCAGCAGACGACGGGGCCGGTCGGCACCGGGGTGCGCGGGCGGGGTGGGGGCGGGCTCCGTCATGGGAACAGCCTACGAGCCCGTGTCCGGGCCCCGGCACACCCGCCCGGCGGCCCCGGGAGCGCCCCCCTGCCGGTGCCCGGCACACCGCCCGGCGCCGCCCGTGGCGGCCGGGCCCGGTGCCGCCGCCCGGCGACCACCCGGGGCACCGGGCGCCCCGCACGGCCCCGCCGGAGGCCCTCCGTGCCCGGACATGCCGCCGCCCGGCCCCGGATCGCTTCCGGTGCCGGGCGGGCGGAGCGGGCGCGGTGTCGCGGCCCGGTCCGGGGGCGGGGCCCCCTACGCGCTGTACGTCAGAATTTGATACCCCCGAGCATCCCGGCGACGTTCGTCGTCAGCTGCTTGATCGTCGGGGCTACGGACGAGCTGGCGAGATAGAAGCCCAGCAGCATGCACACAAACGCATGCCCGCCCTTCAGCCCGGCCTTCTTGACCAGCAAGAAGACGATGATCGCCAGCAGCACCACCGCCGAAATCGAGAGTGCCACGGCGGTTCACCTCCAAGTACGCACGGACCGGACAGATATGAGGGGGCGAAACCGCCGCGACGGCTCAACTCCCGGGAATGCAAAGGGCTCTTTACCCCGCACCCACTACGCGCAAGGGATCATAACTTTCCGGGCGCGCGCATATGTCGGTGCACGGGAGCAGACGAGGGGCGCACGCCGGATTCGCTGATGCGACGGGTGGCGTCCCGCCCGCCGGACGGGCGGTGTCCCAAGTTCCGCTCACGGACCGGACGTACGCCATAGGCTCGGCCCATGACCGGACAGCCTGACCCCGTGCCCTTCCCGCGCCAGCACGCCCGTACGCAGCGCTTCACGCTGGGTGCGCCGCGCGGCTTCACCGTCTCCCCGGACGGCGCCCGTGTCGCCTTCCTCCGCTCCGCCTCCGGCACCGACCGGACCCAGCGGCTGTGGGTCCTCGACGTCGCCGGTGGCCGGGAGCGCCTCGCCGCCGATCCGCCCGCCCTGCTCGCCGGGGCCGAGGAGGAGCTGTCGGCGACGGAGCGGGCCCGCCGGGAGCGCACCCGCGACGGCTCGGCGGGCATCGTCGGCTACGCGGTGGACGCCGCCGCCGAGATCGCGGCGTTCGCCCTGTCGGGCCGGCTGTTCGCCGCCGAACTGCGCGCCGGCACCGCCCGTGAACTCCCCGCCACCGGCACGGTCGTGGACCCGCGCCCCTCCCCCGACGGCCGGTACGTGGCGTACGCCGCCGACGGCGCGCTGCGGGTGGTGCACACCGACGGCGACGGCGGTGACAGGGCGCTGGCCGAGCCGGACGGGCCCGAAGTGACCTGGGGGCTCGCGGAGTTCATCGCGGCGGAGGAGATGGGCCGCCACCGCGGCTTCTGGTGGTCGCCGGGGAGCGACCGGCTGCTGGCCGCGCGCGCCGACACCACGCCGGTGCGCCGCTGGTGGATCGCCGACCCGGCGCACCCGGACCGGGCCCCCGCCGAGGTCCCGTACCCGGCGGCGGGCACCCCCAACGCCGAGGTGACGCTGGCCTTCCTGGGCCTGGACGGCTCCCGTACGGACGTGACCTGGGACCGTGAGCGCTTCCCCTATCTCGCGCGGGTGCACTGGTCGGCGGCGGGCCCGCCACTCCTGCTCGTCCAGAGCCGCGACCAGCGCACCCAGCACTGTCTGGTGGTCGACGAGGCGACCGGCGCGACGCGCACGGTGCACGAGGAAACCGACCCGGTGTGGAACGAGCTGCACCCGGGCGTCCCGGCGTGGACACCGGACGGACGGCTCGTCCGGATCGCGGACACCCCGGACGGTACGGAGCCGGGCGCGCGGCGGCTGTTCGCCGGTGACCGGGCGCTGACGGCGGCGCCGCTGCACGTCCGCGCGGTGCTGGACATCGGCGAGGACGACGTCCTCTTCGCGGCGAGCGGCCCGGAGACGCACGACATCGGCGTGTACCGGGTACGCCACCGCGGCGACGGCCCCGTGGCGCCGCAGCGGCTGGGCGCCCGGCCGTACCCGACGGTGACGTCCGCGGTGCGCGGCGGGGACGTGGTGGTGCTGTCGCAGGCGAGCCTGGAGCGGCCCGGCACCCGCGTCGAGGTGGTGCGGCCGGGTGCGGACGGCGCCGAGGAGAGCGTCGCGGTCATCGGTTCGTACGCGCAGCAGCCGGTGCTGACGGCGCGGCCGCGGCTGGTGCTCGCCGGGGAGCGGGAGATCCCGTGCGCGGTGCTGCTCCCGGAGGGCCACACGGAGGGCGACGGTCCGCTGCCGGTGCTGCTCGATCCGTACGGCGGGCCGCACGGCCAGCGGGTGGTCGCGGCGCACCACGCCCATCTGACGTCGCAGTGGTTCGCCAACCAGGGGTTCGCGGTGGTCGTCGCGGACGGCCGGGGCACCCCGGGCCGCTCCCCCGCCTGGGAGAAGGCCGTCTCCCGGCGGATCGCGGAGGTGGCGCTCCAGGACCAGGTGGACGCGCTGCACGCGCTGGCCGGGCGGTTCCCGCTGGACCTGACGCGGGTGGCGATCCGCGGCTGGTCGTTCGGCGGCTACCTCGCGGGGCTGGCCGCGCTGCGCCGCCCGGACGTCTTCCACGCGGCGGTGGTCGGCGCCCCCGTCACCGATCTGCGGCTGTACGACACCCACTACCAGGAGCGGTATCTCGGCCACCCGGACGAGGAGCCCGCGGTGTACGCGGAGAACTCGCTGCTCACCGACGAGGGGCTGTCCGGGGCGCGGGAGCCGCACCGGCCGATGATGATCGTCCACGGGCTGGCGGACGACAACGTCGTGGTGGCGCACTCGCTGCGGCTCTCCTCCGCGCTGCTGGCGGCGGGCCGGCCGCACGAGGTGCTGCCGCTGTCCGGGGTGACCCACATGACGCCGCAGGAGCAGGTGGCGGAGAACCTGCTGCTGCTCCAGGTGGACTTCCTGAAGCGGTCGCTGGGGCTCGTCGGCACGGCCTGACGGGAGCGGTGCCGCGGGGCGCGGCCGGGGCTCGTTGTTCGCTCCCCGGCCGCGTCCGCGGCACCCTCATGACCGTACGTAGTTCAGCAAGACGCGTCCGTATATCGGTGAAGCGACGGCCAAGTTGCCGTCGTGTTACAGCAATTGAATGTCTTATGTCCGCTATTCCGGACATCTTCTGAGGGTGTCAAGCACGCACTGGCGTCGATCTGCGCAATATCCGCTCAAGAAGCGAACGACCTGCGCATCAGCGCCCCCGATCCCCTTGACTCCGCCATAAATCACTTGCGAAAGTCCGCTCATCCAGCGGTGCGAACGGTGCCGCTTCACGTTCCAAGAGAACTCGGCGCGGGGGCACTTCGCGATGACTAGTCCATCCCAGACCGCGGCTGCACAGTCCGATACCCCAGGGCTGACGCCGGAGGGTCTGAAGAACGAGAAGAACCGCAAGGACGGTGAACTCGTCGGCCGCTCCCCCGGCCAACTGATGTGGGCGCGGTTCAAGCGGGACCGCACCGGCATGATCTGCGGCATCGTCGTCCTGGCGTTCTTCGTCATCTCGGCGCTGGCCCCGGTCATCTCCTCGCTGTACGGCAAGGACCCGTACACCTTCTACTCCAACAGCGACCCGAACCTCCTCGACGAGTTCGGCTTCCCGGCAGGGCCGAACGGCGGTGTCTCGGCCGACTACTGGTTCGGCATCGAGCCCCAGTTGGGCCGTGACCTCTTCACCCAGTTGCTGTACGGCATGCGGACGTCGCTGGGCATCTCGGTCGCCGTAACGATTCTGGTGGTCATCACCGGCACCATCCTCGGCGTCACCGCCGGCTACCTCGGCGGTCGCACCGACTACTGGCTCGGCCGGGTCATGGACTTCCTGATGGCCTTCCCCAGCCAGCTGACGTTCGTGGCGTTCATGCCCGTCGTCGTGGCGCTCTTCGTGCCGCCGGGCGACGAGACCCCCACCTACATCCGGGTGGTGGCGCTGATCCTCGTCCAGTGGGCGCTGGGCTGGATGGGTCTGGCGCGGCTCCTGCGCGGCCAGGTCCTCTCGCTCCGCGAGCGGGAGTTCGTCGAGGCGGCACGGATCACCGGCGCCTCGCCCTGGCGGATCATCCGCAAGGAGCTGCTGCCGAACGTGGTCACGCCGATCCTGGTCCAGAGCACCTACATGCTCCCGCTGTTCGTGACGGCGGAGGCGGGTCTGTCCTACCTCGGTGTCGGCATCATGGAGCCCACCCCCGACTGGGGCCGCCTCTTCCGCACCGCGGGCAACATCTACGAGAGCGACCCGACCTTCCTGCTCTTCCCCGGCGCCGCGATGGTCATCTTCGTCCTCTGCTTCAACCTGCTCGGGGACTCGGTCCGGGACGCCTTCGACCCCAAATCCGGTCGCTGAGCGTCCACTTGAGGGGGGCCGCTGTCGCCCCCGCACCGGCCTCCCACCGGAAGCGTCAGACAGCACATCAGGACACCAAACTGACAGGCAGGTGCTTGACCTCATGAACGCACTTTCTCCGCGCAGAGCCCGCGCGGTCATAGTCGCCCTCGCGGCCGGCTCGCTCGCGCTCACCGGATGCAGCGCCGGCAGCGGCGGCGGCAAGGACAAGTCGCAGACCGACGCGGACGCCGCGTCGCAGGCGGAAGCCGTCCCGCTCGGCACCGCGGCCGACTCGGCCGGTCCGGCCAAGGAGGTCAAGGGCGCCCAGTCCGGCGGCACCATCCGCGTCTACCAGCGTGACAGCTACAACCACCTGGACCCGGCGCAGATGTACGTCAGCGACATGAAGTCGCTGTCGCAGCTCATCTTCCGCGGGCTGACCAGCTTCCAGCAGGACGACAGCGGCAAGCAGAAGGTCGTCGGCGACCTCGCCACCGACGCCGGTCAGATGTCCGACGGCGGCAAGACCTGGAAGTACACGCTCAAGGACGGCATCAAGTTCGAGGACGGCACGCCGATCACCTCGAAGGACATCCGCCACACCATCGAGCGGATGTACGCGAAGTTCATCACCGACGGCCCCACCTACGTCCAGCAGTGGCTGTCGGGCAGCGGCACCGCGTACCGCAAGGCGCTGCCGGACGGTCCGTACAAGGGCGACCACCTGCCCAAGACCGTCCTGGACACCCCGGACGAGAAGACCGTCATCTTCCACTTCAAGCAGCCCCAGTCGCAGCTTCCCTACGCGCTGACGATGCCCGGCTACAGCGTCGTTCCGGACGGTCCGAAGGACACCAAGGACAACTACGACGTCAAGCCGGTCACCTCCGGCCCGTACAAGATCGCGTCGTTCAAGGCCGGCAAGTCCATGCAGTTGGTGCGGAACACCAACTGGGACCCGAAGACCGACGCGATGCGGCACCAGTACCCGGACGGGTACAACATCACCTTCAACCACCAGGCGTCGGACTCCACCAAGCGCCTGATGGCCGACCAGGGTGAGGCCAAGAACGCCGTCAGCTTCACCAACCAGGTCGAGCCGACCTCGACCAAGCAGGTGCTGGACAACCCCAGCGCCAGCAAGCGCCTCGTGCAGGGCTACCAGCCCTACGTGTGGCAGATGAACTTCAACATGGACCGCATCAAGGACAAGCGGATCCGCGACGCGATCACCTACGCGCTGCCGGACAGCCAGCTCGTCCGGGTCAACGGCGGCAGCTACGGCGGTGAGATCGCGGGCGGTCTGCTCGCCCCCACCGTCGCGGGCTACAAGAAGGGCTACGACCCCTACGGCAAGCTGTCGCACCCCAACGGTGAGCCGGAGAAGGCCGCGAAGCTGCTGAAGGAGGCCGGCAAGAAGGGCATGAAGCTCGTCTACGCCTACTCCAACACCGAGGCGCGCCAGAAGGAGGCCGTCCTCATCGAGGACGCGCTGAACAAGGCCGGCTTCAACGTGCAGAAGAAGGAGGTCGACGCCGCCTCCTGGTACCAGCAGATGGGCAAGGTCGACAACGGCTTCGACATCTACATGACCGGCTGGGGCCAGGACTGGCCGGACGCCTCCACGGTGATCCCCCCGTCGTACGACGGCACCACCATCCAGGACGGCTCGTCGAACTACTCGCACGTCAACGACAAGCACGTGAACGAGGAGATCGCCCGCATCAGCAAGATCGCTGACGCGAAGAAGGCGACCGAGGAGTGGAAGAAGCTGCACCAGTACATCGTGGAGAAGGTCAACCCGGCGGCCCCGGCCTACTACACGAAGACGCTCCAGCTCTACGGTTCGAACATCGGCGGCGCCCGTTACAACAACGACGTCAGCTACATCGACCCGAACACGCTCTTCCTCAAGAAGTAAGCGTCCGTCAAGGCACTCCGGAGAGCGCGCACACGGCGGAGCGCGCGCTCTCCGGGGCCTTCGCCGCCCCTTCTCCTCGCCCACAGCCGCCGCCGTCCTGAGAGCAGCGAACTGTCATGCTTCCCTTTCTATTTCGCCGGACGTTCGGCGCGATCGTCACCCTCATCCTGCTGAGCGCCGTCACCTTCTTCGTGTTCTTCGCGGTCGGCGACCCGGCCCTGATGGCCTGCGGTAAGAACTGCACCGCCGACAACATCGCCCTGATCCACCAGAACCTCGGCCTCGACAAGCCCCTGCCGACGCAGTACTGGGACTTCCTCTCCGGCATCTTCGTCGGCCGCGACTACAGCATCGGGCACTGCGGCGCCCCCTGCTTCGGCTACTCCTTCGCCACCAAGCAGGACGTCTGGGCGACGATGGTCGACCGGCTGCCCACCACCGCCTCGCTGGCCCTCGGCGGCGCCGTCGCGTTCCTCGTCATCGGTATCGGCGCCGGTCTGCTCGCCGCGTGGAAGCGTGGGACGTTCCTCGACAAGGCCGTCACCAGCGTCTCGATGGTCCTCAGCTCGGTGCAGATCTACATCCTCGGCCCCATCGTCCTGGGCATCTTCGTCTACAGCGGCGTGATGGACTCGCCGAAGTACGTGGACCTGACCAGCAACCCGGCCGGCTGGTTCATGGGCCTGCTGCTGCCGTGGCTGGTGATGTCGACGATCTTCACCGCGCAGTACACCCGTATGTCCCGCTCGACGATGATCGAGCAGCTCCAGGAGGAGCACGTCCGCACCGCCAAGGCGAAGGGCATGCCCGCCCGTTACGTCTTCCTGCGGTACGCCTGGCGCGGTTCGCTGATCCCCATCGTCACCATCCTCGGCATGGACCTCAGCTCGCTGTTCGGCGGAGCCATGATCACCGAGTTCACCTTCTCGCTCGCCGGTATCGGCCGGCTGGCGATCGACTCCGTCACCACCCTCGATCTGCCCATGGTGCTGGGCGTGATGCTCTTCAGCGCCGCCCTGATCCTGGTGTTCAACATCATCGTGGACGCGGCGTACGCCTTCATCGACCCGCGCGTGCGCCTGTCCTAGGAGAGCCTGAAGTGACCACACTCCCCACGACCGAAGGCACACCGGCCCCGACCGGGTCCGACCCCTTCCTCTCCGTGCGCGACCTGCACGTGCGGTTCTCCACCGAGGACGGCATCGTCAAGGCGGTCGACGGCCTCTCCTTCGACCTGGAACGCGGCCAGACCCTCGGCATCGTCGGTGAGTCGGGCTCCGGCAAGTCCGTCACCAACCTCGCCGTGCTGGGGCTGCACAACCCCAAGTCGACGGCGATCAGCGGCGAGATCCACCTGGACGGCCAGGAGCTGACCGGAGCCCGGGAGAAGACCCTGGAGAAGCTCCGCGGCAACAAGATGGCGATGATCTTCCAGGACGCGCTGACCGCCCTGTCGCCGTACTACACGGTCGGGCGGCAGATCGCCGAGCCGTACATGAAGCACACCGGCGCCTCCAAGCGCGAGGGGCGGCAGCGCGCCATCGAGATGCTGACGAAGGTCGGCATCCCGCAGCCGAACCTGCGGGTGGACGACTACCCGCACCAGTTCTCCGGCGGTATGCGCCAGCGCGCGATGATCGCGATGGCGCTGGTCTGCAACCCCGAGCTGCTGATCGCGGACGAGCCGACGACCGCGCTGGACGTCACCGTCCAGGCGCAGATCCTCGACCTCCTCAAGGACCTCCAGCAGGAGTTCGGCTCCGCGATCATCCTGATCACCCACGACCTCGGTGTGGTCGCCGACGTCGCCGACGACCTGCTGGTGATGTACGCGGGCCGGGCGGTGGAGCGCGGTTCGGTCAAGGAGATCCTGACGCAGCCGCAGCACCCGTACACCTGGGGTCTGCTCAGCTCCATGCCGCGGCTGTCCTCCGACGTCAACGAGGCGCTGTACCCGATCCCCGGGTCGCCGCCGAGCCTGCTGAACCCGCCGTCGGGGTGCGCGTTCAACCCGCGCTGCGGATTCCCCGCCGAGGTCGCCGGGGGGCTGTGCACCCAGGAGCGTCCGGCGCTGCCGGACGGCCGGGCCGCCGCCTGCCACCTGAGTGCGGAGCAGCGCCAGACCTTCTTCACCGAGCAGATCAAGCCCCGGCTGGGCTAGGGAGCCATCACCATGACAGACAACGTCACCCTCCCCTCGCCCCGGGACGCGGCGCCCGCGACGGGCGAACCGCTGCTCGTCGCCGAGGGCGTCACCAAGCACTTCCCGATCTACGGCGGCTTCCCGTTCAAGCGGAAGGTCGGCGCGGTCAAGGCGGTCGACGGCGTCGACCTGACCGTGCACGCGGGCGAGAGCTTCGGCCTGGTCGGCGAGTCGGGCTGCGGCAAGTCGACCACCGGCCGGCTGCTGACCCGCCTGATGGAGCCGACCTCCGGCAAGATCACGTACGCGGGGCAGGACATCACCCGGGCCAAGCGCAAGGAGCTGGCGCCGGTCCGCTCCGAGATCCAGATGATCTTCCAGGACCCGTACGCGTCGCTGAACCCGCGGCAGACGGTGGGCACCATCATCGGCGGCCCGATGGAGATCAACGGGATCAACCCGGCCGGCGGCCGGGAGAAGCGGATCCGGGAACTCCTGGAGACGGTCGGTCTCAACCCGGAGCACTACAACCGCTTCCCGCACGAGTTCTCCGGCGGTCAGCGCCAGCGCATCGGTGTGGCGCGGGCACTCGCCCTGGAGCCGAAGCTGATCGTCGCCGACGAGCCGGTCTCGGCGCTGGACGTCTCCATCCAGGCGCAGGTGGTCAACCTGCTCCAGGACCTCCAGCGGGAGCTGGGGATCGCGTTCCTCTTCATCGCCCACGACCTGGCGATCGTGCGGCACTTCAGCCAGCGGGTCGCGGTGATGTACCTCGGCAAGGTCGTCGAGGTCGGCACCCGTGACGAGATCTACAGCCGGCCGCGCCACCCGTACACCCACGCGCTGCTGTCGGCGGTGCCGGAGGCGAAGTTCACCGAGTCGCAGGAAGAGGACAAGCAGCGGATCCGGCTCGCCGGTGACGTGCCCTCGCCGGTCAACCCGCCGTCCGGCTGCCGGTTCCGCACCCGGTGCTGGAAGGCGCAGGACAAGTGCGCGACCGAGGAGCCGCCGCTGGTCCAGATCACGGGGAACGACGCGGGCCACCTGACGGCCTGTCATTTCCCGGAGGAGCCGACGATCGCGGCGCGCGGTGAGGACATCATCCTCGACCCCGCACTGGCCGCGATCGAGGAGGCGGCGCAGGAGGGCCCGGCGGACGACGCCGGTTCCTCCGGCAAGACCCTTTGACCCGGTCTCAATCGCCTCCGCTCGGAGCCGGAGCCCGCTTCCCACACCCCAGATCCACGGGAGGCGGGCTCCGGCCTTTCGTGTGTCCGGCCCCCGCGTCCGGGCTGTTCGCCGGCGCCGGGTTCTCCGGGGACCGCCACGCCGTACACGGGCCGGGGTCCGGCTTCGGGGGCGCCCGGCCCCGGCCCAGCCCCCTCCGCCGCCGCCCTCACTCACTCGCCACCGCCTGCCGTTCCTCCGCGAAGTGGCAGGCCGAGGGGTGGGCGGCCGGGCCCGCGTCCGGGGTGGTGTAGCGGGGCGGGACGTCGAGCGGCGGGACCTTCTCGGCGCACAGGTCCTGGGCCTTCCAGCAGCGGGTGCGGAAGCGGCAGCCGGAGGGCGGGTCGGCCGGGGAGGGTACGTCGCCGGTGAGCAGGATGCGGGTCCGGTGTTCACGCGCCTCGGGGTCGGGCACCGGTACCGCCGACAGCAGGGCCTGGGTGTAGGGGTGGGTGGGGTGGTCGTAGATCTGCTCATCGGTGCCGGATTCGGCGAGTCTGCCGAGGTACATGACGGCGACCCGGTCGGAGATGTGGCGGACCACCGAGAGGTCGTGGGCGATGAAGACGTAGCTGAGGTCGAAGGTGTTCTGGAGTTTCTCCAGCAGGTTGACGACCTGGGCCTGGACGGAGACGTCGAGCGCGGAGACCGGTTCGTCGGCGACGATGATCTCGGGGCGCAGTGCGAGACCGCGGGCGATGCCGATGCGCTGGCGCTGGCCGCCGGAGAACTGGTGCGGATAGCGGTTGATGTACTCCGGGTTGAGCCCGACGACGTCGAGGAGTTCCTGTACCCGGCGCCGCCGGTCGCCCTTGGGCGCGACCTCGGGGTGGATGTCGTACGGCTCGCCGATGATGTCGCCGACGGTCATCCGGGGGTTGAGGGAGGTGTACGGGTCCTGGAAGACCATCTGGATGTTGCGGCGGACGGCTTTCAGGGCGCGGCCGGAGAGCTTGGTGATGTCCTCACCGCGGTAGCGGATCTGCCCGGCGGTGGGGTGTTCCAGGCCGACCAGCAGCTTGGCGACGGTGGACTTGCCGCACCCGGACTCCCCCACGATGCCGAGGGTCTCGCCGCGGCGGAGGTCGAAGGAGACCCCGTCGACCGCCTTGACCGCGCCGACCTGCTTCCGGAAGAGGACGCCGCGGGTGAGCGGGAAGTGCTTGACCAGATCGCGGACCTCCAGAACCGGTTCACCTCGACCGGAACCGACGGCAGAAGAACGGGGGCCGGGGCCAGGATCAGGGTCGGGTCCGGGTCCGGGCCCGGCGGCAGAACCGGAACCGTTGCGAGAGCCAGGGCCGGGGCCGGGACCGATCCCGTCGGCGGAACCGGAACCGGAACCGGCGGCCGGGCCTCCGGCCGCCCGGGAGGCATCGGACGCCCCGAAGGCGTTGGGCGCCCCGGAAGCGCCGGGCGCCCCGGAGGCGTCGGCCGGGCGGCGGTCAGCGGGCTCCATCGAGCGTCTCCTTCCAGAAGTGGCAGGCGCTGGTGCGGCCCGGGGCCACCTCGTAGAGGGGTGGCCGGTCGGTGCGGCAGACGTCCTGGGCGAGCGGGCAGCGCGGGTGGAAGGGGCAGCCGGGCGGGATGGCGGTGAGGTTGGGCGGCAGGCCCTTGATCGCGTACAGCTCCCGGCCCTTGTGGTCCAGGCGCGGGATGGAGTCCAGCAGACCGCGGGTGTAGGGGTGGGCGGGGGCCCGGTAGAGGTGGTGGACGGGGGCGTTCTCGACGATGCGCCCGGCGTACATGACGGCGATGGTGTCGGCGACGTCGGCGACGACGCCGAGGTCGTGGGTGATGAGGATGAGGCCCATGTGGTATTCGCGTTGGAGTTCCGCGAGCAGGTCCATGACCTGGGCCTGGACGGTGACGTCGAGGGCGGTGGTCGGCTCGTCCGCGATGATCAGGTCCGGTTCCAGGGCCAGCGCCATCGCGATCATGATGCGCTGGCGCATCCCGCCGGAGAACTGGTGCGGGTAGTCACCGGCCCGGCTCTTCGCGGCGGGGATCCGTACCCGGTCCATCAGCTCGACGGCCCCGGCGCGGGCCGCCTTGCGGGACATACCGCGGTGCACCTGGAACATCTCGCCGAGCTGGGCGCCGACCGACATCACCGGGTTCAGCGCGGAGAGCGCGTCCTGGAAGATCATCGCCATGCCGGTGCCGCGGATGCGGCGGCGCTCCTCCCGGCCGAGGGTGAGCAGATCGCGGCCCTGGAAGCGGATCTCGCCGCCGGTGACGAAGCCGGGGGGTGAGTCGAGGATGCCCATGATCGCCTGGGCGGTGACGGACTTCCCGGAGCCGGACTCGCCGAGGACGGCGAGGGTCTGCCCGGCGGCGACGCGGTAGCTGACGCCGTTGACCGCCTGGGCGACGCCGTCGCGGGTGCGGAACTCCACGTGCAGATCGCGGACGTCGAGGAGCGGTGGCCCGTCGGTGCCGGTGGTCTCGGGGCGGGGTGCGGTGGCGCTGTCGTTGCTGGTCATCTGCCCGCTCCTCAGCGCAGTTTGGGGTCGAGGGCGTCGCGGACCGCGTCGCCGAGCATGATGAACGCCAGCACCGTGATGCTCAGCGCCCCGGCCGGCCACAGCAGCATGTGCGGCGCGTTGCGGATGGAGGTGGAGGCGGCGGAGATGTCGATGCCCCAGGAGACGGTGGGCGGTTTCAGCCCGGCGCCGAGGAACGACAGCGTCGCCTCCAGCGAGATGTACGTACCGAGCGCGATGGTGGCGACGACGATCACCGGCGCGACGGCGTTGGGCGCGATGTGCCGCAGCAGGGTGCGGCCGTTGCCGGCGCCGAGGGCGCGGGCCGCCTGGACGTAGTCGTTCTGTTTGGCGGTGACGACGGAGCCGCGGGCGATACGGGCGATCTGCGGCCAGCCGAGCAGCACGATGAAGCCGACGACCGGCCAGACGGTGGAGCTGGTGACGACGGAGAGGAAGACCAGTCCGCCGAGGATGACGGGGATGCCGAAGAAGATGTCGGCGAGCCGGGAGAGCAGCGTGTCCCACCAGCCGCCGAAGAATCCGGCGAGCCCGCCGAGGAGGCTGCCGAAGAGGGCGGCGCCGGCGGTGGCGCAGACGCCGACGGTGATGGAGGCGCGGGCCCCGTAGACGACGCGGGTGTAGACGTCGCGGCCCTGGGTGTCGTAGCCGAAGGGGTGGCCGGGCTCCGGTCCCGCCTGGGCCTTGGCGAGGTCGGCGCGGTAGGGGTTGCCGTCCGCGATCAACTGCGGCCAGATGGCGATGACCACCAGGAACAGGATGATCAGCGCGGAGAGCAGGAAGACCGGGTTACGGCGCAGGTCGCGGGCGGCATCGCTCCACAGGCTGCGGGGTTTGCCGGTGGGGGTGCCGCCGGGCCCGGCGCCGGGGGGCCGTTCCAGGGATTCGGCCTCGCCGATGGCGAGCGCGGCGGGCCCGCCGTCGCCGTGGGTGATCGCCTCTTTGGGCGCGTAGGGGTCAGGCATAGCGGATCCTCGGGTCCAGGACCGCGTAGAGCAGGTCGACGAGGAGGTTGGCGACGAGGAAGACCAGCACGAGGATGGTCACGAAGCCGACGACGGTGGGCGAGTTCTGGCGCAGGATGCCCTGGTAGAGCTGGAATCCGACGCCGTGGATGTTGAAGATCCGTTCGGTGACGATGGCGCCGCCCATGAGCGCGCCGATGTCGGTGCCGATGAAGGTGACCACCGGGATCAGTGAGTTGCGCAGCAGGTGGCGGGTGATGACGCGGTGGCGCGGCAGCCCTTTGGCGATGGCGGTGCGGACGTAGTCGGCGCGGGCGTTCTCGGCGATGGAGGTGCGGGTGAGCCGGGTGACGTACGCGAGGGAGACCAGCGCCAGGACGAGTCCGGGGAGCAGGAGTTCGTCCAGCGGGGCGTCGGTGGAGACGGCGGGTTTGACCCAGTTCCATTTCACGCCGAGCAGGAATTGCAGGACGTAGCCGCTGACGAAGGTGGGGATGGAGACCACGACGAGGGTGAAGATCAGCACGGTGGTGTCGACGGCGCGTCCGCGCCGCAGTCCGCTGAAGACGCCGAGGACGATTCCGGCGACCATTTCGATGACGATGGCGACGAGGGTGAGCCGCAGCGTCACGGGAAAGGCGGCGGCCATGAGTTCGGTGACCGGCTGGCCGTTGAACGCGGTGCCGAAATTCCCCTGGAAGATCTGCGCCATGTAGTGCAGATACTGTTTCCACAGCGGCTGGTCGAGATAGAGGTCGGCGCGGATCTGGGCGGCGGTGGCCGGATCGGGTGCCCGGTCGCCGAAGAGCGCGGCCACCGGGTCACCCAGCGCGTACACCATGAGGAAGATCAGGAGCGTGCTGCCGATGAACACCGGGATCATCTGGAGCAGCCGCCGGATCACATAGCGTCCCATGAGGGCTCCGGGTTCTGGGTCAGTGGACCGTGATCTCGTTGTAGACGGGGACGCTGAAGGGGTTCAGCGCCACATTGGCGATCCGGTCGGAGTAGCCGCCGTTGCCGTTCTGGTACCAGAGCGGAATGGCCGGCATGTCCTGGGCGAGGATCCGTTCGGCGTCCTGGAATTTCGTGACGGCCGCCTTCTGGTCGGTGGCGGCGTTCGCCTCGTTGATGAGGGTGTCGAACTTCGGATTGCTGTATTTGCCGTCGTTGGACGAGGCTTTGGAGTAGTACATCGGCTGGAGGAAGTTCTGGATGAGCGGATAGTCCATCTGCCAGCCGGCGCGGAAGGGGCCGGTCATCTTGTCGGAGGTGATGCGGTTGCGGAAGTCGGCGAAGGTGCCGACGGGTGCGCCGACGCACGCCTTGTCGTCGTCGAGGGCGTTGTTGATGCTGTTGCAGATCGCGTCGATCCAGTCCTTGTGGGAGCCGGTGTCGGCGTTGTAGCCGATCGTCATACGGCCGCCGGGGAGCCCGCCGCCCTCCTTGACGAGCGCTTTCGCCTTGGCGGCGTTGAATTCGCAGGCCTCGCCGCAGAGCCCCGGGCGGTAGCCGCCCTCGGCGCCGAGGACGGGCGAGGTCCAGTCGGTGGCGGGGGTGCGGGTGTTCTGGAAGATCTCCTT
Organism: Streptomyces sp. BBFR2; assembly: GCF_044497305.1. NCBI lineage: Bacteria > Bacillati > Actinomycetota > Actinomycetes > Kitasatosporales > Streptomycetaceae > Streptomyces > Streptomyces sp. BBFR2. The sequence goes on from NZ_CP172415.1 coordinate 2,219,031, forward strand.
GGTGATCGAGGCACGGTCGATGGCCATGGAGATACCGCGGCGGAGTTTGTCGCCGCCTTTCTTGTTCCAGTTCTTGTCGTACATCGGGATGGTGAGCGTCTGGATGACGCCCGCCGGCTGGTTGATGTAGCGGTCGCCGAGGTCGGCGTGGACGTTCTTGAGCTGGGTGGCGGGAATGTCATCGACGAGATCGAGATTTCCGGCCTGGAGGTCGGTGTAGGCGGTGTTGTTGTCGGTGTAGACCCGCAGGTCGATACCGCCGTTACGGGCCTTGTCGGCCCCTGGGTACTTCGCCCATTTCCGGAGTTTCATCGCGGAGCCCTTGGTGTAGGAGTCCACGGCGTACGGACCGTTCCCGATCGGTTTCTTCACCCAGGCGTCGTGGTGGGTGAAGAAGGTCTGCGGCAGCGGCATGAAGGCGTTGTAGCCGAGGGTGTCGGGCCAGCTTGAGAATTTCTGGTTCAGCGTCACGGTGAATTTCGTGGGGCTGACGACCTTGAGGCCGGAGAGGGTTTTCGCGGTCGCTTTGCCGTTCTCCGGGTGGACGGCGTCGTATCCCTCGATGTACTGGAAGAATGGCGCGTTCTTCTGCCGGTTGTCGATCAGCGCGCCGTAGTTCCAGGCGTCCGTGAACGATTTCGCGGTGACCTTCTCGCCGTTGCTGAAGGTCCAGCCGGGCTTGAGGGTGACGGTGTAGTGCCGGGAGTCGGTGGTGTCGATCGACCGGGCGAGGACGTTCTCCGCGGCGCCGGTCCTCGGGTTGTACCGCTTCAGCCCCCGGAAGATCATCTCCAGGACCTTGCCGCCCTGGACCTCGTTGGTGTTGGCCGGTTCGAGGGGGTTCTGCGGGTCTCCCCAGGATGAGCTGACGATTCCGGCGGCGCCCGATCCGCGGGTGTCGACCCCGCCGCCGCAGGCGGTCGCCGTCAGGGCGACGGACACGGCACAGACGGCCCACCTCGCGCGCTTCGCTCCCCGCATACGGCGCCTCCTCAGCTCTCCGGCCACACGTAAACCACATAAGAGCCCAAAGCGGGATGTGCTGCACTCCGGCGGCCGTGTGCGTTGCTCCGTGGGGCGCGGAATCCGCCCATGTGCGCGGCGGCCGGGCGGCGGGCCGGTCGGATGTACGGACACCGGGCGGCCCGGCCCGGCCGCCCGCGCCCCGCCCCGGTCCGCCGCACCGGTCCCTCGTCCGGCCGCTGGTCGTACGGGCCGGGCGGGCGCACCGGCCGCCCCGCGCCGGTCCCTCCGGGCGCCGCCCCGCCCCCTCCGCGCGCGTCCGCGCACGCCCCCGCGCACCCCGAAGTGCGCCCCGTCCTGTCCGGAAAGCTCCCTTTCGCGGCTCGGTGGCGCCGTGCTGGCATGTGGCCATGGAACAGCGGGTGCGTAAGGGATACGAGGGCAGCGGACCGGGGCCGATCACCCCGGACGGCTGCGCGGTCGAGCTGTACGAACGGCTTCCGGTGGGTGACGAGCCGGACATCATCGAGGGCGCGGTGCGCCCGGCGTCCAGCATCCTCGAACTGGGCTGCGGCGCCGGACGGATGACACATCCACTGGTCCACCGCGGTTTCGCGGTCACCGCCGTGGACGAGTCCCCGCAGATGCTGGAACGTATCAGCGGCGCCGGGACGGTCCGCAGCGCCATCGAGGAGCTGACTCTCGACGCCCGTTTCGACGTGGTCCTGCTCGCCTCGTTCCTCGTCCACGCCGCGGGTCCGGGCGTGCGCGAGGGGATGCTGGCGACCTGCCGCCGCCATGTGAAGGACGACGGCTGTGTGCTCATCCAGCGCGAGGCGCCCGACCGGCACGACCGCGTCCCGGACGAGCGCCGCGTCGCCGGCGGGCTGATCCGGGTGGTCTCCTCCGAGCCGGTGCGGCCGGGCGTGCGCTCGGTCCACGTCGAGTACGACTTCGCGGACGGCCACTGGACACAAACGTTCCTCTCCTGCCCGCTGACCGACGAGGAGTTCGACGCGGCCCTGGCCCGCGCCCACCTCGCGGTCGACCGCTACCTCACCGCCGACCGCACCTGGGTCCGGGTCGTCCCGCGCGACAACTGAAGCGGGGGCCTGTCCGGGCGGACGCGCCGCACGGCGGACGGACCGGACGCGCCGCACGGCGGACGGACCGGACGCGCCGCACGGCGGACGGACCGGGCGCGCCGCACCGCGCGGCCCGGCGCCCCACCCGGCTCCGGAGGCGCGCCCCCGCCCGTACGGCGGCGCCGCCCTCCCCCGGACACGCCTCGGGCCGGGCCCCGCACCCCCGCGCGGAACCCGGCCCGAGGCCGTACCTGACGGCGCTACGCCGCGCCCACCACGTCCCGGACCTCCGCGAAGTGGCAGGCCGACGGGTGGGCCGCCGGGGACGCCTGGTCCCGGAAGCGCGCCGGGACGGCCAGCTCCGGTGTCTCGGTCGCGCACCGCTCCTCGGCCTTCCAGCAGCGGGTGCGGAAGCGGCAGCCGGACGGCGGGTCGGCCGGGGACGGCACATCGCCGGTGAGGATGATCCGGTCGCGGCCCGTGCGTGCCTCGGGGTCGGGCACCGGCACCGCCGACAGCAGCGCCTGGGTGTACGGGTGCGTGGGGTGGTCGTAGATCTCGGCGTCGGTGCCGATCTCCGCCATCCGCCCCAGGTACATCACGCCGACCCGGTCGGAGATGTGCCGGACGATCGACAGGTCGTGGGCGATGAAGAGGTAGCTGAGGTCGTACTCCTTCTGGAGCCGGTCCATCAGGTTGATGACCTGCGCCTGGACGGAGACGTCGAGCGCGGAGACCGGCTCGTCGCAGATGATGATCTCCGGGTTGAGCGCGAGACCGCGGGCGATGCCGATGCGCTGGCGCTGGCCGCCGGAGAACTGGTGCGGATAGCGGTTGAGGTACTCCGGGTTCAGCCCGACGACGTCCAGCAGCTCCTGGACCTTGCGCCGCCGGTCACCCTTGGGCGCGACCTCCGGGTGGATGTCGAAGGGCTCGCCGATGATGTCGCCGACCGTCATCCGCGGGTTGAGCGAGGTGTACGGGTCCTGGAACACCATCTGGATGTTGCGGCGCACCGCCTTCAGCGCGCGCCCCGACAGCTTGGTGATGTCCTCGCCCCGGTAGAAGACCTCACCGGCGGTGGCCCGCTCCAGGTTCATCAGCAGCTTGGCGACGGTGGACTTGCCGCAGCCCGACTCCCCCACGATGCCGAGGGTTTCGCCCCGGTAGAGGTCGAACGAGACGCCGTCGACCGCCTTGACCGCGCCGACCTGCTTCTTCACCAGCACGCCCCGGGTCAGCGGGAAGTGCTTGACGAGGCCGCGGACCTGGAGGATCGGCTCGCGGCCGTCCGCGGCAACCGCCTTGACCGGCTCAGCCATTGACCGTCTCCTTCCAGAAGTGGCAGGCGCTGCGGCGGCCTTCGCCGAGGGTGTGCAGCGCCGGGGTGTCCGTCCGGCACACTTCCTGCGCCTTGGGGCAGCGCGGGTGGAAGGCGCAGCCCTGCGGGATGTGCAGCAGGTTGGGCGGCAGCCCCTTGATCGCGTACAGCTCCTGGCCCTTGTGGTCCAGGCGCGGGATGGAGTCCAGCAGACCGCGGGTGTAGGGGTGCGCCGGGTTCTTGTACAGCTCGTGGACGGGCGCGGTCTCGACGATCCGGCCCGCGTACATCACCGCGATCTTGTCGGCGACGTCGGCGACGACGCCGAGGTCGTGGGTGATGAGGATGAGGCCCATGTGGTACTCGGCCTGCAACTCCGCGAGCAGGTCCATGACCTGGGCCTGGACGGTGACGTCGAGGGCGGTGGTCGGCTCGTCCGCGATGATCAGGTCCGGTTCCAGGGCCAGCGCCATCGCGATCATGATGCGCTGGCGCATCCCGCCGGAGAACTGGTGCGGGAAGTCCCCCGCCCGGCTCTTCGCCGCCGGGATCTTGACCCGGTCCATCAGCTCGACCGCCTTGGCCAGCGCCGCCTTCTTGGACAGTCCCTGGTGGACCCGGAACATCTCGCCGAGCTGGTAGCCGACGGTCAGCACCGGGTTCAGCGAGGAGAGCGCGTCCTGGAAGATCATCGCGATCTTGGCGCCGCGCAGCCGGCGGCGGGCGTCGGCGGACATGGTGAGCATGTCCTCGCCCCGGAAGCGGATCTCACCGCGCGGGATCTTCGCCGGCGGCATGTCGAGGATGCCCATGATCGCCTGGGCGGTGACGGACTTGCCGGACCCGGACTCGCCGAGCACGGCCAGCGTCTCGCCCGCCGACACGCTGTAGTTGACGCCGTTGACGGCCTTGACGACACCGTCGCGGGTGTGGAATTCGACGTGCAGATCGCGGACCTGGAGCAGCGGGGTGTCCGCCTGCTCCCCGGCGCGCGGCGCGGGGACGGCCTGCTTCTTCTCGGTGGTCATGTACGCCTCCCTCAGCGCAGCTTGGGGTCGAGGGCGTCGCGGACCGCGTCGCCGAGCATGATGAACGCCAGCACCGTGATGCTCAGCGCCCCCGCCGGCCACAGCAGCATGTGCGGCGCGTTACGGATCTGGGTGGCGGCGGACGAGATGTCGATGCCCCAGGAGACCGTCGGCGGCTTGAGGCCGACGCCGAGGAACGACAGCGTCGCCTCCAGCGAGATGTACGTACCGAGCGCGATGGTCGCCACGACGATGACGGGCGCGAGCGCGTTGGGCGCGATGTGCCGCAGCAGCATCCGCGGGGTGCTCGCGCCGAGCGCGCGGGCCGCCTGCACGTAGTCCTGCTGCTTGGCGGAGATGACCGCGGAGCGCGCGATACGGGCGATCTGCGGCCAGCCCAGGACCGCCATCAGCAGCACGACGGTGAAGATCGAACCGCCCTTGACGACGGAGAGGAAGACGATGCCGCCGAGCAGCACCGGGATGCCGAAGAAGATGTCGCCGATCCGCGACAGCACCGCGTCCCACCAGCCGCCGAAGAACCCGGCGAGCCCGCCGAAGACACAGCCGAGGACGGCGGCGAGCAGTGTGGTGCAGATACCGACGACGACGGAGGCGCGGGCCCCGTACACCGTGCGGGCGTACACGTCGCAGCCCTGCGTGGTGAAGCCGAAGGGATGGCCGGCCGCCGGGCCCTGCTGGGAACGGCCCAGGTCACAGGCGTACGGGCTGGTGCCGGTCAGCAGGCTCGGCCAGATCGAGATGACGACCAGGAAGAGGATGAGGACGGCGGAGATGTAGAAGACGGGGTTGCGGCGCAGGTCCCGCCAGGCGTCGCCCCACAGGCTGCGCGGCGCGGCCGCCGCCTCGGGAGCCGCCGCGGGGGTCGCCGCCTCGGTCGCGGGGGCCTGTTCGGTGATCTCAGGCATAACGGATCCTCGGGTCCAGGACCGCGTAGAGCAGGTCGACGATCAGGTTGGCGGCGAGGAAGACGACCACGAGGATGGTCACGAAGCCGACGACGGTGGGCGCGTTCTGCCGCAGGATGCCCTGGTAGAGCTGGTAGCCGACGCCCTGGATGTTGAAGATCCGCTCGGTGACGATCGCGCCGCCCATCAGGGCGCCGATGTCGGTGCCGAGGAAGGTGATCACCGGGATCAGCGAGTTCCGCAGCAGATGCACACCGACGACGCGCCGCCGGGGCAGGCCCTTGGCGGTGGCGGTGCGGATGTAGTCGGAGCGGATGTTCTCGGCGATCGACGTACGGGTCAGCCGGGCGACGTACGCGAGGGAGACACCGGCCAGCACGATGCCGGGCAGCAGCAGTTCGCCGAAGGCCACGTCGTTGGAGACCGCCGGTGCGGCCCAGGCGAGCTTGACGCCGATGAAGTACTGGAGCAGGTAGCCGGTGACGAACGTCGGGATGGAGATCACCAGCAGGGTGAAGACCAGCACGCCGGTGTCGACGAGACGGCCGCGGCGCATCCCGGCGACGATGCCGAGTCCGACGCCGACGACGACCTCGATGGCGAAGGCCACCAGCGTCAGCTTGATGGTGTTGGGGAAGGCCGAGCCCATCAGGTCGGCGACGGGCGTGCCGTTGAAGGCGGTGCCGAAGTCGCCGCGGAAGATGCCGGCCATGTACTGGAGGTACTGGCTCCAGAGCGGGTCGTTCAGGTGCAGGGATTCCCGGATCTGGGCGGCGGTGGCCGGATCGGGCGTCCGGTCTCCGAACATCGCGGCGACGGGGTCGCCGAGTGCGTAGACCATGACGAAGATCAAGAATGTGGTGCCGATGAAGACGGGCACCATCTGGAGCAGGCGTCGGATGACGTAGCGCCCCATGTGTCCTCCAGTAAAGCGCCGACGCGGGGGCGGCCGGGGCCGCGCCCGGGACCTGGGGTCGCGGGCGTGGCCGGCTGCTCCTGCCGCCGTGAGCGGGTGTGTTCGCGCGCGGGGCCGTGCCGCGAGGGGCCGGGCGGGCAGGTGGTGCCCGCCGGCCGCCTCAGCGGTGGCCGCGTCGGGTCAGTTGGTGACCTTGATCTTGGTGAAGACCGGGAAGCTGAAGGAGTTCAACTGCACACCGGTGACGTGCTCGGACCAGCCGGCGGTGCCGTTCTGGTACCACAGCGGGATGCTGACGACCTTGTCGAGGACGATCTTCTCGGCCTGCTTGTAGAGGTCGGTGGCCTTCTTGACGTCCGGTTCGGCGCCCGCCCGCTTGAGCAGCGCGTCGAACTTCGGGTCGCTGAACTTGGCGTCGTTGGAGGCGCCGCCGGTCGCGTACAGCGGGGTCAGGAAGTTCTCGATCTGCGGGTAGTCCATCTGCCAGCCGGAGCGGAACGGCTGGGTCATCTCCTGCTTGGTGATCTGGTTACGGAAGTCACCGAAGGTGCCGACGGGGTTGCCGACGCACGCCTTGTCGTCGCCCAGCACGGAGTTGATGCTGTTGCAGACCGCGTCCACCCACTGCTTGTGGGAGTCCTTGTCGGCGTTGTAACTGATCGTCATCTTCCCGCCGGGGATGCCGCCACCCTCCTTGATCAGCTTCTTCGCCTCGGTGGGGTCGTACGCGCAGGTGTCGCCGCAGACGTCCTTGCTGTAGCCGTTGGCGTCACCGAGGACGGGCGAGGTGAGGTCGGTGGCGGGGGTGCGGGTGCCGTTGTAGACCTTCTCGGTGATCGCCTTGCGGTCGATCGCCATGGACAGGCCCTTGCGGACCTTCTCCATGCCCGGCTTGTTCCAGGTGTCCTGGTACAGCGGGAAGGTGATGACCTGGTTCAGCCCCGCGGGCTGCGAGAGGTAGTTGCCCTTCAGGTCCGACTTGGCGTTGCGGATCTGCTCGGCGGGCACGTCGTCGTCGACGTCGAGGTTGCCGGACTGCAGGTCCGCGTAGGCGGCGTTGGAGTCGGTGTAGACCTTGAGCAGCACGCCCTTGTTCTGCGGCTTGTCGTCCCCGGTGTAGTGCGGGTTGGGGACGAGCTTCATCTGCTTGCCCTTGTCGTACGTGTCCACGGCGTACGGACCGTTGCCGACCGGCTTGGCGAGGTAGCCGTCGTGGTCGCTGAAGAACGTCTTGGGCAGCGGCGCGAACGCCTTGTAGCCCAGGCGCAGCGGCCAGGTCGACATCTTCTCGTTGAGCGTGACGGTGAAGGTCCGGTCGTCGACGACCTTCAGACCGGAGAGGGTCTTCGCGGTCGGCTTGCCCTTGGCGGGCGCGACCTTGTCGTAGCCCTGGATGTCGGCGAAGAAGTACGAGTTCTTCTGGGCGTTGGTGGACAGCGCGCCGTAGTTCCAGGCGTCGACGAACGAACGGGCCGTCACGGCCTCGCCGTTGGAGAACTTCTCGCCCTTCTTCACCTTGATGGTGAAGGTCTGCTGGTCCTTGGTGTCGATGGACTGCGCGACGTCGTTCTTCGCCTCGCCGGTCTTCGGGTCGTAGCTCTTCAGATTGCTGAAGATCATGTCCAGGACCTTGCCGCCCAGCACCTCGTTGGTGTTGGCGGGCTCCAGCGGGTTCTGGGGGTCACCCCAGTTGGCCCGGACGACGCCGGGTTCGGCGCTCGCACTGCTGCCGCCGCCACAGGCCGTGGCCCCCAGGGCCACGACTATCGCTCCTGCGACCCAGGTGGCGCTCTTGGCACCGCGCATGGGACTGCCTCCTCATGAGTCCATCTTCTGCTATGGAAAGGAGCCGGCCGCGACTGACACCCCTGACAGTCCGCAACCAGCCCCCGATGCTCGTGAGTCGGCGCCTCTTACGGCGCGTGACCCATTGACCCGAGCTCAATACGGCCCAGTCTCAGTCACGTTCCGGCCATAAACCACGTGTAAAGCGTCTCGATTAGGTCACATCTCCCGCTTACCGCGTTCGAAATTCGGACAAAGCAAACGATCCGTACAGGGAAGAAAGGGACGAGGTGGGAAGCATCACTCAAGAATTGGTCCGTAATACGGACACCAAGCCAAATGGTCGGGACCAAGATGCCGTTGACAAGATCCAATCACCGCGATAAAAGCCCGCCGCGCTCCCGGCCGGGGCCGTCCCCGGACATGGCGAAGCGCCCCGCAGGACCGGAGTCCCGCGGGGCGCTTCGTCGATCAGCGGTGCGGCGTCAGCGCTTGGCGCGCGACGCGGTACGGCCGCGCTCCTTCTGGTCGAGGACGACCTTGCGGATACGGACCGCCTCCGGGGTCACCTCGACGCACTCGTCGTCGCGGCAGAACTCCAGCGACTGCTCCAGCGAGAGCTTCCGCGGCGGCACGATCGCCTCGAAGGAGTCCGCGGAGGAGGAGCGCATGTTGGTGAGCTTCTTCTCCTTGGTGATGTTGACGTCCATGTCGTCGGCGCGGGAGTTCTCGCCGACGATCATGCCCTCGTACACCTCGGTGCCGGGCTCGGTGAAGAGCACACCGCGCTCCTGGAGGTTGGTCATCGCGAACGCGGTGACCGCGCCGGAGCGGTCGGCGACCAGAGAGCCGTTGTTACGGGTCTTCAGCTCGCCGAACCACGGCTCGTGGCCCTCGTGGATGGAGTGGGCGATACCCGTACCGCGGGTGTTGGTCAGGAACTCCGTACGGAAGCCGATCAGACCGCGGGAGGGGACGACGAACTCCATGCGGACCCAGCCGGAGCCGTGGTTGGACATGTTGTCCATCCGGCCCTTACGGGTGCCCATGAGCTGCGTGACCGCGCCCATGTGCTCCTCGGGCACGTCGACCGTCATCCGCTCGACCGGCTCGTGGGTCTTGCCGTCGACCTGCTTGGTGACGACCTGCGGCTTGCCGATGGTCATCTCGAAGCCCTCACGGCGCATCTGCTCGACCAGGATGGCCAGCGCCAGCTCACCGCGGCCCTGCACCTCCCAGGCGTCGGGACGCTCGGTGTCCAGGACGCGCAGCGAGACGTTACCGATCAGCTCGCGGTCGAGGCGGTCCTTGACCTGGCGGGCGGTGACCTTGCGGTCCTTGACCGCCGCCTTGGCGTCCGCGCCCTTACCGGTGCCGCCCCGGCCGACCAGCGGCGAGGTGTTGGTGCCGATGGTCATCGAGATGGCGGGCTCGTCGACGGTGATCAGCGGCAGCGCGACCGGGTTCTCCGGGTCGGCCAGCGTCTCACCGATCATGATCTCCGGGATACCGGCGACCGCGCAGATGTCACCGGGACCGGCGACCTCGGCGGGCTTGCGGGTCAGCGCCTCGGTCATCATCAGCTCGGTGATGCGGACGTTGGAGATCGAACCGTCGCGCTTCATCCAGGCCACGGTCTGGCCCTTGCGCAGCTCGCCCTGCTCGACACGGAGCAGCGCGATACGGCCGAGGAAGTTGTCCGCGTCGAGGTTGGTGACGTGGGCCTGGAGCGGGGCGGTCTCGTCGTACTCCGGCGCCGGGACGTGCTCCAGCAGCGTGGAGAAGAACGGCTCCAGGTTGGTGGAGTCCGCCGGGACGGTGCCGTCCTCCGGCTTGGTCAGCGACGCGACGCCGTCACGGCCGCAGGCGTAGACGATCGGGAACTCGATCTGGTCCTCGTCGGCGTCCAGGTCGAGGAAGAGGTCGTACGTCTCGTTGACGACCTCGTCGATCCGGGAGTCCGGGCGGTCCGTCTTGTTGATGCAGAGGATGACGGGCAGCCGCTGGGCCAGCGCCTTGCGGAGCACGAAGCGGGTCTGCGGCAGCGGGCCCTCGGAGGCGTCGACCAGCAGCACGACCGCGTCGACCATCGACAGACCGCGCTCGACCTCGCCGCCGAAGTCGGCGTGGCCGGGGGTGTCGATGATGTTGATCGTGATCGGGTCGCCACCGTCCTTGGGGTGGTACTTGACCGCGGTGTTCTTCGCGAGAATGGTGATGCCCTTCTCGCGCTCCAGGTCGTTGGAGTCCATGACCCGGTCGTCGACGGAGTCGAGCTGGTGAGCGGCGAAGGCCCCCGCCTGCTTGAGCATGGCGTCGACGATGGTCGTCTTGCCGTGGTCGACGTGGGCGACGATGGCGACGTTGCGGATGTCGTGGCGCGTGGGCACTTGCGGCGCTTCTCCCGGAATCGTGGTGGGCGGCGCGTACGGTCCGGTACGCGCGCCTGCCGGGCATGAAGACGCCACGGCCTCACCCCATGGTACGTGGCTGCCGCGGTATCGACCTCCCCAGGCCGCCCGCACCCGGCCTGACCTGGGCGTTCTCACCGATTGTCCGGCCTTGGGACGCCCCGGTTCCACCCGCCCGCCGCCGCGCCGTCAACTCCGTACGGCGCGGCGGCGGGGCCGGGCTCACTTCGCGTAGCCGATGTCCTGGAAGCGCGGGGCGGCGAAGCCGAAGGAGCCGATGTTGACGAGTGACTTCTTCGTGGCGACCAGTTCGGGGCGCTGGTAGAGCGGGATCGAGCCGGCCGAGGCCCAGATCCGGGCGTCCGCCTTGTTCAGCGCCTCCCGCGCGGCCTTCGGGTCGAGGTCGGAGACCGCCTCGTCGAAGAGCTGGTCGACGCGGTCGCTGCCCACCCGGGTGTAGTTCTGCCCGACGTCGAGCGAACCGTCCGGCGCGGGCTGCGGCTTGGCGTAGACCGGCCGGGCGTCGGTCGACGGGTAGGCGGAGCCCGGCCAGGAGTAGAGCGCGAGGTCGTAGTCGCCGGCCGCGATGTGGTCCTGGAAGTAGCCGTCGTCGGCGACCTTCTGGACGTCGGTGGCGATGCCGATCCGGGCGAGCATGGTGGCGATCCGGTGGCCCACGGTGCGCAGCTCCGCGCCGGCCGGCCCGTCGGGCAGGACGAAACGCAAGGTCAGCGGCTTGCCGTCCTTCATCACCGCGGGTCCCTGCGCCGCGATCCGCTGCCCGTCGGCCTTCCCCGCGTCGCCGGGGGCGCCGCCGTGACCGGCCTGCGCGTCGCCCTTGGCGGGCTGCTGCGGGTGCTTCGCCGACCGGCCCGAGCGCCAGCCGGCGTCCGCCAGCAGCGTCTTCGCCGCGTCGGTGTCGGTGCCGCCGACGGCGTCGCTGTGGTCGGCGTACCCCTCCTGCCCGGCCAGCAGCAGATGGCTGCCGGGCGGTGCGGCGGGCAGCCGCAGCGGTTTGAGGACGGTGTCGGCGAGGGCCTGGCGGTCGATGGCGCGGGCCACCGCGCGCCGCACCCGGTCGTCGGCGAGCGGCCCGCTGCCGCCGTTCAGCGCGAGCTGGGTGGCGGCGGGCCGCAGCGCCCGGCGGACGGTGTAGCCGCGCAGCGTCCGGGTGGCGGCCGCGGCACGGGCCTCGGCGCGGGCCGCCTCGGAACCGCGGGCGGCGGCCTGGGCGCGCACGGCGTCGGCGGCGACCTCACCGGGGGCGCCCTCGGCCGGGGCGCCCGCGTTGCCCGCGTGGACGCTCTTGGGGACGCCCGCCGGGGCGGCGGCGCCCCCCGCTTCGTCGATCTTCTTCGCGACGGCCGCGTCGACCTCCGCGACATCGACGCTGCCGCCGCTCAGCGCCTCGGCCCGCTTCCCGCGCGGTACGGCGCGCAGCTCCAGCCGGTCGAGCTTGGCGGGCGCGCCCCACCAGTGGCGGTCGCGTTCCAGGGTGAGGGAGCCGCCGTCGGAGTCGCGGTCGCCGACGGCGAACGGTCCGGCGGTCACCGGGAGCCGGTCGCGGGCGCCGTCGTTGAAGGTGTCGGCGTCGGCCATGACCGACCGCGGGTAGAGCGGGGTGAACAGCGCCTTCCAGTCGGTGTAGGGCCGGGCGAAGGTGACCTTGACCTCGTGCGGCCCGGCGCCCTGTTCGACCTTGGCGATGCGGTCGTACCCGGCGTTGCGTGCGGTCCAGTACGCGTGGTCGGTGCCGCGCAGCGCCTTCCACTGGGCGAGGAAGTCGGCGGCGCCGATCGGGCGGCCGTCGCTCCAGCGGGCCTTGGGGTTGAGCTTGTAGACGACGACCTGCCGGGGCTCGCGGGTGGTGAGGTCCGCGGCGGTGAGGTAGTCGGCGTTGCGCTGCGGGGCGCCGCCGCGGTCGAGGGTGAACAACTGCGGCAGGACGGCGCCGGTGACCCGGTCGGTGGCCGCGTCGGCGTCGGTGTGGAAGGCGTTGAGGGTGCCGGGCAGCGCGTCGACGGCCCAGCGGACGGTGCCGCCGTTCGCGACCCGGCCGCGTGGCGCCGCCGCGATGTCCTGGGCGAGGCCCGCGCCGCCACCGCCGTCGTCACCGCAGCCGGCCAGGACCGGCAGCGGGAGCAGCAACCCCGCCGCGAGAAGGGCGGCGCGGCGTCCGCGGTGCGCGGCGCGGCCTGGGCTGACGTGGTCGGTCATGGCTGTTACCTCCGAGGGCTCGCACCGACGCCGCGCCGAGCCGCCGTGCCACGTCCGGCCCACTTAGCGGCTCATCACATCTATGACACCCCCACTGAAAGCGACCGGGGGCGGCCCGCCCGCCCGACACGGCGGCGCCCCTGGCCAAGGCCACCCGCCCGGCGGAAGAGCCGCCGGGAACGGCACGGGAGCGGCCACCGCCCGGCCGCCCCTGGCGTACCGGCAGCCCCGGACCTCCGCCGCGGCGCCGCACCGCCGGTACCCCGGGGCGGCGCGGCCCGTCCCGCCTTTCCCGTCCCACCGCGACGCGGGACACTCGGGACGTAGGAGGTCGTCCCCGCGCTCCGGAGCCAGGGGTGTCTCCCCGGTCCTCGCGAAGACACCCCCGCCCGGCGCCCGCCGGCCTTCCCGGACGACGTTTCCGGCAGAGAGGGCGGATCATGTCCCTTCACGACGAACTGACGACGGCCGAACGCACCCTGGACGAGCTGGAACGGGCCGTGGTCCGCCTGGAACACCGGCTCGGCGACGGGCTCGACATCCGCCGGGTCCGCACCGACACCGACCACCTGGGCGAAAGCCTGCGCCTGCTCCGCACCGCCGTCGCGCCCGCCCGCACCCCCGCGCCCGGCGGCCCCCGGGTCGTCCCCGTCCCCGACACCCCGTACGACAGCGCCCTGTGGTCCGACGCCGAGGACGAGGGCCTGGGCGCGAAGGACCGGCACGCACCCTGACGAAACGGAGGCCGGGACCGGGCGCAAGGCCGCAGGCGCGGAGGACGTACGAAGGAGGCGGCGCGACCGGGGCGGTGCGCGGCGCGGCCGGCCGCCGGAGGGGCCACGCCCGGAAGCCCGGCCCCGTACGCCCCGCCGCCCGGCACGACGAAGCCCGGCCCCGCGACGGGACCGGGCTACGGACGTGCCCCGCTCAGAACATGCTCAGCAGCGCCTCGGCCGGATCCGGCGCCGGGTGGTCGCCGTCGGGCAGGGCGAGTTCGAACCAGACGGTCTTGCCGCGGGGGGTGCGGCGGCTGCCCCAGCCGGAGCTGAGCAGGCCGACCAGTTGCAGACCCCGGCCGCCCTCGTCGGTGTCGCGGGCGCGGCGGCGGCGCGGCTGGGCGAGATCGGCGTCCCACACCTCGCACACCAGGGACCGGTCGCGCAGCAGGCGCAGCCGGATCTCGCCGTGGCCGTGCCGCAGCGCGTTGGTGACCAGCTCGCTGACGAGCAGCTCGGTGGTGTCCACCAGCTCCGTAAGGCCCCAGTCGGTGAGCTGGTCGCGGGCCAGCTCCCGGGCGCGCGCCACCGAACGGGCCTCCGGCGCGAGGTTCCAGTCCCCCACCGCGTCCTTGGGCAGTCCGTGCACCCGGGCCATCAGCAGCGCGATGTCGTCCTCGCCGTGCGAGGTGTCCAAGGTGGTCAGGACGTGATCGCAGGCGTCCTCCAGCGGCCGGTCGGCGTCGAGCGCGCCGCGGAACGCCTCCAGGCCCTCGTCCAGCGGGTGATCGCGGGACTCCACCAGACCGTCGGTGTAGAGGGCGAGCAGCGCGCCGTCCGCCAGCTCCACCTCGATCTCCTCGAACGGCTCGCCGCCGACGCCCAGCGGCATGCCCGGCGGGACGTCCAGCAGCGCCGCCTCCGCGCCCTCCTCGACCAGCACCGGCGGCAGATGCCCGGCGTTGGCGAACGTACAGCGGCGGGTGACCGGGTCGTAGACGGCGTAGACGCAGGTGGCGAGGTAGACCTCGGAGAGATCGGCGGCTCCGGCGGCGTGCGGCACGCCGGGCGCCGAGGAGCGGCCGGCCGCGGAGCGCTTGCCGCCGCGCCCCTCACCGCCGCCCAGCCCGCGGGCGACCTCGTCCAGCGCGGCCAGCACCTCGGCCGGCTCCAGGTCGAGAAGGGCCAGCGTGCGCACGGCGGTACGCAGCTCACCCATGGCGACGGCGGCGCGCAGCCCGCGGCCCATGACGTCGCCGACGACCAGCGCGGTGCGGTGACCGGGCAGCTCGATGACGTCGAACCAGTCGCCGCCGACCTCGGTGGCGGCGGCGCCCGGCAGATAGCGGCAGGCGATGTCGAGCCCGGCGGCCTCCGGGTCACCGGGCGGCAGCAGGCTGCGCTGGAGCATCAGCGCCCGCTCGTGCTCGCGGCGGTAGAGCCGGGCGTTGTCAATACAGACCGCGGCGCGCGCCGCCAGCTCCACGGCGAGCGCGGTGTCCCGCTCGCCGAACGGTTCGCTGCCCTTCGTCCGGGAGAACTGCACCAGACCGACGACGGTGTCCCGCGCGACCATCGGCACCGCGAGCGTGGAGTGCACCACGGCGCCCAGCTCGCGGCCCTCCTCCCCCTCCCGGCCGGGGACGATCTGCGCCTGCGCGGTACGCAGCGCCGCCGCGCACGGCGAGTGGAACGGATAGCGGTGCACGGCGCCGACCGCGACCGGTCCGCCCTCGGGCGCGGCGGGCATGGTGGCGAGCGGCGCGTCCGAGACGGCGCTGGAGAAGGCGACCCGGCGCAGCTCCGCGCTGCCGTCGCTCATCCCGGGCGGCGCCTCGTCGCCCGCCAGCAGCCCCTGGTAGAGGTCGACGGAGGCCAGGTCGCAGAACTGCGGGACGGCGACGTCGAGGAGGGTGCGGGCGGTGGTCTCCAGGTCGAGGGAGTTGCCTATGCGGGCGCCCGCCTCGTTGAGCAGCGCGAGGTTGCGGCGGGCGTTGGCGGCCTCGCGTTCGGCGCGGCGGCGCCCGGTGACGTCGGAGGCGAGCGCGGCGACGCCGATGGGGCGGCCGCTGGCGCCGTGCAGGCGGTAGAGCGAGACCGACCAGCGCCGCCGGTCCTCCTCCCCGGGCACCACGCCGACCAGTTGCATCTCGGACACCGGCTCACCGGTCTCCAGCACCCGGCGCAGCGCCACCGTCATCCGCTCGGCCTCGGTCCGCGGCAGGAAGTCGTACGGGGTGCCGCCGCGGTACTTGCTCGCCGGGCCGCCGAAGACGGTGGCGAACCGCTCGTTGACGCGGAGCAGCCGCAGCCGGGTGTCGAAGAGGGTGAAGCCCATCGGGGACTGGCCGAACACCGCCTGCGCGGCGGCGAGGTCGGTCTCGATACCGCGCAGCGCCCGGACGTCGACGACGAGGCATACCGCGGCGCGCTCACCGGTCTCCGTCTCGGACGGCATGACGTAGATCTCCGCGAGCCCGTCGGCCGCGCCGCCGTCCTCCCGGCGGTAGGGGACCAGGCCCGTCCACTCCCGGCCGTCGAGGATCCGGGAGACCGCGCGGTATCCGGTCTCGCGCAGCTCATGGGGGACGAACGCCTCGACCGGGTCCTTGCCGACGGCCTGGGCGGCGGAGATGCCGAGCATGGCGGTGGCGCGCTCGCTCCAGCTGTCGATACGGCCGTCGGGGCCGAGGGAGAAGGACGCGAGCCGGATGTAGTCGTAGATCGAACCGGGCCGGCTGGACTGCCACACCGGCGGGTCCTGCGGCGCGTGGGCAGGCGGGACGACGACCGCGTCGGCCGGGCCTTTCCCGCCGTGACCTGCGGTCTGCGCGGGAACCGTCCCGCCGGATGACAACTCGCTCACGAGCCCCGTCCCCTCCAGCTCATCGTGCCCGGACCGGACCTGCCGAGTAAATCAGCACCTCGGCACTTCGGAACACGGTCTTCACGATCACAGCACAGTCTCGATCGCGGCCTCGGCACGGTTTGTCGACGAATGGGCAACGACGCGCGTCAACCGGGGCCACCTGTCTCCTAACCAGCCACCGCCAGCTCGAACCACACGGTCTTGCCGCTCTTCCCGTGCCGCGTCCCCCAGCGCCGGGAGGCGCGGGCGACCAGTTGGAGTCCGCGTCCGCCCTCGTCGTCGGGGGCCGCGGCGCGCTCCAGCGGCGGATCGGGCAGCGGATCGGAGACCTCGACGAGGAGTCCGCCGCCGAGCCGTTCCAGCCGGACGCCGATCGGGCCGCTGGCGTACGTCAGGGAGTTGGTGACCAGTTCGCTGACGAGCAGCACGGCGGTGTCGATGAGGGGATCGAGATGCCAGTCGGCGAGGCTCGCGCGGACCGTGGCCCGCGCGGTGCGGACGGCGCCGGGCTCGGCGGGGAAACTCCACTCGGCGACGGCGGACGCCCCGGCGGCCGGGTCACGACGGCGGACGGCGTGTGCCGATTCGGGGGCTCCTGCCGCTCCGCTGTCGCTCACGCCGATCACTTCCCATGGTGCGGCGCCCACCGCACCCGCCTGTAAGTGGGTCAATCAGGACATACCCGATAATTGCCCGCCCGTACCGCCCGCGCACGGGCGCCCGGGCCACCCGGACGAACCCACCGCCCGAGCCCGTCCGCCACCCCGTACGACCGGACGCCCGCCGGCCTCAGAGCGGTGTGCGCCCGCCGGGCATGGTGGAGCGTGAGGGATCGGGCGGCGCGGCGGTGGCCGGATCCGCGCCCTCCCGCAGCAGCCGCATCGCCGCGGCGACCGCCGGGCGGTCCTGGTCCAGCCAGTCCACCGACAGCTCCTCGGCCGGCTCCAGCCAGCGCAGCTCGTCGTGGTCCTGGAGCGGCCGCGGCTCGCCGGAGACCAGCTTGGCGGCCCACACCCGCAGGACGAACCCGGGGCGCAGCGGCCACTCGCCCTCGATCGGCTCCAGCGGCTCGGCCTCGACGCCCAGCTCCTCGCGCAGCTCGCGGACGAGCGCCTGTTCGGGGCTCTCGCCGTCCTCCACCTTGCCGCCGGGCAGCTCCCAGCGACCGGCCAGCGCGGGCGGCGCGCTGCGCCGCGCGGCCAGCAACCGCCCGCGGTCGAGCACCGCGCCGCCCACCACCACACGCACCGTCGTCATACGCGGCAGCCTACGGCGCGCACCACGCTCCGCAACCCGCTCAGCCGGTCGTCACATCCATCTTCTCCACCACATAGAGCCGCTGGTCACCGTCGCCGTCGAGGCGTCCGGCGACCCGCTCGGCCTCCGCGCGGGTGGCGTACCGGCCCACCCGATAACGATGGCCGCCTTCCTCCTGACGAATGACGAGCCAGGGCAGCTCGGTCGTTCCGCCGGCCATCACATCGCTCCGTCCGCAGCACCGCGCGTCATCCCGTGCCCCTCCCGGGCCGATACCGAATCCGCATTCTGCATATGCCCGACCCTACGCCCGACCTTCACTCAGCGGATACGGAATGGCACAAGGAGAGACGGAACCGGCCACCCGCGGGCCCCCGGCGTACCGGGCGGGCCTGCGAGTGGCCGGTGGAGCCGTACGGCTCGGTGGTACATCCCCCGGGGCCGGGCCCCGGAAGCGGTGCGGATCAGGCGTCGCTGCGGACCTTGCCGTCCGAGGGACGGTCGTCATCGGGACCCGCGTCGCCGCTGCGCTGCGCGCCCACGGTGGCGGCCCCGGACTCCTCGGCCTCCTCCGCCGCGCGGATCTCCTCCTCGACCGCGACCAGCGAGGGGTTCCGCCACGAGCTGCGCACGCCCCAGAAGTAGAACGCGAGGCCGATGAGGATGACGACGACGATGTCCACGCCCTCCGGCAGGTAGCCCTTGCCGCCGAACTCCTTGCCGCCGCTGTACGAGACGATCGCCATCACCAGCAGGTACACCACCATCCAGGCGCCGGCCTTGAGGTGCGGACGCAGCTCGGCCCACGGCTTACGGCCCTGCGAGAGCGGCTTGCCGATCTCGTACCAGGCCCAGACCGGCAGGCCGACCGCCATGATCAGGATGACCTTGCCGGTGAGCGGCCAGCGGCCCCAGTACAGCACCAGCGAACCGAAGACCATCGCGATCGGGGCGATGACCGGCATCACCTTCAACTGCACCGGACGCTTCAGACCGGGCGAGAGGCGGCGCAGCGACATCACGGCGACGGGGCCGGTGATGTACGAGATGACCGTGGCGACGGAGACGATCTCCGCCAGCGAACCCCAGCCGCGGAAGACCGCGAGGAACAGGAAGGCGATGACGAGGTTGAGCACCAGCGCCGGACGCGGCACGCCGGTCTTCTTGTCGACCTTGCCGAAGATGCCGGGCAGGTGACCGTTCTCCTGCACGCCGTGGATCATGCGCGAGGTGGTGGCGGCGTAGATCATGCCCGTGCCGGACGGCGAGATGAAGGCGTCGGCGTAGAGCAGCATCGCCAGCCAGTTCAGGCCCCAGGCGATGGCGAGGTCGGCGAGCGGCGAGTTGTAGCCGAGACCGGCCCAGCCGCCGGCGGAGGCGAGCTTGTCACCGGGCACCGCCATCAGGAACGCGACCTGGAGGGCGACGTAGATCACCAGCGCGATGACGATGGAGCCGATGACGGCCTTCGGCAGCGAGCGGCCCGGGTTGCGCGCCTCGGCGGCGAGGTTCAGCGGCGACTGGAAGCCGTTGTAGGCCCAGACGATGCCGGAGACCGCGACGGCGGTGAAGACCGAGCTCCAGCCGTTCGGCGTGAAGCCGCCGGCGTCCTTGATGTTGCCCGTGTCGAAGTGCGCGATCATCAGCGCGCTCGCGGTCAGGATCGGAACGACGACCTTGAAGACCGTGATCGCGGTGTTGGTCTTCGCGAACAGCGTGATCGCGAACCAGTTCAGGAAGAAGTAGAAGATCAGCAGCACGCTGGCGAGCGCCACACCGCTGCCGGTCAGCTCCTTGCCGTCGTACAGCGCCTGGGCCCAGCCGAAGTCCCAGGAGCTCATGTACTGGACGGAGGCGGTGGCCTCACCGGGGATCACGGAGACGATCGCGATCCAGTTGGCCCACGCCGCGAGGTAACCGGCGAGCGAGCCGTGCGAGTACTGGCCGTAGCGGACCATGCCGCCGGCCTTCGGGAACATCGACCCCAGCTCGGTGTAGGTCAGGGCGATGGTGAGTGCGACGACCGCGCCGATCACCCAGGCGAGGATGGCGGCGGGACCGGCGATGGCAGCGGCCCGTTCGGCTCCGAAGAGCCAACCGGAGCCGATGATGGACCCGAGACCAGTGGCGGTCAGGGCGATGGTCCCTAGGGACCGGCGGTAATTGGAGTGCGAGCCCTGCTCCGCGCTCGGGGTCTTCGTCGTGCTCACGTGCTTGGTCTCCTGGTCTTCCCCCGTGCCGTGCACAAACTTCGCCATCGTAAGAGCGAATCGGATGATCGGATTCCCTCACCCGGCGAAAAGCCCCGCCCCAGCGAGCGGGTGTGACTATTCCCACGACACGGTGCAGCCGACAAATAAGAATGAATACGGACAACGAGTCCGCATGAAACTGGCGTTACGGGCGGTACGCGGACCCATCCCGAGGCCCTCGCGTCCGACTCCCCGTCCCGCCCTTGCTTCCTCCCGCCCCCGTCGCGCCGGACCTAACGGACCGGCAGGTGATACGTCACACGGTGCCGGTCGGCGAGGGTGACCACATCGGCGGTCTCCACGGGCCTGCCCCCGGCGAAATACGTCCGCGAGATGACGAGCACAGCATGGCCCGGCACGCCGCCCAGCACCATGACTTCTTCAGCCAGCCCCGGCCGGGCGCCGACCTCCTCCACGACGTTGTCCACCACCACGTCGATCGCGGCCATCCGCTCGACCACTCCGCGCCCCGCGAGCGGGCCCTCCTCGGGCAGCATCACCGGGGTGCGGCCGGTGATCTCCAGCGGCTCCCAGGAGGTCGAGACCATGGCCGGCTCACCCTCCGCCCGGAAGACGTACCGCGTCCGCATGACCCGCGCGCCCGGCTCGATCCGCAGCCGCCCGGCGATCGCGCTCCCCGCCTCCTCCTGCCGGCTGCTCGACTCCCAGCTACCCGCGACACGCTCGTCCGTCTGCTCCTGCCGGAAGGGCGTGCAGGACGGCCCGGCGTGGTGCCCGGCCCGGGCGATCCGGCGGGGGGCGGGGCGCTCACGCACATACGTACCGGAGCCGGAGCGGCCCTCGACGAGGCCCTCCGCCATGAGGACCTTGCGCGCTTCCAGTGCGACGGTGTCGGAGACGCCGTACTGGGCGCGGATGCGGGCCTGCGAGGGGAGCCGGGTGTGCGGCGGCAGCGCGCCGTCGACGATCTTCTGACGCAGGTCACCTGCGACGCGGAGGTACGCGGGCTGCTCACCGAAAGACACGGGCCCTCCCAACAGCTTGGCGGTGGGTAACAGCGTGGCAACTGCGCGTCGCCACCCGCAACCTTGGGCCAGGAAATCACCCAATGTGATGACCCCCAGCTCACCCGGCATAACGATCAAGGAAATGGGCGAAGGTGGACGTCAAGGAGGCCCTACCCCGAGGAGTCCCGTGACCGGCGACACCACCCCGCTCCCCGCCCTGCCCGACGACTGGCGCCACGCGCTCGCCATCGCCGCGCACCCCGACGACCTGGAGTACGGCGCGGCCGCCGCCGTCGCCGAATGGACCGCCTCCGGGCGCACCGTCACCTATCTCCTGGTGACGCGCGGCGAGGCCGGTATCGACGGTCTCGCGCCCGAGGAGTGCGCCGCGGTCCGCGAGGCCGAGGAGCGGGCCGGCGCCGCCCTCGTCGGCGTCCGTACCGTCGAGTTCCTCGACCATCCCGACGGGACCGTCACCCCGACGCTCGCCCTGCGCCGTGACCTGTCGGCGGCCGTCCGCCGCCACCGCCCCGACCTGCTCGTCACCCTCAACCACCACGACACCTGGGAGGGCGGCCACTGGAACACCCCCGACCACCGCACCGTCGGCCGCGCCGTCCTCGACGCCGCCGCCGACGCGGGCAATCGCTGGATCTTCCCCGACCTCGTCACAGAGGAAGATCTCCCGCCCTGGAACGGCGTCCGCCACATCGCCGTGGCCGACTCCCCCACCCCCACGCACGCGATGGCGATCGGCTCCGGTTTCGACGCCGCCGTGGCCTCCCTCGCCGCCCACCGGACGTACATCCAGGGCCTCGCCGCCCCCGGCTCCCCGGCGCCCGATCCCCTCGCCTACGCCCGCGACTTCCTCGACCGGACCCTGCGCCCCGGCCCCGACGGCACGACGCGAATCGTCCGCTTCGAGCTGTTCTCCCGATGACGCCCGACGGCACCACCCCACACAAAACGGCCATCCCGCGCTCGCCGATTGGCTTGTTTTACCCCTTGCAACAGGGCACCCGATGTGCCGCTACGGCCTACAGCACCTGAACCGCAGGTGTCGAGGAAGGCTCGCGAGGGTTTCGAAGGCATGACGGGCCCCGCGGCACGGTTCACCGCTCAGAGAATCCGGCGCGACGCACACGGGAACGGAACGACCCGACGGGCCCGCCCTCGGGCGTGCGCCCGCAATACCCCCAACACTCCTCGGAGCAAAGGGACTTCACCCCGCCGCGCTCCACCCGAGCTCAACTCCCGTAAGAAAAAGAAGAAAAAGCGGGAAAGAAAGCCGCCGATCTTTCATTTCCGGGGTGAATTCCCGCCGAGAACACGCTCGTTGCGTTCCCCTCGCACCGAAAACCGGAAGCGGGCGCGGGATGGCGTACCGGCCGGGACATCCGCACGCCGCCGAGGGCAGCCAGGCGCTCCTGGCCGGCGAACCGCTGTGCCACCTCGGCCCGCCAGGGCCCCGGCTTACGAACTGTCCCGCGTCCGGGCCTGGTGACGGCGGGCCTTGAGCCGGTTGCCGCAGGTCTTCATCGAGCACCACCGCGCGGTGTTGGCACGGCTGCGGTCCAGCAGGAAAAGGCGGCACTCGGGGTTCCCGCACGGCCGCAACCGGCCGGGCAGGCGCTCCTTGACGTCCGCCCACGCGAGCACGAGTTCCACGGCGAGCCTGCGCTCCGACGGCACCTCCAGCCGCCACTCGACCCCCGCCGCGCCGGGCTCCGGTACTTTCCGCACCCCCGCGAGGACCCTCCGCAGCCGGGACTCCGCCGCCGCGCCCGACTCCACCGCGTGGAGCGCGTCCCGGGCGGTGCGCAGCCACCGGCGCTCACCCTCCCCGCCGTGCCCGCCGTGCTCCCGCGCCCATCTCGCGAGCCCGTCGCCGTCCTCCCACAGATCGCGGCACCGGCCGTCAACGACAGGGGTGCTGTTCAACGCCTCCATCAGGGCTTCTTCGTCCAGCACAGCCCGACCCACCTCTCACCTAACCCCTTCAAGCCACTTGACAGGTTACCTCAGAGCTGCCGTACTGAAACCCGAGAGACAACCTCCATAAAGTATCGAAGGGGTTAGTCATGACGGAGATCCACCACCGCTACGCCACAGTCCGGGGACACCGCCTCTTCTACCGCGAGGCAGGCCCCCGCGAGGCCCCCGCACTCGTCCTCCTGCACGGGTTCCCCACCAGCTCCCGCATGTTCCGCCACCTCATCCCGGCGCTGGCCGACCGCTTCCACCTCATCGCCCCCGACCACCTCGGCTTCGGCCGCTCCGACGCCCCGCCCGCGGACACGTTCCCCTACACCTTCGACGCCCTGGCCGACCTCACCGAAGCTCTCCTGACCCACCTCGGCATCGCCCGCTACGCCGTCTACGTCCAGGACTACGGCGCCCCCCTCGCCTGGCGGCTGGCGCTCCGCACCCCGGAAGCCGTCACCGCGGTGATCACCCAGAACGGCAACGCCTACGAGGACGGCTTCGTCCCCGGCTTCTGGGACCCCCTCTGGGCCTACGCCGCCGACCCCGGTCCCCGCACCGAACCCGCCGTCCGCACCGCCCTCACCCTCGACGCCATCCACTGGCAGTATCTGCACGGCGTGGCCCGCCCCGAACTGGTCGACCCCGACACCTGGACCACCGACCACCACGAGATCAGCCGCCCCGGCAACGACCTCGTCCAACTGGCCCTCTTCCGCGACTACGCCACCAACCGCCCCCTCTACCCCCGCCTGCACACCTACTTCCGGGAAAGCCAGGTCCCCCTCCTGGCAGTCTGGGGCGCGAACGACGAGATCTTCGGCCCCGAAGGCGCCCACGCCTTCGCGAGAGATCTGCCCGGCGCGGAGATCCACCTCGTACCCGGAGGCGGTCACTTCCTGCTGGAGAGCCATCTGGACACGGTCGCCGGATACGTACGCGGGTTCCTGACAGCCGCCGGCACGGAGGGCTGAGCCGCGGGGAGCCGCGCGGGAATCAGTGGGACCCGGCCGAAAGGCCGGGTCCCTGCCAATCCGCGCAGGTGCCGGATCTGCGATGTGGTGTCACGACACCTGGTCAGACGTTGAAGCAGAACTCCACCACAATCCGGCTGGCCTGTGGTTATGCGGGCGCCTCCCAGAACCACACCAGCACGGAATTCACAACAGAATACGAGAGAGCCCGGGACCGACAACGCCACTCAACCGTGTCGGCAATGAGCCAAGGGCTGGGGTGATTTCTTGCACGCCCCCGGCCTGATCACGGGCACCGACAGGGCCCACCGCCTCCGCTGTTCAACACCTTCAGGCCACGACACTCCAAGGCATACTGCCGTGACCCGACTGGCGTGTCCGAAAGTCACTTCGAAACGAGCGAAGAACACACAGTCAGTCGCCATTGCCACCGACCACCCGGAGATCTGCCGCTACAACGGCCCCAGAACCTCCGCACAATCAAGGGCGAGGCGTCCGATGCTTCCAGCTTCACCCGGAGGACGGATCAAGGAATAGATGAAGAGCCCAGCGGCGGCCAGTCCGTGAAGAACCCTGACGTACGTGTCAGTGCTGAAGCTCCACGGGCTGCGGAGAAGTGCCTTGTTCAGCATGACGACCTCAATGGTCACGCCAACGATCACGGTGCATGCCGTGTAGACCATGAGCCACCAGATTGAAGGTCCGGGCTCAGCCTCAAAGACAAGTTGCAGACTGGTGCCGCCTACGAGCAATGGCACCGGGGCAAGTAGATAGAGCAAAATCGTGACCGGGACGTGCCACGGTCCCATATAGAAGACATACTCATATTCGTCATCGTCCTGAACCATCTCGCGAACGCGAGGTTTCGTTGCGTCGAAGTGGTAGTGGTTCTGGACGAAGTGCTGATCTCTACCGGCCTGATATACCTGGCTCTCATCGAAAGCTTCGGCCCGCATCGACCAGGACTCATTCATTTCTCCGTCACGGCTGGGCGGATTCACTTCTGCGTGATCCTCTGGTCTCGACCAGCCTGGAACACCTGCCCGTTACCGCTTGCATCGGCAGTCATGTCCAGGGAGGGATGGACACTACTGGTGTGCTGCTGCGCAAGCATCGCGTTGAGCTGCCGGAGGGCGTCAAGAGCCTGAGGCTGTGCGACAAGCAACCGGAGCAAGTACCCGTTCCATGCAGCGACGAACGCGGCGTGCGTTCGTTCATTATCTGCTTGCAGATAACCGAGGAGAATCCTCCGGTTCCCCTCAAAGTCCGCATGACTTGAGTCGGCAGACTCGGACCGGAGCCGTTGCCGGAGCGCTACGATGCCGTCCCTCGCGCACTGCCAACCATCCGGAGCCATCGCCGAAACGATGGCGGTGCCAACCGCGCTGGCAGCCGAGCACACTCTCAACCATTGGAGATGCCTGAGGCATCCGCCGATCGTGTCTCCCACGCAACTTCGTACCGCTCGAAGCGCACGATCACACCGCGACATGACGAGGGGTCAGCTATCCCAGCGCGGGAAACGCAAAGGGCCCGACTCCGAAGAGTCGAGCCCTCTCTGACCTGCGCATTTGCCAGATCAGCGACGTGGCATCACGTCACCTGGTCACACATTGAACCGGAACTCCACCACATCCCCGTCCTGCATCACATACTCCTTGCCCTCCATCCGCGCCTTGCCCTTGGCGCGGGCCTCGGCTACCGAGCCCGTCTCGACCAGGTCGGCGAAGGAGATGACCTCGGCCTTGATGAAGCCCTTCTGGAAGTCGGTGTGGATGACGCCGGCGGCTTCGGGGGCGGTGGCGCCCTGCTTGATGGTCCAGGCGCGGGATTCCTTGGGGCCGGCCGTCAGGTAGGTCTGCAGGCCGAGGGTGGCGAAGCCGGCGCGGGCGAGGGTGGCGAGGCCGGGCTCCTCGGCGCCTACGGACTGGAGGAGTTCCATGGCGTCCTCCTCGTCCAGCTCGGCGAGGTCGGCCTCCAGCTTGGCGTTGAGGAAGATCGCCTCGGCGGGGGCGACGAGGGCGCGCTGTTCGGCCTGGAACGCCTCGTCGGTCAGCTCGTCCTCGTCGACGTTGAAGACGTAGAGGAAGGGCTTGGTGGTGAGGAGGTGGAGGTCGTGGAGGAGCTCTTCGTTGCCGGAGCCCTGGACGATGCCCTGGGAGAAGAGGGTGTCGCCGCGCTCCAGGATCTCCTTGGCCTCCTCGACGGCCTTGACCTTCGGGGCGATGTCCTTCTTGATGCGCGACTCCTTCTGGAGGCGCGGCAGGACCTTCTCGATGGTCTGGAGGTCGGCGAGGATCAGCTCGGTGTTGATCGTCTCGATGTCGTCGCGGGGCGAGATCTTGCCGTCGACGTGGACGACGTTCTCGTCGGCGAAGGCGCGGATGACCTGGCAGATCGCGTCGGACTCGCGGATGTTCGCGAGGAACTTGTTGCCCAGGCCCTCGCCCTCGCTGGCGCCGCGGACGATGCCCGCGATGTCGACGAAGTCGACGGTCGCCGGGAGGACGCGCTCGGAGCTGAAGATCTCGGCGAGCTTGGCCAGGCGGGTGTCGGGGACGCCGACGACGCCGACGTTCGGCTCGATGGTGGCGAACGGGTAGTTGGCCGCCAGCACATCGTTCTTGGTCAGGGCGTTGAAGAGGGTCGACTTGCCGACGTTGGGCAGTCCGACGATTCCGATCGTGAGCGACACGGTGGCGACATCCCGGGGAGCGAGGCGGTGAGGGCGGACACGGCTCCCGTAGGGGCCGATCCACCAGTTTACGGGGCGCGGGCGGTGGGCCGTCCGGCCCGGTGCGGGCCCCCGAACGCGGCATCGGTGAGGCACCCTGGCGTGTCCCGGAGCACGTTCATAGCACTGGGCGGCCTACCGTTGGCGGGTGGAGCAACGAGATGCGCGCGCACCCCAGCACCGCCCGTCCGTGAGCGGCGGGCCCTCCGCGGTCCGCGATCCCCGGCTGCCGCGCCCGGCGAAGGGGCGGCCGGGGCGGGAGCGGCCCGGTGCGGAACCCGCGGACGCCGAGCGGCCGGCCGCCGGTACCGCGACCGTCTACCGGGCCGGTCCGCGGCCGCTGCCCGGCAAGGTCGCCGCGGTGGTGCGGCGGATGCCCGCCCCGAAACTGACCGGCCTGGGCTGCGGCCTGCTGAGCACCCTCGCGCTGCTCGCCTTCGCCGCCCTCGACGAACTGCTCCTCGACGGCGCGCAGACCCCGTACGGCGTGTTCTTCGTCCTGGTCTCGCTCTGCGCGGGGCTGTGGGTGCGGCCGTACGACCTCATCGCGGCGCCGGTGGCGCTGCCGATCGCGTTCACGCTCGGGGCGGTGCCGATCGCGCACGGTGCGGACGGGTTCGCCGGGCTGCTGATGGGTGTCTTCACCGTGCTGGCGCTGAACGCGGGCTGGCTCTACGCGGGGACGCTGGTCTGCGTCTTCCTCGCGCTGGTGCGCAAGGTGGTGCTCATCGTGCGGCGTCGGGCCAGCCGACCGGCGACGCGACCGGCGGGCCGTCCGGGGAACCGGCGTCCCGGTGCGGCGGAGGGGCGGGCGCCGGGGCGGGCTCCCGGGAACCGTCCGCGGCAGGTGGCGCCGCAGCCCGAGCGGCATGAGCGGCCATCGCGGCACCCACGATCCCCGCGTCGTTCCGAAGCCGAGCCGGCACGATCTCGGCCCTGATCCCTTCGAGCAGCGGCAGGAACTTGTCGGCCTTGCGGCTGACCCCGCCGCCGAGCACGAACAGCTCGGGCGAGAAGAGCATCTCCACATGGGTCAGGTACTTGGTGAGCCGCCGCGCCCAGCGTGACCAGCTCAGCCCCTCGGTGTCCTTGGCGTGGGTGGCGGCGCGGGTCTCGGCGTCGTGGCCGTTCAGCTCCAGATGGCCCAGTTCGGTGTTGGGCACCAGGCGGCCGCCGGTGAAGACGGCGGAGCCGATGCCGGTGCCGAGGGTGAGGACGATGACGGTGCCGAGGCGGCCGCGTCCGGCGCCGTAGCGCATTTCGGCGAGCCCGGCGGCGTCCGCGTCGTTGAGGAGCGTGACCGGGCAGTCGGCGCCGAGCCGTCCGGTGAGGAGCTGGGCGGCGTCGGTGCCGATCCAGTCCTTGTCGACGTTGGCGGCGGTACGGGTGACACCGCCGGTGATCACGCCGGGGAAGGTGGCGCCGACCGGACCCGTCCAGCCGAAGTGCGCCACGACCTCGCGGACGCTGTCGGCGACCGCGCCCGGGGTGGCGGGCCGCGGGGTGAGGACCTTGTGGCGCGGCTCGGCCGGCTCGCCGCGCTCCAGGTCGACCGGGGCACCCTTGATGCCTGATCCGCCGATGTCCACACCGAAGACCTTCATGGGAAAAGGCTAGGCGCGACGGGCGCGGGGCGCCCCGGGAACGGGGAACCGGCGGCCTCCCGGGACGGTCCGGAAACGCGGAACCGGCCGCCGGTACGGAAGGTCTCGGCGGCCGGTTCCCGGGAACCGCGGGCTCAGCTCTCCGTGGCCGCCTTGGCCTCGGCGCGCAGGTCACGCCGCAGCTCCTTGGGCAGCGAGAAGGCGATGGACTCCTCCGCCGCGGTGATCGTCTCGACGTCGTCGTAGCCGCGCTCGGCGAGCCAGTCCAGGACGCCGTGGACGAGGACGTCGGGGACGGAGGCGCCGGAGGTGACGCCGACGGTGGTGACGCCGTCGAGCCAGCTCTCGTCGATCTCGTCGGCGTAGTCGACCAGGTGGGCGTCCTTGGCGCCGGCGCCGAGGGCGACCTCGACGAGGCGGACGGAGTTCGAGGAGTTCTTGGAGCCGACGACGATGACGAGGTCGGCGTCGGCGCCCATCTGCTTGACCGCGATCTGGCGGTTCTGGGTGGCGTAGCAGATGTCGTCGCTGGGCGGCGAGAGGAGGTTGGGGTAGCGGCCCTTGAGGGCGCCGACCGTCTCCATCGTCTCGTCGACGGAGAGGGTGGTCTGGGAGAGCCAGACGACCTTGTCCGGGTCGCGGACCTCGACGTTCGCGACGTCCTCGGGACCGTCGACCAGCGTGATGTGGTCGGGCGCCTCGCCGCTGGTGCCGATGACCTCTTCGTGACCCTCGTGGCCGATGAGGAGGATGTCGTAGTCCTCCTTGGCGTACCGGACGGCTTCCTTGTGCACCTTGGTGACCAGCGGGCAGGTCGCGTCGATGGTGGCGAGCTTGCCGCGCCGCGCCTCCTCGTGGACGGTCGGGGCGACGCCGTGGGCGGAGAAGATGACGATGTTGCCCTCGGGGACCTCCGCCGTCTCGTCGACGAAGATGGCGCCCTTCTTCTCCAGGGTCTTCACGACGTACTTGTTGTGCACGATCTCGTGGCGTACGTAGACGGGAGCGCCGTACTGCTCCAGGGCTTTCTCGACGGCGATCACCGCGCGGTCCACCCCCGCGCAGTAGCCGCGCGGGGCGGCGAGCAGGACCCGCCGGCGCTCGCGCGGGGCGTCGGCTCTCGGGGTGCTGGCGGGCTGCGGGGTGTCACCGTGACGCGGGGCGTCCTCGCTCGCGGCGGTGGCGGGTGACGGGCCGGGCGTAGCAGTCATGCGTCCCATCGTACGGGCGTACCGCACCGCACGGAGATCGCGCCGGTGGCCCAGACTGGGGCCGAGAGACCAGGGAGGCGGTATGCCGGAGAACGATGCGGCGCGCGGCACGGCCGGGGGGCCGGCGGGCGGGGACGACAGGGCGGCGACGGCGCCGGAGCGGGGCAGCAGCAGCCCGCCGGCGCTGCGGCGGACGCTCTCCTTCCGGGACCTGATCGTCTACGGGCTGCTGTTCATCGCCCCGATGGCGCCGGTCGGCATCTTCGGCACGCTCCAGGCCAAGTCGGGCGGGGCGGTCACCCTCGTCTATCTCGTCGCGACGGTGGCGATGGCGTTCACGGCGTACTCGTACGCGCAGATGGTGCGGGTGGCGCCGCAGGCGGGGTCGGTCTACACGTACGCGCGGGTGGGGCTGGGTGAGGGCGCGGGGTTCGTCGCCGGGTGGATGGCGATGCTGGACTATCTGCTGATCCCGGCGGTGGCGTATCTGTTCTCCGGGATCGCGATGCACGCGCTCGTCCCCGGGGTGCACCAGTGGGTGTGGACGGCGCTGGCGGTGGTGGTGACGACGCTGCTGAACCTGTGGGGGGTGCGGGCGGCGGCGGTCGTCGGGTTCGCGGTGCTGGCGCTGGAGATCGCGGTGCTGGCGGTGTTCGTGGTCGCCGCGGTGGCGGAGCTGGTGGCGCACGGCGCGCAGCGCGGCTGGGCGGCGCCGCTGACCGGCGAGGGCGGCTTCTCGATGACGGCGGTGCTGGCGGCGGTGTCGGTGGCGGTGCTGTCGTATCTCGGTTTCGACGCCATCGCGGCGTTCGCGGAGGAGGCGCGGGGGGCGCACGGACCGGCGGCGGGCGCCGGACAGCGGGGCGCGGACCAGGTGGCGCGGGCGGTGATCACCTGTCTGGTGGTGGCCGGGCTGCTGTTCGCGGTGCAGACGTATCTGGCGGCGCTGCTGGCCCCGATGCCGGCGGCGGAACTGGCGGCGAAGCCGGGTGAGCAGGGCGCGGCGTTCTACACGACGGTCGACGCGTCGGTGGGCGGCTGGCTGCACGATCTGGTGGCGGCGAGCAAGGCGCTGGGCGCGGCGTTCGCGGCGCTGGCCGGGCAGGCGGCGGCCGGGCGGCTGCTGTTCGCGATGGCCCGGGACCGGCGGCTGCCCGGGGCGATGGCCAAGGTGGACGCGGGCAGTGGGGTGCCGCGCCGGGCGTTGCTGGGCGCGGCGGTGGTGACGCTGGTGGCGGCGGTGTGGGCGGCGCGGCGGGACGACGGGCTCGACCATCTGTCGTCGATCGTGAACGTCGGCGCGCTGACCGCGTTCGCGCTGCTGCACGCGTCGGTGATCGGCTGGTTCCGCGTCCGGCGGCGCGCGGAGGTCCCGAGCGTGCTGCGCCATGTGGTGGTCCCCGTGATCGGCCTGGCGGTGGTGGTCGCCGTGATCGTCGAGGCGTCGCCGACGGCCCAGGTCGTGGGCGCGGTGTGGCTCGCGGTGGGGCTGGCGGTGCTGGCGCTCCAGTACGGGAGGGGACGGGCCGGGCGGGGCGGTGAGCAGGCGGAGTGAGGGGCCTCTCGCCGGCGGGTGCGGATGAGCGCGTGTGAGATTCCGTGGGGCCGGTACGGGGTCCGGGCCCGGGCCCGGACCCGCGGGTGCGTCGGGCCCCGGGTGGGGCGGCCGGGCGCGGGCGCCGCGCGGGACGGGCACCACGCGGGACCGCGGAGCGGGCCGGGCACCGCACCACGCGTCCGGCCCCGCGTCGGCCCCCGCCCGTTGTCGGTGGTCGCCGATACTCTCGCTCGTATGGCTCTCTCCACGTCTCCCGAAGCGCCGGTCCCGGTCGGTCAGGTGTCGCGGCTGATCGGCGGGTGGATCGACCGGCTCGGCGCCGTCTGGGTCGAGGGGCAGATCACCCAGTTGTCGCGGCGGCCGGG
Source organism: Streptomyces sp. BBFR2 (assembly GCF_044497305.1). Classification (NCBI taxonomy): domain Bacteria; kingdom Bacillati; phylum Actinomycetota; class Actinomycetes; order Kitasatosporales; family Streptomycetaceae; genus Streptomyces; species Streptomyces sp. BBFR2. The sequence continues at coordinate 2,250,177 of NZ_CP172415.1, forward strand.
CGCCGGGGTGGTGTTCTTGACGCTGCGCGACCCGTCGCACGACATCTCGCTGAGCGTGACGTGCTACCGCCGGGTCTTCGACCAGGTGGCGGACGTGGTCGGCGAGGGCGCCCGGGTGGTGGTGCACGCCAAACCGGAGTGGTACGCCCCGCGCGGCCAGTTGTCGCTGCGCGCCGCCGAGATCCGGCCGGTCGGGGTGGGGGAGCTCCTCGCGCGGCTGGAGCAGTTGAAGAAGTCCCTGGCGGCCGAGGGACTGTTCGCGGCGGACCGCAAGAAGCCGCTGCCGTTCCTGCCGCAGCTCATCGGCCTGGTCTGCGGCCGGGCCAGCGCCGCCGAGCGGGACGTGCTGGAGAACGCCCGGCACCGCTGGCCCGCCGTCCGCTTCGAGGTGCGCAACGTCCCCGTTCAGGGGGCGCGGGCGGTGCCGGAGGTCATCGGGGCGGTGCGGGAGCTGGACGCGCTGCCCGAGGTGGACGTCATCATCGTGGCGCGCGGCGGCGGCAGCGTGGAGGATCTGCTGCCGTTCTCCGACGAGCGGCTGGTGCGGACGGTCGGTGAGGCCCGCACCCCGGTCGTCTCCGCGATCGGCCACGAGCCGGACACCCCGCTGCTCGACCTCGTCGCCGACCTGCGGGCGTCCACCCCGACCGACGCGGCGAAGAAGGTCGTCCCGGACGTCGGCGAGGAGCTGGCGCGGGTGCGGCAGTTGCGGGAGCGGGCGCTGCGCGCGGTCGGCGGTTTCCTGGAGCGGGAGGAGCGGGGGCTCGCGGCGGCGCTGAGCCGTCCGTCGATACGGCAGCCGCAGCGGATGGTGGCGGAGCGCGCCGAGCAGATCGAGGCGCTGCTCGGCCGTGGCCGCCGCACCCTCGGCCATCTGCTGGACCGCGCCGACTCGGAGCTGGCGCACACCCGCGCCCGGGTCGTCGCGCTCTCCCCGAAGGCCACGCTGGAGCGCGGTTACGCCGTCCTCCAGCGCCACGACGGTACGGCGGTGCGCGCACCGTCCGAGGTGAGCGACGGCGAGGAGCTGCGGGCCCGGGTCTCCGAGGGCGGCTTCACGGTCCGGGTGAGCGACGGCAACGGCGCTGTCACACCCAGCGCTTAGGCTGGACGGCATGGCGAAGGCGGAGACGGACGAGATGACGGACGCGGAGCGCGAGGCGGTCGGCCCCGTGGCGACCGTGGACTCCACCCTCGGTTACGAGCAGGCGCGGGACGAGCTGATCGAGGTCGTCCGCAGTCTGGAGACCGGCGGTACGACGCTGGAGGAGTCGCTGGCTCTCTGGGAGCGCGGCGAGGAGCTGGCGAAGGTCTGTCGCCGCTGGCTGGACGGCGCCCGCGCCCGGCTCGACGCGGCCCTCGCCGAGGAGGACGCCGCCCCGGAGAGCGACGCGGCCCGGGACTGATCGCGTACGGACACCCGGCGCCCGGTCCGGTCCGGCACCGGGCGGGGAGCCCCGCCCCGCCCAGCCGCCTGCGACCGGCGAGGCGCCACCGGCAAGGACCCCCCGGGCCCACCGGTACGGGCGGGCCGAGCCCCGACCCACCCTGACGACCTGGGCAGCACCGCCCACCCGGCGCGGCAACGGCCCGGCCCGAAACCCGCACCCTCCAAGCCCCTCGCGACTCGACCCCGTCTCAAGGCCCCACACCCGGCCCGGCGCACCCTCAGCTCAGCCCACGCCGCCCGACGTACAGGCCCCGCCCCCTGGCGCCTCCCCCGGCAATCCCACCCGCCGGGCCCCGGAACAACGGCCCGGCCCGCTCCCGTCGGACCGGCTCCCCCGCCGCGGGCCCCAGCCGCCCCTACGAGCCCCGGTCCGTGAGTCCCCTCACACCCTCCACGGCTTTAGTTGAAAATTAATCTATTACGGCTACAGTGGAACTCGTAGACCTCACCGGATCGGCAGCCCCGACCCTCTTCCCCTATCTGACCCCGAGGTGCCTCTATGTCTCTCGCCCTTGACGCCGCCGCTCAGGACCTCCTCTTCCGCGAGGCCCAGACCGCCAACACGTTCACGGACGAGCCGGTGACGGACGAGCAGGTCCAGGCCATCTACGACCTGGTGAAGTTCGCTCCGACCGCCTTCAACCAGTCGCCGCTGCGCCTGACGCTGGTCCGCTCCGAGGACGCCCGTAAGCGTCTGGTCGCCCACGCCATGGGGGCCAACGGCCCGAAGACGCTGGCCGCGCCGCTGACCGCGATCCTCTCCGTGGACCTCGACTTCCACGAGAAGCTGCCGCAGCTCTTCCCGCACGCCCCGGGCGTCAAGGACGCGTTCTTCTCCGAGGCCGCCGTCCGCGAGGCCGCCGGCACCCAGAACGCCACCCTCCAGGCCGGCTACTTCATCCTCGGCATCCGCGCCGCCGGCCTCGCCGCCGGCCCGATGACCGGCTTCGACTTCGCCGCCGTCGACAAGGAGTTCTTCGGCGACGGCAAGCAGAAGTCCTTCCTCGTCATCAACCTCGGCAAGCCGGGCGCCGACGCCTTCTTCCCGCGCTCGCCCCGCCTCGACTACACCGAGGCCGTCACCACCATCTGAGCCACCCGCCGCGGCCCCGCGCCCACCACGGGCCGGGGCCCCGGCACGCGAAGGCCGCCGCCCCCCATGAGGGTGCGGCGGCCTTCGTCGTCGTCCTGTACGCGCGGGCGACCCGGACCACGTACGTCCGGAACCCGCCGGTCAGCCCTTCTTCGCCACCAGCGCCGCGGCCAGCTCGGCGAGCCGGCCGTACGGCGCGGTACCGGTGACCACCGTGGTCACCCCGGGCTCCTCGCGCACCAGCGCGTTGTACTTCTCACCCTTGTAGCGGTCCCACTTCTTGCTGCCGACGGCCTGCTCGCCCTTGGCGCGGGAGGCACCGAGGGTGACCTCCTTGATGAACTTCTCCGCCGCCGCGTCGCTCTGCTCCACCGCCGCGTACTGCTGCTCCGGGTCGAGCAGCCCCAGATGCCAGGCGCCGCCCTTGCCGTCCTCGGTGGCGCGGTACGACACGGAGGTGGTGCGCCAGGTCTTCGGCAGCCCCTCCGGCGCGGCGATCGGGTACGGGGCCGCCCGGCGGGCCGTGGCGGTCTCGACGCGGGTGTCGACGGTCAGCACCGCCTTCTTCTCCGCGGTGCCGCTGTCGTCGTGCGGGATGAAGATGTAGATCACCGCGACGAGCACGCCGATCACCGCCAGCGACAGGAGCATGTCCCGTACCGTTTGTCTGCCTCGCGTTCCAGCCACGCCCCCTATCGTCCCCCATGGCCCGCGCGATCCGGACACGGCCCCCATGGCGACATCCCGCGTGCGGCCCGTTCCCGCCGGTCGCCGCACCGCTCATGCGAAGGGCCGCCTGCTCACTTTCGCGGCGTACCGATAAAATCGCAGACACCCTCAGACCTGCGGCATAGCCGTACAGAAAGGTGCGCTCGTGTCCGAGCATCAGCTCCCGTCCCCCCTGGAAGTCAGCCCCGAGGCCCCCGACCGCAACCTCGCCCTGGAGTTGGTCCGGGTCACCGAGGCCGGCGCCATGGCGTCGGGCCGGTGGGTCGGGCGCGGCGACAAGAACGGCGCCGACGGTGCGGCGGTCAAGGCGATGCGCGCCCTGATCCACACCGTGTCGATGGACGGCGTGGTGGTGATCGGCGAGGGCGAGAAGGACAACGCCCCGATGCTCTACAACGGCGAGCGCGTCGGCGACGGCACCGGCCCCGAGTGCGATGTGGCCGTCGACCCGGTGGACGGTACGACGCTGACCGCCAAGGGCATGGCCAACGCCGTCTCCGTGATGGCCGTCGCCGAGCGCGGCTCCATGTTCGACCCGTCCGCGGTCTTCTACATGGACAAGCTCGCCACCGGCCCCGAGGCCGCCGACTTCGTCGACATCAACGCGCCCGTCGCGGTGAACATCAAGCGCATCGCCAAGGCGAAGCGTTCCGCCGTCGAGGACGTCACCGTCGTCATCCTGGACCGGCCGCGCCACGACGGCCTGGTCAAGGAGGTCCGCGAGGCGGGCGCCCGCATCAAGTTCATCTCGGACGGCGATGTGGCCGGCGCGATCATGGCCGCCCGTGAGGGCACCGGCGTCGACCTGCTCCTCGGCATCGGCGGCACCCCCGAGGGCATCATCGCCGCCTGCGCCCTCAAGTGCCTCGGCGGCACCCTCCAGGCCAAGCTGTGGCCCAAGGACGACGCGGAGCGGCAGCGCGCCCTCGACGCCGGGCACGACCTCGACAAGGTCCTGGCGATCGAGGACCTCGTCAAGGGCGACAACGTCTTCTTCGTCGCGACCGGCATCACCGACGGCGACCTGCTGCGCGGCGTCCGCTACCGCGCGGAAACCGCGTACACCCAGTCCCTGGTGATGCGCTCGAAGTCGGGCACGATCCGCCAGATCGACTCCCAGCACCGGCTGTCGAAGCTGCGCGCGTACAGCTCGGTGGACTTCGAGCGCCCGAGCTGATCCGGACGGCACACGGCGCGCGCCCCGGGGAAGAGCTTTCCGGCTCTTCCCCGGGGCGCGCGCCGTACCGCTCGTGATTCAGCCCGCGGCGGGCATCCGGCTCTGCCGCGGGATGTCGGCCTCGCGGCGGCGGCGCCGGGTGAGGACCACGCGGCGCTCGGCGGCGGTCAGGCCGCCCCAGACGCCGTACGGCTCGGGCTGCAGCAGGGCGTGCTCACGGCATTCGAGCATCACGGGACAGCGGGCGCAGACCCGCTTCGCCGCCTCCTCCCGCGCCAGCCGGGCGGCGGTGGGCTCCTTGGACGGGGCGAAGAAGAGCCCGGCCTCGTCCCGGCGGCACGCGGCGTCGGCATGCCAGGGGCCGGCCTCGTCGCGCGAGGGGAGGCGTGGGGACGGGACGGCAGCGGCGGCCTGCAGGGGCTGTTGCGGTAGCAGCACGGTCTACTCCTGACGACGGCTTCGGCAAGTGGGCGGCACCCTGGTCCGTCCCTCTGCGCACGGCACTTCGCAGCCCGCCGCCGTACGAGAGACGATGCCCCCAGCCCTACCCGCTGTACCCGCGCTTATGCACACCGTGGTGATCGGGAAGGGGCTCCGGGAGCGGCCTGGCGGGCGGTACGGACGCCGTCGTACGCGGCTCCCGTGGCCGTTCGGCGCGCCCCGCCCGCACCGTGCCGCGCCCTGCCGTACGCGGGTGTCACGGACGCCCGACATGCGCTGTCCGCGCCATTGCCCCGCACCTGCGGTACGGGTGTCACCGGGCTGTCCTGCGGCGCGCCCTTGCCCGGTGTGGGCCTGTGGCCCGGCGCGTCTAGCTGCCGGGCCGCCCGCGTGGTCCGGGGTGCGCCCCGGACCCGACGGGCGCGACGCCGCCCGTCGCCGGGTCCGCGCGCCCCTCGTGCGCCCCTCAGTGGCCGCCCTCGGGGTAGCGGTCGTGGCGGTCGTACCGTTCGGTGCGGCGGGTGGCGTGGCGGTCGTGGCGCTCCTCGCGGAGCTGCTCGCGGAGTTGGTGGTGGTCGTCGCGCAGCCGGCCTATAAGGTCGCGGATCCAGGCGCCGCGCTTGGGCCTGGCCTCCACGCTGCCGAGGACGGCGTAGCCGTTGACCTGGACGATCGGGGCGTCCGGCTCGACCGCGTCGTTGGTCGTCACCTCGAAGGAGCCGAGTACGCCGGAGCCGCTGCTGCGCAGGGTGAGGTTCTCGGGGACGCGGATCTCGACGCTGCCGAAGATGGCGGTGACGTTGATCTGCACCTGCTGCTGCGGGAAGAGCGCCTCGGTCAGGTCGATCTCGACGCTGCCGAAGACCGCCACGGCGTTGATCCGCCGCGGGACCCGCCAGCGGCCCTTACGGGTCGAGGCGCTGAAGACGGCGACCAGGCTCTGGTCCGGCACCGGTCCGGCGTACGCCTCGGCGGCGGACCGCTGCCGCGCGGTGCGGCCCGCGCCGCCCGGTGCGGGCAGGTCCCGCACCATCGGCTCCAGCTCGCCCAGGGTCTTGGCGCGGTAGACCGCGTCGATCCGCTCGGCGTGCTCCTCGGCGTCCAGCCTCCCCTCCGCCAGCGCCTCCCGCAGGATTCCGGCGATCCGGTCGCGGTCCGCGTCCGATGCCCGGAGGTCGGCCTCGGCGACGGGCTTGGTCATGTCGACCGGCCGCCGCTCCGCACGCGCGGGCTGCCGGCCGCTGTCGTCACGCGGTCCGGCGGGGGTCGCGGGGTCGGTCCCCCGGTTGTCAGCATCCACGGCCCCAGCGTACCCAAACGCGATACATCGCGAACAGGGATTCGAGACATGGCCGGGCATCCGGTCCCGGGCGGGGCGGACCCGTACGGGGTGCCCCGGGCGCGCGCGTAAGGGGCTTCCCGGAGCGTTCGTGCGGGGCGCGCCGCCGCACGTCGGGCGCCCCTCATGGGGCCCCGCAGGGACTGAGCCCTACCTCACAAGCGGTGCGCTCCGCCAGGGTTCTACGCTGGTCGGTGCTGCCGCAGACGTCAGCGGAACCCCCCTGTCGAGTGAGGATTGGCCTTCATGCCCCCCGTCTCCCGCCCCTCCGGCCCCGCATTCGCCTACACCGATCTGCTCCCCGTAGGCGCGGACACCACCCAGTACCGCCTGGTCACCTCGGAGGGCGTGAGCACCTTCGAGGCGGACGGCCGGACGTTCCTCAAGGTCGAGCCGGAGGCGCTGCGCAAGCTGGCGGCCGAGGCGATGCACGACATCGCGCACTACCTGCGCCCGACGCACCTCGCACAGCTCCGCAAGATCCTCGACGACCCGGAGGCCAGCGCCAACGACCGGTTCGTCGCGCTGGACCTGCTGAAGAACGCCAACATCGCGGCGGCGGGCGTGCTCCCGATGTGCCAGGACACCGGCACCGCCATCGTCATGGGCAAGCGCGGCCAGCAGGTGCTCACCGAGGGCGGTGACGAGGAGGCCCTCTCGCGCGGCATCTTCGACGCGTACACCCAGCTCAACCTGCGGTACTCGCAGATGGCCCCGCTGACCATGTGGGACGAGAAGAACACCGGGTCCAACCTGCCGGCGCAGATCGAGCTGTACGCGAACGACGGCGACGCCTACAAGTTCCTCTTCATGGCGAAGGGCGGCGGCAGCGCCAACAAGTCGTTCCTGTTCCAGGAGACGAAGGCGGTTCTCAACGAGACCTCCATGATGAAGTTCCTGGAGCAGAAGATCCGTTCGCTGGGTACGGCCGCCTGCCCGCCGTACCACCTGGCGATCGTCGTCGGCGGCACCTCCGCCGAGTACGCGCTGAAGACCGCCAAGTACGCCTCCGCGCACTACCTGGACGAGCTGCCCGCCGAGGGCTCGCCGACCGGCCACGGCTTCCGGGACAAGGAGCTGGAGGAGAAGGTCTTCGAGCTGACGCAGAAGATCGGTATCGGCGCGCAGTTCGGCGGCAAGTACTTCTGCCACGACGTGCGCGTGGTGCGGCTGCCGCGGCACGGCGCGTCCTGCCCGGTGGCCATCGCGGTCTCCTGTTCGGCGGACCGGCAGGCGGTCGCGAAGATCACCGCCGAGGGCGTCTTCCTGGAGCAGTTGGAGACCGACCCGGCGCGCTTCCTGCCGGAGACCACCGAGGAGGAGCTGACCGAGGGCGCGGGTCCGGACCTCGACGCGGTGAAGATCGACCTGAACCGCCCGATGGACGAGATGCTCGCCGAGCTGACCAAGCACCCGGTCAAGACCCGGCTGTCGCTCACCGGCACGCTGGTCGTCGCCCGTGACATCGCCCACGCGAAGATCAAGGAGCGGCTGGACGCCGGCGAGGAGATGCCGGAGTACCTGAAGAACCACCCGGTGTACTACGCCGGTCCGGCCAAGACGCCCGAGGGCTTCGCCTCCGGTTCGTTCGGTCCGACGACCGCGGGGCGGATGGACGCGTACGTCGAGCAGTTCCAGGCGGCCGGCGGTTCGAAGATCATGCTCGCCAAGGGCAACCGCTCCCAGCAGGTCACCGACGCCTGCGCGGCGCACGGCGGCTTCTACCTGGGCTCCATCGGCGGTCCGGCGGCCCGCCTCGCGCAGGACTGCATCAAGAAGGTCGAGGTCCTGGAGTACGAGGAGCTGGGCATGGAGGCGGTCTGGCGGATCGAGGTCGAGGACTTCCCCGCGTTCATCGTCGTCGACGACAAGGGCAACGACTTCTTCCAGGACCCGGCGCCCGCACCGACGTTCACCAGCATCCCGGTGCGTCAGGGGGCCTGACCCCCGGGGGCGTGCGCGCTTGCCACGCGCGCCCCGCACCGCCCTGGGCGCGCCCCTTCCTTCCGGCCGTCACCCCGCTCGGGGTGGCGGCCGGACGCGTTCTGCCGGTATTTCCCCCGGCGCCCGATTCCGGGGAATTCCCCGCTCCCGTACGAGAGTTGTCCGCATCGGCGCGGGCGCGTGGCGCAATATCGCCGTGTTAGCCTCGGGGAGCTTTATCGGCCGGGAATGCCGGTCGCTGCGCGGTTCGTCGTACGGGAGCATCGATGTACCGGTTCGTTTCCAGGGATTTCACGGTCGGCGGCGAGCAGTCCGTCCTGCCGAGAAATCGAGCCGAGCGCCGGATGCACCGCCTCGGCTCGGCCTTTCCGCCCGCTCCCTAGCGTCCCGTCCCGCGCCTCATGAGGCCGGTCGCCGCCCGTTCACGGCCCTGACGGGGCCCGTACGGCGGCACGGAACGTCCGGCCCTTCCTGCGCGGTGTCTCTTTTCCCCCACCTGTCCCGCCTTTCCGGAATTTCCCCGGCGGGAATACCGGTGCGGCGGACACGGCCCGGCGCAGGGGCCCCGGTATCACTCTCCTTCAGCATCGACGGCCGGTCGGTGCTGCCGTCCGGCGGCCCCTCGGGCCGCGCCACGGGCGGTTACGCGGCAGTAATTCCAGCGATAGTCGATAGTCCAGCGATCATGGTGAGTCGAATGAGTGCGGTAAGCGTCGCCTTCGAGATTCCGTCGGTCTTCCGGGAAGTCGTCCCCGGGCTCTCCACCGAACAGGCGGAGGACGAGGTGAGAGCGCGGCTGGAAGTCGACGGCGGGGCCGGGCTGCCGTCCGGGCGGTTCGCCCGGCTCACCGCGGAGTACGCGCGGGCGTCGGCGCTGCTCGCCGCCACGGGCATCCGCTACGCCGCCACCTGTCTCGGGCGGATCCGCGGCGCGTGGTCGATGGGGACGCTGACCCTCGCGCTCTCCCCGCTCCCCTACCGGGACGCCGACGCCGCGGTCGCGGGCGTGGGCGCCGCCCTCGCCGAGCACGCCGCCGGTGCGGAGGTCAGCGCCCTGACGCTGCCGTGCGGTCCGGCGGCGCTCGCGGTGCGGCGGGCGGATTCCCCGGGGCCGGACGAGGCCGGCGCGCCCGGTGCCGCCGCCGCGGGGATGGCTCAGCTCCAGGTGTTCATCCCCGTACCGCCGGATGCCGTGCCCGGGGCGCAGACGCTGGCCACGGTGACGTTCAGCACCCCGAGCACCGATCACTGGGCGGACTACTGCGCCCTGTTGCTGCCGTTCCTGCGCAGCCTGCGGTTCCTGCCGCGGACGGCGGGCGCCGGGGTCACGGGCGCGGCGGTGGGCGGTGCGGTGGCGGTCGGCGTCGGCTGAGGACGGCGGGCCCGGTGTGCGGTGCCGGGCGGGCGGCGGGCGCGGGGTGAGTGTGCCGACCGGCGCGCCGGAGGCCGTCCCTCGGGTTCACCGCCGCGGGCAACCTGACGTACGGCCGGGTGCCCGCCCCTGGACGCGCCGGTGCCCCGCTCTCCGACAGGGAGGCGGGGCACCGGCGTTGCCGTGGTGGAGCCGACGGTTCAGGACTGGGGCCTGCTGCCGTGGTTGGCTCCGTTCTTGCGGCGTGCCTTCTTCTTGCGGCGTCGCTTCGAGGACATGCGCGTCTCCCTTCACCGAGGTGCTTTCAACGAGTTTCCACCCTTACACACCGGGGCCTCGCCACGCGATTTCGGCCCCCGGGGCCCGCCCCCCGGCGCACCCCGGGGGCGCCCGGGGCATGACCGTATGGCCCCTTCCGTCACCCGGGCCACCTCCCTACGCTGCGGGGGTCCGATCCGTCAGAGGTGCGGGAGTTGGCCGTGGGGCAACAGGGGCGCGCAGGGCGGCACGGGGCGGACGGGAGCGGCCCGGGGCTGCGGCGGGACGCCGTGGGGCTGCGGGAGGTGCTGTTCCAGAGCGTGACGTCGATGGCCCCGGCGGCCGCCGTCGCGGTGTCGATCCCGGCGGGCGCGGCGTACGCGGGCGGCGCGCTGCCGCTGTCGGTGCTGATCGCCCTGGTCGCCTGCCTGTTCACCGCCTCGTCCGTCGCGGAGCTGGCGCGGCATCTGCCGTCGGCCGGTTCGGTGGCGACGTACAGCGCCCAGGGGCTGCACCCCGTCGTCGGCTTCCTGGTGGCCTGGACGTATCTGCTGGTCGAAGCGCTCGTACCGGCGTTGCTGCTGCTCCAGTTGGGGTTCACGACGGCGGACACGCTGCACCAGGAGTGGCCCGGGTACCCGGCGGACCTGTGGTGGCCGTGGGTGCTCGCGGGGGCGGCGCTGATCGCGGTGACGGGGTTCTACGGCATACGGGCCTCCGCGCGGCTGGGCACCGCCCTCGGCGTGTTCGAGGTGCTGGTCTTCGGGGTGCTCGCGGTGGTGCTGATCGCGGCCGCCGGGGAAGGCAACACCCTGTCGGTGTTCGGCACTTCGCACACTCCGCCGGGCCACCCGGGGCTGTCCGGTGTCGTGGCGGGCTCGGTCTACACCGTGCTGGCGTTCGCCGGGTTCGAGGCGGCGGCGCCGCTGGCCGAGGAGGCCCGCGATCCGCGCCGTACGGTGCGCCGCGCGGTCCTCGGCGCGGCGCTCTGTGTGGGGCTGCTGTTCCTCCTCACCACGTACGCGATCACGGTGTACGTGGGGCCGGACGCGTTCGCCTCCTTCGGGCCGTCCGGCGCGTCGTCCTGGGACGGGGTGGCCCGCGCCTCCTACGGGGCGGTCTGGGTGCTGATCTTCCTGGCGGTGGTCAACTCGACGGTCGCCAACGCCAACGCGGCCACCAACGCCTCGACCCGGACCGCCTTCGCGCTGGGCCGCGACGGGCTCTTCCCGCGGGCCTTCGCGCGGGTCCATCCGGTGCACCGCTCGCCCGTGACGGGGCTGGCGGCGCAGTTCGTGATCGCGCTGGGCGCGGCGCTGCTCCTGGGCGGGGCGTTCGGCCCGCGGACCGCGTTCCTGCTGCTGGCGACGGTGGTGGTGGTCGCGGTCATCGCGGTCTACCTGCTCACCAACGCCGCCTGCGCGGGCTACTTCCTGCGCCGTCGCCGCGCCGCGTTCCGCCCGGTGCGCCATCTGCTCCTCCCGGTGCTGGGCATCGCCGCGTTCACCCCGGCGCTGCTGACCGCCGCCGGTATCCCCGCGTTCCCGTTCGTCGCGAAGCTGACCGCGCCGGTCTCGTACGCGGGGGCGGTGGTGGCCGGCTGGACGGCCGCCGGGCTGGCCGTGGTCGCGGTGGTGCGGTCGCGGCGGCCGGACGCCCTGGCGTCCGTGGGGCTCGCCGGCATCGAGGCGGCGGGCCCGGAGCCCGGGCCGGCCGAGGACTCCGCCGCCGGTTCCGGCCCGGCGGACGGCGTGCGGGAGGGCGCGTACGGACCGGCGGCGCGCCCCGGCGCGGCCCCGCCCACCGCGCGCCCCGGCGCGCCCGGCTCCCCCGCACGCCCCGGCCCGTCCGGCGCCTCCCGCCCGGGCGCGCCCCGGCCCGCCGTACCGCCCGATCCCGCCGATCCGCCCCACGATGAGGAGTCCCGATGACCGATCCCGCCGCCGACCCGCGTGTGCTCACCGTCCGGCCCACCGCGCAGGAGTACGCCTGGACGTTCGGCGGCGTCCCGCCCGTCGCGCGGATCGCCCCCGGCACCGTTCTGGACGTCTTCACCGAGGACTGCTTCGGCGGCCGGGTGCGGACCACTGACGACCTGGTCTCGCGGGTCTGCGAGTTCCCGTACCTCAATCCGCAGACCGGGCCGTTCCACGTCGAGGGCGCCGAGCCCGGGGACACCCTGGCGGTGCACTTCGTCTCCGTCGAACCGCGCCGGGACTGGGCGGCGTCGACGACCGTGCCGCTCTTCGGGGCGCTGACCGCCACCCACACCACCGCCGCGCTGCACCCGCCGCTCCCGGAGACGGTGTGGATCTGGCAGCTCGACCGGGAGCGGCGGCTGTGCCGCTTCACCGCCCGGGACAGCGACCACACGCTGACGCTCCCGATGGAGCCGATGCACGGCACGGTCGGGGTGGCCCCGGCCAACCTGGAGGCGCGTTCCGCGCTCGTCCCGGACGCGCACGGCGGCAACATGGACACCCCGGAGATGCGTGCCGGGGTCACCTGCTACCTGGGGGTGAACGTCGAGGGCGCGCTGTTCAGCCTCGGCGACGGGCACGCGCGCCAGGGCGAGGGCGAGACCTGCGGGGTCGCCGTGGAGACGGCGATGCACACGGTGGTGATCGTGGAGCTGCTGAAGGGCGTCGCGACGCCCTGGCCGCGCATCGAGTCCGACACCCATCTGATCTCGACCGGTTCGGCGCGCCCGTTGGAGGACGCCTTCCGCATCTCCCAGCTCGACCTGGTGCAGTGGCTGGCGCGGGACTTCGGCCTGAGCGAACTGGACGCGTACCAATTCGTGACGCAGGCCGTGGAGTCCCCGCTGGCCAACGTCTGCGACAGCAACTACACCTGCGTCGCCAAGCTCCGCAAGGAGTGGCTGCCCCCGGTCGAGGTGCACGGCGGCCTCCACGCCGAACTCCGCCGGCGGGCCGCGGCGCTGCGCTGACCACCGGGCACGGACGGCGTACGGGACCGGCGTGCGGGGGCACCCCGCGCGCCGGGTGACGTCCCCGGGGCCGCGCGACCGCCGGTCGCACCGGGCCGTCCGGCAGGCGGAGCGCCCCGGGCGGCGCGGCCCCGACCCGTACGGGATACGGCCCCGGCCCCGTACGGAAGACGGTCCCGATCCCGTACGGGACCCGCGGCCCGCCGCCGTACGGTCCCCGGGAGCGACGGCCTATCGTGGAGCCATGTCCGCCCCTGAGTTGATCCGAATCGTCTCCCGTGACTCGCCGATGGCGCTCGCCCAGGTGGAGCGGGTACGCGCCGAGCTGACCGCGCTCCATCCGGGGGTGCGCACCGAGGTCGTCCCCGTGAAGACCACCGGTGACAAGTGGCTGGGCGATCTGTCGCTGGTCGAGGGCAAGGGCGCGTTCACCAAGGAGGTCGACGCGGCGCTGCTGGCCGGTGAGGCCGATCTGGCGGTGCACTGCGTCAAGGACGTCCCCGCCGACCGGCCGCTGCCCGCGGGGACGGCGTTCGCCGCGTTCCTCAAGCGGGACGACGTACGGGACGCCCTCATCCACCCCGGTGGGCTCGCCCTGGACGAACTGCCCGCCGGGACCCGTATCGGCACCTCCTCGGTGCGCCGCCGGGCGCAGCTCGCCGCCTCGCACCCGCATCTGGAGTTCGTGCCGATGCGCGGCAACGCCAACCGCCGGATGGAGAAGCTGGCCGCGGGCGACGCGGACGCGCTGCTGCTGGCGGTCGCCGGTCTGGAGCGCATCGGCCGGACGGACGTGATCACCGAGGTGCTGTCCCCGGACGTGATGTGCCCGCCGATCGGCGCCGGCATCCTGGCGCTCCAGTGCCGCGAGGGCGACACGGAGCTGATCGACGCCGTCAGCCCGCTCGGCGACCCGGCCGCCCACCGGGAGGCGACGGCGGAGCGGATGTTCCTCCACGTCCTCCAGGGGCACTGCAACTCCCCGATCGCCGGGTACGCCCGCGCCGAACGCGGCGGCGATCTGTCGCTGCGCGCCAGTGTGTTCACACCCGACGGCAAGACGGTGCTCAACGCCCACGAGTGGGCCGGGCGGCTGGACCCGGCGACGCTGGGCACGTCGGTGGCGGTGGCGCTGCTGCGGCAGGGCGCCCGCGAGCTGATCGACGGCATCGCGCACTGATCGGGCGATGTCGGCACCCCGTTTCCGGCGCTCCCTGGGGAGCGCCGGAAACGTAGGCCGCACGGGGCATTACCGACGGTAACCTCCCGTCGTCGGGAACACCGCGGAGCCGCCGGACGCTGTGCCGGTCGGAGGTGGCGAAGTGAACGACAGGACGGACCGGCAGAACGGCACGGCGGACGCGGAGTACCGCACCGAGCACGACTCCATGGGCGAGGTGCGGGTGCCCGCACACGCCAAGTGGCGGGCGCAGACCCAGCGGGCGGTGGAGAACTTCCCCGTCTCCGGCCAGCGCCTGGAGCGGGCCCATATCGAGGCGCTGGCACGGATCAAGGCCGCCGCCGCCGAGGTCAACGCCGAACTGGGCGTGATCGACCCGGAGGTGGCGCGGGCCGTGGCCGCGGCGGCGGAGGAGGTCGCGGCGGGCCGGTGGGACGACCACTTCCCCGTCGATGTCTTCCAGACCGGCTCCGGCACCTCGTCCAACATGAACACCAACGAGGTCATCGCGACGCTGGCGAGCGAGCGGCTGGGCCGGGACGTCCACCCCAACGACGAGGTCAACGCCAGCCAGTCGTCCAACGACGTCTTCCCGTCGTCGATCCACATCGCGGCGACGGCGGCGGTCACCCGCGATCTGATCCCGGCGCTCGACCACCTCGCGGCGGCCCTGGAGCGCAAGGCCGCGGAGTTCGCCGAGGTGGTGAAGTCCGGGCGCACCCACCTGATGGACGCGACGCCGGTGACGCTCGGGCAGGAGTTCGGCGGGTACGCTGCGCAGGTACGGTACGGCGTCGAGCGGCTGCGCGCCTCGCTGCCCCGGCTCGCCGAACTCCCCCTGGGCGGCACGGCGGTGGGCACCGGCATCAACACCCCGCCCGGCTTCTCCGCCGCGGTGATCCAGCGGGTCGCCCGAACCACGGACCTGCCGCTCACCGAGGCGCGCGACCACTTCGAGGCGCAGGGCGCGCGGGACGGCGTGGTGGAGATCAGCGGCCAGCTACGGACCATCGGCGTCGGCCTGACGAAGATCGCCAACGATCTGCGCTGGATGGCCTCCGGGCCGCGCACCGGCCTCGCCGAGATCGCGCTGCCCGACCTCCAGCCCGGCTCCTCGATCATGCCGGGCAAGGTCAACCCGGTGATCCCGGAGGCGGTACTGATGGTCGCCGCCCAGGTCACCGGCAACGACGCGACGGTCGCCGCGGCCGGTGCCGCCGGCAACTTCGAGTTGAACGTCATGCTCCCGGTGATCGCCAAGAACGTCCTGGAGTCCATCCGGCTGCTGGCCAACGTCGCCCGGCTGCTCGCGGACCGTACCGTCGACGGCATCACCGCCCACGCCGAACGCGCCCGCGAGTACGCCGAGTCGTCGCCGTCGGTGGTCACCCCGCTCAACAGATACCTCGGGTACGAGGAGGCGGCGAAGGTCGCCAAGCGAGCACTCGCGGAGCGGAAGACGATCCGTCAGGTCGTCGACGAGGGCGGCTATGTGGAGCGGGGACTGCTGACGGCCGAGCAACTCGACGAGGCGCTCGATGTGTTGCGGATGACGCACCCGTGACGGCGCGGACGGCCCACGTCACGGCGTACGCCGGCGCCGCTTGCGTCCCTCCCCCGCGCCGCCGCCCGCGGGACCTCCCGGGCGGACGGCGCACCGGCCGCGGCAGGCCCTAAGATCTGGCCATGACAGCGGAGAGGGCGGGGACCACGGCGGGCACGCCGGCCGGGCACACGGCTCCCGGGCCACGGCGGGAGGCGGTTCCGCCCGCGCGCTGGGCCCCCGGCACACACATCCTATGGCGCTATCGCGACAACGCCGACGCCTCGCGCTTCCACATCTGCCGCCCGGTGACCGTGGTGCGGGACACCGAGGACCTGCTGGCCGTGTGGATGGCGCCGGGCACCGCCTGCGTGAAGCCGGTGATGGCCGACGGCACCGCCGTGCACCGCGAGCCACTGGCGACGCGGTACACCAAACCGCGCCGGATCTCGTACGACCGCTGGTTCGGCACGGGTGTGCTGAAGCTGGCCCGGCCGGGCGAGCCGTGGTCGGTGTGGCTGTTCTGGGAGCACTCCTGGCGGTTCAAGAACTGGTACGTGAATCTGGAGGAGCCGCGCGTCCGCTGGGCGGGCGGTATCGATTCGCAGGACCACTTCCTCGACCTGTGCGTCTACCCGGACCGTAGCTGGGAGTGGCGGGACGAGGACGAATTCGGCCAGGCCCGGCGGGACGGGCTGATGCCGCCGGAGCAGGCGGCGCGGGTACGGGCCGCGGGCCGGGCGGCGGTGGAGCGGATCACCGCGTGGGGCGCGCCGTTCCGGGACGGCTGGGAGGACTGGCGGCCCGATCCGGCGTGGGAGCTGCCGTCGCTGCCGGAGGACTGGGACCGTGTACCCGAGCGTTTGCGGTAGCGAGCGGCGAAGAGAGGAAAGGCGGATACGGGCGAGTGAACGGGGCGAACGGTGGAAAGACGCGCCCAGGGGCAACTCCTCGGCCCGCTCGGCGGGCAGGGGCGCCGAGCCCCCTTGCTGCGCCCTGGGCCACGAACCGTAGGATCGTCCTCCGCGAGACTGCACAGGCGCAACTCCACCGGACAGAACAGAACTTGACCGCGGTCGCAGGAGAGGCGAGGTCGTGAGCGCTGACAGCTACGACGAGTACGAGGGCCTGAACCGGTTAGCGCTGGACCGGGCCGGTCAGGCCGAGGCGTTCGACGCGATCGGTGACCGCTACGACGAAGCGTTCCCGCACAAGGGCGAGCAGGTCTCGTCCGCCGCGTGGCTGGCCGGTGAACTGCCGCCGGACTCGCGGGTGCTGGACGTCGGCTGCGGCACCGGCCTGCCCACCTCCCGCCAGCTCGTCGAGGCGGGCCACCGGGTCGTGGGCATCGACCTCTCCCCCGCGATGGTCAAGCTGGCCCGGGACAACGTCCCCGGGGCGGAGTTCCACCGGATGGACATCGCGGAGCTGCGGAACGGTTCGCTGGGCGGCCCCGGGTCGTTCGACGGGATCACGGCGTATTTCGCCCTGCTGATGCTGCCGCGCGCGGAGATTCCCTATGCGCTGCGGATGCTGCATGATCTGCTACGGCCGGGCGGGGTGATGGCCCTGTCCATGGTCGAGGCCGACGTGGACGACTTCACGATCCCGTTCCTGGGCAACTCGATCCGGGTATCGGGTTTCCTGCGTGAGGACCTGCGCCGTGTCGTGCACGACGCCGGTTTCGACATCGCCGGGGAGGATTCCTACGCGTACGCCCCGGCCAGTACGGACGTACCACCCGAGATCCAGCTCTTTCTGCACCTGCGACGCGCTTGAGACGCAGCGGGTCAGGCGCGTCGCACCGGCGCGCTTGACACGCGGCGCGTCGGGCGCGCAGCCCCGGACGGATGGAATCCCACGCGTGACGGAGCACCCAACCTCCCACCACCTGCGGCAGCCGGTCCCGCCTGCCGCTCCTTCGGCGTCCCCTGCGCGGGGGCCGGGCTCCTCGGCGCCGCTCGGCGCGGTGCCCGACCCACGCGGCGCCCTCCAGCAGCCGGGGGCGGCCGGCTTCGCGCCGCTGCCCGGGGCCGGTTCCGCCGTGCGCGGCGAGGGGACCGGCTCCGGTGCGGCGGCCGCCGGACCGCCGGGCGCTCCGCTCATCACGGCCGGTGCCGGACCGGGCGGCGGTGAGCCCGCCGCGGGTCACGGCCGTCCTCCGGCGGCCGACGGGCACGGCCCGTACGACGACGGTCTGGCGGCGCGCGGGGCGGTCGGCGGGGCGCAGCCGCCGGGACAGGGCGAGCCGCGTCCCGGTGAGCCGCGGCCGGGTCACGGTCCGGCCGCGGGCATCGGGCGACCGCGGGAGGGCGGCCGGTCGCGGCCGCCGGGTGACGAGGCGCCGTCCGGGGCGTTCGTCCCGCCGCCCGCGGGTCCGGCGGGCGGCGCGGTGGTGCCGGGCGAGGGCGCGCGGCCCGGCGAGGGTGCGCCGCCGGTGGTGCCGGCCCGTGCGGGCCATCCGGGCGAGAGCGAGGAGACGGCGGCCGCCCGGCAGGCGGGCGGGGACCGGCTGCGGTTCATCGGCGCGGCCACCCGGCGGATCGCCCGCGGTATCGACCTCGACGAGATCGTGCTGGGGCTGTGCCGGGCGACGGTCCCGACGTTCGCCGACGCGATCCTGGTGTATCTGCGCGATCCGCTGCCGGTGGGCGACGAGCGGCCGACCGGCCCGATGGTGCTGCGGCTGCGGCGCACCGACCGGATCCCGGAGGAGCCGGACACCAACGGCATCCGGCTGCCGGTGCTGCCCGCGCAGCCGGATCTGGGTCCGGCGATGGGCGGCAGCGCCGCCGAGCTGGCCGAGGTGTTGACCGGCGGGCCGCTGGCGGAGGTGCTCCGCGGGGTGCGGCCGCTGTTCGGCGACGTCCCGGCGGCGCGGACGGCGCTGCCGGAGCTGCTGGGTGACGGCACGGTGTTGCCGGGCGGGCGCCGGGTGATCCTGGCGCCGCTGCGCGGGCGCCGCCGGGTGATCGGTGCGGCGGTGTTCCTGCGCCGCCCGGACCGTCCGGCGTTCGAGGGCGATGATCTGCTGGTCGCGGCGCAGCTCGCGACGCACACCGCGCTCGGCGTCGACAAGGCGGTGCTCTACGGCCGGGAGGCGTACATCGCCGACGCGCTGCAGCGCACGATGCTGCCGGACTCGCTGCCGCAGCCCACCGGCGTACGCCTGGCGAGCCGTTATCTGCCCGCGGCGGAGACGGCGCGGGTCGGCGGTGACTGGTACGACGCGATTCCGCTGCCCGGCAGCCGGGTGGCGCTGGTCGTCGGGGACGTCATGGGTCATTCGATGACGTCGGCGGCGATCATGGGGCAGTTGCGGACGACGGCGCAGACGCTGGCCGGGCTGGATCTGCCGCCGCAGGAGGTGCTGCACCACCTCGACGAGCAGGCGCAGCGGCTGGGTTCGGACCGTATGGCGACGTGCCTGTACGCGGTCTACGACCCGGTGGCGCACCGCATCATCGTGGCGAACGCGGGGCATCCGCCGCCCGTGATGCTGCACCGCGGCGGCCGGGCGGAGGTGCTGCGGGTCCCGGCGGGCGCGCCGATCGGGGTCGGCGGCGTCGACTTCGAGGCGGTGGAGCTGGACGCCCCGGCGGGGGCCACGCTGGTGCTCTACACCGACGGTCTGGTGGAGTCGCGGATCCGGGACGTGTGGACGGGCATCGAGCAGTTGCGGGAGCGGCTGGCGGAGACGGCGCGGCTGACGGGCCCGAACCCGCCGCCGCTGGAGCCGCTCTGTGACGAGGTGCTGGACATGCTCGGGCCCGGCGACCGCGATGACGACATCGCGTTGCTGGCGGCGCGGTTCGACGGCATAGCGCCCAGCGATGTCGCGTACTGGTATCTCGATCCGAAGGCCCAGACGGCGGGGCAGGCGCGCCGGCTGGCCCGGCGGGCGCTGTCGCGCTGGGGCCTGGAGGAGCTGACGGATCAGGTGGAGCTGCTGGTCAGCGAGGTGGTCACCAATGCGGTGCGGTACGCGGAGCGGCCGGTGACGCTGCGGCTGCTGCGGACGGATGTGCTGCGGTGCGAGGTCGGTGACGACGTTCCGCAGCTACCGCGGCTGCGGCAGGCACGGCCGTCGGACGAGGGCGGGCGCGGGCTCTATCTCGTCAACCGCCTGGCGCGGCGCTGGGGTGCCACCCGGCTGAGCATGGGCAAGGTCGTGTGGTTCGAGCTGTCGATGCCGCCGGGCGCCGGTCAGCGCTGATCACCCGGCCGGGCGCGTGCGGCGTACGGCGGGCACGGAGCCCCGTCCGGGCAACCGGGCGGGGCTTCGTCCGTGCGGGTGCGTCCCGTGCGGGGGCGTCGGGTCACGGTTGCCGACATGCCGTCGGCGGCGTTGACTGCTTGGGTGGACAAAAGGGACTGACCGGCCCCCACTCCGCACTCCCCCACTTCCTTCCCGGATCGGAGGCGCTCCTCCATGTCCAGCCCCGCGCAGAACGTCCCGCACACGACGAACAACGTCGGCATCCCCGTCGGGAGCGACGAGAACTCGCTGACCATCGGCCCCGACGGTCCGATCGCGCTGCACGATCACTACCTGATCGAGAAGATGGCCCTGTTCAACCGGGAACGGGTCCCCGAGCGGGTGGTGCACGCCAAGGGCAGCGGTGCGTACGGCACCTTCCAGGTCACCAACGACGTCAGCCAGTTCACCAAGGCGGATCTCTTCCAGCCGGGCAAGACGACCGAGATGCTGGC
This sequence comes from Streptomyces sp. BBFR2, assembly GCF_044497305.1. Classification (NCBI taxonomy): domain Bacteria; kingdom Bacillati; phylum Actinomycetota; class Actinomycetes; order Kitasatosporales; family Streptomycetaceae; genus Streptomyces; species Streptomyces sp. BBFR2. Next base: position 2,270,366 of record NZ_CP172415.1, read on the forward strand.
CCGCTTCTCGACCGTCGCCGGTGAGCAGGGCTCGCCCGACACCTGGCGCGACCCGCGCGGTTTCGCGCTGAAGTTCTACACCGAGCAGGGCAACTACGACCTGGTCGGCAACAACACACCGGTCTTCTTCGTGCGCGACACGATCAAGTTCCAGGACTTCATCCGCTCGCAGAAGCGCCGTCCGGACAACGGGCTGCGCGACAACGACATGCAGTGGGACTTCTGGACGCTGTCGCCGGAGTCCGCGCACCAGGTCACGTGGCTGATGGGCGACCGCGGCATCCCCAAGTCGTACCGGCACATGAACGGCTACGGCTCCCACACGTACATGTGGGTCAACGGCGGAGGCGAGAAGTTCTGGATCAAGTACCACTTCAAGACCGACCAGGGGATCGACTTCCTCACGCAGGCGGACGCCGACCGGATCGCCGGTGAGGACGCCGACTTCCACCGCCGGGATCTGCATGACGCGATCGAGCGCGGCGACGCCCCGTCGTGGACGCTGTATGTGCAGGTCATGCCGTTCGACGACGCGCCGGACTACCGGTTCAACCCGTTCGATCTGACGAAGGTGTGGCCGCACGGCGACTACCCGCTGATCGAGGTCGGGCGGATGACGCTCAACCGGAACCCGGAGGACTTCTTCATCCACATCGAGCAGGCGGCGTTCGAGCCGTCGAACCTGGTGCCGGGTATCGGCCCGTCGCCGGACAAGATGCTGCTGGGGCGGCTGTTCTCGTACCCGGACACGCACCGGTACCGGATCGGCCCGAACTACGCGCAGCTACCGCCGAACCGGGCCCACGTCCCGGTCCACTCGTACGCGAAGGACGGGCCGATGCGGTTCGATCCGTCGCGGGCGGCCCGGCCGTACGCGCCGAACTCCTACGGGGGGCCGGCGGCGGCCCGGCAGGAGGGGGTGGACCCGGTGGGCTGGGAGTCCGCCGGTGAGCTGGTCCGGGAGGCGTACACCAAGCGCCGGGAGGACGACGACTTCGGGCAGCCGGGGACGATGGTCCGCAAGGTGCTGGACGACGCGGCGCGCGAGCGGCTGGTGGGCAACATCGCCGGGCATCTGAGCGACGGTGTGAGCGCGGCGGTGCAGGAGCGCGCGTTCCAGTACTGGCGCAACGTCGACAAGGACCTCGGCGACCGGATCGCGAAGAAGGTCAACGGCGGCTGACCCCGTCGCCGCACAGCCGCACACCCCGCGGCCCCCGCCTCATGAGGACGAGGCGGGGGCCGCGGGGTGTGTGCGGAGGTTGGTGCGGGGCGGGCGCCGGAACGGTCCGGGGCCCGTGCCGGACACGGTCCCGGGGCCGCACCGGACACGGGCCGGGGCCACGCGCCGGGGCCCCTGGTCCGGGCCAGGGCGCGGGACCGGGCGGGATGCGGGGCCCGGGGCCCGGGCACGCGCCGGGGCCGGTGCGCACCGGCTCCGGCATGCCTGCTCCGGCCGTCAGTTCAGGCCGGTCAGGTCGCCCGTTCCGCCGCTGCTGTGGCCGTTGCCGCCGGTTCCGGCGCCGCCGTTGCTCTGGCCGCCGTTGCCGCCGGGGCCGCCGGTGGTGCCGCCGTTCGGGTCGCCGGTGCCGGGGTCGGTCGGGGTGGAGGCGGTGTCGGTGGGCGTCGGGTTGCCGGTGGTCGGGGTGCCCGACGGGTTGCCGGTGGTCGGGGTGCCCGAGGGGCTTCCGGTGCCGGTCGGGGTGCCCGAGGGCGTCCCGGACGGCGGCGCGACGGTGTTCGTCGGGGGCGGCGGGGCGACGCCCATGCCGGAGTCGGCCTCCAGGTCGAAGGTGGCGCCGGCGTCGGAGCCGAGTGCGGCGGCGTTGTAGGCGGCCCACACCTGCGCCGGGTAGCCACCGCCGTTGACGCGGCCGCCGCCACCGGCGCCGCGGAGGGTGACCTGCTTACCGCCCTGGGCCTCGCCGAACATGCCGACGGCGGTGACCAGCTTGGGCGTGTAGCCGACGAACCACGCCGACTTGTTGTCGTCGGAGGTGCCGGTCTTGCCCGCCGCCTGGTACGAGGTGTCCTGCACCGCCGTGGCCGTACCGTCGTCGACCACCCCGCGCAGGACGGAGGTGACGGTGTCGGCGGTCTTGCGGCTGAGGACCTGGTCGCCGATCGGGTCGGGCAGGTCCGGCTCCGGGTCGGTGGCGTGCTCGGCCTTGGTGACCAGGGTCGGGGTGACCTTGCGGCCGTGGTTGTCGAAGGTCGCGTAGACACCGGCCATCTGGACGGGGCTGGCGCCCATGGAGCCGAGGGTCATGGCCGGCTGGACGTCCATCCGGGCGCCGTTCATGCCCAGCGAGGTCGCGGTCTTCTTCAGGCTGTCGAGGCCGACGTCGGCGCCCATCTGCGCGAACACCGAGTTGACGGAGTTGTTCATCGCCTGCTGGACGGGGATGTTGCCGTAGCTGCGCTGATCCTCGTTGGGCGGGGCGAACGGCGCGGTGCCCCCGACGACGGGGCGCCGGTTGGTGCCGTCGTAGATCGTGTCCGGGGTGATCGGGCGGCCGTCCTGGGTGGTGGCGTGGTTCTCCAGGGCGGTGGCGAGGATCAGCGGCTTGAAGGTCGAGGCCGGCTGGTAGTCCTGGCGCGTCGCGTTGTTGATGTAGTGCTGGGTGTATCCGGCGCCGCCGTACATCGCGACGATGTGGCCGGTCCTGGGATCGACGGAGGCGGCGCCGAGCTGGGCGTCGCGGTCGGCCTTCCGCAGCTTGGGGTCGAGGTCGTCGGTGAGCTTGCGCTTGACGGCCTTCTCCAGGGCGAGCTGCTTGTCCTTCTCGATGCCGAGGGTGATGGTCCAGCCGCCCAGCGCGAACTTCTTCTCGTCGACGCCGTGGGCGAAGAGTTCGTCCTTGGCCGCCTGGACGAGGTAGCCGGCGGCGCCGGTCAGCCCCTCCTGGGGCTTGGGCGCCTTCGGCACGTCGAACTTCTGCTGGTCGCGCTCGGCCTGGGAGAGCCACTTCATCTCGACCATGTTGTCGAGGGTGTAGGCCCATCGGGCCTGGGCGCGCTTCTTGCCGTCGGGGGTGGCGAGCGCCCAGTCGTACTGGTTGGGGGCCTGGAGCAGCGAGGCGAGGTAGGCGCCCTGGGAGACGGTGAGCTTGTCGGCGTCCGTGCGGTAGTACGCCTGGGCGGCGGCCTGGATGCCGTAGGCGCCGCGCCCGTAGTAGCTGGTGTTGAGGTACCCGTCGAGGATCTCCGGCTTGGTCTTCTCGTTGTCGACCTTGAGGGAGATCACGATCTCCTGGAGCTTGCGGGAGACCGTCTGCTCCTGGGAGAGGTAGTAGTTCTTGACGTACTGCTGGGTGATGGTGGAGCCACCCTGTTTGCCCTCGCCGCGGAGGGTGTTGTAAATGCCGCGGAGGGTGCCCTTGATGTCGACGCCGGAGTCGTCGTAGAAGGTCTTGTTCTCGGCGGCGACGAAGGCGTGCTGCACCTTGAGGGGGACGCGGCTGAGCGGGACGCTCTCGCGGTTGAGCTTGCCGGTGCGGGCGAGGACCTTGCCGTCGGCGTACTTGTAGATGTTGCTCTGCGCGGTGGCCAGCTCGGTGCCGCCCGCGGGGACGTCGACGTAGAAGTACAGGCCGAAGGCGCCGGCTATGCCGAGGAGGCATATCCCGAAGAAGGTGCCGAGCATCTTCTTCCAGGTGAAGAGGCGGCGTATCCGGCCCTTCGGGCGTCGGGGCCCGGCCCCGCGGCTCCCCTGCCGCGTTCCTGTCGCGTCCGCTCGGCCCATGGCTCCTGTCACTTTCGCTCGTACCGCCCCCCACTGGGTCAGCTGTTGAAGCTAACACCGCATCTGCCCCCAAATGCTCATCGATCACGGGGTTTTCGTACGTGACAAACAGCACCTGAGGTGTCGGGAACCGCGGGCCCGGGGTTGCGCATCGCCGCACCCCGAGGGTTAAAGTGATATCACTTTGATGAGTCGGTGACATCGCTCCGGGAACCGCCCGGGGCGCGTCGCCGGCCCCGCGTCCGGCATGTCCGGGCGCGCCACGAGAAACGGGGGCTCCCATGTCCGAGACCACACCCGCACCGGCGCCCGGCGGCGGCGCGCCGCTCGCCGACGGGCCCGAGATGCCCGCGCCGCAGGTCCGCGAGAAGGCCGCGCACAGCATTCCGGGCGGTCTGGCGCTGCTGCTGACCACGCTCGGCGTCTTCCTCGGCATCGCGATGATCATCGGCGGCGGGATCGCCGGTTCCGGCGGCAGTCCCGGCGTCGCCGCGCCGCTGATCATCGTCGGCATCCTGACGCTGCTCACCTCGTTCTTCTGCATGACGGGCGTGAAGATGGTGGCGCCGGGCGAGGCGCGGGTGATCCAGCTCTTCGGGCGGTACGTCGGCACCATCCGCACCGACGGGCTGCGCTGGGTCAACCCGCTCACCAGCGCCCGGAAGATCTCCACCCGGGTCCGCAACCACGAGACCGCGGTGCTGAAGGTCAACGACGCGTACGGCAACCCGATCGAGCTGGCGTCGATCGTCGTCTGGCAGGTCGAGGACACCGCGCAGGCGCTCTTCGAGGTCGACGACTTCCTGGAGTTCGTCTCGACGCAGACCGAGGCGGCGGTCCGGCACATCGCGATCGAGTACCCCTACGACGCGCACGACGAGGACGCCCTGTCGCTGCGCGGCAACGCCGAGGAGATCACCGAGAAGCTCGCCGCCGAACTGACCGCCCGCGTCCAGGCGGCCGGTGTGCGGATCATCGAGTCCCGCTTCAGCCACCTCGCGTACGCGCCCGAGATCGCCTCGGCGATGCTCCAGCGGCAGCAGGCGGGCGCGGTCGTCGCGGCGCGGCAGCAGATCGTGGAGGGCGCGGTCGGCATGGTCGAGCAGGCGCTGGTGCGCATCAGCGAACAGGGCATCGTCGAGCTGGACGAGGAGCGCAAGGCGTCGATGGTCGGCAATCTGATGGTGGTGCTGTGCGGTGACCGTGCCGCGCAGCCGGTGCTGAACACGGGCTCGCTCTACCAGTGAGCGACGTGAGCCCCGAGGGCCAGGGGCCCGCGCGGCGGCCGCGGCAGCGCAAGCAGGTGCTGCTGCGGCTCGACCCGCTGATCCACGACGCGCTGGCCCGCTGGGCCGGGGACGAGCTGCGCAGCACCAACGCGCAGGTGGAGTTCCTGCTGCGGAAGGCGCTGGCGGACGCGGGCCGGCTGCCGCGCGGGGCGGGCGGTCCGCCCCGCCGGGGGCGGCCACCGAAGGCGCGGGACGAGGACGGGGACAAGGGCGGCGGGGCGGCGGGCTGAGCGGGCCGCCGCCCCGCGGCGTTCCGGACCGGACGGCCGCCGGGCAGGCAGCGGGCCGCCCCCGGGGTGCGCCGCCCCAGAGCCTCGGGACCGCCCCGGAGAGCGCCCACTCCTCCGCCCCCTCATCGCTATACACGCGATGTATACACCTCATGTAGAGTGCTCCGCATGCTCGAAGGTCGCCCCCTGCCCGCACCCCCGGAGGCCCGCCCATGACCCCGTCCGGCTCCCTGCTCCACGCCGGTGGTCTGCACAAGACGTACGGCGCCACGTCCGCGCTGGACGGTGCGGAGTTCTCCGTCCACGCCGGGGAGGTCGTCGCCGTCCTCGGCTCCTCCGGCTCCGGCAAGTCGACGCTGCTGCACTGCCTGGCCGGCATCGTCCGGCCCGACGCCGGCACCGTCCACTACGGCGACCGTGAACTGACCGCGATGAACGACGCCGAACGCAGCGCCCTGCGCCGCACCGACTTCGGCTTCGTCTTCCAGTTCGGCCAGCTCGTCCCCGAACTCACCTGCCTGGAGAACGTCGCCCTGCCGCTCCGGCTGGCCGGGATGGCGCGCAAGGCGGCCGAGGCGCGCTCGCGCGAGTGGCTGGAGCGGCTGGAGGTGGACCCGGTCGCCGGGCGCCGCCCCGGTGAGGTCTCCGGCGGCCAGGGCCAGCGCGTCGCCGTCGCCCGCGCCCTCGCCACCCGCCCCCGCGTCATCTTCGCCGACGAACCCACCGGCGCACTCGACTCCCTCAACGGCGAACGCGTCATGGGCCTGCTCACCGACGCCGCCCGCGCGACCGGCGCCGCCGTCGTCCTCGTCACCCACGAAAGCCGCGTCGCCGCCTACTCCGACCGCGAGGTCCTCGTCCGCGACGGCAAGGTGAGGGAAGCGGTGACCGCCGTATGACACGCCCCCCGCACCGGTCGGCCGCGCCGCCGCCGGGCATGACCGGCCGGCTCCGCGACCTCGCCATGGGTCTGCGCTTCGCCGCGGGCGGCGGCCGCGAGAGCTGGACCCGTACGGCGCTGACCGCGGTCGGCGTCGGGCTCGGCGTCCTGCTGCTGCTCGGCGCCGCGTCGGTCCCGGAGCTGATGGGCGGCCGCCACGAGCGGGCCATGGCCCGCCAGCTCCTCAACGGCGACGGCCCGCCCCCCGCCTCCGACCGCACCGTCCTCGCCTACCAGAGCGACACCGTCTTCCGCGGGGAGCGGGTCTTCGGGATGCGGGTGCGCCCCGAGGGGCCGCGCGCCCCGCTCCCGCCGGGCGTCTCCGCGTACCCGCGCCCCGGCACGATGGCGGTCTCCCCCGCCCTGCGCTCCCTGCTCGCCTCCCCCGACGGCGCCCTGCTGCGCGAGCGGCTGCCGTACGAGATCACCGGCACCGTCGCCGATCCGGGACTCGTCGGCCCGAAGGAGCTGGCGTACTACCTGACCAGCGACGATCTCACCGTGGACGGCGGCGCCTTCCGGCTGGACCGGTTCGGCGCCGACGAGCCCGGGCCGCCGATGAGCCCGATGCTGCTGATGCTGATCCTCATCGCGTGTGTGGTGCTGCTGATGCCGGTGGCCGTCTTCATCGCCACCGCGGTCCGCTTCGGCGGCGACCGACGCGACCGGCGGCTGGCCGCGCTCCGGCTGGTCGGCGCCGACCTGCCCACCGTCCGCCGGATCGCCGCGGGCGAGGCGCTCTTCGGGGCGGTGTGCGGACTGGCACTGGGCGGCGCGCTCTTCCTCGTCTGCCGTACGTTCGCCGGTTCGGTCACCGTCTGGGACATCAACGCCTTCCCCGCGGATCTGACCCCGCTGCCGGCGCTGGCCGCGCTGATCGCGGTGGCCGTCCCGGTGGCCGCCGTCGCCGTCGCCCTGCTGACGCTGCGCGGCGTCGCCGTCGAGCCGCTCGGTGTGGTCCGCGGCCGTACGGTCCGGCGCCGCCGGCTGTGGTGGCGGCTGCCGCTGCTGGTGGGCGGCCCGGTGGTGCTGCTGCTCGGCGGGCGGCTCGACCCGCGGCGCAGCGGCGGCGACATCTATCCGGCCGCGGCGGGCGCGGCGCTGACGCTGTGCGGCGTCGTCGCGCTGCTGCCGTGGGTGATCGAGGCGGCCGTCGGCCGGCTCGGCGGCGGGCCCGTCGCCTGGCAACTGGCCGTCCGCAGGCTCCAGTTGAGCGGCGGCGCGGCGGCCCGCGCGGTCAGCGGCATCTGTGTCGCGGTGGCCGGGGCGCTGGCCCTGCAGATGCTGGTCACCGCGGTGGAGAGCGACTTCGTCTCGCGCACCGGACAGGATCCGACCCGCGCCCAGCTCTCCGTGACGCTACCGGAGGCGCCCGCCGCCGACCTGCGCCGCGGCATCGCGCGGCTGGCCGGGACGGAGGGCGTCCGCGACGCCCTTGGGCTGATCCACGCGGAGGTGACCCGGCCCGGTCCGCCGCGCGAGGGCGAGGACTTCGCGCCCGGCGCGTCGCTGATCGTCGGCGACTGCGCGTCGCTGGCCGAGGTGGCCCGCACCGGCCCCTGCCGCGACGGTGACGCCTTCCTCGCCGTCCGCGGCGGCCTCGCCTCCGACGCCGAGTCCGTCCGCGCCGTCGCCCGCCCCGGCGCCCGGGTCCTGCTCAACGCCGACGAGGACACCGGCAAGCCGGTCGGCGCGCCCCGCCTGTGGACCGTCCCGGAGCGGGCCCGCGAGGTCACCGCCCGCCAGGACCCGACGGGCATGCGCACGTTCGGCATCCTCGTCACCCCCGGCGCCCTCGACGCCGCCCGTCTCCAGGACCCGTACGCACGCGCGCTCATCCGTACCGATCCCGGGGCGCCGGACGCCGAGGAGCACGTCCGCAACACCGCCGCGGCCCTCGGCCCGGAGGTGGCCGTCTCGGCGGTGCACGACACCGAGAGCGACGCGCAGTACGCCAGCGTGCACACCGGGCTGCTGCTCGGCTCGACCGCGACGATGGCGCTGGTCGGCGCCGGACTGCTGGTGACCACCGTGGAGCAGTTGCGCGAGCGGCGGCGGCTGCTGTCGGTCCTGGTGGCGTTCGGCACCCGCCGCGCCACGCTCGCCTGGTCGGTGCTGTGGCAGACCGCGGTCCCCGTCGTCCTCGGGCTGGTCCTCGCGCTGGCCGCCGGGCTCGGACTCGGCTCCGCCCTGCTGCGGACGGCGGGCAAGGTCACGTTCGACTGGTCCGACGTCTGGCCGCTGCCGCTCGCCGGGGGGCTGCTGGTCCTGCTGGTCACGCTGCTCAGCCTGCCGTCGCTGTGGCGGCTGATGCGCCCGGACGGCCTGCGGACGGAGTGAGCGGACACGCCCCGCGGGGCCGGGAAACCGGGTTCCGCGGGGCGTTCCGGTACCCGCGGCGGGTACGTATACATCGAGCGTATACACCCGGGATACACCCACGACGTAAGGTGGTCGCCATGTCAATCGGTCATACGCTGCTGGGCCTTCTGGAGTCCGGTCCCCGCCATGGCTACGACCTCAAGCGAGCCTTCGACGAGCACTTCGGGCACGACCGTCCGCTGCACTACGGGCAGGTCTACTCGACCATGTCCCGGCTGCTGAAGAACGGTCTGGTCGAGGTCGACGGCGTCGAGGCCGGTGCGGGCCCCGAGCGCAAGCGGTACGCCATCACGGACGCCGGGGTCACCGACGTCGGGCAGTGGCTCAGCCGTCCGGAGAAGCCGGAGCCGTATCTCCAGTCCACGCTGTACACCAAGGTCGTTCTCGCGCTGATGACCGGGCGCGACGCCGCCGAGCTGCTCGACACCCAGCGCGCCGAGCATCTGCGGCTGATGCGCACCCTGACCGAGCGCAAGCGCCAGGGCGACCTCGCCGACCAGCTCATCTGCGATCACGCCCTCTTCCACCTGGAGGCCGATCTGCGATGGCTGGAGCTGACCGCCGCCCGGCTCGACCGGCTGGCCCAGACGGTGCACGAATGACGCCCGAGGGTTCCCTGCTCGCCGCCCGCGGACTGCGCAAGTCCTACGGCGCCACGCCCGCGCTGGACGGTGCGGAGTTCTCCGTCCACGCCGGGGAGGTCGTCGCCGTCCTCGGCCCGTCCGGCTCCGGCAAGTCGACGCTGCTGCACTGCCTGGCCGGGATCGTCCGGCCGGACAGCGGCACCGTCCACTACGGCGACCGTGAACTGACCGCGATGAACGACGCCGAACGCAGCGCCCTGCGCCGCACCGACTTCGGCTTCGTCTTCCAGTTCGGCCAGCTCGTCCCCGAACTCACCTGCCTGGAGAACGTCGCCCTGCCACTGCGGCTGGGCGGCGCCCGCCGCAAGGAGGCCGAGCGGCAGGCGCGGGAGTGGCTGGAGCGGCTGGAGGTCGAGGACGTACGCAAGCAGCGGCCCGGTGAGGTCTCCGGCGGCCAGGGCCAGCGCGTCGCCGTCGCCCGCGCCCTCGCCACCCGCCCCCGCGTCATCTTCGCCGACGAACCCACCGGCGCCCTGGACTCCCTCAACGGCGAACGGGTGATGACGCTGCTGACCGACGCCGCCCGCGAGACGCAGGCGGCCGTCGTCCTCGTCACCCACGAGACCCGCGTCGCCGCCTACTCCGACCGCGAGATCACCGTCCGCGACGGCAAGGTGAAGGACCTGCTGGCGGGCTTGCGGTGAGCGCTCCGGGCGCGCCGCGCGGCACGTCCCCGCGGCCGCCCGCCCCCGTCCGCGACTGGTGCCGGGACCTGGCCATCGGGGTGCGGTTCGCCGCGGGCGGCGGCCGCGAGGGCTGGACCCGCACCGCCCTGACGGCCGTCGGGGTGGCCCTCGGCGTCGCCGTCCTGCTGATCGGCGCGTCCGTACCGGCGCTGATGAACGCCTGGCACGGCCGCGAGAAGGCCCGCGAGAACCTGGGCCAGATGCACGAACCGCCGCGCTCCGACACCACCGTGTGCTACGCGAGCGCCGACACCGTCTTCCACGGGCAGCAGATCCGCGGCCGCCTCGTCCGCCCCGACGGCGCGCACCCGCCGGTCCCGCCCGGCCTCGGCAGCCTGCCCGGACCGGGCGAGATGCGGGTCTCCCCGGCACTCAAGGAGCTGCTGGACGAGCCGGACAGCACCCTGCTGCGGCAGCGGCTGCCGTACAGGATCACCGGCACCATCGGCGACACCGGACTCCGGGGCCCGGCCGAGCTGACCTACGTCGCGGGCAGTGCGGCGCTGCGGCCGCCCACCGGATACCGCATCGACCACTTCGGCAAGAGCTGGACGCCCCGGCCGCTCACCCCGCAGGCCACCCTGCTGGTGATCATGACGTGTGTGGCGCTGCTGACGCCGGTGACGGTTTTCATCGGGACGTCCGCCCGGTTCGGCAACGAACAGCGCGACCGGCGGCTGGCGGCGCTGCGGCTGCTCGGCTCGGACATCGCCACCACCCGCCGGATCGCCGTCGGGGAGGCGCTGTTCGGCGCGGCGCTGGGGCTGGTGGGCGGCGCCGCGCTGTTCCTCGCCGTCCGGCAGACCGCCGGGGCGATCACCCTGTGGGACATCAACGTCTTCCCCGCCGACGTCCGGCCCGGCCCGCTGCCCGCCGCGCTGATCGCCGTCCTCGTCCCGGCGGTCTCGGTGCTGGTGACGCTGTTCGCGCAGCGCGGGGTGACGGTCGATCCGCTCGGCGTGGTGCGCCGACGGGCCGCGCCGCGCCGCCGGCTGTGGTGGCGGCTGCTGCCACCGGCGGTGGGCGCGGCGCTGCTGATCCCGATGGTCCGCCGGGAGGTCTGGAACGACACCGTCGCCAACACCGCGCAGCTCGCCGGCGGCTCGGTACTGCTGCTGCTCGGCGTCACGGCGCTGCTGCCGTGGCTGGTCGAGACGCTCGTGGGCCGGCTGCGCGGCGGCCCGGTGCCGTGGCAGCTCGCCGTCCGGCGACTCCAGCTCTCCGGCGGCGCGGCGACCCGCGCGGTCAGCGGCATCACCGTCGCCGTGGCCGGGGCGCTCGCCGTCCACATGCTCTTCACCGGTATGCAGAGCGGCTTCGCCGAGGCGTACGCCCGCTCCGCCGCCCTGCCCCGTCTCGGCTACACCACCCAGGCCGACGGCTGGCCGCAGACGGAACGGGCGCTCGCCACGGCGCGCGCCACCCACGGTGTGACCGACGCCCGCGGCGTCATCGAGGCCACGCTCGGCACGGCGCCCGGCTCCGACCGCTACACGGACCTCGCCGTCGGCAGTTGCGCCGAACTGCGCCGGGTGGCCACGCTGGACTCCTGCCGCGACGGCGAGGTCTTCGTCACCGCCCCGGGCCACGGCACGCGGCCGGTCCGGCCCGGCGCCACCCTCGACCTCAACCCGGCGTTCTCCCCGGAGGACCACGCCGTCCCGCGCCCGTGGACGGTGCCCGCCGACGCCCGGACGGCCAGGCTCCTGAACCCGGGCCGCGGCCCCGACGCGCACCACTACGCCGTCCTCGCCACCCCGTCCACCGTCGACATCCACCGCCTGGGCCTGGCCGACATGGCGCTGCGCATCGGCTACGACCGCGCCGTCCCGGACGCCGTCGAACGGATCCGTACCGCGCTGGCCCGGGTCACCCCGGCGGTGTACGAGAATTCCGCCGTGGACAATCCGCACAACCGGGCCTACTCCGGCGCCCGCGACGGACTGTTCGCCGCCGCCTCCGTCACCCTGCTGCTGATCGGCGCGGGCCTGATCATCTCGACGGTGGAGCAGCTCCACGAGCGCCGCCGGATCCTCTCCTCCCTGCACGCCTTCGGCGCCCGCCGCTCCGCCCTGGGCTGGTCGGTCCTGTGGCAGACCGCGATCCCGGTCCTGCTCGGCCTGGCCCTCGCGGTGAGCTGCGGCCTGCTCCTCGGCTCCCTGCTGCTGGGGATGATCGGCATCCCGGTCCAGGTGGACTGGCCGGTGGTGGCCGGTATGGCGGGCATCGGCGCCGGCGTGATCCTCTTCGTGACGGCCCTGAGCCTGCCGCCCCTGTGGCGGATGATGCGACCGGAGGGGCTGCGGACGGAGTGAGGCGGGCCCGGCGCGGGCGGCAGCCGCGCCGGACACCGCACGGCCGGGCGGTACGGCGGCGGGCCCGGTGACGGCGCCGCCAGGTGGCCGGGGCGGCGGGCCCGGTGACGGCCCCACCGGGTGACCGGGCCGGACGGGTGGCGGCGGAACGCTGAAGCACCGGGCCGCCCCGCTCCGGCGGCCTTACCCCGCCGCCGCCTCCGCTCCGGCGGCCTTACCCCGCCGTCGCCCCGTCCGCCGCCGGTTCCACCATCCGTACCGGCAGCCCCCGCAGCGCCACCCGCAGCGCCGCCGCGAACTCCTCGAACTCGCGCCGGCGCGCCGCGCCGCTGCGCATCGCCAGCGCGATCCGCCGGGCGGGCGCCGGATCGGCGAAGTACCCGGTGGTCAACTCGTCGTTACGGGCGGTCTCCACCCGCAGCGCGGTGCGCGGCAGCAGCGTCACACCGAGCCCGCCGGCCACCAACTGCACCAGCGTGGACAGGCCCGCCGCGCTGGTCGTGACCGGCGCCCCCTCCTCGCGCCCCGCCTCCCGGCAGATGTCGAGGGCCTGATCGCGCAGGCAGTGCCCCTCGTCGAGCAGCAGCAGATCCAGTTCCTTGAGCGCCTCGCGGGGGATGTCACCGCGCCCGCCCAGCCAGTGCTCCTTCGGCGCGACCAGCACGAAGTCCTCGTCGAACAGCGGGAGTTCGGTGACCTGCGGGACGCCGAGCGGCACCGCGAGCAGCAGCAGATCGAGCCGCCCGTGCCCGAGCCCGTCGAGCAGTGAAGCGGTCTGCTCCTCGTGGACCTGGAGGTCGAGGGCGGGGTAGGTGTCGTGGACCAGCCGCAGGACCGTCGGCAGCAGATACGGCGCGACGGTGGGGATCACGCCGAGCCGCAGCGCCCCGGTGAACGGCGCACGGGCCGCCTCCGCCTCCTCCAGCAGATCCCCGACGGCGGCCAGCACCGCCCGCGCCCGCACCGCGACGCGCTCCCCGGCGGTGGAGAGCAGCACCTTGCGCGTGGTCCGCTCCAGCAGCCGCACGCCGAGCGCCTCCTCCAGCGCCGACACCGCCCCGGACAGCGCGGGCTGGCTCATCCCGATCTCGGCCGCCGCCTCCCGGAAGTGCAGATGCTCGGCGACCGCCACGAAGGCCCGCAACTGCGCCAGGCTCGGCTGCCGCGCCCGTCCGCCACTCACCGGCGACGCCACTGATAACCACCTCCGATCGATGTGTTCCAGTTTACGGAGCGGCCGTCCGGTCGGCCGGGCCCGCGAGTTCCGGCCGCTCCCCCTCTCCGTGAACCGATTTTCGGCGCCGCCACACCGCTCACCGGGGCATCGGACACCCCCCGAGCAGCACTGATAACCCCACCCAATCAACATCAACAACTCCGGCTATTTCCCTGATCAATGCTCCGTATGGCACTGTGCTATCCGTCCAACCCTCAAGGAATGTCCCAAATGGGCAATTCCGGTGTTGCAAGGAGAGCGCGTGCTCACTGTCGGTGACAAGTTCCCCGAGTTCGACCTGACCGCTTGCGTTTCGCTCGAGTCCGGCAAGGAGTTCGAGCAGATCAACCACAAGACCTACGAAGGCAAGTGGAAGATCGTCTTCGCGTGGCCGAAGGACTTCACCTTCGTGTGCCCCACCGAGATCGCCGCCTTCGGCAAGCTGAACGACGAGTTCGCCGACCGTGACGCCCAGATCCTCGGCTTCTCCGGCGACTCCGAGTTCGTGCACCACGCCTGGCGCAAGGACCACCCGGACCTGACCGACCTGCCCTTCCCGATGCTCGCCGACTCGAAGCACGAGCTGATGCGCGCCCTGGGCATCGAGGGCGAGGACGGCTTCGCGCAGCGCGCCGTCTTCATCGTCGACCAGAACAACGAGATCCAGTTCACGATGGTGACCGCCGGTTCCGTGGGCCGTAACCCCAAGGAGGTCCTGCGGGTCCTCGACGCTCTCCAGACGGACGAGCTGTGCCCCTGCAACTGGTCCAAGGGCGACGAGACCCTCGACCCGGTCGCGCTCCTCTCGGGCGAGTGAGCTGATCCCTCATGGCTCTCGATGAACTGAAGTCCGCAGTCCCGGACTTCGCCAAGGACCTGAAGCTGAACCTCGGCTCGGTCATCGGCAACAGCGACCTCCCGCAGCAGCAGCTCTGGGGCACCGTCCTGGCCTGCGCGATCGCCTCGCGCTCGCCGAAGGTGCTCCGCGAGCTGGAGCCGGAGGCCAAGGCCAACCTCTCCCCCGAGGCGTACCAGGCCGCCAAGTCCGCCGCCGCCATCATGGCGATGAACAACGTGTTCTACCGGACCCGGCACCTGCTGTCGGACCCGGAGTACGGCACGATGCGCGCCGGTCTGCGGATGAACGTCATCGGCAACCCGGGCGTGGACAAGGTCGACTTCGAGCTGTGGTCGCTGGCCGTCTCCGCCATCAACGGCTGCGGCATGTGCCTCGACTCGCACGAGCAGGTGCTCCGCAAGGCCGGCGTGGACCGCGAGACGATCCAGGAGGCCGTCAAGATCGCCGCCGTCCTCCAGGCCGTCGGCGCCACCCTCGACGCCGAGGCCGCCCTGGCGGAGTAATTCCGCCCGCGCACCTGAAGAAGCCCCGTGGACCGGTTCGGTCCGCGGGGCTTCTCCGTACGCACCCGGCCGTCTCACCGCCCGGTCCGGAGCCGGCGGCGGCCGTCAGGCCACCGGTTCCTTCCCGAGCCGCTTCGCCGCCGCGGCTCTCCGGGCGAACACCTCGTCCGCCGCGTCCCTCATCTCCCGGAGAGCGGTTTTCCGTTCCCTCCGTACGAGCCGGTCCAGATACAGGCGCCCGTGCAGGTGGTCGGTCTCATGCTGCAGGCACCGGGCGAAATACCCCCTGCCGTCGATCACCAGAGGGTTGCCGTCCTTGTCGCGGCCCCGGACGACCGCACGGTCGAGGCGGGGCACCACACGGTAGGGGCCGGGAACGGACAGGCATCCTTCCGGCTCCTCCACCAGTTGGCGGTCATCGGCGGACACCTCATCGAGAACCGGGTTGACGATGTGCCCGACATGACGCACGCCCCAGTCGTCCGTGATGTCCCATACGAAGACCTGCAGGTCGACGTCCACCTGGTTGGCGGCGAGCCCCGCCCCCGCCGCCGCGTGGTTGGTGGCGAACATGTCGTCGATCAGCCTCGCCAGCCCGGCCGTGCCGAACTCGGTCACCTCCCGGCACCGGCGGCCCAGGACCTCCTCGCCGACCACGGTGATCCTGCGCACCGCACCACGCTCCACCTCCGCCGTGACCCGCGGCCAGGACGCGACGGGCTCACCCTGCACCCGCACCCGGCGATCCGGCACCGTGTCACCGAACTCCGTGGCCATCAGCCATCAACCCCTTCTCCGCACATCACCTCGGCCACCGATCTCCGGACACCGGGCCCAGTGGCTTGCCAAGAGCTTTGCAAAGTAGCAGACTTTGCAAAATGAGTGAGGGAAACCGCAGAGTGGAAGCCGCAGCGGCCCTACGGGAACGGGCCCGCCGCCTGCTGCCCGAACATCCCGTACGGGTGGCCCTGCTCGATCTGCTCGCCGAAGCCGGCACCCTCACCTCCACCGAGGCCGCCGCCCGCCTCGGGCACAGCTCCGGCCTGTGCTCCTTCCATCTGCGTCAGCTCGCCCGGTACGGCCTCATCGAAGAAGCGCCTCACCCAGGAGGCCGGGCCCGGCCGTGGCGGCTGCGGTGGGACACCCCCCACGACACGGACGCGCACGAGCCGGAGGAATTCACCGCCCTCACCCGCGGACTGGAGGACGAGAGCTACCGGCACTGGCTGACCCACCGTGACCAGGCTCCGCCGGAGTGGCAGCAGGACGAATCCTTCAGCGCCGTCCTCCACCTCACCCCGTCCGAGACGGCCGAACTCGCCGCGTCCATCCGCCGCCTGCTCGCCGGCTACCGCGACCGGGAGGACCACCCCGCAGCCCGCCCGCCGGACGCCGTCGCGGTGGCGGCCGTCACCCGGCTGTTCCCGCTCCTCACCCAAGCCCCGGCACCCCCGCGGCCCACACCGGACGGTACGGAAACACCTCCCGCTCCCTGACCAGGACCGCCCGGGGCGACGGCGACCCGGCACCCGCGACACCCGGGCCCGCCCCGCCGGAATGGCCGAACCAACCGATCCGGCCGAACCGGCCACCGCCCCCGCCCGCCACGAAGAAGCCCCGCGGACCAACCGGTCCACGGGGCTTCCTCACCTCCGTCGGGGCGCAGCCGTCAATCCCGTGGCCGCACCGGCGTCGGCGCCACCCCCAGCGCCGTGGCCCCGCGCGGCTGCGGCGCCATCCGTACCGCCTGCTCCAGGGAGTACGAACGGAGATAGCCGACGACGGTGTTGGTCACCGCGACCAGCGGGACGGCGACGACCGCACCGCCGATACCGGCGATCAGACCGCCCGCCGCCACCGAGAGGATCACCGCGAGCGGATGCACGCGGACCGCGCGGCCCAGGATGAACGGCTGGAGGATGTGCCCCTCGATCTGCTGCACCGCCAGCACCACCGCGAGCACCATCAGCGCGGTGAACATGCCCTGCGTCACGAGCGCGACGACACACGCCAGCGCACCCGACACGACCGCGCCGATCAGCGGGATGAAGGCGAACAGGAAGATGAAGACGGCGAGCGGCACCGCCAGCGGCACATTGAGGAAATAGAGCCCGATACCGATGAAGATCGCGTCGATCAGCGCCACCAGCACCGTGCCGCGGACGTACGCGGTCAACGTCCGCCAGGCCCGCGGACCGGCGCCCGCCACACCCTCCCGGGCGGCGAACGGGACCAGCTTCAGCACCCAGTTCCAGATCCGGCGGCCGTCGTAGAGCAGGAAGAGCGTGGTGAACATCGCCAGCAGGATGCCGGTGAGCACCTCGATCACCACGGTGACGCCCTCCAGACCGGCGGAGGTGATCGCCTCGGTGTTGGCCCCGACCGCGTCCTGGAGATTCTTGGCGATGTTGTTGATCTGGCTCTCGGTCACATGGAACGGACTCTTGAGCAGCCAGCCCTTCAGCTCGGTGATGCCCTCCTGGATCCGGTCGGAGACCGAGTCGATGTTCGCCTGCACCTGCCAGACGACGAACCAGCCGACCAGCCCCATGATGACGAACCCGCCGATGAAGGTCAGCGCGGTGGCGACCCCGCGCGGCAGCCTCCGGCGCCGCAGCCAGGCCACCGTCGGCTGCAACAGCGCGGTGATCAGCAGCGCCGCGACGAACGCCAGCACCACCAGCTCGATGGTGGTGATGACCTGGGCCAGCACCCAGAGCGTCCCGGCCAGCACCAGCAGCCGCCACCCCGCCTCGGCCGCGACCCGCACCCCCCACGGCACCGCTGACGCCGGATCGGGCCGCGCGGCGACATCCGGCGCGTACAAGGGCGGCGCGGGCACCGACGTCACCGGTGCGCCCCCGGACGCCGCCACCGGCTCCGGCTCCGCGGGCCGCGGCTCCCCGCTCCTGGCCCCGGAAGGCTCCCGCTCCCCGGCGGACGCGGCGGACTCCCGCTCCCCGGCGGTCCCTTCACCTTCCGCGCGCGCGGCACCCGGCACCTCGGCGGCGCCCGGCGGCCCGGCGGCACCCGTCCCGTCCGGGGTCCGCGCACTCCCGTCACGCCGCAGCGCCTCCGCGTCCTCGGTCGCCGCCGCGGCTTCCGCCCGGCGGCGCTGTTCCTCCAGCCGCTGCGCGAGCCGCGTCAGACCGGCGCCGAGGCCACCGACCCACTGAGGCAATCTGGACATGTCGTTCCTCTTCCCCTCCCGCCCCCCACATCTGACGGGACGACGTTACCTGTGCGGGACGCACGAAACCCCCGACGCTGACGCGGTCGGGGGTTTCGGGTGTACGTGCGGTACTGCCGGGGCCGGCGGACCTAGTACCAGCTGTTCTGCTGCCAGAAGCTCCAGGCACCACAGGGGCTGCCGTAACGGCTGTCCATGTAGTTCAGGCCCCACTTGATCTGAGTGGCCGGGTTGGTCTGCCAGTCGGCGCCCGCGGAGGCCATCTTCGAACCGGGGAGCGCCTGGACCAGGCCGTACGCGCCCGAGGAGGCGTTGGTGGCCCGGTAGTTCCAGGTCGACTCGTGGTTCACGATGTTGCTGAAGCACTGGAACTGATCGGCCGGGACCATCTGGCGTGCGATGGCCTGCGTCTCGGCGACCGTGTACGAAGCCTTCTGCAGGAAGTCGCCGGCGTCACGCGTCGCGGACCGCGACACCTCCAGCTTCTTCTGGCGCGCCTCGGCGTCGGCCTTGGCCTTCGCCTCGTCCGCGGCGTCCTTCTTCTCCTGCGCGGTCTGCGCGGCGGCCTTGCGGGCCGTCTCCTGCGCGGACTTGAGGGCTGCCACATCGGCCTGGGTGGACTGGTCGTCCGCCTGCTGCGTCAGGGAGGCCGTCTGCACCTGGGCCTGCTGGCCTGCGGGGAGGTCGGCGATCGTCGTGTCGGCTGCGGTGGTCGCGGTGTTGGTGACCGCGCCCTGGTTGCCTACGGCGACGCCGGCGACAGCGCCGACGGTGGTGACCGCGGTGGCGGAGGCCACGGCGAATCCCCGGACCGAGATCCGGCTCACACGTTTTCCTTCCAGCATCGCCCGCATAGGTGACCTCGCGGACGCAATCGTGCCCCTGGCGCTGGCTTCCCTTAGTCCGCCCCCTGTTGAGCGGCGGGGGCGGCTGGTCACGGGAGGCACGGACCCGGTACGTCCCCCTCGGGGGCCGCGTGGTGCTCGGGCGGCATACGGCGGTCACTATGAAGTTCGGGTTGGTACCGCACCTCTGGGGATGCTGGTGGTGCCGTATGCGGGGCCTGACAGGACCCAGACTCTGCCCGACGGTGCCACCGGGAATCAATTCTCCACCGGGTGTGAAAGCTCACACCCGGTTTGCCCCCTGAGATTCCCGGATATTCCCGCGCATCAGAACGCCGCCCGGTTAAGCTCCTTGGCTTCTCCGGACGGCGTCCCGTCGTACACACCGGGTCAGATGCTGCCGTCCTCCAGCATTTCGGTCACCAGCGCGGCGATCGGCGAGCGCTCCGAGCGGTTCAGCGTGACGTGTGCGAAGAGCGGGTGGCCCTTCAGCTTCTCCACCACGGCCACCACACCGTCGTACCGGCCGACCCGCAGGTTGTCCCGCTGTGCGACGTCATGCGTCAGCACCACCCGCGAGTTGGCGCCGATCCGGGAGAGCACCGTCAGCAGGACGTTCCGCTCCAGGGACTGGGCCTCGTCGACGATGACGAACGCGTCGTGCAGGGACCGGCCGCGGATGTGGGTCAGCGGCAGCACCTCCAGCATGCCGCGCTCCACGACCTCCTCGATGACCTCTTTACTCGTCACCGCGGAGAGCGTGTCGAAGACCGCCTGCGCCCAGGGGCTCATCTTCTCCGACTCGCTGCCCGGCAGATAGCCCAGCTCCTGCCCGCCCACCGCGTACAGCGGCCGGAAGACCATCACCTTGCGGTGCTGACGGCGCTCCAGCACCGCCTCCAGGCCCGCGCAGAGCGCCAGCGCCGACTTGCCCGTACCGGCCCGGCCGCCCATCGAGACGATCCCGACGTCCGGGTCGAGCAGGAGGTCGAGGGCGATGCGCTGTTCGGCGCTGCGGCCGTGGATGCCGAACGCCTCGCGGTCGCCGCGCACCAGCCGCACCGCGCCGTCCTCGGTGACCCGGCCGAGCGCCTTGCCCCGCTCCGACTGGAGGACGAGCCCGGTGTGGACGGGCAGCTCCGCGGCCTCGGGGATGTGCGCGACCTCGTCGGCGAAGAGCGCGTCGACCTGATCGGCGGGGACGGTGACCTCGCCCATGCCCGTCCAACCGGAGTCGGTGACGGCGAGTTCGGCGCGGTACTCCTCGGCGAGCAGACCGACGGAGGACGCCTTGATCCGCATCGGCAGATCCTTGGAGACGACGGTGACGTCGTACCCCTCGGCCTGGAGATTGCGGGCGACGGCGAGGATGCGCGCGTCGTTGTCGCCGACGCGGCTGTGGCCGTTCCAGAACGCGGCGGGCAGGATCCCCGGATCGGAGTGGTTGAGTTCCACTCTGAGGGTGCCGCCCAGGTCTCCGATCGGCAGGGGCGCGTCCAGCCGCCCGAACCGTACGCGGTACTCGTCCAGCAGGCGCAGCGCCTGCCGGGCGAAGTACCCCAGTTCCGGGTGGTGCCGCTTGGCCTCCAGCTCCGTGACCACCACGACCGGCAGCACGACCTCGTGCTCGTCGAAGCGGGACATGGCGCCTGGATCGGCCAGCAGGACGCTGGTGTCGAGGACGTAGGTGTGCCGGCCGCTCTCACGGCGCTTGTTGCTGTTCACCACGGGTGGACGAACCCCCTCGGATGAGGTCGGGGTGCGACGGCGTCGCGGGGGACAGGACCGGGTTCTGGCCGCGCTGCGCGGGCCGAACGCCGGCCCTCCGCGTCGTCCGTGCGGATCGCACGGGCCTTGCGTGATGCGCAAAGGGCCTCCCGGGCGGACGGCCCCATGCCGTCCGCTGAGATACGGCGCCCGTGTCTGATTCCGGACGCCGACCTGCCAGGAACCTTCCCGTGTTGGGGTGCGCCCATGCCCGGCGCGCGGGCGCACAGGCGGTGAACCTTGGGTGACGCACGCCGTGAACGACCGTGCCCCGGCCACCACCTGGGGTGACCGGGGCACAGGAGCGGCCGGTTCCGGTGCCGTGCCGGGCCGCCTCCGAGGGGGACGTACCGGGACGGGCCGGATATCGCGGGCTAGAAGCCGTAACGCCGGTGGCGGGCCGCGTAGTCACGCAGCGCGCGGAGGAAGTCGACCTTCCGGAAGGCGGGCCAGAAGACCTCGCAGAAGTAGTACTCGGAGTGCGCCGACTGCCAGAGCATGAATCCGGACAGCCGCTGCTCGCCGCTGGTGCGGATGACGAGATCCGGGTCGGGCTGGCCGCTGGTGTAGAGGTGCTTGGAGATGAGGTCGATGTCGACGGTCTCGGCCAGCTCCTCGAAGGAGGTGCCGCGCTCGGCGTGTTCGAGCAGCAGCGAGCGGACCGCGTCGGCGATCTCCTGGCGCCCGCCGTAGCCGACGGCGACGTTCACCAGGATGCCGGTGTTGTCCTCGGTGTCCTCCTCCGCCCGCTTGAGGACGAGCTGGGTGTCGGAGGGCAGCAGATCACGGTTGCCGACGTGGTGGACGCGCCAGCGGCCGTCGGCGGCGAGATCACGGACGGTGTTCTCGATGATGCCGAGCAGCGGCTTCAGTTCGCCCTCGGGCCGGTCGAGGTTGTCGGTCGACAGCAGCCAGAGCGTGACCACCTCGACATCGGTCTCGGCGCACCAGCCCAGCAGTTCGCCGATCTTGACGGCACCTGCCTGGTGGCCCTGCTCCGGCGTGCGGCCGTCGGCCCGCGCCCAGCGGCGGTTGCCGTCGAGGATGACGCCGATGTGCTTGGGCACCTGGCTGTGGTCCAGCCGGCCCTCGACCCGTCGCGCGTACAGCCGGTAGACCAGATTCCGCAGTGCTTGCGGATACGGAATACGCATCCCGGAAGATCGCAGCATGAGTGTGGTCCAGCCCCTCCGTGCCCATTTGGCGGTCGCCCCGTCGCCCACGGGGTGTCTCGTCGTTCTTCGCCGGCGAGCCTGTCGCGTCCGGTGCCGTACGCCACGAGGCGGGGCCTCGTTCCGGGACCGGCTTGTCGCGGGTGAGGCGGCCGCGCCGCGCGGAGCGGCGCCGGGCACCACGGGCCCACGAAGATCGGGAAGACACTCCCTGATTCCCACAACTTTACTTCTCGGGCCCACCGGCGGCCCCATCAGGTGCGTCACAGGACCGTGATAGGGAGTTGACCATGACTGATTCTTCTCCGTACCGCGCCGCGGAATCGCGCTACGACTCCATGGAGTACCGGCGCACCGGGCGCAGCGGCCTGAAACTTCCGGCCATCTCTCTGGGACTCTGGCACAACTTCGGTGACGACCGCACCTTGGCCTCCCAGCGCGCGATCCTGCGCCGCGCCTTCGACCTGGGCGTGACCCATTTCGACCTGGCCAACAACTACGGCCCGCCGCCCGGGTCCGCGGAGCTGAACTTCGGAAAGATCTTCGCCCAGGACTTCCGGCCCTACCGCGACGAGATCATTCTCTCGACCAAAGCGGGATATCGGATGCGCCCCGGTCCGTACGGGGAATGGGGTTCGCGGAAATATCTCCTCTCCTCGCTCGATGCCTCGCTGAAGCGGATGGGCGTCGATTACGTCGATATTTTCTACTCGCACCGCTTCGACCCGGAAACCCCGCTGGAGGAGACGATGGGCGCCCTGGCGTCCGCCGTCCACCAGGGCAAGGCGCTCTACGCCGGGGTCTCCTCGTACAGCTCCGAGCAGACCCGGGAGGCGGCGCGGATCCTGCGCGGGATGGGTGTGCCGGCGCTGATCCACCAGCCGTCGTACTCGATGATCAACCGCTGGACCGAGGACGACGGGCTGCTGGACACCCTGGAGAGCGAGGGCATGGGCTGCATCTCGTTCGCGCCGCTCGCGCAGGGGCTGCTCACCGACAAGTACCTGCACGGCGTCCCGGAGGGCTCGCGCGCCTCGCTGGGCAAGTCGCTGGACCCGGGGCTGCTCTCCGAGGACGTGGTGCGGCGGCTGCGGGGGCTCAACGAGATCGCCGCCCGCCGGGGCCAGTCGCTGGCACAACTGGCGCTGGGCTGGGTGCTGCGCGATCCGCGGATGACGTCGGCGCTGATCGGGGCGAGCAGCGTGACGCAACTGGAGGCGAACATCGCGGCACTGGGCGCCCCCGAGCTGACGGAGACGGAACTGTCGGAGATCGACGAGTTCGCGCAGACCACCGACGGAGTGAACATCTGGGCCCGCCGGAGCTGAGCGGAGCGGAAGGGGCCGGTCGGGTCCGCCGGGGCGACCGACCGGTCCGGCATCCGGGGTCGGCGGTCCGGTGCCCGAGGCTCTGCGGTCCGGTACCCGAGGCCCTGCGGGCCGGCGCCCGAGGCTCTGCGGGCCGGTGCCCGGCGCGGGCGGTTCGGCGTCCGGAGGGGGACGGCCGGTCCCGGGGGCGGGCGGGCCGTCATCCGGGTGAGGGGTGACCGGTCCGGGGGCCGGGAGGCGGTGTGCGCCCCCTTGCGCCCCGTGCCCCTGGCGTGCGCCGGGTGCGGGAGCGGAGCCGGGCAAAGAAAAGCGGGCCGGTCCGTGGGGGGGATACGGACCGGCCCGAGGGGGGGTTCCCACCATAACCCCATGAGCCCTGTGGTGTGCGCAACATCGAAGAACCGGTGTGCCCCGGTCGCGCGCCGGGGCGCACCACCGTCGCCCGCACGGGCGCCGGGCAGCTCGCCGGACGGCTGCCGCGCCCCCCATCACCGCCCCTGCCCGGTCACCCGCCGGTCCCCGCCCCGCCCCTCGTCGGACGGCCTCGCCCTAGGCGTTCCCCGTACGGCCACGGAGCCGCGGCACCCGGTAGCCGGGCCGCGGGAGGCCGAGGGAGAAGGCCGGACCGGACCGCGGGAGGCCGAGGGAGAAGGCCGGGCGCGGGAAAGGCCGGGCGCGGCAAGCCCCCGGGCTCCGGAAGGCCCGGCCCACCCGTGCCGGTGCGGCGACCGGCTGGTAGAACGGCCGCCATGGCGCGATGGCGGGACGGTACGGGGACGGTGTACGGGGCGGATGTGCCGGTCGCGGTGGAGATCGCCGCGTCCTACCGGGCGCGTCGGCGGGGGCTGCTGGGGCGGGACGGGGTGGCGGGCGCGCTGCTGCTGACGCCCGCGAGCGGGGTGCACACCTTCGGGATGCGGTTCGCGATCGATGTCGCCTATCTCGACCGGCGCCTGCGGGTGCTCGCGGTGCGCACCATGCCGCCGGGCCGGCTCGGCCTGCCGCGCCCGCGCGCCCGGCACGTCCTGGAGGCGTCCGCCGGGGCGATGGCCGGGTGGGGGCTGCGGCCGGGCATGGAGCTGTCGCTCCGTACGGCGGTGGAGGAGGCCGCTTCGTAGGAGGGAGCGGCACGCCCTGAACGCCGGGGGCGCCGCGAGCAGCGCGCTCGTGGGCGGCGGGGCGCCGCGGACAGCGCGCTCGTGGGCGGCGGGGCGCCGCGGACAGCGCGCCCGTGGACGGCGGGGCGCCGCGGGCGGCGGCCCATGGGCGGCGGCGCGTCGCGGATCTGACGGCCCGCCACTCCCCCGCTCCCCTCACCCCTCGCGCGGGAAGCTGACCTCCACGCGGCGGTTCTTCTTGCGGCCGGCTTCGGTGGAGTTGTCGGCGATGGGGTACTGCTCGCCGTAGCCGCGGATCTCGAACGCGGTGCCGGGGCCGAGGTCCTGGGCGAGGCGGCGCTGGACGGCGCCGGCGCGCTTGCGGGAGAGGGTCAGGCCGTGGGCGGCGGAGCCGAGGTTGTCGGTGAAGCCGAAGACCCGGAGCTTCTTGGCGTGTTGCTTGGTGACCTCGTCGGCGATGGCGGCGATGCGGGAGCGCGCGTCGTCGGTCAGCTCGGCGCTGTCCTTGCCGAACAGCACCTCCGCCTGGAGCGCGAACGTCACGTTGTCGTTGGTGTCCTGGCGGCGTTCGGCGCCGTCGTCGGTCTCGACGACGGACTTGATGTTGAGGACCTTCGCCGGGGCCAGCGTGGCGCCCTGCACCATCCGCAGGTCGGGGTCGTGCGGGTCGACGGCGACCGGTGGCGTGGTGTCCTCGGTCAGGCCGGGCGGGGTGTCGGCGTGGGCGGCGGGGGCGGCGAGTCCGGTGGCCAGCAGCAGGGCGGCGGCGGTGACGGCGCGGCCGGTCCGGGTGGCGCGCGGCGGGCGCGTACCGGCGGGGCGGGTGCCGGTCGGATGGGGGCGGGGCGGGTGTGTCGCGGGCATGGGCGCGGTCACTCCGTGATCCGTACGTCGGCGGGCGGCATCGTCGGGAGCTGGAAGTCGACCTCGGTGACCTTGGCGGGCGGGGCGGGGAACTGCGCGAAGACGGGGCGGCTCTCGCCGGGCCGTAGCCCGCTCAGGCCCGTGGTGCACAGGCATTCGCCGTCGGTGTCACGCAGGACGAGGTAGCGCTTCTTGCCCGCCTTGTCGATGAGGGTGGCGCCGGAGAGCGAGGAGCGGGAGTGGAGTTCGGATTCGTTGGAGCGCCAGTCGATGGCGTTGAAGACGCGGGTGCCGTGGTTGGTGACGGTGCCGTTGACGGTGACGAAGCCGCCGGAGTCGCGGACGGCGGAGTGCAGGGTGAGGGTGACGCCGTCCGGGCCCTTCATCTCACCGATGGCCTTGTCGGTGTCGGCGGCGGGGGCGGTGGACCCGGCGGGTGCGGGGCGGGTGTCGCGGGCCGGGGCCCGGTCGTCCGTCCGCCCTCCCCCCGCGTCGCCGCCACCGCAGCCGGCGACGACCAGCGCCAGGCCGGCCGCGGCGGCCGTGGCGGCCGCTCCTCGGGCGGCTTTCGTCGTGCGCCGCATGCTCATGGATGCCAGTCCTTCGGTCGTCAGCGGGTCGGTGGGCAGTCGGGGGCGGCGGCCGGCGGGGCGCCCGGGACCGGCGGCGCGGTCATCGGGTGAGCCGTACGGCGAAGAGGTCGGTGGCCCCGGGCAGTCCGCGGCCGTCGTCGAGGTCGCCGGGCTCCAGGTGCCATGCCTTTCCGTCGCAGACGAGCCCGGGGAGGGGGGCGTCGTCCGCGCCGTCGTCCTTCCCCTTTCCCGTGCCGGGGTCGCCGGTGGCGGGTCCGGGGGTGGTGGAGGGTACCCCCTTGCCGGGGGCGGACGGTCCGGGTGGCGCGGGTGTGTCGCCGGACGGGTCCGCGTGGCAGCGGGGTTCGACGACGGCGGTGGCGCGGGCCTCGGCGTGGGTGGACTCCGTACCGGGGACGACGGAGCGGCCGACGGCGGAGCGGGCGCGCACCCGGACGGCGAAGGAGGTGGGCCAGGAGTCGGGGGTGCAGTCGGTGAGGACCGCGTCGTTGCGGCCGGCGAACCAGCCGGCGCTGTCGCAGGCGGTGCGGGAGTCGGCGCCGCGCCCTTCGAGGAGGTCGCGCCAGTCGGCGCCGGAGCGCAGGGCGTCGAGGAAACTCTCGGTCAGCCGGTCGCGGTATTTCTGTCCGGCGGCGAGGGCGGCGGCGTCGGCGGCGGTCTGCGCGCCGCCCCGGGAGGCGGCGGCCTGGCCGACGGCGAAGAACGCGAGGGCGAGGAAGAGCAGCCCGGCGACCGCCACGATGTAGACCGGGAACGCCTGTCCGGCATCGCGCGGGGGGCGGGCGGCGGGGGCGGTCATGGCGGGGGCGCCGGGCGGGGCGGTCGCGGGGGCGCGGCCCGCTAGATGCCGACGACTTCGGAGATCTTGTCCGCGATGGCGTTCGCGATCTGACTGCCGAAATCCGTGGTGGACAGCACCAGGACGATCGCCACGACCACCGCGATGATGCCGAGGTACTCGATCGAGGTCTGCCCCCGGTCGTCGTTCCCCACAATCCGCTTCGCCATCGTCTTCTCCTCCATGGGCCCCCGTACCGCTCTGGTCCGGCTGGGCAGTCCCCGTGGTGTCGGCGCGTAGTCCCGCGGTCACGACACGAGAAAAGTACGCCGGGAGAGCCCTCCCGGAACAGGGAATCCTTACCCCAACCTGTTCGGAGGACACGACGGAGGCCCGGAGCGAAAGAATCCGGCCATCCGGCGTGCGTGGCGGTGGCGACGCCGCTCGCACTGCGTTCACCCCCGATCCGCCTGCGGTCCCCACGCGGGACACCCCGTACCCCGATGGCGGCTCCACTGTGACACAACTCGTTGCTGGAGCGAAGGAGTTGGGGACAAGCGGCCGCCGTCCGCGCACGGTTTCGGACGCGTGCCCACATCCGGTACGGGGCGCTCCGCCGGGGGCGGGGCGGAGCGGACGGACGGGGTGCGCGGCGGCGCGCGGCCCGGGGGTGCGGGCGGCGGTGGTCATCTGCCCGTCAGGGCGCCGAAGTCGGTGCCGGAGCCGAGGAAGAATCCGGCGAGCAGCAGGATCATGGTGGCCGGGACCATGAAGGTGGTGACGACCATGGTGGCCTTGGGGACGGCGCGGGCGGCCCGGCGACGGGCGTTCTGCGCGTCGGTGCGCCGCATGTCGTCGGCGATCTGGATGAGCGTGTCGACGATCGGCGCGCCCAGTTCCTCGCCCTGCTGGAGGGCGGTGACGAACTGGGCGACCTGCTCGGAGTCGTTGCGTTTGCGCAGTTCCTCGAAGGCGGTGCGGCGGCTGACGCCCATGTCCATCTGGCGCAGCGTGATGCGCAGTTCGTCCGCCCAGGGGCCTTCGTAGCGGTCGGCGACGCGGTCGAGTGCCTGGCGGAAACCGAGCCCCGCGCTGACGACGACGGCGAGGACGTCGAGGAAGTCCGGCAGGGTCCGTTCGATGGTGTCCTTGCGCTGGCGGATGGCGGCGCGGATGCCGACCTCGGTCCAGAAGCAGGCGAACAGCACCATCAACACGCCGAGCAGCGGCTGGCCGCGCAGGAACATCACCAGCGCGCCGAACAGTCCGAGCGCGCCGTAGACCGCGCGGCGGGCCGCGTACCGGTCGACGGTCAGTCCGCCCGGGTTGCCCGCCAGATCGATGCGGCGGCGCAGCCGGGAGACCCGGTCGGGGCCCATCAGCCGCAGCACCAGCGGGGCGTAGCGCATGCCCGTACGGTCCACGGCGGAGCCGACGGCGGTGGTGCGGCGGGCGCCGACCTCCAGGGAGAGGGCGAGGTCGGGCGGGAGTTTCGCCTCGCGGCGGTAGAGCGCGAGACCGCCGCAGACGCCCGCGACGGACAGCGCGCAGAGCAGCGCCAGCAGGATTCCGATTCCCATGGGGTCCCTAGACGTCGATCTTGGAGAGCCGGCGGATGAGGAAGAAGCCCAGCCCGTAGAGGACGAAGGCGGTGACGACGGCGAGTTGGCCGAGGAAGGAGGAGGTCATCCGGTCGATGGCGCCGGGCGCGATGCGGTTCATCAGCAGCAGGGTGCCGACGCCGAGCAGCGGGACGACGTACGCGGTGACGGTGACCTGGGAGAGCTGGGTGCGGACCTCGCGGCGGGTCTCCTTGCGCTCCTCCAGGGTGCGGGTGAGGTTGCGCAGGGAGCCGACGACGGTGCCGCCGGCGCGGTTGGCGAGGACGAGGGTGGTGACGAGGACGACGAGTTCGCGGGAGGGAAGGCGTTCGGCGAGTTCCCCGAGGGCTTCCTCGACGGAGTGGCCGACGGCGAGTTTGTCGGACACCTTGGCCAATTCCTGACCCGCCGGTGCCTCCAGTTCCTCGGCGGCCATCCCGAGGGCGGTCCGCAGCGCCAGACCCGCCTGGGTGGCGTTGGCGAGGATGCGGGACAGCTCCGGGAGCTGGTTGATGAACTTCTCGGTGCGCTTGCGGCGCTGCCAGTCGAGGAAGGCGAACGCCGCCCAGACGGCGGTGAGCGCGGCGATCGGCCCGAAGAACGCGGCGAGGACGGCGTGCGCGATCAGCCAGAGTGCGACGACCGTCCCGGCGAGGTACGCGGTGAACTCACCCGGCGTGACGTCGAGCCCGGTGGCGGCGAGCCGTTTCTCCAGCCGCCGGCCGTAGCGGGTGGCGCGGACCGTGCGGTCGAGGGCGGCGAAGCGGCGGCCCCGGCCGGTGACCGGCAGCCGGTCGTCGGCGAGCCGGTCCACGACGGCGCGGCGCCGGTCGCGCCCGGACGCGTAGAGCTGGAGCCCGGCGACCGCGAGGACGCAACTGAGCAGGGCGGCGCCGACGGTGAGGAGCGCGGGGTCGAGGGCGCGCGTCATCGGGCCTCCCGGGTGGCGAGCTGATCGTCGGTGGCGGCGACGCCGAAGGCGGGCGGCACGGATTCGCCGGCCATCCGCAGCCGTTCGGCGGTGCGGCGCGGCAGCGGGAAGTGGCGGACGCTCCCGTGGACGCGCCGGTCGGCGGTCATCGGTTCGGTGTCGAAGCGGCAGACGGCGGCGAGGCGGTACGCCTGGTGGCCGCGGGAGTCGAGGAGGGCGACCTCGGTGATGCGGCGGGCGCCGTCGGCACCGCGTCCGAGCTGGACGAGGCAGTCGACGGCGCTGTTGATCTGGTCGCGCAGCGCCTCGAACGGGATCTTGACGTCGGACATCGAGGCGAGTGTCTGGAGCCGCATCAGGGCGTCCTCTGCGCTGTTGGCGTGGACGGTGGCGAGCGAGCCGTCGTGGCCGGTGGACATCGCCTGGAGCATGTCGAGGGTCTCACCGCCGCGGACCTCGCCGACGATGATGCGGTCCGGCCGCATCCGCAGCGAGTTGCGGACCAGATCGCGGATGGTGATGCGGCCCTTGCCCTCGACGTTGGGCGGGCGGGACTCCAGGCGGATGACGTGGCTCTGCTGGAGCTGGAGTTCGGCGGCGTCCTCGACGGTGATGATCCGCTCGCCGTCCGGGATGAGTCCGGAGAGCGCGTTGAGCAGGGTGGTCTTCCCGGCGCCGGTCGCCCCGGAGACGACGATGTTGAAGCGGGCGCGGACGAGGGCGGCGAGCAGCAGCAGCGTCTGTTCGTCGAGGGTGCCCATGCCGAGGAGTTCGGCCAGGGCGTACGCGCGGGGGAAGCGGCGGATGGTGAGGACGGCGCCGTTGAGGGCGAGCGGCGGGATGATGACGTTGACGCGTTCGCCGGTGGGCAGCCGGGCGTCGACCATCGGGTTCGACTCGTCGACGCGGCGGTTGACGGTCGAGACGATCCGCTCGATGGTCTGCATCAGTTGCTCGTGCGAGGCGAAGCGGACGGGTACGGGCTCGACGCGGCCGTGGCGTTCGACGTAGATCCGGTCCGGGCCGTTGACCATGATCTCGGTGATGGAGGCGTCCTCCAGGAGCGGTTCGAGGACGCCGAGACCGAGCGCCTCGTCCACCACGCGGCGGATGAGCAGATCGCGTTCGGCGGTGGAGAGGACCGGGCCCTCGCGGCTGATGATGTGGCCGAGGACGCGCTCCAGACGGGAGCGGCGTTCGGCGGCGGTCAGCGCGGACATCTCCGCGAGGTCGATCTCCTGGAGCAGCTTGGCGCGGTAGACGGGCACCAGGCGTCCGTCGGAGCGGGCCTCGCCCTCCGGTTCCGGGGCGGTGATCCGGCCTTTGAGGCTCATGGCGCGAGGGCTCCTTCGGGGGCGGCGCCCGGTGCGTGCGCGACCGCGGGGCGGGGCATGGTGGCGCTGCGGCTGACGGAGCCGAGGGAGACGCCGGGGATGAGGGACGGCAGGGAGACGGTCGCGGTGGCGCGGACCGCCTCCCCCGCCCCGGCGACGCCGATCCGGGCGCGGTCGGCGACCCATCCGGTCATCGCGGCGCGCCCGGCGGCCGCCGGATCGCGCTGCCGGTCGCGCGGGTCGAGCGAGGCGGTCCGGGCGGCGGCGCGCGCCCCCGTACCGGCCTGCTGCACGGTGAAAGCGGCCAGGCCCAACTGGACGACGGCGAGCGCGACGATCAGCAGCAGGGGAAGGAAGCCGAGGAATTCGATGGATGCCTGGCCACGGTCGCGGGCGGCCGGACGGGTGCGGGGACGGGCGGGGGCGCGGAGGCGGGCGGCACCCACGGGGCCGAGGGGCGCGCGGCGGCGCGGGGCGGGCGGCCGCGCGCAGGGAGCGGAGGCGGAACCGGGGAGCCGAGCCGCGCCGGACGCGTCGCAGGCGAGGCCGGTGCCCGGCCCGGTGCGCCGGGTCCGGTCCGTACGGTGCGTCCCGTCGTACGTGGCCGCGCTCATCGTCCCTCCTCGTCGACGGCTCCGGCGGTGCCGCTGACCGTCCAGGGGAAGGCGGCGGAACCCGGGAAGAGGACCGGGACCTTGAGCTGTACGGTCGCGCGCCACAGCCCGGAGTCGGTGGCGCAGGAGGCGGTGGCGGCGGAGCGCCAGGCGGCGGGCAGCTCGTCGGTGGCGGCGGTGCGGCAGGCGCCGGGGCCGCCGCCACGCAGGGCGACGGCGGCCCGCGCCCCCCGGTCGGCGGCGTGCGCGGCGAGCGAGAACGTGTAGCCGACCAGCACGAACTGCCACAGCAGGACGAGGACCAGCAGGATCAGCGGCAGCATCCCGGCGAACTCGACGGTGACCTGACCGCGGTCCGGGGCGCGCCGGGCACGGTCACGGCGGCGGGGCGACGCCGCTTCGGCCGCCACCGCCCCGCCCCGCCCCGGGCACCGGTCGGCCCCGGGCGCGCGCTCCGCGCTCCCCGGGCCGCCGCGTACCGCGTCCCTCGGACGCCGCCCCACCCCGTCAGCCCTCCTCGTACGGGCCCGCCGGGGCCGCGGGGGCGGACGTCGGGCCCGGGGCGGGCTGCGCGGCGGGGCCGGCGGTCAGGGCCTTGCGGCGGCGGCCGGTGAGGGAGGGGCGGGTGCGGTGGCCGGACTTGGGGCGGGGGGCGGCGGGGGCGCCCGCCACCAGGCCCAGTTCGCCGGCGAGCGCCCACAGGGCGGCGCGGACGGTGGAGCGGGCGTCGAGGTCCTGCATCCGGCCGGAGTCGACGCAGGGCTGGAGTTCCTTGAAGGCGGCGGGGACGGTGGCGGCGGCGACCGCGGTGCCGGTGGCCTTGGCGATCAGCGGCGGCTGGATCTCGGTGTGCCGGGTGAGGCGGTTGACGACGGTGAGGGTCGATCCGGCCTTACGGATCCGCAGCCGGTCCCAGAGCCGTACCTGCCGTTTGGCGGCGCGTACGGCGACGACGTCGGGGGTGGTCACCAGCAGGGCGGTGTCGGCGAGTTCGACGGCGGCGGCGTTGGCGGACTGCATCTGGGAGCCGCAGTCGGCGATGACGACGTCGTAGCGGGCGCGCAGCGCGGTGACGATCTGCCGGGCGGCCCGGTCGTCGACCTCCTCGCCGCGCTCGCCCTCCTCGGGCGCGAGCAGCAGCGCGAGGCCGGTGGGGTGATCGTGTATGGCGTCGGCCAGCACGCGGGCGGAGAGGTCGGCGATCCCGGCGAGGTCGACGACCGAGCGGCGGAACTGCACGTCCAGGTACGAGGCGATGTCACCGGACTGGAGGTCGAGGTCGACGAGGGCGACGCGGCGGCCCGCCTGACGTGCGGCGAGGGCGAGTTGGACGGCGGTGACGGTGGTGCCGGTGCCGCCCTTGGCGCCGGTGACGGTGACCAGCGTCCCGGCCGGTCCGGGCGGGTGCTCCCGGCCGCCGCCGAGGTGGACGCGGACCCCGGCGGCCCACTGGGCGGCGGCCCGTACCCGCGCGGTGAGTTCGTCGTGACCGAGCGGCAGCCCGGCGATGCCACGGGCCCCGGCGTCCATCGCGGCGGAGTACAGGGCGGGCCCGGCGTCGGCGGTGAGCAGGACGACGCCGACGGCGGGGAAGCGGAGCGCGACCTCGCGGATCAGGTCGAGGGCGGGCAGCGGCCCGATGCGTTCGTGGACGAGGACGACCTCGGGCAGCGCCTCCACCGCGGCGGGCCCGGCGGCGTCCGGCGGCGCGGCCCCGGCCAGCGCGTCGAGGAGCGCGGCGGAGTCGGCGACCGGCGGCACGGCGGCCGCGTCGGGCACCTGGGCGAGCAGGGTGCTCAGGGCGCGGGCGGCGTCGGGGTCGCCGGCCGCGGGCAGGATGCGGATGGTCACCGGGGCCTCCGGGTCACTTGTCGCCGTCGAGGGTGTAGGTGCGCTCGCCCGGCGGGATGGCGCGGTCGGAGCCGGGGGCGAGCAGGGCGAGGCGTACGTGGGAGGCGAAGGACTCGGCGTAGGCGACGCGTTGGGCGTCCTTGGTGTCGAGCGAGAAGGTGATCGGGACGGCCTCGCCCTCGCGGCGGGCGGTGGCGGTGTCGCCGGGGTCCTGCGCGGCGAGCGGGGTGAGCTTGCCGACGTCGATGACCTGGGCACCGGCCACGATGACCTTGGAGACCGGCTTGTCCTCGGGGCGCTTGCCCTCGAAGGTGGCGTAGATGTTGACCCGGGCGCCCGGGGTGATCTTCCCGGCGACACCGGTGGCCGCGTCGATCATGATGGCGATCTCCTGGCGGCCGGGCTGGAGCGCGGGCCGGGCGACGATCATGTCGTTCTGGAGCAGCGAGCCCTTGTGCAGCGGGGTGACCGCTATCTTCCCGCTGAGCGCGTCGAGGTCGGTGACGGCGGTCGGCGGCAGCCACCGCTCGGGCATCGCGACCTTCTCGAACTGCCCAGGATCCAGCGGCGTGTAGGCCGCCACATCGGCCTTCAGCCGGTACGCGGTCCGTTCCGGGCCGACCTTCGACTCGACGTTACGGATGACGGAGAGCACCCCGGCGAAGGCGCCGGCCGCGCACAGGACCGACAGCAGGAGCAGGATCAGGCCGCGGCGCTGACGTGCGTTCATGGGTGGGGGACCTCGATCGGGGCGGGACGGGGCTGCTGCGGACGGGGCACGCCCCCGGGCACGCCGGGCGGCGCCACCGGGGAGAGCCCGAGACCGTACGGGGGCCCGGCGGGCGGCGGAGGTACGGCCGGACCGGCGGGCGGCGGCCCGGCGAACGGGCCTCCGGGGCCGGGGGCCGGGCCCGGGAACGGCGGGCCGCCGGGGAGCGGACCGGAGAGGGGCGGCCCGCCCGGGAGCGCCCCCGGGTGGTGCGGGCCCACGGGCGGTGCGTCCGGCGGCGACGGCGCGGCGGCCGCCGGCGGCGCTCCCCCGGGCGGGACCGCGGCGGGCGCCGCCGCGGCGGGCGGCGGTCCGGGCAGCGCCGGCGGGCCGCCCGGCGGCAGTGCGGCCGGGGTGCTCCGGGTGCCCGTCGCCCCGCCGGTCACCGCGCGTCCACCTGCGGCGACGGGCTCCCCGGCGCGTCCGGGCGTACCGCAGAACGCGCAGCGGTCGCCGAGGAGTTCCAGGCCGCACCAGGCGCACTCCTCGCGGCGGACGGAGGAGACCAGGCGGTGCAGCAGGGCCGGGTCGGGGATGGCGGCGGCGAACTCGACGAGCTTGCGGGTGCCCCACCAGTGGGCGGACTCGGCGGGCAGCGGGACCTCCTCGGCGCCGCGCACCTGCCAGGCGGGGGCGAGGACGGAGCCGACCCAGTCGCCGGTGAAATGCCCCCTGGCGAGCGCCAGTTCCGTGGCGTACGAGGGGGCGGGAAGGCCGACGTCGGTGCTGTGGCGTTCGACTCTGACCAGGTGCGGCGCGGGGGCGGCGAGGACCGCGAACTGCACGCCGGGCAGCCAGGACGCCATATGGGCGCGGAGATCGACCTCGACGCGGTCCAGTCCGCCGACGGTGGCGAGCAGCGCCCCGGCGTGGATGTAGTGCGCCAGCAGCCGGGCGGCGCAGGCGAGGACGCCGGGGCTGAGCGCCGAGCGGGAGAGTTCCCGTAGCTGGCGGGCGAGGACGGCGAGCCCGAGCGGCGGCAGGTCGACCTTGACCAGGGCGATGCGGTCGCTCTCCAGGAGGGCGCGCAGGGTGTGCAGCCGCCGTACGTGCTCCGCCGGGCAGGCGTCGGAGTAGAGGACGACGAGGTGGCCGTGGTGTTCGAGGACCGCGGCGGTCCGCGTCAGCGCCTCGTCGAGGGGCTGGAGGTGCGGCGCGGGGAGCACCACCGCCGCGGGGGTGGTGCGGTCGGCGGCGGGCAGCGCGAGATCGGAGCCGGTGACGGCGATCGCGGTCGGCACGCGCTTCCCCCCAACTCCTTCCGGCCTCCGGGGGCCCCGGGGCCGCGGATCGGCACTGCTCGCGCTCCCGCGGTCGCTCCGCTGCTCCCTCACGGGCGCGCGGGGCGGCCTCTTCGGCGCCGTACGTCCAGCACTTTATCCGCGAGATACGCCCGGGAGAACACGTTCCGGACCACTCGCCCCGGGCCTGCGGCCCCCGCGGAAGGGCCACTTCACCTCCCCGCCATCGTCACGCCCGCCACCCGCACGGGGCAACGGGTGGCGTCGGAAACCTTGACAGAGGCATTGGTCTGGACCACGTTGTACGGCAGCGCAGGGGCCCCTGAGCGCGCATCCGCACCCCCCAACTCCCCCACAGACGGAGGCAGTCGTGGTTCGCGCACCATCGAGGAACGTCCGATCCCGTACGACGAGGAAGACGCTGCTGGCCACGGCCGCCGCGACCGCGCTGCTGGCGGCCGGCGCGCTGTCGGCGGGCACCGCCCAGGCGGCGCCGGCGAGCCACCGGGCGCCCGCCCCGGCCGCGGGCGCGTCCGCCGTCGCCAAGCACGCGGTGACCGGTTACTGGCAGAACTTCGACAACGGCGCCACCGTCCAGAAGCTGAAGGACGTCGACGACGCGTACGACATCATCGCGGTCGCCTTCGCCGACGCCACGGGCAAGCCGGGCGAGCTGACCTTCCACCTCGATCCGGCGCTCGGCTACGGCTCCGTGGACGATTTCAAGGCCGACATCAAGGCGAAGCAGGCCGCGGGCAAGTCGGTGATCCTCTCCGTCGGCGGGGAGAAGGGGTCGGTGTCGGTCGCCGACTCCGCCTCCGCGGACGCCTTCGCCGCGTCGCTGAACAAGCTGATGGACGAGTACGGCTTCAACGGTGTCGACATCGACCTGGAGAACGGCCTGAACTCCACCTACATGTCCCAGGCGCTGAAGGCGGTGCACGCGAAGCACCCCGATGTGGTGGTGACGATGGCGCCGCAGACCATCGACATGCAGTCGCCGCAGAACGAGTACTTCAAGACGGCGCTGGCCATCAAGGACTTCCTGACCGTCGTCAACATGCAGTACTACAACAGCGGTTCGATGCTCGGCTGTGACGGCAAGGTCTACTCGCAGGGCACGGTGGACTTCCTGACCGGGCTGGCCTGCATCCAGTTGGAGAACGGCCTCGACCCCTCGCAGGTGGGCCTCGGCGTCCCGGCGTCCTCCAGCGCGGCGGGCGGCGGCTACACCGCGCCGTCGGTGGTCAACGACGCGCTGGACTGCCTGACGAAGGGCAGCGGCTGCGGCACGTTCAAGCCGTCGAAGACGTATCCGGGGCTGCGCGGTGCGATGACCTGGTCGACCAACTGGGACGCGAAGAACGGCAACGCCTTCGCCACCCAGGTAGGCGGCCACGTGCACGGGCTGCCGTAGCCACCCGGCGCGCGGGCCCGGATGCGGCGGGCCCGGCGCCACCCCTCATACGGGCCGGGCCCCGCGTAGCGTGCGCGCGGGGCCCGGTCCTTTCGCGGGTGTCAGCCTTGCCGCAGGTGTCAGCGGCGGACGCCGGACGGCTTGGGCAGTTCACAGCCCGAAGCGTTCAGGTCAAGCTTGTTCCCGGCGGTGAAGCACTTCGCGATGCCGTAGGTCTCCTGGCCGTAGGGCGTGCCCTTGTGGACGGAGACCTGGCCGTTCTCGTCGACCTCGCACGGGTTGTTCATCGTGCACTTCTCACCGTCCTCGTTGACGGTGTTGTTGATCGCGGTGACCTTGCCGGTCTCCTCGTCGATGACCGGGGAGCCGGAGGTGCCGCCGATGGTCTTGCAGTCGGTGGTGTAGCGGACCGAGTCCTTCCAGGTCCAGTCGCCCTCCTTGAGCTGGGGGACGAAACCGTCGATGGAGCAGGAGTAGGTCTGCTTCCAGTAGCCCGACACCACGGTGATCTTGTGCCCGTCGGTGGGGTGCGCGGTGTCCAGCTCCAGCGGCTCGATGCCGTACTTCTGCTGGATGTCGGCGTAGCTGGAGCCGGTCTCGTAGAGGGTGACGTCGGTGTCGGTCATCGTCGCGTAGACGACCTTGGTGGCCTTGAGGGTGCCGAGGTCACCGGCGTTCGCGTCCAGGACGGTGAAGCCGCGGCTGGAGGGCTGGTCGGTGATGACCTCGCCGGCGCCGGGCATCCCGGACTCCAGGCAGTGCCCGTTGGTCATGACGAGCGCCGGGTCGGTGTCCTTGGACGTGGGGAGCTTGATGATCGAGCCCGAGCAGTTGTCGAGCGCGACGGTGCCGGCGAAGTTCGCCGTCTTCGTGTGGACGCCGGACGCCGCCGGGGCGGATATCGCGCCGGGCGCACGGAACGTGCTGGTGGCCTCCGTGCCGGACCGCGGGGCGGCGCCGGCCGTCCCGGCGGTGCCCACCAGGGCGGCGGCGCCCAGGACGACGGTGGCGAGGGTGCCGACGAGAGGTCGGTTCATTGTGGGGTCCTCTCACGCTGCGTACCGCAGGGCGAACAGCCCTTCGGTTTGTCGTGCGCATTGTTGGCGCACGGAGGCCCCAGGGCAATGAATCGGTCCGGATCAACCGGAAGTTGACGTACCGTGCCCCCTTGTGGCGCCCGGAGTGGCGGGGTTGTCCGGGTTGTTCCGGGGGCGCCGTGCCACGCTCCCCGGACGCGGGAAGGCGGCGGCACGCACCCCGTACGGAAGCACCCGCCGCCTCCGGGCGGCCCGCCCGGACCGCTACACGACCAGGCTCACCAGCGCCGCCACGGCGAAGCCGGCGACCGAGAGGACGGACTCCAGGACCGTCCAGGACTTGAGGGTGTCGCGTTCGGAGATGCCGAAGTACTTCGCGACCATCCAGAAGCCGCCGTCGTTGACGTGCGAGGCGAAGATCGAACCGGCGGAGATCGCCATGATGATCAGCGCCAGGTGGGGCTGGGAGAGGCCCTGGTCCTGGACGAGGGGGAGGACGATGCCGGCGGTGGTGACGATGGCGACGGTCGCCGAGCCCTGGGCGACGCGCAGGACCAGCGAGAGCAGCCAGGCCAGCACGATGACGGGCAGGCCCACGCCGTGGAAGGTGTCGGAGAGGGCGGTCGCGACGCCGCTGCCCTGGAGGACCGCGCCGAAGACCCCGCCGGCGCCGACCACCAGCAGGATGTTGCCGATCGGCTTGAGCGAGGCGGTCGAGACCCGCTCCAGCGACTTGCGCGACCAGCCCCGGCGGATGCCGAGCAGGTAGTACGCGGCGAACAGCGCGAGGGTCAGCGCGACGAACGGGTTGCCGAAGAACTCGATGACGGAGCGGAGCGTGCTGGGGTCCAGCACGATGGACGAGAACGTCGACAGCAGGATCAGCACCAGCGGGATCGCGATGATCGTCAGGACGGCGCCCAGGGAGACCGGCTTCTCCCGCGGGGTGACGCCGGCGGCGCGCTGTTCGGCGAGGACCGCCGCCTTCGCCTCGTCCGCCGCCTCGGCCATGTCCTGCGGCAGTTCGACGAAGATCCGCTTGCCGATCCAGGCGGCCCACGCCCAGGTGGCGAGGACGGCGGGGATACCGCAGATCAGGCCCATGAGGATGACCCAGCCGAGGTCCACGTGGAAGAGTCCGGCGGCGGCGACGGGGCCGGGGTGCGGCGGCAGGAAGGCGTGGGTCATCGACAGC
The DNA here is from genome assembly GCF_044497305.1 of Streptomyces sp. BBFR2. Taxonomy (NCBI): domain Bacteria; kingdom Bacillati; phylum Actinomycetota; class Actinomycetes; order Kitasatosporales; family Streptomycetaceae; genus Streptomyces; species Streptomyces sp. BBFR2. Next base: position 2,308,820 of record NZ_CP172415.1, read on the forward strand.
GAGCCGAGCAGCGGCAGGCAGTAGAGCAGCATCGACTTGCCGCCGCGCTTGGCCGCCGCGTAGACGATCGGCGCGAGGACGAAGATGCCGATGTCGAAGAAGACCGGGATGCCGAAGAGGAGGCCGGTCAGGCCCATGGCGAGCGGGGCGCGCTTCTCGCCGAAGAGGTTGAGCAGGCGGGTGCTGAGCACTTCACCGCCGCCGGAGACCTCCAGGATCGAGCCGAGCATGGTGCCCAGGCCGATGATGATCGCGATATGGCCGAGGGTGCCGCCCATACCGCTCTCGATCATGGACTTCACGTCGGACTTCTGGACGGTGCCGAAGAGTTCGGTGACCGAGAGTCCGGCGCCGAGGCCGACCGCGATGGAGACGGTGAGCAGCGCGACGAACGGCTGGAGCCGGAACTTGATGATGAGGAGCAGCAGCAGGGCGATGCCGAGGACGGCGACGGTCAGCAGTCCCGGGGTGCCCGGTATGAGGGCGAGCAGCCCGCCGGTGTGCGGAGGCGGTGGCGGCGCGGGGGCGGTGGCGGCGGCGAGGAACATCGTGTGACTCCGTTGTCGGCGGGGGCCCGGAGGCTCCCTGGAATGCGTCTCGGGGCAGGGCGGACCGCGGCACGGCGCCCCTGCGGTACGGGGCGCCGCGCCGTGCGGCGGGTGGTGCGGGTGGAGGCTCTTTAAGGGCAAGGCGGTTGCTCGTGGGGGTGGTGCGACCGGGCGGCCCCTGCGGCGGGCTTCCGGGCGCGGGCCCCGTACGGCGTCCCTGCGGTGGGCGCCGTACGGGTGGCCGGCGGGCCCGGTGCGGGCGGGTGGCCCGCACCGGGGCGGACGGTGGCCGGATGGCCGGGCCCGTGGGCTCAGCCGAGGACGGCGAGCGCGTCGATCTCGATGAGGAGGCCCTTGGGCAGGCCGACGTAGACGGTGGTGCGGGCGGCGGGCGGGGCGGTCAGGCCCTGCTCCTCGAAGTAGGCGTTGTAGATCTCGTTCATCTCGGCGAAGTGGTCCACGTCGGTGAGGTAGACGCGCATCATCATGACGTCGTCCCAGGTGGCGCCGCCCTCTTCGAGGATCGCCTTGACGTTGGCGAAGGTCTGGAGGGTCTGCTCGCGCAGGGTCGGACCGGCCGGGGTGGGGGCCTGGCCCTCGACGGCGGGCAGGAAGCCGACCTGGCCGGCGACCTGGAGGATGTTGCCCTTCTTGACGCCGTGCGAGAACTTCGCGGGCGGCGTGGTGTGGGTGGCCGGGGTGAGCGCGGTCTTCTCGGTCATGGTGTTCAGGCTTCCTGTGCGGGGCCGGCGGGGGGCCGGGGGATTGCTGTTCCGGAGTACTCCCGGCTGATGGCGTCGGCGGTGCGGCGCAGCAGCGGCAGGAGGGTGAGGAGTTCGTCGGCGGTGACGACGACGTTCGGCGCGGAGACCGACATCGCGGCGACCACCCGGCCGTCGGCGCCGTGGATCGGGGCGCCGACGCAGTTGATGGACTCCTCGTGGCCGCCGAGGTCGGTGGCCCAGCCCTGTTCGCGTACCTTCTCCAGCTCCCGCAGGAAGGCGGGGGCGTTCGGGGTGGAACGGGGCGTGTAGAGGGGGTAGTCGAGCTTCTCCGCGAGGGCGCGGCGCTCGGGTTCGGACAGGTCGGCGAGGAGCAGTTTGGCGACGGCGGCGACGGTGATCGCGACGGGCTTGCCGATCCGCGAGTACATCCGCACCGGGTAGCGGCTCTCGACCTTGTCGATGTAGAGGACCTCGTTCTCCTCGTAGACGGCGAGGTGGACGGTGTGTCCGCAGCTCTCGTTGAGGGCGACGAGGTGGGGGTGGGCGATGTCGCGGATGTCGAGGTTCTCGACGGCCTGCTGGGCGAGGGCGAAGAGCCGGGCGCCGAGGCGGTAGCGCTGGTCGGGCTGGCGGTAGACGATGCCGTGCTCGTGCAGGGTGCGCAGCAGCCGCAGGGCGGTGGATTTGTGGACGCCGAGGCGGACGGCGACCTGTTCGAGGCCCGCCGGTCCCTCCGCGAGCAGCGGCAGGATGCTCAGTGCGCGGTCGACTGTCTGGCTCATGTCTGGGGGACCTCCACCCGTGCGTCGTGCGGCTCCGCCGTCCAGCCGGGGCCGAGTCGCAGTCTCCCCCAGTCCTCGGCCGGGAGGGCGGCGAGGCGGTCGGCGAAGGCGCGGCGCGGCGGTGCGGCGAGGTCGCCGGGGACGGTGAGGGCGGCGGCGGCCATGAGGTGTCCGTGCCGGATCCGGTCGAAGACCGGCAGCCCGCGCAGCGTCCCGGACAGGAACCCGGCGGCGAACGCGTCCCCCGCCCCGACCGGCGCGACGACGTCGACGGTGAGGGCCGGGGCGTAGGTGACGGTGTCGGGAACGGGCGTGTCCGCGGCGGGGCGCGGGCCGGGCGTGCCGGGGCGCGCGCCGCCGCCGGAAGCCGCGGCGGCCCCGGAAGCCGCGGCGGCCCCGGAAGCCGTGCCGCTCCCGGCGGCCGCCCAGCCCTCCCGGTGCAGCACCGTCACCCCTTCCGATCCCTGCTTGACGACGAGGACGGCGGGCTCGGGCAGGGCCGCGCGGATCGCCTCGGGCCCGTGCAGGTCCCAGGCGGCGGCGGCCTCGTCCTCGCCGACGAAGACGAGGTCGGCGCCGCGGGCGAGGTCGAGCAGGATCTCCGGGCCCTGGGGGCGGCCCTGCCACAGCCCGACGCGGTAGTTGACGTCGAAGGAGACGAGGGGGCGGTGCGGGGTGCGGCGGGTGAGGGTGCGCAGCAGGTCCAGGCAGGTGTCGGAGAGGGCGGCGGTGATGCCGGTGAGGTGCAGGATCCGGGCCCCGGCGAGGGCGTCGGGCTCCGGGGCGCCGGGCGCCATGGCGGAGGCGGCGGATCCGGCGCGGTGGTAGACGACCTCGGCGGTGCCGGGCTCCTCGCCGTCGGCGCCGGTGGCCCGCTCCCCCGCCGTACGGAAGTAGATGCCGGTGGGGCGGTGCGGGTCGCGGGCGACGTGGCCGGTGTCGACGCCGTGGGCGGCGATGGCGTCGAGAAGGTGGTCGCCGAAGCCGTCGGTGCCGACCCGGGAGACCCAGCGGGCGCGGTGTCCGGCGGCGGCGAGCACACAGGCGACGTTGGACTCGGCGCCGCCGATGGCGCGCTCGAAGGAGGGGACGTCGGCGAGGCGCCCGGGGCGGGTCGGCAGGAAGGTGACCATGGACTCGCCGAGGCAGACGACGTCGGCGGGGCCCGCGGGGAGTCCGGAGCCGCCGGCCGGGAGCCCGGAGCCGTCCGCCGGGAGCGCGGGACCGCCCGCCGGGAGCCCGGTGCCGTGCGGGGCGGCGCCGCCTTGGCCTGCGGTGCCGCTGGCGTTCGAGGGCCTGGTCACGAGGGTGGTGCTCCTTAGCTGTGCCGTGTGGGGGGGAAGCCATGGCGGTGCCGGATGCCGGGGCGGTCCGTCCGGCGCGCGTCGCGGTGGGGACGGTGCCGGGCGGCGGCTCGGGGGGGGACGAGGCCGGGCGGCGGTTCGCGGCGCGTGCGGGCAGGAGTGCCGGGGCGCCGGCGGCGAGGCGGGGCGGACCGCCGCGACCTCCGGTTTTCCGGCCCGGGTCCGGCGCGTGCCGGTGCCGTTCCGGCCGCCGACGCTCACCATTGACCCGGTGCTGGCTCGGATGTTAGACAGCATTAAGCGATATACGCAATGGGTGTTGCAGAATGCGCAACGCACCCAGCGGCGCCCGGCCCGTATCGCCCCGGCATCCGCCTCGTGCACCCCCGCACCACCGCCCCGGTACGCCGCGACGCAGCCCGCGCCCGGCGCCCATCCTTCGAGGAGGCCCCATGGCCGACGACCGGCTCACCGACCGGCCCGCCGCGGACCCGCACACCCCCGCCCCCGCGGCGGCCACCCGGGCGCTCGCCGACGAGCGCGTCGATCACCGCTTCAAGGCGCTCCCCCCGGACGCCGAGGGCCGCACCGTCGGTGAGCTGGCCGCCGAACGCCGCAACCTCTTCGACGGCGGTTTCACCACCCCGGTCCTCGCGCTCTCCGCCGAGTCCGTGGAGCACAACCTCGCGCTGCTGGAGACGTACGCGGAGCGCCACGGTCTGGCGTTCGCGCCGCACGGCAAGACGTCCATGGCGCCGCAGCTCTTCGACCGGCAGCTCGAACACGGCGCGTGGGGCATCACCGCCGCCGTCCCGCACCAGGCCCGTGTCTACCGCGCCCACGGCATCGCCCGGATCTTCCTCGCCAACGAGCTGGTGGACCCGGCGGCCCTGCGCTGGCTCGCCGCCGAGCTGGACGCCGACCCGGAGTTCCGCTTCGTCTGCTACGTCGATTCGGTGCGCGGTGTCGCGCTGATGGACGAGGCGCTGCGCGCCGCCGGTGCCCGCCGCCGGGTGGACGTCGTCGTGGAGCTGGGCGCGGGCGAGGGGGCCCGCACCGGCGCCCGGACCGACGGCGAGTGCCGCCGGGTGGCCGACGCCGTCGCCGCGACCGGCACGCTGCGGCTGGTCGGTGTCGCCGGTTACGAGGGTGAGGTCCCGGACGCCGACCACGGCCGCGTCACCGCCTGGCTGCGCCGCCTCACCGCGCTGGCCCGCGCGTTCGACGCCGAGGGCCGGTTCGCCGGGCTGGACGAGATCATCGTCAGCGCCGGCGGCAGCGCCTGGTTCGACGCGGTCGCCGAGGTCTTCGCGGAGATTCCCGAGCTGTCCGCCCCGGTGTTGAAGCTGCTGCGCTCGGGCGCGTACGTCTCGCACGACGACGGCCACTACCGCCACCTCACCCCGTTCAACCGCGTGCCCGAGGAGGGCGCGCTCCAGCCCGCGTTCCGCCTCTGGGCGCAGGTCGTCTCCCGGCCGACCGCGCACCAGGCGTTCGCCAACGCCGGGAAGCGGGACGCCGCCTACGACCTGGACCTGCCGCAGGCGCAGGTGATCCGTTCCGTCCGGGACGGCGCCGAGCGGCCCGCCACCGGCGTCACCGTCACGGGCCTGTCCGACCAGCACACCTGGCTGGCCACCGAGGACGCCGGTGCGCTGGAGGTCGGCGACTGGGTCGGGATGGGTCTGTCGCACCCCTGCACCTCGTTCGACAAGTGGCAGCTCATCCCCCTCGTCGAGGCGGACGGCACGGTCACCGACTTCATCCGCACCTTCTTCTGACCCGCGGCCCCGCCGCCCGGCGGCCCGCCCCCGGCCCCCGGTGGTACGCACCGATCCCCCGCGACGCGTACCACCGGGCCCCCTTCTCTCCCCCCCCCGACCGGCGCACCGACCCGGACACCGGCCGCACGCGGCGACCGCAAGGCCGACGTACCGAAAGGCAGCCCCTCATGGACACCGTGTTCCGCGACGTACGCGTCATCGACGGCTCGGGCGGCCCGTCCTACCGCGCCGATGTCGCCCTGGACGGCGGCCGGATCGCGGCCGTCCACCGCGAGGGCGACGCCGGTCCGCGCCCGTCCGCCCGCCGCACGGTGTCCGCCGACGGGCTCGCGCTCGCCCCCGGCTTCATCGACATGCACGCCCACAGCGACCTGGCGCTGCTGCGCGACCCGTCGCACGAGGCGAAGGCGGCGCAGGGCGTCACCCTCGAAGTCCTCGGTCAGGACGGCCTGTCGTACGCGCCGGTGGACGACCGCACGCTGGCCGAGGTCCGTGCGCAGATCACCGGGTGGAACGGCGACGGCGGCGACATCGACTTCTCCTGGCGCTCCGTCGGCGGCTATCTGGACCGCCTCGACCACGGTTTCGGCGGCGCCGGCATCGCCGTCAACGCCGCGTACCTCATCCCGCAGGGCACCGTCCGGATGCTCGCCCTGGGCTGGGACGACCGCCCCGCCACCGACGCCGAACTGACCCGGATGAAGCAGCTCGTCGCCGAGGGCCTTCAGCAGGGCGCCGTCGGCCTCTCCTCCGGCCTGACCTACACACCCGGCATGTACGCCTCGGACGCCGAACTGACCGAGCTGTGCCGCGTGGTGGCGGCGTACGACGGCTACTACTGCCCGCACCACCGCTCGTACGGCGCCGGTGCGCTCCAGGCGTACGAGGAGATGGTGGCGCTCACGCGCGAGGCGGGCTGCGCCCTGCATCTGGCGCACGCCACCATGAACTTCGGCGTGAACAAGGACCGCGCCCCGGAGCTGCTGGCCCTGCTCGACGCGGCGCTGGAGGGCGGCGCGGACATCTCCCTCGACACGTATCCGTACACGCCCGGCTGTACGACGCTGGTCGCGATGTTGCCGAGTTGGGCGAGCGAGGGCGGGCCGGAGGCGATCCTCGCCCGGCTGCGGGATACGGAGGTGGCCGCCCGCATCCGGCACACGATGGAGGTGGAGGGCGCCGACGGCTGCCACGGCGTCCCCATCGAGTGGGACACCATCGAGATCTCCGGGACGACCGATCCGGCGCTCGCGGCGTACGTGGGCCGGACCGTCGCCCGCAGCGCCGCCGAGCGGGGCGAGGAGCCGTGGACGGTCGCCCGCCGCCTGCTGATCGAGGACCGCCTCGGCCCGACGATCCTCCAGCACGTCGGCCATGAGGAGAACGTCCGCCGGATCATGCGCCACCGCGTCCACACCGGCGGCTCCGACGGCATCCTCCAGGGCGCCAAACCGCACCCGCGCGCCTACGGCACCTTCCCGCAGTACCTCGGCCGGTACGTCCGTGAGCTGGGCGTTCTCTCCCTGGAGGAGTGCGTCGCCCACCTCACCTCCCGCCCCGCCGCCCGCCTGCGGCTCCCCGACCGGGGCCTGATCCGCGAGGGCTACCGCGCCGACCTCGTCCTCTTCGACCCGGACACCGTCGCCGCGGGCTCCACCTTCGCCGCCCCCCGCACCCTGCCCACCGGCATCCCGCACGTCCTCATCGACGGCCGCTTCGTCATCGAGAACGGCCGCCGGACGGACACCCTCGCGGGCCGGGCGATCAGGCGCGCAGCGCGTCGGTCCTGACCGCCGTGACGAAGCGGCCCCAGGCGCCCGCGCCGAAGATCAACGTGGCGCGGGCGCGGTCCTTGGTGTCACGGACGGGGATGATGCCGGGGAGGTCGTCTCCGACCTCTGTTCAGCCGCCGCCGTCGCCGTTGGTGTAGGTGCTCATACGCCGCACGGCATCGGTCAAATCAATTCCGTTGCTTGCCGTTCCGGAAGTCCTCTGCCGTTGCCTGGATCATCTCCAGGGACGCCGCCGGTGGCAGCGCGGCGGCCCTCACCAGGTCATATGCCTTGAGGTACTGGTCCACGATCTCCGGATCATCGATAGTGTCACCGCTGTACGCGGACTCGATATAGATCAAAGGCGGCTCGTCCCGGAACCGCATCGTCTTGACCGAGCCCATCATCAGCGGGTGTGGCGCGCTATTACACGGAAGGATCTGTGTAACGACCCGACGACGCCGACCCAACTCCGCGATGTGATTCAACTGTTCCGCCATCTCACCCAGCGGCAGCAGGGGATGGTTCAGTACGGACTCGTGCAGAATCATCCAGTACGCCGGAACCTTGTGATCCGCTTCGAAGAGCTGCGCCCTGTCCAACCGCGCGGAGACTTTCTCCTCCACTTCCTCTTCGGTCGAGAGCGGATTCACCCCCAACACCAACGCCCGTGCATACGAGGCTGTTTGCAGCAGCCCCGGAACGAGGCCGGGATACCACTCCTCCATACCCGTGGCCTTCCCTTCCGCCTCCAATGCCCGCTCGAAGTAATGGGCATGGCCGCCCCTGCGCGACCTCCGGACGTCGTCGCATCGCCGCGTGAAGAATCCGTCCGTGCCGAGTACACGATCCACGTGCAGGGCCAATTTCCGCGGCATCCGCCGGTATCCGCGCTCGATCTCGCTCAGATAACTCACCGAGAAGTAGCAGTCCTTCACCACATCTTTGAGGGTCAGGCCCGCCTGCTCCCGCTTGTAGCGCAGCTCCGCGCCGTAGAAAGCGAGGACACTCTCCGAACCATCAATTTCGTTGCTCACCGGCATAGTTCACCGCTCCACAGATTCCGCACCGAAAGGGAAGGGGCTTCCACGCTACGCCGATCAGCGCCACTCTGTGCATGGCCCGTCACAGAACGCACAGAAAACCGACGCCCATGCCGCACGCCTACCACTGCCCCCGCCACGACGACATCGACGACTGCCTCACGGAACTCCGCACCGCGCTCGCCGCGCACGGCATCACCCTCCCCTCGCTCGGCATCGATCTGCCGTCGTACGCCGGGAGTTACACCGCCCCGCTCGTCGCCCTCGGCAACTGCAACACCGCCACCGCCCGGCGCCTCTCCACCGTCCTCCACCAGGCCGTTTCCGGGACGGGTACGGAACGGTGACCGCCGAGCGGAACGGGGAACGCGCCCCGAAGCCACCACCGCCCGGCCCCGAGGACACCCGCCGGGCGGAGCTGGCCGAGGACGTCCGGCGGCTCAACCGCTGGTCGTCCGGCGGGGGCGGGCGCCGCTGCAGCGCGCGCCCCGTACGCCTCGGTGCGCGGGGGCGCGCCCGTCACTCCGCGTGAGCATCGCCCTCGGCGGCGCGGCGGCGCGCCGCCTGCGTCTCATCGATCCAGTCGAGCAGCGTCCCGGCCCGGTCGGTCACGCCGAGCGCACCGACCTCGGCCGCCCGCCGCTGCCGCTCGGGGGTGACCTGTCCGACGAAGAAGCCGATCGGGCCGTCGTACAGCCCCTCGTCCCGCAGGCGGCGGGCGAGGGCGAAACCCGCGTCCGGGTCGCCGTCCCGGGTGGCGTCGGAGAGGAGCAGATCCACCCGGCGGGCGGCGACCCGCGCCAGCACCTCCGCGTCGGTGGTCACCACCTGGAGGTCGGCGCCCCGGCGGCGCAGCTCGGTCATCCCGGGCAGCGCGTCGGGCTCGTCGTCCACCCACAGGACCGCGAGGTCCAACTCGGGAACCTCGGGCGGCGGCGGGCCCGTCAGCGGGAAGGGCGGGCCGGTACTGGGCTGAGGAAGGGGGAAATTCCTGGTCAGGGCCGGATCCGGAGCCGGGAGAGGGAAGTCGCCCGCCGGGCCGTCCCCGGGGCGGTTCGCCGCGCGCCACCTCTGGTACAGCTCCTCGTCGTATCCGGCGGGCGGCTGGTCCGGTTGCCCCTGCCGGCCCATGGTGCGGCGCCGGTCCTCCAGAACCTCCAGCACCAACTCCCGCAGCCTCGCCTCCTGATTGGTGAGACCGGCGCCCAACGACGCGGCCCGGTCCTCCCGTTCAGGGCTCTGCCGGATCGTGTAGAAGATCACCGGCCCGCTGTACAGCCCCTCCGCCTGGAAGCGCTCGACCATCGTGAACCCGGCGGTGTGATCGCGGCGGCGGCTGATGTCGGAGATCAGCAGATCGGGCTTACGTGACCGCAGTTCGGCGACCGCCTCCCGGCTCGACTCCGCGTGCCGCACCCGCACCCCTCCCAGGTTCCGCAGCACCGTCGTCACCTCGGCCTTGCGGTCGGGCTGATCGTCCACCCACAGCACATCGAGCGGCGGCCAGGGACGCCCGGCTTCGCCGTACGCCCCGGGCCTGGCCCCGAACCGCTGCCCCCGCCCGTCCGACGCCCCCTGCCCCTGCGGCACGGCACCCGGGCCGGCGCTCCCGTAGGGGCCGTCGTCCCGGTACGCCGCCGCCCCGGGGTACGAGGCCGATCCCGGCCGGAACGGCTCCGGCCGCTGCGCCACCCGGAACTCCGGCGGCAGCTCCGGATACGCCGCCCCCTGTTCCGGGACGGCGTCCGGGCGCCCGCCCTCCGGCGCCGTCACCGGCCAGGCCAGCGGCGATCCGTCGGCGTCGAGCCCGTCCCGCATCCCGGCCAGCACCTCCCGCAGCGGCTCCCAGGCGGCCGACATCCGGGCCGGGCCGTCCCCGGAGAGCACCGGGCCCTCCCGCAGCCGCAGCAGCAGCGCGGCCGCGTCGTCCAGCCCGGTCAGCTCGTCGATCAGCGAGGTGAACCCGGCGTTGAGCACCAACTCAGGGAATTCGCGCGGGAGTTGATGCTCCAGCGCGGCAAGCGTCTCCGGCCCGAGCGTGTCCGGCCCGTCCGGCAGCACCAGGTCGTACCGGGCGACGAACTCCGCCGCCTGCGCCGCCTCCTCCTCGGGCACCGACCCGCGCGGCGTCAGCAGCGTCCGCCGCACCTCCCGGTACGTACGGAACTCCGCGACCACGTCGCCGTCCACCGTCCCCGACGGGCCGGTCATCATCCGGTAGAAGTCCGGATAGAAGTACTGGAGCAGCAGCGTGCGCAGCACCGCGTCCGGCCCGAAGTCGCGCCAGACCGGGTTCAGCGTCGCTTCCAGCACGAAGCCGTTGACCAGGCGTTTGATCCGTCGCGGATTGCGTGCGCTGCGCTGCGCCAGCAGCTTGACCAGCGCGTCGTCCAGCAGCGGCGCGACACCCGCGGTCCGCGCGCACCAGCGGATGTACTCCTCGACGCCCCGGCCGTCCGGCGCCGGGATCCGGAAACTCGTCTGGAAGATCTTCTCCATGAACGCCGACCCGGCGGGCGACAGATCCCGCAGCAGCCCGTTCGGCCCCATCGCGGACCGGTCGCAGCCCACGACGAACGCCAGCCCCGGCACGTCGAGGTAGACCTTCACCGCCTCGCAGACCGCGAGCACCGTCTCCTCCGAGCAGCGGTCCAGGTCATCGATGAACACGACCAGCATCCGCCGCAGCTCGCCGGGGCGCTGCGCCCACTCCCCCACCAGCTCCCCGATGGCCGTCCGCATCTCGTTCCGCGCCTGCGAATTGACCGACAGGCTCTTCCACAACTCGTCCACCAGCCCGGCGACACCCAGCGGCCCCGCCGCGACCGTCGTGACCGCCCGCACCGCCCGCCACAGCGCCCGCTGCTCCGTCGCCCGCTGGAGTCCGCGCCGCAGCACCCGCCGGTCGAACCGCATCAGGACCGACTTGATCAGCCCCTCCAGCGCGTCCGCGCCGGTCGACGTCCACGCGTTGTACCAGACGGTGTGCACCTCGGGCTGCGCCGTCAGCTCCGCGTCCACCAGCCGCATCAGACTGCTCTTGCCCATCCCCCATCCGGCGTCCACCGCCAGCGTGAACGGCGTCGCCGGACGCGAGGCGACCAGCAGCCCCGCCAGCCGCCGCGCCGCCGCCTGCGCCCCGAGCAGATCCCCGCCCGCCTCCATCACCGGCTCATCGCTGAGCAGGGAGAACGGGGTGGCCCCGCTCCCCGGGAGATCGCCCCCGCTCCCCGGACGACCGCCCCCGCCGTCGCCGCTGCCGCCGTTCCGCCCCGCCGCCATTCCCGCCCCCGTACCGCTGTGCCGTACCGCTGTGCCGTACCGCTGCCACGTCCGCCCCGCGCGCCCGTACCCGTCCACCGCGCTCCGCGCACCCGGCCGGGCGCCCCGCCGCCGGAGCCCGGAGCGTACCGCCGGACCGGCCCGCCCGCCGCCACCCGACGAAATCCGCAGGTCAGCGACGGCCGGACGGAGCCCGCCGCCCCGCCCGGCCCCTTCTTCCCCACTGGCCCGAACGTGGGCAAGAACACCGGGCGGCCGCCCCCGGGCGCCCGTAAAGTGGCGGACATGCAGGTCATCCAGTCAACGAAGCTCGCCAACGTCTGCTACGAAATCCGCGGCCCGGTGCTGGAGGAGGCGATGCGGCTGGAAGCGGCAGGCCACCGCATCCTCAAACTCAACACCGGCAACCCCGCCGCGTTCGGCTTCGAATGCCCGCCGGAGATCCTGGAGGACATCCTCCGCTCCGTCGGCACCGCCCACGGCTACGGCGACGCCAAGGGCCTGCTCTCCGCCCGCCGCGCGGTCATGCAGCACTACCAGACCAAGGGCATCGAGGTCTCCGTCGACGACATCTACCTCGGCAACGGCGTCTCCGAGCTGATCCAGATGTCCATGCAGGCGCTCCTCGACGACGGCGACGAGGTCCTCGTCCCCGCACCGGACTACCCGCTGTGGACCGCCTCGGTCTCCCTCTCCGGCGGCACCGCCGTCCACTACCGCTGCGACGAGCAGGCCGACTGGATGCCCGACCTCGCGGACATCGAATCCAAGATCACCGACCGCACCAAGGCGATCGTCGTGATCAACCCGAACAACCCCACCGGCGCGGTCTACGACGAAACGCTCCTCAACGGCATCGCCGAGATCGCCCGCCGCCACCACCTGATCGTCTGCGCCGACGAGATCTACGACAAGATCCTCTACGACGGCGTCACCCACACCCCCTTCGCCGCCCTCGCCCCCGACCTGCTGACGCTCACCTTCAACGGCCTCTCGAAGGCGTACCGCGTCGCCGGCTACCGCAGCGGCTGGCTCGCCGTCTGCGGCCCCAAGGCCCACGCCACCTCGTACATCGAGGGCCTGACGATCCTCGCCAACATGCGCCTCTGCGCCAACATGCCCGCCCAGCACGCCGTGGCCACCGCCCTCGGCGGCCGCCAGTCCATCAACGACCTGGTCCTCCCCGGCGGCCGCCTCCTCGAACAACGCGACACGGCCTACGACCTGCTGACCCAGATCCCCGGCGTCACCTGCGTCAAGCCCAAGGGCGCGCTGTACGCCTTCCCCCGCCTGGACCCCAAGGTCTACAAGATCACCGACGACCGCGAACTGGTCCTGGACCTCCTCCGCGCGGAGAAGATCATGATCGTGCATGGGACCGGGTTCAATCACCCGACGCCGGATCACTTCCGGCTGGTGACACTGCCCAACAAGGACGATCTGACGGAGGCGGTCACGCGGATCGGGGCGTTTTTGGAGGGGTACGGGAAGTAGGCGTCGGAGGCGGGCTAGGCGGAGAGAAGTCGCAGGTCGGGGAGGGTGGGGCCCGCGGGTGCGGGAATGGCCCCTTCACCGTTTGCTTCGGCGGAGGGTGGCAGGCGCGGGGCCCGCGTGTGCGGGCATGGTCCCGAGTGCTGGTGGCTGACCTCGTCGGCCGAGGGTGTCCCCGCGTACGCGGGAATGCCCCCTACCAGATCCGCGTCGATCAGGAGAGCTTCGAGCACACCCGCGATCGCGGGGATGCCCCCCACTGCAACGCGTTCGTCATCGTCGACGAGGCATGCGCCCCGCGAGACGGGGAGGGGCCGAGCAGGTCGCCGGGCCGGAGTGGAGACACCGTACGCCCCGCGACGCGGGGGTGGACCCGCCTCGCCACCGGTCTCCGGCTCGGCCCGCAGGTAGGCCCCGCGACGCGGGGATGCCCCGTGAGTGCCGTATTCGTTCACGGTCTTCACGAGACGCCCCGCGGCCGCGGGGATGCCCCCGACATCGCGGCCCTTCGCGGTTCACGGTTGGTCCGCGCCCCGCACCCGCGGGGGCCCCGGCGAGGCACGGCGGGCCACCGCTCTCTACCGCACCACCACCAACCCGCACCCGTACGCCCGCCCGTGCCCGATCCCCCTGGTCAGGACGGACACGAACGTCTCCGGGTCCGTCACCGTCAGCTTGCCGCGAATTTCGGCGCGGGTGAGGCGGAGGCCCTTGTGGGGGGCGGGGCTGGAGATGCGGGGGAGCATGCGGATGGCGAGGGTGTCGGGGTCGGTGTCGGCGCCGATGCGGGTGAGGCCGTCGGGGGCGACGGGCGGTTCGCCGACGGGCTGGAGGCGGCGGGCGAACCACTTCCGCACATGGTCGGGGCGCGTGTGGGCGACCCGTACGCCCCGGGTCTTCGGCGGTGCGCCGGGCGGCGGCGGCTTGCTGTAGACGGGGTTGACGACCGTCCGGAAGCCGACCGTCTCGCCCGCGCCGAACGTCCGGTCCAGCGTCAGCGTCTCCGGCTCGGCGGCCAGCGCCTGCCGGGGGATGCGGCTCCAGTCGCCGGGGACCTGCGACTGCACGACGAGGGCGAGCCGTGCCTCGCGGAGGTTCAGCGTCCAGGTCGAGAGGATGCCCATCTGGGCGCGGGGATCGCGGCTGCCGTCGTCGACCCAGCCGGGGAATCCGCTCATGACCGTACGGTGCATGTCCTGCGCGTCGATCAAGGACTTGGCGGCGTACGGGTGCCTGGCGTCGAGCGTCAGCAGGGTCTGGGTGGCGACGAACCGGGCCGCCGCGGGGCGGGGCGCGTTCACGGGATGATGTTCCAATCGCGGGCGAGCGGGTGGATGTCGACGCGGGTACGGGTCTCCCAGCGCGGGGCGTGCCGCGCGCCGTCGGCGTGGAAGTGCACCGGCTGGTCGGCGACGGGCGCGGCGCCCGGCAGCGGGGTCCGGCTCTCGGTCCAGGCCCACGGCCGGTCGTCCCGCAGCCGCGCGGGCGCCTCGGTGGGCGACGGCAGCAGCGCCACCGACGCGAAGACCTCGGCGAGGGTGCCGGGCACGACGTCCAGCGTGATCTGGCCGGACGGCGGGCAGGACTTCCGGCCCAGCCACAGCAGCCGCGCGGGGTGCTCCAGCGCGTGCCCGATCCGCTCCAGCCACGTACGGTCCGGGCCCTGAAGGCCCACCAGGAACGCGGCGTCGGCGAGGTACCAGCGTTCGGTGATCATCGCGTTCCGGCGGAGTTCGGCCGAGACGAGCGCCCCGGACCGCGGATCGGCGGCGATGCGCTTGGGCGCGCCGTACCAGCCCTCGATCTCATGGTGTCCGAACGCGTCACCGGTGCCGGCGTCCGTCGTGGGCGCCGCGGCGGCCGCACGGCGGTGGTCGGTGACGAGGTCGCGGGGGCGCAGCGGATACCGCCCGGCGCCGACCGTGTGGTAGTCGCGGACCGGCTTGCCCGGATGGTCGGCGCGGACGCCGAACAGCAGCGGCGCGAGGCCGGACAGCGGGTCCGGCTCGCCCGGCGGTGCCTCGCGCGGCAGGCCCAGCGCGGCGGCGCACATCCCTATGACGCCCGACTTCGTGGGCCGGGAGTGGGTGTCGCGCCGCCAGAACCGGCTGGCCACGCCCCACGACTGCAACGGCGCCGCGAGCCGCAGGAGCAGCACATGACTCACGGCGTCAGCTCCCCGATCGACGCGACGGAATCCACGCCCGCGGCCGTCAGCACGGCGTCGATCCGCGGGTCGTACGTGAGGAAACGGGCCGTTTCCAGATCCCGGCGGCGCGCGCTGACGAAGGCGTGGTGGTCGAGGAGCCGCCGGACCGCCGCCGGACCCGCCGGGCCCTCGCCGCCAGGGCTCTCGTCGATGGGGAACTGGAAGGCGGCGGCGTAGTTGTAGGGCCGGTCCCCCTCGAAGGCGAGGACGAGTGCGGGCAGCGACCCCGTCGACGCCGTGGAATTCTTCTTCGCCTCCGGAAAAGCCTCCACGAACGCGTTGACGAACTCCTTCTCCGCCGCCCCGGCCGCCTCCTCCGCCTCTTCCCGCGCCATTCCCGCGGCCCGGAGATTGTTCCGCAACTGGACGCGGTCGAGAACGGCGTGCCGGTAAAAGGTCCCGGAAATCAGCGACTGGTAACCGGTCATTCCGGCCCCGGCGTCATCGGCGGAATCGAGAAATGCCAGAGCATCGCGCTTCCGTTCGAGCTTGGCATCATCAGCCGCGGCGTAGAAGTCATCCATCTGCTCCGCCTCGTGAACGGTGAAGGCGTGCCCGCTCTGCACCGCGCCGTCCACGTTCGGAGAGTCGGCGATCTCGGCGAGGAACCGCCCATAGAGAGCGATATCGATGGCGTCGCGCGGCGCGATGGCGAGAAGAACGGCATCACGGTGCTTCTTGGGCAGCGCGGGAAGGGCGGATTCGGCGCCCCCGGACGCCTCCTCCGGCTCCGGTTCCGCCTTCCGCCCTCCCTTACGCGCCGCCTTCTTCGCCAACTCCCCCTGGGCACGCAGATACCCGTCCCGCCACTGCCGTACGTCATCGGCGTGCGCGTGCACATGGGCGGCGATCCGGTCGCCGGCGTCGTCCGGCGCGAAGAGCAGCACCTTCGTCAGGTTCGCGACCGTCTTCTTCGCCGGATCACCGAACTTCAAGCCGGTCGCCTCGATCACCGCGCGGGTCGTGGCGACGGCCTCGTCCCGCTCCCAACCGTGCGCGCTCTGAAGCGCCTTCGCGGCGATGAGCGCCCACTCCCGGGTCCGCAGTCCGGTACTCCGCCCCTCCAGCGCACCGATTCCCGCATTGGCCCGCTTCCGCGCATGCACCCGCTCGGCCCGCCGCCGCGCCTGACTGCTGATCATGTGCCGCTCCACCCCGCCGTACACGAAGCTCTTCGGCGACCCGTTCTCGTCCCGCACAGGCAACACCGCGACCAGCGTCTCCAGCAGATGCAGCGAGAGAAACTGGCGGCTGCCGCTTCGGGGTTCCTCGGTCACGTACTCGCGTCCTTCCATGTCGTCCTCACGTCGTCCATCCGGGGGCGCCCGTTCCGCGCCAGGTCACGGGCCCGCGCCGGGCCACGGCCCCACGAGGGTCACGCCCCCGCGCACGCGCACACCCACCGCGCCACGCCCGCCCCGTCCCCCCGCTACGTGCCCGCCCCGCTCCGGGCACCGGGCCCGCTCCGCCGCCGCCCCTGCGGCTCGTGGAAGTCCACCGACCACCCGTAGGCGACCCGCGCCCGGCGGTCGTACCAGCGCGTCAGATCATCGGTCAGCCGCGTCCAGGAAGGCGGCGCCTGCTCACAGGAGCGCAACCGGGTCACCGCGTGCTGAAGGTGCCGCCACGGAATACGCCGACTCGCCACCACCCGCGCCAACAGCCGCTGCGCACCGGGGTTGTCGGGCCCGCGCCCCACCCCGTCCCCGATCCGGCGCGCCGCCGCCCCGAGACTCCCCGAACCGTACGAGGGAACGGAACGCCCCTGGTGATAGACCCCGAAGAGAAACGCGACCTTCTCGAAGACCTCACGCTGCCCCTCCGGCGCGAACCACCCGGCCCGGATATGGGCATCGGTCGGCCGGGTCCGCCGCAGGTCGGCGAGTTGGCCGTATTCGCGGTTGTGCACGAGCGCCATGAGCCAGGCGGTGAGCTGCGCGGCACCCGGCTGCTCGGATACGTGCTCGGTCCATTCCGTCATGCGTTCACCTCTCCTCGGAGCTCGGGTGGGGCCTTCGGGGAGGCCATGTCGGCATGGAACCGCATCTCGGCCCGGGCACGGGCACGCAGTCCCTGTTCATTGCGCTGCAGAGAATCGAGACGATTCCTGAGGAAGTCCTCCGCCATGGGCCGGAGTTCGCCCGCGTAATCCAACAGGGAGAGCGGTACGGGGTCCCCGCAGGAGGTCGCTTCGAGCAGTTGCAGGAAGGGCTCCTCCGCCGCCGGCCAGAATTCCCGCCGGGCGTCGAAACGGGCTTGCTGCGCGGGGCGGTCGGCAGGCTTGGGATTCGGGTAGATGACCTTCCAGCACACATATGCCGCCCGCTCCAGCGCCCGCGCCACGTATTCGGCGATGGCCGATCCCCGTCGGGACGCCACACACAGCTCCTCCCCCATGCTGGGGGCGTACGGGAAAGCTCCGTCCGTCCATCTGGTCGCGAGGGTTTTGTTGGCGATGAGCCCCACAGCCCACAGCACACAGGGCGGGCCGCCCCCCGTCGGCGGGAAGGTGAGATGCCGGAGCCGCCCGAACAGCCCCGATTCCTCCTTCGCCGCGGCGCTGTAGAGCGCGTGGGCGTCACGCCAGAGAGCCCTGGAGGGCGAGGGCCACAACGGCTTGCGATGACCGTTGAGCTGCTTGAGGAGAACGGCGTCCTCAAGGTCACGTTCGGGGTCGAGAGCGAGGAGTTCGCCGGCGCCGACGAGCACCCGGTCGACGGTGACCTCACCGTTCTCCGCCACCGGCCCCGGGCGCAGCAGCACGGAGCGCCCCAAATAGCTGTGCAGATCCGCCGGGCCGGACGTCGCCCGCCCCGGCGGCCGCGTGTCGAACTTCCGGCGTTCGACACCGGCGCTCGTCCAGGTCCGGTTGAACCGTCCGGCCCGCCCCCCGGCCGGAGGGTAGAGGTTCATCCGCAAGGTGTCGCCGACCGTACGGCCCTGGACCACGACACGGATCCGCCCCTGGAGCCGCCCGGCGGACAGGTTGGTCAGCTTCGGCCCCAGTTCCTTGCCGGAGAGCCTTGCTCTTCCGGCGAGCCCGTAGACGTGCTGGGTCAGCAACGCCCGGAACGCCTCAGCCGCAGGCAACGGCTCAAAGCGCTCAAGGTGGTGGTGATCGAAGAACTGGCTGTAGTCACCGACGCGCTCCATGACCAACTGCGCCGGCCCTGCGCCGTGTTCATCCATCAAAGAGGCCAACAGACTGTTCTGGCCCAGTGGCCTTTCCGGGTGGAAGAGGTCCCACTCGTCGTCCGGGCACCCGGCGAGCCACTCCGCCGCCTTCCCGAGACCACGCTCCTCGGCGACCGAGGCCCGCCACTCTTCAACAGAGGCTGGAAACACCCCGGCCGCGAAGCAGATCGCCAACAAGTACTCGGTGACAGCCACGGTCTCGCCCGGGGTAGAACAGAAGACCGCGCTCAACTCTTCGGCCCGGGAGAGGACATCGAGGAGAGAAAGCTCCTCCCTCTCGCCCCGCAGAGTGATAACAGTTACGCAGGGCTGACGCCTCGGGTCCCACGTGGGGCGCCCCTCCACGAAACAACACTTGTCAGTCAATCCGGTTTACCGCTCTCACTGGAGACCCACACGGAGTAGTCCCCGCGACGCTAGCAGCGAACCGGATTTCCGCGGGACACATCGCCAAACCTCCCCTGCCAAGGGGGAATGAGAGCAGCCACCCCCGCCCACGCGGGGAATTCTCACGTGCCACCACGAGCGCCCATGACGGGCCATTCCCGCCATTGCAGGATCCGCCGACCATACAACCCATGGTCTCAGGGCCGTGCAGGCACGCTCCCTCGAGGCGCCACGCGGCCTTCGTCGGCGCTCCGGCATCACTCACCGAAACCTGCGCCCCGACGAGGTCGGAATCCGGCTGATCAATGGCCGAAACCGTTACCCCAGGAGCCGCAGCTCCACTTCACGCCGCGATACCGCCCGTCACCGTCATGGTGAACCACCGCCTTACCCACTCCGGGCACCGCACATGGCCGGATGGGATACACACAGCCACTCGGCGTCAACACGATGTTGATACCGTCCAAGGAAAAGCAGAACTCAGGGGGCAAGAGAGTTGTCGAAGATATCCGTCGATCCGGGAGAATTGCGCGCTGCCGCTCATGCGGAGGACTCCATCTCGGAAGACATGAAAGAGAAGAACAACAAGGCGATCAGCACCGCCAAGGACGCGGGGGCGTCCCTGAAGGGCTGGTCACTGTCTCAGGCTCTGCTGACCTTGGCCAACACCTGGGAACCTGCTCTCGACGGCATGCGCCGACGCGCCACGGCAGGCGCCGCCAACCTCAGGACCTGTGCTGATGGGCACGAGTGGAACGATGCCACGGTGTCCAAGGACTTCGAGGCCACGGACGCCCGGGCCGAATCGGCACCGCAGACCATGACCGCATTCGGCGGGCCGGGAGGCGTCGGTTCGGAAGGGCGGCACGCCACCCCGGGGGCCGAGTCGCTACGCGCCGGCCTTCAGCCGGATTCCGCCATCGGTGGCCCCGGAGCAGTCGGTTCCGAAGGGCGGTCGGCGATGCCCGGAGCCGCATCGCTACGCGACGGCCTCTCCGACCCCCTTGATCCCGGTACCCCCGGCACAGTGGGATCCGAAGGGACGTCACCGGTGACAAACCCCGCATTCACAGGCCGCGAGGACGCGCCGTATACCGGACCCGACCCCCGCGCGGAATGGACCATCGACGAGATGCAGAATGCGAGGCCTACGCAGGAACCGGCCGGCGATTCCCCTTTCGGGTGAGAAGCAATCGGTAACGTCAACCACGGGGGAGGACCAGAAATTTGACCAGCGACTACCTGCGTCTCCTGAAGCAGGATTTCTCAAGCTGCGATGAGGCGACGACCGCCTGGCATCGGCTTTCCATGCATATGGACGAGTCCGACGACCGACACCGGACAAAGGTCACCGGACCACTCCACGCCAACTGGTCCGGGGAAGACGCCAGCAGCGCACTTTTCTACCTGGAAGACCTGGAAAGCCGGTTCGGGATCGTCCGCACGGAAGCAATGGCGATATCCGAGACCATCAGGAACGCAACATCCAGGATGCTAGCCGCGCAGATTCGTTTGCGTAGCATCGTCAAAGACCTGGAGAGTGACGGCCTGCAGGTGGATGACGAGGGGACCGTCCGACCACCCTTGGGACCGGCATACCCGAGCGGGGGCGAAAACGGCGCGACCGACTCGTCCAGCGCACTGTTCATTTACCAGCTTGACATCAAGAATTGTGTGCAACAGGCGCAGGAGGCAAGTGACGAAGCCGCCAAGGCGCTGGGTCGCCTCAGCGGTGACATCCTGTCGGGCGACATCTCCGATCGGGCGGGAGAGGCGCGCGAGGATGTCAAGCAGGTCTCCAAGGACCTGCACACCGACATCGGAAAGCCTCACCCACCGAATGATCCCAAAGCTGCTGCGGAATGGTGGAAGCTCCTTCCGGAGGACACCCGGGAATCCTATGCCGCTCTGCACCCTGAGATCGTCGGCCGAACCGACGGCCTGCCTTCCACCGTCCGTGACGATGCCAACCGTCTCGCTCTGGAGCAGGAGCTGAGCGCGATGGATAACTACCAGTACCACAACAAGTACTCCGAAGATGACTACAACAAGCGGTTCAGTAATCTGCAGATGCTGCAGAAGGAACTGGATAAGCGCGACGGAGTCACCGGGGAAAAGCAGCTCTACGTCCTCGGGTTCGACTCCGAGGGCGACGGAAAAGCAATTATCGCCATGGGGAATCCCGATACCGCAGACAATGTCGGAGTGAGCGTCCCCGGGACGTCCACAAGCATGGAGTCCACGGGCGGGCAGTTGAGCCGGATCGATCGCCTGCAGAATGCCGCGAAAATCGCCGACGGAAATTCCAGCACGTCCATGGTCTACTGGCTCGGTTATGACGCTCCCGAAATCCCTGTGTCCCAGGCGGGAAACCTTGATGTCGCCGGGACAGAACGCGCCGAGGACGCCGCGCCCGCTCTGCGGAACTTCACCCATGGGCTACGGGCTTCGCACGAGGACGGACCGGCGAACCTCAGCGTCATCGGGCACAGCTATGGCTCAACGGTGGTCGGAGCGGCGGCATCGGAGGGCGGCGGTCTGGACGCGGACAACATTGCCGTGGTCGGCAGCCCTGGAATGACCGTCAAAGGTGCCTCGGACCTGAATATCGATCCCGACCATGTGTATATCGGACGCGCCGAGGACGACGGAATCAAGGCAGCAGCCGGCGCCACCCTCGGGCCCGATCCGATGCAGGAGAGTTTCGGGGGACACCGGTTCAAGGTGGACACTCACACACACAGTGGGTACTGGGACGAGACCGACCACGGCCCGAGCCAAAGCCTCCTCAACCAGGGAAAAATCATCGCAGGGGTCGCACCCACCCCTGCCCCGAAGCAACCGGTGGACAACCCCGATGTCCCCGATGTGCCGATGGGGCCGCACCCGTAGCCGAGGAAAGACCCCTGTATGAAGCACTTCCGATCTCTCGCGCTGATAGCTCTGACCATCCTGCTCACGGGAGCCTGTATGTCCCAGCCTGATGAAAATCCCAACGCGCCGCTGCCACGCAAAAGCCGCGCGGACACCTTGGAATGGGCCAAGCGGTACACCTCGACCATGGCGCGATACGCGCAGGTGGACATCGCCGATGATCCCGCGCCCCAGACGCACTTCGAGGATTGTGTCGGCAAAGGCGACGAGGTGGCGGACGACGGAAGGTTCACCCTCACCTATGCCGCCTACGCCCGTATACCCGCCCATGAGCACATCGCAGCAGTCAGGAAGCTACGCGGTGCGCTGAAGAAGCACGGAGTGGACGTATCTGATTACACGGAGGATCCGAGTCGGCCCACGGTCACCCTGTACGCCAAGAATCGCGCGGAGCGCTTCCTCATCACCGCCGACAACACCATTAAACCGGCGAACACGCTTCTCCTGTCGGTCAGCACCAGTTGTTTCCTGCCCCCTGGCGCCAAGCAGCAGCATTTTTAGAAGCGACCCGCACGCGACGCCCTGAGGGCGTCGCGTGCCGGGCGTGACCGTCCCTATGAGACCGAAGCCACCCACTCTGCAAGGTAGTTGCCCACGTGAGTGCCGAGGGACGAGACCACGGCACTGATCAGCACAAAGCTCAGCGCGTACTTCCACGACGCCAAGCCTTGACCTGCGCCGAGCCCATTTTCCTCCTGGCGCTCTTCCTTCCGGCATCCCTTCACAGGAATTCCCCTCACGTAGCTCCTCGCGCACTGAGCTCGGCGAGCCCGGTGCTGACAACTGTGTGCGAGAACCCGGTCGCCCGGCTGCGGCGCGCTCACCGAACACGGGAGGTTGCGCCGCACGAGTTAGCTATCGGTGCTCCTACGAGAAGCAAGCATGAATTGGCATGGGGAATTCACCCCCGCCCCTTCCCCACCATGATCCGCAAGGTTGCCCGGGCGTCGCGGCGGCGGTCCGGGGCCGGGGCGAGGACGGAGGTGAGGGCGACGGCGGCGAGGGCTGCGGTGTAGGTGGCCGTTCCGGCGGCGGCCAGGGTCGTGGCGTCGTGGAGGAGGGTGGAAAGGACGGACATGGTGAAGCCTTTCGGTTGCGCCCGGGGTTCGTCCGCCGGGCTGTGGCATCACTTTGGCCGCCGAGGAGGCCCGTCCTCCAGGCCGTATCTCCTCGCCTCGTTTTGAAGTTCGCAGGTCAGAGCGGTGCGCCGGACGCATGGTGAACTGCAGATGAACAGAAGTGGGGGAATGGTGAAGGCATCTGATCTGTCCGAGGAGCGGCAGCAGGTCGTCGCGGAGTGGGGCATCGCGCGGTTCCTGGCGGCGCCCTTCAGCGGTGAGGCCGAGTTGGCGGCCACCCGGGCGTTCATCCGTGCCGAGGACGGTGACGGGCCCTCGTACCTGTGGTGGCAGGGGCCGCCCGGGGCCGGGAAGACGGCCCTGTTGAGCCGGGCCGCGGTGGGACAGCCACCTGAGAACGTCGACGTCGTGGCCTTCTTCCTCTCCGCGGCCGAAGGCCGGGACAGCGCCGGTGACTTCGTACGGGAGATGAACCGGCAGTTGACGAGGCATCTGGGAGGGCGGGCGCCCGACACCCCGGGGGGCATTTCCCCGCGAGCGCTCCAGGTTCTGTACAGGCAGGCAGCGGCGCGTTCGGCTGCTGCGGGGCGCACCTTGCTGATCGTGGTGGACGGGCTGGAGGAGGACGCCGCGTGGCGCGAGGGCGTTCCCGACGGCGAGCGTCCTCGGCACAGCATCGCGGCGCTCCTGCCTCACGTCCCGAAGGGGGCGGCGGCCGACAGAAGTGCGGGCGCGATCCGCGTCCTGGTCGCCGGCCGTTCCGCCGCGCGGCCGCCCGCAGATGTGCCGAGGCCGCATCCGTTGCGCAGGCCGGGGGCCGTACGCCTGCTCAACACCCGGGAGTCCGAGGCCGGCGCCGTTCACGCCGTACGGGAGGCATGGGCCCGGCGGGACATGTCACCGGCGGAGGAGAAGCTTCTCGGGCTGATCGCGGCGGCGGGGCCGGGGTTGCGGGCGGAGGATCTGGCGGAGGCGGCGGGGACCGGACTCGGCGTGGTCGAGCGGCTGTTGCGGGAGGCGGGTGACCGGTATCCGGTGCCGGACGGATCGGGAGCGTGGCCGGGCGGGCCCGGTGCCGAGGCGGCGGTACGCGTCGCACGGGAGCGCACCGGCGCCGGGACGCTCGCTCTCAGTACCGGTCTGCTGCACACCTGGGCGGACTTCTGGCAGGGCGAGCGGTGGCCCGAGAACACACCGCCGTACCTGCTGGGGCCCTACCCGCGTCTGCTGTCCGGCACCGACCGCCTCGCTCCGTACGTCCTCGACCGGCATCGTCAACTGCGGATGGTGGCGCGGGGGCGGGTGGGCGAGGCACTGGCACAGCTCGGGCTCGTGGCGGAGGGAGGCGGCGGTGACCTGGGGGTTTCCTATCAGGTGGCCCTTTCGCGGGCGCTGCTCTCCTCGCGTGCCCGGCGCGTACCGCGGGAGTTCGTCGGTCTGTTCGCGAGTGCCGGTGAGGCGTCCCGGGCGCGGGAGCTGGCACTGTCGGCGCCGGACCCGGTGGACCGGGCGGTGCTGCTCACCGACGCGGCCTTGGCGCTCGGCGACGCGGCGGAGGCCGGGCGGCCGGCCGGGGAGGCCGCCGAGTGGGCGGGCGAGGCGCTGAGGACCGCACCGCTCGGCGCCGAGCGGGACACGCGGCTGGAGGCGGTGGCCCGCGGGGGGTACGCGTTCCGGGGCCGCGGACTGCGGGAGGCGGGGAACGCCGTGCTGCGTGCCGTCGTCGTCTGCGAGGCGATGGCGTGGCGGTCGCGGATCCGCGCCGCGCGGGAGCTGGGTGCGGAGTACGCGGATCTGCTGTCCGGACTTCCCTCGTACGCGGCGGAGTTGGCGGCCCGGGGTCCGGAGGAGCAGGCAGCGGCGCTGGAGATCTGGACGGAGGTGGCGCGGGGCGCCCGGGACGAGGCCGCGATCGCCGCGCGCGACGGCGTCGAGGAGTTCTGTGACGGGCTGGAGCCGCAGACCGATCTCGTACAGATCGGTCTGCTCGCGCTCGGGGCCTGTGCGGTGCTCCCGAACCGGCGGCGGAGGGGGCGCGAGCTGGCACGGGCGGCGCACCGTGCCCTGCTCGCCGCCTTTCAGAACCCCGGAGCGCTGCCGGATGCCGCTCGGGCTCAACTCGCCCTGGAGCTCGGGCCGGTGCTGACGTACGTGGTTCAGGCGATGCACGGGGCGGGCCTGTCCAGCGATGTCCGGCATCTGCTGGAGGCGGTACCGGCCACGGCACGGCGCGACCTGTTCGACGAGGACGCCGTGGCGGAGGCCCGGCGGGCGTCGGACACCGCTCTCGCGGCCGAGGGGAAGGGGAAGGGGAAGGGAAAGGGGAGAAAGAAGGCGCCGGACGACACCGATCCGCCGCCGGAGTACCTGACCCCGAACGAACGGGACTCCCTGCGGGAGGAGTTGGCGAAGCGGCCCGAGGTGGGGCACCGGCTTCTCAGCCACGCTTTCGCGCGCTGGTCCGGTCAGGAACCGGTGGCGGACGCCGCCACCTGGGGTCCGGCCCTGGTCGGCGCCCTCGCCGCGACCGGGCACGCAGGCGTGGCGGTGAAGCTCGCCGGGCGGGCGCGGGGCCCGGCCGGGGCGGCGAGCGGACCGGCCGTCGTCGCGATGCACTGCGCGGTCGGCGGACACCGCGCGGACGCCGGGCGGTACGCGCGGGAGGCCGCGGAGTGGGCCGGGGCCGCTCCCGACGCGGCGGCGTGCGGGCTCCTCGCCCAGGCGTTCGCGTACGCCGGGGAGGAAGCGGCCGCCCGGACGTGGATGGAGGGCATGGCGCGGGCCCCCCGTGACCGGAACGCTCAGGCATGGGCGGCGGTGGCCGTGGGACTCGCCCGGTACGCGCCCGAAGCCGCCGAGGCCCTCGCCGGGGAGCGACCGGCCCCTGCGCGTCCGAACCTGCCGGCGATGCCGGGCGTACCCCGTATGCGGGACGCGGCGCTGCGACGAGTGGCCGCACTGCTGCCCGCGCTGTCCGATCCGCGCGATCCGGACACGCCGGTGCACGCCACACTCCGGGAGGTCTGCGGCGACGCCACGAAGAACCTCCAGGACCGGGACCCCCACACCGCACTTCTCCTCTCCCTGCTCCACGAGACCGGCTGCTGCCCCGGCCTCGTGCCGCAGAGCCAGATCCATGTCTACGAGCGCCACCTGGCCTCCACCCGTCTCGCGAGCGGCCGACCGGTCGCCGAATGGGCGGTGCTCCAGGCCGTCCGTGGCGATGTCGGAGCGGCGCGCGAGACCGCCGGGCTCGCCGGGACGCCGGATGAGCGGGCCGCGGCCCTCGCGGCGGTGGCGACCCACCTCGCGGGCGTCCCCGTGATCGCCCCGCTCGCGGAGGGCTGGTCACCGCAGCGGATCCCCGTCCTCCGCTACCTCGCGATCGCCGGTGCCGTCGGGCCGGAGTCGTCCCGCGACGAGGCCGAGGCCCGGCGCCTCGCGCAGGAACTGCTGGCCGGCCCCCACTGGCGGTACGCGCTCCCGCTGCTGCCCCGGCTGGCCCCGGAGAGCGCCGCGCCGCTCGCGGAACTGGCCCTGGCGCATACGGGGCCGTGAGGACGGAAGGCGGACGGCCGGAACCGTCACGACCGTTACGGATACGGGCGGGGCCTCGCGCGTCACGGAGACGGGCGGGGCCTCGCGGCGCACGGGCGGGGCCCTTCACCGGGGCCACCCGGCCCTCGCCCGATCCACTCCCGAGCCAGGCCAACTTTAGACTCGATCTAAGCTAAGATAGTTTCCTGGACGTATTCAGGAGGCTGTCCCATGTACGAACCGATCCGTTCCAAGTCGGTCCACACCATGGCCGCGGCCGGGGATTTTCCGCACCGTTCGCGGGCGGAGGAGCTGGACATCCGCCTCGCCGGGCATCTGACCGCGCTGCTGACGGTCACCGATGAGCTGCGGGCGCTGACGCCCGGGGCCGACGGGGAGGCGCTGGCGGCGGCGGCCGAGCGGGTCGCCGGGCAGGTAGCGCGGCTGCGTGGCGGGCGGTATCCGCTGCGGGCCGAGCCGACCGGCGGGGATCCGGCGCGGGCGCGGGCGCTGCACCAGCGGGCGTACGCCCTCGCCGGACAGGCGCTGACCGTCGCCATCTCGCGGAACGACGCGGCGGCCACCGCCCTCGCGACCGAACGCCGCGCGGCCCACGCCACCCCGTCGTTGCCGGACCTCGCCACGGCGTGACCGGGCGCCCGCGGCGTCGTAGCTGTTCCGGAACGGCGCCGGGCCCACCACGGCGCCCCGGTGCGGCCGGACGTCCGGCCGCACCGGCCCACGCCCGGCCGGACACGCGCCAAGGCCCCGCCGCAGCGCCACCGCACACACCGAGGGGCCCCGCACCACACAGGTGCGGGGCCCCTCGGTCTGTCACAGCGCGCCGTCACACGACGCCACCGGGATCACCGGCCACCGGCAGGCACCGGGCACCACCTCGGCCGGACCCGGCCGAGGGAACCCCCAGGGCGCGCGCCCCCGGCCCGGCCCCGGTCACCGCTCCGGCCACCGAGGTCGGCGCACCGCCCGGCGGTGCGGCGGCGCTCACCCCAGCCGCTGCACCAGCGCCCGGTACTCGTCCCACAGTTCCTTCGGGGTGTGGTCGCCGAAGGTGTTGAGGTGTTCGGGGATCAGGGACGCCTCGTCGCGCCAGACGTCCTTGTCGACGGTGAGGAGGAAGTCGAGGTCGGCGTCGGAGAGGCCGAGGCCGTCGGTGTCCAGGGCATTCTTCGTCGGGAGGACGCCGATGGGGGTCTCGACGCCCTCGGCCTTGCCGTCCAGGCGCTCGACGATCCACTTCAGCACGCGGCTGTTCTCGCCGAAGCCGGGCCAGACGAAGCGGCCCTTGTCGTCCTTGCGGAACCAGTTGACGTAGTAGATCTTCGGCAGCTTGGCCGGGTCCGCGGACGCGCCGACCTTGAGCCAGTGGCCCATGTAGTCGCCCATGTTGTAGCCGCAGAACGGCAGCATGGCGAAGGGGTCGCGGCGCAGTTCGCCGACCTTGCCCTCGGCGGCGGCGGTCTTCTCGGAGGCGACGTTCGCGCCGAGGAAGACGCCGTGCTGCCAGGTCAGCGACTCGGTGACGAGCGGGACGGCGCTGGCGCGGCGGCCGCCGAAGAGGATCGCGGAGATCGGCACGCCCTTGGGGTCCTCCCACTCGGGCGCGATGATCGGGCACTGGCCGGCGGGGACGGTGAAGCGGGCGTTGGGGTGGGCCGCCGGGGTCTCGGACTTCGGGGTCCAGTCGTTGCCGCGCCAGTCGGTGAGGTGTGCGGGCAGCTCCTCGGTCATGCCCTCCCACCACACGTCGCCGTCGTCGGTGAGCGCGACGTTGGTGAAGACGGAGTTGCCCCACATCGTCTTCATGGCGTTGGCGTTGGTGTGCTCGCCGGTGCCGGGCGCGACGCCGAAGAAACCGGCCTCCGGGTTGATCGCGTAGAGGCGGCCGTCCTCGCCGAAGCGCATCCAGGCGATGTCGTCGCCGATGGTCTCGACCGTCCAGCCCGGAACGGTCGGCTCCAGCATCGCGAGGTTGGTCTTGCCGCACGCCGACGGGAACGCCGCGGCGACGTATTTCGCCTCGCCCTGCGGCGGCGTGAGCTTGAGGATCAGCATGTGCTCGGCGAGCCAGCCCTCGTCGCGCGCCATGACGGAGGCGATGCGCAGCGCGTAACACTTCTTGCCGAGCAGCGCGTTGCCGCCGTAGCCGGAGCCGTACGACCAGATCTCGCGGTCCTCGGGGAAGTGCGAGATGTACTTGGTGGTGTTGCAGGGCCACGGCACGTCGGCCTCGCCCTCGGCGAGCGGGGCGCCCAGGGTGTGCACGGCCTTGACGAAGAAACCGTCGTCGCCCAGCTCGTCGAGGACCGCCTGGCCCATGCGCGTCATGGTGCGCATCGAGACGGCGACGTACGCGGAGTCGGTGATCTCGACGCCGATCGCGGAGAGCGGCGAGCCGAGCGGGCCCATGCAGAACGGCACGACGTACATCGTCCGGCCGCGCATCGAGCCGCGGAAGACCCCCTGCTCACCGGTGAAGATCTCCCGCATCTCGGCGGGGTCCTTCCAGTGGTTGGTGGGGCCCGCGTCCTCCTCCTTCGCAGAGCAGATGAAGGTGCGGTCCTCGACGCGGGCGACGTCCCGGGGGTCCGACGCGGCGTAGTAGGAGTTGGGGCGCTTGACGGGGTCGAGCTTGGTGAACGTGCCCTTGTCGACGAGCTCTTCGCACAGACGCTGGTACTCCGCCTCCGAGCCGTCGCACCAGACGACCCGGTCGGGCTGGGTGAGGGCCGCGATCTCGTCGACCCAGGCGATGAGTTCCTGGTGACGGGTGAGGGTGGTGGGAGCCGCGTTGTCGCGCGCCACGATCGCTCCTAGATGAGGGTGTGGACGGATGGCCGACGGGCCCGGCCGAAGGCCGCCGGCCCGGGACATCCGCTTCTTTGGTTGATGCCCCTTGGGGGCTGCGACCCGGATGCTTCGTGACCGCTCATCCGGTGCCGACCGCACTCATTTGATCATCCGACCCCGGCGGGCATCTGTCCAGGGGGCCTCGTGGTGACCGTCACCACTCGCGTCCGTACGTACACCCGCGGCGAAAAGCCCTCGTCAAGGGCGTGCCAAGCGCACGTCAAACGCTCCGCCGCGAACCCGCTGCGAGAGGCGCGTACCGGCCGGTCCGTCCGCCCCGGACGGCGCCCGTCCGGCCCCCGGCCCTCACCCGACCGCCCCGGCACCCCGCGCATCCGGGTCCGCCGACCCCTGTCCGCCGGCCATCAGATCCGGAACTTACGGTGGCGTAGTTAGCATGACCGGCATGAATTCCGCGCCCGATGCCGCAGCGAGCCCGTCCCCCTCCGCGCCCGCGGCGGCCGAAGCGGCCCCGGCGGGCCCCGCCGCGGCGACCGCTCCGCTCAAGCCCCGGATGCGGGGCTGGCTGCACGCCGGGATGTTCCCGGCCGTCCTGCTCTCCGGCGTCTTCCTCACCGCACTCGCCGACAGCACCCGCGGCCGGGTGGCCTGCGCCGTCTACACCCTCTCCGCCTGCCTGCTGTTCGGCGTCAGCGCGCTCTACCACCGCGGGAACTGGGGCCCGCGCGCCGGTGGCGTACTGCGGCGCCTCGATCACGCCAACATCTTCCTGATCATCGCCGGTACGTACACACCGCTGACGATGCTGCTCGTCCCGGGCAGCCGCGGGCAGATCCTGCTGTGGGCGGTGTGGGCGGCGGCGCTCGCCGGGATCGCGTTCCGGGTGTTCTGGGTCGGCGCGCCGCGCTGGCTCTACACCCCCTGCTACATCGCGATGGGCTGGGCCGCCGTCTTCTTCCTCCCCGACTTCCTGCGCACCGGCGGTATCGCCGTCCTCGTCCTGGTGATCGTCGGCGGTCTCCTCTACAGCGCGGGCGGTGTGATCTACGGCATCAAGCGCCCCAACCCGTCCCCCCGTTGGTTCGGCTTCCACGAGGTCTTCCACTCCTTCACGCTGGCGGCGTTCGTGGTCCACTACGTCGGTATCTCGCTGGTCGCCTACTCGCACGGCTGACACCGGTGACGACCGACCACGCGGGCGCCGGACCGCAGCCCGCCGTACCGCGCCCCGCCGCGCCCGCCGGGCTGCGGGAGCGGAAGAAGCTCCGCACCCGGCAGGCGATCCGCGACGCCGCCTGCCGCCTCTTCGACGCCGAGGGGTACGACGCGGTCTCCGCCGACCGGATCGCGGAAGCCGCCGACGTCTCCCCCAGCACCGTCGCGCGGTACTTCCCCGCCAAGGAGGACATCGTCCTGCGGGACGGGTACGAGGAACTGCTGGTCGCGGAGGTCGCCGCCCGGCCCGCCGGGGAAGCGCTGCCCGGGGCGCTGCGCGCCGCCGCCCTCGCCGTGGCCGCGCGGCTGTCCGCCCGGGAACTGCGCGAGCTGCGGCGCCGCGCCCGGCTGATCCGCGACGTCCCGGCCGTCCGCCGCCGCACCGCCGACCACGCCGCCCGCGCCACCGCCCGCCTCGGCACCGCCCTCGCCACCCGGACCGGCCGCCCCGCCGACGACCTGGAGATACGGGTGATCAGCGCGGCGCTGGTGGCCGCCCTCCAGGAGGCGCTGCTGCGCTGGGCCGACGGGCCCCGGGCGGCGGGAGCACGCTCGTCCGCCGCCCGGGGCGAGGAGCTGGGGGCGGCCGTCGGGCAGGCGCTGGACGTACTGGCGCGGGGGCTGGTCCTGACGCCGGTGGCCGCGCCGCCGCCGGTGCCTTCGCCCGCCGTCCCGCCGCCATCGCCGTCGTCGTCCTCGCCGTCGCCGTCCTCGTCCTCGTCGGCGTGACGCGGCGCGCCCCCGCGGAGTGAGGCGGAGAGACCCGGCCCCGCCCGCACGGGCGGACGCGGAAACCGCCGCCGGAGAAGCCCTCCGGAGCGCCGCCCCGAAAGTGTGACGGCCCTCCCCGGCGCGGTACCCGCTCCGGAGTGAACGGACCGGCCCGACCTCAGCCCGCCGCCGCGCCCCCGCCGCCCGCCGCGCCGTCCGCGGACAGGGCCTCCTCCACGCCCGCCGCCCAGGCGAGCACCACCGGATCGGAGCCGGGCGGGCCCACGAGCTGGAGGCCGAGCGGCAGCCCGTTCGCGGCACGGCCGGCGGGCAGGCTCACCGACGGCAGACCGGCGTTGCTCCACGGCAGGCACATCACCGACGTACCGGTGGAGGAGAGACCGAAGGGCGCCGGGCCGGTGGCCGCGGGAGAGATCCACAGATCGACGCCGGCCGCCTGCCGGGCCGCCTCCAGCCGCGCGCGGAACTCCGTCCGCCGCTGCCGCGCCCGCGCGTACGCGGCGTCCGTGACGGCGTGGCCCTCGTGCAGCGCGTTCGCGGTCTGCTCCCGGTAGAGGTCGCCGAAGCGCGCGTACCACTCGGTGTGCGCGCGGGCCACCTCGTAACGGTTCATGGTGAAGAGCTGGGTGACGATCTCCTCGAAGTCCTCCATCACCGGCACCTCGACGACGGGGTACCCGGCACGCCGCAGCACCACTTGCTGCGCCCTCAGCGCGGCCAGCGCCTCGTCGTCCGCGCGACGCAGATACGGGCCGACGGGCACGCCCAGCACCGGGGGCGGTCCGGAGGGCGGCGGCCCGGACGGCCAGCCGTCGCAGAGCGCCGAGGCGGCCAGCGTGACGCCCGCGACGTCCTGCGCGTACCAGCCGACGGTGTCGAAGCTGACGGCGTTGGGGATCACCCCGGCGGTCGGGACGCGGCCGAAGGTCGGTTTGAAGCCGGTGACACCGCAGTACGCGGCCGGGCGGATCATCGAGCCGACGGTCTGGGTGCCGAGGGCCAGCGGCACCATGCCCGCCGCGACCGCCGCCGCCGAGCCGCTGCTCGAACCGCCCGGCGTGTGGGCCACATCGTGCGGATTGCGCGTCGGCCCCGGCGCGGTGACCGCGAACTCCGCCGTCACCGTCTTCCCGGCGACCAGCGCGCCCGCCGCGGCCAGCCGGTCCACGACCGCCGCCTGCGGTCCGGCGAGCACTCCGGGCGGCAGCGCGGAACCGGCGCGGGTGGGCAGCCCGTCCGCCCGGATGATGTCCTTCACGCCGACCGGTACGCCGTACAGCGGCGGCTTCGCGGGCGCGTCCGCCCACGCCGCGGCGGTGCGCTCCGCCGCGGCCGTCAGCCGGGTGCGCCGGTCCGGTTCGGGGACGAAGGCGAGGAGGTGCGGTTCGACGGCGTCGATGCGGTCGCAGGTGCGCCGCGCCGCCGCCACCGGGTCGTCCGCGCCGGACCGCAGCGCCGCGGTCTCCTGAACGAGTGATCGATGCCGGAGCAAGCTGTCCACGGCGGCAGGCTACAACCGCACCCGGCCGGGCGGGGCGGAAGCCGCGAGGCGCCCGGAGAGGCGCGGGCGGCCGCCGCCCGACGGCTCACAACTCCACGATCACCGCGCCCGTATGACGTCCCTCGGTCAGCCCCCGCAGGGCGGCCGGGGCCTTCTCGATGCCGTACAGCCGGTCGTGGGGGAAGGTGAACGTGCCGTTCCGCAGGCCCTCGCCGAAGCGGGCGGTCCACTCCGGGATCCGGTCCAGATGATCGTGGAGGGTGACCCCGCGCAGCGTGATACCGCGGCCCAGCAGCGAGAACGCGTCGATCTCCAGCGGGGCCACCGCCTCCCCGGCCATCTGGGCGGCGAGCGCGCCGACGACCGCGATCCGGGCGCCGCGGCGGGCCACCGCGAACGCGGCGCGTAGCTGCTCACCGCCGACGTTGTCGAAGACCGCGTCCACCCCGTCCGGGGCGGCGCGGCGGAGCTGCTCCTCGATCGGCCCGGCGCCCCGGACCACGACGGCGTCGTAGCCGAGGTTCTCGACCAGGTGGTCGGCCTTGGCCTGCGAGCCGGTGCTGCCGATGACCCGGGCGGCGCCCCGCGCCCGCGCGAACTGCCCGGCCAGCGAGCCGACGCCACCGGCCGCCCCGGTGACGAACACGGTGTCGCCGGGCCGCACCTCGGCGCCGGTGACGACCCCCATCCACGCGGTGGGCGCCTGCGAGAGGTACGCGGCCGGATCGGGCAGCACCCCCGGCTCGATGCGCTGCGCGCCCGCCGCGTCCACCAGCGCGTACTCACGCCAGCCGAGCCGGTGCTGCACCAGATCGCCGACGGCCGCCTCACCGCCGGGCGCGGCGACGACCTCGCCGACGGCCGGTCCGTTCAGCGGCTCGCCCAGCGCGAACGGCGTGAGCGGCACATCGCCGGGCTCGCCCATGAGGGTGCGCATCACCGCCGCGACGCTCATCAGGGTGTTCCGCACCAGGAGCTGTCCGGGGGCGGGCTCGGGGACCGGCACCTCCACGATCGCGAAGTGCGCGTCGGTGAGCGGCCCTTCGGGTCGGGCCGCCAGATGGACTTCACGTGCGGTGCGCTGCGTCATGCAGCGATCTCACGCCCGATCACGTACCGGAGTCAACTCCGTCATGAGGCGGAGGACTTCCGACCGAGAAGGCACCGGGCCGCCGGTCTCCGCCGCTCAGCGCACCGTTCCGCGCAGCCACCCGGTCAGCTCGTCCGGGTCCGTCACGGGCCGCTCGCAGGTGAAGTGGCGGCAGATGTACGCGGCCGGGGCACCGTCGACCAGCGGCCGGCCGTGGAGCAGCGGCACGGCGTCCGCGTCGTGGGTGTCCGGCTCGCCGACCGCGACGACCGAGCCGGGCTTGTTGCCGAGCAGCGCGGCGCGGTGCAGCGCCCGGGTGGCCGGATCGTCCGGCGGACCGACGACGGCGATCTCCCGGGGCCCGTCCACCGCCGCCTCGGCGACGGCCAGCCCCCAGCCGATGAACCGCGGCGCCCGCCCGGCCAGCGCCGTCACCACGGTGAGCGCCTGTTCGGCGGCTTCCCGGTGCGGGGTGCTGCCGGTGAGCGCCGCGTACGAGAGCAGCGCCCCGGCGGCGGCCGTCCAGCCGGACGGGGTGGCGTTGTCCGTCGGGTCCTGCGGCCTCCTGATCAGCGCCTCCGCGTCCGCCGCCGTGTCGTACAGCCTGCCGTCCCCGGCGCGGAACTGCACCAGCACCGTGTCGAGGAGGAGGCCCGCGAAGTCCACCCAGACGCCCTCGCCGGTGACGGCGGCGAGGGTGAGGAAGCCCTCGGCGACGTCGGCGTAGTCCTCCAGGACGCCGTTGTTGTCGCCGGGCACGCCGTCCCGCGAGGTGCGGTGCAGGCGCGCCTGGCCGTCCATGTGGACGCGGACGAGCAGGTCGGCGGCGTCGGTGGCCGCCTGGACGAGGTCGGGCCGGCCGAAGTACGCGCCGGTCTCGGCGAGCGCGGCGACGGCCAGCCCGTTCCAGGACGCGACGATCTTGTCGTCCCGCCCGGGCCGCGGCCGCTCGTCCCGCGCCGCCAGCAGCCGCTCGCGCACCGACCGCACGCGCTCGGCGTCCACCGGGCCGACCCCGTCCGGCAGTTGCAGCACCGAGGCGCCCGCCTCGAAGGTGCCCTCCTCGGTCACCCCGAAGTACGTGGCGGCGAACTCCGCGTCCGCCTCCCCGAGGACCTCCCGCAGTTGCCCGGGCGTCCAGACGTAGTACGCGCCCTCGGTGTGGTGCCCCGTCCCGTCGTCGCTGTCCGCGTCCAGCGCGGAGGCGAACCCGCCCTGGAGCGTGCGCAGTTCACGGACCAGGAAGTCGGCGGTCTCCAAGGCGACCCGGCGGGCCGTACCGGCCCCGGTGACGCGCCAGAGGTGCGCGTAGACGCGGCAGAGCAGCGCGTTGTCGTACAGCATCTTCTCGAAGTGCGGGACCGTCCACGTCGCGTCGACCGCGTACCGCGCGAACCCGCCGCCGAGCTGGTCGTAGATCCCGCCGCGCGCCATCGCCTCGCACGTCGCCTCGACCATCTCCACCGCGGCTTCGGAGTCCGTCCGCCCGTGGTGGCGCAGCAAGAACTCCAACACCATCGACGGCGGGAACTTCGGGGCGCCGCCGAAACCTCCGTGGACGGCGTCGAACTCCCTGGTCAACGCCATCAGCGCGCCGGCGAGCCGTTCCTCGTCCGGCGGCGCGGCGGCCGACAGCGACCCGGCCAGGGACCGCCCCGCCAGATCCGCCGTGATCCGCCCGGCGACCTCCCCGACCTCCCCGCGCCGCTCCGCCCAGGCGCTGCGCACCCCCTCCAGCACCTGCCGGAACGACGGCATACCGTGCCGCGGCTCCGGCGGGAAGTACGTACCGAAGTAGAACGGCTCCCCGTCCGGCGTCATGAACACCGACATCGGCCACCCGCCCTGCCCGGTGGCCGCCTGCACCGCCTCCATGTACACGGCGTCGACGTCCGGGCGCTCCTCCCGGTCCACCTTCACCGACACGAAATGCTCATTCATGAACGCGGCCGTCGCCGCGTCCTCGAAACTCTCGTGCGCGAGCACATGACACCAGTGACAAGCCGAATAGCCCACGCTCAGGAACACCGGCACATCCCGCCGCCGCGCCTCCTCGAACGCCGCGGCCTCCCAGGGCCACCAGTCGACGGGGTTGTCGGCGTGCTGCAGCAGATACGGAGAGGTGGCGTGCGCGAGTCGGTTGGCCATGGGGCCATCTTCGCGTACGGGGCGGGGCGGGGGCGGCGGCACCGCGTGCGCATCGGAGTGCGCCGGTACGCGGGAAGGGCGGCATGGGGGATCGGCCGCCGCCGGCCTCACCCCGTCCCCGGACCGGGCCCCGGGCACACGCTCGCCCAGGCCCGGTCAGGGCGTCAGCCGGCTTTCGCCTCCCCCTTGGCGGAGGGGGTGGGGGCGGTCGTGACGCCCTCCCCCTTCTCCTCGAAATCGACGTTCCGCATGTGGCGGTTCATCGACTTCATCAGCAGCCACACGGCGCCGCCGATGACCGCGAAGACGATGAAGCCGAGGATGCCGGGGGTCACCTTGTCCTTGTCGAACGAGTCGGCAAGGGTGACGAAGTGCGTCAGGGCGAGGGTGCTGGTCGCGCTCATCATGGGGTCAATTGTTGCGGATGCCCGCGAAGAGGTCGTCCTCGGGGAGGGAAGTGTCCACGAGCGACTTCGCCAGCTCGTACTCCTCCGTCGGCCAGACCTCCCGCTGGATGTCCATCGGGACGCGGAACCAGCCGCCGTCGGGGTCGATCTGGGTGGCGTGGGCGATCAGCGCCTTGTCGCGGACCTCGAAGAAGTCGGCGCAGGGAACGTACGTGGTCAGCGTGCGCTCGCGCCGCTCGAACTCCTTCCAGCGCTCCAGCCACTCGCCGTAGGGGGACTCCATGCCGCGGGCCAGCAGCGCCTCGTGGAGCGCGATGGTGCGCGGCTTGTTGAAGCCCTGGTTGTAGTAGAGCTTCTGCGGCTGCCAGGGCTCGCCGGCGTCGGGGTACCGCTCCGGGTCGCCGGCCGCCTCGAAGGCCACCATCGTGATCTTGTGGGTCATGATGTGGTCGGGGTGCGGGTACCCGCCGTTCTCGTCGTACGTCGTGATGACCTGCGGCTTGAACGAACGGATCAGCTTCACCAGGGGCTCGGCGGCCGCGTCGACGTCCTGGAGGGCGAAGCAGCCGTCGGGCAGCGGCGGCAGCGGGTCACCCTCGGGGAGACCGGAGTCGACGAAGCCGAGCCACTCCTGCTTGACGCCCAGGATCTCCCGGGCCTCGTCCATCTCCTTCTTACGGACCTCGTGGATGTGCTCCTCGATGTACGGGTCGCCCTGGAGCTTGGGGTTGAGGATGGAGCCGCGCTCACCGCCCGTGCAGGTGGCGACCAGCACGTCCACCCCCTCGGACACGTACTTGGCCATGGTGGCCGCACCCTTGCTCGACTCGTCGTCGGGGTGGGCGTGGACCGCCATCAAACGCAGCTGCTCAGTCAAGACTCGATCCTCAGTGAAAGGCTGGAGAAGATGCCTCCTATAGTGACCGAAGCGAGGGGGCCGTGTATTCCCCGGACGGGAACCCGCGAGGCCGGACGTCTCCCGGCCCCGGTAGCAGGAGGACAGAGCATGACCGCGGTACGCGACGGGCTTCCCGAGGGCCGCTACGGACGGTCCTCCGGCGGCAAGGGGGACCGCGGGCTCAAGATCACCGGCGGGGTTCTCGGGGTGGTGCTGCTCGGCGTCGTCGCCTGGTGCGGGATCTCGTACATCAGCGGGGAGAAGCTCAGCGGCCGCGTGATCACCTGGGAGACGGTGTCGGACAGCGCCGTCGAGGTCCATCTCGAAGTCGTCAAGGACGAGGACGCCAAGGGCGTCTGTACGCTGCGGTCGGTCTCCGCGGACAAGGCCGAGGTGGGCCGCAAGGACGTCACCATCGACCAGCGCGGGAAGCAGATCGACACGGTGGTGACGGTACGGACCACCGGCCGGGCGACCACGGCGGAGCTGGTCGGCTGCTCCTCCCCGGACGGCCGCTGAGGCGGACCGCGGGGCGGCCCCGGTCCGTACGCGGCCGGGAGGCGGCGCGTGGTCCCTGCCCGGCCGTCGCCCCGGGAAGCGGCCCGCGAGTGGCCCGGCGTGCCCGGGCCGTCACCCGGCCGGGGTGCGGCCACCCCTGATGACCTGGGGTTTCGGCGCACATGAGAGTTCCCTGAGGATTTCCCCTTCCCCGTTTTGTGCCGGAATTGTTAGGGTCGTGGTTTCGCCCACCCGTGAAGGCGCAATCCTTCCCTGGTAGGGCGTTTGATTTATCCCCAGTACCGACGAGGAGCACCTGTGACCCAGACCAGCGAAAGCGTCACCTGGCTGACCCAGGAGGCGTATGACCAGCTCAAGGCCGAGCTGGAGTACCTGTCTGGTCCCGCACGCGCCGAGATCACCGAGAAGATCGCGGCGGCCCGCGAGGAAGGTGACCTGAAGGAGAACGCCGGGTACCACGCGGCCAAGGAGGAGCAGGGCAAGCAGGAGCTTCGCGTGCGCCAGCTCACCCAACTGCTGCAGACCGCGAAGGTCGGCGAGGCCCCCGCCGCCACCGGTGTCGTCGCTCCCGGCATGGTCGTCACCATCGCGTTCGACGGAGACCCGGACGACACTCTGGAGTTCCTGCTCGCCTCGCGCGAGTACGCCAGCTCGGACATCGAGACCTATTCGCCGCAGTCCCCGCTGGGCGAGGGCGTGAACGGCAAGAAGGTCGGCGCCGACGCGGAGTACGAGCTTCCGAACGGTAAGAAGGCCAGCGTGAAGATCCTCGACGCCAAGCCGTACTCGGGCTGATCACCGGACATCTCCACGAGGTGTCCCACGACATACGAAAAGCGGTCCGGAGCGTGCGGCTCCGGGCCGCTTTCCGCATGTCAGGGCGGGGAGGGGCGGGGCCCGGTGCTCGGCCCCCGGCCCGCCTACCGCCCGCACCGCGTCCGGGTCCGCCCCCTCACTCCGCTTCCGACACCGTGTACCCCGCGTCGCGCAGTGCCGTGGTGAGTTCGGCGCAGTGTTCGGGGCCCGAGGTC
The DNA here is from genome assembly GCF_044497305.1 of Streptomyces sp. BBFR2. Lineage (NCBI taxonomy): Bacteria > Bacillati > Actinomycetota > Actinomycetes > Kitasatosporales > Streptomycetaceae > Streptomyces > Streptomyces sp. BBFR2. The sequence continues at coordinate 2,347,265 of NZ_CP172415.1, forward strand.
TCCAGTTGCAGCTCCACCTCGACCTCGGTCAGGCCCAGGCGGGGGCCGGTGCGGACGTGGCCGACGTCGAGGACGTTGGCGTCGGCCTCCGAGAGGACGCCGAGCAGTGTGGCGAGCGCCCCGGGGCGGTCGGTCAGGCGCAGCCGCAGGGAGAGGTAGCGGCCGGCGGCGGCCATACCGTGGCGCAGGATGCGCTGCATCAGCAGCGGGTCGACGTTGCCGCCCGACAGCACCGCGACGACCGGGCCCTCGAACGCCCCGGGCTCCTCCAGCAGCGCGGCCACCGGGCTCGCCCCGGCGGGCTCCACCACCAGTTTCGCCCGCTCCAGGCAGAGCAGCAGCGCCCCGGCCAGCGCGTCCTCGGAGACCGTACGGACCTCGTCGACCAGCTTCTCGACGAGGCGGAACGGAACGTCACCGGGGCGCCCGACCTTGATGCCGTCGGCCATCGTGGAGAGCCCCCCGACCGCCACGGGGTGCCCGGCCGCCAGCGACGGCGGGTAGCAGGCGGCTCCCGCCGCCTGCACGCCGATGACCTTGACGTCCGGCCGCAGCGCCTTGACCGCGACGGCGACCCCGGCGGCCAGCCCGCCGCCGCCGACGCCGACCACGACGGTGCGCACCTCGGGGCACTGCTCCAGGATCTCCAGTCCGACGGTGCCCTGGCCCGCGATGATGTCCCGGTGGTCGAAGGGGTGGATGAAGACCGCGCCGGTGCGGTGCGCGTACTCCTGGGCGGCGGCCAGCGCCTCGTCCACCACCTGGCCGTGCAGCCGCACCTCGGCGCCGTAGTCGCGGGTCGCGGCGACCTTCGGCAGCGGAGCGCCGACCGGCATGAACACCGTGGACCGCACCCCGAGCAGCGAGGCGGCGAGCGCGACGCCCTGGGCGTGGTTCCCGGCGCTCGCCGCGACGACCCCGGCCGCCCGCTCCGCCGCCGTCAGCCCGGCGATCCGGACGTACGCGCCGCGGATCTTGAAGGATCCGGTGCGCTGGAGGTTCTCGCACTTGAGGTGAACGGGCGCGCCGACCAGCCCGGAGAGGTACCGGCTGCCCTCCATGGCGGTGGCCCGGGCGACCGAGGAGAGCAGTTTGTGGGCCTCGCGGATGTCTTCCACGGTGAGCCCGCCCGCCTCGTCTGCGGGGGTCGCGGGATGCGGAGGGGGCGTGTGGTCGTGCATGACGTCAGTCTGGCAGTCCGGCGGCCGTCGGACCTTTTCCGGCCAAGGTGCGGACAGGACGGGGGGACCAAGCGCACGCACCGGCCGCGCGGCGGATACGCCGGACCCGGTGTTTCCGCACGTCAGGGCAGGTGACGGGCGGACATCCGGTATGTCCGGACGGGCGTGGGGGCGCGTGCCGGGCCGGACGGCCGACGGGAGCCGTGCCGGGTGGGGGGCACGCCCCGGCGCTGTGCCCGGGCCCGGCATCAGGGCGTACGTCAGGGGCGTGCGGCGGTGTCCCGTACGCCCCTGACGGGCGGGGGCGGTACGGGCCGGTCCCGGCTTTCCGCGGACAGGGGCCGGTCACTTCCGCGTAACCTTGTCCACCGATCCCTCAGCCCCCCATGAAGCGAGCTCCCGACCATGCCCACCTCTTCGGACATGTCGACCCCCACCGACCCCGCCGTTCTGGACGCGTTGCAGCACCAAGTGGCGGTGTTCGCCCGCCGTGCCGAGCAGAGCCGCCTCGGCGGGGTCGGCCAGGCGCGCAACTCCATGGACCGCGCCGCGTATCTGCTGCTCAACCGCTTGGACCAGGAAGGTCCGATGGGTGTGAAGGCGCTCGCCGCCGGGATGGGGATCGACTCCTCGACCGTCACCCGGCAGGTCGCGCCGCTCGTCGAGGCGGGGCTGGTCAGCCGGGCCACGCACCCCGAGGACGGCCGGGCGGTCGTCCTTCAGCTCTCCGAGCGGGGCCGTGCCCGCCTCGATGAGGTACGGGCCTCGCGCCGCGCGCTGATGGAGCTGGTCACCGAGGAGTGGACGGAGGAGGAACGGGCCGTCTTCTGCACGCTGCTGACCCGTTTCAACGTCTCCCTCGCCGCCGTCACCGCGACGATGCCGCCGACGGGCGCGGTCTCCTGACCCCCTGAGAGGGGCCTGCCCCGGGGCGCGCCGGAGAACGGCGCGCCCCGGAACCCGTACGGCCCCCGAGGAGGCCGTGTCACAGGCTCAGCCCAGTGCCTGGGTGAGGTCGGCGAGCAGGTCGTCGACCGACTCGATGCCGACGGAGAGCCGGACGAGGTCGGCGGGGACCTCCAGCGCGGAACCGGCCGTCGAGGCGTGCGTCATCCGGCCCGGGTGCTCGATCAGCGACTCGACGCCGCCCAGCGACTCCCCGAGGGTGAAGAGCTTCGCCCGGTCGCAGACGTCGACGGCCGCCTGCTCGCCGCCGGCGACGCGGAACGACACCATGCCGCCGAAGGACCGCATCTGCTTGGCGGCGACCTCGTGCCCCGGGTGCTGCGGCAGCCCCGGGTAGTAGACCTGCGTCACCTTGGGGTGCGCGGTCAGCAGCTCCGCCACCCGGGCGGCGTTGGCGCTGTGCCGGTCCATCCGGACGGCGAGGGTCTTGATACCGCGCATGACCAGCCACGCGTCGAACGGGCCGGCCACCGCGCCCATCGCGTTCTGGTGGTAGGCCAGCTCCTCGCCGAGCGCGTCGTCGTTCACCACGAGGGCGCCGCCGACCACGTCGGAGTGGCCGCCCATGTACTTCGTCGTGGAGTAGACGACGACGTCCGCGCCGAGCGCCAGCGGCTGCTGGAGGTAGGGGCTGGCGAAGGTGTTGTCGACGACGAGCCGGGCGCCGGCCTCCCGGGAGATCGCGGAGAGCGCCGCGATGTCGGTGATGCCGAGCAGCGGGTTGCTGGGCGTCTCCACCCAGATCGCCTTCGTACGGGGCCGCAGCGCGGCGCGCACCGCCGCCGGGTCGGAGGTGTCGGCGACGGACCATTCCACGCCCCAGCGCTCCACGACCTTGGCGAACAGCCGGAAGGTGCCGCCGTAGGCGTCGTTGGGGATGACGACGTGGTCGCCGGGGGTCAGCAGCGTCCGCAGCAGGCAGTCCTCGGCGGCGAGACCGGAGGCGAAGGCCAGTCCGCGGCGACCGCCGTCGAGGGCGGCGAGGTTCTCCTCCAGAGCGGTACGGGTCGGGTTGGCGCTGCGGCTGTACTCGTAGCCGCCGCGCAGCCCGCCCACACCGTCCTGCTTGTAGGTGGACACCTGGTAGATGGGCGTCACCACCGCGCCGGTCGTCGCGTCGGGCTCCTGACCTGCGTGGATGGCGAGGGTTTCGAAGTGCTGGTGGCGCGGTTCGCGCTGATCGCTCATGGGCACCGAGGGTAGTCGCCACCGGGCGGAGGGATCTGCGGAACTTTCTGGTTCGCTGGGGAGTGGAGAAGGAAGAACGTGCGTACCCCGCGCGTCCTGCCGCTCCGCCCGCCCAGCCTCCGACCGGGACACACCACATGGACGCTCTGCTCGTACTCCTCGCCGCCGCCGCGTTCGGCGGTGTCGTCCTCCTGCCGTGGCTGCGGCGCCGCCGGACCGCGCAGCAGTTCAGGGAGCAGGGCCCGCCGCGGGTCGGCGACCCGGTCGCGGGCTACGGCTTCGTCCCGCTCGACTCCCTCGACGTCCGCCTGCCGGGCCCGGACGAGGAGCTGGAGCACGTCCTCGCCGAGCTGCGGCGCACCCACGACTGGCGGCCGGCTGCGGCGCTGCTGCGGGCCACCCCCGAGGACGGTGAGCGGCGCTGGCAGCGGGTGCAGACGCTGGCGGGCGCGGCCGCGTTCGAGCTGGCCCGGGAGCAGGACGGTCCCGGTGGTGCGCCGGGCGCGCCGCGGGGCGGCGGGGTGTGGCTGCGGCGCTGGCGGCTGGAGGACCCGAAGGACGCCGGGGGCGCGCAGACGCACGCCCAGTTCCTCGTCCTCCAGGCGCTGCGGGACCCGGCGTCGGAGGACTTCCGGATGATCCTGGAGGAGGCCCGGACGGTCTGCGGCGAGGCCGCGCTGCTGGCCCCGGGCAGCCCGATCCCGTACATCATCGAGCTGGCCGTCGCCCGGGGGCTGCACGACCGCCCCGCCGACTACGCCGAGCTGTGGGAGAAGGCCGCCCGCCGCGCACCGCACCACATGGGCGCGCACCTCGCGGCGCTCCCGTACTGGTCGCGGAAGTGGCACGGCTCGCGCGAGGAGGCGGAGGCGTTCGCCGAACGCGCCGCCTCCGGGGCGCCGTCCGGCAGCCTGCTCCCGGCGCTGCCCCTCTTCGCCGTCTACGAGCACCTCCCCGAGGCCAACATGGTGCGCGGCCTCTACCAGAGCGCCGTGATCGAGCGGGCGATCGAGGGCGCCCACTACGCCCTGAGCCAGGCCCCGGCCGACCACCCGATGGCCCCGCACGTCCGCCATCTGCTGATCTGGTTCCTCGTCCGCGCCGAACGCTACGGCGAGGCCCTGGACCAGCTCCGCGAGGTCGACGGCCACGTCGGCGCCGTCCCGTGGTCGTACGGCCACAACCCCGCCGCGGAGTACGCCGCCTACCGCGCCCTGGCCGTGGCGGGATGGGAACGGAGCGGGGGCACGGGAGCCGGGTCCATAGCGCCGGAAGGGTGAGGTGGCCGGGGTTCGGCCTGGTGTGCCTGGGCCGGGGGCTTGGGCCGGGCGGTCGGGGTGCCCCGGGGACGGGCTCGTGCCTGGCGGGCGGGGCTTGGGCGAGGCGCGTGGGCGAGCCTCGGCGTGCGGCGGCCCGGCACCGGGCGGGCCGGGCTCGTACCTTGCGGGCGAGGCTCGGGCGAGACGCGCGGGGGGCCTCGGCGTGCGGCAACCCGGCACCGGGCGGGCCGGGCTCGTACCTTGCGGGCGGCGCTTGGGCGAGACGCGCGGGCGAGCCTCGGCGTGCGGCGACCCGGCACCGGGCGGGCCGGGCTCGTGCCCTTGCGGACGGCCGCCGCCCGGAGCCGGTCGTGCCCCATGACCGGCCGCCGCCGGAATGCCCCCGCCTCTCCCGGCGTTGCCGCTGATGCCACCGTCCTGGTGGCGGGCGGCCGCCTGCCACCACCCGCCGTCGTCCCCCGGAGCCTGATCGCGATGCTGTTCTCCCGCTTCCAGAATCACCTCCCGACCCCCGAGGAAGCCCTCAAGGGCCGCCCCGAGCGGGAGTTCACCGTCCCCGAGCGGCACACCGTCCTCGGCACCTCCCTGCTCGGCCCGTACCCGGAGGGCACCGAGATCGCCGACTTCGGCCTCGGCTGCTTCTGGGGCGCCGAGCGGAAGTTCTGGCAGGCCGAGGGCGTCCACACCACCCTCGTCGGCTATCAGGGCGGCCACACCCCGAACCCGACGTACGAGGAGGTCTGCAGCGGCCACACCGGCCACACCGAGGCCGTCCGCGTCGTCTACGACCCCACCGTCGTCCCGTACACCGCCCTGCTGAAGCTCTTCTGGGAATCCCACGACCCGACCCAGGGCTTCCGCCAGGGGAACGACGTCGGCACCCAGTACCGCTCCGCCCTCTACACCCACTCCCCCGCCCAGCAGCAGGCCGCCGAAGCCTCCCGCGACGCCTACGCCGAGGTCCTGCGCACCCGCGGCTACGGCGCCATCACCACCGAGATCCGCCCCGCCACCGACCTCCCCTTTTACCCGGCCGAGGGGTACCACCAGCAGTACCTCGACAAGAACCCGGCGGGGTACTGCGGGATCGGGGGCACGGGGGTTTCGTGCCCGGTGGGGGTGGCGCCGGCGGAGGGGTGAGGGTGCGGGGCAAGGGCGGGCACCCCTGGCCGCGGCGGGACTGCCGAGGTCAGACCGCCCGCCCCCGCCCCCACAGCTCCTCCGCGTGTTCGGCGAAGCGGTCGAACATGCCGCCGTCGGCCCGGCGGCGGAAGTGCAGCAGCGGGGAGTCGTGGCCGACCAGCCGCGCCAGATGCGGGGTGACCAGCGCGTCCGCGTCGAAGCGGAAGACGGACAGCGAGACGTGGTTCATGGCGTCCACGGCGTCGGAGAACCGCGCCTCGACGCCCGGCGTCCCGGACAGCTTCGCCAGGTGCTCCAGCGAGATCCGGATGCGCGTGGAAACCGACAGGGCCACGTCCTCGATCCGCTCGCGCTCCCGCGTGACCTCTCCTTCCGGATCGCCGAGCAGGAACCGTACGCGGCACCCCTCGTCAGCCTTCCGGCGCAGGGTCTCCACGAACGCGGGCTGCTCCAGCCACAGGAAGTAGTTCGTGTAACCCGCCAGGAAGATGTGCTCCGAGGCGGCCGCGACCCGCTCTCCCCAGACCGACGACGGGCAGGCGGACCGGTACGGATAGCTCCGTACGAGTTCGCCGTCGGTGCCGGTCCCGGCCTTGTTCCGTACGGCCTTGGGCCACAACATCTCTGCCTCAACTCCCAACGCGGCTGCGGTGTCTTCCCTGTTCCTCGCGTGCGGGATCAGCGCGTCGTCGGCCAGCCAGCGCTCGACCGTCTTGCCTGTCACTCCTACGCGCAACGCCAGTTGGCGTGCGGAGACACCGGCGTCAGCCATAGCAGTACGTAACGAACCGTTCAAGGTGCCCTCCATGGACATTTGGGCGTTCTTCAAGGTACCGCCGTAATGCCCCAAAGCGCCTGGATCACGGGAGGATTCGTCCCTCATGGGTGGCCAGCCTGGCTGGCATGACGACCGACAGGCTCGCCCCTCAGAACCGGAAAAACCTCCCGCGCCAGACCTCTTGGACAGGTCCGGTCCCCTACATCACCCGGTGGAGTGCGGAGCGGCATCCGCCCCTACGCCTGGTGGAGAAGCGCGGAGGCATCGGTTACGCGGACGAGAAGCCCTACGACCGTGACACACGGGGTGTGCTGTGGAGCCGCACGCCGTCCATTCCTGGGAAGGGCCGCCCCCAGTTCGGCGAAGTGCACACGCTGCGGCAGCACCGGGCCATGGCAGAGCTGCTGTGCCAGGTGTGCGGCGGTCCCGCGGATCGCAACGCGGAGGGAGTGCTCTGGCTTCTGGGCGAAGATCCGCACGATCGCACGTCCTGGCCCGCGGAGTTGCTGACCACCCACCCGCCGCTGTGCAGGCCGTGCGCGGCCGCGTCCCTGCGGATCTGCCCTCATCTACGACAGCGGTGCGTGGCGTTGCGCGTCCGCAGCTTCCGGCCGGTGGGCGTGCGCGGTGCCCTCTACCGGCCGGGGCTTGCGGCGCCACTCCCGGTCGGTGCGGTCGGCGTCGCCTACGGCGACCCCAGAATCCGTTGGGTGCGGGCCGGGCAACTCATCATGCGCCTCGATGACGTGAACGTCGTGGATCCGGCCTCATGGGCTGACGGATGAGGCCCCCGGTCTGCGCCCCTCACCCCTCCCCCAACCGCGCCCGGTCCGCCGCCGCCCGCCCCTGGTGCCAGCCCTCCGCGTCGTTCAGGCCGCGGAGGCGGACGGGGGCCGTGTCGGGGAAGAGGGTGCTGGTGGCTTCCTCCACGGCCAGGGCTCGGGCGGCGAGGACGGGGAGGAGGTCGGCGGCCGTTCCGGCGCCTGAGGTCGTCGCCTCGGTCGTGGCCGTCTCGGTGGCGGTGGTCAGGCGGGTGCGGACGCGGTCGGCGTAGGCGACGAGGAAGGTCTGGCGGAAGTCGCGGGTGCGGCGGGCGCGGCCGCGGGTGTGGTGGGCGTCGGCGGCGCGGTGCATGGCGGTGGTGGCCTGGAGGAGGAGCGAGGTGTAGAGGAGTTCCGTCGCCTCCAGGTCGGGCCCGTGGCCGATGAGGGTGGAGAAGGCGGTGTCGGACGACCAGACGGCCTGGCAGCGGTTGGCGGTGGCGACGGCGTCGAGGAGGAGGGCCTTGGCCTGTTCGTACGGGCCCTCGATGCCGATGCGGATCGCGCCGGGGCCGTCCGCGGGGCCGCCGGCCGCCCCGGCGAGCAGGGCCTCGTCGATGCTGTGACGGGCCATCAGTTCCTGGGCCTTGGCCGACAGCGCCTCGGCCTCCTCGGCGTAGTCGGTCGCCTCGGCCTTGGCGAGCAGGCCGCGGATGCGGCCGAGGGCGCGGGAGGCTCCCGGGGACGCGGCGGCGGGCGGCGGTGCGGCCGGGAGCGGGGTGATGCGCGGTAGCCGGGCGAGGGCGCGGAGCGCCGCGAGGACGGCGCAGGCGGTCTCGAAGCGGGTGGTGCGGCGGCGGGCGGCGAGCGCGTCGAGGTAGCCGGCGTCGGACGGCCACCAGACCTCGGCGCCGAGCCGCCGTAGCTGGTCGTCCCAGCGGGCGGTGGCGGACGGCGGGCGGGGGCCGCGCCGGGCGTCGGCGGCGAGGGCGTCCACGACGGGCCCGACGTGCGCGGGGTCGGCGGCGTCGCGGCGGATGATCCGTTCCAGGTCGGCGGGTTCCCAGCCGCCCGCCCAGCAGCGGCGTACCGCGTCGGCGGCGGCCCGCAGGACGGCGGCGGAGACCGCCTCCCACCCCTCGGACGCGGCGGCGAGCCGGGAGGCACCCGCCTCGATCGCGTCCTCGGCTGCCGCCCCGTCGTCGGCGTAGCGGACGGCGCCGAGGACTTCCCCGACCAGGGCGTCGGCACCCCGGTCCCGGCCACCGGCGGCACGGCCGGAACGGTCCTCGCCGGAACGGCCCTGGCGAGAGCGGTCCCGACCGGAAGGATCCTCGCCAGAACGGCCCTCGCCAGAACGGTCCCGACCGGAACGCCCCCGGCCACCGGCGGCACGGCCGGAACGCTCCTCGCCGGAACGACCCCGACCGGAACGCTCCTCGCCGGAACGACCCCGACCGGAACGCCCCCCGCCGCCGCCCGCACCAGCCCGGCCCCCGCCCCCGCCCCCGGCGGGCTCCGCGCCGGACCCGGCCGAGCGGTCCCCGCCGTCACCCGCACCGGCGCGCCCCGTACGGGCCCGCCCGTCGTCGCCGGAAGCCTCCGATCCGGCCCGGTGGCTCCGACGCCCTTCCTCTCCGGCGCGGCCGCCCCCGGACCGGCCGCCCCCGCTCACCCGTCCGCTCTCCGTACGCTCACTCACCCGCTCACTGTACGGAGGGCCGGCGGGCCTCGGCGGTGTCCGGGCGACCCGTGCGGAGCTGTTCGCGGTAGGCGCGTGCCGTGGCCATGACGGTGTCGAGGGCGTCGCGGGTGCGGACGAGGTCGGCGATGTGGGCGGTGAGCCGGTCGCGTTCCTGGGCCATCCGGATCAGGGCGGAGTCGGAGTTCTCGGCGCTGGGCGCGTCGGCGCAGGGCAGCAGTTCGGCGATGATGCGGCTGGACAGGCCCGCCGCGTACAGCTGTTGGATGAACAGGACCCGCTCGACGTGGGCCTCCTCGTAGTGGCGCTGGCCGCTGGGGCTGCGCACGCTATGGAGCAGGTCCTGTTCCTCGTAGTAGCGCAGGGACCGGACGCTGACGCCCGTCCGTGTCGCGAGTTCCCCGATCCGCACGGCACCCTCCACCCCGCCTGTGACCTGCGCCACAGCGCTTGCCTCTGACATCGATGTGAGGTTTTAGCGTAGCCGCGTGTCCGAAGCGCGGGCACGCGGATTCCGAAGGAGCCCGGACGTGACAACCCTTTTCTCCGGTTACCGGCTCGGTGAACTGACGCTCCCCAACCGGGTGGTGATGGCCCCGATGACCCGGGTCCGGGCCGCCGCGGGCGGACTGGCGACCGGGTCGATGGCGGCCTACTACGCGCAGCGCGCCACCGCCGGGCTGCTGATCAGCGAGGGGGTGCAGCCGAGCCTGATCGGGCAGTCCAACCCGGGGACGCCGGGGCTGTACACCGATGAGCAGGTGGCGTCGTGGCGCCCGGTGACCGACGCCGTCCACACCAACGGCGGCCGGATCTTCGCCCAGATCATGCACGGCGGCCGGGTCTCCCACCCCGAGACCATCGGCACGCAGCCGGTCGGCCCCTCCGCCGTCCCCGCCACCGGCGACGTGTTCACCCCGTCCGGGCGGCAGCCCGCCCCGATGCCGCGCGCCCTGGAGACCGCCGAGGTGCCCGAGCACGCGCGGTCGTACGCGCTGGCCGCCCGGCGCGCGGTCGACGCGGGCTTCGACGGTGTGGAGCTGCACGGCGCCAACGGCTATCTGATCTCCCAGTTCCTCTCGTCCAACGCCAACCTGCGGACGGACCGTTACGGCGGTCCGGTGGCGCACCGCATCCGGTTCGCGGTCGAGGCGACCGCCGCCACCGTCGAGGCGGTGGGCGCGGCCCGCACCGGTATCCGGCTCTCGCCCGGCACCGATTTCTGGGGCGTCGAGGACCGCGACGTACCGGAGCTGTACACCGCCCTCCTCGCCGAACTGGCCCGCCTGGACCTCGCGTACATCCATCTGGAGGCGACCGCCGAGGAGGAGCTGCTGCTCGCGCTGCGCCGGGCCTGGCCGGGCGCGCTGATCATGAATCCGGTGCTGCCGATGGGCGCGAAGCGGACCGGACGGGACGACGCCGACCGCTGGCTGGGCCTGGGCGCCGACCTGATCAGCTTCGGCCGCGCCTACGTCTCCAACCCCGACCTCGTCGAGCGGCTGCGCGCCGGACACCCGCTCGCCCCCGCCGACGAGACCACGTACTACGAGGGCGGGGACGCGGGCTATCTGACGTATCCGGCCTATCGGTACACGGTCTGACGCGGGCCGGGGACGGCTGAGCGGCGACCGGGTCAAACCGGTCGCCGCTCAGAGGTTGTCGCACCGCCGGAGCCGAGGGCCCGGCGGGAGCCGCGTCAGGAGGCGGCGCCGCCCAGGGCGCTGCCGGCGATCCACCGCTGCCAGTCCATGTTCCAGCCGTTGAGGCCGTTGTCGGGCTGGACGGTGCGGTCCGGGGAGTTGACCATGGTGACGACGTCGCCGATCAGCGAGTGGTCGTAGAACCACGCGCCGTCCGTGGACGGGTCGCCGGCGCCCTTCGCGTCCGCCAGGCCGATGCAGCCGTGGCTGGTGTTGACGGCGCCGAAGATGCCCTTGCCCCAGTAGTTGCCGTGGATGAAGGTGCCGGAGGTCGACAGGCGCATGGCGTGCGGCACGTCCGGGATGTCGTACTCGCCCTCGCCGTCGTTGTTGGTGAAGCCGACGGTGGAGCCGTCCATCCGGGTCTGCTCGTACTTCTCGGAGATGACCATCCGGCCGTTGTACGTCGGGTGGTCGTCGCTGCCGGCCGAGACCGGGATCGTCTTGAGGGTCCTTCCGTCGCGCACCACCGTCATCAGATGGGTCTTCGCGTCGACGGTGGAGACCTGCGAGCGGCCGACGTTGAAGTGGAACGTCTTGTTCTGGATGCCCTGCACACCGGGCGACGCCTGGACGCCGTCGAGCGCCAGCTTCACGGTGATCCCGGAGTGGGCCTTCCAGTACTCCTGCGGGCGGAAGTCCAGGCGGGTGTCGTCGAACCAGTGGCCGACGGCCTTCTGGTTGCTGCTGGAGGCGACGGTGATCGCGGACTCGACGGCCTTCTTGTCCTTGACCGGCTTGTCGAAGTGGATCGAGACCGGCATCCCGACGCCGACGGTCGCGCCGTCCTCGGGCGTGAAGGTGCCGATGAAGCTGTTGGCCGGGGAGACGGTGGTGAAGGTGGAGTTCTCGACCGCCTTACGGCCCGCGGAGTCCACGGCATGTGCGGTGATCTTGTACTTCGTCGCGCGGGCGAGGTCCGACGACGGCGTCCAGGACGCGCCGTCGGCGGAGAGCGTGCCGCCGACGCTCTTCTTCGACTCGACGGCGGTCATGGTGACCGAGGTGAGCTTGCCGCTCTTGACGGTGACCTTCGCGTCCTTGCTGATGCCCGCGGTGGAGGCGCCATCCTTGGGCGTGATCTTGATCTTCGCGTCCGAGGCGTCCTGCGCCGCGGCCTCGTCGACCTGCTGGGACTTCTCGTGCGCCGGGGTGGAACCGCTGCTCGCGTGGCTGTCGCCGCCCACGCCGCTCGCACTGCCGCAGGCCGAGAGCACGACCACGCCCCCGGCCAGCGCGGCGGTGGCTATGAAGCCCTTGCGGCGCTTGCTGTCCGTCATCACACGCTTCTCCATTGATCCGATAGGAATCCCCGAGCAGCAGACCGGGTGCAGCCTCCCCGGCCGACGTCCAGGAAACGCCACTTTCCCCGTGGTTCGCGCCGGATCCGGACAAAGTGTGGGGAACGACACGCAATGCGGGCACACGCCCGCGAGACGCCCCGATCATGCTCCGCCCGCTCCATGGAGCGGCGGGCGGGGCTTCGCCGCGCACGGGAACGGCCCTCGTACGACAGGTGTCGTACGAGGGCCGCGGGGGCGCCGGGAGGGGAGCACGGAAGCTCCCCCGGGGGCGCGCGGACGGTGGTCACGCTCCGTGTGGACGGGGCCGGATCAGACCTCCTCCTCGACGGGGAGGGAGTCGCCCGCCAGCTCCCACTCATCGGCGTCCCACGCCGCGTCCGGGTCGTAGTCGCCGCGCTCCTCGCAGCTCCAGGACGCCTGCGCGAGGGCGGTGCCGGGGACCGCGGTGACCAGGTCGGACGGGTCGACGAGGTGGGCCAGCGCCTCCGCCGGGTCCTCGCGCACCGCCTCCTGTGCCTGATGGCGTCCGCCGTCCGGGAAGGAGGGGTCGGCGGCGACGTGGTCGAGCGCCGCGGCGGTCAGCAGACCGGGGTCGGTGACCTCCAGGACCAGTTCGATATGAAGCCGTACAAACCGTGATGTCTCGCCATTGCTCATGGGACGGAGGGTAAGCACTCCGGGGCCTGACTTTCCCGCGACCCGCTGCGGTCACTAACATCTGAGGTCAGCGGCCAATTCGCCGGACCTGCAAGGGGGATTGTTCTGTGACCGCGCGCCGACCACTGCTGACCGCCGCAGCCGCGGGGTCGGTGCTGATCGCCCTGTGGTTCGTCCCGTCCGCGCACGCGATCGTCTCCGCCGAGGACGCCCCCGCCACCGGAGCGCGGACCACCGCCGCCACGGTCCCGGACGGCGGAGCCCGAGGCTCCGATGCGGTGACCGCCGACCGGGGCAGTGCCCTCCGGAGCGGCCCGGGAACACGGCCCGACGGCGCCGCCGCCCGCTCCCTCGCCGAGACCGGCTCCCCGGACACCACCCCGTACGTCATCGGCGGCGCCGCCTGCCTCGCCCTCGGCGCCGGACTGGTCAGCTACTCCGTCCGCCGGAACCACGACGGTACGTGAACCGCGACAGCGCGCGCTGAGCCCGCGCGACACCAGCCCTGACCTGCACAGAAGCATCGGGCCGGGTCTGCGGAAGCACCTCGGCCCCGGCTCGTACGGAGCGTTCCGGCCGGTCCCCGCACCAAGCTCCCGGCGCCCCCGGGGCCCGTACCGTCCGACGTGCCCCGCGCCCCCTCACCGCCGGAACCGCCGCCGCTCCGTGCCCGGCCGGCGCTCCGGGGTGTCGGCGAGGCGGACGACGGGGTCGTCCGGGCCGCCGTGGCGCCCGGCCACCACCGGCTCCGCCGCGCGGGCGGCCTTCGCGCGGTACTGCGCGGCGTCGGCGAGGCGGAAGAGACGGCGGGCGGTGCGGACCGGGCCGATCGGGTCGCCGGTCGAGGCGACGCCCACCGCGACACCGTCACCGAGCCCCAACTCCCCTGCGCGGACGCAGAGTTCGGCGGCGACCTCGACCACGTCGTCGGGTGGCGGGCCGACCGCGAGGAGGCAGAACTCGTCGCCGCCGAGCCGGGCGGCGAGGGTGCCGGGCAGCCGGGCGCCGCAGAGCGAGAGGACCGAGCCGAATCGTTCCAGCAGGCGGTCGCCGACCGCGTGACCCTGCGAATCGTTCACCTGCTTGAGGCCGTTGAGGTCGCAGACCACCAGGCTCACCACGGCCGCCTCCCGGCGGTGCGCCTCCAGCGCCTCGTCCAGCCGCATATCGACGGCGCGGCGGTTGGCGAGCCCGGTCAGCGCGTCGGTGAAGGCCAGCCGGCGGGCCTCCGCCAACCGCTCGGTCTGGGCGATCCCGGCGGCGGTCACGGCGGCCAGCACCGTCGCGAACTCCGCGTCCGCCGCGCCGAACACCGGCTCCCCCGCCGCCCGCGCCACGTACAGCTCGCCCCACGCGCGTCCGCGCAGCACCAGCGGCGCCACCACGCAGCAGCCGCGGCCACGGCGGCGCAGCGCGGCCGCCCGCCGCCGGTTGGCGCTCCCGCCGCCTTCCGGCGCGACGGCCGTCACCTGCGCCGGGGCCCCGGGCAGCGGCGCGTCCTGGGGGCTGGCCGCCGCGGGCACCACGGCGAGCGGCACCCCGCTCGCCGCACCGGCCCCGTCGGCGTGCTCCACCCACGCGTCGGGGCCGCCGCCCGCCGCCCGGCGCTCGCGCGGCAGTCCGACGATCTCCGGGAACTCGTGCACCGGGTACGACTCGTCCTCCGGGAACTCCTGCTCGTCGTCGGCGAGTTCGCCGACGTTGACCAGCACCCGCAGCTTTCCGCGCTCGCGTTCCCACTTCGAGATCGCGGCGAAGGAGCCGCCCAGGGCCAGCCGTACGCTCTGCGCCGCGGCGTGCGCGGCATCGCGTGGTGCGTGCGCCGCCGCCATCGCCTGCGCCAGTTCCACCACGGCCCGCAGCTTCGCATCGCCCTCATCCGTCACCGGGCCCTCACATTCCGTAACCGTGAGCACACTCTGTACTACAGCGTAGGAATGTTTAACCCCTTTCGCCCCTTACGCGCGGCTCCCACACCCGGAGGTCATCCTCACCCACGGTGATCCACCCGCGTCCCGCGGAACCGGCGGGGCGGACGGGGGCGCGGACCGGCGGCCATGGGGAGCGCGCCCGCGCGCGCCGGGCGCCCCCGCGCTCCCCGGGGGCACAGGTCCGGTCCGCCCCGCGCCTCACTCCCCGGGCCAGTCCGGATCCCGCTTCTCGTTGAACGCCGCGACGCCCTCCGCGCGGTCGCCGGAGAAGGCCACGGAGCGCCAGGCGGCGTCCTCGACCTCCAGCCCGGCACGCAGATCGAGACCGTGGCCCAGCCGCATCGCACGCTTCGCGGCACGCAGCCCCACCGGCGAGTTCCGCGCGATCCGCGCGGCCAGCTCCAGCGCCTGCGCCCGGTCCGCGCCGACGTCCACGAGCTGATCGACCAGCCCCAGCCGTACGGCCTCCTCGGCGCGCACCCGCCGGGCGGTGAAGACGAGTTCGGCGGCGCGTGCCGCCCCCACCCGGCGCGGCAGCAACTGCGTACCGCCGCCCCCGGGGATCACACCCACCGACACCTCGGGCAGCCCGACCACCGCACTGCCGTCGGCCACGATGAGATCGCAGGCCAGCGCCAGTTCGAAGCCGCCGCCGAGCGCGTAGCCGTGGACCGCGGCGACGGTGGGCTGCGGCAGCTCCAGGACACCGGTGTAGGCGGCGCGGGTGCGCGGGCGCTGCCGCAGCAGGTCCGCGTCGGTGAAGGAGTTGCGCTCCTTGAGGTCGGCGCCGACGCAGAACGCCCGCTCGTGGGTGGAGGTGAGGACGACCGCCCGTACGGCGGTGTCGGCGGCGAGGGCGGCGCACGCCTGCGCCAGCGCGTCGGCCATCGCTGTCGACACCGCGTTCATCGCCTCGGGCCGGTCCATGACCAGCTCCGCCACCCAGCCGTGCCGCTCCACACGGACCCATTCGCCGAACCGCTGCATGCGACCCTCCCGGTTAACGACCGTTGATTCGGTTCCGCCGGGATCATGTCAGCTCGGCACGGACCGGAACAGGGCCGACCGGCCGGAAGGGACCCGCACCGCCCCGGGCGCGCCGTCTCAGCCGCGCCGGGTCAACTGCCAGGGCTCGATGACGCCCAGCCCGCGCACCGGCCGCTGGTACATCGGCTGGAGCGCGAAGCGGTACGTCGGCAGCTCCGGCGTCAGCCCGCTCGCGGTGGCCTCTGCCGCGGCCTTCTCCGCCGCCGCGGCGGCCGCCTCGGAGACCGGGGCGTCGCCGGTGCGGCCCAGCTCCTCCGCGAACGCCTGGTCCACGAAGACGGCGTCCTTCGGCGCTATCGACGTCAGCCGGCTGGCGAGGTTGACGGTCGTGCCGAACACATCGCCCATCCGCGTCGTGACGGTGCCGAAGGCGATACCGACGCGCAGCTCCGGCATGGTCTCGTCGTGCGTCATCGTCTCGATGAGCCGCAGCCCGATCTCGGCGGCCACCCCGGCGTCGTCGGCGGAGAACAGCACCTCGTCGCCGAGTGTCTTGATCAGCCGGCCGCCGTGCGCCGCGACCAGGTCGGAACAGGTCGTCTCGAACGCCTCGACCAGCTCGCCCAGCTCCTCCTCCTCCAGCCGCCGGGTCAGCCGGGTGAAGCCCACCAGGTCGGCGAAGCCGACGGCCAGGCGCCGGTCCACCATCTCGTCGTCGTCCTGCGCGCGCACGACCCGCCCGGTGGCGGCCGCCAACTGCCGCCGCCAGACGTACACCAAGAACTCCTCCAGCTCCGGCAGGAGGAGTTCGACCAGCGGGTACGTGATCTCCGTACGGGTCATGCCGGAGTCCTGGGGCTCGGTGAGGCCCTCCAGGAAGGAGTCGATCTGCCAGTCCGCGAGGCGGGCGGTGGTCTGGCCCGTGGAGCGCGCCACCTGTACGGCCATCGCCTCGCTCAGCAGCCCGGCCTCGACCAGACCGGCCAGCCGCCGCAGCGCCAGCACATCGGCCTCGGTGAGCGCCTTGACCTGCCCGATGTCGGCGAAGCCCATGGCGCGCCAGAACCGGGCCGCCAGATCCATCGAGACCCCGGCGCTGCGGGCCGCCTGGAACGGCGTGTAGCGGCGGTCGGCGCCGAGGATGAGCTGTTCCAGACGGATGGCGATGGTGTCGTCGGAGTCGGCGGCCGTCGACGAGGCCGCCGGGGCCGCGCCCGGCGCCGCGGAGCCCGCGCCGGGCGCCCCGGGCGGGGGTTCGTCCGCGGTCGCGGAGGCCGCCGCGCCGCCGGGGCCCCGCTCGCCGGGGCCGTCGTCGGATGCGGCGGCGCCGGAGCCCGTGGCGGGTCCGTCCGGCGTGGCCGCGCTCTCGGGCGGTCCGCCCGCGTCGCCGGCGGTCACCGCCCGCTCCCTGTCCGCTGCCTGCGCACTGCCCTTCCGATCACTGCTCGCCGGTGGCCCGCTCCCCGGCGGGCCGCCTCAACGATACGGCAGGTGTGCTCTGGCTCACTCTCCCGTGCCCGGTCGGAGCCGTCCGCCCGGCCGCGCCGCTCGGCGTTTCGGCCACCGGCGCCGCCGTACGCAAGGGCGCAGGTCAGGTGTAGCCGCCGCCCGCGTCCGGCCGCAGATGGACGATGTCGCCGGCGCCCACCGGCTGCTGCACGCCCTCCTCGGTCGCGAGGATCAGCCGCCCGTCGCCGTCGAGCGCCACCGCCTCACCGCGCAGCACCCGGTCACCGGGGAGTTCGGCGCGGACGGTACGGCCCAGGGTCGCGCATCCCGCGGCGTACGCCTCCTGCACCCCGCTCGCGCCCGGGTCACCGTCCGCGTCCTGCCAGGCGGCGTACCAGGTCTCCAGGGAGCGCAGGACGGCCCGCAGCAGGGTGTCGCGGTCGGTGGTGTGCGCCCCGGCCAGGGCGAGGGAGGTGGCGGTGGGCACCGGCAGCTCGTCCTCGCGCAGCGAGACGTTGAGGCCCATACCGAGGACGATGCCGTCCCCGGCGCGCTCGGCGAGGATGCCGCCGGCCTTCCGCTCGGCGCCGTCCACGGTCAGCAGGATGTCGTTGGGCCACTTGAGTGCGGTGTCCACGCCCGCGGCCCGGGAGAGCGCGGAGGCGACGGCGACCCCGGCGAGCAGCGGCAGCCAGCCCCAGCGCTCCTGGGGGACGCGCGGGGTCAGCACCACGGAGACGAAGATCCCCGAGCGGGCCGGCGCGCTCCAGCGGCGGTCCAGGCGCCCCCGGGCGGCGGTCTGTTCCTCGGCGAGGAGCACGGTGCCCTCGGGCGCCCCGGCGGCGGCGCGCAGTGCGAGGTCGGTGTTGGTGGAGCCGGTGGCGTCGACGACGTCGAGCGCGGTCCACAGGGAGCCGGGCCGCACCAGGGCCCGCCGGAGCGCCCGGGCGTCGAGCGGCGGCCGTTCCAGATCGCTCCAGCGGCCGCCCCCGGTGGCACCCGACGCGCCGGTGCCGTCCCCGGGCCCGGGCGAGCGGCCGTCTTTGTCCTGGTTTTCCGGCGGTTGAGGTGTCATGGAACCAGCCTAGGTGTGGTCAACGACGCAGTGCCGCCGATCACCCCCGCCGATACGCTACGAAGCGGTAGCAAGGCCGTACGTCTCCCCGTACGCGCACCAGTCCAGGACGAGCAGGAGCCGCATCCCGATGTCCGAGCCGGAAGCACACCTGACCACCACCGCGGGCAAACTGGCGGATTTGCAGCGGCGGATCGATGAAGCCACGCACGCCGGTTCCGCCCGTGCGGTGGAGAAGCAGCACGCGAAGGGCAAGTTGACCGCGCGCGAGCGGATCGATCTGCTCCTCGACGAGGGCTCGTTCGTCGAGCTCGACGAGTTCGCCCGGCACCGCTCGACCAACTTCGGGCTGGAGCAGACCCGCCCGTACGGCGACGGCGTGGTCACCGGCTACGGCACGGTCGACGGCCGCCCGGTCGCGGTGTTCTCGCAGGACTTCACGGTCTTCGGCGGTGCGCTCGGCGGCGTCTTCGGCGAGAAGATCGTCAAGGTGATGGACTTCGCGCTGAAGAACGGCTGCCCGGTCATCGGCATCAACGACTCCGGTGGCGCGCGCATCCAGGAGGGCGTGGTCTCGCTCGGGATGTACGGCGAGATCTTCCGCCGCAACACCCATGCCTCCGGCGTGATCCCGCAGATCTCACTGGTCGTCGGCCCGTGCGCGGGCGGCGCGGTCTACTCCCCCGCCATCACGGACTTCACGGTGATGGTCGATCAGACCTCACACATGTTCATCACCGGGCCGGACGTCATCAAGACCGTCACCGGCGAGGACGTCGGCTTCGAGGAGCTGGGCGGCGCCCGCACCCACAACGCCACCTCCGGCGTCGCGCACCACATGGCGTCCGACGAGAAGGACGCCATCGACTACGTCAAGGCGCTGCTGTCGTACCTGCCGTCCAACAACCTCTCCGAGCCGCCCGCCTTCCCCGAGGAGGCGGACCTGGAGACGTCGGACCACGACCGTGAACTCGACACGCTGATCCCGGACTCGGCGAACCAGCCGTACGACATGGTCACCGCGATCGAGCACATCCTGGACGACGGGGAGTTCCTGGAGGTCCAGCCGCTGTACGCGCCGAACATCCTCACCGGCTACGGCCGCGTCGAGGGCCACTCGGTGGGCATCGTCGCCAACCAGCCGATGCAGTACGCCGGCACCCTCGACATCAAGGCGTCCGAGAAGGCCGCCCGCTTCGTGCGGACCTGCGACGCGTACAACATCCCCGTCCTGACCTTCGTGGACGTGCCCGGCTTCCTGCCCGGCACCGACCAGGAGTGGGACGGCATCATCCGCCGCGGCGCCAAGCTGATCTACGCCTACGCGGAGGCGACGGTCCCGCTGATCACCGTCATCACCCGCAAGGCGTTCGGCGGCGCGTACGACGTCATGGGCTCCAAGCACCTGGGCGCCGACCTCAACCTCGCCTGGCCGACCGCGCAGATCGCCGTCATGGGCGCGCA
Source organism: Streptomyces sp. BBFR2 (assembly GCF_044497305.1). Classification (NCBI taxonomy): domain Bacteria; kingdom Bacillati; phylum Actinomycetota; class Actinomycetes; order Kitasatosporales; family Streptomycetaceae; genus Streptomyces; species Streptomyces sp. BBFR2. The sequence continues at coordinate 2,366,834 of NZ_CP172415.1, forward strand.
GGGCGCCGTCAACATCCTGCACCGCCGCACCCTCGCCGCCATCGAGGACCCCGAGGCCCAGGCCACCCGCCGCCAGGAGCTGATCCAGGAGTACGAGGACGCGCTGCTCAACCCGTACGTGGCGGCCGAGCGCGGCTACGTCGACGCGGTGATCATGCCGTCCGAGACGCGGCGCCACATCGTCCGCGGACTGCGCGCACTGCGCAACAAGCGCGAGGCGCTGCCCCCGAAGAAGCACGGCAACATCCCGCTGTAGGCCGCGTCCCGAAGGAGGGCTTGACCATGATCAAGGTCGTACGGGGCAACCCCACACCCGAGGAGCTGGCCGCCGCGCTCGCGGTGGTGCAGGTCCGCGCCGCCGCTGCCGGGAGCGCAGAGCCGGAGCCGGAGCCGGTCTCGGAGTGGTCCGACCCGGCGGCGCGCATCCCGGCCCACCGCACCCCGCACCCGGGACCGCGCGCCTGGCGCACCAGCTACTGGCCGCGCTGACCGGCACCACCGGTATGTGAGGTACGCCGCACACGTCGCGTTCGCCCTGGTCGTCCGGGTGCGGGCGTTCCGCGCGCGAGGGCGCCTGAGTACGCGTACTCAGGCGCCCGAACCCTCGGCGGGCGCAGGATCGGAACCATGCTGTGGTCCGATCCGCCCGACGAGCCTCCCGAGGAGCTGCGCCATGCGCAGAAACGGCTCCGCCGGCTGGGCCTCGTCATGGCGATCGCCTCGATGCTCACCATGGTGCTGCTGGCCGGGCGTTGACGTGTAATCGTTCCCGCCGCCCGCCGGACCGCTCCACGGCCGAGGACGTCCGCCGGGCCGCCGGCGGTTCCGCCGGACCGGTTGTCCACAGGCCCGCCGCGCCCGCCGCGGCGCTCCGTACGATGGCGGGCATGACCGAAGAGCCCCGCCCCCGCCGTCTCGTCCTCGCCTCCCAGTCACCCGCGCGCCTGGGCCTGCTCCGGCAGGCCGGGCTGGCCCCGGAGGTGATCGTCAGCGGGGTCGACGAGGACGCGCTCACCGCCCCCACCCCCGGCGAGCTGGCCCGTGTGCTGGCCGAGGCGAAGGCCACCGCGGTCGCCGCGCGCCCGGAGGCCGCCGGGGCGCTCGTCATAGGGTGCGACTCGGTGCTGGAGCTGGACGGCCGGGCGCTGGGCAAGCCCGCCGACGCCGAGGACGCCACGGCCCGCTGGAAGGCGATGCGCGGCCGCTCCGGCGTGCTGCGGACGGGCCACTGCGTCATCGACACCGCGAACGGCCGCCGCACCTCCGCCACCGCCTCGACGACGGTCCGCTTCGGCGAGCCCGACGACGCCGAGATCGCCGCCTACGTCGCCAGCGGCGAACCGCTCCACGTCGCCGGCGCGTTCACCCTCGACGGTCGCTCGGCCCCCTTCATCGACGGCATCGACGGCGACCCGGGCAACGTCATCGGCCTCTCGCTCCCGCTGTTCCGCCGCCTCCTGGGCGAGCTGGACGTCCGCCTCACGGATCTGTGGGCGTGAGGCGGACGGGGAACGACGGGGGCGGGAGACGCGGAGACCTGACGGAACGGTAGGAGCCGCCGCGGCCGGGCCGGGCGGTCGGGGGCTCGCCGCCGCGCCCGTTCCGGAGCGACCACGACCGCCGGGCTCACGGCCGGAGCCGCTGCATCGCCCGTCGAGCCCCGCGGGCGGAGCCGCCGCCCGGTCCCGCGCCGCCGCGCCCGGGCCCGCCGGCCTCACACCGAAGTGGGCTCCGGACCGCCGGTTTCCGGGCCGGGCGCGGGCTCCGTGCCCGGCCCGGAAACCGGCGCGGCGGGCCGTTCCCCGTACGCCACCAGGGTCAGCACCAGCAGGGCGAGGACGGCCATCAGGGCGGCGAAGGCGAGCCAGCCGAGCATGCCGACGGCGAAGGCGCCGAGGACCGCGTGCGCCACGGCGCAGACGATCAGCGCGATCCGGGCGAGGGTGCCGGGCGGGCGGTCGCGGAGCGCGGTGCGCAGCAGCAGGGCGGCGCAGCCGAGGAGGCAGAGCGCGGCGAGGGCCCCGGCGGCCAGCGCGCCCGTGGTCATCGCGCCGGGCCGCAGCCCCGCCAGGGACATCTGCTGCCGGTCGACGACGATGCTCATGATCCAGTTCAGCAGGAGGACGCCGCCCGCCTCCAGCATCAGCACCACGGCCGCCACCACCGCCACGGGTCTCCGCGCCGCCACCGCCCCACCTGCTTCCGTCCGTACCGGATGTGCCGCCGCCGGGCGCCGAGGGCCCGTCGCCGTGCGCCCGCGTCCTGCGGGCCGTGCCGTGTTACCGCGAGTACAGAAGACAGCGCGCACGCTACTAACGGGTAACGGCCGGGGCAAGAGGTGTGCGCACACGGAGGCGGCGGGCCGCCCGGAGGCTCCCTGGCGCCGCGCCGGGCGCAAACTTTCCTTCGCCCATTCGTAGGGACTCCACAAAGAATTGCCGACCCGCTGTCCGATACAGCGCAGAGAGCTAGACCACATCGAGCCGCTCGTCCGGCGCCGCGGAACCGGGCCTACCCTGGGCTGTCAGGGGGTGTCACCTCCTGAGAGGCACGCGTGCCACGCTCCGTGTGGGGAAGGTCACCTCAGGGAACGGGTCGGCACGCGGTGTCGCCAGTCCCTAAACTCGCTGCGTTCAGTGTGTTGCGGCGTAGCGCCCAGGAAGGACCCATCGTGCGCAAGGTGCTCATCGCCAACCGTGGCGAAATCGCTGTCCGCGTTGCCCGTGCATGCCGGGACGCCGGAATCGGGAGCGTGGCGGTCTACGCCGACCCCGACCGGGACGCCCTGCACGTCCGCGCGGCCGACGAGGCTTACGCCCTGGGCGGTGACACCCCGGCCACCAGCTACCTCGACATCGCCAAGGTCCTCCAGGCGGCCAAGGACTCCGGCGCGGACGCCATCCACCCCGGTTACGGCTTCCTCTCCGAGAACGCCGAATTCGCCCAGGCCGTCCTGGACGCCGGGCTGACCTGGATCGGCCCGCCCCCGCACGCCATCCGTGACCTCGGCGACAAGGTCGCCGCCCGCCACATCGCGCAGCGCGCCGGCGCCCCGCTGGTCGCCGGCACCCCCGACCCGGTCTCCGGCGCGGACGAGGTCGTCGCCTTCGCGAAGGAGCACGGTCTGCCGATCGCCATCAAGGCGGCGTTCGGCGGCGGCGGCCGTGGCCTGAAGGTCGCCCGCACCCTCGAAGAGGTCCCGGAGCTGTACGACTCCGCGGTCCGCGAGGCCGTCGCCGCCTTCGGGCGCGGCGAGTGCTTCGTCGAGCGCTACCTCGACCGTCCGCGCCACGTCGAGACGCAGTGCCTGGCCGACAAGCACGGCAACGTCGTCGTCGTCTCCACCCGTGACTGCTCCCTCCAGCGCCGCCACCAGAAGCTGGTCGAGGAGGCCCCGGCGCCGTTCCTGAGCGAGGCGCAGAACGCCGAGCTGTACCGCGCGTCCAAGGCCATCCTCCGGGAGGCCGGTTACGCGGGCGCCGGCACCTGCGAGTTCCTGGTCGGCCAGGACGGCACGATCTCCTTCCTGGAGGTCAACACCCGCCTCCAGGTCGAGCACCCGGTCACCGAGGAGGTCACCGGCCTGGACCTGGTCCGCGAGATGTTCCGCATCGCCGACGGCGAGGAGCTGGGCTACGACGACCCCGCCGTGCGCGGCCACTCCTTCGAGTTCCGCATCAACGGTGAGGACCCGGGCCGGGGCTTCCTCCCGGCCCCCGGCACCGTCACCCTCTTCGACGCGCCCTCCGGCCCCGGTGTCCGCCTGGACGCGGGCGTGGAGTCGGGCAGCGTCATCGGCCCGGCGTGGGACTCCCTGCTGGCCAAGCTGATCATCACCGGCGCCACCCGTGAGCAGGCGCTCCAGCGCGCCGCCCGCGCGCTGAACGAGTTCACCGTCGAGGGCATGGCCACCGCCCTCACCTTCCACCGCGTGGTCGTCAAGGACCCGGCGTTCGCCCCCGAACTGACCGGCTCCGCCGACCCGTTCACCGTCCACACCCGGTGGATCGAGACGGAGTTCGTCAACGACATCCCGCCGTTCGCCGCCGCCGGCGGCGACGAGGCGGAGGCCGACACCCGCGAGACGGTCGTGGTGGAGGTCGGCGGCAAGCGCCTGGAGGTCTCGCTGCCGTCCTCGCTCGGGATGCCGCTGGCCCGCGCCGCGGTCGCCGGGGGTGCCAAGCCCAAGCGCAAGGCGTCGAAGAAGTCCGGCTCCGCCGCCTCCGGCGACACCCTCGCCTCCCCGATGCAGGGCACCATCGTCAAGGTCGCCGTCGAGGAGGGCCAGACCGTCGCCGAGGGCGAACTGGTCGTCGTCCTGGAGGCGATGAAGATGGAGCAGCCGATCAACGCCCACCGCGCCGGCACCGTCAAGGGCCTGGCCGCCGAGGTCGGCGCCGCCCTCACCTCCGGCGCCGTCATCTGCGAGATCAAGGACTGACGTCCGGCCGTACGCGGCGGAAGGCCCCGGCACGGGTGTGCCGGGGCCTTCGCGTGCCCGGGGCGCGCCGGGCCGGGCGGGGGCGCGCGCCGGTCCCGCCGGGGCGCGTACGGGGCAGCCGCGCGCCCCGGCGCCGTCACGGCGTCACGACGCCCCGACCACGTCCTCCGGGAACGTCAGCTCCTTGCTCATCCACCGCAGTGCGGCGGGCAGTTCGCGGCGCCAGGTGGCGAAGTTGTGGCTGCCCCGGTCGAGGAGGACGGTGCCGGCCCGCATCGGCGGGCGGACGGCGGCCAGGAACTCCCGGGCCGCCGGGTAGTTCTTCTCGCCGTGACGGCTGGTCCCGATCAGCACCGAGACCCGCGGCGGCGGCAGATGGCGCAGCCGCCACACCAGATCGTGCTCCTCGCGGCGGCGCACCCGGTCCCGCCCGCCGCCGAAGAGGTCGCCGGTGGTCGGGTCCGGGGTGACCTTGTAGTCCGGGGAGAGCGCCGCCGCCGCGGTGTACGTCCCGGGGTGACGCATGGCGAGCTGGAGGGCGCAGCTACCGCCGGAGGAGTAGCCGAGGACGCCCCAGCCGCCGGGGTCGTGGCCGACCCGGTAGTGGGACCGCAGGGCGTCCGGTACGTCCTGGGCGAAGAACGTCTCGGCCTGCGGGCCCCCGGGCACGTCGACGCACTGGGTGTCGCGCGGCGGGGCGACCGTGGGCCGCATCATCACGATGACGGTGGGCTGCGCCTGGCCGGAGCGCTGGAGCGCCGCCGCGGTCTGCGGCAGCCGCAGATGCTGGCCCAGCAGGTAGATGCCGCCCGGATAGCCGCTGAGCGCCACGACGACGGGGAATCTCTGACGGGCGTAGGCGGGCTGGAAGTACTGCGGCGGCAGGTAGACGTACGCCGGGTCCACCAGGCGGGTGCGCTTGCCGACGATCCGTACGGTCTCGACCTTCCCGGCGGTCGCGGGCGGTCCCTCGGGCAGGCCGTGCACCTTGTCGAGCCCTTCCGGGCCGGACGGCTGGACGAGGCCCTGCGTCGGGTCCCCGGCGGGTCCGGCGCCCGTGGCCCCGCCCCATTTGGCGACCGCGCCCGGGGCGTCGTCGTAGAGCCCCAGCAGTTCGTGCCAGGAGCCGTAGAACTGGAAGTTGGTGTTGACGGCGAGGGCGAGGGCGGCGACGAGGGCGAGCTGGGTGGCGAGGAGCGAGCCGAGGCGGCCGAGGAGGGCCCGCGGTCCGCGCCCGGCGAAGCGCGGCCACAGCCGGCAGGTCAGCGCGACCGCGGCCAGGGCGGCCAGAACGGCGGCGTACAACAGCGGGCGGCTGGTCAGCCCCATGACGTCTTCCCCAGGTCCGGTGGGGCCGCCGGGACGTGTGCCCGTGCCGACCCCGCGATGTGCCGGCGCCCCGGGCACGCACCGCCCGGAACGCCGTGTTGCGCCAGGTTTGACGGTGGTGCGGGGCGCGGCGTTGCGGCGTGCCCCGGTGTTCGGCGAGGTGTCGCCGGGCGGCCACCGCACATTGGGCCGCGGGACGCCGCCCGGCCACCAGCCGGGCCCGGGGCCCCTGTCAGGGGCGCACGCGACGGCCCCGCGCGCCCCCGGCGGGCGGCCCGCCGCGGCCCCGGTCAGTGGCATCCTGGAGCCACCGGGCCGGGACCGGCCGGGACGAGGAAGGACGGCGATGGCGACCGAGACGGCAGGGCGGCGGCCGGCCGCACGACGGAGCGAGGCGGCGGCCGGCGCGGCACCCACCCCGCGCCCCATGCGGGCCGACGCCCGGCGCAACTACGAGCGGCTGCTGGCCGCGGCCCGTACCGCCTTCATCGAGCACGGCACGGACACCTCGCTGGAGGAGATCGCCCGCCGCGCCGGGGTCGGCATCGGCACCCTCTACCGGCACTTCCCGCACCGTACGTCGCTGATGGGCGCGGTCTTCCAGAGCGAGGTGGACGCGCTGCTGGCGCAGGCGCGGGAGCTGGCGGACGCGCCGCAACCGTGCCGGGCGCTGGTCGAGTGGCTGCGCGCGATCATCACCCACGCCGGTACGTACCGGGGCCTGTCGCGGGCGCTGATGACGGCGACGGCGGACGAGAGTTCCGGGATGGCGCGGTGCAGTGTGCCGATGCGGGAGGCGGGCGGCGCGCTGCTGGCCCGCGCGCAGCGGGCCGGGGCGGTCCGGCCGGACGTCACCATCGGCGATCTGATGCGGCTGACGAACGGCATCGCGCTGGCCGCCGAGGAGTCCCCGGACGATCCGCTCCTCGCCGACCGCCTGCTGACCCTCACCCTGACCGGTCTGAAGGCGGACGGGAACGACTGCGCCGGGGAGCCGGGCGCGTAACGGGAGCGGCGGCGGGCGCGCCGGGCGGTGTACCGGAAACACCGCGGACGGGCCGGGGCCCCGCCGCCCGAAGCGCCTCGGCGGCACCCGCCCGCACGGGGCGCGTACCGCCGAGGTGCCGGAAGCCGGGTCGGGCGTACTGAGACCTCCCGGGGCCCCGCGGTCGTGCCGCCGGGCCCCGGGACGTCTCAGCGGCGCCGGGGGGCGAGATCGGCGACGCGGGGTGTGTCGCCCAGGGAGGCGGAGCGCAGGGCCGGGGACGCGCCCCCGGGCGGGTGGTTGCGGCGCTGGCCCGGCAGCGGGACCTCCCGGCGGTGGCCGCGCCGGTCGGGGGCGCCGTCCGCCGCGGTGGCGGCGGTACCGGTGACGGCGATCTGTACGCCTTGGTCGGCGAGGGCCTGCAACTCCGTCGCGGCGCGGTCGTCGTGGGCCGGGGGCTCGTCGGTGACCAGCCGGGTGATGAGGTCCGTCGGCACGGTCTGGAACATCGTGTCGGCGCCGAGCTTGGTGTGGTCGGCGAGGACCACCACCTCGCCCGCGGCCTGGACGAGGGCCCGGTCGACGCTGGCGGAGAGCATGTTGGACGTGGAGAGGCCGCGCTCGGCGGTCAGCCCGCTGCCCGACAGGAAGGCGCGGGAGACCCGCAGCCCCTGGAGCGACTGTTCGGCACCGCTGCCGACCAGCGCGTAGTTGGAGCCCCGCAGCGTCCCGCCGGTCATGACGACCTCGACGCGGTTGGCGTGGGCCAACGCCTGGGCGACCAGCAGGGAGTTGGTGACGACGGTCAGGCCGGGCACCCGCGCGAGCCGGCGGGCCAGCTCCTGGGTGGTGGTGCCGGCACCGACGACGATGGCCTCGCCTTCCTCCACGAAACCGGCGGCGAGATCGGCGATGGCCGTCTTCTCCGCCGTCGACAGGTGGGATTTCTGGGGCAGACCGGATTCCCGGGCGAGCCCGCCCGGGAGGACCGCTCCGCCGTGCCGGCGGTCGAGGAGCCCTTCCGCTTCCAGCGCGCGTACGTCCCGGCGCACGGTCACTTCGGAGGTCTGGACGACACGGGCGAGCTCCCGGAGCGACACCGCTCCGTTGGCCCGCACCATTTCAAGGATCAATTGGCGACGTTCTGCAGCGAACACGAAACTGACAGTAACGCCAACGCCCGTCTGTTTTCAGCAGGTTGCACCAATTAACGGAAATTGTGCACGGCGCGAACGGGCGAGTGGTATAGAAGGCTCCTACCCCGAACTCCCGCCCGGCAACGGCGACATGATCGCAGGTCAGCGCCGAACACCCGGCGAGGGTCCGGCACGCCCCTCACCCGCCGCGCGCACCCGGGGCACAAACGTACCCACCGTCCGCGCCCCGAGAACGGCTACTCGTTGGCCGCCTTACGGGTGTGCAACTGCCGGGCGACCTCGGCGAGCGAGCCGGACAGCGACGGGTAGACCGTGAAGGCGCTGGCGATCTGCTCGACGGTGAGGTTGTTGTCGACGGCGAGCGCGATCGGGTGGATCAGCTCACTGGCGCGCGGCGAGACCACCACACCGCCGACGACGATGCCGGTGCCCGGGCGGCAGAACAGCTTCACGAAGCCGTCGCGGATGCCCTGCATCTTGGCGCGCGGGTTGCGCAGCAGCGGGAGCTTGACCACCCGGGCGTCGATCTTGCCCGCGTCGACGTCCGCCTGGGAGTAGCCGACGGTGGCGATCTCCGGGTCGGTGAAGACGTTCGCGGAGACCGTCCGGAGGTTCAGCGGCGCCACGGCGTCGCCGAGGAAGTGGTACATCGCGATGCGGCCCTGCATCGCGGCGACCGACGCCAGCGCGAAGACGCCGGTGCAGTCGCCCGCCGCGTAGACACCGGGCGCGGAGGTGCGCGATACGCGGTCGGTGCGGATGTGCCCGGAGTCCTTCATCTGGACCCCGGCCTCCTCCAGGCCGATCCCGGCGGTGTTGGGGATGGAGCCGACCGCGACCAGGCAGTGGCTGCCGGAGATCGTCCGGCCGTCGGCGAGCGTCACCTCGACGCGGTCGCCGACCCGCTTGACGGCGGCGGCGCGGGAGCGGGCCATGACGTTCATGCCGCGGCGACGGAAGACGTCCTCCAGGACGGCGGCGGCGTCCGGGTCCTCGCCGGGCAGCACCCGGTCGCGGGAGGAGACGAGCGTGACGCGGGAGCCGAGCGCCTGGTAGGCACCGGCGAACTCGGCGCCGGTGACACCGGAGCCGACCACGATCAGTTCCTCGGGCAGTTCGTCGAGGTCGTAGAGCTGCGTCCAGTTCAGGATGCGCTCGCCGTCGGGGAGGGCGTCGGGGATCTCGCGGGGGTGCGCGCCGGTGGCGATCAGCACCGCGTCGGCGACGAGGGTCTGCTCGGTGCCGTCGGCGGCGGTGACCGTGACCTTGCGGGAGCCGTCCGTGGCCTGCCCCGGCTCCAGCCGGCCGCGGCCGCGCAGCACGCGGGCGCCGGCGCGGGTCACCGAGGCGGTGATGTCGTGCGACTGGGCGAGCGCGAGGCGCTTGACGCGGCGGTTGACCTTGCCGAGGTCGACGCCGACGACGCGGGCGGGCCGCTCCGGGTCGGGCGTGCCGTCCTCGACGATGATGCCCAGCTCCTCGTACGAGGAGTCGAAGGTCGTCATCACCTCGGCCGTCGCGATGAGAGTCTTCGAGGGGACGCAGTCGGTCAGCACCGACGCCCCGCCCAGACCGTCGCAGTCGACGACGGTCACCTCCGCGCCGAGCGAGGCGCCCACCAGGGCCGCTTCGTATCCGCCGGGTCCGCCACCGATGATCACGATCCGAGTCACGCCTTCCATTGTCCCGCACGCCGCGCGGTGCTTCCCGGCGGGGTGCGGCGGGCGGCGGATTTCCCGGCTCCGGATCCTTGATTCCCCAGGAGCTGGGCGGCCCGCCTCCCGTACCCTCGAACCATGTCGCTCTACGCCGCGTACGCCGGCAACCTCGACGCGCGGCTGATGTCCCGCCGCGCACCGCACTCCCCGCTGCGCGGCACCGGCTGGCTCAACGGCTGGCGGCTCACGTTCGGCGGTGAGCAGATGGGCTGGGAGGGCGCCCTCGCCACCATCGTCGAGGCACCGCGCTCCCAGGTCTTCGTCGCGCTCTACGACATCGCGCCCATGGACGAGGACTCCATGGACCGCTGGGAGGGCGTCGGCCTCGACATCTACCGCCGGATGCGGGTGCGGGTGCACACCCTCGACGGCGAGGAGCCCGCGTGGCTCTACGTCCTCAACGGCTACGAGGGCGGCCTCCCCTCCGCCCGCTATCTGGGCGAGATCGCCGACGCCGCCGAGTCGGCGGGCGCCCCGCACGACTACGTCATGGAGATGCGTAAGCGGCCCTGTTGAGGGGCCACGGGGCGGTCATCGGGCGCGGTCCGGCGGGGGCCGGAGCCTAGGCGGTCCGGCCGCGCGGGCCGGGGTGCGTCCGGCCCGATCCCGCCCCCCGCGTCTTTCCCGGACGCCGGAAACGGCACGGGCATCACGGACCTCGGCGAGCGTCCCTGCAGGGCCACCCGGGAGGCCCCGGCGACTTCCCCTGGGGCCCGCCCGGTGGACGGCCTCAGGGAACCCCGTCCCTCCCCAGCCGCTCCGACCCTCTTCCGGTTCTCCCGCCCGGCCCCCGCGCACCCCTCCCACCAGCGCCTTCCGGCCCCGTCCACGGCGGCATCTACGCGCGTAGGAGATTTCCCGCTACCCTCGTCGGCGTGAACGCATCTGTTACCACGGACCCCGCCCGCGACCCGCAGGCCGCCGCCGGGGACGCCGCCGCCCGCCTGCGCGAACTCACCGGTGCCGCCAGCCATGACGTCGCCCTGGTCATGGGCTCCGGCTGGGCCCCGGCCGCCGAGGCGCTGGGCGCGCCCGAGCACGAGTTCCCCGTCACCGAGCTGCCCGGCTTCCCGCCGCCCGCCGTGGAGGGCCACGGCGGCAAGATCCGCTCGTACCTCATGGGCGACAAGCGCGCGCTGGTCTTCCTCGGCCGTACGCACTACTACGAGGGCCGTGGGGTGGCCGCCGTCGCGCACGGAGTGCGGACCGCCGTCGCCGCCGGATGCAAGACGATCGTGCTCACCAACGGGTGCGGCGGTCTGCGTGACGGGATGCGTCCGGGTCAGCCGGTGCTGATCAGCGACCACCTCAACCTCACCGCCACCTCGCCGATCGAGGGTGCCCGCTTCGTCGACCTGACGGACCTGTACTCGCCGCGGCTGCGCGCGCTGTGCAAGGAGGTCGACCCGACCCTGGAGGAGGGCGTCTACGCGCAGCTCCCCGGGCCGCACTACGAGACGCCCGCCGAGATCCGGATGATCCGGACGCTCGGCGCCGACCTGGTCGGTATGTCGACGGCGTTGGAGGCCATCGCCGCCCGTGAGGCGGGCGCCGAGGTGCTGGGTCTGTCCCTGGTGACCAACCTCGCCGCGGGCATGACCGGTGAGCCGCTCAACCACGAAGAGGTCCTCCAGGCCGGCCGTGACTCCGCGACGCGGATGGGCAGCCTGCTGGCCCAGGTGCTCGGCAAGCTCTGAGCCCCGTCCGGCCCGGGCCGGACGGCCGGGGCGGGCACCACGCCCGGCCCGGCCGCCCGCCCCGGGACCGTACGCCGTCCCCCGGTGGCGTACGCCGTTCCCGTACGCCGCCGGGCCTCCGGCCCTCAGCCGGAGCCCGGCCGTCCCGTCCCCGCCTCCCCGCCCCACCCACCGTCGTCAGGAGCATCAACGTGGCCACCGATCCCGCGGAGCTGATCCGTCTCGCCCAGACCTGGCTGGCCGAGGACCCCGACCCGCAGACCCGCGACGAGCTGTCCCGGCTGATCGACGCCGGTGACGTGAGCGAGCTGGCCGACCGGTTCGCCGGGACGCTCCAGTTCGGCACCGCGGGGCTGCGCGGGGAGCTGGGCGCGGGCCCGATGCGGATGAACCGCGCGGTGGTCATCCGCGCGGCCGCCGGTCTCGCCGCGTACCTCAAGGGCCGCGGGGACGGCGACGGCCTCGTGGTCATCGGCTACGACGCCCGCCACAAGAGCGCCGACTTCGCGCGTGACACGGCCGCGGTGATGGTGGGCGCGGGGCTGCGCGCCGCGGTGCTGCCGCGCCCGCTGCCCACTCCGGTCCTGGCGTTCGCGATCCGGCAGCTCGGCGCGGTCGCCGGTATCGAGGTCACCGCCAGCCACAACCCGCCGCGCGACAACGGCTACAAGGTCTACCTCGGCGACGGCTCCCAGATCGTGCCGCCCGCGGACGGCGAGATCGCCGCGGAGATCGCCGCGATCGGCTCGCTGCACGACGTGCCGCGACCGGAGTCCGGCTGGCAGACCCTCGGCGACGACGTCCTCACCGCGTACCTGGAGCGGACCGACGCGGTCCTCACCCCCGGTTCGCCGCGCGACGCCCGTGTCGTCTACACCCCGATGCACGGCGTCGGCCGGGACACGCTGCTCGCCGCGTTCGCCCGCGCCGGGTTCCCCGCCCCGCTGGTCGTCGCGGAACAGGCCGAGCCGGACCCGGAGTTCCCGACCGTCGCCTTCCCCAACCCGGAGGAGCCCGGCGCGATGGACCTGGCGTTCGCCACCGCCCGCGCCGCGGGCGACGGCGTCGACCTCGTCATCGCCAACGACCCGGACGCGGACCGCTGCGCGGTGGCCGTGCCCGCTCCCGGCACCGACGCGGGCTGGCGCATGCTCCGCGGCGACGAGGTCGGCGCCCTCCTCGCCGCCCACCTCGTCAGCAAGCAGGCGTCCGGCACCTTCGCCACCACCATCGTCTCCTCCTCCCTCCTCTCCCGGATCGCCGCCGCCGCCACGCTCCCGTACGAGGAGACCCTGACCGGCTTCAAGTGGCTGGCCCGGGTGGACGGCCTGCGGTACGCGTTCGAGGAGGCGCTGGGCTACTGCGTCGACCCCGAGGGCGTCCGCGACAAGGACGGCATCACCGCCGCCCTGCTGATCACCGAACTGGCGGCGGAGCTGAAGCGCTCCGGCCGCACCCTCACCGACCTGCTGGACGACCTCGCCGTCGAATACGGCCTGCACGCCACCGACCAGCTCTCGGTCCGGGTCGAGGACCTGTCCCTGATCGCCGGTGCCATGCGCCGGCTCCGCGAGGCCCCGCCGGCGACGCTCGCCGGGCTGCCGGTCGCCGAGGCCGAGGACCTCTCGCGCGGCACCGCTTCCCTGCCGCCGACCGATGGCCTGCGGTACACGCTGGCCGGTGCGCCGGAGCGCGGCGTGGCGGCCGGCCGGGTCGTGGTCCGCCCGAGCGGCACGGAGCCGAAGATCAAGTGCTACCTGGAGGTCGTGCTGCCGGTGGCGGCCGCGGACGCGCTGCACGGGACGCGGGAGCGGGCGGCCGAGGTGCTGGCGGAGCTGAAGGCGGACCTGGGAGAGGCCGCGGGAATCTGAGGGCGCGCTCCGGCCGGGCGGCGGTAGCCGGCCGGCCGGAGCGGGAATGGCACGGGCTGGGGAAAACCCAGGTGGGCCCGCGTGTGCGGGCATGTCCCCTGGACGTTCGTCGACCCGCGCGCGGCGTCGTTCGGTCCCCGCGGGTACGCGAGGGGGGCTCGGTCCCTGCGGGTACGCGGGGGGGGGCTCGGTCCCGCCGTCGCTTTACGCGGACGGCGGCCAGGCCGGTGCCCCTCGGGGCGGGCGGCCGCTACCGCCGTCCGCCCCGAGGCGGCCCGCCCCTACGGCGATCCGTTCCACCGGCTGCGCCTTCGGTCCGTCAGTCCGTGACCGGGGTGCAGGGCCCGGTACCGCCGAGCCGGTCGCCGATACGTACCTCGACCTCGTCCCCGTCCGGCCGCAGCGCGCGTACGGACCACAGCCGGGCGGCGATACGCGTACCCGCCGCCGTCACGTACGCGTCCACGGCGAGCACCGCCCCGCCGTCCTCGGCGACCTCCAGCTCCGCGGCGGCGACGGCCCCGTCGGAGAACCGCAGCGCGACCCCTACGGGCCGGGGCGCCCCCGCGAACCCCTCGGGATCGGGCACCTTCAGGAGGCGGCAGCGCGCCCCGGGGAAGAGGTGGGTGTGGGCGCAGAGGGCCGGGAAGGCGCGGTCCTCGCACGGGCCGGGAACGGAGTGAGTCATCGAGGGCTCCGGGCTGGGCGGAAGTGGGGATGCCCGCGCAGTCTCTCCCGGTCGGTGGGGTGAACGATGCGGTGCGGCTACCCGGCGGTCGGTGTGTCGGGGCGGCTCCACGGGCGTTCGTACGGGCCCGGCATGGGCGGCGGGGTGGGTACGCTCCGGGCGGGCCGAGGCCGTACCGCCCGGAAGCGCAGGACGAACGGGTGCGGTTGGCGGCACGCACCGGATGGGACGTGCGGGGCCCGCGAGCGCCGAGGGGTCCCGGCTCGTCGTCCCGCGGGGCACGATCAGGACGTTCACCCCGCGTGCAGGACGTTCAACCCGCGTGCGCGGGGGTGTTCCCTGGGAAGTCGACGTGCTGAGCGTCGAGGCCGCGTCCACCCGCGAGTGCGGGGATGGCCCCGTCCGGGCGACCAGCAGATCGAAGACCGTCTGGTGAGCCCCGCGTGCGCGGGGGCCTGTGCGGGCCTCCGCAGACGCGGCTGCCCGGGGCCTTGCGGACCGGGGCGGCGACGCAGGGCGCAAGTGCCGCCCCGCCCTCCGAGCCCCCTACACCGCCAGCATCACGGCCAACCCCACAACCCCCACCACACACGGCGCGATGAACCCGTAAGCCCACCGGACCACCGGCTCCCCGCTCGCGCCTTCCCGGTGGGTGGCCTGGGCCTTGATCTCGCGCAGTTCGTCCATCGTCTGGTCGGCCGTGGCGCGCGGCACCGGGCCGGGGTCGCCGCCCATGCCGAGGCGGCGCGGCGCCGCTCCGCGCGCCGCCTGCCGCCCCGCCTTCTTGCGCTGGCGCAGGGAGACCGGGATCGCCCAGAGCTGGTACTTACGGCCGCCGGTGGTGAAGACCTCGCAGGAGAAGGAGGCGCGGAGGTCCTCGATCGCGCCCCAGGGGAGCGTCAGCGTGCGGAACGGGTTGCGGACCAGCAGACGGTCCTCACCCGCCTTCACCACGGGACGCAGCGTGAACGCGGCGACCAGCGGGACGCCGAGGAGCAGCGCGAAGAGGGCGGTGAGTTTGGTTTCCAGGGCGCCGCGCACCAGGGCGTCGCCGCCGAGCCAGAGGCCGAGGGCGATCAGCAGCGCGCCGCCGACCAGGCCCATGGGCGAGCGGTAGCTGCGCTCGGCGTACTTCTGCGGGGCCGTGCTGGCGGGTTCCTGGCGCGTCATGGTGCCGATTCTGCCTGACCGTCCGGATGCCGGACATTGCGTTACGGCATCAGTCGGGCGGAACGCCGTATCCGGGACGGGACGGAGCGCGACGGCGCCGGCGGGGCGTACGCCGCCGGTGCGTACGCCCCGCAGCGGCCCGTCCCGGCGCCCCCGCAGGCTCGGCCACCGACCGGGCGCCTGTCCCCTCACGTGCCCCCGCCGGGCCACCGCGCCCCGCTCCCCGGGGATGGCCCCGGGCGCGCGCCACATTCCCGCACGCCCCGGCCTTCCTGGGGGGATGACAGGCCGCTACGCGCGTAGATATGCTCCCCTCGTGACCATGCCCACCACAGTTCCCGCATACGGCAAGGAAGCCGCGGGGCGGCTGGCGTCGATGGCGGACGTGACCGCCGACGACGGCGCGCTGCGCCGCTTCCTGCACGGCCTCCCAGGCGTCGACAAGGTCGGCCTGGAGGCCCGCGCCGCCACCCTCGGTACCCGTTCGGTCAAGACGACGGCGAAGGCGTACGCCATCGACCTCGCCGTCTCGATGATCGACCTGACGACGCTCGAAGGAGCCGACACCCCCGGCAAGGTGCGGGCGCTGTGCGCCAAGGGCATCAACCCGGACCCCACCGACCGCACCGTCCCGAAGGTCGCGGCGATCTGCGTCTACCCGGACATGGTCGCGACGGCCAAGGAGGCGCTCGCCGGCTCCGGTATCCATGTCGCGTCCGTGGCGACCGCCTTCCCGGCGGGCCGCGCCGCGCTGCCGGTCAAGCTCGCCGATGTGCGGGACGCGGTCGCCGCCGGCGCCGACGAGATCGACATGGTCATCGACCGGGGCGCGTTCCTCGCCGGTCGCTACCTGTCCGTCTACGAGGAGATCAAGGCCGTGAAGGAGGCGTGCGCCCGGCCCGACGGGTCCGCCGCCCACCTCAAGGTGATCTTCGAGACCGGCGAACTCCAGACGTACGACAACGTCCGCCGGGTCTCCTGGCTGGCGATGCTCGCGGGCGCCGACTTCATCAAGACCTCGACCGGCAAGGTCGCCGTCAACGCCACCCCGCCCGTCACCCTCCTGATGCTGGAGGCGGTCCGCGACTTCCACGCGGCCACCGGCGTGCAGGTCGGCGTGAAGCCGGCCGGCGGTATCCGGACGACCAAGGACGCGATGAAGTACCTGGTCATGGTCAACGAGACGCTGGGCGCGCCCTGGCTGACCGCCGACTGGTTCCGGTTCGGTGCCTCCAGCCTGCTCAACGACCTGCTGATGCAGCGCCAGAAGCTCAGCACCGGCCGCTACTCCGGCCCCGACTACGTCACGGTGGACTGAGGCAATCCATGACTTTCGACGCTTCCACCCCCTTCACCTACGCCCCGGCGCCCGAGTCCCGTGCGGTGGTCGACATCGCGCCGTCGTACGGACTCTTCATCGACGGAGAGTTCGCTCCGGCGGCGGGCGGCAAGGTCTTCAAGACCGTCTCGCCCGCGACCGAGGAGGTGCTGTCCGAGGTCGCGCAGGCCGAGGCCGCCGACGTCGACCGTGCCGTGGCCGCCGCCCGCACGGCGTTCGTGACCTGGTCCGCGCTGCCCGGTGCCGAGCGGGCCAAGTACCTCTTCCGGATCGCCCGGATCATCCAGGAGCGCTCGCGTGAGCTGGCCGTCCTGGAGACGCTGGACAACGGCAAGCCGATCCGCGAGTCCCGCGACGCGGACCTGCCGCAGGTCGCCGCCCATTTCTTCTACTACGCCGGCTGGGCCGACAAGCTGGAGTACGCGGGCTACGGCCCGAACCCGCGCCCGCTCGGCGTCGCCGGGCAGGTCATCCCGTGGAACTTCCCGCTGCTGATGCTGGCGTGGAAGGTCGCCCCGGCGCTGGCCACCGGCAACACCGTGGTGCTGAAGCCCGCCGAGACCACCCCGCTGTCGGCGCTGTTCTTCGCGGACATCTGCCGTCAGGCGGGGCTGCCGAAGGGCGTCGTCAACATCCTGACCGGTGACGGCTCCACGGGCGCCGCGCTGGTCGCGCACCCGGACGTGAACAAGGTCGCCTTCACCGGCTCCACCGAGGTCGGCAAGGCCATCGCCCGCACGGTCGCCGGCACCGACAAGAAGGTGACGCTGGAGCTGGGCGGCAAGGCGGCGAACATCGTCTTCGACGACGCCCCGCTCGACCAGGCCGTCGAGGGCGTGGTCAACGGCATCTTCTTCAACCAGGGCCATGTCTGCTGCGCCGGTTCGCGGCTGCTGGTCCAGGAGTCCGTCGCCGACGAGCTGCTGGAGGCGCTCAAGCGCCGGATGCGGACGCTGCGCGTCGGCGACCCGCTCGACAAGAACACCGACATCGGCGCGATCAACTCCGCCGAGCAGTTGGCCCGGATCACCGCGCTCGCCGACGCGGGCGAGGCCGAGGGCGCCGAGCGCTGGTCCCCGGAGTGCGAACTCCCCTCCTCCGGCTACTGGTTCGCGCCGACGCTCTTCACCGGCGTCACCCAGGCGCACCGCATCGCCCGCGAGGAGATCTTCGGCCCGGTGCTGTCGGTCCTGACCTTCCGTACGCCGGAGGAGGCCGTCGCCAAGGCCAACAACACGCCGTACGGACTCTCCGCCGGGATCTGGACGGAGAAGGGTTCGCGGATGCTGTGGATGGCGGACAAGCTGCGCGCCGGGGTCGTCTGGTCCAACACCTTCAACAAGTTCGACCCGACGTCGCCGTTCGGCGGCTACAAGGAGTCGGGCCACGGCCGCGAGGGCGGCCGTCACGGACTGGCGGCGTATCTGACCCCGTCGACCCCGAAGGGCGAGCACCATGGCTGACCGACTCTCCGTCTTCAAGACCTACAAGCTGTACGTCGGGGGGAAGTTCCCCCGTTCCGAGAGCGGGCGGGTGTACGAGGTGACCGACTCCGAGGGCAATTGGCTGGCCAACGCGCCGCTGGCGTCCCGTAAGGACGCGCGGGACGCGGTCGTCGCGGCCCGTAAGGCGTTCGGCGGCTGGTCGGGCGCGACGGCGTACAACCGCGGGCAGATCCTCTACCGCGTCGCGGAGATGCTCCAGGGCCGCCGGGCGCAGTTCACCGCGGAGGTCGCGGCGGCCGAGGGGCTGGCCGAGGCCGAGGCCGCGGCGCAGGTGGACGCGGCCGTGGACCGCTGGGTCTGGTACGCGGGCTGGTCCGACAAGGTCGCCCAGATCGCGGGCGGCCCCAACCCCGTCGCGGGCCCGTACTTCAACCTGTCGTCGCCGGAGCCGACCGGCGTGGTCGCGGTGCTGGCGCCGCAGGAGTCGTCGTTCCTCGGGCTGGTGTCGGTCCTCGCGCCCGCGATCGTCACGGGCAACACCGTGGTCGCGGTGGCGGCGGAGCGGGCTCCGCTGCCCGCGCTGTCGCTGGCCGAGGTACTGGCCACCTCCGACCTGCCGGGCGGGGTGGTCAACCTCCTCTCCGGCCGTACGGCGGAGCTGGGCGCGCCGCTCGCCGCACACCAGGACGTCAACGCCATCGACCTGGCGGGCGCGGACGCGGAGCTGGCGGCGGAGCTGGAGACCGCGGCGGCGGACAACCTCAAGCGGGTGCGCCGCCCGGCCCCGGTGGACTGGTCCGCCGACCCGGGCACCGGCCGCCTCCTGTCCTTCCTGGAGACGAAGACGGTGTGGCACCCGATGGGCGTCTGACACCGGCACGAACACCACGGGCCCCGATCCCGCGCGGATCGGGGCCCGTACGGCTTTCCGGGACTACGGCAGGAGGCGAGTGACCGCGCCGATCAGCGGCAGGTCCTTGAGCGCGCCGCCCTTGGTGACCGGGTCGGTCAGCAGTTGGGTGCCGACCGGCTTGAAGTCGGCGACCTGGGTGCCGACGGCGTTGGCGAGCGGGTCGACGGAGGTGTTGGCCAGCGGGTCGAGCTGGAGGTTCTTGACCGGTCCGGTGGCGCCGGCCACGGAGTTGAGCAGCGCGCCGGAGAGCGCGGAGGCGGTGGCGCCGGTGTCCGTGGACTTCACCGGCGCCGCGCTCGCCGCGCCGCCGCCCGCCACGAGCGCGGCCCCGGCCGCGGAGACCGCGAGCGAGGCCCGCAGGAGCGTACGGGAGAGCCGAGCGGGCTTGGGACGTGCGTGAGAGGCCATGCGCTGCCACCTGCCTGTGCGACGGAAGGCCCCGGAGAGGGAGCCTTCCACGGAAGAGAACCGTTCGGTAATCGATTGACCGCACAGCGTAGTTGACGGGCGCCGGGCGATCCAGTTCGTACGGAGCGGTGGCGGACCGCCGCGAGCCGGTCCGGAGCGGGCGGCACCACGGCGCGGCGCCGCGCCGCCCGGGGCCGCGCGGCGCCCAGGAGCCCCGCCCGGAGCCGCGCCCTGTCCGGACCCGCGCTCCCCCGCGCACCGCCCCGCCGGCCAGGTGTGAGGTGACCGGTGCGGCCCAGGGGGTGGCCCGGCGGGCCGGATGCCGGACAATGGGGTCCCGTGAGCTTTCCGTCCGCCGCCCGGCGCCCCGCCGCCCGCGTCCTGCTGCTGACCGGTCCCTCCGGATCGGGCAAGTCCTCCCTCGCCGCCCGTACGGGCCTGCCGGTGCTCCGGCTCGACGACTTCTACAAGGAAGCCGGCGACCCGACACTGCCGCGGCTGCCCGACGGCGGCGGCGCGGACTGGGACTCCCCGCTCTCCTGGGACGCGGACGCCGCGGTCGCCGCCGTCGCCGCGCTCTGCCGTGAGGGCCGCGCGGCGGTCCCGGTGTACGACATCGGGGCCAGCGCCCGCACCGGCGTCGTGGACGTCACGCTGGACGGCGCCGCGCTCTTCGTCGCGGAGGGCATCTTCGCCGCCGAGGTGATCGACCGCTGCCGGGCCGCCGGGCTGCTCGCCGACGCGCTGTGCCTGCGCGGACGGCCCACGACGACCTTCCGCCGCCGGCTGCTGCGGGACGTGCGCGAGAGCCGTAAGCCGGTGCCGTACCTGATACGCCGCGGGCTGCGGCTGCTGCGGGCCGAACGCTCCGTGGTGGCGCGGCAGACGGCGCTCGGCGCCCACCCGTGCGCCCGCCCCGAGGCGCTGGCCCGGATCGCGGCGGCGCGGACGGCGGGCCCGGACGACGGCCGCACGGAGAGGCCGGGACCCCCCGAAGGGGCGATCTCCCGTACCGGCGGCGGGCCCGGAGTGACGCACGCAGGCTCCTGAGCCCGGCCGCCGGACCCGGTGGCCGCTCGCGGAAACGGCGTCCCGGGAGGACACGCATGCCGAAGGCCAGGGAGCACACCTACCGCACGCGCGTCGTCCGGACCGGCGACACCGGCACGGGGACCAGCGGCTACCGCGACTACGACCGCGGGCACGAGGTCAGCGCCGACGGCCCGCCGCCGCTCGTCGCCGGCGCCGACCCGGCGTTCCTCGGCTCCGCCGGCGCCTGGAACCCCGAACAACTGCTGCTCGCCTCCCTGTCGCAGTGCCACATGCTGACCTACCTCGCGCTGTGCGCCCTGAACGGCGTGACGGTCACCGGCTACGAGGACAACTCCGGCGCCACGATGGCGGAGGACGGCTCCGGGGGCGGCGCGTTCACCGAGGCGGTGCTGCGCCCGAGGACGCGGGTCGTGGCGGAGTCGATGCGCGAGCGCGCGCTCGCCCTCCACGAGGAGGCGCACCGTAAGTGCTTCATCGCCAACTCCGTGGCGTTCCCGGTGCGGTACGAGGCGACGGTCGAGGTGCGGGCGGAGGCCGTGCGCTAAAGGCGGCACGGCGCGAGCCCCGCCCGGGACGCGCCGTCGTGCGGCGGCCGGGCGGGGCTTACGCCGTACGGGCTGCACACATGGCGAAGCGGGTCCGGACGCCCTCCCCGGCAGTCCGGACCCGCTTCACCTTTCCCCCGTGTCCCCCGTTCCCCTTCCCTCGGGTTCCCCCGCTTTCTCCCCGTTGTTCGCGGACGCGTCCCGGATACGCACGGCCTTCGCGGTAGTCCGACCGGACCGTGTTCCCCCGTGTCCCCCGTTTCCGGGACGTGTCCGCAGCCCTTGATCCCCTCGGGCTTTCTCCCCGTCCTTCAGGCCACCAGCTCGCCGAAGGACTCCTCCTCGTCACGGCCGAAGCTGAGGACCTCGTCCTCACGCAGCCGGCGCAGCGAGCGCCAGATGCTGGACTTGACCGTGCCGACACTGATGTTGAGGATGTCCGCGATCTCCGGGTCCGTACGGCCCTCGTAGTAGCGCAGGACCAGCATCGTGCGCTGCGGTTCGGGCAGGCGGGCCAGCGCCTGCCAGAGCACCGCGCGCAGTTCGGTACCGCGCATCGCGTCCGTGTCGCCCGCCGTCTCCGGCAGTTCCTCGGTGGGGTATTCGTTCAGCTTGCGGCGGCGCCACGCGCTGATGTGCAGGTTCGTCATGGTGCGCCGCAGGTAGCCGCCGAGCGCCGCCTTGTCGCTGATCCGGTCCCAGGCGCGGTAGGTCGAGAACAGCGCGCTCTGCAGCAGGTCCTCGGCCTCGTAGCGGTCGCCGGTCAGGTGGTAGGCGGTGGCGTAGAGCGCGGAGCGGCGCTCCTGGACGTACGCGGTGAAGGCGGCGTCGGACCCGTCGGCGGGCGCGGTGCGCTCCGTGGCCGGGCCGGCCGGCGCCGGGCCGTTCACCGTGGCGTCAACGGCGATCATGTACGGCTGCCGCTGACGTCCGGTGCCGCGGGAACACCCCCGCCCTCCCGCGGCACCGGACTTCTCGGAGGCCCGTGCGACGTCGCAGAGACGCGTGACCACCGTGCTGGTGCTCTTGGCGTGCTTGGTGTTCATCTCGCGCCCCCCGTCGGTAGAGCCTGGCTTGATCGGTCTGTCCCGGTCGGTGTCCCTCCCGGTGCCAAGAACCCTGCCAACGCAGTTTCATCGCGTTGTCCGTCGACTGTCACAGCCGTGTCACAGGGGGCCGCGACATGCTCGATGCGCACGTCACAGGGGTGCCAGATGTGCCTTGGGGGGTCTTTTGAGCCCTTCGTGGAGCGCGCGGCGGCCCCTGGGCGCCAGGTTGGCGTCCCGCGCCACCGGCCGGTCGATGCGGCGGGGGGCCATGGGCCAGAATGGCGGGCGTGCCTTTCCTGTTGCTGATCGAGGACGACGACGCCATCCGCACGGCGCTCGAACTCTCCCTGTCGCGCCAAGGTCACCGTGTGGTGACCGCGGCGTCGGGCGAGGACGGCCTCCTGCTGCTGCGCGAGCAGCGGCCGGACCTGATCGTGCTGGATGTGATGCTGCCGGGCATCGACGGTTTCGAGGTGTGCCGGCGGATCAGGCGTACGGACCAACTGCCCATCATTCTGCTGACCGCCCGCAACGACGACATCGACGTCGTGGTGGGCCTGGAGTCCGGGGCGGACGACTACGTCGTCAAACCGGTGCAGGGCCGGGTGCTGGACGCCCGGATCCGGGCCGTGCTGCGCCGCGGGGAGCGGGAGTCGAACGACGCGGCGACGTTCGGTTCGCTGGTGATCGACCGTTCGGCGATGACGGTCACCAAGAACGGCGAGGATCTCCAACTGACCCCGACGGAGCTGCGGCTGCTGCTGGAGCTGAGCCGCCGCCCCGGTCAGGCGCTCTCCCGCCAGCAACTGCTGCGGCTGGTGTGGGAGCACGACTACCTGGGTGACTCGCGGCTGGTGGACGCCTGTGTGCAGCGGCTGCGGGCCAAGGTCGAGGACGTCCCGTCGTCGCCGACGCTGATCCGTACGGTCCGCGGGGTCGGCTACCGGCTGGACACCCCGCAGTGACGGACGGCGCCACCGGGGCGGACGGCCGCGCCCGGCGGCTGCCGCGGTTCCGGCGCCGGGCGGCGGGGCTGCTGCGCTGGACGAGCCTGCGGATGCGGCTGGTGTTCGTCTTCGCGCTGGTCGCGCTGACAGCGGCGGTCTCCGCGTCCGGCATCGCGTACTGGCTCAACCGCAACACCGTCCTGGAGCGCACCCAGAACGCGGTGCTCAAGGACTTCCGTACGGCGCTGGCCGAGCGCGCCGGGGCGCTGCCGGTGCAGCCGCGGTGCGGGGAACTGCAGGACGCTGCGCGGCAGATGGCGGCCGGGCCGCAGAACTACGCGGTGCTGCTGATCGGTACGGACTCCGAGGGCAAGGAGTGCGTGGCCGCGACGGACCGGGAGCTGCTGACGCCGGGGCGCCTGCCCGCGTCGCTGCGCACGGCGGTGGACACCGCGCGCCCGGTGGACGACGCCAACCGCTTCTCGCACCACCTGTACTGGCAGCGCAAGGAGGTCGGCGACGTGCCGTACCTGGTCGCCGGGGCGAAGGTGACCGGCGGCGGGCCGACCGGCTATCTGATGAAGTCGCTGGCGACGGAGCGGCAGGACCTCAACTCGCTTGCCTGGTCGCTGGGGATCGCGACGGCGCTGGCGCTGGTCGGCTCGGCGCTGCTGGCGCAGGCGGCCGCGTCGATGGTGCTGCGCCCGGTGCAGCGGCTCGGGCACGCGGCGCGGCAACTGGGCGAGGGCCGGCTGGAGACCCGGCTGCGGGTGACCGGCACCGATGAACTGGCCGATCTGTCGCGGACGTTCAACCGTACGGCGGAGCAGGTCGAGCAGCGGGTGGAGGAGCTGAGCGCGCGGGAGGCGGCGTCCCGGCGGTTCGTCGCGGACATGTCGCACGAGCTGCGGACGCCGCTGACGGCGATCACCGCGGTCTCAGAGGTCCTGGAGGAGGAGGCCGACTCCCTGGACCCGATGATCGAACCCGCGGTGCGGCTGGTGGTCAGCGAGACCCGGCGGCTGAACGACCTGGTGGAGAACCTGATGGAGGTGACCCGTTTCGACGCGGGCACCGCCCGGCTGGTGCTGGACGACGTCGACGTCGCGGACCAGGTGACGGCGTGCATCGACGCGCGCGCCTGGCTGGACGCCGTGGAGCTGGACGCGGACCGCGGCATCGTCGCCCGCCTCGACCCGCGCCGCCTCGACGTGATCCTCGCCAACCTCATCGGCAACGCCCTCAAGCACGGCGGCTCGCCGGTGCGGGTGTCGGTCCGTACCCGGGACGCCTCGGGGGCCGAGCACCGGTGCCCGCCCGAGGCGGTCCGCGCGGGCAGCAGCGCGGCGTCCGCCGCGGAGCCGGCGGACGGCCCGGTGGACGGCTCCCTGCTGATCCAGGTGCGCGACCACGGCCCCGGTATCCCCGAGGAGGTCCTGCCGCACGTCTTCGACCGCTTCTACAAGGCGAGCGCGTCGCGGCCCCGCTCCGACGGCAGCGGTCTGGGCCTGTCGATCGCCCTGGAGAACGCGCACATCCACGGCGGTGAGATCACCGCGGCCAACCTCCCCGAGGGCGGCGCGGTCTTCACGCTGCGGCTGCCGATGGACGCCTCCCGGCTGGCCGGCGACGACCTCGGCGAGAGCGGCGGCGTGACCCGCACGCCGGGCGCCGGGGACGACGGTGCCCGCGGCGGCGCGGAGGGCGGACGGTGAGCCGGGCGGGGCGGCCGCGGTCCGGCCACGCGCGGCGGGCGGCGGGCGGCGCGCTGGGCGCCGTCGCGGCCCTGACGCTGGCCGGCTGCGGGGTGCGCGGGACGACGGTTCCGGTGGACGCCGGGGGCGCGCCGTCCCGGGTGAGCTGCGAGGTCGAGGAGGCGGGCGCCGGGGAGCACGGCCCGGACCGGACGGCGGCCACGGTGTATCTGGTGTGCGGCGGGGCGCTGGTGCCCGTCGACCGCCCGGTGCCACGCACCGCGGGGACGGAGCCGCTGCGGGCGGCCCGGGCGCTCCTCGACGAGCTGCGCCGCCCGCCGTCGGCGCCCGAGGAGGAGGCCGGTTTCGCGTCCGCGGTGCCGGAGGACCTGTCGGTCACCGGGGCGCGGCCGGGTGATCCCGCGGGAACGCTGCGGCTGAGCGTCCCCCCGGACGCCCTGCCGTCCTTCGCGCTGGCCCAGCTCGCCTGCACCTTCGGGGACGTCCCGGCCCTCGGCCACCCCCGCGCGGCGGTCCTCGGCGGCCCGGACGACACGGAGCCGCCGCACCGCTACGCCTGCACGGCCGCCGTCCGCGCCCACCCGGACGCCGGACGGGAGACTGTGGAGAAGACGCCGGTGGTCCCGTAGGGGCATAGGGGGCGGCGGGCCGGGTCCGGGCTCTCGGGTCCGGGGCCGACTCCTCGGCCCGGGTCCAGCTCCTCGGCCCGGGGCCGGCTCTCCGGGAAGGGGCTCTCGGTCCGGGTCCAGCTCCTCGGTCCGGGGCCGGCTTCCCGGAAAGGGGCTCTCGGGTCCGGGGCCGGCTTCCCGGGAAGGGGCTCTCGGTGTGGGATCAGCTCCTCGGACCCGCGCCCTCGGCTCCAGCCCCCAGGGGCGCGGCCACCCCCTGCAGCGCTCTCCCCCTATGCCCGGCCCGGCCCGGACGCGGGCGGAACCGCGGCCGCCGGTCCCGGCGTCCTGGGCTGTGTGCAGCATGGCCCCGGCGTTTTCGCCACCTTCCGTATGCGCGCCACCGGACGGCTCCTCCTCGTGGTGCATCTGCTGGTCATCGGCCGTCTGATGCTGTGGCCCCGGCAGGTGCCCTGGGTCCCGGAGGCCAATCTCGAACCGCTGGCGACGATCGGCGCCGCGCTGTCGCGCGGCCCGTGGGAGGCGGTGTGCGGTATCGGCGTACCGCTGCTGACGCTCGCCCCGCTGGGCGTGCTGCTGCCGCTCGCGGGCGGGCGCCTGAACGTTTCCCCGGTGCTGTCCCTGCTCCGCACGGTGGGCGCCGGCGGGCTGCTGGCGCTGGCCTTGGAGGCGTTGCAGAGCTCGGTGCCGGGCCGGGTGGCGGACGTCGACACGCTGCTGCTGAACGTCCTGGGGGTGGCCCTGGCGCATCTCGCCGTCGTCCCCGGGGCGCGGGCGCGGCTCCGCCGCCGGGCGGAGGATCTCAGGGGTCCGACCCCGAGAATCACCAGGGTCGGCCCCCTCCCGAAGACTGATGTCCTCTCCGCGTCGCGTACCTACCTTTGAGATACCGGGGCATTCACCCCGTTCCGTCGAGAAGGAGGAGTCTCATGGCCGCCGCACTGGTCCGTCCCCGCGACAACCGCATGATCGCCGGAGTCTGCGCGGGTCTGGCCCGCCGCTTCGGTACGACGCCGGCGACGATGCGCGTGATATTCGTCCTCTCCTGTCTGCTGCCGGGCCCGCAGTTCCTCGTCTACCTGGCGCTGTGGCTGCTGCTGCCGTCCGAGTCGGAGAGCGCCGCCACCGCCTGGTGACCGGCGCCCGGACACGGCGGTGCCCCGGCCCGCACGCGAAGCGGGGACCGGGGCACGGTGTGGTGCGGGGCTCAGCCGCCGAGGACCTTGCCGAGGGCGTTGGTGGGCAGGCCGCCCAGGAGGCGGTTGCCCTTGGCGTTGGGCGTGGCCTGGATGTCGCCGGTGGCCGAGTGGGCGGTCTTGGAGACGCCGGAGACGGTGTCGGCGGTCTGCTCGACCGGCAGCTTGTGGAGCACGCCGCCGAGCTGACCGGCGTCGACCGCGGAGGCGGTGCCCGCGGCGGTGGCGGCGAAGGCCACGCCGAGGAGGGCGGTGCCGAGCGTCTTGATGGTTGCCTGCTTCATCGCAATTACGTCCTCATGATGGGGAGTCGACCGGCAACGCAACGTAGTGAGCCGCCCGGGGCGCCGCAAACATCCCCGGGCGCGGAAAAACGGCCGGTGCGCAGCGCCCCGGCCGTCCCGTCCGCTCCCCCGCCGGACGGCCCACGCCGCCTCAGCAGCCGTGCCTCACGCGGTAGTTGGGGCCGCCTTCGGGAAGAGCCATTCGGCGCGCAGCTCCGCGTAGCCCGGCTTGATGACGTCGTTGATCATGGCGAGACGTTCATCGAAAGGAATGAATGCTGATTTCATCGCATTGACCGTGAACCACTGCATGTCATCGAGGGTGTAGCGGAACGTCCGCACCAGGTGGCCGAACTCCCGGGACATCGTCGTGCCGCTCATCAGCCGGTTGTCGGTGTTGACGGTGAGCCGGAACTGCAGCCGCCGCAGCAGCCCGATCGGGTGCTCCGCGTACGAGGGCGCGGCGCCGGTCTGGAGGTTGGAGCTGGGGCACATCTCCAGCGGGATGCGCTTGTCGCGGACGTACGAGGCGAGGCGGCCGAGGGTGATGGTGCCGTCGTCGCCGACCTGGATGTCGTCGATGATCCGCACGCCGTGGCCGAGCCGGTCGGCGCCGCACCACTGGAGCGCCTGCCAGATCGACGGCAGACCGAACGCCTCGCCCGCGTGGATGGTGAAGTGGTTGTTCTCGCGCTTGAGGTATTCGAAGGCGTCGAGGTGGCGGGTGGGCGGGTAGCCGGCTTCGGCGCCCGCGATGTCGAAGCCGACGACGCCGGAGTCCCGGTAGCGGTTGGCGAGTTCGGCGATCTCCAGGGCGCGGGCGGCGTGCCGCATCGCGGTGAGCAGCGCGCCGACGCGGATGCGGTGACCGGCCGCGCGGGCCCGCCGCTCCCCCTCACGGAAGCCCTCGTTGACCGCCTCGACGACCTCTTCGAGGCTCAGTCCGCTCTCCAGGTGCTGCTCGGGGGCGTAGCGGATCTCGGCGTAGACGACACCGTCGGCGGCGAGGTCCTCGGCGCATTCGGCGGCGACCCGGGTCAGTGCCTCGCGGGTCTGCATGACGGCGCAGGTGTGCGCGAAGGTCTCCAGATACCGCTCCAGCGAACCGGAGTCGGCCGCCTCGCGGAACCAGTCGCCGAGCTTGCCGGCGTCGGTCTCGGGCAGTGCGGTGTACCCGCAGGCGCGGGCGAGGTCGACGACGGTGGCGGGGCGCAGTCCGCCGTCGAGGTGATCATGGAGCAGCACCTTCGGTGCGCGCCGGATCTGGTCACTGGTCGGGAGGGTGCTGGTCTCGCTCGTCATTGCGGCACTCTAGCGCCTACGCGCGTAGAACTCACCGAACGATACGGAACGGTGACCCGTCGGCGGGGTGGCCCGCTCGCTACGATCTGCCATCGTTCTGGGCATGGCTCAGCAAGCACTGCCGGTGCGTGACGCCCGGCTGGGAAAACCGCTGGGAGCGTCCGGTGACGAGGGGGTACGCGCCGCGCTGCGGCGAGGCGGCGCGGGGGGTTCCGGGCGTTCGGTGAGCGGGGTGGCGTTGTTACTGCCGGACGGCTCCCCGGGCGGGACGGGGCGCCCGTCGCCGTGGCCGGCGCTCGCGGTCCGGCCGCTCGCCGGACGGCTGGCCCGCGCGGGGCGCGCCGAGGGGCTGACCGCCCACGTCGTGCGCTACCGCCACCGGGGCTGGAACGGCGCCGCGGGCGATCCGGCACGGGACGCCGCCTGGGCGATCGAGGAAGTGGTCCGCCGCTACGGCGATGTGCCCGTCTGCCTGGTCGGCGCCGGGGTGGGCGCGCGGGCGGCGCTGCACGCGGCGGGCCATCCGGCGGTCGGCGCGGTGCTGGGGCTCGCGCCGTGGTTCCCGGAGCCGGGTGCGGCGGACGGCGGGCCGCGGGCGGAGCCGGACGGGGCGGGCGAGCCCGGTCCGCAGGGCGCGACGGAGCCCGGCGCCCCGCCGGAGACCTCCGATCCGGTCAAGCAACTCGTCGGCCGTCAGGTGCTGTTGGTACACGGCACGAACGACGGGCGGACCGATCCGGAGCTGTCGTACCGCTACGCCGAGCGCGCCAAGAAGATCAACCGGGACACCTGCCGGTTCGAGGTGCACTCCGACGGCCACGCGCTGCTCCAGCACCGGTCCGAGGTCCACGCCCTCGCCGTCGACTTCCTGCTCGGCACGCTCTTCGCCCAGGACTTCGCCCGCCCGGTGCAGGACGCGATGGCCGCGCCGCCGCCCCTGGGCCTGCGGATGCCGCTGGCCGCCGGGTTCGGCGCGTCGCTGCGGCGGTAGCGCCCCCTCGCACCCAAGGGGCACACCCGGGCCCGTAACTCTCTTTCCGTACAAGGGAGTTACGGGCTTTCTCAGCGCAGCAGCAGGCCCCGGCGGCTCAGCAGGAACTTCTTGAAGGCGGCGACCGGCGGGGTGTCCTGGTGGCCGTCGAGCCAGGCGAGGCCGATCTCGCGGACGGCGCGGGGCGCGGTGACCGTCAGTTCGGCGACGCCGGGCCGGGGCACCGCGGGCGGCGGCAGCAGCGCCACGCCGAGCCCGGCGGCGACCAGTCCGCGCAGCGTCTCCGCCTCCTCCCCCTCGAACGCGATCCGGGGCGCGAACCCCGCCTCCGCGCAGAGCGCGTCGGTGATCCGGCGCAGCCCGTAGCCGGGCTCCAGGGTGACGAAGAGTTCGTTCGCCGCCTCCGCCAGCCGGACGCGTTTGCGGACGGCCAGGGGGTGGTCGTCGGGGACGACGAGCCGCAGCTTCTGCTCGTCGAGGCGGCGGGCGACGAGGTCCGGGTAGTCGGGGACCGGCGAGGTCAGGCAGAGGTCGAGGTCGCCGGCGCGCAGCCGCTCGATCATCGCCTCGCCGTGGTTCTGCACGAGCTGGAAGCGGACCCTGGGGTGGTCGGCGCGGAAGGTGCGCAGCAGTCCGGGGACGGTCTCGGAGCCGAGGGTGTGGAGGAAGCCGAAGGCGACCTTCCCGGCGGCGGGGTCGGCGTCGGCGCGGACGGCTTCGGTGGCGCGGTCCAGATCGGCGAGCGCCTTCTCCGTCTGGGCGCGGAAGGCGCGGCCCGCCGGGGTGAGCGAGAGGGTACGGCCGTGCCGGGCGAAGAGGGCGACGCCCAACTCGTCCTCCAGCCGCACCAGCGCCCGGCTGAGCGTCGGCTGCGGCATCCCCAGCTCCTGCGCCGCGCGGGTGACGTGCTCGTACCGGGCGACCGCGGTGAACTGCGCGAGCCGGGGCGCGAGGGCCAGCGCCCACGATCCCGCGCCGACGTCGGCGCCGTCGGACGCCTCGGCGGGGGCGCGGGGTGTGGCGGGGCGGACCGGGCCGCCGGGGCTGGGGCCGCCGGTGGCCGGACGCGGTGAGCCGGTGGCGGTCCGGGGCGCGCCGGTGGGGGTGGATCGCCCGGCGCCGGTGGCCGGGCTCGCGGCCCGGGAGCCGCCGGCGGGGCGGCCCGTGGCGCGCCGTCCCGGGGACGGGTGCGCCGCGCCGGGCGTCCGGACCGGATCGGACGGCCGGCCCGCGCCGCGCCCGGCGTCCGCGCCCCCGGTCCGGCCCCGTGTCCGCTCCTTCGCCATCGCCGGCCGCCTTTCCGTTTGCTGCTCTGGATGTCTTTTCCGTTGCGAAGCGGTGACACAGCCCTCGCTGAGCTGCTGTCATACACCAGCACATCGATTATGGCGTTTCCATGCATTGGACGCATAAAACGTGGGCGGCCTACGTTCGGACCATGCCTCCCGCTGATACCGGGGCGACCGCCACCACCCGTGCGGCCGCCTCTCCTCTGTCGTCCCCCGACTCCTCCTCCGTGGCCGCCGCCGTCGACCCCGACGCGGCCAAGCTGCACCCGGGCGGCCCCGGCTACCGCCGGATGAGCTTCGCCCTCTTCGCCGCGGGTCTCGCGACCTTTGCGCTGCTGTACTCCACGCAGGCGCTGCTCCCCGCGATCTCCGCGTCCCTGCGCGTCTCGCCGGACCAGGCGAGCTGGACGGTCTCCGGCGCCACCTTCGGGCTGGCCCTCGCGGTGATCCCGCTCAGCGCGGTCTCCGAACGCTTCGGCCGCCGCACGATGATGACCGCCTCGCTGACCGTCGCCGCGCTGCTCGCCCTGCTCGTCCCGTTCGCGCCGTCGCTGGGCTGGCTGATCGCGCTCCGCGTCGCACAGGGCGTGGCGCTGGCCGGGCTGCCCGCGTCGGCGATGGCGTTCCTCGCGGAAGAGGTCCGCCCCCGGGCGCTGGTCGGCGCGATCGGCCTGTTCGTGGCGGGCAACAGCATCGGCGGGATGTCCGGCCGGATCGTCACCGGCTGGGTCGCGCAGGCGTGGGGCTGGCGGGCGGCGCTCGCCGCGGTCGGTCTGATGGCCGTGGTGTGCGCGGTGGTCTTCCGGGTACTGGTGCCCCGCGCACGGCACTTCGCCTCGCGTGCGGTCGGCCCGCGCGCCCTCGCCCGCACCCTCGCCGCCCACCTCGCCGATCCGCTGCTGCGCCGCCTGTACGGCATCGGCGCGCTGTTCATGACGGTCTTCGGCGCGGTCTACACGGTGATCGGCTACCGCCTGGTCTCCGACCCCTTCAACCTGCCGCAGGGCATCGTCGGTTCGATCTTCCTGGTGTACCTGGTCGGTACGGCGTCGTCCGCGGCGGCGGGCAAGCTGGTCGGCCGGATGGGCCGCCGCGGCGCCCTCTACCTCGCGGTCGGCACGACGACCGCCGGGCTGCTGCTGACCCTCTCCGACGCGGTCGCCGGGGTGCTGGCCGGGCTGGTCCTGATCACCGCCGGGTTCTTCGCCGGACACGCGGTCGCCTCGTCCTCGGTCAGCCGCGCCGCCAAGTCGGCGCGCGCCCAGGCGTCGGCGCTGTACCAGTGCGCGTACTACGCGGGCAGCAGCGTCGGCGGTGCGCTCGGCGCGACGGCCTTCCGCGCGGCGGGCTGGGACGGCACCGTCGTCCTCGGCCTGCTGGCGATGGTCGCCGCCGCCGCGATCACCCTCTACGCCACCCGCAAGGCCCTCGCCGAACAGCGGATGCTGCGGCTCCGGAAAGCCGCGTAACCGCCCCCGAACCCGGAGGGCCCGCCCCACCACCTGTCCTGGTGGGGCGGGCCCTTCGTCGTGGGAGCGTCAGGCGGGGAAGATCCCCGTGTCCAGCAGAAGATCGAACGGCGCCGGAAGGGCCAGCTCATCGCCGAACTTCACCGCTTGGAGCACGCGGTAGACGTCGCCCCCCGGCTCCCCGTAGAGGGTGATGGTGGGCCCGCCGGGGGCCCACCGGTCGACGAGGAGGTAGAGCGGAACACCGGCACGGGCGTACCCGGCGGCCTTCGCGATCCGGTCGTGGCTGGCGTTGGCCTTCGAGGTGATCTCGACCACCAGCTCGGCGGCGCCCGCCGGGACGTAGCAGCCCGTCACGTCGCGGACCACCGCGTCCGGAACCACCGCCAGATCCGGGATGTAGAGCCCCTTACGGGAGGGGACCTCCGCCCCGAGAGTCTGGTAGATGCCCCAGTCCTCGGGGAGCACGGTGTAGAGACGGCGCTGAATCTTGTCGGCGATGAAGTTGTGGACGGTGTCCGGCGGCGGTGACACGGTGACGATCCCCTCGATGATCTCCACCTTGCAGCCCTCCGGTGCGTCCGTCTGTTCCCAGATGCGGACGGTGTCGTCCCACTCGCGGCCCTGGTCCGGAGTGTGGTCGACGGTGAGTGCGCTCATGGCGGTCTCCTCTATCGGTACGTCACCCATCCCAGCATGCCCGGCGGGCGCCCACCCCGTCCACGCAACGCTCTCACCCGAACGAGAAATCGCAGGTCAGAAGGTACGTTCCGGCACTACGGGCGAGGCGGCGGAGGGGCCGTCCCGATGGGCCCGCGGACGTACGCGCGGGGCGGGCGCGGACGCCGAGGGCGGGCGCGGAGGCGGGGCCTGATGCCGGGCCGGGCGCCGGGGTTCGCGCGACTGGTTCCAGGGACATGAGCCGGGTGCCCGGCGGCAGGGCCTCGGGGGCCGGGTGGCCGGACGTCAGGGCCGGCTCTCCAGGGTGCCAGGGGCCATTCGAACAAGACCCCTAAATCTCTCCGGGTATCCCCTTAATCCCTTTGTCCGGGCGGTTGTTGAGGGTTGGTCAGGCGTACGTTGAAGACGAGGCGCGCAGCCGCGAACCGGGGCTCCACGCCCTCCACGACGTTCGAAGAGGAACCATGTCCGACGCAGTTGTCACCCCCGCACCCCCCGCGCAGGGCATCGACGCGCTGCGCGCCACCGAATTCGACTATCTCGACGCGCAGGGGCACGTCTATCTCGACCACGCCGGCGCCGGGCTCCCGGCCCGCAGCAGCCTGCGCGCCCACACCGACCGCATAGCCGCGGGCTGCTTCGGCAACCCGCACTCCGCCAACCCCACCTCCGCCGCCTCCACCGAGCTGATCGAGGCGACCCGCGCGCGGGTGCTGCGGTACCTGCGCGCCGATCCCGCCGAGTACGCCGTGATCTTCACCCCCAACGCCACCGGGGCCTGCCGCCTGGTCGGGGAGGCGTACCCGTTCGCGCCCGGTGGGCGGCTGGCGCTGACGCTGGACAACCACAACTCCGTCCTCGGGCTGCGGTCGTTCGCCACCGCGGGCGGCGCGTCCGTCACCTCCATACCGTTCGCCGGGCGGGAGTTGCGGATCGCCGACACGGAGGTGGACGGCGTGCTCGGCGGGGCGGACACCGGCGGTGCGCCGCGGCTGCTGGCCTATCCGGCGCAGAGCAACTTCACCGGGGTGCGCCATCCGCTCGACTGGGTCGGGCGGGCGCGCGAGCGTGGCTGGCACGTACTGCTGGACGCCGCCGCCCATCTGCCGACCACCCGGCTCGATCTGAGCCGGGTGCACCCCGACTTCGTGGCGCTCAGTTGGTACAAGGTCTTCGGCTATCCGACCGGGATCGGCGCCCTCATCGCCCGCCGGGAGGCGCTGGCGGTGCTGCGGCGGCCGTGGTTCTCCGGCGGCACCGTCCAGGTCGCCAGCGCCGGCGGCGGCTGGCACCGGATGACCGACGACGAGAGCGCCTTCGAGGACGGCACGCTCAACTACCTCAGCATCCCGGACGTCGCCACGGGCCTGGACTGGCTCGACGCCATCGGACCCGAGGCCGTCCACGCCCATGTCATGGCGCTCACCGCCCGGTTGCTCGACGGACTGCTGGCCCTGCGGCACACCAACGGCGCCCCGCTGGCCAGGGTGTACGGGCCCACCGGCACCCGGATGCGCGGCGGCACGGTCGCGCTGCACCTGCTCGACCCGCACGGCGCCGTCATCGATGAGCGGGCCGTCGCCCGGGACAGCTCCGCCCGGGGCATCTCGCTGCGTACGGGCTGTTTCTGCAACCCCGGCGCGGGCGAGACCGCCTTCGGCATACCCCGCGCCGCCCTGGAGACGGTGAGCCGCCGGGAGTCCGGCACGGTCGACGACTACGTACAGGCGCTGGGGCTGCCGTTCGGCGGCGCGGTGCGGGTCTCGCTGGGCGTCTCGTCCCACGAGTGGGACGTCCGCGCCTTCCTGGACTTCGCCGCGACGTACCGCGACCGGCCGGTGGACGTCCAGGGACTGCCACCGCGGGTGCACTGCTGACGGCAGCGGCGGGCCGCCTCGCGAAGCGGCCCCCGGGGGAGCGCCCCGCGCCCTCGCCCCGGGAGGCGGCCCGCACCGTTCAGCCGATGCGCTCCAGGACCACCGACGTGGCGGTGTACTCCGTGTCGGCGGGGCCGACGTGGAGGTGGCCGTCGAGGGCTTCGAGGGCGTAGGGGAGCTTCTCGGGGGTGTCGGTGTGCAGGGTGAGCAGCGGCTGTCCGGCGGCGACGAAGTCGCCCGGCTTGGCGTGGATCTCGACGCCGGCGCCGGCCTGCACCGGGTCCTCCTTACGGGCCCGGCCGGCGCCCAGCCGCCAGGCGGCGAGGCCGACGGCGTACGCGTCGAGACCGGTGAGGATGCCGGTGGCGGGGGCGTTGACGGTGTGCTGTTCGCGGGCGACGGGCAGCGGCGCGTCCGGGTCACCGCCCTGGGCGAGGATCATGCGGCGCCAGTGGTCCATGGCGGAGCCGTCGGCGAGCGCCTTGGCCGGGTCGGCGTCGGGCAGTCCGGCCGCGTTCAGCATCTCCCGGGCGAGGGCGAGGGTCAGGTCGACGACATCGCGGGGGCCGCCGCCGGCCAGTACCTCGACGGATTCGCGGACTTCGAGGGCGTTACCGGCGGTGAGACCGAGCGGGGTGGCCATGTCGGTGAGCAGCGCGGTGGTACGGACACCGTGATCGGTGCCCAACTCGACCATGGTGGAGGCGAGTTCGCGGGCGTCGTCGAGGTTCTTCATGAACGCGCCGGAGCCGACCTTGACGTCCAGGACGAGGGAGCCGGTGCCCTCGGCGATCTTCTTGGACATGATCGAGGAGGCGATGAGCGGGATCGCCTCGACGGTGCCGGTGACATCGCGCAGCGCGTAGAGCTTCTTGTCGGCGGGGGCGAGCCCGTCGCCGGCGGCGCAGATGACGGAGCCGACGTCGCGGAGCACGTCCAGCATCTCGGCGTTGGTGAGCTGGGCGCGCCAGCCGGGGATGGCCTCCAGCTTGTCGAGGGTGCCGCCGGTGTGGCCGAGTCCGCGTCCGGAGAGCTGCGGGACGGCGGCGCCGCAGGCGGCGACCAGCGGGGCGAGCGGCAGGGTGATCTTGTCGCCGACGCCGCCGGTGGAGTGCTTGTCGGCGGTGGGGCGGGTGAGCGAGGAGAAGTCCATCCGCTCACCGGAGTTGATCATCGCGGCGGTCCAGCGGGCGATCTCCGTGCGGTTCATGCCGTTGAGGAAGATCGCCATGGCCAGGGCCGACATCTGCTCGTGGGCGACCTCGCCGCGGGTGTAGGCGCCGATGACCCAGTCGATCTGATCGGCGGTCAGCTCGCCGCGGTCGCGCTTGGTGCGGATGACGGAGATGACGTCCATGGAGGCTTCCTTTCGAACGGTTGCCTCCTGTTCTACACGCATAGAACAGGAGGGGCGAGGTTGGATGGCGCGGAACGCGCGCCGGGAGCACGGCCGGTGGTCCGGCGGACGGACGGAGTGACGCGGGCGCGGCCCGGGGCCGCCCGGCGCACACGCCCCGGGACGCGGCGGACCGGCCCGGCGATGTGCCACGACCCGGCGCGGCACGCGGCGCCCCGAAGCACCGCGGGCCCGAGCGCCAAGACGCCCGCCCGTATACCCCGTAGCGCCCGAACCCGGCCGGTCACGATGCCTGGCCCGCACATCCCGAGCCGCCCCGAGCCGCCGCGATCCCGGCCCCGGCCCGGCGCGCACGCCCCGGCGCGCCCCCGACCCACCCCGGAAAGCCCCCGGAAAAACCCCGGAGAATCCCGCCCCCGCTCCCCCGAGCCCGCGCCGCGCCGACCGCTCTCAGCCGACCAGGTGTTGCGGTCCGAACGGGTCCGGCAGCAGTTCGGCGAGCGGGCGGATGCCGGAGACGGTGTCGATCAGCAGCTCCGGGCCGCCGTGCTCGTACAGCAACTGCCTGCAGCGTCCGCACGGGATCAGCACCTCGCCCGCCGCGTCCGCGCAGGTGAAGGCCGTCAGACGGCCGCCGCCGGTGGCGAACAGCGCCGAGATCAGACCGCATTCGGCGCACAGCCCGAGGCCGTACGAGGCGTTCTCGACGTTGCAGCCGATGACCGTACGGCCGTCGTCGACGAGCGCCGCGGCCCCTACGGGATACCCGGAGTACGGGGCGTAGGCCCGGGACATCGCGTCCCGGGCCCGCGCGCGCAGAGCGGTCCAGTCGACCGGCTCCTGTGAGGTCATGCGCCCTGTCCTCGACGGTAGGGCCGGCCCCCCGCCTTCGGCGGCCGCAGCCGCTGCGAGAAGAGCGCGAGCACCAGCAGAGTGGCGATGTACGGGCTGGCCTCGACCAGCTCCAGCGGCACCGTATCGGCGACGGCGTACCAGACCACCAGCGCCACGGCGATGACCGCGGCGACGGCCGCCTGCGCCCGCTTGGCGGCGCGCAGCCGCAGCAGGGCGAGGACGGCGAGCAGCGCGGCCAGCCCCAGCAGCAGGGCGTGGACGGTGGGGCCGCCGCTGCGCAACTGCATCGCGTCCATGAAGCCGAAGAGTCCGGCGCCCATCGCGACGCCGCCCGGCCGCCAGTTGCCGAAGATCATGGTGGCGAGGCCGATGTAGCCGCGGCCGCCGGTCTGGCCGTCCTGGTAGAAGTGCACGCCGATGGAGAGGAACGCGCCGCCGAGCCCGGCGAGCGCGCCGGAGACCAGCACCGCCGCGTACTTGTACGCGTAGACGTTGACGCCGAGCGACTCCGCCGACAGCGGCGCCTCACCGCACGAGCGCAGCCGCAGGCCGAACGACGAGCGCCACAGCAGGTAGAAGGTGGCGACGAAGAGGCCGAGGGTGCCGAGGGTGAGCCAGGAGACGTTGGTGACGGCCGCGCCGAGGATGCCGGCGAGGTCGGAGACGAAGAACCAGTGGTGCGCCTCGATGGAGTTCAGCCAGTCGGACAGGCCGGGGACGGTGAACGTCGGCATGTCCGGCATCGGCGGCGACTGCTTGTCGTTGCCGCCCGCCGCCTGCGCCGCGCTGCCCTCCTGGCCGAACCAGAGGGTGGCGAGGTACTGCGTGGCGCCGAGCGCCAGGATGTTGATCGCGACACCGGAGACGATGTGGTCGACGCCGAAGGTGACGGTGGCGATGGCGTGAACCAGTCCGCCGAGCGCGCCGCCGACGATGCCCGCGGCGGCCGCCGCCCACGGTCCGTGCTGCCAGCCGATCCAGCCGGCGGCGAACGAGCCGAGCATCATCATGCCTTCGAGGCCGATGTTGACCACACCGGCCCGCTCCGACCACAGGCCGCCCAGACCGGCCAGGCCGATCGGTACGGCGGCGGAGAGCGCGGCACCGAACTGGCCGGTGGAGGTGAGGTCCGCGGTGCCGGTCAGCGCCCGCAGGCCGGAGACGGCGAGCAGCGCGACGGCGATGATCAGCAGGATCCAGGGGTAGGTCAGCTTGCGCCGCCCGCCCTTCGCGGGGGCCGCGGCGGACCGCGCCGCGGGCTTGAGGTCCGCGCTCACGCCGACACCTCCGGCTTCTCGTTGTTGTCGGCACCGGCCGCCTTGGCGGCTGCGGCCAGTTCCTCGCCGACCTTGCGCTGCTGGAGCCGCAGGCCGTAGCGGCGCACCAGTTCGTACGCGATGACGACGCAGAGGACGATGACGCCCTGGATGACGCCGACGATCTCCTGGGCGTAGCCCTCGAACTCCAGGCGGGAGCCGGTGCGGTCGAGGAACGCCCACAGCAGGGCGCCGAAGGCCATGCCGACCGGGTGGTTACGGCCGAGCAGGGCGATGGCGATGCCGGTGAAGCCGATGCCCGCCGGGAAGTCGGTGCCGTACTGGAAGGACTCGCCGAGCAGGGTGGGCATGCCGACCAGACCGGCGGCGGCGCCGGAGAGCAGCATCGAGATGACGACCATCCGCTTGACGCTGACGCCACTGGCCTCGGCGGCCGGTTCGGAGGCGCCGACGGCCCGCAGGTCGAAACCGAAGCGGGTGCGGGAGAGCAGGAACCAGTAGAGGGCTCCGGCGATCACCGCGATCACCACGAAGCCGTAGACCGGCTTGGGGTGGGTCGGGAAGGAGAAGAAGTGGCTGGATTCCGGCAGGAACTTGGTGTGCAGGAGGTTGCCGTCCTTGATCGCGAGACGGCCGTCCTGGAGGAAGTAGCCGATGACCGACGCCGCGATGGAGTTCAGCATGATCGTGGTGATCACCTCGCTGACCCCTCGGGTGGTCCTCAGCACTCCGGCGATCCCCGACCAGACCGCGCCGACCAGCATCGCGATGACGATGAGCAGCACGATCTGGAGCGCGCCGGGCAGCACCAGCGATCCACCGACCGCCGCGGCGGCGAACGCCGCGAGACGGTACTGGCCGTCGACGCCGATGTTGAAGAGGTTCATCCGGAAGCCGATGGCGACCGCGAGCGCGGACAGGTAGTACGGGACCGCCTTGTTGACGATCCAGACCTGACTGTCGCTGTAGTGGCCGTAATCGGCCATGATCCCGTACGCGCGGAACGGGTTCTCGCCGGACGCCAGGAAGACCAGTGAGCTGATCACTATCGCGGCGACGACGGCGAGCAGCGGGGCGGCGAGGGCGAGGACCACCTTGTCGCGGGTGGCGCTCCCCGCGGCGCCCCGCGCGGCCGGCTTGGCGGCGGTCATGCCTGGTCACCGCCCGTCTGCTCGGTTCCGGCGGACCGGGGACGGCCGGTGTCGGCGTCCCCGTCCGCGGTGAGGTGGCCGCTGGCGGCACCGGTCATGGCGGAGCCCAACTCCTCCGGGGTGATCACTGCGGGATCCGCGTCCGCGACCAGCCGGCCCCGGTACATCACCCGCAGGGTGTCGGACAGGCCGATCAGTTCGTCCAGATCGGCGGAGATCAGCAGGACGGCCAGGCCCTCACGGCGGGCCTCGCGGATCTGCTCCCAGATCTGCGCCTGCGCGCCGACGTCGACCCCTCGGGTGGGGTGCGCGGCGATCAGCAGCTTGGGGTGGTGGCTCATCTCGCGGCCGACGATCAGCTTCTGCTGATTGCCGCCGGAGAGCGAGGCGGCGGTGACCTCGATGCCGGGGGTGCGCACGTCGTACTCCTCGACGATCCGCGCGGTGTCCTTACGGGCACCGGCCGGGTCGAGGAGTCTGCCCTTGCTGTTGGGGCGTTCGGTGACGTGGCCGAGGATGCGGTTCTCCCACAGCGGCGCTTCGAGCAGCAGCCCGTGGCGGTGGCGGTCCTCGGGGACGTAGCCGATGCCGCCCTCGCGGCGGCGGCGGGTGGAGGTGCCCGACAGGTCGGTGCCGTCGAGGGTGACGGTGCCGCGGTCGGGCGTGCGGGTTCCCATGATCGCCTCGACCAGTTCCGCCTGGCCGTTGCCCTCGACGCCCGCGACGCCGAGGACCTCGCCCTTGTGGATGGTGAAGCCGATGCCGTCCAGGACGGTGCGGACCACGCCGTCGGAGTCGGTGGCCGACAGGTGCACCCCGTCGACCTGGAGCATCGGTACGTCGGTGACGGTCGACTCGCGGGTCTCGGGCGAGGGCAGTTCGCTGCCGACCATCAACTCGGCGAGCTGCTTGGGCGTGGTGTCGGCGGGCGCGACGGAGGCGACGGTGGTGCCGCGGCGGATGACGGTGATGTCGTCGGCGACCGACAGCACCTCGCCCAGCTTGTGCGAGATGAACAGGACGGTCAGGCCCTCGGACTTCAGCTCCCGCAGGTTGGCGAAGAGCGCGTCGACCTCCTGCGGGACGAGGACCGCGGTCGGCTCGTCGAGGATGAGGGTGCGGGCGCCGCGGTAGAGGACCTTAAGGATCTCCACGCGCTGCCGGTCGGCGACGCCGAGGTCCTCGACGAGCACGTCGGGCCGGATACCGAGGCCGTACGCGTCGGAGATCTCCATGATCCGGGCGCGGGCGCGCCCGCCGATGCCGTGCAGTTTCTCGGCGCCCAGGACGGTGTTCTCCAGGACGGTGAGGTTGTCGGCGAGCATGAAGTGCTGGTGGACCATGCCGATGCCGTGGGCGATGGCGTCGGCCGGGGTGTTCAGCGCCGTTACGGTGCCGTCCAGCGCGATGGTGCCCTCGTCCGGCTTCTGCATGCCGTAGAGGATCTTCATCAGGGTGGATTTGCCGGCGCCGTTCTCGCCGCAGAGGGCGTGGACGGTGCCGCGGCGGACGGTGAGGTGGATGTCGTGGTTGGCGACGACGCCCGGGAACCGTTTGGTGATTCCGCGGAGTTCTACGGCAGGGGCGTCCGGCCGGGCCGGGGCGCTGCTCGTGGCTGCTGCGTTGATGACGCACTCCCCTCGGGGATGAAGGAGCGGAAGGGGCGGGTGTGACGCGCGAGGGTCACGAAGGGGCACGGCGGGCGGCCCCGGGGCCCCGACCGGGCCGCCGGGTCGTGCCGTCCCGGGCTACGGCGTCTCCTTGACCTTCACCTTGCCCTCGACGATCTGCTTCCGGGCCGCGTCGATCTGCGGCTGGATGTCCTTGATGAAGCCGCCGGACGTGGCGAGCTTGACGCCGTTCTTCTTGAGGTCGTAGGCGTGGACGCCGGTCAGCGGCTTACCGTCCTCGACGCTCTTGATCAGGTCGTACACGGCGACGTCGACGTTCTTCACGACGGACGTGAGGATGCAGTCCCGGTACTTCGCCAGGCCCGCCTGCTGGTACTGGTCGGAGTCGACACCGATCGCCCAGGCGCCCTTGCGCTTGCTGATCGCCTCGATGGATCCGGCGCCGGACTGGCCGGCCGCGGAGTAGATCACGTCGATACCGCTGTCGAGCATGCCGGACGCCTTGGCCTTCGCCGCCGCCGGGTCGTTGAAGCCCTTGTCGTTGTTCGGGTAGAGGTACTGCGAGACGACCTGGGCCTTCGGGTCGGTGGCGCGCACCCCCTGCTCGAATCCGGCCTGGAACTTCTGGATCAGCGCGTTGTTCACCCCGCCGATGAAGCCGACCTTGTGGCTCTTGCTCTTCAGCGCCGCGGCGACGCCCGCCAGATACGAACCCTCGTGCTCGGCGAAGACCATCGCGTCGACGTTCTTGCCCGTCGGCACCGCGTCGACCACGCCGAACGTGGTGTCCGGGAAGTCCTTCGCGACGTTCTGCACCGACTGGCTGTAGGCGAAGCCGACGCCGATGACGGGGTTGTACCCGGCCTCCGCGAACGACGTCAGCCGCTGCTCGCGGTCGGCCTCGGTCTCGCCGTTCTTCGCCGTGAGCATCTTGACGTTGACGCCGAGATCCTTCCGGGCGTTCTCCGTACCCCGCGCGGCCGCCTCGTTGAACGAGTGGTCGTCGCGGCCACCGATGTCGAAGGCGAGTCCGACGCCCGCGTGCTTGGCGCGGTTCGCCTCGGCGAAGCTCTGCCCGCACGCGGTGGCCGTGAGCGCGAGAACCGCGGTGGCACTGGCCGCGGCGGCAATCCTGGTGACCCGACGCACGGGGCCTTCCCTTCGCTCCCGGAGCCCCCTGTGGCTCCGGCTTAGCGGGAGATTAACGCGCGTAGACATGGCGCAAAACCCTCTACGGCGCTGCCGTTATCGATTCGTCGTGCAAGGGGGGTGGGGGACGGGGCGGGAGCGTGGAGGGGGTCGGCCGAAACTCTGTCGGCAACTGGTGCCGCCTGCGGCACCGGGCCGCCCGGACGCGGCACCGGCGGGCCCGGGGGCGCGGCCCGCTCGTGGCGGCGCCCCCGGGGGTCCCGGGGGCGCCGAGGTGTCCTCGCGGGGACACGCGGGTGAGCGCGCGTTCGTAGGGGCAGCGGTTCGGTGCCGTCAGAGGTGCTTGCCGAAGAAGGCGGTCAGCTTGGCGACGGCCGGGGTCACGGCCTCGTCCCGGTCGTAGAGGTCCACGTGCGTGGCGCCGTCGACGACGAACAGTTCGGCGGTGTCACCGGCCTTCTCCACCGCGCCGCTGCTGAAGGGCAGGGTCTCGGCCCGGGAGCCGGCGATCATCAGGAGCGGGCGCGGAGCGATCTTGTGGATCTCCGCGTAGGAGTCGTACTGGTCCAGCAGGCCGGCGCTGCGCAGCGCGTACGCGCCGGTGGAGCGGGAGTGCCGGGCCCGGGGCGTCTTGTAGTAGTCGTGGAACTCGCGTACGGACGCCGGGGTGGCATCGTCGACCGTGTCGGGCAGCACGGGGACCATCCGGACCGGGCCGCCGAGCGCCTCCTGGGTGCGGGCCCGTCCGGATTCCTCGACGAGCTTCCGGAAGCCTTCGGGGTCGGCGCTCCGGAAGAAGGCCGGCACATCGGCGGCGCTGACGGTGGCCACGGCCTTCATACGGTGGTCGGTCTGGGCGGCGTACGGCACATAGCCTCCGGAGCCGCAGATGCCGAGGACGCCGATGCGCTCGGGGTCGGCATCGGCGCGGGTGGTCAGGTAGGTGACGGCGTTGCGGAAGTCCTCGGCTCGCTGGAACGGGTCCTCCAGACCGCGCGGCTCGCCCTCGCTGGCGCCCTGGTGGGCGGCGTCGAAGGTGAGCACCAGATAGCCCGCCGCGGCGAGCCGGGGCGCGTACGAAGCGGGGGCCTGTTCCTTCACCCCGGTCGTCGGGTGGCCGATCACGAGCGCGGGAAGGCGGTCGCCCTCGGCGCGGTCGGCGGGGGCGTAGAGGTGGCCGGCCAGGTTCATACCGCTGCTGGGGAAGGTGACATCTGTCTTCGTGTCCTTCGCCGTGTTCTTCGCCATATCCTTGATCCTTCACCTTTTCTTTCGCGGGGAAATTCCTGTGGGGGGGAATTTTTGTGGGGGGAATTCCTGTGGGGAGGGTGCCGGGTAGCCGGACAGTGGATTCGTGATTCTCCGGCGCGCAATCCTTCGGCACGCGGTCCGGTATCGGTGAACCCGATTACGGATCTCATCGGCCGCCTCATTCACCGTCGCACCCCGCCCGCCCTCCCACAATGGGACGGTTCCGGCCGGACAACACGGTCCAGGGACAGAGTTGGCCCCCTCTCCGCGGGCGCTCGCGCTGGCACACTTGTCGGCATGGGCAGCGATGCGAACGAGTTGGGGGAATTCCTGAAGGCCCGCCGGGCCGAGGTTTCCCCCCGGGCCGCGGGGCTCCCGGAGACCCGGGCGGGCCGGCGCGTCAAGGGGCTGCGCCGTGAGGAGGTGGCCCTGCTCGCCTCGATCAGCACCGACTACTACACCCGGCTCGAACAGGGCCGCAGGCAGGCGTCCGCCCCGGTCCTGGCCGCGCTCGCCCGGGTGCTCGACCTGGACGAGGAGGAGCGGGCCTACCTCTTCGAACTGGCCGGGAAGGCCACCGCGAAACCGCGCGGGCAGGCCGCGCAGCAGGCCCACCCCCAACTGCGGCGGCTGCTCGACGAACTGCCGGTCAGCCCGGCCCTCGTCCTCGGCCGCCGTATGGACGTACTCGCCTGGAATCCGATGGCCGCCGCACTGCTCACCGATTTCGCGGCGCTTCCGCAGAAGCAGCGGAATTACGCGTGGCTGGTTTTCTCGGACCCGGCCATGAGGGAAATCCACGTGGATTGGGAGGGCACCGCGCGTGCGTGCGTGGCGATGCTCCGTATGGAGGCGGGGCGTAATCCGGATGATCCGCGTATGGCGGCACTCGTCGGCGAACTGTCGATAAAGGACGCG
The DNA here is from genome assembly GCF_044497305.1 of Streptomyces sp. BBFR2. NCBI lineage: Bacteria > Bacillati > Actinomycetota > Actinomycetes > Kitasatosporales > Streptomycetaceae > Streptomyces > Streptomyces sp. BBFR2. The sequence continues at coordinate 2,410,611 of NZ_CP172415.1, forward strand.
GACTTCCGCCGCTGGTGGGGCGAGCACCACGTCGCCGCGCGGACCCGGGGCAGCAAAGTCCTGCGCCACCCCGTCACCGGCGACCTCACGCTCGACTGGGACGCTCTCGCCTGCGCCCACGACCCGGATCAGCAGTTGGTCGTCTGGACCGCCGAACCCGGCACCCCGTCCCACGACGGCCTGCGCATCCTGGCCTCCTGGGCGACGACGGGAGCCGCGGGCTCCGCCCCCGCGCCGTCCGGCGGTCGGTCCCGCGCGGACGCGGAACACGGGCATCGCGGGGATCGCGAGGATCGCGAGGATCGCGAGGGTCAGCGCGGCGGACACGACGGGAACCGACGCTGAGGGGCGTGCGCCCCGCCGCCCCCACCCGGTCGGCCGCGCAGGGCCCATTAGCGGCCTGTTAGCGGAACGGCAGGGCGCTCTCCCAGAGTGGTGGTCGTCCGGGAAACGGGACACCCAAGACACTGCATCGGGAGCACATGATGATCACCGCCACCGCCCACCGCTTTCGCGGTCGCGCCGCCCGCCGTATCGCCCTCGCCGTGGCCGCCGCGGCGGCGCTGGGGACGGGGCTCACCGCCTGCGGCCAGAGCGACACGGGCGTGGGCAAGGTGAACTCCTCGTCGGCCATGGAGGAAGCGGACCGGTCGCAGTCCGCGGGCGGCTCCGACGGACAGGGGCAGGGCGGCGGCGAGGGATCCGCGCGGAGCACGGGGTCCGGTGCGCACTCCACGACCGGGGGCAGCGGGTCCACCGGGGGCAGCGGATCCACCGGAAGCGGCGGGTCCACCGGGGGCGGCACCGCGCCGGGGCAGGCGCGGACGATCGTCGGCAAGCTGTCCTACCTCGCACCCGGCAAGCTGATCGTCAAGCCCGACAGCGGCGGCATGGACCAGGCGTTCCTCGTCGCCAACGCCACGAAGGTGCTCGGCGCGGCCGCGATCTGCGGTGACCCGGAGGGCAACGTCGCCATCGACAAGGAGGGCTTCGGCACCTACAAGTGCGACGTGGAGCAGTTGGAGACGGCCGCCAAGACCAACAGCGTGACCGTCCGCGTCACCCTGGACGCCAAGCTCGGCGCCGCCGAGGTCGTCGCGGAGAAGTACCACCCGTAGAACCGGTGACCGTCGTCGGCCGGGGCGGATACCTCGCCGGCGACGGGACCGGCGACGCGCCCGGCCGCCGCTGACAGCGGCTCCGCCGGGCCCGGGTGCGGTTTCCCGGCGCCCGCCCGCCCAGCGCCTCGCCCCGTCGATCGTCCGGTCGGCGGGGCGAAGCGCCGCGGCTGCGGCTGCGGGCTCAGAGCAGCGGTGCCGCGCCGGACAGCAGGGCCGCGGCGGTGAAGAGTTCGACGCCGGTGCGGATGGCGGACTCGTCGACGTCGAAGTCGCCGCGGTGCAGGTCGTGGCGGTCGTTGCTGCCGGGGGCGCGGACGCCGAGGCGGGCCATGGCGCCGGGGACCTGCTCCAGGTACCAGGAGAAGTCCTCGCCGCCCAGGGACTGTTCGGTGGACTCGACGGACGCGGGGCCGCAGCGGGCGGTCATCGCGTCGTGCAGAAGCTGCGCGGAGGTGGCTTCGTTGACGACGGGCGGGACGCCGCGGACGTAGGTGATCTGCGACTTCGCGCCGTGCAGGGTGGCGATCTCGTCGATGGCGGCGTGGACGAGGTCGGGGGCGCGCCGCCAGGCGTCGAGGTCGAGGCAGCGGACCGTGCCGGAGAGTTCGGCGTGCTGCGGGATGACGTTGCAGGCGTGCCCGGCGTCGAGGCGGCCCCAGGTGACGGCGAGACCGGAGCGGGCGTCGACGCGGCGGGCGACGAGCGCGGGGACGTCGACGGCCACCCGGGCGGCGGCGGTGACCAGGTCGGTGGTCAGGTGCGGGCGGGCGGTGTGGCCGCCGGGACCGTCGAGGGTGACCTCCAGACGGTCGCAGGCGGAGGTGATCGGTCCGGTGCGCAGGCCGATGCGTCCGGCGTCGACGCGCGGATCGCAGTGGACGGCGAGGATGCGGCCGACGCCGTCCAGGGCGCCGGACTCGATGGCGTCGGGGGCGCCGCCGGGCAGCACCTCCTCGGCGGGCTGGAAGAGCAGCCGGACCGGGTGCGGCAGCAGACCCCGGCGGGCGAGGTCGGCGAGGACCAGTCCGGCGCCGAGGACGACGGTGGTGTGGACGTCGTGACCGCAGGCGTGCGCGCGGTCGGGGACGGTGGAGCGGTACGCGACCGTCTTGGTGTCCGGGATGGGCAGCGCGTCGATGTCGGCGCGCAGGGCCAGCAGCGGGCGGGCGCCGTCGCCCGTCCCGGTGGCGCCGTCCGCCCCGGTGGCGGCGGCCGTCCCGGTGGCGGCGCGGGCGGGGTCGGCCGGGTCGGTACCGATGTCGCAGATGAGGCCGGTGCCGACGGACAGCACCCGGGGCCGCAGCCCGGCCGCCTCCAGCCGGCCGCGGATCGCCTCGGTGGTGCGGAACTCCTGATTACCCAGCTCGGGGTGCATGTGCAGGTCGCGGCGGAAGGCGATGAGTTCGGTGTGCAACGCCTCGGAGAGGGCTCCGGGGAGCAGGTCCTGCGGGTCGGCGGGGTCAGGGGCGGCGGCAGGGTACATCAGTTGGTTCACGCCGGGAAGGTTACGGTCCCGGCGGGGGCAACTGTCCCTGGATCAACAAAAGTTCAGCCCGTCAGGGGAAGATTTCCGATCCGAACGCCGCATGGATGACCCGGTGGTGGGGTACTTCCTCTGGTTTTCGCATCGCCCCGGGCCGGGCCGCGTCGCCGCCCGGGGCCGTCCGCTCATCCCCGCTCCGGCCGCTCCGGGGTCAGCCGGTCGACGCCCCGGGCGGTGCCGGTGACGTCGTCGAGGAAGCCCTGGGCGCGGGGCGAGGCGCGGCTGGTCAGCCAGGCGGGGTCGACGTCGCAGACCGCGACGCGGACGCCGGTGCCGACGAGGGCGAGCGGCAGGGTGTGCACGACCGTCGAGGGGAAGCTGACGATCAGCCGGCCGATCGGTCCGCGGCGGGCGATCAGCTCCAGGGGCAGGTCGGGGCGGACCACCTCCAGACCGGTCTCGGTGGCGAGGCGGTGGAGCTTGTCGGTGTGCTCGCGGCGGTGGGCGAAGTAGCGGGTGGCGCCGTGCGTACGGGCGAGACGGGCGACGGCCTCCAGATAGCGGTCGGTGTCGACGACGCCGGTCTCGACGAGGGAGGTGCCGACGATGTCGGCGGCGCGGGTCAGCCGCGGCGGGCCGAAGCGGCGGCGGGTCCAGGCGAAGGCGTTGGTGGCGACGCGGACGCCGGGCGGCGCCTCGACCGGCATGGAGCTGAAGACGCCGACGGTGCGGTGGCCGCCGTCCGGCGCCGGGGTGAGGCGGCGGCGCGCGGCCCGCGCGAACGGCGCGAAGATCAGATCGCGCGCCCCCCGGCCGCTGCCGTGCCGGTGCCAGCGCACCAGCCGCTCCCCGCGCGCCAGTTGGGCGATGAACTCCATCGTCGCGGTGCCGTCGTCGACGACGACCAGGTCACGGGCGCGCGCGAGGGTGAGCAGCAGTTGGACGTAGCGGGAGAAGGGGTCGCCGATGACGATGCGCTCGGCGCGGCGCAGCAGAGGGGCGAGCCCGCCGATGGTCCGGACGGGGGCGGTGGCGCCGTCCCGGGCGTCCTCCCAGCGGACGGTGTGCCCCTCCTCGCGGGCGAGTTCGGCCATCCGGCGCAACTGACCGCGGGTCATCGGGTCGTGCGGGGAGAGCACGACGACGGTGAGGGGGACGGAGCCGGGCGCCCGGGTGCCCACCGGGGTGCCGGGGGCGTGCCCCGGGGAGGTGGCGGCCCCGGGCCCGCAGATGTGCCCCGGGGCGACCGGGGGCGCGACGCCGGGCGGCGGGCCGGCCGGGGCGCCGGTGGCCGCCGGGCCGGAAGCCGCGGGCCCGGAAGCCGCCGGGCCGGAAGCCGCGCCGGGGGCCGGGGTGGCCGGTGTCCCGGCGCCGTCCGGGCCGCCCGCACCCCCTTCTTGGTACGCCCACTCCAGCACGTTGAGGAGCTGGACCGGGCTTTCGACGAAGGCGAGGGTGGCCGGGGGCAGGGCGGTGGCGCCGGTGGCGGCGCGGTCGCGGGGGCGGGGCACCCCCGGGAGCCGGCGGGGGGTGCCCGCCGCCTCCCGGGGCGGGGCCGCCGCGCCGGGCGCGGGCGGCTCGGCGCGGGGGCCTTCGGATGCGCTCACGGTGGTGTCCCGCCGTTTCCCGGGGCCGGTCAGACCGCGGCCGGGGTCTGGGCGGCCTCCGCCTCGGCGACGACGCCGGCGTGGCGGCGGAGCTTCTTCATCGGGCCCAGCTCGCTCTCGTAGACCTTCTTGACGCCGTCGCCGAGGGACTCCTCGATGGTGCGGATGTCGCGGACGAGGCGGGACAGGCCCTGCGGCTCGACGGAGGCGGCCTGGTCGGAGCCCCACATGGCGCGGTCGAGGGTGATGTGGCGCTCGACGAAGGTGGCGCCGAGGGCGACGGCGGCGAGGGTGGTCTGCAGGCCGGTCTCGTGGCCGGAGTAGCCGATCGGGACGTTCGGGTACTCGTCCTGGAGGGTGTTGATCATCCGGAGGTTCAGCTCCTCCGCCTTCGCCGGGTACGTGGAGGTGGCGTGGCAGAGCAGGATGTTGTCGCTGCCCAGGACCTCGACGGCGTGCCGGATCTGCTTCGGGGTGGACATGCCCGTCGACAGGATGACGGTGCGGCCGGTGGCGCGCATGGCGCGCAGCAGCTCGTCGTCGGTGAGGGAGGCGGAGGCCACCTTGTAGCAGGGGACGTCGAACTTCTCCAGGAAGGCGACGGACTCGACGTCCCAGGGGGAGGCGAACCACGCGATGTTCCGCTTCTTGCAGTACTCGTCGATCGCGCGGTAGCCCTCCTCGTCGAACTCGACGCGGTGGCGGTAGTCGATGTACGTCATCCGGCCCCAGGGGGTGTCGCGCTCGATGTCCCACTGGTCGCGCGGGGTGCAGATCTCCGGGGTCCGCTTCTGGAACTTCACGGCGTCACAGCCGGCGTCGGCGGCGGCGTCGATCAGCGCGAACGCGTTCTCCAGGTCGCCGTTGTGGTTGATGCCGATCTCGCCGGTGACGTAGACGGGGCGGCCGGGGCCGGCCTCGCGGTTGCCGAGGTTGCGGATACGGGAGTTGCCGCTCATGGGGAGGTCCTTCGTGTGTGGGTGGGTACCGGGCGTGGTGCCCGGGGGCGTGCGGTTCGGGATGTTCAGAGGGACGGGCCCAGGAGCCAGGAGGCGATCTCGCGGACGGCGCCGCTGCCTCCGGGTGTGGCGGTGACGGCGCGGGCCGCGCCGCGCACCACGTCGTGCGCCCCGGCGACGGCGACGGGCCAGCCGACGACATCGAAGCAGGGCAGGTCGTTGACGTCGTTGCCGACGTAGAGCACCCGCTCGGGCGCGACGCCGGACTCCTCGCACCACTGCTTGAGGGCGAGGTCCTTGCGGTCGATGCCGTGCAGGACGGGGATGCGGAGCTTGCGGGCGCGGGCGGCGACCACCGGGTTGCGCTCCGAGGAGAGGATCAGCAGCTTCAGGCCCGCCTTGCGGAGCGCGGCGATGCCGAGGCCGTCACCGCGGTGGACGGAGACGAACTCCCGCCCCTCCGCGTCGATCAGCACCCGGTCGTCGGTCTGGGTGCCGTCGAAGTCCATGACGACCGCGTCGATGTCGTCCGCGCCGGGCAGCGCGCCGGGCAGCGCCCCGTCGAGGAGCGGCGCGAGGGCGCGGGCGCGCGCCAGGTCGTGCGGGTCGTCGATCTCCAGGACGCGCGCCGGGTCGGTGCGGACCGGTTCGGTGCGGCCGAAGAAGCGGTGGCCGACGGCGCGGAAGCCGGTGGCGTCCATGGCGTAGGCGGCGCCGGTCTCCAGCAGGTCCTGGGGGCGGTCCTGGCGGCGGGGGCGGAAGGACTTGTCGTGGTTGACGCCGTAGCCGCCGGACGGGGCGACGGCGGTGACGGTGGCGCGCCGGCCGGCCGGGGCGGCGCCGGCAGCCGCCTCCAGGGCGCCGTCCTCCAGGGCACCGGCGGCCTCCGCCATGGTGTCGGCGTCACGCCAGACGAAGCCGTGGAAGGGGGCGACGGTCAGCGCGGTGTCGGCGCCGCCCTCGACGACGGCGGAGGCGACCTTGTCGACGTCCTCGGCGGTGAGGAACGGGCTGGTGCACTGGACCAGCAGCACCGCGTCGACCCGGGTGCCGTGCTCGGCCTCGTACGCGTCCATGGCGTGCAGCACGGCGGCCTCGCTGGTGGCGGTGTCGCCGGCGATGTCGCCGGGGCGGCGGACGACGACGGCGCCGGCGCCGCGGGCGGCCGCCGCGATGGCGTCGTCGTCGGTGGAGACCACGACGTCGGTGATCAGGCGGGCGCCGCGGCAGGCGCGGACCGCGCGGGCGACCAGCGGGACGCCGCCGACGGCCGCGAGGTTCTTGGCGGGCACGCCCTTGGAACCGCCGCGCGCGGGGATGACGGCCACCACGACGGGCGGGGAGGCGGGCGGGCGGTGCGGCATGGCGGGCTCCTTCCGGGGGCCGCGCGGGCTCCCCTGGCGGACGGGCGGAACGGTCACAACTGCCCCCAGCGGCGGATGGCGGGCGCGACGCGCTGGACGCCGTGGCGGTAGGCGCCGCGGGCGGCCTCGCGGACCGCGTCGCGGGCGACCTTGCGCAGCCCGCCGGGCGCCTCGCGGCCCTCCGGCGCGTATCCGGCGACGGGCACGCCACGGGCGTCCAGGCCGTGCCGGGCGAGGATGCCGGGGAGGTAGCCGGGGGCGGTGCGCGGTGTGTAGTACGGGGCGAGCGGCGGCAGCGGCCCGGCGGCGTGCAGGGCCGCGACCTTCTCGCGGACCGCGTCGAAGGCCCGCCCGTAGCCGCCGTCGGCGCAGACGCCCTGGCGGGCGAGCCAGCGGGCGTCGGGCTCGGGCCGGTGCCCGGCGTCGAGCTCGTCCCAGGAGGCGAGGCAGCCGGAGCCGAGGAAGTGGTGGTTGCCGAGGACCTCGCGGATGCCGAGGTCGGTGAGGACGGCGGTGGGCACGCCGCGGTGCAGCGACTCCAGCGCGGCGGTCGAGGAGACCGTGACCATCAGGTCGGTGCGGTCCAGGACCTCGCCCATGTTCCCGTACACCAGGCGGCAATTGGCGGGCAGTCCGCCGGGGACCTTCGCCGCCAGCTTCTGGTAGGGCAGCTCCTCGATGTGCGTGGTGTGCTCGCCCGGCTTGCTGCGGAGCTTGATCAGCACCTCGCGGTCGGGGTGCTTGCGGGCGTGCTCGACGGCGCGGCGCAGCAGGTACGCCCGGTCGGCGCGGTTGTCCGGTACGGACGGCTGGGCGGCGAACACCACGGTGTACGGGGAGTGTTCACCGGTGTAGGGGTCGCCGCCGAGGAACGGCAGGGCGCATTCGGTGACGGCCGAGTCGTCGGCGCCGACGCCGCGGTAGACGTCGCGGAAGCGGTCCGCGTCGTGCCGGGAGTTGGCGAGGACGACGTCCGCGCCGTGGCGCAGCAGCAGCCCGTCGGCGAGCTTCTCGTAGACCACGCCGACGTAGCCGGTGACGACGGCGGGGCGGCGTTCGGTGCCCTCCCAGGCGCGGGCCAGTCCGTGCAGCATCGCCTGGACACCGCCGCCGACCAGCGCGAGGACGAGGGTGTCGTACGGCTCGGCGGAGCCGGCGTCACCGCGCATCAGGTCGAGGAAGTCGGTGCCGCGGATCTCGCGCAGCGTCTCGGCGCGGGCGCCGACCTCGTGGAGCTGGCGGACCGTGGGGGTGGCTCGGCCGCGCAGGAGGTAGCCGTCGAGCCGGGCCTCCGGGTGGATTCGGTACGCTGTCGAAGCGCCCCATTTCCACCGGGTGTCCGAATCGGCGAGTACCGCGACCCGCGGCGTAGAAGGGGTACGTGAGGGCACGTCGATGACGCTAGGAATCCATTTCGTTCGGCGGACCAACCACCGCGCAACAAAGGGTTAACAGCCGGTCGCCGAATGGCGAACCGGGCGCCGGATCGGGCCGGTTAACCGTCCCGCCATTCTTCGTTCACCGTGCCGTCCGCCGCCGGTAAAGACGAATGGCGGCGCCGCCCCTAACGTCACCCGGGTGGTTAAGCTCTCCGTCATCGTGCCGTTCTACAACGTGCAGACATACGCGCCCGACACCCTCAAGAGCCTGGCGGCGAACGCCCGGGAGGACTTCGAATTCCTGCTCGTCGACGACTGCTCGCGCGATGAGACCCCGCAGATCCTTCAGCGCGCCGAACGCGAGCTGCCGGGCGCCCGGCTGCTGCGGCACGAGAAGAACGGCGGACTCGCCACCGCCCGCAACACCGGTCTGGACGCGGCGCGCGGCGAGTACCTCACCTTCCTGGACGGTGACGACTGGCTGGCGCCGGGCCATCTGAGCGATCTGCTGGGCGCCATCGAGGAGTTGGGGTGCGACTTCGTCCGCACCGACCACGTCCAGTGCACGGCGCGGGCGCGCACGGTCAGCCGGGTGCCGCACGGGCGGCGCGGGGTGGTGATGAACCCGCGCGACGTGATCCTGCCCGCCGACCGTTCGACCTCCGTCGACTACGCGTACGCCTGGGCGGGGATCTACCACCGGCGGCTGCTCGACAGCGGTGTGCTGCGCTTCCGCGACGGACTGCGGACGGCGGAGGACCGGCCGTGGATCTGGCGGCTGCACCGCGAGGCGGAATCGATGGCGGTCGTCGGACTGCTCGGTATTTTCTACCGGCGCGGAGTGGCATCGTCGCTCACACAGATCGGCGATGTCCGGCAATTGGATTTCCTGCGCGCATTCGATCAGGTAATCGAGGAAACCGCCCAGGACCGCGATGCGGACAAACTGCTGCCGAAAGCGGTCCGGACGTATTGCGCGATCATTTCCCACCATCTCGGCTCCATTGAACGATTTGAGCCGCAGGTGGCCCGCGCCCTGCGGGAATTGAGCGCGGCGGCGCTGAGGCGTATGCCGCAGGACGTACTGAAGGAAGCGTTGGATTCCATGGATGTGCAGCGTGCGTCCCGGCTGCGGCGGCTGCGCCGCCGGCCCGTCGCCTCGGGGGTCGCCGCCTGATGGGTACCCGGCCGCTCACCCGCATCTTCCTGGCGTCGACCCTGTACGGCACGGCGACCCTCGCCGCCGCCCTGGACAGCGGCGCCTTCTCCCCCGCCGACCGCAACCTGCTGCTGATCTGCAACAACGCGGCGACACCTGAGACCACCCTGGCGCTGGACGCGGCACCCGGCTTCGCGAAGCTGCGCGCCCGCTTCGACTCCGTGCTGTCCTGGAACGAGACCATCCACCCCTTCCACCCCGGCGGCTGGTCCCCGCGCCCGGACGACGTACCGCTGTGGGAGCGCTATCTGCGCAAGGAGTGGGACCTGGGCGACGACCGCGTCGCGCTGGCCGTCGAGTCCATCCAGGTCAACCCGGCGCTGGCGGTGGCCCAGCTCTTCCCGGACGCGCCGGTCGACGTCTACGCGGACGGGCTGATGAGCTACGGCCCGACCCGCAACAAGCTCGACCCGCTGGTGGGCACCCGGATCGACCGGCTCCTCCACCTGGACCTGGTGCCGGGCCTCACCCCGCTGCTGCTCACCGAGTTCGAGGTGGCGCCGCAGACGGTGCCGACGGAGGCGTTCACCAAGGTCCTCGGCGAACTCGACGACGCCTCCGGCCCGTTGGACCTCCCCGAGGGCGGTGCGCTGCTGCTGGGCCAGTACCTCTCCGCGCTCTCCATCCTCACCCCGCAGGAAGAAGAGGACCTGCACGTCCGGATGGTGCGCGGCGCCGTCGCGCGCGGCCACCGCACGCTGGTCTTCAAACCGCACCCGTCGGCCCCGGCCCGCTGGTCGCGTCTGCTGGAGCGGGAGGCCGAAAAGCTCGACGTGGCGCTGACGGTGCTGGACACCCCGGTGCTCGCCGAGGTCGTCTACGCCCGGATGCGGCCGGATCTCGTCGTCGGCTGCTTCTCCACGGCGCTGCTGACGGCATCGGCGTTCTACGGGCTGCCGGTCGCCCGCACCGGCACCGCGCTGCTGCTGGAGCGGCTCACGCCGTACCAGAACAGCAACCGCATCCCCGTGACGCTCGTCGACGCGACCGTGCCGGACCTCGACGATCCGGCGGCCACCGCGGTCAAGCCCGTCCCGCCGGGGCTGGTCGAGGCGGTCGGCTACGCGATGCAGCACCAGATCTATCCGGGACTCCGCCCGGCCGCCGAGCGGTACCTGACGGCGCATCTGACGCCGTACACCCGCCGTTACTTCAAGCGGCGCCGGCTGACCGCGCTCGCGCTGCCCGGCGCGATCCCCTCACAACTGGCGTTCCTGCCGCGCAACCCCGCCGTGCTGCGGGTGGCGCGCCGGGCGCGGGCGGTGCAGCGGCGGCTGAAGAAGCGGGTCGCGACCGGATGACCGGGCAACTGACCGTCCCGGCGCCCGCCGCCGGAGCGGGCGCGCCGCCCGCCGCCCCTCAGCGGGCGCGCCGGGCGCCGTCCCGGCTGCGGGCACTGGACGGGCTGCGGCTGCTGGCCGCGCTGATGGTCGCCGCGTACCACTACGGCGGGCGGGACGGCGAGATCGGTACGGCGTGGGGCTCCTCGCCCGCGGAGCAGTTCCCGACCGCCTCCGGCTTCTTCGCGTACGGCTGTCTGGGCGTGCAGATCTTCTTCGTGATCAGCGGTTTCGTGATCTGCCTCAGCGGCTGGGGGCGCACCCTGCGGGCGTTCATCGCGTCCCGGATCTCCCGGCTGTATCCGGCGTACTGGGTCGCGGTCCTGCTGGTCACGGCCGTCTTCGCGCTGCCGGGCGTGGTCTACGAGGCGGTGGCGCCCAGCGAGGTGCTGACCAATCTGACGATGCTCCAGATGCCGCTGGGCGTGCACCGGGTGCTGGGCGTGTGCTGGACGCTCTGGGCGGAGATGCGGTTCTACGCCCTCTTCGCGCTCTGCGTGGTGCTGCCCGGGGCGACGCGGCGGCGGGTGGTGCTGTTCTGCGCGGGCTGGACGCTGGCCGCCGCGCTGGCGCAGGCGGCCCACGAACCGCTGCTGGACACCGTCCTGATGCCGGAGTACGCGCCGTTCTTCATCGGCGGCATCGGGCTGTACCTGCTGCACCGCTACGGTGCCCGCGACCCGATCGCCTGGTCGATCGTGCTGGTCAGTTGGTTGATCGGGCAGCATTTCGCGGTGGCCGGACTGTGGCACCCGGCGTCCGCCGGCGGCTTCTCCTACCGCTCGCAGTTCGGCATCGTCGCCGTCGTCACCGCCGGTTTCGTCCTCGTCGGGGCGATCGCGCTGGGCCACCTGCGGTGGGCGAACTGGCGTTGGCTGACCGTCGCCGGGGCGCTCACCTATCCCTTCTACCTCGTCCACGAACACCTGGGCTGGGTCGTCGTCCACGCCCTGCACATCGGCGCCGGACTGCCGTCGTACGCGACGCTGGCGCTGACCGTCACCGCGATGCTGGCGCTGGCCTGGCTGCTGCACCGCTGGGTGGAGCGCCCGCTGACCCCGCTGCTGAAACGGGCGATCGACCCGAAGCGGTGAGCGGCGGACGGTGAGCACACGGGGGGCGCGGGCCGACGGGGCTCGCGCCCCTGATGCGTGGCGGGGGCGCGGCGCGGTGGTGGCCGGGGGCGCGGCGTACCGGGACGGCCGGGCGCCGTGGTGGCTCACCCTCCGGCCGGACGTATCTCCGCCGTCGCCTCGATACCGGCGATGATGATCCGCAGCCCGGTCTCGAAGTTCCGCTCGATGTCGCCGAACAGCTCCCCGCCGGCGCGCGCCGCGTACGGGTACCGGCCGCCGAGCCGCCGCTCGCGCTCGATGTCGTCGTAGGCCGGATCGCGGTACTCGGGGCGGGCCGGGTCCGGGTGGACCGACTGCTCCTCGATGACCAGGCCGACGGTGAAGTTGTACGCCGTCCACCACGCCTGGACCGCCTCGGGGAAGCCGAAGCCCGCCTCGACCAGCCGCCGTATGAAGGCGTCGAACGGCGCGGCGTACCCCTGGCCGACCATCCGGGTGCCGCCGAAGACCTTGGCGCCGTCGCGGTAGCCGAGCAGTCCGCGGCGCAGCCCGCGGCAGACCTCGGCCAACTGCTCCTGCCAGGTGACGGCGGGGTCCGGCTCGGCCATCAGCGGGGCGGCCATCCGGCGCATCATCTCGGTGGCCATCTCGTCGAGAAGCTCCTGCTTGTTGCGGACGTGCCAGTAGAGCGCGGGCGCCTGGACGTGCAGCTCCGTGGCGATGCGGCGGACGGTGAGCTTGTCGAGACCGACCTCGTTGAGCAGTTGGAGGGCGGTGTCCACCATCTTTTTCCGGTCGATGCGCGAAACCATGTTGACAACTTAACACCGTTAAGCGCAGCCTCGGAAGCATGGAACTTAACGCTGTTAAGGAAACCTCCGCCGTCCCCCTGCCCACCCCCGAGGGCGCCGGCGCCCCGGTCGACGTCCTGATCTCCGGAGCGGGCCCGACCGGCCTCGCCCTCGCCATCGACCTCACCCGCCGCGGTCTGCGCGCCCTCGTCGTCGAGCGGCAGCGGACCCTCTCCCCCGGCGCCCGCGGCACCGGCCACCAGCCGCGCTCCCTGGAGGTCTACGACGACCTCGGTCTGCTGGACGCCGTCGAGGCGGCCGGCGGCCTCTACCCGGAGATCGGCGTCTGGCGCGACGGCCGCATCGTCAAGACCTTCCGCGCCGTCGAGCGCTACGAGCCGACCCCCGCCGCCCCGTACGCCAACACCGTGATGGTGCCGCTCTTCCGCACCGTCGAGCTGTTCCACACCCGGCTGCGGGAGCTGGGCGGCGAGCTCCGCTTCGGCACCGAACTCACCACGTTCACCCAGGACGCCGACGGCGTCACCGCCGTACTCCGCGGGCCCGACGGCGCCGCGTACCCGGTCCGCGCCCGCTATCTGGTCGCCGCCGACGGCGGCCGCAGCACCGTCCGCCACACCCTGGGCATCACCATGAGCGGCCCGTCCCTGGAGGAGGGCGCGGCCCTCCTCGCCGACGTCCGCGTCGAAGGACTCGACCGCGACCACTGGCACCGCTGGCCCCTGCCGGAGGAGCAGGGCGCGGTGTGGATGCTCCCGCTGGCCCGCACCGATCTCTTCCAGGCGTTCGTCATCGCCCCGGGCGAGACCCCCGACCCGAGCGAGGCGGGCACCCGCGCCGCCCTCGCCCGCCACACCCACCTCGCGCCCGAGCAGATCCGCGAGGTGCTGTGGACCTCCGTCTACCGCCCCCGGGCCGCCCGCGCCGACGCCTTCCGCGCCGGCCGGGTCTTCCTCACCGGCGACGCCGCGCACATCCACTCCCCCGCCGGCGGTCAGGGCCTCAACACCGGTGTCCAGGACGCCTACAACCTCGGCTGGAAGCTCGGCCAGGTGCTCCGCCACGGCGCCCCCGCCACCCTCCTCGACTCCTACGAGGCCGAGCGCCGCCCGATCGCCGACGACATCCTCGCCACCAGCACCCGCCTCCACCGCGCCCGTAGCTGGCGCCGCGACCGCGACCTCCACCAACTCGGCATCGGCTACCGCGACAGCCCCCTCACCCAGGAGCTGCGCCCGCACGTCCCCGACACCACCCCGCACGCCGGCGACCGCGCCCCCGACGCCCCCTGCACCACCCCCGGCGGCGCCCCCGTCCGCCTCTTCGACCTGCTGCGCGGCCCGCACTTCACCCTGCTGGCCCTGGGCGACATCGAGCTGGACGCCGCCGGCCTGCCCACCGACCCCGCCGTGCTCCGCACCGTCCGCACCGAGGGCCCGGCCGCCGATCTCCTCGACACCCACGGCCATCTCCGCGCCGCGTACGGCCCGGACCCGGCCCTGTACCTGATACGGCCGGACGGCTATATCGCCTGGGCGGCCCCGGCGGAGGGCGCCGCGGGCCGGGCGGCCAAGGCCCTGCGCTCCTTCTTCGGGGAGGAGGCACACCCCGGGCGGTGAACCGGGGCGGACCGGCTGCGGGCGCCGGGGCCTCTCCGCCGCCCCACCGGTGCGGAAGGCAGTGGCCCGCCTCCGCGGAGAAGGAGCGGCGGCCGGGCCCCGCCCCCGCACGGCACCGCACCGGCGGCGACGCGACGCCCCGCGCCCGCTCCGCCGGGCGCCCGGACACCACCGCCGGTTCCCCGCCGCGGCACGAACCCGCCGGTGGGAGCGGTGTCCGGTTTACGCTCCCTTGGCAGCCGGGCCGAGGAGAAGGGCCGGGCCAGGTACCGGACCCCGCCGGCCCGCGGGCGGGCACCGCGCGTTCCGGCGGGCCGAGTACAGGTGGAGCGATGGCAACGGCGGCGGAACGGACCGAGGGGACACCGGAGGCGATACCTCCGGGGCAGGCGGGCGGAGCGGACCCGGATGCGTCCCCGGAATCCGGCCCCCGGATACCCGGGCCCCGGGAGAGCGTCGAGCCCCGCCCGGGAAGGCTTCTCCCCGCGCTGCGTGACCGCATCCCCGGGCCCCGGCCCCTCGCCTGGTCCCTCACCGCCGCCTGCTTCGCCCTGTACACCGTCGTCGCCCTGCTGCGCCACCGTCAGATGCTCAACGCCGGCTACGACCTGGGGATATTCGAGCAGGCGATCCGCGCCTACGCCCATGGCCGGGCCCCGGTCGTGGAGTTGAAGGGCCCCGGCTTCAACCTGCTCGGCGACCACTTCCACCCGATCCTGGTCCTGGTCGCCCCCGTCTACCGGCTCTTCCCCGGCGCCACCACGCTGCTCGTCGTCCAGGCCGCCCTGATGGCGCTGGCCTGCTATCCGCTGACCCGGTGGGCGCACCGCGCGGCCGGACCGGTCGCGGGCCTCGTCATCGGCTGCGGCATGGGCGCCTCGTGGGGCATCGCCACGGCGGTCACCAAGGACTTCCACGAGATCTGCTTCGCGGTCCCGCTGCTCGCCTTCGCCGTGACGGCGCTCGGCCACCGGCGGTGGGGCGCGGCGGTGGCCTGGGCCGCGCCGCTGCTGCTGGTGAAGGAGGATCTCGGGCTCACCCTGGCCGCGATCGGCGGCTATGTGGCATGGCAGGCGGCCCGCGACCGCCGCGCCGCCCCCGCGCACCACCCCCGGTGGCCGCTGTTCCTCGGGATCGGCGCCATGGTCGCCGGAGTGGCGGGGACCGCGCTGGAGATGCTCGTCCTGCTGCCCGCCATGAATCCGCACGGCGGTTTCGACTACTGGCAGCAGTTGCCGGGCGGCGGCGCCCCGTCCGGCGGGGCGGCCGGTCTCGCCCCGGCCGTCCTGCGTCTCTTCTGGCCGCCGATGAAGTGGCTGCTGCTGTTCATGCTGGCCGCGCCGGTCGCCTTCCTCGGTCTGCGCTCCCCGCTGGTCCTGCTGACGCTGCCCACCCTCGGCTGGCGGCTGATCGCCGGCAACGAGCACTACTGGCAGCCGAACTTCCACTACAACGCGGCGTTGATGCCGCTGGTGTTCGCGGGTCTGATCGATGTGCTGCACCGGCGCCCGGAGCTGTTCCCGGGCCGTCTGCGCCGCCGGGCGCTGGCCTTCTCCGCCACGTTCACGCTGATCACGGCGGCCGTCTACCCCTTCCACGACCTGGTGCTGCCGTCGGCCTGGCGCACCCCCGCGCACGTCCGCACCGCCGAGCGGGTGGCGGCGCGCATCCCCGACGGCGTACGCGTCGCCTCGTCCAACCGGCTGGCGCCGATGCTGACCGGCCGCACCACCGTCAGCCTGGTCTGCTTCGGCACCGGCGGCGATCCGGCCGCGCCCACCGGGCTGCCGCGCGCCCTGCCGGACTGGGTGATCTCCGACCGGCACGACCCCACCGTCAAAACCCCCTGCCCGGCGGCCGGCACGGCCCGCATGCTCGGCCTCTACCGGGCCCACGGCTACCGGCAGATCACCGAGGAGGACGGCATCGTCCTGCTGAAACGCCCGTCCGCACCGTCCTGACCCGCGGATACGCGACGGGGCCGCACCGGCGGCTCCCCGCCCGTACGGCCCCTCGCGCGGCGGCGTCGCGCGCCGCTAGACGACCAGTGACAGCAGCAGGACGCAGGCGATGCCGACCACCGAGATCAGGGTCTCCATCACCGACCAGGTCTTGAGGGTCTGGCCGACGTTCATGCCGAAGTACTCCTTGACCATCCAGAACCCGGCGTCGTTGACGTGGCTGAAGAACAGCGAGCCGGTGCCGATGGCGAGGACCAGCAGGGCGACATGGGTGCTGCTCATATCGGCGGCGAGCGGGGCGACCAGGCCCGCCGCGGAGATGGTGGCCACCGTCGCGGAGCCGGTCGCCAGCCGGATGGCGACGGCGATCAGCCAGGCCAGCAGCAGTGCGGAGATGTTCCAGCCCTTGGAGATGTCCAGGATCATCTGGCCGACGCCCGCGTCCACCAGCGTCTGCTTGAAGCCGCCGCCGGCACCGACGATCAGCAGCACCCCGGCGATCGGGCCGAGCGACGACTCGACGGTGGTGGCGATCTTGCCCTTGGTGAATCCGGCCGAGCGGCCCAGCGTGAACATCGCGACGAGGACGCCCGCGAGCAGCGCGATCATCGGCGAGCCGACGACGTCGAAGACCCGCTGCACGGAGTCCTCCGGATCGTCGACGACGATGTCCACCAGCGCCTTGGCCAGCATCATCACGACCGGCAGCAGCACGGTGGCGACGGTGACGCCGAACCGCGGCCGCTTCGTCAGCTCCGCCGAGGCACGCTCGGGAACCATGTTCTCGGGCGGCCGGATGTCGACCCAGCGGGCGGCGTAGCGGGCGAAGAGCGGCCCGGCGACGATCGCGGTGGGGATCGCCACGACGACGCCGAGGGCGAGGGTGATGCCGAGGTTGGCGCCGACCGCGTCGATCGCGACGAGCGGCCCGGGGTGCGGCGGGATCAGGCCGTGCATGACGGAGAGTCCGGCCAGGGCGGGGATGCCGATGCGCATCAGCGAGAAGTTGCCGCGCTTGGCGACGAGCAGGACCACCGGGATCAGCAGCACGATGCCGACCTCGAAGAAGATCGGCAGCCCGACGACGCAGGCGATGAGCACCATCGCCCAGGGCATCGACCGCCGGTTCGCCTTCGCCAGGATCGTGTCGACGATCTCGTCGGCGCCCCCGGAGTCCGCGAGCAGTTTGCCCAGGATCGAGCCGAGGGCGATGAGGACACCCGTCCCGGCGACCGTCGAGCCCAGACCGGTGGAGAAGCTGGCGATGGCTTTGTCCAGCGGCGCCCCGGCGACCGCGCCGAGCACCAGCGAGCCGATGATCAGCGACAGGAAGGCATGCAGCTTGAACTTGGTGATGAGCACAACGATGACGGCGATGCCCGCCAGAACGGCGATGCCCAGCTGCGCATGACCGGCCGAGGTGATCGGTTCGGCCGCGTCCGCTGCGAGCATCTCGACGCTGAGATGAGTCACGGCGATTCCTAGAGGAAGGGGGGAAGGAAGGACGGGATCCGGGCGGGCCCGGACCGTACGGTTCGGCGGAGGGCGGGCCCGGGGGCCCCGGGGGTCAGGCGGCGGGGACGGCGCGGAGGGCGTCGGCCGCGCGGGCGGCGATCTCCTCGGGGGTGCCCGAGACATCCACCGCGACGCCGCGTTCATCGGCGCCGAGCGGTTCGAGGGTGGCGAACTGCGAGTCGAGCAGCGCGGTCGGCATGAAGTGGCCCTTCCGCTCGGCCATCCGCCGCTCGATCAGCGCGCGGTCGCCGGTGAGGTGCAGGAAGAGCACGTCGGGGGCGGCGGCGCGCAGCCGGTCGCGGTAGTGGCGCTTGAGGGCGGAGCAGCTCACCACGCCGCCGTGTCCGGCCTGTCCGTGGGCCCAGGCGCCGATGGCGTCCAGCCACGGGCCGCGGTCGGCGTCGTCCAGCGGGGTTCCGGCGGACATCTTGGCGATGTTGGCCGGCGGGTGGAAGTCGTCGCCCTCGGCGTATGTCACACCGAGCGCTCGGGCGACCAGCGGGCCGATCGTCGTCTTGCCGGTGCCGGCGACTCCCATCACGACGATGACGTGGGGCGTGCTCATACCCGTGTACCTCGCTGTCTTCTTCGACCTCGGTATGACACCCCACTGAAACCCATTACATACGACTTATTCAAGGGGATGTGGCGCAAACGTCATACTTAAAGTGGGAGCCGGGCGGAACGTAGGGTTATCCCATGGAGAACCAGGGGCAGGGGCCGCACGCACGGGTGCTGGAGGCTCTCGGCCCGGCGATCACCGCGGGCGATCATCCGCCGGGCACGGTCCTGCGCGCCGAGGAGCTGGCGGCGGCGTTCGACGTCTCCCGCACCGTCGTCCGCGAGGTGATCCGGGTCCTGGAGTCCATGCGGCTGGTGACCTCCCGCCGCCGGGTGGGCGTGACGGTCCTGCCGCCCGAGGAGTGGAACGTCTACGACCCGCGGGTCATCGGCTGGCGCCTCGCCGGACGCGACCGCCCCCGGCAACTGCGCTCACTGACCGTGCTGCGCTCCGCCGTCGAACCGGTCGCCGCGGGGCTCGCCGCCGTCCACGCCGGCCCCGCCCAGTGCGCCGCGCTCACCGAACACGCCATGGGCATGGTCGCCACCTCCCGCGGCCAGCAGCTCGACGCGTACCTGGTGCACGACACCGCGTTCCACCGCGTGGTGCTGACCGCCTCCGGCAACGAGATGTTCGCCCGGCTCGGCGATGTCGTCGCCGCCGTACTGACCGGCCGCACCGCGCACCACGTCATGTTCACCGACCCGGATCCGGCGGCGGTCTCCCTGCATGTCCAGGTCGCCGAGGCGGTACGGGTCGGGGACGCGGCACGCGCCGAGGAGCTGACCCGTCAGATCACCGTCGGCGCCATGGCCGAACTGGACGTCCTCGCCCCGTAGCGCACCCGGACGTCACGGAGCGCCGCTCAGAACAGCGGCTGCTGGCCGGGGAACGGCGGTTCCTCCGGATCGAAGAGCTTCTCCGCGGGCGCCATCATCGGGGCGATCCGCCGCGATCCCGGGCAGGAGACCAGCTCCAGCACCGTGCGCCGCCCGGGCGGGTCGTGGCGGGCGAAACGGCCGCCGACAACGGCGATCTCTCGGGTGCAGACGGGGCACGCGCGGCGGGGTGACGACATGGCACCAGTGTGACGCAGCCCCCGCACGGCCCGCCCGGGGGCCGGGGGCCACCCGCCGGAAAGCCGCTGAGGAAGAGCCGTAAAGCCCCTCGGGCCGCCACCGGGGAAGAGGGGGCGCGGGCAGGGCCGGGGGAACGTGCCCCGCCCGCGCCATGTGCGCGAGGCCCTGGGTACGGGGGGAACCCGGCCCACGCGCCGCCGATGACCAGTCGGCTCACTCAGTACTGCGCCGGGCCCCGAAAAAACGTCACACCGCCACCGGCCGCCGCGCGTCCGGAGAAGCGGCGCGGGCCGGGGACACGGCGCCCGGGGAGACCGCCGACGCCGGGGACGCGGTGCCCGGCGAAGGCGTGGGCGCCGGGTCAGGGACGTCCGGCGCCGGAGAGCTGGGGGCGGGGTCCGGGTCGCCCGGCGCGGTCGGCGGTTGTCCGTCGTCGTCCTCGTCGCCGCCGCCCTTCCCACCGCCCTGTCCGCCGCCGGCGTTCCCGCCACCGCCACCGCCGTGGCCGTTCTCCCCGCCCGTGCCGGAGCCGTCGCCGCCGTCGCTCCCGTCGCCGTTGCCCTGCTGCTGGAGGTAGCGGCGGCAGAACGCGTGGATCTTCGCGGGGCCCCCGGCGGCGCGCTCCAGACGCTGTACGGTCTCGCGGTCCATCGCACCGCGTTTGCCCGCCTCGTAGTCCCGGCAGAGCGCGAGCACCACCGCGCGGCGCTCCGCGGAACCGTTCTCGCCGTCGCCGGGCACCGCACGGCCCGGGCTCCGGGAGGCGCCGGAGGACGGCGGGACGGTGGCGCCGTGCGAGGAGCCCGGGGTCGGGGAGACCGTCGCCGGGCCGGTCGGCCGCTCCCCCGCGGTCGCGTCCGGAGTGCCGGGGGCGGTGGTGCCGGAGGCGTCCGGGGATTCGAGGGCGCCGGGGGTGGCGTCCGTGGAGACGCTGGTCGCCGGGGCGGGGCCGGGGCGGAAGGGGCTGGGCAGGACGCCGGTACCGGCCGCCACCGCCACCCCGCCCAGCGCGCAGGCCGCCAGCGCCACCACGAAACCGCGCCGGAAGGGCCGGGCGATACCGGCACGGCCCCGGGACGGCGCGCGGGCCCCCGGGCGGGCCGGGACGTCGTTACGGGCGCGGCGGAAGGCGGCGAGGGCGGCCTCCTCCCCCGGGAGCGGCGCCGCGCCGGGGCCGGCCGGGGCCGCGTCCGCCAGCAGCCGGGCGAGTTCGGGGGCGCCGGGTGCGGTGGTGCCGACCGGCTCGCCGCGCAGCAGGCGCTCCGCGGCATCGTTGTCGAGCCAGTTGTACCGGTCGTCGGCCATCACATGTCCTTCTGCGTTCGCGCGGCCGTTTCCGTCACACCCGGTACGTACGATTCCGCCACGCCGTCACGGCGTCTTCGCCCCTGGACGGGCACCCCGCCCATCGTTCCACCACCCCCGCGCGGCCCGCCCGTCGCCCGGCGGGCCGGGTCACCTTCCGCCACGCCGTCACCCTCCGTCACGACCGCGGTCCCGTCGTTCCCCTCACCGACGAGTTCGGCCAGGCGCCGCAGTCCGCGGTGGGCCGCCGTCCGGACCGCGCCGGGCCGCTTGCCGAGGACCTTCGCGGTGCTCTTGGCGTCCAGCCCGACGACCACCCGCAGCACCACCGCCTCCGCCTGATCCTGCGGGAGCGTGGCTATCAAGCGCAGCGTGCGGCCGGTGCCGAGGGCGGCGAGCGCCTCGCCCTCGGTGTCGGAGGCGCCCGGGGTGCCGAGGAGTTCGCTCTCGTCGCCGCCGGTCACCGGGCGGCGGCCGCGCATCCGGATGTGGTCCAGGGCGCGGTTGCGGGCGATCCGGGCGGTCCAGCCGCGGAACCGGTCGGCGTCCCCGCTGAACCGCCCCAGGTCACGGGTGATCTGGAGCCAGGACTCCGACGCGACGTCCTCCGCGTCCGCCTCGCCGACCAGCGTCCGCACATAGCCGAGGAGCCGGGGATGCACCGCACGGTAGACCTCGCGGAACGCCGCCTCGTCGCCGTCCTGTGCCGCCTGCACGGCAGCGGTCAGCCGGCTGTCGTCCGGCTGAGTGTCGTCCCCTCGCACGGGTCCATTCCTGTCGCGTGCGGAATCTCCGCTGCCCGGTCCTTGCTGCTGCCCACTGCTTCCGCTACCGGCCGCCGCCTCCGGCGACGTCCGCGGAACCCCCGGTAACACCGGTGGCTTCGCAGACGGTATCCCGGCTGATCACCCCGGAGGGCCCCGGGCCCGGAATCCGCCGCGGACGACCCGGGGCGTACGGCGCGTACGGATCCATCGAACCCCCCGTCGGCGGCGGCCCGACCCGGCCGCGGCAGTCGTACGACAAGCGCGCCGACCGGCGCGAACTGGCACGTTACGGGCCCCTCCCGGCCGTCGTCCAGACCGCCGGGGTGCGGCCTTCCACACCCCCTGTGACGCTTTTGGCGCCTACGGCGCTGTATCGGATGAGGGGCCCGCGACGGCCCCTCCCGCGAACGACGGCCGGAGCCTCTCCTGTGGGGGGTGGCGGCTCCGGCCGTCCCTTTCGACTCCCTCCGCTCATCCGGGGCAGCATGGTCCGAGACACCCGCGTGACCCGCCGTGGAACCGGCGCGGCCGGTTCCGGACGGGCCCGCCGCTCAGTCCGTACCGGACACCTTCGTCGCCAGCTTCTTGAAGTCCGCCCAGCTCAGCGCGGGTTTCCGCAGGTCCCACACCTTCTGCGACAGCGCCGCCAGCGGCAGCCGGATGCCCTGGGCGATCTGCTGCGGCGTCTGCGCCTGCGACCGGTCGCACCAGATCGCGAAGCGCGCGCCCGGGATCCGCTCCGGGGTGGTCATGCTCGCCGGGACGTCGACGGGCGCGGTGTGCCGCAGCACCGCGGGCGTCCACTCGCGGTAGATCCGCTCACCGGTCGGATAGGTGAACTGATTCGGCTCACCGAGGACGTAGTAGAGGTACGCGTCGTTGAGATTGACCACGGTGCGGCCCTCACGCAGGAAGCGGGCCGGGTCGTTGGCGCCGATCTCGGTGCCGGTCCAGTAGCCGACGGTGCGGTTCTTGTCGGCCTTGACCCGCGTGTTCGCGAAGAAGCCGTCGTTCCACGCCTCGACGCGGTCGCGCCCGGCCTTCTCGGCGGCGCGCTGCCGGTCGTTGAGCCAGCCGGTCGTCAGATCCTCGATCGTGCCCTTCGGCCCGTACTTCTTCCGCGCCGCCTGCGCCAGCCCCGGGTAGGACGCGGCCGGATCGGAGACCGTCAGCGCCTGGTACTCGTCGCCGCCCAGATGCCAGTACGCGGCCGAGCCCTCGGGTACGCCGAAGAGCTTCGCGTACTCGCCGATCAGCTCGTCGATGAGCTTCCCGGCGGCCGGTTTCGAGATGTCGATCGCGCCGCGCAGCACCCTCCCGCTCGCGTTCCTCAGCTGAAGCTCGGGGTAATGGTCGAGGACGGCGCCGAGGTGGCCGGGCGAGTCGATCTCGGGGATGACGCTGATGTGCCGGGAGTGCGCCAGCCGCAGGATGCGCCGGACCTCGTCCTTGGACAGATGGTCCTGGGAGACGATCTCCGGGTGGGTGTCGCTGGCGATACGGAAGCCCTGGTCGTCGGAGAAGTGCAGTTGAAGCTGGTTGAGCTTGAGATCGCCCAGCTCCCGTACGCGGTCCTCGATCCAGCTCGCGGTGAACGGTTTCCGGGCGTTGTCCAGCAGCATCCCGCGCTGCGCCCGGTCGGGCCGGTCCTCGACCGTGCCCTCGGGCAGCCCCCCGGCCGCGCGGACCGCCTGTTTGACGGTGCGGGTCGCGTAGAAGATCCCGGCGTCGGTGGGGGCGGTGAGGGTCAGCCGGGTGTCCCGGGCGGTCAGCGTGTACGCCTCGTCGGCGGTGTCACCGGTGGGCGCGTCGTCCGGCCGCGCCGGAGCCGCCTTGCCGTCCTTCCCGGCGAGCTTCACCTCGACGTCCCCGGGCCGTACGGGCTGATCGCCCAAGGCCACCGGCATACCGCCGAGATCCTGCCCGAGCAGCCGCGCCTCGTCGGCGACGGTGCTCTTCTCCCCGGCGGGCACCACGATCCGGGCGCCCTTGGAAGGCCGCCAGCCGCGCCCGTCGGCCGCCCGGAACTCCCGTACGGCCGGGACGGTACGCGGCGTCCCGGTGACCTTCTGCCAGGTGGGGGTGGGCGCCGGGGAGGGGCCGGTGGCGCCCGGCGCCCGGGAGTCGGCCGCGTCCGAGCAACCGGCCAGCGCGAGCGCGGTGACCAGCAGCGCGGCGGGCAGCGCGGCCCGGCCCACGGGCGGCCGGCCACCGCACGGGGCGGCCCGCAGGCCACCGGACCGGCCACCGCGCCGCCCCCGGGGCCGCTCCTCGCACCGCTCCCGGGGCCGCTCCCCGCGCCGGTCGCCCGGCGGGCCATTCTCCGGTGCCGCCTTCGGCCGTTCGGGGCGTCCGGGCCGGTTCGGGTACGACATCGCGCGCTCCTTACTGCTCGGTTCACTCCTCGGTGTGCAGCCGCGCCCCGCACCGGACGCACCGGTACGGACAGCGCGGTTCCCGCCGCGCGGACCCGCCGCGCCACGGGCGTTCGCCCTCCCGGAGCTCCCCGGGGCGGTGCCCGCCCCGTCCGGCGCCCGCCCACCGCCCGCGGGCGCTCACGGACGGACACCGCCCCGTCACAGGGATTCCCTGAAGAAAACCTCTCTCATCCGGGTGAAATTCGCGCATCCGTCGGACAGCGGCCGCCCGGCGTCGTTACGGTGGCGTTTCGGTTCATCACACCGCGCGCAGGGCCTCCGGATCTCCGGACGGCCCCGGCCGGCGCCTCCGTCGCCCCGGCCCGCCCCGGCCGCCGCGCCCGCGATCCGAAACCCCGCACCACAACCCCGTACCGCCTCCACCGCACCCCGCCATCCGCTCGTCCGACCCGTCCGAGGAGCCTCCGCTGTCCGGTGACACTCCGGCCGCCCGGCCGACGATGCTGCGCCCGCCGCGCGCGCCCTGGCGCGGTATACCCACGCAGAGCCACGGCGTCCGGCCGCCGCTCCCGGACTCCACGGTGCCCGCCACCTTCAACACCCTCCCGCCCGACGACGTCCGCACCGCCCTGCTGTCCTGCTGCGGCAGCGACCGCTGGGCCCAGCGGCTGGCCCGGCACCGCCCGTACCCGGACCTCGGCGCGCTGCTCGCCGCCTCCGACGAGGCGTGCTACGACCTCTCCGCCGCCGATCTGGACGAGGCGCTGGCCGCCGAATCGGCCTCCCCGCTGCCGGCCGGCGCGCCCGGTCCGGGCACCCTCGCCGCACACACCGCACTGCGCGCCGCCCACGCCGAGTACGAGCGCCGCTTCCGCCACGCCTTCGTCATCTGCCTCGACGGCTTCGGTGAGGACGAGGTTCTGGACCAGATGCTGGCCGGGATCCGTACCCGGCTGGGCAACGACCCGGACGAGGAGCGCGCGGTCGCCGCCGATGAGCTGCGCCGTACCGTTCGCGGGCGTCTGGCGCGTCTTATCACGGGTTGCCCATAACATCCCGTTTTGCTCTTGTGTGATAGCCCGTTGGTGGCTGTTTGATCACACCTAAAGGGCCCGGGGGCAATGAACCGACAAGGCGTCGCTACGATGGCCAGGGCCGGTGGACCGTACCCGGCCGGGCCCGACCGACAGAGAAGCCGGCAGGCCCCAATCCCCGCTCCCGGAGGGTTTTTCCGTGCCGGCTGGAACGCTGTACCGCGGCCGGGAAGGCATGTGGTCCTGGGTGGCTCATCGAGTCACTGGCGTCCTCATCTTCTTCTTCCTGTTCGTACACGTCCTCGACACCGCTCTCGTCCGCGTCTCGCCCGAGGCGTACGACGACGTCGTCGCGACGTACAAGACACCCATCGTCAACGTGCTGGAGTACGGCCTCGTCGCCGCGATCCTCTTCCACGCGCTCAACGGTCTCCGCGTCATCGCGGTGGACTTCTGGTCCAAGGGCCCGAAGTACCAGAAGCAGATGCTGTGGACCGTTGTGGGCGTCTGGGTCGTGCTCATGGCCGGTGCCTTCTACCCCGTGCTGCAGCACACCCTGCGCACGCTGTTCGGGAGCTGATGACGCGAGATGTCTGCTGAAACGACCTCCCCCGCGGGTGCCTCCGACGTCACCCTCTACGACGTGGACAACCCCGCGCCCGTCATCGAGCCGCCCCGCAAGCGCACCGGGAAGACCCCGAAGTCGACGCGGACCAACTTCGAGCTGTACGGCTGGCTCTTCATGCGGCTGTCCGGCATCGTGCTGGTCGTCCTGGTCCTCGGCCACCTGCTGATCCAGCTCGTGCTGGACGGCGGCGTCTCCAAGATCGGCTTCGCCTTCGTGGCCGGCCGCTGGGCCTCGCCGTTCTGGCAGGGCTGGGACCTGCTGATGCTGTGGCTGGCGATGCTGCACGGCGCCAACGGCCTGCGTACGGTCATCAACGACTACGCCCAGCGGGACAACACCCGTTTCTGGCTGAAGATGCTGCTGTACACCGCCACGGTGTTCACCGTCCTCCTGGGCACGCTGGTGATCTTCACCTTCGACCCGAACATCCGCTAACGCCGGGGCTGACGAGACCAATGAAGATCCACAAGTACGACACCGTCATCGTCGGCGCCGGTGGCGCGGGCATGCGCGCGGCCATCGAGTCGACGAAGCGCAGCCGCACCGCGGTCCTGACGAAGCTCTACCCGACCCGCTCCCACACCGGCGCGGCACAGGGCGGCATGGCCGCCGCCCTCGCCAACGTCGAGGAGGACAACTGGGAGTGGCACACCTTCGACACGATCAAGGGCGGCGACTACCTGGTCGACCAGGACGCCGCCGAGATCCTGGCGAAGGAGGCCATCGACGCCGTTCTCGACCTGGAGAAG
The DNA here is from genome assembly GCF_044497305.1 of Streptomyces sp. BBFR2. NCBI lineage: Bacteria > Bacillati > Actinomycetota > Actinomycetes > Kitasatosporales > Streptomycetaceae > Streptomyces > Streptomyces sp. BBFR2. The sequence goes on from NZ_CP172415.1 coordinate 2,436,568, forward strand.
ATGGGCCTGCCGTTCGGCCGTACGCCCAAGGGCGAGATCGACCAGCGCCGGTTCGGCGGTCACTCCCGCAACCACGGTGAGGCCCCGGTCCGCCGTGCCTGCTACTCGGGCGACCGCACCGGCCACATGATCCTCCAGACGCTGTACCAGAACTGTGTCAAGGAGGGCGTGGAGTTCTTCAACGAGTTCTACGTCCTGGACCAGCTTGTCGTCGAAGAGGACGGCGTCAAGAAGTCCGCCGGCGTCGTCGCCTACGAGCTGGCCACCGGCGAGATCCACGTCTTCCAGGCGAAGTCGGTCATCTACGCCTCGGGCGGCACCGGCAAGTTCTTCAAGGTGACGTCGAACGCCCACACGCTGACCGGTGACGGCCAGGCCGCCTGCTACCGCCGGGGTCTGCCGCTGGAGGACATGGAGTTCTTCCAGTTCCACCCGACCGGCATCTGGCGCATGGGCATCCTGCTGACGGAGGGCGCCCGTGGTGAGGGCGGCATCCTCCGCAACAAGGACGGCGAGCGCTTCATGGAGAAGTACGCGCCGGTCATGAAGGACCTCGCGTCCCGTGACGTCGTGTCCCGCTCCATCTACACGGAGATCCGTGAGGGCCGCGGCTGCGGTCCCGAGGGCGACCACGTCTACCTCGACCTCACGCACCTCCCGCCGGAGCAGCTCGACGCCAAGCTCCCGGACATCACCGAGTTCGCGCGGACCTACCTCGGTATCGAGCCCTACACGGACCCGATCCCGATCCAGCCGACCGCGCACTACGCGATGGGCGGCATCCCGACCAACGTCGAGGGCGAGGTGCTGGCCGACAACACCACCGTCGTCCCGGGCCTGTACGCCGCCGGCGAGGTCGCCTGCGTCTCCGTGCACGGCGCCAACCGCCTGGGCACCAACTCGCTGCTGGACATCAACGTGTTCGGCCGCCGCGCGGGCATCGCCGCCGCCGAGTACTGCGCGGACCACGACTTCGTCGAGCTGCCCGAGAACCCGGCGCAGCAGGTCATCGACCAGGTCGAGCGGCTGCGGAACTCCACCGGCACCGAGCGCGTCACCGAGATCCGCAAGGAGCTCCAGGAGTGCATGGACGCCAACGTGATGGTGTTCCGCACCGAGCAGACGATCAAGACCGCGGTCGAGAAGATCGGCGAGCTGCGCGAGCGCTACCTGAACGTGTCCGTCCAGGACAAGGGCAAGCGGTTCAACACCGACCTGCTGGAGGCCATCGAGCTGGGCAACCTCCTCGACCTGGCCGAGGTCATGGCGGTCTCCGCCCTGGCCCGCAAGGAGTCCCGCGGCGGTCACTACCGCGAGGACTTCCCGAACCGCGACGACGTCAACTTCATGCGGCACACCATGGCGTACCGCGAGGTCGGCGCGGACGGCAAGGAGTCGATCCGTCTCGACTACAAGCCGGTCGTCCAGACCCGCTACCAGCCGATGGAGCGTAAGTACTGATGAGCACCCCGACTCTCGACAAGCACTCCGCGGCGCTGGACGCGGCCGAGGACACCGCGTCCCACACGATCAAGGTCACCTTCCGGATCCGCCGGTTCAACCCGGAGGTCTCGGAAGAGGCGAGCTGGCAGGACTTCCAGCTCGACATCGACCCGAAGGAGCGTGTCCTCGACGCCCTCCACAAGATCAAGTGGGACCAGGACGGCACCCTGACGTTCCGCCGCTCCTGCGCCCACGGCATCTGCGGCTCCGACGCCATGCGCATCAACGGCAAGAACCGTCTGGCGTGCAAGACGCTGATCAAGGACATCAACCCGCAGAAGCCGATCACGATCGAGGCCATCAAGGGCCTGACGGTCCTCAAGGACCTGGTCGTGGACATGGAGCCGTTCTTCCAGGCGTACCGCGACGTGATGCCCTTCCTGATCACCAAGGGCAACGAGCCGACCCGCGAGCGCCTGCAGTCCCCCGAGGACCGCGAGCGGTTCGACGACACCACCAAGTGCATCCTGTGCGCCGCGTGCACGTCGTCCTGCCCGGTGTTCTGGAACGACGGTCAGTACTTCGGCCCCGCCGCGATCGTCAACGCGCACCGCTTCATCTTCGACAGCCGCGACGAGGGTGGCGAGCAGCGTCTCGAAATCCTCAACGACAAGGACGGCGTCTGGCGCTGCCGTACGACCTTCAACTGCACGGACGCCTGCCCGCGCGGTATCGAGGTCACCAAGGCCATCCAGGAGGTCAAGCGAGCGCTGATCACCCGGCGCTTCTGACCCCCTTACGGGCCTGACGTCACCTGCTGACCGACGGCCCGGGGCAGCGAAGAGCCCCGCATCCGGTTTCCGGGTGCGGGGCTCTTCGCGTCGGCATCGGCATCCGGTTCTGTCGGGGGCGGGGCTCTTCGCGTCCGCGTCCGGATTTCCGGGTGCGGGGCTCTTCGCGTCCGCGTCCGCGTCCGGTTCGGGTGCGGGGCTCTTCCTGTCCGCGTCCGGCCTTCCGGCGGGGCTCTTCGCGTCGTGAGGCTCGGGCGGGGCGCGCCGGATCACCGCCTGCGGGCCGCCGACGCACCCGCCGTGACCTTCTCCAGGAACTCGTCCAGGTTCCGCGCCATCCGCGCGATCCGCTCCTCGACCGGCAGCGTCTCCTCGTACCGCGCGGCGAGCTGGGACCGCTTCTTGCCGCGGACGTAGAGCGAGCACGCGAGGTCGGCGCAGAAGTACGCCCCGACGGTGTTCCCCTCGCGCCCGGAGGCGCCCGCGCGGCGGGCGGCGAGCAGGCTGACACCGGAACCGGGATGCCCCGTGAGACACACCGAACAGACCGTCGTCTTCGTGAAACTCCGCCGCACCCCCTGCGGCACCCGCAGCGTGACCCCCGTCAGCCCGTCCGCCCGCGGCACCACCAGATAACTCCGGTCCGGCGCCCCTTGATCCCGCCACCCCAGGAAGTCGAGATCTCCCCACGGCAGCTCCCCCAGATCCCGGGGCAGATTGATCCGGCTCGCCTCCCCCTTCGAACAGTTCACAAAGGAGGCACGGATCTGTTTTTCACCTACGGGGTCCATGAGCCAGAACGTAGCAGCGGGCTCCGGAAGGTGTCGTCCGAATTTCTCTTCGGGTGGCCGGGCGACGCTCGGAGAGGGAGGCGTCATGAGCGGGGCTGCCTGGTCGTGTGCGACGGCCGCGGCCTCGTCGCTCGACCTACGCGCATCTCGCGGTCTCGCGGTCTCGCGGTCTCGCGGTCTCGCGGTCTCGCGGTCTCGTACAACGGTTGAGGCCGCCGCCCGGTGTCGGGTGGCGGCCTCAATCTTGGGTCACGGGCGGAGCTGTGCGTTCCGTCTTACATTCGTACGTTCATGTGCGGCCCGGGGGCTGCGCAGGGGCTCGGCTCCGGAGCTAGCTGACCGCGTTCGCCTTGCGCCGGGCCAGCGCCACGCCACCGATGATCACACCGAGCACGATCACCACGCCCAGCCCGATACCGCCGTACAGCAGCACCGCCTGCTTCCCGCCCATCGGCGGGTCGGGGTCCTTCCCCTTGTCCGCCCCCGCGACAACCGGAGTCTTCGACGCCTTCCCCTCCGGCATCGGCAGCGGACCGGCGGCGGGGCCGGCGGGGATGTCCCTCGTCAGCGCGACCAGCGGCTTGATGAATCCGTAGCCGTAATGCGCGTCAGGAAGCTTGAGCCCTTCCTTCTGCGCCGACGCCGGCAGCCCCGCGGTCTTCACCAGCCGATTCGCGATCTGCCCCGGCGTGAGATCCGGGAACTTCTCCTTGAGCAGCGCGACGGAGGCGGAGACGTAGGCGGTGGAGATGGAGGTACCGCTGGATTTGCCGTAGCTCTTACCGTCACCCGTGAGAACAGGTGCCTCCACGCCCGGGGCAAGGAGATCGACAGTGGAGTTGTAGTTGCTGCCGTCCCAGAACTTCCCGTACTCGTCCACGGCGCCCACACCGATCGCGCCCGGGCAACCCGCCGGAAGGTTCTTTTCCGACAGCCCGTCATTCCCCACACCTGCGACGACAACCGCACCCTTCTCCACCGCGTAGTGGACGGCAGGGCACAGGTCCGGAGTGTTTTTATCCGCCACAAATGCCAAGTTGATGACATCGGCACCGTGATCGGCCGCGTACCGGATGGCCTCCGAAGATTTCTTGTCCGCTGACAGCGGCAAGATCTTCGCATCGGGCGCCAGCCCCTTGAGGCCCTGCCTCCCTCCAGCACCATGCCCATGACCGGCGATGAGGGCAGACATGGTGGTGCCATGCGTACGCGGATCCTCGCCCGGCGTGGGCTGAAAATCACCTTCCGCGGTGGAATTCGGAAAGTCGTGCCCTGCCAGGAACTTACCGGCGACGTCCTGGTGGTCGACGAAGAAGCCCACGTCCACGACGGCGACTGTCACGCCCTTGCCCGTGGCTTGCTCGTGGATTTTCGCCGCGTCAAAGGCAGTGAGCGGCCATTGATCGTTGCCGGACTCGTCCGCGGCGGCCCACCCAGCGGTGCCGAGGAAAAGCGCTCCGGTCAGCGCAGCGCCAACGGTCGCGCGAAGGGTACGTGTGACCCTCATGCCTTGCTCCTCACTTGCTTCTTCCCGGGCGGCAGCCGACCGCCTGCGAAGGTGCCCCGTACCAGGCTGTACGGGGCACCCGTGAGCACCGGCGGGTCGCCGGAGCCGTCTTCGTGCTACTCGATCACGCGCGGCGCCACATTACGTCGCGAGGCCCAGGTCTCCTCGTCCTCGACAAGGTAGTCGGGGCGCTCCTTGCCCTCGCGCTTCTTCTCCTTCTTGCCCTTGCCGGCGGCGCCGGCCATACCCGGGCCGCCCTGAGCCCCGCCGCGGCTGCGGTGCAGTCCGGCACCGCCCTGCTTCAGGCCGCCGGCCGGGCCGCCCGGCTTCCCCTTCCCGGCGCCGGGAACGCCACTTCCCACCGCGCCCGGTCGCGCACCGCCACCGATACCGGCACCGGACCGCATACCTCCGGAACCCGGCATGCCGATGAGGCCCGGCGGGACCATTCCCCCCGTCCCGACACCGGCGTTGGTGCCACCGGAGCTTCCGCCGCTGCCCGGAAATCCACTGCCGACGACGGGAGAGTTCGAGATTCCACCGTGGACACTGTCGAGGTCGGTCCGAGGAACCGGCCCGAGCGACTTGATGTTTCCGAGTGCGTCACGCTGAATTCCGGGACCGACACCCCGGGGGTGAGTCGATACCGATGTCGGACGAGGGGAAGTCCCCCCGATGATCGGCATGCTGACCGGCGTCGGCGGCACATGCGGAACAGGCTTGGTAGGCCATTCGACCCCGTTGCCCGGAGGCTCTCCCGGCACGACCTGTTTGGTCTGCGCACGGTAATTCGCAGCCAGTTCCTCCATCACGATGACCGCTTCCACCTGGCGCTCCTTGCTCAACGAGAGCTTGTCCCGGTTGAGTTCGAGGGCCATCTTGGCGTCCATCTTGGGGTTCGCCATGTCCTTGTGGAACTGGGTGTCGTCGCCGGACGAGTTGAACGCGCTCTCGACCTTGCCCGGGTCCTCGATCTTGGACATGGCCTTCTTGGCCTCACGCAGGTTGTGGGCGACCCCGACCTCAGCTCCCATTCCCCGGGTACCGATGAGCATCGCCTCGACATTGCGCGCATGACCGTACGTGTTGTCGATCTTCACCAGGACTTTTTTGGCTGCGCTCTGGAAGGCTTCGGATGCCTGCCCCTGCCAATGCTGGGCCGCGTGCTCCACCGCATCGACAAATGCCTTGCGGATACCGCCCCGGCCATCCTCCCCGGCAAGCCGGTCGGCCGACGCCCGCCAATGGTCACCGGCACGCTCAATCGCCTCGGGTGAAGAGTTCTTCACCATCTCGCGTAGCGCGTTGATCCCATGATGATGGAAGTCCGAGTTGGATTTCAGTACGGGCCGGTACCCCTCGAACTGCTTCATCCGATCCGATCGATGCATGTCATCGATCGATTTCGCGTATGCCTTGTTCCCGTCAGTGTCCATCGAGCCGGGCATGATCTCTCCCCCTGGTCCTCGGCGATGCGTCCGTCCTTCGCGCAGTGAAGTCACTCACTCATCGACGACTTCGTCTCCTGCTCCTGGTCGTCGTACGCACCGTGACTGCGTTCGGCCTTGCCACCGAAGTCCCGCATGAGGTCCTGAAGTGCGGCGATGACCTGCGCCATGTAGTCGTGCATCTTGTCGTGAGCGCTGCTGATGTCCTCAGCCTCGTTGAAATTGACACCGAACGCGGACTTGGGGATGACCGTGCTGTATTTGATCTTCTCGTTCGGCTCATCCATGTCGGCCTGCAGGCGCTTGAGCCTGCGTACGACCCCGTCCAGCTCGTCCAGGTCGACTTGAAACTTGTCGCTCACCGCGATCACTCCCCCGTTGTCCTTCGTTCCGCGTCCGGCAAACCTTCACTCAGAGCGGCGTCAAAGAGTGTCAATACTAGGGAGTTAACGTCTGCTCGGGCAACGTCGAAAGTCCTGATGTGTCCGATTTAGTGCCAGATGGCGCGACGCTCTGTAGGGCTGTTGTTACCAAGTCGAGGCAACCTGTCCCGCGAAGAACGCATCCGGCGGAATGTGTACGAGGGGCCTCAGGCGCAGCCGTGGCGGCGGCCGGGAGCCGGTGCCGGGTGCGGGTCCGCGTACGGCGGCGCGGACCCGCGGGCGTGAGCGCGTGGGAAGGCACGGGCGGGCGCGGAGAGCAGCCAGGCCGTGCGGGGTGGGTGCCGTGTGTTCAGGGGTGTGGCTCCGGAAGGGTGGCTACGGCTGTTCGCCGGTCGGAGCCGTCGGGACGCCGGTCGCCGACCGTTCGCGGTGGTGGGCGCGGACCGCGCGGAACCCGATCACGCCGATTGCCGTCCCCAGAAGAAAGGAAGCCACCGCGAGCAGCAGGTGGACCCAGAAGTAGGCGGTCGGGTCACCCGCGTCGTCGAAGGCGAGGCCGCTGCCGTCCTTCCAGAGGTTCTTGACGAAAGTGATCCAGATGAACCAGCTCCAGACCCCGAAGGCGAGCAGGAACCAGGAGACGGGGCGCGAGAGCTTCATGGCTTCCAGTATGGGCAGGGCGGTCGGGAAGCGGGCGGCCGGGGCAAGAACGCGCGGGGTCCCCGGCGCGGGCACAGGGGCGGCGGGTACGTTCGCGGACGTGTCGACGATGTCCTCCTCCCCGGTTCCCCTGCCCGTTCCCCGTGGTGCCGTCCGTCGGGCTTCCGTGTCCGCGTCGCGGTCGGCGCGGATTCCCGGTCCGCGGCCGGCGCGGATCCCCCGTCCGCGGTCGCCGCGGGCGGTGTCCGCGCTCGCGCTGTCCGCTTTGCTGGTGCCGTCCGTGGTGGGCGGTGGCCAGAGTGCGTACGCCGCGGACGGTGACGGGGGGAAGCGGGCGAAGGAGCCGGCGCCGCCCGCCGTGATGTCGCGGGTCGGCGGGGAGCGGCTGGGGACGCCCGGCGTGCAGGTGCAGCTCAAGGACGGGGCGCCGGCGCTGCCGAAGGAGATTTCGGCGCGGTCGTGGATCGTGTCCGACGCGGAGTCGGGTGAGGTGCTGGCGGCGAAGAATCCGCATTGGCGGCTGCCGCCCGCCAGCACGTTGAAGATGCTGTTCGCCGATACGGTTCTGCCGAAGTTCCCCAAGAGCGAGAAGTACAAGGTCAAGCCCGCGGACCTGGCGGACATGGGGGCGGGCAGCAGCCTGGTCGGGATAAAGGAGAACCTGACGTACACCGTCCACGACCTGTGGCTCGGTGTCTTCCTGCGGTCCGGCAACGACGCGGTGCACACGCTCGCGGCGATGAACGGCGGTACCGAGGCGACGGTCGCCGAGATGCGGCAGCGGGCCAAGGACCTGAACGCCGTGGACACCCATGTCGTCACGCCGGACGGCTACGACGCGCCGGGGCAGGTCTCCAGCGCGTACGACCTGAGCCTGTTCGCCCGCGCCGGGCTGCAGAACGCCGACTTCCGCGAGTACTGCGCGACGGCGACCGCGCAGTTCCCCGGCGACACGGACAAGAACGGCAAGCGGATGACGTTCGGTATCCAGAACACCAACCGGCTGCTCACCGGTGCCCCCGGGCTCAAGCCGTACCCGGGGATCGCCGGGGTGAAGAACGGCTACACGACGCACGCCGGGAACACGCTCACCGTCGTCGCCCAGCACGGCAAGCGCAAGCTGCTGGTCACCGTCATGAACCCGGCGAAGAACGAGGCCAACGAGTCGTACAAGGAGAGCGCGGCGCTCTTCGACTGGGGGTTCGCGGCGGCGGGCAAGGTCGAGCCGGTCGGGCGGCTGGTCGGGCCGCGGAGCGAGGAGGGCGACGCGGCGGCCGCCGGGCACCACGGAGCCGGTGGCGACGACGCGAAGTCCGGCGATCGGTCCGGGAGGAGCGGTGACGCCGCCGCGCCGGAGGCGGACGATGCGTCGAGCGGGGTGTGGACGGCGGTCGGGGTCGCCGGCGGGGCGCTGGTCGCGGTGGGCGCGGTGGCCCTCGTGGTACGCCGTCGCCGTCCGCTGCCGGAGGCGGTGCGGCGGCGGAGGAAGAAGTAGGAGAAGGAAGCGGGAAGAAGCAAGGAAGGGGGAGCGGGGAGGAGCAAGGAAGAGGGGCGGGGAGGAGCAAGGGGCGGGACGGCGGCCCTGGCAGCGGGGGCGGGGCCGTGCTGCCGGGTTCCGCGGGGCCGGGCCCGTAGGGGAAATCCCGTAAGGGTCCGGAATCCCCCTTGCGGGCCAACTCCCCCTCGCCCCAGCGGAGTTAACGCTTCCGAACGGCGGGATCTCCGTCCTTCTCCGGCTCCCGCCGGTCAGCCCGCCTCCGGCGCATCCCGCCCGCCCCTCGGCTCAGCCGACTCACCCTCCTCGCCCGCCTCATCCGCCTCATCCGCCGGTTCCTGCGTAGCCGTCCACGCCGCGCAGAAGACCAGGAGCTTGGCGGTGAAGTTGATCCACAACAGGAGAGCGATGGGGGTGCCGAAGGCGCCGTACATGCTCTTGGAGGCGACGCCCTGGAGGTAGCCGCTGAGCAGCAGTTTCAGGGCTTCGAAGCCGACGGCGCCGATGAGTCCGGCGATGAGGACGGCGCGGCGCGGGGGCCGGACGCCGGGAAGCCGGGTCAGGACGTAGACCAGGAGCAGGAAGTCGGCCAGGACGGCGATGCAGAAGCCGGCGGCGGTCAGCAGGGCGCCGCCGATGCCGCCGCCGGCCAGTCCGACGCTGTGGGCGGCGCGTCCGACGGCGGCGGAGGCGAAGGCGGAGCAGGCGACGGAGAGCAGGGCGACGCCGCCGAGACCGATGAGGACGGCGCCGTCGCGGAGCTTGCCGAGGAAGAAGTTGGTGTCGTCGTCCGGCTTCTCCCAGACGGCGCGGAGGCAGTCGCGGAGCGCCTGGATCCAGCCGATGCCGGTGAAGAGCAGGGCGGCGCCCGCGATGAGGCCGACGGTCCCGGCGTTGTCGACGAGTGCGCCGAGGTCGAGCTGGCCGGAGATGCCGGGGATCTGGGCGGCCAGCCGGCCTTCGAGGGTGTGGAGTTGGCTCTTGCTGAGGACGGTGGCGCCGATCGCGGCGCCGACGGTGATCAGCGGGAAGAGCGCCACGAAGCTGGTGAAGGTGATCGCGGCGGCCAGCCGGGTCCAGTGTGCCCGCTGTATCCGCGTCCAGGCCCGCCACAGGTGCGTGGTCATCAGCCAGGTCACCGCCGGTCCGATCAGCGGCAGCCTGCTCAGCCAGTCCATGGCGTTCCCCTCGTCGCGCGTCGTACGCCCGGTGTCCCGTGTTCCGTGTTCCGTGTCCCGGGTGATCCGGAACCTTAGCGTCCGCGTACCCCGGAACCGGGTGTTGTACGGGTGCGGGGCCGGGCCGTCGCGCGGAGGCGGCCACCCGTTCGGGCGAGACGCGGTCGCGGTGGGCGGTTCGAGCCGCTAATAGGGATGTCACACCGTTTACCGTCGCCGCATGAACGACGCCTGTGGGAGCCCGCGGTCGCTGCTGGTGCTCGGCGGGACCTCCGAGATCGCGCTGGCCACCGCGGCGCGGCTGGCCGCCCGCCGCACCCGCACGATCTGGCTGGCCGGGCGCCCGTCCCCGGGCCTGGAGGAGGCGGCGGACCGGCTGCGGACGTACGGCGCGGAGGTGCGGACCGTCGCGTTCGACGCGCTGGAGACCGCCGGCCACCGGGAGACGCTGGAGGCGGTCTTCGCCGAGGGCGAGCTGGACATGGTGCTGCTGGCGTTCGGCGTCCTCGGGGACCAACCGCGCGACGAACGCGACGCCCGGCACGCGGTACGGCTCGCGCAGACCAACTACACCGGCGCCGTCTCCGCCGCGCTCATCTGCGGCCAGGAACTGCGGCACCAGGGCGGCGGCTCCCTCGTCGTCCTGTCGTCGGCGTCCGGCGAACGGGCCCGTCGCTCGGACTTCCTCTACGGATCGAGCAAGGCGGGCCTGGACACCTTCGCGCAGGGGCTGGGCGACGCCCTGCACGAGTCCGGGGTCCACGTCATGGTGGTGCGGCCCGGCCGGGTGCGGACGCGGATGACACCGGAGCTGTCGTCGGCGCCGCTGGTGACCACCCCGGAGGAGGTCGCCGAGGCCGTCGAAACGGGGCTGCGCCGCAGGTCGGAGGTGGTCTGGGTGCCGGGAAAGCTGCGGTATGTGATGGCGGCGCTGCGCCATGTGCCACGGCGGACGTTCCGGCGGCTGGCGCTGTAGCCGTCATGGGGGCCGGGGTGGGCCGGCTGCGAGGGCCGGTGTGCGCCTCATCCGTCGGGTACGGGCCGGGGCCGGGGGGCGCACCAAGGCCGGGCCCGTACGGGAGATCCCGTAGGGGTACGGCGGCCCCCTTGCGGGCCAATTTCCCCTCGGACCAGCGGATTTAACGCTTCCGGCCGAGGGACGCACCGTCCGTCACCGGGCTCCGGAAGCCCCGAACCTCGGAAGCCCTCGGGAGCCCCGAACCTCGGAAGCCACGGGCCCCGGAAGCCCCGGCCCCGGAAGCCTCAAGGCCCGTGCGTCACGCCGTCACGGGTTCGGCCCGGAGCCCGGCCGTCACACCAGCGCCACGTACGGGCCCGGGTCCCGGAGCCCGGCACCGCGCATCCCGCCCCTACGGCCGCCGGAACGGCCGTCCAGCGGGACGGGCCCGCTCAGCAGGACGGGGCCCGTTCAGCGGGACGGGGCCGGGGGCCGGGTCAGGTCGGCCTGGCGGGGGACGGCGGCGGAGTGGGGGCCGAAGGGGTATTCGCGTTCCAGGCGCCAGACGGCGTCGGGGCCCTGTTCGTAGAGGGCGAAGCCGCCGATGGTCCAGGTGGCGCGGAAGTCGCGGAGGTCGTGCTGGGCGCGGTCCATCGCGGCGTCGTCGAGGTGGTGGGCGACGGTGACGTGCGGGTGGTACGGGAACTGCAGCTCGCGGGCGCAGGGGCCGCCGGGGGCGCGGACGCGGGCCTGGAGGGCGGCGCAGCCCTCCTCGCCCTCGGCGACCTTCACGAAGACGACGGGCGACAGCGGGCGGAAGGTGTCGGTGCCTTCCAGACGCAGCGGGAAGGGGCGGAAGTCCGCGGCGACCTCGGCGAGGTGCTGTTCGACGGCGGGCAGCGCGGCGCGGTCCACCTCGGTCGGTGGCAGCAGGGTGATGTGGGTGGGGATGCCGTGTGCGGCGCTGTCGCCGAAGCCCTCGCGCTGCCTTTGGAGGTAGCTGCCGTAAGGCTCCGGGACCGCGATCGAAACGCCCAGCGTTACGGTCCCCACTGTGTTCTCCCTCCACTGTGTGCGCGGTGCCGGGCGGCCGCCCCTCCGGGGGCCGCACGAGCGGGTGCGCCGCTTCGTCCGAGGCGTCGCACCGTTACCAGTGTGACGCGTGTGGGCACCGCCCGGCGGCGGTGCGGGCCCCGGGCGGGTGGGGCCGGGGCGGCCGGCGGGGCCGCTTCCGGTGGCCCGTCCGGGGGCCGCCGGGCCGGTCGGCGACCGGCCCGGCGGGGTGCCGTCAGTGTGCGGCGGGGAGGAATCCCAGCCGGTCATAGGCGGTGGCCAGGGTGTCGGCGGCCACCGCGCGGGCCTTCTCGGCGCCCTTGGCGAGGATCGCGTCGAGGGCCGCGGGGTCGTCGAGGTAACCCTGCGTACGGTCCCGGAAGGGTGTGACGAAGTCGACCATGACGCCCGCGAGGTCGGTCTTGAGGGCGCCGTACATCTTGCCCTCGTACTCCTTCTCCAGTTCGGGGACGGCGGTGCCGGTGAGGGTGGAGAGGATGGTGAGGAGGTTGGAGACGCCGGGCTTGGCCTCGCGGTCGAAGCGGATGACGGTGTCGGTGTCCGTCACGGCGCTCTTGATCTTCTTCGCGGTGACCTTGGGCTCGTCGAGCAGATCGATGATGCCCTTCGGCGAGGACGCCGACTTGCTCATCTTGATCGACGGGTCCTGGAGATCGAAGATCTTCGCGGTCTCCTTGACGATGTACGGGTTGGGGACCGTGAAGGTGTCGCCGAAGCGGGTGTTGAAGCGGTCCGCGAGGTCGCGGGTCAGCTCCAGGTGCTGGCGCTGGTCCTCGCCGACCGGGACCTGGTCGGCCTGGTAGAGCAGGATGTCGGCGACCATCAGCACGGGGTAGGTGAACAGGCCCACGGTGGTGCGGTCCTGGCCCTGCTTGGCGGACTTGTCCTTGAACTGCGTCATACGGGACGCCTCACCGAAGCCGGTGACGCAGTTCATCACCCAGCCGAGCTGGGCGTGCTCGGGCACATGGCTCTGCACGAAGAGGGTGCACTTCTCCGGGTCGAGCCCGGCGGCGAGCAACTGGGCCACCGCGACGCGGGTGTTCTGCCGGAGCGTGGCGGGGTCCTGCGGGACGGTGATCGCGTGCAGGTCGACGACCATGTAGAAGGCGTCGTGGGACTCCTGGAGCGCCACCCACTGGCGGACGGCACCGAGGTAGTTGCCGAGGTGGAACGAGCCTGCGGTGGGCTGGATGCCGGAGAGCACCCGCGGGAGATCGTGAGCCATGCCGTTGATTGTCTCAGGTCCGGCGAACTCCCCCACGCGAGGTCGCCCGCGGGCGGCGGCACCCGGGGCGCGCGGCCCGGGACGGCGGGCGCGGGGACGCGCCCCCGGGGACCGCGGGGCGCGCACGGGAGCACAGCGGGGCGGGCGGGGAGGGGACGGGGCCGTGGCGGGGCGGGCCCGGACCCGGCGGCCCGTTGCCCGTCTCCGCCGCCCGGCTCCCCCACCGCTCCGGCCCCGGTCACCGCCCTCAGAGGATCACGTGCGGCAGGAACCGTGCGTACTCGTCCGTGATCAGGCCGGAGGATTCGCGGATGCCCAGGCCCGCCGCCTCGTTCTCGACGACCCAGGCGCCGAGGACGACGCGGTTGCCGTCGAAGTCCGGCAGGGGCGCCAACTGCTGGTAGCAGCACGGGTCCTCGGGGCCGCGCGGGGCCGCCGGGGTGCCCGGCGGGTGGAGGGTGACGCCCTCGCCCTCGCGGCCCAGCAGCGGTTTGGCGGCGTAACCGGCCGTGCCGGCCAGTTCGCGGGGCCCGTCGAGGTAGGCGGGCAGGAGGTTCGGGTGGCCCGGGTACAGCTCCCAGAGGATGGCCAGCAGCGCCTTGTTGGAGAGCAGCATCTTCCAGACCGGCTCGATCCACAGGGTGGTGCCGGTGCCGCCGCCGTTGTCGAGGGTGTCCAGGACGTGCGGTCCGAAGGCGTCGGTGGCCAGCCACTCCCAGGGATAGAGCTTGAAGCAGGCACGGATGAAGCGGAGCCGCTGGTCGACGAAGCGGCCGGTCAGACCGTCCCAGCCGATCTCCTCGACGGGGATCGCGACCGTCTCCAGGCCCGCCTGGCGGGCGGTCTCCTCCAGGTAGGCGACGGTCATCAGGTCCTCGCCCAGTTCGTCGCCCGTGGAGTGCGCGAAGTGCAGCGGGGCGCCGGGCGGCAGCAGCGGGGCCTGCCGTTTCCAGGCGTCGACGAGGCGCTCGTGGAGGGAGTTCCACTGGTCGGCGCCGGGGAAGCGCTCCTCCATCCAGAACCACTGCGGGCTCGCCGCCTCCACCAGCGACGTCGGCGTATCGGCGTTGTACTCCAGCATCTTCGCCGGGCCGCTGCCGTCGTAGTGCAGGTCGAACCGGCCGTAGAGGGAGGGCAGTTCGGCGCGGCGGTGCCAGGACTCACCGATCAGCTCGGCCAGCCGCGGATCGCGGATGCCGAGGTCGGCGAGGCGGCCGTGGGTGACGAGGTGGTCGGCGGCGGCCAGGCACATGGTGTGCAGTTCCTCGACCGTCTCCTCCAGCGCCTCGACCTCGGGGAGCGTGAAGGAGTAGTACGCGCTCTCGTCCCAGTACGGGCGGAGTTCACCGTCCGGGTAGCGGGTGAGCGGGTAGATCAGGCCCTGCTCCTCCACGGTCTGCTGCCAGCCGGGGCGCGGGGTGAGGGTGTGGCGTTCCACGGTCCGGTCACCCGCCGCTGGAGCCGGAGTGGCCGAAGCCGCCGCGGCTGACCGAGCCGCCCTTGCTGAACGAGCCGCCGTCGGCGTACGAGCCGGACTTGCCGGGGCCGTAGTACCACTGGCCGAGGACGGACTTCTTGCCGGTGCGGCCGTTGCCGGTGCGGCCGGTACCCGTGTGGGACGAGGTGTCGCCGCCGGGGCGGCAGTACTTGGCGTCGACGACGCGGTAGCCGCGGGTGGCGTCGTAGCTGTTGCGGTCCACACAGCGCTTGTCGGGCTCCGAGCTGCAGGCGGTGAGCGTCGCGGCGAGGACGCCCATGCCGCCGAGGATCACCGTGCCCGAGCGCAGCCGGCGGTGTGCTTTTTCGGCCATCTTCCGTCTCCCCCGTGGAGCAGTAGCAGGAACATGCCAACCCTAAACGGTGTCCGCGGACGGGTCAGGGGGCAGGGCCCGCAACAGGGCCTCCAGGGCTCCGGTGAAGGCGTGCTCCGGGGGCCTGCCGTACGGGACGACGAGGCCGTCGCGGGCGGGCATCGCACGGGCCGCCGGATCGCGGAAGGCGTGCAGACCGTTCAGTTCCAGACCCTGCCAGCGGGCCGCCTCGATGATCGACCGTTCGGTGCCGGGCGGGAGTTCGAGGACGGCGTGGAGTCCGGCGGCGATACCGGAGACCTCGATGTGCGGGGCGCGCTCCGCGAGCGCGGCCACCAACCGGTCGCGGCGGCGCCGGTAGCGCAGCCGGCTGCCGCGCACATGGCGGTCGTACGCGCCGCCGGCCATGAACTCGGCGAGGGTGAGCTGGTCGAGGGTGCCGGACTGCCACTCACCGCCGCTCTTGACCGCGAGAACGGGGTCGACGAGGCGGTCCGGGAGCACCAGCCAGGCCAGCCGCAGCGCCGGGGCGAGGCTCTTGCTGGCGGTGCCGAGGTAGATCACGCGGTCCGGGTCGAGGCCCTGGAGCGCGCCGACCGGCTGCCGGTCGTAGCGGAACTCACCGTCGTAGTCGTCCTCCAGGATCCAGCCGTCGTGCGCCACGGCCCAGTCGAGGGCGGCGGCGCGGCGGTCGGGATGGAGCGGGACGCCGGTGGGGAACTGGTGCGCCGGGGTGAGCAGCGCCGCCGACACGCCCTCGTACGACGGGAGTTCGGCGGTGCGGGCGCCGAGCGCGTCGACGGGGAGGGGGACGGTGCGCAGTCCGGCGCGGGCGAGGACATCGCGGTGGAATCCGAGGCCGTACCCCTCGGTGGCGACGGCGGGGGCGGTGCGGGACGGGCCGCGGACGGCGGTCAGCGCGCGGGCGACGAGGGCGAGGCCCTGCATGAACCCGGCGCAGATCACGATGCGGCCCGGGTCGGCGCGGACGCCGCGGACGCGGGCGAGGTAGTCGGCGAGGGCCGTCCGCAGTTCGGGGCGGCCCTGCGGGGCGCCGTAGCCGAGCGCGTCGTACGGGGCGGCGTGCAGCGCGCGGCGGGCGGCGGTGAGCCAGGCGGCGCGGGGGAAGGCGGAGACGTCCGGGGTGCCGGGGGTGAGGTCGAAGCGGGGCGCGGGGCGGCCGGGCGGGGTACGGCGGGCCGGTGCCGGGCGCGGCGGGGTGCGGTCGGCGACGCGGGTGCCGGAGCCCTGGCGGGCGCTGAGCCAGCCCTCGGCGACGAGGTCCGCGTACGCCTCGGCGACGGTGTTGCGGGCGATGCCGAGGTCGGCGGCGAGGGTGCGGGAGGACGGCAGACGGGTGCCGGGGGCGAGCCGTCCGGTGCGGGCCGCCTCGCGCAGCGCCCGTGTCAGCGACAGGCGCAGCCCGCCCGGTCCGGCGAGGTCCAGATGGAGGTCGCGGCCGAAGGCGTCCCAGGAAGTGGCCCAGGAATTGTCCATGGAAGTGGACCATACGCGGGTGCCACCACGGTCGTAGATTCGGTGGCATGACGACGAACGACACCACCACGAACGCGACCGAGCACGCTCCCCGTCTGCGGATGGCCGAGCTGGCGCCCGAGGTCTACAAGTCCATGATCGCGCTGGACGCGGCGGCCCGTAAGGGCATCGACCCGACCCTGGCCGAGCTGGTCAAGATCCGCGCCTCGCAGCTCAACCACTGCGCGTTCTGCCTGGACATGCACACCAAGGACGCCCGGAAGAACGGCGAGAGCGAGGAGCGGATCTACCTGCTGAGCGCCTGGGAGGAGGCGGCCGGCTACTACACCGAGCAGGAGCGGGCGGCGCTGGCACTGACCGAGGCGGTGACCGTCCTGACCGACGGTTTCGTCCCGGACGCGGTGTACGCGCGGGCCGCGGCGCACTTCGACGACACCGAGATGGCGCAGCTCATCGCGCTGATCACCACCATCAACGCGTGGAACCGCTTCGCGGTGACCACCCGGATGGCCCCGGGCCGGGTGTGATTCCGGTGGCCGCCGGGTTGACGCCCGCGCGCCCGGGCGGGGCGCCGTGCTGACCGGCGCCGCCGCGCTGCGCGCCCTCCACCACGGGCCCGTGCTGCCGCTGGTGCTGCCGGGCCCGTGGGACGCGGCGAGCGCGAAGGCGTTCGCCGACGCCGGGTTCCCGGCGCTCGCCACGCCCTCCGCCGGGGTGGCCGCCGCCCTCGGGTACGCGGACGGCGAGGTGCCGCCGGACGAGATGTTCGCCGCGATCGGCCGGATCGCCCGCGCCGTGGACATCCCCGTCACGGCGGACGTGGAGGACGGCTACGGACTCGGTGCCCGGGAGCTGACCGAGCGGCTGGCCGAGGCGGGCGCGGCCGGCTGCAACCTGGAGGACGGCGACCGCGCCACCGGCAAACTCGTCGACGCCCAGCGTCAGGCCGAGCGGCTGGCGGAGGTCCGCGCCGCGGCGGGCGACGCGCTGGTGCTCAACGCCCGCGTCGACACGTACGTCCGCCGGGCGGGCGGTGCGGCGGAGACGGTGCGGCGCGGCCGGCTCTACGCCGCGGCCGGGGCGGACTGCGTCTACCCGATCCTGGCGCCCCCCGCGGAGCTGGCGGCCCTCGCCGACGGCATCGGCCTGCCGCTCAACGCCCTCGCCGTACCCGACGGCCCCTCGCCGGACGAGCTGGGCGCACTCGGCGCCACCCGGGTCACGTTCGGCCCCTGGCAGCAGCGCCGGGCGATGGCGGCGGTGACCGCCGAGGCGCGGAACCTGCGCGGCGCATGAGAAAGGGCGGGGCGGTGGCCTCGGTGCCAACGCCCCGCCCTTTCGGTGCCTCAGCCGCTACGGCGCAGATGCAGGGCGCCGTCGAAACCGCGGAAGCCTTTTCGAGCACAGGAACTCCCCTTAACTCTCGGTGGCGAAGTCACTACCCAAGCGGCTCAGGCGCCCTACAGTCGGACTGCCCTCAACTTGCGTAGATGAGACGGGGAGTTGGATATCCAGATGGTCAATCGCAAGGACCTGGACCCCGAAAGGTCGCCCGCCGCGCGCTTCGGACAACTGTTACGCGCACTACGGGACGAGCACGGTTGGACACAGGACGAGCTGGCGGAGCGCATGGGCTGTTCCGCCACACACATTTCCGCTGTCGAAACCGGCCGTCGCCCGCCAACTCCCCGCTTCTCGGTGAGCGCGGACAGGGCACTCGGCACGGGAGACCGGCTCCAACGCCAGGCGCGTGCGGTGCGGTACACCGCGCTCATCGAAGGGTTCCCCGAGTACGTCACGCATGAGGCGAGAGCCGCGGAAATCAGGCTGTACGAGGTGGGGGTGATCCCCGGGCTGCTCCAGACACCGGAGTACGCGACGGCGCTGGAGGCAGATGCGGTACGGCGGGAAGCGATCACTCCTGAGCAGGCCGACGAGCGGGTCGGTCTGGTGGCGCAGCGGCAGGGCGCCCTCATGCGGTCGCCGTCGCCACTGATCCTCGCAGTGCTCGACGAAGGATGCATCCGGCGACCTATGGGCGCCCCTGCCGTCATGGCGGCCCAGTTCGCGCGCCTGCTCGAGTTCGCCGAGCTGCCGAACACCCTCTTACAGGTCGCACCGTTCTCCATGGGAGCGCGCAGACCGTTCAGCCTGCCCGTCACCCTGCTCACGATGCCGGACCGCTCGCTGATGTCCTACGCGGAGTCCACTCACCGAGGCCATCTTGAACGCGAAAGCGCGTTCGTGCTGCCCATACTGACGGCCTACCATCAGCTGCAGGCCGAAGCGCTCTCCCAGGCGGAATCCGTGGCCATGATCGAGCAGTTGAGAAAGGGCTCCCCGTGACGACCGAATCCCCTCGCTGGTTCAAGTCCTCCTACAGCGGCAACGGTGGCCAGTGCGTCGAGGTCGCCGCCAACCTCGCCGCCTCTCGCGCCATCATTCCCGTCCGCGACTCCAAGGACCCGCACGGCCCGGCGCTCGCCTTCCCCACCGCCGCGTTCTCCTCCTTCGTGGCAGGCGTCAAGAACGGACAGTTCGGCGCCGTCTGATCCGCAGGAAACGCAGCCGGGGCGCGGCCCGAACCCTCAAGGGATACAGGCCGCGCCCCCGTTGCGTTCAACGGCTGCCGACGGTCACTTCTGCGCCACCCACCGCTTCCACACGTCCGGATGGTTCTTCACCCAGCGTTCGGCCGCCTCGTCGGCGGTCAGGCCCTGGGAGGCGATCATCTCGGAGACCTCGTTCTGGTTGTCCTTCGTCCAGTGGAAGGACTTCAGGAAGGACGCGGCGGTGCTGCCGCTCTTCGCGAAGTCGGTGTTGAAGAACTTCTTGAGCGGGGTCGTCGCGTAGGCGCAGTCGACGGTCGTCGGGTCCTTCGCGCCCTTCTCCGCGCACGCGTCGGTGTACTTCGGCAGTTTCACCTCGACCATCGGCACCTGGTTGAAGAGCCACTGCGGCTCGTACCAGTACGTCAGGAAGGGCTTCTTCTCCTTGGCGAACTGCTGGATCTGGGTGATCTGGGCGGCCTCGGAGCCGGCGAAGACCACCTGGTAGTCCAGCTTGAGGTTGTTGACCAGCGCCTTGTCGTTGGTGACGTAGGACGGGGAGCCGTCCATCAACTGGCCCTTGTCGCCGCTCTCGGGGGTACGGAGCTGCTCGGCGAACTTGTTGAGGTTCTTCCAGTCGGTGACCTCGGGGTGCTCGTCGGCCCAGTACTTGGGGACGAACCAGCCGATGTGGCCGGTGACGCCGTTACCGCCGCCGTCGGTGATCGTCTTCTTGTCCTGGACGTAGCGCTTCTCCTGGTCCGGGTGGCCCCAGTCCTCCAGGATCGCGTCGACGCGGCCCTGGCTGAGCGCGTCCCAGGCGGGGATCTCGTCCACCTGGACGGTGTCGACGTGGTAGCCCAGCTCGTGTTCGAGGAGGTACTTGGCGACCGCGACGTTGGACTGCGCGCCGACCCAGGTCTGCACGGAGAGCGTCACGGATCTGGTGCCCTTGGCGGCGGCGAACGGCGACGCCTGCTTGGTCATGTCGGCCTTGCCGCAGCCGGACAGCGCCAGCAGCGCCGCCCCGGCCAGCAGCGAGGCTCCGGCGGTGGTACCGATCCGTCGGGTACGGGACATGGTCAGGCTCCCTTCGCGGCGCGGCGTTCGGTCGGCTGGGTGACCCGGTCGAGCATCAGCCCCAGGCAGACGATGGCGACACCCGCGACGAGGCCGAGGGCCAGATCGCCGGTGGCGAGGCCGGTGACGACGTCGTAGCCGAGGGCGCCGCCGCCGACCAGACCGCCGATGATGACGACGGCGAGGACGAGGACCACGCCCTGGTTGACGGCGAGCAGCAGCGCCGGGCGGGCCAGCGGCAACTGGACCTGGCGCAGGATCTGCCAGCGGGTCGCGCCGAGCGAGGTCGCCGACTCCATCGCCGCCGGGTCGACCTGGCGCAGGCCCTGGGTGGTGATGCGGATGACGGCGGGCAGCGCGTAGACGACGGCCGCGGCGGCGGCCGGGGCGCGGCCCACGGCGAACAGTGCGACGACCGGGATGAGGTAGACGAACTGCGGCATGGTCTGCATGACGTCCAGGACCGGGCGGAGGATCGCCTCCAGGCGTTTGCTGCCGGCCGCGAGGATGCCGGTGCCGACGCCGATGACCAGCGTCACCACGAGGGCGGCGAGCACCTGCGACAGGGTGTTCATCGACGGCTTCCACACGCCCAGCACGCCGATGACGGCCATCGCGAGGACGGCGGTCAGCGCGGTGCGCCAGGTGCCGATCAGCCAGGCCAGCGCGGCGACGATGAGCAGTGTGGCGTACCAGGGCAGGGCGGTCAGGCCGTCGCGCAGCGGGTTGAGGACCCAGTTGGTGAAGTGCGCGGCCCAGTCGGCGGTGCCGCCGACGAC
Organism: Streptomyces sp. BBFR2; assembly: GCF_044497305.1. Classification (NCBI taxonomy): domain Bacteria; kingdom Bacillati; phylum Actinomycetota; class Actinomycetes; order Kitasatosporales; family Streptomycetaceae; genus Streptomyces; species Streptomyces sp. BBFR2. The sequence goes on from NZ_CP172415.1 coordinate 2,457,240, forward strand.
GGGGATGCCGGAGTAGAGGTGGTCGACCATCCACTCCTTGGCGTCGTTGACGGGCCGGGCGATGGCGACGGTCGCGCCGGTCGGCCAGACCGCGGAGCCGGCGAGCCGGCCGGCCACCGCGACCACGGCGGTCGCGACGGCGACACCGGCCCAGCCGCGCCATCCGCGCAGGGCGGCGGGTCCGGCGGCGCGGGCGCCCCCGGCCTTCTCGCCCGCCGCGGCGGTGGTGCGGTCCATGACGATGGCGAGCAGCACGATCGGGACGGCGGCGGCGAGGGCCGCGCCGACATCGACGGAGGCGAGGGCCTGGTAGACGCGGTCGCCGAGACCGGCGGCGCCGATCATCGAGGCGATCACGGCCATGGACAGCGCCATCATGATCGTCTGGTTGAGGCCGAGCAGCAGTTCCTTACGGGCCAGCGGCAGCCGGGCGGTCAGCAGCCGCTGCCGTCCGGTGGCGCCGAGCGAGGTGACGGCCTCCAGGACCCCGGCGTCCGCGCCGCGCAGCCCGAGGGCGGTGAGCCGGGCCATCGGCGGCGCCGCGTAGACGACGGTGGCCAGCAGCGCGGCGGGCACCCCGATGCCGAAGATCAGCACGACGGGCAGCAGGTACGCGAAGGCCGGGAGCACCTGCATGGTGTCCAGGACCGGGCGCAGCAGCCGGAACATCCGGTCCGACAGGCCGCCGGCGAGACCGAGGAGCGCGCCGACGACGACCGACGCGAGCACCGCGACGATCATCAGGGCGAGGGTCTGCATCGTCGGCACCCACATCCCCAGCACGCCGCTGACCAGGAAGGACACCAGGGCGGTCGCGGCGATGCGCCAACCGGCGACGCGCCAGGCGACGAGGGTGACGCCGACGGTGACGCCCGTCCAGCCCAGCGCGAGCAGCACCAGGTACACGCCGCGGACGGAGAGCACCACGGCGTTGGAGAGGTGGCCGAGGAAGTAGACGAACAGCGGGTGGCTGTCGCGGTTGTCGATGATCCAGTCGCTGGCGCTGCCGAGCGGCCCGGAGACGTCGACGGTCAGCGCCTCGGGCCAGACGCCGCCGGACCACTTGGCGTGCAGCAGCGGGACGAGGACCGCGGCGGCGACGGCGAGCAGCACCAGCTTGGCCAGGCCCCGGCGGCGCAGCAGGGCGCGCAGCGGGCCGGCGGACGGGGCGTCGGGCACGGCGGTGGTGGTGGCGGTGGCGGCACTCATGCGCGGCCCCGTTTCACCGTGCCGGCGGGCACGTTCATCGCGGCGGCGCGCTGCGCCTGCCGCCAGTGGCGGCGCAGCGCGGCGCGCAGCCGCGGCAGCACCGGGGTGCGGGGGACGCGGGCGCCGCGCAGCGCGACGCCGTGGGGGGTGGCGGGGTACATCAGGCGGCCACCTCGGTGCGCGCCACGTCCACCCGGGCGACGACGTTCAGCAGGCAGGCGTGGTCGACGATGCCCAGGCAGCGGCCGTTCTCGGCGACGCGGACGGCGCCGCCGGAGCGGGCGACGGCCTCGATGGCTTCGGAGATGAGGGTGGACGGCGCCAGCGCCGGTCCCTGTTCGGCCTCGTCGCCCTCAGCCGGGCGCATGGCGCGGCGGACGGTGAGGACCTGCTCGCGCGGGACGTCGCGGACGAAGTCGCGGACGTAGTCGTCGGCCGGGGAGCCGACGATCTCCTCGGGCGTGCCGAGCTGGACGATCTCGCCGTCGCGCATCAGGGCGATGCGGTCGCCGACGGTCAGCGCCTCGGCGAGGTCGTGGGTGATGAAGACCATCGTCCGGCCCTCCTCGCGATGCAGGCGGACGACTTCCTCCTGCATGTCGCGGCGGATGAGCGGGTCGAGGGCGCTGAACGGCTCGTCGAACAGCAGGATCTCGGGGTCGACGGCGAGGGCGCGGGCCAGGCCCACGCGCTGCTGCTGGCCGCCGGAGAGCTGGCCGGGGCGGCGCTTCTCCAGTCCGGCGAGGCCGACCTTCGCCACCATCTCGGCGGCCCGCGCGCGGCGTTCGGCCTTGCCGACGCCCTGGATCTCCAGGCCGTAGGCGACGTTGTCGAGGACGGTGCGGTGCGGCAGCAGACCGAAGTGCTGGAAGACCATGGCGGCGCGGCGGCGGCGCAGGTCGCGCAGGGCGGCGCGGTCCATGCCGAGGACGTCCTCGCCGTCCATCTCCAGGGTGCCGCCGGTCGGTTCGATGAGCCGGGTCAGGCAGCGGACGAGGGTGGACTTGCCGGAGCCGGAGAGGCCCATGACGACGAAGACCTCGCCCTTGTGGACGTCGAAGGAGACGTCACGGACGGCGGGCGTGCAGCCGGTGCGCTCGCGCACCTCGGGGACGCTCAGGCCGGTCAGGGAGGTGTCGCCGGGGATGCGGTCGGCCTTGGGGCCGAAGACCTTCCACAGGTTGCGGGCGGAGAACACGACCTCGCGGGCGGTGGTGTCCTCGGGGCTCGCGGCGGGGGCCGGGACGGCCGGGGCCGGGGCCCCGGTGCCGTTGCCGTTGCCGGCCGCGGATATGCCGGAGGTGCCGGAGGCGGTGGTACCCATCAGGCATCACCGCCTCGGGCCGGGGCTTCGCGGAGCAGGTCGGCGGCCTTCTCCCCCAGCATCAGGACGCCGATCATCGGGTTGACGGCGGGCATCGTCGGGAAGACGGAGGCGTCGGCGATCCGGACGTGCGACAGGCCGCGGATCTTCAACTCAGGGTCGACGACGGCGAGTTCATCGTCCTCGGCGCCCATCTTGCAGGTGCCGGCGGGGTGGTAGACGGTGTGCGCGGCCTTGCGGACCAGTTCGCTGATCTCCGCGTCGTCGGTGACCTCGGGGCCGGGGAAGACCTCGCGCTTGAGCCACTTCTTGAACGGCTCGGCCTCGGCGACCTTCCGCGCCAGCTTGATGCCGTCGACGAGGGTCTTGCCGTCGTAGTCCTCGTCGTCCTCGAAGTACTTGAAGTCGAGGGCGGGCTTGACCTCGGGGTCGGCGGAGGTGAGGTAGAGGCGGCCGCGGGCGCGGGACTTGGGGATGTTGGGGGTCATCGAGACGCCGTGTTCGGGGCGCTCGTAGCCCAGCCGCTCCGGGTTGTCCGTGAACGGGATCTGGTAGAAGTGGAACATCAGGTCAGGACCCTTGTGGTCGGCGTCCCGCTTGATGAACAGGCCCGCGTCGGAGTCCATCGCGGAGTTGCCGGGCAGCGGCCCGTTGGTCTCCCAGACGATGACCGACTCGGGGTGGTCGATGAGGTTCTCGCCGACGCCCGGCAGGTCCAGGACGCAACGGATGCCGAGCGCCTCCAGGTCCTTCTTCGGGCCGATGCCGGAGAGCATCAGCAGCCGCGGGGTGTCCACCGCGCCGGCGCAGAGCAGCACCTCGCGCCCGGCCTCGACGAACAGCTCCTCGCCGTCCTTCGTCCGGGCGTGGACGCCGGTGGCACGGGAGCCGTCCAGCTCCAGCTTGTCGGCCCAGGTCTCCAGCAGCAGCGTGAGGTTGGGGCGGTCCCCGGCCTCGATGTGCGGGTGGAGGTAGGCGACGGAGGCGGAGGAGCGCTTGTTGTTCTCCGGGTGGTACGAGAGGTCGAAGAAGCCGACGCCCTCGTCGAAGGGCTGGTCGTTGAAGCCGACGACCTCGGGCACGTCCAGGGCGGTCTTGACGGCCTCGACCCAGTCGGTGGCGATGGCGTTCTGGTCCTTCTTGGCGACCCGCACGATGTTGTTGCGGAGCTTGCCGAAGTAGGGGTCCATCTTCGCGGCGCCCCAGCCGGCGGCGCCCGCGGCCTCCCACTCGTCCCAGTCGGACGGCAGCGGCTTGAAGGAGATCAGCGTGTTGTGCGAGGAGCAGCCGCCGAGGACCTTGGCGCGGCTGTGCAGGATGTGGGAGTTGCCGCGCGGCTGCTCGGTGGTGGTGTAGCCGTAGTCGAGGTCGCCGCCGAGCAGACCGAGCCAGCGGCGCAGCGTCAGCACGTCCTCACGGTCGATGTCGGTGGGGCCGCCCTCGATGACGACGACGCTGACGTCCGGGTCCTCGGTCAGCCGGGAGGCGATCACCGAACCCGCGGTACCGCCGCCGACGATGACGTAGTCGGCCGTGACGGTGCGGGGTGCGGGGGAAGACGGGGGCATACGGGTACTCCTTCGTGCACAGTGCCTGAGCTGCTGCGGGTGGTGCGGGGCCGCGGGGGTTCGGCGGCGCCGCGGGGCGGGGGCGGCCCCGGGCGGCCGGGGCGCGGGGCCCCGGCACGGCGGGCGGCGGTCAGGGGCGCCGCCCGCCGTGCGGCGAGGTCAGCCGCCGAACCAGCGGACCGGCTCGGGCCGGAGGTTTTCGTAGATGTGCTTGGCCTCGCGGTACTCGTCCAGACCGGACGGGCCCAGCTCGCGGCCGATGCCGGACTTGCCGAAGCCGCCCCACTCCGCCTGCGGGAGGTAGGGGTGGTAGTCGTTGATCCACACGGTGCCGTGGCGCAGCCGGGCGGCGACGCGGCGGGCGCGGGCGGAGTCGCCGGAGAAGACCGCGCCGGCCAGGCCGTACTCGGTGTCGTTGGCGAGGGCGACGGCCTCGTCCTCGGTGGTGAAGGTCTCGACGCTGAGGATCGGCCCGAAGGTCTCCTCACGGACCACCTTCATCTCCCGGTGGCAGCCGTCGAGGACGGTCGGGGAGTAGAAGTAGCCGCTCGCCGGGCGGATGTCGCTGGGCTCGGGGCGCGAGCCGCCGGCGCGCAGCTTCGCGCCCTCGGCGAGCGCGGAGGCGACGTACGCCTCGACCTTGTCGAGCTGCTGCTGGGAGACGAGCGGGCCGCACTCCACACCGTCCTCGGTGCCGCGGCCGAGCTTGATCTTCTCGGCGCGGCGGGCCAGCTCGGTGACGAAGCGGTCCTTGACGGACTCCTCGATGATCAGGCGGGCACCGGCCGAGCAGACCTGGCCGCTGTGGATGAACGCGGCGTTCAGCGCCTGGTCGACGGCGGTGTCGAAGCCCTCCTCGGTGGCGCAGGCGTCGGCGAAGACCACGTTGGGGTTCTTGCCGCCCAGCTCCAGGGCGATCTTCTTGGCGCCCGAGACCGCGGCGGCACCCGCCTTGGTGCCGCTGACCAGGCCGCCGGTGAAGGAGAAGAGATCGACGTCCGGGTGGTCGGCCAGCCGCTGGCCGACCGGCACCCCGGCGCCGGTGACGATGTTGGCGACACCGTCCGGCAGACCGGCCTCGACCAGCAGCTTCACCAGGTACACCGTCGACAGCGGGGTGACCTCGCTGGGCTTGACGACGAAGGTGTTGCCCGCGGCGAGCGCCGGGGCGACCTTCCAGCTGACCTGGAGCAGCGGGTAGTTCCACGGTGTGATCAGCGCGCAGACGCCGACCGGCTCGTGGACGACGACGCTGTGCACATCGGCGGAGCCGGCGTCGACGACACGGCCGCCGCTCTCGTTCATGACGGTGTCGGCGAAGTAGCGGAAAGCGCTGGTGACGTCGTCGACGTCGACCCGGCCCTCCTCCAGCGTCTTGCCGGTGTCGCGGCTCTCGATGAGCGCGATCTCCTCGCGGTCGCGCTGGAGCAGGTCGGCGACGCGGCGCAGCAGCGCGGCGCGCTCGGCGACCGGGGTGGTGGGCCAGGCGCCGTCGTCGAAGGCGCGGCGGGCCGCGGCCACCGCGGCGTCGGTGTCCTCCGCATCGCCCTCGGCCACCAACTGGATGACCGTGGCGTCGGCGGGATCGAGGACCTCCCGCGTGGCGCCGGATGCGGCGGCGCGCCACACCCCGTCTACGTGAATGGTCTCGCTTGCCGACACGTCTGTTCTGCCTTCCGTTACCGATTTGTTCCACTGGTTCACACCAGCAACGGGGACCCCTCCCCGAAACCTCTACAGCTATGCCCAACCATTCGTCGAAAGTGGCCCGAGTCACTCAATGTGCGGCCGAATGTCCTCATACGTACCCTGAATAGCCGTACGTCCCCGCGTACGCCCCTTTCGGTGCGGAGGTGCCCACGGATGAGCAGCAGACGCCGAACCGCGACCACCCTCACCGCCCTGACCTGCGGCGCAGCCCTCCTCGGCGGATTCGCGGGGTCCGCGCCCGCCCGGGCGGGCGACTCCGGGGACGAGGGCGATCTGGCCGGGAAGTCCGCCGAACAGATCTCGGAGCTGGCCCGCAAGGAACTCCTCGCCGCGACCTCACTGCGGCTGCGCACCAGCACCAGCGTCGACGCCACCCGCCTCGACCTCACGATGAACCGCTCCGGCGACTGCACCGGCGCCATCAGCAAGGGCCGCTACGGCAAGGTCGAGCTGATCAAGCACGGCCGGGAGATCTGGCTCAAGCCGGACGACGCGTTCTGGAAGGGCCAGCTCTCCGCGGACGCCGCCGCCTCCGTCATCGCCCGCGTCAAGGGCCGCTACCTGCACGGCACCACCGACGATCCGCTCCCCGCGAGCATCGCCGCCGCCTGCGACCTGGCCGCCTTCCAGAAACAGACCGCCGGCTCCGGCAGCTCCGAATCCCCCACCCCGCCCCCGCCCGGCTCCTCCCCCGAGCCGAAGCTCACCCTGCGCAAGGGCAAACCGACCGTCCAGGAGGGCACCCGCGTCCTGCCCATCCTCAAAACCCGCGGCAACGCCAGCCAGACCCTCTACGTCGCCATCGACGGCAAACACGTCCCCCGCCGCATGACCGCCGAGGTCGACCACCAGACCGCGACCATCCTCCTCAGCGACTACGGCGCGCACGTCTCGTCCAAGACCCCGACCCCCGCCCAGAGCCTCGACATCTCCGAGGTCGAGGACCAACTCCCGGGCGCGAAACCGCCGTCCCAGGAGACCTGAGGGGCCGGAACGGGCAGCGCCGCCAACTCCCGTCCCCCGTACGCAAAGAGGAACGGTTTTCGCACGTACGCACGTAACGCCTCCCCGCGCGTATCGTTGGACCGTGCGGCTGCCCGCGCCGCGCGGCAGCGGGGAGGAGCGGCACGATGACCATCAGCCTCGTACGGACCGACGTAATCGAGACCGACAGGATCGACATGCCCGAGAACGGCGACCTCAGCTTGGACGACCTGTTCGAGCGCCTGGAGAAGATGCCAGTCCCCGAGGGTTACAAGGCCGAGATCGTCGAGGGGAACGTCTTCATGTCGCCGCAGCGGGACGCGCACTGGCAGACCATCCGCAGGATCGTACGGGCGCTGGAGGACCGCCACGGCATGGGTGCCGTCATCCTCTCCGATGTCCGCATCGACTTCCCGGGGCAGGCCAACGGCTTCGCCCCGGACGTCGCGAAGTTCGCCGCCGACGCCGAGAAGGACGCCCACGGGCGCTGGCGCCACCAGGACATCGAGTTCGTCGCCGAGGTCATCTCGAAGGGCACCGGCATGAACGACTACGGCCCCAAGAAGACCGCCTACGCGCAGGCCGAGGTGCCGGTGTATCTGATCGCCGACCCGTACACCGCCCGCTGCCGGGTCTTCACCCACCCGGAGGGCGGCGACTACAAGAGCGATCTCACCCTCGCGTACGGCGAGCCCGTCGATCTGACCGGCACGGTCGTCGGCATCACGCTCACCACCGAGGACTTCCCCCGCGACTGACCGGCCGGCCCGGAGGCGCGCCCGCCCTCAGGCCCGCTCGGCCCGGCCCCGGCGCACCGTGTAGGTGAGGAGGCCCGCGACGATCAGGGCGGTCAGGGTCAGGCCGACGACCGCCGGGGCGGCACGGCCGAAGGCCGCCGAGGCCAGGGCGAGCGTCATCGGGATGGCGATCTGTACGGCCATCACCAGCACGATCAGGCCGACGCCGACCCGGGCGATGAACCCGAGGCCGGGACGGCGCAACCGCTGGACCTCGTCCTCCAGCCGCTCGATCTCGGCGGCCATGCGCCGGTGGTTCTCCTCCAGGGCCGCGATCCGGGCGTCCGCGTCGGCGCCGCCGGACGGCGGTGTGGTGGGCGTGTTCATTCCCACACCCTATGCGGGAGCCGCGGAGCGGACCGCCCGGCCGTCATGCCGCGCGCCCGGGGAATCCAACTCCCCTGTGAAACACATCAGTTGAGAATCCCGCACACCTCAGCCATGGCCCTGGCCGCGTTCCGGGGCGCCCTCGTGCCGCCGGGCGCGTTCCGCGGACGGAGTGTCCGGGTCCGGGTCGGAGGGGCGCGGGCCCTCCGGTCCGTCCGGGCCGATCCGGACCAGCCGCTCGACGCGTACGACCTTGAAGCAGCGGCCCGGGTGCCCCTCGACGCGGATGTCGTTGCCGGGGCGCCGGGCCAGCCGGTCACCGGCCCGCTCGTACGCCTCCCGCTCCGCACCGGCGAGTTTGAGGGTGACGGGGGCGAGGACGCGCAGCCACATCGTGAGCGCGTCGCGGGCGTCCTGCGGGGTGTCGCAGGACGCGGTGTGGGCCTGCCATTCGCCGCCGGTGCGTTCGGCGACCATGAACGCCGCGGGGAGCAGCACCCCGCCCGGGTGGCTGACGGCCGCCCGCCGCTCGTCCCGCTCGACGTCCGGCGGCGCCGAGCCCGCCGCCCGGACGAACTGCAGCAGATCGAGTTTGAGGACGCCGTCCGACATGCCCGTACCGGCCGCCGGATCGATGACGAACCCTTGTGTCCGGCCCGGGTGGCAGGCATCGCCGTACCGCGCCGGGTCCGGGTCCGAGGGGCGCGGCGGCTCCGGTCCGTCGGGGCCCATCCGGACGAACTCCTCGCAGCGCACGACGCGGTAGCGCTCCCCCAGGACGGTCAGGTCGTCGGGCCGCTCGCGCTCCAGCCGGGCGGCGGCCGCCAGGAACGCGGGGGCGTGCGCGGTACGGGCGGAGCGGCGGGCCCGGCGCCGGAACTCCGCGGCCAGGGCGTCCCGGGCGGTCTGCGGGCCGCTGCCGCCGAAGCACCGCACCTCCCAGCCGCCCTGCTCCCGCTCCCGCGCGGCGCCGAAGACCGGGCCGCCCGTCCCCAGAAGCTCCGGGTAGCGCTCCCGCGCCCGCCATGCCTCCTCCTCGGACAGCTCCGCCACCGGGCCGTCCTGGGCGGTGACCCTGATGGTGCGGTACGCGGGCACTTCCTCACCGTGTTCCGTCATGTCCGCAGTGTGGGCAGCGGCCCGCCCGCAGGGCGTCGGGTCGGCGGACAAACCACCTGTGGGGGTGGCGCCGGGGCCCGGCCGGAAAGCGTCCGCCGTCCGTGCGCCCGTCGCCGCCCCGGCGCGTACCGCGTCGGCGTGGTGCCGCCCGGCGACGGCGGGCGGCGGACGACAATCCGGGCATGGCTGACACCGAGACGAAAGCAGTGCTGAGCGGCGGACCCGCCGACTTCCCGGAGCGGATCGTGCCGATCGAGCCACCGGGACCGGAGATCAAGATCGCCTGGCGCAACGGCTACGAACACTTCCGCGCCACCGGCCGCCACGAGGAGACGGCGGAGGGCCGGCTGCCGGTCTACGAGTGGTGGGAACGGACGGAACTGCCGGGCTGAGTGCCTGCGCTGCCGGGGTGCGGGCCTGTACTGCTGGCGTGTGCGGGGCGCGCCCCGCCGGGTGAGTGGCGGGGCGCCCAGGGTCCGGGGCGCCCGGTGACGGGCCGGGGCCCGGACGGCGGGCGGCAGGCGGCGGGAGGCCGGCGGCGGGGCCGGGCCGGAGCGCCTGACGGCCGGCCAGGCCCCGGGGCGCCGGCCCGCGCCCCGGCCCGCCCGCCAGGAGACCCGGACGGCCGCCCGCCCTGGCCCGGCGTCAGGACCGCGCCCCGTCAGGGGCCGTCAGCCCCGCGTCCTCCCCGCCCTCCTCACGCATGCGGAACGAACGCGTTGAGCGCCGCGCGCAGGGTGGATTCCTGTTGGGGCCAGTCGGTGACGGGACCGCGGACCAGGACCGCGAACTGGCGGCCGTCGGGGGTGCTGAAGGCGCAGTCCACCACCTGGACACGCTCGCCCAACTGCGCGCTGTCGTAGGCGTAGACCAGCTTGGCGGCGTCCGAGGAGGGCGCGCCGTCACCGAACGCGCCGCGCTCGATCTCCGTGTAACCGGGGTTGCCCGCCAGGCTCTCCGAGGCGGTCTCCAGGGAGTGGCGGGGCGTCTCGTCCGGATCGCTGATCTCGAAGACCTGCACCAGACCGCGCTCGTCGGGCGAGGTGTAGAACTCACCGTCCGTACGGGAGCTGTGCTGCCAGCCCTCCGGTACGGCGAGGGTGAAGTCCTTGTCGGTGTTGTGGACGAGGTGGAAGCCCTCGGGGAGGCCGGTGCCGGTCGGCGTCGGCTCCGTCGGTTCGGTGGGCAGCTCCGGGTACGACGTCCCGCCGTTCGCCGCGGCGGTGGGCGAGGGCGCCGGTTTCGGATCGGGTGCCGCGCCGCTGCCCCACAGCAGCCAGCCGCCGCCGAAGCCCAGTCCGATGACGGCGACCGCGGCACCCGCCACGAGCGCGGCGGTACGGCGCGGGGAGCGGCGCCCGGCGACCGTCGGCCGCTCGTCCCACGTCATGCTCCCCGGCAACGCGTCCAGCGCGGCCTGGCCGGGGTACGGCGCGGGGGCCGCCGCCGGCTCCGCTCCGGACGGCGGCGGGGATCCGGGCGCGGCGGCCGGAGCGGCCTCGTCCGGCGCGGACGCGGCACCGGCACCGGATGCGCCCGCGCCGCTCTCCGTCCCCCCGCCCGCCGGTGGCGCGGACGGGGCCGCGGGCGGCGGGGTCCAGGCCGGGCGGGGCGGCGGGCCCGTGTACGGGGCGGGCGGCGGGGCGCCGTCCTCCCACCGCTGGGTGTCGCTGTTCCAACGGGCGGGGCCACCGCCGTGTGCGGTCATCCGCCCACCAGCGCGGCGACGGCCTCGACGACGGCCGTACCGGAGGAGAGCAGTCCGACGACGGACCCGGCGTCGGTGAGCGCGGTCCGCAGCCGCTCCAGGCGCCGGGGGCCCGCCGCGCCCCGCGTCGCGATCTCCGTCTCGGTGTCCGCCAGTTCCCCGCCCAGCGCCTCGGTCTGCGGGGTGGTGACCGCGCGGGCGAGGTCCTCGCGGAGTGCGCGGACGGCGCGCAGCAACTCCTCGTGCGCCGGGTCGGTGGCCGGGCCCGCGCCGGTGTTCTGGGTGACGGTGTTGTGGTTGCCGATGGCGAGGGCACCGTTCACCGTGCCGATGTGGATGCCGTTGCCCTGGTCGTCAGTTGTTGCCACGGGTGGCCCCTTCTCCGGGCGCGCCGGTGCGCCGGTCGTTGTGGGTGACGGTGTTGTGGTCGCCGATGGCCACCGCGCCCTGGGCGGACTCGACGTAGACGCCGCCCTCGGCGACGTTGATCACGCGCCGTTCGAACTCCTCGGTGACGTACCCGGCCTCGTGCAGCGCGGTGGTCACCCCTGCGGCGACCCGCTGCTGCACGGTCTTGAGGTACCGGGCCGCGTCCATGCCCTGGAAGAGCGAGGCGTCGCCGTACGAGCCCAGCTCCCGCACCGCGAGGCCGGGGCCCTCGGGCAGCGCGGTCCCGTGGCCGCCGATGGCGAGCCGCCAGGCGGAGCGCAGCCACCGCGCGACGCCGGTGGCCGCGTGCGCGCACGCCCGCGACGTCCCGGTCAGCGCCCGCAGGCCCTGCACGACGGGGTGGAGGTGGGCCTCCTGGTGGGCGAAGCGGTCGGCGTCCTGGAAGTCCTGCCGAAGCGGCCACAGCACATGCGGCGCGACCTCCAGCATCAGCATGCCGCCCTGGGTGTGGACCCGTACGAAGAGCGTCGTCACCACGCCCTCGTGCCAGCCGCCGACCCGGATACGCAGGAAGTGCCGCCGGGTCTCGCCGCCTTCCTCCACGGCGTCGGCGAGGTGCCGGGCCAGCTCCTGCGGGGCGTACGGGGCGGCGGCGCGCGAGGGGAGGCCGTCGGCCGGGAGGAAGACGCACTCGTCGGTCTCCAGCTCCCGCAGCCGGTCGCGGACCGCGGAGCGCGCCCGCGGCGAACGGTGCGCCGAGGGCACCCGCAGCGCCTGCACCAGCGGGACGATGCGCTCCAGGAACGCGGCGTTGTCCAGCGGCCGGACCTCGGTGTCCGTCCGGGGCCGCAGCTCCACCGAGAGCGACCAGGTGCCGTACGCCTCCCCGGCGCCGCGGAACGGCTCGCCCGGCCGGTACATCGCGAGCCGGCTGTGCTGTTCGGTACGGATACGGTCGCGCAGCCGCTGGAAGCGGGCGCCGGTGTGCGCCTCGGCCGGGTCGCGGCGCAGGTCGGGGAAGCGGGTGCGGGAGAGTTCCTCCCGCAGGACGCGGGCGACGCGGCGGCGCTGGAGGGCGACGAGGACGGCGGTGGCGACGGGCAGCATCAGCGCCGTCCACATCTGCACCACGCCCGGACCGGACGAGGAACCGCCGTCGAGTCCGCCGGAGCCGGCCCAGCCGGTGGCGTCGGCGCCGTCGCCCGCGTAGGTCGAGTACCCGTCGTCGGAGACGCCCGGGACGAGCCAGTCCAGCATCGACGCGGTGGAGCCGAACGCTCCGGCCGCCAGGAACACCACGATCATCGCCGCCGTGATCCGTCCGTACCAGCGGAGCAGGAAGGCGCCGCCCGCCGCCAGCCAGAACGGCAGCGGCAGCCGCCGGACGAACCGGCCCAGGCCCAGCAGCAGTACCGGCCAGACGTAGAGCCCGCTCAGGCCGAACGAGATCGGGACGGAGAGGAGCCACAGGCCCAGGAGGGCGGCGGCCCAGCCCAGTTGGAGGCGGCGGGCGCGCAGGGCGTGGGCGAGGACGCGGGCCGCGTCGATGCCCAGGGACGGAGCGGCGAACCGCTCCTCGTGGACGTACAGCTCGTCGATGACGGCGTCACGGAAGGTGTCGTCCAGGTAGGTGCCGGCGCACAGCAGGCGGGTGGCCTCGCTGGCGGCGGGCGGCACGGCGGCGGACGGCGGCGCCGCGGGCGGCGGAGGCGCGGCCGGGCCCTTGCCGAAGGAGGTGTGGTTGTCGTGGTCGCCGGGCTGGGCAGGCACGTTCGTCTGACTCACCGCTCTTCCCCCAAGGCGCGTGCCGGAGCCGTGATACGGGCTCTGCCGGCCCCTTTGCCGCGCGTTCTACGGAGCGGCAGCATAGGCGAGCCGACCGCTTCGGGCCAGCGCGTTCGGCGGGCGGGCGGGGCAACGGCCGGGCCCGCGCGATCCGTTGGGGACCGCGCGGGCCCGTGGCCGTGCGCCGGGTGTCCGCGCCGGTGCCGTCGTCCCCGGTCGGGGCGGCGGCCCGGCGGCGCGGATCAGAGCAGGCCGAGACCGCGGACGGCGTCGCGCTCCTCCGCCAGCTCCTTGACGGAGGCGTCGATGCGCTCGCGGGAGAAGTCGTTGATCTCCAGGCCCTGGACGATCTCGTACGCGCCGTCCTTGGTGGTGACGGGGAACGACGAGATGAGGCCCTCGGGGACGCCGTAGGAGCCGTCCGAGGGGATGCCCATGGAGGTCCAGTCGCCGGCGGCGGTGCCGTTGACCCAGGTGTGGACGTGGTCGATGGCGGCGTTGGCCGCGGAGGCGGCGGAGGACGCGCCACGGGCGTCGATGATCGCCGCGCCGCGCTTGGCGACGGTCGGGATGAACTCGTCGGCCAGCCACGCCTGGTCGTTCACGGCCTCGGCGGCGTTCTTGCCGGCCACCTCGGCGTGGAAGATGTCGGGGTACTGGGTGGCGGAGTGGTTGCCCCAGATCGTGAGCTTGCGGATCTCGGAGACCGGGGTGCCGGTCTTCTTCGAGAGCTGCGAGAGCGCACGGTTGTGGTCCAGGCGGGTCATCGCGGTGAAGCGCTCACGCGGCACGTCCGGCGCGGCGGCCTGGGCGATGAGGGCGTTGGTGTTGGCCGGGTTGCCGACGACGAGGACCTTGATGTCGTCCGCGGCGTGGTCGTTGATGGCCTTGCCCTGCGGCTTGAAGATGCCGCCGTTGGCCTCCAGCAGGTCGCCGCGCTCCATGCCCTTGGTACGGGGGCGGGCGCCGACGAGGAGGGCGACGTTGGCGCCGTCGAAGGCGACGTTCGGGTCGTCCGAGATGTCGATGCCCTGGAGCAGCGGGAAGGCACAGTCGTCCAGCTCCATGGCGGTGCCCTCGGCGGCCTTCAGGCCCTGGGGGATCTCCAGCAGGCGCAGCTTGACCGGCACGTCCGCGCCGAGCAGGTGACCGGAGGCGATGCGGAAGAGGAGGGCGTAACCGATCTGGCCGGCGGCGCCGGTGACGGTGACATTGACGGGAGTGCGGGTCATGGCGATCTCCTGCGCGATGTGTTCCGGGGGCAAGCCCCGGTCCACCTTGGGTGGCGGTGGGTGTCTGCCCGTTTTCGAGGTCTCATCGATGACTCTCGACGAGTCTCTTGGTATCGAGAGACCTGTCCGTCAGGCTATCGGACCCCGTCCCGCCCCCGGCGCCGGGCCGGTGTGGCGCGGCTCACCGGCGCCCTCCCGGGCGCCCGGACGGGCGCGGCGGGCCACCGGCGCGCGCCCTCGCGCCTGTCCCCCGTGGGAGTGACCGCGTCTCCCCGGCGGGTGCGCCGTACGGGCCGGTGGGGGGCCGGCCCGTACGGGGCGGGCCCGGTGCCGTGGGGGTCCGCGCGGCCCGTGCCGGTCCGGTCCTTCCGGTCCGTGCCGTCCGGTCCGCGCGCCGGCGCCCGGGGCCCCGTCCGCACGACGCGGCGGCCGCCCGCTGATGGAGGGGCGCGGGCGGCCGCCGGGTTGTGCACACCCGTGGGGGGTTGATGTCCGCCTGCCCGGGATGGACGGCGGCATGCCCCACGACACGGGCCACACCGGCCCCTCCGGTCATTACCGGCCAGTTCACCGGAGGCCGTCCGCGCCCCGGCACACGACCGCGCACCGCCGGCACCTGGGGAATCGTCCCGGGGGCGCGGGTTCCTGAGGCGATGCCAGGAGCGCGCGGGTCGGCCGGGATGTGCTGGGCGAGGACCGGGTTCTTCCTCACGGGGCGGGCCCGGGCGCCGGGGAAGCCGTGGGCGCGTTCCCCGGAGCGCTCTGCTCGGCGCCCCTCAAGAGGTGGGAGCGGATGCGCGGGGTGAAGTAGGGCCGGGCGGGGCCGGGTTCCTGGCCGATGTCCTCGTTCGCCCTTGTTGCCCGGGGCTTTGCGAGGCGGGGCCCGGTGCCGGGGCGGGCGTCGGGCGCCGGGCCGGACGGGCGGTGAGGGCGGCCCGTACGGGGCGGGCCCAGGGGCGCGCGCCGGGCCGCCGCGCGCCGGGCCGTCGGTCTCCTACGATCCGGCGCCCGGCGCCGCCACCGGTACCGGTGTGGCGAGTGGTTGGGCGCACCCTTGGGCGCCGTGGGCGGTGGTGCCGCAGGCGGTGGCGGTGCCGGGGGCGCCGGGCACGGTGACCATGGGGGTGGTGGCGCCGCCGGAGCGGCCCGCCGCGGCGCGGGCGCTGTGGCCGTGGGCGCTGACGCTGACCTGGCTGCCGGGGTCGGCGCCCACCATCCATGCCCAGGCGGCCCGGCAGTCCGCGTTGTAGCGCACCTCGATCAGTACGCCGCCGGCCGTGCCCCGGGCGGTGGTGACCGCCTTCGCCGCGCAGCCGGACGCCTCCGGGTCGCGCCCCAGGCAGCCGTCGGCCGTGCACCGTACGCCCGGGGGCGGGAGGGGGCGGGCGCTCCGCTCCGCCGTCGCCGTGGCGGCGGGGGTCCGGGGTACCGCGTCGCTGCTGCCGGGCCGGACCAGCAGTACGGCGGCGGCCACCAGCAGCAGCGCGCCGCCCGCGCCCGCCACCGGCACGACCCGGCGGCGCCGGCCGCCCCGCGCACCGCCCCGGGACGCCGCGGGCGTCCCCCATGCCCCGGACTCCCCCGGGCTCCCGGGCTTCCCCGGCGTTCCCGACGGGCCGTCACCCCGCTCGGCCCGGCGGCGCCAGGCCGCTTCGGCGTCCTCCCCCATGGCGGCTAGGTGCTCGGCGGGGACTCCGGCCGCCCGGGCGAGCCCGTCGAGCGCGGTGCGCGGCGGTGGCTGCCGGCCGTCGAGGTAGCGCACCCAGTCGGCGCGGGGCGTGCCGGTCCGCTCGGCGACGTCGGACACGCTGAGCCCGCCGCGGTCCACGACGCCGCGCAACTGCCGGACGAACTCCCTTATCTCCGGCTCCAGTTCCGCCGGAAGTGCCCGCCAGCGCGGCATGCCTTCCCCTCTCCCCCGTACGCGTACATCGCGCCGTACGGTCGCCGTCCGTCCCCGGGCCGCCCACCGGCACCGGCCGTTCCACAGATCCCCCGCCCCATCGAACCAGGCGCCCCCGGCACCCGCGCACGCCCCCGGCGCTCACGGTCACCACACGCGCGGCTCCCGTACGGAAATCCCCCCGGGAAGCCGTCCGTGCGCCCACGGGGTGCGGACGCCGGCCGGAGGGTCCTGGCCCGAGCCCCGCGGCTCCCGGCACGGGGCGCCTCGTAGCACCGCCCCTGACCAGCCACTTCAGGCCCGTCATGAACCGCGGCTCTCCGGATGCGGGGGGCGCTCCGCCGCCGCGCCGCTCCAGACCCCGCCCCGGGGCGATTCGCAACTCGCCCTTGGGCCGCGTGACTTCGGGTGCCGCCCCCGGTACGGGGCCCCATCGCCGCGTGGCGCCAAGGCCCTGCCGGGACCAGGCACTTCGCCCCGTCGGCACCGGGGCCCGGGCCGAGCCGCCCCGGGCCCCGGTGCGGGGGAGGCGCCACGCCTCCCCCTCGGACCCGGCCGCCCTCCACGGCCGGGCCCCGGGGCCGGGCCCGACCCCGGCCCCGCCGAGGGGGCCGATGCCGCACCGGACGCGGCGCCGGCCCCCTCTTCGGACGCACCGGCGGACGGCGCGCCGCAGGCGCCTCCCACCGGTACGCCGTCCTCGGGCGCCGCGTCACACGACGCCCCGCTCCACCGCGCCCGGGAGAGGGACGGGCCGGCGCCGGCCGGCCGCGCGTGGGGAGGACGTGATCCACCCGCGCCGGTCCACCGCCCGCACCCGGCGGGCGCCCCGCCCGCCCGGGAAGGAACCCGTCCCGGCACCGCCCCGCCCAGCCCCCGTACGCCCTGTCGTTCATCGCCGCAACGCCCCCCAGGTGTCGGGGCCGACGATGCCGTCCCGGGCCAGTCGCGCCGCCTTCTGGAACGCGCGGACCGCGCGCTCGGTCCGTACGCCGTACACGCCGTCGGCGACGCCCGGGTCGAGGCCGTGGTGGCGCAGCAGGCACTGGGCCTCGACGACAGCCCAGCCGGTGCTGCCGGTGCCCAGCAGCCGGACCTCGGTGCGGCTGTGCCCGGCGTACAGGAAGCCGCCGCTGCGGGTCAGCACACAGCCGCGTTCCTGGCCGCGGCGGACGGTGAACACGCCCTGCGCCGCGTCGACCGGCTCCGGGCCCAGCCAGGGACGGCCCGCCAGCAGCCCGGCGACGAAGGTCGCCAGCATCACGCCGCCCAGCACCCCGACCACCTTGGTCCGGGCGCCGCCGTCCTCACCCGCGTCCTCACCGCCGTCGAGCGGCCGCGGAGCCCCGGGGCGGGGCAGTTGGGCCGGGAGCACGGGGCGCTCCGGCACCGCCGCGCGCCGGGCGGCCGGCCGCGCGCGCCGCTCCTCCCACGCCTCGGCGGCCGACCGCCACAGCGCCAGCAGCCGCACCGGATCGGCCGCGCAGAGCCGCGCCAGCGCCTCGACGGCGTCGCGCGGCGGCAGTTCCTCGGCGTTGAGGTAACGCTCCCAGGACGCCCGTCCGTACGGGGTCCGGGCCGCGAGCGTGGTGAGGCTCAGCCCGCTGCGGCGCTTCAGCGTCCGCATCCGTACCGCGAGGTGTCGCACCCGGTGGTCCGGAGGGACGGGCAGTTCCTGCCAACGTGCCATGTTCACCCCATAGGCATGCGGTGTCTCCCGGCAAGGAGGCGCCTCGATCTGCCTACAGATACCAAGGTTCCGGCCACCGGTGAGCGGCGGAAACGGGGGCGGTGAGGGCCTTCCCGGCGCGTACAGGTCCCCCGCGCCCGCGCTCCGCGCTCCCTCCCCCGGACCCCGCGCCCGCCGCCCGGCGCGCCCCGTCCGCACCGTCCCGTCAGGTCGGCGAGGCACCGCACCCGAGACAACGCCCGCCCCGGGGCCGCCGGCCGGGACGTACGGACTGATGGACGGGCCCGACCCCGTCACCGGCGGGCACGGACAGCGCCGGACAGGCTTCAGGAAACCTCCCTGAACGAGAAGCCCCCTGCACGATCCGGCCGGACCGGCGGCACCGGGAACGGCGGCCCGCCCGCCCCGACGGACCACCGCCGAGCCGCGGGCCCGGCCCCGTCCGCACGGAAAACGGCGGGCCGCCCTCCCCGGAGGAAAGGGCGGCCCGCCGTCAGGAACGGCCCGGCTACCGGACCGTGAGATGCACCAGATCGTCCAGGAACGGCAGGTGCAGCCACGGCTTCGGCTGCACCATCAGCGCCAGGATCACGATCACGAAGCCCAGCACGCCGTACGTCAGCATGTCCGTGAAGCGGGAGCGGACGGCCAGCATGCCGACCGAGGGCAGCGCCCAGCGCAGCGCGGCGCCGCCCAGCAGGGCCAGGCCGATCACGATCGAGCCGATCCGGAACACATCGACCGCGACGAGCAGCAGCCCGAGGCCGACCCCGCCCATGACCGAGAGCAGCGGCCACTGGCGGACCGGTGCCGCGTGGTCGCCCGGTGCGGCCCGGCCGCCGCCCTGCGGGCGTGCGGTGTCCCTCGTGAGCTGCGGGAAGCGGCGCGTCAGGCGCCGGGGCCCGGACGCGCCGTCCGGGTGCGCTGCGTCGCCCATGGCCGCCTGTCCCTCCGTGTTCATTCGTGCCGTCCGTCGTCCTGGATCGTGGGGGTCGCTCAGCCTGCCGCGCGCTCGGCCGCCTCGACGACGTTGACCAGGAGCTGGGCGCGGGTCATCGGGCCGACGCCGCCCGGGTTGGGGGCGACCCAGCCGGCGACCTCGGCGACGCCGGGGTGCACATCGCCGACGATCTTGCCGTTCTCGTCCCGGCTGACGCCGACGTCGAGGACGGCCGCACCCGGCTTGACGTCCTCGGGCTTGACGAGGTGCGGCACACCGGCGGCGGCGACGATGATGTCCGCCTGCTTGAGGTGCGCGGACAGGTCGCGGGTGCCGGTGTGGCACTGCGTGACCGTGGCGTTCTCCGACTTGCGGGTCAGCACCAGCGGCATCGGGCGCCCGATGGTGATGCCCCGGCCGACCACGACGACGTGCGCGCCGTCGATCTGCACGCCGTGGCGGCGCAGCAGCTCCACGATGCCGTACGGGGTGCAGGGCAGCGGGCCGGTCTCGCCGAGGACGAGCTTGCCCAGGCTCATCGGGTGCAGGCCGTCGGCGTCCTTGGCCGGGTCCATCAGCGCGAGGACGCGGTTGGTGTCGATGCCCTTGGGGAGCGGGAGTTGGACGATGTAGCCGGTGCACTCGGGGTTGTCGTTCAGCTCACGGACGACCGCCTCGATGTCCTCCTGGGTGGCGCTCGCGGGCAGCTCACGCTGGAGGGAGGCGATGCCGACCTGGGCGCAGTCGCGGTGCTTGCCGTTGACGTACCAGCGGCTGCCGGGGTCGTCGCCGACCAGGACGGTGCCGAGACCGGGCTGGACACCCTTGGCCTTCAGCGCTTCCACCCGCTCGGTCAGTTCGGACTTGATCGCGGCGGCGGTGGCCTTGCCATCGAGAATCTGGGCGCTCATACCCCCATCCTCCCGGATGGAGGCGGCCGCGTACCAATCGGGCCCGCCGCTCGGCATCCTCGCTGCTCAATGCCGAGAAAACGGAAGTTGATCATTGCACTTGCACAACACCTTCCCACCGCGACTGGACAACGTTCATCGACAACTAGAAGGATTGCCCGCCAGTGCCGCAGGCATCATCGGGGGCAAGCCAAGTGAAACAACCTGTATTCCTCCGAAGTCGCGCCGCGTCGTCCCCCACTGACCCAACGGAGGAAAACACCACATGAGCTTCGGCGACCCGAACAACCCGTACGGCCAGCAGCCGCAGCAGGCCCCGTACGGCCAGCAGCCGCCGGTCCCGCCGCAGGGCCAGCCCGGTTACGGCTACCCGCAGCAGCAGCCCGCCGCTCCCCAGCAGCAGCCCTACGGCTACCCGCAGCAGCAGGTCCCGCAGCAGGGCTACGGCTACCCGCAGCAGGCCGGCATGCCCGGTATGCCGACCGGCTACGCGAGCTGGGGCGCCCGCGTCGGCGCGTACCTGATCGACGGTCTGATCGTCGGTGTCGTGCCGATGGTCCTCTACGTCATCGCGCTCATCGTCGCCGCCTCGTCGGCCAGCTCGGTCCAGTCGGACCTCAACAGCTGTGCGCCGGGCGACCTCCAGTGCGTCAACGACGTCTCCCACTCCGCCTCCGCCGGTATGCCGATCTTCGCGATCCTGCTGATCATCCTGGCGGGTCTGGCCGGCCTCTGCGGCGGCATCTTCCTGATCGCCAAGGAAGGCAGCACCGGCCAGACGCCCGGCAAGAAGGCGCTGCACATCAAGCTCGTCAGCGAGGCGACCGGTCAGCCGCTCGGCTTCGGTATGGCCTTCCTCCGGAAGATCTGCCACGCCGTGGACAGCATGCTCTGCAGCCTGGGCTACCTGTGGCCGCTGTGGGACGAGAAGTCCCAGACCTTCGCCGACAAGATCGTCAGCTCGGTCGTCGTCAAGACCCAGTGAGCCGGTGCGGGGCCGGCTCCCCGCGTCTCACGAAGGCCCTCGCCGCACCGCGGCCGGGGGCCTTCGCGGCGCCATGAGGACCCGGCCACCGTCCCCGCTCATCCGGCCACCCCGCCTGAAGGACACCGCTCGTGAGCTATCCGAACCAGAACCCCTACAGCCAGCCGCCCGCGCCCCAGCCGGGATACGGCTACCCCGCCCAGCAGCCCGGCCCTTACGGGCCCTTCCCGGGTGGCGGTATGCCGCCCGGGACACCTCCGGGCGGCATACCGCAGCAGCCGCTCACCGGTATGCCCGGCGGGGTGAAGGCCGCCCGGGTGCTGCTGTTCGTGCTCGCCGGGCTGAACCTCATCGGTCTGTGCCTGGCGGTGGCCGGACTCGGCGCGGTCAGCAAGGCGGCGCGCACCGCCATGGGGGAGAGCCGTGACACGACCGCCGTCGGCAAGGGCCTGCTGATCTTCCTGATCGTGATCATCGCGATCTTCACGGTGCTGGCCGTCGCGCTGGCGCTGCAGTTCGCGAACGGCGGCAACGGCGTCCGCGTCGGCGCCGCCGTCTTCGGCGCGGCGACCCTGGTGGTCAGCTTCTGCGTCTTCCCGTTCGGTCTGGTCCACACCGTGATGGGCATCATGATCATCGCCTTCACCTCGAAGGAGGACGGCAAGGCGTGGTTCAACCGCCCGCGGTACTGACCCCGTACCGCCCGTCCGCAGGCCCCCTCCGCACCGCGCGAGGGGGCCTGCGGCCGTTCCGGGCGCCTCCGCCGGACGGGACGGTGGCGGAGCCCGCCCCGTCCGACGAAGGCCCCGGCGCCTTTGCCCGTCCCGCCCCCTCACACGCGGGACACAGATCGAGACCGGAAACGACGCGATCACGGGATCATCCCCGCGCACGCGGGGCGCAACCGAAATCCGCGACACACCACGGGGTCGCCACGGGGGCATCCCTGCTGACGCGGGGCACGCCCTTCCTTCCCGAGCTGCGATTTCAGCAGAACTCGGTGTGGAGTGGGGGTGGTTCGGCGGATTGCGGTGGGCGGGGCGGCTGCGGGAGCGTTCCCGTCCCGTCCGCGCGAAGGCGCCTCGGCCCACTTCATCAAGTTTGCTCACCGAGCACCATGGGGCGGGGTAGCGCCGCAGGTCGGGGAGGGTGAAGCCCGCGTGCGCGGGGGTGGTCCGACGCGGGCCCATGGGCCGAGGCCGCGCTGGGTGTGAAGCCCGCGTGCGCGCCGACGGACCGCACGCCGTCACAGAGGACGACGCACGGCCCGTCGGTATGCCCGGTAGGGGGCGGCGGCTCAGTGGAAGAAGTGCCGGGTTCCGGTGAAGTACATCGTCACGCCGGCCTTCTCGGCGGCCTCGACGACCTGGTCGTCGCGGATCGAACCGCCGGGCTGCGCCACGGCCTTGACGCCCGCCTCGGCCAGCACCTCGAAGCCGTCGGGGAAGGGGAAGAACGCGTCGGAGGAGGCGTACGCGCCGCGCGCCCGCTCCTCGCCCGCGCGCTGGACGGCGAGCTTGGCGGAGTCGACGCGGTTGACCTGGCCCATGCCGACGCCGACGGTGGCGCCGTCCTTGGCGAGCAGGATCGCGTTGGACTTCACCGCGCGGCCGGCGCGCCAGGCGAAGGCCAGCTCGGCCAGTTCGGCGTCGGAGAGCGCCTCGCCCGCGGCGAGCGTCCAGTTGGCCGGGGAGTCGCCGTCGGCCTGGAGACGGTCGGTGACCTGAAGGAGCGCGCCGCCGTCGATCGGCTTGACCTCGACGGGCGCCGCCGGGGCGCCGGGCACCCGCAGCACCCGGATGTTCTTCTTGCCGGTCAGCGCCTCCAGCGCGCCGTCCTCGTAGCCGGGCGCCACGATGACCTCGGTGAAGATCTCCGCGACCTGCTCGGCCATCGCCTTGCTGACCGGACGGTTGACGGCGATGACACCGCCGTACGCGGAGAGCGGGTCGCACGCGTGGGCCTTGCGGTGCGCCTCGGCGACGTCGTCACCGATCGCGATACCGCAGGGGTTGGCGTGCTTGATGATCGCCACGCACGGCTCGTCGTGGTCGTACGCGGCACGGCGCGCGGCGTCCGTGTCGGTGAAGTTGTTGTACGACATCTCCTTGCCGTGCAACTGCTCGGCGTCGGCGAGGCTGCCCGGCGCGGCCGGGTCGAGGTAGAGCGCGGCGCCCTGGTGCGGGTTCTCGCCGTAGCGCAGGACGTTCTTGCGCTCCAGGGCGGAGCCGAGGAAGTCGGGGAAGCCGGAGTCGTCGACGGCGGCGTAGTCGGCGGCGAACCAGGAGGCGACGGCCACGTCGTAGGCGGCGGTGTGCCCGAACGCCTCGGCGGCGAGCCGCTTGCGGGCGGTGAGGTCGAAGCCGCCCCGGCCGACCGCGTCGAGGACCTCGCCGTAGCGGGCGGGGTTGACGACGACGGCGACCGACGGGTGGTTCTTGGCGGCGGCGCGGACCATGGAGGGGCCGCCGATGTCGATCTGCTCGACGCACTCGTCGGGGGTGGCGCCGGAGGCGACGGTCTCCCGGAACGGGTAGAGGTTGACGATCACCAGGTCGAAGGGCTCGACGCCGAGGTCGGCGAGCTGCTTCTGGTGCTCGGTCAGCCGCAGGTCGGCGAGGATGCCCGCGTGGACCTTGGGGTGCAGGGTCTTGACCCGGCCGTCCAGGCACTCGGGGAAGCCGGTCAGCTCCTCGACCTTGGTGACCGGCACACCGGCGGCGGCGATCTTCCCGGCGGTCGAGCCGGTCGACACCAGTTGGACACCGGCCGCGTGCAGCCCCTGCGCCAGCTCCTCCAGACCGGACTTGTCGTAGACGCTGACCAGAGCGCGGCGGATCGGCCGCTTGCTGTCTTCGGCGGTGGCGGTCACGAGATACGTACCTTTCGTCCCTCAATGCGATAGCCGTGACGGGCCAGACGCCCCACGACCTCGACGAGCAGAGTGCGCTCGACTTCCTTGATGCGCTCGTGCAGCGCGGCTTCGTCGTCCTCGTTACGGACCTCCACCACGCCCTGCGCGATGATCGGCCCGGTGTCGACGCCTTCGTCGACGAAGTGGACGGTGCACCCGGTGACCTTGGCGCCGTACGCGAGCGCGTCGCGGACGCCGTGGGCCCCGGGAAAACTGGGCAGCAGGGCGGGGTGGGTGTTGATCACCCGGCCGCCGAAACGGGCCAGGAACTGCGGCCCGAGGATCTTCATGAATCCGGCGGAGACGATGAGGTCCGGCGCGTGGGCGGCGGTCGCTTCGGTGAGCGCGGCGTCCCACGCGGCGCGCGAGGCGTGGTCGCGGACCTGGCAGACGAAGGTCGGCAGCCCGGCGCGTTCGGCGCGCTCCAGACCGGCGATGGCGTCACGGTCGGCGCCGACGGCGACGATCCGCGCGCCGTACGCGGCGGGCCCCGCCTCGTCGATGGCGTCCAGCAGCGCCTGGAGATTGGTGCCGGATCCGGAGACGAGGACGACGAGCCGGACCGGGGACGCCTCGGCGTCCGGACGGCGCGGGGGGAGAAGGGGATCCACGGTGCGGGTCTCTCTCGCGTGGTGCTGCTGCGGTGCGGTGGGCGTGGGTGCTGCGGGCCGGTGCCCGCACCCGCCGCCCGACGGCCTTGTCCGGCGTTTGTGCGGTCGTACGAAGCCATGGGTCGCGTGAATACGGGGAACCCTACGAAGGCGCCGACCGTCAGCAACGATACCGGCACACCGAGCGGCCCCCACGGGACGGGGGCGGGCACGGGAGGTAGCGTCGGGCGCAGGAACGCACGCAGTTCACGGTGCTCGTCCCCCGGCCCCGGCCGGAAGGGCGGCCGAGACAAAGGGAAGACTCACTCCAGATGCCGGACCGACGCCGCCGCGCGGCCCCCCTCCTCCCGCTGCCCGCGACGGCCCCCGGCGCGGCCCGCCTGCCGGGCGGGGGAGCCCTTTCCACCGCCGGTGCTTCCTCCGCCCCGTACTCCCTGCGGCTCCCCGCCGCCGGCCCGCACCTCCGGCCCGGCGGCGGCCTCGCGTCGCGGTCGGGCGAGCCCGGGGGCGGTACGGGTCCCGGCCCGGACGGCGGTACGGACAACGACTCCGGGGCGGGCTCGGGCTCCAGCTCCGGGGCGGGCTCCGGCGCGGACAACGGCTCGGGCGGCGGGAACGGCGACGGATCAGGCAACGGCTCCGGCCGGCAGGAGCGCAACCCCTTCGCGCCGCCGCCCGAGGGCGCGCCGGACCAGGAGTGGCGGCCGCGGCGCCGGGCGGGGCACGACGGCGACCAGGGGGCGCACCCCGAGGGCGGCCAGGGTGAGGACGGGCCGCCGGCCTGGGGCAGCCAGTGGAGCAGCCGGCAGCCGGGGCGGCAGAGCGGCGGTTTCGGCAACCGTCCCGGGCGCCCCACCGGACAGGGCGGCTCCGAAGGACGCCCCGGCGGACTGCGCTGGGACCCGACCGACCCGGCCCAGCGGCGCGCCCGTTACGCCCTGCTCGCCGGTATGTGGGCGTTCTTCTTCGCGCTCTTCAGCCTCCCGGAGATCGCGCTGCTGCTCGGCGCGCTCGCCCTCTACTGGGGCATCAGCTCGCTGCGGGCCAAGCCGCGTGCCGGGAAGCCGTCCGCCGCCGCGACGACGGCGGCCATGGAGGGCCGCCCGGCACCGTCCGCCGCCCCCTCCGCAGCGGACCGGACCGCACCGGCCTCCACCCGCCCGCAGACCACGGCGGCGATCAGCGGCCTGGTCATGGCGTCCCTGGCGCTGCTGATGGTGGCCGCGACGTTCTTCGTCAAGCTCGCCTACCGCGACTACTTCACCTGCGTCGACGACGCCCTGACCCGCTCCTCCGCCCAGTCCTGCGAGAAGCTGCTCCCCGAGGAGTTCCGCCCGCTGCTGGGCTCCCAGGACTGACCCCCGCTCCCCCACCGCACCGGACCGTGCGGCCACCAGGCGCCGGTCCTCGCATCATCGTGAACGTCCCGAGCCCCTGGCCCGGCCGCCGAACCCGGCGGTTGTGCCGGGGGCTCGCCGCTTTCCGGACGGCGGGGCGGGCGTCGGAGGGACGGGCCCGCAGAAGCCGAGCCCTCCGGCTCGCGGCCCCGGCCGCACCTGCCCGGCACCGCCACCCGCGTACGCGCCGTCCGCCGGCGCCTCGGCGCTCTCCCGTTCCCTTCCCCGCCCCGGCCGTCCCGCCCCCGCGGCGTCCTTCGCCCGCGCACGCGCGAGCCGTCGGGCCCGCGTAACGCGCGAGCCATCGGTGTCATCCGGCCCTCACCCGATGACCCCGGTGCCACGGGCGCCCCCGGCAAAGCGGCGCCCGCCCGTTTCCGCCGGTTCTCCGGGCGCTCCCGGCGAGGTGGTCTCCCCCTCACGTTCCGGCAGGTCGTCGTCGGAGTGGGCCCGTAGTTCCGCCCAGCGGGCCGTCCGGGTGTCGGCCTCGTGCCAGGGGTCGAAGCGGTGGAGGAGGATGTCGAGCCCGTACTCGTCGGACGACGCCCGGTCCGCGCCCTGCCGCCCACCGCCGGCCCGCGCCGCCCGCGCCGCTCTCCGCTCCGCCTTCGCGGCCTTGCGCTCCGCCTTCGCGGCCTTGCGCTCCGCCCGCGTGGCCTTGCGCTCCGGTGCGGCGGCCCGCCGCTCCGGCTCGGTCGCCCGGCGCTCCGGCCGCCCGGCCTTCCCCTCCGGCACCGCGGCCCGCCGCTCCGCTCGCCCGGCCTTCCCCTCCGGCTCGGCGCCCGCGCGCGCCGCCTCCGCGGCTTCCGTCCTCCCGGTCTTCTCCGCCCCCGCCGCCTCTCCCCGCGTGCGCCGGGCCTCGCGGCCGGGCCGCCGGGCGCCGTCTGGAGCGCCTTCCCCGGTGCCCGTACGGCGGGACCGGCGCTTCCGGGCGGGCGCGGGCGCACCGGCGCCGTCCGCCGCGTCCGCGCGCGGCCCGGCGGGTGACGGGACCACGGGCGTCGTGCCGGAGCCGGCCGGCGGGGGCGGCGCGTCGACGCTCTCCGCCGGACCGGGCGGTACGGCCGCGCTCCCCGCCGGTACGGCCGGGCGCGCCGCCTTCCCGCCGCTTCCGGAGGCCGCGTTCCGGTCCTCGGGGCGCTGCGGTGTGCGCGGGGCGCCGGGGGCGCTCGCCGTGCCGTCCGCGCCCTCCGTTCCGGTCGTACGCCCCTCGGCTCCCGGTGCGTCCGGTGTGCCGCACCCGGGGCGGGTACGGGCGCGCTTGCGCTGGGAGCGGAGGCGGCAGGCGCGGAGCAGGAGGGCGGACGGGAGGCCCGTGAGGGCGGTCCAGCCGGTGGCGGCCAGGCCGGTCAGCCACCAGGACGGGCCGAAGAGCGCGAGGCGTCCGGTGCCCAGGGCGCCGCCCGCCGCCGCGGCCAGTACGGCCGTCGCGACGCCGCAGGCGAGGGCGGCGAGGGCCGCCACGCCCACGGTGGTCCGGCGCCGCCAGGGCCCCCCGGCGTCCGGCCGCGTCGCGCAGTGGGCCGCGTACCGGCCGAGCAGTACGCCCGCGAGGACCGGTCCGGCCGCGGCGGCCCAGGTCAGCGGTGTGCCGGGGCCGGGGTCGGGGAGGGCGGCGAGGAGCGGGACGTGCGGGAGAGCGGTGGGTGCGGAGGTGCCCAGCGGGCTCGCGAGGGCGCCCGCGCCCGCGGTGAAGCCGGGGCCCAGGCCGTACGCGGCGCCCCAGACGGCCGCGTTGGGGAGCAGGGCGAGGCAGAGCAGCAGCACGGTGCCGCGGCCGACCCAGTCGGGGGCGAGGGTGAGCAGGTCGCGCCGGGCGTCACCCACGTGCGGGGCCAGGCCGACGAGGGTCAGCACCAACCCGGAGGCGAGCAGGGCGAGGGTCGCGGCGGTGGCCGCACGGCGCACCGCCTCCCCCCGCACGCCCCCCGAAACGGCCCGCAGCCATCGGGGCGCGGGCCCCGGGGACCCGTAGCCGTACCAGGCGCCGAGGGCCGGTGTGCCGACGGTGACGGCGGGGACCCAGAGCGCGGCGCTGAGCGGGTCGACGCGCAGCGGGCCCGTCGACGTATAGGCCACGGCACCGGCGGTGACCAGCAGGTATCCGGTGACCAGAGCGGCCAGACGGGCGCCCGGCGATGCCTCGGAGGGCACGGGCGGGGCGGTCGCGGGGCCGGCGTCGTACGGTCCGGCGAGGACATGGCGGGCGGTCCGGTGGAGCAGCCAGACGGGCAGGACGGCGAACAGCAGCGGGGTGAGCGCCACCGGGGCCGGTGCCCCGCCGAGCGTGACGGTGCGGACGAGGTCGGCGCCGTGCGCGAGGAGCCACAGACCGGCGGCGAGGTGCAGGGCCTCCTCCGGGTCGCTGCCGGGGTAGGGCGAGGCGACCCAGAGCAGGAGCACGACGACGGTGACCGCGCCGAGGCCGAGGCCGGCGGCCGTCGCCCCGCCGAAGAAGGCCGCGCCGATCGCGGAGGGGCGGCGCGCGGCGGGGCGGCCGGTCGGGAACGGTCCGGGGCCACGTTCGGTCAGCTCGCTCACGGCGCCATGCTGCCAACAACACCCGATTCCTTCGCGTAGTGACCAAATGACCGACGTGTCGCACATGATCCGCTTATCTGGTTTTTCACACTGTCTTGTGTTCCGGATTACGCACGATCCCCTGAGCGACCCCGAGGCGACTTCGATCGGCGAATCCGGTGCGCCGCGTACCGGCCTGTCGGGCCGCGTACCGCCGGGGCGCCGGGGCCGCGTGGAGAGGACGGCATGAGTCACCGCAAACGACAGCACCCACGCCGACGGCACCCCGAGCCCCCCGCCCGGCGGCCCCGGGCCCGGCGGACCACCCCCCCGCCCCCCGAGGCGGGCCCGGCACCCGAGGCGGGCCCGGAACCGGCGGCCCCCCACCCGCGGCCCGGCCCGGCGACGCCCCCCGGGGACGCCGGGCCCGGCCACCGCCGGGGCGCCGCCGGGCAGGCCCCCCGCACCGCCCGCCCCGTACCGCCCCGCGACACCTCGCTCGACGACACCGCCGAGCTGCCGATCCTCACCGGGGACCCCGCGGACACCATGGAGATCCCGGTCGTCACCATCGCCCCGCCGCGGCCCGGCGTCCGGACCGGTCCGGGCCCGGGCCCGGCGCAGGACCCCGGCGCCGCCGCCGTCGCCGCGTTCGACGTGCTGTACGACCGTCACGCGCAGGCGCTGATCCGGCAGGCGTATCTGCTCACCGGGCGGCCCCGGCGCGCCCAGGAGGCGGCCGAGCGGGCGTTCCGGCTGGCGTGGCAGCGGTGGCCCGAGGTGGCCGGCGCCCCGGACCCGGTGAGCTGGGTACGGGCCGCCGCCCACGAGTACGCGCTGTCGCCGTGGCACGGACTGCGTGTCGGCCGCCGTACGGCGGAGCGCCCGACGCCCACCGCGCCCGCGCCGCCGCCCGCCGGGCCCGGCGACCGGGCGCTGCTGGGCGCCCTGCTGGAGCTGCCCGCCCCGTACCGGCGGGTCCTGGTGCTGCACGACGGCGTCGGGCTGGGGCTCGGTGCGACCGCCCTGGAGGTCGAGGCGAGCACCCGGGCGGCGGGCGGACGGCTGGCCCACGCGCGGGCGACCGTCGCGGAACGGATGCCCGAACTGGAGCTGTCCGACGTGTCCCCGGAGCGGCAGGGCGCGATCCTGCACGGCCGGCTCACGGCGCTGGCCGCCGCGCAGCCGGTGGCGCCGCCCGACCCCGAGGCGGTGCGCGGCGGCAGCGATCTGAGCGTGCGCCGGCTGACCTACGGGGCGCTCGGGCTGACCGGACTGCTCGCCGCGACCACCGTCTTCGCGCTGGTCACCGCGGTGTGGCCGGACCGGCCCGCGCCCCCGGAACACCCCCGGGCGACCGCCCGCCCCGCCACGGCCCCGAGCGGCCACCATCCGCCCCGGGACGCCGCCGGACCCGCCCACGGCAGCCCGTCACCCGGCACCGGCCCGGCGCACGACCGGGACGACCCCGGGGGCGACGCGTCCGACCAGGGCTACGGCCCCGACCCGGCGGACGGCGGCGGGGACTACGGGGACGACGAGGACGGCAAGCCCGCCCGCCCCGCCCCGGGCGGCCACCCCGGCCCCCGGCCCGCACCGGGTACCGCCCCGGGCGCCGCGCCGAAGACCGCGCCCTCCACCGCTCCGGGAACCGCCCCGCCACGGAAACCGGGCGCCGCGCCCCACCCGGCCCAGCCCGGCCCCTCCGCACCGGCGCCCGCCGCACCCGGACCGGCCGCCCGCGGCTCGGCCGCACCCCGGTCCGTCACCCCGCCCACGGCCCACCCGACCGCACCACCCGCCCGGCCCGCGTCCTCCCCGGCCCCGCACGGCTGACGTACGCCCCGCCACCCGCCGCCGTACGGAACCGGCCCCGTACGTACGGCCACCGGCCCGGGCACGGCACCGTACGGAACCGGCCACCGGCCGACCGCACCACCCACCCGCGCAAACGCCACCGGGCCCGCACCCCCGAAAGGGTGCGGGCCCGGTGTTGCCGGAAGGCTTGGCGTCAGCCGACGAGGATCTCGCGGGCCAGACGGGCGGTCTCCGACGGGGTCTTGCCGACCTTGACGCCGGCGGCCTCCAGGGCCTCCTTCTTCGCCTGGGCGGTGCCGGAGGAGCCGGAGACGATGGCGCCGGCGTGGCCCATGGTCTTGCCCTCGGGCGCGGTGAAGCCCGCGACGTAGCCGACGACCGGCTTGGTGACGTTGGCCTTGATGAAGTCGGCCGCACGCTCCTCGGCGTCGCCGCCGATCTCACCGATCATGACGATCAGCTCGGTCTCCGGGTCGGCCTCGAAGGCCTCCAGAGCGTCGATGTGGGTGGTGCCGATGACCGGGTCGCCACCGATGCCGACGGCCGAGGTGAAGCCGATGTCACGCAGCTCGTACATCATCTGGTAGGTCAGCGTGCCCGACTTGGAGACGAGACCGATCTTGCCGGGCTTGGTGATGTCGCCCGGGATGATGCCGGCGTTGGACTGGCCGGGGGTGATCAGACCGGGGCAGTTCGGACCGATGATCCGGGTCTTGTTGCCCTTGGTCTTGGCGTGCGCCCAGAAGGCGGCGGAGTCGTGGACCGCGATGCCCTCGGTGATCACGACGGCGAGACCGATCTCGGCGTCGATCGCCTCGACGACGGCGGCCTTCGCGAACTTCGGCGGCACGAAGATGACGGAGACGTCGGCGCCGGTCTGCTCCATCGCCTCGGCGACGGAACCGAAGACGGGCACCTCGGTGCCGTCGAAGTCGACCTTCTCGCCGGCCTTGCGGGGGTTCACGCCGCCGACGATGTTGGTGCCGTCACCGAGCATGAGCTTGGTGTGCTTCATGCCGGTGGCACCGGTCATCCCCTGGACGATGACCTTGCTGTCCTTGGTGAGGAAGATAGCCATGGTGGTGTCTGACCTCGTCCCTTACTTCGCAGCCGCGAGCTCGGCGGCCTTGTCGGCCGCGCCGTCCATGGTGTCCACGCGCTGCACCAGCGGGTGGTTGGCGTCGCTGAGGATCTTGCGACCCAGCTCCGCGTTGTTGCCGTCGAGGCGGACGACCAGCGGCTTGCTGACGTTCTCACCCTTGGACTTCAGCAGCTCCAGAGCCTGGACGATGCCGTTGGCGACCTCGTCACAGGCGGTGATGCCACCGAAGACGTTGACGAAGACGGACTTGACGTCCGGGTCGCCGAGGATGATCTCCAGGCCGTTCGCCATGACCTCGGCGGAGGCGCCGCCACCGATGTCGAGGAAGTTGGCGGGCTTGACGCCACCGTGGTTCTCACCGGCGTAGGCGACGACGTCCAGGGTCGACATGACCAGACCGGCACCGTTACCGATGATGCCGACCTCGCCGTCGAGCTTGACGTAGTTCAGGCCCTTGGCCTTGGCGGCGGCCTCCAGCGGGTTCGCCGCGGCCTTGTCCTCCAGGGCCTCGTGCTCCGGCTGGCGGAACTCGGCGTTGGCGTCCAGGGACACCTTGCCGTCGAGGGCGATGACCTCACCGGAGGCGACCTTGGCCAGCGGGTTGACCTCGACGAGGAGCGCGTCCTCGGCGACGAAGGTCTTCCACAGGGTGACCAGGACGTCGGCGACCTTGTCGGCGACCTCGGCCGGGAACTGGCCCGCGGCGACGATCTCCTGGGCCTTCTCCTTGGTGACGCCCTCGTTGGCGTCGACCGGGATCTTGGCGAGCTTCTCGGGGGTGGTCGCCGCGACCTCTTCGATGTCCATGCCACCGGCGACGGAGGCCATGGCCAGGAAGGTGCGGTTGGTGCGGTCGAGGAGGTACGAGACGTAGTACTCCTCGACGATCTCGGGAGCGGTCTCCGCGATCATCACCTTGTGGACCGTGTGGCCCTTGATGTCCATCCCGAGGATGTTGGTCGCGTGCTCGACCGCCTCGTCGGGGGTGCCGGCCAGCTTGACGCCGCCGGCCTTGCCGCGGCCGCCGACCTTCACCTGCGCCTTGACGACCGACTTGCCGCCCAGACGCTCGGTCGCCTCGCGGGCTGCCTCAGGCGTGTCGATGACTTCACCGGCCAGCACCGGTACACCGTGCTTGGCGAAGAGGTCCCTCGCCTGGTACTCGAACAGGTCCACGCGCGTCCGTCCCTTGTCTTCTCAGAATCGCCGTAGTGATCGCGGGTCGTTCTCTGCGATGGGCGTGCCGCGAAGGGCAACGTGACGGCGCTGTCACAGGGGAGGCGTACACGGTGACCGAATACGCGGCATGTCCGTCTCGCAGGTTATCGCCGCAGGCGGTGCGGCCCTAAATCACAGCTCACGCTGGAGCGGTGATTACGGTCACAGAATCCCAGGCAGCACCCGTACGGACGCCTTGGACCGGGGGTTTCGCGGCGTCCGGGCGCGTCACTGTGGAACGCCTCACGTCACCGCCCGAACGGCCGTCCGCCACGGAATCCGCATACCGTTCCAGCCACCCCGGCCGCCCCGTAGAGCGCACCGGCGCACGACGACCCGCACGGCGCACGACGACCCGGTGCACTACCCGCCGCCCACCTGGGTACAAGGGGAGTGCCCGGCCCGGGGCCGGGTGCCCGCGCCGTCCGGCCGTCCCCGCGACGACCGGCGCGCGGCCGCCGGGACCGTCCGTCCCGCTCCGGCACGGCCGGCGGCGACGGCCACGACGACTGCATGGGGGAATCCGATGGCGACACCGCTCACCGCGTCCGGCCTGCTCAAGGCGTTGCGCGACGAGGGGCTGACCGTCCACGAGGTACGCGACTGGCGTACCCACAACCGCAACGCCCAGGGCGCCTGGGGCCCGCTGAACGGCGTGATGATCCACCACACCGCCACCAAGGGCACCGACGACTCCGTGGCGCTCTGCTACGAGGGCCGCTCCGACCTGCCCGGACCGCTCTGCCACGGAGTGATCGACAAGAAGGGCGAGATCCACCTCGTCGGCAACGGCCGCGCCAACCATGCCGGGTTGGGCGACGGCGACGTCCTGCGCGCCGTCGTCGCCGAGGAGAAGCCGCCGCGCGACAACGAGAGCGACACCGACGGCAATCCGCACTTCTACGGCTTCGAATGCATCAACCTCGGCGACGGCGACGACCCGTGGCCCGAGGCCCAACTCCAGGCGATCGTCCGCGCGTCGGCGGCGCTCTGCCGCGCCCACGGCTGGGGCGAGCGCTCCGTCATCGGCCATCTGGAGTGGCAGCCGGGCAAGGTCGACCCGCGCGGCTTCACCATGGACGCGCTGCGCGCCCGTATCCGCGCCCGGTTGGCCGGACCGGCCGGCGCCGGGGAGACGGAGGGCGGCGGAACGGACGGCGGCGGGGACGCCCCCGCGGCCCACGAGCCGTTCCCCGGGCGGGACTTCTTCCGCTCCGGCACCCGCAGCGCGGTGATCACGGCGATGGGCGAACGCCTGGTCGCGGAGGACTGCGGCCGCTACCGCCAGGGCCCGGGCCCCGAGTGGACCGACGCGGACCGCGAGTCGTACGCCGCCTGGCAGCGGAAGCTCGGCTTCTCCGGCGACGACGCGGACGGCATCCCCGGCCGGGTGAGCTGGGACCGCCTGAAGGTCCCCGCGTCCTAGCACGCCGCCACGGACGGGCGCGGCACGGAGCCGCGGCGGTGCGGCGGTGCGGTGTCACGGGCGTACGGTGCGCAACCGCGGTGTCGCGGGCGTACGCATCGGCCCGATCACCCGCACCGCCGCGGGCCGGGGCACACGCCCGGGCCGGGCCTGTACGCGAGCGGGGCTCCGGACGTACGCCAAAGGTTCCGGACGTGCCTGCGGGGCCGGGCCGCCGCCGACGGCCCGGCCCCGCAGGCAGCCGGAAGACATGACGAAG
The DNA here is from genome assembly GCF_044497305.1 of Streptomyces sp. BBFR2. Classification (NCBI taxonomy): domain Bacteria; kingdom Bacillati; phylum Actinomycetota; class Actinomycetes; order Kitasatosporales; family Streptomycetaceae; genus Streptomyces; species Streptomyces sp. BBFR2. Next base: position 2,491,087 of record NZ_CP172415.1, read on the forward strand.
CCGGGTGGCCCTCCCCCACAGAGGGCCACCCGGCTGTTCATGGTGCGACGTCACCCGCGCAGGGGGTGCGTCGCGGAGTTACCTCCGTCAGACGGTCTGGGCCGGGAGCGCCGGGACGGAGGGAACGCTGTCACCGGCCGGGATGCCGGGGAGCGCCGGAATCGAGGGCACGGTGTGACCGACCGGGATGCCCGGGAGCGCCGGGATCGCGGGCACGGTCTCACCGGCCGGGATGCCCGGGAGCGCCGGGACCGAGGGCACGGTCTCACCGGCCGGGATGCCCGGGAGCGCCGGGATCGCGGGCACGGTCTCACCGGCCGGGATGCCCGGGACGGCAGGCACGGACGGGACGGCGGGGACGGCGGGGACGGCGGGGACGGACGGCACACCGGCCGGGAGGGCCGGGATGGCGGCCGGGTCGGTCAGGCCGGCGGGCACGGTGCCGGCGGGCAGCAGCGTCACGACGACGCTCTGCACGGCGGCCGGGGTCACCCCGTTGACGGTGCCCTTGGTGACCGGGAGGACGAGGGCGAGCGCGCCCTTGACGAGGGAGCCGGTGGCACCGTGCGCGGGCTTACCGGGGATCGCCGGGACGGACGGCACCGTCGAGTGGGCCGGGAGCGCGGGGATCGACGGGACCGAGGGAACGGCCGGGGTCGTGGGCAGCGCCGGGACGGACGGAACCGGGTCGGTCAGGTTCGTGAGCTGGGTCAGGTCGGTGAGCTTCGTCAGCTTGCCCAGGTCGGTCAGCTCGGTGGCCTTGGTCAGCTTCGTGACCTTGGTGAGCTTCTCCAGCTTCGTCAGGCCGGTCAGCTCGGCGCCGGGAACCGCGCGGTTCAGGTCCTCCTGGAGGCGCCCGTACTGGTCACCCTTGGCGATCGTGGTGTGGATGCCGCCCAGGGAGTTGAGGACCGGGCCCAGACCGTCGGTGGCGGGCAGGGCGTCGGTGGCGGGCAGCGCCGGGACCTCGGGAACGCCCGGCAGGTCGGCCAGGTCGGTCAGGTCCGAGGCGGCCGGGACGCCGTGCTGCAGCGGGATCGAACGCGTCGTCTTCTTGGCCGCCTTGGAGAGACCGGCCGGGACGCGGGGCTGCGCCGGAATGACGTGCGGGGTCTTCTTCGCCGCGTCCGACAGACCGGCCGGCAGGCCCTTCTCGGCGGGGAGGGCGGGAACGGTGTCGGTCACCTTCTTGCCCGCGTCGGACAGCGAGCCGACGGCGGGAAGGTCCGAAGTGCCGGGCAGTTCGGCGGCGTTGGCGGCAACGGTGCCGAGGGCCCACAGCCCGGTGGCGGTGGCGGCGACGGCGATGGAACGGCGGATGGCGATACGCATGGGAAGGGATCCTTCGAATTCAGGGGAGTGAACGGGCAGACCTGTGCCGCCCCCGCGCGGCAGGTCACAAGGGACGCGGAACGGTCCGCCCTACCCGGGGAATTCGAGGATGTCGTGGGGCCGGTGACGCGTCGGCGCGCCCTCGGTCCGGTGCGCACCGCCGGGCATCCGCCCGGTGTACGCGGCCTCCGCCACGTATGCGGCGTGCTGATGATCACCGCGGGGCCCGTGGCCGTCGCCGGTGGTCGGCGAGGCGGGGGTGAACGTCACCCCGGGGAGCGGCGCCGACGCACCGTCCCGGCCCGGCACACCCGGCGCACGAGAGGCGTCACGCGCCCCCTCGCCACCTCGTGCCCGCTTCCCGCCGTCCTGCGGCAGGTTCGCCTTCTTCGCAGGTCCGACGCGGTGCGCTGGGCTCTGCGGAGTGCCGTGCGGAGCGCCACCGTGCTGCGGCCGGCCACCGTCCCCGGGGTGCCCCGGGTGCGTTCCGGACGGCAGCGGCAGCGTGGCGCCCACCGTGTCACCCAGCCGCCGTACGAGACCGGTCACCGGGTCGATGACGGCGCGCTCGGCGGTGGGCCGTACGGCGTCGGCGAGGTCACCGGCCGCGGCCCGTGCCCGGCGTTCGGTCGCCGCGCCCGCCCGGGATCCTTCCCGCGTGACCGCGGTTGCGGAGTCCTCCGGACGGTCCGGCGACGCGGTCCGGGTGGCGGCCCGGACCGGTGCCGCCGCCTCGGCCGTGGCCTCGGCGGGCGAGGCCGTCGCGCGATCCACGGGCACGGCCCGGACCTGCGGTGACGGCTGGTCCGACGGCTGATCCCCGGTCGGCGCGACGGCGTTGGCCGGGGAGAGCTTCCCCGGCAGCCGCGCCGTGCGGCCGTCCGCGTGGGCGCCGGGGCCGAAGGCGAAGCCGAGGGCCACGAAACCCACCAGGAAGAGCCCCGCCAGCAGCGCACGCCGCACGGCCACGGTGCGCGGCAGGCGCACGGCGGCAGACACGGCGAACACAGCGGACAACGGAGGGGACCTTCCCAGAAGGACGGGGACACCGGGCACAGGCCACGGCGTCACTCTCGTCACGGGTGATCAAGCGATGTCCCGATCCTTGCACGAGAGGCCAGGGCGCCCGCAAGTCCCCTCGGCGCTCCTGTCACGTTCCTCCGCCATGTCCGGTATGACGTACGAACGGGTTTCGATTTACCGGGGGATGGAGGCCGAACACGGGGCGACCGGAGGGCGGGGCGAGGCAGGCGAGACGCCTGGCCGGGGCCCCTCTTGGTCTTCCTCGGAGGTCTACGCGCGTTCCTTGTGCACGTGCGTCGCGCGGGCCCCTGGTACGGCCCATGGATCGGCAGGTTCATGACAGATCGTCAAGTGCGTTCGGGGTACGCGAACCACGGCCAGGGCCGGGCGGACGCACAGGCCGGAAGGGAGCGGGAGGTACGGGGCCGGGGCCCTGCCGAGGACCGGATCGCGGCGAGGTCGCATCACCATATCCAGCTGCACATACGTGAGTTGAAGCGCTCAAGACCCCCGCCACCGGAGCCGGAAACGCCGAGGCCGGATGATCCTCCCCCACAGAGGACCACCCGGCGGTTTCGGGGCGTCGGCGCGTCAGTCACGCCGACGGGAGTGCGGCGGGGTGCCGCCGCCGTACCGGTTCGGTACGTCAGCCGACGGGCAGGCAGACGACGCGGCCACCGTCGGTGTGGATGCAGCGAACCTCACGGGGGAGGTCGCCCTTCTCGGCCGGGATACGGGGGATGATCTCACCCTCGTCGCCGGACGGGAGCGACGCCTGCTTGACGGAGTAACCGGTCGGGCGCTCCGGGTCCACGCGGCAGATCTCGCCGGGCCCGGGGTCGCAGTCGTCGGACGGCGGCAGGACCACGCGGCCACCGTCCTCGGCCGCGGAGAAGATCTGGCTGCCGATCTTGTCGGTGCCCTGCCAGTCATCGGCCTGGGCGGCGGTAGCGCCGAAGGCGAGCAGGCCGGCTGCGGCGGCGGCCACGGCCAGGGAACGGCGAACGGGATGACGCATGGTGACGATCCTTCGCTTCTGGAATTGACGGACTGACCTGCCCCGCCCCGCTCGGCAGAGCCCGGCGCCGACGGTGCAGGCGCACAACCGGGCTTCTCCGACGCCCCGTTGATGGCGGGAGCCGGCCGATCCGGGCGTGCGGGGTGCGGGTGTGCCGCGCCCGCCGCGCCGCTCTCCCCGGACACCGCGCGTGCGCGGACAGGGCGTACGGGTACGGCGGAAACGGTGAGTGCTTCGCGGGAGGACGGGAACGGTCACAGCCCGCGGGCCGTGGTGCCGCTCACGTCGTGGGCGATACGGCGACCTTGCCCGGAGCGGCGGCCGGGCCGCAAGGTCCGCCCGTACGACCCGTCAGCGTTGCTCCGGTATGTCGGCTATGGATAGGGGTCGCTTTTCGATTGCTGCGGCCATGACATCCGGGAATCGGTCCGGCGTACAGGCGAACGCCGGTACACCCAGGGCCGCCAGAGCCGCGGCGTGCTCCCGGTCGTAGGCGGGCGCGCCCTCGTCGGACAGGGCGAGCAGGCAGACGAACTGCACCCCCGCCGCCTTCATCGCGGCGACCCGCCCGATCATTCCGTCGCGGATCCCGCCCTCGTAGAGGTCGCTGATGAGGACGACGATGGTGTCGGCGGGGCGGGTGATGCGGGACTGGCAGTAGGCGAGCGCGCGGTTGATGTCCGTGCCGCCGCCGAGCTGTGTGCCGAAGAGGACGTCCACCGGGTCGTCGATCCGGTCGGTGAGGTCGACGACGGAGGTGTCGAAGACGACCAGCCGGGTGTCGAGGGTCCGCATCGAGGCGAGGACCGCGCCGAACACCGAGGCATGGACGACGGACGCGGCCATGGACCCGGACTGATCGAGGCAGAGCACCACCTCCTTCCGCACGGAGCGCGCGGCACGCCCGTACCCGATCAGCCGCTCGGGGACGACCGTGCGGTGCTCGGGCAGGTAGTTCTTGAGGTTCGCGCGCAGGGTGCGGCCCCAGTCGATGTCGCGGTGGCGGGGGCGGGCGGTGCGGGCCGAGCGATCCAGCGCGCCGGTGAGGGTGGCGCGGGTCCGTGCCGCCAGCCGTCGCTCCAGCTCCGCGACGACCTTCCGGACCACGGCCCGTGCGCTCTCCCGGGTCGTCTCGGGCAGGGCTTTGCCGAGCGTCAGCAGGGTGCCGACCAGGTGGACGTCCGCCTCCACCGCCTCCAGCATCTCCGGCTCCAGCAACAGTGCGGCCAGGCCGAGCCGGTCGATGGCGTCCCGCTGCATGAGCTGGACGACCGGGGTAGGGAAGTATCTGCGGATGTCGCCGAGCCAGCGCGCCACACCGGGTGCGGACGCGCCGAGCCCGGCGGTGCGCCGCCCCCCGGTGCCCCGTCCGGCGCTGTCCCGACCGGCGCCGCCCCGGCCGTAGAGGGCGGCGAGCGCCTCGTCCATCGCCCGGTCCTGACCGCGCAGTTCGCGTCCGGTGCCGTCCGCCTCTCCCCCGCCGAGCACCAGCCGCCAGCGCCGCAGCCGCTCGTCCGCCGGTACAGAGGGAGCGAGGGCGGCGGGCTCGGGTGCGGTGGGGCAGGTGGTCGCGGCGCCCGGGTCGGTACGGTCGGTGGCGTTCAACAGGCCCTCCCCAAAGGGTCGTCGGCGTACGAGGCGGAGTCGAGCAGCAGGTGGAGGACGGGCAGGACGGCGGCGGCGCGGTCACGGTCGAGCCCGGGGCCGAAGCCCGGTACCGGTACGGCGTCGTCCGGGCCCGCGCCGGGCCCCGGCGCCCGTGGCGCGAGGGCGGCGGGGCCCCGGCGTATCAGCTCGCCGAGGGCCCGGCGGACCCCGGGCCCGTACCCGGCGAACGTCCGGCGCAGCAACGGCAGGACGTCCGTGAACGCCTCGGGCGGCACCCCCGTCAGCCAGCCGTCGACGAGGGCGAGCAGCCGCTCGTCGTGGACCAGCAACATGCCGTCGCCGTCCCCGCCGCCGGCGAAGCCCTCGATCCATCCGGCGGCGTCCGCGGGCGGGGCGGCGGGTGACAGGGCGAGCCCCATCAGCCGCTCCACATCCTCGTCACCGAGCCGCCCGTCATCCCGCAACAGCCGCGCCGCCCGCCCCCGGAGCAGCCCCGGCACCCGCTCCCGCCCGGCGACCGCACGCAGCGCCCGCGCCCAGCGGTCACCGGGGGTCACGTCGGAGGTGGCGGGCCCGGGGGTGGCCGGGGGTGGCTCGGTGGTGGGTGGGTCTGGGGTGGGTGCGTCTGTGGTGGGTGCGAGGGCGGTGAGGGATGCGGTCACGTTGACGTGCTGGGTGGGGCCTGAACTCGCCGTGATTTCAGTACTTTCGGCCGACTCGCCCGCACCGGCACGTTCGGAGGAAACGGAACTCACGCTGGCATCAAGACCATTGGCCGATTCGGCCAAACCCGCGCACTCGGGGGTCTCTGCGAGCCTGGTGCCCTCGGTGGCTCCGCTCTCGGCGGATTCGGTGGCTTCGGTGGCCCTGGCCCTCTCGGTGTCCGCGTCGGCTCCGGTGACCCCGGCCACCTCGGCGGATTCGGGGGCTCCGGCTCCCCCGGTGGCCTCCGGGCGGCTCAGCAGGGTGACCGCCCGGTGGGTGGCGTCGAGATGGCCGCGCATCTCGGTGGCGGCGTCCGCGTCGAGGCCGGCGCAGGCGGGCGGCAGTCCGACGAAGACGCGCTCGGCCAGTCCGGCGGCCACCTCGCGCAGCGCCGCGCCGTCCGTGCCGCGCACATCGCCGTAGCGGACGGCCCGGACGAGGGCGGGAAGCGCCTGGGCGAGCCGTCCGACGTCGGTGTCCAGCGCGGCGCGGTCCGCCAGGACGCGCATGACCTGCGGCAGGGCAGCGGAAAGCCCGGCGAGCAGACAGCTCTCGACGACGGCGGTGACCTCGGCGAGCACGGTGGCGGCGCTCGCGTCCGCCTCGGCCTTGGCGGTGGCCGCGGAGCGCACGGTCGTCCCCCAGATCCCGGCCTCGGCGACCTTCACCGACAACTCGGGCTCCCAGCGCAGCCGCCAGGTCTCACGGAACGTACCGGTGGTGGTGCGCGACCGGACCGGCTCGCCCCAAGGGATGCCGAGGAGGCGCAGCCGGTGCAGCAGGCGGCTGCGTCCGGCGTCCGTCTCCTTGCGCAGATCCAGCTCCAGTTCGCGCTCGGCGGCCTCCGGCTTGAGGCGCAGGGTGCGGGCGGTGCGGGTCAGATCGCGTTGCAGGGGGACGGCGGGTGCGTCGTCGGGCACCTCGCCGAGGGCGTCCCCGACCACGAGCCGGTCGTGGATCAGGGCGGCCGGGACGTCGGAGCCGTCGCCCATCACGGCGCGGATCGCGTCGGTGGTCTCGGCGAGCCCCGGGAGCGGCCTGCCGCGGACCGCGGCGAGCCCTTGGGCGAGGCGTACGGCCTCGATGACGTATGCCGGGGAGACGGCGTAGTCCTCCTCCCGGAGCAGCCCGGCGGCCCGGGTCAGCCAGCGTTCGACGGGCCGGTCGGGCGCCCGGAAGAGGTGGCCGTACCAGCCGGGGGAGGCGATACCGGCGCCGTACCCGCTGTACCGGGAGAGGCGGCGGTGGGTCCAGGGCACCCAGGTCAGCTCGGTCTTGACCTTGGGCAGGCCGGTCAGGAGACGGCGGTCGGCGGCCACCGTCGTGCGGCGGGTCAGCGCCGGGACGTGCCAGGCGCCGCAGACCACGGCGACGCGGTCCCCGAACTCCCGCCGGGCGGCCCGGATCCGCAGCCGCATATGGGCCTCGCGGACCGGGTCGTCGGACCGCCCGCCGTCGCCGTACGTCTCGCGCAGAGCGGACATCGCCTCGGCGACGGCGGCGAACGGGGCCAGGGCATCCGTCTCCCCGGCTCCGCCCCCGGTGCGGTGCTCGACGACGTCCTCCCACCACGCCTCGGCATCGTCGTATCCGGCGGCCCGGGCGAGCGCGCCCAGCGGATCGGTCCGGAGCGCGGCGTCCGCCGTCCCCGGTGCGGCTTCATCGCCGGCGCTCTCCTCACCCGGGAGGCCGGGTGCGGTCGCCGCGTCCGGGGTGCCGTCCGGGGTGCCGTCCGGACCCGGCGCGGCGTCCCGGGTTTCTGCGATGTCCGGGGGTCCGCCCCGGTGGGGGCCGTCCGGCGCCCGTCCGGCACCGGTGTCCGGCCGGGCCTCGCCGCCCCGCTCCGGTGCGGGCCCGGGTGCGGGCTCCGGCATGGCCAGGGAGTGGGCGGCCGGGAGGTCGATGAAGCGGACCGGCACCCCCCGCTCCAGGGCCCAGCGCAACGCCACCCACTCCGGGGAGAACTCCGCCAGCGGCCAGAACGCCGACCGTCCCGGTGCGTCCCGGACATGGGCGAGCAGGGCCACCGGCGGACGCATACCGGGATGCCCGGCGAGCGGTACCAGGGCGTCCGCCTCCGGGGGCCCCTCGATGAGCACCGCGCGCGGCGCGGTCCGCTCCAGGGCGGCGCGCACCGCCCGCGCCGAGCCGGGGCCGTGGTGCCGCACCCCGAGCAGCACCGGCTCCGTGGCTCCGGCGGCACCGGAGCCGCGCCCGCCGGCGGGCCCGCTCATCTCACCGGGCGTGTCCGCTCCGTGTGGCCCGCTCATACCGTCACCTCCCGGCAGGCGCGGTAGAAGTCCTTCCAGCCGTCCCGCTCGCGGACGACCGTCTCCAGGTACTCCTGCCAGACGACGCGGTCCGCGGCCGGATCGCGGACGACGGCGCCCAGGAGCCCCGCGGCCACGTCGCCGGGGCGCAGCACACCGTCCCCGAAGTGGGCCGCCAGCGCCAGGCCGTTGGTCACCACGGAGATCGCCTCGGCCGTGGACAGCGTCCCGGAGGGGGACTTGACCTTCGTACGGCCGTCCGCGGTCACACCGCCGCGCAGCTCCCGGAAGACGGTGACGACCCGCCGGATCTCGTCCAGCCCCTCGGGGACGGCCGGCAGGTCCAGGGAGCGGCCGAGCTGTCCGACCCGGCGGGAGACGATCTCCACCTCGGCCTCGGGGGTGGCGGGCAGTGGCAGGACGACGGTGTTGAAGCGGCGGCGCAGGGCACTGGAGAGGTCGTTGACCCCACGGTCGTGGTCGTTGGCCGTGGCGATGAGGTTGAAGCCCCGGACCGCCTGCACCTCCTCGCCCAATTCCGGGATGGGCAGCGTCTTCTCGGACAGGATGGTGATCAGGGTGTCCTGGACATCGGCCGGGATACGGGTCAGCTCCTCGACGCGGGCGGTCGCCCCCCGCGCCATCGCCCGCATCACCGGACCGGGCACCAGCGCCTCCCGCCCGGGGCCCTCGGCGAGGAGGCGGGCGTAGTTCCAGCCGTAGCGCATCGCCTCCTCGGGGGTGCCGGCGGTGCCCTGGACGAGCAGGGTGGAATCGCCGCTGACCGCGGCGGCCAGATGCTCCGACACCCAGGTCTTCGCCGTCCCCGGCACCCCCAGCAGGAGCAGTGCGCGGTCCGTGGCCAGCGTCGTCACGGCCACCTCCACGATACGGCGCGGGCCGACGTACTTCGGTGTGACGACCGTGCCGTCGGGCAGCGTGCCGCCGAGGAGATACGTCGCCACCGCCCACGGCGACAGACGCCAGCGCTCCGGCCGCGGGCGGTCGTCGGCGGCGGCCAGCGCGGCGAGTTCGTCGGCGAAGGTCTCCTCCGCGTGCGGCCGCAGCACCTCTCCCCCGCCGTCCGCCGCACGCCCGGCGGCCCGCTCACGCGGCGCCGCGCGCACCCCGCCGGTCGCTTCCGGCGTCGCTTGCTCCGCCGCTGCTTCCGCCGTCTTCCACCCGTCCGCGGACATGACTCCCCCTCATCGAACGAACTGCCACCGACGCCCGGCAGGCCGTCGGCCGCTTGCTGGATCCCACTCTGCACCCGACCACTGACAACGCCCTCGAAACCGCACTTGACCTGCGGTTTCCCCATGCCGTCCGGCCGATTGTCAGTGGTGGGCCGTAGCGTCGGTGACATGAATCAGCAGGGGGAACGCTGGACGGCGGAGCAGGTGCTCGCGCTCGCGCCTGACACGTCATCACGCAAGGCGGGCGGCAGGCTCGCCCGGCCCGGCCCGTGGTCGGGCGCGGGCACCGGCGACGACGCGGTGTGGGGCCTGTGCGAGGGCAGCGGCTCGGCGCCGTACCGAGCCGTCGTGGACCTCACCGGCCCGGCGTACAGATGCGGTTGCCCGAGCCGTAAGTTCCCGTGCAAGCACGCGCTGGGGCTGCTGCTGCTCTGGTCCGGCGGGAGCGAGTCGGTCCCCGCCGGTACGCCTCCCCCCTGGGCGGAGGAGTGGCTGGCAGGCCGCCGGGAGCGGTCCGACCGCCGGGCGGCCGCACCCCCTGACGGCGAAAGGCCGCCGCCCGCGTCCGACGGCGCGGAGTCCGCGGCCCGGCGCGCGGCGCGGCGGACGGCCCGGATCGCCGCGGGCGCGACGGAGTTGGAGCAGCGCCTGGAGGATTTGCTGCACACGGGGCTCGCCGCCGCGGAGGGCGCAGGCCACGCCTCCTGGGAGGAGACCGCCGCCCGCATGGTGGACGCCCAGGCCCCCGGACTCGCCACTCTTGTCCGGGAGTTGGGCACCCTGCCCTCCTCGGGCGGCGACTGGCCGTCGCGACTCCTGGAGGAGTGCGCGCTGCTCCACCTCCTCGACCAGGGCTTTCTCGCCGTCGAGCGGCTGCCGCCGCCGCTCGCCGCGACGGTACGGGCCCGTGTGGGCCTGACGACGGGCACCGCTGAGCTGCTGACCGGCCCCGAGGCGGCGCCGGTGCGGGACCGCTGGCTGGTGCTCTCCCAACAGGACACCGAGGAGGGCCGGTTGACCGCCCGGCGCATCCACCTGCGGGGCGAGCGGACCGGCCGGATGGCGCTCCACCTCTCCTTCTCCGGCGGCGGCCGCCCCTTGGAGCCGACACTCCCACCCGGCCTGCTGCTCGACGCCGACCTCGCCTTCCACCCGGGGGCCCGGCCCCTGCGCGCCGCCCTGGGCGAACGCCACGCGCCACCGGTCCCCGGGCCGGTGCCGTCGGGGTGCGGCGTCGACGCGGCACCGTGCGCGTACGGCGAGGCGCTCCGCGACGATCCCTGGCTGGACTCCTGGCCGGTGGTGCTCGCAGACGTCATACCGATCCCCGCGGACGGCGGTCCGGAGTGGCAACTTGCCGACGCGGACGGCGAATCCGCGCTGCCGCTGGACCCGCGCGGCCTGCGCCGGCCGGGCCTGTGGCGGCTGGCCGCGATATCCGGCGGCCGCCCCGTCACGGTCTTCGGCACCTGCGGCCACCGCGGTTTCCTCCCCCTGACCACCTGGGACCCGACCCCGGTCTCCCTATGACCGGAAGGGCGCCCCGGGGCGGGCTACAGGGAGGGCCGCAGCCGGGCCACCCGGAGCAGACACCTCGTGCACGGGGCGGCCCCGGACGGGTGGCCTGGGAGCCTGCAGTGCCCTGCGCCCAGGGTTTCCTGCACTCGGATGGTCCCGGGCGGAGGGCTCGCGAACCGGAGCGTCGTAGGCCGGGAGGCCCCGGGCGGGTGGCCTGAAAGCCTGAAACGCCCTGCCCCAGAGGTTCCCGGGCTCGGATGGTCCCGGGCGGAGGGCTCGCGAGCCGGAGCCTCGTAGGCCGGGCCTTCCTGAGCCCAGGCGGCCCGACCTGGGGCTTCCGAGCCCGGATGCCTCTGAGCCGGGGCCTCGCGCCCCGAGTCCGCCCCGCCCCGAGCCCCCGCAAGCCCGATCCACCCGGCCGCACCGTCCCGAGCAGTACGAGCCCGAGGCGACCTGAGCACCAGACGCCCTCGTACTCCCAACCTCCTGAATCCGCCTGCCCCGTACATCAGGCAGCCCCCGCACCCGCGCGCCGCCAAGAACCCACCGGACAACCCCACCCGGCCCACCGCCCGCCGCTCTCCCGCCCCCTTCTCCCCAGCTCACCCACTCACCCCGCAGCTCCAGCCCCACGCCCTCACCCGACGACTCCTGGAGTACGGCATGACACCCACAGGCCCCAGCTCTTCGCCCGCCCTGAGCACCACCGGCCCCACCACCGGATCGAGGTCCCGAGGACTCCCACCGGAGCGAGGCGGCGCAGCCAGCGCCCTCGCCACCGGGGCAGGCACACCGCCACCGACCAGCAGCTTCGCCACCGTCCGGTCCGCCACTCCCCCGCCCCCGGCCGCCCCCTGGTCCGCCCTGGTGAGCGCGGCGCTGCTGGGGACGGAGCGGCGGACGCCGCCCGTGGCGGTGCGGCCCGGACGGAGTGCGGCCGCGGCGCTGCTGGACGCGGCGGCCGTCAGCACGGTGCGCCGCCGCGCCGCGCTGCGGCCCGCGCCCGCGGCCGACCGGCCCGCGCCCGCCCCGGACGATCCGCGGCCGGTGATACCGCCGGCCGCCCGCCGCCGTCTGGCACTGCTGCTCGCGGACCGTGGCGGCACGGGCGGCAGCAACCGCCGCGGCACCGCGCCCGACCTCACCGAGTTGCTGCCCCAGTGGCTGGCCGCCGCCGGGGCCCACGGCTACCGCGCCCCCGAGGCGCTGCTGCCCGCCCTGCTCGACGCCGCCCGCGCACGGACCGACCTACGTCCGGCGGCGCTGGCGCTGGCCGGTCCGCGGGCCCGCTGGCTGGCACGGCTGAACAGCGACTGGAAGTTCGCGCTCCGCGGCACCGGTGGCCCAGCGACGCCGGGCTCCGACGCCCCCGAGGCGGTGCGGCGCCTGTGGGACGAAGGGCTGTTCGCGGAGCGGGTGGCCCTGCTGGCCTCGGTTCGGCGGAGCGCGCCGGACGCCGGCCGGGAGCTGCTGGCCGGCAGTTGGGCGACGGAGCACGCCGAGGACCGGCTGCTGTTCCTCGACACCCTGCGCGAAGGCCTGTCGCCCGCCGACGAGCCCTTCCTGGAACGGGCGTTGTCCGACCGCAGCCGCACCGTCCGCGCCACCGCCGCCGAACTCCTCTCCACGCTCCCGGCGTCCGCGTTCGCCACGCGGATGGCGGCCCGCGCCCACGCCTGCGTCGTCCTCTCCCCCGGAGCGGTCCCCCGCGCGGCCCGCCACGGACAGGCAGGCCCGGTGCTCGTCGTGACGCCGCCGGGCAACTGCGACGAAGACATGCGGCGCGACGGGGTGGCCGCCAAGGCCCCCGCGGGACGGGGTGAACGCGCCTGGTGGCTGGCGCAGTTGCTGGAGTCGGCGCCGCTCCACCGCTGGTCCGAGCGGTTCGGCGGACGTACACCGCAGGAGATCGCCGCTCTGCCGGTGGCGGACGGCTGGCGCACCGAACTGCACGACGCGTGGTGCCGCGCGGCGGTCCGGCAACGCGATGCCGCCTGGGCCCGGGCCCTGCTGGGAGCCCCCGGGGCGGCGCCGGAGGACCCCGAGGGCGCACCGTGCGGCTCGTCCCGCGACACGGCGAAACTGCTGACCGTCCTGCCACCGGAGGAACGCGCCTGCTGGGTGGCGGGGTTCATCGCGGCGCACGGTCTGGCCGACGCGTTCCGGATGCTGGGGGTCTGCGCGGTGCCGTGGTCCGAGCCGTTGGGCCGGGCGGTGGTCGACGCCCTGGACATCGCACGGGACGCGGGCAGCTATCCCTGGAGTTTCAGCGGCGTGATGGGCCTGGCCGAACGCTGCCTGGACCCGTCCGCCGCGGACCGGCTCGACATGCTGACCGCGGTCACCGACGAACCCGAGGGCGCGTCCCCGGGCTCCGGTGGCTACTGGTCCGAAGCGTTCCAGCGCCTCGTCGGCACCCTCCGCCTGCGCGCCACCATGCTCGCCGAACTCACCGACACCTCCGGCACCAGCAGCGACAACGCCGCTCCCGGCCACGCGCCCGGGAGCGCGATACCCGCCCCGGGCCCAGCCCCGGACTCCGCCGCCTCTCCCTCACCCCGGACGGAGTGACCCGATGTCCGAAGCCTCACGAACCCCCGCCCGGCGCCCCGGAGCGCCCCGCCGCCCACCACTGCCGGGGCACGGCGCCCCACCCGACGGCGCCCCACCCGACGGCGGCACGCCACCGGAACACGGCACGCCGCCCGGCAACGGCCCGCGCCCGGACCACGGCGTCCCATCCGGAAGCGGGCCGCCACCAGGACGCGAGCCCCCGGGGCCGCCCGCTCGCCCGGTTCCCTCAGGCCGACAGGGAGCGGACGTTCGCGGTCACCCACTCCACGATCGAGGTGGTCGTGGCGCCCGGGGTGAAGATCTCCGCGACGCCCTGTTCCTTCAGCGGTGCGATGTCCGCCTCCGGGATGATGCCGCCGCCGAAGACCTTGATGTCGTCCGCGTCGCGCTCCTTGAGCAGCGCGATCACCTTGGCGAAGAGGGTGTTGTGGGCGCCGGAGAGGATCGACAGTCCGATGGCGTCGGCGTCCTCCTGGATGGCCGTGTCGACGATCTGCTCCGGAGTCTGGTGCAGCCCGGTGTAGATGACCTCCATACCGGCGTCGCGGAGCGCCCGCGCGATGACCTTGGCGCCCCGGTCGTGCCCGTCCAGCCCCGGCTTGGCCACCACGACGCGGATCGGGCCCTGCGTACCGGCCGCGCCCCGGCCGTGCGCCTGCGCCTCGTCATGCCGTGCCACACCCATAACCGCCTCCAAGTCATGCACGGCACGTCGTGTGTGCCGCCGAGCCGACAACCGATCGTGCGACCGTCCGGTCCGGCGGCCACAGGTGAACGAACGTTATCCCCAGCATCGCGTACCCCGCGGCCCCGTGACATGCGGGGAGGGGGAAATCACACGGCGCACACCCCGCCCCGCCGCACCTCCCCGCCTCCGCGCCCCGCCCCGGACCACCTCCCGGGCCGGAACGCCCCCGACGGCGCCGGCCCCACCGGACCTCCCGCCAACAACCGCACCCGCACCGGAACATCCACCGGAATTCGCCCGATATTCATGGCGCCATTCGTCCGCGCCGTCCGCATTTCCGCTCACAGCGCCCCTTCCGGAACCGTCCGGCGCCGACAAAAGATCGATATCAAGCCATCCCTCGCCATTCCGTGGCGGGAATCCCCGCATTCGGCGGCGGCCCGGACGCCACGCCCGGCATCCACCGGACACGTCAAGGGAATTCCGGCCTCGCGGGCCCGTCCGGGGCGCGCCCCGCCGGGCGCCGCGTCCCCGTACCGACCGGACGGGGACGCCGCGAGCAGGCGGGGATGCCACCGAAAGGCGGCCAAATGCCCGGCCCGGGTCGCGCCGAAACCTGAGGAAGATTGTCGGCGTCGCGTACCGCCGGGTACAGTCGCCGCTAATTCTCCTGCTGCCGAGGCGAAAGAGAAGCTGGTGGTGAACGACCGTCACCCGTCGGAGGTTCCGCTCCCGACAGGCCCCGCTCCCGACGCCTCGTACGGGCACTCCCCCGCGTACGACACCTACGGGCAGCACTCCGCGGCCGGTTACCCCGGATACGACGCCGCCGATCCGCTCTTCGGTTCCCTGCCCGGCGGCTACGACACCGGGCAGTACCCCACGGCCGGTTACGGCACCGAGCCGTACGACGCCGCCTACGACACCGGCACCTACGCCGCGTCGTACGGCACCGGCACCCACGACACCGGGACCTACGCCACCGGCGCGTACGACACGGCCGGGTACGACACCGGTACGCACCACACCATGACGTACGGCACCGGCTACGGCCCGGACACGCAGGACGGCGCCTACGACCCGTACGCCCACACCGGCCACGAGACCCCCGGCGCCCACGCCTACGGTTATGACGACGGGTACGGCCAGGGCACCGGTGCCTACCCGACCGGTGCGCACACCACCTACGCCACCGGCGCCTACGACACGAGCGGGTTCGGCACGGAGACCGGCACCGGTGCGTACGGCTACGGCGACCCCCTCGGCAGCGGCTCCTTCGACGGGCAGGCCGCCGGGTACGACGACCGGACGGCGTACGGCACCGGCGGTTACGAGGCGGCGACCGCCACGATCGTGCAGCCGGCCGTCACCGAGGACGCCGGGCACGACGCGTCCGGGCACGACGCCACCGCCGTGTGGCCCGCGATCGACCAGGCGGCCACCGCGATCATCCCGGCCCAGGGCGGCCCCCCGGCCGAGGACGCCCTGCCGCACGAGCCCGCCGAACCGCCGCTCCCCGAGGCCGGATCCCCGGGGTCCGGTTCGGGTGCGCGTGCCGCCGCGGTCGCCGACGCGATGACCCAGGCGGTCCCCGTCGTCCCGTCCGGCCCCGCCGACGACGCCCCCGGTCACGGCCGGGCCACCGCCTCCGCGGTGCGGGGCCGGGGCCGCCGCCGGACGGCGAAGCGGTCCGCGCTGCTGACCATCGCGGTGCCCTCCGTCGCCGCCCTCGGCGTCTGCGCCGCAGCCGCGGCCACCGTCAGCAACTTCGGCGGCGACGAGAAGGACGAGGCGGCGCAGGCCGCGCCGGAGGCCGGAGGCGTCAAGCCGTCCGCGGCCAACAGCAAGCTCGACACCCAGCTCGCGGGGCTCAGCGCCGGCGCCGACGACTTCGCCAACCGGGCGAGCCGCACCCAGGAGCGCCTCGACCTCAAGGCCCGGCAGGCCGCAGAGAAGAAGCGCAAGGAGGAAGAGGCGCGGCGCAAGGAGGCCGCACGCCCGAAGTTCCTCCTGCCGGTCGCGCAGCACGGGCTGAGCGCCCTCTTCGGCCAGGCGGGCGTCAACTGGATGTCCGTCCACACCGGCATCGACTTCCCCGTGCAGTACGGCACGCCCGTCATGGCCGCGACCGACGGCACCGTCCGCACCCAGTGGAACTCCGCCTACGGCAACATGGCGATCGTGACGGCGCCCGACGGCACGGAGACGTGGTACTGCCACCTCAGCAGCACCAAGATCCGCTCCGGTTCGGTCAAGGCCGGGGACCAGATCGCGTACTCGGGCAGCTCCGGCAACTCCACCGGCCCGCATCTGCACTTCGAGGTGCGGCCGGGCGGCGGCTCGCCGATCAACCCGCTGCCGTGGCTGCAGAGCCACGGCCTCAACCCCAACTGACGCCCGGCGCCCGGCGGCTCGAGACCGGCGGGCGCCCGCGCGGCGGCCCGGCCCCTGAGGGCCGGGCCTTTTTCACGGCTTCCGGGCGTTCACAACTTCTCGACCGGCGCGTACCGCAGCAGCAGCCGCTTGGGCTTCTCGCCGCCGAAGTCGATCGTCGCCTCGGCGTTGTCCCCGCTGCCCTTGACGCCGGTGACCGTACCGAGGCCGAAGCTGTCGTGGGTGACGCGGTCGCCGACGGCGAGCGCCACCACCGGGCGGTCGTTGCTCCGCCGGGTGGCGAACCCGCTCGGACCGCTCTTGGCCCGCGAGGGGGTGAACCCGGAGCTGATCCCGCCGCTGCCGCCGGAGGAACGCATCCCGCCCATGGTCGCGGACGGGGTCGCCGGGCCGGTGCGCCGCCAGTCGACGTACGCGGCGGGGATCTCCTCCAGGAACCGCGACGGCGGGTTGTACGACGGCTGGCCCCAGGCGCTGCGCATCGTGGAACGGGTGAGATAGAGGCGCTCGCGGGCGCGGGTGATGCCGACGTAGGCCAGGCGGCGCTCCTCCTCCAGCTCCTTGGTCTGGCCGAGGGCGCGCAGGTGGGGGAAGACGCCGTCCTCCATGCCGGTCAGGAAGACGACCGGGAACTCCAGGCCCTTGGCGGTGTGCAGGGTCATGAGGGTGACGACGCCGCTGCCGTCCTCGTCCTCGTCGGGGATCTGGTCGGAGTCGGCGACCAGCGCGACCTGCTCCAGGAAGTCGGCGAGGGTGCCGCCGGAGACGGGCTCGTCCGCGTCCGCCTCGTCGGCGGCGGGGCCGGCCACCCGGTCCTGCTCGAACTCCAGGGCCACGGCGGCGAGTTCCTGGAGGTTCTCGATCCGGGTCTCGTCCTGCGGGTCGGAGGAGGACTGCAGCTCGGCCAGATAGCCGGTGCGCTCCAGGACCGCTTCGAGGACGGTGGCCGGGCCGGCGCCGGATTCGACGATGGTGCGCAGCTCTTCCATCAGAGTGTTGAAGCGCCGGACGGCGTTGGCGGAGCGGGCGGCCATACCGTACGCCTCGTCGACGCGGCGCAGCGCCTGCGGGAAGCTGATCTTCTCGCGGAGTGCCAGGGCGTCGATCATCGCCTCGGCGCGGTCGCCGATGCCGCGCTTGGGGACGTTGAGGATCCGGCGGAGCGGGACGGTGTCCTCCGGATTGGCGAGCACACGCAGGTACGCGAGGATGTCGCGGACCTCCTTGCGCTCGTAGAAGCGGACGCCGCCGACGACCTTGTAGGGCAGCCCGACGCGGATGAGGATTTCCTCGAAGACGCGGGACTGGGCGTTGGTGCGGTAGAAGATCGCGACGTCCCCGGCGCGGGCGTCCCCGGCGTCGGTGAGGCGGTCGATCTCGTCGGCGACGAACTGCGCCTCGTCATGCTCGGTGTCGGAGACGTAGCCGGTGATGCGGGGGCCCTCGCCCGCTTCGGTCCAGAGGTTCTTGGGGCGGCGGTTCTCGTTGCGCTCGATGACGGCGTTGGCGGCGGAGAGGATCGTCTGGGTGGAGCGGTAGTTCTGCTCCAGCAGGATCGTCGTGGCGTCCGGGTAGTCCTCCTCGAACTGGAGGATGTTGCGGATCGTGGCGCCGCGGAAGGCGTAGATCGACTGGTCGGCGTCGCCGACGACGCACAGCTCGGCGGCGGATTCGGCCGGGCCGACCAGCTCGCGGACGAGGGTGTACTGCGCGTGGTTGGTGTCCTGGTACTCGTCGACCATGACGTGGCGGAAGCGGCGGCGGTAGTGGGCCGCGACGTCCGGGAACGCCTGGAGGAGGTTGACGGTCGTCATGATGATGTCGTCGAAGTCCAGGGCGTTGGCCTCGCGCAGCCGCGCCTGGTAGAGCGCGTACGCCTGGGCCAGGGTCTTCTCGAAGCCGTCGGCCGCCTGCCCGGCGAAGGTCTCCTCGTCGATGAGCTCGTTCTTGAGGTTGGAGACCTTGGCGCTGAAGGACTTGGGCGGGAACCGCTTGGGGTCGAGATCGAGATCGCGGCAGACCAGGGCCATCAGGCGCTTGGAGTCGGCGGCGTCGTAGATCGAGAACGACGAGGTGAAGCCGAGGTGCTTGGACTCGCGGCGCAGGATGCGGACGCAGGCGCTGTGGAAGGTGGAGACCCACATGGCGTTCGCCCGGGGGCCGACCAGCTCCTCGACGCGCTCCTTCATCTCACCGGCGGCCTTGTTGGTGAAGGTGATCGCGAGGATCTGGCCGGGGTGGACGCCGCGGGCGGCGAGCAGATGGGCGATGCGGTGGGTGAGCACACGTGTCTTGCCGGAACCGGCCCCGGCGACGATCAGCAGCGGGCCGCCGGAGTGCACCACGGCGGCCTTCTGGGCGTCGTTGAGCCCTTCCAGGAGCGCGGCCGGGTCGACGGCGGGGCGGGCGGCGCCGTCGCGGTAGTGCGCGTCCCGGGGCACGGGCGCGTCGAACTTTCCGCTGAAGAGGTCGTGCGGGACCTCCTCCGGGGCCGGGCCGTGCTCGTCCTCGGGGGGCGGCGGGGGCTCCTCGTCCTTGGGGGCGAGGTCCGCCAGGAAGCTGTCGTCAAAGAGGCTGCTCATCGCCCACCGAGTCTAGGCCGCCCCACTGACAGTCGGGCCCGGAGCCGGGGAAAGGCCGGAAGGAGGAGGGTTCCGCCCCCAGCTCCCACGAATCCGGCATTCACCGCAGAAACCTCGCCCTGCCCACGCGATCGTCACTTCATGCACACAGGTCACGGAAAGGTTTCGGGCAATTCGAACACCTGCCTTCACAGGAGCCACACGAGTTGGCTAGGTTCACGCTCGGGCAGCCCGCATCCCGCGGACGACAGCGTCCGCACGGGCCGCCTCCGCCGAGTCCGGCCCTGCCCCACGGCACCCGGAGCCGGGGACCCACCAGCACCACCGGGGTGAATCGACCTGCACGGCCGCCGCGCGCGGACGTACCGGCCGTAGGGCAAGCCTTCCGTTGCGACACCGCCCGAACCCGACAGCTAACCCGGTAGGCGGTCCACGGAAGGAGTCGCCGGCCTTGCCGTCGCACCGCAAGCCGCGCACCCGCGCCCTCACCTCGCCCGGCAGCCGCCGGACGGCCGCCGGACTGACGACCGCGGCGTTCGCCACCGTCACCCTGCTGTCGCAGTCCGCCGAGGCGGCCCCCCGGGCCCCGAAGCCGACCGTCGAAGAGGTCAAGAAGAAGGTCGACGCCCTCTACCACCAGGCGGAGGTCGCGACCCAGAAGTACAACGCCGTCAAGGAACGCGTCGACGCGCGGCGGGCGGAGGTCAGCGACCTCCAGGACGCCGCCGCCCGCCGCACAGGGAAGCTCAACGAGGCCCGCCGTGAGCTGGGCACCTTCGCCGCCGCGCAGTACCGCAGCGGCGGGATGAGCACCACGGCGCAACTGATGTTCGCCAAGGACCCGCAGCAGTTCGCCGACCGCAGCCACCTCATGGAGCGGCTGACCGGACGGCAGCAGCAGGCCGTCGACGCCTACCAGGAGCAGCAGGCGGCCGCGGCCCGCCAGCGGGCCGCGGCGACCCGCAGTCTGGAGCGCCTCCAGGAGTCGCAGAGCGAGCTGGCCGGCTCGAAGCGGACGGTCCAGGGCAAGCTGGCCGAGGCCCGGCAGTTGCTCTCCGACCTGACCGCCCAGGAGAAGGCGCGCCTGGCGGAGCTGGAGCGCAAGAAGGAGGAGGCCGCCCGCCGCAAGGCCGAGGAGGAGGCCCGCAAGCAGCGCGAGCGGCCCGGTGGCGGCGGCACGGACACCGGCTCCCCCGGGACGACCGACCCCGGCCAGGGCGGCGGACCGGCCGACGGCTCGTACCGTACGAAGGCCGCGAAGGCGCTCGCGTTCGCCCGCGCGC
This sequence comes from Streptomyces sp. BBFR2, assembly GCF_044497305.1. NCBI lineage: Bacteria > Bacillati > Actinomycetota > Actinomycetes > Kitasatosporales > Streptomycetaceae > Streptomyces > Streptomyces sp. BBFR2. The sequence goes on from NZ_CP172415.1 coordinate 2,511,278, forward strand.
AGATGGGCAAGCCGTACGTCTGGGGCGCCACCGGCCCCAACTCCTACGACTGCTCCGGGCTGACGCAGGCCGCGTGGAAGGCCGCCGGGGTGGACCTGCCGCGGACGACCTGGGACCAGGTGAAGTTCGGCCAGCGCGTCGCCACCAAGGACCTCGCCCCCGGTGACCTGGTGTTCTTCTACAACGACATCAGCCATGTCGGGATGTACATCGGCGACGGCAAGATGATCCACGCCCCGAAGCCGGGCGCGAGCGTACGCATCGAGTCGATCTACTACATGCCGATCTACGGGAGCGTCCGCCCGGCGTGACGCCCCGCCGGGCCGCGTGACCGCCCCGGAGAACGCCACCGGCCCGGCCCCTTCGGTGAGGGGCCGGGCCGGTGGCGTGCGCGGGGTGGGCCGGGGGCGCGGGGGAATCGCCGCGCGCCCCTCCCGGGGTCAGACCCAGAGCACCGCGATGAAGATGTTGACCATGGTGAGCAGGCCGACCGTGCCGAACAGCGGCTTGGCGACGCTCTCCTCGTCCCGCTTGACGTAGACCAGCCCCAGGATGACGACCAGGACGGCCAGCTTGATGCCGATCTTGATGTTGTCGACCGGGCTGCCCTGGGCCTGGTTCAGGCCGACCAGCACGATGCCGGTGACCAGCATCGTCAGCGCACCGTGCAGCATCGCCGGCACGAACCGGGCGGTGCCCGCGCTCATCGCCTTCATCTGCGTCAGAAAGCCTCCCAGCAGGGAGGCGATACCGATGATGTGCAGACCGACGAAGATATTGATTACTACGTCCATAGTGCGGATCGTAACGGTCTCCCCCATACCTCCTCCCGGGGGCCTCGTCGCGGCTGTTCCTGGCCTGTTCACGGCCTGTCCGCGCCGTGGGGGCGGCTCTAGGGTGCGGCGCATGGACCGTGCCGATGCCGCCCGCCGCCCCGTCCCCGACACCCCGGAGCGGGGCCCTGGCGCCCCGGAGCGAGGCGGACATACGGGCGGCCCGGCCGGGCCGGGTGCCCCGGCCGGTCCGCCGGTGGCGGGTGACCCCGCCGCTCTGGCGCGGATCGCCGCCGTCTGGGCACACGGGTGGGCACGGTCCCGCGCGACGCCGCCGCCGCGAGCGGTTCTGGGCGGCTACCGCATCGAGGTCGGCCGCCCGCGGCACGCCGCCCGCTACGTCCTCCCGGCCGCCGACCCCGCGGTCCTGCGCGAGCTGGCCCGTACGGTGGCGCCGGACGTCTGGCTCAAGATCTGCGCGCCCCGCGACCGCGTCGCGCCGCTGCTCACCGGCGCCTGGCGGTACGACGAACCGCAGTACCTCATGACCGCCCCGTTGCCGCCGTCTCCCCCGGACACCGTGCCCCCGCCCGGCTACCGCCTCGTCACCGAGGAGTGCGACGGGATCCTGGACGTACGGATCCTGGTCACGGGCCGGGCGGCGGCCGACCGGCCCGCCGCGAGCGGCCGGACCGCGCTGACCGGCGGCACGGGCGGTGCCCCGTTGTCCGCCGTCCACGACCTGATCGGCACGGAGCCGGAACACCGCCGCCGGGGCCTGGGCCGCCTGGTGATGGCCGCGCTCACCGCCCATGCCGTCCGGCGGGGCGCCTTCGAGGCCGTACTCGTCGCCGGCCCGCCCGGCCGGAATCTCTACACGGCCCTCGGCTGGCACCTCCGCTCACCGGTCACGGCGGTGGTACGGGAGGGGTGAGGGCCGCTTCCTCGCGGTGAGGGCCGCTTCCTCGGGGTGAGGGCCGCTTCCTCGGGGTGAGGGCCGCTCGGGGCGTCGGCTCGGCCCCGGGGCCCCGGGGTGCGGGGCTTCGGCTCCGGGCGGTAGCCGCTGTGGGGCGGAAGGCTTCAGGGACGGAAGCCTTCGGCGGGCGAACGGTGCCCGGGCCGGGTGCCGCTCGCTCGGGAACCGTGGCGGGTGAGGCGACGGCGCCGGCTCGGGGCATGGCCGGGTGGGACGGCTTCGGCCCGTGGCGGGCGGCTTCGGCCCCTGGCGGGCGGGCCGTCCCTACGACGGGCGGGCTCGGCCCCGGCCGCCGGTCCCCCGATCGCCGCCGCTCGGCCGTCAGCCCCTGACCTGCCCGCTCAGCCAACGGAAGACCTCGGGAACCTGCTGGCGCCAGACCGCGGTGGTGTGGCCGCCGGCGTCCTTGCCGATCCGCCGTACGGTCACCGTGGTCGGCCGCCGGGCCTCCCGCTGGAGTCCGAGCGCGGCCTCGTAGCCGTCGCCGGGGGCGCCGGAGAGGAAGAGCGCGGTGCGCGGCGGGCGGCCCGCGGCGTTCGCCTCCCTCAGCTCGTGCAGCGGATTGCTCTCGATCCGCAGCTTCGGGTCCTTGCCGGCGAGTGAGGTGGCCTCGCCCGCCGGGTCGTTGTACCCGGACATACTGACCGCCGCGTGGTAGCGGTCCGGGTGGGCCAGGGCGAGCCTGGTCGCGCAGTGCGCCCCGGCGGAGTACCCGGCCAGCGCCCAGGAACCGGGGCGGTCCCCGGCCCGGAAGGTGTTGATGACCATCTGGCGCACATCGACGGTCAGCCAACTGTCGGCGTTGACCTTCCCGGGGATGTTGACGCAGCCCGTGTCGGCGCCCCGGTAGATGTTGGTACGCGGCGCGACCAGGATGAACGGCTCGATCTCCCCGCGCTCCATCATCGGCTGGAGCTGACGGGCCACCCCCAGCGTGCCGAGCCAGGACTTGGCCGACCCGGGGTAGCCGGGCAGCAGCTCGACCACCGGGAACTTCTTCGTGCGGTACGCCGGGTCGTGGTACTGCGGCGGCAGCCACACGTACACCTCGCCGCTGACGCCGGAGATACGGCCCTGGAGCTCCGTCATCTGCACGCCGGGCCCGACCACCGGATCGTCGGCGGGGCGGAACGGCTGGGCCCGGCGGGGCTCGTCGGATATCTGGAGGCCGCCCATCCCGTCGGGCCCGAGGTCGTGGGCCGCCTCGATGTGGCTCCCGGTGCCGAGGAGGTCGTCCCAGGTGTCGTAGAGGTTGTTGGCGTTGTTGACCAGCACGAAGACCACGGTGATGGCGGTGACCTGCGCGAACAGCAGCATGGCCAGCCGGATGGCGCCGCGCACCAGGCGCGGCCCCGCTATCCGGCTCCACAGCGCCAGCGGCACGACGAGGGCGACGGTCAGCAGCAGAAGCGAGGTGAGGAAGAAGGGCGTGCCCGTCAGGCTCATCGGGATCTCGCTTCCAGGACGTGTACGGCATGTACGTGGTCGACGGGTGGTGGCCGCGCCGACGGCAGCAGGCTCTCCGCGCCTTTAGATGGCGTTCCACGACGTCCTGGTTGCCCCTCTTCGCCAGGTTCTTTCCTCCTTTTGTCAGAGTTTTTGCCGATGGATCCCCGGTATGTGACGCGGACCTCTCCGGCGGCGGACCGAATCCTTCCGGTGGCGCGCCGGACGCCCGGACACCGCCGGACGGTGCGCCCGGCGCGACCGGCCGTACGTCAGGCCCGCCGCCGTGTCACACCAGGCGGCGGGCGGCGGCCCAGCGGGTCAGTTCATGGCGGTTGGAGAGCTGGAGCTTGCGCAGCACCGCGGAGACATGGGACTCCACGGTCTTCACGGAGATGAAGAGCTGCTTGGCGATCTCCTTGTACGCGTAGCCGCGGGCGATCAGCCGCAGCACCTCGCGCTCCCGCTGGGTGAGGCGGTCCAGGTCCTCGTCCAGCGGCGGCGCGTCCGTCGAGGCGAACGCGTCGAGCACGAATCCGGCGAGCCGGGGCGAGAACACCGCGTCGCCGTCGGCCACCCGGAAGATCGCGCCGACCAGGTCCTTCCCGGTGATCGTCTTGGTGACGTAGCCGCGCGCGCCGCCTCGGATGACGCCGATGACGTCCTCGGCGGCGTCGGAGACCGACAGCGCCAGGAAGCGGACCGGCCGCTCCGGGTCGGCCATCTGCGTCGCACTGCGGCGCAGCACCTCCACACCGCCGCCGCCGGGCAGATGGACGTCGAGCAGCACGACCTCGGGGCGGGTGGTGGCGATGACCGTGATCGCCTGATCGACGTCGGCCGCCTCCCCGACCACCTCGACACCGGTCCGCTCCGTCACCCCGATCTCCGCCTGGACGCCGGTCCGGAACATCCGGTGGTCGTCGACGAGCACCACCCGTACGGTGCGCTCCCCGTCCGCTCCCCCGGCGGCCGGGCCGTCGTCCGCCGGCCCCAGGGACGCGGGCCCGGCGGGGTCCGCGGTGCCGTGGGGAGCCGGTGTACCGGTGCCGACCGGTGTGCTCCGGGGAGCGTCGTCGCTGCTCACGCCCTGCTGTGCGCCGTCGCTGTGCATGTCTTCCGTCCGTCCCTCGTGGTCTGCGTCGTCATCATCGCGCGGTGCGGCGAGCGTGTCGTCGCCGCCGCGTATACGGCGCCCGGCGGGCGCGGCGGTGGGTGTGGGGGTGGATATGGATGCGGATGTGAATGTGGAGCTGGTCATGGAAGTGGCCGTGGGGGCGCGCATCGGGAGAGGTACGGGGACGGCGGCGGGCAGGGGCGCGGGTGCGGTCACGGCCGAGGGTGCGGTCATTCGGCGCGCTCCATCTCCAGCTCGACCTCGGTGCCGCCGCCGGGCACGGACCGCAACCGGGCGGTACCGCCGTTGCGTTCCATCCGGCCGATGATGGACTCGCGGACCCCCATCCGGTCGCCGGGCACCGCGTCCAGATCGAAGCCCGGCCCCCGGTCGCGTACCGAGACGAAGACGGAGCGCCCCTCCACCTCGGCGAAGACCTGCACCGGCCCGCCCTCGCCGCCGTACTTCGCGGCGTTGACCATCGCCTCGCGGGCGGCCTTCATCTGTGCGCCCAGCGCCTCGTCCAGCGGGCAGTCGCCGACGATCACGACCTCGATCGGCACGCCGTGGTGGTCCTCGACCTCGGCCGCCGCCGTCCGCACCGCGTCGGCGAGGGTGGCGGGCTCCTCGTCCTCCTCCTTGGTGCGGCTCTCGGGCCGGTACAGCCAGGCCCGCAGCTCCCGTTCCTGGGCGCGGGCGAGCCGGGCGACCTCGCGGGGGTCGTCGGCGCTGCGCTGGATGAGGGTGAGGGTGTGCAGCACGGAGTCGTGGACGTGGGCGGCGACCTCGGCCCGCTCCTGCGCACGGATACGCATCAGCCGCTCCTCGGACAGGTCCTGGATCAGACGGACGAGATAGGGGCCCGCGAGCAGGGCGATACCGACGAGGACGGCGAGCGCGGCCTGGAGCACCGAGCCGAGATGGCCCACCGAGCCCTGGAGCACGACGATGCCGGTCACCCCGACGCCGACGAGCGCCACACCGGCCGCACCGCGCAGCACCGGGAGGACGCCCTTACGGCGGCCCAGCTCCAGCCACTGCGCGCGGCGCGCGTTGTCGGCCTGCCGCCAGACGAGGGCGACACCCGCGGCTATCAGCAGCACCGGCCACAGATAGCCGCTGCCGATACCGAGCTGGAACCGGGAGGCGACGAACGCGGATCCGGCCAGCAGCGCGATCAACGCGATGACCTGGCCCGTATCGGGTCTGCGGGCGACGGGGCGCCGGGCGCCGTCGGCGGTGGTCCGGCGCTCCTCCACCCCGCCGACGCCGAGCGGGACGAAGAACCAGAACGCGGCGTAGAGCAGCGCGCCCATGCCCTCGGCGAGGAACAGCGCGACGAAGACGACCCGGACCCAGGAGACGGGGAGACCCAGATGTCCCGCGAGTCCGCGCGCGACGCCGCCGAGCAGCCGCCCGTCGGCGCTGCGGTAGAGCTTGCGCACGGGCGGCTCGTCGTATTCCTGCGCGGACGCGTGGTGCGCTCCGGCGCGCGGCGGGGCTGTGGTCATGCACCGATCGTCACACGCGGCAGGTCCGGGGACATCAGGGTCGACCCTGAGGTGATCCCTGAGATTTCGCGGGGGCCCGGCGCCGTTTCGGCACGGACGGAATCCGTCGGCGTGCGGTGGTTGACGCGACGTCGTACGAGGGGCGCGGAGCGGAGGGTGCGGCCCAGCAGGAGAAGTGCAGCCGGGGTCCGGCTGTACGGCGGAAGGAGAAGGCGGCGGTGTCAGGCGGCCCGAGGTGGGCGCGCCGCAGGTCAGCCGTCCCCGCGCTTGCGGAAGCCGTCCTTCACCTTGGAGAAGAGGTCGCGGTAGGTGGCCCAGTCGGCGCTCGGCGCGGAGACGTAGATCGCGTACTCCTTCTCGCCCTCGCGCCCGAACCCGAGGTCGATGCCGCGGTACTCCCGCACCCGGCCCTGGAAGGTGAACTCCCAGATGGCGGCCGGGTCGTTCTGGTACATCGTGTCCTGCAGCCGCTTGCGCGAGTAGCTCGGGTACTGCTTCTGCAGATCGCCCTCGACCTGCTTGAAGTGCGCCACCTGGTCGCCGGACGAGAAGTCCAGGACGCTGATCGTCAACTGGGCGAGCGACTCCTGGGAGATGTAGACGATCTGCCGGCCACCATCGTTGACCTGCCGCTTCCAGCCGTCCGGCACCGGGTAGGAGACGCCGAGCTGCCGCTCCTCGACGCGGTGCATGCCGTCGGGGGTGGGCGGCGGCGGGCCGACGGTCTGCCGGGGCGTGGTGGGCTGCCCGGAGGAGCTGCTCCCCGGTTGCGCCGTGCCGCCGATGCTCCCGTGGAGCGCGTACCAGGCACCGCCCGCGCCGCCCCCGGCGGCCAGCGCCCCGAGGGCGCACCAGAGGACGACCCGTCCGCGGCGCTTACGGGGAGTCGCGGGCACCGCGATCCGGCCCGTGTCGTCGGTGGCCGCCGGCGCCGCCCCGGTTCCGGGCGGTACGAGCGCACCGCCCAGGGAGCCGGTGTCCGCCTCGGCGACCCGCTGGGCCTCCGCGTCCACGCCGACGAGAGCGCGCGCGTCCGCCACGGCTTCCACGACCTGGCCGGTGGGCCCGGTGACAGCGGTTTCGGTGGTGCCGGTGGCCGCGGTGTCGGTGGTGGCGCCGGTCGCGGTGGTGCTCAGGGAGGCCGTTGTCCGGGGGTCGGAGACCGCCCCGGTACCGGTCGTTCTCCCGGCGATCCCGGTGGTGGGGCCCGTACCGCCGCTCCCGGTGGCGGACCGCCCGTCACCCGCGGTGTCCGGCGGGACGACCGGCCGGGTCGGCGCCTCGCCGTCACCCGCCGTGTCGGAGCCGCCGCCGCGCCCCACGGTGCCCAGGGCCAGCGTCGGCCAGCCGATCAGCGCCGTGTCCACCTCCGCCTCGGCGGAGCGCAGTGCCTGCTCGACGACCTTGGCCGTCGGCCGGTCGCCGGGCTCCTTCGCGAGCAGCGCCTCGATCAGCGCCGTCAGCGGCCCGGCATGGCGCGGCGGCTCCAACGGGTCGACGGCGATGGCGTACGCGCTCTCGACCGCCGTGGCCTTACGGAACGGCGGCCGCCCCTCGACCGCCTGATAGAGCGTCGCGCCCAGGGCCCACAGGTCGGACGCGGGCCCCGGGGTGCCGCCCTTGACCCGCTCGGGCGCCAGATAGTCGATGGAGCCGACCAGTTCCCCGGTCTTGGTGAGGGTGGACGTACCGGAGGCGACGGCGATCCCGAAGTCGGTCAGGACGACGCGGCCCTCGTCGCCCAGGAGGACGTTGCCCGGCTTGACGTCGCGGTGCAGCACCCCGGCGGCGTGCGCGGCCCGCAGCGCGGCGATCATGCCGCGGCCGATCCGGGCCGCCTCCCGGGGGTCCACGAAGCGGTTCTCCCGTGCCGCCTGCTTGATGAGGTCGCCGAGCGTCCCGGCCGGTACGTACTCCATGACGATGCACGGCAGCCCGTCGTCGATGACCACGTCATGGACGCTGACCACATTGGGGTGGTTGATGCGCGCCGCGGCCTGCGCCTCGCGGGTGGTCCGCTCGTGGCGCAGGGCCAGCTCGTCCGCGTCCAACTGGGGCGAGACGTGCAACCGCTTGACGGCCACTTGGCGTGCGAGGACCTCGTCCCGGGCCCGCCAGACGGTGCCCATACCGCCGCGGCCTATCCGCTCGATCAGGCGATACCGCCCGGCGACCAGTCGCCCCTCGTCCACCGACGCCGCCTCCGTCACCGCACGCCCCTTCGGAAACCCGTACGTATCCAGGGCGCAACGATAGTCTCCGACCCGGCCGATCCGGCCCCCGCCTGCCGCGCCTGTGCACGGTCCGTTCGCCGCGGCGGCGGATCTCGGGGGGATATGCGAACCCTCGGGCGATATCGGGGTTGCTCAGGGTCGATCTCAGGGTTCAGCCAGGGTTTCCACTGATGCCGGGATTCCACCGCGCTTGTCACCATGGGTTCATGAATCAAGCAGCCCCCGCCGAGGAATCGGCACCGCCCGGCGCCGACGGCATCGCCCCGCCGCGTCCGCCGCTGCGCCGCAGCCGGCGGCACAAGGTCGTCGCCGGTGTCTGCGGTGGCCTGGGCCGGCAGTGGGATCTCGATCCGGTGATCTTCCGGATCGCCCTCGCCGTGCTCTCCGTCACCGGCGGCCTGGGGCTGATCTTCTACGGCTTCGCCTGGCTGCTCATCCCGCTGCACGGCGAGGAGGAGAACGAGGGCCGTCGGCTGCTCTCCGGCCGGGTCGAGGGCTCGGCGCTGACGGCGCTGCTGTTCGCGCTGGTCGGCTGCGGACTGTTCCTCACCACGCTGGGCAAGGGCAGCGTGATGTCCTTCGCGGTGCTGCTGACACTGGCCGTGGCCGGTGCCGCCTACTGGTCGCGCCGGCACCGCGGCCGGACCGACAGCCCCGACGCCCGGGACGCGGCCGCCGCGCAGGTCGCCGCCGACGCACCGCCGGAGACCATGGCTCCGCCCGGCCCGCGGGCACCATCGTGGTGGCGGGGTCCGCTCGGCAAGGAGCCACCCGGGCTGATGTATCTGTGGGGGCCGGAGCTGCCCCACATCACCTATCAGCCCGGCCCCGGTGCGCACGGCGGCTCGGCCCGGCGCCCCGGGCCCTCTTCCGGCGGTGCGGCGGCCCGGACGTCCGGCGCACACGCGACGCCGCACCGGCAGCGGGCCGGGCGGCGGATCGGCGGCGCGGTCTTCCTGCTGGCCGTGCTCGGCGGGGTCGGCACGGCATTCGGCGTCGCACGGCACGCCCCGTTCGCGCACGCGCTCCAGGCGGGCCTCGCCTGTGCGCTGGTGGTCTTCGGACTGGGGCTGGTGGCCAGCGCCTGGCTGGGCCGGACGGGCGGCGGCACCGTCGTCATGGTGGTGCTGACCACGGCCCTCCTCGCGGTGTCGACGGTGTTGCCCGACAACCTCAGCGCCCATTGGCAGAACCGTCATTGGACCCCCACCGAAGTCACCGCCGTCCAGCGGCATTACGAACTCGGCTCCGGAGAAGGCAGGTTGGACCTCGGGGGGCTGCCCGTCAAGGACGGCCGCACGATCCGTACCGGCGCCGAGGTGGGCGCGGGCCGCCTGGAGGTGACACTGCCCCGGGGCGTGCGGACGACGGTCCATCTGTCGCTGGGGCTCGGCGACGTACGTCTGCCCGGCGAGTCCGCCGACGATGTACGGATCTCCGCCGGGGATCGCACCCGGACGGTCACGCTGCCCGCCGAGGGGCTGAAGAAGGGGGAGAAGCCACGCGGTTTCCTCGACCTGACGCTCCGGGTGGGCGCGGGGCAGATCGACGTCCGTCACGCTCCGCCGCCGTCCTCTCCGTCCTCCTCCGCCCCGTCGCCGTCCGGGGAGGCGTCCCCGCCGACGACCGGTTCCCGGGCCGGGGCCCTGCCGGCTGCCGTGGCCGCTCCGTTCACACCGGCCGGCTCGCCGCAGCCGGCCACCGCGCGCATATCCGCCGGCCCCCCGCCGTGCGCCGCTCCCCGCACCCTCGCTCTCGTTCCCGCCGTTCGGCCGTCCCCGGGAGGCACCTCATGAAGCGTCACCCCTTCGAACCGACCCGGTTGATCTGCGGGCTGGCGGCGGTGGCCGTCGGCGTCGGATACGGCCTCGATGCCGTGGGGGGCTGGCACGCGCCCGGCCCCTGGCTCTTCCTGGTGATACCGGCGGGTCTGCTGGCCTCCGGCATCACCGCCGTGGCCTGGGCCGTCGCCCGCCGGGGGCGTCCGGGTCCGGAGCGGTAGCGACGGGCCCCGGGCAGGCGCCGCGGTAGGGCGACGACGGAAGACGGGCCGTCACGTACCGGCCGTGGCGCCGGGGCGGCATCGCGTCCCTGACGCCGGGGGCGGCCGGGCCACCGGGGCTTCCGGTGCCTGGGCCCGGGGTGGCGGGTTACTCCCCGACCTCGGCGGTCCAGCCCGCCGTTTCCGCTCCGGAGGCGGTGATCACCCGGATCTCCGTGGGGCCCGGCTCGATATCGGCCGGTACGGGGACGGTCAGGGTGGCATCCGCGGGGTTGCTGAAGCCGCCGGGGGCGGGCACCAGCGGGACCGGTACGTGGACCGTTCCGATGCGTACGACGATGCGGGCCAGCAGGTCCGGCGTGCGGGCGCCCGGCGGGACGAAGCCGGTACCGCGGATCTCGATGTCGTCACCCGGGCGGATCGGCGCGGGCAGGTCGCCCGGCTCCCGGGCGCGGACGACCGACAGGATGACGGGGCCGCCGCCCTCACCGCACTTGGCGGCCAGGTAGCCGGCGGCCGATACCACGACGAGCGCGGCGGCGGCCCAGCCCTCCGGCGTGCGGACGAGCCCGGGCGGCCCGAGTACCGCGGTCAGGGCCAGCGCCGCCACCACCGCGTTCACCAGCAGATACTGCGTGGCGGCGAGGTCCGCGCGGCCCGCGTCGTCGGCGAACAGGTCGACGGCGCGGGGGCGTTCGGCCGCGGGCTTCTGGAGCCGCCCGGCCCGTACCCGCGCGGCCACCACGGCGCGTGCCGCCACCGCCGTACCGGACACCGCCAGCAGGGCGAGCAGCAGTGGCGGGGCGAGCGCGGCCCGTCCGGGCAGCGCACCGTCCGCGGCGCCCGGGGCGGCCGGGTACGGGCCCGTGTCGGGCAGGACGTTCCCGGCCACCGCGGTCAGCACCGCGAAGACCGTCAGGACGGACCAACCGGCCGCGACCGTACGGGAGGTGGACAGCCGGTGGTCCTCGCCGGTGAGCGGGGCCAGCACCCCGCCGTGCCCGCGGTGGCGCCACGCCGTCACGGTGCCGCCGAGCGCCAGGGCGACGGCGGCGGCCAGCGTGGCCGTGCGGTGCGGGGTCCAGCCGCCGCCGATGGCGGTCAGCGCCTGCCCGAGGAGCAGCACGGCGACCGCGCCCCACAGGGTGCGGAGGGTGCCGCGGTGCACGGCGTCGAGCCAGGTGGCGCGGGTGGCGGCGGCGCGTTCGGTCAAGTTGCGCGCGGAGAGGGCGAGTTCGTCGGAGACCCACTGGCGGGCGGCTCCGGCGGAGCGGGCGAGTCCGGCCGGTATACCGCGTCCGGCGGCGTACTCCTCGCGCAGCGCCACAAACGCCGCGACCGCCTTCCGGTGCGCGGCGTTCACCCCGTGCCCGCAGCGACACCACTCACCTCCGGGATCGTCGCCCGCCCCCGGAGTCACACCCGCGCCGGGCGCCCCCATCGCCCCGCCTGCCGTTTCCACCGCTACGCCACCGCCGCTCGCCATGACCCCGGGCCGCCCTCGGGCCGCGTCCGGTGTCAACTTCCTTTCCCCGTAAGGGATTACGTTCGGAGGGCAGTGTGCCGCAGGTGCCGGGTGGTGCGGCAAAACGTCCAGATGGCGGCGGGTGAACGCGTCACCCCCGGGTTGACGCCCCGGCGTGCGCCCGGGCGTTCGGGCATCCGGCGCCGCGCCGGGCCTTCACTAGTCGGGCCGTGCGGCCGATACTGCCGCCCTGTCCCCGCACGGTGGAGGTGGCCGGGTTGCCGAAGGATCCGCTGATGTATCTCGCACGGCGGGACGCGTACGCCGCGTTCCTCACCGCGAGCGACGCCGAGGGCGCGGTCATCTGGCGCCGGACGGAGGGCCGTTACGACTCCCCCGAGGACGCGCTCGCGGCGACGCGGGAGAGTTACGCGGCGACCCAGGCCGCGTTCAACGTGCTCGACGTGGAGGGCGTCGGCCCCGTCGAACAGGCCCGTGACCTGCGGGATCAGCTCCGGGACCTGCACCGCCTCGACACGGTGCCGGACGGCGCATGGGAGGCGTACACGACGGCGCGCGCCGCGTTCGTCCACGCGGCCCGGGGGTTCCTGGGGCGCAACTGATTACGGAGATGCCCGGCCCGGCCGGGGCGTACGGCGCTGGGGGCGGGCCTCCGGCACGCGGGGACCGCACCCGAGGGCACCTTCGGAGAAGCTGCCCGGCGCATCGGCAGGCTCGCGTCCCGGCCGGATGCAGCGGTCTTCGTCAGGCTCCCCGGCGAACCGGCAGGACCGCGCCCGCCCCGGACGCGATGGCCTCCACCCGCCCCATCGACTCTGCCGTCCAGCCCGCCCCGCGCCCTGAGCAGCCCGAGGACACCGGTCACCCCGCCCGCTCGCCCACCGAACACCCCGAATTCCCGAATCCGCGAAGCCCCAGGGAAGCAGCCCCCGGGCACCCGTGCCTCGGGCCCGCCCGAGGCACACGCCCGGCGCCCCTGAGCTGCCCGAAGAACTGGCCACCCGGCCGCTCGCCCCGCCGAGCACCCCGATATTCCGAAGCCCTCGGGCACCGGCCCCATCCCGGGCACCCGTGCCGGGCCCGCCCGATCCACACGATTCCGGTGCCCCACCCGCCGGGCCGAGGCCGCCCCGTAACCACTGACCCCAGGCCCGCCTCGTACGTCACCAGACCGCCCCACCCCGGAACCGCGAGCGGACCTCCCCGAGGCACACGGCCCACGCTCCGCCCGCAGGCTCGGGCCGCCCCGAGAGGGCGCCCTGCCCACAGAACAGCCCCCGCTCACGGGCAAACTCGCGGACGGGCATCGCCCCCTCGAACGCCCCCGGCCGAAAGGCCCCGCCCGGCCTCAAGCCCCTGCCGAACCCCCAGCCCCGCCCCGTACATCTCCCGGCACACCCCGCCCCGGAACCGCGAGCGGACCTCCCCGAGGCACGCGGCCCACGCCACGCCCCGCCCGCGGACACAAGGCCCACCCAGCGCACAGAGCCCCCGCAGGCAACAGGCCCACCCCAGGCCACACCCCCGCCTGAAAGCCCCAGCCCCCCACCATGAGCGCCCGCCGAAAGGCCCAGCTCAGCCAGCCCCCCCCCCGCCCGCAGAACCGTCCTACCGCCCGCCCCCACTGAGCAGCTCCACCCCCCGTAGCAGCCCCGAGTGGTCCAGCCCGCCGTCCCCGCGGGCGACCGCTGACGCGATCAACTGGGCGGCGACCGAGCCCACCGGGAGCGGGACACCGGCCGTGCGGGCCGCGTCCGTGACGATGCCCATGTCCTTGTGGTGGAGTTCCAGCTTGAAGCCGGGGGTGAAGTCGCGGTTCTTGAAGTTCTCCTTCTTCCGCGCCAGGACCGTCGAACCGGCCAGGCCACCGCCCAGGACCTCCAGGGCCGCGTCGATGTCGACGCCGGACTTCTCCAGGAAGACCACGGCCTCGGCGACCGCCTGAATGTTGACGGCGACGATCAGTTGGTTGGCGGCCTTGACCGTCTGTCCGGCGCCGTGCGGTCCGCAGTGGACCACCGTGGTGCCGACCGCGTCGAAGAGCGGGCGGGCGTCCTCGAAGTCCGCCGCGTCACCGCCCACCATGATCGACAGCACCCCTTCGACCGCACCCGCCTCGCCACCGGAGACCGGCGCGTCCAGGACCCGTACGCCCTTGTCCGCGGCGGCCTTCGCCAGGTCGATCGAGGTCTGCGGGGTGATCGAGGAGTGGTCGATGAACAAGGTGCCGGGCGCCGCGTGCGCGAGGACGCCGTCCGGGCCATAGGCGACCGCCTCGACCTGCGGGGACGCCGGGACCATGGTGATCACCACGTCCGCCCCGCGTACCGCGTCGGCGATCGATTCCGCCTCCTGTCCGCCCGCCGCCACCAGCGCGGCCGCCCGGCCGGGGGTGCGGTTCCAGCCGCGGACGGTGTGCCCGGCCCGGGCGAGGTTCACCGCCATCGGGCTGCCCATGATGCCGAGTCCGATGAATCCGATCGTGCTCATCGCGCGCCGCTCCTCACTGCTCCACCGGCACGCCACCGCCCCGCGGCCCGTACCGCCTACCGTTTCTCAGAAATTCCACATCACGGAGTATCGGTACCGTCATACGAAATCTCCGTCCGCCATGATGCGAGGTCCCGCCGCCGACGTCAACGCCCGCCGGGGACGAACCGCCCGCGCGGCCCCCGGCAGGGCTCGAAAACGCGCCGACGCCGCCGCTCACGGGGAGCGACGGCGTCGGCGTCGTACTGCGGGAGGACCGGCGGACCGGTCAGCGGGTCACTCCCACTCGATGGTGCCCGGGGGCTTGCTGGTGACGTCGAGGACGACACGGTTGACGTCCGCGACCTCGTTGGTGATCCGGGTCGAGATCTTCGCCAGGACGTCGTACGGCATCCGCGTCCAGTCCGCCGTCATGGCGTCCTCGGAGGAGACCGGGCGCAGCACGACCGGGTGGCCGTAGGTGCGGCCGTCGCCCTGGACGCCGACCGAGCGGACATCGGCGAGCAGCACGACCGGGCACTGCCAGATCTCGGCGTCGAGACCGGCCGCGGTCAGCTCCTCACGGGCGATGGCGTCGGCCTCGCGGAGCAGATCGAGGCGGTCCTTGGTGACCTCGCCGACGATACGGATGCCCAGGCCGGGGCCGGGGAACGGCTGGCGCTGGACGATCTCGTCCGGCAGTCCCAGCTCGGAGCCGACCAGGCGGACCTCGTCCTTGAAAAGCTGGCGCAGCGGCTCGACCAGCTCGAACTCGATGTCGTCGGGGAGCCCGCCGACGTTGTGGTGCGACTTGATGTTCGCGGTGCCCTCGCCGCCGCCGGACTCGACGACGTCCGGGTACAGGGTGCCCTGCACGAGGAACGCGACCTCAGGGCCCTCCTCCTGGAGGATCTCCAGTTGCGCCTGCTCGAAGACGCGGATGAACTCCCGGCCGATGATCTTGCGCTTGGTCTCCGGGTCGGAGACACCGGCCAGGGCGTTCAGGAAGCGCTCGCTGGCGTCGACGACCTTGAGGTTCGCCCCCGTGGCGGCCACGAAGTCCTTCTCGACCTGCTCGGTCTCGCCCTTACGCATCAGCCCGTGGTCGACGTAGACGCAGGTGAGCTGGGAGCCGATGGCCTTCTGGACCAGGGCGGCGGCGACCGCGGAGTCCACGCCGCCGGACAGCCCGCAGATCGCGCGCTTGTCGCCGACCTGGGCCCGGAT
This sequence comes from Streptomyces sp. BBFR2, assembly GCF_044497305.1. Taxonomy (NCBI): domain Bacteria; kingdom Bacillati; phylum Actinomycetota; class Actinomycetes; order Kitasatosporales; family Streptomycetaceae; genus Streptomyces; species Streptomyces sp. BBFR2. Next base: position 2,526,519 of record NZ_CP172415.1, read on the forward strand.
CGCCGCGACCTGCTCCTCGACGATGTTGCCGGGCGTCCAGTTGGGCTCGATGCCCGCGCCGCGGTAGAGGAAGTGCTCCAGCACCTGCTGGCCGTGCGTGGAGTGCATGACCTCGGGGTGGTACTGGACGCCGTAGAGCTTCTTCTCGTCGTTCTCGAAGGCGGCGACCGGGACGACGTCCGTGGACGCGGTGACGGTGAAGCCCCCGGGCGCGGCGGAGCAGGCGTCGCCGTGCGACATCCAGACGGACTGCTCGGCGGGGGTGCCCTCGAAGAGGGTGGAGCCGGGCTTGGAGACGGCCAGCGGGGTGCGGCCGTACTCACGGGCGCCGGTGTTGTCGACCGTGCCGCCCAGGGTGGTGGCCATGAGCTGGAAGCCGTAGCACATGCCGAAGACCGGGACACCGGCCTCGAACAGCGCCCGGTCGACGCTGGGCGCGCCGTCGGCGTAGACCGACGAGGGGCCGCCGGAGAGGATGATCGCCTTGGGGTTCCTGGCGAGCATCTCGGCCACCGGCATGGTGGACGGGACGACCTCGCTGTAGACCCGCGCCTCGCGGACGCGGCGGGCGATGAGCTGGGCGTACTGCGCGCCGAAGTCGACTACGAGGACGACGTCCGGGGCGGCGGCAGGGGGCGCTGATGGCACTTCGGCGGCCTTCCGGCGGTGTGGAGCAGGGGTTGGACTTTCGATTCTAACGGGCTCATACTGAGCGCCATGTCCAAGCAGCTGACCTCCGTCTTTACCTATGGCACCGGCCCGGCCGGCTGCCATGGACGCGCTGCTTGATCAACTGACCAGCGACTTCCCAGGCGCCCCGGGCCGACAAGGCCCGGGGCGCCTGTGTCGTTCCCGGTCCGCCGTCGGCTCGCGGGGCCACCGACCCCAGGAGAGATCCGGACATGAGCAGCGACACCACCACCGCCCCCACCACGACCGCGCCCGCCGCCGGCACCGGGGCGCGTACCCCCGAGGCGGCCGGGGTGATCACCGACGCGCGCGGGCGGATCGACGACCTCGACGGCCGGATCATCGGCCTCGTCCAGGAGCGGATGGCGGTCTCCGCCGTCATCCAGCGCGAGCGCATCGCCTCCGGCGGGCGCCGGGTGAACCTCTCCCGTGAGATGGAGATCCTGGAGCACTACCGCGGGCAGCTCGGCCGGTCCGGGACCACGCTGGCGATGACGCTGCTGGAGCTGTCCCGCGGCCGCGTCTGAGCGGGCCGGACGGCGGGCGAGGACCGGCGTGCGGCACGGGCGTGCGCGCCGGGTGCAGCGGGCGCATCTGAGTTCGGTTGCCCTCTCACCCGTCCGGCGCGTGACCAGCCGCGGAACCGCTTCGTTGTGCCGGGTGCCGCGTCAGCCAGGCGCGGCGGCAGGACTACGCGTAGACGCCGCCCCCGGGGCGGAACGCCGGAGGGATGAGACGCCGGCCGCTCGGCGGCCCGCGTCGTGGGACCTCTCTCCGGTGAGGTGACCGGTCAGCAGGGGACAGCAGCCCGGTCACATCGATGGGTGGCCGGTCCTGGGGACGCCCGGGACCGGCCGCATCCGACACAGCCCGCATCCGCACACCGCGGCGGCGCCGGACCCGGCGCGGCCGCCTCGACGCCCGGCCGGTCCGCTCCGGCCGGTCCCGCTCCGTACTCCACCGAACCCGCGGCGCTCCCCTCCCCCGGCGCCGCTCCCCCGGTGCCCGTCTCCGATACGGGCACCGGCGGCCGAGGGCCCCGCTGCCGTCCGCACCTCCCCCTCGCGGACGTGTCGCGGGGCCCTTCGTGCGTCCGGTGGTCAGTCGCCGTCGGGGGCCGCCTCCGCACCGGTGGTGCGCTTCGGCGGGACGGCCGGCACCGGCAGGAGCGGCAGCTTCAGGGCGGCGAAGGCCGACGGCGGGACGGTGGGGGCGACGGGCTCGACGGGCGTCAGCCGCCGGTACTCCTGACCCGGTCCCGGCCGCGGGTCCGTCTCGCCCTTGTTGGGCCAGAACGCCATGGCGCGCTCGGCCTGCGCGGTGATCGTCAGGGACGGGTTGACGCCGAGGTTGGCGGAGACCGCGGAGCCGTCGACGACGGAGATGCCGGGGTGGCCGTAGAGGCGGTGGTACGGGTCGATGACCCCGTGGTCGGCGTCCTCGCCGATGGGGCAGCCGCCGAGGAAGTGCGCGGTCAGCGGGGTGCCCATCAGTTCGCCGACGTTGCTGCCGGGGAAGCCGTTGATCGCCTCCGCGAGGTGCCCGGCCGCCTCGTACGCCTCGGGGATCTGCTCGGGGTTGGGGGCGCCGTGGCCCTGGCGGGCGGTGAGCAGGCCCTTTCCGGGGCCGGACGGTTTGCGGTACGTCGTCAGGGAGTTGTCCAGGGACTGCATGACGAGGCCGATGATGGTCTTCTCCGACCAGCGGCGGTTGGCGAGCGACTGCGCGGTCTGGAGCGGATGGCGCAGGCCACGGGCCACCCACGCGAGGGCGCGCCGGCCACGGCGGGCGGCGAGCGGGACCTGCACGACGGAGAGCGCCCCCATGGCGTTGGAGCCCTTGCCGTAGCGGACCGGTTCGATGTGGGTGTTCTCGTCGGGGTGGATGGACGAGGTGATCGCGACGCCGCGGGTGAAGTCGGGGCGGGAGCCGTACTTCTTGCGGTAGCGGCGGTCGTTGGTCTGCGCGCCGACGAGGGCCTCGGAGTTGGTGCGGGTCAGCTCGCCCAGGCGCGGGGAGATGCCGGGCAGCAGACCGCTGTCCTTCATGCGGTGCAGCAGCGTCTGGGTGCCGTAGGTGCCGGCGGCGAGGACGACGTGGCGGGCGGTGAAGATCCGGGCGCGGCCGCGGCGTTTGTCGTCGGTGGGCAGCGTGCCGAGGGCGAAGCCGCCGCGGGAGTCCTCGGTGACGGTGACGACGGAGGTCATCGGGTGGATGACGGCTCCGGCCTGTTCGGCGAGGTGGAGGTAGTTCTCGTTGAGGGTGTTCTTGGCGCCGTGGCGGCAGCCGGTCATGCATTCGCCGCATTCGGTGCACGCGGTGCGGGCCGGTCCCTTGCCGCCGAAGTACGGGTCGTGGACCTGGCCGCCGGGCTCCGCGCGGGTGGCGCCGTCCGCGTCCTGGCCGTCGCCGAAGAAGACGCCCACGGGCGCGAGGTGGAAGGAGTCGCCGACGCCCATCTTCTCGGCCGCTTCCTTGAGATGGACGTCGGACGGGGTGGTCGTCGGGTTGAGCCGGACGCCGAGCATCCGCCTGGCCTGGTCGTAGTAGGGCGCCAACTCGTCCTGCCAGTCGGTGAGATGGCCCCACTGCTGGTCGCGGAAGAACTGCGGCGGCGGGACGTAGAGGGTGTTGGCGTAGTTGAGGGAGCCGCCGCCGACGCCGGCTCCGGCCAGCACCATGACGTTGCCGAGGAGGTGGACGCGCTGGATGCCGTAGCAGCCGAGGGCCGGGGCCCACAGGTAGTTGCGCAGGTCCCAGGAGTTCTTGGGGAGCGTCTGGCGGCTGAAGCGGCGACCGGCCTCCAGGACGCCGACGCGGTAGCCCTTCTCGGTCAGCCGCAGCGCCGAGACCGCGCCGCCGAAGCCGGAGCCGACCACGAGCACGTCGTAGTCGTACGGGCGGTCCGGGGCCCGGCGCTGCCCCGGGAGCGGTGGGTGGGCGGAGTTCTGCTGCGGCACGGGCTCTCCTGGGTGTGGGTGGGGCGGCATGTCCGTCCGGACGCGCGGACCGGACGCCGGGGCCGCGGCCGGTGGCCGGGCCCCGGGCGGCTCAGCGCAGCCGGAACGCCTTCATCGCCTGGAGGCTGCGGGTCATCAAGGCGGCGTACTTCTCGTCGGTCAGGCCGAAGGACGGGCCGAGCGGCATCACCCGCTGCTGGGCGATGGTCTGCGCCTCGGTGTACTTCAAGATGCCCTCGGAGCCGTGGCGGCGGCCGAGTCCGGAGTCGCCCATGCCGCCCATGGGCGAGCGGGCGCTGCCGTATCCGGCGGCGTACGCCTCGTTGACGTTGACCGTTCCGGCGCGCAGCCGGGCGGCGACGGCGCGGCCCCGGCGGGAGTCCCGCGTCCAGACGCTGGCGTTGAGGCCGTACGGCGTGGCGTTGGCCCGGGTGACGGCCTCGTCCTCGTCCTCGAAGCGGTAGACGGAGACGACCGGGCCGAAGGTTTCCTCGGCGCAGACGGTCATGGATTCACCGACGCCGTCGAGGACGGTCGGTTCGTAGAAGTACGGGCCGATGTCGGGGCGGGCGCGGCCGCCGGTGACGACGCGGGCGCCCTGGGCGACGGCCTCGTCGACATGGCGGGTGACGGTCTCCAGTTGGCGGGCGCCGGCCAGGGAGCCCATGTCCGCCCCGTAGGCGAGCTGGGTGCCCAGCCGCATGGCGCGGGTGCGGGCGGCGAAGCGCTCCAGGAAGGTGTCGGCGACGGAGGCGTGGACGTAGAGCCGCTCGATGGAGATGCAGAGCTGGCCGGCGGAGGAGAAGCAGCCGCGGACGGCGCCGGCGACGGCCTTGTCCACGTCGGCGTCCTTCAGCACCAGCATCGCGTTCTTGCCGCCGAGTTCGAGTGAGACGCCGACGAGCCGGGCGGCGGCGCCCTGGGCGACCTCGCGGCCGGTGCGGGTGGAGCCGGTGAAGGAGACGTAGTCGGCGTGGCGTACGACGGCCGGGCCGACGACCGGGCCCTCGCCGATGACGACCTGCCAGACGTCCGCGGGCAGCCCCGCCTCGATCATCTGCTGCCGGGCCCACAGGGCGGTCAGCGCGGTCTCCGTGTCCGGCTTCATGACGAGGGCGTTGCCCGCGACGAAGGCGGGCAGGGCGTCGCCGACGGACAGCTCCAGGGGGTAGTTCCAGGGGGCGATCTGGCCGATGACACCGCGCGGTTGGCGTACCTCGCTGACCTTCGTCAGGACCGGGACGGCGCCGGTGTGCCCCTTGGGGCGGAGGTAGGCGGGGCCCTTGCGGCCGTAGTGGCGGGAGGCCATGGCGACCGCCTGGACCTCCTCGTGGGCGTGCAGCCGGGCCTTGCCGGTCTCCAACTGGATGAGGTCGAGAACCTCGGACTGCCGCTGCAGCACCAGGTCGTGGAAGCGGAGCAGAACCGCGGCGCGCCGCTTGAGCGGGACCTTCGCCCAGCGCTCCTGGGCGGCGCGGGCGCGGTCGAAGGCGGTGGCGACGTCCTCGGGGGTGGACTCCGGCAGATCGGCGAGCTTCTCGCCGGTGAACGGCGTGTGGTTGGCGGTGCGGCCGCTGCCGGTGACACCTCTGACGAGCTGGGCGACGATCTCCGGGGTGACGACGCCGGCGGCGGTGCGGGCACCGGGCACGGCGGGGGCGACGGGGTTACGGCGGAAGGGCACGGTCGTCGCGGCGGTTGTGGGGTCCGTCGCGGCGGGCGTCCCGGGGATCTCGGGGGCCTCGCTCGCAGGTTTTCGGTTGTCCTTCAAGTCCGTCATGCGGGCGAGCGTAGGGGTACCCGGCCACTTTGTGTACCCGCTGGTAACGGCTTTTCGGCACCCCTCCGTAATGTCGCCAGCGATTGATGGCGGAATCGCCGCTGGTCAGCGACGACGCCGAACACCCGGAGGATTTCAGGGGATTTGGCATCGCTGGCACGAACCATGACGGGTCGAACGACGGCCCGGGCGCGGCGAAAGGCCAGGTGACCGCGCCGGAGGCCCGGAACGCCGAGGGCGGGGAGGCCGGATCCGGACACCGGTGTGGGAGGGCGGGACCGGCCCGTACGCGATCCCGTCCGCGGCCGGGGGCACCGCCCGGGCGGCAGGGCAGGCGCACGGCGGGCCCGGGGGCGCACGGCGGGCGCGCGGCGCCGGGCGCGCCGTCGGCAAGGCCGCCGCGCCTCAAGGGCGGGTTGACGCACCGTCCGGACGGGCCCGGGGCTTCAGGGGCGGGCCGGCCCGCCGTCCAGGCGGAGCCGGTCGCGGGCGCCCCGGAACACCGCGCGGCCGGTGTGCTCGGCCGCCGGGAGCCGGGGCATCTCCACGTACAGGTCGTAGGCGCGGCCGGTGGCCGCGGTGGTCAGGAGCTGGAGCCGCCGCGTCCTGGTGGGGGTCTGCGGCGAGAAGGTGTACGTGGCGTCGAGGAGCAGCGCGGGGCGCCCCTGGAAGCGGGCCGGTGCGGTGCGCACCTCGGCGTCCGGCCAGAACTGCCGCAGCCGCGCCGCCTCCTGGGCGCCCCAGGCGGCGAGCGTCCGGGGACGGTGGGCGTACGTGGTCAGCCGCAGCCGGTTGCTGTCGTCCCCCGGCACGACGTACTCGACGATCCGGCTGCCCCGGCGGCGGTACGAGGCGTCCCCGTCGTCGTGCACGACCGTGGCGTACGTGGTGGGGACGGCCGGCCAGGCGCGGAGCTTGCGCTCGTGGTGGACCTGCCAGTCGAGGACGACGGGGGTGGTGGGCGAGGGCGCGGGGGCGGCGCGCGGCGGGCGGGACACGCCGGGGGCGGCGCGGCGGGCGCCGTCCGTGCCGAACGGGTCCGCGGCGCTGACCAGTACCGCGGCGAGCGCCGCCGCGGCGGCCGCCGCGAGCACCCCCAGGGTGAGCCGGCCACGCCGGGTGAGGCGGACGCCGCCGTGGTGCGCGGGCCCGTCGTCCGGTGCCTCCCCCGTTTCCGTCATGGCCGCATCATGCCAGCTCCGGGGGCGCCCCGCCGCTGCCGGTGGCGCCGTCGCGCGGGGGCCGGAAAGGCGTCCCCCAGGGGGAGTTCACGGTTCGCGGCGGCGCCGGACGCGGGCTCACGGGGAAGTGCCGGGCGCACTCCGACACGGCTGGGAACCTCCCCCGCCGCTCCTGCCGTCCTTGGCACAGTGAGGCTGCGGTACGGGACGGTCCGGTTATCGCGGCCGGCGGGCGGAGCGGGGGTCTGGGGCATGGCGATGCAGGACGACGGCGCGGTGGATGTGCGCCCCGACCCCGATCCGGCCCGGGCCGACCCGGCGCACCGGGGCCGCTACCGCGCCGCGGGGACGTGCCTGGGCCTCCTGGGGCTCGCGATGGCGTGCTGGACGGTGGCGGGCGTCGTCCAAGGGGGCGGCGGGCTCTGGGACTTCGTCGAGGGGCTGTTCCATCCGGCGCTCCCCGGGGCGGTGCCGGTGCTCGGTCCGTACGAGTGGGCGTTCACCGCGGCGTTCCTCGCCGTCGCCGGTCCGGCGCTGGCCGGGCGGCGGGCGGCCCGGGCGGCGGCGCTGCTGCTCGGCTGGGTACTGCTGGCCGCCGCGGTGCGGGAGGGCGTCGGCCTGTGTGACGCGGCCTACCGCACCCGGTACGTGACCGCCACGGACTGGGGCTGGCTGCTGGCCACCCGGTGCCTGGGGCTGGTGACCGCCCTGGTGGTCCTGGGTGCGCTGCTGCCTCTCGGGGACGGCCGCCGGGGGGCGCCCGGCGGCCCGGGCGCGCCGGGGGGCGCCTGGCGCCGCCGCCCCTCGCGGATCTGCGGGGTGCTGTTCCTGCTGATGGGCGTGGTCCAGTTGGCGTGGACGGTGCGGGGGCCGGTCCTCGCCTCCGGGCACGCGGGGCGGTTCCTGCGGGCGGTCGTCGACGCCTCCGTACCCGGGATGCCGGGGCTCGCGGCGGCCCCGGAGTTCGCCTCCGCGGGCGCGGTCCTGGTGCTGCTGACCCTGGGGGCGCTGGCCTGGGGCGCCCGGTGGGAGGTGCGCAGCGCGCTGCTGGCGTACGGGGCGGTGCAGCTCTACCTGACGGTGCGGTCGGTGGTGGAACTGGCCGTGACCGACTACTTCAACCGGTCACTGGAGACGTCGCAGGGCGTGCTGTGGCTGGTGACGACGGCGTACGGGCTGGCGGCGATGACGTCGGTGGTGGTGCTGGCCTCGGCGCGGCCGGGCGGCCCGTACTGCGGGGCGCGGGGCGAGGGGCTGCGGACGGCGGCCGCGGGGCGCTGAGGGCTCAGGCGGCGGGGCCGGACACCGGGCGCGGGCTCCGGAGAGGAGCGCCGGGACGGCGGAGAAAAACGGCCGCCGCGTGTGGGGGCCGCGGCGGCCGTCGCTGTGAGCTGTACCGCCTCCGGTGCCGGTGGCCCGGCCGGTGGTGCAGCATGAAGGCACTCTGCCGGTGTACGCCCCGGTGAGGCATCGTCCCCAGGTCCCGGGCGTACCCCCGCCGCCCGGCGGGGGTAGGGACCTCCGGAGGGCGGTCCGACCGGGGCGGGCAGGGCGCGGGGGCGGCCGGACGGCGCGCGCCCGCCGGGAACGTGCGAGGAGAGAGGGGCGCCCGGTGATCCGTGTCGCTGTGGTGGACGACGAGCGGCTCGTCAGGTCGGGGCTGCGGATGATTCTGGGCACCGCCCCGGACATCGAGATGGTCGCCGACTGCGGCGGCGCCGAGGCGGTCGAGGCGGTGCGGGACAGCGGCGCCGAGGTCGTCCTGCTCGACATCCGGATGCCGGACGTCGACGGGCTGACGGTGCTGCGGCGGCTGCGCGCCGCCCCCGAGCCACCGGTGATCGCGATGCTGACCACCTTCGACGCCCAGGAGTACCTCACCGCGGCGCTGCGCGAGGGCGCCGCCGGATTTCTGCTCAAGGACTCCGACCCGGAGCAGCTCGTGCGCGCGGTACGGACGCTGGCGGCTGGCGGCAGCGTCCTGGACCCGGGGGTGACCCGGGCGGTGATCGGCGGCTATCTGACCGCCGAGGACCAGGCCGCCGCGGCGCGGGCCGTGACGGGCCTGACACCGCGCGAGTCGGAGGTGCTGGCGCTGCTCGGCGAGGGCCTGGCCAACGCACAGATCGCCGAACGGATCGGCCTCGCGCCCAGCACCGTCAAGGACCACGTCCGGGCCCTCCTGGGCAAGCTGGGCGGCCTCAACCGCATCCAGGCGGCGATCGTCGCCGACCGCGCGGGCCTGGTCGGCGGCATACCCCGCGGGACGTGCTGACGGTGGCGGGCACGGGGGACGCGCGGCGGGCGCCCGCACCCGAGGAGGAGGCGCACGAGCACAGCGGGGCGCCGGGGGCGCGGGACGGCCGGCTGCCGGCGGTATCCGGGGCACGGGGGGACGGGCCGGGAGGCGAGCAGGGCGGCACGGGGGCGCGGGTGCCGGCCGTCGCGCCGGGGGCGCGCGGGGGCCTGCGGGCGCGGGTGCCGGGGTGGCTGCGCCGGGTCGCCCCGGTGGCCGTCCCGGCGCTCCTGGGGGTCGCCGACGCGTTCCTCGTCAACGGTTTCTCGCTCCCTCTGGAGCTGGCCCTGTCGCTGGTCGCGGCCGCCTCGCTGCTGCTGCGCCGCCGCTTCCCGCTGCTGGTCTTCCTCGTCACGCTGCCGGGGCTGTACATCGGCTACATCTGGTTCGCACCGATGATCGCGCTCTACACGGTGGCGGCGCGGCGCCCGGGGCGGGCCCGCCTGGGGAGCTGCGCGGCGCTGCTGATCGCCGCGCATTTCCTCCCGTATCCGCTCTCCGACCTGGAGCTGACCGCGTACCGGGAGAACACCCTGGTGCTGATCGACGCCTGCGTCACCTCGGCGGCGCCGATCACCCTGGGGCTGCTGGTACGCACCCGGGGCGAGCTGGCCGCGCGGGTCGACGAGCTGACCCTCAGCCTGCGCCGCGAGGACCGGCTGCTGGCCGACCGGGTGCAGGCCACCGAGCGCGCCCGGCTGGCCCGGGAGATGCACGACGTGGTCGCCCACCAGGTCAGCCTGATCAGCCTCCAGGCGGGCGCCGTGCAGGTCAGCACGGGTGACGAGGCGGCCCGGGACGGCGCGCGGACCATCCGGGAGCTGTCGGTACGCACCCTGGAGGAGCTGCGGCACATGGTCGGTGTGCTGCGGGCGGCCGGCGGCCCCCAGGAGGCGGGCCGCCCCGCGCCGCAGCCGGATCTGGCGGAGCTGCCGCGGCTGATCAGGATGAGCGGCCTCGATGTGACGTACGAGCCGGGCGTCGTGGCGGGCGCGCAGGGCGCGCGGGCCGTGGAGCGGGCGGCGTTCCGTACCGTCCAGGAGGCGCTGACGAACGTCCGTAAGCACGCCCCGGGGGCGCGGGTCCTGGTCCGGATCGATCCGCTGGAGGCGCCGGACGCCGCGGAGCCGGTGGACACGGTGGACGCCGGGGGGCTGCGGGTGGAGATCCGTAACGGGCCGCCGGACGCCTCGGCGGCGCCCCCGGCGCTGCCGGGCGGCGGACACGGGCTGGTGGGGCTGCGCGAGCGGGCCCAGAGCCTGGGCGGAACGCTGGAGACGCGGCACACCGCCGACGGCGGCTTCGTCGTCCGCGCGCGGTTCCCGTACCGGGCGGAGCCCCCGTACGGGACGGATTCCCCTCACGGGGCGTGGTGACGGGCCCGGGGGCGCGTCGCTCCGGGGAGCGGCGGGCTCAGGCCGAGAGCGGGGCGGCGGTCTCGTCGACCGCGGTGTGCAGGTCGGGGTAGACCTCGAAGAGACGGCGGACGCCGAGGGCGGCGAGGACGCGGTTGACGTGCGAGCCGTCGACGGCCCCCTGGGCGGGGAGGATCAGCCGGAGACGGCCCTGACAGGAGCGCATCAGGCGGCGAGCGGCGATGAGCACGCCGACGCCGCTGGAGTCGCAGAACCGGACCTCGGACAGATCGAGGACGACGTTCCGCCGGCCGTCGGCCACCGCGTCGTGGACGTGCTGGCGTACCGCGGGTGAGGTCACCAGATCCATCTCGCCGGACACCTGGAGGACGGCCCACCGGCCCTGTTCGTCTTCTGCCACCTTCAACGACACGCGCTCGAAGCCTTTCGCTCGCTTGTGGACCGGATGCTCCCGGAATATCCGGAACTCACCCTTCCCCGGCTCGACTGCCCGGCCTCTCTCCCCTGAAACACCGCGGAATGCGTGACGCACTGGGCCGTTCCCGTCAAGGCTATGCCCAGCCCGCGGTCACTCTTTGCCGAATTTCGGTCACACACCCGTAACGCATTCTCCGATCCGGGCGGGAACGATCTTCTTCGCACTCGCCTGACCGGGCATTACCACCCCAAAGTGACGACTCTCTTACCATCCGCTCCCGTCTTCCGGGACGGTTTGCCGCAAAGAAGCATGCGGTGTCGGACCCCCCGACTACATTCGATGGCGCGCACCGCCCACACCGGCGGGACGCGGGCAAGCGGATGACCGCACGACGCACGCCCGGCCGCGCCACGGGCGGTCCGTACGGCGGCGGTGAGGAACGGGGCAGGGGCCGATGGCGAGGGACGCACCACCACGCTGGGACAGACGCATGCAGCAGCGGCTCGCCCGCGGTGAGGCCGCCGCGCTCGGCGAGCTGTACGACCGTTTCGCCTCACTCGTGCACAGCCTCGCCCACCGCGTCCTCGGCGACGAGGACGCCGCCGACCGCGTCACCCGCGAGGTCTTCGGCTACATCTGGGAGAACCCGGACGCCTACGACCCCAAGCAGGGCTCACTGCGCTCCTGGGTCGCCACGCTCACCCAGCGCCAGGCCGTCCACCGGCTGCGCCAGACCGAGGCCGCCCGCGCCCGTGACGAGGGCGGACCCGCGCCCGCCGAGGTCGAACGGAAGATCCGCGACGCCTCCACCGCCGCCCGCGCCGACTACATCGTCACCTCCATGCCCGCCCCGCTGCGCCAGGCCCTGGAGCTGGCCTACTTCCAGCGGCGGGACTACCGCCAGACCGCCGCCGACCTCGGCGTCACCGCGGACGAGGCCCGCCGCAGGCTCCGCCTCGGCCTCCAACTGCTGTCCACCGCCCACCACCAGAAGCTGCCGCCCGGCGGACCCGGCGACGGAAACGGAGCGCCCCGGTGAACGGCCCGGAGGAATGGGAGAGGTACGGCCGCGAGGACGCCTGCCCGCCGTACGACGGCCCCGGCGAGCCGCCCGGCCCAGGCTCCGCCCCGGGCCCGCCCGCGGCCCGGCCCCGGATACCGTCCCCGCGCACCGCGGCCGAGGACCGCGGCCCACTGCCCGGCGGCACGCCCCCGCGAAGCGCCGCGGATCCCGCCGCCGCGAGCGCCGGCCCCGAACGGCCGGACACCGCAGGACCCGGCCCCGGTGCACCCGCCGGCGGCCCTCCCCCGGACGCCCCGGCGGACTCCGGCGCCGCCCACCCCGGTGACGGACGCGCCGGTGACGGACACCCCGGTGACGGATGCCCGGGTGACGGGCGGCCGGGTGACGGACGCCCGGGTGACGGGCGGCCCGAGCTGCCGCACCGCGTGCTGACCTCGCTGCTCGGCGCGTGGGCGCTGGCCGCCTGCTCGGCCGAGGAGACCGCCGCCGTCGAGGCGCACCTCACCGACTGCGCCTCCTGTGCCGACGAGGCGCTGCGGCTGCGGGACGCCGTCGGTCTGCTCCACCCCGCCGACAGCCTCGACCTCGACCCGCTGCTGCGCTCCCGCGTCCTGGAGGGCTGCCTGGGCCGCCGCCCGGCACGCATCCCGGTGCCCGAGTGGGCCGCCCCGTACGACGCGGAGACCGCCAAACTGGACGCCCTGCTGCGCGACATGGGCGAGGCCGAATGGCGCGCCCCGGTGCGGCTGCGGTGGTTCGACGGCGAGCGGCCGGTGCACCGCGAGACCACCGCCGCCGGAGTGCTCGGACACCTGATGGCGGTCGACGGCCTTCTCGCCACGGCGTTGGGCCTGCCCGACCCGCTCGGCGACGCCGCGCCCGCCGCCGGCGCCGGACCCGGTGCCCGCACCCACGCCCTGTGGCGCACCCTCGGGGAGGCGCCCCGGACGCCCGCCGTCCACCGGCCGTGGCGGGAGCAGAGCCATGCACTGATCCGTACGGCCTCGTTCGCGGGCGGCGGGGTGGGTGAGCTGGCGGTGGCGTACGGTCCGGTCCGGCTGCCGTTGCGGGACGCCTTCCTCGACCGGGCCTTCGGTTGCTGGCTGCACGCCGGTGACATCGCCGACGCGGTCGCCTACCCGCACAAGGGCCCGGCCGCGGACCATCTGCACAGCCTGGTGGATCTCGCCGCCCGGCTGCTGCCGCGTGCGCTCGCCCACCGCCGGCGGGCCGGTCTGGCCGCGCCGCCCCGGCAGTTGGTGGCGGCCGGTGCCCCGGGCCGGACGCTCCATCTGGAGATCGAGGGCGACGGCGGCGGCCACTGGTACATAGCCCTGGACTCCCCGGCGGCGGTCGGCTCGCCGGAGCACACCGTGGCCCATCTCGCGCTGGACGGCGAGGAGTTCTGCCAGCTCGCGGCCGGGCACGTCGTGCCGGACGAGGCGGCCGCCGGTTCGGACGGCGAACGCGAGGCGATCCGCGACGTCCTCTACGCGACCGCCTCCCTCTCCCGGCTCTGAGCGGGCGAGGGAGGCGGCGGAAAGCGGCGGAGAGACTCTAGGCGAAGACGACCGTCCGGGTCCCGTTGAGCAGCACCCGGCGCTCGCTGTGCCACTTCACCGCGCGGGCCAGCGCCTGGCACTCCACGTCCCGGCCGATGGCGACGAGCTGGTCGGGGGTGACGCCGTGGCCGACCCGCTCGACCTCCTGCTCGATGATCGGGCCCTCGTCGAGATCGGCGGTGACGTAGTGGGCGGTGGCGCCGATGAGCTTCACCCCGCGGGCGTGCGCCTGGTGGTACGGCTTGGCGCCCTTGAAGCTCGGGAGGAAGGAGTGGTGAATGTTGATGATGCGGCCGGACAGCGCCTTGCACAGGTCGTCGGAGAGCACCTGCATGTAGCGCGCCAGCACCACCAGCTCGACCCGCTCGGCCCGTACCAGCTCCAGCAGCTCCGCCTCCGCCTGCGCCTTGGTCGCCTTCGTCACCGGGATGTGGTGGAAGGCGATGCCGTACGAGGCGACCAGCTCGGCGAAGTCGGTGTGGTTGGAGACGACGGCGGCGATCTCGACCGGCAGCGCCCCGATCCGGGAGCGGAACAGCAGGTCGTTCAGGCAGTGGCCGAACTTCGACACCATCAGGACGATGCGCATCTTCTCGTCGGCGCGGTGGATCTGCCAGTCCATCCGGAACGAGTCGCCGACCGCGGCGAAGCTGGCGCGCAGCTTCTCCACACTGTCCGGGGCGTCCGCGCTGAAGTGCACCCGCATGAAGAACAGGCCGGTGTCGTGGTCGCCGAACTGCTGACTGTCCTCGATGTTGCAGCCCGTCATGAACAGGAAGCTGGACACGGCGTGCACGATGCCCTGCTTGTCCGGGCAGGACAGCGTCAGGACGTACTGGTCGGTGGGGCGGCCCGGACCGGAACCGCCGGTGGCGGACCCGTCGTTCGGGCCGGGCGTGGAGGACTGCGACTCGCTCATGACCTCATAGGGTCGCATACCCGGACACCGCACCGGCGCGGGCCTCGGCTCACACGCCGGCCGCCGCGCCCCCGGTCATCCGCGCCAACGCCTCCAGCGGCAGCGGCGGCGCGTCCGGATCGTCGCCGTCCGCGCGGGCCAGCCAGACATGCGCCTCGCGCGCCGCACGGACCGCCTCGGGCCACGCGGGGTGCTCGACGTACGCGGCGACGGGGGCGTCCGCGCCGACCTGGTGCATGATCCGCAGCACCCGCAGCACGGCGGCGTCGACGAGCGCCGCCTCCTGGGTGTCGCGGAAGATCGTGCCGACATACTTCTCCGCGGACCAGTTGTCGAGCCAGGTGTCCTCGACGAGCCGGTAGACGGCGTCGGTCACGTCGCCGTACCCGGGGCGGCCGGTCAGCCAGGTCTCCTGGTGGAACCCTGGGTCGGAGAGCATGTGCAGCGCGGAGCGCACATTGCTGCGCCAGCGCCACCACGGCATGTCGTTGTGTGGCATGCCGTCCATGGTGGTCGAGCGGCGGCCGCGACGGGAAGACTTCTCCGAACCTTGCACAGTATTCGATCGTACGTTCCTCGTTCCCGATCACCTATCGCCCCCCGGAGTTCACCTCACCGTCACTCTCCGCTGACCTGGAATCACTCACGCGTTTCGGGCGGGCCGCGAGGCTCACGGACCATGACCGGACGGCGCCGCCCCTCCTCCCGCCTCTTCCCGCCCGCCCCCGCACGGACCGCCGCCCGGTGGGCAGCCGGTACGGCGGTGCTGGCGTCCCTGCTCTCCGGCTGCGGCTCACTGCCGGGCACCGGGTCCGGGAAGGCGCCGATCACGGTGATGACATGGGCGCCGGAGGGCACCAACGCCACCAACATGCCCGGTATGCCGGCGATGGCGCAGACGTACGCCCGCTGGGTCAACGCGTCGGGCGGCCTCGCCGGGCACCGGCTCAAGGTCCTGACCTGCAACGACCGTAACGATTCGGTGGGCGCGACCCGCTGCGCGCAGCGCGCGGTCGACGAGGGCGCGGTCGCCGTCGTCGGCTCGTACAGCCAGTTCGGCCGGTCGTTCATGTCGCCGCTGGAGGTCAAGGGCATCCCGTACATAGGCGGCTACGGCGCCTCCGACGAGGAGTTCGAAAGTCCGCTGTCGTACCCGGTGAACGGCGGTCAGGCGTCGCTGCTCGCCGGGAACGGGCGTCAGCTCGCGCGCGATTGCAGCCGCGTCGCCCTGGTGCGGCCCGACACGATCCAGGGCGACCAGATGCCCTCCCTCCTCGACTCCGGGCTCCGGCAGGGGGGCCGCTCGCCGGTCACCGACATCCGGGCGCCCGACGACGGGACGGACTACTCCGCCGAGGTGCGGCGGGCGCTGGACGCCGTCGGCGCCGACCCCGTGCGCTACGGGATGGCGGCGTACGGCGGCCGGGCGCCGGGCTCCTGTGTGGCGGCGTCGCTGGGCGATCACACCGACGCCTTCTTCGACTCCTTCCGGCGCCTGCAGCAGCAGAGCCCGAAGGTGCACGTCGCCTCGGTGCTGGGCAGTGTCGGGCAGGCGCTGGTCAACCGCACCGGCGGCCGCTCCGGACCGCTGGAGGGCGCGCTGGTCACCGGCTGGTACCCGGCGGCGGGCGATCCGCGGTGGACCCCGATGCGCAAGGTCATCAACGAGCACGCCTTCGGTGACAACCGCGTCGACCCGGCCGACCAGGGCGTACAGACGACGTGGATCGCGTACACGGTGCTGCGCGCGATGGTGGAGCGGCTCGACGCGGACGGTGTGGAGGAGATCACCCCGTACGCGCTCCAGAAGGTGCTGGACCGCGGGAAGCATCCGGTGGACACCGGCGGGCTGACGCCGAAGCTGCGGTGGCGCGCGGAGGACATGCTCGCCGTGCAGGACTTCCCGCGGATCGTGAACGCGACGGTGATGTACCAGACGGTCGCGGACGGTCAGGTGCTCGCCGCGTCCGACGGCTTCGTGAACGTCGCCGGGACGCTGGAGCGGCGGCGCACGGACATGTGAGGGGCGCGCCCCGGGCGGCGGGCGCCGGGGGCGTACGGAGCGGGCGCGGCGGTTTCGGCGGGCGCTCCGGGAAGCGTGGCCGCCGGACGGCTCCGGGGCGCGCGGAGCGCCCGGTGGGAGCCGCCCGGCGGAGGGCTCAGAGGTCGCCGGCCTGGTGCGTGCGCAGGCCGTACTTCTGGGCGATCGGGTTCCAGAGGCGGGCCGCCTGCTCCTTGGCCTTGGTGGCCGCGCCGCTGGCCGCGGTGCCCTGCGCGGTGTGGCCGGTGTTACGGGCGTGGCCCTTGTGGCAGCCCTTCTTCCCGGCGACCTGACCGGCCCACGCCGCGTAGTGGTTGTCGGCTGCGGCCGACGACTTCCACGCGGTGGTGAGGGCGGCGGTCAGCTCCGCGTGCCGCGGGACCTTGTCGAGGGGCAGCCCCTGAAGGCGGCTGACCATCTGGTTGCGCTGGTTGGCCGCGCCCTTGAGGTCCTTCGCCGCGCCCGGGAGGTTGTCGCAGCCGCGGATGTCCCGGACGGCGTTGATCACCGCGGAGCGGCTGCTGTTGCTGTCGGCGAGGAGCGCGTCCAGCTTCTTGGCCTGTTCCTCGGCCGGGTCGGCGGTCGGCGACGGCGGGGCGGCGTCCTTGGTGGCCGACCGGGCGGCGCCGGTGCTCGGCTCCTTCTTCTTCGCGTCGTCGTCACCGCCGCTGAGCGCCCAGCCCAGCCCGATACCGGCACCCGCGAGCGCCACCACGACGATGCCGACCACCACGACGGGGCTCAGCCGCCGGCGGCCGGCGGGCGTGTCGTCGTACCCGGGGTGCGGCGCCTCGTGGCCGCCACCGGGCGGGAACCCGTGCCGGTCGCCCCCGGGGCCGTACGGCGGCGGGGCCTGGTCGTCGAAGCGCGGCAGTTGGGCGGTGGCGTCGGGCGCCGGGGGCGGGGCGGCGGCCCCGGGGGCGGCGCGGAACAGGCCCTCGAACTCGGCCGGGGTGGGCCGCTCCGCGCCGCCCCCGGGCTGTGCGCCGAGCGGCGCGCCACCGGGCTGGGGCGCGGGGCCGCCGGCGCCGACCGGCGGGAGGTACTGGGTCGCCTCGGAGTCCCCGGGGGCGGCGGGCGGTGCGGCCGCGCGGTTACGGGGCGGGCGGAGGCTGCGGAGCATCTGGGTGGACTCGCCGGGCGTCTCGGGGCGGCCGGCGGTCTCCGGCGGCAGCGGCGCGGCCCCGGGCGCGGTCCCGGCGCCGACCGGCGGCAGCAGGGCGGTGGCGTCCGCGTCGCCCGAGGCGGGCGGCAGCGGCGCGGCCTGCTGCGGGGTGGCCTTCACCAACTGCCCGCTCGGGGCCTGCGGCGACGGGGCGGCGCCTTCGGGTGGCAGCGCGCCGGAGCCGAAGGGCGGGATCAGAGCCGTCTCCTCGGCGTCCGACACGGCGGGCGGCTGCGGGCCGGGCGCCTGCTGCGGTGCGGTGGGCGGCATCGGCGGCATCGGCGGCTGCCCCTGCGGCGGGGGCGGGAACGCCGGGGCGGCCTGCCCGGACTGGGGCTGCGCGTGGGGCTGGGGCTGCGCCTGCGGGGCCGCGCCCTGACCGTAACCCTGGGCCTGCGGGGGCTGCTGCGGGGGAAGCCCCTGACCGTACGTCGGGGACTGCCCCTGACCGGCGCCCTGGGGCTGGCCCGGATACGTCCCGGATATCTGGCCCTGGGGCTGCGCGAGAGGCCGGCCCTGGCCGTACGTCTGCGGGTTCTGCTGGCCGGGGCCCCAGGGCTGCCCCCAGGGCTGTCCGGCCGGGGGTGCGGCCTGCTGGGCGGGCGGCCATGCCTCACCGCCCGAGGGCAGCACCACGCCCTCCCGCGCCTGGCCGTCCGCGGAATTCTGCGGGTCGTGACCCTGTCCGCTCTGCGTCACCGGGACTCCTACCTCTGCAGACCTACGGAATCGTCGGCTCACGCTACCGGGTCGCCGACGCGTTCGACCACGTCCCCCGGTCACCGCCGCCGCCCGCCCCGGAGGCGGCGGCCGGGCCGGTGCCCCGGGGAACGCACCGCGTCCCCCGGGGCGCCGACACCGAACATCGGGGCATTCGCCGCATTTCCCCGGCCCGTTGACGCCCCGTACGCGACGGGCCCGCGGGCCGCGCACCAGGCGCGGCACCGCGGGCCCGCCCCGGGCTCCCGGCGTCCTCACACCGCGACGCGCAGCTCCAGCCGGGTGCTGAACTCCCGCACCACCGGCTCGTCCCGGTACGGCTCGACGCGCTGGCGGAAGTCGTCGAGGTACTCCACGCCCCGCTGCGAGCGGAGTTCACCGAGCAGCTCCGCGGCCTCGGTGGCGGTGTGGCAGCCCTGTTCGACCTCGCGCTGCTGCACCTGCGCCCCGGCCAGCAGCACCATCCCGATGGCGCGGCGGCGGACCTTGGTGCGCGGCAGGCCCTGGAGCGCCAGGCGGGCCTGTTCCTCGGCCGCGGCGGCCTGGCCCAGGTCACGGTGGCAGTGGGCGAGTTCATCGGCCAGATAGGAGCGGTCGAAGTGGCCGATCCAGTCCGGGTCGTCGCCCGTGTCACCCACCGCCTCGGCGCGTTCCATCGCGGTCAGCGCGCGGGCGGCGACCGACTGGAAGGCCCGGCCGTCCCCCATGAGCGCGTGACCGCGCGCCTCCGCGGCACAGAACATCGCCTCGGCGCGCGGGGTGACGCGGCCCCGCGCGCCCTCCTGCGCGGCCCGCGCGAGCTGGGCGATCTCACGGGGGGTGCCCAGTTCGGCGGCGAGATGGCTCATGCTCGCGGCGAGGACGTAACCGCCGTACGCGCGGTCGTCGGCCGCCTGCGCGAGGCGGAGCGCCTGGATGTAGTAGCGCTGGGCGAGACCGGGCTGCCCGGTGTCGACGGCCATGTAGCCGCCGAGTTCGGTCAGCCGCGCGACGGCGGCGAAGAGTTCCCGCCCCACGGACTCCCGGTAGGACCCGGCGAGCAGTCCGGAGACGACGCTGTTGAGGTAGTGCACGACGACCGGCCGGACATGGCCGCCGCCGAAGCGGTGGTCGAGGTCGCCGAGCGCCGTGGTCATGGCGCGTACCGCCTCCACGTCGGCGCGTCCCACCCGGGCGCCCGCGCTCCGCGCCACCTGGGGGTCCGCCCCGGTGATGAGCCAGTCGCGGCTGGGCTCGACCAGCGCGGAGGCGGCGACGGAGGAGCCGTTCAGGAAGTCGCGCCGCCCCACGTCGCTCCGCCACAACTCGCTGACCTGCTCGATCGCGCCGAGCACGGTCGGGGAGAACTGCAGCCCCACACCGGACGCGAGGTTCTTGCCGTCCGCCATGCCGATCTCGTCGATGGTGACCGTGCGGCCGAGCTTGCGCCCCAGGGACTCCGCGATGATCGCGGGGGCGCGGCCACGCGGCTGCTGACCGCGCAGCCACCGGGCCACCGAGGTCTTGTCGTAGCGCAGGTCGAGGCCGTGTTCGGCGCCGCACATGTTGACGCGGCGGGCCAAACCCGCGTTGGAGCAGGCGGCCTCCTGGATCAGCGCCTGGAGCCGCTCGTTGGGCTGACGAGCGACGAGTGGCCTTGCGGCCATGTTGGTACCCCCTGTTGCGGCAGTGCGTCCACCGGTGAACGCCGGTCGGTGTGATTGGTTGCGATCAATTCCCCGCGTATTCCCAGATATCCGGTGGGATTCCGGATACCGGCGATACGAGTGGGATGTGCCGTGCGGGCGGGGTGCGTCAGGTGCGCGGAGCCCGGGTGGCGGCGGTGCCCGCACGGGGCGCCACGGCGCCGGGTGCGTCCCGGCGCGCTCCACGGCCCTTCGCCCCCACGGTCCGTATGCGGCGATCCTGCTTGCCCGGAAGGGCGGGTCGCTACCCCGCACCCGGCTCACCACCGCTACGCGCCCCCGCCGATGCCTCCATGCGCCCCACGTGCCGGTAGGTGCGCCCGGGACACGCGTTTCTCCCCTCCCTCTTTCCGGTCGCTCCAGGCGGTACGGACCACATCGGGGTGGTTCGTACGGCAGGGGCGCCCCCCGTAGGGGCGGTGGACGGGCCGCTCCGGGCGGTGCCGCGGCTCCCCCGGGGCAGGCGGCCGCCGTTCGTCGCCGCGCGCGGGCGGGGCCCGGCCCGCTGTCAGTACCGGTCCGTATCGTGAACGGGGACGGGGGCCGCCCGGCCTCTGCGGGGACGTCGAAGGGCTGGACCGGTGGCGAACGGACCGGAGAAGAACGGGGAGCCGACCGAGCGGGGCGGCGGGGAGCCGGTGGCCGCGCCGCCGGGGAGCGGGGCGGCCGAGGGCGTGCCCGCGGTGCGGATCCGGGGGCTGACCAAGCGGTTCGGGCAGCAGACCGCGGTGGCCGGTATCGACCTGACGCTGCCCGCGGGCCGCTTCATCGGGCTGGTGGGGCCGAACGGCGCGGGCAAGACCACCACGCTGTCCATGGTCACCGGGCTGCTGCGGCCGGATTCCGGTGAGGTCCTCATCGGCGGGCACGACGTGTGGCGCGACCCGGTGGGCGTCAAGTCGCGGATCGGGGTGCTGCCCGAGGGCCTGCGGCTCTTCGAGCGCCTGTCGGGCCGTGAACTTCTCGGCTACATGGGGCGGTTGCGCGGCCTGCCCGGCGCCGAGACCGACAAGCGCGCCGATCAGTTGCTGGACGTCCTCGGGCTGTCCGGCGCCCAGCACAAGCTGGTCGTCGACTACTCCACCGGTATGCGCAAGAAGATCGGGCTGGCCGCCGCGCTGCTGCACAACCCCGAAATCCTCTTCCTGGACGAGCCCTTCGAGGGCGTCGACCCGGTGTCGGCGCAGACCATCCGCGGCGTCCTGGAGCGGTACACCTCCTCCGGGGCGACGGTGATCTTCTCCAGCCACGTCATGGAGCTGGTCGAATCGCTCTGCGACTGGGTCGCGGTGATCGCCGCCGGACGCATCCGGGCGGACGGGCCCCTCGCCCAGGTGCGGGGCGACGCGCCGTCGCTCCAGGAGGCGTTCCTGGAACTGGTCGGCGCCGGGGGCCGCACCCGCGCCGGGCAGAACCTCGACTGGCTGGGGGGCGGCGCCCGATGAGTGCCCCCTTCGCGCCGGGTGCCCCGCGGCCGGCGTCCCCGACCGCGCTGACGCCGCTGTTCGTCCGTCTGAAGCTCGCCCTGCTCCGCAACGGCCTGCGCCGCTCACCGGGGCGCGCCGCCGCCTACGTCGCGTCGGTCCTCGCGGGCGTGGTGTTCGCCGGGCTGGCGACCACCGGGCTGGTCCTGCTGCGCGGTGCGGCGCACATCGACGCGCTGGTGGTGCTGCTCGTCGGGCTCCTCACGCTGGGCTGGGCGGTCATGCCGCTGTTCTTCCCGTCCGGCGACGAGACGCTGGACCCCACGCGCCTGGTGATGCTGCCGCTGCGGCCCCGTCCCCTGGTCGTGGCGCTGCTGACGGCGTCCCTGGTGGGCGTCGGGCCGCTCGTCACCCTCGTCCTGGCCACCGGTGCGGCCGTCGCGGTCGCCGGCGGTCCGGCCGCCACCGCCGTCGCGGTGTGCGCGGTGCCCCTGGTGATGCTGGTCTGCGTGGCGCTGGCGCGGGTCGTCGCCACCGCGTCCGTACGGCTGCTGACGAGCCGCCGGGGCCGGGATCTGGCGGTGCTGGGCGGACTGTTCGCCGCGCTCGGCGCGCAGTTGGTCAATCTCGTCGCGCAGAAGCTGGGCCGCCCGGACGGGCTGGCCGTCCTGGAGCCGGTCGGTGAGGTGCTGCGCTGGGTGCCGCCGGCATCCGCGATGAGCGCCGTGGCCGACGCGGGCCGGGGCGCGTGGGTCACGGCCGCCGCCGGGCTGGCGCTGACGGCGCTGGCGCTGGTGGCGCTGCTGTGGTGGTGGCAGCGGATGCTGACGGCCCTGATGACCTCGCCCGACGGGTCGACGATCCAGCCGGCGGAGAAGGACGGCAAACGCGCGAGGGGTGGTTCCCGGGGGCCGTCCCGGCTGCTGCCGGACGGCCGGACGGGCGCGGTCATGCTGCGGACCCTCCGCTACGCCTGGCGCGACCCGAAGACGAAGATGGGCTGGGCCACGTCGATGGGCGTGGGCCTGCTGATCCCGGTCGTCTACGCGGCGCAGGGCAACGGCACGGTCTACACCGCGCTCGTGGCGCCCGCGCTGCTCGGCACGCAGATGTACAACCAGTTCGGCCAGGACACCTCGGCGTTCTGGATGGTGGCCTCGACCCTCGCGACGCCCCGGGACGCCTACCGCGAACTGCGGGCCCGCGCCCTGGCGCTGTGCCTGGTGGCGGTCCCGTACGTCACGCTGGTGGTGGTCGGCACCGTCGCGTTCCTCGACGCCTGGCCGTCGCTGGTGGAGATCTACGGGCTGTCGCTGGCGCTGCTCGGCACACTGGTGGCGACGGGCGCGCTCACCTCGGCGCTCTTCCCCTACTCCGTCCCGTCCGACGGCAACAAGAACATCGCGCCGGGCCAGGCGTCCATCGCCTGGTTCAGCCTCTTCGGCGGCCTGCTGGCGGGCACGGTGCTGAGCGCGCCGCTGGTCGCCCTGACCATCTGGCTGCACCTCGCCGGCCACCACGCCCTGCTGTGGATACTCCTGCCCGCCGGGGTCGTCTACGGCACGGTGGTGGCCCAGGCGGGCCTGCGGATCGCCGCGCCCCTGGTGGTGCGCCGGGTGCCGGAGATCCTTTCGGCGGTACGGCAGGGGTGAGAGAGGGGCTGCGACGCGGCGGCCCGGCCGGGGCGGCTCGCGGTCCGGTCGTCCCTGGGCACGGCCCGCGGGGGTGACCGCGAGGCCCGGCGGCGGTTCCCGGCCGGGCCCGCCTCCCGGCCCGGCCGGGCCGGTACGTCCGGGCTTTCGCACCTGCGCGGCAACGCTGCCGTCGCACCGTCGCTGACGTGCCGGAATCGCTGAATCCCGCACGTTGTCCACAGGCCCGCACGGCATCCGCGCGCGGGAGGTAGCGTCAGGGCGTCATGCGGAACGAGGGGGTGGGGGCGGTGCGTCGAGGCGCGCTGATGCTGGTCACGGGTTGGTTGGCGGTGCTGCTGGGCGGTGTCCCCGCGATGGCGCAGCCCGCGTCCCCCGGACGCGCGGCCCACCGGCCCGCGGCGGAGCACACCACCGGGGCGAGCCCGGGCGGCTCCCCCGCGGACACGGCTCCCGGCTCCGGCGCGGCCACCCCGCGCAGCAGAACGGCGTACCTAGCCGAGCAACTGCGCCGCGATCCCGTGTACATCAGCGACCAACTCCCGCGCGCCGTCCCCCGCTCCAGCGCCCCGCTCTTCGCCGCGCAGGCCGCGCGGCTCCGGGTGCCCGTGTACGTCATGGTCCTGCCCGACACCGCGCTGGGCGCCGACGACACCGGATTCCTCGCCGGTGTCCACGACCGGCTCGGCCGCGACGGTCTGTACGTCGTGCTGAGCGGCCCGGGGATGCCGGAGGCACAGGCGTACGGCACGGAGGTGCGCGGCGTCCGGGACGCGGCCCGCGCCACGCTCTACGAGCTGCCGTACGACGCGACGCCCCTGGAGCTGTTCCGGCACTTCGTCGACGTCCTCCGCTCGGGGCGGGCCCATGAGCGGGCGGAGGCGGGCCGCGCCGCGGCCGCCGACGGCGCCGAGGTCCCGAAGCTCCACCCCGACCGCACCGACCAGAAGAACCAGAGCTTCGTCGCGGGCATCGCGGTCGCCGGGCTCCCGCTCTCCGTCCTGCTGCTGGGCCTCTACGTACGCCGCCGACGCCGTCTGCACCGGGCCCGCGGCGGCTCACCGGTCCCCGGGCCCCGCGACGCCCGGGGTGCCGCTGCACCCTCGCTACGTAAATCCGGGGCCGCGGCGGCCAAGGGCGACGGCGGCGGTGCGACGGACGGGGCACGGAAGGACGGCGCCGCCCCGGGGCGCTCCGCCGGGCCGCGGCGGCCGGCCCGGGGCGTGGTGGTGCTGCTGGTCGGCGTGGTGGTCCTGGCGGGCGGGCTCGCCGTCACCGCCGCGCGGCTCTTCGACCGCTCCGACGTCGGCGCCCTCCCGACCGCGGCCGACATGGGCTCCCGTATCGAGCGGGTCACCGCCGGTCTGCGCCACGACCCCCTGTACACCGACCCGGAGAGCGAACCGGTCCTGAGCGCGGCCGAGCGCGCCCGGCTGCACGCGCGGCTCACCTCGCTCGACGTCCCGGTGCTGATCGCCGCGGTGCCCAGCGTCACCGACGACGAATCGGGCGGCGACGGCGATGTGTTCGTCCGTTCGCTCCACCAACGTCTGCACCGCGACGCGCTGTTCGTCCTCGCCGATCCGCTGTCGGACCGCCTCTCCGTCATCAACTACGGCGCGCCCGTGGACGCGTACGCCCTGGAGAGCCGGCACTCCACGTTCCCCGACGAGGACGATCACCGCACGCTGGGCGACCGGCTCGACGCGCTGCTCCGCGATGTCGCCCGCGCTCCGAAGGAGGCGGCGGGCAGCCGGCCGTACAATCCCGGGCCCGCCGCCGACCCGGCCGCGGAGCGGGGGCTGTCCAGCGTGTTCGCGGGGGATTTCGCGCCGGGGCTGATGATCGGCGCGTTCCTCGCGGCGCTGCTGCTCGGGCTGGTGGCGGCGGTGCGGGCATCGGCCGGTGCGGTGCGGCGGCGCCGGAGGCCCGGTGGCCGGGCGCCCGGCGGCGTCCCGGTCACGTTCGAGGCGCCGGACGCGCCGTCCCTGGCGTGGCTGCGGCGCACCGCCCGGCAGGAGGCCGACGCCCTCACCGCCACACTGGACGCCCACAGTGCCCTGCCCGCGGGAACGCACCGCCTGGCCTGGGAGTGTCTGGACGCCGCCGCCCTGCTCATCGACGGTGACGGTGACGGCCGGGTCGACGCGGACGCCACCCCGGTGTCCCTGGTGTGCGCCGTCGCGCTGGCCCGCGCCGGCCGGGCGGCCGCCGAGAGGTCCGCGGTGCCGGAGCGGCTGTGCCACCGCAACCCGCTGCACGGCCCGGCGTCCGCCACCCGCCGGATATCCCCGGCAGGCGGTGGCCGCGCCCGGTCGCTGCCGGTCTGCGAACGGTGCCGGGCCACCCCGGCGCCGGTGCTGCGGCTGGGCCCGGCGACGGACACCGGCCGCGCGGACCGTGTGCCGTACCCCGAGCTCCCCGGGCCGCTGGCCGCGCTCGCCGACGGCGCCCGGATCGACCAACTCGCCCGCGACGTACGGGAGTACTTCGGTGTTCACTGACCTTCGCCACCGCCGCCCGCGCCGGGCCGGGGCCCGCCGCCGGATGTCCGCCGTGGCCGGTGCCGCCGTCGCGGCGCTGGCGGCGCTGACCCTGGTCTGGTGTACGGCGGCGCCGGGAGCCGCCGCCGGGAGCCCCGGACAGAAGATCGCCGACGCGCTGCGCCACTCCCCCGTGTACGTCGATCCGTCGCTGGACTCGGCGGTCGGCGCGGCCGAGCGGCAACGGCTGGCCGAGCGGATCCGCGGGACGCGGCTGCCGATCCGGGTGGTGCTGGTGCCGTTGGTCGAAGGGGACAGTTGGGGCGGTGATCCCGCGCAGCTCGCCGAGGTGGTCCACGACCGGTTGGGCGGCGAACCGTCGATCATCATCACGCTCGGCGACTTCCCCGAGGACATCGCCGCCCGCGAGTGGCCGGCCCGTCTGCACCAGGCGCAGCAGGCCGCGGCGGCCGTTTTCCACCAGAGCGACATGGAGGGCGCCGGGACGGCCCGCCGCGTCGAGCGGGCCATCGACATCATCGCGGCGGGCGACGGTGAGAAGGAGTACGAGAAGGCCACCGCCGACCTCAACGGCCCCGCCCCGTCCGCGTCCTCCAGCGGTCCGGGAGCCTCGGGGGCTGCCGGGGCGCCGGCGTCCTCCGGGTCGCCGGTGGTCCGGATGCTCACGCTGGTGGCCGGGCCGTTGCTGGTGCTCGGCGCGGTGGGGCTGCTGTGGCGGCGGCGGGCCCGGGTGCGGGATCTGGCCACACCGTTCGCGTTGCCGCGCTCCGTCTTCGCGGCCGCCCGGCGGGCGGACGAGGCGGAGCTGCGCGAGCGGGCGGCGCGGGAGGTGGTGCGGCTGGGGGAGGAGGCCCGCGCCGCGCAGGGCGATCCGCAGGCCGTCGGACGGGCCCTCGACGCGTACTCCGCGGCCGGTTCGGTGCTGGACCGCGCGCGGGGCGTGCCGGATCTGGCGGGTGTGTTCGCGCTGATAGCCGAGGGGCGCGCGGCGCTCGGCTCCGAGGACGCCCCGCTGCCCCTGTGCTTCTTCCACCCGCTGCACGGGCCCGCCGCCCGGGTCCTGCCGTGGCGTCCGCTCGGCCGCCGCGAGGAGCTGCGGGTGGCGGCCTGCGAGTCCTGTGTCCGCGCGATACGGGCCCGCCGCGCCCCCGAGGTGCTCACCGACCGGGAGGGCGACCGCCCGGTCCCGTACTTCGAGGTGGACACCGCCCGCAGCCTCTGGGCCGCCACCGGCTACGGCTCCCTGCTCTCCGGGGAGCCCGACGACTCCCTCGCCGTACGCGTCCAACGCGGGGACTTCACCCGCACGTTGGAGGCTTCGTAGGGCAGGGAGCCGGCGGGGTGCGTCCGGCCGGGCGGTCCCGTCGGGCAGCCGGGCAGCCCACCGGACGGGCCGCCGGTGGGCCGGTCCGGTCCGTCAGCCCCGGTGCGGGGCGGCGGTGGCGTGCTGCCGGAGCCGGTCGGCGGGTTCCGGTCGGCGGATTCCGGGGCGAGGCGGGAGCGGGCACGGCCCCGGGGCGGCGGTCGCCGCCTTCTGGACGACGCGGGCCTCCTGGCTTTCCGGGCGTCGCCTTCAAGCGGGTCCTCGGCCTGCCCCTGGGCGAATGCCGCAGGCGGGCGGCGGCGTGCCGCCGGGCCGCGCGCCCGCCTCGCCCGTCGGCAGCCGTCCGCCGGGCGAGGCGCGGTGGCCGCCCCGGGCCGGGCGTCGCCTGACGCGTGCCGAGGCCGCCACGCACCGCGAAACCGCAGCTCGGTCGGGCTGATTCAGACCGCCGGCAACGCGTAGATCTCATTGCCGTGGGTGGCCAGCAGCCGGCGGCCGGAAGCGGTGACGTGCCACTGGTCGAGGCTGCCGGTGTTGTCGTTGTAGTGCCAGCGGACCTTGCCGGTCGCGGGATCGAGGGCGAAGACACCGCCGGCGTCGTCGTACGACGCGCCGTAGAGCGTGCCCCGGACGGACAGGAACTCGGTCGGCGCCCGGCGCGCGCCGGTGTCCTCGCAGAGCCAGAGTTTGCGGCCGCGCACCGGGTCCACCGCCCAGACGCCACCGCTGTGATCGGCGGCGTACACCACGCCGCCCACGACCATCGGCTGGTAGAAGCTGAGCCGCCCGGCGGAGGAGAGCGACCAGTCCTGCTCACCCGTCTCCAGGTGAACGGCGCGCAGCCGCGAACCGCCGAGGAAGATCCGCCGCTCGTGCACGGCGGGCCGCCAGGCGATGTCGTCACCCAGCTTGCGGCTCCACAACTGACGGCCGTCGGCGACGTCGCGGACCGTGACGTTGCTCCGGCCGTCGGTGTAGACGAGGCGGTCGCCGGAGACCGTGCCTTCCAGGTCGAAGTCGGTCGTCCCCTTGTCGCGCGGCTTGCTCCAGTCCTGCTTGCCGGTGCGGAGGTTGATGGCCGCGACGGCGGTCAGGTGCTCGGTGATGTCCTCGCTGCTCACCGACGCGACGACGTAGAGCCGCTGCCCGTCGACCGCGAGGATGCGCTGGACGGTGAGGTCACCGCCGAGGCGGCTGCGCCACACCTCCTTGCCGGTGCCCGGGTCGAGGGCGATGACGTCGCCGTTGTACTCGGTGCTGACGAGGAAGAGTTTGCGGTCGGCCAGGATCAGCGGGGCACCGGCGGCGGCGACACCCTTCCGGCTCCAGGCGGTGGCGCCGGTGCTCGCGCGGCGGGCGACCAGCGGGTCCCCGCTGATCAGCAGCAGATCCTCGTGGACGGCGAGCGGCTGGTCACTGTTGATGCTGTCGGTCTCGGCGGTGCGGTGCCAGAGGACGGCGGGCGCGGTGCCGGGCGGCGGGGTGGTGAAATCGTCGGCCTCCGGGGTCGCGCCCCCGCCCCCGACCCCGCCGTCATCGGCGCCCTTACCGCCCGGCGGGCCGCTGAACGCCCAGACCCCGGCACCACCGAGCGCCACCACCCCCGTCGCGGCCCCGGCGACGAGCCCGAGGAACCGCCGCCGCGAAGGCGCGGCGGCGTCACCGGGGGCGCGTGGGGCGGTCGTCCCCCCGGATATGGACGGCGCGGTCGGTGCGCCCGCTGCGGGGCCGGCCGACGCGTACGCCCCGGGCCCGTTCGGCGCGTACGGCGTTACGGCACCGGGCACGGCGGCGGGGACAGGCCCACCGCCACCGGGCGTACCGGAGACGGGGCCGGGGATACCGGGGTGGCCGCCGCCGGGCGTGCCGGGGCGGCCGCCGCTGGGCCCGGTGTCCTTGTCCGCGCCGATCAGATACGTCGGCGCCGTACCGAACTCGTGCGGCGCTCCCGGCCGTTGGGGTGTGCCGGTTCCCGGGCCGGTGGGGCCGTGGGCGAGCGGCGGGGCGCCAGGCCCGGTGGGGTCCGGGTCGGCGGGGGTCTCCAGGTCGAGGAGGCGGGCGGCGTGGGTGGCGATGGTCGACGCGACGGCGCCGGGCAGCCAGTTGGTGAAGGCCGCGCCGGTGCCCTCCGGGGCGAGCGTCCGCAACACGTCGGCGGGGGCGGGCCGTTGCTCCGGGTCGCGGTGCAGGCAGGCGGTGACGAGCCCCAGCAGCGCTTCGGGCACTCCGCCGAGGTCCGGTTCGCCGTGCACGACCTGGTAGAGCACCGCGGCGGGCGTGCCCTCGGCGTACGCGCCGTGCCCGGTGGCGGCGTAGGTGAGGACCGCGCCGAGGGCGAAGACATCACCGGCCGTGCCGACGCGCTGCCCCAGGACCTGCTCGGGCGGGATGTAACCGGGCGAGCCGACGACCACGCCCGTCTGGGTCATCCGGTTCCCGTCGACGGCGCGCGCGATACCGAAGTCGATGACGCGGGGGCCGTCCGCGGCGAGCAGCACATTGGACGGTTTCAGGTCACGGTGGACCAGCCCGACGGAGTGGATCTCGGTCAGCGCGGCGGCCAGCCCCGTACCGAGGGCGCGGACGCTGTGGTCGGGCAGCGGCCCGTGTGCCTCGACGACCTCGGTCAGCGACGGCCCGAGGACGAAGGCGGTGGCGAGCCAGGGCAACGCCGCCTCGGTATCGGCGTCGACGACCGGCGCGGTGTAACGCCCGGACACGGCACGGGCTATCTCCACCTCCTGCCGGAACCGCCCCCGGAACCCGGTGTCCTGCGCCAGATCCGGCCGCACCACCTTCACCGCGACGGTGCGCCCACCGGCGGACCGCGCGAGGTACACCCGGCCCATCCCACCCGCCCCGATCCGGCCCAACAGACGGTACGGCCCGAGGTGTCGCGGGTCGTCCGGGAGCAAGGAATCCATCGGCGGGCCTTCCACGTCTGTCGAGAAATCGGTCGGGGCTGCGGGAATACCTGACGCGGGCGCCGCACCACGGGTTCCCCGCGCAGACGGACGGCCGACGCGGCACGGCAGCGATCGTAGCGTTGGCCGAAACCCAGCACCGGCCCGTCCCGACGAGCCCCCGTCCCGACACCCCTCGCCCCGACACCGCTCGCCCTGACGAGGCATCGCCCCGGAGAAGCCCCGTTCCGACGGACGGCGAGCCCGCCCCACCGCGCATGGCGCCCCCGGACACACGCCTCCCGCCCCCGGCAGCATCCGAGCCCCGAAGACACCCGGGCAGGCAGGGCCCGTACCAGCAGCCGAGCGGGCACGCCCGGATTGCCGGCCCATCGGCGACCGGCCGAACAACGGAAAGCAGAGCCGACGACCCGGCGGGCACCCGCCACCCGGCCCGGTCGCTACGAGCGGATGTCCGGCTCCGCCGGGCGGCGCCTCGCGGAAGGCACGGCCTCCCTCCTCGGGCCGCCCGGCGCTCTCACTCCGGTATGGCCGCCCGCAGGAAAGGTTCCACGGCGCGCTGCCAGGCGTCGGGGTGTTCCCAGGGCAGCAGGTGGCCCGCGTCGGGTATTTCGGCGTAGCTGCCGCCGGGCAGGACGCGGACCATCTCCTGGGCCTCGGCGCGGCCCAGTTCGCCGTCCTGGCCCCGGACGACGAGGGCGGGACAGCGGACCTCGGCCAGCTCCTCCCAGTGGGCGTCGGTCACCCATGTCTCGCGGGCGGTGAGCATCTGGCGGCGGGAGAAGACCGGGCGCCAGCCGTCGGCGCCCTCGGCCATCACCTCGGCGAAGTACGCGCCGCGCGCCGGGCGGGGCCGCTCCAGCGACGGATCGTCCTCGCCGAACCACCGGCGGACATCCGCGAGGGTGGCGAAGGGCAGCGGCCAGGTGGCGAACCACTCGGCCCATTCGCGCTGTGAGGCGGCGCCCAGCGCGGACGCCCGCATATCGCAGATGACCAGCGCACCGACCAGGTCCGGTCGGCGGGCGGCGAGCTGCCAGGCGGTCAGCGCGCCCATGGCGTGGCCGACGAGGGTCACGGGGGCGAGGCCGAGCTGCTCGATGGCGGCTATCGCGTCCTCGACGAAGGAGGCGCGGTCGAAGGGGGCACCGGCGGGCTTCTCGCTGCGACCGTGGCCGCGCTGGTCGAGAGCGACGGCGCGGTACCGCGCGCCGAGCCAGCGGGCGGTGTCGGCCCAATGGGACGCGCGCCCCATCAGGCCGTGGAGCAGCAGGACGCCGGGGCGCCGCTCACTCACCTCCGGCCCGCCGTCGCCCTTGGGCGGGTCGGTGAACTCCCAGGCCGCGAGCCGCACCCCGCCGGCTCCCGTCACCTCGATGCGCCGCACCATGTGCTCTGACACCCCCACTCGTCCTGTGACCCGCTCCAGACTATCGAATGTCCATTCGAATACGGCGGTCCCGTGCGGAAGTCCCCTCGTTCGGGTGACGGTGCGCAGGGATAGCCGGGGATCCGCACGGGGAGACAGCTACAGGGGGACGGGCCTCGCCGGGCAGGGGGCCCATGGGGCGGGACCTTGAGAGCTCGGGGCTCCAGGTCCTGACGGGGGAGCTGGGGGAGGCGGGGCCTCGGATGTTCGCAGCGCCGGGGCCCCGAGAGCCCGCGCCGTACCGCCGGGCGCCGTGCGTCGCGGGCCCCGTATCGCACCGCGGGCCGTCGCATTCCGCGAATTCCGCGCGCCGCCGCCCGCCGCGTTCGGTCCGGTTCCGCTGCCCCCACCCGCGCCTCCTCCCCCGGAAGCCGTCAGACCCGCGGCTCCCCCGTACCGTTCCGCGTCCGGGCCGCCGCAGCCCGGACCGGGCCCGTCCGCAGGCCGTTCGGCACCACAGCGGGCATCCATGTGGGCGCCAAGGGTGACACGTCCTCGGCCGTTCCGCACCGGTTCGCGCGATTCCTCATCCCGTCCGGAAGCCGCCACGCCGCACACCGTTCCGCCTCTGCGCAGCTCAGGACGGCGGGCGGGGAGAAATCGGCGGATATCCCCACCGCGCCACCGGAGCCCGTCGGCCCCGAGCCGTAAGACGGCTCATCGGTGGCGGCCGTACCCCGCTCCCCCGCGGCCGTGGAGCCCCACGCCCTGGGCGCCGTAGCGCCAGATCCGCGGCGATGCCCGCCCCGGGCAGTGGGGCCGGGCCACGGCGATGCCCGCAAGGCCACCCCGGCCCCCGTACGGCCCATTCGCAGCGGCTTCCCGGGCCGCTGTGGACGGCCCCGGCCCCGTACGCCGGGCCCTCGACGCAGCCCACGCGCTTCCGTCAGGACGTGCTGACGCGACCGCCACGCGCTTCCGTCAGCACGTCCGCGACACACGTCCGCCCCCGTGCTCGGCGAGCACGGGGGCGGATGGTGGTCGGCGGACTCCGGGTCGTCCGGTGTCCGGCGGGTGTCAGCGCTTGGCCACGAAGACGTGCGCGGCGATTCCGGATTCCAGCTCGGCGGCCTCACCGCTGCTGCCGACGAGGACGCCGGTGGGCGCCTCGGTCACGCTGACCACCGCGCCCGGCTGGACCCCGGCGCGCCGCAGGGTGTACATGAGCTGCGCGTCGGCCTGGATGGGCTCGCCGATGCGGCGGACCACGACGTTCTTGCCGTCGGGGCCGGCGTCCAGCTCGGTGAGGCTGACCATGCCCGTCTCCAGGAACGGGTCGGCCTCGGCCTGCTCGCCCAGCTCCTCCAGGCCCGGGATCGGGTTGCCGTACGGCGATTCCGTCGGGTGACGCAGCAGCTCGACGACGCGGCGCTCGACCTCCTCGCTCATCACGTGCTCCCAGCGGCACGCCTCGGCGTGCACCTGCTCCCACTCCAGCCCGATGACGTCGACGAGCAGGCACTCGGCGAGGCGGTGCTTGCGCATCACGCGCGTGGCCAGCCGGCGGCCCTCCTCCGTCAGCTCCAGATGGCGGTCGCCCGCGACGGACAGCAGGCCGTCCCGCTCCATGCGCGCCACGGTCTGGCTGACCGTGGGGCCGCTCTGTTCGAGCCGCTCCGCGATGCGGGCGCGCATCGGGACCACACCTTCCTCTTCGAGTTCGAGGATGGTGCGGAGATACATCTCCGTGGTGTCGATCAGTCCGGACATGCGTGCCCCTAGCTGTGTCGTGCGGTGGCCCTGGATTCAATTCTGACGCATCCCGCTGACAACGGCGTCGCCCGCGCCCTCGGCGGCCGCCGCCCGGGGCCGGGAACAAGCCGTCCGGGGGCCGTCGTGTCAGCCGTATTGACAGCGCACTGGTCCAGACCGCAACGTGATCCG
This sequence comes from Streptomyces sp. BBFR2, assembly GCF_044497305.1. Classification (NCBI taxonomy): domain Bacteria; kingdom Bacillati; phylum Actinomycetota; class Actinomycetes; order Kitasatosporales; family Streptomycetaceae; genus Streptomyces; species Streptomyces sp. BBFR2. Next base: position 2,559,477 of record NZ_CP172415.1, read on the forward strand.
CGCCACGGCCGCCCCCGTCCGGCGCCTCGTGGGCCGGCCGGGGCGGGGGAAAGCGATGAGCTGCGACGAGGGAGTCCGCGGGAATGGCTGAGAGCGACCGGCTTGCCGGGCAGTACTTCGACGCCGCGATCGAGCTGCTGCGGCAGGCGCGCGACGCGGAGGGGCCCGCCGTCACCGCCGCCGGACGGCTGATCGCCGACACCGTCGAGGCGGGCGGCCGGGTCTTCTCCTTCGGCGCCGGGCACTCCTCGCTGCCCGCGCAGGACACCGTCTACCGGGCGGGCGGCCTCGCCGTCATGAACCTGCTGTCGGTGCCGGGGATGGTGGGCGTGGACGTCCGGCCCGCGACACTCGGCAGCGCGCTGGAGCGGGTCGACGGGCTGGCCGCCGCGGTGCTGGACACCAGCCCGCTGCGGGCCGGTGACGTGCTGGTGATCATCTCGCTCTCCGGGCGGAACGCGCTGCCCGTCGAGATGGCGCTGACCGCCCGGGCCCGCGGCATCAAGGTCGTCGGCCTGACGTCGGTCGCCTACGCGGACGCCACCGCCTCCCGGCACGCCTCGGGGACCTTCCTCAAGGACCACTGCGACCTGGTGCTCGACAGCCGTATCCCGGTGGGCGACGCGGAGCTGCGGCTCCCGGGGAGCGGCACGCCGTTCGCGCCCGCGTCCACCGTCGTGACCAGCGCGATCATGCAGGCGGTGGTGGCGACGGCCGCCGGTGCGCTGGCCGAGCGGGGCACCGAACCGCCGCTGCTGCGGTCCGGCAACGTCGACGGCGGCCGCGAGTGGAACGGCCGGGTGCTGCGGGAGTACGCGGACCGGATCTTCTACCAGGAGTGAGCCGGCCGACCCGGGACCGCGAACACCGCACGCTCCCGGGCGCCGCCACCGGTCAGCCGCCGGACGCCGCCGCCAGATCGAGGGCCGCGGCGATCCGGGCGGCGACCTCCTCCGCGTAGGCGGCGTCGGCGCGGTCGAAGGGGCGGCGGGCCGGGGTGCGCAGGAAGGTCACGACGCCGAGGAGGCGGCCGCGGCTGCGCAGCACCACGCAGAGCCCGTGGACCGCGCCGTCCGGCCAGCGGCGGGCCGCCGCCCAGCCGTCGTCACCGGACGCCCCCGCGCTCGTCCGCACCGAGCCGCCGCGCCCGTACGCCTGGAGGGCCGGGTGCCCGTCGGGGTACGCGACGGGGACGGCGGACGGCTGCGGCGCCGTGCAGGGGCCGGGCGAGCCCGCGGGCGAGGCGAGGGCCCGCCGCAGCCGCACGGGGGCGGCGCCGTCCCCGGAACCGTCCCGCGCCTCGTCCTCCTGGGCCGCGCCGGGGCCGGGTGCGACGACGTCGACGAGGGCGTGGTCGGCGAAGCCCGCCAGGGCGTAGTCGAGGTGGACGGCGGCCGCCTCCCGCGGGTCGGGGCAGTCGGCGGCGGCGCGGCTCGCGCGGTGGAGCTGCTGGGTGCGGAAGCGGAGCAGCGCGCCGTCCTGTTCGGCCTGTTTGGCGTCGGTGACGTCCTGGAAGAGCCAGGCGACGCCGAGCGGGGCCGGTTCCTCGGAGAGCGGGGAGGCGAGACGGACGAAGCCGCTGCGCCAGCAGCGGCGGGGGCGCTCGCCGTCGGGGGCGCGCAGCGTCACCCACAGGTCGCTCGGGCCGGGCGGATCGCCCTCCGCCAGCACGTGCTGGAGCACCGCCTCGACCTCCTCGGCACCCTGGTCCAGCAGCTCGCCGAGGGGGCGGCCGAGGAGCACGTCCCGGCCGGATTCCAGGGCGCGGGCGGCGGGTGCGTTGACGACGGCGGGCCGCAGGTCGGCGTCGACGAGGACCACGCCCCAGGGCGCGTCGTCGCAGAGCGCCTCGCTCAGGGCGAGGGAGCGCTCCAGGCCGATCTGGGCGTGAACGGCGCTGAAGACGCAGTAGACGCCGGTGGCCCGGCCGTCGGGTCCGCGTACGGCGGCGCTCTGGCCGCGCACCAGTACGCGGCGGCCGTCCTTGGTGAGCAGGGCGTGGTCGTGGACCTGGCGGCCGGGGGCGCGCAGGGCGGCGAGGAGGGCGGACTCGGTGGCGTCCGCGTCCTCGCCGCGGACCGCCCAGCCGGTCAGCCCGCGGCGGCCGACGGCCTCGGCGGCGGGCCAGCCCAGAAGCGCTTCGGCCTCGTGGTTCCAGTGGGTGACCGTGCCGTCCGCGGCGAGGGCGAGGAACGCGGTGTCCATCCCGTCGAGGAGGGCGGCGAGCAGTCCGGTGTCCCCGGCGGGCACGTCCGGGCCCGGCGGCGCGGCGGCCGGCCCCGGGGTGCGGTGTTCCGCCGAGGAACCGTACGAAGCGGAGCCGTACGAAGCGGTCACGGGAACCCCCTACGGGCGCGGTGGCGCGTTCTGGACCTGGGCACATTCAACTCGAACGTGACTCAGCACACACCCTCTTCGCGGAAATCCCGCGGCCGTCCCGGCCCTCGGGGAACCCCGGGACGGCGCGGGTGTCCCGGGCGCCGCAGCCGCCCCGTACGTGCCGGGAAATTAATTCGGTTGTGCGGGTCCGGAGGCGTTCCTAGGGTGGTGCGCACACGAGAAGGGAGGTGGTTCGGCCAATGATTTCTCACCGGACGCGTGAGGTGGCTGCGGCCTAGGGCCGCCGCTTCACACCCAGTGCAGCGCCGGCCCGCGCATACTGCAGATGCGTCGCCGGCCAATCCCCAGCAGTCACCCGACCCGTGGGCCCCGGTTCGTCCGACCGGTCGCCGCGCCACCCGGCGCGGTGGAAGCGGCCCACGGGTCGTCTGCGTTCTCCGGGCCCCGCACGGGGCCCTTTTCGCTGCCCGGGAAAGCGGGATCTCCCGCCCGGAGGCTTCGATGTCCGCCCGGAGATCCCGGTCCCCGGTCCGGGGCGGCGCGGGCCCCTGCGGCGGCGGCCCCGCCGCGTACCGGCCGCCGCCTGACCCCCGGGCCCGCGAAGGCCCTTCCCGTTCCGGGCGGTGGCCGGGGATCAGGGCGCCGGGCTCACGGCGCGAAGCGTTCCACGGTCCAGCCGGTGGTGGCGCGGGTGTAGCGGAGGCGGTCGTGGAGACGGTTCTCGCGGCCCTGCCAGAACTCGACACTCTCGGCGGTGACGCGGTAGCCGCCCCAGTGCGGGGGCGCGGGGACCTGCTCGCCCTCGGGGTAGCGGGCCGCCAACGCGGCGTAGGCGTCCTCCAGTTCGGCGCGGGAGGTGAGCGGCGCGGACTGGTCACTGGCCCAGGCGCCGAGTTGGGAGCCGTGCGGGCGGGAGCGGAAGTAGGCGGCGGTCTCGTCGCGGCCGATGCGGGCGGCGGTGCCGGTGACGATGACCTGGCGGGCCAGCGGGTGCCAGGGGAAGAGCAGCGAGATGTGCGGGTTCTCGGCGAGGTCGCGGCCCTTGCGGCTGGTGTAGTTGGTGAAGAACACGAAGCCGCGGTCGTCGAACGCCTTCAGCAGCACCGTGCGTGAGCTGGGGCGGCCCGCGGCGTCGGCGGTCGAGACGACCATGGCGTTGGGCTCGTGGAGCCCGGACGCGGCGGCTTCCTTGAACCAGCGCGCGAACTGTGCGTACGGCTCGGCCGCCAGCTCGGTCTCGGTCAGCCCCTCGGCGCGGTAATGGGCGCGCATCGACGAGGGATCGAGGGATTCGTGGGCATCGGGGGTGGGCGCGTCGGCGGAGTGCACGGCCTCATCTTGCAGCATCGGCACGCCCCCGGGGCAGGGCGAGGGCCGGAAGTTTGCCCCTCGTCGCCCGGACGTAACCCTCCCGTAGGCGAATCGACCAGTGTGCCGGACGTCACGCTTCCTTGCAGGTGGGGAAAGCGCCAAAATTGCGGGTCGGTGCACTGTGGGCTTCATATATCGGCGACCATCGTGTCCGGGCCGCCGGACCGGCGGACCCCGCCGTGAACGCGCCGGGGCCGTACGTCCCGTGGACCGCACAGCGCACCACCCCTGCCGCGCCCGAGGGCCGTCCACCCCGGGCGGGTACCGCGTCACCATGCCCTCGCGAGGCATCAGGTGACCGGCGCGGACCGCGAGCTGCCGGGCGCAGCCGTGGAGCCGTTCCGGCACCGCACACCGAGCCGATCGCACGGCAACCGGTCTCCGACCGTGGGCCGTCCGCACCTTGAGGAGTCGCCAGATGTCCGCATTCGTACCCGGACTTGAGGGTGTCGTCGCGTTCGAGACGGAGATCGCCGAACCGGACAAGGAGGGCGGTGCGCTGCGCTACCGCGGGGTCGATATCGAGGACCTCGTGGGCAGTGTGTCGTTCGGGAAGGTCTGGGGGCTGCTGGTGGACGGGGCGTTCGATCCCGGGCTGCCGCCGGCCGAGCCGTTCCCGATTCCGGTGCACTCCGGGGACATCCGCGTCGATGTGCAGTCGGCGCTGGCGATGCTGGCGCCGGTGTGGGGGCTCAAGCCGCTGCTGGACATCGACGAGCGGACAGCACGGGACGATCTGGCGCGCGCCGCGGTGATGGCGCTGTCGTACGTGGCGCAGTCGGCGCGCGGTCAGGGGCTGCCGATGGTGCCGCAGCGGGAGATCGACAAGGCGGAGACCGTCGTGGAGCGGTTCATGCGGCGCTGGCGCGGGGAGCCGGACCCCAAGCACGTCGCGGCGGTCGACGCGTACTGGACGTCGGCGGCGGAGCACGGCATGAACGCGTCGACGTTCACCGCCCGGGTCATCGCGTCGACCGGCGCGGATGTGGCGGCGGCGCTGTCCGGTGCGGTCGGCGCGATGTCGGGGCCGCTGCACGGCGGGGCGCCGTCGCGGGTGCTCGGCATGATCGAGGAGATCGAGCGGACCGGTGACGCGGCGGCGTACGTGCGCAAGACCCTCGACAAGGGTGAGCGGCTGATGGGCTTCGGGCACCGCGTCTACCGCGCCGAGGACCCGCGGGCGCGGGTGCTGCGGCGGACCGCGAAGGAGCTGGGCGCGCCCCGTTTCGAGGTGGCCGAGGCGCTGGAGAAGGCGGCGCTGGAGGAGTTGCACAACCGGCGTCCGGACCGGGTGCTGGCGACGAACGTGGAGTTCTGGGCGGCGATCACGCTGGACTTCGCGGAGGTCCCGGCGCACATGTTCACCTCGATGTTCACCTGTGCCCGGACCGCCGGGTGGAGCGCGCACATCCTGGAGCAGAAGCGCACCGGGCGGCTGGTGCGGCCGTCGGCGCGGTACGTGGGCCCGGCGTCGCGGAGCCCGCGGGAGATCTCCGGGTTCGACGCGGCGGCGCACTGAGGGGTGGCCCTCACGGGGCCTGCGGGTGAGCCCCGCAGGGGCCGGTCCGCGTCTCGTGAAGGGTGAGCCCCCCGGCCCCGTAAGGGCGAGCCTGGAGCCGCCTTCCGTACGGGCGCCCCGGGCCGTGCGGCAGGCCGCGCGCCGGTGGGAATTCCGGTGGCGGCCTGCCGGTGTGCGGTGGTGCGGGTCACCGGGGCGCGAGCACGCCCCGCCCCCGCCCCGTCCGGCTCAGCTCAGGGCCTCGTCGATCAGGGTGGCCCACTGGTCGACGACGCGGGCGCGGCGGGGGGTGTCGTCGCTGAGGAGGGTGGCCAGGCCCAGGCCGCGGGCCATGTCGAGGAGGCCCTGGACGGTCTCGCGGACGCCGGGGACGGATTCGTCGGCGCCGAGCAGGTCGACGGCGGTGCGGTGGGACTCCCGGCCGACCCGGGCCTCCAACTCCGTCACCCGGTCCCGTAGTTGGTCCTCGTAGGGGGCGGCGACCCAGAGGTGGAGGGCGGCGCGGAAGAGGGGGCCGGTGTAGAGGTCGACGACGGCGGCGACGACGGCGCGACGGTCGGCGGGGGCGCCGGTGCCGGGCGGGAAGAGGGCGCGCAGCGCCTGGGAGCGTTCCTCGGCGACGTGCTCGACGGCGGCGGTGAAGAGGTCCTCGCGGGTGGGGAAGTGGTGCTGGGCGGCGCCGCGGGAGACTCCGGCGCGTTCGGCGACGACGGCGACGGTGGAGCCCGCCCAGCCGTGTTCGGCGAGGCAGGCCACCGCCGCCTCCAGCAGACCGCGGCGGGTGGCCCGGCTGCGGTCCTGCTGGGGCACCTTGGCGGTGCGGGCGGTGTTCACCGTGCCCATCGCGGGGCCCTTCGCTCCAGGAAGGCGGTCATGCCCTCGCGTGCCTCGGCGGAGGCGAAGAGCCGCGCGGACTCGGCGGCGAGCCGCTCGGTGTCGCGGTCGAAGGTCCGCAGCACCTCGGCGGTGACCAGCGCTTTCGAGGCGGCGAGGCCCTGCGGGGAGCCCTTGCGGAGCCCGTCGAGCACGGGGGCGAGGGCGGCGTCGACGTCGTCGGCGGCGAGGGTGACCAGGCCGATGCGGGCGGCTTCGGCGGCGTCGAACCGTTCGCCGGTGAGGTAGTAGCGGCCGGCGGCGCGCGCGTCGAGGCGGGGCAGCAGCGGCATCGAGATGACGGCCGGGGCGAGTCCGAGGCGCGCTTCGGTGAAGGCGAAGGTGGCGCCGGGCCCGGCCACCGCTATGTCGCAGGCGCCGAGCAGCCCGGTGCCCCCGGCGCGGACGTGCCCGGTGACGCGGGCGACGACCGGCTTGGGCAGCTCGACGACCGCGCGCAGCAGCCGGGTCAGGCCCAGCGGCGCGTCGGCCGGGGCGCCGCCGGTCGCCTCGGTGAGGTCGGCCCCGGCGCAGAAGGCGGTGCCGGTGTGGGTGAGGACGACGGCGCGGACGGCGTCGTCGGCGGCGGCCGCGGCGAGGGCGGCGTGCAGCTCGCCGACGAGGCGGGCGGAGAGCGCGTTGCGGTTGTGCGGGGAGTCCAGGGTGAGAGTGGTGACGCCCTGGTCATGGGCGGTGCGGACGAGCGGGGCGGGGTCGGCGGCGGGCGCGGGACCGGACGTGGCGGCGGATGCGGCGGCGGGCGCGGAGCCGGGCGTCGCGCCGGATCGGGCGTCCGGTGCCGCACCGGATCCGGCAGCCGGCGTGGGGCCCGGGTCGCCCGGGGGCGTGGCGCCCGGCGTGGTGTCGGTTGTCATCGGGCCGTGGAGCTCCTTTCCCTGGCGCGGAGTTCGCGTCGCAGGATCTTGCCGGTCACCGCGCGCGGCACCGAGTCGGTGAACTCCACGCGGCGCACCCGCTTGTACGGGGCGACTCGTCCGGCAACGTACGTGAGAACGTCGTCGGCGACGAGGGCGGCCCCCGGGCGGGGGACGACGTACGCCTTGGGGATCTCGTTGCCGTCGTCGTCGGGGACGCCGATGACCGCGGCGTCGGCGATGTCGTCGTGGGCGAGCAGCAGCGCCTCCAGGTCGGCGGGAGCGACCTGGTAGCCCTTGTACTTGATCAGTTCCTTGACGCGGTCGACGACGTAGAGCCAGCCGTCGGCGTCGGTGCGGCCGATGTCGCCGGTGTGCAGCCAGCCGTCGGCGTCGATGAGGGCGTCGGTGGCCTCGGGGCGGCCGAGGTAGCCCTTCATCACCTGCGGGCCGCGCAGCACGATCTCGCCGTCCTCACCGGGCGGCAGGTCCTCGCCGGTGGTGAGCGAGACCAGCCGCATCTCGGTGCCGGGCAGCAGCCGGCCGACGGTGCCGGGCGGGGCCTCGGCGCCGGGCGGTACGAGGTGGCTGGCGGGCGAGAGTTCGGTCATGCCGTACGCCTGGAGGACGGCCTTGAGGCCCAGGCGGTGGGCGCAGGCGTCGGCGAGCGCGGCGTCCAGCGGCGCCGCGGCACAGACCAGGTACTTCAGCGAGGTGAGGTCGTACGCGTCGACCAGGGGGTGTTTGGCGAGGGCGAGGACCATCGGGGGCGCGGCGTAGACGGCGGTGATGCGGTACCGCTGGATCGCGCCGAGGAACTGCTCCAGATCGAAGCGGGACAGCACGACGACGGTGGAGCCGGCCCGCAGCGGGGCGTTCATCAGGGCGGTGAGGCCGTACATGTGGAAGAACGGCAGCACGGCGAGGACGCGGTCGTCGGGTCCGCCGCTGAGGAACGCGTCGAGCTGGGCGAGGTTGGTGGCGACGGAGCGGTGGGTGAGCATCACGCCCTTGGGGGTGCCGGTGGTGCCGGAGGAGTACGGCAGGACGGCGAGATCGGTGGCGGGGTCGAGGGCGACGTCCGGTTCGGGGGCGGCGGATCCGGCGAGGTCGAGGACCGAGCGGTGGCCGTCGGCGCGGTCGCAGACCAGGATCTCGGTGACGCCTCCGGCGCGGCGGGCGGCGTCCCGCGCGGCGTCGAGGAGGGCGGCGACGGTGACGATGCGGCGGGCCCCGGAGTCGGCGAGCTGGGTGGCGAACTCCTCGGCGGTGGCGAGCGGGTGGACGGTGGTGACGGCCGCGCCGCAGCGCCAGGCGGCGTAGCAGACGACGGGGAAGAGGACGCTGTTCGGGCTGTGCAGGGCGAGGACGTCGCCCTTGGCCAGGCCGGTTCCGGCGAGTCCGGCGGCGAGGCGGCGGGTGAGGTGGTCGAGGCGGGCGTAGCCGAGGGTCGTGCCGTCGGTGGCGTCGATCAGGGCGGGGTGGTCGCCGCGTTCGGCGGCGCCGGCCAGGACGTAGGAGTGGACCGGCTCGGTGACGGGGGCGATCGGCGGGTGGTCGCTGCGAAGGATGCGGGAGGTCATGCGGGGTTCCTTCCGTGGCGGGAGCGCGGCGCGGGCGCGGGGGTGCGCCGCGCCGCGCTCGGTGGGTGGTGGTGCCCTCCCCCGGTGCCGCCGTGGGTGCGCCCGCCGCGTACGGCCGGTGCGTACGGCCGGTGCGCGGCGCCCCGGTGCCTGCCGCCGCCTTCCCGCCGTCCGTCCGGAGGGCGGGCCCCGCGGTGTCCGGTGCGTGCCGGGCGCGGGCGGGGCGGGCGGCGGTGGCCGGCGCCTCAGTAGGACTTCGGCAGGCCCAGCGTCTGGTGGGAGACGTAGTTGAGGATCATCTCCCGGCTGACGGGGGCGATCCGTGCGACGCGGGCGGCGGTGATGAGGGAGGCGAGGCCGTATTCGTGGGTGAGTCCGTTGCCGCCGAGGGTGTGCACGGCCTGGTCGACGGCGCGGACGGCGGCCTCCCCGGCAGCGTACTTGGCCATGTTGGCGGCCTCGCCGGCGCCGATGTCGTCCCCGGCGTCGTAGAGGTGGGCGGCCTTCTGCGTCATCAGCCGGGCGCACTCCAGGTCGATGTGGGCCTGGGCGAGGGGATGCGCGATGGCCTGGTGGGCGCCGATGGGGTCCTTCCAGACCTGCCGGGTGCGGGCGTAGTCGACGGCGCGTTCCAGGGCGTAGCGGCCCATGCCGAGGGCGAACGCGGCGGTCATGATGCGTTCGGGGTTGAGCCCGGCGAAGAGTTGGAGGAGTCCGGCGTCCTCGTCGCCGACGAGGGCGTCGGCGGGCAGCCGGACATCGTCGAGGACCAGCTCGAACTGCTTCTCGGGGGCGGCGAGTTCCATCGGTATGGGGCTGCGGCCGAAGCCGGGGGCGTCGCGCGGGACGAGGAAGAGGCAGGGCTTGAGGCGGCCGGTGCGGGCGTCCTCGGTGCGGCCGACGATGAGGGTGGCCTCGGCGATGTCGACACCGGAGACGAAGACCTTGCGGCCGGTGAGCACCCAGTCGGAGCCGTCGCGGCGGGCGGTGGTGGTGATGCGGTGGGAGTTGGACCCGGCGTCCGGTTCGGTGATGCCGAAGGCCATGGTGCGGCTGCCGTCGGCGAGCCCCGGCAGCCACTGCCGCTTCTGCTCCTCGGTGCCGAAGCGGGCGATGACGGTGCCGCAGATGGCCGGGGAGACCACCATCATCAGCAGCGGGCAGCCCGCGGCGCCCAACTCTTCGAGTACGAGGGAGAGTTCGACGATGCCGCCGCCCCCGCCGCCGTACTCCTCGGGAAGGTTGACGCCGAGGTAGCCGAGCCCGGCGGCCTCCGTCCACAGTTCATCGGTGTGGCGGCCCTCGGCGACGACGCGGGTGAAGTACTCCCGGCCGTACCGCTTGCCGAGCGCCGCGACGGCGGCGCGCAGATCACGCTGTTCCTCGGTCTCGATCACGGAGTTGCGCAGGGCGGTGCTCATGGGGGCTCCCTCTGTGCGGTGGGTGAGATGTGAGACGTACGGGAGGGGTGGGTGGGGTGGTGGGTGTACGGGTTCGGGGCGCGGGGCCGGCCCGGGAGCGGCGGGCGCCCCGTCCGTTCGGCCCGCGGGCCGCTCAGCCGCTCACCACCGCCAGCAGCGCGCCCACCTCCACCTGAGTGCCGACGCTCACCGGCAGGCTGGTGAGCGTGCCGGTGGCCGGTGCGGTGACGGTGTGTTCCATCTTCATCGCCTCCAGCCAGAGCAGCGGCGCGCCGGCCTCGACGCGGTCGCCCTCGGCCAGGCCGGGGGCGAGGCGGACGACGGTGCCGGGCATCGGGGCGAGCAGGGAGCCGGGCTCGGCGCGGTCGGCAGGGTCGGGGAAGCGGGGCAGGACGGTGAAGGCGTGGCCGCCGGTGGCGGTGTCGACGTGGACCCGGTCGCCGTAGCGGGCCACCGCGAACTCCCGCCGCAGACCGTCGGCTTCGAGGACGACGGTGTCCGCGGTGTGTGCCAGCAGTTGGACGCCGGGGAAGTCCTCGGCCCGCAGGGCGCCGCCGCGCGTCAGCCGGTAGCGGATCTCGTACGGCTCGCCGCCCGGCTCGGCCGCGTACGTCTTGGTCTGCGGCCGGGAGGGGAGGTTGCGGAAGCCGCCGAAGCGGGAGCGGCCGTGGGCGTCGGCGAGGGCGGCGGCGAGCGCGGCGAGGCGGGCGCGGGCTGCGGACGCCTCGTCGGGGGCGGTGAGTTCGGCGAGGTGGCGGTCGTAGAAGCCGGTGTCGAGACCGTCGGTGGTGGTGAAGGCGGGGTGGCGCAGCGAGCGGACCAGCAGGTCGCGGGTGGTGACCGGGCCGTGGACACGGGCGCGTTCGAGGGCGTGGGCGAGGCGGCGGACGGCCTCGGCGCGGGTCGGGGCCCAGGCGATGACCTTGGCGAGCATCGGGTCGTAGTGGGCGGTGATCACGGTGCCGTCGGTGACGCCGGAGTCGAGGCGGACGGAGCCGGGGACGTCGAGGCGGTGCAGCGGGCCGGTGCCGGGGCGCCAGCCGGCCGCCGGGTCCTCGGCGTACAGGCGGGCCTCGACGGCGTGGCCGCGGGGCAGCGGCGGCGCGGCGTCCAGCGGTCTTCCCTCGGCGATGGAGAGTTGGAGGGCGACGAGGTCGAGGCCGTAGATCTCCTCGGTGACGGGGTGTTCGACCTGGAGGCGGGTGTTCATCTCCAGGAAGTGGGCGCGGCCGTCGGCGGAGACGAGGAATTCGACGGTGCCGGCGCCGCGGTAGCCGATGGCGCGGGCGGCGCGGGCGGCGGCCTCGTGCAGCGTGGTGCGCAGCGCGTCGGACAGGCCGGGTGCGGGCGCTTCCTCGATGACCTTCTGGTGGCGGCGCTGGAGGGAGCAGTCACGGGTACCGAGCGTCCAGACGCCGCCGTGCGCGTCGGCGAGGAGCTGCACCTCGACGTGGCGGCCGCCGGTGACGTACGGCTCGGTGAAGACCTCGCCGTCCCCGAAAGCGGCGGCGGCCTCGGCCCGCGCCGCCGCCAACTCTCCTGCCAGCGCGGAAAGTTCACGGACGATCCGCATCCCGCGCCCACCGCCGCCGGACGCCGCCTTGACCAGCAGCGGAAGGTCCGCCTCGGTGGCGGTGGCCGGGTCGACGGGGGCGAGCAGCGGGACGCCGGCCGCCGCCATCAGCTCCTTGGCGCGGGTCTTGGACGCCATCGCCTCGATCGCCTCGGGCGGCGGCCCGATCCAGGTCAGCCCGGCATCGGTGACGGCGGCGGCGAACGCGGCGTTCTCGGAGAGGAAGCCGTAGCCGGGGTGGACGGCGTCGGCGCCCGCGTCGAGAGCGGCCTTCACCAGCAGATCGGCGCGGAGGTAGGTGTCGGCGGGCGCGTCGCCCGGCAGCCGGACGGCGGTGTCGGCCTCGCGGACGTGCGGGGCACCGGCGTCCGCGTCGGAGTGCACGGCGACGGTGGCGAGGCCCAGCTCCCGGCAGGTCCGGAAGACCCGGCGGGCGATCTCCCCGCGGTTGGCGACAAGAACACTCGAAAGAGTGAGGGGTGTCGGGGGTGTGGTGGTCCGATCGGTCATGGGTCGCCTCACATCCGGAAGACGCCGAAGCCGCCGCGCGCGCCCTCGACGGGCGCGGTGTGCACGGCGGACAGGCACAGGCCGAGAACGGTGCGGGTGTCGCGCGGATCGATGACGCCGTCGTCGTAGAGCCGCCCGGAGAGGAAGAGCGGCAGCGACTCCGCCTCGATCTGCTGCTCGACCATGGCGCGCAGCCCGGCGTCCGCCTCGTCGTCGTAGGGCTGCCCCTTCGCGGCGGCGGAGGCGCGGGCGACGATCGACAGGACCCCGGCGAGTTGCTGCGGGCCCATGACGGCGGATTTGGCGGTGGGCCAACTGAAGAGGAAGCGCGGGTCGTAGGCACGGCCGCACATGCCGTAGTGACCGGCGCCGTAGGAGGCGCCCATCAGGACGGAGAGGTGCGGGACCTTCGAGTTGGAGACCGCGTTGATCATCATCGCGCCGTGTTTGATGATGCCGCCCTGCTCGTACTCCTTGCCGACCATGTAGCCGGTGGTGTTGTGGAGGAAGAGCAGCGGGATGTCGCGCTGGTTGGCGAGCTGGATGAACTGCGCCGCCTTCTGGGACTCCTCGCTGAAGAGCACACCGCGGGCGTTGGCGAGGATGCCGACGCCATATCCGTGCAGCGTGGCCCAGCCGCAGGTCAGGCTGGTGCCGTAGAGCGGTTTGAAGGCGTCGAAGTCGGAGCCGTCGACGATCCGGGCGATGACCTCGCCGGGGTCGAAGGGCGCCTTGAGGTCGCCGGGGACGATGCCGAGCAGCTCCTCCGCGTCGTACTTCGGCGGCGGCGCGGGCGCCGGATCGGGGTGTGCCTTGCGCCAGTTGAGGCGGGCGACGACGCGGCGGGCCTGGCGCAGCGCGTCCGGTTCGTCGAGCGCGAGGTGGTCGGCGAGTCCGGAGGTGCGGGCGTGCATCTCGGCGCCGCCCAGCGATTCGTCGTCGCTCTCCTCACCGGTGGCCATCTTGACCAGCGGCGGCCCGCCGAGGAAGACCTTGGCCCGCTCCTTGACCATGATCACGTGGTCGGACATGCCGGGGACGTACGCACCGCCGGCGGTGGAGTTGCCGAAGACCACGGCGACGGTCGGGATACCGGCGGCGGAGAGCCGGGTGAGGTCCTTGAAGAGCGCCCCGCCCGGGATGAAGATCTCCTTCTGGCTGGGCAGATCGGCGCCGCCGGACTCGACGAGGGAGATCACCGGCAGCCGGTTGGCGTACGCGATCTCGTTGGCCCGCAGCGCCTTCTTCAGCGTCCAGGGGTTGGAGGCGCCGCCGCGGACCGTCGGGTCGTTGGCGGTGATCAGGCACTCCACGCCCTCGACCACGCCGATGCCGGTGACCAGCGCGGCGCCGACGGCATAGTCGCTGCCCCAGGCGGCGAGCGGGGAGAGTTCCAGGAACGGCGTGTCCGGATCGAGCAGCAGCTCGATGCGTTCGCGGGCGGGCAGCTTGCCGCGCTCGCGGTGGCGGGTGAGGTACTTCTCGCCGCCGCCCGCGAGCGCCTGCCCGTGAGCCTCCTCGATCTCGGCGAGCTTCGCCAGCATCTCCGTACGCCGCCGCGCGTACGCGTCGTCCGCGGGGTCGAGCGCGGTGGGCAGGACGGTCACAGCAGTGCCTCCGGTATCTCCAGGTGGCGAGAGCGCAGCCACTCCCCCACCGCCTTGGCCTGCGGGTCGAAGCGCGCCTGTGCGGCGACGCCCTCCCCCAGCAGCCCCCGGACCACGAAATTCAGCGACCGCAGACCGGGCAGCAGATGCCGGTCAATGGTCAACTCCCCGGTTTCCGGGAGCAGTTCACGGAAGGTGTCGACGGTCAGTGTGTGGGCGAGCCAGCGCCACGCCGCCTCGGAGCGGGCCCATACGCCGACGTTGGCGGAGCCGCCCTTGTCGCCGCTGCGGGCGCCGCAGACCGCGCCGAGCGGGGCGCGGCGGACCGGCAGCCCGGCGGCCAACGGCTCCGGCAGCTCCGGGTCGGGCAGCCGGGTCAGCTCCCGGGTGGCGGCGGGCGGCGCCAGTACGCGGCGGGTCCCGTCGGGCAGTACCGCCGTGTGCGTCACCTCCGTACGCGCCACCGCCGCCGCCTCGAAGACGCCGTACGGGGTGCCCTTGCCGGGCGGCGCGGTGACGTGGAAGCCGGGGTAGCTGCCCAGCGCCAGTTCGACGGCGGCGCCGCTGACGGCCCGGCCGACGGCCGTCTCGTCGCGGTCGCGGACGACGAGCCGCAGCAGCGCGCTCGCCTCCTCCTGGACCGCCGCGTCGGGGTGATCGGTGCGCGCCAGCGTCCACCGCACCTCGGCGGGGCGCGCCTCCGCCGCGTCGAGCGCCGCCGCCATCTGGCTCTTGACCAGCGCCGCCTTCTCCTCGATGGCCAGCCCGGTCAGCACGAACGTGACCTCGTTGCGCCAGCCGCCGAGCCGGGTCAGCCCCGCCTTCAGCGCGGGCGGCGGCGCCTCGCCCCGCACCCCGTCGATCCGCACCCGGTCGGGCCCGTCCGCTCGCAGCCGTACGGTGTCGAGCCGGGCGGTGACGTCGGGTCCGGCGTAGCGGGCGCCGTCGGTCTCGTAGAGGAGTTGGGCGGTGACGGTGCCGGGGGTGACGGCGCCGCCGGTGCCGGGGTGTTTGGTGATGACGGCGGTGCCGTCGGCGGCGATCTCGGCGAGCGGGAAGCCGGGGCGGCGTACGTCGTGTTCGGCGAAGAAGCTGTAGTTGCCGCCGGTGGCCTGGGTGCCGCACTCCAGGACGTGTCCGGCGACGACCGCTCCGGCGAGCGCGTCGAGGTCGTCCGGGCCCCAGCCGAAGTGGGCCGCCGCGGCGCCGCTGACCAGCGCGGCATCGGTGACCCGGCCGGTGACCACCACATCGGCGCCGGCCCGCAGACACTCCGCGATGCCGTCGCCGCCGAGGTAGGCGTTGGCGGTGAGGACGCCCTCGCCCCACCGGGCGCGGTCCCCGGTGGCGAGCAGATCGTCCCCCTCGACGTGGGCGACCCGTACGGGCACACCGACCTTGTCCGCCAACTCCCGTACGGCGTCGGCGAGTCCGGCCGGGTTGAGGCCGCCGGCGTTGGTGACGAGCTTGACGCCGCGCTCGGCGGCGAGGCCGAGGCCGTCCTCCAGTTGCCGCAGGAAGGTCTTGGCGTAGCCGCGCCCGGGGTCCTTGAGGCGGTCGCGGCCGAGGATCAGCATGGTCAGTTCGGCGAGGTAGTCGCCGGTCAGGACGGAGAGCGGGCCGCCGGTGAGCATCTCGCGCAGAGCGTCGAAGCGGTCGCCGTAGAAGCCGGAGGCGTTGCCGACGCGCAGGACGTCCGCGCTCACCGGGGCGCGCTCCGGCCCGCGGAGGACGGTGCCCGGCCCGGTCCGGGCGGGCCCGCGAACGCCTGGGCGAGGGAGAGCCAGCGGTCGGCGTCGGCGCCCTCGGCACGCAGGGTCGGCAGGTCGTCGCGGTGCGCCCGCTGCGTCACCAGCAGGCAGAACTCCAGCGCGTCGCCGGTGACCCGCTGCCGGGCGTCCGGCGGCCCGTACGTCCACGTCGTACCGCCCGGCGCCCGCAGCTCGACGTGGAACTCCTCGTCGGGCGGCGGGAGTTGGCGTGCGGCGTAGGAGAAGTTCCGGGCCCGGACGCCGATCCGGGCGACGTGGCGGAGCCGGGCGGTGGGTGTCCGCGCGTCGCCGAGCGCGTCGGCGACGTCCTGGCCGTGCGCCCAGGTCTCCATCAGCCGCCCGGTGGCCATCGACGCGACGCTCATCGGCGGCCCGAACCACGCCAGTTTCGTGCCGTCCGGCACCGCCCGCAGCGCCGTCAGCAGCGCCTCGCGCCCGGCCCGCCACCCGGCGAGCAGCGCGGCGGGCTCCTGCCGCGCGCCCTCCTCGGCGCCCTCGTCGACGAAGGTGTCCGGCGCGGCGAGGGCATGCTCGACGGCGCGCGCGAAGGCGTCCGGGTCGGTCGCGGAGGCGAGCGCCTGCCGGTCGGTCCAGGCGAGGTGGGCGATCTGGTGGGCGATGCTCCACCCGGCGGCGGGCGTCGGATCCGCCCACCGCGCGGCGGGCAGCGCGGCCACCCGCGCGTCCAGCTCCTCGCTCTCGTCCCTGAGATCCGCCAGTACGGCGCCGGGATCGGCCACGCGACACTCCCTCCCCGGCCCGCCGCGAGCGGACCCGGATCAGTTCCCTGACTGTTCGGTGTGCACCTTGCTGACGTGCTGACGTGCTGCGCGTACGCGCCCGGGAAGGCCGCTCGGTCGCGGCGCCTTCACCCGTGGCGCGGTCCGAGCGTGGCAGCCCCCGGAGAAACAATCAAGCACGCCTGCATGGTTTTTGGCCGGACGGGCGGGGCGCCCCGGAGCGCGGACGGCGCCCGGCCCGTGGACGCGCGAGGGCGCCCCGCGCCGGGCCCGAAAACGCCGACGGGGCGCGGGCCCTTCGGCCCGCGCCCCGCGCGTCGTACGGAAACCGCCAGGTCAGCCGTGCCCGCTCCCCGCGCTCCGTACGGCGCCGACACTCGCGATGACGACCAGGCCGATGGCGACGATCTCCGCCCAGCCCAGCGCCTGATGGAGGACGAGGAACCCGGCGGTCGCCGCCGCGGCCGGCTCCAGACTCATCATCACGGCGAAGCCGGAGGCCGGAAGCTTGCGCAGGGCGAGGAGTTCGAGGGTGTAGGGCAGCACCGACGACATCAGGGCGACGGCGGCGCCCAGCCCGAGGGTGACCGGGTCGAGCAGCGCCCGCCCGGCGGACGCGATACCCAGCGGCAGACTGAGCAGCGCCGCGACGGTCATCGCCAGCGCCAGCCCGTCGGCCTGCGGGAAACGCTGCCCGGCCCGCGCCGACAGCAGGATGTACGCGGCCCACAGCCCGCCCGCCGCCAGCGCGAAGACCGCGCCGGTGAGGTTCAGCCCGTCGAAGCCCTCGCGGCCCAGCAGCACCACACCGCCGAGGGCCAGCGCCGCCCACACCAGGCTCAGCACCCGCCGGGAGGTCGCCACCGACAGGATCAGCGGGCCCAGGAACTCCAGGGTGACCGCGGCGCCCAGCGGAATACGGTCGATCGCCTGGTAGAAGAGCGAGTTCATCCCGGCCAGCGCGATACCGAAGCCGACGACGGTGGCCCAGTCGCCGCGTCCGTGGCCGCGCAGCTTCGGGCGGCAGGCGATCAGCAGCACCAGCGACGCCACGACCAGCCGCAGCGTGACGACGCCCAGCGCCCCGGCGCGCGGGAAGAGCAGCACCGCCACCGACGAGCCGAACTGCAGCGAGACGATCCCGCCGATCACCAGCGCCACCGACACCAGCCGGCCGCGCCCACCGCCCGCGCCACCGCCCGCCGCCTCGGCCGCGGCGACCTCCGGGGACGGCGGGACGGGATGCGGGGCGCCCGTCGCGTCCGGGGCCGCCGGATCGGGGCGGGCGGCGGACGAGGCGGAGGCGGACGCGGCGCCGTCGGGGCCGGGGGACGAGGTGTTCACGCCACCACGCTAAGGCCCGCCGATCCGGTCCGTGAAATGCCGTTTTTCCTGTTGTTATGCTCCGCGCGTATGAGCATCGAGCTGCGTCACTTCCGCTGCTTCCTCGCCATCGCCGACACCCTCAGCGTCACCCGCGCCGCCGAACGGCTGCATCTGACACAGCCCGCCGTCTCCCGCACCCTGCGCCAACTCGAACAGGAGCTGGGCGTCCGCCTCGTCGACCGCTCCACCCACCATCTGGCGCTCACCCCCGAGGGGCTGCGCTTCCGCGATCAGGCCGCCCTCGCGACCGCCGCCTTCGACCGCGCGCTCGGCGCCGCCCGGAGCGCCGCCCGGCCGCTGCGGGTGGGCCACGCCTGGTCGGCGGCGGGCCCGTACACCCCGCGGCTGCTGCGCCGCTGGCACCGGGAGCATCCGGACACCCCGCTGGAGCTGCTGCGGATCGACGACCGTACGGCGGGGCTGGCGCGCGGCGACGTGGACGCGGCGCTGCTGCGCGGCGAGGTCCGCACCCCCGGGCTCGTCACCGAACTGCTGCTCACCGAGGAACGGGTCGCGGGCCTCGCCGCCGACGACCCGCTCGCCGCCCGCCCGCACCTCGCCCTGGCCGACCTCGCCGGCCGCACCCTCGCCCTGAACACCGTCTCCGGCACCACCACCCTCGACCTGTGGCCCCCGGACGCCCGCCCCGCGTCCACCGTGACCATCGGCAACACCGACGACTGGCTGGCCGCCATCACCGGCGGCCGGGCGGTGGGCGTCACCACCACCGCCACCGCCCGGATGCACCCGCTGCCCACCATGGCGTACGTCCCGCTGGCCGACGCCCCACCGGTCCCGGTCGTCCTCGCCTGGCGCGATGAGCCGGAGCACCCGGCACTGGCGGACCTGCGGCGGCTGGCGCGGGAGGTGTTGCGGGAGGGGTGAGCCGGGGGCGGGACCGCTGGGCCGGGGCGAAGCGGTACGGCCGCCCCGGGGAGCACGGGCCGGGGCCCCGGTGGCCGGGGTCCCGAGCGGGCGGGGGCGCGGGTGCCCCGGGCGGCGCGGGTGCCCCGGGCGGAGCGGGCGCGGGTGCCCCGGGCGGAGCGGCGCGCGCCGGAAGCCGGTGCGTCCGCGGGCGGCGGGGCACCTCGGGCCTCACGCGGGCGGGGCGCCCCGGGGCGGCTGAGGGGCGCGCCGCCGGGACAGCCCTACGCGGACGGCCCGCCCCCCTCCCCCTCCGCCGCGTCCAGCCCCTCCGCCAGCACCTCCGCCAGATGCCGCCCCGGGCGCTCCCCCAACTGGGCGAGCTGGGTCCGGCAGGAGAAGCCGTCGGCGACGACCTCCGCGCCGTCCGGTGCGTCCCGTACGGCGGGGAGGAGTTGCTCCTCGGCGCAGGCGACGGAGACGTCCCAGTGGCCGTCCTCGAAGCCGAAGTTGCCGGCCAGACCGCAGCAGCCGCCGCTGAGGGTGCCGGTCAGACCGGCCTTCTCCCGTAGCCGCCGGTCGGCCGCGTCGCCGAGGACGGCGTGCTGGTGGCAGTGGGTCTGGCCGACGACCGGCCGGTCCAGGCGCGGGGGCCGCCAGTCGGGGGCGCGTTCCTCCAGCACCTCCGCGAAGGTGCGGACGGACGCGGCGAGCGCGGCGGCCCGCGGGTCCTCCGGCAGCAGTTCCGGCAGGTCGGTGCGGAGGGTGGCGGCGCAGCTCGGTTCGAGGACGACGAGCGGGTGGCCGCCGGCCCGTGCCATCCGGTCCAGGGTGCGGCGCATGACCTTCCGCGCGCTGCCGAGCTGCCCGGTGGAGACGTACGTCAGCCCGCAGCAGACACCGGGCCCCGGCATCGCGATCTGCTGCCCGGCCGCCTCCAGTACGCGGACGGCGGCCCGTCCGACCTGCGGCGCGAGGTAGGTGGTGAAGGTGTCGGGCCAGAGCACGACGGTCCGCGCGGCATCGAGCGGCGCGGTCCGCCCCCGGGTGCGCCGGGCGAACCACCGGGTGAACGGTTCCGCCGCCAGCTCCGGGATCTCGCGCTGCGGGGCGATCCCGCCGAGCCGTTTGCCAAGGGCGCCGAGCGGGGTGCGGGCCGCCGCGTTGAACAGCGGCGCGAGCGGGGCGGCGGCCCGCAGCCAGCCCGGCAGCCGCCCCATGCTGTAGTGCGCGGCGGGCCGCACCCGCCCCGCGTAGTGGTGGTGCAGGAACTCCGCCTTGTACGTGGCCATGTCCACGCCGACCGGGCAGTCGCTGCGGCACCCCTTGCACGAGAGGCACAGATCCAGCGCGTCCCGCACCTCCGGCGAGCGCCAGCCGTCCGTGACGACCTCCCCGGCCAGCATCTCGTGCAGCAACCGGGCCCGACCCCGGGTGGAGTGCCGCTCCTCGCCGGTCGCCCGGAACGACGGGCACATCACCTCCGCCGAGCCCGGCGCGACCCGCTCCGTACGGCAGCGGGCGACGCCCACGCACCGGCGGACGGCGGCCGAGAAGTCCCCGCCGTCCTGCGGATAGCCGAACTCCACCGGCACCGGCCCGCGCGGCAACACCGCGAACCGCAGGTTCTCGTCCAGCCGCGCGGGCCGCACCAGCATCCCCGGGTTGAGCCCGTCCGCCGGATCCCAGACCGCCTTGAACTCCTCGAAGACCCCGACGAGTTCGCTCCCGTACATCCGCGGCAGCAGTTCGGCGCGGGCCTGCCCGTCGCCGTGCTCCCCGGAGAGCGACCCGCCGTGCGCGGTGACGAGATCCGCGAGGTCGACGGAGAACTCCCGGAAGCGCCGCACCCCCGCCGCGCTCAGCAGATCGAAATCGATCCGGACGTGGATGCACCCGTCCCCGAAATGCCCGTACGGCGTGCCGCGCAGCCCGTGCTGGGCCAGGAGCGCGCGGAACTCCCGCAGATACGGCCCGAGCCGCGCGGGCGGCACCGCGCAGTCCTCCCAACCGGGCCACGCCTCACTGCCGTCCGGCATCCGCGTCGCCGTCCCCGACGCGTCCTCGCGCACCCGCCACAGCGCGCGCTGCCCGGCCGGGTCGGCGACGACGGTGTGCCCGGTGGTCTCCCCGCCCGCCGCCCGGCAGATCTCCTCGGCCCGCGCCGCCGCCTCCGCCGCGCTCGCCCCGCCCGTCTCCACGAACAGCCACGCCCCGCCCTCGGGCAGCCCGGTCGCGTCCCCCACCAGATCGGCGGCCATCCCCTCGACGGTCAGCGGCCCGTACGGCAACAGTGTGTGCGCCGCCTCGGCGGCACCGGACTCGTCCGGATACCCGAGCACCGCCAGCGCCCGCGCCGCCGGCGCCTCGACGAGCCGTACGGTCGCCTCCGTCAGCACCCCGAGCGTGCCCTCACTGCCGGTCAGCGCCCGCGCCAGATCCGTCCCGCGCTCCGGCAGCAGCGCGTCCAGCGCGTACCCGGAGATCCGCCGCGGCAGCTCCGGGTAACCGGTCCGCAACAGCGCCAACTCCCGCCCCACGAGATCCCGTACGCCGTTCGCGAGCCGCGGCGGCAGCCCGCGCGGCGCCCCGTCCGCACCGGCCCCGCGCCCGGCCCGCACCTCCTCCCCGCCGTACGTCAGCAGCCGCAGCTCCTCGACGTTGTCGGCGGTGGTGCCCCAGGCGACCGAGTGCGATCCGCACGAGTTGTTCCCGATCATGCCGCCGACGGTGCACCGGCTGTGCGTGGACGGATCCGGCCCGAACGTCAGCCCGTGCCGGGCGGCGGCCGCCCGCAGGTCGTCACAGACCACCCCCGGCTGAACGGTGGCCGTCCGCGCCCGCGGATCGAGCGCGGTGATCCCCCGCAGATGCCGGGTGAAGTCGAGCACCACCCCGGCCCCCGTCGCCTGCCCCGCGATACTCGTCCCGCCCCCACGCGGCACGACGGGCACCCCCCGCTCCCGGCACACCCGCAGCGCCGCCGCCACGTCCTCCGCGTCCCGCGGCGCGACCACCGCCTCCGGCACCCGCCGGTAGTTCGACGCGTCCATAGTCATGAGCGCCCGCTCGGCGGCGCCCCCGGAGACCTCCCCCCGCACCACCGCCGCCAACTCCCGCACCAGTTCCCGCCGCTGCTTCTCCGTACGTTCAGGCATGAAGGCAGCCTGCCCACCCGGGGACCGCTTCGCGCGTTACGGCGTGGCCGGGTGGGGCGGAGGGGGTGCGGGTGGCGTAGTGGGGGGGGCGGTGCGGGCCCGCTCTCACCCCCGTTTCGCCGGGCGGTCGTCCCGGTCCGCGTCCCCCTCCGGATCGTCCCCGCCGGCCTTCGCGTCCCGGGTGCGCGGGGGCGGGGTGTCCCCCTTCGCGTCCCGGGTGCGCGGGGGCGGCGTGTCCTCCTCCTCGTCCTCGTCGTCGCTGCGCGGGTCGTCGTGCGGCACCGTCTTCTGCTTGACGCCCTGGCCGTTCTCCACCCGCTGGTCGATCGCGCCGCCGCCGCCGTCGTGGTCGCTGCCGGCGGTGCCCTTGCTCAGGGGGGCCAGGATGTTGAGGGTGCGGTCGACCTCCAGCCAGGAGTCGGCGTTGGAGTTGTCGATCGTGATCAGGGACGGGCCGTGGTGGGTCTCCATGCCGCCGTCGGGGGCGTCGGCGAGGGCCGTGCCCGCCGCGTACGGCACCGCGCAGCAGACGCCGGCCGCGACCGCGAGGGCCGCGCCGGCGGTCCGGAGCGCCTCAGTGGTGCGGGTTCCGTTCCGCCGCCGGTGCGTGCGGGCCGCCGCCGGGCCCCTTCCGTTCGTCATGTTCCGTTTTCCGTTCTCTTGCCGGATGCGGGGCACCCCGTGCCGTACGAGGGGCGGCCCCTGTCGTGTGCGGGGGCCGGCGGGCGCGGCGTGTGCCACGGCCACCGGCCCCGGGTTTGCGTACGGTGGCCGGGCGTCAGACGGAGACGGGGCGGCGCGGGGTGTGGTGTCGGCTGAGGTTCTTCTCCAGCAGTTCGGTGGAGCTGCGGACGCCGACCGCGTTGGCTCCGGCGAATTCCGGCAGCCGGCCGTCGGACTTCTGGATGTTTTCCAGGGCGGCGTCGATGGCGCTGTGCGCGGCGAACAGGCAGGGCGTGCTGTAGATGGCGACCTGGCATTCCAGGTCGGTGAGTTCGGAGAGGGAGAGACGGGGGGATTTTCCGCCGGCGATCTGGTTGAAGAGCAGCGGCTTGTCGCCGATGACCTTACGGATGCGGCGGAGCCATTCGACGCTGCGGACGCCGTCGACGAGGACCACGTCCGCGTCGGTCTCGGCGAGCGCCTCGGCGCGGCGCAGGATCTCGGACTCCTCCGTCGCGTCGGTGCGGGCGACGACCACCAGGTCCTGCCGGCTCTCCAGGACCAGGTTCAGCTTCTCCAGGTACGTATCGAGCGGGAGCACCAGCTTGCCGTCGGCGTGCCCGCAGCGGCGCGGGCGCATCTGGTCCTCCAGGATGACGCCGGAGGCGCCGCCGCGCTCCAGGCGCTGCACCACGTGGCAGGCGACCTCGGGGTCGACGTAACCGTCGTCGATGTCGACCAGGAGGTGGTGGGACGGGAAGGCGAGCCGCAGCCTTTCGGCGAAGGCGACCATGTCGGGCCAGGCGATGAATCCGATGTCGGGCAGGCCGTAGTGCGAGGCGGCGAAGCCGAATCCGGAGACGAAGAAGCCGTTGTACCGGGTGGCGGCGATGGACGCCGAGTACATGTCGTAGACGCCGATGAGCGGGGTGGTTCCGGGGGACCGGATTTCGTCGCGGAGTGCGCTTCCGTAGCTCATGGGACCTCTTTTCCGAGGGACGGGAATATCACTCCTCCCCGGGCACCGGCGCGCGCTGGGCACGGTGAAGGGAGGCGTCATATCGCAAGGGGGATGGAGCCCTCGCGCTCTGCGGGGCCGTGAAGAACTTTGCAAACTTTGCCTGTCTTTTGCCTCGCGACACGCCACCGGACACGCCGTTCCGCTCTCCCGGATGAACCCCTCCATCGCAGGTCAACATGTGTACAGTTCGTCACTCCCGGCCCGATGACGGCACCTCGCACGCGCCCGCCGAAGTGTCACCCGGTGAGGATTCCTTGTTTTCCTTTTACCTACCCATTACCGAACGGGCAGGTAAGGGCGGCGGCCTCTGCCCACCCGAGGCGCAAGACGCCCACATCTCACCCGATGGACGCGGCGCCGGGCCCGCATCCGGGACGGATTAGGCTGCCTGCGTGGCTGATATCCAGATCCCCGCTGACATCAAGCCCGCCGACGGACGCTTCGGCGCGGGCCCCTCCAAGGTGCGGACGGAGGCGCTGGCCGCGCTGGCCGCCACCGGCTCCTCCCTGCTCGGCACCTCCCACCGCCAGGCACCGGTCAAGAACCTGGTCGGCTCGGTGCGCGACGGCGTGCGCGAGCTGTTCCGGCTCCCCGAGGGCTACGAGGTCGTCCTCGGCAACGGCGGCTCCACCGCCTTCTGGGACATCGCGACCCACGGCCTGATCGAGAACAAGTCCCAGCACCTCACCTTCGGCGAGTTCTCCTCGAAGTTCGCCAAGGCGGCCAAGCTGGCCCCGTGGCTCGCCGAGCCCACCGTCATCACGTCCGACCCGGGCACCCACCCGGAGCCGCGCGCCGAGGCGGGCACCGATGTCTACGCGCTGACCCACAACGAGACCTCCACCGGTGTCGCCGCCCCGGTCAAGCGGGTCGCGGGCGCGGACGAGGGCGCGCTGGTCCTGGTCGACGCCACCTCCGGTGCGGGGGGTCTGCCCGTCGACATCGCCGAGAGCGACGTCTACTACTTCGCCCCGCAGAAGTCGTTCGCCTCCGACGGCGGACTGTGGATCGCGGTCTTCTCCCCCGCCGCGCTGGAGCGCGCCCGCGCCGTCCACGCCTCGGGCCGCCACATCCCGGAGTTCTTCTCGCTGCCGACGGCGATCGACAACTCCGTCAAGAACCAGACGTACAACACCCCGGCGCTCTCCACCCTCTTCCTGCTCAACGAGCAGTTGGAGTGGATCAACGGCCAGGGCGGTCTGGAGTGGTCCACGGGCCGCACCGCCGCCTCCGCCGCCGCGCTCTACGGCTGGGCCGAGAAGTCGTCGTACGCCACCCCGTTCGTCACCGACCCGGCGAAGCGTTCGCAGGTCATCGGCACCATCGACTTCGACGACTCGATCGACGCCGCCGCCGTCGCCAAGGCGCTGCGCGCCAACGGCATCGTCGACACCGAGCCGTACCGCAAGCTCGGCCGCAACCAGCTCCGCATCGCGATGTTCCCGGCGATCGACCCCGCGGACGTCGAGGCGCTGACGGTCTGCATCGACCACGTCATCGGCCGGCTCTGACCCACCCGGGCCCGGCCGTACGGCGGCCGGCCCCGGACGGCACGGCATCGGGCCCCCGGATCCCGCCCGGATCCGGGGGCCTCGCCGTGTCCGCGGGGCCGCCGCGACCGCGCCGCGGCCCGGTCGTACGGTCCGTCGTCCGCCCGAACGGCCCCGCCCCCGCGGGCCGGACGCCGTCGCCTGTGCCTCCATGGGAGATATGAGCACTCCCCCCACCGACCCCGACCTCGCCTCCTTCGTCCGCCAGGGCGCGGTGCTGCTCACCACCTTCAAGCGGGACGGCACCGGTGTCGGCACGCCGGTCAACCTCTCCGTCGACGGCGACCACGCGTACTTCCGCACGTACGGCAAGGCGGCGAAGGTCAAGCGGATGCGGAACTTCCCCGACGTGGAGATCTGCTGCTCCACCTGGCGCGGCCGCCCCACCGGCCCCACCTACCGGGCGCGGGTGCGGCCCCTCGACCCGGCGACCCGCGAATACCGCCGCGCCGGACGCAGCCTGACCCGCAAGTACCCGCTGCTGCACGGCCTGTTCGTCCCCCTCGCCCACCGCGTCCTCCGCGACGCCACCCTCCACTACGAACTGCGCCTGACCGGCCTGAAGGAGCCGGTGGCCAGGGACACCGGGACAGAGCCGGAGACGGATGCGGAGAAACGGTGGGATGACGAGGGCGGGGCGCTGTAGCGGGGGCGGTGGCCCGGCGGGCCCTCGGGCGGGCGGGACCCGCCGGGCGGACCGGGCCACGGTCGGCCGGTTCCGCGAGAGGCGCGGTCCGGCACTCGTCCGGCATCCGCCCCCGTACTCGGCCGGGGCCCGTGGCGGGCGGCCCCCACAGCACGCCCGCCACCGGCCCGTACGCCCCCGGACGTGCCGGAGGCCGGCACCGTCGGGGGGCGGTGCCGGCGTCCGGCGGGGGTGACCCCGGCGCCGCGCGCCGCCGGGACCGGGAAGGGGAAGTCCGGTTCCGGCGGCGGGCGGCGCCGGGCCGTGGGTCGGCTCAAGGGAGGCAGGTGTTCCCTTGAGCCGGGATCAGGGGCCCGGGTGCGGGCCCCGGGCGCGGGCCCCGCACCCGGGGCCGCGGCGGGTCAGCTACCGCTGCCGGATTCGAGGGCGGAGACCAGGAACTCGTTGCCGCAGACCCGCAGGCCCTGCGAGGCGCGGGCGGTCATCATGGTCTTCGAGCCCGGCGCGTACACCTGGACCAGGTCGGCGCTCTTCCAGCACGGGCCGTCCTTGAGGCCCTCGTTGACGGTGTGCAGCACGGCGTGCGCGGAGGCACCCGGCGCCAGGGTGACGGCGGAGCCGGCCGGGCCCTCACGGTCCGCGGGGTGGCCGATGGCCACACCGTCCCGGGCGCTCAGGGCGACGCCGGGGTAGCCGCGCAGCGTGCAGCTCTTCTTGCCGGTGTTGGTGAACGACAGCGGGTAGCGGATGTTGCCCGCGCCCGCGTCGCCCTGGCCCAGCTCCAGCTTCAGGACGTCGGCCTCACAGCGGTCGCTGGAGGCGTCCTTCGAGGCGGCCGACGCCGCCGCGCGGGACGCCGCGCCGGAACCGCCGGTCGAACCGCCGGACGTCCCCGAACCACCGGTCGAACCGCCCGTCGAGCCACCGGAGGTACCGGAGCCGCCGGTGGTGGCGGAGTCACCGGGCTTGGCGTCGTCGGACCCCTGGCCCTCGGCGTTCGCCTGACCACCGGAGGTGGCGGACGCCGAGGCGGAGGAGGACGCGGCGGAGTCCGAGCCGCCGTCCGACTTGTCGCACGCGGTCAGACCGAAAGCGGCTGCGGCGACGACGGTGAGAGCGGCGGCGGTACGGACCGGACGGAGAAGAGTGCGGTGCGACATGGTGGTGCGTTCCTTTGCCATGGGGGGAGCGGCCTGCCGGAGGCGCCGGGCCGTGGGGTTCGACCACTCCAAGATGCGCCCCCGCGTTGGCATCCCGCTAACGCCCGGCTAACAGCCGCCGAAAACCCCGGCGACACCCTCCCGTACGCCCCGGACCTGCGCTCTCGTCCCCACCGTCCGGTTTCGCCCCGCCCGCCGCTCCGGCCACCGGCGGCCGCTCCCCGGACGGCGGCTCCCCCGCGTACGGGCCTGGCGTGCATTCCCTCTCCCGCGCCCGCGCCCGGCGCCTACGATCGGCCGTATGCCCCTGCGACTCGTGAACGTGAACTTCAAGGCCCGGTCCGACACGGCGCTCGGCCGGTTCTGGGCGGAGGCCCTCGGCTGGGGACTGTCCAGCGAGGGCCCCGGCGTGACCAACGCGGAGCCCGTCGGCTTCGACTGGCCCGGCCCCGAAGCCGTCTGCGTCGACGTCGTCACCGTCCCGGACCCCGAAAAGGTCGCGTACCGCGTCCACCTCGACCTCGCCACCACCTCCACCGCCCACCAGGCGGAGCTGGTCGCCCGCCTCATAGAACTCGGCGCCACCCCCGCCGACGTGGGCCAGGGCGACGTCCCCTGGACGGTCCTCGCCGACCCCGAGGGCAACGTCTTCTGCGTCCTGGAGCCCCGGGAGATCTGCCGGGACACCGGCCCCATCGCCGCGATCGTCGTCGACTGCGCGGACCCCCGCTCCCAGGCCCGCTTCTGGGACGAAGCGATCGACTGGACCCTCCACGAGGTGACCGACGACCACGCCCGCTTCCGCTCAGCCCAAGGCGTCGGCCCCTACCTGGAGTTCCTCCGCAACCCCGACACGAAGGCCGTCCGCACCCGCGCCCACCTCGACGTGATGCCGTACCGCGGCGACGACCAGGCGGCGGAGGTGGCCCGTCTGACGGAACTCGGCGCCACCCCCACCGACATCGGCCAGGGAGACGCCCCGTGGCGGGTCCTCACCGACCCGGCGGGCCAGCAGTTCTGCGTCCTCAACGCACCGCGCTGAGGGAGTTCCCCCTCCCCGGTGAGGGGGCGCCCCGCCCCCTCACCCCTTCCGCCGCACCAGCCGCCGCAGCCCGGTGACGACGACCACCGCCAGGACGAACACCAGGCCCGCCTTGACCAGTCCGGGGCTGAGCGGGGAGTCGGAGCCGTCCTTTCCGGGGCTGTTCTTCGCGTCGCCGGAGGGCTGACCGGCGGCGGATTCGGGGAGTTGCCCGCCGCTGAGGCCGACCGGTTCGACGGGGCTGTTCGCGCCCTCGGAGCCGAACATCAGGGTGCGGCCGTCGGGGGTGAAGGAGACCGATTCGCCCTGTTGCTGGACGGGGACGCCGACGCTGCCGAGGTCCTCGGGGCGGCCGTCCTTCCAGGCGTACATGCGGGCGCCGAAGTAGCTGCGGAGGATCAGCCGGGTGCCGTCGGGGGAGAACGAGCCGTCGGTGACCCACAGGTCGATCGGGGCGACCTTGCGGAAGACGTTCGTACCGGACGTCGTCAGGTGCTCGGGGGCGGCGTAGAGGGCACCTCCGCCGCCCTGTTTCTTGCTGGCGATGTAGACCCGGCCGGTCTTCGGGTGGACCATCAGCGCCTCGGCATCGCGCGGGCCGTCGGTGTACTCCACGTCGAACTGGGTGGCGGTGACCGTCCGGTCGCGCAGTTGCTTCGGCTCCGGGAAGCGGTAGATCCAGACGTGGTCCCACTTGCCGCCGAGGTTGTCGCCGATGTCGCCGACGTAGAGGTTGCCGTCCGGGCCGAGCGAGATCGCCTCGACGTCGCGGGGGTCGCCGATACCGCGCAGGGTGACGGTGGCGACGGTGCGGCCGGTGCGGGAGTCGACGGCGTAGATGTACGGGCCGTCGTCGCTGTCGTTGTGGGTCCAGTAGACGCCGGGGTGCGCGCGGCTGGCGATCAGACCGCTGGACTCGGTGATCCGGTGGTCGCTGATCCGGAAGCCCTCCGGTTCGTCGGCGGCCGCGGGAGCGACGGCCGCACTCATCAAAAGCCCCGCGGCACCGGCCGCGCACAGAAGCGAACGCATGGGCTCAGGGTGCCATCCCGCCTCCCGGCGCAGGACGCCGCTGCGGTCAGCGGGGACGATCGGGCCGGACGCGGTGGGACATCCCGCCCCTCCCGGTGGCCCGCGGCCCCGCCCTCCCCGCCGTACGCGGGCCCCGGCACCGTCCGCACACCGGACGCGAGCCCCGTACGGCCCGCACGGGCCTCCGCGCGCGTGGGCAGCGTCACGTACCGCCCGGTAACGCGGTCGGCGATCATGTCCGGATGAGGATCATGCCCGTCGGTGACTCGATGACCATCGGCAGCAGCGGTGACTTCACCTGGCGTTACCGCCTGTGGCAGCACCTGCGCGCCACGTACGACGGGCCGTTCCGGCTGGTCGGGCCGCGGGACGCGCTGCACGACGCCGCCACCGGTGCCGCCACCTCGCAGCGCTACGGGGATCCGGCCTTCCCGGCGGACGCGCGGCGCCATCTCGCCGGGTGGGGCGAGGGCTGGCTGCACATGGCGCCGCTGATCGGCGACGCGGTGCGCGCCCACCGGCCGGACACGCTGCTGGTCTCCCTCGGGCTGATAGACCTCGGCTTCTACACCGACCCGGAGCAGACCGCCGCCAACGTACGGGCGTTCCTGACCGCCGCCCGCCGGGCCGATCCGCACCTCCGGGCGGTGCTGCTGCCCGTCCTGGACAACTCCCGCGCGGTGGACGACCCGGAGTTCGCCGCCGGGTGCGCCCGCTTCAACGCGCTCCTCGCCGAGACCGCCGCCGCCCTCACCACGCCCGCCTCCCCCTTCGTCCTCGCCCCGGCCCCCGCCTGGGACCTGGCCCGCCACACCTACGACGGCACCCACCCCTCCCCCGCCGGCGAGCACGCCCTGGCCGCCGCGTTCGCGGGCACGCTGTACACGGCGTGGGGCGTCGGCGGGCCGTACACGCGAGCGGCGACCGCCCCGGAACAGGCGATATCCGCGGACCCGGCCGCACCGGCACCGGTCCCGGAGTACGCGGCGGGCTGAACCGGTCCGCCGCCCTCGCGGCACAACCAGACCCGCGGCAGACGTGTCGTACCCGGCATGACCAGCACCGATCGACCGAGACGCGCAGGCGACCGCGCAGCAGCCGTCGCCTTGTTCGCGTGCGAGCTCCTCGTCCTGCCCGTCCTCTTCGTGCTCTACGGGTCGGGCATGTGGGACGTCGGCATACACACCGGGATGCAGCATCCCGACGCGGCCACGCGTACCGAGGCGAAGTGGGACTTCGTCCGGCTCCTCGCCCTCGGCACGGTCGTCGTCGCCGGCCCCCTCCTGGCCTTCCGGCGGTGGGTTTCCGGCGTGTCGCAACTGGTGGTCCTCGGCGGCTCCGCTCTCGCCATGTGCTTCGTCGAGACGTACTGAAGCCTGCCGTCCGGCGAGGGGACGGGCCGGGCCCGCGGGAGAGGCCGCCGCGCGGCCCGTGCCCGCCCGGGCCGCGCGGCGCGGGGTCGCTCAGCGCAGGGCGGCCGCCACGATGACGACGATGAGCAGGAGCGCGAGCAGGCCGGACATGATCCGGTTCCGGGTTTTGGGGTCCACCCTGTGAGCGTACCGGGCGCGATCCGAACGTTTCAGCGACCGGGTCCGCGGGCCTCCCGCCCCGCCGTCAGGACGGGCCCGGAGCGCCGCCGAGCGGCCAGGTGTCCACCGTCTCGTAGTGCGGCCGCGCGCCCGCGACGCCCGGTGCGGGCGGATGGCTGCGAATGAGCGCGATCTCCGCGACGGTCCAGAAACTGCCCTCGAAGGACTCCAGCGCGGCGGCGAACGGCGCCAGCTCCACCCGCGGGTCGCGGTTGCGGGCCAGCGTCAGATGCGGGGTGAAGCCACGGCGCCCGGCGGCGTCGGGACCGGTGAGCCCCGCCCGGCGCCCGGCCGCCGCGGCGGTCCCCGCCAGCTTCCCGATCGCGGTCAGCTCACCGTCGGCGCCCGCCCACAGCACCCGGTCGGCGAACCGTCCGCCACCGGCGATCCGCAGCCCGTACGGGGGGTGCCGCCGGGCGCCGCGGGCCAGCCGTTCCCGCAGCTCGGGCAGGGTCTCGTCGGGGACCTCCCCGTAGAAGGCGAGCGTGAAGTGCCAGCCGTCCCGCCCGGCCCACCGCAGCCGCCCCGCCCCCGGCAGCGCCCGCAGCGTCCCGACCTCCCGCGCCAGCTCGGCGACGGCGGGGCCGGGCGGCAGCACGGCGGCGAAGAGTCTCACCCGGCCAGTGTCGCGCGGGCGGGAGGGTTCCGTCCGGGGGACGGCGCGTTCGTACGGAACCCCGTACGGGAACGGGTGCCCGGCCCGGAACGGCCACCGGCCCCCGCCTCGTGCGGCAGGGGCCGGTGGCGGAGCGGCCGGGTCAGGCGACCGTCAGCGGCTTGTCCGGTGAGTCGGCCGGCGCCGCGCCGTCCTCCGGGAGCGAGGCGCGGGGGACGAAGGCGACGTGCCGGTGGCCGCGCCGGAGGTCGATCTTCAGCCGCAGACCGCCCGAGCGGGCCAGGACCAGGCCGATGAGGACGGCGGCGAGCAGCGAGATGAGGCCGCCGGAGAGGAAGCCGATCCGCGGGCCGAAGCTGTCGGTGATCCAGCCGACGAGCGGCGCGCCCAGCGGCGTACCGCCGACGAAGACCATCATGAACAGCGCCATCACCCGGCCGCGCATCAGCGGATCGGTGGCCATCTGCACGCTGGAGTTGGCGGTGACGTTGATCGTCAGGCCGACCACGCCGATCGGCGCGAGCAACGCCGCGAAGATCCAGAACGACGGGGCGAGCGCGGCGGCCATCTCCAGCACACCGAAGAGCGCCGCGGCGCCGACCAGCAGCCGCAGCCGGGACGACGCGCGCCGCGCCGCGAGCAGCGCGCCGACCAGCGAACCGGCCGCCATCAACGAGTTGAACAGCGCGTACGTGCCCGGACCCTGGTGGTAGACGTGGTAGGTGAAGGCGGTCAGCCAGATCGGGAAGTTGAAGCCGAAGGTGCCGATGAAGCCGACGAGGACGATCGTCCAGATCAGCTCGGGCCGCCCGGAGACGTACCGCAGCCCCTCCCGGAGCTGGCCCTTGCTGCGCGGCACCCGCTCCACCTTGTGCAGTTCGGCGGTGCGCATCAGCAGCAGCCCGGCGATCGGCGCGGCGAACGACAGACCGTTGAGCAAGAACGCCCAGCCGCTGCCGAACGCGGTGATCAGCGCACCGGCGACGGCCGGACCGATGAGGCGGGCGGACTGGAAGTTGGCGGAGTTGAGGCTGACGGCGTTGCGCAGGTCCTCCTTGCCGACCATCTCGACGACGAACGCCTGCCGGGAGGGGTTGTCGACGACGGTGACGAGTCCGAGGAGGAACGCGGTCAGGTAGACGTGCCAGACCTGCACGCTGCCGGAGAGGGTCAGCGCGGCCAGCGCGAGACCGGTACCGCCCATCGCGGCCTGGGTGAACAGCAGCAGCTTCCGCTTGGGGAAGCGGTCGGTGAGCACCCCGCCGTACAGCCCGAAGAGGAGCATCGGCAGGAACTGCAGGGCGGTGGTGACGCCGACGGCGGCGGAGGAGCCGGTGAGGCTGAGCACCAGCCAGTCCTGGGCGATGCGCTGCATCCAGGTGCCGGTGTTGGAGACCACCTGGCCGGTGGCGAAGAGACGGTAGTTGCGTACGCGCAGTGAGCTGAACATGCCCTTCCGGGGGGCGGCGGGTGCGCTCGGAGGCGTTCCGCGCCCGGGGGCCTGGGGGGCCGTCCCGTTCGGTATGTGCGGTCCGGGGACGGAGTCTGATCCGGATCCCGTACTCAACGTCGGTTCGCCTCCTCGGCTTCGGTGTCGCTACAACTGGGCGAGCTTCTCCAGGACCGGCGCGGCGGCGCGCAGCTTCGCCCACTCGTCGTCGTCCAGCCCGGTGGCCAGCTCGGCGAGCCAGGCGTCGCGCTTGCGGCGGCTCTCGGCGAGCATCGCCTCGGCCTGCTCGGTCTGGGTGACGACCTTCTGCCGGCGGTCGTCGGGGTGCGGCTCCAACCGGACGAGTCCCTTCGCCTCCAGCATGGCCACGATGCGCGTCATCGACGGCGGCTGCACATGCTCCTTGCGGGCCAGCTCACCGGGGGTGGCGTGGCCGCAGCGGGCGAGGGTGCCGAGCACCGACATCTCGGTCGGGCTCAGCGACTCGTCCACCCGTTGGTGCTTGAGGCGGCGGGAGAGGCGCATCACGGCGCCCCGCAGGGCGCTCACGGCGGCAGCGTCGTCGCCGCGGGACAGGTCCGGCATGTTCGTTAGCGTAACTCATTACCCTTTCTAAAGAAAGCCGTGGGAGACGGAGGCATCCGTATCACCCGTACGAGTGAGGACGCGTGGGAAAACGACGCGACCGGCGGGGGTCTGCGGGGACGGTGTCCTCATGGGATCGCGAGTGCTCAGCCTGCGTCTGGACGACGAACTGCTGGAGCGCATCCGGCAGCACGCGGCGAAACGCGGTATGAGCGTCCAGGACTACGTCGTCCGGACGCTCGTCCGCGAGGATTTCGACGAACGCTTCCAGTGCTCCGTCGACGCGACGGAACGTCTCGGCGGCTGGGGCGACACACCGGCGGAAGCGGCCGACGGATCCCCGGCGGCGGCCTCCGGGTGAGCGGGCCGGGGCCTGGTCGGGCGGGGCGGAGCTGAGCGGGCGGGCTGCCCGGCCCGCCGCTCTCCCGCCCCGCTCCGTTCCGCGCATCCGGCCGACGCCCGCACCCGTACGGCCGCCGCGTCCCTCCCCCGCCGGGCCGTTTGCCCCCGGGGCCCTGCCCCGCTAACGTCGCCCGGTCCGCGCGCGAGGTGCGGCCGGGACGCGAGGAGTGCGCGGGCGTGACGGTCTCCGAGGAGCCGCTCGGGCGGCGGTTCAACCGGCTGTGGGCGGCGTACACGGTCAGCGCCTTCGGCACCCGGCTCGCGTTCAACGCCCTGCCGCTGACCGCCCTTCTCGTACTGCACGCCGGGCCCTCGCAGGTGGCGGCGTTGTCGGCGGTGGGTGCCGCGGTCGGGGCGGTGGCCGCCGTACCTCTCGGCCCCTGGGTGGAGCGGCGCCGCAAACGGCCCGTGATGATCGCGATGGATCTGGTGCGGTGCGCGGCGATGCTGAGCGTCCCCGCCGCGTACGCGCTGGGCCTCCTCGGCTTCGCTCAGCTCCTGGTGGTCTGTGTCGTCGTCGGCGCCGCCGACATCGCCTTCGCGGCGGCGAGCGGCGCGTTCCTCAAATCGCTGCTGCCGCCCGCGCGCCTGCTGCGTGCCAACGGCCGCCTGGAGGCCACGACCTGGACCACCACCATGCTCGGACCGCCCCTCGGCGGCGCCGCCGTCGGTGTCCTCGGCCCGGTCCTGACGGTGACGGTGGACGCGGTCAGCTACCTGCTGTCGGCGCTGGGGCTGCGGGCCGTCGGCGACGGCGAGCCCCGGCCGGGCGACGTCCCTGAACCGCGTACGGGGGGCGCGGACGGCGGGAAGGCGGGCGGCTCCGGGGCGGGTGGGCCGGGGCCGGGCGCGGCGGACGGGCGCCGGTCGGGCACCTCCGCCGCGGCCACCACGGAAGCGACGACCGGCTCCCGGGCGCGGCGCCCCCGGCCCCGCCCGGCCGATCTCCTCACCGGCTGGCGGTTCCTGCTCCAGGATCCGGGGCTGCGGCCGCTGTTTCTCAACACCGTGCTGGTCAACGGGCTGATCATGGCGACCGAGCCGCTGCTCACCGTGCTGCTGGTGGAGCGGCTGGGGTTTCCGCCCTGGCTGTACGGGCTGGCCTTCGCGCTGCCGTGTGCGGGCGGGCTGATCGGCTCCCGGCTGGCCCGGCCGCTCGTCGCGCGGTTCGGGCGGCGGGCGGTGCTGCTGACCACCGGGACGCTGCGGGTGTGCTGGCTGCCGTGGCTGGCGCTGACCGGGCCGGGCGCGGGCGGCTTCGCGCTGGTCGTCGCCGTGGAGCTGGCGATGATCTGCTGCATCGGCGTCTACAACCCGGTGCTCGTCACGTACCGGCTCGACCGGATTCCGGCGGACCGGGTGGCGCGGGTGCTGGCGGCGTGGTCGGTGACGGGCCGGGCGGCCATCGCGGCGCTGACCGCGCTGGGCGGGCTGCTCGCCGCCGTCGCCGGGCCGCGGACCGCGCTGCTCACCGCCGGAGTGCTGGCCCTCACCACCCCGCTGCTGCTGATCGGCGCCGCCCGCCCGGCGCGCGAGGCGGCCCCGGAAACACCGGAGGTGCCGGCCCGCTGACGCGGCGGCCGGCACCTCCGGGGAAGCCGTTACCTGCCGAGCAACTGCTCGATCGGGTTGAGCAGGAAGTACACCAGGAAGCACAGGCCCACGGCGTTGAGCAGCCAGGGGATCTCCTTGAAGCGGCCGGTGGCGGAGCGCAGCAGGATGAAGGCGAGCACGCCGATGCCGATGCCGTTGGTGATGCTGTACGTGAACGGCATCGCGATCATGGTGAGGAACGCCGGGATGGCGACGGTGAAGTCGCCCCAGTCGATGTCCCGGACGTTGGACGCCATGATCAGGAAGCCGACGACGATCAGCGCGGGCGTCGCCGCCTGGGCGGGCACCACGGTCGCCAGCGGCGTGAAGACCAGCGCGAGCAGGAAGAGCCCGCCGGAGACGATGTTCGCCAGGCCCGTACGGGCGCCCTCGCCGACACCGGCGGTGGACTCGACGAAGCAGGTGTTGGCGGAGGCGGAGCCGAGGCCGCCCGCGGCGACGGCGATGCCGTCGACCATCAGGATGCGGCCCATGCCGGGCAGATTGCCCCTCTCGTCGGTCAGTCCGGCCTCCTCACCGACGCCGATGATGGTGCCCATCGCGTCGAAGAAGCCGGAGAGCAGCACCGTGAAGACGAAGAGGCAGCCGGTCAGCAGGCCGACCTCCTTGAAGCCGCCGAAGAGGCTGATGTGGCCGATGAGCCCGAAGTCCGGCGCGCCGACGATCTTGTCCGGGACGTTCGGGACGGCGAGGCCCCAGGCGGCGTCCGGGATGGTGGCGACGGCGTTGATGACGATCGCGACGACGGCCATGACGACCATGCCGATGAGGATCGCGCCCTTGGTCTTGCGGACCACCAGCATGAACATCAGCACCAGACCCAGCACGAAGACCAGCACCGGCCAGCCCTTGAGCTGACCGCCCTGACCCAGGCCCAGCGGCACGGTGGTGTGCGCGGCGTCCGGGTTGCGGCTGACGAACCCGGCGTCGACCAGGCCGATCAGCGAGATGAACATGCCGATGCCGATGGCGATGGCGCGCCGCAGCCCCGGCGGGATGGCGTCCATGACGCGCTGCCGCAGTCCGGAGGCCACGAGGATCATCAGCACCAGACCGGCGAGGACGACCATCCCCATCGCGTCCGGCCAGCTCATCTTGGGCGCGAGCTGGAGCGAGACGACGGCGTTGATGCCCAGGCCCGCGGCGATGGCGATCGGGACGTTGCCGACGACGCCCATCAGGACGGTGCTGAGGCCGGCCATCAGGGCGGTGGCGGTGACGAGCTGCCCGTTGTCGAGGTGGTGACCGTATTTGTCCACGCCCGCGCCGAGAATGATCGGGTTCAGCACGATGATGTAGGCCATCGCGAAGAAGGTCGCCAGACCGCCACGGAGTTCGCGGCCGACCGTGGAGCCCCGCTCGGAGATCTTGAAGAAGCGGTCGAGCCCGTTCTTGGGCGGGTGGCCTGGGCTCCGAAGAGCGCTTTCGACCGGCGTGGTGGCCGAGGACGACATGGGCGGGACCTTTGGGGGGACGGGCCTGGATCAGGCGCGGGGGCCCGGCCCGGGGTGGCCCCGGGACGGGTGCACGGACAGTAAGTTTCCCGATCAGTTTGGAGCAATCAACGATCTAAACCAGTCAGATCCGGAAGAGTTCAGTATGAATAAACAATTCGTTGATCGCTATCTTCGCGCGTAGACCCAGGCGCCGCACGGCCGCCCGGCGCCTTCGGGGAGCGGCCGGACCACCCGCGCGGAGCCGCCGGTCCGCCCCCGTAAGCTGGGGCCCATGTGGAAGAAGTCCGAACTGCGCGCGGCTCCGGCGCCGCTCGAAGGCCCCGTCGTCGGCACGATCACCGGCGGCACCCTCATCTGGTTCGTCCTCTTCCTCGGCCAGTTGCCCTTCTACCCGGTGTTCGAGCGGAACGGCCACGCCTGGTGGGTGTGGACCTGCCTGGCCGGCGGCGCGCTCGGCTGCCTCGGCATCTGGTACGTCCGCAAGCGCGACGCCGCCATCAAGCGCGCCGCGGCGGCAGCCGCCGACGACGCCGCCTGAGCCACCCCTTCACCCGCCCAGCGGGTGCGCCGCGCCCCCTCCCCGTACCGTCGAACCATGACGCAGTGGGCGAAACCGGGCGGTGGTCCAGGGCCGGACAGCGGCGGCTCCGGAGGGCCGGACGCCGTTGACGGCGCCGGGACGCCGGGCGGCGAGCCGCCCGCGCACCCGGGGCTGACCGCCGCCGAGGTCGCCGAGCGGGTCGCCCGGGGCGAGGTCAACGACGTGCCGGTACGCTCCTCGCGCTCGGTGGCGGACATCGTGCGGGCCAACGTCCTCACCCGCTTCAACGCCATCATCGGCGTGCTCTTCGTGATCATCCTGATCGTGGGGCCGATCCAGGACGGGCTGTTCGGCTTCGTCATCGTCGCCAACACCGGCATCGGCATCTTCCAGGAGCTGCGCGCCAAGCGGACGCTGGACAGCCTCGCGGTCGTCGGGGAGGCGAAGCCGTCCGTCCGGCGGGACGGGCGCGCCACCGCGCTCTCCACCTCCGCGGTGGTCCTCGGCGACGTCATCGAGCTGGGCCCCGGCGACAAGGTCATCGTCGACGGCACCGTGCTGGAGGCGGACGGCATGGAGATCGACGAATCGCTGCTGACCGGCGAGGCGGACCCGGTGCTGAAGAAGCCCGGGGAGCCGGTGATGTCGGGCAGCTTCGTGGTGGCCGGCGGCGGCGCGTTCACCGCGACGAAGGTCGGCCGCCAGGCGTACGCGGCGCAGCTCGCCGAGGAGGCCAGCCGCTTCACCCTCGTCCACTCCGAGCTGCGCACCGGCATCAGCCGCATCCTGCGCTACGTGACGTGGATGATGGTCCCGACCGCGCTCGGGCTGATCCTCAGCCACCTGTTCACCCTGCACATGGCGGGTGACGACGCGGTGCGGCGGATGGTCGCGGGGATCGTGCCGATGGTGCCCGAGGGGCTGGTGCTGCTGACGTCGGTGGCGTTCGCGATCGGGGTGATCCGGCTGGGCCGCAAACAGTGCCTGGTGCAGGAGCTGCCGGCGATCGAGGGGCTGGCCCGCGTCGATGTCGTCTGCCTCGACAAGACCGGCACGCTCACCGAGGGCGGGATGGACGTCAGCGCGCTGCGGCCGCTGAACGGCGCCGACGAGGGGCGGCTGCGGCAGGTCCTCGGCGCGCTCGGCGGCGCCGATCCGCGGCCCAACGCGTCGCTGCTCGCCCTCATCGAGGCGTTTCCCCGACAGGACGGCTGGCGGTGCGCCGCCGCGCTGCCGTTCTCGTCCGCCCGGAAGTACAGCGGCGCCGTCCTCGACGACCCGGCGGGCGGCCGCGCCACCTGGCTGCTGGGCGCGCCCGACGTGCTGCTGCCGCCCGGCGATCCGGCGCTCGCCGACACCGAGGAGCTGAACGCCGAGGGGCTGCGGGTGCTGCTGCTGGGCCGCACCGACCGGGCGCTGGACGATCCGGCGCTCGCCCGGGACGTCGCGGCGGCGGCGCTGGTGGTGCTGGAGCAGCGGGTGCGGCCGGACGCCGGGGCGACGCTGGCGTACTTCGCGGAGCAGGACGTCGCCGCGAAGGTCATCTCGGGTGACAACGCGGTGTCGGTGGGCGCGGTCGCCGGGCGGTTGGGGATGGCGGGGGCGGCGGCGCCGGTGGACGCGCGGGAGCTGCCCGCCCGGCCGGAGCGGATGGCCGCCGCGGTGGAGGGCGGCACGGTCTTCGGCCGGGTCACCCCGCGGCAGAAGCGGGACATGGTCGCCGCCCTCCAGTCGCGCGGCCACCATGTCGCGATGACCGGCGACGGCGTCAACGACGTGCTGGCGCTGAAGGACGCGGACATCGGTGTCGCGATGGGCTCGGGCGCGGAGGCGACGCGGGCGGTCGCGCAGATCGTGCTGCTCGACAACAGCTTCGCCACGCTGCCGTCGGTGGTCGCCGAGGGCCGCCGGGTGATCGGCAACATCACCCGGGTCGCCACCCTCTTCCTGACGAAGACGGTCTACTCGGTGCTGCTGGCGCTCCTGGTGGCCTGCTGGCAGATCCCGTACCCGTATCTGCCGCGCCATCTGACGCTGCTGTCGACGCTGACCATCGGCGTTCCGGCGTTCTTCCTGGCGCTGGCGCCCAACAAGGAGCGGGCGCGGCCGCACTTCGTGCGCCGGGTGATGCGGTACGCGGTGCCGTCCGGGCTGATCGCCGGTGCCGCGGCGTTCGTGACGTATCTGCTGGCGCGCCACCACTACACCGGGCCGGACGCGCTGCCCGCGGAGACCAGCGCGGCGACGCTGACGCTCTTCCTCACCGCGATGTGGGTACTGGCGATCATCGCCCGCCCCTACACCTGGTGGCGGATCGCCCTGGTCGCGACGATGGGCGCCGCCTTCCTGATCGTGCTGGCCGTCCCCTGGCTCCAGCGCTTCTTCGCCCTGCGCCTGGTGGGCACGGTCCTGCCGTGGACGGCGGTGGGGGTCGCGGCGCTCGCCGGGCTCACGCTGGAGGTGGTGTGGCGCAGGCTGGGGCGGACAGAGGCGTGAGGGGCAGCCCCCGACACGTGATGCGGGGCGGGGCCGGGCTCCTCGGGCATGCGGGCGGCCCGGGGCCGGTCGGCGCGGGGGCCGTCAGGCGTACGTGGCGGGCCCGGCGCGTCAGGCGAAACGGGCGGGCCCGGGGCCGCCGGGGGTACGGGCGGGCCCGGCTCCGTCAGCCGGACACGCGTCCGCGCCCCGGACGCTCCTGCCCCCTGCCGCTCCCCCGGGCCCGCTCCGTCCCCGTCCCCCTCCCCCGTTCCCGCCCCCGTCCTCAGTCCTGCTGGACGACGTCCTCGCCGGGGCCGCCCGAGAGCTGGTCCTTGCCGGGGCCGCCGTAGAGGTGGTCGTTGCCGCTGTTGCCGTACAGGATGTCGTCGCCCGGGCCGCCGTTGAGGATGTCGTCGCCGGGGTCGCCGTACAGCTTGTCGTCGCCCTCGTCGCCGGAGAGGTTCTGGTCACCGGGGCCGCCCTGGAGGACGTCGGCGCCGGGACCGCCCTCGGCGAACGCGGAGTCGCCGTTCACCTCGATCGTGTCGCGGCCCTCACCGCCGAGGGCGATGGCCGCTTCCCCCACCGCGATCCGGTCGTCGCCCGCCCCGCCGACGACCGTGCTGCCGTCGGCGGCGCCGGTGGTCGTCGCGGTGTCACCGCCGTCGCCCAGCAGGACGCGGTTGAAGTAGTACGTCTCGCCCGCGGTGTTGTTCAGCGCGAGGTGGTCGTCGCGGTCGCCGAGGTCCATCGTCAGCGCGGCGTACGGGTCCTGGCTCTCGACGGTGACGACCGTGCAGCGGACGGTGGTGGCGTCGGCGGCGTCGGGGTGGGCACAGCCGCGACCTGCGGCGATGGGGACGACGTCGTCGATCAGGTAGGTGAGCCGGGTGTGGTCGCCCTTCTCGTACGTCTCGGTGACGGTGACGTCGTTGGCCTGGCCCGGGGCGGCGGTGTAGGCGAGTTCCCGGCCGTTGTCGTCGACGGCGGCGGTGGCCCGCGGCGCGGCGGGGGCGGCGACGGCGGCCGGGACGACGGCCCCGGCGGCCAGGGTCAAGGCGAGCGCGGTCGCGGCGCGGAGCGCCGGGCGGTCGGCGAAGGAACGGGACATGGCGGACACCTCCATGGGGCGGTGGCAGGTCCACCGCGGATGTATCCGCAGGTCTACGCAGTGCGGGTGGCGGAAGCGTGAACTCCCGTGTACGGCGTACGAGTTGCGTGTCACAGGCGTGCCACGACGGGCGGACGCGACGGGAGGGACGGGTGCTTCACCGGCGGGGAGCGGGCACGCGGGAACCGCGTACCGGCCCGGTCACGGTGACCGCCCGCGGGTGGCGCCGCCGGTACCGCGCCCCCTAGGGTCCCTGCCCATGGCTCTCTCCGCGGGGGACCTCACCCACGAGGTACTGGCACGGTCGCATCACTACCACCACACCTACTACTCGTCCGGCAGCGGTTCCGGTCCGGTCCAGTGGTGGGAATGGCTGATCCTCCTGGTCGGCGCGGGCGCCCTCATCTGGGGGCTGATCAAGAAGTTCGCCGGATGAGGCGCTGACGGGCGCACCGGGTGTACGGGGCGGCTTTCCGGCGGGTGCCGGGAGCCGCCCCGTGCCGTCCGGGTCAGTCGAACCAGCGGGCGCGGGCCAGTTCGTCGCCCCGGTCCGGGTCCTCCAGCAGGGCGGCGACCTCGAAGCGGCGGGGCCACTGGCCGGTGGCCCAGGCCAGTCCGGCGGCCACGCCCTCCAGCGTCGCGGCGTGCAGCGCACCGTCCGGCGTCAGGCGCCAGTCCAGTTCGGCGGTGGTGTCGCCGTCGCCGACCAGCAGTTC
The DNA here is from genome assembly GCF_044497305.1 of Streptomyces sp. BBFR2. Classification (NCBI taxonomy): domain Bacteria; kingdom Bacillati; phylum Actinomycetota; class Actinomycetes; order Kitasatosporales; family Streptomycetaceae; genus Streptomyces; species Streptomyces sp. BBFR2. The sequence goes on from NZ_CP172415.1 coordinate 2,600,745, forward strand.
CTCGTGTTCGGTGTACGCCTCGGGGGTGGCGGGCCCCAGCAGCGCCCGGACCTCGTCCGGTACCGCGTGCCGGACGCCCTCGGAGCGCACCTCGGCCGCCACCGCCTCGCTCAGCCGCGCCACCTGGAGGAGGTCGGCCAGCGCCTCGGCGCGGTCCGGGGCGACGGGCAGCAGCGCCCGTCCGGCCGCCAGCGGCATCAGGTCCGGCGCGTCGGCCACCAGCGCGTCGGCCGCGTCGACCACCCGCACCGCGCCGCCGGGCCCGCCGTCGGCGTCCGGGACGACCGCGCGCAGCGCGTCGGGCAGCGTCACCGCCTCCGGGTCGAGTGACGCCAACTCACCGTGGATGGCGTGCAGTTGGGTGGCGCTGACCGGCAGGTCCGGGTCGGCGAGGCGGCCCAGCAGTTCGGCGGCGCCGCCCGGTTCGTCCAGCAGCGCGGCCAGCGAGGTGCGCACCCCCAGCGCCCGCAGCACCTGCGGATCGACATCCCCGGCGTCGGCCGCCTCGTACAGCCCGGCGAGCAGCGGGTCACCGGCGGCGGAGCGCAGTCCGGCCGGGCGGCGGCCGTCGAGGACCGGGTGGCCGCGCAGCCACCACGCGGTGTAGGGGCGGACGGATTCGGTGGTGCCGTCCGGCAGCAGGACCCGTACGGGGCTGGTCAGGGCATCGCGCAGCGGTGGCTGGGAGAGGAGGGCGAGCGCCTGCGGCCAGGCGTCGTCGTCGACGAGGTCGAGGTCGCGGACGGCGATCAGTTCGGTGACGACCGGCGGTACGGGGGTGTCGGGCAGCGCGTCGAGGATGTCCTCGCACCAGACGTCGACGGCGTCGAGCAGCCCGGCGTCGTCCGGTTCGGCGAAGTCGCCGTCGCGCGGCTCCAGTTCATCCGGGTCGAGGACCACATCGGCGGCGCGGACCAGCGCGAAGGCGGCCATCACCCCGACGGCGGTCAGCGGCTGTTCGCCCCAGCGGTCCACCAACTCGGCGTCACAGGCGGCGAGTTCACCCTCACGGAGGACCTGTTCGAAGGGGCTGCCGGGGTAGACCAGCTCGCCGGCGGGGGCGAGTTCGCCGTCCTCGTCGGGGAGGGCGAGCGCGGCCAGCCACGGTTCGTCGCCGGGGGCGAGGTGCGCGTCGCGGACGAGGGCGAGGACCGTCTCGGCGATCTCGTCGGCGCCGGGCGGCGCGCCCGGCCCGTCCGGGTCGGCGAGCAGGTCCCACGCGTCCTCGTCGGCGTCGAGGGAGCCCGCGACGGCCGCTCTGACCTGCGGGGTCGTCAGGACCGCGCGCGGTGAGGCGGGCAGGGCGCCCAGCTTCTCCAGCAGCGGGTGGACGGCTTCGGGGTGCGCGACCTTCAGCCCGAGGCGGGTCAGCGTGGCGTACCGGGCGGCCGCCGCGCCGTCCGCCGTGTCCTCACCGGGCACCGGCAGCAGCACCTGCCGCGGGCCGAGCGTCGTCCGGACGGCGCCGCCGCCGGGTGCGGCCAGCGGTACGGGGAGCCCGGAGAGCCGGTCCGGGTCGGTGCCGGCCAGCGCGTCGTACAGCCGCCACCACCAGGACGGGGCGCGTTCGACGCCCGCCAGCCGGTCGATCATCTCGCCGAGCGGGACGCGGGCGACGCCCAGCGCCCGCAGCTCCGGGCGGCGCTCCAGCCCGGCGGGGAGCAGCGTGGGGAAGAGTTCGGCGAGGACGGCGACGAGCCCGGCGCCGCCGCCCTCCAGGACCTCCGCGTCGACGGGCCGCAGTCCGTCACGGGCGGCGGAGCCGGGCTCGTCCCAGGTGTCGTCGGGCGTGGCGGGCGGTGCGGCGGCCGGGGCGGCGGCGGGCAGGAACCGCGTCCGGGGCAGCAACTGAAGGATCTTTCCGCGCAGTTCGCCGTCGATGCCGCCCTTGCCGAGCGGGCCCGGCACCAGGTCCAGGGCGGCGGTGGTCAGCGGGCGCCAGGCGCCGAGCAGCGTGGCGTAGGCGGTGGCGGCGCGGTCCACCAGGAAGTCGGCGAGCGGGCCGGGCGCGACGTGGCGGCGGGTCGGCTCCAGCGGGAACGACGCGATGAGCAGCGCCGGCAGACCCATCGGCTCGTCCGTCGGCGTCGGCGCGTGCACCACGGGCGCGGTACCGGGCGCCGCCGGGGCGCCGTCGGCGTCCACGGGCACCGCCCACGTCACCGACCACACCGGGCGCAGCCGCTCCTCCACCGGCCGGTCGGCGAGGAGCGCGGGCTGGAGCGGGCCGCCGTCGGTGACCACCCGCCAGCGGGTGTCACCGCGCTCGCTGTCCTCGATCCGCACCAGTTCGCCGTCGTGCGCGCGCCGCAACTCCCGTACGCCGTCCGGGGTTTCGACGACGATCTCGGCGAGGCCGGGGAGCGTCAGCAGCAGTGCGGCGTCGATCCCGGCGAGCAGCCGCTCGGCCAGCTCCAGCGCGGCGCCGTCACGCAGCGGCAGCACCACGGCGGTGTCGTAGCCCTCGGGCGCGGAGCCCTCGGCGGGCAGCGGCAGGCGCAGCAGCGGGACATGGCCGTCGCGGCGGCGCAGCTCCCCGCCGAGCCCGGGGCTGTGGGCGGCGATCTCGCGGGTCAGCTCGCGCGCCTCGGCCAGCGACCAGCGGACGCCGCCGGTGCGGCCGATCAGCGCCGGTTCGTCGGAGACCGACAGCACGGCGGCGAACCCGACACCGAACCGGCCGACCGCGCCCGACGCGGCGCTCGCCTCCCGCTTCGCGGAGGCACGGAGGGTGGCGAGCGATTCGACGCCGGTGGCGTCCAGCGGGGCGCCGGTGTTGGACGCGACGAGGACGGCGGGGGCGGCACCGTCGGCCGGGTGCAGGGTGAGCCGCAGGCGGCCGGGGACGCCGGCGCGGGCGGCGGCGTCGGCGGCGTTCTGGGCCAGTTCGACGGCGAGGCGGTCGCGGTAGCCGCCGAGGGCGAGGTCCTCCTCGGCGTTGGCGTCCTCCCGGAAGCGGGCGGGGGAGGCGGCCCACGCCTCCAGGACTCCTCGGCGCAGCCGGGAGGTACCGAAGGGGTCGGCCCCTTCTGGGGTCCCGTGGACCATGGGCGTACCGGGCACGTTGCGTCTCCGCTTCTACGGGTTGTGTGCCGGCCGTAGCGCGGGGCGCCTGCCCGGCGGGGGGAGGGGGCGGTCCTCGGTGGGTGGTGGGTGCGGTGGCGGGGCCGGGGGTGGTGCCGAGGACTGCTCCGCTTTACGTCCTCGGCACCACCCCCGGCCCCGCCACCTCCCGTTGTACGCCGTCTGCCGGACCGCTTCCTCGGAGAAAGAGGGAGGGAAAAGAAGAACAGACTCGGGGTCAGCTATGGCCCAGGTCTTCGGGTGGGGTGGTGTCCTCCACGGAGCCGCCGGTGGGGGCGGGGCGGAGGGTGAGGGGGTCGATGATCGTTTCGTCGATGACCGGGGCCGGGGGGCGGGGCGGGGCGGGCATGACGGCCGCTTCGGAGTGGCCGCCGCAGCCGTAGGAGAGGGAGACGACGCGGCCGTCGGCGGGGGAGAACTCGTTGGCGCAGACGCCGAACGCCTGGCGCAGGGAGCCGGCGAGCGGGGTGAGGAAGCCGCAGGAGACGCAGGTGGCGGGGGCCGCCTGGGCCATCGCGGTGCGGGCGCCGAACGCTTCGTCCCAGCGGTCGGCGGCCTCGTGCAGGCCGTAGCGGGACAGGACGCGGGCGCGGCGCATGCCCAGCTCGTCGGCGAGGGAGGTGAGGTCGCCGCGGGCGGGGACGGGCTGGACGGCGGGCGAGCCGGGGACGACGTCGGCGTCCTCGGCGTCGGCGATCTCGGCGAGCTCCGCGGTCTCGGCGGGCAGGTCCTCGGTGAGGGCGGAGTTCGGCGGCGGGGCGTCCTCACCGGTGTAGCCGGGCTCCAGGCGCAGGTCGTCGGCGTCGGTGGGCAGCAGGTCGCCGGGGCCCATGTCGCCGGGGCGCAGCCGCTCGCTCCACGGCACCCACTCGGGGGCGAGGATCGCGTCCGGGCCGGGCAGCAGCACCGACTCGTCGAGGGTGACGACCTTGGCGCGGGAGGCGCGGGCGACGGTGACGGCCCAGCGCCAGCCGCGGTAGCCGGGCTCCTTGCAGGCGAAGAAGTGCGTGACGACGCGGTCACCGTCGGCGACGGCTTCCAGGTGCTCGCCGACCATGCCCGGCAGCGCGGTCTCCTCGGCCGCCGCACGGGCCAGGTCGACCGCCTCGGCGCACAGGCGGTCCGGGGTACGGCTTCGCATCGCAGCACTCACAAGAATCGATTCTCTCTTCCACGCCGTCTCACGAGTGCGCCAGCCGGAGCTGTCCTGTCCTTGTCCGGACGACCGGCGGGGCGGGGCGGGCGGAGCGGACCTGGGGACCGCGTCGACGTCCGCGCCCGATCGCTTGGGTCGAGCGCACCTCTCACGACCCATTCTGAGGGATCGCGCAAAGGCGCGCGGCCATGGACGACCGCCGGTGGCGCGCTACACACGCTACCCCTTCGGCCGCGGACGACCCCTCGGCGGGAGCGGCAAATGCGATCACCGGGTGCCGGGGCGGCACCCCCGGGGAGTCCGAGGTGCCGCCGCCTCGCACGACAAGCCCGGGAAACCAGCCGATAGCTGACCAATTCGGGCAGTATGGCCGGATGGCTGCCGCACGGGCGTCGAAGGGGCCGGGAGGCTCGCGGTTCTCGCGCGCGTCGACCCGGAGCGGGATGCGGCGCGACCGGGTCCGCCGGGCGGGCCGGTCCGCCGGGCGGTCGCTGCACCGCCCGTTCACCGGCGCCGCCCGGGGCGTCCGGCGCGCCACCCACGCCCAGGGCGCGGGCGAGACGGGCCTGGGCAAACTCATCGAGCTGCACGCGGTGAACTCCGCGGGCGACATGCTGATCACCATCGCGCTGGCCTCCACGGTCTTCTTCTCCGTACCGACCGATCAGGCGCGGGGCCGGGTGGCGCTGTACCTCGCCGTCACGATGGCGCCGTTCGCGCTGCTGGCGCCGGTGGTCGGGCCGCTGCTGGACCGGGTGCCGCACGGGCGGCGGGCCGCGATGGCCGCCGCGATGCTGGCGCGGGCGGTGCTGGCGCTGACGATGTCGGGCGCGGTCGCCGGCGGCGGTCTGGAGCTGTATCCGGCGGCGCTGGGCGTGCTGGTGGCGTCGAAGGCGTACGGCGTGGTGCGCAGCGCGGTGGTGCCGCGGCTGCTGCCTCCGCGCATCTCGCTGGTCAAGGCCAATTCGCGGGTGACGCTCGCCGGGCTGCTGGCGACCGCGGTGGCCGCGCCGGCCGGCGCCGGGCTGCATCTGATCGGTCCGATGTGGCCGCTCTTCGGGGCGTTCCTGGTGTTCTGCGGCGGCGCCTTCCTGTCGTTCACGCTGCCGCACACGGTCGACTCGGGGAAGGGTGAGGCCCGCGCGCTGCTGGCGTCCGGGGAGTCCACCGGGCGCGGACGGCGGCCGGGGCTGCGGACCGTCGGCCCGTCGGTGCTGCACGGGCTCCAGGCCAACGCCGCGCTCCGCGCCCTGTCCGGCCTGCTGACGTTCTTCCTCGCGTTCCTGCTGCGCGAGCAGCCGCTGGACGGGCTGGGCGCCGCGGCATCGCTGGGGCTGGTCGCGGTCGCGGCGGGCGGCGGCAACGCGCTCGGCACCGCGGTCGGCGCCTGGCTGCGGGCGCGCGGCCCGGAGCGGATCGTCGCCGGGGTGCTGGGCGTCGCCCTGGCCGCGGCGGTGGCGGCGGCGGTCGGGTACGAGCCGCTGCCGCTGGTGGTCGTCCCGGCGCTGGCGGCCACCGCGGGGATCTGCCAGGCGCTGGGCAAGCTGTCGCTGGACGCGATGATCCAGCGCGACGTCCCGGAGACGGTCCGCACCTCCGCGTTCGCCCGCTCGGAGACGGTGGTGCAGTTGTCCTGGGTGCTCGGCGGCGCGATCGGCATCGCCCTGCCCCTCGTCGGCGAGGCCGGCATGGTCGTGGCCGCCGCCCTGGTGGCGCTCGGCGCGCTGATCTCCGTACGGGGCCTGCTGGCCGCGGCCCGGCACGGCGGACGGGCGGGAGCGCGGGTGCGGTGAGGCGCGGCCCGCCCGGGTCCGGTGAGAGGCCGGGGCCGCCCGGGTCCGGTGAGAGGCCGGGCCGCGCGGGCGGATTTGCGAGGCCGGGGTCCGCAGGGGGCGGGCCGCGGATGCGGGGCGTACGGCATACGGGGCGCGGCGGGGCGCCGGGCTCCGGACGCGGCGGTACGGGCCACGGGCCGGGCCGCCGGACACGCGCGGCGGCCTCCGCCGGGCCCGGACAGCAGCGCCCCTCGGGCGCGGGCGGCGTTCCCACCGGACCCGGTGGCCGCCTCCCTCGGCTACGGACACGGTCCCCACCAGGGACGGCCTCCCCCTCCGCCGGGTACGGGCGGCGCTCCCGGGTGCCGGGCCCGGCGCTGCGCAAGCGGGCGGCGTGGGGCGGCACGCCGTACCCGGGCGTGGTGAGCGCCGGGGCGCCAGATAGCCTGCCCGTCATGACCGCTGCGTTGATCTCCTGGGGCAAGGGCCGCCGTGCCGCTGCCGCCATCGGTGCCGTGTCCCTGGGCCTCATCACCCTCTCCGCCTGTGAGAAGCCGACCGACCTGGCGACCGTGACCGTCGGCTCCACGACCGTCACCGCCGAGGCCACGCCCGGCTGCGACGGCGACGGCAAGCTGCTGAGCAAGAAGCAGGTCGAGACCTGCATCTCCAAGAACGGCGGCAAGACCATCACCGTGCACCCCGGTGAGAAGGTCCGCGTCGGCGTGGCGCCGGACGTCGCCGACTCCGGCTGGATCGTCATCGGCGGCGGCCCCGTGATGCGTGAGCCCAGCAAGGAGACGTACCGCTCCTTCGACGCGGACACCCTCTTCATGCAGCAGAACCCGCAGACCGGCCAGACCAGCTACAGCAAGTCGGTCACGCTCCAGGTCGCGGAGCTGGGCAACGGCCAGGGCCCGAAGACCATGTGGCACTTCACCCTGAAGCAGAAGGACTGAGCGCGCTGACCGGGGGCGCCCGCCGGACGGGCCGTCCGGCGCGGACGCTCGTCGTCACGGCGGTCGCCGCCGAACGCGACGCGGTGTGTGCCGCGGGCGGCCCGTACACCCCGCACACCCTGCCCGGCGGCCTCGCGCTGCACCGCGGCACGGGCACCGGCCCCGTCCTCGACGTCCTGGCCGCCGGCGTCGGTCCGGCGGCGGCCGCCGCCGGGACGGCCACCGCACTGACCGCCGCCGCGCTGGACGGCGCGCCGTACTCCCTGGTGATCTCCGCCGGGATCGGCGGCGGCTTCGCGCCCGCCGCCCCGCTGGGCTCGGTGGTCGTCGCGGACGCGCTCACCGCCGCCGACCTGGGCGCCGAGACGCCCGAAGGCTTCCTGCCGGTGACGGAGCTGGGCTTCGGGACGGTCACGCACCACCCGGACCCGGCGCTGGTGCGGGCCGTCGCCGCCGCCTGCGGGGCGCACACCGGCCCGGTGCTGACGGTGTCGACGGTGACCGGCTCCGCGGCCCGCGCGGCGGAGCTGACGGCGCGCCACCCCGGCGCGCTGGCGGAGGCCATGGAGGGCTTCGGGGTCGCCGAGGCGGCCGTGGCCCACGGGGCGGGCGTGCTGGAGATCCGTACGGTCTCCAACGCGGTCGGCCCCCGCGACCGGGCGGCTTGGCGCATCGGCCCGGCGCTCACCGCGCTGACCGGCGCGTTCGCGGCACTGCCCGCCGCACTGCGCGCCCTGTGACACCCCGGCCCGGCCACCGCGCCGGGCCCGTTCGCGAGGAGGACCCGTGACCCGGCCGCTGGACATCGCCTATTCGCCGTGCCCCAACGACACCTTCGTCTTCGACGCCTGGGCGCACGGCCGCGTCCCCGGCGCACCCGAGCTGTCGGTGACCTTCGCCGACATCGACATCACCAACGGCATGGCCGAGCGCGGTGAGTTCGACGTCCTGAAGGTCTCGTACGCGGTGCTGCCATGGGTCCTTCAGGAGTACGCGCTGCTGCCGTGCGGCGGGGCGCTGGGCCGCGGCTGCGGGCCGCTGGTGCTGACCCGCGAGGGCGGCGACGCGGCGGGGCTCGCCGGGAAGACGGTGGCGGTACCCAGCGAGCGGTCCACCGCGTATCTGCTCTTCCGGCTCTGGGCGGCGGCGGAGGTGCCCGGCGGTGTCGGGAAGATCGTGGTGCTGCCGTTCCACGAGATCATGCCGGCGGTCCGGGACGGCAAGGTCGACGCGGGCCTGGTCATCCACGAGGCCCGCTTCACCTACGGGAACTACGGCCTGACCTGCCTCGCCGACATGGGCGAGCACTGGGAGCGCACCACCGGCCTGCCGATCCCGCTGGGCGCGATCATCGCGAAGCGGTCACTGGGCGAGGAGACGCTGCGCCGCCTGGCGGACGCGGCGCGGACGTCGGTGCGGATGGCGTGGGACGACCCGCAGGCGTCGCGTCCGTACGTCCTCGAACACGCCCAGGAGATGGATCCGGCCGTCGCCGACCAGCACATCGGGCTGTACGTGAACGAGTTCACCGCCGACCTCGGCGAGCACGGCTACGCGGCGGTGCGGGGGCTGCTGACGCGCGCGGCGGCCGAGGGGCTGGTGCCGCCCCTCGGCCCGGACGCGCTGGCGTTCGTCTGATCCGGCCGGCCCGGCGCCCTGCGGGAAGGCCCGCGCCCGGCGGGTCCTGACGGACCGGCCGGGCGCGGGCCTTGCCAGGGCGCGGAGCCCGGCGGCGCGGGTCAGACGTCGAGCTGATCGGCGACCGCGCGGAGCATTCCGGCGATCTTGGCGCCGTGCGCCTTCTCGGGGTAGCGCCCGCGCTCCAACTGCTGGGTGACGTTCTCCAGCAGGGTGGTCAGGTCCTGCACGATCGAGGCGAGTTCATCGGGCTTGCGGCGCTGGGCCGCGGCCACCGAGGGCGCCGGGTCGAGGATCGTCACGGAAAGTGCCTGGTCGCCGCGTTGCCCCGCCACGACGCCGAATTCGACGCGCTGGCCCGGCTTGAGTGCGTCCACGCCGTCGGGCAGCACCGACGAGTGCACGAAGACGTCACCGCCGTCGTCGCGGGAGAGAAAGCCGAAGCCCTTCTCGCTGTTGAACCACTTGACCTTGCCGGTAGGCACGTCTGTCCTCGTCCTCGTACTCGTGGGAAAATGCGGGCTGACTGCTCGGAAAATGCCGAATGTGCGGAAATTACGGAAACGCTGCCGGAAAAACTGGTCTGGATAGCAGTGCAGCGGGTCACCCGGACCCGCCGTCACCAAGGCTAATGCTCCCGGCCACGGTGACAAGACGTACCGGGCGGTTCCTCGGAGTTCGTGGCCCGGACTTACCCTGGTCAGGTGTCTGACGAAACGCCCCGGGACGGGGATCTGCTGGTCCGAATCGGCGCGATCGTGTTCCTCATTGGCGCACTGGCCACTTTGGCCACGATGACGCCGCTGTTCATCGGTGCCGAGCCGCTGCCTTCGGTTTTCTACTGGGTGTGCATGCTGATGGGCGTGGGCTTCCTGATCGCCGGGGCGGGCGTGGTGCGCTCCGTTCTCGGCCAGCGCCGCCGGGCTCAGGCGGACGCGGCGTCGCCCGCGAGGTAGCCCGCGAACCACTCCGGGAACGCGGTGAGGTCGTCGAGGACGACATCCGCTCCGGCGGCGCGCAGCTCCAGCGCGTCGCACGGCCCGGAGGCCACCGCGACCGACAGCGCGCCCGCGGTCCGCGCGCCGCGCACATCGCCGGTGTGGTCGCCGACGTAGACGGTGGCGCCGTGTGCGCGCAGCGCCTCCGCCTTGGCCTCCGCCCACAGCGAGCCGGCGAGGATGTCGACCTCCAGGCCCAGGTGGTCGAGGTGGAGCTTGGCGCTGGGCTCGTACTTCGCGGTGACCACGAGTGTGCGGCCGCCGGCGGCGTGGACCGCGGCCAGCGCCTCGCGGGCGCCGGGCAGCGCGGGCGTCGGCCCGATCGCGTACCTCGGGTACAGCTCCCGGTACACCTCGCTGACCTCGCCGATCCGCTCCTCGGGGAACCACTGGCGTATCTCCTGCTCCAGCGGCGGGCCCAGGCGGGTGATCGCGAGGTCGGCGTCGACGTACACGCCGGTGCGGGCGGACAGCTCCTGGTAGGCGGCCTTGATGCCGGGGCGGGAGTCGATCAGCGTCATGTCGAGATCGAAGCCGACGGTCGGGGCGGGCAGCCGCGCGGCGGTCGGGTCGGTGGGGGCGGTCTTGGCAGCCATGCCCTCCATTGTGCCGGGGACCGCTGACAGCCGATGGGGCCGCCCGGCCGGGCCCGGCCCGGCCCCGGGTCGTACCCTTAGCCTTGCCTTACCTAAGAGCGTGCCCCTGGGGCCGGTGGTCCGCCGCCCGACCCGGGGGCGCGTGCTGCGCCCGGATATCTCGAAATGGACCCGATGTCAGCCGACCAGGCAAGCAGCCCCCGGAGCACCGCCGCGCGCCCCGGCCCGTCCGGCCCCGGGGCCGCGCGATGAGCCGGATACGCGGGCGGCGGCTCGTCCTGACGCTGGCGGCGGTGGCGGCGTTGCTGCTGGCCGTCCTGTTCTCGCTCGCCGTCGGCAGCCGCGCGTTCTCCCCGTCCGAGGTGATCGGCGCGCTGGTGCACGGCGGGGACGGTGACGCCGCGCAGGTGGTGCGCTATCTGCGGCTGCCGCGGACGCTGATCGGCCTGATGGTCGGGGCGGCGCTGGCGATGGCCGGGACGGTGCTCCAGGGCATCACCCGCAATCCGATCGCCGATCCCGGCATCCTCGGCATCAGCCAGGGCTCGTCGGTCGGTGTGGTGCTGGCGATCTCGCTGTTCGGGGTGCACACGCTCACCGGGTACGTCTGGTTCGCGTTCACGGGCGCGGCCCTCGCCTCCGTCGTGGTGTACGCCATCGCCACCCGGGGGCGGGGCGGGGCGACGCCGGTGAAGCTGGCGCTGGCCGGGGCGGCGATCAACGCGCTGCTGGTGTCGGTGACGATGGCGGTGCTGACGACGCAGGCGGCGGCGCTGGACGAGTTCCGGTTCTGGCAGGTCGGTTCGCTGACCGGCCGGGACAGTGCGGTCGCCGCCCAGATCTGGCCGTTCCTGCTGGTCGGCGCGGTGCTGGTGCTGTCGGTCGCGCGCGGTCTGGACGCCCTGGCGCTGGGTGAGGACGTCGCCCGGGGGCTGGGCCAGAAGGTCGCGGTCGTACGGATCGTCGGCGGGCTCGGCGCGACGGTGCTGACCGGCGCGGGCGTCGCCGCGGCCGGTCCGATCGCGTTCGTCGGGCTGGCGGTGCCGCATCTGGCGCGCGCGGTGGTCGGCGGCGATCACCGCTGGGTGCTGCCGATGGCGGCGCTGCTCGGCCCGGTGATCGTGCTGGTGTCGGACACCGTCGGGCGGATCGTCTTCCCGCCGTCGGAGGTGCCCGCGGGTGTGATGACGGCGCTGATCGGTGTGCCGTTCCTGGTGACCCTCGTCCGGCGGAAGGCGGTGGCGGCATGAGCGCCCCCACGACCCGTGCGGCGGGCCCCGCGCGGCCGGCCCGCGGGCACCGTCCGGCCGGTTACGCCGTGGTGGGCGGCGGCCGTGTCTCGTTCCTGGTGCACCGCCGGGCGGCGGTCGTCGCCGTGCTGCTGGCGGCGCTGCTGGCCGGGGTGTGCCTGGCGTATCTCTGTGTCGGTGAGGACTTCGTCGCGCCGTCCGATGTGCTGGACGTGATCCTGGGGCGCCCGTCGTCGCAGGAGCTGGTGGTCGGGACGCTGCGGCTGCCGCGGATGACCGTGGGGCTGCTGGTCGGCGCGGCGTTCGGCATCGCGGGCGGGCTGATCCAGACGGTCGCCCGCAACCCGCTGGCCAGCCCGGACATCATCGGCGTGACGCAGGGCGCGGGCGCGCTGACGGTCGGCGCGATGACGCTGGGGATCACCTCGTACACCGTGCTGCCGTACCTGTCGGTGGCCGGCGGGCTGCTGGCGGCGGGCCTGGTGTACGTCTTCGCGTGGCGCGGCGGGCTGCACGCGACGCGCTTCGTGCTGATCGGTATCGGCTTCGCGGTGGCGCTCCGTTCGGTGATCCAGCTTTTCCTGACGAAGGGCGACTACCTGGTCGCGCAGCAGGCGCAGGTGTGGATGACGGGGTCGCTGAACGGCCGGGGCTGGGCGGAGGCGGCGCCGCTGGGCTGGGCGTTGCTGGCGTTGCTGCCCGCGGTGCTGTGGGCGGCGCGGGCGCAGCGGACGGTGTCGATGGACGACGCCACCGCGACGGCGCTGGGCGTCCGGCTGGGCCGCACCCGGCTGGGCCTGGTGGCGCTGGGTGTGGTGCTGGCGTCGATGGCGACGGGGGCGGCGGGCCCGGTGGACTTCGTGGCGCTGCTGGCGCCGCAGATCGCCCGGCGGCTGACCCGTACCGCGCAGATCCCGCTGCTGTGTTCGGCGCTGCTGGGCGCGGCGATCGTGGTGGGCGGCGATCTGCTGGCCCGCAAGCTGTTCGCGCCGACGGAGCTGCCGGTGGGTGTGCTGACCGCCGCGGTCGGCGCGCCGTATCTGATCTGGCTGATCATCCGGGGCCACCGCACCCGTAGCCGGGCGGCGGGCCGTGGCCGCGCCGGGATCCGTAGCCGTGCCGCAGGAGGAGAAGCGTGACCGAGACCGGCGCAACCGCCGCCCCCGCGACCGAGGGGCCCGCCCCGAGCCGGCTGACGGCGCGGGAGCTGACGCTGGCGTACGAGGACCGTACGGTCGTCGACGGGCTGGATCTGGACGTGCCGCAGGGCGCGGTCACCGTCGTCGTGGGGCCGAACGCCTGCGGGAAGTCGACGCTGCTGCGCGCTCTGGGGCGGCTGCTGCGGCCGCGGCGCGGCGCGGTCTTCCTGGACGGCGCGGATCTGGCGCGGATCCCGACGAAGCAGATCGCCCGGTCGCTGGGGCTGCTGCCGCAGACGCCCGTCGCACCCGAGGCGATCACCGTCGCCGACCTCGTCGCGCGCGGCCGCCAGCCGCATCAGCACTGGTGGCAGCAGTGGTCGGCGGAGGACGAGCGGGCGGTGACGGAGGCGATGGAGCGCACCGACGTCGCGCAGCTCGCCGAACGCGCCGTCGATGAACTCTCCGGCGGCCAGCGGCAGCGGGTGTGGATCGCGATGGCGCTGGCCCAGGAGACCGATCTGCTCCTCCTGGACGAGCCGACGACGTATCTGGACATCGCCCACCAGGTCGAGGTGCTGGACCTGGTGCGCCAGCTCAACCACGAGCGGGGCCGCACGGTCGTCGCCGTGCTGCACGACCTGAACCAGGCCGCCCGGTACGCCGATCACCTGGTGGCGATGCGCGCCGGCCGGGTGGTGGCCGAGGGCCCGCCCGGGGAGGTGGTCACCGCGGAGCTGGTACGCGAGGTCTTCGGCCTGGAGGCGGTCGTCATCCCGGACCCGGTGACGGGCTCTCCGCTGGTGGTACCGGGGCAGCCGTGGGCGAAGGGTGAGAGCTCCGGGGGCGCGGCTTCCGGGGCCGGGGCTTCCCGGAGGCGTGAGGTCTCCGGGGGCTGAGGCGGGGCCGCCGGGCCTGACGGGCCGGTGGGGCGCTGCGGGCTGTGGTTCGGGGCCGTTCCGGCCTGTACCGTCCGCTCGCGTACGGGGTGCCCCGGCGCTCCGTGCGGCTGTCGCCGTTCCAGCCGCACGGGGCAGGGTTGTCCCACCCCGTACGGGCGCGTCCCGTCCGTTCCCTTCGTACGGGGCCGCCGTTCCACCCGTACGGGATGGCTCCGTTCCAGCCTTACGGGGCGGTGCCGTCCCACCCGTAAGGGATGGCGTCGTTCCACCCGTAGGGGAGAGCGTCGTTCCACCCGTACGGGCAGCGTCCGTTCCACCTGTACAGCCGTTCCGGCCTCTCTTCCCGTACGAGATGAATACGAGTGAAAGGGCATCCCATGAGTCGTCACCTCGCCCGTCGTGCCGTCGCCCGTCGGGTCAGCCGTGGGACGTGGCCGCGTCCCGTCCGTTCCACCGCGATCGCCGTGGCCGGGACGGTCGTCGCCTCCCTCACGCTCGCCGCCTGCGGGAGCGGCGGGTCCGGCGGCGATGACGGCGGGTCCCTCAAGGCCGCCGCCTGTCCGAAGCAGCCGGTGACGCACTGGGCGCAGCCGTCCTCGGGCGGCGGTCCGCACAAGGTCGCCACGGCGATGGGGGAGGTCGAGGTGCCGGCCGCGCCGAAGCGGGTGGTGGTCCTGGACACCGCGGAGCTGGACTCCGCCCTCACCCTCGGGGTCGAGCCGGTCGGCGCCACCCGCTCCGACGCCGCTTCGGGCTTCCTCGACTACCTGCCGAAGGACAAGGTCGCCGGGATCAAGGACGTCGGCAGGATCGGCGCCCCGAACCTGGAGGCCGTCGCCGCCCTCAAGCCCGATCTGATCCTCACCAGCAAGGTCCGCGACGGCCGCAGTTACCAGCAGCTCACCCGCATCGCGCCGACGGTGATGACCGAGACCACCGGCTACCCGTGGAAGCAGAACTTCGCCGTCCACGCGGCGGCGCTGGGCCGGATCCCGCAGGCCAAGAAGGCCGTCGCGGCGTACGAGGCACACGCCCGGCAGGTCACCGCGGCGCTCGGCGGACCGGCGAAGGCGAAGGCGTTGCGGACCAACGTCGTCCGCTTCGTCGAGGGCGCCGACACCCGCGTCTACGGCTGCCAGAGCTACATCGGCACCGTCCTCGACGACCTCGGCACCGGCCCGACGGACGTCGTCAACGGCGCCAAGGACGGCCTGATGACGGAGTTGAGCGCCGAGCAGATGAACCGCGCCGACGCCGACGCCGTCTTCTACGCGAGCTACGGCTCCCCGGAGAAGTCGAAGGAAGCGCAGGTCACCAGTGGTCCGCTGTGGAAGAACCTGCACGCGGTGAAGGACGGCCGCGCCTTCCGCGTGGACGACCAGCTCTGGATCCAGGGCATCGGCTACACCGCCGCCGACAAGATCCTCGACGAGGTACGGGCACGCCTGGCGAAGGGGTGAAGCGTTCCGGGGAGGAGAGGGCCGCCCGGGGCGTCCCGGGGGGGCGTTCGCGGAACGCATTCCGGGAGGTGACCGGGAATGCGGGGTCCCGTTCCCGGAACGCGTTCCGGGCGGGCGTCGCCGGAACACGTTCCTGGACTGCGTGGCGGGTGGCAGTGGCCCGTTCGGTCTCCCCTATGGGAAGCGCCGTACGGGGATCCCGTAGGGGAGGCGAGTCCGTAGGGCAGGTGAGTCCGTAGGGGACGTCCCGTGAGGGGGCCCGGCACGGCAGATCCCGCGAGGGCGAACGCCCCCTACGGGGCAGCCCTGTGAGGAGTGGTCAGCCGCGGCGGGCCCGGCCCGTCAGCGGGCCCAGCGCCGCATCCGCCACACCAGGAACACCGCCGAGGCGACGGCGGCGACGCGGACCAGGACCGGCAGACCGTCGAGGAGCGCGGCGCCCATCTTCCCGGAGGCGATCGGGTCACCCCACCGGCCGGTGGCACGGCCCCACATCCATACGGCCGCGCCGCCCGCCAGCACACCGGGCACGCCGAGCGCCGCGAACTTCGCCTCGGCGGTGGTCAGACGGCGCGAGAGGAACGTCACCGCCCAGCCCGCGGCCAGCGCGAGCCAGCTCCCGAGGACCGCACCGGCCAGCAGCAACACCACGGCGAGCGTCACCACGGGGCTGAGCCGGGCCCGGGCGCGCGCGGGCGCCTCCTCGGCCGCCGGTTCCGGGGCGGGCGTCTCCGGGGCGGGCGCCGCCTTCTTCCGGCCGAGGGCGCGGCGCAGCAGCCCCGGCAGCGGACGGCCCCCGGCTTCCTCACCGGCGCCCTCCCCCGGCGTACCGTCCGCCGCGTCCGCCGCCTTCTCCGCGTCGTCCTGTTCCCCGGGCCGCTTCCAGATCTCCGGGATCTCGATACCGCCGACGAACCCGGGCACCGTCTCGCCCACGCCCGTCGGCTCCGGGCGGGGCAGCCACCAGTCCGCGTCGCCGTCGCCCAGTTCGTCGGCGCCGGCCAGGTGCGGCGGTGCGGCGCCCCCGGGCGGCAGCGTGAACCGGGGCCCCGCCGCGTCCGCCGGCTCCCCGGAAGCCGCGCCCCGGGCGCCCTTCTTGAACAGCCCGGACCACTGCCCGGCCCGCGCCCCGTCCCGCGGCGGCGGCACCTTCCCCGGCGCCCCCGCCGGCCCGGACTTCCCGAGCGGCACCGGCCGCCCCAGCCCTCCTCGCGCGCCGTCCTCGCCCTGCGCACCCGTCCTGCCCGCGAGCCCGCCGAGCGCGGCGGGACCGCCGAGCCACCCGCGTACGCCACGGGAGGTGGCCGACGCGGAGCCGGTGCCCTCACCGGTCCCGTCCGGACCGGACGGAGTACCGGACGGAGCGGCGCCGGATGTCCGCGTTCCACCCTCCGCGCCATCCGGTGAGGCGGGGTGGGACGGGGCCGGCGGATCGGCCGGCTCGGACGCGTCGGCGGGGCCGGGCGGGGTGGGCCGCCCGGTGGCTCCCGGAGCCCCGGCGGGTCCGGCCGTCCCGGGCCCGCCCGACGGGCCGGAAGAGGCACGCTTCCCGGACAGGCCGGAGGAGGCGGGCGGTTCGGACGCGCCCAGCGGTGCGGCGGGCCCGGTGGCCCCCGTCGGCGGAACGGGTGGAACGCCCGGGGGCGAGGCGGGCGCCGGGTCGGCCGGACCCGGTGGCACGAGCGGCCCCGACGGCACGACCGGGGCCGACGGCCTGTCAGGCACCGGCGCCTCGGGCCCCGTCGGCGACCGCCCGGCCTCCGGCCCCGGCCGCGCGGCCGCCCGCGTCCGAGGGCTGTCCGTCCCGGCGTCCGCCTCCGCCGCCGACACCACCGCCTCCGGGGTGCCCAGCCGGGACAGCACCCGTTTCACCTGGGAGACCGACGGGGACTTCTGGCCCGCGATCCTGGCCGTGGCCTCGGTCCGCAGATCGGCCACCAGCCGCATCCGCACCGACGAGGGCAGGCCCCGCTGCTGGGCCAGGTCGCCGACCCGGCTCAGATAGTCAAAAACGAGCTGATCGCTCTCGATCCCCACGAAATCCCCTGCGGCGTCCGCTGGTTACTGCCCCGACCGTACCGCCTCCCCTCCGGGGCACACCGGGGGCGGCGCGTACGGCCCCGGATACGGGAACGTCCCGCAGGGCGCCCGGCCCCTACGGGAGCCACGGCCGAACTCAGGGCACCCCGGCGGCCGGAGGGCCCGCCCCCTACGGGTCCCCCTGATCCCGGAGTCCGGGGCGCGCGGCGGGTGCGTACGGGCCCGGGTGCGCGCCGTCACAGCGGGAACCCGTTACGGCGGGCATCGGCCCGGCTAACGTAGGGCGGATGACGGATACGCCCCGCACCCTGGCCGAGGAGCTTCGGACCCGCACCGACGACGGGCTCGTCGACCTGCTGCGGACCCGCCCCGACCTGCTCAATCCGGTGCCGGGCGACGTCACCCAGCTCGCCACCCGGGCCGGGACCCGGGCCTCGGTGGCGCGGGCCGTGGAGCGCCTGGACCGGTTCGCGCTGCAGACCGCCGAGGCGCTGGCGGTGGCGCCCGACCCCTGCCCGTACCCCACGCTCGCCTCCCTGATGACCGGAGCCGGAACGCCCGCCCCGGGCACGTCCGGGGGCGCGCCCAAGGACACGGGCGCGCCGGACGCTCCCCAGGGCGGGCCGGACGACCCCTCCCTGGATGCGGCGGTGCTGGCCGCGCTGCCCGGTGCGGTGGCGGCGCTGCGGGCACAGGCCCTGGTGTGGGGGCCCGACGACCGGCTGCGTCTGGTGCGGACCGCCCGGGAACTGCTGGCTCCGAGTGCGGCGCACCCGTCGCCGACCGGCCTCGGGCCGACCCTCGCGGAGGCCGCGGCCGGGATGTCGCCGGGGCGGCTCCAGGAGGTCATCGCCGCCGCCGGACTGCCGCCCACCCACGACCCGGTGACCGCCGTCGCCGCGCTGACCTCGCTGTTCACGGACGGCGAGCGGATGGCGGCGCTGCTGGACGAGGCGCCCGCCGAGTCCGTCGCCGTCCTCGACCGGCTGCTGTGGGGCCCGCCGTACGGCAGCGTCACCGAACGGCCCGCACCGCATCTGCGCTGGCTCCTGGACCGCGGCCTGCTGCTGCCCGCGGGCGCCCGCAACGTCGTCCTGCCCCGGGAGGTGGCGCTGCACCTGCGGGCGGGGCGCGCGCACCGCGACCCCGCGCCGGTGCCGCCTGCCCTCGCGCCGGTCACCGCACGCGATCCACAGGCTGTGGACGCGGCCGCCGCCGGGCAGGCGTTCACGGCGCTGGCGACCGTCGAGGAGCTGCTGAAGGAGTGGGATCTGGGCGGTCCGGCGGTGCTGCGCGCCGGGGGCCTGAGCGTCCGCGACCTCAAGCGCACCGCCGCCGCCCTGGACACCACCGAGCAGACCGCCGCCTTCTGGCTGGAGCTGGCCCACGGGGCGGGCCTGATCGCCTCCGACGGCGAGGCCGACGAACGGTACGCGCCGACGCCCGCCGCCGAGGAGTGGCGGCAACTGCCCGACGCCCAGCGCTGGGCGGAGCTGGTGGCGGCCTGGCTGGACGCCACCCGCACCCCGGGCGTGGTCGGCACCGCCGACGCCAAGGGCCGGGCGGCCGCCGCCCTCGGCCCGCACCTCGACCGCTCCCCCGCCCCCGAGGTCCGCCGCCGCACCCTCACCCTCCTCGCCGAGCTGCCACCGGGCTCCGCCGTCCCGGAGGCCGCCGTCCTGGACCGCCTCCACTGGGAGCGCCCGCTGCGCACCGCCCCGGAGAACGCACCCGCCGCACCCGGTGCCGGTACGGGGAGCGGCCCCGGGAGCGCCGCTCCCCCGCCCGGGGAAGACCTCCGTACCCGCCTCGCCCGGTGGACGCTGGCCGAGGCCGAACTCCTGGGCGTCACCGGACGCGGCGCCCTGTCGGCCCCCGGCCGCGCCCTCCTGGACGCCCCGGGCGCCGGGGCCCCGGGTACCGGCCCCGGAGCGGGAGCGCCCCGTACCGCTCCGACCACCGCCGGGACCCGGGAGGCCGCGGCCCGCGCCGGAGCGCTTCTCGCGCCGCTGCTGCCCGAGCCCCTCGACCACGTCCTGCTCCAGGCCGACCTGACCGCCGTCGCCCCCGGGCCGCTGCGCCGTCCGCTCGCCGAGACGCTGGGCGTCCTCGCCGACATCGAGTCCAAGGGCGGCGCGACGGTCTACCGCTTCACGCCCACCTCGGTACGCCGCGCCCTCGACACCGGCCGCACCGCCGCCGAGCTGCAGGAATTCCTCACCGCGCACTCCCGGACGCCGGTCCCGCAGCCGCTCGCCTACCTGATCGACGATGTGGCCCGCCGGCACGGGCGGCTACGGGTCGGCGCGGCCGGCGCGTACGTCCGCTGCGACGACGACGCGCTGCTCGCCGAGATCCTCGCCGACCGCCGCGCCGCCCCGCTGCGGCTGCGCCGCCTCGCCCCCACGGTGCTGGCCGCGCAGATCGCCCCGGACCTCCTCCTGGACGGCCTGCGGGCGATGGGCTACGCGCCCGCCGCCGAGTCCGCCGAGGGCGACGTCGTGATCGCCCGGCCCGACGCGTACCGCACGGGGCCGCGCACCGCGCCCGTCCCGGTGCCCGAGGGGCCGCCCGTCCCCGACCCGCCCCTCCTGGAGGCGGCGGTCCGCGCCATCCGCGCCGGGGATCTGGCCGCCACCGCCACCCGTAAACCCGTCACCGCCACCGCCCCGTCACCGGGTGCGCCGCCCCGCACCACCTCGGCGGAGACCCTCGCCACGATGCAGGCGGCCGTCCTCACGGGCGCCGCCGTCTGGATCGGCTATGTCAACGCCGACGGTGCAGCCAGCCAGCGCGTCATCGCCCCCGTACGCGTCGAGGGCGGCTTCGTCACCGCCTACGACCACACCGCCGACGAGGTCCGCACCTACCCTCTGCACCGCATCACCGGCGTCGCCGACCTGGCGGACGACACGGTGTGAGCCGGGGGGAACGGGCCTTCCGCAGGCTCGGCCCGTAAGGGGCATCCCGTACGGATCCCCTACGGGCACGGGCACGCCCCGTAGGGGTACGCCCCTCGGGGCCGCCCACACCTCCGGAACATCCCCGGGCTTCTTCCTCCGTCCCATCCCCTACGGGACAAGGGCCCGGAGACAAGGGCCCGGAACAACTGCGGAACGCCGTGATCCACCCCCGTGGGACACGGCGTCCCGCAGTCCGCCCCGCCTCGCCCGTCACCGCCGGTCCCCGCCCCGCCCCGGACCGTCCGTCAGCCTGCGGGTGGCGGCGCGCAGGGCGGCGCGGGCGGCGGGATCCGCGTACCGGCGTATCTCTGCGAGCCGGCCGCGCCGCTTCAGGGCGAGGGCCACACCGAGAACCAGCAGCGCCAGCGCCACCAGCACCGCGGCGAGCACGCCGAACCTGATCAGCAGGAATCCGAGATACGCCCTCATGACATGACCCCGTTCTCTCCGTCGATTTTTCCCTCACAGCCGTGACAGAAAAAGAATTTATCACAGGGGTGATAAAAAACGTGGTAGAAAGGACCCGTGCCGAAGCTCGTGGACCGGGAAGCCCGCCGCCGGGACGTCATCGACGCCGTCTTCCGGATCGTCGTCCGGGACGGCCTCCAGCGCGCCTCCCTGCGCACCGTCGCCGACGAGGCGGCCCTCAACATCGGTTCCGTCCGCCACTACTTCGCCTCGCAGCAGGAGCTGATGCGGTTCGCGATGGAGTCGATGCTGGAGCGGGTCACCGCGCGGCTGACGCGCCGCGTCGACCGGATCGGAGCGCTGGCCGGTCACCCGGTGGCCGAGCAGCTCCGCCTCACCGCGGACCTCCTCGGCGAACTGCTCCCCCTCGACGACCTGCGCCGCGCCGAGGTCACCGTCTTCCTCGACTTCACCACCGCCGCCCGCACCGACCCGGCCTTCGCCGATCTCTCCCGCAAGGCCGCCACCGGCACCCGCACCCTCATCCACCACGTCCTGGCCCGCCTCGCCGGCAGCGGCGCGCTCGGCCCCGGCCGCGACGTTCCCGCCGAGACCGAACGCCTCGCCGCCCTCATCGACGGGCTCTGCCTCACCGCCGTCCTCCACCCCTCCGTCGTCACCCCCGCCCACTGCTCCGGCACGCTCCGGGCCCACCTGGCGGAACTGGCGACTCCGGCTCCGGCCGCGCCCTGACCCGGGAGCCGCCGGGCGTCCGGCGCGACCCGGGCCCGTTCCCTCCCCGATGCGGCACACTGGACGTTTGACCAACCGCCCGGCCACGGGCCACGGCCGGTGACCGGGCGGCGACGGTAGCGGGCAGCACTCAGGTAGGAAGGCGAGGCGCGTGAACGGACCTCTCATCGTCCAGAGCGACAAGACGCTGCTGCTGGAGGTGGACCACGAGGCGGCGGACGCCTGCCGGCGCGCCATCGCGCCGTTCGCGGAGCTGGAGCGGGCGCCGGAGCACATCCACACGTACCGGGTGACGCCGCTCGGACTGTGGAACGCGCGGGCCGCGGGGCACGACGCCGAGCAGGTCGTGGACGCGCTGGTGCAGTTCTCGCGCTATCCGGTGCCGCACGCGCTGCTCGTCGACATCGCCGAGACCATGTCGCGGTACGGGCGGCTGACCCTGGTCAAGCACCCCGCACACGGGCTGGTGCTGACCAGCACCGACCGGCCGGTGCTGGAGGAGGTACTGCGGTCGAAGAAGATCCAGCCGCTGGTCGGCGCGCGGCTGGACCCGGACAACGTCGTGGTCCACCCCTCCGAGCGCGGCCAGATCAAGCAGACGCTGCTGAAACTCGGCTGGCCCGCCGAGGACCTCGCCGGGTACGTCGACGGCGAGGCCCACCCGATCGACCTCGCCGAGGACGGCTGGGCGCTGCGGCCGTACCAGCAGCAGGCCGTCGAGGGCTTCTGGCACGGCGGTTCCGGCGTCGTCGTCCTGCCGTGTGGCGCGGGAAAGACGCTGGTGGGGGCCGGTGCGATGGCGCAGGCGAAGGCCACGACGCTGATCTTGGTCACCAACACCGTCTCGGCCCGGCAGTGGAAGCACGAGCTGGTGAAGCGGACCACGCTGACCGAGGACGAGATCGGCGAGTACAGCGGGACGAAGAAGGAGATCCGGCCCGTCACCATCGCCACGTACCAGGTGCTGACGACGAAGCGGAAGGGCGTCTACCCGCACCTGGAGCTGTTCGACTCCCGGGACTGGGGCCTGATCGTCTACGACGAGGTGCATCTGCTGCCCGCGCCGGTCTTCAAGTTCACCGCCGATCTCCAGGCCCGCCGCCGCCTCGGACTGACGGCGACGCTGGTGCGCGAGGACGGCCGCGAGTCGGACGTCTTCTCGCTGATCGGCCCGAAGCGGTTCGACGCGCCGTGGAAGGAGATCGAGGCGCAGGGGTACATCGCGCCCGCGGACTGCGTCGAGGTGCGTGTCAGCCTCTCCGATTCGGAGCGGCTGGCGTACGCGACGGCGGAGACCGAGGAGAAGTACCGCTTCTGTGCCACGACCGGCAGCAAGCAGCGGGTCACCGAGGCGCTGGTCCGGCGCCACCAGGGCGAACAGACGCTGGTCATCGGGCAGTACATCGACCAGCTCGACGAGCTGGGCGCGCATCTGGACGCCCCGGTGATCAAGGGCGAGACGACGAACGCGCAGCGGGAGAAGCTCTTCGACGCCTTCCGCGAGGGCGAGATCTCGGTGCTGGTCGTCTCCAAGGTGGCGAACTTCTCGATCGACCTGCCGGAGGCGACGGTCGCGATCCAGGTCTCCGGCACGTTCGGCTCCCGCCAGGAGGAGGCACAGCGGCTGGGCCGGGTGCTGCGCCCGAAGGCGGACGGGCACGAGGCGCGGTTCTACTCCGTCGTCGCCCGCGACACCGTCGACCAGGACTTCGCCGCCCACCGCCAGCGCTTCCTCGCCGAACAGGGCTACGCGTACCGCATCGTGGACGCCACGGAGCTGCTGTCGGCGGAGGAAGAGGACGTCTGAGCGCCGGATGACGGCGGATACCCGCCTGAGGACACGGACCGCTGAGGCACGTACCCCGGACGGACGGCGCGGACGCCCGGGGCGCGTACGTCCGTAAGGCGCGCCCGTCCGGGGGTGCTCCTGCGGAGGGAGCGGGCGTCAGCCGCGGCCGGTCGGCCGAGGCGTCAGCCGCGGCCGGTCGGCCGACGGGCTCAGCTCGCTCCCTCCGCCGTTTCCTTGCCGCCGTCCGGCGCGGCTGACGCCGGGGCCGGTATTCGGGACGCTTCGACGGGGACGGCCCGGGGACGGGGGACGGCGCCGCCGGAGAGGGCGGCCGGCAGGGCGGGGGCGGTGCGGGTGTGCCACACCACCGCGGCGAGGAGCGCCAGGCCGAGCAGCGGGTACGGCGAGGTCAGAGGCTGTTCCCACCAGGTGAAGTGCAGGTCGCGGTAGCCGGCGTGCGGGACGATCCACAGGGTGCGGGCGGTGAACGCGACGGTGACGGCGGCGAGCAGCGCGCGGCGCCAGGGGACACGGTGGGTGCGCGCGGCGAGCGTGATGAGCAGCGGCACGCACCAGACCCAGTGGTGGGACCAACTGATCGGCGAGACGAGCAGCGCGGTGACGGCGGTGCACAGCACGCCCCAGAGGTCCGATCCGCGGCGCCGGTGGACGCGGTGCGCGGCCCAGAGGCCGCCGAGCGCGGTGAGCAGTGCGGCGACCGCCCAGACGGCGCCTGGCTCGGGAGTGTGCAGCACACGGGCGAACAGACCCTGGAGCGCCTGGTTGTCGACGATCCAGACCTTGCCGACGCGGTCCGTCTCGAACATCCGCCGGGTCCAGAAGTCGATGCTGGCGTCCGGCAGCACCAGGAAGCCGAGCAGGACCGATCCGGCGAAGCCGGCCAGCGCGGTGCAGGCGGCCTTCACCCGGCCGGTGACCAGCAGATAGACCGCGAAGATCGCCGGGGTCAGCTTCACCCCGGCGGCGAGGCCGACGGCGAGTCCCTTAAAGCGGGCGCCGTCGGGGCGAGCGAGGTCCCAGAGGACGAGGCAGGTCAGGGCGAGGTTGACCTGCCCGAAGACGAGAGTCTGGAAGACCGGCTCCACCCAGATGCCGAGCGCGGTGGCGCCGAGGACGGCGGGCGCGGTGTACACGGAACGGCGTACCCCGGCGGCTTTGCAGGAGAGCTGGATCAGTACGGCGAGCAGTCCGGTGTTGGCGACGAAGCAGGCGATTTTGAGGGTGGTGAGGGAGATCCAGGTGGTGGGGATGAAGAGCAGGGCCGCGAAGGGCGGGTAGGTGGCCGGGAGGTTCCACTTGGTGGTCGTGAAGCCGTAGAGATCGCTGCCGGAGACGGCGGCCTGTCCCTCGGCGCGGTAGACCTCTATATCGGGCATCCCCAGTGGGTGGACGGTGTAGAGCACGCCCAGTCCGATGAGGGATGCCGCGAGCAGTGCTCCGGCGATGACCGTGCGGCGCGGGTGCGCGACGCTCTGCGCCCACGTACGCCGCCATGTCCATGTCCGCGTCCCGTCGGCGGCAGACACTCTTTTCCCCTCCCCATCGCCCTGCGCGCTCTCGGCGGCGACGCTAACCGATATGGGCCGATGGCCCGTAACTGTTTCCGGTCAACCAGATGTCCGGTGGTGGACACACCGGACGCGCGGCGGCACGGACGGACGGATGCCCGGTGCCGGAGTCCCGTCGGGGACGCGGACGGTCAGTGGCGTATCGGGTCGGTGGTGCGGGGGCGGGGCACGCGGTGGTGGGTTCCTTCCTCTCCGTACTCGCCGAGGAGGACGACGCTGAGGGCGGCCGAGGCGAAGACCTTCACGGCGCGCAGGGCGCTGCCGACCGGGTGGCGGCCGGCGTGGTCGGCGCCGAGGGCCGTGGCGCCCTTCATCGGGTGCAGGGATGCCGGGTGTCCGGCTGCTGGGGAGATCGTTGCGCTGCTCATGACTCCATGATGCTTTTCGCGCGAATGCCACACATCGGTCCATGGGTCCATTCCCGCGCCGACCGGTCTCTCACTGCGGTATCACCCCCACCCCCTACCGGAGATGTACGGCCCCCTACGAGAGGGGTACGGACCGACGCCGGGCGCAGGTGGGCGGGTAGTACCAGCGCGACGTGCAGCGACGCCCCGGCGGGGGCCATCGGGCCTTGGCCACGGCCCCGCCGCGTACGCCCGCCCGGCCCCCGCCGCCCCGCTTTCCCGCCCCGCGGAAATGCGTTGGCGCCCGCTGCGCCCGCTGACTAGACTCGCGCGTCTCCCTGCCTCCCGTCGGCTTTCCGTCGAGGAGCGCCGCCGACCGGACGGAAACCGGCCGGTCCTTCGCACCACGCCGATGGCCGCCCCACCTCCCGAGGGCGCGGCCCGTCCGGCGTCCGTTCCGAACGACGGCCCGCCGTGCCCGACCGCAGGGGCGCGTGCCCGCCGCAGTGAGAGTCCACCGGAGGCAACGCCCGTGCCCGCGCACGCTCATCCCGTACCCGATCCGCACGCCCCGGCCGCCGGCGAGGGGGCCGATCCGCTCCGCAGTGAGCGGGATCATCTCGCCGCCTCCCGGGCCGCGCTGCGCGCGATGCGCGCCGACGCCGAGGCGCTGAACATCGCCGACGTCACCGCGAACTGGGTCAACGCCGAGGTCCTCCAGGGCGAGATCGACGCCCGGATCAAGGCGCTCGCCGACCTCGCCCACACCCCGCTGTTCTTCGGCCGCCTCGACTATCTGCACGCGCCGGGCCTCGACCCGTCCGAGGGCGGCGCGGGCGGCCACGGGGGCGAGAACTTCTACATCGGGCGGCGCCACGTCCACGACGCGCACGGCGACCCGATGGTCATCGACTGGCGCGCGCCGGTCTCGCAGCCGTTCTACCGGGCGTCCAAGAAGGACCCGATGGACCTCCGGATGCGGCGCCGGTTCGGCTACACCGGTGGCGAGCTGACCGCGTACGAGGACGAGCATCTGAGCGATCCGGCGGAGGCGGAGCGGACGAGTGCGCTGCTCCAGGCGGAGATCGAGCGGCCGCGCGTCGGCCCGATGCGGGACATCGTCGCGACGATCCAGCCGGAGCAGGACGAGATCGTCCGCGCCGGGATCGGCGGTTCGGTGTGCGTCCAGGGGGCGCCGGGCACCGGGAAGACGGCCGTGGGCCTGCACCGGGTCGCGTATCTGCTGTACGCGCACCGGGAGCGGCTGGCGCGCTCCGGCACCCTCGTCATCGGGCCGAACGACTCCTTCCTGCGCTACATCGAGCAGGTGCTGCCCGCCCTGGGTGAGCTGGAGGTCAAGCAGGCGACCGTCGACTCCCTGGTGGGCCATGTGGAGGTGCGCGCCAAGGACGACGCGGCGGCCGCGTCGGTCAAGGGGGACGCGCGGATGGCCGAGGTGCTGCGGCGGGCGGTGTGGTCGCACGTCGCCTCGCCCGAGGAGGCGTGCGTGGTGGTGCGCGGCTCGCGGCGCTGGCGCGTCCCGGCGTACGAACTCCAGGAGATCGTCGACGAGTTGCGGGAGCGGGACATCCGGTACGGCGCGGCGCGCGAGGCGCTGCCGCAGCGGATCGCGCACGCCGTGCTGGTGCGGATGGAGCAGGCGGGCGAGGCGCCGGACGACCGGGTGCAGGACACGGTGGCCCGTAACGTCGCGGTGAAGGCGGCGGTCAAGGCGGTCTGGCCGCCGGTGGATCCGGCGAAGCTGGTGCTGCGGCTGCTGGGCGACGCGGAGTTCCTGGCCGCGCACGCCGAGGGGCTGCTGACGCCCGAGGAGCAGAAGGCGGTCCTGTGGGCGAAGCCGGCGCGGAGTGTGAAGAGCGCCAGGTGGAGCTCGGCGGACGCGGTGCTGATCGACGAGGCGATGGACCTGGTGGCGCGGACGCCGTCGCTGGGTCATGTGGTGCTGGACGAGGCGCAGGACCTGTCGCCGATGCAGTACCGCGCGGTGGGCCGCCGCTGCACGACGGGTTCGGTGACGGTGCTCGGGGACATCGCCCAGGGGACCACGCCGTGGGCGACCGACACCTGGGAGGAGGCGTTGGGGCACCTGGGCAAGCCCGGTTCGGTGGTGGAGGAGCTGACGCAGGGTTTCCGTGTGCCGCGTGAGGTCATCGCGTACGCGTCCCGGCTGCTCCCGGCGATCGCGCCGGATCTGCGGGAGGCCACCTCGATCCGTGAGGCGGCGGGCGATTTCGAGATCCGCAGGGTGCGCCCGGAGGTGCTGGACGCGTCGGTGCTGGCGGCGTGCCACGACGCCCTGGGCAAGGAGGGTTCGGTCGGTCTGATCGCGGCGGACGCCCGGGTTCCGGGGCTGCGTGCCGCTCTGGAGGAGGCCGGGCTGCCGTGTCTGGCCCCGGGTGAGGAGACGTCCGCCGAGGCGCGGCTGACGCTGGTTCCGGCGACGCTCGCCAAGGGTCTGGAGTACGACTACGTGGTGCTGGACGAGCCCGCCGCGATCGTCGACGGCGAGCCGGACGAACGCACCGGTCTGCGCCGTCTCTACGTCTGCCTGACCCGTCCGGTGTCGGGGCTGACCGTCGTCCACGCGGCGGAGCTGCCGGAGCGGTTGACGGCGGAGGGCGAGGGCGCGGCGGTGCGCTGAGCCGTGTCTTCCCGGGGCGCGGGCAGGTGCGGCGCGCGCCCCGGGGGCGTCACTCCCGCGCGCCGTCCAGGGCGGTGCGCCAGCGCCGTACGGCCGCCGCGTCGACGGGGCCGGACCAGCCGTGCGGGCGGGCGGCGCCGCCGATGTGGAAGGCGTCGAGTCCGGCGGCGCGCAGGGTGGGCAGGTGGTCCAGGGTGAGGCCGCCGCCCACCAGCATCCGAGGGGCGTAGCCGGGTTCGCCGGCCGTGGTGCGGACGTGTTCGTCGAGGAGGACGGGCAGGCCCTCGGCGACGCCGGCGGCGGATCCGGCGGTGAGGAAGGTGTCCGGGCCACCGGGGAGCGCGGCGAGTTCCTTGCGCAGCGCGTCGCGGTCGGCGGCGTGGTCGAGGGCGCGGTGGAAGGTCCAGCGGCAGCCTTCGAGCACGTCGGTGAGCGCCCGTACGGCGGTGAGGTCGGGGCGTCCGTCGGGGGTGAGGAAGCCGAGGACGAATTCGTCGGCGCCCTCCGCCCTCAGGGCGGCGGCGTCCGCGCGGAGGGCGTCGACGTCTCCGGCGGCGAAGCCGTCGTGGTGGCGCAGCATCACCCGGAGCGGGAGGGTGACGGCGGCGCGGATCGCGGCGAAGACGGCGCGGGGCGGGGTGAGCCCGTCGGCGGCGATGTCGGTGACGAGTTCGAGGCGGTCGGCCCCGCCGTTCTGTGCCGCGACCGCGTCCTGCGGGTCGAGCGCGATCACCTCCAGCAATGCGTGGTGGCGCCGAGGGTGTGTGCCCCCAAGGTGGTTACTCATGGGACCCCAATCGGTGGTGGCGATGACGGTGCGGCGGGCGGGCGTCGTGCGGGTGGCGACGCCCGGGGAGCCGCCGCGATAGGTCTAGTCCAATCACGCCCCAGCGTAAACGGTGCCTGCCGCTCCACGACTTTTTTACGGAACGGACACGGCCGGAAACGTTCCGCGATCCCCCCCGGGTGGGCGGGCCACGCACTCCGGAACCCCCGGCGGGCGCCTCCCCGCCGGGGAACGCCCCCCTCGCGGACACCTCTCCGGGCGGCGCCCCGCACCTCCGCGGGCGCCCCGTTCCGCACCTCACGGACCGAGTTGAGAAGAAGGTGTGAAACCCGGCGGATACGGGTAACACGCCTTCCCGGTAAGGGCGTTGCGGTACCGCGCACACGGTCCGCCGACGGGGGGAGACACACATGTCAGAACTGGCCACGGTGTCCGCCGAGATCGCTCCGTATCTCGCGATGGCGGCGAGCAGCCTCGGCACATCCGTGCTCGCGGCGGCCCAGCAGCGGATCACGGAGCGCACGGTCGACGCCGGGGAGGGCTTCTTCCGGCGCCTGCTGGGACGCGACGGCGACCGCCTCGGGGGCGGCACGGAGCCCGTGCTCGACATCGGCCGCGCCGCCTCCCTGGACGCACGGCTGGCGCGGCTGGACGACGCCGAGCGGCAGGCGCTGGCCAAGGCCCTCACCGCCTGGCTGGCCGGCCCCGCCACCGCGCGGGACGCCGCCGGATTCCTCTCCCACCTGGCGCCGCACCTCTCCGGCACCACGGTCAACTCCCCCGTCGCGTACGGGGATCACTCCGCCGCGATCGGTGTGGTGAACGGCACCGTCCATCTGGGCGGCGGTACGGGCGGCGGCGCCTCGTGAGGCGCGGGAGACCGTCGCGCCCCGCACGGGGCTCAGGACGCACCGGGCGCGCGGGGGCCGGAAAGCCCCCGGCCCGGCCGCGCCCCGACGGCGACGCCGCAGGTCAGCGGCGCACCGGCACCGGGGATCCGGAGCGCGCCGGAGCCGGAGGCGGGAAACCGGGCTCCACCGGGAAGCCGGGCTCCGCCCCGAAGTCGGGCCCCCCGGGGAAGGAGGGGCGCGCACGGAAGCCGGAGCCCACCGGGACCGGAGTCGGGACCGGAGCCGACGCCGGGAAGCCGCGCACGGCCGGCGCCGACGCCCCTCCGCCCCCGGGCGGGGCCGGGGACCGGGCGGCCGACGCCCCCGCCGAGGTCCACAACCACCACGTCCGGCACAACAACCCCGTCACCACCGGCCCGCACTCCATCGCGGCCAACGACATCAAGAACGTGATCATCCGCTGGGTGATGCACCCCAGCGCCCGCTGGCTGCCGCTGCTGCTGGCCTGCGCCGCCCTGGTGATCGCCCAGGCGACCGATCCGCACGGCCCGGCCGGGCAGTACACGCCGAGCATCGCGCTGGCCGCGCTCGCCGTCGCCGCGGCGGCCGTGCGGGTGCTGATCCGTAAGACGCCCAGCGTGGCGGCGGTGGGCGCGCTGTCGCTGGTCTCGGTGCTGGCCACGGTCGGCGGCTGGCTCTCGTTCCGGTACGCCGCCGCGCACGCCGACATCGATGTGACGGGGCAGGTGCGGCGCGTCGGCACGCTGCCGCTGGCAGGTCGGGCGCACACCCTGGACTTCACCCTCGGCGGCGCCGCGCTCCGCGAGCCCCGCGAGCGGCTGCGCCTGACCCTGACGGTGTCGGACTACGACCCGAGCGCCCCGGCGTGCGCCTACCGGACCGCGGCGACCGCGTACCTGATGGACGGCGGCGCACCCGCCCAGGAGGTGCCCGTCCGCTCCGGGCGGCCGCTCGATTTCGTCCTGAACGCCGGCACCCCCTCCGTACGGATTCAGGTGATGCTGACGGAGAAGGATCCCGGGCGGCACTGCCGGACGGACATCCGGGCCACCGAAGCCGTGCTGCACGACTCCTGATCCGGGCGGCTCCGGTGGCCGTGCCGCCCGGAGCGCCCACCGGGTACGCCCGCGCCCGACCGCCGCCGCGTACCGCCTGTCACACCACGCACAACGGGGAGATTCCATGACATCAGCCGCGCCCCGGCGCCGCGCCCTCGGGGGCGCCGCGCTGCTCATCCTGACCGCCCTGACCGCGTCCGCCTGCGCGGACGACCCGGCGCCGTCGCTCCTCACCCAGCGTTCGGTGTCGGTCGGGGTGAAGAACGACCAGCCGGGCACCGGTGAGGAGTCCTCCTACAAGTTCGCCGGGTTCGACATCACCGTGGCCCGGCATCTGCTCGAAGGGGTCGGCGCCAAGGCGGACTTCAGCAGTGTGCCGTCGGAGAACCGCGGCCAGGTGATCACCGACGGCGACAAGGATCTGGTCGCCGCGACGTACTCGATCACGCCGTCACGGATGAAGAACGTCGACTTCATCGGCCCGTACGCGACCACCTCGCAGGGCGTGATGATCCGGAACAAGGACGCCCGCCGCATCCGGAAGCTGGAGGACCTCAAGGGCCGGGCCGTGTGCACCTGGAAGGGCACCACCTCGTTCCAGGAGCTGAACAAGCCCGCGTACGGCCAGATCAGCGTCTATCAGGTGGCCGACGCCTCCCGCTGTATCGCCGATCTCCGGGAGGGCCGGGCGACGGCGGTCTCCACCGACCAGATGATCCTTTACGGCTTCACCCAGAAGTACCCGGGGCTCCAGGTGGTGCCCGGCATCGTCGTCGGCTCGCCCAACGACTACGGCATCGCCATCGCGAAGAAGTACCGCGCGGACTGCCGCAAGCTCAGCGACAAGCTCCGCGACTACCTCAACGGCACCGACTGGGAGCGGGACTTCGACCTCTCGCTGCCGTCCATCACCAAGAGCACGCAGAACTGGCAGACGGCCTTCAAACCGTCCGCCGACTCCGTGGGCCAACTGTCGTGCCGGGACGCGCCCGCCTCCTAGGGACGCCGCCCCCGCCGGGCCGGGGCGCGCGGAGAGCGGGAGCCGCCCCCGGCGCCCGGGGCGGGCCGCCGTCCGGCGGGCGCGCCACAATGGCGGTATGACTTCCGACTCCCGTACGGAGCCCGGCGGCCCGGCGGCGGAGCTGCACCGCCGCTGGGCGGCGACCGTGGCCCGCACCCGTGGCGCGACGGGCCCCGATCCGGCCCCGTACGCGGCGAACCTGCTGGCCCGTTGGGCGGAGCCGCAGCGCCGCTACCACACGGTCGCGCATCTGACGGCCGTCCTGGAGCGCATCGACGAACTCGCCCCGTACGCCGCCGATCCGGGCACCGTGGAGCTGGCGGCGTGGTTCCACGACGCGGTCTACCGGCCGGACCGTTCGGAGAACGAGGAGCGCAGCGCGGCGCTGGCCGAGCGCGCCCTGCCGGAGCTGGGGCTCGACGCCGACCGCACGGCGGAGGTCGCCCGGCTGGTGCGGCTCACCGTCACGCACGATCCGGAGCCCGGCGACCGGGACGGCGAGGTGCTGTGCGACGCCGATCTGGCGGTGCTCGCCGGGACTCCGGACGCCTACGCGGCGTACGCGGCGGCCGTCCGCGAGGAGTACGGCTTCGTACCGGATCCGGACTTCACCGCGGGCCGCGCGGCGGTGCTACGCCAACTCCTGGAGCTGCCACGGCTGTTCCGCACCCCGCTGGGCCGGGAGCGCTGGGAGCACGTCGCCCGGCACAACCTGGCGACGGAGCTGGCGCTACTGGGCCGCTGACCTGCGGGGACGGTCGGGGCTCGCGGGCGGGCGCGCGGTGGCCGGCACGGCGCCGGGGGCAGCCGGGGGCGACGGGGACTCGCGCCGGTCCGCGGCCGCGACCACAGGGTCACCGACACTTCCGGACATACCGGATGGCGTCGGCGTGGCGGGAATGCACCGCGGACGGGCACTGTTGGTGACGGACATGCCTGCCCCCTCCCCACGTTCCCGTATGCCCGTCGCTGTCTACATTTTGGGCCTTTCCGTCTTCGCTCTCGGTACGAGCGAATTCATGTTGTCCGGAATCCTCCAACCGCTCGCCCAGGACCTGGGCGTCTCCATTCCGCAAGCGGGGCTGCTGGTCTCCGCGTTCGCGATCGGGATGGTGGTGGGGGCGCCCGTCCTCGCCGCCGCGACACTGCGGCTGCCGCGCCGCACGACGCTGATAGCCCTGCTCGCCGTCTTCGGGCTGGGGCAGGTCGCGGGCGCGCTGGCGCCGACGTACGGCGTGCTCTTCGTCTCGCGGGTGGTGAGCGCGCTGGCGTGTGCCGGGTTCTGGGCGGTCGGCGCCGCCGTCGCGGTGTCGCTGGTGCCGCTGAACCAGCGGGCCAAGGCGATGGCGGTCATGGTCGGCGGGCTGAGCATCGCCAATATCGCGGGCGTTCCGGCCGGTGCCCTGCTGGGCCAGCACGCGGGCTGGCGTTCGGCGTTCTGGGCGGTGGCCGTGCTGGCGGCGATCGGCCTGGTGGGCGTGGTCGTCGCGGTGCCCCGTACGGAGGTGCCGACGGGTGCGGATCAGCCGCGGCTCCGCCGTGAGCTGTCCATCTACAAGGACAAGCAGGTCTGGCTGGCGCTGACCGCCACGGCGATGAACGGCGCCGCGGTCTTCGCGCTCTTCTCGTACCTCTCGCCGCTGCTGACCAAGACCGCCGGGCTGGCGGAGAGCTGGGTGCCGACGGTGCTCGCGCTGTTCGGGCTCGGCGCGCTGATCGGGACGTTCATCGGTGGCCGGGTCGCCGACGCGCATCTCTTCCCGACGCTGTTCGCCGGTATCTCCGCGTCGACGCTGGTGCTGGCGACGCTGGCGCTGACGGCGCACAGCCCGTTCGCCGCGGTCGCGCTCTCGCTGATGCTGGGCGTGACGGCGTTCACCACCGCTCCGGCGCTGAACGCGCGGATGTTCAACGTCGCGAACGCCGCGCCGACCTTGGCCGGGGCGACGACCACCGCGGCGTTCAACGTCGGCAACACCCTCGGCCCCTGGCTCGGCGGGCTGGTCATCAGCGCGGGTCTGGGGTACGAGTACACGGCGTGGCTGGGCGCGGGGCTGGCCGCCGTGGCGGTCGCCACCACCTTCGTCGCCTTCCGCCTGCACCGGGCGCCGCACCGCTCCCGGGTGGTCGCCGCATCGGGGCCGGGCGTGGCGCCGGGTGCGGTCTCCGGAGTGGAGCTGACCAAGGAGGACGACGCGGCAGCGGGCGCACGCCGCTGATCTGTCCGGTACGGAAGCCGGTACGGCCGTGGGAGCCGCCTCTTGGGCGGTGCCCGCGGCCGTTCTCCGTTGCGGGGGCGCGACGGGCCGCCCCTCCGTTCCGGGACCCGGCGAGGCCCGTCCTACCCGCCGGGCCGAACACCGGGACCGCTGCCGGTCCGGTCATCCGGCGCACGGTGCTTGGGGCGGCGCAGACCGGCCGCGGTCAGGCGATGGAGCAGTTCCTTGCTGCCGACCTCGACCGCACCGGCGCGTACCGCCTCGTCGTAGTGCTCCCGAGGCAGGTCGTAGTGGTCGCGCTCGAACGCCTTCGGAGGGATGCCGAGGGCGGCGGCGAAGCGGTGCAGCTCGTCGAACGACACATCGCTGACGAGGTGTGACCACATGCGGCCGTGACCGGGCCAGGTGGGCGGGTCGATGTAGAGCGTCACGTCAGTGCTCCGCGGGCGCGCCGAGCCTGCCGACCCGGGCCACCGCGACCGCCGTCTTGGGGCAGACCCAGTGCGGATCGGGCCCCAACTCGGGCTCCACGTCGAGCGCGTGCGGATCGCCGGACTCCGTGCACACCGGGCACAGCGGCCAGCGGCCGTACCGCTCCAGCAGGGCGTCCTGGACGTCCTGGGCTATCAGCCCGGCGACGAATTCCGCCCCGGCCGGCCACTGCTCCACCCACCAGCGGCGGTGGGCGACCGCGTCCTCGACGAGGGAGACGATGTCGGCGTCGGCGACGTCGTTCGCCACCAGGTCGGCGAGGACCAGCGCCCGCGCGGCGTGCAATGCCTGTTCCAGCTCCATGTCCTCCATTGTCGCGCGGACCGGTGACACCCCGCTCCGCCGTCCACAGCTCCGCCGCGAGCCCGGCCGGAGTTATCCACAGGCCGGGGCCGAGGTATTGACGCACCCCGGCGTTGAAATTACTTTTCAGGCGTGAGCAGCAGCGTGAAGGAAACTTTCACCGAGGCGGCCGTCGCGTCCCGGCCCGCCCCCACTCCGCCCGCCCCCGCGGCGCTGGCGGCCAAGGTCCGTACCCTCGGTCCGTCGATGACCCGCTCCATGCAGCGGGTCGCCGAGGCCGTCGCGGGTGATCCGGCCGGCTGCGCCGCCCTCACCGTCACCGGACTGGCCGAGCGCACCCGCACCAGCGAGGCCACCGTCGTGCGCACCTCCCGGTTGCTGGGCTATCCCGGCTACCGCGATCTGCGGCTCGCGCTCGCCGCGCTCGCCGCGCAGCAGGCCGCGGGCGGCGCCCCCGCCGTCACCGCCGACATAGCGGTCGACGACTCCCTGATCGACGTCGTCGCGAAGCTGGCGCAGGAGGAGCAGCAGTGTCTGGCCGACACCGCCGCCGGTCTGGACGTCACCCAACTGGAGGCGGCGGTCTCCGCGCTGGCCTCGGCCCGTCGTATCGATGTGTACGGCATAGGGGCGTCGAGCCTGGTCGGGCAGGATCTGGTGCAGAAGCTGCTGCGGATCGGTCTGATCGCGCACGCCCACGCCGATCCGCATCTCGCGGTGACCAACGCGGTGCAGATGCGGGCGGGGGACGTCGCCCTCGCCATCACCCATTCGGGCCGGACGACGGATGTCATAGAGCCGCTGCGGGTCGCCTTCGACCACGGTGCGACGACCATCGCGATCACCGGCCGCCCGGACGGCGAGATCGCCTCGTACGCCGATCACATCCTGACCACCTCCACGGCCCGGGAGAGTGAGCTGCGGCCCGCGGCGATGTCGTCGCGGACCAGCCAGCTCCTCGTCGTGGACTGCCTGTTCATAGGCGTGGCGCAGCGGACGTACGACACCGCGGCGCCCGCGCTGTCCGCCTCCTACGAAGCGCTCGCCCACCGTCACTCCCCCCGCCCGCACCGCTGACCGACCGCCGGCCGTGCGCCGCCCCGCCCGGTGGCGCCCGCCCGGCCGTCGACCGACCCGCGCCCCGCCCGGCGCTTCGCCCGCACCCGCACCACCGCACGTCGTACAGATCCGTCCGTACGAGCCGGAAAGAGCCGCCACATGACTTCGACAACCGATCAGGCCCAGCTACGGGCCCAGTTGGACACGCTCACGACCGAGGCGTTCCGTCCCGAGCTGGCCGAGATCGACCGGCGCTCCACGCTGGAGATCGCCCGGACGATGAACGACGAGGACGCCCGGGTGCCCGGCGCGGTCGCGACGCAGTTGCCGCGGATCGCCGCGGCGATCGACGCGATGGCCGCCCGGATGGCCGAGGGCGGCCGGTTGATCTACGCCGGTGCCGGGACGGCCGGGCGGCTGGGGGTGCTGGACGCCAGTGAGTGCCCGCCGACGTTCAACACCGATCCGTCCGAGGTGCTGGGGCTGATAGCCGGCGGCCCGTCGGCGATGGTCACGGCGGTGGAGGGCGCGGAGGACAGCAAGGCGCTGGCCGCCGAGGACCTGACGGCGCTGGGGCTGACCGAGCGGGACACCGTCGTCGGGGTGTCCGCCTCGGGCCGTACGCCGTACGCGGTCGGCGCGGTGGAGCACGCCCGGGATCTCGGGGCGCTGACCGTCGGACTGTCCTGCAACGCCGGATCGGCGCTGGCCGGGGCGGCGGAGCACGGCATCGAGATCGTCGTCGGGCCGGAGCTGCTGACGGGCTCGACGCGCCTCAAGGCGGGGACGGCCCAGAAGCTGGTGCTCAACATGTTCTCGACGATCACGATGATCCGGCTCGGCAAGACGTACGGGAACCTGATGGTGGATGTCCGGGCGTCCAACGACAAGCTCCAGGCCCGTTCGCGGCGGATCGTGGCGTTGGCCACCGGTGCGTCCGACGCGGAGATAGAGACCGCGCTCGCGGCGGCGGACGGCGAGGTGAAGAACGCGATCCTGATCGTGCTCGGCGAGGTCGACGCCCCGTCGGCCACCCGCCTCCTCGACGCCTCACGCGGCCATCTGCGCGAGGCCCTGGAAGCGGCCCGCACCGCCTGATCCCGGCCCGGCCGGCACCGTCCGGTCCCCGGCCGGGCGCCCGGGCGGTCCCGCACCGCCGCGGTTCCGTTCCGTCGCGCCCTCCGGCCACCCGATTCATCCTGATACGAACCGTTCTTTCCCGCCCTTCGTTGTCCGCACAGCAAGGCTCCGCACATGTCCGAAGACAAGAACCGCGCCACCGCCGCCGCGCTCCTCCCCCTCGTCGGCGGCGCCCGGAACATCACCTCCATCGCCCACTGCATGACCCGGCTGCGGCTGGGGATCCGGGACCGTTCGCTGGTCCGGGACGAGGCGCTCAAGGCGCTGCCCGCGGTCCTGGGCGTCGTCGAGGACGACACGTACCAGATCGTGCTGGGCCCGGGGGCGGTCGCCCGCGTCACCCCGGAGTTCGAGCGGCTGGCCGAGGAAGAACGGGCCACCGGGGCGGCGCCGGAGCCGGGTCCCGCACCGGAGGCGGCCGCCGGTGGCGCGGCATCCGGCACCACCGCTCCGGCCGCGTCCGGTGGCCCCACGGCGGACGGCCCGCCGGGCGCCCCGGCCGATGCCGCGCCGGCCTCGGCTTCGGCTCCGTCGTCGGCATCGGCCGGGGCGCCCGCTCCCGGTGCCTCCGCCGCGGCCGCCGGATCGTCCGCGCCCGGCGGTCCCCCGCCCACGGCCGCCGATCTGGCCGCCCAGGGGGCCGCGCTCAAGGCGCGGCAGAAGGCGCGGAACGCCACGCCGTTCAAGCTGTTCCTGCGCCGGATCGCGAACATCTTCGTGCCGCTGATCCCGGCGCTGATCGGCTGCGGCATCGTCGCCGGGATCAACGGGCTGCTGACCAACCTCGGCTGGCTGCCGTCCGTCGTACCGGCGCTGGCGGCGGTCGCCTCCGGCTTCATGTCGCTGATCGCCGTGTTCGTCGGCTACAACACCGCGAAGGAGTTCGGCGGGACACCGGTCCTGGGCGGGGCGGTCTCCGCGGTCATCGTCTTCCCCGGCATAGCGAACATCACGGCGTTCGGGCAGCAGCTCTCACCAGGGCAGGGCGGCGTCCTCGGGGCGCTCGCCGCCGCGCTGCTCGCCGTCCGGGTGGAGAAGTGGTGCCGCCGCCGCGTCCCGGAGGCGCTGGACGTCCTGCTCACCCCGACGCTCACGGTGCTGGTCACGGGCCTGGTGACGATCTACGGCCTGATGTTCGTGGCGGGCGAGGTGGCGAGCGGCATCGGTACGGTCGCCAACTGGCTGCTGGCGCACGGCGGGGCGCTCGCCGGGTTCGTCCTCGGCGGGCTCTTCCTGCCGCTGGTCATGCTCGGGCTGCACCAGGCGCTCATCCCGATCCACACCACCCTGATCGAGCAGCAGGGGTACACCGTCCTGCTGCCGATCCTCGCGATGGCCGGTGCGGGTCAGGTCGGCGCCGCCCTCGCCGTCTACCTCCGGCTGCCCCGGAACGTCTCGGTCCGCCGCACCATCAAGTCCGCGCTGCCGGCCGGTTTCCTGGGCGTCGGCGAGCCGCTGATCTACGGTGTCTCGCTGCCGCTGGGCCGCCCGTTCATCACGGCGTGTGTGGGCGGGGCGTTCGGCGGCGGCTTCGTCGGCCTGTGCAACCAACTCGGCGACGCGGTCGGCTCCACCGCCATCGGCCCGTCCGGATGGGCACTGTTCCCGCTGGTCAAGGGCAATGCCGGCCTCGGCACGACGTTGGCGATCTACGGCATCGGACTGGCCGTCGGCTACCTCACCGGCTTCCTGGCCACGTACTTCTTCGGCTTCAGCCGCCAGATGCTCGCGGAGCTGAACACGGCACCGGAGGGCGCCCCGGGGGAGGCCGCCCCGGGAGCTGCCGGGAGCGGGCTGTCGCCGGAGACCTCCACGGGAGCGGCCCCGGCGCCGCCCGCGGGTGCGTCCCCGGGAGCCGCCGCAGACGGCTCGGCGCGGATAGCCGACGGCGCCGCCCCGGCTCCGGGCGCCACCCCGGCGGGCGCCGAAGCGTCCCCCGCCCCCCCGGCTCCGGACGCCGCTCCCCCGAAGGAGTCCGCCACCGCCTGACCGCCACCTCACCGTCCGGAGACCGGCGACGGGCACCGGCCCGGGGCCCGTCAGCGGGTGCCGGCCCCGGGTGCTCATCCGAAGCTCACCGCCGGGCGCCGGCCCCGGGGCACCACCCACGGAGTGCCCGGGCTCGCCCCTCTGACCGGCTGACGGCTCCGCACAGGCGCCCGTCCGGCGCCGGTCGTTCCGGTTCCGGACACGCCGCCCTGTCCCCCATCGGCCCCGATCCCGCTTCGCCCCCGATCCCGCTTCGACCCCGACCGCCCTGCCACCCGTCGCCATGCGCCGTTCCTCGCCCGGCGATTCGCCCGGCCGCTCGCGCCGCCGTACGCCGCTCCGCGCGGACAGTTCGCCCGTCCCCGCGCTCCGCGCCGTACGTCATCCCGCCCGGGTGCCCGTGTCACCCCCGTCTCCAGCCAGTACGCTCCCCTCCCGAAGAGGGCCGACGTAACGGGGAGTTGGGAACATGCCGCGCGACACCTTCCGCACACCACCGGACCAGCCCCTACCGGACCCGAGCCCGGCACCCTCCCCGGACCCGAGCCCGGCCCCGGCCACCACACCAAGTCCGGTCCCCCACCCGGCACCGGCCCCCACGCCGACCCCGACGCCAAGCCCGGATCCGACCCCGGCACCGGCCCCGGACGCACCTGACACCCGCGCCACCGCCGACCCGAACCCCGACCCGGCCGCCGAACCGACACCGGCACCAGTCCCGGCCACCGACCCGGCGTCCCCGGGCGCGCCCCCGCCCCCGGCCACCGGCCGCCCCAGCCTCCCGCGCCGCCTCCTCCGCTGGTTCACCGCTCTCAACACGGACCGGAAGATCGCCGTGGTCGGGCTGGCGCTCGGGATCGTTCCGCTGGCCACGCCCCTGGTCTCCGCCGGGTACGACGCGGCGTTCGGGGATCCTTCGCTGGTGCTCGCCGCCGCGCAGGATGACGACACCTGTTCCACCGCTTGGCGTGTCGCCCCAGGTCAGGAGGGGCTGCGGTCGGCGCTCCCGAACGCGGACCCGCATGCGCTCACCCGGTGGGAGCGGGACCGGAAGATCACGCACCTGGGCACCGTCGCCTCCGCCATCAGCATCCGCGGCAACACCGGCCCGTCCGTGCAGCTCCGGGATCTCTCCGTCACGGTGCTGCGCCGCACCGCGCCGCTGCCGGGGACCACCCAGCCCACCGTGGACTGCGGTGGCGGGCCCGGTCCGGAGATCTTCACCGTCGATCTGGACACGCTGCCCGTCAACCGCCCGGTCTCCTCGCGCTACCTCCAGAACAGCCCGCACCAGAAGGGGGCGGCCCGCGAGTTGGGCAGAAGGTACGACCGGGAGCCGATGCGGCTGCCGGTCACCGTCTCCACCTCCGAGGTCTACGACCTGCTGGTCGTCGGCCGCAGCCAGGCCCGTTACGTCGAGTGGAAGGCCACGCTGACCTGGTGGGACGGCGAGGAGACGCATACGACGACGCTCGACAACGACGGCACGCCGTTCCGGGTCACCGCGGAGGCACGGTGAACGCCCCGGCCCCCGGGCCCGCCCGGACCGGCCGCTTCCGCCTCCGTGTCCCGCGCTCCCCCTTCGTCTGCGCCGCGCTCCTCGTCGCCGCCGTCCACCTCTCCGGCGCGCTCCCCGTGCAGCTCGACTGGGCGGGGCGCGCGGGCGCGGACGTCGCCCCCGGTGACACCCTCGACGCGCTGCGGCTGATCACCGTCTCGCCGGTCCGCCGCTTCAGCACCGCGGCGGGCGGCGCCGCGCTCGTCCTGGAGGCGGTGTGGACGGCCTGTTTCGTCTTCCTGCTGACGGCCGTCTCCCGTGCTCTCACGGCCCGTACGACGTATCCGCCCGGAGACCCGGAATCCGCGCTGACCAGGTCGTACGCGCATATCGCGGCCTGGCCGGTGCTCGCTCCGGCCGCGCATCTGGTGGCGCTGGCCCTCACCCGGCTGCCGGAGTTGTCCTTCGATCCGACGGCGCGCGGGAACGCCTCGTACGCCCTGTTCCTCGATGTCCGGTCCGGGCTCGGGCATGCCGTGCTGCTCGGCTTCGTCGGTGGTTTCACCACGGCGATGGTGCTGCTCGCCCGCGATCCGGATGTGGCCCGGAGCGCGCCGCCGACCGGTTGGCGCGACATGCTCCGCCGTTTCCGGGGTCCGTTGCCGACACTCGGCCGCCGGATCGGTGCCACGCTCCTCGCCACCGCCGCCGGGGCGCTCGTGCTGTACCTCGTGCTGAGCGCCCTGCCGGGGCACGTGCTCTCCCCGGTGGCGGGTTTTTGGTGCGCGCCGGCCGACCACGCCGACATCTGCGCCGACGATCTCCAGCGGCTGGCCGGTCTGGACGTCCCCGAACTCCTGGGCGCTGAGCCTCTGTTGCGTCGCTTCATGATGCTCTACGCCTGGCAGGCGTTCCTGTTGCTCTTCGCGGCGGCGTATTTCACGGTCACGGCGCTCACCGACGGTCTGCCGCGTACCGCCCGCGCGGCGCTCGCCGGGCTGTGCGGCTACACGGCGGGCGCGATCGGCTTCGGCGCGGTGGCGGGAGCGGTCTCCGCCCTCTGGGCCTCCCCCACCCGCCACCTGGCGCCCCATCAGGTCATCGGCCTGCTCCTGCCGCCCACGGGCCTGAACCACGCCCTGTACGCCGCTCCGCTCGCCGCCCTGCTCTGCGCCGCCCTCGCCCGCCTGCGCTCCCGGCGGACCGAGGCAGTGCCCGACGACGCGTCCCCGGCCGAAGCACAGACCTCCGAAACGCCCGAAGCTCCCGACGCTGCCGAGACCCCCGCCGCACCCGAAGCCGCCGCGCCCTGAAGCGACGCGGCGGCCCCCGCTCACGGCAACCGGCTCGCCTGGTTCACCTCCGCGACCCGGGCCCGGAGTTCTTCCCGCAGCACCGTCTCGCGCAGCGCTTGTGGCGGGCAGTCCCACTCGCGCCCGCCGCCCGCCGGCCGCAGTTGTACGTACGGGCCCTCGCGGCCCATGATCCGCCCGACGCGGCCGTCCCGTACGTCGACGGCGTAGCCACCGGGCCGCAGCCACAGCGGCTCACCGGCGGTCCGCCGCCAGGCGACGGCGCGGGGCACTCCCTGGGGCCGTCCGGTGTTCACGCGCCGCACCTCGCGATCAGGTCCACGAGTTGCCGGGCGGTGGCGAGATTGCACCGGCCCAGCTCGATCAGGGGGCGCGGGTCGACCGTCGCGCACGACACCGGGTCGACGCCCAGGGACGGCAGGACGACGCCGTGCGCCCGCAGCCCTTCGTCCAGCGCCCGCACGGCGTCGTCCGCCTCCCAGAGCGCGTCGGCCGTCAGCCGCCGCCGTTCGCTCATCGCCATCGTTCTCCACCTTCCACACTGTGTATGACGTTCGCCACACAGCGTGGCCGGTCTGGGCTAGCCTGGAAAAGGGGCGCAGACCCAACAACAACCCCTGCCTGACCTGGAGTTCTCCATGGCGAAACCCAAGCGTCTCGATCCATCCGCCTCACCCCGCGCGATGCTCGGCGCGGAATTACGGCACCAGCGGGAGAAAGCGGGCCTCTCCCAGGACGAACTGGGCCTGAAGCTCTTCGTGAGCGGTTCCTTCATCGGCCAGTTGGAGGCGGGAATCCGTCGCCTGCTGCCCGAGTACGCGCAGAAAATAGACGAAATCTTCAAGACCGACGGCTACTTCACACGCAACTGCGAGGCCGCTGCCAGGTCCAAGTACCCGGATCACTTCGCGGAAGTGGCGGAGCTGGAGACTCAGGCGACGTCGATCAAACAGTATTCGCCCAGCCTGATCCCGGGCTTGTTGCAGTCGGAGGGGTACGCGCGAGCCGTTTTCCGTGGAGGTCACCCCACTGCGCCGGATTCGATCATCGATGAGCTGGTGGTGAACCGAATCGAACGCGCGTGGCTCCTCGACAACCCAACAACACCGATGTTGTGGGCCGTTCTCGACGAGGCGGTGCTGCGGCGCAAGGTGGGCGGCCCGGGTGCGATGGCGGAGGCGCTGCGACACATCGCCGCGTTGGCCCGCCGCCGCAGGATCATCGTTCAGGTGCTGCCGTTCAGTGTGGGAGCGCACACCGCGATCGAAGGTTCGCTCAAGCTGATGGCCTTCACCGACGCCCCTCCGCTCGCGTACGTTGACGGCATGGGCTCGGGTCAACTGCTGGACGATCCAGCGACGGTGAGCCAGTACGGACTGTCCTACGATCTTCTCGCGGCCAGCGCACTGTCACCGGAAGCGTCCCTGGCCCTGATCGAAGAGGCAGCGGAGGCATTCACCGATGAAGACCAGCAAGAGTGAGTACGACCTGAGCGCTGCGGTCTGGCACAAGTCGAGCTACAGCGGCCCCAGCGGCGGCGACTGCGTCGAGGTCGCCGACGGCCTCCCCGGCATCGTCCCCGTACGGGACTCCAAGCGCCCCCAGGGTCCCGCGCTGACGTTCCAGGCCACGTCCTGGAACCAGTTCGTGAACGGCGTCAACGGCGGGACGTTCGGCAACGCCTGAACCGTACGCGCAACCGCCTCGGCCCCGGCTCTCCCCTTCAGGAGCCGGGGCCGAGGCGCGTCACGAAGCGGCCCGCATGCCTCCGCCTCCCCCGGGGATTCTCTGCGTAGCAGCCTGACCGGCCCGACAGCGGAGGCACCCACTGTGACCAGCACCATCCAGTACGACCTGTCCACTGCCACCTGGCACAGGTCGAGGTACAGCGATGCGACCGGCGACTGCCTCGAAGTCGCCGCCGGTCTCCCCGGCATCGTCCCCGTCCGCGACTCCAAGCGGCCCGACGGCCCCGCGCTGACCTTCCGGGCCACGGCATGGGCGCGGTTCGTGCGCGGGGTCAACGGCGGAACGTTCAGCGGAAGCTGAGCGGCGGGCGGGCACCGGCCGGGCGCGGGCCGCTGACGGGCACGACCGCCCACTCCCCCACCGCCACCGCCCGCCCTCCACTACCGTGCCGACGTGGACCTGACGCTGACTCTTCTCGGTGCCGCCTTCGGCGGCGTGGCCGGAGCACTCGTGCCGCGTGCCGCCTACCGCTTCGCCGTCGAACCGGCGGAGCCCTGGCGTACGCGGTGCCCCCAAGGGCACGTGCTCGCCGGGCCGTGGGGCGGATGGGTCGGGCTCGCCCGCTGCCCGTCCGACGGGCCCGCGGAGAGCGGATGCCGGTACGGGCCCGGGCAGGTCGTCGCCCCCGTCGTCTCGGCGCTGGTGTGCGGGGTGCTCGCCGCCGTGGTGGGCTCCCGCCCGGAGCTGGCGGTGCTGCTGCTCGTCACGCCGTTCGCGGTGCTGCTGGCGGCGGTGGACGGGGCCGTGCACCGGCTGCCGGACGCGGTGACCCTGCCGCTGGCCGCCACGACCGTCGCCCTCCTGGGCGCGACCGCGCTGCTCCCCGGCCACGGCGGCAACTGGCTGACGGCGGTGGCGGGCAGCCTGGCACTCGCCGCGCTCTACGGCACCCTCTTCCTCGTCAACCCGGCGGGCATGGGCCTCGGCGACGTCAAACTGGCGCTCTCCGTCGGCGCCGTCCTCGGGTGGTACGGCTGGCCCGCC
The DNA here is from genome assembly GCF_044497305.1 of Streptomyces sp. BBFR2. NCBI lineage: Bacteria > Bacillati > Actinomycetota > Actinomycetes > Kitasatosporales > Streptomycetaceae > Streptomyces > Streptomyces sp. BBFR2. The sequence goes on from NZ_CP172415.1 coordinate 2,644,737, forward strand.
CTCCTCCTGGGAACCTTCGCCGCCTTCGGGACAGGCGCGCTGTTCGGAGTGGCGCTGCTGGTGACGCGGCGCGCGCACCGGCGTACGGCGATGGCCTTCGGCCCGTTCATGCTGGCGGGGGCGCTGATCGGAGTGGTCACGGCGAGCTGACCCCGGCCACCGCGCCGGCGGCGCCCCGGGGCACCCCGCCTCAGCGCATCACCACCCCCAGCCCCTGCTCAAGCACCCGCGCCTGATCAGGGGTCACCAGCGCCAGGATCGTGTCGTAGACGCCGTACTTCTCCCGCGGAAAGTCGACGTACCGGAAGGTCCGCAGGTCATCACCACCAGGAGCCAGGGCGTCGATCGCCTCGGTGGCCGCCAGATGGTCGTAGTACTCGTCCGAGAAATGCTCGGCGGGGACGGCGACCGCTATGCCGTTCCGCTCGAACTCCAGGGTGTCGTCCCGGGAGGCGCCGTCCGGCGAACGGTCGCCCTCCACCAGACGGACCTTGGTGACGGTGACGGCACCGCCTGTCAGCTCCGCGGCACGCTCCAGCAGGGAGGCGTAACCGGGCTCCAGATAATCGATGTCATCGGCGTGGATGGACAGCGCTATGCCGAACGTCTCCAGGGCACAGGCGACCTCGTACGGCCGCAACGGCTCGTCCGCGCCCGTCACACACTCCGCGAGCACCTGCCGGACCCGCTCCGGCGCCACCACCCCGGCTTCCTCCAGGACGGCACCGACCCGCGCGTACGTCATCGTCTGCGTGTTCGACATGAGGGCATCTTGCCAGAGGGGTACGACAACACGAGGCCCTGTGGACAACGGCGTTGGTCCTCCCGCGCTCAGGCGGCGCGGACGGCCACCTCGTCGGTCAGGGCGGTCAGCAGCCAGTCGTGCGCGGTGCCGGGCGTCGGCACCGGACGGCCCCCGCACGGGCCCAGGACCTCGGCGGTGAGCGCCCAGTACGGATCGATCCGCGGATCGGCGGCGAGGCGGGCGGCGAGAGCCCGGCGGAAATCCGGGGTGTCCCGGCCGCCCCCGGAGGCGGCGTACGCGGCGACGAAGCAGTCCAGCGCCTCCCCGGCGTGCGGCGCCCGCTCCCGCCGCAGCCGCGCGCCCGCCAATTCGTACGCCTCGCCCAGCCCGTCGTAGAGGACCTCCGGGCGGAAGTCCGGGCCGGAGCGGTGCGCCGCGGGCTGCGGGCGGGCGGTGCCGTCGCACGGGCGGGTCACCAGGGCGTGCAGCCGGGCGAAGGCGAGGACCTGCGCGGGCGTCGGGTCGTCCGGCGGCACCGGCACCGCCTGGTCCAGGAAGGCGGCGAGCGCGCGGGGCGCCATCCGCGGCGGCAGCCAGGCACGCCAGAAGCGGGCGAGCGGATCGGTGCTGGGCGGCGCCGGAACCGCGCCGATCAACCGCAGCCGGTCGGCGCGCTCCCCGGGCGGGCACTCCTGGACGAGCCGCAGCCCGGCCTCCCGCCAGCGCAGCGCCGCCATCCGGTCACCGAGCTGCCGCAACTGCCCGGCGACGGCATCCTCCAACGCCCCGCCCGCCCCCGCCTCGTCCTCGACGATGCGGCGCACCTCGGGGACGGACAGATCCAGGGCCCGCAGGGAACGGATCAGCCGCAGCCGGTCGAGCGCGTCCGGGCCGTACCTGCGGTGGCCGCCCGCGCTGCGCGACCGCTCCGGCAGCAGCCCGCGATCCGAGTAGAACCGGACCGTCTTGACCGTCACCCCACCGCGTTCCGCCAGCTCACCGATGCTCCACAGCCCGTCGGACGCCGTCACTTGAACCTCCCTCAGGGGGAGTTCCTACCGTACCGGCGGACACGGCGCGGACGGCCCGGACAGGGGACGGGCCGTCCGGCCGTCCATCGGGTCCGGAGGGGCGCACGCCATGGTGGGGCGCGCCCCTCCGCACCCGGTGGAGCGTCCCGACGGACGAGACGAGCGAGGAGCGGACGATGAACGAGCGGACCGGAAACCACGGCGGGCACCCCGCCCACGAGCCACCTCCCGGCGCCCACTTCATCCTGGTGCCCGGCGCCTTCACCGGCGGCTGGGTCTGGGAGGAGACCGCGGCCCACCTGACGGCGGCGGGCGCACAGGCACACGCCGTGACGCTTGTCGGCCCCGAGGGGGCGCGCCCGGGCGGGCCCGCGCCGGACCTGGAGGCGCACATCGCGGCGGTGGTACGCGCGATCGACGCGGTGGAGGAGACGGGCACGGCGGGCGCCACCGCCGAGCCCGCCGAAGGACCGGCCGGTTCCGCACCCGCGGGCCCCGGGGACGCACCCGGCACCGAAGCCGCCGCCTCCACCCGCGCGCCCGCCCCCGGCATCGTCCTCGTAGGCCACGGCTACGGTCTGCACCCCGCCCTGGGCGCCGCGGACCGGCGACCGGACCGCGTGGCGCGGCTCATCGCCCTCGACACCGCCCCGCCCCAGGACGGACAACCGGCCTGGACCACCGTGCCCGACCAGCGCGTACGGGAGGAACTGGCGGGCCACGCGGGAGCGGCCCCGGCGGGCGGCGGGGCCGGGAGCCGGCCGGCCACCGCGAGCGGCGCGCCCGGTGGCGTGCCCGGCGTGCCCGGTGGCGCGCTCCCCGCGCCCGGCTCCCCCGCCGCCTGGCACCGCTGGGGCAGCACCGCGAGCCTCCCGGCAGCGGCCCTGGAACGCCTCACCCGGGACGCCGCCCCGCAGCCCCTCGGCACCCTCCTCCAGCCACTGCGGCTGACCGGCGCCGCCGCCGGCATCCCCACCACCGGCATCCTCTGCACCGCCAACGGCGCGAGCGTCGACCTGGTCCAGATCCAGGTCGACCTCGGCGAACCGGCGCTCCAGCCGCTCACCGCACCCGGTGTGCGCTTCCTCGAACTGCCCACCGGACACTGGCCGATGCTCTCCGACCCGGCCGGTCTCGCCGACGTCCTGCTGCGCGCGGCGGCGGGCGAGGGCCGCCGCCTCACCCCGGCGGGCAGCCAACCGCCGCCGCATCTGCGACCGTTCGTCCTCGACGTACCAGAGGTGCCGCGCGAGCGGAACGAGACCGTCGATCTGTACCTCCCCGGGGGCGGCGGGCCCCACCCGGCGGTGCTCCTCGTCCACGGCGGCCCGGTCCCGAAGAGCGCCCGGCCCGCACCGCGCGACTGGCCGGCGCTCACCGGGTACGCCCGCCTCATCGCGGCCCACGGCGCGATCGGCGCGGTCCTCGACCACCGGCTGCACGACCTCGACGGCTACCCGGACGCCGCCGAGGACATCGCGGCGGCGGTGGCGCGGCTGCGCGCCGACCCGCGGGTGGACGGCGACCGGATCGCGCTCTGGTTCTTCTCCGGCGGCGGACTGCTCACCGCCGACTGGCTGAGCGCCCCGCCGCCGTGGCTGAGCTGCCTCGCCGCGAACTACCCGATCCTCGCCCCGCTGCCCAACTGGGGCCTGGACGGTGACCGCTTCCGGCCGGTGGCAGCGGTCCGCGGCGCGGGCGACCTGCCGCTCGTCGTGGTCCGGGCCGGCCGCGAACTCCCCGAACTCGCCGCGACCGTAGAAGAGTTCCTGACCGCCGCCGCCGAACACGGCGCCACCGTCGACGTGATCGACGTCCCCGAAGGCCACCACGGCTTCGAGACCGCGGACCACCACGCCGACGCCGACCGCGACGCGCTCCGTGACGCCGTCCGCTCGGCGGTCCGGACCGTCGTGGACCACCTGACGCGCCCGTAGGGAACGCACGCGGAAACGCCGCCGGGGCGGCACCTCCTCCGGAAGATTCCGAAGGAGGTGCCGCCCCGGCGAACCGTTGGACGGTGATCCGTCCGTCCCGCCGCGTACGGCGGGACGGGGGCGGGATCAGAAGTCCATGTCACCGCCGGGCATGCCGCCCGGAGCGCCCGCCGCGGCGGCCTTCTCCGGCTTGTCGGCGATGACGGCCTCGGTGGTGAGGAACAGCGCGGCGATGGAGGCGGCGTTCTGCAGCGCGGAACGGGTCACCTTCGCCGGGTCGATGATGCCCTCGGCGATCATGTCGACGTACTCGCCGGTGGCGGCGTTCAGACCGTGGCCGACGGCCAGGTTGCGCACCTTCTCCACGACAACGCCGCCCTCGAGGCCGCCGTTGACGGAGATCTGCTTCAGCGGGGCCTCCAGGGCCAGCTTCACAGCGGCGGCACCGGTGGCCTCGTCACCCTCCAGCTCCAGCTTCTCGAAGACGCTGGAAGCCTGCAGCAGGGCGACGCCACCGCCGGCGACGATGCCCTCCTCGACGGCCGCCTTCGCGTTGCGCACGGCGTCCTCGATGCGGTGCTTGCGCTCCTTCAGCTCGACCTCGGTCGCGGCACCGGCCTTGATGACGGCGACGCCACCGGCGAGCTTCGCCAGGCGCTCCTGGAGCTTCTCGCGGTCGTAGTCCGAGTCGCTGTTCTCGATCTCGGCACGGATCTGGTTGACGCGGCCCTGGACCTGCTCGCTGTCACCGGCACCGTCGACGATGGTGGTCTCGTCCTTGGTGATGACGACCTTGCGGGCGCGGCCCAGCAGGTCGAGACCGGCGTTCTCCAGCTTGAGGCCGACCTCCTCGGAGATGACGGTGCCACCGGTGAGGATGGCGATGTCGCCGAGCATGGCCTTGCGGCGGTCACCGAAGCCCGGGGCCTTGACGGCGACGGACTTGAAGGTGCCACGGATCTTGTTGACGACCAGGGTCGACAGGGCCTCGCCCTCGACGTCCTCGGCGATGATCAGCAGCGGCTTGCCGGACTGCATGACCTTCTCCAGGAGCGGCAGCAGGTCCTTCACGTTGCCGATCTTGGAGTTGACGATCAGGATGTACGGGTCGTCGAGCGACGCCTCCATACGCTCCATGTCGGTGGCGAAGTACGCCGAGATGTAGCCCTTGTCGAAGCGCATACCCTCGGTGAGCTCCAGCTCCAGACCGAAGGTCTGGGACTCCTCGACGGTGATGACGCCTTCCTTGCCGACCTTGTCCATGGCCTCGGCGATCAGCTCGCCGATCTGGGTGTCAGCGGCGGAGATGGAGGCGGTGGAAGCGATCTGCTCCTTGGTCTCCACGTCCTTGGCCTGCTCCAGCAGCGCGGCGGAGACGGCCTCGACGGCGGTCTCGATGCCCCGCTTGAGGGCCATCGGGTTGGCGCCGGCGGCGACGTTGCGCAGACCCTCACGGACCAGCGCCTGGGCCAGGACGGTCGCGGTCGTCGTGCCGTCACCGGCGACGTCGTCCGTCTTCTTCGCGACCTCCTTGACCAGCTCGGCGCCGATCTTCTCGTACGGGTCCTCCAGCTCGATCTCCTTGGCGATGGACACACCATCGTTGGTGATCGTGGGGGCGCCCCACTTCTTCTCAAGGACGACGTTGCGACCCTTGGGGCCGAGGGTCACCTTGACGGCGTCGGCGAGCTGGTTCATACCGCGCTCAAGGCCGCGCCGCGCCTCCTCGTCGAACGCGATGATCTTGGCCATGTGAAGTGGTCCTCCCAGGACGAAGGGGGCACCTCCCGCGCCTTCGGGGCGTGGAGGCTCTTTCCTCCGGACCGCGCTGGCGCCCGCGACGGACGGCCCACCGAGGGAGCGGTTCCTTCCCGCCCCGCCTGCGGACCTCACCGACGGTCCAAAACTGTCACTCTCACCCGGAGAGTGCTAACGCAATGATTAGCACTCGACCCCATCGAGTGCAAGCGCCCTCCGCAAGGAGGGCTCGTTGAGGGGTGGTGGCCGGGCGACGGGCGGGCGCAAGGCGCCCTTCGAAGAAGGGCACGTTGAGGGGCGGCGGCCGGGCGACGGGCGGGCGCAAGCGCCCTCCGCAAGGAGGGCTCGTTGAGGGGCGGCGGCCGGGCGACGGGCGGGCGCAAGCGCCCTCCGCGAGGAGGTCGCCTCGAAGCCTCTCCGTTCCGGTGCCCTCCCCGCACACAGCAGGAGACCCGCACCCCGAGCGGGATGCGGGTCTCCCCGATGCTGCAGTCGGTCGGCGCTCAGCCGGCCGCCACCCGGACCATGTCCGCCTGCGGCCCCTTCTGGCCCTGCGAGATCTCGAACTCGACCCGCTGACCCTCCTCAAGGGTGCGGTAGCCGTCCATCTGAATCGCGCTGTAGTGGACGAAAACATCCGCACCACCGTCGACCGCGATGAAGCCGTACCCCTTCTCCGCGTTGAACCACTTGACGGTGCCCTGAGCCATGCCTAACTCCCCTATTACTGGCCCTTGCGCAGGACCGCACTCCGCGGACCCGGGTCAGACCTCACCCCGCGAATGGCCCGTGGGGTGTGCGCCGGAACGCGTCGACCGCCGCCGAATGTATCCGCACCGACGCCCAGCGCAACAGGTCAATCGGACGAGAATTCTGACGACGCGAGAAGTGGCGATATGCGCAGAACTGGCCATATTCCCGGGCAACTCGGGCCGGACAAAAGGCACTTAAGGCGCAAACACCGCACACACTTTGCACACAACTCATCGCGATCCCGGGGCGTTGGGAAGGCCGCCACACCGTGCTCGACGAGCAGAAGAAGGGGATCCGCGAAATGGTATCGCGTTTTGCAGGACTGTTTCACAACGCGGAATCGCTCCGTCCGGATATCCGAACGGAGCGATTACCAGCCAGCAAGAGAAAGGAATGGCGAAAACTATTCGCCACCCGGGTGGCGGCTCCCCGCCCCCGGCCCCGGCGTCAGCAGCCGCCGGCCACCGCCGGGATGATCGAGATGCCCGCGCCGTCCGGCGTCGGGGTCTCCAGGCCCTGCTCGAAGCGGACGTCGTCGTCGTTGACGTAGACGTTCACGAAGCGCCGCAGCTTGCCCGCGTCGTCCAGCACCCGGGCGGCGATGCCCTGGTGGTTCTTCTCCAGATCGGTGATGACCTCGGACAGCGTCGCGCCCTCGGCGGTGACCTCGGACGCGCCTGCGGTGTACGTGCGGAGGATGGTGGGGATGCGGACCTTGACGCTCATGGGTTCTGCCTTCCAACGACTGCGGATACGTCTGCGGGGCCGCCCGCCGCGTCCGGACGGGACGGGCGGCGGACGGACCGGATCGGCCGGCTGCCGGCCGGGAGCGACCGGGAGTCAGCCGGCCAGACCGGCCGAGCGGAACGCGTCCAGGCTCGGGCGGATGGTGGCCGTGGGGCCGGTGGTCGGAGCGACGGCGTCAAGCGTCTTGAGGCCGTCGCCGGTGTTGAGGATGACGGTGGTCAGGGCCGGGTCGAGCAGGCCCGCTTCGAGGAGCTTGCGGGTCACGCCGACGGTCACCCCGCCCGCGGTCTCCGCGAAGATCCCCTCCGTCCGCGCCAGCAGCTTGATCGCGTCCACGACCTGCTCGTCGTCGACATCCTCCACCGCGCCGCCCGTCCGGCGCGCGATGTCGAGGACGTACGGCCCGTCGGCCGGGTTACCGATCGCCAGGGACTTGGCGATGGTGTCGGGCTTCTGCGGGCGGACCACGTCGTGGCCGGCCTTGAACGCCGTCGACACCGGGGAGCAGCCCTCCGCCTGGGCGCCGTAGATCTTGTAGGGCTTGTCCTCGACGAGACCGAGGGCGATCAGCTCCTTCAGCCCCTTGTCGATCTTGGTGAGCTGGGAGCCGGAGGCCACCGGGATGACGATCTGGTCCGGCAGCTCCCAGCCGAGCTGCTCGCAGATCTCGTACGCCAGGGTCTTGGAGCCCTCGCCGTAATAGGGGCGGAGGTTGACGTTGACGAAGCCCCAGCCCTCGCCGAGCGGGTCGCCGATCAGCTCGGAGCAGAAGCGGTTCACGTCGTCGTAGTTGCCCTCGATGCCGACGAGGTCGCCGCCGTAGACCGCGGCCATGACGACCTTCCCGGCCTCCAGGTCGTGCGGGATGAAGACGCAGGAGCGGAAGCCGGCGCGGCGGGCGGCGGCGCCGACGGCACCGGCGAGGTTGCCCGTCGAGGAGCAGGAGAGGGTGGTGAAGCCGAAGGCGCGCGCCGCCTCGACGGCGATGGCGACGACCCGGTCCTTGAAGGAGTGCGTCGGGTTGCCGGAGTCGTCCTTGACGTAGAGGCCGCCGGTGACGCCCAGCTCGCGGGCGAGGTTGTCGGCCTTGACCAGCTTGGTGAAGCCGGGGTTGAGGCTGGGCTTCTCGGCCACGTCCGCGGGGACGGGCAGCAGCGGTGCGTACCGCCAGATGTTGTTCGGACCGGCCTCGATCTGCTTCTTCAGTGCTTCCGGGTCGCCGCTCGGCAGCTCGTACGCCACTTCCAGGGGACCGAAACAGGTCGCACAGGCGAAGATCGGGCCGAGCGGGAAGCGCTCACCGCATTCGCGACAGGACAGAGCGACGGCGGGACCGAGAGTGACGGAGGAAGCGTTTTCGGTAACTTCGACAGTTTGCGCAGCCATGGAGGCGAGGCCCTTTCTCCTCATCTTCCTCGCGGCGCATCTCGCCGCGAGACGGATTTGGCACCTTCCCTAGCCGGGAGCCTCGCGCCGCGTGACGCGGTCGAGACCGGCTGGAGGGTTGCCGGGGCTTCAACGGGCCGTATCCCTCTGCCCCTCTGGATGAGCGGTATGGCGCTGGGAAATCCCAGGCGTTTGTGGTGCGGTGACCCCGGCATGCGGCGGTCATCCGCGTTGTTCAAGACTGTAACCGACGGCACTGACAGGAGAGCCAGCCGTCCGAACCGCGAGATGGATCACATGCGCCGACGAGACGGCGCGCACCGAGGAGTCTGAAGACGTGCTGGAAGAGGTGGAGCGCTGGCTGGGGCGCCGCTCCTGGTCCGCTGCCGACCGGCCGCTGCCGCAGTTGCTGGAGGCCAAACGGCTCAGCGGCCGCACGGTCAGCGTCGTACTGCCCGCACTCGACGAGGAGGCGACGGTCGGCACGATCGTCGCGGCCATCCGGGCCGCCCTGATGACCGAGGAGGTGCCGCTCATCGACGAGCTGGTGGTCCTCGACTCCGGGTCCACCGACCGGACCGCCGAGGTGGCGGCAGCCGCCGGGGCACGGGTGGTGGCGCGGGACGACGTGCTGCCGCGGCTTCCGGCGGTGCCCGGCAAGGGCGAGGTGCTGTGGCGGTCGCTGCTGGTCACCCGCGGCGACATCGTCTGCTTCGTCGACGCGGACCTGCGGGAGTTCTCGCCGGCGTTCGTCTCCGGGATCGTCGGGCCGCTGCTGACCGACCCGGACGTGCAGTTCGTCAAGGCGATGTACGACCGGCCGCTGGAGACCGGCGGCGCGCCCGGTGGCGGCCCCGGGCAGGGCGGCCGGGTCACCGAACTGGTCGCCCGCCCGCTGCTCAACCTCCACTGGCCGCAGCTCGCCGGGTTCGTGCAGCCGCTGGGCGGCGAGTACGCGGCGCGGCGCTCGCTGCTGGAGCGGCTGCCGTTCCCCGTCGGGTACGGCGTCGAGCTGGGGCTGCTGGTCGACGCGTTGCACACGGTCGGTCTGGACGCGCTGGCCCAGGTGGACGTCGGGGTGCGCAAACACCGCCACCAGGACGGTCAGGCGCTGGGCCGGATGGCCGCGGCGATCTACCGCACCGCCCAACTCCGGCTCGCCCGAGGGCACTTGGTGCGTCCGCGGCTGACGCAGTTCGTCCGCGGCGAGAACGGTTTCGTCCCCCGGACGAGCGATGTCGACACGGAGGAGCGGCCCCCGATGGCCGAGGTCCCGGAGTACGCGGAGAGCCGGGCGGCCTGAGGGCGCCGGGGCGGGCTCGTCCGGTGGGGCGACGGCCCGCCCCCGGGTGTCCCTCCCTTGGCCTCATTCGTACGTGTGCGCCGATCCGGTGCGGGCTAGGGTCGCGGCATGGCCTCCGAACACAGCGGTACCGCCCCTGCCCGGACGCCCGCCGCGGAGCGCGGCGCCGGGGTACTCGTCGCGTCCAACCGCGGCCCGGTCTCGTACACCGTCGGCGCGGATGGTGCGCTGAGCGCGAGACGGGGCGGCGGCGGGCTGGTCTCCGGGCTGTCGGCGATCGGGCCGGAGGCGGACGCGGTGTGGGTGTGCGCGGCGCTCGGCGACGGTGACCGGGAGGCCGTACGGCGCGCGGACGGTGAGCTTCCGGTGGCCGACACCGGCGGACAGCGTGTTCTGATGCTGGACATCCCGGCGGAGGTGCACACCGCCGCGTACAACGGCATCGCCAATTCCGTGCTCTGGTTCGTCCACCACATGCTCTACCAGACGCCGCTGGAGCCGTCGTTCGACTCGGATTTCCGGAAGAAGTGGGCGGCGTACGAGGCGTACAACGCGGCGTTCGCGGAGGCGCTGGACCGGGCGGCGGCACCGGGCGCCGCGGTGCTCATCCAGGACTACCACCTGGCGCTGGCCCCGGGGATGCTCCGCGAGCGCCGCCCCGACCTGCGGATCGGTCACTTCTCGCACACCCCGTGGGCGCCGCCGGAGTACTTCGCGCTGCTGCCCGACGACATCCGGGAGCGGCTGATCCGGGGCATGCTCGGCGCCGATCGCGCGGGGTTTCTGACGCGGCGGTGGGCGGCGGCGTTCGTGGCGTGCTGCACGGCCACCCTTCAGGCGCGGTGCGCCGTCCACCATTCGGACGGCGAGGCACCGCACCTCGTCACCGCGCTCCCGGGGAGGGAGCCGCACACCACCCGCGTCGGGGTGCACGGGCTCGGCGCCGACGCGGAGTTCCTGCGGGAGCGGGCGCACCGTCCGGACGTCGAGGAGCGGCTGACGGCGCTGCGCGCGCAGATCGGCGGCGGTGACGGGCCGGACCGGCGCCGCACGATCGTCCGGGTCGACCGCACCGAGCTGTCGAAGAACATCGTCCGCGGACTGCACGCCTACCGCCGGCTGCTGGCGGACCGCCCCGAGTGGCGTGAGCGCGTCGTCCACCTCGCGTTCGCCTACCCCTCACGCCAGGATCTGGCCGTCTACCGGGACTACACCGCCGAGGTGGAGCGGGTCGCCGAGGAGATCAACTCGGCGTACGGCACGCCCGGTTGGCAGCCGGTGGTGCTGCACGTCAAGGACGATTTCGCGCGTTCGCTGGCCGCGTACCGCCTCGCCGACGTGGCCCTCGTCAACCCCATCCGGGACGGCATGAACCTCGTCGCCAAGGAGGTGCCGGTGGTCTCCGACGCCGGGTGCGCGCTGGTCCTCTCCCGGGAGGCGGGCGCCCACGAGGAACTGGGCGAGGACGCGCTGAGCGTCAACCCGTACGACATCAACGCGACGGCGGACGCGCTGCACGAGGCCCTGTCGATGCCCGGGGAGGAACGCGCGGCCCGCTCCGCCCGGTTGGCCGCCGCGGCGACGGCGCTGCCGCCGGACCGGTGGTTCATGGAGCAGTTGACGGCGTTGCGGGGGTAGGACGGGCGGGCCGGTCAGGGCCGGTGGGAGCGGCACCCGGGGGAGGCCCGCCCCGGCGGCTCCAAGGGGCGGTGCGGTGTGGCCGGGGCGGTGCGCCGCGCGGCCCGTCGCTCCGCTACCGCCCCCTGTCACTCCGTTCCGGTCACCCGGTCCGCGAGGGCTTCGAGGAGGGCGACGACGCCGGCCGGGCCGTCGGCCACCAGGTCGGCGCGGGCGGCGAGTTCGGGGACCTCGGTGCTGCCGCTGCAGACCAGCAGGCCGGTGCGGCGGGGTGTGCCGGGGGCGTCGCGGAGGCGGGTGACGGCGTCGAAGGCGGCGAGGTCGCCGAGGTCGTCACCGGCGTAGAGGACGGCCCGGGCGCCGGTCTCGCGGAGCCAGGCGGTGAGGGCGACGCCCTTGTCCACACCGGGCGGACGGAGTTCCAGGACGTAGCGGCCAGGTTCGACGAGGAGACCGTGGCGGGCGGCGAGGGCGGTCAGGGGGGCGCGCAGGGCGGCGAGTGCGCCCTGCGGGTCGGGGGCGCGCCGGGTGTGGACGGCGAGGGCGCGGCCGCCCTTGCGCTCGACGGCGGTGGCCGTCCACGGGCCGCGCCAGACGCCGGACGCGGCGAGGACGCCGGGGAGTTCGGCCTCGGCGGCGGCTACGCCGGGCGGCGGCCCGTCGGCGTGCAGCGCGCCCGTGGCCGCCTCCCAGCGCTCGGCGCCGTAGTGCCCGAGGACGGTGAGACGGTCCAGCCCGGGGGCGCCCGCGACGCCCGCCAGCCGGACGGCGACGGCGGCCGGCCGGCCGGTGATCACGGCGGCGGCCCGCAGCCGGGGCACCAGCCGCCCCAACGCCCGGGCGGCCCCGGGGTACGCCCGCGCCGTCTCCGGATCCTCGACGATCTCCGCGAGCGTCCCGTCGAAGTCCAGCGCGAGCGCGGTCTCCTCCGGGGCCGCCAGCAGCGCGGCCAGCGCGTCCCGCCCGGCTTCGGTACGGGGTACGGGGAGGTCAGGGCCGGTATCGGGGGTGCGGCCCGTACCGGGCGGGGGAACGGGGCCCGGTTCCGGGCCCGGCGAAGGTGCGGCGTCCGGGGAACTGCCCATGGGGCGAGGGTACCGGCGCGGCCCCGCGCCCACCCGGCGTACGGCGGAGACGAGGCGGGAGCCGGGGCGTCGGCCCCGGACGGGGCGGAGACGGGGGCAGGAGCCGGGGCGTCGGCCCCGGACGGGCAAGCGCGGGACGTCGACCGGCCCCGGCCCCTAATCAGCTCAAGGCACCTCGGGCACAGGCCCCGAGCGGCGGATCACCGGCCCGCCCGGACCTTCACCTCCGCCCCCGCTTGGCCTCCCGTATCCGCAGCAGCCGGTTGACGGTGACCGGGTCGTGGCGGCGGGCGCGCGGGTCGTCGAGGAGGGCGTTGAGGAGTTGGTAGTAGTGCGTCGGGGAGAGGCCGAGGTGCTCGCGGATGTAGCGCTCCTTGGGGCCGGACGACGGCCAGGAGCGGCGCTCCACGGCGAGCACCGCCACATCGAGCGCGGAGAGTTCACCCGGCCCTGGCGCCGTCGCGCCGTCCTCGGCGGCGGACGCCGGGCCGCCTTCGGGCGAGGCGGACGCCGGGCCGCCCTCCGGAGCGGAGGCCGGGCCGCTTCCGGGGCCGGACGCCGCCGTGTCCCCCTCGGTGGCGGACGCCGTACCGCCCTCGGGCGAGGCGGGCGCCGGGCTTCCCCCGGGCGGGCCGGTCACCTCCGTGCCACCGTCCGCCCCCGACCCCGTACCGTCCTCACCGCGCGTCACCACGTCCCCCACGATAGGCCCCCGGTCCGACAACCGGGCTGGTCAGGAGCGGAGCGGGAAAACCGCGCCGCGGCCGGGCACCGGCCGGGGCGCGCGCCCCGGGGCTCAGCCACCCGCCGTGTCCGCCGCCTCCGCCGTGTTCTGGAGGTCGGAGAGGATGCTCGCGGGGTCGCCCTTGGGGCCGACCGCCGCGCCCATCTGGGACTTGACGGCCTTGACGACCTCGGGCCAGGAGGTCTTGTTCGCGGGGTAGAACTGGGCCTCACGCAGCGGGCCGACGAAGTCCTGGAGGCGGCCGAAGCGCTGGTCGCCGGCCATCTTCTGGGCGGCCGACGTGGTGACCGGCAGCAGGCCGAAGTCGTGGGAGAAGGCCAGCACGTTGTCGTCGTTGTAGACGAAGTCGAGGAACTTGCCCGCCTGGGTGCGGTGGCCGTTGCGCTTGAAGGCCATCATCCAGTCGGAGACGCCCAGGGTCGACGGGGACGGGCCGCTCACGCCGGGCAGATCGGCGGTGCCGTAGTCCAGGCCCTTCGCCTCCGCCTGCTTGATCAGCGCCGGGTGGCCGTTGAGCATGCCGACCTTGCCGTCGGCGAAGGCGGCGAAGGCGTCCGCGCGGTTGAGGGTGGCCGGGTCGCCGCCGGTCAGCCCCTTGTCGACGAGTTCGTCCCGCAGCCACTTGAACGTCTTGACGTTGGCGGGCGAGTCGATGCCGTACTTGCCGATGTCGTCGGTGTAGCCGCCGCCTCCGCTGAGCATCCAGATCAGCGATTCGGCCTGCGCCTCCTCCGGGCCGAGCGGCAGCGCGTACGGGGTCTTCACCCCGTGGTCCTTCAGGAGCTGGGCGTCCTCGGCGACGTCGTCCCAGGTCTTCGGTGCCTCGGTGATGCCCGCCTCGGCGAAGAGCTTCTTGTTGTAGAAGAGGCGGCGGGTGCTGGCGCCGAAGGGGATGCCGTACTGCGTCCGGCCCACCTCGCCCGATTCGGCGAGCGTGGGCTGGAGGTCGGCCTGGACGGGTATGGAGAGCAGGTCGTCGGCGCTGTAGAGCTGGTCCTGGGCGGCGTAGTCGGCGTACGAACCGGCCTGGGCGAGGTCGGGCGCGTGGCCCTGGTGCACCAGATCGGCGACCTTCTTGTCGACGTCCTTCCAGTTGTAGATGTCGACGTCGACCTTGATGCCCGGGTTCTTCTTCTCGAAGGCGCGGGTCAGCCGGTCCCAGTACTGCTGGGAGCCGGGGCCCGTGCCGTCGCCGTAGTCCGCGGCGACGAGCTTGAGGGTGACGCGGTCGCCCTGTCCGCCGCCGCAGCCGCTCAGGGTGAGGGTCAGGGCGGTGGCGATTCCCGCCGCCGCCAGGCTCGTGTACCGCCGCTGCACTGCTGTTACCGCCCTTTGTCCGGATTGATGGTGGTACCGGGTCCGCCGTACGGCATCGGGGGTCGCCCTCCGCCGCCCGGCGGCATGCGCCCTGGACGGCGTACCGCACACGAGGTCCGCGCCACGGTCCCCGCCGCCGCGCGGCGCCGCCGGACTCCGCAGGTCACTGCGGCCTTACGGCGAACGAACCATGGGGTGGCACCAAGGATAAGGCGAACGGACGGCCAGGCCGTACCGCGAGTGGACTAGACCTTTCGTGCCGGGGCGCGCGAAACTGTTCCCGTGAGACACGTCATCGCCCTCGATGTGGGCGGCACCGGAATGAAAGCCGCCCTCGCGGGGGCGGACGGGACCCTGCTGTACGAGGCGCGGCGCCCCACCGGGCGCGAGCGCGGCACCGACGCCGTGGTCGAGGCCGTCCTCGGCTTCGCCGCGGAGCTGCGCGACATCGGCCGGGCCCGCTTCGGCACGCCCGCGGCCGCCGCCGGCGTCGCCGTCCCCGGCATCGTCGACGAACACACCGGCGTCGCCGCGTACTCCGCCAACCTCGGCTGGCGCGATCTGCCGCTGCGCGATCTGCTCTCCCGGCGGCTGGACGGCATCCCCGTCGCCCTCGGCCACGACGTCCGCACCGGCGGGCTCGCCGAGGGCCGCATCGGCGCCGGGCGGGACGCCGACCGCTTCCTCTTCGTCCCCCTCGGCACCGGCATCGCGGGCGCCATCGGCATCGGGGGCCGCATCGAGACCGGCGCGCACGGCAGCGCGGGCGAGATCGGCCACATCGTCGTCCGCCCCGGCGGGCTGCTCTGCGGCTGCGGGCAGCGCGGCTGTCTGGAGACGGTGGCGTCCGCCGCCGCCGTCGGCCGCGCCTGGGCCGAGGCGTGCGGCGATCCGGCGGCGGGCGCGGCGGACGCGGCGAAGGCCGTGGAGTCCGGTGATCCGCGCGCCGCCGCGGTGTGGCGGGACGCGGTGGACGCGCTCGCCGACGGGCTGGTCACCGGCCTCACCCTGCTCGACCCGCGGACGCTGATCATCGGCGGCGGGCTCGCGGAGGCGGGCGACACGCTCTTCACGCCGCTGCGCGAGGCGGTCGCCGCGCGGGTGACGTTCCAGCGGCTGCCCTCGATCGTCCCGGCGGCGCTGGGTGACGCCGCCGGCTGCCTGGGCGCGGGGCTCCTCGCCTGGGATCTTCTCTCCACGGAGGTATCCGCCTGATGGCACAGCAACAATCCGCGGGCCGTGCCGGTGACCGGCGCACCGTCCTGGCCGGCGCCCGTATCGCGACCCCGGACGGCGTCGTCGAGGACGGCCGGATCACGGTCGAGGGCGACCGCATCGCCGAGGTGTCAGGACCCGCCCCGGACGGCCCCGGGGACGCCGCGGCGGAGCGCGCCGATCTGACGGGCCATCTCGTCGTGCCCGGCTTCGTCGACATGCACGTGCACGGCGGGGGCGGCGGCTCGTTCTCGTCCGCGGACCCCGAGGAGTGCCTGCGGGTCGTCGACGCCCACCGCCGCCACGGCACCACCTCGATGATCGGCTCCACCGTCACCGGCGACCTCGGCGACCTCGCCCGGCAGGCGGCCGTCCTCGCCGACCTGACCGAACAGGGCGACCTCGTCGGCATCCACTTCGAAGGCCCCTTCATCTCCCCGCACCGCTGCGGCGCCCACCAGCCCGGACTGCTGCGCGACCCCGACCCGGCCGACGTCCGCGCCCTCGTCGCCGCCGGCCGCGGCAGCACCCGGATGATGACCCTCGCCCCCGAACTCCCCGGCGGCCTCGACTCCGTACGGCTGCTCGCCGACGCGGGCGTCCTCGCCGCCGTCGGCCACACCGACTCGACGTACGACGCCACCCGCGACGCCGTCGACGCGGGCGCCACCGTCGCCACCCACCTCTTCAACGCGATGCCCGCGCTGGCCCACCGCGCGCCGGGGCCGATCCTGGCGCTGCTGGAGGACGAGCGGGTCACCGTCGAGCTGATCAACGACGGCACCCATCTGCACCCCGCCGTCCTCCAGATGGCCTTCCGGGACGCGGGCGCCGGCCGGGTCGCGTTCATCACCGACGCGATGGGCGCGGCGGGCATGTCCGACGGGATGTACCGCCTCGGCCCGATGTCCGTGGACGTCACCGACGGCGTCGCCCGGATCGCCGACGGCCCCACCGCCGGGTCCATCGCCGGCTCCACCCTCACCCTCGACCGCGCGTTCCGCCGCGCCCTCACCGTCGACAAGCTCACCGTCGACCAGGCCGTACAGGCCCTTTCGGCCAATCCGGCGCGGCTGCTGGGCATCGACGACCGGACCGGTTCGCTGACCGCCGGCAAGGACGCCGATCTGGTCGTCCTGGACGCCGCGTACGAGGTCGTGGGCGTCATGCGGCGCGGTGCCTGGGTGGTCCGCCCGTCCGGCGTCTGACCCGCCGCGGGGCCGGGGCGCCGCCGTACCCCGCCATCCGGGCGGCGGCCCCGCGGCGGCCCCGGGTCTGGGCCAACCGCCGCCGACGATGGCATGATCTCTCGCGCACTTGTCCGTACGCGGCCGCCCGGGGGCGGTTGCCGGTCCGGTGGCCGCCACGGCGGCCGCCCGGCCCACCACCGCCCGGCCACCGGCCGACCGGGCCCGGCGCGGGAGGGAAACATGATCCTCACGGTCACGCTCAACGCCGCCCTCGACCTGACCTACCGGGTGCCCCGCCTGGCCCCGCACACCACCCACCGCGTCACCGACGTGGCCGAACGCCCCGGCGGCAAAGGGCTGAACGTCGCGCGGGTCCTGGCCGCGCTCGGCCACCGCACCGTCGCCACCGGGTTCGCCGGGGGCGGCACCGGGGACGCGCTGCGCGCCCTGCTCACCCAGGAGAGCGATGTCACCGACGCGCTGGTCCCGGTGGGCGGCGCCACCCGCCGCACCGTCGCCGTCGTCGACGCCGCCACCGGCGACACCACCCAGCTCAACGAACCGGGCCCGGTCATCTCCCCCGCCGAGTGGCACACCTTCCTCGGCACCTACCGCGAGCTGCTGGCCGACGCGGACGCGGTGGCGCTCTGCGGCTCCCTGCCACCGGGCGTCCCCGTCGACGTCTACGCCCGGCTGACCCGCGCCGCCCGCACCGCCGGGGTCCCGGTCCTCCTCGACACCAGCGGCGAACCGCTCCGCCGCGGTCTCGCCGCCCGCCCCGACCTCGCCAAGCCCAACGCCGACGAACTCGCCGCGCTCACCGGCACCACCGAACCGCTGCGCGCCGCCCGCGACGCCCGCCGCCGCGGCGCGCACACCGTCGCCGCGTCCCTGGGCCCGGACGGCATGCTCGCGGTCACCGCCGACGGCGCCTGGCAGGCGGCCCCGCCGCGCCGGATCGCCGGGAACCCCACGGGCGCCGGCGACTCCGCGGTGGCCGGCCTGCTCTCCGGCCTGGTCGAAGGGTTGTCATGGCCCGATCGCCTGGCGCGCGCGGTCGCGCTGTCCGCCGCGACGGTACGGGCCGCGGCCGCCGGGGAGTTCGACGCGGCGACCTACGTGGAGCTGCTGCCCGAGGTACCGGTGACGGAACTGCCCGTCCCGGCCGCACCGGGACGCTGACCGGCCCGGCCCCGGGGACGAGCGGCGGTCAGGAGATCTTCTTCTCCAGCCATAGCTGGTCGATGTTGACGTCGCACTTGTTGCCGTCCTCGCAGGAGAGCGTGACGGTGTTGGTGCCCTTGTTGAGGGGCACCCGCTGCCAGGTCTTCGTCCACTTGTCCCAGGAGCCTT
Organism: Streptomyces sp. BBFR2; assembly: GCF_044497305.1. NCBI lineage: Bacteria > Bacillati > Actinomycetota > Actinomycetes > Kitasatosporales > Streptomycetaceae > Streptomyces > Streptomyces sp. BBFR2. Next base: position 2,662,940 of record NZ_CP172415.1, read on the forward strand.
CTTCGGCGTTCGCGAAGTTGCCCATGTTGAGCGGCCGGGAGTCCCGCTTGCCGTTGACCGTCAGCGTGAGGTTCTGGTCCTTGCCCGGCACGCCGTAGCCGACCCACATCTTGTACGCGCCGTCCTCCTCGACGTTCAGCGTCCACGTCGCCGACGCGCCGGGGGTGTTCATCCCGCCGACGTAGACCCCGCCGGCCGAACGGGCCCCGGGGACATCCTTGGAGGTGGTGGCGGTGCCGCCGAGCTTCAGGCTGCCCGCGTCGTCCTTGGGCAGCGGCGCCTTGCTGGGCTTCTCGCTGGGCTTGTCGGCCGGCTCCTCGGAGGTGCTCACCGTCGCGCTCGGCCGGGCCTTGTCGCCGGTGTCCTTCTCCGAGTTCGTCAGCATCACGACGCCGATCGCTATGCACACCACGCCCACCACGGCGACCGCGCCGATCAGCAGGCCCTTGTGGTTGCGCTGCGGCGGCGGGGGCGGACCGGCCGGCGCGGCACGCCGCTCACCGCCGGGCAGCGTCTCGGGCGCCGCGTAGGAGGCGTTCGGCCGGCCGTATCCGGGCTGCTGGGACGCGCCGTACTGCCGCTCGCCGACCGCGCGGACCTGGTTGTAGGAGGTGCGGGGAACGCCCTGCTGCCGCGTCGCGCCGTCGCCGCCGCCCTCGCCGCCTTCCGAGCGGTAGAGGTACCCGAACGGGTCGTCGTTCTCCGGCGTGTCCGAGCCCGTGTTGCCGGCCGTCATTGCGTGTCACTCCCCAGCGATGATCTGTATCGCGTCCGGATGCCCCTATGGTTCTCCGCGCGTTCCTGCACTTTCCGAGCCCCCGGCGGCACCGCGCCGCATCGGCGCAGCCTACCCCGTTCGCACCACACCACGCCGGGCCCGTTCAGGGCACAAGATCGCTACGGATCGGTGAACGACGGGTGCCCGTCCCCGGGCCCGTGACGGGCGGTACGGGGCGGGATCCCGGCCCCGTCACGCACGGCCCGGGGCGGGGTACCGGTCTCGAAGGCCGCGCCCGGGAGGCCCGCGGCGGGCCGGGTCGCGGCACCCCGGCGGTCACCCCGCCCGGCGGTTCGCCTTCGCCCGGGACCGCTTCTCGACGTACATCCGCTGGTCGGCGGATTGCAGCACTTCCTCGGCGGTCATCCCGCATCCGGCCCAGCTGATGCCGAAGCTGGCGCCGACCCGGACCGCGCGGCCGTCCACCCGGATCGGCGGGATGATCGCGTTCCGCAGCCGCACCGCGAGGTCCTGGGCGTCGGCGGTGCCCAGCCCGTCGGCGAGGACCACGAACTCGTCACCGCCGAGCCGGGCGACGGTGTCGCCGTCCCGGACGCCGCTGGTCAGCCGCCTGGCGACCTCGATGAGCACCGCGTCGCCGGTGTGGTGACCGAACCGGTCGTTGATCGACTTGAAGCCGTCGAGGTCGCAGAAGAGGACCGCGAGCCCCTTGGAACCGTCGTCCGCCGGCCCCTCCGAAGGCGCGATGGTGTGCACATGGTGGTCGTACGGCAGCGCCCCGCCGAGGCTCTGCTCCATGCCCTCCAGCCCCTCGTACGCCTCGGCGCCCTCCGCCGGGAAGGGGGACGGATCCCCGGCACCGGCGAAGACGGCGGCGGAGACCGCGTACGCGTCGGCGGCGTCGCCCGGCGCCCGCCCGCAGAGCCGCGCGCTGAGGCGGGCCCGCAGCTCGGCGCTGTTGGGCAGACCGGTCAGCGCGTCGTGGCTGGCGCGGTGGGCGAGCTGCAGCTCGTGCCGCTTGCGCTCCTCGATGTCCTCGACGTGCGTGAGCAGGAACCGCGGCCCGTCGGCGGTGTCGGCGACGACGGAGTTGCGCAGCGAGACCCAGATGTACGTGCCGTCCCGGCGGGCCAGCCGCAGCTCGGCGCGGCCCCCCTCGGCGGAGGTGCGCAGCAGCAGGCCGATGTCGTCGGGGTGGACGAGGTCGGAGAAGGAGTAGCGGCGCATCGCGGAGGCGGGGCGGCCCAGCAGCCGGCAGAGCGCGTCATTGGTGCGCAGCAGCCGTCCGTGCTGGTCACCGCCCATCTCGGCGACGGCCATCCCGCTCGGCGCGTACTCGAACGCCTGCCGGAAGGACTCCTCGCTGGCCCGCAGCGCCTGCTGCTCACGCTCCAGCCGGACCAGCGCCCGCTGCATGTTGGACCGCAGCCGGGCGTTGCTGATCGCCACGGCGGACTGGAACGCGTACATCTGGAGCGCCTCGCGGGCCCAGGCGCCGGGACGGCGGCCGTTGCGCGGCCGGTCCACGGAGATCACGCCGAGCAGCTCACCGCCGCCGTCGGGTGAGGTGTGCATGGGGGCGAAGAGCCGGTCCTTGGGGTGCCACGCGCCGCTGAAGCCGGGGTCGGCGCCGCCGGTGTGCCACTGCGGGACGTCGTCGTCGTCCAGCACCCAGCCCTCGGTGTACGGCACGAAGCACAGCGTGCCCCAGCGCTCCCCCATGGACAGCCGCCGCTCCCAGGAGTCACGCGAGCCGATCCGCCCGGCCATCAGCGCCTCGGCGCCCGCGCTCCCGGCGACCGCGGCCACCACCAGATCACCGTCCGGCCGTACGAGGTTGACCGCGGCCAGCTCGAACCCGAGCCCGGTGGTCACTCCGTCCGCGACGGTCTGCAAGGTGTCCGCCAGGCTACGAGCGGTGTTCAGCTCGGCGACCGCCTGGTGTAGCTGCCGCAAGGTCGTCAGGCGGACATACGGCTCCGACTCGGCCTCCATCGCTCGCTCTCCCTGAGACCTCGACAGCAACTCCACGCTTCTTTGTCGTCCGTTTCCACGGCCACTGAATCACAGTGAGCTGCCCACTCGGTACACAGGGTCAACAATTACCGCATGCTGTGACTCAAGTCACAGGCTGTGACGTGTAGTTGAGAGCCACCGCGGGAAACGGAGAACCGCCCGTTCCGCACTTCCTGAACGCAAATTCCGCGAATCGCCGGGCCGGTGGTCTCTCCGTCGCCGGACCTAGGCCACAGGTGGTCCCGGGGCCCGATGCGTGACGCTACCGCCCGGCGCTAGCGTTCATGGCGTGTTCACGAAAAGCCCCGCCGCCGTATCCGCCGATCCGCCCGCCCCCGCCCCCACCGTCAGCCTCGCGGCCGTGCCGGGAGGCGGTCCGGTCCCGCATTCTGGTGGGGTGAGTGACGACGAGTTCCGCGCCGCCCTGTCCCGCCTCGCCGCCGGCGTGGTGGTCATCACCGCGCACGATCCGGACGGCGGACCGCGGGGCGAGGACGCCGGCATGACCGCCACGGCGTTCGTCTCGGTCTCCCTGGAGCCGCCACTGGTGATGGTGAGCGTTCGCAACGACTCCCGGATGGACGACCTGCTGGCGCAACAGCCCCTCTGGGCGGTTTCGGTCCTGTCGGAGGGCCAACGCCACATCGCGGGATGTTTCGCCATGAAGGGCCGCATCAGCGACCGGCTGCTCTTCGCGGACATCGCTCACGTACGGGGCGAGGCGAGCGGCGCGCCGCTCATCGACGGCGCCCTCGCGACCCTGGAGTGCCGCACGGAGCAGCGCGTCGTGGCGGGCGATCACACCCTCGTCATCGGCCGCGTCCTGACCGCCACCGCGCCCGCCGAGGACGGCGGTCCGCTGGCGTACTTCCGCGGGAAGTACCGGCGTCTGGGCTGAGCCGCCGCGTCCGGTCAGTCCCAGCCGCGACCCGAACGGCCCTTCTTGGCGTCGCCGCGCTGCTTCTTCTCCCGCAGCCGCCGCTCGTTGATGCCGCGGGGGACGCGCGCCTTCCGCCGCTGCTTGGGCGGCGGCGCGGTCGCCTCCGCGAGCAGCGAGGCCAGCCGTACGGCCGCGGTCTCGCGGTTGCGCCACTGGGAGCGGTGGTCGGAGGCGCGGACGGAGAGCACCCCACCGGTCAGCCGGTGTGCCAGCCGTTCCAGTGCGCGCTCCTTCCACACCTCGGGCAGCGCCTGCGTACGGCCGAGGTCGAAGCGCAACTCGACCTGGCTGTCGCTGGTGTTGACGTGCTGGCCGCCCGGACCCGAGGACCGCGAGAAGCGCCAGACCAGCTCGGCCTCGGGAAGAACGACCGCACCGCGGATGACATAGGGCCCGGACATGCCCCTATGGTCGCGCGTTCCGCGCCCCTGGTCATCCGCATTTCCCGGCGGGCCGCGCCGGGACCGGGCGCCCGCGCGCACGCCCCGGCGCCTCGGCCCTTCGGGGGAAAAACCAACCGCAAAGAAAGTAAAGGGAGCTGGAACCTCCCGCCCCCTCGCTCGCGTTCAGTGGGGAAACGGTAGCTTCGTGCGCAGTACGGAGCCCGATGCTTCAACGAGGGAAAGAGGGACATCCCATGGCTGTAAGCCTGTCCAAGGGCGGCAACGTCTCGCTCACCAAGGAGGCGCCCGGTCTCACCGCCGTCACGGTCGGCCTCGGTTGGGACGTCCGCACCACCACCGGCACCGACTTCGACCTCGACGCCAGCGCCATCGCGGTCAACCCGAGCGGCAAGGTCTACTCCGACGCCCACTTCGTCTTCTTCAACAACAAGGCGACGCCGGACCAGTCCATCGTCCACACCGGTGACAACACCACCGGCCAGGGCGAGGGCGACGACGAGTCCATCAACGTCAACCTCGCCGCGCTGCCCGCCGACATCGACAAGATCGTCTTCCCGGTCTCGATCTACGACGCGGAGAGCCGCAGCCAGAACTTCGGCCAGGTGCGGAACGCCTACATCCGCATCGTCAACCAGGCCGGTGGCGCGGAGGTCGCCCGCTACGACCTGAGCGAGGACGCCGCCACCGAGACCGCCATGGTCTTCGGCGAGCTGTACCGCAACGGCGCCGACTGGAAGTTCCGCGCCGTGGGCCAGGGCTACGCCTCGGGCCTGGCCGGCATCGCCCAGGACTTCGGCGTCAACGTCTGACCCGCCGGGCAGCGGCGGGCCGCCCGCACGGCTCCGGCCCGCCGCACCGTCCGACCCCCGCGGGGACGGCTTCCCCGCACCACGGAAACCCCGTGCGCCTGAACGCCCGCGCCCCTGAATTCCCGCGCGCCGGGCGGCCGGTCGCGGGCCCCGGCCCGGGGTGAGGCGAGAGCACCGCCCGCCCCGACGACAGATGCCGTGGGCGCCCCTATGGCGCCGCCACCGCCGCGCCGCGCGCCTTTCCGGTGACGCTTCAGGCGCCGTGCCGTGTGCGCCGATCGATGCCGCCGCTCCCGTAAGACGGTGAACGCGGGCCGCGCCGGAGCGCGGCCGCTCGCGGAACATCCGGATGATCCGGGCCGCGGGAGTCCACCCCGCCTCTTCCCCTCTGCTCCACGCAGCCCTCCTTCCCCGTACGTATCTACGCGGCGGCGGACCCGTGAGGGACGGCCGCCCGTACCGGCGGCACCGGTGCCGCCCCTTCGTCCGGGGCGCCTTCGGGGGTGGCCGCGCGGACGACGTCCTCCATCGCCAGGCCGAGCGTGCCGGCCAGTGCGGCGATCGTGAAGAACGCGGGCGTCGGCACCCGTCCGGTCTCGATCTTCCGCAGCGTCTCGGCCGACAGTCCGGCCACCGCCGCGACCTCGACCATGCTGCGCTCGCCGCGCGCCGCACGCAGCAGCGCACCGAGCCGTTCGCCGCGTTCGCGTTCCCAGGGAGTCAGTGGAGTTCGCACCATGAGCGTGATACTAATACCGGTAATCCAATACCGGTAAAGAAATACCGCTCTGGTGTCGCTTCCGCTGCGCGCCGTCCCTACGGGCCCGGCCTCCGGGCCCTTGTCCCGTATGCCCGGGCTCCGGGCTCCGGGCTCCGGGCTCCGGGCTCCGGGGTGAGCGTCGGATGGGCGGCGGCGTCGGCGGTTCCGGTGCGCGAGTTCCACGGAAGGCATCAACACGATGGTCGAGATCAAAACCGATGCGGCGATGGACGCGATGCGCGTGGCCGGGCGGGTCGTGGCCGACGCGCTCGCCGCCGCCCGCGCGGCCGCCGCGCCCGGCGTACGGCTGCGGGAGCTGGACGAGGCGGCCCGTACCGTCCTGGACGAGGCCGGCGCCACCTCCCCGTTCCTCGGCTACCGGCCGTCCTTCGCCCCGACCCCGTTCCCCGCCGTGCTCTGCGCGTCCGTCAACGACGCGGTCGTGCACGGCATCCCGGACGAGACCCGGCTGCGCGACGGCGATGTGGTCAGCATCGACTGCGGCGCCGTCGTGGACGGCTGGGCGGGCGACGCCGCCGTCAGCTTCCCCATCGGCACGCCGAGCCCGGAGGACCAGCGGCTGCTCGACACCACCCGGCAGGCCCTCGAAGCGGCCATCGCCGTGGCGGTGCCCGGCGGGCGGATGGGCGATATCGCGCACGCCGTCGGCAGCGTCGGCCGGGCCGCCGGCTACGGCATCCTGGAGGGGTACGGCGGCCACGGCATCGGCCGCGCGATGCACGAGGACCCGCCCGTCCCCAACGAGGGCCGCCCCGGCCGCGGTTTCCGCCTGCGGCACGGTCTGGTCCTCGCCATCGAGCCGATGTTCCTCGCCGGCGGCAAGGACGCGTTCGTCACCGCCCCCGACGGCTGGACGCTGCGCTCCGCGGACGGCAGCCGCGCCGCCCACTTCGAACACACCGTGGCCATCACGGACGACGGCCCGCGCGTCCTGACCCTGCCGTAGCGGACCCCGCCCACCGCCGGAGCCCTCGTGAACCGGTCGGGCGGGGCGCCGCCGCAGCCGCCCGTGACGCCCGGCCTCCTTGAGCCGGGCGGGCGGGGCGCCGCCGTACGGCGTGACCCGCGCCCCGGCCCCCGGCACCTCCGTACGGCGCGGGCAGGGACATCGACGCCGCGGCCTCCCCGCCGCGGGCCCGCTCCGGCCATGACACCATCGGCACCGTGATCGACCTCGGCTACTCGCTCTCCCGCCGCTTCCCGGATCCCCCGCAGACCGACTACCGGACCGCGGACGTCCACACTCTGCGGCACGACCTCTTCTGCGGTGACGTCTACCTCGCGGACACCCGGGAGGACCGTGAGGTGTCCACGGCCTGGGGCTGGGTGCCGGTGCTCGACTTCGCGTGGGCGCTGTGCGACATCGTCGAGCAGTTGGACACCGACCCGCGGGGCAACAGGTCGGCCCGCCCGGTCCGCGCCGAGCTGGACTTCACGGAGTCCGCCGACCGGATGCTCTTCGAGCGGCGCTTCGGCTGGGTCGAGGTCACCGCCGACTGGATGACGACGGACGAACCCCCGCTCGTCCTCAACCACACCGCCCTGCGCCGCGAGGCCCGCGACTTCCTCCACGACCTGATCGCCGACCTCGGCGACATGCACGACGGCCTCACCGACAACCCCGCCATCTGGGCACTCCAGTCCCGCTTCCCCCGGGTCTGACCTGCGCGCCGCCCTCACGGGCGGTGCCTGCCGGGAGTCGCACGGCCGGTCCGTGGAGGCTGGGGTGCCGGGTGCGGAGGCTGACGCAGCGGGACGCGTTCGGGGCCGTTCGGCCTGGCCGCAGCCGGCGCGTACGTGCGTCCTGCCTGGCGGGGCCGGTACGTACGGGGCGTCTCGGCCTGCCTCCGACAGGCCGCACGGAGCGTTCGGCCTGGCCAGGGCCGGTGCGTACGTGTTTCCTGTCCGGCCGGGGGCGGTGCGTTCGTGTCCCCTGTCCGGCCAGGGCCGATGCGTACGGCTCGGTCGCCGTCGCCCCTGGCCGGGCGAGGCCCGCGCCGCGCTCGGCCCGCAGGCCGCGGGCACGGGGCACGGGGCGCGGGCCGTACGTTCTCATTCCGTGAGGCGTGCGATCCAGGGATGCGGCGCCCCGTACGTCCGGGTGATCGCTTCGGCGAGCCACCGCCGTTGCGGGGTGGTGAGGACGGGCAGGGCGGCGCGGAAGTCCGTCTCGTCCTTGGGGCGCGGGGCCTGGGCCTTGTAGTAGAGCTGCACCTCGGGCGTGAGGAACGGGATGGTGTCCGCGGACGACGGTGAGCCCGTCAGCGCGTCGAGGGGTCTGCGCACTCCGGGGTCGCGCCGGGAGACCCACTCCTCACCCCGGGACTCGTCCAGCATCACCTGGAGGCGCCATGGCGCCCGCGGGCCCGGGCGGCACCAGATGTCGTGCACCCGCGCGGGCAGGGTTTCGCCCGGCAGCCACGGGCGCAGCCGTCCCGGCGGGTCGGCGGCCCACCACTCCCAGTCCGGCAGGGCCCGCTGCACCACGAGGTGATCACGCCGCAACAGCAGCACATCGAGGTCGGCGTGGTCACGGAACCGCCGGCCCACCGCCCGCTCGATCGCGAACCCTCCGGCCACCCACCAGCGGCAGCCGTGACCACCGAAGGCGACGGCAGCCTCGGCGGGCGAGGCGGGGTCCCAATGGCTCAAGTCACCGGGGGTGCGGGGAGTTTCGTCGTCGTCCTTGGTGCTCCCCTTCCCTTCCCCCGGCCCGCCCGCCCCGCCCTCCGCCCGTGCTCCGCCGTTCCCCCTCACTCCACCCGTACTCCCAACTGAGACGCGAACGACGGCGCCAGGTCGAGGAGTTGGGCGGGGCTGATGACGGCGCCGGCGAGGCCGTCGATGCCTCGGGTCACGTCGAGGGCGGCGGCGCCGCGCAGATCGACGTCCTTCATCCGGACGCCGGTGAAGTCGGCGCGGGCGATCGTGCAGTCCTCGAAGGTGACGCGCTCCAGCTCGGCGCCGGAGAAGTCCGCCTCGACCAGGACGCAGCCCTCGAAGAGCACGTCCCGCAGCTTCGCGGTGCGCAGATTCGGGAAGTCGATCTTTCCGCCGCGCACCACGACCCGCTCCAGCACCGCGCCGTGCAGTTGCGTACCGCCCAGCCGGGCATCGGTGACCTCCACATCGCGCAGCGATGCCTGGGAGAGGTCCGTACCGACGCCCCGTATGCCGCTCAGCACGGTGTCGATGAACCGCGCGCGGCTCAGCACCGTCTCGTCGAGAGCGCAGCGGCGGAGCGTGCAGTCCATGAACCGGGCGCCGCGCGCCGACTGCCCCGCCGCGTCGACATCCGTGAACTCCAGCCCGTCGTAGTCCCCTTCGGGCTCCAGCTCGCCGCCGCCGTACGCCGTCAGCTCAGGCAGCCTCACCTCCGCCCGGCGCACCGCCCGGACCGTCTCCGTACGCCGCCCTGCCATGCTCCACCGCCTTCCGTCCGCCGCCCGCGCGCCCGCGGCCCGCCCGCCGGGCGCGGCGACACCCCCGTGACCGCCGCGCCCGGACGGCCGGCCGCGCGCACCGTGCGTGCGCCCAACCGCCATCTGCCACACATCGTGAACCACACCACTGACAATCCCCGCCGCCGAAGGCTCCCCCACGGCGCCATCCGCCCGCCACCGCCACCCCGGAACCCGCCCTGACCTGCGGTGAAGACCTGAGAAAAGTGATTCCGGGCCGCCCCGGATGCCGCACCCCCGCCGCCCGGCCGGGCGCCCGCCCCGTCCACGAGGACGCCGGAGAGCCCGCGCGACACCCCGCACCCGTACCGCGACCGGCCCGCCGCACGCCTTGTCCGCCGAGCCCTCTCTCCGCGCCCGCGCCGCCGCCCCGTACCCGTTCGCCCGCCCGCACCGGCACCAACACAGCCACAGACGCGGATACGGGCGGGCCCCGTGCCCCGGCGCCGCTACCGCACCAACGCCATCTCCCGCTCCGTGGTGTTGAGGCGGCGGCCGCCCGTCTCCGTGCACAGGACGATGTCCTCGATGCGGACGCCGAAGCGGCCCGGCAGGTAGATGCCGGGCTCGATCGAGAAGCACATACCGGGGACGAGGGGCAGGTGTTCGCCCTCCACCAGGTACGGCGGTTCGTGGGTGGTGACGCCGATGCCGTGGCCGGTGCGGTGGATGAAGTACTCGCCGTATCCGGCGGCCTTGATCACCCGGCGGGCGACGCGGTCGATCTCCTGGCACGCCACCCCGGGGCGCACCGCGTCGAACGCCGCCTGCTGCGCCTCGCGGACGATGTCGTGCACCGTGCGCTCCTCGGCGCTCGGCTCGCCGACGTGGACCGTACGGGTGGTGTCGGAGCCGTAGCCGTCCTTGAGACCGCCGAAGTCCAGTACGACCATGTCACCGTCCTGGATCACCCGGTCGCCCGCGTGGTGGTGCGGGTTGGCGCCGTTGGGGCCGGAGCCGACGATGGTGAAGTCGACCTGACTGTGGCCGTGCCGCAGCAGCAGCCGGCCGAGATCCTCGGCCACCTCCCGCTCACGGCGGCCGGCGAACGGCAGCCCGAGGATGTCGTCGTACGCCGCGTCCGCCGCGGCACCCGCCGCCGCCAGCCGCTCCGTCTCGTACGCGTCCTTGACCGCCCGCAGCATCGGCAGCGCCTCGGACAGCGCGCCGTAACCGCTCTCCGGCAGGGCCCGCTGGAGGCCGAGGAGGTGCAGCGCCCAGGTGGCGTCCGAGACGCCGTACCGGCCCTTCGGATCGAGCCACTTCGCCAGCTCTCCGTAGGGGTCGGTGCCGTCGCCCCACCCGGTGGCGGTGAGGGCCGCGGCGCCCGGGGCGGCCTCGGCATCCGGCTGTTCCAGGGCGGGCACCAGCAGCCGCGGCCGGGCACCGGGGGCGAGGAAGAGGGCGGTCAGCCGCTCGGTGACCGCCGTGACGTGGTAGCCGCACAGCCAGCCCAGATCCGGGCCCGGCGTCACGATCAGTCCGTCGAGTCCCGCCGCGGCGGCCGCGGCGGCGGCCCGTTCCATCCGTTGCCCGTAAGCGTCACGCGTCATGGAGGTCACCATGGCCGCAATCTACGCCCGCCGCTCCGGGGCCCGCACCCGCTCGGGACGGGCATTTTCCGGGCCGCTCCCCGCCGGCCACCGGCGCGAACACCTCACCCGCACGCCCGGCGCGGCCATCCGGGGACGCGCCCCTGATGGGGGCTCCGGCACGCCCCCGGGTACGCCTACCCCCTCGGCTCGGTGAAGCGGAGGTTGTTGCCGAAAGGGTCGCGCAGCCCGCAGTCCGTCCCGTAGGGGCGCTCGGTCGGCTCCTGAGTGAACTCGACGCCCCTCTCCCGAAGCGTCTCGTAGGTCCTGCGGCAGTTGTCGGTGGCGAGGATGAGCCAGCCACCCATCGCCCCCTTGGTGACCAGGTCCCGGACCTGGGCAGCCGTCTCCTCGGACATCGCCGGGGCACCCGGACGCTCCAGGAGGATCTGCCGCTCCGGGTGCCCGGGCACGGCGACGGTCAGCCACCGCATGAACCCCAGATCGATGTCGGCGGCGGCCTCCAGGCCGAGCTTGCCGACGTAGAAGTCGAGGGCTTCGTCCTGGTCGAGGACGTAGAGCTGCGAGTGCGTGATGGCATTGAACATGCCCTCAACCTACGGGCGGGAGTGGCCGGAAACTTCTCCGGAACTGCGCTCTTACGGGCGGCGCGCTCTCCCCTCCGCCCGGAGACGGTCGCGCCCCTCTCACCGGACGGGCCGCGTCCACGCCATGGCGAAACACGTCGGCACGCTCGCCGCCACCGCGTCCCTGCGGTCCTTGCGGTACGTCCTCGGCGACCGTCCGACGATCTCGCGGAACGTCCGGCTGAACGTACCGAGGCTGCCGAAGCCGACCTCGTAACAGATGCCGGTGACGCTGCGGTCGGTCTCCCGCAGCAACGACATCGCCCGCTCGACCCGGCGTCGTTGCAGGTAGCGGTGGGGGGTCTCACCGAAGGTGGCCCGGAAGGTGCGGGCGAAGTGGGCCGGCGACACATGCGCGATCCGTGCCAGCGCCGGTACGTCCAGCGGCCGCGTGTACGCACGGTCCATCGCGTCCCGCGCCCGCAGCATGCGCCGGTTGCGCTCCTCCACGGCCTCTCTCATGGGGACATCAGAGCACGGACGTCGGCCCCGAGGCGCTCTTGCCGCGGCCTCCCGGCGCCTCCACCGTGGAAGGAAGCCGCCGGTCACGTCGGCGCCATGAGGGGGGAGCGAGCCACGGTGGACTCTGTCAGCGGGTGGGCACGGGGAATCTTCGGTGAGGTGGCCGGCGCGGTGGCGAAAGCCGTCCCGGCCTGCCTCCGCCGGGCACACGAGCGGGCCCGGAACGGGCAGGAGGGGGTCCACACCCAGACGTTGGAGGCGTACGGGCACGGTCTGCACGCTGTCCAGTACGAGGAACTGGCCGCCGCACTCGCCCCGTACGGAGACCCGGTGCGCCTCCAGGGCCGCACCCTCATGCTCGTCAGCGGCCACCTCCTCTACCCGCTCCGCTACGCGGCGAAGGACGTACCCGTCACCGCCGCCCGGCTGCGGAGCGCCACCGGTTTCCGGGCCGAGCTGATCCGGCGCCACGGGCCGGAGCCCCAGCAGTTGGCGCTCGACCTCGCTCTGGGGCCGGAGCCCGTACCCGACGTCCCGCCCGACCTGGCACTCCTGCCGGAGGACGTCCGCCTGGTACTCATCGCGTACGCCTGCTCGTTGGAGCGCGGCGTCATGCGCGCCGAATGGGGCGACGCCGAGCTGCGCCGGGAGGACCGCTACCTCGTGTGGCACCACCACGAACCGCTCCTCGGCGGCTGACCGACCCGGCCCCGGCACGGCCTGCGGGAACCAGGCCCGTACGCCGGAGACCGGGCCCGTACGACGAAAGCCGGGCGCGATCGACTGATCGGCCCGGCCATCAGAGATCAAGCACAGCCACGAAGTACGCGCGCCGGAATCCGGACGGAAAAAGGGCGGGCGGTAGGTAAGGACGGGCGGAGAAGGCCCGAAGCAAGCGGGCAGAAAAGCCGGGGAAGCCCCGAAGGACACGCCCGCACCGGCACAGCCCACGCAAGCCGCACCCCCAGACCACACAGGCGCTCCGCACAGAGAAGATCCGGCATGAGGGGGCCCGGCTCACCCGGGCGCCCCCACTCAGCAACAGCGCGCCCCCAGGTCAGAACCGCTCCCGCGCCAACCCCCACGTCTGCAACACATACGCCCGGCCCTTCTCCTCCCCCTCGATCAGCGGCACATCGAGCAGCCGGAAGCCCGCCCGGGTCGCCACCGCCACACTCGCCGCGTTCTCCGCCTCCAACTCCAAAATCACCTGCTCCGCGCCCAGTTCCTCGAAGGCGTAACCAGCCATCACCCGCACCGCCCGCGCCGCCAGCCCCTGCCCCCGGTGCGCCGGCCCGATCGCGTAACCCAGTTCCGTCCCTTCGGGGGCGCGCCGCAGCATCACCTCACCGAGCGGCGCGCCGCCGTCCACCGTGACGGCCAGCAGGATCGCCGTGCCGTCCGCCCGCAACCGCCGCGCCCGCTCCAACCGTCCACGGGCGGCCTCCTCATCGAAGGGCGAGACGATCGGCGTCCAGTACGCGATATCCGGGTGGTCGAACAGCGCCGGCATCCCCTCGCAATCCGCCTCCTCCCAGTCCCGCAGCACCAGCCCCTCCCCCGAAATTTCCATCCGCTCGGGAAAAGCCGGCGTGGCATCACTACTACTCATCAGGGCAAACCTCCTGGCCTTTTCAAGAACGAGGCAGGGTAACCGGAAAGGTCCGGTGGCGAGAGCCCGATGTACGCCCATGCCTTACCCACCCGCACAAAAAGCTCTCCCGGCGTCTCTTCTGCGCAATCTTGATGGGTGACGCCGACGTCGCGAAGGCAGTTCCGCGGACCGGGATCACCCCGACACGCTGGACGCCACGGGCACCACACCTCTGTATCTGGCCTCCGTCAACGGAGAGGCGGACATCGCCCGCCTCCTCCTCAGAGCCGGCGCCTCACCCGACGCCGAGAGCAGCGGATTCGGCGCCGAGGGCGCTCCACTGTGCGCAGCCGCCTGCTGGGGCCATACCCCAACGGTGCGCGCACTCCTGCCCCACGGCGCCGACCTCACTCGCGCGAAGACCACGGCACCGGCCGCCCCCCCCTGGAATGGGCCTCCGCAGGCCCCCACCGGAAACCGCCGCACTCCTCACCGCAGCGGAATCCGCCACCCCCCGGGAACGCCCAAAACCTGTAAGAAGCGGTATCTCCTGCTGCCGCGAGCCCCCTGTTCCAGCCCCGCGCCGGCAAATGCGCGCGAGGGCCACAGTGCTACCGGTTTCCCTCCGGCCGAAGCAGGGGAACGCCCGAGACGAATTCAGTCGACTCAAGGAATTCCAGAAGAACGGGTTAACGCATCGCTCCCCCGAAGCCCGGCTACCACCCGGCCCAAGCGCCAACAGGAACAGCCCGATGCGCGAACGGCACACAATCGCGGCACCCCACTGCCCCCGACCGGCTCGACGGCCGTCACCGGGCGAGCCGCGACAATGCCACCCGGCACCCCATCACCCACGCAAAAGGCCCCGGACCAGAAGTCCGAGGCCGATCACCGGGCCCCCACGCAACAAACCCGCAGGTCATAAGGCCCAAGCTCAGAGCCCCCTGTCGGATTCGAACCGACGACCTTCGCTTTACAAGAGCGGTGCTCTGGCCAGCTGAGCTAAGGAGGCGTGCGGGAGCAGTGTACCCAGGCGGGGTGGGTGCCGGTCGCCATTTCGTGACCTCTGGGGTGCTGACACCCGGGATCGCCGCGGGTAGCGTCGCGCGGGGCCCGCGGTTGTGGGCCACGCCACTCCTTTACTCGGATCGTCCGGCACGTTCCTGCCGGTGAAGGGACACATCATGGCTACGGTCACGTACGACCAGGCAACCCGTATCTACCCGGGTTCCGACAAGCCCGCCGTCGACAAGCTCGACATCGCCATCGAGGACGGGGAATTCCTCGTCCTGGTCGGTCCGTCCGGCTGCGGTAAGTCGACCTCGTTGCGGATGCTGGCGGGTCTTGAGGACGTCGACGGTGGCGCGATCCGCATCGGCGACCGTGACGTCACGCATCTGCCGCCGAAGGACCGGGACATCGCCATGGTGTTCCAGAACTACGCGCTGTACCCGCACATGACGGTCGCCGACAACATGGGCTTCGCGCTCAAGATCGCCGGGGTGCCGAAGGCGGAGATCCGGCAGAAGGTCGAGGACGCGGCGAAGATCCTCGACCTCACGGAGTACCTGGGCCGTAAGCCGAAGGCGCTCTCCGGCGGTCAGCGTCAGCGCGTCGCGATGGGCCGGGCGATCGTCCGCGAGCCGCAGGTCTTCCTGATGGACGAGCCGCTGTCCAACCTCGACGCCAAGCTCCGCGTCCAGACCCGTACGCAGATCGCCGGACTCCAGCGCCGCCTGGGCATCACCACGGTGTACGTCACCCACGACCAGGTCGAGGCGATGACGATGGGCGACCGGGTCGCGGTCCTCAAGGACGGGCTGCTCCAGCAGGTCGACTCGCCGCGGAACATGTACGACCGGCCGGCGAACCTCTTCGTCGCCGGGTTCATCGGCTCGCCGGCGATGAACCTCGTCGAGGTCCCGATCACCGACGGCGGCGTGAAGTTCGGCAACAGCGTGGTGCCGGTGGGCCGGGACGCGCTGGCCACGGCGGCGGACAAGGGCGACACGACGGTCACCGTCGGCGTGAGGCCCGAGCACTTCGAGATCGTCGAGCAGAACGGCGGCGCCGCCAAGGCACTGTCCAAGGAGACGTCCGACGCCCCCGCCGGTCTGGCCGTGACGGTCAACGTCGTGGAGGAGTTGGGCGCCGACGCGTACGTCTACGGGACCGTCGAGGTCGGCGGCGAGCCCAGGGACCTGGTCGTCCGGGTCAACGGCCGCCAGGTGCCGGAGAAGGGCGCCACCCTCCACGTCGTCCCGCAGCCGGGCGAGACGCACGTCTTCTCGACGTCGTCGGGCGAGCGCCTCGCGGACTGACCCGACTCCGTTACGCGGCGGACCGGTTGGCCGGTCGCGGTGTTCCTCCGCCGCGGCCGGCCGCTCCGTTTTCCGCGCCCCCGCTCCTGCGGGCGGGGGCGCGCGACGCGTGGCGGAACAGCCGCTCCGCCGCCCACCGGTGGCGCCCGGAAGGGGGCCGCGCGCCCCCCTTCGTCAACATCGCGCCTGCCCCGACCAACCACCCCATCCCTCGATAAGGTGACGCAATGTCGCCATATCATCACCGCTCGCTACCATCGCGACCGTGAACTCCGCAGCGCGCCGTATCGGCAGAACTCTCGCCCTCGTCCTCCCCGTCGTCCTCGTCCTCTCCGGGACGCTCGCGGTCACCAGCGTCCCGTGGGCCTCGAAGTCCGCGGACACGCAGTTGCTGACCGCGTCCAGCGGGAAGACCGCCACCAAGTCCGCCCCCAAGGCCCCGCAGGACGTCCTCCGCGACCGCCTGCTGCTCGAACTCCAGGAGAAGGACCCGGGGGTGGCGCTGACCCACCTCCAGCGGGCCACCACGGAGCGGCCGTCGCTCGCCAAGCACTGCACGTCCATCGCGCGGGCGCTGGGCCGGGCCGCCGTCGCCAAGTACGGCGCCGGGCACCGGGCGCAGGCGTTCTCCCGCCCGGTGTGCGACACCTCCTTCGCCTCCGGCGTCGCCACCGCCCAGTGACCGACGCTCGCACCGCATAGGGTGCGAACCATGACAGTCGCCCCGTATCCCTATCCGACGCAGGCCGTTGTCCTGGCCGGTGGCCAGGGCTCGCGCCTGCGGCCGTACACCGATGACCGGCCCAAGCCGATGGTCGAGATTCCCGGCACGGGAACCCCGATCATCGGCCACCAGCTCACCTGGCTCGCCTCCGAGGGCGTCACCGACGCGGTGGTCTCCTGCGGCCACCTCGCCCACGTCCTGGAGGACTGGCTGGCCGAGGCCGACCTCCCGCTGAACGTCACGACCGTCATCGAGACCGAACCCCTCGGCCGCGGCGGCGGCCTCAAATACGCGGCGGCGTCACTGCCCCGCCCGGACGAGCCCTGGTACGCCACCAACGGCGACATCTGGACCCGCTTCCCGCTCACCGAGATGGCCGCCTTCCACCTGGAACGCGGCGCGGAGGCCACCCTCGCGCTGGCCCGGCCGCGGATCCCCTGGGGCGTGGTGGAGACCGACGAGTTCGGCCATGTCCTCGACTTCATCGAGGCGCCGCCGTCGCCGTACCTCATCAACGCCGGGGTCTACGTCTTCTCCGCCGCCTTCACCGAACTGCTCCCGGACCGCGGCGACCACGAGCGCACCACCTTTCCCCGGCTCGCCCGCGAGCGGCGGCTGGCCGGCTACCCCCTCCCGCACGGCGCGTACTGGCGCGCCATCGACACCACCAAGGACCTCACCGAAGCTGCCAAGGAGCTGGGCGCGACGGAGAGTTGAGCGCGGCCGGTTTGCCGGAACGGCAAATCCGTATCGGGGCCGCCGGGCCGGTGCCGCATCCTGACGCGACCGACGTCCCCGGGAGGACCGATGCCGCAGCCCGTACCGACACCGCAACCGCAGTGGACCCACCGCCTGGTGGACACCCCCGGCGGCCGCTTCCACCTCGTCGAGCAGGGCAGCGGCCCGCTCGTACTGCTCCTGCACGGCTTCCCGGAGTCCTGGTACTCCTGGCGCCACCAGCTCCCGGCGCTCGCCGCGGCGGGCTACCGCGCCGCCGCCCTCGACCTGCGCGGATACGGCCGCTCCGCCCGGCCCGCGGCCGTCGAGGCGTACGACATGGCGGCGTACGTCGCCGACAACGCCGCCGTGATCCACGCCCTCGGCGCCCGCGACGCGGTCCTCGTCGGCCACGACTGGGGCGCCCCGATCGCCGCGCACACCGCACTGCTGCGGCCCGACATCTGCTCCGCCGTCGCCCTGCTGAGCGTCCCGTACGCGCCGCGCGGCCCCGTCCCGCCGTCCGAAGTCTTCGCGATGCTCGGCGGCGACGAAGAGTTCTACGTCCGGTACTTCCAGGAGCCGGGCCGCGCCGAAGCGGAGATCGAACCGGACATCCGCGCCTGGCTCGCCGGTTTCTACGCCTCGCTCTCCGGCGACACCATGCCGCAGTCCACCGGCCACTTCTTCGTCCCCGAGGGCGGCCGCCTCAGCGACCGCTTCGTCCGCGACCGCACCCCCGCCTGGCTCGGTGAGACCGAACTCGACCGCTACACCGCTGAGTTCACCCGTACGGGACTGACCGGCGCGCTCAACCGCTACCGCAACGCCGACCGCGACTGGGCCGCCACCGCCGGCCTGGAGGGCGCCCCGATCCCCCAGCCGTCGCTCTTCATCGGCGGCACCGAGGACCCCTCCACCACCTGGCTCGCCGACGCCATCGCCG
Organism: Streptomyces sp. BBFR2; assembly: GCF_044497305.1. Lineage (NCBI taxonomy): Bacteria > Bacillati > Actinomycetota > Actinomycetes > Kitasatosporales > Streptomycetaceae > Streptomyces > Streptomyces sp. BBFR2. Next base: position 2,681,033 of record NZ_CP172415.1, read on the forward strand.
CCTTCCCCACCACCCTGCCGGGCCTCACCGCCACCCATCTGCTGGACGGCTGCGGCCACTGGGTCCAGCAGGAACGCCCGGACGAGGTCAACCGTCTGCTGATCGCATGGCTGCGGGGGCTGCCGGACGCCTGACGCGCCCTCCCGCCCGAGGCCCGCGGCCCGGCCGTCCCCTTACGAGAGCGGCCCCCGCGGACGGTTGCTCTCCGTCCGCGGGGGCCGTTTCGTGGTGCCCGGCGGGGGTCAGCCCAGCAGGCCGCCCAGGGCTCCGGTGTGCTCCTTCGGCTTGCCGGCGGGCGTACCGCCATCGCCGGAGCCGGTGGTTCCGCCGCCCGTGCCGCCGGACGACTGCGCCGGGGCCGTCGACGCGGCCCCGGTCGAGGGGGACTGCTGCGGGGCGCCGGTGGTGGCGGCGGTACCGGGCTGCCGGTCGGCACCGCTGGTCGCCCCGGCCGTCGGGGAGCTGCTGCCCGCGGTCGAGGACGGCGTACCCGTCGGCCCCGCGGTGTGCGCGGCGCCCGGCCGCGGCGTACCGGGACGCTGCGGGACGGCGGTGCGGGTCTGCTGCGGGCGGGTCGCCTGCCGGTGCGGGCTGGGCAGCGGCCGGCCGGGCAGGTTGTTGATCGCCGGTTCGCCGGGCCGCGGGACGGAGGTGACCGTCGCCGACCGTACGGCGCCGCCGAGCACCGAGCCGACCAGCAACGTCAGCCCGGCGATCACCGCGGTCATCGCCGCACCGCGGCGCAGCACCCGGCGCCGCAGGTCACCGACGTCCACACGGGGGCCGAGCCGCCGCCACGCCTCGCCGGCCAGCCGGGCGTCGAGGGAGTACACCGGGGCGCCCGCGATGACCAGCGGACTCCAGGCGGCGAGATAGATGATGTCGGGCGCGTCGTACGCGGGGACGCTGCGCCAGGTGACGGTCATCAGCAGCACCGCGGAGAGCAGTGCGCCGAACGACGCGGCGAGCCGCTGCCACAGCCCGCAGATGGTCAGCACCCCGACCACGACCTGGAGGAACGCGACGGTCAGCCCGGCGCCCACCGGGTGCCCGAGCGCGAAGTCACGCAGCGGGACGGCGAGCGCCCACGGCTCCAACGACGACAGCCACTTCACCATCGAACCGCGCTCACCGCCGTCGAAATAGACGGGGTCGCAGAGCTTGCCCATGCCCGCGTAGATCGAGATCAGGCCGAGGAAGATCCGCAGCGGCAGCAGGACGACGCCGAGATTCATCCGGCGGCCCGGGTAGTACGCGTGGCGGACGCTGTCGCCGCCCCGGCGCCGCCCGGAGGCGTCGTAACTCTCCCGCGCCTCGAAGCGGTCCTCGCCGCCGCCCCCGTAGGCGTCGTCGTACGCCTCGTCGCGCCCGCTGCCGTACGCCGCCTCCCGGCCGGTGCCGGTGATCGGACCGTACGGGTCGTAGGGGCCGCCGGGGCGCACCGGGCGGAGCAGCGTGGTGTCGGCCTCGGCGGGGCCGCGCTGGCCGATGACGGTCGGGCCGGTGTCGGGCACGCGCGGCAGGAGCTGGGTCGCCGCGGCGTCGTCGCTCTCGTCGGTGTCCAGGCCGATGCCGGCGGTGCGGACGGCGCGCAGGAGCTGGGTGGTGGCGCCGGACGAGCCGCCCGGCTCGGTGCGGCCGCTCCACACCACGGGCGCCCGGCGGCCGCCGCCCCGCGCGCCGAGGACGGGGGCGCGGGCCCCGGCCCGGCCCACGACGGGCGCGGCGAGCTGTACGCGGAAGCTGGCGTGGTTGACGATGACCTGCGCGGGATCGCACGGCACCTTGACCGAGCTCAGCGGCGGCTCGTCATCGAAGCCCGGCGAGCGTCCCCCCGTAGGCATGCGGGGTGTTCTGGTGTCCACGCTCATCTAACCGAGTGACGAGCGGTTAAGACACTGCCTTGACCTGGCCGATCTGTCCGAGACCCGTCAAAAAATCACAGGATCGCCGGGAGTCGTACGGAGCGTCACGCCTTGCCCTGCGACTCCGTACGGCGGGTCCGCCGGGCGCGGGCCGGAGCCCGGCGCCCGGCGGTCCGCGCTCAGCCGCGGCGGCGCGCCGCCTCCCACAGGACGACACCGGCGGCGACACCGGCGTTCAGCGACTCGGCGCCGCCCGGCATCGGGATCCGCACCCGTACGTCGCAGGTCTCGCCGACCAGCCGCGACAGGCCCTTGCCCTCGCTGCCGACGACGATCACGACCGGGCCGTCCAGCGCCTCGACGTCCTGGAGCTCCATCTCACCGTCGGCGGCCAGCCCGACGACCATCAGCCCGGCCTTCTGGTACTGCTCCAGCGTCCGGGTCAGGTTGGTCGCGCGGGCGACCGGCGTACGGGCCGCGGTGCCCGCCGACGTCTTCCACGCACCGGCGGTCATGCCGGCCGCCCGGCGCTCCGGCACGACCACGCCGTGGCCGCCGAACGCGCAGACGGAACGGACGACCGCGCCGAGGTTGCGCGGGTCGGTGACGCCGTCCAGCGCCACGATCAGCGGCTCCTCGCCCTCGTCGAACGCGGCGGCCGCCAGGTCCTCGGGGTGCGCGTAGTCGTACGGCGGCACCTGGAGGACGAGGCCCTGGTGGTTGAGGCCGTTGGTCATCCGGTCCAGCTCCGGGCGGGGCGCCTCCATCAGGTTGATGTCGCCGCGCTGGGTGGCGAGCTGGAGCGCCTCGCGGACCCGCTCGTCGGAGTCGATGAACTGCTGGACGTAGAGGGTGGTCGCGGGCACGCCGTCGCGCAGCGCCTCGAAGACCGGGTTACGGCCGACGACCAGCTCGGCCGTGCCCTTCGCGCCACCGCGCCGCGGCGCGGGACGCCGGGCCGCGGCGTGCTTGGCCTTGGCGTTGGCGATGCGGTTCTTGACATGCCCCTTGCGCGCGGAGGCGGGCGGCGTCGGGCCCTTGCCTTCGAGGCCCTTGCGCCGCTGGCCGCCGCTGCCCATCTGCGCGCCCTTCTTGTTGGACGTGCGGCGGTTCCTGCGCTGGCTGTTGCCGGCCATGGGTCACCCGTTTCTTCACTGCGCTCGACGTCTCGCGACGTGGAGTGGATACGTACGTATGGATTGAGTGTCGCCCGCGGCCGCCGGGGAGGGCGAATCCGGACGGCGCCGGAGGCCACGGCGGACGGTGCCGCCGTGGCGTGCGACGCGATCAGGGCAGCGCGGCGGCGCGGCGCCCCGGGCCGGTCACGACAGCGACCAGCGCGGGCCCGACGGGGTGTCCTCGATGGCGAGCCCGGACTGCTGGAGCTGATCGCGGATGGCGTCGGCGGTGGCGTAGTCCTTCCGCCCTCGGGCGGCCTGCCGCTGGTCGAGGACGAGGCGGACCAGCGAGTCGACCACGCCGTGCAGGTCATCGCCGCGCTCCGCGCCGCCGCCGGCCCACTGCTCGTCGAGCGGGTCGAGGCCGAGCACGCCGAGCATCGCCCGCAGCTCCGCGAGGCGGGCGACCGCCGCTTCCTTGTCGTCGGCGGTCAGCGCGGAATTGCCCTGCCGGACGGTGGTGTGCACGATCGCCAGCGCCTGCGGGACACCCAGGTCGTCGTCCATCGCCTCGGCGAAGGCGGGCGGCACCTCGGTGGCGGGCTCGACCGTTCCGGCCTTCTCCACGACGCGCTGGACGAAGCCCTCGATCCGCGCGAACGCCGACTCGGCCTCGCGCAGCGCCTCCTCGCTGTACTCGATCATCGAGCGGTAGTGCGGGGTGCCGAGGTAGTAGCGCAGCACGATCGGGCGCCAGCGCTTGACCATCTCGCTGACCAGCACGGAGTTGCCCAGCGACTTGGACATCTTCTCGCCGCTCATGGTGACCCAGGCGTTGTGCGCCCAGTACACCGCGAAGTCGTCACCGAACGCCTTCGCCTGCGCGATCTCGTTCTCGTGGTGCGGGAAGACGAGGTCGACGCCACCGCCGTGGATGTCGAAGGCGCTGCCCAGGTACTTGTGCGCCATCGCCGAGCACTCCAGGTGCCAACCGGGACGGCCACGGCCCCAAGGCGTCTCCCAACTGGGCTCGCCCTCCTTGGCCGCCTTCCACATCGCGAAGTCCCGCGCGTCCCGCTTGCCGGTCTCGCCCTCGCCGGACGGCTGCCGGAGGCTGTCCAGCTCCTGGTTGGACAGCTCCAGGTAGCCGGGGAAGGAGCGCACGTCGAAGTAGACGTTGCCGTCGGCGGCGTAGGCGTGGCCCCGCTCGATCAGGCCGCGCATCATCTCGATCATCTCGGGGATGTGGCCGGTGGCCCGCGGCTCGTAGGTCGGCCGCAGGCAGCCGAGCGCGTCGTACGCCTCGTTGAAGGCGACCTCGTTGGCGTACCCGATCGACCACCACGGGCGGCCCTGCTCGGCGGCCTTCTTGATGATCTTGTCGTCGATGTCGGTCACATTGCGTACGAACGTCACGTCGTAACCGCGGTAGCTGAACCAGCGGCGCATGATGTCGAAGTTCAGGCCCGACCTGATGTGCCCGATGTGCGGCGCAGCCTGCACCGTCGCGCCACAAAGGTAGATCGAGACACAGCCCGGAACGAGCGGGGTGAAGTCACGGATCTGCCGGGCGCTGGTGTCGTACAGGCGAATCGTCACGGAACCAGGGTAGTCGGAACGAGAGAGTGCCCCGCGCCCCCGGGGGACGCAGTTTCCGAAGCGTGACGCTCACCCGTTCCTCTCCGGATCACCGCACGCGCACTGGGCCACGTACAGGACCACCGGGAGCCTCCCCCGGCCACGGCCGCACACCGGCCCCGGCAGCGGCCTGCCGTTCGCTCAGATGCGGCCCACCACCTTGCGCGGCGTGATCCGTACGACCACCTGCCCGTCCTCCTCCGCCAAGGCGGGACGGAAGTCGGCGTAGTCCTTCCCGGTGTACTTCCGCGACAGCTCGTCCATCAGCTCGCGGCCGCCCTCGGTGGTCAAGGTGGCCGTGCCGCGTATCTCCGCGTACAGGTAGGGCGCGTCGGCCGGCTGGACGAGGACACCGATACGCGGGTCCCGCCGGAGGTTCTCGGCCTTGCGGCGGCCGAGCGTCGTGAAGAACAGCAGCTCCTCGCCGTCCCGCTTCACCCAGACCACGGAGAGCTGCGGGCTGCCGTCCGGCTGGACCGTGGCCACGGTCACGAACACCGGGGTGTCGAGAAGCTTCTTCAAGTCGTCGGAAAGGGTGGCGGTCACGACGGGTCCTTCCAGGGCGGCGAGCCGGGCACGGTCACTCCGTCCCTTCCCCAACTCCCCGCCGCCCAACGACATTCCCGCCCTTGTCAGGGAGATGCCGGGGCTCCCCGTAGGGGTCACACCCCGCACCGGCTCCCCGCCTCCGGGATCACCCCTACGGGCTCATGCCACGAACGGGGCAGGCCCTCCGCACGGCGTCCAGGCCGGGGCCCGGTCACGCGGCGACGCGCCACCCGCCGCACCGATCCGGCGCCGCGACCGCCCCGGCCGGACCGCGCGCCACCGGATCACCGTCCGAACCGGACCGGCACCGCACGACAGTCCGGCCGGGACCCCGCCGAACGCCACCGCGCCCCGGCCGCGGCCCCCGGCCCCGCTCTCACCCCGTACGGACCACCAGCGCCGTGGCCACCGCCGCGAGACCCTCCGCGCGGCCGGTGAGGCCGAGGCCGTCCGACGTCGTCCCGGACACCGAGACCGGAGCGCCGACGGCGGCGGACAGCGCCCGCTGCGCCTCGTCCCGCCGCTTGCCGATCTTCGGGCGCACGCCGATGACCTGCACGGAAACATTGCCGATGGCGAACCCTTCAGCCCGTACGATGCGCGCCGCCTCGGCCAGCAGCGTCACGCCGGAGGCACCGGACCACTCGGGCCGGTCGGTGCCGAAGTGCGCGCCCAGGTCACCGACCCCGGCGGCGGAGAACAACGCGTCGCAGGCGGCGTGCGCGGCCACATCCCCGTCGCTGTGCCCGGCGAGCCCGTACTCCGCGCCCTCCCACAGCAGCCCGGCGCACCACAGCTCCCGCCCCCGCTCGAAGGCGTGGATGTCGGTGCCGATCCCGACGAGCGGCATCCCGGGCAGCCCCACCGGGCCCCCCGCCCCCGCCCCGGAACGCTCGGCCGGCTCAGACATACCCATCAGTGGCCCTCCTACGGGCGAGTACGGCCTCGGCCAGGACGAGGTCCAGCGGCCGGGTCACCTTGAACGCTTCCTCATGACCGGGGACGACGACGACCGGCGCCCCGAGCCGCTCCACCAGCCCCGCGTCGTCGGTGGCACCCTCACCCTCGACGGCCGTGTCATGCGCCTTGAGCAGGGTCTCCCGGTCGAACCCCTGCGGCGTCTGCACCGCGCGCAGCAACGCCCGCTCCGGGGTACCGGTCACCGGCTCCGCCTCGCCCTTGGGCCGCGGATCGACCTGCTTGACGGTGTCGGCGAGCGGCAGCGCCGGAACGACGGCGGGGGCACCGGAGCGGACCGCGGCGATCACCGTGTCGACGGTGTCGGCAGGCACCAGCGGCCGCGCCGCGTCATGGACGAGGACGACGTCGATGCCGTCGGGCAGCGCGTCGAGCCCGCGGCGCACCGACTCCTGGCGGGTCTCACCACCAGGCACCACCAGCAGCTCGGCACGCCCGAAGGAATGCTCGTCGAGAAGGGCACGCACCTCGGGCGCGCCGTCCGGCGGCGCCACCACGACGACGTGGGAGACCGCGCGGGACGCGGCCATCGCGCGGACCGCGTGGACCAGCATCGGAGTGCCGCCGAGCGCGCGCAGCGCCTTGGGGGCACCCGGCCCGAGACGGACACCGCGACCGGCCGCGGGGATCACCGCGGCGGTACGGAGCGGACGGGAAGGATCTGACATCGAGGGCTCCGGAGTCCGGGAGGTCCCGGAATTAAGGCAGACAGGTTTGTTATCGCGGCTGACGTGGGTATGGCCTCACCGTGCCGGGCGCCACGCCTCAACCGCCCCTTCCGTGACAGTGGTCGAGGCAGTCGTTCGAGCCCGGCACACCACCTTCGCCGCCCGGCGGGCGTCAGCCGTCCCGGGAGCGGCCGCTCGGACACAGAGGTGTCTCGGACACAGAGGTGCGGAGCGCAGATATGCCGCAGCGCCCGGCAACAGATCCTCCCGAAAGGTTCGGATCGTCATCGGGCACCGCGGCATCACTGCGTGCTCATCACTACGGCGCGTCGTGCGCGCCGCTCACCACGCCGGTCCGTCCGTGTCGTCGCACGGAGCGCTGCGGCGCGGTCTGCGCGTCGTCAGGACGCGAGGACCTCGTCGAGCAGGGCCTCGGCCTTGTCTTCGTTCGTGTTCTCCGCGAGGGCGAGCTCGCTCACCAGAATCTGACGCGCCTTGGCGAGCATCCGCTTCTCGCCGGCGGACAGTCCGCGCTCACGCTCCCGGCGCCAGAGGTCGCGCACCACTTCGGCGACCTTGATCACGTCACCGGAAGCGAGCTTCTCAAGATTCGCCTTGTAACGACGGGACCAGTTCGTGGGCTCTTCTGCGTATGGTGCGCGGAGCACCTCGAAGACCCGGTCCAGCCCGTCCTGGCCGACCACGTCGCGCACACCGACGAACTCCGCATTGTCCGCTGGTACGCGAACCGTGAGGTCGCCCTGGGCGACCTTCAGCACCAAGTAGGTCTTGTCCACGCCTTTGATCTGGCGAGTTTCGATGGCCTCGATCAGCGCGGCCCCGTGATGGGGATAGACCACGGTGTCGCCAACCTTGAACGTCATGTGACAGGTACCCCTTCCGTGGCTATCCATGCTAACACGGGAACGGACCGTTCTGAATGGCGTTTTCGCAGGTCAGGGCATATCTCGGGGCTTGACAACAGTGGTCGCGTCGTGCTGCGCCGGGGCCCGGAATGCGGGTATCCGCAGGTGAGAGGCGTTTCTCCGAGGGACGGAAACATGCCCGCGACGAGGCTGTGAGGCCCGGCCCGACGGGACGAAAGGCCCGTTTTGCACCGATCCGTATGAGCGACTTCCGCTACTCCGTTCGGTCTCCGCCGTTCTTCCGTACGGGTTTCTGGAATTGATCACCTTCCGGTGTGCCGACCGGGTGATCAATTCCGTGGACGGATGATTTTCTCGGCGAATACTTCTTTCACCGGGGAACCGCATGGAATCCGGCCGCCCGGGTCCGGTAACACCCTCGTCATGCATATTCTCGTCACAAAACATGCGCTGCCACACCCCGCGGAAGACACATCCGGAAGGAGTGGTTCCGGCGCGTCGGGACGGCCCGTGATCGCTCGGGGGGCGGGTCGGGTGCGGCGGCGCGGAGGCGGCTCGGTAACCTAGCGGCGCTGACACACCCTTAGGGCGGCTTTACGTACCCGTCGACCGTGACGCGTACGCTGCGCCGCCCCAGCCGTCCATCCGCGACCGGACGCCGTTCGGCCGCCGAAGCTCGTCCAAGGAGATGCCGCCGCCGTGAGCCGCAGCCTTCGACGCGGCGTCCTCGCCGCCACCGTCCTCACGCTCTCCGTCGCCTCGCTCTCCGCGTGCGGCGCCGGGAACGACGCCCAGACGCTGGAGGTCAAGCCGGACAACGCCGCGACCGCCGTCGGCGACATCAAGGTCCAGAACGCGAACGTGATCACCCAGCCCGACCTGAAGGCCAAGGGTCCGGCCGCGGTCACCGCGACGGTGTTCAACAACGGTTCGCAGGACCAGAAGCTCGACTCCATCACCCTGCCCGGCACCGGCGAGACCGCCGAGCTGAGCCCGGCGAAGGGCGGCAAGGGCCCCGTCACGGTGCCCGCCGGCGGTTCGCTGGTGCTCGGCGGCAAGGGCAACGCGACGGCGGTCCTGGCGAACGGCCGGGAGGCCGTGCAGGACGGCAACGCGCAGAACGTGACCTTCAGCTTCAGCAAGACCGGCAAGGTGCAGATCGCCGCGCTGGTCGTGCCCGCCAACAGCTACTTCAAGGAGTACGGCCCCGAGGTCGTCCCGCAGCCCGGCACGACGCCGACCGGGGCCGGTCAGCCGTCCGAGAGCGGCAAGCCCTCCGAGTCTGGCAAGCCGTCGGAGCCGGGCAAGCCCTCGGAGTCCGGTAAGCCTTCCGAGTCCGGTAAGCCCGGCGGGCAGGGCGAAGAGGCGCACTCCGGGCACTGAGCCGCCCGCTCGCACCGCGAACGCCGCTGGGGCGCTTCTCCGATCGGAGAAGCGCCCCAGCGGCGTTCCGGCGGCCGCCCCGGAGGGCGGCCGGGCCCGGTCACGGCTCGAACTTGTAGCCCAGACCGCGGACGGTGACGAGGTAGCGCGGGGCGCCCGGGTCCGGCTCGATCTTGGCGCGGAGGCGCTTGACGTGCACGTCGAGCGTCTTGGTGTCGCCCACGTAGTCGGCGCCCCAGACGCGGTCGATGAGCTGCATACGGGTCAGCACACGGCCGGCGTTGCGCAGCAGCATCTCCAGGAGGTCGAACTCCTTGAGGGGCAGGTCGACCTTGCCGCCGCCGACGGTGACGACGTGGCGGTCGACGTCCATGCGGACCGGGCCGGCCTCCAGCGCCTGCGGGGTGACCTCCTCCGGCTCGCCGCGGCGGCGCAGCACCGCGCGGATCCGGGCGACCAGCTCGCGCGAGGAGAACGGCTTGGTGACGTAGTCGTCGGCTCCTATTTCCAGGCCGACGACCTTGTCGATCTCGCTGTCCTTGGCGGTCACCATGATGACCGGGACGTTGGAGCGGCCACGCAGTTGGCGGCAGACCTCCGTGCCGGGCAGGCCCGGCAGCATCAGGTCGAGCAGGACCAGGTCGGCGCCGTTGCGCTCGAACTCGTCCAGGCCGTCGGGGCCCGTCGCCGCGATGGCGACCTCGAAGCCCTCCTTGCGGAGCATGTACGACAGTGCGTCGCTGAACGATTCCTCGTCCTCGACGACGAGCACTCGGGTCACGGAAGGACCTCCGGGGCGGGGTGAGCGGGAAGTGGATCGTTGAAGGTCTCGTACGGGCGGTCCTCTTCGTCGAGGCCCTCCGTAGCGGGGTGGCCGTCGGGCCGTTCGCGGTCGCGTACGGCGCCGGCTTCCGGGAGGCGCAGGGTGAAGGTGGAGCCCTGTCCCTCAGCGCTCCACACCGTGACCTCTCCGCCGTGGGAGGCGGCCACGTGTTTGACGATGGCGAGGCCGAGGCCGGTCCCGCCGGTGGCGCGCGAGCGCGCCGGGTCCACGCGGTAGAACCGCTCGAAGATGCGGTCCCGGTCCTTCTCGGAGATGCCGATGCCCTGGTCGGTCACGGCGATCTCGATCAGGTCGCCGCCGGGCGCGGAGACCCGGCGGGCGGCGATCCCGACGCGGGTGTGCGCCGGGGAGTAGTTGACGGCGTTCTCGACGAGGTTGCCGAGGGCGGCGGCGAGCTGGCCGCGGTTGCCCCAGACGTGCAGGTCGGGGACGGGCAGCGGGCGGCGGGCGCCCTCGCTCTCCGCGGTGGCGCCGGAGGGGACGCCCATGTTGGAGGCCATCGTGATCTGCTTCGTACCGGCCGGCTGGCGGCAGCGGTCCATCGCCTCGGCGACCAGCTCCTTGACCGCCACCGGCTCGGCGTCCTCCAGCGGGTCGTCGTTCTGGACCCGGGAGAGGTCGATCAGCTCCTGGACGAGGTTGGTCAGGCGGGTGGCCTCGTTCTGCATGCGGCCGGCGAAGCGGGTGACGGCCTCGGGGTCGTCGCTCGCGTCCATCACCGCCTCGGAGAGCAGGGAGAGCGCGCCGACCGGGGTCTTCAGCTCATGGCTGACGTTGGCGACGAAGTCCCGGCGGACCGCCTCGATACGGCGGGCCTCGGTGAGGTCCTCGACGAGGAGGAGCACCAGCCGGGAGCCGAGCGGGGCGACCCGGGCGGAGACCGCGAGGGTGTCGCCGCGGCCGGTGCCGCGGCGCGGCAGATCCAGCTCGACCTGGCGTATCTCGCCGTCGCGGCGGGTGTCGCGGGTCATCTGCATCATCGGCTCGACGGCGAGCTTCCCGCCGCGGACCAGCCCGAGGGCGTACGCGGCGGAGCTGGCCTTGACGACGGCGCCGGACTCGTCGAGCACGACGGCGGAGGAGCGCAGGACGGAGAGGACGGTGTCGACGCCGGGCGGGAGGACCGCGTCGGTGTGCAGGGAGGTGCGGGTGGGTTTGACCTGGTCCCGCTCGCTCCAGCGGAACGCCAGCATGGCGAAGACGCCGGTACCCAGACCGGCGATCGCTGCCACTGCGGCGAAGGCCGCGTCCACGTTCATGACTCCAGGTTATGCGGCAGGTCCGACACTTCCCCAGCCGTCCGGGTGTCTGCTCGAACACCCGTCGCCCAGAGTTCACCGTGGCGTCAGAGGTGGTTCATTCCGGAGGGCACATATCGGCCGTTCAGGGGACTTGCCGGTCACTTCCGGGCACCGCGGTGACGCCGGACGGCTCCGCGCGCCCTCCCGGAAGCGCCACGTCACGGCCCGGAGCCACGCCCGGACGGCCGCTCCGCGCGCCGCACCGGCCGTGGCCGCGTCGCCCAGAGTTCACCTTGAGGCCGTCCGTGCTTCATCCCCGATGGCACCGCTCGTCGTGATGTCCGCGCACTGTGAGGCCGTGCGGATGCGGGCGCGCAGCGGTCCCGCAGCGGCGCACGGCCACAGCGCCGGCGCGGTCCGCCGGAGCCATCGCTTCCGGTGACCGCTCCGGAACCGGCGCCCGGACGATCCTCCGGAACCGGTCCGGACCGCCCGGGACCCTCTTCCCCGGGCCCCGGGTGGCCCGGCGGACTCTTCGCGGAGTCCGGTCCGTACGCACACCGTCCGTGGGAGCGTGGGAGCGGAACGTGTGTGCGTACCGTCCGCGCCCCCGTTCGTCCACGCCACCACGATGCGAGAGAAGGTCACAGATGCGGGACGCGTACCACGAGGAGCTGGATTCGATCGGCGAGGGCCTGGTCGAGATGGCCCGGCTCGTCGGCTCCGCGATCGGGCGCGCCACCACGGCGATCCTGGACGCGGACCTCAAGCTGGCCGAGAGCGTGATCGCCGCCGACGAGAAGGTCGACGATCTCCAGCGCGATCTGGAGGCCCGGGCGATCACCCTGCTCGCCCGGCAGCAGCCGGTCGCCACCGACCTGCGGATCGTCGTCACCAGCCTGCGGATGAGCGCCGACCTGGAGCGCTCCGGCGACCTCGCCCAGCACGTCGCCAAGCTGGCCCGGCTGCGTTTCCCCGAGACGGCCGTACCGCGTGACCTGCACGCCACCATCCTGGAGATGGGGCAGCTCGCACAGCGGCTGATGGCGAAGGCGGGCGAGGTCATCATCACCAAGGACGTCGATCTGGCGCTCCAACTGGAGCAGGACGACGACGCGATGGACCGGCTGCACCGCGCGCTCTTCCAGCACCTGATGGACGACCGCTGGAAGCACGGCATCGAGACGGCCGTGGACGTGACGCTGCTGGGCCGCTACTACGAGCGGTTCGCCGACCACGCGGTCTCGGTGGCGAAGCGGGTCGTCTACCTGGTGACCGGTGAGCACGCCGACGAGATCGCGCCGCCGACGGCGGTCGAGGGCGCGTGACCCGGTGAGGGTCCCGGGGGCGGTCCGACCGGTGCGGCGGCGCCGGCCGGCCGTCCCCGGGTGCCGGTGGTGTGCGCCGGGGCCGTGTGCCTCCACGCGCCGTTGACGCGCCGCTGTGCGCGGGACTGGAATGGCGGCAGGTGATCCAGAGGAGGCAGTCATGGCACGCAGCACGGAGAACCACGACACGACATCCCGCACCGAACAGGTCCCCGGCGAACGTCCCCGCCTGCCGCTGCTCGGCGCATGCGGCTGCGGCGCCGGATGCAGCTGCGGCTGCCAGGGCGGCGCGCCCTGCCAGTGCGGCGGCTCCTGCGGCTGACATCCGGGCGGCCGCCCGGTGAGCACGACGGCCCCGCGCACCTTCGGGTGGGCGGGGCTTTGTGGTGGGCGGGGCTTTGTGGTGGGTGGGGGCGGGGCGGGGGACGGTGTGCCGGGTTGTCAGCCCCTGTGATGGGGTGAGTAGTGATCTTGAACGGGACCACGGCAAAGGGGAGCCATGACCGAGGCGCAGGAGCCCGACGTCAGGAAAGAGAAGAAGAGCGACTTCACGTGGACGGACTGGCTGGAGGGCGCGCTGATGCTCGTGGTCGCGGTCATGTTCCTGATGTGGTGGCTCAAGAAGTAGCGCGCCGTCGCCCACAGCGGGCCCTGGTACGCCTCACTCCCCCGCCCGCCGGAAAACCGTGGGTGAAGGCCGAGGGTGGCACGGCCGGGGCAGCGCCCGGTCGGCCCATCGGTCCGTACGAGGCCGGGCCCGGCCGGCCCGCAGGTCAGGGGTGCGGCGGGTCACCCGTACGGTCGTAAGCTGGCGGCGCGGCGGGCCGGGGGGCCCGCGGGATTTCGCATCAGGGGGAACGCACACGCCATGCCGCAGCCGACCGACGCGCACACCACAGATGCCTTGATCCAGCACCGCAGGGAGATCGCCGACCTGCAGCAGCGCATCAAGAACCGGCGCCTTCAGGTATTCGGGCTGTACGCCACGCCCATGCTGCTGGCGCTGACGCCGGTGGTCTGGGTGGCGCTGAATCTGCTGTTCTGGCTGCGTACGGATATGCCGGGGGCGCTCAAGGACACTCTGGAAGGGCTGCTCGTCGCCCTGGTGATCGCCACGCTGGCGCAGTTCGCGGCCGAGTTCTTCTTCGAGCTCTGGGAGGACGCCCGCACCCCGCTGAAGAAGCTGAAGCTCGATCTCGAACTCACCGAGGAGCGCCGGATCCTGGAGGCGCGGCGGCTCACGCCGCCGACGGTGGAGCGGCAGGCGTCGTACAAGGAGCGCATCCCCGGGGAGGTCGCCCGGCTGCGCAGGGAGTCGCGGCACTACCGGCGGGTGCATCTGGTGATGCAGTGGCTGCTGTTCCTGAGCTCGGCCGCGATCTCCGCGGTCACCGCCTGGTTCGACCCGCCGCAGCCGGCGAAGGGTGCGCTGATCGCCCTCGCGTTCGTCGTCACCGTCGTCACGGGCGCCGCCGGGTACTTCAAACCGCGGGAGCGTGCCTTCAACCTCCAGCAGACGGCCGACACCATGGAGCAGCACAGCACCGCGCTGGAGCTGGGGATCGCGCCGTACGCCGGGCCGGACGAGCGGGAGAACCTGGAGGCGTTCGCCACCACCGTGGAGGAGCTGCGCGCGGATCAGCGGATGCGTGAGCAGCAGCTCGATCAGCCGCAGCAGGGGCAGCAGGACGTGATCTGACGGCCCAGGAGTGACACCAAGCCCCCTACCAGCGGGAAAACCGCAGGCAGGGGGCTGGTTGCTGCGGGGATTACTTCTTCTTCCCCTGGTTCTTCACCGCTTCGATGGCGGCCTTGGCGGCCTCCGGGTCGAGGTAGGTGCCGCCGGGGGTGACGGGCTTGAAGTCGGCGTCCAGCTCGTAGGAGAGGGGGATGCCGGTGGGGATGTTGAGGCCGGCGATGTCGGCGTCGGAGATGCCGTCGAGGTGCTTGACCAGGGCGCGGAGGCTGTTGCCGTGCGCCGCGACCAGGACCGTCTTCCCGGTGAGCAGGTCGGGGACGATGCCGTCGAACCAGTACGGGAGCATCCGGACGACGACGTCCTTGAGGCACTCGGTCTGCGGGCGCAGCTCCGGCGGGAGGGCGGCGTAGCGCGCGTCGTCGAACTGGGAGAACTCGGCGTCGCGGGCGAGGGCCGGCGGCGGGGTGTCGTACGAGCGGCGCCACTTCATGAACTGCTCCTCGCCGAACTCGGCGAGGGTCTGCGCCTTGTCCTTGCCCTGGAGGGCGCCGTAGTGGCGCTCGTTCAGGCGCCAGCTCCGGTGGACCGGGATCCAGTGGCGGTCGGCTGCCTCCAGGGCCAGTTGCGCGGTGCGGATGGCGCGCTTCTGGAGGGAGGTGTGCACGACGTCGGGGAGCAGACCGGCGTCCTTCAGCAGCTCTCCGCCGCGGACCGCCTCCTTCTCGCCCTTCTCGTTGAGGTTGACGTCCACCCAGCCGGTGAACAGGTTCTTCGCGTTCCACTCGCTCTCGCCGTGGCGGAGGAGGATCAGCTTGTACGGTGCGTCGGCCATGTTTCCGAGCCTAATCGACGCCCGGCCGGGGATCGCTCCGAGGCCGGGCCGGGCCCGGCGGGCGCCGGTGCCGGGGCGAAGCCGCAGGTGGGCGGGGCGCGGTGGGGCGGGCGCCGGGCCGGACGGCCGCCGGGTGCGGGGCGGGGCCGGCTTCCGGCCGTCCGGTGGCGCCCGGCCCCGGGACGCTTGACGGTTCCCGTCAATTCGTTGGTCGCGGGGCCGGTAGCTCAGTAGTTTTCGGTGGAGGGCGGCGCCGGAAGAGGCCGCTCCGGTCAGGTGCCGTGCGCGGCGCCGTCACTCGTTCACCATCGGGGGAAAGCACCATGCCCGCACCAGCGCGGCTCGCCCGGGCCCTGCCCGCCAGTTTTTCCGGTCTGCCGGCGCAGTTCTGGTGGCTGTGGACCAGCACGCTGGTCAACCGGCTCGGCGGGTTCGTCTCGACATTTCTCGCCCTCTATCTGACTGCCGGACGAGGCTACTCAGCTTCGTACGCGGGGCTGGTCGGCGCGTTGTACGGGCTGGGCGGTGTGGTGGGGTCGCTCGGCTCCGGGGTGCTGACCGACCGGCTGGGGCGGCGGCCGACGATGCTGCTGGCACAACTGGTGACCGCCGCGTCGGTCGCGACGCTCGGGTTCATGACGCATCCGGTGGCCATCGCGGTGGTGGCGAGCGCGGTCGGCGCCGCCTCCAGCGCCTCGCGGCCCGCGGTCCAGGCGATGATGGCGGACATCGTCGCGCCCGAGGACCGCGCCCGCGCCTTCGCGCTCAACTACTGGGCGATCAACATCGGGTTCGCCGTCTCCTCGGCGGCGGCCGGGCTGATCGCCGAACACGGCTATCTGGCGCTCTTCCTCGGCGAGTCGGCGCTGGTGCTGACCTGCGCGCTGGTGGTGTTCCGCAAGCTGCCGGAGTCCCGCCCGCAGGCGCCGGAGCGGGGCGGGGCGGCGCCGGAGGCGGCCGCTTCGGTGTCGATGCTGACGGTGGTGCGCGACGGCCGCTTCATGACGGTCGTCGGGCTGAACCTCCTGCTCGCGCTCGTCTTCCAGCAGGCGTACGTGTCGCTGCCGGTGTCGATGGGTCTGGACGGGTTCGGCAGCGCCGACTTCGGGCTGGTCATCGCCGTCAACGGGGTGCTGATCGTGCTGCTCCAGATACCGGCCACCCGTTTCATCGAGCACCGCAGCCCCGCCGCGCTGCTGATCGGCTCCGCGCTGCTGGCCGGGTACGGCTTCGGGCTGACCGCGGTCGGCGGTTCGGTCGCGGTGTACGCGGTGACGGTCGCCGTCTGGACGCTCGGCGAGATCGTCAACGCCCCCACGCAGATGGGGCTGGTGGTCCAGCTCTCCCCCACTCACGGCCGCGGGCGCTACCAGGGCATGTACTCCCTGTCGTGGTCGGTCGCCTCGCTGGCGGCGCCGCTGGCCGGTGGCACCGTCATCGACCGGTTCGGGCCGCAGGCGCTGTGGGCGGGGTGCGCCGTCGTCGGCACCGGCGCGGCGGTCGGCTACGCGCTGCTGCTGCGCCGGGTGCCGGACTTCGGCGGGTCACGGCCGCAGCGCCCGCTGGGCCCGGTGAAGGTTGGCCGGAAGGACCGCGCCCGGATGCCCGTACAGCTCGGTGCGGGTGCGCAGCGGTCCGGTGAAGTCGGGGGTGTCGATCTGGCCGAAGGGGCGGACGGTGCTCAGGGCGACGGTCGCGCTGTACGGGGCGATGTCGTCGAGCCGTAGGCAGCCGGCGCGGTGGTTGGTGACGGTGACGTTCCAGTGGGTGAAGCGGGCGCCGTAGAGGGGGCCGGCGCTGCCGTCGCCGCCGTGGGCGCCGTCGTTGGTGACGGTGATCTCCGTACGGACGTTGGCGAACGGCAGTCCGCGGTGGGTGTCGAAGGTGCCCATCGCCATGTGGCCGCGTGACCAGACGTTGTAGCTGGACAGACCCTCGACGTTGATGCCGTGCAACTGGGTGCCGGGCGGCGCCGGGACGGTGCGGCGGTCGAGGGTGAAGTCCTCGACGAGGTTGTCGTGCGAGCCCTCGCGGCAGCAGTACGGGTGGTGGCTGCCGCGCCCGGAGACGCGGGTGCGGCGCAGGGTGCACGCCTTGGCGGCGACGAGCAGGAAGCCGTTGTCGGCGTGGCGGACGTGGACGTCGTCGACCCAGCAGTCCCAGGCGCACTGGAGGGCGACGCCGTTGTACCCCTTGTCGAGAAGGTGCGGGGACTGCGGGGTCTCGGTCATCTCCAGGGTCAGGCCCTCGACACCGGCGCCGGTCAGCGGGGTGATGTGGGTGGTCAGGCGCGGGTCGAAGGCGGGGCGGGCGTCGAGCGGCAGCGGGCGGTCGAGGGTGATCCGGCGGCGCCGGGCGTCGACGGCGGTGATCCGGCAGGGCCACTCGTAGGGGACGTACGAGGTGAGTTTGGTCTTGTCGTCCCAGGAGTAGGCGGCGGCGCCCGGGATGTCGCCGCTCATATGGCGCAGCAGGGTGTGGTCGGCGTCGTCGGAGAGCTGGAGGAGGACGCGGGCGCCGGGGCGCAGGGCGGTGGTGTCGGCGACGGTGAGTGCGGTGTCGCCGCGGCGGGCGGGGCGGACGGTGGTGAGGGTGCGCCAGGCGTCGCGGCGATTGCCGGTCCAGCCCTCGAACGGCCAGTCGCGGGCCTTGATCGCATCGGTCAGGGAGTCCCAACGGGCTTGCGGGCAGAGCCAGATGAGGCCGCCCGCCCAGGACCAGCCGGACTTGTCGCCGCCGTAGCGGCTGCCGTACGGGCCGATCAGCTCGGTGAGGCTGCGGGTGGCGTGCAGGATGGTGCGGCCGCTGCCCGCGCCGCGGAGCACGACGTCGTCGTGGCCGATGCGGATGATCCCGTCGATGCGGTACGTGCCCGGCGGGAGGTACACGGTGCCGCCGCCGCGCCGCCCGGCCTCCCGCAGCGCGCGGTTGAGGGCGGGGGCGGCGTCGGCGGAGCCGTCGGGGCGGGCGCCGTAGTCCCGGACGGCGTCGGCCACCACGGGGCGGCGGGGCGGCTCGGCGCCGCCGCGGTATCCGGCGCGTCCCACGTAGGGGATCTGCGGATGGGTGAAGGGGGTGCGGATGAACTCCCGCCAGAGGGCGGCGGGCCGGGCGCCTCCGGGGAGCGGGTCCGGCGCGCCCGGGGCGGCCGGGAGCGGCGGCCGGCCGGTGGCCGGGCCGGTCGGGGGTGCGGCGGTCGCGGTGCCGGGCGGCAGGGCGGCCGCCGCCGCGACGCCGATCGCGCTGCCGAGCAGTCCTCGCCTCGTGGTCGCCATGCGCCCCGCCTTCCACGTATATGTATGTGACCGACGTTCATACTGCGGACGGCGTGAGGATGCCATGGGGCGGGGGCGGGCGGAAGGGGCCGGACGGGAACGCCGTGGCATCCGGGCGCGGGGGCGCGCTGTCGGGGTGGCCGCGCATCCGATGCGGGTGTCAGCGCCCTCGCGCCCGGGGCGGCGGGTCCACGATGGTGAACGCGGGGTCGCGGCGGGCGTCCGGCGGTGCCGTGCGGCGGCGGGCGGCGCGCCCCGGGCCCCCCGCGCGCCACCGGGCACGCGGGACGGTGGCGCGGCGGGTGGTGGTCCGGTGGGCCGCAGCCCGGGGCGCCGGTCCCGCGGGTCCGGCTCAGGGGATCGGCCACGTACGGAGGAGGGAGACGGTGCGGATGGATACGGCGGAGCAACGGGTGGTGCGGCGGGCCGTGGCCGCCGCCGCGGTACTGGCAGCCACCCTGATCATGGTGATGACCTGCGGAAACGGCGAGATGCGCGGGCACCCTGGGCCTGCCGCGCCGGTGGCGACGCCTCGTTCCGCCGGGCCGGTGGAGCCCGCGGGGACGGCGGGGCCGCCCGAGGACACACGGGCGCACCGGACGCCCACGCCGTACGCCTCCTGACGGGTGACGGCCCGGAGCGGCCGACGGGGGCGGCCGTCCGCACGGGCGGCGCGGCGGCCTCCCGGCAGCGCGGGAGGCTCGGGGCGGGCGGGGAACTCGGGCGGGACGGAGCCCGGGGCGGGGCGGCGGCTCACCGCGAGACAGCGCCCGCGGCGCTCCGCCGGGCCTCAGTCCTCCCGCGCTGCCCCGCCCGTGAGGTGCGCGAACGCGTCGAGATTGCGGGTGGATTCGCCGCGGGCGGTGCGCCAGGCGTACTCCTTGCGGATCGCGGTGGCGAAGCCCATCTCCAGGAGGGTGTTGAAGCTGCCGTCGGCGTTCTCCAGGACGGTGCCGAGGATGCGGTCCAGCTCGTCCTCGGTGACGGCGGTGAGCGGGAACTTGCCGACGAGGTAGATGTCGCCGAGCCCGTCGATCGCGTAACTCATGCCGTAGAGCCGGGTGTTGCGCTCCAGCAGCCAGCGGTGGACGGCGTCGTGGTTCTCGTCGGGGCGGCGGACGACGAAGGCGTTGACGGAGAGGGAGTGGCGGCCGACGACGAGGGAGCAGGTGGTGGAGAGCTTGCGGGTGCCGGGGAGGGTGACGACGTAGCGGCCGGGGGCGGGGGACTCCCACGTCAGCCCGGCGTCGCCGAGCGTGCGCTCGATCACCTCGGCGGCGGCCGCTCCGGCGCCCCGCCCGTCCCTCACCTCAGCCACCTCGTCAGCCATGGGGTGATCGTAGGTGACGGCGCCGCTCCTGGAGCGCGGCGGTGTAGACGTCGCCGGTGGCGGCCGCGGCGGTGTCCCAGCCGAAGGAGCGGGCGTGCCGGGCGGCCGCGGCGCCCATCGTGGCGGGCAGCGCCGGGTCGGTGACGAAACGGGCGAGCGCGTGGGCGTAGTCCGCCGGGTCGTGGCCGGGGACGAGATGGCCGGTGACGCCGTCGCGCACCGCCACCGGCAGTCCGCCGACCTCGGCGGCGATCACCGGGGTGCCGCACGCCTGCGCCTCGATGGCGACCAGCCCGAAGGATTCGCTGTACGAGGGCATGACCAGCACGGACGCGGCGCGGTACCAGTCGGCGAGCTGCTGCTGGCCGACCGGCGGGTGGAAGCGGACGACATCGGTGATGCCGAGCAGCGCGGCGAGCTTCTGGAGCCCCTCGGGCTTGGCGAGACCGCTGCCGCTGGGGCCGCCGACCACCGGGACGACGAGCCGGGAGCGCAGCTCAGGCCGCCGCTCCAGCAGGACGGCGACGGCGCGGAGCAGCACATCGGGGGCCTTCAGCGGCTGTATCCGCCCGGCGAAGAGGGGTATCAGCGCGTCCTGCGGCAGACCGAGGCGGTCGCGGGCGGCGGCGCGGCTCGCGGCCACGGAGGTACCGGCGGCGGCGCCCGTCAGCGTCACGGGTGTGGCGCCGGGGCCGGTGGGGCGGAAGCGGTCGAGGTTGACGCCGGGGTGGACGACGGCGACCCGCCCGGGGTCGGCGTCGTAGTGCCTGACCAGCTCCTCGGCCTCGTCGGCGGTGTTGGCGATCAGGCGGTCGGCGGCGCGGACGATCTGGGTCTCGCCGATGACGCGGGCGGCGGGCTCGGGGGTGTCACCCTCGGCGAGCGCGGCGTTCTTGACCTTGGCCATGGTGTGCATGGCGTGGACGAGAGGGACGCCCCAGCGCTCGGCGGCGAGCCAGCCGACGTGGCCGGAGAGCCAGTAGTGGGCGTGGACGAGGTCGTAGTGACCGGGGCGGTGGCCGGCCCACGCCTGCATCACGCCGTGGGTGAAGGCACAGAGCTGGGCGGGCAGCTCCTCCTTGGCGAGCCCTTCGTACGGTCCGGCGTCGACGTGACGGACGAGGACGCCGGGGGCCAGCTCCACGGCGGGCGGGAGGGTGGCGGTGGTGGCGCGGGTGAAGATCTCCACCTCGATGTTGATCGCGGCGAGCTTCTTGGCCAGCTCGACGATGTAGACGTTCATCCCGCCGGCGTCGCCGGTGCCGGGCTGGTGGAGCGGGGAGGTGTGGACGGAGAGCATCGCCACCCGGCGCGGTCGGCGGACGGCGCCGGGCAGTCGCAGCCGCGACGGACCCGGGTGCTGGCCGAGGGGACGACTGCGGAGCCGGGACACGTATGAGCTCACTGCGAGCTACCTCTCTTCCGTGGCGGGCTGCGCGCCTCCGACCTGGTCCAACAACACGGACCCGGTA
Source organism: Streptomyces sp. BBFR2 (assembly GCF_044497305.1). Lineage (NCBI taxonomy): Bacteria > Bacillati > Actinomycetota > Actinomycetes > Kitasatosporales > Streptomycetaceae > Streptomyces > Streptomyces sp. BBFR2. The sequence continues at coordinate 2,702,140 of NZ_CP172415.1, forward strand.
TCCATTTCCCCCCGCCCTCCCGACTTCCGCCCGTTACCCAACCGTGACCGTACGGGGCGGAGTGCCGACTGGACGTGACGGGCGGGGCGGCGGAGCGAGCGGGAATTCTACGGAACGGACCGGCCGCCACGGGACGCGGACCGGCCCCGCCCGGGCGCCGCTTAGGCTCGTCGTATGTCCCGCCGCTCCGCCGTCCCCGCGTCCGTCCGTCCCGTCGGGAACGCCACCCGGGGGACGACCAACCCGAACCGGCTGCGCCGGATGGACCGCTGGATCGCCGCCGAGCACGGGGCGGCGCTGCGGCGCAGCCCGGACCCGGTCGCCGTCGATCTCGGGTACGGCGCGGCGCCCTGGACGGCGCTGGAGCTGCTGACCCGGTTGCGGACCGCGCGGCCGGACGCGCGGGTGGTCGGTGTGGAGATCGATCCGGAGCGGGTGGCGGCGGCCCGGCCGTTCGAGCGGCCCGGTCTGGAGTTCCGCCACGGCGGTTTCGAGGTGCCGCTGCCGGGCGCCCCGGGGCGGGCCCCGGCGCTGATCCGGGCGGCGAACGTGCTGCGGCAGTACGACGAGGACGAGGTCGCCGCGGTCTGGCGGCGGCTCTGCGCCCGGCTGGCGCCGGACGGGCTGCTGGTCGAGGGGACCTGTGACGAGATCGGGCGCCGCCACGTCTGGGTGGCGCTGGGCCCCGAGGGGCCACGCACGGTGACCTTCGCGGCCCGCCTCGCCTCCCTGGACACCCCGTCCGACCTGGCCGAACGGCTGCCCAAGGCGTTGATCCACCGCAATGTGCCGGGCGAGCCGGTGCACGCCTTCCTCCGCGACTTCGACCGCGCCTGGGCGGCCGCCGCACCGCTCGGCGCCCTCGGCGCCCGGCAGCGCTGGCTGGCCGCCACCCGCGCCCTGGCCACCGACTGGCCCCTGACCGGCGACCCGCGCCGCCGCCGTCAGGGCGAGGTCACGGTGGGCTGGGAGGCGGTGGCACCCCGGGGGTGAGCGGCGGCCGGGCCGGGTGTACGCACCGGGGGCTCGGGGCCGGGGCTCCGGGTGTTCCCGCACGCGCCGCCCTCGGCTCCGTACGGCCGGATAGGCCGGATAGGCCCGCCGGGGGCCGCGCCGGGCGGGGCCTCACGCCGCCGGGACCCGCTCCCCCGAAGCCGCACCGGACGCTTCCCCGGGCCCCGGGCCCGCCGTCGCCGCCACCGCGCGGGCCAGTTCGCGCAGCCGGGACTCCGTCGGGGAGCCGGGCGGGGCGCTGTACGTGACGAGGGTCTGGTCGTCCTCCTCGGAGAGCCGCAGGCTTTCGAAGGTGAGGTCCAGGGGACCGGCCCAGGGGTGGACGACGCGTTTCACGCCGTACCGGCATTCGCTGACCGCCTGCGCCTCCCACGCCGTACGGAACTCCGGGCTGCGGTCGAGGAGTTCGGCGACGACCGCGCCGATCCGGGGGTCGCCCGGGTACCGGCCGCTCTCGGCGCGCAGGGTGCCGACGACCTGTTCGGCGACGCGGTCCCAGTCCTGGTGGAGGGCGCGGGCCGCCGGGTCGAGGAAGACCAGCAGGGCGGAGTTGCGCCGCTCGGGGGCGACGGCGTCGAGGTCGAAGACGATCCGGCCGCCCAGCGTGTTCCAGGCGAGGAGGTCGAGGCCCCGGCCGACGACCATCGCCGGAACGGCGCCGTCCATCGCGTGCAGCAACTGCCGCACCTCGGGCCGCACGGTGCCGGCGGCCGGTCCCTGGGCGTCGGGGGCGCGGCGGCCGCGGGCGGCGAGGTTGCGCAGGTAGGCCGTCTCCCCGCCGGTCAGCCGCAGCGCTTCGGCGAGGGCGTCGAGGACGGCGTCGGAGATCGCGGGGGCACGGCCCTGCTCGATGCGGGTGTAGTAGTCGACGCTGATCCCGGCGAGCTGGGCGACCTCCTCGCGGCGCAGCCCGCGCACCCGGCGGCGGTGCAGCCCGCCGGGCAGCCCGAGTGCGGCCGGATCGAGCGCCGCGCGGCGCGCCTTGAGGAACGGGCTGATCTCGGCTTCGGCAGACGGCATCCGTCCAGTATGCGACCCGGGCCCGCTCGGGTGGTTCTGCCGGACCCAGGTTGCGGCGGGCCTGGTGGGGCGGGCGCGCGGGCCGCAGGCTGGGGCCACCGCCCGCCGCCGGACCCGCAGCACACCGGCGCGCGGCACCGTCCGCCGTGACCACGGCACCCACCCCGCACTCTCCGCAGGAGGAGCAGCAGATGAAGCGCAGGACACTCGGCGGCACCGGTATCTCCGTCAGCCGGTTCGCACTGGGCGCGATGATGCTCAGCCCGATGGGCGGCACCACCCCCGAGGAGGGCGTACGGACCGTGCGCCGCGCCCTGGACGCCGGCGTCAACTTCGTGGACACCGCCGACATGTACGCGGCGGGCGAGTCCGAGAAGATCGTCGGCAAGGCCATCGAGGGGCGGCGCGACGAGGTCGTGCTGGCGACGAAGTTCTACCACCCCATGGGGGACGACCCCAACGAGCGCGGCGGGTCCCGGCGTTGGATCGTCCGGGCCGTCGAGGACAGCCTGCGGCGGCTGGGCACCGACCGCATCGACCTCTACCAGATGCACCGCCCGGACCCGGACACCGACCTGGACGAGACGCTCGGCGCGCTGTCGGACCTCGTGCGGGCCGGAAAGGTGCTGGCGGTGGGGAGTTCGACGTTCCCCGCCGAGCAGATCGTCGAGGCGCAGTGGGTGTCCGAGCGCCGCGGCCACGTCCGCTTCCGCACCGAGCAGCCGCCGTACTCGATCCTGGCGCGCGGGGTGGAGGCGGCGGTGCTGCCGACCGCGCAGCGGTACGGCATGGGCGTACTGACCTGGGGTCCGCTGAGCGCCGGCTGGCTGTCCGGGCGGGATCTGTCGGTCAGTTCGCGGGCGTCGCTGGAGACGCGGAAGTTCGACCTGTCGCTGCCGGGGAACGCCCGCAAGGCGGAGGCGGTGGCGGAGCTGACGCAGCTCGCGGCGGACGCGGGGCTGACGCTGCCGCATCTGGCGACGGCCTTCGTCCTCGCCCATCCGGCGGTGACGTCCGTGATCATCGGGCCGCGCACCCTCGACCAGCTAGGCGGCCTGCTGGAGGGCGCCGACGTGAGGCTGGACGCGGAACTCCTCGACCGGATCGACGCCATCGTCCCGCCGGGCACCGACCTCAACCCCGCCGACAACTACTACGTGCCCCCGGCGCTGTCGGACGCGTCGCTGCGGCGGCGGTGAGGTACCCGCCCGGCGGCTCCGGGCGGGCCGGCTCACCGGTCACCACGGCACCTCGCCCGCGTCCTCGAAGAATCCGCCGCTCGGACCGTCGTCGGGCAGGGTCGCGAGACGGACCGCGATCGCCGCGCCCTGCCACGCGGGCCGGACGCCGCGGAAGCCGTTGAGGTCAGTGGCGCAGAAGCCGGGGCACGCGGCGTTGATCAGGATGCCCGTTCCGCTCAGCTCCTTGGCGTACTGGACGGTGACGGCGTTGAGGAAGGTCTTCGACGGGGCGTAGGCGACGGCGATCGGGCCGGTATCGGCGCCGGGGGTGCGCTGCCGGGTGAGGGAGCCGGTGCCGCTGGACATGTTCACGATCCGCGGGGACGCCGCGCGGCGCAGCAGCGGCAGCATCGCGTTGGTGGTGCGGATGACACCGATCACGTTGGTCTCCACCACCGCCCGGACCGTCGCCGGATCGACCGCGGTGGGATTCTGCGGTGTCCCGCCGGTGATCCCGGCGTTGTTGACCAGCACGTCGAGGCGGCCGGCGGTCTCCTCGACCGTCCGGGCCGCGGCGGTCACGCTCGCGTCGTCGGTCACGTCGAGCGGCACTCCGAACGCGTCGGCGCCGGCGGCCCGCAGCCGGGCCACGGCCGCCTCGCACCGTCCGGTGTCCCGGGCGCCGACGCCGACCCGCCAGCCGAGGGCGCCCAGCGCGGCCGCGATCTCGTATCCGATGCCCTTGTTCGCGCCGGTCACCAGCGCGGTGGTCTGTTCGTTCATGCCCCGATCCTGGGCGGGGCAGGTGGCGGCGGGCCAACACCGATGCGGTGGGCGGCGATACCGCGCGGGTATCGGCCCGGGCCGGGCGGGCGCGGGGCCGTAGCCTGGCGGGGTGGAGACAAGGGAGTTGCGGTACTTCGTCGCCGTCGCCGAGGAGTTGCACTTCGGGCGGGCCGCCCGGCGGCTCGGCATGGCACAGCCCCCGCTGTCCCGGGCGATCCGGGCGCTCGAACGGCGCCTCGGGGCGGAGCTGCTGGCCCGCACCAGCCGCGCGGTCACGCTGACGGACGCCGGGGAGGTGCTCCTGCGGGAGGCCCGGGCGGCGCTCGACGCGGTCGGCGCGGCCGAACGCCGTACCCGCCGGGCCGCGCTCGCCGCGGCCGGGCAGCCGGACGTGGTCCTCGCCGCGAAGGCCGGGGCGTCCGCCACGCTGCTGGCGGACCTCCTCGACACCTACGCGGCCGAACCCGGCGCGGCCACCGTCGAGCTGCTGCTGTGCGGTATCGGCGAGCAGGAGGCCGTACTGCGCGACGGCCGGGCCGATGTGGCGCTGCTGCACCTGCCGTTCGACAGCGCCGCCGGGTTCGACACCGAGGAGCTGCGCACCGAGGGCCAGGTGGCGGTGCTCCCGGCCGGGCACCCGCTCGCCGCCCGGGACGATGTGCGGACGTCCGAGGTCACCGCTCTGCCCGGGCTGCCGGTGCCGCGTCTCTCCGGCCACGACGGCGGGCCGGACTCCCCGGGCCCGCGGGTCCGGGACCATACGCAGTTGTTCCAGCTCATCGCGCTCGGCCGCGCCTGCTGGATCGCGCCCGAGTCCTGCCGGGACCAGTTGCGCGAGGGCCTGGCCACCGTGCCGGTGGTGGACGCGCCGCGGGTCACGACGGTGATCGCCTGGCCGCCGCACAGCCGGTCCCGGGCGGTCGCCGGGCTCGTACGGGCCGCGACGCGCGCCTGATCCGGGTACGGGGCGGGCGTCCGAGGCGTACCGGGCCGGGCGTAGCCGGGCGGTTCCGCACGGCGGGCCCCGGGGCGGTTCCACGGCGGGCCGGCGGAAGGACCCGGTGGGGAGCGCGGGCCCCGGGACGGCTCGCCGTCCGGACCGGGGCGAGCCGCCCGGCGGGGAGCGCGGGCGGCGGGAAACGGGGGCGGCTGGGAGCGCGGGCGGCGGACTTCGCGCGGCCCGCCTTTCGAATTCCCCGACCGGAATTCGAACTCCTTTCACCCGCCCGGCCCGCCACCGCCGGAACCGTCCGCCCGGGAGCGGAATTCCGCACTAGATTCGACCGGCGCCCGGCTCACGGGAATTACCCGGAGAATTCCGGGCGCACCGTGAATTCCGCATCCGGGAGAGAACATTGACCCTGCCGACCCGACCGCGCCCCGACCGCCCGTCCACCGCCCCGCGCCCGGCGTCCGGGCCCCGCGTGTCCCGCCGTGCCGTCCGTGCCGCCGCCCTCGCGGCGGTCGCCGTGCTGACCGCCGCCGTGCCCGGTACCGGCGTCGCGGCCACCCCGCCGACGGCCGCCGCGCCGGTCGCCGACGGGGTCTACACCCTGGGTCAGCGCGGCCAGTTGGTGACACAGCCGGACGGGGACGCCGCCGCGCACGCCACGCTGGTGCCGCCCGCGGAGCGCCCGGCCACCCAGCGCTGGCGGGTCCGCTGCGACGACCACGGCGGCTGCACGTTCCGCAACGCCGACAGCGGCGCGTACCTCGGCCACCGCGACGGGCCGAGCGCCCACGCCCCGGTGGCGGCGCAACAGGCACCGGTGGCCTGGCGGCTCGCCCCGACGGGCACCCCCGGCACCTACCGGCTGCTCACCGCCGAGGACCCGCATTACGCCCTGGACATCTCCCCGCTGCTCATTTATCCGCCCCGCCTGGACCTGAACACGGCGAACGGGAACAGCAGCCAGCAATGGGAGATTCATCCGGCACATTCCTGAGCCGCAAGGCCGGTCGCCGGGCATTTCCCGGGCCGGGAACGAGGCGTTACGGGCCTCGAAAGCGGGCCTCACCAGGGCCCGGCAGCCGGGCGGACGCGACCGGAACGGCCGCGCCCGCCCTCGGGTGTCCGGGGGCGCCCGCCATGGGTCCGGGGGCACCCGTACGCGCTCCGGCCCGTCCGCCCCGTACGGGAGACGCCCGCGTACGGGCCCGGGCGCGCGTACGGGTCCAAGCGCGCGTACGGCTCCGGGCGCCCGTACGGTCCCGATCGGCCTTCAGGGGCACCCGGCCAGGAGGTCCGTGCCCTCAGGGCCCCGCTCAGGGGCGCACGCCCCGCGACCGCGCGCCTCTTCGCCGGACCGGACGCGCGCTCCTGGCCGCGGGCCCTCTCAGCCCACCGCCCCGGCGCCCCGCAGCGCCTCCAGCAGGGCGTCCACCAGGCCGCGGTCCCGTTCCTGGGTCACCCGGGCGCGGGCCGCTTCCGGGGGCAGCCAGAGCAGCCGGTCGACCTCGCGGTTGGGGATGAAGCCGCCGCCGGTGGCCTCGGCGGCCCAGTAGCGGACCTCCTTGGGGCGGCCGTCGACGACGTAGTGGACGGTGGGCAGCCGGGGGCCGAGGGCGCAGGTCATACCGGTCTCCTCGACCGTTTCGCGGACCGCCGCCGCCCGGAAGCTCTCCCCGCGCTTCAGCTTGCCCTTGGGGTGCGACCAGTCGCCGTACTTGGGCCGCCCGACGAGCGCGATCTCCAGCCCACCACCGGACGCGGCCGGGCGCCACAGCACACAGCCCGCGGCCCGGATCGGGCGCGCCCCCTCACCCGCCGGGCCGGACACCGCTCCGCTCGCCGTCGTCATCTCGTCGTTCTCCCTGCCGGTCACGGGCCTCCTCGGATGTCAGCTCCAGCGGCACTCGGGCGCGGGCCCGGGCAGCCACAGGCGGCTGAAGGCATGGCGGGCCGCGGCCACCTCGTGGCGCTGGTCGGCGTGGAGGACGCCGAGGGCGTACGCGGTGGCCGGGGCGATACGGGGCGTACGGGCGGCGGACGCCGCGGCGGCGGCGGCCTCGGCGGCGTCGCGGTGGCGGCCGAGCGCCCGGCCGGCTTCGGCCAGCCGCGGGTCGGCGGCGCCCGGTGCGGCGACCTCCTGGGCGTAGCGGCTGAGCCGGACCAGTGTCCGCACCTGGTGCCAGGGGGCGTCCTGGCTGTGCTCGGCGGAGAGCGCGTCGGCCTGGTAGGCGTGGCCGGCGCGGGCCGGCGGCAGCGCGGCGACGGCCTCGGCGAGGCGGCGGTGGGCGTTCTCGGCGAGCGGGTGGAGCGCCCCGGCGGCCGGGGCGGTGCCCGCCGCGCGGGCCAGCGGCACCTCGGACGCCAGGACCGCCACGGCGTCGGCGAGCGCGTGGAAGCGGGCCGAGCCCAGCGCCTGGAGGGCGGCGGTGTGGGCGCGGCTGCGGGCGAGGGTGAGCTGCCGGTCGAGGAGGGCGGCGGCGCGCGCGGCACCCGCCGACAGCAGCCCGTCGGTGTCCGGCCCGTCCGCGCCGGCCGCCGCCTCCGGGGCGGCGGCGCGGGCGCGCGTGGCCGCCGCGCCCCGGGCGGCGCGGTCACCGCCGCGTCCGGTGGCGCGACCGGCGGGCTGCGGCCGTCCGTCGCGCCCGGTGAGGCGCGCCAGGGCGGCCATGAGGCGGTCGCGGCGGTCGGCGCCGGCGTGTTCGCGGGCGAGGATGCCCGCCAACCAGCCGAGTTCGGCGCGGAGTTGATCGGCCCACGCCTCCTCGGTCAGCGGCCGGAAGGTGTAGAGGGTGGCGCTGATCCGGCGGGCGGCGCGGCGCAGTTCCCGGGCGGCCTCCTCGGCGCCGTCGGCGTCCGGTCCGCTCTCGCGGTGGCGGCGCAGACTGCGCAGGAAGTCCGCGGACCGGTCGTGGAGGTAGCCGGCGAGGGCCTGCCCGGCGGTGGCGCCGTCCGGCGTCTCCACCGCCGCCCCGGGGCCGTCCCCGTAGGGCCCGGGACCGTCCACGACGGCGGCGCGGGCGCCGCTCGACGGGCCGGACCCGTGTCCGCTGCCGATGCCGATGAGACCGCCCGGCCCTCCGGCCGGCAGGTCAGGTCGCTGGGCCACGCCGGCGCCTCCGCGCGTCAATGAGCATTTCCTGTACGTTGCGCAACGGCTTGCCGTCCGCGTCCACCGCGTTCCGGGTCCAGTCGCCGTCGGGGCCGAGGTGCCAGGACGAGGTGGTGTCCGAAGTCCCGGTCTCCAGCAGTCTGTTGAGGGCGGCGCGGTGCGCGGGGTCGGTGACCCGCACCAGCGCCTCGATCCGCCGGTCGAGGTTACGGTGCATCATATCGGCGCTGCCCAGCCACACTTCGGGCTCGCCGCCGTTGCCGAAGGCGAAGACCCGGGAGTGTTCCAGGAAGCGGCCGAGGACGCTGCGGACCCGGATGTTCTCGCTCAGTCCGGGCACGCCGGGGCGCAGCGCGCAGATGCCGCGCACCCAGACGTCGACGGGCACCCCGGCCCGCGAGGCGCGGTAGAGCGCGTCGATGACCGCCTCGTCCACGATCGAGTTGACCTTGATGCGGACGTAGGCGGGGCGTCCGGCGCGGTGGTGGGTGATCTCCTTGGTGATCCGCTGGACCAGCCCGTCGCGCAGGGAGCGCGGGGCGACCAGCAGGCGGCGGTAGGTGCCGCGCCGGGAGTAGCCGCTGAGCCGGTTGAAGAGGTCGGAGAGGTCCGCGCCGACCTGGGGGTCGGCGGTGAGCAGGCCGAGGTCCTCGTAAAGCCGGGCGGTCTTGGGGTGGTAGTTGCCGGTGCCGACGTGGGCGTAGCGGCGGAGCGTTTCGCCTTCCTGGCGGACGACGAGCGACAGTTTGCAGTGCGTCTTGAGGCCGACGAGGCCGTAGACGACGTGGCAGCCGGCCTCCTCCAGCTTCCGCGCCCATTTGATGTTGGCCTGCTCGTCGAAGCGGGCCTTGATCTCGACGAGGACGAGGACCTGCTTGCCGGATTCGGCGGCGTCGATCAGCGCGTCCACTATCGGCGAGTCGCCCGAGGTGCGGTACAGCGTCTGCTTGATCGCCAGTACGTCCGGGTCGGCCGCCGCCTGCTCCAGGAACGCCTGGACGGAGGTGGAGAACGAGTCGTACGGGTGGTGCAGCAGCACATCGCGGGCGCGGACGGCGGCGAAGATGTCGGGCGCGGACGCCGACTCGACCTCGGCGAGGTCGCGGTGGGTGCCGGCGACGAACTTGGGGTACTTCAGCTCGGGCCGGTCCAGCGCGCCGATGCCGAAGAGTCCGGTGAGGTCGAGCGGGCCGGGCAGCGGATAGACCTCGGCCTCGGAGATGTTCAGTTCCTGGACGAGCAGGTCGAGGACGGACGGGTCGATGGACTCCTCGACCTCCAGCCGCACCGGCGGCCCGAAGCGCCGCCGCATCAGCTCCTTCTCCAGCGCCTTCAGGAGGTTCTCCGCGTCGTCCTCCTCCACCTCCAGGTCCTCGTTGCGGGTGACCCGGAACATGTGGTGGGCGCGGACCTCCATCCCCGGGAACAGCTCTTCCAGATGGGCGGCGATGACGTCCTCGATGGGCACGTACCGCTGCGGGGACGCCTCCAGGAAGCGGGAGAGCAGCGGCGGAACCTTGACCCGCGCGAAGTGGTCGTGGCCGCTGACCGGGTTCCGTACGACGACGGCGAGGTTGAGCGAGAGGCCGGAGATGTACGGGAAGGGGTGCGCGGGGTCGACGGCCAGCGGGGTGAGGACGGGGAAGATCTGCTGACGGAAGAGGGTGAACAGGCGGGCCTGTTCCTTCTCGGTCAGCTCCGGCCAGCGGATGAGGTGGATGCCTGCGTCGGCGAGGGCGGGGGCGACGTCCTGCTGGTAGCAGGCGGCGTGCCGGGCCATGAGTTCGCGCGAGCGGGTCCAGATGAGGTCGAGGACCTCACGGGGCTGGAGTCCGGAGGCGGAGCGGGTGGCGACGCCGGTGGCGATACGGCGCTTGAGCCCGGCGACGCGGACCATGAAGAACTCGTCGAGGTTGGACGCGAAGATCGCCAGGAAGTTGGCGCGCTCCAGCAGCGGGGTCGCCGGGTCCTCGGCCAGCTCCAGCACCCGTTCGTTGAACGCCAGCCAGCTCCGCTCACGGTCGAGGAAGCGCCCCTCGGGCAGCTCCTCACCGCCCGCCCCCGAGGCGCCGCTCCCCTCGTACTCGTCCGGGTCGGAGTCGAGGTCGGGTGCCAGCTCCGGGACGGACGGGCCGACCGCGTGCGGGCGGTGGGCCGCGATGGAGCCGACCGACGGCTGGGCCGCGGGGCCCCGGTCCGGCGACGCCACGGCGGGCCGGGGCGGGACCGGCTCGCCGGTCGCGGTGGTGACCTGAGCGCTCGGCTGCTGCTTCATGACCTCATTCTTCCGCGCCTGGTGCGTTCCAGGCGCGTCGGCGAGGGACGCGGCGGAGCGCCGCGGTGGGGGAACGTTCGGCACAGCGGGCTGCATTCACCGATGTTCGCAAGCGCGTCTGAATCACCGGTAACGCGAACGTGGCGACCAGGCAAGCGGGGGGCTACCGGGCGGGGGCCGGACGGTGTCCGGCCCGTCCGGTGCCCATGCCGTTCCGACTCCTGTGGGCGGGCGATCCACCCGACGCGGAGCGGGCCCGGCCCACTTCCCTCACCTCCCTCGGGCGGAGGGCGGAGAGCTGGTCGGGTTCCCGGCCGGTGGTGGCGCGGTTCCCCCCTCGGTCTCCCATTCCTCTTCGCGGTCCCGTGACTGTGCCGCGTCGCCGGCCGCGCGTTCGTCCGCCATCAGCCCGCTCGCGGTGAGGATGCCTCCGGGGGTCGTCGAGGCGGACATCAGCCTGGCGGCCGCGGCCGGGCCGGTCTCCGGCGGGATGATCAGCAGGTCCAAGCGGTCCGCGGCGTAGGAGAACACGAGGAGCTTGTGCGGATCCTGCTCCTTCGCGAACCACCCCACGTGCACCGTGTGCCCGGCGACGGGAACCTTGCGCGGGATCACGGGCCAGAAGGCCGGATTCACCGTGACGTGGGTGACGCGACCCCAGGAGTGGTCCAGCCTCGCCGCCAGAGCGGGGAGTTCGCGGGAGAGGTCACGCGAGCGAGGCCACCAGGCACCGTCCAGAAGCCCCGGCGCCGTTCCGCGCGTCAGGGACAGGCGGGCGGGCGGCGTAGGGGGACGGCCCTCGGTGGACGTACGGTCGATGGTGACAGCCATGATGCGAACCCTGCCCCGGGCTCGTCGTCGACGGCCCGGCCTGATGTCTCGCCGGGAACGGCACCCGCGTGGCGGCCGGTGTACGAAGTGTTCCTGGTTTCTTCAGCCTACTCCGGCAGGCAGGCCCAGGCCTCGCGCGACCAGGCAATCTCGCGGGAACGCGGGAACGCGTCGGCCCTGTGGCCGACCCGCCCCGGCCCGCGGAGGACGGTGGTGTCCCTGCGAGTGCTTCGTCCGGTACCGCCGGCACGTTCCGGGCGGTGAGCGCATGCGCGAACTCCCGGAGACGGCCGAGCACGCCAGGCGCGTGGGCCCGGATGGGAGCGCCGGGAGGGGCTCCTGACACGGCTGACGTCGACGGCCGGGCCGTGCGCATCGGCACCGGCAGCACTCCGCGGACCTGAAAGCCTGGGCAGCGCGGCGTACGTCAGCCGAGGAAGGACAGGCGGACCTTTCGGTCGGGGGTGTCCCTGCCGGCAGTCACCAGGACGACGGACTGCGAGGTCCCCAGCTCCAGCTCACCGCCTACCACGGGCAGCGTGGCGTGGGGCGGGACCAGGGCCGGGAGCATGTGCTCACGGCCGGAGGGCGCACCACCGTGGCAGTCCTCCCGGCGGTCGTCCGCGCGAAGAACCTCACGGAGGGCCGCCAGCAGGTCGTTGTCACTGCCGGCCCCGGTCTCGATGACGGCCAGGCCGGACATCGCGTGCGGGGTGAAGATGTTCAGCAGTCCGTCTCTCCCGTGCGTGACCTCCCGGAGGAACGCGGAGCACGTGTTCGTCAGGTCGTGCATGGTTTCGGCGGGGTCGACCGTGACGTCGACAGTGCGGGTGGTGAAGGCGCCAGTCATGGTTCACCGGTACCCGCTGGACGCGAGCGGTGCTGACGGCTGGACGGGTTGTTCCGCCGGAATCCGATCACCGAAGCCGCCTCGCCGCCCGGCCCACGGCAAGGGCCATCCGGTACAGCCCAGTTCGCGGTGTACAGGCCCGCCCAGGGCGTGCGCGGCGCGGCGGGGGCCGGCCCTCGCGCGGGACGTGCGGCAGATGGCGAGCGCCAGGGCGCCCGACCCGCGACACGACGGCGGCGCCCGCCCCGCCCCCGTGAGGGACGGGCCGGGCGCCGCCGCGCCGCGGGAGACCGGCCGGAGGGGCCGGGGCCCGCTCAGCCGAACTTCCGCCGTACCACCCGGCAGATCACCAGCGTCACCACGGCCGCCAGGGCGAGGGCGATCCCGGACTCCAGCCAGGCCATCGGCCAGTGGTGGGCGGCGGGGTGCTGGACGACGTAGGAGCCGTCGTCGACGTGGTGGGCGAGCAGGCACTTCTCCATGCCGGGGCCGGCTGAGCAGGTGCCCTCGGGCAGGCGTTCACCGCTGGTGGTGAGGCTGCCCTCGGCCAGGATCCAGGTGTTGTCGGGCATCGTGCCGCCGTGCGGGAAGTCCGTGATCACCGGCGGCAGCAGGGACGAGCGGACCAGCGTGAAGGCGAGGAGCAGGACGCCGGTCACCCCGAGGGTGACGACCATCGCCGCGACGGTCCGGCGGATCAGCAGGCCGGTCAGCGCGCCGACCGCGAACGCCAGCAGGCTCTGGGCGACGGGCACCGGGCCGAGCGCCAGGAACCCGGAGTCGGAGTACCAGTAGGCGCCGAGCGTCTCCTGGCCACCGGAGCGCCACATCCACAGGTAGCCCGCGGCGAGCCCGGCGACGGCCACGGCGGTCAGCACGGCGGGCAGCGCCAGCTTCGCGCCCACCCAGCGCAGCGGGCCGACGGACTGGGTCAGCATCAGCTTGTGGGTGCCGTTCTCCAGCTCCCGGGAGAACAGCGGCGCGCCGGCGAAGAGGCCGATCAGGGCGGGCATCAGCACCAGCAGGAGCTGCGCGAGGCGGAAGCCGTTGCCGTACGCCGCCCGGAAGTCCTCCACCGCGCTCTGGACATTCTCGCAGCGCGGGTCGGTGGAGATCAGCGCGCAGCCCGCGATGTCGTGCTCGGCGAGGTAGCCGGCCATCGCGCTGCCCTGCACCGCCATGCCGATACCGCCGGCCACCAGCAGGGCGAGCAGGACGAGGGCCATGCCCCGGTTCTGCCGCCACACCACCCACAGCAGACCGCCCCGGCGGCCCGTCCCGGCGGCGCGCCGCGCCACCCCGGCCGTCTGCGGCTCCGTCGCCGTGCTCATACCGTCACCCCTTCGTTTCCGTGTGGTTCCCACCGCGCCGCGCGGTGGTTCGCGCCGCCGTCCCGCCGTCCGCGCGGAATGCCGGGCAGCAGCGGGCCCGCGCTCCCGGCCGCCGCCTCGCCGCCGTCCGCGTTACGGGGCAGCCCCGGTTCGCCCGGCCGCTGCCGGAGCCGGGGGCCGACCGCCTCGGCGCCGTACGCGGCCGTCGCGGGCGTCCCGGATGAGCGCAGGTAGCCGAGCAGCAGCTCCTCCAGCGACGGTTCGGCGGCGTCCCACGGCCCGTCGAGCGGTCCGCGCCGCCGTACCAGCGCGGTGTAGCGCCGTCCCGTCCACCGGACGTCGACGAGCTGATGGGCGGCGAGGCCGTCCGGCAGTGCCCCGGGGCGTCCGGCGGTGCCGAGCAGCAGCCGGTGCGCGCCGATGACGTCGTCCACCTCGCCCGCCAGCCGGAGCCGTCCGCCGCCGAGGAACAGCAGGTGGTCGCAGATCCCGTCCAGTTCGGCGAGGGCGTGCGAGGAGAGCACGAGCGTGGTGCCGTACACCGCCGCCTGCTCCATGAGCTGGGCCGCGACCTCGTGCCGCTCCAGCGGGCCGAGTCCGGCGAACGGCTCGTCCAGCAGCAGCAGTTCGGGGTCCTTCGCCAGCGCCAGGGCCAGTCCGAGACGGGCGTACCGCGCCGGTGAGAGCGTGCCGACCCGCGCCTGGAGCGGTACCCGGCCCGCCTCCAGGACCCGTTCGGCGCGCGCCGCCCGCCAGGGTCCGCCGTGCCGGGCGCGGGCGCGGCGCAGCGCCTCGGCGACGGTGCGCCGGGGCCGGGCGGCCCGCTCCCGGCCGAGGTGGGCGACCCGGGCGCGGCCGTCCGCCGTCCGGGGGTCGGCGCCGAAGACGCGGATGGCGCCCTCGGTGGGGCGGAGGTGTCCGGCGGCGAGGGCGAGGAGGGTGCCGGTGCCCGCGCCGGGCGGACCGGCCAGGGCGCAGATACGCCCGGCGGGCAGCCGGAACGTGCAGTCCCGCAGCTCACCGTGGCGCCGGTGGCGCCTGCCGAGGCCGTCGGCCTCCATCGCCGTCCCCCTCGGAACGCCGCCGAGGGGGTCACTCACCGCCCGTCGCACCCGCACACCCCTCATTCCACTAATTAAGTAGTGGAAGAGTGGGGGAAAGGGGCTGCGCCTGTCAACCTGAGCCGTCTACGCTCCCCCGATGCCGACCCCGCCCGCACACCCGCCGCTCCCCTTCACCCCGCCGGACCCGCTGCGCACCGCCCGCCTCGACCTCCGCCCGGTGACCGCCGGCGACTTCGCCGCCATCCACGCCTACCAGCGCCTCCCCGAGGTCTGCCGCTACCTCTACTGGGGCCCGCTCGACGAAGCCGGCTCCCGCAAGTCCGTCGCCGCCAAAGCCGCCCGCACCACGCTGCGCACCGAGGGCGATGTCCTCCAACTCGCCGTCGTCGTCCGCGCCACCGGCACCCTCGTCGGCGACGTCACCTTCGTCTGGAAGAGCGCCGCCCACCGCCAGGCGAGCATCGGCTACGTCTTCCATCCCGCCCACCACGGCCACGGCTACGCCACCGAGGCGGGTCGCGCCCTCCTCTCCCTCGGCTTCGACCACCTCGGACTCCACCGCGTCCAGGCCGAGTTGGATGCCCGCAACACCGCCTCCGCCCGCCTCCTCGAACGCCTCGGCATGCGCCGCGAGGCCCATCTCGTCGAGAACGAGTTCCTGGACGGGGAGTGGACGGACGAGGTCGTCTACGCGATGTTGGCCCGCGAATGGCGGGCACTGCGGGATACGGACACGGGCGCGGGGCAAGGGAGTTGAGAGGCGGGGTGCGCCTCCCGTGGGAGGCGCACCCCACCCGGAGCTGCCGGAGCCCGCACCGGGTGGCCCCGGTCCCGGTGGCCCTCTCCGCCGCCCCGCCGCGCACCGCTCCGACCTGGAGCGGGCGGGGTGCGGGGCGATCCTCTGGAAAACCTCAAGCCGCTTGCCACGCTCAGGGCGCGAATGCCACGGTTGTTCGCATGGCAGCTCTTGCGGGACTGAGCGGAAAACACCACGCCGTACCGGTCATCCGGGACGCGGACGTGGTCGCGTCGGCCCTGCGCCAGGCGCTGGCCGAGGCGTCGCCCGAGGAGCGCCCGGGCCTGGAGCGCGCCGCCGCGCTCGCGGAGGCCACCGCCGCGGCCACCGACGGCCAGATGCGCGCCCGCTGGGTCCGCTCCCGGCTGGCGGCCGTCGGCTTCACCGGGGACCTCGGCTCGGTCGCGGCGGTCAAGGCGCTGCGCACGGCGGAGCCGAAGCTGAGCCTGGTGGCCGCGGTCCAACTGCAGAAGGAAGCCCTGAACCATCCGCAGTGACCCAGCCGGCTCCGGGCCGACCGCGGCACGGCGCGCCCGGCCGATGCCGGTTACCTCGTGGCCGAGCCCCCGCCCGGAGCCCCGTGACCACCGCGGTGTCCGGCGCGAGCACCACACCGACCGGCGCCCGCACCGGCCCGCCCGTGCGCCGCGGCGCTCCCCGCGGGCCGGACTCCGGCCGCCGGGACCGGCGTCACCCGGCCGCCGCCCCGACCCCTTCCGCCCTGGGGCCCGCCCCGCCGGCCGCCGCCGGCTCCCCCGCCGGGTACCGCCGCGCCCCCACGACCGGCCACGCTTCCGGAAACCGCACCGCGTACGGAGACCCGTGCGGCAGGGGCCCGGCCGCCGACCCGCCGCCACCGCCCGGCACATGGCCTCCGCCGGACTCCCCGCGCACCCGCGCCTTCCGCACCCGTACGGCGGCCGGGTCGCCCGGATGCGGGCGGTACCGCACCGCGACCGCCGCACCTTCCGCACCGACCGGCGGCGGCGCCCCGTACGTCCCCTCCGGCCCACCCGGTGGGCGCCCCTTCGGTCCGGACGGCCGGAGCGGTGCCCCGCACCCGGTCCGTCCCGCCGGGCCCTCCCGCCCCGGGCACGGGCCCGGCGGCAACTCCCGCCACCGCCGCCCCGGGCGCACCGTCCGGCGGCGCGGCCGCCCCTCCCCCGGCGCCTTCGCGCTCCGGCTCCGCCGCTCTCCGCCGGTCTCCCCGGCCCGCTCCTCCCGGTGCGCGAGCCCCGGCGCGTCCGTCCGCGGCGGCGGCGCGTAGCCGGCCGCCCGATTTCCGGGGCGCGCGGTGGCGTGCGGAACGGTGGCCCGGCTACGTTTCCCGGAATGCGGTATCACCGTTGCCCTCCCCCGCGCCCGTTCCGTGGCGCATTCCCTGATGAAGTCGCCCCGCCAGGCGTCCCGTTAGCCCCGCGAAAGCGCTACGGGCAAGAGAATGGTGCCACTTGAACGGCGACGCTGTACGCGTCGACCTGCCGTAATGTCGACCCGGAACCCTCAGAAGCAGAGGTCGCGGCATTGGAAGAGACGACACCGCCGGAGCATTTGAATCCCCTGGAACGCTTCGGACTCGACGTGAGACGTGTCCGGTTGAGCCGCAGACTGACCCAGAAGCAGTTGGGCACGGCCACCGGCTACTCACACGCCTACGTCAGCATGGTGGAAGCCGGAAAAGTCATGTCCAGCATGAGGTTCGCCCGCGGCTGCGATCTGGCATTCGGCGCCGACGGCCGGTTCGAGGCCATGCTGGCCCGGATCGACGAGGGGAATCACCCGTCGTGGTTCGTGCCGTATCTGAACCTGGAGCGGGAGGCGTCACAGATCCTGATGTACGCGACGCACCTCGTCCCCGGCATGGTGCAGACGGCGGATTACGCGCGGGCGGTCCTCCGCGCCGCCCATCCACAGGCGACGCCGGAAGGTATCGAGGACAAAGTCGCGGCGCGGCTGCGGCGGCGTGAGGCCCTGGAGCGGGAGAAACCGCCGTTTCTCTGGGTCATCCTGCACGAGGCGTCTTTGCGTACCGTCGTCGGCGGCCCCGAGATCATGGCCGGTCAGCTCGGATATCTGCTGTCCCTGGCCGGGGCGCCGTATTTCAGGCTCCAGGTGATGCCGTTCTCGGCGGGCATTCCCGGCACCTCCGCGATGCCTTTCGTCGTGCTGTGCTTTCCCGATGCCCCGACGGTGCTCTACACCGAAACCCGGGTGGGGGGACGGCTCCACGATTCCGTACCGACGGTCGAAGCCGCCCTGGACGACTACGACGTGATCAGGACGCACGCACTCTCCCCGGACCATTCCCTGGACCTGATCCGGGAACTGCGGGAGGAGTACCGCGCGTAAGTCCCGGCACCGATCTCACCGCGGCGGACGGAGGGCCGTCCTGCCGGGTGAGATCGATTCCGGTGCGCGCCGCCGGTGAGGCGGTGTCCTACTCGATCGAGCCCCGCTCGGCCACGACGAACACCCTTTCGTTGGGCTTGCCGGACTCCCACTTGGTGACCCGGGCGTCCATGAGCTGGATACGCCGGACCGTTCGGCCCGCGGAGTCCTCCTCGTTGATGGTGAGGTTCTCCGCCCCGATGCCGTCGTGCAGTGAACGGTTGACCCATTCGGTGAACGCGGTGCTCGTTTTCACGCCGCGGACGATGGTGACCTTCCCCCCGTTCTTATCGATGCTGAGATGGTTGATGCCCTTCACCGCTTCCAACATGACGCCGTCGAGTTGCAGTTTGAAATGGTGGGCGGCGAGAGTTTCGTTCTCTGTCATGCGCTTTCCCTCCTCTTCCGCGTGGTGGATGTACTCATGGCCCCCGGCGGTAATTCCGGGTGGCCGCGCGAGGGAGAAGAACGCCCATTCGACCCGTTCGGCCGGCGCTCCCCCGCTCCCGTACCTCAGTTGTCCGAGTGATCAACAGCCGCCATGGTGCACCGGCCCCCGCCGATGTCACCAGCCCCCTGTCAGGCAGTGCCGGGTACACATTCCCTGGCACTTTCGGGCAGCGCCGAGAAATGATTCCGGACAGCACCCCGCCCTTTCGGACAGCGCCCCTTCGGATCAGTTCGTCCGGCACGGCGCTTTTCCCGCCCCGGAGTTCACCTCGGCGAGGCCGGGGGCGGACGTGAAGGCGCGAAGGGCGGAGCGACCGCGGAGGCCCGCCCCCTGCGCCGCACGCCGGGGGAAGCGGGTCTCCTTCCTCGCTGCGGAGAGCGGGCCCCGCCAGTCGGGCCGGTCAGCGGTTGAAGATCGGCATGATCTCCTCGCTGTCGTCGCACCACACCTCGTGGTAGCCGTTCGCCTGGGCGTTGGGCAGTTCCTGCGCCTCGCATTCCGCCTTCGAGGGGTACTTTTCGGCGCCGACGGGGACCCAGCCGTCGCCGGGCGGCGGGGCGGCGAAAGCGGTGGCGGCGGAGAGCGGAATGGAAACCGCCGCGGCACCGACGGCGAGACCGATACCGATACGGGAACGCCAGGACTTCATATTTCCTCCAGGAACAGGGCTGCGTTCAGCGCCGTTGAACACGACACACGCGTGAGCCAAGACCCGTCATTCGCACAGGAGTTGGCTCTTCGCTTTTCCATCGAGGGAGATGCGTTCCCCGCGGCGGGAGTTGGCCGCGGAGTGCGGAATTCCCGGGTCTGCCCTTCCGCAGCCGCGCCCCCGGTCCGTACGGGCAACTCCCGGGGCGGCCCGCGTAATGCGGGGGCAAAGCGACGGGTCGCCGGAGGGGCGAGCGGCCGCCCGGCGGCGATCGCGGAAGACCGCGGGCGGCGGGGAGGCGAGGGCGCACGGATCGCCGTGCCGATGAGGGCGGCCGGCCCACCGTGTCGCACCCCACCCCCACCCATGTTTGCACCGCTAACACCCTTGCCTTAATGTGAACAGTGCAAACATTCTGGTCGAGGGCGAGGAGACCCCGATGGCGGACGACCTGTTCACACCGTTGCGGCTGGCGTCGGGCGCGGAACTGCCCAACCGGATCGCGAAGGCGGCGATGGAGGAGAACCTGGCCGGGCCGGGCCAACTGCCCGACCAGCGGCTGTTCACCCTCTACCGCGCCTGGTCCGAGGGCGGCAGCGGCCTGCTGATCACCGGCAACGTCATGGTCCACGCCGAAGCGCTCACCGGTCCCGCCGGTGTCGTCCTCGACGCCGAAGCGCCGCTGGAGCCCTTCACCCGGTGGGCGCGGGCGGCCAGGTCCGGCGGCGCGGCGGTGTGGATGCAGATCAATCACCCGGGCCGCCAGGTCCCCTCCGGCATGCCCGGTGTGGTGTGGGGCCCCTCCGATCTCGGCGTGGACCTCGGCCGGCACAGCGGACGCTTCGGCCGTCCCGCCGCCATGACCGCCGAGCAGATCACGGCGACCGTCGAACGGTTCGCCGTCACCGCCCGCCGCGCCGCCGAGGCCGGTTTCGACGGGGTGGAGATCCACGCCGCCCACGGCTATCTGCTGTCCCAGTTCCTCTCCCCGCTGGTCAACACCCGTACCGACGCGTGGGGCGGCTCCCCGGCCCGCCGCGCCCGGCTGCTCCTGGACGTGGTGCGCGCCGTCCGCGCCGCCGTCCCGGCGTCCTTCGCCGTCGCGGTCAAGCTCAACTCCGCGGACTTCCAGCGCGGCGGTTTCGACGCCGATGACGCCCGCGAGGTGATCGCCCTGCTCGCGCCCCTCGGCGTCGATCTGGTCGAACTCTCCGGCGGCAGCTACGAGAGCCCGGCGATGACCGGCCGCGCCGCCGACGACCGCACCCGCGCCCGGGAGGCGTACTTCCTCGACCTCGCCGCCGATCTGGTCCGCACCAGCCCAGTCCCGCTGATGCTCACCGGCGGCATCACGCGGCGCGCCACCGCAGAGCGGGTCCTCGCGGACGGCGTCGCGGTCGCCGGGATGGGCACCGCCCTCTCCGTCACCCCCGACCTGCCCCGCCGCTGGGCCGACGGCGCCGAGGCGGACCGCGCGCTGCGCCCGGTGACCTGGTCCGACAAGGCGCTCGCCTCGGCCGCGAGCATGGCGCAGGTCCGCCACCAGCTACGCCGGCTGGCCCAGGGCCGCACCGTCGCCCCGGGCACCCGCCCCGCCGTCGCACTCCTCACCGAACAGCTCCAGCAGCGCCAGGCGCTGCGCCGCTACCGCGCCTGGCTGGACGCCCGGCAGCCGGCGGCGTAGTCCGGGCCACGGCGGACCGCCTCGGCCGCCGTGCCCGGGCGGGCCTGCCGGACCGCCCTGCGGCACGGGGGCCGGGCCGTACGGCCGTACGCCGAGGGCCCCGCGACCGGCCGTACGGTCACGGGGCCCTCGGGCGGGGCGGGCCGGGATCAGGTCTCCGAGCGGTACATCAGGTCCGTCTCGTGGGTGACGAAGCCCAGGCGTTCGTACACCGTGACGGCGGCCGTGTTGTCCGCGTCGACGTAGAGCATCGCGGTCGGCAGGCCCTCGGCGGCCAGGTGGCGCAGGCCGATGGTGGTGAGGGCCTTGCCGAGGCCGCCGCCCTGGGCGCCGGGGCGGACGCCGACGACGTAGACCTCGCCGAGGCCCTCGTCGGCGTGCACCTTCGTCCAGTGGAAGCCGAGGAGGGTGCCCTCGCGCTCGGCGAGGAAGAAGCCCTTCGGGTCGAACCACGCCTCGGCCTTGCGGTCGTCGAGGTCGCGCTGGGTCAGCGAGCCCTGTTCGGGGTGGTGGGCGAAGGCCGCGGCGTTCACCTCCAGCCAGGCGGCGTCGTCCTGGCCGGGCTGGAAGGTGCGGACGTCCACGCCGTCGGGGAGCTGCGGTTCGGGCAGGTCGAGGCCGGTCAACGGGAGGCGCATCTGGCGCAGTTCGCGGAATTTCGTCAGGCCCAGGGTCTGCGCGAGGTGGCGGGCGGCGGCGTGGCCGCCGTGGGCCCAGACCCGCAGGCGGCGGCCGGACTGGGCAAGCAGTTCGCCGCCGAGCGCCCGGCCGTGGCCGCGGCCGCGGTGCGCGGGGTGGACGACCAGTTCGGCGGCGGGCGCCTCCACCGGGTCGGTGTCCTCCAACTGGCCGTAGCCGACCAGTTCGGTGCCGTCCGCGGTCTCCTCGGACGGCACCGACACCAGCAGGTGCCGGACCCCTTCCCGGGCCCCGCCGCGCAACTGGAGCCGTCCCTGTTCGGACACGGCCGGCTGTCCGTCGGTCCGCGCGGCCCGCTCGATCAGCGCGAGCGCCGCGGCGGCTTCCTCGGGCGTGAGCGTGTCGGTGATCCGGATACGGCGGCCGGTGGTGCCCATCTCCTGTGCAGCGTCAGTCATGCTCCGAAGCGTACGGCCCCGGGGCCCGGCCCGGACGGACTGCCGGGGGTGGCCCCTACGGGCCCGCTCCCCTGCGGGCCGGGGCCCCGGCGGCGGGCCCGTAGGGGCACCCCGTACGGGACACCGGACCGCGCCGGGCGGGGCCTCGGGGGCGGCCCGTACGGGACCGGCCGGGCCCCGGTGCCGGACCCTTACGGGCCTGACGGGCCTCGGGGCCGGACCCGTACGGGCCGACGGGCCCGGTGCCGGGTCAGCCGAGGGTCACCAACTGCTTGAGCGTCGCGGTGCCGGGGCGCGGCGGGGCGTAGCGGCGCGGGGCCGACCCCGTCGGGTACAGGGCGTGGTGCGCGGCGCGGGACACCTGCTCGATGGTGTTGATGCCGTAGACCCAACCGTCGGTGGCCGGGCGGCCCTTGGGGACGCGGTTGTTCTCGGTGAGGACGACGAGGCCGTAGTCGTACCCGGCGCCGGTGAAGGCACCCAGGCTGTTGACCTTCCAGTCACCGCGGTCGAACGGGTCCTTCGGGCCGGTCTGCGACCGCTGCAGCCAGCCGTTCTTGACGTGGACCGTCGCCCCGGCGGGCGCTCCGGCGGGCGTCCCCCAGCGCTGCGCCTTCTCCACCGCGTGCATCAGCCGGAGGGCGTACGCGCGCGAGGCGGCGGACAGCACGGTATTGCTCCGGCCGGTGAACAGTTTCAGCAGGGTGATCTGGTCCGCCGCGGTGATCTGCGTCAGGCCCCAGTTACCGGTCCGGTCCAGGACGGTGTCCGTCATGCCGGCCGCGTTCAGGAAGCGCTGGATTTTGACGGGGTCGGGCCGCTTCGGATTCCTGAGGTCCGACAACTGCCGCCACAGGGCGGTGGTCGAGGCGTTGTCGGAGTGCTCGATCATTTTCTCCGCGAGTTCCGCTTCCCGCGCGGTGAGCCTCCCCTTCCGGTCCATGAGGAGCGCGCCCAGCACGATCGGTTTGACCGTGCTCGCGGAGTCGTACCGCTTGTGCGCACCGTAGGTGCAGGTGGTCCTGGTCGTACGGTCGTAGAGCGCCAGCGAGGCCATGCTCCTGCGGGTCTTCAGCCGCGCCGCCATGTCGTCGGCCAGGCGCTTCGCCAGACCGGGCTTGACCGACACGCAGGAGACGGCCGTGCCGGCGACCGCGCTCCGCGCCGCGGTGCCGACGGGGAGCGTGGCCGCGTGCGCCGGCGCCACCGCCGCGGCGGAAGCGGTCAGGGCTATGAGCCCGGCGGCCCATTTACGGGCCGTCACCCAGCCCTTCCCCCCGGCCTCCGCTTCGGCCTTCTTTTCTTTTGTCACCCTCGATAACCCCTGGATTTCTTCTCGCGTTACCTTACGCATGCGCCGCGCCGCAGCGACCCGGCCGGATACGTCCGGAATTTCGGCGCGGCCCGGCTCCCGATTTCCGGAAACCGGCCCTGCGGACCTTACCCGGGCGATTTCAAGCGCTCCCCAAGAGAAGCAAAAGGGAGCCGGGGGAGGGGAAAGAGAAGGCGGGGGACAAGGCGGGATAAATGCCAGCGGCAGGGTAATTCCGGGAATTTCCTCGCGGGCCGGAAGCCGCACGGGGCGGCCGGTACGGCGGCCGCCCCGTGGTGAGACCCCGGCGCGCGGGGCGCCCGGACCGGTCAGGCCGGGCGGTACGTCAGCAGCACGTTGCCGGAGCGGAAGGTGGTGGTCCGCCAGTGGGTGAGCGGGAGGCGGCGGCCGAGCGTGGCGAAGAGGGAGTGGCCCGCGCCCAGGAGGACCGGGTTGACGAGGACGCGCAGTTCGTCGACGAGACCGAGTCCGAGCAGGCTCGCCGTCAGCTTCACACTGCCGAACAGCGCGATCTCCCTGCCCGGTTCCCGCTTGAGCGCGGTGACGGTCGCGGCGAGGTCGTCACCGCGGACGAGCGTCGTGTTGTGCCACTCCGCCCGCTCCAGCGTGTCGGAGACCACGACCTTCCGGACCCCGTTCATGAACGTGACGATCTCCGGGTCGGGCCCGGTGGCATCCGGCCAGAACGCGGCCATGTGCACGTAGCCGTCCCGGCCGAACAACAGGGTGTCGATGGCGGCGTTGCTCTGGTTGGCGAACTCGAAGTACTCGGCGTCGATGTTCGCCCAGTCCAGTTCGCCGTCCGGGCCTTCGTAGTAGCCGTCGAGGCTGGTCACCACGTAGGAGAAGAGTTTGCGCACGGAAGTCACGCTCCGATCCGGTCTGCGGGGCACGGGCCCGCCGGACGCCGGGCGGCCCCGCGCGGCGGCGGGACACGGGCGGGCGGGTGCGGGGCTCACCGAAGCCCAACCGCTCCCGGAAGGCAAGTGTTTCGCGCCACGCCGGATCCCGCACCGCGCACCGGCCGCCCCCGCCGCGCCACACCGGGCCAGCGCGACGCCCCGGCCGTACCACGCCTCCGGTCCCGCCGGGCCCGCGCGACGCCCAGGCCGTGCGTGAGGCCCCGGCCCGTACGGCCACCGCGTACCGGCCGGGCCGTGCGCTCCCCGAGGCGCCGGCCACGCACCGGCCGCCTCCGCCGGAGCGCGCTCGCCAGGGCCCCGGCGCCACCCCGCCTTCATCCTCCCGTCCTCCCCCGTCCCCCTTCGGACCTGTTGCGCTACGCGCGTTGACCGTAGGCTGCGGTCCGCCCGGACGCGTCAGCGTGCCGGTGCCGCAGCCACCGCCCGGCCGCCCGCGTCCGCGCGGCGCCGCCGGCCGCCCGGTCCACGGAAGGGAACCCATGCAAGCGACACCCCAACGGCGCCGCCTCGCGCGCAGATTGACGGCCGGAGCGGCGGTGCTCGCCGCCGCCACCGCGGTCACCGCGGCCTCCCTGCCGTCCGGCGCGGGGCCGGACACCGCCCGCGCCCGCACCGCCCAGGGCCGCACCGTCGATGTCCAACTGCTCTCGTTCAACGACTTCCACGGCAATCTGGAGCCGCCGCAGGGCTCGTCCGGGACCGTCGAGGAGATCCAGCGGGACGGCGGCAAGAAGGCCGTTCCGGCGGGTGGGGTCGAGTACCTCGCGCAGTCGCTGCGCACGGCCCGTAAGGGGCACCCCTACTCCGTGACCGCCGCCGCCGGGGACATGGTCGGGGCCAGCCCGCTGCTCTCCGGGCTCTTCCACGACGAGCCGACCATCGAGGCGATGAACAAGCTCGGCCTCGACGTCACCTCCGTCGGCAACCACGAGTTCGACGAGGGCCGCGCCGAGTTGACCCGCCTGCAGCAGGGCGGCTGCCACCCCAAGGACGGCTGCTTCGAGAAGGGCAAGACGTTCAAGGGCGCCGCCTTCCCCTACCTGACGGCGAACGTCACCGACGACAAGACCGGAAAGCCGCTGCTCAAGCCGTACACCGTGTGGAAGCACAAGGGCGTGAGAATCGGCTTCATCGGGGTGACCCTGAAGGGGACCCCCGACATCGTCAACGCCGACGGCGTCAAGGGGCTGACGTTCCACGACGAGGTCGCCACGATCGACAAGTACGCCAAGATCCTCGACAAGCAGGGCGTGAAGTCGGTCGTCGCCCTGATCCACGAGGGCGGGATGCCCGCCTCCACCTCGTACAACTACGACTGCGACAGCCCCGGGCCGGGCGACGGGATCTCCGGGCCGATCACCACGATCGCCAAGAAGGTGACCCCGAAGGTCGACGCGCTGGTCACCGGCCACACCCACCAGGCGTACGTCTGCACCCTCCCCGACCCCTCCGGGAAGCCCCGTACGGTCACCTCCGCCGCGTCGTTCGGGAAGCTCTACACCGAGACCACGCTGACGTACGACCGCGCCACCGGCGACATCGTGCGCACCAACGTCAAGGCGCGGGGCGCCTCGGGGCGCGCCGCCAACCACGTCGTGGACCGGACGCAGCCCAAGGCGGCGGACATGACGTCGCTGATCGCCCGCTGGAACAAGCTGGCCGCGCCGGTCGCGAACCGGCCCGTCGGGCATATCTCCGCCGATATCGCGGGGCGGGGCGCGCAGGCGCCGGAGTCGCCGCTCGGCGATGTCGTCGCCGACGCGCAGCGGGAGGCCGCCGCGGCACCGGACAAGGGCGGCGCGCAGCTCGCCCTGATGAACCCCGGGGGGATCCGTTCGGATCTGGCCTACGCGGCGTCCGGCGCGGAGGGCGACGGGGTCGTCACCTACGGGGAGGCGTTCACCGTCCAGCCGTTCACCAACATGATGCGGACCGTGGACCTGACCGGCGCTCAACTGCTCGCCGCGCTCCAGCAGCAGGTCAGCGGCGCCAACGAGGCGTCGCCGAAGATCCTTCAGGTGTCGGACGGCTTCACGTACACCCTGGACCTGACGAAGAAGGGCGCCGACCGGATCGTCAAGGACTCGGTGAAGCTGAACGGCGCCGCGCTCGACCCGGCGAAGACCTACCGCGTCACGATGAACGAGTTCCTGGCCGGCGGCGGCGACGGCTTCCCCGCCCTCAAGGACGGTAAGAACCCGCTGGTCGGCGGCTCGGACCTGGACTCCTTCACCGCCTATCTGACGGTCCACTCCTCGGCGGACAAGCCGCTGACGCCGCCGAAGGCGGACCGGATCACCGTGGTGAAGTGAGCCCGGGCGGACCGCGGTTGAGCCGTTGAACGGTTGACCTGCGGGTCGGGCCGGCGAGAGGCACCGGGCCGGGGCCCGGTGACCTGGCACCCGGGCCGGTGACCTGGCTCCCGGGCCGGTGACCTGACTTCCGGCCCGGGTGGGCCTGGCTCCCGGGCGCCCAAGGCCGGTGCCCCCGCGCCCTGCCCTCCGGCCCGGCCCCACGGCCCCATCCGTTTCCCCCGCCGCCTCTCTCCCCGCCCCCGCAGGGCCCCGAGGGCGCCCGGCCCGCCCCGTGAGGGAAGGGTCAGCCGCCGTACGGGTTGCCCTGCGGGGGCGCGCCGTAGGGGCCGGGCTGCTGCGGCGACGCACCGTACGGACCGGGCTGCGGCTGACCGTCCGCCTCGCCAGGGACCTGCGGCGACGCACCGTACGGGCCCGGCTGCGGCTGACCGTCCGCCTGGCCAGGGACCTGCGGCGACGCGCCGTACGGGCCCGGCTGCGGCTGGCCTCCCGCCTGGCCCGGGGCCTGCGGGGCGCCCGGATGCCGCGCTCCCGGCTGCCCCTGCGGGTACCCGTAAGGGCCGGACGGCGGGGCCGGGGGTTGCTGCCCCGGCTGCCCTTGCGGGATCCCGTACGGGGCCGGCGGCTGCTGGCCCTGTGGGGCGCCCTGCCCCTGCGGGTACCCGTACGCACCGGGCTGCGGCACCGGGCCGGGCTGCCCCTGGGGGCCCGGCGGGGGCGCCTGGAGAGGTCCGGCGGGCCCGGGTGCGTACCCCTGCGGGGCGCCACCGGGGCCACCGGCGTGGGGGAGGAACTGTTCCAGTTCGGCGCGCCACATCCGGTGGACGTTCAGCCGGACCGGTGCCGGTGCGCCGGGGAGGGCGAGGCGCACCACGCTCCACAGGGGCCGCAACCGGGCTTCGGTGACGAGCGCGTGGGCCTGCTCGCGCGGGATCGCGTACGCGATGTCCGTCGGGCGCTGGCTGACCTCCTGGTGGTGCAGCACCACGGCGCGGTCGGTGAGCGTCACGAAGTAGTAGGTGGCCACCAGATGTCCCAGCAGTCCACCGGTCAACCAGGGCACCGGGCCCGTGAGCGCCTGGAAGGTCACCAGCGCCCGGTCACCGGGCGCCGCCCGGGCGACGGCCTCGGCGACCTGCTGCTTCATCGTGGATTTGAGCATGGCCATGCGGCGGTACCCCCTGTTGCGTGACGGTGGAGCGGGTCGGCGCGGCGGCATCGCCGCGGAAAATCCCCGAGGCCCCATGTTCCCCCACCCCGCGCCCCGGACGCACCGGCGGCGGAAGGAGCACGGCGCCGCGAGGGACGGCCGGACGCGCCCGGCCCCGGGCCTCGGGGCAGGCCGGCGCCCTCCGCCCGCCCCGCCGGACACCGTCGGCCTGCCCTTCCGCTCCGGCCCGTACGCCGGGCCGGGCCCCCGGCACGCCCACCACGACGCTCCGGTCGCGCGACCCGCGGTGACCGGGCCCGCGGCGGGCGCCCCGGGCCGCCCGCCGCGCAGGACGGAGACGCGGGCGCCCCGGCGCGCCCTCCCGGGCCTCCCCCGCACGAGCCGTCCACCGCGCCGCGCGCGCCCGTTTCCCCGACGCTCCGCGGACAATCGTGGCGTTGCGCACTTACGGCCGGGCGGAGTTGCTAACGGGGGACCCGCTCATGGTCAGATGTGCGGATGCGAACCCCCCAACGCATATCTTCACCCCCGTCCCCACGGCCCGGACCGGACACCGCCGCCCCACCGGCATCCGACGATCCGGAGCGGGACACCCGTGAGTTCGAGCCGGTCAACCCGTACGCGGACCTCGCCGCCCTCGCCGACCCGGAGCCCGAACCGGAGCCGGAGCCCGTCGCACCGCACCGGCTGGAGCGCCGCAGGTACCTCAACGAGCGGGACGGCAGCGACGATCCGCTGGGGCTCGGGCTGCGCTCCGACGAGGAGGACGAGGACGCCTGGCAGCCGCCGAACCACCGGCGGAACAAGCGCGGCATCAGCCGTTTCGCCGCCGTCCCGCTCACCTTGAAGCTGGTGGTCGCGGTCGTGGTGGCCGCCGCGTTCCTCACCCTCGGCGACCGGTTCGCCGTGCTGTACGCGCAGAACAAGGCCGAGCAGCAGATCAAGAAGGCGCTGCGGCTGACCGCCGCGCCCGAGGTCGACATCAAGGGCTTCCCGTTCCTCACCCAGGTGCTGGACAAGCACCTCGACCGGGTCGACGTCACCATCCCCGACGTGGCCGCCGACCGGGTCTCGCTCGCGAAGTTCGAGGCCAGCGCCCGCGACATCCGACTGGACGGCGATCTGCCCACCGCCGTCAAGGGCGCCACCATCGGCTCGATGCACGGCGACGTGCTGCTCGCCTTCGACGACATGAACCGTGAACTGGGCGCCTCCCAGGTCAAGTTCAGCGAGCTGGGCCCGAACGAGGTGCGCGCCGTCGGCCGCCTGCCGATCGCCGGACACGAACTGCGGGTGCACGCCCGGGCCCGTATCCAGCGGGCCGGTGACCGTGGTGTCTCCACGCAGATCAGCCGGATGCGGCTGGACATCGGTGACGTCGCCGTCTACCGCCCCGGCACCGGCGAGGAGGAGGGCCTGCGGCTGACCCGTAAGGCCGCCGGTGAGCTGAGCCGCCAGGCCGAAAAGATCAAGTCGATGCTGAGCGTCCCGGCGATCGTGCAGCGCATCGGCATCCCGCAGAAGTACGTCGACGAGGCGCTGCACAGCTCGGACAAGCTGCACGAGCTGACCGGCTCCCCGGACTTCGTGGCGAAGCTGATGAAGGTCAACCTCGTCGATGTCGTCGTCGACCACCCGTGGCTGCTGCAGAAGGTCGGTATCGACCCGAAGGTCCTCGGCGCCCTCTCCGGCCTGACCAAGCCGCAACTCGCCGACCAGCTCTCCCTCTCCTTCCGCCTCCCGAAGACCCCCGGTGACGTGCGGCTGCGCCACATCTCCGTCGAGGAGGACGGCATCCGCGCCGAACTCGACGGCCGCGACCTGCCGTTCGGCGACGCGGCGGAGAAGTCCGGGAAGTAGCGGAAGCGGGACATGCGGGCGGGGCCCGGCCGACCAGGCGGTCCGGCCGGGCCCCGCCCCGTTCCCGCTCCCGTCACATCGGGCCCGGCACCCGGCCGGGCCCCGCCCTCACGCCGAGGGCTCCCCCGGAGAGCCCGGCACCGGCCCCGGAGGCGGCGGCGTCGGTGCCCCCGGCAGCGTCAGCACCGCCTCCGTGCCGCCGCCCGGCGCGGGCCGCAGCAGGACGCCGCCGCCCGCCTGTTCCGCCGTCCGGGCGACGATCGACAGGCCCAGACCGCTGCCGGGCAGCGAGCGGGCCGACGGGGAGCGCCAGAACCGAGCGAAGACGTGCGGGAGTTCGTCCTCCGCGATACCCGGGCCGTGGTCGCGTACGGTCAGCTCGCCCGCGGCCAGGCGGACCTCGACCGTGCCGCCCGCCGGGCTGAACTTCACCGCGTTGTCCAGCAGGTTGACCACCGCGCGCTCCAGCGCCGCCGGCTCCGCGCGGACGTACCAGGGCGCGAGGTCCGAGGTGAGGGTCAGCGCCGGGCCGCGCAGCCGGGCCCGCTCCAGCGCCGTGGCGACCGTGTCGTGCAGCGCCACCACCCGCAGCGACGCACCGCCGCCCGGCCCTGTGTCCGGCGTCCGCGACAGCTCCTGAAGATCGCCGATCAGCGACGCCAACTCCCCCATCTGCGCCTTCACCGACGTCAGCAGCGCCTCCTTGTCGGCGGGCGGGATCGCGCGGCCGGAGCGTTCGCTGCGGACCAGCAGATCGATGTTGGTGCGCAGCGACGTCAGCGGCGTACGGAGTTCGTGCCCGGCGTCCGCGATCAGTTGCCGCTGCAGCTCCCGGGAGGCGGCGAGCGCCGCCGTCATGGAGTTGAACGCGCGCGACAGCCGGGCGATCTCGTCCTCACCGTCGTCCGGGATACGGATCGTCAGATCCTCGGTCCGCGCGACGTGTTCGACGGCGTCGGTGAGCCGGTCCACCGGCTTGAGCCCGGCGCGCGCCACCCACAGTCCGGTGGTCGCCGCGCCCAGCACCCCGACGCCGGAGACGATCAGCAACACCAGCGCGAGCTGGTTCAGCGGCTGGGTGACCTGGTCCATCGGCGCGGCGACGGAGACCGCGATGCGGTTGCCGCGCGCGTCGGTGATCGGGCCCGGGTAGTGGAGCGTGGCCACCCGCATCTCGGTGCCGTGCGCGGAGCGGGTGGTGTGGACGGCGCCCTCCAGGCGCCCGTCCGCGACGGCCACATCGGTGCGCTGCGCGGGCACCGGATCCTTGTCCGGCGCGGTGCAGACGTCCCCCGACGTGGACACCAACTGCACGGTGTACGGCGTCGGCTGGAACGCCACCTGCCCGTCGGCCGCGCCCGAGCAGGAGATCTTCAGCGCCTGCACATAGCTCTGGCCGACGTCCACGCTGCGCAGTGTGGAGTCGAGCTGTTCGGTGAGCCGGTCGCGGGTGATCAGCCAGCAGGCGGCGGCGGACGCCGCGACGGCCAGGGCCACGGCGACGGCGGTGAGCATCGCCAGCCGGGAGCGGAGCGGAAGCTGCCGGTAGCGGCGGGCGGCGCGGGCCAGCAGCCCGGGCGCGGTCTCGGACCCGGTGGCGCCGGCGGTCGCGCCCGGGGCCGGCGCGCCCCCGGGTGCCGGTGCGCCGGGCGGCGGTGGCGGCGTCGTCATTCGCTACCGCCCTCCGCCCGCAGGACGTAGCCGACCCCGCGCACCGTGTGCACCAGCCGCACCTCGCCCGCCGCCTCCGTCTTACGGCGCAGATACATCACGTACACGTCCAGGGAGTTGGAGGTCGGCTCGAAGTCGAAGCCCCAGACGGCCTTGAGGATCTGCTCCCGGGTGAGGACCTGCCGCGGGTGCGCGAGGAACATCTCCAGCAGCGTGAACTCGGTCCGGGTCAGCTCGACGGGCCGTCCGCCGCGGGTCACCTCCCGGCTCGCCAGATCCATCCGCAGATCGGCGAAGGCGAGGATGTCACCGTCGGCGGGCTGCGCCCCGGCGGCCGCCGCGTAGGAGCTGCGGCGGAGCAACGCCCGGATGCGGGCGAGGAGTTCGTCCAGCTCGAAGGGTTTGACGAGGTAGTCGTCGGCCCCCGCGTCGAGGCCGGTGACCCGGTCGCCGACGGTGTCGCGGGCGGTCAGCATCAAGATCGGCACCGTCACCCCGCCCGCCCGCAGCCGCCGGGCGGCGGTCAGCCCGTCCATCCGCGGCATCAGGACGTCCAGCACGATCAGCTCCGGGTCGTACGAAGCGACCTTCTCGACGGCGTCGAGCCCGTCGACCGCCTCCTGCGTGGCGTACCCCTCGAACACCAGCGAGCGCCGCAGCGCCTCGCGGACCGCGGGCTCGTCGTCGACGATCAGGATGCGGGCGGACTGGTCACCGTGGTCGGCGGGGCTCATCTGCGGCTACCTCTGCATACCTCTGGACGCGATACGGAAACGACGGGCGGCGGACCACCCGCGCCAAGCGTCGCACGCCGAAGGCCCCCCACGGGACAGCCCTCACCTGCGACGATCGGCCACCCGCCGGTCCGCCGCCGGAACGGGACGCGCCCGCCGCCCGCCCGCGTCCGGCACGGCAGGGCGGCCGGACGCACACGCGACAGCCACGGCGAGCGCCCGCCGCGCACGGCGGGCCGGGACGGTGAGACCACGGGTCATGGTGTCGTCCTCTCGTGAGATTCGGGTCGGGGGCGGAATACGGGGCCGGGGGCGGGGCGAGGCCGAGGGAGACCCGGCCGGGCGCGGGCCGGGAAGCGGCGCGGTGACCGGCGTCCGGCCCGAGGGGAGGTCGGGCCGGACGCGGGCGGGCATAGGCCGGGAGACCGAACGCGGGCAGGAGGCACGGGCCGGAAGTCCGGACGGCGACCACGGCGGGCCAAGGCCCCGCGGACCGCCCCCGCACGCGACGGCCCGGCTCCCGCGAACAGCTCGGCCCCGGACACGGCCCGGGGGCGGCGGCCCGGCCCCACGCCGGCCCGCCGCCCCGGACTCCGCGGACCGGCCCCACACCGATCCGCCGTCCGCCGTCCGCCGTCCCGCCGCCCGGGGCTCACACCCCGCTGTTGGGCCCGCCGCTGCCGCCACCGCGCAGCGCGTCGAGGTCCGCCTTGACGGTGTTGATCGGGATGGCGAAGCCGAGACCGACACTGCCCGCGGTGCTGCTCGACGCCGAACTCGGCGCGTACATCGCGGAGTTGATGCCGACGACCTGCCCCGCCATGTTGATCAGCGCACCGCCGGAGTTACCGGGGTTGAGCGAGGCATCGGTCTGGATGGCCTTGTACGAGGTCTTCGACGAACCGGTGTCGCCGTTGTAGCGGTTCCCGCCGAACTCGAACGGCCACTGATCCCCGTCCGACTCCTGCCCCCGGCTCTGCCCGTCGCTCTTCGGCACCGTCACATCGCGGTTGAGCGCGGAGATGATGCCGCTGGTCACCGAGCCGGTCAGCCCCTCCGGCGAACCGATCGCCACGACCTGGTCGCCGACCGCCAGCCCGTCGGAGTTCCCCAGGCTCGCGGGCGTCAGCCCCTTCGCGTCGTGCACTTTGACCAGCGCCAGGTCCTTGTCGGGGTCCGTCCCGACGACGGTGGCGGTCTTCCGGCTGCCGTCACTGAACGCGACGGTCACCGTCCGGGCACCGGACACCACATGGTTGTTGGTGACGATCTCGCCCTTGCCGCTGACGACCACACCCGAACCGGTGGACTCGCCCTCCACGGTCCGCGCCTGGATCTCGACTATCGACGGGCTCACCGCCTTCGCCACCGCGGACACCCCGCTCCCGCTGGTCTTCCCCGCGTTGACCAGCGGCGCCGACACCGTCGAGTCCTGCCGGTGCTGCGTCGCCCCGGCGATCAGCGCCGCACTGCCGCCGCCGATCAGACCGGACGCCAGCGCCACCGCCGCGATCAGCGCGACCGGCCGCCGGGCCCGCCGCCGCGGCGGCTCCTGCGGCGCCCGCGGATCAGCACCCGCGAACCCCGCGTACGCGCCCTCGCCACCGGGGGCGTACGGAGGCGGCGGCGGGTACGCCCCCGCCCCGCCCGCGCGGGCGTCGTCGCCGTGGCCGTAGCCGTACGGCCCGTCCTGGGACATCTCATCTCCGCTGCGGCGGTAGCTCTCGGTCATGCGACCACTGTGCGCGGCCACCATGAGAACCGGGTGAGAACGCCCTGAGAGACCCGGCAGAAGTAGGTATGCCCGGTATAAGAACACCCGCCCGGCCGCACACGCCCCGCACCCCGGCGGTACGTCCTTCTGGCGCCGGCGCCCGGCGTCAGCCCCCGCAGCCGCAGGAGCGGCGGACCACCAGCCGGGAGGGGAACTGCCGCAGCCGCTCCCGGCGCGAGCCGGCCACCCGCAGTCCGTCGTCGAGGACGAGATCGACGGCGGCGCGCGCCATCGCCTCCCGGTCCGAGGCGACCGTCGTCAGCGGCGGATCGGTCAGCCCGGCTTCCTTCACATCGTCGAACCCGGCCACCGCCAGCTCACCCGGCACATCGATCCGCAGCTCCCGGGCGGCCCGCAGCACACCGATCGCCTGGTCGTCCGTGGCGCACATCAGGGCCGGCGGCCGGTCCGGCCCGGCCAGCAGCTCCAGCGCGACCTGGTAGGCGTCGTAGCGGTTGTACGGCGCCTGGAAGTAGCGGCCCTCCAGCGGGATGCCCGCCTCCTGCATCGCCCGGCGCCACCCCTCGACATGGTCGGTGACCGGGTCGCCGGACTTGGGTGTCTGCTCCGTACCGCCGAGGAACGCGACGTACGGATGGCCGTGCTCCAGCAGATGGCGGGTGGCGAGCTGGGCGCCCCACACGTCGTCGGTCATCACCGCGACGTCGTCGATCGCGTCGGGCCTGCGGTGCAGCAGCACCACCCGGGCGTCCCAGGCGTCGATCTCGGCGGCGGCGTGCTCGCTGGGGCCCTGGCTGATGAGGATCAGCCCGGAGACCCGCATCCCGAGGAACGCGCGCAGATAGTGGACCTCGCGTTCGTCGAGGTAGTTGGCGTTGCCGACCAGCACCATCTTGCCGCGCTCGGCCGCGGCCTGTTCCACGGCGTGCGCCATCTCCGCGAAGAACGGCTGCCGGGCGTCGGGGACGATCAGCCCTATGAGGTCGGTACGGCGCGACGCCATGGCCTGAGCCACGCGGTCCGGGCGGTACCCCAGCTCCTTGATCGCGGCGAGCACCCGCTCGCGGGTGGCCGGGGCGACCGGCCTCGGTCCGTTGTTGATGACGTAACTGACCACCGCGGTCGAGGTTCCCGCCAGTCTTGCCACATCGTCCCGCGTCACCTTGGCCACGCGCGGCAGTCTACGCGGGCGGACCGGGACGGCCCCAGGCCCTGTCGTCACACTCCCGCCGGCCGCCCGCGGGGCGGCCCGGGAGCGCGACGGCAGGGCCCGGAGGAGGCCGGCGGTTCAGGGGACGGGCGCCGGGCGAACCGCCGGCGGCACTCAGCTCCCGCCGGACCGCGCCCCGGCCGCCGTGCCGCCGGAGCGCGCCGCCTCCTTCGCGGCCGCCGCCTTCTTCTCGTTGGCCGCCTTGTCCTTCGCGGCCTTCTCCTTCGCCTCGGCCGCGCGCTCCGCCTTGTCCGGCACCACGAAGCGGTAGCCGACGTTGCGGACGGTGCCGATCAGCGACTCGTGCTCGGGGCCGAGCTTGGCGCGCAGCCGCCGGACGTGCACATCGACGGTGCGGGTGCCGCCGAAGTAGTCGTAGCCCCAGACCTCCTGGAGGAGCTGGGCGCGGGTGAAGACCCGGCCCGGGTGCTGCGCGAGGTACTTCAGCAGCTCGAACTCCTTGAAGGTCAGGTCCAGGACCCGGCCCTTGAGCTTGGCGCTGTAGGTCGCCTCGTCCACCGAGAGATCACCGGTACGGATCTCCATCGGACTGTCGTCCACGCCGATCTGTTTACGCCCCAGGGCCAGCCGCAGCCGGGCCTCGACCTCGGCGGGACCCGCCGTGTCGAGCAGGACGTCATCGACGCCCCACTCGGCGGTGACGGCGGCGAGTCCGCCCTCGGTCACCACGAGGATCAGGGGACAGCCGGGGCCCGTGGACCGCAAAAGCTGGCACAGCGACCGCACCTGCGGCAGGTCGCGGCGGCCGTCGATGAGGATGACGTCCGCTCCCGGGGTGTCGATCAAGGCCGGGCCCTCGGCAGGAGCCACCCGCACGCCGTGCAGCAGCAGGCCGAGGGCGGGGAGCACCTCCGCCGACGGCTGCAACGCGTTGGTCAGCAGCAGGAGGGAACTCACTTCCGACCACCTGCCCGGTACCCGGCCCGTTCTTGTCGGTACTGCTCGCTTCGCTCGCCCATGACGTCTGGTTCCTCCTCGGTCCCTGCGACGGGGGCACCACCCGGCCGCGGCCGGGGGAGTCTGCGGCACTGCTTCGTACGCTGCTTCCGGCCACGCACCGTGCCTGTCCGAAAGCACAAAAGGATCCGGGGGCAACGCTGCCCGGATCCTCCACGCCCAGCAGAATAGCCCACATGTCCCCCGGACCCGAGGCCGGTCCCGGCCCCTCCCGTGTTCCTTCGGTCACGTCGTGTGGTCACCGAGCGTCGCTGCTGACCGCCGACGGCGTCCGGATCGAGGCCGCGTACACCCCGCGCTCCGGCGCCGTCACCGCAGGTGGGAAAGGGTCCGCCGACGATCTCGCGCTGGTCGTCGCGCACGGCTTCACCGGCTCCCTGGACCGTCCGGCGCTGCGCCGCGCGGCCGCCGCGTTCCACGGCCGGGCCGCGGTGGTGACGTTCTCCTTCCGCGGCCACGGCGGCTCCGGCGGGCGCTCCACCCTCGGCGACCGTGAGGTGGAGGACGTGGCCGCGGCGGTCCGCTGGGCCCGCACGCTGGGTCACCGCCGCGTCGCCACCCTCGGCTTCTCCATGGGCGGCTCGGTGGTGCTGCGCCACGCGGCGCTGCACCCGGCGCACAGGGGGCGCACCGCAGCTCACACCGATGCGGTCGTGTCGGTGAGCGCCCCCGCGCGCTGGTTCTACCGCGGCACCGCACCGATGCGCCGCCTCCACTGGGCCGTCACCCGCCCCGCCGGCCGTCTCGTCTCCCGCGTCGGCCTGCGCACCCGCGTCCACCCCGGGGACTGGGACCCGGTACCGCTCTCCCCCGTCGCCGCGGTCCCGCTCATCGCCCCCGTCCCGCTGCTCCTCGTCCACGGCGACCGCGACCCGTACTTCCCCCTCGACCACCCGCGCACCCTCTACGCCGCCGCCGACCCCGCCACCTGCGACCTCTGGCTCGAACCAGACTTCGCCCACGCCGAGAACGCGGCCGGCCCCGCCCTGCTCGCCCGGATCGGCGGGTGGATCGCGGAGCAGCTCCTCGCGGCGGAATGATAGGGGCTGGGTATCATTGCGTCATGCTCTATCGCACCCCGCACCTCCAGCCCGCCGACCAGAAGGTCCTGGACGAGATCGACGGTCTGCGGGAACAGCTCCGGCACGCGGTACAGCAGGTCCCCAGGAAGTGGGAGCTGGATCTTCGTAAGGCCCTGACCGCCGGAGCCATCGCCGCGTCGAACACCATCGAGGGGTACCGGGTCGACGCCAAGGACGTGGCCGATCTGATGGACGGCGAACGCGAGGTGGACGCCAGCGAGGAGAACAAGGCGGAGACGCTCGCCTACCAGCAGGCCATGACCTACATCCAGTCGCTCCACAACGCCCCTGATTTCCGCTACAGCAAGGGGCTCCTCAACGGTCTGCACTGGATGCTTCAGGGGCACCACCACCCGCTCACCACAGCGGGGCAGTGGCGCCGGACCGCCATCCGCATCACGGCCCCCGGCGACGAGCTCGCCACCGACTACGAAGGGCCCGACCACGAGCTCCTCCCCGGCCTCACCGGCGAGCTCATCACCTGGCTCAACGAGGGCGACCTCGACCGGCACGTCCTCGTGCGGGCCGCGATGGCACACCTGAACCTCGTGAAGATCCATCCGTGGTCCGACGGCAACGGCCGGATGTCCCGCTCGCTCCAGACGCTGGTCATCGCCCGCGGCGGGGTGCTGGCCCCGGAGTTCTCCTCCATCGAGGAGTGGTTGGGCATGCCGGGCAACACCTGGGAGTACTACAAGGTTCTCCGTGAAGTGGGCGGCCCCGTCTGGTCACCCGAGCGCGACACCCTTCCGTGGATCAGGTTCAACCTGCTCGCCTACCACCAGCAGACCCAGCGCGTACAGCACCGGGTGAACCGTTCCAACGACTGCTGGATCCAGCTCATGGAAGCGGCCGACGGGCTCGGGGCCACCGAGCGGCAACTGACCGCGCTGCACGAGGTCGCGATGGTGGGCCGGGTACGGCGCTCGCGCTACGAGAAGGCGGAGGCCCTCAACACCCAGCAGGCGACGAGGGACCTCCAGGCCCTCACCAAGGCAGGGGTGCTGAACGCCGTCGGCCAGACCCGAGGCCGGCACTACACAGCGGGCCCGCACTTCCCCCGGCATGTCCTGGACACCGCACAGCGGCGGCACACCATCACCGACCCGTACGCCGGCTGATCTCCGGCCCCGCCCTGCTCGCCCGGATCGGCGGGTGGATCACCGAGCGGGCGGCGGGCTCGGACGGCGGCGGGGGCGTTACTCCGTTTCGGTGACCGCCTCGGCGAACTGGGCCGCGTAGAGGCGGGCGTAGGCGCCGTCGGCGGCGAGGAGGGTGGCGTGGTCGCCCTGTTCGACGATGGCGCCGGACTCCATGACGAGGATCAGGTCCGCGTCGCGGATGGTGGACAGGCGGTGGGCGATGACGAAGCTGGTGCGGCCGGTGCGCAGCCGGGCCATGGCCTGCTGGATCAGTACCTCGGTGCGGGTGTCGACGGAGCTGGTGGCCTCGTCGAGGACGAGGATCGCGGGCTCGGCGAGGAACGCGCGGGCGATGGTGATCAACTGCTTCTCGCCGACGGAGACGCTGCCGCCCTCGTCGTCCACGACGCTGTCGTAGCCGTCCGGCAGGGTGCGGACGAAACGGTCGACGTGGGTGGCGCGGGCCGCCTCGACGATCTTCTCGTGCGGGGTGCCGTCGGGGGCGCCGTAGGCGATGTTCTCGGCGATGGTGCCGCCGAAGAGCCAGGTGTCCTGGAGGACCATGCCGATCCGGGAGCGCAGCTCCTCGCGGTCGAGGGCGGCGATGTCGGTGCCGTCGAGGGTGATCCGGCCGGAGCGGGTCTCGTAGAACCGCATGAGGAGGTTGACGAGGGTGGTCTTGCCGGCGCCGGTGGGGCCGACGATGGCGACGGTCTGGCCGGGCTCGACGGTCAGCGACAAGCCCTCGATCAGCGGCTTGTCCTCGTCGTAGCGGAACGAGACGTCCTCGAAGGCGACGCGTCCGGCGGTGCGCGGCGGGGCGGGGGCGTCCTCCGGGTCGGGCGTCTGCTCCTCGGCGTCGAGGAGTTCGAAGACCCGCTCGGCGGAGGCGACGCCGGACTGGACGAGGTTGGCCAGCGCCGCGAACTGCGCGAGCGGCTGGCTGAACTGCCGGGAGTACTGGATGAACGCCTGGACGTCACCGACGGAGAGCGCGCCGGAGGCGACCCGCAGCCCGCCGACGACGGCGATCAGCACATAGTTGAGGTTGCCGACGAAGGTCATCGCGGGCTGGATGAGACCGGAGATGGCCTGAGCCTTGAAGCTCGCCTCGTACAGCGCGTCGTTCTGCTCGCGGAAGCGGTCGGCGGACTCCTTCTGGCGGCCGAAGACCTTGACCAGGGAGTGGCCGGTGTACATCTCCTCGACGTGGCCGTTGAGCTTGCCGGTGGACGACCACTGTTTGACGAACTGCGGCTGCGCCCGCTTGCCGACCCGGGTGGCGACGATCACCGACAGCGGCACCGTGGCCAGCGCGACCACCGCCAGCAGCGGGTTGATCCAGAACATCATCGCGAGGACGCCGAGGACGGTCAGCAGCGAGGTGACGATCTGGCTCAGGCTCTGCTGGAGCGTCTGCTGGATGTTGTCGATGTCGTTGGTGGCGCGGGAGAGCACCTCGCCGCGCTGCTGCTTGTCGAAGTAGCTCAGCGGCAGCCGCGCCAGCTTTCCCTCGACCTGCTCACGCATCCGGAAGACGGTGCCCTGCACGGCGGTGGTGACCAGCCGCGCCTGGAGGAAGCCGAAGAGCGCCGCCGCCGCGTAGATCAGCGTGGCGTAGAGCAGGACGGTGCCGACGGCGGGGAAGTCGATGCCGTGGCCGGGGACGAGCGGCAGCGTGCCGATGAGGTCGGCGAGAGAGCCCTGCCCGTGGGCGCGCAACTGCTCGGCGGCCTGCGCCTTGGTGACGCCGGACGGCAGATCGCGGCCGATCAGCCCGGCGAGGAGCAGGTCGGTGGCGTGCCCGAGGACACGCGGGCCGGTGACGGTCAGCGCCACGGACGCGACGGTCAGCGCCAGCGCGCCGGTGAGCGCGGCGCGCTGCGGCCGCAGTTGGCCCAGCAGCCGCTTGCCGGAGCCGGTGAAGTCCAGCGACTTCACCAGCGGCGGGCCGCCCATCATGCGCGCGGGGCCGGCGGCGGGGCGCGCCGTGCGGCGCAGCTCCTCCGCGCTCTCGGCGTCCTCGTCACGGACGCCCGCTTCCTTGTCCGCGGTGGTCACGCCGCCTCCTGCTCGGTGAGCTGGGAGAGCACGATCTCCCGGTACGTCGCGTTGCCGGCCATCAGCTCGGCGTGGGTTCCGGTGCCGACGACGCGGCCCTCGTCGAGCACGACGATGCGGTCGGCACCGCGGATGGTGGCGACGCGCTGCGCCACGATGACGACGCTCGCGCCGCCGGTCTCCCGGGCCAGCGCGGCGCGCAGGGCGGCGTCGGTGGCGTAGTCGAGGGCGGAGAAGGAGTCGTCGAAGAGGTAGAGGTCGGGCTTGCCGACGAGGGCGCGGGCGATGGCCAGGCGCTGGCGCTGGCCGCCGGAGACGTTGGAGCCGCCCTGGGCGATCGGCGCCTGGAGACCGCCCTCCATCGCCGCGACGAACTCCTTGGCCTGCGCGGTCTCCAGCGCCCGCCAGAGGTCGTCGTCGGTGGCGTCCGGATCACCGTGGCGGAGGTTGCTCGCGATGGTGCCGGAGAAGAGGTACGGCTTCTGCGGGACGAGGCCGACGGTGCGGGCGAGCGTCGCCTCGTCGAGGGTGCGGACGTCCTCGCCGCCGACCAGGACGGTGCCGCCGGTCGCGTCGAAGAGGCGGGGCACCAGGCCGATCAGGGTGGACTTGCCGCTGCCGGTGGAGCCGATGACGGCGGTGGTCTCGCCGGGCCGGGCGTGCAGCGAGATGTCCTTGAGTACGGGTTCCTCGGCGCCGGGGAAGCGGAACTCCACGCCGCGCAGCTCCAGCTCGCCGGGGCGGCTGAGGGCGGTGACGGGGTGCTCGGGCGGGGTGACGCTGCTGTCGGTGTCCAGCACTTCCTGGATGCGCTCGGCGCAGACCTCGGCGCGCGGCAGCATCATCGTCATGAACGTCGCCATCATCACC
This sequence comes from Streptomyces sp. BBFR2, assembly GCF_044497305.1. Taxonomy (NCBI): domain Bacteria; kingdom Bacillati; phylum Actinomycetota; class Actinomycetes; order Kitasatosporales; family Streptomycetaceae; genus Streptomyces; species Streptomyces sp. BBFR2. Next base: position 2,742,703 of record NZ_CP172415.1, read on the forward strand.
GACATGAGGATGTACATGAGGTAGCTGAGGAACGCGGTGAGCGAGCCGATCTGCATCGCGCCGGAGTCGATGCGCAGCCCGCCGAACCAGACGACGGCGACGCTGGAGAGGTTCACGACCAGCATGACCAGCGGGAACATCGTCGACATCAGCTTGCCGGAGCTGAGCGACACGTCGTAGAGGTCGGTGTTGGCGACGGCGAAGCGGCGCTGTTCGTGGCGGTCGCGGACGAAGGCGCGGATGACGCGGATGCCGGTGATCTGCTCGCGCAGCACGCGGTTGACCGTGTCGATGCGCTCCTGGACGCTGCGGAACAGCGGCCGCAGGCGGCGCACGATGAGGGAGACGATCACCCCGAGGACCACGACGATCACCAGGAGGAGGCCGGAGAGCGGCACGTCCTGGTTGAGCGCCATGATCACGCCGCCGACGCACATGATCGGCGCGGCCACCATCATCGTGAACGTCATCAGGACCAGCATCTGGACCTGCTGGACGTCATTGGTGGTCCGGGTGATCAGCGAGGGCGCGCCGAAGGCGGCGACCTCCCGGGCGGAGAACGTCTGGACCCGGTCGAAGACCGCCGCCCGGATGTCCCGGCCCAGCCGCATCGCCGTACGGGCGCCGTAGTGGACGGCGCCGGTCGCGCAGCCGACCTGGAGCAGCGCGATGGCGAGCATGTAGCCGCCCAGGCGCAGGATGTAGCCCGTGTCCCCGAGGACGACGCCCTTGTCGATGATGTCGGCGTTGAGGGTGGGCAGGGAGATGGTGGCCAGCGTCTGGATGAGCTGGAGGAGGACGATCAGCGCTATCGCGCGCCTGTGGGGCCGCAGATGTGCCCACGCGAGTCGGACCAACACCGTATGACCTTATGCGAACACTTGCCCGTAGCAACCTGTTTCCGACCGGCGGGTGGTCCCTCCGGGCGGCGCGGGGTGGCACGGAGCCGTACCGGTCCGCGCGGTTCCGCGGCGCCGGGCCCGGCTCGTGCCGCCCCGCGCCGGTCCGCGCGCCCTGCGCCACCCGCGTGCCGGTGCGCGCCGCCCGGCCCCGGCACCGGCCCCGGCCGCGACGGGCCCGGACCGCGGTACGCCATCATGGACGGCGCGGCCCGCGGGCGGGCACACCCACGGCGCCGCGACGGGACCACCCACCCGGCACCCCGACACCCACGACGAAGAGGCCGCCGTGACAACAACTGGCACCGTGCGCTACTGGGCAGCCGCCAAGGCCGCCGCGGGCACGGCCGAGGAGCCCTACGCGGCGGAGACGCTCGCCGAAGCGCTGGCCGCGGCGCGCACCGCGCACGCCGACCGCCCGGAGTTCGCCCGCGTCCTGCAGCGCAGCTCGTTCCTGGTGGACGGCGCCCCGGTCGGCACCCGCGACCACGCGGACGTCCCGCTCACCCAGGGCGGCACCGTCGAGGTCCTGCCGCCCTTCGCCGGAGGCTGAGAAAGCGATCATGAACGACTCCCCGCAGCAGCCCTACGGCTCCCCCGACCCGCACCCCGGCCAGGCCCCGCACCCCGGCCCGTACGCCGCCCCCGGCCTGCCCCCGCAGCCCCCGCAGGCGTACGAGCAGCCCCCGCACGGCGGCCCCGCGCACGGCCACCCGTACGACCAGGGGCACGCCGGGCAGACGCCCCAGGGCCAGGCGCCGTACGGCCGGACCGAGCCCGGCCAGGCGCCGTACGGCCAGGAGTACGGCGGCCCGGCCCCGTACGGGCAGACGCCACACGGCCAGGGCCCGGCCGGCCCCGCCGCCCCGTACGGGCAGGCCCCGGCCGCCCCCTCTTACGAGCAGAACCCGGCCGCTCCGTACGGGCAGGCCCCGGCCGCCGCCCCGTACGAGCAGGTCCCGCACGCGCAGCCCGGCCACGCGCAGCCCGGCCACGCGCAGCCCGGCCACGAACAGGTCGCGTACGGGCAGCCCGGGCACCCACAGTCCGGCCACGGGCAGGCCGCTTACGGGCAGGCGCAGGGCGCACCGCAGGCCGTGGGCGCTCCGTACGAGCAGGTGCCGCACTCGTACGCCCCGCCCGCCGCCGTTCCCGCTCCCGGCGACGGCGGCGCGGCATCGCACGGCGCCGCGCGGCCGCACGCGGCGCGGGGCACGGGGGCGGACACGGCCCAGGACGCCCCGCGTCCGGACGCGCCGCAGGACCTCTCCCGGCTCGCGCCCAACCAGCGGGCCCGCGCCGAGGGCCGGTCGCCGATCATTCCGCCGGGGATCCGGCCTGCCGCGCTGACCGCCGTTCTCGCGCTGCTGCTGGCGGTGACCGCGCCGCTGCCGGAGGCGGTGCGGTGTGTGCCGGTGGTGCTGTTGCAGGCGGTCACCGCGGCCGGGTGGTACCGGCTGAACGGGATGTGGCCGGCGCGGCAGGGCATCGCGCTGGCCTTCCTGGCGGGGGTGGTGACGGATGTGGCGCTGCTGGCGACGGACCGCGAGGACGCGCCGCTGGTGGGCCTCGGCACGCTCGGCGTGTGGTGCCTGTTCGTCCTCGTCCTCCAGCTCCGCAACCGCTCCGGCGCCGATGAGCGGATGTACGCGCTGACCGCGGGGCTGACCTCCGCGGCGCTCGCGGTGCTCGCCGCCGGGCAGCTCTCCGCGCTCCCGGACGCCGTGGTGGTGGGTGCCGCCGCCGTCGCCCTGGCCGTCCTGGTGCGCGCGCTGCCGCTGCCGGGCCCGGTCACCGCGGTCCTCGCGCTGCTCGCCGCCGCCGGCGCGGGCGCCGCCGCGGGCCGGCTCAACGACTTCGGCGTCATGGGCGCCGCGTTGGGCCTGGCGGCCGGGGCTTGTGCGCTGATCGGCCTGCGGGTGGCGAGCTACGACTACCCGTCGCGCTTCGTCCACCTCACCGCGGGTGTCGCCCTGCCGCTGGCGCTCGCCGCCCCGGCCGTCCATCTGCTGGGGCCGGTCCTGAGCTGACCCGCCCGTTTCCCGCACCGGCCGCCGCCGGGCGCCCCGCGCGCCCGGCGGCGGCCGTCGGCGTTCGCAGGCCTCCACCGCCCGCCGCCGTCACGGCCGGTCGTCCCCTCCGGTCACCGCCGCCGGTCGTCTAGGCTCGCCGGTGCGCGGGCAGGGGGCCCGTGGCGTACGGAGACGAAGCGAGTGGCCGGGCGGACCGGCCGGGTGTGGGGGAAGGGTTCGATGCGCGCACTGAAGGTGCTGCTGGTCCTGGTCGTGGTGGTCGGCGGGTTGTTCGTCGCCGCCGACCGGGTCGCGGTCAATCTCGCCGAGGACAAGGCGGCGGAGAAGATCCGCGACAGCCAGGGGCTGGCGGCGGCCCCGGAGGTCTCGATCAAGGGCTTCCCGTTCCTGACCCAGGTGGCCGGGCGCAACCTGGACGAGGTCGAGGCCGAGCTGGGCGGGGTGAAGGCCGACGCCGACGGCCACACCCTCCGGGTCGACAAGCTGAAGGCGGTCTTCCACGACGTCAAGCTCTCCGACGACTACAGCTCGATCGAGAACGCCGCGTCGGCCACCGCCACCGCCACCCTCTCCTACGCCGACCTGACCAAGGCGTCCGGCGCGAATGTGCAGGTCACGTACGGCGGGACGAAGGGCGGCCAGGGCCAGGTGAAGATCTCGCCGGCCATCCCGCTGCTCAGCTCGCTGGAGGTGACCGGCTCCGTCACCGCGCACGGCGACACCCTGCGGCTGCGCGCCGACTCCATCCCGACCATGTGCCGGCTGCTCCCCGGCTGCGCCGACAAGATCCGGGAGCAGACCGACCACGAGTGGAAGCTCGACCAACTGCCGGCCAACCTCAAGCTGGACAAGGTCACCGCCGGTCCCGACGGCGTGGCGATCTCCGCGACCGGTACGGACGTCAAGCTCCCCGGCTGACCGGCCCCGCCGCCCGGCCCGGACCCCCACCGTCCAGCCGTTGAGACGACCCATCCCGTACGACAGACCCCCCACCGTCCCACCGCCGCCCGGCCCCCGCGAAGGGGCGCCGGGCGGCGGCTTTCGTTTCACATCTCGGACAATCACATCTCGCCATGTGACACACCGGTGACAGGCCCGGGTTTCCGTCCCTACGATCGACGGCATGCAGAGCGCATCGAGCGGTCTCCGTTTCCGGGGACAGGCGAACCTCACGAAGCGGCGGGCAGTCGACCTGTGCCGCGTCGCCACCATGCTCTGTCGCCCTGTCTGACGGGCCCGTTCCCGTCACCGGCCGGCCCGCCCCCCGGCCGCTCCGTCTGATCGCCGTTCCCGTTGTGCCACGCCGCGCCGCGCGCCGCCCTGACGCCGCCGCGCATCCCCGGCGTATCCGCGTGCCCGTCCGCAAGCACACCCCCGCAACTGCCCCGGAGGAGAAGAACATGAGCCGCACCGACGTTCTGGTGGACGCCGACTGGGTCGAGGCCCACATCGACGACCCGAAGGTCGTCCTCGTCGAGGTCGACGAGGACACCGCCGCGTACGACAAGAACCACATCAAGAACGCCGTCCGGATCGACTGGCAGAAGGACCTCCAGGACCCGGTCCGCCGCGACTTCGTCGACCAGGAGGGCTTCGAGAAGCTGCTCTCCGCCAAGGGCATCGCCAACGACGACACCGTCGTCCTCTACGGCGGCAACAACAACTGGTTCGCCTCGTACGCGTACTGGTACTTCAAGCTCTACGGCCACGACAGCGTGAAGCTGCTCGACGGCGGCCGCAAGAAGTGGGAGCTGGACTCCCGCGACCTGGTCGACGGCTCCGAGGTCCCCAGCCGTCCGGCCACCGCGTACAAGGCCAAGGCGCAGGACACCTCCATCCGCGCCTTCCGGGACGACGTCGTCGCCGCGATCGGCACCAAGAACCTCGTCGACGTGCGCTCCCCCGACGAGTTCAGCGGCAAGCTGCTCGCCCCGGCGCACCTGCCGCAGGAGCAGTCGCAGCGCCCCGGCCACGTGCCGAGCGCCCGCAACATCCCGTGGTCGAAGAACGCCAACGACGACGGCACCTTCAAGTCGGACGACGAGCTGAAGGCGCTCTACGAGACCGAGCAGGTCGACCTGTCCAAGGACACCGTCGCCTACTGCCGCATCGGTGAGCGTTCCGCCCTGACCTGGTTCGTGCTGCACGAGCTGCTGGGCCAGGAGAACGTCAAGAACTACGACGGTTCCTGGACCGAGTACGGCTCGCTGGTCGGCGTGCCGATCGAGCTCGGCGCCAACAAGTAAGTCCGCCCCACCTCTCAACCCTCAAGGAATCCCCATGTGTGGAGCACAGGCCGGCGGCCCCGACGCGTCGACCATCAAGCCCGGTGAGACCACGATCCAGGGCAGCGTGACCCGCGACGGCGAGCCCGTCACCGGCTACGTCCGGCTGCTGGACAGCACCGGCGAGTTCACCGCCGAGGTCCCCACCTCCGCGACCGGACAGTTCCGCTTCTACGCGGCCGAGGGCACCTGGACGCTGCGCGCCCTCGTCCCCGGCGCCACCGCCGACCGCACCGTGGTCGCGCAGCAGGGCGGCCTGGCGGAGGTCGCCATCGCCGTCTGACGACAGCGTGCGGTGGGTGCGCGGCGGCGGCCGCGCACCCACCGGCCGAAGGGCCGCACCCCGGGGTTGGACGCCTTGCGGGGGTGCGGCCCTTCGCATGCCGTACGGACCGGCGGGACCTGTCCGAACGACCCCGCCGGGGCTTCTTTCCGGCGCGGCGCGGACTTACCGTGGAGGTATGCCTCGCCGGCTGCCACCCCGACGCCGTCATCGCTGGTACTTCGTGATGATGGGGGTCTGTCTCACCCTTTTCGTGCTGGCCTGGAGCCTGGTACGGATGTGGTCGGTGACGGCCGCGGTGGCGATGTGCGTGGTCGCGATGGTCATCCCGCCGATCGCGGCGATCGTCGCCAACCGCCGGGGTCCCGACGAACGCTGGTGGGACGAGTCCGGTGACCCGGAGTCCGACCGCTGGTGGCGCGAGCTGGACGACCGCGACGACCACCACTCGCACTGAGCGGCCACCGCCTTCCCGCACCGGGCCGGTGCCCGTACCCGTACTCCACCGCCCGTGCCGCGGCGATGGTGCGTACGGGCGGTGGCGGTGCGTACGGCTCCGGTCGCCTCCGGCCCGCGCGTCGCTCCGGTCACCGCCCGGCCGCCCATCGTGACGTCAGCGCCAGGCCGACGAGCAGTTGCAGGACGCCCAGGGTGAGCAGCAGGGTGAGCGGGGCGCTCCAGCCGCCGGTGGCGGAACGCAGCAGACCGACCCCGAACGGTCCGGCGGAGGCGAGCAGATAGCCGGTGCTCTGCGCGAAGGACGAGAGCGCCGCGGTTTCCCGCGCGCTCCGTCCGCTGGTCCCGATGAGCGCCAGGACCAGCGGGAAGGCGCAGAGCCCCAGACCGGTCAGGACGGCCCAGAGCGGCGCCGCCGCCGACGGTGCGTACAGCAGGCCGAGGTAGCCGGCGGTCAGCGCGGCGCCGACGAGACAGAAGGCGAGCCGCAGCCGCGCCGGGGACCGGGTGAGCGGCAGCAGGACGAACGCCGCGGGCACCCCGACGAGCAGCGCCGTCCCCAGCAGGGAGCCGGCCCGGTCGGCGGGGACTCCGTGATCGGTCAGTACGGTCGGCAGCCAGCCGATCACCGCGTAACTCGCCAGCGACTGGAGCGCGAAGAACGCCGTCACCAGCAGGCCGAACCGGGTGCGCCCGACCGCCCACGCCGACACGGCGGCGCGCTCCGGGGCGGGCCCGGCGCCCCGCTCGGCGGCCGGGCCCGCTGCGCCGTCCTGCGGACCCGGTTCCCCGGCGCCGTCCCGCGGGCCCGGCCCCGTCCCGCCCCGCCTCCGCTCCCGTTGCCGCTCCTGTTCCGGGCCCGCTCTGACGGAGCCCGGGGCGAGTGCCCACACCGCGAGGGCGAGGAGGGCGGGCAGCGCCCAGACGGCGAGGCCGGGGGACGGGCCGCCGGCGAGGTCGGCGACGGGGACCGCGACGGCGGCGGCGAGGGCGGAGCCGAGCGCCATCACCGTGGTGTAGACGCCGGTCAGCAGCGCGACCCGGCCGGGGAAGTGCGCCTTGACGAGGGCGGGCAGCAGGACGTTGCAGAGCGCGAGTCCGGCGGCGGAGAGCACCGTCCCGGCCAGCAGCGCGCCCGTCGACGGTACGGCGCGGACGGCGAGCCCGGCGACGAGCGCGGCGAGCGCCAGCAGGACGGCGCGCTCGGTCCCGGCGCGGCGGGCCAGCGCGGCGCCGGTCGCGCCCACCGCCGCGAAGCAGAGCGTCGGCAGCGCCGGAACGAGCGAGGCGACGAGCGGCCCGAACCCCAGCTCCGCGCGGAGCCGTTCCAGCAGCGCGGCGGCGGTGGCGACGGCGGGCCGCAGATTGACGGCGATCAGCACGATCCCGGCGGCGGTCAGCAGCCCGGCACGGGAACGGGCGGCGGACGGGGCGAGCCCCACGGGGCCGGCAGGGCGGACCTGAGCAGGGCGGACAGGACCGGGGCGGTCCGGGGCGGGGAGGCCCTGAGCAGGGCGGGCCGGAGCGGAGCGGCCCTGAGCGGGGCGGTCGTGACCGGGGTGGCCCTGAGCGGGACAGTCCTCGGCGGGGAGGCCCTGAGCGGAGCGGTCCGGGCCAGGGCGGGGCGGGCCTGGACAGGGCGGGCCAGGGCGGGGCGGACCGGGGCGGGCCCCGGCAGGGCCGGTCGGAGGGGTGCGGCGCGCGGGCGGGAGGTCGTTCGGCGGCGGGGGCTCGGGTGCGGGCATGGACGGAAACATAAAACGTCCAACCTTTAAACGTCCAACCTTTATCGGTGGGGCCGGTAGACTGCCGGGCATCCCCCTGACAGGAAGGCCCCCGTGACTCTCGCCTCCGCCCGCCGATCGGTCCTGGTCGACGACGTCATCGAGCGGCTGCGCGCCGAGATCACCTCGGGCCGGTGGCCGGTCGGCAGCCGTATCCCGACCGAGGCGGCGCTGATCGAGCAGTTGGGCGTCGCCCGCGGCACCCTGCGCGAGGCGACCCGCGCCCTCAGCCACGCCGGACTCCTCCAGGCCCGGCAGGGCGACGGTACGTACGTCCGCGCCACCAGCGAACTCTCCGGCGCGCTGCAGCGGCTCGGCAGCGAGCCGGCCGAGGTGCTGGAGGTCCGCCAGGCCCTGGACGTACAGGCCGCGCGGTTGGCCGCCGCCCGGATCACGCCGGAGGAGCTGACCCGGCTCGGCGCTCTCCTCGCCGAGCGCGCCGCCGCCTGGCGCGACGGTGACCGCGACGCCTGGATCCGCGCCGACCTCGCCTTCCACCAGGGCGTCGCCACGGGCAGCGGCAACACCCTGCTCGCCACCTTCTACACCGCGCTCGGCCCGCCGCTGCGCCGCTCGATGACCGCGCAGTGGGACGGCTCCGGGTTCGACGGGGCGGATCCGCGCGGCCACGAGGAGCTGCTCGACGCGCTGCGGGCGGGCGACCCGGCGCTCGCCGCCCGCAGCGCCACCGCCAACCTCGACGCCGCCGGCGCCTGGTCCGACACCCCGCCGCCCGCCCGCGGCTGACGGCGGGCCCGGGGCGCGCGGCACGACCGCCGTACGGCCGACGCGCGGGCCACGGCGCCGCCACCGTCCGACGGGCCGGCGCCGCCACCGTCCGACGGGGCCGGCGCGGCACCCTCGTGCCACGGAACCCCGCGGGCCCCGGCATCACCGCGGCCCGGCGTCCCACCGGCGCGCGCCCCGGTCCGCCGTCGCGGCGCGCACCCCGGCCCCGCGCCCCCTCGCCGGCCCCCGTCCGCCGTCCTTGATCGCCGGGCGGGGAACCTCACAGCGCCGACGCGAACGGTGCCGACTAGACTCGTCCACGGTCCGTTCCACCCCACTCCGTCCAAGGAGCACGCCGTGCTTGAGGCAGTCTTCACCACCCTGCTCGTCCTGGTCGGCGTCGGCGTCATCGCCTTCGCCGGTCTGACCTACAAGAAGCTCTACCAGGGTCAGCGCTGACGACCGCCTCCCGCCGTGCCGCCTTGTCCCTCCCCACAGATCGCCTGAGCTGATGATCGAGATCCCGTCCGACCTGAACCCGGCCCTCGTTCCCCTGGCCTTCCTCCTCGGCAACTGGGAAGGCGCGGGCGTCGCCGACTTCCCCGGCACCGAGAAGTGCAACTTCGGCCAGCAGGTCACGTTCACCCACGACGGCCGCGACTTCCTGGAGTACACCTCGCACAGTTGGGTGCTCGACGGCGAGGGCGAGAAGGTCCGCCCGCTGGAGAGCGAGAGCGGCTACTGGCGCATCGACGACAACCGCAAGGTCGAGATCGTCATGGTCCGTGACCAGGGCATCGTCGAGGTCTGGTACGGCGAGCTGGCCGACAAGAAGCCGCAGATCGACCTGGCCACCGACGCCGTCGCCCGTACCGAGGCCGCCGGTCCGTACAGCGGCGGCAAGCGGCTCTACGGCTACGTCAACAGCGACCTGATGTGGGTCGGCGAGAAGGCCACCCCCGAGGTGCCGCTGCGGCCGTACATGTCGGCGCACCTGAAGAAGGTCGTCGACCTGGAGGAGTGGGCGAAGACCCTGCCCGCCGACACCCCGGACGGCGTCTCGTTCTTCAACGCCGACGGCACCCCGTACGAGGGCTGAGCCCCGCTCGACGGCGTACGGGGCCGGGCGTCCCGTACGCCGACAACCGCATAGGTATGACGCGCCCCGCGGGGGAAGTCCGGTGAGAGTCCGGCACTGACCCGCAACGGTGAGCGGCGCCCCGTCCGGGGGCGTCCGCGAGTCCGATCACCCGCGGCGGCGCACGCTCCTGACAACTCGCCGTGGACTGCGAGGGGACGCCCGCCGCGGTCGCCCGCGCGGACCGTGCCTTCATCCGTAGGACGGCCCGAGCCGAAGGCGGACCGTCCGTGGAACCGACGCCCTCCCAGGCCACCGCGGCCCGCGCCGCGTACGACGCGCCCGCGCGCCGCATTCCCCTCCCGCCGCTGGTCGCGGCGCTCGTCGTGGTACTGCTCGGCTCCGTGCTGTGCGGGGTGGCCCTCGGTTCGGCCGGGGTCGGCTGGGGGCAGGTGGTGCGCTATCTGGCCGCCGGGGTGAGCGGCGGGACGCTGCCCGCCGAGGACGCCGCGGGATACACCGTCGTGTGGGAACTGCGCTTCCCCCGGGCGCTGCTGGCCGCGATCGTCGGGGCGGGGCTGTCCGCCATCGGCGTCGCCGTGCAGGCGCTGGTCCGTAACGCGCTGGCCGATCCGTTCGTCCTCGGGATCTCCTCGGGCGCCGCCGTCGGCGCCAACGCCGTCCTGCTCTTCGGCGCCGCCGGGGCGCTGGGCGTGTGGGCGCTGTCCACCTCGGCGTTCGTCTGCGCGCTGCTCGCCATGGCCCTGGTCTACGCCGCCGCCCGCACCTCGCACGGCCTGACCCCGCTGCGGCTGGTGCTGACCGGTACGGCGATGTACTACGGCTTCTCCGCCGTGACGACGCTGATGGTGTTCTCCGCCGACCGCGGGGAGGCGGCCCGGTCGGCGGTGATGTGGCTGCTGGGGAGTCTGAGCGGGGCGGGCTGGCCGTCGGTGCCGCTCGCCGCCGGTGCGGTGGCCTGCGCGGTGGTCTACCTGTGGCTGGCCGCGGGCCGGCTGAACGCGCTGGCGATGGGCGACGAGACGGCAGCGGCGCTCGGCGTGGACGCCGGGCGGCTGCGGCGGGAGCTGTTCCTGGTGGTGGCGGCGGTGGCCGGGGCGGTGGTCGCGGTCAGCGGGGCGATCGGCTTCGTCGGGCTGCTGGTGCCGCATGTGACGCGGATGCTGGTGGGCGCCGACCACCGGCGGGTGATGGCGGTGGCGCCGCCGCTCGGCGCGGTGCTGCTGGTCTGGGCGGATGTGCTGTCGCGGGTGGTGATCGCGCCCGTCGAACTGCCCGTCGGCGCGATCACCGCGGTGCTCGGCGTGCCCGGTTTCGTACTGCTGATGCGGCGCAGCGGCTACAGCTTCGGAGGGGGCGTCTGATGCGCGTCGACATCGAGGATCTGAACGTGGAGGTCGCCGGGCGGCGGCTGATCCACGACGTGACGCTGCGCGCCGCGCAGGGGCGGCTGATCGGGGTGGTCGGCCCGAACGGCAGCGGGAAGTCCACGCTGCTGCGGTGCGTGTACCGGGCGCTGCGTCCGGCGGGCGGCACGGTCCGGCTGGACGGTGCCGATCTGCACGCCATGGACGCGCGCGCGGGCGCCCGGCTGCTGGCCGCGCTGCCGCAGGAGGGGCAGGCCGCCTTCGACTTCACCGTCGCCGAGATCGTGGCGATGGGGCGGCTGCCGCACCAGCGCGGTTCGGGCCGGGCGTCCGCCGCCGACCAGGAAATCTGCGCGCGGGCGCTGGACCGGGTCGGCGCCGGGCATCTGGCGCACCGCGGCTTCCCCGGACTGTCCGGCGGCGAGAAGCAGCGGGTGCTGATCGCCCGCGCGCTGGCCCAGCAACCACGGGTGCTGGTGCTGGACGAGCCCACCAACCACCTCGACATCGCGCAGCAGTTGGAGGTCCTGGCGCTGGTCCGCGACAGCCGCCTGACGGTGCTGGCGGCGCTGCACGACCTCAACCTCGCGGCGCGGCACTGCGACGCGCTGTACGTCCTCGACGGCGGCCGGATCGTCGCGTCCGGCGCGCCGCACGAGGTGCTCACCGCCGAGCTGCTGGCGGACGTCTTCGGCGTCCGCGCCCACCGCGTCCGCCACCCGGAGACCGGCGCCGTACACCTGCTCCTCGACCGGCTGCCGGAGCGGCGGGGCGGGGCGGACGGCCCGGGGAGCGCGCCGCCGGACGGGCCGTCCGGACCGTCCGCCCCGGACGCCGCCCCGCCGGACGCGCCCGCGTCACCCGCCCCGGACGCCCCGGACCACGGTCCGCGGACCGCCGCCCCCTCCCCCGCCCCCAGATGAGGCCCCGTATGTTCCGCCGTTCCGCCGCTCTGCTCTCCGTTCTCGCGCTGGCCCTGACCGGGTGCGGGGCGAAGATCTCCGCCGACAAGGGCGGTGGCCGCCAGGACGCCGCCGGGTACCCGGTCACCGTCAAGAACTGCGGCACCGAGCTGACCTTCGCGAAGAAGCCGTCCCGGGTGGTCACCAACGATGTCGGCATCACCGATCTGATGCTGGCGCTCGGTCTTGAGGACCGGATGGCCGGGTACGTCATGCCGTCGTACCGGGGCCATATCGAGAAGGTCGCCTGGCGGGACGCGTACGACAAGGTGCCGTGGCTGTCGAAGAAGGCGATCACCAAGGAGATCGCGCTGGACGCCCGCGCCGATCTCGTCCTCGCGGGCTGGAACTACGGCTTCGGCGAGGGCAACGACCTCACGCCCGCCTCCCTGAAGAAGCTCGGCATCGGCTCCTACGTGCTGACCGAGTCGTGCCGTAACGGCGGCTCCGGCAACGCCCGCGGGGTGATGCCGCCGCTGGAGGCGCTCTACACCGATCTGACCAACCTCGGGAAGATCTTCCACGTCGAGGACCGCGCCGCGAAGCTGGTCGGGGAGTACCGCGCGCAGATCGCCGCGGTCCGCGCCACGCACCCGAAGGACGGGAGGAAGCCCTCCGTCTTCCTCTACGACAGCGGTACCGACAAGCCGCTGACCGCGGGCGCCTTCGCCGGTCCCGACGACATCATCACCAAGGCGGGCGGCGTCAACCTCACCAAGGACCTCAAGGACACCTGGACCACCATCGGCTGGGAGACCGTCGTCGAGCGCGACCCCGACGTCATCGTGATCAACGACTACGGTTCGCCGTCCGCCGCCCGGAAGAAGGACTTCCTGCTCCACTACGGGCCGCTGGCGAACGTCTCCGCCGTCAAGCACAAGCGGATCTTCACGCTGGACTACGCCGACCTCGTCGAATCGCCCCGCAACCCGGCGGCGGTCCGCGCGCTGGCGCGCCATCTCGCCGCCGGGCCGCACGACTGACGCCCGGCCGGGTGGCGCTCCTTACACTGGGGGCGTGGTGAGCACCGACTGGCAGAGCGACCTCCGCAAACGCGGCTACCGGCTGACGCCCCAGCGTCAGCTCGTGCTGGAAGCCGTCGACAGACTGGAGCACGCGACCCCGGACGCGGTCCTCACCGAGGTCCGCAAGACCGCGCGCAGCGTGAACATCTCCACCGTCTACCGGACGCTGGAGCTGCTGGAGGAGCTGGGGCTGGTCTCCCACGCCCACCTCGGGCACGGCTCGGCCACGTACCACCTCGCCGACCGCCACCACCACATGCACCTGGTCTGCCGGGACTGCACGGACGTGATCGAGGCGGATCTGTCGGTGGCCGAGCCGTTCGCCGCCACCCTGCGCGAGCAGTTCGGCTTCACCACCGACCTCAAGCACTTCGCCATCTTCGGCCGCTGCCGCGGCTGTACGGAGAAGGCCGCCGGGCAGGCGGAGGACGGCGGGGCTTGAGGGCCCGGCGGCTCCGCCCGCGATCCCGGCGGACGGCGGCCGGGCCGTAGGCTGGCGGTATGAAGAGTTCCTTGCTGTCGCTGCCCGGCGCCGTCCCCGCCGAGGCCCCCGACGAAGGCGTCGCCGCGCACTACGGCGACCTCTTCCGCGAGCAACGCGCGCTGGCGGACGGCTCGGGTTTCGTGGACCTCTCGCACCGCGGCGTGGTCACCGTCACCGGACCGGAGCGGCTGAGCTGGCTGCATCTGCTGCTCACCCAGCACGTCAGCGAGCTGCCGCCGGGGCAGGCCACCGAGGCGCTGATCCTCTCCGCGCACGGCCACATCGAGCACGCGCTCCACCTCGTCGACGACGGCGAGACGACCTGGATGCACACCGAGCCGGGCGACCAGGAGGCGGTGATCGCCTATCTGGAGAGCATGAAGTTCTTCTACCGTGTCGAGGTCGCCGACCGCACCGCGGACCTCGCGGTGGTGCATCTCCCGGCCGGTTCGATCACCGAGGCGCCCGAGGGCGTGGTGGTCCGCGAGACGCCGCACGGCCGGGACCTCTTCCTGCCGCGCGGCTCTCTGGACGCGTTCGCCGCGGCCCACGGACCGGCGATCGGCGTCCTCGCGCTGGAGGCGCTGCGCGTCGAGGCGCACCGCCCGCGCCTGGGTCTGGAGACCGACCACCGGACCATCCCGCACGAGCTGGGCTGGCTGGAGAGCGCGGTCCACCTCCAGAAGGGCTGCTACCGCGGCCAGGAGACCGTCGCCCGCGTCCACAACCTGGGGAAGCCGCCGCGCCGCCTGGTCTTCCTGCACCTGGACGGCAGCGAGGTGCATCTGCCGCCGCACGGCACGCCGTTGCGGCTCGCCGCCGACGGGCCCGAGGGCCGGCAGATCGGTTTCGTCACCACCTCGGCCCGCCACCACGAGCTGGGCCCGATCGCCCTCGGCCTGATCAAGCGGAACGTCCCCGTCGACGCGCCGCTGGACGCCGCGGGCACCGCCGCGGCCCAGGAGGTCGTGGTCGCGCCGTAGGGCGCCCCGCGTACGGCGACGGCCGCGGTCCCTCACCGGAGGGGCCGCGGCCGTCCGCGTGCGGTCACACCTCGACGAGCACCGTGAACGGTCCGTCGTTGGTCAGCGACACCTTCATGTCGGCGCCGAACCGGCCGGTCTCGACCCGGGCTCCGAGGGCCCGCAACTGAGCGACGACCTCGTCGACGAGCGGTTCGGCGACGGGCCCGGGCGCGGCCGCGTTCCAGGTGGGACGGCGGCCCTTGCGCGCGTCACCGTAGAGAGTGAACTGGCTGATGACCAGCAGCGGGGCGTCCGTGTCCGAGCAGGACTTCTCGCCCTGCAGGATCCGCACCGACCAGAGCTTGCGGGCGAGCTGCGCCGCCTTGCCCTCCGTGTCGTCGTGCGTGACGCCCACCAGCACGCACAGTCCCTCGCCGACGATCTCGCCGACCGTTTCGCCGTCCACGACGACGCGCGCGCCGTCCACTCTCTGCACCACTGCTCGCATACCCGCCATCATGCCGGGGCCCTGAAGGCGTTCGGACAGCCGTGCCCCTCCGGGGGCCGTTCGGGTGTCATGGCCCTGCATACGGACCGCCCAGAGTGGCACGATGCGTGCACGTGGTGCGTTTCATGGACAACATGCCCTGGATGCCGCACCGGACGAGGGGACAAAACCACTCATGAGCACTGCCGGCGCCGGGCGGATCCCCGGTCCCGTACCACCCGCCCGTACGACTCCGAGTGCCGCTCCGGCACCGACCGCCGCCCGTTGGACGACCCTGGCGACGGCCCCGGCCGACGGCCCCCGCACCGAGGATGGCCCCATGCTCCAAGCCGGCCGGTCGCAGCACCGTCCACCGCAGCAGCGCGACCGCTTCCACCCCGTCGACCAGCCGGATCTTTCCGCCCCGACCCTGCCCGAGCTGCGGGCGCTGCGGCGCGACGCCCAGCGCGAGGAGGCCGATCTGAGCTATCTGCGGCGGCTGCTCCAGGGCCGGATCGACATCCTGCGGGCGGAGCTGGCCCGCCGGGCGGCGCCGCTGCCGCCGCTGCTGGACCGGCTCCCCGAGATCCTGGCGGACGTCCCCTCCCGCCACCGCTCGTCCGCCCGGCACGTCACGGTCGGCACCCCGCACGGCGAGGAGTACCGCAGGCTCGCCGACGACATGCTCGGCGAGGTCGAACTCTCCGATCTGGGGGCGCGGACCGACGGGGAGCTGACGGAGGCGATGGCCCGGCTCGTCCGGTACGAGCAGCAGGTCTCCGGGCGGCGGCAGTCGCTCCAGCGGATGGCCGACGATTGCAGCAGCGAAATCACCCGCAGGTACCGTGAAGGGGAAGCACAAGTAGACGACCTGCTGTCCTGACCTGGCCACAAGCCTTCCGGGGAGGACCGGTCCCGTTCCCGGAAGGCTTAGCCGATGTCTTCGTCCCGCCCGATATCCGACCGTTCGGACTCCCCGTACGCCCCCGTCCTCGCCGAGGTCGTCCGCTCCGGTTTCGTCGAGGGGCGCCACCGCGGCTCCCTGGTGGTGCTGGCCGCCGACGGCGGCGTCGAGACGGCGCTCGGTGACGTCGACGCCCCCGTCTTCCCCCGCTCCGCCAACAAGCCGATGCAGGCCGCGGCGCTGCTGCGGGCGGGCCTGGAGCTGTCCGGCGAGCGGCTCGCGCTGGCGGCGGCCAGCCACTCCGGCGAGGCGTTCCACCTGGATCTCGTCCGGACGATGCTGGACGAGTTCCGGCTCGACGCGGCGCAGTTGCAGACACCGCCGGACCTGCCGCTCGATCCGGAGGAGGCCGAGCTGTACCTCGCGTCCGGGCAGGTCCGCTCGCCGCTGACGATGAACTGCTCCGGCAAGCACACCGCGATGCTCGCCGCCTGCGTCGCCAACGGCTGGCCGACGGAGAGCTACCTCGACCGGGACCATCCGCTCCAGCGGCTGGTCCTGGAGTGCGTGCGCGCGGCGTCCGGCACGGAGGTGGCGCACATCGGTACGGACGGCTGCGGCGCGCCGCTGATGTCGCTGTCGCTGACCGGTCTGGCCCGCGCGTTCCGGACGTTCGTCCTGGCCGAGGAGGGCACGCCCGAGCGGCGGGTCGCCGACGCGATGCGCGCGCACCCCGAGTACGTCGCGGGGACCCGGCGCCCGGACACCTGGCTGATGCGGGAGCTGCCCGGCACGCTGTCGAAGATGGGTGCGGAGGCGGTGCAGGCGCTGGCGCTGCCCGACGGCCGGGCCCTCGCCTTCAAGATCGACGACGGGAACACCCGCACGCTGGGCCCGGTGCTGGCCCGGGTGCTGCGCGGGATGGGCGTGGACGCGCCGGTGCTGGCGCGGATCGAGGACGTACCGCTGACGGGCGGCGGGGTCCGGGTCGGCGAGGTCCGGGCGGCGTTCTGAGGGACGGGGCGCGGCGGGGAGCCCGGAACGCCGGGGTCCGCGCTCCCCGCCGGGGCCCGGTGAGGCCGGGAGCGGTGCCCGGTGAGGCCGGGAGCGGTGCCCGGTGAGGCCGGGAGCGGTGCCCGGTGAGGCCGGGTGCGGGGCCCGGTGGGGCCGGGAGCGGTGCCCGCCGTGGTCCGCGCTCCCGCCGGAGCCCGGCCGGTCGCCCCGCGGCTCGGCCGTCCGGCCTTCCGGGTGGCGTTCCGCTCGCGTGGTGTTCGCCGGTCGTACGGCGTTGGCCTGCACAAAGGGCCGGGCGGGTGCCTACAGTGGCGGCGACAGCCAGTTGGCGACGATCACAGCAGGAGGCCGGCGATCATGAGCGACGCGCAGACCGGACCGCAGGGGCCCGAGGCGACCGAGCACGCCCACGACCCCGAGGTGCTACAGCTCGCGGCCAAGGTCTTCGACCTCGCGCGCCACGGTGACACGGACACCGTCGCCGCGTACGTGGACGCCGGGGTCCCGGCCAACCTGACCAATGACCGGGGTGATTCGCTGGTCATGCTGGCCGCGTACCACGGCCACGCGGCCACCGTCGCGGCGCTCCTGCAGCGCGGCGCCGACGCCGACCGCCCCAACGACCGCGGCCAGACGCCACTGGCGGGCGCGGTCTTCAAGGGCGAGGACGAGGTCGTGAAGGTGCTGGTGGACCACGGCGCGGACCCGGCCGCGGGCACGCCGTCGGCTCTCGACACGGCCCGGATGTTCCAGAAGACGGAGCTGCTGAAGCTGTTCGGAGCCGCCTGAGCGGCCGGATCACCGGGGCACGGGCCCCGGGCGGAGCGGGATCGGGCCGGCGTGCGGCCGGGGCCGCCGCCGTCCGGGGCCCGAGGCGTTCTCGGGGGCGGGGGCGCTATCGGGGGCCGGGGCCAGGACCTCCGGTACGGGCCCTGGGCGCTTTCCGGTGCGGGGCCGGGGGCCCGCCGCCGCCCGGGGGCCTGGTGCGTTATCGGGGGCGGGCGCGAGGCGGCCCGGGGCGTTCTCAGCGCGGGACCCGGCCGGGCGAGCAGACGCCGGGCGGCAGGCTCGACGCGGGGCCGGGCGGGCCGCGGCGCCGAGGGGCGGAGGGCAACGCGGGGCAAGGGCGACGCGGGGCCCGGGTTCCGGTTCGTCGGCGGTGAGCGGGGTGCGGCACCCGGCAGTTGACCTCAACTCAGCTTGAGGTTCTAGCGTCGGTCCCGACGGCGGCACCCGCCCCGTCGCACCACGCACTCCCGCTCCCGATTCCGCTCCGGAGGAACCCCATGTCCGAAACCCTCGCCCCCGCCCGGCACACCCTCGCCGTGCTCGTCGCCTCCACCCGGGAGGGCCGGTTCGCGCCGGTCATCAGCGGCTGGTTCGCCCGGCGGGCCGCCGCCCATGAGCACCTCGACGTCGACGTCATCGACCTGGACGCGGTCCGCCCGTACGAACTGCGCCACGGGACACCGGAGTTCGAGGAGTTCGCCGGGCGCATCGCGGCGGCCGACGCGTTCGTGGTGATCACCCCGGAGTACAACCACTCGTTCCCCGCCCCGCTCAAGCACGCCATCGACCTGCTGAACCCGCAGTGGCACGCCAAGCCCGTCGGCTTCGTCTCGTACGGCGGGATCTCCGGCGGGCTGCGGGCGGTGGAGCAACTGCGGCTGGTCTTCGCGGAGTTGCACGCCACGACGGTCCGCGAGACGGTCAGCTTCCCGCTGGCCTGGACCCTTTTCGACGAGACCGGCGAACTCCACGACCCGGCGCCCGCCACCAAGGCGGCCGACACCCTGCTGCACCAGCTCACCTGGTGGGCCCTCACCCTCCGCGAGGGCCGCGCCGCACGGCCGTACGGCGTCTGACGGGGGGCGCGCCCGAGGCCGGGCGCGCCCCCGCTCTTCAGCCCGTGCGCCGGGTCACCGCCACGCACACGGTCATCGCGCACGGGATGCGGCCGTCGGGCAGCGCCGTCGGGGCGGTGGCGGCGGTGAAGCGGGCGCGCAGCTCCGCGACGGTCGCCGCGTCCAGCGGGCCGAGGTCGTAGAGCCCGCCGACCGTCCGCCACACCGTCTCCGGCGGCGCGGTCAGGTCGATCGGTACGCGCTCCCAGGCCACCGGGGCGAACCCGGCGGGCCCGAAGACCGCGTCGAACCCCTCGCGGTCGCGCAGCCTCCGGTCACCGAGGCGGGGGATGCGGCGCTCGGGCGGAGCCGCGTCGAGCACCGGCCGCAGCAGCCGCAGGAACTCCGCGTACGCCCCGCCCTCACCCGGCCCGCCGCCGATGACGGCGGCCAGCGTGCCGCCGGGTACGAGGACCCGGGCGATCTCGGCGGCGACCCGCTCCACCCCGTCCATCAGCATCAGCGCCATGTGCGAGACGACGCCGTCGAACGCGCCGTCACGGAAGGGGAGTCGGTCGGCGCTCCCGGTGTGCAGCTCCGCCGTCCCCAGCCCCGGACGGCACCGGGCCAGGGCCAGTTCCGGCGCCGACAGGTCGAGGCCCGCGACCTCGCGGCCGGGCCCGGCCGCGAGCATGTCCAGCAGCAGCCCGTCCCCGCAGCCCACGTCCAGCACCCGCCGCCGCCCGGCCATCGCGTCCCGCAGCAGCGCGTAACTGGACCGGCCGTCGGGCGCGCGGCCGTGCGCCATGCTGCGGGCGGTGACCGCCGGGTGCGCGGCGTGGAAACGGCGGAGGAAGGCGACGGCGTCGGGGGTGGAGGTGTCCGGGGCGGGGTCACCGGTGGCGGACGGACGCGCGCCGCCGCCAGAAGCCGGGCCGCCAGAAGCCGGGCCGCCGGTGGCCGGGCCGCCTACCGGGGCCGGGCCGCCGCCGGAGAACTCCCCCGCACCGCCGCCGGAGACCGGGCCGCCGGCGGCCGGTTCGGCACCTCGTACCGTTTCCGGACCGCCGGTCGCCGGGCCGAGGCCGTCGGCCGGTGCGGGGCCGCCCCCGGAGGACGCCCCCGCACCGCCGCCGGAGTCCGGCTCTCCCCTCACTTCCCCACCAGCTTCATGCTCCCCTCGTCGTACCGCGTACCGGCCACCCGGTCCGCGGGGGCGGCCGCGTCGATGGCGGCCAGGTCGTCCGCGGAGAGGTCGATCCGCAGCGCGGCGAGGTTCTCCTCCAGGTAGCGCTCGCGGCGGGTGCCGGGGATCGGGACGACGTCGTCGCCGCGGTGCTGCACCCACGCCAGCGCGAGCTGACCTGCGGTCACCCCGCGGGCGGCGGCCAGCTCCTCCAGCTTCCGGACGATCGCGAGGTTCTGCTCCAGGTTGCCGTCGGCGAACCGCGGCTGGGTACGCCGCAGGTCGGACGCGGGAAGGCCATCGACGGACGCGTAACGGCCGGTCAGGAAGCCGCGGCCGAGCGGCGAGAACGGGACGAGGCCGATGCCCAGCTCCCGGCAGACCGGCACGATCTCCCGCTCCAGATCGCGGGTCCACAGCGACCACTCGCTCTGCAGCGCGGCGATCGGATGGACCGCGTGCGCCCGGCGGACGGTCTCCGCGCCCGCCTCGGACAGTCCGAGGTGGCGCACCTTGCCCGCCGCGACCAGTTCGGCCATCGCGCCGACGGTCTCCTCGATCGGCACCTGCGGGTCGACGCGGTGCTGGTAGTAGAGGTCGATGTGGTCGGTGCCGAGGCGGCGCAGCGACGCGTCGCACGCCTGGCGTACGTAGGCGGCGTCGCCGCGGATGGCGGCCGGTTCGCCGAGGCGGTTGGCGAAGCCGAACTTGGTGGCGAGCACCACCTCGTCGCGGCGTTCGGCGAGGAGCCTGCCGAGCAACTCCTCGTTGTGGCCGCCGCCGTAGAAGTCGGAGGAGTCCAGCAGCGTCACCCCGAGATCGAGCGCACGGTGCAGCGTGGCGAGCGACCGCGTATCGTCCGCGTCCCCGTAACCGTGGCTCATCCCCATGCAGCCGAGCCCCTGGGCCGAAACCTCCAGCGCACCGAGCCTGCGCGTGGGCATCCCCGTCATGTCCGCCACCTCCTGGCGCGGCCCGTCCCGGGACCTTCCCGGACCGCGGCCGTCCCCTTGAAGGTAGGAGTTGGAGTGCGGTCGAAGGCAACCGGTGTCCGGTGGCGGGGCGTGCTTCTTGTCCGCGGCGCGGCGCCCCGGCCCGCTTTTGCGGCGGGACGGCGCGCTCCCCGGCGGCGGGACGAGGCTCGACAGCCGGACCCGCCTCCGCTCACCGTCCGCCCCGCGCGTCGGCGGTGATCGCCGCGAGCCGGGCGGCGCACTCGGCGGCGAACTCGGGGTAGCTGTCGCGGTAGTAGGGGAGCCCGGCGGCGCCGACGGCGAGGGCCCAGGCGCGGGCGCGGCTCCAGGTCGCGTCGGGGAGATCCAGCGCGGTGCGGTACGCGTGCCGCGCCTCGGGTGGCAGGTCCCAGACGGGGGCGTGTTCGGCGTCGGGCAGGCCGACGGAGAGTCCCCCGAAGTCGAGGACGGCGTGCAGCCGGCCCGCGCGGACCAGGAGGTTGGTGGGCTTGAGGTCGCCGTGCAGCCAGACCCGCGGGCCGGCCGCGTCCGGCAGGGCGCGCGCCGTCCGCCACAGTTCCGTCAGGACGTCGACATCGATCCCGGGCACGCCCACGCCCCGGCACGCCTCCAGGGCCGCGACGGCCCAGTCGTCGCACTCCCGCAGCCCACCGCCGCGGTACCAGCCGAGGTCGCCGCCGCGCACCGCGCCCATCAGGTCGACGGCGTGCAACTCCCGTACGAAGGCGGCGAGATCGGTGCCGAAGGCGGCCCAGTCGCGGACGGTGCCGGGGCCGGGCAGCTCCCCGTCGATCCAGCGGTGGACCGACCAGGTCAGCGGGAAGCGCTCGGTGGGCGCCCCGGCGTGGACGGGCTCGGGGACCGCCCACGACAGCCGTGGCGCCAGCCGGGGCAGCCACTCCCGCTCCTTCCGCAGCGACCGGGCGGTGCCGGGGGTGCGCGGCAGCCGTACGAGCAGGTCGTCGCCGAGGCGGAGGAGGGTGTTGTCGGTGCCGTGCCCGGCGGGCGTCAGCGGCAGGTCGGCCCACTGCGGGCACTGCGCCGCCAGCAGCGACCGCACCGCCGCCTCGTCGACCGCGATCTCGTCCTCGTGGAGCGTCATGCCGGGAGTCTGACCGGCCGGGTCCCGAGGGGCCAGCGACTTTTGCCGGGTGTACGTAACGGGATCGCGGCCGCACCGGGGCAAGCGGAACGGGAGCCCGCGGCCTTCCCCGGGGGCGGGTGCCGGGCCCGGGAACGCGTCGGGCCCGTGCCCGGTGCGGGCACGGGCCGTCCGGCGCGGGGGTGCGACGCGGTCCGGTGGCGGGGCGGTGGTTCCGGGGCCGGTCGTCGCCCCGGGACCGCCGCGCCGGGTGGTCAGCCGATGGGGTTGACGTAGGTGGCCGGGTGGGTGGCGCCGCGCTGGTCGAGGAGCGGGCCCCAGGGCCACGCGACCCTCAGCGAGGAGGTCTCGTTCGGCGGGGTGATCTCCACGGAGGAGGCGAGCCAGGCGTCGCCGTCCAGACCGGTCATCGCGACATTGAGCGTGAAGTCGGTGGTCTCGCCGGGGGCCAGGGTGATCCCGCTGTACTTGGCGGACGAACGGGCCAGCGACCAGGACTCACCGCTCTCGTTGACGATGTCCACGCCGGGGAAGCCGGCGAGCTTGCAGCTACGGTCGCCGGAGTTGGTCAGCATGATGCTGGTGGTCGTCGAGCCCTCCGCGTCCGGGTCCGGGGCCGCGTCGCCGCCGGTGGCGAAGGCCGCCTTCAGTTCGTTGGTGTGGCAGCGCTCGCCCTGGGTGGTGGCCGAGTTGGCGGCCCCCTTGCCCGCGGACCCCGCGTCGGCGCCGTCCTTCTTACCGGCGTCCCCCTGGGGCTGGCCGTTCTCCACCGTGGTGGACTCGCCGGAGCCCGCGTTCTCCTGGGTGGCCGCGGCCGAGTCGACCTTGCCGGCGGCCTTCGTGCCGGTGTCCCCGCCGGAGCAGGCGGTGAGGGTCAGGCCGGCGGCCATGGTGAGCGCGGCAGCGGCGACGCGCAGGGTACGGCGGCGGGTGGTGAGCGAGCGCATGGCGGGTTCCCCCTGGAGTAGTCGGTGACGCGGTCTCCTCGGTACGTCAACGACTCTGCCGGGAGCCCTTGGCGTGCCACTGGCGCCCGGCTAACACCCGGCTAACACCGTTACGGGCGGCGGGCGTTGACGGCTCCACCGGGGCACACGGGCCGGACCGCCGCCCCACCGTCACCGGGCCCCGGCGCCCCTCCCCCGCCACCGTGACCGCCCGTGCCACCCGCCGGAACGCCGCGGACGGGCCCCGCCGGGACGACGCCCGCCCCGCCTACCGGAAGCGCCCCCGACCCCGGGGCCGGGGCCCCTATAGGCATTTCCTCTACCCGCCACTGCATTTCCGTCTTTGCCCCGCCCGCTTTCCCGTACGTACCGTGAAACAGCCCGGTCCCGAAAAGCACATAGCGCCTGTCACGCGGCACGTACCGCTTATTTGCGCATCAACGGGCCGGGCCCGAACGGAATTGACGTGAGTGAGGGAAAAACGGCGATATGAACACCACCGAGAACACACCGGAGAAGCAGAGCCCCCCGGCCGAGCGGGAACTCACCGGAAAGCGGGCCCTGGTCACCGGCGGCACCCGCGGTATCGGCGCGGCCGTCGTCCGCCGCCTCCTGGAGGCGGGCGCCGAGGTGCTCACCACCGCCCGGTCGGCGGCGGGCACGGCGCCGGAGGGTGCCGCCTTCGTGGCGGCGGACATCGGGACCCGGGCCGGGACGGAGACGGTCGCGGCGGCAGCGCGGGAGCGGTTCGGCGGAGTGGACATCCTGGTCCACAACGCGGGCGGGGCGCAGCCGTACCCGGACTCCTCGGCCATCGGCGACGAGGGGTGGCAGGAGGCACTGGACCTGAACTTCCTGGCGGCGGTGCGGCTGGACGCGCTGCTGGCACCGGGGATGCGGGAGCGGGGCGCGGGGGCGATCGTGCACGTCTCCTCGGCCGCGGTCGCCACGCCGGTGGGGCAGTTCCTGCACTACACGGCGGCGAAGGCGGCGCTGGAGAACTACAGCCGCGGGCTGGCCGCGGAGCTGGCGCCGCACGGGGTGCGGGTCAACACCCTCTCCCCGGGCCGGACCGCCACCCCCGGCGGCGAGGAGACCCGGGAGCGGTGGGCGCGGCTGGCCGCGGCGCCCGGCGCGACCAACGCCGGCGACACCCCGCCGCTGGGCCGCGAGGGCCGTCCCGACGACCTCGCCCACGCGGTGCTGTTCCTCGTCTCCGGCCGGGCGGACTGGCTGACCGGCAGCAAACTCGTCGTGGACGGCGGCGAATTCCCGCGCGGCTGACGCCACCGGAATTCTGGCATACCCTCCCGCCGGTCACCTGGTGACGTAACGGAATTCACTCCGCGGCCACACCGGCGCCTTCCCGGGAAATCCGGCCGGAGGGCGATGAGGAATCACCCCCGCCCCATTCCTCCTTCCGCAGGAATTCCAGCAACGCCGTCTCCGCCGGTCCCGGGCCGGAGCGGAGCACCGCGATGACCGGCTGCGACACGGCCGGGAACACCGGGCGGGCGAGGTGCTCATGGCCCCGGGGCACCGCGGAGGCGGGGACGAGTGTGGCCCCCAGACCGAGGGCCGCCCAGCGTACGGCCGTCGCCGTCTGGGAGACGCGGGCGGCCGTGACCGGGTCCTGCCCGCCCCGCCGCAGGACGTCCAGCAGGACGGCGTCGAGCGCGCTGTCCCGGTCGAACCGCACCCACGCCTCGCCCGCCAGCGCGTCCAGCTCGACCCGGTCGGCGGCGAGCAGGCGGTGCCCGGCGCCCAGCACCACGACGAACTCCTCGTCGCCGAGGTGGTGGGCGTCGGCGGGGCTCCGCTCGCACGCCGCCATCAGGGCCAGATCCAGCGCGCCCCGGCGGCACAGCCGCTCCAGCTCGGCGGAGCTGGGCTCCTCCAGGACGGTGACCTCCAGGCGCGGGGAGCGGCGGCGCAGCGCGCCCAGCGCCGCCGGCAACTGCCGGGCGCCGAAGCCCATCTGCGCCGCCACCGCCACCTCGCCCACCAGCTCCTCGGCACCGGCCCGCGCGGCCGCCCGGGCCCGCCGCGCCGCGCCCACCGCCGCCTCGGCCTCCCGCAGGAACGCGCGACCGACGACGGTGGGCACCAGCCCCGCCGGCGTACGGGCGAACAGCTCCACGCCCAACTCCCGCTCCAGCCCGCGGATCTGCTGCGACACCGACGGCTGGGCGACCCGCAGCCGCCCGGCCGCCGCCGTCACCGAACCCTCCTCGGCCACGGCCAGCGCGTACTCGAACTGACGCAGACTCATGAGCCCGTACCCCTGTCGCCGTCGGAGGCCGCAGCCGCCGTTCCCGCACCGCCAGGGGCGGTAACCCGGTTCCGCCGGCGGGGATTCCCGGGGGCAGGAAGTACGAGGGGCGCGACCGGTCCGGCGGGCGCGCCCCGCCCTCGGACCCGCGCCCTCGGCCCGTACGGCGGGCCGACCGGAAACCGCCCAGGTCAGCACCACCGCCCCGGCCTCCGTTCTCCCCCCTCACCCCTGCGCCGTCGACCGGACGACCACCTCGCCGATGTCCACCCCGTCCGGCTGCTCGATCGCGAACCCGATCGCGGACGCGACGGCCGAGGGCGGCATGGCGATCTCGTCGCGCATCCGGACCAGCTCCGCCGCCACCTCGGGGCTCGCCGCCTTGCCGACCCCTTCGGTGTGGGTGAACCCGGGCGAGACGAGGGTGACCCGCAGGTCGGGCCCGGACTCCTGCCGCAGCCCCTCGGTCAGGACCTTGACCGCCGTCTTCGTCGCCGCGTACACGCCCTGCGGCGACTTCACGACGTGCGCCGCGGTGGAGCCGACGTTGACGAAGTGCCCGGACCGCTGCCGCCGGAAGACGGGCAGCGCCGCGCCGATCCCGTTGAGCAGCCCGGTGATGTGCGTGGCGACCATGGCGTCCCAGTCGTCCTGCCGCAGCTCGTCGAAGGGGGACACCGCCATCGTCCCGGCGTTGGACACCAGCACGTCGAGACGGCCGAACCGCTCGATCGCCGTCTCCGTCAGACGCACCAGATCCTCCCGGCGCGTCACATCGACGACGACACCCACGGCCGACCCCCCGGCCCCGGTGATCTCCTCCACCACCGCGCCGAGCCGGTCCTCCCGTCGCGCGCCCAGCACCAGGTGGGCGCCCTTCCCCGCGAGATACGCCGCCGTCGCGGCCCCGATCCCGCTGCTGGCACCGGTGATCGCCACTACCTTGCCCGCGATTCCCGCCATGGCCATGACTCCTTGGAAGAGGAACGCGCACGGACCGGCCCTTGGCCCGCGCGCCTGCACGCGAACCTGTACCACCGTTTCCCGGGCGGGCGGACGCGAGCGACGCGGTCGGCCACGAACGGGAGCGCCCGCCGCCCGGCCGGGCGGCGAAGGCCCCTCCGCCCGCGGGCCACCCCCAGCAACACTCCCGCAAGCACCCTGCTTGCAATAGTTAGCACCACCGGTGCACGATGGGGGCATGGCATCGCTCAACGTCGGCAATCTCGGCGCGTTCCTGCGGGAGCAGCGGCGCACGGCGCAACTGAGCCTGCGGCAGCTCGCGGAGGCCGCGGGGGTGTCGAACCCGTACCTCAGCCAGATCGAGCGCGGGCTGCGCAAACCGAGCGCGGAGATCCTCCAGCAGTTGGCCAAGGCGCTGCGGATCTCCGCCGAGACGCTGTACGTCCAGGCCGGGATCCTCGACGAGAAGCAGGGGGCGAGCGGCATCGAGGTCCAGGCCGCGATACGCACCGACCCCGCGCTCGACGAGAAGCAGAAGCAGGTCCTGCTCCAGATCTACGACTCCTTCCGCAAGGAGAACGGCCACGGCAGCAGCGGCCCGGACACCGCCCCGACCGGTGACGTCCCCGGCCACGGCTGAGCCACGGCATCCGACCTCAGTCCACGAACGCAGGAGGAAGCACCTCATGGCCATCACCGATGACCTCCGCAAGACCCTGACCGACCCGACCCCGCTGTACGCCCTGGCCGGTACCGCCGACCTGGCGGCCGAGAAACTCGGTGAGGTGCCGGTGCTGGTCGAGCGGATCCGCGCGGAGGCCCCCAAGCACATCGAGGCGGTGCGGGCCACGGACCCCAAGGACGTCCAGGCGCGCGTCGCCCAGCAGGCCAAGGAGGCCCAGAGCAAGCTGAACGACCTGCTCGGCTCGCTCGACACCGATCTGCGCAAGATCCGCGAGCAGGCACAGGTCCTCGCCCTCCAGGGCGTCGGCCGGGCCGCCGAGTACGCGGTCAAGGCACGCGAGACGTACGACGGGCTGGCCGAGCGGGGCCGCGGCGCGGTGCAGGGCTGGCGCGGTGACGCCGCCGACCACGTCGAGGAGCTGGCCGTGGTCATCGAGCCGGACCCGGCGCCGAAGTCCGCCCCGAAGCCGGCGAAGGCCAACGGCACCGCGAACGGCACCGCCAACGGCAAGACCGCCGCCAAGCCGTCCCGCACCGGCGCCGTCCCGAAGCCCGCCGCCAAGCCCGCCACCGCGAAGGCCGACGGCACGAAGGCCGACGGAGCCACCGCCGCGAAGAAGCCCGCGGCCCGCAAGCCCGCCACGCGCCGGAGCACCCCGCCGTCGAAGTGACGCAGACATCGCGACGGGCCGGGCACCCCTCAGGTGTCCGGCCCGTTGTCCGGGTACGGTGGGCCGCGACGGCCCGAGTCGACAAGGTGGAGCACGGCGTGCTGGTGTACGGATTCCAGTCCCTTCTGGGCTGGGCGCAACTGGCCCTGGGCATCTATGCCGCGGTGATGCTGATCGACGCGGCGGTCCGCCGCGACGCCGCGTACCGCGCGGCCGACAAGCAGACCAAGCCCATGTGGCTGATCTTCCTGGCCCTCGCGACGCTGCTGCTCTTCGTCATGCCGCTGATGTCGTTCCTGCCGATCATCGGCGTGATCGCGGTGATCGTCTACACCGTCGACGTCCGCCCCGCCCTCCGCCACGCCACCGGCGGCGGCCCCCGCCGCGGCGGCTCCAGCTCCGACGGTCCGTACGGGCCGTACAACGGCGGACGCTGAGCGGCGGCGCGGAAGAGGCGCGGGCCGCTCCCGCGCGACGGCCCCACGACGGCCCGGAGCCTCACGGCCCGGGCCGTTCCCCGTTCCCGGGCCGGCCCCTCAGACCCGCCCCCGCTCCAGCCACAGCACCGCCACGTCGTCGGTCAGCTCGCCGCCGTTGAGGTCGCGGACCTCGGTGAGGGTGGTGTCGAGCAGTTCCTCGCCGGTCAGGCCCGCGGCCATACGGCGGGCGACCAGGTCGGCCATCCCGTCCTGGCCCAGCCGCAGGCGGCCCTCGCCGACGTGGCCCTCGATCAGGCCGTCGGTGTACAGCATCAGGCTCCAGGCCCCGCCCAGCTCGATCTGGTGGCGCGGCCAGCGGGCGTACGGCAGCAGGCCGAGCGCCGGGCCGCCGTACTCGTACGGGAGCAGCCGCGGGGTGCCGCCCGCGCGGGAGAGCAGCGGGGCCGGGTGGCCGGCGAGGCAGAGTCCGGCGCGGCGGCCGTCCGGGGAGATGTCGACGGTGCAGAGCGTCGCGAAGATCTCGTCGTCGGCGCGCTCGTGCTCCAGGACCTTCTGGAGGGTGGAGAGGAGTTCGTCGCCGCAGAGTCCGGCGAAGGTCAGCGCCCGCCAGGCGATGCGCAGCTCCACGCCGAGCGCCGCCTCGTCGGGGCCGTGGCCGCAGACGTCGCCGATCATCGCGTGGACGGTGCCGTCCGGGGTGCGGACGGTGTCGTAGAAGTCGCCGCCGAGCAGCGCGCGGCTGCGGCCGGGGCGGTAGCGGGCGGCGAAGCGCAGGTCGGAGCCGGCGAGCAGCGGGGTCGGCAGCAGGCCGCGCTCCAGGCGGGCGTTCTCCTGGGCGCGCATCCGGGACTCGGTGAGCTGGCGCTGCGCGAGGTCGGCCCGTTTGCGTTCGACGGCGTAGCGCACCGCGCGGCTGAGGACCCCGCCGTCCAGTTCGTCGCGGAAGAGGTAGTCCTGCGCGCCGACGCGGACGGCCTCGGCGGCGCGTTCGGCGTCGGTCTCCGGCGTCATCACCAGGACGGCGTGGGCCGGGGCCATCCGCAGCACCGCGTGGAGCGCGCCGAGGGTGTCGTCGCCGTCCGCCACCGGTCCGCCGGGGGCCGGGGCGAGGTCGAGGAGGATGCAGTCGACGTCGTCGGTGAGCAGCCGGGCCGCCTCGGTGAGGTTGCGGGCGGTGCGCAGCCGGACCTTGCGGCCGGCCCAGTCCCACATGTCCGGGACGGTGCTGCTGGGGTCGTCGCCGATGAGGAGGACGGTCAGGCCGGGGCCGGAGCCGTTGTCGGCGGACGTCTCGGGGCGGCGGGCGCCGGGGATCGGCAGCCGGGTCTCCGCGGGGGCCGCCGGGAGGGGGTGCGCGGGCGTGGCACCGGGCCCGTCCGCCGTGCCGTCCGCCGTCCGGCGTGCGGCGGCGCAGGCGTCACCGGCCGGGGCCGCCTGCTGCGGCAGCACGGCCGTGCGCCGGTGCGGTACGGGTACGGACATGGCTCTGTTTCCTTCCCTCCCCCTGATTCGTGGTGGGCGGCGTGCCGCCCGGCTCGCCGGGGGCCGCCCTGACGGGCGGGCGAGGCCGCCGCGCAGGCGCTCCCGAGGGTGCCGGGGCGCGCCGTCCGGCGCACCAACGTGCCCGGTCGTGCGCCGCTCGTGGGGGAGAGCGGTGCGCCACCGGGCACCGAGAGTGCGACCATAGCGCCACCGGACAGGTGTACGGAATGACCCACGGCGTGCGACGGGCGTCATATGCCGCCGCTTATAAGCCATTTGACCTGGAGAGAGCGGGAGAAGACGGAAAGGGAATGACGAACATCACCCCCTCGGGGCCGGAACCGATCGCAATGTGCCACGGCCCGGCGACCGTCCGATAACAACGCCGGACCGGCCCGCCACTCCCATTCCGTCATTTATCGGGCCGTACGACACCGAGGATCGGCATCGAACCCGCGCCGGTGATCGTGACCTGCCGGCCCGGTCGCGGTGCGTGGACGATCGCGCCGTCACCGAGGTACATCCCGACATGGCTGGCGTCGGAGAAATAGATGATCAGGTCCCCGGGACGCATTTCGGTGACGGCGACGCGGGGCAGGCGCCGCCACTGCTCCTGTGAGGTGCGCGGAATCGTGCGGCCCCCCGCCTGCCAGGCGCGCAGGGTCAGCCCCGAGCAGTCGAAGGTGTCCGGGCCCTCGGCGCCCCACACGTAATCCTTGCCGATCTGCGCGGTCGCGAAGGAAACGGCTTTCTTTCCGGCGCCGGACGCCTTGTTCCGGATCTCCTTCAGGATGCCGGTGTCGAGCCATTTCTGCTGTTCGGCACGGGCCCGGGAATCCTCCAGCGCTTTCAGCCGGTTCTTTTCCGCGGTGGCCAGCCGGGATTCGATTTTCTTCGCCTCGCCGAGCTTCCTGTTGATGTCGCTCCGCGCTTTTTCCTTCTTCACGCGTTCGGCGTCGAGACGTTCCCAGCGGACGGTCGCCGAGTGCGCGTCGTCCCGCAGTCCGGCCGCGAGGCGGGCCAGCTCCCCGGCGACGTTCGTGGCGGCGCGCTGGCTCTTACGGGCCAGCGTGACGTTGCCGAGGTAGCCCTCGGGATCCGCGTTCAGCATCAGCCGCAGCTCGTCCGGCACACCTCCGGCGCGGTACTGGGCGCTGGCCAGCACGCCCGCCTGCCGCTTGAGCGCGTCCCGCCGGTGCTGCGCGGCATCGATCCGGCGGGCCAGCCCGACGATCTTGCGCTGCTCGTCCTCGACCCGTTCCCGCGCGGCGTTGTACGCGTCGGTGGCGCGCTCCGCGGCGCGGTAGAGCGCCTCGATCCGGCGGTGGATGCCGGCCAGCCGGTCCGCGCCGGAGCCCGCGTCCCCCGTCTCCGGGCCCTTCGTACCGGGCCCGTCCGCCTCCGCCGCCTTCGCCGGGCGGTCCGGCCCGCGCCCGTCGGCCCCGCGCCCGTCCGGCCCGTCGGCCGTCCGTACCGCCGACGCGTACGCCGCCGGGGCCACCGGGGCGAGCAGCCCCGTCGCGCAGAGCACCGCGAGGGTGCGGGCGACGGTCCGGGCCCGCCGCGCCCGGCGGCCGGACACGGAGGCGCCGGGCACAGATCCGGCCAAGGGTGCCGCACCCGCGCGCACCGCGCCGCCGCCCCGTACGTCCCCCGGATCCCTCATGTCCGCTCCACCCCGTACGGCGTCCGCTGTCCCCTGGGTCCCCACCCGTTCACCTCCGGTCGATGCGCACCGTTTCGTGGTGCCTTCGTTGGCGCGGATCGTGCCATACCGATCGGTAAGTCAACAGAGGACGGCGCGATTCCCCGTTTTCCGGCGCCCGATGCACGCCCGGAACGGGCTCCCTGAGCTGACGGGTGAGGTTCACCGTGCGTTCACTCTTCCCCATCGGTCGCTTCATTTGATCTGCCTAATTTCGGCCGTACCGAGTGCGCGTCAGCACCGCGAACCGAATCGGAACGGGCTGACTCCGCACACTCCTGACACACCTCGCACGCCGACGAAGCGGCGCGCCCCAGGAAGGACTCTCGACAGTGAAGCTTCAGCGCAAGAACCGGGTTCGCGCCCTCGCGGTGGGCGCTCTCGCCGTCACCGGTGCCCTGGCCCTGTCGGCGTGCGGCTCCGACGACACCAGCGCCTCCGGTGGCGCGGGAGGCGCCAAGGCCGCCGACATCGCGTGTGAGGGCAAGGGCAAGCTGCGCGCCTCCGGCTCCTCGGCGCAGAAGAACGCCATGGACGTCTGGGTGCAGAACTACGCCGGCGCCTGCAAGGACACCGAGATCAACTACCAGCCGACCGGCTCCGGCGCGGGTATCACCACCTTCCTCCAGGGCCAGACCGCGTTCGCCGGTTCCGACTCGGCCCTCAAGCCCGAGGAGGTCGCCAAGTCGGAGAAGATCTGCAAGGGCGGCAAGGCCATCAACCTGCCGATGGTCGGCGGCCCGATCGCCGTCGGCTACAACGTGCCCGGCGTGGACAACCTCGTCCTCGACGCGCCCACCCTCGCCAAGATCTTCGACTCGGAGATCACCAACTGGAACGACGCCGCGATCAAGAAGCTGAACCCGGGCGCCAAGCTCCCGGACCTCAAGATCCAGGCGTTCCACCGCTCCGACGACTCGGGCACCACCGACAACTTCACCAAGTACCTCAAGGGCGCCGCCCCCGACGCCTGGAAGCACGAGCCCGCGAAGACCTGGGACGGCAAGGGCGGCCAGGCGGCCTCCGGCTCCGCCGGCGTCTCCTCGCAGGTCAAGCAGACCAACGGCGCGATCTCCTACTTCGAGCTGTCCTACGCGACCGCCGGGAAGATCCCCACCGTCAAGATCGCCACCGGCGCCAAGGCCCCGGTCGAGGCCACCGTCGACAACGCCTCCACGGCGATCGCCGAGGCCAAGCAGGTCGGCAAGGGCGACGACCTCGCCCTGGAGCTGAACTACGCCACCAAGGCCGAGGGCGCCTACCCGATCACCCTGGTGACGTACGAGATCGCCTGCGACAAGGGCAACAAGGCCGAGACCCTGCCGGCGACCAAGTCCTTCCTCACCTACATCGCCAGTGAGGACGGCCAGAACGCCCTGAAGGAGCTGGGCTACGCCCCGCTGCCCACCGAGATCGCCGGCAAGGTCCGCAAGACCGTCGCCGCCCTCGCCTGATCCACCGGGCGGCGGCCCGACCCCGCCGTACGGCCCGGGTCACCCCCGCCGTACGGCCCCCGGGCCGCCGCCCGTCCGGTGCACCGCCGCGCCAGGAGCCCCCGGGCTCCGCAGACCGGAGAAACCATGACCCCCTCAGCAACCGCGACACCAGACGCCGCGCCCCCGCCGGCACCGGCCGCAGCCTCCCCCGCGCCGGGGAAGGCCCAGCGCCCCGGCGACCGGATCTTCCTCGGGCTCTCCCGCGGATCCGGTATCGCCCTCCTGGTGATCATGGCGGCCATCGCCGCCTTCCTCACCTACCGGTCCGTGCTCGCCATATCCGGCGACCACGCCAACTTCTTCACCACCCTCGACTGGAACGCCACCGGCACCGAGCCCAAGTTCGGTATCGCCGTCCTCGCGTTCGGCACCGTCGTCAGCGCCCTCATCGCGATGATCATCGCGGTCCCGGTCGCCGTCGGCATCGCCCTCTTCATCTCGCACTACGCCCCGCGCAAGCTGGCCTCGCCGCTCGGCTACGTCATCGACCTGCTCGCCGCGGTGCCCAGCATCATCTACGGCCTGTGGGGCGCGCTCTTCCTCGTCCCGCACCTCGGCGGGCTCTACGGCTGGCTCGACGACTACCTCGGCTGGACCGGCGTCTTCAGCTACGGCGGCGGCGCCGCCCGCTCGCTGTTCACCGTCGGCATCCTGCTGGCGATCATGATCCTGCCGATCGTCACCAGCGTCAGCCGCGAGGTCTTCCTCCAGGCGCCGAAGATGCACGAGGAGGCGGCCCTGGCGCTCGGCGCCACCCGCTGGGAGGTCATCCGGATGTCGGTCCTCCCCTTCGGCCGCTCCGGCATCATCAGCGCCTCCATGCTCGGCCTGGGCCGCGCGCTCGGCGAGACGATGGCCGTCGCCACCGTCCTCTCCCCCAACTTCCTCATCGGCAAGAGCCTGCTCGAACCGGGCGGCGGCACCTTCGCGCAGAACATCGCCGCGAAGTTCAGCGAGGCCGACACCTTCGGCCAGGACGCGCTGATCGCCTCGGGCCTCGTCCTCTTCGTGATCACCCTGCTCGTCAACGGCGCGGCCCGCCTGATCATCGCCCGGCGCAAGGAGTACTCGTGAGCGACGTCATGACGGAACCGCAGGCCCTCGCCGAACGGCCCGGCGCCGCGTCCGGTCTCTCCCTCAAGCAGGCCCGGCTCCCCCGCTGGACCCCGGCGGCCCTCGCCCTCGCCTCGGCCGTGATCGGCTGCGGCATCGGCCTCGGCGCCGGTCTGGACAGCCGCGTCCAGTGGGGTCTGATCGCCGCGCTGGTCTTCATCGTCGGCACGTTCGCCCTGTCCGCCGCCGTCGAAGGCGCCCGGCAGGCCAAGGACCGCCTCGCCACCGGCCTCGTCTGGATGGCCTTCCTCCTCGCCGTCATCCCGCTGGCCTCCCTGCTGTGGGAGACGGTGGACCGCGGCAGCAAGGTCCTGGACGGCTACTTCCTGTCCCACTCGATGGGCACCCTGCCGGACGCGCTGCCCGGCGGCGGTATCTACCACGCGATCATCGGCACCCTGGAGCAGGTGGGCCTGGCCACGCTGATCGCCGCGCCGCTCGGCCTGTTCACCGCGATCTACCTGGTCGAATACGGCCGCGGCCGGCTCGCCAAGGCCGTCACCTTCTTCGTCGACGTGATGACCGGCATCCCGTCCATCGTCGCCGGCCTGTTCATCCTCTCCGTCTGGATCCTGATCCTCGGCTTCGGACCGTCCGGCTTCGCCGGGTCGATGGCGCTGGCGATCTTGATGGTCCCGGTCGTCGTCCGCTCCACCGAGGAGATGCTCAAGCTCGTCCCGAACGAGCTGCGCGAGGCGTCCCTCGCCCTGGGCGTGCCGAAGTGGCGCACCATCTTGAAGGTCGTCCTGCCGACGTCGATCGGCGGTATCACCACCGGCGTGATGCTGGCCGTCGCCCGTATCACCGGCGAGACCGCCCCGGTCATGCTGCTGGTGTGGGGCGCGAAGACGATCAACAACAACCCGTTCCAGGACGCCCAGCAGTCCCTGCCGCTCTACGTCTTCCAGCAGTGGCAGCAGGGCTCCGACGCGTCGTACGACCGCGCCTGGGCGGCGGCCCTCGTCCTCATCGCCTTCGTGATGATCCTCAACCTGGTGGCCCGCGGCATCGCCCGCTGGAAGGCCCCCAAAACCGGCCGCTGACCGCGTCCCCAGAAAGAAGCAGTGATCCCCATGGCCAAGCGAATCGATGTCAGCGGCCTCTCCGCCTTCTACGGCAGCCACAAGGCCATCGACGACATCTCCATGAGCGTCGAGCCCCGCTCGGTGACCGCCTTCATCGGCCCCTCCGGCTGCGGCAAGTCGACGTTCCTGCGCACCTTGAACCGCATGCACGAGGTCACCCCCGGCGGCCGCGTCGAGGGCAAGGTGCTCCTGGACGACGAGGACCTCTACGGTCCGGGCGTCGACCCGGTCGCGGTCCGCCGCACCGTCGGCATGGTCTTCCAGCGGCCCAACCCGTTCCCCACCATGTCGATCTTCGACAACGTCGCGGCCGGTCTGCGGCTCAACGGCACGGTCAAGAAGAAGTCCGAGCTGTCCGGCATCGTCGAGAAGTCCCTCAAGGGCGCCAACCTCTGGAACGAGGTCAAGGACCGCCTGAACAAGCCCGGCTCCGGCCTCTCCGGCGGTCAGCAGCAGCGCCTGTGCATCGCCCGCGCCATCGCCGTCGAACCGCAGGTCCTGCTGATGGACGAGCCCTGCTCGGCGCTCGACCCGATCTCCACCCTCGCCGTCGAGGACCTCATCGGCGAGCTGAAGGAGCGCTTCACGATCGTCATCGTGACGCACAACATGCAGCAGGCGGCGCGCGTCTCGGACCGTACGGCGTTCTTCAACCTCTCGGCGGTCGGGCAGCCCGGCACCCTCGTCGAGATCGACGACACCGAGCGGATCTTCTCCAACCCGTCCGTCCAGGCCACCGAGGACTACATCTCCGGCCGCTTCGGCTGAGCCGCCCGGCGGCCCCACCCGCGTCCTGCGGTGCTGCATGGCGGTGCCACCGCACGACGAAGGGCCCGCCCCTCCGAACCGGAGGGGCGGGCCCTTTCCTTCCGTCCCGTACGGGAACGGATCAGCCGAAGGCCAGTTGGACCACCCAGTAGGCGGCCGCGGCGACGATCGCCGCCGCCGGCATCGTGATGAACCAGCCCATCACGATGTTCTTGGCCACCCCCCAGCGCACCGCGCGCGAGCCCTTGGTCGAGCCCACACCCATGATCGCGGAGGTGATGACGTGCGTGGTGGAGATCGGCGCGTGGAACATGAACGACGCGGTGTACATCACCGACGCCGCCGTGGTCTCCGCGGCGAAACCCTGCGGCGGGTCCAGCTCGATGATCCGCCGCCCCAGCGTCCGCATGATCCGCCAGCCACCCGCGTACGTACCGAGCGACAGGGTGATCGCGCAGACCAGCTTCACCCAGACCGGAATGGCGTCGTTGGCGTCCTGCACATCGGCGATGACCAGCGCCATCACCACGATGCCCATGGTCTTCTGCGCGTCCTGCAGACCGTGGCCGAGCGCCATGCCCGCCGCCGAGACCGTCTGCGCTATACGGAAACCGCGCTTGGCACGGTGCGGATTGGCCCCGCGGAACAGCCACAGGATGACGACCATCACCAGATAACCGAGCACCAGCCCGATCACCGGCGAGATGAACATCGGCAGCACGACCTTCTCGATCACCCCGCCCCAGATCACCTCGGTGCCCCCCGCGAGCGCCGCGCCGACCATGCCGCCGAAGAGTGCGTGGGAGGAGGACGAGGGCAGACCGAAGTACCAGGTGACGAGGTTCCAGACCACCGCGCCGATCAGCGCGGCGAACAGGATGCCCATCCCCTTGTGGCCCTCGGGCGTGGAGATCAGCCCCTCACTGACCGTCTTGGCGACCCCGCTGCCCAGAAAGGCACCGGCGAGGTTCATCACGGCGGCCATCGCCAGCGCCGCCCGGGGCGTCAGCGCCCGGGTCGACACCGAGGTGGCGATGGCGTTCGCCGAGTCGTGGAAGCCGTTGGTATACGTGAAACCGAGCGCGACCGCGATGGTCACGACGAGCGCGAAGGTGTCCATGGCCGGGGCTCAGGACTCCTTGACCGCGATGGTCTCGACGGTATTGGCCACATGCTCGAAGGCGTCGGCCGCCTCTTCGAGGATGTCCACGATCTGCTTGAGCTTCAGCACCTCGATGGCGTCGTACTTGCCGTTGAAGAGGTGCGCGAGCAGCTTGCGGTGGATCTGGTCGGCCTGGTTCTCCAGACGGTTGACCTCGATCCAGTACTCGGTGAGGTTCGACATCGTCCGGAGGTTCGGCATCGCCTCGGCGGTCAGCTCCGCCGCCCGCGCCAGCACCTCGATCTGCTGCTCGACGCCCTTCGGCAGCTCCTCCACCTTGTAGAGGACGACGAGATCGACGGCCTCCTCCATGAAGTCCATGATGTCGTCGAGTGACGAGGCGAGGTTGTAGATGTCCTCGCGGTCGAAGGGCGTGATGAACGAGGAGTTGAGCTGGTGGAAGATCGCGTGGGTCGCGTCGTCCCCCGCGTGCTCCGCCGCCCGCATCCGCTCGGCGATCTCGGCCCGCGCGGAGGTGTCCGCCCCGAGCATTTCCATCAGGAGCTTCGAGCCGGTGACGATGTTGTCCGCGGACGCGGCGAACATGTCGTAGAAGCTCGTCTCCCTGGGGGTCAGACGAAAGCGCACGTGAAATCCTCGGGGTGCATCGGTTTCGGTCGAGTTGATGCTAGGCGCATCATCCAGCCACTGCTTACCAGCATTCCTTCAGTGTCGCCCATCGGGCAGCATGCTCTGCACGGGGTACCGCCGGTACCCGGAAAATTCGGTACCATATACCCACCAGGGGTATATGGACCGACGGGATACCACGGGAGACGGCCATGACGACCACGGACGCCGGCACGGACGGCACCACCGCAGCCGCCCCGGCCACCCCCGCCCCCCAGCCGAAAACCGCCCCCCAGGGCGACCCGAACGCCGTCACCGACCACGACCGCGGCATCCACGGCTACGCCCACCAGAAGGACGCCCACCTCAAGCGGCTGCGCCGCATCGAGGGCCAGATCCGCGGCCTCCAGCGGATGCTGGAGGAGGACGTCTACTGCATCGACATACTCACGCAGGTCTCGGCGAGCACGAAGGGCCTGCAGTCCTTCGGACTCCAGCTCCTGGAGGAACACCTGCGCCACTGCGTCGCCGACGCCGCGGTGCACGGCCCCGAGGCCATCGACGCCAAGGTCCAGGAAGCCACCAAGGCGATCGAGCGGATGCTGCGCACCTGACCGGCGCCGCGGCCACCCGCCCACCGCCGCGGCGCACCGGGCCCGCACCCGCCGGCGGCCCTTCGCTACGCGCCCCGGTGCCCGCCGACGTCCAGCAGTTCATCGATACGGTCCGGGCTCAGCCGCTCCTCGCTCGCGGCGGCGGCGGCGATCATCAGCTCGCCGATCAGCTCGATCTCGACGAGGGCCACGCGGTCCTGAACCGTCGCATCGCAGGTCACGGTCACGGACGACACCTTCCTTCGCGCGCCTCCCCCTCCGGGGCATCACCCCGCCCAGCGTAGAGACGCCCCCACTCCCCCGCCCATGGCACGGAAGGACCATTTCCGCCACCCCGCCCGGGTTACCACCCCCGCCCCCAGCCGCCGCACAGACGGCCGAAAACCGACGCCCAGAATCCGGCTTTCCGGGCCGGTAGGCGCCCGGGCCCGCCTGCGGCGATACCCCGGAGTCCCGCCCGGGGACCGGCCGCCCCGCCCTCACGCCCCGGCGGCCGCGACCCGCCCCGAGTAGATGGCCTCCTTCGGCGGCAGTGCCACCTCCGGCTTGCGGCCGAAGTCGGTGAGCCGGGTCGTCGACGTCACCGCCGCGCCGCGGGGCGAGCCGTTGGCGAAGCGGTAGTGCTGGCTGACCCGGCGCAGCCGCCCGGCGTCGTCCAGATACACGTCGAACGGCACCCGCCGGGTGGTGAACCCTTTTTCCGCCGCCGTCAGCACCGGGCGGGTCCGGGCCGACGCCGCCCCGGCGGCCGTCACGATGTCCGCCGTCCCGCTGTAGTGCCGCACCGCGACCCCGTCGAGCCGCGCCCGGCCCCGGTACGTCACCTCCCGCGCGCCCCGCAGCAGTTCGGCCGCGGCCAGCGGATCGGTGGCCCCGCCGGTGACGAGATTGCCGTCCGCGAGGCCCGTCGCATCGATCCGCACCCATTTGTCCGCGGGCACCCCGGCCCCGCGGTTCTTCATGTACAGCGCGCCCGGCACCAGGATCTCGGTGACCGGCGGGCGTGGCCCGTGCCCGTCGCCCGCCGCGTCCGGGAGCGTCAGCCGCAGCCGCCCCGTACCGCGCCGGAAGTCGTACTCACCGCTGCCCCGGATCGCGACCCGGGTGCCGCCGCTGACCGTCTCCATCGTCGAGGTGACCCGCGCCCCGCCCGCCCGCAGCAGCGCGTCCGCGCTGGTCCGCACCGCCCGTCCGGCCTCCGGGGAGCCCTCGCCCGGCAACCCGTCCGCGGACGCGCCGCCGGCCGAACACCCCGCCGTCAACAGCCCCGCCGCACACACCAGCGCCGCGACGAACGCGCCCGTCTCCCGCCTGACCTGCGCCACCATCGCGTACGAGCCCCTTCGGCCGTATTCCTGGGCGGGCCCGGGACGGCCGGTACCGGAGACCGCCGATCGGGCGCTCCGCTCACCGGCGGTCCGCGCCGGGCGGCCCGTTCCGGACGGCCGGTTTCCCACCGGCCGCCCCGTTCAACGACCGTTTCCGGGGCCCGTCACGCCATGCCACCCGGGGCGCGTAGCGTGGCGGGGTGACCGATCGCGCCCCGCACCCCCACGCTCCGGGCCCCTCCGTCCCCGGCCCGGCACCCGCCCCCGACGCCGCCCCCGCCGACGACACCGGGCACCGCACCTCCACCTCCGAACGCGGCTCCTTCATCTCCGCCGGCTGCTCCTGCGGCTGGCGCGGCGCCGCCCGCCGCGCCCGCTCCCAGGCCCGTACGGACGCCGAACGCCATCTGACCGCCGCCGCGCGACCGGAATGATCCCCCGTCCGGGAACCGCCAACTGCCCCGCCGCATCTGGGTAGGGAGAGAACGACGGCACCGGACACGGCCGTCGCGCCGCCCGGACCGACCTCCGGCCCGCGCGCCGCCACCGGGCACGCCCCACGGCGACGCCCGGCGCCCCGGTGCCGCACCCCTCGGCCACCGGCCGGACCCGTGGCCGTACGGGGACGCCGGACCACAACGAGGGGACATTCTCCAATGAAGCGCCGCACACTCCTGCAAACCGGTGGCGGTCTCGCGGCCACCTCGGTCGTCTGGGCCACCGGCTGCGGCCCGAACGGCGCGGCCTCCGGCTCCCCCTCCGCACCGGGCGGCGGCTCCCTCACCGCCACCGCCACCGGCTCCGACGCGAAACCGGCCGCCACCAAGGCCAATTGGAGCGCCCTCGGCAAGGGCCTCGACGGCACCCTCATCCGCCCCTCGGACGCCTCCTACGCCACGGCCGGCCGTCTCTACAACACCCGCTACGACTCCCTGAAGCCGTCGGCGGTCGCCTACGTCGCCCACCCCTCGGACATCGCCACCTGCCTGTCCTTCGCGCGCCGCTACCGCACCCCCGTCGCCATCCGCAGCGGCGGCCACTCCTACGCGGGCTACTCCAGCGGCAACGGCAAGCTCGTCATCGACGTATCGAAGCTCGATACCGTCGGCGCGCCCTCGGGCGGCGAGGTCGCGATCGGCGCGGGCGCCAGACTCATCGACGTCTACACCGGCCTCGGCGCCCACGGCGTCACCCTGCCCGGCGGCTCCTGCCCGACCGTCGCGATATCCGGCCTCACCCTCGGCGGCGGACACGGCGTCACCTCCCGTGCGTACGGCCTGACCTGCGACTCCCTCGTCGGTGCGACGGTCGTCACGGCCGACGGCAAGACCGTCGAGTGCGACGCCTCGCACCACTCCGACCTCTTCTGGGCACTGCGCGGCGCCGGCAACGGCAACTTCGGCGTCGTCACCGAACTCCGCTTCCGTACCCACCCGGCTCCCCGCTCGGTGATGGCGTACATGACGTGGCCGTGGGCGAAGGCGGCCCAGGTACTGGGGTCCTGGCAGAAGTGGGGCCCCTCGCAGGCGGACGAGATATGGTCCGCCTGCCATCTGGACGCCCGCCCCGGCGGCACCCCCTCCGTCTCCGTCGCGGCGTTCTCCATGGGCGGCTACCGCGACCTCCAGAACGCCGTCGACCAGCTCGCCGACCAGCCCGGCGGCCCGGGCCCCGCGGCCACCGTGCGGCTCACCCCCATCGACCACCTGGACGCGATGGAGGCGTACGCGGGCTGTTCCTCCAAGACGACGGCGCAGTGCCACGCGCCGGGTGCGCTGCCCGGCCGGACCGCCCCGGGTCAGCTCGGCCGCGAGACGTACGCGGCGCGCTCGCACTTCTACGACCGGCCGCTGTCGGCGTCGGGCATCCAGACGGCCCTGTCCCAGATCGAGAGCGGCGGCCACAAGGGCGTGACCGGCAACGTCGCGTTCACCGCGCTGGGCGGCGCGATCAACCGCGTCGGCGCCACCGACACCGCCTTCGTCCACCGCTCGTCGCGCTTCCTCGCGCAGTACCTGGCCTCCTGGCCGGCCGGCGGCTCGTCCGCGGGCCGCACCGCCTGGCTGAACACCTTCCACGACGCGATGCGCCGCCACTCCTCGGGCGCCGCCTACCAGAACTACACCGACCCGTCCCTGACCGACTGGAAGTCCGCCTACTACGGCCCCGCCGCCGCCCGCCTCGACCAGGTCAAGCGGACGTACGACCCGCAGCGGCTCTTCAGCACGTTCCCGCAGGCGCTGTAGGGATACGGGGGCGGGGCACCGGGTCGCGGCGGGTGGTGGCGGGCGGGCGTACGCCCGCCCTCACGCCGCCAGATCGCGCTCCGGCCGCTCGCCGCCGGGCGCCCCGGCGCGTACCGCCGGTCCGCCGGACGCGCCGTCCGCCGCCCGCTCCCCGCCCTCGGGCGCGTACCGCTCACCGTAGGTCTCCGCGAACGCCTGCGCGTACGCCGCCTCGACCGCCGCCTCGGCGTCCGGCGCCGCCACCGTCTCGGGGACCCCGGGCGCCCGGACCAGACGGCCCGCGCGGGACCGGCCCAGCCGGGTCATCAGCGGCACCAGCAGCGCCTGCGCGAGCGGCGCGAGCAGCAACACCACGGCGGTGCCCAGCGCGAACCCGCCGATGACGTCCGTCGGGTAGTGCAGGCCCAGGTAGATCCGGCAGAAGCCCTCGAACAGCGCCAGGCCGATACCGATCAGGCCGTACGAGCGGCGGACGAGGAAGAGACCGACGCCGACCGCCATGGCGAGCGTCGCGTGGTCGCTGACGAACGAGTAGTCCGTCTTCCCGGGGACGAGGACCGCCAGCGCGGGGTGGTCGTGGAACGGGCGGGGGCGGCCGACAATGGCCCGGATCGGGATGTTGGCGAGCAGCGCGAGACCGGCGGCGAGCGGCGCCCACACCAGCCCGGCGACGGCGGCGGGCGCCCCGGCGCGCCGCCGCACGGACCACCAGGCGAGCACGCACAGCACGGCGAGGGCGGCGAGCACGCCGTATTCGCCGAGATACTCCATCGTGTGGTTGACCCACGCCGGAGCATCCTTCGCGAGGCCGTTGATGCCGCCGAGCACGTCGGCGTCCGGGTCCGGCCCCTCAAGTGCGAGTCCAGCCATCTGCTGTGACCCCTTATCTTCCGCGCGCGCGAGCGCCGTGTGTGTGCTGCCGGCCCCCGTGGTCGTTCTGTTCCGCCGTGCCGCCACGACGGGCGCGCCCTCGCGTCCGGCCCGCCCGACGCCAAGAGAACGCGCTCGTCATCACGGTCGTTCCGCTCTCCACCCGATGATCACCAGCTCGTTGTCCCAGCGTGACGCGTACCGCGCGTCAGGCGCCTCATGTTCACGCGCTATTCGCACGCGGCAGCGCTTTCGCGCCATCGGAGGTGACGCGGGTGGCGCCGATGTAGTCCGGCACATCGATCTTGTCGAACCGGATCAGCGCGCCCGTGTGCGGGGCGTTGACCATGTACCCGCCGCCGACGTAGATCCCGACGTGGTGGATCGACCGCGGATCCGTCAGATCGTTGGCGAAGAAGACCAGATCACCGGGGAGCAGCTCATCGCGCTTGGGATGCGGACCGGCGTTCCACTGGTCGTTGGCCACCCGCGGCAGATCGATGCCGACCGAGTGGTACGCGGCCTGGGTCAGCCCGGAGCAGTCGAACCGGCCGTTCTGCGCGGCGGTACCCGTACCGCCCCAGAGATACGGCGTGCCGAGCTTCTCCTGCGCGTAGTAGATGGCGGCCGCCGCCTGCTTGGACGGCGCGACCGGCGCGGACGGCGCCTCGAAGCTCTTGGCGAGCGTGGTGATCGTCTTGACGTAGTTCTGCGTCTCGCCGTAGGGCGGGACACCGCTGTACTGGATGACGCGGTAGGCGCCCGCGTTGTACGCGGCGAGCATGTTGTGGGTGGCGTCGCCCGGCGCGTCCTTCACGTACTTCGCCAGCTCACAGTCGTACGACGCCGCCGACGCGATGGCGTCCGCCGGGTCCCAGACATCCCTCTTGCCGTCGCCGTTGCCGTCGATGCCGTGGGTGGCCCAGGTGCCGGGGATGAACTGCGCCATGCCCTGCGCGGCGGCGGGGCTCTGGGCCCGCGGGTTCCAGCCGCTCTCCTGGTAGAGCTGCGCGGCCAGCAGCGACGGGCTGATCGCCGGGCAGAGCTGCCCCCACTTCTGCACCAGCGACTGGTACTCGGCGGGCACCGCCCCCTTGGCCAGCCCGAGCGCCCGCCCGCCGGCCGCCCCGACGAGCCCGGTGGCCGCCGTGTACGTGCCGATCACGAGCAGCGCGACGAGACAGAGCATCAGCCCCGCCCCGATACCACCTGCAATCCAGAGTTTCCGCACGCCCCAACCCTCCCCCATCCGGGCTCACTTCGCCGCCGATTCCCCGCCACCCCTGGAAGTTCCCACCGCACGGCGGCGCACACCTCGGCGCAGGGGGCGCTCACCGGGGAGCGGCGTACGGGCCAGAGGCTACCGGGCGCGCCGGGCACCGGCCCCGCCCCCGGCGCCGCCCCGCGTCCCGACCGCACGCCCGGCGCCCCGCCGTGGGCAACGGCACACCGCGCGCCCGTCCGCCCGGCGCGCGGATACCGGACACTGGAGGCGAGGAGCGAGGACAGGAAGCGGACATGGATCCCAACAACCAGAAGCAGATGAACAAGCACCTCTGGTGGCGCGTGGCGTACTTCCTCTTCGCCATCCATCTCGTGGCCCTGCTGATGATCTTCGTGATGTCCCACGCGCCGAAGTGACGGCGTGACACCGTGCCGGTGTGGCGGCACCAGGCAGCACCGGCACGTCACGGAACCGCCGGCCCTCCGCCCCACGTCCCTCCCCGGGAAGTGCCGCAAGCCCCGGACCTGCCCCGACTCCTCCACCGCTCCCTCGCCCCCCGCCGACCTCGTACCGCCCAGGCACCGGCCCCGGTCCGACTCCGGTCCGACCCCGGGCAGGGCCCACCCTTCACCCAATCATTGCTCACGGTTATCATACGTGATACACACAGTGACATCTCTGACGTCGACGGGTGACGCGGGACGCCGGGCGAGCCGATCCTCACCCCACCCCCACGGGATCCGCGCAAGAATGCCGCCAAGTCGACATCCGGTGGTGTCTTTGTCGGCGAAGATGGAGACTGACCCCTGTCAGCA
Organism: Streptomyces sp. BBFR2; assembly: GCF_044497305.1. Lineage (NCBI taxonomy): Bacteria > Bacillati > Actinomycetota > Actinomycetes > Kitasatosporales > Streptomycetaceae > Streptomyces > Streptomyces sp. BBFR2. The sequence continues at coordinate 2,787,041 of NZ_CP172415.1, forward strand.
CACGCGGGGGCCACAACTACCCATAAAGGGGCGGTGAGTTCAAAATGTTCATTGCGGCCGATAAGGGCGACATCTCCACCATCATCGGCGGAATCGCCCCGGACTGGGGCCCGTTCGGCAGCCTGGGCAACGAAGCGCGCGTGATGGTCGAGGTGGTCATGGCCATCGCGATCCTGCTCTGCCTGGGCATCGCCATCTGGGGCGCCGCCAAGCAGCGCATCGGCGCGACCGCGCTCCGCGACACCTTCAGCGCCGAGCAGGGCAAGGGCCTGATCGTCGCCGGCCTCACCGGCGTCTTCATCATCGGCTCGCTCGGCACCCTTTTCACGATCGTCTACGGCATGGCCGTGTAGCGCGCCCAGGGACGCCCCCGGCCGCCGCCCCTCCGGCGGCCGACGGGCCGTCACCACCCCGCCGCCGCACGCCCGCGCGGCCCAACCGGTCGCCGCACCCCGGGCCGGACCGGAACGCCACCGGCACCACCGCATGCGCCCCGTCCGCCGCCCGCGTGCCTCCATCCACCCCCCGACGGCCCCATCTCCCGCGCCGAGGCCCCATGCTGACGTCCGCCCGCCCCTGCCCAGCCGGCCTCCCGGCCGGCCCCGGCACGCCCGCGACCAGCGGACCGGTTGGGGCGGCCGCCCCGTGGGGACAGGTCCGTCCGGGGGGAAGCAGGCCACCGCGGGAGGGGGCGGAACGGGTGCACGCCAAGGGGACGAAAGCCCCCAAGTCCCCCATTCGCTCCCACCGCACAGCAGCTGAGGAACCGTCACCGTGAGATGTACTCGTACCACTTCACCCGAGCCGCCGACCGCGCGGCTACGGTCATACGAGGGCAGCGCCACAGCGGCGAGGACGGCGGAGACGGCAATGACGGTTGAGGGGGCACGTACGCGATGAGTACCAGCGACGACGGCTACGGCGGCGATTACACGAACCCCACCGGCCAGACCCGCACCAGACTCCCGGACAGCGAGGGCGACATCTACGGCTCGGGGCGCCGGTCCCGGTCCGGTCTGTCGAGCCGGAACCTCATCGCCGTCGTCGGCGTGGTGGTCCTCCTCATCGCCGCCATCGCCTTCGCCAACCGCGGCACCTCCTCCCCCGGAACCGACGACGCCGCGAACGGCACCCCCGGCAAAGCCCCCGCCGCCCGCCCCACCGCCCCCACCGGCACCGACCCGGTGGAAGGCAAGAACGGCACCATCGCCAAGGGCTTCGCCAAGACCGAACAGGGGGCCCAGTCGGCGGCGGCGAATTATGCGGTGGCGCTGGGGTCCGAGCGGATGTTCCGCGCGGACGGCCGCCACGAGATCCTGGCCGCCGTCTACACCCCCGGCATGGCCGCCCAGCTCAAGGCGTCGCAGGACAAGGCGTACTCCCCCACGTTCCTGAAGCGGCTCGGGCTCGACGCCGCGGGCAACGCCCCCCGGGGCAAGAACTTCATCTCCCGCACCATCCCGGTGGGGACCAAGGTCGAGAAGTTCGGCGACGGCGCCGCCAAGGTGTCCGTCTGGTACACGGCCCTGATCGGGCTGGCCGGTACGGGTTCCACGGACCCGGTGCGCTCGGACTGGAAGACCTGGACCTTCGATCTGACCTGGACCGGCGGCGACTGGAAGATCGCCGCCGACACCCAGAAGAGCGGGCCCGCCCCGGTGACGGGCGATGTCCCGGCCTCCGGCGCGGAAGAGATCACCAAGGCGGTCGACGAGTTCGGAGGGTTCACTTATGCCCGGTAACACCCGCCGCCGCGCAACCTCGGTGGCCGCCCTGCTGGCCGGTGCGCAGGCGACACTCTTCATGCTGGCGACCAGGGCCATGGCCGCACCGTCACCCGACCCCTCACCGAGCGGGGGCGGCGACGCCTGCGACGCACTGTCCGGCCCCGCCAAGGACTACTGCCAGGACGGCGACAAGGCCCCCGGCGGCGCCCCCACGCCCGGGCTGACCGACAACAACCCCCTCGACCCCCTCACCTCCCTCGCCAAGGGATGCGCCAAGGCCGCTGCGTGGATCGTCGACAAGCTGGCGGAAGCCGTGAAGGCGACCTCGCAGATCGACTTCACCAACGCCGCCTTCCTGCGGCAGTACGCCGTCGTCTTCGCCGCCTCGACCGTCCTCACCCTCGTCCTGTGGCTCCTCGCCGTCGCCAAGCGCGCCGTGCGGGGTGTCCGGCTGACGGAGGCGATCAGCGAAGCCGTCGGGTTCCTCTGGCTGACCGTGCTCGCCTCCGCGTTCACGCCGCTGATCCTTTACACCGTGGTCTCCGCGACCGACGGCATCACCGAGATCATCGCGAAGGGCACCGGTGCGAAGACCGACACCTTCTTCGGCGCGTTCTCCGAGGCGCTGACCAAGGGCACCGACATCGGCGGCGGCCCGATCATGCTGATCGTCGTCTCGCTGGTCTCGGTGCTCGCCGCCGGTGTGCTCTGGCTGGAGCTGGTGATCCGCGCCGCGCTGCTGTACGTCGGCGCGCTGCTGGGCACCGTCGTGTACGCCGGGCTCGTCGACAAGAACATGTGGGGCCACGTCCGCCGCTGGGCCGGGATCATGATCGCCGTGATCATGGTGAAGCCGGTGATCGTGATCGTCCTCGGGATCGCGGGGGCGCTCTCCTCCGACGAGGGTCCCAACGCCTTCTCCGCCGTCGTCTCCGGCCTCGCCATCATCGTCCTCGCGATCTTCGCCAGCGCGATGATCTACCGTTTCGTCCCCGGTTTCGGCGACGAGATGATCTCCGCCCGGACGAACAAGGGCCGCGCCACCGACGGCAGCCAGGCGGCCGCCATGGTCTCCTCGCCCGCCGCCCTCGTCTCACAGGGCATCAAGACCCACAGCACCCGCAAGTCCGACGGCGGCGGCCAGTCCCAGGGCGGGGGCGGCCAGTCCCCCGCCAACACCGTCGCCGGCGGCGTGGCCGCGCACAGCACCCGCAACGCCCCGCCGGCCCCCCGTACCAACCCCGGCACCGGCGCCCCCAGTTCCGGCAAGTCAGCAGGAGGTGAAGGGCGGTGACCACCCATCCGCAACCGATCGCGCCCCGCAGGACATATCTGATCGGCCGCGCCCGGCCCAACGCCGTCGTCGGCAAGAACCGCGAGACCGGCGAGATCGCCCTGATCATCGCCTGCGCCTTCCTCGGCATGATGTGCGGTCTGCTGATCCAGGTCCTCGCCCTGCGGATCATCGCCCTGACCGGCTTCCCGGTGCTGGGCCTGGCCGCCGTGTACGTCCCGTACAAGGGCCGTACGTTCTACAAGTGGTTCGAGATCCGGCGCAGCTACCGGCGGACGCTGCGCCGCGGCACCGCCTACCGTTCCGCCGCCGCCGAGGCCGGCACCCGGCTCGACGGCCGGGAGGTCGAGATCGGCCCGCCGCCCGGCGTCGGCCGTATCAACTGGCTCGCCGCCCCCTTCGGCCCCGACGAGATCGCCGTCCTCCTGCACGCCGACCGCCGCACCGTCACCGCCGCCATCGAGATCGAGGGCCCCGGCGTCGGTCTGCGCGACAGCGAGGACCAGGAGGCGCTGGTCGACCGCTTCGGCACGCTCCTCAAGCACGTCGCCAACGGCGACGGCTTCGTCACCCGCCTGCAGATCCTGGCCCGCACCCTGCCCGCCGACCCGGACGCGCACGCCAAGGACGTCGCCCAGCGCGGCGACGCCTCCTCCCCCGCCTGGCTCCAGGAGTCGTACGACCAGCTCCAGTCGATGGTCTCCACCTCCTCCGAGCAGCACCGCGCCTACCTCGTCGCCTGTATGCACTACGACCGCGAGCTGGCCGCCGAGGCGATGACGATGGCCCGCGCCGCCGCCACCCAGTACGGCGGCACGGGCCGCGGCAAACTCGACCGGGACGCCGGACTCGCCGTCGTCATGGCCCGCGAGCTGACCGACATCTGCGCCCGCCTCGCCGAGGCCGACATCCGCGTCCGCCAGCCGCTCGGCCAGGCCCGCCTCGCCTCCCTCGTGCACTCCATGTACGACCCGGACCACCCCATCGACCACATCCAGGCGATGAGCAAGCGCAACGCCTGGCCCGCCGAGCTGGACGCGGTCGAGCCGACGTACCTCCAGGCCAAGACCCGCGAGTCGACGACCCGCGCCCCCTGGTGCCACGCCACCGCCTGGATCAAGGAGTGGCCGCTGACCCCGGTCGGCGTCAACTTCCTCGCCCCGCTGCTGGTCCACACCCCGGACGTGATCCGTACCGTCGCGGTCTGCATGGACCTGGAGCCCACCGAGATCGCCATCGAGCGGATGCTGACGGAGAAGACCAACGACGACGCCGAGGCCAGCCGCGCCGCGAAGATGAACCGCGTCGTCGACCCCCGCGACGTCGCCCACCACGGCCGCGTCGACCAGCGCGGTGAGGACCTCGCCTCCGGAGCCGCCGGCGTCAACCTCGTCGGCTATCTGACGGTCTCCTCCCGCTCCCCCGAGGCGCTCGCCCGCGACAAGCGCACCATCCGCGCCTCGGCCGGAAAGTCCTATCTCAAGCTGGAGTGGTGCGACCGCGAGCACCACCGGGCGTTCGTCAACACCCTGCCGTTCGCGACCGGAATCCGCCGCTAAGCCGCTGGGAGGCGCGTACGTCATGGCCATGCTCGATCCGCTCGGAGCGCTCACCGACGCCTTCACGACCTTCCTGTTCGGGAAGGTGGAGACGACGCGGCTGCCCGTACGCACCTCCACCGGACAGGCGCAGGCCGTCTATCTGCCCACCGCCGCCCCCGGACTCGGCGACTCCGGCGTCATCATCGGCCGCGAGGTCTACAGCGGCAAGGGCTACATCTACGACCCGTTCCAGCTCTACGGCCAGCAGCTCCCGGCCCCGCACTGGCTGGTACTCGGCGAATCCGGCAACGGCAAGTCCGCGCTGGAGAAGACGTACGTACTGCGCCAGCTCCGCTTCCGGGACCGGCAGGTCGTCGTCCTCGACGCCCAGGGCGAGGACGGCGTCGGCGAGTGGAACCTCATCGCCGAGCAACTGGGCATCACGCCCATCCGCCTCGACCCGACCGCCGCCCTCAACGGCGGCATCCGCCTCAACCCGCTCGACCCGTCGATCACCACCACCGGCCAGCTCGCGCTGCTGCGGACGATCATCGAGGTCGCGATGGGCCACGGCCTGGACGAACGCTCCGGCTTCGCCCTCAAGGTCGCCCACGCAACCGTCCTCGGCGAGTTCGGCGGCGCGGGCGGCGACTCCGGCGCACCGCGCCAGCCCGTCCTCACCGACATCGTCGAGCAGTTGCGCCACCCGGAGGCCGAGGCCGCCGAGGCGATGAATGTCGACATAGACGATGTCCGGGCGTGGGGCCTAGACGTCGCGCTCGTCCTCGACCGTCTCGTCGACGGTGACCTGCGCGGCATGTTCGACGGCCCGACCTCCGCGGGCATCGACCTCGACGCCCCGCTGATCGTCTTCGACCTCTCGCACATCGACCGCAACTCCATCGCCATGCCGATCCTCATGGCGATCGTCGGCGTCTGGCTGGAGCACACCTGGATCCGCCCGGACCGCAAGAAGCGCATCTTCCTGGTGGAGGAGGCGTGGCACATCATCAACTCCCCCTTCGTCGCGCAGCTCTTCCAGCGGCTGCTGAAGTTCGGCCGCCGCCTCGGCCTCTCCTTCGTCGCCGTCGTCCACCACCTCAGCGACGTCGTCGACGGCGCCGCCGCCCGGGAAGCCGCCGCCATCCTCAAGATGGCCTCGACCCGCACCATCTACGCCCAGAAGGCCGACGAGGCCCGCGCCACCGGCCAGGTCCTGGGCCTGCCCCGCTGGGCCGTCGAGATCATCCCGACGCTGACGCCCGGCATCGCCGTCTGGGACGTCAACGGCAACGTCCAGGTCGTCAAACACCTCATCACCGAGGCGGAACGCCCGCTGGTCTACACCGACCGCGCGATGACCGAGGCGTCCGAGGTCTCCGCCGCCTCCGCCCTGCCCACCGACGAGGCCCGCGCCCTGGAAGCCGCCGCCGACGCCGAGGCCGAACAGCGCGCCGAGGCCCTGGCCCTGGCCCGCCAGCTCCAGGGCGAGTCGAGCGAGACGGTGGCGTGACCCCCCGCGGCCCGGCCCCCCGGGACGGCCACCCAGGGGCGTACGACGACGGCTACGCGCCCCCCGGCGCCCGGCACGACCAGGAGGCCGGCCGCACCGGGACGTACGCCCGACGGGGCGGCCCCGCGGGTGCGTACGACGACCGGTACGCACCCCGAGGCGGCCACCCCGCGCCGTACGACGACCGGTACGACCCACGGGGCGGCCACCCGGAGCCGCACGCCACCGGACCGCACGGCCCCCGGTACGGCGGCCCCCGGCCCGCCCGCGGCCCCCGGCAGCACGGCGGCGTCCCGGACTCCCTCCTCCTCGGCCTGCTGGGCTTCCTCCTCGGCCTGAGCGTCCTGATCTGGACGGCGACCGGCCTCGCCGGGCTCCTCAGCCACGGCGCCTGGCCGGACGGCGTCAGCTACTCCGGCACCCCCGGCGCCCTCCGCCACCTCGTCACCGAACCGCACGACCTCCCCGGCGCCTGGCCCGCCACCCCCAAGACCCAGCTCTCCGGCTACGGCCTCTTCTGGGGCCTGCTCATCGGCGAACTGATGGCCCTGCTGGTCCTGACCCTCTTCATCCTCGGCACCCTCACCCGCTACCGCGCCGTCCGCCGCGCCCGCCGCACAGCCCCTCGGGGACCGTCCGGATACGCCCCTACGGACTCCGCCCCGGCCGCTCCTGGGGCTACGGGCCCCGCTGCCACCGGTACACCGCCGGAATCCGCCCCGTCACTTGACGCCCCCTCAACCAACGCCCCACGCACGCCCTTCGGCACGGACACGCCGCCCGCCACGGGCGTCACGACGCCCACCCCTACGGAGACGGCCACCGGGAACAGCCCCGGCACCCTCAACGCCGCTTCCCTTACGGGTACGGCCTCCGGCGCGACCACGGATTCCGGCACATCCCTCGGGGGAGGCGCAGCCCTTGGGGCAAGCGCGGCCGCCGCCCCGGGCGCAGCCCTCGGCACGACTCCCGCCCCGGGCACGCCCCTCGTCGCGGGCACGGCCCCCGGCCCCAGCGTTTCCCCGGACACGCCCACCACAGCTCCCGGTACGAGCACCCCCTTCCCCGGGGGCGCGCTCGCCGCCGCAGCCGCCACCTCTCTCACCGGCGCAGCCTCCACGCCTCTGCCCGGCGCCTCCCCCGAACCGCCTCTGCCCCGTCTCCTCTTCGGCACGGACCGCACCGCCGCCACCGCCGCGGCGCTCGCCGCCGTCGCCGCGGCCCCGGGCCCCGTCGTCGTGGCGACCACCGATCCGTCCCTCTGGTCGGCCTCCAAGGACGCCCGCGCCAAACTCGGCCCCGTCCTCGCCTACGACCCGGCGCACCGCCTCGACACCCCGTCCCGTCTCCGCTGGTCACCGACGGCCGGCTGCGAGGACCTCGCCACCGCCGCCTCCCGCGCCGCCGCGCTGCTGGCCCCCGTGGCACCGCACAGTCCGTTGGACGCGGCCGTCGCCGACGCCGCCCGGACGCTGCTGCGCTGCTGGCTGCACGCGGCCGCACTGGACGGACGCCCGTTCCGCCAACTGCACCGCTGGGCACACGCCACCGGCGGCGCCCAGGAACCGGTCCGCGTCCTGCGCACCGACCCGAAGTCCGCCCCCGGCCAGGCGGGCGAGCTGGAATCCGTCCTGACCGCCCACCCGGAACGCCGCGACCAGGCGAAGAAGCTGGCGGACCGGGCCCTGTCCGCCCTCGGCTCCGTCCACATCCGCGACGCCTGCAACGCCCAGCGCGCCGACGCCCTCGCCCTCGATTCCTTCCTCGACGAGGGCGGCACGCTCTACGTCGTCGGCGATGCCCTGGAGGACCCGCGCCCCGACCCGGGCACGATGCCGCTGCTCACCGCGCTCCTGACGTACGTCGTCGAGCACGGCCGCCGGCTGGCCACCCGCTCCTCCACCGGGCGCCTCGATCCGCCGCTCACCCTCGTCCTGGACGACATCGCCGCACTGGCCCCGCTGCCGGCCCTACCGGACCTCCTCCGTACGGACCCGCCCCGCGGCCTGCTCACCCTCGCCACGATGCGCTCCCCGGAACAGGCCCGCGCCCGCTGGCCCCACGCGACTCCGCCCCTCTGAGCCGTACACCCCGGGGCGGCCCACCCGCTACAACCGGGCCAGCGCCATCTCCCGTTCGACGGCCTCCGCATTCCGCGGATCCGCCGCCGTCCGCCCCGTAGGGGCGAACCCCAGCGCCCGGTACAGCCCCTCCGCCGGCGCGTTCTCCTCGTGCACCCACACCCGTACGCGGGCCACCACCGGCTCCGAAAGGCTCCACGACCAGCCGAGCGCCGCCTCGAACAGCTCCCGCGACAGCCCCGTCCCCCGGTATTCGGGCCGTACGTAGGCCGCCACGATCTCCGTCTGTGCCACCTCGGCCTCGGCGTCCAGCCGCACCACGACCATTCCGCCCCAACTGCCGTCCGGGCCCTCACCGATGAGTGTCAGCGCGGTGCCGCTCTCATCACTCCGCGCGGCCCGTTCCTGCCAGTACTCCGCCGGCTGCGCCGCGACTTCCTCGAACGTCTCCCGGAACGCCACCCGCGCCACGGAATCCGCCAGCGCCGCCAGCCGCAGCTCCTTGAGCCGCTTCCACTCGTCCGCCTTCACCGGTCTGATCAGGTACGCCATTGCCACAGCATCGCAGCGCCCGCCCCCGCTGACCAGTGAAATCCACAGGCACAACGCAAAAATGCTCCGGTCTCCGCAACCAAACTGGTTGCGGAGACCGGAGCTAAAAATTGTTCGGCGGCGTCCTACTCTCCCACAGAGTCCCCTCTGCAGTACCATCGGCGCTGAAAGGCTTAGCTTCCGGGTTCGGAATGTAACCGGGCGTTTCCCTAACGCAATGACCACCGAAACACTATGAAGTTAACCAACCCGGCACAACACAGGTCGTTACTTCAGAACCTACACAGTGGACGCGAGCAACTGAGGACAAGCCCTCGGCCTATTAGTACCAGTCAACTCCAACCGTTACCGGTCTTCCATATCTGGCCTATCAACCCAGTCGTCTACTGGGAGCCTTACCCCATCAAGTGGGAGGGAGCCCTCATCTCGAAGCAGGCTTCCCGCTTAGATGCTTTCAGCGGTTATCCTTTCCGAACGTAGCCAACCAGCCATGCCCTTGGCAGAACAACTGGCACACCAGAGGTTCGTCCGTCCCGGTCCTCTCGTACTAGGGACAGCCCTTCTCAAGACTCCTACGCGCACAGCGGATAGGGACCGAACTGTCTCACGACGTTCTAAACCCAGCTCGCGTACCGCTTTAATGGGCGAACAGCCCAACCCTTGGGACCGACTCCAGCCCCAGGATGCGACGAGCCGACATCGAGGTGCCAAACCATCCCGTCGATATGGACTCTTGGGGAAGATCAGCCTGTTATCCCCGGGGTACCTTTTATCCGTTGAGCGACGGCGCTTCCACAAGCCACCGCCGGATCACTAGTCCCTACTTTCGTACCTGCTCGACCCGTCAGTCTCACAGTCAAGCTCCCTTGTGCACTTACACTCAACACCTGATTGCCAACCAGGCTGAGGGAACCTTTGGGCGCCTCCGTTACCCTTTAGGAGGCAACCGCCCCAGTTAAACTACCCACCAGACACTGTCCCTGATCCGGATCACGGACCCAGGTTAGACATCCAGCACGACCAGAGTGGTATTTCAACAACGACTCCACAACCACTGGCGTGGCCGCTTCACAGTCTCCCACCTATCCTACACAAGCCGAACCGAACACCAATATCAAGCTATAGTAAAGGTCCCGGGGTCTTTCCGTCCTGCTGCGCGAAACGAGCATCTTTACTCGTAGTGCAATTTCACCGGGCCTATGGTTGAGACAGTCGAGAAGTCGTTACGCCATTCGTGCAGGTCGGAACTTACCCGACAAGGAATTTCGCTACCTTAGGATGGTTATAGTTACCACCGCCGTTTACTGGCGCTTAAGTTCTCAGCTTCGCCATGACGAATCATGACTAACCGGTCCCCTTAACGTTCCAGCACCGGGCAGGCGTCAGTCCGTATACATCGCCTTACGGCTTCGCACGGACCTGTGTTTTTAGTAAACAGTCGCTTCTCGCTGGTCTCTGCGGCCACCACCAGCTCACGGAGAAAATCCGATCACCAGCAATGGCCCCCCTTCTCCCGAAGTTACGGGGGCATTTTGCCGAGTTCCTTAACCATAGTTCACCCGAACGCCTCGGTATTCTCTACCTGACCACCTGAGTCGGTTTAGGGTACGGGCCGCCATGAAACTCGCTAGAGGCTTTTCTCGACAGCATAGGATCATCCACTTCACCACAATCGGCTCGGCATCAGGTCTCACCCACCATGTCATCCGGATTTGCCTAGATGACGGGCTACACCCTTACCCCGGGACAACC
>NZ_CP172415.1:2802500-4342500 GCF_044497305.1 Streptomyces sp. BBFR2
GCCGGTGGCGGCGCGGGTGAAGGATCTTCAGGAGCCCACGGCGAAGATGGGTAAGTCGCATGCGCGGACGGCGGGGATCGTCCATCTGCTGGACGAGGCGGAGGCGGTGCGCAAGAAGGTGGCGCGGGCGGTGACGGACGCGTACCCGGATGTGGTGTACGACCCGGTCGAGCGGCCGGGGGTGGCGAATCTGCTGGAGGTACTGGCGGCCTGTACGGGTGGCGAGCCTGGGGCGTTGGCCGGGGCGTACGGCTCGTACGGGGCGTTGAAGAAGGATGTGGCGGAGGCGGTGGTGGAGCTGTTGCGGCCGGTGCGGGAGCGGCATGCGGAGCTGGCCGCGGATCCGGGATATGTCGACGGTGTGCTGCGGGCCGGGGCGGAGCGGGCCCGGGCGCTGGCGCGGCCGCGGGTCGATGCGGCGTGCCGGGCTGTGGGGTTGCTGCCGCCGGGGTGAGGGCGGGGCGTGCCGTAGGGGTGAGCTCTGTGAGGGGTGCCCTGCGGGGGGCTTTCCCCTTACGGGTCGGCAGGTCGGTAGAGCCCGTAGGGGAAGGGGCGCTGCGTCGTGGCGGCGCCGAGGGGGCCGGCCCGCAAGTGGGCGGCCTCGGCCGCGCACCGGCCTCGCCCCTGGTGCGGTTCCCGGACTCGGCCTCGGCCCCGTGGGAGAAGGGTGGCCCGGGGGCGGCCCCGTAGGGGAAGAGCCCGGGGGGGGGAGCGGCCCCTACGGGGCGGATCCGTCCCGTAGGGGCCGCTCGTGGGCAGGGGGTCAGCCGTTGCCGGAGGCGAGTTCGCGGCTGCGGTCGCGGGCGGCTTCGAGGGCAGCGAGGAGGGCGGCGCGGACGCCGTGGTTCTCCAGTTCGCGGATGGCGTTGATGGTGGTGCCCGCGGGGGAGGTGACGTTCTCGCGGAGTTTGACGGGGTGCTCGCCGCTGTCGCGGAGCATGACGGCGGCGCCGATCGCGGCCTGGACGATGAGGTCGTGGGCCTTGTCGCGGGGCAGTCCGAGGAGGATGCCGGCGTCGGTCATGGCCTCGACGAGGAAGTAGAAGTAGGCCGGTCCGGAGCCGGAGAGGGCGGTCGCGGCGTCCTGCTGGGACTCCGGGACGCGCAGGGTCTTGCCGACGCCCGCGAAGATCTCCTCGGCGCGGCGGAGGTGGTCGCCGGTGGCGTGGGTGCCCGCGGAGATGACGGACATGGCTTCGTCGACGAGGGCGGGGGTGTTGGTCATGACGCGGACGACGGGGGTGCCGGTGGCCAGCCGTTCCTCGAAGAAGGCGGTGGGGACGCCCGCGGCGCCGCTGATGACGAGGCGGTCGGCGGGGACGTGCGGTGCCAGTTCGGTCAGGAGGGTGCCCATGTCCTGCGGTTTGACGGTGAGGATCAGGGTGTCGGCGGCGGCTGCGGCCTCGGCGTTGGTGACCGCTTCGACGCCGTAGCGCTCGCGGAGCTGGGCGGCGCGCTCGGGGCGGCGGGCGGTGACCAGCAGGTCGGCGGGGGCCCAGCCGCCGCGGATCATGCCGCTGAGCAGGGCTTCGCCAATTTTTCCGGTGCCGAGTACGGCGACCTTCTGAGCCATGTTGCGCTTCACCTCGCCGGTGGTGGTGTCAGGGTGCGGTGCCGGTTTCCCCGCCGGTTCTCCGGTCGGGGCCCACGGCCGGCCGGTGGCCGGGCGGGCGGCGGCACGTCCCTGGGGGTGCCTGGTTGCGCGGTCATCCTCGCACCCGGGGACAGTGGGTGGCGGGGGTGTTCCGGGGTGCGGACGGCGGGCCCCTCTCCCCCGGCCCTACGGGCTCCGGGTGACGCCTCCGGTTCGTGGGCCTCGGTCCGTTCCGGGCCCTGCGGCTCTCCGCCGCGTTCCACTCTCTTCGGCATGCGGCGTTCCACCCTTATTCCGCCCCGTTCCACCCATTCCACCCGTCTCGCGGGTCCGGTTCGTTGCTGGTCGCCGGTTGTGTCCTGCCCCGTGCCGGAAAAGTCCGTAGGGTCGGCGTTTCGTGATCATGCAGGGGCCGGGCGGGGTGACCGGTGCGGTTCCCGGCCCGGTGTTCCGGGTCCGAGCCGATGTCTGGAGAGCTGTGAAGCGCCGGTCCGTCCGTTTCCGTCGTGGGGCCGCCGCCTCGTCCGCCGCGCTCGTCGCCGTACTGCTGGTGTCGTCCTGTACGCGGGGCTCCGAGGTCAAGGGGGCGGTGGGTGCGGGCGGGGTCGGGGATCCGCTGTTCCCGACGCTCGGCAACGGGGGGTACGACGTACGTCATTACGGGCTGGAGCTGGCGTACGACGTGGCGGAGCGGCAGCTCGATGCGACGGCGCGGATCACCGCGAAGGCGACGCGGGACCTCCGTGCGTTCCGGCTGGACCTCCAGGGGCTGCGGGTCACCTCCGTAAGGGTCGACGGTGCCCCGGCCGGGTTCTCCCGTAAGGGACACAAGCTGACGGTGCGTCCGGCGGAGGGGCTGCGGAAGGGGAGCACGTTCCGGACGACCGTGGCGTACGACGGGGTGCCGCAGGAGATGACCGACGCGGACGGGTCGGCGGAGGGGTGGGTGAAGACGGCGGACGGGGCGTTCGTGTCGGGGGAGCCCGCCGGGGCGATGACGTGGTTCCCCGGGAACAACCATCCGCGGGACAAGGCGGCGTACGACTTCCGGATCACCGTGCCGCGCGGGTACACCGCGGTCGCCAACGGGGAACTGCGGTCGAGCGTCACCTCCGGCGGGCGGACGACGTTCGTGTGGCACTCCGGGGAGCCGATGGCGACGTACCTGGCGACGGCGACGATCGGGCGGTTCGACGTCCATCAGTCGCGGACTGCGGACGGGTTGCCGCTGTACGTCGCGGTGGATCCGAAGGAGGCGGCGGGCAGCCGGGAGGCGCTCGACCGGCTGCCGGAGGTGCTGGCCTGGTCGCGGAAGCTGTTCGGGCCGTATCCGTTCGCGTCGGCGGGGGCGGTCGTCGACCACACGCCGGAGCGGATCGACTGGGTGGCGCTGGAGACGCAGACGAAGCCGGTGTACGCGGGTGCCCCCGATACGTCGACGGTGGTGCACGAGACGGCGCACCAGTGGTTCGGGGATTCGGTGACGCCGCTGACCTGGGAGGACGTCTGGCTGAACGAGGGTTTCGCGCAGTACGCGGAGTGGCTGTGGGAGGCGCACGAGGGCGGGCGCACGCCCCAGGAGCAGTTCGACGCGCTGTACGCGCTGGAGGAGGGCGACGAGGACGAGGTGGACGGCATCTCGTACGAGGAGCTGTGGGAGTTTCCGCCGGGGGACCAGGGGTCGGCGGAGAACGTGACGGGGGCGCCGGTCTACGATCGGGCCGCGATGGTGCTCCAGCAGCTCCGGAACGCAGTCGGTGACAAGGTGTTCTTCCGGATTCTGAAGGAGTGGCCGGCGGCGCACCGGCACGGGAACGCGGATTCCGAGGAGTTCATCGACTTCTGTCAGGAACGCACGGACGAGGATCTGACGGATCTCTTCGACGACTGGCTGTACGGGGAGGGGCGGCCGGACTGGGAGTACTGAGCGGCCGGTCCTGGGGTGCGTGCCCCGGGTGAGGAGGGTGCGCGCCCTCGGGTGCGGGAGGGCCTGGCTTCCCCTGCGGTTTGCCCGTGCGGGCCCCCTCAAGGCCGCCCAGCCGCTACTTCCGCTTCCCCTTGGGGGATTTCGCGTTCTGGTCGTTCTTCGCGCGTTTCGCCGCCGGGTTGCCGGTACGGGCCGTGCGGCGGCGTTCGTGGCGGGAGCGGGCGGCGGCGTACTCGGCGCGGTGCAGTTTCTCGCCGGGAGCCTCGATCAGACTGCGGCAGAAGTAGGCGAACAGGGAGCCGAGGAAGCCGATCAGGAGCAGGCTCTGCGCGGAGCGGTCGGCGGCGCTCGCCGAGGACGGGTCGGGGCGGCGGACGAACCCGTCCCAGGTGCGGCGGAACGCGAGCGCGCTGCAGACCGCGAACCCGGCGATGACCAGCACGGTCACCAGCGGTCCGACCTCACCGATCGCGAGGCCCTGGAACGCGAACCGCAGGATGAGCGCGCCGACCACGGTGAGCAGCAGCGATCCGGCGGCGACGGCAACGCGGCGCAGGGCGTAGCCGTGGTCGTGGTGGAGCCAGCAGGTGCCGAAGAAGCGGATCGGCTCCGGCTCGGGCCCGCCGTCCGCCGGGCCGGTACCGGTGCCGGTGCCGCGTTCCGGACCGCCGGGGGTCGTCCGCTCGTCGCTCATACTCCGATTATCGCCGCCCCGGGCGCCGCGGGCCCCGGGCCACCGGGCGGTCCTGCCGGGCACCGCCTGGAACGGGTGGGAACGGGCTGCCCGGCGCCTGGAACGGGTCGGGTATCCCGCTGGAACGGCCCGGCGACCGGTACAGGACGACGGCCGCGCACTCCGCCGAACACCGCGGCGCACGGGGCCGGACTCACTGCCTGGAACGGCCGGCTCACCACCGGGAAACCGGTGGGCCCACCGCCTGGAACGGCCGATGCCCGAACACGTCGCCGTACGAGCCCCGACGGCACAGCCGCCGCCCCTACCGGTCCGGGCTCACGTCCCGGCCGGGCCGCGCGTCCGGCGACGGCCCGCGGCTCATCCAGGCGGCCTGGAAAACGGCCCCCTCCCGCACGGCGTCGGCCGTTCGCCTCAGGACGCGCACCGCGGCGCCACGAACCCGCTGCTCCCCGTCCGGACGTAGCTGTCGGAGACGTAGCCGCCGCCTCCGATCGCATCCCAGATGTCGGAGACGCCGGTCGGACCGGAGACGCGCTGGCCGTGGCGCTGGCAGCGGATCTGGACGTACGAGCCGGCCGGGAGTCGCCGGATGACGGCGGTGGCGGTGCTGGGGCCCTGGCGGACGTTGACGCGGTAGCCGGGGACCAGCGGGTAGGTCGCGGCGGAGGCGGCGCGGGCTTCGAAGGTGCCGTCCGCCGTGCCGTCCGCCGGGGTCTCGCCGGGTGCGGACGGGTCCTGGGTGTCGCTCATGGTTGCTCCCCCGTGGAGTGCGCCGTCGGGCGCGCGGTGGTGCGCCGCCCGGTGCGGGCGGGCGCCTGTGCACCGGCACGCTAGCAAGCCCCGTCCGTCCCGTACGCACCATCGACTAGGCTCCGCGCGTACCCCTGCGCCCTTCTGAGCGCGGGGTTCGGCACGGCGAAGGACACGGGGGTGGACGATGTCGCCGCTGCGGGAAACCGGCGCGGAGCCGGAAGCGGAACGTCCGGGATATGCGGGGCAGTACCGGCTGGAGAGGCGGCTGGGCGCGGGCGGTATGGGCGAGGTGCATCTGGCCCGTTCGTCGTCGGGGCTGCCGCTGGCGGTCAAGGTCATCCATGCGGAGTTCGCGCAGGATCCGGAGTTCCGGGGGCGGTTCCGGCAGGAGGTGGCGGCGGCCCGGCGGGTCAGCGGGGCGTTCACGGCGCCGGTCGTGGACGCGGACCCGGATGCCGCCCGGCCGTGGATGGCGACGCTGCACATCTCCGGGCCGACCCTCGCCGAGCAGGTGAAGCGGAACGGGCCGCTGCCCGCCTGTGAGCTGCGGGCGCTGGCCTGCGGCCTCGCCGAGGCGCTGCGCGACATCCACCGTGCCGGGGTGGTGCACCGCGATCTGAAGCCCAGCAACGTCCTGTTGGCTGCGGACGGGCCGAAGGTCATCGACTTCGGGATCTCGCGGCCGTCCGACAGCGAGATGCGCACCGAGACCGGAAAACTCATCGGGACGCCGCCGTTCATGGCGCCCGAGCAGTTCCAGCGCCCGCGTGAGGTGGGGCCGCAGGCGGATGTGTTCGCACTGGGGTCGGTGCTGGTGCACGCGGCGACGGGCCGGGGGCCGTTCGACTCGGACAGCCCGTACATCGTCGCGTACCAGGTGGTGCACGACGACGCCGATCTGGACGGTGTGCCGGAGGAGTTGACGCCGCTGATCGCCGCCTGTCTGGCGAAGGATCCGGCGGACCGGCCGACGCCGCGCGCCCTGATGGACCGGTTGCGGACGGAGTTGCCGACCGAGGTCCACCTCGACCTGTGGGAGCGGCTGGCGGAGGGCGGCCCGTCCGATACGCCGGTGGGGTTCGCGGCCCGGCCCCGCGTTCCGGGGCAGGCGGGCCCGCCGGATCATTCGCTCGTTCCAGGGAAGCCGGGGGCGCCGGGGCAGGCGTTCGTTCCGGGGTGGCCGGCCGCGGATGCGCCGTCGACGGAGGTGACGCACGTACGGGACGCGCTCCGGGAGGTGACGGACGGGGAGCCCGGCGCGGAGCCGGGGGCGGCGTTCCAGGGTGGGACGGGGGCCGGGGCCGATCCGGGGGCCGCGTTCCAGGGTGGTGCGGAGTCCGACGTCCGGACCGGGGCCGCGTTCCAGGGTGGAACGGAATCCGGCGCCCGGCCCGGGGCCGGGCGCCAGGCCGAGGGGCGGCCCGAAGACCCGTCCCGCTCCTCGAACGATGCCCCCGGGAAGGCCCGCCGCCCCCGGCGTCGTCTGTTCGTCTGGGCCGCCGCCGCTCTTGCCGTGGCTCTGACCGGCGGTTTCGTCATCGCGCAGGCCACGTCCGGGGGTGGGGCGCCGCGTCGTCCCGCGCCGTCGCCGAGCGGCGCGTTCCACCCCTGGCGCACCACGTTGCTGCCGCGTCCCGCCGGGCACGAGGCCGAGATGCCCGCCTGTTCGGCGGGGAGCGGCGGCGCCGTTTTCTGTGCGCAGCGCGGTGTGACCGCCGCCCGGCTCGATCCGGTGACGGGTGAGGTGGTGTGGCGCCGCGCCGCGCCGCCTTCCGGGAAGACGGACACCGCGCCGCCCGCACCGCGGCTCTCCGGCGGTCTGCTCTACGTCACCTCCGCCGACGGCACCCGGCTGAGCGCCCTCGACCCGTCCGCCGAGGGCCGGGGCCGTACCCGCTGGTCCACCGCCCTCACGGCGTACCAGGGCGGCGCGTCCCTCACCGGGAACACGGTCCTGCTGACCGCCGCCGACGGCACGGTCACCGCCCTCGACAGCGCCACCCACCGCCCCCGTTGGCACCGCGCCTTCCCCGGGCACGCGCTGCCGTCGTTCCGGACGTACGGGACCGACGTCCGCACCGCGTACGCCGCCGAGACCGGCGCGGACGGCACCGCCACGCAGGTCACCGCGATCGATCCGGCGTCCGGTGACGTCCGCTGGCAGGCTCGGCTGCCCGGGATGCTGACGGTCGCCGGGGCGGGCGCCTCCGGGACGCTCTATCTCACCGCCGGCGAGCCGCAGTTCGCCTCCCGGACGACCGCCGTCGTCCGCTACGACCCGCGGACCCGGCACAGCCGCCGCCTGCCGCTCGCCGCCCCGCTGGACGGCGTTCTCGCGACGGTGCGTGGTGAGACGGCGTACCTGCTGGCCGAGGGCGGCGCGCTCCAGGCCGTCGGCGAGCGGAAGTGGGACGTGGAGACCTCCGTCGCGCGCGGTTCCACGCCCGTGGTCACGGCCGACGACCGCTTGTACTTCTCCTCCGCCGACGGCCGTCTCCTCGCCCTCGATGCCCGGAACGGCGATCTGACGGGCCAGACCCCGCCCCGTCTGAAGGCCACCCGCCACAACGGTTTCCTGGAGACCGTGCCCGCGCCCGCCCCGTCCCTGGGACGGATCTACGGGACGTCCCCGGACGGCACGATCTTCGGCATGTTGACGAAGGACCCGGCCGCCTGGTGAGCCGGGCCCTTCGGTGACGTCGAACGCCTTCCGGCGCACCGCTGTTGGCCGCCGGGACGAACACGGGCCGGGCCGGGAACGCCTTCGCGGCGAGGGCGCGGTCCGGCCCTAGCGCTCCTGGAATGGGGCGCGTTCGACCTGACCGAGGCGGGAGAGGCCGCCCCCGGTCCCTCTCCTCGGCGCGCATTACGACGGCGCGTGATGCGGAAGGAGTCGCCAGGAGGCGCTCGGGCGACGCAGCGGGGATCGTCCGAGAAGGCTGTCCGCGGAGGACCGGAAAATAGGCAATGTACGAGTAAAGGCGACTGCTATTGTCGCCAGTTCGTCTCTTTCCGATCGATACGAGGACTTCGCATGCCTGTGCCCGCTCCGCCCGGAGAGCAGCAGCCCGACGGCAGACCCGATGAGACGCCCGACGGCGCCGCACGCGATCCCTGGGCGGCGCCGCCGCCCGGGACGGAACCGGTCGAACGGGCGCCGTACCCGGCGGCGGCACCCTGGGGCGCGCCGCAGCCGCGCAACGGCATGGGCGTCAGCGCGCTGGTGCTCGGCATCACCGGTCTCGTACTCAGCCTGTTCATCGTGCTGTTCTGGCTGGCGTGGCTGCCCGCGCTGCTGGCCCTGATATTCGGCGGCATCGGCGCCTCGCAGGCGCGCAAGGGCGTGGCGACGAACCGTGGCATGACGCTGACCGGCGTGTTCCTGGGGATCGCCGGACTGCTGATCGCGGCGGTCAGCCTGATCTTCACGGTGGTGATCGTGGACAGGGCGGTCGACCGCGTCCGGTCCGAGGCCGAGGAGATCAAGGCCACCGACGAGGCGTCCAAGAAGGCCGAGGCGGCGGCGGAGAAGGCCCGTCACCTGACGTTCGGGGAGACGTACACGTTCGCCAACGGCCTGAAGGTGACGGTCGGCGAGCCGGGGCCGTTCACCCCGGACGAGTTCGCCAACGGGCACGCCGAGGGCAACAAGGCCATCGAGGTCACCGTCACCGTGGTCAACACCGGTGCCGAGCGGGTCCGGGTCAGCACCGGGCTCCCCGATGTCAGCGACGCGGACGGCGCGACGGCGGAGCTGGTGATCGACGGCAGCGGACGCCAGAAGGTCATCGACGGCTACGTCCTGCCGGGCCGCAAGGCCGTCGGCAAGTACGCGTTCTCGCTGCCCCCGGAGGCCGCCGGGAAGGCCGAGGTCGCGTTCAGCCCGGACGCGATGAAGATGGACGACGCGTACTGGAGCGGGAAGGTGGGCGGCTGACGCCCCGTAGGGGTGAACCCGGAGAAGGCCCGTAGGGGTCGTCTGCCATGAAGGCCGAGGGGGCCGATTCCCCTAGGGACAAGGCCGTAGGGGACTTCACCGCGGGGCCGGTCACCCAAGTCCTTTGAGCGCAGAGCCCGTACGGGACGTCCCGTACGGGCCCTGTTCCGTCAGTCCTCGTTGCCCGGGAGGACGCGGGTGCGGACGCGGCCCCCGCCGGGCGGGGCGTCCTTGCGGCGCTCGGCCAAGGCGGACTCCGCGAGGTGCCGCGTGGCGACACGGGCGAGCGTCTGGAGGGCCGCCTGCGCCTCCAGGTGGTCGAGACCGTCGACGTCTCCGGTGACCAGGGGGCTGTCGCCCGTCAGTCGGGTCCACCCGGTCTCGTCGCGCCCCACCCGGAGCGTGAGGGTCTCGCCCGTCGGCAGGGTGAGCGTGACGCTCGCCCCGTCGGCCACCGCGTGCCGGCCGGTGTGGAGGAGGGCCTGGCGGCGGTGGTCGGAGTCGGCCGCGAGGTCGGCGGGTCCGGCGACGGCGGCCAGGGCCCGGTGACTGTGGTGCGTGAGCGCCTCACCCTGAACCGCCAGGCCGGGCAGCGTCTCCCGGGGCGTCCAGCCCGGCCCCTGATCCGTCGGCGGCTGCAGCACGTCGGCGACGGTTTCCAGCGCGCCGGCCGCGGCGAGGGCCGCGCGTGCGAGGGGGTCGCGGGGGTCGTGCACGTAGGCGGGCCGGGCGACGGCGTCGGCGATCCGGGCGGCGGTCCGCACCGCGTCGCCGTGCAGGGGGACCCCGCCGGCCGCCCGGGGGCCCGGCGCCTCCTCCTCGCGGGAGCCGCGGTCGATGTTCCGGGCGGCCAGGTCCGCGTAGATGGTGTCGCGGGTGACCCGGGCGAGGCGGGCCAGCTCGGCGACGTTCCGGGTGCCGGTGCGCCAGGCGGCGGCGACGGCGTCGGCGCGGTCCTCGCTGAGCCGTTCCCGGCGCGCGGCCCAGGCGATGAGGTCGGACAGGGCGGCGAGGCGTGCCGCTTCTGCTTCTCGGGATTCGGGCATGCCCGAACCTTATGTCGACTCACTCGACATGTCGAGTGAGTCGACACTTTTCGGGGCGGTGTACCCCGAGGAAGAGCCCGCGCGTCCCTTCCGGGATGCCCCCGGGGGCGGGCAAGGGCGACGACGGGGCGCTCGGCGCGGACCCGCACACCCCTTACGGGACGGCTCCGGGCGGTCTGTCCCCTCGGGCGCCGGTCTCCCCATACTGGGCGGCGACGACAGGAGAGACCATGGCATCCGCTGTCCCGAGCCCCTACTCCAGCGCCGTCCACTGGCCCGTAGGGGAGACCACCCTGACGGCCCTCAGCGACGGGTTCTTCACCGCCGATCTGGCGACCGTCCTCCCCCGCTTCGACACCGGGGAGGCGGTACGTCTCCAGAAGGCGGCGCACCGGCCGGAGTGCGCCGCCCTCACCCACACCATGTACCTGCTCCGGGGGCCGGGCCACGGCCCCGCACTGATCGACGCGGGCATGGGGAACGACTCGGTCCCCACCCTGGGACGGTTGCCCCACGCGCTGGCCGGGGCCGGTGTGCGCCCCGAGGAGATCGAGACCGTCCTCCTCACCCACCTCCATCTCGACCACAGCGCCGGGCTCGTCACCCCCGACGGCGCCCCGTACTTCCCGCGCGCCGAGGTCGTCCTGCACGCCGACGAGCTGGCGCACTGGCTGCCGGACGGGGCCGGCGCGCCGGTGCCGGAGCCGGACGAGGGGCTGCCGCCGTGGGCGCCGGAGATCATCCGCGCCGGCGCGGCGCGCGCCCTGGCGCCGTACCGGGAGCGGATCCGCACGTTCACCGGTGAGCACCCCGTCCTGCCGGGCGTCACGGCGTTCCCGTTGCCCGGCCACACCCCGGGCCACTGCGGCTACCGGCTCACCGGCGGCGGCCGGACCGTCCTGCTCGTCGGCGACCTGCTGCACCTGCCGGCCGTACAGGCACCGCGCCCCGACGCGACCGTCGTCTTCGACTCGGACGCCGCGGCCGCGGCCCGCACCCGGGAGGCGGTCCTGCGCGGGGCGGCGGCGGACGGCGCCCTCCTCGCGGGCGCGCACACCGAGTACCCGGCCCTGAGCCGGGTCGAACGGCACGGCACGGGGTACCGGCTCGTACCGGAACTGTGGATCAGCGCGATGGTGGAGGCGGCGGGACCGTAGGGGACATCGGGGCCCTACGGGGAGGCCGGGGCTCCGAGAGGTGCCGGATTCCCGTAAGGGGGGCAGGCCCGTAGGGGACGTCAGGCCCGTACGTGATCGCCCGTCCCTTACGGGACTCCGGGCCGTAAGGGACAGGCGACTCCCCTACGGGATGCCGAGCCCGTAAGGGCCGGAGCCTCCCCTAAGGGACACGGGCGGTCCCGTACGGGACCGCCCCGGCCCCACCGCACACCGCCCCGTCCTCACCGCTCCGGCAGGTGGATGACCGGGAAGCTGCCCGTGGCCGTCGGGGCGTTCTCCGGGAGCCAGAGGATGGCGACGGCGCCGGTCGAGCCGTCGCCCACTTCGTCGGCGTTGCGGAAGGTGAGGCGGGCGCCGAGGACCCGGGCCTGACCTGCGGCGATGGTCAGGCCGAGGCCGTGGCCACGGCCCGCGCGGTCGCTACTGCCGGTACGGAAACGGCTCGGGCCCTCCTTCAGCAGCGCCTCCGGGAAGCCCTTGCCGTGATCGCGGACGCGCAGGATGCGGCCCTCGACGGTGACCTCGATGGGCGGTTTGCCGTGCCGGACGGCGTTGGCGATGAGGTTGCCGAGGATGCGTTCCAGGCGGCGCGGGTCGGTGGTGACCTCCGCGTCCCGGACGATCTCGACCCGTACGTCCGAGTTGAGGGCCCGCACCCGGCGGCCGACGAACTCGCCGAGCGCCACGTCCTGGAGTTCGGCGCGTTCCGCGTAGCCGTCCAGGCGGGCCACCTCCAGCACGTCCTCGACCAGGGTGCGCAGCACCTGCGCCCGGTCGCGGACCAGCTCCGAGGGCCGGCCCGGAGGCAGCAGTTCGGCGGCGGTGAGCAGACCGGTGACGGGGGTGCGCAGTTCGTGGGCGATGTCGGCGGTGACCCGGCGCTCCGCCTCGATGCGCTGCTGGAGCGCGTCGTTCATCGCGTCGACCGCCCAGGCCAGATCGTCCGTCTCGTCCCGGATGCGCCCGCCGACCGCGTCCCGGATCCGGACCGAGGTGTCGCCGTCGGCGAGCTTCCCGGCGGCCGCCGCGGCCTTCCGCAGCCGCTGCGAGAGCCGCCCGCCGACCAGGACGCCCAGCGCGCAGCCGCCGACGACGACCGCTGTCGAGCCGATGACCAGCGCCTGGTCGAGATCGTCGAGGACCTTGAAGCGGTCGTAGAAGCGGTTGTGCATGGACAGCACCCGGCCGCCGCTGAGCGGGGAGGCGGCCCACACCTCGGGGGCGGCCTCGCCGTTGTCCTGGAGGTAGGTGGCGCGGGTGTTGGTGAGGACTTCCTTGCGCAGCTCCGCGGGGATCGCCGGGTCGTCGATCTTGGCGCTGAACAGCAACTGGCCGGTCGACTCGTAGATCCGCTGGGTGGAGTTCAGCCGCTCGATCTGGACGTCACGGCTGTTGTCGAGCATCGAGGCGCGGGCCGCGTTGTGCACCACGAGGCTCAGCGCCAGCGCCACCAGGGCGCCGACCAGCGCGATGGCGGCGCTGAGCTTCCACCTCAGCCCCGTCCGCAGGGGGAGCCTGAACACCTGGCGCGTCAGCCTCTCAGCTTGTAGCCGAAGCCGCGGACCGTCTCGATGCGGTCCTGTCCGATCTTGCCGCGCAGCCGCTGCACATGGACGTCGACGACGCGGGTGTCACCGCCCCAGCCGTAGTCCCACACCCGTTCCAGCAGGCGGTCGCGGGTCAGGACGGTGCCGGGGGCGTCGGAGAACTCCAGCAGCAGGCGCATCTCGGTCGGCGTCAGCGCGACCGGCTCGCCGCCCTTGCGGACCTCCATGCCCTCGGTGTCGACCTCCAGGTCCCCGAAGCGGAGTATCGCCTCCGCGGGCTCGGCGTCCGCACCGGACGGCTGGGCCCCGCTGCGCGCGTCCGGCCCGCTGGCATGGCCGAAACGGCGCAGCACCGCGCGGATACGGGCGACGAGGACGGCACCGTCGAACGGCTTGGTGACGTAGTCGTCGGCGCCGGCTTCCAGCCCGAGGACGACGTCGATGGAGTCGGCACGCGCCGACAGCATGATCACGGGAACGGTGGACTCGTCCCGGATACGGCGGCAGAGGCTGACGCCGTCCAGGCCCGGCACCATCACGTCGAGCAGCGCGATGTCGGGCCGGTCGGCGCGGAACGCCTCCAGGCCCGCGAGACCGTCGGGCATCGCGGTGACCACGAAACCGTCGCGTTCCAGGGCGAGTTGGGTGGCCTCGCGGATGACATCGTCGTCCTCGACGAAGAGCACATGGGTGTCGGCCATGCCGTTGTCTCAACCCTCCGATGTGTCGTCGTCATCGGGCCCGGGGCCGTCGACGGTGGTCTTGCTGTAGTCCGTGTGGTAGCGGTCCAGTTCCGCGAAGCGGTTGCGGGACCAGTGGTAGGTGGTCACGTCCTCACCGGACGGGCAGCACACCTTGTCCCCGGTGCCGTAGGTCTGCTTGGAGACCTCCAGGTCCCCCTTGTTGACCCCGGCGGAGACGGACGGCTGCTCATCGCTGAACACGTTGTCATACCCGCTGCCGCCCGCCTCGCTCTTACGGTAGACGTACGCACCGATCCCGATGGAATCCGCGCAGGTCATGACGTTGACGATGACGTCGGGAGCCTTGTTGCCGGTGAGCGAGGCGTACGTCACCTCGACCGGGTACGCGTCCGCGACGCACGGCTTGGCGAGGGTGCGCCGCACCTCGTCGCTGACCTTCGGGTCGCCCTTGAGCAGCGCCACCGCGTCGATCTTCTTCAGGGACGCGGACGTGGTGGGCGACGGGTCGGTGGTGGGGGCGTGGCCGGGTGCGGGGGCGGTGGTGGCCGTGCCCTCGCTGCGGACGCCCTCGCTGCCGGGGTTGCAGCCCGCGAGCAGCAGACCGAGCGCGGCCACTCCCGCCGTGGCCGCGCCGCCTGTGGTCAACCCGCCCACGGTCAACCTGTTCCTGGACAATCCGCTCCCGCTCACCGCGCTGTTCGCACAGCCGCCGTTCCTGATGCCGTACCGGTCAGGCCGCGCACCGCTCCCGCTCCGTCTCGCCGCGCTCCAGCATGCGCGCGTCGATGTCACGGTCGGCCAGCTCCTGACGGAGGCGGGCCAGGGCCCGGTGCAGCGTGCTCTTGACGGTACCCGTCGACATGCCGAGCGCGGCAGCCGTCTCCTCGGTGCTCATCTGCTCCCAGTGTCGCAGCACCACGACGCTGCGCTGCTTGGGCGCGAGCACCCCGAGGATGTCCATCAGGAGGGCGCGGTCGGCGCGCTGCTCGGTGCCGTCGTCGACGCTCGCGTCGGGCAGTTGCTCGGTCGGCACCTCCTCCAGCTTCCGCGCCCGCCACCACTCGGTACGGGTGTTGATCATGACGCGGCGGAGGTAGGCGTCGGCCAGCGACTTGTCGGCGATGCCGTCCCAGCGGCCGTACGTGCGCACCAGCGCCGTCTGCAGGAGGTCCTGGGCGTCCACGGGGTCCGGCACCAGCCGCCGGGCGCTGCGCAGCAGCGCATCCTGCCGCGTCCGTACGTACTCCTCGAAGTCCAGTACCTTGCCGCCGCTGGTCGCCATCCCGACGCCTCCGCTCCGCTTTTGCGAGTCCCCACGTTGACCGTGCCGGTGGTCATCTCCAGCACGAGGAGGACGCTACGGAGGGGGTGTTGCGGCGCAATGTGCGTCGGCACCACAGGCAGTGCACGGAAATCCGTCGGTTGTGTAACAGCGCCCCAGGGGTCCTACCAGGGACGGACGGCCCGTCCGAAATGCGTCATCCTCCGGACGGACGGGGCCGCCGAAGGGTTGAGGGGGCGGCGCCGGGGGTGATGGGGCGTTCCGGGCGGCGGGGCGTTCCGGGGTGGTGCGCCCGGCCGTTCCGGGAGGGCGCGCGGGACGTCCCAGGGCCGAGCCGGGCGTTCCGGGGCGGCGTACGGGGCGTTCCGGGGCGGCGTCCGCGGGAGAGCCGGGGCGGGACGTTCCGGGACGGCGGAGGTGTCCCGGACGCGGCGGAGGGACGCGCCCCGGGGACGCGTCCCTCCGTACGTGGCCGGATCGGACGGCCGGGCCGGGTGGCCGGGTCAGGTGCGCGGCAGGCGGTAACGGCCGCCGGGCAGCGGTTCCACCAGACCGTCGGAGACCAGGCCGTCGAGCGCGCGGGCCCGCTGCACCGGCTCGTCCCACACCGCGTCCAGTGCCGCCTGCGGCACCGGCGACAACGCCTCACGCAGGACGGCGAGGAGCTTGCCGCGGACCTGACGGTCGGTGCCCGCGTACGACTGCGTACGGCGGGCCGGGCCCTCGTGGGGCGGGGAACCGGCCAGCTTCCAGGCGCACCGGGCGGCGATCGGGCAGCGCCCGCACTCCGGGCCGCGCGCCGTGCACACCAGCGCGCCCAGCTCCATCGTGGCGGCCGCCCACTTCGCGGCGATCCGCTCGTCGTCCGGGAGCAGCGCCCGGGCGAGCTTCCGCTCGGCGGCGGTGGTGGCGTTCGGCGGGAACTGGCGGCCGGTGACGGCGCGGGCGAAGACCCGCCGCACGTTCGTGTCCAGCACCGCGTGCCGCTGCCCGTACGCGAAGGAGGCGACGGCGGCGGCGGTGTACTCGCCGACACCGGGCAGCGCCAGGAGCTGGCCGTGCTCGCGCGGGACGTCCCCGCCGTGGCGTTCCTGTATGGCCAGCGCGGCGGCGTGCAGGCGCAGTGCGCGGCGCGGGTAGCCGAGCCGGCCCCAGGCGCGGACCGCCTCGCCGGGGGCTTCGGCGGCCAGGTCGGCGGGGCGCGGCCAGCGGGCCAGCCACTGTTCGTAGACCGGCAGCACCCGGCTGACCGGCGTCTGCTGGAGCATGAACTCGCTGACCATCACGCCCCAGGCGCCTGCTTCGGGGCGGCGCCAGGGCAGGTCGCGGGCGTGTGCGTCGAACCAGTCGGTGACGGGGCCGTGGAGCTGGGACCCGTCGGACCCCTCCGCGGCCGGTACGGCGGCAGAGGGCAGGGAGGCGGCGGAGGGCGGGACCGTGGGGGTGGTGGCGGGGATGGAAGTCATGGCCCACCGATCCTGGCACGGGCGCACCCGCCCATGAAACGCGCCGGGCCCGCACCACCCCGCGCCCACCCGCACGCGGGAGGCTCGGTACGTACGGGTGGCGGCTTACCGGGGGTAGGGGTGACACGCCACCGGGACCCGCGCGGGGCATTTGCCAGAGGCTTTCGCCACTCCTCGGGTGCGACTGCTCCGGGGGCGGCCTCGGGGTGGCGAGCCGGGGCGGCCTCGCGGGCAGCCCCCCCCATGCCCGGCGTACGGACCAGGCCGGTCGACGGATGCGGTTCTCCGGAGCCGATCCGCGAGCCCCGGTAAGGCCCGATGCCCGCTCCGGGGGCCGAGGGGTGCCCCCGCCTGCACGGGGCCCGTCCCGGGCGGCAGAGTGGAGGGACGGGCGGCCGGCGAGGCGCCGCCGTCCCGTGCGGCACCAGGAACGGAGACAGCGACGATGACCACGTACGAGGCGGACGGGCCCAGGGACGCGGTGCCTGAGGGCCCCGGGGGCGGGACTCCTGGCGACCCCGAGGGCGGGTCGGCCGGCCCCCGGGACGACCGGCCCGGCATCCCCGGGGACGACCGCTCCGGCGCGCCCGGGGACGGCAGGCCCGATGTTCCAGGCTCCCGGCCCGGTGGTGAGGGTCCCGGCCCGGCCGATGGGTGCTGTCCGGCCGCGATCCGGCAGGCGCTGGCCGCCCATACGACGCTGACGCTCGCGTACGCGGACGACGACGGGCCGCAGGCGTGCGCGGTGCTCTACGCGCCGGGCGGGGACGCCGCCGCGCCCCTGCTGTACTTCGTCACCGCGCGTTCCACCCGGCACGGGCGGGCGCTGGCCCGGCCCGGTGCCCGGGTGGCGTTCACGGCGCAGCGCGACGGCCAGGAGTGGAGCGGGCTCACCGGGCTCCAGGGACGCGGCCGCTGCCGGGAGCTGACCGGCGCCGCGCGGGCGGCGGGCTGGAACGCGTACACCGGCCGGTTCCCCTTCGTCGCCGGGGACGAGCGGCTGCGCGCGGCCCTGGAACGGACCGCCCTGTGGGAGCTGCGCCCCGACTGGCTGCGGCTGATCGACAACGGCCGGGGTTTCGGCCACAAAGAGGAGTGGCGGCCCCAGGGCCCGTAGCCCCGCGCCGCCACCCGGTGGTCGCCGACCGGTCAGCCGGCCGCGTGCGAGCCCCGCCGCGCCTCGACCAGCGGCTTCAGCGGCCCCGTACGCAACTTCAGCATCAGCGCGGTCATCGGACCGGTCAGCGCCGTCACGCAGATCGCGGCGATCACGGCGCCGAAGAGCAGCCCGGCGGCGACGTCGTGCGGGTAGTGCACGCCGACGAAGACCCGGGAGAAGCCGGTCAGCAGCGCCACCGGCACCGCGAGCCAGGCCGCCGCGCGCCAGGCGAGGAAGATCCCGACGGCCAGCGAGGCGGCGATCACCGAGTGGTTGCTGGGGAAGGACCAGTCCCCCTCGGGCGGGCAGGTGGCGATCGACGCGGCGGCGTGCGCCACCGCCCGGCACGGCCGCTCCTCGTGGACGAAGCTCTTGAGGATCTCGCTCAGGAGGTAGGCGACGGCCGTGCCCACCGGCACCAGCACGGCCAGGGCGACCGCGCGCGGTTCGTGGCGCCGCGCCCGCCACCAGCCGAGGACGGCCATCGCCATCAGGAGCAGGATCCCGCCTTCGGTACCGGCGTCGGCGAAGGAATGGACCCACCCAGGGGTGCCGTGCGCGAAGTCGGTGACATCGCGATAGAGGTCGGTGCTGTTCATGAGGGACGACGGTACGTAATGCCGGGCCCTTAGCGCACCTGGCCCACGTCCCCCGGACCGTCCGGCCAACGCAGGGCACCCCTCCGGTGACCGTTCGGAAACACCGGGCCGGTGGGATACGGGATGGCCGGGCCGGTGGCGGGACGGCGGAACGGCAGCACGAGAGGCGGCCGCAGAACGCGCCCGGAACGGCACCGCCCGAACGAACCGAAGGCAGGGCGAAGGGGCGCCCCCTGGGAACGTCCCCCCTCCTCGCGGGATGTTCCTGGAACGGTTCCGGAGCGGCCCTGGAACGCCTCCCGCCCCCTCTCCCGTCCTGCCTCCGGGCCGATCATGGGAAAAGTTGCCGTTCTGTGCGGCGGGTACTGGCCGGTGCCGGTGGTGATCTCTCGTAGAGTTTCCGCGTGGGATCTCTGCGCAATCCGATCGGGCCGCTCCCCTCCTCCATCTACTGGCGGCGGAGAGCCGTTGCGCTGGGCATCATCGCGCTGCTCGCCCTCCTCGCGGTGTGGATCCTCAACTGGGGCGGCGGCAGCGGCTCCACCGGCTCCCAGGACAAGAGCGCCGCGGGGCACGGCCCGGCCGACGCCATCACTCCGGGGCCGTCCTCCACGGGCCCCGCGATCAGTCAGAAGCCGGGCGGCCGCGACGAGTCGGGCGACGGCGGCGCGGGGGGATCCGGCGGCGCGGACGGTGCCGGCTCCGGTGGTCCGGGCGGCGGAAGCGCGGGCTCGGGCGGCGCGGGATCCGGGGGCTCCGGTGAGGGGCCGATCGGCACGGGTACCGGCGGCGCGCCCGTCGCGGCCGGTTCGGCCCTGCCGAACTGCACCGGTTCCAGCACGGAGTTGGCGCTGCGCAGCGTCAAGGACACGTACCACCCCGGCACGAAGCCCGAGTTCGAACTGTCCGTCAAGAACACCGGCGGCGCGGACTGCAAGGTCGATCTCGGCGCGAAGGCCGCGGTGCTGACCATCACCGACACCACCGCGGACGACCCGGTGTGGGCCTCCGACGACTGCCCGAAGGGCTCCGCCACCGCCTTCCTGAAGATCCCCGCGCACTCCACCGTCACCCGCACCGTCACCTGGGACCGCCGGGCCGCCGGCCCGCAGTGCGCCACCCCGAGCACCGCCTCCGTCCCCGCCGGCAAGTACCGCGTCGAGGCCGCCGTCCCGGGCCTGACCGCGGTCCACACGGACTTCACGCTCGCCAAGGACTGACCCGGAACGATCCCGGGCTGTCCCGGAACGGCCCCGGGCTGTCCCGCCCGGGGCCGGACCCATTCCGCGTTCCAGGCGGCGTACCCCGCGTTCCCTACGCCCTGACCCCGTTCCGGCCCGCGCCGTCCGCGTTCCAGGCGGCGCCCCCGTTCCGGTCTCGCCGTCGCCCGCCGTACGTCCCGCGCCCCACCGAGGACGACGGCGGCACCCACCCGCGGCGTTCGTTTCAAGGCGCCCCCTGCCGAGCAGCGGGGCGGGGGTACGGCGCGAGGGAGCGCAGGGGTACCCCGCAAGCGTCGCGCCTTGCGGACCGCCGTCTTCGGACGCACGGACTCCGGTTGTTCCGCCCGTGGCGGATCTGCTCGCAGCACGCGTCCCTGGCGGGCCCGGGACGGCGCGGGACACAGTCGCCGTATGAAGCTGCTCATGCTGGGTGGAACGGAGTTCGTCGGCCGCGCGGTCGCCGAGGAGGCCCTGGCCCGGGGCTGGCAGGTGACGGTCTTCCACCGCGGTCGCCACGCACCGCCTCCAGGGGCGGAGGTGCGCACCGGCGACCGGAACGCCCCGGGCGGGCCGGACGCGCTGAAAGACGGGGCCTGGGACGCCGTCGTCGACACCTGGAGCGGCGCGCCCGCCGCCGCCCGGGACACCGCACGGCTGCTGTCCGGCAGGGTCGGGCGCTACCTCTACGTCTCCTCGCGGTCGGTGCACCCGTTCCCGTGCGCCGCCGGGCTCGACGAGAGCGGCCCGGTGGTCGACGCCTCGCCCGACGACACCTCCGCCGACGACTACGCGCGGGCCAAACGGGGCGCCGAACTGGCCGTCCAGGAGGTGTTCGGCGAGCGGGCGGTGCTGGCCCGTGCCGGGCTGATCCTCGGGCCGTACGAGAACATCGGGCGGCTGCCGTGGTGGCTGGGCCGCATCGCCCGGGGCGGGCCGGTTCTCGCGCCCGGCCCGCGCGAACTGCCGCTGCAGTACATCGACGTCCGCGACCTGGCCCGCTGGTCGCTGGACGCGCTGCGCGACGGGGTGCCCGGCGGCGCGTACAACCTCGTCAGCCCGACCGGCCACGCCACGATGGGTGAACTCCTCGACGCCTGTGTGCGGGTGACGGGTGCGGACGCCGAACTGCGCTGGGCCGCGCCGGAGGCGGTGACGGCCGCCGGGATCGCGCCGTGGACGGAACTGCCGGTGTGGCTGCCACCGGGTGAGCAGCACGACACGCTGCACCGCGGCGAGGTGACGAAAGCGCTGGCCACCGGGTTGCGGTGCCGTCCGGTGGCGGAGACCGTCGCCGATACGTGGACGTGGCTGCGGTCGGTCGGCGGCACCGCGCCGCTGCGCCGGGGCCGGCCCGCGGTGGGGCTGTCCCCGGAGAAGGAGGCGGCGTTCCTGGCGGGGTGACGCCCGCCCGTCATGCGTGCGCGCGGGCCCGGCGGCCGACCGGCCCCGGGCCCGGCACCGTCAGACGTACCGTTCGAGGATCGACGACTCGGCGAGGCGGGACAGGCCCTCGCGGACGGAGCGGGCGCGGGCCTCACCGACGCCGTCCACCGCCTGGAGGTCGTCGACGCTGGCGGCCAGCAGCTTCTGCAGGCCGCCGAAGTGGTCGACGAGACGCTCGATGACCGCGCCGGGCAGCCGCGGCACCTTCGCCAGCAGCCGGAAACCGCGCGGCGACACGGCGGAGTCCAGCGTCTCGGGCGAACCGCTGTAGCCCAACGCGCGGGCGACGGTCGGCAGTTCCAGCAGCTCGGTGTGGGTGAGCGCGTCCAGCTCCGCGAGCGCCTCGGGGACGGTACGGGAACGCTTGGCGGTCGGCTCGGGGACGTAGTCGCGGGCGACCAGCTCACGCTCCGGCTCGACACCGGCGATCAACTCGTCGAGCTGGAGCGTCAGGAGGCGGCCGTCGGTGCCCAGTTCGACGACGTACTCGGCGATCTCGGTGGCGATCCGGCGGACCATCTCCAGGCGCTGCGCGACGGCGGAGACGTCGCGGACCGTGACCAGGTCCTCGATCTCCAGGGCGGAGAGGGTGCCGGCGACCTCGTCGAGGCGGAGCTTGTACCGCTCCAGCGTCGCGAGCGCCTGGTTGGCGCGGGAGAGGATCGCCGCCGACTCCTCCAGGACGCGCCGCTCCCCGTCGACGTACAGGGCGATCAGCCGCATCGACTGGCTCACCGAGACGACCGGGAAACCCGCCTGGATGGAGACGCGCTGCGCGGTGCGGTGGCGGGTGCCGGTCTCCTCGGTGGGGATGGAGGCGTCCGGCACCAGTTGCACCCCGGCGCGGAGGATCTTGCTGATGTCCTTGTCGAGCACGAGAGCACCGTCCAGCTTGCACAGCTCGCGCAGGCGGGTCGCGGTGAACTCGACGTCCAGCACGAAGCCGCCGGTACACATCGACTCGACGGTCTTGTCGAAGCCGAGGACGATCAGTCCGCCGGTGTTGCCGCGCAGGATGCGTTCGAGTCCGTCGCGCAGGGCCGTACCGGGGGCGACCGCGCTCAGCGAGGCGCGCATCAGGGCGTCGGTGCCGGAACCCCCGCCGGACCTGCCGGGAGACGATGCCCGGTCGTTGGCTGCCACTGCACTCCTCCGTCGCAAGGTCTGTCGGTCCGCAGCCGCCCGGCCCCTGCCGTGGTGTCCTGCGGCGTACCAGGGAGCGTACGTGTCCCGGCGGCAGGACTCGGTGGGGCGGGCGGGACCGGGGCAGAGTCTACCGGCGGACCTCCTCCTCCTGCGGGGCCGCTCGCCGGGGCCGCTTGGGCAACACCCGCAGCGCCTCACCGACGTCGGCGACCTCCAGCACCCGCATCCCGTCGGGGATCTTCCCCGGATCGGACGGCACCAGAGCGTGGGTGAAACCGAGCCGCGCCGCCTCGGCGAGCCGCCGCTGCACACCGGTGACGCGCCGCACCTCCCCGGCGAGCCCGACCTCCCCGATGGCGACGAGGTTCTTCGGCAGCGGGGTGTCGCTCGCGGCGCTGGCCAGGGCGAGCGCCACCGCGAGGTCGGCGGCGGGCTCGGTGAGCTTCACCCCGCCGACGGTGGCGCTGTAGATGTCGCGTTTACCCAGGGCGCTGATCCGGCCGCGCTGCTCCAGGACGGCGAGCATCATCGAGACGCGGGAGGTTTCCAGGCCGGAGGTGGTCCGCCGCGGCGAGGGGATCTGCGAGTCGACGGTGAGCGCCTGCACCTCGGCGACGAGCGGACGGCGGCCCTCCAGGGTGACGGTCAGGCAGGTGCCGGGCACCGGCTCGGCGCGGCGGGTCAGGAAGAGACCCGACGGGTCGGCGAGCCCGGTGATGCCCTCGTCGTGCAGCTCGAAGCAGCCGACCTCGTCGGTGGTGCCGTAGCGGTTCTTGACGCCGCGGACCAGGCGCAGCCGGGCGTGCCGGTCGCCCTCGAACTGGAGGACCACGTCGACGAGATGCTCCAGCAGCCGGGGACCGGCGATGGCGCCGTCCTTGGTGACGTGGCCGACGAGGAGGGTGGCCATCCCGCGCTCCTTGGAGGCGCGGATGAGCGCCCCGGCGACCTCGCGGACCTGCGCCATACCGCCCGGGGCGCCGTCGATCTCCGGGGAGGCGACGGTCTGCACGGAGTCGAGGACCAGCAGCGACGGCTTGACGCTGTCGAGGTGGCCGAGGACGGCGGAGAGATCGGTCTCGGCGGCCAGGTAGAGGTCTTCGCTGAGCGCGCCGATGCGGTCGGCGCGCAGCCGGACCTGGCTCGCGGACTCCTCACCGGTGACGTAGAGGGTGCGGTGCGCGTCGGACGCGGCCTTGGCGGCGACGTCCAGCAGGAGGGTCGACTTGCCGACACCCGGCTCCCCGGCGAGCAGCACCACGGCACCGGGGACGAGGCCGCCGCCGAGCACACGGTCCAGCTCGGGCACGCCGGTGGAGCGGGCGGTCGCCCGGCGGCCGTCGACCTGCCCGATCGGCACGGCGGCGGTGGTGACCCGCCCCGGCGCGGTGGTGCGGACCGCCCCGGCGCCGCCGGTCTCCTCGACCGTGCCCCACGCCTGGCATTCGGGACAGCGCCCGAGCCACTTGACGGTGGTCCAGCCGCACTCGGTGCATCGGTAGGAGGGACGCTCCTTGGCCGACGTTTTACGGGTTGCCATGACGTCACCGTAACGGCGGGGTGTGACAACGGGCGCCGGCGGCGGGACGGCGCGGGCGCCGGTCCGGGCAGGTGGCGCGTACGGCGGCGGCCCGAGCGGCGTGCCCGGCCCGCAGCTCCTCCCCGAGGCGCCGCCGGACTTCCCCGCCGCTCGGGCCGGGGCACCCGGCCGCCGAGCACGCCGCGGCACTCCCCCGTTTCCGTCATCTCTACACAGGCGACAATTTGATGCAGGACCGCTGGAGCGCCGTTCCAGCTCCCGTTCCCACCGACCCCGCCGTTCCACCCGTTCCACCCTCCCGTTCCACCACCGGTCGCTCCGGCCGCGCCGCGTTCCACCCCGTTCAGAAAGGCCGGGCGTTTCCGTCGGAAACGGTCCAGGACGCCCGACCCTGGCCCCGTCACCTTCGGGAGGCTTGGGCGGAACGGGTGGTTCATGTCCCCTTTTGAGTGAGATGCTCACTCGTTAGGGTTGAATGTGCGGCCAGACGGCGAGTACCGCTGGATCATCGCCCTACCGTCGCCGGGGTGATGAGCAGGCCCGAGCACCCCACGCACACCACCGGCGCACACCGGTCGCGCAGCGGCGCTTCGCATCGGAGCAGGCCGCAGCACCCCGGTCGGCCGGTGCCGTCCGACCGTCCCGAACAGACCGGCCACCCCGAGCGGACGGCCCGCGTCGCCTGGCCCGTCCTGGCCCTTCCCCCGGGCACTCCGGGCGCCCCGGGCACGCAGCCGCACGCCACGCGTTTCGGCGCCCCCGGGCGTCCGGGGCACCCCGTCCGGGCCGCGGGCTACGAGCCGTACCTGGACGGGCTGTTCACGTACTGCCTGTCGGTGCTGTGCGCGCACGACGCGGCGACCGCGGTGCTCGGCGAGACGCTGGCGCTCGCCGAGCGGCAGCACGGCAGGCGCCCCGGCGATCCGGGCCTGTACCGCCCCTGGCTCTACGCCCTCGCCCGCTGGGCGTGTCTGCGCCGGCTGGCCGATGCCGCCCCGCCCGACCCGGCGGACGGCCCGGAGGCCGGACGGCGGGAGCTGGCCCGGCTGGCGTGGCCCGAGGCGGCCGGGATGTCGCCCGAGCAGCGCGAGGCGCTGGAGCTGTCGGTCCGCCACCGGCTGCCCACGGCGGAGGTGGCCGCGGTGCTCGGCTCCGACCCGGTGGCCACCCGGGCGCTGCTGGCCACCGCGTCCTGCGAGGTCGAGCGGACCCGCGCCGCGCTGGCCGTCGTCGAGCGCGGCCGCTGCCCGGACGTGGCGCGGCTGGCCGGCGGCACCGGAATGCTGCTCGGGGGGGTGCTCCGCCGGGAGTTGGTGCGGCACGTCGACGACTGCGCCGAGTGCCGCCGGACCGCCGAGTGCGCGACGGCCGCCGGTCCCTGGCCGGGGACCGCGCCCGCGGCCCGGGGGACGTTGCCGCTGGTCGCGGCGCCCCGGGAGGCGGTGTTCGGGGCGTTGGCGGCGGCCCGGCGGGCGCGCTCGGGGCGGGCCGAGGGGGTGGCCGGTTCGGGTGTGCCCGGCGGGGTGCGCCGTACGGGCCGCGGCGGTGGGCCAAACGGTTCTCCACGGTATGACCGACGGGGCTTCCCGGTCCGCCCGACGGATCTGGCGGCCCGCCGCCTACGGCTGCGCAGCCGCGCGATGACGACGACGATCGTCGCGACCGTACTGGCCGCCCCGGTGCTGGCCCTGTGGGCGGCGTACCGCGGGGCCCCCGGTCCCGGTGAGGCGGAGAGCGCGCCCCCGGTGTCGGCCGTCGACTCGGACAGCGGACGGCTGGACGGCCGTCCTTACGAGAACGCGGGAAACGCCGGGACGCCCTCGCGCCCCTCGGCGTCGGTGCCCGGAGGGGCGGGGAGCGTGGCGGCGCGGGTGACCGGCGTGGATGCCGGACGCGCGCGCCGGGACACCGGTCCCGGGCGGCTGACCGTGGCGGCGCAGCCGCGGGGCGCGGCGACCGTCATCACGCTCAGCGCGTCCGGGGGCACCCCGGTGCGCTGGACGGCGGCGTCGCGCGCCCCGTGGCTCCGGCTCAGCCGGACGGCCGGGGAGCTGCGGCCGGGGCAGACCACGACGGTGACCCTCCACGTCGATCACGACCGGGAGCCGGCCGGCCCGTGGCGGACCCGCGTCGTCATCGGTCCGGGCACGGCCACCGTCGCGATGGAGGGCCACGGCACCGGCTCGGGCACGGACGCCCCCCGCCCCACGGACCCGTCCCCCGCCCCGTCCCGCCCGGCCACCCCGTCCCCTCGCCCGACCGGTCCGTCCCCGACGTCCCCCGGCCCCACGCCCACGGGGCCGACGCCCGCGGACTCGTCCACGCCGGTGGCCACGGTGCGCTGAACGGGCGGGCGGCGCGGGACGCCGGTACGGGATGGGCATCGCCCCGTACAGGTGGAACGCCGTCCCCTACGGGTGGAACGCCGGAACGGCCTGGTGGAACGCCCCACGGCCGACGCGGGACAGCGGAAACGGCCCCGGCAAGGCATCGCACGGTCCAGCCGGAACGCCGGACGGAACGTGCGGAACGCCCTTCCCCCACGGGTGGAGCGCCACCCGGCCCGACAGGGACGGCGGGCGCCCCGAACGAGGTGAACGGGACGCCACCGCCACCGCACCTGTTCGGGGCACCGGAACGGTCAGCGGGAACATCGGAGCCGCCGAGAGCGGCCGGGCAGAGGGCCGGAACGATTCAGACGGGACGCCGTCCCACACCGGCGGACCACCGGAACACGCCGGCCGGGACACCGGAACACGCCGCTGGAACACCGGAAACGGCCCGGCGGGAACCCCGGAACGTCCCAGCCGTCAGACGCGCCCCTCAGCCCCGAACGGCCTTCCCCCTCCCGGGGCTTCGTCCCGGGAACGCGCCGGTCAGACCGTTCCCTCCGGGTGTTCCAGCTTGGCCGCCTTGCCCGAGCGGGCGGACTTGGGCGGACGGGCCGGATCGGCAGGGTGCGGGGCCAGCGGGAGGGTGGCGGCCAGGCGTTCCTCGCAGAGTTCGGCGAGCTTGGCGTAGCCCTCCTTGCCCATCAGTTCGGTGAGTTCGGGCTCGTACGAGACGTAGACCGGGTCGCCGGCGCCGTGGGCGGAGGTGGCGGAGGTGCACCACCAGTGCAGGTCATGGCCGCCGGGGCCCCAGCCGCGGCGGTCGTACTCGCCGATCGTGACCTGGAGGATCTGAGTGTCGTCGGGCCGGTCGATCCAGTCGTAGGTGCGGCGCACCGGGAGCTGCCAGCAGACGTCCGGCTTGGTCTCCAGGGGCTCGCGGCCCTCGCGCAGCGCCAGCAGGTGCAGCGAGCAGCCGGCGCCCGCCGCGAAGCCGGGGCGGTTCTGGAAGATGCAGGAGCCCTGCCAGCGGCGGGTCTGCCGGTCGCCGTCCTCGTCCTCCTCGGTCCAGCCGGTCTCCGTGCCGACGTCGTGGAACTGCCACAGCTCCGGCGTGAGCCGCGCCACGTGCTCCGCGACCCGCTGCTCGTCCTCCTCGTCGGAGAAGTGCGCGCCGAGCGTGCAGCAGCCGTCGTCGGCGCGGCCCGCCTGGATGCCCTGGCAGCCGCTGCCGAAGACGCAGGTCCAGCGGGAGGTCAGCCAGGTCAGGTCGCAGCGGAAGAGCTGCTCGTCGTCGGCCGGGTCCGGGAAGGTGACCCAGGCGCGGGCGAAGTCGAGGCCGACCTCGTCGGTCGCGGCGCCCGCCTGGCGCTTTGCGCCCTTCTCCGCGGTTTTCCCGTGCTTCGCCTTGTTCGTCTTAGCCACCTCTCCAGCGTACGGGCCCGGCGCCGCAGGCTCCGGACCCCGGGGGCGCGCGCATCGCCGCCGGGCGCCCCGGAAAGCACCGCATCCCCCGGGCGGGCCGCTCCGCCCCCGGGCGCCGCAGTAGGTTTCCCCGTATGAGACTCGGTGTCCTCGATGTGGGTTCGAATACGGTGCATCTCCTGGTGGTCGACGCGCACCCGGGCGCGCGTCCGCTGCCCGCCTACTCGCACAAGGCGGAGCTGCGGCTCGCCGAACTGCTCGACGCGGACGGCGCGATAAGTGACGCGGGCGTGGAACGGCTGGTCGCGACGGTCCGGGAGGCCGGGCAGGTGGCCGAGGACAAGGGCGTCGAGGACGTGCTGCCGTTCGCGACCTCCGCGGTCCGCGACGCCGCCAACGGCGAGGCGGTGCTGCGCCGGGTCACCGAGGAGACCGGTATCGCGCTGCGGGTGCTGTCCGGCGCGGACGAGGCGCGCCTGACCTTCCTCGCCGCCCGCCGCTGGTTCGGCTGGTCCGCCGGCCGGCTGCTGCTCCTGGATATCGGCGGCGGTTCGCTGGAGATCGCGTACGGGCTGGACGAGGAGCCGGACGCGGCGGCGTCGCTGCCGCTCGGCGCGGGCCGCCTGACCAGCGGCGCGCTTCCCGGCGATCCGCCCGGCGCGGACGAGGTGCGGGCGCTGCGCCGCCGGGTGCGGGCCGACATCGCGAAGGTGGTGAGCGACTTCACCCGGTACGGCACCCCCGACCACGTCGTCGGGACGTCGAAGACCTTCCGGCAACTGGCCCGGATCACCGGCGCCGCCCGCTCCTCCGACGGGCTGTACGTCCAGCGGGAGCTGGAACGCAAGAAGCTGGAGGAATGGGTGCCGAGGCTGGCCGGGATGACGGCACGGGAGCGTGCCGAACTGCCCGGCGTCTCCGAGGGCCGCTCGCGGCAGTTGCTGGCGGGGGCGCTGGTGGCGGAGGCGGCGATGGACCTGTTCGGGGTGGAATCGCTGGAGATCTGCCCGTGGGCGCTGCGCGAGGGCGTGATCCTGCGGCGGCTCGACCACCTGCCGACGGCCTGAGCGGTGCGGCCCGTACGCTGTCCCTCGTGACAGAGCCAGTGGTGCGCATCCCCGATGCGAAGGTCGCGCTGTCCACGGCCTCGGTCTACCCGGAGTCGACGGCGACGGCGTTCGAGATCGCCGCGCGTCTGGGGTACGACGGCGTCGAGGTCATGGTGTGGACCGACCCGGTCAGCCAGGACATCGAGGCGCTGCGGCGGCTGTCGGACTACCACGGTGTGCCGGTGCTGGCGGTGCACGCGCCGTGCCTGCTGATCACGCAGCGGGTGTGGTCGACGGATCCGTGGGTCAAGCTCCAGCGCGCGAAGAACGCCGCGCAGAAGCTGGGCGCCTCCACCGTCGTCGTCCATCCGCCGTTCCGCTGGCAGCGGGCGTACGCCCGGGAGTTCGTACGCGGTGTGTGGCGGATGGAACAGGAGACGGACGTCCGGTTCGCCGTCGAGAACATGTATCCGTGGCGCTACCGCGACCGCGAGATGCTGGCGTACGCGCCGGACTGGGACCCGACCAACGACGACTACCGCCACTTCACGATCGATCTCTCGCACACCGCGACGTCGCGCAGCGAGGCGCTGAAGATGGTGGAACGGATGGGCGACCGGCTGGCCCACATCCATCTCGCCGACGGCAGCGGTTCGGGCAAGGACGAGCACCTGGTGCCGGGACGCGGTACGCAGCCGTGCGCGGAGCTGCTGGAACAGCTTGCGGTGACCGGCTTCGACGGGCATGTCGTCGTCGAGGTCAACACCCGCCGTGCGATGTCCGCGGCGGAACGCGAGGCCGATCTCGCCGAGGCGCTGGCCTTCACCCGGCTCCATCTGGCGTCGCCCACGGGGACGCCAGGAGTGTGAGGCGGCGGGGCGGGGGCCCCTTAGGGGAAAGCGCCCTGTGAGGGTTCCTTCCTCTAGGAGGCGGCCCGGCCCGTACGGGAACGGCCCCGGCCCGTACGGGTCGCCCGGTCCGGCCCGTAAGGGATGCGGCCCCGGCCCGTAAGGGATCGCCCTCACCCCTTGAGGGAGCCGGAAACACCGCCCAGGGACAGCGCGGCCCCCTCGTACCGTCCCCCCGGATCTGTCCGCACTCCGGTCACCCGTCTCACTATGCGGAGGGCTTGTCCGGATCGCGGATCGGCAGCGTACTCTCGGATGAGCTGATACAGGACGGCTGATGTACGGCGCCGCCGGTACGCGGCGGGGTGCCCGTGCCCCCTCCGGTACCGCCGCGGCGGTCGTCCGAGACGATCCCCTAGGGAGTGACCATCGTGCCCGAGCTGAGGTCCCGCACCGTTACCCATGGCCGCAACATGGCCGGCGCCCGAGCCCTTATGCAGGCCAGCGGCGTAGCGCGCGAGGACTTCGGCAAGCCGATCATCGCCGTCGCCAACAGCTTCACGGAGTTCGTGCCGGGCCACACCCACCTCCAGCCGGTGGGCCGCATCGTCTCCGAGGCGATCCACGCGGCGGGCGGCATCGCCCGGGAGTTCAACACCATCGCCGTCGACGACGGCATCGCCATGGGCCACGGCGGCATGCTCTACAGCCTGCCCTCGCGTGACCTGATCGCCGACTCCGTCGAGTACATGGTCGAGGCGCACTGCGCGGACGCGCTGATCTGCATCTCCAACTGCGACAAGATCACCCCGGGCATGCTGATGGCCGCGATGCGCCTCAACATCCCGACCGTCTTCGTCTCCGGCGGCCCGATGGAAGCCGGCCAGACCACGCTGGTCGACGGCACCGTCCGCAAGCTCGACCTCGTCAACGCCATCTCCGAGGCGGTCAACGAGAACGTCTCCGACGAGGACATCCTCCGCATCGAGCAGAACGCCTGCCCGACCTGCGGTTCCTGTTCCGGCATGTTCACCGCCAACTCCATGAACTGCCTGACCGAGGCGATCGGCCTGGCCCTGCCCGGCAACGGCTCCGTCCTCGCCACCCACACCGCCCGCAAGGCGCTGTACGAGAACGCCGGCCGCACCGTCGTCGAGATCACCAAGCGCCACTACGAGCAGGACGACACCACCGTCCTGCCGCGCTCCGTCGGCTCCCGCGCCGCGTTCGAGAACGCCGTCGCCCTCGACATCGCCATGGGCGGTTCGACCAACACGATCCTGCACCTGCTGGCCGCCGCCCAGGAGGCCGACCTCGACTTCGACATGCAGAAGATCGACGAGCTGTCGCGGAAGCTGCCGTGCCTGTCGAAGGTCGCCCCGAACGGCGCGTACTACATGGAGGACGTGCACCGCGCGGGCGGCATCCCCGCCATCCTCGGCGAGCTGTACCGCGCCGGGCTGCTCAACGAGGACGTCCACACCGTCCACTCCCCCTCGCTCGCCGACTGGCTGAAGAGCTGGGACATCCGCGGCGGCTCCCCGTCCGCGGAGGCCACCGAGCTGTTCCACGCGGCGCCCGGCTGCGTCCGCTCCGCGAAGGCGTTCTCCCAGTCGGAGCGGTGGGAGTCGCTGGACACCGACGCGGCGAACGGCTGCATCCGCGACATCGCGCACGCCTACTCCACCGAGGGCGGCCTCGCGATCCTCTACGGCAACCTCGCCGTGGACGGCTGCGTCGTGAAGACCGCCGGTGTCGACGAGTCGATCTGGACGTTCGAGGGTCCCGCCGTGGTCTGTGAATCGCAGGAAGCCGCGGTCGACGCGATCCTGAAGAAGCAGGTCAAGGAGGGTGACGTCGTCGTCATCCGCTACGAGGGCCCCAAGGGCGGCCCCGGTATGCAGGAGATGCTGTACCCGACGTCGTTCCTCAAGGGCCGCGGTCTGGGCAAGGCGTGCGCGCTCGTCACCGACGGCCGGTTCTCCGGCGGCACCTCGGGCCTGTCCATCGGCCACGCCTCCCCGGAGGCGGCGTCCGGCGGCACCATCGCCCTCGTCGAGAACGGCGACCGCATCCGCATCGACATCCCGAACCGCTCGATCGAACTCCTCGTCCCGGAGACGGAGCTGGAGTCCCGCCGCCTGGCCCTCGGCGGCGTCTACGCCCCCAAGGACCGCGACCGCAAGGTCTCCCAGGCCCTGCGCGCCTACGCCGCGATGGCCACCAGCGCCGACAAGGGCGCGGTCCGCGATGTGAGCAAGCTGGGCTGAACCACCGGATTCCGCACGTGGGCCCTCGCCGGGAGGCGGGGGCCCACGCGGCGTCCGGGGTGCCCTCGGTGTCGGGGTGCGGTGGCCGGGCATTGTGCCGGGGCGGTGGGGACCGTCGGTCCGGCGGGAGCGCGGTCGAGTCCGGACGTCCGGCGGCGCTCGGCTGGGCCCGGCCACGGGAGTGCGGCGGGGCCCGGCGCGAGAACGCGGCGGGCCCGGCGATGGGAGCGCGGCGGAACCCCGTAGGGGAACGCGGCGCCGCCCGCGGCGAGAGCCCGGCGGGGCCCGGGCCCGGTGGGGCGGTCAGCCGGTGACGGGCAGGGACCTGCTGGTCTCCACGACCCGGAAGCCGGCCCGGTCGTACAGGCGCATCGCCGTCTCGTTCCCGCCCCACACGGTGAACATCAGCGCCGTGTCACCGGCGGCCCGGGTGGCCTGTTCGCCCGCCACCATCGCGCCGTGGCCGTAGCCCTTGCCGCGGTGCTCGGCGTCGACGTAGAGGCTGTAGCCGTAGGTGACGCCGGGCAGATGGCCGTGGTGGAGCCAGGCAGTGCCGACGGGCCCGTCCGCCGCCTGGAGGACGAGGAAGGCGTGGCCGGGGGTGGCCTGCCCCCGGGGGATCAGTTCCGCGAAGTCGTCCTCCGCCTTCCGGACGGCTTCGTCCCTGGTCAGAGCGCCTGCCCGGACGATGTCACCGGTGTACGCGTCCTTCTCCACGGCGAGCCAGCGCGGGAACTCGTCCGCGGTCATCGGCCGCGCGGCGACCGCGGAGGGCGGCGGCGGGGCGGCGCCGAAGGTACGGATCCGCAGCTCCGCCTCGACCGGGTAGCCGGCGAAGAGGCCGCCGTCCGGTCCGGTGACCCGGACGGCGATCCGGCGCGCGCCCCGCTCGGCGCACCATTCCTCGGCCCAGGCACGCGCGGCCTGTTCACGGCCCTGACCCGCGTGTTCCGCGTCGATCCAGAGATCCCCTATCAGGCCCGCGGGCGTGCCGCGGTCGTCGGTGACGTCCACCGCGACATACCCGATCCGGGCCCCGCCGTCGGTGATCTCCGCGACGGTCCACTCCTCGGCCTTCTCCCGCTCCCGGAGCCTGCCGATCCGGACCTCCGCCGCTTCCGGCCCGAGCCCGGCGGCGCGGTACGCGTCCCGCCGCCGCTGCTCGAAGTCCCGCCGCCAGGCAGCGCG
The DNA here is from genome assembly GCF_044497305.1 of Streptomyces sp. BBFR2. Classification (NCBI taxonomy): domain Bacteria; kingdom Bacillati; phylum Actinomycetota; class Actinomycetes; order Kitasatosporales; family Streptomycetaceae; genus Streptomyces; species Streptomyces sp. BBFR2. Next base: position 2,834,852 of record NZ_CP172415.1, read on the forward strand.
TTCGTCCAGCACATGGAATTCCGTCATCGGGCCACCGTAACCACGGGCACACAGCGGCGCGCGGGCATTTCCCCGTGCGGTGCGCGCGGGCATTTCCGTACGGTGCGCCCGGGCATTTCCACGTACGGTGCGCGCCGCCACCGGGCGTCGGTGGCGCGCCGTCAGAGCTTCTGCCGCGTGGCCCCGGCGGGTGCCATGGCCTCTCACCTGCCCGGAAGGGTTGGAGCCGGTGCCCTCGGATCACTCGGCGTGAGCCCGCTCCCTCCGCCCGTCCGCTGCCGCCTCCGCTATCCCTTGCCCCACCCGTTCTCCAGCAGGTCGAACGCGGCGTCCAGCGCCGCCACCTGGTCGTCGGAGCGGTACGCGAACGCGACCGCCTCCAGGGCGAAGCGGGCCAGGGCCGCACTGCGCGGATCGCCGGGGGCGGCACCGGAGTCCTCGGCGATGGCGTCGGCGAGGGCGGTCTGATGCCGCATCCACATGCGGTGGGCGTACGCGCTGAGCGCCGGGGTCCGCTCGATGAGGGCGAAGAACTCAGCCGCGCCGGAGCTCTCGTCGGAGATCTTCAGGCGGGCCCATTCGGCGTGGGCGCGGAGCGCCGCCGGAATGCTGACGCCCTTCTCCCGGTCGCGTACGGCGGCGACGAGCCCCGCCTCCTGGTCCGCCTCCTCGTCGAAGACCAGCGCTTCCTTGCTCGGGAAGTACTTGAGGAGCGTGGTGGTCGAGACGTCCGCGGCGTCGGCGACGGTGTGCAGCGTCACCGCGTCGTAGCCGTGTTCCAGGAAGAGGCGCAGCGCGGCGTCGGCCAGGGCACGGCGGGTGGCCGCCTTCTTGCGTTCGCGGCGCCCTACGGGTGCGGGCTCGGCGGGAGTGGGCATGCCGTCACCCTACCCAAGGTGACACGACCAAAAAAGTTGCATGGTTGCACTTTCTTGGTCAGTGTTCTTTCATGGACACGGCAGCGCGGCGGCCCACCGGACCACACCGCGCCCCCATTCCTTGCCCCCTTTTCCCCTTTCCGCTTTCCCCTTCCCTCCTTCTCTTTTTCTCCTGCTCCTTCTTCCGGCCGTCCGCGCCGGGCTCCCCTCCGCGCTTCCGCGCCTTCCCGGCCGCCACGTGCCGATGAAGTTCCACCACCATCCGAGGACCGTCATGCCTTCTTCCCGCGCACCCCGTATCGACGTTGTCGGCGCCGGCCCCGGCGGCCTGATCTGCGCCCGCATACTCCAGCGCCACGGCGCCGCCGTCACCGTCCATGACCTCGACACCTCCGCCACCGCCCGTGACCAGGGCGGCAGCCTCGACATGCATCCCGGCACCGGCCAACACGCCCTGAAGGAGGCCGGTTTGTGGGACGCGTTCGCTCCTCTCTCCCGCCCCGAGGGCCAGCAGATACGAGTGGCCGACCGCCACGGCCGGTTGCTGCTCGACGCCGCGCCGCCCGAGGAAGGAGACGGTGCCGATGTCCGGCCCGAGATCGACCGCGGTCGCCTGCGTCACCTCCTCCTCAACTCCCTCTCGCCCGGCACCGTCCGGTGGGGCCACCGCCTGGAGCGCGCCGAGCCGCTGGGCGACGGCGTCCACCGCCTGCACTTCGCCGATGGCTCCACGACCGAGACGGACCTGGTCATCGGCGCGGACGGCGCCTGGTCCCGGGTCCGCCCGCTGGTCTCGGACGCCCGCCCCGACTACACCGGCGTCACCGTCGTCGAGGCCGAACTGCTCGACGCCGACCACCGCCACCCGGAACTGTCCACCTTCACGGGCAACGGCATGATGATGGCCATCGACGCAGGTCAGGGCGTGATCGCACAGCGCAACGGCGAAGGCCGGATCCGCGTCCACATCGCCCTGCGCACCGCCGAGGACTGGCACCGCACGGCAGGCGCCGACCTCGCCGACCCTGCCGCCGTCCGCGCCGTCCTCCTGGCACGTTTCTCCGACTGGGGCGCCCCGCTGCTCGCCTTCCTCCGGGCCGCCGACACCGGGTACGTCAACCGGCCGCTGTACGCGCTGCCCGTCCCGCACACCTGGCGGCCCACCGCCGGTGTCACCCTGCTCGGCGACGCGGCACACCTTATGTCCCCGATCTCCGGCATGGGCGCCAACCTGGCGATGCGGGACGGCGCGGACCTCGCCCATGCGCTCCTCGACCACGTCACGACCGACGCGGCGGTCGCGGCCTACGAGAAGGTGCTGTTCCCTCGCTCCGCCGAAGCGGCCCAGGGCGCTGCGGCGGGACTGGCCGACCTCTTCTCCCCGGACGGCGCCGCGCACGTCCTCGCCCATATGTCGGGCGAGGAGTGAGAGGACCGGCACCGACACGGATCGCGTCCGGCTACCGTCCCTCGCCCGGCGGCCGGAAGCAGTCCATGGTGACCGCCAGCCGGACCGTGTGCGGCGGCTTGGCGGAGGCGACGGCGAGGTGACTGCGGTGCGGTCCGTCGGTGGCGTCGAGCTGGGCCTCCTGGGCCGGCGGCCGTTCCTCGTACGCGGTGATCTCGATGCCGTCACGCCGTTCCAGCGCCGCCCGCAGCCGTCGCAGCGCGGCGATATGGAGCCGGTCGGGAAGGTCCGCGTACGCGGTGTACGTCAGTGCGTACGGGCCGTCGGCGGGCGCCCGCACGCCCTGCCGGTCGCATCGCTCGTAGGTCTCGCCCGGGCTGTACCGCCCGGTGATGCCGATACGGGCATCGGCGACCAGTGCCCGGACCTGCTGTTGCGCCGTCGCGAGTGCCGCCGCCCGGCTCTCCCGGGGCGGCGCCTCCCCGGCGGACGACCATGCCAGCCACCAGACGACGATCGTGGCGATCACCGCCGTGGCCGCGATCAGCCCGCCGCTTCGCCGCCCGATCCCGTGGTGACCTTTCAACGGCCGGACGGTATCCCGCTGTTCACAGCACCGGCGTACGACATCCGAGCCGATGCCCAGGACGCGGGCGCGAGAGCGGTCGGGACCTTGCTTTCCTGGATGGGGGCGAGTGCGGAGAGGTTGTCGGAGACCTCTGCACAAGCCTCGCCCTCGTGGTTGCGGTATCTGGGCCTGCGTGGCTGAAGAGCGCTCAGTTCGGCGTGGCGGGCGGGCATGAGGCTCCCTTCAGGGCGCGGTCTGAACTCGATGCGCTCGTGTGAGGAAAGAGCGCGAGCACGCAGGCGATCGTAACTGACCTGCATGTACTCAACTCTGGCGCTCTGGGCGACCAGTTATCCGTCATATCCGGCCCCTCCAGACGGTGCGGTCACTGGCACATGCCGATCGCTCCGCCGCGGCACCGGCTCCCGTTCGGGCAGTGAACTGCCCTGCGGGACCGGTGCCGGAAAGGCGACCAGGGGATCGGGCGCGGAGGCCGAGGGCCCATCGGTCTCAGAAGGAGAGGGCGGCGTTGGGGTCGGTCTGCCAGTAGGTGACGAAGGCGTTGTCGTCGATCTTGGTGCCGTCCGGCAGGGCGAGGGTGACGCTGTGCCCGGCGTCGGGCTCATTTTCGTCCCGGCCCGGGAAGTGGATCTCCAGGTTGCGTGCGTCGCGCAGGTGGGTGTCGTCGCTCGGCTCGCCTATCAGCCCGACCCCGGCGTACGCGGACTCACCGGGCTCGACGCTGACGACGGCCTGCGGCTGGGAGTCGTCCAGCACGCGGGTGGCGGCCTGGTCCTCGTCGAAGCGGAGCTGGGGTGCGTAGTACGCGTTGCAGCGCTTGCTGCCGGTGTTGGTGATCTTGATGAGCAGGTGGTTGATCGGGCGCGACGCCTGGGAGACCTCGGCCTTCACCGTCGCACCGGTGCAGGGGGCGTCCTCCGGCGCCTCGTCCCCGCCGCTGTTGTTCTTGCCGGCGTTGCTCCTGCCGGCGTCGCTGCCCTGGTCGGTGGTGGCACGGGCCTCTCCCTTGCCCGCGCTCTGGCCGCCCTTGGCGTCGGTGCCGCCGCCGGAGGTGTGCTGTCCTTGCTCCTCCGACGCGGAGGGAACGGACTTGAGCGCGTCGTCCTTCCCGTCGACGGGACCGCAGGCGGTCAAGGAGAGGGCCGCGAGGGCGGTAACGGCGAAGAGGGCGGGCTTGCGGATACGGCGAAGAGCAGACATGGCAGACCTCGGTCAGGTGATCGGAGTGGATGACCGCGGTGGAGAACCTCAACGCCGCGGCGTGGTCACCACATTCACCGTTCCACTCCTCACGCTGCAAGGATTCGGGCCTCATACGGGACGCCGGAATGATTCCACCCCACCTGACCTGCGGGGTTATCCACAGCCTGGAACGCCTGCCTGGAACGGGTGGAATAGTTGAGGCATGACGAAGGACGAAGGGGAGGGCTCCTTCGCGGCCATGCTGCGGGAGTTGAAGGGGCGTTCGGGGCAGAGCTACGGCACGCTGGCGAAACGGCTGCACGTGAGCACATCGACGCTGCACCGCTACTGCAACGGTGACGCGGTGCCCGCCGAGTTCGCGCCCGCCGAACGTCTTGGGCGGTTCTGCGGCGCGAAGCCGGACGAGCTGGTCGAGCTGCACCGCCGGTGGATCCTGGCGTCCGCCACCCGGGGAGGGAAGAAACGCCCGGCGGGCGCAGCCGGCGAGGAGTCAGCCGAGCGGGAGCCGGCGCACGTACCGCACGCGCCGTCCGCCACGCGGACCGCACCGACCGGACCGACAACGGAGTTCGAGGCCGCCTCCGGCCCAGGTCCGGAGCCGGAGGACGCGTCGGCAGCCGAGCCGGAGCCCGGGGGCGCGCCGGCACGGAAGCCGGAGTGGGCACGGGACGCGGAAGCGGCGTCGGCGGCGTCGGAGATGGATCCGCCCGAACCGGTCCGGGACGTCCGCCCGGACGAGGAAGCGGCCCGGAACGCCGCCTTCCCTGTTCCCACCGGCCCTGCTCCCGGCTCGGGCGACCACCCGGACGACGGCGCCGCCCGGAACGCGGCCTTCGCCGTCCCGCCGAAGGCGTCCCGGAAACGCCGGCCGCTCCTCATCACCGCGGCGGTGGCCGTCGTCGCCGCGCTCAGCGTCACCGCCGCGTACAGCATCGCGGGCGACGACGCCGCACGCCGCGTCACCACCCACGACGGGCAGGACGACGCCCCTGACACCCCGGGCGACGGCACCGCGTCGGCGACCGCCGGGAAGAAGGGCAAGAAGGGGGACGAGAAGGACAAGGACGGGAAGAGCGGCTCCTCCGCCTCGCCCGGCAAGGGCGATCGCGATCCGACCGGCACCCCGTCCGCCTCCGCGGGCACCGGCAACGGCCACCCTTCGAGCGGCATCCCCTTGTCGGTGAACGTCCGCCCGTACGTCTGGGGGGATGAACTCCCCTGTATGCAGACCTTCCTGATCAACCGGGCCCCGGAGAACATGCCCGGTACCCCGCAGACCGGGGACACCGTCGGCTGGGCCCGCAGTCTCGGCGGTGTCGACGCGGAACACTCGCGTATCGGCGTGGTGGTCCGCGGTACGGAGAAGGAACCGGTGGTGCTGGAGGCGCTGCGCGCCCAGGTCGTGGGGCGGGGCCCGGCGCTGGGCTGGCAGCACTACAACCCGTCGGGCGGCTGCGGCGGCGGGCTGACCCCGTCCTCGTACTCCATCGCCCTCGACAACACCAGCCCGGTCGTCAAGCCGATCCCCGGTCAGCAGGCGGGGAAGCCGGTCCCCGCCAAGCCGTTCCCGCGCACGGTCAGCGCCAGCGATCCGGAGGCGCTTGCGGTCCGGGCGGACGCGGTCTCCTGCGACTGCAGTTGGTACCTGGAGCTGGACTGGAGCAGCGGAAAGCGCAGCGGCACCCTCCGTATCGACGACGGCGGCCGCCCGTTCCGCACCAGCGGCGCCGCCAGCCACACGACCTACACGTACGGCGGCGACCCCGCCAAGTGGTGGGGCGACGACTGATCCCCCGCCCACCGGCGCCGCACCCTGGAACATTGGCCATGGAATGCGGGTGGCGAGCAGCCCTGGAACGGCGCCGCCCCAGCCCGCCCGTCCCCCTTGGAACGTTGGCCACGGAACGGGCAAGTAGCGGACCGGAACACGGCAGCCCCCGCCTCGTAGGTCCTGGAACGCACACAGCGGCCCCCGCCGAAACGGGGGCCGCTGAGCGTATGCGCTGGTCAGGCAGGTGGAATGGATCAGACCGGTTCGGCGACGGGCGCCGGGGCGGCCGTCTTCTCCTCGGTCTCCGGACGGACCGGGCCACCACGCAGCGGGATCTCCTTGAGGTACCACGCCGCGGCGAACCCGATGACGCTGATCACCGCGCCCCACAGGAAGACATGGTGCGTACCGGCGGAGACCGCGTGCAGATACGCGTCCTTCACCATCGGGGGCAGCTCCGCCAGACCCTTCGGGTCCAGTTGCGCGGCACCGCCGGACGGCAGCTTGCCGCCCGCCGCGCCGAGCCGCTCACTCATCGTGTCCCTCACCTGCTGGGTGAAGATCGCGCCGAAGACCGCGACGCCGAAGGAACCACCGATCGTCCGGAAGAGCGTGGCGGACGACGAGCCGACGCCCATGTCCTTCATCGCCACGCTGTTCTGCGCGATCAACATCGTCGTCTGCATCAGGAAGCCCATACCGGCGCCGAGCACCGCCATGTAGAGACCCGAGGTGAAACGGGTGGTGCCGACGTCCATCAGGGACAGCAGCCCCAGACCGACGGTGATCAGCCCGGCGCCGACCACCACGAAGACCTTGTACTTACCGGTCGTGGTGGTGACCCGGCCCGCGAACAGCGACACCACCATCATCGCCAGCAGCATCGGCAGAAGCAGCAGCCCGGAGTTGGTGGCCGAGGCACCCTGCACCGTCTGCTGGAACAGCGGCAGGAAGGTCATCGACCCGAACATCACGAAGCCGACGAGGAAACCGATCAGCGTGACCAGCGAGAAGTTGCCGTTACGGAAGATGTGGAGCGGCAGCACCGGCTCCGCGACCTTCCGCTCCACCAGCACGAACAGCACCAGCGCGACGACCGCGCCCGCACCCAGCCCGATGATCTGCGGCGACGCCCACTCGTACTCGGTACCGCCCCACGTCGCCATCAGCACCAGCGCGGTGATGCCGACGGTGAGCAGCGCGGCGCCGAGGTAGTCGATCCGCGCCTGCGCCCGCTTCTTCGGCAGATGCAGCACCGCGGTCACCATGGCGAGGGCCACGGCGCCCAGCGGCAGGTTGATGTAGAAGCTCCAGCGCCAGCCGAGGTGGTCGGTGATGGTGCCGCCGACCAGCGGTCCGCCAATCATGGCGATGGCCATGACACCGGCCATCATGCCCTGGTACTTACCGCGCTCCCGCGGCGGAATCAGATCGCCGATGATCGCCATGACGCCGACCATCAGTCCGCCGGCGCCCAGTCCCTGCACGGCGCGGAACCCGATGAGCTGGCCCATGTCCTGGGCCGCGCCGGAGAGCGCCGACCCGATCAGGAAGAGCACGATGGACGACAGGAACACGCCCTTGCGTCCGTACATGTCGCCGAGCTTGCCCCAGATCGGGGTGGACGCGGCGGTGGCGAGCGTATAGGCGGTGACCACCCAGGAGAGGTGCTCCAGACCGCCCAGTTCGCCGACGATCGTGGGCATCGCGGTGCCGACGATCATGTTGTCGAGCATCGCGAGCAGCATCGCGATCATCAGCGCGAAGAGCACCACCCGCACGCTGGCGGGCGGCTTACCCGCCGCCTGCTGTTCCGGCGCCGGTTTGTCCTTGTCGCCCGCTGCCATTCCATCCCCCGTCGGGGTCGCGCTCCGCGACTTCCCCATCACTCTCACTTACTCCCACTTACTTGCCGCCCGGCTAGTTCAGTACAGTGAGGAAAGGTAAGTCGGCACTAGCCGGTCGTCAAGTAAGTTTTTTTCCTGGCGCACCGGGAGCATCACATCGAGGACCCAGGAGAGCGGCATGAGCACAGGTCAGCGCAGGGGCAACACCCGCCGGCGCATCCAGGACGCCGCACTGGAACTGTTCTCCGCGCAGGGTTACGAGAAGACCTCGCTCCGCGAGATCGCCGAGCGGCTGGACGTCACCAAGGCCGCCCTCTACTACCACTTCAAGACCAAGGAAGACATCGTCATCGGGCTCTTCGAGGACGCGGCGCAGCCGATCGATGACCTGCTGACCTGGGGGCGGGAGCAGCCGCGCACCACGGAGACCAAGATCGAACTGGTCCGCCGCTACGGCGCGGCGCTGCGCAACGCGGAAGCGCTGTTCCGCTTCGTCCACGAGAACCAGGCCACGGTGCGCGACCTCAGCATCGGCGAGATCTTCAAGCGGCGGGTGATGGAGCTTTTCGACATGCTCAAGGACCCGGACGCCGATCTGGTCGACCAGATGCGGTGCCTGACCGCGGTGCACGCGCTGCACGCGGGTCAGTTCACGATGCAGCACGTCGAAGGCGACCCCGAGGAGAAGCGCAAGGCCATCCTCGAGGTCGCCACGGAACTGGTCACGGCGGCCAACCCGCCGTACCGCCGGCCAGCCCGGCCGGACTCAGCTCAGACGGCGTCGCCGTGAGCCCGCAGGAATCCGGTCGGCTCGATGCCCGACCCGTAGTTGGGGCCGGTGCGGACCTCGAAGTGCAGGTGCGGGCCGGTGGAGTTACCGGTGGAGCCCGACAGGCCGATCTGCTGACCGGTCTTGACGGCCTGGCCGACGCTCACCTGGATCTGCGACAGGTGGGCGTACTGGGTGTACATACCGTTCGGGTGCTTGATCACGACGGCGTTGCCGTACGCGGGGCCGTCGCCGCCACCGTTCGGACCGGCCTTGACCACGATGCCGTTGTGCACGGCCTTGACGGCGGTGCCGGTCGGCACGACGAAGTCCTGACCGCTGTGGTTGTGCGACCAGTGCGTACCGGCGAGGCCGAAGGTGGAGCCGAGGGTGTACTTGTCGACCGGCTTGACCCAGGCGTTGGCGGACTTCTTGGCGCTCTGGACGGCCTTGGTCTGCGCGTCGGCCTGCTTCGCGACGGTGGAGCTCACATTCGAGGTGAGGCTCGTCAGCCCGGAATCCGCGGCGTTCGCGACACCCGCGCCGAGCGCGACGGAGGCGCCCAGGCCGACGGTGACGGCCACCGCACGGGTACGGAGAGCGGACTTCTTGGAATTGCGGAGCTTGGCGAACTTCGACATGCGGGTTGTACCTCCGGAAAGGAACGGAAAGGGATCTGCGATCCGGCTGCGGACCGGCATCGCCATTCCTTGGTAACCCGCCATTGCCGTGCTGCCAAGGGCCCTTTCTACTAGCCCGGACCGTAAGCACGCCGAGGCACGGATGTCCGCCGGACACCCCGAACAGCCGGTGGATCAATCCCCCAAATCACCCCATCTCGCCTAGACCCACGCGACCTCCATACCCTCCCTGAACTGGACATATAGGCTTACGTCGCCCGACTTGGAGGCCCTGCGCCCCACCCCCGGGAGACGCGACCCACGAAGGGGTATCCACAGCCCCGTACGCCCCCGAGGAACTCCCCCTAATTCCTCTAGTAGGCCGGAATTCTGCTGTGCGACACGTCACCGGAAAGCCGTTCCGGAGGGACTTTTGATGTCCGTTTCGGGACCAACGGCCTTCTGTGACCGGGGTTACCCGCCTGTCGCTCACAGACTCTTTCGATCGCCATTTCCCCGGTTTTATGTGACCGCGGTTACTCGGAATGGGGTGAATGTGACCGGGGTTATGTGACGGCGGTTACCCGGTACTGCACGATGGCAGGAAAGGGGGCGAGGAACGGCCGCCGAGGCTTCCGTCGGACTGCTGGGACCGTCGCCCGGCGCCGCTGCCGGTAGCTGCCGGTAGTGGCCGGTAGCTGCCGGTAGTGGCCGGTAGCTGCCGACCCCGGGTGCCATCGCCTCCGACGGGCCGCCGTCGCGGAACCGTCCGAAACCGCTCCCGGGCCACCCGTACGCCCCTAGCCTTGTTCCCGCCCGTGCCCGCCTGGAACGACGAGGGCTCCCGGCCCACGTTCCAGCCGTTCCTGGAACGGCGACGGCCGAGAGGCCGCGTCCCACCCCTGGAACAGCGGGCCAGGACTCCCCTCCCACCGTTCCAGGAACAGCGGGAGCCGGGAGCCCGCGTTCCACCCATCCCTGGAACGGCGACGACCGAGAGCGCGGCCCCGTACGCCGGAGCCACGCACAGGGGCCGGGCACAGGGGCCCGGCACTCAGGGCAACAAGAAGAAACAAGGGAACTCGGGGGACCCACTCATGGATCCATCCACCGCGGGCGTGCGCCTCGCCTCCGCCGCGGTCGGGCCGCTGGTCCGGAAACTCTTCGTCCGGGAAGGGCCCGGCGCCGGCCTGACCAACGCACCGGTCCGGCTCTCCGCACTGGTCTCGTTCCGCGGCGAGAAACGCACCCTCACCCCGAAGGACCTGCACAGACTCGCCGCCGAACTGGTCCGCCGGGCCGTCGACGCGGCCGGGCCGGGCGAGCGCCCCGTCCCCGCCGACGAGGAGACGGCCGTCGCCGATGCCCTCGCCGCCTCCCTGGGCGCCCTCGGAGACCTCGACATGGACGACGTCCAGGCCGTCCAGCTAGGCGCCACCGTACTCGCCGCCCGCCTCACGGCCGCCGCCCCGCACGCCACCCGCGGCCTCAGCCGGGACGCCGAGGAGCTGCACCGCACCCTCCTCACCACGTCCTGCCTGCACATCGTCCACTTCTTCACCCAGCGGTCGACGTTCGTGGCCCGCACCCTCGTCCAGCAGAGCCGCGGTCTGGACACCCTGATCGCCCGCGTCGACACCTTCCTAGCCCGCCATCCGTCCGCGCACGCCGCCGACGCCGCCTTCGAGCGCGACTATCTCCGCTACATCGCCCGCAAGCACAGCCGCCTGACCATCTACGGCATCGACCTCGCCCACTCCCCCGACCGCTGGCCCCTCGACGCCGCCTACCTGAGCCTGCGCGCCGCCCCGCGCCACCACACGGGCCCCAGCGGACTCACCGACCCCGACGGCCTCGGCACGGAACCCGCGCCCCCACCCCTCGAACCGGCGGACCGCGCCCTCGCCCACCTCGACCGCGTCCTGTTACGCGGCGTCGCCGGCTCCGGCAAGAGCACCCTCGTCCAGTGGCTCGCCGTCGGCTGCACCCGCGAACCCGCCGCCACCCCGCTCCCCCACCTCTACGGCCGCATCCCCTTCGTCCTCCCGCTGCGCACCCTGCACCGCGCCGACACGCTGCCCACCCCGGACCACTTCCTCGCCGCCGTCGGCTGCCCCCTCACCGGCCCCCAGGGCTGGGCCGAACGCGTTCTGACCACCGGCCGCGGCCTCCTCCTCATCGACGGCCTCGACGAGATCCCCGAAGCCGACCGGGAACGCACCCGCCGCTGGCTCCGCGACCTCCTCGACGCCTTCCCGGACAACCTGTGGATGGTCACCGCCCGCCCCTCCGCCGTCCGCGAGGACTGGCTCGCCGCCGAACACTTCACGGAACAGACCCTCGCGCCCATGGGCCGCGACGAGGTGGCCGCCTTCATCGCCCGCTGGCACACCGCCGCCCGCCCGGACGCCCCCGACCCGGATCTCCTCGACTCGTACGAAACGTCCCTGCTCACCGCCGTCCGCACCAAGCAGGACCTCGCCCGCCTCGCCACCAACCCCCTCATGTGCGGCCTGCTCTGCGCCCTCCACCGCGACCGCCGCGGCTACCTCCCCACCGGCCGCAAGGAGCTGTACGACGCCGCGCTGACGATGCTCCTCGCCCGCCGCGACCGGGAACGCGACATGCGCGGCCCCGACGGCATCGAGCTGAGCGACGCCCCGCAGATCCAACTCCTGCAACGCCTCGCCTACTGGCTCATCCGCAACGGCCGCACCGAACTCGACCGCCCCCACGCCGAACGCCTCATCGCCCAGGCCCTCCCCTCGGTCCCCGCCGCCGCGGCCCAGGGCGACGCCCCGCGGATCTTCCGCCACCTCCTCCTCCGCAGCGGCCTCCTCCGCGAGCCCACCCCCGGCTCCGTCGACTTCATCCACCGCACCTTCCAGGACTACCTGGGCGCCAAGGCAGCGATCGAGGAGGGCGATCTCGGCCTCTTGGTCCGGCACGCCGCCGACTCCCAGTGGGAGGACGTGATCCGCATGGCGGTGGCCCACGCGCGACCACGGGAGCGGGCGGAGCTGCTCACCGAGATGGTGGCTCATGGGGACGAGATCGAGGACCGAACCGTCCGCCTCCGCGTCCATCTCCTCGCTCTCGCCTGCCTGGAACATGCGACAGAGCTGGCGCCCGCGGTACGGGAGGCGGTGGAAGAACGGGCGGGGGTCATTTTGCCTCCACGGCATTTCGAGGAATCCAAACTGCTTGCCGACGTCGGCCCGCTCGTCCTGGAACTGCTGCCAGGGCCCGAAGACGGCCTGTCGGACGAAGAAGCCACGGAGACGGTCCACACGGCCGGCCGGATCGGTACGGCCGGCGCACTGGAATTCCTCAAGCGCTTCCGGGAACACCCGGCTCCTGCCGTCCGACTCCAACTCGCACGTTCCTGGTCGTCGTTCGACACCGACCGCTATGCGGAGGAAATCATCCGGCACCTCGCCCCGGAGGTCCTCCACAAGGCCAATTCCACCGCCGAACTGCAGATCCTCAAGGCACTCGGCGGTCGCACCCGTATGTGGGTGAACGGCCCCTTCCCCGACGCGGAACTCGTCGATGCCCTGGACGTGGAACACCTCGAAGCGCTGTCCCTCATGGATAATCCGGTCCTCGATGACCTGAGTTTCCTCCGGAGAGCCCAGCACCTGACGTCACTGACGTTGTCCAACTGCCCGAAGATCACCGACCTCGCTCCGCTGGCCGGGATCAGGACCCTCCGCGCGCTCTACCTCCACGGCACTGACACGGACCGCTCTCCCGACGGCCTCGTCACACTCCGCCACCTCGAATCCTTGAATGTCGGCGTGCCACTGCCACCGGACGGCTTGCACGCCTGCCCTACGGACGCCCCGCTGACGCATCTGTCGCTCGGCGCGCCACTCGGCGCCGAGTTCGACCGAACGGCGGAGTTCTGGCCGCTCCTGAGCAGTCTCCAGCTCCGGCGTCTCACGACCGACTTCGGCGAGGAACAGTGGGACGTTCTCGCCCGTCTCCCGGCGCTGACGGACTTCGTCTTCGGGGTGCACGCAAACGCAACGCTCTGCCTCCCCGCCGGGCTACGGATTTCCCAGGTGACGACGCTCAGCATCGTCAATGACGAAAGGGATCCCGAAACAGCCCTCACCGCCCGGCTGCGCGCTGTCCTCCCTCATTTCCCCGGCGTCCGGACCCTGAAGGTGTTCGGCATGGGCACCCATTTCCCCGCCTTCGACGCCCCGGACCTTTCGCTTCTCCCCTTCCTCGAAGAGCTCCATCTCTCCCACCTTCTGCCCGCCACGGATATCGCCCTGCCCCCCGGCGTAAAACTCACCCTCTTTCCCGAGCCACGCGGCTGAAGGCGCCCGCCCAAAAACACCACCGCCCCGAACCCATAACCAGGGTCCGGGGCGGTGCCACAGCCACTACGCCAGGCGCAGGGCCGTCACGCGTTACGCGTCCTTACTCAGGTTCGTCGGACCGGAGCCACCGGCCGCGGACTCGATCGGCGGCGCGTCCGGCAGGGCCGACTTCTCCTCGCCGCGGAAGGTGAAGGCGGCGGAGTCGCCCTCGCCCTCCACATCGACGACGACGATGTGACCGGGGCGCAGCTCGTTGAAGAGGATCTTCTCCGAGAGGGTGTCCTCGATCTCGCGCTGGATCGTGCGGCGCAGCGGACGGGCGCCGAGCACCGGGTCGTACCCGCGCTTGGCCAGCAGCGACTTGGCCTCGCCGCTGAGCTCGATGCCCATGTCGCGGTCCTTCAGCCGCTCGTCCACCTTGGCGATCATGAGGTCGACGATCTGGATGATGTCTTCCTCGGTGAGCTGGTGGAAGACGACGGTGTCGTCGACACGGTTGAGGAACTCGGGGCGGAAGTGCTGCTTCAGCTCCTCGTTGACCTTGTTCTTCATCCGCTCGTAGCCGGTCTTGACGTCGCCCTGGGCGGCGAAGCCCAGGTTGAAGCCCTTGGAGATGTCCCGGGTGCCGAGGTTCGTCGTCATGATGATGACGGTGTTCTTGAAGTCCACGACCCGGCCCTGGGAGTCGGTCAGGCGACCGTCCTCCAGGATCTGCAGCAGCGAGTTGAAGATGTCCGGGTGGGCCTTCTCGACCTCGTCGAAGAGCACGACGGAGAACGGCTTGCGGCGCACCTTCTCGGTGAGCTGGCCGCCCTCTTCGTAGCCGACGTAGCCGGGAGGCGAACCGAAGAGCCGCGAGACGGTGTGCTTCTCGCTGAACTCCGACATGTCGAGGGAGATCAGCGCGTCCTCGTCGCCGAAGAGGAACTCGGCGAGCGTCTTGGACAGCTCCGTCTTACCGACACCGGACGGGCCGGCGAAGATGAACGATCCACCGGGACGCTTGGGGTCCTTCAGACCGGCACGGGTACGGCGGATGGCCTGCGAGAGCGCCTTGATGGCGTCCTTCTGGCCGATGACGCGCTTGTGCAGCTCGTCTTCCATCCGCAGCAGCCGGGAGGACTCCTCCTCGGTGAGCTTGAAGACCGGGATGCCGGTGGCCGTCGCCAGGACCTCGGCGATCAGCTCCTCGTCCACCTCGGCGACGACATCCATGTCGCCGGCCTTCCACTCCTTCTCCCGCTTCGCCTTCGCGGCCAGGAGCTGCTTCTCCTTGTCGCGGAGACCGGCGGCCATCTCGAAGTCCTGCGAGTCGATCGCGGACTCCTTCTCGCGGCGCACGTCGGCGATCTTCTCGTCGAACTCGCGGAGGTCCGGCGGCGCGGTCATCCGGCGGATGCGCATCCGGGAGCCGGCCTCATCGATGAGGTCGATGGCCTTGTCCGGCAGGAAGCGGTCCGAGATGTAACGGTCGGCGAGGGTCGCAGCGGCGACCAGCGCGGAGTCCGTGATGGACACCCGGTGGTGCGCCTCGTAGCGGTCCCGCAGGCCCTTGAGGATCTCGATGGTGTGCGGCAGCGACGGCTCCGCGACCTGGATGGGCTGGAAGCGGCGCTCCAGCGCGGCGTCCTTCTCCAGGTGCTTGCGGTACTCGTCGAGCGTGGTGGCACCGATGGTCTGCAGCTCACCACGGGCCAGCATCGGCTTGAGGATGGAGGCGGCGTCGATCGCGCCCTCGGCGGCGCCCGCACCGACCAGCGTGTGCAGCTCGTCGATGAACAGGATGATGTCGCCGCGGGTGCGGATCTCCTTGAGGACCTTCTTCAGGCGCTCCTCGAAGTCACCGCGGTAGCGGGAGCCGGCGACCAGCGCGCCGAGGTCGAGGGTGTAGAGGTGCTTGTCCTTGAGGGTCTCGGGCACCTCGCCCTTGACGATGGCCTGCGCCAGGCCCTCGACGACGGCGGTCTTGCCGACGCCGGGCTCGCCGATGAGGACCGGGTTGTTCTTGGTGCGGCGGGACAGCACCTGCATGACCCGCTCGATTTCCTTCTCGCGCCCGATGACCGGGTCGAGCTTGGTCTCCCGGGCGGCCTGCGTGAGGTTGCGGCCGAACTGGTCCAGGACGAGGGAGGTCGAGGGCGTGCCCTCGGCCGGGCCGCCGGCGGTGGCGGCTTCCTTGCCCTGGTAGCCGGAGAGCAGCTGGATGACCTGCTGCCGCACCCGGTTGAGATCGGCGCCCAGCTTCACGAGGACCTGGGCGGCGACGCCCTCACCCTCGCGGATCAGGCCGAGCAGGATGTGCTCGGTGCCGATGTAGTTGTGGCCGAGCTGAAGGGCCTCGCGGAGCGAGAGCTCCAGGACCTTCTTGGCACGGGGGGTGAAGGGAATGTGGCCGGACGGAGCCTGCTGGCCCTGCCCGATGATCTCCTCCACCTGCTGGCGGACCGCCTCGAGCGAAATCCCGAGGCTCTCCAGGGCCTTAGCGGCGACACCCTCACCCTCGTGGATCAGGCCCAGGAGAATGTGCTCGGTGCCGATGTAGTTGTGGTTGAGCATCCGGGCTTCTTCCTGAGCCAGGACGACAACCCGCCGCGCGCGGTCGGTGAACCTCTCGAACATCGTAAATCGCTCCTCAGAGCGGTCGGGCAGTGAAGGGGGCGGTCCCCTCCCTGTCCTTCCGCATGCTAGTCCCGCAGGGCGGGACAGCTCATTCCAACTGCCGACACCCGTACGCGGCTCACCCCACTCTCGTAGGGACGTCACCTGCCCCGAACAGCCGACAACTGCTCCAACCCGATGGTGCGAGACGATGTTCCCGCAGGCCAGGCATATACGCCCACCACCACTACGCCCGTGGCGAACGCGGCCCGTTCCGGCGCGGCGTCCGGGAAACCGGCTCTGCCGCCGATATCCGGGCGTCGTGCGCCGTCACACCGTCTTTTCCCATGATGAATGTCTTACCCGCCGCCACTGACACTCCATGCGGCACGGACCCTGTCCATCCGCTACGGGCGAACACCGCGGGACCGATCCGGGCCCCCGTCCGGCACCCATACCCATACAGAACGCAGTCAGCCGTCGACCCTGCGTAACCTTCCCGGGTTCCGGGAGTTCACCGGGCATGGCCCGCGCGCTCCCGCGTCCCCGTACGCCTTTCGCCGCCCTGCGCCGCCGGTACGAGCGGGAACTCGGCTGGCCGACGGCCCCCGGGGAGCCGCCGGAGCTGCTGACGGGGGTGCGGTTCGACGTTCTGGAGATGCCCGCGGACGCGGGCCGGGCGGTGCTGCGGCGGCTGCCGGGCACCGGGCCGGTCGCGCTTTGGGGCGGTCACCCCTGTGCGACGTCCGGCCCCGGGGCGGCGGTGTGCCCCGCCGGGAGTGTTCCGTCCGGTACCGACGGGATTTCCCGCGTCGATCGGCCGAAAATACTCATGCTCGTGGCAGTGGGTGGCGCCGAGGAACTGCCCGGAATCCTGGAATGGCTGGAGTGGGGCTCACTCGTGCCCGATCTCACGGCGCGGGGCACCGGAGAACGGATGCCCGCTCCGTCATTCCCCACTTCCGGGCAGTCGTCATGCGGAATCGGCTCGCGGGAGGCCGCGGTTTGGATGCGGCCTCCCGAACCGGGATACGAGGCCGAGAATTCCCTGCCCGTCACGGGGATCGGGGCAGGTTTCGGGGGACGCGGCGGCGCCCCCGACCTCGTACGACTCGTGAGCGCGGCGGCTACGGAATGCCACCGGGCCCGGTTGCTGCGTGCTCGTAATGGCCAAACGGATCGCGCCGGAGGCGATCAGCCGTTGGCCTTCTCGTATGCCTCGCGAATGTCGGCGGGGACACGGCCGCGGTCATTGACGTTGTAGCCGTTCTCCTTGGCCCATGCGCGCACCTTCGCGGTGTCCTGGCTGCCACCGGAAGCCGCACGCGCCTTGCCGCGGCCGGAAGCGGAACGGCCTCCGGTACGACGGCCCGCCTTCACGAAGTCGGCAAGAGACTCACGCAGCTTGTCCGCGTTGGCGGTGGTGAGGTCGATCTCGTAGGACTTGCCGTCGAGAGAGAACGTCACGGTCTCGTCGGCCTCGCCACCGTCGAGGTCGTCGACAAGAAGAACCTGAACCTTCTGTGCCACCGGGTTTCCCTTTCATCGAATGCGGATTACGACGGAAAGCAAACCGCTTTTCCCTGAAAAACACAAACCCCCGGGTAGGGTTCACTTGCCTGTGCACCGGGGAACACGTCGTGTCCTGGCCATGGGATAGGGGCGCGATTCGGACATAGAACGCCGGTCAGAGGTGCAGAAGCATGCGGCTGTTGCCCAGGGTGTTGGGCTTCACTCGTTCGAGACCGAGGAACTCCGCCACTCCCTCGTCATAGGAACGCAGCAGCTCGCTGTAGACATCACCGTCCACGGGAGTCTCACCGATCTCGACGAAGCCGTGCTTGGCGAAGAAGTCGACTTCGAAGGTGAGACAGAAAATGCGCCGCACGCCGAGCCAGCTCGCGGTCCGCAGCAGCTTGTCCAGGACCTGATGACCGACGCCGGCGCCCTTGAGCTGCGGGTCCACGGCGAGCGTGCGGACCTCGGCGAGGTCCTCCCACATCACGTGGAGGGCGCCGCAGCCGACGACCTCGCCGTCCTCGTCGCGTTCGGCGACCCAGAACTCCTGGATGTCCTCGTAAAGCGTGACGGTGGCTTTGTCGAGCAGGATGCCGTCACGGGAGTACGAGTCGATGAGGTGACGTACGGCGGGCACATCTGCGGTCCTGGCGCGGCGGACGGTGAGCCCTTTTGAATGCGGAGGCATGCGGCGACGCTATCGCTACGTGCCGCGCGCGTCCGCTCCGGGTTCATCGCCTTCCGCCGGGGCGGTGCGGTGCGGCTCTTCCGTGACTTCTTCCGGTGCCGCCGCGGGTGTCCGGGAAGTGTTCGGGCGAGTGTCTTCCGTCTCTTCGGCGAGTCCGGTGCCGGATGTCCGTTCGGGGGCGGCGGGGCCTTCCGCGGCTTCGGCGAGTTCTGCCGGCGGGGTCACCGCGTCGATCTGAACCATATGGACGGCATCACGCAGTGCCTTGCGTTGTTCCGCCGACATCATGCCGAAGAAGGCGACAAGAGCGGCTGCCGGGTTGTCGCTCGCGGACCACGCCTCGTTCATCAGTGCGGCCGAGTATGCGGCGCGGGTGGAGACCGCTTCATATCGATAGGCACGGCCTTCCGCTTCGCGCCGGACCCAGCCCTTCTGGTGGAGGTTGTCCAATACCGTCATGACGGTCGTGTACGCGATCGACCGTTCCTTCTGCAGGTCCTCCAGAACTTCCCGGACGGTGACCGGGCGGTTCCACTCCCAGACCCGCGTCATGACCGCGTCTTCCAGCTCACCCAATCGTCTCGGCACACTTGAACAATAGTGGGAGATGTCGCGATTGCCGGTTCATCGGGTGCGTTTGCACGGGAAAAACGAGGTACGGCCCGGGAGGAATCCCGGGCCGTACGAAGTGCGGGTGGCGGCGTTCGCCGGATTGCGTCGTGGATCAGACGCCGCGCGCGGCGGGCTTCTGGCCGGAAGCCGCCGATTCGGCGAGCGCGGCGTCGACCGCGGCGTCTTCCTTGGCCTTGTTCTGACCGCCCTGGCTCTTGACCATGACCACAATCAACGCGGTGAACGCCACGGCCATTAGTGCGGGCGGGAAGAGCGCGGCGACGTATTGCATGGCGGGGCCTCCTTGGGGCGTGAGGATTCCAGGGTACGCAGCGCTCAGGCCGTGCGGGCCGCGGGGGGCGGCGTGGGGCGGCGGGGCGGGAAGACCTCCCCCGGGGTGGGGACGGGGCGGTCGGGCCGGGGCGCCTTGGGTGCGGGGCGCGGGGCCGGGCGGGACGCGGGGCCGGGTGCGGGGCGGGGCTCGTCGGCGCTGCGGGCGGCCGGGAGGGTCCTGAGGCGGGTGTCCGCCGGGCGGGGGCGGGCGGTCCGTCCGGCGCGGTCCTCGCAGCGGTGGAGCAGTCCGGTGCGGCGGTCGCGTTCGGCGGGCCCGGCGGCCCGCGGGGCGAGGGTGCGCAGGGCGGCGAGGTCGTCGGCGGCGGGGGTGCAGCCGGTGGCGAGGGCCTCGTCCAGGCGGGCGAGGTAGCCGGGGGCGGCGCCGGGGAGGGCGGCGCGGTAGCGGGCGAGGTCGGCGAGGAGGAAGGCGCGCAGCCGGGCGCCTTCGCGTTCCGCCTCGTCGACGGCCTCGGCCAGCCGGAGGTACTCCTGCGGCTCCACGGGGCGCTCGGGTCCGGTGAGGCCGGGCGGGGCGGCGGGCGCGGGACGGCGGGCGTGGGCGAGGGCGCGGCGGAGCACGCGCAGTTCGTCGGCGCTGAACACCATGCCGCCGCGGGTTCCGTATGGCATAGGCATGCAGCGGACTTTACGTGCAATCAGGACAAAAGCTGCTTAACGGGATGGAGGCGGCGTGGGACGGGCGGTCCCGGGCGGGAAAGGGCGCGGCCCCCGGGGTGGCGCCTCGGGGGCGCCTGCCGGGGGCCGTGCGGGCCGATCGGGAGAGGGTGGTGGTACGGGCGGCGCGGGTCGGGCGCGGGGCCGTACCGGGCCGTTCAGGAGCGGGCGACGTTGCGTTCGTGGACGAGGCGGAGGCCGATCAGGGTGAGCCAGGGCTCGTGCTCGTCGATCTCGGTGGCCTCGCCCAGGACCATGGGGGCGAGGCCACCGGTGGCGATGACGGTCACGTCGTCCGGGTCGTCGGCGAGTTCGCGGGCCATCCGGCGGACGACGCCGTCGACCTGGCCGGCGAAGCCGTAGAGGATGCCGGACTGCATCGCCTCGACGGTGTTCTTGCCGATGACGCTGCGCGGCCGGGCCAGTTCGATCTTGCGGAGCTGGGCGCCGCGGACGCCGAGGGCGTCGACGGAGATCTCGATGCCGGGCGCGATGACGCCGCCGACGTACTCACCGCGGGCGCTGACCGCGTCGAAGGTGGTGGCGGTGCCGAAGTCGACGACGACGGCCGGGCCGCCGTACAGCTCGACGGCGGCCAGCGAGTTGATGATCCGGTCGGCGCCGACCTCCTTCGGGTTGTCCATCAGGATCGGCACGCCGGTCTTGACGCCGGGCTCGACCAGGACGGCCGGGACGTCGCCGTAGTAGCGGCGGGTGACCTCGCGCAGTTCGTGCAGGACGGAGGGGACGGTGGAGCAGATGGCGATGCCGTCGATGCCGTCGCCGAGGTCGTCGCCCAGGAGCGGGTGCGTGCCCATCAGGCCGTGAAGCAGGACGGCGAGTTCGTCGGCGGTGCGGCGGGCGTCGGTGGAGATCCGCCAGTGCTCGACGATGTCCTCGCCGTCGAAGAGTCCGAGGACGGTGTGGGTGTTGCCCACGTCAATGGTCAGCAGCATGGCGGTCAGCGGTCCTCGTGCTCGTCGTGGGCCGGGGCGGCGGGGGCCTCTTCGCGCAGGTCGAGGCCGATGTCGAGGACCGGCGCGGAGTGGGTGAGGGCGCCGACGGCGAGGAAGTCGACGCCGGTGCGGCCGTAGCGGGCGGCGTTGTCGAGGGTGAGGCGCCCGGAGGACTCCAGGATCGCGCGGCCGGCCACCAGGGCGACGGCCTCCTCCGTCTGCTCAGGGGTGAAGTTGTCCAGGAGGATCAGGTCGGCGCCCTCGGCGAGGATCGGCGGGATCTGGTCGAGGCGGTCGACCTCGACCTCGATCGGCACGCCGGGGAACTCGTCGCGTACGGCGGTGAACGCCTCGGCGACGCCGCCTGCCGCGATGACGTGGTTGTCCTTGATCAGCGCGGCGTCCGACAGCGACATGCGGTGGTTGACGCCGCCGCCGCAGCGCACCGCGAACTTCTCCAGGGCGCGCAGCCCGGGGGTGGTCTTACGGGTGTCGCGGACCTTGGCGCCGGTGCCCTCCAGGGCGTCGGCCCAGGCGCGGGTGGCGGTGGCGATGCCGGAGAGGCGGCCGAGGAGGTTGAGGGCGCTGCGTTCGGCGGTGAGCAGGTCGCGGGTGCGGGTGGTGACGCTGAGGAGGGTGGTGCCGGCCTCGACGCGGTCGCCGTCCTCGACGTGCCGCTCGACCTCGAACTCCTCGGTGCACACCAGGGAGAGCACCGCCTCGGCGACCCGGAGCCCGGCGACCGTACCGGCCTGACGGGCGGTGAAGTCACCGGTGGAGACGGACTCCTCGGGGACGGTCGCGACGGTGGTGACGTCCACGCCCTCGTCGAGGTCCTCCTCCAGGGCGAGGTGGGCGATGCCCTCCACCTGGACGGGGTCGAGCCCGGAGGCCACCAGGAGGGCGGCGAGGTCCGGGTCGAGGCCGCAGGTCAGCGGGTCCAGGTCGTAACCCTCGTCGGGCCCGCCGCAGCCGCAGGCGTCGCCGCAGCCGCCGGCGGGCGCCTCGGCCGACGGCCTGCCGATGCCGATCTGGAGGAGGGGGAGGTCGTCGGGGGTGCTGCTCACGGGATGGGCTCCGTATCGGGAAGGGGCGGGTGTGGCGGGTGGTGAGACGTCCGGTGGGGGCGCGTCAGGCGGACGGTGCGCCGGGGGCGGGCGCGCTCGGGCCCGGTGCCGTCGGCGGGAAGGCCGCGGTCTTCGTGGTGTGGACGGCGAGGGTGCGGCCGGTGCCGAGGGTGATGCGGAAGTGGCGGCGCCAGGCGGCGTCCTCGCGTCCGGGGTGGTCCTCGCGCCAGTGGCAGCCGCGGGTCTCCTCCCGGCGCTGTGCCGCGGCGACGAGGACGCGGGCGACACAGAGCAGGTTGGTGGCCTCCCACGCCTCGACGCCGGGCTCGGGCGCCTTGAGGTCGGGGGCGCCGTCGCCGCCGGCCGCGGCCGCGTCCTGGTGGAGCCGGTCGAGCGCCGCGGCGGCCCGCGCGAGACTGCCGGCGCTGCGCAGCACCCCGGCGCCGTCCGTCATGACGCGCTGCACCTGGGTCCGCGCCTCGGGGGCGAGGAGGGGCAGGGCCGGGGTGCCCTCGGGTGCGGCGGGGGCCCAGGGCGGCGTGCCCGGGGAGGCGGCCGTGTCCGGGGCGGTGGCTCCGCCCTGCTCTCCCGGGGCGGCGTCGGCGTCCGGCGCGTCCGTGGTGAGGTCCGTCGCGATGCGTTCGGCGAAGACCAGGCCCTCCAGGAGGGAGTTGGAGGCGAGGCGGTTCGCCCCGTGGACGCCGGTGCAGGCCACCTCGCCGCAGGCGTAGAGCCCGGGGACCGTCGTACGGCCCCACAGGTCGGTGCGGACGCCACCGGAGGCGTAGTGGGCGGCGGGGGCCACCGGGATCGGCTGGGTGACGGGGTCGATGCCGTGGCTGCGGCAGGCGGCGAGGATGGTGGGGAAGCGGGTCTCCCACATGGCGGCGCCGAAGTGCCGGGCGTCGAGGAACATGTGGTCGGTGCCGGTCTCGTGGGCGCGGCGCATGATCGCCTTGGCGACGATGTCGCGCGGGGCGAGTTCGGCGAGTTCGTGCTGTCCCGCCATGAAGCGGTGGCCGTCCGCGTCGACCAGGTGGGCGCCCTCGCCGCGGACCGCCTCGGAGATGAGCGGCTGCTGTCCTTCCGCTTCGGCCCCCAGGTAGAGGACGGTCGGGTGGAACTGCACGAACTCCAGGTCGGAGACCTCCGCCCCGGCCCGCAGGGCGAGGGCGACACCGTCGCCGGTGGAGACGGCCGGGTTGGTGGTGGCGGAGAAGACCTGCCCCATGCCGCCGGTGGCGAGGACCACGGCGGGGGCGTGGACGGCGCCCACGCCGTCGTGGCGGCCCTCGCCCATGACGTGCAGGGTGACGCCCGCGGCGCGGCCCCGTTCGTCGGTCAGCAGGTCGAGGACGAGCGCGTTCTCGATGGTGCGCAGCCCGGCGGCGCGGACCGCGGCGACCAGGGCGCGGGAGATCTCCGCGCCGGTCGCGTCGCCGCCCGCGTGCGCGATGCGGCGGCGGTGGTGGCCGCCCTCCCGGGTGAGGGCGATGCCCTCGCCGCCCGGGGTGGGGTCGAACCGGGCGCCCGTCCCGATGAGGCGGTGGACGGCGGCCGGCCCTTCGGTGACGAGGGTGCGGACGGCGTCCTCGTCGCAGAGTCCGGCGCCGGCGACGAGGGTGTCCGCCAGGTGCTGTTCCGGGGTGTCGCCCTCCCCCAGGGCGGCGGCGATGCCGCCCTGCGCCCACCGGGTGGAGCCGTCGTCCAGGCGCGCTTTGGTGACGACGACGGTGCGGCGTCCGGCGGCGGCGCAGCGCAGTGCGGCGGTCAGGCCCGCGACGCCGGAGCCCACGACGACGACGTCGGCGTCGATGGCCCAGCCCGGGGCGGGCGCGGTCAGCCGTATGCCGGTGGGGACGGTGCCTGTTCCGGTGGCGGTCATCAGGACGCTCCGAGGGGGCCTTGGGGTTCGTCGGACGGGGCCCCGCCGGGGGCCTGCGGTGAGGTTACGGCCGCCCCTCCACGGGGGCGCACGGGCCCCTGGGACGCGCCCGGGGTGTGCGCGTCGCGCCCTGGGGCGGTGCCGGGGCCGAAGTGGAGGCGGATGTTGTCGATGAGGCGGGTGGTGCCGACGCGGGCGGCGAGTGCCAGGACCGCTTCGCCCTGGTAGCCGTCGGGGACCTCGGTGAAGTCCGACGGGTCGACGAGTGCGAGGTAGTCCAGCTCCAGCGGCGGGTCGAGGCGCGCGGCGTCGGCGAGGACGGCGTGGGCGGCGGCGCGCGCCACGGCGGGTCCGGGCGGGCCCGCGGCGGCCCGGGCGACGGCGTGGGCGTCCGCGGCGGCCCGCTCCTCGCCCAGGGCGGCCAGCGCCTCGGAGCGGCGCCGGGAGCGCGGTCCGTCGGCCCCGGCGCGGGCGCGCAGCGCTTCCTCGGCGGTGAGCCGGTCCCGGGCGGCGAACAGCGCCGTGGACAGCGCCAGGGCGGTGCGGCGTTCGGCGGCGGAGAGGTAGCGGTTGCGGCTGGAGCGGGCCAGCCCGTCGTCCTCCCGGACGGTGGGGACGCCGACGATCTCCACGGGGAAGTTCAGGTCGGCGGCCATCCGGGTGATGACGGCGAGCTGCTGCGCGTCCTTCTCGCCGAACAGCGCGACGTCCGGGGCGGTGAGGTGCAGCAGCTTGGCGACGACGGTGAGGACGCCGTCGAAGTGCCCGGGGCGGCTGGCGCCCTCCAGGAGCGTGCCCATCGGTCCGGCGGCGATCCTGACCTGCGGTTCGCCGCCCGGGTAGACCTCGTCGACAGACGGCGCGAAGACGACGTCGGCGCCCGCACCGGCGGCGACGCGGACATCGGCGTCCAGGGTGCGCGGATAGCGGTCCAGGTCCTCGCCCGCGCCGAACTGCAGCGGGTTGACGAAGACGGTGACGACCACCTGGCCGTGGGGCCCGACCCGTTCCCGGGCGGCGCGCATCAAGGTGGCGTGCCCTTCGTGGAGGGCGCCCATCGTCATGACGACGGCGCGCGGACCGTCGCCGCGCGCCGTGGCGCGGAGTTCGGCTGCGGTGTGGAGGAGCCGGGGGGAAGGGGCCGGGTGCACGCCGGGAGCCTGGTGGGGGTCCGGGATGGCGGTGGTCATCGGGGGTCGTCTCCCTCGGGGCCGTCGTCCGGGGCGTCGTTCCGGGGGCGTCCGGGGCCGTGCGGCGGATCGGTGTCCTCCCCGGGGGCGCCGGGTTCCGGGGCGCCGTCTCCGGGGAGGGCGTCTCCCCGGCCGTCTCCGGGGGCGGCGGTGCCGCCCGGCCGCCCCGGGGGTGTGGCGTCGGCGAGGACGCCGAGCAGGTCCTCGGCCAGCTCCGGCTTGAGCAGGCCGTGGGCCAGCGCCCGGTCGGCCGTCGTACGGGCCATCGCCAGGTAGCCGGAGACGGCCTGCGGTGCGTGCTCGCGCAACTCGGCGACGTGCGCGGCCACGGTGCCGGCGTCGCCGCGCGCCACCGGGCCGGTCAGGGCCGCGTCACCGGAGCGGAGGGCGTTGTCGAGGGCCGCGCCGAGCAGCGGGCCGAGCATCCGGTCCGGCGCTCCGACACCGGCGGTGCGGAGCAGTTCCATCGCCTGGGCGACCAGGGTGACCAGGTGGTTGGCGCCGATCGCGAGGGCCGCGTGGTAGAGCGGACGGGCTTCCTCCGCGATCCACTCGGGCTCGCCGCCCATCTCGATGACCAGGGCTTCGGCGGCCATCCGCAGCTCCTCGGGCGAGGTGACGCCGAAGGAGCAACCGGCCAGCCGCTGGACGTCGACGGGCGTGCCGGTGAACGTCATCGCCGGGTGGAGCGCGAGCGGCAGCGCGCCCGCCCTGGTGGCCGGATCCAGCACGGCCGTCCCGTAGCGGCCGGAGGTGTGCGCGAGGAGCTGTCCCGGGCGGACGGCACCGGTCTCGGCGAGCCCCGCGACCAGACCGGCCAGCGCGTCGTCCGGGACGGTCAGCAGGACGAGGTCGGCCCGGGCCAGCACCTCGGCGGGTGGCACCAGGGGCACCTCGGGCAGCAGGGCCGCGGCGCGCCGTACGGAGGCGTCGGAGACCCCGGAGACGGCGACCGGGCGGTGCCCGGCGAGCTGGAGTGAGGCGGCGAGGGCGGGACCGACACGGCCCGCGCCGACCACGCCGACGGTCAGTCGGGCCGGGCGGTCCTGGGCCTCGATGGGTGGGATTGCGTTCACGTGGCGATGGCCTTCCGTTCCAGTCCGCAGGGGGTACCGGACGATTCATCGCCATGCTACGCGAGTGTTTCGGGCCACCTCCGGGGCCGGCGAAGGGCATCGCCGGGCCGCCTTCCACACCTTCGCCCGACCCGGCCCGCCCGCCGCGCCGCACCCCGCTCCCCCGTCCCGCCGTGCCACCTTGCGTAACTGTTTACGCAGGTCAGACACGTAACTGCGGCGCATTGCAGGGAGTTATCCACAGGCCGAGCGGGGGCAGTGCCGCGTGCGCCATCATCGAGGCAACGACGCGGAGCACCGGCTCGGCGGAGACCGGCACGGACGGGGGCACCATGCGCGGGAACACCCGGCACGACCATGATCACCACCACGATCACCACCACGACCGACGAGCTGCTCAACAGCCCGATCGGCACCCGGCGCCGACGGCCGCTCCCGGCGCGGAGCCGGCCGTCGGCGACCGGCAGCGGCGGCTCTCGGCGGCGCACGGCGCGAAGCGGACCCTGGCTGCCCGGCCGCAGACCCTCCGCGAACGGCTCGACGGTCTCCTCGCCGACGCCCCGGGCGTCTGCGACCTCGACACCTGGCCCGACATGTACGGCAACGACGACTCCGTCATCGGTGAGCTGGAACGCCGGACCGCCGACGCCCTGGGCGCCGAGGCCGCCGCGTTCTTCCCCACGGGGACGATGGCGCAGCAGGTGGCCTTGCGCTGCTGGGCCGGACGCACGGGCAACGCCACCGTCGCCGGCCACCCCCTGTCCCACATGGAGGTCCACGAGCGCGACGCGTACGCCACGGTCAGCGGCCTGCGGATGGTCCACCCGACCGACGAACCACGCACCCCGACGGCCGCCGAGATCCACGCGCTCCAGGAACCGTTCGGCACCCTGGCGCTGGAACTGCCACTGCGGGACGCCGGGTTCGTCCTGCCCGGGTGGGAGGAGCTGACGGCGACCGTCGAGGCGGCCCGGGAGCGGGACGCGGTGATCCACTTCGACGGGGCGCGCCTCTGGGAATGCGCGCCCCACTTCGGGCGCGGGCTCCCGGAGATCGCCGCCCTCGCCGACAGCGTGTACGTCTCGTTCTACAAGTCGCTCGGCGGCATCGGCGGCGCCGCACTGGTGGGCAGCGAAAGCTTCATCGAGGAGACGCGCGCCTGGCGGCACCGCTACGGCGGGCAGCTCTTCCAGCAGTGGCCGACGGCGCTGACCGCACTCGCCGGGCTGGACGGTGAACTGCCGCGCCTGCCCGCGTACGTCGCGCAGGCGAAGGTCGTCGCACAGGC
Organism: Streptomyces sp. BBFR2; assembly: GCF_044497305.1. Lineage (NCBI taxonomy): Bacteria > Bacillati > Actinomycetota > Actinomycetes > Kitasatosporales > Streptomycetaceae > Streptomyces > Streptomyces sp. BBFR2. The sequence continues at coordinate 2,862,157 of NZ_CP172415.1, forward strand.
CCTCACGGAGGCGCTGGCGGCATCGCCCGCGCCGTGGTTCCGCGTGCATCCACGGACGCCGCACACCCATCAGTTCCGGCTGTGGCTGCCGTATCCGGCGCAGACGCTGAACGAGGCTGGTCTGCGGCAGACGCGGGAGACGGGGACGTCCCTGTTCACAGCTTGGTTCGACGACGCCACCCCAGGTCTCGCGACCACGGAGGTGACGGTGCAGGCGCCCGCACTGGAGTGGACGGCGGACGACATACGGGCGGCGCTGGCGGACTTCGTCGCGCGGACAGCCACCACCTGAGCCGCCGGGCCACCCCGACGTCGCGGCAGTCGCGGCACAGCGCCGTGCGGCGCGGCGGGCCGGTCTAGCCGCACGGGGTGGCCGCGCGGCGCCCGGCTCCGTCCCCGGTACGCCGCCCGGTGCGAGCCGGGTCTCCGGTGGCGGCGCGGACAGCGATACCGGACGGCGTACGGCGAAAGGCTCCGCTGCCCGGGTGGAAGGAACGGGGGCGCGGAAAGGACGCCCGCAGGCCCCGAAGGGCACGCAGCGCGCGGGCCGGGAAGCGATCGGCGGGAGCGGTGAGAACGGAGGTGAAGCGTCTCCACAGGAGAATCTCGCGGACGGTACGGACGGTGGCGACGTCCGGTCGGACGGGCGGGGCCTCGCCCCGCTGTGCGGCACGGTAGGCGTCGAGAAGATGCTGCTGGCTGGCGTTCATGCCCTCACCCTGGGGCAGCTCCAGGCAGCGGCGCGCGCCGATTGACGAGAGCCGTCAAACGACGTTCCCGCAGGTCCCGGGCGAGCGCATGATGAGGACATGGCCAACGTCATCGACATCACCGGGCTCCCGCCCGAGCGCATCGTCTTCTCGCCGTCGCCCCTCGCGGAACTGGGCGCCGCGCTGCACGCGCTGTCCGAACCGGGCCACCACCCGGGGCTGCACGGCTGGGTCACGGCGACCTCGTCCGGGCTGAAGACCGACCTCGCCGACCGGCTGTGCGAGGCGGACTTCCTGTGGCGGTCCGCCCGCTCGGACCTGCTGCTGCCGGCCCGCCCGGGAGCGACGCTGGCCGACGAGCTCGACACGATGGACACGATCGACGACGAACGGTTCGTGGCCGCCGCCTTCGAGATCTCCTGCACCACCACGTACACCCGCTGCACGCCCTCGCCCCTCGTGGACGCGGAGGAACGCGCCCGCGTACGGGAGATGGCCGCGGCCCGCGGCCCGCGGCAGGCCGCGTTCACCGACCGCATGCTCACCGACCCGGACGGGCTGCGGATATGGCTCAGGAGACTGTTCGAGGACTGTGAGGAGGCGTTCTTCGGAGACATCTGGCGACGCGTCGGCATCCAACTGGCCGCCGACGCCCGGCACAAGACGGAGCTGCTCCGCCGCAAGGGCCTCGCCGAGACGCTGCCCGCCACCTCGACCGCGCTCTCCCTGGAGAGCACGCCCGACGGCGGCGAACGCGTCATCGTCGACAAACTCGCCGGCGGCCGGACCACGGCGTTCGCGGACGCCGACGATCCGGGGGTGACGCTCATCCCGACATCGTTCGGCTGGCCTCATCTGCTGATCAGCCATGCGCCGGGCTGGCGCCCTGTGGTCCAGTACCCGGTGGCGAGCCCCGAACTGCCCGCACCGGCCACGCTGGAACTCGTCCACCAGCGCCTCGACGCGCTGGCGCACCCGATGCGGATGAAGCTGTGCCGGTCACTGTCGCGTGGACCGCACACGACGGGCGAACTGGCGAACACGTTCGGCATCACACCGCCCGAGGTGTCCCGGCACATCGCGGCGCTCAAAAAAGCCGGACTCATCCAGACCCGGCGCCGCGGCCGGTACGTGCTGCACCAACTGGACCTCCAGGTGGTCGCACGGCTGGGGAGCGACTTTCTGGAGGGGGTACTGCGGTAGGGGGTGGAGGGGAGGGTGGGGGGCGGGGGGGGGAGCCCCCCGGGGGAGAGAACGCTCCCCGCCCTACCAGGGCCCCCTGCCCCGGAAACCCACCAGCCACCAGCCCTCCCCCCACCTCCCCCTCAGCTCAGTTCTCCCCCAAGAACTTCTTGGCCAGTTCGTCCCCTCGGCTGATCGCCGCTTCGTGGCTTTCGATGGGCGTTGCCCGGGAGTTCTTGAAGAGGAGGTAGGTGACGCCCGAGTCGGCGCCGCCGGTCTCCGGGTCGGGGTCTATGCCCAGGTTCTTGGCGGCCGCGTAGGAGGCTTCGCCGATGATCTTGTCGGGGCCGGTGTCTCCGACGGCGGCGTATTCGACCTGGTTGTTGTAGATGATGGCGACGACACCGCCGCCTTTGATGCCGTGCTTGGTGTAGTCCCAGATGCCGCTGGAGCTGGGGACGACGACGAAGGGCAGTTCGGCGGCGTTGAGCGGTTCGCCGTCGGACTGGTGGAACCTGGTGTCGTCCTGGAACCACGGGTCGGTCTGCTTGTTGCACCGGTCGGTGATCTGGCCGTCGCAGTCGATGTCCATATCGGCCTTCCAGAAGACCGCGCCGTTCTTGCCGCAGACGGGGACCGTGGCGGAGGTCTCCTCGTCGGTGCGGTATTTGCCGTTCGAGAGCTGGTCGCAGCCCTTGAGCTTGGCCAGCAGGTCGGCGGCGCTGACGCTGCCTTCCTGGAGGGGGCGGGCCTTGGCGACGGCGGGCGCGTGGGCCGGCTGGGCGGTGGCCGGCAGGGCGGCTGCGGTGAGCAGCGCGGCGCCGGCGACGGTGGCGAGAGCGAGGTTTCCTGTCCGCACTGGGGAACCCTTCGATTAGGAAAGTTTCCTTACCGAGCGCGCCCAATCTGCTCTTCTTTACGTGTCCCCGTCAAGGAGTCGTACGGGGCGCCGCGCCCCGGCCCGTCAGGATCGCCCGCCCGGAGCACGGCCGCGGGCCCGCCCGGAGCACGACCGTCCGGCACGGCCCCCGCACTCCTGCGCTCCGCGCCCGCCGCGCCCGGCGGACGCGCCCGCCCCCGTCTGTGCCTCAGCCCGCCGCTCCCCCGCCGCCCGCCCGGACCAGCCCCGATTCGTACGCGAGGACCACGGCCTGGACGCGGTCGCGGAGGCTCAGCTTGGTGAGGATGCGGCCGACGTGGGTCTTGACGGTGGCCTCGGAGAGCACCAGCCGCGCCGCGATCTCACCGTTCGACAGCCCCTGGGCGACCAGCAGCAGGACCTCCCGTTCGCGTTCCGTCAGCCGGCCCAGTTCGGGGCGGGACGGCTCGGCGCCGGTGGCGGGCAGCATCGGCGTGAACCGGTCCAGCAGCCGGCGGGTGGTGGACGGGGCGACGACCGCGTCACCGCTGTGCACGGCGCGGATCGCGGTGAGCAGTTCGCCCGGCGGGACGTCCTTGAGCATGAAGCCGCTGGCTCCGGCCTTGAGGGCGGAGAACGCGTACTCGTCGAGGTCGAAGGTGGTCAGGATCAGTACCTTCGGTGCGTCCTCGGCACGTCCCTCGCCGCAGATCCGCCGCGTCGCCTCGACACCGTCCAGGTGCGGCATCCGGACGTCCATGAGGATCACGTCGACCTTCGTGGCGCGCAGCACCTCCAGCGCCTCCACACCGTTGCCCGCCTCGGCGACCACCTCCATGTCGGGCTGCGCCGCCAGCACCATCCGGAATCCGGTGCGCAAGAGCGCCTGATCGTCGACGAGCATCACGCGGATGGTCATGGCAGGGGTTCCCCTTCACATGCGGAACGGCGGCGCGCGGAGCGCGGGTACGGAACGGACGGATCAGGAGTGCGGGTCAGGACGCGCGGACCAGGCCGGGACGGTGACGGCGGGAGCGGCACCCCGGACGGCCCCGGACCGGCAGGCCCCGCAACCGGCCCCGGCCCCGGCACCCCGCCCGGAAGGAACGGACGGACGAATGGAACCACGCCACGAGCACCACCGGCCTCCACCGACCGCACCACCGCGCCCCGCCCGGACCGCCGCCCGGCCCCGCTCACCCCTCACCGCTCGGGCCGCAGCGGCAGCACCGCGTCGATGCGGAAGCCGCCGCCCTCGCGCGGGCCCGCCTCCAGGCTGCCGCCGACCATGCCGACCCGCTCGCGCATGCCGATGAGGCCGTGACCGAGGCCGTCGACGCCGCCTTCCTCGTACAGTTCGCGCTGCGCGCCGCGGCCGTCGTCCTCGATGAGGAGTTCCAGTTCGGCGTCCCCGTAGGTGAGGCGGACCGTCGCGCCCACGTCGGGGCCGCCGTGCTTGCGGGTGTTGGTGAGCGCTTCCTGCACGATGCGGTACGCGGTGAGTCCGACGCCGCTGGGCAGGGGCCGCGGGGCGCCGTCGACGCGGAAGTCGACCGGCAGTCCGGCGCCGCGTACCTGGTCGATGAGGTCGGTGAGCTGTTCCACGCCGGGTTGCGGGACGTACTCGCCGCCCTCGGGCTGTTCGCCGGTGCGCAGCACGCCGAGCAGCCGCCGCATCTCGGCGAGGGCCTGCCGTCCGGTGCCGGAGATGGTCTCCAGTGCCTGCCGGGCCTGGTCGGGCGCGTTGTCGAGGACGTACGCGGCGCCGTCGGCCTGGACGACCATGACGGAGACGTTGTGCGCGACGACGTCGTGGAGTTCGCGGGCGATGCGGGCGCGTTCGGCGGCGACGGCGATCCGGGCCTGTGCCTCGCGTTCCTTCTCCAGCCGTTCCGCCTTCTCCTCCAACTGCGCCCAGTACGCGCGCCGGGTGCGGACGGAGTCGCCGAGCACCCAGGCGAGGACGAAGGGGACGGTGAGCAGGACGGTGACGAAAGCGGCTTCCCAGGAGGAGCGTTCGGGGGCCGGATCGCCGAAGCGCATCAGGAAGAGGGTCGGCGCGAGGCAGGCGCCGGTCAGTGCCAGCCGGGACGCCCAGCGGGTGGTGCCGGAGGCGACGGTGTAGACGATGACGAGCATCGCGAAGTCGGCCGGGTTGGAGCCCGAGTGGAAGAACAGTTGGAGGAGGCCGATGAGGATGGCGAGGAGCAGCATCTTCTCGGGCCATCTGCGGCGCAGCGCGATGACGGTGCAGAGCCCGAGGCTGATGAAGATCGCGACGACCACCTCCGTGGCCTCCAGCGACATGACCCACAGACCGTTGAACGCCAGCAGGAGGAACGCCCAGAAGGAGTCCACCCCCGTGGGGTGCCGGCGGAAGAAGTCGTAGAGACGCTGCACGTCACCCAGCGTAGGCAGGGCGTACGGGGGCGGAGGTCAGCCGGAGGAGCGATCCTGCCGGACGGCTCTACTCCGGAAGGTGGAGACGGCGTGCGTACGGAGGACGGTGGGCCGTCCTCCGGTGCGTCGCCGCCCCGGCGCCCCGCCGCACGTCACAGGCGCGCGCCCCGGGCCAGGCCCCTCCCCGCCGCCCGGCCCGTGGTGCGTCCGCCCGTACCGTGGTGCGGTGACGAGCGAGTGGTGCGGCTGGCGGGATGCGGCGGAGGCGGCCCTGTACGGGCCCGGTGGTTTCTACACCCGGCCCGGTGGCCCCGGGCCCGCGGGGCATTTCCGTACGTCGGTGCATGCCTCGCCGCTGTTCGCCGGGGCCGTCGCGCGGCTGCTGCGGGAGGTGGACGCGGCGCTCGGGCACCCGGACGAACTGGCCCTCGTCGATGTCGGCGCCGGCCGCGGCGAGCTGCTGGCCGGTGTCCTCGCCGCCCTGGAGAACACCCCCGGGGACCTTCCGGCGCGGCTGCGTCCGTACGCGGTGGAGCGGGCCGCCCGGCCGGACCGGCTCGATCCGCGGATCGGCTGGTCGGCGCGGTTGCCGGAGCCGGGCTCGGTGGTGGGGCTGCTGTTCGCGAACGAGTGGCTGGACAACGTCCCGGTCGATGTCGTGGAGGCGGACGAGGACGGTGTGGTGCGGCGGGTGCTGGTCCGGGCGGACGGTACGGAGCGGCTCGGCGGGGAGGTCGACGGGCCGGACGCCGCCTGGCTGGCCCGGTGGTGGCCGGGTCTCGCCCCCGGGGAGCCGCGGCCGTCGGGCGCGGCGCCGCCCGTCCCGGGGACGCGCGGCGAGATCGGGCGGCCCCGGGACGCGGCGTGGGCGCGGGCGGTCCGCTGTCTGGACGCGGGGCTGGCGGTCGCCGCCGACTACGCGCACACCCGGGCGGACCGGCCGCCGTTCGGCACGCTGACCGGGTTCCGGGAGGGCCGTGAGGTCCCGCCGGTCCCGGACGGTACGGCCGATGTGACCGCGCATGTGGCGCTCGACGCGTGCGCCGGCCCGGCCGGCCGGCTCCTCTCGCAGCGGGCGGCCCTGCGTTCCCTGGGGGTGACGGGCCGCCGTCCGCCACTGGCACTCGCGTCCACCGACCCCGCCGGGTACGTACGGGCGCTGTCGGCCGCGGGCGCCGCCGCGGAGCTGACCGATCCGGCGGGTCTCGGCGGCTTCGGCTGGCTCGTCGAACCGGTCGGCGCGGAGTGCGCGGAGCTGCTGCGCCCGGAGGCGTGAGCCGTACGGGAGGGGGCGCGGGCCAGGGGGTGCGCGCCGGTGGGTGCCGGTGGGGGCCGCCGTACCGTGCGGGCCCCGGTCCGCGGCGGGCGGGCGGGTCCGGAGGGGTTTTACGGGTGTCCCGTGGGGTGCTGCGAGACTGTTCCCATGACGGAGACGACGGTCGGCATCGGCGGCGCGGCGGAGAGCACCGACATGGTGCTGAACATCGGCCCGCAACACCCCTCCACGCACGGCGTGCTGCGGCTGCGTCTGGTGCTGGACGGCGAGCGGATCCAGCACGCGGAGCCGGTCATCGGCTATATGCACCGGGGCGCGGAGAAGCTGTTCGAGGCGCGGGACTACCGCCAGATCATCATGCTCGCCAACCGCCACGACTGGCTGTCGGCGTTCTCCAACGAGCTGGGTGTGGTCCTCGGCGTCGAGCGGATGCTCGGTATGGAGGTCCCCGAGCGGGCCGTGTGGCTGCGCACCCTGCTTGCGGAGCTGAACCGCGTCCTCAACCACCTGATGTTCCTCGGCTCGTACCCGCTGGAGCTGGGCGGCATCACGCCGGTCTTCTACGCCTTCCGGGAGCGGGAAGAGTTGCAGACGGTCATGGAGGAGGTCTCCGGCGGCCGGATGCACTACATGTTCAACCGCGTCGGCGGCCTCAAGGAGGACCTGCCCGCGGGCTGGACGGACCGCGCGCGCCACGCCGTCGCGCAGGTCCGTTCCCGCATGGGTGTCTTCGACGATCTGGTGCTGGGCAACGAGATCTTCCGCGGCCGCACCCGCGGCGTCGGTGTCCTGTCCCGGGAGGCGGTGCACGCGTACGGGGTGTCCGGGCCGATCGCGCGGGCGTCCGGCGTCGACTTCGATCTGCGGCGCGACGAGCCGTACCTCGCCTACGCCGACCTCCAGGACACGCTGAAGGTCGCCGTGCGAGAGGAGGGTGACTGCCTGGCCCGCTTCGAGTGCCTGCTGGAGCAGAGCCACAACGCCCTCGATCTCGCCGACGCCTGCCTGGACCGCCTCGCGCAGCTCCCGCCCGGCCCGGTCAACCAGCGGCTGCCGAAGGTGCTGAAGGCCCCGGAGGGCGCGACGTACGCGTGGACGGAGAACCCGCTCGGCATCAACGGTTACTACCTCGTCTCCAAGGGCGAGAAGACCCCGTACCGCCTGAAGCTGCGCTCCGCGTCGTACAACAACATCCAGGCCCTGACGGAGCTCCTGCCCGGCACCCTCGTCGCGGACATGGTCGCGATCCTGGGCTCTCTCTTCTTCGTCGTCGGCGACATCGACAAGTAGGCGACGGGTAACGGCCCCTCTTGCCGGTACCGACGTCCCCGGGGCCGCTCCCGACGCCCCCGACGTCCCCCGGACCGTCGCTGACGTTCCCGTGGGCCGTACCGCCGACGCCCGCGACGGCCCCGTCCCGGGCGGTACGCACGACGCCGGCCCCTCCCCCACACGTTCGGGGAGGGGCCGGCGTCTTCGTTTCACGGCCGGGGCCGGGGTCATCGGCTCGGGCCCCGGCCGGGCCGCCGGCTCGGGGCCGGTCGCTCGGGCCGGTCCCGGCCTACGCGCTCGGGCTCGGGACCGGAGCCCGGAACCGGGCTCCGGTACGGCCCATCGGGCCCGGGCCCGGTCGCGGGTTACGAGATGGCGGTGCGGAGGCCGGCCAGGTCGAGCTGTTCGGTCTCGTCGTGGGCGGTCAGGTCGATGACCTCGCCCACACCGTCCTTCTCCGTGGCGTCCTTGTCGGCGGCGTCCTCGGCGGCGGTGCCTTCGGGCCCGTCACCGTCCGGGGCGGCGCCGTCAGGAGCCGGAGCTTCCGCGTGGGCACCGTCGGCCGCCGGGGCTTCCGCCTCGGCACCCGCGGCCGCCGCGCCTTCGGGCTCCACCGGCTGAACGGCACCGGTATCGGCGCCGGCCTCGGCATCGGTCTCAGCACCGGCCTCGGCGGTCTCCGTGACGGAGGCGACGGCCGGAACCGGGCCGTCCTGCGCACCGGCCTCCGGGACGGCCGCCTCGGGCGCACCGGTCTCCGGAACGGTCCCGGCCCCGGGAGCGTTACCGGGCGCGGTCCCGGCCTCCGCATCCACCGGGCCGGGGCGCCGGTGGCTGCCGGTTCCGGACGCCGGTTCCGGCTCCGCCGGACGGAGGCGGGCGGCGGCGCGGACGGTCTGCTCGGCGATGGCCTCGTCGCCGACGACATCGGCGAGGTCCTCCTCCATGGGCGCGGACAGCGCCGGAGAGGTCGTGTTGCCGAAGAAGTCGAAGCCGCCGATCTCGCGGGAGGCCGGGGGCCGGGGCGCGGCGGGCGGGGAGACGGCCGCGGCGGCGGCCGGGACGGGGCGCAGCGCCGGTCCGTCCGGCGCGGGCGCCCCGGGGCCGGCGGCGGCCGGGGCCGCGTGCCTGCCGCGCGGCCGGTCGGCGCCGCTGTTCTCCGTACCGGCGTCGCGCTGCCGGGCGGCGTTGCGGGCCAGCCGCTGGAGGGCGTGGTCGGCCTGCGCGAACGTGGCCGGGACGGGGCGCCCCGGCGCGACCGGGCCGCCCGATCCGGTGCGTGCCGACGCGTTCTGACGGGGCGTGCCACCGGTGGCGGCCGGGGCGGCGGGCGCTGCGGTGCGCTCCGCCGCCGGGGCCCCGGCGGGTCCGGGCAGCGCCGCGGCGGGCGCCGCCGCCTCTATGGCGAGCCGGCGGCGGCGCTCCAGGGCGCCGGCCCGCTCGGTCTCGGAGGTGGCGTAGCGGCGCAGCAGGTCGGCGTGTTCGGTGCGCAGCCGGGCGAGTTCGGCGCGCTTGGCGCGGAGCTTGGTGTCCAGGGCGGCGCGGATCTCGCGGGATTCCTCGGCGTCCGATTCGAGTTCGGCGATCCGCTCCTCGGTGCGCCACTCGTCGCGGACGCGGGCACGGCCCAGTTCGGCGACGCGCCTGCCGGCCTTGCGGTCCCAGGCGCGCAGCAGCACCGCGCCGGTGACCGCGGCGCCCGCGGCTCCGGCGGCGAGCACCCGCTGCACCAGGTCGTCGCCGACGAACCATGTCCCGGCGGCGCAGACGATCGACGCTCCGGCGACCGAGGAGGGAGGAAGCAGCCGGTGGAGGGGTGGTGAATGGCGGTGGCGTCCTCGTGGCATGGCCAGAAACTTACCGTGCGCCGGAGGCCGATGGAGCCCCGCCCGCCGATCCGTTTCCCGGTGGTTACTTCTTCAGCAGTCCCTTCGCCTCCAGATAAGTCTGTGCGACCTCCTCGGGCTTGAGCCGTTCGGCGTCGACCTTACGGTTCAGATTGATCAGGTCTTTGGTGGTGAGGACCTGCGTGAGCTTGCCGAGCGCCGTCTCGATTCCCTTGTCACCTGCGCTTTTGGCATTTACGACGGGCAGTACGTTGTCGGCGTTCTGGAGCTTCTTGTCGTCGGTGAGGAGAACCAGCCCGAAGTTGCCGAGGGTGGCGTCCGTGGTCGTGGTCAGCACCACCTGATCGGTACCGTCCTTGACGGCCTGTTTGGACGACGGGGAGCCCACACCCTTGGGGTCGATCCCGGCGACGGATATGCCGTACGTCTTCTCCAGTCCCGGCTTGCAGAACGGCCTGGTCTCGCACTCCTCACCGGCGGCGATCTTCACCTTCTGCCCGGAGGTACCGAGGTCGGAGAGGGTCTTCAGCTTGTGCTTCGCGGCGAATTCGGCGGTGACCGCGAAGGCGTTCTGGTCCGCGGCGGCGCCGGCCGGGAGGACGGTGAGACCGCGCGGGGCGGCGAGCTTCTTCAGCGCCGTGACGGTCTTGCCGATGTCGCCGGAGGCGACGGGCTTCGCCTTCGCGCCGTTCTCCTTCGCGTTGAGGAATTCGGCGAGGGTGGAGGCGTATTCGGGAACGACATCGATCTGGCCCTTCTCCAGGGCCGGTTCGTACAGTTCGCGATTGTCGAGCGTCTGGACCCGGGCGTCGTATCCGGCGGCTCCCAGGAGCTTGGAATACATCTGCGCGAGAACCTTCGACTCGGTGAAAACGGCCGAGCCGATGACGATTTCACCCTTGCCGCCGCCCTTCCCCCGGGCCGCTCCCTTGTCCTCCAGGCTCTGGCCACCGCAGGCGGCCAGAGCCGCCGCCAGTACGACCACCGTGCCCGCGGCGAGCGCGGTGCGCGCCCCTCGCGACGTGCTGCTCATGGATCCGTCCTTCGCTTCGTCGGTCTTGGCTTCGTCGGTCTTGGCTTCGTCGGTTCGGATCTGCCGGTTTCGGCTTGCCGGTGCGGGTACGGGGCCGGGCGCCGCCGGGCCGGGGCGCCGGGCGGGCCGTGGCAGGGTATGCGGGCGGCCCCGCCGCCCGTCAGGCCGTGCTGCCGATCGCTGCCGCATCGTCATCCCGCGCCCCGCCACCGGCCCGCGCCTGTCCGCCGCGGGCCGCCCGGCGGCGGCCGCGCATCGGGTCGCAGAGCCGGTCGACCAGGACGAGGGCGCCCTCGACGAGCAGGGCGAGGACCGCGACCAGCACCGCCCCGGCGACGACCTGTGCGGTGTCGTAGTTGCCGAAGCCCGCGGTGATGACGCGGCCGAGCCCGCCGCCGCCGGCCATCGCCGCCAGCGTGGCCGTCGCGACGATCTGGACGGCCGCGGACCGCAGGCCGGTCATCAGCAGCGGATAGGCGAGGGGCAGTTCGACGCGGAGCAGGAGCTGCGGGCCGGACATCCCCATCCCGCGGGCGGCCTCCACGGCGTCCCGGTCGGCCTCGCGTATGCCGAGGTAGGCGTTGGTCAGCAGCGGCGGTATCGCGAACAGCACCAGGGCGATGACCGTGGGCCACTCCCCCTGGCTGCCGAGCGGACCGATCGTCAGCAGCACCAGCACCGCGAAGGTCGGCACCGCCCGCCCGACGTTGGAGATGTTGACGGCCAGCGCCCCGCCCTTGCCGATGTGGCCCAGCCAGAGTGCGAGCGGCAGCGCCACCAGGCAGGAGAGCACCAGGCAGACCGCGCTGATCTGCACATGCTCCGTAAGTCGGTGCCAGACGCCTTTCTCGCCCGCCCAGTTGGCGGCTGTCGTCAGCCACTGCCAGGCGCCTGTGAGTGCGTCCATCGTCAGGCCACCGCCTTCGTCGCCCGGGTGCGCCGGCCGCCGCGCCGCGCCGCGGCCCGCGGCCGGGTCCACGGCGTCAGCAGCCGCTGCGCCGCCATCAGCAGCAGGTCCGCCGCGACGGCGAGCAGGACGCAGAGCACCGAGGCGGTCAGCACCTCGGCCTTGAAGAAGCCCTCCAGACCGCTGGCGATGAGGTTGCCCAGCCCGCCGAAGCCGACGACGGAGCCGATGGTCGTCATCGCGACGGTCGAGACCGTGGCGATGCGTATCCCGGCGACCAAGGCCGGGAGCGCCAGCGGGAGTTCGACCCCGAACAGCAGCCGTACGGGGCCGTAGCCCATCCCTCGGGCCGCCTCGCGGACCTCGGCGGGCACCGCGTCGAGCCCGGCGAGGATGTTGCGGACCAGGATCGTCAGGGAGTAGAGCACCAGGCCCGTGATGACGACGGCGACGGAGACCCCGAAGACCGGGGTCAGCAGCGCGAACATCGCCAGCGACGGGATGGTGTAGAGCACCGTCGTCAGCCCCAGCACCGCGCCCGCGACCGCGCGCCGCCGCCGGGCGAGCAGCGCCAGCGGGAAGGCGATCAGCAGCCCGAGGACCACGGACGCCACGGTGATGCCGATGTGCTGCACGGTGGCGTCCAGCAACTCGTGGCTACGGGTGCGCAGATACGCGCCGCAGATCCAGTCGTTGGCCACCATGCAGTCGGAGCCGCCCGGCCCCGCGGCCTGCGGCATCCAGGGACCGCCCGGATCCGCCGGCACCTTCCCGGACGGCCAGGCGGCCGCCGTCAGGCTCCACGGCACGCTCATCCGTCGTCACCTCCCCCGCCCTGTCGCTCACATTTTCGGTGACTGTCTGCGACCCTATCCCCCACCACTGACATCCGGACCGGCCGCCATATGTCCGCCACATCGCGTTCACGCGCCGCTGCCCACAATGGAGACCGTCCACAACGGGGGAATGCATGATCCGCTTCGAGCACGTCACCAAGCGCTACCCGGACGGGACGACCGCCGTCGACGACCTCTCCTTCGAGGTCGCGGAGGGCGAACTCGTCACCCTCGTCGGCCCGTCGGGCTGCGGCAAAACCACCACGATGAAGATGGTCAACCGGCTCATCGACCCCACCGCGGGCACCATCTCCGTCGCGGGCGAGAACATCGCGGACACCGACCCGGTGGAACTGCGGCGCCGGATCGGCTACGTCATCCAGCAGGTCGGCCTCTTCCCCCACAAGACCGTCCTCGACAACACCGCCACCGTCCCCCACCTGCTCGGCACCCCGCGCAAAAAGGCACGCCAACGCGCCGCGGAACTCCTCGACCTCGTCGGACTCGACCCCACCGCCTACGGACACCGCTACCCCGACCAACTCTCCGGCGGCCAACGCCAACGCGTCGGCGTCGCCCGCGCCCTCGCCGCCGACCCGCCCGTCCTCCTCATGGACGAACCCTTCGGCGCCGTCGACCCCGTCGTCCGCGAACACCTCCAGAACGAATTCCGCCGCCTCCAGCGACAACTCGGCAAAACCGTCCTCTTCGTCACCCACGACATCGAGGAAGCCATCCGCCTCGGCGACCGCATCGCCGTCTACGGACACGGCCGCATCGAGCAGTTCGACACCCCCGCAGCCGTCCTCGGCGCCCCCGCCACCCCGTACGTCGCCGAGTTCGTCGGCGCGGACCGCGGGATCAAGCGGCTCTCGGTCACCCCCGTCGAAGCCGGTGACCTGGAGGAACGGCCGGTCGTCCGGCTCGACGACCCGGCCGGCCGCGCCGCCGCCGCCCTCGCCGCCGACGACGCCTCCTGGGCGGTCGTCCTGGACGGCGACGCCGCCCCGTACGGCTGGGTGCCCGCCGCCGCGCTCACCGGCGACGGCGCCGCGGACCCCGGCTCGACCGTCCGCGACCACGCCCGGCCCATGGACGCCACGCTGCCGGTGGGCGCACCGCTGCGGGAGGCGTTCGGCGCGCTGCTGGGCCACGACGCCGGGTGGATAGCCGTCCTCGACGAGGGGCGCTACGCGGGCATCCTCACGCCCGGCGGGCTGCACGCCGCGCTGCGCCGCGCGACCACCGCCGACACCGACCGGACCACCCGCGAGGCGGTCACCCTGGACACCGTCCCGAGCGCCTGACCACCGGACCGGAACGCGCACGGGCCCCCGCACGGCCCGGCTGCCCGCCGTCGAGGCCGGTCATACGACAGGGCCCGCGCCGGACGGCCGCGGGCCCTGAAGCGGGTACGGGTCCGGCGGGCGGCCGGCTCCGGTGGTTCACACGGACGCGGCTCCCGGCCCCTCCGTGTCCTCGTCGTCGGGCAGCTTGCAGACCCGCTCCAGGAAGAGGGCGGCGGCGACCACGGCGGCGCCCGCCAGGACCGAGAGACCGGCGTAGATCGCCTGGTCACGGCGGGGCCCGGAGTCCAGACCGTTGATCAGCAGGAAGACGCCGACGCCGCCGTAAATCCCGGCGACCAGCGCCGCGACGAGGGCGCTGGCCTGCCCGAAGACCAGGACCCGGGCGGCGAGCAGCGGCTCCACGCCCTTGGCACCCGGACGCCGCTCACGCTGGGCGCGCAGCCGCGACCGGAACGAGAAGGCGGCCGAGCCCAGCAGCGCGGCGATCAGCGCCAGCACGATCGGCGCGGCCACCGGGACGCTCGGCAGGCTCCCGAGGCTGTCCCACAGCCGGGCGCCGGCCCACGCCAGCACCCCGGCCACCACGAACAGCCCGACCAGCACCTTGATACGTAGCTGCTTCACCGGGCATTCGCTCCTCGCGCCGTCATGGCCGTACCGCTCGATCCGTCACGCCGCGCCGCGGCGCGCACGTCCTACGCAACCACGCCGACGGCACAACCGCCGCACGGCCCGGCCGCACGCCGCGGACCGGCGTACGGGACCGGCCGGACCTGCGCCGTCCGCGCGGACCCGCAAGCCTAACGATTACTCGGGCAGCCTCAGTTCCAGGTCGGTACGGAGCGCGACGCCCTCGCTGCCGACCGCGGCCAGCAGCTCGGCGACCGGGCCCCGCCCGGGGACCTCGGCGGACGGGTCGATGTCGTGCCACGGCACCAGCACGAAGGCCCGCTCATGGGCGCGCGGGTGCGGCAGCGTCAGCCGCGGGTCGTCGGAGACGACGTCCTGGTAAGCGAGGATGTCGACATCGATGGTGCGCGGGCCCCACCGCTCGTCCCGCACCCGCTCGAAGGCTTCCTCGATGGCGTGGCCGCGCTCCAGCAGGGACGCCGGCGGCAGCGTCGTCTTGATCAGCACGACGGCGTTGAAGTACGCGGGCTGCGAGCCCGGCTCGACGCCCCACGGCTCGGTCTCGTACACCGGCGAGACGGCCTTGACCCGCAGGCCGGGGGTGTCCTCCAGCGCGTCGATCGCGCCCTGGAGGGTCTCCAGGCGGTTGCCGAGATTGCTGCCGAGGGAGATGACGGCGCGCTTGGGGTTGGAGAGCGTCACATCGGCGGCGTCCACCTGCTCGACGACGGACGTGGGCACCGGCTGGACGGTCGGGTCGCTGCTGGTCTTCATACTCGGCTCCGGGTGATGGTGATGGTCACGTCGTCGAAGGGGACGGTGATCGGGGCGTCCGGCTTGTGCACCACGACCTCCACCTCCTGCACCCCCTCGTGCTTCAGGCACTGGGTGGCGATCCGTTCCGCGAGGGTCTCGATGAGGTCGACCGGATCGCCCTCGACGATCGCCACCACCTCCTCGGCCACCACGCCGTAATGGACGGTCCTGGCGAGATCGTCGGCCGCCGCCGCCGGGCGGGTGTCCAGGCCCAGCACCAGATCGACGAGGAAGGTCTGGCCCTCTTCCCGTTCGCGGGGGAACACCCCGTGGTGCCCACGGGCCTTCAGCCCACGCAGCGCGACACGATCCACGCGAATCACTCCCACCGGTCCGGCGCCTGCGGCGCCCTGCTCGTCGGATTCCGGACCCGCGCCGAACGCCTCCGGCACATCGCCCGTTGTCGAATCTACCTGCGAGCACCGACAACGTTTGCCCACGGGGGCTATGGACAAGGCCCGTCGCCGCTGCTGAGAACGCGCCCTGCGGAAGCGGGCCCGGGACGGCCTTCGACCGTCCGCGCGGCCTCTTACCCGTGACCGCACACCCCACCCCTACCCGTACCGCACTTGGCTCGAACGGGTGCCCGCCACCTGCCCCGCTGACCCCCGGCGCTGACGCCGCGGCCCGTCGGCCGGGGCTCGGCAGCCACCCGGGCTGCCGCCCCGTGCCGGGCGACGTCGCAGGTCAGACGCCTCCCGCGACCCCGCCGGGACCGTCTTGGCCCGCGTCCTCGTCGTCGTCGCCGTCCGTCAGCACCGGCGAACCGTGGTGCGACCACACCCGCCAGCCCTCCTCCGTACGGCGGAAGACATTGGTCGCCACGACGAGCTGGCCGATGAGCGGCCCCACCGAACCGTCGTCCTCGGCCGGACCGCCGCTGAGGATGTTCTCGGTGCAGGTGACCAGCGCGGTGTCTCCCATCACATCGATCTCGACATCGGTGAGGAAGAACTGGATGTACTCGGTGTTCGCCATGATCAGCGCGTACGAACGGAGCACCTCGCCGCGGCCGCGCAGTACCGGCCAGCCCGGGTGCACCACGCTGACCTGCCCCTCCAGCCAGAGCGCGGACACCGCCTCGTGGTCGCCGCGCTCCACGGCCTCGTACAGCTCCGTGTTCGCCTGCTCGACCAGCTCGATGTCGGTCCGTGGGCCCAACCCGCTCACACCGCTCCTGTCACGTCGTCCGGCGTGCCTTCCGCCGCCTTCTCCAGCGCGCGGGCGACCCGCACCGCGTCCGCGCTCGCCCGTACCTCGTGGACCCGCACGGCCCAGGCGCCCTCCCGCGCCACCAGCGCGGAGACCGCCGCCGTCGCCGCGTCCCGCTCCCGGGCCGGCGGCGGGGCCGCGCCCTCGTCGCCCGCCAGCACCCTGCCCAGGAACCGTTTGCGCGATGCGGCCACCAGCAGCGGACGGCCCAGCGCCCGCAGCCGGGGAAGCTGCGCGACCAGCGCCAGGTCGTGCGCGGCGTCCTTGGCGAAGCCCAGCCCCGGGTCGATGACGGTGCGCTCCGGGGCGATACCGCCGGCCACCGCGCGCTCCATGCTGCGGGCGAGTTCGTCGACGACCTCGCCGACGACGTCCGCGTAGACCGCGCGGTTGTTCATGTCGATGGACTGACCGCGCCAGTGCATCACCACGAACGGCACCCGCGCCGCGGCGACCGCGGGGATCATCGCCGGGTCCGCGGCGCCCGCGGAGACGTCGTTGACCAGCCGCGCACCGGCCGCCACCGCCTGCTCCGCGACGCGGGCGCGCATGGTGTCCACGGAGACCACCGCGCCCGCCGCGGCCAGCTCCCGGACGACGGGTATGACGCGGCGCAGCTCCTCGGCCTCGTCCACCCGCGCCGCGCCCGGACGGGTCGACTCACCGCCCACGTCGATCAGATCGGCGCCCTGCGCCACCAGGTCCAGGCCGTGTTTGACGGCCAGCTCGGGGTCGAACCACGCGCCGCCGTCGGAGAACGAGTCGGGCGTGACGTTGACCACGCCCATCACCGCGCAGCGATCCCACTCCGGCAGTCCGGCCACCCGGTCACGCAAGGTATCCATGCCCCCAGCGTAGGCGCTGTTCCAGCCACCCGAACGGCGGCCGCCGACGGGCGGAACGAGGCCGTCCGCGGCGCCGCCCGGCGCCCGGCCCGCGCCCTCCTCAGGCGGCCCGCTCGACCGCGTCCCGCCCTGTCCGCGGCGTCGGCACATGTACGCACGGGCGGGGCTCGGCGGGCCTGCGGCGGCGCAGCACGCGTGGCAGTCCCAGTTCCAGATAGCCCTCGGCCTGGAGTGCGGCCAGCCCGATGCGGGGGATGTCGCGGCTGTTGCGGAAGACCACGAAACGGGGCTCCCAGCGCGGCTGGAACTTGTCGTTGAACTTGTACAGCGACTCGATCTGGTACCACCGCGACAGGAAGATCAGCATGCCGCGCCAGACCCGGATGACCGGCCCGGCGCCCAGCTTCTCGCCGCGCTCCAGGGACGAGCGGAACACCGCGAAGTTCAGCGACACCCGCGCGATCTTCAGCTCCGGCGCCGCCTGGAGCGCCGCGACGATCAGCAGCTCGTTCATGCCCGGATCGGCCGAACGGTCGCGGCGCATCAGCTCCAGCGAGATGCCGTCGCGGCCCCACGGTACGTAGTGCTGCATCGCCTTGAGATCGCCGAACGGGCCGGGCTCGGTGCCCTCCTCCGGCGCGAGGTGGGCGGTGGCGATGACCGCGTCCCCGTCGGCGTCCGCGTCGATCCGGCCCAGCGCCATGGAGAAACCGCGCTCGGTATCGGTGTCCCGCCAGGCGTCGGCCGCCCGCTGGATCCGCGCCAGCTCCTCCGGCTCCAGGTCGCGCACCCGCCGCACCCGGGTCTCGTAGCCGCCCCGCTCGATGCGCTTGACCATCTGGCGGACGTTCCGCATCGACCGGCCACTGAGCGTGAAGTCCGCCACATCGACGATGGCCTCGTCGCCCAGCTCCAGGGCGTCCATCCCGGTCTCGCGGGTCCACACCTGGCCGCCGGTCTCGCTGCACCCGGTCACCGCGGGCGTCCAGGAGTGCGCCCGCGCCACCTCCATGAACCGCTCGATGGCGCCGGGCCACGCCTCGACGTCACCGATCGGATCGCCGCTGGCCAGCATCACCCCGGAGATCACCCGGTAGCAGACGGCCGCCTTACCGGTCGGCGAGAAGACGGCGCCCTTGTCGCGGCGGAGCGCGAAGTAGCCGAGCGAGTCCCGGCCGCCGTGCCGCGCCAGCAGCTCCCGCAGCCTCGCCTCGTCGTCCTCGGTCAGCCGCGCCGCCGGGTGCTCGGGCCGGAACGCCAGATAGGCGGTGGTGGCGGCGGTCACCAGCCCGAGCGCGCCGAGCGAGTAGCCGACGGTGTAGTCCACACCGCTGGTGTACGCGACGGGGCCCTCGAAGCCGCACAGCCCCCACAGGACGTGCTGGACGCGCTCCCACGTGGTCGGCGAGCCGACGATGCGGTCCGGGTGCGAGGAGACGATCACCATGCCGATGCCGAAGCTCGCGCCGCCCAGCACCACCGCACCCGCCAGCGCCTTCCAGCGGCTGCGGGGATCGGGCAGCGCCGCGAACTCCTTGCGGTGCCACACCAGGAAGCCCAGCAGCAGCAACGACAAGGCCGCGCCGAACACCGAATGGCGGTAGACCAACTGGGCGACGGCGCCGACCGGCAGCAGCGCCACCGCCGCCGTCCACGCCCGGCGTTTGCGCCGCTTGAGGCCGTGCGCCAGGAGGAGCAGCAGGATGCCCACGACGAGGGAGGCGGCGGCCGCCAGCGGGCTGACCGCGCCCGGCAGCACCTCGGCCAGGTGGTGCATCCGGCTGTGGCGGAAGCGCGGGAAGACGCCGGAGACGATGTCGAGGAGGCCGACGACGACGCCGGCACTGCCGACCAGCGGCGGCACCGAGTCCGGCCGCGGCCCCCGGAGCCAGCGTGGCCTACCCCACGCAACCGACTCCGACTTTCCGCCATCTAGCCTGTCAGACATCACTTTCCCGTCGCCCCGGTCGAGAGAACGTGCGAACCTGGATCGCAGCTTCCGGACTTTTGCGCCCTGTATGACGGCGTTTCAGGGCTCGGGGTTCCATCAGCGGACGGGCGGACCGGCCGCCCGGGAGAAAGCACCACATGGGTCTCACCAGCAAAAAGCTGCTGATACTGGCCATCTTCCTCGCCCTGGCACTCTTCGTGCTCACGGTCTGGCTGTGGCCCCGGCTGTCGGGACGCAGATGGCGCCCGGTCCTCGGCCGGATCGGCATCCTGCTGCTCACACAGCTCTCGCTCTTCGCCGCCGTCGGACTCGCCGCCAACAACTCCTTCGGCTTCTACGCGTCCTGGGCCGACCTCTTCGGCCAGGAGCAGGAGCCCGGCGTCGTCACGAACTACAAGACGGGGCCGGAGGGCACCCGCCTGCAGAAGCTCGGCGCCGAACGCTTCAACGTCGACGGCAGCTCCCGGCCCGAGGTGGCGGGACGCATCGAGAAGGTGCTGCTCCACGGTGAGAAGTCCGGCATCCGCAGCCCCGCCTTCGTCTACCTGCCGCCGCAGTACTTCCAGCCCTCCCACGCCAAGAAGGACTTCCCGGCGGCGCTGGTCCTCACCGGCTACCCCGGCACCGCCCAGGCGCTCTACAAGAAGCTGCACTTCCCGCAGACCCAGCACGCGCTGCACGGCAAGGGCAGGATGCAGCCGATGGTCCTGGTGATGATGCGGCCGACCGTCGCGCCGCCCCGCGACACCGAGTGCGTGGACGTGCCGGGCGGCCCGCAGACCGAGACGTTCTTCACCGAGGACCTGCGCCGCGACATCGCCGCGCACTTCCGCGTCGGCAAGGACGCCAGGAGCTGGGGCGTCATCGGCGACTCCACCGGCGGCTACTGCGCACTGAAGATGACGATGCGCCACCCCGAGTCGTACTCCAGCGCCGTCGCCCTCTCCGGCAGCTACAAGGCGCCGCTGGACGCCACCACCGGCGACCTCTTCGGCGGCGATCCGCAGCTCGAGCGGGAGAACAACCTGCTGTGGCGCCAGCGCCATCTCCCCGCGCCGCCGGTGAACCTGCTGGTCACCAGCAGCAAGCAGGGCGAGGGCAACTTCAAGGAGACGCTGAAGTTCATCCAGCAGACGAAGTCGCCGTCCACGATCTCCTCGATCATCCTCGACAGCGGCGGCCACAACTTCAACACCTGGCGTCGCGAGATACCCGCCGCCATGGAGTGGCTGGGCGGCCATCTGAAGGTCTGACCCGCCGGCACACCGTACGGACACGGCGAAGGGGCGGGCGCCCGGTGAGCGCCCGCCCCTTCGCCATGCCGTGCTACCGGGCGAGTATCAGGCTCATCGCCTCGGCGCGGGTCGCCGGGTCCCGGAGCTGACCGCGGACCGCGGAGGTGGTGGTCTTCGCACCGGGCTTACGGACCCCGCGCATCGTCATGCACATGTGCTCGCACTCGATGACGACGATGACGCCGCGCGGCTCCAGGATGTTCATCAGGGAGTCGGCGATCTGTGTCGTCAGCCGCTCCTGGACCTGCGGGCGGCGGGCGAAGACGTCCACCAGCCGGGCGAGCTTCGACAGCCCGGTGATCTTCCCGTCGGCGGAAGGTATGTACCCGACGTGCGCCACCCCGACGAACGGCACCAGGTGGTGCTCGCAGTTCGACGTCACCTCGATGTCCTTGACCAGCACCATCTCGTCATGACCGATGTCGAAGGTGGTGGTCAGGACGTCCTCGGGCTTCTGCCGCAGCCCGGCGAAGATCTCCTTGTACGCGCGCGCCACCCGCGCCGGGGTCTCCAGCAGGCCCTCGCGGTCCGGGTCCTCACCGACCGCGATCAGCAGTTCCCGCACGGCGTTCTCGGCACGCTTCTCGTCGAACTCGCCGATCGTGGCGTCGCCGTCCAGCGTCACAGGGTCGGTCATGTGGTGCCTCGTTTTCCTTCTGGCGCCCGCTCCGGATGCGGAAATGCCGCGCCTCCCAGGCTAGAACCTGGGAGGCGCGGCAGACATTCCGGGGCGGTGTGATCCCCGTATCAGCTCTCGCGGGTGTCCTCCGGGGACCCCGCCTTCTCCGGCTTGTCCATCGAGACGGCGCCGTTGCCCGGGACCGTGCCGTTGGCCGGCGACAGCTCCCGCGGGGAGAGCACCGGCGGGCGGGACGACGGGGTGCGCCGCGAGGAGCCGGTCCACGCCGGGCGGGCCGGGCGCTTCACGATGTGCTTGAAGACCTCGGCGATCTCCTCCTTGCCCAGGGTCTCCTTCTCCAGGAGCTCCAGGACGAGGTTGTCGAGGACGTCGCGGTTCTCGACCAGGATCTCCCACGCCTCGTTGTGCGCGGTCTCGATGAGCTTCTTGACCTCTTCGTCGACCAGCGCGGCGACCTCTTCGGAGTAGTCGCGCTGGTGGCCCATCTCGCGGCCCAGGAACGGCTCGGAGTTGTCGGTGCCGAACTTGATGGCGCCGAGACGCTCGGTCATGCCGTACTGCGTGACCATCGCGCGGGCGGTGGCGGTGGCCTTCTCGATGTCGTTGGCCGCGCCGGTCGTCGGGTCGTGGAAGACCAGCTCCTCCGCCGCGCGCCCGCCCAGCATGTACGCCAGTTGGTCGAGCATCTCGTTGCGGGTGGTGGAGTACTTGTCCTCGTCGGGCAGGACCATGGTGTAGCCCAGGGCCCGGCCGCGGGACAGGATCGTGATCTTGTGGACCGGGTCGGAGTTCGGGGAAGCCGCCGCGACCAGGGCGTGTCCGCCCTCGTGGTACGCGGTGATCTTCTTCTCCTTGTCCGACATGATCCGGGTCCGCTTCTGCGGACCGGCCACGACGCGGTCGATCGCCTCGTCCAGGAAGTGGTTGTCGATCAGCTTCTTGTCGCTACGGGCCGTCAGCAGCGCGGCCTCGTTGAGGACGTTGGAGAGATCGGCACCGGTGAAGCCGGGGGTGCGCTTGGCGACGGCCGTGAGGTCGACGTCCGGCGCGACCGGCTTGCCCTTCTGGTGGACCTTCAGGATCTCCAGGCGGCCCTGCATGTCCGGGCGGTCGACGGCGATCTGCCGGTCGAAACGGCCGGGGCGCAGCAGCGCCGGGTCGAGGATGTCCGGGCGGTTGGTGGCGGCGATCAGGATGACGCCGCCCTTGACGTCGAAGCCGTCCATCTCGACGAGGAGCTGGTTGAGCGTCTGCTCGCGCTCGTCGTGCCCGCCGCCGAGGCCGGCGCCGCGGTGGCGGCCGACCGCGTCGATCTCGTCGACGAAGACGATCGCCGGGGCGTTCGCCTTGGCCTGCTCGAAGAGGTCACGGACCCGGGAGGCACCGACACCGACGAACATCTCGACGAAGTCGGAGCCGGAGATCGAGTAGAACGGCACGCCGGCCTCGCCCGCGACGGCGCGCGCCAGCAGCGTCTTGCCCGTTCCGGGCGGGCCGTACAGCAGGACACCCTTGGGGATCTTGGCGCCGACGGCCTGGAACTTCGCCGGCTCCTGGAGGAACTCCTTGATCTCGTGGAGCTCCTCGACCGCCTCGTCCGACCCGGCGACGTCCGCGAAGGTCGTCTTGGGCGTGTCCTTGGTGATCAGCTTCGCCTTGGACTTGCCGAAGTTCATCACCCGGGAGCCGCCGCCCTGCGCCTGGTTCATCAGGAACAGGAAGATGATCGGGATGAGGATGAAGGGCAGCAGCGTGATCAGCAGTCCGACGAACGGGTTCTGCTTCGACGGGGCGACCGTGTAGCCGTCCTTGATCTTGCCGGTCTGGTAGTTGGACTGCAGGATCTTCGCGACGTCGACGCCCTGGTCGCCGATGTAGCTCGCCTGCAGCTTGTTGGAACCCTCGATCTTGTTGTCACCCGACAACTCGATCTTGATCTTGTTCTCGTCGCCGGTCGTCAGCTCGGCGGATTTCACCTTGTTGTCAGTGATCGCCTTGACGACCTGACCGGTGTCCACCGTCTTGTAGCCGCCGGACTCCCCGACGACCTGCATCAACACGACCACGGCGAGGACGGCCAGCACGATCCACATGACCGGCCCACGGAAGTATCGCTTCACGTCCATCGATACGGAGCCGTCACAGCCCCGTCCCTCCTGCCACAGTGAGGCACAACAGCCCTGTGGAGGGCTGGTCGTGCGTACGGTGTATTACTGGCCCGAAAAATGAGTGCCTTCGGACGGTACCCCAGCATTGTCACCCGTCGGCGACGCCGACAGCGAACAATGCGTACGCGGATTCCGTTCTCTGCTTCAACGGCGGGCGGCCCCGGCGGGTTCCCACCGCCGCGCGGCCGCCACGCCGTGGCCTTTCCGGGCCCTCGCCGACCGTACGGACGGCGAGCGGATGCCGTTCTCAGCCGCCGTACACGTGCGGTGCGAGGGTGCCGACGAACGGGAGATTGCGGTATTTCTCGGCGAAGTCGAGGCCGTAGCCGACGACGAATTCGTTGGGAATGTCGAAGCCGATCCACTTGACGTCGATATCGACCTTGGCGGCGTCGGGCTTACGCAGCAGCGTGCAGACCTCCAGCGAGGCGGGCTCGCGCGAACCGAGGTTGGACAGCAGCCACGACAGCGTGAGGCCGGAGTCGATGATGTCCTCGACGATCAGGACGTCCCGGCCCTTGATGTCGGTGTCGAGGTCCTTGAGGATGCGCACCACGCCGGAGGACTGGGTGCCCGCGCCGTACGAGGACACGGCCATCCAGTCCATCGTGACGGGGGTGGACAGCGCCCGCGCCAGGTCCGCCATCACCATCACGGCACCCTTGAGGACGCCGACGATGAGCAGGTCCTTGCCCGCGTACTCCGCGTCGATCTTCGCGGCCAGCTCGGCCAGCTTCGCGTCGATCTCTTCTTTGCTGATGAGTACCGACTCAAGGTCGGAGCCCATGTCCTTGTCGTCCACCCGTGCCACTCTCGCTCGGTTCGGTGTCGTGTCCGTCGCCGGACTGATCAGGCGGGGCAGCGGTCCTGCGGCTCAGCCCTGCCGAATGACAAGTCTGCCACCCTGCCGTCGGACACCGACGCGCCCGGGGAGATTGAGGGCGCCCTGACCACGCCATGCCGTGATCAGCCGGTCCACTTCCTCGATGTGCCGGGCGAAGAGCGAACCGGCCGGTGCGCCCGCGTCGATCACGGCCCGGCGCAGCACCCGGCGGCGCACCGCGGGCGGCAGCGCGTACAGCCCGGCGATGTCGAGCGTGCCCTCCGCGCCGCGGACGGTGCGTTCGGCGTCGGCGGCCCAGGAGTCGAGGGCGTCGGCGTCGTCCCGGGAGAGCTGGGCCGTCCGGGCGAGGGCTTCGACGACGCCCTTGCCGAGCGCCTTCTCCAGGGCGGGCAGCCCTTCGTGGCGCAGCCGGGAGCGGGTGTAGGCGGGGTCGGTGTTGTGCGGGTCGTCCCAGACCGGGAGGGACTGGATGAGGCAGGCGGTGCGGGCGGTCTGGCGGTCGACGCCGAGGAACGGGCGGCGGTAGCGGCCCCGGTGGCCGGTGGTGGCGGCCATGCCGGAGAGGGAGCGGGTGCCGGAGCCGCGGGCGAGGCCGAGGAGGACCGTCTCGGCCTGGTCGTCGCGGGTGTGGCCGAGGAGGACGGCGGCGGCGCCGTGGCGTTCGGCGGCGGCGTCGAGGGCGGCGTAGCGGGCGTCGCGGGCGGCGGCCTCGGGGCCACCCTCCTTGCCGACGCGCACGGTGACCGCTTCGGCCGGGTCGAGGCGGAGGGCGCGCAGCCGCAGCACGACCTCGGCGGCGCGGAGGTCGGAGCCGGCCTGGAGGCCGTGGTCGACGGTGACGCCGCCCGCGCGGACACCGAGCTTGGGGGCTTCGAAGGCGAGGGCGGAGGCGAGCGCCATGGAGTCGGCGCCGCCGGAGCAGGCGACGAGGACGAGCGGCGGTCCGGCCTGCGCCTGGGCGCAGTGCCGGGTGAGCACGTCGTGGAGTACGCGGCGGACCGCCAGGCGTATCGCGGCGACCGCTGGATGGGGACCCATGTCCGTTTCCAATCGTTCAGCAGGGGAGCCTTGGTCCGTGGACGACACATTCGTCACACAGAGTGCCTAGATGGTGACAGAGGCGAGCAGTTCCCCGAGCATTGCACGCCTATCCCCTGCTAACGGTCCCTCAGAAGGGTGATTACGGGGGCGCACATCTGCCGACCGGCGTGCGCGCGGCGCGCGGTTGCCCTACGGTGCCCCGTCCCCCGCACCCTTCACCCGCGCGATCCAGTCCGCGGGCGCGGCGATCTCCTTCTTGGTGGGGAGGGTGTTGGGCGAGGTCCAGACGCGGTTGAAGCCGTCCATGCCGAGGTCGTCGACGACCGCGCGGACGAAGCGCTCGCCGTCGCGGTACTGGCGCAGCTTGGCGTCGAGGCCGAGGAGTTTGCGCAGCGCGAGGTCGAGGCGGCCGGCGCCGCTGGCCCGGCGCTGCTGGAACTTCTCCCGGATCTCGGCGACCGAGGGCACCACCTCGGGCCCGACGCCGTCCATGACGTAGTCGGCGTGGCCCTCCAGGAGGGACATCACGGCGGTGAGGCGGCCCAGGATCTCGCGCTGGGCCGGGGTCTGGACGAGGTCGACGAGGGAGCGGGCGTCGTCCTCGCCGGACTCGCCCTCGGGCCGGGCGCCGGTGAGCGCCTGTGCGGCCTCGCGGAGGCGTTCGACGAGGGTGCCCGGGTCGATGTCGGTCTCGGCGAGGAACGCCTGGACCTCGCCCTCGATGTGGTCGCGGAGCCAGGGCACGGCGGTGAACTGGGTGCGGTGGGTCTCCTCGTGCAGGCAGACCCAGAGGCGGAAGTCGTGCGGGTCGACCGCCAGCTCCCGTTCGACGTGGACGATGTTGGGCGCGACGAGCAGCAGCCGGCCGCCGCGGGCGCCGGCGGGCAGCTCCCGGGAGGGCGGGGCGAACGTCTCGTACTGGCCCAGGACGCGGGAGGCGAGGAACGACAGGAGCATGCCCAGCTCCACGCCGGTGACCTTGCCGCCGACGGCGCCGAGGACCGCGCCGCCGGGGCCGCCGGGGCGGCGCTCGGCCATCTTGTCCAGCAGGGGGCGGAGCACCGCGCGGAACCCGGCGACGTTCGCCCGGATCCAGCCGGGGCGGTCGACGACGAGGACGGGCGTGTCGTGCGGCGCGGCGGCGTCCGGGTCCTCGCCCGGCAGCGCCATGCGGGTGAAGGCGCGGACGTGTTCCTCGGACGACCGGGCGTGCGTGCGCAGCTCGGCCACGATCGCCCGGGCCTCGTCGCGGCTGACCTCGGGACCGGGCCGCACGAAGCGCGTCGCCGTCGCCGCCGCGAGGTTCCAGTCGACCATCTCGACACCACCGATGCTCGTCATGCGTTTCACGGTACGTGGGCACCCGGCCCGGGGGTAGCCGACCGGTCGTCCCCGGGGACGGCGGCTCAGCGGCAGCCGCAGTTGGCGACCGCCGAGGCGAGGGTGTCGAGGGCCTTCTGGGCGCCCTGGGCGTCGCCGGTGCCGTTGGTCATGAACGCGAAGACCAGCAGTCGCCCGTCGGCGTCGACGACGGTGCCGGCGAGGGTGTTCACGCCGGTGAGGGTGCCGGTCTTGGCGCGTACCGCCCCGGCGCCGGGGGTGTCGGCGTAGCGGCTGCCGAGGGTGCCGGTGAAGCCGGCGACGGGCAGTCCGGTGACGATCGGGCGCAGCTCCGGGCGGTCGGGCGCGGAGGCGTGCAGCAGGAGGCGGGCGAGGAGTTCGGCGCTGACCTTGTCGTCGCGGTCGAGTCCGCTGCCGTCGTCGAAGCGGGCGCCGGTGAGCGGCAGGTGCTGGGCGGCGAGGGCCTGGCGGACGGCGGTGCCGGCGCCGGAGAAGCTGGCGGGGCGGTGGGCGCCGAGAGCGGTCTGCCGGGCCAGCGCCTCGGCGATGTCGTTGTCGCTGTGGGTCAGCATCCGTTCGACGAGGGCGCCGAGCGGCTGGGAGCGGACGGTGGCCAGGCGTACGGCGCCCTTGGGCGCGCGGGCGGCGGACGGTGCGCCGTCGACGTCGATGCCGCGCTTCTCCAGGCGGGCGGCGAAGGCGCGGGCGGCGTCGGCGGCGGGGTCGGCGGCGCGGGGCGCCGGGCCGCTGGTGCTGTCGTCGAGGCGGCCCTCGTCGGCCATCAGGGGCGTGACGCGGGCGAGGTTCTCGTTGGGGCCGATGGGGTGGTCGGCGGGGCCGGCGTAGAGCGAGGTGTCGTAGCCGAGAGAAACCTTCTTGCGGCCGCGCTTCGCGAGGGCGCGGGCGGTGTCGTCGGCGAGGGCGCGCAGGCTGGCGGGCGCGTCGGGACCGCCGTCGCCCGCGCGGGCGGTGAGCGTCGGGTCCCCGCCGCCGACCAGCACGATCCGCTCGGCCGCGGGCTTGCCGCCCTTGGCGTTTTCGGACCCCTTGGCGTCCTTGGAGCCCTTGGGGCGCTCGCCGCCCTTGCCGTCGTCCGCCGCGTCCGGGGCGGTGACCACCGTCGTCTCGATGCGGTGGCCGTCGCCCAGGGTGGTGAGGGCGGCGACGGCGGTGGCGAGTTTGACGGTGGAGGCGGGCACCGCCGCCGCCGTGGGCTCGGCGCCGAACACCTGGCGTCCGGTGGCGACGTCGATGACCGACGCGGTCCGCAGCGACCCCAGCGCCTCGTCGTCGAGCAGCGGCGTCAAGGCGTCGGCGAGCCCGGCGCCGGTGGGCTGCGGGGCGGCGGCGCGTCCGGTGGCGGCGCCCGCCGGAATGCCGAGCGCCGGGAGGACCTGCGGGAGCGCGGGCCCGCCGCCCGTGCTCCCCGAGGCGCCGCCCCGGCCGGGCGTCCCGCCGTGATGTGCGCCACCCGTACCGGCGGCGGCCCCCGCGCGCGCCCGCTCGGCCGTACGCTGACCCGAGTCCCAGGGCCCGGCCACCGTCACCGCGGCCGTCGCGGTCGCCAGGCCGGCGGCGGTGGCCACCGCCGTCAGACGCCAGGTGCTCCGTGTACGCGGCGGTGCGGCGCGCCAGGTCCGGCGGACCTCGTGGCCGGCCCGCTGTGCCGTACGGGCCGCGGTGCGGGCGTACGCCCGGGCCGACCGTCGCGCCGTCTCCCATCCGACCTGCCACGATCCGGTCTCCGGCACCTTGGACCAGCCCCTTTCGCCAGCACCCACCTGCGTGGGGGACACTTAATCACCAGACCTATGTGTTGATCATGGAGGAGCCACCCGTGGAGTTCGACGTCACCATCGAGATCCCGAAGGGTTCGCGGAACAAGTACGAGGTGGACCACGAGACCGGTCGGATCCGTCTGGACCGTCGACTCTTCACCTCGACCAGCTACCCCGCGGACTACGGCTTCGTCGAGAACACCCTCGGCGAGGACGGCGACCCGCTGGACGCGCTGGTCATCCTGGACGAGCCGACCTTCCCCGGTTGCCTCATCAAGTGCCGCGCCATCGGCATGTTCCGGATGACCGACGAGGCCGGCGGCGACGACAAGCTGCTGTGCGTCCCGGCGTCCGACCCGCGCGTCGAGCACCTGCGGGACATCCACCACGTCTCGGAGTTCGACCGCCTGGAGATCCAGCACTTCTTCGAGGTCTACAAGGACCTGGAGCCGGGCAAGTCCGTCGAGGGCGCCGACTGGGTCGGCCGCGCCGAGGCCGAGGCCGAGATCGAGGCGTCGTACAAGCGCCTGGAGGCGCAGGGCGGCGCCCACTGACACCGGGCTCCCCGGGGGCCGTCGCAGGCCCCCGGACCCGGCGCACGGCGCACTGATTTTTCCTACGCGAACGGGCGGCACCCACTCGGGGTGCCGCCCGTCGGCGCGTGGTGCGGGTGTCGGCCGGTGGTCAGAAGCCGCGGGTGCGCTTGGCGGCGCGGCGGCCGGCGCCGGGCATCTCGGGCCCGGGGGCGCGCAGGAAGAGCCGGGCGATCTCGCTGCCGAGGTTCACGCCGACGGCGATGGCGAGCGCCAGCGAGGCCGCCTTGATCAGCGAGGCGATGCCGTCGAGGAGGTTGCCCTGCGCGAAGTTGAGCAGTCCGAAGTACGTGGCGCTACCGGGCAGCAGCGGGCCGATGGCCGCGGTGACGTACGGCAGCGCCGAGGCGTAGCGGTAGCGGGACAGCAACTGGCCGAAAAGACCGACGAGACCGGCCGAGATGGCGGTGGACGGCACCGCGTTGAGCCCGGCGACGTTGGCGAGCGCGCCGTAGACGACCCAGGCCACACCGCCGTTGATGGTCGCGAAGGCCACCGTGTGCCGCTCCTGCTGGAGCAGGACGCAGAAGGCCAGCGCCAGCAGCATGGACGCGCCGGTCTGCACCAGCGGTTCGTTGTAGACGTGCAGCGCCTGTTCGGGGTTGAGCCGCTTGAGCCCGGGGTC
The DNA here is from genome assembly GCF_044497305.1 of Streptomyces sp. BBFR2. Classification (NCBI taxonomy): domain Bacteria; kingdom Bacillati; phylum Actinomycetota; class Actinomycetes; order Kitasatosporales; family Streptomycetaceae; genus Streptomyces; species Streptomyces sp. BBFR2. The sequence goes on from NZ_CP172415.1 coordinate 2,891,568, forward strand.
GAGCTGGAGCCCGATGTAGAGGATGCCGAGCACGCCGACGACGATGCCGACGATGAGGTAGATGACCTCCAGGAGGCGGGCGGCCGCGGTGATGTAGTAGCCGGTCAGACCGTCCTGGACGGCCGCGACCAGGGCCCGTCCGGGGATCAGCGCGAAGAGGCCACCGGTGATGACCGCGGACGCCTGGACGTTGGCGTGCGCCAGACCGAAGCCGACGCCGATCGCCGCGGGCGGCATCGCGGCCACCACGAACTGGTAGAACTCCGGCAGTCCGCGAGCGGACGCCAGCCACGCCAGCCGGTCACCGAGCATCGATCCGACCGCGGCGGCGACGAAGACCAGCAGGCCACCGCCGACCAGTATGGAGGCGCCGCCGGAGAGCAGCCCGGACGCGAGCGTCAGCGCCCAACTGGGGAACGGGTGGCGGTTACGGCGGATCTCGGCGAGCCCGCGGTACGCCTCCTCCAGCGTGATGCCCTCGGAGGTGATGTCGTCGACGAGCCGGAAGACCGCCGACAGCCGGGTGTAGTCGACGCCGCGGCGCCGCACGGTACGGCTGGCGGTGACCGGGTCGTCGACCAGCGACGGCTGGTAGGAGATGGACAGCAGCGTGAAGGTGACGGTCGGCTCGACGCGCTCAAGACCGTAGGCGTGCGCGACGCCGAACATCGCCGCCTCGACGTCCTCGGCGCCCTCACCGCCGGCGAGCAGGATCTCGCCGATACGCAGGGTGAGGTCGAGGACGCGGGGCACCGCGGGCCCGGTCTCGTCGTCGGGGCGCTCCGTCCGCTCGGGGGTGGGGCGCTCGTGGATCGGCATCCGCAGCATGGTCCGCATGCGGTCCTGCCACGGCGCCTCCTTGGTGAGGCTGAGCACCGGAATGCCGTGCGGCGGGGTGAAGGCGGGGAAGCCGCCGGTGGGCGCGCCGCCGGGCGGGGCGAAGGCTGAACCTTCCTGCTCGGCGGGGACCTCCGGCTTCAGCCCCTCGGGCAGCGCGAATTCGGAGGTGGTGCTCGACTCGTCCTCGGGCAGTGGGGGCGCGGGGACACCCAGCGGCGGGGTGAAGGCGCTCCGCACCTCGTCCGAGGTGGGCTTTCTGTCCTCGTCGGGTGGTTCGGCGGGGCCGTTGCCGCTGTTGCCGTTGCGCCCGCGGTGATAGCCGTTCTGGGCGTGCGGTGTGCCGTTGGTGGAGCGCTGGCCGCGCTGTGGTTCCGACGCCACGTTTCTTCGCTCCTCGTACGCCTCCTGCGACCGTCAAGGACACGATGCCTGATGACGCTTCCGGGCGCGCGGGGCGGGGGTTGACCGGTTCCGACAAAGGGGAGTCGGACAGGATGAACTGCACATTCCCGACGGCGCCGGGGGTCATGCCCCGAAGTGCGTGACCGAGGGGAGAGTACGGGAGTGCACCGGGATGGTGCGGAGGCGCACCCCGCACCAGGGGCACGCCCGCGCGCGCCACCGCGAACCGCCCGCCCCCGGGCGTGGGGACGGGCGGTCGGAGGGCGTACGGCGCGGCGGCGCGGGGGCTCAGCGCTTGGCGTGACGGCCGCGGCGGGCGTCGCCCGGGGCACCGCCGGCGACGGCCTGCCCGGCCCCCGCCACCTCGGCCTTCTTCGCCTTGCCGCGGGCCCGCAGGAACTCGATCGCGATCGGCACCACGGAGATCAGCACCACCAGGATCAGCATGGCCTCGATGTTCTTGTGCACGAACTCGATGTTGCCCAGCGCGGCACCGAGCAGGGTGACCCCGGCGCCCCACAGGGTGCCGCCGATGACGTTGAAGGTGAGGAACGAGCGGTAATTCATCCGGCTCACGCCCGCGATGATCGGTGTGAACGTCCGCACGATCGGCACGAAGCGGGCCAGGACCAGCGACTTCGGCCCGTACTTCTCGAAGAACTCGTGGGCCTTCTCGATGTTCTCCTGCTTGAAGAGCTTGGAGTCGGGCCGCTTGAAGAGCGACGGGCCGACCTTGCGGCCGAAGAGATAGCCCGCCTGGTCACCGAGGACGGCGGCCAGCACCACCAGCGCGCACACCAGCCACAGCGGCTTGTCCATCTTGCCGGTGGTCACCAGCAGACCGGTGGTGAACAGCAGCGAGTCGCCCGGCAGGAAGAAGCCGATCAGCAGGCCGGACTCCGCGAAGACGATGACCAGGACGCCGATCAGGCCGAAGGTGCCGATCAGGAAATCCGGGTCCAGCCACTGGGGGCCGAGCGCGAGAGTGTTCACGGGGTGAGGGCTCCTGTGTCGAGGGCGCCGGATCTGCGGTGCGACGGGGGAAGCGGCGGGGATCGGGCGCGGTGTGCGGCCCCAAGCTATCAACGCGGTCCGTACGGGTCCGGTTCCCGCCGCCCGCCGGACCCGGGGGCGGCGGGCGCTCCGGCGGCGGCCCCGCACCCGCCCCACCACGGAAATCCCGCCCCGGCCCGCCCGCCCGGTACGAGGCCGTATCCGCCCCGGGGCGGAGCACTCCCCGGACAGCGCTCGTGCCGGCGGAGGATGCCCGGCCACGGGAACCGGGCGATGCTTGCGTCACAGCACCGCAGAGCGAAGGAAGTGCGTGACGTATGGGCATCGAGGAGTACGGCGGCGGACAGCAGGCCCAGTCCGACGTCCTGGTGGTGACGACGAACGACGTCCCCGGCTACACCGTCCAGCAGGTCATCGGTGAGGTCTTCGGGCTGACGGTCCGCTCGCGCCATCTGGGCAGCCAGATCGGTGCCGGGCTGAAGTCGATGATCGGCGGCGAGCTGAAGGGCCTGACCAAGACCCTGGTCGAGACCCGTAACCAGGCCATGGAGCGGCTGATCGAGCAGGCCCGCTCCCGCGGCGCCAACGCGGTCCTGATGTTCCGCTTCGACGTCACCGAGGCCGCCGACGTCGGCACCGAGGTCTGCGCCTACGGCACCGCCGTGGTCCTCGCGCCGAAGAGCTGACGGGAGGCGTTCCCGGGGCGGGACCGAAGCGCTCGCCCCGGACGCGCGGGGAGGGACCCACGCCCCTGCCGCGCGCCCCGCGCCCGGACGCCCCGGGCCGGGCCGCCCGCCCCGGACGCCACCCCGCGTCCGGGGCGTCCGCATGGTGAAAAGGCGTAGGGAACGCCGGGTTCCGGGTGAGAGCCTGCGGCCATGTTCGGGATAACTGATCTCTCCACCTATCTGGCGGGCCTCGCGCTGATCATCCTGCTGCCGGGGCCGAACTCGCTCTACGTCGTCTCGGTCGCGGCCCGGCTCGGGCCCCGTACCGCGTACCGCGCGGCGGCCGGGGTGGTCTGCGGGGACACGGTGCTGATGGCCCTGTCGGCGGGCGGCGTGGCGTCGCTCCTCAAGGCCAGTGCGGTGCTGTTCGCGATCGTCAAGTTCGCGGGCGCGGGCTATCTGACCTGGCTGGCCGTCGGCATGCTGCGCGGCGCGGTGAAGCTGTGGCGGGGCCGGACGGCGCGCACGTCCGGCGAGGCGCCCGCCGGGGTCCAGGAGCCGGCCGCCGCGACGGCGCTGTCCGGGGCGGCGACCGCGGCGGCGAAGGAGCCGGCGGAGCGTCCGTACCGCCGGGCCCTGGTGGTGAGCCTGCTCAACCCGAAGGCGATCTTGTTCTTCATCTCCTTCTTCGTGCAGTTCGTCGACCCGTCCTACCCGCACCCGGTGGTGTCGTTCCTGGCCCTGGGCGCCTGGGCGCAGCTCTTCAGCCTGACCTACCTGTCGGTCCTGATCTTCAGCGGGACGTATCTGGCCGCGACGTTCCGGCGCCGCCGGAAGCTGACCGCGGGTCTGTCGGCGGGCGCCGGCGCCGCCTTCCTCGGCTTCGCCGCCAAACTCTCCCTGGCCGGAACGGGCTGATCCCGGCCCCCGCGGAACGCGCCCGGGGCCCGGCGTCCGGGCGCGCCACGGACCGGCCGGCACCGGCCCCGGACCCGGCCGGTCCGCCCCGAACCCGGCCCGGCCCACCCCGGGCCCGCGTCCCGCCACCGGCGGCCACACCCCCGGCCCCTCCCCGCGCGCCGCTCCCCGTCCGCCGCCCTAGGGTCGGCCGAGGAGGTGCGGCCATGACCCTGCACAAAGGCGCGTCCGCGCGGCCCGGTCACCCGGTCAACCCGTTCTACGGCGAGGCCGACCCGATCGGCGGCATGGACGAATCGCCGCCCCGGCACACGCTCCCGGACGGCCCGCTCGCCCCGCACACCGCCTACCAGTACGTGCACGACGAGCTGATGCTCGACGGCAACGCCCGGCTCAACCTCGCCACCTTCGTCACCACGTGGATGGAACCGCAGGCCACCACGCTGATGGCCGAGTGCCGGGACAAGAACATGATCGACAAGGACGAGTACCCGCGCACCGCCGAACTGGAGCGACGCTGCGTGGCGATGCTCGCCGACCTGTGGCACGCGCCCGATCCGTCCGCCGCCGTCGGCTGCTCGACCACCGGCTCCAGCGAGGCGTGCATGCTCGCCGGTATGGCCTTCAAACGGCGCTGGTCGCTGGCGAAGGACCGCGAGGGCGCCCGCCCCAACCTCGTCATGGGCGCCAACGTCCAGGTCTGCTGGGAGAAGTTCTGCACCTACTGGGAGGTCGAGGCACGCCAGGTCCCCCTGGAGGGCGACCGCTTCCACCTCGACCCGCAGGCCGCCGCCGGCCTCTGCGACGAGAACACCATCGGCGTCGTCGCCGTCCTCGGCTCCACCTTCGACGGCTCCTACGAACCGGTCGCCGACCTCTGCGCGGCGCTCGACGCCCTCCAGGAACGCACCGGCCTCGACATCCCCGTCCACGTCGACGGCGCCTCCGGCGGGATGGTCGCGCCCTTCCTCGACCCCGACCTGATCTGGGACTTCCGGCTCCCCCGGGTCGCCTCGATCAACACCTCGGGCCATAAGTACGGCCTGGTCTACCCCGGTGTCGGCTGGGCCCTGTGGCGCGATGCGGCGGCGCTCCCGGAAGAGCTGATCTTCCGCGTCAACTACCTCGGCGGCGACCTGCCGACCTTCGCGCTGAACTTCTCCCGGCCCGGCGCCCAGGTCGTCGCGCAGTACTACACGTTCCTGCGGCTGGGCCGGGAGGGCTACCGCGCCGTCCAGCAGGCCACCCGGGACGTGGCGACGTCACTGGCGTCCCGGATCGGCGCGCTCGGCGACTTCACCCTGCTCACCCGCGGCGACCAGATCCCGGTCTTCGCCCTCACCACCGCCCCCGGGACCACCGCCTTCGACGTGTTCGACGTCTCCCGGCGGCTGAAGGAGCGCGGCTGGCTGGTCCCCGCGTACACCTTCCCGCCGAACCGCGAGGACCTCGCCGTCCTCCGGATCGTCTGCCGCAACGGCTTCTCCCAGGACCTCGCCGACCTCTTCCTCGCCGACCTGGAACAGCTCCTGCCGGAACTCCGCGCCCAGCCCTGCCCTTTGCGCCGTCCCGCCCGCAAAGCCACCGCGTTCCACCACTGACCGCGGAGCCCGGGCCGGCGGCCCGGAGCCGGGCGGTACGCCGGATGCCCGGCCGCGTACCGCCGTCAGAACGGGAAGCGGGACCGCCCGTGCTGGATGGAGATCCACTTGGTGGTGGTGAACGCCTCCACCATCGCGTCGCCGTTGAGGCGTCCCAGACCGGAGCGCTTCTCACCGCCGAACGGCACGATCGGCTCGTCGTGCACGGTGCCGTCGTTGATGTGGATCATGCCGGTCTCGATGCGCTTGGCGAACCGCACGCCCCGCTCGATGTCGCCGGTGTGCACCGCGCCGCTCAGTCCGTACGGCGTCGCGTTGGTGAGCCGCACCGCCTCGTCGTCCCCGTCGAACGGCACCAGCACCACCACCGGACCGAAGATCTCCTGACGGAGCAGCCACGAGTCCTCCGCCACCCCGCCGAGAACGCTGGGCCCGACGAGGGTGCCCTCGCTCTTGCCGTGCAGCAGCGCGGTGGCGCCCTCGCCGACCGCCCGGTCGACCAGCGCGGTGATCGCCTCGGCCTGGCCCGCGTTGATCAACGGCCCGATGTGGGTGGCCGGATCGGCCGGGTCACCGACCTTGAGGGAGGCGACCTTCGCCACGAACTTCTCGGTGAACTCCCGCTCCAGCGAACGGTCGACCAGTACACGGTTGGCCGCCATACAGACCTGTCCCTGGTGGATGAAGCGGCTGAAGACCGCCGCGTCGACGGCGTAGTCGACATCCGCGTCGTCGAGGACGACCAGCGCGCTGTTGCCACCCAGCTCCAGCACGGTCTGCTTGAACTGCGCGGCGGCGACCGTCGCGACGTGCCGCCCGACCTTCTCGGAGCCGGTGAACGAGATGACCTTGGGGACCGGGTGCTCCAGCAGCGCGTCACCGATCTCCGCGATATCGGTGACCACGACGTTCAGCACCCCGGCCGGCAGCCCGGCCTCCTCGAAGATCCGGGCGACCAGCCCGCCACCGCATATCGGGGTGTTCTGATGCGGCTTGAGGACCACCGCGTTGCCCAGCGCCAGCGCCGGGGCCACCGACTTGACCGAGAGCAGCAGCGGGAAGTTGAACGGACTGATCACCCCGACGACGCCGACCGGCATCCGGTAGAGGCGGTTCTCCTTGCCGTCGACCGGCGAGGGCAGGATCCGGCCCTCGGCCCGCAGCGCAAGCTGTACCGCCTCGCGCAGGAACTCGCGGACCAGGTGCAGTTCGAAGCCGACCTTGGCGCGGGTGCCGCCGACCTCCGCCGCGATGGCCGCGGCCAGCTCCGCCTCCCGCTCGTCGATGATCCGCAGCGCCCGCTCGAAGACCAGCCGCCGGGTGTACGGATTGGTCTCGGCCCATCCCCGCTGCGCGCGCTCCGCCGCGCGGTACGCCGCGTCGACCTCCGCCGCCGTGGCGACCGTGATGGAGGCCAGTTTCTCCCCGCTGTAGGGATTGAAATCGACGATGTCCCACGAGCCGCTGCCGGAGCGCCACTCGCCGTCGATGAACTGGTACGCCAAGTCGTCGAAGTAGGACATGCCATCCCGATCTGGAGAACTGGGCACGCTGGAAACCCAGTTGTGGGGTATTTCCTCCTGATGAACAGTCATCCTACCCACGCGTCACATCAATTGGAGTAGACCACGCAAAAGGTCTCTGCTCTCCGCCGGGCCCGGCCCCTCGGTCTGCAACCGCTCCATCACCCGTGCGTACTGGGCGACTTCCTCGGCCTTGTCCACATAGAGCGCGCTGGTGAGCTGTTCCAGATAAACGATGTCCGGCAGCCCGTCCTCCTGAAATCCCAGCATCGTGAACGCCCCGCTCTCCCCGGAATGCCCGCCCATCTGGAAAGGCAGCACCTGAAGGCGCACATTCGGCCGCTCCGACACCTCTATGAGATGTCTCAACTGCTCGCGCATCACCTGTCTCCCGCCGTACGGGCGGCGCAGCGCGGCCTCGTCGAGTACGCAGTGGAACTCCGTCGGGCGCTCGGCGACCAAGAGTTTCTGCCGTTCCAGGCGGAGCGCGACACGGCGTTCGACCTCCTCCGGAGGGGCGTCCGGCATCCCGCGCCGCACCACCGCGTCGGCGTACTCCTCCGTCTGCAACAGGCCGTGGATGAACTGCACTTCATAGGTGCGCAGCAGGGAAGTGGCGCCCTCCAGCCCGATATATGTCTGGAACCAGCCGGGGAGCACATCGGAGTAACTGTGCCACCAGCCCGCGACGTTGGCCTCGCGCGCCAGGGACTGCAGCGCCGCGCGCTCCTGCTCGTCGTTCACCCCGTACAGCGCCAACAGGTCTTCCACATCACGGGATTTGAAGCTGACCCGGCCCAGCTCCATACGGCTGATCTTGGACTCGGATGCGCGGATCGAGTAGCCCGCCGCCTCACGGGTGATGCCGCGCGACTCCCGCAGGCGGCGCAGTTGCGATCCCAGCAGGATCCTCCGCACCACCGACCCGTTCGACTCACTTGCCGACACCGTTCCGCCCCTCCCATGGCCCCGACCCGCCCGACAGTGCCCGGCAGTCTGCCACGTTCCCGCCTCGTTGAGTGCTCGGCCGGTTACTGATATGTGAGGTCCGCCCACGCCCTCCACAAGATGCCCCCGAGAAGAATTGCCCGCGAACCGTCAGGCACCCCCGCAATCACGGCACCTGCACGTGCATCTGCCCTTGCATCTGACGTACGCATTCGGAACCATGGGCGTCGCACGCATGCACGCTCGTGAAAGATCCGCCAGACCCCGCTGACCGGCCGGGTCATGACGTCCGCGAACGCCAGGAGTGCCTCGCATGGGGACCAAGGTTTTGACCAGGCTCGATCCGTTAGAGCAGAGCGTCTTTCCCGTCGACCCCTGGACCGTCTCCGGCTCCGCCTCCTGCTCCTTGCCGCCGCACTACGAATCGGTGGGCAGCGCGCGGAAGTTCACCCGCGACACACTCCGTGACTGGGGTCTTGAGGACCTCTTCGACGGTGTCGGACTGGTCGTCTCCGAGCTGGTCACCAACGCCCTGCGCCATGCGGTCCTCGCCGCTCCGGAGCTGACCGACGACGTCCCGCCGGCCCGGCTGCACCTGATGCACTGGTCCTCACGGCTGGTGTGCGCGGTCCGCGACCCCAGCGACGATTCACCGGTCGCCGGCGAGGCGGACTTCGGCGCGGAGGGCGGCCGCGGGCTGTACCTCGTCGAGTCCTTCAGCGACAGCTGGGGCTGGCAGCCGCTCACCGGCGCCCCGCACGGCAAGATCGTCTGGGCCCTCTTCCGCATCCCGTAACCCCGACCGGCACCACGCCCCGGGGACGCCACCACGGCGCCCCCGGCAGACCCATGGCCGCACACGGGGGCGGACGTACGGCCATGACGGGCGGACGGCCGTACGCGAGGGGGCGGTGCGGACGTCGGCGGCACCCGCACCTCCGGGGCACGCCGACGACGGCCCCGCCCTCCGGGAAACGGGTCTCCACGGGCGGCCCCGGAGCGGCACTCCTCGCCGTCATCTCACCCGTAAAGCGTCACTGACCTGCGAAAATGCCCCCTCGTCGGGGCAGTTCCGCGCCCGGCCGCGGCGCGTTCCGGGCGCTCTCCCGCGCCTCGGCCGCGGGGCGGCGGTCAGTCGCGGACCAGGTGGTCGAACTCCCCGTCCTTCACGCCGAGCAGCATCGCCTCGACCTCGGCGGGCGTGTAGATCAGCGCGGGCCCCTCGGGGAAACGCGAGTTCCGTACCGCTATCTCCCCGCCGGGAAGCTTCGCGAACTCCACACAGGAACCCTGCGAGTTGCTGTGACGGCTCTTCTGCCAGGAGGCGCCGGGGAGGTCGGTCGCGGCCATCCCGTTGTATGCGTGCGGCACTGTGCTCCCCCGTCATGACCGGTGTTCAACTACGGGGCAGCATAGCCAGGTTCATATGCAGATGCATGTACAGATGCACGTGCACGACGGGCGGTACCGACGCCGTTACCGCACGTCAAACACGGAAAGGCCACCCGAGCCCCGCCACCCCCGCACACCTCACCCGCCTCACCGGTCGCCACAGGGACGTACGCCGGCCCCAACGGGTTCCCGCCCACCTCGCGGCACACCGACCGGCGCGCCCCGCACCCCCCACCGGCCCCACCCGACGCCGGGCTAACATCGCTACATGATTACCATTTTCAATAAGCTTCCGGAGGCCGCCACCGCCGCCCGCTACGCCGTCCGCCGTGCGGCACACCGGGCCGTCACGCTCTCCGCGTACCCCCCGCGCGGGGAGCGGCGCCCCGACGACGACCGCGCGACCCCTTGATGAACACCTCACGGCGCCCCTCCCCCGGACGCCCCCCTCCACCTGACACCGGGACCGTTCCGGTCATACTGGGCAGAACGTCCGCCGGCACCCCGACGAAAGCGAGCGCACCGTGCTCCGGAACGCCATCGAACCCTGGCACCTGGTCCTGATCATCGTGGCCGCCGTCCTGCTCTTCGGCTCGAAGAAGCTGCCCGACATGGCCCGCGGCCTCGGCCGCTCGATGCGCATCCTCAAGTCGGAGGCCAAGGCGCTCAAGGACGACCGCGCCCCCGCGGCCACCGAACACCCCGCCACCGCGTCCGCCACCACCGCCCCCCGCACGGAGGCGACCCCCGCCGGGCACTGACCCGCCCCGGGCGGCGCCACGCCCCTCGCCGTACCGCCGGCCCCGGTCCGGCGCTCAGTGGTCGCCGCCCTCGTCGATCAGCCGCCGCACCTCACGGTCGACCAGCCCCAGCCGCGCCTCCGCGATCAGCGGCACGGCACGGCGCTGCCGCCGCGCCTCGGACGGATCGACATCGACGGTGACGAGCGCGGGCTCCCACTTGGGCTCCTGCGCCACCACCGCTCCCCGGGGATCGACCACCCGCGAGCCGCCCCAGAAGGTCGCGCCGTGCTCGCTGCCGACCCGGTTGACGAAGACCACCCAGCACTGGAGCATCCGCGCCGTGTACGAGAGCAGGGTGTCCCAGTAGAGCCCGGTGTCCATCGCCTCCGGATCCAGGCTCGCCGCGCTGTTCGTCGGCACGAACAGCACTTCCGCGCCGTCCTGCACCGCCAGCCACGGCAGCACCGGCTGCCACGCGTCGTTGCACACCAGCGTCGCCGCTCGCCCGCCACCGGCCCCCTTCCCGAGGTCGTACGCCCGCATCGACTGTCCGGGGCTGACGTGTTTGCGCTCCTCCCAGGCCAGATAGTTCGGCAGATAGAGCTTGCGGTGCGCGTGCACCAGCTCCCCCGCCGCGTAGTACGCCGAGGTGTTGTACGCCCGCAGGCTGGTGTGCTCGTGGAGTCCGATCAGCACGTCCGGGCCGCGCGTGCTCAGCTCCAGCACCCGCGGATCGCGCACCTCCACGGAGGTGTCCCGCTCCAGCTCGCCCAAGTGGTAGCCGTGCAGGCTCAGTTCGGGGAAGACGATCAGATCCGAGCCCTGCGCCGCGGCCTGCTCGATCTGCTCCGTCGCGACGGTGAGGTTCGCCTCGACGTCCCCGAGAAGGCAGTCCGTCTGCGCCAGCGCGATACGCATGCCACACTCCCCCTTTCGTCGCTTTTGCGGCTTTTCTTCAGCTATTTTCGCAGAGGATGCCCCGACCGGCGCCGGAGCGCGTCCCCGCCCCGGCGCACACGGCGGGCGCCGGCGCCCCCGACCGCGGCGTTCGAGCCGCTTCAAACCCCCGGTGACGCCGGTCCCACCAATGAGGGAAAGAACGATCCTTCCCGTACCGGCACGGGCCCCTGACGCGTTGATCCGCACAGCCGTCATCCGCGCCCGGTGGCTTCCAGCCGCAGCGCCACCGGGCACGTAAGGGACGACGGCGCTGCGGTCGATTCGTCCGGCGATGCCGACGGCCGTCTCGACCGGGCGGCCCAGGCCGAGCGGCCCGCCGGATCCGCTCGGCCGGCCGCCGAGCACACCCCCTCGGCCGGCCCTCCCGCCCCACCACGCCCCGCAGAACGCCCCCGCCCCCGTACGCCCGGGTGGCCGGGCCCGCGCCATGGAGGTCACGGGCCCGGCCACCCGGGAACGTACGCGGCGGCCGGGCCGCCGGCCGTCAGCTGTTGCCCGCGCCGTTCGCGGACAGTGCGGAGATGTCGTCCAGCAGGTGCGACAGCGGCTCGTCACCCTTGGCCTGGGTCGAGTTCTCGGCGCACTGCTGGTTCTGCGGGTTGGACAGGACGTTGATGTCCTGGGCCGTGATCGGCACCAGCAGGCCGATCAGCGAGCCGACGTTCGCCTTGACCGGTACACCGAGGCACAGGTTGTTCAGCGAGCTCTGGACCAGCCCGAGCTGGGTGCTGAGCTTGCCGTGCGTCGTCGAGTTGCCGTACGCGGTCTCGGCGCCGTTGCCGTTGACGGTGGTCGTGCCGTGGTCGTTGCCGGTCGCCATCGCCTGCGGGACCGCCGCGGCCGAGAACCCGAGCATCGACACCGCGACGGCGGCGCCCGCCATGATCTTCTTCATCGTGCAAACCCTTCGGTACAAGGACTTCCGGTACAGAAGCCCTGTTTCAACAACCCGCCACACCGCGCCTGGTTCCGGTCCGTCACCCGAACAGATGGCGATCCCTCGGATGCCCGGCCGTCACCCTTCGCTCACACGCGCCCCCGCGCCACACCACCCGAAACGCCCCCTGGGCCGCAGCGCCCGCCCCGGCCCGCCCGGACCGCCGAGCTGCCCAAGACCTGACGGATCCGGAAAGCGGCACCGGGCCCGCGCCGCCGGTACTCCGGCGACGCGGGCCCGGTGCCGCTTCCGGCGGCATACCCACGCGTCCGCAACCCCATCAATCCCGCGAACGCATGGGTATGCGCCCCTCCACACGCCATGACCAACGAATGACCCGGACCGGTAACGGTCACGTACGGATAACGATGCCGAGAATTCAGTACCGCATTTCCCGACACGTTTCCGACAGTCCGAAATTCTCCGCCCACATTTCCCGCGCAAGCATTCCGTAACCCCTGCGCGCACACCTTCCGATATCCGTACGCATCACCACACCGGAAACCTTCCGGAAGGAAGAGGGAGATGGGCAAAGGAAAACCCGGACCGTCCGGAAGAAGGAGGGCCGGGCGGCCCGGGTCAGATCGCGCCGGTCAGCGGTTGCCGGCGCCGTTGGCCGAGAGGATCGGGATGTCGTCCAGAATGTGCGACAGCGCCTCGTCGCCCTTCGTCTGGGTGGAGTTCTCGGTGCACTGCTGGTTCTGCGGCGAGGACAGCACGTTGATGTCCTGAACGGTGATCGGTACGAGGCCGATCAGCGAGCCGAGGTTCAGCTTGGCGGGCAGACCGATGCAAGGCTTGTTGAGCGAGCCCTGGATGAGACCGATCTGCGGGCTCATGTAACCGTACGTGGCGGAGTTGCCGTACGACTGCAGGGCGCCGTTGCCGTTGACGGTGCTCGTACCGTGGTCGTTGCCGGTCGCCATCGCCTGCGGGGCGGCAGCGGCGGAGATTCCGACGATGGACGCAGCCGCGGCTGCGGTCGCCAGAGCCTTCTTGATCATTGGTTGTCCTTCGTTTTCCGAGTTGCCCGGGGCCGGGCAACGTGCCCAACTTCGACCGGCCGGCCGAGTTGCGTTGATTCACTCAAATGAGCCGGCGTCCCCGATCCGCACTGCGGGATCGGAATCGCCGGGGAAGTACCCGCAGGAACACGGGGCATCCGGCGTCGCGAACCGGGAATTCTCCGGTGCTGAGCCTTCCCGCACCCACCCGCCGCGCCCCGCGTACGGAATTACTTCCCGAGCGGCAGACCACCGAGCAGCTTTCCGTCCCGGGTCGCCCCCGTGGCGCCACCCAGGATCTTCTTCGACCCGGACTTCGCCTTGTTCGCCGCACCCGCGACGGTGTCGACCAGCGGCTGGAACTGGTGACCGTCGAGCTGTTCGCTGTGGAGCGCGTCGTTGAGGCCGCCGTTGAGGCTCATGCTCGGCATCGGCGGCTGCCCTTCCGCGAAAGCGGGAACAGCCGTGCCGAGAGCCATGACGGAACCGGCCAGAACGGCGGCGGACTTCGCGTACTTCACTGTGAACTGTCCCTTCCCGGGCGGTGTTCGACGGGGCGCGACATCCCGGCCGCGTGAGCATTCACTTCACTGCTCGGATCACCGCATTCCCTCTGCCCAACGATTCCCCGCACGCGGAGAAACCCCCGAACATGCGTCTCTCCCGGAACGTGCGCCGAAAAACACGCAACGTTCCGTGAACGCGGCGAATTCGGGGCGGTTAACCGGTCGGCCCCGGCACACGAAATGTGCACCGGGGCCGACCGGGACAACGCAATCCGAAAAGCTTCGGATCAGCCGTTGACGCAGGTGTTGCCGAAGGCCGGGTTGAGCAGGCCGATGATGTCGATGGTGTTGCCGCACAGGTTGATCGGCACGTGGACCGGGACCTGGATGGTGTTGCCGGAGATGACGCCGGGCGAGTTGGCGGAAACACCGTTGGCACCCGCGTCGGCGAACGCCGGGGAGGCGGCACCGACGGCCATCAGCGTGCCGGCGGCAACAGCGGCGATCTTGGTGTACTTCACTTTGAGCCCTTTCCTGCAGCGGTTCGATAGCGCGCACGTCCTTCGTGCCGCACGGGCGCAAACCGCTCGCCCGTCACTCCGCTGCCGATATTGGTAACGATGTCCCCTCGCCGACGAAACTCCCGCGGAGAAGTTTTCGGAAAAATCGTCCGAACGGCCTGGACCGCCCGTCGATGGGCGCCGTGTTTTCGCACAGCCCTGTCGTCAAAATGCCACCGCGGGACACACGTACGAGGGATTCGCCGAATACGAATTCCTGCCGAGAGGGGTGGTGCCGCCCCGCCACACATGTGCGGCGGGGCGCCGCCGGTCCGGTCCGCCCGGGAGGAGAGAACCGGGGAACCGGCCGGCGGCTGACGCGGGATCAGCGGTTGCCGACACCGTTCGCGGACAGCGCCGCGATGTCGTCCAGGATGTGCGACAGCGGCTCGTCGCCCTTGGCCTGGGTGGAGTTCTTGGTGCACTGCTGGTTCTGCGGGTTGGACAGGACGTTGACGTCCTGAACGGTGATCGGCACCAGGCCGATGAGCGAGCCGACGTTCGCCTTGAGCGGCAGGCCGACGCAGAGGTCGTTCAGGGTGCCCTGGATCAGCTCCAGCTGCGGGCTCATCTTGCCCTTGGTGGTGGAGTTGCCGTAGGCGGTCTTGGCGCCGTTGCCGTTGACCGTGGAAGTGCCGTTGTCGTTGCCGGTCGCCATCGCCTGGGGGGCGACCGTCGCCGAGAGGCCGACGAGGGACGCGGCTACGGCCGTCGTGGCCAGGACCTTCTTGATCACGATTTACCCTTTCGAAGCGGAGTGCCCGTATCCGGAGCGTCCTGGACAACTTGCTTCACAGGGTGCGGTTTCGCCGGTTCACCCGAATGACGCGAAACCATAGGCAGATATCACCGCATCCGGGTGGCGTGAGGCGGCGGGCCGTGTCCCGCGGCCGGGAACGGCGAAGGCCGGTCCGGAACCCCGAGGTCCCGGACCGGCCTTCGTGGCGGGCGGTCCGCTTCGTACGGACGCCTGCCGGGAGGCGTCAGGCGTTGACGCAGGTGTTGCCGAAGGCCGGGTTGAGCAGGCCGATGACGTTGATGCTGTTGCCGCAGAGGTTGACGGGGACGTCGACCGGGACCTGGATGACGTTGCCGGAGACGACGCCGGGGGAACCGACGGCGGCACCCTGGGCGCCGGCGCCGTGGCCCGCGGCGGAGGCGACACCGGCCCCACCCATGACGGCGATACCCGCGGCGACGGACAGAACGGCGGCCTTGGAGACAAACTTCACGGCGAACCTCTTCACTGAAGCAGCTATCGGGACATGTACGGACGCCTGGGCGCCGCACAGCCGCGTGGAGCGACAAGCTGTTCAACGCATGAACCGCCAACTGGTGGCGCCACTTTCGGGTGAATCCGGGGCAGGAGTGTTCGTAGGGGTCCCGGTGGGTGGCCCGCGCGGGCGTGCGGGGGTGCGTGCCCGGCGTGCGGACGGGCGGATGCGGCCCGCCCCGTGCGGCCGTGTGCCCGCGGACCGTACGGCGATGTGCCGCGAAGCGCGTGCGGAGACACGAAATGCCTGGTCAGGGCCGATTGTCAGACCCTGGTGCAAGACTCACGGCATGAGATGGGCAGTGGCGGAGACGGACGACGGGGGTGTGCGTCTCTGCCCGCTCGCTCCGGACGGCAGACCCGCTGGGCCGGTGGTGCGGGAGCCGTCGCTCGCGGCGGCGGTGCGGGCCCGGCCCGAGGTCGAGCGGTGGGTGTGGCGCTCGACGCCCGAGCTGTACCGCGGGCTGCTGGCGGCGGGGCTGCGGGTGGAGCGGTGTTACGACGTCGAGGCGGCCGAGGCGCTGCTGATCGGGCATGAGGAGGGGCAGCGGGGGCAGCCGCGGTCGCTGGCGGCGGCGTGGGCGCGGCTGCGGGGGCTGCCGGTGCCGCCGGACGCGCCGGTGCGGGCGGCCGATACGCAGCCGTCGCTGTTCGAGCCGGGGCCGGTGCCGTTGCCGCCGGGGACGGACGGGCTGACGGCGCTGGTGGAGGTCTACGCGGGCCAGGTGGCGCGTACGGAGCGGGCGGAGCTGCCGGAGCGGCTGCGGTTGCTGCTCGCGTCGGAGTCGGCGGGGATGCTGGTCGCGGCGGAGATGACGTACGCCGGGGTGCCGTGGCGGGCCGATGTGCACCGGGCGTTGCTGGACGAGATGTTGGGTGAGCGGTTCCCCGGCGGGCTGGAGCCGCGGCGGATGGCGGAGCTGGCCGAGGAGGTGTCGCGGGCGTTCGGCGGGGCGCGGGTGCGGCCCGATCTGCCGCAGGACATCGTCCGGGCGTTCGCGGGCGCGGGCATCGCGCTGAGCTCGACGCGGAAGTGGGAGTTGCAGCGGATCGACCATCCGGCGGTGGCGCCGCTGCTGGCGTACAAGGCGCTGTACCGGCTGCACACGGCGCACGGCTGGGCGTGGTTGCAGCAGTGGGTGCACGACGGGCGGTTCCGCCCCGAGTATCTGCCGGGCGGGACGGTCTCCGGCCGCTGGACGACGAACGGCGGCGGGGCGCTCCAGGTGCCGAAGGTGGTCCGGCGGGCGGTGCGGGCCGACCCGGGGTGGCGGCTGGTGGTGGCGGACGCCGATCAGATGGAGCCGCGGGTGCTGGCGGCGATCTCGCGCGATCGCGGGCTGATGGAGGTGGCGGGCACCGGCCGTGACCTCTACGCGGATCTCGCCGCGCGGGCCTTCGGGGGCGATCGGGACCGCGCCAAGCTGGCGCTGCTGGGCGCGATCTACGGGCAGACGTCGGGCGATGGGCTGAAGCATCTGGCCGATCTGCGGCGGCGTTACCCGGCGGCGGTGGCGTACGTCGACGACGCGGCGCGGGCGGGCGAGGAGGGGCGGCTGGTGCGGACGTGGCTGGGCCGTACGTGTCCGCCCGCGTCGGTGGCGCCCCCGGAGGAGGCCGGGCTGCCGCAGGAGGAGGAGCGGGAGAGTTCCGGGTACGGCGGGGGTGCGGCGGCGCGGGCGCGCGGCCGGTTCACCCGTAACTTCGTGGTGCAGGGCAGCGCCGCCGACTGGGCGCTGCTGCTCCTGGCCGGTCTGCGGCGCGCCTTGCACGAGGCGGGCCTGCGGGCGGAGTTGGTCTTCTTCCAGCACGACGAGGTGATCGTGCACTGCCCCGCCGAGGAGGCGGAGACGGTCGCGGCGGCGATCGCGTCGGCGGCGGACGCGGCGGGCCGGCTGACGTTCGGCCCCACTCCGGTGCGGTTCCCGTTCACGACGGCGGTGGTGGATTGCTACGGGGAGGCGAAGTGAGGGGGCGGGGGCAGGGGGCTTCGCGTATCGGGTGCGGCGGTGCGGGCGGCGGGTGCGCCATGCCGCAGTGCCGCAGTGCCGCAGTGCCGCAGGCGAGGGTGCGGCCGAACGGTCGGCGTACGGACGCGGGCACAGGGCGAGGGCCGTGTGCCGACCCTGCGGCTCCCTTCAGGGCTGCGTACGGGCACGGGCACGGGAACCGTGTGCGGCTCGCCCGGTGTGGGTGCGGCTCGCCCGGTAGGCCGGTGCGGCACCGGGTGAGGTGCCTCGGTGTACGGCCGTGAGGGCGGGAGACCGGCCGGCCGGGGCGGTGTCGGTGCTCCTCGCCGGTGCGGGTGGGCTCGCGCGACAGGCCGGCGCGGCACCGGGTGAGGTGCCTCGGTGTACGGCCGTGAGGGGGAGCCCGGCCGACCGGGGACAACTCGGGCGTGCGCGGGCGCGGGGCGAGGTCCCGTGGACAGGTGCGGTGCCAGCAGGCCCGAGGCATCGCGTAAAGCCGGAGCGGCGCGACCGGCGAGGCCCGGCTATGGAGGGCAAGCTCGGGCGGGCGCACCGGTCTGCGGGCGCGGGGGTCCGGCGGACGGATGCGGCACCGGCCGGCCCGGGGCAGCACGCGCAGCCGGAGCGGCGCGCCCGGCAAGGCCCGTCCACGGAAAAGGCACGCGCGGGCGCGGGACAAAGCCCCGTGGACAGACGCGGCACCGGCCGGCCCCGGCGCAGCACGTACAGCCGGAGCAGCGCGCCCGGCAAGGCCCGGCGACGGAGGGCAAGCTCGGGCGGGCGCACCGGTCTGCGGGCGCGGGGCAAGGCCCGGCGAACGGATCCGGCACCGGCCGGCCCGGCGCAGCACGTACAGCCGGAGCAGCGCGCCCGGCAAGGCCCGTCCACGGAGGGACCGGCTCGGGCGGAGGCAAGGCCGGGGGCCGGGTGGTGGGTTCGGCTGTCGGTCCACAGCCCGCACGCCGATTCGAGGCACGACCTAAAATCCCGGGGAGGGGGCCGGCCGTGCTGAGGGCGGCCGACATCCGATCCGCGAAGGGACGACGCGTTGACCGACAGCGAAGGCAATCGGGACTCGGTCACGGACGGGGGCCCGTTCGGCCGGGCCCCGGGGGCCGAGTCGCCGGGCCCGGCGGCAGGTCAGCGGAGCCCGGGAGCGGGCCGCGCGGAAGCGGAGGGCCCGGGCTCGGGCCCACGGCCCCCGTCTGCGGAACCGCAGGCCACGGGCGCGGGCTCGCGCACCACGGAGACGGGCCGCCCGGCCACGGACCCACAGGCCACGGACCCGGCCCCGCTGTCCCCCGGCCCGGGGAGTGGCCACCCGCATGTCTCCCCGGGACAGCCGGAGAAGGCCGGACAGTCGCAGGCCACCGAACAGCCGGAGGCGGCCGGACAGGCGCAGGCCCCCGGGCACACGCAGGCCACCAGCCGGACGGAACCCACCGCACACGACCCGGCCTCCACACGTACGGAAGCCACCAGGCAGGCCCGGACCGCCGGACGTGCGTCGGCCACCAGCCGGACGGAACCCACCGGACACGACCCGGCCTCCGCGCGTACGGAAGCCACCGGACAGGCACAGCCCGCCAGGCACGCACCCCCCACCAGCCGCACAGAGCCCTCCGAGCACGCACCGGCCGCCGGGCGTACGGATACCGCCGGGCGCGCGGCAACCGCCGGACGTACGGAAGCCGCCGGGCCCGCGGAGTCTCCCGCTCCGGAAGCCGGGGCCGAGCCGCCCGCGAAGCTCTCCCCGCGGGAGCGGCGTAAGCGGATCGCGGACCGGGTGCTGGCCGAGGGGCAGGTGACCATCGAGGAGTTGGTACAGGAGCTGGGTGTCAGTCAGATGACGGTGCACCGGGATCTGGACACGCTGGAGCACCAGGGGTGGCTGCGGAAGGTGCGGGGCGGGGCGACGGCCGCGCCGAACGCGCTCTTCGAGTCCAACGCGCGGTGGCGGGGGAACGAGCAGGTCGCGGCGAAGGAGGCGATCTGCGCGGCGGCGCTGGCCATCGCGGAGCCCGGGCAGGCGGTGATCATCGACGACTCCAGTACGGCGCTGCCGCTGGCCCGGGCGCTCTCCTCGCGCGGGGCGTACACCGTCATCACCAACTCCCTCCAGGTCATCAACGAGTTGGCGGAGGAGCCCGACATCCGGGTGATCGCGCTGGGCGGCGAGTACCACGCGGCGTTCAACGCCTTCCTCGGCATGTCCACCGCCGACAGTGCCCGCAGCTTCCGCGCGGATGTCGCCTTCCTGTCCACCTCGGCCGTCGACAACGGCCACTGCTACCACCAGGCGCAGGAGAACGTGCTGGTCAAGCGAGCGTTGATGGCGGCGGCGCGGCGGAAGGTGCTGCTCGTCGACCATTCGAAGTTCGGCCGTCAGGCGCTGTACGAGCTGGCGCCGCTCGCCGATTTCGACCTCGTCATCTCCGACGTACGGCTGCCGCAGGCGGAGCAGGACGCGTTGCAGTCGCTGGGGGTGCGCTACGAGTTGGTGTCCGAGGAGCCGCACCGGGCGTGACGTGGCGCGGTGTACGGCAGGGCGCCCGCCGCCGGAGTGTTCCGGTGGCGGGCGCCCTGGTGTCCGCGGACGGGGTCAGCGGCGGTGGCGGGCGGCGCCCACCGGGTCCTTCCTGAACGCCCAGTCCATCTTGGGTTCCATCGCGAAGCGGAAGACGCGTTGCACGGGCGGGGTGCACAGCAGGGTGATGACGGTGCCCGCGAGGAGGGTCAGCACGATCGCGCCCCACGGGGTGTGCAGCCAGGCGGCGTCGTACCAGTGCCAGAAGCGGGAGCCCTTGGCGAGGAAGCCGTGCAGCAGGTAGCCGTAGAGGGTGCCGGCGCCGAGGGCGGTGCACCACATCGTCCGGCCCGGGATCCAGGCGAAGAAGCAGGCGACGAGGACCAGCGAGCAGCCGAACATGGCGAGCGTCATGACGGCGCCGCTCCACCAGGGGGCGTGGAGTTCCTGGGCGGCGTCGCGGTGGTAGAACCACGCGGCGTTCATCCGGGGCGCGGCCCAGTACGCGAAGAGCAGCGCGCCGGCCATGACCGGGACGGCGGCGATGCGGGCCCTGCGGTTGCGGACGAGCGTGAAGTGCTCGGCCTTGAGGTTCAGTCCGAGGACGAAGAACGGCAGGAACTGCAGCACGCGCTGGAGGTCGAGGTCGTCACCGATCTCCGGTGAGACGGAGGCGGCGACGGCGACGGCGAGGGCCAGCGGCACCGGCCAGCGGACGACCTTCCACAGCGGCGTCGTCAGCCGCCAGATGAAGAGCGCGACCAGGAACCAGGTGAGGTACCAGGGGTCCAGGAGGCTGATGGGGTATCCGGGGTCGTCGTTCGCCCACCGCTTGAAGAGCGTGTACGCCGTCTCGAAGAGGATGTACGGGACGGCGACGCCGGTGACGAGCCGCTGGAGCCGGTCCTTGCGCATGTCGAAACTGCGCGAGAAGTAGCCGGAGATGATGATGAACGCCGGCATGTGGAAGGCGTAGACGGTGATGTAGAGGGCGGCGGCGGAGCGGCTGCCGTCGCGCAGCGGTTCCCAGGCGTGGCCCATCGCGACCAGCACGATGGCGAGGTACTTGGCGTTGTCGAAGAACGCGTCCCGCTGCTTCTTCGGCGCGGGTGCCGCGTCCTGCCGCGGTGCGGTGGGCTGCCGGGGAACGGCCGTCACGGCGGGCGGTGCGAGGGCCGTGGCGGTGGCGCCGCCCGCGGTGGCCGGTGGGGGCATCGGCACCCGGCGGTCACCGTGGTCGGGTATGTCGTGCGTCAAGGGCCCTCCCGGTACGAACCCAGAGGAGGGGAAAGACGGGGGATCGCGCCGGGTGCCGCATCGGAACCCATCGGCCTGATCCTGCGTCTTGATACGTATGCGGGGGGCGTGGCGGCGTCGAACATCTCAGGCACCTTAGCTCTGCCGCGCGAATCCCGTAAATCCCCGCCTGTCCAGGCCCCGCAAGGGCCGGATACCGTCCGCGGGCACGTTATGCGACAACTCCGTCGATTCCTCGCGCCGCGGCGGCGGGGGCGCCGGGGGCCGCCTCCGGGCCCCAGCCGCAGATGCGCAACGGGTCGCCGTGCGCGCCGCGCAGGCGGTGGACGGCGGCGGTCCAGCCTGGGGTGAGGCGGTTCATCGGCGGGTTGATGCCGTCGGTGAAGCGGGCGTAGCGGGCGGCGTCGCGCGGGGCGGGCGCGCCGAGGACGGCGGTGCGCAGCCGCGGGGCGAGGCGGTGGACGGTGCCGACGCAGCGGGCGCAGAAGCTCTGGACGACGAGCCGTCCCAGGTGGGCGCGGTCGAGCCAGCCTTCGGCGCGGAGCAGGCGGAGGGTCTGGGCCTCGATGCCGGGGTAGCGGGCGGGGTTCTTCAACTCCAGCAGCAGCGATTGGTGGTTGTGGTCCAGGCGGCGCAGGTAGCGGTCGAGGGTGGGTACCCGCTCCCCCGCGAACCGGGCGGCGAACCAGCTCCCGGCGTCGAGCCGGGCGATCTCGGCGGCGGTGAGGTCGGCGACCCGCCAGGGGGCGCGGCCGGGCAGGGCGCGCGGGGCGTCGGTGGTGCGGCGCAGCGTCGCGTCGTGGACGACGACGAGCTGTCCGTCCCGGGTGCGTTGGACGTCGTTCTCGACCCAGGTGAGCCCGGCGCGGTGGGCGGCGTCGACGGCGGCGAGGGTGTTCTCCGGTGCCTGGCGGGACGCGCCGCGGTGCGCGATGACCAGCGGGGACGCGACGGCGGGGGTCGGCGGGCCCGGTTGGCCGGGTCCGCCGGGGTCGTCGCGGGGGTGGGCCGCCGGGTGCACCGCGGTCCGGGTGGCGGTGGTCCGGGTGCCGGGGCGGGTGGCCGGGGCGGTGAGGGCGGTGCCGGTGGCGAGGGCGGCGAGCAGGGCGACGGCGGCGGCGCGCCGTAGCGGTACGTGCGGCACGGTGCTGCCTCCAGCTCGTTCGCCCGGCGGACGGCACCGCGGCGGTCCCGCCCCGTGCCGCGCCGCCGGGAGCCCGCACGGTCCCGGCGGACGACACTTCTCGACGGTCGCCCGGGGGCGGCGGCGGGGCGAGTCGGGGGCGGCTGTCCGGGGGCACAGGCGGGGCCGGGCGGCGGAGGGAGGACGGTCTGCGCAGGCGCGCCCGCGCGTGAGCGCCCCCGTGGCCCGTCGTCGTACGCGTGGCCCCGCGCGCCCGGTGGGTCCCTGTATGGCGCGGCCCCGCACGGTCGGGGGGCCGTGCGGGGCCCGCCGGAGGCGGTGGCGGGCGGGGGAAGGGGCTTACGGGGTGAGGTCGGCGGGGCTTATGCGGCCGGGGTGGTCGGGGGGAGGGCGGGGTTCCAGGTGACCGGGTGGCCCGTCGTGGTCGCCGGGTCGATGTCTCCTGTGCGTACGAAGCCGGTCCACGCGCGGCGCAGGGCGCGGCCGAAGGTGTCGATGCCGGGCCAGGGGGCTTCGCCGAGCATCGGTGCGTCGCGCCAGGCCGCCTCGTCGCCGAGGAGGAGGGGGAGTTCCAGGCAGTGGACGGCGCCGAAGGGGGAGCCCTCGGGGGCCCAGTCGAGGCGGTAGGTGGTGGTCCGGGCGCCGGCGGTGGTGGCCCAGGCGGTGAAGTCGGCGATCGGGCGGGCGAAGGCGGGGCCCTCGGCGGCGCGGGCGTCGGGGCGGGAGAGGCCGAAGGCGGTCAGTTCCTCGCGGTTCCAGCCGATGAGCAGGTCGATGCCGTCGAGGCCGGTGGCGGGCGGGACGGCGGGGACGGGGTCGGCGCCGACTACGGGGGAGAACGGCGGGGAGACGCGGTTGCCGGTGCGTTCCGTGACGCGGGCGGCGGCGGCCGCGCGGGCGGTGAGCAGGGCGTCGTGCCCGGCGGTGAACGGGTCGCCGTCCAGCGACGCCAGGAAGTCGGCGCCCTCCGCCTCGGCCTCGGCGGGGGTGGTCTGTGCGGGGCCGAGGACCGGGCTCTGGAGGATGGCGCGGCGCAGCAGGCCCGGGGTGCCGGGGTGGCGCAGCAGCAGGGCCAGGGAGATCGCCCCGGCGGACTGTCCGGCGACGGTGACCTGTGCGGGGTCGCCGCCGTGCCGGGCGATGTTCGCCTGTACCCAGCGCAGTGCGGCGAGTTGGTCGAGGAGGCCGAGGTTGCCGGGGGCGATGCCGGGGTGGCGGAGGAAGCCGAGGGGGCCGAGGCGGTAGCTGACGGAGACGGTGACGAGGTCGCCCTCGGCGCTGAGCCGGGCCCCGTCGTACCAGTCGAGGAGCCCTGAGCCGCTGGTGAAGCCGCCGCCGTGGAGGAAGACGAGGACGGGCCGGGGCGGTGCGGGGGCGGCCGGGGCGGTGATGCTCAGGTGCAGGCAGTCCTCGTCCTGCGGCAGGTCGTGGGAGGGCCCCATCACGGCGCGGAGCCGGGACGGCGGCTGCGGGCACATCGCGCCGGGCACCGGGACGTCGGTGCCCGCGGGGACGGTCACCGGTGGCCGGAACCGTGCGGCGGTGGCGTACCGGAGGGGCCCGGTGCGGCGGACCGGCACGGGTCCCCGGTCGGTGGGGACGTCGACGAGGCGTCCCGGTTCGGTGTTCACGCGCGTGTCTCCTTCGGTGCGGGTGGGCGCTGCCCGGTGCGGGTGGCCGTCGCCGGTGCGGGGCGGCTCCGGTGGCCGCCGTCGCCGGAGCGGGGCGGGTCCGGTGGCCGCCGTCCGGTGCGGGCGTGGGGCCCGGTGGGCCGCCGTCCGGCGCCGCCGCGGCTCCCGGCAGCCGCCGCCCCGTACAACGTACGGGGTCCGGCGGCCGGTTCGCCCGGGGGAGGCGGGGCGGACACCGGCCGCCGGAATCCGTGGCCCAAGCCGCCCTGGGCAGCGGCCGGTTGAGCCGATCGGGGCGGGGGCGCCGTCCCGGTCAGAGGGGTGGCAGCCCCAGGAAGCGCCGGGCGTTGCCGCCCAGGATCGCGGTGCGTTCGTCCTCGGTCAGGAAGCCGGAGCGGTGGACGACGGCGCCGACGGGGCGTTCGCCGAGGGGGTAGGGGTAGTCGCTGCCGACCATGACCTGGCTCGCGCCGAGGGTGTCGACGAGGGTGCGCAGGGCGGCGGGTTCGAAGACGACGGAGTCGACGGAGAAGCGGTCGGTGTAGTGCGACGGCGGGTGGGCGGAGGTGGCGATGACGTCGGCGCGGCGGTGCCAGGCGTTCTCCAGGCGGCCCAGCCAGAACGCGAACGAGCCGCCGCCGTGGGCGAAGCAGATCCGCAGGGTGTCGGGGACGCGGTCGAAGACGCCGCCGAGGATGAGGGCGAGCACCGAGAGGTGGGTCTCGGCGGGCATGCCCGTCAGCCACTGGGCCATCCAGCGGTCCAGGCGCGGGGAGGCGGGCATGTCCCAGGGGTGGACGAAGACGGGGGCGCCGCGGTCCGCGCAGTGCTGGAGGAAGGTAACGACGCCCTCGTCGTCGAGGTCGCGGTCGCCGACGTGGTTGCCGATCTCCACGCCGAGGTGGCCGTTGGCCAGGCAGCGGTCGAGTTCGCGGCAGGCGGCGTCCGGGTCCTGGAGGGGGACCTGGGCGAAGGGCAGCAGCCGGTCGGGGGCGGGGGCGCAGATCTCCAGGGCGAGGTCGTTGAAGATCCGCGCGACCTTGGCCGCCTGGCCGGCGGGGCGGGCGTAGTTGAAGAAGACCGGTGTCGGGGAGACGACCTGGGCGTCGATGCCGTCGGCGGCCATGTCGGCGAGGCGGGTGCCGGCGTCCCAGCAGTCGGCGCCGATCCGGCGGAACTCCCGGGAGCCGACCATGATCATGGCTTCGCGTTCGGAGGTGACGCGGAGCGAGGGCCAGTCGGGGGCGGGCCCGGCGGCGGTCGTCAGGTCGGGCCAGCCGCGGGGCACGTAGTGGGTGTGGATGTCGAAGCGGGCGGCGCCGGGGAGGGCGCCGGGGGTGGTTCTGTTCACGGTGCGGTTCCGCCCTTGCCGGGGTGCAGGGTGCCGCAGGCGCGGCAGGTACGGGCTGCGGTGTCGCCGTGGAAGGCGGCGAAGACCGGGGGGAGGTCGCGGACGATGTCGCGGACCTGGAGTTCGACGTCGTGGACGAGGGCGTGGCAGGCCGGGCAGTACCACTGGAAGCGTTCCCGGGTGCCCTCGTCCCGGACGCGTTCGACGACGAGGCCGACGGAGCCCGCCTCGGGGCGCTGCGGGGAGTGCGGCACGCCGCCGGGCAGCAGGAACATCTCGCCCTCGCGGACATCGATGCGCCGGGGCCGTCCGTCGACCATGACGTTGACGTGCATATCGCCCTTGACCTGGTAGAACCACTCCTCGTAGGGCTCCAGGTGGTAGTCGGTGCGGGCGTTGGGTCCACCGACGACCTGGACGATGAAGTCGCGGTTGCCGTCCCAGATCTGCCGGTTGTTCACGGGCGGCCTGAGGTCGTCGGCGTGGTCGCGCACCCACTGGGCGAAGTTGATGACCGGGGGCAGGTCCATCGGTACTCCTCGGGTTGGCGGCAGGGCGGTCACGGCCGGGCGGGGCGGTGGGCGATGCCCTGGATCTCGATGAGCAGGTGCGGGTGGGGCAGTTGGTGCACGGCGACGGTGGTGCGGGTGGGCCCGCGTTCGTCGAAGTGCTCGGCCCAGACGGCGTTGTAGCCCGCGAAGTCGTTCATGTTCACCAGGTACGTGGTGACCTGCACGAGGTCGTCGAGGGTGGCCCCGGCGGCGGCCAGCACCTCGCGGACGTTGGCGAGGACGGCGCGGGTCTGTTCGCGGATGTCGAGGGTGGTGGCGCCCATGTCGTCGGCGGCGGCACCGGCGATGGAGTTGTCCGGCCTGCGACTGCTGGTGCCGGAGAAGAACACCAGGTCACCGGCGGTTTTGACATGGGGGAAGCGGCCGCGCGGGGTGGCTTTGCCGGGGACGACGATGCCGTCACTCATGGGGTGTTCCTTTCCGTCGCGGCGGCGCCGCCGTCCCCGGCGCCCGCCACCGTGAAGGCGGCGCGGCCCAGTCCGGTGACGGTGGCCTCGATGTGGCTGCCGGGGGTGAGGGCGACGGCGGGGGTGGCGGCGCCGGCCAGCAGGACGTCCCCGGCGCACAGCGGGTGGCCCAGTTCGCGGGCGCGGCGCAGGGCGGCGTGGGCGGCGCGCAGCGGGTGGCCGAGGATCGCGGCGGTGGAGCCGGTCTCGGCGGTGCGGCCGTCGATCTCCAGCCGGACGCCGCGGTTGGCGAGGTCCCCGGCGTCGGCGAGCGCGGTCCAGGGCCCGAGGACGTAGCCGGCGGCGGAGGTGTTGTCGGCGACGACGTCCTCCAGGGTGAAGCGGAAGTCGCGGTACCGGCTGTCGATGATCTCCAGGGCGGGGGCGACGGCGTCGATGACCGCCTCCGGGTCGACGGCGGGGTCCTCCGGCCGGACGTCGGCGGCGAGGCGGAAGGCGATCTCCGGTTCGACGCGCGGGTGGACGTAGCGGTCCAGGGCGACGCGGGCGCCGTCGGGCAGGCGCATGGCGTCGGTGAGGCGGCCGAAGATGACGTCGAAGACGCCCATCTGCGCGGCCTTGGTGCGGCTGGTGAAGCCGAGTTTGACGCCGCTGGGGCGCTCGCCGCGGGCGGTACGGCGCCCGACCAGCAGCCGCTGGACGTCGTACGCCGCGTCGAGGGTGAGCGGCGCGGTGGCGGTGAGCTGGGCGACGGGGGCGGCGTCGGCGGCCGCGGCGTCCAGCACGGCGGCGGCCTCCGCGAGTTCCCAACTCAGCTTGGCTGCGGCGGAGTTCATGCGGCGGTTTCCTTCCGGGCGGCGGCCAGGTCCAGCGCCACATCGGTGATCATGTCTTCCTGTCCGCCGACCATGCCGCGGCGGCCGACCTCCAGCAGCAGCTCCCGGACGTCGAGTCCGTGGCGGGCGGCGGCACGTTCGGCGTGCAGCAGGAAGCTGGAGTAGACGCCCGCATAGCCGAGGGTGAGGGTTTCCCGGTCGACGCGGACCGGGCGTTTCTGAAGCGGGCGGATCAGGTCCTCGGCGGCGTCCTGGAGGGCGAAGAGGTCGCAGCCGTGGCGCCAGCCCTGGAGCGTGGCGACGGCGATGAACGCCTCGATCGGGCAGTTCCCGGCGCCCGCGCCCTGCCCGGCGAGGGAGGCGTCGACGCGGCGGACGCCGTTCTCGACGGCGACGACGCTGTTGGCGACGGAGAGCGAGAGATTCTCGTGGGCGTGGATGCCGATCTCGGTGGCCGGGTCGAGGACGTCGCGGTAGGCGCGGACGCGGGCGGCGACGCCGTCCATGGTCAGGCGCCCGCCGGAGTCGGTGACGTAGACGCAGTGGGCGCCGTAGCTCTCCATCAGGGCCGCCTGCCGGGCGAGGCCCGCCGGGTCGTTCAGGTGGCTCATCATCAGGAAGCCCGAGACGTCCATGCCGTTCTCGCGGGCCCAGGCGATGTGCTGGGCGGCGACGTCCGCCTCGGTGCAGTGGGTGGCGATACGGACGCTGCGGACCCCGGCGGCGTGCGCCCGGCGCAGGTCGGCGAGGGTGCCGATGCCGGGGAGCAGCAGGGTGGTGAGGCGGGCGCGGGTGACGACGCCGGCGGCGGCCTCGATCCACTCCAGGTCGGTGTGGGCGCCGTGCCCGTAGGTGACGCCGGAGCCGGCCAGACCGTCGCCGTGCGCCACCTCGATGGCGTCGACCCCGGCCGCGTCGAGGGCGGCGGCGACGGCGGTGACCTGCGCGGTGGTGTAGCGGTGGCCGACGGCGTGCATACCGTCCCGCAGGGTGACGTCCTGGATGTACAGGGCGGGCGGGGTGTCCGGGGTCGGGTTCATCGGGTCCGTCGGGCTCATCGGGCTCATCGGGCTCATCGGGCTGCCGCTCCTTCCCGGCGCCGGGCGACCAGACATTCGGCGGTGCGCAGGGCGGCGGAGGTCATGATGTCGAGGTTCCCGGCGTACGTGGGCAGATGGTGGCCGGCGCCGGTGACCTCCAGGAACACCGACACCTGGGTGCCGCGGAAGGGCCCGCCGGTGCCCGGCACGAACGGTTCGTCGACCGGCGTGAACTGCACCTCCTGCTTGAGGCGGTAGCCGGGGACGTACGCGCGGACCGCGGCGGTCATCGCGGCGACCGACCGGCGGACCTCCTCCTGGGCCGCCGCGTCGAGCGCGCCGGTGAGGCAGTGGACGGTGTCCCGCATGACGAGGGGCGGTTCGGCCGGGTTGAGGACGATGATCGCCTTGCCGCGGGCGGCCCCGCCGACCTGTTCGAGGGCGGCGGCGGTGGTCTCGGTGAACTCGTCGATGTTGGCGCGCGTCCCGGGCCCGGCGGAGCGGGACGCGATCGACGCGACGATCTCCGCGTAGTGGACGGGCGTCACCCGGGAGACGGCGGCGACGACCGGGACGGTGGCCTGGCCGCCGCAGGTGACCATGTTGACGTCGGAGGCGTCGAGGTGGTCGCCGAGGTTGACGGGCGGCACGACGTACGGGCCGAGGGCGGCGGGGGTCAGGTCGACCATCGCCTTGCCGGCGGCGCGGACGGCCTCGGCGTGGCGGGCGTGGGCGGCGGCGGAGGTGGCGTCGAAGACCACCTCGACACCGGCGAACTCGGGCATCCGCAGCAGTCCGCCGATGCCCTCGGCGGTGGTGGCGACGCCCATCTCCCGGGCGCGGGCCAGCCCGTCGGACGCCGGGTCGATCCCGGCGACGGCCGCGACGTGCAGCACGTCGGAGAGCCGGTCGATCTTGATCAGCAGGTCGGTGCCGATGTTCCCGGAGCCGATGATCGCGGCGGGGGCGGTCATGAGGCGCTCCTTCCGGTGGTGCGGGGCGCGGCAGCCGAGCCGCCAACACCCTTGCTGGGTACGGGTGTTGAGGAGTCCGGTCGATCTCCTTCCGGGGCACCCGGCTCCCGTACGAAGTCGGCGTGGACCTCCCCCAGCCCGTCGAGCCGCGCGCGGAACACGCCCGGTCCGGTGACCGGCACCATCGGGCCGAGCGCCCCGGAGAGGACGAGGTCCCCGGCGCGCAGCGGATCGCCGCGGCGGGCGGCCTCGCGGGCGAGCCAGACGACGGCGGCCACCGGGGAGCCCAGGCAGGCGGCGCCGGAGCCGGTGGAGACGGTCTCGCCGCGGTGGTCGAGGGCGGCGCCGAGCCCCGGCAGGTCGACGGCGGCGAGCGGGCGCGGGGTGGTGCCGAGGACGACGGCGCCGCTGGAGGCGTTGTCGGCGACGGTGTCGGTGATCCGGATGTCCCAGCCGGCGATCCGCGAGTCGACGATCTCCAGCGCGGGCAGCAGGAAGTCGGTCGCCGCGATCACCTCCGCCGCCGTCACCGACGGCCCGTCCAGGTCCTTGGCGAGGACGAACGCGACCTCCGCCTCGATCCGCGGCTGGAGGAAACGCCCCAGGTCGAGCGGTTCCCGGTCGGTGTGGACCATGGCGTCGAGCAGCACCCCGTAGTCCGGCGCGAAGACCCCGAACTGCCGCTGTACGGCCGGGGAGGTCAGCCCGATCTTGTGGCCGACCCGGCGCGCGCCGTCCGCGAGGTATCCGTCGCGCACCGCCCGCTGCACCGCGTACGCCGCGTCCTGGTCCCAGCCGCCGATCAGCTCCCGTACGGGTGCGCAGGGCACCCCGGTGGCGGCGGCGCGGCGCAGCCGTTCGGCTGCCTCCGCGATCTCGGCGGCGGTGGCGCGCCCGGCTATCAACTCACCGCAGTACGCGCCCTGTTGAGCTTCCTGAGCGGTCACAGTTGCACGCACACATTCGTCGGCTCGGTGTAGAAGTGGAGGGAGTGTGTCCCGCCCTCACGGCCGATGCCGGACAGGCCGGAGCCGCCGAAGGGCGACCGCAGATCGCGCAGGTACCAGGTGTTGACCCAGGCCATCCCGGTCCGCATCTTCTGCGCGACGCGGTGGCCGCGCTCCAGGTCCCGGGTCCAGACGCAGGACGCCAGTCCGTACCGCGAGTCGTTCGCCAGCCGGACGGCCTCCTCCTCGGTGTCGAACGGGATCAGCCCGGCCACCGGCCCGAAGATCTCCTCCCGCATGGTGCGCGAGGTGTGCTCAAGGCCCGTCCACAGCGTCGGCTCGATCCACGCGCCGCCGTCCAGCTCCGCGCCCATCTCCGGCACGCCGCCCCCGGCCAGCACCTCGGCGCCCTCCTCACGGGCGAGGGCGAGGTAGCCGAGGACCTTCTCGCGGTGTGCCTGGGAGATCAGCGGGCCGGTGGTGGTCGCCGGGTCCTCGGGGCGGCCGGGGCGCAGGGCGCGGGCGCGCTCCGCGAGGCCCGCCGCGATCTCGTCGAAGACCGGCCGCTGGACGTAGACGCGCTCGGTGCACAGACAGACCTGCCCGGTGTTGGTGAACACCGACCGGGCCAGCCCGTCCACCGTCCGGGCCACGTCCGCGTCGTCGAAGACCAGCGCGGCGTTCTTGCCGCCCAGTTCGAACGAGACGGGCCGCACACCCGGCGCCGTCGCCCGCATGATCTCCGTACCGGTGGCGGACTCGCCGGTGAACGTCACCCCGTCCACGTCCGGGTGCCCGGCGAGGAACGCGCCCGCGGAGCCGGGCCCGAAACCGTGCACGACGTTGCAGACGCCGTCCGGCAGCCCGGCCTCCTTCAGGATCTCCGCGAGCAGCGCCGCGGAGGAGGGCGTCAGCTCCGACGGCTTGACGACCACGGCGTTACCGCAGGCCAGGGCCGGTGCGAGCTTCCAGGTGAGGAGGAGCAGCGGGAGGTTCCACGGCACGATGACGGCGACGACGCCGAGCGGCCGGCGGACCGCGTAGTTCAGCGCCGTCCGCCCGCCGGGCAGCTCGGTGAGGAAGGAGTCGAGGCCGGCGGCGGAGACGGTGTCGGCGAACGCCCGGAAGTTCGCGGCGGCGCGGGCCACGTCCAGGTCCCGGGCCATCGCCAGCGGCTTGCCGGTGTCGGCGACCTCGGCGGCGACCAGCTCATCGGCGCGCCGGTCGATGACGTCGGCGATCCGCCGCATCAGCTCGGCGCGCTCGGGGACGGTGGTGTCGCCCCAGGGGCCGGACAGGGCGCGGCGGGCGGACCGGACGGCGACGTCGACGAGGGTCTCGTCCGCCTCGTGCACCCGCCCGGTGAGCGCGCCGTCCACCGGGCTGAAGCGGTCGAAGGAGCGCACGCCGTCCACGAAGGCGCCGTCCACGAAATTGCGGATCTCCCGCACGGGGAGCGAAGTGCTGCGGCTCATGACGCCGAGGCTAGGGAGCGCCAGGCATGCCTGAATAATGCTCTTTGCGTTCCCCGCGATGCCCCTACGGGCATAACGTGACCCCATGGAGAGCGAGAAACTGCTCGACGGCCGCCTGAAACTGCGCCACCTCACCCTCGTCACCGCCATCGCCGACCAGGGCAGCGTCATCCGCGCCGCACAGGAGCTGCACATCACCCAGCCCGTCGTCACCCGCGCCCTGCACGAGCTGGAGACGATCCTCGGGGTCCCGCTGTTCGAACGGCATCACCGCGGGGTGACCCCGACGCTGTACGGGGAGTCGTTCGTCGGCCACGCCCGCGCGGTCCTGGCCCAGCTACGGCAGGCCGGCGCGGAGCTGGGCCACCTCGCCGCCGGTCACCTCGGCTCGGTCACCGTCGGCGTCCATCTCGCCGGGTCCAACCTGCTGCTGCCGCGCGCCATCGCCGCGCTGAAGAAGGCGCATCCGGCGGTGACCGTCGTCGTCCGCGAGGCCACGCCCGACACGCTCCGCGCCGGGGTGCTCTCCGGTGAGATCGACCTGATCGTCGGCCGGCTCTCCGGCCAGCCACCGCGCCGCCTCACCCAGGAGCAGCTCTACCGCGAACCGGTCCGCCTCGCCGCCCGCGCCGGCCACCCCGTGCACCGCCTGCGCCACCCGTCCCTCGCCGAGCTGCGCCGCTACCCGTGGGTGCTGCCCGTCGACCGCACCGCGCTCCGCGCCGAGCTGGAGGAACTCTTCACCCACGCCGACGTCGAACTCCCCGACGACCGCGTCGAGTGCACCTCCATGCCCACCCTCCGCCACTTCCTCCTCGCCACCGACGCCCTCGCCGCCCTCCCCCTCCTCATCGCCACCCAGGACCCCGACCTCCGCCTCATCGACACCCCCCTGAAATCCATCAGCCAGGCCGTCGGCCTCACCCGCCCCGCAGACCGCCCCCTCTCCCCCGCGGCGGACACGCTGCGCACCCATCTACGCCAGGAGGCACGGGGGTTGGCGCGGTTGGTGGAGTAGGGGCCCGGGCGCGCGGGCTCGCCGGATACGGGGGGCGGTCGGCGTCGGGACGGGGCGGCCCGGAGAGGGGTCGGCGGCGGGGCCGGGCGGCACGGCCCGGCCCGGCAGTCGGCGGCGGGGCGGGCGGCCGGGCAGTCGGGGCGGCGGCAGGGCTCAGGCAACCGGGGCGGGGACCGGTGACGTCCCGTCCCGCGCCGCCGCCGCTCTCTCAGCCCTCCGAAGAGACCGTGATCAGGACCAGCCCCGACACCCCCGTCACCGCCCGGATCGCGTCCGCGAACACCTCCGTCGTCCACGCGGCGACATCCGTGGACCACTCGCGCACACCGCAGCGGAAGGCGAGCGCCGGGCGCATCCCCTCGGCCTGCACCACCCCGGCGAGCGGCCGGGCGAGCCCCGGCGTCGCGACCCCGGCGGGCTTGAGGGGCGCCACCGTCATATGGCCGTACGTGCGCTCCAGCGCCGCCTCGCGGACCCCGTCGGCCCGCCCGGCCAGCCCCGCCGACGGCAGCGCCGACACGGTGACCGTCAGCGTGGCCGCGCCGGACGGATCGGCGAGGGCGAACCAGTCGGCCACCTCGGCGAGTTCGGTACGGGCGCTCCCGGCGCGGTGCAGCGGCACGAGGGCGTGGGCGCCGGTGAGGCGGACGGTTCCCACACGGCGCAGGGCGTCCGTCAGGACCGTGACGGCGGGCAGGAGCGGAAGGCGGCGGGCGCGCCGCTTCCGCCCCGGGACGGCCGCCGGCCTCGGCAGCGACGCGTGCAGCCAGGCCAGTTGACGGACCTGACCGTCCTGCGTCCAGTCGCCGTCCGCGTCGTGGTGGTCCCAGAGGTTGTCGGCGGGCGGGTCCGTCAGGGCGGTGGAACTCCAGCCGAAGGCGGCCGCCCGCTTCACCGCGAGCCCGAAGACGTCCTCGTCGAGGTCGAACTCGGCGTTCACCCGGTCGATCCAGGGGTGCCGGTCCAGCACCCCGTGCAGTCCCACGATGAAGGTGGCGTCCGGACCGGCGTCGTTCATGGTCGTACTCCTGGATCGAGCGGGGAAAGGCGGACCGAGGGGCGCCGCCCCGGTCACCGCCACGGCGGGACCGGAACGCCACCCCTCGGCTCAGGGAATCAGACGCCGCACCTGACCGTGACCGGCTTGGTGTACGCCTTCTCCGGCGAGTCGGGCACGCCGATGAGGTCGACGTCGATCTTGGTACGCCACTGGTGCCTGCTGCTGTTCGCGCACGTCTTGCGCCCGACGACCCGGCGGGCACTGCCGCCGTTGCCGGACTTGAGGTTCTTCGCGTTCTTGGCGACCGAGTGCCACTTCTTGCCGGACTTCATCTGCAGCCAGATGGTGACCTTGGCCTTGGTGCCGGGACCGCTGACGTGGGTCCACCAGGCGTGGGCGGAGGCCGTACGCGGCGGGGTGCTGGAGATGTGCACGCGGTCGCCGTTGGTGATGAAGACGCCGGGGCCCCTCGCGGCGGCCGGCGCGGCCTGCTCGGTGGCCAGGGCGGTCGGGTCGGTGGCCGGCGCCGCCGTCGCGGGGGCGCCGGTGGCCCCGAGCAGCGCGGTGGCCAGCGCCGCCGACGTGATGAGAGTGCGCATGCGCATGGTGTGGTGTCCTCCGTTGGTCATGGTGCCGTGTGGGCGGGACGTACCGACGGTGGGCAAG
This sequence comes from Streptomyces sp. BBFR2, assembly GCF_044497305.1. Classification (NCBI taxonomy): domain Bacteria; kingdom Bacillati; phylum Actinomycetota; class Actinomycetes; order Kitasatosporales; family Streptomycetaceae; genus Streptomyces; species Streptomyces sp. BBFR2. The sequence goes on from NZ_CP172415.1 coordinate 2,925,672, forward strand.
GCCGACGCTTCCCCGGCATACCGGACGTACCGCTCCCGCGCCGGTCGCGCGCAGGCGTATGACAAGGCGTCAGCCCCGAAAACATCCCCGTGATCCCCGTTCCCCGTAGGCGGCCGGCAGGAGCACTGCCGTCCGCACCCGCCCCATGCTACGGAGTGATCACCCGGCGGCGCCATCACATAATCCGCTCCGGCCGCCGCCACGGAACCTGCGCCCCGGACGGCCCGGCCCGCCGTCCGCCCGGCTCACCCGTACGCCGCCGGAGCGGGCCGGTTGTCAGTGGCCCGCCCTACGATCCGTCCATGGCGATTCAGCGGATGGACAACGTCGGCATCGTCGTCGACGACATGGCGGCCGCCCAGGCGTTCTTCACCGAACTCGGCCTGGAGCTGGAAGGCACGGCCCCCATCGAGGGCCCCTGGGTGGACCGCATCCTCGGCCTCCCCGATGTCCGCACCGACATCACGATGATGCGCACCCCCGACGGCCACTCCCGCCTCGAACTGACCACCTACCACTCCCCACCGCCCGTCACCCCCGCCCCGTCACCCCCACCGCCCCACACCCTCGGCTTCTGCCGCCTCATGTTCGCCGTCGACGACATCCGGGACACGGTCGCCCGCCTGCACCCCTACGGCGGCGAACTCCTCGGCGAGATCACCCGGTTCGAGGACGCGTACCTGCTGTGTTACCTGCGTGGGCCGGGCGGCGCGATCATCGCGCTGGCGGAAGCGCTGGGGTGAGGGGCGGGACCCGGGGGGTGAGGGGGAGCCTGGGGCAAGGGGCGGGGGCTCGCCGGTGGGCCTCTTACCGCCGGTGGGGGTTCCGCACGGGGCGCTCCGGCGCCGGGGCCCGCCCTCGGCGCCGGGCCCGGGCTTCCGGCCCGCGGGCCGCATCCTCACGCCCGGCGGGCCGCACGCCCCGCCGGACGCGTCACGGAAAGTGTGAGTCAGGCCGACCTGCGACCTGACTCACGGCCGGGACTCAGCCCGCGTACGTACCGCGGTATCCCACGGGGCCCTCGCCGGGGAACTGTGCGGTTCCCTGGAAGTTCTGGCCGTCGTCGAAGAACGTCACCGAGCCCTTGCCCTTGTCACCGCTCCAGGTGACCGTGGTCCCCGTCGAGGGGCGGGCGTCGCCGGGGACGGGCTGGGTGCGGTTGACGATGCTGATCGTGAGCGGCTGGTCCGGCTGCCAGCCACCGCCACCCGTCGAGATCTCGGTGTTGTACCTGGCCATGAAGTCCTCCTCGTTCCGTAGCCGATCGGGCGTCCGTCGTGCGCCCGCACCTCTACGTTCGCCCTCCTTCAACTGCCGCAATCCACAAGCGAGTTGACTGCCGCGGCAAACCACTCCTGTGAAGGAGACACGCCGAGCACCCCGGGAGGCGGGTTGACGGACACCTCCCCTGCGCCGATCACCCGCACCTGGACAGGGAGTTCCACCGACCCGGGAAGGCCACTCCCGTCACGGGCGCATGACCCGGCCAGTGCGTCCCGGCGCCCCGTCCGGCCTCATCCACCGGATCTCACCCACCCGCCCCCGCCTTCCCTCCTTCGATCCGCTTCCTCGCCAACTCCCGTACATTTTCCGGTAGTTCGGCGACATCCAGCAGGGACGGCAGCAGCTTTGCCTCCGTCATCACCGCGCGGAACGTGTGCCCGACGCTCACCCCGTGCGCGGGCCGGTGCACGACCACCACCGGGTCACCGGCCCGGATCTCCCCCGGAGTGATCACCCGCAGATACGCGCCCGGCAGCCCGGCGCGCGTGAACTCCCGGTTCCAGCCGTTCCGGCCCATCCACCCCTGGAACGTCGCGCACGGAAGCCGCGGGCACGAGACCTCCAGCACGACCTCCGCCCCGACCCGCCACCGCTCCCCGATCACCGCCCCGTTGACGTCGATCCCGCAGGTGGTGAGGTTCTCCCCGAACGCCCCGTTGGCGAGCGGAACGCCCAGCTCCCGCTGCCAGCCGTCCAGGTCCTCCCGCGCATACGCGTACACGGCCTGGTCCGCGCCCCCGTGATGCGCCACGTCATACGCCCGGTCACCGGCCAGCCCGACCTCCCCCGTCCCCTCGTGCACGGGAGCGGCGACGGCCACCGGCCCTTCCACCGGACGCTTGTCGATCCCCGTTCGCCCACCGGTCCCCTGCTTGCCCTTCCAGGGGTTGGGACGGGGCCTGCCTACATTGACGGAGAGCAGCTTCATACTCCGGACGGTAGGACGAGGGACGCACACGGGCCAGCCCATTCCCGGGCACCTGCCCGCGGGACGCACCGCGCACGGGCCCGGCGGGCGGCTCACCGGCCCGGTATCCGGCTCACTTCTCCCCGGGCACCTTCACGATGTCGCCCTTCTTGTCGACGGTGTGCGTGCGCCAGTACACGTCCCACTTGTCGTCGACCTTCCGCGGCACCTTGCCCTCGGGGTACCGCGTGTACCCCTTCGGCGCCTTCTCCCCGTCCTTGACGCACGCGGAGCCCGTGCTCCCCACCGTCATGACGGGATACTCGCCGCCCCCGCAGACCGCGTCCGCGAGCGGCGACGCCCCGGAACAGCCCGCCAGCACCGCCACGGCGGCGGCCCCGATCAGCGCGGCGGCGGCGCGGCGCCCCCGGCGACGCCGGGAAGCGGAACGGAAGCGGTTGGTACCGGATGTCACGGTCATCTCCTAAGGGTCGTACGTCCCCCCACCTTCTCCCACCGTGGACGCCGGTGGCGGGCGGGGCCGGGTGTCCGTACCCGGGCCTGGCGGACGGCCTGGGCACCGTGGGACGGGGCGGGGCGGGATGGGTTGGAACGGGACGGAACCGAGCCGCACCGCCCACCGGGCGGGATACCGGCCGCCCGCATGCCGAGACCCCCGCCCATCCGCCGTGGGGGCGGGGACGGGGCGGGGGTCTCGGCGCGGGACGCGGGGCGCCGCTCCGGGGCCGGGGCTCAGTGGGCCAGGGGCTCAGTGGGCCGGGAGCTCAGTGAGCCGGGACGGGCCTCGGGGTGCGTGCCGGGTGATGCGGGGCGGGCGCGGCGGGTGTCAGTGCGCGAAGCCCCAGTCGAGGATCTTCGTCGCGTCGTCGAACCGGCCCTTGTCGTCCTTGAGGATGGCGCCGACGAGGGTGCGGTTGTCGCGCTTGGCCGCGAAGACGAGGGCGTAGCCGCTCTCCGGGCCACTGCCGGTCTTGATGCCGAGGGCGCCGTCGTAGCTGCTCAGCAGTTGGTTGGTGTTGTTCCAGGTGTAGTACCGGGTGTGGCCGTTGGCCGCGGGGGCCTCGGTCTTGAACTGCTGGTTCTTGACGACCTCGGCGAACACCGGCTGGAGCATCGCGCGCTGGCCGAGCTTGGCGAGGTCGCGGGCGGTGCTGTGGTTGTTGCCGTTCGAGATGCCGTCGTAGGTGTCGAAGTGCGTGCCCTTCAGACCGAGCTGCTGCGCCTCGTCGTTCATCTGGCGGACGAAGTCGGCGACCCGCTCGTCCGTGGTGGCGCCCTGACCGTAGTGGTCGGCGAGGGCGCGCGCGGCGTCCGCGCCGGACGGGATCAGCATGGCGTGCAGGAGCTGGCGGACGGTGAGCGTGTCACCGGTCTGGAGGTCGGCGGTGCTGGCGCCGACCTTCTGCACGTAGTCCCGGTACTCCTGCTTGACCTGGATGCCGTGCTCCAGCCACTCGGGGTGCTTGAGCACCACGAGCGCCGTCATGATCTTGGTGGTGCTGGCCATCGACACACTCTCGTCGGCCTTGGCACCCGCCCACATCTCGCGCTCCTGGCTGCCGTCGCGGGCGTCGAGGAGGAAGGCATGGTCGGCCTTGACCTGGGGCGCGTCCTGGGACGTGGGGTCCTGGGCGGCGTCGGCGGCACGCTCCTGCACGGCCTGCTGACGGTGTGCGTCCTGGTTGTCGTCGGCGGAGTGCGTGGCACCGGGGGTGGCGGCCTGGGCGATACCGGTGGCGGTGATCGGCAGGGCGGCGCCGACCATCGCGACCATCGCGATCCGGACCCCGGTGCGGTGTATCCGGTTGGGGCGGGCGTGGGAACCCATGGGGCGTCCCTTCTCCCGGCGCGGGGACGCCGGTTGGTAGTGGAAACTCGGTTTATACCGAACCTACTTGTGGGCGGACGCCGACCGTCAAGCCAGGCATGTCATAGCCCGGTAACGAGTCGGAAGAGGTGGAGAAGTTGTGTACGCGACGGGTGAGGCATGTGGGGTTGCTCGCGCGGAGTGAACGGATGGCCGCTACGAGGCGTCCGGGGCTCTCCCCCTTCCGCGGCTCGGCCGACCGTCGGCGCGGACCGGCAACTGGGCGCTGACCTGCCCGCTTCGGTGGTGCGCGAGCCCGCCACGCCGGACCGCGCGCCCGTTTCCGCCCGTTCGACGCGCACGGTTCCGCGCCCGTCCGATTACATTCCGTGATGCACCAACGGGGCCGTACGAGCACGGGGTTGAGGCGTGCATCGTGCGGCGGACGGGGGACGGCGGTCGGCGGACGGAGCTGGGAACGGCAGCGGGCCCGGGGGCGTAGCCTGCCCCCGGGCCCTGTGGTGCCGCCATGTACGGCGCCGGCGCGGTGAAGAGCGCGGGTCATGCTGAAGTCGTCGTGTTCTGCCTTTGAACTACCGCGCATCGGGAGAAGTGGCTGCACGGGCCGGACTTGAACCGGCATCCGACGACGCGGGCCCGGCCCGGTCGCTCCGGCGCTCGGCGGCGCATACTGAATCTGGAGCAAGAGTCTGAGATTGATCGCGGTGTGCCTCTGCCGAGTTGGGCCACCGCGGCCCGAGTGCCGCGGGGAGGACTTGAACCTCCACTGACCACCGCGTCCGTCACGACAAGCCTCAGTTTCAGCTTGCGCTCCTCGCGCACCCCGGGCGCGCACAGGCGCCCGGGGAGTTGACGGGGCTACCCGAAGAGGTAGCCGAAGACGGCGTCACCCACCCTCTGGTCGGTCACCTCCGCGCCGTTCGCCTCCTCACGGGCGAACTTCACGGCGGTCTGCAGCTTCTCGACACGGTCGAGGAGTTCGTTGACCCGGCGGGCGGGGAGCGCGCCGGAGAACTTCACCGTCGTCCAGTACCCGACGGGTATGTCCTCGTAGTACACGTCGACCTGCGCCGGGTGCTTCTCCGTCGCCTCGGCCTTGACGTGGTTGCGCGGCACCTTCTTCGTCCGGACGGTACGGACCGGCTCGGTCTTCCAGGCGTCGGTGGACGGGTCCTGCACCCAGGACTCCGACGCGTCGAGCACCGGCAGCTTGCGGACGAAGGCGGCGAGGTCGGTGAGCTGCTTCTCCAGGAAGAGCAGGTACGACACCGGCACCTGGGAGAGGATCGCGCGGCCCTCGACCGTCACATCGGCGCGGGCGGTGCAGTTGGCCCAGTCCTTGGTGGCGGTCACGTCGAACAGTCTGGTCAGGGTGGTGGCCGTGTCCCGCAGCACGTCCTCGGCCCGGACCTGCACCCGGGTGGACTCGGGCGGCAACTGCTCGCCCTCCTCGTCCTTGGGCTGGTACGTCCGCGCGATGCCGGCCAGCAACGCGGGCTTCTGGAGGCCGTGCTGGGCCGCCGTCAGGTCCTGCTGGGACTTGGACTTGACGCCCTTCTCGACCGCGATGATCTGATTGAGTTTCGCCACATCCGCCACCCAACCACGCCGCTCCGCCGTTGCCGAATGATTTTTCGAGCGGAGCACGCGCCTTACGGGGGCGGGCTCCCGGAGTCCGCCGGTGCCGGGGCCGCTCCCCCGGCCCGCGCCCGCAGGCGGGTGCTCGCGGTGGTCAGCGCGGCCAGACGTTCCGGGTCGGTGGCGGCGCGGACCGCGAGGTACATGCGCAAGGTCAGCGGATCGCCGTCCAGCGGGCGCAGGGTGACGCGGCGGGAGGCGACGGTGTCCGTGACCGTCGGGTAGAGCGGGGTCCAGCCCGGCTCGCCCGCCCCGATGCCGGCCAGTGTGTCCTGGAGACGGTCCGACGGCGCCCCCATGACGGGGACGAACCCGACGGCGCGGCAGGCGGCGTGCACGGCGTCGAAGAGCACCGGGTTCGTCTCACGCGGTGCGATACGCAGCGGCAGAGCGGCGAGATCGGCCAGCCGGAGCGGAGCACGGTCCGCGAGCGGGTGCGCGGTGGGCAGCGCTACCTTCAGCGGCTCGTCCCAGAGAGGCAGATACCGCAGGTCCGGGAGGGGTTCGCGGGTGTGGGGCGTCCCTTGTGCAGGAGGCGTTCCAGGTCCGCGGAGCGTTCCAGGGGCAGCGCCCGATGAAGGGGCGGGGGCCGTTCCATGAGCGGGGTCGGGTCGGCGGCCGAGGTCCGTTCCAGGGCCACGGTTCATTCCTTGGCCGGGGCCTGTTCCAGGGCTGGGCGCCGTTCCAGGACCACGGTGCGGCCGGTGGGCGGGATCCGTTCCCTGGGCGGGGTCTGTTCCACAGCCGGGGCCTGTTCCATGGCCAAAGCTCGCCTCGCGGCTGGCTCCCGTTCCATGGCCAAGGCTCGCCCCGTGAGGGGAGCCCGTTCCATGACCGATGCCCATTCCAAGGCCAACGCCCGTGCCGGGGGCGGGGCCCAGCTCATCGCCCGTGTGCGCCGGGCTGCCCCCGCCCGGCGGCAGCTCACTCCCGGGGACGTTCCCCCGCCCGTTCGCATCGGGGCGCGCCGCCCGGATGAACGCCGCGTCCAACTGTCCGGCGCGCAGCTCCGCCAGGCGGCCCGTGGCCGGCAGGGTGCGGAAGACGAAGCGGGTTCCGGCGCCCTGGCCGGGCAGGGCGTCCAGGAAGTCGTCGAGGCGCCGGCCCAGGCCCGTACCGATGCCGATGTGGAGGACGGCCGCCTCCCGGGCGGCCAGCCGGCGCGCCCCGGCGGTGAACGCGTCCCGGGCGGCGAGGAGCCTGCGGCCCTCGGGCAGCAGCTCCCGTCCGGCCGGGGTGAGGGTCACGGTGCGCCCGGACCGGTCGAAGAGCGCGAGGCCCAGCTCCCGTTCCAGCCGCCGTATCTGCTGGCTGACGGCGGGCTGGCCGATGTGCAGCCGCTCCGCCGCCCGCCCGAAGTGCAGCTCCTCGGCGACCGCGACGAAGTACTGGATCTGCCGCAGTTCCATGCCGTCCCGCCCTCCCGCCGGGCGCCCGGCGGACCGTGCCGGCGCCCCGTATCCCGCGCCTCCCCGGTCGGGGCGGGATACGGAAGAGCGTCGCACGGCCCGCCGCCGCCCGGCGGGCGGGGCGGCGGCCACCGCGCACCGGCCACCGACCGGGGCCCGTGCCCGCCCGTCAGCTCCGGGCCGCCCGCCGCTCGGCCAGCGTCTGCCCGCCGATGGACCAACTGTCGGCGGCGATCTCCTGGATCGCGACCCAGACGGTCTCCCGGTTGCCGCCGTTGACGGACAGGTACGCGTCCGTCAGCGCGCGTACGAGTTCGGCCTTCTGCTCGGCGGTCTTACCGGGGGTCTGCTTCACCTGGATGAAAGGCATGACGTCTCCTGCTCGGACGAGTGGATCGGATGGTGTGAGGGGGGCGCGGGACGACGGGGACACGCCCCTGGGCGGGCCCCGGCGGGCCTGTTCGTCCCGCGTTCCCCCGGCCGTTCCAGTCCAGCACCGCGCTCCGTTCCGACCAAGGCGCGATCCGCACCGGCAGCGATCAGGAATCATGATGAGCCGAGGTCAACGCCGTTCCAGGCGGGGTACGAGCCCTGCGTCCCGCTGGAATCCGGGGACGGCCACGGGACCACGTGCCCGCACCGGCGTCCGTCCCGCTCAGGGGCGCCTTCCGCTCACGCCTCCGGACCGGCGGCGCGTACGTCCGCCACCCGGAACAGGCCCATCGAGCGCGTTCCCACCCGGAACTTCCGGGCCGCCACCCCCGGGACCGGCGGGAACTTCCGGCCCCGGACGCCGATCGCGATGACGCCGTGTTCCGGCAGTACCCGGGCCAGGCTCGCCAGCATTCCGGGCAGCCCGGTGCCGCTCGCGCCCTGCCACTGGACGCGTTCCCCGTAGGGGACGTCGGTGACGACGATGTCGGGGGCGAACCCGGTGGCGGCCCGTTCCAGGGCGGACGGGTCGAAGACGTCGGCGTGGGACACGGTGTGCGGGAGGTCACCGCCGTCCGCGGCGAGACGGGCCGCGAGACGGCCGGCGGCGGCCGCGGCGTCGGTGTAGCCGGGCTTGCCGAAGCGGGTGGCCTTCTCGCGCTGTTCGGCGGCGCGGTCGGCGAGACCGCGCGCGGTGAGCAGGGCGAGGTTGGCGCGGGCGATCTCCAGGGAGGGGGCGTCGATGTCGGACGCCACCACCGCCGCGATCCGGTCGCGGTGCACCAGGCCCAGCACCGTCGCGAGGTAGCCCTTGCCGCAGCACGGGTCCCACAGGACGGCCGGTCCGTCGCCGCCGCGCAGCGCCAGCGCGCGCTGGAACGTCTCCGAGGCCAGCCGCACCGGGAAGGCGGTGAAGCCGGGCGCGGAGCGCAGCACGAAGCCGCTGGCGAGGTCGGAGTGGTCGACGCGCTCCGTCGCATAGCGGTAAGCCACCGGTCGTCTCCTCCGCCCTCTCGGCACGCGCGCCTTCTCGGTACGCGCCACGGCGCGCGGCCTGCGGCCACGCGCCCCCTCGGCCCGTCCGCGGCGCGCCGTCCGGTCACGATATCCGCCCTCGTCACAGGGGTCGCGACGGTGTGACGGCGGCCCGGGGGCGGCCCGGCGCTGCCGTAGACTCCCGGGGAGTTTTACGGCAGGAACAGGACACAGAGGGCGGAGGGCTCGCGCGTGGGCGTGCGGCTGCTGGCACGGACCCTGCGGGGCGCGGAGGAGGTCTGCGCGCGGGAGATCACCGACCGCGGACTGGGCACCGTGGAGCGGCTGCGCCACCGCGAGGTGTGGTTCACCGCCGAGGAGCCGGACGCCCGGCTGCTGGAGCTGCGCACCGCCGACGACGTCTTCCTGGTGGCCGCCGTGATCCGCGGCGTCGGCCACACCAAGGCCGACCTCGCCCGCTTCACCCAGCCGTCCCGCACCGCGCCGTGGCGCCGTCTGCTGCGGCTGCGCGGCCGGTGCGGCGGGCCCGCCACCGCGACCCGTATCGACGTCGTCGCCTCGTACGTCGGCAAGCGGAACTACAACCGCTACGACATCGAGGACACCGTGGGCGAGCAGGCCGCGGCCGCCCTCGGGCTGCCGCACCACTCGCGGCGCGACGGCGCGGTGCCCGATGACGGGCAGCCGTTTCCGATCCGGGTGACGGTCGAGGGCACCGAGGCGGCGCTCGCGGTGCGCCTCACCGAGCGCCCGCTGCACCGCCGCGCGTACAAGCGGGAGTCGGTGCCCGGCACCCTGCACCCGCCGCTCGCCGCCGCGATGGCGCTGCTCGCCGATCTCTCCCCCGGTGACCGCGTCCTCGACCCGTCCTGCGGTACCGGCACCCTGCTCATCGAGTCCCACCTGACCGTCGGCGGGCTGCGCACCCTGGGGACCGACCACAATCCGGCGACGCTCGCCGCCGCCGTGGCCAACGCGGCCGCCGCGCAGCCGTCCGGCGGGGGCCACGCGGCGTGGGCGGTCGCCGACGCCGGCCGGCTGCCGGTCGCCGACGGCCACGCCGACCGCGTCCTGAGCAACCCGCCGTGGGGCCTCCAGGTGGCCCCGGACGGAACCCTCGCCACCCGGCCCGCCGCGTACTACGAGGAGATCCGCCGCGTCCTGAAGCCGGGGACGGGCCGCGCCGTGCTGCTGCTCCACGACGCCGACACGCACCTTCCGCTGGCGCGCGCGGCCGGGCTGCGGGTGCACGACAGCCGCCCGGTGAGCCTGTTCGGCAGCCATCCGGCGGTGGTGACGCTCAGCGTCTGAGCGCACGGCCGGTGGCTCCGCCGCTGGTCACCGGCGGTTGTCAGTGCCCTCCCCTACTGTTCCGGCATGGCGTTGGCAGACCTCACCCCCACGGCGGTGCTCCAGGCGATCGAGGAGTACGACCGCCTCGGCCAGGACGCGTTCCTGCGCATGTACGGCTTCCGGCGCGCCCTGCGCTACGTCCTCGTCCACGACGGCCGGCGGTACGACTCCAAGGCGATAGCCGGCGCCGCCCACGGCCGGCTCGACGGCCACGGTCCACTGCGGCCGCGGGACTTCTCCGGCCGGGCGCAGCACGCCGCCGAGCGGCTGCGCGGCCTCGGCTTCAAGGTCGTCGACACCGCCGGCCAGGCCGATGGCGAACTCGGTCAACTCCTCTTGCGTATAGGCCAGTTACGGGTCAGCCGGGTCGACGGACGGCCGGCGCTGCACCAGCCGGTCGTCCTGCTCTGGGCCGTCGGCCGCGCCGCCCGTGGCGCGGCCCGGATGCTGCCCTGGAGGGAGACGGAGCGCACCCTCGGCGAACTGCTGCGCCACCACGGCCTGCCCGGGTCCCGCCCGCGCCCCGACAACTCGATCGCCGCCCTGCACCGCGCCGGACTCTGGGAGCTGACGGGGTACGAGGAGGCGGTGCCGAGCGCGCACGGTGACGCCGTGGTGCGCCGGTGGTTCGAGGCGCAGCAGCCCGCCGGCGGGCTCGACGCGGCGGCGTACGACCTGCTCGGCCGCTCCGCCCCGGCCCGTGAGGCGGTCGTCGACGCCCTGCTGGCCAGGTTCTTCGACGGTCTCGACCCGGCGCCGCTGCTGCGCGCCACCGGGCTGGACGACGCCCCGCCCGGCCTCCCCGGCACCGGGTCGGAGATACCACCGGGGGCCGCCGGGGCCGTCTCGGTCGCCGCCGCGTACGACCGGCTGCACCGCGCGGCCCAGCGGCAGCAGGAGCGGAACCAGGGCCGCCGCAGACCCGGCTCGGCCGCGCCCGTCCGGTCGCCGGAGGCCCGGCAGGCCGTTCTCCTGCGCAGCGGGGGCCACTGCGAGAACCCGGGGTGCACGGGCCAGCCCGACGACGTCACGGCCGACGGCGATCCGATACTGGAGGTCGACCACGTCCGCGATCTCGCCACCGGCGGTCCCGACCTCCCGGAGAACATGGTCGCGCTCTGCCCCAACTGCCATGCGGTCAAGACCCGGGGCCGTACGAGCGAGGAGCTCCGCGCCGCGCTGCTCACCGTGGCCCGGGAGAGCCACGCCCGCCTGCGACGGCAGCCGTCCGCCTGAACGCCGGGCGGCCCGGTCCGTGCCGCCTGCCCGTACCGCCGGTCCGTGCCGCCGGTCCGTGCCGCCGGTCCGGCAAGCCCACCGGCAACGCCGGTCCGCCCCTCGCGCAGGCGTACCCCGCCCCGTCCCCGTACATGAGCCCGTGGATCTCGCGAACCCAGCGGACCTCGCGACCCCAGCGGCATGACTGCCCGGCCGCCCGACTGCCCGACTGCCCGGCTACCCGGCTACCCGGTGTCCGCCCCGGCGGCCGCACCGTGACCTGGCCGCGTACCGCGCGCCGCATCGCGCCCCACCGCGCGCGCCCTTTCCGCCGCTCGGCCCCTGACCTCGCCCTTCGCCGGAACGGCGGGCACGGACCCCACCGGCACCCGCACCCCACCGGCACCGGACTGCACCGGCACCGGACCCGGACCCCACCGGCACCGCACCCCACCGGCACCGGGCCCGGCCCGGCGGACCTACGGCGTCTCCGGCGCCTCCGGCGCCTTTGGCCCGGCCATCAGCTCCCGGACGTCCTGCGGACTCCAGTGTCCGGCCGCCCCCGGCCGGGCCGCGACGTACGCCGCGACCGTCCCGGCGTCCCACGCCCCGGCCGCCAGCAGCCCCGTCCCCACGCACCGCACATACGCGGCGGTCGGCGCCGTCCACGCCACGTCCCGTACGCCCCAGGGAGCCGTGAAGGTCAGCACGGGCGCGCCGTCCAGCCAGCCCGCGCAGACCAGCGTCTCGTACCGTCCCTCCCCCAGCACCGCGCGGCCGCGGGTCAGCACCTCCGTCAGATCCAGGTCGGCGCCGGGCTCCCGGAGCATCTCCTGCGCCGCGATGTCCGCGAACTGGCCCGCGGTCACCAGATGCGCCCGCGCCAGGACCCGCCCCTCGGCCCCCGGGTCGTAGAAGGCGCACCCGCCGCCCCACACCGCCGACCGGGTCGCGAGGTACATCTCCCCCGCCAGCTCCACCGCGGCCGATTCCCGGGGCATCCGCCGGTCCCGGCACCCCGGATACGTCCGCGCCGCCCCCGCGGGCCGCCCGCCCCCGACATAGCAGGCCAGCCGTTCCAGGGCGGTGTTCGACCCGTAGGAGGCGTACCAGACCCGCTCGGGCGCCACCGGCCCGCCGGGCACCGCCGACGGCACTCGTACCACGCTCATACGGTCAGTCTCCCCGCGTTCCCCGCCCGCCGGGAGGGTGCGCCCGGTGGCCGGGCGCGTCCGCGCCGCCGGGCCCGCGTCCGTCCGGGCCGTCGTCCGGTCGCCGGCCGCGACGCCGGACGGACCGGTGCCAGGCGACCGTCCCGGCCAGGCCCTCCTCGATGCGGCGGCGCGGCCGGTAGCCCAGTTCCGTACGGATCCGGGTGGTGTCGAGGGCGTAGCGCCGGTCGTGTCCGGGCCGGTCGGCGACGTACGCGATCAGGTCCGGGTCCGCGTCGCACAGCCCGATCAGCAGCTTCGCGAGCCGCAGATTGGTCAGGTCGGTGCCGCCGCCGACGTTGTAGCACCGGCCGGCGCGCCCGCGGGTGCGGACCAGTTCGACGCCCTGGACGTGATCGTCCAGGTGGAGCCAGTTACGGATGTGCAGCCCGTCGCCGTAGAGCGGGATCTCGCGCCCGGCGAGGAGTTCGGTGATGAAGCGGGGGACGGCCTTCTCCGGGTGCTGCCACGGGCCGTAGGTGTTCGACCCCCGGGTGACACGGACGTCCAGGCCGTGGGTGCGGTGGCAGGAGAGCGCCAGCAGCTCGGCGGCGGCTTTCGAGGCGGCGTAGGGCGACGACGGCACCAGCGGGGCCTCCTCCGTGGCGGGGGCGTCCACCGAGCCGTAGACCTCGTCCGTGGAGACCTGGACGAACGTCCGGACGCCGTGCCGCAGCGCCGCGTCGAGCAGCGTTTGGGTGCCCAGCACATTGGTGCGGACGAACTCCCCGGCACCGCTGATGGAACGGTCCACATGGGACTCGGCCGCGAAGTGCACGACCTGGTTATGGGTGCGCAGCACCTCGCCGACCAGCGGCGCGTCACACACATCGCCCTGGACGAAGGTGAGGCGCGGATCGTCGCGTACCGACGCCAGACGGGCCCGGTCGCCCGCGTAGGTCAGCTTGTCCAGCACGGTCAGCCGGATGCCGGGCGGGCCGCCGGGGGCGAGCAGGGTGCGGACGTAGTGCGAGCCGATGAAGCCGGCGCCCCCCGTGACGAGGATGTGCTCTGTGGTCATGAGGAGATCTCTACCTCGCCGCGGCCACCGGGGAGGAACGGGGCGGACGCGCGGCCCGCCGGGCGTCCGCTGCGGCGAGCGGGCGGACCCGGCCTTGAGCACAGCCGCTCACCACACGGCGAGCGCGGAGACAGCACACCACGCGTGAGCCGCCCCGCGCCCCGGCCCCCGGCTCCCAGCCCCCGGCACCCGGCACCCGGCACCCGGCACCGCCGGCCGAGGATTCCGGCCGCCACACGCGTGATCGTCGAGGCATTCCGGCGCCCGTTTCCCGGGCCGGACCGGCCGCACCGCCCGCCCCTCCCCGCCACCAGCGCATATGCCCGCCGGAACCACAACTCGCCGGTAGACACCCGTAGATGGGGAGATGTCGATCACAGTGCCGGGCGGGACGGATGGGGCAAACTACGGACCCACGAGCGTTCCCTTCCGACCCCACCGCCGATCGGAGCCGCACCATGGGTGAACAGACCCAGACGCAGACCACGCCGCGCACCGGGGTGAAGATCCCGGCTGAGGTCCTCAGCCGTTTCGCCGACGCCGGCGTCGACCTGGAGGCGATGTTCGCCTCCGGACACCTCGGCAACCGCATGGGCGTGGAGCTGGTCGAAGCCACCGCCGACCGCGTCGTGGGAACCCTCCCGGTCGAGGGCAACACCCAGCCCTACGGCCTTCTGCACGGCGGCGCCTCCGCGGTCCTCGCCGAACACCTGGGCTCGATCGGCGCGACGCTGTACGCCGGCCCCGAGAAGGTCGCGGTCGGCGTGGAACTGAGCTGCACCCACCACAGGGGGAAGCGCTCGGGAACGGTCACGGGCACCGCCACCCCGGTCCACCGCGGCCGCACCATGGCCACCTACGAGGTCATCATCACCGACGACCAGGACCGCCGCGTCTGCACCTCCCGCCTGACCTGCCTCATCCGCGACGCGGCCCCGAACAAGGACGCCGCGTCGGACTGACGCCCCACCGGACACCCGGCGGCAAGACAGGACCACGAGAAGCGACAAGAGACCAACGAGCCTGCACACCGGGGACGTTGACGACTGCGGAGAGGCCCGCGGCCACCGGCGAGGGCGCGCGGCCGGTACGGACAGGAACCTCCCCCGGAACGCCCGCACAGGAGCCGCCCCCGGAAACGACCCCGCCCGCCGCCTGACGTGACATCAGACGGCGGGCGGTGGTACGGCGACGGCTACTTGGCGTCGTCGGCCGAGGTGTCGTTGACGATGCTGGGGAGCAGGAAGTCCACGATGTTCTGCAGCTCCGTGGCCAGGCCATCGCCCTTGAGGTCGCCGCGACACCACCGGAACAGCGCGCCCAGGTAGGCGTCGCGCAGCAGGTAGCCCACCTGGATGGGGTCCACGCCGGGCTTGATCCGGCCCTCCTCCACCCCGGTCCGGATCACATTGGCGAAGACCTCGGCCGCACGCGGCGGTTCGGTGATCGGCAGCCCCGCCCGCACCCACGAGGTGAGCATGACCCGGTTGAGCCCCGGCTCCTCCTCCTCGTTGATCTCGACGAGCGCCGTCATGCACCGCCGGAGGGCGACGCGCAGGTCATCGTTGGCGGGCGTGCTCTGCCGCAACTTTTCCTCGAATCGCGATTGGCGCCGACTGCTCCAGGTCGTGACCAGCTCTTCCTTGTGCTGGAAGTGGTTGAAGAACGTGCCGCGCGCGACGTCGGCGCGCTCCGTGATGTCGTCGACCTTCGTCTGCTCGAAGCCCTTCTCGGCGAACAGACTCAGGGCGGCGGAGAAGATGCGCGCCCTCATGCGCTGCTTGTTGCGTTCGCGGCGGCCCGTGGCAACAGGTGCGACAGAGGGATCAGCAGACATACATTCTCCAGCGACAAGACCTTGTGACCATGTATTGCGTGGCCCGAAGGGGCATTGCACGGCCCATGGGCGGGCCCGGTTCCCCACTCAGCGAATTTATACCAGAATTTAACTTTGATTCAAAGTCCTCATTTAAACCTCGGTCGAGGCCGCCAACTGACCGATGCTCTCCCCGCCGAGCAGCCGCCCCACCGACAGGTCGATACCCAGAGCGGTCCGGATGCGCTGCCGCAGCCGGACGGCGGTGATGGAGTCGAGGCCCAGCTCACTCAACGGGCGTCGCCGGTCGATGCGTTCGGGCGTCGTCCCGAGGACCGCGGCGGCGTGCGCCAGGACGGACGCGGCACCGCCGGTGGCCGGCTCGGGCGCGGGTTCCCGCGCGGCCCGCGGCGCAGGCGGCACCGGTCCGGCCGCCCTCGTCTCCCGCCGCGGCGGAGCCTCCCGGCTCTGCGCCGCGCCCCTCGCGCCGGTCAGTCGCAGGAGCTGGACGCCGTACAGCTCCGCCAGTACGCGTTCCCCGTCGTCCGCGTGGATCACGACGTCCGCGCGGACGACGGAGTCCCAGGGCGTGGTGGTGCTCTCCGGCACCGGGTGGAGCACGGTCGCGCTCCACACCGGTCCCGCCAGGTCGGCCGAGTCGCCGTGCACCCGTACGGAGTCGATGCCGACGGGCAGATAGCTGTAGCTCGCGCCGTCCGGTCCGCTGCCGGGCAACACCGCGAGCAGGGGCTGCAGGGGTATCTCCCATGCCGCGGTGTGTCCGGGGGCCGGTAGACGCAGCCGGGCCACCGCACGGCCGGCCCGTCTCCAGAGCCCGCGGACGCCCGCGAGGTCGGCGGGGATGTCGTAGCCGTATCCCCGGATCTCGTCGTAGAAGTCCGCTCCCGACAGGTAATCGGTGCAGTGCGCGAGCGACGCGTCCAGGCTCTCGGGCGTGCCGGCGGCCTGGGGCGGGGACGGGGTGACGCGGGCCGTCAGGCAGGTGCGGGGCGGCTCACCGGTCGGTCCGGGGGCGACGACCTGGACCGTCGCGAGGTGATCGGAGCCCGCGGGGCGCAGCTCGACCCGGAGGGAGGCCCCTTCCGCCCGCCCGCGGTCGACCGGTTCCCCGGTCAGTGTGACGTCCTCCAGGCGGGGGTGCCCGCCGAGTTCGGAGCGCGCCGCGCTCAGTACGGCGTCGACGTACACCATCGGCGGTACGACGGCCGTGCCGCGGAACGACGCCGACAGGGCCTCTATATACAGGGGCCGTTCATGGATGAAACCGGTGGCCGCCGGGAGGGCCGCCGGGCGAGCCGCCGGCTCCCGCAGGTGCTCGTTGTCCCAGGGGTAGCGGGGCAGGGGCACGGGGCGGGCCGCGCCCCGGAACCAGCGGGAGAAGTCGATACGGGCGCCCGCGGCGTGAAGGCGTCCCGCGGCGCGGGCGAGTTCGGCGCCCTCGTGCTCCCGCCGGCGCAGGGAGGCGACGGTGAGGTTCGGGGTGCCGACCGCGTCCAGGGTCTCCTCCACCGCCGCGGTCAGCAGCGGATGCGGGCCGATCTCCAGGAAGACGCTCTCCGCCTGCTTCGCCAGCCGCGCCACGGCACCGGCGAACCGTACGGGGCGCCGCAGGTTGTCCATCCAGTACCCGGCGTCGAGGGCCGTTCCGGGGACGGGCTCGGCGCGCACGGTGGAGTGGAGCGGCAGCGACGCCTCGCGCGGTGCGAGGTCGGTCAGGGCGCGGAGAAGACCGGGCCGGAGCGGGTCCATATCGGGCGAGTGGGAGGCCACTTCGACGTTGACGAAACGGGCCAGCCGGCCGCGCTCCGCCATGCTCCCGGCGAGCCTGCCGAGGCTTTCGGGGTCCCCGGCGAGGACGGTGGAGTGCGGTGAGTTCTCCGCCGCGACGCACAGGGCACCGGAGTGCCGGGCGACGACCAGCCCGGCCTCGTCCGGGGAGAGGTCGGTGGCCAGCATCCGTCCCCGGCCGCCGAGGCGGCGCATGAGCCGGCTGCGGCGGCAGATGACGGCGGCCGCGTCGCGCACCGGCAGCGCGCCGACGACCACGGCGGCGGCCGTCTCGCCCATGCTGTGCCCGACGCAGGCGGACGGGCTGACGCCGAGGTCCTGCCAGAGCGCGGCCAGTGAGACCTCCATCGCCCACAGCGCCGGCTGGACCACGTCGATCGCGGTGGGGAACTCCTCCTGCTCGCGCCGGAGCAACTCGATGACGGACCAGCCCAGTTCCTCCTGGATCGCGGCATCGCACTCGGCCATCCGCGCGCGGAAGGCGGGGAAGGCGTCGAGCAGCCCGCGCCCCATGCCCGGCCACTGCGCCCCCTGCCCCGGGAAGACGAACACCGTCTGCCGTTCCGCGCCGAAGCCGGCCTCACCGCGTCCGCCGTCGGCGATCTCCTCACCGGCGGCCAGCGCCTCCAGCCGGCCGGCGATCTCCTCGTGGCTGCCGCCGGTCACCCACATCCGGTACGGGTGGTGATCACGGCGCAGCGCCGCCGCGGCGCAGAGGTCGCGCAGGGATTCTTGATGGCCCGCGCCACCGGGCCGCAGGTGGCGGGCGTACGCCACCGCGAGCCGCTCCAGGGAACGTTCCGAACGCGCGCTGATGACCAGCAGTTCGGGACGCGTGTCCGCGGCGGCCGGTGCGGGCCCGGCGGCGGGGGCGGAGGGGACCCGGCCCACGACGACATGGGCGTTGGTGCCCGACAGGCCGAAGGAGCTGACCCCGAGGTAGGTCTTGTCGCGGTCTTCGAGGGGTTCGTTGCCGGTGACCACGCGGAGGGGGGAGCCCGGCTCGTCGAGCAGCGGGTGCGGGGTGTTCAGGTGAAGCGAGGCGGGGATCACGCCGTGGTGGGCGATGAGGACGGTCTTGATCAGTCCCGCGATACCGGCGGCCGCCTCGGCGTGGCCGATGTTGCTCTTCACCGACCCGGTCAGAAGCGGGCGCTCCGGGCCGCGCTCCGGGCCCACCGCCGTGGCCAGCGCGGTCAGTTCCACCGTGTCGCCGACGGAGGTGCCGGTGCCGTGCGCCTCCACGTAGCTGAGGTCGGCCGGGGTGATGCCGGAGCTGCGGCACGCCTCGCGGACCATCTCCACCTGACCCGGGACGGAGGGCTTCACCAGCAGGCCGCTGCTGCGCCCGTCGTTGTTCACCGCACTGCCGGTGAGCACCGCCAGGACCGGGTCGCCGTCGCGCCGGGCGTCCGCGAGGCGCTTGAGCAGGACGGCGCCGACCCCGTCACTGCGGACGAACCCGCCGGCGTCGGCGTCGCCGAACGCGCAGCGTCCCTCCGGCGAGAGCATGGCCGCCTGCGAGTAGGCGATGGAGTCCCGGGGTGAGAGGATCACGTTGACACCGCCGACGACGGCGAGGTCACTTTCCCCGGTGAGCAGGCTCTGCCGGGCCATGTGCACCGCCACCAGGGACGAGGAGCAGGCCGTGTCCAGCACGATGCTGGGACCGCGCAGGTCCAGCGCGTACGAGATGCGTCCCGCCGCCATGGACCGTAACTGGCTGCTGAGGGTGTACCGGATGTCCTGCTCGCTCAACGGCCGCTGCTCGTCGCCGTATTCGGCGGTCGCCTGCCCGACGAAGACGCCGGTGCGGCTGCCCGCCAGGGCGGAGGGGCGGATGCCCGCGTCCTCCAGCGCCTCCCAGACGACCTGGAGCAGGACGCGGTGCTGCGGGTCGATGGCGCGGGCCTCGGCGGGCGAGACGCCGAAGAAGCCGGGATCGAAGGCGAAGGGGTCGTCGATGAACCCGCCTTTCGCCGATACCGACTTGCCCGGAGTGGCCGGCTCGGGAGCGTGGTACGCGGCCGCGTCGTACCGGTCGCCCGGAATCGCCGTGACGCTGTCGGCATTGCCGATCAGGCGCTCCCAGAACTCGTCGGCGTTCGAGGCACCGGGGAACCTGCACCCCAGACCGATGACGGCGATCGAGCGATCGGACGCTACTTCGGACTGATCCATGTGGCGTACCTGCCTTCACGTGTGAGCGAAGCATCGGTGCTGCAGGAGTGATAGTCGTTCAATGATTGACGCAAGGTCAAGATTGAACTCTCACCGCGCAGTTGCCTCGCTCGGCACCGGAAAAGCCCCTCACCTGCGACGCACGGTTTCCCGGCGCGCGAGCGGCCGCTCCGGGCGTGCGCCAAGTCGCTCGCTTACTTGGCTTTCAGTTAAAAGTGATACTTGAATCTAACCTCGACTCGTGGTCCCATCTTGTCCGGCAGTTGATGAATCTCTCTCTAGGAGGCAGCCGACATGCCGAGTGCGGGGTTACGGATCAGCGGAGGCGATGCCGACGTCGCGTACGGCATCAGCGGCAGCGGCCCGGCTCTGATACTGGTGCACGGCACCGGAACCCGCGGTACGGCCTGGGAACAGCAGGCCGAGCAACTCGCAAAGAACTTCACCGTCGTCACCCCGGACCTGTCCGGCTCCGGTGACACGACCGACCACGGCGGCCCGCTGACCTTGGACGACCTGGTCGCCGAGGTCCTGGCGGTGGCCGACCACGCCGGCTTCGGCTCCTTCCACATCGCCGGTCATTCCCTCGGGGCGGTGGTCGCGCTCCGCCTCGCGGCCGAGCACCCCGAGCGCGTGCTCTCGATCGTCTCGCACGCCGGCTGGGCCCACACCGACGAGCGCATGACGGCGGACTTCAGCTACTCGCTCGATCTCCTGCGCACCGACGCGGAGTTGGGCACCTCGCTCGTTCCCCAGATGTTCCCCCTGGCGACCCTCGGCCCCCGGTACTGGGCGGCATCCGACAAGGCGTCGCACGAACAGCTCGTCCAGCACCTCGCGGAGAACGGCCAGCCCGGCACCGCCCGGCACTTCGAGGTCGGTCTCACCGTCGACCTGCGGCCGCTGCTCGGCCGCATCACCGCACCGACTCTGGTGTTCGCCAGCGCGCACGACCGCGTCTGCGGCGCACACCAGCAACAACTGCTGCGCGAGGCGATCTCGGATTCGTCCTACGCCGAGATCGACACGGGCCACAACGCGCTGGCGGAGGACCCCGAGGGGTTCACCGCGGTGCTGGTCCGGTTCTTCACGCAGCACGCCGGCGTCTGAGCGACTCCGGCCGCACACCTCGGCCAGTCGGCCGACGCAACACACCGAAAGTTGGAGGAAGTTCATGTCCGTTTGGCTGATCACCGGCAGCTCCCGTGGCTTTGGCCTGCACATCGCCCGGGAGGCGCTGGCCAACGGGAACCAGGTCGTCGCGACGGCGCGCGACGCGGAGGTCGTGCGGGCCGCGCTCGGTGAGCACGGTGACAAGGTGCTGGCCCTGCCGCTCGACGTGACCGACGAGCAGCAGGCCCAGGAAGTGGCGCAGGCCGCGATCGAGCGCTTCGGCCGGATCGACGTCCTGGTGAACAACGCCGGCCGCGGTCTGCTCGGCGCCGTCGAGGAGGCGTCGGACACCGAGGTGCGCGCGGTCTACGACATCAACGTCTTCGGGCTGCTCGCCGTCACCCGGGCGGTGCTGCCGCACATGCGCCGGCAGCGCTCCGGCCGGATCCTCAACATCAGCTCCGTCGGCGGATTCACCGCCGGCTCGGGCTGGGGCATCTACAACAGCACCAAGTTCGCGGTCGAGGGCCTCAGCGAGGCCCTCCGTGCCGACCTGGCGCCGCTCGGCATCCACGTCACCATCGTCGAGCCCGGTGTCTTCCGTACCGACTTCCTGGACGGATCCTCGCTGCACGCCACCACGGCGATCGACGACTACGCGGGCACCGTCGGCAAGACCCGCGAGTGGGCGGTGGACAACAACCACCAGCAGCCCGGCGACCCGGTCAAGGGCGCCCGGGCGATCGTCACCGTCGCCGAGGCGGACGAGCCCCCGCTGCGCCTGCCGCTCGGCGCGGACTGCGTCGCGCGCATGGAGAGCAAGCTGGAGGACGTCGCCAAGGAGATCGACACCTGGCGGGGTACCGCGCTGGATACCGCCATCTGATCTGAGATCACCCTCTCTGGAAAGGACGACTCCGATGCGCTCGGTGAGTTCGGCCGGGCGGGTGGACCCACGGGTGTGGGTCCTCGCGCTGGGAACATTCGCAACCGGCACCGACCTTTTCATCGTCTCCGGACTGCTGCCCGCAGTGGGCCGGGACCTGCATCTCTCGACGGCACTCGCAGGACAGACCTCCACCGCGTTCGCCGCCGCGTACGCGGTGGGAGCGCCGATCCTGGCCGGACTCACCGCCAAATTCCGACGTAAGCCGCTGCTCATCTCGGTGATGTTGGTCTTCGGCCTCGGCAACGCCCTGTCGGCCTTCTCGACCAACTTCACCGTGCTGCTGATCAGCCGGGTGATAACGGGCGCGGGCGCCGCTCTGTACTCGGCGAACGCCTCCGCGGTCGCCGCCCGCATCAGCCCGCCCGAGGTACGGGGCCGGGCACTGGCCATCGTCTACGCCGGTATGACCAGTGCCATCGCCTTCGGTGTCCCGATCGGCAACTGGGTGGGCGAACTCTCCTCCTGGCGCTGGGCGTTCGGCCTGGTCGCCATCCTCGCGGCCATCACGGTCGCCGGTATCCAGCTCTTCCTGCCGCACGTGTCCACCGGTCCCGGTGCCACGGTGCGGGAGCGGATGGCCGCGATCCGGATCCCGCAGGCGCCCACGCACCTGGTCGTGACCGCCGTGTGGACCGCCGGTACGTTCACCGTCTACACCTATCTCGGCTCCATCCTGGAGCAGATCACCGGGCTGACCGCGGGCCAGCAGTCGTGGATCCTGCTGCTCTTCGGTGTCGGCAGCTTCGGCGGTGTCTTCGTCGGCGGCCGGCTGGCCGACAAGTTCGGCGCGGTCGTCGGCCTCTCGCTCACCATCAGCGCGCTCGGCATCTGGCTGGTCGTGCTCACCCCGGCCATCCGCTGGCCGCTGGCCGCGGCGATCGCCGTCGGGGTGTGGGGCCTGGTGCACTGGCCCAGCTTCCCGCTGCTGCTCCACCGGGCCCTCGGCATCGGCGGCGACCGCGGCGACATGCTCCTCGCGCTGAACAACAGCGCCGTGTACGTGGGTCAGATGATCGCCGCCGCGGTCGGCGGGCTGCTGGCCAACGCGGGAATGCTGCGCTGGAACCCGCTGGCCGGCGCCGGCTTCGAACTGCTCGCCGGCATCGCCCTCATCATCAGCGTGGGCGCGCTCCGCGGCCGCAAGCGCTCCCGCCCGGCGGCCGAGCCCACGGAGACCGAGGAGTCCAGCCCCGCGCTGCGGGGGTGAACCCCGCCCCGGCCACGCCGGCACAGCCCTCCCCCGCACCACCCCCGGCACCCTTCCCGCCGCCGCCGTAACCCGGCACCCTCCCCCGTCGCGCCCCGGCACTCTCCCGCCGTGCCCGGCGCCCTCTCCCACCACGTCCCCGCGCCCTCCCGCCACGTCCCCGGCACCCTCCCCGTAGCCCCGGGCGCCTTCTCGCCGCGCCTGCGGCGCTCTCCCCGCCCCGGCCCGGCACTCTCTTCCGTCGTGTCCCGGGCTTGCCCCTGGCACTTTCACCCGCTGCCCGAGGCACCTTCTCTCCGTGCCCCGGCACCTCTTGCGCGTCCCCCGGCACTCCTGCCGCCGTCTCCCGGCGGCCGGGCGCCGGTGAAGAAATCCCGAAGGAACACCCTCCCGAAGGAAGGACACAGCATGCCCGCTCACCAGGAGATGGACGTCGAGGTCGGTCC
Organism: Streptomyces sp. BBFR2; assembly: GCF_044497305.1. Classification (NCBI taxonomy): domain Bacteria; kingdom Bacillati; phylum Actinomycetota; class Actinomycetes; order Kitasatosporales; family Streptomycetaceae; genus Streptomyces; species Streptomyces sp. BBFR2. The sequence continues at coordinate 2,948,511 of NZ_CP172415.1, forward strand.
CCGCCTCGACCCGGAGGTCCGCGCCCTCGCGGACGGACCGAACTTCGCCGCGCTGACCACCTTGATGCGCGACGGGACCCCGCAGACCCAGATCGTGTGGGTCTCCACCATCGGCGACCACCTCGCCATCAACAGCGAGGTGGCCCGGCAGAAGGTGCGCAACCTGCGCCGCGACCCGCGGACCACCCTCACCATCTGGCAGCACGACGACGCCATGAACTTCGCCGAGATACGCGGCCGGGTCGTCAAGGAGATCCTCGGCACCCAGGCCCGCGAGCACATCGACGAGCTGTCCCGCAAATACCTGGGCGGCCCCTTCGCCGACGAGTTCATCACGTCGGACCGGGTGCTCTTTTTGATCCAGCCCGACCGGCAGCTCGTCCGCAACCACGCCCGCTGGGTGGCGGGCCTGCCCCAGCACTGACAGCAGCATCAGCACCAGTGACCCGGAATCGTCCCATCATGCGTGAGGAGTCACAGTGAAACGCCGCATCCTGATCATCGGAGGGGGCATCGGCGGTCTCGCCGCCGGCGCCGCGCTCGGGCAGCAAGGCATCGAAACCACCATCGTCGAGATCCAGTCGGAGAACCTCGTCGCCGGTGTCGGTATCAACATCCCGGGCAACGCGCTGCGGGCCCTGAAGCAGCTCGGTCTGCTCGACGACGTGCTCGCCCACGGTTTCACCTTCGACCGTGTCGATTTCCACGACTCCGCCTCCCGGCTGCTGCTCGCGCTGCGGTCGAAGCTGGGCGTCGGCGGCGTACCGGCCAACTGCGCCATCCAGCGCAGGGACCTGGCCCAGATCCTGGAGCGGGCCTGCGTCAGCGTAGGAACCAAGATCCGCTACGGCACCTCCGTGGACACCATGCGGACCACCGCGGACGGCGGGGTCGATGCCACCCTCACCGACGGCAGCACCGAGCACTACGACCTGGTGGTCGCGTTCGACGGGATCCGCTCGTCCTTCCGTAAGGCGGCCCTCGGCATCGAGCCCCGGTTCACCGGCTACTCGGTGTGGCGGGTGGCTCTCGACCGGCACCCCGACGTCACCCGGAACATGTACTTCCAGGGCATGGGCACCAAGGCGGGTCTGTTCCCGCTCAACCAGGACGTCATGTACCTGCTCCACGTGACCCCGGAGCCGGGCAACCCCCGCCACGCGCGGGAGCAGTTCTACAGCCATCTCACCGAGCGGCTGTCCGGCTACACCGGTCTCCTCGGCGAACTGCGCGAGCAGATCAAGCCGGACGACGACATCGTGTACGCGCCGATCGAGGAGGTGCTCCTGCCGCTGCCCTGGTACCACGAGGGGCTGCTGCTGCTCGGCGACGCCGCCCACGCCATGGCGCCGCACCGCACCCAGGGCGCGGCCATGGCCATCGAGGACGCCGCCGTACTCGGCGAGACGCTCGGCCGGGACGGTGAACTGCGCGGTCTGCTGGCCGAGTTCCAGGAGCGCCGGTTCGCCCGCGCCAAGATCGCGCAGGACGCCTCCCGCAACATCCTCCTGGCCGAGATGAACACCACCGACCAGGCCTCCCTCGACCGGCAGGTCGACTTCCTCAAAAACGGCCTGGAAGCCGTGGCGCACCAGGTGGACGACGCGCTCAACCAGCCGTTCTGACGCTGCACCGCACTGCACCGCACTGCACCGCTCCGAAGGGACGATCGCGTGACCCTCACCCCTGCCCATCTGCCCGATCCATCCCGGCCACCGTCCGGGGAGGCCGACTTCGACGCCCACGTCCGCGCCATGATGGCCTGGCACTTCGACGACCGCACCGGCTCCCCGTTCTGGCTCGCCCACCGCGACGACCTGGGCTTCGACCCGCGCACCGAGATCACCGGCGCCGCCGACCTGGTCCGCTTCCCCGACGTCAGCCGCGAGCTGCGCACCGTCCCGGCGGCCGACCTGATACCCCGGGGCGCCGCCCCCGGGCAGGTCTTCCGGGTCTTCGAGTCCGGCGGCACCACCGGCGCCCCCAAGCGGATCGTCGACGGTGCCTACCGCTCCCGTATGGGGGTCTGGACCCGGCAGCGGCTGACCGACCACGGTGTGCCCGAGACCGGCGACTGGCTGCACCTGGGGCCCACCGGCCCGCATGTGGTGGCCTTCGACACCTCGCGCTACGCCGAGCCCGCCGGTGGCCTCTGCTACACCGTCGATCTCGACCCGCGCTGGGTCAAACGCCTCCTCGGCTCCGGCCGGCAGCAGGAGGCCGACGACTACATCGACCACCTCCTCGACCAGGCGCGCGAGGTCCTGCTGAGCCAGCCGGTGCGGATGCTGAGCACCACGCCCCCGCTGATCGAGGCCATCTGCGCACGGCCGGAGCTGTACGAACTCGTCGCCTCCCGCGTCGAGGCCATCATCTGGGCCGGCACCACCTTCAGCCCGGAGAGCCTGCGCCTGGTCCAGCAGGACTTCTTCCCCGGGGCCCGCCTGGTCGGGATCTACGGGAACAGCCTCATGGGCGTGGCCCCGCAGCGCGTCCGGACGCCGGAGGACACCTATCCCTGCGTCTTCGAACCGTTCGCCGAGACCACCCGGCTCGACCTGGTGGACGACAACGGCGAGCAGGTCGGCTACGGCGAGCGCGGCCGGGTCCGGGTGAACCTCGTCAGTGAAGAAATGTTCCTGCCCAACGTGCTGGAGCGGGACAGCGCCATCCGGGTCCGGCCGTCCTCGGAGGGCGGCGTCGACGGGCTCGCCGAAGTGGCGAGCGTGGCGACCTACGAGGACGCCGATGTCGTGGAGGGGGTGTACTGACGTGATCGTCATAGACCCGTTCGTCGCCGGTGAGAGACAGACCAGCGCCGACCGCAGCGTCCTGCGGGACGTGCACGGCGAACCGCTCGCGGACATCGGCCTGGCCCCCCGGCTGGCCGCCCAGTCCGCCCTCAACCGGCTGCGCCGCGCCGCCGACGGCCTGCCGCCCCGGGCGGAGGTGTTCCGTACGGCCGCGCAGCTCTTCGCCACGGCCGAGCTGGACGGCGAGAGCCCCGAGGAGTACGTGCGGCACACGGTGCGCGCCACCGGTCTGGCGTCCACCACCATCCGGCGGGGCCTGACGGACATGGCCACCGAGATCGAGGAGCTGCCCGCCACCGCCGCGGCGGAGCTGCCCGCCGCGCGGCTACGGCCGACGCACCGCGTCCACCGGGCGCCCTCGGGCCGGACCTTCACCGCCGTGATGGCCAGCAACCATCCGCTGCCGCACGCCACATGGGTGCAGCCGCTCTACCACGGCTACAGCGTCGTCGTCCGGCCCGGCAGCCGGGACCCGTTCACCCCGCGGCGGCTCGTCGCCGCGCTGCTCGCCGCCGGGCTGCCGCCGGAGAAGCTGGCCTTCCTGCCGAGCCCGCACGCCGTCGGCTCGTTCCTGCTGAACGCCGCCGACCGCGGCATCATCTACGGCAACGAGCAGGCGGTGAGCGCCTGGGACGACCGTGCCCGCGTGGCCACCCGCGGCCCGGGGCGCTCCCGGGCCCTGGTCGACGTACCGCTGACCGACGCCCTCCTGGATCACCTGGCCACGAGCGCGGCGTTCGACGGCGGCACCCGCTGCACCAATCTCTCCGCCATCTTGACCAGCAACGACGTCCAGGAGACCGCGGCCGGGCTCGCCGAGCGGCTGGCGCGCATCCCGGTGCTGCCCGCCGCGGACCCGGAGAGCGTCCTCCTCGTCGTCGGGCGGGAGCGCGCCGAGGCGCTGCGCCGGCAGATGGCGAAGCTGACCGCCGAACTCACCGATCACAGCACCCCGCTGTACGGCGACGACTTCCTCGTCGACCTCGGTGACGGCTCCTTCCTGCCGCGCCCGATGGTCCTGGCCGCCGACCGTGCGGACCATCCGGCCATCGGTACGGAGCTGGGCTTCCCGTTCGTCGTTCTCGCCCCCTGGAGCCCGGCCGACGGCATCGCGCCGCTGCGGCCGTCGCTGGTGCTCAACCTGCTGACGGACAACGCCGCGGTCACCGGACAGGCGCTGCTCGACCCGTCCGTCCGGAAGATCACCGATGGTGCCGTCCTGCCGTGGGAACTGGTGCCGGGCATGCCGCACGACGGCAACTACACCGAATTCCTCCTGGACGCCAAGGGCGTCGTCACACCGGCGGGTTGACCCGGCCGATCCACCGCTCACACACCTCGGGAGTCTTCACCATGTCCAGCCCAACCAGGACGACCGTGCCCGCGTCCGCGCGCTTCGCACGGCTGCCCTCGCTGACCGGCATGCGGTTCTTCGCCGCGTTCCTGGTTTTCCTCTTCCACTCCACGCTGCCGCCGTACACGCCGTTCACGGGCGGCAGCGCCGAATCCGTCACGACCGTGGTCAGCAAGGCGGGCTGGCTGGGCGTCGGGTTCTTCTTCGTGCTCAGCGGGTTCGTGCTGACCTGGTCGGCGCGGCCGGGCGACAAGCCCCGGCAGTTCCTGCGGCGGCGGATCGTCAAGATCTACCCCAACCACGTGGTGACCTTCGTCATCGCGATGGTGCTGTTCGCCTGGGCCACCAACACCTGGAAGCAGGGGCTCCCCAACTTCTTCCTGCTGCACACGTGGATCCCGGACCCGAAGACGTTCCAGAGCGTCAACCCGCCGAGCTGGTCGCTCTCCGTCGAGATCATCTTCTACCTGTGCTTCCCGTGGCTGCACCGGGCGATCCAGCGCATCCGGCCGGAGCGGCTGTGGATGTGGGTGGGCGTCCTCGCCGCCTTCGTGATCCTCGTCCCGGCCATCGCGTACGCGGCCCTGCCCGACACACCGACCATGCCGCTGGGGTTCAAGACCTCCGTGTTGCAGTACTGGTTCGTCTGGCAGCTCCCGCCGTTCCGGATCGCCGAGTTCGCGGTGGGCATCCTGATGGCCCGGATCGTCATGACCGGCCGCTGGATCAACTTCCCGGTCGTCCCGGCGCTGCTCCTGGTCGCCGTCGCCTACGTCGCCGAGCTGCTGTGGGTGCCGTGGCTGTTCGGGATGAGCGCCGTGACGCTGGTGCCGATCGCGCTGCTGATCGCCGCGATGGCCACGACCGACATCTCGGGCGGGCGGTCGATCCTGCGGAACCGGGTCTGTGTGTGGCTCGGCGAGATCTCGTTCGCCTTCTACCTGGTCCACGACATCACCGTGCACGTCTTCGTCGACCGCTTCGACCTCAGTCCGGTGCACAGCTTCCCGGTCGCGGCCGGACTGCTCGCCCTGGAGGTGGCCATCAGCGTCTTCTTCTCCTGGCTGCTGTACATCAGCGTGGAGCGGCCGATGATGAACCGCTTCGGGCGCACCCGCCCGCCGCTGCCCGCCGGCACCGCGACCGGTACCGGCGGCACCGAGCCCGGCAGCAAGCCGGCCGAAGCGGCGCGGGCGAGCTGACGCGCCCCTCGCCCCACCGGGGTGGCCGCGCCCCGACCCTCAGCGTGGCCACCCCGCCTCTGTACCGGCGCGATCACCGGATGTTCCCTCTCCAGCACACCAAGGGCAGCTCAGGAGACCATGATGACCCTCCTCCCCACGACGCCTGAACTGAGCGCCAGCACCCGCATGCTGCTGGCCTGCGACGGTTCCACCACCCTGCTCTTGCAGGCCCTCACCGGCCACGAGCTGTCGATCCGGGTCGACGCCCAGGGCGACACCACGGCGGACCGGCTCCCGAGCGGGATCCGCTCCGCGCTCGGACTCGTGGACACCACCGTCGTTCTGGAGCGCCGCTCCTGCCTGGTGACCTCCGAGCAGGAGGTGGTCAGCATCAACCGGGTGGTGTTCGACGGTGCGGCCCGCAGCCGCATGGGGGTGCCCGACTCGCTCACCCCCATCGGCCTGCAACTGCGTGACCAGCACGTCCACCAGCACCGTGAGCAGTTGTCCACCGGGCTCATGCGCTGGCGCGACAGCCTCACCGAGCGGTGGGTGGACTCCGCCTTCAAGGAGTACGTCATCCACTACGCCGGCGGTGGACGTGCCTATGTGCACGAGCAGTTCAACCCGCACATGGTCCAGCTCGCGGATGACTGACCCGAGCTGCCACCCCCCTGATCGCCGTCCGACACAGTGAAGGAACTGTCATGCCCCAAGCCGTCGCGGCCGCCGAAGAGGCGGCCCGCACTCCGCATTCCCACGCCGGGGACCAGACCGGCTGGCGTTTCTACCGGTCAGGCCAGCAGCCCTCCTGGGCCGATCCGGCCCGGCGGGACGAGGTCTGCGCCGACCTCTCCGGCCGCCCCGTCCTCACCCGGCTGCCCGACCTGCTCCAGCTCCGCCGCGAACTCGCCGGCGTCGCGGCCGGTGACAGCCTCGTGCTGCAGGCCGGCGATTGCGCGGAGAGCTTCGCGGAGTGCACGCCCGAGCACGCGGCCCGCAAGGCGGAGGCCATAGCCCGCCTCGCCGGTGCCCTCGCGGGTCCGACCGGGATTCCGGTCGTCCGGATCGGCAGGCTCGCGGGACAGTTCGCCAAACCCCGGTCGGCGCCCACGGAGAACGTGGACGGCCGCCTGCTGCCGGCCTTCCGCGGCCACATCGTCAACTCCGAGGACCCGGTCCCGGCGGCCCGCAGACACGACCCGGACCGGATGCTCCGCGCCTACCGGGCCGCCAAGACGGTGGCCGACGCCCTCGACGAGCGGCACGGGCCGAGTCCGGCGCCCGGGGAGCGCACCTGGATCAGCCATGAGGCGCTGGTCATGGACTACGAGACGGCGCTGGTGCGGTTCAACGAGTCCACCGGTGGCTGGTTCCTGGGCTCCACCCATCTGCCGTGGATCGGGGAGCGCACCCGGCACAGCGAGGGCGCGCACGTCCGGTTGCTGGCGGACGTGCTGAACCCGGTCGCCTGCAAGGTGAGCGGCAAGGCGACGGTGCGGGACCTGCTCGACGTGGTCGAGCGCCTCGACCCCAAGCGGGAGCCGGGCCGTCTCACGCTGATCGCGCGGTTCGGGAAGGACGACGTCCGCAAGCTGCTGCCGGAGCTCGCCCGCGCGGTGAAGAACGCGGGACACCCCGTCGTCTGGCTCTGCGACCCGATGCACGGCAACACGTACAAGGCCGCGAACGGGCTCAAGACGCGGAGTCTGGCGGACATCTCCGACGAGATCCGGGGCTTCGTCTCCGCCCTGCGCGAGGCCGGGGTCCGCCCCGGCGGTCTGCACCTGGAGGCCGCCGCCGAGGGCGTCACCGAGTGCGTGGGCGCGGACGTACCGGACGAAGCGGCGCTGACCTCGCGTTACACCAGCCTCTGCGACCCCCGGCTCAACCCGGTCCAGGCGGACCTGGCCGTCAACACCTTCGTCTCGGCCCTGTAGAGGAGGCTCCCATCGACTTCGGCACCGGGCATCCGCCCTTCTGCGTACTTCTCGGCCCCGATTACTCGGGCAAGTCGTCGGCGCTCGACCGACTCGCCCGGGCCGCGCCTTCGTGGCGGTTCCTCTCCGTGGACGACGACCGTCTCGCGCCCGAGCACGCCCTCATCGGGCGGCTGCGGCGGAACGTCGTCAAGGATGTGGCGCCGCACCGGGGCGACTGGTCCCCGGACTTCTTCGCCACGCTCGTGCAGACCGCCGTCGTCCATCTGCGCGACGAGCTGCTGCGCGGCGATGCCGGGACACCCGTTGTCGTCGATTCCTACTACTACAAGCTGCTGGCGAAGTGTCATCTCGCCGGGGCCGGGGAAAGTCCGCTGCTCACCTGGTGGCGGACCTTTCCCCGGCCGAGCCGGGTGATCTATCTCGACGTACCGCCCGAGACGACCTGGCAGCGGTGCGGGCAGGGCGCCGATCTCAACATCCTGGAGCACTACGGTCCGCGTCCGGGCTGGGACGGCTTCCGCCGCTACCAGACCGATCTGGCGAAGGTCATGCGGGACGAGATCCAGGACCTGCCCGTCACCGTCATCGAAGAAATGGGCCGTCCGGAGCCCACCGCGGAGGCGATACGAGAGGTGCTCACCCATGAGTTCTGCTGAAGCCTGGGCCGACCCCGCTCGCGTGCGGCGCTACCGCGAGCGGGTTCTCGCCGAACGGCGGGCGCTGCGGGCCACGTTCGCCGACCCGGCCGGCCACCAGGAGCGGGCGCTGCGCGACCTGCTGGAGTTCAACGCCGGGACGGCATACGGCAAGGAGCACGGTTTCGGCCGGATCCGCACCCTCGACGAGTACCGCGCGGCCGTCCCGGTGCAGACGTACGCCGACCTGGAACCGTGGATCGAGCGGGCCGCGGGCGGTGAGGCGAACGTGCTGACCGCGGACCGGCCCGCGGTGTTCTTCACCAGCAGCGGCTCCACCGGCGCGCACAAGAAGATCCCGGTCACCCCCCGCTTCATGCGGACGACCTTCTTCCCCTTCTACTACGCCGCGTGGGCGCCGCTCATCGAGCACTTCCCGGACGTCCTGGACTCCCCCGACGCGGTTCTGAACCTCAAGCACGACCCGATCGCGGCGCCGCCCACCACGGCATCCGGGAAGCCCCATGTCGGCGCCAGCCAGGTCGACTTCGGCGCCGCCTTCGGCGAACCGCTCTCCGCGGAGCCCGGCACCGGCGCCCCGTGGGCGACCCTGCCCGTGCCCGTCGCGGCGGACCAGCACGCGGAGAAGATGTACCTGCGGCTGCGCCTGGCGGTGGAGAGCGACGTCCGCTGTGTCATCGGCATCAACCCGGCGATGGTCGCCGCCGTGCCGTACCAGCTCAATCTGTGGTGGCCGCGCATCGTCAAGGAGGTCCGCGACGGCACGCTCGGCGGGCTGCCGCACCGCGCCCCGAACCCGGCCCGCGCCGAGGAGCTCGAACGGCTCGCCCACCGCCACGGCACCGTGCTCCCGGCCCACATCTGGCCCCGGATGCGCGCGCTGTTCTGCTGGACCACGGGGCTGGCCTCGCTCTACCTTCCCCGGCTGCGTGAGGATTTCGGGCCGGACGTCGCCGCCCTGCCCGCGCCGGTGGCCGCCTCCGAGGGCCCGGTGGGCGTCGCCCTCGACCGGCACCCCAGCGCCGGCAGCCTCGTGGTGAACGCCGCGGTGTACGAGTTCGCCGACGCCGATCAGGACCTCGGCCCCCACACCGCCACCCTGCTCCCCCACGAGCTGGAGACCGACCGCGACTACCACGTCGTCTTCAGCCACGTCGGCGGGCTCTACCGCTACGCGGTCGGCGACGTCGTCCGCGTCGTCGACCGGGAGGGCGGCGTCCCCCGCCTGGAATACACCGGCCGCGCGAGCCTCTCCGACCACGCCGGGGAGCGGCTGCGCGACGCCCAGGTCATCAGGGCGCTGGACAGCGCGCTGACGGCCACCGGGCTCGCGCTGCGCAACGCCGCCTGCCGGGTCACCGGCGCCCCGGACCGGCCCGCGGGCTACGCCTTCGCCGTCGCCCCGCGCACCCCGTGGGGCCAGGACGCGTCCGACCGGTTCACCGTCCTCCTCGACGAGGCCCTGGGACGCGAATCGGCCGGCTACCGCACGGCACGCGCCCAGGGCCGGCTGGCCGCGCCGACGCTGCTGCGGCTGGACCCCGACGCCTTCCTGCGCGACTGGCAGGACCAGGTCGAGAGCGGCATCCGCCCCACCCAGGTCAAAGACCGGCTGTTCCGGCAGGACCCGCGGCAGTGGGCCCGGCTGACCGGCCAGGACCCCCAACGGCACGGCGCCGCGGCCCCCTGAGCCCGGCGGGCGCGACGCCACCGCAAGCCGGTACACCCCCCACCCGACCGAAGGACCGACATGAGCACATCACTGGACGCCGTGGAGCGGACCGCACTCCTCACCGCCGCCCTGCGCGCCGCCGAGACCGAGCGAGCGGACCGGCTGTACGAGGACCCGTACGCCGCCGGCCTCGCCGGGGACATCGGCCCCGACCTGCTCGCAGAGGTACGGCACGCCACCTTCCCGCCGGGCCGCGCACGCACCCTGCCGAGCACCCCCGACTACAACGCGATCCGCACCCGGTTCTTCGACGACCACCTCCAGGAGGCGGCCGCCGACCCGCAGACCACGCAGATCGTGCTGGCCCCGGCCGGTATGGACTCCCGCGCCTACCGCCTGAACTGGCCTGACAGGGTGCGGTGGTTCGAGGTCGACCGCCCGGCCGTCCTCGCCTACAAGGACGAGCGGTTCGGGGCGGCCGAGCCCCGCGTCGACCACCGCAAGGTCGCCGTCGACCTCACCTCCCCCGACTGGGAGGACGACCTGACGGCCGCGGGGTACGACCCCACCGCCCCCTCCACCTGGCTGCTCGAAGGGCTCCTGTACTACATCCCCGAGCCCGACGCCCACCGCATCCTGGAGCGGGTGGCCGCGATCATGGCGCCCGGCAGCCGGATCGCCGCCGACATCGTCAACGCCGCCGCCCTGACCCTGCCCCACATGCGCGGTCTGCTCGACGTCTTCAGCGGCTGGGGATGCCCCTGGCTGTTCGGCACGGACGAGCCGGAGCGGCTCTTCGAGCGCTACGGATTCGACGTACGGGCCACCCAGCCCGGGGAGCACGGCGCCGACTTCGGGCGCTGGCCCGACCCGGTGCCGCCGCGCAGCGTGCGCGACGTACGCCGGGTGTTCTTCGTCCACGGGCGGCGGCGCTGACATGACGACCGCAGTGATCGCCGGCGGAAGTGTGGCCGGGCTGGCGAGCGCACTGGCACTGTCCGGTATCGGTTACCGCGTCCTGGTGCTGGAGCGCGCCCCCGAGCCGCCCCCGTGGTCCACGACCGAGGACGCCGCCTCCGGATGGCAGCGCCCGACGGTGCCCCAGGGCCTGCAGTCGCACACCCTCACCTCGCTCGGCGTCCGCGTCCTGCGCGAGCGCGCGCCGCACGTACTGGCCGGGCTGCGGGCCGCGGGCGCGCCCCTGCTCGACCTCACCCGGGCGCTGCCCGCCGACGCCACCGACAGTGCCCGGGAGCCGGGCGACAAGGAGCTGGTCGCGCTCGGCTGCCGCCGCGCCGCCCTGGAGATCCTGCTGTACCGGGCGGTCCGCGACACGGCGGGCGTCTCCTTCCGGCACGGCACCACCGTCGCCGGTCTCGACCTCCACCCCGCGGACCGGCGGGTGCGGGCCGTCGTCACCACCGCGGGCGAGCGGGTCCCCGCCGGCATCGTGGTGGACGCGACCGGACGCCGGGCGCTGTCCCGCCGCTGGCTGCACGCCGCCGGGGTCCCGCTGGCCGCCGACCGCACCGGCCCGTCCGGGCTGGCCGGCCACACCCGCTTCTACCGGCTGAAGGGCCGCGCCCTGCCGGGCCCGCTCAACCGCGGCCACGGCGTCGGGGAGATCTTCGACCACTACGCGGGGGTGCTGCACCCGGGCGACAACCACACCTTCTCCATCGCCCTGGGCACCCTGCCGGGCGACACGGCGCTGGCGGGCCTGCGCACCCGCCGCGGATTCACCGCGGCCGCCCTCGCCACCCCGGGCCTCGCCCCCTGGTTGGCGGACGGTGTCAGCTCCCCGATCTCCCCGGTGCGGGTGATCTCCAGCCCGCCCAGCACCCTCCGGGGGGCGGCCGGTCCTGATCAGTGCCCGGTCCCGGGCCTCTTCCAGGTCGGCGACGCGGCCTGCGTCACCAATCCGCTCCTCGGCCGCGGTGTCTCGCTCGCCCTCGACCACGCCTTCCGGCTCGCGGACCTGCTGGCCGAACTGCCTGACATCGATATCACGCAGCGCCGGGCCGCCGCCCGGATGACCCACGACCTGTTCCTGCCCTGGTACGAGCAGTCCGTGGCGTCCGACCGGCTCCGTATCGCCCGGTGGCGGGCCGCCGCCGACGGCACGCCCGCCCCCGCCGCGCCCGCGCCGCACGGCGAGCTGCCCACCACCGAGGAGATCGTGAACGCCGCCCGCAGCGACGGCACGGTGTGGCGGGGGCTGACGCGGATGCTGATGACCCTGGCCACGCCCGCGGAGCTGTTCGCCGACGACAAGTTCCTCTCCCGGGTCCGGCAGGCGGCCCCCGCCGGACCGACACCGTCCCCGCCGCTCGGCCGGGACGCGTTCGTACGCCGTGTCCTCACGGCAGAAGGGACGCGCGCATGACGACCCTTTCCGTGGCGGGCGCCCGCCCGCTGCCGGACGCGGTGGACCGGCCGCGGGTGCTCCTCGCGCCCATCACGATCACCCCGTCCAAGCCGCTCACCCCCAGCCACCTCAAGGGGCTGCTGTGGGCGGACGTGATGTACCGGGCGACCCGCCCCCTCGCGGACGTCGCCTTCCGCTACAGCCACACCACCTACCACCTCACCGAACAGACCCTGGGCTTCTGGGAGTTCCTCGACCGCACCCGCGGCACCGACGACTACGCCGACTTCACCGAGGAGCGCATCGGTGAGCTGTACGTCGCCTTCCGCGCGGCCGAACGCGCCCCCGCGCAGGCGTTGCTCCCGTACGCCGCGGCGGTCGAACGCGGCTGGGTGCATCCGGTGAGCGCCCGCGTCCTCCAGATGTGGTCCGAGCACTACGCGGCGCTCGGCCTGTACGATCCGGGGCTGCTGCGGCACCAGCCGCCCGGCCTGGACCTGGAGACCGCCCTCGACCGGCTCACCGGTCTGGACATGTGCCTGGACCACCGCGCGGTGGGCGGCCCCGTCTACCTCGACCTCACCCGCTTCGGGCTGCCCCTGCGCCAGCTCGTCACGTCGGACGGGCGGCCGAACTACCTGGCCTGCGCCCTGCGGGAGCTGATCCCCCTCGCCCCGGACTTCGACGAGGTGGTCCTGCTCTATGATCACCAACTCGACTCCGACTACCTCCAGTTGGAGCGGGTGCTGGCGGCGCTGGGCCCCCGCGTGCGGCGGGTGTCGGTGGGGCGGGTGCCCATCGACGGGCAGATCCACTCGGCGCGCCACGGCGGCTGGCAGGGGCTGCACGCCGGACCGCTCCTGGCGGCCGCCCGCGCCGAGTACCCGGAGGACGCCGTACGCCTGGGCATGCGGCTGTACTTCATCGCCGTACTCGGTCCCGGGTGGCAGCAGTCGTTCCGCGCGGATCTGCTGCTGCAGTCCGTCAAGCGGGCCGCCCGGCTGCTGGATACGGCCGGGCCGGAGCCCGAGGGGGCGACGCTCCAGGACCGGCTGGCGCAGCACCGCAAGGACCACGTCTACGTCGACCCCTACCGGCTGACCTCCCGCCTCCTCGGCAAGCGCCGCAGCGCGGCCACCGCCGACCTGCTGCGAAAGGTGTTCCTGTGACGACGACGGTGCCTGCCCTGACCCAGGACTGCCTGCGCGAACAGGCGGCGCTCCGCATCCGCGTCGCCCGCCCCGACCTCGCCGCCCGGCACGATCTGACCTCGTACGACGGGCTGACCGCCGCCCGCAGCGACATCAGCGCCGAGGGCGACGCGGGCACCATGGCCGTGGCGGTGCTCAGGAACGTCGATCCGGTCCGGTGGGTGCGCGACACCTGCGTGTTCGCGCTCGGCATCGGGCCGGAGCAGGCGGAACGGTGGCGTACGTCCTTCACCCGCACCGTCTTCCTCGCGGGCAATCCGGCGCAGTTGCGGGAGCGGTTCCGCTTCGCGCACGTCGCCGACGACTGCTCCGCGGCGTGGACCGCGCCGGGGCCCGCCGCGGCGACCTCCTCGCTGCGCAGGCTCCTGAAGCTCTTCAACGCCCCCGCCGGACTGACGGCCCGCCCGGACACCCTGGTCGAGATACCGGACGGGGACCGCCCGCCGGGGCGCCCCCGGGCCCTGCGGCACCTGTACCTCGCCACCGCGGAGTGCACCGTCTCGGAGGCGCTGGTCCACGTCAACCATGTGCTGGTGGAAGCCGTCCTGGACGGCCTCATCGCCCCCGGTGACCGTCTGGTCGTCCACCAGCTCCCCCGTATCGCCGGGCTGCCCGCGCGGCTGGCCAGCGTGCGGGTGACCCCCGACAAACACCTTCCCGGACGGCTGGACGTGGCCGCCGGACTGACCGAGGAGGCCCTCGTTGCCTGAGCAGACCCTGACCGCCGCCGGCTCCCGGACCGTACGGTTCGGCTACCACGGCTCCACCGAGGTGGTGTCCCGCATCGTCCGGCTCGCCGGCTGCGAGGAGTCCGCCGTGGAGCTGAGCGAGTACGACATCGCCGACCCGTTCCGCGGCGTGCGCGCCGGCGAACTCGACGTCATGATCGTGAAGTTCGGCATCAACGAGCCCGACCTGGTGTGCAGCCGGGTGCTCACCGAGGACGCCCGTGCCGTGGTCGTCAGCTCCGGGCATCCGCTCGCCGGCCGTGCGTCGGTCTCCGTCGAGGAGCTGGCCGACTACGACGCCTTCGCCCCGCCCGGCGACTTCCCCGCCGACGTCTGGGACGACGTCGTACCGCCGCGCACCCTGTCCGGGCGTCCCATCCGCCGCGTCCGCCGGGTCCGCACCGTCCCGGAGATGATGCGGACGGTCGCCGCCGGCGACGCCATCCACATCTCGCTGATCTCCCTCGCCGATATCGCGCCGCCCGGTATCGAGGTGGTGCCGATCCACGACCTGCCGCCCGCCCCGGTCACCCTCGCGTGGCTGCGCGGCGCCGAACAGCACGACCACATCAGGCAGTTCGTCACCTCGGCCGAGGCGGCGGCCTCCCGATGACCGTCAGCCCCCACCCGTCCGGCGGGCACCGCACACCGGTCGTCCTGCTGCACGCCCTGTCGCTGCACGCCTCGATGTGGGAGGCGCAGGAGCGTGCCCTGCGCGCCCGGGGGCACCGGGTCCTCGCCGTCGACCAGCGGGGCTTCGGCACCGCCCCGCTCGGCGACGCCCCGCCCTCCCTCGACGTGGTCGCCGGTGACCTGGCCCGCACGCTCGACGGGCACGGCATGGACCGGGTGGTCCTCGCCGGCGCGTCCATGGGCGGCTACGTGGCCATGGCGTTCCTGCGCCGCTTCCCCGACCGGGTCGCCGGGCTCGCCCTCCTGGGCACCCGCGCCACCGCCGACGCCCCGGAGGCCGCGGCCCAGCGGCTGCAGTTCGCGGAGCTGGTCCAGGACCCCGTCCTCCGCCCGGTGGTCGTGGAGCGCGTCACCCACCTGCTGCTCGCCGAGGCCACCCGCGCCGAACGCCCCGAGCTGCTCGCGCGGGTCCTGGCCGACGCCCACGCCGCCGACCCCGCCGCCCTGGTCTGGGCCCAGCGGGCGATCGCCGCCCGCCCCGACTCCACCGAGGTGCTGCGGGCCGCCCGGATACCCGCCCTGGTGATCTCCGGCGGGCAGGACGCGCTGGTCACACCGGAGGAGTGCCGCTACCTCGCGGACGTACTGCCGCAGGGGCGCCTGCTCACCCTCGCGCGCGCCGGACATCTGCCGCCGCTGGAGGCCCCCGGCGAGGTCACCGACGCGCTCCGCGGACTCCTCGACGAGATCGACGGGACCGACGGGTTCGACGCCGCGGCGGGCGTCGGGAGCGGAGCGGCGGCGTGCTGACCGACGACCACGAGAACTGGGGCTACACCTCGTCGACCGGCCTCGGCTTCACCCACCGCACCATCGTCGACGCGCACTTCCGCGCCTGTGAGCAGCCCTATCTGGACCTGCTCGGCCAGGCCGGTATCCGCCCCGGTCAGCACGTTCTCGACGCGGGCTGCGGCACCGGCGACTTCCTGCCGCACCTCGCCGCGCTCGTCGGCGACGAGGGCGCGGTCACCGCCGTCGACCTGGCCGGGGAGAACGCCGCGCTCGCCGCGGACCGGGTGGCCGCCTGGCGCCTGCCCTGCCCCACCGACGTCCGCACGGCGAGCCTGCTGGACCTTCCCTTCCCCGACGACACCTTCGACGCCGCCTGGTGCGCCAACACCGTGCAGTACCTCGACGACGAGGAACTGGCGCGGGTGCTCGCGGAGTTGTCGCGGGTCGTCCGCCCCGGCGGCATCCTCGCCGTCAAGGACCTGGACGCCCACCTGATCACCGCCCGGCCCGCGGACCCCTACCTCTTCACCGACTTCTTCCGCGCCGCGGGCGCGGAGCCGGGGTACGCGCGGCAGCTCCTGCGCACCCGCGAGCTGTACCGGCACCTCAAGCGCGCCGGACTCACCGGCGTACGCCAGCAGACCCTGCTGATCGAGCACCACGCCCCGCTGACACCCGCCGCCCAGGACTTCTACAAGGCCGCCTGCGCGCGGCTCGCCGGGCAGGCCCTGGCGCTCGGCCTCGGCGACGGGTGGCGGCCGTTCGCCGATCCGGCCGGCCCGGCCCACCCGCTGGACGACCCCGACGGCTACATCAGCGAGGGCAACGTGCTCGCCGTCGGCACCGTGCCCCCACCCGCCCCCGGCCCACGCCGGCCGGCCGCCCAGGCAACGACGAGGAGCCCGTAGAGCCATGTCAGCAACGATCACCGTCCCCTGTCCGCCGGCCCCCGGGCGGGTCCCCGTCCTGGGCCATCTGCCGGCGATACTGCGCCGCCCGCTGTCGTTCTTCGAGTCCGTCAGGACCCGGGATCCGCTGGTCCACGTCGCGTTCGGCCCGCTCGGCATCTACCTGGCCAACGACCCGGCCGTGGTGCACCGCATCCAGATCGACAGCGACTCCTTCGAACGCGGCCGCTTCTTCGAGGTGCTGGCCGGGCACTTCGGGAATCCGCCGATCGCCTCCGACGGGCCGGTCCACCGCCACCAGCGGCGCGCTCTCCAGCCGGCCTTCACCCGGACCAGCGTGCGCGGCCACGGTCAGCTCGTCGTCGGGGAGGCGGAGCGGCGCTTCGCCGCCTGGCAGCCGGGCGTGCCGGTGGCGGCGGACGAGGAGATGGCGGACTACGTCGCCGCGGTGGTGCTGCGCTCCCTGTTCAGCGCGGATCTGGACCGGGCCGTCATCCACGACATCCGGCGGACCTTCGGGATGATCGCCCACCGGCTGCTGCCGGGAACCGTCCTGCCCGAGGCCGTGACGTCCCTGCCCACCCCGGCCAACCGGCGCTTCGAGGCGGCCATGGCCCGCTTCCACGCCGTCATCGACGCGCTGATCCAGGACCGGCGGGCCCACCCCGGCACCGCCGCGCCGGACGTCCTCGACCTCCTGCTGAAGGCGACCCATCCGGACGGCGGCCGCCCCTTCACCGATCACGAGATCCGCGGCGAGTTCCTGATCATGCTCTTCGCCGCCCTCGAAACCACCAGCACCTCCCTGTCCTGGGCCCTCTTCGAAACGGCCATCCGCCCCGAGGTGCAGCAGCGGATGTACGACGAGACCCGCGAGGTCCTGGACGGCGCGCCGCTCACCTACGACCACGTCGGAGAGCTGGCCTATACCCGCAAGGTCGTGGACGAGGCGCTGCGGCTGCACGCGCCGATGCTGTCCACCCGGCGGGCCCGGCACGATGTCGTCGTCGCCGGCACGCTCGTCCCGGCCGGCGCGGAGATCGGCTACAGCCCGCGCGCCATGCACCGGAACCCGGCCACCTACGCGGACCCGCACCGCTTCGACCCGGAGCGCACCGAGTCCGCCGCCGGGCAGGACCTGCCCCGCGGCGCCTTCTTCCCCTGGGGCATCGGCCCGCACCGCTGCATCGGGGAGCACCTCGCCGCGGTCACCATGACCGTCGCCCTGGCCGCCGTCACCGCCCGCTGGCAGGTGCGGATCGCGCCGGGCTCCCGGATCCGCATGGTGTCCGCCTCCCTGCCGCATCTGCACAGCCTGCCCCTGGTCGTACGGCCGCGCGGCTGACGCGGCGCCCCGTACAGCCGGAACCGACCCTTGCGAGGAAGGGAGCCCGTCGTGGCCTTCGCAACACCGCTCGACCTGTCCGCCACCGAGGACGTGACGATCACCGGGCTGCTGCGCCGCAACGCCCGCGACCACGCCGACCGCCCGGCGCTCACCAGCGGCATCGGCCCGGACGCGACCACCTGGACCTGGTCGCGGCTGCGCGCCGAGACCGCCGCGCTCGCCCACGGTCTGGCCGGTCTCGGCCTGGCCCGCGGCGAGCGGATGCTGATCGCCATGTCCAAGCGGCCCGAGCACTGGATCGCCGACCTGGCCGCGGTCCACCTCGGCGCGCCGGCCTGCACCACGTACGACACGCTCAGCACCGAACAGCTTCGCTTCGTGGCCCGGCACAGCGCGGCCACCGTCGTCGTCCTGGAGGACGCCGGGCAACTGGAGCGCTGGGGCCCGGCGCTGGCGGAGATGGACCGGCTGCGCGCGGTCGTGCTCGTGGAGGCGGACGCGGCCTCGGCGGACGACCCGCGCTGTGTCGCGTACGCGGACCTGATCCGCGAACTGCCCGACGAGGCCGCCTTCGAAGAACTCACCGACGCCGCGACGCCCGACACGCCGCTGACCATCGTCTACACCTCGGGCACCACCGGCGACCCCAAGGGTGTGGTGCTCACCCACCGCAACGTCATCTACGAGTCGGTGATGCAGGACCGGCTGGTCGCCGTACCCGAGCATCCGCGCTCCGTCGCCTACCTGCCGCTGGCCCACATCGCCGAACGGGTGCTCGGCATCTACATGCCGATCTGCAACGTCGGCCACGTCACCCTCTGCGACGACCCGGCGCAGCTCCTGCCGACGCTGCGGGCGGTGCGCCCGCACGCGTTCTTCGGCGTACCGCGGGTGTGGGAGAAGCTGGCGGGCGCGGCCCGCGCCCGGATCGCGGCGCTGCCGCCCGAGGAGGCCGCGGCGCTCGCGCGGGCCCAGGAGACGGCCGTCGAGGTGTACCGGCTGCGGTCGGCCGGCCGGGACGTGCCCGACGAGCTGGCCGCCCGGCTGGAGAAGGCGGACGCGGCCGTGCTGCGGCCGGTCCGGGCCGCCATCGGGTTCGACGACTGCCACCGCGCGTTCAGCGGCGCGGCGCCGATCCCCACCGCCGTCCTCGAATTCCTCGCCGGCCTCGGGCTGAGCGTGTACGAGGTGTGGGGCCTCAGCGAGACCACCGGCGCCGCGACCATCAGCACGCCGGAGCACTTCACGCTGGGCGCGGTCGGGCGGCCCGGCCCCGGCATCGAGGTGCGGACCGGCGCCGACGGCGAGCTGTTCCTGCGCGGCCCCGTGGTGTGCGCCGGTTATCTGCGTGCCGACGGCGGCAGCCTGTCCGTCGAGCCCGCCACCGACGCCGACGGCTGGCTCGCCACCGGCGACGTCGGCTCCGTGGACGCCCGCGGTCTGGTCACCGTCACCGACCGCAAGAAGGAGCTGATCATCACCGCCGGCGGCAAGAACATCGCCCCGACCCGGCTGGAGTCCCTGCTGCGCGCCCACCCGCTGATCGGCCAGGCCGCCGCCATCGGCGACCGCCGCCGCTACGTCACCGCGCTGCTCGTCCTGGACGAGGAGGCGGTGCCCACGTGGGCCAAGGCCAACGGGATCGACCTGGCGGGGACGGACGAACCGGCCCGTCACCCGGCCGTCCGGGACGCCGTGGCGCGCGCCGTCGCCGACGCCAACGCCGTCCTCGCCCGCGTCGAGCAGATCAAGAAGTACCGGCTGCTGTCCGCCCCGTGGACGCCGGAGTCCGGTGAGCTGACCCCGAAGCTCAGCCTGCGCCGCACGGCCATAGCCGAGCTGCACGCGAGAGCCATCGAGTCGATGTACGCCGAGGACTGACCGCGGGCGGAGCCCCGGCCGGTACGGCGACCGGCCCGCGGCCGACGCCCCGCGCCCCGGACGGATCCCGGACAGCTCCCTCCCGGCCGCCCCCACCGGCCCTCCCGGCAACCACGGACACCCGCAGGAAGGCGGCCGCCCCGCACGGGGCGGCCACCCTCGCACGACCCGTAACCCCCTCGTACAGCAAGCAGGAGCGACCATGTCCCTTCCGGCACCACGGCACCCACGGGGCCTCACCGTCGCCCTGGCGGTCCGTAAGGACATCCACCGTTACGGACTCGAAGGGATGCTGCGTTCCCTGGAGTCGATCACCGGCATCTTCAGCTATCCGACCATCGCCGGCGCCGCGGAGGCCGCCCCGGAGGTGGCACCGGACCTGCTGCTCACCTCCGCCGCCGAACTGGAGGAGGTCGCCGACCCGGCGGTGGCCGGGAGACTCCACGACCACGAGGTCCGGCTGATCGTGCTCATCCGCCCCGATGAGCGGGTGACCTCGTGCTGGGCCCCGCATGTGCACGGCTTCGTGGACCGCTCGGCCCTCCATCTCAGCCTGCTGCGGGAGGCGCTGGACGATGTGTCCGCCGGGCGCTTCCACGTATCGGCCGGTCTGGCACGGCAGTTGCTGGTGCCGGCCGGGCCCGGCCCTTCCGTCGCCCTGACGGCGCGTGAGGTGCAGGTCCTGGAGCTGGTCGCGGGCGGCCTGAGCAACAAACAGGCCGCCCGCTCCCTGGGCATCTCCGAGAACGGCGTCAAGCGGCTGATGGGCAACATCCTCGCCAAGCTCAACAGCCCCAACCGCACGCTCGCCGTGGTCAAAGCGCTGGAGATCGGTCTTCTCGTGAAGTGAGCAGCCGTTTCGCCAGCTCCCGTTTGAGGACCTTGCCGCTGGGGCCGAGCGGCAGGTGCTCGACGAACTCCACCCGGCGCGGCCGTTTGTAGCCCGTCAGCTCCCGCCGCGCCAGCTCATCGATCCCGTCCCGGAGACCGGCGTCGTCACCGGCGCCGCTCCGGCGCACCACGACCGCGCAGACCTCCTCACCGCGGACCGGGTCCGGCACCCCGACCACGGCGATCTGCTCGACGCCCGGATGGCGCAGCAGCACCTCCTCGACCTCCCGCGGGTAGACGTTGTAGCCGCCCTGGATGATCACGTCCTTCTTCCGGTCCACGAGGGTGAGGTAGCCGTCCGGCGCCAGGTGCCCGAGATCCCCGGAACGGAACCAGCCGTCCACGAGGACCTCGGCGGTGGCCTTCGGCAGACCGAGGTAGCCGGCCATCACGTTGTGCCCCCGGATGACGACCTCGCCCACCTCGCCCGCGGGCAGCAGCTCCACCCGGCCCTCCACCTCGGCACGGGCGATGGCCACCTCCACGCCCTCGACCGGCAGCCCCACGGTGCCGGGCCGCGGCGGCACCCCCGGCTGGTTGTACGCGACGCACGGCGAGGTCTCGGTCAGCCCGTACCCCTCGTACACCTCGCAGCCGAAGGTGCGCCGCACCTGCTCCAGGACCGTCACCGCCAGCGCGGATCCGCCGCTGTAGGCGCGCCGCAGCCGGACCGCCGGCTCGCCCTCGGCCACGGCTTCGAGCAGTGCGTGGTACATGGTCGGCACCCCCATGAAGACGGTGCAGCCGTGGCGCCGCATCTCCTTCAGCGCCTGCTCGGCGGTGAACCGGGGTGCGAGGACCAGCGTGGCGCCGGCCAGGAAGCAGGTGCCCATGACGCAGATCTGCCCGAAGGTGTGCGACAGCGGCAGGCAGCCGTAGAGCACATCGTCTTCCTGGACCCCGAAGGGCGAGACGGCGGTCACCTCGATGTTGGTGACGAGGTTGCGATGGGTCAGCATCGCGCCCTTGGGGCGGCCGGTGGTGCCCGAGGTGTAGAGGATCGCCGCCAGATCGTCCGGGGCGACCGCCACCCGGTCCGCGAGCGGCCCCCCGGCGTGCGGCGCGTCGAGAGCGATGCCGTCCACATGGCCGTCCCCATGGCCGTCCGCCACGGTGAACAGCGTGATCCCGGCGGCGGACGCGGCCGGAGCGCCCTGCTCCAGGGCGGTGCCCTCACCGATGAGGGCCCGCGCGTCGCAGTCCTTGAGCACGAACTCCACCTCGGCGGCGCGGGACTGCGCGTTCATCGGCACCACGACCGCGCCCAGGGCGAGGACGCCGAAGTAGACGGCCGGGAAGCGGGGTGAGTTGGGCAGGAGCAGCACGACCCGGTCACCGGGGGCGACGCCGTGGCGGCGCAGCACCCCGGCGTAGTGACGGGCCCGCTCCCACAGCCGCGCGTAGGTGACGGCGGTGCCGTCCCACACCAGAGCCGGACGGTCCGGCCGCCGTGCCGCCGTATCGGCGAGCACGGCGGCCAGCGGGCGGGTCACACAAGCTCCTTCGCCGCGGCGGTACGTCCGGCCGCGCGGTCGGACGCCGTGGTGATCTTCAGCTCCTGCCAGATACCGGCGAGCGCCTCGGCGAACTTCTGCACATCGGCCTCGGTGTGCGTCGCCGACGGGGCGATCCGCAGCAGCTCCTCGCCCGCACGGACGCTGGGCGCGTTGATGGCCTGCACATAGATCTTGTGCCGGTCCAGGAGCAGCGCCGACGCCTTCTTGCACAGCGCGTCGTCGCCGACGAGCGCGGAGACGATGTGCGAGTCGGACGACAGGTACGGCACATCCGCCTCGTCGAGCAGCCGGTGCAGGAGCTGGGCGTTCCTGGCCAGGCTCTCCCGCTCGGCGTCGGAGGAGCGCAGGTGGCGTACGGCGGCCAGCGCGCCGGCCGCGGTGGCGGGCGGCAGCGACGTGGTGAAGACGAACGCCCGCGACAGGGTGCGGACCGCGTCGATCAGGTCCTGCGGTCCGGCGATGTAACCACCGGCGGTGCCCAGGCCCTTGGCGAGGGTGCCCATGATGATGTCGAACCGGTCGGCGATGCCCTCACGCGGCGCTATGCCCGCGCCTTCGGGGCCGTACATGCCGATGGCGTGCACCTCGTCGAGGAAGGTGGTCGCGCCGTACCGCTCGGCGAGGTCGGCGATCTCGGCGAGCGGCGCCACGTCACCGGACATGGAGTACACCGACTCCAGCACGATGAGCTTCGGCGCCTCCGGGTCGGCCTCGGCGAGGAGTTCGGCCAGGTGCGCCACGTCGTTGTGGCGGAAGATGCGCTTCTGGGCGCCGCTGCGCCGCAGCCCGTCGATGATCGACGCGTGGTTCAGCTCGTCGGAGAAGACCACGGTGCCCTCGGGGTTGCCCGCGATCACCGCGAGCGCGCCGTCGTTGGCGGTGTAGCCGGAGGTGAAGAGCAGCGCGGCGTCCTTGCCGTGCCAGTCCGCGAGTTCGCGCTCCAGCTCGACGTGGCGGTGGTTGGTGCCGCCGATGTTGCGGGAGCCACCGGATCCGGCGCCGAACCGGGCGACGGCGTCATGGACGGCGGCCAGGACGGCGGGGTGCTGCCCCATCCCGAGGTAGTCGTTGCTGCACCAGACGCTGACCTCGGCGTCCTCGTCGGCGGTACGGGCGATCGCGCTGGGGAAGTTGCCGGCCCGGCGGCCGATCTCCAGGAAGGTACGGGTGCGGCGCTGCTCGTCGGTGAGCTGGTCGGTGAAGTAGTCCAGGTGGCGGGGCATGGGAGTTCCTCTCGGTCAGCAAGGGATGAAGGTGGCCGAAGCCGTCGGGAAAGTCGGGTGACGCGGTGCCTCAGTCGGCAGCGGCGCTGTGTTCGCGCAGCCGCGCCTTGTCGGGCTTGCCCCCCGCGTTCATGGGGAGTTCGTCGAGCACCAGGACCCGCTCGGGGGCCTGTGCCGGGGAGAGCGCGGAGCTGATGTGCTTACGTGCCGCGTCGGGTTCGACGCGCGTGCCGGGGCGGCAGGTCACGGCGGCGTGGAGATGCTCGGTGCCGTCGCCGTCGCGTACGCCGTAGACGGCCGCGAGGGCGACGCCGGGCAGGGTGAGCAACTCGCGTTCGACGACGGTCGGGTAGACCTTGACCCCGTCGACCTTGACGACGTCGGAGACCCGGTCGAAGAGATGGAGGTTGCCGCGCGCGTCGCGGTAGCCGATGTCACCGGTGCGGTACCAGCCGTCGTACAGCACATCGGCGTCGAGCGCCGGATCGAGGTAGCCGTCCATGAGCTGCGGGGAGCGCATCCGGATCTCACCGACCTGCCCGTCGGCCAGCGGCGCCCCGCTCTCCAGGTCCCGCACTTCCACCTCGACCTCGGGGAAGACCTGGCCGACCGTCGCGGCCAGCTCGGCGTCGGCGTGCCCGGCCCCGTCGAGGAAGGCGATACGGCCGCTCTCCGTGGTGCCGTAGAGCTGCAGCAGGACCGGGCCGAACACCTGGTACGCGGCGGCGATCCGGCTGGGCGCCGCCGACGTCCCGCTGTAGATCAGGCGCCGCAGCCCGGCCAGCCCGGCCTCTTCGGCGTCCCGGTGCCCCAGATCGTCGAGGTGGTCGAGCAGCCGGTAGAGCTGCGTGGTGGCCATGAAGGTGCGGGTGACGCGGTGCTCGGCGACGGCCCTCGTCACCTGGTCCGCGTCGAACTCCGGCAGCAGCACCACACTGCCGCCCGCCGCCAGGGCCCCGTCGACCAGCAGCCCGGCACTGTGGCTCAGCGGGGTGCTGAACAGCGCAGTGATCTTCTCGGCCTCCGCGGGCGTCTCGATCGCGATCCGGACGGACCCTTCCCAGGACCGCACGGACTTACGGATCCCCTTGGGGCGGCCGGTGCTCCCGCTGGTGAACATGATCACCGACAGGTCGTCCGGCTCCCCGCACTCCGGGGCGACGTCCCCGGGGTCGTCGCCGGGCACGATCCCGGCGGCCCCGGCCTGCCCGGGACCGACAAGAACCGCTCCGGAACCCGCGGCCAGCTCGGCGGCGCGCGCCGCGCCGGCCCGGTCGGCGTAGAGGACGCTCGCCCCCGTGGCCCGCAGAATGCCGAGCTGATCGGTGAGCGGCAGCATCGTGGAGCTGGTACCCGGGTTGGTGGAGCGCAGATAGCAGACCGCGGCGCCCGCCAGGTGGGCGGCGTGCCGCACGCTGATCATGTCCGGGCTGTTGGGCGCGGTGAGCACGGCGACCACGGTGCCGCGCCCGACCCCGTTCGCCCGCAGCACCCGGTAGGCACCGGTGACGGCCCGCAGATACGCGCCCGCGGTCAGCTCCGTGCCCGGGTAGCGCAGCACCACCTTCTCGGGGTGCTCCGCCATCACCCCCAGCACCTCGGGCACATAACCACCCGCCGCCGCCCACCAGGCCCCGCCCGCAGTCACCATGCCGCCGTCTCCTCCCTGCCCCGCCGAACGCGGCAGTCAGCTCTCGCTCCGACGACTGGAGTCTTCCGGCCACACACGGCCGGGCACAGGCGTGTTCGTCCACCTCGATCGCCTCCCCGTGCGGCTCCCCAACGGGGGGTACCCGAACGGGCAGGGCCCCTGGCGACCACGTATTCGTCACCCATCGGGAGCCCCCGGGGCCGTACTCCGCAACACCCACCCGGCAGGGGCCACACGGCCCCGCGCACAAGGAGCCGGAGATCATCACGCGCCGCCCAGGAAAGTCACCACACAACGAAAAACCCCAGGTCACAAACAACGTGACCTGGGGTTTTCTCCTGAGCCGCCTAAGGGAATCGAACCCTTGACCTACGCATTACGAGTGCGTCGCTCTGGCCGACTGAGCTAAGGCGGCGTGGTGCGCGGCCCAGTCTACACATGCCGGAGGGGTGGTTCGTACTCGGTTGACGGGCTGGTCAGAGGGGTGGGGGCGGGGTCAGGTGCAGCGCTTGCCCTTCGGGGGCGGGGTGCCGTCGAGGAGGTAGGTGTTGACGGCCTTGTCGATGCAGGTGCTGCCGCGGCCGTAGGCGGTGTGGCCGTCGCCCTCGTACGTCAGCAGGGTGGCGCTGGAGAGCTGGGCGGCGAGGCCCTTGGCCCAGGTGTACGGGGTGGCGGGGTCGCGGGTGGTGCCGACGACGACGATGGGGGCGGCGCCCTTCGCCTCGATGCGTTCGGTGGTACCGGTGGGCTTGACCGGCCAGTACGCGCAGTTCAGGGAGGCCCAGGCGAACTCGTCGCCGAAGACGGGGGACGCCTTGCGGAAGCGCGGCAGGTCGGCGCGGACCTGGGCGGGCGAGGTGTACGCCGGGGGCAGGTCGAGGCAGTTCACGGCCGGGTTGGCGTACATCTGGTTGGCGTAGTGGCCGTTCGGGTCGCGCTCGTAGTAGCTGTCGGAGAGGGTCAGCAGGCCGCTGCCGTCGCCCTTCTCGGCCTGGGCGAGGTATTCGCGCAGGACGGGCCATGCCTTCTCGTCGTACATCGCGGCGATCACGCCGGTCATGGCGAGCGATTCGGTGAGGGTGCGGTCCCCGCCGGTGTCGAGCGGATGCGCGTCCGCCTTCTTGAACAGGGCGGAGAGGCGCTTGCCGGCGTCCTCGGCGCTCTTCGTGCCGAGCGGGCAGTCGGCGCGCTTGACGCAGTCCTCGGCGAAGGCGGTGAAGGCGGTGTTGAAGCCGGCGGTCTGCTCGATGTTGACCTGGCGGGGGCCGAGCGAGGGGTCCATCGCGCCGTCCAGCACCACCCGGCCGACGCGGGAGGGGTACAGCCCGGCGTACGTCGCGCCGAGGAAGGTGCCGTACGAGGCGCCGACGTAGTACAGCTTCCGGTCGCCGAGGACGGCGCGCAGCACGTCCATGTCGCGGGCCGCCTCGACGGTGGAGACATGTGGCAGGAGCTTGCCGGAGCGGGCCTCGCAGCCCTTCGCGAAGTTCCGGTAGGCGGTGGTCAGCTTGTCGGCCTCGGCGGCGTCGTCGGGGGTCTGGTCGGTCCGGGTGTAGTGGTCCATCTGCTGGTCGGAGAGGCACTTCACCGGGGCGCTGCGGGCCACACCGCGCGGGTCCATCGCCACCATGTCGTAGCGGGCGCGGACGGCGGCGGGCTCCGGCGCGTACTGCTGGAGGTAGTCGATCGCCGAGCCGCCGGGGCCGCCGGGGTTGACCATCAGCGAGCCGATGTGTTTGCCGGGGCCGGTGGCCTTCTTCCGGGCGACGGCGAGTTCGAGGTCGCCGCCCTCGCCGGGCCGCGCGTAGTCCAGGGGCGCCTTCATCGTGGCGCACTCGAAGCCGCTGACGCCGCACGCGTGCCAGTTGAGCTTCTGGTCGTAGTACGGCCGGAGGTCCGCGGGGACGGCGGTGGCGAGCGGGGCAAGGGTGGACTGCGGGGAGCTGCTGGACATCCCGGACGCGTCGGCGTCCTCGGCGCGCCCTTGACCTGCCGCGGAGGGCGAGGACGACGGTCCCGAGGAGCAGCCGGAGATCAGCAGCGCGGTGGCCGCGAAGAACGCGGCGGAGATACGGAACGGACGGCTGGTGGCCATGGGCGGTCCCTTGTCCCTGTGAACTCTGTGGGCGTACGGAGGACGGGTGCGGAGTTGCCGGTGCGCCGGCGGCGTGCGGCGTGGGTGGTGCGGGGAGCTGGCGGTGCGGCGCCGCGTCCGCCGGGCCGGCGGCCGGGCGCGGGGCGCGGAGACCGGTGGCCGGTGCGGGGTATGGGCGCGGTGCCCGAAATCTTATGAACGGAGCGTAGCGGGGAGGAGGCGGTGTGTGCTGTACGTGGGGCGGAGCGGCCGTGGCGGTATCCGCCCGCGGGGCCTCTGCCCGCGGTGACGGCGCCCCGCGAGGGCGCCCGCGGCTGGGTTTCGGGAGACGGGGGTGGTCATGGAGGGGCGGGTGCGGTCCGGGGCGGTCGCGGCCGGACGGGTGCGGTCATGACCAGGTAGGCCAGGGCCGGGCAGATACGGGCGGGGCCGGGAGCGGGCTGAGGGCGGAGGCGCCGGGGCCGACGGACGGAGGGCGGAGGGCCGAGATGCCGAGGTCGGAAGTGCCGAGGGCGGAGATGCCGGGGCCGAACGCACCGGGGCCGGAACGGGCCACCGCACGCCGAACGCTCCGTCCTCACCCCGCCCGCAGCGCGGCCGTCATCGCCTCGACGGCCAGCAGGGGCGCGACGTTGCGGTCCAGGGCTTCCCGGCAGGCGAGGACCGCTTCTATGCGGCGCAGGGTGCGGGCCGGGGTCGAGGCGCGGGCGATGCGGTCGAGGCTGTCGCGGACCTCGTCGTTGGCGAGCGGGACGGAAGCGCCGAGCTGGAGGGCGAGGACGTCGCGGTAGAAGCCGGTGAGGTCGACCAGGGCGAGGTCGAGGCTGTCGCGCTGGGTGCGGGTGGCGCGGCGCTTCTGGCGGTCCTGGAGCTCCTTCATCACGCCCGCGGTGCCACGGGGGAGGCGCCCCCCGGTGCCCGCGGCGGCGCCGAGGGCGGCCCGCAGCTCCTCGGTCTCCTTCGTGTCGACCTCCTCGGCGACCTGCTTGGCGTCCTCCCCGGCCGCGTCGATCAGCTCCTGTGCGGCCTTGAGGCAGCCGCCGATGTCGTCGACGCGAAGCGGCAGCTTGAGGACCGCGGCCCGGCGGGCGCGGGCCCGCTCGTCGGTGGCGAGGCGGCGGGCCCGGCCGATGTGTCCCTGGGTGGCGCGGGCGGCGGCCGCGGCCGCCTCGGGCGCGATGCCGTCGCGCCGCATCAGGACATCGGCGACCGCGTCGACCGGCGGCGTACGGAGCGAGAGGTGGCGGCACCGGGAGCGGATGGTCGGCAGGACGTCCTCGATGGAGGGGGCGCAGAGCAGCCAGACGGTGCGGGGGGCGGGCTCCTCGACGGCCTTGAGCAGGACATTGCCGGCGCCCTCGGTCAGGCGGTCGGCGTCCTCCAGGACGATCACCTGCCAGCGGCCGCCCGCCGGGGAGAGCGAGGCCCGGCGCACCAGGTCACGGGTCTCCTTCACACCGATGGAGAGCAGGTCCGTACGGACGATCTCGACGTCGGCGTGGGTGCCGACGAGGGTGGTGTGGCAGCCGTCGCAGAAGCCGCAGCCGGGGGCGCCGCCCAGCGCGCGGTCCATATCAGTGGACCGCCCGTAGGGCGCCGATGAGGGGCGGGGGTCGGGTGACGGGTGGGCGCACTGCAGGGCGGCGGCGAAGGCGCGGGCGGCGGTGGAGCGGCCCGAGCCGGGCGGGCCGGTGAACAGCCAGGCGTGCGTCATCCGGGAGGCGCCCCCGGGCTGCCCCGCCCCGGCCGCCGGTTCACCGGGAAGCGCCGTGCCGAGGGCCTGGTCGGCGGAGACGAGGGCGTCCGCGTCCCGTGCGGCCGCGGCGAGCTCCTGCGTCACCCGCTCCTGGCCGACCACGTCGTCCCATACCGCCATCGCTGACCGCCGTCCCTCTCCCGCTCCGTATCCGGTGCCGCCCGTCGCGGCTTCCGTTCCCGCTGGCCCAGGGGCTGTCGTCGCGCTCCCGGCCGCGAGGGGCGGGAGCGGGCCGGCAGGCCCCGGCGCCGCCACGGCAGGGTGCGGGTGCCGCCGCACGCGCCGCCGCGTCTCGCGCTCGTTCCATTGTGGTGCACCCCACCGACAATCCGGTCCGGCCGCCGTCCGCCCCCGGCATACGAAACGCCCGTGGCCCGCGGCGGGAAGGCTGCGGGCCACGGGCGGGCGGCGGTCGGCGCGGGTCAGCCGCGGCGGCCCCGGCGGTCGTCGTCCTCCGAGTGCCGGCCGAACAGCTCGTCGGAGAGGGTCGGGAGGTCGTCCAGCGGGGTCTCCTCCGCCCACTCCGGGCGGCGCCGGGCGCGCTGCGGGGGCTCCGCCGGGCGGCCGGTCTCCGGGTCGAGCTGCGGGAGTTCCCGGGTGCGCTCGGCGCCGGACTCGGCGGGCGCCGGGTGCTCGTGCGCGGTGCCCCGCGCGCCGCCGTGCTCCTCGTCGTCGCGGAAGAGCCACGACGGCACCCGGTCCTCGGGGGCCGTGTCGCGCTCCTCCGGGCGGACCGACGGCAGCACGCTGGTCGCCTCGGAGTCCGGGTCGTACGCGGCGCGCGGCAGCACCGTCGTCTCGTCCGCCGCGCCGGCGGGCGTCCCGGGCAGCGGCAGGGCGGCGGTCCGCTCGTTGTCGGCATCGGAAGCGGAATCCGTGGCGGCACCGCCACCGGCCGGGCCGGCACCGCCCGGAGCGGAACCGGAACCGGAACTCGTACCGCCCGACGGCCCGGCGGACGACCCCGTCGACCCCGTGGACGTACCGCCCTCCCGCGCCGTCCGCTTGCGCAGATCGGCGACGGGCGTCTGCGTCGTCGGCGCCTCGGCGGCCTCGGCGTGCAGCCGGGCCTCCTCCGCCGCCTTCGCCTCCGCGGCGGCGGCCGCCTCGGCCGCCGCTACGCGGGCCTGTTCGGCGCGGAGCAGCGCCTCCTCGGCCTTGCGCTGCTTCTCCTTGCGGCGCTCCTCCGCCTCGGCGCGCAGCCGCGCCTCCTCGGCGGCGCGCTTGCGCAGCCGCTCCTGCTCCTCGGCGCGGGCCCGCTCCTCGGCCTCGCGGCGCTTGCGCTCGGCCTCCGCCGCGAGCCGCGCCTCCTCGGCGCGCTGCCGGGCCTCCTCGGCCAGCCGGGCGGCCTCGCGGGCCTTGGCCTCCTCCAGCTCCTGGCGCTTGCGCTCCTCCTCCTCGGCGCGCAGCTTCGCGAGCTGCTCCTCGCGCTCGCGCGCCAGCCGCGCCTCCTCGGCCTTGCGCGCGGCCTCCTCCTCCGCCTTGCGGCGGGCCTCGGCCTCGGCCGCCTTACGGGCCTCCTCCTGCGCCTTGACCTCGGCCTCCGACAGCGGCAGCACCTGGTCGAGGCGGTGGCGTACGACGGTGGTGACGGCCTCCGGCTCCTGGCCCGCGTCGACGACGAGGTAGCGGGCCGGGTCGGCGGCGGCCAGGGTGAGGAACCCGGCGCGTACCCGCTCGTGGAACTCCGCGGGCTCGGACTCCATCCGGTCCGGCGCCTCGGTGAACCGTTCCCGCGCGGTCTCGGGGGTGACGTCCAGCAGCACCGTCAGATGCGGCACCAGGCCGTCCGTGGCCCAGCGGGAGATCCGGGCGATCTCGGTGGGCGCGAGGTTGCGTCCGGCGCCCTGGTAGGCGACCGACGAGTCGATGTACCGGTCGGTGATGACGACGGCGCCGCGCTCCAGGGCGGGCCGGATGACGCTGTTGACGTGCTCGGCGCGGTCGGCGGCGAACATCAGCGCCTCGGCGCGGTCCGACAGCCCGGAGGTGGAGACGTCCAGGATGATCGAGCGCAGCCGCTTGCCGATGGCGGTGGCGCCGGGCTCGCGGGTCACCACGACCTCGTGGCCCTTGGCGCGGATCCACTCCGCGAGCGCCTCGACCTGCGTGGACTTGCCCGCGCCGTCGCCGCCCTCCAGGGCGATGAAGAAGCCGGTGGGCGCGGGCGCCTGCTCCGGGTCGCCGCCGCGCAGCGCCTCGCGCAGATCGCGCCGCAGCGGCACGCCGCTGCGGTCGTCGACCTTGCTGAGTACCCAGGCGGCGACCGGCAGCAGCAGCGCGCCGGTCAGCATCAGCGCGAACGCGGCGCCGCCGTGGTCGAAGGCGAACGCGCCGCCGCCGACCCGGTGCGGGCCGATGACCGCGGCGAGCAGCGGCGCGACGATCGCGGCCACCGCGACGGCGAGCCGGACGACGGCGTGCAGATGCCCGGTCGTCCGGGCGTGGTCGGCCTCCTCGGCCTCCTGCTCCAGCAGGACGTGGCCGGTGTTGGCGGCGACACCGGCGCTCACCCCGGCGAGCAGCGCCAGCAGCACCGCCGTCGTCGCGTCCGTCACCAGGCCCATGACCAGCAGCGCCAGCCCCGTCGTGGCGACCGCGAGGGCCAGCAGCCGGCGGCGGGACAGCGCGGGGAGCACCCGGCGGGCGCCGCGGATCCCGGCGACCGGACCGCCGGTCAGCACCAGCACCAGCAGCGCGAAGAGGACCGGGCCGCCGCCCAGGTCGGTGGCGTGCAGCACGGCGAGGGAGACCGCTGCGGCGACAGCCGCGGCGACCGCGGCGCAGGCGAGCACCAGCAGCGGGGTGGTGCCGGTGCGGCCCTTGCCGTCGCCGGTGCCCTTGGCGCGGCGCAGCCCCTCCAGCGGAGAGCGCGGCCGCGGCGCGGCGCCACCGGGCAGTTCGATGAAGTAGAGGACCGACACGGACGCGGCGAACAGCCCCGCCGCCACGTAGGAGCCCAGGGCGGCCGGGTGGCTGTCGAACCACGCGACGCCGGTGCCCAGCAGCTTGCCGACGAGGGTGACGACGACGAGCGCGGCGGCGGCGAGCGGCAGTGAGACGAAGGTGGTGCGCAGCGACAGGCGCCGCAGCGCGGCCAGATTGTCGGGCAGCGGCCGGACCGCGGCGCCCTCGGGCGGCGGCGCGGGCAGCAGCCCCGGCGCGGCGCTCTCCCGCGCGACGGTCCAGAAGCGCTCGGCGACACCGGTCAGGAAGACCGTGACCAGCAGCCAGGCGAGCGCGTTCGCGTGCGTCCAGTCCAGCCAGAGCGGCGCGACGACCAGCAGCGCGACCCGTACGACGTCCGCGGTGATCATCGTCCAGCGGCGGTCGAGCGGCCCGGCGGGCGCGGTCAGCGCCGAGAGCGGGCCCAGCAGGACCGCCCCGAAGAGCAGGGTCGCCAGCATCCTCGCCGCGAAGACCACGGTGATCGCGAGGGCCGCGCCCCGGT
Organism: Streptomyces sp. BBFR2; assembly: GCF_044497305.1. Classification (NCBI taxonomy): domain Bacteria; kingdom Bacillati; phylum Actinomycetota; class Actinomycetes; order Kitasatosporales; family Streptomycetaceae; genus Streptomyces; species Streptomyces sp. BBFR2. Next base: position 2,980,586 of record NZ_CP172415.1, read on the forward strand.
AGCCGCCGCCGAACGCCGCCTGGCCGCCCAGGGGGACGTACAGCGCCGCCTGGAGGGCGAGGAGGACGAGGACCAGCATGGACAGGGCATCGCCGATGGCCCCGGTGAACTGGGCGCCCCACAGCCGCTTCAGCGGGGGGAAGCGCAACAGGGCTCGTACGGCGCGCTCGCGGGAATCCGCGGCAAGGGCGCCTGAAGTGGGGGTCTGGGCCGTTGGCTGCTCGGCACGCGTCATCCGCCCAGCCTATCGGCAGGCCCCGTCCGAGCGGGCCCCGCCCGAACAAAGGCGCGGCCCCGCCGACCCCTTGCCCGCCTTGCCCGGCCTTGTCCTCGTACGACGTCGGCGCAGGCACGCCGCCCGGCGTCCTCGTACGGAACCGGCCCCGACCACACCGGCCCGGCGCACGGGACACGGCCGCACGCCGGGCGGAGACGCCACCCCCGCGAGGCACAACCACCCGCCGGTCCACGACGCCGGAGCGCGAGGGCACGGCCCCGCACCCGGTACACGGAGAAGGCGCCGCACGGAGAAGGCGCCGGACCGCGAGATGCGGCCCGGCGCCCGGGGTACGGAGCGGGCGGCGGGCAGGGGCCCGCCGCCCGTCCGCTCACTCCTCGCCCGACTCTCCGGACGCCGTCTTCGCCGCGGCGGTCTTCTTCGCCGCGGTCGTCTTCTTGGCAGCCGTCGTCTTCTTCGCGGCGGTGCTCTTCTTCGCCGCCGTGGTCTTCTTGGCCGTGGTCTTCTTCGCCGCCGTCTTCTTCGCGGGCGCCTTCTTCGCCGCCTTCTTCGCCGGAGCCTTCTTGGCGGTCTTCTTCGCCGGGCCCTTGGCGCGCTTCTCCGCCAGCAGCTCGTAGCCGCGCTCCGCGGTGATCGTCTCGACGTCGTCGTCCCGGCGCAGCGTCGCGTTGGTCTCGCCGTCGGTGACGTACGCGCCGAACCGGCCGTCCTTGACCACCACCGGCTTACCGCTGACCGGGTCGGTGCCCAGCTCCTTCAGCGGCGGCTTGGCGGCGGCCCGGCCACGCTGCTTGGGCTGGGCGTAGATCGCCAGCGCCTCTTCCAGCGTGATCGTGAAGAGCTGCTCCTCGCTCTCCAGGGAGCGCGAGTCGGTGCCCTTCTTCAGGTACGGGCCGTAGCGGCCGTTCTGCGCGGTGATCTCCACGCCTTCGGCGTCCGTGCCGACGACCCGCGGCAGCGACATCAGCTTGAGCGCGTCGGCCAGCGTCACCGTGTCCAGCGACATCGACTTGAAGAGCGACGCGGTCCGCGGCTTCACCGCGTTCTTGCCGGTCTTCGGCGTGCCCTCGGGCAGGATCTCGGTGACGTACGGGCCGTACCGGCCGTCCTTGGCGACGATCTGGTGGCCGCTCTCGGGGTCGGTGCCCAGCTCGAAGTCGCCGCTGGGCTTGGCCAGCAGCTCCTCCGCCAGTTCGACGGTCAGCTCGTCGGGCGCGAGGTCGTCCGGCACATCGGCGCGCTGGTGGCCCTCGGCGTCCTTCTCCCCGCGCTCGACGTACGGGCCGTAGCGGCCGACCCGCAGCTTGATGTCGTCGCTGACCGGGAACGACGAGATCTCCCGGGCGTCGATCGCGCCGAGGTCGGTGACCAGCTCCTTCAGGCCACCGAGGTGGTCGCCGTCGCCGTTGCCGGCGTCCGAGGCTGCACCGGAGGCACTGTCCTCGCCGCCCTCGCCGAAGTAGAAGCGCCGCAGCCACGGCACGGACTGCGCCTCACCGCGCGCGATGCGGTCGAGGTCACCCTCCATCCGGGCGGTGAAGTCGTAGTCGACGAGCCGCCCGAAGTGCTTCTCCAGCAGATTGACGACGGCGAAGGAGAGGAACGACGGGACGAGCGCGGTGCCCTTCTTGAAGACGTAACCGCGGTCCAGGATCGTGCCGATGATCGACGCGTACGTCGACGGGCGGCCGATCTCCCGCTCCTCCAACTCCTTGACCAGCGTCGCCTCGGTGTAGCGGGCCGGGGGCTTGGTGGCGTGGCCGTCGGCGGTGATCTCCCGGGCGCCCAGCGCGTCGCCCTCGGCGACCTGCGGCAGCCGGCGCTCACGGTCGTCCAGCTCGGCGTTGGGATCGTCGGCGCCCTCGACGTACGCCTTGAGGAAGCCGTGGAAGGTGATGGTCTTGCCGGACGCGGTGAACTCGGCGTCCCGCCCGTCGGCGGCGCGGCCACCGATCTTGACGGTGACGGAGTTGCCCGTCGCGTCCTTCATCTGGGAGGCGACGGTCCGCTTCCAGATCAGCTCGTACAGCCGGAACTGATCGCCCGTCAGGCCCGTCTCGGCCGGGGTGCGGAAGCGGTCGCCGGAGGGGCGGATCGCCTCGTGCGCCTCCTGCGCGTTCTTGACCTTCCCGGCGTAGCTGCGCGGCTTCTGAGGCAGGTAGTCGGCGCCGTAGAGCTGTGTGACCTGCGCGCGGGCGGCGGAGATCGCGGTGTCGGAGAGCGTCGTGGAGTCCGTACGCATATAGGTGATGAAGCCGTTCTCGTACAGCTTCTGGGCCACCTGCATCGTCGCCTTGGCGCCGAACCCGAGCTTGCGGCTCGCCTCCTGCTGGAGGGTGGTCGTCCGGAACGGCGCGTACGGGGAGCGGCGGTACGGCTTGGACTCGACGGAGCGGACCGCGAAGGCGGTCTCCGCGAGGGCGGCGGCCAGCGCGCGGGCGTTCGCCTCGTCGAGGTGGAGCACCGCGTCGTTCTTCAGCCGGCCGTCGGCGCCGAAGTCGCGGCCCTGGGCGACGCGGCGCCCGTCGACGGTGGCGAGGCGGGCGGTCAGCGTCGACGGGTCGGAGCTGTCACCGCTGCGTCCGGTGGCGAAGGTGCCGGTCAGGTCCCAGTACTCGGCGGAGCGGAAGGCGATGCGCTCGCGCTCCCGCTCGACGACGAGACGGGTGGCGACGGACTGCACCCGGCCCGCCGACAGCCGCGGCATGACCTTCTTCCACAGGACCGGTGAGACCTCGTAGCCGTAGAGACGGTCGAGGATGCGGCGGGTCTCCTGGGCGTCGACGAGCTTCTTGTTCAGCTCGCGGGGGTGCGCCACGGCGTCCCGGATGGCGTCCTTGGTGATCTCGTGGAAGACCATGCGGTGGACGGGGACCTTGGGCTTGAGGATCTCCTGGAGATGCCAGGCGATGGCCTCGCCCTCGCGGTCCTCATCGGTGGCGAGGAAGAGTTCGTCGGACTCGGCCAGTAGCTGCTTGAGCTTCTTGACCTGGTCCTTCTTGTCGCTGTTGACGACGTAGATGGGCTGGAAGTCGGCGTCGACGTTCACCCCGAGCCGGGCCCATGGCTCGCCCTTGTACTTCGTCGGGACCTCCGCCGCGCCGTTGGGGAGATCACGGATGTGCCCGACACTGGCCTCGACCACGTATCCGGGGCCGAGATAGCCCTTGATCGTCTTGGCCTTGGCAGGCGACTCGACGATGACGAGTCGGCGGCCGCCGCCCTCTGCGGTCTCGCTGGTCGGGGACAACTTCGCTCTTCTCTCCGGTCGACGCCTGGATACCTCCAGGCGATAGCGCTGAAGGCGGACACTGCGGTGTCGCTTGACGCTGCGGAGTGTGACGGTACCTCCCGCCCCCGTGTCAAACGGAAAATCCCCGCAACGCCACTCGAACGGTAACCCGACTACATGCCTTCCTGCCGCCCGGACCTTGTCCCCCCGGCCGCGACGGCCCGGCCCGGGGCAGGCCGCCCCCGGTGTCCGGTCCCGCCGTCCGCCGCCCGGTCCCCCTGCGGCGGCCTACTGGCAGGATGGCCGGGTACGGCTCCTCATACCGACCACTCACCGCCGTCACCGCGCACACTCGGGGGACAGATCACCATGGCGCACCAGCAACCGGGCCCGTCCGGGGACGAACCGAATCCGTACGCCACTCCGGGATCACCGGCGGGGGCGGACCCGTCGGCGGGGGCGGACCTGTTCGCGAAGCCCGATCCGCTGGCGAAGGCCGATCCGGCGGCGAAGGCTGATCCGCTGGCGAAGCCCGATCCGGCGGCGAAGCCGGAGGGGGGCGCGCCGGGCGCGGCTTCCGGGGTGCCGCCGATGCCCGGTACGCCGCCGCAGGCCGGTGCGGCGCCCGGCGTTCCGCCGCAGCCCGGCATGCCGCCGGTCGGTACGCCGCCGCCACCCGCCGCCGCGCCCGCCGCACCGGCCGGTCCCCCGCCACCCGCCGCCGCCCCGTACGGGTACCCGCAGGGCGGCCGGCCCGGGGAGCCCGGGTACGGCTACCCGCCCGCGCCGCAGCCGGGATACGGCTACCCGGGCGGCGCGATGCCGCCGGTCCCGCCCGCCGCTCCGCCCGCCGCTCCGCCGCAGCCGCAGGGCGCGCCGGGGTTCCCGCCGCCGGGTGGCGGGTTCGCGCCGGGGCAGCCGCAGGGCGGCGGGGCCGTCTTCTCGATCGGTGACATCGCGGTCAGCGGCGACACGATCGTGACGCCGGCCGGGCCGATGCCGCTGAAGGGCGCCGTCTGGACCGCGACGGACATGTCACGGACCGACGAGAAGATCCCCACCCACGCCGTCGTGCTGGGCGTCGTCTTCTTCTTTTTCTGCCTGCTCGGTCTGCTCTTCTTCCTCATGAAGGAACGGGTGACCACCGGCTTCGTGCAGGTCACGGTGGCCAGTGGCGGGCGCTACCACGCCACGATGGTCCCCGTGCACTCCCCGGAGCAGGTCATGTACGTGCTCAACCAGGTCAACCACGCCCGGTCGCTGAGCGTGTGAGATGACCGCCACCGGACCAGCGCCCCGCCCCGCCGCCCCGGCCGGACCACCGGACGGCGCCGCGCTCCGCGCCGCCACGCTCCGCCGGGCGGCCCTGGGGCTCGGCGTCGGCGCGGCGGGCGCCGTCTACCTCTGGAACACCAACCCGCACGAGCCGGGCCATCTGCTCCCCGGCTGCCCGCTGCGGTGGGCGACCGGCCTGCTGTGCCCGCTGTGCGGCGGCACCCGCCTCACGTACGACCTGCTGCACGGCGATGTCGTGACGGCCTTCCACGACAACGCCGCCCTGCTCGTCCTGGGCGTACCGGCCGCCGCGTACGCCATCGGACGCTGGCTGACGGCCGGGCTGCGCGGACGCTACTACCGCCTGCGGCTGTCGGGCCGCGCGGGCGCCGCGGTCCTGGGCACCGCGATGGTCTGGATGCTCGTCCGCAACCTCGTGGGCTGAGCGGACGGGGGCCCGGCAGGCAGTCGGTCGCGCCCTCGCCACCGATACGGCCGTCGCCGCGGCGGCCCGCCTCTCGGGCGGCCCGCCGCGGCGACGTCGTCGTACGGCGGACGGGTCAGCGCACCGTGACCGTGACCTCGGGCGAGACGGTCGTGTTCACGGCCGTCCGCAGGTGGTTCACGCCCTTGATGCCGAGCTTCACCCGCACCGAGTAGGTGCCGGTGGCGCTCACCGGGGTCTGCGCGGGCAGCGAGACCCAGCGGGTGCCCTGCTTCTGCTGGACGGTGACCTTCGTGCCCTTGGCCATCCCCTGCGAGGCGCCCGTGATGCGGAACTCCTCCCACGCCTGGACGGAGGCGACGCTCGCCTTGGCGGTGAGCGACGCCGTGGCCGGTGCCGTCGCCGTGACGGGGGTGGGCGAGTGGGTCTGGGAGGGTGCGGCGAACGCGGCGGCCCCGCCCCCGACGAGCAGGGAGGCGGTGATCATGCTGACGGCGGTCAAACGGAGTGCTCGGTTCATGACAGTCCTCACTGGCTGGGCTGATGGAGCTGACGACCGGACGCACAGCGAAGGCCCGTCGCCTGCCCGGCGCCCCCGCCCGTCCTCATCCCGAGTGAGTGCCTGAACCGGCTCCGGGGTTCCGCCGCAGACCCCCTGATCCCGCACCGATCCGGATATGGCCGGATCCGAACCCTGAACACGCCCCCCGGGCCACGCACCGGACCACCACGCGTGGCCCCGCCGGGAAGACGAACGTGAACGCCCGCCGCTCCACCCCGAGGACACCGCGGAAGCCCGTCCGGAAGCCTGTCCCCGCGAACCACCGACGACCGACCGCGAGCGCCCGCCGGGGGAAGCACACCCGCAGCGATGCGCACGCGGATGCGGGGCCGGACACGTACGCGGATGCGGGCCGCGCAGCCCGCGAGCCTCGGTGAGCCCGCGGGTTCGGGCGGCCCGCCGACGCCCCGTCAGCTCTGTCCCGCTGTCACCTTCACCTCTCCCCCTCCACCGGCTCCAGGAAGCCCTGTTCCACCAGCATCCGGATCGCCTCCGGCGTCCGGTCCCGCAGCAACACCGGGTCCTCGCCCATGAGTTGGGCGATGGCGTCCAGGATCCGGCCCGCCGGGAGCGAGCCGTCGCAGACCCCGGCGAACCCGGCGCCGACCGTGTCCACCTTGGTGGCCCGCCGCATGCCGCGGTTCTGCCGCAGCACCACATGCTCCGGGTCCTCCGCGCCCGGCAGCCCGACCTGCTCCTGGACCACCTCACCGGCCAGCCGGAAGTGCCCGGCCAGCAGCGCCGCGTCGTCCGTACGGCGCAGATAGTCCTGGCGCGCGAAATGCCCGACGACGGTCTCCCCCAGCGGCTGCTCCACCGGGTGCGGCCACTCCTCGACGATGACCGACGGGTCGTCCGCACCGGACTTGCGCAGTGTGATCCAGCCGAAGCCGACGGCCCGGGTGCCGCGCGCCTCGAACTCGTCCAGCCAGGCGTCGTACCGCGCGGCGTACTCCTCGGGGGCGGCCCGGTGGTCGCCGCCGTCCCGCAGCCACAGCTCGGCGTACTGCGTGATGTCCTGCACCTCGCGCTGGACCACCCAGGCGTCGCAGCCGCGCGGCACCCACGAGCGCACCCGGTCGGCCCACTCCTCGCCCTCGACGTGCTGCCAGTTGGCCAGCAACTGGCAGTACCCGCCGTCGTTGAGGTGCGCGGCGGCCTGCTGCACCAGGGTGCGGCACAGGTCGTCGCCGCCCATCCCGCCGTCCCGGTACGTCAGCCGGGCGCCCGGGGAGATCACGAACGGCGGGTTGGAGACGATGAGGTCGTACGTCTCCTCGCCCACCGGCTCGAAGAGCGAGCCCTCGCGCAGCTCGGCGGGGGCCGCCCCGGAGAGCGCCAGCGTCAGGGCGGCGATCCGCAGCGCCCGCGGGTTGAGGTCCGTCGCCGTGACATGGGTGGCGTGCCGGGAGGCGTGCAGCGCCTGGATGCCGGAGCCCGTGCCGAGGTCGAGGGCGCGGCCCACGGGGGTGGGGACGGTGATCCCGGCGAGCGTCGTGGAGGCGCCGCCGACGCCGAGCACCAGCGCGGAGCGGTCCGTCTCCCCGGCGCCGCGGATGCCGCCCGCGCCGCCGACCGCGCACCCCGGATCGGAGACGACCCACCAGTCCTGCCCCTCGGGACCGCCGTACGGACGGACGTCCACCTGGGCGCGGACCGCGTCGCCGTCCGCCACGAGCCAGCCGTCGGCGAGGCAGTCCGCCACCGGCAGCGCCGCCTCGGCGCGGGCGCGCGCCACCGGGCGCTGGAGGAGGAAGAGCCGCACCAGCGTCTCCAGCGGGGAATCGCCCCGGGTGGCGCGCAGCGCGGGCACCGTCTCGCTGCGGGCCAGCGCGGCGTAGGCGGGCGCGCCCAGCAGCTCCAGCAGGCCGTCGGCGGTGAAGCCGGCGGCGAGCAGCGCCTCGCGCAGCCGGTCGGTACGGGCGCGGCTCGCGGGGTCGCGGACATCTGTGGTGGGGAGGTGCGTACTCACGCCGACCATTGTCGGCCCCGCCACTGACAATCGGCGACGGCCCGGCACCGCGCGCCTCGCGGGCGCGGCGCCGGGCCGTGGACCGGTTCCGGGGTACGGGCCGCGGGCGCGGCCCGCCGGCTACGACTTCTTGGACTCGCCGCCCGAGGGCGAGGCGGGCGCGTTCTGGCTCTGGCAGCCCTTCTGACCGGCCATCGCCTTGCCGACGTCGCCGGACTCCAGCTTCTTGAAGGCGGCCTCGCTCTGCTTGTTGAGCTTGTTGATGCCGTTGGAGAGGTCGCGCAGCCCGTCGGCGAACTTCAGCTTGTCGCCCGTGTCGAGGTTGTCGACCTGCTTCTTGAGGCCGGCGTACCCCTTGGAGAGGGCGTTGAGTTCCTTGACCGCGTCCTTCTGGGCCGTCTCGCCGTTGTCGCTCGGCGGGGCGCCCGCCTTGTTCAGGGAGGTGGCGAGGGCCGCGTAGGCGTCGGAGATCTTCTGGAAGGCCGCCGAGTCGGTCTGCTGGACCTTCTTGGAGTCCGTGGTGCCGTCATCGGCCGTCTGCATCGCGGCGTTGGCGTCCTGAATCTTCTTGAACTGTGCCTGTGCGGGGTCGCAGAACTTCTTGGCCCAGTCGTCGAGTTTCTTGCTGCTGTCGTCGCTGCACCCGGTCAGCGCGAGCATCAGTGCCGCACCGCCGGACAGCGCGGCCACAAGCTTCTTGTTCACCGGATCGGTCCCTTCCATGGCTCTCGGCCCCGGAACATACACGGCCAAAGGGCCTGGCCCACGAGCGGGCCATCCGCTACGTACCGTAATAAAGCCATTTGCACCAAGGAAGGTGAGGTCTTCCGCACTCGGACGAGGACGGGTGGCGGGCGCCCGCCGCGGAGCGCCCGCCACCCGTCTGTCACCTCGTCAAAGACGCTTTCCCGTCAGGACGCGACGACCGTCTCGGCGGTCTTCGTGGACTTCTGGGAGTTGTCTTCGTCACCCACGGCGATGCCGCGCCGCTTGGAGAGGTAGACCGCGCCGACGATGATCAGCAGGGCGAGCCCCGCGGCGCCGATGCGCACCCCGGTGTTCTGGTCCGCGCCGTAGCTGAACTTCACCACCGCCGGGGCGATCAGCAGCGCCACCAGGTTCATCACCTTCAGCAGCGGGTTGATCGCCGGTCCCGCGGTGTCCTTGAAGGGGTCGCCCACCGTGTCGCCGATGACCGTCGCCTCGTGCGCCTCGCTGCCCTTGCCGCCGAAGTGCCCGTCCTCGACCAGCTTCTTGGCGTTGTCCCAGGCGCCGCCGGAGTTCGACAGGAAGACGGCCATCAGCGTGCCGGTGCCGATCGCGCCGGCGAGGAACGAGCCGAGCGCGCCGACGCCGAGGGCGAAACCGACCGCGATCGGGGTGAGCACCGCGAGCAGTCCGGGGGTGGCCAGCTCCCGCAGCGCGTCCTTGGTGCAGATGTCGACGACCCGCCCGTACTCGGGCTGCTCGGTGTAGTCCATGATCCCCGGGTGCTCGCGGAACTGCCGCCGCACCTCGAAGACGACCGAACCGGCCGACCGCGACACCGCGTTGATCGCCAGCCCGGAGAAGAGGAAGACCACGGCCGCGCCGAGGACCAGCCCGACCAGGTTGTTCGGCTGCGAGATGTCCAGACTCAGCCCCATCCCGCTCGCCGCCTTGCCGACACCCTGCACCGCCGTCGCGATGGCGTCACGGTACGAACCGAACAGCGCCGCCGCGGCCAGCACCGCCGTCGCGATGGCGATGCCCTTGGTGATCGCCTTGGTGGTGTTGCCGACGGCGTCGAGGTCGGTGAGGACCTGCGCGCCGTCACCGGTGACGTCCCCGGACATCTCCGCGATGCCCTGCGCGTTGTCCGACACCGGCCCGAACGTGTCCATCGCGACGATGACGCCGACGGTGGTGAGCAGCCCCGTACCGGCCAGCGCCACCGCGAACAGCGCCAGCATGATCGAGGCACCGCCCAGCAGGAACGCCCCGTAGACGGCGAGACCGATCAGCACCGCCGAGTAGACCGCCGACTCCAGGCCGATGGAGATACCGGACAGCACGACGGTCGCGGGGCCGGTCAGCGAGGTCTTGCCGATGTCCTGCACGGGACGCCGCCCGGTCTCGGTGAAGTACCCGGTGAGCTGCTGGATCAGCGCGGCGAGCACGATGCCGATGGCCACGGCGACCAGCGCGAGGATCCGCGGGTTCCCGGCCCGGCCCAGGATCTCCGGGTCGGTGACGCCCGCCAGCCCCTGGTACGTCGACGGCAGATAGGTGAACGCCGCTGCCGCCACCAGGACCAGCGAGATCGTCGCGGAGATGAAGAAGCCGCGGTTGATGGCGGTCATGCCGCTGCGGTCGGTGCGGCGCGGCGCCACGACGAAGATCCCGATCATCGCGGTGACCACGCCGATCGCCGGCACCAGCAGCGGGAAGGCGAGCCCGGCGTCACCGAACGCCGCCATCCCGAGAATGAGGGCGGCGACCAGCGTCACGGCGTACGACTCGAAGAGGTCGGCGGCCATACCGGCGCAGTCGCCGACGTTGTCGCCCACGTTGTCCGCGATGGTCGCGGCGTTGCGCGGATCGTCCTCCGGAATGCCCTGCTCGACCTTGCCGACGAGGTCCGCGCCGACGTCCGCCGCCTTGGTGAAGATGCCGCCGCCGACCCGCATGAACATCGCGATCAGCGCGGCGCCCAGCCCGAAGCCTTCCAGCACCTTGGGCGCGTCGACCGCGTAGACCAGCACCACGCAGGACGCGCCGAGCAGCCCGAGGCCGACGGTGAACATGCCGACGACGCCGCCCGTACGGAAAGCGATCTTCATGGCCTTGTGCGAGACCGCCGTAAGATCCTTTTTCCCGGTGACGTCGTTCTCGCCGCCATCCGGAGTGGCTTCCCGGGCCGCCGCCGCCACCCGCACATTGCTGCGTACGGCGAGCCACATGCCGATATACCCGGTGGCCGCCGAGAATCCGGCGCCGATCAAGAAAAACACACTGCGACCCGCCCGCTGCGTCCAATTGTCCGCGGGCAACAGCATGAGCAGGAAGAAGACCACCACGGCGAATACGCCGAGCGTCCGCAACTGCCGGGCCAGGTACGCTTTCGCGCCCTCCTGCACCGCGGCGGCGATCTTCTTCATACTGTCGGTCCCCTCGCCGGCGGCGAGCACCTGACGTACCAGCACCGCGGCGACGGCCAGCGCCGCCAGCGCGATGACGGCGATCACCAGCACGATCCCGCGGTTGCCCGCCGTCAGCGACGGTCCGGCGAGAAGCGAGGGGGAGTTCAGCGACTGAGGGGTGTATGGCCCCGCCATTCGTCCTCCTTGACGTTTGGCACATGGGCGCGCGCGAGCACGCTCAGGCGAACTGAGCAAGATGTGGACGGATTGTAGGGAGCCGCACGGCATCAAAACAGTACGCGTGAAACGGAATTCGGCCGCAGCCGGGAAGATCAAAAGGAACGCGCTCCACGAATTAGCCCAGACGATGGAAAGCCGCTAATTAGCTGACCACTGAACGATGATCTCAGTTTCCTACTGATCACCGCTGCTCAAAGACGCCACTCCCGCCCCCGAAGCCCATTACACACCCGCCGCGACACACCCCCGGAACGTTTCTCCACCCCTCGACGGAAAACTCCCCGTCGCGAAAACCTGTCCTGACACCACGTCAGATTGCGTCCGGATCGAAGCGCCCGACCGCGCGCCCCACCACCCCCGACGACCGCCCGCCTCCGGGCAGAACCACCACGATCGGCCCGGACGGCCCGGATCGCCCGAGCGGCCCGAGCGGCCCGACAGGTACGAAGAACAGCCCGCCAAGGCCGGAACCCCCGAAGCCGGGTGAAGGCGCGAGAGACCGGAAGCCCCGAGAGCCCGCGAGGGCGCCAAGAAGCGCGAAAGCGAGGGCAGCAAGAGGCGCGAGAGCGCGAGAGCGACAAGGCCCCGAGGCCCCTCAAGGGCCGGACGATCACGAGGAGCCGGCGGAGAACAACCCGGCGCAATCCGGAAGACGATCGGCAGGCGGGGCCGGGCGTCATCGAAGACCCGACCGCCTACGGAAGAGTTACGAGCCCGGCGCACACACCATGGCGCCGCGGAAAAACTACGGTGCGGCCGTGGCAGCAGCCGTCGGCCAGCTCATGCGGATACGGCCGCCATCCGCACCCGAGGTGACCTGGACGTCGTCGACCAACCCGCTGATGACCGCGAGGCCCATCTCGTCCTCACCGTCCGCGTCGGAGCCGTCGTCGGAGGCGTGCTCCCCGGGTCCGCTCGGCACATCGTCGCCGACCTCGATCGCGAACTTCTTCTCGTCCTCGATCAGGGCGACATGGACGGGCGCGTCGATGCCGTGCGCCAAGTGCAGGCCGACGGCCCGGCTGCACGCCTCACCGACGGCGAGCCGCACCTCGTCGAGCACCGCCTCATCCACCCCGGCGCGCCTCGCCACCGCGGCCGCGACCAGACGCGCGGTCCGGACGTGCTCCGGCAGGGCGCTGAAACGGAGTTCGACGGTGGCCATGCCATCCCCCTCGATTTGCGGACGTGCAACGCAGGGGGCCGGACGGCGTCGCCCGGTACCCCCCACACTTCTTCCTCACCCGCGCCTGCGCGCGGGCACCGCGGAGCCGTCAGTCGGTCGCTGCGACGGCGTCCTCGACCGAGGTGTGAATCGGGAACACCTTGGTCAGTCCGGTGATACGGAAGATCTTGAGAATGCGCTCCTGGTTGCAGACCAGGCGCAGCGAGCCCTCGTGGGCACGCACACGCTTGAGCCCACCCACCAGCACGCCGAGCCCGGTGGAGTCCAGGAAGTCGACACGCTCCATGTCCACCACAAGGTGGTAGCTGCCGTCGTTCACAAGCTCGACCAGCTGCTCACGCAGCTTGGGCGCGGTGTATACATCAATCTCGCCACCGACCTCGACGACCGTACGGTCGCCAACGGTCCGGGTCGACAGGGACAGGTCCACGGATCCTCCAGCACCTTGCTATCGAGCGGTCGCCCCCCTGGGGCCTCCCCACCGAAAGGTAGGGGACGGATCGGCAGCCGCGATGGCATTCAATCACTTACCAGCAGGCGTGCACGACGCCCTTTCAGCATTGTCCGTCACACCGGTGACAGACTCGGTGCCGATGGCCTCCAATCGACTCCCGACGGATGCGGGCGCAAACCCTTCCCCCGGCATCATTCTCGACCGTCTCGCCAGGGGCGCGACCCGCGCTGCACGCATCACTCATACGGAGCACCTGCCCCCGCGTCCGGGCAGCCATGCCGACTGGCCGGAACGGATCAGGCCGGAAGTGATCTCCGCCCTCCGGGACGCCGGGATCGAGCGCCCGTGGACCCATCAGGCCGTCACCGCCGAGCACGCGCTGAACGGCACCTCCATCGTCATCGCGACCGGCACCGCCTCGGGCAAGTCGCTCGCGTATCTGACGCCGGTGCTCTCCACCCTCCTGGACGGCGCCCGGCCCGCCGCGACGGGGCGGCTGCCGCGCGAACGCGGCGCGCCACCGGGCGGGCGCGGTGCCACGGCGCTGTATCTCGCCCCCACCAAGGCGCTCGCGGCCGATCAGCGGCGCGCCGTACGGGAGCTGGCCGCCCCGCTCGGTGACGCGGTCCGCCCGGCGGTCTACGACGGCGACACCCCGGTGGAGGAACGCGAATGGGTGCGCCAGTACGCGAACTACGTCCTCACCAACCCGGACATGCTGCACCGCGGCATCCTCCCCGGGCACCCGCGCTGGACCTCCTTCCTGCGCGCGCTGCGCTATGTCGTCATCGACGAGTGCCACACCTACCGCGGGGTGTTCGGCTCCCACGTCGCCCAGGTGATCCGGCGGCTGCGGCGACTGTGCGCCCGCTACGGCTCCGAGCCGGTCTTCCTGCTCGCGTCCGCGACCGCCGCCGAGCCCGCCGAGGCCGCCGGCCGGCTCACCGGACTGCCCGTGGTGGAGATCACGGAGGACTCCTCGCCGCGTGGTGAGACGGTCTTCGCGCTGTGGGAGCCGCCGCTGACCGAGCTCCACGGCGAGCAGGGCGCGCCCGTCCGCCGTACCGCCACCGCCGAGACCGCCGACCTCCTCACCGATCTCGTGGTGCAGGGCGTCCGCACCGTCGCCTTCGTACGGTCCCGGCGGGGTGCTGAGCTGATCGCGCTGATCGCGCAGGAGCGGCTCGCGGAGGTGGACCGGTCGCTGCCCGCCCGGATCGCGGCGTACCGCGGCGGGTATCTGCCGGAGGAGCGGCGTGCCCTGGAGCGGGCGCTGCACGGCGGTGAGCTGCTCGGGCTCGCCGCCACCACCGCGCTGGAGCTGGGCGTGGACGTCTCCGGTCTGGACGCCGTGCTGATCGCGGGCTATCCCGGGACCCGCGCCTCCCTGTGGCAGCAGGCGGGCCGGGCCGGACGGTCGGGGCAGGGGGCGCTGGCGGTGCTGGTGGCCCGGGACGATCCGCTGGACACCTATCTCGTCCACCATCCCGAGGCGCTGTTCGACCAGCCGGTCGAGTCGACGGTGCTGGACCCCGGCAATCCGTACGTTCTCACCCCGCATCTGTGTGCCGCGGCGGCGGAGATCCCGCTGACCGAGGCGGATTTCGCGCTGTTCGGGCCCACGGCCGCCACGCTGATGCCGCAGCTCGAGGCGGCGAACCTGCTGCGGCGGCGCGCCTCGGGCTGGCACTGGACACGCCGCGAGCGAGCCTGCGATCTGACCGATATCCGCGGGCAGGGCGGCGCGCCGGTGCAGATCGTCGAGAGCGGTACGGGGCGGCTGCTCGGCACGGTGGACGCGGCCGCGGCCCATACGACGGTCCACGAGGGCGCGGTCCATCTCCATCAGGGCCGTACGTACGTGGTCGACCGCTTCGACCTGGCGGACGATGTCGCGCTCGTCTCGGAGGCCAACCCGCCGTACTCCACGACCGCGCGGGACACCACGGCCATCTCCGTCCTCGAAACGGAGACCGAAGTGCCGTGGGGCGCCGGCCGGTTGTGCTTCGGATCGGTCGAGGTCACCAATCAGGTCGTCTCCTTCCTGCGGCGCAAGCTCATCACCGGGGAGGTCCTGGGCGAGAGCAAGCTGGATCTGCCGCCGCGGACGCTGCGGACCCGCGCGGTGTGGTGGACGGTGACCGAGGACCAGCTCGACGCCGCCCGCGTCAATCCGGAGCAGCTCGGGGGCGCGCTGCACGCCGCCGAACACGCCTCGATCGGCCTGCTGCCGCTCTTCGCGACCTGCGACCGCTGGGACATCGGCGGCGTTTCCGTACCGCTGCATCCCGACACCCTCCTTCCCACCGTCTTCGTCTACGACGGCCACCCGGGCGGCGCGGGCTTCGCCGAGCGCGCCTTCCACACGGCCGCCGACTGGCTCACGGCCACCCGCGACGCCATCGCCTCCTGCGAGTGCGAGGCGGGCTGCCCCTCCTGCATCCAGTCCCCCAAGTGCGGCAACGGCAACGAGCCCCTGCACAAACGCGGCGCCGTCCGCCTGCTGACCGAACTGCTGCGCGGCGCGCCGGAGGCGGCTCCGGCGGCCGCGGGGTAGGGCGGGGCTGCCCTCGGGCGTGGCCTGCGGGCAGATGCCTCGACGGGGCGGGTGCCCCGACTGGGTGCGGGCTGCTGAGGTCCGGAGGTGGGAGGCCGGCCTGGCTCCGTGCCCGCCGCGAGGCCGGTGGCCCAGGCCGCGTGGCTGTGGACCCAGGCCGTGGGCGGTGCGGAACCACCCGGATGGAGACGGGAACCTCCGGTGGTGCGGGTCCATTGCGGTATGCCGTGGCCAGGCCCGGGGCAGTGCGATCCACTACGGGGCGGGCCTGACACGTGCCGTACCTGGCCTCTCGGCTCGCGCGGAGCCGCCGCGGTACGGAAAGTCGGGGCCCGCCCCGGGCCATGTCCACCCGGGGCGGTGTAGCCCGTTCCGGTGCGGCCCGCAGCGGCACCTTCCCGGCACATCGGCGTACCCCTCACGGCAGGCCCGACCAGGAGACCGCCGCACCGCCCGGTGGCGCGGGGCCCGGCGGCGCGGAACTCGGCGGTCCTGGGCCCGACGGCCCGGCCCAGGGCGGCCCGGCCCGGGAGCGCACCCGGGAGGTGAAGGGGCCCTCGCCTGCCTCGGCCGACACGTCGGCGACGGCGGCGGTCAGCGCGCAGCGCACCAGGCGTGTGTGTTGTGCCGCCGCCACCCGGCGGGCCATCGCGCAGGCCGCCTCCGGCCCCCGCGCGGCCCGGTCGGCCGCGGCCAGGGCCGCCAGGTCCGCCGCGCCGCCCGCCCGGTGACGGGCCACGACGGCCTGCCCCAGGGCGAGCAGTGCGGCGAAGACCGTGCACAGCGCCGCCGTGGCGAACACCGTCCACACCGTCGCCGAGCCCCGGTCAGCGCACCGTGTCCTCCGCAAGGGCCACCGCCTCTCCGCCGACCCGGGCCGTCAGCCGTCCGATTCCCGGCAGTTCCGCCGCGACCCGCACCCGCACCAGATCGCCTTCGCGGTCCACCGTGACGCGGGCGCCTTCCGGGGCCACCCCGCGAGCCGCCCGAAGCACCGCGCCGTGCGGCTCCGAACGCGCGGCCATCCGCGCCCCTGCCCGCGCGGCGTCCACGCACTCGATCCGGGCACAGGCCGCGATCAGCCCCCAGATGAGCGCCGCCACGACGGCCACCAGTACCGGCATCACCAGGGCGGTCTCCGCCGTGACGAAGCCCGCGTCCGTCCTCCGGGCGCGTCGGGGGCGACCGGCCCTGAGCAGCGCGTACGCGGTCTCACACCGCGCACCACCCACGGGGCGGGGACCAGCCCTCCCAATGCCCCTGCCCGCGACGGCCGGGCGGCCACGGGCAGCCGCGCCGATGCCGTCGCGGCCGGCCGGCTCCGGGCCGACTCCCTTCCGGGCCCCGCCCTTTGGCATGCCGGCCCCCGGGGCGCGCACGCCACCAACCTGTGTGCCGTCCACGTCCGGGCCTCGCCGCGGCCGCGGGCCGCGCCCCGTCCGGCCGGTGTTGTCCGTACGCCATGTCCATTCCCGTCCTCGTTCTCCCCCGGCCGCCCGATGGCGGCCGCTCGTACGTCGTCCGTTCGCCGTCCGTCCTGCCTCACCGGTCGTACGGCGCGAGCCTTTCGCCGTACGCCGGACGTCTCTTCCCGCCGCGCGCCGCCGTGTGCCACGGCGCGCCTCAGAACTGCGCATGGAGCGCCCTCTCGATCACCGACCGGAGCGCTGTCTGTACCGCCGCGCTGGTCACCACCTTGTAGAGCACGGCGGCCAGCGCGCAGGCCGCCAAGGTCCCCACCGCGTATTCCGCCGTCGTCATCCCCCGGTCACGACTCCCGCGTACCGCCGCACGCCACCGTCGCCACATGTGTTCCTCCTGGTTTTCCGGCCTGTCGAACAAGCCCGTTGATGAATTGCCGAGTTGGTGAAGTGAGTGGGTGCGGACGGAGCCGGGCGTCGGTGAGCCGGGCCGCTGAAGTGCCGGACAGGCAGCGGAGTTGGCGCCGACGACGCTCCGGGACACGGATCGCCGAAATGACCTGGCGCCTCTTCTCCCGGTGCGCACCGCCCGCTCGTGCCCGTGCCCGTCCCGCTGTGTCACCGGTGCCCCAACATCCCGCCGGCGAGGCCGATCAGCACCGGTGCCACCCCGAGCGTCAGGAACGCCGGGAGGAAACACGCGGCCAGCGGCAACGTCACCAGGACGCCCGCCCTACGGGCCCGCGCGGCTGTGGTCCGGGCCGCCTCCGCACGTAGTTCGGCGGCGATCCGGGACACCGCGTCCACGGCGGGTGCCCCCGATATCCCGGCGCGGGCCATGCACCGCGCCAGCCCTCCGGCGCCGGGAAGTTCCGCCAACCGCCGCCATGCGACCGCCGGTTCACCGCCCAGTCGCAGTTCGGCGGCGACGGTGCGCAGCCGTTCCCCGACCGCGCCCTCCAGTGAGCGCCCGACCGCTTCCGCCGCCTCCCGTGGGCCCGCGCCCGCCGCGAGACACGCGGCCAGCAGGTCCCCCGCCGGAGCCAGTGCGTCCCGCACCGCGTCCCGCGCCGACCGGTCGGCGTCCGCGGCACGTTGCCGCAGCCGCCAGCGGTGGACGACGTATCCGGCGACGACACCCGCCACTGCGCCGGACGCCCCGCCGACGAGCAGGAGCACGAAGCACGCCACGCCCAACGGCCCCAGCCACTCCGTGAGCTGCCCGGACCCCGGCGTCCACCGGCGGCCACGCCCTGCGGACGCCCGCCCGGGGAGCCGGTGCACCAGGTGGCCCGCCCGTCTGCGTACGATCCGCCTCCGGCGTTCCCGGCGGGTGCGGGTCCACACCCACTCCCCGACGACGAGCGCGAGCATCGCCCCGGCAACCATCCACACCCTGTGGAAAACTTCTACGCTCATGCCGGAACTCCTTCCGTACGCCGCTCCGGCATCGCCGTTCGCCCCGGCCGCAGGCCGTGCCGCGCGCCGGGCCCCCGTCCGGCCGGCGCCGCGCTCCGCCGTCCGCCGCCCTTCCGCACCCCGGTGGGCGGCAGCGCTCCGGAGACGATGCGAGCCGTCCAGGCGACACCGGCCCACTCCAGGAGGCCCCCGGCCACCAGACAGCCCCAGCCGAGCGGGGTGTGCAGCAGGACCCGTAGCGGGTCGGCGCCGAGGGCCGTGCCCATCAGCAGTCCGCCGGCGGGGAGCAGCGCGAGCATCAGCGCCGTGGCGCGTGGGCCCGCCAACTGGGCTTTCAGCTCCTCCCGTTGGCCTTGACCGGACCGGAGGGCCGCAGCGATGCGTTCCAGTCCCGCGGCCAGCCCGGCGCCGCCCTCGACGGCGACCCGCCAGCACGCGGCGACACCGTTCAGTCCGTCGGCCCCCGGGAGAGCCGCGGCGGTCCGCAGGGCCCGGGGCACGTCACCGCCGTAGCGCGCCGCGGCCATGATCGCCGCGCCCGCTCCGTCGAGCCCCGGAGCACCGGCGGCTAGCAGCGCGCGGTGCGGCTGCTGCCCGGCGCGCAGTTCGGCCGCGACGGTCGCGCAGAGCGTGGTGACCGCCGCCACACGCCGCTCCCGCGCCCGCTCCGCACGCCGCACCGCCAGGACCCGGCGAACCACGAGCAGCGCCCCCAGGGAGACAAGAATCGGCAACACCGATCCCCCGACCAACCCGAGGAGCAGTCCGGCGGGCAGGCACCAGATCTCCTGCCCCGCCCCCGGCCACGATGGGGCCCACGCCGCCCAGGCACCCTTGACGCCCACCCACCGTCCGCCGTCGGCCCGCGCGCCCCCAACCCGTCCGGAGGCCGCCGCGCCCCCTGTGGCCCGCGCCTCGGCCGCCAGCCACCGGGCCCGCCGCCGCAGCTCCCGCCACCGCGCGAGGGCCGGCCACCCGGCGGTGCAGGCCCACCACACCACCGCACCCGCCGCCACCGAAGCGACCGCCACGTAACCCGCGCCCCCGCTCACCGCGCCACCCCCGCCACCGGCGCGCCGACTGCCCTACGCGCCCCCTCCTGGCCACCCGCGCCCCGGGGCCCACTCGGCGGGACGCTGTGCCCGCCCCGCTCACAGAGCCGCATCAGCCGCTCCCAGCCGCCCGCCCGCACGAAGCCGTCCGGACCCCACACGGCGGCCGGTCTGGTCACCACGAAGCCATCGCGATCCCGTTCCAGGACGTGGATCTCGGCGATCCGACGCCGCCCTCCGGCGTCCCGTACGAGATGCAGCACCACCGACAACGCGGCCGCCAACTGGCTGTGCAGGGCGGCGCGGTCCAGTCCGGCCGTGGAACCGAGCGCCTCCAGCCGGGCGGGGACGTCACAGGCGGCGTTGGCATGGATCGTGCACGAGCCGCCCTCGTGCCCGGTGTTGAGGGCCGCCAGCAGGTCGGTGACCTCGGCGCCCCGCACCTCCCCGACGACCAGCCGGTCCGGTCGCATCCGCAGCGCCTGACGGACGAGGTCCCGCAGCGTCACGCGGCCGACGCCCTCCTGATTGGCCGGGCGGGTCTCCAGCCGCACCACATGGGGGTGGACCGGGCGCAGCTCCGCGGAGTCCTCGGCCAGCACGATCCGCTCGGCCGGGCCGACCAGCCCGAGCAGCGCACACAGCAACGTCGTCTTACCACTGCCCGTACCTCCGCTGACCAGGAAGGAGACCCGGGCCGCCAGCAGCGCCCGCAGCAGCGCGTCACCCCCCGGCGGCACCGTGCCCGCCGCCACCAGCTCCGCCAGGCCGAAGACGCGGGGACGCAGCACCCGGAGCGAGAGGCAGGTGCCCGCCACGGCCACGGGCGGCAACACCGCGTGCAGCCGGGTGCCGTCCGGCAAGCGGGCGTCCACCCAGGGCCGGGCGTCGTCGAGGCGCCGCCCGGCCACCGCTGCCAGCCGCTGCGCGAGCCGCCGCACCTCGGCCGCGTCCCGGAAGCGCACCGGCGCCCGCTCCAGCCCGCCGCCTCGGTCCACCCACACCTCGTCCGGGCCCGTGACCAGGACATCCGTCACCTCGGGCGCCGCCAGCAACGGTTCCAGGGGGCCGCTGCCCACCATCTCCGAGCGCAAGGCCGCCACCACGCCCAGCACTTCGGCGTCCCCCAGGACCCGGCCCTCCTCCCGGAGGGCGAGCGCCACCCGCGCCGCCGTGGGCTCCGCCCCCACCTCCGCGAGCCGCCGCCGGACCGCGTCCAGCAGTACGTCACTCATCGCCGGCCCTCCTGCCCCGCACCGGACCGTCGGACGCGCCGCCCGCCACCGGGGCGGCCGCCTCCGGCAGCGCCCGCTCCCAGAAGGCCGCGCAGAACCGGGCGAGCGGCCCCCGGGCCCGCGCCCCGGGCGGGACACCGCGCGCCGTCCCGTCCACGGGCTCGGGATCCCACGGCAACTCGCCCAGCAGCGGCAGCTCCACGAGGGCGGCGACCTCCTCGTCGCTCAGCCCCGCCGCCGCGCCGGGAACGCCTCGTACGACGACCCGCAGATCCCGCGGCACTCCCGCCGTACCGGCCACCACCCGCCGGGCCGCGGCGACGGCCCGCAGCTCCGCGGGCACCACCAACAGCCCCAGATCCACCTGGTCCAGCGCCTCCGCCACCGCCTCGTCGGCCCGGCGCGGCAGGTCCACCACCACGACCCCGCCGCGCCGGCGGGCCGCCGCCAGTACCGCCCGCATCGCCGCGGGCGGGATCGTCACCTCCGCGCCGCGGTCCCAGCTCAGCACCCGTAAGGAGTGCGCCCGGGGCAGCGAAGCGGCCAGCGTCCCGGCGCCCACCCGGCCGCGCGACTCGTGGAACGCCGGCCAGCGCAGCCCCTCCTCACGCTCGCACCCGAGAAGGACATCGAGGCCGCCGCCCAGCGGATCCGCGTCCACCAGCATCGTGCGCAGGCCCTTGCGGGCCGCCGTCACCGCGAGGGCGCAGGCCAGGGTGGATGCCCCGGCACCACCGCGGCCGCCCAGCACCCCGATGGTGAGCGCGGCGGGCCCGGTGCCCTCGACCGCGTCGGCGATCCGGTCGGCGAGCCACCGCTCCCCCTCGGGCAGAGTGATCACCCGCTCCGCCCCCAGGGCCACGGCCAGCCGCCAGACCTCGGCCCGGTCCACGTCCCGCGCGATGAGGACGATGCCGTCGCGGCGCCCCGCCCCGCCCAGCCTCGTCGCGCAGTCCTCCCCGATGATCACCAGCGGTGCTTGCGGCCACCGCGCCGCGCGCGCCGGCAGATCCGGGCGCACCTGTGGCGTCACCCCGGCCGCGGCACACAGCCGCAGAAGGTCGTCGAGAAGTTGCTCGTCCTCGGTGACGAGCAACGGTCCCGGACGCTCCTCGTCCGTTACGCCCGCCTCACCGGCCGCCATGGATCCACGCATGTTCCATCCCCCTTGTCGCATCGCGTACCGCTCTTCCGCGCTGTCGCGGACTTTTAGCGTGCGGCGATCGGGAAATCCGCGTGGATCTTGGTCAAAACCTGTGGACAACTCCGAGTTGTGAATATTCCTGTCACCTATTCCGGGGACCGCTCATCCACATCCCGGCGGATCGGAAATGATCCGCAGAGCAGCACGACGGATACGGAGAGTGAGGAGTTCGGGTCGTCATCGACGGCAGTTCGGCGGCGCGGAGGAACAGCGGGCCGCGGCGCGGCGCCCCGGCCGGACACGGCGAAATGCGTCCGGACATGCGACGACCCCCGCCGGGGGGGAGAGCGGGGGTCGTCTTCCTCGGCCGACTCGGGGGGGGTGGAGTCGGACCGGGTTAGCACGGTCGCGAACGATCCGTGACTTCCATGGTGTACCCGAGAGCCTTCTCAAGCAAACCCACGCGCGGACCTTACCCCCGAATGGAGGGAGCCTATGCTCGGCCTGTGGAAAACCCCTCCGTGCGCCACTCGATGCCCCGTACCGCTGCGTTCTTCGATCTCGACAAGACCGTCATTGCAAAGTCGAGCACGCTGACGTTCAGCAAGTCCTTCTACCGCGGCGGGCTGATCAATCGGCGGGCCGCGCTGCGTACCGCATATGCACAGTTCCTCTTCCTCGCGGGCGGCGCGGACCACGACCAGATGGAACGGTTGCGTGCCTATCTCTCGTCGCTGTGCCGCGGCTGGGACGTCGCACAGGTCCGGGAGATCGTCGCCGAGACACTGCACGACCTGATCGACCCGATCATCTACGACGAGGCCGTCTCCCTGATCGAGGAGCACCACGCGGCCGGCCGTGACGTGGTGATCGTGTCCACCTCGGGCGCGGAGATCGTCGAGCCGATCGGCGAACTCCTGGGCGCCGACCGCGGGGTGGCGACCCGTATGGCCGTCGGCGACGACGGCCGGTTCACCGGCGCGATCGACTATTACGCCTACGGGCCCACCAAGGCGGAGGCGGTACGGGAACTGGCCGCGACCGAGGGGTACGACCTGGCGCGGTCCTTCGCGTACAGCGATTCGGCGACGGATATCCCCATGCTGGAGGCCGTCGGCCACCCCTTCGCCGTCAACCCCGACCGGGCGCTGCGCCGGGAGGCGGCCGCCCGGGAGTGGCCGGTGCTGTCGTTCAGCCGCCCGGTGCCGCTCACCCGGCCGCTGCCGGCGCTGCCCTCCCGGCCGGTGCTCACCCTCGTCGCCGCGGTGGGCGCGGCTGCCGTCGGCGCGAGCCTGGTGTACGCGGCGCGGCGGCGCCGGAGTTACGCCGCCTGAGGTGACGGAGCATGGCGGACGGGAAACTCCGGTGCGCCCCGGTCCGACCCGGAAATATCCCTGACGCGCCTTCGGCCGGAACCCGGAGATCTCCCGGAAAGGCGGTGCCGGGCCGGTGGAATCCCCGCCGGCGGGGCACCGTATACCCAGCAGGACACCACCCGCTTTGCCCTTCCCGCCCGTTATTGAAGGCAAAAGTAAAGATATGAGGCGAAGGGTTCCCCTTGTCGGGGGCCTGGGGTACAAAGGAATCACGGCCCGCGAGACCAAGGACGTCCGAGAGGATCACCTGTAACGCAGTAAGGCCCACGGACCGATGCATGAATGCCGCGCACCCACGCGACGCCGACCCGTCGATTACGGGCCAGCCGCACCAGGCGACGGACGAAGACTCCGGCCTGATGGGCAAGGAAAGTGCACGCATGGTCACGCGGCGGACGTGCCAGCGGCGGTACGTATCAGCACCACGTACCGCCGCAACTCCTGTCCGGGACCGGGCCACTGCACCGGAAACCCCGGCCCGTGGCCGCTCAGGCGGCGCCGCGCTGCAGCGCCTCGCAGACCGCCGTCGATTCCCGGACGCCCAGCTCCACGGCGCGTCCGCAGTGCGCGATCCAGGCAGCCACCCCGTCGGGCGTCCCGGAGACGTACCCCTCCAGCGCGGCCACATAGGCGGCCCGGCCCTGCTCCGCGTGGCCGACCTCGGCCGGGCAGATGGACTTCGGGTCGAGGCCGCTGCCGATCAGCACGATGCGCTCCGCGGCGCGCGCGACCAGGCCGTTGTGCGAGCCGAAGGGACGCAGTGCCAGCAGTTCGCCGTGGACCACGGCGGCGGTCACCAGGGCGGGCGCCTCACTGCCGGCGAGCAGCAGCCGCGCCAGCCCGTCCAGCCGCCCCGCCACCTCTTCCGCCCCGGGCAGCGGCAGTTCGATCAACGGCTCGTCGACCGTCTCCGCCGCCAGCCGCGGTCGGCCGACGGCGTCGTCCGCGCCGCCGCCACCGGCCGCCACCAGGTGCAGCCGCGCCAGGACCCGCAGCGGCGACTGCCGCCACACGCTGAGCAGTTGGCCCGCCTCGGCGGTCAGCCGGAGCGCCGCGCCGACCGTCGCCGGTTCGCCTTCCGCGCTGAAGTCGGTGCGGCGCCGGACCTCCTCCAGCGCCCAGTCGGCCCCCGCGAGCGCGGCGGAGCCACGCGCTCCGCGCAGCGCCGCCTCGGAGGTGACCTCCACACTGCGGCGGCGCATGATCCGGTGCCCGTAGAGCCGGTCCACGCCCTTGCGCACGGAATCCACCGCGTCGACGACGCCCGGGAGCGATGCCAGAGCCGCCAGCGGATCGCCGTCCGCCCGCGGGGGGTGCGGGGCCGTGCCCCGGGTGTCTGCAGCCATGGGTACGACCCTACGCACCCGGTGGCCGCACCCCCCGATGGAGTGGTCTTCTTCACGCGGGCTTCTCACTGAGCGCGATAAGCAGATTACTGTTGGTGAACATGAAGATCGCTTTCGTAGGAAAGGGCGGCAGCGGCAAGACCACCCTGTCCTCCCTGTTCATCCGCCACCTCGCGGCCGCCCGCGTCCCCGTGATCGCGGTGGACGCCGACATCAACCAGCACCTGGGAGCCGCCCTGGGGCTGGATGACGCGGCCGCCGCCGCGCTCCCCGCGATGGGCGCCCAGCTCCCGCTGATCAAGGAGTACCTGCGCGGCAGCAACCCGCGTATCGCGTCCGCCGAGACGATGATCAAGACGACGCCCCCGGGGGACGGCTCCCAGCTCCTGCGCGTCGGCGGCGACAACCCCGTCTACGACGCCTGCGCCCGTACGGTGCCGCTCGACGACACCTCGGTGCGGCTGATGGCCACCGGCCCGTTCACCGAGTCCGACCTGGGCGTCGCCTGCTACCACTCCAAGGTCGGCGCGGTCGAACTGTGCCTGAACCACCTCGTGGACGGCCGGGAGGAGTACGTCGTCGTCGACATGACCGCCGGATCGGACTCCTTCGCCTCCGGGATGTTCACCCGCTTCGACATGACGTTCCTGGTCGCCGAGCCGACCCGTAAGGGCATCGCCGTCTACCGCCAGTACAAGGAGTACGCGCGGGACTTCGACGTCAGCCTGAAGGTGGTGGGCAACAAGGTGCAGGGCCCCGACGACCTCGCTTTCCTGCGCGCGGAGGTGGGCGACGACCTGCTGGTGACGGTCGGCCACTCGGACTGGGTGCGGGCCATGGAGAAGGGCCGCCCCGCCCCGTTCGCCGAGTTGGAGGACGCCAACCGCCGCGCCCTGGAGACCTTGCACGGCGCCGCCGACGCGTCGTACGCGCGGCGCGACTGGCAGCGCTACACCCGCCAGATGGTGCACTTCCACCTGAAGAACGCGGAGAGCTGGGGCAACGAGAAGACCGGTGCGGATCTCGCCGCGCAGGTCGATCCGGCGTTCGTCCTCACCGAGGGGGCGGCGGCTCCGCAGCCGGTCTGACCCGTCGGCCGGCGGCGACCTCTTCGCCGCCGGCCACGCCCTTCTTTCGGACCCCGCCCTTCCCGCGAACTCCGGACGCACGCGTACGGCTTTACCGGAAGAAACCCTTCAGGGTCGGAACTCACCGGAATGAGCGACCAAAAGGTAAAGCGGCGCCGCACGCATTCACCCTTCAGGGCGAAGATATAGGTCACTTGCGCGAAAACACTTCTCGCGCTCTTTACGCGAGATTACGCTCCATTTATTGAACACGGAGAGTGACCGAGCCTCGCCTCGCGCCCTGTGCCACCAGTCGGCTCGCACCTCCGCAGCGCCATCGCGACCCGCGCGAGCGCGCCGCCCCGAGGGAGCCGGACATGCCGCAGACCGAGCAGGAGACACCGCAACCACACCTTCTTCACGGCGCGTACTTCCACGTCGGCGAGGCCCCGGCGTACGTCCTGGACGAGGCCGGCGGGCGCTTCTCGGCCGTACGCGCCGAAGCCGCACCGATACCGGCCTGACCTGCGATCTCTACAGGTCTACACCAATTTTCCCCGACAGCCCTTGTCAGGGCGTACCGCGGGCTGATGAGCTATGACCCGGGACACACCGGACGCCCTGGGAATGGGAGATGTCGTGAGCAACGAGAGCAGTCTGGCCAACCTTCTCAAGGAGGAACGGCGGTTCGCGCCGCCCGCCGACCTGGCCGCGCACGCCAACGTCACGGCAGCGGCGTACGAGCAGGCGGCGTCGGACCGGCTGGACTTCTGGGCGGAGCAGGCCAAGCGGCTGAGCTGGCAGACGCCGCCCACCCAGACGCTCGACTGGTCCAACGCGCCCTTCGCGAAGTGGTTCGCCGACGGCAAGCTCAACGTCGCGTACAACTGCGTGGACCGGCACGTCGAGAACGGCCTGGGCGACCGCGTAGCGCTGCACTTCGAGGGCGAGCCCGGCGACAGCCGCTCGATCACCTACGCCGAGTTGCAGCGCGAGGTCTCCAAGGCGGCCAACGCCCTGACGGAGCTGGGCGTCGAGGCCGGTGACCGGGTCGCGCTGTACATGCCGATGATCCCGGAGACGATCATCGCCATGCTGGCCTGCGCCCGTCTGGGCGCCCCGCACTCCGTCGTCTTCGGCGGCTTCTCGGCGGACGCGCTGGCCACCCGTATCCAGGACGCGGACGCCCGCGTGGTGATCACCGCCGACGGCGGCTACCGCCGCGGCAAGCCGTCCGCCCTCAAGCCCGCCGTCGACGAGGCACTGACCAAGCCCGGTACGGAGAACGTCCGCAACGTCCTCGTCGTGCGCCGCACCGGCCAGGACACCGCTTGGACCGAGGGCCGCGACCTGTGGTGGGACGAGACCGTCGGCCGGCAGAGCGATCAGCACACGCCCGAGGCGTTCGACGCCGAGCATCCGCTGTTCATCCTCTACACCTCCGGCACCACCGGTAAGCCCAAGGGCATCCTGCACACCACCGGCGGCTACCTCACCCAGGTGGCCTACACCCACCACGCCGTCTTCGACCTCAAGCCGGAGACCGACGTCTACTGGTGCACCGCCGACGTCGGCTGGGTGACGGGCCACTCGTACATCACCTACGGGCCGCTCGCCAACGGCGCGACGGAGGTGCTGTACGAGGGCACGCCGGACACCCCGCACCAGGGCCGCTGGTGGGAGATCGTCCAGAAGTACGGCGTCACGCTGCTCTACACCGCGCCCACCGCGATCCGCGCCTGCATGAAGTGGGGCGACGACATCCCGGCGAAGTTCGACCTGTCGTCGCTGCGCGTCCTGGGGTCGGTCGGCGAGCCGATCAACCCCGAGGCGTGGATGTGGTACCGCAAGCACATCGGCGGCGACACCGCCCCGGTCGTCGACACCTGGTGGCAGACGGAGACGGGCGCGATGATGCTCAGCCCGCTGCCCGGCGTCACGGCGGCCAAGCCCGGCTCGGCGCAGGGCCCGCTGCCCGGTATCGCCGCGACCGTCGTGGACGACGACGGCAACGAGGTGCCCGACGGCGCCGGGGGCTACCTCGTACTGACCGAGCCGTGGCCGTCGATGCTCCGCACCATCTGGGGCGACGACCAGCGCTACCTCGACACGTACTGGTCGCGCTTCGAGGGCCGGTACTTCGCGGGTGACGGTGCCAAGAAGGACGAGGACGGCGACATCTGGCTGCTGGGCCGGGTCGACGACGTCATGCTCGTCTCCGGCCACAACATCTCCACCACCGAGGTGGAATCGGCGCTGGTCTCCCACCCGAAGGTCGCCGAAGCCGCGGTGGTCGGCGCCACGGATCCGCAGACCACCCAGGCGATCTGCGCCTTCGTGATCCTGCGCGGGTCGGCGGACGCGGAGGACGCGTCGCTGGTCGAGGAGTTGCGGGCGCATGTCGCGCGGCACCTCGGCCCGATCGCGAAGCCGAAGCGGATCATGCCGGTCGCCGAGCTGCCCAAGACCCGCTCCGGCAAGATCATGCGGCGGCTGCTGCGGGACGTCGCCGAGAACCGCGACCTCGGTGACGTCAGCACGCTCACCGACTCCTCCGTCATGGATCTCATCCAGGCGAAGCTGCCGGCGGCGGCGAGCGAGGACTGACCTGCGGCGCGGCACCGCCGCGCTCGACACGCACGGCCCGTGGGGGCACCGGCAGGACGACCGGTGCCCCCACGGCGTTCTCCGGCCCACCTGGGAGGCCGGGCTCCGCTCCGGAGCAGACCAGGGCGGCCGAGCCCCGCGCGCCTCCGCCCCGGAACAAGATCGACACGACACGGCCGCACCCCGGCCCGGGACGCCCTCCCCCTCCACCACGACGGCCCACGGCAGGCACCGCGCCTCCGCCCGTGCGGAGCACCTCTCGGCCGCGCCGACCGCGCCCCGCCCCAGGGCGAACCCACGCCCCGTCCCCAGGCCCGCCCACCGTTATGTCCGTAAAGTGAGGAAGGCCCCGCAGGGAAGGCACCCGCCCGGTAGAGTGGGAGCGGCGTCAAGGAAACGCCAAGATCTCAGGGTGCGCCGGGAAGTCTGGTCGGCAACTGCAACAGCCGTACTCAGCTGCCGAAACCGCCGGAGGTCAGCCCCCGTGAGCGCCCCCCAGAACCGCCGTTCCCTCTTCCTCGGCCGTCTGCCACTGCCCGAGCGGAACTTCATCGCCGACGCGCTCCGCACCGAGACGGTCGGCGGAATCCTCCTCCTCGTCGCCGCCGTGGCCGCCCTGATCTGGGCAAACGCCTTCGGCGGCAGCTACGAGGCGGTCCGCGGTTTCCACCTCGGCCCCGCCTCCCTCGGGCTCGACCTCTCCATCGAGCACTGGGCGGCCAACGGCCTGCTCGCCCTCTTCTTCTTCGTCGCCGGCATCGAGCTGAAGCGCGAACTCGTCGCCGGGGAGCTGCGCGATCCCAAGGCGGCCGCGCTCCCGGTGATCGCCGCGCTCTGCGGTATGGCGATGCCCGCGCTCGTCGATGTCGTCGTCAACCTCGTCGGGGGCGGCTCCCTGGGCGGCTGGGCGGTGCCCACCGCCACCGACATCGCCTTCGCGCTCGCCGTCCTCGCCGTCATCGGTACGTCCCTGCCGTCCGCGCTGCGCGCCTTCCTGCTCACCCTGGCCGTCGTCGACGACCTCTTCGCCATCCTGATCATCGCGGTCTTCTTCACCTCGCAGATCAACTTCCTGGCGCTCGGCCTGGCCGTCGTCGGCCTGGGCGTCTTCCACCTGCTGCTGCGCAAGGGCGTCCGCGGCTGGTACGTCTACGTGCCGCTGGGCCTGGTCATCTGGGCGCTGATGGAGAACAGCGGGGTGCACGCCACGATCGCGGGCGTCGCGATGGGCCTGATGCTGCGCTGCACCCCCCGCGAGGACGAGAACCACTCCCCCGGCGAGCACATCGAGCACCTGGTCCGCCCGCTCTCCGCGGGCCTGGCCGTGCCGCTCTTCGCGCTCTTCTCCGCCGGGGTGTCCCTCTCCGGCGGCGCCCTCCGCGAGGTCTTCGCCCGCCCCGAGACCCTTGGCGTGGTCCTCGGTCTCGTCGTCGGCAAGACACTCGGCATCTTCGGCGGTACGTGGCTGACCGCCCGCTTCACCCGCGCCCGGCTCAACCCCGACCTCAAGTGGCCCGACCTCTTCGCCGTCGCCACCCTCGCCGGCATCGGCTTCACCGTCTCCCTGCTCATCGGCGAACTCGCCTTCGGCGACGATCCGGCACTCACCGCGGAGATCAAGGCGTCCGTCCTGCTCGGCTCGCTGATCGCCGCCGGCTGCGCCACCGTCCTGCTCAAACTCCGCAACAACAAGTACCGCGCCCTCTGCGACGAGGAGGAGCGCGACGAGGACCGGGACGGCATACCCGACATCTACGAGAAGGGCGACCCCGCGTACCACCTGCGGATGGCCGCGATGCTGGAGGCACAGGCCGCGGAACACCGGCGGCTTGCCGAAGTGGCCACCGGCGCCGACGCCGGGGACGATGGTCCGGCATGATCTGAGAGGCTTTGCCTACGCAGCAGACATAAGGGAGACGGCGATGAGTTCAGCCGACGACGGCGCAGACCGCAGCCTCGGCCAGTTGGTGGCGACGGCCACCGCCGAGTTGTCCGCACTCGTGCACGACGAGATCGCACTGGCCAAGGCCGAGCTGCGCATGGACGCGAAGCGGGCGGGCATCGGCGGCGCCGCCTTCATCGTCGCCGGGGTGCTGATGCTCTTCGCCCTGCCGGTGCTGAGCTTCGCCGCGGCGTACGGCATCCACAACCTCGGTCTGGGGCTCGCCTGGTCGTTCCTGATCGTCGGCGGCGCCTTCATCGTCATCGCACTGCTGCTGGCGCTGATCGCACTCGCCAAGATCAAGAAGATCAAGAAGCCGGAGAAGTCGATCGCCTCCGCCAAGCAGACCGCGGCCGTCCTCCAGAAGGCCAAGCCGCACCCGCGGCCGGAGCCCGTGGACCACCCGGTCCTGGAGTCCGTGACACGCACCTCGGCATGACGGTCCCCGACAGCACCGCACCGGTCGTACGCCCCGACGGACCCTGGACGCACCGGGACGTCGCGGCGAACGGCGCCCGGTTCCACATCGCGGAGATGGGCGACGGCCCGCTGGTGCTGCTGTTGCACGGCTTCCCGCAGTTCTGGTGGACCTGGCGGCACCAGCTACCGGTGCTCGCCGAGGCGGGCTACCGCGCCGTCGCGATGGACCTGCGCGGCGTCGGCGGCAGCGACCGCACCCCGCGCGGCTACGACCCGGCCAACCTCGCCCTCGACGTCACCGGCGTCATCCGCTCCCTCGGCGAGCCGGACGCCGCGCTCGTCGGCCACGACCTGGGCGGCTACCTCGCGTGGACGGCGGCGGTGATGCGGCCGAAGCTGGTGCGCCGCCTCGCCGTCGCCTCGATGCCGCACCCGCGGCTGTGGCGCCGCGCGATGCTCGCCGACGCCCGGCAGACCCGCCGCAGCGCCCACATCTGGGGCTTCCAGCGGCCGTGGCTGCCCGAGCGGGCGCTGGTCGCCGACGACGCCGCCCGGGTCGGCGAGATGCTCCACGACTGGTCCGGCCCGCAACCCCTCGACGAGGACGCCGTCACCGTCTACCGGCGGGCCATGGGCATCCCCTCGACCGCCCACTGCTCCATCGAGCCGTACCGCTGGATGGTCCGCTCCCTGGGCCGGCCCGACGGCCTCCAGTTCAACCGCCGGATGAAGCTGCCGGTACGCGTCCCGACCCTGCATCTGCACGGCTCGCTCGACCCGGTGATGCGCACCCGCACCGCCGCGGGCTCCGGCGCGTACGTCGAGGCCCCCTACCGCTGGCGGCTCTTCGACGGGCTCGGCCACTTCCCCCACGAGGAGGACCCGGTGGCGTTCTCCACGGAACTGGTCAACTGGCTCCGGGACCCCGAGCCGGACCGCTGACGGAGCCCGCCCCGGCCCTCGGAATCAGCCCGGCGAACCGGCGGGGAACGCGGCGGTGACAGGCGGCCAATTGCCTGGCGCATAGGCCGATTGGCGGGCCACGCGGCGGTTACGGACCTCGGGCCACGGGCAGAGTCGAGGGTATGGGCTGGACGCACGACTACCGTGACGTGGCACGCAACCGCCGCAGCAGTGCCGCTGCCGTGGGTACGCGGGACAGGGGCACCACCGACCTCCGGGCCGGCGGGCCCGCGGGTCCCCCGCACCCGGATTCCGCGCACCCGATGGGCATCCCCCGCATCCTGCGCCGCAGAGCGCGGTGGATGAGCGCGCGGTTGCGCCATCCCCGCGGCTGACACGGCGACGGCGGGCACCGCGCGGGGCTTCTCCCGCCGATACCCGCCGCCCGGTCGCGCAGCTCCGGTCGCTCAGATCGCGCAGCCCTCGGTGTCCACCGGGCGCCGGGCGCTCCGCCCCTTGACGACGTCCTCGTGGATCTCGCGGGCGGTCAGCGCGTAGCCGGTCTGCGCGTCGTCGAGGGACTTGGCGAACACCACGCCGTACACGTCACCCCGCGGGGTGAGCAGCGGTCCGCCGGAGTTGCCCTGCCGCACCGTCGCGTACAGCGAGTACACATCGCGGGCGACCGTGCCCCGGTGGTAGATGTCCGGGCCGTTGGCCTGGATGCGGCCGCGGATGCGGGCCGCGCGGACGTCGTAGCCGCCGTTCTCGGGGAAGCCCGCGACGATGGCGCTGTTGCCGCTCGCCGCGCCGGAGTCGGCGAACTTCAGCGCGGGCGCCCGCAGCGCGGGGACGTCGAGCACCGCGATGTCCCGCTCCCAGTCGTAGAGGACGACCTTGGCGTCGTAGGTGGCGCCCTCGCCGCCGATCTGCACGGTCGGTTCGGAGACGCCGCCGACGACGTGGGCGTTGGTCATCACGCGGTGCGGCGCGAAGACGAAACCGCTGCCCTCCAGGACCTTGCCGCAACTGGGCGCCGTCCCGACGACCTTGACGATGCTGCGCTTGGCCCGGCCGGAGACCGGGCTGTGCGCGAGCTGCGGGTCGGGGGCCGGGACGGAGGTGATCGGTTCGTTGGAGAACGGCGTGAAGACCTGCGGGAAGCCGTTCTGCGCGAGCACCGAGGAGAAGTCCGTGAACCACGTCGTCGCCTGCTGCGGCATCACCTGCGAGACGCCCAGCAGCACTTTGGAGTTGCGGACCTCCTTGCCGAGCGTCGGCAGCGACGTACCGGCCAGCGCGGAGCCGATCAGCCAGGCCACCAGCAGCATCGCCACGACGTTGACGAGCGCGCCGCCGGTGGCGTCCAGCGCTCTGGCCGGTGACCACGTGATGTGGCGGCGCAGCTTGTTGCCCAGATGGGTGGTGAGCGCCTGCCCGACGGAGGCACAGATGATGACGATGGCGACGGCGGCGATGGCCGCGAAGGTGCCGGGGGTGGCGTCGTCGGTGACCTCGTTCCAGATCACGGGCAGGACGTAGACCGCGATCAGGCCACCGCCGAGGAAGCCGAGCACGGACAGGATGCCGACGACGAAGCCTTGCCGATAGCCGACGATCGCGAACCACACGGCGGCGACCAGCAACAGGATGTCCAGGACGTTCACGCCGGACACCGTCTCACGCGCTCCGGTCGAGCGGGACCTGCTTCGTGCGGTCCCACGGAATCTCCCAGCCCGCGTAGTGCAGCAGGCGGTCGATCACACCGGCGGTGAAACCCCAGACCAGGGCCGACTCGACGAGGAACGCCGGGCCGGTGTGGCCGCGCGGATGGCGGGCCGTCACCCGGTGGGCCGGGTCCGTGAGATCCGCCACGGGAACGGTGAACACCCGGGCCGTCTCCGCCGCGTCGACCGCGCCGACCGGGCTGGGCTCGCGCCACCAGCCGAGCACCGGCGTCACCACGAAGCCGCTGACGGGGATGTAGAGCCGCGGCAGCACCCCGAAGACCTGCACGCCCGCCGGGTCGAGCCCGGTCTCCTCCTGGGCCTCCCGCAGCGCGGCCCGCACCGGACCGCTTCCTTCCGGATCGCCGTCCTCCGGGTCGAGCGCGCCCCCGGGGAACGAGGGCTGCCCGGCGTGCGAGCGCAGCGTCCCGGCGCGCTCCATCAGCAGCAGCTCCGGGCCACGGGCGCCCTGCCCGAAGAGGACCAGCACCGCGGACTGCCGGCCACCGCTCTTCGGCGGCAGGAAGCTGCTGAGCTGGTGCGGTTCGACGGTCTCGGCCGCGCGGACGACCGGATCCAGCCACTCGGGCAGCCCCTCGGTGCTCACCCGGGCCTGCGGGAGGCGCCCGGCACTCCCGGGCGCGGCGGTGGCCGGGGCCCCGGGCGCGGCCGCGCCGTCCCCGTGCGGCTCCGGTCCGCCCCGCGCCGCCGCGCCCCCGGCGGACCGCTGCGCCGCGGCCCGCCCGTCGCCGGTCCGCTCGCCGTACTGCTCCCGTGCACTCGTCATACGCGCCCCCTCAAGGCCCTGGTTCGGTGTGCGGCGCCCGGGGCGGGGCCTCGCGGCCCGTCCCGGGGGCCGCCGGTGCGGCCCGTACCGCCGAAGCGGCCGGGGCCGGTGTCATGAGGCCGGGGCCCCCAGCGGGGGCGCGGGCCTGCCGGGATATCCGGCGGGCGGGTTGAGCCGCTGTCCCGGCTGCCCGCCCAGTTCGTACTTGAGCAGCTTCTTCGCCTTCTCCGGGTCGGTCTCGCCCTCGCCGTACGACGGGCAGAGCGGGGCGATGCCGCAGGCGCCGCAGGCGGGTTTACGGGAGTGGCAGACGCGGCGGCCGTGGAAGACGACGCGGTGCGAGAGCATCGTCCACTCGCTCTTGGGGAAGAGCGCGGCGACGTCCGCCTCGACCTTCTCCGGGTCCTCCTGCGTGGTCCAGCCGAAGCGGCGCGACAGGCGGCCGAAGTGGGTGTCGACGGTGATACCGGGGACGCCGAAGGCGTTGCCGAGCACGACGTTGGCGGTCTTGCGGCCGACGCCGGGCAGCGTGACCAGGTCCTCAAGCCGGCCGGGCACCTCGCCGCCGAAGCGGTCGCGCAGCGCCGCCGACAGGCCGAGCAGCGACCTCGCCTTGGCCCGGAAGAAGCCCGTCGGCCGGATCAGCTCCTCCAGCCGCTCCGGGTCCATCGCCGCCATGTCCTCCGGTGTGGGGCAGGCGGCGAAGAGGGCCGGGGTGGTCTGGTTGACCCGCAGGTCGGTGGTCTGCGCGGAGAGCACCGTCGCGACCAGCAGCTCGAAGGGGTTGGTGAAGTCCAGCTCCGGATGGGCGTACGGATACAGCTCGGCCAGCTCACGGTTGATCCGCCGGGCCCGGCGCACCAGCGCGACGTGCGACTCGGGCTTCCGGGCGGGAGCCTTCGCGGCGGTCTTCGCGGTGGCGGTCTTCTTGGCGGTCGCCTTCTTCGCGGTCGCCTTCTTGGCGGTTGTCTTCTTCGTGACGGTCTTCTCGGCGGCGGTCGTGGTCGTCTTCTTGGCTGTCGCCTTCTTCGCCACGGTCTTCTTCGCCGTGGTCTTCTTCGCGGCCGCCTTCTTGACCGCCGCTCGCGACGTGGCCGCCTCCGCGCCGTTCCGCCCGGCCGGGGGTGCGGTCTGTTCCGTCGTCTTCGCTGGGGTGTGTTTCACGCGGCCCTCTTCCGTACCGACTTGCGCCGTGCCGACTTCCGTACCGGGTCCGCCGCCGGCCGCCTCGCGGAGTGCGTCGCACCGGGGGCGTGCGGCGTCCGCGCCGCCCTGCGCGCGGGTGGCGGCGGGAGCGGCGATTTGGTGCTTACCTTCGCTTCCGGGGCATTCACGGACGGGCGTTCGCCCAGAGCGGAATCGCGTTCGGCGGTCACTCGCTCAGCCCCCTCGTCCCGTGCTCTCACCGGCGTGTTGGACACTCGGCCAGACTACGGCCACCCACCGACATCCGACTCGATCACCGGTTTTCACCACCCCGATCGGCCCCCTGGCGTAGGGCTCGGGCCGGCGGTCCGGCAAACTTGTGATTGATCGCACTGTTTTGCATTCCGGCATGATGGGGACCACAGTCCTCCGGAGCATGTCGACAAGGAGAGATCTCGTGGACGACGTTCTGCGGCGCGCACCGCTCTTCGCGGCGCTCGACGATGAGCAGGCGGCGGAGCTGCGCGCCTCAATGGGAGAGGTCACGCTCGCTCGCGGCGACGCCCTGTTCCACGAAGGGGACCCCGGCGACCGCCTGTACGTGGTCACCGAGGGCAAGGTGAAGCTGCACCGCACCTCCCCGGACGGCCGCGAGAACATGCTCGCCGTCCTCGGCCCCGGCGAGCTGATCGGTGAGCTGTCGCTCTTCGACCCGGGCCCGCGTACCGCCACCGCCTCCGCCCTCACCGAGGTCAAGCTCCTCGGCCTGGGCCACGGCGACCTCCAGCCGTGGCTGAACGCCCGGCCCGAGGTGGCCACCGCCCTGCTGCGCGCCGTCGCCCGGCGCCTGCGCAAGACCAACGACCAGATGTCCGACCTGGTCTTCTCGGACGTTCCCGGCCGCGTGGCCCGCGCCCTGCTGGACCTGTCGCGCCGCTTCGGCGTGCAGTCCGAGGAGGGCATCCACGTCGTCCACGACCTGACGCAGGAGGAGCTGGCCCAGTTGGTGGGCGCCTCCCGCGAGACGGTCAACAAGGCCCTCGCCGACTTCGCGGGCCGCGGCTGGCTGCGCCTGGAGGCGCGCGCCGTGATCCTCCTCGACGTCGAGCGGCTGGCGAAGCGCTCCCGCTGACCCCCGGGCGCCGCCCCCGCGGCGGCGCCCCGCTCCCGGCCCGTACGGCGCCGCGGAGCCGTCATGCCATGCCCGGGGCCGTCCGGCCCCCGGGAGCCGCCTGAGCGGCCACGTACGGCGCCTCCTTGGGCATGTACGCGCCCAGCCCGCGCCTCCGCACGCGAAATCCGATGGCTCGTGCCCGGACGCGTCGTCATGCTGGCGCCATGAGCGACTCCACCGGGCCGGGGCTCGACCAGGACGGCTACTTCCTCCGGGAAGGCGCGCTCGCGCGGATCACCGAGGAGTTCGTCCCCGTGGCGGCGGCCGCGCGGGAGTGGAGCGAGGCGCGCTTCGGCGCCCGGCTGCACAGCACGTACCTCTACGGCAGCATCCCGCGCGGCACCGCCGTCCCCGGGGTCTCCGACCTCGACCTGCTGCTCGCGCTCCACGGGGCGCCCACCCCGGACGACCACACCGCCGCCGGCGCCCTGGGCGCGGAACTCGACGCGGCCTTTCCGCAGATCGACGGCGCGGGCATCCTGATCGACGGAGTGGAGCGGCTGCTCAGCGCGCGGGAGCGGTACGACCTGGGCTGGTTCGTGGCCTGCCTGTGCACCCCGCTCGCCGGGCCCGATCTGGCCGACCGGCTGCCCCGTTACCGCCCGACCTCACTGCTGGCCCGGGAGACCAACGGGGACCTCTTCCGGCTGCTGCCGGGGATGCGCGAGCGCGCGGCGGCGGCGCGTACGGAGGAGGAGCGGCGGCGGCTGACCCGGGGTGAGAGCCGGCGTCTGGTGCGTACCGGCTTCACGCTGGTGATGCCGCGGTGGGGCGGCTGGACCAGCGAGCTGACCGAGATGGCCGAGGTGTTCGGCCGCTACTACCCGGCGCGCGCCGAGCAGATGCGCGCCGCCGCCCGAGCCGCCCGCGCGCCGGCGGAGCACCCCGCGCTGCTCGACGAACTGCTGGCCGGTCTCGCGCCCTGGCTGGCCGACGAGTATCTGGCCGTGCACGGCCCGAAGGCGCCCCGCCCCTGAGCGGCGCGCCCCGGGCGCTCAGATCAGCCCGTGCTCCCCCAGGTACTCCAACTGCGCCCGTACGGACAGTTCGGCGGCGGGCCACAGGGAGCGGTCGACGTCGGCGTAGACCGCGGCGACGACCTCGGACGCCGTGCGGTGGCCGTTCTCGACGGCGGTCTCCACCTGGGCGAGCCGGTTGGCGCGGTGCGCCAGGTAGAACTCCACCGCGCCCTGGGCGTCGTCCATGACCGGGCCGTGCCCGGGGAGCACCGTCGTCACCCCGTCGTCGATGGTCAGCGAGCGGAGGCGGCGCAGCGAGTCCAGGTAGTCGCCGAGCCGCCCGTCGGGGTGGGCGACCATCGTGGTGCCGCGCCCCAGGACGGTGTCGCCGGTCAGGACGGCGGCGTCGGCGGGCAGATGGAACGAGAGCGAGTCGGCGGTGTGCCCGGGGGTGGGCACGACACGCAGCTCCAGGCCGCCGGTGGTGATCACATCGCCGGCGCCCAGCCCCTCGTCCCCCAGGCGCAGCGCCGGGTCCAGGGCGCGGACGGCCGTGCCGGTCAGCTCGGCGAAGCGGGCCGCGCCCTCGGCGTGATCGGGGTGCCCATGGGTGAGCAGGGTCAGCGCGACCCGTTTCCCGGCCTGTTCGGTGGCGTCGATGACGGCCCGCAGGTGGCCCTCGTCGAGCGGTCCGGGGTCGATGGCGACGGCCGACGAGGAGCCGGGCTCGGCGACGATCCAGGTGTTGGTGCCGTCCAGGGTCATCGCCGATGGGTTGGGTGCCAGGACGCACCGGGCGCGCTCGGTGGCCGGTCCGGAGACCACCGCGCCCCGGGGCTGGCCGGGCAGGGCTGCCGCGTTCGTCATACCGGGTCTCCGTCCGTGGCGCCGTCGGGGCCCGCCCCGCCCGGTGCGATGTGCTTGGTGAACTCCTCGTGCCCCGGCCAGGTCAGCTCGATCTCGCCGCCGCGCAGCCGGGCGCGGGCCAGTACCGGCGTCAGATCGCACCGCCCGGACGCCTCCAGGACGGCGGCGGCGGACCCGTACGGCTCCAGGGCACGCAGAGTGGCGAGGGTCGGCGGCATCATCAGCAGGTCGCCGCGTTCGTATCCGGCGATGGCATCGGCCGGACGGGTCCACACGGTGCGGTCCGCCTCCGTGGAGGCATTACGGGTGCGCTGCCCCTCAGGGAGCGCGGCGACGAAGAACCACGTGTCGTAGCGGCGCGGTTCGAACTCGGGGGTGATCCAGCGGGCCCAGGCGCCCAGCAGGTCGGAGCGGAGCACCAGCCCGTGGCGGCCGAGGAAGTCGGCGAAGGAGAGTTCATGGGCGACGAGGGCGGCGCGGCCGGCCTCCCAGTCGTCGCCGGTGGTGTCCGCGACGACGGTCGTCGCCGAGGGGCCCGCGAGCAGCACCCCGGACTCCTCGAACGTCTCGCGTACGGCGGCGCAGACGACGGACTGCGCGGTGGCCTCATCGACGCCGAGCCGCGCGGCCCACGCGGCGCGCGAGGGCCCGGCCCAGGCGACCGGCCCTTCGTCGCGCGGGTCCACGGAGCCGCCCGGATAGGCGTACGCGCCTCCGGCGAAGGCCATGGAGGCGCGTCTGCGCAGCATGTGCACGGTGGGCCCGCCGTCGCCGTCCCGCAGCAGCAGGACGGTCGCGGCCCGCCGGGGCTCGGCGGGGGTCAGCTCGCCGTTCACGAGCGCCCGGATGAGGTCCGGCCACTCCGGCGGGTACCACTGGCCATTGGTCGTCGACGACATGGCCGGATGCTATGCGCTCACGCGCGGATGTTCGAGGGGCCCTTTCCGGCACCCCGTGTGCGGTCTTCCGGGCCCGTACGATGTCCGGCCCGCGCCGGGGGATCGGCGCGGGCCGGACAACCGGCTCACGGGACCGCTACTCCGCGATCTCGACCTGGATCTCGACCTCGACGGGCGCGTCGACGGGCAGCACCGCCACGCCGACCGCGGACCGGGCGTGCACGCCCTTGTCGCCGAGGATCTCGCCGAGCAGCTCACTGGCGCCGTTGACGACCCCGGGCTGGCCGGTGAAGTCCGGCGCGGAGGCGACGAAGCCGACGACCTTCACGACCCGCTGGATCCGGTCCAGGTCGCCGAGGACGGACTTCACCGCGGCCAGCGCGTTGAGCGCGCAGACCGCGGCCAGTTCCTTGGCCGCCTCGGGCGTGACCTCGGCGCCGACCTTGCCGGTGGCGGGCAGGGCGCCGTCCACCATGGGGAGCTGGCCGGAGGTGAAGATGTGGTTCCCGGAGCGCACCGCGGGCTGGTACGCGGCCAGCGGCGGCACGACCTCGGGGAGCTTCAGCCCCAGCTCCGCGATCCTCGCCTCGACGGCGCTCACGCCTTCTCCCGCTTCAGGTAGGCCACCAACTGCTCGGGGTTGTTCGGGCCCGGAACGACCTGGACCAGCTCCCAGCCGTCCTCGCCCCAGGTGTCCAGAATCTGCTTCGTCGCGTGTACGAGAAGCGGCACGGTCGCGTATTCCCACTTGGTCATGGAGCGAGCGTAATGCCTGCCGGGACGGCCTCTCACGCCGCCGCCCCCGGCGTCCGGTCACCACCGGGAAGGGCAAGGTCAGACGACCGGAGCGCGCCCTTCCTCCGCTTCCCCGCCGTCCGCCGTCCGGCTCCTGCGGCGCTCCAGGTATTCGACGAGGGGAACGGCCCCCGCCAGCACTCCGACGAACGCGGCGAACCACTGCCACGAATCACCGATCACCCCCCCAGAAATTCCCTTCCCCCTCGATATCGAGATCCTGCTCGATGG
This sequence comes from Streptomyces sp. BBFR2, assembly GCF_044497305.1. Classification (NCBI taxonomy): domain Bacteria; kingdom Bacillati; phylum Actinomycetota; class Actinomycetes; order Kitasatosporales; family Streptomycetaceae; genus Streptomyces; species Streptomyces sp. BBFR2. The sequence goes on from NZ_CP172415.1 coordinate 3,020,386, forward strand.
GGGAAGTCTCCGCCAGCACCTCGCGGGTACCCTCGTAATACGCGGTGAGGGTGAGCGTGACGGTCGCCTTTCCGGCTTCCGGTGTGGCGATCGTCCAGTTCCATTCCGCGGAGTCCTGCGGGGTGAGCACCGGCTGGCGTTCCGAGGAATTCGCGGTGCAGGCGATACGGCTGCCGGCGCAGCGCAGCCTGGCTCCCATGAGCGCGCCGACCCGTACGTCCCCGGTCCCGCCCGGGGAGGGCGCCCCGGCGGGACGCCGGGCCCGGGCGCCCTCCACCGTGAGCCGGAAGGACTGGATCCCCCCTTCCGCCGCTTTCCGCAGAACGGTGTACCGGAAAGACCCCTCGAACAATCCCTTACGCGCGCTGACGATGGTGCTCCGGTAACCACCGGGAAGGGACGGGGAATCCCTCCTGAAATCGACGAGAAGAAAATGGATCAGTACGAAAATACCGGCGATGAGCACCGCCAGCACGACCGTACACTTTCTCGCCCTCATGGAAATTCCCCCCCTGTTACGGAACGTCCAATATTTTAAGGCGTCCGACATCCCGCCGCGCCCTGTTCAGGTATTTCCCCGGGTCCGTCGGCCCATCCCCTAGGGAACATCCCGGGGACGGATCCGGGGTCGTCCCGTGCGTAGCCGCGGCGGGGACTGGTTAGGCTCCTTGACGTGAGCAGGCTCCATGTCGTCAGCGGCAAGGGCGGCACCGGCAAGACCACGGTCGCCGCTGCACTCGCCCTTGCCCTGGCCACCGAAGGCCGCCGGACCCTCCTGGTCGAGGTCGAGGGCCGGCAGGGCATCGCCCAGGTCTTCGAGACCGAGGCGCTGCCGTACGAGGAACGCAAGATCGCCGTGGCGCCGGGGCCGGACGGCGCGTCGGCCGGTGACGCGGCCCGCGGCGGGCGCCGCCCCGGCGAGGTGCACGCCCTCGCCATCGACGCCGAGCGCGCGCTGCTGGACTACCTCCAGATGTTCTACAAACTCGGCAGCGCCGGCCGCGCCCTGAAGAAGCTCGGCGCGATCGACTTCGCCACCACCATCGCCCCGGGCCTGCGGGACGTCCTGCTGACCGGCAAGGCGTGCGAGGCGGTGCGCCGCAAGGACAAGCAGGGCCGGTACGTCTACGACGCGGTGGTGATGGACGCCCCGCCCACCGGCCGCATCACCCGCTTCCTGAACGTCAACGACGAGGTCGCGGGCCTGGCCAAGATGGGCCCGATCCACAATCAGGCCCAGGCCGTCATGCGGGTGCTGAAGTCCCCCGAGACCGCGGTGCACATGGTGACGCTCCTGGAGGAGATGCCGGTCCAGGAGACCGCGGACGGCATCGCGGAGCTGCGCGCCGCCGGGCTCCCGGTCGGCGGCGTCGTCATCAACATGACCCGCCCCGCCGTGCTCGGTACCGGCGATCTCGACATCGCCGCCCGCGGCGCCCGCGCGGGCGTCGCCAAGGCGCTCTCCCAGGCGGGGCTGGGCGGGGCGCGCCGCGGCGGGCTGGCCGAGCGGCTGATCGACCCGCTGCTGGAGCAGGCGCGCGAGCACGCCGAGCGCGTCGATCTGGAGCGCGCCGAGCACGCCGAGCTGACCGCTCTCGGCCTGCCCACCTACGAGTTGGAGCTGCTCCCCGAGGGAGTGGACCTCGCCGGTCTCTACCGCCTGGCGAGAGACCTGCGGAGACAGGGGCCCATATGACCGCCGACGATCCGACGCTGGACGCCCCGGCCCCGTGGCTGGAGGTCGACGCGCTGCTCGACGACCCGGCCACCCGCATCGTGGTGTGCTGCGGCTCCGGCGGTGTCGGCAAGACCACCACGGCCGCGGCGCTGGGCGTGCGCGCCGCGGAGCGCGGGCGCCGGGCCGTCGTCCTGACCATCGACCCGGCCCGGCGGCTCGCCCAGTCCATGGGGATCTCCGAGCTGGACAACGTTCCCCGTCAGGTCAAGGGCGTCGACGGCGCGGCCGGTGGCGAGCTGCACGCGATGATGCTGGACATGAAGCGCACCTTCGACGAGATCGTCGAGGGCCACGCGGACGCCACCCGGGCCCGCGCCATCCTGGAGAACCCCTTCTACCAGTCCCTGTCGGCCGGTTTCGCGGGCACGCAGGAGTACATGGCCATGGAGAAGCTCGGCCAGCTCCGCGCCCGCGACGAGTGGGACCTGATCATCGTCGACACCCCGCCCAGCCGCTCCGCGCTGGACTTCCTGGACGCGCCCAAGCGCCTCGGGTCGTTCCTGGACGGCAAGTTCATCCGGGTGCTGATGGCCCCGGCGAAGGTCGGCGGCCGGGCCGGGATGAAGTTCCTCAACGCCGGGATGTCGATGATGACCGGCACGCTCAGCAAGCTGATGGGCGGTCAACTGCTGCGTGATGTGCAGACGTTCGTCGCCGCGATGGACACGATGTTCGGCGGTTTCCGTACCCGCGCGGACGCCACGTACCGGCTGCTCCAGGCCCCCGGCACGGCGTTCCTGGTGGTCGCGGCCCCGGAGCGGGACGCGCTGCGGGAGGCGGCGTACTTCGTCGAGCGGCTGGCGGCCGAGCGGATGCCGCTGGCCGGTCTCGTGCTGAACCGCGTGCACGGCAGTGGCGCGGCGACGCTGAGCGCGGAGCGGGCACTGGCCGCCGCCGAGACGCTGACGGACTGCGCCGGGGAGGACGGCGGGGAGGCATCGGAGGGCGGCGCGGAGCCCGCCGCTCCCTCCGGGGCGGCCCCGGAAGCGGCGGAAAATCTTGGCGCGGACGGCATTGTGGATCAGGGCGACGGGAAGGCTGCTTCCGGTACCGCCGACGGCCCCTCTCCCGCCCCGGCGGCGCCTCCCGCATCTCCCACGGTCTCCGCCGAACACCTCGCGGCCGGTCTCCTGCGCCTGCACGCCGAGCGCATGCAGGTCCTCGACCGTGAACGCCGCACGCGGGATCGTTTCACCGCGCTGCATCCGGAGGTCCCGGTCGCCGAGATCGCCGCACTCCCCGGTGACGTCCACGACCTCGACGGTCTGCGGCTGATCGGCGACCGCCTCGCCCTCGACCCCACGCACACCGACGCTCCCGACTGACGCCACTTCGCCGGCCGCTACCCCGAGCGCGGCTCAGAGGTTCGGCCTGCCGCATCGGCTCTTCGCACCCGGCGCGTTGCCGCAGTAGGGGCAGGTCGGACGTACTACCGGTGCGTGCACTCGCGACCCGGCTCGTGTCCTGAGGCGTCCCGACGCGTCGCCCGCGTCGCCGGTCCGGTTCCCCCGGGCGGATCGGTCAGCTGACCGCCGCGTAGGTGTCGCAGCTCTCGTCGTCGCACTCCACGGGCAGCATGCCGGTGCTGCGCTCGTACTCCGTGCGCGCCGTCTCCAGCAGACGCCGCCAGGACGTCACGGTCGGACGGCGGCGCAGCAGCGCACGGCGCTCGCGCTCGGTCATGCCGCCCCAGACGCCGAACTCCACCCGGTTGTCCAGGGCATCGGCGAGGCATTCGGTGCGTACCGGACAGCCGGTGCACACGGCCTTGGCCCGGTTCTGGGCCGCCCCCTGGACGAAGAGTTCGTCCGGGTCGGTGGTGCGGCAGGCTGCTTGTGCGTTCCAGTCGGTTACCCAGCTCATGCTGGCGCCGTCCTCTCCCGAATCGAGGCTCCCCCACGGCGGCAAACGGCATATTCACCGTCGCCAGTTGAGGACGTTACGGAAGGCAGGCAGGGCGCAACACCCCCTTCGGGCCCAATCTTGAATGGTCCTAACGGACTATGCGTACGCGGCAGATCACCCAACGGAGTGAGCGAGCGGCATACATCGCTTTTCTCGCATCGCGGGGCAGGTCGCCGGGTACATACCGGAATTCCGGCGATACGAGCGGATGTTCGGGGCGCGGCCTCGTGCGCGGGCGGACGGAAGGGGAAGGACGGGCACGCTGGGGCGGGAAGCTCCGCTGTGACAGATGTGAAACAGCGTAGGCGAACAGTTGCGCCCCTGTCCGGCGATTGAGAACGTAGGGTGCCCTCATGGGTAAGAAGCGCGACGGCAGTGGTCTGAGCAAGACCCAGCAGGCCGCGAGATTCCTGGGCGTCAGCGTGCTGGCCGGAGCCGTTCTCGCGGGTCTCGCCCTCCCCGCCGCCGGAGCACTGGGCCTGACGGCCAAGGGCACCGTCGAAGGGTTCGACGAGATCCCCTCGGACCTCAAGGCGCCACCACTGAGCGAACGCACCATCGTCCAGGACGCCAACGGCACCGAGATCGCCAAGATCTACTCCCGTGACCGCACGGTCGTGGACCTCAAGGACATGTCGCCGTACATCCAGAAGGCGATCGTCGCGATCGAGGACGCCCGCTTCTACGAGCACGGCGCGGTCGACATGAAGGGCATCCTGCGCGCGGTCAACAAGAACGCGCAGTCCGGCGGGGTCTCCGAGGGCGCCTCGACGCTCACGCAGCAGTACGTGAAGAACGTCTTCATCGAGGAAGCCGGGAACGACCCCGACAAGGTCGCGCAGGCCACGCAGCAGACCATCGGCCGCAAGATCAAGGAACTGAAGTACGCGATCCAGGTGGAGAAGGAGCTCGGCAAGCGCAAGATCCTGCAGAACTACCTCAACATCACCTTCTTCGGACAGCAGGCGTACGGCGTCGAGGCCGCCAGCCAGCGGTACTTCAGCAAGTCCGCCAAGGATCTGAGCCTCGGGGAGTCGGCGCTGCTCGCCGGCCTCGTGCAGTCCCCGACGCGCTACGACCCGCTCAACAACCGCGACGAGGCCACCCGCCGCCGCAACACCGTGCTCCAGCGGATGGCCGACCTGAAGGACATCACGCAGGCGCAGGCCGACGAGGCGGCGAAGCAGCCGATCCGACTGGCCGTCAGCCGGCCCAAGAACGGCTGCATCACCGCGACCGACGGCGCCGGTTTCTTCTGCGACTACGTCCGTAACGTCTTCCTCAACGACAAGACGTTCGGCAAGACCGCCAAGGCCCGCGCGAAGCGGTGGAACCAGGGCGGGCTGACCATCCGCACCACCTTGGACCCGCAGACCCAGAAGTCCGTCCAGGCGTCGATAGGCGGTCACGTCTACAGCGACGACCAGGTCGCCAGCGCCGCGACCATCGTCGAGCCCGGCACCGGCAAGATCCTCGGCATGGGCCAGTCCCGCCCCTACGGGTTCGGCAAGAACGAGACGGTGATGAACCTCTCCGTCAACCACGACATGGGCGGCGGCGCCGGCTACCAGCCCGGTTCGACGTTCAAGCCGCTGGTCGCCGCCGCCGCGCTGGATCAGGGCATGAGCCCGTACCAGGAGTACTCGTCGCCGTACCGGATGCAGTACCCGAGCCCGGTGCAGACCTGCAACGGTGAGTGGCAGGGGCACGACGCGACGCAGAACGAGAACAAGTCGGAGGTCGGCCCGTACGCGATGAAGGAGGCGACCGCGAAGTCGGTCAACACCTACTTCGTGCAACTGATCAGCGATATGGGCATCTGCCCGGCGGTCAAGATGATCGACAAGCTGGGGATCGAGCGGGCCGACGGCAAGCCGATCCAGGAAGTGCCGTCGATGACGCTCGGCGTGCAGGAGATGTCGCCGCTGACCATGGCCGCGGCGTACGCCGCCTTCGCCAACAACGGCACGTACTGCACGCCCGTCGCGATCGCCTCGATCACCGACGCGAACGGCAAGCCGGTGCCCGTCCCGCAGACCGACTGCAAGCCGGCGATGTCCGAGAACACCGCCAAGACGATAAACGCCCTGCTCAAGGGCGTGGTCGAGGACGGTACGGGTAAGGAGGCCGGGCTTCAGGGCCGCGACAGCGCGGGTAAGACCGGCACCAGCGACAGCCGCTACGCCGCCTGGTTCGTGGGCTACACCCCGAACGCGGCGGGCGCCGTGTGGGTCGGCGACCCGATGCACAAGCGGAAGATGTTCAACATCACCATCGGCGGCACCTTCCACGACAAGGTCTACGGCGCCGACACCCCGGGCCCCATCTGGCGCGACGCGATGAACGGCGCCCTCGCCGGACGTCCGGCACCGGGCCTGCCGACCGTCCAGATCGACGACCCCGGCGACGACCGGCCGGCGGACGACGGCAAGGGCAAGGGGAAGGGGAAGCCGGGCAAGGGCAAGCCGGGGAAGCCGGGCAACGGCCACGGCAAGCCCGGCGGCGGCTGGCACTTCCCCGACATACTGGGCCGCCTCCAGCAGCACTGAGGCCGCGCGCGCACGCCGAAGGGGCGCCTTCCCACCAGGGAGGGCGCCCCTTCGGCGTGCGTCGGGGCGCGGTCGGACCGCGCGCTGACGCCTACTCCGCCAGCAGCTTCTTGACGACCGCGGCGACCCGGCCGCCGTCGGCCCGGCCCGCCACCTTCGGGTTGACGATCTTCATGACGGCGCCCATGGCACGCGGTCCCTCGGCGCCATGGCCCACGGCCTCCGCCACCGCGGCGGCCACCAGGCTCTCCAGCTCGTCGTCGGTCAGCGGCTTGGGCAGGTAGCCGGCGAGGACCTCGCCCTCGGCCCGCTCCCGCTCGGCCTGCTCACCGCGCCCGCCCTTGTCGAACGCCTCCGCGGCCTCGCGGCGCTTCTTCGCCTCCCGGCCGATGATCTTCTCGACCTCGGCATCGGACAGCTCGCGCGCTTCCTTGCCCGCGACCTCTTCCTTGTTGATGGCGGTCAGCGTGAGGCGGAGGGTCGAGGAGCGCAGCTCGTCGCGCGCCTTGATCGCGACGGTGAGGTCATCCTGGAGCTTGGACTTGAGCGTGGTCATGCCGTCGAGTATGCCCGCCCCCACCGGTGACCGCCGCGCCTTTTCCCCGGCACGCGCCCCGGCCCGCCCCCGTGAACAGCCGGAACGCCGTACGCCACCGGGCCCGCCGCTCCCGGCCCGCCGCTCTGCGACGATGGAACCATGCGCGCGCGATACGGAGTTCCCCTGTCCCTGACCGCAGTCGGCGCGGCCGGCCTGGCCTACGCCGCCGGCTTCGAGGTCCGCTCGTTCCGCCTGCGGCGCGTCACCGTGCCCGTACTGCCCCGCGGTATGCGGCCGTTGCGCGTCCTGCAGGTCTCCGACATCCACATGGTGAGTGGTCAGCGAAAGAAGCGGCACTGGCTGCAGTCGCTGGCCGGGCTCCGCCCCGACTTCGTGATCAACACCGGGGACAACCTCTCCGACCCCGAGGGCGTCCCCGAGGTCCTCGACGCCCTCGGCCCCCTGATGGAGTTCCCGGGCGCCTACGTCTTCGGCTCCAACGACTACTACGGCCCCAAGCTGCGCAACCCGGCCCGCTACCTGATCGAGAAGGTCCAGGGGCGCCACGGGCTGAACGGCAACGCGCCCGCCGTCGGCGTCGTCCACAACCCGTGGGAGGAGCTGCGCGACGCGTTCGACACCGCCGGGTGGGTCGGTCTGTCCAACACCCGCGGCCGCCTCAAGCTGGAGGGCATCGAGATCGCCCTGACCGGCCTGGACGACCCGCACATCAAACGGGACCGCTACGCCGAGGTGGCCGGCGGCCCCGAGTCCGGCGCCGATCTCTCCCTGGCCGTCGTCCACGCGCCGTACCTGCGCTCCCTGGACGCCTTCACCGCCGACGGCTATCCGCTGATCATCGCCGGGCACACCCACGGCGGTCAGCTCTGTATCCCCTTCTACGGGGCGCTCGTCACCAACTGCGATCTCGACACCGACCGGGTGAAGGGCCTGTCCACCCACACCACCGACGGCCGGACGTCCTTCCTGCACGTCTCCGCGGGCTGCGGCACGAACCGCTACACCCCGGTCCGCTTCGCCTGCCCGCCCGAGGCGACTCTCCTCACGCTCACCGCCAAGGAGTGACCCGCCGCGCCTCGCCCGGCAGGCCCCGGGCGAGGCGCTCCGCGCTCGGCTCCCGGGAGCGGATTTCACCTCTGGGGATCAGTCCGCTAAAGTAGAGCTCGTTGCTTCGGGGTGTAGCGCAGCTTGGCAGCGCGCCTCGTTCGGGACGAGGAGGTCGTGGGTTCAAATCCCGCCACCCCGACTGAAGGAACAGATCAGGGGCCTGATCCGCGAAAGCGGGTCAGGCCCCTGACGCATTTCCGGTGACCGTCCGGGAGGAATCCCGGAAAAGGTCTCGCTCCGCCCCTCTTGGCGAGGCGATCGGGCGAGTGTGGCGTATGTCTCATGCGGGCTTTCCGGGGCTCTTCCGGGTTTCCGTGGGGTGCACGGGTGGAGTCGCGGATACATACGGCGGTCCGAGCCGGCAATGCGGCTGCCGTGTTCGGACGCCACGGGTCCGAGCGGGCGGCGACCACTGTGCGGGACGCCGGCTGCTGTGTGGCCGTGTGGCTTCTGTCGTTGCCCCCCGAAGGGCGGGGAGGGGAGGCATTCGACGTGTCCGCACCGATGGGGCGGGCGTTCGGTCAGATCCGCGAGTCGGTGCCGAATTCCCTTTCTCCATAAGGGAGTTCTCGACAAAAACGCTGCGGACACTCTCCGGCTTCGCAACGCGCGTCATCACCTCTGGTACGGAAATCCGGCCAGAATTCCATCTGTTGCCGTAGCGGGATCATCCGGCAGTAATCGGCGTAAGGGGTTGCCGAGGGCCTTTCGGTGGGGCGCCGGCGTCTTTCGCCGAACAGGCGTCCAGTCTGTGAAATGGGCTAGTGATATTTCCCGTCAACAGTTCTAGGGTGATCAGCGCGGTGGCCGGCCTTGGTGGCGGCTCATCCATGCTGACCAGGCCATCTGTGCGGCCTGAGGCGCGCGGACCGCAGCAGAACAATTCCCCCGTAATCGCCGCCGGGCACAGCCCTTGCGGCACTCCGCCAAGGAGTGGGTCATGCGCACTTATCGAGTCCATATCGCGGGCGAGGAACTCGACGGCAAAGGGTTCGTCCACGTTCCGAATGCCTCGGCCCTCCTCACCGATCCGCTGTCCGTACTGACGCGCAAGGGCGAACTGGACGCCGGGGGGAATCCCGCGGACCAGGAGCCCGCCATGGCGGGCCGTGTCGCGCTGGCCACCGATGAGCAGATACATCAGGCGCTCCGCGCCGCCCGCGAGGCGCAGCCGGTCTGGGCGGCGGCCCCGCTGGCGCGGCGCATCTCCCTGATGGCCGCCTTCCGCCAGGCCGTTCTCGACAACTTCGACGAGCTGGTCGAACTGCTCGGTCAGGAGGGCCACCCGCCGCGGCTGGCCCGCTGGGAGCTGTCGGGCATCGTCAACTCCGCCGCTCCCGAGAGCCTGGAGCGGCTGTCCTCGCTGATGGAGAGCCGGGGCACGAGCGGTGACCGGGAGATCCGGCTGGTGCGCAAGGCCGACGGGGTGGTCTGCCTCAGCCCGCCGAAGAACGCGGCACTGAGCAACGGCTGCATGGGGCTGTGGGCCCTGGTCGCGGGCAACGCGCTCGTCGTGGGCGCCCCGCGCAGCGCGCCCCTCGGCGTCGCCCACATCTACCAGCGCATCGTCGCGCCGATCCTGGAGTCGCTCGGCGCCCCGCCCGGTGTCCTCAGCGTGGTGTGCGCCCCCACCGTCTCCCTGCTCTCCACCTGGCTGGAGAGCGATGACGTCGACGACATCTACTACTTCGGCTCCGCCGAGCGCGGGCGTCAGGTCGGTATCGACTGCTTCACCCGCGGCAAGAAGCCCGTCCTGGAACTGTCCGGCAACGACGGCGCCCTCGTCTGGCGGGACGCCGAGACCGACCTGGCCGCCCGCGCGCTGGCCGAGTGCTTCCACGGCGCCGGGCAGATCTGCATGGTCCCCCGCTACGCCCTCGCGCACCCCGACATCGCCGACCAACTCATCGGGCGCCTGGCCGACGAGGCCCGCGCGGTACGCCCCGGTCTCCCCGACGATCCCGAGGTCGTGACCAGCCCCGTGCTGCGTAAGGAGGAGTTCCTGGCCGCGGTGCGGCAGTGCACCGACGCCGGCGCCACCCTCGTCACGGGCGGGTACATGACGGGGCTCGACGGCAGCCCCGACCCTGACGGCTTCTTCGCCGCGCCCACCGTGGTGCGTATCGACGGCCTCGCGGCCGCGCGGGAGTTGACGGCTGTCACGGAGGAGACGTTCTTCCCTCTGATGTGCGTGGTGGTGCCGACGCCGGAGGAGGCCGCCGCGGAGACGCCGTTGCTCGACCAGGCGCTCGGCTTCCTCAACCGGAACGCCTACGGGCTGCGGAACTCCCTGTGGGCGCAGGACCCCGAGGTCATCGAGGAGGTCGTCAGCCGGTTGTCCAACGGCGGTCTGCTGAAGATCAACGACTCGCACACCGGTTTCGTCCCCCAGTTGCCCACCCATGGCGGCACCGGCCTGACCAGCGGTCCGTTCGGGGAAGGCGCCCTGCCCAGCCTGCACACCAGCCATCTGCAGGGCATCAGCATCGCCACCGGGGTCAGCCCCCGTTCGGCCGTCTTCGACCTCGGCGTCTGACGAGGCCCGCCGTCCCGGTCCGTGCCCGGCCTTTTCGGGGCCCGGCCACGGACCGGCTCCTGTCATGACCTCAACACACCTGGATCTACGGGGAGGTTGAGGTTCATGAAGGAGATCGCCGGGGCGGTCGAGGCGCTGCGGCAGGAGGCGCCCGTGGCGGCGTCCGAGCGGGACGGCGAGCCGCGCCGGAGCGTCGCGGCCGAAGGGCCCGGCGCCGTCGTGTGACGGTGCCGGGCCCTTCGGCCTGGTGCGGTCAGGTCCGGGTCAGACCCGGTCGGCCGCGATCAGGACGTACTGGAACGAGCCGTCCTCGTAGGAGTTGATGAAGGCGTCCTCGATGCCGGTGACGAGGGAGGACGTGGCGCGCAGCTTCCAGTAGGGGAGGGTGGCGGGGGTGAGGTCGATGACCGCCTGGGGGACGAGGCGGTTGTCGGCCATGGCGCGGAGGTATTCGCGGCGGGAGTGGATGTTGCACTCGAAGTGCGCGTTGATCTGGGAGACCCACTTCGAGGGCTGGCCGTAGCGCGGGTTCCAGCAGCCGGTGATGGTGACGTAGCGGCCGCCGACCTTGAGGATGCGGGAGTGCTCGGCGAAGAGGTCGTGCAGGTCGACGTACATGCTCGACTCGTTGTTCCACGAGGCGGCGGCCTGGCCGGTCTCGAAGGGGGTGGCGAGCATGTTGCAGACGCGGGCGCGGACGTGGTCCTCGAAGCCGAGTTCGCGGGCGCGGTTGTTGGCGAAGTCGGCCTGCTTGGCGGAGAGGGTGACGCCCTCGACGTTGCAGCCGAAGCGCTGGTGGGCCATGACCATGGAGCCGCCGCGGCCGCAGCCGGCGTCGACGAGGGTGTCGTCGCCGGTGATGGCGCCGAGGTTCTCCAGGAGGATGTCGGTCTGGGCCGACTCCAGGCGGTGGAGTTCGGCGATCAGCTTCTTCTCGTAGGCGCTGTCGGCGGGGTCGCCGAGGGCGCTGTGGTCGACGTCGCCGATGCCGTAGTGGTGGTGGTAGAGCCCGTCGACATCGCCGAGGCGGAGGTTCACGGGCCTGGCCTCCTGGTCCCAGTAACGGGCGATGTCCCCCTGGTAGGGCGAGGCCGCGGCGGGGATGAAGACGGAGGTGCCGGTGGAGAGCTCGGTGCTGGTCACAGAAAAAATCCAATTCTTACCAGAAGTCGGGCAGGCTGTATCGGTAGGTGTTGGTCTGATGCCAGTAGTGGTTGCCGTCGACCCATACGGCGACCCCGCGCAGGAAGCGGAGCACGGTCGGTACGGGGCAGGCGGCGGCCAGGGCGGCGGCTTCGGACTCGAAGGCGTGCATGAGGTCGTTGTGGACCTCGACGGCCTTCAGATAGGCGTCCCGTTCGGAGACGCCCTCACGTTCGGCGATCACCACAGGGAGATTGAGGTGACGGCCGGGGCTGTTGAGTTCCTTGGTGTACGAGTAGAGGTCGTTGACGATCGTCGTGGCGTTGCCGGCGAGCGCGATGACCCGTTGCATGGCGGGCAAGGCGTGCAGATCGGCGGGGAGTTCGTAGCCGCCGACGGTGTCGGTGATGGTGGGGCAGGGACGGAAGTTGTTGAACTGACGCATCGCCAGGTATTCCCACACCTCCGGGACGTGGTCCTCCTGGGACCAGGCCGCCTCGGCGAGGTAGCCGAGGTGCAGGCGGGCCATGTCGTGCCGGTACCGGTCGGCCTGGGAGGCGCTGGATTGCCGGACGAAGTACTCCATGGCGGAGCGGTAGGCGCGCCGCGGGGCGTCGGAGCCGAGGGAGGCGAGCCACGCCGGTTCGTACTCGCCGGTGGTGTGCAGCGGGTCGAGGGCGGTGTGGGCGAGGAGGAGGCGGCTGCCGAGGCCGATGGGTGAGCCGCCGTGGTCCTCGCAGTAGCAGTCGTCGACGGCGTTCTCGGCGACCATCAGCCGGGTGGCGATCATGAGGTGGTCGACGGTGGGCGCGTCCGGGTGGCAGGCGACCATGTAGCGGCCGACGGAGAAGCCGTCGAACTGGTCCTCCCACTCGGGCGGGAACGCCTGGACCTCGTCGACCGCCCACCGCTTGATCCGCCGGCTGACCTCTTCGACGCGCGCCTGGTCGGGCTCCGGCACCGGATGGTGGTAGAGCCCCGGGACCGGCGTACCCGCGGCGGGCGCGCCCGTGGCTTCGGGCGCTTGGGGTACGGCGGGCGATGCTTCCGGTACGGCCGGTGGTTCCGTGCGGCACGGGTGGAGGCTCGCGGTGCCCAGGCCGGTGGGGCCGCTCAGGATCCGGGCCATGGCGGAGCGCCGTGCCGTGACGGTGTCCTCCTGTGCGGGCCGGGCGCCGTCCGGGGCCGCGGGCGCGTCCGCGGGGCGGGTCCGGGCGAAGGAGGGCGGGCCGGGCAGCGCGGGCCGGGCGCCCGTGCCGGGGCCGGTGGTGCCGCGGCTCCCGGTGCGGGCCCCGACGGCGGGGAGTCCCGGTGGCAGAGGGGAAGGCCCGGGGTCGGACATCCGTAACTCCTTGCTGAGGTGTGGTGGGCTGCCCCGGGCGCCGGCCCCGGGAGGGCGCTCGCGCCGGGGTGTGCGCCCGAGGGCGCCGCGGTGCGTGCCCGGGGCGGGCGGGGTGCGTGCCCGGGGCGGGCGGGCCGGGGCGTCGGTGCCGTCACGGCTGCCGGGGGCCGCCGGGGGGGGCGCCGGCCGTCCCGCAGTGGCCGTCGTACGGCACTCCCCCGGGCTCTGACCCGCACCTTCCCGCGGGTCCGCCCGTACGGCAGGGCGCGGCGGGCCCGCGCCGGGGCGGGTGCGCGGGCCCGCCCCGGACGGCCGCCTCGGGGCGGCTCACCCGGGGGCGGCCTCCCGGGGAGGGGCTGCCCCGGTGCGCGCCGCCCCGGGGCGCGTCCGTCCTAGCGCCGGTGGGCGATCTGTACGTTCTCCAGTACGCCGAGGGCGTCGGGCACCAGCACGGCGGCGGAGTAGTAGGTGGAGACCAGGTACGAGATGATCGCCTGCTCGCTGATGCCCATGAACCGCACGGACAGGCCCGGCTCGTACTCCTCCGGCAGGCCGGTCTGGCGCAGGCCGATGACGCCCTGGTTCTCCTCGCCGGTGCGCATGGCGAGGATGGAGCTGGTGTTCTCCTTGGTGATCGGGATCTTGCTGCACGGCAGGATCGGGACGCCGCGCCAGGCCGGGACCTGCTGGCCGCCGAGGTCGACGTGGTCCGGGTAGAGGCCGCGGGCGTTGAACTCCCGGCCGATCGCGGCGATCGCCTTGGGGTGGGCGAAGAAGAACTTCGTGCCGCGGCGGCGGGAGAGCAGGTCGTCGAGGTCGTCCGGGGTGGGCAGACCGGAGTGGCTCTGGATGCGCTGCTTGAAGGCGGCGTTGTGCAGCAGACCGAACTCGCGGTTGTTGATCAGCTCGTGCTCCTGGCGCTCGCGCAGCGCCTCGATGGTGAGCCGGAGCTGTTCCTCGGTCTGGTTCATCGGGCCGTTGTAGAGGTCGGCGACCCTGGTGTGGACCCGCAGGACCGTCTGCGCGACGGAGAGTTCGTACTCGCGGGGCTTCAGCTCGTAGTCGACGAAGGTGCCGGGGAGTTCGGGCTCGCCGGTGTGGCCCGCCGACATCGCGATCTCGGCCTCGCCGTGGCGGTTCTGCCGCTGGTGGGGCAGGGCGCGGACCTTCTCGATGTGGGCCTGCAGGGCCGGTGAGTTGGCCGCCACCGCGTCGAAGTCGGCGCGGGAGAGGGTCAGGAGCGTACCGGCGGTCTCCGCGGTGGCGGTGGCGTCCCAGGTGGCCTCGCCGTCCATGAGGGCCTGCTCACCGAAGTGCCCGCCGTCGGCGACGATGTTGACGGGGACGTCGGAACCGTACTTGCCCTCGGTGGTCTGGCTGATCCGGCCGTGGGCGACGAGGTGGATGCGCTCGGCGGGGGTGCCGCGCTCGGCCAGCACCTCTCCGGCGCGGAAGTCGCGCTGGACGCAGCGGTCGGCGAGGGCCTTCAGCACCTCGTCGTCGTCGAAGCCGCGCAGCAGGGCGAGTTCGCTCAGTTCACGGGGGATCACCCGGACACCGGCGCCGTCCTGGACGAACTCGATGTATCCGTCGCCGACGGTGTAGGTCAGCCGGCGGTTCACCCGGTAGGCGCCGCCCTTCGCCTCGACCCAGGGGAGCATCCGCAGCAGCCAGCGGGAGGTGATCTCCTGCATCTGCGGGGCGGACTTGGTCGTGGTGGCGAGATTGCGGGCAGCCGCGGTGCTCAGGCTGGTCTGCGGGGAGGGGGCCGGCTGGGCTTCCGGGCCGGTCTCGACGGTCATCTGGAGAGCGCTCCTTCGCAAGGGGTGTTCGGGGTACGCGGGCCAACCGGGAGAAGAGGAAAGAGGGTGGGGCGCGGGGGAATTGGGGAAAGCGGACGGATTTCAGAATTCCGTCCGACTCCCGGGGACCAGTAAAGAGTCAGGGCGCCCCGTCCACGCAAATAAAAGCGCCACTGTTACCTCGATGCGGTGACATCACCCAGCGCGATGTTTAACCCGAGGTCCGAACGTTTTCGGACCCCCTGCGCAGAGTGCGCCAGCCATACGGAAAAACGCCCGGCCCGCTCTCTTTTCTGCTAACCAGGGAAGCGATTTGACGTCACGTCAGCAATTCGCACGGCCGGGCCCGCCTCCCCGCGGGCGCCGCCCCGGGCCCGCCGACCGGACATCTCCGATTCACCCTCCGTATTTGACATTCGCCGTCGCATCGCAAAAAGTAGATGCGACGCGTCCGTGGTGGACGCACCGGCCGGAGCGGAAGGAGCGGCGCCATGGACCCCTTGGCGATCTACAAGGCGCTGGCCAACCCGGCGCGGCTGCGGTTCCTGGAGTGGCTGAAGGATCCGGCCGCGCACTTCGACGAGGACACCTACCGCCGGCAGGGCCTCGGCTTCCACATCGGGGTGTGCGTCGGTGACATCCAGGCCCGGTCGGGCCTGTCGCAGTCCGTGGTCTCCGGCTATCTGCAGACCCTGCGGGACGCGGGACTGCTGGAGTCCGAGCGGATCGGCAAGTGGACGTACTACCGCCGCAACGAGCGCACCATCGAGGCGTTCGCGACCCACGTGCGCGACACCCTGTGACCTGCCGGGTCGCGATCCACCGGGCCCGAAGCGACCCGTAAGACCCCCGGCCCCGCACGCGGCGGCTTCACCCCGCGCGACCCCCGCACTTCCCACCTCCGCGCCTCCGCGCGGGCAAACATATCTAGAAAACGCGATATATAGATGCGACCCTTGAGGGTCCTGAACGAGAGGGAATCGGAGATGAGGAGAGAGGCGATGGCGCTTCCGGCGCTCGCGCTGGGGGTGTTCAGCATCATCACCACGGAGATGGGGATCGTCGGCGTCCTGCCGGAGATGGCGGCCGCGCTGGGCGTCAGCGCTTCGGCCGCGGGGCTGCTCGTCGGCGCGTTCGCGCTGGTCGTGGCGGTGTCCGGGCCGTTCATGACGCTGGCGTCGTCGGCGGTGGACCGACGGGTGGTGCTGGCGGTCACCATGGGCGTCTTCGCCGTCTCGAACGCCGTCTACGCGCTCAGTACGCACTTCGGGCTCACGCTCGCCTTCCGGATCGTCCCGGCGCTGCTCCATCCGGTCTTCTTCTCCGTCGCGCTGGCGACCGCGGCACGGCTCGGGGGAGCGGCCGAACCGGCGCGGGCGACGGCGCGGGTCTTCGCGGGCGTCACCGTGGGCTTCGCCTTCGGGGTGCCGCTGACGTCCTACCTGGCGAGCCACTTCTCGCTCCCGGCCGCGTTCTGGTTCGGCGCCGCCGTCAACCTGCTCGGGCTGGTGGCCCTCGTACGCTGCCTGCCCGCGATGCCGGTGGGCGAACGGCTGTCGTACGGGGACCAGTTGGGCGTGTTGCGGCGGGGGCGGACGTGGCTGACGCTCGGCTCCGTCGTCCTCGTCTTCGCGTCGCTGTTCTCCGTCTACGGGTACTTCGCCGCGTACCTGGGGCGCGTCACCGGTATGGACGGTTCCTGGATCAGCGCGATGCTGCTGGTGTTCGGCGTGGTGATGATCTTCGGGAACTTCGCCTTCGCGGCGCTGCTACGGCGCGGGGTGCGCCGCACCGCGCTCGTCTTCCCCGTCCTGTGTCTGGCGGTCTTCGCGGCACTGTTCGCGCTGGGTGCGCACCTGCCCGCGGTGGTGGCGCTGGTTCCGGTCTGGGCGGTGGTGCACTCCGGTGGGCTGATCGTGTGCCAGAGCTGGCTGGGGCGCGATACGCGGCAGGCGCCGGAGTTCGGCAACAGCCTCTTCGTGTCGTTCTCCAATCTGGGCATCACGGTGGGGACGACGGTCGGCGGTTGGTCGCTGGCGGCGCTCGGCACCCGCGCGCTCCCGTGGACCGGCGGCGCGTTCGCCCTGGCGGCGCTGGTCACCGTGGCACTGCGGCTGCTGTGGGGCGAGCGGGCCGACGCGGCGCCGGCGGAGCCCGCAGGGGACGGCGCGGAGCCGGTCGCGGCGGGCCGGGCCGTCCCGTAGGCGCTCCGGAGACGGGCGTCCGGGCGGGTGGCGGGGTCCGTGCCCGTACCGGGTAATCCCCCTGACACCGTGGCCCGCACCCTGTACCTTCCTTAGCGAAGCTAATTAGAAGTGTGAAGGGATCATTGTGTCCGAGCACCAGTGGAACGCCGTCGACGACTACTTCACCTCCCTGCTCACCCCGCCCGACGACGCCCTCGACGCGGCGCTGCGGGACAGCGCAGCCGCCGGACTGCCCGAGATCGCCGTCTCCCCCACCGAGGGCAAGCTGCTGCACCTCCTCGCGCAGACCCAGGGTGCGCACCGGATCCTCGAACTGGGCACCCTCGGCGGCTACAGCACCATCTGGCTGGCCCGCGCCCTCCCCGACGGCGGTCGGCTGATCAGCCTGGAGGCGGACGCCAAGCATGCCGGGGTGGCGCGCGCCAACCTCGACCGGGCGGGTCTGTCCGAGGTGGCCGAGGTCCGTGTGGGCCCGGCCCTCGATTCACTGGCCGCGCTGGCGGAAGAGGGCGCCGAGCCGTTCGACCTGGTCTTCATCGACGCGGACAAGCCCAACAACCCGCACTACCTGGAGTGGTCGCTGCGGCTCACCCGCCCCGGCTCCCTGATCATCTGCGACAACGTCGTACGTGCCGGAAAGGTCGCCGACGCCGGCTCCGCCGAGCCCGCCATCCAGGGAACCCGCCGCTGCCTGGAGATGATGGCCGAGCACCCGAAGCTGTCGGCGACCGCGATCCAGACGGTCGGCCCCAAGGGCTACGACGGCTTCGCGCTGGCCCGGGTGACCGGATAGCCGCTCCCCGCGAGGGGCGCTCCCGGAACCCCCGGGGCGCCCCTCACCCCGTGACCCGTCAGACGGGCCGGGTGGCCTTGAGGGAGTACATGAGCGGGATGCGGGGACGGTCGGCGGGGAGACGGTAGAAGCCGTCGTCGCCGCGTTGCAGCGCGCCGAACCGCTGGAACATCGTCATGTCGTGCTCATGGAGGAACTCGATCCGCAGCCCGGTCGCGGCGACCGCGCTGACCACGTCACCGATCGGGTGCTGCCATTCCACGGCGCGGTTGTGGACCGTCGGGGCACCGAAGTCCGTGTACGTACCGGGGGTTTCCTCCACCCATGCGTCGCGGCTGAAGTAGTCGTGGGTGATGTGGGAGCCCGTGGAGTCGTCCAGCGCGTCGCACAGCGGGTGGAACTCGGCGAGGTAGAGGAAGCCGCCGGGCGCCACGAGGGAGGCGGCCGTCTCGGCCCAACGCTCCACGTCGGGCAGCCAGTTGAGCGCGCCGATGCCGGTGTAGACGATGTCGTAGGAGGAGTCGGGGACCGCCTCCGCCGCGTCGTAGACGTCGGCGGTGACGAACGAGGCACGGTCGGTGTCGTGGCCGAGACCTGCGGCGGTGTCACGGGCCGCTTCGACGGCGGGCTCGGAGAAGTCCAGGCCGACGACGTGGGAGGCGCCGCGGTGCAGCCACGAGAGGGTGTCCTGCCCGAAGTGGCACTGGAGGTGCAGCAGGGAGCGGCCGGTGACGTCGCCGACCTCCGCCGCCTCGAAGGCGCGGATCGTGTCCCGGCCGGTCCGGAACCCCTCGTGGTCGTAGTAGTCGCTCTCCAGGTGGAGGGGGACCCGCTCGTCCCACCTCGCGCGGTTGGCCTCGCGCCAGTCGTCGGGGCCGGTGTGTCTTCGCATGCCGACGAAGTTATCCACAGGCGTGGACGCCCGCCACCATGATTTCCGCGGCCGGGCGCAGAATGGGGCCATGACTGACGAGACCACTGACACCGGCGCCACCCCGGCCGACCCGCTGAGTTCCCCGCTGCCGCACTCCCCGGCGGCCACCGCCGACGGCGTGCCGGAGTGGGAGCAGCGGTTCCGCGCCCCGCGGGTCTCCCTGCCGGACTGGGCGCAGGACGCCCCGGACCGCTCCCTGTTCGTCTCCAACGCGACCGGCACCTTCGAGCTGTACGCGTGGGACCGCGCCTCGGGCAGTCAGCGTCAGGCCACCGACCGGCCGAACGGCACCACGGACGGCACGCTGACGCCGGACGGCGAGTGGATCTGGTGGTTCTCGGACACCGACGGCGATGAGTTCGGGGTGTGGATGCGCCAGCCGTTCGGCGGCGGCGCCGACGAACCGGCCGCACCCGGCCTCGCCCCCTCCTACCCCGCCGGGCTCGCCCTCGGGCGGGACGGTTCCGCCGTCATCGGCCGCTCCACGGACGAGGAGGGCTCGACGATCCACGTCGTCCGGCCCGGCGCCGCGCCGGTGGAGATCTACCGCCACCAGGAGTCGGCGGGCGTCGGCGACTACTCCCACGACGGTGCGCTGATCGCGATCGAGCACACCGAGCACGGTGACGCGATGCACTCGGCGATCCGCGTCGTCCGCCCGGACGGCTCGGCCGTCGCCGAGCTGGACGACACCAAGGGCGGCACCGAGGAGCTGGGGCTGTCCGTGATGGGCTTCGCGCCGGTCGACGGCGACCCCCGGCTGCTCGTCGGCCACCAGCGGCGCGGCCGGTGGGAGCCGATGATCTGGGACCCGCTGACCGGCGTCGAGACCGCCCTCGACATCGACCTCCCCGGCGATGTGGGCGCCGACTGGTACCCGGACGGCTCGGCCCTGCTGATCGAGCACGAGTACCAGGCCCGCAGCGAGCTGTGGCGCTACGACCTCGGCGCGGACGGCCGGACCGGTGGCGGACTGACGCGGGTGGACACCCCGGCGGGCACGGTGTCGGGCGCGACCGCCCGGCCCGACGGCGCCGTGGAATTCCTGTGGTCGTCGGCCGCCCGGCCCCCGGAGGTCCGCTCGACCAGCGGCGCGGTCGTCCTCGACCCGCCCGGCCGGAAGGCCCCCGCCTCGGTCGCGGTGACCGACGCCTGGGTGGAGGGGCCCGGCGGCACGATCCACGCCCTGGTCCAGCAGCCCGCAGGCGACGGCCCGTTCCCCACCGTCTTCGACATCCACGGCGGCCCCACCTGGCACGACAGCGACGCGTTCGCCTCCGCCCCCGCCGCCTGGGTCGACCACGGCTTCGCGGTCGTCCGCGTCAACTACCGCGGCTCGACGGGCTACGGCCGTGCCTGGACGGACGCGCTCAAGCACCGCGTCGGGCTGATCGAGCTGGAGGACATCGCCGCGGTCCGCGAATGGGCCGTCTCCTCGGGCCTGGCCGACCCGGACCGGCTGATCCTCTCCGGCGGCTCCTGGGGCGGCTACCTCACCCTGCTCGGCCTCGGCACCCAGCCCGACGCCTGGGCCCTCGGCCTCGCCGCCGTCCCCGTCGCGGACTACGTCACCGCCTACCACGACGAGATGGAAGCCCTCAAGGCGATGGACCGCACCCTCCTCGGCGGCACCCCGGAAGAGGTCCCCGAACGCTTCGAGGCGTCCTCCCCGCTCACCTACGTCGACGCGGTACGCGCCCCCGTCTACATCTCCGCGGGCGTCAACGACCCCCGCTGCCCCATCCAACAGGTGGAGAACTACGTCGAACGCCTGGAACGGCGTGCCCACCCGCACGAGGTCTACCGCTACGACGCGGGCCACGGCTCCCTCGTCGTCGAGGAACGCATCAAGCAGGTCCGCCTGGAACTGGACTTCGCCCTGCGGTACCTGAAGGAGAAGGCAGGGGAGGGGGAAGAAGGAGGAGGCAGCAACTGAGCTGATGGGGGCAGTCCGGCCCGGGGCGAGAAGAGCAAGCTTGGGCCGGGCCTGAGTGGGTTTCCCCGGCGGTCCGTGCCCGTGGTCCGGTGATGCCGGCACGGACTGCCAGGGGCCGGTGGGGGCGTGAGGCGGGCCGGGGTGGGCTGGTGTCGGCTCTGCGGGGGGGCCGTCCGTCAGTTCTGCGGGGGGGCTGTCTCGGGCGTGAGGCGGTCACGCGGTCACGCGGTCACGCGGTCACGCGGTCACGCGGTCACGCGGTCACGCGGTCACGCGGTCACGCGGTCACGCGGTCACGCGGTCACGCGGTCACGCGCGAGTGTGGGGTGGGTGGAGGGGTGGGAGGGGAGGGGAGGGGAGGGGGGAAGCCCCCTAAGCCACCTCCCCCGCCCCCTCCCCGATCCCCAGCTCCAGGTCCCTGGCCGCCTCCGCCTCGCGGCGGAAGAGCCGGAACCACATGAAGACGACGAAGCCGGCGAAGACGAACCATTCGCCGGTGTAGCCGAGGTTCTGGAACGCCTTGAGGTCCAGTCCGCTGCCTTCCGCGGCGGCCGGCGGTACGGCCTTGAGGGGTGCGGTGCTGTCGCCGAGAGTGATCCAGGCGTCGTGGACCGGGTACGGCACGATGTTGACCAGCGAGGCGGCGCTGATCATGCCGAGCTGGCCCTTGGGGAGGCCGCCGCCGGCCTGGACGCCGCTGGTGTCGATGTTCTCGGACGCCTGGAGGGCGCCGGTGACGGTCACCTCGCCGGTGGGCGGTGCGGGCACCTTGGCGGTGTCGGCGGGGTTGTCCGCGTCGCCGGGGAGCCAGCCGCGGACGACCGGGAGGGCCTTGCCGTCGTCGGTGCGCAGCGGCGTCAGGACGTAGAAGCCGGGGCGGCTGCCCGCTTTGCGGTCGAGGGTGCGGTCCGGGACGAGCAGTTGGTGCCCGGCGTCGTACGTGCCGCGGGCGCGGGCCTGGCGGCCGGAGGTGACCTGGTCGACGGGGAGGAGGTCGGCGAGGGGCCGGGCGACGGCCGTTTCGGCCGCGGCGGTCCGGTCCGCCTGCTGCCGGTGTGAGTCGACGCGGTCCTCGAAGCGGCCGAGCTGCCAGCTCCCCATGAAGATGCAGAAGGGGATCGCCAGTACGGCGAAGACGTTGATCCCCCACCACCGCGGGGTCAGCAGGAACCGGTACACGCCGTCAACGGTACGTGGCCCGCCCGGCGTCCCTTCACGGGGTTCCGCCTTCCCCGCGGAAGGCCCCGTACGGGAGGCCCCCGCGAGACCTGGCGGGCCGCCCCTACGGGGAGTTCCTACAGGACCGCCCGTAGGGGCCGGCCCCTACGGGCCCGGGAGCAGCCTTGCCCCGTATCGGCCCGGCCGCTACTTCTCGTTCAGGATCCCGGTCCGGTAGACCGTCCCGGCGCAGGCGTCGGTGAGGGTGGTGTCGGCGGCGGCCGGTTCGCCCGCTTCCGGGGTGTGGCTGAGGACGATGGCGCCGGGTGCGGCGCCGTCGCCGCCCGAGCCGCCGCCGTTGCCGCCGGGGGTGGTGCCGCCCTGGCCGCCGCCCGTGCCCTCGTTGCCGTCCGCCGCGGCGGGTGAACCGGCCGCGGGGCTGGACGGGGAGGGCGTCGGCGAGGGCGGTGTCCCGGCGCAGCCGCCGGACGCCGGTATCCACGCGAACTTGACCTCGTACGCCTGGCCGGGCTTGAGAACGAGCTGGTCGGGGGCGGTGGCGGGGTCGGGCAGTCCGGTCGCCTCGTCGCCGCTGGTGTGGTCGACGACGTGGATGCGGGCGGCGTCGGCTGAGCCCTGCGGGGTGACGTCCACGGTGCCGCCGCCGTCGACGGAGCAGGCGGTGGCGGAGGTGTTGACGACGCGGAAGGCGCCGTAGACGCGGCCCTTGGCGTCGGCGGGGGTGACACTGCCGGTGCCCTTGCCGAGCTGGTCGCGTCCGCAGGCCGGGGAGGTGACGTCCATCGTTTCGTACGGGTCGGGGCTGCCCGCGCCGGGGCCGTCCCCGGGGCGGTGGGATGTCGCGGGCCGGCCGTGGCCGCCGTCGGGACGTCCGGTGCCGCCGGTGCCCCCACCGGTGCCGGAGGGCTGCTGTCCGGGGTGTACGGGGTCGCCGTCCGGGGCGCCGTCGGCGGGGCCGGTCCCCCGGTTGCCCGCGGCGTTCACGGGCCGGTCGCCGGGGGCGTCGTCGAGGTGGGCGACCTGCACCATCGCCGGGATGGAGGTGCCGCCGAGCAGCAGGGCCGCGGCCGCGCCGACGACGGCGTGCCGGCGGCGCCGGCGGCGGGCGGGTACGGCGTGCCGGAGGTGGTCGAGGGCGTCCGGCGCCGGTTCCAGGTCGCCGACGGAGGAGTGCAGCAGGCGTCGCAGTGCGTCCTCGCCGCCGAAGCCGTCGCCGGGGTCCGCGTCCGGCCCGCCGGAGCCCGCGCTTCCGGGGCCGGTGCCGCCGGGTCCGGTGCCGGCACCGGCGGTCCCCGGTGCCCCGGCCGCGTCGTCACCGGTGCGGGCCGCATGGGCCCAGCCGGGGCCGCCGGACGACGGCCCGGGACCGCTCCTGTCGCCGCCGTCACTTCCGTAAGTCAGGAAATCTCCGGCACCGCCCGGGCCGCCGGGGTCGCCCGCCCCGGAGTGTGCGCGGGCCGGGTCGACGGTGTCGCCGTTCATGCCGGTGCCTCCATCGCGACGCGGAGCGCCGCGATACCCCGTGAGCCGTACGCCTTGACCGAACCGAGCGATATGCCCAGCGTCTCGGCGACCTGCGCCTCGGTCATGTCGGCGAAGTAGCGCAGCACCAGCACCTCACGCTGGCGGCGCTGGAGCCCGCGCATCGCCCGGATCAGCTCATCGCGTTCGAGCAGGTCGTAGGCGCCTTCCTCGGCGCTGGCCATGTCCGGCATCGGCTTGGAGAGCAGCTTCAGGCCGAGGATGCGGCGGCGCAGCGCGGAGCGGGAGAGGTTGACGACGGTCTGCCGCAGGTAGGCGAGGGTCTTCTCCGGTTCGCGGACGCGGTTGCGGGCCGAGTGCACGCGGATGAACGCCTCCTGGACGACGTCCTCGCAGGACGCGGTGTCGTCGAGGAGCAGCGCGGCGAGACCGAGCAGGGAGCGGTAGTGGGCGCGGTAGGTCTCGGTGAGATGGTCGACGGTGGTGCCGGCGGCCGCCGTGTCGTCGGTGTCGCCGCGCCGGTCGCTCTCCCCGCGCTGGGTGGGGAGCTGGCCGGGCCGGGTGGTGGGCCAGGGCGCGATCACCGGCATGCCCCCGGCGCCACGGGCGTGCGGCGGACGCACTGCCGCGCCCGCTGCGCCCGCCGGGGCGATCGTGAATGCGAGAACCTCTGCCACGTCTGTTGGACACGCCGCCCCCCGTGAGGGTTGTACGCGTCCTCGGGGTTGTGGGTCTCATCGCTGCCGTACGGGCCGCCGGAGCCGTGGGCGCGGTGCGCGCCGTCCGGGCGGGGTGCGCTCTCGGGGTCGTACGCGTGCGGTGCCGTCGCCGGTGCCGCGGTGTCTGCCCTCATTGCGCCCCAACTCTTCCTCGGTGCCCCGTCCGCCCTGACGTGTCCACTCCGGTATCGCCTGCCGTGGGGCTGCGCCGGTCCGTCGCGACCGTCCGGCACCGTCCGTCCCGGGTGTCACGTCCGCCCTCGCCGCCCCGCGGGGTAGCACCCAAGACGCTCCGTTCCCGATCGCCGGTTCCCCCGCGGTCGGGGGCGTCCCGGCCGGGTGGCCCGCGGCGCCTCCGACCAGCCACGGACCACCCGAGCCGCCGGATCGGTCACAGAAACTTCACACGTTTCACAAAGTATGTCGCAGCGGATCGACGCCGCGACACCCGAATTCCGGAACCCGCCCCCGGCGGCCGAAAGCCGCCCGCCACCCCGCCACGGAGCCGGCCGTCCCGTACACGCGAGCGGGCGGCCCGCCCCCGCAGCACGCGGGAAGCGGACCGCCCGGTCCGTCGTACGGAAGGTCAGCGTCCGGTGCCGCCGTAGACCACGGCCTCGTCGCTGTCCGTGTCGAGCCCGAAGGCGGTGTGCACGGCGCGCACCGCCTCGTTGACGTCGTCGGCACGGGTGACGACCGAGATGCGGATCTCGGAGGTCGAGATCAGCTCGATGTTCACCCCGGCGTTCGACAGCGCCTCGAAGAACGTCGCGGTGACGCCCGGGTTGGTCTTCATACCCGCGCCGACCAGGGAGATCTTGGCGATCTGGTCGTCGTAGCGGAGCGAGTCGAAGCCGACCGCCGCGCGGGTCTTCTCCAGGGCGGCGACGGCCTTGCGGCCCTCCGCCTTGGGGAGCGTGAAGGAGATGTCCGTCAGTCCGGTCGAGGCGGCCGAGACGTTCTGGACGACCATGTCGATGTTGACCTCGGAGTCCGCGATGGCGCGGAAGATGCGCGCGGCCTCACCCGGCTTGTCCGGCACACCGACGACCGTGACCTTCGCCTCGGAGGTGTCATGTGCGACGCCCGAGATGATTGCCTGCTCCATCGGCTGGTCCCCTTGCGGTTCGTTGCTGACCCACGTGCCCTTGAGCCCCGAGAACGAGGAGCGGACGTGGATCGGGATGTTGTAACGGCGTGCGTACTCGACGCAGCGGTGCAGCAGCACCTTGGATCCGGAGCTGGCCAGCTCCAGCATGTCCTCGAAGGAGATCCAGTCGATCTTCCGGGCCTTCTTGACGACCCGGGGGTCGGCGGTGAAGACGCCGTCGACGTCGGTGTAGATCTCGCAGACATCGGCGTTCAGCGCGGCGGCCAGCGCGACCGCGGTGGTGTCCGAGCCACCACGACCCAGCGTCGTGATGTCCTTCTTGTCCTGCGAGACGCCCTGGAATCCGGCGACGATGGCGATGTTGCCCTCGTCGACGGAGGTCTGGATACGGCCGGGCGTGACATCGATGATCCGCGCCTTGTTGTGCACGGAGTCGGTGATCACACCGGCCTGGCTGCCGGTGAAGGACTGCGCTTCATGACCGAGGTTTTTGATCGCCATCGCCAGCAGCGCCATGGAGATCCGCTCTCCGGCGGTCAGCAGCATGTCGAACTCGCGCCCCGATGGAATCGGGGACACTTCCTGAGCGAGATCGATCAGCTCGTCCGTCGTGTCGCCCATCGCCGAAACCACCACGACAACCTGGTTGCCGTTCTTCTTGGCCTCGACGACTCGCTTGGCAACGCGCTTGATGCCCTCGGCATCCGCAACGGATGAGCCGCCGTACTTCTGCACGACAAGGCCCACGTGCGCTCCTCGCAACTGTCTCTTCGGGAGTTTCCTCCCGGACCCCCGGAAATGGGGGTACTGCGGTCGACTCAGTTTAACGAGCAGGCGGAAACCGCCTCGCTGATGCCGCATGGTGAGACACAACGCTCAATCATCGGTCATTCCCGTACACCGACGATCACGTGTCCCACGGCGGCTCCGCGCGGCGCCCCGTCGCGCCCGCTCGGCCAGCACATGCCCGCTCCGGCACGGAGCACACGGGAACGTAAGCCAGGTCACACACCGCCACGGCCGCACCGCGTACGGTTCCCGCCACCCCGGAAACGCCCCGCGAACCCCTCGGGCACCGCCCCGCCCACCGGCCACGCACCACGCCGCCCGAGGAGCCGCCACCGCTTCGCCCGGCCCGTACGCGACGGCCGGGCGTCGCCGCGTCAGGACCGGCGGATCCCCAGCGGCCCGGCGATCTCCGCCGCCATGACCTTGCCCGCCTCCTCGGCGAGCCGCTCCTCATCGCCGCCCGCGTCGCTGTCGGTGTCCAGCCCGTCGAGCGCGTCCAGCGGCTGATCCAGCCGGACGTGGGCGACCAGCGACTGCAGTGCGCGCAGCGCCGCCGACGCGGTCGGACCCCAGTTGGTGAGGTAGGAGAACTGCCACCACCACAGCGCCTCGCTGACCCGGCCCGCCCGGTAGTGCGCGAGCCCGTGCCGCAGATCGGTGACGAGGTCCGCGAGGTCGTCGGAGATCCGGCAGGCCACCGGCTCACTGCGCGGCACGTACGGGTCGAAGACCTCGGAGTACACATCGACCGGGTCGAGGAGGCGGGCGAACTGCTCGCGCAGCTCGTCGGCGTCCGGCTCCGGGCCGCTGTCCGGTTCGTAGCGCTCGTCCGGGACGATGTCCTCGTGGGCGCCGAGGCGTCCGCCGGTCAGCAGCAACTGGGAGATCTCCAGCAGCAGGAACGGCACCGCGCTGTCCGGTTCGTCGCCCTTGGCGACCTCCGTCACCGCGACGATGAAGCTCTCGATCGAGTCGGAGATCGATACGGCGAAGTCGTCGGGATTCTGCGTCGCGTTGTGCAGCGTGGCATCAGACATCGAGAAGTCTCCTCCCTTCGAAGGCCCGCCCGAGCGTGACCTCGTCGGCATACTCCAGGTCGCCCCCGACCGGCAGTCCGCTCGCCAGTCGCGTCACCTTCAGCCCCATGGGCTTGATCATGCGCGCCAGATACGTGGCGGTGGCCTCTCCCTCCAGATTCGGGTCGGTGGCCAGAATCAGCTCGGTGACGGTGCCGTCGGCGAGCCTGGCCAGCAACTCCCGGATCCGCAGGTCGTCCGGCCCGACGCCCTCGATCGGGCTGATCGCCCCGCCGAGTACGTGGTACCGGCCGCGGAACTCCCGCGTCCGCTCGATCGCCACGACGTCCTTGGGCTCCTCCACGACGCAGATGACCGCCGGATCCCGGCGCGGGTCCAGGCAGACCCGGCACTGCTCCTCCTGCGCGACGTTGCCGCACACGCTGCAGAACCGGACCTTCGCCTTGACCTCCATCAGCGCGTTCGCGAGCCGGCGGACATCGGTCGGCTCGGCCTGCAGAACGTGGAAGGCGATCCGCTGCGCGCTCTTGGGACCGACGCCGGGCAGCCTGCCCAGCTCGTCGATCAGATCCTGAACCACGCCTTCGTACACGGAACGTCTTCTCTCTCTTCTGCCCTGCTCAGTACGCTAGTTGGCCACCGCCGGAAAGGGGAGACCGCGGTCGGCCCCGGGCCCTCAGAAGGGCAGGCCGGGAATTCCGCCGCCGCCCAGGCCCTGCGCCAGCGGACCGAGCTTGCTCTGCTGGAGCTGCTGGGCGCTGGCATTCGCGTCCCGTACGGCCGCGAGCACCAGGTCGGCGATGGTCTCGGCGGTCTCCTGCGCGGAGTCCACATCGACCGCCTTCGGGTCGATGACCAGGCTCTGCAGCTCACCGGAGCCGGTCACCGTCGCCTTGACGAGGCCGCCGCCCGCCGACCCCTCGACGGGCGTCTCCGCCAGCTCCTGCTGGGCGGCCGCAAGGTCCTGCTGCATCTTCTGGGCCTGCTGCAGCAACTGCTGCATATTGGGCTGACCACCGGGGATCACGACGTGACTCCTGCCATACGACAACGATTGGTGCGGTAGCCCGAGCCTACGTGCTTCCCCCGACCCGCGCCTTACGCCGTACGGACGAGCCCCCACACACACGCCCGCCCCGTCCCGCGCCCCCTTTCTCCTCTCCGGGGATGAACGCCGCCGGGCCGTCCGGCCACCTGCGGTGGTACGCGAGGAGGCCGGTCCGGCCGGTCCGTTTCCGTACCTGCCGGGACGCCGGTTCAGGACCGGCTGCGTGCCGGCGCCCCCGGGGTCACGGGCGGAAGGGCAGAGTCCGGGGTCCCGCGCGGGCCCGGCGTCGACGGGCACCCCGGGCGCGTATCGGCCCGGCGAGGCAGCGGACGGTCCGGAGAGGCGGCGGGCAGTCCGGCGATGCGGCGCCCCCGCCCGGGCACGCGATCGCTCGGCAAAGCACCCGGGCATCGGGTGGGCGGCCCGGCGCAGCGGCCCGCCGAGCCCCTCCCGCGGTCGTCACTCGTTGTTGAACTCCTCCACCACCGTCGCGCCCAGCTCCCGGACGATGAGGTCGTGGCCGCTCAGGGCGGAGTCGACGAGATCCGGGTCGTCCTCCTCCGGCATGTCGTACTCGACGGCCATCGGCGGCTCGGGGGACGCCTCGGGTTCCGGGGCACGGCCGCCCGGACCGCCGGACGCGGGCGGCGCCACGGCCTCCCGTGCCATCCGCGCGCCCTGACCGCCGCCGGAGGAGCCACCACCGGCCGCCGGGCCGCCCTGCGACGGTGCCGACGACGGCGGGCCGGACTGCGCGGGGCCGCCGTAGCCACCGCCCTGACCTGCGCCGTAACCGCTTCCCTGGCCGCTGCCGAAGCCACCGCCACCGCCGCGTGCGGCGCCGGCCGGCGGATTGGCGCCGCCCGACGGATCGACGATGGCCTCCACCCGCCACTGCACATGGAACGTCTCGGCGAGCACGTCCTTGAGCACGTCCTCGCTGCCGCCGTTGGCGAAGCTGTCGCGCGCCCCGGCGTTGGGGAAGCCGATCTGGAGAGTCGTGCCGTCGAAGCCGGAGACCTGGGCGTTCTGACTGAGCAGGATCCACGTGAAACGTCGGCGGCCCTTGACCGCGTCCAGGATCTGCGGCCACATCTGCCGCACCTGCGCCGCGCCCTGCCCGCCCCCGGCCGGGGCCTGCGGTGCGGGCGCTTGCGCTGCGGGCTGCTGCGGGGCCGCCGCGGGCGCCGGAGCGGACGGACGCGCTCCCTGCCCCGGGGCCGCGGCCGACGGCCAGCCCCCGGGCCGCCGCCCGGCATCGCCCTGGCCCGCGCCGCCGCTCCCGGGCCAGGCACCGGGGCGCGCGGGGCCGCCCTCGCCGCCCCCGGTGGGCGCGGCGGGGCTTCCCGTCGCTTCCTGCGCGCCGGCTGTCGGTCCACTGCCCGGAGCCGCGGCCCCGGGCCAGGCACCGGCCGGACGCGGCTGTTCCGCGACCTGCTCGGCCGCGTGCGATCCGCTCCGCGGGGCCGCGCCCTCCGCTGGTACGGCAGCCGGAGGCGCCTCCGCGGGCGGAGGAGCCACAGGCGGGGCGGCTGCGGGGCGGCCTGCCGCGGGCCCGCCGGGGCCGCCACCGGTCGCGCCACGCACCGCCGCGCGCGCCGCCGCCGGGCCCGCGGGTCCTGCGGGGGGCCCCACCGGATGGGCCTCCGGCCCGGGCACATACCCGACCGCGGGGCCGCCACCTGCGTCGATCACCGGCGCGCCGCCGCCCGCGAACGCGGCCCCGCCGCCACCGGCGAGTCCGGCCGCGCCGACACCGCGCTCCAGCCGGTCCAGCCTGCTCTGCACGGACCGCTCGTCGTCGTACGCCGCAGGCAGCAGCACCCGGGCGCAGATCAGCTCCAACTGGAGGCGCGGCGAGGTGGCGCCGCGCATCTCGGTCAGTCCGGTGTTGACCAGGTCGGCGGCGCGGCTCAGCTCGGCGGCGCCGAACACCGACGCCTGGGCCGTCATCCGCTCCACGACATCCGCGGGCGCGTCGATCAGCCCCTTCTCCCCCGCATCGGGCACGGCGGCGAGAATGACCAGGTCACGCAGGCGTTCCAGCAGGTCGGCGACGAACCGGCGCGGGTCGTTGCCGCCCTCGATCACCCGGTCGACGACCTCGAAGGCCGCGGCGCCGTCCCCGGCCGCGAACGCCTCCACGATCGCGTCCAGCAACGAGCCGTCCGTGTACCCGAGCAGCGCCGTCGCCATGGCGTACGTCACACCGTCGTCACCGGCTCCGGCGAGCAACTGGTCCATGACGGACATCGAGTCACGCACCGAGCCGGCACCGGCGCGCACCACCAGCGGCAGCACACCGTCCTCGACCGGCGCGGACTCCTGCCGGCACACCTCGGAGAGGTAGTCGCGCAGCGTCCCGGGCGGCACCAGGCGGAAGGGGTAGTGATGGGTACGCGAGCGGATCGTCCCGATGACCTTCTCGGGCTCCGTCGTCGCGAAGATGAACTTCAGATGCTCCGGCGGCTCCTCGACCACCTTCAGCAGGGCGTTGAACCCCGCCGAGGTGACCATGTGCGCCTCGTCGATGATGTAGATCTTGTACCGGCTGGACGCGGGCCCGAAGAACGCCTTCTCCCGCAGGTCACGGGCGTCGTCCACACCACCGTGCGAGGCGGCGTCGATCTCGATCACATCGATCGATCCCCGGCCGTTGCGCGCCAGGTCCACACAGGACTGGCAGGTGCCGCACGGCGTCGGGGTGGGGCCTTCCTCACAGTTCAGGCAGCGCGCCAGGATGCGCGCACTGGTCGTCTTGCCGCAGCCGCGCGGGCCGCTGAACAGGTACGCGTGGTTGACGCGGTTGTTCCGCAGGGCCTGCTGGAGCGGATCGGTCACGTGCTCTTGCCCGATGACCTGGGCGAAGGTCTCGGGTCGGTAGCGGCGGTACAGCGCGAGGGACGACACGCATACGACGATATCGGCCCCCACTGACAACCGGGCCGCCCGCGAACGCAAACGCCCCTCACGCACCCGCCAGAGCCGACCTACCCTTGCTGCCTTCCGGCCCTGGGGGAGTTCAGTCAGATAGCGCCACGTGAGGGGCTGCGCACCACAGTAGCGGATCCCCGCCCCCGAACACGACCCGCCCCCACCTGCGACTCCCTCCCACCCGGCCCGGACCCCCGCCCTCCGGATCATGGTCGCGAGCACCCCTCAACGTCTTGTATTGTTTGCGGCGGAGGATTCGCCTAGTGGCCTAGGGCGCACGCTTGGAAAGCGTGTTGGGGGCAACCCCTCACGAGTTCGAATCTCGTATCCTCCGCCAGTGCCTCACCGGGCACGATATTGAAGGGCCCCACCGTTCGCGGTGGGGCCCTTCAACGTTTCTTCGGGTTTGTTGTTCCTGGCCTTTGTCCGCACGAGGGGACTGGCCCCGAGCCTGTCCCCGGAGTGGGGCGGGCGCGGGGCCGGGGCCGGATGTCCCCCGGGGGGCAGGGGTTACTCGTGGGCGCTGATTTCGCCGCCGGCGGTGAGGACGATGTAGATGCCGTTGGCGTCGAGGCCGGCGGAGGCGTTCTTGTCCGCCTCCAGGGTGGCGTCTACGGAGCCCTCGTGGCCGATGATCTCCGCGCGGTAGTGGAGCTCGCCGAGCTTGGTGATCTTGGCCTGCCAGCCGCCGGCGAGGGTGACGACGCCCGGGCCCCGCTGCTCGCCGCCCATCCAGGAGTGGACCTCGCCGCCCATGGTGAGGACGACGTACATGCCGTTGAGGGCGGCGCCGGCGTCCGTGTCGTTCGTCTCCAGCGTGGCCAGGGTTTCGCCGTCGTTGACGATCCTGGCGCGGTAGTTCTGGTTGCCGAGGTCGGTGATCTCGGCGGTGCTGCCGTCCACCAGGGTCACGGTCTTGTCCGCGCCGGTGGACGCGCCGGTCGACTTGGTTTCGGCCTTGGCGGCGGAGCCGGACTTGGCGGCGTTCTCCGCGCCGGTGGCGCCCGCTCCGCCGGATTGGGCGGTGGCCGCGTGGCTCGCGGACTTCGTACCGGAGGCTTCGTCCGCGCCGCCGGAGCAGGCGGTCAGGGTGAGACCGGCGACGGCGGTCAGGGCCGCGAGGGCGACGCGCAGGGTACGGCGGCGGGTGGTGCGGGCGGTGGTGGTGGCGCTCATGTCGGGTCCCCCCGGGCAGTTGGTGTCGTGCTCTCCTCGGTACGACAACCACTCTGC
The DNA here is from genome assembly GCF_044497305.1 of Streptomyces sp. BBFR2. Lineage (NCBI taxonomy): Bacteria > Bacillati > Actinomycetota > Actinomycetes > Kitasatosporales > Streptomycetaceae > Streptomyces > Streptomyces sp. BBFR2. The sequence continues at coordinate 3,052,469 of NZ_CP172415.1, forward strand.
GCGGGGCCGCTAGCGCGGGGCTGCCTTGGCGCTAACACCTGACTAATGGGGTGGGTGGGGGCGGTCGGTGGGGCTGGCGGCTGCTCCGTTGCCCTGATCCTCGGCCCCTCCGGCGGCGGGGCCGGAGGCTGTTGGACGAGGGCCGGACGGGCGTGGGAGTGGGGGCTCGGGCGCCGTCGGGAGAGGGGCGAAAGCTGTGGGACGGAGGCGATCCGCCGGGCTCCGGGGGCGAGGGTGCGGACGGCCGACAGGAGGGCGTCGTCGACCGGTTCCTCGGCGAGGCGGTTGCCGCCCGCGACCAGCACCGTGTCGGCGGAGCCGGCCGCGTCCGGCGTGACGGTGCCGGTCAGGGCCGGTCCGGCGGTGGTGACGGGGCCGCCGCCGGGCGGGACCGGCGTCAGCTCGTACGGGTGGCCGAAGCGGTCCGCCTGGTGCAGTACCTCCGACGGGCCACTGAGGTCGAGGAGCGTCACGCCGTCGAAGACGACGAGCGCCACCCGGAGCGGCGGGCCCTCTGCCCGGCGGGATGTCCGGATCTGTGGTTCGTATGGCCGTGAGGACATGGCGTCAGGGTGGGCACCGGGGCGAATCTGGGGGGACCGGCGCGGAGGGCGCCGGGGAGGAGGATCCGTCGGGGAGGAAGGTCCGTAGGGAGGAAGGTCCATAGGGGAGGAGCGGGCGTCGGAGTGGGCTGGCACGGGAGCGGAGCGGGCGCCGGGACGGAGCGGGCGCCGGGACGGAGCGGGCGCCGGAGCGGAGCGGCTCCGTCCGCTCGTTCCCAGGCACCCACCCGTATCTGCCCGCCCGTATCTGCCCGTCCGCCCCAGTCCCCCGCCCCCGTCCATGCCCCCGTCCCTGCCCCTGCACCGCCCATCCGCCGCCCCGTCCATCCGCGCGCCACGCTGCATCCCCGTATCAACCGAGAGGACGTGTCTCATGCGTACGTCGATTGCCGGAGTGGAGATTCCGGACAGTGCTCTTGCCCGGGAGGCCACGGAGTTGGTGCGGGAGGCCGCGTCGCCGTTGGTTTTCGATCATTCGCGGCGGGTGTTTCTCTGGGGGACGCTGCAGGGGCGGAAGGAGGGTGTTATCGCTGATCCGGAGCTGTTGTACGTCGGGGCGATGTTTCACGATCTGGGGCTGACGGAGCGGTTCCGGCGGACGGATCAGCGGTTCGAGATCGACGGTGCCGATGAGGCACGCCGGTTCCTGCGCTCCCACGGCGTCTCCGGTGAGGCGGCCGACCGGGTCTGGACGGCCATCGCGCTGCACACCACGCCCGAGATCCCGCTCCATATGGCACCGGAGATCGCGCTGGTCACGCGGGGTGTGGAGCTGGATGTGCTGGGCATCGGCTACCACGCGGTGACGGCGGAGGAGCGGGCCGCGGTGGTCGCGGCGCACCCCCGTCCGGACTTCAAGAACGGCATCCTCGCCGCGTTCACGGAGGGGATCAAGGACCGGCCGGAAACGACGTTCGGCAACGTCAAGGCGGATGTGCTGGCCCATTACGTGCCCGGGTTCGTGCGGGGCGACTTCGTCGAGGTGATCAAGGGCTCCGACTGGCCGGAGTGAGGCGTCAGGTCCCGCCGTTGATCGCGGTGCGGGTCACCGCGCCCGCCTCCATGTCCCATTTCTTGAGGATCTTGCCGTAGGTGCCGTCCCTGATGAGGCGGTCCAGGGAGGCGCGGACGGCGTCGCGCAGCGCGGTCTTGCCCTTGGCGACGGCGATGCCGCAGGTGCGCGGGGCGATCTGGTCGCCGGTGAGGGCGAGTCCGGGGTGGTCGGCGAGGGCGCGGGCGGCGGGCGGGTAGTCGTCGAGGCAGGCGTCGGAGAGGCCCTTGGTGACGTCGGCGTACATCTCGTCGGGGGTGGGGAACTCGCGGATCTGCGGCTTCCGCATGCCGAGTCCGGCCAGGTGTTCCCGGGCCTCGGTGTTCGCTTGGACGGCGATCTTCTTGCCGGTCAGGTCGTCGAGGCCCTTGATCCGCGTGCGGGCGGCGCGGGGGACGACGAGGACGAGGCCGATGCGGAAGTAGTCGATCAGGTCGACGCCGTGGTCCTGCCGGTCGGTGGTGTCGGTGAGGGCGGAGAGGATCAGGTCGTGGCGGCCCGAGGCGAGGCCGGGCAGGAGGGTGTCGAAGGCGCCGTTCCGGAACGAGACCTCGATGTTCAGGTCCCGGCCGATCGCCTTCCCCAGATCGATGTCGCACCCGACGGGTTCGTCGCCGTCGAGGAACTCCATCGGCGCGTAGCTGAGGTCGGAGCCGATGTAGAGGCGGCCCTGTTCGCGGATCTCGGCCGGGAGCGCGGCGCGCGGGGAGCCGCCGGGCGACGCCTTCCCGCCGGACGGCTCCCGGCCGGCCGGGTTGGCGCCGACGGACGGGTCCCGGCCGCTGTCACCGCCGTCCGGCAACAGCAGCCACGCCAGCGCCCCGGCCCCGGCGGCGGAGAGCGCCCCGGCCACCGCCCGGCGCCGGATCGGCCTGCCGCCGGTCCGCGCCGATGCCGCCGTCTCCTGGGACGGCATGACGGGCGCCGGCCCGTACGCCCCCTGCGGGGTGGCCGCGAGGCCGGGCGGGGAGCCGGACGGAGTGCTGGGGGCGGACGGAGTGCCGGGGGCGGACGGAGTGCCGGGGACGGGCGGGTACGGGCTGTGCGGTTCCTCGGGTGGCCCGGATGCCCCGGGCGGCTGCGCGTGGTGCGGAGGTGTGGCGGCCTGGGGGTGCGGGGAGGCGGCGGGCGGGGCGGGGGCGCCTGGGGCGAGAGGGGCCGGTGTCCGGTCCGTTCCGCCTGTCCCGCCTGTCCCGCCTGTCCCGCCTGACGTCCGGTCCGCGCCGCCCGGAGTCCGGTCCGCGCCGCCTTCCCCGCCCCGCATCCCGTTCGGCGGCCCGTCCGGCGGCCACGGCCCCGCTCCCGGCTGCCGCGGGTCGCGCAACCGGGCGGAGAGGTTGTGGAGTTGGGCCGTCAGTGGCGCCGGGAGCCAGTCGGTGTACGAGGCCGGGGCGCCCACGCGGGCCATCAGGTCCGCGAGGGCGGGTCGCCGCTCCGGTTCCGTCGCCAAGCATGGCCCCGCCAACTCCCTTATATCTACGGGGAGTTCGTCGAGGCGGGGGCGTTCGTGGACGGTGCGGTACATGAGGATCTGCGGTTCGGCGTTGCCGTACGGGCCGCTGCCGGTCGCCGCGTACACGATCACGCCGCCGAGGGCGAAGACGTCGGCGGCGCCGGTGATCTCGCCGCCGGTGAGGGTGAGTTGTTCGGGGGCCATGAAACCGGGGGTGCCGAGGGCGGCGCCGGTGACGGTCAGGGCGGTGTCGGTGGCGGAGTGCGCGATACCGAAGTCGATGACGCGCGGGCCCTCGGCGGTGAGCAGGATGTTCGACGGTTTGAGGTCGCGGTGGACCAGGCCGTGCGCATGGACCGCGGCCAGCGCCTGGAGCAGTCCGGCCGTCAGCGCCCGCACCGTGGGCACCGGCAGCGGTCCGGCGTCGTGCACCGCGTCGCTGAGTGAGATGCCCGGTACGTACTCCGTCGCCATCCAGGGGATCTCGTCGTGCGGCGCCGCGTCGACCACCGGCGCCACGAACGGCCCCCCGACCCGCCGGGCCGCGGCCACCTCCCGCGCGAACCGCTTACGGAACCCCAGGTCATCGGCGAGTTCGGCGCGCGCGGTCTTCACCGCCGCGGTCCGCCCGTCCGCCCCGCGCCCGAGGTAGACCCGCCCCATCCCGCCGCCCCCGAGCAGCCCGACGATCCGGAACGTCCCGATCTGCCGAGGATCGCCCTTGCCCAGCGGTCGCACCGCTTCCCCCTGCCTGTGGCGTCAGTTGCGTAGGCAGTATCGCGGACGGGGGCGCGGGTGGAGGGGTGGTGGGGTGGGGTGCCGGGGTGGTGGACGGGGACGGGCCCCACCGCGATCGGTGGGGCCCGTCATCCGCCATGGTGGCTCCCGGGGCCGGGCAGGGCAGGTCAGCCGAAGCCAGGGGTGTGCGGGTTGTGGGGCCCGCCCTCGTGCGGAGGCTCGGGCTGGTCCGCGGCGGCCGGGGTGGCCTGGCCGCCGGAGTCCGCGGGCGGCATGGCCCAGACCCGGGGAGGCGCGGCGGGCGGCCCGGCCGGGGGCGCCGCCGGTCCGTCCTGGGGCGGTACGGGCCGGCCGCCCCACCACGGGGTGCCGTCGGCCGGCGGCGCGGCGTTCGCGGGCGGGGTGCCGTCGGCTCCAGGGTGGCCTGTCATCGGCGCGTCGTTCGGCGGCGGGGCGTACCCACCGTCCGGTGCCTGCTCCGGCGGCGTTCCGTAGCCGTGCCGGGGGTCGTGGCCCGGGGCGCCGGGCCGGTCGGGGTTGCCGGACGGGGAGGGGACGCCGGGGACGTCGTACGGGGACGCTTGCGGGGCCGGGGCGCGGCTGTCGTCGGAGGCGGCCTCGGGGGCGGAGTGCGGGGTGGCGGGTTGTCCGTCGGCGCTGCGCGCGTCGCCGCCGGTGTATCCCGCGCCGGTGTTGTCGTCGGTCAGCGGCGCGTCCGCGGATCGTCCCTCGTGGGGCCGCTGCTCCTCGTACCCGTCGCCGGGGCGGCGGTCGAACGGGCTCGTGGGGGCGGTGGGCGCTTGCTCGGGGTGGTCCGGGTCCCGGTGCTCCTCGGTGACCGGGCCGGGGTCCCGGTCCTCCTCGGTGACGCGACCGCGCGGTGTGTCGGCGGCGGGGCCACCGGGCCGGCTGTCCGGGGCCGGTCCCTCACCCATCAGGGTGCCGCGGTCGCCGGGGGGCTGTGTGGTGGGGTCGGTGAACGGCGGCTGGGTCCCGGGGGGCGGGCAACGGTCCGGGGCCAGTCGCTGCCTGATCCGTTCGGCCTGCTCGGGCAGCCCGGCGGCCTCGGTGGTGCGGGCGATGCGTTCGACGTACGCCTCACGCTCCGGTGAGCCTTCCTTCAGGCCGAGTTCGTCGAGCAGCCCGGCGATACGGTCGACCGGATCGCTGTCCGGAGCCGTGGCGGTGTGCGGGCCCGGTTCGCCCGGTGTGTACGGGGTGTGGCGCAGCCCTTCGTAGGCGCCGTCGGAGGAGCCCGCCGCCCGGTCGCCGGAGAACGGGGCCCGCGCCTCGTCCGGCATGGGGGCCCTGCCGGTGTACTCCGCGTCGTCGTCGGTCCCCGTGGTGTCCGTACCGCCCACAGTGGCGAGGTAGGACTCACGGTCCGGATATCCGGCGACGACGTGCCGGAACGGTTCGGGGATGTCGGTGTCGTTGGCGGCGGCCGACAACTGGGCGAGCGGGCCGATCATGTTGACCGCGTCCTTGACCCGTTCGTCGTGGCGGGCCAGCCACCAGACGACGGCGGTGCCGGGGGTCTTGAGCACCTCGTCGCCCAGGTAGGCGCGGCGGCTGCGTTCGAAGTGGCGGTTGCGTTCCCAGTCCTCCTCGTCCTTCCGGAGCTGGGACAACTTCTCCAGCCGGAGACGGTCGTCCTCGTCGAGCGTCAGGCTGATGCCGTCCGCGAGAACGGTGATCAGGTCCGAGGGGTCGTTCTGCCGGAAGCCCAACTCGCCCTGCAACCGGCGGTGGACCGCCTCCCACTGCTCGGGGTCCTCCCGGCCGACGACGGCCTGGGCGCGGGAGAGCACGGTGGACTCGGCGAGGTCCGCGAGGCCCGGTTGCGCGGGACCCGCGTCATTGCCGAGCGGGCGCCACCACACCGTGGCGGAGAAGACGAATGTGTAGTCCGCCCGGGCACTGGCCAGCCGGACGTGGTCCACCCGCTTCTCGTTGAAGGGCGGTTCGGGCGGCGCCATGAGGGCGGTCGTGAAGGGCGACGGCACAGGGGCGGTCCCGTAGGGCGGCGTACCGGGCTCCGTCACGGGTGACGGATCGGGCCGGTACGGGTCGTCTTCCCGCCGCGCCTCGGTGGACTGGTGCACCACCAGCAGGGACAGGCCCGCCACCAGCGCCAGCGCCGGGAAGACGGTCACCCAGCCGGGCCAGCCGAGTTGCAGTCCGAGCAGGACGGGCACGGCACCGCTGAGCAGGACGAGGAGGAGGGGAACGGTCTTGCTTCGAAACGTCATCGGGGTTCTCCCTTGGGGGCGCCGGGGCGGTCGGTCGTGAAGTCCAGGCCCTGCGCGGCGTCGATCTTCTGCCGGAGTCCGGCGGCTCTCTCCTTGCGGGCCACACGGTCGAGCGGCGTCGGCGCGGCCGCCGCCCAGTCGCAGGTGAGGACGTAGAGGTGGTTCAGGACGCCCGGATCACCGTCGGCCGCGCGTATCAGGGCGTCCGGCGCACGGCGCCAGTCCGGCCGTTCGTGGGCGGCGGTGAAGAGCGCGAGCGCCGACGGCTGCCAGTCCGCCGGGGCATCGGCGCGGTCCAGCACCGCGCGCCAGGCATCCTGGAGGGCCTGCCGGTACGGGCAGAAGCCGAGCCGGGCAGGGTCGAGCAGGTCGAGAAGGAGCTGGAACTTCCGCACCGCCACGCCCCGCCGCACGGTCAGCAGCCGGTGGATGAGCCGGGCGTGGAGGCGGCGGCTGCTTCCTGCCAGGTCCAGAAGGTCCTCCCATGCCACCTCGGCCTCCTCGCCGGGGCGGAGCGCCAAATGGTGCAGGCGTACCAGGGCCTGGTCGGGGTGGGTGGCGGCGAGGACCTGCCGGCAGACGCCGGCCAGGACACGGGCGAGGCTGCGGCTGAGGTGGGCCCCCGTCACCCAGTCGTAGATCTGGGTACGGACACGGGCGGCGTGCCGTACGTGTACCAGGCCCTGTTCGAGCAGGGCCGCCGTCTCCGCCTCCATCGAGCGGGAGACGGTGGGGCCGGTCCATCGCTCGGCCACCGAGCAGAGGTCATCGGGGCGGCCGACGGCCAGGCACTGTTTCGCGAGCCGCACCGCCAGACGCTGCCGGTCGCTGCCGGTGAGGTCCGGATACTGGGCCACCTCTGCGCCCCAGTCCCGTAACTCGCTGCGTAGATCTGGGTAGTTGGACCAGAAGTGCAGACGCACCGCCGCGTCGTATGCGAGCTTCCCGAACCGGACCCGGCCGTCCTCCTCCCGCCGGACGTCCAAGGCGTCCAGCCGCTCTCCGAGTCCGGGCCGGGCGAGAAGCGGCTGCTTCTCCTCTTCGTGCCCGAGTCTGGCGAGGAGTTCGACCGCTCCCTGGTGCACAGCGTCCGCGGGGGCGTCGCTGAGCATGGCGGCGGACAGCAACAAGGCACGCTCCGGCACGTCCCCGTGCTTCTGCACGAGGGCGGTCACCTCTTTGGAACGGTCGGTGACCGCGGCGAGCGCTTCTGCGCACCAGTCGGGGAATCCGCCCTGGTGGCCGGCCCGTTCGCGGGCACGACGCACCATGTCCGAGAACTCGAAGATCTCCCACATCGGCGATTCGTGGAGCAGATGCTTCAACTCCGGCCTGTCCAGACTCCCCCGGCCGACGTCGATGCCATCCTGCCGGAGCGTCAGGGCGAGCACCCGTAGCCCGTCGGGCCGCCCCAGATCGACTGTGGCCGGGGCCAGGTCTGGGCGCAGCAGGTGTCTGAGGCCGGTGGGCAGCACCACGGCCATCCACGCACTGCGCTCCGCCACCCTCGCGCGATAGGTGACCAGGCGTTGCTGGGCCGCCTGGTAGCCGTCGTCGGAGATCGTGGAGAGGTCGAGCAGGTACCGGACGCCTTCGGCGATATCAGGAACGTCCTCGTCGTTCTTCTCCCCTCCGGCGGACAGTTCCTCGAACGGGCCAGCCGGGGCGTCCAGCCGGTGGAGCAGCATGGTGGCGGCGGTCCGCAGCCCGACGCCCTCCGGGCCGTCCAGCAGGACGGTGTTTCCGGGAAGGGCCAGCCGGTCGACGGCCTTCCCGAAGCCGGCCGGCGGGACGAACCGCCGGCTGAGCCAGGCGCGGTGTTCCCGGGCGACCGTCAGCGGGTCCTTACCCGTACGGACCGGCCGGGCCGGGCCGTGGTAGTGAACGTGAGTGGCCGAGTTGTACTGGGGTCCGGGCCCGGCGTTGACCGGCCCCTGCGAGCCGCTGATCCAGGTGGCGCCGTCCTCGTCGGTCACCTGTCGCTGTCCTCGGCTGCGCGGCGGTTGTCGTGGTGGGTGCCGATGTGGTCCCCGGTGAGGTGGGTGGCGTTCTGGTCGCCTGCGATGTGGGCGTCGCCGACCTGTCCGGTGACGTCGCCCGCTACGTAGTTCGCACCGTTACCGGAGAACTGCGGGGCGTGGTGCGCGGTGTGCTGCGAGCCGCTCCCCGTGTTGACGGGTCCGTTCGGCCGGTCGAAGTACGTGCCGTGGAAGCCGCCGGCGAGGTTGCCGATGCCGCCGTTCTGGTGGATGGTGCCCGCTTGTGCCTGGACGCCTTCCACCTGGTTGCCGCCGACCGCCCCGGCCGTCCCCCGCGTCTTCTCCTCGGCCGCCTGCCGGTCGGCGTCCGTGAGATGCGGGGCCAGCTCGGCGATGTCGTCGCCGATGCGCTGGAGGCCGGCGGTGTGGTCGCGGTGGTAGAGCCGCCGGTACTGGCAGTCCGCGAGCCAGGCGAGGGCCTTCGGCAGTTGCGCACGCTGCAGCCGGAGCGTGTCCCCCACCAGCACCGGGATGACCTGCGCGGATGCGGACGCCTCCAGGATCTCCCGGCGCGTCCAGTCCTCGGGGACGTCCAGCGCCCGCCTGCCGTCCCTGGCCTGCACCGTCAACCAGTCCGGTCCGATGACCGCGAGCAGGACGTGGCAGCGGCGGGCGGCGGCGACCAGCTCCTTGCGGAAGTTCTGGCCCGCTTCGATGGACTTGCCGGCGCGGAAGACCTGATCGGTGCCGAAGCCCTGGGAGAGGTAGACGTCGAGCGTGGTGGCGGTGGCCTCTTCGTCCTTGGTGCGGTAGTTGATGAAGACGTCGCGCATGGCGGTGTTCTCTTTTCCTCTTCGGGTCTCTGCGGGATCGGTCCGCCGCGGGGCGGCGGGCCCGGTCGATGACGGAGCGGGGAAAGCTCCGGGTTCGGTGCGCGCCGGGTGTCCGGGCGCGGCGGGACGGGCCGCCGTCGGCGGCCGGGACTCGGTGCGGAGGCCAGGGTCCGGTGCGGAGGCCAGGGTCCGGTGCCGGGGCCGGGGCGGGATCGCCGTACGGTCGTGGGGCAGGCCGCTCCCCTACGGGCAGGCGTCATCGCCCCCGCACGGCGGGGGAATCAGGCGGGGTGGTGCCGCCCGGCGCCGAGAGGCGGGGCGGGGCGGCCGTCAGGGCCGGGTGAGGGTGAGCGCTCTGGAGAGCGCGGGTTGCAGCTCGCGTACGGCGCGGAGGGTACGGAACCGTGCCAGCTCCCTGGCGAGGTTGCGGACATCCGCGGTCACGGTGGCGGAGCGCACCGCCACCGTCAGGTCGAGCAGTTCGGCCGCGATCGCGCAGGCCCGCTCGACCTCACCGGCCGCGGCGTGCGCCCTGGCGTGCCGAAGGCCGTACCGGGTGCGGGAGCGCAGGGCGTGGGGCGGGATGCGCAGGCACTCCCGGTCGAAGACCTCGGCGGCCTCGCGCGGGCGCCCCAGGTCGAAGAGGCACCAGCCGGTGACCATGGCGGCGGGGTCCGTCAGATGCGAGGTGCCGATCACCGGATCGCCGCCGGTCCGGGCGGGCTCCGCGGCGAACAGCGCGCGGGCCCGGTCGAGGCTGGTCAGACAGGCACGCTCATCACCGGCGAGCGCATGGCCCTGGGCCTCCCGCTGAGCGGCGAGTCCCTGGATACGGGAGGGCAGCCGGTCGGACTGCGCCCGGCCCGCGAGAGCGACGGTCTGCGCCGCGTCGTGGTCGTAGAAGGCCACCAGCGCCTGCCGGACCAGGGCGTACGACGACAGGTTCCGGTCGCCGCCGGCCTCCGCGAGGTCGACGGCCTTGGCCGTCCAGTCGAGTGCGGCGCGGTTGTCGCCGCTCTCCTGCGCCATCCAGCCGGTGTAGTTGGCGAAGTGTGCGGCGAGGACGAGGAGTTCGGCGCCGTCGGACGAGCCCTGGGCGACGGCGAGCCGGGCCACGGTGCGGGTCTGCACCCCGAGCAGGTCGAGGAGGGTCCCCGGGTCCGTGCTCTGTCCCAGGCGGCGCATCTGCTCCAACTGTGCCCGGAACGGGTCGGCGAGCGAGACGCCCACGGGCCGCTCGGTGCCGGCGCCGGAACCGGCCGGGAAGCTGTAGCCGATCAGCGAGGCCGCCCCGGCGGTGAGCAGACCGCGCCGGCCGAGGGGCCGGTCGGACAGCGGTAACGCGTCGGTGAGGTCGGGCGATTCCTCCTCGGCCAGCTCCTGCAGCCGTCCGGCGGCCCGGAACAGGACGTCGCAGCGGCGGGCCAGCGCGACGGAGGGCCGCTTCTCCCCCCGCTCGATGCGGCTGAGGTGACTCCGGCTGTAGTTGGTCTCCTGTGCCAGGTCGTGCAGCGTGCGTCCGCTCTGCTCCCGCAGGCGGCGCAGTTCGCCCCCGAAGGTGGGGTTCATGGGCATGCCAAGTCCTCTCGTCGCGGCGCACGCGTCGACAGTTCCGGGTGGGGTCGGAGCGCGATTTCCGCTCCACCACGAGCTTGGCACGCGAAGGGAGCTCCGCACGGCAATCCGGACGTGTTGTCCGTTGCCTCTTTCCGGTAACCGGACGCGGAACGGCGGCCCGGGGCGGGCCCGCGCGGCGGCGGCGCCCCGGGACCGCGAACCGCGGGGACCGTTGCGTGCGGTCTTGCCGTGCTTGCGGTCCGCACGCGCCGGGGAAAGCCGAACACCCGCTCGGTAAAGGCGAGTTGGCGCGATCCCGGCACTTGCGGGCCCGCCCCACGCAGGACCGGCACCGCCCGCCCGGCCCCCGCCTCCGGACAGGCGTGCCCACCACACCTCACCTCACCCCTTCGCCTTCACCGCCTCCGCCAGGGCCACGTTCAGTTCCAGGACGTTGACCCGGGGCTCGCCCAGGAAGCCGAGGGTGCGGGGGGTGGTGTGGGTGGTTACGAGGTGGGTGACCTGGGAGACGGGGAGGTGGTTGCGGGCGGCCACGCGGTGGATCTGGAGGGTGGCGTAGGCGGGGGAGATGTCGGGGTCGAGGCCGGAGGCGGAGGAGGTGACGGCGTCGGCGGGGACGTCGGAGGGTTTGGGGGTGTAGCCGGGGACGGTGTTGTCGGCGAGGACGGTGGCCTTGGTCTCCTTGATGGACTTGATGAGGTCGGGGTTGTCGCCGGCGAGGTTGGTGGCGCCGGAGACCTGGAGCTTGTACTGCGTGTTCAGGGTGTTCTCGGCGAGACCGCCGGAGGGGCGGGGCTGGAACCAGCGGAGGTCGGGGGCGGGGGTGTCCTGGCCCTTCGTCAGCGGCAGGTCGTAGCGCTGGCCGAGGAGGGAGGAGCCGACGGGCCGGCCGTCGCTGCGGAGTTCGGAGCCGTTGGCCTGGTGGGGGAAGAGACCCTGGGCGAGGCCGGTGACGGCGAGGGGGTAGAGGACGCCGCACAGGACGGTCAGGGCGAGGAGGGCGCGGAGCGCGGCGCCGGTGAGGCGGGCGGTGTTGGCCAGGGAGGTGTTCATGGTGGGCGTCACCCGATGCCAGGGATGAGGGTCAGGAGCAGGTCGATGAGCTTGATGCCGATGAACGGCGTGATGAGGCCGCCGAGTCCGTAGAGGGCGAGGTTGCGGCGGAGCATGCGGTCGGCGCTCATCGGGCGGTAGCGCACGCCCTTCAGGGCGAGCGGGACGAGCGCGACGATGACCAGGGCGTTGAAGATGACGGCCGACAGGATCGCGGACTGCGGGGACGTCAGGCCCATGATGTTGAGCTTGTTCAGGCCCGGGTACACCACCGCGAACATCGCGGGGATGATCGCGAAGTACTTGGCGACGTCGTTGGCGATGGAGAACGTCGTCAGGGCGCCGCGGGTGATCAGCAACTGCTTGCCGATCTCGACGATCTCGATGAGTTTGGTCGGGTCGGAGTCGAGGTCGACCATGTTGCCGGCCTCTTTGGCGGCGGAGGTGCCGGTGTTCATGGCGACGCCGACGTCCGCCTGGGCGAGGGCCGGGGCGTCGTTGGTGCCGTCGCCGGTCATCGCGACGAGTTTGCCGCCGGCCTGTTCCCGCTTGATGAGGGCCATCTTGTCCTCGGGGGTGGCCTCGGCGAGGAAGTCGTCGACGCCCGCCTCCGCCGCGATGGCCTTGGCGGTCAGCGGGTTGTCGCCGGTGATCATGATGGTTTTGATGCCCATGCGGCGCAGCTCGTCGAAGCGTTCGCGCATGCCGTCCTTGACGACGTCCTTGAGGTGGATGACGCCGAGGACCCGGGCGCCCGCCTCGTCCTCGACCGCGACGGGCAGCGGGGTGCCGCCCGCCTCGGAGATGGCGGTGGCGATGCGCTCCACATCGGCGGCGACGGTGCCGCCGCGCTCGGTCACCCATGCGGCGACGGAGGCGGTGGCGCCCTTGCGGACCTTGCGGGCCGGGTGCGCGGTGCCGTCCGCGGGCAGGTCGACGCCGGACATCCGGGTCTGGGCGGTGAACTCGATCCACTCGGCGCCGGTCAACTGCGCCTGCTCCCGGGCGGCGAGGCCGTACTTCTCCTGGGCGAGGTCGAGGACGGAGCGGCCCTCGGGCGTCTCGTCGGCGAGGGAGGAGAGCTGGGCGGCGTCGGCGAGTTCGGTGGCGGTGACGCCGGGGACGGGGACGAACTCGGCGGCGCGGCGGTTGCCGTAGGTGATGGTGCCGGTCTTGTCGAGGAGGAGGGTGGAGACGTCGCCCGCCGCCTCGACGGCGCGGCCGGACATCGCCAGGACGTTGCGCTGGACGAGGCGGTCCATGCCGGCGATGCCGATGGCGGAGAGCAGTGCGCCGATGGTGGTGGGGATCAGGCAGACCAGCAGCGCGGTCAGCACGATCATCGACTGCTCGGCGCCCGCGTAGACGGCGAACGGCTGGAGGGTGACGACGGCCAGCAGGAAGACGATGGTCAGGGACGCCAGCAGGATGTTGAGGGCGATCTCGTTGGGGGTCTTCTGCCGGGCGGCGCCCTCGACGAGGTTGATCATCCGGTCGATGAAGGTCTCACCGGGCTTGGTGGTGATCTTGATGACGATGCGGTCGGAGAGGACCTTCGTGCCGCCGGTGACGGCCGAGCGGTCGCCGCCCGATTCGCGGATGACCGGCGCCGATTCGCCGGTGATGGCGGACTCGTCGACGCTGGCGACGCCCTCGACGACGTCGCCGTCGCCGGGTATGACGTCACCGGCCTCGCAGACCACCAGATCGCCGACGCGCAGGTCGGTGCCGGGGACGCTCTCCTCGTCGGTGCCGGTCAGGCGGCGGGCGACGGTGTCGGTCTTGGCCTTGCGCAGGGTGTCGGCCTGCGCCTTGCCGCGGCCCTCGGCGACCGCCTCGGCGAGGTTGGCGAAGAGAGTGGTCAGCCAGAGCCAGGCGGTGATCGCCCAGCCGAACCACTCGCCGGGGTGGAGCAGGGCCAACGCGGTGGTCAGCACCGAGCCGATCAGCACCACGAACATCACCGGGGACTTGATCATCACCCGGGGGTCGAGCTTGCGGAACGCGTCGGGCAGCGAGCGGAGGAGCTGCTTGGGGTCGAAGAGCCCGCCGCCGACGCGGCCGCCTCCGGGGTGTTCGGGGGCGGGCGCCTCCTGCTGCGGCGCCCGGTCCTGGGTGACGGTGGACATCGCGTCGTCCTCGTGGTTCTCGGTGGGGGTGGGCGCCTGCGCGCCGGCGGGTCGCTGCGTACCGGTGGTCATGACGCGAGCCCCTCGGCGAGCGGGCCCAGGGCCAGGGCGGGGAAGTAGGTCAGCCCGGCGACGATCATGATCGTGCCGACCAGCAGGCCGGAGAAGAGCGGCTTCTCGGTACGGAGGGTGCCCGCGGTCTTCGGTACGGGCTGCTGCTCGGCGAGCGAACCGGCGAGCGCCAGGACGAAGACCATCGGGACGAAGCGGCCGAGCAGCATGGCCAGGCCGATGGTGGTGTTGAACCACGGGGTGTCGGCGGAGAGTCCGGCGAAGGCGCTGCCGTTGTTGTTGGCGCCGGAGGTGTACGCGTAGAGGATCTCGGAGAAGCCGTGCGCGCCGGAGTTGAGCATCGAGTGCGGCGGGGTGGGCAGCACCAGCGACGCGGCGGTGAAGCAGAGCACCAGCGCCGGGGTGACGAGGATGTAGCAGGCGGCGAGCTTGATCTCGCGGGTGCCGATCTTCTTGCCGAGGAACTCCGGCGTCCGGCCGACCATCAGCCCGGCGAGGAACACCGCGATGACCGCCATGATCAGCATGCCGTAGAGGCCGGAGCCGACGCCGCCGGGCGCGATCTCGCCGAGCTGCATGCCCAGCATCGTGATGCCGCCGCCGAGCCCGGTGAACGAGGAGTGGAAGCTGTCGACGGCGCCGGTGGAGGTGAGGGTGGTGGCGACCGCGAAGATCGACGAGCCGCCGATGCCGAAGCGGGTCTCCTTGCCCTCCAGGGCGCCGCCGGCCGCCTGGAACGCCGGTCCGTGACCGCCGGATTCGGCCACCCACATCAGGGCGGTGAAGCCGATCCAGATGACGGCCATGGTGCCGAGGATCGCGTAGCCCTGCTTGAGGGAGCCGGTCATCCGGCCGAAGGTGCGGGTCAGCGCGAACGGGATCACCAGGATCAGGAAGACCTCGAAGAGGTTGGTGAAGCCGTCGGGGTTCTCGAAGGGGTGGGCGGAGTTGGCGTTGAAGTAGCCGCCGCCGTTGGTGCCCAGCTCCTTGATGACCTCCTGGGAGGCGACGGCACCGCCGTTGACCTGCTGGTGTCCGCCGAGGAACTGCCCGATCTCATGGATGCCGGAGAAGTTCTGGATCGCACCGCACGCGACGAGGATCAGCGCGCCGACGACGGATATGGGCAGCAGCACCCGGACGGTGCCGCGGACCAGATCGGCCCAGAAGTTGCCGAGTTCGCCGGTACGGGACCGGGCGAAGCCGCGCACGAGCGCCACGGCGACGGCGATGCCGACGGCGGCGGAGACGAAGTTCTGCACCGCGAGTCCGGCGGTCTGCACGACGTGGCCCATGGCCTGTTCACCGGCGTACGACTGCCAGTTGGTGTTGGCGACGAACGACGCGGCGGTGTTGAACGCCTGGTCCGGGTCGATCGAGGCGAAGCCGAGGGAGCCGGGCAGGCTGCCCTGGAGCCGCTGGAGCAGGTAGAGGAAGAGCAGGCTGACGGCGGAGAAGGCGAGGACGCCGCGCAGGTAGGCGGGCCAGCGCATCTCGGTGTGCGGGTCGGCGCCGATGGCCTTGTAGATCCACTTCTCGACGCGCAGATGCTTGTCGGAGGAGTAGACGCGGGCCATGTGGTCGCCGAGCGGGCGGTAGGCGAGGGCGAGCGCCGCCATGAGGGCGAGCAACTGGAGCAGCGCGGCGAGCGCGGGGCTCAGCGCGCCGGAGGCGGCAGCGAGGGAGTTCACCGTCAGAACCTCTCCGGCTTGATGAGGGCGAGGACGAGATAGCCGAGGAGGGCGACGGCCACGAGCAGCCCGATCACGTTCTCAATGCTCTGGGCGCTCACAGCTTCGCCACCCCCTTGGCGATGACGGCCACCAGCGCGAAGACCGCGAGCGTGGTGACGACGAAGGCCACGTCGGCCATCGTGAACTCCTGGAAGAAGGGCAAAACGGAACGGCCGGGCGCTTCCACCCGGCCGCGTGGACCCCTCGACGAAACCTCTTTTCGGCCATCTCGCCGATCCCGTTGACGGGTCCCTTACGGCCCCGGGCCCGCTCTTGACGCGTCCCGTACGCCACTTCGGCCGGTTCCGTAGAGGCGTGCGGGGCGCGGGCGCGAAGCGCCGTTTTCCGCCGGTCTTCAGAAATGGGTCGTTTTACGCGCAGGAGCGGCGATCTTCGCTGGCGGGAAGCGGATCGCCCGCAAGGTTGATCTCCGGAAGGACAACCGGTTCACGGCTTCGGGTCCGGCACGATCAGGACGCTTTCCCCATCGGCGAATGGCCGTCCACGGCACTGCCTGGCCGACCGCCCTCGCAGACTTCGCCCCAGCAATCGGACGGGACCCGACATGACCGACCATGTTCTGACCGGTACGACCGGATTCGTCGGCAGCCACCTGCTGTCCGACCTCCTCTCCGACGACACGACCGGCAGCGTCTACGCGCTGGCCCGCGGCACCGCGGAGCGTTCCGCCGCCGAACGCGTCCACGCGGCGTTGGCGGTCGCCGGGCACCGCTCCGCCGACGGGCAGCGGCCCCTGACCGTGGTGGAGTCCGAGCTCACCGAACCGCTGTGCGGGGTCGCCGCCACCGCCGTCCCCCGCGGCGACGGACCGCTCGTCTTCTGGCACATAGCGGCTTCGCTGCAGTGGCAGCAGGAGAAACGGGCGAGCGTGTTCGAAACCAACGTCGAAGGCACCCGGCACGCGCTGGAACTGGCGAAGAGCCTGGGCGCGGACCTCTTCGTGTACGTATCCACCGCGTACACCTGCGGCACCTTGCACGGTGACCTTCCGGAGGCGCTGCACCGGCCCCCTGCCTTCAACAACGCGTACGAGGAGAGCAAGTGCGCGGCGGAGCACCTCGTGGCCGGGTCCGAGGGGCTGAGGACTCTGATCCTTCGTCCTTCGGTGGTCATGGGGACGTCCCACGACCACCGGCCGAGCGGAAGTTACACGGGCCTCTACGGCTACCTGACCACGTTGCGCAGGTTCCAGAGCGAGCTCGACGGCTGCGGCGGGCCCGTCCGCTTCGCGGCGGACCGGGACACCACCATCTCGTTCATCCCGGTGGATCACCTCGTGGAGGACTTCCGCGCGATCGTGGGGGCCGAGATGGCGGCGCCGCGCCGGAGCGTCTACCACGTGAGCGGACGGACCGAATCCACTGTCGGCGAACTCACGGACTACATGCTGAAAATCCTCGGGATGGACGGCCAGATCCTTCTCGTCGACGAGACCCTGGAGGACCTCTCCCCCCTCGAACTCTCCCTCGCGAAGCGGCTCGAGTTCTTCTCCGGCTACCTGCGCGCGGAGAAGCGGTTCATCCGCAGCCAGGAGCCGGAGCGCTCCACTCCGTTCCACGAACTGACGAGGTTCATCGACGCCGAGGTGACGCTCGCCTCAGGGTGAACCCGGCGGTGCGCCGCCGGGCATGCGGCGGTCCCGTACGGGGCCCGTATGGGGTCCGTCAAGGTGCGCCCCCGTCCCGTCAGCGCCGTGTCAACGGGCCGTCCGGCGGGCGGGGGCGGGCCTAGCGTCGGCGGTATGGAACGACGTGGCACACGCGCCGCCGTGCGCACGGCGACCGGCACCGTACGGCGTCCGGAGCGCACCGCGACCGATGAGGACTGGCCCGCCGCGTGCCGGGAGGCCGTGCTGGGCGGGGCGGGGCTGCTGGCGGCGCTGACCGCTCTGGACGGCGCCGCCGGGAGCCTGGATCCGCTGCGCGGCGGGCTGTGGGCGGCGCTGGCGGTGACGCTGTTCGCGCTGCTGCTGCCGCCGCGGGTGACCGCGGGCCAGGGCTGGCTGAGCGCCCGCGGGCCGCTGCGGCGGCGGACCGTCCGCACCGACCGGCTGGTGTCGGTGCGCTGGTCCGAGGGGATCGCGCAGCGGCTGGTGCTGCGCGACGACACCGGGCGGCGGCTGGTCCTCGACCCCCGGGTGCTGCTCGCCAACCCGGCGCTGTGGCACCTCTTCGCCACCGGCGCCCGCACCGCGCAGGCGTCCGGCGCCCTGCTGTGCGGCGCGACGGCGCTGCGGCAGCTGACCGAACGCGCCGAGGAGCGGACCGCGCGGACGCTGCTCGCGGGAAGCGGCCGCGCTTAGGGCGGCGCCCCCGGGCCGGCGTCGCGGGGCGGGTGGAGGGCGCCCTGCCCGAGGGCGGGTGCTCCGCGGCGGACCGCGCCCGCGCCCCGGACGGCGGGGCGGGCGTGCGCCGAGGACGTGAGCTGCCAGGGCACGGACGTCACCATCACGCCGGGCGTGAACAGCAGCCGGCTCTTGAGCCACAGCGCGGTCTGGTTGTGCAGCAGGTTCTCCCACCAGTGGCCCACCACGTACTCGGGGATGAAGACACCGACGACGTCGCGGGGGCTGGTGCGGCGGATGTGGCGGACGTACTCGACGACCGGCCCGGTGATCTCCCGGTACGGCGAGTCGACGACGGTCAGCGGGACGTCCACGTCGAGGCGGCGCCACTGCTCCTCCAGGCGGGCGGTGGCGGCGCGGTCCACGTCGACGGTGAGGGCCTGGAGCCGGTCGGGGTGGAAGGCGCGGGCGTAGGCGACGGCGCGCAGCGTCGGCTTGTGGACGGTGGAGACGAGGACGAGCGCCAGCACCCGTGACGGCGGGGTGAGGTCGGCGCGCGGATCGGTGACGGTCAGCTCCGCGGCGACGGCGTCGTAGTGGCGGCGGATGGCGCGCATCGTCAGCCACAGCACCACCGCGGCGAGGACGGCGAGCCAGGCGCCTTCGAGGAACTTCGTCGCCAGCACGATGACCAGCACCAGACCGGTGACGAGCGCCCCGGCGGCGTTGACCGCGCGTGCCAGGTGCCGGCGGCCGCGCAGCGCCGGATCCGGGTCGGTGCGCAGGGCGCGGTTCCAGTGCCGGACCATGCCGGTCTGGGAGAGCGTGAAGGAGGTGAACACCCCGAGGATGTAGAGGTGGATGAGGCTGGTGACGTCCGCCTCGAAGCCGAAGAGCAGCGCCGCGGCGACGACCGCCAGCACGAGGATGCCGTTGGAGTACACCAGCCGGTCGCCGCGGCTGTGCAGTTGGCGCGGCAGATAGCGGTCCTGCGCCAGGATCGAGGCGAGCAGCGGGAAGCCGTTGAACGCGGTGTTGGCGGCGAGGATCAGGACCAGCGCGGTGGCCGCCTGCACGACGAAGAAGCCGGCGGAGCCCGGCCCGCCGAAGACCGACGCGGCGAGCTGGGCGATGACGGTGCGCTGGTGGTACCCGGCGCAGTCCGCGAGTCCGGTCAGCCGGCAGGGGTCCTGTGTGATGTGGACCTTCGCGACGAGCGCGAGGGTGGTGACCCCGGCGAACATCACCACCGCGATGGCGCCCATCGCCGCCAGTGTGGCCGCCGCGTTCCTCGGCTTGGGCCGCCGGAACGCCGGGACGCCGTTGGAGATCGCCTCGACGCCGGTCAGCGCGGTGCAGCCGGACGAGAACGCGCGCAGCACCAGCATGACGAGGGCGAGCCCGGTCAGCCGGTCCGAGCCCGGGGTGGGTGTGATGCCGTAGCGGGCGCTCTCGGCGACCGGCGCGTCCCCCATCAGGTACCGGATCAGCCCCGTCCCCACCATGATCAGCACGGCGGCGACGAAGAGGTAGGTCGGAGCGGCGAAGGCGCGGCCGGACTCGCGGACGCCCCGCAGGTTGGCGGCGGTCAGCAGCGCCACGAAGCACAGGGCGAGCAGCACCCGGTGCCCGGCGAGCGCGGGCAGCGCCGAGAGGACGTTGTCGACCCCCGAGGCGACCGAGACCGCCACCGTCATCACGTAGTCGACCAGCAGCGACGCCGCCACCACCAGCCCCGCCGACGGCCCCAGGTTGGTGGAGACCACCTCGTACGAGCCGCCGCCGCTCGGATAGGCGTACACCACCTGCCGGTACGAGAGGACGACCACCGTCAGCAGACCGACGACGGCGGCGGCCAGCCACGGCGTGACGTGCAGATAGGCGAGCCCGCCGAGGGTGAGGACGAGCAGGATCTCCTGCGTGGCGTACGCGACCGACGACAGCGGGTCGGAGGCGAAGACCGGCAGCGCGAGCCGCTTGGGCAGCAGCGTCTCGCCCAGCTCCTCACTGCGCCGGGCCCGCCCGAGGAGCAGTCGCTTGAACAGTCCGGTCACGGTGGCCACGGGCCGAGAGTAGGCAGCGGCACGCCCTCGGCGGTGGCGGCGCGGGCGAGGCGGTGGCCGGGGGCGGCGGATGGAGCAGCGGGGCGAGGGGCCGGGGCCCGGTCGGGGGCCGGGCCGGGGTGCGGTCGGGGCCGGGGTGTGGTCGGGGCCGGGGTGCGGTCGGGGGGCGGGTGCGGTCGGGGTCGGGGTGCGGGTGCGGTCGGGGCCGGGCCGGTGCGGCGGGCCGGTGCGGGTGACCGGGGCTGGTGGCTTCCACCGGGCCGGACGGCTCCCGAGGGCGTGGGCTTCCGCGGGAATGGGGCTTCCGCGGGAGGGGGGACAAGGCCCGGCCCGGAGAGCTGTCCGGCGCCGTCAGGGGCCCGGCCCGGCGCGCGGTCCGGGGGCGGGCCCCGCCCCTCACCCCCGTTGCCGGATTCCCGCCGCGCGGGCCGGGTCGAGGCGGAGGCCGTAGCGGGACCAGAGGGCGCGTTGGACGGCGAGGGTGAGGGTGCCGGCGAGCAGCATGCCGGCGAGGTTGAGGCCGAGTTGGACGAAGGACGCGCCGACCTCGCCCCAGTGGCCGAGGGCGAGGGCGACGGCGATGTTCCCGGCCGCCGGGACGGTGGTGACCGAGATGAAGACGCCGACCAGGGCGGACGACTTCCCGGCCGTCATCGACAGGATCCCGGCGGCCCCGGCGAGCACCGCCACGATGAACGACCAGTGGTCGGGGTGGATGATGAAGCCGGTCAGCGGCCGGGCCCCGAGCATGTCCGGGCTGATCCAGCCCAGCAGCCGGCTGACCGCCGCACAGGCGAACGTGACCGCGATGGCCGCGCCGAAGCCGACGGCGAGCGTCCGCACCGCCACCCCGGCCTGCCGTACATCGCGGCGCAGCGCCGCGAAGCAGAGCGCCGCGACCGGCCCGAACTCCGGCCCCAGCACCATCGCTCCGACGATGAGCACCGGCTGATCGAGCAGCGCGCCGATCGCCGCGATCTGCGTGGCCAGAATGAGGAACGCGAGGAACGCCCAGGTCAGACGGGATTCGGCAGCCGTGCGGGCGGTCAGTTCGGACCAGACGACGGCGTCGTCCGGGTCGCCCGGCGCGGCGGCCTCGGCACGGTCCGCCGCGGCCGAGACGGTCAGATCGAGCCGCTCGACGGTGAGTGCGCCCCGCTCCTGAAGACCGAGCCCCCGCAACTCCGCGAGAACGGCGTCGGCGCCCTCCCGGGCCACGTCGAATTCGAGGTAGTCGCCGGGCGGCACACAGGCGGCGCCCGGCAACCGGACCAGATGGGTGGCGGCCGGACAGGCGGTGACGATCCGCACCACCTCGTCGGCGCGGTCGGCCGGAGTGATCACTCGTACGTGCAGCACGGCGGCCATTGTGCCGGGCGGCGCCGGACGGGGGGCCGGAACGGCGGAACGACGGAACGACGGAACGCCCGGCCCCGGGCCGGGCTGCCGGTGCCAGCAGCCGGTGACAGGGCGTCCACGGACGGGCCCCGCAGGCGCGGGCCGCCACCGGCCTGGCGGCACGCGCCAGGGGCGGGCGGACGACGGCCGGAGCGCGCGCCCGGACCGTACACGCCGGGGACGGGGCGGACCGTACGCGCCGGGAAGCGCCCGGACCGTACGCACCCATGGAGGCCGACGGACGGCGGGCCACGACGCGCACGACGGACGACAGCCACGCCACAGCCACCGGCCACGGACCACGGGCCACGGGCCACGGACCGCGGCGACCACCGAGCCACCACAACCACCGGACCACCGGACCACACACCCCGGCCCTCCCCTCCCCCTCCCGTGCCCGACCGGCCGCCAGCACTCGTTCGATCGGTGGGAGGGGGGCACACTGAGGTGATCGGTCCGTTCGACGTACGGAGTCTTCCCATGGCCGTGCCACGACCGGAGCCGCCGGCGCCGATGAACGGTGTCGTCGCGGTCGTGATCGACGAGAACGGCCTGGTCACGCACTGGACGCGGGGTGCCGCGCAGTTGCTGGGCCATGAGCCGGACGCGGTGGTCGGCACGCCCGCCCGCGCGCTGGTCATGCCGCGCACCGCCGCGCCCGTCCCCCGTACGGGGGAACCGTCCGGTGCCCCCGGCGGCCGGGTCCTCCCGCTGCGCCACCGCGACGGGCACCCCGTGCCCGTATGGGTGCGGCTGCTGCCGCTGGCCGGTACGGGGGTGCTCGCCCTGGGGCTGCCCGCGGCGGCGCTCGCGGCGTGGAACGACGAGACGGCGGTGGGCCGGGCGCTGCTCGCCCAGGACCTGTGGCAACTGACCCTGCACGATCCCGACCTGCGGATCCGGCGGGCCAGCCCGGCGGTCGGCCGGGCCGGGCGGCTCACCGCCGACGGCCACGACCCGCTGTGCGCGATGCCGGGCCTGGAGGACGGCCGCACCGGCGGGGAGCTGCTGCGGGCCGTGATGGAGAGCGGCGAGCCGGTGGTCGACGCGTCGGGCGTACTGCGCTCCGAGACGCCCGGGCGGAAGGACCTGGTGTACTCGCTGACCGCCGCGCCACTGCACGACCTGCGGGGCCGCCCCGACGGTGCGCTGGCCTCCCTCGTCGACGTCACCGAGCGGTACCGCTCCGTGCGCCGTCTCGATCTCGTCTACCGGGCGACGCGTTCCATCAGCGGCAGCCTGGAGGTGGAGCGCACCGCGCAGGACCTCGTCGATCTGCTGGTGCCGTCGATGGGCGATCTGGCGTCGGTGGAGATCGCCGAGGCGACGCTGCGCGGGGGCGAGCCGCCGCGCAGCGTCGAGGGGGTGCACGGCGACTTCCGGCGGCTGGCCGTCAAACACGCGCACGGCCCGTGGCCGGCGGAGCTGATCCAGGCGGGTGAGCTGCTGCCGGACATCCCCGACCGGCCGGGCTTCCGCGATCTGGAACAGGGCCGGGTGCTGGTCGTCAACGACCCGGACACCTATGCGGCGTTCCTCGGCGACGATCCGGCGGCGGCCCGGATGGTGCCGGCGGGGCTGAGCGCGTCGATCGGGGCGGCGCTGGTCGCGCGCGGACTGGTCCTCGGCTACGTACAGGTCTACCGCGCCCGGCAGCGCGCGCCGTTCGACGGGCAGGACGCCAAGCTGCTCCAGGAGATCGTCACCCGCGTCGCGCTCGGCATGGACAACGCCCGCCGCTACACCCGCGAGCACCGGATGGCGGTGATGCTCCAGAACAGTCTGCTGCCGCCGGTCTCCCGCTCCACGGCGGCGGCGGAGACCGCGGGCATCTACCTGTCGGCGGAGGGCGACGCCGGGGTGGGCGGCGACTGGTTCGACGCGGTCCCGCTGTCGTCGCTGCGGACCGCGCTGGTCGTCGGCGACGTCATCGGCCACGGCCTGTCCGCGACCGCGACCATGGCCCGGCTGCGCACCGCCGTGCAGACCCTCTCCGACCTCGACCTGGGCCCGGACGAACTGCTGACCCGGCTGGATGACCTGGTGCACCGGATGGCGGAGGAGGCCGAGCACCCGGACACGATGGGCGCGTCGTGCCTGTACGCGGTGTACGACCCGGTGGACCGCCGGTGCCGGGTGGCGAGCGCCGGACATCTGCGGCCGGCGGTGGTGCATCCGGACGGCACGGCCCGGTTCATCGAGGTGGTGCCGGGCCCCGGGCTGGGCGTCGGCGGGATGCCGTTCGAGGTGACGGAGGTGGAGATCCCGCCCGGCAGCGTCCTGGCGCTGTACACCAACGGGCTGATCGAGGCGGAGCGCGGCGGCGCCGGGGCGCCCGCCGAGGACGCGGAGGCCGCGGTCCTGCGGCGGCTGGCCCAGGCGGCGGGCCCCGGACGCTCCCTGGACGCCATCGGGCAGGAACTCGTCGCACCGGTCCGCTCGGCCCCGCACCGCCCCGACGACATCACCCTGCTGCTCGCCCGCACCCGCGCGATCCCCACGACGTCCCTGGCCGCCTGGCAGTTCCCCGCCCGCCCCACCGCCGTGGCGCTCGCCCGGGAGCTGGTCACCGAGCAACTGACGGAGTGGGGCCTGGACGCCCTCGTCTTCAGCACCGAACTGGTCATCAGCGAACTGGTCACCAACGCCCTGCGCTACGCCCGCGGCCCGATCGGCGTCCGCCTCGTCCGCGACCAGGTCCTGGTCTGCGAGGTCACCGACTCCTCCAACAGCCAGCCCCGCCTCCGCCAGGCCCGCGACACCGACGAGGGCGGCCGCGGCCTCTTCCTCGTCGCCCAGCTCACCACCCGCTGGGGCAGCCGCTACGGCCCCACCGGCAAAACGGTGTGGACGGAGCAGGCCATCGAGGAGGTGGAGGGGTGACGCTCCTGCCGAGGAACGCGGAGATCCGGATCGTGCCGAACGCGCGCGAGGAACACAGCGGGCTCGCGGGCCCGTTCACCTTGAGCGAGAGTCGCGAGGGACGCGGGACCGCTTGAGGCGGTTCGGCACCTGCCCCGCGCTTCACGGGCATTCCATTCCGCTCAACATGCGCTTGATGACGGCGCAGACCATCTCCTCGACGGATCCGGGATCCAGGGAATCGCCCTTGTCCCCCTTTTCGCCTTTGTGGCCGCGCGGGCCGGGGTCACCCTTGGGGCCGGGGTCGCCCCGCTCGCCTCGGGGACCGGGCTCTCCCGCGTCGCCCCGCTCACCCGCTTCACCGTCCCTGCCGGGATCTCCGGGGTCACCCCGCTCGCCTTGGGTACCCGGCTCGCCCCGGGGGCCGGCCTCACCGTCTTCGCCTTTGTCGCCCCTGTCGCCTTTGGGGCCCGGCTCGCCCCGGTCGCCCTTGTCGCCTTTCCGGCCCCGTTTCCCCGGGTCGCCCTTGTCTCCCCGCTCTCCTTTCTCACCGTCCCGGCCGGGATCTCCTCTCTCTCCTTTGTCTCCCTTGCTCCCCCTTTCCCCTTGGTCGCCCTTCTCTCCGCGAGGTCCGGGATCACCCCGGTCGCCTTTCTCGCCCCGCAAGCCCTCGTCCCCCTTATCTCCTTTTTCGCCACGCGGTCCGGTGTCACCTTTCTCGCCGCGGCGTCCCGGCACCCCGCGCGGGGGATCTTTGACGGTGATGGAGGTCGTGGCGGTGACACATTCGCAATCCGTTTTCTTCCTGAGTGTCAGTTCCGCCTCGCGTGAGGAGGCATGCGGGGGCACCGCGAAATCCCCTACCCAATAGCAATCTCCGGCAATAGGCGTGAGCCTGTGCCAGGTGCTCGCATCACCGATGACGACATCACTGCGGTATTCGACCTCTCCGCCGCCCGCCGGCCTCGACCAGTAGACGATGATCTTGGTGTGTACGCCCGGGTGAAGCGGCTCCTCGAAGAAAACGAGAAGAGAAGAGTTCCGATCGACAGGTGTGGCCATATTTCCTCCTTCGGGCGGGCGCCGGGGGTGCGCGGGGCACCCGGGCAGCATTCCCGCATGTGGCGTGGGGGAGCAGAGGCCGGAGAAGAGCAGCACACCGGAGGCGCCTGAAAGAATTACGTGCGACCGGACCGGTGCATCCCCGAGAAAGAAATCTGTTACCGGATGGAATGTCGACGTCAAACGCTGCGCATCGTACTCATCCGGCTCTATACCCCTGCCGCCGTCGACCATTCGCCGGCGCGCCAAAAGCACAGGCTTTTAACCCGGTGGAGTGAATTACGAGTTGATGCGGTGACCTCGATATCCTCACGCGCCGCGAATTCCGGACAGAATGCACCACGCTCGCAATAATAACGAGAGGCTTCCGTCGCCACGAGGGTCTCCACATGCGCTTCGGCCTCAACTCGGATTTCCCACCCCGCACACCGCGCCGGGAGACCTTACGATCGTAATGCTTGAGAGCATGAGCGCTGCCCAAGGAAATTCTGCGGGACTTTTATTCGATATTGTTGGCGAGGATTTCGATCGGGCGGTTGGGGGTGCCGATACGGATGCGGTCGCCGTTCTCGACGGGGGCGATGGTGACGCCGGACGCCGCCTCGGGCAGGGCATGGCCGGTGGCGAGGCCGGACGCTCCGCCGGGGAAGCGCCCGGAGAGGCACGGGCTGACGTGTCGCCCCTCAGCCCGCCACCCCCACCCCCGCCCCGAAGCACTCCTGCGCCCGTGACTCCAGCAGGGCGATGAAGTCCGCGACGGCGGGGGTCGGGGTGCGGGCCGTCACGCGGGTCAGGCCCACGGTGCGGTGGGCCGCGGGTTCGTCCATCGGGAGGTCGACGAGACCGGGGACGGCCACCGGGGACGGCGGCAGGACGGCGACGCCCAGGCCCGCGGCGACGAACCCGCGGATGGTGGCGATCTCGGCGCCCTCGAACGCCACCCGGGGCGTGAAACCGGCGTCCGCGCAGAGGCCGTTGACGAGGCGGCGCAGGCCGTAGCCCGAGGTGGCCATGACGAAGTCCTCGTCGGCGGCGTCGGTGAGCCGGACCCGGGCGCGCCCGGCGAGGCGATGTCCGGCGGGGACGACCAGCCGGAGCGGTTCGCGGGCGACCGGCACGGTGGTGATGCCCGCCTCGTCGGGCAGCGGTGACGTCAGGCAGAGATCGACCTCCCCGGCGCGCAGCCGGGCCAGCAGCCCCTCGGCGTTGTCCTGCACCAGTTGGAAGCGGGCCTGCGGATGCCGCTCCCGGAACCAACTGACCAGCAGCGGTACGGGCGCGGTGCCGAGCGCGGGCAGGAAGCCGAGGGCGACGGTGCCGGGCACCTCGGTCGCCAGCCGCAGTTCCTCGCAGCCGGTGGCGATCTCCGCGAGACCGCGCCGCACCCGCGCGAGGAACGCCCGGCCGTGCCGGGTCAGCCGCAGCCCGCGCCCCTCCCGGTCGAAGAGCGGCGTGCCGACGGCCGCCTCCAGCCGGGCGATCCCCCGGCTGACCGTCGACTGCGGCGCGTCCAACTCGTCGGCGGCGGCCGAGAGATGCTCCAGCCGGGCGACGGCCACGAACCGCACGAGGTCCGGGCAGATGGCCGCCAGCGGGCCGGTGGCCCGCGGCTCCGCCAGTTCCTTCCCTTCGGGCAAGCCTCGTTCGCTCATTCGTTCCATATTCGGAACATATCTCGCCGATCCATGCATTGGACGCATCATTCGGCCCGTGCCTACCGTCGCCGGGTGACCGACGCAGCCGCGATACCCGCCGCCCATGTCCGAGGCACGCCCGGTTTCCGGCGGGCCACCGGGGCGCTCTTCGCGGCCGGGCTGACCACGTTCATGACGCTCTACTGCGTCCAGGCGCTGCTGCCCGCGCTCTCCTTCGATCTGCGTCTGACGCCCGCCGCGTCGTCGCTGACCGTCTCGGTCTCGACCGCGGCGATGGCGCTGGCCGTGGTGCCGCTGACGGCCCTGTCCGACGCCTGGAGCCGGACGGGGATGATGACGCTCGCGCTGAGCTGCGCCGCGCTCCTGGGGATCGCGGCGGCCTTCGCGCCGACGTACCCGGCGCTGCTGGTGATCCGGGTCCTCCAGGGGCTCTCCCTCGCGGGGCTCCAGGCCACCGCGATGTCGTACCTCGCCGAGGAGGTGGACCGCGGGTCGCTGGGCCAGGCGATGGGGCTCTACGTCGCGGGCAACGGCATCGGCGGGATGGCGGGACGGCTCGTCGCCGACGGGGTGCTGGAGGTGACCGGTAGCTGGCGGTGGGCGATCGGCGCGGTCGGGGCGGCCGCCGCCGTGTGCGCGGTGCTGTTCCGGCTGACCATCCCGGCGTCGGTCCGCTTCGTACGCCGTGAGCCGAAGCCGCGGGCGCTGGCCGCCGGGATCGGGCGGGCGCTGCCGGACAGCGGGCTGCTGCGGCTGTACCTGATCGGCTTCGTCGCGATGGCCGCGTTCGTCACCGTCTACAACTACCTGGGCTTCCGCCTGATCGCGGCGCCGTTCCACCTCTCCCAGACCGCCGCCGGACTGCTCTTCACGGCGTACGCGGCGGGGTCGTTCTCGTCGGCGGCGGCAGGCCGGCTCGTCGACCGGTTCGGGCGCCCGCGGGTGCTGGTCCCGGCGCTGCTGATCACCGTCGTGGGGCTGGTGGTGATGCTCGTACCGCGACTCGGCGCGGTCGTGCCGGGTCTGGTGGTCTTCACCATCGGGTTCTTCGCCGCGCACTCGGTCGCCAGCGGCTGGGTCGGCGGCCGGGCCACCGCCCTGGGCGCGCAGGGCGCCGCCGTCTACCTCTTCTTCTACTACATGGGCAGCGCCGTCGGCGGCACGGTCGGCGGCGTCGCCTACTCCGCCGCCGCCTGGCCCGGCGTCACCTGCTACTGCCTCGCCCTGATCGCGTCGGCCCTGGTCAGCGCGGTCACCCTACGGCGCCTGCGGCCCGCCGCCGCGCCCGGGGCCGAGCCCGGCCCCCGGGCGGAGGGCCCCGCGGAGAAGGCGGCGCCCGAGGCGGAGCGGGGCGCCTGACCCGGCCCGTCCGGCGCGTCGCCACGGCCGGTCCGTCCGGCGCGTCGCCACGGCCGGTCCGTCCGGCTCACGGGGGCGCCGTGGCGTGGGCCGTTCCGTTCGCTGCGTGGCGGTCGGGTGCGCCGTCCCGTTCGCTGCGGCGCGGTCGCGTGCGCCGTCCCGTTCGCTGCGGCGCGGTCGCGTGCGCCGTCCCGGGGCCCGGCCCGCCCGTCCCGGGGGCCGGCCCGCCCCGCTCGCCCCGTCACCACGGCCTGTCCCTGGCGCCCGCTCACCACGGCCGGGCCGCCGCCGCGAACTGCGGGAGGGCGACGAGCAGCAGCACCGTGCCCGTCTCGATCCAGCGGTACTTGGCCCGGACGATCTCGCTGGTGCGCCGCAGGGCGGCCAGCGCGGGGGCGGCGGGGTCCCGGGCCGCCCGCGCGAAGGCCGCCGCCAGCCGCTCCCCGCTCAACCCCGCCACCTGCTCGAAGTAGCCCGGCCCGGCGTCCCCGTCCGCCCGCCCCTTACGCCGCCGGGGCGCGAGCGCACCCACGAAACACCCGACGGCCAGCAGCGCGGTCCCGACCGCACTCCACCACCCCGCCGCACCGCCCCCGCCCGCATGCCCGCCCGGCACCTCCCGCGTCACCGTCACGAACGCCCCGAGCACCGCCCCGAGAAACCCCAGCAACACCGCCGCCTTGGTGTCCGCACGGGTCAGCTCGGTGAGGTTGGCGGCGAGGAGGCGTTCGGCGGCGGGGGTGATGTCGGGGGTGGGCGAGGTGGCAGGGCGAGGGCGAGGTGGCCGGCGAGGAGCCGTCGCACGCCGTGCCGCAGGACGGGCCGCCGCCCGGCGCACGGCTACCGCCCGGCGCGGCGGGCGTGCTCCTCCCGTGCCCCGGAGACGCCCGCCCGACCTGGCACGGGGCCCCTGTCCCCGCCTCACCGCGGCATCCCGTCCGCGCCGACGACCGGTTGGCCCGGCCCGTCGTCCCCGGGGCGCGGCGCCTCGTGGCCGAGCGCGGTGATGCGGTGGCGCAGCACCTCCGCCAGCGCCTGGAGTTCCTGCTCCGACAACTGGCCCAACACCGCGGCGACGCCGTCCCCGCCGGCCCTGGGGTGTACCAGTTCCGGGTGGTCCACCGTCCAGTTCAGCACCCGCTCGATCTCGTCCGGGCGGCGTACCAGCCACAGGGCCGCGAGGGTGGCCGGACCGTTGCGTACCGCCCGGAGACAGAATTCGTAATCGGCGGTGGTGTGGGCCGACCAGGAGAGTGGCACGCCCGTCTCGGCGCCGCGGCCCAGCCGCAGTTCGCCCGGGACGGCGCGGGGACTGACATCGGTGACCCGGTAGCTGAGTCCGGTGCCGTCCAGCGTCGAGGTGCCGCTCAGGTGGTGCAGCACATGGGGCGTGTCCAGCCGGCGCCCTTCGGCCTCGTACGCCGCGTGGAGGTGCTGGAGCCTCCGTTCGAGGTCTTTGCGGACGGTGTCCCAGCCGTACCGGGTGCGGGTGCGGACCACCTGCTCCGGGTCGTGCACCCACCAGGTGGCGTGGACATCGACCAGTTCGGTGCCGTACTCCGTCGGCAGTCCGACGTCGCGGGTACCGCTCTCCTCGGTGAGCCGGACGTGGAAGGCGTTCTCGTAGCCGCCGCGCATCCGCACCGGCGGGGCGCTCTCCCGGAGGACACCGACGGCGGGCAGTGCTGTCAGGCCGCGCGGCCGCCATCGCCGCCGGGCGGCGGACAGCACGTGGTAGCCGCCCTCCCGGTCGCACAGCACCAGGGCCCGGTCGCGGCGGCCGGACCAGCGGTGCCGCAGGATCTCCCGCCACGGCGCGTGCGGCGCCTGGGTGTAGACGGGGCTGTCGTGACCGTCCGTGGCGGCGGTCCGTTCGGACGTCATACGGCGCTCCCCTGCGTGGTCGTGACGGGTCCGGGCAGCGGTCCGCCGTGGCGCCAGGAATCCAGTGCCTGGGTGACAAGCGGGTGGACGGGCAACGGCTCGGGGAACTTCTCGATGCTGAAGAAGAGGCGGAACACACCGGGGGTGCTCAGATCCTGTGCCAGCGCGGTGAACAGTGCCCGGGACGGTTCGGGGGTGTCGTCCAGGGGGGCCGCGCGGCACCATCCGAGGAAGACCTCGTGGGCGGTGTCGAAGAGGCTTCTGTCGTCGAGCGTGCGGCGGATCAGTGTGACGATCTCCGTGGCCGTGCCGCCGCCTTCCAGTAGCTGCTCCCCGAACCATTCCCGGCCCGAGCGGAGCAGGACGAGGAAGATCCGCAGGGCGAAGTCACCGCTGTCCTGTTCGGACCAGCGGAGCAGTTCCGCGAAGACCTGTTCCTGGCCGCCGGAGGCGAAGAGGTTGAGCACCGCACGGCGAATGTCGCCGTCGATGCCGCTCTCCGCCGGGAGGTCCTTCCTGCGGGACAGCCGCCGCAGGGTCCGCAGGGCGAACTCCGGGCGGGCGGCGCCGTATCCGGTGCCACAGGTGCGGGCCACGGTGGAGCAGAGTTGCCAGCTCTTCCGCCCGCTCCAGTCCCGCAGCCGGTGCTTGATCTCACCGTCCAGAACCGGGTCCTGCGCCGCCATGTCCAACGCGTACGCGGCGAGGGTGCGACTGGTCGCCGACGGGGAGTCGGCCAGCTCCTTGATGTGGCGCAGGGCGCGGCGGCCACCGCCCCAGCCTGCGGCGAGGCCCAGCGCCCGGCCGACGGGCCGGTGCAGCTCCTGTTCGTTCCCGACGCCGTCAAGCCACTCGGTGAGCAGTCCGGACAGCCGGCTGTACTGCCGCCAGACGTGGCTGAGGACGGCCTCACCCTGCCGGTGCCGGGTGAAGCGGACCGGCTCGACGGCGTAGGAGAAGCCGCTGCCGTTGCGGATCTCCTTGGGCGAGGTCTGTGCGGAGGTCTTCTTCATCAGGTCGTCGAGCGAGCGGCGGAAGACGAAATCCGGGTTGGGGCGCCGCTGCTGCGGTGCCCCTCCGGTGGCGGGCGGGGCAGTGGTGTCGGAGACGACGGCGTCCAGCCGTCCGTTCGCGAGCGTCAGCAGTCGCTCGGCCTGTTCCCACACGATGCGGTGGTCCAGGCCCTCGAACACGCACAGCGCGAGGAGGAAGGCGAGCGCGTCGGGGTCGTCGCGCACCTCCTCGACCAGCTCCGGCGCCTTGTCGTGTGCCAGGTAACTCAGCCTGCTGCGCAGGTCGGCGCCGACCGCGCCGTCCCCCGGCTCGGCCACCTCGTCCACCAGCTCCGCGACCTCCGCCGGGACCAGCCGGGCGTCGGACGCGTCCAGCAGTTCGTCCAGCAGCCCGGGCTCCAGCGCGGCGCGCAGCCGGGCACGCTCGGCGGGGTCGGGGACCGCTACCTCGAAGCGGGCGTCGAACACCTCACGCGGCGGGGGCGGCACGCACTCCACCGCGATGTCGGGGAGGTCGCGCAACAGCACCCGGATCAGTTCGGGCTCGTCGGGCAGGATGATCACCATCCGCGCGCCCGCCGCCGTCAGCCGTTCCTTCAGGTTCGCGATGGTGCCCGGACCGAGCGGCTCGTGGCCGACGATCCCGTCCACGAGGTAGCCGCGGGCGCGCTCTCCTTCCCGGGGCCGCCAGACAGCGAGGTTCACCTCGCGGTCCACGGCCCGCAGGTCGGCCGAACCGCTGTGTTCCACCAGGAGGTTGAGGGCCGAGGTGCGGCGCCCGGAGCCGGTTTTCCCGGTGAGGAAGAGCAGCCCCGAGTTCAGCTCCTCCAGCGCGTCCGGGAACCACCCGGGCTCCGCGAAGCCCGAGGTGGCCTTCGCGATCTCCGCCACCGAGACCGGCCCTTCGTGGGACTCCACCGGCCGCTCACCGCCGGCCTGCCCGTCGCTGCGGTTATGGGCGTGCTGGCCGCCGTCCACCCTTCCGGCGTTGAGGTTGGCGTACGGCGCGTAGATGAGCGGCCGACCGGCCCCGCCGTGCGACAGACGTTCGGCCAGCGTGTCCATGGCCGTCAACGGGTCGTCCCAGTCGTCGGGGTCACCGACGTCACCCGACGCGGAGCCCCCGGCTGCGGGCTCCGCCTCGTCCTCCCCCGGCCCCGGCGCGGGACCGGCGACCGGTTCGCGCTCGGGAACCTGCGGGGACGAGTCACCGGGCACAGGACCGGGGTCCGGTACGGAGCCGGTGTCCGGTACCGCCCCGGGCACCCGCGTGGGTGTGGCCTCCGCCCCGGGGACCGGCGTGAGCCCCGGCACCTCCGCAGGCGTACCTCCCGGCGCCGGCACGTACGGGGTCGTGCGTCCCGGGTCCGCCGCCCCCGGGCCGGCCGGCCGTTCCGCGTTCCCTCCGGTCTCTCCTGCCGCCCAGGACGGACGGCCACCCCCCACCCCCATCACTCCCCCCCACGCTTGTCACCGTGGACGACATCGCCCATCGCCCCGTGGACCGTCCCCGCCTTCCGGCCGCCGGGGGCGTAGTCGCCCGCCACGTCGCCCACGGTCGTCCGGTCGCCGTGGACGTGGTTGTCCTCGGTGTAGTCGCCCGCCACGTCGATGTTGCGGACGTTCTGGCCGCCGTGGACCGTGCCGGTGTTGAGGTTGCCGCCCGGGGCGGCGTACGTCACCGGGGCGCCGGTCCCGGCGTCCGCGTCCGTGCGGCCCGGGCGGCGTCCGGCCCGCCGGGCGTCACGGCCGCCACGGGCGTCGCGCCCCTCACGATCGTCACGGAACCCCTGGTCATCGCGGGTGTCCCGCGCCGCCCCTCCCCCGGAGTCCCCGGAGTCCTCCCCGCCGATGATCCGCCGGTCGTAGAGGTTTCCGGAGGGCGCCGGGACGTACAGCCAGCCGCGTTGGGCGAACTGCTTGCCCTCGACGGTGGCCGGGACCTCCAGGAAGTGGTCGCGGTGGCGGCCGGTGTAGCCGCCGGCGACGGCGTCCTCGTAGCAGCGGTCGGAGAGGATCGCCGCGACGTGGGTGACGTGTTCGCTGGCGGCGGCGAGCATCGCCTTGACGGGGGCGGAATCGAGCAGCCGGTGGGTGTCGTTGCGCGGGGTGCCGTTGCCGTCGAACCCGGTGCCGTCGTCGGGCAGCGGCCCGATGTGCAGACTCACCCGCAGCCGCATCCGGACCACGCCCCGGGAGTGGACGTTGAACTCGGCCAGGACCTCCTGGAGCGTGTTCAGCCAGGGGTGGATGAGGAACGGCATCCGCGCGGGGTCGAACCCGAAGACGTACCCGTCCCCCGGGTGCGCGGGGAACCGCTGGTCACGCCAGACCTCGGCGAGTCCGGCCCGTTCGAACGAGACCTCCAGGATCTGCGGCACGGTCTGGCTGATCACCGAGTGCTGCACCGCCGGATAGCCGGTGAAGTCCTTTGCGTCGACGGCCACCACACCCCGGTACGGCGGCAACTGACGGCTGTGCGCGTGCGGGGTGACGCCGTACGCGGCGAACCCGGCCAGGGAGCCGCTGCCCGGGCCCTGCGGTGCGGCGGCGTCCGGGTACGGCGAACCGGCGCCCTCCGGACGCCGCGGGCCGGTCGGGGCGGGGCCCCCGGGGTACTGCGGGAGGGAGGCGTCCGGGTGCTGCGGGGCGGTGCCCTCCGGCTGCCGCGGGGACGGGTTCTGGGGCGCGGGCATGGTTCTCCTCGGCTCTGCTCGCCTACGGGTCGCGCGGTCCGCGCCGCTCCCGGCGGCGTCCGCGTACCCCGAGCCTCCCGGGAGACGGCGCACCGCTCCGCGCCCCGAGTGCGGAGCGGGTGTGCGGTACGCCACAGGCGGGCCGGTCCGGGCGGGAGGTGACGCCTCGGGGTCTTCCCGTACGGGACGGGACCCCGTACGGCCCGGCTCCCACTCGTACGGCCCGGGGGCCACCCGTACGGGGCGGGACCCACCCGTACGAGGCAGGCCCTCAACCAGCCTTTCCGGTAAGGCCGTTCAGGCGTCACCGCCCGGCGCCGCCGCCCCTCCCCGCCCGCAGCACCAGCCCCGCCAGCGCCTCCGGGGCGCCCGCTTGGCCCCGGACGCCGGGGAAGGCGTTGATGTCGACGATGAGCGGGGTTCCGTCACCCGCGTCCAGGAGGTCCACGCCGTAGACGTCGAGGGCGAAGACCTCACCCACCCGGTGCGCCAACGCGGCCCATCCGTCGGGGAGTTCGCTCAGGGCGAGGGTGGTGGTGACGGAGCGTCCGCCGGGGGAGAGTTCGGAGCGGCGGACGGCGGCGAAGAGGTGGCCGTCGATGACCCACAGTTTGTGATCCCAGCCGGCGTTCGGGGTGAACTCCTGGACGACCACGGGTTCGTCGGGCCACTTCGCCGCGAGTGCGCGCAGGTCGGCGGCGGTGTCGGCGCGGGCGACGAGGTCGCCGCGGCGGCTGCGGCGGCTCTTGACGACCAGCGGGGCGGGCGGCTCCCCGGCCGCCGCCAGCGGGCCGAGCCGGTCCAGCGTCCGGGTCGCCGCGAACGGCAGCCCCGCCGCCCGCGCCAGCGCCGCCATCTCCGTACGGTCCTGACACAGCGCCGTCGCCGCCACCGAGTTGATCACCGTGGCCCCCGCCGCCGCCAGCCGCGCCCCGAGCGCCAACGCCCGCGGCGTGTGCGCCTTGAGCAGATACACATCGGCCTCCGGCACCCCGGCAGGCAGCGTCCCCCCTACGGGACCACCCACGAAGCCGGGCCCACCCTGGAGCACGGCTCCCCTTACGGGACCACCTACGGGAGCGAGCACGGGACCAGCTCCCCCTACGGGACCACCACCCACAGGGGCGAGCACGGGACCGGCCTCTCCGCCGGGCCCGGGCACCGCTCCCCCGGCGGCGCCCCCCGTGGGGCCGGGCACGGACACGCCCTCCCCCGCAGGCCCGGCCCCGCTCCCGGGCGCAGGCACCGGCCCGGGCCCGGCCACCGCCCCCTGCGTGGGCACCGGAGCCGCCCCCGCCCCGGCCGCCCCATCCGGGTCGTGGGCCACCACCCCGCACCGCTCCGCCAGCAGCTCCGACGCCGCCGCCAGCAGCGGATGGCCGGGCTTGTCCGTCAGCAGGCAGACCCTCATCGGGCACCCCCTACGGGTGCGGCCGTCCGCGCCGCGAAGGCGACCGGCACCGGGCCGACCGGCCCGCCGTCGCCCACCGGCCCACCGCCGCCCACCGGCCCGGCGCCCTTCCGGCTCCCCGTCACACCCGCGCAGCGGTACCGCCCCGCCACCGGAAAGCAACGCCCCAAGAGCCTCATGCGTCCACCTCGTCCTGCCGGAACCCGCCGCCACGCCGGGCACCGGCCCCTGTTCTCGTCCTCGATCCGCGCCGCACCTCAGCTACCCGAGCTACCCGCGCCTCTTCCACGACGAGCGGCACCGCACGACAGTTCCGCGGCCGGACGACGAGCGGCCCGCCCCCCGGGACCCCCGGCCCGCCCGGCCCCCGCGCGACCACCCCGACCGCCCCCCGGTCCACGCCCCGTCGCCCCGCCCGCTGGATACCGTGCCCCCACACCACCGCCCCGGAGGACCCATGACCAGCAAGCCCACGAGGAACGGCGCACGGAACGGCGCGAGGAGCGGCGCGGGAAACGGCGCCCGGAACACCGCCGGAAGCCCCGCCCCCCACGGCCGCCCGCGCCCCGCCTCCCCCGCCACCGGGAACTCCCCGGCCACCACCGCCCGCACCCCCGCCTTCGACGACCTCGACCGCAAGATCGTCGCGGCGCTCATCGACAACGCCCGGACCAGCTTCGCGGAGATCGGCACCGCCATCGGGCTCTCCGCCACCGCGGTCAAGCGCCGCGTCGACCGGCTGCGGGACGCCGAGGTGATCACCGGGTTCACCGCGACGGTGCGGCCCTCGGCGCTCGGCTGGCGCACCGAGGCGTACGTCGAGGTGTACTGCGACGGCGCCGCGCCGCCCCGGCGGCTGGCCGAGGTGGTCCGCAACCACCCCGAGATCGCCACGGCGATGACCGTCACCGGCGCCGCCGACGCGTTGCTGCACGTCCGGGCCACCGACGTCGCGCACTTCGAGGAGGTGCTGGAGCGGATCCGCGACGAACCCTTCATCCGGAAGACGATCAGCTATCTCGTGCTGTCCCATCTGCTGCCGGACTCCGCGGAGGCGGGCGCCCGTCGGGCGGCCCCCGACGACGCCCCCGGCGACGCAACGATCCTGCCCTGAGCCCCCTGATCACGCAGCGATGCTGCGTCCTCACGCACCATGTTCGCCTTGTCCCGCGCGCCGCGCGCTCCCTACCGTGGAGACGTATCCGGCAGCCCCGCGGCCGACCACCGCGGGCCGACCGGTCGTGCCCCGTAGGAAGCGGAGGATCCCCCGTGCCGACGAGTCATGCGCCCGCGCCGAACGACCGCCACGAGCCCGCACCGCCCGCCACCGGAACCGGGGCCGCCCCCGGAACCGGAGCCGGAACCACCGTGGCACCGCACCCCACCGGCCCCGCCACCCCCGGCATCCGGCCGGACCGTCTCACCCCGGCCGAGGACGCCACCCTGCGCGCCACCGTGGACGCGCTCCCCGCGCCCCGCCGCACCGCACGCCCGCGCCGCTTCCTGATGTGCCCGCCGGACCATTTCGACGTCCGCTACGCCATCAACCCCTGGATGCGCACCGACGAGCCCGTCGACACCGCGCGCGCCGCCCGGCAGTGGGAGGCGCTGGCCGCCGCCTACCGCGCGCACGGCCACACCGTCGAGACCATCGCGCCGCAGGCGGGCCTGCCGGACATGGTCTTCGCCGCCAACGCGGCGCTCTGCCTGCACGGCAAGGTCTTCGGCTCGTCCTTCCACGCGCCGGAGCGCCGCCCGGAGTCCGCCGCGTACGAGAAGTGGTTCGCGGCGGACGGCCGTCCGGTGCGCCGCCCGGAGTCGCCGTGCGAGGGCGAGGGCGATCTGGTGCCGGTCGGCGGGCTGCTGCTGGCCGGTACGGGCTTCCGCTCCAGCCGGGCGGCGCACGCCGAGATCCAGGAGTTCTTCGGCGTCCCGACGGTCGTCCTCCAGCTCACGGACCCGTACTTCTACCACCTCGACACCGCGCTGTTCGCCCTCGACGACGAGAACGTCGCGTACTACCCGCAGGCGTTCTCGCCGGGCAGCCGGCAGGTGCTGGAGCGGCTGTTCCCCCGGGCGGTGCACGCCACCCGCGACGACGCGATGGTGTTCGGGCTGAACTCCGTCTCCGACGGCCGTCACGTCTTCGTCGCCCCGCAGGCCACCGCGCTCATCGGCCGGCTGGCCCAGGAAGGCTATGTCCCCGTCCCCGTCGACCTGTCGGAGTTCATCAAGGCCGGCGGCGGCATCAAGTGCTGCACCCAGGAGATCCGCTCATGACCGCTCCCGCGCAGACCGGCCCCGCCGCCGGCGCCGACCGTTCCTCCACCGCCCTCATCGCCGCCGAGTCGCCCGTCCTCGCGCACAACTACCACCCGCTGCCGGTGGTCGTGGCGCGCGCCGAGGACGTCTGGGTCGAGGACGTCGAGGGCCGCCGCTATCTGGACATGCTCGCCGGGTACTCCGCGCTCAACTTCGGCCACCGCCACCCGGCGCTGACCGAGGCGGCCCACCGCCAGCTCGACGCGCTGACCCTGACCTCCCGCGCCTTCCACAACGACAAGCTCGCCGGGTTCGCCGCGAGCCTGGCCTCGCTGACCGGCCTGGACATGGTCCTGCCGATGAACACCGGCGCCGAGGCGGTGGAGAGCGGCATCAAACTGGCCCGCAAGTGGGCGTACGACGTCAAGGGCGTCCCGGACGGCCGGGCGACGATCGTGGTGGCCGCGGACAACTTCCACGGCCGCACCACCACCCTCGTCAGCTTCTCCACCGACCCGGTCGCCCGCGACGGCTTCGGCCCGTTCACCCCGGGCTTCCGCATCGTCCCGTACAACGACCTCGCCGCCCTCGAAGCGGCCGTCGACGAGACCACCGCCGCGGTGCTGATCGAGCCGATCCAGGGCGAGGCGGGCGTCCTGATCCCCGACGACGGCTACCTCACCGGCGTCCGCGAGCTGACCCGCCGCACCGGCTGCCTCTTCATCGCCGACGAGATCCAGTCCGGCCTCGGCCGCACCGGCCGCACCCTCGCCGTCGACCACGAGAACGTCGTCCCGGACGTCCTGCTGCTGGGCAAGGCGCTCGGCGGCGGCATCGTCCCGGTCTCCGCCGTCGTCGCCCGGCGGGACGTGATGGAGGTGCTGCACCCGGGCGAGCACGGTTCGACGTTCGGCGGCAACCCGCTGGCCGCAGCGGTCGGTTCGGCCGTCGTGGAGCTGCTGGCCACCGGCGAGTACCAGCGCCGCGCCGCGGAGCTGGGCGAGGTGCTGCGCGAGGGGCTGACCGCCCTGGTCGGCCGCGGCGTGGTGGCGTTCCGCTCCCGCGGCCTGTGGGCGGGCGTCGACGTCGACCCGTCCCTCGGCACCGGCCGCCACATCAGCGAACTCCTCATGGCCGAAGGCATCCTCGTCAAGGACACCCACGGCTCCACCATCCGCCTCGCCCCGCCCCTGACCATCACCCGCGAGACCCTGGAATCCGCCCTCGGCTCCCTGGCGAAGGTCCTGGGGTAACCCCGCCCCGTACGAACGGAAGCGGCCCGGCGGGGAATCCCCCGCCGGGCCGCACGGCTGTGACGTCCCGCTCCCGCGTCAAGCTCCGGCAATGCCCGCTTCCGCGCCCGCTTTCCCGGGGGTGAAAGCCGTGGTCGCGGGCTAAGGTCGGCAGCAGGACCAGCAAGGCGAGGGGGAAGCCGTCGATGGCGCGGGACGAGGCCGTGATCGGCTGCACCGGTGTGCTGCTCATCGGTACCCGGGGTGAGGCCGGGCCCGGTGAGGTCCAGGTGCGGGTCAGGGGCGGGTCCGAGACGTTTCTGGCCTGGTCGGCCGAGCCGCTGGCGACCGGCACCGAGGTGCTGGTGATCGCCTCGCGCGGCACCCGGCAGGTGGATGTCCTCGCCTGGTCCGATCCGTTGGACGCGCTGGACGGCTAGGGGCCCGTCCGCGTGCGCCGGGCGCCGCGGACCGTTCCCCGGGGCGACGGCGCCCGTTGAGGAGACGAGAGATGTTCGGTTACCGCGTACCGGCCCCGGATGAGGCCATGTTGATCTCGGGCGGCCGGCGGGGGCACGGCGACGCCCCGTTCCGCGTGGTGATCGGCCACGGCAAGTTCGTGCTGCCGGTCTTCCGCAAGACCCGGTTCCTGACGCTGGCGATGTGCGAGTCGGAGGTCGCCGAGACCTGTGTGACGAAGCAGGGCATCGCGCTGACCGTGCGCGCCGTGATCGCGTTCAAGGTCGGCAACGACACCGAGTCGATCGTCAACGCCGGGCAGCGCTTCCTGTCCGACCAGGACCAGATGTCCGTGCTGACCGGGCGGATCTTCGCCGGTCATCTGCGGTCCATCATCGGCTCGATGACGGTCGAGGAGATCGTCACCGAACGGCAGAAACTGGCCACCGAGGTCCTGGAGACCTCCAAGACGGAGATGGCCAAGATCGGTCTGATCGTCGACTCATTGCAGATCCAGTCGATCGACGACGGTGAGACCGGCTACATCGAGGCGATGTCCGCCCCGCACAAGGCGGCCATCCAGCGGCAGGCGCAGATCGCGCAGGCGCAGGCCACCCAGGCGTCGGCCGAGGCCCAGCAGGAGGCGGCGCGCAACCAGGCCGAGTACTCCCGGCAGACGGCCGTGGTCCAGGCCCAGTACAGCGCCGAGGTCGACCGGGCGCAGGCGCAGGCCGCGCAGGCGGGCCCGCTGGCCGAGGCGCACGCCCAGCAGGAGGTGCTGGCCGCCCGTACGGAGCTGGCCGAGCGGGCCGCGTCGCTGCGCCAGCAGGAGCTGGTGGCGGAGGTCGTCAAGCCCGCGGAGGCGGAGGCGGAGCGGATCCGGCTGCTGGCGCTGGCCGACGCGGAGCGGATGAAGATCCAGGCGGAGGCGGCGGCGTCGTACGACCGGGTGGCGCTGGACCGGATGCTGATCGACCAGTTGCCGCAGATCGTCAAGGAGGCGGCGGCCGGTCTGTCCGGCGCCAACGTCAACGTCCTGAACGGCGCGGACGGCCTCGGCGAGATCGCCGCCGGCCTGGTCGGCCAGGGCCTGACCATCCTCGACTCGGTCCGCCGCAACCTCGGCGCGTCCGACGCCACCGGCGACTCCTCCGGCGACGCCGCGCCCCGCACGGGCGCGTCGCCCGAGCCCCGCCGCCCGTCCGACGAGGGACGCATCGGCATCGAGTGACCGGCGGCCGTCTCCCCGGCCCGGCCCCGTACGGATCCTCCCGTACGGGGCCGGGCCGTGTGCGAGGCCGTGTGCTTACGGGCCGTGCCCTTACGGGCCGTGTCCTCACGGGCCGTGTCCTCACGGGCCGTGTCCTCACGGGCCGTGGGGGACGCTGTCCCTCGCCCGGAGCCGGTCCCCTACGGGAGCCCCGCGCCGAACAGGTCCCGTACGGGCCCGCCCCCGAACGGATCCCGTAGCGGTCCCGGACTCCCTCCGGCTCCTCTACGGGCCGCACGCCCCGGCGCGCTCCCCGAGGCCCGTACCGTCCCGGCCTCACTCCTCCCGCGCCTCCCGCTCCCGGACGTGTTCCGTGAGCCGGGTCAGGACCTCCGCGGTGACGGCCACGTCGTGGGCGGCGACGCCGTCGAGGGCCTGGTGGAGGGTGAGTTGGCGGGCGTCCTGGAAGCGGCGCAGGACGGTGCGGCCGTGTGCGGTGATGGCGACCTGGCGGGCCCGCCGGTCGAGCGGGTCCGGGGCGCGTTCGACGAGGCGTTCCGCGGCCAGGCGGCCTATCTGGCGGGTGACGTGGGACGGCTCGACCATCAGGTGTTCCGCCAGGTCACCGACCCGGCTCACGCCGCCGGCGCCCTCCAGCGCCATCAGCAGCCACAGGTCCGACCGCCGGGCGGAGACCCCGGCCCGGTCGGCGAGGCGTTCGTGCGCCTGCGAGCGGGTGAGCAGGTAGGACAGGGTGGCCAGCGCCCGCTGCAGCGCGACGATGGGGTCCGGTTCCGGCACCGAGGGCTCCGACATGCAGGAACCTTAGCGGCCCCGGTGAACCGCCCCCGACGGTACGGAAACCGGCCATCACCCGAGCGGCCGGAACACCCCCTTTCACCCCCGGCGAGGGAGGGTTACCGTGGGGCCCGATAGTTGCTTTAGTCAGGTAAAAGTCGGCAGTCGGGTACCGGGTCACACCGGTACCGCCCGGCGGAACGGTCCGCGTCCGCGTCCCGCGACGGACGCGCCGACTCCTGCCGGCGGCCCGGTGCCGACGGCAGGAGTCGGCGCGCACCACCGCGACCGGCCGGGGCACCCGCACCGGCCGCCCGCCATCCGCGCGCCGACGGCGTCACCCGCACCGTTCACCACGGCGCCCCGCGCCCGAACGTGGAAGGACCCGCCATGACGATCGCACCGCAGCACACCGAACCCGCGACCACCCCGGCGCCCGTCGCCGTCCCCGCCGCCCGCGCCCCCGGCTGCCCCTTCGACCCGGCGCCCGCCGTGCACCACACGGAGGGGCCGGTCGTCCGGGCGACCCTGTGGGACGGCTCGCCCGTCTGGCTGGTCACCCGCCATCAGGACGTCCGCGACGTACTGGGCGACGCGCGCTTCAGCGCGGACTCCCACCAGCCCGGTTTCCCGTTCCTCTCCCCCGGGGTGCGGGTGATCGCCGAGGACAGTTCGTTCAGCTTCATCCGCAAGGACGATCCCGAGCACGCCCGGCTGCGCCGCATGCTGACCGCCGACTTCATGATCAAGAAGGTGGAGGCGATGCGGCCGCAGGTCCAGCGGATCACCGACGATCTGCTGGACCGGATGACCGACGGCCGCACCTCCGCCGACCTCGTCGCGGAGTTCGCGCTGCCGCTGCCGTCGCTGGTCATCTGCCTGCTGCTCGGCGTCCCGTACGAGGACCACGCCTTCTTCCAGGAGCGCAGCCGGGTCCTGCTCACCCTGCACTCCACGCCCGACGAGGTCCGCGCCTCGCAGAACGAACTCCTCGGATACCTGGAGGAGTTGGCGGCGAAGAAGCGCCGGGAGCCGGACGACGCGATCATCAGCCGGCTGGCCGCGCGCGGTGAACTCTCCGACGAAGCCGTCGCCGGGATGGGCCGGCTGCTGCTCATCGCCGGGCACGAGACCACCGCGAACATGACGGCGCTCGGCACCCTCACCCTGCTGCGCAACCCGGAGCAGCTCGCCAAGCTGCGCGCCGAACCCTCCCTGATCAAGGGCGCGGTGGAAGAGTTGCTGCGCTATCTGACGATCATTCACAACGGTGTGCCGCGCGCCGCCACGGAGGACGTCACGGTCGGCGGCACCCTCATCCGGGCGGGCGAGGGCGTCCTGTGCACCCTGAACGCCGCCAACCGCGACGAGACGGTCTTCCCCGGCGGCGACACCCTCGACGTGACCCGCGACGCCCGCCGCCACGTCGCGTTCGGCTTCGGCATCCACCAGTGTCTGGGCCAGCCGCTGGCCCGCGTCGAGATGCAGATCGCGCTGGAGACGCTGCTGCGCCGCCTGCCGGACCTGCACCTCACGGTCCCCTTCGAGGAGATCCCGTTCCGCCACGACATGAACATCTACGGCGTCCACGCCCTCCCGGTCGGCTGGTGACCGGCAGGACCCGCGCCACGCCGTCTCCCGTACCCCGTGAAGAACTCCGTCCGGCGCCCCGTCCGGAGCGCCGCGTCACCACCGGCCCGGGGCGGTCCGCCGCCCGGCCCCATCCGAGGAGCGATGCCATGCGTGTCACCGTCGACCAGGACAAGTGCTGCGGCGCCGGGAGCTGCGTCCTCGCCGCGCCGGACGTCTTCGACCAGCGGGACGAGGACGGCATCGTCGTCCTCCTCGACGCCCGGCCGGACGCCGCACTGCACGAGGCGGTCCGTGAGGCCGCCGCGGTCTGTCCCGCGGCGGCCATCACCCTGGAGGAGGCCACCGAACGTGTCTGACCGGGTGGGGCGGGCTGTCCTCGGGCGGCCCGCCCCACCCGGCCCGAGAGGAGTCGTGATGACCCTGCGGCACGCCGTCCTCGCCGCGCTGCTGGACGGGGAGCGCAGTGGCTACGAACTGGCCAAGGAGTTCGACGCCCGGATGGCCAATTTCTGGTACGCACGCCCGCAGCAGCTCTACACCGAACTGTCCGGACTGGAACGGGACGGGCTGGTCACCGGCCGTCAGGTGGTGCAGGAGATGCGCCCGAACAAGCGGCTTTTCACGGTGACCGAGGCGGGCATCGGCGAACTGCACCGGTTCGCCGCCGCCACGGTCCGTCCGTCGTTCCCCCGCGACGACCTGCTGGTCAAGGTGCAGGCCGTGGACCGCTTACCGGCCGTGCCGGTGATCGCCCAACTCACCGAGCGCGCCCGGATCGCCGCCGGCCGCGCCGAGATCTTCGACCGGCTGCTGGAACGTCTCCGCGACGGCCTCGACGAAGCCGCCTTCCTCGCCAGCGGCACCCGCATCGGCCCGTACCTGGCCTGCCAGCGCGGCCTGACCTTCGAACACGAGACCCGCGCATGGTGCGAACGGACCGCGGCGGTCCTGCGCGACCGCGAGACGGCGGCCCTGCGCGACCGCGAGGCGGCGGCGCGGACGGCCGACGACCGGCACCAGGACGGCGGAACGCCCGGCGGTATGGCGGCCGCACGTCCCGTGCCGTGACGGCGGTACGCCCGGTGGCATGACGGCGGTACGCCCGGTGGCACGGCGGCGGCGACGCGCGTCCGGGGCCGCGACGGCGGAACGGGGACGCGCCACCGGGCGGCCGGGGC
This sequence comes from Streptomyces sp. BBFR2, assembly GCF_044497305.1. Lineage (NCBI taxonomy): Bacteria > Bacillati > Actinomycetota > Actinomycetes > Kitasatosporales > Streptomycetaceae > Streptomyces > Streptomyces sp. BBFR2. The sequence continues at coordinate 3,096,343 of NZ_CP172415.1, forward strand.
CCGGCGCACGAGCGCACGAGGTGTACGAGGCGCCCCCGACGCACGAGTGCACGAGACGTACGAGACGTACGAGGCGACGGCCCCAGGCGCACGAGGCACACAAGACGCCCCGGCCTACGAGACGCCCGGCTACGAGGCATCCGTACGCCGGGGCGCCCGGCACGCCGCCGGTGCCCCTGCCGCGCCCCTGCCGCGCTCCTTCAGCACTCCTTCGTGTGATGCGGCGCGGGCGCGCGTCACGCCGTACGGGGCACGGCAGTTGCTCCCGGCACGCGCCCCGCGACGGGGCGCCCGTTCCCCGGAAGGAAACCCATGCGCCTTCGCCACACCGTGGCCGCCGCTCTCGGTGCCCTCGCGCTCGCCGTCACCCTGCCCGCCGCGTCCGCCCAGGCGGCGACCGGCTCGTTCACGTACCTCATCGACGCCCCGGACGGCGCCGTCCGCGTCGGGACGCTGGCGGACCCGCCGACCGGTGTCTGCGTGACGCTGCCCGAGGTCGCGCAGGAGTGGGTGGCGCCCGCGCACACCCCCCGCAACGACACCTCCGACTTCGCGACCGTCTTCACCGGTCCGGGCTGCGACGGCGACTCCTTCACCCTCCGCCCGCACGGCGGCCACGCCACCGAACGCCTGAAGTTCCGCTCGGTGCTCTTCCTCCCCTGAGGAAGCAGGGCCCGGGGCCGCGCCGGGGACGTCCTCCCGCCCCCGGGCGCCTCGGTCCGCCGGACCACACGGCGGCGCCCGGCAGGCCCGGACCGGACAAGCCCAGCCCGGCAGCCCGGGAACCGGAACCAGAACCGGAAAGGCCCCTCTAGGCCAGCTCGTCCCCGGCCCGCGCCCCGCTCCGCCGGTCGTCCGGCTCCGGCTCCGGACGGGGCCGGGCCGGCTCCAGCGTCCAGGAGGCCAGCAGCCGCAGGGACTGCGCGGACGGTGAGCCGGGCTCCGCGTGGTAGGTGATGAGCTGCTGGCCGGGGTCGGCGGGCAGGCTCAGCGTCTCGTAGGCGAGGGTCAGCCTGCCGACCAGCGGATGCCGCAGCACCTTCGTGCCGAACCCCTTGTCCTGCACGTCGTGCGCGGCCCACAGCCGCCGGAAGTCCTCGCTCTTGAGGGACAGCTCACCGATCAGCGAGGCGAGCCCCGGATCGTCCGGGTTGCGTCCGGCGTCCCGCCGCAGATAGCCGACGACGTCGGCGGCCTTGGCCTCCCAGTTCTCGTACAGCGCGCGGTGCCGCTCGTCGAGGAAGACCTGCCAGGCGAGGTTGCGCTCCTTGCGCGGCAGCGCGGGGAAGTCGCCGAGCAGCGCGCAGGCCAGCCGGTTCCAGGCGATGAGGTCGAGCCGCCGCCCGATGACGTACGCGGGCACCGCCTCCATCGTGTCCAGGAGCTGCTGGAAGGCGGGCCGCACCCGCTGTGCGCGGACCGCCGGGCGGGAGCGGCGCGGCACCGGACGGGCGAGGTGGTCGCGCTCCGCGCCGGTCAGCCGCAGCGCGTCGCCGATCGCGTCCAGCACCGAGGCGGAGACGTTGCCGACCCGGCCCTGCTCCAGCCGGATGTAGTACGCGACGCTGACCCCGGCGAGCTGCGCCAGCTCCTCCCGCCGCAGCCCGGGCACCCGGCGCCTGCCGTGGTCGGGCAGCCCGACGTCCCCCGGCCGCAGCCGGGCCCGCCGCGAGCGCAGGAACTCGCTCAATTCGGTGCGCTGGTCCATACCCGAAGTATGCGCATCCGGGACGGCACCGGGGAAAACTCCGGCGGGCCGCTGGGTGGTCCTGCCAGTGGTAGGAACGCCAGTCGTACGAAGCGGGGGGCACTGGCTACGGTCCGGCGGCTCTCGCATCCTCGGGAGCATGAACCACACCTCTGTCGCCGCGTACGCCGCACCCGCGCCGAAGGCACCGCTGGAGCGGACCACCATCCCGCGCCGCGAGCTGGGTGCCCACGACATCCTGATCGACATCAAGTTCGCCGGTATCTGCCACTCCGACATCCACACCGCCCGCGCCGAATGGGGCGAGGGCGGTCACTTCCCGCTCGTCCCCGGCCACGAGATCGCCGGCGTGGTCGCCGCGACCGGCTCCGCCGTCACCCGCTACGCGGTGGGCGACCGCGTCGGCGTCGGCTGCTTCGTCGACTCCTGCCGCGAGTGCGACAACTGCCGCGCCGGTATCGAGCAGTACTGCACCGGTGACCTGGGCAACGTCGGCACGTACAACGGTGTCGGGCGGGACGGCGAGCCCACCCAGGGCGGCTACTCCACCCACCTGGTGGTGGACGAGAACTACGCCCTGCGCATCCCGGAGAGCATCCCGCTGGACGCCGCGGCGCCGCTGCTGTGCGCCGGGATCACGGTCTACTCGCCGCTGGCCCACTGGAACGCGGGCCCCGGCAAGAAGGTCGCCGTGGTCGGTCTCGGCGGTCTCGGCCACATGGGCGTCAAGATCGCGCACGCGATGGGCGCCGAGGTGACGGTGCTCAGCCAGTCGCTGCGCAAGAAGGACGACGGGCTGCGCTTCGGCGCCGACGACTACCGCGCGACCTCGGACCCGGACACCTTCAAGGAGCTGGCCGGCACCTTCGACCTGATCATCAACACGGTCTCCGCCGACCTCGACCTCAACGCCTACCTCTCGCTCCTGCGCACCGACGGCACCCTCGTCCAGCTCGGCGCCCCGGAGAAGCCGCTGACCGTCGCGCCGTTCGCGCTGATCGGCGGGCGCCGGTCGTTCGCCGGTTCGCTGATCGGCGGCATCCGCGAGACGCAGGAGATGCTCGACTTCTGCGGTGAGCACGGCATCGCCGCCGACATCGAGGTGATCGGCGCCGACCGCATCAACGAGGCGTACGAGCGCGTCCTCGCCAGCGATGTGCGCTACCGCTTCGTGATCGACACCGCGACGATCTGACGCGGAACCTGGCGCGCGCAGCCGGCGGGCGGCCCCGCGCCGCCGCTGCCGCGCGCCCCGGACACCTCCGCCCGGGGCGGCCCCACCAGGCCGCCCCGGGCGCTCCCGTATCCGGGGACCTCCTGCCCATCCACCCCCAAATCGAAACGACAGTCATTTTCATATAGCCTCTGGTGGTCCGTCCGACCCCATCTCCCGGAGGCTCCACCCATGGCCGTCCCCAAGCGCAAGCTCTCCCGCAGCAACACCCGCCACCGCCGCGCCCAGTGGAAGGCGACCGTCCCCCAGCTCGTCCCGGTGACCGTCGACGGCTCGGTCTACCAGGTCCCCCAGCGCCTGGCCCAGGCGTACCGGCGCGGGCTGATCGACCCGCCGAAGAGCTGAGGGAGGGGTACGGGGGGGGCGGGCCCGGGTACGGGGGCGCCCCCGGGAAGGCGTACGGAAGCGCCGCACCCGATACGGCGTCGGGAGGGCGGCCCCGTGGACGCAGGGCCGCGCGCCGCTACCTGCCCGGGCCGCCGGCCGCGGCCGGGAAGGGCCCGCGCCCGCTCGCGGGACTGCCCGGACCTCTGCCCCTTCGGCCCTTCAGCCCGCTTCCCGTGCCGTGCTACTCATGCGGGACTTCTCGCGGCGCCGCACAGGGAGCACGGTTATGCCCTCACAGGAAAAGAAGAGCAAAAATCCGGGTGCGAGGCAGACCCCCGCTCCGAAGAAGTCCGCCGCGCCACCGGACGACATGCTCGCGCTGCAGCGGAGCGTGGGAAACGCCGCCGTTTCCGCCTGGCTCCGCATGAGTGCCGGAAAGGGAACTCTCGACGCGCCCGGCCTCACCGCCCTCCAGCGCAGCATCGGCAATTCCGCGGTGAACCACCTCGTCAGCCGCTCCGCCTCTTCGGCCCACACCGAGGAAGAGGCGGCGGAACACGGGAATTCCACGGGCTCCCAGGAACAGCCCCTGGCCGTCCACAACGTGCTCCGCTCGTCCGGCCGCCCCATGGAAAACGGACTCCGCCAGGAGATGGAGCAGCGGTTCGGCGACGGCGTCGATTTCGGTTCCGTCCGCTTCCACACGGGGGATCAGGCCGCCCAATCGGCCACCGAATTGCAGGCCCGCGCCTACACCGTGCGCAACCACGTCGTCTTCGGCAAGGGCGTCGAGCGCGACAAGAAAACCGTCGCGCACGAGCTGGCCCACGTCGTGGAGAACGAGAAGGGCACCTCGTTCACCTCCGTTCCCTACGGGGACAACGTCAACGTCTCCGAGGTGAACGGCCCCTCGGAGGTCGCGGCGGAGGCGACCGCCGAGCGCGTCATGAGTACGCCCGCCCCCGCTCCTTCCGCGGCACCCGCCGGCCATGACACCACCACCGTCGCGCGCAGGAAGACCGACGGCGGCGCAGGCGTCCCGTCCGCGGGCCTGCCCGCGGTGCAGCGGGCCCTCACCGTCGGCGACCGGGACTTCACCAAGGAATACCAGGCGAAAACCGCCCGCAGGGACGAGAAGGACCACGCGGCCATCCTCAAGAAGATGACGGACGAGGTCTCACAGCACTTCCTGAAGGACGCGGCGAAGGAATTCTCCCCGGAGGAACGCAAGGATTTCGTCAACGAAGCCAAACGGATCAACTGGCAGTTGGCGAAGGCCATCGTCTCCCCCGTCGGCCTCAAGAACGAATACCACCCGGCCCTGCGCGGCGTGGTCGGCACGCACCCCGACTTCGGCGCGAAGAACCACGACATCCAGGTCAACAACTACACCGACCTCGCCCGCAACCTCATGGGCTGGGTCCACGCCAAGGACAACCGGAGGCAGGAGAAGAAGGAAGCGGAGAAGATGCACCGCGACCCTGACCTGGACATTTACCTCAACGTCCTGCTGCGGCGCATGCACGGGTACACCCGCGCGGTCCAAAAGGGACGGAACATGAGCGACAGAGATATCGCCGTCATGGAGCAGGAACTGCGCACCGGTCGCGCGCACATCAGGTCGCAGATCACGAAGGACGGGGTACGCGACCCCGACAAGCAGGCGGGAAAGCCGGTCGGCTCCTACATCGCCCACTTCGACGGGACGATGAACAAGAAGTTCCGGGGAACCCGGCTGGACGCCCGCATCATGGACCGCGGAGGACTGACCGCGGTGATGAAGGACCCGGAGAAATTCGATCTCCGCGAGAAAATGATCGTCCTGCACGACCTCTCCGAGTACTTCGGCCACTCCACCCACACCCCGCCCACGGCGGGGAAGAAGGCGGTCCCGGAGATGACCGAGGACGACCAGCGGAGCACTCTCGCATTCGACCACCGGGGCAAGCGGGTCAGCACCACCCGCGACCGCGGCCAGAACGCCCTTCTCCATGACGACGGCACCCCCAAGCTCAACGACCGCGGCAAGCCGGCGACGCACCCCTCCACCCGGAACGAGAACTCCGAGACCACCCGCAACGCGCGGGAAAAGGACATCCCCGTCTGGGCAGGTCAGTCCTGGACCGCCGCCAGGATGTTCCGGATGGCGGTGTCCAGCGGGGCGTCACTGGAGGAAATCGCCGCACTCGGCTGGGGAATCTTCGCGTTCTGGCGCACCGACTTCGACCACACGACGGATTTCGCGTATCACACGCTGCACGAAGTCATGGACATCGCCCAGAACTTCGGGCTCTCGTACAACATCAACAAACCGTACGGCTCGTACCGCAAGGTCGACACCACACGCGTGGGCGCGAAGGTGGACACGCTCCTGTCGAATGTGTCGGACATCCGGTCCCAGGCCAAGGATCTCGTCCGGGGCATGAAGGACGCGAAGCTCAACAACCCCCGCCGGTGGGGGCGGCGGGAAGAAGAACTCCTGGGCGTGTTCATCGACATCAAGGAAGACGCCGAAGTGCTCCAGGAGAAAATCCAGCGACGCGCCGATTCCCTCCGCGGTTGGAGCAGGCTCACCGACGAAGAACGCACCGACCTCCTCAAGAAGGTCATCGACGGCCTCAACAACTGGCACGACGAATTGGGCGACCTCCAGCAAACGCTCAGCAGGCACAGCCGTTGACCCTCCCGCCCACGGCGACGGCCACGGCGCTGACCTGACACCCACCCGCTTCCACCGCCTCCGGTCGGCCCGCCGTCGGCACGTCGAAGCTCCTGGCACAAAGCCCCGAGAACCACGGCTCTCTGCCAGGAGCCGACGCGCCCAGCGCCCCCGCCCCCACCGGAGCCACCCCCGGCGACACGCACACGGCCCGACGGCACCGGCACCCACTCATTCCGGCACGGCCACCCGCCGATCCGGCGAACGGCGCGCTCCCGGCTCCCGGCTCCCGGCTCCCGGCTCCCGGCTCCCGGCTCCCGGCTCCCGGAAGAATTTTTCTCCCCACCGGCAACCCCCGCCCCCGCCGCACGTCGTCAGGGGTGAGGGCGCCACCGGGCGCCGCCCGACGACCGTGGAGCAGTACCCGTGAATTCCTCCCGCACCGCCCCCACGCAGTCCGCCGCTTTTGCCGCACGGCCCGCCGCGCGCCGCCGGATACGCGGTGCCGCCACCGCCGGTCTGCTGGCCGCCTGCGCGCTCACCACCCTCTCCGTGGCCGGCACCGCGCACGCCGACGGTGTCCGCCCCGAGCCCACCGTCAGCGTGCCGTCCCAGGAGCGGCCCACCGCCGTCCCCTCGTCGCCCGGCCGCGACGCGACGCAGCCGCCGTCGTCCCGGCCCAGCGCCTCCCGGGCACCGTCGTCCGCGGAGCCCACCCAGCCGCCCGGTGACGCCACCGCGCCGCGCCCCGTACCCAGCGAGAGCCGCCCCGGCGGCACCCGCGCCGGCGCGGACGCCACCCCCGCGCCCGCCTCCGGCAAGGACGAACTCGCCCACACCGGCGCCTCCGAGACCACCACCCTGATCCTCGGCGCGGGCGCCGCCGCCCTGCTCGTCGCCGGTGGTGGCACCCTGTACGCGGTCCGCCGCAACCGCGCCTGACGCCCCCTCCCCGGCACCAGGAACCGATGGAAACCCTCCTCCTCCCGCTCGCCCCGGCCGGGTTCGCCCGGCCGGGGCCGCGGCGTCCCCGGTGGCAGTGGCTGCGCCGCGTCACCGGCACGGCGGCCCGCACCGCCCGGACCGCCCGCACCGCCGCGCCCGCCCCGGCCGCCACCCCGGCGCCGGCCCTGTCCGCGTACGGCACGCCGATGCCCGAGCGGCCCTCGATCGGCGAGCTGTACCACGCGCACCGGCTCGCGATGGTCCGTCTCGCGGTGCTGCTCGTCGACGACCGGGCCACCGCCGAGGACGTCGTCCAGGACGCGTTCACCGCGCTCTGCCGCCGCCACGGCGAACGCCTCGACGAGGTCGACAACGCCCTCGCCTACCTGCGCACCGCCGTCGTCAACGCCGCCCGCTCGGTCCTGCGCCGCCGCCGCACCGCCCGCGGCTACACCCCGCCGCACGAGGCCGACGCCCCGTCCGCCGAGGAACGCGTCGTCCTCGACGAGGAACACCGCGAGGTCCTCGCGGCGCTCGGCCGACTCACCGCCCGCCGCCGCGAGGTCCTCGTCCTGCGGTACTGGGGCGAGTTGTCCGAGGCCGAGATCGCCCGCACCCTCGGCATCAGCCGGGGCGCGGTGAAGTCCCTCGCCAGCCGCGCCCTGGACGCGCTGGAGAAAATCCTGAAGGAGCGGTCATGAGCACCGGCGACCACCACCGGACCGCCCCCTCCCCCGGCGGCCCCGAACGCCCCGTCGAGGCCCGGCTGCGCGCCGCCCTCGCCGCCCGCGCCGCCACCGTCGAACCCCGCGACCTGCGCCCCGCCGAACCGCCCCGGGCCGCCCGCCGCACCTCCTGGCTGCGCGGCGCCCCCTGGAGACGCTTCGCCCTCCCCCTCGCCGCCGCGGCAGCCGCCGCGGCCGTCGCCCTCGGCTACGCGGCCCTCTCCCCCGGCACCACCCCGCCCCGCCCGACACCCGCCACCACCCCCGACCCGCTGCCCCGCCCCACCCACCACGGGCAGCCCTCCCCCGACCCGTCCCCCACCGTCCCGGACCGCGGCACCCCCGACCCGACCCGCACCCGGAACCCCGGCCGCACCATCAGCCCCGACGAACTCGTCCCGGACGCCACGGCGAGCTGGACCCCCAGCACCGACAGCCGCACCCCGCGCTCCCGAGGCGCCACCCCCACCACACCGGCGGCCCCGCCCTCCCAATCACCCCCCGGGCCCCAGCAGCCGTAGCACGCCGTACGGGACGGGCGGTACGGAGCGGACGCGCACGGGCCCGGCGGACCGCACGGGACGGCGCCCCGCACCGCACCGCGGCAGCGCCCCGGAACACCCCCCGGCGCCGCCCCCGCGCACAGGCTCCGGCCCCCGCGCGCCGGGGCCACACCGGCCTCGTCCGGGGCCCGGAGTGGCCGATACCCGTGGCACGGCTGGGCCCGCGGCCACTCGCCCGGTAGGCTTTCCGTGTGATCTTCAAGCGCATCGGAAATGGGCGTCCGTACCCCGACCACGGCCGGGAGAGCACCCGCCAGTGGGCGGATGTCGCCCCGCGCCCGGTACGCCTCGACCAGTTGGTGACGACCAAACAGCAGTTGGACCTGGAAACCCTCCTCGCCGAGGACTCCACGTTCTACGGCGACCTCTTCGCCCACGTCGTGAAGTGGCAGGGCGATCTCTACCTGGAGGACGGCCTGCACCGCGCCGTCCGCGCCGCGCTCCAGCAGCGCCAGGTGCTCCACGCCCGCGTCCTCGAACTCGGCTGACGCCAGGCGCCCGTTCCGCCGTCCGTACGGTGCGATTGCCCCTTTCGGGTCGGCTCCGCCACCGTGGGCCGATCATTTAGTAGGCACGCGTCCGGAGCGGCACTACGCTCGGCTCATGAGCATGCTGACGCCCCCAGGCATGGGCGGTAAGAAGTACCGCATCACGGGCGACAGGTATCCCCGGATGCGCCGCCCCCGCCACCGCCGCCGGATCGCCCTCGCCACCGCCGCGGGGGCCTGCGCCCTCGGCCTGGTCGGCTGGGGCACCCTCCAGCTCATCGACGTCTTCGGCGGCACCTCCGGCAAGGCCCAGGCGGCCGAGAAGGGCACCGACGCCAAGCGGAAGTGCAAGCCCGCCGCCGCGGTGGCCCCGCCGCCGGCGCCGTCCGCCATCACCGTCAACGTCCTCAACGCCACCCCGCGCGGCGGACTCGCCAAGCAGACCGCGGACGAGCTGAAGAAGCGTGGCTTCGACATCGGCAAGGTCGGCAACGCCCCCGCCGCCTACGACAAGAAGGTCAAGAACAACGGCGTCCTGCTCGGCCCGTCCGGCGCCGCCGGCTCGCTGAAGGTCCTCGCCACCCAGCTCCCCGGCACCCGCCAGGAGACCGACGGCCGCAAGGACCACTCCGTCGACCTGATCATCGGCGACACGTTCCAGGAGCTGACCAAGGCGAAGGACGCCCGGAAGGCGCTGACCGCCCTCGCCCGCCCGCCGCGCCCCACGGCCCCCGCCTGCTGACCGCCCGGCCGCGGACATGCCACGGGCCCCCGCCGGAGAACCGGCGGGGGCCCGGAACGTTCCGTACGGGCCCGGGGCTCAGCCGGCCGTCCCGTACATCCGGTCGCCCGCGTCGCCCAGCCCCGGCACGATGTACCGGTCCTCGTTGAGCCGCTCGTCGACGGCGGCGGTGACCACCGTCACCGGCGCACCGGCCAGCTCCCGCTCCATCACCGCGACGCCCTCCGGCGCCGCCAGCAGGCAGATCGCCGTGACATCGTCCGCACCCCGGCCGATCAGCTCACGGATCGCCGCGACCAGCGTGCCGCCGGTGGCCAGCATCGGGTCGACGACGTAGATCTGCCGGCCGGAGAGATCGTCCGGCATCCGCGTGGCGTAGGTGTGCGCCTCGTACGTCTCCTCGTTGCGCACCATGCCCATGAAGCCGACCTCGGCGGTCGGCAGCAGCCGCACCATGCCGTCCAGCATGCCGAGCCCGGCCCGCAGGATGGGGACGACCATCGGCCGCGGGTACGACAGCCGGACACCGGTGGTCGTCGTCACCGGCGTCTCGATCTCGACCTGCTCGGTCCGCACATCGCGGGTCGCCTCGTACGCGAGCAGGGTCACCAGCTCGTCGGCGAGCCGCCGGAAGGTGGGGGAATCGGTGCGCTTGTCGCGCAGGGTGGTGAGCTTGTGCGCCACCAGCGGGTGGTCGACGACGTGGATACGCATCCCTCGACAGTAACCGAGAGTGCGGAACGGGGCGCCCGGCCGGTCCCCGGACAGGCCCCGGACAGGCCCCGGACAGGCCCCGGTCGGCCGGGGGCCTGCCGCCCGACCCGACCGGCGGCCCGTCCCCCTCGCACGCACGGGCAGGGCCGTTTCCAGGACGCACCCGACGCCCGGCCGCACCGGTGGCCCGGCGGCGGCGCCGTCCGGCCCCGCTGGCGCGGCCTCCCCGGCGCGCGGAGAGTGGGCTTCGGACGCCCTGTCCGTCCGGCCGGCCCGCCCGGGCCGGCCCCGCCCGAGGTGGTGTGCCGCGTGGCCGATCCGCGACGTCCCGACGATGCGCCCGGCGCCGCGCCCGGCGCGGAGAGCACCGCGGCGCGTCGCCGGCGCCGCGCGCAGTTCCTGCGCGAACTGCACGAGGCCAAGGAGCTGCGCGAGCGCGTACAGCCGCGCCGCGCCCGGGCCGCCCGGAGACGCCAAGCGCTACGGATGCGCACATTCCGCTGGTAGACGACGCGTACGGCCCCGGCGCCACGCGGCCCCGGCGCCGCTCCCGGCCGCCCCGTCCCCCGCGCCCGGAACGTCCCGTTTCCGGCGCCACCGCTCCGGCACGCGAGCGACTTCTCCGGCAACCTCCCCACGACGCAGCCCCGAAGACCCCCCGCGGACGCGTTGTTTCTGCCACGATTCCGCTCGGGGGCGGGACCAGTGGCGCACCCGCGTCGCCCCGCCCGACCCGGCAGCCCAATACCAAGTGGGAGAGTCACGGTGTACTTCGCCGCACTGCTCGCGCGCACCGAAGACGGGTGGGAAGCGAGCGATACGGAGCTCGACAATGTGGAGACCCTGACCGATCTGGCCGATCTGGCCCGAGAGGCAGCGGTGGACGACGACACGGTGGTCGCGTACATCGAGCAGGAGGACGCCTGGTTCGGCGTCGTCCGCATCGACGGCGAGGACGACCCGCGTGTCTTCGTCTCACACGCCGCCGCCGCCGCGCGAAGTTCGTACGGCGCCATGCTCACCGACGAACTGCTCGGCTCCGACGACGACGCCGCCGACCTCGACAGCCTCGACCTCGACGGCACCGAGGACGGCGAACCCGAACCGGACCCGGACGGCAACGACCCCGACGACACGGCCACCGCCGGCCCCGTTCCGCCCCCCGGCCCCCTGGGTGACGTGGAACTCCTCACCGACCTGGGCGTCTCCCCCGAAGACCTCCTGGTCCTCGACACCGACGCCCTCGCCCAGCTCGCCGACGCCCTGGGCTGCACAGAGGTCCTGGAGGCGGTGCGCTGAGGGACGCCACCCCCGACGACCGTGCGGACACCCCGGGCCCCGGTCCGCCTCAGCGGGCGCTCCGGGGCACGGTCCTGACCACCGCCCCCGGAGGCGGCGCACCCGGCGGTCCCCCCGACCGCGCCGCTCGGGCCCGTCCGCCGCGCGCGCCCGGACGGAATGAGGCACGGGGCACGGCTCTCACAGGTCACCGGGCGGCCCGTTCCACCCCGCACGCCCCGGAACGGCGCGAGGCCCCGCTCCGCCGCGGGCCCCGAACGCCGTACGCGTCACCGGGCGGCCCGTTCCACCCCGCACAGGCGGCCCGTTCCACCTTCACGGCCCTGGAACGGCACGAGGCCCCGGCCCGCCACGGGCCCCGTACGCCGCACGTGTCGCACGGGACGGCCCGTTCCACCCCGCACAGGCGGCCCGTTCCACCTTCACGGCCCTGGAACGGTGCGAGGCCCCAGGGCCCACAGACCTCGTACGCCGTACGCGTCGCGTGAGGCGGCCCGTTCCACCTTCACGGGCACCCCGGAACGGCGCGAGGCCCCGGCCCCCGGCCCCCGACGCGTGCACGTCCCCGACACTGGGTGCATGACCGCGTCACCTCCGCAGCCCCCGCCCGCCGCCGTGCCCGATCCGTTGCGGGAGCCCTGGACCGGCCCGATGCGGCGGGCGCTGGCGGAAGCCGCGCTCGCCCCGGCGACCGGTGACGTCCCCGTCGGCGCCGTCGTCCTCGCCGCCGACGGCACGGTCCTGGGCACCGGCCACAACGCGCGCGAGGCCACCGGCGACCCGACCGCGCACGCCGAGGTCCTCGCCCTCCGCGCCGCCGCCGAGGCCCTGGCCACGGGCGCCGGCCCCGCCGACCGCCGCCCCGGCGACTGGCGGCTGACCGGCTGCACCCTCGTCGTCACCCTCGAACCCTGCACGATGTGCGCCGGCGCGATCGTCCTCTCCCGCGTCGACCGCGTCGTCTACGGCGCCTACGACGCGAAGGCCGGCGCCGTCGGCTCCCTCTGGGACGTGGTCCGCGACCGCCGCCTCAACCACCGCCCCGAGGTCATCACCGGCGTCCTGGAGACGGACTGCGCCGCCGCCCTCACCGCCTTCTTCCGCACCCGCTGACCCCCACCGGCATCCGATTTCGGATCCCGGCCCCCCTTGGGCTAAGCTCTCTCTCGGTAGCGTGTCCGAGCGGCCGAAGGAGCGCGCCTCGAAAGCGCGTGAGGGGGCAACTCCTCCGTGGGTTCAAATCCCACCGCTACCGCCATCAACACCCCTCTGACCTGCGGAAACGCGGTCAGAGGGGTGTTTTGTGTGTTGCATATACAACACATGTGTTGCACAGGGACTCCGGCGAGACCGCTCCGTTCACCAACTCCCCTACCACCAAGGGTTTTTGAAGCAGCCCTCGGTGGGACCGCCACCCACGGATCCCGGTAAGACATATTTGCGAGCGTCACGGGCACCGGGCACGCGAGCTTTCGGGCGGCGTCGTTGCCTAGTCGGACTCGTCGGGGGACGGTGCTGGGGCACCTGTACGGCTATCAGCTGGCGCACGGTGTCATTCCGCGGCTGGGCTGGGGCAACAACAACCCGACCGTGTGCCACACCTACGACAACCACTCCTGCCAGCAGCCCGCCCACCTCCGGCTCAGTACGCCTGCGGAGAACAGGGCGGAGTGGCTGGCCCGGCGCCGTGGCCCCCACGGCCCGCTCGCGGATCTCCGTGGCCCGGCCGGTCGTGCGCGGGCCATCGGCGCGGCCATCCGGGCAGGCCGGGCGAACGGTGAGCCCGAAGCCGACATCGCACGGCGCATCGCGACCGCGGCAGCGGCTGGGCGCCCACTGAGCCTTTGGTGAACGGTGCGTCGGATGCCGTCGCCTGCTATCGGCTCGGTCAGGCACCGGGACCTCAAGCTCGTACCACCGGCCGGATCGGTCACGCCATCTCCGGGTGACGACGGCCCGCAGCTCCTGCCCGTCCGGCAGTGGCACGACGGCCAGCGGTGCCTCGCCGCCTCACCCCTCTTCCACGTCTACGCCGCGTCCGGCTCCGGGGCCGGGTCGTTGACGTGCTTCAGCGCGGACCGCGCCGACGGCGCATCGACGCCGACGGACTTCTAGAACGGGTGGGTCACCAGCAGCTCGGCCAGGTCAAGGCGCTGCGCGCGCAACGCTGCGACCTATGCCTTTTCTTCCTCAGTCCACCCCGGGGAGTCCGGGCGGAAGTTCTCGTAGAACTTCCCGCCCTCCCGTGTGTGGGTCCATCCCGGGCTCGGCTCCACAGACCAGGGCAGGCGCTTGTAGAGGCCCCGGAGGTCGGCGGTCACCTGGCGCATCTCCTGCTGCGCGTCCAGCAGATCCTTCGGGAAGTCGTAGTCGGCCACACCACAAGGATACGACCGCATGTTCGATTCTCTGGCGAGTGACCGCATCCCGCATCCTCGAACCCATCATTCTCGGCTTCGAGCTCTTCGCCATCCGCAACCGCATCAAACGCTGACCGCAACCCTCGGATCAGGCCGCCCGCCACACACCGCCCCTCGGCGACAGGCACCTCCGCTCGGCCCCGTCCTCGGTATCGTCGAACGCAAGCACGCGACGCTTGACAAATAAATGGCAAAGCGCTGAGAACGCCGCAGGTCACAAAGCCTCTTCCCCACGCGCGTGGGGGTGTTCCCCGTCGTGAGGTGCCATTACCGCTGGTGGTGGCCTCTTCCCCACGCGCGTGGGGGTGTTCCACCCAGAAAAGCACGCGCAGAGAAACCCGTAAACTCTTCCCCACGCGCGTGGGCGTGTTCCGGTTTCCACGCCCGGCATCGCACCCACCACCGGCTCTTCCCCACGCGGGGGGGTGTTCCGCTGGATGTGCTCGGGGTGCGGATGCAGAGCACCTCTTCCCCACTCGCGTGGGGGTGTTCCCTGGAGAGGGGCCCGCTCTGTGCCAGCACGTTCCTCTTCCCCACGCACGTGGGGGTGTTCCGGTCGGCACCTACGGCGACTCACGGCTCGCCGTCTCTTCCCCAAGCACGTGGGGGTCGTCGATATGGCACACCCATGGAAGATCATCCGGGGCAGCGGCATTGACCGGGCAGTCCGTCGGACGCCGGTACCGGGGAGCTCTACGGCTACCAGCTGGCGCCGCTGGGGAAAATTGGGCGCCGCAGCGCCGTGGCTGAAACGTGCTCCTACCAGGGCGATTGTCAGTGCTGCATGCCATGGTCGCTACCCGTGAACTGGGAGCGCTGTCAGCGCTCGCAACGGTGGCGAGCACTTGTCCAAGGGGGAGGCAGAGCATGGCTGGCGACAGCTTCGAGGTGGACACCGATCAACTGAAGTCCGCTGCTCCGACGTTCCATCGGGAGTCCGTGGCCCTGGAGCGGGCGGCGTCCAAGCTCCGGAATGCGTTAGGCGGGCTGGGGGAACCCTGGGGCGGTGACGAGCAGGGCAAGAAGTTCGAGCACGTCTACGCACCGCACCGGGCACAGGTCGAGAAGGCGGCCGAAGCCCTGACCAAAGGTCTGTCGAGCATCACCAAAGCCATGAATGACATGGCTGCCAACCACGAGGAAGCTGACCGCTCGGCCGCATCCGGGTTCGAGGGCGGTAGCTGATGGGCGCTGCCGACAAGGCCAAGGAGATCGTCCAGGATCTGACCGGCATGTGGTGGCCGAAGGGCGACGAGGACGAGCTCCGGGAGGCCGCCCGTGCCTGGCGTACCTTCGCCGACGAGGTCGAGGACTGCACGGCCGCCTGCCACAAGCAGGCCCAGGACGTCATCGACACCAACAAGGGCAAGTCGATCGAGGCGTTCGGCGACTTCTGGAAGAAGTACCACGGCGGCGGCAAGGGGTATCTGGACGACGTCGCCTCCGCCGCGCGGGACATGGCCAAGGCGCTGGACAAGTTCGCCAATCAGATCGTCGAGGCGAAGACGAAGATCGAGCACGAGCTGGAGATCGCCGGGGCAGTCCTGGTCGCGGGCACCGCGCTGGCCCTCTTCACCGGAGGCATCAGCGAGGTCGCCGCGGCCGGCGCCACCGAAGCGATCGTCGCGGCAGCCAGTACAGCGGGCGTTGCCGTCTCCGCCACCGTCGCCGAGATCGCCGGAACAGTCCTGGCCACCGCCGCCATCGGCGGCATCGAGGCCATCACCGTCGACGTCGTCGTCGCTCAAGGTGGCCGTAACCTCCTTGGCGACCAGCACGGAGTCGACCTCGCCGAGGTCAAGGACGCAGGTGTCACCGGTGTCCTGATGGGAGGTGCTTTCGGCGGCGCTGCCCGTACAGCGCGGGCCGTCTCAGAAGCCGGCGGAGTCAAAACCGTGCTCCGGAACTTCGACGGAATCCACCTGGAATCCCTGGGTTTCGGCGCTCCTCGATTCGCTGTGCCCGATGGTGGCTCCTTGCCGCGTGGCTCAGCCTCCCGCATGTTCCGCACCGGAAGCGGCGACGAGGTGCCTGCTCTCCCACCCCCTCCCCGACGGGGGCAGCTGGCGAAGGGGAACGGCGGCCCCTCTCTGGAGCAGGTGCGGAAGATGCGCGACAAGCGCAAGCGCTGGTCCACAGGGGAGGACCACGTGCGCAAGATGTACGGCGGCCAGGGCGAGAAGCACTACCCCGTCCCCACGAATCAGGACCCCAAATACCCCGTCACCGCCACCGGCGGACGGAAGGTCGACGTGCCTGTCCCGCTGCCTGACGGCCGGACACTCGGCGTCGAGGTGAAGACTTACCAGCAGTACCGCATGGTCGAGGTCGCCCCCGGCCAGCATGCACCTCAGCAAGTAGAGGTGCCGCTCAGCAAGCACATCAAAGAGCAGATCCACAAAGACATCGCACTACGAAAAATGGACCCGGGATTCGACCCCCGGTGGGTATTCCTTCACGCAGGACCTTCGCAAGAATTACGCGAATACCTCAAGGAAGCCGGTATCATATTCGTGGAACACCACTAGGGAGAGAAAGAATGCAGCCTTCCGAGGCAGACCAGGCACGAGCCGACCTCGAACAGTGGGCTCAGGAAGCGCACGAGAATGTTCTCGGAATCGCCGACATGCTCAACGTCCCCGCCGAGCAGTACGAACAGGACGTACTGATCCTGATCGGCCCGCTACAGGATTACGTATCCAGGCTCCCACTTGACGAATTCGAGCAGGACGACTGGGTCACCCTGCACAGCGACCTGGCAGCATATGTGGCGGATGTCGGGATTCACGAGCACGGGGCGTCGTGGAAGGTCCGGGATGACGAGACCTCGCCCAGTGGCTTCCGTTACGTCATCGAGGGTGCAGCACTCGACGGCGAGACCAGCTCCGTGGACCCGTTCGATGTCGTCATGGAGGAATTCGGCAACCTACCGATCCAGATCGCGCGGATGCTCGCCAATGCGGAAGTGGCGATCGGAGCGAATTCCCTTACCTGATGAGATCTTGAACATTGAGCCGGTGCTCCGCTCGCCGAGCCGGCCAGAATTTGAACCGGAATTGCGCGGCTGCGGTTACTTTGCAGGCCACCGAGCACGCAGAGGCAGCCAGAAGGGGACCTTTTGCCGTCGGAGCGTTTCCTCTTCAGTGCCCCGAAAATATCGTGACCATGGAGCCTTATGATCGACGATGCGTTCGAGTGCCTGCTATGGGGGAAGTCGAAGGGCCTTCCTGCCGGTCGGCACTACCCGCTGATCTGCCACCTCGTGGATACGTCCGTGATGGCAGATGTGCTGTGGGATGCGTATCTCACACGTTCCCAACGCCGGATGATTGCGCGTGCGCTCGACCTGACCTGCGACGAGGCTCGGCGGCTGGTCGCCTTCTGGGCGGGGCTGCACGACATCGGTAAGGCGGTGCCGTCCTGGCAGGCCATGCGCCCGGATCTGGCAGAGGCTCTGGTGTCAGCGGGTTATCCCGTCGTGTCGGAGGCTGATGCTGCGGCCCTCGGTCGGCACGAGTCCTCATCCCAGCTTCTGGTCCCGTCGTTGCTGGGCGGGTTGGGCTGGAATCTGTCCGGGCGGAGGGACCGGGTCGCTGCGGTGGTTGCGGGGCAAGTCCTCGGGGGGCATCACGGTCGATACGCAGAGCCCACGCGGCCGGACATCGCGGCGGCCCCGCTGCGCTTCTTCCCCGGCCTGGGCGCAGGGGCATGGTCGGGCCAACGGGAAGCAATGGCCCGGGTGCTGGCGGCCGTAACCGACGCGCCGACGGTCACGGTGGCGAAAGACCGGATTCCAGCTGCGGCCATCACGGTGGTCACCGGGCTCATCGTGCTCGCAGACTGGCTGGTCTCCCAGGAAGACCACCTCATCCGTCGTCTTGAGGAAACTGGTGCAGTGGTCGACACGGCCGCTGTCCACGCATGGGCGGCCGCGTCCCGCACCCACGCAACTGCCCTGCTCGCGGAGGCTGGCCTCCAGGCCCCTGCTGCTCCGGCTGCAGCGACTTCGTTCGTGGACATGTTCGGCTACGTGCCGATCACCAAGCCGAATCCCCTCCAGGCGAGCATCAGCCGGTACCTGCCCGGCATGCTGAGCGGAGGACCGGGGCTGCTCCTGGTGACCGCACCGACCGGCGACGGCAAGACCGAGGCGGCGCTGTACGGGGCGGCGCTGATGGGACAGGCGTGCGGCACCCACGGCGTCTACGTCGCCCTGCCGACGATGGCCACCACCGACCAGATGCACGGCCGCCTGGCGACGTGGGCCGAGCACAACCTCCCCACCGCGGTCACCCGGCTTCACGGTTCCGCGTGGATGCACCACGACGACAACAGCACCCCGCAGAGCAAGGAGGACGCGGAGGCGGAGACCAGGGTCGTGCACGGCGACGACGGCGTGTCGACCGAGGCCACCCGCTGGCTGCACCAGTCCAACCGGCACGGTCTGCTGGCCCATCTGAACACGGGCACCATCGACCAGGCTCTCCTGTCCGTACTGCCCCTCAAATACGGCCCGCTGCGGCATCTCGCCCTCTCGGGCAAGACCCTGATCGTGGACGAGGCCCACTCGTACGATGCCTTCACCCACGCCCTGCTGCTGCGCCTGCTGCAGTGGTGCGGCGCCTGGCAGGTGCCGGTCGTCGTCCTGTCCGCCACCCTGACCGGTGACACCGCGGCCGCCCTGGTCAACGCCTACCGGCACGGCGCCGGCCACACCCAACCAGCCGCGATCGAGCCCGCCTACCCCGGCTGGTCCTTCACCGACCACGCCACCGGCACCACCAGCGTTCCGCCCGAAGCCGTCGGCACCGGACGCGGCCGCGATCTGAACGTCACCAAGGTCACCACCCGGGGCACCGGCCACCGCCATCAAACGATCCTGGCGCAGCTCGATGAGCTGGCCCATCACGGCGGCTGCGCTGCCGTCATCTGCACCACCGTCCCCCAGGCCCAGGCGACTTACCAGGCCCTGGCCGACCACTTCGGCGACGGCGTCGACCTGCATCTGCTGCACGCCCGCCTGCCCGCCCACCAGCGTGCCGACTACACCCGGCGGGCCGAGACCGCATTCGGCCGCGTCGACAAGCCCGGCACCACCAGGCCGCACCGAGGCATCATCGTCGCCACCCAGGTGATCGAGCAGTCACTGGATCTCGACTTCGACCTGATCATCAGCGACCTCGCCCCGCTCGCCCTGCTCCTGCAGCGAGCCGGCCGAGCGTTCCGGCACGGCCCGGACGCATGGGAGCGCGCCGGTCTCAAACGCCCCACCTGGGCAGGGACCGACCCCCACATGCTCGTCCTCACCCCCGGCGACACCACCGGCCGCCCCAATTTCGCACCACCGGCCTGGGGCGACGTCTACCCCCCGTCCCTGCTCCAACGCACCTGGGAACTCCTCGACCGGCACACCGGCCCCATCAACATCCCCAGCGATGTACAGCGCCTGGTGAACGCCGTCTACGATCCCGCCTTCGCCAGCACCGACCCCGACACGCTGTTCGCCGCAGACCGTGACCGCATCGCCGACGACACCGCCCGCCGAGCCCTCGCCGACCTCGCCATGATCAAGCCACCGGCCAAGGTGACCACCGCCAATCTGCACCGGCTGACCGAATCCGACGCCGACCCCGAGCTGATCACCACCCGCCTCGGCGCCAACAGCATCAGCCTGATCCCCACCTTCCACGACACCGAGAACAACATCTGGCTCGACCCCGACCACACCATCGCGCTCCCCACCCACGGCGCCGGCGAACGCGAAAGATTCACCCGCCAACAAGTCCGCACCCTCATGCACTACGCAGTCCCGATGCGCGCAGGCGCCTGGCTGAACCAGCTCACACCGGACCAGCGACCACACCCCACCTGGTCCAAGGAGCCCCGCCTCAGCAACCTGATCCGCCTCCCCCACCACCAGGCCCCCACAAGCCACCACTCGCCGCCCCTCGGCGACAGGCACCTCCGCCTCGATCCCGTCCTCGGTATCGTCGAACGCAAGCACACGACGCTTGATAAATAAATGGCAAAGCGGCCAGAACGCCGCAGGTCACAAAGCCTCTTCCCCACGGACGTGGGGGTGCTCCGCGCCTTGTCGCTGGCCAGTTCCGGGGTGACCTCTCTTCCCCACGGACGTGGGGGTGCTCCGTGACGCAGCCCGATCGTGCCGTCCTCGCGCCGCTCTTCCCCACGTACGTGGGGGTGCTCCAAAATCAGGGCGTTGAGGTGCGGGTTCCATCCGCTCTTCCCCACGTACGTGGGGGTGCTCCGTCGCTGGCGATGATCCGCCCGCACCAGGACGCCTCTTCCCCACGTACGTGGGGGTGCTCCGCCCGTCGGTACGCCGGGCGCCGGACGCTGTGGCTCTTCCCCACGTACGTGGGGGTGCTCCGCGGCCAAGGAGATCGAGGACGCGGTCACCGGGCTCTTCCCCACGCACGTGGGGGTGCTCCGGGCGTCTACGCCGAGGCCGGTCTCCAGATGGCCTCTTCCCCACGCACGTGAGGGTGCTCCGCGGGCGATCGCACACGGCTCGCAGAGGTCCCGCTCTTCCCCACGCACGTGGGGGCGCTCCGGCCGGGCCCCTGGATGAGGATCGGGAGGCGGGCTCTTCCTCACGCACGTGGGGGTGCTCCGATCGGCGGCGCGGCCTACCTACACACGCTGGTCTCTTCCCCACGCACGTGGGGGTGCTCCGATTCCGGAGGTTGACTTGCCGACGCCAGGCTTCTCTTCCCCACGCACGTGGGGGTGCTCCCTTCCCCTTCTCCCGCAGCATCTGGATCCCCGTGAGCGCCTCTTCCCCATGCACGTGGGGGTGCTCCGCCGGGCACGTCGACCGCCGCGGTGATGACGGTCTCTTCCCCACGCACGTGGGGGTGCTCCGTCGACGACGCGTTTGCCCAGCGGGGACTTCAGCCTCCCCACGCACGTGGGGGTGTTCCGCCGAACTCCGGGAAGGACCCGTCGTTGTACAGCTCCTCCCCACGGACGTGGGGTGCTCCGTCGTACGGCGGCGTCGCGGATGCCCTGGATGCCTCCTCCCTTGCACGTGGGGGTGTTCCGTCGGACCGGTCAATCGCAGATGCAGCGCGCCGCTCTTCCCCACGCGCGTGGGGGTGGTCCTCAGATGGCCATGCGCCTCCAGTCCGGGATCTCGGATTCCCCACGCACGTGGGGGTGCTCCGGGCAACCGGGAACTGAAGGCGCTTGTCCCGTACTCTTCCCCACGCACATGGGGGTGCTCCGCCGGTGTGGGTGGTGCGGGCCTGATCGCTGGCCTCTTCCCCCACGCACGTGGGGCGTACTCCTTCCTACCGATGACGTGCGGCTTCGGGGAGCGACCTCTGCCGCTGCTTCGACTCGCCCCGGGCGTTGTCAGTGGTGGGTTGTACGGTGCGCCGTAATGGACAGGACAGATGTTGAGCAGGTAACTCAGGCTTCTGGTTTGGACGTTGCGGTTGATCCGTGGATACCGGTCACCATGGTCGACGGCACGTCGCGCCGGTACGGGTTGCGGGGACTGCTGGTCGACGCGCACCTCATCGAGTCTCTGGCAGTGACGATGCCACCGGCTGAGTGCGCGATCCTGCGGATTCTGTACGCGTTGGCGCTCCGCGGCGCAGGGCTGGCGGCGTTGGACGTCGATGACCGGTATGACCTGCTGGAGCAGGGATCTTTCGACCCTGCCGTGGTCGATGCGTACTTCGCTCGGTACTCGGACCGGTTCCGGTTGTTCGACCCGGTACGTCCTTGGCTGCAGGAGCCGCGGCTGCCGTCTCAGATGGACGTGCGGGTCGAGAAGGGGAGACGGAAGGGGCAGCTGGACCGTAAATCCAGTGGCGTGGGGAAGCTGGCATGGGGCCGCGCCAGCGCTACGTCCTCGGCGTGGTTCGGTGCCTTCCACGACGGTGCCCCGGTCCCGGTGCCGGGCCCTGCTGCGGCACTGAATCTGCTCGCCTGGCTGTGGTACGGGCAGGGCGGCCCGCAGGGTCCGAACCGCAGGACTCAGCGTCATGATCTGCGGCATGCCAGCGTCGGGCCGCTGCGCGGCCTGGTCTCCTACCACCCCACGGGGCGGAATCTGTTCGAGACGATGGTGCTCGGTATCCCCGAGACCGATGTGGTCCCCGTGCCCGGCACGGATCTCGCGCCATGGGAGCGCGACGAGCCGGCCGACCCGGACGGGGAACTTCCCGTCGCAGAGGGGCCGGTGACACTGCTGACCGCACGGGCACAGCATGCCCTGCTTCTCGTGCCGTCCGAGGACCGTGCCGAAGCTTCCGACGTGTACATCGCATGGGCGTGGCCGTCATCCCTACCCGCCGTGTCGGACCCGTACCTGAATTGGCTGGAGGGGTCCAAGGGCCAGCAGTACGCACAGCGTGCGGATGTCGCCCGTGCTGTCTTCCGTGACCTGGACGGGCTGGTGCTGCACACCGCACCCGGCAGCGTCCAGCGACGGCCTCTGATCATGGACGCCATCCACGATGTCCCGGTGGAGGTGCTCGACCACGTGGCGGTTGTGGCCTATGGGTTCGAGCAGAGCCGGGAGAAGGCTGGCGGCGAGGTGGGCTGGTACCGGGCGGCGACGCCGCCGGTCCTACGCCTGATCCGTGAGGAAGAGAAAGCGAACGCGGGGCGCCTCGCTGCCGCCCGTGAGCGCGCGGAGCTGTGCGCGAGACGGCTGGAGTGGGCGGCAAACAGTGTCTGGCAGGACACCGCGGCACCTGCCGATGAAGACGACAAAGGCCCGACGCCTTGGAGCAAGCGGGCGTTGACCGCGTACTGGCCGCGCGCCGAAGCGGCGTTCTGGACGCTGCTGGACACCCGCGCCTGGGACGAGGCAGCGAACGTGTTCGGGCGGATCGCGGTGGACGTCTACGACCAGGTGATGCGCGAGGTCGTCAACGCCGATCTGCCTCGCACGGTCCGGGCCGTGGTCCAGCACCGCGGCAAGGTCGCCTCGACCCTCACCAAGACCACCAGCAGCAAACCGAAGGAGACCGAGTGACGACGCCCGAGACGCGCAGCTCCCGGCTACTGGCGGAGGCGGATGCATTCGTGGGCCGGACCATCGCGGCGTGCCGACGGGACGCCGGAACGGGACAGGCCATCCGCTCAGCACTCGGCCATACCCCTGCCGAAGCAGTGCGGGCACACCGCTATGTCGCGGCCCGGCTTCCGGATGAACCGGCAGCTGATCTGGAATGGGCGCACTACACGGTGGCCGCCCTGATCGCCCTGTATGACCCGCGCGCCAAGCCTGCCAAGGACCTTCCCTCCGACGAGGGCGATGACGACGGGGCGGCCCAGGACACCGGCCAAGGGGAGCACGAGAGGGGCAAGCGCAGGAAACAGCCGCTGCCCCTCAGCCGACGGCTGCGGCAGGGGAACCTCGGCGCCGTTCTGGGGGCACTCGACGCCCCCGACACCAGCGGGGAGGACCCCGAAGGGCGCAGCGCGCCACGGCTTCAGGCTCTGTTCCGTGAGGATCTTGCGGGCCTGCACACCGCGCTGCCCGGTGTGATGCGGCTGGCGTGCGACGCGCCGCGGCTGCCGGACTGGGGCGTGCTGCTGCACGACATCGCCGACTGGGAGCGCGACAAGCGCCGCGAGGCGGCGGTCCTGCGCTGGTCCAGCGCCTACTACAAGACCCTCACCACCGGCGCCGCGAACTCCGACGCCGACGCCGAGCACGAGAGCGAGAAGAACTGACATGGCCTTTCTGTGCCTGCACGCCGTGCAGACCATCCCGTACGCCAACCTCAACCGCGATGATCTGGGGGCGCCGAAGACTCTGGCCTTCGGCGGAACGACGCGCATCCGGTTGTCCTCACAGGCCCTGGGACGTCCGCTACGGGACTTCGTCCAGGACACCACCGGCATTAAGGCCGTGCGCACTCGCCGGATCGGCCAGCAGGTCCAGACCGCTCTCACTGACCGCGGCTGGGACGAAAAGCTGGCCGCCTCGGCCGCACAGCAGGTCCTCGGCGCCACCGGCTTCAAGCTGGACAAGGACGGCACCAAGTCCCTACTGTTCGTGCCGAATTCCACGGCCGAGAAGATCGCCGATCTGTGCGAGACGCACCGGGCCGCCATCGAAAAGACGGAGAAGTCGAGCGCGAAGAATCCCAAGCCGGGTGTGCCGGGCGATGAAATCCACGCCCTGCTCAAGGCCACCAACGGGAGCATCGCGCTGTTCGGACGGATGCTGTCCGAGCTGCCCGGGGCCGGCGTGGACGCCGCCCGGCAGATGGCCCACGGGTTCACCACGCACACCGCTCGCCGCCAGCCGGACTTCTTCGTGGCGGTCGACGATGTGACCCACGACAGCGACGAGACCGGCTCGGGCCACATGAACCACGGCGAGTACGCCAGCGGCGTGTTCTACCGGTACGCGGTTCTCGACCTGCGCGAGCTTCTCGACACGCTGGACGGGGACACCGAAACCGCCCGCCTGCTGGTCGACGCGTTCGCGCGGGGGTTCATCAAGGTCCTGCCGCAGGCGAAGAAGAACGTCACGGCCCCCCACACCATCCCGGACCTGGTGCACTTCACCGTCCGGTCCGACCAGCCCGTCAACTACGCCACCGCGTTCGAGCGGCCCATCGCAGCGGACGACGGCGGCGGCTGGGCGCGGCCCTCCCGCGCTGCTTTCTCCCGCTACGCCACGGCCGTCAACCGGCTCCTGGGCGCAGACGACGTCGCCTACAGCGGATATACGTCCATCGAGCAGGGCGAGCGCTTGGACGGCCTGGGCGAGCAGGTCGACTCCTACAAGGCACTCACCACCGGAGCGATCGACGCGCTTTTTGCCGCTCAGGCCGCAGCCAAGCAGTAGCCGCCGGCCTTCCCCACGCCCGTGGGGCCGCTCTACCGCCAAGGAGAATCCGCTTGCCCGGCATCCTCATCCACCTGTCCGGCCCGCTCATGTCTTTCGGCGAGCACGGTGAGTTCACCGAACGCGACACCCACACCCGCCCCACCCGCTCCGCACTGATCGGACTGCTCGCCGCTGCGGACGGCCGCCACCGCGGCGCAGATCTGGCTGATCTGCGTGCCCTGCGCTACACCGTCCGCACCGACCGGCCCGGCACCCGGCTCGTCGACTTCCACACCATCGGCGGCGGCCTGCCCCTGCACCAGGCCGTACCCCGGGCCGACGGCACCCGCAAACCGGAGAACAAGGCGACCGTCGTCACCCATCGCCACTACCTGGCGGACGCGGCGTTCACCGTCGCCATCGACGGCACCGACCCGACGGTCAGCCAGGCCACGGCCGCGCTGCGCGCGCCCCGCTGGCCGCTGTACCTCGGGCGCCGATCCTGCCCACCGGGAAGCCCGCTCCTCGTCGCCACCGGCCTGGACGACGCCGCCGCCGCGCTCACAAGCTTCCCAATCCACCGCCAACGCCCCTACAGGACCGACACGGTGACGGTCGACCTCGCCCACGCCACACCGCCCACCAGCGGCACCCCTGCCCGCAACCGCCTGGCCGACAACCCCGTCACCTTCGACGAACACCACCGAGCCTGGGACGTACGCACCGAGTACGTCACCACCGCCACCCTCCCGGCCAACCTCTGCGCCGGCCTCGGCACCGACTGGCTCAACGCTCTCGCCCGCCACCGCGCCCAGGAGACCCCCGCATGACCGCCCCCACCGACACGGCCGCGGTGTACCTCACCCAGCTCCACATCAACACCCGCAACCGGCAGGCCCTCTCCGATCTGGCCGACGGCGGCGGCCTCCACCGCACCCTGATGCGACTACTCCCACCAGACCTCGGCGAACAAGCCCGCGCCACAGGCGGACTGCTGTTCCGCGTCGACGAAACCGTCACCGGCATCACCATCCTCGCCCAGACCCGCACCCCGCCCCTCGTCGAGAACATCCCGGCCGACTACGCCCACGCGGCCGTCAAGAACATGACCGGCTTCCTGTCACAGCTGGCCGAAGGGACTCACGTCCACTACCGGATCGCCGCCAACCCCACCACCCAGCTCGGCACCCTCGCCGACCGCCAGCGCGTCCAGGCCACCCGCAAACTCAAGCGCCTCCCCCCAGCCCGCACCGTCCTCACCGGACCCAAAGCAGACGACTGGTGGGCCCGCCGAGCCACCACCAACGGCCTCACCCTGCACAGCATCCTCCGCACCAACACCCCTTCCGTACACATCACCCACAAGCCCGGAAGGCACCGCCACGCCATCACCGTCTTCGAAGGAGACGCCACCATCACCGACGCCGACACCCTCCGCACCGCAGTCCTCAACGGCATCGGCCGCGGACGCTCCTACGGCGCCGGACTCCTCAGCCTCGCCCCCGCCTAACCAGCAAAGAAAGCGCAAAGCATCGAGAGAGCCCCAGCTCAGGAAGGGGGTTCCCCACGCACTTGGG
Source organism: Streptomyces sp. BBFR2 (assembly GCF_044497305.1). Taxonomy (NCBI): domain Bacteria; kingdom Bacillati; phylum Actinomycetota; class Actinomycetes; order Kitasatosporales; family Streptomycetaceae; genus Streptomyces; species Streptomyces sp. BBFR2. The sequence continues at coordinate 3,122,569 of NZ_CP172415.1, forward strand.
GGTGGTCCGTGAGCGCAGGAACTTGCACGAACTCGTAGACGGGGTTCCCCACGCATGTGGGGGTGGTCCGCGGTCAGGGGTCAGGAAAACGGCGCCGGTGCTGGGTTCCCCACGCACGTGGGGGTGGTCCGCCGTTGGCGACCTCGAAGACCCCCATGGCGGCGGGTTCCCCACGCACGTGGGGGTGCTCCGCCAGGGAGGCCCGTCCTCCTTTTCGGGGCAGACTCTTCCTCACGCACGTGGGGGTGCTCCGGGGGCCTGGACGACCGCCGACGGGCGGTCCCTCTCTTCCCCACGCACGTGGGGGTGCTCCGGGGCAGCACGACCGCAACCCCGGTGAGTCCAACTCTTCCCGACGCACGTGGGGGTGCTCCGAGCTGCTCCAGCAGGCCGCCCAGGACTACGAGCGCTTCCCCACGCACGTGGGGGTGCTCCGGAGTACATCGCTGCCGTACGGGAGGGTCGGGACTCTTCCCCACGCATGTGGGGGTGTTCCGGCCCGCCTCGTCTCCGCCCACCTCAAGGTGGCCTCTTCCCCCACGAACGTGGGGGTGTTCCGCTCAGCGCTGGGGACGGCTATACCTACTACCCCTCTTCCCCACGCACGTGGGGGTGCTCCGAGGCGTCTGCTCCTGCTCGGCTCCCTGGCCCGATCTTCCCCACGCACGTGGGGGTGCTCCGACCGCGGGAATGCTCCGATCGTCCTTGCGTCGTTCTTCCCCACGCACGTGGGGGTGCTCCGCTCCTGCGCAACCTCGTGAGCAGGGGGCGTGCCTCTTCCCCACGCACGTGGGGTTGCTCCGGACCCGCTGACCCGCCCGCTCGTTGAGCGGCGCTCCTCCCCACGGACGTGGGGGTGGTCCGCCGGGAGTGTCGACGATGATGCGGCACCGCTCGGGTTCCCCACACACGTGGGGGTGGTCCGGCGCGCCAGAACGCCCCGTCCGCTCGTTCGTAGAGTTCCCCACGTACGTGGGGGTGGTCCGTCGGCGGCCATGCCGTCCGCAGCGCCCGACGAGGATTCCCCACGCATATGGGGTTGGTCCGGTAGAGACGCGCGAAGAGCGCGCAGGGCGGGAGAATTCCCCACACACGTGGGGGCGGACCGCTACTCAAGTTCTCGCCCGAGCATGGGAGCCGGCTTCCACATGCATGTTGAGGTAGTTCGCTGGTGTCGGATCTCCAACAGCCGGAACCTTGGAATCACCGCTTCTAGATCAAAATGACCACCCGCCATCCTCGGCTTCGGCATCCTCGCCATCCGCAACCGCATCAACGCTGGCCCGTCGGCAACTGGAGCACGCAGCCACTACTCGCCCCCACGGTGACTCTCCGCGATCGCCGCAGGAGCACGAGAGCAGCCACCATCGGCCCACAAAGCAACGTGCACTTTTGCAAATGTACGAGGTACGAGAGCCCCAACCTTCGACACCGACCAGGCGCCGACTGGATGTGTTGCATATGCAGCACGAACCGTCCTTGAGTGGCATCGAACGCCACCCAACAGCACCGAAACACCCCCTCCCACCTGCCTCTTTAGAAAAACCCCAGGTGAGAAGCATCATGTTGACGGGTTCAAATCCCACCGCTACCGCTCACAAACACCCCTCTGATCCGCGGAAACGCGGATCAGAGGGGTGTTTTGCTCGCTGCGTGTGCGGCGGGATTCGCCGCACACGGCTCCTGACGGGGCCGCAGCTTTCGTCAACTTCCCTGCGGGCAAGGGTTTTCGGCGCAGCCCTCCGTGGGACCGCCGTCCACGGTGCCCGCCGAGACGGGCTCGACGTTCCGCGCGCCCGCGAGGGCAGGGCGGACGCATCCGTTCATCCCGTTACCGGTGAAGGCGTGTCGGGGCCTGTCGGAGTGCGCAGCCGAGGAGAAGAACACTCCCCTGCCCTCGCGGTCGGGGCAACGTCCACGGCTCAGCCCTCCTTCGCCTCCGTCGTCACGGCTGCCGGGGCGAACCTGCGGCGCCAGGCCAGGGCCACGTAGACGAGTCCGATGAGGACCGGGACCTCGATGAGCGGGCCGACGACGCCGGAGAGGGCCTGGCCGGAGGTGGCGCCGAAGGTGGCGATGGCGACGGCGATGGCGAGTTCGAAGTTGTTGCCCGCGGCGGTGAAGGCGAGTGTCGCGGTGCGGTCGTAGGCCATCCCCAGGCCCTTGCCGAGGAGGAAGGTGCCGAAGAACATCACGGCGAAGTACGCCAGCAAGGGCAGGGCGATGCGGATGACGTCGACCGGCTGCGAGGTGATCGTCTTTCCCTGGAGGGCGAAGAGGATGACGATCGTGAAGAGGAGGCCGTACAGGGCCCAGGGGCCGGTCTTCGGCAGGAAACCGGCCTCGTACCGGGTGCGGCCGAGCTTCTTCTCGCCGAGGCGGCGGGTGAGGAATCCGGCCACCAGCGGGACGCCGAGGAAGACGATCACGTTCAGGGCGATGTGCCAGACGGACACGTCGAGGCCCTGTCCGTCGCCGAGTCCCAGCCACCGGGGGAGCAGGTCGAGGTAGAACCAGCCGAGCAGGCCGAAGGCGATGACCTGGAAGACGGAGTTCAACGCGACGAGGACGGCGGCGGCCTCGCGGTCGCCGCAGGCCAGGTCGTTCCAGATGATGACCATGGCGATGCAGCGGGCCAGGCCGACGATGATCAGGCCGGTGCGGTACTCGGGCAGGTCGGGCAGGAAGATCCAGGCGAGGGCGAACATCACGGCCGGGCCGATGAGCCAGTTGATCACCAGGGAGGAGACCATCAGCTTCTTGTCGCCGGTGACGGTGTCGAGGCGGTCGTAGCGGACCTTGGCCAGGACCGGATACATCATCACCAGCAGCCCGATCGCGATCGGCAGGGAGATCCCGCCGATCTCGACCTTCGCCAGCGCGTCGCCCATGCCGGGGATCGCGCGTCCCAGGCCCAGGCCGACGATCATGGCCAGCAGGATCCATACGGCGAGGTAGCGGTCGAGGGTGGAGAGCTTCGCGACGATCGACGCCTGCGCGCCGGTCTCCGCGGTCGTCGCGCCGGGTGCGTCCGTCGTCTTCATCAGCAGGCTCGCTTCCGGCCGGTCTCGGCGGTCGTGCGGGCGGTTTCGGCGAGGTCGGAGAACTGGCCGGCCAGGCGCGCGATGACGTCGGGCCGAAGCCGGTAGTAGGTGAAGCGTCCGCACGGCTCCGTCTCGACGACCCCGGCCTCGCGCAGCACCTTGAGGTGGTTGGAGAGGTTGGTCTGCCGTGCCCCGGTCTCCTCGACCAGGTGTGTGGTGCACAGGGTCTCGTGGGCGAGCAGGTTCACGATCCGCAGCCTGAGCGGGTCGGAGAGCACCCGGATCAGATCAGTGTCGACTGACGTCATCATGCGCTGATATTCTCACATCACTGGCAACTGATACCACTGGGTGCTGATGCCGCTGGGTGCTGATGCGACGGGCGTCCGCCCCGAACAGGACGAGAGGGAGGGACCGTGATGTCCGGCAAGCCGTCCGTGCTGTTCGTCTGCGTCCACAACGCCGGTCGCTCGCAGATGGCCGCCGCGTGGCTGAGCCACCTGGCCGGCGACCGTATCGAGGTCCGCTCGGCGGGCTCCGCCCCCGGTGATGCCGTCAATCCCGCCGCCGTCGAGGCGATGCGCGAGGCCGGGATCGACATCTCCGCCCAGAGGCCGAAGCTCCTCACCGTCGACGCCGTCCGGGAATCGGACGTCTGCATCACCATGGGCTGCGGGGACGCCTGCCCCGTCTTCCCCGGCAAGCGCTACCTGGACTGGCGGCTCGATGACCCGGCAGGCCAGGGCGTGGAGGCCGTCCACCCCATCCGCGACGAGATCAGGAAGCTGGTCGAGGGGCTGATCGAGGAGATCGCCCCTCGGGGGCGGTCCGCCGTGTGAGCGCGCCACCTGGCGGCCGGGGGCCCAGCGGGCTTCCGGCCGCAAGGACCGACGGCTCGATGGTTCGACGGCTTGACGACTCGATGCGGGAGCAGACCCAGGTGCCGCGCCGCTCGGAAGCCAGCAGTCCGGTTTCCTTGCCTTGGGCGTTTTCAGGTGAGGGGGAACGAGCGGCTGGGACACGGCGGCATCGGAGATGTCGGCGTCGCAGACGCACGCCTCGCCGCCCTCGTGCGAGGCCACCGCGGTGAACGGCCGCAACCGCACCGGATCGCCGAGCGCCTTGAACATCCGCGCACCCGTCTCGGCCTCCTCGGCGGTGAACGGCCGCTCCGTCAGTGGCGGGCAGCACGGACAAGGCCGAGCTCGCCGCGGAAAGCAGCTGCTGCGGCTTGACCGGCCAGGGCGATCAACGGAAGGGGGCTGCGATCGCTGCACAGAACCGAACGCGGGCCCCATGCGCCTTCTAGCCTCGGGGCGATCGCGCAGCAGAGGCGAACAGCGGCGTTCCCAGGCGGCGGAGCGGGCGGACGGCGGCCTCGCGGCTCGGTGATTGTGCGCAAAGTCCACCCCGCGGCCAGGCTCATCGATAGAGTCGCCTGAGCTACGGCACATGGCGGTGGGGTGGTCGGGTGGGGCGGAGTTTCTTCATTGCTTTGGGCAGCGGTCGGTACCGCAATCTCCCCGAGGACGAGCAGCTGGGGTCCGTACCTGGTGATATCCACGCGGTCTCACAATTGTTCGGCAGATTCGGCTACCAGACGGTGCTGCCCGGACTGGGTGAGTACGACGGTGCCGAGCAGATCCGGCAGAAGTTACGTCACTGGTCGGCAGACGTAGCACTGACCGCTGATGATGTGGTCGTCGTGTACTTCGCGGGCCATGGTGCGGTGGAGCAGCGGGACCGGCACTATCTCCTCTGCTGGGATTCGCAGGACGAGGATCTCGCCACCACTGCCCTGGCGACGGAGGACCTGCTGCGCATCCTCTGCCGGGGAGGCCTGCGGCACCTCCTGCTGATTCTCGACACCTGCGCAGGCGGCGCGGGCAGTGCCGAGGCATCGGCCGTCGCCCTCCAATCCATCGCCTACCGCAATGTGCGAGGCGGTGCCTCCTCTGGACTGTGGTTCCTTGCCTCTGCCCGACGCAAGGACATCGCCGAGGACGGTGCCTTCGTGGCTGCTCTGGACGAGGCAGTTGGTACAACGACCGATCGTACGGGCCAGCGCCAGCAGTTTCTCGACCTCACCGAGTTGGTGAAGGCGGTCAACGAGCGCTTCGAGGCCGACGGCAGATCACAGCGCGCCGAGTTGGCCAGCGGGCTCGTCACCGGGCTTGCACCGTTTCTCCCTAACGCCGGGTACCGGGAAGAATTGCCGCCGGTCGGTACCGACCTCGAAATCCAGCGCAGGGTCGCGGACCGGGACCTCACCGAACACTTCGGCCCCCGGTCACGCGGGGTGGAGTTCGAATCCGAGCAGGGACTGTACTTCAGTGGACGCCGCAGCGTGCTGTCCGAGCTGGTGGCATGGCTGACCTCGGATGAAAGCGACGGTAAGGGGCGCGTCGTCACCGGCAGCCCGGGGTGTGGAAAGTCGGCGGTCCTCGGCCGGATCGTCGCGTTGTCGGACGGCCGTTACCGCCCCAGACTCGGACTGTCCGGCGCGGATCCGGAGACGGTCATTCCCGAGGGCTGTGTGGCGGCTGCCGTGCACGCACGGCACAAGCGGCTCGAAGAAGTGGTGGAGCGCATCGCTCTCGCCCTCGGTACGAAGGCGGACGGCGCGGCCGCGCTGCTTCAGGAACTCACCCGGCGTGGCAGGCAGGTGCCGCCGCTGATCATCGTGGTCGACGCGGTGGACGAGGCCGGATCGGACACCGCTGCCGACGCCGGAGGCCACGGCGAACCTCGCCGCATCACCCGTGAACTCCTTCGCCCCATGGCGGAGATCCAGGGGGTGCGGCTCCTGGTCGGTACCCGGCACGAACTCGTCGCACCGCTCGGCCCCACCTTCACCTGCATCGATCTGGACCTGCCCGCATACCGTGCCGAGGAACAGGATGTCGCCAGGTACGTCACCCGGGTTCTGCTTGCCACAGAGGAGCCCGAGGTGTGCACGCCGTACCGGGACTGCCCCGACCTGGCCGGGACAGTTGCCGCGAGCGTCGCGGAGAAAGCGGCGGGCGTTTACCTCTACGCCAGAACCACCGCACGCACTCTGCGGTCGGACCGGACCGTCGTCGACGTGGCACGTCCGGACTGGGCACAGAAGCTGCCGAGCGAAGTGGGAGAGGCATTCGACGACTATCTGGCGCGATTCGGACCGGACGAGGCACGGGTACGCCGGATGTTGCTGGCCCTCGCGTTCTCAGAGGGCAGGGGACTGCCACGAGGCAGGGTCTGGACCGCTCTGAGTTCGGTGCTTTCCGGTGTGCCTTGCACAGAAGAGGACGTCTCCTGGGTGTTGGACGTCGCCGAGGCGTATATCGCCGAGGTCATCGATGACGACCGGCGCTCGGCCTACCGGCTCTATCACAAGGCCCTCGCCGAGCATCTGCGCGCGACGGCAGACCGCCCACCGGAGGACATCCAGCAGGCGGTCGTCATCGCGCTCCGCTCGCTCGTGCCCGTCACGCCGGACGGAGCGCTCGACTGGTTCGCCGCTGTTCCCTACGTCGGCCAACACCTGGCCACACATGCGGCGGCGGCCGGTGCGCTGGACGGTCTCATCGAAGACCCCGGGTTCTTGCTCGCCGGTGAACCACTTGCCCTGCTGCGGGCCTTCGCCTCGATCGAAGGGGAGGAGCCGCGGCGCATTCGCGGTGCGTATGAACAGGTCGCGCACCGTCTGACGGCCGACCGCCCACTGGGGGAACGGGCGGCGGATCTCCAGCTCTCCGCACGCCGTTGCGAGGCCGACCGCCTCGCGGACCGAATCGAAGGGCTGGGTGTTTCGCTTCCCTGGTCCGCAAGTTGGGCGTGGTGGTCGGCGAGCGGAGTGCACCGACTGCTGAGCGGCCATGCCAAGACGATCGGCTGTGTGGCCGTCGGCGACCTGGACGGCCGTCCCATCGCGGTGACCGGAAGCATCGACGGGACAGCTCTGGTGTGGGACCTGACGTCGCAGCGGCAGATCGGGGACCCACTGGAGGTCAAGGTCGCGGTGAGCGCCATCGTCATCGGCGACCTCGGTGACTACACCGTCGCTCTGACGGGCGGACAGGATGGCATCATCCGGGTCTGGGACCTCTCCGCGGGTCAGGAGTACGGCGAGCCACTGAGCGGCCACACCAACCAGGTCGAGAGCTTGGTGATCGGCGCTATCGAGGAACGGCCCGTGGTGCTCAGCACCAGCACGGACGGGACCGCACGGATCTGGGACCTGGTGAGTCGACGTCAGCTCGGTGGGGATCTCAGTGCACACAAAAGCACTGTCCGGGATGCCGATCTGGGCGAGCTGGACGGGCTCCCCATCGCTGTCACCGGCGGAGATGACAAAACCGTCCGTGTCTGGGATCTGAGCGAGCTGTTGACCGGCGGGGACGCGCGCCAGGACGGCAGCCCGTTGACGGGGCCCGCCGGAGCGGTTACGGCGGTCTGCCTGGCGCGGCTGGACGACCGTTCCGTAGCGCTGGTCGGTGACGGCAACGGCATGCTCACCCGGTGGGATCTGGAAGCGCGCCGGCAGATCGGTGAACCGGTCATGGCGCACGTCTACTGGGTGAGAAGTGGTGTCACCTCAGCGGTGATCGGCGACTTCAAGGGCCGCCCCGTCGCGCTGACCAGCGGCCGCCGCGAGTCCCGGCTGTGGGATCTGCGGACACTTCAACAGCTCGGCCCCCCGCTCCGCGGACACGTCGAGGACATCACGGCCGCCGCACTCACCAACCGGACGGACGCAGCTCTGGCAGTCACCGTCAGCAGGGACCGCACGGCGCGCATCTGGGATCTCACCGCGGACCAGCCCGAAGAGGGGCACGCCCGGCCGGTGTCTTCGGTGGCGTTCGCCGAGGTCCGGGGCTGCCCCATGGTGGTCACCGGTGGGGAGGACGGCACAGCCCGGCTGTGGGACCTGCGCGATCATCGGCAACTGTGCGGCCCGATGGAGGGCCACTCGGGGCAGGTACTCGCGGTGGCCTTCGGGGAATCCAACGGACGCACTGTCGTGGCGACAGCGGGGTCCGACACCACCGTCCAGCTGTGGGACCCGTTCCGTGACACCTCACCGGGGGCACCCCTCGAGGGGCATACGAACGCGGTGCACTGCCTTGCCTTCGGCACGCTGGACAGCGCAACGGTAATCGTGAGCGGCGGCGAAGACGGCACGGTGCGCATCTGGAACGCGGCGTCCGGGGAACCGATCGGTCGCCCTCTGGTGGGCCACATCGGCGGTGTCCGGCATCTCGCCGTCCGGCGGTCGGGCCAGGGCATGGAGATCGTCCTGAGCACGTTCCTCAATCACGCTTACGTCTGGCAGATCAGCAGCCACCGGGAGCCGTTCCCGACCGGGCCGTATGCGCACTTCAACGTCGAGGACCTCACCCCCTCCACGCTTGCCGTGGGCGTTGCCTTCCACGAGAGCCGACCAGTCGTCCTCACGGTGCTGGACGGTAACAACATCCACCTACACGATGTGGTGACCCACGCGGACGTGGGCGGGCCGTACCGCGGGCACACCGAGTGGGTGACCGTGGCCGCGCTGGGCCGGGTTGGCCGTGACGCCGTCATTGCTTCCATGGCCCTCGACAACACCATTCGGCTGTGGAATGTGGAGACCGGCGCTCCCTTGGGGGCACCGCTGGAGGGTTCCCTCACCCTGGGGCCGAGCATCAGACGCGCGGCCCCGGTGTTCGGCACGCTCAACGGAGTGCCCGTCGCGGTGACCGCGGACTCGCGAGAGGCCCGGGTCTGGGACCTGGCCGCCATGCGCCCCATTGGCGAACCGCTGAGCGGCGCGGAACAGAACCTGGTGTCGGTCGGCATCGTCCGGACCGGGGCCAACCGGGCCGTCGTTGTCACGGGTGGCAAAGACGGCACTGTGCGCACCCATGCCCTGGACGACGGGCGCCAAGTCGCGGCCCATCTGACGTCCTCCAGCAACTACACCACCGACCTCACGGCCGCCACGCTTCCGGATGGCGGAGTCGTGGTGCGCAGCAGCCGAGGAGGAGCGGAGGTATGGCATCTGGAATCCCGAAAATTGCTCGGCAGGTTTTCCGGCACCTCGTGGCGCGCCTGTGTACACACCGTGGGCGAGCGGGCAGTGGCCGTATCGGTCGGGGAGGACTACACCCTCCATGCCTGGGATCTGCACACCCTGGCCCCTGTGTGCTCTCCGATGAGGGGGCACACCGCCCTTGTGATGACGGTGCGGACGGAGACTGTCGGGGGCATTCCGCTGGCCGCGAGTGCCTCACAGGATGGCACCGTGCGCCTGTGGGATCTGTCCACCGGCACACCGTTCCATGAACCGTGGGGAGGCCACGAGATGGGTGCGTACGGCCTGGAAATCGCTCGGTTGGACCACCCCGTTGTGATCTCCGGGGCGGGCAACGGGCATCTGTGCTTCCGGGATCTGGCCGAGGGGTCCGACATCGGCGTGGAACTGGAACCCTTTCCGTCAGCGGTCCAGGCGATCCGGGTGGCCGATATGGACGGCTCCCCCGTCCTGGTGGCCGCAGACCGCTACGGTCTGATGCGGATCTGGAACACAGTCTCCGCGACGTGGACCGCCGAACTCGATATCGGCAGTTCGATCAAAGGCCTCGCGGTCAACGACGGAAGAGTCTGCGTCGCGACCGAGATGGGATTGGTTGCGCTGCGGCTGAACCACAATGGCAGAGCGGATGGGCAGGAATTCCTGTGACCCGAATCGTCCTGGTTCACGGCATAGCCCAGCAGTTCAAGGGCGCGGAGACACTGTCCGCCGACTGGTACCCGGCGCTCAGCGACGGTGTGGGCCTGGCATCGGGTAAGCGCATCGCGCCGAGTGAAGTCTCCATGGCCTTTTACGGCGACCTCTTCCGGCCTGCTGGACACCGAGGGATCGGAATTCCTGATCTGGACGCCACCGATATCCAGGGCGACATCGAAAGCGAACTGCTGTGGGAGTGGTGGAAATTCACGGCCACGCGGGATCCGGCGGTACCGCGCCCGGATGCGCCGGCCCGGTTGCGTACGCCGAACATGGTGCAGCGCGCCCTGGACGCGCTCAGCCACTCGGCGTTCTTCGCAGGGCTCAGCGAGCGCATGCTGATCTTCAGTGCCAGGCAGGTGCGCAGTTACTTCACCGACCCTGGGATTCGCGCCGCGGCCCAACACCGACTGGTCGCCCAGGTAACACCGGAAACCCGGGTGATCGTTGCCCACTCGCTCGGCACCGTCGTGGCCTATGAGGCCCTCTGTGCTCACCCGTACTGGCACGATCTGACGTTGGTGACCCTTGGGTCTCCACTGGCCGTTCGTAACCTGATCTTCGATCGGCTCCTGCCCCGGCCGATACATGGGAATGCTCGCTGGCCGGCTCCCGTGACACGGTGGACCAACATCTTCGACGAGGGCGACGCGGTCTGTTTGGTGAAGACCCTCGCACCGAGATTCGGCGGCCGCATCAGCGACCTCTCCGTCCATAACGGCGCCGCAGCGCACGACGTCCGTCCCTATCTCTCCGCCCGCGAAACCGGCCAGGCCATCGCCGAGGCGCTGGCGCCGGGCCCATCAGGAGTTCACGCAGAGCAGGGGTGACCGTGATCGGGTCAGCGAGCTGCTGGTCACCACAAGGAAGCCAGGCCGAAGAGAGCAACCAGTTCACCACCAGTACGCGCATTGGGACGAATAAGGCGTGATCGTCGTTGAATTCCTTCGCCAGCATTCGTCTGATCTCAGTCGAGGCCGACACTGTTCCGTCCGCGCCAGGCACACCGCCGGCAGCGGCTCCGCATGCGGCGCCGCTCACTCACGCCGTGCCGTCCGCCACCCCGGGCCACGCCCTCTCCCGCAGCAGTCGCAGGCCGTTGAGGGCGACGAGGACGGTGGAGCCTTCGTGACCGGCCACGCCCAGGGGGAGGGGGAGGGTGGCGAGGAGGTCCCAGGCGGTCAGGGCGGTGATGAAGGTGGCGGCGATGAGGAGGTTCTGGAGTACCAGGCGGCGGGCGGTGCGGGAGAGTTGGACGGCTGCGGGGATGGTGGCGAGTTCGTCGCGTACGACTACGGCGTCGGCGGTTTCCAGGGTGAGGTCGGAGCCGGCTTTGCCCATCGCGATGCCGGTGTGGGCGGCGGCGAGGGCGGGGGCGTCGTTGATGCCGTCGCCGACGACCAGCACCCGTCGGCCGTGGGCCTGCCACTCCTCGACGGCGGCCACCTTGTCCTGGGGCAGCAGGCCGGCGCGGACGTCGGTGATGCCGACCTCGGCGGCCAGGCGCCGGGCGGCGCGTTCGTTGTCGCCGGTCAGCAGCGTGGGGGCGGTACCGGTGAGCCGGGTGAGGGCGGCGACGGTGGCCGCCGCGTCGGGGCGCAGGCGGTCGGCGATCCCCAGGACGCCGACCGGGGCGCCGTCACGCAGGACGACGACGGCGGTGTGTCCGGCGTCCTCCAGCGCGGCCACCACCGCGTGGTGCGGGGCGTCCTCCGGTCCGGCCACCGCCGCGTGGTGCGGGGCGTGGGCCGGAGCGGCCGGGAGGTGGGCGGGCGAGCCGACGGTGACGGTGTGGCCTTGGACGGTGGCGGTGACGCCCTGGCCCGGGGCCGAGGTGAAGCCGGTGGCGGCGGCCAGGGGCAGGCCGCGTTCGCGGGCCGCGGTGACGAGGGCGCGGGCGAGGGGGTGCTCGCTGGGGTGCTCGGCGGAGGCGGCCAGCTTCAGGAGCGCGGCACCGTCCAGACCGCTGCCGGGCAGGGGGCGCAGGTCGGTGAGGCGGGGGGTGCCTTCGGTGAGGGTGCCGGTCTTGTCGAGGGCGACGGTGTCGGTCTGCCCGAGGCGTTCCATGACGACGGCGGACTTGGCGAGTACGCCGCGGCGGCCGGCGTTGGCGAGGGCGGAGAGCAGCGGCGGCATGGTGGAGAGGACCACCGCGCACGGCGAGGCGACGATCATGAAGGTCATGGCCCGGAGCAGCGCCGAGGTCAGGCTCACGCCGAGGGCGAGCGGGACGGCGAAGACGGCGAGGGTCGCGAGGACCATGCCGATCGAGTAGCGCTGTTCGATCTTCTCGATGAAGAGCTGGGTGGGGGCCTTGGTCGAGGAGGCTTCCTCGACCATCCGCACGATCCGGGCGATGACCGAGTCGGACGGGTCCCGCTCGACGCGGACGCGCAGGGCGCCGGTGCCGTTGACGGTGCCCGCGAAGACCTCGTCGCCGGTCCGCTTGGTGACCGGCAGGGGCTCGCCGGTGATGGTCGCCTGGTCCACGTCGCTCGCGCCGTCGGTGACCCGGCCGTCGGCGCCGATCCGTTCGCCGGGCCGGACGAGGACGAGGTCCCCGGGCGCCAGCCGCGCGGCGTCGACGCGCTCCTCGGTGCCGTCCGGCAGGAGGCGGGTGGCGGTCGCGGGGGCGAGGTCGAGCAGGCCGCGTACGGAGTCGGCGGTGCGGGCGGTGGCGACGGCTTCCAGGGCGCCGGAGGTGGCGAAGATGACGATCAGCAGGGCGCCGTCGAGGGCCTGGCCGATCGCGGCGGCGCCGAGGGCGGCGACGACCATCAGCAGGTCCACGTCGAGCGTCCGGTCCTTCAGCGCCTTCAGGCCCTCCCAGCCCGGTTCCCAGCCGCCGGTGACGTAGACCGCGGCGAACAGGACCGCCCGCAGCCACGCCGGGCCGTCCAGCAGGTGGACGGGGAGGGCGAGCAGGAACAGCACCAGAGCGGCGAGCGCCCAGCGGGACTCCGGCAGGGCCAGGACGCGGGTGCGGCGCCGTGGCGGGGCCGGGCGCGGGCTGTCGGCGGGTGGTGCGGACCGCTGGTCCAGGGCAGAGGGCATGGCGGAGGGACCCTTCTCGGGCAGGACAGGGCGACCCCTCCACCGTACAGGAATATATGAACAGGTCTTCAGGTGTCGTCGTTATGATGGACGCCATGGGCCACGGACGCACCGCCACCACCAGCGCCAGCACCCGCGAACGTCTCGACGCGGTCGGCACCGCCGATGTCGCCGCCACCCTCCAGGCCCTCGCCACCCCTTCGCGGCTGCGCATCCTGGCCCGGCTCCAGGAGGGGCCGTGCGCGGTCGGCGACCTCGCCGACGCCGTCGGCATGGAGCCCTCCGCCTGCTCCCACCAGCTCCGGCTGCTGCGCAACCTCGGCCTGGTCACCGGCGAACGCCACGGCCGCTCCATCGTCTACGCCCTCTACGACGACCACGTCGCCGAACTCCTCGACCAGGCCCTCTACCACGTCGAGCACCTGCGCCTGGGCATCCGCGACACCCCCGCCGACCGGCCCGCGGCCACCGCGGCGGACTGAGCCGGGGCGGATTCGACCGGTCCGCGGGGGGGGCGGGTTCACCGGCGGGAGGCGGAGTCCGGTCGCCCGCCGCCGGTTTCCGGTCCGGATCCCGTCGTCGGCTCCCGGTTCGGATCCCGCCGCCGGTTCCCGGTCCGCCGGAGTACGCGGAGCCGGGCGGGCACTGCCGCCTTGACCAGGCACGGAAGCGGCCCGGGCCCGCCGTGCGGACCCGGGCCGGAAGGCATCCCCGAGGGCGTCAGGCCGCCGGAGTCAGGGCCGGGACGAAGTGCTCGTTGGTGCGGCAGCCGAGGTTCTCGTAGGTGTTGACCTTGGTGTCGGGGTCGGTCTTCAGCAGGTGGTACTTGCAGGCGCGCTTGATGTACTCGCCGCGGATGCCACCGGGGAAGTCGATCTCCTTGTTCCAGAGGTACGGCGACTCGTAGCCGTTGAGGTGGGCGGTGGCGTTGACGTCGATGCCGCCGGGGGCCTCGATCTCGTAGACCCAGCCGGTCCGTCCGGCGCCGTAGGTGGCGAACTTCTCGGCGACCCACTTCTCGCAACTGGTGCTGAGGTGGGCGGTGTTCTGGCCGCCGCCCTTGACGATGTACTCGGCCAGCGGCGTGAGGGCGTCGCCGCGCGGGGTGAAACCCTCGTCGAAGATCTGCTGGGTGTTCTCACGGGAGTCACCGCGCCACAGCGTCTGGCGGTCGTCGCGCCACTGCCAGCGCTCGTCGGCCTCGGCGTGCCGGACGGCCGGGAAGATGCCGGGCTCGGTGCTGGTGCGCAGCCAGTCGGAGTCGCTGAAGCCGTGGACCGGGCCGCACGGTCCGGTGTCGGGGGCCGGGGCCTTCGCCGCCGCGGGGGCGGTGGTCGCGTCGGCGGCGGCGGTGAAGGTGAGGGAGCCGGCGGCGAGAGCCGTGGCGGTCAGGACGCGCAGAGCGGCCTTCAACATGGTGAGAGCCCATCAGTCGAGCGACAGAACGGGCCCTTTATAAAGTCCGCCGCTCCCCGTGCGGGGGAAATGACCTGGCGCATCACCCCCAAGAGCGAACGGCTGTACCCGCCCGCCACGGATGCGTGATAGCGGTCCGGCGGCGCGTACGCGAGTGGCCCGTGCCCCGCCCGTACGGGACGGACGCGGCACGGGCCACCGGATGTGTCAGGACGAGAACGACCCCGCGCCGCCCGGTACGTGAGTGCCGTGCCCGGCGGGGACCACCACCGACGGGCCCAGGCAGAACGGGTTGCCGTACACCTTCACGGGCCGGTCCGTGAGGTTCGCCAGGACATGGGCCGCGGCGGGGAGGGCGTGGCATCCCTCCGGGTCGCGGTAGACGTCGAGGGGCTGCGCCTCGGTGGAGAAGACCGCCACCTCACCGCCCTCCGGACCGGCCGCGACCGCGGGGCCCGCCACCCCCAGCGCCACTGCCGCCGCCACCAGACCCACCGTGATTACTCGCATCATCTTCCTCCGGACGCACACCCCGCTCCCGCGCGGGCTCCCGTCACGTCTACCGCGACTTTCGCTTCAACGAGCGGGAAAATCAGGGGAGTTCACTCGATCCGGGGCACCTGGGGGTGCGCCTCCGGGGCGATCGGGGGCAGCGGCTCGCCGAGGGGCACCTCGTGCGGGCGTGCGGTGCGCAGACGCGCGGGCGGGGGCGCGGCCGTCCTCGCCCGCACACCCGGCTCCGCTATCCGGCTTCCGAGCCGATGCCGTGCCGGGGCCGGTCCGGCCGGCTCCGCCACCAGCCCCAGACCGTGATCCTGTTCAACCCGCTGCGCCGTCGTGCGCAGCTTCCGCACTCCGGGATCCGCGCACGGCGGGTGAGGGCCGCGACCGCGTCGCCCAGCCCGACCGCGCGCCGGCGCGCCTGCGGTGCCCCCGAATGCGGGATTTGGCTTTCCAGACTTTCCCACGTAAGAGGAAGTCCGGGGACGGGCTGAATGCGTTTTCTTTCGCTCGGGCTCAGTTCTCGAACATCGGGGTGGGCGAGGAGTTGCTCACTCATGCGCTGATCCGCAATTCCTACATACGCGGTCTCCGTTCCGTGGACGAGAACGGCGTTTCCCACCTGGTACTTCGGTGCCCGCAAGGTGTTCTCTCCGGGCTGCGGTTGAACCGGAACTTCCAGCCAGTGAATGGTGCTCACGTGACTCCCTCTCCCGGTTCAGTTGTTGCAGCAGCCGACAGCGACCCGGCACCACCAGGTGCAGTCGCAGGTGGCACAGGCAGCACACTTCACGACGCACAGACCGCATCGTCCCGCGAGGCAGGCGAGATATACGGCCCAGGTGGCGGGCGGACAGGTCAGGGCGGCGCTGACGCATTGGCCGCCGCAGTCCGACGACGTGAGACACGAGGTCAGCGCGTCCCACCAGCCGTCTACGGCCACCAGCCGCCCACCGCTCGCAGTGGTGAGTTCCTGGACGCCGGTGAGGAAGTTGTCTGTTGTCGTGTCGAGGGTGAACACGTAGTCGTGGCTGACACCGGCGGGCAGTCCCTGTGTGGTGGCCACGCATTCGGCCACCTGCCGGTCTCCGATGGTTCGGGATTGCACGATCAGGCCGGACTGGATGGTGTTCACCTCTTGGGAGGGCGGATTGTCAACTTCCTCGGGCACGGGAACGGGCCCGTCCAGGTGGAATGTTCCGCTGACGCCGAAGAACTGCGGTTCGGGCAGGTCGGTATCGGCGCTCACGCCGAGACGGCCCAGCAGGGCGTTGCGCATGTCGGACACCTGTGAGTTTCCGGCGGCCACCCGGTTCCACTCACGGCTTGCCTGATCGGTGGAGAAAATCGCGAGCTGATGCTCCCGCACCGTGGGGGTTTTCGTCATTGAATCCTCGCCTCCATGCCCAACTGGGCAGTCGCAGGATGCCGGTTGATTCCGACCTCCCGTTCAGAATGCACCCGCCCGGAATGTTCCGCATTTCGTACAACACCATTTCGCCGCACGGTATTTGGCGGCCGTAATTTGCAAACCAGGTTTTCGGTGATCAGGTCATGAAGTCATGAATGGTGCGGGCAGCGTCCCCGTGACGGTGCGCCTGGCGCACGGCACACGGGCGAAGTTGCGGGAACTGTTGCGCCGTCAACGAGAGATGAGGCGCGAGCTGGCGGCCGACGAGCGGTGGAGCACCAGCGGGCTGAGCCGCCGCGAGGCGTCCGCGGTTCGCGCCAGGTGGCGGCAGGAGCTGGCGGAGATGAGGGAGCACGGCCGGCTCCTGGACTCGCTGGACGCCCTGGCCGCCCTGGGCGTACGCCGCGAGATGGCGGCGCGGGGCTGGGACCGTCCCTGGCCGGCCTGTCCGCCGCAGGCGCGCGACCTCGGGCGGTGGCCCGGGTCGGCGGACGGCGGCTTTCCCGAGCAGCTCCCCCTGCGGCTGCCGGTGGGCCTGGAGAACCAGGTACGGGCAGCGTGCTGGTACACGTCGTACGAGGCGATCGAGGCGCTGGTGGAGTGGCGGCGCCGCCACCCGCAGGTCATACCGCGCCGGAGATGGGCGCCGCCGGGGCTGGAAGACGCGCTCGACGCGTACGACCGGCTGGCCGCGCGGGTGACCACCACCGGCGAGATCTGGCGCGCGGGGGTCGAGCGCGGTATGCACGCCGCGGGCGGGCACGGGCCCGTGAGTTCCGGTGGGCCTCCGCGGTGAGCCCGCCCTCGGCACCGGGGCGGGCTCCCCCGGCCTCACGCCCGCTTGTAGTAGTAGCCGGAGCCGTGGGCGGCGCCGACGTTGTGCTGGAGGCCGGTGCCGTTGAGGGTGAAGTACGAGGGGTCGAGCTTGTCGTAGCAGTAGCCGGGGTTGGGGCCGACGCGCTTGGCGGCGCTGACGTTGATGCGGCTGCTCGTCCGGGAGGTCACCCGGCCCTCGTAGAGGCAACTGTTGTAGGGGAAGTTGTCGTAGCTGACGGTGCCGGAACGGGAGATGCGGATGGTGCCGGGCTGGCCGGAGTTGTACGTGTCGCCGTAGGTCCAGTTGCCGGCGAAGGACGCGGGGACGGTGCTGCCGCCCGAGCCGCCGGTCGAGCCGCCGCCCGAACCGCCCGAGGAGCCGGAGCCGCCCGAGGTGCCGCCGCCGGAGGAGGTGGACGAGCCGCCGGAGCCGGAGCCGCCGCCCGTCGCCGTACCGCCCGCCGGGGCGTTCGAACCGCCTTCTGCGTCGCGGCCGTTGTGGCCGTCCCGGCCGTCCTTGCCGTCCGCGCCCTTCGACGGGTCGTCCGCCTTGCCGTCGTCCTCGCCGTCCTTCGCCTTGGGCGGGCGGGAGGCCGTGGTGCCGCCGGACGGGGCGGCCGGGGTCACCGGGGCGGTGGAGTGCGGCGCGCCGGCCGCGGGCGGCTGCGTGACGGAGCGGCTGTACGGCGCGAGCGCGGCGAACGTCCCGCCGCCCACCGCCAGGACCAGCACCACGGGGACGGAGATCCGCCACCTCCGCCGCCGCTCGGAGCCCTTGCCGGCTTCCTCACCGGATTGCTTGCCGGATTGCTTGCCGGCCTTCTTGCCGGTCTTCCGGCCGGGGCCCTCGCCCGCCCGGGTGACGGGCGTGGCGTCCTCGGGCGCGTCACCGGACGGCTCCCCCGCCGGTTTCCCCTCGGGGGCCTGGCCCGGTTCCCGTACGGTCGCCGGGGCCGCGGGTGCCGCCGGGCGGAGGCCGACGGTCTTGCGGTCGGGGGCCGCGGGGTCCGGGGCGTCGGGGGCCGCGGCGCCGGGGGCTCCCCCGCCGGGGGCTCCCCCACCGGAGGCTTCGCCGCCGGGCGTCTCCCCGTCGGGTACCTCCCCGCCGGGCGCCGCCTCGCGTACCGGTGCCGCCTCCGCGTCCAGGAGCCGGGCCGACTGGCGGGCGAGGCGGCCCAGGACCTCCGGGGGCAGCCATGCCGTCCCCGCGCCCGTGCCCGGGTCGTCCCCGTACTCCGCCAACAGCTCGGGGACGGAGGGGCGTTCGGCGGCGTCCTTGGTCAGGCAGCGGCCGATCAGGGTGCGCAGCCCGGTGTCGCGGACGGCGTCGAGCGCGGGCTCCTTCTCGACGATGTGGTACATCACCGCGTGCTGGTTGCTGACACCGCGGCCGAACGGCAGCTCGCCGGTGGCCGCGTACGTCAGGACGCAGCCGAGGGTGAACACATCGCTCGCGGGGCCCGCGCCGTCGCCGAGGATCTGCTCGGGGGACATGAAGCCCGGCGAGCCGATCACCATTCCCGTGCTGGTCAGCAGGGATTCGACGGAGGTGCCGACGGCGCGGGCGATACCGAAGTCGATGACCTTGGGGGCGTCGGCGGTCAGCATGACGTTGGACGGCTTGAGGTCGCGGTGGACGATCCCGGCGCCGTGGATGTCGTCGAGGGCGCGCAGCAGTCCGCCGGCGAGGGCGAGGACGGACGCGGCGGGCAGCGCGCCGTGGCCGCGGACGGTCTGTTCGAGGGAGAGCCCGGGGACGTAGCCGGTGGCGACCCAGGGCTGCGGGGCGTCGGGGGCGGCGTCCAGCACGGGGGCGGTGTAGCGCGCGCCGACCCGGCGGGCGGCGTTGATCTCGCGGCGGAAGCGGGCGCGGAACTGCGGGTCCGCGACGTGTTCCTCGTGCACCACCTTGACCGCGACGGTCCGGCCCGCGGCGGAACGCGCGAGGTAGACGCGGCCCATACCGCCGGCGCCGAGCCTGCCGAGCAGCAGGTAGGGGCCGATGCGGGCGGGGTCGGTGGCGGTCAGCGGGGTGATGCCGCCGTCGGGGCCGGCGCCGCCGTTCCCGTGGTCCTCGCTGTCCTCGTGCGCGCCGTTGTGGACGTCGGTCATGGCCGTGTGATCCCCCGGTCGTCCCCGCCGGCGGTCCGGTGGCGGGGAGAGGTCGTCGTTGGAGCGGTGTCATCAGCGGGGACGCCACCTGGGCGCCGCGGGTTTCCGCGGCGCCCTCGGTGGTCCGTACGCTCCCGCCCGTCCGCCCGGCGGACGGGCGGGAACGTGCGGACACGGCCCGGCGGGGGGCCCGGCGCGGACGCCGGGCCCCCCGCCGCGCTGCGTCCGCACACGCAGTGTGGAGCACGCGCCGACTTTCCGGAATAACTTCCGGAAAAAATTCCAGAAATTTCTTCTATGCTGGCCGCGAGGCGCCCCGGGGCGCAGGGCCCGAACCGGGAACGAGGCGGCGGCGATGAGTCCGAAGCAGCAACGCGGCGCGGCGACCGCCGCGCAGATCCTCGACCGCGCACTGGAGATCTACGCGGCGGACGGCGAAGCCGGCCTCACCGTGGGCGCGCTCACCGCCGCCAGCGGCGTCAGCGCCGGCAGCGTCTACCACCACTTCGGCAGCCTCCCCGGCGTCCTGGCCGCGCTGGCACAGCGCTGGCTGGGGCGGCTCCTGGAGGAACTCGTCGCCGAGCTGGGCAAGGTGACGGACGCGCGCTCCGGCGTCCACGCGGTCGTCCGGGTCTACCTGCGCTTCGTGCAGACACATCCGGACGCGTCCCGGCTCATGCACTCGGCCCCGGTGGACCGCGAGGGCATGGCGCGCGCCGCCCAGCTCCGCGGCTCGCAGGAGGCACGCCTGGCCCCGCTCGCCGCCTGGCTGCGAGGACGGCAGGCGGCGGGCGAACTGGCCGCGCTCCCGCTGCCCGTCCTCGAATCGCTGATCCTGGGCCCGGTGACGGCCCTCGCCCGCCGCTGGCTCACCCTCGGCGACATCGACCTGGACACGGCCATCGAGCAGACCCCGGAACGGATCTGGCGGTCGGTCAGCCCGTAGGCGCGGTGCGGCACGGCCGCGCGGCACGGCGGGAGCCCGGGGGCGTACGCGGCCGGTGGGCCCGCAGGCGTACGGAACCGGGGACGCGGGAGGCGTACGCGGCCGGTGGGCCCGCGGGCGCACGCGACGGGCCCCGCGGACCGGAGTCCACGGGGCCCGAGGTGCGGGAAGCGGTCAGTCCGTGCCGGATTCCATCGCGGCGCGGTCCAGCGCCTCGTCCTCGGCGGAGACCTGGCCGCGGGAGGCGATGGCCTCGGCGCCGCCCTCCGGCATGGAGCCGATCAGGCCGGTCGCGGCGGCCTGGGCGGCGCCGACGGCGGGGGTGGTGGTGCCGATCAGGCCGATACCGGCGTACTGCTCCAGCTTGGCGCGCGAGTCGGCGATGTCGAGGTTGCGCATGGTGAGCTGGCCGATCCGGTCGACGGGGCCGAACGCGGAGTCCTCGGTGCGCTCCATGGACAGCTTGTCCGGGTGGTAGCTGAAGGACGGGCCGGTCGTGTCGAGGATCGAGTAGTCCTCACCGCGCCGCAGCCGCAGGGTGACCTCGCCGGTGACGGCGGCGCCGACCCAGCGCTGGAGCGACTCGCGGACCATCAGGGCCTGCGGGTCCAGCCACCGGCCCTCGTACATCAGCCGGCCCAGGCGGCGGCCCTCGTTGTGGTACTGGGCGAGGGTGTCCTCGTTGTGGATCGCGTTGACCAGGCGCTCGTACGCGGCGTGCAGCAGGGCCATGCCGGGCGCCTCGTAGATACCGCGGCTCTTGGCCTCGATGATGCGGTTCTCGATCTGGTCGGACATGCCCATGCCGTGGCGGCCGCCGATCGCGTTGGCCTCCATGACGAGGTCGACGGCGGAGGCGAACTCCTTGCCGTTGATCGTCACCGGGCGGCCCTGCTCGAAGCCGATGGTGACGTCCTCGGTGGCGATCTCCACCGACGGGTCCCAGAACTTCACGCCCATGATCGGCTCGACCGTCTCCAGGGAGACGTTCAGGTGCTCCAGGGTCTTCGCCTCGTGGGTGGCGCCCCAGATGTTGGCGTCGGTGGAGTACGCCTTCTCGGTGGAGTCGCGGTAGGGCAGGTCATGGGCGACCAGCCACTCCGACATCTCCTTGCGGCCGCCCAGCTCCGTGACGAAGTCGGCGTCCAGCCACGGCTTGTAGATCCGCAGGTTGGGGTTGGCGAGCAGACCGTAGCGGTAGAACCGCTCGATGTCGTTGCCCTTGTACGTGGAGCCGTCGCCCCAGATCTGGACGTCGTCCTCCAGCATCGCCCGGACCAGGAGCGTGCCGGTGACGGCGCGGCCCAGCGGCGTGGTGTTGAAGTACGCGCGGCCGCCGGAGCGGATGTGGAACGCGCCGCAGGTCAGCGCGGCCAGGCCCTCCTCGACCAGGGCGGCCCGGCAGTCGACCAGACGGGCGATCTCGGCCCCGTAGGTCTGCGCGCGGCCGGGCACCGAGGCGATGTCGGGCTCGTCGTACTGGCCGATGTCGGCGGTGTAGGTGCACGGGACGGCGCCCTTGTCGCGCATCCACGCGACCGCGACCGAGGTGTCGAGGCCGCCCGAGAAGGCGATGCCGACACGCTCACCGACGGGGAGGGAGGTAAGGACCTTGGACATAGGAAGAGTATGCAGGGTTTCGAATTTTCATGCAAGCCCTCGCGCGGGCCCTTCACCGGCCGCACCGCGCCCGGCCCGCCGGAGCCCGCCGCCGGACGGAGAAACGCGACCGCCCGCCGACCGGACGGTTCCGGTCGGCGGGCGGTACGCGGTGCGGCGGCGCGGCGGTGGTCAGTCCCGGCCGCGGCGCAGCGCCTTGCGGATGAAGTGGACGATCAGCCAGATCACCAGCACCACGACGACCAGGAAGATCACGAAGAGCACGATCAGGAAGATGCCCAGCTTCTTGAAGAAGCCCTTTTTCTTCTTCTTGGACTTCCCGTGCGCGAGGTGCACCTTCTTGAGCTTCTTGACCTTCGACGCGGTCACGGCGGTGCCCTGCCCCGCCCCGTCGAAGCCCGCGGCGCCGGCGACCGTACGGGCCGAACCGGTGCCGCCCGCAACGGACTTCACCTCGGCCGGAGCCGCGGCGGCGGTGTGCGGGGCGACGGCGGCGGCCGGGCGCGGCGCGGCAGCGGCGGCGGGCGCGGCGGCCGCGGCCAGCAGGCCGAAGAGCAGCGCGAGCACCATCGCGGGCCGGCGGCGGACCGCGGCGCGGCGCGAACCCCCGCCCCGGCGCGCGGAGTCGCCTCCCCGGGCGCCGGGCGTCGCCTCACCGGCATGTACCCGGTGTGTGTCCTTGTCCATGTGTGTTCCCCCTCGGGCGTGCGTCGGACGCGGTGCCGCGGAGACCGTCCGCGGCGTACGCCATTATCGGCGGCGCCGACGCCCCTCGGGCCGCCCGCGCGCACGCACCGTACCGCCCGGCGCCCGCCCCCGCACCGGACCTCCCGCGCCGGACGACACCCGCCGCCCGTCCGCGCGAAGGCCCGGGGAATCCGTCCGTGCGAAGGCCAGGAGGAAGAAAGGGGAGGCGCGGAGGAAGAGAAGAGGAGAAAGAGAGAGGGGAAGCGGCCCGTCGGGGGTGTCGGGCCGCTTCCCCGTTCCGGGTCCGAGGGTCCACGCCGCGATCGGGGGAGGACGCGGCGTGGGCCCCGCAGTGGGACCCGGTCCCGCCCCGCGGCTCCTGCCGGGCCGCCGGGCGTCTCTCCATGCTGCCGCGCGAGGCGCCCCGGCGGACCGGACAAAGGGCCTCCACCGACGGGCCTTTGGTCCCCTTCCCCGCGCGCGGGCGGAGTGCGGACCCGGCGCCCGGCCCGCACTCCGCCCGGTGTCCCCGACAGGGAAGTGGTTACACTCGCCCGGTCGTACCGGGGAGCGTGCGGAAGAACTGCCGAGGGGGAGACGGAACCGATGGCGCAAGCGAAAAAGATCGCGTTGTACGCGGTGGTCGTCTTCGTCCTGTACACGATCATCACCTCCCCCGGGCGGGCCGCCGACCTGGTGCAGATAGGCTTCGAAGGCATCTCGTCCGCCGCCCAGGGCGTCGGCGAGTTCATGACGCAGCTGGTCAGCTGACCGCCCCCGGCCGGCCCGGCCACGCACCGCCCGCCGTACGGAGGTCCCCGTGATCCGCCATCTGGTCCTGTTCCAGCTCAACGACGGCGTCTCCCGGGACGAGCCGCGCGTCCAGGAGGCCGCCCGCGCGTTCATGGAGCTGGGCGACAAGATCCCGGAGCTGACGCACTGGGAGTGCGGCTGGAACGTCACGGACCGCCCCATCGCCCGCGACTTCGCGATCAACTCCGCCGTCGCCGACCGGGACGCCCTCGCCCGCTACCTCGCCCACCCGGCCCACCAGGCGGCCGCCGGCCAGTGGCGCGCGTTCGCCACCTGGGTGATCGCCGACTACGAATTCTGAGCGCCCCACGCGCCGACCCGCCCCCCGCTTCCCGGCACCCGCCGGACGGGGGGCTTTTCCGTGCCGCCGCACCACCCCGGGCGTCCGGGCCCGCCGCCGCTCCCACCCGCGCGGGTACCGGCGTGCGCGGCCCCGCGCACGCGGGCGCCCGGCGCGCGTGACCGTACGCCGTTCGGGCCCGCCGGACCGGCGGCGACGCACCGCGTTACGTGGATCAACTCGCCACCCAACACGGAGTAATGCGGTACTTGCACACACTGCGCATGTCTTGTGATGCTATGACCGCTTTGCCGGATACATGCATTGTGAAGGGTGGCGTGACCGTGACGGCCCGTACTGCGCCCAGGGCGCCATCCCGCGAGAGCCGGAGCGCGGACACCCGGGCACTCACGCAGGTGCTCTTCGCCGAGCTGGCCGGACTCGAAGCCGGCACCCCCGAACACACCCGGGTCCGCGCCGCCCTCATCGAGGCCAACCTCCCGCTCGTCCGGTACGCCGCCGTACGGTTCCGCAGCCGCAACGAGCCGATGGAGGACGTCGTCCAGGTCGGCACCATCGGCCTGATCAACGCCATCGACCGCTTCGATCCGGACCGCGGCGTGCAGTTCCCCACCTTCGCGATGCCCACCGTCGTCGGCGAGATCAAGCGGTACTTCCGCGACAACGTCCGCACCGTCCACGTACCGCGCCGGCTCCACGAACTGTGGGTGCAGGTCAACGGCGCGACGGAGGACCTGACCGTGCTCCACGGGCGCTCGCCGACCACCGCCGAGATCGCCGACCGCCTCAAGATCGGCGAGGAGGAGGTCCTCGCCTGCCTGGAGGCCGGACGGTCGTACCACGCCACCTCACTGGAGGCGGCCCAGGAGGGCGACGGGCTGCCCGGACTCCTCGACCGCCTCGGCTACGAGGACCCGGAACTGGCCGGCGTCGAGCACCGCGACCTCGTCCGGCATTTGCTCGTCCAGCTTCCCGAGCGCGAACAGCGGATCCTGCTGCTGCGTTACTACAGCAACTTGACGCAATCTCAGATCAGCGCGGAGCTGGGGGTGTCGCAGATGCACGTCTCGCGGCTACTGTCACGGAGCTTCGCCCGGCTGCGATCCGCAAACAGGATCGAGGCCTAACCGGCAGGGGCTACGCGGACCACACGTTCCCGCACAGATATGTCGACATGACGCTACAGCGCGTTGCCGACATGTGACATTCTGCTGGAACCGCGTTTGCCGCGGCGCCGCCTCCGGTATTCAGGTGGAGGTATCACTCTCCGGTCCGCCTCGGTCCGGGGACGCCGCAGCGACCCGACCCGCGACCTCAAGGGGGTGGCATGTCCGTAGAACTGGACAGCTCAAAGGTGCTTCCCGCGATTCCCGCGCCCGCATCGCCCGTGCACGACGACGACGCCATCAACACCCGCACGCTCTCCCGCTCCCTGTTCCTGCGGCTCGCCACGCTCGACAAGGACTGCGCGGAGCGGACCTACGTCCGCGACACCCTGATCGAACTGAACCTCCCGCTCGTGCGCTACGCGGCGGCCCGTTTCCGCAGCCGCAACGAGCCGATGGAGGACATCGTCCAGGTCGGCACGATCGGTCTGATCAAGGCGATCGACCGTTTCGATTGCGAACGCGGGGTGGAGTTCCCGACGTTCGCAATGCCGACGGTCGTCGGTGAGATCAAGCGGTTCTTCCGCGACACCTCCTGGTCCGTACGGGTCCCGCGCCGCCTCCAGGAACTGCGGCTCGCCCTGACCAAGACCAGTGACGAGCTGTCGCAGAAACTCGACCGCTCGCCGACCGTCCCCGAACTCGCCCGCGCCCTCGGGGTGTCGGAGGAGGACGTCGTCGACGGACTCGCCGTCGGCAACGCCTACACCGCCTCCTCGCTCGACTCCCCCTCCCCGGAGGACGACGGCGGCGAGGGCTCCCTCGCGGACCGCCTGGGCTACGAGGACAGCGCGCTGGAGGGCGTGGAGTACCGCGAATCCCTCAAGCCGCTGCTGGCCAAGCTGCCGCCGCGGGAGCGCCAGATCATCATGCTGCGCTTCTTCGCCAACATGACGCAGTCCCAGATCGGCGAAGAGGTCGGCATCTCGCAGATGCACGTCTCGCGCCTCCTCACCCGCACCCTCGCGCAACTGCGGGAAGGGCTCATCGCCGAATGAGGAAGGGTCCGCCGAGCGGTCGTTGACCACCCACGTCATCGCACCATCCCGCACCACGCGCACCACCGGTCGCACGATGCGCACCACTCGGCGGACAGCGAACAGCGACACCGGCCCCGGCATCCGCACCCGCCGGCCGCACCCTCCTTTTCCGGTCGCCTCTCCGGCTCCCTTCCGGGCGCCTCTCCGGCCCTCTTCCGGTCGACTCTCCAGCCTCCTCCGGTCGCCTCTCCGGCCTCCTCGGAGCCTCGGAGCCGCGCCTTTCCCGCGCTTCCAGGGTTTCCCCGGCTTCTCCGGGGCTCCTCGCCCGCTCATCGGCCCGTCCGGCGCGCCTGTCGTGTCTTCCGCGTGGCGCTCAGACCCGCACAGTTCTCGCGCCCGCTCGCCTTCTCGTGCCCGTTACGTCTCTCGTACCGGCGGCGCGCCTTCTCGTGCCCGCCGCGCCACGATCGTCCTCCGGCCCCATATCGGCGCCCCGCATCCGGCACCACGCACCCCCGGCCACCGCCTTCAGGCCACCGGTCCGGTATGAAGCGGCTCCGTGGCGACGACCGTTCACCGGGGGCTAGGAATCTGACGACCCGTCATCAACACTGGGCCGATGCGACAGTCACCCCGGATGCCCGCCCGTGACACGTCCCCGCGCCCCGCTCGCGGTACCGCTCGCCCGCCCGCACCCGCCCCGACGCCCCACCGCTTCCGTCCCTCCCGTACCGCCTCCGCGGTCGCCGTGTGCTGCCTGGGCGGCGCGCTGCTCGCGGGGTGCGGGAGCGGAGCGGGTACGGGGTACGCGGCCGTCGGCTCCGCCGGGGAGAGCGCCGCGACCGGTGCGCCGCCGGGGAAGGGCGTCGAGCTGACTCCGCTGGACGGAGCCGACGGGCCGGCGCACCGCACACCCGGCGGGGACGCAACCGGGAATTCCGGCGAGGGGCCAGATCCGGCCAACTCGGCATCCGGAGAAGCTGGTTCCGGCATTCCGGAGCATTCAGGGAAGGAACCTGAAAGTTCCGGCGCCCCCGGTATGCCCAACGCGCCGGGGGTGCCCGGTATGCCTGGGGGCGGGGGTACGGGTGGCGCGGGCGGGGCCCCTGGCTCGTCCGCCTCGCCGCCCGCGCGGCCCGGCACGCCGGGGTCCCCGGGTACGCCGGGTTCGCCGTCGGCGCCAGGAGTCCCCTCACCCGCCATCCCCGGCGGCGAGGGGGCGCCCTCGGGGCTGGTGATCGGGAAGCCGGTGCGTGCGGACGGCGGGGAACGATGGTGCGAGAAGATCACGTTTCCGCTGCTGAACACCGGTACGGAACCGGTCACCGTCGGCACGGTCACGTTCGGAACGCACATCATCGGCGGCCTCGGCATCGACTGGGACACCCGGACCTCGACCCGGAAACTGCCGCTGCCGCTCCCGCCCGGCGCGCGCCGCACCGCGTCGTACCGGATCTGTGTGGACGCCTGGCGGGTGCCGCTGGGCATGCACCTCGACACCAAGGACGTGTCCTTCGACTGGAAGCGCCACCCCGAGGACAAGCCCTCGGCCGCCCCCGGGGACAAGACCGGCTAGCCGCGGCCGGGGCTCGGACCTGGGCCCCGCCCGCCCGGCCTCACGCTCGGCCCCGGGCCCGTCCCCCAGCCACGGTCCGGGCCGGCCCCGGCCGCGACCCCGGCCCGCCCGGCCTCACACCTGGCCTCGGGCCCGTCCCCCACCCATGATCCGGGCCCAGTCCCGGCCACGACCCCGGTCCGGCCGCACCGTCGCCGGTCCCGGATCCCCGTGCCCGCCCCGCGCCCGCCCCGCCCCGGCCCGGCCCCGCCTCACCCCACGCCCCGGAATCGACGTCCGGGCAGCGAAAACGGGGCCCGGATGCGTTCCGGGCCCCGTCGCGTACGGAGGGTTGGAGAGTCGGGTGGGCTCAGCCGAAGGCGAGCCAGACCGCTGCCGCGACGACGACCACGGCGAGGACGACGCCGACGATCAGGCCGACGCGGGGGCCCGACGACTGCGCGGGGGCCGGGGCGCGGCGGCTGCCGGCCTGCGGGGTGCCGCCCTCGTCGACGAAGGCGCGGAACATCTGCGTGCTGCCCGCCGGGTCGTAGTTGCCCTCGGCCTGGTTCTGCGGGTTGGTCGCCATGGGCAAGGACCCTAGCGAACCCCGCTCTTCAGAGCACCCCTGGACCGCGCGCGGAGCGGCGGCCGAACAGCCCGCGGAGGCGGCCGGACCGCACCGCGCGCACCCCCGCCCGGCCGCCCCGGCCCACCACGGCCGCCCGCCCTCCCGGCACGTAGGGGAAGAAAAGCCGGAGGAGATGATCAAGAGGGAGAAACGGGCCCGACCGCGCATTGAGGCGCAGTGATGGGCGTAACGGGCGGAGCGAGGGGCCGCGCGCGGGACCGGAAGGCGCCGACGGCACCCCGGAGCGCCCTCGCGAGGGCGCCGGAACGCGGCCGGAGTGACGCTGGACACATTCACCAAGGCGCCGACGAACCCCTACGGACGGGCCTGACCTGCACCTTCCTGGCGATCTTCCACTTCCTTGACCCCGGCCAGGGATCGCCTTTCCCTCCCCTTTACCGTAGGCCCCACCTATTCGTTTGCCTTCAGCAACCAACCGACCCTATGGTTGCCTCAAGCAACAAAACCGCGTGGAGGAGCCCATGGCCGCCCAGAGTCAGTACGAGGAACTGGCCCGGCAGCTCAGCGCCATCGGAGCCGTCAAGCGCGAAATGGGGCGGATCCTGCCCCAGGACTGCCCGCCCGCCTCGGCAGGCTTGCTCACCCTCCTCGACCGTCACGGCGAGATGCGGATGAGCCAACTGGCCGAGCTGCTCGCGATCGACATGTCGGTGACCAGCCGGCACGTCGCCCACGTCGCGGAGCGCGGCTGGATCGAGCGCAAGCCCGACCCGGCGGACAAGCGGTCGCGTCTGTTGCGCCTGACCCCGAGCGGCAAGGAACTCCTGACGGAGCTCTCCGAGCGCTACACCCACACACTCGCCCGGTACCTGGACGACTGGTCCGACAGCGACGTCGGCCACCTCGTCGAACTGCTCACGCGACTGCGCACGAGCTTCGGCGACTGCCGTACCCGGGCCCATCACGACTCCCCCACCCGTACACCCGCAGGATGAAAAGGAACTACATGGCTACGACCACACCAGCCGGTGTGCGGGGCGGCCACGCCAAGCACGGAGGCATACCCGCCTCCGGACAGCCGCCCATGACGCACCGTCAGATCATGGAGGCGCTTTCCGGGCTGCTGCTCGGCATGTTCGTCGCCATCCTGTCGTCGACCATCGTGTCGAACGCGCTCCCCGAGATCATCCACGACCTCGACGGCGGCCAGTCCGCCTACACCTGGGTCGTCACGGCGTCGCTGCTGGCGATGACCGCGACCACCCCGCTGTGGGGCAAGCTCTCCGACCTGTTCAGCAAGAAGCTGCTGGTACAGATCGCGCTGGTCATCTACGTCGCGGGCTCGGTCGTCGCCGGTCTGTCGCAGAACGCCGGGATGCTCATCGCCTGCCGAGTGGTGCAGGGCATCGGCGTCGGCGGTCTGTCCGCCCTGGCCCAGATCGTCATGGCCGCGATGATCTCCCCGCGCGAGCGCGGACGGTACAGCGGTTACCTCGGTGCCACCTTCGCCGTCGCCACCGTCGGCGGTCCGCTGCTCGGCGGCGTCATCACCGACACGAGCTGGATGGGCTGGCGCTGGTGCTTCTACGTCGGCGTGCCCTTCGCGGTGATCGCGCTGATCGTGCTGCAGAAGACCCTGAAGCTCCCCGTCGTCAAGCGCGAGGGCGTCAAGGTCGACTGGGCGGGCGCCTTCTTCATCAGCGCGGCGGTCTCGCTGCTGCTGGTGTGGGTGACGCTGGCCGGTGACAAGTACGACTGGATGTCGTGGCAGACCGCCGCGATGGTGGGCGGCGCCGTCGTCCTCGGCGCGATCTTCATCTTCGTCGAGTCCAAGGCGAAGGAACCGATCATCCCGCTGCGGCTGTTCCGCAACAAGACGATCACCCTCGCCTCGCTGGCCTCGCTGTTCGTCGGTATCGCGATGTTCTCCGGCACCGTCTTCTTCAGCCAGTACTTCCAGCTCGCGCGCGGCAAGTCGCCGACGATGTCCGGTGTGATGACGATCCCGATGATCGGCGGTCTGTTCATCTCCTCGACCGTCTCGGGCCAGATCATCACCAAGACCGGCAAGTGGAAGGCGTGGCTGGTCTCCGGCGGCGTCCTGGTCACCGCGGGCCTCGGCCTGCTGGGCACCATCCGCTACGACACCGCCTACTGGCAGGTCGCGATCTTCATGGCCCTGATGGGTCTGGGCATCGGCATGATGATGCAGAACCTGGTGCTCTGCACGCAGAACCAGGTCGCCCCGCAGGACCTCGGCTCCGCCTCGTCCGTCGTCACCTTCTTCCGCTCGCTGGGCGGTGCGGTCGGCGTCTCGGCGCTCGGCGCGGTGATGGCCACCCGGGTCACCCACTACGTGAAGGACGGCATCGCCGAGCTGGGCCCGAAGGCCGCCAAGGCCGCGGCCCAGGCCGGCGGCGGCGGGGGCATCCCGGACCTTGACGCGCTCCCGGCCCCGCTCCGTACCGTCATGGAGAGCGCTTACGGCCACGCCGTCGGCGACATCTTCCTGATCGCGGCTCCGTGCGCCCTGCTCGCTTTCCTGTTCACCCTGTTCATCAAGGAGGTCGCGTTGAAGACTCGCGGCGGACTGGCCCAGAACGCGGACGGCGAGGAGACGGCGGCCACCCCGGCCGCCACCCCCTCGGCCACCCCGGCCCCCGCGGCCGCCGCGGCCGCGGCCGAGGAGCGGGAGCCCGCCCTGGTGGGCGCCCCCGCCCCCTCCGACGAGCACACGCCCGCCTGGGCGCAGCCGGCCGCGGCGACGGCCACCCAGCCCCTGGCGGCGTACGCGTCGGCCGGCGGCGGTGACGTCCCGGCCGGGCCGTCCATCACCGGCTTCATCCGCAACCCCGAGGGCCACCCCGTGCCGCGCTCCGCGGTCACGCTGATCTCCCTCAGCGGCCGTCAGCTCGGCCGCGCCGTCGCCCAGGCGAACGGTTCGTACGCGCTGAACGCCCCCGGCGCCGGTTCGTACGTGCTGATCGCGGCGGCCGACGGGCACCAGCCGCAGGCGTCGACGGTCGTCGTCGGCGACCAGGCGCTCGGCTACGACATCCTGCTCAGCGGCGTCAGCGGCCTCGGCGGCCAGGTGCGCAGCGCGGTCACCGGGCAGCCGGTGAGCGGCGCGATGGTCGTCGTCACCGATGTCCGCGGCGAGGTGCTGGCCACCGGCGCCACCTCTCCCGAGGGGTACTTCTCCTTCGACGAGCTGGCGGCGGGCACCTTCACCGTCGCGGTGAACGCGGCGGAGTTCCGCCCCACCGCCGTGCCGGTCGAGGTCGGCGGTCAGGGCACCACCCGCATCGAGGTCGAGCTGCTGTCCGGCGCGAAGGTGCAGGGCGTCGTGCGGGCCGGTTCCGCGCGGCGGCCGCTGGCCGACGCCCGCGTCACCCTGGTCGACGCGGCGGGCAACGTCGTGGCGACCTCCACCACCGGTGAGGACGGCGCGTACGCCTTCACCGACCTGGACGCCGGCGACTACACGGTCATCGCGAGCGGCTACCCGCCGGTCGCCAACGGCCTGGTGGTCGACGCCCGCGGGGTCGACGGCTACGACGTCGAACTCGCCCACCCCGGCGACTGACCCGGACCCCGGGCAGTGCCCGGGGGACGATGAACCCCGGACCGGGGCGCGCATTCGAGCGGAGGCGCGCCCCGGACCGGACCCCAGGGCTCCGGCAGCGGTGCTGCGCACAGGCAGGGGACGGCCTGCAGGCCGCTGCCGGAGCCCGATACGTACCAGGCGAGAAACGGGAGTGGGAATGACTTCGACGGGCGCGGGACCTGCGGGCGTACGGGCACAGGTCCGCACACGGGACGGCTGGGCGGTCCAGCACGCCGTACTGACCGTCACCGACATGACGGGCGCGCAGATGCTGCGCGCGACGGCCGACGAGGACGGCGCCATCCGCAGCACCGAACCGCTGCGGCCCGGCCCGTACACGGTGATCGTGACG
Organism: Streptomyces sp. BBFR2; assembly: GCF_044497305.1. NCBI lineage: Bacteria > Bacillati > Actinomycetota > Actinomycetes > Kitasatosporales > Streptomycetaceae > Streptomyces > Streptomyces sp. BBFR2. Next base: position 3,154,296 of record NZ_CP172415.1, read on the forward strand.
GCCGTCGGCTACGCGCCGGTCGCCTCCAGCGCCATCGTGACGGCGAGCGGCCGGATGGACGTCGGCACCATCACGCTGGCGCGGCAGGGCGGCGCGGAGCTGCCGCCGCCCGGCATCTGGACGATCGACCCGATGCACTCGACGGTCGCGGCGACCGCGCAGCACCTGGGCATCACCAGCGTGCACGGCCGGTTCACCGAGTTCAGCGGACGTATCGAGATCGCCGAGGACCTGGACAGATCGGGGGTCGAGGCGGTCATCGCGGCGTCGTCGATCGACACCGGCAACGGTATGCGCGACGGGCACCTGCGGTCCGACGACTTCCTGAACATCGCTCAGTACCCGGAGATCACCTACCGCAGCACCGGCCTGGAGCCGGCCGGACCGGACCGCTGGACGGTCCACGGCGACCTGTCGCTGCACGGCGTCGTCCGCCCGGTCGACCTCAGCCTGAGCTACCTCGGCACCGGCCCCGACCCGTGGGGCGGCGTCCGGGCGGCGTTCAGCGCCACCGCGGAGCTGCGCCGCGAGGACTTCAAGATGAACTACAACCAGGTCGTCGCCGCCGGTATCGCCGCGATCGGCACGACCCTGCGGGTCCAGCTCGACATCCAGGCCGTCCAGGGCGACTCCCTGCCGGCGGCGGGCTGACCGCCCCCGCGCGAGGGGTTGAGCGGCCCGCGCGCGGTGGGACGAACGGCATACGGGTCCGGCCCGGACCCGGGCACCTTGGGGGGTGCTCGGGTCCGGGCCGGACCCGTTCGTGCGGGGGCCTCGGCGGGAACGGTTCCGGTTCCGTGCGGGGCCTCAAGGCCGCCGGTGGCTTGCGGGGTGTCCCGTACGGGTGTGCCCTGCGGGGTGTCCCGTACCCGGTCCGCGCCCGCGAGGCGGTCCCTTACAGGTCAGGCCCCCGTGCCCCGTTCCCGTAGCGTCTCGATGCCCGCGATCTGGAGGTCGAGGGCGAGGGTGAACTCGCGGTCCAGCATCTCGACGATGCCCCGGCCCTGGCGGGCGTAGCCGGCGCGGGCGGACAGCTCGCGGGTCTCCGCGTACTCGGGGCGGTCCGCCATCGCGGCGGTGACCTGCGCGAAGTAGGCGTCGAGGGAGATCCCCGCGGCCCGGCAGCGGGCCTCGTGCAGGGCGCGGATCGTCGCGAAGCCGTAGACGAAGTGGAAGACCGTGGCGAGGGCGCCGGAGGCCCGTTCCGGCTCCAGACCGCTGCGGGCCATCACCCGCATCGTGGCGTGGGAGAACGCCAGCGCGCGGGGGCCGATGTTGAGGTACTCGCCGAGCAGCCGCGCCACCCACGGGTGGCGCAGCAGCATGTCGCGGTAGGCGGTGGCGAGGACCCGTAGCTGAGCGCGCCAGTCGGCGCCGCCGTCCTCGTCGGGCAGCCGCATCTCGCCCGCGACCGCGTCCATGGCCAGCTCCAGCAGATCGTCCTTGGTGTCGACGTACCAGTAGACGGACATCGCGGTGACGCCCAGCTCGGCGGCGAGGCGGCGCATCGAGAACTTCGCCAGACCGTCGGCGTCCAGCAGCCGGACGGTCGCCCCGACGATCTTGTCGAGGTCGAGGCCGTCCGGCTGGTCCGCCTTCCGTTTGAGCGGCCCGCGTCCGGCCAGCCAGACGCTCTTCGGCCGCTGCCCGGCGCTCTCCTCTGCCGCTGCCATGACGCCTCTCCCCTCGCGCTTCGCCTCCCGCCGAGCGGGACGTGCTCCGCTTTCGATGCTATTCCGCCGCGGCGGGCGCCCCTTCCGCCGCCGGTCCCGCCGCCCGCTCCGCCCGCCGCAGCAGGACCGCGGCGAGCAGACCGCCGAGGAACACCGCGGCGGCGCCCGCGAGTTGACCGGTGCCGATACCGGCGGCGAACGCGTCGTGGACGGCGGTGCGCTCCGCTTCCGTCCCCGCCGCCGCCAGCGCCGCGGCCAGCGAACCCGCCCCGGCGGCGGCCACCGGCAGCAGCGCCTGGAACCGCGCCGTGAGCACCGCGCCGAGCACCGCCACGCCCAGCCCCTGGCCGAACTCCATCAGCGTGCCGTTGACGCCGGCGCCGACGCCCGCCCGCTCCGGCGGGATCGCCGACATGATCGCGCCCGCCATGGCCGGCATCGCGAGCGCGACACCGGCGCCCATCACGATCAGCCCGGCGAGCATCCCGCCGTAACCGCCGCCGCCGAGCGTCGCGACGAGGACGAGCCCCGCGGCCAGCAGCGACATCCCGGAGACGATCATTTGGGGGGTGCCGATACGGGGCAGCAGCCGCGCGCCGAGACCGGTGAAGTTGATCAGTACGACGGTGACGGCGAGCGGCGCCATCCGCAGCCCCGCCTCCAGCGGCCCGTAACCGAGGACGAGTTGCAGATGCTGGGTGAGCAGGAACATCGAGCCGCCCATGCCGAACGCGACGAGGATGCCGCCGGAGACCGCGCCGATGAAGCGGCGGTCGCGGAAGAAGCGCATGTCCAGCATCGGATGCGGGGTGTGCAGCTCCCACAGCGCGAAGAGCGCCAGACCGGTGAACCCGACGGCGGCGGAGAGCAGCACCTTGCCGGAGAGCCAGCCGTCGACCGGCCCCGAGATGATCGCGAAGACCACCCCGACCATGCCGGCCATGGACAGCACGGCGCCGAGCGGATCGGGCCGCTCCGCCCCCGGGCTCTTCGACTCCGGTACGAGGGTGACCACCGCGCAGAGCGCGAGCAGCGCCACCGGCAGGTTGACCAGGAAGAGCGAGCCCCACCAGAAGTGGTCCAGCAGCGTCCCGCCGATGAGCGGACCGGCGGCGAACCCGAGGGAGTTGACGGAGCTCCAGATGCCGATGGCCTTGGGCCGCTCCGCCTCGTCGAAGATCTGCATGACGACGGCGAGGGTGGTGGTGACCAGCAGCGCACCGCCGACGCCCATCCCCGCGCGGGCGGCGATCAGCATCCCGGGCGAGGTCGCCAGCGTCGCGCCCAGCGAGGCGAGCCCGAACAGCGCCAGCCCGACGGCCAGCATCTTCCGGCGCCCGTAGCGGTCGGCGGAGTTCCCGGCGGTGAGCAGCAGCCCGGACTGGACGAGCGAGTACGCGTTGACCATCCACTGGACGTCGGCGGTGGTGGCGCCCAGCTCCTCGGTGAGGGAGGGGATCGCGACGTTCAGAACGGTGTTGTCGAGGACGACGGTCAACTGCGCGAGACAGATGACCGCCAGGATCAGCCACCGCGCACCGGAACGGTCCGGCCCCGCGGGCGGGACGGATGCGGGCGAGTGCGCGGCGTCGTGGACGGCAGGGGGCATGTGCGGCTCCCGGGGCGTTGAGCGGAAGGGGACGTGCCGCCGGGAGCCCGTGACGGATTCCCGGGCGCTCCGGCCGGTCGGGCACCCGGCGTTCCGGGGCCCGTTCCCGTTCCGGTCGGCGCCGGTGGGACGGTACGGGTGTCCGGTGCGGAGCGGAACTGCCCACGCCGGGAGCCGGGGCGGGACGAAGGGACGAGGGACCAAAGGGCCGAAGGGCGGCCGAGGAACCGAAGGGGCGAGGCGGCGGCGTACAGCGTACGAGGGTGGGCTTTACGGTGTACAACGCTTTTCGGGGGCCGCACGGAAACCCCTGGCCCGGTTTCACGTGAAACCGGGCCAGGGGTGTGTGTTTCACGTGAAACAGATGCCCTGCGGGGTGAGTTCGGTGGTGTGGGAGCGCTTGGTGCGCTGGTGTGCGGTGAGTTCGGGACCGTGGTCAGGCGCGAGGTCGGGCCACGAGGCGAGTTCGGGGGCGCGAGCTGGCTTGCGGGTGCCCTGTGGGGGCGAGTTCGGGGGAGCGGTCCGGCTTGAGGGCGTGAGCCCGAGGCCGCCGTTGGGGGTGTCCCGACGGCTCAGGGCCGCGCCTTCACTTCGTCGGCTCGTCAGGTCTTCTCATTTCCCGGGTGCCGTCAGATCGCTTCGCTCCTTCGGCTTGCCGGGCCTTCCTGATTCCCCTTCGGCTCGCCGGGCGTTTCTGCTTCTCCTTCGGCTCGCCGGGGCGGTCCTGTTCCTCCTTCTTGTTCGTCGGGCCGGTCCTGCTTCTTCTGCGGTTCGTCGGACCGGTCCTGTTTCTCCTGCGGTTCGTCGGACCGGTCCTGTTTCTCCTTCGGCTCGGCGAGCCCTCCCGCTTCTTCGGGTCGCCGGGGCGCCTCGCCCCTTCTGTCCGTCGGGCCGGGTCACTTCTTCGGTGCCGTCAGGTCGTAGAAGGTGGTGCCGCCGGCGGTGACCTTGGTGAAGGTCTTCGTGACCCAGGAGGAGATCGCGGAGGCGGTGCCCCGGCTGTCGCCGCCCGGGAAACCTCCTCGGCCACCGCCGGGGCTCTCCCCTCGGCCACCGCCGGGGAAGCCGCCGTGGCCGCCGCCCGGGCCGCCCTCACTCGCGAGGAAGTAGTGGATCCGGCCGTCCGCCACCAGCTTCTTGAAGCGGGCGAGGGTCGGGGACGGGTCACTGCCGTTGAAGCCGCCGATCGCCATCACGGGTTTTTCGGTGGCGAGTTGGTAGCTCGCGGCGTTCTGGGAACCGATCCCGGCTGCGGCCCAGGTGTAACGGTCGGCGTCCTTCGCCACCAGGTCCCGCGCGGCGGCGCTGACCTCGGCTCCGTCGAGCAGCCCGCCCATGCCGCCGCCCGTACCGCCGCCCCGCTCGCCGCGCGTGCCGGTGCCCGGGAACCCGGCCCGGCCGCCCCGGCCCGGGAACGCGGTCCCGCCACGGCCCGTGCCCGTGCCCGGCGGACGTCCCGCCCGGGCACCGCCGTTCGCCCCGGGGAAACCGCCCCTGCCTGCCGTACCTGCCTGGGCTCCCTTTCCGGCAGACCCGGCCTGGGCGCCCGGCGGCATCGGCATCCCGCCGCCGCCCGGGAAGCCATGACCGCTCCGTACCGCCGGGCCCGCCGTGATGATCGAGCCGCCGTGCGGGGTGGCGACCGTGTTCAGCGTGTACGCGACCGGGCCGGCCAGCGCCACCGCGACGCCGAGCCCGGCCGCCACCGGCGCCGCCCGGCGCCGCGCCGCGCCCCGCCCCGCCGGGACCAGCAGGCCGAGCGCGGCGATCAGGCCCACGACCAGGACCGCCCAGCGCAGCCACGGCAGCCACTCCGGCGAGCGGTCCAGCAGCACGTACGACCAGCCCGCCGTCACCACGGCCACCACGGCGAGCACGCCCCGCCCGCCACGGCCCGGACGGCGCCACAGCAGCGCCGTGCCCATACCGGTCAGCGCCGCCACGTACGGCGCCAGCGCGATGTTGTAGTACTGGTGGAAGATCCCGGACATGAAGCTGAACGTCACGAACGTCAGCAGCAACGCACCGCCCCACAGCAGGAACTCCGCCCGCTGCGCCGCCTCGTGCGCATCGGTCGCCCGCCGGACCCGCCGCAGCAGCCAGACCGCCGTGACCAGCAGGATCAGCGCGGCCGGCAGCAGCCAGGCGATCTGCCCGCCCATGTCCGAGGAGAACAGCCGGGCCGGGCCGGTCTCCCCCCAGCCACCGCCACCGCCGGGGCCGCCCTTGGCGCCGCCGACACTGCCGGTCTCGTCGCCGGTGATCCGGCCGAACCCGTTGTAGCCGAAGGTCAGCTCCAGAAAACTGTTGTGCTGCGAGCCGCCGATGTACGGGCGCGACGCCGCGGGCCACAGCTCGACGAGCGCCACCCACCAGCCTCCCGTCACCACGGTCACCAGCCCCGCGAGCAGCAACTGCCCGACCCGGCGGGCCCGGCCCACCGGCGCGCAGCACAGGTACACCAGCGCCGCCGCCGGCAGGATCAGCCACGCCTGCAACGTCTTGGTGAGGAATCCGAACCCGAAGCACGCCCCGGCCAGCAGCAGCCACCGTGTCCGCCCCGACTCCAGGGCCCGCAGCACCGCGGCGAGCGCGCCCACCATCAGCAGGCACAGCAGCGCGTCCGGGTTGTTGAAGCGGAACATCAGCGCGGCCACCGGCGTCACCGCCAACGCCGCCCCGGCCAGCAGCCCGGCGCCCGCCCCGAACCGCCGCCGCACCGCCGCGTACAGCGTCCCGACCGTCGCCACGCCCATCAGCGCCTGCGGCACCAGCACCTGCCAGGCGCCGAGCCCGAAGAGCCGCACCGACAACGCCATCGGCCACAGCGCGGCCGGCGGCTTGTCGACGGTGATGGAGTTCGCCGCGTCCGACGAACCGAAGAAGAACGCCTTCCAGCTCTCGCTCCCCGCCTGCACCGCCGCCGAGTAGAACTGGTTCGCATACCCGGACGCCGACAGATCCCACAGGTACAGCACGGCCGTGACCAGCAACAACACCAGCAGCGCGGGCCGCGCACCACGAGGATCACCGGGACGGCCCCGGAGGAAGCGGGCGAGGAAGACCGGCCCGCCGGACGCCGCCGTGCCGGGTACGGCGCCGAGGCCGAGGCCGGAACCAGGGTCGGGGCCGTACGGGAGTGGGGCCGCCGCCGTGGTCCCGGTCTGCGGCTGGTGAGGGGGGCGGGCGTCGGGGCGGGTGGTCATCGGGTGCTCCGGGAGATGTCGTTCGGGGTGGGGCCTTGGGGCGCGGAGGCGGCGCGACCGGGCGGAAAGCCGGGGGCCGCGGTGCCCGGGAACGAGACGTCCCCGGCGCCGGGGGCGGGGCCGGACGCGGCCCGGTCCAGGGCGTCCGGCCCGGAGACGCTCGACGCCGTTCCGCCCGCCGCCGTTCCGCCCGCCGCCCGGCGCCGCCCGCGCTCCCGCTCGGGGAAGACCCACGCCCGGAAGAGCAGAAAGCGCAGCACCGTGGCCGCGAGGTTCGCCACGATCAGGACGGCCAGTTCGGTGGCGTGGCCGGGACGGCCGGAGGCGGCGTCCAGCGCGGCCAGGGAACCGCTGGTCAGGGCCAGTCCGATGGCGAACACGGCGAGGCCCTGCGCCTGGTGGCGGACCGCCCGGTCCCGGCCCCGTACGCCGAACGTCAGCCGCCGGTTGGCCGCAGTGTTGGCGAACGCCGACAGCAACAGCGCGACGGCGTTGGCCGGTTGCGGCCCCATGCCCAGCCGGGCCAGCGAGTACAGCCCGAGGTAGCAGAGCGTGCTGAGCGCGCCGACCACGCAGAAGCCGACGAGCTGCCGGGCCAGCCCGCCCGGTACGCCCGCCAGCGCCCGGTCCCGGGGATCGTCCCCGAACGGCCGCGCCAACCGGTCCAGCGGCAACGCCCCGGTGGCCAGCGCCCGGCCCACCCGCCACACGCCCTTGAGATCATCGGTCGCCGTCCGGACGAGGTGAACGGTGCTGTCCGGATCGTCGATCCAGTCCACCGGCACCTCATGGATCCGCAGCCCGGCCCGCTCCGCCAGCACCAGCAGCTCGGTGTCGAAGAACCAGCCGGTGTCCTCGACCAGCGGCAACAGCCGCGCGGCGACATCCCCGCGGATCGCCTTGAACCCGCACTGCGCATCGGAGAACCGTGCCGCCAACGACCCCCGCAGAATCAGGTTGTACGTCCGCGAGATGAACTCCCGCTTCGGCCCGCGCACCACCCGCGCACCGCCCGCCAACCGCGACCCGATCGCCAGATCCGAATGCCCCGAGATCAACGGCGCGACCAGCGGCAACAGCGCGTTGAGATCCGTGGACAGATCGACATCCATATACGCCAGCACCGGCGCCCCCGACATCGACCACACCTGCCGCAGCGCCCTCCCCCGCCCCTTCTGCTCCAGCCGCACGGCCGTGACCTCGTCAAACGCGTCATCGAGCCGAGCCGCGACCTCCGGAGTCCGATCGGTACTGGCGTTATCCGCAATGGTGATCCGGAACCCGTAAGGAAACGTCCGCCCCAGATACGCGTGCAACCGCCGCACACACGGCCCGAGATCACGCTCCTCGTTGTAGACGGGGATGACGACATCGAGGACCGTCCCGTCGCCCTCGGGCCGCAGATGATCCCGCGCGGGGAGGGCCTCCCAGGGGGGCCAGGCGGGGGCGGGGGCCTTCGTGACAGGGGCGCGCGGAGGAGCGGGGGCCTCCGCGGTGAGGGCCGGTGCGTTTGTGATGGAGGTGGGTGCCTCCGTGATGGGGACGCGCGGACGGGTGGGGGGCTCCGTCGCGGAGGCGGGGACCTCTGACGAGGGGGCCGGGAGTGGGGCGCGCGCCTCTGCCATGGAGGCGGGAGCCTCTGCCGAAGGGGCCGCGAGGAGGGCGGACGCCCTCGCCACGGGAGCGGAGAACCGGGCGGAATTCCCCACCGCAGGGGGCGCCTCACCGATCGCCGCGGCGTTCGTCCGGCCGGTTCCCGTGGCGTTCACCCGGTCGGTCGCCGCCTCGTCCATTCCGCCGCCGGGGCCACCATCGGCGCTGCTCACCATGCCCCCGCCGTGCGACGGCTCCGGGTGATCCGGACGGCCGGGCCGCTCCGTCCCGTCGGCCGGCCCACTCCACGGCATACCGCTTTGCGCCGTGTCTCCGGGCGTCCTGTCCCTTGGTGTCGTATCCCTTGGCGTCACAGGGGAACGCTCGCCAACTCCGCTGTCACGAACGTGTGCTGACGCTGTGGGTGAGCTGTGAACCGATACGGGCGGGGGCGCGGACGGGGCGGAGACGGGGGCGGCTCCGGAGCGGGGTGCTTCCGGAGTGGGGCGGGCCTGGAGCGGGGTGCTTCCGGAGCGGGGCGGCCCCGGAGTGGTCCGGAGAGGAGCGGTCCGAGGCTGGGCCGAAGCCGGAGCGGCCCGAGGCTGGGCCGAAGCCGGCTCCAGAGCGGGGTGCTTCCGGAATGGGGCGGGCCTGGAACAGGGCGGAGCCGGAGTGGGGCGGACCCGGAGTGGGGCGGACCCGGAGTGGTCCGGAGAGGAGCGGTCCGGAGAGGAGCGGCCCGAGGCTGGGCCGAAGCCGGAGCGGCCCGGGGCTGGGCCGGAGCCCGAAGGCTGGAGCCAGAGGCCAGGCTCGGAGCGGCTCCGGCCTGACGCCAGACTTGAGCCGATGCCGGACCGCGAGCCGACGCCTAAGCCCCCGCCCCCGCCCCCGGCGCCCGCCCCGCGCCCTCCCGAGGTATCGCCCCCAACTCCCGGCTCGCGCCCTCCGCCGCCCCCGGCAACACCACCGCGAAAACCGTCCGCCCCCGCGCGCTCTCCACCGCCACCGTCCCGCCGTGCGCTGTGACCACCGCCTGGACCAGGGCCAGGCCCAGCCCCGTACTGCCGGCGGCGCGGGAGCGGGAGGCGTCGCCGCGGGCGAACCGTTCGAAGACGCGCGGCAGCAGCTCCGGCGCGATGCCGGGGCCGTCGTCGTGGACCTGCAGCCGGACGCCGCCGTCCGCCGCCCGCAGCCGCGCCGTGACGGTCGTCCCCTCCGGCGTGTGCACCCGGGCGTTGGCCAGCAGGTTCACCAGAACCTGCTGCAACCGCGCCCCGTCCCCCCGCACCGTCATGGGCTCGACGGGCAGATCCAGCCGCCACCGGTGACCGGGACCGGCGGCCCGCGCGTCGCTCACCGCGTCCACGACCAGCGGCGACAGGTCCAGCGGCGCGGATTCCAACGGGCGCCCGGAATCGAGCCGCGCGAGCAGCAGCAGGTCCTCCACCAGCCCGGACATCCGCTCCGCCTCCGACTCGATCCGCCCGAGGGCATGCCGGGTCCGCGGCCCGGGTCGTTCGTCGCCGCGCCGGGTCAGCTCGGCGTACCCGCGGATCGAGGCGAGCGGTGTCCGCAGCTCATGGCTGGCGTCGGCGACGAACCGCCGCACCCGCATCTCGCTCTCCTGCCGCGCCGCCAGTGCCGAACCGACGTGCCCGATCATCCGGTTGAGCGCCGCACCGACCTGACCGACCTCCGTCCGCCCGTCCGATTCGCTCTCCGGTACGCGGACATGCAGCGCCACCTCGCCCTGGTGCAAGGGCAGTTCCGCGACCGATGTGGCCGTCGCCGCGACCCGGCGCAGCGGCCGCAACGCGAACCCGACCATCGCCGCCCCGGCCATCCCGGCCGCGAGCAGCCCCGCTCCCGTCACACACGCCTCAACCGCCACCAGCGTCCCCACCGTGTCCTGCACATCGCCCAACGGCAGCCCCATCACCAGCGACCCGTCCGGCGCGAACGCCGCCCGGTAATCACCGAGCCCCGGCAACGCGACGGTGTGCGGCCGCCCGTCCCGCGGTACGGACCCGAGCGCCGCCACCTGCCCGGCGGACAACGCGTCCAGCCGCTCCGACGGCACCCGGCTCAGCGAGCCGTTCGCCCGCGCCCCGGCCCCCACCGACCCGTCCGGCGCCACCCGCGCCCCGACGGTCCCCCAGTGCTGCCCGCCCAGCACGACGAAATCGAGGCTCCCGGCATGCTCCGCCACCTCCCGCGGCGGCCGCGCCGCCCGCCCCACCGCCTCCTGAAGCCGCCCGTCCAACTGCTCCTGCAGATACGAGTGCAACGCCACCGCCGTCACCACCCCGATGACCGCCCCCACCACCGCGATCAACCCCACGGCGGCCACCACCAATCGCGTCCGCAACGACCAGGCCCGCCGACCGGCCCGCGCACGCCGGGGCGCCCGGAACAAGGCGCCTCGCCCGCCTCCGTCTCCCCCTTCTCCTCCCCGGTACGTCACCGTCCGCTTCCGTCTCCGCTCCGCGCCCGCCTCCGTGCTCGTGTCATCCGGCAGGCTTGATCAGATAGCCCGCGCCGCGCCGGGTGTGGATCATCGGCTCCCGTCCGGCGTCGATCTTCCGGCGCAGGTACGAGATGTACAGCTCGACGACGTTGGCCTGCCCCCCGAAGTCGTAGCTCCAGACCCGGTCCAGGATCTGCGTCTTGCTGAGCACCCGCCGCGGGTTACGCATCAGGTACCGCAGCAGCTCGAACTCGGTGGCCGTCAGCCGGATGTCGTCCCCACCCCGCGTCACCTCATGACTGTCCTCGTCCAGCGTCAGGTCGCCGACCGTCAGCACCGAGGCGCTCTTCGCCGCCGCGGCCCCCGCCCGGCGCAGCAGCCCCCGCAGCCGCGCCACCACCTCTTCCAGGCTGAACGGCTTGGTGACGTAGTCGTCGCCACCGGCCGTCAGCCCGGCGATCCGGTCCTCGACGGAGTCCTTGGCCGTCAGGAACAGCACCGGGACATCCGGCAGTTCACGCCGCAGCCGGGCCAGCACCGTCAGCCCGTCCATGTCCGGCAGCATCACATCGAGCAGTACCGCGTCCGGCCGCCAGCTCCGGGCCGAGCGCAGCGCACCGGCACCGTCACCCTCGGCCCTGATGTCCCACCCCTCGTATCGGAGCGCGAGCGACAGCAGATCCGCGAGCGAGGGCTCGTCGTCCACCACCAGCACCCGCACCGGGCCCCCGTCCGCCCGCCGCAGCCCCGGCTGCCCACCGGGCGCACGCGCCTCCCCGCCGCCCCCCACGGCGGACCGGTACGGCCGGGCACCCGAAGGCCCCGCGGAAACAGCGGACGGCGATGAAGTCACGGTCATGCCCCGAACCTCCCCCTCCCCCGTGAGAGCCCCCTTTCCCCTTCCTGTGAATCCCCTGAGAATCCCGTCTGCCCCCGCCCCCCCAAGGCCGGCACCCAGCCCCCGCCCGCCTCTCCGGCCTGGGCCCACGCCCCGGCGCCCGGCGGCCCGACAACCTCCAGCCCGAGCCCGTCACAGCCCTTCCGGCGGGCCACCGCGCTCTCCCCCTGACGCCCCGCGCGGGCCCCTCCGCTTCTCCCTCGCACCCGCAGATCCCTCCAGCGGTCACCGCGGCCCTCCAGCACCTCCCTTCGCAGGAGCCCCCCCGCACGCTTCCCTTGACGAACTCCGCCTCCCGCGAAGCCCCCCACCGCAGGGCCGCCCCCGCATCCCCGCAGGTGTCTCCACAGCTCCGCCCCCCGCCCGCCTCTCCGGCCTGGGCCCACGCCCCGGCCCCCGGCGGCCCGACACCCTCCAGCAGCCCGAGCCCGTCACAGCCCGAGCACCCCCGCTCCTCCTTCCTCCTCCGTTCCCTCTCCCCCCACGCCCCCGTAGGCGCCAGGTCTGTGCGACACCGGACCGGCACAGCGCTCGCCCCGTCGTCCCCCGTGCCCACTGCATCCGCCCCCTCCCCGTACGAGCCAGCCTCGCCCCGCGGTGCCCGTCGACCCTCTCCGACTCAGGCCCGTCACGACCTGCGCACCACGCTCACGCCCCCGCCCGGCCCAGCCCCCTTCCGCCCCCTCTCATCGGCTCCCCCGTACCGCAACTCGCCCTGAACAACCTGGCCATGACCGAGCTGGACCGCCCCCCGCGCGGCCCACCCCGATCACTGCACCCCACTCTCCCACCCACCACTGACAATCGCCCTGACCTGCAACAACGCACCGCACACCACGACCTGACGCCCCCCCGTGCACCCGCGTCCTCACCCGCGCGACCAAAACACCCCCGCCGTGCCCTCCCCGCACGCCCCGCCCACACCACATCGCCCGGGACACGGCCCCGCCCCTCACCCGACCCCGCACAAGCACAAGCACAAGCACGTCAAGCAGATCCGGACCCCGCACCGCCCTCGCTCCGCGCAGCCGAGAAACACCGGCCGGCCACAGCCCCGCCACAGTCGCCGTCCCCAACGGGGGTCGGCGCCCCGCCTCCAGCCCCGCGCCCGTCGGCCGCCCGCCGCCCACCGCCCCGACGCCCGGTCGTACGGTCACCGCATGAGACTCGTCGCCCTCTCCGGCAGCCTGCGCGCCCGCTCCTCGAACGGCGCCGTGCTGCGCTCCACCCTCGACCTCTTCGACGGCCCGGCCACCACCGCCGACATCGCCGCGCTACCGCACTTCAACCCCGATCTGGACGGTGAGGACGCCACCCCGCCCGAGCCGGTCGCCACCCTCCGCGCCGCGGTCGCCGCCGCCGACGCGCTGCTCATCGTCAGCCCCGAGTACGCCCATGGCATCCCGGGCGCACTCAAGAACGCGCTCGACTGGCTGGTCAGCAGCGGCGAATGCGTCGGCAAACCGGTCGCCGTGATCACCGCGTCACCGTTCCCCACCGGCGGCGATCACGCCAACGCGCAACTGCGGGAAGTGCTCCGCATGATGACGGGCCAGGTCATCACGGACGCCTGCCTCGAAATCCCCGCCATCGGCCCGAAGGTGGACCCCGCCACCGAACGCGTCACCGACGAAGCAACCCTGACCGCACTCCGCACCGCCCTCCACGCCCTCACCACAGCCGCAGCCACAACCGCGACGACCACCCCCTGACCCTCAAGGCGGGCACCCCGCACCGCCCCACTCCCGACCCCGCCACACGCACCGAGTCGCCAGCCACCGAGCCACCAGCATCACCCCGCACACCGAGCCGCCCACCAGGCCACACACCGCACCGATCCACCCCAACCGGAACGGCCACCCCACCCCCTCAGCCCCGCAACATCACCGCCACCCACACACCCCACCCCAACCGCCCTCCCGGCCCAGGACCGGCCACGCCACACCGCCGCCCCGCCCCGCCCCGCCCCGGAAACCGCACCTCAAAACAACCCCTCCTGCCCGCCTCCCCCCTCCTCTCCCCGACGCCGCTCCCGCCCCCCGTACGGCGCGTCCCGCACGGGAACCGTCGTCACCTCCCCGCGCGCGGCGCCGAGCACCCATCCGGACAGCAACCGGGCATCGAGCACCGCGACCACCTCACCGACCGCCCCTGCCTCCCCGACCACCGCCCCCGCCTCACCCACCCGCACCCGCACATACACATCCGCCCCGACCCCCGCCACGACCTCCCCCACCACCTCGGCACCCGGCGACATCGCCCCCAGCTCGGCGGCGCCCGCCGGGACCCGCGCCAGCCCGAACACCCCGCTGTGATCGCCGAACGCGAAGTCCACCGGCGCCAGCGTCTCCGGCCATCCGTTCAACTCCCCTGCACGCGCGTGCAGTTCGGCCAGCTCGGCGCGCCGCTCCGCCACCGGCGGCAACGCCCCGCGCGCCGCCCGCTTCGCCTCCTTGGTGAAGCGGTCCGGCACCGCGAGCGCGCTCCCCAGCACCGCCTCCGCCCGCCGCGCCGCCATCAGCGGCCCGCGCCCCAGCCACGCGTACGCCACCGCCCCCTGCTCCACCAGCCGCGCCGCCCCGCGCTCGGCCGCGGTGATCCCGACCTTCACCAGCCCGGGCCCGAAGTACGCGAGGTAGACGCCGTACGGACGCGGATCATCGGCCATGGTGTCCGCCGCGACCGACCGCGAACGGTCCAGCCGGGCACACGCCTCACACTGATCCCGGGCCGCCGCGCCCCCGATCACCGCCTCGTACGGGCAGACGAGCCACCGCCCGCCCCGCCGCACCCCCAGGCACCGCCGCTCCCCCACCACGGAGAACGCCAGCCTCTTCCCCGCGGGCAGCGCACTGACCCGCTCCGCACCCCGCTCGGCGCAGTACCACCCGAGCCCCTGCCGAAACCCCCGCTCTCCCTCCGCCGCCCCCTCCAACGCCCACCGCGGACCCGTACATCGCCACACCCCGCAAGCGTACGACCACCCACTGACACCGCCCCGAGCCCGAGCAACGCCCCCGCCGTCACCACCGATCCACGCCCGCCACACCCGGTCCGACAGGCCACCGCACCGGCCCTCCCCGCCCCGGCAGACCCGCCCGCCACGAGCCACAGCCGCGTACCGCACGCAAAAAAGCCGTAGGCCCGGTGGACGAATCCACCGGGCCTACGGCGTCAGTAGCGGGGACAGGATTTGAACCTGCGACCTCTGGGTTATGAGCCCAGCGAGCTACCGAGCTGCTCCACCCCGCGTCGGTGAACAAAACAGTACGCGAACTCCGCACCAATGCCTAATCCTTTCCTCACCCACCCCCTCGCCCCCCCGCACACCCCTACGCCCCCAGGACCTCACCCCGCCGGCCTCAGCCCCCGGACCGCACCCCACACCCACACCGAAGCCCCGCTCCGACCGGCCTCTCCACACCACCGCCCCCACGGCCCGATTCCGCGCCGCGCCCCCTCGCCTCCCCCACCCCGCCGGCTTCCCGGCCCGTACAGCCACGCCCCGCACAAGCCCACCCGAAGGAGCCCCGTGCCCCCACACCCCCGCCCGACCGGCCTCGGCCCCGGCCCGGGCTCCGTCGCCCCCACCCCAGCTCCCGCCATCCCCCACTACGTCCGCTTCCAGGGCGCCACCCGCAACGACCGCGGCCACTTCCCCGGCGTCTTCGCCCTCGTCAACAACCTCGCCCGCCAGGGCCTCCTCACCCCGGCCCAGGAACATTTCCGCCGCACCTCCAACGACTGGTACGACACCCACTTCACCAACCCGGCCGAGGTCGACCCCACCGTCTACGACCGCACCCGCCACCCCGGCGCCGCCGCCTGGTTCAAGTCCACATCCCCCCACCTGATCACCCGCGTCGACGGCTACCTCGCCATCCTCCGAACCCACCGCATCCCCTGCCACCGCCTCCACTCCCACGCCCCCGGCCACGTCATCTACGAGGACCCGGACCAGGTCGTGGTGGTACCGCGACGCCTGGCGTGAGCGGCCCGGCCACCCGCACCGACCACGGCCGCAAGAGCGCGGCAGCCCTGAGTACCGCCCCCGCCACGCCTGAGTACCCGCCACCATGCGGAGCCCGCGCACACGCACCAGGGTGGCCACCATGACCACACCCGCCACCCGCTCCACCGCCCCCACCCCGCCCGCGGCCCCCGACCCGTTCGCCCCCTCCACACGGGCGCTCCGCGTCTTCGCCGGGCTCGGCTTCCCCCTGCTCGCCGTCGCCTACGGGGCGTTCGTCATCGTCGTCCTCCAGCAGGCGTACTCCGGAGACGGCGCGAGCGGCCCCTTCCTGGGCGCGTCCCAGCTCTCCATGGGCCTCTCCGCCGTCACGGGCCTGGCGGCGCTCTGCCTCCCCACCGACGCGATCACCCACACCACCCGACGGCGCACCGTCACACTCCAGTACGTCCTGGCCCTCACCGGCCCCGCCCTCGCGGCGATCGACTTCGCCTGACGGGCGCCGGGAAAGACCGACCGAACGGACTCCCGCGGACCACCGGGCACCGGCCCCGACAGCGGAGCCGTACACGTAATGCCTCGTGGAGCGCCCCTTCCCCGCCCCGGCCGACAGCGCCCGGCCCGCCCCGGCCACCACATCACCGCAGCCGGCAACCCCGTCGGCCTACGCCTACGCGCCACTCCCCGCCCCGGCGCCGCTCCACCGGAGGCGCACCACCCGCCGACGGCGTGGCGAGCACCCCGCCCCCACAGAACGACCGCCGTCACGGCAAAAAGCCGGAGGCCCCGTCGATTTCTCGACGGGGCCTCCGGCCTGCGGTGCGCTCGGCAGGATTCGAACCTGCAACCTTCTGATCCGTAGTCAGATGCTCTATCCGTTAAGCTACGAGCGCTTGGCTTTCCGGCGGTTTTTCTTGCCGGTCGGCGTTGCGGGAACAACATTACATGAACCGCGCCGTGACGCGAAATCCATTGCCCACACCCCACCTGACCTGCGGAAACGTCTCTGAGGTGGCGTTCTGAGGAGCGGGGCCCCGAGGGCGCCCCGGGGAAAACGTTGAAGATCGACGGGGCTGGGCGCGTTCCGGAGGACGGTCAGGGCCTCGGGCCGGGCCGGAGCGGTGGTGAAGATCGATGCCGGGACTCCGCGGCGGGCCGCCGTAGGGCGGAGCCCGCGATCACCGGTCGCACGGAAGGCCCGCTCGTCCGCTGCCCGCCCGTCCTGCGTTCCTCTGCGGACGCCTGGCCGGCCTGTCGCCTCTCCGGTGGGGCCGCCCGGATCGCGCGGAGGGGGCGGAAACGCCTCCGGGCCCCTTCTCGTGAAGAGAAGGGGCCCGGAGGACTGGGAGCGGAGGCGGAGGGATTTGAACCCTCGATGGGGGGTAAGCCCCAAACCGCATTAGCAGTGCGGCGCCATAGACCGGACTAGGCGACGCCTCCACACACCTGCGCGTGAGCGCTGTGGCGTGTCCAGATGATGGCACAGCTCTGTGGGCTGTCACCAATCGCCCCCCACGGTACTCGGCGCATCGGGTCCGCGGCAAAGACGTTCCACCGGCGAAACGTCGGGGCGGGAGGCGCGTTAGAGGGGTGGGGCCGGGTGCGGCGTGGCCGCGGGGTGCCCCGGTGGGTGCGTGCCGCGCGCCCGTTCCGTTCTCTTCCCTGGAGCCCTGATGCCGTATCGCCGGAAGTCCCTGCTGACCGTCGTCGCGCCGGTGGTGGCCGCCGCTGCCGCGCTGGCGCTGGCCGCGCCCGCCGCCTCGGGGGCGCCGATCCCGCTGCCGCAGCACGGGGAGCGCGCCGCGGGGCCGAACCCCACGGGGCCTGCCGGGGTGCTCGACCGTACGGGTCTGCGGCCGCCCACCGGGCACCGTCACCACCGGGGCGTCTCCGGGCTGCCGGGGCCCGTCACGCGCGCCGCGGGCGAGGGCGCGGACGGCGCGGGGCGGCTGCGGCCCGCGGATCATCTGACGGTGACGGTGACGCGCTCCGGGGCGGCGGGGGTCGACGGGCGGTACGAGCTGTTCTGCCACCCCGACGGCGGGAACCACTTCGACGCGGCGGGGGCGTGTGACCGGCTGGACCGGATGACGCGGTGGGGGCAGGACGCGTTCGCGGCGGTTCCGCAGGCGGCGAAGTGCACGATGATCTACGGCGGTCCGATCACCGCGCACGTATCCGGGTACTGGGCCGGGCGGCCGGTCGAGGCCGACTTCCGGCGGACCAACGGCTGCGAGATCGCCCGCTGGGACCGGTTCGAGCCGCTGCTCCCGACGACCGGTTCATGACGCGATGCCCGAGCCCTTTCGTGGTGGAGTGGGCGGGCAGGTCAGGACGCGGGGCACATGTCGGGCGTGCGGCGAGTCGCACCCGGCCGGGGTGTCACCTGCCCCTCGTCCGCCTCGGCGTCCACGGCAACTGCCCGTAGACTCCCTTCCAGCGGCCCGCCCAGCCGGGCCGGCACTGTGCGGTAACAGGGAGGAAGCGTCGTCGTGAGCAGCAGGCCATCCCGAGGCGCTGCTCGCCTCGCAGCCATACTGGACGCCCTTCCTGACGCGCTGTTGCTCGTCAACTGCAACGGCACGGTCGTCAACGCCAACGCCATCGCCCTGGAGACGTTCGAGGCGCCCGGTACCGCCCTGGTGGGGCGCGGGCTCCTCGACCTCCTGCCGTCGTTCGACTCCAAGCGCATCCCGGGCTCGATGCGGCGGCACGACGCCGACGCCGAGGGCGGGCGGACGAAGCCGACGCGGATGGTGGCCCGGCGGACCGACGGCAGTGAGCTGCTCGTCGAGGTGACCAGCGCCAATCTGGAGGACGGCCGCACTCCGTACGAGTCGGCCTTCGAGGCGGCGTACGCGGATCACCGCAACGGCTACACCGGCAATGAGCTGCTGATGCTGGTGGTGCGGGATCTGACGGGGACGCTGGACACCGAGACGGAGCTGGCGCGGCAGCAGCGGCAGACGGAGATGATCCTGCGGGCCGCGGCCGAGGGGGTCGTGGGTGTCGACGCGGACGGCAAGGTCGTCCTCGTCAATCCGTCGGCGGCGCAGATCCTCGGGTACCGGGCGAGTGAGCTGGGCGGCAAGGAGCTGCATCCGCTGATGCACCACTCCCGGGCGGACGGTTCGCCGTTGCCGTGGGAGGAGACGCCGCTGGCCGACACGTTGCGGTCCGGGCGCAAGCACCGGGTGCGCGGGCAGGCGCTGTGGGCGAAGGACGGCAAATCGGTCTCGGTCGATCTGACGACGGCTCCGGTGCGCGACGGTGATCAGCTTGTCGGCGCGGTGATGACGTTCACCGACCGGCGGCCGTACGACGCGCTGGCGGCGCGCCACACGCAGCTTCTGGCGGTGCTGGAGCAGGCGCTGCGCGGGCCGTTGGAGGAGCTGACCGGGGAGCTGCGGACGCTGGCTTCGGACCCGGCGGGGCAGCTCTGGCCGGAGGCCAACCAGATCCTGCACCACCTGGCGGCCGGGCACGCGCGGATGACGACGCTCGTCGACAACGTCCTCAGCTATCAGCGGCTGGACGCCGGGGCGGAGAAGCTGCGGCGCGCGAAGGTGTCGCTGGACGGTGTGGTGGCGGCCGGTGTGGAGGGCGCGATCGATCTGATCGGGCCGGGCCGGGCGCAGTTCGCGGTGCACGCGCCGCCGATCGAGGCGATGGTCGACGCGGAGCGGGTGGCGCAGGCCCTGTCGCACCTGATCGCGGATGTGGCGGGCGTCGACTCGACGGGCCGGATGCCGGCGGCGGACGCGGCCGGTCAGGGCGCGGGCGGCCGGGGGCCGCAGGACTCGACGATCGTGGTGGCCGCGGCGCGGCGCGGCGATGTCGTACGGATCGAGGTGCGCGGCCCGTACGGCGGCGGCGATCCGGTGCACGCGCCGATCGCGCGGGGCATCGTGCGGCAGCACGGCGGGCTGATGCAGACCCACAAGGTGCCGGGTGGTCAGGGCGCGGGCGGCAGTGCGTACGTGCTGGAGCTGCCGGTGGCGGCGGACGGCACGGTGCCCGCGGGCGGCGTCCGGGCGCCGGAGACGCAGGGCGAGGGGACGACGGTGATGCCGCTCCCGGCGCAGCGGGCGCGCGGGACGGAGCCGTCGGGCCCGGGCGGGTCCGGGGCGGCCGGTGGTTCGGACGGGGCCGGGCACGCGGTCGGCGACGGCACGTCCGCCGGTGGTCACCGGCGGGTCCGGCCGGACGGTGACGGTGCGGACGGCGGGCCCGGTGGGACCGCCGGGGCCGGGCGTCCGGGCGACGGTACGGCCGGGGGCGACGCGTCCGGGGCGCCCGAGGGCGCGGCGGGCGGGCGGCGCCGGGCGGCGCGGCCGGGGAACGCGACGGGCGGGCTTCCGGCGCTGCCGGGCGGTGCGGGCACGGGTCCGGTGGCCGGTGGTGCGGGCACGGCTCCGGCGCAGGCCGGTGGTGCGGGCACGGCGCAGGCCGACGGTCCGGCGCAGGCCGGTGGTACGGGTGCGGCGCAGTTGACGCCGGTCGGGCATCCGGGGCAGATGCAGCAGGTGGCGCCGCAGGGTGCCGGGCAGCAGAGCGGTGGGCGGCGGGCACGCCGGGCGCTGGCGGAGGCGCCGGGCCGGGCGGACGCGGCGGAGCGCGCCGGGCAGCAGCAGGCGGCGGGCGGTGCGCGGTCGCCGTTCGCGTTGCCGCCGGCGGCGGCGGACCGGACGCCTTCCGGGGCGGCTGCGGGTTCCGGGCTGCCGGCGTTGCCCGCGGTCGCCGGGCAGTTGCCCGCGCAGGCCGAGGGCACCGGGCGGCGCCGGGCGCGGCGGCCGGTGGCGAACGGTCCGGCGCAGCCCGCCGGGGCCCCGGCGGGTCCGGCCGGGCTGGAGCCGGCGGTCAACCCCGGTGTGCCGCAGGGCGAGTGGCAGGAGGAGCCGACCGGCCGTCGGCGGGCCCGGCGGGCCGCGGCCGAGGAGCGGGCGGCGGCCGCGATGGCGGACTCCGAGGCGTCCGGGATGTTCGTGGCGGGTCCCGAGGGCCTGGTGGCGCAGTCCGACGAAGAGGCGGCGGCCGGTGCGGTGGGTCCGCATGCGGTGGGTCCGCAGCAGCAGCCGGGCGGCCCGGTGCGGCCCGGTGCGGGCGTTCCGGGGCAGCAGGCCGGGCCCGGGCTTCCGGGTCAGCAGAGTCAGCAAGGTCAGCAGGCCGGTGCGGGTCTCCCCGGGCAGCAGGGTCAGCAGGCCGGGCCCGGTCTCCCCGGGCAGTCCGGTCCGCAGCCGGTGCGTCAGGGCAAGCACGGGCAGCACGGGCGGCCCGAGGAGCAGGGGCCGCAGCAGGTCCGGCCGGATGTGCCGCAGCAGCGCCCGGCCCACGGCGGCGGTCCCGTACCGCCGCAGGGCACGGGCCCCGTCAGTGCAGGTCAGCCCGTACCGCCGCAGGGCGCCGGTGGCGCCGGTGCAGGTCAGCCCGTACCGCCGCAGGGCACGGGCCCCGTCGGCGCGGGGCAGCCCGTGCCGCCGCAGCCCGCCGAGCCGACGCGGGCGGCGCACGGGAGTGCGCCCGGGGCCGTGCCGGCCGAGGGGGAGGCGCCTGCGCCCACCGGGCGGCGGCGGGGGCGGCCCAGTCCCGTCGAGGCGGAGGCTGAGCAGCGGCCGGAGGAGGACGGCGGGCCGGGGCCCGGGCAGTCGCACGGGCGGGCGTTCAGTGTGCGCACCCTCGGGCAGGGTGTGCCGTTCGCGCAGCAGCTCGTCGATCCGCAGGCGCAGGGTCCTGCCGCCGGGGGTACGCCGCCCGGTGGGACGCCGGCCGCCGGGTCGGGGCGGCGCCGTAAGCTCGCCGCGCCGCAGGAGAGCGGGCGCGGGGAGGCGGTGGCCGGGCGCCGGCAGGCGGCCGGGCAGGGTGCGCCGCAGCCGCATCTGCTGGACGCGAGCGAGGGCCGGGCGTTCGCGGTCTCCGCGCCGGACGAGGGCAGTGAGGGGCCGGAGCCGCTGGACGGGCCGGACGGCGCCGTGGAGGTGCTCGGTCCGCAGCAGCCGCCGATGGACGACGAGTTGCCGCCGGAGCCGCTGGACAATCCGCGGCGGCTGCTGGTGTGGCCGGCGCCGGACGTCTCCACGCAGCAGGCGCTCAGCGACCGCGGCTACCGTCCGGTGATCGTCAACTCCCGGGAGGAGGTCGACGCGCAGATCGCCGCGTATCCGGCGGCGCTCTTCGTCGATCCGCTGACCGGGCCGATCACCCGTACCGCGCTGCAGTCGCTGCGTCAGGCGGCGGGGGCGGCGGAGGTTCCGGTGCTGGTCACGGCCGGTCTGGGGCAGGCGGCGCGGGAGGCGGCGTACGGCGCGGATCCGGCGGTGCTGCTGAAGGCGCTGGCGCCGCGGGACAGTGAGCAGCATCCGCCGCGGGTGCTGCTGATCGAGCAGAACGACGCCGTCGCCGGGGCGTTGACGGCGTCGCTGGAGCGGCGCGGGATGCAGGTGGCGCGGGCCGCGGCGGACAGTGACGCGGTCGCGGTGGCGCATCAGGTGCGGCCGAACCTGGTCGTGATGGACCTGATGCAGGTGCGTCGCCGCCGGGCCGGGATCGTCGACTGGCTGCGGGCGAACGGGCTGCTCGACCACACCCCGCTGGTCGTCTACACCTCCGTCGATCTCGATCCGGCGCAGTTGCCGCGGCTCGCGGACGGCGAGGCGGTGCTGTTCCTCGCGGAGCGCTCGACCAGCGCCGAGGTGCAGTCCCGGATCGTCGATCTGCTGGCGAAGATCGGGACGAACTGAGCGCCCGTCCGTACGACGGCGGAGCCCCCGTAGGTGAGGTACCTACGGGGGCTCCGGTGCGTCGGGGGCCGGTTCAGCCGAGGTGGGTGACGTCCAGCTCGCCGTCCGCGTACTGGCGTCGCAGGACCTTCTTGTCGAACTTGCCGACGCTGGTCTTCGGGATGGCTCCGATCCGGGTCCAGCGCTCGGGGAGCTGCCAGCGGGCGACGCGGTCGGCGAGGAACGTCTTCAGCGCGTCGTGGCCGGTGGTGGCGCCGTCGGTGAGGACGACGGCGGCGAGCGGGCGTTCGCCCCATTTGTCGTCCGGTACGGCGATCACCGCGGCTTCGGCTACGTCCGGGTGGGCCATGAGGTGGTTCTCCAGCTCCAGGGAGGAGATCCACTCGCCGCCGGACTTGATGACGTCCTTGGCGCGGTCGGTGAGGGTGAGGAAGCCGTCCGGGGAGATCGTGCCGACGTCGCCGGTGCGCAGCCAGCCGTCGGGGCTGAACTTGTCGTCCGGACGCTGCGGGGCGCCGTCCGCGCCGCCGTAGTAGGCGCCCGCGATCCACGGGCCGCGGACCTCCAGTTCGCCGGCGGATGCGCCGTCCCAGGGGAGCGTTTCGCCCGCCGGGCCGATCAGCCGCGGCTCGACGGAGGCGGGGAAGCGGCCCTGGGTGGTGCGGTAGCGCCACTCCTCGTCTCCGGTGGCGCCGGCGGGCGGGTGGGCGACGGTGCCGAGCGGGGAGGTCTCCGTCATGCCCCAGGCGTGGACGACGCGGATGCCGTGGCGTTCCTCGAAGCCGCGCATGAGGACGGGCGGGCAGGCGGAGCCGCCGATGACGACGGTCCGCAGACAGGCCACGTCGCGCTGCGTGGCGTCGAGTTCGGCGAGGAGGCCCTGCCAGATGGTGGGGACGGCGGCGCCGATGGTGGGCCGCAGCGTCTCGATCATCTCGGCGAGCGGCGCGGGCTGGAGGAAACGGTCCGGCATCAGCAGCGACGCCCCGGCCATGAACGCGGCGTGCGGCAGGCCCCAGGCGTTGACGTGGAACATCGGGACCACGGGGAGTGCCAGGTCGGCGGCGCCGAGCGCGAAGGCTTCGGTGGTGTTGACCTGGAGGCAGTGCAGGTAGAGGGAGCGGTGGCTGTAGAGGACGCCCTTGGGGTCGCCGGTGGTGCCGGAGGTGTAGCAGAGGATGGCGGCCTCGCGTTCGTCCAGCTCGGGCCAGTCGTAGCGCTCCGGGTGGCCGTCGAGGAGTTCCTCGTAGTCGTGGACGGCGGGCCGGACGCCGGTCAGGACGGAGCGGTCGCCGGGGCCCACGACGACGAGGTGTTCGAGGGTGTCGAGCCGCGGCAGCAGGGGCGCGAGGAGCGGCAGCAGGCTGCCGTTGACGAGCAGGACGCGGTCCTCGGCGTGGCGGACGATCCAGGTCAGTTGCTCGGCGGGGAGCCGCAGGTTGAGGGTGTGCAGCACCGCGCCCATGGACGGGACGGCGAGGTACGCCTCCAGATGTTCGGCGTTGTTCCACATGAGTGAACCCAAAACACTTCCGGGCCCTACCCCAAGTGCGCGTAGGCCGTGAGCGAGCTGAGCGGCGCGGTTCCCGATTTCGGCGAAGGTGCGGCGTTGCGGTCCGGCCTCGCCGGTCCAGGTGATGACCTCGGATGAGCCGTGCACCGTGCGGCCGTGCTCCAGAATCCGCGAGATCGTCAGCGGGACTTCTTGCATCGTGCTGAACACCGGGGTCCTCCCCATTTCGGTTACGCGCCGGTAGCTACTGGCGCGATTCTCGGGGGGTTCCCAGCGGTATGTCACTACCGCGGGGGGATCTCGCCCCAGGTGTCGGGGCGCATCCCCAGTTCGGCAGCCAGCCAGAGGCCGGGCGTAACGGTCCCGAACGGCCCTCGGCAGATAAGTGCCGGCTCCCAGGGGTCCGGCTCCCACAGGGGGTGGACCCTCACTCCTACGCCCGCGGCTCCCGGTATGGGTTCGCCGTCTTCTCCCTTCTTGCGCCACAGGACAACGCGCCGTACGAGCTGCTTGATCATGGCGTTGCGCTCGGTGGTGTTGAACGAATCCCACTCTTCCGCCACGCCTACGATCAGCGTTTGGTAGTCCGAGCGCCGGGGCGCCTCGGCAACGTCCGTGACCTTTTCGAGGTCCCGCCGGATGCGTTCCTGCCGCGTGAGGT
Organism: Streptomyces sp. BBFR2; assembly: GCF_044497305.1. Classification (NCBI taxonomy): domain Bacteria; kingdom Bacillati; phylum Actinomycetota; class Actinomycetes; order Kitasatosporales; family Streptomycetaceae; genus Streptomyces; species Streptomyces sp. BBFR2. The sequence continues at coordinate 3,178,623 of NZ_CP172415.1, forward strand.
AGGTGTCACGCGCCCGTTCGAACGCGCCCGCCGGGTACTTCTCAGGGTTCTCGGCCTGATCCATGATCAACCGTGTAAGTGCGGCCTCGGCCGCCTCGTACTCTGCCGTGAGCTTGGCTCGCCTCAGCTTGGCGAGGGCCCGCTCGTCGAGGTGCGGCTCATCGGCGGACACAAGGGACGGTGCGGCGTCGATGCCCCGCGCAGCTTCCCGTTTGAGCCACTTGCGGACCTCACCCTCTACGGAGCGGCGCGGAATCCAGGCGCTCTCACACCTGGTGCCGCCGGATGCGGCTCGCTGTGAACAGCGGTAGGCGTACCCGATGTCGTTGACGACCTCGCCATCGGCCCTCTTCGTCTGCCGGGTGGTCATGCTGGTTCCGCCGCGGCATGCTTCATGCCGGACAACTCCGGTCAGCTCGTAGATGGCGTTGCGCGCGCGAGGAGGGGTGTTCCGGACCTCTTTCCTCCTGGCTCGGTACTTCTGCCATAGGTCGTAGTCGATCAGCTCCTCGTGCGCCCCTTGGGCGAAGAAGTAGTTGGGGCAAGAACCGTTGGTTTTCCGCCCGTTGCATTTGCATGAAGGGTCGTGGATGCGGAGTAGGCCGGCAGGGAACCCGCTATCCATATAGCGGGTGAGGGTATGGGTCCCCCATAGCCTTCCACCTTTGGTGCGGATTCCTTGGGAATTGAGCCAGCCGCACAGGGTTGCGAACCCCTTCGGGGCGATATCGTCGCTGTACATGCGGTACAGCTCGGCGACGACCGGCCCGACGTCCGGGTCGGGCTCATACTTTTCTTCTTGCAGGGTTTCGGTCTTGGCGTTCCACCGTCGGTGCCAGATGTACCCGAACCGCGGGCGGCCGGTGGCCGGTAGCCCTTGGGCGCGGCGGTGCTGGTGCGTTTCCGCCCATGCTTCGCCGATGCGGTCGGACTCGAACGCGGCGAATTCGAGGAGCATGCCGCGCTGAAAACGGCCTATCGCCGTCGTGGCGTCAACTGGTTCGGTGGCACTGACCAGTTGGCCGCCGATGGTCTCGACGCGTGCGAGGTTGATCGCGTTCCCCGCGCGGTCACGACCGAAGCGGGAATACCGCCATACGGCTATGCCCTGCTCTTTGCCCTTTTCGACGATCTCGATGGCCCGCATGATCTTGCGTTTGAAGTTGCGGCCGGTCGTGTCGAGATCTTCGATCCATTCGGTGATCTCGACCCCGTTTCGCTTGGCCCAGTCGAGGATGGCCGTGCGTTGGAGATCGGGGCTGATCTTCTCTTCTTTCCAGGTCGACACCCGGATGTATCCGACGTAAGGCGTGAGCCGTGTCGGCCTGAACGTGGGAGGTATCTGCGCTGTTGTCACAGTGCCTTCCGTTCCGATTGCTGGATTGGGTGCGGGCGCAGTGGGATCACGTTGCCCGCGACCTGCTCGGCGTGGTCGTCCCGGCGGCCGGGACTCGGCGGGGCGGGGGCGTCGAGCAGGCCGCGGGCGACGTGGTCGAGGGCCAGCTCGTATCCAGCACGGTGAGATGCGGCGAGTTGATCGTCGGCGACGCGGTGTGCGCGGTCGACGGAAGCGGCGACGATGCCGGGGACGGCTACCAATCCCATGATGATGCCGACGTTCATGACCGTGTTGCTGTCGTGACTGAGGAGGCCGAGTAGTCCCACAGCAATTCCGGCGATGAGTAGCGCTATTGCGCACGCGGGCAGGTGGCGTCGCATTGTGGGTTGTCCTCCGTACAAGGGTGCCGCTACTGCTCGGCGGCCTGTTGGTCGCCGTTATCAGGGGATGGTCGTTGAAGGGTTTTCGTCATGCTCACGAACAGGCGGCGGGCCTGTGTGTCGCGGATGCCGAGTTCGTCGGCGGCCTGTTCCGGCGTTATGCGTTCATCGCCGGTCGCTGGGGTGCGGACGGCCTTCAGCTCGGATCGGTCGAGGATGCCGGCGCGGACCAGGACCTCACCGAGCGGTAGTCCGAGCGCGGTGGCGAGAAGCCCGAGGCTGCGCGTATCAGGGCTGCCGGTGCCGCTGAGTAGGCGGCTGATGGTGGCGCGGCCGATGCCGGAGCGCTCGGCGAACTTGGTCTGTCCGCCTCCCCTGGCGCTGAGGTCGTAGCCGCGGTGGATGAGTTCTTCACGTAGCCAGGCAGCGAACTGCCGCGATGCTTGTTCCATGGGTGGAACATATCGCGCGTGAGCGAACCATGACTCAGCGGCATTCGGCCAAAGGTGGCCGGTGTCCGATCCACCCCGAAATCCCCTCCCCAATTGGTCGAACGTGTGGCCGATTGTGAAGGTCTTGTGGCGGCTTGTCAATCCAATCAAAACCGTCTGCGCGGTTTTTTTCTCCTCCTAGTGATCACGCTTGAACGCTGATAACGTTCCACCCGTGGACGATAAGTGTTCGCCCACGGAAGGACGTTTCTATGTATGACAGAGCTACGTTCATTGCTGCTGCCCGCGAGCTGGGCGACGCCAGCCCGTCCGACACCGCTCGCCGCATGAAGGTTGCCCGTACGACTGCGTGGCGCCTGTGGCGGGGGAACGGTGCCCCTTCCGCGGCGCTGGCCGCGGCGGTGGAGCAGCACTACGGCGTGTCGACGCATCATCTGGTCAAGCGGACCGCCGCATGAGCCGTGCCGTGATCTCCCGCGAGCAGGCGTTCATCAACGCTCGCGCTGTCCTCGACCGGGCCCGTGCCCGCCGCGACGCCGACCGCGCCGCTGGCCGCCTCGCCCCCGAGGTCGAGTTCATCTGTCGTCGCTTGGAGCGCGAGCAGCGCGCCCAGCAGGCCCCGGCCGCCACGCTCCGCGTCGCCGCCTGAAACTTCGATGGGCCGCCCCGGATTGCGCCCGGAGCGGCCCGTCACGACTCCTTGGAGGGAACTCCGTCGTGACCCCGCAGACTACCCGCCGTACCCCCCGCGCGACCGACGCCATACGTACGGTTCGCATCGCGCGCACCCTCGCCGCCCTCGCCCCCGAGGTCGCCGGCATCCGCCTCACGCCGGTGTGGACCGATCGCGGTGGCGTCCCCCGGCGCCGGACGCATGTACTCCTCCTCGACGGGCACGGCCGCCCGTTCAACGCACCGCTGGCCGCACACCGCATCGCCCGTGACCTGCTGCACCAGCAGTTCAGCCGCGCCGACTGGAACCGGAGCCACCGGTACGAGGTGCGCACCGGCCGCCTGTCCCCGATGGCGACGTCGTTCGGCCCGCGTGAACTCGGCCGGCATGAGGGTGATGCCCGGTGATCCGGCCGCAGCTCACTCCCGACGGCCGCGCCGTCCGTCTGCCGGTCGCCCAACGTGTCGACCCGTTGCTAGACGACCTCGCCACCGCGTACGCCGAGGACCCCGACGCGCTCGGTGTGCTCCTCACGGCGCACGCCGAGGCCGTCGCCGCCTACGACCACGCCGAGGCGTCGCCGCTCGCCACGGACTACGGCCGCGCGATGCGTGCCGCCGAGGCCGACGGCACCCGCGAGGCCCTGCTCGCCGAGTGCCCGTCGGGCTCCCAGCTCGACGACACGCTTACCCCGCGCGAGGCGATCCGCCTCGCCGACGACCTCACCGCCCGCGCCGCCCGCGCCCATCTCGCCCAGAACAGGAACCACACATGAGCACCGCACCCGAGCGCCCGGCGCCGGTCACCTACACGGCTTCAACTCCCGCCGGAGCAGCACACGTTCAGTACATGCCGGCGCCCGGCGGGGGCCCGGCGGACGTCCCGCGTGTGTTCGCGGTGATCAACGCGGTGATGCGCGGGACGACGCCCGTGGGGAAGAACCAGCGCAACGAGCAGCAGCGGTTCATGTTCCGCGGTATCGACGACCTGATGTCGGCCGTTGCCGGGCCGATGCGGGAACACGGGCTGTTCATCCTGCCGGAGGTCGCCGAGCAGACCGCCGAGCGCCGCGGCGAGAAGATGACCACGGTTCGCCTCACCATGCGGTACTACCTGTACGGCCCGGCGGGCGACGCGCTGCTCGCCACCGTCCCGGGCGAGGCAAGCGACTTCGCCGACAAGGCCACCAACAAGGCCATGAGCGCGGCCATGAAGTACCTGCTGCTGCAAGTCCTCATGATCCCCGTGGACGCGCGCAGCATCGACGACGGCGACCGTGACACCCCGACCCCGCCCCCGGAGCACCGCGCCGAGCAGGCCCAGCGCCAACAGCAGCGGCGGGGCGGGCAGCAGGCGCGGCGGAGTCAGCGTGCCGAGCCGGGGCCGTGGGAGCAGGCCCGGCCCCCGCAGCAGTCGGGACCGCCCCGGGACTTCATCGCGGAGGCCGCCCGAGCGGCGAACCCGGAAGACTTCAAGAAGGTGCGCGAGGCGGCCGTCGCCGCGGGTGCGCCTGCCGACTACCTCGCCCGCATCGATGCCGTAGCGGCGAAGAAGCGTGCCGAGGCGAAGCCGGACCGCCGCCCGGCCGCCGAGGCTGCTCCGTCGGCAGAGCACGCCCAGGACCAGGAGCAGGCCGCCGCGGTCGGCGAGATGTACGACGCCGCGAAGGCGGCCGGGCTGAACAGCCGTGATGAGGCCGACGAGGCGTTCGCCGCCCGGTTCCAGTGCCAGCCCGCCGACGCCACCGTCGCCCAGCTCCGCGAGATGCGCGACGACCTGCTCGAAGCTTCCGGGGCCGCCGCATGAGCGCCGCCGACACCACCGTGCAGCCCGTCGAGTCGCTGCGGGACCTCGCCGCGGAACAGGCCGTGCTCGATCTGTTGGCCGCCCGCGTTGCCGCCGCCAAGAAGGACGTACGGGCCCGCACTCAGCGGGCGTTGGATGCCGCCGCGGAGCGGGACGGCACCGAGCGCATCGCCGCCACGCTCCCCGACGGCGAGCAGGTCGCCACCATCTCCCTGCGCCGGGGCGAGACCGGCCCGGCCGTCGTCGACGAGGACGCGTTCGCCCGGTGGGTGCGCACCACGTTCCCGGACGAGCAGTGGACCGAAACGCGGGTCGTACGGACTGTCAAACCGTGGGCCGCTGTCGAGCTGCTGGCGAACATGGCCGCCGTCGAGCTGCCCCCCGGCAAGACCGGTGCGCGCCGCGCCCAATGGGTCGACGCCGACACCGGCGAGGCGCACGAGGTCCCCGGCGTCGTCATCAAGCCGACCCGCGCCCGTACCCACGCGCTGACATGGCGGAAGACCGGCCGCGCCGCCGTCGCCGCGGCGTGGCGCGCCGGGGATCTGGCCGCGCATATCGCCGCCCTTACCGCAACCGAGGAGGGCTCAGCGTGAACACCTCCTCTCCCGAGGCCCCGGTCGGGTTGGCCGCAGCATTCGCCGCCCGGACCCGCGCCACCGAGGGCGGGCACCGGCAGTGGACCGCGGGCAGCCTCACCGCTCACGGGGTGGGCCGTTTTCAGCACCGGGGTACCGCCTACACGGCCGCCCGCGCCGCGTTCGTCCTGCGCACCGGCCGACAGCCGGTCGGGCAGGTCCGGCCGACGTGCGGCATACCGCACTGCTGCGCCCCCGAGCACGTCGACGACCGGGCCACCCGGCAGCGCGACCGCGCCGCCCTGGCCGCCATCATCGGCATGGCCCACCGGCCCCCGTCCTGCGAACACGACCAGGACGTACACGGTCGGCACCGCGCCAACGGCAAGCGGTACTGCGACATGTGCAACAACCGCAGCAAGTTCCCCGCTCCGGCCGCCGCGCCCGCCCTGTGACATCCCGGGGCGAGGGCGGTTCCCGTCCTCGCCCCGGGGCGAAGGAGTAAGTCCCTTGTCCTGGTTCAGGATTGATGACACTGCCCACGCGCACCCCAAAATGTTGAAAGCCGGGAACGCCGCGATCGGGCTGTGGATGCGGGCGGGTGCCTACGCGGCCCAGCACCTCACCGAGGGCGCGGTACCCGGCGTGGTCGCTCAGCTCTACGGCACCGCCCCGCAGACAAGAAAGCTGGTTGCGTCCGGCCTGTGGCACGAGCACGGTCACGCCTGCCCTCGTTGCCCGCAACCACCGCCGAGCGACTTCCAGATGCACGACTTCCTCGCGTACAACCCGACCCGGGCCTCGGTGGAGGACGGCCGGCAGAAAGCCGCGGAACGGCAGCAGCGGGCCCGCGTGAAGGCCGCCGGAAAGCGGCGCGACCAGGAAGGCAATCCTTCCGATTCGTCGTCGAATCGTGGTCGAATCGACGACGATCCGGCGTCGGAAAATCTCGAATCCTCAACAAATCGAATCGATTTCCCGGATGTTTCCGCAGGTCAGGGGTGGTCGTCACAGCGTGACGGGGTGAACCCGTCACGGTCCCCCCGACCCGGCCCGGCCCCTCTACCTCCTACGGAGGTAGAGCTAGCCAGCTACGCGGGCGCGGGCACCACATCGGCGGTTCCGGCGAACGCCCGGCCGCTGCGCGATGCGCTGACGGCCGCGGGCATCGTCGTCGAGTGGAACCTCCCCGCGGCCGACTGGTTCCGCCTGGAAGCGATCATCAAGCGCACGGCCGTCGCCGCGCTGGTCGACCACGCCCGCGGCCAGTGGCAGCACGCTCGGAGCCGCCCCCGGTCCGTCCGGTACTTCCTGCCCGGCTGGTCGGCGCTCCCGCCCGTTCCGGCGGGCGCCCCGACCACGCCGGGAGCGGACGTGATCCCCCTCGCCGCCGGGCCGCGCCGTGGCCGGGTCGCCGCCGCGGCCGACATGTTCGCCGCCGCCCTCGCCACCACACCCAAGGAGCCCGCCCAGTGAACCGTCAGGAAGTTGCCGCGCTGCTCGCCTACGTGGTGCGCCTCGACCCGCGCAGCGCGCCCGCTGACGAGCAGGCCGCCGCCGACACGCTCGACCAGTGGGCCGACCTGCTCGCCGACGTCCCACCGACGGCCCCGCATCCGGCCGGCATGAGCTGGGACGCCTCGCGGGTCGTACGCCGCCACATCGCCACCAGCCCGTACCCGATCAAGCCGAGCGATGTCTCGCGTCCGTGGCATGTGTTCAGGACCGATGTCCTCGGCCGCCACACCGACCCGACCCCGGCGGCCGACCCTGACAACCCCGCGGCGTGGCGGGCGGAACTGCTGGGCGCCCGGCAGGCGGTCGCGGCGGGGGCCGTCATGGCGTCGACTCACCGGGAGTTGACCGGCGGCGCCCCGGGGCCGGAGGTGGCCGCGCGGCTGGCCACCGTGGGACGCCGCATCCCGAGCGGAGTCGCCGCCGCCCTCGCGCCGTTCCGGCCCCTTCGGGCCGAGCGTGACGCCCTCACCGCCCGAGGGGAGCCGGACCCGTACGACGAGCCGTGCACGCATTGCGGCGTCGGAGTCGGCGAGCCCTGCCGCAACCGGCACCGCGTCCCGCGGGCGAAGGCGCACCCATCCCGCTTGGACAAGGTCCGCGCCAGGATTCAGCGTTGATTCCGCTCGCCGCCCGCGCCGCGATCCGGGCCGCCGTCGAGGACGCCTACCGACACGCCCACGAATCTCCCGCGGCCGTAGCTGAGGAGATCGTGACCGAGCTGGTGGAGCACGGGTGGACGATCACCCTCGACGACTCCGGCAACAGCTAGCCCCCCCCCCGGAACGGGTCGTAGAGCACGCACAACAAGAGCTATCGTCCACTCATGAACGGTCAACGTTCATTCGCGGCTGGAACATTTGGAACGACCTTGCCCTACGTCCCGGAGGAAGGGCCCATGGCTCCCACACCACGCCCCGCGTCAGTCCGGTTCGCCTCCAAGGTGGACCGGACCGGACCCACCTCCCTCGTCCGCGGGGCGCCGGGCCCCTGCCACCAGTGGACCGGCGCCCGCAACGCCAAGGGCTACGGCACCTTCTGGAACAGCCGCACCGTCAAGGCCCACCGGTTCGCCTACGAGCAGGCCAACGGCTCGATCCCCGACGGCCTCGACGTCGACCACATCTGCCGCAACCGCGCGTGCGTCAACCCGGCCCACCTCCGGGCCATCACCCACCGCGAGAACATCCTCGCCAGCGCGAACCACGTCGCCCGACGAGCCGCCGTCACCGCCTGCCCTGCCGGCCACACCTACGACGACGCCAACACCTACGTCGCGCCCAACGGAACCCGGAAGTGCCGCGCCTGCAAGACCGCCTCGCAGCGCGCCGCCCGCGCCGCCGCACGCGACCAGCAGCGCGCACCCGTCATCCCCCTCCGCTCCCCCCGCCCCACCCCCGAAAGGACGGCCGCCTGATGTCCGGCGAGACCACCATCACCATGACCGGCAACGTCGTGAACGAGCCCGAACTGCGCTTCACCCCTGATGGCGCGCCCGTCTGCAACTTCCGCATCGCCTCGACGCCAAGGAAGTTCAACAAGCAGGCCAACGCATGGGAAGACAGCGAGCCGCTGTTCCTCGGCGTCGCCGTGTGGCGCCAGCAGGCCGAGAACGTCGCCGAATCAGTGCAGCGCGGCATGCGCGTGGTCGTCGTCGGCCGCCTCACCCAGCGCCAGTACGACGACAAGGAAGGAAACCGCCGGTCGTCGTACGACATCCAGGCCGACGAAGTCGCCCCGAGCCTGCTCCGCGCAACCGCCGTTGTCACCAAGGCCACCGGCGCCCCGGGAGCCGCCCGTGAGACGAACGGCTGGGACCAGCGCCCGGCCGCCGACTCCTGGAGCAATCAGCGGGATCAGCCCCCGTTCTAAGCCTCCCGACGACCAGCGCGCGACCGGTCGCCACCCGCCCCGCGCGCGACCGCCCCTCGACCCCACCGCAAGGAGCCTCCCCATGAACCGCCGTGCCGCACGGGAGCAGGAACGTACCGCCCGCCGCGACTCCCTGCTCGTACTCCTCTCCCGGGTACAGCGTGGCCGGACGCTCACCGCGGCCGAGGCGTCGCTGCTGCGGACCCACGTCGAGGCCGAGATAGTCGAGGCCGACCAGTTCCGCCGCGAGGCCGGTGGACAGCAGGCCGCCGTCCGCCGGGCGCAGCAGAGTCTCGCCGCCGCGCACGCGGCCATCGTCGAGGCCGAGCAGCGCGCCGAGGCCGCCGAGCAGGTCGGGGAGCAGCGGTGACCGCGGCGGCCGTCCGGTGCGCGCACGAGTACGGGCTCATGCGCGACTCGTGCCCTGGGTGCGACGCCGAGCAGGAGCGCCCGCACCCGGCCGACCCGGTGCGCGTCGTCCCATCGTGGACCACCCGCCCCTACCGGCGGTGCCGCCGCTGCTCACTGCGCCCGTCCCACCCGATCCACCGCCACCCCACCCCGTGACCGCGCCGGGGCGCACCAACGCGCCCCGGCCGCCCGCCGAGGAGCCCCGCCGTGCCGCACCCGCTCGCCCACCAGGCCGCTGCCCACCTCGCCACCATCCGCCAGCACTGGGCCGAGCTGCTGCTCGCCATCGAGACCCCGCCGGCCGATGTGTGGCCCCCGCGGCAGCTCACCCACACCCTGCGCCCCGACGACCCGCTCGACGTCACCGACCGGGCACCGCTCGTTCTGCGCCAGCACCCGGCCCCGCTCAACCTCGACGCCCTCGACACCGGCCTCGCCATCGAGCGTGCCGTGTTCGACCTCGCCGACACCCTCGCCGCCGCCGTCCAGCGCGCCGCCCTCGACGACCCGCGACGCTGGACCTACCGCAGCCCCACCGACCCAGGCAGCCGCGCGTACGGCCTGCACTGGGCCGCCTTGTACGTCGAGGGGCGGGTGCTCGACGAGGACACCGAGCAGGGCATCGAGGCACCGTTCACGCCCCTTCCCGAACACCTGCTGCACGAGGCGCACCGCGTCGCCGAGCAGGCCGCCGCGCGCCTGCTGCGCACCCTCGGCCTCGACCAGCGCACCACCCCCGTGCCCGACCGCCCGTGCCCGTGGTGCCGCGGCGAGCTGCTGCTGCACACGGGGCCGGACGAGGCGCCGAGCGTGACCTGCTCGACCGGACCGAGGTGCACCGCCCCCGTCCCGCGCACCCCCGCGGGACGCCGGGTGTGGGAGTGGCACGCCCTGCCTGCCCTGGTGGCCGCGCTCGACGTCGTCGAGCAGCACGAGGAGGCACCGCCGGTTGCCGCGTGACCCGACATCGTAGGACAGGGCCCGGAGCAGTTCCGGGCCCTACCTTCGACCCAGTTGTGAACTGTGTTCAGAACGTAGTACAGTGAAGCGTAACGCCGGACTGCACCCGGCGCCCGACAACCACGGGAGCAACCCCCATGGAGATCACGATTCCCGGCGCACTCGCCGACTTCCTTGCCGACACCAACCTCGCCACCGGCGACGACGACCACGACCCCGCCAGCAAGGCCACCCGCCTTGCTCTCCACCACTCTCGCTCCGGCCGCGGCCGGACGCAGATCATCGTCCCCACCCTCGCCATCCTCGACGTCATCTCCGAGTACGCCGAGACGCTGCTCACCGCTGACGAGTGCAGCCGCTCGGAGCGCGACGCGGCCCGCCTGTGGATGAAGCGCGCCGAGGCGGCCCGCCCTTCGCTGGCCGCTGAGCAGCACGCCGTCGAGGGGTGCGCCCCGCGCGACCTAGCGCACCCGGACGTCGCCGACGCCCGAACCGCGCTCGACGGACTGCGCACCGCGACCCTCGCCGATCGCCACGTCATCAGCGAGCCGACCGCCGCCGAACAGGCCACTGACAGGACGTGGCGCGGCGGCTGGATCGCCGGAACCCCGGCCCCGGCCGACGAGGTGCTGTTCGACCTCGGCCCGGCCGACACCGAGCAGGGCGCCCTATTCAACTGACCGCCACCGCCCGCCCCGCACCCGCGGGGCGGGCCCGACCCGATGGGAGACCGAGCATGACTCACGACCACGACGAGAAGGGCGCGCAGTATCAGCGCCGCGACCCGAGCAAGCAGCCGACGTCCTTGGAGGAGCAGCAGGCCGCCGTCGAGGGCACGCTCGCCGCGGACGGCCTCCTGCCCGCCGACAATCCCACGCTCGCCGAGCACAACCGCCGTGCCGCGGCACGACAGGAACCCTCCCGGAAGTCACCCATGCAGCGCGCGACCGAGCAGATGCTCGCCATCATGAACGAGTTCGAGGAGGAGCGCCGCGCCGAAATCATCGCGGCCGGTGGCGACCCCGACGAGGACCGCGACCCGCTCGAATACCCGACCTCCATCGCCGACCAGTGGGATGCAACCGAGGACGACGAGGACGGGCGCGCCCAACTTCTCGACCGTCTTGCGCTCGACCTGTCCCTGCCGGATCTCCGCGCGCTGCGTCTCGCCGCTGAGGCCGCCGCGGCAGTGACACCTCGACTGGTCGTCGAGAGCTACGACGAAGGCACCGGGGTGAAGCCCGCCCAGATCGCGGCCGACCTCGGCGTCAGCGAGTCGTACGTGTACCGCATCCTGCGCGCCCAGCGCGCCAAGTAACGAAGCGGCCCGCCTCGGCGACTGCACCGCCGGACGGGCCTGACCACCGCGGGAGCAACCCCCGCCGCGGCTGAGCACAACCCTACCGACCACGCCCGTGGTCGTCCGGAGAGTGTCCTCCCGTCGAGGCGTACCGCGACATTGCGACCGTTATCAGTTCGTGATCTAATGGGCGGCGCCTCCGGCGTGCCCGGAATCAGGCCCACGCCCCGCCAACCCTCCCCCCCGGTTGGCGGGGTGTCCCCTTGAGCCGCCGTACAACCATTCACACGGCATGCACGTCACCTTCACGCATCGCACACTCACCGTGGGGGGACCACACCCGTGAAGAACCGCACCACCGCCGCCCTTGTCGCCGTCGCCGCTCTCACGTCGCTCACCGCATGCGGCAACGACGACGCCTCGCCGAAAAAGTCCGCGCCGTCACCGACGTCCGCGGCCACCGTCGCTCCCAGCCCTACCGCCGCCGCTCGGCACTCGGCCGGCATCCCGCCGAAGCCGACCGGGCAGGCGCGCACCGACCTCCTCGGCGCACTGCGCCGCATCAACCCGGCTCTGGTCGCGGACGAGGACAAGGCCATCGACAACAGCCGCAACCAGTGCAGCGCCATCAACGGCAAGGCTCCGAAGGTCGAGTGGTCGGCGCAGCAGCGGTTCGGCACTGGCTCGCACGAGGTGAGCGCCGCCGAGGCGAAGCAGATCAACACCGCGCTGGCGACGTTCTGCAAGACCGCCTGAGCCGTTCCTCGACGGCCCGGCTCCGTACGGTGCCGGGCCGTTCGCATGCCCTGGAGGTGAGCCGATGGCCGCCGCGCCCATCTCCGACGAGGACCGCGAGCAGGTTCGCCGCCTCCACGCCGCCGGACAGTCCCGGAACCAGATCGCCCGCGCCATCGGGCGCAGCAGCTCGACCGTGTCCAAGATCGCGCGGGATAAGGGACTGCGGTTCGAGGGCGGCGCCCGCGTCGCCCCGGCCACCGCCGCGCGGCAGCTCGACCTCGCCGAGCAGCGCCGACAGCTCGTCGCCCGCCTCTACGCCCGCGCGTCCGCCAACCTCGACCGCATCGAGGCCCCCGAATACGTGCGCGCCGAACTTCTTCCGTCCGGCCGCACCGCCCGCGTCATCTCCGCCGAACCGCCCGCCCAGGATGAGCGCCACCATTCACAGGCCATCGGCTCGTACCTGTCGAGCGCTGCGCGGCTTGCGGAGATCGACGCCGGCACCGGAGCGGGCGAGGTCCGCTCGATGCTCACCGACCTCGCCCGCGGCCTGCGCGCCGCGTTCGTCGACGACGACCAGCCCGACGCGGGCGAGGGGACCGACACCGGGGGGTGAGCCGTGCTCGACTCCCTTCCCCTGTCGCGGAAACAGCTCCGGTCCATCGCGCAGGCAACGGCTCGTATCTGCCTCTGGCACGGCGCGGTTCGCTCCGGGAAGACCGTCGCAAGCCTGCTCGCGTTCGTCCTGTCCATCGCCGAAGCGCCGCCGTCCGGCCTGATCGTGATCTGTGGCCGCTCGCTCCAGACCATCGAACGCAACTGCCTCGAACCCCTCGCAGATGAGGCGCTGTTCGGGCCCGTCGCCCGGCAGGTGCGGCACACCCGCGGCGCCACCACCGCCGTCATCCTCGGCCGCACCGTCCACCTGATCGGCGCGGCCGACGCCCGCGCCGAGGGACGCCTGCGCGGCCTTACCGCCTGCCTGGCGTACGTCGACGAGGCGACACTGCTCCCCGAAGGATTCTGGGCACAGCTCCTCGCCCGCCTGTCCGTGCCCGGGGCTCGCCTGCTGGCCACCACCAACCCGGACGGCCCCCGCCACTGGCTGAAGACGGGGTACCTCGACCGCGAGCACGAACTCGACCTGCGCTCGTGGCACTTTCGCCTCGATGACAACCCGAGTCTGTCGCGCGCGTACGTCGCATCCCTCGCCGCCGAATATGTGGGCCTGTGGAAACGCCGCATGATCGACGGCGCGTGGTGCGTCGCCGAAGGTGCCGTGTTCGACATGTGGGACGAGCAGCAGCACGTCGTCGACGAACTGCCCACGATCGGCCGGCACTGGCTCGGGATCGACTACGGCACCACCAACGCCACGTCCGCGGTTCTGCTCGGCCTTGGCGACGACATGCGGCTGTACGCCGTCGCCGAGTGGCGCCACGACTCCCGCACCACCCGCCGCCAGATGACCGACGCGCAGTACAGCACCGCCATACGCCGCTGGCTGAGCGAGCGGGGCGTAGAACCGGCCTGGACGTTCGTCGACCCGAGCGCCGCCAGCTTTTCCACACAGTTGTGGACAGACGGGCACTCCGGCATCGCACGGGCCCGGAACGACGTCCTCGACGGCATCCGCAGCGTCTCGACGGCCCTCGACTCCGGCCTGCTCCGCATCCACTCCTCATGCGAGGGACTGCTCGCCGAACTACCCGGCTACGCATGGGACCCCGCCGCATCCGACCGCGGCGAAGACCGCCCCATCAAACGCGACGATCACAGCGTCGACGCGCTGCGGTACGCCGTCCACTCCACCGCGCACGAGTGGCGCCACCTCATCCCCGCCCCACCCCCCGAGGAGGCCGCTACATGAGCCCGACCGCAATCCCCGCCGTCATCACCAACGAGCAGAAGCAGGCCGCCGCGCGCGCCCTCGGCATCCCCGTCTCGCTGGTGTACGAGGTGACCCTGCACGCCACCGATGGCGTGCGGGCCGAGCTGTTCCTTCGCGATCGCGAGGGCCGCGTCGTGGCGCACGGCGGCGAACCGCTGACCGCCACAGTGCGCATCCCGTACGGAGAGGTGGGCGCCGATGCCTCTTCCTGACAACGGCGCCCCCTGGCCGCCGCCCGCGTTCGGCAGCCTGTACCGCGAGATGCGCGCCGACGATGCGTGGTACTCCGGCGACCGGACCCGCCTCGCAGACGTCTACCGGCACCAGGAGCAGCGGCACGACGGCCGCCGTCGACTGTGGGCGCGGCACCGTCACCCCCAGCCCGGCCGGCATGACACCCGGCTGCACATCCCGTTGCCCGCCGATATCGCGACCACGAGCGCGGATCTGTTGTTCTCCGAACCGCCGACGTTCACCGTCGGCGACCCGGCGACGCAGGCCCGACTCGACGAGATCACCGACGCGGGCGGGGTTGCGAACACACTGCTGGAGGCGGCGGAAGTCGGCGCCGCGCTGGGCGGGGTGTTCCTACGTGTCACCTGGGATACAGCCCTGGCCCCGCGCCCGCTGCTGACCGCCGTACACGCAGACGCCGCGGCCCCCGAATTCCGGTGGGGACAGCTCTCCGCCGTGACGTTCTGGCGCGAGTTGCCGAGCGACGCCAACGCCGTATGGCGCCACCTGGAGCGGCACGAGGTGGGCCGCGTTCTGCACGGCCTCTACGAGGGCACCGCCGACACCCTCGGCACCCGCGTACCGCTCACCGAGCACCCGGACACGGCACCGCTCGCCGACTCCCTCGGCGCCGAGGGCGACAGCATCGAGACCGGCCTCGACCAGCTCACCGCCGCCTACGTCCCCAACATCCGCCCGAACCGCCGGCATCGAGGTTCGCCGTTCGGCCGGTCCGACTACCAGTCGGCGCACGACCTGTTCGACGCGCTCGACGAGACGTGGTCGAGTTGGCTGCGCGACATCCGCCTCGCCCGCGCCCGGCTGATCGTGCCCGACGGCTACCTACGCGACCACGGCCCCGGCCGCGGCGCCTCGTTCGACGACGACCGGGAGATCTGGCAGGCCCTCAACATCCCGCCGACAGACGGCCCGGCCGCTGGGATCACGCTGTCGCAGTTCGCGATCCGGGTCACCGAGCATCAGCAGACCACCGACGCGATCATGCGGCAGGCCGTGCAACTCGCCGGATACAGCGCACAGTCCTTCGGCCTCGGCGACTCGACCGCCACTACCGCGACCGAAGTCACCGCCCGCGAACGCCGGAGCATGATCACCCGCGACAAGAAGTCGCGCTACTGGGCCCCGGCGCTGGCCGACATGCTGCTCGTCATGCTCCGCCTCGACCAGAGCCTCTACACCCCCGGACTGACGCCGGAGCGCCCCACGATCACGTTCGGCGACTCCGTCAGCGAGGACCCGCAGGCCGTCGCGCAAACCCTGTCCCTGCTCCAGCAGGCACAAGCCGTCAGCACCGACACCAAGGTGCGCGCCCTTCACCCGGACTGGGACGACGGCGCCGTGCGGGCCGAGGTCGAGCGCATCCTCGCCGAAACCGGCGCCGCCGTTCCAGATCCCATGCAGGCCGGGCTCCTGCCGTAGTGACTACAGGGTTCCTTCTCTGCGCGCACGGGCCCATGCGACGGCCGCGTCGCAGCACTGACCTACGACTCCAAGAGTCACCAACGCCCAGATGGCATTGGGCTGTTGGACGTGGCCAGTGGCAATAGCCACCACAATGCCGCCACCGCCGATCGCACTCCACCGGATCGAGGGAGGCGGCATCCGCAAGATCACATCTCCACGACGGCGCACGTCGCCGCTGGCGTTCTCACTGGCTCTCAACCTGGCTCCAAAATAGAGAAGTTGGGGACATTCTTCGGCAGGGGAGACGTGCGCGCACTCCGAGCCCCCATACTGACAGAGGTGCACCTTCGAAATGAAGGAAGAAAGCCAAAAACGTGAGAGTATTAGTTAAATTGGACTGACCAACACCTGCGAAGGGTAGGTCAGTTCGCGGGGATAGCCCTTCCAATCAAAGGTGCCGGAGTGTTGTCACATTCGATGCGAGCCCCCTGGGGTACGCCGTGACATGCATTACATTTTTATGGGGGGGCTGTGTCCATCCACCCCGGAATGGTCGAGGACCTGTCGGCAAGCGTTCGGGACCGCTACGCGGACGCCGAGGCACGACTGTTGGGTATCGTCGCTCGGCAGCTCGCCGCCGGTCTGGAGGCGCCCGGGTGGATACAGGCCAAGCTCGCCGATGTCCAGGCGATGCGCCGGGCCGCGCAGTCCGTCGTCGATGAACTCGGCAAAGCGATGTTCCTCGACGTGTTCGAGGCCGTCGCCGACGCCTACAGCCGAGGGTCACGCGCAGGTCTGGTCGAGCTGGGCGCGCTGCACGACGACGATGCGCGCCGGATCGCGGAGACCACGCCGAACGCCCGCGCCGTCGACCGGCTCGCCGAGGAGGCGCGGACCCGGATCGAGGCGACGCACCGCGGCATCCTCCGCGGCGTCGAGGACGGCTACCGCCAGGTCGTCAGTGAGGTTGCCGCTACGCCTTTGCTCGGCGTCGACACTCGTCGTCAGGCGACGCAGGCCGCCATGCAGCGGTTTGCTGATCGCGGGTTGCGGACGTTCGTGGACCGGTCCGGCCGTTCATGGTCGATGACGTCGTACGCCGAGATGGCAGTACGGACGGCTGTTGGGCGGGCCGCGGTCGAGGCGCACGGCGACCGGCTGCGCGCCGCCGGGGTGCCCCTGGTGATCGTCTCCAACGCACCGCACGAGTGCCCCGTCTGCCGCCCGTACGAGGGCAAAGTGCTGGCGCTCGACGGGCCGGACGGCGCCCGCAGCGTCGAGGTCGAGCACGCCACCGAGGACGGCCGCATCGTGCGCGTGCACGTGGCCGCCTCCCTCGACGAGGCACGCCGCGCCGGGTTCCAGCATCCGAACTGCCGGCACTCCCTGTCGGCCTACCTCCCAGGCGTGACGCGGGCGCCGGTCGAGCACTCCACCGACCCCGACGGCTACGAGGCGACGCAGAAGCAGCGCGCCATCGAGCGCGGCATTCGGAAGTGGAAGAACCGGAAGGCCGCCGCGGTCACGCCCGAGGCGAAACGGGCGGCGGAGGCGAAGGTCCGCGCGTGGCAGAAGCGCCAGCGCGAACACCTTGCCGAACACCCTGAGTTGATCCGCAAGCGGCACCGGGAGCTGCCCAGCGCCGGGAACCTCCCCTCGACCGCCGGGGCCCCGCCGCCGTCGGCCGTCGACGCGGCCCGGGTGCGCTCCGGCGACCGGCACACGTTGTCGGAGATGGACGACGACCAGCTCGCCGCCGCGCACGGCTCCGGGTACCTCGACGACCTCGACCGCGGCCGGATCGAGGCCGAGGCCGACCGCCGCGACGAACGCGACCTGCTCGACCGCCTTCGCCCGGGTGGGCGCCTGGCCGAGGATCTGACCGCCTTCGGCGACGACGAACTCGGCCGAGCGCTCCCGCACTTGGATGATTCCGACGTGTTGCGGGTGGCTGCGGAGATGGACCGCCGCGACGTGGCGGCCGGCATGCCCGGTGCCCGCCGGGATCTGGTCGGCCTGTCCGACCGGGCCCTCGCCGCGCGCGCCCGTCGCGCCGACCCCGCCGAGCTGGCCGCGCTCGCCGCCGAGGCGGACCGCCGCGACCTGCTCGCGCGCGTCTTCCCCGGCGGTCACCTCGCCGCGGACCTCTCCGGCCTCGGTGACGATGTCCTCGGCTGGGCCGTGCAGTACGCGGACCCGCGCAGCGCCGAGCGGATCGCCGACGAGTTCGACCGCCGGTACCCGCCCGCCCCGCCGCCCGCGGCGCACGGCGCGCACACCGTCGCTGGGCAACTCGCCGACCGGGCCGCTGTCGACGACGCCCTTGCCCCCGTCCCGGACCCGGACGGCTGGGCGCACCTGGCCCTCGACGACACGTACGCGGACATGACCGCGGCGGAACGGTGGCTCGCCGAGCGCGAGTTCGCCGCCGAGGCGCAGCGGACCGCGTACACCCGCGAGCAGGTTCGGGAGCTGTACCGCGAGCACATCGCGGCGCAGTGGCTGGAGGCTGAAGACGCGCTGCGCGGGCACCTGCTCAACCGGAGGGCCGAGGCCGACGGCGTCGACCCACGGAGCCTGTTCACGGGCCCCGCGCACGTCGCCTACGCCCGCGCGTCCGAAGATCTGATTCGGTGGTGGGAGACCCACCCGCGGACTACGCTCGCGGAGTACACGGAGCAGATCACGGGCGTGCGAGACACCGCGGCGGAGACCGCGCGGCGCGCCCGCGGCGACCGGCAGAACCGACTGTGAGAGGGGGCAACGATGGGCACCAGGGGTGATCTCGTCCGCGCCTTGAACGCGGGCGCCGATGCCGGCCGGTCCGGTGATCCGGTGACCGCCTGCCCGTACCCGTCCGGAGACCTGCGCCGGTCGGCGTGGGTCCGCGGCTACGCCAAGACGGCGCGGCTCGCCGACGAGCAGCACGACCAGGAGCACGCCGCCGAGTAGGCGCCGACCGCTCCCGCCTTTCCCAGGGCCCGCCACCGGCGGGCCCTTTCCGTATGCCCACACGCCCGCCAGGAGCGGGCCCGATGCACCAGGAGTGCACACACCGTGAGCGACACCACCAGCACCACCAGCACGAGCACCGGCGAGCAGGGCGCCCCGGCGGGTGAGGTCGGGCAGGGCCCGGCCGACACCGGCCAGCAGGCACCTGCCGCGCCCCCGGCGCCGCCGTCCGGCGCCGGGCAGGACGAGGACCCGTCGGCGACGATCGCGCGTCTAGAGCAGCAGCTCGCCGCGGCCCGCCGGGATGCGGGTAAGTCCCGCGTGACCGCGAAGCAGGCCGCCGCCGACGAGGCGCGCGCCGAGCTGGCGCAGCAGATCGGGCGGGCGCTCGGCCTGGTCCAGGACGACGCGCCGCCGGACCCGGCCGCGCTTACGCAGCAGCTCACCGCCGAGCAGAACAAGGCGCGGCAGACGGCCGTCGAGCTGGCGGTGTTCCGCACCGCGCGGGATGCCGGCGGCGACCCCGACGCCCTGCTCGACTCCCGGGCGTTCGCCGCCGCCGTCGCCGACATCGATCCGACGGACACCGTCGCCGTGCGCGCCGCCGTCGAGGCCGCGGTCGCGGCCAATCCGAAGCTTGCCGCGCAGCGGGCCCCCGGGCCGTCCCGAGCGGGCGCGGAGTTCTCCGGGCCCCCGTCCGAGGGGGTCACGGCCGCGCAGTTCGCCGCCATGGACTACGCCCGGCGTGCGGAGCTGTTCCAGTCCGACCCCGAGACCTATCGGCGCCTGTCCGCCGGTTCCTGATCCCGGCGCCCGACGCCGGGCATCCCCAACCGCCCGGCCACGTGCCGGAGACAAGGAGCACCCGCCATGGCTGAGACCAAGGCATCGAATCTGATCGTTCCCGAAGTGTGGGCGGACATGGCGCAGGCCACGTTCCGCGGCGCCGTCCGCGTCGCCGGGTCGTCCGCCGTGAAGTCCGACGACACCCTCGCCGGGCAGCCGGGCGACACGATCAACTTTCCCAAGTGGGGTGCCCTCGGCGACCTCGACGAGCTGACCGAGGCGGTGCCCATGGGCACCGCCGTGATGGGGCAGAGCAGCAGCTCGGCCACCATCCGCGAGGTGGGTAAGGCCGTCGAGATCACCGACAAGGCCATGCTCACCGCGCTCGGCGACCCCCGCGGCGAGGCGCAGCGGCAGTTCGGCATCCTCGCCGCCCGCAAGGTCGACGCTGACCTCATCAAGCAGGCGCAGGCCGATGAGACCAGCCAGGGCGGCGGCAAGCCGTACACGTTCGCCACCGAGGCCGGGGCCGGGTTCACATGGCGCGACGCCATCGTTCCCGCGCTGGCGACGTTCGGCGACGAGTTCGAGCCGGACCAGTTCGCCGGGCTGTTCATCAACTCGGCGCAGATGGCCCAGATTTTCACCGATGACCAGTTCATCAACGCCGCCAGTCTCGGCGCCTCGACGCCGGTCACCACGGGGCAGGTCGGGGCCGTCGCGGGTATGCCCGTGATCATCACCGACCGGGTCACTGCCGGCACTTTTCTGCTGCTGAAGCAGAGCGCCCTCGGCCTGCTCTACAAGCGCCGCCCGGTGGTGGAGACGGACCGCGACATTCTCAAGCGCACGACGGTGATCACCACGAACGTGCACTACGCCGTCAAGCGCCTGGACGACCGCGGCGTGTGCGTCGGCACCCTCACCCCGGCATCGAGCGGGGGCGGTGCGGAGTGATGCTGCGCCGCTACCACCCCGCACCTCAGACGCACCGCACCGAACCCGACGCCCCGCCGGTCAAGCCCGCGGGGCGTTCGCGTTCCCGCACCGCGAAGGGGGCGTGACCGTGCCGTACGTGATCACCGCCCCCGACCGGCGGCAGAGCGGGCGCGTGGCCGGTATCGCATTCGAGGACGGACGTGCCCAGGTCGACAAGCTGGCGATCGGCGTGCGCCTGCTCTTCCAGCGGCTCGGATTCCGCGTCGAGGAGACGACGGCCCCGGCCAAGTCGCGCCGCGCCCTCCCGTACAAGAAGGAGTGAGCCGGTGGCCGCCCGTACCTACGCCACCCCCGAACAGCTCGCGGCGTGGACCGGGGCGGCGGCCCCCGACGACGCCGAGCGACTGCTCGCCCGTGCCACGGAAGACATCGACTCGGCTCTGCTGACCGCCGTCTACGCGGTGGACGGCGACGGCGACCCGCTCGACGCGCGGGTGCGCGCGGCCCTCGCCGACGCGACCTGTGCCCAGGTCGAGTACCAGCTCGCCACCGGCGACGACGGCACCGGCGCGGCCGGGCACTGGGACTCCGTCAGCATCGGCCCCGTGTCCCTGTCGGGCCGCTCCGGCACGGCATCGGGCGCGGCCGGGGTCGAGCTGGCGCCGCGCGCCGCCCGTGCCCTGCGCCGCGCCGGGCTTGAACCCGGGGTCGTGTGGCCGTGGTGAACCGCGTTCCGGCGTTCCTGCTGCGGCACCGCGTCGTCGTCGCGCCCTACCTCGGCGACTCCGCGTACGGCCCGCAGTACGGGCCCGGCGTCGAGGTCCGCGCGCTGGTCGACCCCGCCCGCCGCCTGGTGCGCGCCGCCGACGGCCGGCAGACCACCGCCACCGCGACCGTCATCACGGCCCCGGGACTGGACTGCGCACCCGGCTCCCGCCTCACCCTGCCCGACGGCCGCACCACGACCGCCCTCACCGTCGCCGAGCACACCGCCCCCGGGCTCCCCGCCCCGGCCTGTACGGAGGTGAGCTGCGCATGACCGTCCAGCGCGCCCGCATCCGATGGAACGGCGCGGCTGTCCGCGGCCGGACCCGCGAGGGTGCCGTGCGCGGCCTGTTGCTGGGCGCCGAGCACCTGCTCGCCGCCTCGCGCGCCGAGGTCCCCCTCGATGAGGGCACCCTCGAACGCTCCGGCGCCGCATCCGTCGATGAATCGAGTCTTACGGCCGCCGTCTCCTACGACACCCCGTACGCCGTCCGCGTGCACGAGGACATGACCGCCCGGCACAGTCCCGGGCGGAAGGCCAAGTACCTCGAAAATCCCGCCCGCCGTGAGGCCGGGCAGATCGCCGCGATCATCGCCGCGCAGGTCCGGAGGGCGCTGCGTGCCTGATCCCCTCGACGGCCTCGCCCGCTACCTCGACGGCCTCAAACTGGTCGACTACGACCCGGCCGGCATCAGCGGCGACACCTTCGCCGAGACGCTTCCGCCCGGACCCGACGAGGCGGTTGGACTGTGGTTGTACGGCGGCGCCGAGCAGGACGCCCGCAACGGCTACGACGAACGGTCGCTGCAAGTCCGCGTGCGCGGCACCGCCGACCCGCGGGTGTCCCGCCGCCGCGCCGAGGCTCTGTACTCCGCCCTGCACGGCCTCGCCGGTATCGCCCTGCCCGACGGCACATGGCTTGTTCTCTGCGTCGCGCAGCAATCCCCCGCCCCGCTCGGCACCGATGAGCGCGGGCGGCACGAGCACGTCGTGAACCTCCGCCTCGACGTCGCCAACCCCACCACCCACCGACCCGACTAGGAGGTTCCCTCATGGCCGTACGGCCCATCGACGCCCGCCGCTGGCTGTTCGAGGTGCAGGACGCCGACGCCACCACCGAGACGTGGCTGCCCATCGCGGGACTCACGTCCTTCACCCACAACCCCGGGGAGAACGAGGAGACCGCGGAGACGACCGCATTCGACTCCGAGGGGTACTTCGAGCAGGACGTCATGCAGCGCGGCGCCACGATCGAGATCGAGGGGCAGTACCGCATCGACCCCAAGAGCGGTGCTCAGGACCCCGGACAGGCGTACATCGACACCGTGTGGGCGAACCGCCTCGGCATCGACTCTCGGAACGCGGTCCGGTGGCGGCACGCGTCACAGCAAGCGTGGGTCGTGTGGGAGGCCACCGTCACGCCGGGCGAGCAGGGCGGCGAGACCAACGACAAGACGTCGTGGAGCGCCACCATCACCCGGTGCGGAAAGCCCACCACGGCACCGGTCGCCGGGGGCGGTGGCTCGTGAGCGACGACGCGCTCGACCACGAGCACGGCCAGGAGCACGGCGCCGCCGCGGATTTCGACGCGTTCTTCGCCGAGCAGGCCACCGCCAAGCCGCGCGCCACTCTGACGCTGTACGGACGTACGTACACGCTCCCGGACTCCATGCCGCTGCTGTTCACCATCCAGATGGAGCGGGTGCAGGCCAGCGAGGACCCCGACGACGTCCGCCGGATGCTGGGCACCCTGTACGGGCCCGACGCCCTCGACCAGTGGGCAGAGAAGGGCATGACCGACCGGCAGCTCGGCATTGTGCTGATCTGGTCGGCCGCCAACATCCGCACCCCCGGGTCGGTGTCCATGCAGCGGGCCGCCGAGCTGCACGACGAGGGCGAGGCCGCCAAGGCGGGAAAAGCCGCAGCGGCCAACCGGGCGCAGCGCCGCGCGGCGACCAGGAAGAAGGCGACACCGGCGCGTTCTGGCGCGCGGTAGTCGAGCACTGGGGCGTCGTCGAGGCGGACCTCGCTCGCGAATACCACCTGAGCGCGGCTGAGTTGGCCGCGTTGTCTACCCGTCGGTTCCTCGTCCTTGTCGGCGGCCTGTCCGCCGAGTCCCGGTTCGCCGCCGCGTGGAAGCGCACGCCGCGCGCCGTCGAGGACCCGGCCGAAATCGCAGCGATCACCGGCGTACCGGCCGGCACCGACGGGAGGTGACCGGACATGGCGCTGAACGTCGGAGAACTCCTCGCGACGATCGACGTTGACGACGGTCCGGCCGCCCGTGGCCTGAACCGTGCCGAGCAGCGCGTCGCGCAGGCCGGGCAGACCATCACCAGCGAGGCCGATCGGTCCGGCCGGCAGGCCGGGCAGCAGCTCGGCGACGGTCTCGCCGACGGTGCAGACGAAGGCGCGCAGCGGTCAGGAGGTCGTCTCCGCTCCCGCCTCGGCGCGCTGGGCTGGGCCGCGGTCGGCGCCACGATCGGCGGCGCGGTCATGGCCGGGCTCGGCGAGGCCATGCAGCAGCAGAAGGACAACGGGTTGCTGGCCGCGCAGCTCGGCGCGAATCCCACCCAGGCGAAACGTTTGGGCAAGGTCGCCGGGCAGCTCTACAGCCAGGGCTACACGGATTCCGTCGGCGACGCCAACGAGGCGCTGAAGGCGCTGTGGCAGCAGGGACTTGTCCCCACCAGCGCCACGCAGAAGGAACTTGCCCGCGTGGGTGGCCGGTTGACGCAGGTCGCCCAGATCATGGGCGAGGACGTCGGCCCGACTGCGAATGCCGTCGGGCAGATGCTGAAAACGGGAATGGCGAAAAACGCCAGCGAAGCATTCGACATTCTCGTAAAGGGAACGCAGAACGGCGCTAACAAATCTCAGGATTTGCTCGACGTTCTCAATGAATATTCGACTCAGTTCCGTGATATGGGTGTCAGCGGAAAGCAGGCCATGGGCATGATCCAGCAGGGTCTAGCTGGTGGCGCGCGTGACGCCGATATTGTCGCCGATGCTTTCAAGGAACTGAATATTCGTGTCAAGGATGGCACCGGCGCCGACGCGCTGAAGCAGCTCGGCTTGAATGCGGATCAGATGGCCGCTGCGTTCAGCAAGGGCGGCCCGGCGGCGAACTCGGCCCTTGACCAGATCATGGACCGCCTTCGGGCGGTGAAGGACCCGACCGAGCAATTCCGCATCTCGCAGGGCCTACTCGGCACGCAGAGTGAGGACTTGTCCAAGGCCCTCATGGCGATCGACCCGAGTAGTGCGGTTGCCTCGCTCGGCAAGGTCGACGGGGCCGCCCGCAAGGCGGGCGACACGATGCGCGACAACGCCTCGACCAAGGTCACCGCGTTCACGCGCAGCCTTCAGCAGGGCTTCGTCGAGGTCGTCGGTACCTACGTCATCCCCGCCGCGACCAGCCTCGGCAGCGCGCTCGGCAGCGTCGGCTCGGCTTTCACGTCGACGGCCGGGTTCGTCGGCCGGAACAAAGCAACGTTCATCGCGGTGGCCTCGGTCATCACGGTACTGATGCTGCCCACCCTGGTGCAGCTCTCCGTCCAGGCCGGCATGACCACCGCCGCGGTGGTCACCGGGTGGGCGACGCAGGGCGCGGCAGGCGCCGCAGCCGCGGCGCGGTTCGTCGCCATGAACGCGATGATCCTCGCCGGATGGATCAGCCAGGGCGGAGCAGCGACCGCCACGGCGGCGCGCACCGTCGCCGCGTGGGTGCTCATGGGTGCGCAGTCCATGGCCCAGGGCGCCCGGATGGCCGTCGCGTGGGCCCTGGCCATGGGACCGATCCCGCTCATCATCGCGGGAATCGTGGCCCTGGTGGCGTTGATCGTCACCAACTGGGACACGATCAAGAATGCCACGGCAGCCGCCTGGAATTGGGTTTGGGGAAATATCAAGGCTGTTGGCGCGTTCATTCTCAACCTGTTCGTAAAATGGTCGCTTCCCGGAATCATCGCGTCGCACTGGTCGAGCATTAAGAATGCCGCTGCTGCCGCTTGGGATTGGCTTTGGTCCAAGATTAAGAGCATCGGCACAGCCGTCGTTAATTTCTTCGTCAAGTGGTCGCTGATCGGCCTTTTGATCCGGCACTGGGATTCAATCAAGTCTGGCGCTGAACGCGGCTGGAATGCCGTGCTCGGGTATCTGCGCGGCATTCCCGGGAAGATCGCCGGGTTCTTCTCCGGCCTCGGCAACCTGCTGCTGGGGAAGGGCAGAGACCTGGTGCTCGGCCTGTGGCGCGGAATCTCCTCCATGGGCCCCTGGCTGAGAGCTACGCTCATGGGCTGGGCGAAACGTTTGATCCCGGGCCCGATTGCGAAAGCCCTCGGCATCCACTCGCCGTCGCGCGTGATGGCGCGCGACGTCGGCCGGTGGATTCCCGCCGGTCTGGTCAAGGGCATCGAGGGCGGGCAGTCCGCCGTCGACCGCACCATGCGTCGTCTGATCCCCTCACCGGCCGCCGCGGGCATGCCTGCCATGGCCACGGCAGGGGTCGGGGGCGGATTCGGTGCCGCCGGGGGCGGGCCGCTGTTGCACATCGAGAACTGGCACGCCGGTGCCTCGACGGCTGATCAGACGGCGTCCGCGCTGGCCTGGCAGATGAAGGGCAGGGGGTGACCCGATGGCCGCGGGCGACCGCGTCACCCTCCCCGGGCACGTGCAGTTCGGCGACGAGCTGCTGCTCGGCCCCGGCACCGCCTACCGGTGGCGGACCCTGACCGGCTGGGAGGAAACCCCCGGCCTCGACTCCGGCACGACCGCGCGGGCAGACGCGCACGGGGCGTTCCCCGGCGCGCTGCTCGCACAGCCACGCACGATCACGCTCGACGACATCGTCATACGGGCCCCGCGCGACCAGCTCGGCGCCACCCTGGCCGCGCTCAACCGCGCGACCGCGATCCGCGACGACGAGCAGCCCCTCGTCATCCACCTCGACGACCGCGGCCCCCTGCTCGTGTTCGCCCGGGTGCTTCGCCGGGCCGTGCCCGTCGGCGTCGGCTACCGCGTCGGCACCGTCACGGGCGCCGCGGTGCAGTTCGAGGCATCCGACCCGCGCCGCTACTCCGTCGCGGAACAGCGCCTCACCACGAGCCTGCCCATGCGCGAACCCGGCCTCGACTGGCACCTCGACCCCGGCCCCGAGAGTCTGCGGTGGCCGCTCGACTTCGGCGCCCCCGGCTCCACCGGCGGCCTGTCCGCAGTGAACGAGGGCGACGCCGACACGCACCCGACCGTCGTGTTCCGCGGCCCCGTGGAGCTGCCGAGCTTGACCAACCTCGCCACCGGCGCGGCCGTCGAGTACGACCTCGCCCTCACCGAAGGGGACGAGCTGACCGTCGACACCGCCGCCGGCACGGTCACGCTCAACGGCACCGCGAGCCGCCTGTATACCGCGACGGCCCGCTCGGTGCCGGAGCAGACATTCACCCTGTGTCCCGGCACGACGGCGTTCGCGTTCCGCGCCGCTCCGGGAGCCGTCGACCCGCGCGCCGCCGCCGTACTGCGCTGGCGCTCGGCCTATTGGTAAGGAGGCCGCGCCCGTGACCGTGCGCGCCGCGTGGTTGCTGCCCGAGGGGCAGACCCGCGAAGACACCCGCCTCGCGCCGCTCGGCGCCATGGCCCCGACATCCGAACTCACCACCCGCGGCGGCGTCCTCGCCGGAGGGAATCCGTTCGCCGCGTCCGGCGTCGGCCCGATGCAAGTGCAGATCGGTACCGGCCGCGCCGTCGTGCAGGGCACCGGCGCCCAGGGCGCCTACCCGGTGGTGATCACCTCGCCGGAGACGCTGACGTTCGCCGACGGTGACGCCCAGTACGACCGCATCGACGCCGTCGTGCTGCGCGTGTACGACGTCCTGTACGACACCAGCGAGCAGACCACCGCCACAGTCGAGATCGTGCAGGGCACCCCGTCGGCCGCCCCCGAGGCGCCGCCGCCCCCGGCCGCCGCGCTCCGGCTGTGGGAGATCACCGTCCCGGCGGGCGCCTCGGCCGGCACCGGCGGTATCTCCTGGGGCTCCGCGCTGGCCGACCGACGCCACTACACCACCGCGCACGGCGGCATCATCCCGCGCGGCTGGGGCCCGTCCTTCACCGGCGCCTACGACGGGCAGTACCGTGACACCGGCACCGGCCTGGAGCGCTGGTCGGCCTCGGCCGCCGCGTGGCTGCCGTACCCGGCCGACTCCGGGTGGCAGACACTCGCGCTCGCCTCCGGGTACGGCAACCCCGGGCACGGCTCCGTACCGGCGTGGCGCCGCCTCGGCTCCCTGATCCTGCTCCGCGGACGCCTCGGCCCCACCAAGGCGAACGCCACGATCCCCAACGCCGCGACCCTCGCCACCTTGCCCGCCGGCATCCGGCCCGGCACCGAATTCGCATGGGCCGCCCCACGCGACCAGACCAGCAAGGGCCCCTCCGTCACCCGGGCCGAGATCACCCGCGGCGGCGTCCTGCGCATCTACGAGTCGGCCGACCTGCCCTCGTGGATCTCCCTGGACGGCGTCACCTACTGCACCGACTGACCTGGCAAGGGGGTGAGCCATGGCCGCCCCCGCCTACCGGGTGCTGCTGTGCGACCTGCGCACCGATCAACTCCTCGATGCCGTGCCCGTCTCCGGGCTCAGCATTGACGACTACATCGGCAAGGCCGGAAGCCTCTCGGCGACCATCCCGTTGCCGAACGCCGCGGTCGCCGCGCGGGTGCGCGCCGCCCTGGTGCCCGGCCGCACCGCGGTATGGGTCGAGCGCGGGCGCGAAATCTGGTGGGGCGGCGTCCTGTGGACGGCGTCGATCCAGTCCACCGAGCGCGGGTTTCTCTCCGCGCAGATCCAGGCCGGCACCTGGGATACCTACCTCGATCACCGGATGGTGGTCGACACGCTCACCGCCACCGGCACCGACCAATTCGACCTCGCGCGCGGCCTGCTCGACTACGTGCAGAACACTCCCGGCGGAGACATCGGCATCACGGTCGGCACGGAGCTGTCGGGCACACTGCGCGACCGCACATACAGCCGCTACGACCTGCCCAAGGTCCGCGACCTGCTCGACCAACTTGCTTCAGTGCAGGGTGGTTTCGAGTGGCGAATCGCCTCATACCGCGACGCGGCATCAGGGCGCAGAGTCAAGCGTTTGCAGCTCGGCGCCCCGACGATCCGCACCGGAACGAGCGAGATCGTGCTCGACCACCCCGGCCCCGTCCTGGCGTACACGTGGCCCGTCGACGCCACCGTGCAGGCCAACGCTTGGCAGTCCCGGGGCGCGACGAACAATGACAACCAGGCCGAGACGTCGTACCCGCTCATGTCCCGCCTGCTGGTCGACTCCGAGGAGATCGCGGCCGGGTGGCCGCGGCTCGATGGTTCGTCGGATTACTCCACCGTCGAGCAGCAGCCCACCCTCGACGCGCACGCCTCGGCGGACCTGGCCGCCGCCCTCCACCCGCGGACCATCCCCGAGCTGACGGTCGACATGGCCCGCTCCGGGCTCTCCCCGGCGTTGCTCGGCGCCACCATCCGACTCCGCATCCGCGATCTGTGGTGGCCCGACGGTCTCGACGAGCGGTACCGCGTCGTCGGCCTCGCGATCACCCCGCCCGAACGCGGCCACTCCGAAACCGCCAAGCTCTACCTGGAGGCCGCCTGATGGCCGCTGTTCCCCTCGACCTGCTCGACCGTATCCGCGCACTCGAACGCCAGGTACGCGAACTGGCCGGGCGCGCGCAGACCCGCCCGGCGCTGACCCGGATCAACCACGGCGCGGTGACCATCGGTGAGGGCGGCAGTCTCGACGTCCGGGCCCCCGGCGGCGCGCAGATTCTCGGCGTCGGCGCGTTCTCCACCGGCCGCTACGGCGTGAGCATGGCGCGCGAGGACGGCACCGGCGTCGCGCTGGAGGTCGGTGGCAACGACAGCACCGCCTCTCAGATGTTCCGTGCCTTCGCCCGGGGGAGCTGGCCCGACCCGATCGTCATGGATGACGGCTACGCCGATGGGTATCTCGGCCGCCCCTGGGTGCCGATCCCTCTCGCGCCCGGCGCCGCCGTCACCGTCTCCGACTGGACCACCACCCACGCCGGGAGCATCTGGACGCAACACGCCGTGCTCGCCGCTCAGTGGTCGCTCTACGCCCCCGCCGGCACCACGGCCGAGGCCCGCCTCATGCTCAACCGCGGCGGCACTCTGGTGCAGCTCGGCGACGCCATCACCGCGAAGGGGAAAGAGGTCTTCGCCTCTCAGCGCTTCACCCCCGGCGTCCACGGCCTTTCGCGCGGTGACACTGCCGGTCTGATCATCCAGGCCCGCCGAACCGTTGGCACCGGCGCCGCGGTCGCGTGGTGCCAAGGGATGTGGGGCGCCAACACGACAAGCCGCGAAGAGGCGGACTAGGTCCGCTCCGGCTCCGGCCCATCACCTCAGACCATCGTGAGGATCATGCTCCCCGACTCCATTCCCACCGTCACCGTCACCGGGCGGTTCCTCGCCCCCAACGGGCGACCCTTGTCCGGCGCCGTGACGTTCCGCGCCCCGGCGCAGCTCACATTCCCCGAAGCCGACGTCATCCTTGGCGGCCCCGTCGTCGCCCAGCTCGACGCACAGGGGCAGATCGAGGCGACCCTGCCCGCCACCGACGCCCCCGACATGGACCCCGTCGGCTGGTCCTACACCGTCGCCGAGGCCCTGTCGGGCATCCCCAACGGCCGTACGTACAACGTCCTGTTGCCCGCCGCCGCGCCACTCGTCGACCTCGCCGATATCGCACCGACGGACCCGAGCAAACCGAACTACATCCCCGTACCCGGCCCCGAAGGGCCCCGCGGCGAACAGGGCGAGAGCGCCTACGAAGTCGCCCGCGCCGCCGGATTCGAGGGCACCCCGGCCGACTGGCTCGCCTCCCTCATCGGCCCCCGCGGCGAACAGGGCCCGCAGGGTGAGCGCGGCGAGGAGGGCCCGCCCGGCACCGACGGTGCGCCCGGGGCCGACGGGCTCGTGCAGTCGGTCAACGGCAAGTCAGCCCCCGCGATCACCCTCACCGCCGCTGACGTCGACGCCCTGCCGTCCACCGCGGCCGGCATCCCCGGCGGCGTCGCCCAGCTCGACGCCGCCGGGCACGTGCCCACAGCCCAGCTCCCGGAGTCCACCGGCGGCGGCGCGGTCGACTCCGTCAACGGGCAGACCGGCGCCGTGCAGCTCACAGCGGCCGACGTCGGCGCGCTCGACCAGGCCACGGCCGACGCCCGGTACGTACGCCCCGCCGACGTACCCGTGCAGTCCGTCAACGCGCGCACCGGCGCCGTGGTCCTGGCCGCGGCCGACGTCGGCGCCCTGCCCGCCTCGGCGCGGGGCACTGCCGGGGGCGTTGCCGCCCTCGGCAGTGACGGCCGGGTGCCCGCCGCGCAGCTCCCCGCCCCCAGTGGCGCCCGCAACGTCTGGACGCCGCAGAGCCTCGGGTTTCAGGCGTGGTCGGTCGACCCTGCCGCGGTAGCCAACCCCGCCATCAAGGCGGCCGTGGTCAAGCGCGTGTACCTGTCCGGGATCAACATCACCGAGCCAACCTCGGCGAACGCGGTCACGGTCTTCGCCCGCGGCTGGGCAGGCTCCGCCGCAGTGCCGGCCGCCCGGTTCTACGCGGGCATCTACGACGAGACCGGGAAGCGCATCGCCACCTCCGCACAGGTCTCCAACCTCCCCGCCGCCGGACAGGCAGCCAGCACCGCCCCCGGCGCCAAGAACAACCACATCGGCGCCGTCCCCATCCCGCTCACAGCCACGGCGACCCTGGCGCCGGGCCGGTACTGGGCCGCATTCCTGCTGTCCGCCGGGAGCGCCACGGACTTTTACTACATGCACGTGCAGAACGAATCTCCGTCGGCCCCGGCGAACTTCTTCCTCGGTACGACGTTCCAGCGCGCCTGGTGCCTCGACGGCGCGACCTCGCTCCCGGCGACCGTCGACCAGGCCACCGGCGAGGTCGGCCTCGACCCCGCCGTACTCGCGCTCGCCACCATCTGACCCGCCCCGCGCCCCGGCCACCGGCCGGGCTTTCACATCTCTGGAGACACCACCCATGACCGTCAAGGGCATCGACGTCTCGTCGTACCAGTCGGCCACCTACAGCACTAAGGGCCTTGACTTCGTGTTCGTCAAGGCCACTGAAGGCACGACGTACATCAACCCCCGCATGACCGCCCAGGCCGCCCACGCCCGCCGGAACGGCCTGGTCGTCGGCTTTTACCACTTCCTTCGCCCCGGCGACATGAAGGCCCAGGCCCGATACTTCGTCGAGAAGTGCCCGAGCGTCGAGGGCGACCCGCTGTTCGCCGACTGGGAAGACTCCGGCGTGAGCTGCGCGCAGAAGGACGCGTTCCTGGCCGAGGTCAAGCGCCTCCGGGGCGCCGCGCACCGTGTCGGCCTGTACTGCAACCAGAGCTACTGGACCACCCGGGACACCACCAGCAACGCGGGCGACGCCCTGTGGATTGCCGACTACGTCGCTGCCGGCGCCCCGCGGATCAAGGCCAGGTGGACGTTCCACCAGTACACCGACCGGCCCCTCGACACCAGCCTCGGCGCGTTCGCCGACCGGGCCGCGCTGCGCAGGTGGGCGACCGGTAGCACGGCGGTACCGAGCAAGCCGACCCCGAAGCCGAGCGGTACGTGCGTCGTGCGAGCGGGCGACACCCTCTCGGGCATCGCAGCCCGGTACGGCACCACCGTGGCCAAGCTCGCCAAGGCGAACGGCATCTCGAACCCGAACCTGATCCGGGTTGGGCAGACCATCAAGATCGTGAAGTGAGGAACCCGTCCATGACCCCCGCCGCCAAGCACACCGCCCGCACCATCGTGCAGACCGCCCTCGGCATCGCCGTGATGCTCCCCGCCATCGTCGACGCCTCCGGCGTCCCCGCCTCCCTGCCGTGGGTCGCCGGAGCGCTCGCCGTCGCCGGTGGCCTCGCCCGTGTGATGGCCCTGCCCGGCGTTCAGGCACTCATGCCCGCGTGGCTGCGCACCGCCCCGCCCGCCACCGGGAGCACCACAGAGTGACGACCAGCCCCTCGCCCAGCGACCCGGCCGCCGTCGCCCTCGAACTCGAACGCATCCGGCGCACGATCGAGGTAGGGCACGCCCGCATCGACGGCGCCCTCGCACTTCTGGTGCAGCGGCACGACCAGACCGAGCAGCACCTCGCCGAGCAGGGCCGCCGCCTCGACGACCACGACACCCGCCTCGACACCGTCGAGAGAGGCGAGACCGAGCGGCAGAAGCGGGCCGAGGACCGGGTCGACGCCCTCGAACGTGGCCGCTGGCCGCTCCCCTCCCTTGCCGCCCTCACCGCTGTGTGCGGCCTCGGCCTCTCTGTCTGGCAGCTTGCCGCCCGATGAGCACCGCCCCCCGATCCGGCACCATGCCGGATCGGGGGGCGCTTTCTGCGTTCTCCGTACGCTACTTCGAGCAGATCAGGAGTCCTCCCCGCGCGTTGATCTCGAACGCCCCGTGCTGGTCGATGTGGCGTTCAACGAGCGTCTGCGCGCGGCTGAGCGTGGCGTCGAACGGAACGTCGTGCTGAGCGGCCCACGCCCGGTAGGAAGCCATGTGCGCAATCACCGGGCCGGGCGTGGGCACCGCGATCACTCCGGGCAGCTCGACCACGTCGACCGTCCGGAACGCGGCTCCGAGGTATCCGGGCGCCTCCTCCAAGGAGAACCGGGCGCTGAGCGAGAGACGCGAGGGACCACGATCGATGCCGAGCACGTCGGCCGCGGCCTGCTCCCACAGGCGGTCAAGCTCTGCCTTGTCGTGCTCGCTGTTGGTCGAGGCGATCACGAGTCCCGTCTCGGTCACGACGCGGGCAAGCTCCTCCACCGCACGCGGAATGTCGCTCACGTGGTAGAGCATGTGGAGAGCCAGAGCTGCCTCAACACTGCCGGCGCCCAGCGGTAGCTGTTCCGCGTCCGATACCGCGACCGGGCGGGGCACCCCGTCAAGGATGCCGGGCGACACGTCGAGGCCGAGGACGTAGAGATCTGGACGGTCCAGATTCAGGCGCTTGATGAACTTGCCGTTCCCGCACCCGACATCAACGACAGTGCCCCGGACGTCTCGGAGGTGGTCAACCACCAGGCCCGGCAGATCGTAGCTCGGTTGCTGCCACCGGTAGAGGGACTGGCGCGCGACGAGGTCCCTCTCATCGCGGTACGCGCTACCTGTGAGAAGGGCACGGTCTGTCACGGCATCGGGCCCGACAGGTGCACCGGTCATGTCTGCTGCTCCTGTCCCCTCGCGGGCAGTGCCGTGGACATGGTGGCCTCCTTGAGTCGTTCGCGCAGACGCGTGACCGGAGCCGAGTCACGAAACTCCGGCGCACCCAGTTCACTACTGAGTTCACCGAGTCGTCGTGCGATGCTCGCCGATCGCGTTTCCGGCCGGGCGTCGAGAACGAACCTGATCATGGCCTCTGTGCCGTCGATATCGCCAGCCTTCATATGGCCTCGGGCTATGTCGAGGTGTGCCGCGAACAGGTCGCCGACGGACCGGTCCGCATCCTCCGAGTTTCGATACAGGCGCACGGCGGTCTCCGCGCTGGTGATCGCCGCCTGTACATGCCGCTGCCCACCGATGGCCAGATGCGTGGTCCCTGCATAGGTGAACTGCTTCGCCATCGGAAAGCTGAAGATTCCGGGGAACTCATCTTCGCCCGTGGTGTTCTCCCGCTGGAGCTGCGCCGTCGCCAAGGCCGCAGCGGCACCGCTACGGTCACCCGCCACCGCAAGCGACCGGGCCTCCAGACTGGCCAGCCGCGCACCGATGCTTCCCGGGGCCGTGTACTCCTGGCCCGCACGAGCGAGTTCGGCGGCCTGCCGTGGTGACCCGTTCCAAAAAGCAATAAGGGACTGGGCAGCTCGGGTCCACGCCCGTAGGCCGTTGTGCCCGACGAGGTCCGCGCATGCCCAGGCCGTTCTCGATTGGGTTGCCGCGGAGTCGTAGTCACCGGCATCGAGGCAGATGTGTGCCGACAGTCCGCACAGGCGCCCAGCAAGGAGATACAACTCAGCGGTATCAGCCGGACGCTGGCGCCCCTCTAACAGTTTGAAGGTGGCGCGACGAAGCGTGCCGATCTCTTCGTACAGCTCTGCCAGAGGTCGGCTGACATAGTGCCGCGCCAACCGTGTCACATCCGCGTGGAGCCCTTCGAGCGCCGTTGCACTGGTGTTGGTCCCCGCGATGAACCGCGCGAAGTCGGCGGCCTCCGCGGCGTCAGCCGCGAGCAGACTCCGCGCCGGTTCTTGCTCGACGCTCCGCACATCGGGAGCAGATTCCCTTCGCCGCTGTCTGCTGACGGCCGCGGCACGGTCGAGCACAGCAAGGTCAATGCCGAACACGTCCGCCAGGTAGCCGCGCACCCTCGACGTCGGAATGCGCTTTTCCCGCAGGTAGCGGCTTACCTCCTTGCCGGTGACAGTTGCACGGCCATCACGGTCGTTGATTTCGTCGGCGATCCGCTGATGAGTCTTCCCACTCATGTCGCGTAGCCGCGTCAGAAGCTCGCCAATGCCCTCTGGCCCCATTCGGTCTCTCCCTTGAGGCTCTGTCCGGCCCTCATTCTGGCCCCCCTGGTGGCCCCCTTGCTGGCTCCCGACACCGCCCGGAAACAGCGGTTGCCTAGTGGCATGAACCGAACGGACACCGAGGAGAGCAGCCAATGACACCTCCGGAGGGAGGAAGGCAACCTCACCATCTGAGGACCGAGGGAGCCCCGATGGGTATCAGCAACCCGCCGAAGGGCACTCTGGGGCGGTCACGACTCCAAGCTACCTCCCGGACGACCAGCAGTCGCGAA
This sequence comes from Streptomyces sp. BBFR2, assembly GCF_044497305.1. NCBI lineage: Bacteria > Bacillati > Actinomycetota > Actinomycetes > Kitasatosporales > Streptomycetaceae > Streptomyces > Streptomyces sp. BBFR2. The sequence goes on from NZ_CP172415.1 coordinate 3,213,494, forward strand.
GAGCTGGAAGCCGCCTGTAAGCGGGCGCTCCTATCGCATCGGGAGATGCCCACCCCCACGGTGGCGGCAGAACTCGTCACCCACCTCACCGAACATGGCGCAGCCCTCACCGCGGCCCTCCGCGCGAAGGGACCCGACTCCCTCACCGAAGGCTCCGTGGTCGCGCTGCGCGACTGGGACGCGCTGACCAAAGGACCGGGCGCGGGGGCCTTCGGTACGTGGATTCATCTGCGGGCACTGGCACGCGTGTGCCTCGCGCTGCTCCACCACACGGAGCCCGCCCCGGACCTGCTCAGCGAGTGGATGACCCGATGACGCACGCGATCAGCGCGAGTGCGGTCACCCGCGAGATGACCAACTACCTGCGCAAACACCCCTCTGAAGAGGGAAAGTTGAGGCCGCTGTACGACGCCCTGAGCGACCACTCCCGGCGGGGGCTCTGCCCGCACGGCGGGCGGTGCCCGGAGATCGTCTCCGGCGCACTGCTGCTCAACGAGCACGGCCACGTTCTGCTGCTCCGCAACAGCATCGCCGGAGGGTGGGCGTTCGCCGAAGGGGCCCCCGAACCCGGTGACCTCAGCCTCCGCGACACCGCGTACGCCCTGCTGATGGAGTACGGCGGAGTGCAGGAGGCATGGGCGCTTCCGGGAGCAGAGGGACCCGTGATCGTCGACGTGTCCACCGGCCCCCGAAGGGTCCGCTTCGGCTTCCGGTACCTGTTCGTCACGCAGAACAGCTCCGTGTCCTCCGCCGTTCTGGACAGCGGCCTGGCGCGGTGGGTCACCCTCGATCGGATCGCTGATCACATCGCCACCCGAATCCGTGACCATGCCGCCGTCCCGCTCTGACCCGAGACATCCATGCCCGACCACCCCATAGGCGCCTTCGTCGCCGACCGCATCACCGGCCGGACCGGGTCCCTCATCTACCAGTACGGCGACTGGCTCTTCCTCAGCCGCGGAATCGGCATCCCCTGGGCCGCTCCCGCGTTCGCCTGCCGCACCCCCTCCGCCGGTGAAGCGATCGAGCTGGCCACCGCACTGACCCTCTACGCCGAGATGGGCTGGATGCCGGCCGATTTCCCCCTGCCACCCCCTGAATGACAGAGAGGTCCCATGCCCGCCTTCGTCGTAGGCGACATCGTCGTGGACGAGTGGAGAACCCGCGTCGGGCGCGTCACCGCCGTGAACGGCGCCTGCCTCGTCCTCACCCGCCCCTCCGGCAGATGGGACGCCCTGGCCACCTCCTGCCGCCCGGCCACCGACACCGAAGCAAGCGGCCTCACCGCCTGGAGCCCCGCACCGCCGCCCCCCGCGCACACGGCCTGAACGGGACGCCCCGCGCCCGCCCACGCACTTCACCGCCCGACACCGACCCGAGATACGAACATGATCCCGCCTCCGCACTACTCCCCGTCCTGCCCGTTCTGTCTCAGGCACCTCGATGCCGCCAACCGGGCCCTGGGGGACCTGCCCGCCCTCACCATCGCCCTCGACGCCTTCCGCAAGCACACCGAAGCCGCCGCCCGCATCCTCCTCGACCGCCGCGCCGAAGCCATCGCGGCCTACCGCCGGAAGATCCCGTACCGCATCCTCGCCCACGAGTTCCACGCCTCGGAGTCCCGCCTGCGATCCCAGTTCAAGGAGTGGGGCATCCTCCGTCCCCCCGCCGAACGCCTCAAGCTCCCCGAAGAAGCCGCGACGCTCTACAACAACGGCTCCAGCCTCTTCGCCCTCTCCCAGCGATACAACGCCCCCAGCCGCGCCGTACGCCGCTCCCTCGTGGAAGACCACGGCGTCACCATCCGACCCAGCGGCCCCTTCCGGCGGACCATCGCCTCCACCTGACCCACGCTCCCGCCGCGCCACCCCCGAGACGCGGCGGGCCCGCGGGCCGCTTCCCTCCTCGGCGGCCCGCCGCCGTCCCGGCCGGCACCGTACCCCCGGACACCGGCCGGGACGGCTCTCACCTCACACCGACCACGGAGACACCATGTCCGTCTTCTACAACACCAACAGCAGTGACGACCTCAACGGGTGGTGGCTGCACACCAACGGCACCCCCCGGCTTTCCCACCCCGCCCCCGACGAGCCCGAAACCGCCGAAGAACCCGAAGAGCCCTCCGACCACTGACACAACTCCAAGGGGAGGGCCGGTGCTGGCCCAGTTCCTCGAAAGGGTCACCCGCACCCTGGTCGACCCCGGCCTCCCCGACGAGTCACGGTGCGGGCACGCCCCAGCCGTTCCACCGGAGACGGCAGAGACCATCCGGGCCGCCTTCGCAGGCGTACGCCGCATCGATTTCAACGCCACGTGCCTGGGCCAGCCCTCTCACTCCTGCCCGCACTTCTCCCTCCTGGCCTCCTGGGGGACAGGAGGGGGCGGCCTGTGGCTCATCTGGCGCGGAGGAGACCTTCTGCCGGCCGAACTCCCCTGGTGCACCGCCCCCACCGAAAAGCCGTGCGTCCTCTTCGACAGACACCCCGGACGGTGCCTCTGACGGACACCGCGATACCGCCGCGACGCACCCGGCGCCCCGAGCAACCACCCTCCGCCCACGGCCCTTTGGAAGGATGACGCCCGGCACCAGCACGGCGCCCGAGACGACAGGAGCGACACATGACGACGCCCACCGTCACCCAGGCACTCATCCTCGCGGGCGGCCAAGCCACCCGCATGCGGCCCTACACCGACGACGCCCCCAAAGCCATGGTCCCCGTCGCCGGGGCCCCGATCATCGGCTACCAACTCACCCTTCTCGCCCAGCACGGCGTGAAGAACGTCATCATCTCCGGCGGCTACAAAGCCGAGATGATCAAGGAGTACGTAGGCGACGGCGACCGCTTCGGCCTCACCGCCGAATACGCCATCGAACCCGAACCCCTGGGGCGCGGCGGCGGACTGAAGTACGCCGCCAAGGCGTTGGACGACGGCCCGTTCTACGTCCTCAACGGCGACGTGATCACCACCGTGGACCTCAACGACCTCGCCCACTACCACGCCCAGCACGACGGCGCCGTCACCGTCGCCCTCTCCCCGTACCGCTCCAACTGGGGCGTCGCAGACCTCGACGGCGACTGCATCCGCGGCTTCATCCAGTCCCCGGAACTTCCCTACTGGATCAACGCCGGCATCTACGTCTTCAACCCCCACGTCGTCGCCCTGCTCCCCGACAAGGGCGACCACGAGAACAGCACCTTCCCCCAGCTCGCGGAGGAAGGCCAGCTCATCGGCTACCGCCTGACCGGCTACTGGCGCGGCGTCGACACCGTCAAGGACGTCCTGGAAGCGTCCAAGGAGGTCCGCGCCACCGGCGCCCTCCTGCCCGAAGAGTTCCGCACCACCGACATCGACACCTAACCGGCGGGCCGGTGGCGGGCCGCCGACCGGAGGTACGCATGATCAACGCGAACGACTTACTCCCGGGCCACAACGTCCTACTGATCACGTTCGACTCGCTCCGGTACGACGTGGCGCGAGCAACGCTCTACAGCGGACGCACCCCGCACCTCGAACGCATCCTCCCCGACGGCCTGTGGGAGGAACGCCGCACCACCGCGTCGTTCACCTACCCCGCGCACCAGGCGTTCTTCGCCGGGTTCCTGCCCGTCCCCTCCGGCCCCGCCCGCCCCGGACGTCTCCTGGCCTGCCACGCGATCCGCGGCACGACGATCACAGGCCGCACCTTCGTGTTCGACGCCCCCGACATCGTCACCGGCTTCTCCCAGCTCGGCTACCGCACCGTGTGCATCGGCGGCGTCGGCTTCTTCTCCCACCGGACCAAGCTGGGCCGGGTCCTGCCCGGCCTCTTCCAGGAAAGCCACTGGAGCCCCCAGACCAGCGCCGACCACCCCGACTCCACCAAGCACCAAGTCGACGTCGCCCTGACGGCCCTCGACGCCAGGCCCGCCGACCAGCCGGTGTTCCTCTTCATGAACCTGCCGGCCACCCACACCCCGCACCACTTCTACCTGCCCGGCGAAACCACGGACACCTGGGAAAGCCAGTGCGCCGCCCTGGCCTACACCGACACCGAACTAGGCCGCCTGTTCACCACCCTCCCCACCCACGGGCCGTGGCTCACCATCCTCACCGCCGACCACGGCGAAGCCCTCGGAGAAGACGGACACACCGGCCACGGCATCGCCCACCCCTCCGTCTGGACCGTCCCCTACGCCGAAACCGTCATCCCGGAACAGCCTCTCAGACAGAACCCCCCGACGGAACGAGCTGTTTCCACAACCGACTGAAAACACCCCCGCCCTCGGGTAGCGTCGCAGGTCAACGAGGGGTCCCACCCGCGGGCGCGGGAATGCCTCCACCTCCAGGGCGTCCCGCGCCGGGTCGGCCGGGTCCCACCCGCGGGCGCGGGAATGCCTCTCGTACTCGCGCTGACGCCATACTCGTCTGCCAGTCCCACCCGCGGGTGCGGGTGGTCCCGAACTTTACGGAACAGACCGGTTCCCTGGTCGGTGGCTCCACAGGAGCGGGGATGCCCCGCAGTACGGGACGGTCACGGGACGATTTTCAGCACCCCGCGAGTGCGGGGACTCGAATGCTCCCCGCGCTGAGAAATGCCTTGTACGCAGTAGCGCCCCCACCGGGTCCCGGTGGGGGCGCTAGCCGCAGAAACCGCAGCTCACGCGGCGAGTGTTTTACACACCCTGTTCCACATCAGGCTTGCCACACGGTCGCCGCGTCCGATGCCGAGGCCGCGCAGCGCGTGGGCGAGGCGGGCGGAGCGGGCACCGGCCTCCGCGAAGGTCCGCCGGTGCGGTTCGCCACCGGTCCAGGTGATGACCTGCGACGAACCGTGGACGGTCGAGCCGTGTTCCAGGATCCGCGAGACCGTGAGCGGTACGTCCTGCATCGTGCTGAACACCGGGTGCCTCCGCTGGGTACGGGCGCTTGCTGCGGGCGCTTGTTACGGACGAGTAGTGGTGACGCTGGCTGCGATTCTCGGTCCGTACCGGGTGGTATGTCACGCGCTTCGGGGTGTTCTTCGGGGCACATGGCCGGATGGGAGAGGTGGGCGGCCTGTGGGGGCGGGTGCGGTGGGCGTGGGAGGGCGGCGGGTTGCGGGGCTGTGGCCGGAGGCGCCGCCGACGGTTCCCCCCGGAGGCGCCGCCCGCGGTTTCCCCGGCGGCGGCTCCGGCGGCCTTCTCCGTGCAGATGCCGGTGCCGCCCGGCGCGCCGCACCCGTCGCAGCGCGGGGCGTCGGGCCGGACGGCCCGCGGGTCCGGCTGCTTGAGCGCCGGGGGCCGGCCCGGGTGAGGAGAGGGGCGGCGCTGGGCGCCTGGCGGGTTCAGCTACTCGCCGCCGCCGCGCCCGCTGCCGCCGAGTTGCGCTGCCGCTGCCAGCGCAGCAGCATCACCGCCGTGGCGAACACCTGCAGCTCGTCGGCGAGTCCGGGCAGGTCGGCGGTGGCGCCGAGCTTGAACCCGGCGGTACGGGCGATCGAGCCGACCGGCTCGCCGTCCGCGCCCAGCAGCTCCTGGCTGCGGCCGCTGAGCGAGGCGCGCCGGAACGCGGACTCCTGCCCCGAGGCGCGCACGCTCCAGTTGCGGCGCCCCACGTGCTCCGCCGTCGCCACACACGTCCCCGCCTCGGTCAGCAGCTCATAGGTGCGGCTGAACGCGTGCGCGCGGACGGTGTACTCCGTCCCGCCCAGGCGGAAACTCCCCTTCGTTTCCCCCTTTCCCGACGTGAACGTCGTCAGCTTCTGTCCGTCCCGGCTCATCTCGTACCGGCGGGGCCACGAGCCCGCCCTCTCCGCAAGCAGCATTCCCCCATCAGACCACTCGCGGGGCGGTCGTGGCCCCTGCCATTTGTCATGGATCCACCCTGAGATTTGTCAGGGGCGGGGCCCGGGTTCGGGCCCCGCGGGGATCAGGCAGCCGCCTCGATCGCCTCGAAGATGTCCGCGTCCGTCTCCCGCTGCCACTCGGGCAGTTCGGGCCAGTCGGCGACGTACCCCGGCTTCGGGTCCGCGAAGTGCCGGTACATCTGCGCCGTCCAGCACACCGCGACGAACCGCCCCTTCTGCTCCCGCGTGAGCCGGGCGGCGGACCCGCCGCTCACCTCCAGGAACTGCCTGACCTGCGCGTACACCGCCCCTGCCGCTGCCCGCTCCCACTCGGGCGTCCCCTCCCACGGCGTGACGTACCCGGCCTTCGGCTCCCCGGGGAAATGCCGCCGCACCCCGGCGATCCACGCCTCCCGGAACACGCGCGCGCCTTCGGTGGCCATCTTTCGGTCCCCTTTCGTCGGGTTCATGGTGTACGCAGAGCGCCGATTGCGGCACCCAACTCAGCTATACGGGGATCACGGCCCAGAGAACCGATCTCCACCCGTAGCGCCTGGAGCCTACGGGCCACATAACCGGACCCGGTCCGCCGAGCAAGTCGCAATGCCTCATCGCCGTACGCTGTTACCTGCTCCGCATCCCGGCGTTTGGCGCCGATCGACGCAAGGTCGACGAGCACGACGCCGCGACGCCTGAGGGAAACGCCTTTGGAGAGCGCATCAGTGTCCAGCGCAGCCTTCAATGTGGTTTCAGCAAGGTCCAGACGCCCCACCTGCGCGTACCGTGCACCACGCTCCTCCAACAATCGTGAACCGTCAAAGCGCAACCAACCACCGTTGTGAACCGTCCCCTTGAGGTCTGTGACGCTCTGAGCCTCATCGAGAGCTCTCTCGCAGGCGGCCTCTTCCCGTAGCCCCGCGTACGCTTCGGCCTGCACCGATGCCACCCAATGGCGGGTGGAAAGAGCACTGTCGCCATGCAAAGCAACTCTCCTGGCAACTTCCAGCGTTTCTGCCGCTTGGGAAAAACGCTCTGCATAGAGATCTACGTAGGAATGCCGCACGAGTGCGCACGCCCAAAGGTCGTAGGCACGAGCGTTGCTGCTGGCAGAGGCTGCCAAGGTGTACGCGGATGCGGCGTCCGTGTACCGGTTCCGATCGAACGCCAGCTCACCCGCGAGCTGAAAGAGATCCCCCGCAGCCCCACAAAGAGCCTCGGTTTGGCGCGGAGATCCGGACCTGAATGTGTCGGTCAATACGCCTAGCTGATCCTGCACGACCGGGCTGACAGAATTCTTGGAACGTGCAAGCTGGTAGACCTTCCACAGGTAGCCGTTCATCCGCTGGAAGTCACCCGTCGATTCAGCCGATTCGATCAGCGCGTCGGCTTCATCCGGCGGCAGCGCGGAGAGCGTGCCGGTCACTGCTATGAGGCGAAGAAATTCGCGTCGAATCATGTCGTCGATATCCCTGGAATCGTTCCGGAGATCAGATGGCAACGTTGCAGAATTCTCGAATTCTGCTGGGTTCAGCAGCAAATCGAGCTCGATCAGATCCAGGTGCAACAACTTGGCGATTTCAGGTCGTAAACCGGCCTCGGGCACCGTCTCACCCCGCTCCCAGCGGCCGACCGTGGTGCGGTCGACGCCGATTTCATGGGCGAATTTCTCCTGACTGTAGCCCATGGCCTTGCGGCGTTTCGCCAGGTCCATTTCAGATCCTCCCCACACTCGGGCTACTGCCCAGCATGCGCAGCGCACCCGTGCATCACAGGTACATCAAGAGTGCCGCAGCCATGCCGTGGCCCAACGCAACTCCACGCGGTTTTCTGAGCGTTGTCCATCCGGCTCGGCCGACCCGGCCCTGGCCTGACGGGCCCGTGAACGCGTCACGGCCTCTCCCGAGGCCGGTGCCACATCACTTGAAGGAGGATTTCTATGGCGAAGACACGACCCGCCTTGCCGCCGAGCATGGCGGTAACTGCCACCCTCGACTGCGCCCGAGCCCTGACCCCCCACCAGCAGATGCCGTCTCCCGAGGAGATCGCCGAGCTGTCGGCGCGGCTCGCTCAGCACTGTGCGGGGCTCGCGAAGATGTGGGAGGGGTGCTCGCCGGGCGTTCTCACGTCTCGTACCGCCATTGCCCTGCGTGACTGGCAGTGCCTGCGTACGGGGCCCGGCGAAGGCCCCTTCGCCGCCTGGCTGCACTTGCGGGCCATGGCACGTACATGCCGAACGCTGCTCGCCCTGGAGAGTTCGCAGGGGCTCCTGCTCTCCCTCCCGGAGGAGGCCGGACATGGCCGTTGACGCCGCCTCCCTCACCCGTGACCTCACCGATTACCTCCGTCACCACCCCGAAGAACTCGGCCCGTTGATGCCGCTCTACGACGCGTTGCGGGATCACGCGCGGCGGGGGCGGTGTCCGCATCGGGGGCGGTGTCCTGAGGTGCGGGCGGGGGCGTTGCTCTGTGATGAGCGGGGGCGGTTGTTGTTGCTGCGGTACGGCGGGGGGTGGGCGTTTCCGGAGGGGGTGCCCGTGGCGGGGGACGGGTCGTTGCGGGAGAGCGCGTACGGGCTGTTGCGGGAGTTCGGCGGCGTGCGGGAGGCGTGGGCGCTTCCCGGGGCCGAGGGGCCGGTGCTGGTCGATGTGGGGACGGCGGACGGGGGCGGGGTGGCCCGGATGCGGGTCGGGTTCCGGTATCTCTTCGCCGCCCGCGCGGAGGCGGTGCCGCGGGTGGTGCTCCGTACGGGGCTGGCGCGGTGGGCCGGGCCGGAGGAGGTGGACGGGCGGATCGCGGGGCGGGTGCGGGCCTACACGGCGGCGGTCGGGGCGGAGAGGCCGTGACGGGAGGCGGGGACAGGGGCAGGGGCGGGGGCGACGGCCGGTGCGACGGGGAACCAGGGCCGACGCGACGGGGGGCGCCCGACGCGGCTGGGAACCACGGCCGGCGCGGCTGGGAACCACGGTCGGCGCGGCGGGGAATCACGGTCGGCGCGGCGGCGGGTTTCCTTAGCGGATACTTACAGTCTGGCTTGTAGCCTGGCTGTAAGATCTGCGAGGCGAGGAGAGGCAAGGAACATGGCCGATGAACTGCGCAAGCTCGAAGTCGGGATCCTGGTGTGTCCCGGGTATCTGCCGGTCGACGTCATCGGGGCCCACACGCTGCTGGGGTCCCAGCCGGAGGTGAACGTGCATCTCGTCTGGAAGAACCTGGACGAGATCGCGGGCGCGCCGAACTTCCCGACGCGGGCGACCACCACGTTCGAGGAGTGCCCGGACGATCTCGATGTCCTGCTGGCGGGCGCGGTGCCCGCGGAGATCTTCGAGGACGCCGAGACGCTGGAGTTCCTCGCCGACCGCGGCGGGCGCGCGAAGTGGGTCGCGGGGGTCTGCATGGGCAGCCTGCTGATGGGCGCCGCCGGACTGCTCCGCGGGTACCGGGCCACCACCAACTTCCACGCGTACGACCTGCTGCCGTACTACGGGGCCACCCTGGTGCCGACCAACCGCGTCGTGACGGACCGCAACCGCATCACCGCGGGCCCGGCGAGCGGCAGCATGGAGATCGGGCTGCGGCTGATCCGGGACCTCCGCTCCACCGAGGCCGCGCGCCGGTCCGAGCTGAACTGGGAGTACGCCCCGGAGCCGCTGTTCGGCGTCGGTACGCCGGAGCTGGCCGGGCCCGAGCTGGCCGCGGTCTCGATCAGGGACTTCGCCGGGGAGCACACGGTCCTCCAGGGCGTGTCCGAGCGGGCGGCCGAGCGGCTCGGCGTCGTGGTGCCGACGGCCTGAGAGGCGCCTGGGACACTGAACACCGGGGGCTCCGGAACGTGAGCCCCCGGTAGGGAGTCTCAGGTGAGCAAGGTGCCGGAGGGTGCACTGTCGACCGTCATCCTGGTGATCGCCGCCGGTCGGCGGCTCCAGGAACGGATGGAGGAGCGGCTCGGCGACATCGGTCTGTCGGTGCGGCTGTTCAGCGCGCTCGGGCATCTCTCGCACGACGCCGACCTGTCGTACAGCGATCTCGCCCGCCGGGCGGGCGTCACCAGTCAGAGCATGCGCGCCACCGTTCTCCTGCTGGAGGAGCGGGGCGCGGTGGAGCGCACCCTTCAGGGGCAGGGGCACCGCGCCCGGCTGGAGCTGACCGACGAGGGCCGGGCGCTGCTCGCCAGGGCGCGGGCCCTCGTGGCGGAACTGGACGCGGAATTCCTGGCGGACGCGGACGAGGAGGCCAAGGGGGCGCTGGAGGAGGCGTGCCGGGGCGTCCTGGGAAGCGCGTTCCCGGGCCGGGCGCGGTAGGAGGCAACGCCCGGAGCGGAGACGTGCCCGTACGCCGGTGGTACCCGTACGCCGGTGGTGCCGTACGCCGGTGGTGCCGTACGCCGGTGGTGCCGTACGCCGGTGGTGCCCGTACGCCGGTGGCGGCCGGGCGGGGCGTCCCGCCCCCGTGTGCGGCCGGGCCGACGGCCGGCTTCGCGCGTCCCGGTTCAGCCGGTCCACGCGCGGTGGAACTCCTCTGCCGTGATGGGCTCCACCGGGTCGTCGGGGGTGATCGGCTGGTCGGTGAGGAAGCCGTGGGCGTCTTCCAGGTGGTGCCAGGCGTAGCGGTGGCGGGTGCCGGCGGGGGTGAACTCGATCTGTTTGACGACGGCGAGTTCGCCGCCGTCGGGGACCGCCTCGAAGTACCAGACGCCGCCGTCCTCGTCCGCGTGGCGGAAGTGGTGCCGCACGGCGGCCCCCTCGTCGAGCGCGCGGTAGTACGCGGAGATCTCTGCCATGCGGTGTGCGGGGGCGGTCATCCGCACAGGGTGTCAGGGGGGCGAACGGGCGCGGTGCGGTGGGCCGGGCACCGGCCCGTTCCGGGCGTCGCGGAAGCCCCGGGCGCCGGGCCCCACGCCCGGATCCGGTCGGGCGGTGGCGGCTCGCTCACGGGACGCCCGGCTCCCGAGCCCCGGCTCCCGACTTCCGGCTCCCGGCCCTCGACCCCCGGGGCGAAGCGCCCCCGGAAAGCGGACCGATTCTGTCCGCTATCTCTCCTAGCCTCCGGCGTGCGGACCTTCCGCAGAGCACCTCCAGCACCTCCAGCACCTCCAGCACCTTCAGCACCTTCAGCACCACCGAGGAGATCCCATGGACTTCGTGTCGATCCGCATCATCACCGGGGACGTGGCGCGCCTGGTCGCGTTCTACGAGCGCGTCACGGGGGCGCGCGCCGCGTGGGCCACCGAGGACTTCGCCGAGCTGCGGATCGGGGGCGTGACCCTCGCGATCGGCGGGACCCGTACCGTCCCGCTGTTCGCCCCGGGGTCGGCCCGGCCGGCGGAGAACCGCAGCGTGATCACCGAACTCCTCGTCGACGACGTGGACGGGGTGTACGAGGAGCTGTCCGGCTTCCTGACCGATGTCGTCGCGGAGCCGGCGACGCTGCCGTGGGGCAACCGGTCGCTGCTCTTCCGCGACCCGGACGGGAACCTCGTCAATCTCTTCACCCCGGTGACGGCGGCGGCCAGGGCGAAGTTCGGGCGGTGACGGCGCGGGCGGCGGCGTACCGGGACAGCGGCACGAAGCTTCGGTGAGCTCGCCGATGTGCCGGTGCGGTTCGACGGGCCGGTGGCGGTGGTGGAGGGTGCGGGCGTCACCCATTTGCGCTACCGGGTCGGGAAGTAGGGCCCGCGGCCGTACCGCCGGAGGGCCGGGCGCCGGTCCTGTCAGCCGCTGCCCCGGGCGCGGGCCGCCGGGGGGACCGCCTGGAGGACGAGGACGGAGAGGTCGTCCTCGACGGGGCCGGGGCCGAAGTCGTGGGCGGCGCGGCGGACGTGTTCGGCGAGGGCGTTGGCGCCCAGGCCCCAGCCGTCGCGGAGGATGGCGGCGAGGCCGTCGTTGTCGTCCAACTGCCAGCTACCGCAGCGGCGTTCGGTGACGCCGTCGGTGACGCAGACCAGCGCCTCGCCGGGGGCGAGGGTGAACGGGCTGGCGCTGAACTCGGCGCCCTCGTCGATGCCGAGGAGCATCTGCGGTTCGGAGACGGGGACGACGCTGCCGTCGGTGCGCAGGTGGAGCGGGAGCGGATGGCCGGCGCTGGCGACGAAGCCGCGCGCGCCGGGGACGCCCGGTTCGCTGGTCAGCTCGCCGCACAGGAGGCTGAGGAAGCGCGGCCTGGCCTGTTCGCCGCCGGCCTCGACGGCCTCCGCGCTCTCCTCGGCCATGGCGGCGTTGAGGCGTTCCAGGACGGATTCGACGCCGTGGCCCTCGCGGGCGAGGAGCCGGACGAGGTGGCGGGCGAGGCCGGTCACCGACATGGCCTCGGGGTCCTTGCCCTGGACGTCGCCGAGGAGGAAGCACCAGCGGCGCTCGGCCAGCGGGAAGATGTCGTAGAAGTCGCCGCCGACGGTGAGGCCCTCGCCGTGCGGTTCGTAGACGACGGCGGTGTCCACGCCGGTGATGCTGGCGAGGGTGGTGGGGAGCTGGCGCCGTTGGAGGGCGCGGCTGATGGCGCGCTGGCGGGTGTACTGGCGGGCGGTGTCGACGGCCTGGGCGACGCGGTGGGCGACGGCGTCGACGGTGCGGGTGACGCCGTCGGCCATCCGCAGCCGTCCGGCGCGGCCGAGCAGGAGAATGCCCTGGTCCCGGCCCTGGAAGACGAGGGGGAAGGCGAGCGCGGAGCCGCCCGCCGGGCCGCCGCCGGCGCTCTTCGGCCAGGGCCAGGCGGTGCCGGGGGCCAGGATCGCGGCGGTCGGGGGCGCGTGATCCAGTTCGGTACGGAGCGGTCCCAGGCGGCGTTCGTCGGCGTGCCAGACGCGGGAGAGGCGCAGGCCGGAGGGGTCGGCGCGGAGCCAGATGCCGCACCAGTCGGCGAGCCGGGGGACGAGGAGCTGGGCGACGAGTGCGGTGACGAGGTCCTGGTCGAGCTGGCCGGCGAGGAGTTCGCTGGTCTCGGCGAGGAGGGAGGGGCCGCCGAGGTCGGCCCAGTCGGCGCGGTCGGCGCGGTCGGCCGCGTCGGCGCCGTCCGGCGGGTTTTCCCGGGGCGGTCGCACGGGTGCCGCCGTTCCGTCCGGGCCCGGCGCCGCCCCGCCCGTGTCCTCGTCCACCGCGTCCACCCCCGCGGCCGTGACCAGGCCGGCGAGGTCGGAGCGGAGGACGGCGGGTGACGGAGGGCCGTACGGGTCCGGGCCGGAGGTTTCCAGGCGGAACCAGACGGACTTCTCGGAGCGCCGGTAGGTCACGCCCCAGGCCTCCGACAGGGCGCGGATCAACTGGAGGCCGTAGCCGGGTTCGGCGTGCGGGGCCGGGCCGGAGGTGGCGGAGGTCTCGCGCAGGCTCCGGGACGGGTGGCGGTCCACGACCTCGATCACCACGCCGACACCCTCCGGGCGGTCCTCGGGGTCGGCGCCGGGCGAGCGGTGCCGGCCGCGTTCCAGGCGGCAGCCGACGTCGATGTCGGTGCCCGCGTACATCACCGCGTTGGTGACGAGTTCGCTGGTCAGAAGGGTGGCGTCGGCGACAAGCTCCTCGGTGACGGCGTCCGGCCCGGAGGCGTGGCCGGTGAGCGCGGCGCGGACGAAGCGGCGGGCGGCGGCGGGCGCGAGCTGGTTCGCCGGGATGCCCTTCCGGGACACGGACGCGGACGTCTGCGCGGACAGCGGTCCCACGGCGGCCCCCTGCGTACGCCTGAGCAGAACGATTTACCTGCACTTAAACTATGGCATATATGACTAATTGGACAGCCCGCCGGTGGCGAGGAGACGGTCGGCGGGCCGTACACAGCGGATCGCTTGGGGAGAGTGCGCCATGGCACACGACCCGGTGCGGCGTGGGCCCGCCACGCCCCCCTCAGGCTCCGGTCAGGCCGCCCCGACCGGAGCGCCGAGCCCCGGAACACCGCCCCCGCCGCCCGGCCCCGCCGGACGGCCGGCCACCCCGGACCCCGACGGGATCTCCGTACGGGAGCTGCGACCGCTGCTCGACGCGATGCGGGCGCTGTGTGACGGCGACTTCTCGGCGCGGGTGACGGGCGAGCCGGACGGGGTGCTCGCCGAGATCACCGGGGTCTTCCACCGGATCGTCGCCCGCAACGCGCATCTGGCGGGCGAGCTGCAACGCGTACGCCACGAGATCGTCCGGGAGGGCCGGCTGGACGAGCGGATCGCGCCGGGGCCCGGGCAGGGCGGCTGGGCCGCGAACGTGGAGGCCGCCAACACCGTCCTGGACGCGCTGGTCGTCCCCGTCGCGAAGGCGTCGCGGGTGCTGGAGGCGGTGGCGGACGGCGATCTGACGCAACACGTCGACCTGCACGACGGCAGCCGCCGGCTCCGCGGCGAGCTGCGCCGCCTGGGCAGCGGCGTCAACCGCATGGTCGATGAACTGTCGCTGTTCACCCGCGAGTTGACGCGGGTCGCGCGGGAGGTCGGTACGGAGGGGCGGCTCGGCGGGCGGGCGGATCCGCAGGGCCTGTCCGGCGACTGGCGCCAGGTGACGGAGGCGGTCAACACGATGGCGGCACGGCTGACGGCGCAGGTCCGCGACATCGCGGTGGTGACGACGGCGGTGGCGCGCGGCGATCTGACACAGCAGGTGACCGTCGAGGCGACCGGGGAGCTGCTGGAGCTGAAGCTGACCGTCAACACCATGGTCGACCAGCTCTCCGCCTTCGCCGACGAGGTCACCCGGGTGGCCCGCGAGGTCGGCACCGAGGGGAAGCTCGGCGGGCGGGCGCAGGTGCGGGGCGTCTCGGGCGTGTGGAAGGGGCTCACCGACAACGTCAACTTCATGGCGTCCAACCTGACGTCGCAGGTCCGCAGCATCGCTCAGGTCACCACGGCGGTCGCCAACGGCGATCTGAGCCAGAAGATCGTGGTGGACGCGCAGGGCGAGATCCTGGAGCTGAAGTCGACGATCAACACGATGGTCGGCCAGCTCTCCGCCTTCGCCGACGAGGTCACGCGAGTGGCCCGCGAGGTCGGCACCGAGGGACAGCTCGGCGGGCGCGCGCAGGTGCGGGGCGTCTCCGGGGTGTGGAAGGACCTCACGGAGAGCGTCAATTTCATGGCGGACAACCTGACGACGCAGGTCCGCAACATCGCGCAGGTCGCCACCGCCGTCGCCGAGGGCGATCTCGGCAAGAAGATCACCGTGGAGGCGAAGGGCGAGATCCTGGAGCTGAAGTCCACGATCAACACGATGGTCGACCAGCTCTCCGCCTTCGCCGACGAGGTCACCCGCGTCGCCCGCGAGGTCGGCACCGAAGGCAATCTGGGCGGTCAGGCGCAGGTCCGGGGCGTCTCGGGCGTCTGGAAGGACCTCACCGACAACGTCAACTCCATGGCGCTGAACCTGACCTCGCAGGTCCGCAACATCGCGCAGGTCACCACCGCCGTCGCCAACGGTGACCTGTCGAAGAAGATCGACGTGGACGCGCGCGGCGAGATCCTGGAGCTGAAGGACACCGTCAACACGATGGTGCAGCAACTGCGGGCGTTCGCCGACGAGGTCACCCGCGTCGCCCGTGAGGTCGGCACGGAGGGGCAGCTCGGCGGTCAGGCCGAGGTGCACGGCGTCTCGGGCGTGTGGAAGGGGCTCACCGACAACGTCAACTTCATGGCGTCCAACCTGACCTCGCAGGTCCGCAACATCGCCCAGGTCGCCACCGCCGTCGCCGAGGGCGACCTGTCGAAGAAGATCGACGTGGACGCGCGCGGCGAGATCCTGGAGCTGAAGACCACCATCAACACGATGGTCGACACCCTGTCGTCGTTCTCGTCCGAGGTGACCCGGGTGGCCCGCGAGGTCGGCAGCGAGGGACGGCTCGGCGGCCAGGCGCGCGTCGAGGGCGTCTACGGCACCTGGAAACAGCTCACGACCAGCGTCAACGAGCTGGCGCTGAACCTCACCACGCAGGTGCGGGCCATCGCGGAGGTCGCCTCCGCCGTGACCCAGGGCGACATGTCCGGGTCGATCTCGGTGGAGGCGCAGGGCGAGGTCGCGGCGCTGAAGAACAACATCAACCTGATGGTCGCCAACCTCCGCGAGACGACCCGCGCCAAGGACTGGCTGGAGTCCAACCTGGCCCGTATCGCCGGGCTGATGCAGGGCCACCGTGATCTCGTCGAGGTCGCCGATCTGATCCTGCGGGAGCTGACCCCGCTGGTGAACGCGCAGTTCGGGGCGTTCTTCCTGGCGGAGGCGGGCGCCGAGCCGGGCGAGGGCCTGGAGTTCATCGCCGGGTACGGCACCGGGCGGGACGAGGTCCGCCACGAACCGGCCGAACGGGGCTCGCCCGCCGGCGGGCTGGTCGCCCAGGCGGCGACGGAGAAGAAACGCATCCTGGTGGAGTCGGTCCCGGCGGACTACCTCACGATCAGCTCCGGGCTGGGCACGGCGCCGCCGGTCAGCCTCGTCATCCTGCCGGTGCTCTTCGAGGACCAGGTGCTCGGCGTCATCGAGTTGGCGTCGTTCAGCCGTTTCAGCGAGGTGCACCTGGCCTTCATCGATCAGTTCGTCACCACCATCGGCGTCTCCGTCAACACCATCATCGCCAACGCCCGTACGGAGTCGCTGCTGTCGCAGTCGCAGCGGCTGACGGCGGAGCTGCGCCGCCGCTCCGACGAACTGCAGTTGACCAACGCCGAGTTGGAGGAGAAGGCGGCCCTGCTGGCGACGTCCTCGCAGTACAAGTCGGAGTTCTTGGCGAACATGTCGCACGAACTGCGCACCCCGCTGAACTCGCTGCTGGTGATGGCGCGGCTGCTGGCCGACAACCCCGAGGGCCGTCTGTCGCCGCAGGAGGTGGAGTTCGCCGTCACCATCCACCGCTCCGGCTCCGACCTGCTCCAGATGATCAACGACATCCTGGACCTGGCGAAGATCGAGGCCGGGCGGATGGACGTCCACCCCAAGGAACTGCCGCTGATCAAGCTGCTCGACTACGTACGGGCGACGTTCCGGCCGCTCGCCCGCGACCGGCGTCTGAGCTTCGACATCACCGTCGCGGACGACGTCCCGCGCACGCTGTACTCGGACGAACAGCGCCTCCAGCAGATCCTGCGCAATCTGCTCTCCAACGCGGTGAAGTTCACCTCGACCGGCGGCGTCGAACTGTCCGTCACGGTCGCCGCGCCGGACGCCGCCGGCGCCGGGCCGCCGGACGCGCCGGGCCCGGTCCTCGCCTTCGCCGTCAAGGACACCGGTATCGGCATCCCCGCCCACAAACTCGGCGCGGTCTTCGAGGCGTTCCAGCAGTCGGACGGCACCACCAACCGCAAGTACGGCGGCACCGGGCTCGGCCTCTCCATCAGCCGGGACATGGCGACGCTGCTCGGCGGCCGGATCACCGCCGAGAGCGAACCGGGCGTCGGCTCCGTCTTCACCCTGTACGTACCTGCGCACCACACCGGCCCGTCGGCCGCACTCGAACTCCCGGCGGTGACCGGTGGGATGACGGCTGCTCCGGCGGCGCCGGGGACCGTACCGGAGGCGGGGCCGGAGCCCGCCGGGCCGGAGGCAGGGGCCGTACCGGAGGCGGGGAACGTACCGGAGGCAGGGGCGCCGGGTGCGCGGGGGGCGCCGGGCGGGCCGGAGGCGTCGGGTCCGCCTTCCCCGGACGCGCCCGCCGGGCCGGAGGCGGGGGCCGCGGGCGACGCGGGGGCGGGTGCCACGGCGGAGACGGCGATGCCGCCGCCACCGCTGCCGGGGGCGGAACCGTGGACCGTCGGCGGGCCGGAGGTCAGTTGGCCGGAGACCGCCCGGCTGGGCGACTGGCTCAAGGGCCGTTCGGGGCGGGTGCTGTCCGGCCGGCGGATCCTCATCGTCGACGACGACATCCGCAACGTCTTCGCCCTGACCCATGTCCTGGGCCGGGCCGGCATCCGCGTGAAGTACGCCGAGAACGGGCGCGAGGGGCTGGAGGTCCTGGACCGGACGCCCGACGTATGCCTGGTGCTGATGGACATCATGATGCCGGAAATGGATGGTTACGAGATGATCCAGGCCCTGCGGAAGGCCCCGCGCTACGCGAAACTGCCGGTCATCGCCCTCACCGCGAAGGCCATGCCCGGCGACCGGGAACGCGCGCTGGAGACGGGCGCCGACGACTACATCCCCAAACCGGTCGACGTGGACCGGCTGCTGGCCGCCATCTGCCGCCTCCTCGACCCCGAGGACGGGAACGGCGCCGCCGCCGACGCCGCCGACGGCGGGAGGGAGGGCGGCGGCGACGCGGCTCCCGGGCCGGAGGGCCGGAGCGGGGAGCCGGCTGGCCGGGGCACGGGGCCGGACGACCGGGGTGCCGGGCCGGACGGCGCCGGGTCCGGGCGGGCGGGGCGGTCCTCGTGAGCGCGCCCGCGGACGGTGCCGCGCTCCTCATCGTCGACGACATGGAGGAGAACCTCGCCGCGCTGGAGGCCGTACTCGGATCGCTCGCCCGTATCGTCCGCGCGCGCTCCGGTGAGGAGGCGCTGAAGCAGATGCTGCGGCAGGAGTTCGCGGTGGTGCTGATCGATGTGGTGATGCCGGGCATGGACGGCTTCGAGACCACCGCCAACATCAAGGGGCTCGACCAGACCAAGGACGTCCCCGTCATCCTGCTGACCGGCGCGGAGGTCGACCCCAACTACGCCTACCGCGGCTACACCGTGGGCGCCGCCGACTTCCTGATCAAACCCTTCGACCCCTGGCTGCTGCGCACCAAGGTCAACATCTTCCTGGAGCTGTACCGCAAGAACCGTCAACTCGCCGACCAGTCCGCACAGTTGCGCCGCCTGCTCACCGCCGACAGCGCCCCGCCCCGCACCACCACCCCACCCCTTACGGGACCGGCCCCCGCGTCCCGTACGGAACCCGCCCCACCCCCTACGGGAGCGGCCCCCGGCCCCCGTACGGGCTCCGGCACGGGCCCCGCGCCCGGTGTCACGGCGGGCACCCGGGCCCCGGACCGGCCGGCGGAAGCGGCATGGCTGGCCATGATCGCCGGGCAACTCGCCGAGGTGGAAGGGGAACTCCGCGCGGACAACGGCACCACGCCGTCCGTCGCCGCCGACCGGCTCGCCGGGATCGAACGCGCCATCGGCCGGCTGCTGGCCGAGTACGGCGGCGGGACGGCGGACAGGGGCCCGGCCACAGAGGGAGAGCCGGGTGCGGGCGAGAGGCCACATGCGGGCGAAGCCCCGGCCCCGGGCAGCGGCCCGGCGGCGGGCGAAGCCCCGGCCCCGGGCAGCGGCCCGGCGGCGGGCGAAGCCCCGGCCCCGGGCAGCGGCCCGGCGGCGGGCGAAGCCCCGGCCCCGGGCAGCGGCCCGGCGGCGGGCGAAGCCCCGGCCCCGGGCAGCGGCCCGGCGGCGGGCGAAGCCCCGGCCCCGGGCGAAGGGCCGGACGCGGGCGAGGCCCCGGACGCGGGCGGAACCCCGCCCCCGGGCGAAGCCCCGCCCCCGGGCGGCAGTCCTCCCCGGGGCCGCCCCTGACCCGGGCCGGGGCCGGGGCCGCTCGGTACGATTCCGGCCGCGGTCCGGCGGCGGGCCGCGGACGCGTCGTCATACGGGGGTTCACCACATGTTCGGGATCGTCAGGCCCTGCGCCCATCGGCTGCCCGGCGGGCTGAAGGCGGAGTGGATGGCGCACCTGTGCGGGCTGTGTCTGGCGCTCCGCGCCGACCACGGGCAGTTCGCGCGGGTCGTCACCAACTACGACGGGCTGATCGTGTCCGTCCTGACCGACGCGCAGCGCGGGGCCGCGCCGGGCGGGCGGCGGACCGCGGGCCCGTGTCCGCTGCGCGGCATGCGGACCGCGTCGGTGGCCAAGGGCGAGGGGGCGCGGCTGGCCGCCTCGGTGTCGCTGGTCCTCGCGTCGGCGAAGATCCGTGACCATGTCGCGGACCGGAACGGGCTGCTGCGCCGCCGCCCGGTGGCCGCCGCGGCGCGGAAGGTCGCCGCCGGGTGGGACCGCGCGGGCGCCCGTACGGGCGCGGGGCTCGGCTTCGACACCGCCGTCCTCGTCGACGCGGTCGACCGGCAGGTCGGCATCGAGCGGCTGGCCGGTCCCGGCACGCCGTTGACGGTGATCACCGAGCCGACCGAGACGGCGACGGCGGCGGCCTTCGCGCACACCGCGGTGCTCGCCTCACGCCCGGAGAACGCCGCCCCGCTCGCCGAGGCCGGGCGGCTCTTCGGCCGCCTCGCGCACCTCCTCGACGCCGTGGAGGACCGCGCCGCCGACGCCGCCGAGGGCGCCTGGAACCCGCTCACCGCGACCGGCGCGCCCTTGTCCGAGGCCCGCCGCCTCTGCGACGACGCGCTGCACGGCATCCGCCTCGCCCTGCGCGACGTCACCTTCACCGACGGGAAACTCGCCCACGTCCTGCTCGTCCACGAGCTGCGCCGCTCGGTGGACCGCGCCTTCGGCACCACCTCCTGCGGCCACCGCCCCGGCCCGGGCTCCGCCCCGCGCCTCAGCCACCCGCACGGCGCCCCGAACCCTTACGGGAACCCGAACCCGTACGCGCAGCCGAACCCGTACGGGCAACCGGACCCGTACGGGAACCCGCAGGGGACGCCCGGCGGCGGCAACCCGTACGCCGCCGGTCCGCAGCACCTCAACGGCGCGCAGCAGCCCCGGCAGGGCGCCGGATCGCCCCCGCCGCGCCGCTACGACGGCGGGATGGACGGCGGCGGGAGCGGCGGCCACGACGGCGGCGGCTGGGGCGGCGACGGGCACGGCGGCGGCCACGGCAGCGGCGACGGCCACGGCGACGGGCACGGTGGCGGCCACGGCGACGCGTCCGCGCACCGGCCGCCGGAGCCGCCGAAGCCGCCGCGCGGGTTGATCGCCGGGTGCTTCGTCGCCGTCGGGCTGTGCTGCTCCTGCCAGGTCTGCTGCGCGAGCAGTTACGAGGGCCCGTGGTCGCGGAAGAAGCACGAGGGCTGCTGCCACTCGGCGTGCGACGGCTGCGACTGCTCCTGCTGTGACGGCTGCTGCTGCGACGGCTGCGGTGACGGCTGCTGCTGTGACGGGTGCTGCTGCGACTGCGGGTAGCGGCCCGCCGGTCAGCGGTGGCGAGCGGTGAACGCGCCGCCCGCCGCCGCGCCTCCCGCCACCACGTAAGTCACCGCCACGGCCCCGTTCCGGCCGGTCCGCGCGGTGCGGGGCCGCGGCTCCCGGAGGCCACCGGCCACAGCCCCCGCCGGAGCCGCCCCTCCCCCCCCTCACCCGAAGAGCGCCGGGGCCAGTTCCTCGTCCTCGCGGAGTTTGGCCAGGGCGCGGGAGACGGCGCTCTTGACCGTGCCGACCGAGACCTCCATGACCTCGGCGGTCTGCGCCTCGCTGAGGTCCTCGTAGTAGCGCAGGACGACCATGGCGCGCTGGCGGGGCGGCAGCCGCATGATGGCGCGCCACATCGCGTCCCGCAGGCCCTGGAGTTCGGCCGGGTCGGGCGCGGGCACCGGGTCCGGCTCGGGCAGTTCGTCGCAGACGAACTCGTCGACCTTGCGCTTGCGCCACTGGGAGGTGCGGGTGTTGAGCAGCGCCCGGCGGACGTAGCCGTCCAGCGCGCGGTGGTCCTCGATGCGGTCCCAGGCGACGAACGTCTTGGCCAGCGCGGTCTGGAGCAGGTCCTCGGCGTCGTTGGGGTCGGTGAGCGACCGCGCCGCCCGCATCAGCACCGGACCGCGGTCCCGTACGTACGACGAGAACGACGGGTACGACGGGCGCTTGGCGGTGGACTGCGCGGGGACTGTGCACACTGGCGTGGTCATGGCTCCACGCTAGAAGCGGCCCGCCCCCCGGCGGATCGCCCCAAGGTGCCGAAGCGCCGTCCGTCTGAAGTTGTACGGAACGGCGCCCGCCTCCCTCCTCCGGACGGAGGGGCGGGCCCGGAGCCGTAGGGGATCCCCGGTCGGGGACGTCCGGGCAAGGACCTGGTGGGGGTGCCCGGACCGGTGGCGGTGCCGTGCGTCGTCCGAGGCCACCGGGCCCGTGACGGCGGCCCGCCCCCGGGGAGCGTGCCCCTCCGGCCCGCCCCGGAACCCGTAGGGGTCACCCCCGGCCCCGCCACCCGGCCCCCACGCCCCGCACCCCGCGCTCCTCGGCCACTTCGCGGCGTGCTCCCGCGGACCGGGCGGCGGCGTGGTTACGGTGGCACCGCCCGTCCCGCGGGCACGGAGGCGCGGTCCCCGGGCGTCCGCGGGCCCCGCCGTCCGCCGCGCATCGGGGCGTCGGCCGGTCCGCCCGTACATGGCGGCCGGCCCCGCCGCCCGCACCCTGCCGCCCACCCGCGGCGCACGCCACGTTCGTCCACTCTGACCAGGAGAAACGTGTTGCAGACCCAGACCGTCACCCACGCCGGACGCCCGCTCACCTGGGCGGGCTTCTGCACCGGCCCGCAGGTGCTCTCCGCCGAACAGCTCGACGCGCTCGCCACCCGGCTGCTCGGCACCGGGCTCGCCGGGGCCGAGGCCGCGGCGCGCACCGAACTCACCCCGTACCCGGCGGCCCGGGGCACGGTCCCGGCGATCGTCCTCGGCTCCGCCACCACTTTGAAGAAGTGCTACGAGGCCGACCTCGCGCATCTCGTCGAGGGCACCCCGCCCGACGACTTCGCCACGTACAACGAGGCCCGCGCCGTCCATCTCGCCGCCCCCGGGGACCTGGTGGTGGGCCGCACCGAGCCGTGGCGGCAGGCCGTCGCGGGCAGCGCGGCGGAGCCGGTGGAGGTCGCCGAGCTGGACCACTACTACCTGACGCACGCGCTGCTCGTCCTGGCCGCGCGGCATCCGGCCGACGCCCCGGCGCCGCCGCTGGCCCGGCTGCTGCGGCAGTTGCGCGAGGCCCCCGGCACGATCGTGCGGCTCTTCGCCCTCGACCCCGAGGCGCGGGTGCTGTTGCTGTGGCTCAAGCGCACCGCGGGTCTTGACCGGCTGCGGGTGGACGCCAACGGGCAGCAGGTCGCCGAGCGGTGGAACCGCAAGACCACGCTGTACCCGACGGTCGAGGAGGCCGCCGAGCTGCCGCCGCCCGCTGCCGCCGCCGACCCCTGTGACCTGCTGGCCGCGGAGTCCCGGCTGACGCCGTTCACCCGGGAGTTCGGGACGCTGCTGCCCCGGCTGCCCGGCTACTCCGTGACCCGGGCGGGCGCCGACGAGGCCGGGATGCGGCGGCGGGTGCACGGCGCGGCCCGGCTGCTGCGGGAGCGCTACGGCCTGCCGCTGGGCTGCTTCAAACCCGCCGAGGCGCTCACCGGCAGCCGGATCCGTACCGGCGTCCCGCTCGACGACGCCGGGGCGCTGGACGCGCTGGCGCGGCAGGCCATGGAGACCGAGGAGGACTACGTCCTGGAGGCGCACACCGACTATCTGCGGCACTCCGTCGAGGGGTACGAGTTCATCCTGGCGCCGTCCACCCACGTCGTGGCGGGCGAGCTGGCCGAGGGCGGCACCGTGCAGATCACCCGGGGCAGCGTCTGGGAGGGCAGCGTCTACGTCGACGAGGAGACCTGCGGGCGGTTCGGTATCGACCCGGAGGTCTTCCGGGGCGTGCGGGCGGGCATGGCGGGGCTGCTGGACGCCTTCGAGGGCGGCGGGCGCGGGCTCGGGTTCGTCAAGGGCGGGGTGGACTTCGCGATCGCGAGGATCGGCGGGCGGTTCGGGGACACCCCGGTGGTCGGGATGCAGGATCTGAATCTCTCCTCCAACGGCGCGGAGTACGTCCGGGCGTTCCTCGGGCAGGCGCGGGAGGCGCACGGCGGGGACCGTCGGATCTACGCCGCCACCAAGGTGGTCCGGCCCCTGCCCGGCACCGATCTGCGGCGGCTGAAAGCCGCCGCGGAGCAGGACGCTCCGGGGCGTTGGACGCGGGTGCTGACCTCCGTGCCCGGGTGCTGGGGGATGGTCGGGGTCGCCGGGCCGTGCCCCCGGCAGGCGGCGGAGGATGTTCTCGCACTCGAACAGCGGCTGCACACCGAGGGGTTGCTGCGCACCAGCCTGCGGCAGGCGCCCGAGCCCTGCGGCGCCTGACCGCCGCCCGCTCCACCGCACCGTCCTCCCGCCCGGGGGGACGGTGTTTTTTTTGGGGCGCACGGGATGCCGGGGGTATTCGGGAAATCGCTTTCCGGCCTTACTCCTTCTTGGCCTGCATGGCCCCTTTCGCGGGGTTGACGCTCGAAAACGCGGATGTCACTGTGCTGGATGTCGATTGCCGGGCGAAGGGTTACGCGTGAGCATATTCAGCGACCTGAACGACCCCAAGGACATTTCACACTCCGTCCTTGACCAGCAAAGGGACACCTCCCCCCAGGAAGAAGCGCAGCCGGATCTGCCACCACAATCCGGCCTGACCAGCCTGTTCGCGACGGTCGCCGCGGAATTTCCGCAGCGTACGGCGGTGACCGCACCCGACGGCAGCCTCACCTACCGCGAATTGAACGAGAAATCCGACCTACTGGCCGGAAAACTTCTCGACGCCGGCGCAGAAAGCGGAAAAACGATAGGTCTCCGCGTCCACCGCACCACCGACCTGATCACCGGAATACTCTCCATTCTGAAGACCGGCGCCGCTTATCTGCCACTCGATGCCGGATATCCGGACTCCCGTATCCGCTGGGCGCTTTCCGATGCGCAATGCCCGGTGGTGGTCACCCCGCCGGACCTCGCCGCCGCCCTCGACGGCACGGGCGTCACCGCCGTGGACCCCGCCGTGGACCCCGCCGCGCCGGACGGCGGACCGCGCCCCGCGCCGCCCGCCGTCCCGGGCGACGCCGTCGCGTACGTCATCCACACCTCCGGCTCCACCGGCGAGCCCAAGGGCGTCGAGGTCGAACACCGCAATGTCGGCGGGCTGTTCGCCGCCGTCCGGCCGTGGTTCTCCTTCGGCCCGGACGATGTGTGGACGCTGTTCCACTCCGCCGCGTTCGACTTCTCCGTCTGGGAGATCTGGGGCGCCCTGCTGCACGGTGGCCGGCTGGTCGTCGTCCCCCGGGACACCGCCCGCTCCCCCGCCGCCCTCCACCGGCTGCTGCGGGACGAGGGCGTCACCGTCCTCAGCCAGACCCCCGGCGCGTTCGTCCGGCTCGCCGCGGCGGACGCCGGGCGGGAGCCGCTGACCGCGCTGCGCACCGTCGTCCTCGGCGGCGAACGCCTCGACGTGGCGGCGCTGCGCCCCTGGCTGGAGCGGTACGGCGACGACCGCCCCCGCATCGTCAACATGTACGGCATCACCGAGGCGACGGTGCACGCCTCGTACCGCCCGATCCGCCGCGCCGACCTGGACGCCACGGGCCCCAGCCCCGTCGGGGTGCCGCTGCCGGGGCTCACCTTCCACCTGCGAGGCGCCGACGGCCGGCCGGTGCCCGACGGGACGCCCGGCGAGCTGTACCTCGAAGGTCCGGCGCTGGCCCGCGGCTATCTGGGCCGCCCCGGGCCGACCGCCGAGCGGTTCGCCGCCGGTCCGCCGCGCACCTTCCGCACCGGCGACCGGCTGGTCCGGCTGCCCGACGGCGGCTACGGCTATCTGGGCCGCACCGACGACCAGTTGAAGATCCGCGGCTACCGCGTCGAGCCGGGCGAGATCGAGGCGCTGCTCGTCCGCCATCCGGAGGTCGGCGCGGCGGCGGTGCGGACCCACGACTACGGCGAGGGCGATATCCGGCTCGTCGCGTACGTCACCGCCGCCGCCCGCCACCGGGACGATCCGGCGCCGCTGACCGCCGAGCTGACCGCGCTGGCCGCCGCCGAACTGCCCCCGCACATGCGGCCGTCCGCCCATGTCGTCCTCGACGCGCTGCCGCTGACCGCCAACGGCAAGACCGACCGGGCGGCGCTCCCGGCACCCGGGGCGACCCCACCGGACGGCGCGCGCGAGGCGGCGTCCGACGCGTCCTCCGGGGAGCGGATCACCGCGATCTGGCGGACCGTCCTGGAGGTCGGCGACGTCCCGCCCGACGCCGACTTCTTCGACCTCGGCGGCACCTCCCTCACCCTGCTGCGCATGTTCGAGCGGGTCAACGCGGCGTTCGGCACCGATCTGGACGTCACCGTCCTCATCGACGGCGCCACCGTCGCCTCCCTGACCGCGCACATCGACGCCGCCCGGACCACCGAAGGAGACGTATGACCACCGAAGCCACCCGGTTCCGGCTCAGCGACGAGGAGCTGAAGAACTTCCACGCGCGCGGCTACGCGGGCCCGTTCACCCTCTACGAGCCCGACGAGATCAAGCGGCGGTGGGCCCAGGAGCGGCTGCGGCTGCTCGACCGCAGCGCCGCCGTCTACCAGGACGAGGCGGCCGTCTCCGGCGGCACCAACATCGCCAACTACGACCGCCACCTCGACCAGGAGTTCCTCGCCGACCACATCACCCGCCCGGAGATCGTCGACCGGGTCTCGTCGATCCTCGGCCCGGACGTGCTGTGCTGGCGCTCGGAGTTCTTCCCGAAGTACCCGGGCGCCGAGGGCACCGACTGGCACCAGGCCGACACCTTCGCCAACGCCTCCGGCTCCCCGCAGATCCTCTGGCCCGGCGGCTCCGACTTCGGCGGCACCCTCACCGTCTGGTGCGCCTTCACCGACGCCACCGTCGACATGGGCTGCCTGCAGTTCATCCCCGGCACCCACCGCACGATGTACTACGACGAGACCAAGCGGATGCACTACGACCCGGACCTCGCCGACGTCGAGAAGGGCGGCGTCCGCCGCGGCTTCTTCGGCTACGACTACCGGGAGCTGCAGATCGACCCGGACTGGACGCCCGACGAGTCGCGGGCGGTCTCCATGGAGATGCGCGCGGGCCAGTTCATCGTCTTCTGGTCGACGCTGATGCACGCCTCCCACCCGCACCTGGGCACCACCCGCGACATGCGGATGGGCTTCGTCGGCCGGTACGTCCCCACGTCGGTCCAGATCTATCCGGGCACCGACGCGATCGAGGAGTACGGCGGCCGGGTCGGGCTGGAGCGGTATGGCGCGGTGCTGGTGTCCGGCGAGGACCGCGAGGGCCACAACCGCATCGCCACCCACACCACCCGTAACCACCCGTTCCGGCGGCGCGATGTCTGAGCCGGGTGCCGCCGCCACCGGCCGTGGCGGCGGCCCCGGCACGCCGCCGGACACCGCCCTGCACACGCTCGCCGCCGCGCTGCGGGACACCGCGTCGCTGCTCTGCTCGGTGCCCGGACCGCTGCGCGTCGCCCCGGCGCCCGGCACCGCGCCGTGGACGACGGCCGCCGGGGACGTCCTGGACCGGCTCACCGGACGGCTCGGCCTGCCCGGCATCGAGGTCGTCGCCGACACCACCGGACTGTGGGCCGCCGAGATCGCCGTCGGCCGGCGGCTGGCGCTCGACGCGGCGGCGCTGACAGCGGCGGCCGGTGAACCGCTGGCCGGTCCGGTGCGGGCGGCGAGCGCCGCGCCGCCCGGCGAGCCGGTGGTGCTGCCCGCGTACGACGGCACCCCGCTGCGCGCCTACGCCGCGGGGGAGCCGGGCCGCCCGGCCGTCCTCGTCGTCGGCGCCTGCGGGATGCCGGTGGGCCTGGCCGCGCCGTGGCTGCGGGCGCTGTCCGGTACGTACCGGGTGCTGACGTGGGAGAGCCGCGCGCTGTTCGCGCCGCGCGCCAAGGCGGGGCTGCCGCCGCTGCTCGGCCACGATCTGGCGGCGCAGAGCAGCGATCTGCTCGCCGTCCTCGACGGGTTCGGGGTGGCGACGGCCCACGTCATGGGCGTGTGCGGCGGCGCTCCGCTGGCGCTGGCCGCCGCCGCGGCCTCCCCTCGGCTGACCTCGCTGAGCCTGTGGCACGGCGATTTCGAACTCGGCGGCGACGCGCCCAAGACCGACCACCAGCGGGACGTCGCCTCGCTCCTCGCCAAGGCCGGGCAGGGGTCCGCGCAGGCGGAGGGGTTGTACCGGCTGCTGCGCCGCCCCCGGTCGCTGGCGAAGCTGCGGCCGGACGTCGCCCACCACCTGGTCCACCCGTACGCCTCGCCGGAGCTGCTGCGCCGCTACGGGCTGCTGAACGGCACGATCATGACCACCGACTGCCGCCCGCTGCTGACCGCGGTGGACCGGCCGGTACTGGTCGTCACCAGCCCGGAGGACACCACCGCGCACCCGGACGGCTCGGTGCACGCCGCACGGCTGCTGCCCCGCGCCACACTGCGGTGGCTGCCGCACGGCGACCACCTCACCGCCTTCGACGCCGGGCCGGAACCGGTGCGCCTCGCCACGGAGTTCCTGCGCGCGCACCCGCCCGGGCCCGCCCCCGACCGTCCCACCGCCCGTGACCGTTTCGGCGACCGGAAGGGCCGCTCATGACCGCACCGACCCCCACCGAGCAGCACGGCCCGCCCGCCCCCGCAGGCGACGCGGTGGCGCGGGCCCTCGCCGCCCACCCCGCGGTCGCCGCCACCGCCGTCCGCGGCCCGTCCGGCCACCGCACCGCGTACGTGGTGCCCGACCCGCGCCACGCCCCGCAGTTGCACCGCGCGGCGGTCGCCGGCGAGGCGGCGCTCCCCACCGGCCTGGAGTGGCACGAACCGGCGGACGAGCTGCGGCTGGCGGGCGTCAACCGCACCGAGTCCGCCTTCCTGTACCGCGAGATCGTCACCGACCGCGCCTATCTGCGGCACGGCGTCACGCTCCCCGACGACCCGGTGATCGTCGACGTCGGCGCCAACATCGGCATGTTCACCCTGCACGCCGCCCGCACCCGCCCCCGGGCCCGGGTCCTCGCCGTCGAGCCGATCGCCGAACTCGCCGCCGCCACCGCCGCCAACGCCGCGCTCTACGGCCTCGACGTCACCGTCCTGGCCTGCGCACTCGGCGCCGTACCGGGCCGGGCGGAGCTGACGTACTACCCCGGCAACAGCGTGATGTCCGGCCGCTACGCCGACGCCGGTGAGGATCTGGAGGTGCTGCGCGGCTATCTGCTGACCGGCGAGGGCGCCGGGGAGAGCGGGCAGCTCGACCGGCTGGCCGCCGGGCGGATGGCGGGCGAGCGCCGCGACTGCGCGGTCCGCACCCTGACCGAGGTGGTCACCGAGGCCGGTCTCGACCGTATCGACCTGCTGAAGATCGACGTGGAGAAGGCCGAGGCCGATGTCCTGGCGGGCATCGACGAGACGCTGTGGGCGCGGGTGCGCCAGATCGTGCTGGAGGTCCACGACCTCGACGGACGGCTGGCCCGCGTCGTCGGCCAACTCCGCGAGCGGGGCTTCACCGTCACCCACGACCAGGACCCCCGCCTGCGCCTGACGCCCTGTCACAACGTGTACGGGTACCGCCCGGACGCCCGCCCCGCGCCCGTGGAACAGGCCCCGCCCGCCCCGCCGCTCGCCACCCTCCGCGCCCTCGAACGGCAGCTCCGGGAGCATCTGGCCCGCCACGCCCCGGACCTCCCGGCACCCGACCGGTTCACGCTGGTCACCGAGGTGCCGGAGGAGGAAGCGGCGGACGGGCCGCCCCCGGCTCCCGCACCGTCGGCGTCCGGTGCGCCGTCCTCCCGTACCGCCGTCTTCACCGCGATCTGGACGGAACTCTTCGGGCCGGGCTCCGACCGTCCGGACGCCGACTTCTTCGACCTCGGCGGGGACTCGCTGACGGCGGTGCGGATGCTGACGTTGCTGGAGGAGCGGCTCGGCGAGGAGGCGCTGGCGCCGGACGCGGTCTTCGCGGACGGCACCTTCGCCGGGCTCGCCGCCGCCGTCGAGGCGTCGGCGCGCTGATGGCCGCCGCCCCCGCCGCCCGCTGGTTCCACCGCCCGCTGCCCCGCCCCGGCGCCCGGCTGCGGCTGGTGTGCCTGCCGTGCGCCGGGGGCGGCGCGGCGGCGTTCCGTGGCTGGCCGGCGGCGCTCCCCGACGACGTCGAGGTGGTCGCCGTCCGGCTGCCGGGCCGGGAGAACCGCACCGCCCAGGCGCCGTACGACCGGTGGCCGCCGCTCGTCGCGGCGCTGGGCGCGGCGCTCGCCGAGGAGGTGGCGCCGCCGTACGCGCTGTTCGGGCACAGTCTCGGCGCGATGCTCGCCTACGAGCTGACCGTCACGCCGGGCCCGGCGCCGCTCCCGGAGCGGCTGATTCTGGCGGGGTGCCGGGCGCCGGACGTCCCGCTGCTGGTGCCCGCCGTCCACGATCTGCCGGACGCGGCGTTCGCCGAGGGGCTGCGGCGGATGGCGGGGACGCCGGAGGAGGTGCTGCGCAACCCGGCGCTGCTGGCCCTGCTGACGCCGATGCTCCGGGCCGATCTGCGGCTGGCGGAGACCTGGCCGCCCGCCGGGGCACGGCCGCTGCCGCTGGCGCCGACGCTGTTCGGCGCCGCCGACGATCCGATGGCGCCGCCCTCCGCCGTCGCCGGGTGGCGCCGCCACGCCCCGCCCGGCGTCCGCGCCCATCAGCTGCCCGGCGGGCACTTCTTCCCCCAGGAGCACGCCGCGCGGTTCCTGCGGCTGCTCGCCGGGGAGCTGCGCCCCCGCCACGGGAGAGGAACCGCACCATGCGCTCCGTGTACTTCACCGACGCCCACGAGGAGTTCCGCGCCCGGGTCCGCACCTTCCTGACCACGCATGTCGCCCCGTACGCCGCCGTCTGGGAGGAGGACCGGGCGCTGCCCCGTTCGCTGTGGCGGGCGCTGGGCGCGGAGGGGCTGCTGGGTCTGGCGCATCCGCGGTCGGCGGGCGGCGGGGGCCACGATCTCTTCACCTCCGTGGTGTTCCTGGAAGAGTTGGGCCGCCTCGGCTTCGGCGGGCTGCGGGCGGCGGTCTCCGTCCACGCCTACATGGCCACCCACTACCTCGCGGCGTCCGGCGGCCCCGAGCTGTGCGCGGCGTATCTGGCCCCGGCGGTACGCGGCGACAAGATCGCCGCGCTGGCGCTGACCGAGCCGGGCGCCGGCGCGGACCTCTCCCGCCTCGCCACCACCGCCGAACGCGACGGCGACCACTACGTCGTGACCGGCACGAAGACGATGGTCTCCAACGGCACCGCCGCCGACTTCCAGGTGGCGGCGGTCCGCACCGCACCCCCGTCCGGCTCCGGGCGGCGCGGCGCCACCGGCCTGTCCCTGCTGGTCATCGACGCGTCGCTGCCCGGCGTCACGGCCCGCCCGCTGCCCACGCTGGGCTGGCGCGCGGCGGGCACCGCGACGGTCCGGTACGACGCGGTACGGGTCCCGGCCGACCGTCTCATCGGCCGCCGCGACAGCGGCTTCTACTACCTGATGCGCGGCTTGGAGCGGGAACGGCTGGTCGCCGCGGTGCTGGCGCTCGGCGGGATGGAACGGACCCTGGACGACGCCCGCGCGGCGGTGGCCGGACGGCAGCTCTTCGGCGGCACCCTCGGCGACCTCCAGGCCCCCCTGCACCGCCTCGCCGACCTGGCGACCGAGCTGACCGCCGCCCGCCACCTCGTCCACCACGCCGCCTGGTGCCTGGAACAGGGTGCCCCGCCCGGCACCGCCTGCTCGATGGCGAAGCTCCACACCACCGAGCTGGCCTGCCGTATCGCCGAGGCCAACCTCCACCTCCAGGGCGCCCGCGGCTACCTCGACACCTCGGACGCGGCCCGCGCCCACCGCGACGCCCAGGCCGCCACCCTCGCCGCGGGCCCGAGCGAGGTGATGCGTGACCTCATCGGCCGCTCCCTGCTCCGGGACCCGTGAGGCCCGCCCGGGTCCCGTACGGCGCCCGGCGCACCCTCCACTCTCAGAAATCACCCAAAAATTCCCACAGGGGGCTTTTCACCCATAGGGGTCGCGAGTAATATAAATAACAGCCTGCGGGGCGAGCGAGGGAGCTCGACCGGAGCGTGTCCGCAAGAGAGGGCGGTGACCTTCTCGAACACGCAAGGGCCGGGCTGAGAGGCCGGAAGGTCGGGGAGACCGGAAGGCGACCTCCACCACCTGATGCGGACAATGCCGCCGAAGGAAGCCCACCTCGCAGGTTCACACGTTCACAGAAACCCGACGCCCGGGGCCGCGAGCCGGCACCGGGCGTCGTTGTGTGTACGGGGGGGGAGCTGGGCTAGATCTCAGAGCCCTTGGCGAACTCCACGAACGAGGACCACGAGGTCACGGGGAAAGCCAGTGCCGGACCGTTGGGGTCCTTGCTGTCACGGACGGGGAGGACGCCCAGCTCCGGGACGAGGTTGCGGGCCACCTCGACGCACAAGCCGCCGTCCTTTTCGCTGTAGCTCGACTTCTGCCAGTCCGCCCCGGCCAAGTTGTGCTGCGGGTTGGTGCTCATGATGCGTAGCCCTCCATTGCGCGACGGATAGTTGACGCTGACTCTTCGAGGCTGAGCGCCATCGCCTGGGCGCGATCGTAGATCAGGCCACACTGAGCCGCCTTCGCCGTTTCTTCCACCAGGTACCCCGTCCATGAGCCCTCCAGGTAGACCACGTTTGGCCCATCCGGCAAGGACAGGATCCCCATCTGGCCGCCGAGAGCCGGGTGTGGCCCCCGGGAGACGGGCATGACCTGAACGAACACGTTGGGGCGGGCGGCCATGTCGAGTATGTGGCCGAGTTGGGCAACCATTACGCCGGGCTCCCCCACCGGCCGTGCCAGGACAACTTCATCGAAGATGAACCATGCCGGAGGCGGGTCCTCCGTCCGCGTCAGGGCCTCCTGCCGCGCCAGCCGTTTCACCAGTGCAGCCTCGGCTTCATCCGGCCCGAGCGTACCCGCACGGAACAAGGCCCGAATGTACTCCTCGGTCTGAAGCAGCCCAGGAACATAGGATGTTGAGTACTCGCTGATCGAAACGGCGATCTTCTCGTACTCCACGTACTGATCGAACCCACTTCTGAAAAACGGCGCTCCCTCTGCGAACCGCCAGAACCTCTCGAAGAACCCCGGTGCGGGATCACCGAACGCAAGGTCGATTTTCTGGAAGTTCTCCAACGTGCCGGGGACGTGGGCCCGTTCGATCTGTGCGATCCGGCTGGGGGACATGCCCGCCTGCCGTGCCAGGTTCTTCTGCGCCCAGCCGCGCTCCTCCCTCCGGCGGATCAACTCCCCACCGATGTAGTGCGCGGGCGTCATCGGAGTATCGGCCAAGACCTCATCACCTCATTAACAGGCCCGGATAAAGCTTTAACAGCGCCTCGTAAAGAGTTTCATCCTCCGTATGGTCCGGGCGTCCCGTTCAGCCCGTGTAGACACTAACCACCCACGAGGGGAACGGAGTTACGGAGGTGCGCATCATGAAGGCGTTCGCCGAGAACGAGCTGGCGACGGACACCAAGCTAGGGCAATCCGGTTGGCCCGTCAGCCAATCCACGAGAAAGGAAAAGAAAGCCGCCGGGAGCACCAAAGACCTCGCGGACAAACTCAAGGAGACGAACAACGCCCGGCGCGCGAACCGCGCGGCGCACGACGGGAGGCCCCTCACATGAGCGAGTACACCGCGTGGGCCGACGCCCCCTTCGGCACCCACGGCCTGCCGGTCCACCCGGACTGCCCCGCCTGCGTCGCCGCAGGCGAACTGCTGGTCGAAGCGACCAGGGCCCGCGACGCGTCCGCCGCCGTGGACGCCCGCATCCACCTCCGCGAACACCCCGATCACCGAGCCGGACACGGACGGAAGGCGGCGAAGTGACCGAAGTGACCACCGAGGCGGCGACCACCCGCGCCGGAACCGTCGGCGAGGACGTCCTCCGCGTCCACGAACTCACCGACGACGCCGATCCCCGCCCCAAATGCGGCGCCGGGAAAGGCGAAACCGTCGACGAATGGCTGCGCGCGGTCAACTGCCCGGACTGCGCGCGCCGCTCTCCTCACCCGACCAATTGAATACGCAAGGACCGAGCGGAAAGGCGGAAGGCCGGCGAGCGGGGAATTCGTACCCCCGCCGCGCTCACCCCTCGTCCCGCCCCAGAATCAACCCCGACGTCGGCACTCCCGTACCCGCCGTGACCAGCACCCGGGCGGCGTCCGGGATCTGGTTCACGGCACTGCCGCGCACCTGACGGACGGCTTCGGCTATGCCGTTCATACCGTGGAGATACGCCTCGCCGAGCTGGCCGCCGTGGGTGTTCAGGGGCAGGGCGCCGGACGCGACGAAGGCGGGGGCCTCGCCGGGGGCGCAGAAGCCGAATTCCTCCAGTTGCATCAGGACGAAGGGCGTGAAGTGGTCGTAGAGGATCGCCACGTCGATATCGGCGGGGCGGAATCCGGAGGTGCGCCACAACTGGCGGGCCACGACGCCCATTTCGGGGAGACCGGCGAGGTCGGACGGGTAGAACTCGTCGCGGTAGTAGCTGGTCATCTGCTCCTGGGCGCGGCCGGCGCCCTGCGCCGCGGCGGTGATCAGCGCGGGGGGTCGGCGCAGGTCACGGGCGCGTTCGGCGGTGGTGACGACGAGCGCCTGACCGCCGTCGGTCTCCTGGCAGCAGTCGAGCAGCCGCAGCGGTTCGACGATGGGGCGGGACGCGGCGTGGTCGGCGAGGGTGATCGGGCGGCCGTGGAAGTACGCCGCCGGGTTGGTCGCCGCGTACCGGCGCCCCGTGACCGCGACGTGGCCGAACGCCTCCGGGGTCAGCCCGTAGGTGTGCAGATAGCGCTGGGCGGCCATGGCGACCCAGGAGGCGGGGGTGAGGAGGCCGGGCGGGAGGTTCCAGCCGAGGGCGGCGCCTTCGGCGGACGGTTCGCGGTGCTGGACGCCGGAGCCGAAGCGGCGGCCGGAGCGTTCGTTGAAGGCGCGGTAGCAGACCACGACCTCGGCGACACCGGTGGCGACGGCGAGCGCCGCCTGCTGCACGGTGGCGCAGGCGGCGCCGCCCCCGTAGTGGACGCGGGAGAAGAAGGAGAGTTCCCCGATGCCGGTGGCCTGGGCGACCGCGATCTCGGGACTGGTGTCCATGGTGAACGTGGTGAGCCCGTCGACGTCGGACGGGGCGAGTCCGGCGTCGTCGAGGGCGGCGCGTACCGCCTCGGCGGCGAGGGTCAGCTCACTGCGCCCGGAGTCCTTGGAGAACTCGGTGGCCCCGATCCCGACGACGGCGGCCCGGCCGCCCAGGGTGTCCGCGCGGCGCACGCTCATGGGGCGGCGCTCCCTCCGGTGACGGGCACCGTGAGGGTCACGGTGCCGGTGACGTGG
The DNA here is from genome assembly GCF_044497305.1 of Streptomyces sp. BBFR2. Classification (NCBI taxonomy): domain Bacteria; kingdom Bacillati; phylum Actinomycetota; class Actinomycetes; order Kitasatosporales; family Streptomycetaceae; genus Streptomyces; species Streptomyces sp. BBFR2. The sequence continues at coordinate 3,248,352 of NZ_CP172415.1, forward strand.
TGCCCGAGCCCGTTCGCCCCGACCACCCTGACCTGCACGGACGCGCCGTCCACGTCGGTGACCGTGCCGGTCAGCTCCATCGTGTCGCCCGGGTGGTTGGGCGCGCCGAGCCGGATGGCGACCTTGCGGAGGACGGCGCCGGGGCCGAAGTGATCGGTGAGGTAGCGGCCGACGAGACCGTTGGTGGTGAGGATGTTCATGAAGATGTCCGGGGAGCCCTTCGCGCGGGCGGCCTCGGCGTCGTGGTGCACGTCCTGGTAGTCGCGGGAGGCGATCGCCCCGGAGACGATCAGGGTGCGGGTGATCGGGATGCGGAGGGGCGGGAGGGTGTCGCCGGGGGCGGGAGCGGGGGCGTTCACGGCACCGCTCGCGGCGGGGCCGGGCCGCCCGGCCGGTTCCCCGTACGTGTCGCTCATGCGGCGCCCTCCTCGTCGTCATAAACGATCAACTCGCCCAGTTCTTCAAGGAGTTGGGCGCCCGCCCCGAGGTCCGCGGCGAGGTGGCGGCCCCAGAGGAAGTGCCGGTGGACGGGGTGGCCGAGGTCGGCGCCGAGGCCGCCGTGCAGATGCTGGACGGCGTGGACGACGCGGGTGCCGGCCTCGGCGGCCCACCAGGCGGCGGTCAGCGCGTGCGGTGCGGCGGCGCGGCCGGTGTCCCGCCGCCAGGCCGCCTCGTACGCGGTGACCCGGATCGCCTCGGTGTCCAGGTACGCGTCGGCGGCGCGCAGCAGCACCGCCTGATGCGCGTCGAGCGGCTTGCCGAACTGCTGCCGCTCGGCGGTGTGCGCCACGGCCCGCGCGAGGGCGCCCGCGCAGACCCCCGCCTGGAGCCCGGCGTACGCGGTCCGGGCGCAGGCCAGCACGTCCGCGTACGGGCCGGGGCCGACCGGGCCCGGGGCGCCGCCGAGCCGTTCCGCGGGCGCGCCGGTCAGGTCGAGGCGCCCCGCCGACCAGGGCGCCGTGGTCGCGACCGGCGTGACGACCACCCCCGGCGCATCGGTCCGCAGCAACCACAACTCCCGCGCGGCATCGGGCACCAGCACGACATCTGCGCAGGTCAGCCAGGGAACGACGGGCACGGTGCCGGTAAGCCGGGCGGTCGGGCCGGACGGCCCGCCGGAGGGCACGGCGGGCGGCCCGGCGGGCGGCACGGCGGGCGGCCCGGCGGGCGGCCCGGCGGGCACCTCACCGGGCGGTACAGCTCCGGCCCGTACGGCAGGCCCCACGACTCCGACCCGTACGGCAGGCCCCTCGCCGGGCGGTACGACTCCGACCCGTACGCCAGGCCCCTCACCGGGCGGTACGGCGGACGGCTCACCGACCCCGAAGGCTCCGGGCCCGGACTCCCCGGAGCCGCGTCCGGCCGACGGCTCACCGTCTCCGAAGCCACCGCTCCCGGCCTCCCCGGTGGCCCGCACCCCCGGCGGCTCCCCGTTCCCGAAGGCGCCGGTCGCGACGAGTCCCCCGTCGGTCAGCTCCGGCAGCAACCGTGCGCGCTGCTCCGGTGAGCCGTGCGCGGCCACCGCGAGGACCCCGTACGCGCAGGTCGCGGCGAGCGGCACCTGCGCGGTGGTGCGTCCGGCCTCCTCCAGCAGCAGGACCAGTCCGAGCAGTCCGGTCTCGGTGACGGAGCCCGGCAATCCGGCCCGGCACAGCGTCCTCCACAGGTCGGTGTCGGCGTCCGTGCCGAGGGCCGTCAGCCGCTCGGGCGTGGACCGGTCGCCGAAGATCTCCGCGGCCAGTCCGGCCGCCTCCCGCTGCTCCCGCGTCGGCGTGAAGTCCATCTCAGCCCTCCTCCCCAGGCGGGCCCGCCGCCCCCGGCCCGGCGCGGAAAACCGGCAGCTCCCACGCCCCCTCCCCGTCCGTGACCTGCTGGAACTCCAGCCGTACCGGCATCCCGATCCGCACCTCGTCATGCCGGACGCCGGTGATGCCCGCGACCAGCCGCACCCCCTCGTCCAGCGCGATCAGCGCCACCGCGTACGGCGGACCGAAGGCGGGGAACGGCGGATGGTGCAGGACGACGTACGAGTGGACGGTGCCGCCCCCGGACGCCTCGACGGTGTCCCACTCCGGCGCCCCGCACCGCGCGCACCCCGGCGACCAGGGCATCCGCAGCCGCCCGCAGCCCCCGCACCGCTGGATCAGCAGCCGGTGCGCCGCGACGCCCGCCCAGAACCCGGCGTTGTCCCGGTTGATCACCGGACGAGGACGGGCGGGAGCGCCCTTGGCCTTTCCTGCGCCCCCTGAACTCTTCGCCTTCGGCGCGTACTTGAGGATTCGGAAGCGGTGCGTCCCCGCCGGTTCGCCGTTGGCGTGCACATCCATCCGCGTCGTGACGAAGTGCCCGCTGCCCAGCTTCGTCGTCTTGCGCGGGGAGACCGACTCGATGACCGCGTCGAAGGTGATCTCGTCGCCGGGGCGGAGCGGACGCAGGTACTCCTGCTCGCAGTCGGTCGCCACCACGGCGGTGTACCCGGCGGCGTCCAGCAGCGCGGTCAGCTCCTCGTACGCGGGGGAGCGGCCCTCGTGGCCGGAGAGCCCGCCCATCGTCCACGCCTGGAGCATCGTCGGCGGGGCGACGGCGTCCGGCCCCCGGTACGCGGGGTGGGCGTCGCTCATCGCCTCGCACCAGTGCCGGATCATCGCCGCGTTCACCGGGTCCTTGCCGCGCCCGCCTCTCGCCGCCGGACGACCCTCGAACGCCTTGAGCCGGACATACAACTCCCCGTCATCACAAGCTATTTGGGCCTGCCCCCCACCCTGGCCGCCCTGCCCTTCCCGACCGCTCACCGCCGCCCCCTCCGCATCCCCAGCCGCATCGTCGCGACGATCTCCCGCTGGATCTCGCTCACCCCGCCGCCGAACGTGTTGATCTGCGCGGCGCGATTCATCCGCTCCAGCACCCCGTCCCCGAACGCCCCGGGCGAACCGGCGCGGATCAGCGCCGCGTCCCCCACCGCCTCCTGGCAGAGCCGGTAGACCTCGACCGCGCTCTCCGTCCCGGCGAACTTCACCCCGGCGGCGTCGCCCGGCGCGAGCGTCCCGGCGCCGACGTCACCGACCAGCCGCCAGTTCAGCAGCCGGGTCGCGGCGAGCCGGGCGTACGCCTCGGCCAGCCGGGAGCGCACCCACGGATGATCGGCAGGCCGCCGACCGGTCACCGGATCGGGCGTACGGGCGTGGGCGAGCGCCGCCGCGTGGATGTCCTCCGCCTGCATGCCGAGGGCGGCGAGCGCGACCCGCTCATGGTTGAGCTGATGGGTGATCAGCCGCCAGCCGGTGTTCTCCTCACCGACGAGGTTGTCCGCCGGGACGCGCACCCCGTCGTAGTACGTCGCGGTCGTCGTCAGCCCGCCGACCGTCTCGATCGGCGTCCAGGAGAAGCCGGGCGCGTCCGTGGGGACGAGCAGCAGGGAGATGCCCCGGTGCTTCGGCGCGTCCGGGTCGGTGCGGCAGGCCAGCCAGATCCACTCCGCCTGGTGGGCGTTGCTGGTGAAGATCTTCGAACCGTCGATCCGCCAGTCACCGCCGTCGCGCACCGCGCGGGTCCGCAGCGACGCCAGGTCGGTGCCCGCCTCCGGTTCGGTGTAGCCGATGGCGAAGACGATCTCGCCGCTGAGGATGCGCGGCAGGAAGTACGCCTTCTGCCGCTCGGTGCCGTACGCCATCAGCGTCGGGCCGACGGTGTTGAGCGTGACCATCGAGACGGGGGCGCCCGCCCGGTACGCCTCATCGAAGAGGACGAACTGCTCGTCGGGCCCGCGCCCCTGCCCGCCGTACTCCCGGGGCCAGCCGAGACCGAGCATGCCATCCGCACCGATCCGCCGCCGCACGGCCCGCTGCGCGGCGACCCCGTCGGGCGGCCCGTCCGGCATCAACTCACGGAAGTACGCGCGCAGTTCGGCGCGCAGCTCTTGCTGGCGTGCGGTGGGCGCGAGGTGCACGTCGACGGCCTCCCCTTCGGGGCGGGACGGTGGCGGGGCGCGGCGGAAAGCGGAGAGCGGGCCGGATACGGGCCCGCGCTTCCAAGGTTTCTGACTGTCCGTCAGAAATGCTGGAGGTGTCAAGAGCGGGACGGCGGGCCGCCCGGCCGGGCGGGCTCGGGCAGGCGGGCTCGGGCAGGCGGCCTCGGGCAGGCAGGCTCGGGCAGGCAGGCTCGGGCAGGCGGGCTCGGGCAGGCGGGCTCGGGCGGCGGGCTCGGGCAGGCGGGCTCGGGCGGCCTCCCGGCAGCCCCGGCCCGCGCCCTCGCCGGACGGCCTCCGGCGGCCCTCAGTCCGCCGGTCCCTCCGGCTCCCCCACCTCGATCTCCAGCTCCGGGCGGTCCCACGGCACGGCCGGCGGGCGGGCCCGGACCACGCCGACCGGGCGGGCGCCTACGCTGCGGTAGAACCCCTCGGCGGGCGGGTGGGAGACGACCCGTACCCGGGCGAGACCGGCGCGGCGGGCCTCCTGCCGGAGGTGGGCGATCAACTGCCGCCCGATGCCCCGGCCCTGCGCCTCGTCGGCGACGAACAGCAGGTCCAGCTCGGGCGGTTCGAGCAGCAGCGCGTAGAACCCGAGCACCCGCCCACCGGCCCCGTCCGGCGCCTGACCCGCCTCCTCGGCGACGAAGACCCGGTGCGTCTCGATGTAGTCAGGGCCGACGCGGTACCCGGCGACCATCGACGCGTACGGCCCCTCGTACGCGCGCGAGCCCCGCACCAGACGGGTGAGCCGTCGGGCGTCCCGGGGCGTCGCCCGGCGTACGGTCACCGCCCCGGACCGCCGCTCTCGATCTTTTTCCCCACGCATCGGACCCACTTCCCCGCCATCCATTTCCGGCCGCACGCCACTTCCGGGCCCGTGACAGCCCTCCGCCGGCCCTTTCCGCAGAACCGATTCCGCCGTGCCACCGTACCGCCCGGATCAGCGACGCAAGCATGCTTTCCGGACCAAACCCCCACCCGTACCGACCTTCCCCTCAGCCACCGTCCGGCGCATTTCCCCCGAACGCGTACGAAGAATTCCGGCGCCACCGGACACCCGGACGAATATCTTCACCGGCCGCCCACGGAAGATACCTTCATCCGCCCTTCCGCGCGCGTCCCGGGATATTCCGCAAGACCTCGGGAACCGCCATTGCCGCACTCTCGGCCAAAGACTCCCCGGGCCGTTCCGCACCCCGGACGGAAGGAGTTTCCTGGTGCCCTCGGACCAACTCAGGGGGTTTTCATGACCACAGGCATCAGGGGCTGCGACAACCAGTCGAACTCCCACGTCTCCTTCGTCAACCAGGAGCACCCCGGGGACAGCACCTCGGTGAGCCCCCGGTCGTACAGCGAGGCGTACGCCTGGATCTCCCAGCACAAGGACAAGCCGCTCACCGTCCAGACCGGGCGGGGGCACTGCGTCCTGTGGGACGACGACTGGAAGGTCAAGGGCCAGTGGGACGACGGAAAAGGGGAGTTCGTCCTCGCCAACGTCGAGCACAGCCCGCAGGATTACCGCATGACGGTCAGCATGACCGGCGACATCTCCCTTTCCCCGGTCTGATCCGCACCCCGCGGGCGAAACGACCGCCCGGCCGCCGGCCGCTTCGCCCGCGATCCGACCGCCGCGCGCAACACCGTCCCTGAAAGGGAGTACCGCCGTGTCCATGTCGGACTGGAAAATCAGCAACTCCAGCGAGAACAACACGGGAAACTGGGTGTACTACGTGTGCACCGTCCTCGCGCAATTCGCCAACATCCATTTCAGCCGGCACGTCGACAATCCCGCCGACGACCATATGGCGACCAACGACAATCAGTATTACTACTACGGCGTCACCGGCACCTTCAACGCCGCCGCCCAGCACGCCCCGCAGGCCGTCCGCGACGCTCTCGTCCAGGCGTGGCAGAACTACTTCTCCCGCTGACCCGACGGTCTCCGGCGCCGCCGCCCGCCCGAGTTCCGGCGGGCGGCGGCACTCCCCGTCGCGGCGGCGCGCGGCCTCAGACCGCCGCGCCGCCCGCCGTACCGTCGTCCCCGCCCCGCCGCCGCCGGCGAGCGAGAGCCCGCAGAGCACCAGCAGCGCCGCCACCGACACCCCGGCCACCAGCCACATCGCCGCCCGCGTCCCGTACGCGAACATCTCCCGGAAGACGCCGGTGGCCTCGGCGGGCGTGAGCGAGGTGTGATCCGTCAGCAGCGCCGTGGCCCGCTGCGGATCCGCGGCCGCCTCCCGCGTCCAGGCACCACCGGACGCGCCCCGGACCGCCGGCGCCGACGTCAGACAGGCGTCCGCCCGCGCCCGGTGGAGGGCGATGCCCACCGCAAGCCCGATCGCGCCGCCGAGATTGTGGAACGTCCAGGACGAGCCCATCGCCAGCCCCGCCTGCCGCTCCGGCACCGACGACAGCGCCGAGACGGTCGCCGGACCCAGCACACAGGCCCAGGCCAGGCCCATCGCCACCAGACCCGCCACGATCACCGCGAGCGGGACGCCGGGGGTGAGCCGGGTGAACAGCAGCGCCGCGACGGTGAACAGCGCGAAGCCGCCGATCAGCAGCGGGCGCGGCCCGAACCGGTCGGTGAGCCGCCCCACGAACGGCGACAGCGCTGCCATCACCGCGGTGCACGGCAGCAGCATCGCGCCCGTCGCGTACCCGCCGAACCCGCGGACCTCGGCGAGGTAGAGCGGCAGCAGGAACAGCACCGTCGCGTAGAAGCAGGCCAGCGCGGCGTCCGAGACGATCGCGGGGAGGAACGCGCGGCGGCGGAAGAGCCCGAAGCCGACGATCGGGTCCGCCGCCCGCCGCTCCACGAGCGCGAACGCGACGAGCACGGCGACGGCGACGGCCAGCAGCCCCAGCGTCCGCCCGCTCGCCCAGCCCCACGTCCCGCCGAGCGTGAACGCCAGCACCACCGCGGGAACGCCCAGGCTCAGCAGCACCAGTCCGGGCAGGTCCACACCGGTCGCCGACTCCTCGTCACGGGACTCGCGGACACTGAACGAGCAGAGCGCCAGCGCCACGACGACCAGCGGGACGTTGAGCCAGAACACCCACTGCCAGCCCGCGGCGGCGACCACCACCCCGCCGAGCAGCGGGCCGATCGCCAGCCCGACGCCGTTGACGCCGTAGAGCGCGCCGATCGCCCGGCCGCGCCGCTCCGGCGGGAAGGCGTGCTGCACGATCGCGCCGGTGGCGGTGTAGAGGATCGCCCCGGCGGCACCCTGAAGGAAGCGGAAGGCGATCAGCCACCCGGTGGTCGCCGCGAACCCCGCCCCCAGCGAGGCGAGCCCGAGGACGACGGTGCCGAGGTACAGCACGCGGCGGCGCCCGTAGGTGTCGGCGAGGCGGCCCATCGTCACCATGAACATCGACAGCGCGACGAGGAACACGTTGACGATGAGCTGAAGTTCGGTGACGGACGCCCCGAGATCCCGCTGGATCCGCGGCGCGGCCGTGTTGACGATGGTCAGGTCGATACAGCCGAGGAAGCTGATCAGGCTCACCCCCGCGAACGCCCACCACCGGCGATCCGGCGCGGACCGCGCGGCGCTCCGGGCTGCGCTGGTCGATGACGTCACGGTGCGGCTCTCCTCCGGCCTGACGGCGGTACGGGCGGAACGGTCGGAACGGTCCCGCCGGGCCCGTCGGGACGGCCACGCCCCGCTTCCGGCCGGAGCGCGCTCCTGCGCCATGCCACACGGCCGCCGGAACCGGGTCAATCGGTACCGGTGCCACGCCATGCAGCGTTAAAACTCCTATGACAAAAGGGAGTTGGAGAGTGAGGGAGCGCACGGCGGCAGCGGGAATACGGCGGCGACGGCGAGAAGACCGCGGAGGAGGCCGGGAGGACGGCGGAGGAGGCCGGGAGGGCGGCGGAGGAGGCCGGGAGGGCGCGTCGGCATCTCTGCGGAAAGGGCCGCCGGGCCGCTGGGGCTCCCGTTGGAGGAGGCGGGCGAGGCCCGGGAAGGCCCCCGCTTCACCCAGGGCGGAACGTCGCTCCCTTCCCCCGGTGCCCCGGATCCCCGAGGCTGAAGGGGTGAGCCCTCATACGCGGAACGAAGCCCACGTCATCCCTCTGCGTCCGCAGACCCCGGCACCCGGCACCGGTCCGGCCGCCCCCGCACGGCACCCGGCCGGCGCGGCACCGGAGCCCGGGCCGAAGGAACCGCTCTGGCGGGACCTCGTCGGCCGGGCGCTGCGGCGCGAACGGCTGGCCCAGCGGCGCACGTTGAAGGAGGTCGCGCAGGCCGCGCGGATCTCGATGCCGTACCTGTCGGAGCTGGAGCGCGGCCGGAAGGAAGCCTCCTCCGAGGTGCTCGCGGCCGCCGCCCGCGCCCTCGGCCTCGACCTCGCCGACCTGCTCTCCCGCACCCAGGACGAACTGTCCCGGCCCGCCCGCAACCGGCCCCGCCGGGCCCGCACCTCGCCCCCGGCCCGGTACGACGTGCTCGACCTCGCCGCCTGACGGTACGGACGCGGCGCGGACCGGCCCGCGCCGCGTCCGTACCGGTGCGGCGGTGGCACACCCCCGCTGCCACCCCCGCACCGGTCCCGGCCGTACGGGCTCAGGTGAACGGCAGCCGGTGGCTCAGCACCTCGTCGGCGAGCCCGTAGGCGACGGCCTCCTCGGCGGTGAGCACCTTGTCCCGGTCCAGGTCCGCGCGGAGTTTCGCCACCTCGTGGCCGGTGTGCCGGGACAGCACCTCCTCCGCCTGCGCGCGGATCCGGGCCATCTCCTCGGCGGCGAGGCTGAGATCGGAGACCGTGCCGCGCTGACCCCCGCTGGCCGGCTGGCCGAGCAGCACCCGCGCGTGCCGGAGCACGAACCGCCGCCCGGGATCACCGCCGGCCAGCAGCACCGCCGCCGTCGACGCCGCCTGCCCGACACAGCAGGTGGAGATCGGCGCCCGGACGTACGACATCGTGTCGTAGATCGCCATCAGCGAGGTGAACGAGCCGCCGGGCGAGTTGATGTACAGCGAGATCTCGCGCTCCGGGCCCGCCGACTCCAGGTGCAGGAGCTGCGCGATGACGACGTTGGCGACCCCGTCGTCGATCTCGGTGCCGAGGAAGATGATCCGCTCGTTCAGCAGCCGGCTGAAGACGTCGGAGGAGCGCTCACCGTGCGGGGTCCGCTCGGTGACGTAGGGAACCGTGTACGACCCCATGTCAGAGCCCCGTCCGTCGGTGGGTCGTGGCCGGGGTGATGTCGGCGAGCGACCGCGCCACCTGGTCCACCATCCCGTACTCCCGGGCCTGTTCGGCGGTGAACCAGCGGTCCCGGTCACTGTCGCGGGCGATGGTCTCCTCGCTCCGCCCGGTGTGCGCGGCGGTGATCCGCCCGATCGTGTCCTTGGTGAACTGGAGGTTCTCCGCCTGGATCGCGATGTCCGCGGCGGTGCCGCCGATGCCCGCCGAGGGCTGGTGCATCATGATCCGCGCATGCGGCAGCGCGAACCGCTTGCCCGGCGCCCCCACCGTGAGCAGGAACTGCCCCATGCTCGCGGCGAACCCCATCGCCAGCGTCGCGACATCGTTCGGGATGAGGGTCATGGTGTCGTAGATCGCCAGGCCCGCGGAGACCGAGCCGCCGGGGCTGTTGATGTACAGGCAGATGTCGCTGCGCGGATCGTCCGCCGAGAGCAGCAGGAGCTGGGCGCACACCCGGTTGGCCGACACGTCGTCGACCTCGGAGCCGAGGACGACGATCCGCCGGGCGAGCAGTTGCGTCGCGAGATGGTCGTCGAAGGGGCTCGGCGGTGCGCCCTCGTCCGCCGCGCGGGGCGGAAGGGTGGCGAGTGAAGTCATCGGTTCTCCTCATCGGAGCGGGAATGCCGTCGACTCCACTCTTGGCCGCGGAAGCCCCCCGGGCACCGTTTCTCTGCCCACCGCAGATTCGCCATGGGCAGAGCGTTCAGCTCCGAACCTTCCTGACCTGCGGTGTTACGGGAACCGGCGGGGCCACCCGGCGCGCCCGGCGGCGGGCTGTGGCCGGGGCGCCGCCCGACGACCGGGGCCCCGGCGCCGCCCGGACGGCTCCGGCGCAGGTCAGCCCGCGCCCTTGGCGCTCCCCTTCACTCCCCCACGTACGCCGCCAGATGCTCGCCGGTGACGGTGGAACGCGCGGCGACCAGCGCGGCGGGCGTCCCCTCGAACACCACGCGGCCGCCGTCATGGCCCGCGCCGGGACCGAGATCGACGAGCCGGTCGGCGTGCGCCATGACCGCCTGATGGTGCTCGATGACGATCACGGACTTGCCGGAATCCACCAACCTGTCGAGCAGTCCGAGGAGTTGCTCGACATCCGCCAGATGCAGACCGGTCGTCGGCTCGTCGAGGACGTAGACGCCGCCCTTGTCCGCCATGTGCGTCGCCAGCTTCAGGCGCTGGCGTTCGCCGCCGGAGAGCGTGGTGAGCGGCTGGCCGAGGGTGAGGTAGCCGAGACCGACGTCGGCCAGCCGCTCCAGGATCTTGTGGGCGGCGGGGGTCCGCGCCTGCCCCGCGGCGAAGAACTCCAGCGCCTCGGCGACCGGCAGCGCCAGCACCTCGGCGATGTCCCGCCCGCCGAGGCGGTATTCGAGCACCGCGGCGTCGAAGCGCCGCCCTTCGCAGTCCTCGCAGGTGCTGGCGACCCCGGCCATCATCGCCAGATCGGTGTAGATCACCCCGGCGCCGTTGCACGTCGGGCAGGCGCCCTCGGAGTTGGCGCTGAACAGCGCCGGTTTGACGCCGTTGGCCTTGGCGAACGCCTTACGGATCGGGTCGAGCAGCCCGGTGTACGTCGCCGGGTTGCTCCGGCGCGACCCGCGGATGGGGCTCTGGTCGACGAAGACGACGCCCAGCTCCTCCGGTATCGAACCGTGCACCAGCGAACTCTTGCCGGAGCCCGCGACGCCGGTGATCACCGTCAGCACCCCGAGCGGAAGATCCACGTCCACATCCTGGAGGTTGTTGGCGCGCGCACCGCGGATCTCCAGCACCCCCTCCGGCTCCCGCACCGCCTCCTTGAGCGCGGCGCGGTCCCCGAGGTGGCGCCCGGTGACGGTGTCGCTGCCGCGCAGCCCGTCCACGTCCCCCTCGAAACAGACCGTGCCACCGGCCGTACCGGCGCCCGGCCCCAGGTCAACGACGTGATCGGCGATCTCGATGACCTCCGGCTTGTGCTCGACGACCAGCACCGTGTTGCCCTTGTCGCGCAGCCGCAGCAGCAGGTCGTTCATCCGCCGGATGTCGTGCGGATGCAGCCCGGCGGTCGGCTCGTCGAAGACGTACGTGACGTCGGTGAGCGACGACCCGAGGTGGCGGATCATCTTGACGCGCTGCGCCTCACCGCCGGACAGCGTGCCCGCGGGCCGGTCCAGGGAGAGGTATCCGAGGCCGATCTCGGTGAAGGAGTCGAGGGTCTGCCGCAGCGCGGTCAGCAGCGGGGCGACGGACGGCTCGTCGAGCCCGCGCACCCACTCCGCCAGATCACGGATCTCCATCCGGCAGGCGTCCGCGATCGAGACGTCCCCGATCGTCGCGGAACGGGCGTGCGCGGCGAGCCGCGTCCCGTCGCACTCGGGGCACGGCGTGAAGGTGACCGCCCGCTCCACGAACGCCCGGATGTGCGGCTGCATCGCCTCCTTGTCCTTGGCGAGCAGCGACTTCCGGATGCGCGGGATCAGCCCCTCGTAGGTCATGTTGATCCCGGCGATCTTCATCCGCACCGGCTCGTGGTGCAGCAGATCGTGGAGCTCCCGCTCCGTGAACTTCTCGATCGGCCGGTCCGGGTCGAAGAAGCCGGACTCCGCGTAGAGGCGGGAGTTCCAGCCGCCGCCGGTGTAGCCGGGGATGGTGAAGGCGCCCTCGTTGATCGATTTCGTGGCGTCGTAGAGCTGCGCCGGATCGAGATCGGAGACGGCGCCGCGCCCCTCGCAGCCCGGACACATCCCGCCCACCTTGTTGAAGGTGACCTTCTCCTTCTTGCCGTTCCCCACCGTGATGGCGCCCGCCGCCGACACCGACGGCACATTGAACGCGAACGCCCCGGGCGGCCCGACGTACGGCTTCGCCAGCCTGCTGAAGAGGATCCGCAGCATCGCGTTGACATCGGTGACGGTGCCGACCGTGGAGCGCGGATCGGCGCCCATCCGCTGCTGGTCGACGCTGATCACCGTCGTCAGCCCGTCCAGCACATCGGCCTCGGGCCGCGCCAGGCTCGGCATGAAGCCCTGGACGAACGCGCTGTACGTCTCGTTGATCAGCCGCTGCGACTCCGCCGCGATCGTGTCGAACACCAGCGAACTCTTCCCCGACCCGGAGACCCCGGTGAAGACCGTGAGCCGCCGCTTGGGGATCTCGATCGCGACGTCCTTGAGGTTGTTCACCCGCGCGCCGTGCACCCGGATCATTCCGTGGCTGTCCGCGAGATGCCCTGCGCCCTCCGGCCCGCCGACCGTTCCCGCGTTCGTACCCGTGCTCATCCCGGTGCTCTCTCCCGCTTCCACGCCCGCTCTGCTCCCTCCGTCGGCCGCTGTACCGCTCCGACCCCGTCCGACCTGCGTCTTCGCCCGCTACGACCGCGCCTGGGTGAAACGCAGCATGTTCCCCGCCGGATCCCGGAACGCGCAGTCCCGGACGCCGTACGGCTGGTCGACCGGCTCCTGGAGCACCTCGCCGCCCGCCGCGCGGATCCGCTCGAAGGTGGCGTCACAGTCGTCGGTCGCGAAGATGACCCCGCGCAGCAGCCCCTTGGCCAGCAGCTCCGCCATGGCCTGCCGGTCGGCGGGCGAGGCGTTCGGGTCGGCGAGCGGCGGTTCGAGGACGATGTTCACCCCCGGCTGCGACGGCGACCCGACCGTCACCCACCGCATCCCCTCGAACCCGACGTCGTTCCGCACCTCCAGCCCGAGCACGTCCCGGTAGAAACCGAGCGCCCGCTCATGATCGTCGACGGCGATGAAGCACTGCGAAAGCGTGATGTCCATACGCCCGACGCTACGGTCCACCGCGCGCATCCGCTTCTCCATTCGTGACGGGCTTCCCCGCGCCCCCGGCCGCTGCCCCGGCGGCCCGCCCGCCCCGCACCGGCCGCGTGAAGATCTTCGCCAGGCAGGGCGGCACCGCCTCACCCGCCGTGTGGTCACGGGCCCGGTAGGCGCTCGGGCTCTCCCCCACCAGCTCCGTGAAGCGCGAGCTGAACGAGCCGAGCGAGGTGCAGCCGACCGCGAAACAGACCTCCGTCACCGACAGGTCCCCCCGCCGCAGCAGCGCCTTCGCCCGCTCGATCCGCCGCGTCATGACGTACCCGTACGGCGTCTCCCCGAAGGCGGCCCGGAAACTCCGCGAGAAGTGCCCCGGCGACATCAGCGCGGCCCGCGCCAGGGCCGGCACATCCAGGGGCCCGGCGTACTCCCGGTCCACCAGATCCCGCACCCGCCGCAGCCGCACGAGCTCCTCCAACGTCATGGATTCAGCGTCGCACGGGGCACTGACAAACCGACCGGGGCCGGGGCCGGAAGCGGCCGGACCGACCGCCGAGGCCGCCCCGGCATCTCCCCGGAGCCTCCCCGGCCCGCGGACCGCGTATGAGGCGCACCGGATCACCGCAGCGGCCGGGCGGCGCCCCGGCCCGTTCCGTCAGGCACGGGGCACGCCATCAGGCACGGAGCACGCCGTCAGGGAGCGGAGCTAGATCCCGGGCATCGGCACCGATCCGCAGCAGAACTCCGCCCGCTCGAAGAGTTCCGGGGAGAGCCGCACGCCGGTGAGGTGATGGGCGAGCGCGAAAGCGGCTTCGGTGTGGGCGTCGATCACACGGTCGTCCGCATCGCTGAGGTCGAACCCCGACTCCCGCATGGCGTCGATGAGTTCGTCCGGGTGTGTGCCGTCGCGATCGTGGGCGAAGAGCGGCTCGAAGTGCAGCCGTATCGCGCCGTCCCGGTACCAGTAGAAGTGGTCCACCGCGTTGACGTTGCGGAAGTGCGAGACCACCGTCCGGCCCTGCGACAGGGGCAGCATGGCCTCGTCAGTGACGCCCAGATAGCCGTTGTACTCGACCATCAGCGACCACTCACCGAGCGAGGCGACCCCCAGGAACAGCCGGTCCTCATCGCCCGCTTCGTACGCCGGCTCGCTCAGCGCCGCGACCCCCGTCACCCCCGGCGCGGGCTCCGCACCGAGTGCCCGCAGCACCTCTTGGGGAGCGAGCCCGTGGATCAGGGTGACGCAGTACGCCTCCATCAACTCTTCGTACCGCTCACGCAGCCAGGCGTAGTCGGCGGCCGTCGTCGTATCGGTCATGAACGCAGCATCGCACCCACCACTGACATCCCGCCCCGCTCGCGGAGCCGTCCACCGCCCCCCGGCCGGCCACCCGCCCGGCCCGCGCCACCGCCCCGCTCACCGGACGTCCCCGCCCTCCCGCCCGCCGTATCCGTACGGCATCCGGAGTGACCGGTGACCGGTGACCGGCCGCGCGGAAAGCCCCGGGCGCCCGGAGCCGGTGCGGAGCGGGGCGCGGGTGCGAGGCGCGGGGCCCGTGTGCGTTCACCGGTCGAGGACGCGGCGCAGCCAGCGGACACGGGCCGCGCGGGCGTCACGGGCGACGGCGGCGTCGGGCGCGATCTGATCGAAACCGTGGAACCCGCCTGACCAGACATGGAGTTCGGCGTCGCCTCCGGCCTGCCAGATACGGGACGCGTAGGCGACGGCCTCGTCGCGGTAGGTCTCGGCGGCGCCGACGTCGATGTAGGCCGGCGGCAGGCCGGACAGATCGGTGGCGCGGGCGGGCGCCGCGTACGGCGGAATCCGCTCGGTCCCCCGGGCCTCACCGAGCAGCGACGCCCACCCGGCCCCGTTGGCACGCCGGTCCCACAGGCCACGGCCGGCCATCTGCCGGGCGGAGAAGGTGTCACGGTCGTCGACCATGGGGCACATCGCCAACTGCCCGGCGAGACGCGGCCCGCCCCGATCACGCGCCATCAGCGCGACGGCCACGGCCAGCCCACCGCCCGCACTGCCGCCCGCCACCACGATCCGCTCCGGATCACCGCCGAACTCCGCGGCGTGCAGCGCCACCCACACCAGCCCCGCGTAACAGTCCTCGACACCCGCCGGGTACGGATGCTCCGGCGCCAACCGGTAGTCGGCGGACACCACGACGAGCCCGAGAGGCTCCGCCCACTCCCGCAGAATGCCGGCCACCCCCGTACGCCCCGTCCCGCTGATCATGCCGCCGCCGTGCAGGTGGTAGACGACGGGCGCGCCCTCGGACAGCCCCACCGGACGCGTGATCAGCAACGGCACCTCCGGCGCCCCCACCGGCCCCGGAACCGCCCGCTCCACCACCTCGAACCGGCCGCCCTCCCGCAGCTCCTCCACCGTGGGATCAGGCCCGACCTCGGCGAGCCGCGCCCGCCACCGCGGCACCTCCCCGGGCGACGCGGGCTCAGCGGCCCGCAGCCCGGCCAGCCCGCCGAGCACACCCGCCGCCTCCGGATCGAACGGCACGGGGGCCGGGCGATCTTCCGGGGTTACCGCGCCGTCCGGCCCCGTTGCCCCCGAGGGCGTCCCGGGGGTCCGCTGCGGGCCGTCGTCCGGCACCGGGAGAGTGTTGTTCATGGCTTCCTTTCGGGACGGGTACGGGCTGCGCACCCGGCACGTACCGGGCACGCGGGCGGCGGCCCCGAACGGGACCGCAAGGAGCACGAAGGCGTCGACGAGCACGAAGGCGGCGCGGAACGCACCGACCGCGGGCGCGCGGACAGCCAGAGCTCCGGATCACCGAACGACGAGCAGTCCGGACCCGTGGCCGTGCCCGGACCCGTGGCCGTGCCCGGGCACGGATCCGCGCTCCGGTACGTACACGCCGCAGCCGATCACGCCCCGCCGGAAGCGGAAAGCGGTTTTCCTCGCACGAGAGGACGGCAAAGGGAGCCATTCCAAGGAAGACCCGCCCCCATCCCGGCGAAGCGACACACCAAGGCCACGTAGAAACATCAGCCCGGTCAAAGTCAAAGCCCATCGGGAAACCCGCCAAGAACCCGCCGAGAGACCCGCCACGTCCAGTACAACGCCTCCCCGTCCCCCAGGCAGGCGACCTCATTCCCGTCAAGCCCCGTCCATTCCCAGGCGGTTGAAGAGCCCAACGGGGGAATTGATGCCACATCGGCCATCCCCACCGCCCTCCACGACGGCGCCTCCCCCGCCAAACCCCCTCACGCCGATATGGCCGGACCGAAAGCGATCCGCCCGCCACGTGGTGGACCGGCCGGCCCCCGGCCCGTGACCGTAATACCGACCCCGTACGGGATCGGCCACGACCTCACGGAAGAGGGGACCTCCATGCCCAGTTTCCAGACCGGCTACGTACCGCACGGCTTCACCGCCGACGAGAACGGCGCACGAATCCACTACAAGGACGCCGTGCTCATCCCCGTCCCCCCGCCCAACGGCGGCTACGGCTGGAAGGGCCTGTGGTTCTCCCTCGGCTCCGACTTCGCCGACGTCCGCATCCGCGTCGCCCTCCACAACGGCACCACCTGGTCCACCTCCATCTACGACGTCCCGTCAGGCGGCGGACGCGTCGGCTTCTCCCTGGCCAACGGCACCACCAAGATCAGCCTGGGCCGCGCCAAGAAGTCCGCCACCGACACCGTCGACAACGCCCCGGTGGGCTGGCTCCTGGAATCCCAGGCCTGACCCCTCCCGGGACGACACCGCACACCACCGAAAGCGAGCGGGCCCGAAGCATTCCCTCCGCATACCGGACGGAGCGGCGAAACGTGGCCGGCAACAGCCGGCCACGGCACCCGGCACCCGGCACCCGCCCCGGAAATACCGAAGGCACCTCAAGGCGCCCGCAACTACCTGCCCGCGCCGACGCCAGACCCGGCTCCTGGAACTCGACGAGGCCAGACAGCAGAACAGAGAAAAACGCGCGACGCCCATAAGGGTGCTACTGGCCATCGCACTCTGCGCCCCAGGTCTCCACCTGCTCACGACCGGCGCTCACCGCCGTATTTTCGTGGCCCTGCCCGCAAGCTCCATGCTCTTCGGCAGCGTCCCCTCGCCCACGCCCTCCCGTCCTGGGCCCTGACGCCCCGCTCCGACGACGAGAACGACTCGGACACCCCAGTAAGAGCTACCCCCAACACCGCCCCGGCCCCACGGAAGACCTTCCACCCACCCCACTGACAGAGCCACGGCAAGCACAGCCGAACAAGCCGATCGACCGGCCAACGGGAGAAGCAGGCACGGCCAGAACCCCGTCCACAGCTCGTCCACACCCCTGGCCGACACAGGAAACCCCGGACACCGAGCCAGACACCACCAAGCCCGAGCAGACCCGCGACAGCCCCTCCACCCGCCAGATCCATGCCGGACGGAGCAGCGGCTCACAGCCGGACCACACCACCCGGCGACCGGAGACGAAGAAAGACCCCCAACCCGGTTTCCCCAGGTCAGGGGCCTTCTAGCAATGCTGAGCCGCGGAGGCTGTGGGATTTGAACCCACGGTGAGGGATCACCTCACGACAGTTTTCAAGACTGTTGAGGCTTCCGGCGCGGCATGCGGCCTGACCTGCCAGGGAGCTGCGGAACCCACTCTCACTCCCCCCGTCTTGGCCAGAAGATGGCCGCAAGTCCCCAGACCCTGGCCGGTCCAAGACGGCAGTGAGCACAGGTTCTGTGCGTGAACGCGGGCAAACCACAAGCTCAGGGGCCCAGACATGTAACCGATCACTCTCTGGTTGCAATTTTCTGCTGATAGCTGCCGCGTCCTCCAGCTATCGTTTGCACACACCCAGTCCACCTCTGGCCATATAGCCAGAAGGGACAGTACACAGGATCCGCGAATCACCGTCGCCGTCTTGAGCGTCACCCTCACACCTTCGAAACAATCCCATTCGAGCCAACGCCATCCACTAACCCTCTACACGCCCAGAGGAAAGCCGTGAAGGATGCTGCAGCGATAGATCTCCACCAGATGGTCTGCTCCCTTCACCACTTGGATACAGCACGGGAAAAATGGGTTTCCAGGAGATCTTGGCACTGGCGCAGAACTCGAGCTGAGCGCAATACGCAATCTCGCAAGCAGCGCCTACCCGAGTTTGCAGAGTACCTACCATTATTCTCCCCTGGGAGAAACTGGCCAGCCTCACTCCAGGATTCTTACCTAGTTCAGCACTACCCGCTCCCAGGGCGACTTTCACAGGCAACCTACATGCACCCCGAGGATATCCTGCCTGGGGCAAACTTGATCGAAGTGGCACCTGGGAGTAGGACCCGCGGAAAAAACAGCATAGTCAATTTTGAAGCCTTCCACCCAGTTGTCACAGCGAAGTTCGTCGACTACTCGCGTCTAGGTGGCAGCGGTCAGGCACTCTTGGCCTCGCGGACGGGAAAGGTAAAAGCCTTCTTCCTTGACAGTCACACGGCAGTCCAGCCTCCGCTAATTACACCTGACTCGTGCACTGAGGAATGCAACCGAAATCTGGTAGCAGGCGAGATCAAAAAGATCCTCATTGCCGGCGGATCTGAAATTTCTCGATCTACATATAGGGAACTGGCATTCAGTTCATCCCGCCAAGACAAGCAATTAATTGAGGCCGCCCGGGCAGGTCATACGTGGGGACTATTTAAAGTCACCCCCCGCGGGACGGCCCTAACTGATGCCGGTTACGTCTATCTTGATACCCTCAGGCGTCTGCGCGGGCAAAGGATCCCAGGCAAGGACCGAGAGGAAGCAATGTCATACGACTTCCGCGGCGCAAAGATCAACAACCTTCAACAAGGTGGAGTCAATCTCGGATCCCAAACCTTTAACGACAATGGACCTAAGCAGATTCCGCTTGAGCAAGCCACCGAACTCGTGCGGATGGTGCTCGATGAAGCCCCGCCTTTGCTCGCCTACGCCACAGTGGTACACAGCGAACTAAGGCGAGCGCAGGAAGAAGGAACCAGTCCCGATCGCGGAAGAATCGGAACTGCTCTTACCAATATCACTGCGGGACTAGCTGCAGGAAGTTCAGCACTTGCATTGGCTGAGGGGATCAGAAGCGCGCTAGGTTTCTGATCCCCCCTCCCCGCTAGGTGCCGCATGCGAGAGGGCGATCCGGTTGAACGCGGAACGCGAGCCGTA
This sequence comes from Streptomyces sp. BBFR2, assembly GCF_044497305.1. NCBI lineage: Bacteria > Bacillati > Actinomycetota > Actinomycetes > Kitasatosporales > Streptomycetaceae > Streptomyces > Streptomyces sp. BBFR2. Next base: position 3,267,452 of record NZ_CP172415.1, read on the forward strand.
ACAGTTACTGGACGTCCCCGGACCCCGACCGCGCCGGCGGCAGCAACAGATCCCGCTCCGGATGCTTCTCACCGGAAGTGCTGCCCTGCACCCCAAGATCCGTGCGCGCCGCATCGTGGAAGGTGTTGATCGCCCGGAACACGGCCCGATGCCGGTCGCGCCACTCCTCCAGGGTGCCGGTGATCTTGCCCGTCGCCTGCCAGTCGATTTCCAGGGCGATGGCGTTCAGGTCGTGGGCCGCTTCCATGACGTCGTCGGCGCCGAGCAACATGATGCGTTCGAAGGACCGGCCGCGGAGGCGGGATGCTTCCGCGTGTTCGGCGAGCAGCTCCTGCTGGGGCTTGTCCGCTGCGCGGATGCCTTCGTTGTCCTCGTAGATCCGGACGGCCAGGAAGATGACGGTCCGCATGCGGTCCACGTAGTCCTCGTACGCGGAGAGCTTGCGGTCGTCCCAGCGCGTCAGCAGCTCGTACCGTGTCCGGCTTCGGTCCGACAGGTAGTTGCCCACGTACGACGTGAGGGCGCCGAGCAATACCGCGCCGATCGTGACCAGTTGTTCGCCGGCAGCCATGTGCTCCCCCGAGCCGAGACTCATGTTGATGACTTGGCGGTCATCTTAAAGTCCGGGCTTCGCCGCCTTCCGTCCGTGGCTGGATCGAGGCGACACCTGGCGCTCGCGAACGCACGGAAGCCCGGCTCGCGTACGACGTCGTACGCGAGCCGGGCTTTCCCGGGTTGAGCTGGTGGTTTGGGGCGCAGACCACCACGATCAGCGAGTCCTCACCGCCCGATCAGGGCACCCGGCCCGGCAGCCCCTCAGCCGAAGGCGTCAGCCGGGAGCGTCGGCCCCTCTCCCTCCTCGCCACCGGTCTTGCCTTCCACCGGAGGCGTCGGCCACCCCAGGCGCTGCCCTCGGCTGTCGGCGATCCGGAGGACGTTCGTCAGGGCTTCGACCAGGCAGCCCGCCAGGTAGTGCAGCTCTTCCCGTGATGCGTGTTCCACGCCGAGCACCTCATGGGCGTGCTCGACGGCTCCGGCGGCCATGCCGAGTTGCACGGCTTCCGTGTTGTCCGCCAGGCGCCACATGAAGCCGGCGTCGTCGTCCGTGCTCAGGTGACACGGCTGACCGTTCTCCCCCGTCCAGGGGAGCAGGCGTGGCATCGGCGTCCGGGTCATGCGCGCACCCCCTTGCCGGAGGAGTGCGGGAGGCAGACCACTGCGGAGCGCGCCGCCCCGTGGCCGTTCTCCGTCTGCCGCTGCTCGTGGGCGAGGACGTACGGGCGGACGAGGTCGATGTCGCGGAGGTGCCCGGCTTCGTGGCGGGGCGGCGGGCTGACGAGGAGTGTGCGCCGCTTCTGGGCGGTGCGAGAGGACGGCCAACTCCCCTGCGCATGTCGGTGGCGCCCCCGTGCCGGGAGCAGTCGGCGGAGGGGCGGAACGAGGTAGCGGGCGATGCTGTGTGCCATGACGACCTGCTTTCTCAGGTTGGCGATGCCCCGGACCGATCGCGAAAGGGGCAGTTGTTCCGGCGTACGGAGCGCCTCACGGCGGGGCCCGTGGCGAGGAAGAGCAGGCTCACCAGGCCCTTTTACGCACGCGGGCGCACGGATTCACCAGGCGTGATTACCTGACGTAAATCTAGTTAACTAGCTTAGGCGGAAGGCGGAAGGTTCGCCACACCTTCGGGCGCGCACCCACGCCGACGAGGGAAAGTCCGGCACCGCCTTGTTGCTTGAAGGGTGGGTCTATACCCTCCATCTGACGCATCGTCAGATCGAGGTGTCCGGCACCTTCGGGAGGGCTCCATGACCAGCGAGGCAAGCGGCACGACCGAGATTCCGAAGATCATCAGCGTGGACGACCACGTCATCGAGCCCGCGCACCTCTTCGAGACCTGGCTGCCGGCGAAGTACCGGGACCGCGGGCCGAAGCCCCTCACCGCGGGCATCGGCGGCCTGGAGCGCGTCGCGAGCAAGTACCGGTTCACCACGGACCCCAACGGCCAGATGACCGACTGGTGGGAGTACGAGGGGAACCTCTTCCCGTACAAGCGGATCATCGCCGCCGTCGGCTTCTCCCGCGACGAGATGACGCTGGACGGCATCACCCGGGAGCAGATGCGCAAGGGCTGCTGGGACCCGAAGGCGCGGCTGGCGGACATGGACCTCAACCACGTCGAGGCGTCGCTCTGCTTCCCGACCTTCCCGCGCTTCTGCGGCCAGACCTTCGCCGAGGCCGACGACCTCGAAGTGGGGCTCGCGTGCGTACGGGCGTACAACGACTGGATGGTGGAGGAGTGGTGCGGCGACAGCGGCGGGCGGCTGATCCCGCTCTGCCTGATCCCGCTGTGGGACGTGAACCTCGCCGTCGCCGAAATCCGGAGGAATGCTGCCCGTGGCGTACGGGCCGTGACCTTCAGCGAGATCCCGACGTACCTCGGCCTCCCGTCGATCCACTCCGGCTATTGGGACCCGTTCTTTGCCGCGTGCGAGGAGACGGAGACCGTCGTCTGCATGCACATCGGCTCGTCCTCGCAGATGCCCGCCGCGTCCCCGGACGCGCCGCCGGCGGTGGAGGCGTCGCTCAGCTTCAACAACGCCATGGCGTCGATGATGGACTTCCTGTTCAGCGGCGTGCTGGTGCGTTTCCCGAAGCTCAAACTCGCCTACGCCGAAGGGCAGATGGGTTGGGTGCCGTACGCCCTGGAGCGCGCGGACGACGTCTGGGAGGAGCACCGCGCTTGGGGCGGCGTCCGCGACCTCATCCCGCACCCGCCGTCCACGTACTACTACCGGCAGATCTTCTGCTGCTTCTTCCGCGACAAGCACGGCGTCGCGTCGATCGAGACGGTCGGCGTCAACAACGCGACGTTCGAGACGGACTATCCGCACGTCGACTCGACCTGGCCGCACACCAAGCGGGTCGCCGAGGAGCACGTGGGCGACCTCCCGCCGGACGTCGTCTACAAGCTGCTCCGGGGCAACGCGATCCGGATGCTGGGGCTCGACTTCGACAAGTAGGGCAGCGGAAGCGTGCTGTGGCCGCACCAGGGTTCGGGGCGGCCACAGCAGGTAGGAGCGCTCGTCAGTGGCGGGCGGACGCCCCTGACATGGGGGTCGTGTATACCGCCGCGATGCGGTCGCCGCGCATCAGCAGGTGGGCGACCTCCACCGCACGCCCTTCGGCGTCCCGGGCGATCCTCTGGATGTACAGGACGGAGGTGCCGGGGCCGACCCCGAGTTCGGCGGCCTCATCCGCCGTGGGTGGCCGGGCGGTGAGCCGCTCCTCCACGTGGTCCGCCTCGACGCCGACGGCCGCGAGCCAGTGCTGGTAGACATCGCCCCATGGCGTTTCGCCGGCGAGAGTCAGCTCGGGCCCCCACGGTGCCCCCGCGACCATGTCGTACCGCAGGTAGGACCGCACGACGCTGCACGGGTACTCGTCCTGCGGGCGCTGGCCGAGGTGGACGAACTCCAGGAGTGGCGTCCCCGCCTCTATGCCCATCAGGTCCGCGATCTCCGGCGGTGCCACCACCTCCCCGCTGGTGGTCGAGACCTTGAGATCCGCATCGAGCCCGGTACGTCCTCGGCCGCGCCCACGACCACGCTCCCGCGGCGCGAGCTGCGACGGCCGGTCATTGGCGTACTCGATCAGCGGCACATCCGTACGCACGAAGGTCCCGCGCCCGTGGTATTTCGCGATCAGCCCCTCGCCGACGAGGAGCCCGAGGGCCTGGCGCACGGTCGGCGTCCCGGCCTTGTACGTGCGGACGAGCGCGCTCTCCGAGGGCAGACGCCCTTCGGTGCCGAACTCCCCGCTCCGGATCCGTCGGCGCAAATCCGCTGCGATCTCCTCGTATCGCTTAGCCATCCGCGCGCACCGCCGTTCCTCCAGTCGTACCTTCGTCGCTCGACCGCAAGGGCCGGCCCCCTCCCCATCCGTTCCGACATGCGTTCACCGCGGCCTCTGCTCTCCCCGCTCTTGGTCCGGCGGCTCCCGCCAGATGACGGCCCACGCGACGAGCCCGTCCTCGCCTCCGCCGATCCCGAAGCGGTCGGCACGCTCCAGCGCTGCGAGCAGCGCGCGCCACCTCGTCTCGGACGGGGATTCCGGCACGCTGACCTCGATGCGGATGCGGCCGTTGCGCCGGTTCATCCGGGGTTCGTACGCGGCCGCCTTGAGCCGCGCCGCGATGTCCTGCGCTCGGGAAGCAGGTGCAGGCACGGGCCCTCCGCCATAGACTGATACTCAGAGTAAAGTTAGTGAACTAGCTTAAGGCTAGTGGACTAGATTTGCTATATGCCTGAGCAGCCGCCTTACCTCGTCGTCGCCGACCGCCTCCGGCAGCGCATCACCACCGGCGAGTGGTCGCCCGGGGACCGGCTGCCGTCCCGCTCCGAGATCGGCGCCGACTACCAGGTCGGCGAGAACGTCGTACGCCGCGCGCAGGAACTCCTCATCGCGCAGGGCCTCCTCGAAGGCCGCGCGGGATCAGGCACGTACGTCGCGGAGCCGCGCGAACGCCTCCGTATGGTCCGGTCGTGGTGCCGCGATCAGCGCGGCGGCTCGCCCTTCCGCGCCGACATGGCGGGCGTCGGCAAGCGCGGCACCTGGGAACACCGCACCGAAGCGAAGGTTCCGGCGCCGGCGGACATCGCCGCACGCCTCGGCATCAGCGAGGGCGAACCGTGCGTGCGTACGGAGTACGAGTTCCTGGCGAACGGTAAGCCGGTACAGCTGTCCACGAGTTGGGAGCCGTACAGCATCACCGGCGGCACCATCGTCGTCCTGCCCGAGGGTGGTCCGCACGCCGGCCGGGGCGTCGTCGAGCGGATGGCGGAGATCGGTGTCGTGATCACGCACGTGGTCGAGCAGCCGGAGCCCCGCAAGGCCACCGCCCACGAAGCCCACCTCCTCGGCATCACGAAGAACTCCCTGGTCACGCACATCCAGCGGACCTACATGACGGAGGACGGGCGGCCGGCGGAGACCGCCGACATCGTCATCCCCGCCGCACACAGCGAGATCGTCTACGAGATCCCCATCGATCGCGTGTAGGTCCGCAACGCCACGCCACACCCCGTCCGACGTATGGGAGTTGGGATGACCGCCGCACGCCCGCGGATCAAGCGAGCCCTCGCCCGCTGGTACGTCCGCCACGCGCCGGGCACCCTCGGCAAGACCGCGATCCTCGACGGCTTCCTCAACGCCGAGCTGCGCGACCACCCGGTGCGGCGCCGCGCCCGCACCCGCTTCGGCGCCACCATCGCGGTGGACACCCAGGACCTCATCCAGCGCTACCTCTACCTCTTCGGCACCTGGGAGCCGAACCTCACGGGCTGGCTCGCCAGCCGGCTCAAGCCCGGCGACACCTTCGTGGACGTCGGCGCCAACATCGGCTACTACAGCCTGCTCGCATCCCACCTCGTCGGCGAGAGCGGGAACGTCGTGGCCATCGAGGCGTCGCCGACGTTCCATAAGGTCTTGGCAGCGAACGCCGCGGCCAACCGCTGCGGCAACCTGCGTGCCGTGAACGCAGCGATCTCCGACCGCGAGGAGACCCTGACGTTCACGCTTGCCAGCTCGCACAACATGGGGGCGAACAGCATCGTGCCGTACGCGGGTGAGGCGGAGTCGACGTTCGAGGCGCGGGCCTGGCTGCTGACCGATGTGCTGACGTCGGACGAGGTGGCCCGCGCCCGCGTCATCAAGATCGACGTCGAGGGGGCAGAGGGCGCGGTGGTCCGGAGCCTGGAGCCGATCCTGGACCGGCTTCGGCCTGATGTCGAGTTGGCCGTGGAGGTCACGCCGCAGCGGATGGCGGGGCTGGGGTTCTCCGTGGAGGAGCTTCTGGAGACCTTCACCAGCCGGGGGTTCCACGTGTACCGGATGGCCAACGACTACGCGGTGGAAAGCTATCCGGCGGCGCTGCGCCGGGGAGCCCAGGCACCGGTTCGATGGCGGGGGCCGGTCGTGGAGGAAAGCGAGTTTGTGTTCTCGCGGGTGGATTCTGGCGAGTTGCAGTGACTCTCCGAACTTTTGCCCAGAGGGCCAGCATCGGGATCTGGTTGCAATTTCCGCGGCCTCCCCATCAACTCGCCAAGAAACTAGGCTAGACACGACCCCATCCCTCCCTACACCTTCGATTCGAATGACGGGTTCCCCCGCGCGTAACTGACTCCCATGCAACCACCTTCCCCAAAGCTCTAGGTTCGAAAGTCCCAGCACGCCTCGCCACCAGCACGGAGGTTTGGCTAAGCGTGAAGACGCACCCTGTCACTCGCTTTCCGGAAACCCAAACACCCTCTGGGAATTCATTTGAGGACACTCCGCACTGTATTGCGCGAGTGACCGGTTAGCTGTGCGATGCGAACTTCAGTGAATCCCGCAGATTTAGCTTTGCGGATCAAATCATCGCGAGAACGCATGTATCTGCCATAGGTGAGCAGTTCACGCTCAAGCCCTTCACTGATGCCTTCTTCCATCTGCGCGCCAGAGGGGGCCCGCGACGGACTCAGGTTAGAGGATGTGGAGAACTCCTCAGGCGGGACCATGTCCATCGGTTCAGGGTTTGGCACTAAGCCCTCAATCCTGGGTGTTCAAAGCTGCACATGTTCAAGTTTGCGCACATTTCACATACAATCGGAATTTCTCTCGTAATACATTTACTCTCTGCGGGTGGCAAATCAGGATTTCTGGGCCTTCCAGCTTGCCTGGAATGGGAAACATACATGATCGTTCGGGCTGGACATCGACACTCCCTCCCAGTCCAACGGAAGGTACTGAATGGCTGCACCAAAGGTCGTTGTAGGGATCGATTTCGGCACACATGGGTCAGGAATCTCGTGGTGCACTTTCGGCGGGAGGAATGATGATCCCGCGGAGCGACGGATCAATTTCTTCAACTCCTGGCCAGGACAGCCAGTTGCCTCAGTAAAAAATCTCTCAGCGTTGTTGGTCGATGCAGAGTACGAGGTAACTGCCTGGGGGTATGACGCACGCAGACGAGCACTAAGCCACCCGCATGGGTGCGATGGCCCCCGGTACTACAGCGGTTTCAAAATGGGGCTCATGGAACAGGCCGTGGCAGATCGTATGGCAACGGGGGGAAGGCAGGGAAGCCCGAACGGCGACGACGCTGAAGATCTGGATGACGAGGAAGAAGAAGAGGAGTACGAAGAAGAAGATGAAGAAGACGACGAGCCCGAGGGAAAACAGCCCGAAGCTGACCAAGTTGAGTCCGCGGAAAGCGGTGATTGCAGGGTCACTCTGTCAGGCTCTCGCCGGAAAAACGCCGAGGAATTGATTACCGCCTACCTTAGGCACTTGTACGACACTGCCATCTCGCAGGTTACTGCCAGCGGCTACAGCAGGGAGGACATCCGATGGTGCCTCACCGTGCCTGCCATTTGGAGCGATGAGCAGAAACAAACTATGCGGGACATCGCCACCAAGGCAGGTATTCCCGCCGAGGACGGGCGCCTAATCCTCGCTCTGGAGCCGGAGGCTGCTGCTCACTACGCACGCGTCAGCGGCGTCAATTTGACCGTCGGCAACCTCGACGATGACGCAAGCCTCATGGAGCCCGGCTGCCGGTTCATTGTCGTGGATTGTGGAGGCGGCACCGTTGACCTCACTGCATATGAGAACGGCGCAGACGGCCGAATGGTGGAGATTGGTCTGCCGATCGGAGGTCCTCACGGCTCAGAGGAGATCAACCGTGCCTTCCGCGACGAGCACCTACTGGACCGCTTCGGCAAGCTGGAAATCTTGCAGGATCTCGCGTCGGAGCACCCCGATGCTCTCCTAGACCTAACCGAGGCGTGGGAGCGGGCGAAACTCCACTTTGGCCCCGAGGAAAGCGACCCGATCTATCTAACTCTGCCTACGGCGATCGACCGTCGCATCGGAGCTACTGTTCGCAAGCGTTTGTCCCGAAAGCAAAATGGTGTTACTGATGCCATCGTCGTGACCGCTGATGAAGCACGTAAGCTCTTCGACAATGTCGTACCTGACATCCTCGACCTCATCGACGAGCAGTTCAAAGAGATCGAGAATAGTGTAGGCCCCGGTAGCCGTGAACCCGTCGTCATTCTGGTAGGTGGGTTTGGTGCATCCCCTCTCCTGCAACACGCAGTCAAAACTCATCTCAAAGATCGGGCTCAAGTACTCGTTCCGCCTGATCCTGGCGCCGCAGTCCTATATGGGGCTGCCCACTTCGCTTACGAACCTCATACCCGTGCCCGCCGCAGCCGACTGACCTACGGGACTCAGTACTCACCTGAGTTCGAGGAAAACGTTGACCCAGAAAAGTACAGCTTCACCCTGAGCACCGGAGAAAAGCACTGCAAAAAGCGCTTCTCCAAACTCGTGACACGTGGCGACCTGGTGGATACAGATCAGGAGGCATACCACGTCTATGTCCCCCTAGAGGGCACATCAAGGAAACTGACTTTCGGCCTCTACTCCTCCACTGAGCCTAATCCACGCTATGTTACCGACGCTGGCTGCGAACATCTCGGAGAAATCACGATCGACCTAAAAAAGGTGATGGCATTCGCGCTCAAAGACCGCGGCGTCGCCCTTTACATGCGCTTTGGGGAGACTGAGATCAAGGCACGCGCCGTAGTACAGAAGAGCGGCGAAGAGGCGTCCACTACCCTCCGATTCCGCACTGACTACTAAACATCAAGGTTGATGGTGTCATACTACGACGACAACACACCCTCTCGCGTGCCCTCAAACTTCAGCCACCGAGAACACCTGCCCTCTCCGACACAAACCCGCCGCCTCGACCTTGAACTCGATGAGGGAGCACGCCGGCTGACCCTCCTGGAGCGGGATCATATGGTTCTGCAACAGGCGTATAAAGCGCAAGAGAGCCGCCTATCACGTCTGGAAAAACAACTGGACTCCTTCATGGCAAGTCAGACCCAAGGGCGCGGCGACATTGCTTCAAATAGCCACAGCGCCCACCACGTCATCGCACGCGAGTATGACGTACTCGTGGAGCAGAAGGTCCAGGGGCTAGCGAGGGCTACAGCAGGCGTAGCCCATGGCGAATTTCCCAACGGTGTGCCTCCGACACTGTGGCTAATGAGCCGGATCTGTATGGTGCTCTTCGGACCTGGCAAACCAGACGGAGAAACAGTTCTGGCTGTACTGGGTCGAGGCCGACTTGACCAGCTGGCACCACAGACCGCACGGCTATGCGAAGCTGCACTCAACCTAAGGCGACGATCCGCTCAAACAGGACTCCCCTGCCACTGGGATTTTGAAATCGTCCCTGGTCAACTTATCGACGAGGAGTGGCAGGAAGCGTGGCCATCGTGTGAACGCACCCTTCCAGGTCAATTTGTAATTTCTCCCGCTTATGTCGTAGCCGAACAAATCTATAGCAGACAGCGGGTTTTTACCAGCATTCCCATCCCCAACTGATTTGAGGGAAGCCGGGATAGGCTGATTTGGGAATATGGTTCACGGTGCATTCACGCGCCCAAGGCGGAAGGCTGTGTCCTGCAAGACGCACATGCAGGACACAGCCTCCCACTGAATATACGACTCAGCCTTCGAACCGCCAGTTCCCCATAGCCGCCAATGCCCGAGCCCGAGCCTGCACCACCGCGAACCGGGCCTCCCGCTCCCGCTCGTCAGCGTGCGCCGGCTGGCTCGTCACCTGCCCCGGCCACTTCCGGTAGAGGAGCCCGGTCTCCGCGGAGAACCAGCCTCGGGCCACCGCGCTCAGCGCCAGCAGAAGCCCGGTGTCCTCGGAGGCGGGCAGGGCCATCCAGCCGCCGAGGGCCAGCAGCAGATCCCGGCGGATGCACAGAGCCGCCGGGTGAACCTGCGCGCGGAAGTTGTGCTCCTCCCAGTGCTCCAGGACGGCGCCGCGCTCGATGATGCCCTCGGGCGGGTCCTGGTCGAAGCCGACGGTGGAGCCATCCGGCATCAGGTCGAGGACGCGGGACGTGGCCCAGCCGATCGCCGGGTCAGCGGTGAGGGCCTTCAGGTCACGGGCCAGGGAGCCGGGCGTCAGCATGTCGTCGGCGTCCAGGACGCGGATGTACTCGCCCTTCGCCCGGGAGAGCGCGAGAGTGCGGGCCATCGCGGCGCGGCCGTGGCGGCCCTGGCCGAAGCTGATGCGCGGGTCGTCGGGCACGTGCGGGCGGACCTCGTCCGTCTCGCCGTCCTCCTGGATCACCCACTGCCAGTCCCAGCCGTCCGGAAGCTCCTGCTCCAGCATCGACTTGTAGGCATCGGCGAGGTACTGGGCGGCCGGCGGGTGGACCGCCGTCATCACCGTGATCACGTTCGTCATCGTCACCACCGGGCCAGGGTCGTCGTGAAGACCATCTCGGTGCGGTCGCCGGGCAGGATGACGTCGGAGACCTCCACCACCCGGTCGGTGGTGTCGGTCGAGATCTTGCGGAGTTGGAACACGGAGACGCCCTTCTGGAGGCCGAGTTCCTCGGCCTCCTCTGCTGTCGGAGGCCGGGCCATGATGCGTTCCTCGATGTGGTCCAGTTCGATGCCGAGGGTCAGCAGCTGGTTCTGCGTGCCGCCTGCCCACGGTTCGTTGGACTCATCGAGGAGATCTGGGTTCGCCGAGACGACCTCGTGAACGAGGTAGGAGGTGACGAGGCTGAACGGGGCGTCGCCTTCGCGGGGGAAGGTGCGGTAGTTCCGCTCCAGCAGAAGCGTGCCCTCCGGGACGGAGAAGACGGCCGCCAGGTCTTCGTTGGCCGGCACCTCCCGGAAGTCGGCCTTGAAGGCGAGGTCGGAGACGGTGAGGCCGGTGTCGTGCTCGGTGGAGCCGGTCTTCTCGCGCTCCGCCTGGACGAGGCGCGCGCGGTCCTTCTCCCACTGGTGGCGCTCGTTGTTCCGCTCCACCCTCGGCCGCGGTTTGCGGACGAAGTTGCCGATGCCGTGGCGCTTGTCGATCAGTCCTTCGGCATGCAGCTCGCGGAGCGCGTCGCGCATCGTCGGCACGCTGGTCCGGTACTGCTCGGCGAGCTTGGTCTCCGCCGGCAGCTTCTCGCCCGGCCGGAGCTGGCCTGCGCGGATGTCCTGGCGCAGCGCCTCGGCGATCCGCTCGTACTTCTTGGCCATGGGTCCGCTCGCTGTCCGTCTCGGGTGCCGTTCCGTCCGTCTCGCCGGACAGCCTCAGCATAAGTCCTCAAGAGGAGTTGACGACGGCGGGCGAGCCCCCTACCTTCATCACATCGACTCCTAAAGAGGAGTTGAGGACAAGAGGTCTTCATGACTCTTGTCCGGTCGAGCCTGCCGAAAACCGAGGAAGGCGACTGTGGTCGCACGCCGAGGGAGCGACGGGAACCGGCTGTTCCTTGAGAACTGAATCGCACGGCGCCTGGCAAGCAGACCGTGCACTGACCAGTGGTTTTAGCCCCGGTGCCGTCGCTTTCCGGCGGCACCGGCGGCCATGACCACTCGTCTTCGACGAGCGGTTTCCGCGCCGGTCCCACAGGGGCCTACGGCGCGCTCACCGCGTATCTGCCGGGTCGGCGGCACTCCCGTGCAAAGGACATCGCTGCCGCCCCGTGCCCTCCCTGTCCACTGAACCCATTTCAGGAGAGCGCCATGAATGTCGCATTCGGCGGCTTCGAGCCTGGCTTCGACGACCCGATGGGCCTGACGATCGGGACGCCGCCCGAACTCTGGCTCGGCGTCCCGGGCGAGTCGGAGGAAGAACGGCTGACCCGTCTGGCGGCCGCCGCCGACATCCTCGCCGAGGAGCCGGGGCTGATGGACCTCGTGACCCACATCGTCACCGACGCCCTCAAGACCGAGACGCCCGACCTGCTCGCCCACCGGCGACGCCGCACCTCCCGTACCGATCATCGCCCGCACACCCGCACCCTCCCGGAAGGACTCGCCTCATGAACGGCTACTTCGACTACGACGAGTACGACCTCGCCGAGGACTACGACTTCACGCCCGCGGGCGCACCGCAGCGGGAACCCGCCGCCGGGTGCGACAACTGCCTGTTGCTGCCGGGCGAGGCCGTGACCGTGGGAGCCCTGACGGTCGTGTGCGCCTGCTGGATGGGACGGGGCGCCTCCGTGGAGGCGTGCCGCTGCGGGCCCAGGAAGGGGGACGCGCCCGGTGGCGGCATCCCGGACTGATCTCTCCTCCGCACCGGTCCCCAGGCCGGTAACCGAACAGGACGCGACCGCCGCCCGGCAGGCGATTCAGCAGTTGGAGAGGGTCGGCAAGCTCGTGACCCGCTCCCTGCTCGCCATCGGCTTCGGCGCCCTGGTGTTCACCTGCATCAACGTCACGACCTTCGCCACCTCGCACGACGTACCGGGCTGGGTGGCGTGGATGCTCGACCCGCTCGCGTCGATGGCGCTGTTGACCGTGTTGTACGTCGACGGAGTCCTGGCCGAGCAGGGCGGGTACAGCCCGAGCGGCTGGCCGTTCGCGCTCCGCTGGTTCGCCGGGCTGGCCACCTGGATCATGAACTGCTGGCAGAGCCTCTTCCCGGACGGGCACTTCCGCCTCGTCCCCTCCCAGGCGGACGCCGGCGGGCTTCTGCTCCACTCCGTAGCCCCGCTCCTGCTCATCGCGCTCGCCGAGGCAGCGGCCGGTTACCGGGCCTACCTCGCCGGGAAGTGCGCGGAGCACCGGCTCACCGTCAAGGCGTACCAGGAGACGGTGGCCGCCGAGCGGGCCGCGCGAGCCCAGCAAGCGCGTGAAGAGCGCGAGCGGGCCAAGGAAGCAGAACGCGCGCAGGAGCAGGAACGGGCCCGGCTGGCCCAGGAGCAAGCCCAGCGCCAGGCCGAACGCGAAGATCGCGAACACGCCGCGCGGCTCGCCGACGAAGCCCGGAAGGCGGAAATCGAGAAGGCCCGCGAGCTGGCCCGGATCGCGAGAGAGAAAGAGGAGCGCGAGGCCCGCCATACTGCCGAGCGACTGCGTGCCCAGACAGAAATCGAGGCCGCGGAGCGCGACCGGGAGGCCGAACGCGAAAGGCTCCGCATCAAGGCGGAAGCCGAGGCCAGGGCCCATGAGGAGAACGAGCGGGCCAAGCGGCAGGCGGCCGCCGAGCGGCGCGCCCGCGCGCCACGGACGCCCGTACGGCACCGCCGGCCCGCCTCGGAAAGCGCCTCGAAGAAGCAGCTCGCCGGCGTCGCGATTTCCGACATCCGCGCCTCGAACCGTGAGGAACGCATCCCTCGCGAAGTGCGCGCGGCTCAGCGGGACCAGGCCGAACGCGAGGCCGCCGCGGCGCTTCTCGACAATCGCGCGCCGGACCCCGTCCAACTCGCCAAGGCGTACGGCCTCGGCGAAACCTGGGGCGGTGACCGCATCCGCGCGGCCCGACGGCGGCTCGCCGAGGAGGACGGCTTCGAGGACGCGGTCATCGCCGCCGTACTCGAAGTGAGTGCCTGAGCGACCGCCTACGCGGCGGTGTGCGGCTCCGCGCCCACGGCTCCGCCACCCCATCGAAACACCGCAGCGCCGGGCCGTACGCCCTTCGCTGATCTGCCGCGGGGCGACCGTCCACGACTAAGCGACCGGCCGCCCCGCATGCCCCTCAACTTCTCGGAAGGACTCGCGCATTGAAGCATGAGGACGAGGAGCAATCGTCCGAGCACGGCGAGCCGGAACCCCGGTCCGCCCTCACCACAGAAACCGACGAACCCACCGCGGAAATCGGCGACTTGAACAAGGCACGCGACGCCCGCGCCCTCACCGCCGACCCGGTCGCGGTCACGCTGGTCGACGGCCCCGCCCCCACCGGCCCCGGGTTCCTGTCCCGCCTCGCCGGTGCCCGGCGCCGGGCGGTGCTCCCCGGCTGGCTCCGCTCCCGCCAGGAGCTGACCACCGCCGTGAAGTGGGTGGCCGGTCACTACGGCCACCTCACCGCGTACCACGGCATCCGTTCCCCGCTCTACGCCACGCGCCTCGTCCTTCAGGCGCCGCGCGGCACCGCCCGCTTCCTCGGTGGGGCGATGCGGTGGGTGGCGGACCGCGAGGGGGAGCCGGTCCGGCTGGCGGCGGTGCGCCGCGAGGACGCCGCCGACTACCTCAAGCTCTCCCGCCAGCGCGACGGCCGGGTACGGCTGCGCACCCTGACCACCGTCCTGGCCGCGCTCATCGGCACGTCCACGGCGCTGGCGCTGTACGTCCTGGCTCCGGGGTGGCTGCAATCCGTCTCCACCAGCGCCCTCGTGCTGGCGCTCGGCTGGACCGGCACCCCCGCCGACTCCCCGGTCATCACCCGCGCCGTGGAGACCTCCAAGGCGCCGAAGCTCACCAGCGACATCGTGCTCCGCGCGCTCGGAGCGCTGGGCATCCCGGCCATCAACCAGGCGCAGTCCAAGGGCCGGGACGGCTTCAGCTTCACCGCTCCGATCACCCGCGACGGTCCCGGATGGCGTGCCGAAGGCGATCTGCCATACGGCGTGACGGTCACCGACGTCATCGACCGCCGCGAGAAACTCGCCTCCGGCCTGCGCCGCCCTCTCGGTTGCGTCTGGCCCGAGGCGGTACCGGACGAGCACACCGGGCGCCTGGTCCTGTGGGTCGGCGACCAGGACATGTCCAAGGCGCGGAAGCCGAAGTGGCCGCTGCTGAGCGGCGGCAGCGTCGACCTGTTCAAGCCGGTGCCGTTCGGTACGGACCCGCGCGGGCGCTGGGTGGACGTGACCCTGATGTACATCGCGGGGATCATCGGTGCCATCCCGCGCATGGGCAAAACGTTCCTGTTGCGGCTGCTCCTGCTGATCGCCGCGCTGGACCCGCGTGCCGAGCTGCACACGTACGACATGAAGGGCACCGGCGATCTGGATCCGGTCGGCGACCGGGTCTCCCACCGGCACGCCGCCGGGGACGATGACGAGGCCATCGAGTACGCCCTCCGCGACTTCCGCGCCCTGCGCGAGGAGCTGCGGCGCCGTACCAAGGTGATCCGCTCGCTCCCCCGCGACCTGTGCCCGGAATCGAAGGTCACCAGCGAACTGGCCGACAAGAAGGACCTCCGGCTGCACCCCATCGTGATCGGCGTGGACGAGTGCCAGGTGCTCTTCGAACACCCCACCCACAGCGCGGAGTTCGAGGAGATCTGCACCGACCTCGTCAAGCGCGGCCCGGCCACCGGCATCGTGTTGCTGCTGGCCACACAGCGCCCGGACGCCAAGGCGCTGCCCACCGGCATCTCGGCCAACGCCTCGGCCCGCTGGTGCCTGAAGGTCATGGGCCAGGTTGAGAACGACATGGTCCTTGGCACCAGCTCCTACAAGCGCGGCGTACGCGCCACGATGTTCTCGTGGGCCGACAAGGGCGTCCACTACTTCGTCGGTGAGGGCGCCGACGCCCGGATCGTCGGCGCCGCCTACGTCGACAGCGTCGGCGCGGACGCCATCGCGGCCCGCGCCCGCCAGGCCCGGCAGAAGCTCGGCCTGCTCTCCGGACACGCCCTGGGCGAGGAGCCGGAGCAGAACACCACCGCCTCGTACGACCTGCTCGCTGACATCGCGCTTGTGGTGCCGGAGTCCGAGGAACGGGTCTGGAACGAGCGGATCGCCACCCGGCTCGCCGGTCTCCGCCCCGACATCTACGCGGGCTGGGCGGGCGAGAACGTCACCACCGCGCTCAAGCCGTACGGCGTCAGGACTCGCGGCGTGGCCGGCACCTCGGACGAGGGCGCCCGCACCACTCGCCGCGGCATCGTCCGCGCCGATCTCACCGCCGCGATTGCGGAACGTAGCGGATCACCGAAGGCGGCGTAGGCCCGCCGGGTCGCTACCGGTAGCGGGGGCTCCTGCTACCGGTAGCACCTCCGCTAGCACCCCAAAGCCGCTTCCACCAGCTCTGTAGCGCATAGCACCCCACCATCCACGACCCCGAAAAACTCCAGAGAGGCCCTGCGATGACCCCGACGACTGCTGCTGCCACGCTCTTCACGATCGTGACTCTTGGTTACCTCGCGCTCTGTGCGGTCAGCCCGTTCGGCAACTGCCGCAAATGCCGCGGCTTCGGCTTCTACATGAAGACCGACCGCCGGGGACGCCCGCGCCCCGGCCGGACCTGCCGCCGGTGCCACGGCGATCGCAAGCGCATCCGCGTGGGCCGCCACCTCTACAACGCCGCGGCCCGGACCCACCGCGACGGCACCCGCTGATCGCCGCGTAACCGGCCCCGGCACCACCCCACCACCGACCCGATCAAGGAGTACGCACCCATGGCCGTCACCATCTCGCTCGCCGCGCTCTTCGGAATCGTCCTGGCCCTCCTGCTCCGCGCCCGGACGCTCGGCTACGGCTCCGCCTTCATCGCCATGATGTTCGGCTTCTACCTCGCTTCCACCGGTGCGGCGGCGACCGTCAACGAACTCACCAACGCGGCCGTCGAAGCCCTCCGGAACCTGTAGGGAGACGCCCGGTGAGCGAGTACACCGTGCCGGCGAGGCGCCCCCGGAGGGCAGCCGCCGCCAAGTTAGCTCCCGTCATCGCCACCTCAGCAGTGCTGATCCTGGCCCGCGTCTGGAACGCGAACGGCGCCGAGCACTCCCTGGGCGACGCCTGGTTAATGGGCACGCTGGCCGTCTTCTCCTGCGCCGCGGGCGCCTTCTCCGCCATCGGGTACGCCGGCGCCCCCGTCATCACCGGGACCGCCTTCGCCGCGTCCGCCGCCTTCGCCCTCGCCGGAGTCGCCGCCTACGCAGACGGCTGGTCGCTGCCGCTCCTGCTGTGGGGCATCGCCACGGTCCTCGCGTACGCCCTGGCCCACCGGCACTGGCGCACGGATCGCCGCGAGGCCACCGCGTACGAACGGCGCCTCGCCGAGAAGCGCGAGGACCACGCCCACGTCGAGCGCATCGAGGCAATGCGCGGCCAGACGCAGATCACCATCGCCCGCGACCAGGCCATCTACGCGGCGAACCTCGCCGCGGCCCTCACCACCCGCGCCGCCCTTCCCGGCTTCGACGCCGCGGCGCTCACCGAGGCCGGTCTCCCGGAACTCCCGGCCGCCCGCACCACGGAGGAATGAGCCCCATGAACAACCCGCGTGGCGACGTACGCCTCCGCGCCACCGCCCCGGACAAGGCGTACGCCGATGCGCCGCGGCTCCTCGCCGAGATGCGGTGGGTCACCGATCAGGTCGCCGCGCAGCCGCTCAACACCGGCCTCAGCCGGGAGTTCTGGCTCCGCAAGGCCGCGCTCCTGGACCGCATCGCACTCGCGGAGACGGACGAGAGGTACAAGGCCGAGGCCGGCATCGCCGCGGCGAAGGCCGCTCACCACCTGGCGCGGTACGACCGCGAACGCGGCTCCGGCCCGTTCGCCACCCGCAACGGTCCGATCCCGCCCGACTCTCCGCAGTGGGGTTCGAACTACCGGCCGTACGTCCGCCAGGAATACGCCGCCTGGCAGCAGATCGCCCAGGGCTGACGCACCGGGGCGGTGGCACTCCCGTGCAAGGACAACGCCACCGCCCCGGCTCTCCCTGCTCATCCGAAGACAGAACAGGAGGCCTCCATCATGTCACCCGAGGCCGCACCGGAGCCGTACAACAACAATGTGCGGCCTCCCCACAGCGACCTCTCACGCGTCGCCGCCGGGCAACCGCCCCAGGACCTCGAAGCCGAGCAGTCCGTACTGGGCGCCATGCTGCTGTCCGCCCAGGCCCTCACCGAAGTGATCGAGACGCTGGACGCCGGTGACTACTACCGGCCCGCCCACGAAACGATTCACCGCGCGATCTGCGAACTGCACGACCAGGGCCAGTCCGCCGACCCGATCACCGTCGCCCACCGCCTCGGCACACGCGGCGACCTGGCCCGCGTCGGCGGAGCGTCCTACCTCCACACCCTCGTGGAGTCCGTGCCGACCGCGGCCAACGCGGAGTACTACGCCGAGATCGTGCGGGAGAAGGCCGAGCGCCGCCGCCTGATCGAGGCCGGCACGCGCCTCGTCCAGGCGGCGTCCGCCCCGGACGCCGACCCCCACCAGCTCCGCGCCGCGCTGCTCACGCAGATCACGGAGCTGACCGCCCGGCCGACGGAACCGGTCACCGAGGACCCGACGCCCACCGGTCCGCCGAACCCGCTCTACGACCGGCGGCCGGGCCTGCACCGCCCCCACCGACCCGGCCCGACTCCCCACCCGGACGTCTTCTGCGGCTGGCTCGGCGAAACGGTCCGCGAACTGGACCCGACCACGGAGGCGGACCCCATCGCGGTACTCGCCAACCTGCTCTCCGCCGCAGGCGCGATCATCGGCCGACGCCCCCACCTCATGGTGGGCAACGACCGCCACCCCACCCTCATCTGGGCCCTGACCATCGGCCCCACCTCCTCCGGCCGCAAGGGCTCCGCGACCTCCACCGCCCGCCGCGTCCTCGCCGAGGCCCTGCCGGACTTCTTCGGCCCCGACCACACCCCACGCGGTCTGAACTCCGGCGAAGGTCTCATCGAATACGTCAAGGACGACACCGGCGAGACGGCCGCCCCCGCCAGCATCGACAAGCGACTCTGGGTCGTGGAATCCGAGTACGCCGTCACCATGAGCCGCGGGCGGCGGGAGGGCTCCAGCCTGCCCGGCGTCCTGCGGCAAGCGTGGGACGGCGACTCCCTCGGCTCGATGGTCCGCGACTCCCTCAAGGCCACCAACCCGCACATCGCGATCCTGGGACACATCACCCCGGAAGAGTTCCGCGCCAAGATGCAGGGCTCCGAGATGGCCGGCGGCACGTACAACCGCTTCCTGCCGATCTTCTGCCACCGCAACCTGATCCTTCCCGGGTCGCGGGGCGCCAGCGCCGAGCTGATCACCAACCTGGCCAGCGGATGGCGCACCGTCCTCGCCGACGCTGCCCGCGTCGACGAGGTCGAATTCAGCGCCTCAGCCTGGGAGTTGTACTGCGAGGAGGTCTACCCGGCCCTGAGCGACGACTCGGCCGGCGGCGTCATCACACAGTTCACCGCCCGCGCCGCCCCGTACGTCCAGCGCGTCGCCATGGTCTACGCCCTGTGCGACCACACCGCCACCATCTCCGAAGCCCACCTGCGGGCCGCGTGGCAACTCCTCAACTACGCCCGCGCATCCGCCGTCCACCTCCTCGGCAGCACCACCGGCGACCCCAAGGTCAACAAACTCGCCGAAGCCGTCCGCACGGCCGGCCCCGACGGCCTCACCGCCGACCGCATCCGCCGTCTCTTCAAGAACACCACTCGCCCCGAACGCGACCGCCTCGTAGCCCAGCTCCTCGACCTCCCCGGCTACACCCGCTACCAGAAACCCACCGGCGGCCGCCCCACCACCATCGTGAAGTACGCGGGCTGACACCGGTAAGGGCGATAGGGCTGGAAAGCGCCCTGACCTGCGGAAACCTCGGAGCGAAAAGCGGTGCGGTCGGCGGTACGGAAAGCCCGCCGCCCCGTCCGGAGCGGACTTATCGCACCGCTCACCGCTCCCCATACCGCCCGCTCAAAACCCCAGGTCAAACGGCTTACCGCCGCTACCGCCCTTAACGCCCCCGCCTCACCGTGCTCTCCCCCTCGACGAGAGGACCGCTGCCCTTGCCCAAGGCCGAAATGCTCAAGCTTCCCGAAGTCCTCGACGAGATCTCCATGAGCCGCGCCGCCTTCTACCGCATGCGCGCCCGAGGCAATGCTCCCCGCCTCATCAAGCTCCCCAACGGCCAACTCCGGTGCCGTCGCCGCGACCTGGATGCCTGGTGGGAGCGATGCGAGCAGTCCACCGCTTGACGTAACCGCCGTCCGCGCGGGCCTGCCGACGCATCCGGCGGGCCCGCGCCTCCACGAAGGAGACGACACTGCATACCTACGACGTCCGCATCTGGGGTATCCGAAAGCGCAACAGCAAGAGCGCCCCCTTCCAACTACGCTGGCTAGTAGGAGGAGTTCAGCACCAAGCACCGTTCGCAACGAGGACACTCGCCGACGGCCGACGTTCACAGCTGAAGACCGCGGTCGCCAACGGCGAACAGTTCGACACCGAGACCGGGCTCCCCGTCTCCGAACTACGCGACCTGACCTCCCCGTCCTGGTACGAGCATGCCTGTGCATACGCCCTGATGAAGTGGCCCAACTCAGCAGCGAAGCACCGGGCGAACATCGCTGAGGCCATGGCCAACGTGACGGCCGTACTCGTTTCCTCCTCCAAGGGAGCCCCGGACCCCGAGACGCTCCGGCAGGCGCTCCGCGGCTGGGCCTTCCAGATGGTCCGCGACGGCGACGACGAGCTGATGCCCCGGAAGGACGCCGAGACACCACCCGACGACATCTCCCATGCCCTCACCTGGCTCACGGGCGCATCACTCAAGGTCGCGTACGTGGCCCAGTCCGACAACCTGCGCCGCGCCCTCAATGCCATCTCCCGTCGGCTCGACGGAAAACGCGCCGCGGATAACACCATCCTCCGGAAACGCACCACACTGAGCAACGCTCTCCGCTACGCCGTCGAACGAGAACTACTCCCCAAGAACCCGCTCTCCTCCATCGACTGGCGCCCACCACAGACAGACGACGAAATCGACTTCGAGTACGTCCCCGGCCCGAAGCAAGCAAAGCAACTCCTCCAGGCGGTACGAGGTCAGGGCCCACGCGGCGAGCACCTCTACGCCTTCTTCGGCTGCCTCTACTACGCCGCAATGCGCCCCTCGGAGGTAGCAAACCTCAAGAAGCGCAACTGCAAGCTCCCGGCGTCTGGCTGGGGCGAACTGGTCCTGACGAGCAGCCGCCCGGAAGTCGGCGCGGGATGGACGGACGACGGCAAGTCCTACGAGGAACGGGGCCTGAAGCGCCGAGCGCGCCGCGCAACGCGCTCCGTCCCGATCCCACCCGTCCTCGTACGAATGCTCCAGTCCCACGTCACGCAGCACGGCATCGCACCCGATGGCCGACTTTTTCAGGCCGCGCTCGGCGGCCGTGTCCGCTCTACGGAGTATTCCAACGTCTGGCAGGAGGCCAGGGAAAAGGCGCTACTGCCGGAGGAGTTGGAGACACCCTTGGCGAACGTGCCGTACTCGTTGCGACACGCTGGCGTCTCACTCTGGATCAAGGCAGGCGTGGACCCCGTCGAAGTATCCCGCCGCGCCGGCCACAGCGTCGCCGTGCTGTGGAAGTTCTACGCGAAGATCCTCCGCGGCCAAGAGCAGACGACGAATCAGCTCATCGATACAGCACTGGGTGACTCTGACCTCACGGAATAGGACATCTCGCCTGCTCATAGCTGCCCCGCACAGCAAGAGCCAATAGCGACAGTTGCCAACAGAACGCGCGCCGCGTAGGGGTTAGGCACCCACCTACTGGAGGTCTCTCCCTACGCCTCCCCAAGACCAATGGCGGGCGAGGAAGCGAGCCGCCCACGCTTTAGGGGCTCGACCAAGAGGATGAAGTGGCCTGGACGTCTAGGGGCCGCCCCGTACAGCGCCTGTGTGATCTGCACGCGTTGGTGGATGGCAGGCTTCCTCGGAAGAGCACTCCCTGGAGTGCCTACCCGTGAGGCCTTGAGCGGTTCATGTAGCACTGTCAGTGCAGTGCCCTAGGGTCAGCCCATGACCACCGGCCTTCATGTGATCAGCCCTGGGGACATACGTACACGCACGGAGATCCGTGCTGCGTTCGGGGGAAGCCCGCAGGGAGGGATCTGCCCCTCTGAGGAAAAGCGCAGCGTCAACCTCTACTCGGACCCAGACGTAGGCGAGAGGAACGGCTACTACGACGGTTGGTTGGCTGAGGAAGACGAGTTGGGAGCCGTCTTCGAGTACACCGGTGCCGGCAAGTCCGGCGACCAGACCTTTGACGGTAGTGCCGGATCAGGCAACAGGGCGATCCTTCGACACGCGGAGCAGAACCGAGTGCTTCGAGTGTTCACGCGGGTAGGCAAGGTGCCAGGGAGCGGGACAAAGACACACCGCTATCTCGGGACATTCACGCTGGACGGCATGGAGCCGTATGTGTGGCGCAGGGGCCATGGCGAGGACGGCAAAGAGCGCAATGCCATTGTTTTTCGCCTGCGCCAAGAGGGGGCCGTCCAGCGCTCCGAGCAGGACGAGATCCCCGCTGCCGACCAGACCACGGCTGAGTTCGTACCGTTCCGGGCGGTCACCGCAGCGATGTTCCAGTCAGACCCTGCAACAAGCGGCGCTCTGCCGCTCCCGAAAAAACGTGTTCGCAAAGGAAGTCCGGCACGAAAAGCGGCCCCCAACAAGGAGACCAGCGGCACGTTTGTCGTCCCTGAGGCTTTCAGTACCAAACTAAGTGTGCGCGCTGCCTCTGCTGCCACGGTCGCCATACGACACGAAGCCGAATTGACCCAGGCATATAAGGCCCACCTGGACTCCTTCGGGCACCGGACCGGCGCGTTTCAGATCAAGGTGAAGGGCCTCACCTCAACGCTCCGTACCGATTTGTACGATGCCACGGACCACGTGCTCTATGAGGCAAAGGGGTCGAGTTCCAGAGAGGACGTACGTATGGCCCTCGGGCAGATCCTCGACTACAGCCGCTATGTCAAGACGCCAGAGCATGAAGGCGAGCCCAAGCGCGTCATCCTGTTGCCGGCCGCCCCTCCTGCCGACATGTACACGCTGCTCGACCGGTACGACGTCGGGGTGGCATACCGGGCAGATGATGGCAGCTTCGTCGGAGAGGTTGTCCCCAAGAACGCCCAGTAGCGTGGCTACCTCTCTGTTGCCACACAATTGGCGACAGAGAGGAGCATACGCATGGTTACGCCTATATCTTCCACTGCCCGGAAATTTGCCCCAATGGCGTTGCACCAGAGTAGGGGACGAGGTCAAGCGGGTTCATCCAAGCATCGGAGAAATGGATGTTCAGGTGAAGCGCAAACGGGAGAAGGATGTCTTGGCCTGGGTCGGCATCGACCTGAAATAGGGATGCACCCGCCACCGGGGACCTAAAGAGGGAACCAGTACGAGCGTCACCCCACTGCAGGTGCCCCTTGCCTACCACCCACACACTATCGGGCCACTCAGCAGGATTACGATTCCGACACCAGTCCACGAGGTGGTTTCCAATCGTCTCCAGCTTAAGACTGTCAAACGCCACGACCATTCCCGATGTTGGAAAGTAGTCGTGATTCTTACCGTAAACCTTAGTGGAACGCGGTATGACGCCAGAGATTGGCCGGTATGCAGTCTTCGGCATACTGCGCATTCTACTGATCTTGTTGCAGGCGTCGACGAGCTGCACCCCGTCTAGCTTTGTCTTGACCTCCACCATCCCGTAAACGCATTCGTTGGGGATGATCCGAAACCCGTTGAGGCTCGTGAAGGGCGGCGTTCCCCGATCAATTAGGATAATATCGGATTGCGGCGAAACATCACCGTTTGCCGAGATAACTTCCGCATTGTGCACAGCTTCGACGTGAGCCGGCAGGTACCCAGAAAGAAACTCCTGAATCAGCACCTCACGCGACGTCCCGGCCTCGCCCTTGTGATTGAAGTTCTGAGACTGCTCGAAGTCGGCACGCATCCTTTTTGCTACTGAACCGAGGATCTTGCCGAGCTTGTCTTGGGTCATGTACGAATCTTAGAGGTGCTCGGAGAGCGGTAGTCACACCGCGGGACTGGGGCTTAAATTTGACCGCCGCAACCCAATGCGACTTGAGATTCAGCGGGTGAGATTTCGACGACCTCTCGCCCTGAGCCCCACAACGAATCGGCACTTCACTGCAGCAACTGCCCTAAGCAGCAAAGATGTTGCGAGCATGGAGAACTTATGAACGACTACAAGGTCGTGAACCTGTTTGCCGGAGCGGGGGGACTGGACCTCGCGGAATATAACTTGGGTATGCCGGCAGTGGGCATCGAATGGGACCCGTCCACTTGTTCCACTCGTCGGGCCGCCGGGTTGCCAACAGTCGAGGGCGACGTCCGTGCATTGAACCCAGCCGACTTCCCCTCTGCCACTACGCTCATCAGCGGACCGCCGCGCCAGGTGTGCAGCACCACTGGTCCTCCATCAGGGAATCGCTCACTAAGGGACATGCTCTCCCTCATACGATGCATGAGGGCTCGTGAGGACACCACGGCCTGCTTGGGCAACCTGGATGACGAACGAACGAGCCTAGCGCTGGAGCCTTTGAGATGGGCCCTAGCTGCCATTGATAGCGGCCTGCCCTACGAAGAAGTCGTACTGGAGCAGTCGCCATCGGTCCGGCCGGCGTGGAATGCAGTCGGTGAAGCTCTATCCGCTGAGGGCTACTCAGTGGCATGCGGAGTGCTGCGGGCAGAGGAGTTTGGAGTCCCGCAGACCCGCCTTTGCTCCGTGTTGATAGCCCGACTCCACGGGACGGCGCTTCTCCCGGAAACAACACATCAGCCGTTCCGCAGAGACGCTTCCCCCGCGTCAGCAGCTCCCGCGCTACTGCCGTGGGTAAGCATGGGCGAGGTGTTGGACCGCCCCAAATCCTATGTCGTGGTCTCCTGCTACGGCACTGCCGGAAACCCAAGGGCCCGCGGCCTACGCACCTCTGCAGAGCCGGCTTTCACCGTCACCAGCAAGTTCTCCCGCAATCAGGTTATGACCGCGGAACGCACTCCCCTTCGCCGCCTCTCTCCCTCTGAGGGAGGTCTTCTTCAGGGGTTTCCCGCTGATTATCCGTGGAGGGGAAGGAACATCTCCGAACAGATCGGCATGTCCATCCCACCGCCCCTGGCCACCCATGTCCTCGGTGCTGCGCTGGGATGAGACCACTCGCCTGCCCACGTCCTGTCGAGGTCAGCCCACGCCCCAGCTCAGAGCAACGCCCCAACACGCAGCACCGACGGCCCCCACCCTGGCCACAGGTTGGCCACACGCCTTGATCAACATCGGGATGCGGGCGAGTATAGGTGAGACACCCTCAACGCAAAAGGGGCGCCCGATCCACTCGGGCACCCCTTCTGACCAGCTACTTCGCTGACCTCTGCGGAGGCTGTGGGATTTGAACCCACGGTGAGGGATCACCTCACGACAGTTTTCAAGACTGTTCCCTTAGGCCGCTCGGGCAAGCCTCCCCGCGGCAGCGCCGGGGCGGTGCCGCGGGGTCAGGGTAGCGCGTCACTTGTCTCCTGTGCGCTGGCCCAGGGTGACTTCGGCGGTGTGCTCCTTGCCGTCGCGCTGGAAGGTCAGGGTGATCTTGTCGCCGGGCTTGTGCTGCCAGATCTCGCTGATCAGGGTGGGGCCGCTGTCGATGACGGTGTCGTCGAGCTTGGTGATCGTGTCGCCGGGGCGCAGGCCCGCGCGGTCCGCGGGGCCGTTCGGCGTGACGGAGTCGGAACCGCCGTTCCCGGTCTCGGGGATGGTCGCGCCGTTGCCGGTGTCCTTCATGGAGACCTGGACGCCGATCTGCGGGTAGATCGGCCGGCCCGTACGGATCAGGTCCTGGGCGACGCGGCGGGCCTGGTCGATGGGGATGGCGAAGCCCAGGCCGATGCTGCCGGACTGTTCGCCCTCGCCGCCCATGCCGCCGTTGCCGGCCGACTGGATGGCGGAGTTGATGCCGATGACGTTGCCGCCGGCGTCCATCAGGGGGCCGCCGGAGTTGCCGGGGTTGATGGACGCGTCGGTCTGCAGGGCGCTCATGTACGAGGCGCTGGAGCCGCCGCCGTCGCTGGACGCCACCGGGCGGTCCTTGGCGCTGATGATGCCGGTGGTGACGGTGCCGGAGAGGCCGAAGGGGGCGCCGATGGCGATGGTGGCGTCACCGACCTGTACGTCGGAGGACTTGCCGAGCGGCAGCGGGTTGAGTTTGGCGTCCGAGGCGTTCTTCAGCTTGATGACGGCGACGTCGTAGCCCTGGGCCCGGCCGACGACCTCGGCGGCGTACTTCTTGCCGTCGGAGAACGTCGCGGTGAGCTTGCCGCCGTCGGCGGCGCTGGCGACGACGTGGTTGTTGGTGAGGATGTGGCCCTGCTTGTCGTAGACGAAGCCGGTGCCGGTGCCGCCCTCGCCGGTGACACCCTGCGCCTCGATGGTGACGACGCTGGGCAGCGCCTTCTGCGCTATCCCGGCGACGGAGGTGGGCTTGCGGTTGAGCGCGCCGGCGTCACCGGACGCGGAGACCGTCGTCGAGGTGTGGTCGTCGCGGCCCGCGGCCCAGAAGCCGATGCCGCCGCCGACACCGCCCGCCACCAGCGCGGCGACCAGCACCGCGGCGACCAGACCGCCGTTGCGCCGCCGGGGCGGGGGCGGCGCGCCCCAGCCGTCACCGCCGCCACCGCCGCCGTACGGGGGCTGCTGCGCGCCCCAGCCACCGCCACCGCCGTACGCGGACAACTGGGTGGTCGGCTCACCACCGGGGGCGCCCGGGGCGCCGTACGCGCCGGGGGCGCCCGGCCCCTGGGCACCGGGTGCGCCGGGGCCCGGCGCACCCGGGTGCGGACCGTGCGGCGGTTGCTGCCCGGAGGCGGCGGGCCCGGAAGGCGCGGGTCCACCGGGCGCCGGCCCCGCGGCACCGGCGGCCGGAGCCGCGGGCTCCCCGCCCGGCGCGGGCTCCCCCGCCGCGCCCGGGGTGAAGCCGGGGGCGGGAGGCGCCGCGGGCGGGGGCGGGGTGCCCGGGGCCTGCGGGGCGGCCGGGGCGGCGGACGCGGGTGCGCCGTCCGACGCCTGGGGCGCCGCTTGCGGCTCGGCCTCCGGCGGGACGGAAGCGCCCTCGTTCTCGGTGCTCACAGCTCTCTCCTCGCTCACGACTGTGCCGGCCCGCCCCCGGTAGGCCCGCTCGGCCGGGGCGCCTCCTGCGCGCTCCGGTCCGCCGCGGTACGGGGCCGGGCTCCGGGTGGCCGGACGTTCCGGTCCCCGGCACCGGGGACGTGCCTGCGGACCGCGGACCGGGCTCCAGGATTCCGGATCCCGGTGGCCCGGGCGAGTCCCGGCCCGGACGGACGACCTCGCCTCAGCCTTTCCCACCGTGCGTCAGCGCACCGTAAGGCGAGGCTGTGACCGTCCCCATCCTTGATGCCGGGCCCCGATGGCGCATCCCCGGTAGCCGCCCCCGGGCAACGCGGGGCGGCCCCGGGACGGCGGATGGCACGATAACGCGGTGAACTGTGTACGCCCCGCCCAGGACGCCCGTCCGGACCGCCCCGCCCCGTCCGTCGTCGCCCACCGGGGCGCGTCCGAGGACGCCCCGGAGCACACGCTCGCCGCGTACCGGAAGGCCATCGAGGACGGCGCGGACGCCCTGGAGTGCGACGTCCGGCTCACCGCGGACGGTCATCTCGTCTGCGTGCACGACCGCCGGGTGAACCGCACGTCCAACGGTCGCGGTGCCGTCTCCGCCCTGGAGCTGGCCGATCTCGCCACGCTCGACTTCGGCTCCTGGAAGGCGGCGGCGGACGAGCCGGAGGCGCCGGACCGGCGGTACGAGGACCCGGAGCGGACCGGCGTACTGACCCTGGAGCGCCTCTTGGAGCTGGTCGCGGACGCCGACCGGCGCGTGGAGCTGGCCATCGAGACCAAACACCCCACCCGCTGGGCCGGACAGGTGGAGGAGCGGCTGGTCACCCTCCTCGACCGCTTCGGGCACACCGCCCGCCCCGGACGCCCGGCGGCAAAACCGCCCGCGATCCGGGTGATGAGCTTCTCGGCCCGTTCGCTGCACCGGGTGCGGGCCGCGGCGCCGGAGATCCCGTCGGTGTACCTGATGCAGTTCCTCACCCCGCGCCTCCGCGACGGACGGCTGCCGCCCGGCGTCTCCATCGCCGGCCCCGGTATCCGCATCCTGCGGGCCCACCCGGAGTACGTCGCCCGCGCCCACCGCGCCGGGCACCGTGTCCACGTATGGACCGTCAACGAGCCCGAGGACGTCGCGCTCTGCCGCGATCTCGGCGTGGACGCGGTCATCACGAACCGCCCGAAACAGGTACGAACCCAGCTCGGCCTGGGGTAGCCGCCCTCACCGCGCGTGCGCCCGCGCCTGCGCCCTGTAGGCCCACATGTCGGATGCGTCACTGCCCGGTACGTGGCCGGTTTCCGGTCCAGTCCATTGGGGAATTCATCCCGTGGCGTGGGGCAAAGGAGGTCTCGGGGGTGGCGTTGATGGTGGCACAGGAGGTGCCGACGTCGTCGATCATGGCCGTACCCCATGGTCCGGCGGGCGTGGGTATGGCAAGGCGGCGCATGCGCGGCGAGCTGTCGGCAAGGGGAATTCCGGACACGGTCATCGATGATGCCGCGCTGGTCCTGTCCGAGCTGCTGAGCAACGCCTGCCGGCACGCCCGCCCGCTGACCGCGAAGCATCTGCCGGACGCCGCCCGCGACGGCCACGGGCGCCCGGCCACCACGTACACGACCGCGCCCACGGGCGCCGCGTACGGGCCGTGCCACGAGGGCGCCGCGTACGCACCCGGGGACGGCCACCACGGCGGTACGCCGCCCGAGGCGGAGGCGGTGCTCGCCTCCTGGCGGGTGGACGACCGGGAGCGGCTGACGGTCGCGGTCACCGACGGCGGCGGGCCGACCCGGCCCCGCCCCTCCACCCCGTCGGTCACCGCGCGCGGTGGCCGGGGGCTCGCCATCATCCGTTCGCTCTCCCTCGACTGGGGCGTACGCCAGGTGATCGAGGGCGAGACCACGGTCTGGGCCGAGCTGTCCCTGCGGGACGCCTTCGCCGACCGCGTCGCCCGGACGCCGACGGCTCCGGCCCCCGTCCCCGCCGGGGCCCCGGGCCCGGAGGCCGCGCACCCGCCCCTGCCCGCCCCGGCGCCCCTGCCCGGCCTCCCGGAGCTGACGGACCTCTCCGGCTTCCCGGACCTCGAAGACCCGCTGCCACCGCGCTGAGACGGGCTGCCGCCGCACCCGGAGCGGCGGGCGGGGAGCCAGGCCCTCGGCGCACACCGCGGGACGGGCATGGCCCGAACACCGGGGCCTGTGAGGCCCGCGCCGCCCGCGGGCACGCCCTCCGCGAGGCCCGCACCGGCCGCCATGCCCACACCCCGCCCCGCGCCTCAGATCCGGCCACACCGCGCTCCGCCCGTACGGCGCTCCCGCGCGCACGGGACGTGGTGCACCCTCGGCCGACGCGCCCGCGCGCGTACTCCTCTAGGCTCGCGCCGACACGCGTCCACACGCACCGGATCGACCAGGAGACACCGCCGCCATGGCCAAGAAGCGCCGCCCTCAGCCCCAGGCCACCGCACGTTCCCCCCATGACGGGCCGGTGCCGGTCGTCGGTGCCCGGGAGCCCTGCCCGTGCGGTTCCGGCCGCCGCTACAAGGCATGCCACGGCCGGAGCGCGGCGCAGGCCGTCACCGAGTTGGTGCGGCGCCCGTTCGAGGGGCTGCCCGGCGAGTGCGACTGGGTCGCGCTGCGCGAGCTGGTGCCCGCCGCGACCGTCCCGCTGACGCTCAAGGACGGGCTGCCCGAGGGCGTGCCGTCGGTGACGCTGGCGACGGTGTTGCCGATGGCGTGGCCCGCGCTGCGCCGGGACGACGGTTCGGTCCTGCTCGGGCTGCAGAACGACACCTCCTCGGGCGATCTGAGCCGCGACCTCGCCGACACCCTGCGGCGGGCGCTGACCGCCGAGCCGGGCACCCCGGTGACCGCCGGGCGGCCCGAGGCCGACGGCCCGCGCCTTCAGGATCTGCTGGACACCGAGGCGCCTTTCGAGCCGGAGGTGCACACCGGGTTCGAGTTCTGGGTGGAGAACGCCGACCAGGCGTCCGGTGAGGTCGCCGCGTCCCTGGAGCGGGCGAACGCCGCCGCGCTGCCCACCGCCCGGATCGCCGGTCTGGAGGGCGCGTACTGGTGCGAGGCGCCCGGCAAGAACCACCTGCGCTGGGTCACCACGCACCCCGAGGAGCGGCTGCTGGACGCGCTCGCCCGGCTGCACGCCGCCGGGGAGTCGTCGCTCGGCGAGGACACCCGGCTGGTCGGCTCGTTCCGCGCCCACGGGCTGGTCGTCCCGGTGTGGGACCTGCCGTCGTCGATGAGCGCCGAGGACGTGACGGCACCGGCGGTCGCGTTCGGTGAGCGGCTGGCGAAGGCGCTCACCGACGAGACACCGCTGACCTCGGAGGAACGCCGGGCACGCGGCGGTCTCACCAACCGTCAGGTGACGCTCAGCTGACAGTGACCACTCCGGACGCCTCCGACGTGACTCCCGTCACAACACCCCCTACCTACGGGTAAAGAGGCGTCCGGAATACCGCGATCGAATTTGCGAACCGCCGATCTCTTGTTACGGTTCTGGGAGCCCGGTCGCTGGTGCATCCCCCGTCGCCAGCGACCGGGCGTTTCCATGTCCGCGGCCGGGTGTTCCGTCCCCCGCCGCCCCTCGCGCCCCCGACCTCCACGTTCGGCCTCCGGCGCCCCCTCATCGCCGCCCTCCTGGGCCCGCCGCGTACGGCCCGTACGGCATCCCTGCGCCCGCGTGAGCGCCTGAACGCCCGCCGGGCTCCGTGGAGTTGCCCCGCGCCGCGCACGGCTGCGTACGGGCACACGACCGGCGGGGCCGGACGGGCGTGTCGGTGACGGGCCTTCGGTCGTCAGGAGGTGACGAGGCGCCAGCCGTCATCCCGGGCCCGGGTCTTCGAGGCGCACCGCTGGGCCATCCGGGTGATTTCCCCGGCGGGTCGCCGATGCGGCCCCGGGGGCGTGCCGTCCAGGGGCATGGACGGCCACCACACCGCCGCGCGCACGGCTTCCCCCGGCCCCGTACCGCCTGGAGGCGAGGGGCGTGGCCGCCGCGCCTCAGTAGGCGAGGCGGCTGCCGTCCGGGGTGTGGGTGCTCGCGGTGACCAGGGCGTCCACGACGGTGGTGACGTCCGGGAGCCAGGGAGCCTCGGAGGTGGCGGCGGGGGCGCGCTCCCAGCGGACCGGGCCGGCGCCGGTCTGCGAGGGGGGCAGCACCAGATAGCCGCCGTCACCGTGGAACCGCAGCGAGCTGGGCACCTCGTCCCGGGAGTACAGCAGCTCCCCCAACTCCGCGAGGTCGTACGGGCTGACGAGCAGCGCGACGCGGGTGGGGGTGGCGATCACCGGGCCGAGGCGGACGCCGAAGTGGTCCAGGGCGGCCAGCGCCCGCGCGCCGGCGGTGGCCGGCAGGCTCACCGCGCACGGCGCGCGGCCACCGGTGGCGAGGATGACCGGGGCGTCGGGGCGGTTCGTCCACCACCAGCGGACCATGCGGGCGTCGGTGGTGGCCGCGAGCAGGCCGGGCTCGAAGGGGTGCGCGCCCGGTACGACGCACCCGGCGTCGGGGCAACTGCACCGGGGGGCCGCGCGGTCGCCGCGTCCGGACCGGGTGCCGGGCACCCGCTCACCGGAGCGGAGCCGTACGCCGGGCACCACCGGCCACTGCCATTCGGTGGCGCAGTGGAGCGCCGCGCCGATCAGGGCCGACTTCCCGGTGCGCCGGAACAGGTACTTGCGTCGCCTTCCGAGGATCTCGCGCATGAGCGCTCGTTCCTTTCGTTAACGCCGAGGGTTGCGTCCATCGCACTACATGCCGGTTCATCCCGCTGCGCGGCGCGTGGTGCGGGCCGGTCACCCTGCCCGGGGCCGGTCACACCACGTGGAGCTGTGGTCACCGCGTGGTCGAAGGGGCAGCGCATCACGCCGTACGCCGAGCGTGGAACGTGGCGGGAGGTGGCGCGCCGGGGCGCCTGCGGTGCGGTGGTGCGATCTCGCCACTTGTGGGTGCGTCGCGGTCGTCGTCCGTAATGACGCCCGTGCCTGCCGGTGGGTTCCGGTGCGGCCCCAACTGGCCCCGCATCTCTCGGAGTACGTACCCGCCATCGTGCATATGACGCGCTGCCGATCGCGGCCAGTCGACCTCAAATCGCCTTACTGAGGGCCCTTTTCAGGCCAAACAAGGGGACGGAAAAGCGGCGCCAAACCCTCGCCGGACAGTGCTGGACATCACATCTCCGGTGCGTGTAGATGTGGAGGCGCGGAGAGCTGAGCGGCACGATATGGGGGTTTGCGATGCTATTCCAGGCAGCGACGGAGCGGCGGAGCCGCACAGGATCGCTCAACAAAAGCCTTCATTTCCCACCGCAATCGGCGTTGAGCTGGGTAAATGATCGTGCCGTCGGACGCCGCCGCTCGTGAGCGCCTCCCACGTCCCGAAAGTGGCCGGAATCGATCCTTCTTCTTCCGGGCACACGCACACTGCCGCCGCTGCGGCGTCCGCGGCCGTCGGGCACGCCCCCGCCGCCGACGCGGCACCGCAGGCGCAGGCGCCCGGTACCACCGGCCCGGACTCCCCCGCCGAGGCCACCCCGCTCGACCGGATCGCCGTCGTCCAGGACCGGCTGGCGGGCTGGATCTCCGGGCTGACGACCCTCCACGACCTCACCGAACGGCTCGCGCGCACCCGGACCCTGGACGCGGCGCTCCATGAGGTGCTGCGGGCCGGTGCCGCTCTCGTCGGCGCGCCCCGGGGTCTGTTCGTCCTGGAACCGGCCGACGGACTCGGGCCCGCCACCACCGTCGGCCTCGGGCTCGGCCATGCCGAGCTGGGCCACCTCGAAACGGTCCCGCGCTCCGCCCTGGCCTACGGCCGCCTCCTCGACGGCCTGCCGGAGCCCTCCACCGGGCAGCGGCCCACGCGCCCGGAGCCCGGCCCGCTCGGGTCCGCCGCCGATCCGGAGTCCGAGCGCCCGGAGCCCGGCCCGCACGGGATCGCCGCCGATCCGGAGTCCGAGCGCCCGGAGCCCGGCCCGCACGGGATCGCCGCCGGGACCGCCGTCCGGCCGGACGCCACGCCCCCGGCGCACGGTGAGTCCTCGCACGCCCCCGGCGCCGGGGCCGTCCCCGGTGCCGCGCCCGACGGTCCGCACCGCGCCGGGTCCGTAACGCCCTCGCCCGTACCGCCCGCGGACACCGAGTCCGCCCTCGGGCACCCGGGGCCCCCGGTGGAGGCGGAGTCCCCCGGCGCCCCGGGGTGTCCGGGGGTCGCCGAGCCCGATGTGCTCGGGGCGCCGGGGCTCAATCCGCGGGTGCGGGAGGTCGCGACGCGGATCGGGTACGCCGCGAGTTACGCGGTGCCGTTCGACGCGGCGCCCGTCGGGCGGCTCGGTGTCGCCGTCTGGCTCTACGACGAACCGGCCGGGCCCGACGACCACCGCCGCCATCTGCTGGGGCTCTACCGCGCGTACGCCGCCGAGCATCTGGCCCGGCTGCTGGAGCTGCACCGGCAGCGGCACGCCACGGCGGCGCTCACCGCGGGGCTGTTGCCGCACCGGCTGCCCCGGGTGCCCGGTATCCGGCTGGCGGTGCGGCACAGCGCCGGGCCGCGCGGCGGCGGTGACTGGTTCGACGCGTTGCCGCTGCCGGACGGGGCCCTCGGGCTGGCCGTCGGTACGGTCTCCGGATCCGGTCCCGACGCGGTCGCCGCGATGGGGCGGCTGCGGGCGTCGCTGCGCGCGTACGCGGTGATGGAGGGCGAGGATCCGGTCGCCGTCCTCTCCGATCTGGAGCTGCTGCTGCGGCTGACCGAGCCGGACCGCTCCGCCACCGTGCTGTTCGCCTTCACCGAGGCGCCGGGCGGCGCGTCCGGTGCGGGCGGCGCGCCCTCGGGTGCGCCGGGCGGCCCGGTGGCGGCCGCTTCCGGCGGAACGTTCCCGCGCACGCTCACCGTGGCCGGGGCCGGGCACTGTCCGCCGCTGCTCACCGGGGAGCTGCGTACCGAGTTCGTGGAGACCTCGCTCTCCGCGCCGCTGACGATGCTGGCCTGCTGGGAGGCGCCGAGCGTGGAGATCGAGCCGGCACCCGGCGAGACGCTGCTGCTCTACAGCGACGGGCTGCTGCGCCGCACCGGCGACTGCGCGGACCGCGCCTTCGCCCGGCTGCGCGCGGCCGCCGCCGGGGCACCCCGGGAGGCCCGGCAGGACCCGGAGGCGCTCGTCGACCACATCCTCGGCCGCCTGCTGCCCCAAGGGCTCGACGATCCGGCCTCCCCGGAGGACGTCGTCCTGCTCGCCGCCCGCTTCGAGGCGTGAGCCGGGGGCGCGCGCCGACGGGGGCGCGCCCGGCCCCGCCCCCGTACGCCTGCCGGACCGGCGCCGCCGTCCGCGTCGGAGTCCGGCTCCGAACCCGGTCACCCGGGCTCCCGCCCGCCCTCACACCCCAAGGCCGAAGTGCCTGGGACGTCACACCTTTCGCCCTCTGGACCGTTTTCGGTTCGCACATACGATGGAGTGCGGTTCAGTCTTAACTAGGAGGCACCGTGACGGACGAGCTCACCCCGGAGACCCCGGACGAGGACGAGCAGCCGATCAAGCAGCGCAAGAACGGCCTGTACCCGGGCGTCTCGGATGAGCTCGCCGCGAACATGCAGAGCGGCTGGGCCGACACCGAGCTGCGCGACCTGAAGCCGATCGAGCAGGCGCCGAACGCCGCGCGCCGCCGCGCCGCGCTCTCCGCGCGCTTCCCCGGCGAGCGGCTGGTGATCCCGGCGGGCAACCTCAAGACCCGCTCGAACGACACCGAGTACGACTTCCGCGCGTCGACGGAGTACGTCCACCTCACCGGTGACCAGACCGAGGACAGTGTCCTGGTCCTGGAGCCCCGCGAGGGCGGTCACGACGCGACGATCCACCGGCTGCCCCGCTCCAACCGGGAGAACGGCGAGTTCTGGCTCGACGGCATGGGCGAGCTGTGGGTCGGCCGCCGGCACAGCCTGGCCGAGGCCGAGGCGCTGCTCGGCGTCCCCTGCGAGGACGTCCGCGAGCTGGCCGCCGCGCTGACCGAGGCGACCGGTCCGGTCCGCGTCGTCCGCGGCCACGACGCCGGTATCGAGGCGGCGCTGCGCGACAAGGTCACCGCCGAGCGGGACGAGGAGCTGCGCGTGTACCTCTCCGAGGCGCGTGTGGTGAAGGACGAGTTCGAGATCGGCGAGCTGCAGAAGGCCGTCGACTCGACGGTCCGCGGCTTCGAGGACGTCGTGAAGGTCCTGGACAAGGCCGAGGCGACCTCCGAGCGGTACATCGAGGGCACGTTCTTCCTGCGCGCCCGCGTCGAGGGCAACGACGTCGGCTACGGCTCGATCTGCGCCGCCGGTCCGCACGCCACCACGCTGCACTGGGTCCGTAACAACGGCCCGGTCCGCTCCGGTGACCTGCTGCTGCTCGACGCCGGTGTGGAGACGAACACCCTCTACACCGCGGACGTCACCCGCACCCTGCCGATCAACGGCCGCTACACCGACCTCCAGCGCAAGATCTACGACGCGGTGTACGAGGCGCAGGAGGCCGGTATCGCCGCGGTGAAGCCGGGGGCGAACTTCCGCGACTTCCACGACGCCTCGCAGCGCGTGCTGGCTCAGAAGCTGGTCGAGTGGGGTCTCGTCGAGGGCCCGGCCGAGCGGGTGCTGGAGCTGGGTCTGCAGCGCCGCTGGACGCTGCACGGCACCGGCCACATGCTCGGCCTGGACGTCCACGACTGCGCCGCGGCCCGCACCGAGGCGTACGTCAACGGCACGCTGGAGCCCGGCATGGTGCTGACCGTCGAGCCCGGTCTGTACTTCCAGGCGGACGATGTGACCGTCCCCGAGGAGTACCTCGGCATCGGCGTCCGGATCGAGGACGACATCCTCGTCACGGACGACGGCAACCGGAACCTCTCCGCCGCCCTGCCGCGCCGCTCCGCGGACGTCGAGGCGTGGATGGCCGGACTCCGCGGCTGACCCGCGCGTACCGCCCGCGCCACGGCCGGTGGCCCCGCACGCCGGGGCCACCGGCCATGGCATGTGGCGGGCGTTGTCCGTACGGGCGCTGTTGGGGCTGCCGCGCCCGGGCCGACCGGGTCCGCACGGGCCGCGTCCGCACGGCCCGCTTCCCTGCGTACAGCGTTCAAACGGCCGGAGTTCAGACGGACAGCGGGTACGACGTCCGGCCGGACGCCTGGTCGATCTCGTCGTGGGCCTTGGTCAGCAGTCGCATCGCCAGTTCGTTGAGGGCGCGGGCGGCGGCGACCTCCTCACCGACGCGCGGTTGGTTGGAGTCGGCCGGGTGGCGGCTGGCGTAGCCGTGCGCCCGTATCTCCTTGCCGTCCGGGAGCCGGACCAGCGCCGCGGCGCGGGTGCGGTGGGTGTCCTCCTGGAACTCCATCTCGATGTGCCAGCCGACCACGGTGTTCACCGTCATGACGTTCACCTCCGGGAGGGTCTGCCTCTCCCTCCAGGGTGCGCCCGTCCGCCGCGCACGTCAGTCCGTACGGGCCTCGGGAGCCGGGCCGGCGGTGGCGGCCGCGGCCGTCGTGCGGTAGGCGCCCGCCCGGACCGCGGCCCAGACGGCGGTGGCGGTGGACTCGGCGAGGTCCGCGTCGACGGCCTGCCGGGCGATGAGGATGCGGTAGTAGAAGGGCGCGCCGACGGCGGACATCACGGCTTCGGGGTCGGTGTCGGCGGGTACCTCACCGCGTTCGACGGCGCGCCGCACCAGTCCGCCGGAGAGCCGGAGCCGGTCGTGGAAGAAGTCCGCGAGCACGGTGTCGGCCTGGGCGTCGCGGGCGGCGGAGGAGACGACGGCTTCGATGAGGCGGCGCATGGGGGCGGCCGCGTAGAAGGCGCCGATGCGGCGGCAGAGCAGCCGCAGGTCGTCGGCGAGGCTGCCGGTGTCGGGCAGCGGGATGGCGGTGGCCGCCTCCAGCAGCAGATCGCAGACGAGTCCTTCGACGGTGCGCCAGCGGCGGTAGAGCGTCGCCAGGTGGATTCCGGAGCGCTGGGCGATGCGTTCCATGGTCAGCGCGGCGAAGCCGCCTTCGCTCAACTCGGCCTGTACGGCTTCGAGTACGGCGGCTCGGGTGCGTGCGGTCCGTCCACCGGGGCGGGCCCCTCCGTGTGGGTGGTGCGCTGGGGTCACAGCGACTCCGTATTGCAGTGTGGGTTCATGCCGCGTATCGTCCGTAACACATTAACGCGAGCGCTTTCGCGTTAACGAGGCGAGCGCCACTCTTACAGGGACGGGGACACGGCGGGGGATGTCCTCCCCTCCCTGTGAGAGGGCGCTGTCCGCCGTCGGCGTTCGGCGCTTTCCGGACACCCCGGACGCGGCGTCGCGGACATGACGACTCTCACATGGCGTGCGGCCGTCGCCGCATGGTGCAATCGAGTGAGCGGCAGGGCCACGGGCCTGGATCGATCGGGTTTTTGTCCGGTTCACGGCTCTACACCAAGCGTATACGCATTATGTATACTTGGCGTTTATAGTTGCGGTATGACCCTCCCTCTCCCCCCACTCGGCATACGTCTGCCCCGCGTCCGCCGAGCCGCCCGGCCCGTTCCGCCCGCTCCTGGCCTCCGGGCCCGTCGAGAGGCGGGGCGCTGATGGCCACGGACACCACGCACGCCGACGGCACGGCGGTCCCCACCCGCCGTGGTGGCTGGCGCTGGGACTGGCCGGTCCTCGCGGGCTGCGCCATCGCGGGCCTGAGCGTCGGGCTGGCTTCGCCGCCCGACACCTCGCAGCAGGCATGGGGCCTGTGCAGCGCCGTCGGGTACGCCGTCGCCGCGGTCATCGCCGCCTGTTCGGTGCGCCGCTGGGGCCGGTGGCCCGCGATCGTCTCCGTCGTCGGCGCGGGGCTGGTGCCGTTGATCTACCTGACGGTGATCGACAAGGAGCAGATGGAGGTCGGCGTCATCCAGCGCGGTGCGGCGCTGCTCCTGAAGTCCGGGACGCCGTACAACGCGGATCCGCACACCGTTCCGCAGTTCAACCCGTATCTGCCGGGGATGTCGCTGTTCGGGATACCCGACGCGCTGTTCGGCGACAATCCGCTGACCAGCGCGCGGCTGTGGTCGCTCATCGGTTTCCTGGCGGTGGTCCTGTGGGCGGTCCGCGTCCTGACGAAGGACCGCGGGCCGGCGCCGCTGGCGACGCCCGGCGGGGTCACCCCGAGCACCGGCGCCCTGTGGCTGATCGCCTGCCCCGTCCTCATCCTGCCGCTGACGATCGGTGGCGTGGATCCGCCGGTCATCGGCCTGATCGTGCTGGCGCTGGCCTTCCTCCAGCGGGACCGGCCGGGCGCCGCGGGTCTGGCGCTGGGTGCCGCCTCCGCGCTGAAGTGGACGGCGTGGCCGGCGATCCCGGTGGCGCTGGCGCTGCTGTGGGTGACGAAGGGGAAGGGCGCCGCGGCCAGGTGCGCGGCGGGTTCGGTGGGTCTCGCGGCGGTGTTCTCGATCCCGTCGGCGCTGATCGACTCCCACGCCTTCCTCCAGAACGCGATCCTCTACCCGCTCGGTATGGGCGAGGCGAACTCCACGGCGCAGAGCCCGCTGCTCGGCCACCTGATCGTCCTGCTGATGCCGGAGATCGGTAAGACGGTGACGGTCGCGCTGATCGGTGTCAGCGCCGTCGGTGTCGCGGTGTCGCTGCTGGTCCGCCCGCCGCGGACGGTCATCGCCGCCGCCGACCGCCTCGCGATCGGCCTGCTCCTGGCGATCGTCCTCTCGCCCGCGACCCGCCTCGGTTACGCGATCTACCCGGTCGTACTGATCTTCTGGCCCCGTTTCGCGGCGGCGCTGTCCCCGAAGGAAGCGCTCCCGACGATCCCGCGTCAGCAGACGGACGAGCCGACGCCGTCCGATGCCGGGACGGGCACCGGTACGGACGCCAGGTCCGGTAAGGGTGCGGAAGCCGCCGCGGGCTGACGCGGCACGGAGGAGAAAGGGCCGGGCCCGGGGAATCACCCCCGGGCCCGGCCCTTTCCGTCCGTCCGGCCGCCGTTCAGACCGTGAGCGTCCCGCCCTTGACCGCTGTCACGAACCGGCCCCACGCGCCCGTACCCACCACGAGGGCGGGCCCGCCCGGCACCTTGGAGTCGCGGACGGGGACGATGCCGGGGAAGTCTTCGAGGATTTCGACGCAGTCACCGCCGGCGTCGCTGTGACTGCTCTTGCGCCAGCGGGCGGTACCCGCGAAGTCCTCGGCCGCCCGGACGCGTTCGGCGCCGCCGGCCTCGCGGTGGCCGCTCTTCCGCCGGTGGCTCCCGGCGTCGTTCCTGTTGTGGAGCTGCATGTTCGTAGTCCTCTGCCGCTGCCTCGGTCATGACTGGGGGCACCCGCGGTGACGGCGCGGTGACCCTCGGCAGATCGTACGACCTGCGGTACGTGCCCACGAGGCGCGGGAAACCGGTGAGTTGACCGTGGTGGACGCCCGCGGTGCGGGGTGGTGGCGGCGGGGTCACGGGGTGGCGGTGCGTCAGGAGGCGTTGGATGTGCGGGGGTCGGGGCGGGGCGTTCCCGGGGCCGCGGGCGGGGCGGGCCGTGCGGGTTCCGGTGGGGATGTGTGGCTGTCTCGCACCTTCGCGGCACCTTTCACCAGTACGTATTCCGCGGACATGTCACTCTCGACGGCGAACGGCGCTCCCCCGCCGCTCCTTTGCCGAGCCCCACGAGGACCACGTATGCCCTTCCGCCTCCGCCGCTCCTTCGCCCTGGCCGCCGTCGTCGGCGCGACCGTGTTCGCCACCACGGCGTGCGACGCCGACGGGGGAGCCCCCGCCGCGCCGAGCGGCGCCGCCGGGTCGCCCGCCGGAACTCCCGCCGTCACGCCCGCCGTCACGCCCACCGGGTCGCCGTCCGCGTCCGGTGACGGGCGGGCGAACACCTCGCCCGGTGCGGGCGGGAGGGACGGCGCCGAGGAGGCGGTGGGCGACGCCTGCACCAGCGACAAGGTGGAGTTGGAGTTCGCGGATGCCGGGGGCACCCGCCCGGCGGTCCTCCTGAAGGCCACCAACATCTCGGACGCCGCCTGCACCGCCTACGGGATACCGGCCGTCGGCCACCCTGGCGCGCAGGCGCCCGTGGCCGCCGCGCCGCACGCCGACGCCCGCGCCGCGGTCGCCCTGGAGCCGGGCGAGACCGCGTACGCCGCGCTGCTCCTGCCCGAACGGGGCGGCCACCCGCACCACGCGACCTCGTTCACCCTCGGTCTGCGCGGTCAGGACGGCGAACCGCTCACCGCCCGGGCCACCTTGAAGGCCCCCGTCGAGGGCCTGACCGTCAACGACGCCTCCCGCGTCACCGCCTGGCAGGCGGTGCAGGAGGACGCGCTCGGCTGACCCGCACGGGCACCCTCCCCGTACGGGACGGTCGGTGCCGTACGGGGAGGGTCCCGCGAGGTCGTACGCGGGCGCCGGGTACGGGCCGGGCGGGCCGGTACGGGCCGGGCGCCGGGGTGCGGTCGCTGCCCGGGTGCCGTCCCATAGGCGCTCGGCGGGCGGGCCAAACCCGGTGCGGGGAAATTCCCCCGGACGGGGGTATCCGGGTGGTGGGTGCGGGCCGGGGCCGGGACGGTGGGCGTATCCGAGCAGAGGAGCGGTCATGGCGCACACGGCAACTCCGCAGAACGGACCGCAGCACGGCCCGCAGCACACCGATCCGGACGCCCCCCGTGCGTGGGCGGTGGGCGGCACGGTCTTCGCCGGGATCGTCCTGCTGGTCGGCGGCATTCTCGACATCCTCAAGGGCATCACCGCGCTCTCCTCCGACGCGATCTACGCCACCGTCGATCAGTACGTGTACCGGTTCGATCTGAACGCGTGGGGCTGGGTGCTGCTGGTGCTCGGCGTCGTCGCCGTCATCACCGGGCTCGGACTGCTGACGGACGCGATGTGGGCGCGGATCCTGGGCGTGATGATGGCGTCGCTCAGCCTCATCGCCAACTTCATGTGGCTGCCCTACCAGCCCCTCTGGGCGATCATCTCGATCGCCCTGGCCGCCTGGGTCATCTGGGCGCTCTGCGCCCACCGGCCCCAGCACCCGACACTCTGAGCCGGCTCCCCGACGGGTGCCCGCCACGTGTGACGCGTGGCGGGCGCCGGTGCGTACGGGGAGGTCAGGGCCGCTTCCGCCCGGTGGCGGGGGGCTCCTCGCCCGCCCCGGGCCGTTCCAGTTCCCGGAGCAGGACGCGCAGGGCGTGATCGAGGGTGGCCCGCTCGGCGGGGGCGAGACCGGCCAGGAGGCGGGACTCGTTCGCGACGTGGTCGGTGACGGCGGCGTCCACGACCTCGCGTCCGTGACCGGTGAGGGCGACGCGGAAGCTGCGCCGGTCACCGGGGTCGAGGCGGCGCTCCACCAGCCCGGCTTCCTCCAACCGGTCGAGGCGGTTGGTCATTCCGGCGCGCGAGAGCATCAGCGTCTTCGCCAGCTCGGACGGGATCAGGGTGTACGGCTCCCCGGAGCGGCGCAGCGCCGCCAGGACGTCGAACTCCCCGCGCCGCAGCCCGTGCCGGGTGAAGACGGCTTCCAGGGCGGGCGCGAGGACGAGGGTGAGGCGGCTCAGCCGCCCGAAGACCCCCAGCGCCGCCAGGTCCAGGTCCGGCCGTTCCGTGCCCCACTGGTCGACGATCTCGTCGACGGCATCCTTCTCACTCACACCCCCAGCCTATTCGACACCAGATAGTTTGACGCCTTACTGTCTCCTCTCGAACGAGGTGGCCGCACCGGCCGGCCTCACGAGATGAAGGGAAAGGGCATGTCCCTGCCTCTGCTCACCCCCGCCGACCGGGACGCGGTCCTGGTGCGCGACGCCGACGCCGAGACACTGGGCGGCGCCGGCAACACCCTGCGGCTCTTCGCCGACGCGGACACCACCGGCGGGGCGGTCAGCGCCCACCGCGTCACCCTGGCGCCCGGCGCCGACGGCGCCGCACCGCACCACCACACCGGCGCCGCCGAGCTGTTCTTCGTCCTCGGCGGACGGCTCCAGGCGCTCACCGGGGAGCGGGTGGTCACCGCCGACGAGGGGGATTTCCTCCTCGTCCCGCCGTGGATGCCGCACGCCTTCGCCGCCGAACCGGGCACGGAGGCGGACGTCCTCATCGTCCTCACCCCCGGCATCGAGCGCTTCGACTACTTCCGTCTGCTGGACCGGGTCCGCAAGGGCACCGCGGACCCGCGGGAGATCCTCGAATCGCAGGAGCGCTTCGACAACTTCTTCCTGGAGAGCCCCGCGTGGCAGCGGGCGCGGGCACCGCGCTGACCTGCACGGATCGGCCGCCCGGCGGCGCCTCACACGCTCAGTGGACCGTGGTGAGGAGCTGGTGGTAGACCACCGGCGCGACGAAGGAGAGGAGCATCGCGGTCGCGCCGACGACGACGCGGGCGACCGCGAACCGCTTGCGCATGGGCAACACCGCGGCGGTGAGCGCCAGGACGGCGACGAGGAGGAGCACGGCCCAGTAGCACCAGTAGTAGACGCCGAAGCGGTCCAACTCGGCGCGGTCGCAGGAGCCGCAGAACATCGGCGAGAAGTAGCCGAAGAGCCCGCCGAGGAACAGCATCATCACCGAGGCGGCGGTCGACACCCCCGTCCAGGCGATCGCCCACGGAGCGCGCGACTCCGGGCGCCAGGTCGGCAGCGCGGCGAGCGGGCCGCCGGCGTAGGGGCCGGTGCCGTCGTTCGCGGGGAGCCAGGTGCCGGGCGTGGCGGGGGCCGGAGCACCGGGCGGCACCCCGTCCTGACCTGCCGGAATGCCGGGGCCCGGCCGCGTCCCGTCCGCCCGGCCCGCCGCTGCCGCCCGGACCGCCGCGTCCGCCCCCGCTCCGCCCTGGATGAACCCGGGCGGCAGCGACAGGACGGGGCGGGGCGGCGGGGGCACGCGGGCGGGTCCGGTGGGCGGCTGAGCGGTCATGAGGTCATCCAACTGAGGTGCCCGGGGCGGCGCATGAGTCGCGGTACTCAGGCGGTGGGCGCCGCGCCGGGAGCGGCCGGGGCCGGTCACCGCCACCCCACCGGCCCCGTCAGCCCCACCCCTACCCGACCGGGTAGCCCTCGCGGACTACTCACGATGTCAGTAGTAACTGGCCGGTGACCGCCTTACGTTCGCTGTATGAGGTTCCCAGCGAACGGAGACACCGTGAGCACGACGACCCTGACCACCGCAGGCCCCTACGGAACCTCCGCCCCGGACCCGGCCTCCGGGGAGCAGTTGCGGCAGATCATGCGGCTGTTCCCGACCGGGGTCGCGCTGCTCGCCACCGGTGAGGGCGAGGACGCGGTCGCCATGACGCTGAACGCGCTGATGTCCGTGTCGCTCGCGCCGCCGCAGGTCGTGGTGAGCGTGCGCCGCGCGGCCCGCGCGCATCCGGTGCTGGAGGAGACCCGCGCGTTCCGCCTCTACCTGCTCGCCGGGGAACAGTCCGGCGACGCCGCGCTGTTCGCCTCGCCGGACAAGCCGACCGGTGCCGTGCTGACCCGGTACCTGGACTCGGCGGTGGCGCCGGACGCGCTGGCCGTCCTGGACTGCCGGGTGGAGACCCTGTACCCCGGCGGCGATCACACACTGCTGCTGGCCCGGGTCGCCACGGCCCGGACGCTGAACGAGGAGCGGGCGCCGCTGACGTTCCATCACGGGACGATGGCCGCCGGGGGTCACCGTGGCTGAGCGGCGGATGCGGGCGGTCCGGGGCGCCGTCCAGGTGACGGCCGACACCCGGGAGGCGGTGGGCGAGGCGACCCGGGAACTCCTGGGGCGGCTGCTGTCCGCGAACGGACTGACCACCGAGGACATCATCAGCGCGTTCTTCACCGCGACGCCCGACCTGACCAGCGAACTGCCGGTACTGGCGGCGAGCGAGGCCGGCTGGCGGCAGGTGCCGATGCTGTGCGCGGCGGAGATGGCCGTGCCCGGGACCCTGCCGCGGATCGTGCGGGTCCTCGTCCACGCCGAGCTGCCGCCGGAGCGGGACGTCCACCACGTCTACCTGCCGGGCACCACGCCCGACCGGCCCGCGCCCGCGCCGCCCGCCTGAGCGCGCCGGGCCCCGGCCCCGGCCCGCGGCGGACCCGTCCGAAAGGCCCGCCCGCGGCGGCCCGGCCGGAAGCCGCCCGGCGCCGCGCCCCCTGATCCGATCCCTGATCCGAGAAGAGGTTCTCCGTGACCGTGCTCCCCGCCGGACTGCCGGCCGATGTCGTCCACGCCCGCGGCGACGGCGGCCGGCCGCTGCCCCCGGCCCCCAACGTGAGCATGTTCCGCCCCCGCGACATCCACGGCGTCCTGCGCCCCGGTTCGGTCGACGAGGTCCGCGACGTCGTACGCGCCTTCGCGGCCGAACCGG
The DNA here is from genome assembly GCF_044497305.1 of Streptomyces sp. BBFR2. Lineage (NCBI taxonomy): Bacteria > Bacillati > Actinomycetota > Actinomycetes > Kitasatosporales > Streptomycetaceae > Streptomyces > Streptomyces sp. BBFR2. The sequence goes on from NZ_CP172415.1 coordinate 3,311,455, forward strand.
ACACCGCCGGCCGGCCCCGGCTGCACGCCGTCAGCACCGGGCGCAACTGGGGCCTGGGCTCCCGGGAGCCCGCCCGCGACGGCGCCGTCACCCTGGAGCTGAACCGGCTCGCCGAGATCCGGGAGCTGAACACCGACGAGGGCTGGGCCGTCATCGAACCGGGCGTCACCCAGCTACGCCTGGCCGAACTGCTGCGGGACACCGGCCGGATGCTCAACGTCACCGCCTCCTCCGGCCACACCAGCGTTCTGGGCAACATGCTCGACCGCGGAGTGGGCCTGCGCCGCCAGCGCACCGCCGACCTCGCCGGACTGGAGGTCGTCCTGCCGGACGGCGAGCTGATCCGCGTCGGCTGGTGGCCCGACGCGTCCGTCACCACCTGCGTCAACCCGCAGGGCCTCGGCCCGTCGCCGCTCGCCCTGTTCACCCAGTCCGACCTGGGCATCGTCACCGCCGCCGTCATCCGGCTGCTGCCGCGCCCGGAGGCCCAGCGCGTCGTGCGGCTCTCCTTCCCCCGCGAGGCGCTCGCCCCCGCCGTGGACGAACTGCGGCGCTGGAGCGCCCAGGGCCTGGTCCGCGGCGTGCTGAAGATCTACGACACGGTCTCCGCCGACTCCTACGGCGGCGTCCCGGGCTCCTACCAGGCGCACCTCTGCGTCGACGGGACCGCCCGCGCCGTCGAGGCGATGACCCGCACCATCGAGGCCGAGGCCGCCGCCTGCGGGCTGTTCACCGGATGGGTCCGCTCCGACGAGCACCCCGCCGGTGACGACGTGGTGGCCCGGGTCGTCGAGAGCGCCTACGCCGGGGACCCGTCGCACAACGAGGAGATGCTGCGCTCCGCCGTCGGGCAGGACGCCGACCGGGTCGACGCCGCGGGCGGCGGCTGGATCTTCTTCCTCCCGCTGGTGCCGTTCACCGGCGCCGCCATCACCCACGCCCGCGAACTCCTCGACCAGGTGCAGGCCGAGACGGGCACGGCCGCCGGCTGCACCGTCAACGCCCTGGACAGCGACGTCATCGACCTCGTCGTCTCGCTGCGCTTCCCGCGCACCGAGGCGGACGCCGCACGCGCCCACCGCGCGCTCGACCGCATCCACACCCTCTTCACCGAAGCGGGGTTCCTCCCGTACCGCCTGGACGCCGACCACCACGACTGGCTGGACCGGCTCTCCCCGGACGAGGGCGCCCGCGCCTTCGTCCGCCGCCTGAAGAAGAGCGTCGACCCCCACGGGGTCATCGCGCCCGGCCGGTACTCCTGACACCCCGCACTTCCCCTCGTAGCAGAAGGAAGCCCATGTCCTCCCCCACCGCAACGCCGCCCACCACCGCCGACGCCATACTCGCCGCCGCCCGCGACGCCGTCCCGCGCCTGCGGGAGCGCGCCGCCGCCATCGAGGAGCACCGCCGCCTGCCCGACGACGTCGTCGAACTGCTGCGTGCCACCGGTGTGTTCCGCGCCGCCGTGACCCGGGAGGCGGGCGGCCCCGGTCTGACGTCGATGCAGCAGGCCGAACTGGTCGAGATCCTCGCCACCGGGGACCCCTCCGCCGCGTGGTGCGCCATGATCGGCATGGACTCCGGGATCTACGCCGGTTACCTCGACGAGGCGACCGCCAAGGAGATCTATCCGCACCTCGACGTCCCCAACTCCGGCTGGATCTATCCCCAGGGCCGTGCCGAGCGGGTCGAGGGCGGCTACCGCGTCACCGGCCAGTGGCGCTTCGGCAGCGGCTCCACCCACTGCGAGGTGCTGGTCGCCGGCTGCCAGGTCTTCAAGGACGGCGTCCCCGAGCCCGACCCGTTCACCGGCGAGGAGCGCCAGTGGCGGGTGATGGTCGCCCGGCCCGAGCAGTACGAGATCACCGACACCTGGTACACCACCGGCCTCGCGGGCAGCGGCAGCGTCGACTACGCGGCCACCGACCTGTTCATCCCGGAGGAGCACTCGTTCTCCTTCCACGATCCGCGCCGTGAGGGCCCGCTCCACGCCTCCCCCGACGCGATCCTGCGCAAGATGTCCGGCGTCCCGCTGGGCATGGCCCGCGCCGCGCTCGACCACGTACGGGAGATGGCGCGCCACCGCACCGACCGGGAGACCGGCACGCCCTGGGCGGACGACGTGCGGGTGCAGTCCGCCGTGGCCCGCGCCGAGGCGGAGCTGGCCGCGGCGCGCGCCGGGGTCTACACCTCGCTGGAGCGGCAGTGGGACGCCCTGGAGCGCGGCGAGGAGCTGCGCCCGGAGGAGCGGGTGGCGACCGCGCTCGCCCGCCATCACGCCTTCCGCACCGCGCGCGGCATCATCCACACCCTGTTCGACCTGGTCGGCGGCGCTTCGGTGTACCGCCGCAAGTCGCCGATGGACCGGTGGCTGCGCGACGCCAACACCATGTGCCAGCACGCCGTCGCGCAGGACTCCATCCTCCAGCTCACCGGTCAGGTGCTGCTGGGCGGCGAGTCCCGCAGCCCGTTCTTCTGATCCGCACGCCGCCCGCGCGCCCGACGGCGCCGGCGGCCCGCGGCCCGGCTTTCGGTACCGGGCCGCCCGCAGGCGGCGGAGAAACCGCCGTCACCGCTTCACATCAACGGGGTATCCACATGTCCGCAACGATACGCATCGTCCTGTTCTCCGAGATCAACTCCAGACTCGGAGGCCCGTTCCTGAACGTGCTGGCCGCCCACCCGCAGGTGGACCTGGCCGCCGTCGTCACCTCGCCGCCCGGCCGCCAGTGCTCCTACTTCCAGGGCGAGCCGGACCCCGTCGACCTGGAGCGGCAGGCGCGGGAGGCCGGGATCCCGGTGCTGCGGCCCCGGCGGGTGTCCACGCCCGAGAGCGTGGCGGCGCTGCGGGAACTGCGCGCCGACTACTTCATCGTCGCCAACTTCCAGCAGATCTTCACGCCCGAACTCCTCGCCCTGCCCGGTGAGATCGTCGTCAACTTCCACCCCAGCCCGCTGCCGCGCTACGCCGGGCTCGCGCCGTTCTACTGGATGGTCCGCAACGGCGAACGGTTCAGCGCGGTCAGCGCCATCGAGATGGCCGAGGGCATCGACAGCGGCCCGGTGATCATGCAGCGGGAGGTGCCCGTCGACGGCACCGAGACGGCCCTGACCCTGCGCACCGCGCAGGAGGCGGCCAACGTCGAGATGTTGCGCGAACTCCTCCCGGAGCTGGCGGACCGCTCCTTCATCCGCGTCCCCCAGAACCCGGCGCTGCGCACCTACTTCAGCGCCCCGCGCGACGAGGACCACCTGATCGATTTCCGCGCCCCCGCCGCCACCGTCCAGCAGCTCGTCCGGGCCGGATACCGCCGCCCCGGCGCCCACACCTTCCGCGCGGACGGCACCCGGCTGACGATCCTCGGCGTCGCCCCGGCGGGCGGCGTCCACCTGCCGCCGCCGCCCGCGCCGGGCACCGTCCGCCGCGTCGGGGACGGTGTGTTCGTCGCGGCGGCCGACGAATGGCTGCGCGTCACGGCGATCGAACACGAAGGGGAGGAAATCCCTCCGCTCCAGGCGCCGTTGATGTTGACCGAAGGCATCCTCGGTCCACCTCAGCACCAGGCGGCACACGCCTGACCCAAATCGTCCCGGCCACCAGCGGTGGCCGGGACGCCCGCGGTCCCCCACCGCGGGCACGGCAGAAAGGAAGAAGATGAGTTTCATCCAGCGGGACGGCGGCGCGGCCGTTCCGGCCTCGCCCCCGAGCGCCTCGGGCGACGGCGGAGTCCGCCATGTCAAGGCCGGTGAGGGCCCCACCGTGTGGCTCAACGGCGACGTGTACACCGTCAAGGTCGGCTCGGAGGAGTCCCGGGGCGACCTGACCCTGCTGGAGGCGTCCGTGCCTCCCGGAGGCGGCCCGCCGCTGCACAACCACTCCCATGAGGACGAGGCGTTCTACCTCCTCGACGGTGAGCTGGAGATGCGCGCCGGTGACACCCGCTACGAGGTGCGGTCCGGCGACTTCGTCTTCGTCCCGCGCGGTACGTACCACCGGTTCCGCAACACCGGGCTGCACACCGCCCGGCTGCTCGTGATCTTCGCGCCCGGTGGTTTCGAACGCTTCTTCCTGGAGGCCGGCCGCGAGGCCCGGCCCGACGAGCCGATCCCCCCGTTCGACCCCGCGGACAACCCCGCGGCCAAGGAGATCGCGGAGCGCTACGGCTCCTTCCAGGCGGAGAACGGAGCGGTGGCATGACGACGACACAGGTGGCGGCCGCCAAGAGCCGCACCACGATGCCGCTGACCGTCTACGTCCTGGGCCTGGGCATCTTCGCGATGGTCACCAGCGAACTCCAGGTGTCCGGCCTGATGCCGGTGATGGCCCAGGGTCTGGACGTGCCGATCCCGAAGATCGGCTACCTCATCTCCTTCTACGCCTTCGCCATGGCCGTCGGCGGCCCGCTGCTCGCCATCGCCCTGCTGAAACTCCGTCACAAGACCAGCCTGATGGTCCTGTTCGTGACCTTCGTCATCGGTGAGGCGCTGGCCGCGGTCTCCCAGGGCTACGTGGTGATGGTCCTCGCCCGGATCATCACCGGCGCGGTGTCCGGCGCGTTCTTCGGCGTGGCGCTGGCCGTCTGCGTCGAGGTCGTCGACGAGAAGCTGCGCGGCCGGGCCACCTCCATCGTGCTGGGTGGCCTGATGGTCGGTACGGTCCTGGGTCTGCCGGGAGCCAACCTCATCGGCCAGCACTGGGGCTGGCGCGCCAGCTTCTGGACCGTCACGGTGCTCACCGCGGTCGTCGGGCTGATCACCGCCGCGACGGTGCCCGCGCTGGAGAAGCAGGAGGCCCGCAGTCTGCGCGAGGAGACCGCGGAGCTGAAGCGGCCCCGGCTGTGGGCGGTGTTCTCCACCAGCACCCTGGTCATCGGCGCGACGTACGCCGCGTTCAGCTACTTCACCCCGATCCTCAAGCAGGTCACCGGGTTCGGCGACGGCACCGTCCCGCTGCTGCTGATCGCCTACGGCGTGGCCACCGTCATCGGCAACAACGTCGTGGGACGGCTCGCCGACCGGTACACCCTCCCCGTGCTCACGTTCGGCCTGGTCGCGCTGACCGTGTTCCTGACGCTGTTCGGGCTCTTCGCCGACAAGCAACTCCTCGCCGTCGTCGCGCTGCTGGGCACCGGCCTGGTCGGCGTCACCATGAACCCGGCGCTGGTCACCCGCGTGATGCGCACCGCCAACGGCCGTCCGCTGGTGAACACCGTCCACACCTCCATGATCACCATGGGTGTCGTCATCGGCTCCTGGGCCGGCGGGCTGGGCATCGGCGCGGGCTACGGCCTGCGCGCCCCGCTGTGGGTCGGCGTCGGCCTGGCGGTCCTCGGCTTCCTCTCCCTCGTACCGGACCTCATCGCCGGACGGCGCGCCCGCCCCGCCGCGGAGCCGCTGCCCGACGCCGCTCCCTGACCCGCCCATGAAGCCTTAAAGCCACCAAGGAGTTACCGCATGAGTTCCCTGCGAGGGCATGTCGCTCTGGTCACCGGCGGCAGCCGGGGCATCGGCGCGGCCATCGCCCGCCGGCTCGCGGAGGACGGCGCGCACGTCGCCGTCACCTACGTCAACAACGCCGACGCGGCACAGGACGTCGTCCGCGCCGTCGGGAAGTCCGGCGGCACCGGGCTCGCCGTGCGCGCCGACTTCACGGACGCCGCCCAGGTCGGGCGGGCGGTCGACGAGGTCGCCGCGCACTTCGGGCAACTGGACGTGCTCGTCAACAACGCCGGTTTCATGGACGTGTCCGGCACCCCGGTCGCCGAGATCCCGCTGGACGTCGTCGACCGGACGCTGGACGTCAACGTCCGGGCGGCGTTCGTGGCCGCCCAGCACGCCGCCCGGCACCTGGGGCGCGGCGGCCGCGTCATCAACGTCGGAAGCTGCCTCGGCAGCCGGGTGCCCGGCCCCGGCGCCACCCTGTACGCGATGAGCAAATCGGCCCTGACCGGCCTGACCAAGGGCCTCGCCCGGGACCTGGGACCGCGGGGCATCACCGTCAACCAGGTCTCGCCGGGGCCGACCGACACCGACATGAACCCGTCGGGCGGGCCGAACGCGGACGCCCAGCGGGCGCTGACCGCGGTCGGCCGCTACGCGTCGCCCGAGGAGATCGCGGCGTGCGTCGCCTTCCTCGCCGGCCAGCCCGAGGGCTTCATCACCGGCGCGGACCTGGCGGTGGACGGCGGCACCACCGCCTGACCCGACCGGACGGCGGAGCCGCGCCGGGGTGTGCCAGGGATCTGGAACGGTCCCACGACGGCACCCCCGGCGCGGCTCCGCGCACGTCCGCCGAACGCCCCGGCCGGACGCCCCCGATCGCCGAACTCCCCTTCCCGGCAGGCATTTCGGCCCGGCCCAGGAACAGCCCGGCGGCCCGGTCCGTTGCAACCGAGCAGTACAGAAGACCTAGGATGGCCAGATGCCCAGACCACGTACGTTCGATGACGCCGAGGTCATCGAGGCCGCGATGCAGACCTTCTGGGCGCGCGGCTACGAAGGCACCTCCGCCGAGGAACTGTGCCGCCGTACGGGTCTGGGGAGAGGCAGCCTCTACAACGCGTTCGGCGCGAAGCAGTCGCTGTACGAGGAGGCCGTGCGCCGGTACGCCGACGCCACCTTCGACGATCTGCTGGCGGCCCTGGAGCGCCCCGGCCCGGTCAAGGAGCGGCTGCGCACCTTCATGTACGGCGTCATCGACGCGGACGTCGTCGACACCGACCACCGCGGCTGCCTCGTGGTGAACGCCGCCGTCGAGGTATCGGCCCGCAGCGATGTCATCCGCGATGTCATCCGCCGGCAGTCGAGCCGGATGGAGTCCACGCTCTGCGGGGTGCTGCTGATCGCCCAGCGCGCCGGGGAGATCTCCGCCGGCGCCGACCCGCTGCGCGCGACCCGCACCATCCTGGCCGTCCTCAACGGCCTGCGCGTCCTGGGCAAGATCGCCACCGACCGGGCCATGCTCACGGACGCGGTGGACGGGGTGCTGGCGACGCTCTAGGGCGGTCTTTTCCGGTCTTCGTGGATCAGGTCGCCACGGCCCCACGAAGACCGCGACGCCCTCCCTGAGGCCCGCCGCCCGGCTCCGTCAGGGCAGCCCCTTGGTGTGGGCGATGCCCAGCAGACCGATACGGGAGCCGATGCCCAGCACCTGGTACATACGGCGCAGGTGGTAGTTGACGGTGTGCGGCGACAGATGGATCTCGGCGGCGATCTGCCGGTTGGTCAGCCCGCCGATCACCAGCCGGGCGATGGCCCGCTGCCGCTCGTTGAGCGCCTCCCACGGGCCGGTCCGGGCGGACGTCACCGCGGTGGCCGCGTCCGGCGCGACGGCGGTGGCCGGGGCGGGCGCCGTTCCCGGCCGCCCGTCCGGCACCGTCCCGACGGCGGGCACCGGCTCGGGCCGCGCCTGCGGTGCCAGGAGCGGGCCCCCGGCCGCGTACGCCCGGGGCCGGTCGGCGCGGGCCGCGGCGAGCGGCGGCGCGGCGCTCCCCGCGGGGACCCGGGCGGGGTGGACGGTGCGGGCCCGCCGGCTCCCGGAGGCGTGCCGGACGCGCGGACTCCGGGCGGACGCCGGGTGCCCGGCCGGGCGGGCGTACGCGGAGCGCCGGGGCGGCTGCGGAGCGGCCTGCTGCCGCAGCGCGGCCCGTACGGTCGGCGGCACGGAGTCGTGGAGGACGCGCCAGAGCAGTTCACCGGTGAAGGCCAGGTCACGGCTGTCCGCGCTCAGCACCCCGGCGGCGATGGCCTCCTCGGTGGCGGGCAGCAGCTCGCTGGGGGTGAGCCCGAGGACGTGCGCCAGCTCGGCGAAGACGATCCGGGGGCCGAGGACCGCCGCGACGGGCACCATCCGGCGGCACTCCTGCGACCATCCCCGGGTCAGGCTCCGCACGAGGGCGCTCACCCGCGCGGGCACCGGCCCGTCCACGAGCTCGACGGCCGCGCCGCCGCGGATCCGCCGCTCCTCGACCAGCCCCTCCATCAGCGCCCGCGTGAGCCGGGGATGACCGCCGGCACCGGCCAGCTCGCGCCGCAGCGCGGGGCCGGGGCGACGCCCGAAGAAGTCGGCGGCCAGGACGTCGAGCGCGGCGGCGGGGAGCGGCGGCAGCATCCACCGTTCCTGGTAGCCGGCCATGCCCAGGAGGATCTCCTCGGCCGGCCGGTGGTCCCGGCCCGCGCGGCGGGCGGTGATCCAGACCACGGGTGCGTCGATGAGACCGCCGCGCAGCCGGTACAGGCTCCGCGCCTCCTCCTCACCCGCGCAGTGCAGATCGTCGAGGAGGACGGCCAGCGGGCGGTCCGTCGGTAAGCACCCCTCGGGCAGCCCGTTGACGACGGCGTACCCGGCCTCCCGCGCCACCCGGCCCGCCTCCCGCAGCATCCGCGACTTCCCGATGCCGGGCGGGCCCTCGAACGTCAGCAGCGCACTGCCGGGCACCGGCGGGGCCTCGACCAGCTCCCGCACCCCGGCGGTCTCCTCCGTACGCCCGCGCAGGGGCAGTTCATGCGGGCCGGGCAGAACATGCATGTCTGTATCGCCTTCGTCGTCGGGACGGCCGCCGTCGCGCGGTGACACCGGGCACCGCCCGGCACCTCACGCCCCGTGGGGAGATAAAGAAAAGAAGGGGTCCGTACAGAAGAAGAAGGGCTATACGGAAACCGCGCGGCACCGCCGGTGCCCCCGCCCCGTCCACGCCCTGAACGCGCTCCGATCAGCGCCCGCGCGACGTGCCCCCCGTGTGCACATGCGTCCTCCCCCTTGTGCGTACGACCCGTGTCCGACCCAACGCATCGTCACCGTAACACAGCCTTTGGATGCGGTCGTTACATTACTTTCGGCGGGCAATTGCGCAGCTCAGAGAGGTAGTTAGGGCTTTCTCTCCACGCGAGAAACGAGGCCCTGGAACGGGTTGCATGCGCGTGGTACAGAACCTCGACGCACCGGGTCCGCCAAGGGAGATCCGTAGGGGTCCCCGTCGTGGACACCGGCGTCCGCGCACGGACCCCACGCACGGAAAAGGCGGCCCGCACCGGCGGACCGCCGAAGAACACCGCGAGCGCCGCCGCCCGCCCCGGGCGCTACGACGCCATCGGCAGCGCCGCGCCCTCCCGCCATTTGAGGATCTTGTCGAAGCTGACCACGGCGCCTCTTCGGCCCGTCCCGGTGGCGTACCGGACGTGGTCGGTGAGCGCCTCGATGAGGAAGAGGCCCCGGCCGTCCTCGGCGTCGGCGGGGGCGGGCGGCGGGGTGAGCAGGGCCGGGTCGGCGGAGCGGGGGGCGCGGACGAAGCCGGGGCCGGAGTCGCTGACCTCGATGTGACAGGTGTCGCCGTCGATGTACGCCGTGACGCGGTAGTCGGAGCCGTCCTCGCCACCGCCGTGTTCGACGGCGTTCGCGCACGCCTCGGAGAGGGCGACCGACAGGTCGTAGCAGATGTCCGGATCGACGCCGGCGGTCTCCATCGCCCCCAGCAGCAGGCGCCGGGCAAGCGGCACACTGGCCGGTTCCCGGCGCAGATGGAGTGACCACCACATGCTCATCGCTCCAGCCTCCTGGCCGCGGCTCGACATACCGTTACGTATTGCCGCCGTAGGAGCGACGTAAGCATGCGCGGGGCGGCACACCGCTCGTTCGGCGGATGCGGAGTACCGAGCGCGCCGTGTAAGTGCGCTCCGGGGTATGCGCCCCCGCGCGCCCCGGTGTCCTCCGGTGGGCCCCTCAGGCGCCCCCGCGCGCCGACCTGCCGTAGGCCGCCCGTGACGCGGGTGGGATGATGGCGCGGCCATGACTGCCCCCGCCCGCCACGCGCGCGCCGCCGCCGATCTGCGGCTGCTGAGGGCCGCGGTGTTCACCGCGGTCTGCGTCGCGCTGTCCGCGGCCGGGCACATGGCCGGCTCCCTGGCCACCGTCCCGGTGTGGACGCTCGCCGCCGGGTGCGCCGCCGTCCTCCTCGTCGCCGCGCCACTGGCCGGACGGGAACGCTCCCTGCCCGGTATCGCCGCGGCGCTCACCGTCGGGCAGCTCGCCCTGCACGCCCTGTTCGCCACCGGGCAGCGCTGCGCCGCCCCGGGCACCACGGCGGGCGGGCGGCTCGACGAGGCGACGGTCATCGCTCTCGCACGGCGTCTGACCTGCGGTCTCGACGGCGTACGGCTCGGCGGCGAGACCGCGCAGCGCATCGTCGCGGAGAACGGCTTCGACCCGGCCGACCCGCGGACCGCCGAGGTCCTCGGCACCGGCGGCGCGCACGGTATGGCCGGAACCGGAATGGACCACCTCGCGGGCGCGCCGATGGCGCACTCGCTGCTGCCGTCGCTGCCGATGCTGCTCGGCCACATCCTCGCCGCACTGGCCGCCGGCTGGCTGCTGCGCCGCGGCGAGGCGGCCCTGTGGCGGCTGATCCGGCTCTCCGCACCGGTGGCGCACGAGGCCGCGGCGCGGGCCCTGGCCGGGGCGCTGCGCTCCGCGCTGGCGCTCGTCCGCGTCCTCCTCGCCGGGCTGCCCGGTCACCGCACCGGCCCCGCGGCGCCCCTCGCGCACGCGGCGGGCCCGTCCGGGCCCGAGGATCCGGCACTCCAGCACAGCGTCGTCCGGCGGGGCCCGCCCGCCGCGGTCCCGGGGCACGTCCGCACCGCCGGATACGCCCTCGCGGCCTGACGCGCACGCCCCGCCCGGCCTCCGGGTACGGGCTCCAGCGCCGTCACCGCCTGCGCCGGACCTTCCCTCGCGCGGCGCGCCGATGCCGGACGCATCGCCGCGCCGACGCCTGACGCTCTGCGCGTCGACACCGTTTTCGTCGACGCCTTCGACGCCGATGTGGAGACCTTTCGCCATGGCTTTTGCGACCACACCTCAGAACGACCCCCACCCGGCGGCACCGGCCGCCACCCCGTCCGCGCCGCGGCGCGCCCGGCGCCTCGCGCGGCGCCTGCCGGTGATCGGCGGCCTCGCGGCGGGCGGTGTGCTGCTGCTGGCCGCGCCCGCCTTCGCGCACGTCACCGTGCAGCCCGGCACCGCCGAACAGGGCGGCTACGCCACCGTCGGCATCAAGGTGCCGAACGAGCGGGACAACGCCTCGACGGTCAAGGTCGAGGTGACCTTGCCGACCGACCACCCGCTGGCGTCCGTCATGCCGCAGCCGGTGCCCGGCTGGACCGTCGAGGTCACCGAGGCGAAGCTGGCCAAGCCGCTGGAGATGCACGGCGAGAAGATCGACAAGGCGCCGTCGAAGATCACGTGGACGGCGGACGGCAAGGGCATCGCCCCGGGCCAGTTCCAGCAGTTCCCGCTCTCCATCGGCCAGCTTCCCGAGCACGCCGACCAGATCGCCTTCAAGGCGCTCCAGACGTACGACAACAAGGAGGTCGTGCGCTGGATCGAACCGGCGAAGAAGGGCGCCCCGGAGCCGGAGAACCCGGCGCCGGTCCTCGCCCTCACCCCGCCCGCCGGGGACGCCGGTGACGCCAAGCCCGCGGCCACCACGACCGCCGCCGCGGCCGCCTCCGGCAGCGACACCACGGCCCGGGTCCTCGGCGTCGTCGGCATCGTCGTCGGCATCATCGGAGTCGGCTTCGGCGTCCTCGCCGGACGCCGCCGCACCGCCTGACCGCCTCCGGGCCGGCGTCCGCGCGACGCCGGCCCGGCCCCCCGTTCACCGACCCCCGGACATATCGCCATGCGTGGAAAGACCCTGCTCGCCGCCGTCCTCACGGCGGCCGCCGCCCTCACCCTGACCGCCTGCGGGCCCGACGACGGCGGCGGCGACAAGCCCGCCGCGTCGGTCTCCGGCGCCACCGCCAAGCCGATCGTCACGCTCGACAACCCGATCGAGAAGCCGGACCTCACCCTCACCGACTCCGACGGCACGTCCTACGACCTGCTGGCGAAGACGAAGGGCCACCCGACCCTCATCTACTTCGGCTACACCAACTGCCCGGATGTCTGCCCGCTGACGATGGCCAACCTCGCCGTCGCCGTGAAGCAGCTCCCCAAGGCCGAACAGGACGATCTGCGGGTCCTGTTCATCACCTCCGACCCGGAGCGCGACACCCCCGAGGCCCTGAAGAAGTGGCTCGGCGGCATCAACAAGAACTTCACCGGCCTGACCGGCAAGTTCGCCGACATCCAGCGGGGCGCCCGCGACGTCAACATCGGCATCGACAAGCCGGTGGTGAAGAAGAACGGCGACGTGGTCTCCACCCACGGCGCGCAGGTCCTGCTGGCCTCCCCCAAGGACGACCGCATCCACTGGATGGGCATGCAGGACGCCACCCCCGAGAACTACGCCGCCGCACTCCCGAAGATCATCAAGGGGCAGAACCCGTGAACCGCCGCACCCTCGCCGCCACCGCCCTCGCCGCCGTCTGCGCCCTCGGCCTCGCCGGCTGCGGCGGCTCCGGTACGTCGGACAAGTCCGGCGCCCCCGCAGCCGCCGACGCCGCGAAGAGAGCCCCGCGGCTGAAGGTCTCCGGCGCGTACATGCCGCAGCCGGTCACCGACAAGATGGCCGGGGCGTTCCTCACCGTCGAGAACACCGGCGGCGCCGACAAGCTGACCTCCGTCACCAGCGACCTCGCCGACGACGTCTCCCTGCACATCACCAAGGGCAACGCCATGGAGCACGTCGCCTCCCTCCCCGTCCCGGCGGGCGGCGCGCTGAAGCTGGCCAGCGGCGGCAACCACGTCATGTTCATGGGCCTCAAGCGCAAGCCCGCCGAGGGCGACAAGGTCACCGTCGAACTGCACTTCGCCAAGGCCGGCCCGATCACCGTCCAGGTCCCGGTGAAGTCCGCGACGTACCGGCCCGGCGACGCCGGTGGCGGACACGACGGAGGCATGGGGGACATGGACCACATGGATCACTCCGGGGGCGCGGGCCACTCCGGGCACGGCCGCAAGTAGCCGGCCCGGGGGCGGGCTGCCGGTTGTGCGCCGCCCTTGGGGGCGCCGGTCCGGTGGCGCGTCCCTGGGATGCGCCGGTCCGGTGGCCCGCCCAGGGGCACGCCGGTCCGGTGGCCCGCCCAAGGGCACGCCGGTCCGGTGGCCCGCCCGAGGGGCGCCCGCCGCCCGCAGGCCCCCGGGTACGTCCGCTCCGTACCCGGGCCCCGCGGCCACTCGACGAACTCGACGAACACGAAGGGGAGCACCCATGACGACGCCCACCGGCACCGCCGCCCGTCCCCGGCGCGGTGCCGTCCGGCTCCGGCGGGCGGTGGCCGCGCGGCTGCCGGCCGTCGCCGTGGCCCTGTGCACTCTGCTGCTCGCCACCGCCGCACCGGCCCAGGCCCACGCGGCGCTGACCGGCAGCGACCCGGCCCAGGGCGCGGTGGTGGCGCACGCCCCGGAGCAGGTCACGCTCAGCTTCTCCGAGGGCGTGGCGATGGGCGACGACTCCGTACGGGTCCTCGATCCGCACGGCACCCGCGTCGACCGCGGCAAACTCCGCGACCTGTGCAGCGGCGAGAGCGTCAAGTACGGCACGGGCCTGCCGCCCGGCCTGCCCGACGGCACGTACACCGTCGCCTGGCAGGCGGTCTCCGCCGACAGCCACCCGGTCTCCGGCGCGTTCACCTTCTCCATCGGCGCGCCGTCCGCCACCAAGGCGCCGCTGCCGCAGCAGGAGGCGGGCGGCGGCCCGGCCGGCGCGCTCTACGGCGTCGCCCGCTACCTCGCCTACGCCGGGTTCGTGCTGCTCTTCGGCGGCGCCGCGTTCGTCCTGCTCTGCCGCCCCGCCGCGGCGGGCGTCCGCTCCGTGCAGCGGCTGACCGTGCACGGCGGCTGGGTCCTCCTCACCGCCGCGACCCTCGCCCTCCTGCTGCTCCGCGGCCCCTACACCGGCTCCGGCGACCTCGCCGGCATCGCCGACCTCGACTCCCTCCGCGCCGTCCTGGCCACGAAGACCGGCATCGCCCTCACCGCCCGCCTGCTCCTCCTCGCCGCCGCCGCGCTCTTCGTCACGCTGCTCTTCGGCGCGTACGAACGGACGCGGCGGGCGGCGGACGCGGGCGGCGTGGAAGGCGCACCGGGAGGCGCGGCCCGTACGGGTCCCGCCCCGGGCGAGGCGACGGCCCCCGGTCCTACGGGGGACGCGGCGGACCCCGGCTCCCCCGGCGGTCCGGCCCAAGGCTCCGGCGCCGCGGCGCGGGTACGGCTGCGGCGGCTCACCGCCGGGCTCACCGCGGGCGGTGCGCTGCTCGCCGTCGCGACCGCCGCGACCTGGTCGTTCGCCGAGCACGCCTCCACGGGGCTGCAGCCGGGTCTCGCCATCCCCGTCGATCTGCTGCATCTGCTCGCCGTCGCCACCTGGCTCGGCGGCCTCGCCGCCCTCGTCGTCTCCCTGTACTGGGGGCCGCCGGTGGAACGCGCCGCCGTCCGCCGCTTCTCCCGCCTCGCCTTCGGCTCGGTCCTCGCCCTGGTGGCCACCGGCCTCTACCAGTCCTGGCGCCAGGTCGGCACCGTCCACGCACTGACCGGCACCGCCTACGGCCGGCTCCTGATGTTCAAGGCGGGCCTGGTCCTCCTCCTCGTCGGCCTCGCCTGGATCTCCCGCCGGTGGACGGGACGCCTGACGGAGAACGAAGCGGGGGCGGGGGCCGGGAGCGGTACGGAGGCCGGTACGGCGGAAGCGGCCGGTACGGCCCCGGCCACCGTTCCCGGCCAGGCGCCCGCCCCGGGGACGGAGACGGACGCGGCGGCGGACCCGGCGGCGGAGCCCCGCCCCGAGGCCGCACCGGACACGCCCGGGGAGCCCGCGGCGGACCCGGCAGCCCCGGCGCGCGCCGCCACACCGGAGCGCACCGGCGCCGACGCACGCCCCGCCCCCGCGCTCCGGGACGCCCCGGACTCCGCCCCCGAGGCGGCGCCCCCCGCCCCCGTGGGGGAAACCGCCCCCGACCCCGTACGGGCCGCCCAACTCGCGCGCCAGCGGGCGGCGTTGAGCACCGCACGGGTCAAGCGGGAGCGCGACGCCGACCCGCAGCGGCTCGGGCTGCGCCGTTCGGTGCTGGCCGAGGCGGGCGTCGCCGTCGTCGTCCTCGCCGTCACCACCGTGCTGACCG
This sequence comes from Streptomyces sp. BBFR2, assembly GCF_044497305.1. NCBI lineage: Bacteria > Bacillati > Actinomycetota > Actinomycetes > Kitasatosporales > Streptomycetaceae > Streptomyces > Streptomyces sp. BBFR2. The sequence continues at coordinate 3,326,512 of NZ_CP172415.1, forward strand.
GGACCGAGCCTGCCCGCACCGAGGCCGCCCTCCGGGCCGCCTCCGCCGAACGGTCCCCCGACGCCAACCAGCCCCGGGTCCTGACCATCCCGTTCGACACCGGCGGCCCGCACGGCGAGGGCACCGCCCGTATCGACCTCGACCCCGGCCGCGCGGGCGGCGGCAACCAGCTCCGGGTACGGATCTCCGACCCCTCCGGGGCCACCATGGACGTCCCCGAGATGAAGGTCTCCTTCACCCTGGGCGCCCAGCGCCTCGGCCCGCTCCCGGTGGCCGCCACCCACACCGGCAAGGGCCACTGGAGCGCCACCGACGTCCAGTTGCCCGTCCCCGGCCGCTGGCAGCTCTCCCTCCTCGTGAGGACCTCCGACATCGACCAGGTGACCGAGACCAGGAACGTGACGATCGACCGATGAGCACCAAGAAGCCGCACGGCAACCGCGCAGCGACACCGGGCGCGAAGCCCGTCCCCCCGCAGACCCCGCGCCCCGGAACCGCCCCGTCCGCACCGGCGGCCCCGGACACGCCCGCCGACGGCCCCACCGTCGAGCTGTCCCGCCGCCGTCTGCTCGGCACCGTCGGCGCCGCCGGGGCCGCCGGACTCGTCGTCGGCGGCGCGGGCGGCGTCATCGGCACGGCCGCCGCCCACGGCGACGCGCCCGCCCCGCTCACCGCCATCGGCACCACCCGCGTCCCCTTCCGCGCCGACCGCGCCGCCCACCAGCCCGGCATCACCACCCCGCTCCAGGCCAGCGGCCACCTCGCCGCCTTCGACCTCGCGCCGGACGCCGACCGCAAGGCCGCCGCCGCCCTGCTGCGCCGCTGGACCCGCACCGCCCGGGAGCTGATGGAGGGCCGCGCCCCCGCCCACGACACCGCCGTCGCCGCCGACGCCGGCCCGTCCTCCCTCACCGTCACCTTCGGCCTCGGCCACTCCTTCTTCGACCGCACCGGCCTGACGAAGCAGCGCCCCGGCCAGCTCGACCCGCTGCCCGACTTCTCCGCCGACGCCCTCGACCCGAAGCGCAGCAACGGCGACCTCTGGCTCCAGATCGGCGCCGACGACGCCCTCGTCGCCTTCCACGCCCTGCGCGCCCTCCAGAAGGAAGCCGCCCCCACCGCCCGCCTGCGCTGGCAGATGAACGGCTTCAACCGCACCCCCGGCGCCACCGCCCGCCCCATGACCACCCGCAACCTCATGGGCCAGCTCGACGGCACCAACAACCCCAAGCCGTCCGACCCCGACTTCGACACCCGTATCTTCGTCGGCCGCGACGCCGACGCCACCTGGATGCGCGGCGGCTCGTACGCCGTCGTCCGCCGCATCCGGATGCTCCTCGACGACTGGGAGCGGCGCTCCCGCACCGACCAGGAGAAGATCATCGGGCGCCGCAAGGACACCGGCGCGCCCCTGACCGGCGGCGACGAGACCACACCGATGCGCCTGGACGCCAACCGCCCCGACGGCCTGCCCGTCATCCCCGCCAACGCCCACGCCCGCATCGCCGCCCCCGAGACCAACCAGGGCGCCGCGATGCTGCGCCGCCCGTTCTCGTACCACGACGGCTTCCGGGACGACGGCGCCCCGGACGCCGGGCTCCTCTTCATCTGCTGGCAGGCCGATCCGCTGCGCGCCTTCACCCAGGTCCAGCGCAAACTCGACCGCGGCGACGCCCTCTCCCCCTTCCTCCGCCACGAGGCCAGCGGCCTGTACGCCGTCCCGCCCGCCCCGGAATCCGGCGGGTACGTGGCCCAGCCCCTGCTGGAGGGATGACGGATATCCACAAGGTGGCGGCCGGCGGCGGCCGCCCTGTGGACGGCGGACCGGCCCCCCGCGCGGGCTCGGTATCGTGACGGCACAGGGAGATCGGCGGGGCACCCCGCCGCGAACGCGAGGGAGACACCCGCATGTCGGCCAGTCGCTACACCTATCTCGGCCCGGCGGGCACCTTCACCGAAGCCGCACTGCGCACCCTCCCCGAGGCGGCCACCCGCGAGCTGGAGCCGATGGTCTCCGTGCCCGCCGCCCTCGACGCCGTCCGCGGCGGTGAGGCCGCCGCCGCCCTCGTCCCCATCGAGAACTCCGTCGAGGGCGGCGTCACCACCACCCTCGACGAACTCGCCGCCGGCGAACCCCTGATGATCTACCGCGAGGTGCTGCTGCCGATCGCCTTCGCGCTGCTGGTCCGCCCCGGCACCTCCCTCGCCGACGTCAAGACCGTCACCGGCCACCCCGTCGCCCAGCCGCAGGTCCGCAAGTGGCTCGCCGCCCAACTCCCCGACGCCGCCTGGGAATCCGCCGCCTCCAACGCCGACGGCGCCCGCCTCGTCCAGGAGGGCCGCTACGACGGCGCGTTCGCCGGTGAGTTCGCCGCCGCCACCTACGGCCTGGAGCCGCTGGTCACCGACATCCACGACGCGCAGAACGCCGCCACCCGCTTCGTCCTCGTCGGCCGCCCGGCCCGCCCCGCCGCACCGACCGGCGCCGACAAGACCTCGCTGGTGCTGTGGCTGCGCGCCGACCACCCCGGCGCGCTCCTCGAACTCCTCCAGGAGTACGCGGTCCGCGGCGTCAACATGATGCGTATCGAATCCCGGCCGACGGGCGAGGGCATCGGCCGGTACTGCTTCTCCGTCGACTGCGAGGGGCACATCACCGACCGTCGGGTCGGCGAGGTCCTGATGGGCCTCAAGCGGATCTGCCGCGGCGTCCGCTTCCTCGGCTCGTACCCCCGCGCCGACCAGGTCGCGGCGACCGTCCGCCCCGATATGACCGACGCGGCCTTCACCGACGCCGCCGACTGGCTCAACCGCTGCCAGGACGGCCGCCCTTGACGCGGGCGGACGCCTGACGGCGCGGGGCGCCCGGAGCGGCGACTTCCGGCCGCCGCCGGACGCCCGCACGGTCCCGTCCGACGCCCCCACCACGGGTGTTTCCACCCCCCTGTGGACTGTCCACAGGGTTATCCACAGGGGCGTTCCGGCGCCTGTGGGTAACCACTCGCGGGATTCGGACGGAATCGACAAATCACTCTGCCGACCCCAGACCTCACCACCTCGGCCCACACCGCCACACCTCGAACCGCGTCATCCCTTTTTCCGTGATCAGCCCTTTAGGGCTAGGTAACGCCACACGAAAGAGTGCGTGAAGAGGGTTTGGACACCTAATCCACGGCAGCGGATTCACCGCCCGGAGGTGCAAGTTCCGAGTTCCACAGATTCCACACACAGCCTGTGGATAAGAATGCCCACACCCCCCAAGCCTGTGGACAACTCGGCTTCCCCCTACCGCGCACCCCCGGAAATCCCCACCCGGAGACCGCCACGCCGCCCCGCCCCCACCACCCCGGACACCCCTCTCCACACCCCGGAAAACCGCCACGCCACGACATGAACGGCACCCCCGCGTCCGCCACGGGAATGCGCCGAATTCCTCCCGCCATTCCCTCCTCGCCGCCCCGCCCAGGCCCCCGGACCGACCCCCGCGCCTTCCCATACCTGCACAGAATAAATAACCCCAAAACAGACATTGCGCCATGCGCGGGAATATCGCGTCGAGCCCTGCCACCCCTCCCGGTAGCCTGGGAGGGTGATTGACCTTCGCCTGCTTCGTGAGGACCCCGACCGTGTGCGCGCCTCCCAGCGCGCCCGTGGAGAGGACGTCGCGCTCGTCGACGCCCTGCTCTCCGCCGACGAACGGCGCAGGTCGTCCGGCGTCCGCTTCGACGAACTGCGCGCCGAGCAGAAGGCGCTCGGCAAGCTGATCCCCAAGGCCACCGGCGACGAGAAGGCCGTCCTGCTGAAGAAGGCCGGCGAACTCTCCGCCGCCGTCAAGGCCGCCGACGCCGCCCAGGACGAGGCGAAGGAAGAGGCCCAGGCCCTCCTCCAGAAGCTCGGCAACCTCGTCCACCCCGACGTCCCCGTCGGCGGCGAGGAGGACTTCACCGTCCTGGAGACCCACGGCGGCATCCGCGACTTCGCCGCCGAGGGCTTCGAGCCCAAGGACCACCTGGAGATCGGCGAACTCCTCGGCGCCATCGACGTCGAACGCGGCGCCAAAGTCTCCGGCTCGCGCTTCTACTACCTCACCGGCGTCGGCGCCCTGCTGGAGCTGGCCCTGGTCAACGCCGCCATCGCCCAGGCCACCGCCGCCGGCTTCACCCCGATGCTCACCCCGGCGCTGGTCCGCCCCCGCGCCATGGAGGGCACCGGCTTCCTCGGCCAGGCCGCCGAGAACGTCTACCACCTGGAGCGCGACGACTACTACCTGGTCGGCACCTCCGAGGTCCCGCTCGCCGCGTACCACATGGACGAGATCGTCGAGGCGGAGAAGCTGCCGCTGCGGTACGCGGGCTTCTCGCCCTGCTTCCGCCGCGAGGCCGGTACGTACGGCAAGGACACCCGGGGCATCTTCCGGGTGCACCAGTTCGACAAGGTCGAGATGTTCTCGTACGTCGCGCCGGACGACGCGGAGAACGAGCACCGCCGCCTCCTGGACTGGGAGAAGCAGTGGCTGACCGGCCTGGAGCTGCCGTTCCAGGTCATCGACGTCGCCACGGGTGACCTCGGCGCCTCCGCCTCGCGCAAGTTCGACTGCGAGGCGTGGATCCCCACCCAGGGCAAGTACCGCGAGCTGACCTCCGCCTCGAACTGCAACGAGTTCCAGGCCCGCCGGCTCTCCGTCCGGATGCGCGAGACCGTCGACGGCAAGCAGAAGGTGCAGCCGCTCGCGACCCTCAACGGCACGCTCTGCGCCGTCCCCCGCACCATCGTGGCGATCTTCGAGAACCACCAGCAGGCCGACGGCTCCGTGCGGGTCCCGGCGATGCTCCGCCCGTACCTCGGCGGCCGGGAGATCCTGGAGCCCGTCGCCAAGTGACCGCCTCCGGATCCGCCTCCGACCTGCCCTACCAGCTCATCGCGACGGACCTCGACGGGACGCTGCTGCGGGAGGACGGCACGATCTCCGCCCGCACCCGCGCGGCCCTCGCCACGGCCACCGCCGCCGGCGCCGCCCACATCGTGGTGACCGGCCGCGCGGTGCCCTGGACCCGTCCCATATTGGAAGGGCTCGACTACCGGGGTATCGCGGTCTGCGGGCAGGGCTCGCAGGTCTACCACGCGGGCGAACGCCGTCTGCTGACCTCGGTGACCCTCGACCGCCAGCTCGCCGGTCTCGCCCTCGCCAAGATCGAGGTGGAGACCGGCCCGCTGCGGCTGGCCGTCAGCCGCGACGGCATCGAGGGCGAGGTCCTGGTCGGCCCGGGCTACCGGCACAAGGAGGGTCCGCTCCCGGCCGTCCCCGTCGACGACCACGCCGAGCTGTGGACCGCCCCGGTCAACAAGGTCTACCTCCAGCACCCGACGCTGAGCGATGACGCGCTGGCGGAGGCCGCCCGCGCGACCGCCGGTGACCTCGTCGGCGTGACGGTCTCCGGGCCCCACCTCGTCGAACTGCTCCCCCTCGGCCTGACCAAGGTCACCGGCCTCTCCCTGGCGGCCCGCCGCCTCGGCATCAAGGCCCACTCCACCATCGCCTTCGGCGACATGCCCAACGACCTCACCATGTTCGCCTGGGCCGCCCACGGCGTCGCCATGGGCAACGCCCACCCCGAGCTGAAGGCCGTCGCCGACGAGATCACCGCGTCGAACGAGGACGACGGCATCGCGGTGGTGCTGGAGCGGTTGTACGGGGGACTCTGAGGCCCGCCCGTCCCCGCTCCGGCGGGGACGGGGCCTTCTTCCGCCGGGGCCTCCGCCCGGCGGGCCCGTCCGGCCCGCCACCCCTGAACCGGCCCTGGTCTGCGCTTCCAGCGATCCGTGTACCCTCAACGTATGAGTTGTAGGATGACTGGGCAACCGGGCAGGATGAGGGTGTGAGGACGGATGGCGTTGCAGGCGGCGGGGCGGCGGTCCCTGGTGGACACGGTCGTCGAGGCGTTGCGAGCGCAGCTCGTCGCCGGTGAGTGGAAGGTCGGGGAGCGGATTCCCACCGAGCACGCGCTCGCCGAGCAGCTCGAAGTCGGCCGTAACACCGTCCGGGAGGCGGTACGGGTCCTGGTGCACGCCGGGATGTTGCGGTCCCGGCAGGGCGAGGGGACGTTCGTGGTGTCCGCCGCCGACCCGGGCGCGATCATGCGCGGGGTGCAGCGGGCCGGGATCCGCGACGTGCTGGAGGTGCGGATCGCGCTGGAGGCGGAGGCCGCGCGGCTTGCGGCGGTCCGCCACGAGCCCGCCGACCTGGAGCGGATGCGGGCGGCGCTCGACGCGCAGGCGCATCTGGAGGACGACGAGGGGCAGCCCGCGCACGGCAATCTGGAGCTGTACGCGGATCATGACGTCGCGTTCCACCGGGCCGTGGTCGAGGCGGCGCACAACACCGCACTGACGGCGACGTACGGCTGGTTCAGCAGTTCCGTACGGGAGGCGCTGGTCACGGCGTTGGACGACCAGGCGATTCCGAAGATCGTGCACGGTGATCACCATGCGGTCATGGAGGCCATCGCCTCCGGCGATCCGGAGGCCGCCGAGCGGGCGGTCCGGGCGCTGCTGGCCAAGCCGAGGGACGCCCTGGAGACGCTGCTCGCGGAGCGGTGAGGCGGGCGGCGGACGGGGGCGGCGGCGCCGGTCACGGGGTGTGGATCGGTGGCGGGCTGGCGGGCTGCGGGGGCTGTTCGGTCCCTGTGAGGGGAGCGGCTTCGGGCCCGTAGGGGTCCGGTCCCGTGAGAGTCCGGGTCCCATGGGGGCCGGGCTCCGTGGGGCGGGTTCGGCCCGGTGGGAGCTGTAGGGGGCCCTTGGGGCTGATCGGCCGGTCGCCGGTGAACGGTCATCGCCATCCGTGACCGTTCGCCGGGGTTCCGCCGGGGTTCCGCCGGGCGGATTTTCCCGGTCCCGCGTCTCCCTCCCCGTCCCTTTTCTCTTCATCCGCCCCCTTTCCTCTCCCCCTTCTCTCTTTTCCCTTCTCCTTCTCCCTTCCTCCTTTCTCTGAGTTCCGATTGGTGAGGTGTGTGCGCATGTCCGGGTTCAGATCCGAGGCCCCGTTGTCGGAGGCCCCTTTGATCGATGCCGAGGAGGATCTGGCGGCGGCGCCGCGGGTCGTCGTGGCGCGGCGGCGGTTGCGGGCGCATCCGGCGCTGCTGCTGACCGGGATCGTGCTGGCGTCGTTGAACATGCGGGCGGCGCTGGCGGGGGTGTCACCGCTGCTCGGTGAGATCGGGGGGCACTTCGGGCTGGCGGCGACGGCGAGCAGTCTGGTGACGGCGATTCCGCTGGTGTTCATGGGGCTCGGGTCGATCGTCGCGCCGAAACTGGCCCGGCGGTGGGGTACGGAGACGGTGCTGTGCGGGGCGTTGGTGCTGCTGTGCGGCGGGATCGTGCTGCGGGTGGCGCCGCCGGTGGTGGCGCTGTTCGCCGGGTGCGCGGTGGTGGGCACGGCGATAGCCCTGCTGAACGTGTTGATGCCCGGCCTGATCAAGCGGGACTTCCCGGACAGGGCCGCCGGGATGACGGGGCTCTACACGACGGCGATGGTGCTGGGCGCGACGGTGTCGGCGGCGACCGCGGTGCCGTTGGAGGAGGCGCTCGGCAGTTGGCAGGGGTCGCTGGTGTCGTGGTCGCTGCTGGCGGGGGCGGCGGCGCTGGTCTGGGTGCCGCAGGCGGTGATGTCCCGTAGGGGTACGCACCACGGGGAGGCGGCGGCACGTCCGGCGCACGCGTCCGAGGACGGGCCACGGCTGAGCCGGTCGGGGCTGGCGTGGCAGGTGACGCTGTTCATGGGGTCGCAGTCGCTGGTCGCGTACGTGACGATCGCGTGGCTGCCGACGATCTTCACGGACCACGGGATGGGGAAGGGCGAGGCGGGCCTCGTCTTCGCGTTCAGCACGTTGGTGCAGATGGCGGGTTCGTTCGTGGTGCCGATGCTGGCGGGGCGGATGCGGCGGCAGCGGGCGCTGGGCGTGATGGTGTCGGCGCTGATGGCCTGCGGTGTTGTGGGGCTGCTGGTGGCGCCGGTCGCCGGGGCGTGGCTGTGGGCGGTGCTGCTGGGGCTCGGTCAGGGCGGTGCGCTGGGGCTGGCGCTGACGATGATGGTGCTGCGGTCCGGCGACGCGCATACGGCGGCCCGGCTGTCGGGGATGGCGCAGACCGGCGGGTATCTGCTGGCGGCGGTCGGTCCGTTGGCGCTCGGTGCGGTGCACCAGGTGACCGGCGGGTGGAGCGTGCCGCTGACGCTGATGCTGGTGGTGTGTGCGGGGCTGGCGCTGCTGGGGATGGGCGCGGGCCGGGACCGTCGGATCGGGGCCCCGGGGGCCTGATCGACGCGGGGACGTACGGGAGCGGGGCGGTGGCCGAGTGGGCACCGCCCCGCTTCGTGTGAGTGTGGGGGGGCGGGGCCCTACGGGGCGGGGGCGTATCCCGTACGGGTGCGTGCGTAACACCTACGGGACGGGGGCCGGGCCCGTACGGGTGCGGGTTCCGGCCCGTAAGGGTCAGGGTGCCGGGGCCGGGCTGCGGAGGTGGGCGTCGCGGGCCACGGCCTCGTGGGTGGCGCGGTGGACGGCGCGGGCGAGGCGGGCGCCCCAGAGGGAGCGGGGGCCGCCGAAGTGTTCGGTGGGGGTGGCGTTCCCGGGGGTGCGGGCGGCGACGCAGACGGCGTCGGTGGGGGTGCCGGAGGCGTCGTAGCCGTTGTCGCGGAGGGCCTGGACCTTGGCCTCGGTGGCGGTGGTGACGGCATTGACGAGCGCCGCGTCGGTGAGGGGCACGGGGAGCGCGACGAGGATGTTGATCGTGCCGGGACCGGGGTGAGGCGCGGCGCGCTGAGCCGGGACAGCGGCCCAGCCGGAGACGCCGACGCCTGCGGTGACCAGAGCTTCCGCGCCGTCTTCCGCGGTGTGGGTGGCGGTGGCGAGGACATCTGCGGCAGTCATCAGGCCCACGCCGGGCGGGGGTTGGGGCGCCGGGTGCAGGGACGGTCCGGTCAGGGCGGGGGCGGCGATGCCGGCGAGGTGGCGGTGCGGGTCGTGGCGGGTGTAGCCGTGCGGGACCTGGGCGTTGAGGAACCAGTGGCGCTCGCCCATGCCGCCGCCGAGGACGGCGCTGGAGATCATCCGCCAGCCCGGACCGGCCCGCCAGAGGAGCGCCGGGAGGACGGCGGGTGCGCCCGGACCGGCGGCGCAAGGGTGGTACAGGGTCTCGGTGGTGATCAGCGGGGTGGCGTCCGGCGCCGTCGGGGGCGCGGGTGGCGTCGGGGGTGTCACGCGGTCACCTTACGGAGAGCCCGTACGGGGCCGTCGGCGCCTCTCCCCCGTTGTGCCTTCGGTCCGCCGGCGCCTGGGCCGCTCCCTCGTGCGCGGGACCCGGACCCGTAGGGGGGCCGCCCCGGACCCCTCCGTACGCGCGGGCCCGAACCCGTACAGGACCGCCCCGAACCCCTCCCGTACGCGCGGGCCCGAACCCGTACGGCAGTCGGTGACCTGGCCCCGTACGGGCCTTGGCCCCGGGCAGTTGTCCGGTGGTTTCGGTCGTGGGGTGGGGCTCATTCGTCTCCGGCGAGGGTGAGGGAGCGGAGGCGGTGGGTGGCGTACCAGGTGGCGGCGGTGGTGACGGCGATGAGGAGGATCGCGGCGGTGGGGAGGGTCACGTCGGAGGTGACGGCGGAGTCGGGGGCGAGGCGGGCGCCGAGGGCGAGGGCCCACTGCTGGATGCTGAGGGTGCGGGCGCCGGGGACGAGGTTGCCGAAGAAGGTTTCCCAGACGAGGGCGTAGACCAGGCCGATGACGACGGCGTGGCGGGTGATCGTGCCCAGGAGCAGGAAGAGGGCGGCGTAGGCGAGGGAGGCGATGGCCGCGGCGGTGGCGTAGGCGACGGCGAGGTGCTGGCTGTTGCCGTTGAGGATGAAGCCCGCGAGGAGGACGGGGAGGGCGGAGAAGACCAGGGTGACGCCGGTGGCGACGGTGAGTTTGGTGAGGACGATGGTGCTGCGGCGGACGGGTTTGGCCAGGAGGTAGATGACGGAACCGTCGTCGATCTCCGGGCCGATGGCGCCGGTTCCGGCGATGACGCCGAGCAGCGGGACGAGGGTGGCGAGGGCGAAACCGCCGAGGATCTCCTTGGTGGTGGTGTCGTCGGCGCCGCTGAGGGTGCGGACGGCGACGGCGATGACGAGGAGGAGGGCGGGCAGGGCGAAGAGGATCAGGGCGCGCCGGCTGCCGAGGAGGGCGCGGTAGGTGAGGCGGGCGACGGTCGGGTGGAAGAGGGCGGGGGGCGGGGCCGCCGTGGTGGTGGGTGGGCTGGTGGTGGACATCTGCGGGTTCCTTCCGGGCGGGGCGGCGTCGGACGGGTGGTGGGCGTGGCCCGTACGCCGGGTGGGCGCGGGCCGTGGGACGGGGCCGTAGGGGCGGCCGGGGTTTCCGGTCGGCGTGCGGGCCGTACGGCGTGCGGGTACGGGCCGGTGGTGGCCGGTCGGGGCGGGTCAGGCGGCGACGAGGTAGGAGAAGACGGACTCCAGGGATTCGTCGGAGGGGGAGACGGCCAGGAGGCGAATGCCCTGGTCGCGGGCGACGCGGGGCAGCAGGGCGGTGAAGCGGGCGAAGTCGACGGCCTGGATGTGGAGGGCGCCTTCGGTGAGGTCGACCTGGATGCCCGCGGTGGAGGGGTCGGCGATGAGGGCGGCGGCGAGGGCCCGGTCGTCGTCGGAGCGGACGAGGTAGCGGTGCGGGCGGTCCGTCATCAGGCGGCGGATCTTGCGGAAGTCGCCGGAGGCGGCGTGGCGTCCGGCGACGACGACCTCGATATGGGTGGCGAGCTGTTCGACCTCTTCGAGGATGTGCGAGGAGAACAGGACGGTACGGCCCTCGTCGCCCATCCGGCGCAGCAGTTCCATGAGGTGCATGCGCTGGCGGGGGTCCATACCGTTGAACGGCTCGTCGAGCAGCAGGACCGACGGGTCGTGGACGAGCGCGGAGGCCATTTTGACGCGCTGCCGCATGCCCTTGCTGTACGTCGAGATCTTGCGGTCCTGGGCGTGCGTCATGTCGACGGTGGCGAGGGCGGCGGCCGCCTGCGCGCGGCCGAGGCCGTGGAGTTCGGCGTTGGCGAGGACGAACTCGCGGCCGGTGAGAACGTCGTACATCGCCTCGCGCTCGGGGACGATGCCGAGGTGGCGGTAGCTGCGGGCGTTGCGCCAGACGGGGTCGCCGTCGAGGGTGACGGTGCCGTGGGAGGGGGCGAGGAAGCCGCCCATCATGTTGATGAGGGTGGACTTTCCGGCGCCGTTGGGGCCGAGGAGACCGGTGACGCCGGGGGCGATGGTCATCGTGATGTCGTTGACGGCGACGACGTTGCCGAACCAGCGGGAGACGTGGTCGATGCGGAGGGTGCTCACGGGCGCGGCTCCTCGTCGGTGGGATGGGTGACGGGCCCGGGGCGGTGCGGCCGGGCGGGGGCGGATGCGGGGCGGCGGGTCACAGGCCGGCCTTGCGGTAGCGGCGCATGAGCAGGGCGAACGAGGCGGCGATGGTGGCCAGGGTGATGACGAGGGCGAGGCTCCCCGCGGCGGTGGTGGGGGCCAGGCCCTCGGGGAAGGAGCTGCGGCCGCCGAGGAAGGTGGACTGGACGGCGTCGATCAGGGTCGTCGGGGAGAAGAGGCCGAGCCAGCCGATGGCGGCTTCGTGGCCCTGGACGTAGGCGATGCCCTGAAGTGCGCTGACGGCTCCGTAGGGGAGGGTCAGCGCGGCGATGACGGCGGCGACGCCGAAGCCGCGGCGCGGGGTGAGCGCGGAGATGACGAGACCGATACCGGCGAAGAGGAGGGAGAGGAGGGCGACGGCGATCAGGCCCTGGCCGAGGCCCTTGGTCTGGTCGGCGAGGTCCAGCTCCGCGAGGAGGGCGCCGATGTAGAGGATCAGCAGCGGGGTGGCGGTGAGGAGGAAGAGGGCCGCGGCGAGGGCGGCGAACTTCGCGGTGACGTAGTCGACGCGCTCGATGGGCCGCGAGAAGTAGAGCGGTACGGTCTTGAAGCGCAGGTCACGGGAGACGGACTGGGGTGCCTGGGCCGCGAGGTAGAGGCCGATGACGGCCTGGAGGTAGATCGCGTAGCGGCTGTAGTCGAGCGGCAGGCTGTGGGCCTTGGTGACGACGGTGACCGCGACCATGATCCCGGCGGGCAGGCACATGACGCCGAGGAGGAGCATCGGCAGGACCTTGGACTTGGCGGAGCGGCCGAGTCCGTAGGCGCCGCGCAGGCTCTGGACGAAGAGGGAGCGGCGGGCGTACGAGCGGCCGAGGCGGGGGCCGTCGTAATGGCGGTAGCCGATGTTGTGGATGACGTCGGGGGCGTGCGGTGCGGGGGCGGCACCGGGGCCGGGGCGGTGGTCGCCGGGTGCGGCGGCGGGTGCCGGTGAGGTGTGGTCAGCGGGCATCGGTGGCGCCTCCCTTCGGGGTGGGCGTGGGGCCGGGGGTGGCGGAACGGGGTGCGGGAGCGGTCGCCGCTCCGGGGCCGGCCGGGGCGTCGGCGCCGGCGGGGGTTCCGGCGCCGGCGGGGGTTCCGGCGCCGGTCGTGGCCCCGGGGCCGGTGGTCGCGGCGCCGGCCACGGGGGCGCGGAAGACCTCCGCGATGTGGTGGCGGCGGGGCTCCATGCGGACGAGGCCGAGGCCGAGGGCGGCGACGGTGTCGCGGACGAGGTCGTGCGGGTCGGCGCCACCGGGCGCGTCGGACGCCTCGATGTGGAGGAGGTGCCCGGCGGAGGTGGCCGGGGCGGCTCCGGGGACGTCGCGGCTGACGGTGGCGCCGGCGGCGACGAGGGCCGAGTGGAGGGCGGTGGTGCCGTCGGGGTGCGCGTCGGTGTCGGTGACCTCGACGACGAGGGAGGCGGTGGTCCGGGTGAACTCGCGGGTGGCGGACGAGCGCAGCAGCGTCCCGCCGTCGATGACGACGACGTGGTCACAGGTGCGCTCCAGCTCTCCGAGGAGGTGGGAGGTGACCAGGACGGAGATGCCGAAGTCGGTGTGGATGCGGCGGATCAGGGCGAGCATGTCGTCCCGGCCGACGGGGTCGAGGCCGTTGGTCGGCTCGTCGAGGAAGACCAGCTCCGGGTCGTGGACCAGGGCCTGGGCGAGTTTGACGCGCTGTTTCATACCCGTCGAGTAGCCGCCGATGGGGCGGTAGCGCTCCTCGTAGAGGCCGACGTGGCGGAGGGTGTCGGCGGTACGTTCGCGGGCCGCGGTGGGCGGCAGACCGGACATCCGGGCCATGTGGACGACGAACTCGGTGGCCGAGACGTCGGGCGGCAGGCAGTCGTGTTCGGGCATGTAGCCGACGCGTTCGCGGATGGCCGCGCCATGGGTGGTGACATCCATGCCGAGGACGCGCGCGGTGCCCTCGGTGGCCGGTGCCAGGCCGAGGAGGATCTTGATCAGGGTGGATTTTCCGGCCCCGTTGGCGCCCACCAGGCCGGTCACACCGGGCGCGATGTCCACGGTCAGCCGGTCCAGGGCGGTCACCCGCGGGAACCGCTTGCTGAGGCTTTCGGTCACGATGACGGTCACGTCTCGACGGTAGTGGCGCCGCTCACCCCGATCGTCCGCCCGGGCGACGGTACGGCCCTACCTCTCAGGGACGACGCCCCGTAGGGGATCCCCTCCTTCCGGGGCATGCGGCGTTGACGGGCGCGGTTGACGGGCGCGGTTGATGGGCGCGGATGACGAGGGAAGTTGGCGGGGCGGGGGCGGGGGCCGTACGGGGGTTGGCCGGGTGCGGCGGTGGGCCTGGGCTCGGACCGGGGTGCGGCGGGGCGGGGGCTCAGGGTGCGGCGGTGGGGCCGGGCTCGGGCCGGGGTGGCGGGTGCGGCGGGGCGCCGGGGCTCGGCACGGGTGCAGCGGTGGGCCAGGGCTCGGGCGGAGGGCATGCGGGGAGCCGGGGCACGGGCACGGGGTGCGGCGAACGGCGGGGCTCGGGCGGAGGGCGTGCGGGGAGCCGGGGCTCGGGCCAGGGGTGCGGCGGAGGGCCAGGACACGGACCGGGGTGCGGCGGGGAGCCGGGGCTCGGGCACGGGTGCGGTGGGCCTGGGTCCGGGCCAGGATGCGGCGGGGCCAGGGCTCGGGCGCGGCGATGGGCCAGGGCTCGGGCACGGGCGCGGCGGTGGGCCAGGGCTCGGGCGGAGGGCATGCGGGGAGCCGGGGCTCGGGCCAGGGTGCGGCGGAGGGCCAGGACACGGACCGGGGTGCGGCGGTGGGGCCGGGCTCGGGCCGGGGTGCGGGTGCGGCGGGGCACCGGGGCTCGGCACGGGTGCAGCGGTGGCCAAAGTTCGGGTCGGGGTGCGCCGGGGAGCCAGGGCTCGGGCCGGAGTGCGGCGAACGGCGGGGCTCGGACGGAGGGCGTGCGGGGAGCCGGGGCTCGGGCACAGGTGCGGTGGGCCTGGGCCCGGGCCGGGATGCGGCGGGGCCAGGGCTCGGGCGCGGCGATGGGCAGGGCTCGGGCACGGGCGCGGCGGGGAGCCGAGGCTCGGGCGGAGGGTGTGCGGGTGGGGGCGCGGGCGGCCGTGGAGGGGAGTGCCCGCGGGATTCAGGTAAGGGGAAACGCGGGGTTCGGGGAGGGGGATGTGCCGGGTTCGGTGGTGGTTCCGGTCTTCCTCTTGACGTAGACGTCAGCCATTGTCACATTCATCAGTGTCAAGTTACGTGCACGTACCGCAATGCTCTGCTCACGGACGGACGGTGGACGATGCCTGCAGTGACCTCACAGAATCCGGCGGCGACCGGGGGCCTCGGTGCGCGGCTGCGCGGCTTCCGGGAGGTCCAACGCCTCGCCTATGCCTGCGCGGAGGCCGTCGCCGCCCAGCTCAAGCCGGGGGTGACCGAGCGGGAGGCGGCGCGGATGCAGCGGGTGTGGCTGCGCGAGCGGGGGGTGCGGGACTGGTTCCACCTGCCGTTCGCGTGGTTCGGGGACCGGACGGCGTTCGCCGGCTTCCGCGTACCGCTGCAGTTCTTCCCGACGGGACGGCGGCTGGAGCCGGGGATGCCGTTCATCCTCGATATGGCCCCGGTGCACCGCGGCTTCACCGCGGACATCGGCTACTCCGGCTGTCTGGGCCTCAACCCGGTGCACGACCGGCTGATGGCCGACCTGGAGGCGCACCGTGAGCTGATCCTGCGGGAGGTGCGCGAGCGCCGTCCGCTGCGCGAGATCTACGAGGACGTCGAGCGGCTGATGGCGCGTCAGGGTCATACGAACCGGCACCGCGCCTACCCGTTCGGCGTCATCGCCCACAAGGTCGACCGGGTCCGCGAGCGTCGGTGGGCACCCACGGTGTTCGGCTTCGGGACGCAGTCCCTGAAAGGGCTGGCGGCGGACGCGCTGCACGGGCACCGGGAGGGCTGGTCCCCGCTCTGGAGCCCGTACTCCTTCTCCGACCATCCGCCGCAGCCGGGCCTGTGGGCCGTCGAACCCCATCTCGGATTCCGGGGCACGGGCGCGAAGTTCGAGGAACTCCTCGTCGTGACGGACTCCAAGGACCCGCAGGAGAGCGCCTTCTGGCTGGACGACGATCTGCCGCACGTACGGCGGTGGCAGGAGGAGAAGGCCGCGTGACACAGCTTCCGGAGCCGGTCGGGAACGAAGTCGTCGGGAACGAAGTCGAGGAAGAGGGCGAGGACGAGGACATGGCGGACGCGGTGGAGGGACGCGGAGCGGACGGCGCACCCGGTGCGGCGGGGCCCGGGAGCGGCGGGGCGGCACCGGGTCCCGGCGGCGCGGGCGGGGCAGGTACTCCGGGCCAGGACGGGTCGGACGCGCGTGGCGTGCGTGGTGCGGATGCCGGGCCGGGTGCGGTGGCCGGGGCCGCCGGACCGGAGACCGGGATTCCGGGGGCCCGGGAGCGGCGGGTGCGGACCGGCGGTATCGACCTGTGTGTCGCCGAGCTGGGTGACCCGGAGCGCCCCACGGTGCTGCTGGTGCACGGGTATCCGGACAGCAAGGAGGTCTGGTCCGATGTCGCGCGGCGCCTCGCTGGCCAGTTCCATGTGGTGCTGTACGACGTGCGGGGCTGCGGCCGTTCCACCGCGCCGCAGCCGCTGCGCGGTGGGTTCACACTGGAGAAGCTGACCGACGACTTCCTCGCCGTCGCGGACGCCGTCAGCCCGGACCGGCCGGTGCACCTGGTGGGGCACGACTGGGGCTCGGTGCAGTCCTGGGAGTTCGCGACGGTCCGGCGGACCGAGGGCCGGATCGCGTCGTTCACCTCCATGTCAGGGCCGTCCCTCGACCACTTCGGCCACTGGATCAAGCGGCGCCTCAAGCGGCCCACCCCCCGCCGCGCCGCCCACCTCCTGTCGCAGTCCCTGAAGTCCTGGTACGTCTACGCCCTGCACACCCCGGCCCTCCCGGAACTGGCCTGGAAGGGTCCGCTCGGCAAGCGCTGGCCGGCGCTCATGGCACGGTTCGAGAAGGTTCCGGGCGGCGCCTACCCGACATCGTCGCTGCCCCGCGACGCGGCCCACGGCGCCTGGCTGTACCGCGACAACGTCCGCTCCCGGCTGAGCCACCCCCGCGACGACGCCTTCGCGCACTGCCCCGTGCAGCTCATCACGCCGACCGGTGACGCCTTCTTGTCCGAGCGGCTCTACGACGACCTCGACCGGTGGGCGCCCCGGCTGACCCGCCGCACCCTCCCCGCCAAGCACTGGGTACCGCGCACCCGACCTGACCAACTCGCCGCGTGGATCACGGAGTTCGTCCACGCGCGGGAGGAGGGCGACCCGGCGAAGGAGGTCGCGGCGTCCGGGGCGTACGCGGACCGGTTCGGCGGCCAGTTGGTGCTGGTGACCGGGGCGGCGAGCGGGATCGGCCGGGCGACGGCGTTCGCCTTCGCGGAGGCCGGCGCGCGGATCATCGCGGTGGACCGGGACGCCGAGGGCGCCGCGCGCACCGCCGACATGGCCCGGCTGATCGGCGCGCCCGAGGCGCACGGCGAGGTGGCCGACGTCGCGGACGCGGCGGCGATGGAGAAGCTCGCGGACCGCGTCCACACCGCCCATGGCACGGTCGATGTGCTGGTGAACAACGCGGGGATCGGCCTGTCGGGCTCCTTCATGGAGACCTCCGTGGAGGACTGGCAGAAGGTCCTGGACGTCAACCTCTGGGGCGTCATCCACGGCTGCCGGACGTTCGGCAAGCGGATGGCAGAGCGCGGTCAGGGCGGGCACATCGTCAACACCGCCTCCGCCGCGGCGTTCCAGCCGTCCCGGGCGCTGCCCGCCTACAGCACCTCCAAGGCGGCGGTGCTGATGCTCAGTGAGTGTCTCCGTGCCGAGCTGGCGGGCCAGGGCATCGGGGTCTCTGCGATCTGCCCGGGACTGGTCAACACCAACATCACCGCCACCTCACGGTTCACCGGGGTGTCCGCCGACGAGGAGAAGGCCCGCCGGGCCAAGGCCACCCGCGCCTACGGGCTGCGCAACTACCCGCCGGAGAAGGTCGCCGACGCGGTACTGCGGGCGGTGGCCCGTAATCAGGCGGTGGTGCCCGTCACCCCCGAGGCGCGCGGCGCCCGCTTCCTCTCCCGTGTCGCACCCCGGGCCCTGCGCGCCGTCGCCCGGATCGAACCGCCGCTGTGAGCCGGGCCCGTGTCGGGGGCCGGGCGTTCCGGGCGGGCCCGGCCCCCGACACGGTGCGGGCCCGCCCGGGGCGGCCGTACCATCCCTCGCAGGACGGGGCGTTGCACGGCCGTCGCCCCGCCGGCGCCTCCCCGGTCGTACGCGCCGTGGCGGGTGCGGTGGGCGGCGCGGCCGACCTGTGAGGAGCACCGCCTTGACCGACCAGCCGCAGCCGGAGTACCGCATCGAGGATCTGGCCCGCCTCAGCGGCGCCACGGTCCGGACCATCCGCGCCTATCAGGACCGCGGTCTGCTGCCCCGCCCGGAGCGCCGGGGCCGGGCCAACGTCTACGGCGATGCCCACCTCGCGCGGTTGCGGCAGATCACCGACCTGCTGGAACGCGGCTACACCCTCGCCAGCATCAAGGAACTCCTGGAAGCCTGGCACGCCGGACGGGACCTCGGCGGGGTGCTCGGGCTGGCCGCCGAACTCGACGGGCCCTGGAGTGACGAGCAGGCGTCCCGGATCACCGTCGAGCAGTTGCACGACGCGTTCGGCGGCGCGGCGGACGGCTCGGCGCTCGACGGGGCGGCCCTCGCCGAGGCCGTCGAACTGGGCGTCCTGGAGCCCGTCCCGGGCCGGTCCGACGTGTACGCGGTGCCCAGCCCGCAGGAGCTGGCGGTCGCCGCCGAACTGCACTCGGCGGGTGTCCCGCTCGCCGCCGTCGCCACCCATCTGCGGGAGGTACGCGCACAGGTCGAGCACATCGCCTCCCGCTTCCTGGACTTCACCACCGAGCACGTCTTCCGGCCGTTCCTCGACCAGCCGCCGACGGAAGCCGCAGCGGCCGAGGCAGCGGCGCTGATCCGGCGGCTGCGCCCGCTGGCCCGGCAGACCATCGACGCCGAACTCGCCCGTGCGATGCGGACCCTCGCCACCCGCCATCTGCGCGAGCACCTCACCGTCACCCTCCCGCCGGGCGACGGTACCGGCGGGCCGGGGGACGGCGGGCCCAGGGGCGGCGGGCCCAGGCCCGCCGACAGCCAAGGGCACGCCCCCGGAGCGGACGTCCAGGGCCCCTCTGCCGCCGGACCGGGCCGGTACGTCGGTATGGCCAGTACGCCCCGGCGCCCGCCACATGAGGACGCCGCCGCGCCGCCCGCCGCGCCCGGGTCCGCTCCGGACCCCCGTGGTGAGACGGACCAGGTGGCGGTCATGCTGCCCGCCGACGCGGTCGCGGCCGTACGGGAACTCGTCGGCCCGGAGAACACAGCCGCGTTCCTCGCCGCCGCCGCACGACGGGAGGTGCAGGCCCGCACCCTGGACGCCCTGGTCACGCCGGCGCCGCCGCGCACCCACGGCACGGGCCCGGAGGACGCGGCCCCCGCCCCCGGGGCCGAGGAAACCGGCGCGCCCCACGGGACGGGCACCCCGTACAGGACCGGCGGAGCGGACAGGGCGGACAGAACCGGCGGCTGAGGCCGCGAGCCGGGCCTACGGCTGAGCCCACCGGCCGCCCCGGGACCGGCAAGAGCGGTGGCTGAGCCCACCGGCCGGGCCGCGGCCCGGCCTCGCCCTCATCGCACTGTTCTGTTGTCAAGGAGCAGGCCGGATACGCCGTGGCGCCGGGCGGTCAACGGGCGGGGTCGGGGATCCAGTTGCCGTGGAAGCCGTAGGGGACACGTCGGGGCAGGTGGATGGTGGCGACGGGGCCGGCGGTTATCTCCTCCGCGTCGAGGATCACCAGATCGCTGGTGTCCGTCGCCGCGTCATGGACGTAGGTCAGCAGCCAGCCGGGGCCACCAGGAGTGTCGTCGGCAGGGGCGAAGGCCGCTTCCCCGGGGGTGCGGCCGGGCCCGAAGCCGTACCGCTCGTACGCTCCGCTCCGCAGGTCGTACCGGAGCAGCGCGCCGGGGACCGGTCCGGAGCCGGGGCCCTCGGCGACGGTGGTGTGGCCGAAGCGGGCAGGGCGCCCGGCGAGACGGTCGTCGATCCGGGGGAACTCGCTGTCCTGGTCGTCGAGTTGTTCCTCGCGGACGGTGCCGGAGGTCAGATCGAGGGTCCACCGCCACAGGTGCGCCGGGGTCTCTCCGCCGAAAGAGGCGTACCGGGAGACGTACAGGACGATGCGGTCGACGCCGTCGTCGTGGGCGTTGAGGGCGTGGAAGACGTAGCAGGGGTCGATGGGGAGGCTGCGGACCGGGCCGAACGGGTCGTCGCGCCGCAGGACATGGAGGCGGGCGCCGTACTCCGGGTCCCAGCGGTAGGGCATGCCGGGGTGGGTGTGGTCGAAGACGACGGGGAGGTCCATGAAGACGACGTGGGCGTCGGTGAGATGGAAGTCGTGCATCATCGTGTGGCCCGGCACGTCGATCGGGCGGCTGACCGTCAACTCCCCCGCGGCGTCGGCACGGTGGTAGGTCAGGTAGGGCGGCCGGAGTCCGCCGTAGCCGAAGAAGTGCAGCTCACCGGTGGTGGGGCAGGTCTTCGGGTGGGCGGTCATCGCGGTGCCCAGGCGGCCGCCGAAGTCGTACGGGCCTAGCGTTTCCAGCTCATGGCCCGGGCGGTCGTCCAGTACGTAGGGGAAGGACGACTCGACCAGGGCCAGGGTGCGTCCGGCGTGCCGGACGACGTGGGTGTTGGCGAGACCGGCGGTGCGGTCGAAGTTTCCCCGGTCGTCGACGAGGCGGGCGCCGTCGGTGAAGGTCGTGGTGCGCACCCAGCGGTTGCGGTAGGCGGTGGCCCGGCCGGCTTCGAGGCGTACGCCGTGGACCATGCCGTCGCCGAGGAACCAGTGCGCCGAGGCGGCGGCGTGCGGGTTGGGGCCGTTGCGCAGGTACCAGCCGGTCAGCTCGGGCGGGACGGTGCCGGTGACCGGCAGGTCATGGACGGTGAGTTCGTCCGGCACCGGGGCGAAGTTGCCGGCCAGATGCGGGGCGGGCTGCGTGGTCATGTCGTCAGACTCCCTGGGCTCGGGCGGGGTGCTCGGGGACGGCCTCGGCGAGGTAGCGGGTGCGGGCCCGCTCCGGGTAGGAGGCGGTGAAGCGGGCCGGGAGGACGAACCCGGCGATCTGCACCATGACGGAGAGGCCGGGATGGCCACCGCCGAAGGACAGCGCCGCCTGGGCGAGGGCGGTGAGGACAGTGTTGATCTTCAGGAAGAGGGGGCTCGTGGTGATCTCGGGCGCCACCCGGCGGCGGGCTATGGCGAGGGTGAAGGGACACCCCGCGGCGATCGAGCCCCAGGCGAGGAGCGCCAGCCAGCCCATCGAGAGGGATCCGGCGTAGATCTTGAGGGCGCTCTCCGGCCGGAGGAAGGCGAAGGCGGTGAGGGCGGTGAAGAAGAGGACGGTGCCGTAGTCGAGCAGGCGCTCGGCGGGCGCCCAGCCCGCGGTGCGGTCGGCGAGAAGGAACACCGCCGCGAGCGTCAGACCGGCCAGCGCGCCCCACTGCCAACCGGCCGCGGACACGAGACCGAAGGCCAGCCATGGAATGAATCCCCGCAGGTACTGCACGACTTCTCCCCCCACCGGCGGGCCGAGCCCGCAGACGTTTCTGTTCCGACATGTCAAAAGTAGAAGGTGAGGTCCCGACGTGTCAACAGTGGAATGTGGGGAGTTAGTGTGCGGGTATGAGCCTGAAACACGCCGTACTGGGCCTGCTGTCCGAAGCTCCGGCCAGCGGCTACGACCTGATGAAGCTGTTCAACGCGTCCCTGGCCAACACCTGGCCGGCCACGCAGAGCCAGGTCTACGGCGAGCTGGCCAAACTGACCTCCGCGGGCCTGGCCGAGGTCTCCGCGCACGGCCCCCGCGGCCGCAAGGAGTACGCGATCACCCAGAAGGGCCTGGCCGAGCTGCGGCACTGGCTCGCCGACGTCGAGCCCGGCGGCCCGCACCGCGACGACAGCCTGCTGCGGGTCTTCTTCCTCGGCCTCCTCACCCCGCTGGAGGCCCGGGCGTACCTCCTCGGGCGCGCCCACGCCACCGCCGAGCTCCACGACAGGCTCCGCCGGATCGACGACGGTGCCGAGTGGGACGACGACATGATCTCCGTCTACGGGCGGCTCGCCCTGGAGTACGGGCTGCGGATGACGGCCGCGCAGGAGGAGTGGGCCCGCTGGGCGGCGGAGGAGATCGGCTCCGCGAAGGCCCGTGAGGCGAGCGAACGGGTCCGTACCCGCCACGGTCTCGCTCCCGGCGACGACGCCGGGAGCGCCCACGACAGCGACGGCCCCGCACCCACGGACCAGCACCCGTCGGCCCCGTAGGAGCGCCGCCGACGGAGAGCGGGCCCGCCCCGGGAAGTGCTTCCCGGGGCGGGCCCGCCCGTCGTACCGGTCTCGTCGTACCGGCTCAGAGTCCGGGCGCTCCCCACACCGGGAACCACCGGGCGAGGTCGCTCTCGATCCGCAGGTCATCCCCGAGCATCGCCTTGACCTGGAGTTCCAGCGGGTTGTCGCGCTTCTCGGAGCCGTCGGCCGCGGGGGCGAAGGGGTAGAACGTGCCGCGCTTGTAGAGGTAGACGAGCGCCAGCCGTCGCCCCTGGCCGTCCTCGAACCCCATCAGCGAGCAGAGCAACTGCGGGCCGAAACCGGCTCCCTCCAGGGCGGAGTTCACCGCGTGCAGGTCGTTGACCAGGCCCGCCACGTCCTGCGGGTCGTGCCGGGCCTGCATCCAGGTGTAGCCGTACGCGTCCTGGCTGAAGTCGACCGGCGCTCCCAGGAGGGCGCGGACGTCCGCCTGGATGCGGGCGAACTCACCGCCCTCGACGCTGGCGAAACAGACCGAACCGCGGCCGGTGGGCCTGAAGTCCGCCGCCGCTTCCAGGGTCACCGCCGCGGACGGCAGCGCGAAGAGCTGATCGAGGTCGGGGCGTACCTGCTTGCTGCGGCCGAGGAGGGCGTCCAGAAATCCCATGGCGTCATTCTCCCCGCTCGTCCCGCGCCCCGCCCGGGGCGCACCCACCGGGCCCGGAGAGCGGCGCGCCGCCGCCCCGGACATGCGCGCCCCGGGGCGCGCGCGCCGTCACGGGCGCCCCAGCTGTGCCGAGATCCGGCCCAGTTGGTCGAGGCGCTGCTCCAGCGTCGGGTGCGAGGACAGCAGCCGGCTGAAGGTCTCCTTGTTGAACGCCGGGGCGAAGAAGAAGGCGTTGAACGGCTGCGACTTGCGCAGGTCGTCGGTGGGGATCCGGGCGATCTGCCCGGTGACCTTGGTCAGCGCGGAGGCCAGCGCCGACGGGCGGCCGGTGAGGATCGCCGCGGCGCGGTCGGCGGACAGCTCGCGGTACCGGGACAGCAGCCGGGTCAGCAGGAAGCTGATCGCGTAGACCACCGCGCTGACCGCGGTCACCACGAGGACGGCGATCGCGGCGTTCTGGTCACGGTTGTTGCGGCCGACGCCGCTCCACAGGGCGGCGCGGGTGATGATCCCGGCCAGCACTCCCAGGAACGACGCGATGGTCATCACCGCGACATCACGGTGCGCGACGTGCGACAGCTCATGGGCGAGCACGCCCTCCAGCTCCTCCGGCTCCAGCCGCCGCAGCAGGCCCGTCGTGGCGCACACCATGGAGTTCTTCTGGTTGCGCCCGGTGGCGAAGGCGTTCGGGACGTCCGTCTCGGCGATGGCGACCCGCGGCTTCGGCATGTCGGCCAGCGCGCACAGCCGGTCGACGGCGCCGTGCAGTTCGGGCGCCTGCTCCGGGGTGACCTCCCGCGCGCCCATGCTGAACGCGGCGATCCGGTCGCTGAACCAGAACTGCGCGACGAACATCCCGCCGGCCAGCAGCAACACGATCACCCAGGCACCCTTGAGCAGCACCACCAGCGCGCCGACGACGACCACGTACAGCAGCCCGATGAAGAACATCGTGGTGACCATCCGCGAGGTCAGCCCGCGGTCGGGGGCGAATCGGGTCCGTGCCATGGCTTCCTCCACGCGCCGCGCCTTCGCGCACCGGGCGGCCCCGGCGTACGCGGCTTCCCGCGCGCCGGGTCCTGCTCACTGCGCCGCTCGTCTCCGATTCTCCCTCTTCCGGCCTGTGCGCGGAGTAAGCCCAGGTCAGCGGGGGCGGCGCAGCGGTCACCGGGGCCGGTGGGAGGCGCCCGCGCCGCGCCGGACACCGCGCGCCCTACGGGGACGGCACTCCCGCCGTCCCCGTAGGCGGGCGCCCCGGCGCGGGCAGAACCGCCGCGCGCCGGGGCGCCGGGCTCACGCCGCGGCCTCGCAGGTCGCCGCCAACGGGACGGTGAGCGCGCCGCGCTCGGGGCCGGAGCCGACCACGCTGAAGCAGACCCGGTCGCCGCCGCCGAGCGTCCCCGCCCGCAGGTCGTCGTGGAGCATCAGCACGGTCGACGCGGACACGGTGTTGCCCAGGGCCGCCGCGTTGCTCGGGATCTTCTCCCGGGGCAGCCCCAGCTCCTCGATGAGGTCCTGGACCATCGTCGGCGAACCCTGGTGCGTGTAGATCCGCGCGACCTTGTCGGGGTAGTGCGTGGTGGCCTCGCGCAACTGCGCGTCGTTGATGCGCATCGCCGTCGGGTAGAAGTGGCGGATGTGCGGCGGGCTGATGGAGTACCGCGGGCGCCCCGCCACGTCGGAGGGCGAGGTGCCGCCCGCGCCGCCCTCCACGTACCGGACGATCGGGTGGGTCAGGCCCGGCCCGCCGTCGAAGGACTGGGCGTCGCGGGAGTACAGCACCGCGTCCCCGGCGTCGTCACCCCGGGTGAAGACCAGGGCGGCGGCGGCGTCGGAGAAGGTGGCCGGGCTGGCCCACGTCAGCATCGGGGCGTCGGGCGCGGTGCGGTAGACCGGGTACAGCTCGCCGTTCTCGTCGAACATCGCCTGGCTGGGCAGGAAGTACGTGACGACCAGCGCGTTGCGGTAGTTGGCGCGGGCGATGTGGGAGGCGGCGCGGGCCACCCCGGCGCAGCCGGCGCCCGCCTGGATGGGCACCACCCCGTCGTCGAGCCCGATGAGCCGGGCCAGGTTGAAGGCGTCCTGGTCGAGCAGCCCTTCGTAGGGGCTGGCGGTCGCGAGGAACAGGCAGTCGAGGTCCTGGGGGCGTATCCGGGAGGCGTCCAGGGCGCGGCGGGCGGTCCGCACGATGGTGTCGAAGTCCCGGAAGAGTTCCGGGTCGTGGCTCTTGGCCGTGACGTTGAAGATCCGCCGCAGGTCCTGTCCCGACAGGTGCTCGGGCCGCTTGCGGTGGGGCAGACGGGCGAGGTCCGCC
The DNA here is from genome assembly GCF_044497305.1 of Streptomyces sp. BBFR2. Classification (NCBI taxonomy): domain Bacteria; kingdom Bacillati; phylum Actinomycetota; class Actinomycetes; order Kitasatosporales; family Streptomycetaceae; genus Streptomyces; species Streptomyces sp. BBFR2. Next base: position 3,351,332 of record NZ_CP172415.1, read on the forward strand.
CACTCCTCGATCGGTATGACGCGGCCGGTCTCGGTGGCGACACCGGCGATCTCGTACGGGAAGGGCTGGGGCATCGTCACGGTCCTGTTCTCACGCATGGGACGGGTCGTCGGGCGGCGGGCAGGGACGGAGCAGCATGGTGGCGGTGGCGTGGGCGTAGAGGGTGCCGTCGGCGCCGGTCACCCGGGCCTCGGTCAGGGCACGCCGCAGATCGCCCTCGACGACCGTGCCGGTGCACAGGACGGGCTCGTCGCCGGTGCGCACCGGGCGCAGCATCCGCACGGCGAGGTCGGCGGTGGCGCCGCCGTACCCGGCCGGCAGCCGGGCCTGGGTGGCCAGCGCCGCGGCCGTGTCACAGAGCGTGGCGATGACCCCGCCGTGCATCACCCCGGGGAAGCTGGCCAGGTGCCTCCCGGGGCGGCAGGAGAGCACGACCCGGCCGGGCTCCACCTCGTCGAGCGTGACGTCGCCGAGCATCGCGACGGCGGGCAGACAGGGCGCCGGATCGGACATCAGGCGCCGGACGAAGCCCAATCCGTCGCTCTCATGGCGCCAGCGGTCCAGGTCCGGCGGGGTGCGCCAGACGTAGGTGCGATGGTTCACCAGATCTTGGTCGAGCACTCTCACTCCGGTACGGGGGCGGGGCGGGGCCGCAGGCCCGACGGCAGCCGCAGCCCGCCGTCGACGCGGAGGGTGGCCCCGTTGAGCATCGGGTTGTCCAGGACGTGCAGCACGAGGGCGGCGAAGTGGGCGGGGTCGCCGAAGGCGTCCGTGTGCGGGAGTTCGGCGCGGATCGCGTCGCGGGCCGGGTCGGGCAGCACGTCGAGCATCGGCGTCTCGAACATTCCGGGCGCCAGGGTGACGACGCGGATGCCGTACCGCCCCAGGTCCCGGGCCATGGGCAGGGTCATCCCGATCAGTCCGGCCTTCGACGCCGCGTACGCCGCCTGCCCGCGCTGCCCCTCGTACGCGGCGGCCGACGCGGTCTGGACGAGGACGCCCCGCTCCCCGTCGGCCGGCGCGTTACGGGCCATCCGTTCGGCCGCCAGCCGCGCCACGTTGAACGCGCCCGTCAGGTTCACCTCGACGGTCTCGGCGAACTCCGCGAGGGGGTGCGGCCCCCGGGCGGAGAGGGTGGTGCCGGAGCGTCCCAGGCCGGCGCAGTTGACTCCGATGCGCAGCGGAGCGGCCTCCTCCGCCCGGTCCAGGGCGGACGCGACGGCGTCCGGGTCGGTGACGCTGCCGGTCACCAGGTGCGCGCCGGGGCCCAGCTCCTTCAGGGCGCGCTCGCCCGTCTCCCGGCCGCGGGCGAGGAGGACCACCTCGTGGCCGCGGGCCAGCAGCGCGCGGGCGGTCGCCAGGCCCAGTCCGGAGGTGCCGCCGGCGACGAGCGCCGAACCGGGCCGCCCGGTGGCGCCGTCCGTGCTCACACGGCCTCCCCGGGGGCGGGCACCGGGACGATCCCGGGGTGGGCCGCGGAGAGGCCGCCGTCGACCACGAGGGTCTGCCCGGTGATGTACGCGGCCTGCGGGGTGAGGAGGAACGCGGCGAGGGCGGCCATCTCATCGGCGTCGCCCATCCGTCCTACGGGGACGTTCCGCAGGGTGGCGGGCAGGTCCATGCCGGTGTCGCGGGCGAACGCCTGCATGGTGCCGGTGTCGATGATGCCGCCGCTGACGGCGTTGACCGTGATGCCCCGGTGGGCGAGTTCGCAGGCAATGGAGCGCACCCACGCCTCGGTCGCCGCCTTCTGCACCCCCATCGCCCCGTAGGAGGGCAGGGCGAAGTCCGCTCCGATGGACGACATCGCCACGATGCGGCCGCCGTCCGTCATCAGGTCCGACGCGGCCAGCGCGGCGAGGAAGAACGCGCGGGAGTTGGTGGCGTGACTGCGGTCGAGGTGGTGCAGGCGCAGTTCGGTGACGGGGCGCAGCGGTCCGGCGGCCGCGTTGGAGACGAACGCGTCGATGCGGCCGTAGCGCTCGGCCACCGTGGCGAAGAGCCGCTCGATGTCCTCGGGCCGCTCGACGTCGGCCTGGACCACCAGGGCTTCCGCGCCGAGCGCGCGGATCTCCCCGGCGGTCGCCTCGGCGGCCTCGACCCCGCTCTTGCAGTTGACGACGATCGCCCCGCCCCGGGGCGCCAACTGGAGGGCCAGGGCCCGTCCGATGCCCCGGCTGCTGCCGGTGATGACGGTGACGGGCGACGGCGGGGGTGCGGTCTCGTGGTGCGCGGTCATGCGCCTCTCCTGAGGTCATGGGGCACCGGCGCGGGGTACGGCCGGTGGCGGATCGGGTGTGTCCAAGAGCGCGAGGGGCGTACGGGTGGTCCCGGGCGCCGGGGGCGCGCGGGGCGGTCCCGGGGGCGGAAGGGTCCGGCACCATCGGCGGATCCCTGCCGGAGAAACTGCGTTCCGGGGGCGGGCGGGCCGGTCAGGGGCAGCCTCGGAGGAACGGCAGGGCGGCGGGGGACGGCGCGGGCGCGGCCGTGCCGACGGGCGCCTCCCGGCGCTCTCCGCACCGGCGGACGGCGGGCGGCGGATGGCCCGGTCCGCTGCCGCGCGGCGGGCTGTCCGGCCCGCCGTGCGACCGTGCCGCGCGCTGCTCCGTCATCCGTCCGCTTTCCCTTCCGTGCGGGTCAGGGCCGTGCTCCACGGTGGTCCCGGCGCCATCTCCGAGGCGTTCGGACACCTCGCGGTGACGGCACGGGGACGGCCCCCCGGGACGGGCGGACACACGGCGGCCGGCCGACGCCCGCCCCCGCTTCCGGTGCGCCCCCTCGGGCACTCCGCCTACGGGACGGGGTACGTCCGCTCCCCGATCGCCCCCTTGACCACACGGCTGTAACTACCAGCTATTCCGTATTGTTCGCGCCACGACGGCACCGCGCCACCACCACCTGGGGGTGCCGCTCCGCCCCGCAACTCCCCAGGTCACCGCGGGTGGACGGCGGTATCGCGCCCCGCCGGACGGCCTCCGTGAGCGAGCAGCCCGGCGCACCCGGTGCGCGCGTCCCGGGCGGGGGCATCCCGGTACGGCCGGCCGCCGCCCCCGGTACGCGATCGACCCCGGGCACGCGCCCGTCCGGCCGGCCCGCCCCCGTACGCTGGCAGGCATGAGTCTGCGTCTGAGCACCGTGATCCTCCCGTACCGCAGGTGGCACGAGGGCGGCCGCGCCGCCTGGCAGCGGGCCGAGGAGCTGGGCTTCCACACGGCGTACACGTACGACCACCTGTCCTGGCGCGTCCCGTTCCGCGACGGGCCGTGGTTCGGCGCCGTGCCGACGCTCACCGCCGCCGCGGGCGTCACCGAGCGGATGCGGCTGGGCACCCTCGTCACCTCGCCGAACTTCCGCCACCCGGTCACCCTCGCCAAGGAACTGATCTCGCTCGACGACATCTCCGGCGGCCGGATCACCCTCGGCATCGGCGCGGGCGGCACCGGGTTCGACGCGAGCGCCCTCGCCCCCAGCGGACACGAGCCGTGGACGCCGCGCGAGCGGGCCGACCGCTTCGCCGAGTTCGTTCCCCTCCTGGACCGGCTGCTCACCGAGGACACCGTCACCTACGACGGCACCTTCTACGCCGCGGGCGGCGCGCAGAACATCCCCGGCTGTGTGCAGCGCCCCCGGCTGCCCTTCGCCGTCGCCGCGACCGGCCCGCGCGGCCTCAAGCTCGCCGCCCGCCACGGCCAGGCATGGGTGACCACCGGCGACCCGAAGCTGTACGCGACGGGCACGCCCGCCCAGTCCGTCGACGCGCTCCGGGCCCAGCTCGACAAGCTCGGCAAGGCGTGCGCCGACGCCGGACGCGACGCCGCCGCCCTGGACAAGATCCTCCTCACCGGCTTCACCCCCGACCGCGCCCGCCCCCTGGAGTCCGTCGCCGCCTTCGTCGACTTCGCGGGCCGCCACCGGGACCTGGGCTTCGACGAGCTGGTCGTCCACTGGCCGATCCCGGGGACGGACTTCGCGGCGGACCAGGAGGTGTTCGAGGAGATCGCCACGGAGGCACTGGGGCAGCTCGGCTGACGGCGGGGCCGGGTCGCTTCCCGCCCCGGAACCCCGCGCCCCGCCGGGGGAGCCCCGCCCGCCCCAGGGGTTCCCCTCACCGCCCCGTACGCGAAGATTGGCCCCGTGACCTCTCCGACGTACCCCCGAGTCCCCGGTCCGGGGGCGCTGCCCCGGCTGATCGCGACCGATCTCGACGGGACGTTGCTGCGCGACGACAAGACGGTCTCGGAGCGGACCATCGCCGCGCTCGCCGCCGCCGAGCGGGCCGGGGTGGATGTCTTCTTCGTCACCGGGCGGCCGGCCCGGTGGATGGACATCGTCAGCGATCACGTGCACGGCCACGGGCTGGCGATCTGCGCGAACGGCGCGGCCGTCGTCGATCTGCACCGGGGGCGCCGGTTCGTCGAGGTCAGCCCGCTGCCGGTGGTGGCCGCGCGGGCGGTGGTGGAGGCGCTGCGGAGCGCCGCGCCGGGTACGTCGTTCGCGGTCGAGCGGACCGGCGGCATCCACTACGAGCCGCACTACCCGCCGTTCCACCGCGACCCGGCAGCCGTCACCGCCCCGGTGGAGAAGCTGCTCGCCGACGACTTCGCCCCGCCCCCGGGGCCCGCTCCCCTCGCCCTGGGCCCGGCGGACGAAGGGACCGGCGCGCCCCTGGGGGCGACGGGTGCGGGCCCGGTGGAGGCCCGGGGTGCCCACCCGGTGGAGGCGACGGGTCCCGGCCCGGTGGCGGGCCCCGGCGCCACCCCGCCCCGTACGGTGAGCACCGTTCCGGGGGCCTCGGCGCCCGGGGTCGTCGCGGGCGGCATCCCCACGACGGGGGCGGGCCAGCCGGTGCTCAAACTGCTCGCGCACCACGACACGCTGGACCCGGACGCGTTCCTCGCGCTGGCGCGGCGGACCGCCGGGACGCTCGCCTCGTTCACCCGCTCCAGCCCCACCGCCCTGCTGGAGATCAGCGGCCTGGGGGTGAGCAAGGCCGGGACGCTCGCCCGGTGTTGCGCGGAGCGCGGGATCGCCCCGGAGGAGGTCACCGCCTTCGGGGACATGCCCAACGACATGGAGATGCTGGCCTGGGCGGGCGCCTCGTACGCCATGGCCAACGCCCACCCCGACGTCCTCGCCGTCACCACCGGCCGCACCGCCTCCAACAACGAGGACGGCGTCGCGGCCGTCATCGAACGGCTGCTGGGCGCCTAGAGGCGGCGCGGGGCGACGCCACGCGGCTGGGGCGACGCCGCGCCACCCGCGGTCGTACGGTCGCCGCGGCACCCGCGGGCGTACGGTCTGCCGCGGCCGGGCTGCCGTGCCCTCCCGGGACCCGCGCGCCGTCTCCGGGCCCGGGCGCACGTCACCGGCTGCGCGCCCTCCTCACGGACCGCCCGGCTCGGCGCGCACCGGCCACCCGCACGCCCCACCGTGGCCCGGCCCCGGCCCGGCGCGCGTCAGGCACCCGCACGCCCCCGCCGCGGCCCCGCGCACGCCGTCGTCCCGCGCGCCGCCGTGCGATGGCCCCGCGCCCTCACAGCGGCGCCTCCCACACCACCGTCGTGCCTCCGCCGTCCGGGCCGATGCCGGGGCCGTGGGTGCTCGATCCGCCCAGGGCCTCGGCGCGTTTGGCGAGGTTGCGCAGGCCGCTGCGGCGGCCGTCCGCGGGGATGCCGATGCCGTCGTCGGCGACGGTCAGGCGGACACCGTCCGTGCCGTCGGGCAGCGTCACCGTCGCGTCGACGACGACCTCGATACGGGACGCCCGGGCGTGCCGGAACGCGTTCGAGAGCGCCTCACGGACCGCGGCGATGAGGTTCTTGCCGGTCAGCTCGCCGACCCGGGCGTCGACCGGTCCGACGAACGACGCCGACGGCCGGAAGCCCAGCGGGACGGCGGCCGTGCCGATCTCCCGCAGCACCCGGGTGCGCAGCCCGGACGGCGCCTCGGCGGGCTCCTGCTGGAGGGCGAAGATCGCCGTCCGGATCTCCTGGATCGTCACGTCCAGCTCGTCCACGGCCTTGGCCATGTTCTCCTTCACCTCGGGCACCACGGCCCTCCGCTGGGCGCTCTCCAGCAGCATCCCGGTGGCGAACAGCCGCTGGATGACCAGGTCGTGGAGGTCGCGGGCGATGCGGTCGCGGTCCTCGTAGACGGCGAGCCGGGCCCGGTCGCGCTGCGCGTCGGCGAGGACCAGCGCCAGCGCCGCCTGCGCCGCGAACTGCGTGGCCAGGGTGCGCTCGGCCGTGGTGAAGGGGCGACCGCCGCGCGCCCTGGGGGTGGCGAGGGTGCCCAGGACCCGCCCGTCGCTCTTCAGGGGCAGCATCATGCTCGGCCCGAACCGCGGCGCCAGCGGGGTGACCATCCTCGGGTCGGTGGCCGAATCGTCGATGAACAGCGGCTCCCCGGCGAGCAGTTGCTCCGCCACCGGGCTGTCCGGCGGGATCTGCGTGCCCATGATCCCGGACGGGTCGTCCGCCGACACCGCGACGATCTCCAGACCGCCGTCCTCGTCGGGCAGCAGCACGATCCCCGCCGCCGAGTCCGCGAGGAGACGGGCCTGTTCGGCGACGACGGCGAGCGCGTCGTCGACGTCGCTGCCCTTGAGCAGCTCGGTGGTGACGGCGACGGACCCGTCGATCCAGTGCTCGCGCTGCCGGGTCGCAGCGTAGAGGCGGGCGTTGCCGATGGCGATGCCCGCCTCGGTGGCGAGGACCCGCACCATGTGCAGGTCCTCCTCGCTGAACTCGCCGCCGCCGTACTTCTCCGTCAGGTAGAGGTTGCCGAAGATCTCGTGCTGGACGCGGATCGGCACCCCCAGGAACGTCCGCATCGGCGGGTGCCCCGGAGGAAAGCCGCACGAGCGGGGGTCCCGGGTGAGGTCGGCCAGCCGCAGCGCCTGCGGATCGTGGATGAGCGCGCCGAGCAGCCCCCTGTGGCCGTCGGGCAGCGCGCCGATGCGCCGCCGGTCCTGTGCGGTCACGCCGTACGTGACGAAGTCCGACAGGCCCTCGCGCGCCTCGTCGATGATGCCGATCGCGGCGTACTTGGCGTCGGCGAGTTCGGCGGCGGTCTGCACGATGCGGTCGAGGGTGACGTGCAGATCGAGTCCGGCGCCGACGGTGCGCATCGCCTCCATCAGGCGCGGCACCCGCGCGGTCAGCTCCGTGGAGAGCCCCTGGAGGCTGCGGGTCGCCTCGGTGGCGGCCTGCAACGCGTCGGTGTCCGCCCCGGGCTGCCCGGCGTCCTGCGGTACGGAAGACCCTTCGGTGGCTGCCATACCCCGAGCCTAATACGGGCGGGTTTACGGGTGTTTGCGGCGGCGTACCGGGCCGGTGCGGGCCACGATCGCCCGGTGGGCACCCCCGGCGCGGCAGGGCGCCCACCGGGCGGGGAAGGGGCGCGTTCCGCTACCCGCGCGCCGCCCCCGCCACGGCCTCGCGCCCCGCCGCCCGCGCCCGCTCCCCCGCGGCCCCGGGACCGTACACCGCGTCCACCGCCCGCTCGCGCTCCAGCATCCGGCGGAACGGGCCGTCGGCCGCGGCCAGCTCCGCGTGGCCGCCGCGCTGCACGGGGCGGCCGCCGTCCAGCACCAGGATCTCGTCGACCGCGTCGAGCCCGGTGAGCCGGTGGGTGATCAGGACCGTGGTGCGGCCCTCGGTCGCGGCCAGCAGATCCGCGGTGAGCGCGTCGGCGGTCGCCAGATCCAGATGCTCGGCGGGCTCGTCCAGGACGAGGACCGGGAAGTCCGCCAGCAGGGCGCGGGCCAGCGCCAGCCGGCGGCGCTGACCGCCCGAGAGACGGGCGCCGTGCTCGCCGACCATGGTGTCGAGCCCGTCCGGCAGCGACCGCACCCACGGTGCGAGCCGCGCCCGCTCCAGCGCCTCCCACAGGTCACCGTCGCCGGTCACCCCCGGTGCGGCGAGACGGAGGTTCTCCCGCAGCGAGCTGTCGAAGACATGCGCGTCCTGGGCGCAGAGCCCGACCAGCCGCCGCACCGCGTCGCCGTCCAGCTCCGCGGCGTCCGTCCCGGCCAGCGTGTACGCGCCCCCCTCGCGGTCCAGGAACCGCAGCAGCACCTGCGCCAGCGTGGTCTTCCCGGAGCCGGACGGCCCGACGACCGCGAGCCGCCGCCCGGCGTCCAACGTGAAACCGACCCCGTCCAGCGCCGGGACCGCCTGCCCCGGGTGGCGCGCCGTCATCTCCCGTACGACCAGCGGGAACGGCGCGTGCGGCGCGGGCTTCGGCGCCTCCGGTTCCCGGACCGGGGCGGGCGCGTCCAGCACCTCGAAGACCCGCTCGGCGGCGCGCCGGGTCCGCAGCCGGTACTGCGCGGCGAGCGGCAGCCCGGCCACCGCCTCGAACGCCGCCAGCGGCGTCAGCACCACGACGGCGAGGAGCACACCGTCCAGCCGCCCGTCGTGCACCGCCCGCACGCCCAGCACCGCGGAGAGCGTGACGGTCACCCCGCTCAGCAGCGCCGACAGACCGGCGCCCACCCCTGCGGCCCGCGCCGAACGGGACGCGATCCGGGTCAGCGCCCCGTCCGCGTCCCGCACCGCGGCGATACGGGAGGCGAGCGCGCCCGCGACGGTCAGTTCGGCGGTGCCGGTGAGCAGGTCGACGACGCGGGTGGCGAGGGCGCCGCGGGCCGGGGCCAGGCGGCGCTCCGCCCGCCGGGACAGCGCGGCCGACAGCAGCGGCACCCCGGCCCCGGCGAGCAGCAGTCCGGCGGCGAGCACCGCGCCCGCCTCCGGCAGCAGCCAGGCGGTGAAGCCGACGGTGCCCGCGCCGACCACCACCGCCGCGCCGACCGGCAGCAGCCAGCGCAGGAAGTGGTCCTGCACCGCGTCGACATCGGCGACCAGCCGGGAGAGCAGATCGCCGCGCCGCCGCTCCCGCAGCCCGGCGGGGGCCAGCCGCTCCAGCCGCCGGTAGACCGCCACCCGTACGTCGGCGAGCATCCGGAACACCGCGTCGTGCGCCACCAGCCGCTCCGCGTACCGGAACACCGCGCGGCCGATCCCGAACGCGCGCGTCGCGGTGACCGCCACCATCAGATAGAGCACCGGGGGCTGCTCGGAGGCGCGGGAGATCAGCCAGCCGGACGTCGCCATCAGCCCGATCGCGCTGCCCAGCGCGAGACTGCCGAGCAGCAGCGCCAGCGCGAACCGGCCCCGGCGCGCCCGCGCCAGCCGCCGCAGCCGGGTGAGCGCGGAACCACCGGAGGAGGGGGCCACGGACGGGGCGACAGGGGAGTCGTCCGGGGCGGGGGCGGCACCGTCGTCCGGGACGGCGGGGCCGTCCGGCGCCGCGGCGGACCGCGCCGCCTCCCCGGGAGCCGGCGCCGTCGCCCCGTCCTCTCGTACCGCCCCGTCGTCCTCCACCGGATCCGGCAGCCGCACCACGCGGTCCGCCACCGCCAGCAGCGCCGGGCGGTGGACGACGAGGAGCACCGTCCGGCCGGCGGTCAGCCGGCGGACCGCGTCGACGACGGCCGCCTCCGTCGCCCCGTCCAGATTGGCGGTCGGCTCGTCCAGGAGCAGGATCGGCCGGTCGGCGAGGAACGCCCGGGCCAGCCCGATGCGCTGCCGCTGACCTGCGGAGAGGCCCGCGCCCGACTCGCCGATCCGGGTGGCGGCGCCGTCCGGGAGCGCGTCGGTGAAGTCGAGCGCCCCGGCATCCCGCAGCGCCCGGCGCACCGCCGCGTCGTCGGCGTCCGGACGCGCCAGCCGGACGTTCTCGGCGAGCGTCCCGGCGAAGAGGTGCGGCTGCTGCGGCACCCACGCGATCCGGGCGCGCCAGCTCTCGGGGTCGAGCGTGGCGATGTCGGTGCCGTCGACGAGGACCCGGCCCCCGGACGGCGCGGCGAAGCCGAGGACGGCGGCGAGCAGAGTGGACTTCCCCGCGCCGGACGGCCCGGTCAGGGCGACCGTCTCACCCTCCCGCACCTCGAACGAGGTCGCCGGGAGCGACGGGGTGCGGCGGCCCGGGTGGCGGACGGTGAGCCCGTCGACGGTCAGCGCGGTACCGGCGGGCGCCGGAGCCGTCCCGGCGGGCGGCAGCTCCGTCTCCAGCACGGCGAAGATCTCCTCCGCCGCCGCCAGCCCCTCCGCCGCCGCGTGGTACTCCGCGCCGACCTGCCGCAACGGCAGATACGCCTCGGGCGCCAGGATCAGCACCATCAGCCCGGTGGTCAGGTCGAGTTCGCCGTGGACCAGCCGCATCCCGATGCCGACGGCGACCAGCGCGACGGAGAGAGTGGCGAGGAGTTCCAGCGCGAACGAGGAGAGGAACGCGATCCGCAGGGTCCGCAGCGTGGCCCGGCGGTAGGCCCCGGTCAGCGTACGGATGGCGGTGGCCTGGGCCTTGGCCCGGCCGAAGACCTTCAGGGTCGGCAGCCCCTCGACGACGTCGAGGAAGTGGCCGGAGAGCCGGGACAGCAGCCGCCACTGCCGGTCCATCCGCGCCTGGGTCGCCCAGCCGATGAGCACCATGAACAGCGGGATCAGCGGCAGCGTGACGACGATGGTCAGCGCGGAGATCCAGTCGCCGGTGACGATCCGCGCCAGCACCGCGACGGGCACGACGACGGCGAGACCGAGCTGCGGCAGATAGCGGGCGAAGTAGCCGTCCAGCGCGTCGATACCGCGGGTGGCGAGCGTGGCGAGTTCACCGGTACGCCGCTCGCCGCTGTCCGGCCCCCGCTCCGCGCCGCCGTCACCGGTGGCGGGCCGGGTGGACGCGCCCGGCCCGAGCAGCGCCGCCCGTTCCACCAGCCGGGTCCGCAGCTCGGACTTGACCGCGGCGCTCGCGCGGTGCGCGGCGAGTTCGGTGAGCCAGGAGACCAGCCCGCGCCCGGCGGAGACCGCGGCGAGCAGAGCGAGAGGAACGGCCAGGTCAGCGAGGTCGCGGCGCTGCTGAAAGGCGCCGACGACGATCTCGGCGATGAGCATCGCCTGGCCGATGACGAGACCCGCGCCGACCAGCCCGAGGAGCACCACGGCGACGAGGAATCCGCGGGTGGCGCGGGCGTGACGGAGCAGGCGCGGGTCGATGGGTTTCACGTGAAACATCCGTCCTGGCAAGCCGGTTGACGCCGCCCCGGCAGGAGCGGCACCGCCCGGCGGGCGCGGGCTGGCGGCCCGGGAGGGCGCCGGTCCCGGCAGGACCGGCGCCGCCCCGGTCGGTGGCCGTGGCCCTCGCGGACGAGCACCACGGCCACCTCTCAATGGGCGTCGGCGATGTTCCGGGTGCCGATGCGCTTGCGGAACACCCAGTACGTCCACCCCTGGTAGAGCAGGACGATCGGCGTCGCGATACCGGCGCACCAGGTCATGATCTTCAGGGTGTACGGGCTGGAGGAGGCGTTGGTGACGGTGAGGCTCCAGGCGTCGTTCAGCGTCGACGGCATGACGTTCGGGAAGAGCGTCAGGAAGAGCATCGCCACCGCGGCGACGATCGTGAGGCCGGAGAAGGAGAACGCCCAGCCCTCCCGGCCCAGCCGGTTGGCCCCGAGCGCCGCGACCAGCGCGACGACCGCCACGATCAGCGCGATCAGGCTGGCGCCGTCGCCCCGGTGCGCCTGCGTCCAGATCAGGAACGCCGCCGCCAACGCCGCGGCGACCAGCCCGAGCCCGGTCGCCATCCGACGGGCCCGCTCCCGGATGTCACCGAGCGTCTTGAGCGCGGTGAAGACCGCACCGTGGAAGGTGAAGAGCGTCAGCGTGACCAGCCCGCCCAGCAGCGCGTACGGGTTGAGCAGGTCCAGGACGGTCCCGGCGTACTCCTTGTGCGCGTCGATCTTCACACCGTGCACGATGTTGCCGAACGCCACACCCCACAGGAACGCGGGCAGCAACGAGGCCCAGAAGATCGCGTGTTCCCAGTTGCGCTGCCACCGCTCCTCGCTCCGCTTGGCGCGGTACTCGAAGGCGACACCGCGCACGATCAGGCAGACGAGGATCAGCAGCAGCGGCAGGTAGAACCCGGAGAAGAGGGTGGCGTACCACTCCGGGAAGGCGGCGAAGGTGGCGCCGCCCGCACTGAGCAGCCACACCTCGTTGCCGTCCCAGACCGGGCCGATGGTGTTGATCAGGACGCGCCGCTCGGCACGGTCGCGCGCGAGCAGTTTGGTGAGGACACCGACCCCGAAGTCGAAGCCCTCCAGGAAGAAGTAGCCCGTCCAGAGCACGGCGATGAGGACGAACCAGACGTCGTGGAGTTGCACAGTCGCCTCCTTAGTACGAGAAGGCCATCGGCCGGTCGGCGTCGGAGTCGCCGCCGATCCTGGTGGGCGGGTTGAGGTCGTCGTCGGTCAGCTCCGGCGGCCCGGCCTTGACGTACTTGACCAGCAGCTTCACCTCGACGACGGCGAGGATCGCGTAGAGCGCGGTGAAGACGATCATCGAGGTGAGCACCTCGCCCTGGGAGACCCCGGGGGAGACCGCGTCGGAGGTGCGCAGCACGCCGTAGACGACCCACGGCTGGCGGCCCATCTCGGTGAAGATCCAGCCCCAGGAGTTGGCGATCAGCGGGAAGCCGAGGGTGACGAACGCCAGCGACCAGTACCACTTGGTCAGGCGGGCGCCGAGCGCGGTGTTCTTCGTGAGCGCGAGCCGGGGTGGCTCCTCGTCCCCGGTCCGCAGCCCCGGCGCGAGCCAGAACTTCCTCCGCGTCAGCCAGAGCCCGGCCAGCCCGATGACGAACGACGTCATCCCGAAGCCGATCATCCAGCGGAAACCCCAGTACGCGACGGGGATGTTGGGCCGGTAGTCGCCCGGTCCGAACCGCTGCTGCTCGGCCTTGTTGACGTCGTTGATGCCGGGCACCGGCGAGGAGAAGTCGTTGTGGGCGAGGAAGGAGAGCAGACCCGGGATCTCGATGGCGACCTTGTTGTGGCCCTTGTCGACGTCGCCGTAGGCGAAGACGGAGAACGGCGCGGGCTCCTCCTTGTCCCACAGCGCCTCGGCGGCGGCCATCTTCATCGGCTGCTGCTTGAACATCACCTTGCCGAGCGAGTCGCCGCTGATCGCGGTGAGCATCCCGGCGATCACCAGCGTGACCAGCCCGAGCCGCAGCGACGTCCGCATCACCTTCACATGCTTCTTGCGCATCAGGTGGTACGCGGAGATGCCGACCATGAACGCGGCGCCGGTGAGGAAGGCGGCGGTGAGCGTGTGGAAGACGACGACCAGCGTGGTGTCCTGGGTGAGCACCTTCCAGAAGTCGGTCAGCTCGGCCCGCCCGTTGGCGGCGTTGTACTTGTAGCCGACCGGGTGCTGCATCCAGGAGTTGGCCGCGAGGATGAAGTAGGCCGACAGGATGGTGCCGATCGAGACCATCCACATGCAGAAACAGTGGATCTTCTTGGGCAGCTTGTCCCACCCGAAGATCCACAGTCCGATGAAGGTGGACTCGAAGAAGAACGCGATGAGCGCCTCGAAAGCGAGCGGCGCGCCGAAGATGTCACCGACGAAGCGCGAGTAGTCGGACCAGTTCATGCCGAACTGGAACTCCTGGACGATGCCGGTGACGACGCCCATCGCGATGTTGATCAGGAAAAGCTTGCCCCAGAACTTGGTGGCCCGAAGGTACTTCTCCTTGTTGGTCCGCACCCATGCGGTCTCCAGCCCGGCCACCAGGGCGGCGAGGGAGATCGTCAGGGGCACGAAGAGGAAGTGGTAGACGGTGGTGATGCCGAATTGCCATCGCGCCAAGGTCTCTGGCGCCAACGCCAGCTCCACGTCGGTTCTCCTTACGTCGCCGTTTCCCTACGGCTTTTGCCCTTTATGCACGCAGTGAAGCGGGACATAAACGGCGCGCTTGTGAACGCGTTCACATTCACAAGCATTATCTCCTATGGGCCGGGGCCCGCTCGGACGGGGGGTGCGTGACCGCGATCACGCACCCGGCGCCACCTCCGCACCACGTCCACCCGCGAGGCGACCCGGAAAACACAGGAGGCCGCGGGCCCCTGCGGACCCGCGGCCTCCTGGCCGAATCACTCCGTCACAGCGTCTTGCGGAACTCCTCGGTGACCCCCAGGAACAGATCCATCGCCGCACTCTCGCCGATCGTCACCCGTACACCCTCACCCGGGAACGGCCGCACCACGACACCGGCCCGCTCGCACGCCGCGGCGAACTCCGCCGTCCGCTCCCCCAGCCGCAGCCAGACGAAGTTCGCCTCGGTCGGCGCGAGCTCCCAGCCCTGCGCGGCCAGCGCCTCGACGACCCGGGTCCGCTCAACGACCAGCGCCTCGACCCGCTCCAGCAGCGCCGCCTCACTACGCAGCGACGCCACCGCCGCCTCCTGCGCGAGCTGGCTCACCCCGAACGGCACCGCCGTCTTCCGCAGCGCCGCCGCCACCGGCTCGTGCGCCACCGCGAACCCGATCCGCAGCCCCGCCAGGCCGTACGCCTTGGAGAAGGTCCGCAGCACACAGACGTTGGGGCGGTCCCGGTAGAGATCGATACCGTCCGGCACCTCGGGATCGCGGACGAACTCGATGTACGCCTCGTCCAGCACCACCAGGATGCCGTCCGGCACCCGGTCGAGGAACGCCTCCAGCTCCGCCCGGCGCACGACGGTGCCGGTGGGGTTGTTGGGGTTGCAGACGAAGATCAGCCGCGTCCGGTCGGTGATCGCCGCCAGCATCGCGTCCAGATCGTGCACCTCACCGGAGGTCAGCGGGACCTGCACCGGGGTGGCACCCGAGACCTGGGTGACGATCGGGTACGCCTCGAACGACCGCCAGGCGTAGATCACTTCATCGCCCGGCCCGGCCGTGGCCTGCACCAGTTGCTGCGCCACGCCCACCGAGCCGGTGCCGGTCGCCAGATGCTCCACCGGCACCGAGAACCGGTCCGCCAGCTCCGCCATCAGCCCCGCGCAGGCCAGGTCCGGGTAACGGTTGAACGCACCCGCCGCCTCGACGGCCCGCTCCAGGACCCCGGGCAGCGGGGGATAGGGGTTCTCGTTGGAGGACAGCTTGTACGCCACCGGCCCGTCCGACGCCGCCGGCCGGCCGGGCTTGTAGGTGGGGATGCCGTCCAGCGCCGGACGCAGCTTCGGGGTCTTCTCGCTCACCGCAGGTCCTCCTCGACCGTCCCGTTCAACTCGAATACTGCACACCTTATGAGGATTCCCCCATCGGGCGGCAGCCCCCGCGAAGCCACTTCGGACGCCCGCCCTCACCCCCCTTGATCGCTTACGGCCCGTCGCCCGGCCGCACAGGGGGGCGCACTAGCCGCCGCTGTGCGCCGGTGGCTCGCTCCGTGGCGCGCGTCCCTCGTGAAGGTGACTTGAGACCTCTTCGAGACCTGGGAACATCGCCAGGCGAACACCCACACCAGCCCAGCTAAGCATCAGAGAGACCACTAACTACCTTCTTTTGCATGCCAATTGACGGTGCATCACCTTGCAGAAATGTTCCTTCACCAGCGGGTCCGGCGATCCCCTCCGATGGGCTTCCCGAGCCCTACTATCGGCTCGCCATGACAGCAGCAGGGAACCACCAGGTGAGCCGGTCGACCGGTCGCCGGCTGGGGCGGGCGGGCATCCGGGATGTGGCCGCCGCGGCCGGCGTATCGATCACGACCGTCTCCGACGCGCTCAACGGCAAGGGCCGGCTCCCGGACGCCACCCGCAGCCACGTCCGCGAAGTGGCCGACCGGCTGGGCTACCGCCCGTCCGCCGCCGCCCGCACCCTCCGTACCGGAAAGTCCGGGCTGATCGGCCTGACCGTGACCACGTACGGGGATGAACCTTTCACCTTCACCGAATTCCCGTACTTCGCGGAGATGGCGAGAGCCGCCACCTCCGCCGCCCTGGCCCGCGGCTACGCGCTGGTCATCCTCCCCGCGACGTCCCGCCACGACGTGTGGTCCAACGTCGCCCTCGACGGCACCGTCGTCATCGACCCGGCCGACGGCGACCCCGTCGTCACCGAACTCGTCCGCCACGGCCTCCCCGTCGTCTCCGACGGCCGCCCCGGCGGCTCACTGCCCGTGACCGGGTGGGTCGACAACGACCACGAAGCCGCCGTCCTCGGCCTCCTCGACCATCTCTCCGCGGCCGGCGCCCGCCGCATCGGCCTGCTCACCGGCACCACGACCGACACCTACACCCGCCTGTCCACCACCGCCTACCTCCAGTGGTGCGAACGCGTCGGCCAGGACCCGGTCTACGAGTCCTACCCGGCGCACGACCCCTGTGCGGGCGCCGTCGCCGCCGACCGGCTGCTGGCCCGCCCGGACCGCCCCGACGCCGTCTACGGACTCTTCGACCCGAACGGCACCGACCTGCTCGCCGCCGCACGCCGCTACGGCCTGCGCGTACCGGACGATCTGCTGCTGGTGTGCTGCAGCGAGTCCACCGTCTACGCCACCACCGAACCGCCGATCACCACGCTCTCCCTCAAGCCCCGCCGGATCGGCACCGCCGTCGTCCAGATCCTCATCGACGCCATCGAGGGGATCGCCACCGAGGGCCCCGTCGAGCAGGTGATACCGACCGACCTGATCGTGCGGACGTCGTCCCAGCGGCGCTCGCCCCGCACGACCGTCAGCCCGCCGCGCGGCCCGTCCGGCGACTGACCGGCCCGCGTCCGTACGGCGGCCGAGGGGCGCCGTACGGTGTCCCCTCGGCCGCGCCCCGGCGCGACGGCACCGCACTTGTCCGCCGTGGGCCGTGATCACGGGCCGCTCGGCGGGTACGCTCCCGGAATCGGCGGGGCGCACGCCCCGGCGGTGAGCGGGCGCCTTCCGGCGCCCGGAAAAAACGGGTTGATCTCGGGAGAAAACGTCCGGGAACGCCGGGCTCCGGCGGATTGACCACCCCCTGGTGCGTCACAACCCGCGAGCAGCGTTCCTATGATGGGCGAACGACACCGCGGACCGCCGTCGACCAGGCAAAGGTCCGAGAGGTACACGGCGGCGCGATGGTGGAGGGGTCAATGACTCAGGGGGCCGGTCAGGGACCCATGGCGTGGACCATGGCGGCACACACTCCGGCGTCCTCACCGCCGCCCGGACCGTTCGACGGCGCGCCCCTCGGACCGCCGCAGGACAACGCCCCCGCACCGCCGCCCGCGGCACCCGCGCCGCCCGCCGCCCCGGCGCCGCCCGCACCCGCGCCGCTCCCCGCCGAGCTGCCCGACGGGTACACCCCGACCGCCCGCGACCTCCCGGTCATCGGCCCGGCAGCCCGCACGGACACCCTCATCGACCAGCCCGCCGCGCAACTCCTGCCCACCCCGGAGCCGGAGGGCGACACGACCGCCGGCCCCGGCCCGCTCTACGTCGTCGGCGATGTGCACGGCTACTACGACGAGCTGCGCGAGGCGCTGACCGCCGAGGGCCTGATCGACGCGGACGGAAGCTGGGCGGCGGGCAACGCCCGGTTGTGGTTCCTCGGCGACTTCACCGACCGCGGCCCGGACGGCATCGGCGTCATCGACCTCGTCATGCAGCTCTCCGCCGAGGCGGCGGCGGCCGGCGGCTACTGCAAGGCGCTCATGGGCAACCACGAGCTGCTGCTGCTCGGCGCCAAGCGGTTCGGTGACACCCCCGTCCAGTCGGGTGCGGGCACCGCGTCGTTCCAGGCCGCCTGGCTGCTCAACGGCGGCCAGAAGACCGACATGGACCGCCTGGAGGACCACCACCTCCAGTGGATGGCCCGCCTGGACGCCGTCATGGAGGAGGACGGGCATCTGCTCGTGCACTCCGACACCACCGCGTATCTGGAGTACGGCGATTCGATCGAGGCGGTCAACGACACCGTCCACGACGTCCTCACCCGCAGCGAGGCCGACGAAGTCTGGGACCTCTTCCGGAAGTTCACCAAGCGGTTCGCGTTCCGCGACGACTCCGGCGCCGAGGCGGCACGCCGCCTTCTCGACACCTACGGCGGTACGCGCGTCGTGCACGGCCACAGCCCGATCCCGTACCTGCTGGGCGAGGTCGGCACGGAGGACAGCGACGGCGAGCAGGTCGCCGTCGAGGGCCCGCACGTCTACGCCGACGGCCTGGCCATCGCGATGGACGGCGGCGTCACCATGGCCGGCAAGCTCCTCGTCACCCAACTCCCGCTGGTCTCCTGAGCATTGGCGTCCGGCGCACCCGAGGGACGCCGGACGCCGTACCGGAGGCACGCTCCTCCGGCGGTGATCAGGTGAGGGCGAGCCAGACCATCCCGGCGCAGAAGACGGTGGCGGCAAGGGCGACCGGCGCGTGACGGATACGGCGGACGCGCTCGACGCGGTGCGCCGCGAAACCCACGACGACCGCGATGAACAGCACGAAGACCGCGCCGACCGTACCGGGCAGCGCCCCCTTGCTGAAGCCGAAGTTCCCAGTGTGCTGGAGGAACCAGCTCACGCCCGCCCACTTCATCTTTCCCACCCCTGTGCGCCCGTGCCGCCCTCACCGGCGGCGAACCGGAACGGCGGGATACGAACGGCCAACGTAACAACCCCTGGGCGCGCCCTACGGAACGGCAGCGCACGGGGCGGCAACCGGGAAGTGTCCGTGAACGGGCGCGGCGCGCCGACGCCACCCACGACGGTGGCCCCGGCGCGCCGCGGACGGAAGGTCAGTCGGCCAGCGGCAGATAGACGCGGTTGCCCGCCGCCGCGAACTCCTTGGACTTCTCCAGCATGCCCGCCTCGATCTCCTCGGGACTGGCACCGTCCTCGCCGCCGAACTGCTCCGTGATGCTCCGGCTGATCTTCATCGAGCAGAACTTCGGCCCGCACATGGAGCAGAAGTGCGCCGTCTTCGCCGGCTCCGCGGGCAGCGTCGCATCATGGAACTCCCGCGCGGTGTCGGGGTCGAGGGCCAGATTGAACTGATCCTCCCAGCGGAACTCGAAGCGGGCGTCCGACAGCGCGTCGTCCCACTCCTGAGCGCTGGGGTGCCCCTTGGCGAGGTCCGCCGCATGCGCCGCGATCTTGTACGTGATGACGCCGGTCTTCACATCGTCGCGGTCCGGCAGCCCCAGATGCTCCTTGGGCGTGACGTAACAGAGCATCGCCGTACCCCACCAGGCGATCATCGCGGCGCCGATGCCCGACGTGATGTGGTCGTAGGCAGGCGCGATATCCGTGGTCAGCGGGCCGAGCGTGTAGAACGGCGCCTCCTCGCAGATCTCCTGCTGAAGGTCGACGTTCTCCTTGATCTTGTGCATCGGGACATGGCCCGGGCCCTCGATCATCGTCTGCACACCGTGCGCCTTGGCGATCTTGTTCAGCTCGCCGAGCGTGCGCAACTCCGCGAACTGCGCCTCGTCGTTGGCGTCCGCGATCGAGCCCGGGCGCAGCCCGTCACCGAGCGAGAACGTCACGTCGTACGACGCGAGAATGTCGCACAGCTCCTCGAAATGCGTGTACAGGAATGACTCCTGATGGTGCGCCAGGCACCAGGCGGCCATGATCGAGCCGCCGCGGGAGACGATGCCGGTCTTGCGGCGGGCGGTCAGCGGCACGTACCGCAGCAGCACACCGGCGTGGACCGTCATGTAGTCGACGCCCTGCTCCGCCTGCTCGATGACGGTGTCCTTGTAGATCTCCCAGGTCAGCTCCTCGGCCTTGCCGTCGACCTTCTCCAGCGCCTGGTAGAGGGGGACGGTGCCGATCGGCACCGGGGAGTTGCGCAGCACCCACTCGCGGGTGGTGTGGATGTTGCGGCCGGTGGAGAGGTCCATGACCGTGTCGGCGCCCCAGCGGGTCGCCCAGGTCATCTTCTCCACCTCCTCCTCGATGGACGAGGTGACCGCGGAGTTGCCGATGTTGGCGTTCACCTTCACCAGGAAGTTCTTGCCGATGATCATCGGCTCGATCTCCGGGTGATTGACGTTCGCCGGCAGCACCGCCCGGCCCGCCGCGATCTCGTCACGGACGAACTCGGGTGTCACCCCCTCGCGGACCGCGACGTACTCCATCTCCGCGGTGATCTCGCCGCGCCGCGCGTAGGCGAGCTGGCTGACCGCCACGCCGTCCCGCCCGCGCCGTGGCTGGCGAGGCCGCCCGGGGAAGACCGCATCGAGATTCCGCAGGCCACCGCGGGGTGAGGTGTGCTTGAGACCGTCGTCCTCGGGGCGCGGTGGGCGGCCCGCGTACTCCTCGGTGTCGCCCCGCGCGATGATCCAGTTCTCCCGCAGCGGTGCCAGACCACGGCGGACATCGGTGTCGATCTGGGGATCGGTGTACGGACCTGACGTGTCGTACAGCGTCACGTCCTTTCCGTTGGTGAGGTGCACTCGCCGGACCGGTACCCGCAGGTCCGGGCGTGATCCGGCGACGTAGCCCTTGTGCCAGCCGATCTCCTTGACGGAGCCGTCCCGGCCGGACTCGCCGTTTTCGGGCGTGCGTGCATCCTGCAGAGTCATGAAGACCCAACTCCCTACGCCGGCATTACCCGGTAACAGGTTCGGCGGTCGACGCAGCGGCTTCCGTCCGCGGTGTTTCACGTGAAACACCGCCGGGACGAAGGTCAGCGCCCTCTCAGCCCGGTGCTCCGAGCTCCCGCGATTGCAAAGGTGGCACCACGGTAGCGGCCGGTACGCCGAGGTGGCCAGGGGGCCCGTGCTTCTTGCGATGATCGGGCGGTGACCGGCATCGACACGTCCTCCTCCGCCACCGCCTCCCACCACGGCCACAGCCATGGGCACGGGCACGGCCCGGCGGCCCCCGTCTCCCGACATCTGCGGAAGGTCATCGCCGCGGTGCTGATCCCGTTCGCGGTCGCCGTCGTGGTCGGACTGGCAGTGCTGTGGCCGGGCGGCGCCCCCGGCCACAAACCGTCCG
Source organism: Streptomyces sp. BBFR2 (assembly GCF_044497305.1). Lineage (NCBI taxonomy): Bacteria > Bacillati > Actinomycetota > Actinomycetes > Kitasatosporales > Streptomycetaceae > Streptomyces > Streptomyces sp. BBFR2. The sequence continues at coordinate 3,372,138 of NZ_CP172415.1, forward strand.
GCGTCGGCTTCGACCAGCCCCAGGAATCAGCCCGCGTGATCAAGGTCGCCGAGGTCGACTGCGCGAAGGTGCACGCCGAACAGCAGCCTGCCCCGGGGGAGCAGCCGGGCGGGCCCCCGGCGAAGGCCAAGGGCCCGTGCGAAGTCGCGACGGTGAAGGTGACGACGGGTGAGAACACCGGCCGGACCTTCGACACGGTCGTCACCCCGGACGCGCTGCGCCACTACACCACCGGGCAGGAGGTCCGGGTCGCGTACTCCCCCAAGGCGCCGTGGGATCTGCAGTACTCGATCAACGACGTCGACCGGACGGTGCCGATGTGGGTACTGGCCGCGATCTTCGCGGGCGCCGTCGTCGTGGTGGGACGGCTGCGCGGGATTCTGGCGCTGGTCGCGCTGGTCGCGAGCTTCGGGGTGTTGACGCTGTTCATCCTGCCGGCGATCCTCCAGGGCTCGAACCCGCTGGTCGTCGCGGTGGTCGGCGGTAGCGCGATCATGCTGATCGCGCTCTACATGTGCCATGGGCTGACGGCCAGAACCTCGGTCGCCGTCCTCGGGACCCTCGCCTCGCTGCTGCTCATCGGGGTGCTCGGCTCGGTCTTCATCGGCTGGGCGCTGCTGACCGGCAACACCGACGACTTCACGGGGCTGGTCCACGGGCTCTACCCGGACATCGAGATCCGGGGTCTGCTGCTGGCGGGCATCATCATCGGCTCCCTGGGGGTGCTCGACGATGTGACGGTCACCCAGACCGCGGCCGTGTGGGAGCTGAAGGAGGCCGATCCGTCGGCGTCCTGGCGGACGCTGTACCGCGCGGCGATGCGGATCGGGCGGGACCACATCGCCTCGGTGGTGAACACCCTCGTCCTCGCCTACGCGGGCGCGGCGCTGCCGCTGATGCTGCTCTTCTCGATCGCGCGGAGCGGGATGGGCGCGGTCGCGGGCAGCGAGGTGGTGGCCGAGGAGATCGTGCGGACGCTGGTCGGCAGCGTCGGACTCGTCGCGTCGGTGCCGCTGACCACGCTGCTGGCCGCGCTGGTCGTCTCGGCCGACCGCGGGCGGCCGGACACTCCGGGGGACGGGAACGGAGCGGCCGGCCGGGGCGCGGACGCTCCACCGACCGGCGGCCGGGCGGCCGCGCGGCGCGCCGGGCGCGGGACACGCGGGCGGCGCCGCAGGGCGTGAGGCGCCGCCGGAAACCCGTCGCGCTGCCGGTGGTGCGGGCCCGGGCGGCCGGGCCCGTACCGCGTTCGGCCCGGACCACCGGGGGACAGGGTCGTCCGGGCCGAGCGCGGGCGGTGAGCCACCCGCGGCCTGCGGGTCAGCCCGCCTTCGACGCTTCGGTCAGGATGCGGTCCAGTACGGCGTCGAGGGTGTCGCAGACCTCTTCCGCGCCGAGGGGCACGAGGCGGTCCGTACGGTCGAGGAAGGCCACCAGGGGAGGGGCGCTGACGCGGAAGAGCGCGCGCTCGGAGCCCACTTGAAGGCTGATGAAGACATCGCTGAGATGGCCGCCCGCGACCGGTTCGATGCGTACATCGCCCTCGCCGGAGGGTCTGCTCAGTCCGTCGAGCATCAGCTCACGGCTGAAGGCCCAGGTGACCGGCATATCACCGGGTAGGTCGAAGGTGAGGCGGACGGCATACGGATCGGCGCTGTCGAAGTCCAACTGCACCGGGATCCGGAAGGCGAGTTCCTCCGAAACGAGGAAGCTCATGATCACTTCTGCCTGAACTGTGTCGGTCATCAACCACTGCCCCGCACTAGATCGGGATGGCCGGGATTCGTCCCCCGGAGCCCTATTGACGCCATCGTCTGTCACGTGCCAGCAGATCACAAGGAGTGAGTTTTCAGATACTGATAGAGAAGGCGAGTGTCGTTAGTGTCGCCTCCGCCATTTTCCGTAGCCGCGCCGTGACGGAGCGCAATCGGTGCAGTTCCTCGACGGGAAGAGAAACCGCCAGCGCCGCGGCGGCGGATCCGACCTGGATGGGAATCGCGGAGCAAACCGTGCCAAGGGCATATTCCTGTTGTTCATATGCGACGTGACCGCGACGCACCGTATCCAAACGATGCAGCAGATCGTCCTTGGATCGCACGGAAAAAGGGGTTATGGACTTCACCGGATAGCGGGAGAGATGTTCCTTGCGAGCGGCCGGGTCGAGCTGCGCCAGGAGGCACTGACCGATCGCGTGGGCGTGGGCGGCGGTGCGGAAGTCGACCCACTCCGTCACCGGTGGACGGTCCGGTGTGCCGCCGACCGCGACCACCTCCACCTCCCCCTCGCGGTAGACGGCGAAGTAGACCGCGGCGTCCAGCCGCTCACCCAGCGTGGACAGCGCCGTGGAGAGTTCCTGCCGCCGGTGCCGCTGCCCGCCCGCCCGTCCGAGGGCGTCCGCGGCCGCCCCGAAGACGAAGACGCCGTTGCACCGGCGGAGATAGCCCTCGTGGGTCAGGGTGCGGAGCAGGTGGTACGTGGTCGGCAGCGGCAGACCGGCCTCCCGGGCGAGTTGTTTTGCCGGGGCGCCCTCCGGGTGTGCGCCGACCGCTTCGAGGAGCCGCAGGGCGCGCTGGACCGAACCGATCAACGTGGGGTGGGAAATGGATTCGTCACTCGCGGCCGCCAACCTCAACCCCCAGTCCGATCGCCCGCGGGACACAGAGCCCCGGGCGCGGGATCGTTCCCGCGTCGCGCGCGTCTTCCAGGGCCCCGTCCGCGACATCCGGGCCGCGGTGTCGCCTCGGTCGCTTATTTTCCGGAACGTCAACATCCGGAAGATGCCTGCGACGGCACTCTAACGCGGTGCAACCAAGTGGTAACCCGAATGGCCTGGGAGTTAACTCACCTGGCGCACTTCTTGACCGGGACGTGGTGGGAGGGGCGTGGGATGGCGGGGGGGGTGAAGGGGCGGGTTATGGGTTCGCTGTGCTTCTGGGGCCCCCTCCCCCCTCCCCTCCCCACCCCTCGCCCCCGATGTTCAACTCACCGCGGCACAGCACTCATTTCGACGCACCGCAGTGCCGCCCCCCGGCACGGCCCCCGATACGACCGCACCCCGCTCCAGGGGGAAGGAGCGGGGCGTCGGCGGCGAGCGGGGACGGCGGTGTCGGTTGCCGTCGCGGTGCGGTTACCAGTCGCTCTTGGATGAGGTCGTGGAGGAACCGCTGAACCTGCGCACCAGGTAGATGACGCCCGCGATGAGGGCCGCCGCGATGAGGATCTTGAACAGCAGGCCGATGAGGAAACCGACCGCGCTGGCGATCAGCCCGCCGAAGACGACGAGCAGGACCACGGGTACGACGACCCAGGTCACCCACCACGGAAGCCCCGCGAATATTCCCTTACCTGCCACTGCTCTGCCCTGCTTTCTGTGTCCGCGGCGGTCCCGGCGCGGCCTGCCGTGCACCGCGCCGGACCCTGCCGTCGTCAACCGCTGCTGTGTACTGCTGCTGCCGTATCCGGAACTGCCGTTGACCGGAGATGGTCCGCTTCGCCCTTGCCGTGCGGTGGAGTGTGTGGTGCCGCTCCGTGCCGGTTCGGGTTCTGCGTCCCCCTTCACTCACGATGCTAGGGGGGTGGGGAGGGCTGTGGGGGCGGTGCGTCCCTGGGGTATCCCTGAGCCGACCCTTACGGGTTCCGGGGGCCGCTCTCAGCTTTCGGGGGGAGAGAACACCACCATGACCCTGAGGTCTTCGCTGATGTGGTGGAACTTGTGGGGGACGCCGGCCGGGACGTAGACCACGCTGCCGCGGGCGACCGACCGGGTTTCGCTGCCGACGGTGATCGCGGCCCGGCCGCTGACCACGAGGTAGACCTCGTCCTGGCGGTGCGGCTGCTGGGGGTCGGTGTCGCCGGCGTCGAGCGCGTACAGCCCGACGGACATGTTCCGTTCCTTGAGGAACTGCAGATACGCGCCGTCGTGGGCGGCCCGTTCCGCCTCCAGTTCGTCCAGTCGGAAAGCCTTCACGTCCTACCCCTCAGTCATCCAGGACTCGTCTGGGACGATCTCACCATGAAGAACTTCTTGGTCAAGACGATCGCCAACGCCGCGGCGCTTGCCGTGGCCGTCTTCCTGCTCAAGCCGGACATCTCGCTGACCGGCGACAGCACGGGTCACCAGGCGCTGACGCTGATATTGGTCGCGCTGATCTTCGGAGTGGTGAACTTCGTCGTCAAGCCGATCGTGAAGCTGCTGTCGTTCCCGTTGTTCATCCTCACGCTCGGCCTGATCACGCTGGTGGTCAACGCGCTGATGCTGATGCTGACGTCCTGGCTGGCCGGGAGTCTCGATCTCGCGTTCCACGTCGACGGTTTCTGGACCGCGGTGCTCGGCGGCGTGATCGTGTCGATCGTCTCCTGGGCCATGCACGTCATGCTGCCCGACGAGGACTGACCGCCCCGTGTCCCGTACGTCCCACCGTCCGTTCCGGGTCTGCTTCGTGTGCACCGGGAACATCTGCCGTTCGCCGATGGCCGAGTCCGTCTTCCGCGCCGAGGCCGCCGCGGCGGGGCTCGGGGACCGTGTCGTGGCCGACAGTGCCGGTGTCGACGGCTGGCACGAGGGCGAGGGCGCGGACCCGCGTACCGTCGCCGCCCTGACCGCGGCCGGGTATCCGGCGGACCACCGCGCCCGGCGCTTCGACGCCGCGTGGTTCGCCGGCCGTGACCTGGTGATCGCGCTGGACGGCGGGCATCTGCGGGCGCTGCGCCGGATGGCGCCCGGCCCCGGGGACGCCGCCAAGGTCCATCTGCTGCGGTCCTACGATCCCGCCGGGCCGGGGGCCGGGGCGCTCGATGTGCCCGATCCGTACTACGGCGGCCCGGCGGAGTTCGCGGCGTGCCTGGAGATGGTCGAGGCGGCGTGCGCGGGGCTGCTGACGGCGGTCTCCGGCGCCCTCGCCCGGGGGACGGCCGCCGCACCACCGCCCTCCGGGGGCGACGCCCCCGACTTCCCTAGGAGCGCTCATGACCGGTGACGGCACCCGTGCCGTACGCGCCGGGCTCCCCGAGCCCGTCGCCCACGAACCGTCCCTGCCCGGGCCGGTGTTCGCCGCCCACTACCATCTGCCCGGCGACGTCGGTGGTCCGTACGCCTACGGCCGGGACGCCAATCCGACGTGGACGCGGCTGGAGGAGGCCATCGGCACGCTGGAGTCGCCGGATGTGCCCGCGTACACCGTGACGTTCGCCTCCGGGATGGCCGCGATCAGCGCGGTGCTCTTCTCCCATCTGCGGCCCGGGGACGCGGTGGTGCTGCCGTCGGACGGCTACAACCTGCTGGCCGCGCTGCGGGAGAGGCTTAAGGGGTACGGCATCGAGGTCCGTACCGCGCCGACGGCGGGCGACGCGGCGCTGGACGTCCTGGACGGGGCACGGCTGCTGTGGCTGGAGACGCCGTCCAACCCGGGGCTCGACGTGTGTGATGTGCGGCGGCTGGCCGGCGCGGCGCACGAGCGGGGTGCTCTGGTGGCCGTCGACAACACCCTCGCCACCCCTCTGGGACAGCGGCCGCTCGATCTGGGCGCCGACTTCTCGGTGGCGAGCGGTACCAAGGCGCTCACCGGGCACGGCGATGTGCTGCTCGGTTATGTGTCCACCCGTGACGCGGGGCGGGCGGACGCGGTGCGGCTGTGGCGGAAGACGGTCGGTGCGATTCCGGGGCCGATGGAGAGCTGGCTGGCGCACCGTTCGCTGGCCACGTTGGCGCTGCGGGTGCGGCAGCAGTCGGTGGGCGCGTTGGCTCTCGCGGAGGCGTTGTGTGGCCGGGAGGAGGTCTCCGGGGTGCGGCATCCCGGGCTGCCGTCCGACCCGTCGCACGCGACGGCGGTGGCGCAGATGCGGCCGGGGCGGTTCGGCAACGTGGTGTCGTTCACGCTGCCGGACCGGGCGCACGCCGAGCGGTTCCTCGCCGCGTTGACGCTGGTGGATGACGCGACGAGTTTCGGGAGTGTGCGGTCGACCGCCGAGCGCCGGGCCCGTTGGGGCGGGGACGCGGTGCCGGAGGGCTTCATCCGTTTCTCGGTGGGTGTCGAGGATCCGGAGGATCTGGTCGCGGATGTGCGCCGGGCGCTGGATACGGCGCTGCGCGGGGCGTGAGGTCCGGCCCCGGTCGGCGCCGTCGCGGGCGGTGCGGGCCGGGGCTATCGTCGTGCGGGGGCGCGGCTCGGTGGTGCCGGAGGGCCGGGCCGTCCGCCGCGGGGGTGCGGAACCGGTGGCTCCGGTGGGGTTTCGGTGGCCGTCGGCTGCGGCATCTGTCCTCTATGACCGTACGGCCAGTCGTCAAACGGACCGCCCGGGCGATTCTGCTCGACGGCGCGGACCTCATCCTGATCAAGCGCACCAAGCCGGGCCGTGCCCCTTACTGGATCACGCCTGGTGGTGGTGTCGAGTCCACGGACGCCACGGTGACCGACGCGCTCCACCGTGAGCTGGACGAGGAGTTGGGCGCGAAGGTCAAGGACGTCGTGCCGGTGTTCGTGGACACCGTCGAGCACATCGGGGACAACGGTGTGGACGGTGTGAAGGTGCAGCATTTCTTCGTCTGCCGGCTGGACACCATGGATCTCTCCCGGCGGCACGGTCCGGAGGTCGAGGAGCCGTGCGGGGAGTACGAGATCGTGCGGGTGCCGTTCACCCGCGTGGGCATCGCCTCCGTCGAGGTCGTGCCGCTCTCGCTGCGGCACTATCTGGACGGGAACATCGAGGGCGTACGGGCGATGCACGCCCCTGACCTGGGGTGATCGTGAGTCCGCGCGGTGTTTCGGGCCGGTCGCCGGACGGGCGGGGTGCGGGGCGGGCGGGCCGCCGCTGGGGTACGGGCGGTGGTGTCGGAGCGCGATCCGGGGCGTAAAGGGCCCGGGGCGCGCCTCGTGTCGTGCGCCCCGGGGGTCCCGTCGCCGGCCGGTCTCAGCCGAACCAGCCGCGGAACTCCGGGTCCTCGGCGGGGCGTCGCTGCCGGGCCCGGGCGAGGACCCGCTCGACCTCGCCCTGGAACCCTTCGTTGAGCGCTTCGACGAGGCCGTCGGGCTCACCGCGCAGCCGGGGCTCGGCGGTGTCCTCGTGGCGGCCGCCGCGCAGGTGCTCCTGTTCGTGGCCGGGGCGGCGGAACGGCGGGCGGGTATCGGCTTCGGCTGCCGCGCCGAAGAAGTCGCCGCCCTTGCGCCGCTGGTCGTCGGTGCCCCAGGCGCGTGCGCCGCGCTCTTGCCGCGGGACCTTCTGAAGGTGCGGTATGTGCTTGGCGCAGTGGATGTACGCCTCCTCGACCTCGACGGCGACCCATAGCTGGGCGCGCCGCCCGGGGACGGGGTCGGCCGGCAGCCAGGGGTACTGCCGGCGCATCTCCTCGTCGAGGACCACCCGGGCCCGGCCGTTGATGTGCAGCCCGATGCGGTCCCGGAGGAAGTCGACCATCAGGATGCCGAGGCGGGGGTTCTCCGAGAGGTTGCCGACCGAGGCCATGACGCCGTTGCCGCGGTACTCGGGGTAGGCGAGGTACCGGTCGCCGAGCACCTGGACGAAGCCCGGCGGTCCGGCCCGGAACGAGGAGTCGCACTCGCCGTGCCGGTCCGAGGTGGCCAGGAAGAGCATCTCCTGGCGGGCCACGAACTCCTGCATGGCGCCGTTGAGGTGGTCGAGGACCTGGTCTCTGTAGAAACGGTTCGCCCGCTCGGTCGTTCCCAGCCGCTGCTGGACGAGGTGCTCCCCGTCGCTGCCCGGACGCGCGTCGTACATACCGTGACCCTCCCGCGGACCACCGGGTCCACCGTGTGCTGCCAAGACGTCACTCCCCCGCCGGGACCAGTTCGTCGACGGAGTCGTGGCGGATGCGGTCGGTCGGGATCCCGGCTCCCACCAGTGCCGCCACGCCGCTGCGGATGAGTCCGGGCGGCCCGGAGAGGTACGCGTCGAACTCCTGCCATGGGCCGTACTTCCGTACGGCGTCGGGCAGTTCGCCGGTGACGCCGTTCGCGCGGCCGGCCGCCGGGCCCGCGGCGACGACCGGGCGCACCTGGAGCCACGGGTAGGACTGTTCCAGCCGCAGCATGGTGTCCATGTCGTAGAGGTCGTGGTCGCTGCGGGCTCCGTAGAAGACCTCGACGCGGCGCTGGACGCCGTGGGTGGCGACGTCCTCGATGAGCGCCTTGATGGGGGCGATGCCGGTGCCGCCGCCCACGCACAGCAGGCCGCTGCGGGTGGTGTGGTCGACGGTCATGGAGCCGACGGGGCCGCCGAGGCGCAGGACGTCGCCGGGGCGGGCGCGGTGCACCAGCGCGCTGGAGACCCAGCCGGCCGGTACCGCCTTGACGTGGAAGGACAGCAGTCCGTCCGAGCGGGGCGCCGACGCGAAGGAGTAGTGCCGCCATACCCGCGGCCACCAGGGCGTTTCCAGGCTGGTGTACTGCCCGGCGCGGAACGGGTAGGGCTGGTCGGGGCGGACGGTGACGACCGCGATGTCGGGGGTGCGCAGTTCGTGGGAGACCACTTCGGCCTGCCACCAGGCGGGCGCGACGGCTTCGTCCTCCGCCGCCGCGTCGATCATGATCTGGGAGATCGCGGTGTACGCGCGGACCCACGCGGCCTCGGCCTCCGGGCCCCAGGTGAGCGTCGCGTACCGGGCGAGTGCGCCCAGCAGGCTCTCGCCGACGGCCGGGTAGTGGTCGGGCAGCGTGCCGTACTTGCGGTGGCCGCGGCCCAGGTGTGAGAGGTACGCGGTGAGGCGGTCGGAGTCGTCGATGTGCCGGGCGGCGGTGAGCAGGGCCTTGAAGAGGCGGTCGCGCTGGGTGTCCATCGCGGCGGGGAACAGTGCGCGCAGCTCGGGGTGCTGGACGAAGAGCACGGCGTAGAAGTACGACGTCACCTTGTCGGAGACCGGCTCGATCTCGGTGAGCGTGCGCCGGATGAGTGCCGCGTCGGGGGATTCCGGGACGGTGGAGGAGAAGGATTCCAGGGCGCCCGCGGTCTCCGGCGCCGACGCGGCGGCCGGGGCGGGGGCGGCCGCCGGAGCCGGGGTGGCGGGCGCGGCGGCTTCCGGGGTGGCGGGGGTGGCCGGGCCCAGGGGGGCCGTCGGGTCCGGTCTTGTCGCGTCGGGCGGGGCCGTGTCCGGGCCGGGGGCCGGTTGCTGCGCGGTCGCCCGGTCCGCCGGGGCGGGGGAGGTGTCCGTGGCGGGTGCGGGGCGGGCCGGGCGGTGGCCGAAGGCGGAGAACGCCACGGGCTCGGGTGCCGGGGCGGGCGCGGTCGCCCGGGCGGCGGCGGTGCCCACGGGACGGACCGGGTTCGGCCGGTGGCCGGGGACGCGCTCCTGTCCGGTCGCGCCCGTCTGCTCGGGCACCCGGGGCGCGGGGGCGGCGTCGAACCAACTGGCCGGGCGGCCGGTGGGCCGGCCGTCCGTGGCGTCGTGGCTGTGCGCGTCCGCGCCGCCGTATCCGTCGCCGCGGCCGGGCTCCGGTCCGCGCTCATGGCCGTGGGAGCCGTCGTCGCCGATGCCGCCACGGTCCGGCGGCGTCATACCGCCGTGCTCCTGGGGGTCGTGTCCGCCGTGAGCGCCGTCCGTCAGCTCCTGCTGCTCGTCGGACGGCTTCGTCGGAGTGAACCAGCCCCAATCGCCACTGCTGCCTCCGGAAGAGCCGTTATCGGCCGTCGCGGTGGTCGGAGCGTCCATGGTTAGCCTCGCCTCGAACGTCTTTCGGTTGTCGTCGCACTTTCCGCCGGTCGGAACGTGCCTGAATTCCCCCAGCCTGCCCCGGAATTCTTCAACCCCACCTGTCATTCCGGCAACGCCCGCCAAGACGGACAAAACTCACATTCCCGCTATAACGCCAGACGGGCGCCTTCCATACCTCTCAACCTCTCGCTCCGCCGGAACGGACAAACGCGCAGAAGCCATCATTTCGCGGGGCGCTTCACCGCCGGACCGCGTCGCTTCCGCGCCCGTCACGCGGGCGCTCACACCGCGCCGCCGCCGAACCGCCCCGACCATACCGGCAGTAGTTGAATCCACAAGGCCCCTTCCACACCAGGCTCCTGCACCACACCCGCGCACCCTCCACACGCCGCATCCGATATCCGCGGTTCCCGTCGGAGGGAAAAATTCATCATGCGCAACGGGCGAATCCACCACGAAATCCCGAATTACCAAGAGCCGACGACGAGTTCATATGCCTCCCGGAGATCACGCCCGGTGTACGCCCGAGTCGCCAGCCCGCTGACGTGGTGATCGGCGTTGACCGCGACCGACTCCGGGACCGCCGCGAACAGCGCGCTGTCCGACATCGAGTCGCCGTACGCCACGCAGTCCGCGCGGGTCAGCCCGTACCGCACGCACAGTTCGTCGGCTATCTCGACCTTCGCCGCCGCGGAGAGGATGCCCGCCGGGTCCACCCGCTCCCGGATCGGCACCGCGGGCCAGCGTGAGCCGCGGGCCGCGTCCGCGCCCCAGTCCAGCAGCCGCTCCACGAAGAAGCCGGGGGAGAGCGAGAGCACGGCGCACCGCTCGCCGCGTGCCCGGATGTCCGCCCAGACCTCCCGGATGCCGGCCAGCCAGGGCGCGCCCTCGAACGCGGCCGCCACCAGGGGTTCCGTCAGCTCCGCCGCCCACAGGTCGCACGCCCGCTGCGCGAACTCCGGCGGCGTCAGCTCCCCGGCCGCGAAGCCCCGCTCCAGCTCGGCGATCTCCCGGTCGAGCCCGAGCAGCCGGGAGATCTCCACGGCTGCGGCCGAACCGTGGAGCAACGTCCCGTCCATATCGAACAGATGCAACTTCCCCATGCCGCGGAGCCTAGGCGCTCCGCACCGCCCCGCCACGGCCCGAGTACCCCTACTTCTCCCCCATTCCCACCCCTACTTCCCGGCGCGGGCAACCACCTCGTACAGGGGTGGACCGCATCTGAACGGAAATTTCCGGGAGAATTCCGGGACGGATCAGGAACATCCCGGAGACGGAGTCAGGGGCCCGTTCAGGGATTCCCCGGAAAGGGACCCCTGAAAGAGGGCCCATGACGAAAGGGCAGGCCCCGCTCCGAAACCCCGGCGGCGGGACCGGGCCGAACCCGGCGGGCGGGCGGACGATACGGCCGGGCTCCGCATGCCGCATGCGGGCCGTCGGTACCGGGTTCCGGGCCCGGTACCGGAATCCACGCTCAGATGTTTGAGCCCCAAGGCCGGTCCCCGCTCTGGAAGCCTCGTGCCCCTCGCCCCCTCGTGCCTCCCCGGCCCGCGCCTCCGTACCGCGTCCGCATAGGGTCGCGCGCATGAGCGCTCTTGAGATCCGCCGCGCGACCGAAGCCGACCTCCCGGCCATCGTCGCGATGCTCGCCGACGACCCGCTGGGCGCCACCCGCGAGTCCCCGGACGATCTGACCCCGTACCGCTCCGCGTACGACGTCCTCGCCTCGGATCCGCACCAGCACCTGGTCGTCGCGGTCCGCGACGGCCGCACCGTCGGCACGCTGCAACTCACCGTCATCCCCGGGCTCTCCCGGCGCGGCGCCACCCGCTCGGTCATCGAGGGTGTCCGCGTCCACGCCGGGGAACGGGGCAGCGGACTGGGCACCCAGCTCATCGAGTGGGCCGTCGACCGCTCTCGTGACCTCGGCTGCCAACTCGTCCAGCTCACCTCGGACGCGACCCGTATCGACGCCCACCGCTTCTACGAACGGCTCGGCTTCGAAGCCTCCCACCTGGGCTTCAAGCGCCAGCTCTGACGGTCGCCCCGCCGATGCCCTGTCGGCGCCCCGCGCCGCCCCGCACCGCGCCGCCCCGCACCGCCCCGCGCCGCTCCGGGCCGCCGCCTTGCCCTCGTCCGCGAGAGCCGGTCCGCACGGCCGGTCCTCTACGGGCGCTGCCGCCCGGCCGACGCTGCGTCGGCGTTCCGCCCCTGCGCCCGGGCCCGCCGCGCGCGGTGCGCCTTCTGACGGCACGCCCCGCCGCAGTACCGCGCCGGACGCCCCGTACGCGCCACTGCCACCGGAGCGCCGCAGACACCGCACTCCACGCTGTTACGCCTTCGAGGCGCGGACGGTAGTTCCGTTACGGTGCGGCCCGGGCGGAGCGCGTCGCGCGCCAGCGCCGTCATCCGGCCCGGCACCCCGGTCGTATCCCCCGCCGCCACCCGCCGCCGCTCCATCGCCAGGCACCCCACCAGCAGCGTCCTCACGTCCTCGATCACGACGTCACCCCGTACCGCACCGGCTTCCTGGGCCCGTCGCAGCAGGACCTCGAAGGCCGCGACGAACTCCCGCCCGGCCCCCGCCGCACCGCCGGCGGCAGACAACTCCGGCGTCTCCAGTGCCTCGCCCACCGCACGGTTCTCCGTGGCCAGCCGGGCCACGGAGGCGAAGAAGCGGAAGAACACCTCGCCCGGTTCCGTAACGTCCGACAGGTCCTGCGCGGTGTCGGCGAAGAGGCGGATGCGGTCCGTCACCGCCGCCGCGAACAGCCTCTCCTTCGATGGAAAGTGGCGGTGGACGGTACCCGCCCCCACCCCCGCACGCCGCGCGATCTCCTCCAGCGTGACCACCAACCCGCCCTCCGCAAAGGCAGATCGAGCCGCCTGGAGCACCAGCGCACGGTTACGCCGGGCATCCGACCGCGAAGCCCCCGCACCCCCGCCAGACATCCGCACCTCTCCCGCGAGCAGCGCCCGCACACCTCGGAAACAGCCCCCATTTTAAACGGGGTCTACCACCCGTTTTCTTTCCGGCCACAAAACCTGGCTGTGACGGAGCAACGAATGGACGCAAGTGGGCGACGGAGCGGGAAGAGCGGCGCGAAGTCGCGCCGGTCCAGCGCGACGGAACGGAGTGACAGACACCGGACGCATACGTGCGGGACGGATGGGAGACGAGGGGAGCCGAGCCCGTGGAAGGAGCCGGGAGGGACGAGCGCGTCGGTGAAGTGAGGAGCGACGAGTACGCCCATGCGGGACCCGGATGACCGGGTGAGCGACCTTCTGAGCAGCAGTTACGCCGCCCCGCCATACCTCCGCCGTAGCGGAACAAGCAGCATCGGAGAGCGGCGCGAGACGCGGGAGGGGCGCATAGCGGGGAGGCGCAGACCGGGGAAAGGCACGGAGAAAGACGCGAAGCGAGGCGCGGAGACCGGCGCAGAGCTGAACTCCGAGAGGGGGACGAAGAGCCGCACCGCGCGCGAGCATGGAAAACGGCGCCGCACACGAGCCTCAGCAGTGCCGGGCCACCACCCCGCCCCGGTCACCGGCTGGCCACGACCGCCCCGAGAGCACTCACGCCCCCTACCCGGCGCACAAAGATGTCAACTTGCCTCGTTATTCGGAGACTTACTCCGCACCCTCGCTAACTTCCCCTCAACGCAAAGGGGTGGGGCTGTGTTTCACGTGAAACACAGCCCCACCCCTCGGGTTCACCGAAGCCGGAACTCCTCGCGGGCCCGCTCTGACGGCTACGGGGCGGCCCACCGACGTCGACGCCCGCCGGTCGGTACCTCGCGTGGCCCCGCTGCCGCCCGGTTCAGCCGCCGAGAACTCCGCTCCACGCGGTCTCGGCTGCCTCGGCCGCCGCGGCGCCGTCCACCGTCGCGCCCCGGGCCTCCAGACCCGCGGCGAGGGCCGCCAGCGAGGACCGCACCACGGAGAGGTCCGCGGCCCGGCCGTAGTGGTTCACCCGGATCATCTCCGTGGCGAGCGCCCCCGCGGCGGCCTGCACCGGGACCGTGCTGTCGGCCGCCAGGGCGGATGCCACCAGCTCACCGGCGTCCAGCCCGTCCGGCGCGCGCAGCGTGGTCGCCACCGGAGCCGCGTCCTCGTCCCGCGTCACGTACGGGGTGAGCCCGCCCAGCGCCCGGACGCCCGCCCGGGTGGCGGCGGACGCCGCGCGGTGCCGGGCGATGGCCGCGTCCAGCCCCTCGGCGTCGACGCGGTCGACGGCCTGTTCCAGGGCGAGCATCTCCAACTGTGCCGGGGCGTGCGGCAGCGCGGTGCGGCCCCCGTCGATCCAACGCTGCTTCCAGTCCAGCAGCGAGAGGTACGAGCGGCGGGGCGCCTGCGGGTTGGCCTCGATCCGCTCCCAGGCGCGGGCGCTGACCGATACCGCGGAGACCCCCGCCGGCCCTGCCAGCGCCTTCTGCCCGCCGATGACGCAGAGGTCCACACCCCATTCGTCGGTGAGCAGCGGTTCGGCGCCCACCGACGCCACCGCGTCCAGCATCAGCAGCGCGCCGTGCTCCCGCACCACGGCGCCGATCTCCGCCACCGGATTGGTGTTGCCGGTGGCCGCCTCGGCATGCACCAGGCTGACGAAGTCGATCTCCGGGTGCTCCCGCAGCGCCTCCGCGACCTGCCCCGGGGTTACCGCGCCGGTGAAGGGAGCCGTCACGGTCACCACCTCGGCCCCGCAGGACCGCAGCCAGCCGCCGAAGGTCTCGCCGTACGGTCCGGTGATGATGTTGAGGGCCGTGCTGCCGGGCCGTACCGCCGAGCGGATGCAGGCTTCCAGGGGCAGCAGCGCCTCCCCCTGCATCGCCACGACATCGCAGCGGGTCCGCATCAGCGCGGCGACCTTGTCCTCGATCCGCGCGAAGCGGGCCGCGTCGAGCGGCGGCAGATCCAGCAGAACCGGGGCTTCGGCATTCGCAGTCACGGCAGTCACAGTGGCCTTCCAGCGGTAGCGAGCCGCACGGTGGCGCGGCTCCTGACATCTCGCTCGACTGTACGTCCGGGTCCGTCGGCCCTGCCGTACGGCCCGGAGCACCGGCCGGAGGCCCCGGCGCGGCCCCGCGCATGCCCGCACCCGAGGCCCCAGTCCCAGCCCCGGGCCCGGCCCGTACGCCCGTCAGGAACGGCTCGGCGCATCCGCGTACGACCGCCCGGCACGCCACCCGGTCGGCTCGCCGGCCGACGCGCCCCACCGGCCGGAGCGTTCAGACCCGCCAGCCCTCCGGGTCCACCCCGCCCGGCACCGGTGCCTGTGGTGCGTACGGGCCCCGGGTGAGGACGAACGTCGCCAGGTCGAGATGGCTGACGGAACCGTCGTCGCCGCGCACCACGCGCAGCGTCTCCCCTGCGTAGTAGCCGTCGAGACCGGTCCAGGTGCCGTCCGGTTTCACGTGAAACCTCGACGCGCGGCCGGTGCCGGACAGCGGCGTCAGCTCCAGCCACCGCGCCTCGCGCAGCCGCAGTACGAAGGGTTTCGCGCCCCAGTACCAGGGACCGGTGAGCGCCAGCAGTTCCTCGTCCAACGGCCCGGACAGCGGCCGCCACGGCTCCGGGATGCGCGGCTCACGGTCGGCCACGGTCTCCAGCAGGCCGGTGGCGATACCGGAGATGGACGGCCCGTGCGTGCAGTTGGCCAGTGTGATGGCGGCGAGGTCCTGGTCCGGGTCGCACCACAGCGCGGCGAGGAAGCCGGGCATCGACCCGTTGTGCCCGACCAGCAGCCGTCGTCCCGGCGCCCCGCCCGGCACCGTACGGGGGCCCGTCCGCGCCAATTGCAGGCCCAGGCCGTACCCCGCGTCCCAGTCGTCGCCCTCCGGCGGTACCGCGGGCACCCGCATCTCCGCGAAGCTCGCCGCGGACAACACCCGCTCGTCACCACGCAGCAGGAACGTCGCCCACCGGCACAGATCGTCCACCGTGGACCAGAGCTGGCCCGCCGGTCCCATCAGCCCCGTGTCGTGCGCCGGTTCCGGCAGCAGCACGTCGGCCCACGGGTGCACCGCCCAGCCCCGCACGTACGGCTCCCTCGGCCCCACCGCCGTCTCCGTCATCCCCAGCGGTTCCAGCACCTCGTCGCGCAGCACCTCGTCCCAGGGCCGGCCGCCCCGCAGCCGTTCGACGAGCGCGCCCAGCAGCGCGTAGCCGAGGTTGGAGTAGTGGTGGCGCCCACCGGCCGGCAGCCGCTGCGGATGCCCGCCGAAGAGGTCCGCGAGCTCCGGGCGCAGCGTGCCCGCGGTCCGCTCCCACCAGGGGCCGCGCGGCTCGGCGGCCAGCCCGGAGCTGTGCGCCAGCAGCTCCCCGACCGTCGCCCCGGGCGCCTCGGTCCGGTCGAGATGGCGTCCGAGCGGATCGTCCAGCCGCAGCTTGCCCTCGTCGCGCAGCCGCAGCACCAGCACCGCGACGAACATCTTGGTCAGCGAGCCGATGCGGTACTGGACGGTGCCGTACGACGCGGGCGGTTCCGCCGCCCGCACTCCGCTCCACACCGTGCGGTCGCCCCGGACGACCGCTCCGACCACGGACGGCGCCCGTCCTTCGCGCTGCGCGGCGGCGAGCCGGTACGTCAGCTCCCGCCGGGTCTCCGGCAACAGCCCGGCGAACGTCTCACCCCCGGGGCAGCTCGACGCGTCCTGGACACCCGGCGCACGGGCGGGCTCGGGATGCGAACTCTCGGTCGGCACGGTGGACATGCTCCTCCTCAGCAGCGGCGGAGCGCCGGACACGAAACCGCCCGCCGCCGCCCACTCTCCCGCACCGGATCCGCCGCGGGCACCCCGCCCCGC
Organism: Streptomyces sp. BBFR2; assembly: GCF_044497305.1. Lineage (NCBI taxonomy): Bacteria > Bacillati > Actinomycetota > Actinomycetes > Kitasatosporales > Streptomycetaceae > Streptomyces > Streptomyces sp. BBFR2. The sequence goes on from NZ_CP172415.1 coordinate 3,388,605, forward strand.
GACGGCATCCGGTCACCTGCCCTTGACCTCCGGGACGTGGACGCTCTCAGGCCCCCGGCGAAGGGCCCGAGGAACCACCCGCCCCACATCACCCCCGGTGCTGATCCGCCTCCGTGATCCGGAAACGGGCCATGCCCTCTTCCGCGGACCACCGCCGGAACCCGGCCTTCTCCAGCACACGGACGGAGGCCGGGTTCGCCAGTTCCACATCGGCGAACACGGTGTGAACGCCGGGGGCGGTGAGGGCGAAGCGGGCGAAGGCACCGGCGGCCTCGGTGGCGTAGCCCCGGCCGCGACGGGACGCCACGATGCCGTACCCGATTTCGAGAGCCCCCTCGCCCGGCGGGCGGAACAGGCCGATCGAGCCCACCATCAGGCCGGTGTCCCGCTCGATGATCAGACGCTGGCCGTATCGCTCGTCGAGCCGACCGGGGTCCTGCTCCAAGAGACCCGCGATCACGCGGTCGCCTTCGGCGGGGAAGCCGTCCGCCCAGAAGGGCGAGGCGGTGTTGTCGATCACCGCGGCGGCCTCGGCCGGACACCAGAGCCGGAGAACGAGCCGGTCGGTGATCAGCTCCACGGGGGCCGATGAGGAAGATGAGGAAGAGGTCACGTGTCATTCCTGGTCGTCAGGGTGCCCGGCCCCGCCGCTCCGCAAGAGGCCGACGAGGCCGGACAGCAGTTGCGGAATCTCGCGGTCGGCGCCCCAGGCAGGCCCGCTGACCAGCCGTTCCCGTTCCTTCCGGGGGTGCTGACCCCGTGGTCGTTTCCGCGTACGTCCCGTTCCCGAGAAACTCGGGAGCGCCGCCGAGATCGCCGACGGGACCGCCGACGGATACCGATGGATACCGTCGGCGATCACCGTCCTCCGTGGTGCCGCGATGTGGAAAGCCCCGAACCCGCCCTCGCCGCCTCGAATCTGCACGTGGTGATGTGCTGTGCGCTGTACGCCGTTACCTGTACGCGGTGCTGAGCTGCACTGTGTCGTGGGGAGTCGAACCCCCGCGTTGCTCTTCACGCGCCAGGAGTGGGCCGGAAAACCGCCGGCCCTCGGTGTGTGCACGCCTCCGAAACAGCTACCTGCTCCACATCGTCACCGCTCGCCGGAGTTCTCAGTCCAGCAGGTCGACCTCCCAGTTCGTGCGCTGGATCCGCACATCGACCTCACGGATCTCCCGGGCGAGCGCATCCGCCTGACCACGCAGTTCCGCGACCGGAAGCGCGGAGAGCATCATCAGCTCGGACCTGAGCTGCCGGCCGTACCCCCGCTCGCCCTTCCCCGCCGCCGCGTCCGCCGCGGCGGTGACCACGGAGTGACGCAACCGCAGAACATCCCGGCGCGCGAGAGCATCGGTGAGCGTGCCGTCCGGGCCCATCTCCACAGTGGCGTTGGTCCGGTTGATCCGGCGGATCAGCGATTCCAGGGCGTCCAGCGCCTCACCGGCCTCGGCCAGAAGCTGAGCCGCGTCCTCGGCGGGCGTCTCCCCTTCCTGATACCGCGCACTGCTGACGACCCGCGCCCTTAGCTGCTCCACACGGCGCGTCGCCTCCGCGCGTTCCGCCAGTGCCTCGGCAAGCTTCACTCTCTCCCCCTCCGTGCCATGAGTTCGCAGGAGTATATGAATGCGAAGCCGCTCCTCCGCATCTGGTTTTCGCGCCGCCGCAGCCCTGACCAGCGAGAGGAGGACGAGCGGACAGCCGCTCCGGACGCCGCCGGGGAGAATCCGGCAGCCGCGCGGCAGACTCGCTCGTATGGTGCGCCTGAGGGTTCTCGCGACTGATGACTGGCCGTTGTGGCGGGACGTCCGTCTCGCCGCGCCGGCCGAGGCTCCGGGCCCCTTCAAGTCCCGGATCGAGGACTGGCACCGCGGCGAGGAGGAACGGTGGCATGCCCGTCCCGCCCTGCCCGGCGCTCGGGAGCCACCACCTTGAGGCTCACGGTGCTGCCCGGCAACGAGCCTGCGATGACGCTGTACCGACGTCACGGATCCGGCTTCTCCGGCGAACTCGGCGACCTCGTCTCCGACGACGGGACCGGAGAACGGCTGATGGTGAAGCGGCTTCGCTGAACTGCTGCCTCAGGAGCGCGTCGCTTCCTCAGGCGCTCGCGGGTCAGCCGGCGGTCTCCGAGAGAGTGCGGGCTCGCGGCACGTTCCGGCAGCGGGGTCCACCACCGGCCTCACCGTCAGCTGTTCCACCGCTTACGTGCGAACGCGGCCGGTCCGGTCACCAGAGTGTTGGCGGGCACGTCCTTCGTGACGACGGTTCCGGCGCCGACCACGGCACCGCGTCCGATCGTGACCCCGGGGAGCACCGTCACCCCCGCACCGAGCCAGGCGCCGGCTTCGATCGTGAGGGGTGCCATCGTGAGGAATTCGCTCCGGCTCCCGGCTTCCAGCGGGTGATCGGTGGCGATGAGGGTGGTCTTCGGTCCGATCAGCACACCGTCGCCGAGACGGATGGCGCCGCTGCCCACCTGGTCCATGAAGGTGCAGCCCTGGTTGACGAAGACGTCCTCGCCGAACTCGATGCCGAGTCCGTGGTGCGTGTAGAAGGGCGGATAAACGGTGACGGAGCCGGGGACCGGCTTGCCGATGATCTCGGACAGCAGGGCGTTGCGGGTGGCCTTGTCGTCGTAGGGCAGGGCGTTGAGCCGTGAGGTGAGCGTATTCACGTACTCGATCCGCTCGGCCACGCGGGCGAACTCGGCTGTGCGGACGTAGAGGCGATCTTGTTCAGGCATGAGAGTTCCTCACGAGGGGCGCTCGGGCCGGAGCTGTTGCGCGGCACCCGCCGCGAACGACGGGTGATCAACCGCTGGTTGACCGCAGCCATCAAAGCGATCGTGACAGTCCGGAATCAAACAACGCCTGCGACAGCAATGATCAACGGATGGTTGTCCACCTAGGATGAGCGGCATGGATGTCACCGCCGTACGCACCTTCGTCACCGTCGCGGACGCGGGACAGTTCCAGGAGGCCGCCATCGCCCTGACGGTCACTCCGCAGGCGGTGTCCAAGCGCGTGGCCGCGCTGGAGGGAGAGCTCGGTGTCCAGCTCTTCACCCGGGACGCGCGGGGAGCACGCCTCACCATCGACGGGCAGGCGTTCCTGCCGCACGCCCGTGCCTTCCTCCAGGCCGCAGAACGGGCAGCCGACTCGGTGCGGCCGGGCAGCCGGGCGTTGCGCGTCGACGTCATCGGCCGCCGGCTCTCCCTGGCGGGTCTGCTGCGCGGCTTTCATCTGGCCCACCCCGCCACCGCACTGGACGTGGTGACGCTGTTCGACTCCGACGCGGCCATCGCCGCTGTCCAGGCCGGGACGATCGACGCGACATTCCGCGCCGTGACCATGCCGGGCAGGCGCCTACCGCACGGCGTGGAAGCCACTGCCGTCTTCGACGAACCGCTCCATCTGTTCACCGGGCCGGGCCATGAATTCGCGGACGCCCCCGCCATCAGCCCCGCCCAGCTCGCCGGTCACCGAATCTGGATGCCCGGCAACATGCCCGGTACCGAATGGGCCGCCTACTACGACGAACTCGCGGCCGCCTTCGGCATCGTCATCGACCCGGTCGGCCCGGACTTCGGCATCGAGCCCCTGCTCGACACCATCGCCGGCTCCACGAAGCTGGCCACTTTCGTCAGCGAACAGACCCCCTTGGTCTGGCCCGCCGGCCACGACCTGCGCCGCATCCCTCTCAAGGACCCGATGCCGGTCTATCCGCACTTCCTGATCTGGCGCACCGACAACCCCCACCCCGCCCTGGGCGCCCTGCGCAGCCATCTCACCTCCGCCTACCCCGGACGCCCCGGCAGCGGGATCTGGACCCCGGCGTGGACCCGGCCCGCACCCGCCTGAGCCCCGCCCGCGGAGACGAAGCGAGTGGTGCGACCGGACTCCGGCCACCGACGGCGGCTCCGGCCGGGTGGGTGCGGCGCGGTGCTGCGCCGCACCCACCCGGCCGAGGGCGCCCTTACGTCTGCGCCATGTCCACGAACCGCGAGTAGTGGCCCTGGAACGCCACCGTGATCGTGGCCGTCGGGCCGTTACGGTGCTTGGCGACGATCAGGTCCGCCTCGCCCGCGCGGGGGGACTCCTTCTCGTACGCGTCCTCGCGGTGCAGCAGGATGACCATGTCCGCGTCCTGCTCGATGGAGCCGGATTCACGCAGGTCGGAGACCATCGGCTTCTTGTCCGTGCGCTGCTCGGGGCCACGGTTCAACTGGGAGAGGGCGATGACCGGCAGCTCCAGCTCCTTGGCGAGCAGCTTCAGGTTTCGCGACATGTCCGAAACCTCCTGCTGACGGCTCTCGGCCCGCTTGGAGCCGCCCGACTGCATGAGCTGGAGGTAGTCGATGACCACCAGCTTCAGCTCGTTGCGCTGCTTGAGGCGGCGGCACTTCGCGCGGATCTCCATCATGGAGAGGTTCGGCGAGTCGTCGATGTAGAGCGGCGCGGCGGAGACGTCCGGCATCCGGCGGGCCAGCCGCGTCCAGTCCTCGTCCGTCATGGAACCGGACCGCATGTGGTGCAGCGCCACCCGCGCCTCGGCGGACAGCAGACGCATCGCGATCTCGTTGCGCCCCATTTCCAGGGAGAAGATCACGCTCGGCAGGTTGCTCTTGATCGAACAGGCGCGGGCGAAGTCCAGCGCGAGGGTCGACTTACCCATCGCGGGACGCGCCGCGATGACGATCATCTGACCCGGGTGCAGCCCGTTGGTGAGCGCGTCGAGGTCGGTGAAGCCGGTCGGGACGCCCGTCATCTGGCCCTGACGGGAGCCGATCGCCTCGATCTCGTCGAGCGCGCCCTCCATGATGTCGCCGAGCGGGAGGTAGTCCTCGCTGGTGCGCTGCTCGGTGACGGCGTAGATCTCCGCCTGGGCGCTGTTGACGATCTCGTCGACGTCGCCGTCGGCCGCGTATCCCATCTGCGTGATGCGGGTACCGGCCTCGACCAGGCGGCGCAGCACCGCCCGCTCGTGGACGATCTCCGCGTAGTACTCCGCGTTGGCGGCCGTCGGGACGGACTGCACCAGGGTGTGGAGGTACGAGGCGCCGCCGACCCGCGCGATCTCCCCGCGCTTGGTCAGCTCCGCGGCGATGGTGATCGGGTCGGCCGGCTCGCCCTTGGCGTAGAGGTCGAGGATCGCCTGGTAGACCAGCTCGTGGGCGGGACGGTAGAAATCCTCGCCCTTGAGGACCTCGACGACGTCCGCGATGGCGTCCTTGGACAGCAGCATGCCGCCGAGGACGGACTGCTCGGCGTCGAGATCCTGCGGCGGGACCCGCTCGAAGCCACCGGACCAGGAGCCGCCCTCCTCGTCCCGCTCGGAGCGGTCGCCGCGGCCGCGGCCCTTGCCTTCGCCCCGGCGGAAGCGGCCGGCCGGCAGCCGGTCGCCCGGACCGGAGTCCGCCCAGGGATCGTCCATGGGCTCTGCCATGCTCACCCCGGCACCTCCTCCCGTCCGCGACGCGGACCTCGCCGTGCCTCTTCCTTCTTACGGCACGGCTCCGACAATTGAGACGCCCGACTCCGGTTACGGCGCGTCGAGTTCACGAGGTCCTCGGGCCGAAAGCAGGTGGCGGGCGCCGGTCAACGGTAGGCCCGCACGCACCGTCCGCCAATCTGGTTATCCACAGGCGGTGTGGATGACCGGCCCTGAGCTGTGGAGAACTCCGCCGTTCCTGTGCACGGCCTGGGGGAAACCACTGTGGACAAGCACACAATCACCCTCACCACACCGCTGTGACCTGCACCTTCGCCATCCAGAGGCTGTGGGGGAGAAAAACTTCGACAACCTGTTCATGATCGACGCCGCAGACGTGTGCGCCCTCACCCCGTCCAGCGAAAAGTAAGGATCACAAGCGCCTTGCATCCATTACCTGTGGAAGATTAGATTGAGTGCATGACACAGGCTCCCGCGACGCCACGGCGCTCCGCCCGCCGCCACGACCGCGAGATCATCGCACTCGCCCTGCCGGCCTTCGGCTCCCTCGTCGCGGAACCCCTGTTCGTGATGGTCGACAGCGCCGTCATCGGCCACCTCGGCACCCCGCAACTGGCCGGCCTCGGCGTCGCCGCCGCCCTGCTCACCACCGCCGTCTCCGTCTTCGTCTTCCTCGCCTACGCCACCACCGCCGCGGTCGCCCGCCGGGTCGGCGCCGGTGACCTGCCCGCCGCGATCCGCCAGGGCATGGACGGCATCTGGCTCGCCCTCCTCCTCGGCACCGCCGTCATCACCGCCGTCCTGCCGACCGCCCCCGCGCTGGTCGAACTGTTCGGCGCCTCCGGCACCGCCGCCCCGTACGCCACCACCTACCTGCGGATCAGCGCCCTCGGCATCCCCGCGATGCTCGTCGTGCTGGCCGCCACCGGCGTCCTGCGCGGCCTCCAGGACACCCGCACCCCGCTCTACGTCGCCATCGGCGGTTTCACGGCCAACGCCGTCCTCAACATCGGCCTGGTCTACGGCGCCGGGCTCGGCATCGCCGGCTCCGCCTGGGGCACGGTCATCGCCCAGTGCGCCATGGCCGCCGTCTACCTCGCCGTGGTGATCCGCGGCGCCCGCCGCCACGGCGCCTCGCTGCGCCCCGACGCCGCCGGGATCCGGGCCTGCGCCCAGGCGGGCGTGCCCCTCCTCGTCCGCACCCTCTCGCTCCGCGCCGTCCTGATGATCGCCACCGCGGTCGCCGCCCGGCTCGGGGACGCCGAGGTCGCCGCCCACCAGATCGTCCTCACCCTCTGGTCACTGCTGGCCTTCGCCCTCGACGCCATCGCCATCGCCGGCCAGGCCATCATCGGCCGCTACCTCGGCGCGGGCGACGAGGAGGGCGCCAAGGCCGCCTGCCGCCGCATGGTGCAGTGGGGCATCGCCTCCGGGGTCGTCCTCGGCGTCCTCGTCGCGGCCGCCCGGCCGCTGTTCATCCCCCTGTTCACCTCCGACGCCGCGGTGCGCGGCCCGCTCCTCACCACGCTTCTGGTCGTCGCCCTCACCCAGCCCGTCTCCGGCGTCGTCTTCATCCTCGACGGGGTCCTGATGGGCGCGGGCGACGGACCATATCTGGCCTGGGCGATGCTGGTGACGCTCGCCCTGTTCGCCCCCGCCGCACTGGCCGTCCCCGCACTCGGCGGCGGTCTCACGGCACTGTGGTGGGCGATGGCCCTGATGATGACCGTCCGGATGCTCACGCTCTGGCTCCGCGCCCGCTCCGGCCGGTGGATTGTGACCGGTGCCTTCCGTTGATCCTCTACCGATCTTCGCGACGTTGCCGATAATGACAAAGTGCGCCCGCTTGCCTGGAAAACGCTGCTGCCCCTGACGCTGGTGGTCATCGGGGCAGGCGTCGCCACGGGTTACGCCACCGAGGAACCCCCGCCACCGGCCCTCGCCGCCCCGGACGGCTTCGGCAAGTCCGGCAGCGGCGACGAGCCGCCCCAGGACCAGGACCCCGAGGCGACCACCCCCGCATCCGACGGCAGCGCCTACACCCCGCGCCGCACGGAGGAGAACGCCCGCATCGGCGCGGTCTTCGAGAAGGACGACACCGGCAACCACTTCTGCACCGCCAGCGTGGTGCAGAGCCCCGGACGGAACATGCTGGTCACCGCCGCCCACTGCGCCTTCGACCCGGACACCGGAAAGCCGGTCGACGACCTCGTCTTCGCCCCGGACTACCGCGACGGCGACGAACCCACCGGCCTGTGGAAGGTCCGGAAGACCTTCGTCGACCCCCGCTGGGCCTCCTCCGACGACGAGGACCTCGACGTCGCCTTCCTCACCCTGGACTCCAAGGGCGGCAAGCAGATCCAGGACGTCCTCGGCGGCAACACTCTCGGCATCGACCGCGGCTTCGACAACGAGGTCAAGATCACCGGCTACCCCTCCAGCCGGGACACCCCCATCTCCTGCCAGAACCGCACCACGAAGTACAGCAGCACCCAGATGCGTATCCAGTGCGACGACTTCGCCGGCGGCACCAGCGGCAGCCCCTGGCTCGCCGACTACGACCCCAAGAGCCAGACCGGCACCGTCATCGGGGTACTCGGCGGCCACCTCGGCGGCGGGGACGAGGACGACGTCTCGTACGCCTCGTACTTCGACGACGACATCGCCGCGCTCTACCGGCGCGCCCAGGACGGCGACTGAGCCGTCCCGGATACGGCGAAGGGCCGCACCCCGTTCCCGGGATGCGGCCCTTCGGCGTTTACTGCCCAGCTCAGGCGGCGACGACCTCGACGCCGACCTTCGCGGTGACCTCGGCGTGCAGACGCACGGAGACCTGGTGCGCGCCCAGGGTCTTGATCGGCGAACCGATCTCGACACGGCGCTTGTCGACGTCCGGACCACCGGCAGCCTTGACCGCCGAGGCGATGTCGGCCGGGGTGACGGAGCCGAACAGCCGGCCGGCGTCGCCGGCACGGACCGCGAGCTTCACCTTGACGCCCTCGAGCTGGCCCTTGACCTCGTTGGCCTGCTCGATCGTGGCGATCTCGCGGATCTTGCGACCGCGACGGATCTGCTCGACGTCCTTCTCGCCGCCCTTGGTCCAGCGGATCGCGAAACCACGCGGGACCAGGTAGTTGCGGGCGTACCCGTCCTTGACGTCAACGACGTCGCCGGCGGTGCCGAGGCCGGAGACCTCGTGGGTGAGGATGATCTTCATTATTCGGTCACCCTTCCCTTATCGCGCGGTGGACGTGTAGGGCAGCAGCGCCATCTCACGGCTGTTCTTCACGGCCGTGGCGACGTCACGCTGGTGCTGGGTGCAGTTGCCGGTGACTCGGCGGGCACGGATCTTGCCGCGGTCGGAAATGAACTTCCGCAGCAGGTTCGTGTCCTTGTAGTCGACGTAGGAGATCTTCTCCTTGCAGAACACGCAAACCTTCTTCTTAGGCTTGCGAGCAGGCGGCTTCGCCATTGTCTCTCTCCAGTGAGTTCAAGAAGTTTGTGCTGACGCCCTGGGGCCGCGGGCCGGAATCCGGTGGTGTTTCACGTGAAACACCACCGACGGCCGCACGGTCCTAGAAGGGCGGCTCGTCCGAGTAGCCGCCGCCGGAGCCACCGCCCCAGCCACCGCCGCCGCCACCCTGCTGGCCGCCGCCGGAGGGACCGCCGGTCGCCCACGGGTCGTCGGCGGGAGCCCCGCCGCCGCCCTGCTGCTGGCCGCCGCCGGGGCCGCCGCCCCAGCCGCCGCCACCCTGGCCACCGCCCTGCGGACCGCCGCCGAAGCCGCCGCCCCCCTGGCCACCGCGGCCGCTGGTCTTGGTGACCTTGGCCGTGGCGTTGCGCAGGCTGGCGCCGACCTCGTCGACGTCGAGCTCGTAGACCGTGCGCTTCACGCCCTCGCGGTCCTCGTACGACCGCTGCTTGAGGCGGCCCTGCACGATCACGCGGGTGCCCCGCGTGAGGGACTCGGCGACGTTCTCCGCCGCCTGACGCCACACCGAGCAGGTCAGGAACAGGCTCTCGCCGTCCTTCCACTCATTGGTCTGACGGTCGAAGGTGCGGGGAGTGGACGCGACGCGGAACTTCGCGACCGCCGCACCGGACGGGGTGAAGCGCAGCTCGGGGTCGTCGACAAGATTGCCGACAACCGTGATGACGGTCTCGCCTGCCATTAGGGGAACCTCTCGGCGGGTGTGCTGCTGGCTGCTGGTGTTGCTGCTACTCGGACCCGGTTACCGCTGACGCAGACGCGTTCAGTGGGTCTCGGGACGGAGGACCTTGGTCCGGAGGACCGACTCGTTCAGGTTCATCTGACGGTCGAGCTCCTTGACGACCGCAGGCTCGGCCTGCAGGTCGATGACCGAGTAGATGCCCTCGGGCTTCTTGTTGATCTCGTACGAGAGACGACGACGGCCCCAGGTGTCGACCTTCTCCACCTTGCCGTTGCCCTCACGGACGACGGAGAGGAAGTTCTCGATCAGGGGAGAGACAGCGCGCTCCTCCAGATCGGGGTCGAGGATGACCATCACCTCGTAGTGACGCATGTGGAACCCACCTCCTTTGGACTCAGCGGCCACGGTCGTTCCGTGGCAGGAGGGTCGTGATGCGTTCCGCGCCGGCTCCTACCGGAGTATCCGGACAGAGATGGGCGCAGACCGTACAGCGTACCCGCTGGCACGCTTCCGGTTGAAATCCGGCCGCAGAACCCCGCAATCTGGAACACATCGGGTGTGAGCGGCGTGACACCGCGCCGCCTCTCTTGGGAGGTGCCGCATGGCACAGGCAGTAAGGACCCCGCACAACCTGCTCGCGTTCCTCAACAGCGACGGCAGAGCACATCCAGTGGAGAACACGCTGGCCGCCGTGACCCTGGTCCTCGGCGCCATCGCCGTCTTCACCAGCCTCGCGCCCAGCCTGCACCTGGTCAGCTCCTGGGTCGGCCTGATCGGCATCGCCACCGGGCTCTGGAGCCAGTTCGTCTCGTCCACGACGGGCGAACGCTTCATGACGATCATCGGCCTCGGCGCCGCGGCCGTCGGCTTCTACATCGGCCTCGCGCACGGCGGACTCTTCGGCGGCGTCATCTGACCCGGCCGGACCGTTCCGTACCGGAGGCGGCGTCCAGCGCGGGCGCCGTCTCCGGCGTGCCCCGGCGTCTGTCGGGGCGGGCACGCACCCGGCTCCCGTACGCCTGAACGGGGCGCTCCCCAGTAGGCTTCGGCGCGAGAGCCGGAGCCCCGACCCTGGGGACACACCTGCCGAGGAGCGCCCCGCATGAGCCTGACCCTGAGGACCATCAGCCGAGAGCAGCATCTGGCGTATATCCAGAGTCTGCCGGCGGCGAGCCACATGCAGGTCCCGGCCTGGGCTGACGTCAAGTCCGAGTGGCGCTCGGAGAACCTCGGCTGGTTCGACAGGAGCGGCGAGCTGGTCGGTGTGGGCCTGGTCCTCTACCGGCAGCTCCCCAAGATCAAGCGGTACCTCGCGTACCTGCCCGAGGGTCCGGTCATCAACTGGTACGCGCCGAATCTGGAGGACTGGCTCCAGCCCATGCTGGCCCACCTCAAGCAGCAGGGCGCGTTCACCGTGAAGATGGGCCCGCCGGTGATCATCCGCCGCTGGGACGCCCCCGCGATCAAGGCCGGTATCCAGGACCCGGACGTCAAGCGGCTGCGGGACGTCGAGGCGACGCACATCGAGCCGCGCGCCTTCGAGGTCGCCGACCGGCTGCGCAAGATGGGCTGGCAGCAGGGCGAGGACGGCGGCGCCGGCTTCGGTGACGTCCAGCCCCGGTACGTCTACCAGGTGCCGCTCGCCAACCGTTCGCTGGAGGAGGTCCACAAGGGCTTCAACCAGCTCTGGCGCCGCAACATCAAGAAGGCCGAGAAGGCCGGTGTCGAGGTCGTCCAGGGCGGTTACGAGGACCTGGCCGAGTGGCAGCGGCTCTACGAGATCACCGCGGAGCGCGACAAGTTCCGGCCGCGCCCGCTCGGCTACTTCCAGCGCATGTGGACGGCCCTCAACTCCGAGGACCCCAACCGCATGCGGCTCTACTTCGCCCGCCACAACGGTGTGAACCTCTCCGCCGCGACGATGCTGGTCGTCGGCGGCCACGTCTGGTACTCGTACGGCGCCTCCGACAACATCGGCCGCGAGGTGCGCCCGTCCAACGCCATGCAGTGGCGGATGCTGCGCGACGCCTACGCGCTCGGCGCCACCGTCTACGACCTGCGCGGCATCAGCGACTCGCTGGACGAGACCGACCACCTCTTCGGTCTGATCCAGTTCAAGGTCGGCACCGGCGGTCAGGCGGCGGAGTACCTCGGTGAGTGGGACTTCCCGCTCAACAAGCTGCTGCACAAGGCGCTCGACATGTATATGTCGCGCCGCTGACCGTCCCTCCCGCACGTCCTCCGTCACACCCAGCCACGAGAAAGGTTCCGGGCCCGGCCATGGCGCTCACCCTCTACGTCGACACCGCGCGCTGGCGGGCGCATCACCAGAGCGTTCTCCAGCAGTTCCCCGGGCTGGTCCCGGTCTGCAAGGGCAACGGCTACGGCTTCGGCCACGAGCGCCTCGCCGATGAGGCCGCCCGCCTCGGGTCCGACATCCTCGCCGTCGGCACGACCTACGAAGCGGCGCGGATCAAGGACTTCTTCAGCGGGGACCTCCTCGTCCTGACGCCGTTCCGCCACGGCGAGGAGCCGGTACCGCTGCCCGACCGCGCGATCCGTTCGGTCTCCTCGGTCGAGGGGGTGGGCGGCCTGGTGGGCGCACGCGTCGTCATCGAGGTCATGAGCAGCATGAAGCGGCACGGCGTCACTCCGGAGGACCTGCCCAAGCTGGCCGCCGCCATCGAGGACGTCCGGCTGGAGGGCTTCGCCATCCACCTGCCGCTGGACCGCACCGACGGCTCCGACGCCGTCGAGGAGGTCATCGGCTGGATGGACCGGCTGCGGGCCGCCCGCCTCCCGCTCCACACCATGTTCGTCAGCCACCTCAAGGCCGAGGAGCTGGCCCGCCTCCAGCAGCAGTTCCCGCAGACCCGCTTCCGCGCGCGGATCGGCACCCGGCTCTGGCTCGGCGACCACGAGGCCACCGAGTACCGCGGTTCGGTCCTCGACGTCACCCGGGTCGCCAAGGGCGAGCGTTTCGGCTACCGGCAGCAGAAGGCCGCGTCCGACGGCTATCTGGTGGTCGTGGCCGGCGGCACCTCGCACGGCGTGGGCCTGGAGTCGCCCAAGGCGCTGCACGGGGTGATGCCGCGGGCCAAGGGCGTGGCGCGCGCGGGCCTGGCGACGGTCAACCGCAACCTCGCCCCGTACGTCTGGTCCGGCAAGCAGCGCTGGTTCGCGGAGCCGCCGCACATGCAGGTGTCGATCCTCTTCGTGCCGAGTGATGCGCCCGCGCCGCAGGTCGGCGAGGAGTTGGTGGCTCATTTGCGGCACACCACGACGCAGTTCGACCGGATCGTCGACCGCTGACGGGCCCACTGCCCGTACGACGAAGGCCCGGCCCCGCGGCACTCCCGCGGGGCCGGGCCTTCGCCCGTTCTTCCGGGAGGGCTCACTCCCGTACGGCGCCCCAGCGCACCCGCGGGGCGCTCTCGAAGTGCGCGGTCGCGCGGGGGAGCGGGGCCCGGCCCAGGACGAAGACGTCGGGTGCGCGGTCGAGGACGCCCCCGGACGGGTCGTCCGTGCCGTCCCGGCGGACCACATCGCGCTCCGGCAGCAGCACATCGCGGATCACGACGGCGCAGAGATAGAGCGTGCCCAGCAGATGCACCAGGATCGCCATCTGGTAGCCCTCGGTCGGCAGCCCCTGATGTTTGTCGCCGCTTCCCGTGTACGCGAGGTACAGCCAGATCCCCAGGTAGTAGAGGACCTCGCACGTCTGCCAGATCAGGAAGTCCCGCCACCGGGGCCGGGCGAGCGCCGCCAGCGGGATCAGCCACAGCACGTACTGCGGGGAGTACACCTTGTTCGTCAGGATGAAGAGCGCGACGACGAGGAAGGCGAGCTGGGCGAAGCGCGGGCGGCGCGGCGCGTGGAGGGCGAGCAGACCGAGACCGCCGCAGCCGACGAGCATCAGGAGGGTGGCGTAGAGGTTGGCGTTCTCCAGCGGGTTCCCGGTGCGCTGGGAGAGCAGCAGCCAGACGGAACCGAAGTCGATCGGCCGCTCCTGGCTGAAGGTGTAGAACTTCGCCCATCCCTCGCGGATGTGGAAGCCGCTCGGGCCGTGCGCGAACATCACCGGAAGATTCACCACGAGCCAGGAGGCGACGGCGCCGGCCAGGCAGCGGCCGTAGGCCCGCCAGGTACCGGCCCGCCAGCAGAGCACCAGCAGCGGGCCCAGGAGCAGGACGGGGTAGAGCTTGGCGGCGGTCGCCAGCCCGATGAGAACTCCGGCGCGGAGCGGGCGGCTCCGTGACCACAGGAGCATGCCCGCGGCGGTGAGCGCGACGGCGAGCAGATCCCAGTTGATCGTGGCGGTCAGCGCCAGCGCGGGGGCCAGCGCGACGAGCAGCCCGTCCCAGGGGCGGCTGCGGTGCGTACGGGCCACACAGACGACGAGGACGGCGGCGCAGACCATCAGCATCCCGGCGTTGACCAGCCAGTAGATCTGCTCGCGCTGGACGATCTCACCGCCGTTCGGGGTCAGCCAGGAGGCGACCTCCATGAACAGCCCGGTCAGGACGGGGTACTCCAGGTACTCCATGTCGCCGGGCAGCCGGTCGAAGTAGGGGACGAGCCCGTCGGCGAAGCCGCGCCCCGCGAAGAGGTGCGGGATGTCGGAGTAGCAGGCGTGGACGTACTGCGTGGTGGCGCCGAAGAACCAGCCGCCGTTGTAGCAGGGGAGTTTCTGCACCATCCCGAGGGCGAACATCCCGAGGGCGACGAGCACGATCACCCTGACCGGGGTCAGCCGGCCCGCGCCGGGCAGCGCCCGACGGCCGAGCGGTCCTCCGATCAGTTCGCTGCCGGCTGCCGCGACCTCGTCCCGCTGTGTGGGCCGTACGGACTCGTCCCCGCGCACGCTCGTCATGGGCCCATCCTGCCGCACGTCCCTGTGCGGAACGTGGCGAAGCCCCCGCCCGGTCGAGCCGGGGCGGGGGCTTCGTGGTGCGGTGTTTCACGTGAAACGGCCGTGGGTCCGGCGCTGCGCCGACGGCGGCTGTTTCACGTGAAACAGCGGTGAGTCAGGGGCGTTCCCCGGTGGGGCCGCCCCACCAGCCGGTAGGTCCGCCCGTCGGATCCGGCGATTCGCTGGAACCTCCGGTGTCGCCGCCCGTGCCGCCATCGGTTCCGCCGGGACCGCCGGTCGTACCGCCGTCGTTGTGGCAGCCGATGTCCCAGTCGGCACACGTCTCGGTGGCCGTCGGGGTCGGCGAATGGGTCGGTGTCTCGGAGTGCGTCGGTGTCTGGGACGGCGTCTGCGACGGCTTCTGGGACGGCTTCTGCGAGGGCTTCTGGGTGGGCATGCCGGGCTCGTCGAACGGCTGGCCGATGGGCGTGGCCTCCGGGAAGTCCTTGACCGGTGTCCCTTCCAGCGCCTGGATCATGTACTGCGTCCAGACCTCCGTCGGCAGCGCACCACCGTGGATCGAGTCGAAGCCGCCGACGCCGTTCATGGAGAGCTGGCGGGGGTTCTTCGGGTCCTCACGGAACATCGAGATCGCGGTGGAGAGCTGCGGGGTGTACCCGACGAACCAGGCCGACTTGTTCTCATCGGTGGTACCGGTCTTGCCCGCCGCGGGACGGCCCAGCTTCCGGGCTTCCTGCTTGGCCGTACCGTTCTGGATGACGTTCTCCAGCACCTTGGTGACGTTGTTGGCGATGTCCGGGGCGATCGCCGGTTCCGCGGCGGGAGCCTCGATTCCGTCCACCGTCTGCCCGTGGTGCTTCAGCTCGGTGACCGAGTACGGCTCCACCTTGGTGCCCGACTTCGCGAACGTCGCGTAGGCGTTGGCCATGCGGATCGCGCTGGGGGTCGAGGTACCGAGGGCGAACGAGGGGTTGAGGTACTTGTCGAAGCTCGCGTCCGAGATGCCCGCGGCCCGCGCCATGTCCCGCACCTTGCTCATCCCGACATCCATGCCGAGCTGGACGAACGGGGTGTTGACCGACTGCTCCATCGCCTTGTTCAGGGTGATGTAGCCCCAGGCGTGCTCGCTCTCGTTCTTCTGGTAGAAGGGCGAGTTGTCCTTCGACAGGTAGTCGGTGCCGTCGGCGTTCTTCACCTTGAGGTGGTCGTTGCCGTTGTAGCGGCTCTCCGGCGACAGCGGCTGGCCGTTGCTGTGCTGCGTCCCGTACTTCATCGCCGCGGCGAGGACGAACGGCTTCCAGGTCGAACCGACCGGCACACCGAAGGTGTCGGCGTTGTTGCTGAAGTGCCCCTTGTCGTAGCCCTCACCGCCGTAGATCGCGACGATCTTGCCGGTACCGGGCTCCACCGAGGCGCCACCGAACTGGACGTACTTGTCCTTCTCCCGCTTCTTCGGGTCGATGTAGCGCTTGTCGACCTTCTTCACCGAGTTGGCGAGCGCGGTGACCTTCTTCTTGTCGAAGGTCGTGTAGATCTGGAAGCCGCCCTTGTCGAACGCCGCCTGGCTGAGGTGGGCGTTCTTGAGGACGTACTTCTTCGCCGTGTCCGTCAGATAGCCGATCTGGCCGTTCTTGTCGGCCGATGTCTTCGGCTGCTGGGGCATCGGGAACTTCGTGTACTTGGCCCGCTCGCTCTTGGGCATCAGCCCCACCTGGACCTCGCGGTCGAGCACCCACGACCAGCGGTCCTTGGCCCGCTTCTCGTTCTCCTGCGGGCTGGAGTGCGGCACCGAACCACCGGCCGGGTCGTAGAGTTCGGGCCCCTTGAGCACCGTCACCAGCAGAGCGGCCTCGTCCGGCTTCAGGGCGCGGGCGTCCTTGCCGAAGTACGCCTGGGCCGCCGCCTGGATGCCGTAGGAGCCACGGCCGAAGTAGCTGGTGTTGAAGTAGCCCTGGAGGATCTGGGGCTTCTTCATCTTCCAGCCGACCTTGATGGAGATGAACAGCTCTTTGAACTTACGGGTGAGCGTCTGGTCCTGGCTCAGCATGGCGTTCTTGACGTACTGCTGAGTGATCGTCGAACCGCTCTGGGTCTCCTCGCCCTTGGCCATCTTGACCAGGGCGCGGGCGATACCCATCGGGTCGACGCCGGAGTCGTCCCGGAAGGACGCGTTCTCCGCCGCGATCGCCGCGTTCTGCAGCGACATCGGGATATCGCTGATCTGGACGATCTGCCGGTTGGTATCGCCGTCGCGGGCCATGACGTCACCGTTGGCCCAGTAGTAGATGTTGTTCTCCTGCCGGGCGGCGATGCTCTCCTTGGGCACCTCCACCAGCCACAGCGCGATGCCGGTGATCCCGACTATGACTCCCAGGAAGGCGATGCACAGCGTCGTGACCTGCTTCCACGACGGCACGAAGCGGCGCCACCCGACGCGTCCGGCCCGCGGGTAGTCGATGAAGCGCTTCTTGGCGGGGCCGTTTCCGCCCTGCCCGCGCCCCCTGCCACCGCTGTCCGCACCGCCGCCACGACGACCCCGGCCACCGCCACGTCCACCGCCGGCGGCCCCTCCCGCGTCGGACACCCGGCGGCGACCTCCGCGCTGCGCCGCACGACGTGCTTCCGCCCGCCCGCCGGGTGGCCGCTCCTGGCCGTGCGCGGCAGAGTGGGATGCGGAGCCGGAAGCAGCACCGCGGGGCGCCGCGCGACGCCCCGAAGACTGCTGTGCGGCACGTCGGGCCGCGGCGCGTCCGCCACCTTGCGGCTGTGGCGGTTTGCGACGGTGCTCGCTCATGGAACGGATACTCCTCGGGCAGGCGCGCTATCTCGTCGCCTGAAGGCGGTGGTTGTCTTCAGGTCCCCCCGATGCACGGCCCGTTCCTGACGCGCGGGCCGCACTACACCGAGCACAGGGACGCCACTTATCGGCCCACGGTTCCCGGCAGTCTGCATGCCGCACAGACTACGCACGGCCAAAACCTGCCCACCGCCTAAATTCACTCCAAATCAGGCAGGTTGGACCCTACGAATCGGTGATGTGACGCCGTTCACCGCGCCCCTGCTTGTCCCGTCCCACGTGGCGTTCTATCGTCTGGATGTATCGAGTCGATACATCAGCACGGCATAAAGAGAGTGCGGGATCGAGGAGGCAGAGCATGAGCAGACGCTCGGGCGTCCTCGAATTCGCCATCCTCGGCCTGCTGCGCGAATCTCCGATGCACGGCTACGAGTTGCGCAAGCGGCTCAACACCTCGCTCGGGGTTTTCCGCGCGTTCAGCTACGGCACCCTCTACCCCTGCCTCAAGGCGCTGGTCGCGAACGGCTGGCTCACGGAGAAGCCGGGCGGTCCGCCCGAGGGCGCGCCCGCCACGGCTCTGACCGGGCGCCGGGCGAAGATCGTCTACCGCTTGACCGCGGCAGGGAAGGAGCACTTCGAGGAGCTGCTCTCACACTCCGGCCCGGACGCGTGGGAGGACGAACACTTCGGCGTCCGCTTCGCGTTCTTCGGCCAGACGTCACGGGACGTCCGTATGCGCGTGCTGGAAGGACGTCGCAGCCGGCTGGAGGAGCGTCTCGAAAGGATGCGTACCTCCCTGGCCCGCAGCCGCGACCGGCTGGACGACTACACCCTCGAACTCCAGCGCCACGGCATGGAATCCGTGGAGCGTGAGGTCCGCTGGCTGAACGGACTCATCGAGAGCGAACGCACCGGGCACGAGCGGCATCCGCCCGGGCCCGCAGAGCGCGACAAGCAGGATCAGTCAGGAGAGACGGACGGCCTGCCCCGGCATCGGGGCGGATCCCGGCCGGACCCGTCCGATGACACCACCACATGAGGTCCTGTCCGGCAGGACCTCAGCGAGAACACAGGGAGCAACCGGAATGGGTTCGGTTCGCGTAGCCATCGTCGGCGTGGGCAACTGCGCCGCCTCGCTGGTACAGGGCGTCGAGTTCTACAAGGACGCCGATCCGGAGAGCCGTGTGCCCGGCCTCATGCACGTGCAGTTCGGCGACTACCACGTCCGCGACATCGAGTTCGTGGCCGCCTTCGACGTCGACGCCAAGAAGGTCGGCCTGGACCTCGCGGACGCGATCGGCGCCAGCGAGAACAACACCATCAAGATCTGCGACGTGCCGAACGCCGGTGTGACGGTCCAGCGCGGCCACACCCTCGACGGGCTGGGCAAGTACTACCGCATGACGATCGAGGAGTCGGAGCAGGCTCCGGTCGACATCGTCCAGGTCCTCAAGGACAAGCAGGTCGACGTCCTGGTCTGCTACCTCCCTGTCGGCTCCGAGGAAGCGGCGAAGTACTACGCACAGTGCGCCATCGACGCCAAGGTCGCCTTCGTCAACGCCCTTCCGGTCTTCATCGCCGGCACCAAGGAGTGGGCCGACAAGTTCACCGAGGCCGGTGTCCCGATCGTCGGTGACGACATCAAGTCGCAGGTCGGCGCCACCATCACGCACCGCGTGATGGCCAAGCTCTTCGAGGACCGGGGCGTCATCCTGGACCGCACGATGCAGCTGAACGTCGGCGGCAACATGGACTTCAAGAACATGCTGGAGCGGGAGCGCCTGGAGTCCAAGAAGATCTCCAAGACGCAGGCCGTCACCTCGCAGATCAGGGACCGTGAGCTGGGCGAGGACAACGTCCACATCGGCCCTTCGGACTTCGTGGCCTGGCTGGACGACCGCAAGTGGGCGTACGTCCGCCTCGAAGGCCGTGCGTTCGGCGATGTCCCGCTGAACCTGGAGTACAAGCTGGAGGTCTGGGACTCCCCCAACTCCGCGGGCGTCATCATCGACGCGCTGCGCGCCGCG
This sequence comes from Streptomyces sp. BBFR2, assembly GCF_044497305.1. NCBI lineage: Bacteria > Bacillati > Actinomycetota > Actinomycetes > Kitasatosporales > Streptomycetaceae > Streptomyces > Streptomyces sp. BBFR2. Next base: position 3,407,925 of record NZ_CP172415.1, read on the forward strand.
AAGATCGCGAAGGACCGCGGCATCGGTGGCCCGGTGCTCTCCGCCTCCTCGTACTTCATGAAGTCGCCGCCCGTGCAGTACTTCGACGACGAGGCGCGCGAGAACGTCGAGAAGTTCATCAAGGGTGAGGTCGAGCGCTGACGCTCCCCCTGTATCGCCACACTCCACGGGCCCCCGGGTATCTCTCCCGGGGGCCCGTGGGCTGTGTGAGGCTGTGCGGCATGTCTGCTGTGCGCGACCTGCGTGTATTACTCCGGCTACGTGACTTCCGTTCGCTCCTCGCCGCGCGACTGCTGTCCCAGGCGGCCGACGGGGTGTTCCAGGTCGCGCTCGCCACCTACGTCGTCTTCTCGCCGGAGAAGCAGACCTCACCGGCGGCCATCGCGTCCGCCATGGCGATCCTGCTGCTGCCGTACTCGCTCCTCGGGCCGTTCACCGGCGTGCTGCTCGACCGCTGGCGGCGCCGCCAGGTCCTGCTCCACGGCAATCTGCTGCGCACCCTGCTGGCCTTGGCGACGGCGGCGCTGATCGCGTCGGACGTCCCCGACCAGCTCTTCTACGCCTCGGCCCTCGCGGTGACCGCGGTGAACCGGTTCGTCCTGGCCGGGCTCTCGGCCGCGCTGCCCCGGGTGGTCGACGGCGGACCACAGCTCGTCATGGCCAACGCCCTCGCCCCCACGGCCGGTACGCTCGCCGCGACGGCGGGCGGCGGGCTCGCCTTCACGGTCCGGCTGGCCGGCCCGGACGTGGACGCGTTCGTCATACTGCTGGCCGCGGCCCTCTACTTCTGCTCGGCGCTCACCGCGCTGCGTATGACGCCGCAGTTGCTCGGCCCCGATCTCACCGCCCGCCCGCCGCATCTGCGACAAGCCCTGCTGAGCACCGTACGAGGCATCGCGGAGGGACTGCGCCATCTCGCCGAGCGGCGCACCCCGGCCCGTGCGCTGGCCGCGATGACCCTCATCCGCTTCTGCTACGGAGCGCTGACGGTCATGGTGCTGATGCTGTGCCGGTACGCCTGGGTCGCGACCGAATCCGAGGGCCTGGCCCTGCTCGGGGTCACCGTCCTGGTGTCGGGCGCGGGCTTCTTCCTGGCCGCCCTCATCACTCCGTGGGCGGTGGCGCGCTGCGGCGCGTTCGGCTGGATCGCCTGCTGTGCCGCCATGGGCGCGGTGCTGGTGCCGGCGCTCGGGCCGTTCTTCACGCCGGGGCCGATGCTGGCCGCCGCCTTCGCCCTCGGTCTCGGCACCCAAGGAACCAAGATCTCCACGGATACGGTCGTGCAGTCCACGGTCGACGACGCGTTCCGCGGCCGGATCTTCGCCATCTACGACGTGCTGTTCAACGTCGCCTTCGTCGGTGCCGCCGCGGTCGCCGCCCTCATGCTGCCGCCGGACGGCAGGTCCGGCGCTCTGCTGCTCATGGTGACCGTGATCTACGCATTCGTCGCCGCGGCAGTGGTGCGCCCGAGGCGCGGTTAGGCGCCACTGCCCCTCATGGTCGCGGGCGGGCACAGCAGCCGGGCACGCGGACCAGGTACCTTACGGGCGTCCTGCACGAGCCTGTACACATCAAATTCGGGGGAGTTCCATGACCATGCCTCAGGGCCCGAACCCTTACGGCCAGGCGCCGTACGGGCAGAACCCCTATCCCCAGGCACCGCAGCCGCCCCAGGCTCCCTACGGTCAGCCTCAGCCCGGGTACGCCCACCCCCAGCAGCCACCGGCTCCGTACGGCTATCAGCAGCCGCAGCCGGGGTACCCCGCGCCGCCGCAGCAGCCCTACGCGCAGGGCGGTGCTCCCGTGCCTCCGCAGCAGCAGCCCTACGCGCCGCAGGGCGGTGCTCCCGTACCTCCGCCGCGTCCCGCCAAGAAGCGGTCCCCCATGGCGATCCTGAAGGGCATAGGCGTCGTCCTCGCACTGATCGTCGGCGCGATCTTCTGGATCAGCAGCATGGACGACGCGGACAGCGCCGAGGTCGGTGACTGCGTCAAGAAGTCCGAAAGCTCGCTCGACGACGGCCTCAAGGTCGTGGATTGCGGCACCTCGGAGGCCCAGTACAAGGTGACCGCGGTGCACAACGACACCTCCGACCCCTCCGTCTGCCCCGCGGGGGAGACGGCGTACTCCAAGTCCGTGCAGCGTCGTAAGCGCGCCGACACCCACATGGTGCTCTGCATGACCCCGACGAAGTAGAGCGTGATGAGGCTCGGGCGGTGTTTCACGTGAAACACCGCCCGAGCCTCATCCACCGTGTTTCACGTGAAACATGACGGCCCACCGACCGCCCGGCCCGCCGACCGCCTGTTTCACGTGAAACGTCAGCCCTGTGTGGCCCACCACTCCTTGAGAGCGGCGATGGCCGCCTCCCGGTCCATCGGGCCGTTCTCCAGCCGCATCTCCAGCATCTGCTTGTACGCCTTGCCGACGGCCGGGCCCGGGGCGATGCCCAGGATCTGCATGATCTCGTTGCCGTCCAGGTCGGGCCGGATCGCGTCCAGCTCCTCCTGCTCCTGGAGCAGCGCAATACGCTCCTCCAGACCGTCGTACGCGCGCGAGAGGGCGTTCGCCTTGCGCTTGTTGCGCGTCGTGCAGTCCGAGCGGGTGAGCTTGTGCAGCCGGGTCAGTTGCGGGCCCGCGTCACGGACGTAGCGGCGGACCGCCGAGTCCGTCCACTCACCGGTGCCGTAGCCGTGGAAGCGCAGATGCAGCTCCACCAGCCGCGAGACGTCCTTCACCAGGTCGTTGGAGTACTTCAGCGCGGTCATGCGCTTCTTGGTCATCTTGGCGCCGACCACCTCGTGGTGGTGGAACGAGACCCGGCCGTCGTTCTCGAACCGGCGGGTCTTCGGCTTCCCGATGTCGTGCAGCAGCGCCGCCAACCGCAGCACCAGGTCGGGTCCGTCCTCTTCAAGGTCGATCGCCTGCTCCAGGACCGTGAGCGTGTGCTCGTAGACATCCTTGTGCCGGTGATGCTCGTCACGCTCCAGCCGGAGCGCGGACAGTTCGGGCAGCACCCGGTCGGCGATCCCGGAATCGACCAGCAGCCTGAGCCCCTTGCGCGGGTGGGGCGCCAGGATCAGCTTGTTCAGCTCGTCCCGGACACGCTCCGCGGACACGATCTCGATCCGTTCCGCCATCGCCTTCATCGCCGCCACGACATCCGGGGCGACCTCGAAGTCCAACTGAGCGGCGAACCGGGCCGCGCGCATCATCCGCAGCGGGTCGTCCGAGAACGATTCCTGCGGAGTACCGGGCGTCCGCAGCACACGGGCCGCGAGGTCCTCCAGACCGCCGTGCGGGTCGATGAACTCCTTCTGCGGCAGGAAGACGGCCATCGCGTTCACCGTGAAGTCGCGGCGGACGAGGTCTTCCTCGATGGAGTCGCCGTAGGACACCTCGGGCTTACGCGAGGTGCGGTCGTACGCCTCGGAGCGGTACGTCGTCACCTCGATGTCGAAGGAGCTCTTCTTGCAGCCGACCGTGCCGAACGCGATGCCGACCTCCCACACCGCGTCGGCCCACGGGCGGACGATCTTCAGAACGTCCTCGGGGCGCGCGTCCGTGGTGAAGTCCAGGTCGTTGCCGAGCCGGCCCAGGAGCGCATCCCGCACCGAGCCGCCGACCAGGGCAAGCGTGAACCCGGCCTCCTGGAATCGGCGGGCCAGGTCGTCCGCCACGGGGGAGACCCGCAGCAGCTCGCTCACGGCACGGCGCTGCACCTGGGTCAGCGCGTTCGTCGACTGCGCAGACCGCTCGGACTGCGGGGCGGGGATGTCATTGTTGGCGTTCGGCACAACAGAAAAGGGTACGTGCCCGTGCCACGCCCGGCGTCCCGCCGCCGAGAGCGCCGCACAGGCCGGTCCGGCCGGTGATCTTGTGGCACACGCCATGGCACGACGCCGCGGCGCACCTCGTTACCATGCGTGGACGCACATTCCAACGACCACTGACGACGACGAGGGACGGGCGAGCGCGTGGCCGATGCGGCAAGGTTCCGGTGGACTGAACGGCCGCGCGGGCGCTGGCTACGACGCGGCGCGGCGCTGTTCACCGGGGTGCCCCTGCTCATGGGTGTGGTCCAGCTCCCGCAGGCCCCGGCGGCGCACGCCGCCCCCACCGGGCCGCACACCGTCGACGTCAGTATCGACTCGCTGACTCCGGCGGCCCCCGGCAAGGGCGACACCGTCACCGTCTCCGGCACGGTGACCAACGACAGCCGCTCCACGGTCACCGACGCCCATGTCGCCCTCCGGCGCGGCCCGGAGATCAGCGGGCGCAGCGCGCTCGACACCGCCGCACGGCGCACGGGCTTCTCCCCCGTGGAGGACGGCCCGGAGATCAAGGAGCGAACCGCCGACGTCGACACGCTGCAGCCCGGTGTCAGCCGCTCCTTCTCACTCCGCGTCCCGGTCAAGGACCTCGACCTCGGCGACGGCGGCGTCTATCAGCTCGGCGTCTCCCTCTCGGGCCGCCCGCAGGGACAGTACGAGCAGGTCCTCGGCGTCGAACGCACCTTCCTGCCCTGGCAGGAGGGCGAGACGGGGAAGAAGACCCAGCTCACCTACATGTGGCCGCTGATCTCCTCCACCCATCTCACCGCCCAGACCGACGCCGACGCGCAGCAGACGCCGGTCTTCCGCGATGACGATCTCGCTTCGGAGATCAAGCCCGGCGGCCGCCTGCAGCAGATGGTCGCGCTGGGCAAGGACCTCCCGGTGACCTTCGTCATCGACCCGGACCTCCTCGCGACCGTCGACGCGATGACCAAGCCGTACCGGGTGCACGGCCCCGACGGCCCCGCGGGCAAGAACCAGGACGTCGCCAAGCAGTGGCTGAACGACCTCACGGAGGCGGTGAAGAGCCACGAGGTCGTCGCGCTCCCGTTCGCCGACCCGGATCTCGCCTCCCTCGCCCACCAGGGCAAGAACGTGCCCAGCGCGCTCGGTCACCTCGGCCCGGCCACGGAGCTGGCGTCCACCACGGTCGACACCACGTTGGGCGTGAAACCGCGTACGGACTTCGCCTGGCCCGTCGACGGCGCGATCGACTCCTCGATCGTGGATGTCGCCACCTCCGCCGGTGCCCACAACGTCATCACCCGCAGCGACAGCCTGCGGGAGTCCGACCGGCTGACCTACACGCCCACCGCGGCCCGGCCCATCGGCGGCGGCAACACCGCCATCGTCGCCGACGAGGGACTGTCCACCGCTTTCGAGGGCGACCTCACGAAGAGCGGCCGGGCCTCCCGCGCGATCCAGTCGTTCCTCGCCCAGACCCGGCTGATCGGGCTCCAGGACCCCGACCGGCAGCGGAGCATCGTCGTCGCGCCGCAGCGGATGCCGTCCACCAGCCAGGCGCAGGCCATGGCCACGGCGCTGCGGACGCTGGAGACGGCCGACTGGACGCAGCCGCTGGACCTGAGCGACGCGGCCAAGGCCGAGCCCGACGAGGCGGCGGCGCGGAACATCCCGGCCCGCGCCGCGTACCCGTCGTCGCTGCGCCACCAGGAGATGCCCACCGAGGCGTTCCGCCAGATCCAGGAGACGCAGGCGGCGCTGGACGAGTTCCGGGTGAATCTGGACCGCCCCGAGCGCGTGGTGACGCCGTTCGGCAACGCGATCATGCGGGGGATGTCGACACAGTGGCGCGGCAACAGGGCCGGGGCCGCCGCGTTCCGCAGTTCGGTACGGGACTACCTCGACGAGCTGACGCGTAAGGTCCACCTGATCCAGAAGTCGAACGCCACGCTCTCCGGGCGCAGCGCGACGATCCCGGTGACGGTGCAGAACAATCTCCTCCAGGGTGTCGAGGGGATGACGCTGAAGCTGACGTCCTCGCAGCCGAACCGGCTGAGCGCGGGCGACCCGCAGGAGATCAAGGTGGACGGCGGCCACAGCCAGTCCTTCAAGTTCGACACCACGGCGAACGCCAACGGCCCGGTCCGCGTGAACGCCCAGCTCTACACCGCGGACGGAAAGCCGTACGGTCAGCCGATGACGTTCGTCGTGAACGTCACGGAGATCACCGCGACGGTGATGCTCGTCATCGCGGGCGGCGTGCTGCTGCTCGTCCTGGCGGGCGTGCGGATCTACCTCCAGCGCAAGCGCGCGGCCGCCCGGCAGACGGGCGAGGGCCCGCAGGGCGAGACCGGTCCGGACGGTTCCGACGGGCCCGAGGGCCCCGGCCCGGACGACCTCGACGACGCGGACGAGACCGACGGCGCGAACGGCGAGGACGCCGGGCAGCCGAGTGACCCCGCACCGGACACCGGTTCGGGAAACTCCGGTCCGTCCGGCTCAGGTGAGAAAGTGGACCGTTGATATATGGCGGGGCCGGAGGGCCGGCGACGGATGAGGTGGGGCAGCGATGAACGCGCCGTTTGACGGTGACCGCGGCCGGGGCGCCGAGGGCGACCCCGCGGGGCCGGTCCCACCGACGCCGCAGGCGCCCGGCGCCCGCGGCACCTACGCGCAGCAGGAGCCGTACGGCCCGGACGCGTACGGCCGGACCCCTTACACACCGGACGGCCCGCATCGCGAGACGCACCAGGGCTACGGATCCACGACGACCCCGGCGTACCCGGACGGCGCGGCACAGCAGCCGCCCGGCACGCCCGACGGACCGTTCCCGCCGCAGCCCGCCGCCCCGTACGCCCCCGGGCAGCAGGGCTGGGGCGCGCCCGCGCCGACCGCTCCCGCCGGCCCGTCGGCGGGAGCGCCGTACGGTGACGCGGACGCGACGATGCAGTTCGCCGGGGTGCGCGACACGGCCGGGCAGGAGCCGGAGTCCGACGCGTTCGCGCACCTCTTCCGCGATCAGCAGCCGTACGAGCCGCGTCGCCCGGTGGCGGCGGAGCCCGGGCCGGCGGCGGGTGTTCCCGAGGCCGTGCCGGAGCCGCCGGAGCCCGAGCCGGAGCCGGTCGCGGCAGCCGGGAAGCCGTCCGGGGGCCGCGCCTCCGGGCTGCTGAAGTCCAGTGCGGTGATGGCCGCGGGCACGATGGTCTCCCGTCTCACCGGCTTCGTCCGCTCCGCGCTGATCGTCGCGGCGCTCGGCGGCGCGGTGCTGGGTGACTCCTGGCAGGTGGCGTACCAACTGCCGACGATGATCTTCATCCTGACCATCGGCGGCGGTCTGAACTCCGTCTTCGTGCCGCAGTTGGTGCGCGCGATGAAGGAGGACGACGACGGTGGCGAGGCATACGCCAACCGTCTGCTGACGCTGGTCATCGTCATCCTGGGCGCGCTCACGGTCGTGGCGATCTTCGCGGCGCCGTTGCTCGTGAAACTCGTCTCGTTCGACATCTCCCGCGATCCAGCGGCCAATGAGGTCGCCGTCGCGTTCACCCGTTACTGCGTGCCCACGATCTTCTTCATGGGGCTGCACGTCGTGATGGGGCAGATCCTCAACGCCCGCGGCCGCTTCGGCGCGATGATGTGGACCCCGGTCCTCAACAACATCGTCATGATCGCCACGTTCGGGCTGTTCATCTGGGTGTACGGCACCGCCGAGACCTCCGGTATCGGCGTCACCACCATCCCCGACGAGGGCATCCGTCTGCTGGGCATCGGCACGCTGCTCGGTCTCGTGGTGCAGGCGCTGGCGATGATCCCGTACCTGCGGGACGCCGACTTCGCGTTCCGGCTGCGGTTCGACTGGCGCGGGCACGGGCTGGGCAAGGCCGCCAAGCTCGCGAAGTGGACCGTTCTGTTCGTCCTCGCCAACCAGGCGGGTGTCCTCGTGGTCACCCAGCTCTCCACCTGGGCCGGAAACACCGCGGACCGCCAGGGCCACCCCGGCACCGGCTTCATCTCGTACGCCAGCGCCCAGTTGATCTGGAACATGCCGCAGGCGATCATCACCGTCTCCGTGATGGCGGCGCTGCTGCCGCGGCTGGCCCGGTCGGCGGCGGACGGCGACAGCGGCGCGGTCCGGGACGACATGTCCCAGGGCCTGCGGACCTCGGCCGTCGCCATCGTCCCGATCTCGTTCGGTTTCCTGGCCCTCGGCGTCCCGCTGTGCACGCTGGTCTACGGCTCGTCCGGCGCGGGCGTCCCGATGGGCTACATGCTGATGGCCTTCGGTGTCGGCCTCATCCCGTTCTCGGTGCAGTACGTGATCCTGCGGGCCTTCTACGCCTACGAGGACACCCGGACGCCCTTCTACAACACCGTGATCGTCGCGGCGGTCAACGCCGCCGCCTCGGCCGCCTGCTTCCTGATCCTGCCCGCGCGCTGGGCGGTGATCGGGATGGCCGCCGCGTACGGCATCGCGTACATGATCGGCGTCGTGGTCGCCTGGCGGCGGCTGGGCAAGCGGATGAACGGTGACCTGGACAGCGCCCGTATCGTGCGCACCTACGCCCGCCTGGCGGGCGCGAGCATTCCCGCAACCGTGATCGCCGGTGCGGCGGTGTACGGCATCATGCAGGGACTCGGCAGCGGGTTCCTCGGGTCGCTCGCCGCACTGATCGTGGGTGCGGTCGCCCTACTGGGGGTCTTCTACGTGGCCGCACGGAAGATGCGCATCGAAGAGATGACGACGCTGGTCGGCATGGTCCGCGCCAAGCTGGGGCGCTGAGGCACAACCATCGACCGCCACCGCGTGTCGTGCATAGTGGCGGACTGTGGGCACAATTGTCGTGGCTCATTGAGCCTGCAACGGATGGGGAGGCAGGAACGACGGTGGCGGAACGGAGCACGGCTGCCGTCGACGTGGCCGACACGAGCGGTGACCAACCGCTGACCGCCAAGGCGGGGAAGGCCACGGACGACGGCGCGAAGCCCGACAAGGCGTCCGGCGCGGAAAAGGAAGCCGTCGGCACCGATGACGCGACCTCGGCAGCCGACGCACAACCCTCCGAGCTGCACAGCGGCCACAAGCTCGCCAAGCGCTACCGCTTGGAGGAGTGCGTCACCCGGCTGGAGGGATTCAGTAGCTGGCGCGCGGTCGACGAGAAACTGCGCCGCGCCGTCGGAGTGCACATCCTGCCCGCCGACCACCCACGGGCCCGCCCGGTGCTGTCGGCGGCCCGTTCCGCGGCGCTCCTCGGCGACCCCCGCTTCGTGCAGATCCTCGACGCGGTCGAGGAGAACGATCTCGTCTACGTCGTCCACGAGTGGCTGCCGGACGCCACCGACCTGGCCGCCGTGCTCGCCGCGGGGCCGTTGGAGCCGCACGACGCCTACCAGCTCGTCAGCCAGGTCTCGCAGGCGATGGCCGCCGCACACCGCGAGGGCCTGTCCCACCTGCGGATCAACCCCGGGTCGGTGCTCCGCACGGAATCCGGGCAGTACCGCATCCGCGGTCTCGCCATCATGGCGGCGCTGCGCGGGCTGACCTGCGAAGAGCCGCAGCGTGCGGACACGGAGGCGATCGGCGCCCTGCTCTACGCCTCGCTGACCCAGCGCTGGCCGTACGAGAACGACGCCTACGGCATGTCCGGGCTACCCAAGGGCGTCGGACTGATCGCTCCCGACCAGGTGCGGGCCGGCGTCCACCGCGGCCTGTCCGAGCTGGCCATGCGTGCGCTGGTCAACGACGGTGCCACCGCCTCCCGCCAGGAGCAGCCCTGCACCACTCCGGACGAGCTGGCCAAGGCGGTGGCGGCGATGCCCCGCATCCGGCCCCCGGAGACGGCGTTCACCACCCCGCCCCCGTACCAGCGGACCCAGTACCAGCAGGGCAGCTACGGTCAGGCGGCACGCAGCCACCCGATGAACCGCGCCACGCAGCCCGTGCCCACGCCGCCGCCCCCGCTGCAGAGCCGCACCGGCAAGGCACTGAAGTGGGGTGTCTCCGCGCTGCTGATCGCCGCGTTGGGTCTCGGTAGCTGGCAACTGGCGGACACCCTGCTCAAGCAGGAGAACGAGACCTCCGGCAGCGGGGCCCCGCAGCCCAACACGCACCACGACACCAAGCCGAACGGCAAGCCACTCAAGATCGAGGACGCCGCCGAGTACTACCCGGACGGCCGCCCGCAACATCCCGATCAGGTGCGCTACACCTATGACAAGGACTCCAGCACCTACTGGCGGAGCATGAGCTACCGCGACGGCCCCGACATGAACCCGCACTTCAAGCAGGGCGTCGGCATCGTCTACGACCTCGGCTCGGAGCAGCGGCTCGGCAGCGCGTCGATAGACCTGCACTACTCGGGCCAGCACACCAAGGTCACGCTCTACGCGGCATCGTCCCTGTCACCCTCCGCTCCGCTCAGCTCCATGAAGCGCCTCGGTGGCGCGGATACCTCGGAGACGACCGCGAAGGTCAAGCTCAGCTCCTCGGCGAAGGCACGCTACGTCCTGGTCTGGATGACGGCGATGCCCTACGCCCCGAGCGACGACTACAGCGGCGCGGGCTACAAGCAGGCCATCCGGGAGATCTCCTTCACCGGATGAGCGGGGAGCCCAAAAACGGCTCACCGGCATGCAGAAGCCCGGCCGGCGGATCGGCCGGGCTTCTGCTTTTCCCGTTCACCGGCCGGATCGACCGATACCACCGGATTTTCCCCGCATTCCGAAACAAGCCCGGTTTCCCCGTACGCGAATACCGCATTTCTCCCTCCCTTACCTCAGGCCACTGGACCGCGACCCCATTTGCGCTGGTCAGTGGCCCTCTTCCGAAGCCGTGCATCCGCAGTTTCATTTACTTTCGCCATGCGGCGGGCTTCAATGGGGCAGGGGAAAGAGCACCTGTGGGAGGGCCGTGCGCGCCGAAGATGACGAAGCAGCCACGTCGAGCGATGCCGAGCTTCTCGCGCTGCACGTCAAAGGTGATCCGGATGCCTTCGGGGAGATCGTCCGACGCCACCGTGACCGGCTCTGGGCCGTCGCGATCCGCACCCTCGGCGACCGCGAGGAGGCCGCCGATGCCGTGCAGGACGCACTGGTCTCCGCCTACCGGGCCGCCCACACCTTTCGCGGACAGTCAGCCGTCACCACCTGGCTGCACCGCATCACGGTGAATGCCTGCCTGGACCGTGCCCGCAAGGCAGCCTCCCGACGCACCTCCCCCATCGCCGAGACCGAACAGCTCGACCAGCTCCTGGAACCGCAGGAGTCGGCCGCGGTACCGGCGGAGCGTCAGGATCTCCACCGAGAACTGCTCGGTGCGCTGCGTACCCTTCCGGAGGAACAGCGCGCCGCGCTCGTCCTCGTCGATATGCAGGGCTATCCGGTCGCGGAGGCGGCGGCCGTTCTCGATGTGCCGACGGGCACGGTGAAGAGCCGCTGTGCACGGGGCCGGGCCCGGCTGCTGCCCCTGGTCCGGCATCTCCGGGCCGAGGGTGAAGGCGGAACGGCGAAGGCGGCAAGGAACCAGGAGCCGGGGGGATCCGTCCCACCGACACCAGGACCGAACGACACAGGTGCCGTGAAGGGCGGAGGTGGGCGAGCGTGACGTCGACAACCGGCACGGATGAGCATCCGGAGGTCTCCGAGATCTCCGACCTCACAGAGGGACTTCTTCCTCCGGCCCGCGCCACCGCACTCCGTGCTCACCTGGCCTCGTGCGCGCTCTGCGAGGACGTCCTCGCCTCGCTGGAAGAGATCCGGGATCTGCTCGGGACGCTCCCCGGCCCGGTGCCCATGCCCGCCGAGGTCGCCGGACGCATCGACGCCGCTCTCGCGGCCGAGGCGCTGCTGAACGCCATGCCGGAACCCTCGGTTTCACGTGAAACACCCGACGAGCCCGCTGCGGATCGCTCTGAGCCCGCTGCCGCTCCCCGTGAATCCGCCGACCCGATCAACGCTGTTTCACGTGAAACAGCCGAAGCCGCGGCCGATGTTTCACGTGAAACCGAGGCCACGCCGCCGTCCGGCGGTGTGAGCCGGCCCGCCGGGCATCCTCGCGGCACCACCGGCCCGGGACGGCGTACGCCAGGTGGGCGCTCGGCTCGCTCACGTCGCTGGCCCCGCGTCCTGCTGGGCACGGCTGCGGCCGCAGCCCTGATCGGGGTAGGCGGAATCGTCGTTCAGAACTCCTCGACCGACAGCGGTCCCGGTGGCGGTGGCGGGACGGACCGGCACACCACGGCGGAGGAGAAGGGCGCCGGCACACCTGGAGAGCTGTCCTCCGCGACACTCGCCACACAGGTCCACAAGCTCCTCGCCACCGCGGGCTCGCAGAAGTCCCCCGGAATCGGCACCCGCAGCGAACCGGAGACCCCGATGCGCGGCGGGAACGCCACCGTTCCGTCCTGCGTCAGCAGGGGCATCGGCCGCCCGGAGGCCCCACTCGCGGCCCGGCAGGACACCTACCAGGGCAAGAGCGTCTACCTCGCCGTCCTCCCCATGCCCTCCGACCCCAAGCGCGTCACCGCGTACGTGGTCGACGCCTCCTGCGTTTCCGCCACACCGCCGGCACCCGGGCAAGTCCTGCTGAACCGCTCCTACCCCCGGGACTGACCGGCCGCCTGTGCGCTGCGGCACGCCGGGAATGCTCGACCCGTAGGATCCGTTGGGTGGGGTGAGAGTTCCAGAGCCCCAGCAAGCAGTCGGCAGAGACAAGGAAGACACCCGTGAGCGACGTCCGCAACGTGATCATCATCGGCTCCGGGCCCGCGGGGTACACCGCAGCGCTCTACACCGCCCGTGCTTCCCTGAAGCCGCTGGTGTTCGAAGGTGCCGTCACCGCCGGCGGTGCGCTGATGAACACCACCGACGTGGAGAACTTCCCCGGCTTCCGCGAAGGCATCATGGGCCCCGACCTCATGGACAACATGCGGGCTCAGGCCGAGCGTTTCGGTGCCGAGCTGGTCCCGGACGACATCGTCGCCGTTGACCTCACCGGGGAGATCAAGACCGTCACCGACACCGCCGGCACCGTGCACCGCGCGAAGACCGTCATCGTCACGACCGGTTCGCAGCACCGCAAGCTCGGCCTGCCCCGCGAGGACGAGCTCTCCGGCCGCGGCGTCTCCTGGTGCGCCACCTGCGACGGGTTCTTCTTCAAGGACCAGGACATCGCCGTGATCGGCGGCGGCGACACCGCGATGGAGGAGGCCACCTTCCTCTCCCGGTTCGCCAAGACCGTGACGATCGTGCACCGCCGCGACACCCTGCGGGCGAGCAAGGCGATGCAGGAGCGCGCCTTCGCCGACCCGAAGATCAAGTTCGTGTGGGACAGCGAGGTCGCCGAGATCCAGGGCGACGCGAAGCTCTCCGGGCTGACGCTGCGCAACCTCAAGACCGGCGAGACCTCCGAGCTTCCGGTCACCGGCCTGTTCATCGCGATCGGCCACGACCCCCGTACCGAGCTCTTCAAGGACCAGCTGAAGCTCGACGACGAGGGCTACCTGAAGGTCGACGCGCCCAGCACCCGCACCAACCTGCCGGGCGTCTTCGGCGCCGGTGACGTGGTGGACCACACCTACCGCCAGGCGATCACCGCCGCCGGCACCGGCTGCTCCGCCGCTCTCGACGCCGAGCGCTTCCTCGCGGCGCTCTCCGACGGCGACGCCACCCCCGAGCCCGAGAAGACCGCGGCCGTCTGAGCCCGCGGTTTCCCAGCTTTCCACCACCCCTTGAGTAAGGAGACTGCCATGGCCGGCGCCACGGTTACCGTTACGGATGCCAACTTCGAAGAGGTCGTCCTCAAGAGCGACAAGCCCGTTCTCGTCGACTTCTGGGCCACCTGGTGCGGCCCGTGCCGTCAGGTTGCCCCGTCCCTGGAGGCCATCGCCGCCGAGCACGACGAGATCGTCATCGCCAAGCTCAACACTGACGAGAACCCGGCCACCACCGCCAAGTACGGCGTCATGTCGATCCCGACCATGAACGTCTACCAGGGCGGCGAGGTCGTGAAGACCATCGTCGGCGCCAAGCCGAAGGCCGGCATCGAGCGCGATCTGGCGGACTTCCTCGCCTGAGCGAACACCACGATGTTTCACGGGAAACGGGCCTGCCCCCTGCGGGGCGGGTCCGTTTTCTCATGCCCGCTCACAGCGGCCGTAGCGCGGGCTCCTTCTGCACCGCCCCCAGCAGCCGGTCGAGCGCCAACTCCACGTCTTCCTTCCACGACAGTGTCGACCTCAGCTCCAGCCGCAGCCGCGGGTACCGGGAGTGCGACCGCACGGTCTTGAAGCCGACGGCCAGAAGGTGATCCGCGGGCAGCAGGCATGCCGGTTCGGACCACTGGGCATCGCCGAAGGCCTCGATGGCCTTGAAGCCCCGCCGGATCAGGTCCTTCGCCACGGTCTGCACCATCACTCGCCCCAGCCCCTGTCGCTGGAATCCCGGAAGCAACCGAGCCGTCAGCAGTTGCACCGCGTCGGCCGACACCGGGCTCGTGGGAAACGCCGCCGCGCGCGGTACATAGGCGGGCGGCGCGTAGAGCACAAAGCCGACCGGCGCCTCGTCCACATAGACCACACGCCCACAAGAACCCCAGTCCAGCAGGACGGCGGAGAGCCAGGCTTCCTTCTCGGGGCCTGCACGGCCCGCTGCCACCGCGGCATCCCCGCGGACGGGGTCAAGCTCCCAGAACACACAGGAGCGACAGGGCTTGGGGATATCCGGAAGGTTGTCCAGGGTGAGCGGTACGAGCCGACGGCCCATGGCGCCAGATCCTCACTTCTCTCGCCCGCCGCACGCGGCCACCGTCCGCACCGCCGGCGCCCGGCGAACCGCGGTGCCTCCTCCGGCGGCCGCGCCGGATCCGACGGCGAGCGGCTTCGTGCGGCTCACCGGTCGCATGGCTCACTCCCCGGTGTGAGGCCACAGGGGCGGATGAGCCACTCTGTTCGCATCGTATCCACCCTTCATGGGTGGGAGTACCGCGAGAACGCAAAGGGCGGGCCGTGTCCCGGAATGCCTCCGGAACGCGGCCCGCCCTTTGCTCAGAAGTCAGCTCACTTCTCGCTGCCGTTCTCCTGGGGCGCACCGAGCACGGGCCCTTCGCCCGGGGCGAGGGTCCCCAGAATGCGCTCCAGGTCGTCCATGGAGGCGAACTCCACGACGATCTTCCCCTTCTTCTGGCCGAGGTCGACCTTCACCCGGGTCTCGAAACGGTCCGACAGCCGGGATGCGAGACCGCTGAGCGCGGGGGAGACGCGGGTGCCCGCCCGGGGCCCCTTCGCCTTGGCCTTGGCAGCCGGTTCCGATGCCTGGAGCGCCACGATCTCCTCGGTCGCACGGACCGACAGCCCCTCCGCCACGATCCGCCGGGCGAGCGTGTCCTGCGTCTCGGCATCGTCGACCGACAGCAGCGCACGGGCATGCCCTGCGGAGAGCACCCCTGCGGCAACCCGACGCTGGACGGTCGGAGAGAGCTTGAGGAGCCGCAGTGTGTTGGTGACCTGCGGGCGGGAGCGCCCGATCCGGTCCGCCAACTGGTCATGCGTGCACTGGAAGTCCTTCAGCAACTGGTCGTAGGCCGCGGCCTCTTCCAGGGGGTTGAGCTGAGCCCGGTGCAGGTTCTCCAGGAGTGCGTCGAGCAGCAGCTTCTCATCGTCCGTGGCCCGGACGATGGCCGGGATCTTGGCCAGGCCCGCCTCACGGCACGCCCGCCACCGGCGCTCACCCATGATGAGCTCATACCGGCCGGGCGACGCCTGCCGTACCACGACCGGTTGCAGCAGCCCCACTTCGCGGATGGACGTGACCAGCTCCGCCAGCGCGTCCTCGTCGAACACCTCCCGCGGCTGCCGGGGGTTCGGGGTGATCGCGTCCAGCTCCAACTCGGCGAAGTGCGCACCCGCCACCTCCGAGCCTGCCGCGGAAGCGTCCGCGGCAGGCTCGGCTGTTTCACGTGAAACAGGAGCCGTCGGCAGCGCCGCCACCTTGGCCGCGGCCACTCCCCGTTCCGGTGCCAGCACCGGGACCGCCGACGGTGACGTCGCGCCACGCCCCACCGCCGTGCCTCCCTGCTCGGCGCTCTGCGGCGCCGCGGGAATCAGCGCACCGAGCCCACGGCCCAGTCCCCTACGTCGTTCGCTCACTGCGTCCCCTCCGGCGTACCGTGCTGCGGTTCATAGTTCACACTCAGTTCCTGTGCCGCGGTACCACCCGCGCCGCGCAGGGCAATCTCTCTGGCCGCCTCCAGATAGGAGAGCGAGCCGCTGGATCCCGGGGCATAGGTGAGCACCGTCTGGCCGTAGCTGGGCGCCTCGGAGATACGCACCGAGCGCGGGATGCTCGTGCGGAGCACCTCTTTCCCGAAGTGGCTGCGCACCTCCTCGGCGACCTGGGAGGCGAGTCGCGTACGGCCGTCGTACATGGTGAGCAGAATCGTCGAGACGTGGAGCTTGGGGTTGAGGTGCCCCCGCACCAACTCGACGTTGCGCAGCAGTTGCCCCAGCCCCTCCAGCGCGTAGTACTCGCACTGGATCGGGATCAGCACCTCCGCACCGGCCACCAGCGCGTTCACGGTAAGCAGGCCGAGCGAGGGCGGGCAGTCGATGAGGACGTAGTCCAGCGGCTGTTCATACGCCTGGATCGCGCGGTGCAGCCTGCTCTCCCGCGCCACGAGGGAGACCAGCTCGATCTCGGCGCCGGCCAGATCGATGGTCGCCGGTGCGCAGAACAGTCCCTCGACATCGGGCACCGGCTGCACCACGTCCGACAACGGCTTGCTGTCCACCAGCACGTCGTAGATGGACGGCACTTCGGCGTGGTGGTCGATCCCGAGCGCGGTGGAGGCGTTGCCCTGCGGGTCGAGGTCGACGACCAGGACGCGCGCACCGTGCAGTGCCAGCGACGCCGCCAGGTTCACGGTCGTGGTGGTCTTTCCCACGCCGCCCTTCTGGTTGGCGACCACCATGACGCGCGTCTGTTCCGGGCGCGGCAGTGCTTCGCCCGAGCGGCCGATTGCCTGCACCGTCAGCTGAGCTGCACGACCGATCGGGGTGTCGTCCATCGGGGACGGTGTTTCACGTGAAACATTCTCCCCGAGCGACTCGCTGCGGGGACCGGGGACCGGATCGGTCATCGGTCCCGCGATATGGGCGTCGGACCGCAAGGATTCACTCTCCTCGACATCAGGCTCACAGTGCTCTGAGCCTGCCATGCTTTCGGTATCACGAACCAGTGAGGTCCGCTCTCCTGTGGATGAACCCACGTCTGTGGATACTTCGGTGCCCCGTGTGGGTCTACGGTCCCGCGGCTCGGCTGAGGCTTGACCACGCACGATGATCCCTTGCAGCAGAGAACGACGTTTCACGTGAAACACGATGCCAGCGCCACGTCCGAATAGGACGCGACACTCCGCCTTGCCACTTTTGCCTGGACCGCGCGGTGGGCGCCCCTCACCGATCGAGGGCGCGCCCACCGGTCCGTTGACAGTACTGCCGGGGCGGGATCAGCGACGCCGCCCCCGCGACGCCCGGCTGGGCCGGGCCGCCTTGGCACGCTTCGCGGCGAACCGCACACCGCCCGGACTCTCCCCGACCTCGACCCGGACCACGGTCGACAGCGGATCCACCACACCCTCGCCGACCTGCACCACCGAGGTCTCCACCACGCCCAACTTGCTCAGCGCCGCCCGGGCGCTCTTCAGCTCCTCCTCCGCGGTGTCTCCCTTGAGCGCCAGCATCTGACCGTACGGACGCAGCAGCGGAACGCCCCACCCCGCCAGCCGGTCGAGCGGCGCCACCGCACGGGCGGTCACCACATGCACCTGCGGCAACTTGCCCATGACCTCCTCGGCCCGCCCGCGGACGACCGTGACATGGTCCAGGCCCAGCAGCTCCACGACCTCCTGGAGGAAGTTCGTCCGGCGCAGCAGCGGCTCCAGCAGCGTGATCTTGAGGTCTGGCCGGACCAGGGCCAGCGGGATGCCGGGCAGGCCCGCTCCCGAGCCGACGTCGCAGACCGAGACGCCCTCGGGGACGACCTCGGAGAGCACCGCACAGTTCAGCAGGTGCCGCTCCCACAGCCTCGGCACCTCCCGGGGGCCGATCAGCCCTCGGGTCACACCGGCGTCGGCGAGCAGTTCGCCGTACCGCACGGCCTCCGCAAAGTGCTCACCGAATACCTCCTGCGCCTCTTTCGGCGCGGGAGGGAGCTCCGCTGCTGCCTCCGTCACGGGAACCGCCCTTCCTCTGGACTGCTGCTGGTGCTGCCGGAACCGGGGTCTTCCCCGGGATAACACAGAAGGCTGACAAGACTTGGCCCCGCCTGGCGTGCAGACGGGGCCAACGACACGGGAGTGCGGAGGGTCAGGCCGGCAGGACGATCACGCGTCGCTGCGGCTCCTCGCCCTCGGACTCGCTGTTCAGCCCCGCCGCCGCCACGGCGTCGTGGACGACCTTGCGCTCGAACGGCGTCATCGGGTCCAGCTTCACCGGCTGACCGGTCGCCTTCGCCTCCTCCGCCGCCTTCGCGCCCAGCTCGGCCAGCTCCTCGCGCTTCCGCGCCCGGAACCCGGCGATGTCGAGCATCAGCCGGCTGCGGTCACCGGTCTCCCGGTGCACGGCGAGGCGGGTCAGCTCCTGCAGCGCCTCCAGCACCTCACCGTCGCGGCCCACCAGCTTCTGCAGATCGCGGCTGGTCGAGTCGCTGATGATCGACACGGCGGCACGGTCGGCCTCGACGTCCATGTCGATGTCGCCGTCGAGGTCCGCGATATCCAGCAGACCCTCGAGGTAGTCGGCCGCGATCTCGCCTTCCTGCTCCAGGCGGGTCAGGGTGTCGGTGCCCTTGGCGGCAGGGGTCGTGTCCGTCACGAAAGGACTCCTCTTACTTCTTGGACGGGTGCTTGGGGCGCTGCTGGCCCTTGCGCTGTCCGGACTTGGTGGTACGGGACCCGGAGGAGCTGCCCTTCTCGGCAGCGCCGCCCTTCCCCTTGCCGCTCTCGGTGGACTTGCCGTCCTGCGGGGTCTTCTTCTCCAGCGACTGCTTCTTCTCGCCGCTCTGCTCGTCGCTCTTACCGGGCTGCGAGCTGGCCCGGGTCCGCGCACCGGCGGGACGCGCGGTGGCCGGACCGGCAGGCGCCTGACGCTTGGACTTCGGCTGCCGCTTGGGCTGCTGGCGGTTCTGCCGCGCCTCCTCGGCCGCCTTCTTGGCCTCGATCTCGGCCGGGTCCTCGACGATCTTGCCCTTGGCCCGCAGCCGCTCCTGCCGCTCCTCGTACGCCTTGCTGCCCGGGGTCGGGTTCCGGCGGATGACGAACATCTGCTGGCCCATGGTCCACACGTTGGTGGTCAGCCAGTAGACGAGGACACCGACGGGGAAGTTGATACCGAAGACGGCGAACATGATCGGGAAGACGTACATCAGCATCTTCTGCTGCTGCATGAACGGCGTCTTCACCGTGAGGTCGACGTTCTTCGTCATGAGCTGGCGCTGCGTGTAGAACTGCGAGGCCGACATCAGAACGATCATGACGACGGTGACGACGCGGACATCGGTCAGCGTGGCACCGAGCGCCTCGACCTTCGACGCGGAGTCCATGAACTTCACGGACAGCGGGGCGCCGAAGATGTGTGCCTGCTGCGCGCTCTCCAGCAGCGGCTGGTCGATGACGCCGACGATTTTGTTCTGCGCGATGTGGTTCAGGACCTGGTACAGCGAGATGAAGAACGGCGACTGGGCCAGAATCGGGAGACAGCTCGAGAGCGGGTTGGTGCCCGACTCCTTGTAGAGCTTCATCATCTCTTCGGACTGGCGCTGCTTGTCGCTCTTGTAGCGCTCCTGGATCGCCTTCATCTTCGGCTGGAGCGCCTGCATGTTCCGCGTCGCCTTGATCTGCTTCACGAAGAGCGGGATCAGACAGATACGGATCAGTACCACCAGCGAGACGATGGACAGACCCCACGCCGCGCCACTGTTCTTGTCGAAGATCAGGCTGTAGAACGAGTGGAACTGGACGATGATCCAGGAAACGGCGTAATAGAGGGGATTCAGGATCGTGTCCACGAATCAGGCTCCTTGGGCATTGGGCTGAGTCTCGGGCTGGGCGACGACGGGCTCAGAGGCGGTGGGCCCGCCCAGGCGGCTCCTCAGCCGCTGATGCCACACCGGACGCTTCCGGGGAGGGACGTGGTCGACGCCACCGAGCGACCACGGGTTGCAACGCAGAATGCGCCAAGCGGTCAGCGCAGTCCCTTTCACCGCGCCATGCCGGTCGATGGCGGTGTAGCCATAGTGCGAACACGACGGGTAGTACTTGCAGACCGGGCCCAGCAAGGGGCTGATGGTCCACTGATACAGCTTGATCAACAGCAGCAGCGGGTACTTCACTGTGCGCTCCCTCCCGGTCCCCTGCCGGGGATCCGAGGGTTGCCCCCCACGGGACGGCTGTCGCGCGGCACCTCACCCAGCAGCCGCTTCAGAGCGGCGTCCAGGTCACGGGCCAGCTGATCGTGGTCCGATTCACCCGCACCGGGCAGTGCCCGTACGACAACCAGGCTACCGGCGGGCAGCGCGGACAGCCGGTCACGCAGAAGGTGCCGGAGCCGGCGCTTGACCTTGTTGCGGACGACGGCGCCGCCAACGGCCTTGCTGACGACGAAACCCGCACGCGCGGGGGAAACGTGTTCCCCCGCTGCGTGCGGGTCCGTTGCACCGCTACGTAGATGAACGACAAGGAGCGGGCGCCCGGCCCTGCGTCCCCGGCGTACCGCGGTCGCGAAGTCCTCGCGCCGCCTCAGCCGATGCTCGGTAGGCAGCACGTCATGGACCTAGGGTCTGGCTGCTCAGGCCGACAGGCGGGCGCGACCCTTGCCACGGCGGGAGGCCAGGATGGCGCGACCGGCGCGGGTCCGCATGCGCAGACGGAAGCCGTGGGTCTTCGCGCGGCGGCGGTTGTTCGGCTGGAAGGTGCGCTTGCTCACTCGGGGGCTCCAGGAATGCTTGTTGCCTCATGCGAGACAGATGTGGGGCGTCGACTGGCTGTCACCGTGCGCCCACGAGTAGCTCGCAACGCCTAAGTGCACCGCTTCTTGACCGCTTGAGCGATCTTTGCCCATCGGAGGCAGGCGGCAGCAGCCATCGACAACTCGACCTGGTCACGGTACGCGCGGCTACGCCATCCGGTCAAACCACCGCTCGATCGCCCCGGACCGGGGGCCGCCGGGACACACTATGCACAGCCTGTGGACAACAACTTGAATCCCCAGGCCCGGCCTGACTACCGTGGCTGAACCCCGATTACTTCCCGCCCGTCCTGAGAATCACACATTCGTGGGACTGCTGAGAGAGCGTGTTCCGTGGCTGATGTACCTGCCGATCTTGCCGCAGTGTGGCCGCGCGTACTCGACCACCTCCTACGGGCGGACGGCGACGGCCTCAAGCCCAAGGACCAGGACTGGCTCAAGCGCACGCAGCCGCTGGCGCTCGTCGCCGACACCGCGCTGCTCGCCGTCCCCAACGAATTCGCCAAGGGCGTGCTGGAAGGCCGGCTGGCCCCGCTGATCGGCGAGGCCCTCAGCCATGAGTGCGGCCGCCCGATCCGGATCGCGATCACCGTCGACGACTCCTCCGAGGAGCCCGCCGCACCCGCGCCGCAGCCGCAGGCCCCGCAGCACTCCCCGCACCCTCAGCAGGGGCAGCACCCGCAGCACCAGCCGCCGCACGAGACGTACGAGAGCTACGACGGACGGCAGGGCTACGGGCGCCAGGGCGACGAGCTGCCGCATGTGCGGCCCGCCTACCCCGATTACCCGCAGCACCAGCAGCCCCGGCACGAGCCCGGCTCCTGGCCTCAGCACTCCTCCTCCATGCCGCCCGCGCCCGGTCCGCGCGAGGACTACGGCTGGCAGCAGCAGCGCCTCGGCTTCCCCGAGCGCGATCCGTACGCCACGCCGCCCCCCTCGCACGTACAGCAGCAGGGCGACTACCGCGGGCAGGGGCCCGAGCACCCGCGGGCGCAGCACTCCGAGGGGCGCGACCCCTACGATCCGCAGGCGCAGCGCCGGGACGCCGCCGAGCACCAGTCGGGGCGGCACGCCGGTCCCGGTCCGGCGCTGCCCGCGCCCAGTGGTGCGCCCGGCCCGCTCGCGGCGCAGCCCGCGCCGGCGACGGGTCCCGGTGAGCCGACCGCCCGGCTGAACCCGAAGTACCTCTTCGACACCTTCGTCATCGGCGCGTCGAACCGCTTCGCGCACGCCGCGGCCGTCGCCGTCGCGGAGGCGCCGGCCAAGGCGTACAACCCGCTGTTCATCTACGGCGAGTCCGGGCTCGGCAAGACGCATCTGCTGCACGCGATCGGGCACTACGCGCGGAGCCTGTATCCGGGGACCCGGGTGCGGTACGTGAGCTCGGAGGAGTTCACCAACGAGTTCATCAACTCCATCCGCGACGGCAAGGCGGACGCGTTCCGTAAGCGCTACCGCGACATGGACATCCTGCTCGTCGACGACATCCAGTTCCTGGCGAGCAAGGAGTCGACGCAGGAGGAGTTCTTCCACACCTTCAACACGCTGCACAACGCCAACAAGCAGATCGTGCTCTCCTCGGACCGGCCGCCCAAGCAGTTGGTCACCCTGGAGGACCGGCTGCGCAACCGCTTCGAGTGGGGTCTGATCACGGACGTCCAGCCGCCCGAGCTGGAGACCCGGATCGCGATCCTGCGGAAGAAGGCGGTGCAGGAGCAGTTGAACGCGCCGCCCGAGGTGCTGGAGTTCATCGCGTCCCGGATCTCGCGCAACATCCGTGAGCTGGAGGGGGCGCTGATCCGCGTCACCGCGTTCGCGTCGCTCAACCGGCAGCCGGTCGACCTCGGGCTCACCGAGATCGTGCTGAAGGACCTGATCCCCGGCGGTGAGGACGCGGCACCGGAGATCACCGCGACCGCGATCATGGCGGCGACCGCCGACTACTTCGGGCTGACCGTCGACGACCTCTGCGGCTCCTCCCGCAGCCGGGTGCTGGTGACGGCGCGGCAGATCGCAATGTACCTCTGCCGGGAGCTGACGGATCTGTCGCTGCCGAAGATCGGCGCGCAGTTCGGCGGGCGGGACCATACGACGGTGATGCACGCCGACCGCAAGATCCGGGCGCTGATGGCGGAGCGCCGCTCCATCTACAACCAGGTCACCGAGCTGACCAACCGCATCAAGAACGGCTGACGCGCGCGCCGCCGTGACGGCCGGTGCCGCGCCGCAGGGCGCTCCGGGAGATCCCGGGGCGCCCTCCGCGCTTTCCGGGGCCGTACACCGGCGCTCCCGGCCGTCCACGTGGCCTGCCTGCTCCCGGCCGCTAGCGGCCGGCCCCGCTTCCGCGGCCTTCTCATGGCTTCGCCCGTCCTCGTCGGGCGCCCTCGCGGGGTGGTCCGGCTTCGCTGTGCGGCGTTCTGCGGTGGCGGTGCGGTCGTCCCCAGGGGGTGCCGGAACGGCTCGGAAGGGCGCCGGGAAGGGGGTCCGGGACCGTCGGTGGGGGCGCCGGATCTGTGGACGACGCCCGGCTCTGTTCGATTTCCGGGGGAGGTCACGGCCTTCCTCCACAGATTGGGGGAAAATCTTCCGTCCACACCCTGGGGACTGGAAAGTTATCCCTGTGGGATCCACAGGCTCCCCTTCTGACGGATCATCGGGCGAGGTCAGAGGGGTGTGGATTTGTGGCAAACCGTAATCCACAGGCTGTGGACAGAGAGTTCGTCCACAGGGGGCCATTCGGGTTGTCCACCGGCTGCCCACAGGCTGGGGGCGGTTGTCCCCAGCTTCTCCACACCCCTGTCCACTGTTCGGCAACACGACACCGGCTCTCACCGGCCCGAGTGAAAGCGGTCACATCAACACCGGGGGTTGGGCTGTGGGGAACGTGGGTAAAACTGGGGACGGCGCTGGGGAGAAGTCGCCTTCCCCTGTGCATGGGGTGTGCAGAACTTTCGGCGGTCCACAGATCCGCCGGGTTATCCACGACCGCCACCCACAGGCCCGGTGGATAAAAAATCCGCGTTGACCTGCGAAAAGGCAGTTGTCCACGGTTTCCACAGGCCCTACTACTACGACCACGGATATCTACCGGGGAACTCGTTCGGAAACGGGGCCTGTGCACAACTCGCGCTCGGCTCGCCGACCGCCCGCCGAGCCGACTTGACCCCGAGCAGCAACGGCTGTCGGTGGCGTGCGTCAGACTGGAATCCGGCAACTCAGCCGACGACGAAAGCCAGCAGGGCGAGAGCCAGCAACAGCAGGAGGCGGTTTCCGGTGAAGATCCGGGTGGAGCGCGATGTACTCGCGGAGGCGGTGGCCTGGGCGGCCAAGAGCCTCCCGGCCCGTCCGCCGGTGCCCGTCCTCGCGGGCCTGCTGCTGAAGTCGGAGGACGGCAAGCTGTCGCTCTCCGGCTTCGACTACGAGGTCTCGGCGCGGGTCTCGGTCGAGGCGGAGGTCGAGGAGGAGGGCACCGTCCTCGTCTCCGGCCGGCTGCTCGCCGACATCTGCCGGGCGCTCCCCAACCGCCCGGTGGAGATTTCCACCGACGGTGTACGGGTGACCGTCGTCTGCGGCTCCTCCCGCTTCACCCTCCACACCCTGCCTGTGGAGGAATACCCGGCCCTGCCGACGATGCCCACCGCCACCGGCACCGTCCCCGGTGAGGTCTTCGCCGCCGCCGCCGCGCAGGTGGCGATCGCCGCCGGACGTGACGACACCCTGCCGGTGCTCACCGGTGTGCGGATCGAGATCGAGGGCGACACCGTCACGCTGGCCTCCACCGACCGGTACCGCTTCGCCGTCCGTGAGTTCCTGTGGAAGCCGGAGAACCCGGACGCCTCCGCCGTCGCGCTGGTCCCCGCCAAGACGCTTCAGGACACCGCCAAGTCGCTGAGCAGCGGTGACACCGTCACCCTGGCGCTGTCCGGTTCGGGCGCGGGCGAGGGGCTGATCGGCTTCGAGGGCGCCGGACGCCGGACGACGACGCGGCTTCTGGAAGGCGATCTGCCGAAGTACCGCACGCTCTTCCCGACCGAGTTCAACTCCGTCGCCGTGATCGAGACCGCGCCGTTCGTCGAGGCGGTCAAGCGTGTGGCGCTGGTGGCCGAGCGGAACACCCCGGTGCGGCTCAGCTTCGAGCAGGGTGTGCTGATCCTGGAGGCCGGCTCCAGCGACGACGCACAGGCTGTGGAGCGCGTCGACGCGGACCTGGAGGGCGACGACATCTCGATCGCCTTCAACCCGGGCTTCCTGCTGGAGGGCCTGTCCGCGATCGACTCCCCGGTCGCGCAACTGTCCTTCACGACGTCGACCAAGCCCGCGCTGCTCAGTGGCCGTCCCGCCAAGGACGCCGAGGCGGACGAGACGTACAAGTACCTGATCATGCCGGTGCGGCTCTCCGGCTGACGTCCGCACGCGGAGGGCCGGCCGGGGCTTCCGGCCGGCCCTCCGCGTCCCCGGGCGGGCGGAGCCGATGAGCGCTCGGGCCCACAGGTGTGCACGCACCACCCGGCGTAGGCTCGGAGGCGGGTACGAACAGCAACGACTACGTGCAAAGAGGGTCTCTGATGGAGCTCGGTCTCGTCGGTCTCGGCAAGATGGGCGGCAACATGCGCGAGCGCATCCGCCGCGCCGGCCACACCGTCGTCGGATACGACCGCAACCCCGATCTCGCGGATGTCCACAGCCTGGAAGAGCTTGTGGGCAAGCTCAAGGGTCCGCGGGTCGTGTGGGTCATGGTTCCGGCCGGTGACGCCACCCAGGCGACCATCGACGCGCTCGGTGAGCTGCTGTCCGAGGGCGACATCGTCGTCGACGGCGGCAACTCCCGCTGGACCGACGACGAGAAGCACGCCGAGGAGCTGGCGGCCAAGGGCATCGGCTTCGTCGACTGCGGTGTCTCCGGTGGTGTCTGGGGCCTGGAGAACGGCTACGCGCTGATGTACGGCGGCTCCGCCGAGGACGTCGCGAAGGTCCAGCCGATCTTCGACGCGCTCAAGCCCGAGGGCGAGTACGGCTCGGTGCACGCGGGCAAGGTCGGCGCCGGCCACTTCGCCAAGATGGTCCACAACGGCATCGAGTACGCGATGATGCAGGCGTACGCCGAGGGCTGGGAGCTGCTGGAGAAGGTCGACTCCGTCACCGATGTGCGGGAGGTCTTCCGCTCCTGGCAGGAGGGCACGGTCATCCGTTCCTGGCTGCTCGACCTCGCGGTCAACGCCCTCGACGACGACGAGCACCTGGACAAGCTGCGGGGCTACGCCGCCGACTCCGGTGAGGGCCGCTGGACGGTCGAGGCGGCGATCGACAACGCGGTGCCGCTGCCCGCGATCACCGCTTCGCTCTTCGCCCGCTTCGCCTCCCGCCAGGAGGACTCGCCGCAGATGAAGATGATCGCGGCGCTGCGCAACCAGTTCGGCGGCCACGCCGTCGAGAACAAGAAGTAACCAGCAGGTCCGCAGCCGCGGGAGGTCGGCGCAGCTCCATGCACGTCACGCATCTGTCGCTCGCCGACTTCCGCTCGTACGCCCGGGTCGAGGTCCCGCTCGAACCGGGCGTCACGGCGTTCGTGGGCCCCAACGGCCAGGGCAAGACCAACCTCGTCGAGGCGGTCGGCTATCTGGCGACGCTCGGCAGCCACCGGGTCTCCTCCGACGCGCCGCTGGTGCGGATGGGCGCCGAGCGGGCGATCGTCCGCGCCGCCGTCGCCCAGGGGGACCGGCAGCAACTGATCGAGCTGGAGCTGAACCCGGGCCGCGCCAACCGCGCCCGGATCAACCGCTCCTCCCAGGTGAAGCCGCGCGATGTGCTCGGCATCGTCCGTACGGTGCTCTTCGCGCCGGAGGATCTGGCGCTGATCAAGGGCGATCCCGGGGAGCGGCGGCGGTTCCTGGACGAGCTGATCACGGCGCGGGCACCGCGGATGGCCGGGGTGCGCGGCGACTACGACCGCGTCCTCAAACAGCGCAACACCCTGCTGAAGTCCGCGGCGCTCGCCCGGCGCCACGGTGGCCGGAAGATGGATCTGTCCACGTTGGACATCTGGGATCAGCACCTGGCGCGCGCCGGTGCCGAGCTGCTGGCGCAGCGGCTCGATCTGATCGCCGCGCTGCGTCCGCTGACGGACAAGGCGTACGCCCAACTGGCGCCCGGCGGCGGCCCGGTGGGCCTGGAGTACCGCGGTTCGGCGGGCGAGGCGATGGCCCGCGCGACCAACCGCGAGGAGCTGTACGGCGCGCTGCTCGAAGCGCTCGGCGAGGCGCGGAAGAACGAGATCGAGCGCGGTGTGACGCTGGTCGGCCCGCACCGCGACGAGCTGCTGCTCAAACTCGGTGACCTGCCCGCGAAGGGGTACGCCAGCCACGGCGAGTCCTGGTCGTACGCGCTGGCGCTGCGGCTGGCCTCGTACGACCTGCTGCGGTCGGAGGGCGAGATGCCGCAGACGCCGGAGGACGGCGGGCGGCGCAGCGGCGAGCCGGTGCTCGTCCTCGACGACGTCTTCGCCGAGCTGGACGCGCGGCGCCGGGAGCGGCTGGCGGAGCTGGTGGCGCCGGGCGAACAGGTGCTGGTCACGGCGGCGGTCGAGGACGATGTGCCGGGGGCGCTGGCCGGTCGGCGGTTCGCGGTGTCCGGCGGCACGGTCCGCGCGGAGACACCGTGAGCGAGGAGCCCGGGAAGAAGCCCGAGCCGGAGCTGTCGGGCATCGATCTGGCCCGGCAGGCGCTGGTGGCGGCGAAGGAGCAGGCGCGGGCGCGGGGCGCCGCCGCCCAGCAGAAGAAGCAGGCGCGCCGCGGCGGCGGGCTGCGCTCGGGCGCGCGGGCCGACGGCCGCGATCCGCTGCCGCTGGGCGCGGCGATCAACCGTCTGATCACCGAGCGAGGCTGGGAGACCCCGGCGGCGGTCGGCGGGGTGATGGGCCGCTGGCCGCAGTTGGTCGGCCCCGAGGTGGCGCAGCACTGCGAGCCGCAGCGGTACGACGAGGACGCCCGGGTGCTGACGGTGCAGTGCGATTCGACGGCGTGGGCGACGCAGTTGCGGCTGCTGGCCCCGCAACTGGTCCGGCGGCTCAACCAGGACCTGGGCCAGGGCACCGTGAAGCTCCTCAAGGTGCTGGGTCCGGGCGGTCCGGCGCGGCGGTACGGACCGCTGCGGGCGCCCGGCAGCACGGGCCCCGGGGACACGTACGGCTGAGGCGGTTCGCGCCTCCCGTGACGGTTGTGCACACAGGTTGTGGATGAGACTCCGCTCACGGTTGCGACCGGTTGACAGTCCGAAGCGCTGAGTGCCGGTGTGAGCGTCCTGAGGCCCCGTTCCAGATATGGGGAGTCGGCGGACGTGAGTTCAGGGCGGCACATGCGGACTCAGGTACCCGCAAAGCCCCATGAGTGTCGGCGCCACCGGTACACTGGTACGTAATCCCGCCGGATCGCGGGACACGTCGATCAAGACAGAACGACGCAGCCGCTCCCCTTCGACTCCGTGGGGTGTCCCCCACAGGCAGGGGAGGGCTCGTGCTGTGCCAGAAAGGGCGCTTCGTGGCCGACTCCGGCGACCTCAACGAGAACAACACGGCTTCCACCGAAGAGGGGGTCCCGGCAGGCGCCGCGGACGGTTCCTCCGGTGAGAAGTCGTACGACGCCAGCGCGATCACCGTCCTGGAGGGTCTGGACGCGGTACGCAAGCGCCCCGGCATGTACATCGGCTCGACCGGTGAGCGCGGTCTGCACCACCTGGTGCAGGAGGTCGTCGACAACTCCGTCGACGAGGCGATGGCCGGGCACGCCGACACCATCGACGTCACGATCCTCGCCGACGGCGGCGTGCGCGTCGTCGACAACGGCCGTGGCATCCCGGTCGGCATCGTCCCGTCGGAGAACAAGCCGGCCGTCGAGGTCGTCATGACGGTGCTGCACGCGGGCGGCAAGTTCGGCGGCGGCGGGTACGCGGTCTCCGGTGGTCTGCACGGCGTGGGTGTCTCCGTCGTGAACGCGCTGTCCCAGCGGGTGGCGGTCGAGGTCCGTACGGACGGCTACCGCTGGACGCAGGACTACAAGCTCGGTGTGCCGACCGCCCCGCTGGCGCGGCACGAGGCGACGGACGAGACCGGCACCTCGGTGACGTTCTGGGCCGACGGCGACATCTTCGAGACCACCGTCTACAGCTTCGAGACGCTCTCGCGCCGCTTCCAGGAGATGGCGTTCCTCAACAAGGGCCTGGCGATCTCGCTGACCGACGAGCGCCCGGACCACGTGGACGAGGAGGGCAAGCCGCTCTCCGTCCGGTACCACTACGAGGGCGGCATCGTCGACTTCGTGAAGTACCTGAACTCCCGCAAGGGCGAGCTGGTGCATCCGACGGTCATCGACGTCGAGGCGGAGGACAAGGAGCGGCTGCTCTCCGCGGAGATCGCGATGCAGTGGAACACCCAGTACAGCGAGGGTGTCTACAGCTTCGCCAACACCATCCACACCCACGAGGGCGGCACCCACGAGGAGGGCTTCCGCGCGGCGCTGACGGGTCTGATCAACCGTTACGCCCGTGACAAGAAGCTGCTGCGGGAGAAGGACGACAACCTCACGGGTGAGGACATCCGCGAGGGTCTGACCGCGATCATCTCCGTCAAGCTGGGCGAGCCGCAGTTCGAGGGCCAGACGAAGACGAAGCTCGGCAACACCGAGGCGAAGACCTTCGTCCAGAAGGTCGTCCACGAGCACCTGACGGACTGGCTGGACCGCAACCCCAACGAGGCCGCGGACATCATCCGCAAGGGCATCCAGGCGGCCACCGCCCGCGTCGCGGCCCGTAAGGCGCGCGATCTGACCCGCCGTAAGGGGCTGCTGGAGACGGCGTCGCTGCCGGGCAAGCTGAGCGACTGCCAGTCCAACGACCCGACCAAGTGCGAGATCTTCATCGTCGAGGGTGACTCCGCCGGCGGCTCGGCCAAGTCCGGCCGTAACCCGGAGTACCAGGCGATCCTCCCGATCCGCGGCAAGATCCTCAACGTCGAGAAGGCCCGGGTCGACAAGATCCTCCAGAACAACGAGGTCCAGGCGCTGATCTCGGCGTTCGGCACCGGTGTGCACGAGGACTTCGACATCGAGAAGCTCCGGTACCACAAGATCATCTTGATGGCGGACGCCGACGTCGACGGTCAGCACATCAACACCCTGCTGCTCACCTTCCTCTTCCGCTTCATGCGGCCGCTGGTCGAGGCGGGCCACGTCTACCTCTCCCGCCCGCCGCTGTACAAGATCAAGTGGGGCCGGGACGACTTCGAGTACGCCTACTCCGACCCCGAGCGGGACGCCCTGATCGAGCGCGGCAAGCAGGCCGGCAAGCGCATCAAGGACGACTCCGTCCAGCGCTTCAAGGGTCTCGGTGAGATGAACGCCGAGGAGCTGCGCGTCACCACGATGGACGCCGACCACCGCGTGCTCGGCCAGGTCTCCCTGGACGACGCGGCCCGCGCCGACGACCTGTTCTCGGTGCTGATGGGCGAGGACGTCGAGGCGCGTCGCTCGTTCATCCAGCGCAACGCCAAGGACGTCCGCTTCCTCGACATCTGAGTCTGTCGGCCCCTCAACAGCCGCAGCGCGAAAGGACTTTGAACCACCATGGCCGACGAGACTCCCCCCGTGACCCCGGACGGCACCACCGCCGAGGGCGCACCCGCCACCATCGAGGGCGTGGGTATGCGCGTAGAGCCGGTCGGGCTCGAAACGGAGATGCAGCGCTCCTACCTCGACTACGCGATGTCCGTCATCGTCTCGCGTGCGCTGCCCGACGTCCGCGACGGTCTCAAGCCGGTGCACCGCCGCGTGCTCTACGCGATGTACGACGGCGGCTACCGCCCCGAGAAGGGCTTCTACAAGTGCGCCCGCGTCGTCGGTGACGTCATGGGTACGTACCACCCGCACGGCGACTCCTCGATCTACGACGCGCTGGTCCGCCTGGCGCAGCCCTGGTCGATGCGGATGCCGCTGGTCGACTCCAACGGCAACTTCGGCTCCCCGGGCAACGACCCGGCCGCCGCCATGCGGTACACCGAGTGCAAGATGAAGCAGCTCTCGATGGAGATGCTGCGGGACATCGACGAGGAGACCGTCGATTTCCAGGACAACTACGACGGCCGGAACCAGGAGCCGACGGTCCTGCCGTCCCGCTTCCCGAACCTGCTGATCAACGGCTCGGCGGGTATCGCCGTCGGTATGGCCACCAACATCCCGCCGCACAACCTCCGCGAGGTCGCCGCCGGTGCCCAGTGGGCGCTGGAGAACCCGGACGCCTCCTCGGAGGAGCTGCTGGAGGCGCTGATCGAGCGGATCAAGGGCCCCGACTTCCCGACCGGCGCGCTGGTGGTGGGCCGTAAGGGCATCGAGGAGGCGTACCGCACCGGCCGCGGCTCGATCACGATGCGCGCGGTGGTGGCGGTCGAGGAGATCCAGAACCGCCAGTGCCTGGTCGTCACCGAGCTGCCCTACCAGGTCAACCCGGACAACCTCGCGCAGAAGATCGCCGACCTCGTCAAGGACGGCAAGATCGGCGGGATCGCGGACGTCCGTGACGAGACGTCCTCCCGTACGGGTCAGCGGCTGGTCATCGTCCTCAAGCGGGACGCGGTCGCCAAGGTCGTGCTCAACAACCTCTACAAGCACACCGATCTGCAGACCAACTTCGGCGCCAACATGCTCGCGCTGGTCGACGGGGTGCCGCGCACCCTCTCGCTGGACGCGTTCATCCGCCACTGGGTCACCCACCAGGTCGAGGTCATCGTCCGCCGCACCCGCTTCCGGCTGCGCAAGGCGGAGGAGCGGGCGCACATCCTGCGCGGTCTGCTCAAGGCGCTGGACGCGATCGACGAGGTCATCGCGCTGATCCGGCGCAGCGACACCGTCGAGGTGGCGCGCGAGGGCCTGATGGGCCTGCTCGCCATCGACGAGATCCAGGCCAACGCGATCCTGGAGATGCAGCTCCGCCGGCTGGCCGCCCTGGAGCGCCAGAAGATCACCGCGGAGCACGACGAGCTGCAGCAGAAGATCGACGAGTACAAGGCGATCCTCGCCTCGCCGGAGAAGCAGCGGCAGATCATCAGCGAGGAACTGGCCGCGCTGGTCGAGAAGTTCGGCGACGACCGCCGCTCCAAGCTGGTGCCCTTCGAAGGCGACATGTCCATCGAGGACCTGATCGCCGAGGAGGACATCGTCGTCACCATCACGCGTGGCGGCTACGTCAAGCGCACCAAGACCGACGACTACCGCTCCCAGAAGCGCGGCGGCAAGGGCGTACGCGGCACGAAGCTGAAGGAAGACGACATCGTCGACCACTTCTTCGTCTCGACCACCCACCACTGGCTGCTGTTCTTCACCAACAAGGGCCGCGTCTACCGCGCCAAGGCGTACGAGCTGCCGGACGCCGGACGGGACGCGCGCGGTCAGCACGTCGCCAACCTCCTGGCCTTCCAGCCGGACGAGCAGATCGCCCGCATCCTGGCGATCCGCGACTACGAGGCCGCGCCGTACCTGGTCCTCGCCACCAAGGCGGGCCTGGTGAAGAAGACGCCGCTGAAGGACTACGATTCGCCGCGCTCCGGCGGTGTCATCGCGATCAACCTCCGTGAGCAGGAGGATGGCAGCGATGACGAGCTGATCGGCGCCGAGCTGGTCTCCGGCGCCGACGATCTGCTGCTGATCAGCAAGAAGGCGCAGTCGATCCGCTTCACCGCCACCGACGAGGCGCTGCGCCCGATGGGCCGCGCGACCTCCGGTGTGAAGGGCATGAGCTTCCGCGAGGGCGACGAACTGCTGTCGATGAACGTCGTACGGGCGGGGACGTTCGTCTTCACCGCGACGGACGGCGGCTACGCCAAGCGCACGCCGGTGGACGAGTACCGCGTCCAGGGCCGCGGCGGTCTCGGTATCAAGGCGGCCAAGATCGTGGAGGACCGCGGTTCGCTGGTCGGCGCGCTGGTCGTCGAGGAGAGCGACGAGATTCTCGCCATCACCCTCGGCGGTGGCGTCATTCGTACGCGGGTCAACGAGGTCCGGGAGACCGGTCGTGACACGATGGGCGTCCAACTGATCAACCTGGGCAAGCGCGATGCCGTCGTCGGCATCGCACGGAACGCCGAGGCCGGGCGCGAAGCCGAAGAGGTCGACGGGGCCGAGGGGCCCGAGGAGACCGCTGAGGCGGCGGGTGCCGAGCCGGCGGCCGAGGGCGGGCAGCCCGCGGCGGAATAAGCACAAGGAGTAGGTCGTGAGTGGAGCCACGGGCGCTGCGGCGGGTGGAACGGGAGCCGGGAAGGGCACCTCGTCCGGACCCGCGACCGTGACGAAGGACAGCGCCCGTGGCTCCGGCACGTCCGGCAGCCCCGAGGGGGGAAGCATGACCGACACCCGTCAGCCGTATCCGCAGCATTCACAGCCGCAGCCCGAGGCGCAGCCGCCGCACAAGCCGTACGAGCCGCCGCGGGCGTACCCGGCGGACGGCGGCACCGGTTCGGTGCGGTTGCCGCGCACCGACGCCCGTACGGCGCCGCGCACCCGTAAGGCGCGGCTGCGGGTGGCGCGTACCGATCCCTGGTCGGTGATGAAGGTGAGCTTCCTGCTCTCCCTCGCGCTGGGCGTCTGCACGATCGTGGCGGTCGCCGTGCTGTGGATGGTGATGGACGCGATGGGCGTCTTCTCCACGGTCGGTACGGCGATCAGCGAGGCGAGCGGCTCCGCCGACGGCAAGGGCTTCGACCTCCAGTCGTTCCTGTCGCTGCCGCGGGTGCTGCTGTTCACCACCGTCATCGCGGTGATCGACGTGGTGCTGGCGACGGCGCTGGCGACCCTCGGTTCGTTCATCTACAACCTGTCGGCGGGCTTCGTCGGCGGGGTGGAGCTGACGCTCGCCGAGGACGAATGACCCGTCGGGGGCGGGCCGTGAGGGCGGCCCGCCCCTCGATTTTGGGAACGCCTCTGAAGTGCGCTAATCTTCTGGTGCAGCGAACGAGCGGCTATAGCTCAGACGGTTAGAGCGCTTCCCTGATAAGGAAGAGGTCCCAGGTTCAAGTCCTGGTAGCCGCACCGCCCATCGGCCCGGCCGGAGATTTCTCCGGCCGGGCCGATGTCGTTGACGGGGGCGGCAGTTGGGGCGGCCGCGGGCCGGTCGTCGCCCGGTGCGGAGGAGATAACCGATCGGTATCGGCCGGTGTGTATCATCGGCCCACATAGGTCCCCTACGTCAACGAAAGACGAGGTCGCGCGGTGAAGAAGCTTCTCCTGGTCGCACTGGCCGCCATCGGCGGGCTCCTCGTGTACCGCCAGATCCAGGCGGATCGCGCCGAGCAGGATCTGTGGACGGAGGCGACCGACTCCGTGCCCGCAGGTTCGGGTGTGTGAGACCAGACGCCCAGCACAGTTTGTACGGACCCCGGTTGCCACTGGCTTCCGGGGTTTCGTGCGTCGGGGGTGGGTGCGGGTGGCACCCGGGGTACGGACGCCGTGGTGCGGCTGTGGCTCCGCCCCGTGTGTTTGCCATAGCACATGATTGAGTTGCACTAGCAAAGTCACGTGGTGGGGTACCCGTACGGCGCGAGGGGGACGAGGGCATGGCACGACGGCATCGACGGTGGCGGGCGGCGCTGACCTGCGGGTTGTTGCTGGCGTCGGCCGCGGCACCGGCGCACGCCGCCCGCCCGGTACCGGCCGCCCGCGCCGAGGGCGGCGGCGCGGTGGCGGTCCTCGACTCCTCCGGCTCGATGGCGCGGGACGACGGCTCCGGCACCGGCACCGGCCGGATCGCCGACGCCCGTCATGCCGTCAGCGCCGTCGCCGATGCCGGGCCGGACGGCCACCCCACCGGGCCGCGGGGCCACGGGGACGGCGGAACGCGGGGGTGCGACGACGCCCGGTCGGTGCGGCCCGTCGGCCTGTCCGGCCGTGACGGTCTCGGGAAGGCGGTCGCCGCCGTCGGGTCCGAAGGGGGTGGCTCCATCGGCCGGTCGCTCCGGGCCGCCGCGGCCGATCTGCGGGCGCCCGGCGGGAGTTCCGGCGGTGAGCGGGCGATCCTGCTGGTCCCGGGCGGTGAGGACGGCTGCCGGACGCCGTCGCCGTGCGCGGTCGCGGACCGGATCGGCCGGTCGGCCGGGGAGCCGCGGATCGACACCGCCGGTTTCCAGGTGTCCGGCCCGGCCCGGCAGCGGCGGGAGTGCGCGGCCGGGGCGGGGGGCGGGCGGTCCTACGACGTGCGGGACGCCGCCGCGCTCACCCGGCAGGTGGAGCGGGCCGGGCAACTCTCCGCCGGTGGCTACCGCTTGAAGGGCGATCGGGTGCGTGGCGCGGCGTCCCGGGAGAGTGCGCCGAGCCTTACGCCCGGTCAGTACACCGACACCATCGGCCCGAACGAGAAGCGGTACTACGCCGTCGATCTGGATGCCGCCTCCACCGCCGACTTCTCGGCGACGCTGGCGCCGAGACCCGGCGCCGCCGTCGGCGTCGCGGACGCGCTCCACACCGAGCTGGCGTACGGCACCGCCGGTGTCTGCGGGGCCGCCACGCAGTTGTTCGGCCAGCGGGAGGGGGCCACTCCGCTCACCTCGGGGCTCAGCCGGGTGCCGTCGGAGAGCGGCTACCGCAGTTGCGACAAGGCCGGGCGGTACTGGTTCGTCGTCGAACGCCGAGCGGGGCGCGGGGCGGACGGCGCGCGGTGGCCGGTGGAGCTGACGTTTCACGTGGAACATCCGCTGGAGAAGGGCGTCACCCCCGCGCAGTCGGCACCGGAGTACGGCGCGGGCGGCAAGGACGCGGTGCTGCCCGCGGGCGCCCCGAAGGACGTCCGGGGCGG
The DNA here is from genome assembly GCF_044497305.1 of Streptomyces sp. BBFR2. Lineage (NCBI taxonomy): Bacteria > Bacillati > Actinomycetota > Actinomycetes > Kitasatosporales > Streptomycetaceae > Streptomyces > Streptomyces sp. BBFR2. Next base: position 3,443,563 of record NZ_CP172415.1, read on the forward strand.
CACCGGCTTCAACGACGCCCGGGCGCTGGGTCAGGGCGTCTGGCGCGACCGGCTGCTGCCCGCCCGGACCCTCTGGTACAAGGTGCCGGTCGGCTGGGGCCAGCAACTCCGCTACGACGTGCAGTTCGCCAACGAGCCGACGGTGAACGGCCGCAGTACGCACTACTCGTACGCGGCCACCCAGGTCTACACACCGGACCGGGTGCCGGTGGGCAACGGCACCGGCGAGTTCACCTCCCGCAGGCCGTACACCGGGAAACCGACGTCGTTGCGGATGGGGACCGTGCCGGTGGCCTGGAGCAACCGCTACGAGTCCGGCACCCATGTCGTACCGGTGCACCGCGCCGGAGACTTCTACCTCGCGGTGACGCTGGGCGCCGACGCCGCCCGGTCCGCCCCGAACGCGCAGGTCGGGGTGGTGCTGCGGGTCGCGGTCCTGGGGAAGGCGAAGTCCGGCCCGGGGGCGGGCGCGGGCCGGGCCTCCCACACCACGTCCGGCGACACGGCGCCGGACGAGGACAACGGCAAGCTGCCCGGGGCCGGCTGGAAGCCCGGTCCGGTCGTGGCCGGGTGTTCCCTCGGAGTGGGGGTCCTGCTGCTGGCCGGGCTCGCGGGGGCGTACCTCCGGGCGCGCCGCCCGGTGCGGGGCGGTGCCGGGGCCGGGCCGGTGGATCCGCGGACGGACAGTACGGTGCGGCCGGCCGTTCCGGGGCAGGAGCAACGGGCGCGGGAGCGGCGGAGGAACGCGGCGAAGGGGGAGCCATGGTGACGGGGCGTGCGATCCGGAGGGCCACCGCCGCGCTGGCCGCGCTCTCGGCGGTGGCGCTGGCACCGGGCGCGGTGGGCACGGCGTCCGCGGCCGGCACGGACATCGAGGACGTGCCCCGCTACACCACGGCGCCGGACGCCGTCCCGGTCAAGGGCCGGGCCGGCGCGGCCGATGCCCCGGAGATCGGCACGGGGACGTACACCGACGCCATCGGGCGCGGGGAGCGGAAGTACTACACCGTGCCGCTCGACGCGAAGTCCACCGCGTACTTCTCGGTGGTCGCCGCGCCGCCGCCGGGCACCAAGGTCGAGGACCACGCCGACCGCATCAAGATCAGCGTGCAGGACGCCGACGGCACCATCTGCGACCGGGAGGCCGATCCGGCGTTCCGCGCGGACGGCACGGCGTACCCCATCGCCGACCACGCCACCCGCGGCGTCGACGGCGACAGCGCGCGGTGCCGGAGCGCCGGGGCGTACTACCTCGTCGTCAGCCGGGAGGGCCCGGCGACCTCCGGGCCGCAGGCGTGGCCGATCGAGATCACCCATCTCTCCGAGCCGGGTCTCAAGGGCACCCCGCCCGCCGCGCCCACGGAGGGCAGTTGGCCGTCGGCGACGCCTCCGCCGCCGGCCTCCGGTACCAAGCGGCAGGCCCGCGGTGGCAGCGGTTTCCACAACGCGGGGTCCGTGGGCACGGGGCTGTGGCGGGACCGCATCCGGCCCGGTGAGTCCCGCTTCTACCGGGTGCCGGTCGACTGGGGCCAGCGCCTCAACGTCAGCGCGGAGCTGCCCGACGCGGCCGGCGGCGCGGGCATCGCCAAGGCGCTCGGGGTGACCGCGTACAACCCGGCGCGCGGCGTGATCGACGACGACACCTTCGTCTTCTACGACGGGCGGCCCGCCGCCTCGAAGCTGTTCACCGCGCCCGTGGCGTACGGCAACCGCTTCGCCGCCTCCGACGAGGTGCGGGCCGTGCGGGTCGCCGGCTGGTACTACCTGGAGGTCACGCTCCACCCGGACGCCGCGCGGTTCTTCCCGCGGGGCGCGGACCTCACGCTGCGGGTGGACGTCCGCGGTGCGGCCCGGCCGGGGCCGGGGTACGCCGGGCCCGCCGGGGACTTCTCCGTACGGCCCGGGGGTCAGGAGGCGGCGGAGGAGGGGCTGCCCGCACCGCGGCCGGACGGCGGCGGGAATCTGCGGACACTGGGCTACGCCGGGATCGGCACGGGTGCGGTGCTGCTGGCCGCCCTCGGGGCCTGGACGCTGCGGGTCCGCCGGACGTCCGTCGCCGACGACCCCGCGCTCTCCGCGCAGGCGCACGCGGCGGAGCCCACGCGGTCGGGGCCGCGGGCCCCGGGCATCCCGCCCGGGTGGTCCGGCCGCCGGTAGCGGTCAGGAGACGGTGAGCGCCCAGATGCCGAAGGCGATGCAGAGCAGCGCGACGACGAGCACGGGCACCGCCACCTTGGCCGGTGGCCCGGGACGCCGCGCCACGGGGGCGGGCGGCACCGGCGCTGCGGGCGCCTGCGGTGAGGTGTAGGGCCGGGTGGCCGGCGGCTGCTGCCAGGGGCCGGCGGCCGGCCGGTACGTCCCCGACGGCGGTGTTCCCCAAGGAGTGCCGGGCGGTGTGCCCGGAGGCGTCGCGGGAGCCGGGACGTACGGGGCGGCCACCGGGGCCGGCGGGGTGGCGGGCGGCTGCGGGAGCGGCCGGGGCAGCGGCTGTCCGGGCGGGGCTAGGGCGAAGCTCCCGCTGCCGGAGGAGGAGCGCGGCGCGCCGGGAGCGCCGGGGCCGCCGTCGCGCGGCGGGGCGAGCGGTCCCTGTGGCCCGAACCCCTCGGGCAGCGGGCCTATGTGGTCGAAGACCTCCACGGCCTCCTCGTCGATGCCCGCCTCGGGCAGCAGCTCGACGGCGGCCAGCACCGCCTTCCGCGCCCCGGTGGCGGTACGGAAGCGGGACTCCGGGTCGGGGTGGAGCAGCGTCGCCAGCACCTGCCACAGCGGCTCCGGGACGCCCTCGGGCGCGTGCGGTACGCCGTGCTCGGTGAAGTGCCGCACCAGCGCGTCGGCGTCCGGTTTGGTGCCGGTGATCAGGTAGAGCGCGACCAGGCCGACCGCGAACAGGTCGGCGGGGAAGTCCGGTTCGGCGCCCAGCATCTGCTCCGGCGCGAAGTATCCGGGCGTGCCGACCACGTAGTTGGTCTCGGTGAGCCGCGGTTCGCCCTTGCGCATCGCGATGCCGAAGTCCGACAGGCGCAGATGCGGCCGCCCGGTGCCGGTCGCCTCCAGCAGGATGTTGGCCGGTTTGATGTCGCGGTGCACCACGCCCTCGTCGTGCACCGCGGTCAGCCCGGCCAGCAGTTGGTCCAGCAGGACGCAGACGTACCGCGGGGGCAGCGGGCCGTAGTCGCCGATGAGGTGGGCGAGCGAGCCGCCGTGCACCAGATCCATGGTGAACAGGACCTTGGCGTCGTCGGCGGCCCAGCTCGCCGGGGCGAGGACGTGCGGGTGGTCGATCCGCAGCGCCTGTTCGCGGACGAACCGCAGCAGGGTGTGCGCGTCGCTCTGCTGGAGCACCTTGGCGGCGACGTAGCGGCGCCGCCGGTGGTCCCAGGCACGCCAGACGGCGCCCACGCCCCCGCGCCCGACCGGGTCGACCAGTTCGTACCGCCCGGCGAAGATCTCACCCATGGTGCCCCGTCACTTTCCAACCTGTGCGTACCCGCGGTGACCGGCCCGGCCGGGCCGTGCCTTTCCGCTCGTCGCGGGTGCCTCGCCCGGTGGGCCGGTCCACGAGGAGCGGAAGGGCGCGGCCTAGCTCTGGTGCGCCTCGTAGTGGGCGACCGCGTCCCCGGTGCGGCCGGCACCGTAGACCCGGAGGAACTCTGCCAGCTCCGGGTGGGTGGCGGCGAGGGCGTTCGCCGCTTCGATGATCTCGCCGGCGTCCGAAACGGAGCGCAGCAGTGACTGGATCTCCCGCACCACGCGCCGCACGGTGGTCGAGCCGGTCGACGAGACGGCCTGCGAGGTGTTGCTCAGCACCGAACCGCCCGCGGTCTTCTTGATCTCGTCCATCCGGTCGGTGGCCTCGGCGGCGCTGACGCTGCCGTCGGCGACCTGACCGGCCAACTCCTGGAGTGCCTGGACCCGTTGGACCACGGCGGGGTTGCCTATCTTGGCCCGCTGACCGCTCATGAGCTGCGACAGCATCGGCGCGGAGAGACCGAGGACACCGGCGAGCCGGGCCTGGTTGAGCCCGAGGTCGTCGATGAGGCGGCGGAAGAGGGCGCCGAGCGGTTCCCCGTACCAATTTCGCTGCAGCTCCCGGGCCCGCGCGGTGGCTTCCTGCTGTGCTGCGTCCATGCCGTCTCCCCATCTCCCCGGTCACGCTTCGCTGCCGCGAATCTCGCGAAGCATCCTACGGAGAGCGACGGTGCCGGGCGATACCCGGTCGGGAAAGCGCCCCCGCACCAGGTACCCTGGTCGGCGACGGGGCCTTAGCTCAGTTGGTAGAGCGCTGTCTTTGCATGGCAGATGTCAGGGGTTCGACTCCCCTAGGCTCCACTCCTCAAACCCCTCCGAACTGCGAGAACGCAGAGCGGAGGGGTTTTTCCGTGGGCGGGGGCGCGGTGTTGGCGTCCCGTCCCGCCCCGCCCGCCGCACGGCGCCGTACGGCGGGAGCGGATACGTGCCGGGTGGCGCGGCGGCGTCCCCGTACTGGGGGCCCGGGGTGCCCTCGCGTACCCGCCGCCGACGTCGGCCGACGCTCGTTCCGGTCCGGTTTTTTCGTCCGCCCGTTCGGGAACACAGGGGCCCCCGCCGTCGTTCACAGCACTCCGACGAGACCGGCTTTCCCACGGGACCGGTACCCGGCGGGCGGTGGTTCGGCGGGGAGAGTCGGGGAGAGAGCGGTACGCATGACGGGGATGGCACGCGAAGAGGCGGAACTGCTGGCACGGTACGCGGCCGTGTTCGAGCCGGGCGATCCGGCGCGGACGGGCCGCGTCGTCTTCTGGGATCCGGCGGGCGGCGCCCCGCCGTCCGGACCGGCCACCGGTGAGCGGGGCACGGCCGAGCTGGTGGTGCCCGGCGGCGCGGCGGGGGAGGCGGCGCTGTGCCGGGTGCCCGTGCTGCGGCTGCCCCTGGCCGATGCCTTCCCGGCCCTGGCGCTCGCCCGCGCCCGGGGCGGTGACGGCGTCCACCGGGCCGCGGCGTTCTGGGGCGGCGCACTCGCCCTGGGGCTGCATCTGACCGCCCGGGAGCGGCTGCTGCCCGGGGTCTCCGCCGGCGGGTACGACGCCTGGCGGGCCGGGCCCCTCGACGCCGAGGACGCCCGGCGGCTGCGGGAGCTGGCCGGGGCGGCGCCCGCCGAGGCGTACGCGGCGCCGGGCAGCGACCCCGCGGAGCTGGTGCGCGCCTTCGCCGACGCGGTCGCCGACACCCTGCCGCGCACCGCCGCGGCGCCCGCCGCCACGGGCCGCGACGCGTTCGCGGCCACCGCCCCGCAGCACGTCCCCCATCTGCGGGAATGGGCCGAGGAGATGTCCGCGGGGCTCGACTCCGGTGTCCGGGTGTCGCTCCGGACCGAGCTGACGGAGGACGGCGACCGGCCGCCCGCCGTCCACCTGGTGCCCCGGGTGCACAGCCTCGCCGACCCCGATCTCGCCCTCGACGCGGACGAACTGTTCCGCAGCGCCGATCACGCGCTCGGCCCGCGCGCCCAGGCCGAGACGGTCCTCGCCGTCCGCCGGGCCGCCGGGGTGTGGCCGCCGCTGGAGCGGCTGATCCCGGTGCCCGGTCGGCTGGTCCTGGACGACGCGGAGGTCCGGGAGCTGTTCTCGGGCGCCGCCGACCGGCTGGCCGCCCACGGCGTCGACGTGGTCCGGCCGCAGGACGCCACCCGGGCGCTGACCGCCCGGGTGGTGATCGGCCCCGACCGTGAACCGCCCGCCGAACTCCGTTCCTTCTTCGGCGGGGACGGCACCGTCGCCGTGCGGTGGCGGATCGAGCTGGACGGGGAGCCGCTCACCGACGCGGAGACCGCCGCCGTCGCCGCGGACGGCCGGGCCGTGGTGCGGCTGCGCGAGCGCTGGGCCCTCGTGGACGCGGCCCTGTCGCGCAAGGCACGCGAGCCGCACCTGTCGCCGCTGACCGCGATCGAGGCCCTCGCCGCGGCGCTGACCGGCCACGCCGAGGTGGGGCCGGAACGCGTCCGGGTCGCTCCCGGGCCCTGGCTGGACGCCCTGCGCCGGTGCCTGGACGCGCCCGGCGACGGCGCCCCTTCGGACCAGCCGGCCGCGCTCACCGCCACCCTGCGCGACTACCAGTTGCACGGGCTGCGCTGGCTGACGCGGATCACCGAGCTGGGCCTCGGCGGCTGCCTCGCCGACGACATGGGCCTGGGCAAGACCGTCCAGTTGATCGCCCTGCACCTGGCCCGCCAGGACCGCGCGCACAGCCGGGGCCCCACGCTGGTGGTCTGTCCCGCCTCGCTGCTCGGCAACTGGGAGCGCGAGGTGGGCCGGTTCGCCCCGGGCACGCCCGTACGGCGCCACCACGGTCCGGGCCGGACACTCGACGGCGCCACCGACGGCTTCGTCCTCACCACGTACGGCACCATGCGGCTGGACGCGGAGGTGCTGGCCGGGCACGGCTGGGGGCTGGTGGTCGCGGACGAGGCCCAGCATGTGAAGAACGCCCGCTCCGGCACGGCGAAGGCGCTGCGGCGGATCCCCGCGCGGGCCCGGATCGCGCTGACCGGCACCCCGGTCGAGAACAGCCTCGCCGAACTGTGGGCGGTCCTCGACTGGACCACCCCCGGGCTGCTCGGCGGGTACGGGCGCTTTCGCCGCCGCTGGATCGCGCCGGTCGAGGCGGAGCGGCGGGAGGGCGTCGCGGAGCGGCCGACCGCCCGTCTCCTCGCCGACCTGGTGCGGCCCTTCCTGCTGCGGCGGCGCAAGACCGACCCCGGTATCGCGCCCGAGCTGCCGCCCAAGACCGAGACCGACCACCCGGTGGCGCTCACCGGAGAGCAGGAAACCCTCTACCGCGAGCAGGTCGACGCGGTGATGGCGGAGATCCGGTCCGGCAGCGGCATCGCCCGCAGCGGCCTCGTCCTCAAGCTGCTCACCGGCCTCAAGCAGATCTGCAACCACCCGGCGCAGTTCCTCGGTGAGACGGACGGGCCGCTGCCAGGACGCTCCGGCAAACTCGCCCTCCTCGACGAACTGCTCACCACCATCACCGCCGAGGACGGCGCGGCGCTGGTCTTCACGCAGTACGTCACGATGGGCCGGCTCCTCGAACGCCATCTGCGCGAGAGGGGCGTCGAGGCGCGGTTCCTGCACGGCGGGACGCCCGTGGCCCGTCGGGAGGAGCTGGTGCGGTCCTTCCAGGACGGCGCCTTCCCCGTCTTCCTGCTGTCCTTGAAGGCGGCCGGCACCGGTTTGAACCTCACCCGCGCCGATCACGTCGTCCACTACGACCGCTGGTGGAACCCGGCGGTCGAGGCCCAGGCCACCGACCGCGCGTACCGCATCGGGCAGACCCGGCCGGTCCAGGTGCACCGGCTGATCGCCGAGGGCACGGTCGAGGACCGCATCGCGCGGCTGCTGGAGGCGAAGAAGGAGCTGGCCGACGCGGTGCTCGGCGCGGGCGAGCAGGCCCTGACCGAGCTGACCAACGCCGAACTGGCCAACCTCGTGGAACTGAGGAGCATCTGATGAGCGGTTCGGACAGCGGCCGGGCGGTGGGTTTCCCCGCCTTCCCGGCGCGGCGGGGCAAAAGCGTCCGCGGCCGGTCGTTCTGGGCGGCGTCCTGGGCCGACGCGGTGGAGGACACCTGGCCCGAGGAGGGCCCGCTGCGGGAGGGCCGCGCCCTCGCGCGCGGCGGGCGGCTCGGCCCGGTCACCCTCGGCCCGGGGCGGATCGCGGCCGATGTGTACGGGGACGAGGAGGCCCGCACCACCGTCCTCACCCCACGGGAGCTGGACGACGACGCCTGGGAACGGCTCTGGGAACACTGCGCGGACCGGCCCGCCGTGGCCGAGGCGCTGCTGGCGGGCGAGATGCCCGAGGAGTTGCTGGAGGCGGCGGAGGACGCCCGGGTGGGGCTGCTGCCCGGCTACGCGAACCTCGTCGCGGAGTGCGGTTGCGACAGCTTCGACCACCCCTGCCCCCACGCCCTGGCCCTGGCCTACCAGGTGGGCCGGCTGCTCGACGAGGACCCCTGGCTGCTCCTCCTCCTGCGCGGCCGGGACGCGGAGAGCGCCCTGGAGGAGCTGAAGTACGCCGTGCTGTTCCGGTCGATGGCCGGGGCGGCGGACGAGGACGGCGAGGGCGCCGAGGACGACGGCGAGAGCGGGCCGGGCGACGGGGAGCCGGGCGACGGGGAGCCGGGCGACGGACCGGACGACCGGCTCTGGGAGGTCAACCGGCGGGCCTACGCCCGCCCCGCCGTCCCGCTCCCGCCGCTGCCCCCGCTGCCCGCGCCGCGGCAGCGCCCCGCCACGGTCACCGGCATCGGCGCCGACCCCTTGGAACTCCTCGCCGCGGACGCCGCCGTCCGGGCCCGGGAACTGCTCGCCGCGCTGCTCACCGATACCGCGCCGCCCCCGCCCCTGGATCGTTGGCAGGACACCGTACGGCTCGCCGCCACCCACCCCGATCCGCGCGTGCGGGCCCGGCTGCGGGAGTCCTGCGGTGATCCGGAGGGGCTGGACCGGGCTGCGGCGGCCTGGCGCACCGGCGGCCGGGCCGGGCTGGCGGTTCTGGCCGAATCCTGGGCTCCGTCGGGGCCGGAGGCGGCCCGGGCCCGTACCGCGCTGCTGGCCGCCTGGGAGGAGATGGAGGACGGGGCGGCCGGGGAGCCGTCCCCGTTCACGGTGGACGGCAACCACTGGACCCTGCCCGGCCGCGGTCTTCAACTGCGGCTGGGCCGCGACGGGCGCTGGTACCCCTACCGCCGCGCCTCCGGCACCTGGTGGCCGGCGGGCGCTCCCGGCCCCGATCCGTCCTCGGCCCTGGCCGAACTGCTGGAGCCGGCGGGGGCGGAGGAGGCGGAGGGAGAGGCGGAAGCCGCGGATCCGGCGGACGGCTGAGGGCCGCCCGCGCTCCCGCGGTGCCTGACCGCTCCGTCGGCGGCCGGGCGGATGCCGTCCCCGGTGGCCTCCCCGCCGGGGACGGGCGCCCCGGTCAGCCGTGCTCGTCCGGCCGGCTCAGTGCCTGGACGAGGTGGGGCAGGGCGCGGTGGACGAGCGCCGGGGTGTCGTGGTCACCGGCGTGGGTGACCTCCTGAGCGGTCAGGCCCTCGAAGAAGGCGACGACGAGCCGGGCGAGGGTGAGCGCGGAGACCTCGGGGGCGCGGCCGGTGCGCTCCAGGCAGCGGGTGAGGATGTCCGCGATCCCGGTGTTGAGGCGTTCCTCGTGCACGGCGAGGGCGCGGGCCACCTCCGGGTTCCGGGCGGCGTGCAGGGTGAACTCCATCGAGACCAGGAACCACGCGCGTTCCTGCTCGTTGTGGGCGGCCAACTGGTCGAAGAGGCCCGCCACCGGGTCGGGCGTGCCGCCAACTGCCTCGGCCCGGCAGGTGAGTTCCTCCAGCAGCCGGTCGGCGTGCGCGTCGTAGAGGGAGAGGAACAGCTCTTCCTTGTCACGGAAGTTGGAGTAGAAGGCACCCCGGGTGAGGCCGGCCCTGCTCACGATGTCGCTCACGGATGTGGCGTGGAAGCCGCGCTCGGTGAAGAGTGCGAGGGCGCTCTCACCGAGCGCGGCAACGGTGAGGGGGCGACGCTTGGTCGGGGATTTGGGCACGTACCGGCTCCTTGCTGCGGGGGGACGGCGTCGAGGGTACGTGCCCGTCGGCGGGCCGCCCGCCGATGTCAGCCAGGCAGGTCGTAGTCGTAGAAGCCACGCCCCGTCTTGACGCCGAGACGCCCCTCGTCGACGTAACGGCGCAGGAGATCGCGGGGCCCCTCGGGCAGGTGCGGGTTCTCCTCGGCGTAGTGGTTCTCGATGTCGAGGACCACGTCGAGGCCGACGGCGTCCATCATCCGGAACGGTCCGGCGGCGGTGCCCATGTTGACCTGCCACATCCCGTCGATGTCCTCGGGGGTGGAGACGCCGTCGGCGACGACGGCGAGGGATTCGCGCTTTATCGCGGCCCAGATGCGGTTGAAGATGAAACCGGTGCTCTCCTTGTGCGCCTCGAAGGGGTGGATGCCGTAGGCCGGGAGCGTGCGCAGGAGCAGGTCGAGGACGGCGCGGTCGGTGTGCCCGCACGACATGAGGTCGACGGCGTTCTGCTTCGGCGGCATGTAGAAGTGGATGTTCAGCAGCCGCTCGGGGTGACGGACGCTCCCGACGAGATTGCTGGTGGCGTACGAGGACGAGTTGCTGGCGAGGATCGCGTCGGCCGGAGCCGCCGCGTCCAGCTCTCCGAAGATCTTCTTCTTGAGATCCAGCCGCTCCGGTACGGCCTCGACGACCAGCCAGGCATCGTCCAGTGCGCGGGTCAGGTCGGTGGTGGTCTCGACGGTGCCCGGCCGGCCGCCCTCCAGGCTCGCGGCGACGGCGGGCAGCTCCTTCTCGACGTAGGCGCGGGCCGCGTCACCGGCCTCGGCGGCGGGGTCGTAGACACGGACGAGGCCGCCGCGGGTGGCGAACATCAGGGCGATACGGCGGCCGAGAGTTCCGGCGCCGATCACGGCCACGGGGCGGTTTTCCGGTGCGGTGGGGAGGGTGAAGGTCACGTTGACTCCTGGTGCGGTTCCCGTCGCGAGAGGCGGGGAGGGAGGCCGGGGCGCAGACGGCGTCACGGTCGACTACGAGATACAGTGTGTATCGGATACAAGGTGTATGCCAAATGGGCGGTGCGGCCCACCCCCTTATCCACCCCTATTTCCCGCGGGATGGATGGTCTGCCGCCCGGTCGAGAAAGCAAGGTCACACCATGCGCGAAGCCCAGATCCACCAGTTGCTCACCACGCCGGTGAACGCCCCCGCCTACCCGATGCCGCCGTACCGCTTCATCGATCGCGAGTACCTCAACATCACCTACCGCACCGACCCGGACGCCCTGCGGGCCGTCGTGCCGGAGCCGCTGCGGATACCCGAGCCGCTGGTCCGCTTCGAGGTGATGCGGATGCCCGACGTGACCGGGCTCGGCGACTACACCGAGTGCGGCCAGCTCGTCCCCGTCGAACTCGACGGCGAGCGGGGCGAGTTCAGCCTCGGGATGTACGTGGACAGCCTCCCGGCCATCGCCTCCGGCCGGGAGATGAGCGCCTACCCGAAGAAGGCGGGCGCCCCGCGGCTGTACGTCGACTCCGACACCCTCGTCGGCACTCTCGACTACGGCTCCCTCCGCGTCGCCACCGCCACCATGGGCTACAAGCACGCGCCGCTCTCCGCCGAGGACGCCCGCGCGGAGCTGTCCCTGCCCACGTTCATGCTCAAGACCACGCGGCACTACGACGGGCGTCCGCGGATCTGCGAGCTGGTGCGTACGGAGATCGCGGACCTCACGGTGAAGGGCTCCTGGAGCGGCCCGGCCCGCCTCCAGCTCTTCGAGCACGTCCTGGCGCCGCTGGCCGACCTCCCGGTCCGCGAGGTCGTGTCCGCCACCCACCTCCTCACCGACCTCACGCTCGGGATCGCCGAGGTGGCACACGACTACCTGGCGGACTGAGGCGGCCTGAGGGGGAGAGCCGGGCGGGCGGTCCGGGGCGATCCGGGTGGGGGCGGTCTCGCCGGCTCGGGAGGGGTGGGGCGGTTGCTCGGTCCGGCTCTGACTGGTTCGGGCCCGGTGGTTGCTCGGTCCGGTTCGGCTTGGCCGGGGCCGGCTGTGATTGCTCGGTGCGGGTCGGGCTTGATCGGCTCGGCTGGATCGGGGTGGGGCCGGTCGGGCTCGGGATTGGGCTCGGGCTTGGACTCGGTTCGGGGCCCGTCCGGTTCGGGCCCGGATCGGGCCAGGGGCGGGGCGGCGGCCCGGTACGGCTCGGGCGCGGGTGTGGTGGCCTGGCCTGGCCTGGCCGGTTCGGGCAGCGGCACCGGTCGGTTCGCCCGGCCGGTGCGGCCGTTTCACGTGAAACCTTGCGGGCGCCCGGAGACACCGATCGTCGATGTTTCCCGTGAAACATCCACGGCGGGTGGCCCTGCCCATGGGCGTACGGCCTGCCCTCACACGACGGTGCCCGCCACCCACCCAGGGCGACGGGCACCGTTCGGCATCCGGAGCGTGCGGGCCGGCCCACCGGCCTCGGCATCCCGGCCTGTGGTGGCCGCGCGTTGCCGCCACCCGGCAGCGCGCGGCCACGTGATGACGGCTCCGCGCCGGGCGGAGCCGCGGCGGCGCCGGGGTCAGGCCGAGGCGCCGCCCGGCCCGTCGCCGCGCTCCTTGTCCTCGTCCGGACGGTCGGCGCGGGCCGCGGGGCCGCTGCCGTCGACGGAGCTGAGCCGGCCGGGCTCGTTCACCTCGGTCGGGGCGGGCGGCTCCACCAGCCAGTCCGGGTTGGCCTGCTTGTCCCACCACTTCCAGGCGGCGACGGCGCCCCCGGCCAGCAGGCCCACCAGCAGCAGCCGCTTGGCGGCCTTCCCGGCCCGGGCCCGGCAGCGGTTCTTCCGCGCCAGCTTCTCGATCTCGGCGGCCGACACCTGACCGCGCAGCGCCGCGAGGGCCGCGGTGCCACGGGCGAACGCCTCCTCGCGGACCGGTTCGGCGGCCGCGCGGGCGGAGTGCACGGCGCTCTCCACCCGGGGCGCGGCATAGTCGGCGGCCTGCCGCGCCGCGGAGCGGGTGCGGTGGGCGGCGCGGCACGCCGCCGCGTCCACCTTCGGCGGCAGCGCGCCCCGGGCGTGCTCGATGTGTGGCTGCAGATGGCTGTCGTAGCGGGCACGGGCCTGCTGGGCGGCCTCCGTCATCAGGGGGGCCACCCGGGTGCGGGCCTGCTGCGCGGCCTCCGTCACCCTCGGCGCCACGCGCGTCCGCGCCTCCTGGGCGAACTGCACCGCGGTGTCCCTGGCCGTACCGGCGTAGGGAGCCACCACCTCAGCGGCGTGCCGCACGCTGTCCCTGGCCGAACCGGTCGCGGCACGCACGCTGTCCTTGCGGGTCACGGGATCCTCCTCCTCGGTGGTGTGTCCGGGTCCGTGGGGGCTGCTCCCCCAGCTCTGCTGTCTCGCCTGTCCACCCGGTTGACGATCATGCCTGCTCGCCCGCCGTACGGCATGTACCCGCGGGCATCCGGGTCACGGGCGGGTGCCCGGCGGCGGAAGACCCGCGCATACCGCCACCAGGGCGGGACGCACCGGGGCGGGCCATGGCACGGACCGCGCGCCGGGGCGGTCCGTGCGAGGATCGGAATCCGTCAGCGAAGACTCATGGAAGGCAGATCCGTGGCCGAGCAGCTCTACGCCACCCTGAAGACCAACCAGGGCGACATCACCCTTCGGCTGCTGCCGAACCATGCCCCCAAGACGGTCAAGAACTTCGTCCAGCTCGCCCAGGGAGAGCGGGAGTGGACCGACCCGGCCACCGGCCGCAAGTCCACGGACAAGCTGTACGACGGCACCGTCTTCCACCGCGTGATCAGCGGCTTCATGATCCAGGGCGGCGACCCGCTCGGCAACGGCACCGGCGGCCCCGGCTACGAGTTCGCCGACGAGTTCCACCCCGACCTGGCCTTCACCAAGCCGTACCTGCTGGCCATGGCCAACGCCGGTCCGGGCACCAACGGCTCGCAGTTCTTCATCACCGTCGCGCCGACCGCGTGGCTGACCGGCAAGCACACCATCTTCGGCGAGGTCGCCGACGAGGCCGGCAAGAAGGTCGTGGACGCCATCGCCGCAGCCCAGACCAACCCGCGCACCGACCGTCCGGTCCAGGACGTCGTCATCGAGTCGGTCACCATCGAGAACCGCGAAAGCTGACCCGGTGGCGGGCCGCCGTGCCCGCCGCCCCGGGAACCTTGCGCCCCGCCCGGTCGTAGACCAGGCGGGGCGCCCCGCGTGCTGGCCCGGTGGCGGGCGGGTGTGTTGTGATGACGCGCCCAGCCGCAGAGAGGACGACCGAGCGATGGACCAGGTGCCAGGCACGCCGCAGGAGCCGCAGGACGCGGACGGCGGGCGTGGCCTGCCGGGCTGCTACCGCCATCCCGACCGCCCGACGGGCGTCACCTGCACCCGCTGCGAACGGCCGATCTGCCCCGACTGCATGGTCAGCGCCTCGGTCGGCTTCCAGTGCCCGGAGTGCGTACGCACCGGCAGCGGCACGGGCCACTCCGCGCACGCCACCACCCCGCGCACCCTCGCGGGCGGCGCCGTCGCCACCGACCCCAAGCTGGTCACCAAGATCCTGCTGGGCCTCAACGTCGCCGTCTTCATCGCCGTCTACGCCACCAGCGGGCTCGTCGGGCGCCTCGACCTGATCGGCCTCGCCTTCGACCCGCAGCACTACCAGCTCGTCGGTGTCGCCGAGGGGCAGTGGTACCGCCTGCTCACCGCGGTCTTCCTGCACCAGGAGATCCCGCACATCGCGTTCAACATGCTGTCCCTGTGGTGGCTGGGCCCGCCCCTGGAAGCGGCGCTCGGCCGGCTGCGGTACACCGCCCTCTACCTGCTCGCCGGGCTCGGCGGCAGCGCCCTGTCGTATCTGCTCGCCGCGCAGAACCAGCCCTCGCTCGGTGCCTCCGGCGCGATCTTCGGCCTGCTCGGTGCCACAGCGGTCCTGCTGCGGCGGCTGAACTACGACATGAAGCCCGTCCTGATCCTGCTGGCCCTCAACCTCGTCTTCACCTTCCTGTGGCCGAATATCGCCTGGCAGGCGCATGTCGGCGGCCTGGTGGTGGGCGCGGCGGTGGCGTACGGCATGGTGCACGCACCGCGCGAGCGCCGCACCTTGGTGCACACCCTGACGTGTGTCGCCGCACTGCTGGTGATCGTCGGTGTGGTGTGGGTACGCACGCTCCAGTTGACCGGCTGAGAGCCGGACGGGCCTGGGGGTAACGGCCCCGGGAGGGCCCGTTCCGCGATGTTGTCCACAGTGCGTGGCGGACCCTGTGCACGCTGTGGGGAAAGCCCGCCCCGGAGTGAGCGAACCCGCGTTTCCCCAGTAAGCAAGGGGGGAGACGGGCCGCAGGGGCGGGCGGAACCGGTCACACCGGCGTCAACATCCCGAGAGGTTATCCACAGATCTTCTGAAGTTTTCCCCGGCTGTGGATAACTGTGTGGATGGCCTTGGGCAGGGCTTGCGTCACTTCCACTGCGTGGAGACGCCGAAGCCCACCGCGATGAAGCCGAACCCGCACACGATGTTCCAGTCGCCCATCGCCTTGACCGGCAGATCCGCCTCGGAGACGTAGTACAGCACGATCCAGGCGAGGCCGATCAGGAACATCGCCAGCATCACCGGAGCGACCCAGCCACGGCCGGAATTCATCTTCAGGCTGGTGGTCTTCGCCGGCGGCGGCGTGAAGTCGTCCTTCTTGCGGATCCGTGACTTCGGCACGAGGAACTCTCCTGTCGATGCGCTGCTCTCCCGCTCTCGACCCCTCGTGAGCGGGAGGTGCCCCCGTCCGCGCGGGCGTACGGGCGGGAGCCGGACGGATGCGCCGGGGAGCGGTTCGACGCCCCGGGGCGTCCGTTAGCGTAGTGCTTCCGCGGCGTCGTAAGGAGCAAGGGTACGTTGAGCACTTCAGCTGACTCCTCCGGCCGCCCGGCCCGCCCGCGGCTGCGGCCCGTCCGGCTGCTCACACTCGCCGTCTTCGCGCTCGCGGGCCTGATGTTCTGGCTCAGCTTCGACACCGCACGCGGCACCGATCTGCGCTCCGACGACTCCATGCTCCGCCTCTCCGACCTCATCCAGCAACGGAGCCAGAAGAACGGCGCCCACGACGAACGCAACGCGGTGCTGCGCCAGGACGTCGAGTCCCTCGCCCAGCGCGACAACGGCACCTCCGAGGCGGAGGAAGCCAAGGTCAAGGCCCTGGAGGAACGGGCGGGCACGGAGAAGCTGAAGGGCGAGGGCCTGTCGGTCACCCTCACCGACGCCCCGCCGAACGCCACCGCCAAGATCCCCGGCATCCCCGAACCGCAGCCCAACGACCTCGTCATCCACCAGCAGGACCTGCAAGCCGTGGTGAACGCGCTGTGGCAGGGCGGCGCCAAGGGCATCGAGGTCATGGACCAGCGGCTGATCTCCACCAGCGCGGTGCGCTGCGTCGGCAACACCCTGATCCTCCAGGGCCGCGTCTACTCCCCGCCCTACAAGATCACCGCCGTCGGTGACCGCGAGGCCCTGAACCGCGCGCTGACCGCGGCCCCCGCGATCCAGAACTACCTCCAGTACGTCAACGCCTACGGGCTCGGCTGGAAAGTCGACCAGCGCGAGGCGGTGACTCTGCCCGGCTACTCCGGCACAGTGGAGCTCCACTACGCACAGCCGGCGCAGCCGTAGCCCGCGCGCCGGTGACGGCGACGGGAGGGGGCGGGACCGGCGATGACGGTGCGGTGGATCGTCCGGACGTTCAGCGAACTCTGCGTCACGGCCGGCACCCTCATCGTGCTGTTCGTCTGCTACCTCCTCTTCTGGACCGGGGTACGCGCCGACAGCGCCATGGACCAGGAGATCGGCCGCCTCCAGGAACGCTGGTCGGCCGGCGCCCCCGGGACCGGTGACCCGCGCCCCGGCCCGGCCACCGCACCGGCGCCGTCCGACCACCCGCGCCCGTACACGGAGGGCGCCGCCTTCGCCGTCATGTACATCCCCCGCTTCGGCGCGGAGTGGTCCAAGCCCGTCCTCGAAGGCACCTCCACCGGTGTCCTGCGCCGCGGCCTCGGGCACTACACGGCCACCGCCCGCCCCGGCGGGACCGGCAACTTCGCCGTCGCGGGACACCGGCGTACGTACGGCGACCCGTTCAAGGAATTCCCGCAACTGCGGCCCGGCGACGCGGTGGTGCTCTCCGACGGCATCACCTGGTTCACCTACCGCATCGACCGGCGGCCCTACCGGACACTGCCCGACGACATCGGCGTGATCGACCCCGTCCCCCGCGCCTCCGGCTACCGCGGGCCCGGCCGCTACCTGACCCTGACCACCTGCGAACCGGAGTGGGGCCACAGCCACCGGCTCATCACCTGGGCACATCTCGACGCGACGCAGCCGGTGGCGCGGGGAAGGCCCCCGGCTTTGTCCGGCTGACCCACCCGGCCCCCTCCCCGCCCCGTACTCTGGTGGGGCAATCGACACCGTCATCGGCGAGTAGGGACAGCATGTACGGCTGGATCTGGCGGCATTTGCCGGGCAACACATGGGTGAAGGCGCTGATTTCCCTGGTGCTGGTGCTGGCGGTCGTCTTCGTGCTTTTCCAGTACGTCTTTCCGTGGGCGGAGCCGCTGCTGCCCTTCAATGACGTCACGGTCGATCAAGGGATGGCAGCCGTCCGATGAGTGCACGCATTCTCGTCGTCGACAACTACGACAGCTTTGTCTTCAACCTCGTGCAGTACCTCTACCAACTCGGCGCCGAATGCGAGGTGCTGCGCAACGACGAGGTCTCCACCGGCCATGCACAGGACGGCTTCGACGGGGTCCTGCTCTCCCCCGGCCCGGGCGCTCCGGAAGAGGCCGGGGTCTGCATCGACATGGTCCGGCACTGCGCGGACACCGGCGTCCCGGTCTTCGGCGTCTGCCTGGGCATGCAGTCCATGGCGGTCGCCTACGGCGGAGTGGTGGACCGCGCCCCCGAATTGCTGCACGGCAAGACCTCGCAGGTCTCGCACGCGGGTGAGGGCGTCTTCAGCGGCCTGCCCTCGCCGTTCACGGCCACCCGCTACCACTCCCTCGCGGTCCAGGAGGGCACGGTGCCGGACGAGTTGACCGTCACCGCCTGGACGGACAACGGCATCGCGATGGGGCTGCGCCACCGCGAACTGCCCGTCGAGGGCGTCCAGTTCCACCCCGAGTCGGTACTCACCGAGTGGGGCCACCGGATGCTCGCCAACTGGCTCGTCACCTGCGGTGACGCGGGAGCGGTGGAGCGCTCGACGGGGCTCGCCCCGGTGGTCGGCAAGGCCGGCGCGTGACCGCCACACGCCCCGAGCGTGACGGCACCCCTCATGATCCGTACGCCGTACCGGGCGCGTCCGGCGATCCGTACGGCGGGAACGGAGCCTTCGAGGCGGCGGTGGGGCGGCTCGACGACCCGCTGATGGACCCGCTGCCGGGTCCCGGCGGGCGGCACGCCCCTACGGACGGCGGGACGAACACCGCGCCCGGTGAGCAGCCGGGACCCGCCGGCCCGGCACCCGCCGGCGTCCCCGCACCGGGCGGCCCCGGCGGCCCAGGCGTCCCCACACCCGGCGTCCCCGGCGGTCACGCCCGGCTCACCGGCTCACCGGCGCCCGGCCACGCCTCCCCGTGGTTCCGGCCGCGCCCGGCGGAGGAGGCGCTGGCGGACGGCACACCGCCCGGACCGGCCACCGGATTCGGGCCCGAGACGCCCACAGGCCGCCACGCCGCCGCGGGCCCCGGGCCGGCCCAGGTCCCGGCGTTCGGCCCCGCGGTCGCCCCTCCTCGGGCCCCGGGCCCGTCCGCTCCCCCTGTAGCGCCGGTCACCGCCGGGCCGGTGACCGACGACGAGACCATGGCGCTGCGCCAGGCGGAGCGGGCCGGGATTCCGGGCGGCGACCCCTTCGGCAGCGACGTCGTTTCACGTGAAACAGCGCTGGACGAGACTTCGGTTTCACGTGAAACAGGAGCGGGCGCCGACGCCGTTTCACGTGAAACGGCGGATGCCCCGACCCCTGGCGGACGTGCCGCCCGTCGTAAGGCGGCCCAGCAGGCGGCGAAGCGCGGCGGGCGCCGCGGCAAGCACGGGGGCGCCGCGGCAGCCGCGGCCACCCCGGCTCCGCCGCCCGCGCCCACCTCCCGGCTGGAGGCCCGACGCGCCGCCCGCGCCGCGAAGGAGAGCCTGAGCCTCATCGCCAGCCGGGCCATCGGCGAGGTCTTCATCACGCTCGGCGTGGTGATGCTGCTGTTCGTCACCTACCAGCTGTGGTGGACCAACGTGCTGGCACAGAAGGAGGCGGGCGGCGCCACCACCACCCTCCAACATCAGTGGGACGAGGGCCGCGGCGAGAAGACATCCCCGGCCCAGGGCGAGCGCTTCGCCATCATGTACATCCCGAAGCTGGACGTGAAGGCACCGATCGCCGAAGGCATCGACAAGCACTCGGTGCTGGACCGCGGCATGGTCGGGCACTACGACAAGAGCAGCGGGATCAAGACCGCGATGCCCTGGGACAAGAAGGGCAACTTCGCGGTGGCCGCCCACCGCAACACCCACGGCGAGCCGTTCCGTTACATCAACAAGCTCACTCCGGGCGACAAGGTCGTCGTGGAGACGCAGAGTACGTACTACACGTACGAGATGGTGAGCATCCTCCCGCAGACCAGCCCGAAGAACGTCAGCGTCATCCAGCCGGTGCCGCAGGCGTCCGGGTTCAAGGCGCCGGGGCGCTACCTCACCCTGACCACCTGCACCCCGGAATTCACCAGTACCTACCGGATGATCGTCTGGGGCAAGATGGTCGCGGCGCAGCCGCGGAGCAAGGGCGAACCGGATGCGCTCACCGGCTGACCGAAGGTAAGAGGGGTACTACGCGGTGACTGCCACGGGCCATGACGAGGACATCGAACGGTCCGCGCCGCCGAACCGACCACGCCGGATGCGCCGCTCCGTCGCCGCCGTGATCAGCGTGATCGGCGAACTCCTGATCACCGCCGGGCTGATCCTTGGCCTGTTCGTGGGGTACTCGCTGTGGTGGACGAACGTTCTCGCCGACCGCGCCGCCGACAAACAGGGTGACGAGGTCCGCCGCCACTGGGCCGCTCCGAGTCCGAAGGGACCGGGGAAGCTGGACACCAGGGACGGCATCGGCTTCCTGCACGTACCGGCGATGAAGAACGGCGAGGTGCTGGTCAAGAAGGGCACCGGCTCCGAGATCCTCAACGAGGGGGTGGCCGGCTACTACACCAAGCCGGTCGCGTCCGCGCTGCCGCAGGAGAAGAAGGGCAACTTCACCCTCGCCGCGCACCGCGACGGCCACGGCGCGAAGTTCCACAACATCGACAAGCTCCGCGAGGGCGACCCGATCGTCTTCGAGACCAAGGACACCTGGTACGTCTACAAGGTCTACGCGGTGCTCGACCAGACCTCGAAGTACAACGTGGACGTCCTCGACCAGGTCCCCGAGGAGTCCGGCAAGCACAAGGCCGGCCGCTACATCACGCTGACGACCTGCACCCCGGTCTACACCTCGAACTACCGCTACATCGTCTGGGGCGAACTGGAGCGCACCGAGAAGGTCGACGCGGACCGCACCCCGCCGAAGGAACTCCGCTGACCGAAGGGCCGCCGCCCCAGGCACCCACCCGCTGGCTGTCCGCCGCCCCAGGCACCCACCATCCGGCTATCCACTCGCCGTGCCCACCCCGCGCGCCGCGCCCGTCCCACGTGGCGGCGAGCCCGGCCCTCCTGACAAGGCGGGCCCCACCCGCCGCACACTCCCGCCCCGGCCGGACAGCCGCAGACGAATGAGCCCCGGCCCCTGGAAAGGGGCCGGGGCTCACTCACAGAGCAGGTCGCTCACGTGGCTTCGGCTGAGGCGTGACCGCCGCCGCTAGGGGAACGGCCAGCCGCCGTCGTCGTCATCATCCCCGTGGTCACCGCCACCGCCGGCGGTGGTCAGCGTCACCGTCGTGGAGCCGGGGTCGGACGGGGTGGCGCCCGCCGGGTCCTGCGCCATGACCCGGGCGTTGTCGTCCTGGCTGCTGCCGTCCGCGAACCGGATGTTGGTGAACCCGGCCTCCTGGAGCGCCTTCTTCGCGTCCTTCACCTTCTGACCGAGGACGCTCGGCACCGGCTTCTGCGCCGCCGCCTTGCCCACGGTCAGCGTCACCGTGGAGTTGGCGTCGACCTCCGTATGACCCGCCGGGTTCATGGCGATGACCTTGCCGACCTGCGCCGGGTCGGACACGTCCTGCTCCTGCTTGGTGACCTGGAGCTGGAGGTCCTTCAGCTGCTTCTCCGCGGCGGCGAAGTCGTTGCCGACGACGTCGGGGACCTTCACCTTCGGGTTCGCCTTGGCGATCGTCAGCGTGATCGTGGCGGTCTTCGGCTTGCTGGCGCCCGGCTTCGGGTTCTGGTCGAGGACGGTGCCCTCGGCCTCCTCGGAGACCTTCTGGGTGACCTCGATGTTCTCGAAGCCCTTGTTCTTCAGCTCGGTCCGCGCCTCGTCCTCACTGAACCCGCGGACGTTCGGGACCTGCACCTGCTTGGGGCCGGTGCACAGCGTGACGGTGATCGTGCCGCCCTCGTCGATGGCGGCGCCTTCCGCCGGCTCCTGCTTGGTGATCTGGCCCTTCTCGACGTTCTCGCACGCCTCGCTGCCGCCCTTGGCGACCTTCAGACCGCCGTTGTTGTTCCGGGCGGACTCCTTCGCCTGCGCCAGGGTTTCGCCGACGACATTGGGCGCCGTCACCCCTCCGCCGGCGGTCTTGCCGCTGAACATCGCCTTGCCGATGAAGATCGCCCCGACCAGGACGAGGACACCGGCGACGGCCAGCAGGATCGTCGAGGTGTGGCTCTTCTTCGGCGGCCCGGAGGCACCGCGGCGGCCCGAGGGCCGGTCGTCGTAGCCGTAGCCGCCGTCGTCCGGGTTCATCGGAGGCAGCATCGCGGTCTGCGCACCCGGGTCCTGCGGCCGCAGCATCGTCGTGGGCTGGTCCTGGTCGAAACCGGCCGCGCCCATCGCGGCGGTGGCCGCGACCGGCTGCCCGTCGAGCGCCGCCTCGATGTCGGCCCGCATCTCATCGGCCGACTGATAGCGGTAGTCCGGATCCTTGACCAGCGCCTTGAGGACGATGGCGTCCATCTCCGGCGTGATCTCGGGATCGAAGTTGCTCGGCTTCTGCGGCTCTTCCCGCACATGCTGGTACGCCACCGCGACCGGCGAGTCACCGATGAACGGCGGCCGGACGGTGAGGAGTTCGTACAGCAGACAGCCGGTGGAGTAGAGGTCGGAGCGGGCGTCGACCTGCTCGCCCTTGGCCTGCTCCGGGGAGAGGTACTGCGCCGTGCCGATGACCGCGGCGGTCTGCGTCATGGTCATCCCGGCGTCGCCCATCGCCCGGGCGATACCGAAGTCCATGACCTTGACCTGACCGGTGCGGGTCAGCATGACGTTGGCGGGCTTGATGTCGCGGTGGACGATGCCGGCCCGGTGCGAGTACTCCAGCGCCTGGAGCACCCCGATGGTCATCTCCAGGGACCGCTCGGGCAGCAGCTTCCGCCCGGAGTGCAGCAGCTCCCGCAGCGTGGAGCCGTCCACGTACTCCATGACGATGTACGGGATCGAGACGCCGTCGACGTAGTCCTCGCCGGTGTCGTAGACCGCGACGATGGACGGGTGGTTCAGCGAGGCGGCCGACTGGGCCTCACGGCGGAACCGGGCCTGGAAGGACGGGTCACGGGCGAGGTCCACCCGCAGCGTCTTCACCGCTACGGTGCGGCCCAGGCGGCTGTCATGGGCGAGGTACACCTCGGCCATGCCACCGCGGCCCAGCACCGAGCCCAGCTCGTACCGGCCGCCGAGGCGACGCGGCTCATCCATAAGCTTCTCCAGCCCTCTCCGTCAGTCCCGACCGCACCCGTGTGTGGTCCGGCGGTGTGCTGTCCGGGCATACCGTACCCGGCGCGCCGCACCGGGCCGGGCCGTAGCCGCAAGCTGATATCCGACCGGTACGGCCATGCCCAGGAGTCACTTCTTGTCGCTGAGCACCGCTTCCATCACGCTCTTCGCGATCGGGGCGGCGAGCTTGCCACCCGCGATGTCACCGCGGAGTGTGTCGGACCCCTCAATCACGACGGCGACGGCGACCGGGGTGCCCTTGCCGGTCTTCGCGTAGGAGATGAACCACGCGTACGGGTTGTCCTTGTTGCCCTCACCGTGCTGCGCGGTACCGGTCTTGCCACCGACCGTCACGCCCGGGATCTGTCCGGCCTTACCCGTACCGTCCTTGACGACCGTCTCCATCATCTCCTGGAGCTTCTGGGCGTTCTCCGGCTTGAGCGGCTGGCTCATCTCCTTCGGGGAGTGCTGCTCCACGACGTTGAGGTTGGGCGCGACCAGCTTGTCGACCATGTACGGCTCCATCAGCTTGCCGCCGTTGGCGATCGCCGCGGTGACCATGGCCATCTGGAGCGGGGTGGCGCGGTTCGACGCCTGACCGATGCCGGCCTGGGCGTTCTGCGGCCGGTTGTCCACGGGGTAGACGCTCTCGGCGGCGCGGACCGGAGTGTCGACCTTCGCGTGGTTGAACCCGAACTTCTCCGCCTCGGCCTTCATCGTCTTGTTGCCGAGGTCCGCGCTGATCTTGCCGAAGACGGTGTTGCAGGACCAGCGCAGCGC
This sequence comes from Streptomyces sp. BBFR2, assembly GCF_044497305.1. NCBI lineage: Bacteria > Bacillati > Actinomycetota > Actinomycetes > Kitasatosporales > Streptomycetaceae > Streptomyces > Streptomyces sp. BBFR2. The sequence goes on from NZ_CP172415.1 coordinate 3,466,796, forward strand.
CTCGCGGAGGCTGGCGTCCTTGCAGGGGATGTTGCCCTCGTTCGGCAGCGGGACGTGGTTGGTGTCCGGCAGGTACCAGGGCAGCGGAGACCGCGTCGGGGCGTCGATGTCGGTGTAGAGACCGTGCTCCAGCGCCGCGGCGGCCGTGACGACCTTGAACGTCGAACCGGGCGGGTACGTCTGGCGCAGCGCGCGGTTGAGCGTCGGGTCGTCCGGGTTGTTCTCCTTCAGCAGCGCGTTGTACGCCTCGGAGTCCTTGTCGCTCATCCCGGCGAAGGTGGACGGGTCGTACGACGGCGCCGTGGCCAGCGCGAGGATCGCACCGGTCTCCGGGTTGAGCGCGGCGACCGCGCCCTTCTTGTCACCCAGCCCCTCGAAGGCCGCCTTCTGGGCCTTGGCGCTGAGGGTGGTGACGACGTTGCCGCCCTCCTGCTTCCGGCCGGTGAGCATGTCGACGGTACGGCTGAAGAAGAGCCGGTCGTCGGCGCCCGTGAGGATCTTGTCGTACAGATTCTCCAACTGGTTGGATTCGAACGCCTGCGAGGCGTACCCGGTGACCGGCGCCCACATCTTGCCGTTCTTGTACGTCCGCTTGTACTTGTAGTCGCCGCTTCCGGTGGTCGTCGAGCCGGTTACCGGGGTCCCGTCGACGATGATGTTGCCGCGCGGCTTGCTGTACCGCTCGATGGCGACGCGGCGGTTGTCGCCGCTGTTCTTCAACTCGTCGGCCTGGACGAACTGCACCCAGTTGACGCGGACGAGCAGGGCGAGGACGAGCAGGCCGCAGAAGATCGCGACCCGGCGCAGGGGCTTGTTCACGGGCGGACCACCTGGGTCATCTCGGCATCGGTGGAGGGGGCGGGGGCCGGGGCGGGCCGCCGCGCGGTGTCGCTGATCCGCAGCAGGATGCCGACCAGCGCCCAGTTGGCGATCACGGACGAACCACCCTGGGCGAGGAACGGCATCGTCATACCGGTCAGCGGGATCAGGCCCGTCACACCGCCGGCGACGACGAAGACCTGGAGCGCGAAGGCCCCGGACAGGCCGATGGCCAGCAGCTTGCCGAACGGGTCGCGGGCGGCGAGCGCCGTACGGATACCCCGCTCGATGAGCAGGCCGTACAGCAGCAGCACGGCCATCAGACCGGCGAGCCCCGTCTCCTCACCGACGGTGGCGAGGATGTAGTCGCTCTTCGGGGCGATACCGCCGATGAGGCGGGAGTACCCCTGGCCGAGACCGGAGCCGAGGATGCCGCCGGAGCCGAAGGAGTACATCGCCTGCGCGGTCTCGGTGACGCCGCCGTTGAGCTTCTCCAGCGGGTTCAGCCAGTTGTGGACGCGGACCTGCACATGCGATTCGAAGGTGGCCACCGCGACGGCACCGCCGGCGCTCAGCAGCAGACCGAAGACGATCCAGCTCGTGCGCTCGGTCGCGACGTACAGCATGATCACGAAGAGGCCGAAGAAGAGCAGCGAGGTGCCCAGGTCGGTCTCGAAGACCAGGATCATCAGGCTCAGCGCCCAGATGACGAGGATCGGCCCGAGGTCACGCCCGCGCGGCAGGTACAGCCCCATGAAGCGGCGGCTGGCCAGCGCCAGCGCGTCCCGCTTCACCATCAGGTACCCGGCGAAGAACACCGCGATGATGATCTTCGCGAACTCACCGGGCTGCAGTGAACCGAGACCGGGCAGCGTGATCCAGATGCGCGCGCCGTAGCGGGCGGGGAAGAAGATCGGCGCGATCAGCAGCGCCAGCGCGACCACCATCGAGATGTAGGTGTAGCGCTGGAGGACGCGGTGGTCCTTGAGCAGGATCAGCACGGCGAGGAAGAGCGCGACACCCAGCGTCGACCACATCAACTGGCCGGGCGCCATCGGGCCGCCCAGCTTCGTCGTGGTGATCTGCGGCTCCTGGTCGAGCCGCCAGATGAAGACCAGCCCGAGTCCGTTGAGGAGGGTGGCGATCGGCAGCATCAGCGGATCCGCGTACGGCGCCCACTTACGGACGACGAGGTGGGCCACGCCCGCCAGCAGCGCCAGCCCGAGGGCGTAGCCGAGGACCCCGGCGGGGACCTCCTGCTTCTTGGCCAGCCCGACGTTGATGTACGCGAAGACCGGGATGACGATGGCGAAGACGAGCATCGCCAGCTCGGTGTTGCGGCGGCTCGGGGCTCCGATGGTGCCGATGGTGGTGGTGTTGGTGGTACTGCTCATGACGTGTACGGCCCCCTACGCCCTCACTGCTGGGTGCTGCAATTCTTTTCCAGCTTCAACTGCTCCTCGGAGGGGGCCTGGCTGGTGATGTCGGCCGGGGGAGTCGACGGGGACGCGAGGGTGCCGGGGGTACCGGCGGTGGCGGTCCGGTCGCCGGGGACGGTGGAGGTGCCGGGCCGGTGACCGCCGGTGTCGCCGGCCTTGCCGTTGCCCTGTGCCTTCTCCCGGTCCTTCTTGGCCTTGGCCGCGGCACGCTCGGCGGCCTCCCGCTGCTGCTTGCTCAGGCAGGCGTGCGCCTGCTTGCCCAGCTCGGTGACCTTGAGGGTCGCCTCGTCGCGGGTGTCGGCCGGGATCGTCTCCTTGACCTGGGTCTGCTGGTACAGCGGTAGGTACTTGAGTTCGATCTCGGGGTGGTCCTTGTCGACCTTGTTGAGCGAGATCCACGCCAGGTCCTGGCTGATGCCGCGGTAGAGCGCGACGTGATCGTCCTTGGCGCCGACGAAGTACTGGGTCTGCGTCCAGCGGTAGCCCGCGTAGAGACCACCGCCGATGACCGCCAGCGCGAGCGCCGAGAACAGCGACCGCTTGATCCAGGTGCCGCGGCGCCGCGGCTTGAGGAAGTCCTCGTCGGTGAAGGCGCCGAACGTGCCCTGCGGCGGCCCGCCGATGTCGCCGTCACCGCTGCCGGGCGGGCCGAAGCCGCCGCCGGGCGACTGCGCCGGGACGTCCCGGCCGCGGCCCAGTTCGGCGGCGCGGGCGGCCGGGGTCTGGAGGGTGCTCGGGTCGTTGAGCTGGTTCTGGTTCTCGGCGACCGCGCCGACGATGACCGGGGTGTCGTTGAACTGCCCGGCCAGCGCCTCGTTGCCGTCGACGTCGAGGACGTCGGCGACGATGCAGGTGATGTTGTCGGGACCGCCGCCGCGCAGCGCGAGCTGGATCAGCTCCTGGACCGTCTCGTGCGGTCCGTGGTAGCTGGCGAGGGTCTCCTCCAGCGTCTGGTGGCTGACGACACCGGAGAGCCCGTCCGAGCAGATCAGGTAGCGGTCACCGGCCCGGACCTCACGGATCGACAGGTCCGGCTCCACGCGGTCACCGCTGCCCAGGGCCCGCATCAGCAGCGAGCGCTGCGGATGCGTGGTGGCCTCCTCCTCGGTGATCCGGCCCTCGTCGACGAGGCGCTGCACCCAGGTGTGGTCCTGCGTGATCTGGGTGAGCTGACCGTCCCGCAGCAGATAGGCGCGGGAGTCGCCGACGTGCACCAGGCCCAGGCGCTGGCCCGTCCACAACAGCGCGGTCAGGGTGGTGCCCATCCCGTCGAGCTGCGGGTCCTCCTCGACCATGACGCGCAACTGGTCGTTGGCGCGCTGCACGGCGGTGCCGAGCGAGGTGAGGATGTCGGAGCCGGGGACGTCGTCGTCGAGCTGGACGAGGGTGGAGATCACCTCGGACGAGGCGACCTCGCCCGCGGCCTGACCGCCCATGCCGTCGGCGATGGCGAGCAGCCGCGGGCCGGCGTAACCGGAGTCCTCGTTGCCCTCCCGGATCATGCCCTTGTGCGATCCGGCGGCGAAGCGCAGGGAAAGACTCATGCGCACCTCACCTGTCGGCTCGGGGTACAGCCGGTCTCGTCGAGCCACACTGCCCACCCTCCGGTCGGGAGCACGCTCGGGGCCGTCGAGTGGACCGCCGCGGCTCGCTCGCTCCGCTCGCTCATAAGTCGTACTACTTCCGCAGCTCGATGACGGTCTTGCCGATGCGGATCGGGGCACCCAGCGGGATCGGGGTCGGCGTCGTCAGGCGGTTCCGGTCCAGGTACGTGCCGTTGGTGGAGCCGAGGTCCTCGACGATCCACTGGCCGTCACGGTCGGGGTAGATCCTGGCATGCCTGCTGGACGCGTAGTCGTCGTCCAGGACGATCGTCGAATCGTGCGCCCGGCCCAGGGAGATGGTCTGGCCCTGGAGGGCGACGGTCGTGCCCTGGAGAGTGCCTTCGGAGACGACCAGTTTGGTGGGGGCGCCCCGGCGCTGGCGGTTGCCGCCGCGCCCGCCTTCCTGGCGGCGTTGCTGCGGCGGCGCGGCCTGCTGCCGCTGGCCGCGTGCCTCCTGACCGCCCCTTCGGGCGGCGCCGCGCTGTGTGACGCGCGTGCCGAACAGATCGCTGCGGATGACCTGTACGGCCACGATGACGAACAGCCACAGTACGGCGAGGAAACCCAACCGCATGACCGTGAGGGTCAGCTCTGACATTGCCCCCGCTTCACCCTTCGGCTTGCCGGTAAACGATGGTGGTACTGCCCACGACGATCCGCGAGCCGTCGCGGAGACTAGCGCGGGTGGTGTGCTGCCCGTCCACCACGATCCCGTTCGTGGAGCCCAGGTCCTGGACCGTGGGGGGCGTGCCGACGCGGATCTCGCAGTGCCGCCGGGAGACCCCGGGGTCGTCGATCCGGACATCGGCATCGGTACTGCGGCCCAGGACGAGCGAGTTGCGCGAGATCTGGTGGCGGGTGCCGTTGATCTCGATCCAGCGCCGGGTCTGTGCCGGCGGCTGCGGCCCGGCACCGGGCGGTGCCGTACGCGGCGGAGCGCCGGGCGGCGGGGACGAGGGCATGGGGGGCGGGCCCACGTGGCCGCCGCCGGTGTAGCCGCCCCGGGGCGCCGACGAACCGCGCCCGGCGGGCGCCTGGCCCGGCTGTTCCTGGGATGTGCTGGAGGCGAGGGTGCGGCTGCGTACCCGGTAGAGGCCGGTGTCGAGATCGTCGGCCTTCTCCAGGTGCACCTTGATGGAACCCATGAAGGTGTACCGCTGCTGCTTGGCGTAGTCGCGGACCATCCCGGAGAGTTCGTCACCGAGCTGTCCGCTGTAGGGGCTGAGCCGCTCGTAGTCGGGTGCGCTCAGCTCGACGATGAAGTCGTTGGGGACGACCGTGCGGTCGCGGTTCCAGATGGTCGCGTTGTTGTCGCATTCGCGCTGGAGCGCGCCGGCGATCTCAACGGGCTGCACCTCGGACTTGAACACCTTGGCGAAGGTGCCGTTGACGAGACCTTCGAGACGCTGCTCGAAGCGCTTCAGTACTCCCACGGGGCACCTCCTTCCTCAGTCTTCGACAGAGTCGTCCTGATACTGCTTACCGATCGTATCCACGCGCCGGGAAATCAGCTGGTTCCCCTTTCCCGCCCGGAGTGACGAGTGTCCCCCCTCACAGGGTTGCCTGTTGGGGCGTTCGTTCCGTGCCCGCCGTCCGTGCACTGCGATGGTAGAGGTGCCCCGCCGACAGTGTCCCGCAACCGTTCACCTCGCTCCGGGCGGGGCCGGGTCCCGGCGCAAGGTGGCCGGGACCGGACGGGCGTACGAGGAGGGGAAGTGCGCCGGCGTCCGTGAGGCGGCCGGGAGCCGGGGCCGCGGTCCGCCGGCGGCGGCCGGTACGAGGGCCGGGCCGGGGGCGGGGATAAGGGCAGGTGAAACCACCCGCCGCGCCGTGCTAATGTTCTGCATGTCGCAAGGCGCTCCCCCGAAACGGGAAAGAAAAACCCGGATCGCGTGAGAGAATCTCACGACAACACCCATGCGCGGGTGGCGGAATAGGCAGACGCGCTGGATTCAGGTTCCAGTGCCCGAAAGGGCGTGGGGGTTCAACTCCCCCCTCGCGCACAGATGAGACCCCCGGTCTCCGGAGAAAATCCGGAGACCGGGGGTCTTTCGTTGTGCTTCTCACACCTTCCGGTTCCGGGGCCGCGATGCATCTCGTCCGAAAGATCGGCCGGGTTCCGGCCCCGGGATGACGCGGCGTGACCGGTCGTTCCCGGGGCGTACGGAGGTAGCGGGCGTCAGGCGGTGGCGAGGGCCGCGGCCTGACGGCCCTTGGCGGTGGCCTCGGCGAGCGCCTTCTCGCGGGACGCCTCGTACAGCGGGATCAGTTCGCTCATCGCGGGGTTGGAGGGCGCCATGGTCAGCTCGGGGACGATGAAGTCGACCTTCAGGCCGAAGCCGTCGCCCAGGACGGTCTCCAGGTAGTTCTGCACGTGGTCGGAGCCCTCGCGGGGGGTGCCGGGGGCGTACGAGCCGCCGCGGCTGGCGACGACGGTGACGGGGGTGCCCTTGGCGGACGGCTCGGCGCCGGCCGTGCGGCCCATGATGATCGTCTGGTCCAGCCACGCCTTGAGCGTCGAGGGGATCGTGAAGTTGTACATCGGGGCGCCTATGACGATGGCGTCGGCCTGTTCCAGCTCCTCGGCGAGGCGGGCGCGCAGGGCGAAGGCGGTCCGCTGTTCCGGGGTGTGGGTGGCCGGGTCGGAGAATCCGGCCGCGGCGGCGGTGCCGTCGAGGTGGGGGAGCGGGTCGGCGGCGAGGTCGCGGTAGATGACGGTGCCGTCGGGGTGCTCCGCCAGCCAGGCGGCGCGGAAGGCGGCGGTCACGGCGCGGGACGCGGAGCCGTCCTCGGGGAAGAGGGAGGAGTCGAGGTGGAGGAGCGTGGCCATGGTGGTCGGTCCTTCGCTTCGCGGCCGGGCGCTGCACGGCCTGCTGGTTGAATTTTGTACGTTGCTATTCATAACACAGGTGCTTACTTTTCCGCAGTACCAAACGGGAGGCCGGTAGGCTGGAGGCATGGCGGACCACGGCGAGGCGGCGTGCAGGCAGGTCGACGGCAGGATGACGCGCGTCTTCGAGCTGTTCGGGAAGCGCTGGACCGGCCTGGTCGTGGCCACGCTCCTGCCCGGGCCGGTGCACTTCGCCGATCTGCGGCGGGCGATCCCCGGCATCAGCGAGCGGATGCTCTCCGACCGCCTCGCGGAACTGGCGGCGACCGGCCTGGTGGTGCGTGAGGTGGACGCCGGGCCTCCGCTGCGCGTCGCGTACCGGCTGACCGAGGCCGGCCTCGCCATGGAGCCCGCGCTCAAGGAGCTGGGGCGGTGGGCCGAGACGTATCTGGCCGACGGCGGGCGGTGCCCGGAGCGCTTCCGCAAGTAGGCGCCCCGGGTCCGTAGGCGGCTTGTGGGGCGGGTGGTCAGCCGTTCCGCTCCTGTTCCCGTTCCTGGGCGGTGTTGTAGCGGAGCAGGTAGGACGCGAAGCGGGCGAGATCGGCCTCGTCCCAGTCGGCGAGCCGCTCGTGGAAGGCCTGGCGGCGGCTGGTCATGGCGTTCGACAGCACCGCGGCGCCCGCGGGTGTGGGGTGCAGCACCTGTACGCGCTGGTCGTCCGGGTCCGTCCGGCGCTCCACGAATCCCAGCTTCTCCAGTGCGGCGATCTGCCGGCTGACGGTGGACTTGTCCAGGAGATAGTGCGCGGCGAGGTCCGTCGCCCGGCATCCCCGCTGGTCGTCGAGGTGCGCCAGCAGGGTGTACGAGACCAGGGACAGCTCGGGGTGGATGCGGGCGGCGGTGGCGCGGGCGCGCCGGGCGAAGGCGGTGAGCTGCTGCTGGATGGTCTCGACGGATGCGTCGCGCTGGGTCATGGGTTGCCTTTCCGAGAAGTAGTTGTATAGTACAACGTGAATTGAGTTGTAAAAGCCAACCAATGAGCCATGAAGGTTGCAAAAGTCAACTTCTGGCCGCAGTCGAGCCGTCTAGCGTGAGAAGGCAAGCCCCATGAGTCCGGTCCGCTCCGACCACCACCCCGATCACGGACGTGAGCACCGTCGCAACCCGCACGCCGCCGGGCTGCGCCACGTACTGACACACCTGATCACCCCGCTGCTGATGTGCATCGGGATGGGCCTGGCCTACCTCGGCGCGTTCGCCAACCCGGCACCGCACGACCTGCCGGTCGCCGTCGTCGGCTCCGGGAAGAGCGCCCAACTGCTGGCACAGTCGATCAACGACAAGGCCGCCGGGGAACTCCAGGTACGGACGGTCGCCCACCGCGCCGACGCCGTGGACCAACTCCGCCACCAGGACATCTTCGGCGCGTACGTCCTCAAGGGCGGTGCGGACGGCGGAGCGCGGCAGGCGCCCGAACTCCTCGTGGCCACCGCGGGATCGGACACCAGCGCCACCGTCGTCCAGAAGATCTTCACACCGCTCGCCGCCGCACAGGGGCAGCCGCTGAAGGTCACCGACATCGCACCGACCGCGAAGGACGACCCCACGGGCCAGGGCATCTTCTTCCTGCTCGTGGCGATCAGCATCGGCTCGTACGCCTCGGTCGCGGTGATCGGCGGCGCCGGGGGCGTCCTCCCGATGCGGCTGCGGGCCGCGCTGGTGGCCGGTATGTCCTTCGTGGTGAGCATCCTCGGTGTGCTGTTCGCCGGGCCCGTCTTCCACCTCGTCGACCACGGACTGTGGGGACTGTGGGGCATGGCCTGGCTGTACTCCGCCGGCATCCTGCTGATCGGCGTCGGACTGCACACCTTCCTCAAGCGCTGGACCACGCTCGGCGTGATGGCGCTCTTCGTGATGCTCAACTTCACCTCGTCCGGCGGCATCTTCCGCCCCGAGATGCAGAACGGATTCTTCGCCGCCCTGCACTCCTTCTGGAACGGCGCAGGCTTCGTCGAAGGCACCCGCAGCCACGTCTACTTCGGCGGCAACGGACTGGCCGGACACGTCTGGACCCTGGTCGTCTGGCTGCTCGTCGGCGCCGTCATGATCACCGTCGCCGGCCTGGCCGAACGCCGCCGCAAGGCCGCCGAGAACGAAGCCGCCGAACGCGCCACGGCGGTCGCGGCAGCGGCGGTCGCCGCCACGGTGACCGACCCCGGCCCGCGGGCGGGACGCGACAGCGCGGCCCGCGCAACGGCCGAACACGCCGCGGAGGAAGAGGAGATGGAGGAAGCCGTGGGGGTGTGACCCGCACACGGCGGTGAGGGCCGGAGGCATCGGGGTGCCTCCGGCCCTCCGCCGTACCCGGGCGGCCGGAGGTGAACTGCGGTGGCGTGCACCGGCGTTGCCTGTGGAAAACGTCGGGCGCTGCGACTGCCGTGCAGGTCGGTGAGGGTGCGGAGCGCTCGCGCCGTGGGCCGGTACGGCAGGCTCCGGGCGCCTCGGGCCGGGCTTTTCCACAGGCCCGCCGCCCCCTCGTCGTGATCGGTAACGTCATCCGCGACAGGCCGGTCCGGGCACCACGCCCACGGCCGGACACCCCGTCCGGCACCGGCTCGAAACGACCGAAGGGGGAGGTGACCACGGTGGTACGAGTGCCGTACGTACCGGGTTTCGCACGGGCGGACACCGCGGGACGAGCCGCGAAAACCGCCGGACGGGCACTGCGGGAACGGCTGCCCAGATCGGCCCAGGCACTGCTCCCGCCCAAGACGACCGACCGGCCCGACGCCGTCACCGCCGTGGAACACACCAACGCCGGGCGGCTGCCGGAACTCACCCCGATACGCGTCGGACGGATGGCCGCCGGCCCGTTCGCCTTCCTCCGCGGCTCCGCCGGACTCATGGCCCACGACCTCACCACGGCACCCGTGACCGGCATCGGCGCACAGCTCTGCGGCGACGCCCACGCCGCCAACTTCGGGCTCTACGGCGACGCCCGCGGCGGCCTCACCATCGACCTCAACGACTTCGACGAAACACTCCACGGCCCCTGGGAATGGGACCTCAAACGCCTGGCGACCTCACTCGTCCTCGCCGGACGCGAAGCGGGCGCCGGTGAGGACACCTGCCTCGCCGCCGCACGGGACGCCGCGGGCGCCTACCGCCGCACCCTGCGACTCCTGGCAAAACTGCCGGTCACCGACGCATGGAACGCCATCGCCGACGAAGAACTGGTCTCCCACACCGACGCCAGAGACCTCCTGGGCACCCTGGAACGCGTCGCGGCCAAAGCACGCAACAACACCAGCGCACGGTTCGCCGCCAAATCGACCGTCCGCACCCCCGACGGCGGCCGCCACTTCATCGACGCACCCCCGGTACTGCGACGGGTACCGGACGCGGAAGCGGCGGCGGTCATCACCGCACTCGGCGGTTACCTCGACACCCTCCCCGACGACCGGCTACCGCTCCTGGCCCGCTACGCACCGCACGACGTGGCGTTCCGCGTCGTCGGCACCGGCAGCGTCGGACTCCGCTCGTACGTCGTGCTCCTCCTCGACCACCGAGGCGAACCACTGATACTCCAGGTCAAGGAGGCCCGCGCTTCCGCGCTCGCGCCCCACGTGGCGAAAGCCGGCTTCGAAGTCCCCGAGATACCCCACGAAGGACGCCGGGTGGTGCTCGGACAACGCCGCATGCAGGTGGTGAGCGACACCCTGCTCGGCTGGGCCACCGCCCACATACCCGCCACCGGCACCGCGGGAGACACCCGGACGACGGAGACCGCCTTCCAGGTACGGCAGTTCCGCAACCGCAAAGGCAGCGTGGACCCGGCAGCGCTCACCGGTGAGCAACTGGACGACTACGCCCGGATGACCGGAGCCCTGCTGGCCCGCGCCCACGCACACAGCGCCGACCCCCGCGTCCTCGCCGGATACTGCGGGAAATCCGAAGCGCTGGACGACGCCATGGGCAGCTTCGCGACGGCCTACGCCGACCGGACGGAAGCCGACCACGCAGAACTGTCCGCCGCGATCGCCGGCGGGCGGATCGCGGCGGAGAGGGGGGTTTGAGGGGAGGGGGTGGGGAGGGGCGGGGGGGGAGGCCCCCAGAGGAGCGCGGACCAGCCCCCGCCCCTCCCCGCTCCCCCGCCCTCTCCCAGCGCACCCACGCGTCCTCCTGGTACGGGGCCGTACGCTGGCCGGGTGACGAACTCGTACGCGGAGAACGTGCAGGACGGCCGGGGCGGAGCCGACGCCGGGGGAGCGGCGGACGCCACCGACACCAGGGGGGCGTCGGTCGCGCCGGATGCGACGGATGTGACGGGGGCGTCCGGGGCGTCCGAGGGGACCGGTGCGGCCGAGGAGGCGGCGACGGCGCGGCTCGCGGCGGCGGTGCGCGCTGCTGAGCAGGCGTTGATCGAGTTCGAGATCGCGGTGGAGACGTTCCGGGTGGAGGTGGAGAACTTCTCCCGGTTGCATCATCAGCGGCTCGGTCCGATGTACGCCCGGCTCGATGAGCTGGACGCGCAGATCGCGGAGGCGGTCGCCGCGCGGTCCGGTGATCCCGAGGACGTCCGTAAGGCGCGTGAGGCCCGGGCGGCGGTGTTGCCGATGCCCGAGGTGGAGGAGTTGTTCCACGGCTGGATGGGGCCGGACGGACTGTTCCCGGAGGCGCAGGCGATGCTCACCGAGCAGCCGGTGCAGCCGCCGCAGAAGGTGCGGCCCAGCGAGGAGGCCCGGCGGGCCTACCGCGATCTGGTGCGTAAGGCGCATCCGGATCTTGCGCGGGACGATGCGGAGCGGCGTCGTCGGGACGAGTTCATCGCCCGGGTCAATGCCGCGTACGCCGCCGGGGACGAGGCGGTGCTGGGTGCGCTGACGCGGGAGTGGGAGGCCGGTCCGGCCCCCGTCGAGGAGCGGCTGAGCGCGAGTGAGGAGCTGTACGCGCGGCTGGAGTGGCTGGCGGCGCGGAAGGAGATGCTGGCCGCGGCCGCGGCGGAGCTGGAGGAGAGTGCGATCGGCGCGATGATCAAGATGGCGCCGCAGGATCCGGACGGGCTGCTGGACGAGATCGCCGAGAAGCTGCTCGCCGATGTCTCCGAGCGCGAGGCGTACCTCTCCCAACTGGTCGGGTAGCGTCGGGGTCATGCACACAGGTTCTCTGCCCACGGTCCATGCCGACGCGCTCACGTCCGAGGATTTCCTGCTCGACGTCCGTGAGAACGACGAGTGGGTGGCGGGGCACGCCGAGGGCGCCCTGCACATTCCGATGAGCGAATTCGTCGCCCGTTACGCCGAGTTGACCGAGGCGGCGCCCGCCGACGGCAAGGTGTACGTGCTCTGCCGGGTCGGCGGGCGGTCCGCGCAGGTCACGCAGTACCTGCTCCAGCAGGGCGTCGACGCGGTGAACGTCGCGGGCGGGATGCAGGCGTGGGAGGCCGCCGGTCGTCCGGTCACGGACGGCAAGGGCGGCACCGGCCGGGTGGTCTGAGCCCCGGACCGGAGTGCCCGGGGCGTGGCGTTCCGCCCGCCCCGGGGTTTCAGCCCTCCTCGCGCAGGGGCTGCTCGGCGAGGAGGTCGCCGAGGGCTTCCTCGTGGGCGGCGGCGGGGCCGAGGGAGAGTTCCAGTTGCTTGGCCCAGGCGTGGTAGCGGTGGAGTGGGTAGTCGGTGTCCGCGCCGAAGCCGCCGTGCAGGTGCTGGGCGGTCTGCACGGTGCGGCGGATGCCGTCCGACGCCCAGATCTTGGCGACCGCCACATCGCCGGCCGGCGGCAGTGCGCCGGTCGCGCCCGTACCGATGCGCCAGGCGGCCTGCCAGAGGGTGGCCGCCATCGCGCGCAGGTCGATGAACCGGTCGGCCGCCTGCACCGCGACGGCCTGGAACGTGGCGAGGGGGAAGCCGAACTGTTCGCGTTTGCCGGTGTAGTCGGCGGTCATCGCGAGCACCGCTTCGCCCAGGCCCAGGGCGAGGGCGCAGATGCCGCAGGTCAGCAGTTGCCGTAGCTCCTCGGCGGCGCCGGTGGCGGTCAGGACGTCCGTGCCGGTCAGGCGTACCGAGGTGAGCCGCAGCTCGGCGTGGCGTTCGCCGGTGGTCGAGATCTGTTCGTGGCGGGTCAGGCCGGGGGCGGTGAGCGGGGTGAGGGCGAGGACCGCCCGGCCGTCGGGGGTGTGCGCGGGCAGCAGTGCCAGGTCGGCGCCGTAGGCCCAGGGGACGGCGGTCTGGACGCCGTCGAGCAGCCAGCCGTCGGTGTCCGGTCGTGCGGTGACGGCCAGCTCCGCCGCGTCGTGTCCGGTCCGTCCGCCGGAGGCGGCGGTGATCACGAGTTCGCCGCGTCCGATACGGGGCAGCAGTTCGGCGCGTACCGCTTCCGGCGCGTGGTGTTGCAGGAGGCGGGAGGCGGCGGCGCACTCCAGCAGCGGGACCCGGGCCAGGACGCGTCCTGCCTCGCGCAGCACCAGGCAGAGGGCGATCGGGTCGAGCCCGGCGCCGCCGTACTCGGGCGCGGTCAGCAGGCTGAGGAGGTCGGCCTGGGCGAGGGTGCGCCACAGGTCCCGGTCGAAGTCGTCGGCGACGGCGCCCGCGGTGAGCGCCGGGCTGGGTACCCCGTCGGGTGCCACCTGTGCGAACACGGCTTTCGCCGCCTCGGTGGCGGCCTGCTGCTCCTCGGTGAAGGTGAAGTCCACTGATTGTCCTTCCACGGGCGCTGACCTGACGAGGCGTCAAGGTAGAACAGGTTGCAGGAATTGGGAATGCGTACGGCTTCCGGCGGCGGCTCTCCGGGGCGCGGTCGTCGCCGGGGCGGGGGCCCGGATGGCCGCGGTCCGTACGGGGCCGAGGGCGCGGTCGCGAGTGGGGTGGCCCGTGGCGGGTGCGAACGGGGGCGCGGTGTGCGCCCGGCGGCGGTGCGGTGCCGGGGTGCCGGGTGACCAGGTGCGGCTGTGCCGGGTCGGGGTCTCCGGTTACGGTTCCGGGGCGTAGTGGGCCGATCGGGAATCTGGGAACGGGGCGGGAATGCAGTCAAACGGTGACGAATCGCGGTCGGTGGCCGCGCTCTCACTGCCCTCGCGGATCGTCATATGCATGGCGGTCAGTGCCGTGGCCGTGGCCGTGGCGATCCATCTGGCCATGATGTTTCTGCACGTCGCGCCGGAGAACACGCTCAGCAAGGCGCAGAGTGACGCGATCGGCGAGTACGTCTACCCCGAGTACGAGCAGAACTGGAAGCTCTTCGCGCCCAACCCGATGCAGCAGAACGCCGCCGTTCAGGTGCGCGCGGAGCTGCGTACCGGCGACGGCGGGGTGCGGACCACCGGCTGGACCGATCTCACCGCGCGCGACGGCCGTGCGGTTCACCACAATCCGGCCCCCAGCCATACGCAGCAGAACCAACTGCGGCGGGCCTGGGAGTACTTCGTCAGCACGCACAACGCGCAGAACGCCGCGATCGGAGCGCGCGGTGAGCTGTCCGAGCAGTACATCCGGCGGATCATGGTGCAGCGGATGGAGCCGGAGTGGTCGCGGCAGGGCCGCCCCGAGCGGTTCCAGGTCCGCTCGGTGACGACGCAGATCGCCCCGCCGAGCTGGAGCAGCGAGAAGATCAGCGACAAGCCCGCGTTCCGTGTACTGCCCTGGTGGCAGGTCACCACGGCGGACCTGCCCGAGGGGACGAAGAGCAAGTGACCGCAGCACCGGACCGGCGGGATCGGCAGCGCCAGGTGGATCGGCAGGACCAGCAGCAGCGAGCGGATCGGCAGGGGTTGCCGGATCAGGAGAACCGGGAGGTTCAGGGCGCCGGGGAGGAGCAGCGGGCCCGGCAGGCGTCGGAGGGCGTGTCCGCCGCCCCGGGTGCACCGGTTTCACGGGAAACGCCCACCGGGCAGGGGACGCCTCCCCCGCAGGGGCCCGAGTGTCCCTTGGCCCCGGAGTCCTCCGGCCCTTCCTCTCTCGCTTCCGAGACCCGTATCGAGCGCCTTGTGGGGAGTGGGTTCCGGCTGGTCACCGGGCGGGCGATGGCGCCGTACCAGACGGCGGTCCTCCGGATCGGGTTCGCGGCGACCTGGCTGCTGTTCCTGCTCCGGGAGTGGCCGCACCGCGCGGCGCTCTACGGGCCGGACAGTCCGTTCAGCCTGGACATGGCGCGGCGGCTGCTCGACGGCAATCACGCCTTCTCGGTGCTGCCGTGGTCGGACGGGCGTGGCTGGTTCGAGGTGGTCTACCTCTTCGCGGTCGTCTCCGCCGCGCTGCTGATGCTGGGCTGGCGTACCCGCACCATGTCGGTGCTGTTCATGATCGGTGTGCTGTCGCTCCAGAACCGCAGCGTCTTCATCGGTGACGGCGGCGACAACATCATCCATCTGATGGCGATGTACCTGGTGCTGACCCGGTGCGGTCAGGTGTGGTCGCTGGATGCCCGCCGCGCCCGGCGCACGGTGGAGCGGGGTGAGAGCGTCGGACGCGATCTGCCCGGCGTCGCCCTGTGGGCCGTCCTCGGCCCGGCGCTCGCCGTGGCCCAACTGCTCGGATGCTACGGCCTGAGCTGGTTCGGGCACGGTCCGTTCCCGTACGTGGGCTGGGGGCTGGCGCTGTGGCTGCTGTGGGCCGCGCACGGTCTGCGGTGGGTGGTGGACCGCCGCGCCGCGGGCGAGCCGCGGACGGTGCTCGACATCCTCGGCTCGGTACTGCACAACGGCGCCCTGCTGGTGATCATGGTCGAGGTCTGCCTTGTCTACGCGACCGCCGGCTGGTTCAAGATCCAGGGCTCGCGCTGGCAGGACGGCACCGCGGTCTACTACCCGATGCACCTGGACTACTTCTCGCCGTGGCCGGAGCTCTCCGGGCTGCTCGGCGCCAGCGGGCTGCTGGTCCTGCTCTTCACCTACGGCACGGTGATGGTGCAGGTCGCCTTCCCGTTCACCCTCTTCAACCGGCGGCTGAAGAACGCTCTGCTGGTCGTGATGGTCTGCGAGCACCTGTCGATCGCGTTCCTCCTCGGGCTGCCGTTCTTCTCCGCGGCGATGATCGCCGCGGACCTGGTGTTCCTGCCGACGCCCTTCCTGACCTGGATCGGCGGCCGGATCTCGGCGTTCACCGCCCGCCGCTCCACCCGCCGGGGCCCGTCGGAGCCGTCCGCCGCTGTGGAGGGTGTGCGGGCACCGGCCGGTCCGTAGCGCTTCCGCGGCGTTCTACGCTCGTGGGGTGAGCAGCGAGATGACCACCCCGGCCGAGCAGGGCCCTGACGCCGCGGCGGCGCCGTCCGCCGCGGCCGAACCGCTCCAGTACGACGAGGGCTACGGCCCGAAGGTCGGCGTCGGGCCGCACCCCGAGCCGTGGCCGGAGGATGCCCGGTACGACCCGGAGCTGCTCGCCGGGGGCGACCGGCGCAACGTCGTGGACCGTTACCGCTACTGGACGCGGGAGGCGATCGTCGCGGACCTCGACACCCGTCGCCACGACTTCCATGTGGCCGTCGAGAACTGGGGCCACGACTTCAACATCGGCTCGGTGGTGCGGACCGCCAACGCCTTCCTGGCCAAGGAGGTCCACATCGTCGGGCAGCGGCGCTGGAACCGTCGCGGTGCGATGGTGACCGACCGCTACCAGCACGTCCGTCATCATCCGGGCACCGAGGAGCTGACCGCCTGGGCCGCCGCCGAGGGGCTGCCGATCATCGGGATCGACAACCTTCCCGGTGCCGTGCCGCTGGAGACCACCGTGCTGCCGCGCCGCTGCGTCCTGCTCTTCGGTCAGGAGGGGCCGGGGCTGACGGAGGAGGCGCGGCGCCACGCCTCGGTGGTCTGCTCGATCGCGCAGTTCGGCTCGACGCGGTCGATCAACGCGGGCGCCGCCGCGGCCATCGCCATGCACGCCTGGATCGGCCGCCACGCCGTCATCGAACCGCCGGCCGCACCCTGACAGCACCTGCCGGGCCCTGTCGGAACCACGGACGCCCCGGCCGGAGGCGATGGGCCTCCGGTCGGGGCGTCGGGGTGCGGGCCAGGGACGGGCGGACCGGACCGGCGGACGTTTCACGTGAAACGTGCGTCGACGGGGGTGTCCGGACCGGCACGGCGTTTCACGTGAAACGTTGTGCCGGCGGCCCGACTCTCCCGGCACGTCTCACGCCGGGCGGCGCACCTCCACCGTCCGGAAGCGGTTGGCGACGAAGGCGCCGTCGCACAGCGCCGCGTTGGCGGACGGGTTGCCGCCGGAGCCGTGGAAGTCGGAGAACGCGGCGGTCTGGTTCACATAGACCCCGCCGGTCAGGTTGAGTGACAGTTGGGCGCACTCGTCCAGGCAGACGTCCTCGATCTGCCGCTCCACCTCGGGCGAGGTGGTGTACGCGCCGACCGTCATGGCGCCCTGCTCGCGGATCGTGTCCCGCAGCAGCGCCACCGCGCCGTCCGCGGAGTCGACGGCCACCGCGAAGGAGACCGGGCCGAAGCACTCCGTCCGGCAGGCTGCCGCGGACTCCGGCTTCGTACCGTCCAGCTTGATGATCGCCGGTGTGCGGACCGTCGCCCCGGGGAACTCCGGGTGGGTCACCGACCGGGAGGCCAGCGCTACCTCGCCCAGCTCGGCCGCACCGTCGAGACGTGCTTTGACCTGCGGGTTCACCAGTGCCCCCAGCAGGGCGTTGGCACGTGCGTCGTCCCCGAGCAGCCCGCTGACCGCGCCTGCCAGATCCGTGACCACCTCGTCGTACGACTTGGGGCCGGCGTCCGTGGTGATGCCGTCCCGGGGGATGAGGAGGTTCTGCGGGGTGGTGCACATCTGGCCGCTGTAGAGGGAGAGCGAGAAGGCGAGGTTGCCGAGCATGCCCTTGTAGTCGTCGGTCGACTCGATGACGACGGTGTTGACCCCGGCCTTCTCGGTGTACACCTGCGCCTGGCGGGCGTTGGCCTCCAGCCAGTCGCCGAAGGCGGTCGAGCCGGTGTAGTCGATGATCCGGATCTCCGGCCGGACGGCCAGCGTCTTGGCCAGGCCCTCGCCGGGGCGGTCCACCGCCAGGCACACCAGGTCGGCGGGGAACCCCGCCTCGGCGAGCACCTCGCGGGCCACCCGCACCGTCAGCGCCAGCGGCAGTACGGCCCGCGGGTGCGGCTTGACCAGCACCGGGTTGCCGGTCGCCAGGGAGGCGAAGAGGCCCGGGTAGCCGTTCCAGGTGGGGAAGGTGTTGCAGCCGATCATCAGGGCCACCCCGCGCGGCACGGCGGTGAACGCCTTGGTCAGCTCCAGCGGATCGCGCTTGCCCTGCGGCTTCGACCAGGGCGCCCGCTCCGGGACGCGGGTCTGCTCGGCGTACGCGTACGCCACCGCCTCCAGGCCGCGGTCCTGCGCGTGCGGCCCGCCGGCCTGGAGCGCCATCATGAACGCCTGCCCGCTGGTGTGCATCACGGCCTGGGCGAACTCATGGGTGCGGGCGCTGATGCGGGCCAGGATCTCCAGGCAGACGGCCGCCCGTGCCTCCGGTCCGGCGTTCCGCCACGCCGGCAGCGCGGCGCGCATCGCCGGCAGCAGCACATCGGGGTCGGGGTGCGGATAGGTGATGCCCAACTCGGGCCCGTACGGGGAGACTTCCTCGCCGACCCAGTCGTCGGTGCCGGGCTGGTCGAGGTCGAAGCGGGTGCCGCGTACCGCATCGAAGGCGGCGAGACCGTCCGGCGCCGCGCTCTCGCCGTACGCCTTGGGGTGCTCGGGGTGGGGCGACCAGTAGGCGCGGGTGCGGATCGTCTCCAGCGCCGTGTCGAGCGTCGGGCGGTGCTTCTCGATCAACTGCGCGGGGGTCATGTCGGCGGCCATCGAAGACCAACTCCTCGTCGAACCGGGCGGAGGGGAACAGGAGAGCGGAGCGCAAAAGCTGGCAACGGAGTTAGGGTAACCGAACGATCGGTCGGGGCAAGGGGGTCCGATGAGCCGGTGGAGAACCCGGCCGGAAGTGCCCCGCGCGCGGGGCCGGCGCGAGGCGTCACGAGGCGCCCGCGTCGGCAACGTCCCAGCAGGTCCGGGTCGCCCTGGATGTGCGTCAGGGATGTTCGGGACATCGTTCGGGCGCCCTGCGGGCGGGATGCGTGGGGTGCTGTAATCGTCTTCATGAGCAAGCGCGACGCCTATACGCCCGATTCGCTGCTCGCGGTCGCCGTTGAGGTGTTCATCGAGCGCGGGTACGACGGTACGTCCATGGAGCACCTCTCCCGGGCGGCCGGTATCTCCAAGTCCTCGATCTACCATCACGTACGGAGCAAGGAAGAGCTGCTGCGGCGGGCGATAAGCCGCGCGCTGGACGGGCTCTTCGGCGTCCTGGAGGAGCCGGGCGCGACCGGCGGCCGGGCGATCGAGCGCCTGGAGTACGTCACCCGCCGCGTCACCGAGGTCCTGCTGGACGAGCTGCCCTACGTGACGCTGCTGCTGCGGGTGCGGGGCAACACCGACACCGAGCGGTGGGCCATGGAGCGCCGCCGCGAGTTCGACCACCGGGTCGCCGCACTGCTGGAGCGGGCCGCCGCCGACGGCGACCTCCGCCCGGACGTGGACATCCCGCTGGCGACCAGACTGCTTTTCGGCATGATCAACTCCATCGTGGAGTGGTACCGCCCGGGGCGTGGCGGTATCGCCGGCCGGGACGAGGTCGCCGAGGCCGTCGTCCGGACGGCCTTCGCCGGCCTGCGCACCGCCTGACGGGCGGGGCCATGAGCCCGTACCCCCGCCGGGAGCCGCAGCGGCCGCCGGCCGCCTCACCGTGGCTGCGGCCCCAGCCCCGTCTCCTCGAAGACCAGCAGCGTGCGGGTGCTCAGCACCTCCGGCATCGCCTGGATCCGCGTCAGCACCAGCTCCCGCAGCTCCCGGTTGTCCTTGGTGTGCACCAGCAGCAGTACGTCGAAATCGCCGCTGACCAGTGCGATGTGGGAGGCGCCGGGGAGTGCGGTGAGCTGTTCGCGGACGGTGCGCCAGGAATTCTGGACGATCTTCAACGTGATGTAGGCGGAGGCCCCCTGACCTGCCCGTTCCTGATCCACCTGGGCGCTGAACCCACGGATCACGCCGTCGTCGATCAGTCGGTTGATGCGCGCGTACGCGTTGGCACGCGAGACGTGCACATGCTCCGCCACGGAGCGAATCGAGGCCCGCCCGTCGGTCTGGAGCATGCGCAGGATCGACCGGTCGATGGTGTCCAGCGGGCGGGCCGGAGGGGCCGCCGGGCCGGGTGTCCGAGGCGGTGGTGCCGCTCTCGGTGGCGCTCCGCCGGGATGGGCCATCTGTTCGTCCGGCATAGGGTCCTGCCTCCCCTTCTTGGACGCCCTGACTTCATCTGAAGCTGTGGAGAACCGTTTGTCCACAGGCCGGGCCCGCCTGTAGCCAAAATGCATCGGCGACCGAACAATCGGTAGGGAAGGGCTGACCGCCCCGACCCTTTTCATCCTGCCCATCCGTCGCCCGCCCCCATCCCACGAGGCGCACCGCGCCACCCCTTCGATCCCGGAGAAGGTGCTCGTCATGACGGTCCTTGAGCAGCCCGGCAGCAGCAGGCGCAAGGGCGACCTGCCCGGCCCGCCCCCCGCCTGGCACCCCCGCGTCGACCCGGCGCCGCTCCTGCCCGACGCGGAACCCCATCGGGTGCTCGGCACGGACGCCGCCCGGCAGCTCGACGCCGCACTCCTGAAGCGGCTCTACGTCCAGCTCGTCCGCGGCCGCCGGTACAACACGCAGGCCACCGCCCTCACCCGCCAGGGCCGCCTCGCGGTCTACCCGTCCTCCACCGGCCAGGAGGCGTGCCAGGTGGCCGCCGCCCTCGCCCTCCAGGAGCGGGACTGGCTCTTCCCCAGCTACCGCGACACCCTCGCCGCCGTCGCCCGTGGCCTCGATCCGGCCGAGGCGCTGACCCTGCTGCGCGGCGACTGGCACACGGGCTACGACCCCCGTTCCTGCCGTATCGCCCCGCTCTGCACCCCGCTCGCCACCCAGCTTCCGCACGCCGTGGGGCTGGCGCACGCCGCCCGTCTGAAGGGGGACGACGTGGTCGCGCTCGCCCTGGTCGGCGACGGCGGCACCAGCGAGGGCGACTTCCACGAGGCGTTGAACTTCGCCGCCGTCTGGCAGGCGCCGGTCGTCTTCCTGGTACAGAACAACGGCTTCGCGATCTCCGTCCCGCTGGCCAAGCAGACCGCCGCGCCGTCCCTGGCGCACAAGGCCGTCGGATACGGCATGCCGGGCCGCCTGGTGGACGGCAACGACGCCCCCGCGGTGCACGGCGTCCTCACCGAGGCGGTGCGCCGGGCGCGGGAGGGCGGCGGCCCCACCCTCGTCGAGGCCGTCACGTACCGCGTCGAGGCGCACACCAACGCCGACGACGCCACCCGGTACCGCACCGCCGACGAGGTCGAGGCGTGGCGGGCGCACGACCCGATAGCCCTGGTGGAGCGCGAGCTACAGGAGCGGGGCCTGCTCACGGACGAGTTCGCCGCCGCGACGCGGGAGGGCGCCGAGGAGATGGCGGCCGCCCTGCGCGAGCGGATGCACCAGGACCCGCCGCTCGACCCGGATGACCTGTTCGCCCATGTCTACGCCGAGCCCACCGCCCAATTGCGGCAGCAGGCCGGTCAGTTGCACGCCGAGCTGGCCGCGGAGGCCACCACCGACGAGCCCGCCCAGGAGGCCCGGCCATGACCCCGACCGCCGCCACCGCGCGCAAGCCCGCCACCATGGCGCAGGCGCTCACCCGTGCGCTGCGCGACGCCCTGGCCGAGGACCCGTCCGTCCATGTGATGGGTGAGGACGTCGGCACCCTCGGCGGTGTCTTCCGCGTCACCGACGGGCTCGCCGCCGAATTCGGCGACGACCGCTGCACGGACACCCCGCTCGCCGAGGCGGGCATCCTCGGCACGGCCGTCGGTATGGCCATGTACGGGCTGCGGCCGGTCGTCGAGATGCAGTTCGACGCCTTCGCCTACCCGGCGTTCGAGCAGTTGGTCAGCCATGTCGCCAAGATGCGCAACCGCACCCGCGGCGCCGTCCCGATGCCGCTGACGGTCCGCATCCCCTACGGCGGCGGCATCGGCGGCGTCGAGCACCACAGCGACGCCTCCGAGGCGTACTACCTGGCGACTCCGGGGCTCCAGGTGGTCACGCCCGCCACGGTCGAGGACGCGTACGGGCTGCTGCGCGCCGCCATCGCCTCCAACGACCCGGTCGTCTTCCTCGAACCGAAGCGGCTGTACTGGTCCAAGGCCGACTGGTCGCCCGAGGCGCCCGCGGAGGTGGCGCCCCTGGGACGCGCCGTGGTGCGCCGCCGGGGCACGGACGCCACGCTGATCACGTACGGGCCGTCGCTGCCGGTCTGCCTGGAGGCGGCCGAGGCGGCGCGGGCCGAGGGGTGGGATCTGGAGGTCGTCGATCTGCGGTCGCTGATGCCGTTCGACGACGAGACGGTCTGCGCGTCGGTGCGGCGCACCGGGCGGGCCGTGATCGTCCACGAATCGAGCGGTTTCGGCGGTCCGGGCGGGGAGATCGCGGCGCGGATCACGGAGCGCTGTTTCCACCATCTGGAGGCGCCGGTCCTGCGGGTGGCGGGATTCGACATTCCCTATCCGCCGCCCATGCTGGAAAGGCATCATCTCCCAGGAGTGGACCGCGTTCTCGACACCGTCGCCCGCCTCCAGTGGGAGTCGGACTGGACCGAAGGGAGGGGCGAGTGATGGCTGTGGTCCGTGAATTCACCCTGCCCGACCTGGGGGAGGGCCTCACCGAGGCCACCATCGTGCAGTGGATGGTCGAGGTCGGTGAGGTGGTCTCCGTCGATCAGCCGGTCGTCGAGGTCGAGACGGCCAAGGCGATGGTCGAGGTGCCGTGCCCGTACGGCGGTGTGGTCACCGCGCGCTTCGGGGAGGAGGGCACCGACCTTCCCGTCGGGGCACCGCTGATCACCGTCGCGGTCGGCGCGGCCACGCCCCCGGAGACGCCCGCGGATCTGGCCCCGGACACCGCCCCGGCCGCCCCTGCGCCGGAGACCGTTCCGGCGGAGTCCGCCGAGGGCTCGGGGAACGTCCTGGTCGGCTACGGCACGAGCGCCGCGGCCGCGCGCCGGCGGCGGGTCCGGCCCGGTGGCGGAGGCGGCGCGGCGGACGGTTCCGGCGGCCGACCGGAGCCCGTCGCACCCGGGGAGCCCGAGGAAGCCGGGGCGCCCCGTACGGTGGCCGTCATCTCCCCTCTGGTACGCCGGATGGCCCGGGAACACGGGCTGGATCTGGCCACGCTGCACGGCACCGGGCGGGACGGACTCATCCTGCGGACGGACGTCGAACGCGCGGTCCGGGAGCGGCAGGCCATCGCCACCGCCGGTGCCGCCACCGGGAATGTCCCGGCGGCCGGGAGCGTGCCCGCCACCGGCCGGACGCGGGCCGAGGGCGAGCGGATCCCGCTGCGGGGGATGCGCGGGGCGGCGGCCGAGAAGTTCACCCGCAGCCGACGGGAGATCCCCGACGCCACCTGCTGGGTCGACGCGGACGCCACCGAACTCCTCGCCGCCCGACGGGCGATGAACGCCCCGGGCGCCCCCAAGGTGTCGCTGCTGGCGCTGCTCGCCCGTATCTGCACGGCGGCGCTCGCCCGTTTCCCGGAGCTGAACGCCACCGTCGACACCGAGACCCAGGAGATCGTCCGGCTGCCCGAGGTCCATCTGGGGTTCGCCGCGCAGACCGACCGCGGGCTGGTGGTGCCGGTGGTGCGGGACGCCCACACCCGTACGGTCGAGGGCCTGTCCGCGGAGATCGCCCGGCTCACCGAGAGCGCGCGCTCCGGCGGCCTGTCGCTCGCCGACCTGACGCGTGGCACCTTCACCCTCAACAACTACGGCGTCTTCGGCGTGGACGGCTCCACGCCGATCATCAACCATCCCGAGGCGGCGATGCTCGGCGTGGGCCGGATAGCGCCCAAACCGTGGGTGCACGACGGTGAGCTGGCCGTACGCCAGGTCGTCCAGTTGTCGTTCACCTTCGACCACCGGGTGTGCGACGGCGGCACGTCCGGCGGCTTCCTGCGCTACGTCGCCGACTGCGTGGAGCAGCCCGCGGTGCTGCTGCGGGGGCTGTGAGCCGACGCGTCGGGAGCCGGGCGGCGCCGCGGCTCCCGACGCGGTGAGCTGGACGGATGTGGTGTGCGGTCCGGTTTCCGGTGCGCCCCGGGCGGGCTCGGGGCGGCTCCCGGTCGGTGCGTACGGATGCGCTCGGCCGGGCGTGTAGCCGGTTCGCCCCCGGAGTGGCCGGTGCGGTCCGTGGGCGGCGTGCGGCGGTCCGGCCGGTTCCGGTGAGCGGTGTGAGCGGCGTGAACCCGGCGATACTCAAGGGGTGAGTGACACGCGACGGCCGCCCGAGGACACCGGGGCTCGCCGGCCCCTCCCCGCCCATGACGCCCTCGTCCTGGCCGGGGGCGCGGCCCGGCGGCTCGGCGGGGCGGACAAACCCGCGCTCTCCATCGGTGGCCGTTCGCTGCTCGACCGGGTGCTGGCCGCCTGCCCCGACGCGGCGACGACCGTCGTCGTCGGCCCCCCGCGCCCGACGGTCCGCGCGGTGGTGCCCGCCCTGGAGGACCCGCCGGGCGGCGGCCCGCTGGCCGCCCTGGACGCGGGGCTGCGGCACACCACCGCCCCGACGGTGCTGGTCCTCGCCGCCGACCTGCCCTTTCTGACACCGGCGACGGTGCGCGCGCTGCTGACGGCGGCGACCGGCACGCCCCCGGACGGCGCGGCCCGTGTGGACGGTGCGGTGCTGCGCGACGCCGGGGGCCGCGATCAGCCACTGGTGGCGGCGTACCGAAGCGCTTCGCTGCGACGGGAGTTGGCGGTGTTGCGGGCGGCGCACGGTTCGCTGTCCGGTCTGCCGTTGCGCGCGGTGACGGCCGCTCTGACGCTGGAGCGCGTCGAGTCCATGTCGGCTTCGGCGTCCTTCGACTGCGACACCTGGGAGGACGTCGGCGCGGCCCGTGCCCGGATCAGGGAGCATGGAGGCGTGTTGGACGAATGGATCACCGCAGTCAAGGCCGAACTGGGCATCGAGCTGGATGTCGACACCAAGACGCTGCTGGACCTCGCCCGTGACGCGGCGCACGGAGTGGCCCGCCCGGCAGCGCCGCTGACGACATTTCTGATCGGATACGCGGCGGGCCGTCAGGAGGGCGGCGACGTGGCGGAACTGTCCCGGAGAATCGGCGCGCTGGCCGAACGCTGGGCGGCGGAGCACGCTTCCGATGACGGCGGCGCCTCCGGCGACGGTGGCGCTGGTGGCCCCGGTGGTGCTTCCGGCGGCGCGGGACGGCCCGACCCGAAGTCCGCCCCGTGACCGAGGGCGATTTCGACGACGCCTTCGCCGACGCCCTCGCCGTCGCCAACGGCGACCGGCACCCGCGAACGGAGAGCCAGGAGCCGTCCACCGCGGACCCCGGCGATCCGGCGGGGCCGCCCGTACCGCTCGCCGCGGCGGACGGGGACGGGGCGGACCCGTCAGCGACTCCGACGCGGGCCGGGGCCACGGACACGTTCTCGGCCCCGACCGCTCATACCTCGGCCCTGGTCGAGCCCTCGGCCCCGGCCTCGGACCTGGACCTTCTCGCCCGGCTGGTGGGAGAAGCGGGGACGGCAGCACGGCGGACGGTGCCGGAGCGCGGTCCGCTCGGAGCACACGGCTCAGGTGAGCCCGCCGCCGCGGAATGCGGTGCCACAGCTCCTCGCGCGGTCTCCGGCGTGACGGCCCCTGGGCACAGCGACGCCGGGCCCCTGGACTCCTGGGCACCGGTACTCGGGCCGATGGCATCCGGTACGGCACGCCCCGTCCGGGCGGCGGGTTCCGAGGCGGTGGGCGGCTCCGGCCCGTCCGGCTCCGGACCGGTGGGCGCCGGGGGTTCCGGTACGACGGCCGACGATGCGGCGCTGTGCGCCGTCCCGGTCTCGGCGGGAGAGGGCCCGACCGCCTCCGGCGCGGGCCGGGACAGCGGTACGTGCGGTGGCGCGCCGCCCGTGGCACCGGGCGGCGGTGCCACGGGAAACACCTGCGACGCCGTGCCCTCGTCGACCGGGAAGGGCCAGGCCCTGGGCGACGCAGGCTCCGACGCCGGGGCACCGGGCCCCAGCCCCGCCGGTGACGCGCGGCCCGGGGGCTCCGGCACCACGTGCTCCGGTGAGGTCACCAGGGGCTCCGACGGTGCCACCGGAAACGCCGGCCCGGAGAGCGACGCGAACGCCCCCGCGCAGCCCGGTACCCCTCGCACCTCCGGCGACTGCTCCACGTCCGACGACCGGCCGGCCTCCGACGACCGTCCCGTCTCCGGCGACGGGCCCGAACCCGGCAGCCGTCGTACATCCGGCGCCCGGCCCGAGCCCGTCGGCCACCGCACGTCCGGTGATCGGCCTGCCCCCGGGCCCCGGCGGCGGGCTGCCCCCGTCGCCTGGGCGATCGCGCGGGAGCGGGCGATCCGGGCGGCCGGCGGGCCCCGGCCGCCGGAACTGCGCGCAGGCGAGGAAGCGCTGGGGCGGACGCTGGCGGAGCCGCTCACCGCGCTGACCGACCTGCCCCCGTTCGACACCTCGGCCATGGACGGCTGGGCGGTCTCCGGGCCCGGCCCCTGGGACCTTGACCGCGTGGCCGGGGGCGACGGCACCGATCGCGGGATCCTCGCCGGTCACGCCGCCACGACGCTGGCGGACGGGCACGCCGTCGCCATCGCGACCGGGGCGCGGGTGCCGGACGGCGCCACCGCGGTGCTGCGCAGTGAACACGGCGAGATCCACGAGCGCAGCGACGGGCGGCGCCGGCTCGCCGCGCCGCGCGCCGTACCGCTCGGCCAGGACATCCGCCCCCGAGGCCAGGAGTGCGGCGCGGGGGAACCGCTGCTGCCGGCCGGTGTGCCCGTGACGCCCGCCGTTCTCGGACTGGCCGCGGCCGCGGGGTACGACCGGCTGACGGTCCACCCGCGGCCCCGCGTCGAGGTGCTGGTCCTTGGCGATGAACTGCTCCAGGACGGGCTGCCGCGGGAAGGCCGCATCCGCGACGCGCTCGGGCCGATGCTCGGACCGTGGCTGCGGTCCCTGGGCGTCGACGTCACCGGGACCCGGCCGCTCGGCGACGACGCCGACGCCCTCCACGCGGCGCTCACCGGCTCCACCGCCGATGTCGTGCTCACCACCGGCGGCACCGCGTCGGGCCCCGTCGACCACGTCCACCCGGCCCTGCGCCGGATCGGTGCGGAAGTGCTGGTCGACGGCGTGGCGGTACGCCCGGGGCACCCCATGCTGCTGGCCAGGATCGCCCCGGGCCGGTACCTCGTGGGCCTGCCCGGCAACCCGCTCGCCGCGATCTCCGGGCTGCTGACCCTGGCCGAACCGCTGCTGCGGAGCCTCGCCGCCCGCCCGCCCGCGGTACTGCCCCGCACCCCGCTGGGCGCGGCGCTGGCCGGGCATCCGCACGACACCCGGCTCGTTCCGGTCGCCTACCGCGACGACGCCCGTCACGGCCGCGTCGCGACTCCGCTGCCGTTCCACGGACCGGCCATGCTGCGCGGTATCGCCGCCGCCGACGCGCTGGCCGTCGTCCCGCCCGGCGGCGCCGACCGGGGTGACCTGGTCGGTGTGCTGGAACTGCCCTGGCCCACGGGGAGCGCGGCGGGTGGCTCCGAGAGATCGGGACCGCCGTACGGGCCCGGATCCCACCCCGGCGGCGGCCGTCCCGTACGCTCCACCTTTTCCGCACCCCCGACCGGAGGCGCCGCGTGAAGCTTCCCTCCCACGACGCCGCGGCGCGTGAGGTCCCCGAGGACAACTCCCGCCGGGTCCTGCTCCCGCGCCGGACACCTGTGGAGCCGATCCGGCAGGTCGCCAGACGGATCCTGATGGCGCTGCTCGTGCTGGTAGCGACGGTCTTCATCGTCTGGATGGACCGCGATGAATACCACGACAACGCGAACGGCACGGTCGATCTTCTCGACTGCGTCTACTACGCCACCGTCACACTCTCCACCACCGGCTACGGCGACATCGTCCCGTACGGCGACAGCGCACGGCTGCTGAACATCGTGCTCATCACGCCACTTCGGGTGCTCTTCCTGATCATCCTGGTCGGCACCACACTGGAAGTGCTGACGGAACGCACCCGTGAGCAGTGGCAATTGAAACGCTGGAGAAAAACCTTGCGTGACCACACCGTCGTCGTCGGATTCGGCACCAAGGGCCGGTCCGCCGTCCAGACCCTCTGCGCCACCGGACTGACCCGTGAACGCATCGTCATCGTCGACCCGAGCCCGAAGGTGATCGACTCCGCCGTTGCCGAAGGGTTCGTCGGCGTGGTCGGCGATGCCACCCGCAGCGATGTGCTCGTCCGTGCGGAGATCCAGCGTGCGCACCAGGTGGTCATCGCCACCCAGCGCGACGACACCGCCGTGCTCGTCTCGCTCACCGCGCGGCAGTTGAACAAGAAGGCCAACATCGTCGCCGCGGTCCGGGAGGAGGAGAACGCCCCGCTGCTGCGGCAGTCCGGCGCCGACTCCGTGATCACCTCGGCCAGCGCCGCCGGCCGGTTGCTGGGGCTCTCCGTCCACAGCCCCAGTGCCGGAACGGTCATGGAGGACCTCATCCAGCAGGGCAGCGGCCTCGATCTGGTCGAGCGCCCGGTCGTGAAGTCCGAGGTCGGCAAGTCCGTACGGGAGACCGAGGACCTGGTCGTCTCCGTGCTGCGCGGCCACCGGCTCCTCGGCTACGACGACCCGGCGGCCAGCCCGCTGCAGCCCGCCGACCGGCTGATCACGATCGTCCGTGCCGCCCCCGTCGAGGAGGGCGACCTGCCGGGCAAGTCCCGTGCGGCCAAGCCGCCGCTGCCGGGTTCCGGGGTCTCCTCGATGCGCCGCATGGACGACTGACCGCGCCGCCCTCGGTGGGCCTCACCGTCTGCTCCGCGATCCGGCTCGTTTCACGTGAAACGAGCCGTTTCACGTGAAACACGAGGAGGGAACGGCGCGTCAACTCCCTTTCCCAGCGGCCTGTTTCACGTGAAACAGGCCGCTGGGCGCGTGGTGCGGCGCCCCCTCTGGAGCCGTACCGGCATCAGCGGTGTGCCTGTCGCTGCGGGCGGCCCCGGCGAGTAGCCTCGCGGCCATGCGAGCGATCACCATTCCTGAACCCGGTGGCCCCGACGCCCTCGTCTGGGCGGAGGTGCCCGATCCGCAGCCCGCCGAGGGCGAGGTCCTGATCGACGTCGCGGCGAGCGCCGTCAACCGCGCCGATCTGCTGCAACGCCAGGGCTTCTACGACCCGCCGCCCGGTTCCTCTCCGTACCCCGGGCTGGAGTGCGCGGGCCGGATCGCGGCCCTCGGCCCCGGGGTGCACGGCTGGGCGGTCGGCGATGAGGTCTGCGCGCTGCTGGCCGGCGGCGGTTATGCGGAGAAGGTGGCGGTCCCGGCCGGGCAGGTGCTGCCGGTGCCGGACGGCCTCGACCTGGTGACGGCCGCCGCACTGCCCGAGGTCGCCTGCACCGTGTGGTCGAACGTCTTCATGATCGCCCACCTGCGCCCCGGAGAGACGCTTCTGGTGCACGGCGGCTCCAGCGGTATCGGCACGATGGCGATCCAGCTCGCCAAGGCGGTCGGTGCCCGCGTCGCGGTCACCGCGGGGAGCGCCGAAAAGCTGGCGCGCTGCGCGGAGTTGGGCGCGGATGTGCTCATCGACTACCACGAGCAGGACTTCGTGACGGAGGTACGCGCGGCCACCGACGGCAGGGGCGCCGACGTCATCCTCGACATCGTCGGCGCGAAGTACCTGGAACGGAACGTGAAGGCACTGGCCGTCAACGGCCGCCTCGCCATCATCGGGATGCAGGGCGGGGTGAAGGCGGAACTGAACATCGGCGCGCTGCTGGCCAAGCGTGCCGCGATCACCGCGGCCGGACTGCGCGCCCGCCCCCTGCAGGAGAAGGCCGCGATCGTGGCGGCGGTACGTGAACACGTCTGGCCGCTGATCGGCAACGGTCAGGTCCGCCCGGTCGTCGACCGCACCCTCCCGATGGCGGACGCCCCCGAGGCGCACCGCGTGCTCGACGCGAGCAGCCACATCGGCAAGGTCATCCTGACGGTCTGAGCGCTACGGGACTGGGCGTTGGAGGGGCCGCTGCCGAAGCCCGCACGGCACCTCCCGACCGGTCCGCGCCCGCGGCGCCCGGCAACGCGTACGAGGAAGCGTTGCCGGGCACCGGCGCTTCGGGGCACGTAGGTCTCCTCGCGGTCGACTGCTCGGTCGCCGCCCATCGGCACCATGTCGCCTCCGCGCACCCGGCTCCCCACCCGGGCCGCCCCGTCAGTGGTCGGCACCGAACCAGCCCGGCCGCATCCTGATCGGCCCCCTCGAACCCGTACGGCCCTGCCCCTCCCCCGCATAGACCGCCCGAGATGCCGGAATTGTTGCGTCATGTGACGCTGAGTAGGTCACACGGCGGCTCGGCACGGGAGGGGCACATCCGTGGCTCGATTCCCTATGCGTATCCCCATCGGCCTGCTGGTGGTCACGGCGGCGTTGCCCTTCTCCCTGGCGCTCGGTACGGCAGCGGCTCATGCGGCCGCCCCCGTATCCCTGGGGCAGGGCGCACTCCGCGCTGCCCCGCCCCCCGCGTCCGATGTGCCTGACACTTCGGACCCGGGCCCCTCCACCCACCGCGACCACCAGGGTGAGGAACCGGGCCTTCTCGATCTCACCGAGCTCCTGGGAGCCATCGGTGCCGACGGCATGCCGTCGGCTGCCGCCGCGCCGCCCGGCAAGGGCACACCCTCCGACGGCCGGCTCCCGCCGCGCCGCCCGGCCGACGACACAGCCGGGCCGCCGCGGCCACACGTACCACCGCACGCACCGCCGGCCGCACCGCACCGGCCGTCCGCCCCGGCGCCTCCCACCCCCGCCCCGCGCCCCCCGGCTCCGCACGTCACCCGGCCGGCGCCGCACCGTTCCCCGGACGGCGACCGCACCACCGAGGCCGCGTCCCCGTCCCCCCGGGCCACCCCCTCGCATCACCGCACCGCGCACCGGCACCCGGCCGTTCCGCCGCACCGCCCCGCGCGGGTGCCCGCGGCCGTTCCGCACGCGGTCCGCGCGGAGGAGTCCTCCGCGTCTGCCCCGGCGGTCCGGGAGGCGGACGACCGGCAGACACCGGATACCCAGGCCGAACCGCCGGCCACCGACGACTCGTATCCCTTCGCCGGTACGGGCACCCACGCCGAGCGGGTGCTCCCGATGGGTGCGGGGATGGCGCTCACCGGTCTGGGACTGGCCTTCCTCGCCCTCCGGCTGCGGCGCGGTTGACCCGGCGCCCGACCCGTACGCCGTTTCACGTGAAACACCGGCCGGCGGCCCCTTCTGGCGGGCCGCCGGACCCCGGCCGCCGGCCCGCCGCCGCAGGGCCGTCCGGCGCCCGCCCACGCTCCGGTACACCGGACCCGGCCAGTGGTTGCGGGCCGGTGGGGTCACCGCCTCCGGCGTACCCGTGTACGAGAGAATGGCGGTATGGATATGCCGATGAACGAACGGTCGCAGGAGAACCAGCACGTCCTGGTAGTCGGCCCGGACGGCATGGCGCTGGGGAGCGCCGCCGCCGGAGGCGGCGAGGGCGACGGGGAGTCCCGGGAGACACCGGTGACGGACATGGTCGAGCAGCCCGCCAAGGTCATGCGGATCGGCAGCATGATCAAGCAGCTACTGGAAGAGGTGAAGGCCGCGCCGCTCGACGAGGCGAGCCGGGTCCGTCTCAAGGAGATTCACGCCAGCTCGGTGAAGGAGCTGGAGGACGGGCTCGCGCCCGAGCTGGTCGAGGAGCTGGAGCGGCTGTCCCTGCCGTTCACCGACGAGTCGGTGCCCACCGAATCGGAACTCCGCATCGCACAGGCCCAGTTGGTCGGCTGGCTGGAAGGGCTGTTCCACGGCATCCAGACCGCGCTCTTCGCCCAGCAGATGGCCGCCCGCGCCCAACTGGAGACGATGCGCCGTGCCCTGCCGCCTGGTGCTGCCCTCGCCGAGGAGGGCGAGCAGCCCGGCCACGGCGGCGCGCGCTCCGGGCCCTACCTCTGAACTGCGGCGAACCGACCGGGAACCGCGAAAGGGCCGGGCACACACCCCGTGTGCCCGGCCCTTTCGCGTCAGCGCGACCGGTGGATCAGTCGCTGCGGCCCGTCGAGACCGTGATCTCCAGGGGTTCGTCACCGTGCGGGTCCCAGGCGGTGAAGCTGCTCGGGGACTGCTTGGTGACGGTGTTCTTCCCCCAGAGCACCTCGTTCTGCTCCTTGATCGTGTACTTCCAGTGCGCCTCGTCCATGCACTTCTTCACCGATTCCAGGTTCCGGAACAGGAAGGAGGGGACGTAGATCTTCTGCTTCTCGCCGTAGGGGTGCGAGGGGTCGGTGCACCGGCTGGTCTCGACCGTCAAGGACTTGTCCTCGGGCCGGGCGCTGCCCTCTTCGGGCGTGGAGTACGTCGACGTCGTCGGGTCGCTCGCATTGTCCTTGTGGTCGCTGCCGCCGCCACCGGCGCTCAGCCCGATGCCGATCGCGATGGCGGTCACCACCACCACACCCACGATCGTCGCGACGATGACCACCGGGGTGTTGTTCTTGCGCGGCCGTGGTCCGCCGTTCGCGGGCGGCATCGTCGGTGCCACCGGCGGCGGGGTGAACGCCGCCGGGCCGGGCGCCGACGTCGGGAACCCACCCGCGTTGTACGGCGCGGGTCCGGGCGCCGGGGTCGGGAAGGCGTTGTTCACCGGCGGCGGCGTCGACGGGCCGTACCCGGCGGTCGGCATCGGCTGGTACGGCTGCTGGACGTTCGGCGGCGCCGGGGTGTGCGGGGCGCCGGTGGCGGACGGGAAGACCGCCGACGAGACGGACGAACCGCTGGTGCGCGCCCGCGGGCCCTCGCTGATGATCAGCGGTGAACCGCCGGACTGTGCCGACCCGGCGATCCGCAGGCACTCGTCCTGCATCGCCTCGGCCGTCGGGAAACGCTCGTTGGGGTTCTTCTTGAGCGCCCGGGCGACCAGCGCGTCCACCGCCGGGGGCACCGACTGGTTGATGCTCGACGGCAGCGGCGGCTCCTCCTGCACATGCGCGTAGGCGATGGCCAGCGGGGAGTCCGCGTCGAACGGGAGCTGCCCGGTGAGCAGCTCGAAGAGCATGATGCCGACGGAGTAGAGGTCGGAGCGGGCGTCGACACCGCGGCCCAGCGCCTGCTCGGGCGAGAGGTACTGCGGGGTGCCGACGACCATGCCGGTCTGTGTCATCGATGTCACACCGGACTGCATGGCACGGGCGATGCCGAAGTCCATGACCTTGACGACGTTCCGCTTGGTCAGCATGACGTTGCCCGGCTTGATGTCCCGGTGGACCAGGCCCATCTCATGGCTCGCCTCCAGCGCGGCGAGCACATCGGCGGTGATCTTCAGCGCCTTCTGCGTCGGCATCGCGCCGTGCTGGGCGATGTCGCCGTCCAGTTCCGAGCGGAGCGGCTGTCCGGAGACGTACTCCATGACGATGTACGGCACCATGCCGCCGTCGAGCTCGTCCTCGCCGGAGTCGAATACCGAGACGATGTTGGTGTGCGTCAGCTTCGCGACGGACTGTGCCTCACGCCGGAAACGCTCGCGAAATGCCTGCTCACGGCCGAGTTCGCTGTGCAGGGTCTTGATCGCGACCTCGCGGTCGAGGACGCTGTCGTAGGCGAGGTGGACGGCCGCCATACCGCCTTCGCCGAGAAGATCACGAAGCTGGTAACGTCCCCCGCCTACCGAACGGCCCTCGTACGGGCCCTGAGCGCCGTCCTGGCTCATCGTTCCGCTTCCCCCTCGGCGCAGTGCCCGCACGTATGGCGATCACATCTGTTGATTGCGCAGCCAAGTCTGCCCCAGGGCAGTGACACGTCAAGCTGTGTGCCCGTTCCGTGACAGTTGCGCCCGATGCCATCCGGGCGTCCCGAAGCGGTCGCCCGGTGGTCGACTTGCGACGCGGGGTGGCCGGAAGGTTTGATGGCCGGTCCGCTCGGACCGGCGGGCGTTCCCGAGCCTGTAGCGTGCTCCGAAGGGGCAGGTGCGGATGGCCGCGCCCGCCCGGCGAGGACCGAGACCTTACCGCTCCGGCGGATCGAATTCGACGGCGAGGACCGATGGCACCGACGCAGGGCCCCCAGGGCCCGTCCGACCCTGACGCCACCGGCTCCCACACCTCCGACGTACCGGAGATGTGGGGCAACGGCGGCCTGGTCGGCGACGGCCGCTACCGCCTCACCCGCCGTCTGGGCCGCGGTGGCATGGCGGAGGTGTTCGCCGCCGAGGACGTACGGCTGGGCCGCACCGTCGCGGTGAAGCTGCTCCGCGCCGACCTCGCCGAGGACCCGGTGTCCAAGGCCCGCTTCACCCGCGAGGCACAGTCCGTCGCCGGGCTGAACCACCACGCCGTCGTCGCCGTCTACGACTCCGGCGAGGACTACGTCGGCGGCAACACCGTGCCGTACATCGTGATGGAGCTGGTCGAGGGCCGCACCATCCGTGACCTGCTGCTGAACGCCGACGCACCGCCGCCGGACCAGGCGCTGATCATCGTCTCCGGAGTGCTGGAGGCGCTGGCCTACAGCCACCAGCACGGCATCGTGCACCGGGACATCAAGCCCGCGAACGTGATCATCACCAACAGCGGCGCCGTCAAGGTCATGGACTTCGGCATCGCCCGCGCGCTGCACGGCGCCCAGTCGACGATGACCCAGACCGGCATGGTCATGGGCACCCCGCAGTACCTCTCCCCGGAGCAGGCGCTCGGCAAGACCGTCGACACCCGCTCCGACCTCTACGCCACCGGCTGCCTGCTGTACGAACTGCTGGCACTGCGGCCGCCGTTCACCGGTGAGACCCCGCTGTCGGTGGTCTACCAGCACGTCCAGGACATGCCGGTGCCGCCGTCGCAGGTCGCCGAGGTGCCGCCGGAGCTGGACGGACTCGTCATGCGCTCCCTGGCCAAGGACCCGGACGACCGGTTCCAGACCGCCGAGGAGATGCGCGGGCTGGTCCAGTACTCGCTGCAGATGCTGCACGAGCAGGGCGGTCACACCGGCACCTGGAACACCGGCCCGGTCGCCCTGCATGAGGGCGCCGGTACGGCCGCGATGGGCACCGCCGCGACCACCGCGATGCCGCACGCGGACGCCGGGCAGACCGCCGCGAACCCGATCCTGCCGCCCGGTATGCGCGACGACGACGGGGCGTTCGAGGGCGGTCACCGGCCGGCGCGGCGCGGCCGCGGCAAGTTCTGGCTGATCGCGGTGCTGGCGCTGATCGCCATCGCGGTGGGGGTGGCCTTCGCGGTGCGCAACAGCGGCACCGGCGGCGGTTCCACGCCCGAGCCCACCAAGACACCCACGTCCACCGCCGCCACCCAGGACGAGAACACCGAGGAACCGAGCGACGAGCCGACGGACGAGACCACCGAGCCCGGTGGCATCGGCGGCTACACCCCGCCGGCCTCCGAGGCCCCGCCGACTTCCGAGGAGCCCAGCACGCCGCAGTCCCCGACCGCCCCGACCACCCCGCCGACCTCGACGAACGGCGGCGGAACGACCAACGGCGGCACCAACACGGGCGGCACCGGCACCGGCGGGACGAGCAACGGCGGCACCACCGACGGCACCACCGACGGCGGCACCACCGACAACGGCGGGACGAGCGACGGCGGCACCACCGACACCGGTGGCGCCACCGACGGCGGACAGCCCACCACCGGCGGTACGGACGCGGGCGCGGCGGCCGGCACCACCCCCTGACCGCACCGGAGGTACGAACCTCCGCACGGCTTCCGGCCCCGGACGGCGATCGCCCGTCCGGGGCCGGAAGTTCATCCCGTGAACGCGTCCCGGACCGCCTGGTACTCGCGGGTCCACCAGACCGCCAGCGCGGACGCGGCGGGGAACTGCGGATCGGTGCGCCGGTCGCCGAGGCGGTAGCGCCAGGTCAGCATCCAGAAGTCGTTCAGCCGCTCCCACCACACCCGGTGGACGGCCGCGGCCAGCTCCCCGGGATCCGCGCCGCGGGCACCTCGGTAGGCGCCCGCGTACGCCGCCACCTTCGCCAGATCCAGCGTGCCGCAGGGCCGGACGAAGAAGATCGCGGCGGCGCGGACCGCCTCCTCGGCGCGCGGCTGGACGCCCAGCCGGTCCCAGTCGATGATCGCGGCGGGCGTGGCGCCCCGGTAGAGGACGTTGAGCGGGTGGAAGTCCCCGTGCACCCAGCCGACGGCCGCCGCGCAGGGGTCGGCCGGCCGGCGGTGGGCATGGCGTTCCAGCAGCGCCCGGCGCTCGCGCAGCCGGTGCTCGGCCAGCTCGTCGAAGCTGGTGCGGGGGCGGGTGACCCGGGCCAGCGCCAGCAGCTCGTCGATGACGTCGAAGGTCTGGGCCGGCTGGGCGCTGGGCTGGGCGTGCGGGGCGGGCCCCGGCCGCCGCTGGGCGGGCATCACCCGTTCCAGGGCGGTGTGGACGAGGCCGAGCAGCGCGCCGAGGCGGCGGGACTGGGCGAGGGTGAGCGCGGTGCCGCCGAGGTGTTCGCCGTCGACCCAGGGGTGCAGGGCGTAGCAGCGGCCGTCCAGGACGGTGACGGTGCGGCCGTCGGCGCGGGCGAGCGGCGGGGCGAGCGGCAGGCCGAGAGCGGCGAGCCGGAGGGTGGCGCGGTGCTGGCGGGAGATGGAGCCGCGGTCCCCGTCGAGGTGGTGCTTGAGGAAGTACCTGCCGTCGGTGGTGACCAGCGTGTATCCGCGGTTGAGCAGGCCCTCGGCGACGGGCTCGCAGGAGAGCGGCTCCCCGGCGTCGGCGTAGTGGGCGAGTAAGGAGCCGAGAGTGCGGCCGTCGGGGGCGGCCGCCGTCCGGACTACAGATGAGCGCAGCACGCGCCAGATGTTAGATCACTGGCCAGGGGCCCAGGGGGCGGTTCCGAATTCCGGTACATCGGTCAGGTGGTGCAAGGCGATGAATTCCGGCTCAATCCGCAGGAAAACCGGGTCGAACGGATCACCGTCGGCCAGCCGTGGCGTCCGGCCGAACCGCTGCCGTTCGGCGTCGGTCGGCTCGGCGAGCCGCGCCGTCCCGGTCAGGTGCACGGACCAGGCGTCACCGGCCCCGCTGTGGAGGTTGTCCGCCTCGTACGCGACGACCGCTCCGTCCAGGGCGCGGTGGTAGCCGTAGCCGCGGTGCAGGCGCACGAGCAGCCGGTCCCCGGTGACCAGGTGCCGGGAGATCGCGGTGAAGGGCAGCGCGCGCAGGCTCGACGACACCCGCCCGTAGGGGGTGCGGCCGAGGAGTTCCGTGGCGCGGGGATCGTCGCAGGGCATGTCGTCCAGCCTGCCGCCGGGCCGGGCGCCGCCGACAGGGGCAGCGGCCCTCAGCTCGCCGGGACGTTGGTCCCGCCGGGCCCGCGCGGCGGGCGCCGTCAGCGGCGTTCGGCCTGGCGCCGGGCGACGTAGGCGGCGGCCTGGGAGCGGCGCTCCATGCCGAGCTTGGAGAGCAGGCTGGAGACGTAGTTCTTGATGGTCTTCTCGGCGAGGTGGAGGCGCTCGCCGATGGCGCGGTTGGTCAGGCCCTCGCCGATGAGGTCGAGGATCCGGCGTTCCTGGTCGGTGAGGGAGGCCAGCTTGTCGTCCTCCTTGGTGCCGCCGCCCCGCAGCCGCTCCAGGACCTGCGCGGTGGCCACCGGGTCGAGGAGGGACTTGCCGGCGGCGACGTCCCGTACGGCGGCGAGGAGTTCGTTGCCCCGGATGGCCTTGAGGACATACCCGGCCGCACCGGCCATGATCGCGTCGAAAAGGGCTTCGTCGTCCGCGAACGACGTCAGCATCAGGCAGTTGATGTCCTCGTTCTGCGAACGGATCTCGCGGCAGACCTCGACCCCGCTGCCGTCCGGTAGCCGGACATCGAGCACCGCGACGTCCGGTCGGGTGGCCGGGATCCTGACCAGGGCATCTGCGGCGGTGCCGGCCTCGCCGATGACTTCGATGTCCGGTTCCCCCGACAGCATTTCGTGGACGCCGCGCCGCACCACTTCGTGATCGTCGAGCAGGAATACCGTGATTTTTCCATCCTCGTGCACGGCTCCAGTCTCACACATCGACCCTTCCCGTGCCCCAGGTCACCGATATAACGTGCCGGTGTCCCGGCGGCCTGCAACGCTGTGACCAGGAGTTGTTCCCAGCTTTCGCGATTTACTTGGAAATCCAAGCAAAATCGCAGGTCAGGGCCGTTTCCACTTAGGCTTTGACAATGGGTAACGTGCGACGGGCAGGCCACCTTCCGGGGCGCTTTGTTCCACCCGGATCCGGCCGCGTTCGCACCCACCCCGTGCGCCGTATCGGAACCGGGTGAGCCGCAATACGGCCACCGGCGGACCCCGGGGGCCGGACAGACGGAGGAGCAGCACGTGACCGTGGAAGGCACTGCCCAGCGGAAAACCACCCGCGGCGGCAGCAAGCGCACCACCGCCAAAAAGGCGTCACCGGCCAAGGACAAGGCCGCCCGCCCGGCGGAGCAGGACGAGCTCGTACAACTGCTGACCCCTGAAGGGCGGCGGGTCGAGCACCCGGAGTACGCGATCGACCTGTCGCCGGAGGAACTGCGCGGTCTCTACCGCGACATGGTGCTGACGCGGAAGTTCGACGCTGAGGCCACCACGCTCCAGCGCCAGGGTGAACTGGGCCTGTGGGCCTCCCTGCTGGGCCAGGAGGCCGCGCAGATCGGCTCCGGGCGGGCCCTGCGCGACGACGACTACGTCTTCCCGACCTACCGTGAGCACGGCGTCGCCTGGTGCCGCGGGGTCGATCCGACGAATCTCCTCGGCATGTTCCGCGGTGTGAACCACGGCGGCTGGGACCCGAACAGCAACAACTTCCACCTCTACACCATCGTCATCGGTTCGCAGACGCTGCACGCGACCGGATATGCGATGGGGGTGCAGAAGGACGGCGCGGATTCCGCGGTGCTCGCCTATTTCGGTGACGGTGCCTCCAGCCAGGGAGATGTCGCCGAGTCGTTCACCTTCTCCGCGGTCTACAACGCCCCGGTGGTTTTCTTCTGCCAGAACAATCAGTGGGCGATTTCCGAGCCGACGGAGCGGCAGACCCGCGTCCCGCTCTATCAGCGTGCCCGCGGTTTCGGATTCCCCGGCGTCCGCGTCGACGGCAATGACGTACTGGCCTGTCTGGCCGTGACCCGGGCGGCGCTGGAGCGCGCCCGCACCGGTCAGGGCCCGATGCTGGTCGAGGCGTTCACCTACCGGATGGGCGCCCACACCACCTCCGACGACCCGACGAAGTACCGCGCCGACGAGGAGACCCGCGCCTGGGAGGCGAAGGATCCGATCCTGCGGCTGCGCCGGTACCTGGAGGCCGAGGGGCTCGTCGACGACGCCTATCTCCACTCCGTCGGGGAGGAGAGCGAGGCGCTGGGCAAGCGGGTGCGGGACGCCGTCCGGGCGATGCCCGACCCCGACACCATGGCGATCTTCGAGAACGTCTATGCGGACGGGCACGCGCTCGTCGATGAGGAGCGCGCGCAGTTCGCCGCGTACCAGGCGTCGTTCGCCGACGCCGATGCCGCCGCGGAGGAGAACTGACATGGCCGTCCACGAGAAGATCACCATCGCCAAGGCGATCAACGCCTCGCTGCGTGCCTCCATGGAGGCGGACCCCAAGGTCCTCGTGATGGGTGAGGACGTCGGCAAGCTCGGCGGCGTCTTCCGCGTCACCGACGGCCTCCAGAAGGACTTCGGCGAGGACCGGGTGATCGACACCCCGCTCGCCGAGTCCGGCATCATCGGCACCGCGATCGGCCTGGCCCTGCGCGGCTACCGCCCGGTCGCCGAGATCCAGTTCGACGGCTTCGTCTTCCCCGCCTACGACCAGATCGTCACCCAGCTCGCGAAGATGCACGCCCGCGCGTTGGGCAAGGTCAAGGTGCCCGTCGTCATCCGCATCCCGTACGCGGGCGGCATCGGCGCGGTCGAGCACCACTCGGAGTCGCCGGAGGCACTGTTCGCGCACGTCGCGGGGTTGAAGTGCGTGACGCCGTCGAACGCGTCGGACGCCTACTGGATGCTGCAGCAGGCCATCGCCGGGGACGACCCGGTCATCTACTTCGAGCCCAAGCGCCGCTACCACGACAAGTCGCGCCTGGACACCGAGGCGATCCCGGACCCGCTGCACACCGCCCGGATCGCCCGCAGCGGCTCGGACCTCACGCTCGCCGCGTACGGCCCGATGGTGAAGGTCTGCCAGGACGTCGCCAATGTCGCGGCGGAGGAGGGCAAGTCGATCGAGGTCGTCGACCTGCGGTCGCTCTCCCCCATCGACTTCGACACCGTCCAGGCGTCGGTCGAGCGGACCCGCCGGCTGGTCCTGGTGCACGAGGCGCCGGTCTTCCTCGGCGTCGGCGCCGAGATCGCCGCCCGGATCACCGAACGCTGCTTCTACCACCTGGAGGCCCCGGTGCTGCGGGTCGGCGGTTTCCACGCGCCGTACCCGCCGTCCCGCCTGGAGGACGAGTACCTGCCGGGCCTGGACCGGGTGCTCGACGCCGTCGACCGCGCGCTGGCGTACTGAGGGGGAGAGGAGAGCCGTGACCATGACTGCAACCACCGCCTCGGCGCAGCGTTTCCGCGAGTTCAAGATGCCCGACGTGGGCGAGGGACTCACCGAGGCCGAGATCCTCAAGTGGTACGTACAGCCCGGTGACACCGTCACCGACGGCCAGGTCGTCTGCGAGGTCGAGACCGCCAAGGCCGCCGTCGAACTGCCCATCCCCTACGACGGGGTGGTGCACACGCTCAACTTCGACGAGGGCACCACCGTCGACGTCGGTACCGTCATCATCTCCGTGGACACCGACCCGGGCGCCGGCCCCGCGGAGGCGGCGGCCCCGGCCGCACCGGCCGCCGCGCCGGCGCCCGCCGAGGCCGAGGAACCGCAGGGCCGCCAGGCCGTGCTCGTCGGCTACGGCGCCGCTCCGTCCTCGACGAAGCGGCGCCCGCGCAAGGCTGCGCCGCAGGCCGCGGCGGAGCCGGTGACCGCGGGACTCCAGGCGGAGCTGAACGGGCGGTCCGCGGTGTCCGCACCGGCGGCCGTCCCGGCGCCGGCCGCTCCCGCTCCCGCCGTGTCCGCACCGGCCGCTCCCGGCGCGCCCCGGCCGCTGGCCAAGCCGCCGGTACGCAAGCTCGCCAAGGACCTCGGTATCGACCTGGCCACGGTGGTGCCGACCGGCGCCGACGGGGTCGTCACCCGCGAGGACGTGCACGCCGCCGCGGCCGCCGCGGCGCCTGTTTCACGTGAAACGGTGCCGGAGGCCGCACCCGCTCCCGAGGTGTCCGCCGCGCCGTCGGCCGGGGAGACCCGGATTCCGGTCAAGGGCGTCCGTAAGGCCACCGCGCAGGCGATGGTGGCGTCGGCCTTCACCGCGCCGCACGTCACGGAGTTCATCACCGTCGATGTGACCCGCACGATGAAGCTCGTCCAGGAGCTGAAGCAGGACCCGGACATGGCGGGGCTGCGCGTCAACCCGCTGCTCTTCGTCGCGAAGGCGTTCCTCGTCGCTCTCAAGCGGCACCCGGAGGTCAACGCGTCCTGGGACGAGGCGAACCAGGAGATCGTGCAGAAGCACGAGGTGAACCTGGGGATCGCCGCGGCCACTCCGCGCGGGCTGATCGTCCCGAACATCAAGGACGCGGGCGCCAAGACGCTGCCGCAGCTCGCCGAGGCGCTGGGCGAGCTGGTGGCGACCGCCCGCGAGGGCAAGACCTCACCGGCTGCCATGTCCGGCGGGACCGTCACGATCACCAACGTCGGCGTCTTCGGCGTCGACACCGGTACGCCGATCCTCAACCCGGGGGAGTCGGCGATCCTCGCCTTCGGCGCGGTCAAGCTCCAGCCGTGGGTCCACAAGGGGAAGGTCAAGCCCCGTCAGGTCACCACGCTGGCGCTCTCGTTCGACCACCGGCTGATCGACGGCGAGCTGGGCTCGAAGCTCCTCGCCGATATCGCGGGCGTCCTGGAGAAGCCGAAGCGGCTGATCACCTGGGGCTGACCCGGTAGCGCACGGCGAACGGCCGGTCACCGCTTCTGCGGTGGCCGGCCGTTGTGCGGTGTGTGCCGTGACGCGTCGGCCGTCCGGCCGCGCGTCTCAGCCGCGGATGAGGTCGACGACGTTCCGGAGATGGGCGACCGGACCGGTCGGCGCGGAGGTGTCCGCGTGCGAGGCGTTGCGGACCACCGTGGTGCCCGCCCAGACGGCGGCGGCGATCAGCACCACCACGGCGGTGGTCCGGGCGCGGCGGGCGGTGTTCGTCCTGGTCTGCATGGCTTCTCCCCCTCGGGTGCCGGAACCTTCCCGGCGTCATGCCTCCATTCACCCATGGATTTCCGCCCCGTCCGTACGCGTCAGGTACGGGATCAGCTACAACCTGAGAGGGACCCGGCCCCGCACTTCCGGAGGACCGGCGGTCGGAGAGCGCCTCCGGCGGTGGGGCGCGGCAGTCTCGGCCGACCCGTGCGGCCGGTGGGCGTCCGGGGTGGCCGCGAGGCCGGTGCGCGGGGTCGCGCGGCGGGTGCCGGAAAGGATTTGCCGCAGGCCAGGGCGGTGTTTAGCTTCGCTTCCATGAGCAGCAGTGAGGTGAAGATCCGGCGTTACCGGGAAACCGACGAGGACACCGTCGTCGACCTGTGGTCCCGCGCCGTCCGCCAGGCCCACCCCTTCCTCCCGGGGGAGGGCGGCGGCGAGCGCGCCCGCAGGCTCCGGGAGGTGTACCTCGTCCAGGCGGACAACTGGGTCGCCGAGCGGGACGGCGTCGTCGTCGGGCTGCTGGGGCTCATGGGCGCGGAGGTCGGCGGGCTGTTCGTCGATCCGGCGGCACAGGGCCGCGGCACGGGCCGGGCGCTGATCGAGCACGCCGCGACGCTGCACGGCGCGCTGACCTTGGAGGTCTTCGCGCGCAACGACCGCGCCCGCCGCTTCTACGACCACCTCGGCTTCACCGAGCGCTCCCGTCGGCCCGACGAGGAGACGGGCGAGACCCTGATCGCCCTGGACCGCGTCGCGCCGCTGCGGTCGGTGTCCTGGCTGCATGTGCGCGAGGGCCGGCTGCTCAGCGTGCGCACCCGCGGCAACGACACGTTCTACCTGCCCGGCGGCAAGTACGAGGACGGGGAGACCGCCCCGGAGGCGCTGTCGAGGGAGCTGGCGGAGGAGCTGGGCCTGACGGTCCCGGCCGCGGAGCTGACCGAGGCGTTCGTCATCCATGACGTGGCCCACGGGCAGGGTGGCCGCCGGCTGCACATGACCTGCTTCACGGGCGGTCCGCAGGACATCGAGCCGTCTCCCGGCCGGGAGATCGCCGAGTACGCCTGGTTCGACCGTGCCCAGGCGCGCGAGCGCTGTGCCCCGGCCCACGGTCAG
This sequence comes from Streptomyces sp. BBFR2, assembly GCF_044497305.1. Lineage (NCBI taxonomy): Bacteria > Bacillati > Actinomycetota > Actinomycetes > Kitasatosporales > Streptomycetaceae > Streptomyces > Streptomyces sp. BBFR2. Next base: position 3,509,959 of record NZ_CP172415.1, read on the forward strand.
GTCGTCGACCGGCTGGTGGCCCAGGGACTGATGGCGGGCTGACGGACCGCGGCCGACCGGGGCCGGGACGGGTACGCACGGCTCTGACCTGCGGATTCGATCCCGGCCCCGGCTTTGTTCCGGCCTCGTTCCCGGACACCGGGTGTCCGCATCGTGGAAGCCCCCCCGCATGCATACCTGTTGTATCTATCCTGTGCGCATGCCATCTGCCTCACCCGCCGCCCCCGGCCGGCAGTCCGCCGGGACTCCCCACGCCAAGCAGCCACCCGCCGCCGAACGCGTCTACACCCACGTCAAGGACGCCGTGCTCCAGCGCCGCTACGAAGGCGGGATGCTGCTCACCGAGGGCGAGCTGGCCGAGGCGGTCGGGGTGTCGCGGACGCCGGTGCGCGAGGCGCTGCTCCGCCTGGAGGTGGAAGGGCTGATCAAGCTCTACCCGAAGAAGGGCGCGCTGGTGCTGCCGGTCTCCGCACAGGAGATCGCCGACGTCGTCGAGACCCGGCTGTTGGTGGAGCAGTACGCCGCGGCCAGGGCCGTCCCGGCGTCCGAGGCGCTCCTCGACGAACTGGCCGGACACCTCCGCACCATGCGGGAGCGGTCCGCGGCGGGCGACCTGGCGGCGGTCTCCGTCGCCGACCGCTGCTTCCACGCCGCCCTGGTGCGAAACACCGGCAACCAGATCCTCAACCGCCTCTACGAGCAGCTGCGCGACCGGCAGCTACGTATGGGCGTGGCGGTGATGCACGCCCACCCGGACCGCATCGCCAAGAACGTCGCCGAGCACGCCGAGATCCTGGAGGCGCTGCGCACCGGTGATGCCGAGGCGGCCACCGCCGCCGTGCACCGCCACGTCAGTTGGGTCCGCAACCTCGCGCAGGGAGACGTCCGATGAGCGAGGGCACCACCACGGCACGGGCCCTGCCCGGCGACCCGCCCGGCGGCGCCCGCGCCGTGGCCGTCTGGGGCATCGGCGTCGCCGTCTACTTCGTCGCGGTCACCTACCGCACCAGCCTGGGCGTCGCCGGTCTGGACGCCGCCGACCGCTTCCACATCAACGCCTCGGCGCTCTCCACCTTCTCGATCCTCCAGTTGCTGGTCTACGCGGGCATGCAGATACCCGTCGGCCTGCTCGTGGACCGGCTCGGCGCCAAGAAGGTGCTGGCCCTCGGCGTCGTTCTCTACACCGTCGGCCAGTTCGGCTTCGCGCTCTCCGGTTCGTACGCCATGGCGCTCGGCTCGCGGGCGCTGCTCGGCTGCGGTGATGCGATGACCTTCATCAGCGTGCTGCGGCTGGGCTCCCGCTGGTTCCCGGCCCGGCGCGGGCCGATGGTCGCGCAGATCGCCGCGTTGGTCGGTATGGCGGGCAACCTCATCTCCACGCTGGTGCTCGCCCGGCTGCTGCACACCCTCGGCTGGACGGCCACCTTCGCGGGCAGCGCGGTGGGCGGTGTCGTCGTCCTCGTTCTGCTGCTGGCCTTCCTCAAGGACCACCCCGAGGGCTTCGCCCCGGCGCCCGCGCCCACCACGCACACCGGTGCCGCGTTCGTGCGCCGGCAGATCGCGGACGCCTGGCGCGAACCCGGCACCCGGCTGGGCATGTGGGTCCACTTCACCACGCAGTTCCCCGCGATGTTCTTCCTGCTGCTGTGGGGGCTGCCCTACCTCGTCGAGGCGCAGGGCCTGTCCCGGGCCACCGCGGGAAGCCTGCTGACCTTGATCGTCCTCTCCAACATGGTGATCGGCCTGATCTACGGCCAGATCATCGCCCGCCACCACGCGGCCCGGCTGCCGCTGGCGCTGGGCACCACCGGCGTCACCGCCGCGTTCTGGGCCATCACCCTCTACTGGCCCGGTCCGCACGCGCCGATGCCGCTGCTGGTGGTGCTCTGCCTGGTGCTCGGCGCCTGCGGTCCCGCGTCGATGATCGGCTTCGACTTCGCCCGCCCGGCCAACCCGCCGGAGCGCCAGGGCACCGCCTCCGGCATCGTCAACATGGGCGGCTTCATGGCCTCGATGACGACGCTGCTCGCCGTCGGTGTGCTGCTGGACGCGACCGGCGACAACTACCGGGTGGCGTTCACCTCGGTCTTCGTGCTGGAGGCGCTCGGTATCTCGCAGATCCTGCGGCTCCGTCGCCGGGCGGCGCTCCGTGAGCGGGAGCGGCAGAGCGTCAGCCGCGTCGAGGCGGTGCACGTTCCCGCCTGACCGCCGGTATGCCGCCGGACTGTGATCCCGCTGCCCCCCTTCTCCGTAACGCCCTTACGGAGAAGGGGGGTTGGCCGTATGGGCGCGGGCCCGCGTTTCACGTGAAACAGCCGCGGCGTTTCACGTGAAACACCGCGGCTGTCTCCGTCTGCCGTCCGCTACGGGGTGACGGCGAAGTTCTCCAGGATCGCCGTGGCCAGCTCCTGGTCACCATCGATCTTGATCTGGTCCGCGACGGCCCGCGGGCGGGACCGGCCGCAGGCCAGCCGGGCGAAGACGTCCCAGTCCAGGGCGAAGGTCACGGTCGGGCCGAGCGAGACGCTGCCGTCGACGGTGCCGTGGCCCTCGGCGTCCACCCGGACCGTCCGCATGAACTCCACCGGGCCGGTGACATCGAAGACCACCGCCGAACCGGCGGGCGCCTGCGCCTTCTTGGCGACGACGACCGGCAGCGTCTTGACCAGCAGGTCCCGGGCGATATGCGCGCCGGGGGCATCGAGATTGCCCGGTCGGCCCAGCGCCCGGCGCAGGTCCTGCTCGTGCACCCAGACGTCGAACGCGCGCAACTGGAGTACGAAGTCCAGCGTGCGGTCCTCGTCGAACGGGCTGCGCACCAGCGCGTCCGGTTGCCGGGTCTCGTTGCGGAGCTGCCGCGAGCGGCGGATGACGGTGTACTCCAGCTCGGAGACCATCTCCGGGGCGGTGTGGTGCCGGCGGACGTCGACCTGCACCTCCATCCGACGGGCCGACTCGCTGCGTACGTGGTAGAGGTCGCGCGGCAGCGAGTGGATCGGGCGCGGGTCGCCGAGCATCTCGCACTCCAGGCCGATGATGTGCGAGACCACATCGCGGACCGACCACCCCGGCAGGTCCGTCGCCCTGCTCCACTCCCCCTCGGCGAGCGGTGTCACCAGCTCGGTTACCGCTTCTATGGAGTGAGTCCAGGCATCGATGGAGGACTGAAGGCTGGGATGGACGGTCACGTGACCCCTCGGACGATTCGTACGCGGGCTGCTGTCTGGCAGTTAAGTTACGCTGCGCACGGGCACCCCGGCAGTGCTTTCGGGTGACCATCGTAGGCAGATTTCCCGTGGCATCCAGGCTTTCCGGCCCCGGCGGTGGTACTGTGCCCCGCCCCTGTGATCCGGCCGTCGCAGGGGGTGTCCGGACCGGCCGCCGAACAGGGCGCGAACCGGGCAATTCCCAACGGACCGGCGGCGCTTCGGCCGCCGCGCACAGAGCCGTCCGCATACGGCGGACCTTCGCCGTCAGTCGTCGTCCCGTTCCCGCTCCGCCATGCGGATCACGCAGACCGCCACCCCGATCAGCAGCGCCGGGTCGGCGTCCTCACGGACGACCTTGATGCCGTAGGTGTCGCGCAGCGTCAGCCAGCGGCGGGAGATCTCGGCGAGCAGTTCGCCCTCGTACTCGACGGCGAACTCGCGGTCCAGGATCTTGCCGCTGACGTCCAGTTCGGTGCCGTCGACCAGCTCCACGCGGTAGTGGTTGCGCAGCAGCGACAGGCGTTTGCGGCGGATGGTGGCGAGCGGCCGGTCGTCCCGCTCGATGGTCATCGCATCGCGCAGGCTCAGCACCTTCTTGCGCAGGGTGATCAGCACCCGGCCGTCGGTGCCCTTCAGCTCGAAGGTCTCCCGCAGCCGCAGGGCCTTGCCGTCGACGAGGAAGGCGTGGTGACCGTGTTCGTCGTCGATCCAGTAGTCGTCACCGATCCCGAAGATCCGGTCGCGGACGAGGTAGGTGCGCAAGGACGGGGCGTGGCCCCCGGTGAATGGCTGCATTGCTCACGTGTTCCCCACCGCCCCGGCGGAATGCGTGGTCAGGTGGGTGACGTTGAATGGGGTCATGGCTTCACGTGCGCGCGTCAGGGCCCCCGAGCTGATCGGCAAGGGCGGCTGGCTGAACACTGGCGACAAGGAACTGTCCCTCGCCGATCTGCGGGGACGCATCGTCGTCCTCGACTTCTGGACCTTCTGCTGTGTGAACTGTCTGCACGTTCTCGACGAGCTGCGCGAGCTGGAGGAACGCCACCGCGACACCGTCGTGATCGTCGGCGTGCACTCCCCCAAGTTCGTGCACGAGGCCGAACACCAGGCGGTCGTCGACGCCGTCGAGCGGTACGGCGTCGAGCACCCGGTCCTCGACGACCCGGAGCTGGCCACCTGGAAGCAGTACGCGGTCCGCGCCTGGCCCACCCTCGTCGTCATCGACCCCGAGGGGTACGTCGTCGCCCAGCACGCCGGTGAGGGCCACGCCCACGCCCTCGCGACGCTGGTCGAGGAGCTGATCGCGGAGCACACCGCCAAGGGCACGCTGCGGCGCGGCGACGGCCCGTACGTTCCGCCGGAGCCGGTCGCCACCGATCTCCGTTTCCCCGGCAAGGCCGTACGGCTGCCGTCCGGCAACCTCCTCGTCTCGGACACCACCCGTCATCAGCTCGTGGAGCTGGCGCCGGACGGCGAGCGGGTGGTCCGCCGGATCGGCACCGGCGAGCGCGGTTTCGGCCCCGGCACCTTCAACGAACCGCAGGGCCTGGCGCTGCTGCCCGACGGCACGGTCGCCGTCGCCGACACCGTCAACCACGCGCTGCGCGTCCTCGACCCGGAGACCGGCACGGTGACGACGGTCGCCGGGACCGGCCGCCAGTGGTGGCAGGGCTCGCCCGCCGCCGGCCCCGCCCTGGAGACCGACCTCTCCTCACCGTGGGACCTCGCCTGGTGGCAGGAGCGCCTGTGGATCGCGATGGCCGGCGTCCACCAACTGTGGACGTACGACCCGGCGACCGGCACCGTCGAAGCGGTCGCGGGCACCACCAACGAGGGGCTGGTCGACGGTCCGGCCGCCGAGGCGTGGTTCGCGCAGCCGTCCGGGCTCGCGGCCGGCGGTGACCGGCTGTGGATCGCCGACTCGGAGACCAGCGCGGTGCGCTGGGTGGAGCGGGCGGACGACGGCGGGTACACGGTGCGGACGGCCGTCGGCACCGGGCTGTTCGACTTCGGGCACCGCGACGGCGCGGCGGAGCAGGCGCTGCTCCAGCACCCGCTGGGCGTCACCGCACTGCCGGACGGTTCGGTCGCCGTCGCCGACACCTACAACCACGCGCTGCGCCGCTTCGACCCGGAGAGCGGCGAGGTGACGACCCTCGCGACGGATCTGCGGGAGCCGTCCGGCGCGGTGCTCGTCGACGACGACATCGTGGTGGTGGAGTCGGCACGGCACCGGCTGACCCGGCTGCGGCTGCCCGAGGAGGCGGTCCGGGTCGCGGCGGTCGCGCACCGCACACAGCGCGCGGCGACGGAGGTGGCGCCCGGCGCGCTCCGTCTCGACATCGTCTTCCAGGCACCGGCCGGGCAGAAGCTGGACACCCGCTACGGCCCGTCGACCCGGCTGCTGGTGAGCGCCACCCCGCCGGAGCTGCTGGCCGCGGGCGAGGGTGTGGGCACCGACCTCACCCGGGAGCTGACGCTGGCCGACGGCGTCACCGAGGGCGTGCTGCACGTCTCGGCGATGGCCGCGTCCTGCGACGACGACCCGGCGATCGAGTACCCGGCCTGCCATGTGCACCAGCAGGACTGGGGCGTGCCGGTGCGGGTCACCGACGGCGGGCGGGCCCGGCTGGGCCTGGTGCTCGCCGGGCTGGACGCGGAGGACTGACGGCGGGGCCGGTGACCGGGGGCGCGGGGCCCGTCCCGGTCACCGGCCGCGGCTCAGCGTTCGACGTGTGCCTTGACGCGCGCCTCGGGGAGGCTGGTGTACCAGTTGCCGACCTTCGCCTGCTGGGTGGCGTAGTTCGGCGTGTACTTCGAGAACGTGTAGCCCGTGACGCCCCGGCTGTCCACGCCGCGGTTGTCGGTGAGGGAGATCCACACCTTCTTGAGGGGCTTGGTGCCCTTCGTGGCGGCCGTGTTGGTGGGGATCAGCGCGTACGCGTCGCGGTTGGCCTGGACGGTGATCTGGCGGCCGATGAGCGAGTCGCCGGGGTCGCCCTCCAGGAAGCCCAGCGGCGTCTTGGAGTCGTCCAGGGTCACCTTGGGGGCACCGTGCAGGATGCAGGGACGGCTGAGCTTGTTGTGGTAGGTCAGGATCATCACGGACGGCTTGGTGCTCGTCGCGGCCTCCAGGCTGGAGGGCCCTCCCGAGCAGTCGGAGGGGCGGGCGCGGTGGGCCGCCGCGCCGGCGCCCGCCGCGCCCGCCCCGCCACCGATGAGGCGGTGCTTCTTCTTCTTGTCCTTGTACGTCGAGGAGGACGAGTGCTTCCGCGACTTGGAGGACTTCGAGTGGGTGCAGCCCGTCAGCGCGAGCGTGCCGCAGAGCGCTGCGGCCAGCGTCGCGTAGGTGACGGAACGGCGGCGTGAGCGGTGTGCGGTCATGAGGTTCCCCCAGTGGTTGCTGCGTTCAGCGAGCTGTCTGTGTCATGGCACCGCCACGATATCGATTCGCGCCCGACGCGCCAGGGCCGGTGGACGGGGATCCGGATCAGTGCCGGCACACCGGTAGATCGGTGTTCTGCAGTTGTTCCGGACGGATGCGGATGCCGGGCACCCACGCCTGACCGCCGTCGTGGTCGACGCGCAGCCAGATGCTGCTGTGCCCGCCGGCCTCGTCGGTGACGGAGACGCCATCGGCGATCCGGCACCGGGCGTGCAGGGTGTCGTCGTGCCAGACGTGGCCGACGACGTTGGGGCGGCGGTAGGTCTCGTACGGGTCGCGGGCCAGTCCGAGTCCGCAGTCCGGGCCGCGGCTCTCGCGGCAGGCCCGTTCGACGTTGAAGACGGTGACGGTGGCGCCCGCGCCGGACTCCGTCCCGCCCTCCGCCGTACCGGAATCCTTGGCGCCGCCGGTGAGTCCGAGGGCGGTGAGCCCGGCGGCGACGGCGACGGCGGCGCCGAGCCCGATGAGCAGCGGGCGCGGCCATCGCGGGCGGCCGGCGGCCGGTACGGCGGGCGTCCCCGGTACGGCAGCCGGGCCCGGCGGGTCGGTCCGGGGCCCCGGCACGGCCATGGGCCCGCCCGGGTACGGGGTCACGGCGGCGGGGGTGACCACGGCGGGCGCGGTGGGCCCGTCGGTCGCGGGGGCATCCGGTGCGCTGTTCCCGCGGAGCGCCGGGGACTGCGCCGGGATACGGGCGACGGTGGTCACTCCGGCCCCTTCGTCCCCCGCGGCCCCCTCCGTACCGCCGGGCGGTTCTTCCGCCGCGCCCGCCGACTCCTGCGCCGCGCAGGCGGCGTGCAGCAGGGCGACGAGGGCGGGCAGCCGGTCCTCCCCGGTGAAGGAGAGCTTGCACCACTGCACCAGCAGCCGTTCGTCCGGCAGGCTCTGGCCCCGCAGATACCGGGAGAGCGAGGAGCGGCTGGCCGGGAGCCGGGATTCCATTTCCTTGAGGCTGTAGCCCAGTTCGCCGTGCATGCGCCGCAGTGCCGTGACGAAGTCCCGTACGGGTCCGGTGAGATCGGCGGGCAGCGGGGCGAGCGGTTTGCGGCGGGCGTTCGCGGCGTGGTTCTGGTGGCCAGGCACGCCCTGCATTCCAGCACAGCGGCGGTACGCGTGCGAGGGGCACTTCCGCTCCCCTGTGACGGAAGTGCCCCTCGTGACACGATCCGGACCGGATCCGGACCGAACCGTGAAGTACACGCACCCGTGCGCCCCCTACGGGCGCCCCGGACGCCGCTCAGTCGCCGAAGACCACCGGTCGGTAGGGCTTGAACTCGGGGTCGCCGTCCGGCAGCCCGTACGTCAGGCTCCGGTGGTCGGTCCCGTGGTCGCCGCGTTGCTCGTACGCGGTGTAGGAGCTGTGCGCCGCGTCGTTCCACTTCTCGAAGATCACGGCATGGCGGGTGTCACTGGTGCCGTCCGCGTCGATCAGCAGGTCACCGGGGGTCAGCTCACCGAGGGAGATCGGGCGGGTCAGCGAACGGTCGGTCGCCAGCCCGACCGTGTTGGTCCCCGGCGTGGGCAGCCCCAGCGCCATCGACACATAGCCCGAGCAGTCCTGCCGGTAGCCGTCCTTCCAGTACGCGGTCTGGCTGTACGGGACCTGCGCACCGCCGTTCGCGGTGAGCCAGGTCGCCGCGCGCCGCAGCGTCTCCTCGCGGGAGGCGCTCGGCTGCTGCGGCGGCGGGCCGTCCTTGACGGGTATGCCCGGCAGCCGGTCCTCGGGTATCGCCACCGCGACGACGGTGAGGAAGCCCTCGACCGGCCCGGTCACATGCGCCATGTACGAGGAGCAGGCATCGCCTTCGCAGACCCTGCGGCCGGTGTCCACCTGGTAGTCGGCGGTGATCCGGTCCTGTCCGGCGGCGGTCTTGTTGATCATGCCGACGGCGGGGGAGGCGGTGTCGGCCGAGGCGTGCACCACCCAGCGGGTGCCCCAGGTCGGGAAGGTCGCCGTGGCCGCCTGCGCCCGGTCGGCGGCCGGGCCCGGCGCGGTCGCCGACCGGCCGTGCGCCACCCCCGCGAAACCGGTGACGCCCAGACCGGCTGCCGCGAGCACGGGCACCACCCGCCGCAGCATCCGCCGCCCGGCCCACCTCGTGGACGCCGCCGTTCCGTCGTCCGCCGCTCCCTGTCCGCCGGTGCCCGCGGGGGTGGTGCCGTACGCCGTGTCCGTGCCGCCGTGGCCGCGCATCCGCTGTCCCCTTCTGTGCCGTCCGTCGCCGTGTGTGCCGCCGCGGCGCCCGGCCCGTCGGGGCGGGCCGCTCGGTCCGCGGCGGTGGAGCCATCCTGGAACGCCCCGGTGGCCGATGCGGGCGACAACCCGTCCCATGGGACGTACGGCCCTCGCGCTACCTCGGTGACCTGCGGAAACATGCTGACCGGCGGGCCGGGAACGGGACGTGGGCCGCGGCGCGCGGGACATGACGGGACGGCGGTCGGCGCATCGGCGGCGGGCGGGCGGCGCCCGTGCCCGGTGGACCGGCCCGCAGACGAGGCAGGGCGCCCGCTGGGGGAAGGCGGGCGCCCTGGTTCTTGGGGGGGCGGTCGCCCCGGAGTGGCCTACCAGGTGGTGGCCGTGCTCAGGTCGGCCTGCCAGTAGGTCACCCAGGCGCTGTCGTCGAGGTAGGCGGAGCCGCCGGGCAGCGCCACCGGGGCCGAACCGCTGCCGCCCTGACCGTCGCGGTCGGCCAGGCTGACGTTCAGCGAGGTCCGCGTGTGCCCGTTGGTCCCGTTGCCGTCGCCGGACGAGGTCATGATGCCGGCGTAGCCGGATTCGCCGGGGGCGAGGGTGACCACCGCCTGCGGTTTGCTGTCCTCCAGCGGGGCGAGCGGCGCCTGGGCCTGGTCGAACTGGAGGAACGGGTAGGAGTACAGGTCGCAGCTTGTGCCGGAGGTGTTCTTCGCCTCCAGGAGAAGGTGGTTGACGGGCCGGTTCAGCGGCGAGACGGCGATGCTGACATCCGACGGGTCGCAGGCGGTGTGCTCGTCGGGGTCGCCGGTGGGGGCCGTCGGGCCGCCCGTGCCGGGTGCGTTGCCGGTCCGGTCGGAGTCCGGCCGCGCGTCGTCGGCACCGCTCTTGCCGGCCGGGGACTCCTTACCGGCCGCGCCGCCGGTGCCGCCGTCCGCGCGGACACCGCCGTTCTTTCCGGGGGCGGCGCTGTCCAGATGGTCCTGCGGCGCCGCGTCGAAGGGCTGCCCGTCGCTGGTCTTGAGCCGGTTCTCCGACTGGCCGCACGCGGTGAGGGTGAGCCCGGCGACGGCGACGAGGCCCGCCGCCGCGAGGCGGAGACCGGTACGCCGGAAGCCGGTACGGGAGGTGGCGGGCCCGGACGCGCCGCCGGTACGCCGGGTGCGCTGCGCCGACTCCGCGTGCGGCAGGTGCGACATACGTGACATGGCGGTCTCTCCCCCGATGGGCGGTGGCCGGTGGCGTTCTCCGAGCTGTCCACCACCTTGCCGCCCGCCGCTGCCGCGCTGCTAACGGATGCCTAACGGAGCCGGCCGGGCCGGAACCGGATGGGCCGGGGCGCCCTCCGACGTGCCCGGGCCGACCGGGCCGGGCTACCTCGTAGGACGGGCTCGGCCGCCCGCTGAGCTGGGCAGCCGCCGGTTGGGAACGCCGCGGGGCCGGGGCGCCGCCGGGCGGAGCCGCCTTGCCGGGCCGGGGCCGGGCCATCTCCGGTCCGGGCCACCGTCGGTCCGGGCCACCTCGTGGGGCCACCCGCCGGGCCGGGGCCGGAAGGGGCACCGCCGACGGGACGGGGCGCTGCCGGGCCGGGCCGGTGCGGGATTGCCGCCGAGCCGGGCGCCGGGACACTGCCGGGCCGGACTTCCCGGACTGGGCCGAGCCACGGGGCCGGGCGGGAGCCACGCAGCCCCGGCCCGGCCCCGCCCGCCGTTCAGGCCCCCGGCCCGCCCCCCTCCGAGCGCTCGTCGCGGGCGAACAACTGGGTGAGCGTGCTGATCGTGTAGACGTCGGTGGACTCCTCATCCACCAGATGCATCTCCGCGAGCCGGTCCAGCGCGTCCTGGGTGCGCTCCTGGTCGTACCCGGCGAGGGCCGCGGCCACCGACGAGTTCAGGTGCCCGTCGGCGCTGGTGGCCAGTGCGCTCAGCAGCCGGGCGTCATCGGCGGAGAGCCGGGCCACGGACATCCGCAGCGCGGCCGCGATACCGGTGTCCTCGGCGGACAGCAGCGCCAGCCGCCGCCGCTCGTCCCGCAGCGCCGACGCCAGCCGGCCCAGCCGCCAGCGCGGCCGGGCCGTCAACTGCGCGGCGGCGGCCCGCAGCGCCAGCGGTAGCCCGTCGCAGAGCGCGACCAGCTCCTGCGCCGCCGCCGGATCCTCGGCGACCCGCTCCGCCCCGAGCATCGCCCCGAGCAGCGCGGCGCCCTCCTCGTACCCCATCGCCTGGAGGCCGACGGGCCGGGCCCAGTCGGTGGCGACCAGCCCGTCGAGGCGGCTGCGGCTGGTGACGACGGTGGCGCAGTGCGGGCCGCCGGGCAGCAGCGGCCGCACCTGCGCCGAACCGCGCGCGTTGTCGAGGACCACCAGCAGCCGCCGCTCCGCCACCAGCGACCGGAACAGCGCGGACGCGGACTCGGCGGAGGACGGCACCCGCTCCGGCGGCGTGCCGAGCGCCAGCAGGAAGTCCCGGAGGATCTCGGCGGGATCCGCCTCGTCACCCTCCCCGAAACCGCGCAGATCGGCGAAGAGCTGACCGTCCGGGAACGCCGCGGCGTACTGGTGCGCCCACTGCACGACGCACGCCGTCTTGCCGACACCGGCCGGTCCGGCGACCACCGCGAGCGGACTCTCCTGCGGCGTACGGTCCGTCAGGATCGCGGTGAGTGCCGCGAGTTGGTGCTCCCGCCCCAGGAAACGGGCCGGTGGCCGGGGCAGCAGCCGGGGCGTCGCGGTGCCCCGCCCGGAGCCTTCCGCGGCGCCGGTGGCACCCGGCGCCGCGCCGCCCTGCGTGGGCACCCGGGGCTCGCCGGATTGCGCGCCGCCGGACGCCGGGGTGCCTGTTTCACGTGAAACAGCGGCCGGTTTCGCGGTCGGCCGGGCCTCCTCCGCCCGCAGGATCTCCTCGTACGCCCCGCGCAGCCGCTCGCCCGGATCGACGCCCAGTTCCTCGTTGAGCAGCCGGCGGGTGCGGTGGAACCACTCCAGCGCGTCGGACTGACGCCCCGTACGGAACAGCTCCCGCATCAGGCCGGCGATCAGGCCCTCGCGCAGCGGGTGGTTGACGGCGGCGTTGTAGAGCACCGCCGCGGCCTGTTCATGGGCGCCGAGTGCGCCGTGGGCGCGGCCCAGCGCCTCGACGGCGGTCAGCCGGCGCTCCTCCAGCGCGTGCGCGGCGGCGGCGAACGGCGGGCTGGTGACCGTGCCGGTCAGCGCCGGGCCGCGCCAGAGTCCCAGCGCCTCCCGCAGCAGCGGGACCGCGTCGGCCGGTGCCTCCTCGGGCCGGGCCAGCGCGACGAGTTCACCGAAGCGGTGGGCGTCGATCAGCTCCTCGGGCAGCCGCAGCAGATAGGCCGAGCCATGGGTGGTCAGCTCGATGCCGTACGCGTCGGCGCCGCCCTGGGCCAGCGTGGCGCGCAGCCGCGACACATGGCCCTGGACGACCGTACGGGCGTGTTCGGGTGGCTCGTCCTCCCAGAGCGAGTCGATCAACTGCTCAAGAGGGACGGTGGTGTTGGGCTGGAGCAGCAGCAGCGCCAGCACGCTCCGCCGTTTCGCCGGCCCGAGCGACAGCTCCCCGGAGCCGGTGGTGACGGCGATCGGGCCCAGCAGTGAGAAGTCCAACTCAGCCCTCCAGGAAGGCCGTCAGGGCGTTCGCGAGCAGGTACGGGTCCTCGGCGCCGCACAGCTCACGTGCCGAGTGCATGGAGAGGATGGCGACGCCGACATCCACGGTGGTGATGCCGTGCCGCGCGGCGGTGATCGGTCCGATCGTGGTGCCGCACGGCATCGCGTTGTTCGAGACGAACGACTGCCAGGGCACGTCGGCGCGCTCGCAGGCGGCGGCGAAGACCGCCCGCCCGTCGCCGTCCGTGGCGTACCGCTGGTTGACGTTCACCTTCAGGATGGGCCCGCCGTTGGGCATCGGGTGGTGTCCGGGCTCGTGCCGCTCACCGTAGTTGGGGTGGACGGCGTGACCGGTGTCGGAGGAGAGGCACAGCGTCCCGGCGAAGGCGCGGGCGCGGTCCTCGTACGCGCCGCCGCGGGCGAAGACCGAGCGCTCCAGGACCGATCCGAGCAGCGGCCCGTCGGCGCCGGTGTCGGACTGGCTGCCGTTCTCCTCGTGGTCGAAGGCGGCCAGTACCGGGATGCTGGTCAGCTCACCGGCCTCGGCGGCGGCGATCAGCGCGGCGGTGCCGGCGTGCACGGACAGCAGGTTGTCCATCCGCGGTCCGGCGAGCAGTTCGCAGTCGCGGCCCAGGTAGGCGGGGGGCTCGATGCTGTGGACCATCAGGTCCCAGCCGCGGACCTCGCCGGCGGGCAACTGCGCCTCCTGCTCGACGAAGGCGATCAGATCGCCCTCGTCGACCTGGCCCAGGCCCCAGATCGGCGTCATGTGGCGCTGCTTGTCCAGCTTCAGGCCGTCGGTGTTGACCGACCGGTCGAGGTGGATGGCGAGTTGCGGCACCCGCAGCAACGGGCGGTCGATGTTGACCAGGCGGTGGCTGCCGTCCCGGAGCGTGACCCGGCCGGAGAGCCCGAGGTCCCGGTCGAGCCAGGTGTTGAGCAGCGCGCCGCCGTAGACCTCGACGGCGACCTGCCGCCAGCCGTGCGCACCGGTGTCCGGCAGTGGTTTGACCCGGAGGTTGGGGGAGTCGGTGTGGGCGCCCAGGATGCGGAACGGGGTGGCGGGGCCGGCGCCTTCGGGGACGTACCACGCGATGAGCGCCCCGCCCCGCAGGACGTACTTGCCGCCGTGCTCACCGTCCCAGGCGTCGGTCTCCGCGACCTGCCGGAAACCCGCCGCTTCCAGCCGCGCCGCCGCGTTCGCCACCGCGTGGTACGGCGACGGACTCGCGGCGAGGAAGGACATCAGGTCGTCGGTGTGGCCGCGGTCGAAGCGGGCGGAGTTGGTCATGGCTCCAGCATAAGGAGGAGGGCTGCCGGTGGCCCGCGCCGATGCGGGCGGACCGTGGCCCGCTCCATCCTCTTCCGGCCAGGATGCGGGCGTTCGCCGGAGTTGCACCGCGGGGCGCGCGGGCCCTGCGTACAGCGGTGCCCGCCGTCCCCGGGGGATGGGGAGGCGGGCACCGCCGGTGGGCGGCGGGCCCGGACGGGTCCGGATCCGCCGCGGGCTCAGAACGCGGACTCGTCCAGCTCCATCAGGGACTGGTCGATGCCCTCGGCGAGCGAACGCTGCACGGAGAGGCCCGGCAGGACGTTGTGGGCGAAGAACTTCGCCGCGGCGATCTTGCCGGTGTAGAACGGCTTGTCCTTGGCGGTGGCACCGTCCAGCTTGCCGGCGGCGACGGCCGCGCCCTTCAGCAGCAGGTAACCGATGACGACGTCACCGGAGGCCAGCAGCAGCCGGGTGGTGTTGAGGCCGACCTTGTAGATGGACTTGACGTCCTTCTCGGTGGCGGCGAGGTCGGTCAGCATCGCGCCGACGATCGCCTCCAGGTCGGCGGCGGCCTTGGCCAGCTCGCCGCGGGCGGCGGCCAGCTCCTCGCCGCCGGTCTCCTGGGCCAGGAACTCCTTGATCTCGTTGGAGAGCGCGGTCAGCGCCTGACCCTGGTCGCGGACGATCTTCCGGAAGAAGAAGTCCTGGCCCTGGATCGCGGTGGTGCCCTCGTAGAGGGTGTCGATCTTGGAGTCCCGGATGTACTGCTCGATCGGGTACTCCTGGAGGTACCCGGAGCCGCCGAAGGTCTGGAGCGACTGCGCGAGCTGCTCGTAGGACTTCTCCGAGCCGTAGCCCTTGACGATCGGCAGCAGCAGGTCGTTCAGGCGGGTGGCGGCGGCCGCGTCCTCGCCCGCGGCCTCCTTGGCGATGATCTCGTCCTGGACGGACGCGGTGTAGAGCACCAGGGCGCGCATGCCCTCGGCGTACGCCTTCTGCGTCATCAGGGAGCGGCGCACGTCGGGGTGGTGCGTGATGGTGACGCGCGGCGCGGTCTTGTCGGTGAAGGCCGCGAGGTCGGGGCCCTGCACGCGCTCCTTGGCGTACTCCAGCGCGTTGAGGTAGCCGGTGGAGAGGGTGGCGATGGCCTTCGTGCCGACCATCATCCGCGCGAACTCGATGATCTTGAACATCTGGCGGATGCCGTCGTGCTTCTCGCCGAGCAGCCAGCCCTTGGCGGGGTGGTTGGCGCCGAACGTCATCTCGCAGGTGTTGGACGCCTTGAGGCCCATCTTGTGCTCGACGTTGGTGGCGTAGGCGCCGTTGCGCTCGCCCAGCTCACCGGTCTCCCAGTCGAAGTCGTACTTGGGGACGATGAAGAGCGACAGGCCCTTGGTGCCCGGACCGGCACCCTCGGGGCGGGCGAGGACGAAGTGCACGATGTTCTCGGACATGTCGTGCTCACCGGAGGTGATGAAGCGCTTGACGCCCTCGATGTGCCAGCTTCCGTCCTCCTGCTGGACCGCCTTGGTGCGCCCGGCGCCGACGTCCGAACCGGCGTCCGGCTCGGTCAGCACCATGGTGGAGCCCCACTGCTTGTCCACCATCAGCTGGGCGATGCGGTGCTGCTCCTCGGTGCCCTCGTCGTAGAGGACGCCGGCGAAGGCGGGACCGGAGGCGTACATCCAGATCGCCGGGTTGGCGCCCAGGATCGTCTCGGCGAAGGCCCACAGCAGCGAGCGCGGCGCGGTGGTGCCGCCGATCTCCTCCGGGATGCCCAGCCGCCACCACTCGGCGTCCATGTACGCCTGGTAGCTCTTCTTGAAGGTGTCGGGGACCGGCGCGGTGTTGGTCTCCGGGTCGAAGACCGGCGGGTTGCGGTCGGCGTCGGCGAAGGAGTCGGCCAGCTCGTTCTCCGAGAGCCGGGCGATCTCCGACAGCACGCTCCTGGCGGTGTCGACATCCATCTCCGCGAACGGTCCGGTGCCGTACACGCTGTCACGGCCGAGCACCTCGAAGAGGTTGAACTCGATGTCGCGGAGATTCGACTTGTAGTGCCCCATGGGTACGGCTCCGTATCAGTTCAGCAAGAGAGTGGCGCGTGGCGCCTCGTCGCGAGGCCCTGTGCGGTGCGAGACCCCGTCACGCAAATACCAGCAGGTAGCTCCGATGATGCTACCCATCGGTAATAAGAAGCAACCCCTAACCGGCCATCTGTGACGAGCATCCCGTCCCGACTCAGTACCCTGTGGCGCATGTACGGCTACGACCAGGACGCGGGTGCAGGGCAGCAGTACGGCGCGCCGCCGCCCCCGCCGCAGCAACCTCCCTCCGGGAGCTACGGCGAGCAGCCGCTGTATCCGGAGCCGTCCCCGCCCTCCCTCGCGGACGCGGTGCGCGCCTTCACGACCGGCTCGATGTCCGCCGAGGACTTCCAGGGGATCTTCGCGACCTCGAAGATCTACTGTCCGCGCGGTGACAACCCCGGCTTTCTGGCGCTGCACAACACCCAGCAGCCGGTGATCCCGATGTTCACCTCGCTCAAAGAGCTGCGGCGGTACGCGGGCAAGGAGTCCAAGTACTTCGTCATCACCGGTGCTGAGGTGCTCGACCTGCTGCCCACCGGCTACGGCTTCGTCCTCGACATGGAGGGTGACCACCGGATGGTCTTCGACGCGAAGGCGGTGGAGCAGATGGTCGACTTCG
Organism: Streptomyces sp. BBFR2; assembly: GCF_044497305.1. NCBI lineage: Bacteria > Bacillati > Actinomycetota > Actinomycetes > Kitasatosporales > Streptomycetaceae > Streptomyces > Streptomyces sp. BBFR2. The sequence goes on from NZ_CP172415.1 coordinate 3,526,405, forward strand.
CGATGCGCCGGATGTACGGCTGAGCCGCCTCCCCTGACCGTGCCGAAGGGCCGGCCCGCACGCCGCGGGTCGGCCCTTCGCCGTGTCGGGGCGGCGGTGACCTGCTCCGACCTGCGGTGATGCGGTCAGGAATGCAGTACGCCTTGCGGGTTGTTCATCATTCAACTAAGTTGAAATCCGAACGACCGAGGAGGCCGTCATGCCCGCAGTGACCGTTGAGAATCCGTTGACCCTGCCGCGTGTGGCGGCACCCGCCGAAGCACGTCCCCGCCCCGTGCTGGCCGTCTCGACCGCGCCGAGCGGCTTCGAGGGCGAGGGCTTCCCGGTGCGCCGGGCGTTCGCCGGCATCGACTACAAGCACCTCGACCCGTTCATCATGATGGATCAGATGGGCGAGGTGGAGTACGCGCCCGGAGAGCCCAAGGGCACGCCCTGGCACCCGCACCGCGGCTTCGAGACCGTCACGTATCTGATCGACGGCACCTTCGTGCACCGTGACTCGCACGGCGGCGGCGGGGTCATCAACGGCGGCGACACCCAGTGGATGACCGCCGGGTCCGGGCTGCTGCACATCGAGGCGCCGCCGGAGTCGCTGGTCATGTCCGGCGGGCTCTTCCACGGCCTCCAACTGTGGGTGAACCTCCCCAAGCGCGACAAGATGATGGCGCCGCGCTACCAGGACATCGGCGGCGGCCAGGTCAAGCTGCTCACCTCGGCCGACGGCGGTGCGCTGCTCCGGCTGATCGCCGGTGACCTCGACGGCAACAAGGGCCCCGGCGCCACGCACACCCCGATCACCATGCTGCATGTCTCGGTCAATCCGGGCGCGGAGGTGACCCTGCCGTGGCGGGCCGACTTCAACGCCCTCGCGTACGGGCTGGCCGGACGCGGCACGGCGGGCGAGGAAGGCCGTCCGTTCCGGACCGGACAGGCGGTCGTCTTCGGCTCCGGTGACTCGCTCACCATCCGGGCCGACGAGAGTCAGGAGTCCCGCAGCCCGAACTTCGAGGTCGTCCTGCTGGGCGGGGAGCCGATCCGGGAGCCGATGATGCACTACGGCCCGTTCGTGATGAACACCCACGCCGAACTGGCCCAGGCCTTCGAGGACTTCCAGGCCGGGCGGCTCGGGACCGTTCCCGCCGAGGAGAGCTGAGCACGGCCCCGCGGGGGCGGTGGGCGCGGTCGTCCCGCGTTTCACGTGAAACATGGCGCGCCGCGCTCTCCGTTTCACGTGAAACACGGACCGTGCCGGCCGCCCCCGCACGGCTGCGTGGGTCCGGAGCCGGTCGCCGCGCGGGGCCGGGCCCGTCGGGGCGCCGCCTCCGCCACATCCGTACGGCGCCGCCCGAGGCGTGACGGCCGGTCGGCCGGTGCGCATGGTGGACTGGTCGGGTGCAGAACGACCTGAAGAGAGACCGGCCCCGCGGCGAGGCGCCGCTGCTTCCTGCCGCCGCCCGGCGGACCGCCGCCTGGTGCGCGGTGGCGCTGCTGGTGGCGGGGGTGATCGCGGTCGGCGTCTGGCTCTGTGTGAAGTTGAGCGCGGCCGTCACACCCGTCCTGCTGGCTCTGCTGGGCAGTGCGCTGCTCAGGCCGGTGTACCGGCGGATGGCGGCGATGAAGCTCAACCGTTCGCTGGCCGCCGGGCTGACCTGCGCCCTGCTGGTCGTCGTGGTCGGCGGCGCCGGTTACATCGTGGTCAGCGCGCTGGTCGACACCGGGGACCAGATCATCGCCTCGCTGAAGGAGGCGGCCAAGCAACTCTCCCAGCACTTCGGCACGGCCGGTACCTCCCTCGACGATCTCGCCTCCAACGCCAAGTCGCTGATCGGCAAGTTCGGCACCACCGCCGCCTCCGGGCTGCTGGCGGGCGTCAGCGTCGTCGGTCAGTTCATCGCGGCGGCGGTCCTCGCACTGCTGCTGACCTTCTTCTTCCTCCGCGACTCGGGCAAGGCGCTGGGCGCGCTGCGCGACTGGGCGCCCGGTGATTCGGCGCCGCAACTGGAGGGGATGGCCCGCCGCGGCTTCCAGGCGGTCGAGGGTTTCATGCGCGGCACCACCCTCATCGCCCTGATCGACGCCGTCTGCATCACCGTCGGACTGCTGATTCTGGGCGTCCCCAACGCCTTCGGACTGGGCGCGCTGGTCTTCGTCGGCGCCTACATTCCCTACCTCGGCGCCTTCATCTCGGGCGCCGTCGCGGTTCTGGTGGCGCTCGCCGAGGGCGGTTTCGTCAAGGCCCTGTGGGTGCTCGGGGTGGTGCTCGCGGTGCAGGTGCTGGAGGGGCACGTGCTCCAGCCGATGATCCAGAGCCGTACGGTCCAGATGCACCCGGCGGCCGTCCTGCTGGCGATCACCGCGGGCGCCGGGGTCGCGGGCATCCTCGGCATGCTGCTGGCCGTGCCGCTGACCGCAGCCGCCTTCGGCGCGCTCCACGAACTGCGCCGCCACTACGTCAGCTCGGCCACCGACTCGCCCGACTCGCCGGACGCCACGGGCCCGGGGGCGCCCGGCTCCGCACCCGCGTAGGGCGGTTCTCCGGCGTTCGGCTCCGCCGGGGAGCCACCGGCCGCGTCCTCGTAGATCTCGAACCACGTCGACTTGCCGTCGCCGCGCGGTTCCACGCCCCACGCGCCGGCCAGCAGCTCCATCAGCACCAGGCCGCGGCCCGAGGACGCCAGCTCGCCGGGGCTGCGGCGGTGCGGCAGCTCGTCGCTGCCGTCGGCGACGTCCACCCGCATCCGGCGGCTGCCGGCGGGGCCCGACAACTCGACGACCAGCAGCGCGTCCCCGTCGGTGTGTGTCAACACATTGGTGACGACCTCGGAGACCAGCAGCACCGCGGCGTCCACCTGCTCCGGGTCGGCCCAGTCGTGCAGGACGTCGCGGATCTGGCCGCGGGCCTCGGCGATCCGCTCCGGCTCGGCCTGCGCGATGGTCAGCACCGTGCGCCGCACCGGCCGCACCGCCTCCGGGCCACCCGCGCCCACCCGGCACGCGGCGGCGTCCCGGGACAGCAGCAGCATCGCGATGTCGTCCTCCCGCCGGTCCACCAGCGGCCCGGTCGTGTGGTGCGAGGACGGGCCGTGGACCGCCTGGACCAGCGCGTCCGCCAGCCGCTCCAGACCGCCGTCGGCGACCCCGTCCGGATGGGCCTCGATGACGCCGCGCAGCCGGGCCCAGCCGGTCTCCAGGTCGTGGCCGCCGGTCTCGATCAGCCCGTCCGTACAGACCAGCATCGTCTCGCCGGGCTCCAGCACCAGCCGGGTGGTGGGGTAGTCGGTGTCCGGTGTGATGCCCAGCGGCAGCCCGCCCGCGGTGGCGCGGACCAGCATGGTGCCGTCGGCGGTACGGATCGCCGGTTCGGGGTGCCCGGCGCGGGCGATGTCCAGCAGCCCGGTCGCCGGGTCGACCTCGATGTAGAGGCAGGTGGCGAAGCGCGGATCGCTGCCCGCGGCGCCCTCGGTGTCGTTGATGCCGGACAGGAAACGGGAGGCGCGGGAGAGCACCCCGTCCGGGTGGTGCCCCTCCGCCGCGTAGGCGCGCAGCGCGATCCGTAGCTGGCCCATCAGCCCCGCGGCCCGTACGTCGTGGCCCTGGACGTCACCGATGACCAGCGCGGTCCGGCCGGACGGCAGCGGGATCATGTCGTACCAGTCGCCGCCGACCTCCAGCCCGCCGCCGGTCGGCACGTACCGCGCGGCGACCGTCATGCCGGGGAGGTCCGGCCGGACCGTCGGCATCATGGTGCGCTGGAGACCGACGGCGAGTTCGTGCTGCGACTCCTGGGCCCCGGCACGGGCCAGTGCCTGGGCGAGCATCCGCGCGACGGTGGTGAGCACCGCCCGTTCGTCGGCGGTGAAGGCCACCGGGTGGTTGAACCCGGCCATCCAGGCGCCGATCGTGCGTCCCGCGTTGACCAGCGGCAAGAACGCCCACGAGGTGCGCGCGAAGCGGGCGGCGAGCGGCCAGGCGGTGGGGTAACGCGCGCGGTACGCCTCGGGCGTCGGCAGATAGATCGCCCGCCCCGTCCGGACGACCTCGGCCGCCGGGTAGTCGGTGTCCGTCGTCATATCGGTGAACGGCCGCTCCTCGCCGCCCGGCTGACCGTGGTGACCGATGACGGTGAGGCGGCCGCCGACGACGCCGAAGACGGCGAGGCCGTCGGGTATGAACCCCGGCATCGACAGTCCGGCCGCCACCCGCAGCACCTCCGCGGTGGACCGGGCCTCCGCCAGCGCCCGCCCGGCGTCCAGCAGGAACGCCTCGCGTGAGCGCCGCCGGTCGCCGGTGACCGGGGTGCGGGCGGCCGCGGTGTCCGGCTGCGGGTCGGGCACCTCCTGGACCGTGCCGAGCAGGGTGAAGGCGCCGTCGCGGGTCAGCGGGCGGCAGCGGGCGCGGACGGTGCGCAGCACCCGGCCGCCGGCGTCGACGACGCGCAGCCGGGCCTCGGCGAGACCCCGTTCGGCGACGGCGAGCTGCATCACCCCGTTGATCTCGGCGAAGTCGACCGGGTGGAAACGGGACCGTACGGTCGCCTCGGACAGCTCCACGGCCCGGTCCGGGAGCCCGAGCAACCGGGCGGCCTCGGCGTCGAGCCGGACCCGTCCCGAGGCGTCGTCCCAGCGCCACAGACCGGTCGCGAGGGCCGCCAGGAGATCCTTGGTACGCATTGCCTCACTTTAAGTTGATTCCTCCGGGCGTCACCAACGCGGTGAGCCGGTACGGGGCGGGCCGCGACCAGGGCGGCGCCGGGCCCCCGGGGCGCGGTGAGCCGGGCCCGGCGGAACAGCGGCCCGGCCCGGCGGCAGCTCGCGGCCCTCAGGCCCAGGCCCCGGCCCGGCAGCAGCCCGCGGCCCTCACGCCCCCCGCCTCGCGGCCCGCGCGCGGCGGCGCAACTGACCCACGGCCCACGCATGACGAGTGCGTCGCCCGCGCCTGCCTCCGTCCGGCCCCGGCCCGCAACCGCGCCGCCCCGCTGGCATGTATACGCCGACCCGGCCGCCGGCGCCGGGACGGTAACCTGGAGCGGTTATCACATACCCGGGGCGGTCCTCCACGGACGGCAGCGGTTCGGCCACGGACGGGCAGCGTCCGTGTGCGGCCTCCCCACCTCGACTCGCGACGACTTGGATGAGCGATGCATCGGTACCGGTCCCACACCTGCGGCGAGCTTCGGGCCGCGGACGTCGACACGGACGTCCGCCTCAGCGGCTGGCTGCACAATCGACGTGACCTGGGCGGCATCCTCTTCATCGATCTGCGCGACCACTACGGTCTGGTGCAGCTCGTCGCCCGTCCCGGCACCCCCGCCAACGAGGCGCTCTCCTCGCTGACCAAGGAGACCGTCGTCCGTATCGACGGCAAGGTCTCCGCCCGCGGCGCGGACAACGTCAACCCCGAGCTGCCGACCGGCGAGATCGAGATCGAGGTCTCCGAGGTCGAGGTGCTGGGCGCCGCCGAGCAGATCCCGTTCACCATCAACGCCGAGGACGGTGTCAACGAGGAGAAGCGCCTGGAGTACCGCTTCCTCGACCTGCGCCGCGAGCGGATGCACCGCAACATCCTGCTGCGCACCGCCGTCATCTCCGCCATCCGGCACAAGATGACCGCGCTCGGCTTCAACGAGATGGCCACCCCGATCCTGTCGGCCACCTCCCCCGAGGGCGCCCGCGACTTCCTCGTCCCCTCGCGGCTGCACGCCGGCAAGTTCTACGCGCTGCCGCAGGCGCCGCAGCAGTTCAAGCAGCTTCTGATGATCGCCGGGTTCGACCGCTACTTCCAGATCGCGCCCTGCTTCCGCGACGAGGACGCCCGCGCCGACCGTTCGCCGGGCGAGTTCTACCAGCTCGACGTCGAGATGAGCTTCGTCGAGCAGGAGGACGTCTTCCAGCCGATCGAGAAGCTCATGACCGAGCTGTTCACCGAGTTCGGTGGCGGCCGTACGGTCACCTCGCCGTTCCCGCGCATCCCGTTCCGCGAGTCGATGCTGAAGTACGGCTCCGACAAGCCGGACCTCCGCGCCGAGCTGGAGCTGGTCGACGTCTCGGACGTCTTCGCCGGTTCCGGTTTCAAGGCGTTCGCCGGCAAGCACGTCCGCGCGCTGGCCGTGCCGGACACCGCGGGCCAGTCGCGGAAGTTCTTCGACCAGATGGGCGACTTCGCCGTCCAGCAGGGCGCGAAGGGCCTGGCCTGGATCCGCGTCGGCGAGAACAACGAGCTGACCGGCCCGATCGCCAAGTTCCTCACCGACGAGGACACCAAGGCGCTCGTCGACGCGCTGGGCCTGGCGCCCGGCCACGCCGTCTTCTTCGGCGCCGGCGAGTTCGACGAGGTCTCCAAGATCATGGGCGCGGTCCGCGTCGAGGCGGCCAAGCGCACCGGCCACTTCGTCGAGGGCGAGTTCCGCTTCTGCTGGATCGTCGACTTCCCGATGTTCGAGAAGGACGAGGACACCGGCAAGATCGAGTTCTCCCACAACCCGTTCTCCATGCCCCAGGGCGGCCTGGAGGCGCTGGAGACCAAGGACCCGCTGGACATTCTCGCCTGGCAGTACGACATCGTCTGCAACGGTGTCGAGCTGTCCTCCGGCGCGATCCGTAACCACGAGCCGGACGTCATGTACAAGGCGTTCGCCATCGCCGGTTACGACAAGGAGACCGTCGAGGCGGAGTTCGGCGGCATGCTCCGCGCGTTCAAGTTCGGCGCCCCGCCGCACGGCGGCATCGCCCCGGGCGTCGACCGCATCGTGATGCTGCTCGCCGACGAGCCCAACATCCGCGAGACCATCGCCTTCCCGCTCAACGGCAACGCCCAGGACCTGCTCATGGGCGCGCCCAGCGAGGTCGAGGAGGCGCGCCTGAAGGAGCTGCACCTCTCGATCCGCAAGCCTCAGGTGAAGACCCAGGGCTGACGGACACCGCGTACGGCGAAGCCCCCGCGACCTTTCGGAAAGGTCGCGGGGGCTTCGTCCGTGCGGGCAGTCGGCTACGCCTCGTCACCGCCGCCGAAGCGCGTGCGGTACGTCTCCAGGTCGTCCTCGGTGATCTTCGCGAAGAGGACCGGCGGCACGGTGAACGGCGTACCCGCCGGGACGAAGGCCAGCGCCGCGGCCTCCTCGGCGCTCACCCATGCCGCGGTGTCGTCGGTCAGCGCGAACGCGCCGCGCATCGCCTTCGCGGACGCCGGGATGAACGGCTCGGAGATCACCGCGTAGAGGTGGATGAGGTTCATGGCCGTGCGCAGTGTCAGCGCCGCGGCGTCCTGGTCGGTCTTGATCTCCAGCCAGGGGGCCTTCTCCTCCAGGTAGGAGTTGCCCGCGCTCCACAGGGCGCGCAGCGCCGCCGCCGCCTTGCGGAACTGCAGGGCCTCCATGTGGCCCTCGTACTCCGCGAGCAGCCGCGCGATCTCCTCGCCGAGCTTCCGCTCCGCCTCGCCCGCCTCGGCGCCGGCCGGGACCTCGTCGCCGAACCGCTTGCGGGAGAACGACAGGACGCGGTTGACGAAGTTGCCGAGGGTGTCGGCGAGGTCCTTGTTGACGGAGGAGGAGAACAGCTCCCAGGTGAAGGAGGTGTCGTCGGACTCCGGGGCGTGCGCCATCAGGAAGTAGCGCCAGTAGTCGGCGGGCAGCAGCTCCAGCGCCGCGTCGGTGAAGATGCCGCGCTGCTGGGAGGTGGAGAACTTCCCGCCGTAGTAGTTGAGCCAGTTGAACGCCTTGAGGAAGTCGACCTTCTTCCACGGCTCACGGGTGCCGAGCTGGGTGGCCGGGAACATCACCGAGTGGAACGGGACGTTGTCCTTGGCCATGAACTCCGTGTAGCGCACGTCGTCCGCCTCGTACCACCACGACTTCCAGTCGCGGTTCTCCGCGTCGGCGTCCGCCCACTCCTTCGTCGATCCGATGTACTCGATCGGCGCGTCGAACCAGACGTAGAAGACCTTGCCCTCGGCGGCCAGCTCCGGCCAGACGTCGGCGGGGACGGGGACGCCCCAGTCCAGGTCGCGGGTGATGGCGCGGTCCTGGAGGCCCTCGGTCAGCCACTTGTGGGCGATGGAGGAGGCGAGCGTCGGCCACTCCGTGCTGCCGTTGCCGGCCAGCCAGCCCTCGACCTCGTGCTGCAGCTTCGACTGGAGGAGGAAGAGGTGCTTGGTCTCGCGGACCTCCAGGTCACCGCTGCCGCTGATCGCCGAGCGGGCGTCGATCAGATCCGTCGGGTCGAGCACCCGGGTGCAGTTCTCGCACTGGTCGCCGCGGGCCTTGTCGTAGCCGCAGTGCGGGCAGGTGCCGACGATGTAGCGGTCCGGCAGGAACCGCTCGTCGGCGTTGGAGTACACCTGGCGGATCGCCCGCTCCTCGATGAAGCCGTTCTCGTGGAGCTTGCGGGCGAAGTGCTGCGTCAGCTCGACGTTCTGCTGCGAGGAGCTGCGGCCGAAGTGATCGAATTCCAGGCCGAAGCCCTCGTAGATCGCCTTCTGCGCCTCGTGCTGCTCGGCGCAGAACGCGTCGACCGACTGCCCCGCCGCCTTCGCGGCCAGCTCCGCCGGGGTGCCGTGCTCGTCCGTCGCGCAGATGTAGAGGACGTCGTGCCCGCGCTTGCGCATATACCGCGCGTACACATCGGCCGGGAGCATGGACCCCACCATGTTGCCCAGGTGCTTGATCCCGTTGATGTACGGAAGGGCGCTGGTGATGAGGTGTCGAGCCATTGCCGGCTGCTCCCAAGTCGCTACGGTAAGTGAGGAATTGCTTTACGGAACGTCAATATCGTACTGGACGTGGCCAGGCGAATTCGCAGGCGTTTCCGCGGGCATTTCCGCCGGCGAAATGGCGGGTACGGGGCGCGGGACGGCCCCGTGACGGGCTGTTCCGGCCGGTGTACGGGCCGGGAGTGCCCCGGCCGTCCCGTTCAGTGCGGGGCGCCGTCCGGGGAACCGGTGCCGGGGCGGTGGCCGGGCGGCGGGCCGTGGCGCGGGGCACGGGCCGTGACCAGCAGCGCCGCGACGACGGCGGCCAGCAGCATCACCGACGCGGAGACGCTGATCGCGACGGTGAAGCCGTGCACCACCCCGTCCTTGACGACGGCGCCGCGCACCGCGGGCGTCAGCCGCCCGGTCCGCGCGGCGGCGAGCAGCCGGTCCGCGATGTACGTCGCCCCGGCCGACGTCGCGATCGTGTTCAGCAGCGCCGTCCCGATCGAACCGCCCACCTGCTGCGCCGTGTTGACGGTCGCCGAGGTGACGCCCGCGTCCCGCGGCGCGACCCCGGACGTGGCCGTCGCCATCACCGGCATGAAGATCAGGCCCATACCCAGCCCGACGAGGAGTTCGGCGGGCAGCACGTGCGGGGCGTACGCGGAGCGCGCCGTCAGGAACGTCAGCAGATACAGTCCGCCGGCCGCCAGCAGCGCGCCGGGCACCATCAGCAGCCGCGGCGGGAGATGGTGCAGCAGCCGCGCCGATATCTGTGTCGAGGCGGTGACGATGGCGGCGGTCATCGGCAAAAACGCCAATCCGGCCTTCAGCGGCGAATAGCCGAGCACGATCTGGAAGTAATAGGTCAGAAAAAGAAACATGCCGAACAGTGCGATGGTCGCCAGTGCCATCGTCAGAAAGGCACCACCGCGATTACGGTCCCGCACGATGTGCAGCGGCAGCAACGGATGCCGGGCCCGCGTCTGCCACCACGCGAACACCGCGAGCAGCGCGGCACCACCGCAGAGCAGCCCGAGCACCACCGCGTCGCCCCAGCCCCGCGGGCGCGCCTCGCTGCACCCGTAGACGATCGCCACGAGCCCGCCGCAGCCCAGCACCACACCGGGGACGTCGAGACGGGCGCCACCCCGCTCCGGGCGGTCGTGCAGGAAGACCGCGGCGCCGGCGAACGCCACCGCCGCGATCGGCACGTTCACATACAGACACCAGCGCCAGTCCAGATACTCGGTCAGCAGCCCGCCGACGATCAGCCCGATCGCCGCCCCGCCGCCCGCGATCGCCCCGTAGATCCCGAACGCCTTGCCGCGCTCCCGGCCGTCCGTGAACGTCGTCGTCAGCAGCGACAGCGCGGACGGCGCCAGCACCGCCGCGAACACGCCCTGCAACGCCCGCGCCCCGAACAGCAGCCCCGGCCCACCCGCCGCACCCCCGAGCCCCGACGCCACCGCGAACCCCACGAGCCCCACCATGAACGTCGTCTTCCGCCCGACGAGATCCGCGACCCGCCCACCGAGCAGCAACAACCCACCGAACGCGAGGGTGTACGCGGTGATCACCCACTGCCGGTCCGCATCCGAGATCCCCAGCTCCCGCTGCGCCGACGGCAACGCGATGTTCACGATCGTGGCATCGAGGACCACCATGAGCTGCGCGAGCGCGATGGTGATCAGGGCCCACCAGCGGTGGGGGTTCTCTGTGCCCAGGTTGGGGCCTGCTTCGGGTGCTCCGGCCTGGCCTGCCCGCTCCGCCCGGTCGGCTTGCCCGCCTGTGGTGACTTCCCCGTATCCCCCCTGGCCGTCTCCGCTCATCACCCGACCTGCTTCCGTCGGCCACTGTCCCGCACTCGTCCGCTGGATGCATGGATCGGGGCAAATGGGCTAGTTCATCCACTCAGCGTAGGAGGGGTGGGGGCGGAGTGCCTGGTGAGGGTGGTCGAGCCCCCCTGAAAGGGAGATGTAAGGCAGATGCTTTCCGCCCGATGGTCATTCATTGCTGTACTCGTCAACCCAAAGCCACTCTTTGCCGCGCTTTTTCAGCAAAGTCAGCGCTGTGGTGAGGCACTCCTGAAGTGTTTCCCCGTCGTAGCGCACCGGCCCGCTTTCTGCCAGCGGGCCGCCTGTGGCGACGAAGGTCCACGGGGCGCTGCCATGCGCGACCCTTTCGCCGTCACACTTGATGAGAGCTGATGCTCCCGTGGATGAAATTCGCGCCATAAGTGATTCGATGTCCATTGCGCAATGCCTTTCTATTTGTATCCGCGGAGGATCTCGCTAATTTCTTGGATTTCGTGCACCTGTCCCTTGGCTACCTTTGACACGGCTGACCAGAGGTCGGTGCGTGTTGGTCCGGATGTGATGTTGTTGCGTCGCATCAACTCCTCAACTGCGGCCACGGCGGTTCGTTTGTTTCCGTTGTCGTACATGTGGGCTCCGGCTATATCGCGGATTGCCACCGAAGATTTTTCCCAGAAGCCGTGGTAGCGCTCTGCGTTCCTGAGCATATTCTCTGGGGTGCCGTTCAGGAGGGTTGAGCCACCGTAACTTTCGTTTATCTTGGTGATTTCGTCGGCTGATATGGGTTTGCTGAAACCGCCATCACATGGGGAGAGTCCTAGGGGGTCCAGCCACCGGAGAGGGTTCCTTGTGTATGTGATGGGATTGTCGTCTGGCCGCAAACCCAGAGGGTCTGGGGAGAAGAATCGCCCGGTTTGAGTTTCGTAGTGCCGATGGAAATTGTAGTGTGCTTGCGTTTCTCTGTCGAAATACTGGCCAGGGAATCGAAAGGGGGTGTATGCGGTTGCTGCTTGGTTCCAGGTGAATGTGCCCCAGAGGGTGGAGCGGGAGCGCCAGGTCACGCGGCCGTGAATATCTCTCATCTCGGCGGGAGAGCCGGATGGATCACATATGATTGCGTAAGAGCGTCGATCTTTCCTGGGGGGGATTCCTGTTGTGCCCTCCAGTGTCGATGTCTTTTGCTCTGCCTGAAACGCTGGGAATATCCCATCGTAATCCCAGGAGATGATTACGCATATTGATTCTGGTGTCGTTCGGGAGTGTTCTTCGGAAAGAGTTGTGGCGTCCCATGTGAAGTGTGTCTGCTCGGCAATTGTTTGCTTTCTGCTCTCCAGGCGCAGCTTCGCCACCCGCCGCCCGAACGGGTCGTACAAATAGCGCCACACCGTTCCGTCCGGTGTCATCACCGACGTCAGGCGGTCCTCCGTGTTCCACGTGAAACGCCAGGTGTCGGGTTTGCGGGAGAGGCGGGTTTTCTGGCGGAGGGTGACGCGGCCGAGGGCGTCGTGTTCGTAGCGGTAGGCGCCGGCCTTGGTGATGCGGGTGCCGGTGTAGGTGCGGGGGCCGCGGGCTGTGGGGTTGGGGTGTTCGTCGGGCCAGGTGGCGTGGGTCTGGTTGCCGGCCTCGTCGTAGGCGTAGGTCTCGGTCCAGTTGGTGGCGTGGACGGCGGTGACGCGGCCCGCGCGGTCGAGGTCGAAGGTGCGGCGGCCGGAGTGGGAGTCGTCGAGGGCGATGAGGTGGCCGTCGGCGCGGTAGGTGTAGGTGCGGTGGTGGAGGAGGGTGGTGGCGGGGGCGGCCGATGCGCCGGAGGCTTCGCCCGAACCGGGTGCGCCGCCCGCCCCGGGTACGCCACCCATGCCGGGTACGCCACCCACGCCGGTCATGCCGGGTGCCCCGCTCGCCCCGGGTGCTCCGCCCGTCCCGCCCGCCCCAGGCCACCCCGGATCGAACGGACTGCTCGGCACTCCGGCACCCGGCGAGCCCGGACGGCCCCCGGCACCCGGCGAGCCCGGACCGCTCCCGGCACCCGGCGAGACCGCACCGCCCCCGGCGCCGACCGGCCCGGCCCCCGGCAGAGCGCCAGGCCACTCGGTCCCCGGCAATCCACCAGGCACCCCGCCCCCCGGCGAACCGCCCGGGAGGCCCGCAGCAGCCCCATTCGCCCCCTCCACCCGCAGCAGCGACTGCCCCGTCAGCCGTCCCGTCGCGTCCCACGTCGAGTCCAGCCGGAGCCGGTCGCCGATGGTGCGGGTGCGTTCGTTGCCTGCGGCGTCGTGGGTGAAGGTGAGGAGGTTGCCGCCGGTGGTGAGCGTGGTGCGGTTGCCGGCGGCGTCGTAGGTGTAGGTGCTGGTGTGGCCGGAGGGGGTGGTGCGGGAGGTGCGGCGGCCCAGGGCGTCGTAGGTGAACGTCATGGTGCGGCCGTTGACCGTTTCGGCGGTGACGCGGCCGAGGGTGTCGCGGGTGTAGGTGACCGTGGCGTCGGGGTTGGCGGCCTCCAGGAGGGCGCCGGACGGGGAGTGGGCGTAGGTGGTGACGAGTCCGGCGGCGTCCTTGGCGGTGATACGGCCCATGGTGTCGCGGGTGTAGGTCGTCACCTCGCCCAGGGTGTTGGTGCGGGTGGCGAGTTGGCCGGCCGCGTCGTGGGTGTAGGTCAGGACGCGGTCGTCGAAGTCGGTCTCCGAGATCAGGCGGCCGGCCGCGTCGTAGGCGTAGTTCCAGGTCAGGCCCTGGGGGTTGGTGACCTGGGTGAGGCGGAGTTCGGTGTCGTGGGTGAACTCGTGGCGGACGCCGTCGGGGTCGGTGCGGGCCACCAGCAGGTCGAAGTGGCCGTACTCGAAGCGGGTGGTGCGGCCCACCGCGTCCGTGTGGGAGGTGCGGTTGCCCTCGCCGTCGTAGGTCCAGGTCTCGGTGGCGCCGGTGGGGTCGGTGCGGGAGGCGAGTTTGCCCTCGACGGTCCAGGTCAGGCGGGTTGTCGCGCCCAGCGGGTCGGTGACGGAGACGACCCTGCCGAAGGCGTCGCGGACGTAGTGGGTGCTCGCGCCGAGCGGGTCGGTGACGCGGCGGGGGAGGCCCGCCGGATCGCAGTCGAGGCGGGTGGTGTGGCCGAGGGCGTCGGTGACGGCGGTGAGGTGGCCCCTGGCGTCGTGGGTGTAGGTGGTGGTGGCGCCGGTGGGGTCGGTGGAGGAGGTGCGGTTCCCGGCGGCGTCGTAGGTGTGGCTCCAGGTGGTCCCGTCGGGGGCGGTGGTGCGGAGCGGGCGGCCGCCGTCGTCGAAGACGGTGGTGGAGGTGGTGCCGTCGGGGAGGGTGAGACGGGTGGGGTTGCCTTCGTCGTCGTACTCGATGCGGGTGGTGCGGCCGAGCGGGTCGGTGACGGCGAGAACGCGGTGGTGCGCGTCGCGCACCGTGCGGGTGGTGGCGCCGGTCGGGTCGGTCTCCGCGACGATCTGGTGCCGGTCGTTGACCTGGTACGTCGTGATCCGGTCGTGGGAGTTGCGCAGGGTGTTGGTCCGCAGGCCGGTGGCCGGGTCGGCGTCGCCCCAGGTGAAGTGGGCGTGGAGGTGGCCGTCGGCGCCGCTCTGCCAGGTGCAGCGGTCGCGGTCGTCGTAGCGGTACGCGTAGCTGCTGCCGTTGGTGTCCGTCCAGGACGTGATGCGGCCCGTGTCGTCGTAGCCGAAGCGGAGCGGGAGTCCGCAGGAGTTGGTGACGGTGGTGAGGTTTCCCGCGTCGTCGTAGCCGTAGCGGAGGAGGAGCTGGTCGCCGCCGTCCGGGGCGCCGCCGGCCAGGTGGAGGGCGGTGACGCGGTCGCCCTCGGTGGTGAACAGCAGCCGGTATCCGGCGCTGTGGGTGAGGGCGACGGGGGCGCCCCGCTCGTCGTGGTTGAAGGTGTGGTGGTGGCCCCGGCGGTCGGATATCTCGTCGAGGAGGGCGAGGTCCTCGCCGTACGAGGTGAAGTACCAGCGCATACCGGTGGACGGCTCGGTGAGGACGTAGTCGCCGTCCGGGGTGCGCTCCAGGGGGCGTTGGGGGCCGTCGGCGGGGAGGGTGGGGACGCCGACGGCCGGGTGCGGGTAGGTGGCGAGGTTGCCCTCCTCGCCGATGAGGATGACGCCCTCGGCGTCGATCTCCAGCCGCTGGTCGAGCGTGCTCATCCAGGTGGGGCCGAACCAGTGGCCGGTGCGGTACGACGATTCGAAGGTGCGGGTGAAGGCGAGGGGGTGGCTGCCGGGGAGCTGGATGTCGGTCTGCGGCAGGATCATCCGGCCGGTGGCCATGTCGATCGGGTCGTTGCCGAAGGTCTTGCACCAGGCGATGCGGGCGCGGTCGCGGAGGGTGAGTTTGCCGCCGTCCCGGGCGGCGGTGCGTGCCGCGGTGCGGGCCGCGTCACGCGCGCCGGACCTCAGCAGCCCCTTGCCGACGGCGCCGACGCCCTTGCCGCCGACGAGATTGCCGAGGAAGGCGCCGCCCGCCTCGTAGGGGTCGCTGCCCCAGCCCTCGCCGAGCATCCCCTTGGCCAGCCGCCCGGGGTGGGCGGCGCTGCTCGCCAGCCCCAGCAGGGTGGTGGTCGTGTTGTTCATGAAGCGGATGGGGTTGCTGAGGTTGTACGGGTCGACCGGGTTGACCGTCCGGGCGAGGTTCACGGAGTCGGCCCCGGCCTTGATGAGGCCGCCGGCGGCGTGCATCAGGTTCATCCCGCCGGCGGCGACCCCGTCGGCGGCGTCGAGCACGGTCCGCTCGGTGAACTTGGGGGCCTGCGGGGCGTGGGCCAGCGCCGAGGTGAGCGCGTGGCGGGCGCGTTCGGCCGCTTCGTCCCGCTGGCTGCGGGCCTCCTTCAGCAGATGCTCGGCGGACGCGCGGCCCTCTTCGCCGGGGTCGGTGAACTCGCCGGGTTTCGGCGGTCCGTCACCGCTCCCCGAGCCGTCGGCGAGGGCGGCGTTGTACGCGTCGACCTTGCGGTTGTACGCGTCGGCCGCCTTCTCGGTGGCGTCCTGGGCACAGCGGTGGCGGTCGATGGCCGAGCGGGCCTTGCCCTGGGCCCAGGTGACGGTCTCGGCGTAGGCGTTGAGGGCCTTGCCCGCCGCCTCGCAGGCGTCCGCGGCGTGCAGCCAGGACTTCGGGTGGGTGTCGAACTCCTCGCGGAACCGGTCGGCGGCCTTGCCCTGCCAGGCGCCCGCGTCGAGTTTCCGCATCCCCTGCCCGACGCGTTCGAAGGCGGCGTAGAAGTCCTTGAGGTGGGCGGCCACCTCGTGGATCTTGGCCGGATCCCCGTGGATCAGCTCCTTCGGGTCCTCGCTCTCGCCGAGCTGCCGCTCCGCGACCTGGGCGCCGAGGACGTCGGCGACGTCGTCGCCGGCCGAGCGGACGGCGCGTGCGGCCCCGTCCGCGCCGACGGCGTGGAGGGCGTCGGCGGTGGTGTCCGCCGCGTACTCGACGGTCTCGCCGACCATCTCCTTCGCGCCGTCGACGGCTTTTCCGGCGGTGTCGGCGGCCGAATCGATGCCGTGCTTGATCGCGCCGAGCGCGTCGCCGATGCCCATCAGTGCTGCTCCCCGTCGGCGTGGTTCCGGTCGGCCGGTGCGTCTTCGGGGGCGTCGGGCAGCAGATGCCGCGCCGGGCTGGTCCGGATGTCCTCGGCGGTGCGGTGGAGCGCCTCGTTCCCCTCCAGGTACGTCTCCATGGATTCGGCGGAGGTGGGGTCCCAATTGCCGTGCTGGAACTGGGTGACCGGATTCTCGTCCAGTACGTCGTCCCAGGAGGTGTCCCGGAGTTGTTCGGCGCTCTTGGTCGGGTCGCCCATGGCGGCGTTGACGCCGATCTTCAGCGTCGTGGAAACGTACTGTTCCTGTTCGTGGTAGAGCCCGGCGGAGAGGTCGAGGCGGCGGGCGAATTCGTTGGCCTCGTGGATGAGACCGCGTACGCCCCACCCCCAGCGTTCGCAGAACGTCTCGAAGACCGTGGCCACCGCCGGACTTCCGCTTTCCAGCCCGGAGAGAGCCAATTTGTCGAATCCGTGGCCGAGTTGGGCGTCGGTGTCGAAACCCAATTCCTTCAGCTCGGATATCGCGCCGTTGATGCCCTTGGTGATCTGCTGAAGTGCTTCCGGGTCGACCTCGTAGCCGTCGGCGGGGCTCATACGGCGCCTCCGGCGGCGTCGGCGAGGTCCACGGCGACGGCGTCCGGGACGATGCCGGTCACCGGGGGGAAGAGCATGCCCAGCTCGCTCCCGGCGTTCAGCGCGACGCCCGCCGGGCTGCCGATGGCGGGGATGACGACGTCCAGCAGGCGGGCGCCGACCGCGCTCACGTGGTCGGGCGCCTCTTCGGGGGAGATGCCGCGGTGGGCGAGGAACCGTGCCAGCGCCTCTTCGTCGGTGAAAGCGAAGAGCCAGCGGATTCCGTCGGATTCCGTCGACATCAGATTGTCGCCGCTGAGGGGGATCAGTACCGGAGTGCGCCGGAATTCCCCTACGAGTGCTGCCGGGTTGCCCCGGCCGTCACGTATGCGCGATATCTCCGAGAGCAAGGACATGTCGCCCCCCATTGCCTGTTTCCTTCCCCTGTGCCGTGGCGCCCCCCCCGGGTCGCCGAAGACACCTTGCCATAAGGGGTGGGGCAGGTGTTCGAGGGTTTTGGCGGGCGGCTGAAAGAGGTGGGTATTCCCCGCGATAACCGGCTCGCGGGTCGGTTATTGCGGGGAAATGCGGGAGGGGCGGAAACGGCGACCGGCCGTGGTGCCGGGCCCGGAGGGGGCCCGGCACCACGGCCGGTCGGTCGAGGGCTGCGGGGTCAGTTGTCCTTGAGGATTCCCGCGGTGCGGGCTTCGGTGAGCCATTCGGGGAATTCGACCATGAGCTGCTGGTAGAGCTCGTCGGAGGAGAGGGCGCGGGGGTCGCGGCCGGCGTGGAAGAAGCCGGCGTTGTCGACGACGCGCTTTTCCGGGACGGCGAGGTCGTCGAGCTTGCGGAGGAAGTCGAAGCCCTTGGCGTCCGGGTCGCCGAAGCCGATGAACTGCCAGAAGATGGGGAGCCCGGCGGCCTCGCAGAGCGCCTTCTCGGCGGCCGGCTTGGAGGTCGGGGCGCCGTCGGTCTGGAAGATGACGAAGGCCGGGGCGGTGGTGCCGGACTTCTTGTAGTGCTGGACCACGGCGTCGATGGCCCAGTGGTAATTCGTCCGCCCCATGTGGCCGAGTCCGGCGTGGAGTTCGGCGATCCGGCCCTCGTAGTGGGTGAGGTCGAGATCGGCGGTGCCGTCGACGTCGGTGGAGAAGAAGACGACGGGGACGGTGCCGTCGTCGTCGAGGTTGGCGGAGAGGCCGAGGGCCTGCTCGGCGAGGTGCTGGACGGTGCCGTCCTTGTAGTAGTTACGCATCGAGCCGGACCGGTCGAGCACCAGGTAGACGGCGGCGCGCTGGGTGGTGAGGCCGTGCTTGTCGAGCGTCGCGGCGGCGGACTTGACGAGACTGACCAGTGCGGGCGCGGTGGCCTTGGCCTTGTCCAGGGGGGTGGCGGGTGCTGCCTGGTCGGCCTCTGCGACCGCCTCGGCCTTCGCGGTCTCCGGCTTCTCGGAGGTGGCCGGGGGCGCGTCGGCCGGCGTCGTGGACGGGGCCGTGGGCTCGTTCGCGGCGCCGGTGGCCGTGGGCTCGTGCGCCGTGGCGGTCTCGGGGGTGGCGTCCTCGGAGAGAGCGTCGTCGGAGGGGGCCGTTGCCTTGGCGTCCGTGGCGTCCGTGGCGGGTGCTTCGGCCGGGGCCGGGGCCGGGGCCGGGGCCGGGGCCGGGGCTTCGGCCTTCGGCTCGGTGGGGGCGTCGGCTTCGGTGGTGCCGGTCCCGGTGGCGGTGCCGGTGCCGGTCCCGGTGGCGGTGGTCTCGGGAGCGGTGTCCTCGGCCGAGGCGGGGGCCTCGGTGGCGGGGGCTTCGGCCTTGGTGCCGGTGGTCTCGGTGGCGGGGGCCGTCCATTCCGCTTCCGGCTTGGCCGTCGCCGTCGCCGTCGCCGTCGTGTCCGTGGTGTCGGTCGCCGCGACCGCGTCCGCGGCGTCCGTGGGGGCAGCGATCGCCGCAGGTCCGGTGGCCTGCACGGCCTCTGCCTCCACGGCGGTACCGGCGCCCTTCGCGGCCTCCTCGGCTACGGCCTCAGCGGCCCTGGCCTCGGGGGCTCCGGCCTCCGCGGCCCCGGAAGCCTGCGCGACCTCCGCACCCTCAACGGCGCTCGCGCTCTCCTCGGCCTTCTCCGTATCAACAGGCGCGGCCACCGCCGCAGTTGAGGGCTTCGCCGCGTCGAACGCCTGGCTCACCAGGTCGGTGGCGTCCTCGGCCGGAGCCTTCCGCTCGCCCGCTTCCGCCGATGCCGATGCAGATCCCGGCTCCGGCACCGATGCCGACGACTCGGCCTCCGGGCCGCCATCGGCTACCGCCTCGGCCGCGTCCTTGGCCGCGAGCTCCGCCTCGGCCTTGCTCCCGGCCTCCTGCTCGGCCTCGGCCTCGGCCTCGGCCGTAGCGTTCGCGGCCTCGGGGGCGCGTCCGGCCTCGTGCTTCGCACCGGCCCCGGCTTCCGCCTCGGCCCCGGCCGCCGCCTCGACGTCCCGCTCCGGTTCGGTGGCCTCGGGCTGTGCGGCCGCGCGGTTGGTCTGGGCGGGGACGGTGGGGGTCTCCGCCTCGGCGGTGGACTCGCCGGGGGCGGTGCGGGCGGCGGGGACCTCGGCCACGGGGCGTTCGGTGGCGGGCTGTTCGGCCGCGGGCGCGTCCGAGGCGGCCCGGTCCGCGGTGGCCCGGTCCGTCGTGGGCCGGTCGGCGGGGGCGGATTCCTCGCGGGCCTCCGGGATGGTGGTGGCGGAGGTGGCCGGTTCCGGCGTTTCCGTGCCGCTCGGTGTGGTGCCGGACTCCTCCCGCGTCGCCTTGGAGCGACCGAAAGCGTTGCGCAGCAGACTCCGAATGCCCATCGGCGGACCTCTCTTGGGGTGGTGGGTGCGGCGTATGTCCGTGAAGCTGCGGACATGTCCCTGACCAGGACGGATACGTAAGGGTAGCCGCCCGCACCGGCGTCACCGTGGGACCTCGGGCACCGCGTTGCCCTTACGGCGGGGCGCCGTACGGGCCGTCGGCGGGCGGTGTACGAGCCGTACGGCGGAGGTGCGGCGGCCCCCGTGACGCGATGCGTCGAGCGGGGAACCGGCCACGGGGAGAAGGGGAGGGCGGGGGCGTCCCGCATCTCTCCAGCTCACCGCCTCCGGCCCCGGCTCGTTGCCCCCGGGGCCAGCTCACCGCCTCCGGCCCCGGCTCATCGCCTCGGGGCCCCAGCTCCTCGCGTCCGATCCGCCAGCCCGCAGCCCCCGCTCTCCCACCCGTCACCTCCGCAGGGCGGCGACCCGTCCCACCCGGGGGCTCCCCCCGAGCCCAGGCCCAGGACTCCCCGAGACCGGCCACAAGGCCCCCCAGGGCTACCCGAGGGGAAATCCGGGCTCCCCCGAGCCTCCCCCGAGGTCGGATCCGGCCTCCCCTATAGCCGGCACCTGCCGTCGCCCGAGGCCAGATCCGGCCGCTCGGATTCCGTTCGTGGATACGTGCTCCCGTATGATCACCGCTCTTCTCCTGGTGCGTGGACGTGGCCGTGCGGGGGTGGGTGCGCATCACGGTGCGGACACGGGTCGGCAAGGTGTGGGTAAGGAATGGCCCCGGTCCGGTATCCGATGTCCGGTCGATCCCCTCTTATCCGGTGACCATCGGTCCGGGCCGCCCGTTGTGGGTCAAGGCGGTCGCAAGCCGGGAGCCGGGCGAGAGCCCTTGCGAGGGTGACAGGAGATGTGGGGCGCATGGGGCTGACCAGTCGGTCGCTCGAATTCGCGGTGGTGGCGCTGGCGGTGGTGCTGGTCGCGCTGACGGTGTGGCAGTGGCCGCGGTTGTCGGGGCGCGGGGTGCGCGTCCTCCTCGGCAGGCTCGGCGCCGTCGTGCTCACCCAGGTGGCGCTGGTGTGTGCGCTGGCCCTCGCGGTCAACAACAGCTTCGAGTTCTACGGCAGTTGGGACGACCTCCTCGGCAACGAGGACAAGGCGCCGGTCGCGGTCAGTGACAACGGCGGGCAGTACGCCTCCATCGGTACGACCAAGGGCGCGCTCATCCAGCCCGCGGGTCCGCAGGGGCTGGACCGGGTGACGGGGCTGCCGAAGGGCCCCGCCGACAAGGTCGGGAAGATGGAGTCGGTACGGATCGTGGGGCGCCGCAGCCGCGCGATCAACCCGGCGTTCGTCTATCTGCCGCCGCAGTACTTCCAGCCGCAGTTCCGCCGCCAGCGCTTCCCCGTGATGGTCGTGATCAGCGGTTACCCCGGCGGCATCATGAACCTCGCGCAGCACCTCCAGATCCCGCAGAACGCCGGGCGGCTGATCGCCAAGGGCACCATGCAGCCGACGGTGCTGGTGATGGTGCGGCCGACGATCGCCCCGCCGCGCGACACCGAGTGCGTGGACGTGCCGGGCGGCCCGCAGGCGGAGACGTTTTTCACCAAGGACCTGCCGGACGCGATGCGGTCCGCGTACCGGGTGGGCCACGACTCCAGCGCCTGGGGCGCGTTCGGGTACTCGTCGGGCGGCACCTGCTCGCTCCAGCTCGCGATGCGCAACCCGAAGATCTACACCTCGGCCGTCTCGCTCTCCGGCGACTACGCGATCAAGGACGACCTGACGACCGGCAGCCTCTTCGGTGCCGGCCCGGAGGGCGCGAAGCGGGAGCGGGAGCACGATCTGCTGTGGCGGATGAAGCACCTGCCCGTACCGCAGATCTCCGCGCTGGTGGCCAGCAGCCGGCAGGGCGAGCCGGACTACGGCGCGACGATGGACTTCCTCCACGCGGCGAAGCCGCCGATGACGGTCGACTCGATCATCCTGCCCCGCGGCAGCCACCAGTTCGGCACCTGGCGGCGTGAGGTGGTTCCGGCGCTGGAGTGGCAGAGCCGGCAGCTCACCTTCCCGCAGGACGTCGAGGCGGCGCCGCACAAGCCCGCCGCCCCGCACGACGCGCAGGCACCGCACGACGACAAGCCGGGCGAGCACCACACGGGGCAGCCGGCCGGTGCCCCGGCCCAGGCGGAGCGGCGCCGGGAGCCGGTGGAGTCCGCTACGCGGGACTGACGGCGCGGGAAACGGAAACGGGCCGGGCACGGGGTGAGCGATCACCCGGTGCCCGGCCCGTCGTCTGTCCGGGGGCGGTCCGGTGCCGGGGTCAGGGCCGGTAGACCATGCCCGGTTCCGGCTTCGCGGGCGAGAGGAGCTGGGAGACGGTGACGAGGGTGAAGCCGCGGTGCTTCAGCTCCTCGATGATCCCGGGGACGGCGGGGACGGTGCCCGGGTAGATGTCGTGCAGCAGGATGATGCCGTCCTGCTCGGTCTGGTCGAGCACCCGCTTGGTGATCAGCTTCGAGTCGTTGGTCTGGTAGTCCTTCGCGGTCACGCTCCACAGGACCTCGGCGAGCCCCAGCTCCTTGCTGACCTTCGCGACCTTCTCGTCGGTACGGCCCTGGGGCGGGCGCATCAGCGTCGGGGTCTTGCCGGTGAGGTCGTGGACCGCCTTCTGGACGCGGGAGAGCTGGTCGCGGATCTCCGCGGGGGTGGCGTCGGTGAGGATCTGGTGCGACCAGGTGTGGTTGGCGAGTTCATGGCCCTCGCGGTCGATCCGCTTCACCTCGGCGGGGCGCTCGGCGATGTGGTTCTTGCCGAGCATGAAGAAGGTCGCGTGGGCGTTCTCCTTCTTGAGGATGTCCAGCAGGCGGTTGGTGTTCTCGCTGGGACCCGCGTCGAAGGTGAGCGCCACGCACTTGGCCTCGCGGCAGTCGACGTCCGCGCCGTTCGCGCCGCTCTTGTCGCTCTTGCCGCCCTTTCCGTCCGCCGCGAGCTGGGCGTCGCGGGCCTTGACGTCGGCCGCGGGCGCGTCGTCCCGGGCGTCGGCGGGGACGATCTCGTTGGCGGGGGTGCAGCCGCCGAGAACCAGGGTGGCGGCGGTCAGCAGCCCGGCTATGAGGGGGCGGCGGGCGGTCTTCGGCATGGAACTCTCCGGGCGGCGCGAGGTACGGCGGCAGCCGTCCGGACGACTGCCGTCGGCTGCCCGGAACTATACATAGCGTGTAGAGATGCAGTGTCTACGTGGTGTGTCTACGTGGTGTGTCTACGCGGTGTGCCTACGTGGTGTGCAGAGGCGGGGCCGCCCGGAGTGCGGCAGTGCGGGTGCCCGTGGAGGGCGCCGGAGACCACGGGCTTCGGCGCCCGGGGCGGGGTGCCCGTACGGGAGAGGGCGCGGCCCCTACGGACGGCAGGCTCGGCCCCTACGGGGTTTCCGGAGCGGCGGGGCGCGGGGCGGGCGGGCCCGTTCGGACGCGTTCCGCGCGACAGGCCGCGGCGCCCCGGGGTGGACTCGTACCGTGACCGCACCGCCGGACGACTGCCTGGCCCGCAACGACTGGATCTGCGGCGACTACCTCAGCAGCCGCCGGCACATCCTGCTCGACGCGGTGGCCGAGCACGTCGAGTTGACGGTGGTCTCCGTCGCCCTCGGCGTGGTCGTCGCGGTGCCGCTGGCGCTGCTGGCCCGGCGGCACCGGTGGACGGCGGGTCCGGTGCTGGGGCTGACGACGGTGCTCTACACGATCCCGTCGCTGGCGATGTTCTCCCTGCTGCTGCCGGTCTACGGCCTCTCGTCCGCCCTGGTCGTGGCCGGACTCGCGCTGTACTCGCTGACCTTGCTCGTACGGAATCTGCTGGCCGGGCTGGCCGGCGTCCCCGAAGGGGCGAAGGAGGCGGCGCGCGGCATGGGGTACGGGCCGACCCGGCAACTGCTCACCGTGGAGCTGCCGTTGGCGCTGCCCGCGGCGATGGCGGGGCTGCGGATCGCCACCGTCTCCGCCGTCGCGCTCACCACCGTCGGCGCGATCGTCGGCCACGGCGGGCTCGGCAACCTCATCTACGCCGGGATGAACTCCTACTTCAAGGCGCAGGTGCTGACCGCGTCGGTGCTCTGCGT
This sequence comes from Streptomyces sp. BBFR2, assembly GCF_044497305.1. Classification (NCBI taxonomy): domain Bacteria; kingdom Bacillati; phylum Actinomycetota; class Actinomycetes; order Kitasatosporales; family Streptomycetaceae; genus Streptomyces; species Streptomyces sp. BBFR2. Next base: position 3,549,900 of record NZ_CP172415.1, read on the forward strand.
GTTGCTCGCCGTCGTCTTCGACCTGCTGATCCTGGGCGCGGAGCGGCTGCTGACCCCATGGCGGCGCGGGGCGCGCACCGCGCGGCGGGGGCGTGCGCGGGCGGCCGTGCGCCGCCTCGTACCGGCCGGGCGGCAGCCGTGAACGCGGTCTTGGGCGCCCTCGGCTGGCTGACCACCGCCGCCCACTGGACCGGCGAGGACGGCGTCTGGCACCGGCTCGCCCAGCACGCCGCGCTCACCGTCGGCTGCCTGCTGCTGAGCTGTCTGCTCGCGCTGCCGGTCGCGGTCGTCCTCGGGCACCTGGGGCGCGGCGGGGCGCTCGCCGTCAACCTCGCCAACGTCGGCCGCGCCGTCCCGACCTTCGCCGTGCTGGTCCTGCTGCTGCTCACGCCCCTGGGACGGCACGGCGAGTGGCCGACCGTCATCGCCCTGGTGCTGTTCGCCGTACCGCCGCTGCTGACCAACGCGTACGTGGGGATGCGCGAGGTCGACCGGGACGTGGTCCGGGCCGCACGGGGGATGGGCATGACCGGCAGTCAGCTCGTGTGGCGGGTCGAACTGCCGCTGGCGCTGCCGCTGCTGCTCACCGGCGTCCGCATCGCCGCCGTCCAGCTCGTCGCCACCGCCACCCTCGCCGCCCTGGTGGGCGGCGGTGGCCTCGGCCGGATCATCACCGCCGGCTTCAACCTCGCCTCCACCCCGCAGGTCGTCGCCGGCGCGGTCGTCGTCGCGGTGTTCGCGCTGCTCATGGAGGGGGCGTTCGAACTCGGGCAGCGGTACGGGGTCCGACGGTCGCGAGGACAGGGGGCGTGGTGAGGCGCCGCGGCCGGGCGACGGGCCCCGCGGCGGCTCCGGAGGCGGCCCCCGACACCGCCCCCGCCACGGCCCCGGGGACGGCGCGGGGAGAGGACCGGGCGCGTGTCCGGGCGGCGCACCCGGGGACGGCGGCCCGCGGCCGGGCGGTCGGTCCGGCGCGCGGCCGGGGCTCGCACGCCGGGGGCGCCGTACCGAGGCCCGGGGCGCGGGCCACCCCACCGCACGCCGGGGGCGCCCCTCAGCCGTCCGGGGCGCGGGCCACCGCTCCGTACGCCGGAGACACCTGCCGCCCGCCGGGGGCGCCTGCCCCGGCCCCGCGCGCTCCCGGAGCGCGCACCGCCCGCCGTGCCCGTACCGCCCGCCGCACCGGCCGCACGCTCGCCCTCGCCCTCCTCGCCGTCCTCCTGGTCTCCTGTGCGGGCGGTCCGTCCCTGGAGGACCGGGGTGCCGTCACCGCCGCGCCCGGGGACCGGCACCACCTCACCATCGGGTCGGCCGGTTTCACCGAGAGCGAGTTGCTGGCCCAGATGTACGCGGCGCTGCTCCGGCACGCCGGGTACCGCGCCGACCTCCTCACCGTCGGCAACCGCGAGCTGTACGAACCGGCCCTGGAGAGCGGCCAGATCGATGTCGTCCCCGAGTACGCGGCGACCTTCGCCGACTGGCTCCAGGCGAAGACACACGGGGCGGACGCCCGGCCGGTGGCCTCCCCGGACCTCGGCGCGACCATGACGGCGCTGCGCGCCCTCGCCGCCCCGCGCGGGCTGACGGTGCTCGCCCCGGGCCGCGCCGTCGACCGCAACGCCTTCGCCGTCAGCGCCTCCTACGCCGCCCGCCACCGCCTGCGCACCCTCAGCGACCTGGGCCGGGCGAAGCTGCCGGTGCGCCTCGCCGCGGGCGACGAGTGCGTCCGCCGCCCGTTCTGCGCGCCGGGGCTGCGAAAGACGTACGGCATCGACATCACGGCCGTCGACCCCAAGGGCGTCGGCACCACCCCGGCCAAGCAGGCGGTGCAGAACGGGCAGGACCAGATGGTGCTGACCACGACCACCGACGCGACCTTGGACCAGTTCGGGCTGGTGGTCCTCGCCGATGACCGCAAGCTCCAGAACGCCGACTACGTCGTGCCGGTCGTCAACCGCTCCCGCGCCGGGGGCGCCCGCGCCGCCGCCGCGCTCGACCGCCTCAACTCCGTCCTGACCACCGCCGACCTCGCCCGTCTCAACGAACGCGTCGACAGTTGGCGCCGCCTCCCCGAGGACGTCGCCCACGGCTATCTGACGGAGAAGGGACTGCTGCCGGAGTAGCCCGGCGACCGGCGTCGCGGAACCGCCCGGCCCGCCCCGGGGCCGGACGCGCGTCCGCAGGCCGTCACCGCACCTCACGCCCGCGCCACGGACGCAGGCACGGGCACCCGCCTCGCCGGTGGGCGCGGACCCCACCTCGCCCGTAGGCACGGATACCGCCTCGCCTGTAGGTAGGACCCTTCCTCGCCCGTAGGCACGGATACCGCCTCGCCCGTAGGTAAGAACCCCTCCTCGCCCGTAGGCGCGTCGGCCGGGCCGGGGGGCCGGTCCCTCTCACCCCGTGGGCACCGAAGCCACCTCGTCCGCGGCGCGCGGGGTCCCGTGCTCCCCGGGGACGATGGTGCGGCGCAGGGCCTCGTGCAGGCGGGTCGGGGTGAGGACGCCGAGGAAGCGTTCGCCGTCCAGGACCGCGATCCACCCCGCGTCGTGCTGCAGCATCTCGCCGAACGCCCGCTTGAGGGTGGCCCCGACCGGAACCCATGCCTCCATCCGCCGGGCGTGCCCGGACACCGGCCCCGACGCGCCCGCCAGCTCCGCGGCGCCCGCCCAGCCGTGCAGCGCGCCGGAGTCGTCCAGCACCACCGCCCACCGCGCGCCGCGCTCCCGCAGCCGGGCCGCCGCTTCGGCGGCCGGTTCGCCGAGCCGGGCGAGCGGCGGGTGCTCCAGGTCGGCCCGGTCGATCCCGGTGACCGACAGTTGCTTGAGCGCCCGGTCACTGCCGACGAACTCCGCGACGTACGGGGTGGCCGGGGCGCCCAGCACCCGGGCGGGCGTGTCGAACTGCTCGATACGGCCCTCCCCGTAGACGGCGATGCGGTCGCCGAGGCGGATGGCCTCCTCGATGTCGTGGGTGACGAAGAGGACGGTTTTGCCGAGTTGCCGCTGCAACTGCCGGAATTCGTTCTGGAGGTGTTCGCGGACGACGGGGTCGACGGCGCCGAAGGGTTCGTCCATGAGGAGGACGGGCGGGTCGGCGGCGAGGGCGCGGGCGACGCCGACGCGTTGGCGCTGGCCGCCGGAGAGCTGGTCGGGGTAGCGGTGTCCGTAGACGGTGGGGTCGAGTCCGACGAGGTCGAGGAGTTCCGCGGCCCGCGCCCGGGCCTGCTTGCGCGGGGTGCCGAGCAGGTGGGGGACGGTGGCGGTGTTGTCCAGGACCGTCCGGTGCGGGAAGAGGCCGACCTGCTGGATGACGTAACCGATCCGGCGCCGCAGCCGGACGGGGTCGGTGTCCGCGATGTCCTCGCCCGCCACCGAGATGGTGCCCGCGGTCGGGTCGATGAGCCGGTTGACCATCATCATCGTGGTGGTCTTGCCGCACCCCGACGGGCCGACGAGGGTGACGAGTTCCCCCTCCGCGACCTCGAAGGACAGACCGTCGACGGCGGTCGTCCCGTCCGGGTAGCGCTTGGTCACGGACTCGAAGCGGATCATCCGCCCATTCCAGCGCGCCCGGTCGCGCCGGTCCCCTCATCCGCGCAATCGGGTGGGCGGGCCACCGGCCACCGGGCGACGCGGCCCCCGGCCCGCCCGATTGCGCGGCGGTCCGGCCCACCCGGTGGCGCGGTCGCCCGGCAATCGGGTGCGGCGTCCGGATGGGGCGCGGCGCGGGGGCCGTACGAGTTGCTTCGGCGGCGCCGCCTTTCCGCCTGCCGCGTCGGGCCCGTCCGGCGTGCTTACGATCGCGCCCGGCCTCCGGTCGGACGGGTGGAAGGGACACGATGAGAGCCGTAGCAGTCAGCGCATTCGGTGCCGAGCCGCAGCTCATTGAGCTGCCGCAGCCCGAACCAGGGCCGGGGGAGGTCCTGGTGCGGCTGTCCGCCGCCGGGGTCAACCCCATCGACTGGAAGATCGCGGGCGGGATGTTCGGCGACGCCGTCAGCGCGTCGTTCCCGCTCGTCATGGGCGCGGACGGCGCGGGCGAGGTGCTGGCCGTGGGGACCGGCGTGCGGCGCTTCACCGCCGGGGACGCGGTGTTCGGCACGTTCCAGCGGCCCGAGCGCGGCGGCGGCTCGTACGCGGAGCTGGCCCTCGCCGACGAGCGGTCCCTCGCCCACGCGGCCCGCAGCGTCACCTACGCGACGTCGGCGGCGGTCCCGACGGCCGGGATGACGGCGTACAACCTGGTCGAGGAGACGCGCGTAGGGGAGGGCAGCCGGGTGCTGATCGTCGGGGCGACCGGCGGCGTCGGTTCCTTCGCCACGCAGATCGCCCATGGGCGCGGCGCCGAGGTCATCGCGACCGCGCGCCCGGTGCTGGCCGACCTGATGCGCACCCTGGGCGCCGCCGAGATCGTCGACCACACGGCGGGGCCGGTCGCCGACCAGGTGCTGGCCGCCCACCCGGAAGGCGTCGACGTCCTGATCGACCTGGTCAGCGACGCGGACGCGTTCGTGGAGACGATGCGGACGGTGCGGGACGGCGGAACGGCGGTGTCGACGATCGGCGCGGCCGACGCGGATGTCCTCACCGACCACAACCTCCGCGGTTTCAACTTCGTCAACCGGCCGTCCCCCCAGCTCCTGGAGATCCTCGCCGGGCACGTCGACGCGGGCCGTCTGACGGTCCTGGTCGGCAGGGAGATCCCCCTGGAGGAGGCCCCGGAGGCGGTGGCGGCGCTGCGCGACGGCCGGGCCCAGGGGAAGACGGTGCTGGTCATGTAAGGGCCCGGCGCGGCCTCTCCGCGACCGGGCACGGCCCGGGGCACGGAGGGCCGCCCGGAGGTACGGCGCGGCCCCGCGGGAGCTTCCTGCGGGGCCGCGTGGTGCGTGCGGGGACTTGAGGCCGGGGCGGTGGGCTCGGCGGGGGCCTGCGCTTCGGGAGCGTCCGGTGCGCGTTCGGCCTCCGGACGCGCCACCCGGCCGTCCCAGGGGCGGGCTGCTGGGCCCGGTGTGCGGCGTGCGCTCGGGCGCCGGGTGTCCGCCTTCTCCTTGGGCGGGACGGACACCCGGCCCGGGGGCCGTGGTGGGGCCCTTCCCTCTCGGGCGCGGTGCTCGGCCCTCGGGCGCGTTGCCCGGGCCGCCTGTCCTTCGGGTGCGTCGTCCGGGCCATGCGTCCCTCGGGCGTGCCGTTCGGCCTCGGCACCCGGTGGCTGCCCGGACCGGCGGCGGTCTCCCCTAGGGTGCGCCGTCCGCGCCCGCCCCAAGGCGCGCCGCCCGGGCCCCTCCGGTACCGGGCACGCGCCGCCCGGTACCGGCCTCCGCGCCCCCACCGCCCTCCGCGCCCCACCGGTACCGGCTCAGCCGCCCTGCCGCTCGGTCGCCGCCGGTTCCGTCAGCGGGTCCTCCGGCCGTCGTGCGGTGCCGCTGCGGTGGGTGCGCCAGGTGGTCCGTACGGCCCGGAGCACCGGGCCGCTCGCCGCCGTCAGGGCGGCGGTGAGCAGGGCTGCGCAGATCAGCGCCGTGATGCCGGTGTGCAGGGAGGCGGTGAGGGCGTCCGCGTACGTGGTGGCCGCCGGGCGCGGGACCGCGTGCGGCAGGGCGTCCAGGGCCCGGGAGCGGAGCGGGACGAGGGCCGCCGTCAGGAGGGCGGTGGCAGCGGCGCAGAGCAGCGCCGTGACGGTCAGGGCACGGCGCCGGCGGCGGGCCAGCAGCAGTCCGGCGGCGAGGCAGCCGGCCGCGGCCGGGGGCGCCAGCCGGGCCGTGGTCCGTACGGCCCGGTGGACGGCGCGGGCCCGGGGCACGTCGGCGGCGCGCAGCAGCACGATCTCGGTGCCGGTGTGCGGCACCCGGCGGGCGATGTCGATGCCCAGCCCGTTGGCGGAGAGCTGGTGTTTGACGCGTTCGATGACCGGGGCGACGTCGAGGCGGACGGCCGCGTCCCCGGGGGCGGCGAGGGCGGCGTCGAGGGTCTGGTGGGCGGTGCGGTGCACCTGCCGCCACAGGGCGGGGAAGGCCGGCCCGGTCACGACCTGCCGGACCTGCTTGTCGACGAACTCACGGATGCCGCGGGTGAACCGCTCACGCAGCGCGGGGCGTTGCCGCCGGGGGATGGCGGAGAGCAGCCCGTCGAGGTGGACGTGGTCCATCACCCCGTCGGTGACGTCGTCGACGATCGCGTTCCGGATGGTGCGGTCGCGGGCGAGCGGCGCGACGGCGCTGACGTACCGGTCGGTGTCGGTGAGCTGGTCGCGGGCCCAGCCGGCGGTCAGGGCGACCGGTACCAGTAGCGCGGCGAGGAGCAGCAGCACGGTGGCGGCGCCCGCCCGTCCCGGCCGCCGGGGGGCGCGGGGCGCCCCCTCGCGCGCCGTGCGGCGGCCGCCCCCGCGCAGGGGCGCGCTCGCGGTCACGTCGTCGCTCCTTCCGTGGGCGGCCCGCCGGCGGCCGGACCGCCTCTCAGGTGCGGGCCGTGGTGTGCCCGGGCGCCGGTGCGGCGGAAGCCGCCGCCGTGGTGGACGCGGGCGCGGTGGCGGCGCCCGCCGCGGCGGTGGGGGCGGGTGCGGGCGTGGTGGCGGCGTCCGCCGCGGCGGCGGGGCCGGGGACGGGTCCGGCCGGGGACGTGGCGCCGGGGGCGGCCGTCCCCGCCGTACCGCGGCGGCGGCGCAGCAGCAGGCCGGCGCCCGCGAGCAGGCCGGCGACGAGCAGCCACGGGCTCCAGGACGTCCAGGAGGGGCCTGAGGTGCCGCCGTGGGTCTCGGGCAGGTCGTCGATGTCGCCGGAGCAGGCGGCGGGGGCGGCGGAGCCGGGGGCGTGGACGCAGGCGGTGGTGGCGGCGCGGAGCGTGCCGGGGGCGCCGGTGGGGCCGTCGGCGCGGTCGCCCAGGACGACGCCGGCGGTCAGTACCCGGACGCCGCCCGGGGCGAGGTCGGTGTGCCAGACGGCGGTGTGGTCGGCGGTGACGTGGCCCTCGGGTGCCTCGGCGGACTCGGTGGTGGCGGGCAGCCGGGCCTCGACGCGGGCGCCGCGCAGCGGGACGGAGCCGAGGTTGCGGAGTGTGACGCGGTAGTCGAGCCGGTCGCCCGCCTCCGCCGCGTCGGTGCCGTCGCTGACCTCGACCGCCACCTGCGGCGGTGCGGGTTCCGCCGGGGGCCCGGCGGCCACGGCGCGTCCGGGGAGGGCGGCGGTGCACAGCAGGGCGCTCAGGAGGAGGGTTCGCATCCACCCATCCGAGCACCGCCCACCGCACCCGCCCCTCCGCCTTGACCGGGGCGCGGCCGCGGTTCACCCGCGCGGGTGGGCGCCGACGGGGCCGGATGCGGGCCCGGGCCCGCCTTCCCGGCGGCGGCCACCGGGTGGAGCGCCCCTCCCCTCCGGGCGAGCACCCCTCGCCTCCGGGGAACACCCTTCGCGTCCGGGGAGCCCCCCGGGCGTAGCACCCCACGCCCCCGGTGCTCCCCGGCCCCGGCTCCTCGGCGGTGGCCACCGGGCGGAGCGCCGCTCCCTCCGGGGAAGCGCCCCTCGCCTCCGGGAGGGCACCCCACGCCCCCGGGCGCTCCCCGGCCTGCCTCCCGGTCCCGCCTCCCCGGTCCCGCCTCCCCGGTCCCGCCTCCCCGGCGGCGGCCACCGGGCGGAGCGCCCCTCCCCTCCGGGCGAGCACCCCTCGCCTCCGGGGAACACCCTTCGTGTCCGGGGCGCCCCCCTCGCCCCCCGGGCGGGGCACCCCACGCCCCCGGTGCTCCCCGGCCCCGCCTCCCCGGCGGCGGCCACCGGGCGGAGCGCCCCTCCCCTCCGGTGGAGCGCCCCTCCCCTCCGGGGGGCACCCCTCGCCTCCGGAAGCCCCCTCGCCCCCGGCCGGCGCACCCCACGCCCCCAGGTGCGCCCCACCCGAGGTTGAATGCGCCCCGTGAAGGTGGTGCTGAGGTTTCTCGATGAGCGATTGCGGGCGGACGGGGCGTCGGGTGCGGTGGACATGGAGGAGGTGCCCGCCGTGCCGGAGGCGGTGGCGCGGTACCTGTGCGCGCGGCAGGAACGGTGGGCGGCGGAGCTGACCGCGCGCCGCGCCCTGCGGGCCGCCGCGGCTCCGTCCCGTCCCGGTCACGCCGCACTCCTCCGGCTGCTGACGGCCCCGTACGCCGGGCTCCCCGGCCACCGCCCGTCCTGGCTCCCGCCCGGCTTCGCCACGGCGTACGGGACCGGCGCCCCGGGCGGCTCGACCCCGGCGGGCCCCGGCGGGACGTCCGGCCCGGGTACGGCGGCCGCGGGCCCCGCGCCGGACGGCCCCCACGCCCGGGACCACCCCGGGACCCCGCCGAACGCCTCCGCCCCACCCGGTGGCGCCGCCACCGGGGACGAGGCGCTGCGGGCCGCGTGGGAGCGCTGGGCGGCGGAGGAGCGGCTGGCGCGGGAAGCGGCCGCGGTGGCGGGTGCGCGGTACTCCTGGCGTCCGGCGCTGCGGGCCCAGGGCGAGGAGCTGGGCACCGTACTCGACGGCGCCGGGCGCCCCCTCTGGGACACCGGTGTGCTGATCGCGGGCGGCCCCGGCCTCGTACGGAACGCCCCCGGCCCCGTCCTCGCCGACCTGGCCGCCAAGCGCCGTATGACCACCCTCCTCGACCCGGCGCGCACCGCCGACCGCCCCCTGCTCCGGCTGCTGGCCGCGGCGTAGGCACACGGAGCACACACGCACCGAAACGCGGCCACCGTCCGGCCGCCCCCGCCGACCGCACCCGGCCGCCCCCGCCGACCGAGCAGACCACCGGCCCCCGGAGCCACCGGACCGACCCCCACTGGACCCACCGGCCCACGGGACCGACCCCCTACCGGCCCACCGGACCACCGGCCCCGCACCCCACCCGCCCCCGAAACCGCCGCACCCGCCGCACCGCCGCACCCCACGCGCCCCGCTGCCAGGCATCCCGTCGGCCCCCACCGGCCCAGCCCCGTTTGATGGCCGTACGGGGGCCGCCTACGGTGCATACCGTCGGGGCACAGCAGCGGGCCGTGCCGTTGTGGCGGGCGGGTTCTTGCCGGGTGGCGGGTCCGGCGCCGCTGGGGCCCGTGGCCTCGGCGGATCAGGTCCCGGTACCGGAGGGCACTCCATGAGAATCCATCTGACCAGCGTCTTCGTCGATGATCAGGCGAAGGCCCAGCGCTTCTACACCGAGGTGCTGGGGTTCGAGACGAAGCACGACGTACCGCTGGGCGAGGGGCCGGACGCGGACCGCTGGCTGACCCTGGTCTCCCCGGAGGACCCCGGGGGCACCGAACTGCTTCTGGAGCCTTCCGGACACGCCGCCGTGCCGCCGTACAAGGCGGCGCTCTTCCTGGACGGCATCCCCGCCGCGTCGTTCGCCGTGGACGACGTGCCCGCCGAGCACGAGCGGCTGAGCGCGCTCGGCGTCCGCTTCGCCCAGGAACCGCAGGCGATGGGCCCGGTGACCACCGCGATCCTGGACGACACCTGCGGCAATCTGATCCAGCTCTTCCACAGCGCGGAGGACCACAGCGCGTAGGACGCGCCCGCGCGCCCCGTACCCCACCCGGCGCGCGCCCCGAGTCAGGGTCCGCCCCGACCGGCCGCGCGGCCACGTTCGCCCCGACCGGCCGCGCCCCGCTCGGGGGGGCCCGGCATCGGCCGAGCCGGGCCGCGCGCCTTTGTCACCCGCCGATGCGCCGGTGGAAGCAGACCCGGTCCTCCCCGGGCCCGTCGTAATCCGTGTGCACCGGCAGCCCGCCGACGCGCCGGTCACCGGCGCCTTCGGGCGCGAACCCCATCGCCTGGTGGAAGGCGAGGGAGGCGGCGTTCCCGGGGGAGACGATCGCGCGGACGTCGGTGCGGCCCGCCTCCGCCGCCTGTGCGAAGAACGCCGTGTAGAGCTGCCGGCCCACGCCCTGTCCCCGCAGTTCGGGGTGGACGCCGACGAAGTGGATGTACGCGTCGGTGGTGTTCTCCGGCGCGTGGAAGCCGACGAGGAACGCCTGCACCCCGCCTCCGTCGCCCGCCTCGGGGGATTCCAGGACCAGGCTCGTCCGGGAGAAGAACTGGAGGAAGAGGCGCGGCAGCAGGAGCGAGAGCGCGCGGGCCTCCTCGGGGGTGCGGGAGTCGCCCCACCAGTGCTGGACGCAGCGGACGAGCGCGGGGTGGTCGGTGACGCGGGCCGGACGCGGTACGGGCATGGCGTTCCTTCCGGGAGCCGGTGGTCAGTGGTGGTGCGGCCCCCGCCGGTGGACCGGGCCGTGGGCGTCCTCGCAGTGGCCTGGGGCCGCTTCGGGCGCGGGCCCGGAGCCGACGTGCAGCACGGTGTCGGCGTCCTGCTCCCCGACGTGGTCGACCTGGAGCGTGGCGTGGGTGATGCCGTAGTCGGTGGAGAGCAGGGACTGCAGGCGGCGGCGGACCTTGTGGCAGTCGCCGGACGGCGCCACCAGGATGTGCGCGGAGAGCGCGGGCTCTCCGGAGGTGATCTGCCACAGGTGCAGGTCGTGGACCTCCGCGACCTCGTCCGCCGCGACGAGGTGGTCGCCGAGCGCGTCCGGGTCGATCCCGGCGGGCGCCGCCTCCAGGAAGATCCGCCCGGACTCGCGGACCAGCCCGTACCCGGCGCGCAGCATCAGCGCGACGACGACGAGCGTGGCGAGCGCGTCGGCGCGGGCGAAGCCGGTCGTCCACACGACGAGTCCGGCGACGGCGGTGGCGACGAAGCCGAAGAGGTCGGTGAGGATGTGCTGGTAGGCGCCCTCGACGTTGAGGCTGGAGCGGTTGGCGCGGGAGAGGAACCACGTCGCGACGAGGTTCACCACCACGCCCGCCAACGCGGTGACCAGCACCAGTCCGCCGGTGACCGCGGGCGGTTCGATCAGCCGCCGCACCGCCTCGTACGCCAGCCAGGCGGACAGCAGGAGCAGGGTGATGCCGTTGGCCTGGGCGGAGAGGATCTCGGCGCGCTTGAGGCCGTAGGTGTAGCCGCCGCGGGCGGGCCGGGCGGCGAGCCGCATGGCGACCAGCGCGAGCACGATCGACGCCGCGTCGGTGAGCATGTGCGCCGCGTCGGAGAGCAGCGCCAGGGAGCGGGCGACGACGCCGATGACCACCTCGACGGCCATGAACGCGCAGATCAGCGCGAGTGCGGCGCGCAGCCAGCGGCGGTCGGCGTCGGGGGAGACGGTGTGCGCGTGGCTGTGTCCGCCGTGGCCGTGGGCGTGGGAGTGATCCGGACGGTGGCCGTGCGGCGGTTCCCCGCCCGGGTGGTGCCCGTGGGCGTGCTCACTCAAGGCGCGCTCCCTCCTGGTCGTCCTCCTGGGTCGTCCTCCTGGGTCGTCCACGCGAAGCAAACCGCACTTCCGCCCGATCTCCAAAGGCTGCACCGGTGACCGTTGTCATTCCCGTCGAACGGCGCAAAGCCGCAGGTCAGAAAGGTGGTTCCGTCTCGCGCGCAGTGGAGCGGAAGCCTCCGGTACGCCCCTGTCCGGGCTGCCCCGCCGTGCCCCGCGCCGTCTCACGCGCCCCGCCGCGCGCCCGCGCCGCCCTGCCCGCCCAGGGAACGACGAACGGCGGGCCGGCCGGCGTGGGATGCGCCGGCCGGCCCGCCGTTCGCCCCGGTTACGCGGGGCCGCCCGGACGGCCGCGGGGCGGGCAGATCTTCCGGCCCGCCCGTACCGAGCGGGTCGCGCCGTACTCCGGATGGGTCAGGTGCCGTCTCCCGTCGTCCCGGCCGCCCGGACGGCCCGGTGGTATTCGTCGTTGAGGGCGTCCGCCGCGGCCTCCGCCTCGGTCTTCGTGGGGATGCCCACGGCCGCGCGGGTTCTGCCGTCGGGGTGGGAGAGGTGGGCGAGATGCCCGTCGGGCGTGTGCACGATGTACCACGTGCCGTCCTTGTTACCGCGTGCCTCGAACATGCCCATGACGACTCCTCGTACCCGGAAGGGCACCTAACGTAGCGGGCCCTGTGGTCGGGCCCGCAACCCCGCCGTCAAGGTCCGCATTCGCCCCGGTGGTCAGTTCGGCGACGGGGGTGGCCCCTGCGGCGGGGGCGTCGCTCGGCGCCCGGGTCTCGACGGCGACGCGGGGCGCGGCGGTCGCGGCGGCGAGCCGGACGTCGAGGCCGTCGGGGGTGCCGCCGGTGTGTTCGGCGAGCGGCGGGGCGGGCGGGCGGAGTTCGGTGGAAGATCCAAAGCCGTGGACCGGGCGCCTCCCGGCTTCGTCGGGAATGGATGAAATTGCAGGTCAGGGGCGTGATGGGAGGGGGTTTTCGCGCCCTGCGGAAGGGGCGGGGGCGTCCGCTTCCGGGCGGGGTGGCGGGTGGGGGCTCTTGATAAGTGGCCGGTCCGAGACGATCTTGGGTGTGCCTGTGGCCCCGCGCGGGGGCGCGGGGGCGGCCGCCGGACGCGCGGGAACCTCCGCACCCCATTGTGTGTCGTCTACATCTATCGAGGAGTGCCGTGCCCGTGAGCCGAGCAGTGCCGCCGGACATCCTGTCGCCCGAATTCCGTGCCGACCCGCACGGCGCCTACCGCGTACTGCGCGACGACTTCCCGCTGATCCACCACGCGGCCACCGACAGCTACGTCCTCTCCCGCTACGAGGACGTCGAGCGCGCCTTCAAGGACCCGGTGTTCACCACCGGCAACTACGACTGGCAACTGGAGCCGGTGCACGGTCGCACCATCCTCCAGATGAGCGGCCGCGAACACGCCGTCCGCCGCGCGCTGGTCGCCCCGGCGTTCCGCGGCAGGACCCTGGAGACCGCGTTCTTGCCGGTCATCGAGCGCAACGCCCGCGAACTGGTCGACGCCTTCCGGGGCGACGGCAGCGCCGACCTCGTCGCACAGTTCGCGACCCGCTTCCCCATCAACGTCATCGTCGACATGCTCGGCCTCGACCGCGCCGACCACGACCGCTTCCACCGCTGGTACACCGCGATCATGGGCTTCCTCGGCAACCTCGCCCAGGACCCGGACGTCGCCGCCGCCGGACTGCGCACCCGCGACGAGTTCGCCGCGTACATGCTCCCGGTCATCCGCGAACGCCGCGCGCACCCGGGCGACGATCTGCTGTCCACGCTCTGTGCCGCGGAGATCGACGGGACGCAGATGAGCGACGAGGACATCAAGGCGTTCTGTTCGCTGCTGCTCACCGCGGGCGGCGAGACCACCGACAAGGCGCTCTCCGCGCTGATGTACAACCTGCTGCGCCACCCCGAGCAGCTTGCCGAGGTGCGTGCGGACCGGTCGCTGATCGCGCCCGCCTTCGCGGAGACCCTGCGGTACACCCCACCGGTCCACATGATCATGCGGCAGCCGTCCGAGGACGTGGCGATCGCCGGCGGGACGATCCCCGCGGGCGCCACCGTGACCTGCCTGATCGGCGCCGCCGGACGCGACGAGCGCCGCTACGCCGACCCGGACACGTTCGACATCCACCGCGCCGATCTGGCGGCCACCACCGCGTTCTCGGCCGCCGCCGACCATCTGTCGTTCGCGCTCGGCCGGCACTTCTGCGTCGGTGCGCTGCTGGCGAAGGCGGAGGTCGAGACCGGCGTCAACCTGCTGCTGGACGCGCTGCCCGACCTCGCCCTCGCCGACGGCGCGGCCCCGCGTGAGGAAGGCACCTTCACCCGGGGCCTGGACGCGTTGCCGGTCCGTTTCACCGCGGCGCGTACGCGGGGGTGAACTCCACCGGGAGCGCGGTCAGTCCGCGCATCCACAGCGACGGGTGCCACACCAGGTCCTCGGCGGGCACCGACAGCATCACGTCGGGCAGGCGGTCGAGCAGCACCTCGACCGCCGCCTGCGCGATGACCTCGGCGATCTCGGGCGCCGGGTAGGGGCAGGCGTGCTCGCCGTGGCTGAACGACATGTGGGCCTGGTTGCTGTCCGTCCCGGGCGCGGTGAAGTCCGGGCTGACCTGCGGATCGTTGTTGGCGGCCGCCAGGCCCATGACCAGCAGGTCACCTGCGCGGATGCGGCGCCCGCCGAGCTGGGTGTCGCGGGCGGCCCACCGGCCGATGTAGTTCTGCGTGGGGGTGTCCTGCCACAGCACCTCGTTGAGGGCCTGGCCGACGCTGCGGCGGCCACCGGAGAGCGACACCGCGAAGCGGTCGTCGGTCAGCATCAGCCGCAGGGTGTTGCCGATCCAGTTGGCGGTCGGCTGCTGGGCGGCGGCCATCACCACCAGCAGGTCGATGACGACCTCTTCCTCGGCCAGCTTCGCGTGGTGGGTCAGCAGCCGGGACGGTACGTCGGCGGCGGGCCGGGCCTTCCGCTCGTGGACCAGCCGGGCCATCCGGGCGGCGACCCGCTGGTGCGCCTCGATGGCGCCGGGCCCCTCGTCCAGCGATTCGGAGATGTCCTGGACGAGCTGCGGCACCTCCGTCGGCGCGATGCCGAACAGTTCGGTGACGACGAGCAGCGGCAGCCGCAGCGCGTAGTGGGCCATCAGATCGGCCTCGCCGCTGCCGGCGAACGCGTCGATCAGTCCGTCGGCGAGCCGTTCGCAGATCTGCCGCAGTTCGAACTGGTCGATGGCGAGCAGCGCGTCGCTGATCGCCCCGGAGCGGCGGCGGTGCTCGGCGCCCTCCGCGAACATCACCGACGGCTGGTAGCCGACGAACGGCATCAGCGACCAGTCGGCGGGGATCGACTCCCAGGCGTGCCAGCGCCGCGAATCGCGGGCGAACAGCTCGTTGTTGGACGTGACCTGGTGCACCTCGCGGTAGCCGAGGACGAACCAGGCGGGGATGTCGCCGTCCAGCAGGACCGGTGCGACCGGCCCGTGCTCGCGCCGCAGCTCACGGTAGAGCCGCGCCGGGTCGCCGCTGAGCTCTTCGCCGTAGAGCCGGACGGCGCCGGACGGGTGGGCGGCGGCGTGCGCGGGGCAGCCGGGCGGGGGGAACTGCTCGGTCACGGGGTGGCCTTCGCACTCTCGTGAGGGGCGGACAGGGAGTAGAGGTGGTTGGCCAGCGCGATCAGTACGGCCTTGCTGGACGCGCGGTCGCGGGCGTCGCACCGCACCAGCGGGATCCCGGGCGCCAGGTCCAGCGCCTCGCGGACCTGCTCCAGGGTGTGCTGCGGCCCGCCGAACTCGTTGCACGCCACGATGAACGGCATGCCGTGCGCCTCCAGCCGGTCGATCGCGTACCAGGAGTCGTCCAGGCGGCGGGTGTCGACGAGGACGACGGCACCGAGCGTCCCGGCGAACAGCCGGTCCCACAGGAACCAGAAACGCTCCTGGCCGGGGGCGCCGAACAGGTACAGCACGGCGCTGTCGTTGATGCTGATGCGGCCGAAGTCGAAGGCGACCGTCGTCGTGGACTTGGTCTCCACGCCGGTCGGGTCGTCGACGCCGACGCCCGCCCGGGTCATGGTCTCCTCGGTGCTCAGCGGACGGATCTCGCTGACCGACCTGACCATGGTGGTCTTGCCGACGCCGAAGCCGCCGACGATGACGATTTTCAGGCCGTTGTCCGCGGTGGCCCGCAGCGGGGTGCGGGACGGGGCGGCGTGGGCGTCCGGCGCCGGTGCGGCTCCGGGGGGAAGGTCAGAGGCGGTGGAGTGCAACGAGCACCTCCTTCAGCAGGTCGGTGTCGGGAAGGTGGTCCGCGGCGACCGCCCGGGGGTGACGGGCCGTCACCTTGCCGGTGTCCAGCAGGTCCGACAGCAGGATCCGTACGACGCTCACCGGCATCCGCAGCTCCGCGGAGACCTCCACGACGGCCATCGGGTGGCGGCACATGGACAGGATCCGCACGTGCTCCGACTGCATGCCGGGCGCCGGATCGCATTCGCTGACGATCAGGGTGACCACATCGAGGTGCCGGTCTTCGGCGGCGCGGCTGCGGCCCCCGGTGACGGTGTAGAGCCGGTCCGGATCGTCGTCGGGACCGAGTCGCTTCATGCCTGCTGCTCCGGGCTGAGTGTGCGGCCGCCCTCGCCGCGCGGGGCGGCGGCGAGGTAGTCGCCGATCTGCTCGACCAGCTCGTTCATGGTGAAGCCGATGAGGCCGACGTCGGCGTCCTCGACGGCGAGGAGGGCCAGGTGGGCGCCGTGTCCGGCCTCGACTATGAAGAGGATGCCGCCGTGGAACTCCGTCATCGCCTGGCGGATGCCGCCGGTGCCGTCGCCGAACTCCACGGACGCGCCGTGCGACAGGCTCTGGATGCCCGACGCGATGGCGGCGAGCTGGTCGGCCTGATCGATGGTCAGACCCGGGGAGTGGCACAGCTTCAGGCCGTCGCGGGAGAGCACCAGGGCGTGGCGGGCGCCCGGCGTCTTCTGGAGCAGGTTCTCCAGCATCCAGTCGAGGCTGCGGTCGGTCGTGTTCGTCATCGGCTCTCGTCCTCCGGGGGAGCGGGGGTGGGGGTGTTACGAAGGGTCGGGGGCGCCACCGGGGGCCCCGGGGCCGCCGTGGGCCGCGCCGCCGTCGCCGGACGCCGGGTGGCCGGGGTCCGTCCCGCCGTCGCGCCGGACGGCCCGGCGGAAGGTGCGGAACCGATCGGCGGCCTCCTCGTGGGAGCGGGCCGGGCGCGGTGCGGCGGGCCGCGGCGCGGGCTTCGGCGCGGCACCGGGCAGCGACGAGGCGGCCAGCGTCTGGCCCCGGCGCCGCTTGGGCAGTCCGCTCTCGCCGAACTCCTGCGGGGGCGCGGCCGCCCGGCGGTGCTGCTGCTGCGGCGGGACGGCGGCGCGCGGTGCGGGGGCCTCGGGCGCGGCGGGCGGCTGCGGCGCGGCGGGCCGCAGCTCGGCCGGCGGGAACGGGTCGAGCGGCGCGACCGGCTCGGCCGGGCCCCGGTGCGAGCCGTGGCGCGGCGCGGACTCCGACGGGGTGCGGCGCGCCGCGTGACGCGGCCCGGCGGTGCGGGTCAGCGACTCGGGCACGGTGTCCGGGACGACGGGCCGCTCCGGCTCCCGCACCAGCGGCCGGCCCTCGGTGATCAGTTGCTGCGGGATGAGCACCACGACGCTGGTGCCGCCGCGCGCCGACGGGCGGAACGACACGTTCAGGCCGTGCTTGCGGGCCAGGCAGCCGACGACGGCGAGGCCGAGACGGGTGCCGGACAGCGACATCAGGTCCAGGGAGTCGGCGGAGACCGCGGCCTCGGCGCGGCGCAGCGCCGTCTCCCCCATGACCAGTCCGCTGTCCTCGACGCTGACGACGACGCCCGCCTGGGTCTCCTCGACGTAGACGTGGACGGCGGACGACGGCGGGGAGAAGGACGTCGCGTTGTCCATGATCTCGGCGAGGGCGTGCATGACGCCCTCGGCCGCGTGCCCGGCGACCGCGAGGGTGCTGCTGTTGTGGAGCTGGACGCGGCGGTAGGCGCTGATCCGGCCCATGGCGCCGCGCAGCACGCTCTCCATCGGGATCGGCTTGTTCCAGCGGCGGCCGGAACGGGCGCCGGTCAGCACGGCGATGGAGTCGGCGAGCCGTCCGGCCTGCGCCGTGGAGTGGTCGAGCTGGAGCAGGTCGCCGAGGACGTCCTCGCCGTGCCGGTGCTCCATCTCGCGCAGGTCGGCGAGCATGCTCGTGGAGAGGGCCTGGACGCGTCCGGCGGCGTTCGCGCAGGCGGCCATGGCGGCGGCGCGCATCCGCTCCCCGCGGCCGACCTCCTCGGCCAGGCTGCGGACGATGCGCTGGTGGGCGGGGGCGGTGGGCAGCGGCACCCGGTTGAGCGCGGTGTCGGCGGAGGCGCCGGTGCGAAGCTGCGCGACGACGGCGGGCAGCGTCTCGTCGGCGAGCCGCTCGGCCTCGGCGCGGACCGCCTCGACGCGGGCGCGGTGCGCGCGGGCCTGCCGCATTCCGTAGACGGCGGCGGCGACCGCCCCGCTGAGTGCGACGGCCGTGGCGCCGCCGCCCCAGGCCAGGCCGGTGGCGACGGTGTCCGGGGCGGTGAGGACGGCCCACAGGCACAGCCCGCCGGTGATCAGGAGCGTGGCCACCAGGGTGAGTAGCGCGGCGCCGAGCGGCGAAGGCTCTGCCCGACGGCGGGAGGGTATCTGCGGTGACATCGGACGGGTCCTCGGAGCTCTTGCGGCGGCGGTACGGGGGAGGGGCCGGGCAGGGACGCGGACACGTTCCTGACGGGCCGTCCGGCCGACCGCACGGGCTCCGGGTCGCGGTGGGGCGCGGGCCGGTGCGCGGCGCGGGCGGAAGCGGAAGATCTTCTGCACTTTATCCGCTCGGTCGGATCCGGCAACCCTCGCCCGGGGGCGGCGGCTTGGACCGCCCCGGGGCGCCCCGGGGCACGGTGGGAGTAGACCCCGGAACAGTCGGGACATATGGGGTGATGGCGTGTCAGAGGATGCCCTTATCGGGGACACCCGAGGGTCACCAGGGGCGAGAAGTCAGGGATCCGTCAGGGGCCCGGGCGCGGTCGGAAGCGCCTGGACGGGGAGGTTCTGGAGTGGGGGCCCGGAACGGGAGAGGGAGCGGTAGTGGGGCCCGGAACGGGAGAGGGCGCGGTCCCGGGTGTGGTGAGCGGCGCGCCGGGGCCGTCTGCCTTTCCGCCGGTCCCGGCGCGGGCGCCCTAGGGGGAAGTGCGAGCGCCCTAGGGGGCGAATTAGGGGAGAAGCCCGGGTCGGCCCCACGGTGAGGGGGTTTCAGGCGGGGAGGTTCTGGAGTGGGGCCCAGCCCCGGGAGCGGGGCCCAGCCCGGGAGTGGGCCCCGGCCCCGGAGACGAGTTCCGGCATCCACCGGGCTGCTTCCCGGCGCGGGCTCCGCCGGCCTGGCCATCAGGTGACGCCACGTCCCGTGCCGGCCCCCCTCTTGACCGCTGTCCGCCCCGCCCCCCGCCTCCCCCGCCGCTCGCTCAGGCCGCCCGTCGCCCGCCTCCGGCCACAGGATGCAGCGCCGCGTACTCCAAGGGCGCCGACGGGTCGATGGAGACGTCCGCCGGTGCCGGGGCGGCTCCGGCCCGTACCAGGAGGTCGCCGACGGCGGCGATCATCGCGCCGTTGTCCGTGCAGAGCCGCAGGGGCGGCACCCGGAGGGTGAGGCCGGCCGCCGCGCACCGTTCCTCGGCGAGTGCCCGCACCCGGGAGTTGGCGGCCACCCCGCCGACCACCACCAGCGTGCCGACGCCGTGTGCGGTGCAGGCGGCCACCGCCTTACGGGTCAGGACGTCGGCGACCGCCTCCTGGAGTGAGGCGGCGCCGTCGGCGAGCGGCAGTTCCCGGCCCGCCGCGCGCTTCCGTTCCGCCCAGCGGGCCGCCGCGGTCTTCAGCCCGGAGAAGGAGAACGCGTACCGGGTGCGGGGGTCGCCGGAGGTGAGCGGCCGGGGGAAGGGGACGGCGCGCGGATCCCCCGCGCGCGCCGTCCGGTCGATGGCGGGCCCGCCGGGGTACGGGAGCCCGAAGACGCGCGCGACCTTGTCGAAGCACTCGCCCGCCGCGTCGTCCACGGTGTCCCCGAGGTGGACGATCGGATCGCGCGCCAGATCGCGGACGAGCAGCAGCGAGGTGTGGCCGCCGGAGACGATCAGGACGACGCACGGGTCGGGCAGCGGCCCGTGCTCCAGGGTGTCGGCCGCGACGTGCCCCGCCAGGTGGTGCACCCCGTGCAGCGGCACCCCGAGCGCGTACGCGAGGCTCTTCGCCCCGGCCAGCCCGACCTGGAGCGCACCGGAGAGCCCCGGCCCGGTGGTCACGGAGACCGCCCCGATGTCGGTCATCCGCAGCCCCGCGTCGTCCAGCGCGCGGTGGACGACGGGCAGCAGCGCGTGCACATGGGCGCGCGCGGCGATCTCCGGCACGACGCCGCCGAACCGCGTGTGCTCGTCCATGCTCGACGCCAGCGCGTGCCCGAGGAGCCGCCCGTCGCGCACCAGCCCCGCCCCCGTCTCGTCGCAGGACGACTCGATTCCCAGCACTACGGGGGCGGAAGGGGGCATGGGCGGGCTCCTCGGGGAGATTTCTGCGGGTCAGTTGTTATTGCGAATGATAGGCAATAGGGGCCTGGGTCGGCCCCGGCCGGGACTCCGCCCGCCCCCTGGCCGGGGGCTTCGCCCGGCTTGGCCTCCGGGGCCCCACTCGGCTCGGCCCGGGACTCGCCACGCTCCCGGCCATCACCCGGCCCCCGCGCCGTTCCGGCCCGCCCCAGGGGGCTCCGGACCCGCCCTCCCCCTGGGGCCGCACCCGTCCCCGCCCTGGGGCCGCACCCGTCCCCGCCCGGAGGGCACCCCCGCCCCCCTCAGTAGAGTGCGGAAACGTCCCCGGCCCCCCGGCCGCTTCTCCCCACCCCACCGGCCGCCCGGCGGCTCCCGAGGTTCGAGGTACTCGGCAGTGACCTCCCAGGCATCCCCTCCGCTCCCCGCCCCGCCCGTGCTCACCGTCGTCGGTATCGGCGCCGACGGCTGGGACGGGCTGGCCCCCGCCTCCCGCGACGCGCTGCGTACCGCCGGGGTGCTCCTCGGCGGCGCCCGCCAGCTCGCCCTGCTGCCCCCGGAGTGCGCCGGTGAACGCGTCACCTGGCCGTCGCCGCTGCGCCCCGCCGTGCCGGGGCTGATCGCCGCCCACGCCGGACGCGGGCTGACCGTGCTGGCCAGCGGCGACCCGATGTTCCACGGCATCGGCCGCACCCTCACCGAGGTACTGGCCGCCCTCCCCGACGCCCCCGGGGCGCCCCGCCCCCGGCTGCGGGTCCTGCCGCACCCCTCGTCCGTCGCGTACGCCTGCGCCCGGCTCGGCTGGCCGGTGGCGGGCACCGAGGTCGTCTCGCTGGTGGGGCGCCCGGTGGCGAGCCTCGCGCGGGTGCTGCACCACGGGCGCCGGGTGCTGGTCCTGTCGTCCGGCGCGGACACGCCCGCGCGGATCGCCGGGGCGCTGCGGGAACGCGGCTTCGGCCCGTCCCCGATGCGCGTCCTGGAGCAGTTGGGCGGCCCCGCCGAGGCGCGGACCGACGGCACCGCCGCCACCTGGGAGCGCCCGCCCGGCGACCCGCTGAACGTCGTCGCCGTCGAGTGCGTCCGCGAACCGGGCGCGCTGCGGCTGCCGGTCGTCCCCGGCCTTCCCGACGAGGCGTACGACCACGACGGGCAGCTCACCAAGCGCCACGTGCGGGCCGCGACGCTCGCCGCGCTCGCCCCGGAGCCCGGCGAACTCCTCTGGGACATCGGCGGCGGCTCCGGCTCCATCGCGATCGAGTGGCTGCGTGCCCACCCCGCCTGCCGCGCCGTCACCGTCGAACGGGACGACGCCCGCGCCGCCCGTATCGCGCGGAACGCGGACACCCTCGGCGTACCGGGCCTACGGGTGGTGCGGGGTGCCGCCCCCGGGGCGCTCGCCGGACTCCCCGCCCCCGACGCGGTCTTCATCGGCGGCGGCCTCACCGCCCCCGGACTGCTCGACGCCTGCTGGGCGGCGCTGCCCCCGGGCGGCCGCCTCGTCGCGAACACGGTGACCCTGGAGTCCGAGGCGCTCCTGACGCGGTGGTACCGGCGCCACGGCGGTGACCTGGTACGCCTCGCCGTCGCCCACGCCACCCCCGTGGGCGGCTTCACGGGCTGGCGCCAGGCGATGCCGGTGACCCAGTGGACGGGCGTGAAACCGGGCGAGCCCGTACCCGCCCCCTCCGGGGGAGCCACCCCCGCGTCCCCCGGGGACACCACCCCCGCGTCCCTCGGGGAAGCCGCCCCGGCGCCTCCCGGGGAAGCCACTCCGGCGCCTCCCGGGGAAGCCACCCCCGCCGCCCCCGAGGACCCCACCCCCACCCCTCCGGAGAACGAGGAACGATGACCGTCCACTTCATCGGCGCGGGCCCCGGCGCCGCCGACCTGATCACCGTGCGCGGTGCCCGTACCCTCGCCGCCTGCGGGGTGTGCCTGTACGCGGGCAGCCTGGTGCCGCGCGAACTGCTCGACGGGTGCCCGCCCGGCGCCCGGCTGATCGACACCGCCCGGCTCGACCTGGACACCATCACCGCCGAGCTGATCCGCGCCCACGAGGAGGGCCACGACGTGGCCCGGCTGCACTCCGGCGACCCGTCCGTCTTCAGCGCCGTCGCCGAGCAGATGCGCCGCCTGGACGCCGCGGGCGTGCCGTACGAGGTGGTGCCCGGCGTCCCGGCGTTCGCCGCCGCGGCCGCCGCCCTCAAGCGTGAGCTGACGGTCCCGACGGTCGGTCAGACCGTGATCCTCACCCGTATCGCCGAGCGCGCCACCGCCATGCCCGAGGGCGAGGACCTCGCCACCCTGGGGCGCAGCGGTGCGCTCCTCGTCCTGCACCTCGCCGCCCGGTACGCCGACCGCGTCGTCGCCGAACTCCTGCCG
Source organism: Streptomyces sp. BBFR2 (assembly GCF_044497305.1). NCBI lineage: Bacteria > Bacillati > Actinomycetota > Actinomycetes > Kitasatosporales > Streptomycetaceae > Streptomyces > Streptomyces sp. BBFR2. The sequence goes on from NZ_CP172415.1 coordinate 3,572,151, forward strand.
CACTACGGCGCCGACTGCCCCGCCGCCGTCGTGGCCCTCGCCTCCCGCCCCGACGAACTGGTCCTGCGCGGCACCCTCGCCGACATCGCCGGCCAGGTGAAGGCCGCGGGCGTGGTCCGCACCGCCGTCATCATCGTCGGCCGCACCTTGGCCGCGGAGCAGTTCGGCGACAGCTTCCTGTACTCCTCGGACCGCGAGCGCCCGGCGGACGGCCGCGGGGGCGCCTGGGGAGCGGACTGAGGGTGTTCCCCGCCGGTTGCGATCACCCGCCGGCGGGGAACACGCTGGAAGCGAGATGCGATGAGTGCGCCACGCGCCATCGCCCCTCGACGCGACGTTCCCCCTAGGGAGCGGGGATCGTCCGGGCGGTCGGATATCCCTGAATCCGGGAAGTGGTGCGCTGAAGGGTGAGGCGAAATCATGAACCCGGCATGGCAGGCGCGACACGATCTGACCCTCAGTCAGTACCAGCCCGAATTCGATGCGCGCGTCGCCCAGGGCTACCGCCTTCTCGACGTCAACGGATACAGCGTCAACGGCGTGGATCATTACGCCACCGTATGGGAGCAGTCGCAGGGACCGCCGTGGGTGGCCCGGCACGGATTGACCAGCCAGGACCACAACAGCCTTTTCCAGACGCTGCCCGTCCAGGGATTCCGGCCCGTATCCGTGAGCGGCTGTGACCGAGCCGGTCAGCCGCGTTTCACGTCGTTGTGGCAGAAGATCCCGGGCCCGGCTTTCGAAGCCCGGCACGGTATGACCCCGGAGCAGTACCAGACGGCGATAGATCAGTTCACGGCCCGGGGATTCCGCCCCGTCGACCTCTCCTGCTATCTCGACGCGGGGCAGGTGCGGTTCGCCGCGGTCTGGGACCAGTCACCCGTTCCCGGATGGGTCGCACGCCACGGCCTGACCTCCGCCGAATTCCAGACGGAATTCACGCGTCTGACAGGGCAGGGGTACATCCTGTGGCGCGTCAACGGCTACGAGGTCTCGGGTGGCACGCGCTATGCGGCGATCTGGATCAAAGGGCCCCCGGTGACCTGGCAGGCCCGCCACGGCCTTTCCTCCGCCGACCACCAATCCGCCTTTGACGCTCTCGTGGCGCGCGGATACCGGCTGCAGAAGATCAACGGCCATACCGCGGGCGGCACCACCGCATACGCCAGCATCTGGCACAAGCCGTACCTCTCCGACGACGACGAGAAGTTCATCCGGCAGACCGTGAACACGTTCATGACCGCGCACCGCGTGCCGGGCGCCTCCCTCGCGCTGACCGACTCGGAACGGCTGATCTTCGCCCGGGCGTACGGGGTGGCCGACCCGGCCACCAACGCCCCCGTGACCACCGGCCAACTGTTCCGCATCGCCAGTGTCTCCAAGCCGATCACCGCCGTGGCGATCTTCCGGCTGATCGAACAGGGCCGCCTCACCATGAACGACCGGGTCTTCGGCGCCGGTGGCATCCTCGGCACCACCTACGGCACCCAGCCCTACGGCACCAACATCGGCCAGATCCGCGTCCAGGACCTCCTGGAACACACCAGCGGCTGGGCGCGCTCGCAGGACCCGATGTTCGGTCACCTAGACCTCACACAGCGCCAACTGATCGACTGGATGCTCGGCCGCGACGCGACGGGCGCCCTCAACGCCCCGCTGACCCACACCCCGGGCACCACCTACGAGTACCTCAACTTCGGATACTGCCTGCTCGGACGCGTGATCGAGACCATCACCGGGCTGCTCTACGAGAACGCCGTACGCCAACTCGTACTGACGCCCTGCGGTATCACCGACATGCACATCGCCGGCGACACCCTCGCCGACCGGCGCAGCAACGAGGTCGTCTACACGCAGCAGGGGTCGGTGAGCCCGTACGGCATCCGCGTCTCACGGATGGACGCGCACGGTGGCTGGCTGGCCACGCCGACGGAATTGCTGCGATTCCTCGTCCGGGTGGACGGATTCACCGGCAAGCCGGACATTCTGTCGTCCGGATCCGTCACGACGATGTCCACACCGACCACCGCCCGCACCCCCGCCGGTGACCCGACCGGATACGCCAAGGGCTGGATCACCAATTCCGCGGGAAACCGCTGGCACGACGGCGACCTCCCCGGTAACACCTCGATCCTCGTCCGCACGAGCGGCCACCAGTGCTGGGCGGTCCTGGTCAATTCCCGGGACGACGCGAATCTGGACGCGATGCGTACCGACCTGGACAACGTCATGTGGACGGTGGTGCGCCGCATCACGGACTGGCCTGCGAACGACCTGTTCTGACCATGTCGAAGGCGACTCCTGACCATGTCGAAGGCGACTGGTGAAAGCAACGGGTGAATTGACTGGCGAAAGCAACAGGTGAATACGGAAAGGGGCGAGTCGTGTCGGATCGAGAAATGGCGCGCCCCTACGGCCCCGGCTCCCCCGTACGCCCCGGCCCTTGAGGCGTGGAGCGCCCCACCACCAGCCCCGCCCGGTCGATACAGACCACATCGACCGTCACGGGTGCGCCCCGCAGCACCGCCAGCGCCTCGTCCCGCGCGGTGGCGGCCACCAGATCGCCCAGGGGCACGCCGGCGGCGGCGCACAACTGGAGCGCCCCGAGGCCCGTGTTGGCGTCCGCGACGGCCGTGGCCAGCGCCTCGTCCGCACCGGCGTGCCGGGCCAGCTCCGCGAGGAACCCCTTGTCCACCTGTGACCGCGCCGAATGCAGATCGAGGTGCCCGGCCGCCAGCTTCGACAGCTTCGCGAACCCGCCGCAGATCGTCAGCCGCTCCACCGGGTGGCGCCGTACGTACTTCAGCACCGCGCCCGCGAAGTCCCCCATGTCCAGCAGCGCGTCCTCGGGCAGCCCGTGCAGCGCCACCGCGACCTTCTCGGACGTGGCCCCCGTACAGCCCGCCACATGGCGCCGCCCGGCCGCGCGCGCCACGTCCACCCCGCGCCGGATCGAATCGATCCACGCCGAGCAGGAGTACGGCACGACGACGCCGGTCGTCCCCAGGATCGACAGCCCGCCGAGGATGCCCAGCCGCGGGTTCCACGTACTGCGCGCGATCTCCTCACCGTGATCGACGGACACCTCGACCTCGACGTCCCCGCGCCCGCCGTACCGGGCCGCCACCTCGGCGAGATGCCCGGAGATCAACTGCCGCGGTACGGGGTTGATCGCCGGCTCGCCGACGTCCAGCGGCAGCCCCGGCCGCGTCACGGTCCCGACCCCGGGCCCCGCCCGGAACACCACCCCGGATCCGGCCGGCAGCTCCCGCACCGTCACCCGGATCAACGCCCCGTGCGTCACATCCGGATCGTCCCCCGCGTCCTTCACGACCGCCGCCATCGCCCACGACCGGTCCGCCGCCAACTCCTCCTTCGCCAGCGCGAACGACGGCGTGTGCCCCTTGGGCAACGTGATCCGCACCGGGTCCGGGAACTCCCCGCTCAACAACGCCGCGTACGCCGCCGCCCCCGCCGCCGTCGCACACGCCCCGGTGGTCCACCCGGACCGCAACCCGGTATGCGCGAGCTGGGCGCCGCGGCCACCGGCGGGGGCCTGCGCTCCCTGGGCCCCCGCCGCTCCCTGCGGCCCCGGCGCGCTCGCCCCGGACGCGCTCATCGCCGCCACCTGCCCTTTCACCACCCGATCCACCGCTACGCGACCCCGCGAGCCGCCCGCCCATGTTCCCCTGCCGCGCCCCACGGCACGTGGACCGGGTCACCCACTGCCCTACGGAACCACCGCTCCGCCGCCGCCCGGAATGCCCGGCACCGGACGGATCCGCCGCCCCCTTTCGGCCTGCCGTCGACCGAATCACGCCTCATAAAGGTGGCTTCTGCACGCATCACTTAGAGTGAACGGCTGTCTCTCCTGCCGCACAGGACAGACGGAAAACGTGAACGGGGAATCGGGGAATCGGGGGGCACTGTGCCGGACACCGAAGTACAGCCACAGACATTGCGTACCGCAGCGGGCCAGAGCGAGGAAATGCAGTCAGGGACGGGCTCCGCCATCAGCGCCCTGAACGCACACCACCAGAGCGTGCCAGGGCAGACCGCGGGATTCTCCTTCGCCCAGCAACTCCTGCGCACACACCACTCCTGGCAGGGCAGGCTCGGCGACATCCGGAAGGAATGCGGCGACGTCGCGCAATCCCTCCGGAAGTCCGCGGACAACTACGAGACGAACGACGCCGACACCGCGAGGTCGTTCACCCGGCGCTCCGAGAGCCAGGTCATGGTCCGCCCCGCGGCACAGTCCCGCCACAACAGCCCGTTCGGATGATGCCCGATGCCCACACTGCAGGAAATCCAGGATCTCCGCTTCTCCGCCCTGGAAGAGGCCAAGGAGGAATGGGCGAGGTCGGCGCATCGCTTCGGTGGCTACCAGGACCGGGTGGAAACCTACATGCAGCGCCCGTTGAAGGGCGATTGGTCCGGTGAGGCGGCTGACGCGGCACAGGTACGTCTGGGCCGTCTCGGACAGAACTTCCAGTTCGGCTCCCAGGAATGCACGCTCATCGAAGCCACCATCGACGGTTTCGTCACCGAGATGAAGGAGCAGCAGAAGCGGCTCCGCACACTGCTCGATGACGCGGCCGCGAAGGGGCTCAAGGTGTTGCCCAGCGGGGAAGTGGTCTACAAGGACGAGGGCTCCATTCCGACGGGAGACCCGGACGGGGGCACCCCGGACGCGGAGATCGAAAGGCGTGACCTCGAAGAGCACATCTTCGGTGTCCGGCGCACCGTCGAGGAGATCGACGGCCGGTACTCCATCGCCATCGCGCGCCTCCATACCGACCGTGGCCTGAAGGTCGACAGCCGGGAATCCCGGCGGGACGCCTCCGACATCTCCCAGATCGCCGGTACGGCGGTCGGCCTGCACACCGCTCCGCACCGGGGCACGGACCCCAAAAAGGTCCACGACTGGTGGAACGGCCTGAGCCAGGAGGAACGGGACGAGCAACTGGCACTGAATCCCGACTCGATCGGAAACCTCGACGGCATACCCGCCGAAACCCGTGACGAAGCGAACCGCGTCAATCTCGACCGGCTGATCGACGCGCACCCGCCTGGTTCACCCATGTCGGAAAGGGAAGCGGAACAGCAGAAGGGATTCCGCGCCATCAGGGACCGTCTCGACCGGGATGACGGGAAGAACCCCGAGCCGCTCCTCCTGGGAATCGGGGAAGAGGGTAACGGGCGGGCCATCCTGTCGTACGGAAACCCTGATACGGCCGACAATGTCGCTGCGTATGTGCCCGGTTTCAGCACCACGCTTGAGAGCGTGGGTGGTGACGACGGAGACCGGGCGCAGCAAGTCTGGAAGTCATCGACCGACGCGGACGCTGGCGAGAAAACCGCCTCGATCGTCTGGCTCGGGTACGACGCGCCGCAGAGCGTCGAAGTTGCCGGCGAGGGGCCGGGCAAGAGAGGTGGAGAAGACTTCGGCACCTTTCTCGACGGAGTTCAGGCAACCCATCAAGGAGAAAAGCCGCACGTCACGGCGATCGGCCACAGCTATGGCTCCTTCACCGTGGGTCAGGGAGCGCAACGCCCGGGGGGTATCGCCGCCGACGACATCATTCTTGTGGGAAGCCCCGGTACGGGGGCGGAGAGGGCGGAGGATCTCGGCGTGGGGAGGGACCACGTCTGGGTGGGCGCGGCGGAGTTCGACCCGGTCACCCACCTGCCTACCAAGGAAGAATCCATGGGAGGGTCCATCGGGATAGGGATAGGCAGCATATTGAACCCGCATCAATTGTGGTTCGGGCAAGACCCGGCCAGCCAAGATTTCGGCGCCATCCGCTTCGGTGTAGACCCGAGCGACCCCGCTCACGGAATCGATTCGCACTCCCGCTACTTTGAACCAGGAGATGGAGCGGAAGGAGATTCGTTGAGAAACATGGGGAAAATCGTCGCCGGACACCCGGAACGTGTGAGCCTCCAGGAGAGGAGGTAGTTCGATGCGGATACATGGCGCTGGTGCTTTCGTGGCAGGAATGCTGCTGGCCTGTACCGGAATCAGTGGTTGCTCGATCATTTCGGGAACCCCTGACCTGACTGTCGATCAGGCACTACGGAAGATCGACTCAAGCCTGGACGGGGTCTTCGGCGCGATAAATCCTCGCGTCAAGTGGAGGGAGGGGCCCGGTGAGATGAGTATGCACGAAAACTCGATCACCAGGGAGCCGGATGGAACGGTAGGTGTCCATCGGACGCGGTACCTACGAACCAAGGTGTCCGAGCGCAATCTCGATAGAATGACGGCGATTGTGCGTAAATACCTGAAGGGTTCCGGTTATGAGCTGGAGGAGGCTGTCGTGCGGCCTCACTTCGTCTCGGCGAAATCTTCCGACGGTCTTGAGGTGGGATTCTCGGCTGAGGAGGACGGGAGAATTTCCATCGGTGGCAGCGTGGATGCGAAATCTCCGGGCGGTCATGGCGGAGATATCGAGGGGGAGGAAGGCGACACCTTCCCCACCGCCCCCAACGGCAGCCCGGACCACCGCCCCGACCTCCGCGACCCCTACTGGTCCAAATAACCGACAGCCGTCCAAAGGCCCGGCCCCAGCCACCCGCCGGGCCGCACCACCCCTCCCGTACCCTTCCAAGGCGCTTTTCGCCGTTGAGATACCCAAGCCCCGAAGGACCCCGGCTCGATGACCGCTCACCCCACCGCACCGGGCTTGCGCCACGTCCTCATCCTCGGCGGCACCGCCGAGGCGCGGGAGCTGGCCGCGGCGCTGGTCGCGGGGGGCCGGGTGCGGGTCACGTCGTCGTTGGCGGGGCGGGTGGCGGCGCCGCGGTTGCCGGTGGGGGAGGTGCGGGTCGGGGGGTTCGGCGGGGTCGAGGGGCTGGTGCGGTGGGCGCGGGAGCACGGCGTTGACGCGCTGGTGGACGCCACGCATCCGTTCGCCGAGGTGATGAGCGCGAACGCGGCGCGGGCCGCCGCTGCCGCCGGGGTGCCGTTGCTGGCGCTGCGGCGCCCGGGCTGGGAGCCGCAGCCCGGTGACGTATGGCATCGGGTCGCGTCGCTGGACGGGGCGGCGGCCGCGCTGCCCGCGCTCGGGCGGCGGGTGTTCCTCACCACCGGCCGCATGGGTCTCGCCCGTTTCGCGCACCTCGACGGCCTCTGGTTCCTCGTGCGGTCCGTGGACGCGCCCGAGGGGCCCCGGCCGCCCCGTATGAAGACGCTGCTCGACCGCGGCCCGTTCACCCTTGAGGGGGAACGGGCCCTGTTGGCGGCGCACCGTATCGACGTGCTCGTCACCAAGGACAGCGGGGCCGCCGCCACCGCCCCCAAGCTCACCGCCGCGCGGGAGGCCGGGGTGCCTGTCGTGCTGGTGACCCGGCCCCCGGCGCCCGCCGGGGTGGCGACGGTGCCGGGGCCCGCGGAAGCGGTGGCGTGGCTGCGGGACCGGCTGGGCTGACGACCCGCCCGCCGTCAGCGCCTACGGGACGGGCGGCGCCGTCGCGTACCGCGGCAGGCGCAGGTGAACGCCTCGTCGCGGACCTGACGGTACGTGGGGGTGGCCTCCCGGCCGCACTGCGCGCAGCGGCACGGCCAGGGCTCGTACGCGCCGGGGCAGGGCACGAGGGGGAGGAACCCGGCGGCGTGCATGGTGCGTTCGGCGACGGTCGCCGGCTGGCCGGTCGGGGGCTGTCCCGCCGCCGGTGGCGCTATGGGGTGCGGGCCGGCCGGCGGCTGCGGCCCGGTGGCCGCCTCGGCACCCGGGGGCGGCCCGGTCGGCGGGTCGAGGTGGGGCGGCGCGGACGCGGCGGGCGCGGGCAACGGCACGGCGGCCACGGGCTGGGCCTGCGGCGCCGCGAGGCCGTCCGTCGGAGCCCCGTTGACCTGCGGATCGACGGTCGGGTACGCCCCGCCGCCGTCCTCCGCGACGGGCGCGAGCGGCGGCAGCGGCAGCGAGGTGCTGCCGTTCACGGCCGGGACGGGAAGCGGCGCGACGAGCCCGGCGGGCGGACCGGCGGGCACGGGGAGGACCGCCCGGTCGCTTCCTGAGGGGTAGCCGACGTCAACGGGTTGGCCGGTCCCAACGGGCTGGTCGGCGTCAACGGGTTGGCCGGTCCCAATGGGCTGGTCGGCGTCAACGGGTTGGCCGGTCCCAATGGGCTGGTCGGCGTCAACGGGTTGGCCGGTCCCAATGGGCTGGTCGGCGTCAACGGGTTGGCCGGTCCCAACCGGCTGGTCGGTGCCTACGGGCGAGGCGGTCTCCACGGGCCGGCCCGTATCCGTGGGCCGGTCGGTCCCGGCTAGGTGGTCTCCCCCGGTGGTCAGGTGGTCCGCCTCGGCGAGATGGCCCGTCTCTGCGGGCAGGGCGGCGTCCTCGGCGCGGTCCGCCGGTGCCGGGGTGGCGTGCGGCTGTTCCGGCGGTACGGGGGCCGGTGCGGGCGGTTCGGTCGGGGCGAGGCGCGCGGACGGGTCCGGCGGGGCGAGATACGGGCCTGCCGTGGGACGCGGGCCCGCCCAAGGCTCCTGCTCCTGCGACGCGGCGGGCTCGGGGCGCACCGGGCCGCCCGGGGAGGCTTCCGGACCGGAGGACGCCGGGGCCGTCGGGCCCGCCGTGGCTTCCGGCGCGGTGGCCGCCGTGGGCTCCGCGGGGCCCACGGACGCCAGGGGGCGGTGGCCCGTCGCGGGCTCCTCCGCCGCGGCCGTCACCGGCTCCTCGGACGCCATGGGCCCCGGCTCCGCCGTGGCTTCCGCCGCCGCGGGCGGGAGCGCCGGGCGGGGCGCGTCAGCGGTACCCGAAGCCGTGTCCGGGGCGGACCGTGTGCCCGCGACGACCGGCTCCGCACCGGGCAACTCCCGCGCGCGGCCCGCCGACGGGGCGGCGTGCGCCGCTACGGCCTCCGCTCCGGCCCCCTGGACGGGCCCGGAGCCCACCCCCTGCTCCGCCGCCACTCCCGGCCCCGGAACCTGAGCCACACCCGGAGCCGGAGCCGGAACCTGAGCCACACCCGGAGCCTCCATCCGCCCCGGAACCTGAGCCACACCCGGAGCCGGAGCCGGAACCTGAGCCACATCCGGAGCCGCCGCCTGCCCCGGAACCAAGGCCCCGCCCGCGTACGGGTTCGGTCCGGCGGTGTCACTTCCGTACGGGCTCGGTCCGGCGGTGTCACTCCCGTACGGGCTCGGTCCGGCGGCGTCGCCCCCGTACGGGTTCGGGACCGCACCCTCCCCGTACGGGGGCGGCGGCCGGAGCGCACCCGGGGACTGCCCCGGAACCGTCGCCCTCGGGTCCGTGCCCGTACCGGACGCTTCTCCGTACGGGCCGGGCGCGGCGGCTCCCGCTCCCGGCGCCTCCCCGTACGCACCGGACACCGACGGGCCGGTGCCCGGTGGTTGTCCGGGCAGCGGCGTGCCGGGGCCGCCCCCGGGCGCAGGGGCGTGAGGCATCGGCGCACCCGCGCCCGGGGCGGGGTAGTCGCTCGCGTGCCACTGGTGGAGGCAGTCGGCGCACCACCACAGCAGTTCGCCGCCGCCGTAGACGCCCTCGTCCTCCCAGAGGAGGTCGGTGCCGCCGCAGGACGGGCAGGGTGCGGCCGGGGTGCGGCGTCGCCGTGTGCGACGGCTCATGAGTGAGACCTGGTCATGGTTCTCCGACTTCATCTGTTCTGCGCCGTGATGGCAAGGGCACACCCCGCCGTTGCCCAGGGTGGGCGTGCGGTTCCTCGGGGGCGGAGGCGGAGGGCCTGCGCCCCGGGTCGGGACACGCACAGCAACAATGTGCCACCCGTCCATGGACAACAGCCGACAGTTCGGTCAATTTGGCGGACCGGCCTCGCGGGAAGCGCCCGGGAGGACCCGGGGCGGCCCCGGGGGCCCGCCCTCCAGGGAGCGGGCCCGTACGGATGTCCGGGCGGCTTCCGTGCGCCGACCGCGAGGCCGTTCGTCCGTAACGTCCCCCGTGCCCACCGGTGTTCACCCCTCGTCCGACCCTGAACCCTCCCGGATACGGGCCGCGCTCACCCCTCCGGGTACCGGCGCGGCGTCCACACGGACTCGGTGCCGTCGCCGCGCCGTACGGACCGCGTCTGCGACGAGCCGATCAGCAAGATCGTGCGCATGTCGACCTCGGCGGGGTCGAGGTCGGCCAGCCGCACGGTGCGGACGGACTCCTCGGGGCCGCCGACATCGCGGCCCAGCACGACCGGGGTGTCCGGCGAACGGTGCTCCAGCAGCAGGTCACGGGCCTTGCCGACCTGCCAGGTGCGGCTGCGGGAGCCCGGGTTGTAGAGCGCCAGGACGAGGTCGGCGGCGGCCGCGGCGCGCAGCCGTCCGGCGATCACCTCCCAGGGCTTGAGGCGGTCGGAAAGGGAGAGGACCGCGTAGTCGTGGCCGAGCGGCGCGCCCGCCTTGGCCGCTGCGGCGTTGGCGGCGGTGACACCGGGCAGCACCCGTACGGGCACGGTCCGGTACCGCTCCTCGGCGGCGACCTCCAGGACGGCGGTGGCCATCGCGAAGACACCCGGGTCGCCGCCGGAGACGACCGCCACCCGGCGGCCGCGGCGGGCCAGATCGAGGGCGAGTTCGGCGCGTTCGGACTCGACCTTGTTGTCCGAGCCGTGCCGTAGCTGACCGGGGCGGAGCGGTACCCGGTCCAGGTAGGTGGTGTAGCCGACGAGGTCGTCGGCGGCGGCCAGCGCGCCCCGCGACTCGGGCGTCAGCCACAGCGGCCCGGCCGGTCCGGTACCGACGACGACCACCTCGCCGGAGGCGGACCCGGGCGCGGCACCGGCCGCCCCGGCGGGGGCGTGCGCCGTCTCGCCGTCCGCCCCTGACGCGTCCTCCGGGGCGCTCCCGGGCACGCTCTCGGGGGTGTGCGCGGCTCCGTCGCGCGCCCCGGACGCGCTCTCGGGGGAGCCCCCGGGAACGCCCTCGGGGGTGTGTGCCGCCCTGTCGGGCGCCCCCGACGCGTCCTCCGGGGCGCCCCCGGATCCGCTTCCAGGAATCTCCTGTTCCGCCACCCGGCTCGGGACCACCGCCACCGCGAAGTACGGGACGGAACCAGGGTCGACGTCCGCCAGTTCCCCGGTGCGTTCGCCCGTCATCGTGGCGCGTTCTACGTAGCGGGCCTCCGGGAGGCGGCCGGAGCGTTCCATGGCGCGGCGGACGGCGGGGAAGGTGCGGCCCAGCTTCATGACGACGGCGGAGTCGGTGGCGGCCAGCCGGGCCGTCAGCTCCTCCTCGGGGAGCGTGCCGGGCAGCACCGTCAGCACCTCGTCGGCCTCCACCAGCGGCCTGCCCAGCCGGGCGGCGGCCGCGTTGATCGAGGTCACACCGGGGATGACCTCGGTCGGGTAGCGGTGCGCGAGGCGCTTGTGCATGTGCTGGTACGAGCCGTAGAAGAGCGGGTCGCCCTCGGAGATGACGGCGACGGTACGGCCCGCGTCGAGGTGCGCGGCGAGCCGGGCCGCGGCCTCCTCGTAGAAGTCGTCGAGCGCGCCCCGGTAGCCGCCGGGATGGTCGGTCGACTCGGTGGTCACCGGGTAGACCAGCGCCTCCTCGATGTGATCGGCGCGCAGATGCTCGGCGGCGATGGCGCGCGCGATGGACCGGCCGTGGCGGGCGCTGTGGTACGCCACCACATCGGCCTCGGCGATGACCCTTACGGCCCTTACGGTCATCAGGGACGGGTCTCCGGGGCCGAGCCCCACACCGTAGAGGCGGCCCGGGGTGCGGGCGGCGGACTGCTCGGGCACGCTCATTCCTCCTCGCTCGCCAGGGCGTTGACTGCCGCCGCGGCCATGGCGCTGCCGCCGCGCCGTCCGCGCACCACCAGGTGCTCCAGGCCCGCCGGATGGGCGGCCAGTGCCTCCTTGGACTCCGCGGCGCCGATGAAGCCGACGGGTATGCCGAGCACGGCGGCGGGCCGCGGCGCGCCCTCCTCGATCATCTCCAGGAGGCGGAAGAGGGCGGTCGGGGCGTTGCCGACGGCGACGACCGCGCCGTCCAGCTTGTCCCGCCACAGCTCCAGCGCGGCGGCGCTGCGGGTGGTGCCCAGCTCGGCGGCGAGCGCGGGCACCGACGGGTCGGCGAGGGTGCAGACCACCTCGTTGCCGGCGGGCAGCCGCTTACGGGTGACGCCGCTGGCGACCATGTTCGCGTCGCACAGGATCGGCGCACCGGCGCGCAGCGCGGCGCGCGCGCTCGCCACCACGCCGGGTGAGAAGGCGAGGTCGCGGACGAGGTCGACCATGCCGCAGGCGTGGATCATGCGGACCGCGACCCGGCTGACGTCGGCGGGCAGCCCCGCGAGGTCCGCCTCGGCGCGGATGGTGGCAAAGGACTGGCGGTAGATCGCCGCCCCGTCCTTCTCGTAGTCGAACACGGTGCCCTCGGTGTGGTGGGTCGGTGGTGGGGTGGGGAAACGGGTGCCGGATCGGGGTTTCCGGTCCGGGGTACTGCGTCGGGACGGGGTACGCGCTAACGGGCGCGGGGCCCGGGGCGTGGCCCGGTGGCGGTCACGGTGCGGTACCCGGGGCCGCCGGGGGCACCCCGGGCGCGACGGCTTCCGCCACCTGCCGCACGGTGGCGCCCGCCGCGAGCGGCTCCGGTGGCGCCCCCGGCCGGACCACGGTGACGTCGTAGCCACCGCCGGTCGCCAGGACGTCGATCCAGGCGCCGTGCGGGTGGCCGCAGCGGCGGTAGCAGCCGGACCACTGCACCGGCAGCGCGGGAGCCCGCCCGAGGGCCGCCGCCACGGCGCTCGCGTCGGCCCGTACGTCGGTCAGGGATTTGGCGCACCCGGGGCGCCCGGTACAGGCGCCGAGCCGGTACCAGGGCGAGTCCGGGGCGGTGACCAGGCCCGCGTCCGCGCACTCCCGCAACCGGGCGGCGGCCACCGGCCCGGCGACCCCGGGGACGAGGACGCCGCGCCACGGGGTCAGCCGGAGCGTGCCGTCCCCGTCGCCGGCGATACGGGTCAGCAGGCGCCACTGCGCGCCGGTCAGCCGCCCCAGCGGCGCCAGGACGCTCAGCGTGCGGCGCCCGCCGGGCCCTTCGACGGGTCCGGGTGACGGCGCACCGCCTTCCGGCCGGTCCGGGACGGTGCCGGGCGGTACGTACGCGGCGGGGACCCCGGCGGCGCGTAGTCGTTCGCCGACGGCGCGCGCGTCCGGCGCCGCGCCCCCCGGAAGATCCCGGACCCGCCAGGCGCCGCTGCCGCTCGCGTCGGCGGCGTCGAGGAAGACCCGGGCGGCGGCGAGCGCGGCACGGGCGGCGTCGGCGCCCGCGACCCGCAGCGCCGCCGGGGCGCCACCGGTACCGTCGGGGGAGCCGAGGAAGAGGAGAGCGGAAGGGGCGGCCCCGGGAGCGCCCCCCGGCCCCGCGTCGGCCGCGCCCGCCGCTCCCCCCGCGCCTGCCGCGTCTTCCGCGTCTTCTGCGATCAAGGTCACATCTCCGCCGAGGCCCGTCACGTCGCCCCGGCCGTCGTCCAGGACGAAGAGGAACCGGCCCGAAAGCCGCGCCGTCCACTCCTGCGCGCAGAGCATTCCGTCCAGCTCACGGGCCCAGCGCCGCACGTCGGCGGGGGTGCGGCCGTCGAGTCCGGCGAGCGGCGAGGCGACGATGTTGCGGACGCGTTCATGGCGTACGGAGGGCAGCAGACCGGCGTCGGCCAGCAGCGCGGCCAGGTCGCCGCCGCAGCCGTCGCCGAGGCCGCGCAGCTCCACGTTGCCGCGCGAGGTGAGGGAGAGCCCGCCGTCCCCGAAGCGGTCCGCCGCGTCCGCCAACGCGGTCGCCTGACGCTCCGTCAATTCCCCGGCGGGTACCCGTACCCGGGCCAGCGCACCGTCCGCCGCCGTGTGCAGCCGCAGCGCTCCCGGGCAGGCGTCACCGCGCTCACGCAGCGGCGGCTGGGCCCCGGAGGGCCGGTTCGAGGGGGAGGGCGGCATGGCCGCGAGCATACCGACGCCCCCCGAAGGCCGACGGCGCCCCGGGGCCCGCCCCGCCCACCGGCCCGGACACCCACCACCTCGCACGCGCCCCGTCCGGGATGCCCGTACGGGGCCCGGACCCGCATCCCGCAGCGGCCACCCGCCCTCTACGGGGAACGGCCCGCGTCCCGTAGGGGCCGCGCGCAGCCCTGTACCTCCGGAGCCACGCCCCCGGACGGGGAACCCGCGCTTCGGACCGGGCCCGCACCCCGTAAGTCCGAGGGCCCCGCCCCCGAGGGCCCGCCCCCGGTGAGGCCACCCGAGGATGCCCGCCCCGCCCGCCGCACGGCCCTGGCCGCCGCCCCACCGGAGCCGAACCCGCGCCCCGGGCCGCCCCGCACCCCGTACGCGCGGGGCCCCGCACCCCGTACGGCCGCCCGCAAGGGGCTCCGCACCTCGGGCCGGCCCCGCACTCCACCCCGGGCCGGCCCCGCACCCCGTAAGGCCACCCCGCAGGACCCACGCCCCGCACCCCGTACGGACTCCGCCCCGCACCCCGTACAGGCCCGAGCCCCCGCCCATCCAGCCGCCCCTCCCCGCAGGGGCACCCCGTAAGGCCACCCCGCAGGGCCCACGCCCCGCACCCCTTAGGGACTCGGCCCCGCACCCCGTACGGGCTCGGCCCCGCACACCCCGTACGGGCCCGACCCCCCCGCCCATCCAGCCGCCCCTCCCCGCAGGGGCACCCCGTAAGGCATCCGTGCGCCCGACCCGTAAGGCCATCCCGCCCGGGCCGCCCCATAGGGACATCCCGTAAGGGCAACCCACGATGGATCGCGCCGCGCCCCCAAGGCGCCCCCTGACCTCGTGCGTCGATCCGAAGGCCCGCTCCCGTGGCGGCGGGGCAGCCCTTACCATTCACTCCGGTGGGTCAGCCGGCCCGCCGACGCCGGCGACGGCGACGAGGGCTTTTCCCGACGCGGGGCGGCCCTCAGGGAGGAAGCCCGGTGAGAGTCCGGCGCGGTCCCGCCACTGTGAGCCCGGCAGCCGCCGGGTGAGTCAGGAACTCCCGCCGTCCAACGAACCACCCGGGGCGCGGATACCCCGAGGAAGGCTCTGCGCTCGCATGCTTCTGCTGCTGTCGACCTCCGACACCGATCTCCTCAGCGCCCGCGCCGCCGACGGCCCCGTGCCGTTCCGGCTCGCCAACCCGGCCCGGCTCGACCTCGCCGAACTCCCCGCGCTGCTCGACGGCGCCGACCTCGTCGTGGTCCGTCTCCTCGGCGGTATCCGCGCCTGGGAGGAGGGCCTGAACCTCCTCCTCGCCGAGGACCAGCACCGCCCCGTCGTCGTCCTCACCGGCGAACAGGCCCCGGACGCCCAGTTGATGGAGGCGTCCACCGTCCCCGTCGGCATCGCCGCCGAGGCGCACGCCTACCTCGCGCACGGCGGGCCGGAGAACCTCGGCCGCCTCGCCCGCTTCCTCTCCGACACCGTTCTGCTGACCGGCCACGGCTTCGAACCGCCGCAGCCCGCCCCGTCCTGGGGCGAACTGGCCCGGCCCGCCGCCCGTACGGACATCGACGGCCCGCTCATCCCGGTGCTCTACTACCGCGCCCACCACATGAGCGGCAACACCGGCTTCGTCGACGCGCTCTGCACCAAGATCGAGGAGGCCGGCGGCCGGCCGCTGCCGCTCTTCGTCGCCTCGCTGCGCGCGCCCGAACCGGAGCTGATCGAGGCGCTGCGCCCGGCCGACGCCATCATCACCACCGTCCTCGCGGCGGGCGGCACCAAGCCCGCCGAGGCGTCCGCCGGCGGCGACGACGAGTCCTGGGACGCGGGCGCGCTCGCCGCCCTCGACGTGCCGATCCTCCAGGCGCTCTGCCTGACCGGGAACCGCGCCGCCTGGGAGGAGAACGACGAGGGTCTCTCCCCGCTGGACGCCGCCACCCAGATCGCCGTCCCCGAGTTCGACGGCCGCCTGATCACCGTCCCGTTCTCCTTCAAGGAGATCGACGAGGACGGTCTGCCGACGTACGCCGCCGACCCCGAGCGCGCCGCCCGCGTCGCCGGGATCGCCGTCCGCCACGCCAAGCTCCGCCACATCCCGGCGCCGGAGAAGAAGCTGGCGCTGGTCCTCTCCGCGTACCCCACCAAGCACTCCCGCATCGGCAACGCCGTCGGCCTCGACACCCCCGCCTCCGCCGTCGCCCTCCTGCGCCGCCTGCGCGAGGAGGGTTACGACTTCGGCGACGAGGAAGTCCCCGGTCTCGCCTCCGGCGACGGCGACGAGCTGATCTACGCCCTCATCGAGGCGGGCGGCCACGACCAGGAGTGGCTGACCGAGGAACAGCTCGCCAAGAACCCGGTCCGCATCCCCGCCGCCGACTACAAGCGCTGGTACGCCACGCTGCCGCAGGAGCTGCGCGACGCCGTCGAGCGGCACTGGGGCCCGCCGCCCGGCGAGATGTTCCTCGACCGCAGCCACGTGGACGAGCCGGGCCGCGACCCGGAGGGCGATATCGTCCTCGCCGCCCTGCGCCGCGGCAATCTGCTGATCCTCATCCAGCCGCCGCGCGGCTTCGGCGAGAACCCGATCGCGATCTACCACGACCCCGATCTGCCGCCGTCCCACCACTACCTCGCCGCCTACCGCTGGATCGCCGCCTCCGCCGACGACGGCGGCTTCGGCGCCGACGCCATGGTCCACCTCGGCAAGCACGGCAACCTGGAGTGGCTGCCCGGCAAGAACGCGGGCCTCTCCGCCGCCTGCGGCCCCGACGCCGCCCTCGGCGACCTCCCCCTCGTCTACCCGTTCCTCGTCAACGACCCGGGCGAGGGCACCCAGGCCAAGCGCCGCGTCCACGCCACCCTCGTCGACCACCTCGTCCCGCCGATGGCGCGCGCCGAGTCGTACGGCGACATCGCCCGGCTCGAACAGCTCCTCGACGAGTACGCGCAGATCAGCGCCATGGACCCGGCGAAGCTCCCGGCCATCCGCGCGCAGATCTGGACCCTCATCCAGGCCGCCAGGCTCGACCACGACCTCGGTCTGGAGGCCCGCCCCGACGACGACGGCTTCGACGACTTCCTCCTCCACGTCGACGGCTGGCTCTGCGAGGTCAAGGACGCCCAGATCCGCGACGGTCTGCACGTCCTGGGCGCCGCCCCGACCGGCGAGGCACGCGTCAACCTCGTCCTCGCGATCCTCCGCGCCCGCCAGATCTGGGGCGGTACGTCCGCGCTGCCCGGACTGCGCGAGGCGCTGGGCCTGGACGAGTCCGCCGCGACCCGCACCACCGCCGACGAGGCGGAGGAGCGAGCCCGGGAGCTGGTCCAGGCGATGGAGGACGCCGACTGGGCGCCGTCCGCCGTCGCGGCCGTGGCCGCCGGACAGCCGGAACAGGTCGCCGCGATCCTCGACTTCGCCGCCCGCGAGGTCGTCCCGCGCCTGGCGGGCACCACCGCCGAGATCGACCACGCCGTCCACGCCCTCAACGGCGGTTTCGTCCCCGCGGGCCCGTCCGGCTCCCCGCTGCGCGGCCTCGTCAACGTCCTGCCGACCGGCCGCAACTTCTACTCCGTCGACCCCAAGGCCGTCCCCTCCCGCCTCGCGTGGGAGACCGGTCAGGCGCTCGCCGACTCCCTCCTGGAGCGCTACCGCACCGACAACGGCGAGTGGCCCACCTCCGTCGGCCTCTCCCTCTGGGGCACCAGCGCCATGCGCACCGCCGGTGACGACGTCGCCGAGGCCCTCGCGCTGCTCGGCGTCCGCCCCGTCTGGGACGACGCCTCCCGCCGCGTCACCGGCCTGGAGCCCATCGCCCTGGAGGAGCTGGGCCGCCCCCGCATCGACGTCACCCTCCGCATCTCCGGCTTCTTCCGCGACGCGTTCCCGCACGTCATCGGCCTGCTGGACGACGCGGTACGGCTCGCCGCCGGGCTGGACGAGCCCGCCGCCGACAACTTCATCCGCGCCCACGCCCAGGCCGACCTCGCCGCCCACGGCGACGAACGCCGCGCCACCACCCGCATCTTCGGCTCCCGCCCCGGCACCTACGGCGCGGGCCTGCTCCAGCTCATCGACTCCCGCGACTGGCGCACCGACGCCGACCTCGCCGAGGTCTACACCGTCTGGGGCGGCTACGCGTACGGCCGCGGTCTGGAGGGCCGCCCGGCCCGCGACGAGATGGAGAGCGCGTACAAGCGCATCGCCGTCGCCGCGAAGAACACCGACACCCGCGAACACGACATCGCCGACTCCGACGACTACTTCCAGTACCACGGCGGCATGGTCGCCACCGTCAAGGCGCTGAAGGGCACCGCCCCCGAGGCGTACATCGGCGACTCCACCCGCCCCGAAACGATCCGCACCCGCTCCCTCGTCGAGGAGACCTCCCGCGTCTTCCGCGCCCGCGTCGTCAACCCGCGCTGGATCGAGGCGATGCGCCGCCACGGCTACAAGGGCGCCTTCGAACTCGCCGCCACCGTCGACTACCTCTTCGGCTACGACGCGACCACCGGCGTCGTAGCCGACTGGATGTACGACAAGCTCGCCCAGACCTACGTCCTCGACCCCGACAACCGCGCCTTCCTCCAAGAGGCCAACCCCTGGGCCCTCCACGGCATCGCCGAACGCCTCCTGGAAGCGGAGTCGCGCGGCATGTGGGAGAAGCCCGACGCGGAGACCCTCGCCGCCCTCCGCGAGGCGTTCCTGGAGACGGAGGGGGAGCTGGAGGGCGAGGAGTGATCTTGCGCGGCGGCGGGGTTTTCTGACGCCGTGTGTCGGTGCCGTTGCGGCCCGTTCCGCCTGTGAGGGGTGGGGCGGGCCGCCACCTTTCCCGGAAAGGAGGGCGTGGCCGATAACTGCCTGGAGAGGGCCCTTCGGGCGGCCGCCGTTCTTGACGCCTCCCTCCCTCTCCCCCGAAGCTCGTGCAAGATGGCGAAAGCCGCTCGACACCGGAGGCAGTTATGGCACTGCGGTTCATCGGGATCGATCCGGATACCGGCCAGGTGGGCTCCCCCACCGTCTGGGTCGATGAGGCACAGGGGGAATTGGTCCTTCAGGGGTGGAAGCCGGACGCCCGGCTGGAGGCGGAGTGCGCCGCATTCGAGGCACCCGGCCACTCGCCGGGGATTCCGCCACACGAAGCAGTGATCCGTATCCCGGCACGCATGGTGCCGATGCTGAGAAAGGCGTGCGATGTCGCAGAAGGAACCAAGCTTCCACGAGCTGCTGGCGGCGACCCGACACTCGGCCGTACATCTGGAGATGCGCGACACGTACGGCGTGGGTGACGAGGCCGGGGACTTCGAGCACTGGAAGCGCACGGGCCACCGGGACGTCGACCCGGGATCGGCCTACTGGGCGCCCTGGGTGAAGCTGATCGGCGACACCGTGGCCCGGGGCGTCACCATCCGCCGCGCACGCGTGGTCTCGGAGCCGGTCACGGAGTACATCCGGTACGAGCACGCCGGCACCCCGGTCAACCTCCACGCGGGTGAGCAGGTCCGTTGGCTGCCCCGGCGCCAGGCGTCGGACATCGCACTGCCCGGCAACGACTGCTGGATTTTCGACGGCGAGACGGTGCTCTTCAACCACTTCACCGGTGAAGGAGACTGGTCCGAGCCCGGCTGGGAGGTCCGGACGGAACCCGCGGTGGCGCGTCTGGCCTCGGCCGCTTTCGAGGCGGTCTGGGAACGCGGAACCCCGCACGAGAAGTACCAGGTCTGACACGACGAACCGCGAAGAGCCGACTCATGTCCGTCTCCCCTTCCTCCAGCGCCCAGGCCGCCCGCGAAGCGCTCGCCGCGCGCCTCGGGGAGCTGCGCAGAGAGGCGGAATTGACCGGGCAGGAGTTGGCTCTCCGGTGCGGCTGGAGTCCGGCCAAGTCGTCCCGCATCGAGCGGGCCAGAACCCCCGCGTCCGACGCGGATATCCGCGCGTGGTGCGCGGCGTGCGGTGCCGAGGACCGGGCCGCCGATCTGATCGCTGTGAACCGCCAGGTCGATCAGATGTATGTGCACTGGCAGAAGCTCCACCGGCACGGCATGCGCCGGGCGCAGGAAGACGTGGTGCCTCTGCACCAGCAGACCCGTCACTTCCGGGTGTACTGCTCGAACGTGGTTCCCGGCATGCTCCAGACCGAGGCGTACGCCACGGCCCTGCTTTCGACGATCGCCGCGTTCCAGGAAACGCCTGACGACTCCGAGCAGGCGGCCGCTTCCCGGATCGAGCGTTCGCAGGTCCTGCATGAGGGTCGGCACAGCTTCGCTCTGCTCATGGAAGAGACCGTCCTTCGTTACCGCATCGGCGACAACGCCACCATGGCCGGGCAACTCGGTTATCTCCTGGCCACGATGGCGCTGCCGCACGTGAGCATCGGAGTTATCCCGTTCGCGGCCCGCCGCAGCGTCTGGCCGCTGGAAGCCTTCTACCTCTTCGACAACCGGCAGTCGACCGTCGAGCTTCTGACAGCTTGCGTGAACATCACCGCCCCGAGCGAAATCGCCACCTATGCAAAGGCGTTCTCCGAGCTGTCCGCGATGGCTGTGTACGGAGGCGCGGCCCGAGCGCTGATCTCGGATGCGATCACCTCGCTCGGGTGATTCACGTGCAATCTGCTGCAAGAACGTGGCGACAGGAATTTGCCGCTTCCTAGGCTCGTCCCATGACCTGCCGCCCGACAGGGCGGAGGAGGCCGGCATCCGGTCGGCCGACGGCAGCTCAGGAAGGGCACGAGATGACCGACCTGTACGGACTCCCCATCGACGACGCCGAGTTCCGCACCGCATGCGGAGGAAACACGCACCCGGACGGCGAGGCATGCGTGACGCTGGCCCGGATCGGGACGGATGCCTGGGCGCTGGGCGACAGCAAGCGCCCGGCCGGTGACTCGCTGCGTTTCACCTCGGCGGAGCTGGCAGCGGCCGGGATCGACCCGGCGCGCTTCGGGCTCTCCGCCTGATCTTCCGGTCCATCCGACCGACGGCCCCGCCTCGCACACCGACGGGCGGGGCCGTCGCCCTTTCCGGAACGGAGTGGCGGTGCACCATCACGGCTACGCATGGCTCGGTGAGAAGAAGGCGTTCGACAACGAAGCACTGAGGCGGCCTCCCCACCCCGACCCGCCCCCTCCCGCAGCCCCGGACGATGCGGCGGGGCAACGGCTGACCGCTCGGTACCGCGAAGTGGCGGCCGAATTCACCGTGACGGACCTCCCGCCCTTGCAGACCGCGCACTGGCTGATGAAACCGGCATCCGTCGTCCGGGGGACCTGGCAGGAGCCGAAAGAGGCCGGAGCGTGGATCGGTACTCAGCTCGCCGCGGTGGCCGGTCGGTTCGCGGCTCCTTCCGAACGGGACGAGGCACGCCTGGACCACCTGGTCACCTCGGCGCTGGAGCGGCTGACCTGGGGCGGCGACATCTCCCTGGGCCACTACCTCACCGGCACGCTCTTCCACTCCCTCGCCGTGATCACCTGCTCCCCGAACCGCGACAGCCCGGAACTGCGCTGCCCGCTGCGGTAGCGGAACGACGTGAGGGGTCCCGGCCGGTTGGCCGGGACCCCTCACATGATGGCGTTCAGAAAGCTGTGTCCTCGCCCTTGAGGTTCTGGACGAACGTGTCCCAAGAGCTTGCGGTGAAGGTGAGGTGGGGCCCGGCGGCGCGCTTGCTGTCGCGGACGGCGCGGCCATCGGTCGAGGTGCGGGCTACCTCGACGCAGTTGCCCTCCTGGTTGGAGTACGACGACTTCCGAAAGAGGGTGGTGATCTCAGGGTGCATGGCCAGTCCTCCGGTCAGCTCGGCAGGCATCGGTCCGTTGCACCCATCTCAACGAAGGAGCCCCCGGCCTTCAAGAGGGCCAGGGGCTCTGACGGGGGAACGAGCTGGTCAGCAGCTTGTGCTGTCCTCGCCCTTGAGGTTCTGGACGAACGCGTCCCAAGCGGCTCCGCCGAAGTCGATACGAGGCCCCTTGGGGCGCTTGCTGTCACGTACGGCGCGGCCATCGGTCGAGGTGCGGGCAACCTCGACGCAGTTGCCGTTCTGGCCCGAGTGCGACGACTTTCTGAAGGGGGTGGCGATCTCAGACTTCACGATGAGTCCTCCATCCGTTGGGTATGCCTTGGCTCAGCAACACGCCTCGCCGTCTTCTTTAAGGTTTTGGAGGAATGCGTACCAGGAGGCTGCGTTGAAGGCGAGTCGCGGCCCGGTGGGGCGTTTGCTGTCGCGGATGATGCGGCCGTTGGTCGAGTTGTGGGCGACCTCGACGCAGTCGCCGTTCTGAGCTGAGTGGGACGACTTCTGGAAGGGAGTGGTGATCTCAGATTGCATGGTCAGTGCTCCTAGCCAGGGCGCGAGGCTCGGTCCGGTGAGGCCATTTCAACGAAGGAGCCCCTGGCCTTCAAGAGGGCCAGGGGCTCTGGGAAAGGCGTGAGCTGGTCAGCAGTTCGTGCTGTCTACGCCCTTGAGGTTCTGGACGAACGTGTCCCAAGAGCTTGCGGTGAAGGTGAGGCGGGGCCCGGCGGTGCGCTTGCTGTCGCGGACGGCAGTGGCCCCGGGGATATTACGGGCGACCTCGACGCACTCCCCTTGGGAACCGCTGTAGCTGGACTTATGGAACTCGAAGTCGGTCACCGGTACTCCTTGATCAAACTGGCCAGTCGTGCGCGAGTGTCGTCGGGGGACAGCGCTTGTCTGCGCACGCTATCGAACAGCCCGCGATGCCTGTTCGCGTCCTCCTCACGCTCCAGCCACAGCCGGGAGCCCGCAGTTTCTACGTGGACTACGTCCAGCGCAGCGGGTTCCTCGAAGCCCACGATGACGAAGGGGCCGGTCATCGACGCGTGCGCCGCTGCTTCGAACGGCCACACCTGAAGCTTGATGTTGGGCAAGCTCGATGTTTCGAGGAGTCGCTCCAACTGCCTCCGCATGACCGTGGGGCCGCCGACCTGCTGGCGGAGGGCGCCCTCGGACAGCACGGCCCACAACTCCAGGTCCCGGCTTTCCATGAGCCGCGCCTGCCTGCTGATACGAGCCGCCACGAACTGGTCGACCTCGTCGGGGTCCTCCCACACGTCATCGGCCACCACGACAGCCCTGGCGTATTCGGGCGTTTGCAAAAGGCCGGGGACGAGTTGGTTCTGGAACGTACGGATCCGTGAGGCCCCGGCTTCGAGCTGGATGTACTCCAGCAGATCGCCGAGGTTGGTGTACTCCTCCCACCAGCCCTTTGCCCTGCGGCGCTCGCGGTCCGCCCTGGCGAGCGCCAGCAGACGATCGCGAGCGGGGCCGGGGCGTTCCAGTCCGTACAGGTCGCACAGCGCATGAAGGTCCGGATCGCGTACGGGCACCACGCCGCGCTCTATCTTGACGACCTTCGTCTGCGTAGCGGTCAGATGCTGTGCGGCCTGCGGCTGAGTCAGCCCCTGGGCGACGCGGAGCTTCAGCAGCTCGCCGCCCAGTTTCCTGCCCAGAACCGTGGATTTCCGCGCGGCGGCTGTCTGTTGACTCGTCACTTCTGGCCTTCCTTGAGCGCTGCGCACAGTCTGCGGTGGGACGGCTTCAGCCTGCAACACGATCGGGGCTATCACTCGCGGGAATTAATTCCCCAGTTTTAGTTGCGCCGGGGAATGGCTCGCTGTCACGGTGGGTCTCACCTCGTTCACGCTCTGGGGTAGGGGGTGTGGCGGGGTCTCCTTGTCGTGCTCTCAAGGGAACGCTCATGTCTGCGTACGTCGGCGCGCCAACACTCCAACTCCCATATCTCTCCTGCCAGTTACCCCTGGACCCCCGCAGCGTCCGCCGTGCCCGGCTGGCTCTCCGGGCCCGGTTGCTGGCCTCGGGGATCGGCCGGGACGCGGCCGGAGTCGCGGAGTTGCTGGTGTCCGAGCTGGTGACGAACGCGGTCAAGGCGCGGGCGCCGGTGATGGGGGCGGTCGGGGTCCGGTGCGGGGCGTCGGGGGACGGCCGGTTGCGGCTGGAGGTGCAGGACGGGAGTGCGGAGCTGCCCGTGCGTGAGGGATGTCCAGGGGAGGACGCGGAATGTGGGCGTGGCTTGATGCTGGTGGACGCGTTGGCCGATGGCTGGGGCGTCGTGCGGCACGTCATCGGGAAGACGGTGTGGGCGGAGCTTGCCGTCCCGCCTGCGGAGGGGCCGGGGCCGACGCTCCGGGCACGGTGAAACGGCCGGAACTCGTCGCGTACCGGGTGCGGGCCACGGCCCGGCGGCCGGACGGCGGGGAGATTCCGCTCGGCGGATGGGTGTCGTACTCGCCGGGTGGCGCGGTGGCCTGGATGCGGCGGCGGGCGGTGCAGGTCGCGCAGCAGGTGGGCGCGCCGTACGACGGGGCGGTACGGGCCTGGCTGAGGGACCCCGCCGAGCAGGACGGGGCGCGGGAGGCGCTGGTGGCGGGGGTCGGCGTCACGGTGCGGGCCGTGGACGCGTACGGGTGCCTCTACACGGTCGCCGTCCGCCCGGAGCGGCCCGCCGAGCGGGAACGGCCCCGCGTGCGGCGGGGGCGGGAGGCGGCGGCGTGGAGCGGCGTATGACGGAGCGGGGGCTCGTCTCGTCCGGGTACTGGTGCGAGCGGTACGTGTACTCCTCGGGGGACGCCGAAGCCGTCGCCTCGTGGGTGTCCGCCGCGGTACGGACCCCGGACGCGGCGGTACGCCGTATCGCCGACGACGCACGGGAGGTGAGCGCCGGGTGCGCGCCGTACGAACGGGACCGTGTGCGGCGGCTGCTGGACCGGCCGGAGGCGACCGAGGCGGCGCTCGCACTGCGCCTGGGAGCCGCCTGCGGGCTGACCCTCGACTGCGGCGCGACGTGGGTGGAGTGGTCGGCACAGCCGGCCCGGTTCCTGCGGCTGGCGAGCGGGACGGAGGCGGTTTGCCCCAGGAGGGCCGACACGGGGGAGGAAGGGTTCGGGGCGCCGTTGGACGCGGGGGTGGGGTAGGGCGGGCCGGGTGCGCAGGCCCCGAGCACGTCCCTTGGAACCCCCGGGCCCGTAGGGGGCCGCAGCCCCGTGCGGGTTTCCCAGACCCTTACGGCCCCCTCGCCCCTCCCGTTGTCAGAGTCGCGGCCCGGTCGGCCCGCCTACCGCGGCCCGGCCGGTACGGTCACTGGCATCACGCCTCATCCCAGCGAACGGAGCCCAGCCGTGCGTCACCCCCGCGTAGGCGTCGCCGTCTTGACGATGGGGAACCGGCCAGCGGAGCTGCGGGCGCTGCTCGACTCCGTCGCCGGGCAGGACACCGCCGCCACGCGGGTCGTGGTCGTCGGCAACGGCTCACCGCTGCCCGCACTCCCCGACTGGGTCACCACGGTGGAACTGCCGGAGAACCTCGGCGTCTCCGGCGGCCGCAACGTCGCGATGCGGCGCCTGGCGGAGTTCGGCGACGTCGACGTCCTGGTGGACCTGGACGATGACGGCCTGCTGGTCGGCACGGACGTCTTCCGCACCGTCGCCGATCTCTACGCGGCCGACCCGGAGCTGGGCATCGTCAGCTTCCGGATCGCGGACGAGAGCGGGCACACCCAGCGGCGCCACGTCCCCCGGCTGCGGGCGAAGGACCCGATGCGGGCCGGGCCGGTGACGACGTTCCTGGGCGGCGGGCACGCCCTGTCGATGCCGATGCTGGCGGAGATCGGCGGCTGGCCGGAGGAGTTCTTCTTCGCGCACGAGGAGACGGACCTGGCCTGGCGCGCCCTGGACGCGGGCTGGTCGGTGACGTACGAGCCGCGGCTGCTGCTGCAACACCCGCGGACCAGTCCCGCACGGCACGCGGTCTACCACCGGATGACGGCCCGCAACCGCGTCTGGCTGGCCAAACGCCACCTGCCCGCGGCGTTGGTCCCGCTCTACCTCGGCACCTGGACCGCCCTCACCCTGGCCCGCGTCCGGCAGCGGGACGGCCTGCGGGCCTGGGCCGGCGGCTTCACCGAAGGCGTACGGCAACCGTGCGGACGACGCCGGCCGATGCGCTGGTCCACCGTGTGGCGCATGACGCGGCTGGGCCGCCCGCCGGTCATCTAGGCCGTCACGCGGCGCCGGACAGGTGGCGCATCCACTGCGGGACGGCGTCGGGGCGTGCGGCCAGCCACCTCACGTACCGGTCGACTCCGTCCTCCACCGTGATCCGCGGTTCCCAGCCCAGGGCTTCGCGCATGCGGCGGGTGTCGGCGTAGCCGCCCATCGGATCGCCGGGCGGCAGCGGGCGTTCGACCAGGGCGGCGCCCGGGTGGTGCCTCACGATTCGCTCGGCAATGGCCCGGATCGTTGTCGGCCGCCCCGTGCCGACGTTGATCACGTGCCCGGACGCACCGGGTGCGACCAGCGCGCGGATGGTGCCTGCAGCGATGTCATCGACGTGGATGAAGTCGCGTACCTGATGCCCGCCGCCGTTCAGCTCCAGCGGAAGTCCGAGGTGAGCCCGCATCGCCAGCCAGGCCACCACCCACGAATGGCTGCCCTCCTTGACCGTCTGGGGCTCGCCGTAGACGGAGAAGTAGCGCACCACGCAGTACGGGATGCCCTCCGCCGCACCGGCGATCCGCACCTGGTGCTCGCCCCACAGCTTCGTATTGCCGTAGACCGACAATGGGGCGGGTACATCGTCCTCGTGGAACTGCACGGGGTCCCCGGCAGCGACGGGGCGGCCGTTGCCGTAGACGCTCGCCGACGAGGTGAACACCAACCGCTGCACGCGCCCCGCGCGGACCACTTCGTCCAGCAGGATCTGGGTTCCCGTGACGTTGGTCCCCAGCGCGGCGAGCGGGTTACGGGTGCACGCGGCCACGTCCGCCATCGCCGCGGCGTGGATCACGTAGTCGCTCTGCCCGATGACGTGCCGCATCAGCGCCCGGTCCGTCACATCGCCGACCACGGTGTCCCGGTGTCCGGTGTCGATGCCGAACAGCTCGGTGTAGACCCGGCTCGGATACGCGTCGAGCCTGCCGACCACGATCACGCGGGCACCGGCTGCCCGCAGTTGGACGGCGATCCGGCTGCCGATCAGCCCTCCACCGCCGGTAACCGCGACGGTCGCCCCCACGAAGGGGGACGAGGAACGGGAGAAGGGCGGGGGGACGCTTTCCGAGTTGCTCATTGCTTCCTCCGTTTCGAGTCCTGCTCCTCGCGGGCCACGCGACGGGCAGTCACTCCGTTCTCGGACGCTGAAAGCACGCCGTGATGCGCGCTTCGCGTTTCCCAGGACACCCCCGGAACTTCCTTTGCGGACCGGCCGCGGCGGTATCCGGTAACCGTCTTGCGCGTCACGCAAAAGAATTACAACGTCCTCGTTGTGTACGGCAGTTGGGAGAAGATCGGCGGTTGGGAGGTGTCCCGTGGATCCACACGAGGTGGTCTGGCGAACGACGTCGATGCGGGCGGCCGTCGGCCGGAGCGACCGACCCGCGATCATCCGGCTGGCACGCCGTGCAGCCGATATGACCCTCGATGAAGTCGGCCGGGCCGTCGGCTATACGGCGGCGTCACTGTCCCGGATGGAGAGAGGGAAACAGCCCCTGGGGGACGCGGCCTTCCTGCGGCGGATCGCGTCCGTACTCGACATCGACCCACGGGTGCTGGGGCTGCCGGTATCACCCCCGGAAACAGGCCGCGCGACGCCACCGGCGACACGTGCGCTCCCCGTTAGGGTGAGCATGGAGCCCCGTGGTGAGGAGACGGAAGAGATGCGACGGCGGAACCTCCTGGTCGGACTCGCAGCCACAACGGCCGCGGCCTTAGGAGCTCAGCCGGCCACCGCCGCCGCCCAGCCACGACGGCCCCTCGCCGGGCTCGAAGAACTTCTTCTCCATCGCCGTACGGCCGAAGCCCCCGCAGGTGTGGACCCGACCGGCGACACGGTGCAAGCGGCCGTCGACGCCTCCCGCGCGGAATTCGGCGCGGCCCGCTACGACCGGCTTGCCTACGAGTTGCCCGCCCGACTCACCCTCGCCCAGCAGCTCGGGGGAGCCGGAGACCCTGAGCGTTCGGCAGTCGCCGTCGCCGACCTGTACAACATCGCGACGCGCCTGTGCATCAAACTCGGCGGTGAGGACGGGCTCGCCGTCCTCACCGCTGACCGTGCCCTGACCGCCGCCCTCGACGGTGCCGGGCCGCTGACCGTGGCGGAGTCCTACCGCATGGTTTCCAGCGCCTGGCGGCGCGCCGGCCATCTCCAGCGCGCGACCGGCATCGCCCTCCACGCCGCACAGCAGCTCACCATCGCGGACCCGCGGGAGCAGGCCGCACACCTGTCGGTGCAGGGCAACCTCTACGCCACCGCCGCTTACACGGCCGCCAAGGCGGGCGACCGGCACACCGCGCACGACCTGATCGGCGAGGCGCACGCCGCCGCCGTACGGCTGGGCCGGGACACCGCGCTCCACGGCTCCGTATTCGGCCCCAGCCAGGTCCTCCTGCACCAGATCTCGATCAGCCAGCTTCTCGGGGACGCCGGGCAGGCCATCGCGTACGCGCGCGGGGTCGATGTCCGGTCCCTGCCTACCAGCGAACGCCGCGCCCGCTACTGGATCGACGTCGCCCGCGCCTACGACCAGTGGAACAAGCCCGTTCACTGCTATCGCGCGCTGCTCGCGGCCGAGGAGGCCGCGCCGCAGGAAGTGCGCCGGGGGTCCGTGAGGGTCCTTGTCGAGACTCTTCTGCGGCACGATCGCTCTCTCGCGGGGGTGCGGGACTTCGCTGTGAGAGCCGGAGTGTTCGCTTGACCTCATGAGGAGCTGGCCCGGCGCTTCCTGTTATTGGGTCCCCTCGTACGGCACAAGCAGGGTGACCAACAGCAGCGCCCCACGCCGGGTGCGCCTGTGAACGTGCCGGGCCGGGGCGCGCCGCCGCCGGGGGGCGCCCCGAAGCGGCGCCCCCGAGGAGCCCTACCTCACCCCATGCGCCGTCCGCCGGTACGTGGACCGCCGGTCCTCGATCGCGTCCCAGCGGTCGCCGTAGACGTTCGTGGTGATGGCGGGGTCGCGGAGGAAGTCGTGGGGGAAGCCGAGGGGGACGGCGCTGACGGTGTCGAGGCGGGTGAGGGCGTCGGCGTCGAGGGTGACGTCGAGGCTGGCGAGGTTGTCGGTGAGCTGGGATTCCTTGGTGGCGGCGATGAGGGGGATGACGTTGCCGGGGCGGGAGCGGAGCCAGGCCAGGGCGACCTGGGCGGGGGTCCAGCCGCCTTGGTCTGCGATGTCCAGGACGGCGTCGAGGACGGCGTCCTCGTGGGCCGCGGTGCCTTCGTTCTCCGTGGTGAGGCGGCCGGTCTCGCCCCGCCGGTACTTGCCGGTGAGTTTTCCGGCGGCCAGCGGTGCCCACGCCAGGACGGCCTGGTCGAACGCGCGGGCCTGCGGGAGGAGTTCGCGTTCGGGGGTGCGCTCCAGCAGGTTGTAGCGGAGCTGGGAGCCGGCGAACGACGTCCAGCCGCGCAGTTCGGCGAGGGTGTTGGCCTGCGCGATCTCCCAGGCGGGCCAGTCGGAGACACCGAGGTAGAGGACCTTGCCGGAGCGGACGACGTCGTCGAGGGCGCGCATCACCTCCTCGACGGGGGTGAAGTTGTCGCGGGCGTGCACCCAGAGGATGTCGACGTGATCGGCGCGCAGCCGGGTGAGGCTGTCCTCCAGGGCGCGGACGAGGCTCTTGCGGTGGTTGCCCGCCGAGTTGGGGTCGCCCGTGCGGGTGGCGCAGGTGTATTTCGTGGCGAGGACGAAGCGGTCGCGGCGCCCGGTGAGCAGTTCGCCGAGGATCGTCTCGGAGCTGCCGTCGGTGTAGTTGTTCGCGGTGTCGAGGAAGTTCCCGCCGGCGTCCGCGTACGCGTCGACGATCCGGGCGCTGACCTCCTTGGACGCGCCCCAGCCCCAGTCGTCACCGATGGTCATGGCGCCGAGGCTCAGCTCACTGACCCGCAGACCGGTCCTGCCGAAGAGCGTGTATCGCACGGTGTCCCTTTCGGTGCGGCGGGCGGCGGCCCGGAGTGGCCCGCCGCTGGTCAGGCGCGAGGCTAGGTGCTGGAGTGCGCTCCAGGGCAAGGGACACGGGCGCAGGGCCGCCGCCGGACACCGGCCACGGCCGCCGGGGGCGCCGGACCACCCGTACGGGGCGTCCCCGAGCGCCGGCCTCATTCCGTACGGGCCGAGAGCCCCACCCCGTACGGGACGCCCCCGAGGCGGCCCCGCCCCCGTACGGATCACCCCTACGGGACCACGGGACCACGGGACCACGGGACCGCAGCACCCCGGGACCGCAGCACCCCGGGACCACGGCACCCCGGCCCTACGGAACGCTCTTGATCTCCTTCATCGTCAGATGGGATTCGAGGCGGCGGACGGCGGGCAGACCGCTGAGCCGGTCGGTGAGGAACGCTTCGTAGGCGGCGTGGTCGGCGACGGCGACGCGGATGAAGTAGTCGGGGCGGCCGTACATCCGGCGGAACTCCACGACCTCCTCGAAGGAGGCGACGATGGTCTCGAACTCCTCGAAGCTCTTGCGGTCCTGCGCGTAGATCTCGACGTCGATCATGACTTCCAGGCCGCGCCCCACGGCCTCGCGGTTGATGACGGCGCGGTAGCCGGTGATGACGCCGGACTCCTCCAGACGCTTGACCCGGCGCAGGCAGGGCGGTGCGGTCAGACCGACGCGTTTGGCCAGTTCGACGTTGGTCAGCCGGCCGTCCTGACGCAGATGAAAGATAATTTCCCGATCGATCGCATCGAGTGGCACTTCCTTGCTCATATCGCGAGATTACAGGGTCTTTCGGCAATCAAATGAGGCGCGCCTTTTCCTAAAATTGCGCCATGCACACTCGTCCTGCCGTCGCGGTGCGGGCGCCCTCGGCCACGCCCGCACCACCCTCCCCGATACCGCCCCAGCCCTCTCCGGAGCCCTCCCCGGCGCGCGCGGCGTTCAAGGACTCGGCGGGCGCCGGGCTGGCGTTCGTCCCGCTCGGCCTCGCCTTCGGGGCGCTCGTGACGCAGTCGGGTCTGGACTGGTGGTGGGCGGGGCTGTCCGCGGTGCTCGCCTTCGGCGGCTCGTTCGAGTTCCTGCTCATCGGCCTGGTCACCGCCTGCACCCCGCTGGCGTCCATCGCCGTCTCCGCCTTCATGGTGAACGTCCGTCACGTCTTCTACGCGCTCTCCTTCCCCCTGCACCGCGTGACCGGCCGCCTCGGCAAGACGTACAGCACCTTCGCCCTGTGCGACGAGGCGTACGCGCTGACCACCGGGGAGGAGGCCCGCACCTGGCCCGGCCGCCGGATCCTCTGCCTCCAGCTCTATCTGCACCTGTACTGGGCGGGCAGCGCGGTGGCCGGGGCGCTGCTCGGCTCCCTCATCCCAAAGAGCGTCACCGGCCTGGACTTCGCCCTCACCGCGCTGTTCACCGTCCTCGCGCTGGACGCGGTGCGCGATCTGCGCGGCGATCCGCCCACGCCCGTGCTCGCGCTGCTCAGCGCGCTCGTCGCCCGGGTGCTCTGCCCGGACGAGATGCTGCCGGTCGCCTTCGGACTGTTCACCGCGGCCGTTCTGGCCCGCCACTTCGCGGCCCGCAGGAAGGCGCACCATGCCTGACCCGCGCTACGCGATCGCCGCGATCCTCGTCTCCGCCGCCGTCACCTGGGGCCTGCGCGCCCTGCCCTTCGCGGCCCTCACCCCGCTGCGCAACAGCTCCACGGCCCGGTACCTCGCCACCCGGATGCCCGCCGGCGTCATGGTGATCCTGCTCGTCTACGCCCTGCGGGACGTGCCCGTCACCCACGCGAGCGCCCTGGCCCCGCTCACCGCGCTGGCCGTCACCATCGGCCTGCACCTGTGGCGCCGCAACGCCCTGCTGAGCATCCTCGGCGGCACGGCCGTCCATACGTTCCTGGCGAGCGTGGTGTTCGCGGGCTGAGAGCCGCCGGCCGTCGTGCCGGACGGTCCGTCCCGTACGGGTTCCGGGCCGGGCCCGTAGGGGAGCCGCTTCGGTCCCGTAGGGGGAGGTCCCCTCCCGTAAGGGAGACGGCCCGCCCCGTACGGGACCGCCTCTCGTCCCGTACGGGTTCTCCCTCAGCCGCCGTCGGACGGGAAGTCCGGGCCGACCGTCAGCGTGATCTCGCCCGGTGGCGCGTCCGCCGCCTGACGGGGTGTGAGGTGGCCGGGGAGGCGGGCGGCGAGGATCTCGGCGTGGTCGCGCAGGCCCGCCGGGTAGCCGAGGGCCGTGGTGGCCGCCGCGGGGGCGTTTCCGGTGGTGGTGACGGTGAAGCCGAGGGCGCGCAGCGATGCGGCGGCGGTGGCGGCCCGGCCGGGGACGCCGGTGCCGTTGAGGACGCGGACGCGGACGGCGGACGCGGTGACGGGATGCGTGGCGGCCGCGGCCAGCTTCCGCTTGGCGGCGGCCCCGATCTCCCGGTCGTGCGCGAGGTCCCGGAAGACCTCACCGGCCTGCGGGTACTGCCAGACGACGTTGGCGCGGTCGCTGGGGACGTCCGCCTCGCGCGGATAGTTCGGCACGGTGAGGAAGGTGAGCCGGTCGGCGGGGATGTCCTTGAGGGTGGCGGCGAGGTCGTAGAGCGGCTTGATCCCGGCCAGCTCGCGGTCGGTGGTCAGGGACCGGGTGGCCGAGTCGAGGAAGTCGTAGAGCGAGCCAGGGCTGGTCAGTTGGGCGCGGGCCTTGGTGCCGAGGGCCTTCAGGAACTCCTGCTGGCGGCCGATGCGGCCGAGGTCGGAGCCGTCGCCGACGCTGTACCGGGTGCGGACGTAGCCGAGCGCCTGCTCGTCGCGGACGTTCTGGCAGCCCGCCGGCAGGTCGAGGCGGGCCTTGGTGTCGTGGATGGCGTGCTCCGGGCAGACCTCGATCCCGTCCAGGGCGTTGACCATGCCCTTGAAACCCTGGAAGTCGAGGGAGGCGAAGTGGTCGACGCGCAGCCCGGTGGCGCCCTCGACCGTCTTGATCGCGCAGGTCGCGGCCTTGCCGGTGTCGCCGGTGTCCCCGCCGATCGAGAACGCCTCGTTGATCTTGAAGTGGTGCGGCGCGGACGAGGAACCGTCGCCGCGGACGCAGGCGGGGATGCGCACCCAGGAGTCGCGCGGGAAGGACAGCGCGGTCGCCCAGCGCCGGTCCGCCGAGAGGTGCAGCAGCATCAGCGTGTCCGACTGCATCGTCGTCAGGCCCTTGCCGTACGCGGCGTTGGCGCCCGCGCGGCTGTCGGAGCCGACGACCAGGATGTTCTTGGAGCCGGGGCTGAGGTTGGCGGGCCGGTCGCCGAGCCCGTCGCCGATGTCGGCGCCGCGGATGTTGGCGTCGAGATGCTGGTAGACCCAGGCGCCCGCGCCGGTGGTGCCCAGCAGCACCGCGGCGAGGACGGCACCGGCCCACGCGACGATCCGGCCGCGGCGCGTCATCCGCAGCTTCCCGGACGGCGCGGGCGGGCGCGGCGCCCGGGGCGGTCCTCCCGTACGGGGCCGGGGGACCGGCGCGCCCGGAGCGCCCCGGCGCGCGGAAGCGGGACCGCGCCGGGGCCCGGGGACACCCCGGCCGGGCGGGGCGCCGGAGCGCGGGGATCCTGACCGGAGGGGCGGGCCGCCCCGGGAACTCTGCCTGTCGTGCACGCCGTTGGGCCTCCTCGTCGTGCGGATGCTACGTCGGGGAGCGCGGCTGCGGGGAGCGTCGCAGGTGGCGGTGGCAGACGCGGGGGCGCCGGACGCGCCGGACGGGCCGGGGGCGGCGCGGCGATCGGCGCGGTCGGGGCGGGCCCGATGGCGCGCACCGGCGCGGGCGCGCTGCCCGGCGGCGCCGCCGTGGCCATCGGGAGCAGCGGCGCGCGGGGGGCGCGCGACAGGGAGTGCGTACGCCCCGGGCGCGGGTCGGTTCCGCCGCGCCTGCCGGTCAGATGCCGGAGCTGGGGAGGAGCTGGATGGCGTCCGGGTCGTACCGGAACCAGCGGGCCGGATCGCCGCCGGCCGCCGTCCGCATCCGGCACCACCGGTCGCCGTCCTCGTCCGTCCACCAGGCGGTGATCCGGCCCACCGACCAGCGGCCGTCCGGGTACCGCACCTCGACGGGCTGGTAGACCCATCGCACCTCCGCCTCCGGCGGCGGACAGTCCCAGCTCGGGAGCGTGCACCTCGTCGCCATCTCCCCCTCCGAAAAAGCCGGTTGCCCTTGTGTGGACGTCCAGCGTACCGGCAATATCTACAGCTTTGTAGAACTTGCTCGCGGTGAGATCAACGGATCGGGCGCGTTGCCGCGCGGCAACGGCCACCGGGTGCGGCGGGGGTGCGCGCCCCGGGGAGCCCACCCCTCAGAGCGGCGTCGCGGCCTTGAGGATGAGGACGAGGGCGATCGTGGAGTTCAGGGAGGCGAGGGCCGACGTGGCGGTCCCGGCGGCGGCGACGAGCGCGGCGAGGCCGGTCGGGGTCAGCGCGGGCGGCCAGCCCCGGGCCGGCGGGACGGGCGCGAGCAGCGCCGCCACCCGCCGCGGCACCGGTCCGGTCTCCGCCGCGGCGAAGTGCGCCAGTTGCGGATGGGGGGCGCCCGCCCGGCCCACGAGCGCCGCCTTGCCGATCGCGTGCGCCGTCACCCGGCGGTCGCCGACGGCCCGTGCGGCCTCCTCGTCGGCCCAGCGCTCCGTGGCGTACGCCACCGCCGGGCGGAGCGGCAGCAGCAGCGGGTTGAGGCAGCCGGCCAGCCGTACGGCGAGCAGATAGCGGTGGTGATGGCAGTCCAGATGCGCCCGCTCGTGCGCGAACAGGGCCCGCCGCTCCGCGCCGCCGAGGCTGTCCAGCATCCCCTGCGACACCACGATCCGCCCCGGCCGGGCGCCCCGCCCCGGGCGGCCCGGGGTGCCCGGCACGGCGTACGCGTACGGTGCCGCGTCCGGGAGTACGGCGGGGTCGCTCCCCGGGGGCAGCGCGGCGAGCGCGTCGTGGGCGCGGGCCCGGATGCGGCGGTGGCGGCGCAGCGCCCCGGCGACCGTGACCGCCGCGGCGGTCAGCGCGAGGATGGCGGTGCTCCCGGCGATCTCCACGCCCGGCACCGCCGTGCGGACCTCCGGGTCGGACCAGCCGTCCGGCAGCGGGTTGCCGGGTAGCTGCGCCGTCCCGACGACCATCAGCAGCCCCAGGCAGAGCGTGCTGCACACCGCGAGGACGGCGGCGAGCAGGGTCAGCAGGCGGGTGGTGACGCGCGGGTGGAGGTGCTGGCCGGCGAGTTTGGCGATCGGCAGCGCGGTGAGCGGCAGGACCAGCGGGAGGAAGACGAAGAAGCCCACCGGTCAGTCCCCGCCGGGTGCCGGGCCGCCGGGGCCTTCGCCGTCCAGGAGGGCGCGCAGCACCTGCTCGTCGTGGGCGGACAGCGCCGAGACGAAGCTGGTCAGGACGGCGTCGCGGTCCGGTTCGCCGTCCAGGACCCGGCGCATCCGCAGCGCCGCGAGCCCCGCCTCGTCGGCGGCGGGCGTCCAGAGGTAGGCGCGGCCGGAGCGCTCCCGGGTGACGGCCTTCTTGGCGTGCAGCCGGGACAGGATCGTCATCACCGTCGTGTACGCGAGGTCGCCGCCGAGCCGTTCCTGCACCCAGGCGGCGGAGACCGGCTCCGGCGCGTGGTGCAGCGCGGTCAGGACCTGCGCCTCCAGCTCACCCTGGCCGCGGCGGCGGGCGCGCTCCGGGCCGCCCGCGCCGTACCCGCCGGAGGCGTCCGCGCCACCGGAACCGCCGCGTCCGGAGGGCGCGCCGAGCGCTCTTCCGAAGGATTTCCCGCCCATGCCGTCGCCTCCCGCCGTGCCGGGCGTCCCGGGGCCGGGACGTCGGGGCATCTTACGACCGCGCCCCGCGGTCCGCGCCGGGCGGCCGGTTCCGCCGTACGGGCCGGGGGCCGTAGGGGGAGGGCCACGGCCCCCGGCCCGTGCGGGGCGGGCCGTGGAGGGGGAGCCGTAGGGGAAGCCCCGTGGGGGACTTCCCGTACGGGGTGGGCCGTAAGGGAAGAGCCCTACGGGTCGGGCCCTTCGGGGTCACCCGTGGTGGACCGGCCCCGGTTCGCCGCAGCAACTTCTACACTCCTGTAGATTTTAACTCCGTGTGCCGCACCTGTCCCGCCCGTTCACCCGGGCGTCGGCGGGGCGGTGCCGTGCCCACCTCATAGCCCTCATAGCTCTGAACCCGATACGCCGGTCCGTGCGCGGCGCGCCGCGCGGCCGGGCGCCGCGTGCGTCCGGCCCGGGCCCGGACCGGCACAGCACTGGAGGTAAACCATGGGAGTCTCGCTGGCCAAGGGCGGCAACGTCTCGCTGTCGAAGGAGGCGCCGGGCCTGAGCGCGGTCACCGTCGGCCTCGGCTGGGACGTGCGGACGACGACGGGTGCCGACCACGACCTGGACGCGAGCGCCCTGCTCTGCACCGAGGCGGGCAAGGTCGTCTCGGACCTGCACTTCGTCTTCTACAACAACCTGACCAGCCCGGACGGCTCGGTCCAGCACACCGGCGACAACCTCACCGGTGAGGGCGAGGGCGACGACGAGTCGATCAACATCAACCTCACCGATGTCCCCGCCGAGGTCGCGAAGATCGTCTTCCCGGTCTCCATCCACGACGCGGAGAGCCGTGGCCAGAGCTTCGGTCAGGTCCGCAACGCCTTCATCCGCGTCATCAACCGCCGCGACGGCGCCGAACTGGCCCGCTACGACCTGAGCGAGGACGCCTCCACCGAGACCGCCATGGTCTTCGGTGAGCTCTACCGCCACGGCGGCGAGTGGAAGTTCCGCGCCGTCGGCCAGGGCTACGCCTCCGGCCTCGCCGGTATCGCCGCCGACTTCGGCGTCAACGTCTGAGGCGCCGCCGCACCGCGCGGCCGGAGCACCGGCAGCATCAGCCCGGCCCTGTACGGGAAGTCCGTACGGGACCGGGCGGACGCGTACGTAGGGGCGGTTCCGTACGGGGGATGCCGTACGGAACCGCCCCTACGTGGCGTCCGGGCCGATCGGGACCCTTACGGGCCGGTGGCCGGTCCCCTACGGGTCCGGCGCCGGGTCGGCCGGTCCCCTACGGGCAGGCGTCGGCCGGGCCGGTCCCCTGACGGGACCAGTCCCCTGACGCGACCGGCCCCGGGCCGTCAGAGGTCGAACTCGCCCGGGTTGATGTCCAGGGCGAAGCACGCCTCGCGGACCACGGCCTGCTCGGTCTTGTCGAAGTCGCCGTCCGCGCCGCCGATGACGATGCCGATCTGGATCACCGCACGCGCCTCGACCGGCTTCTTCTTCACCTTGCCGATCTCCTGCATCACGGCGACCTTGCCGAAGTCGAAGTCGGCGGTCAGCTTGTCGAGGTAGCCGTCGAAGCGCCGCTGGAGGTCGTCCGCCGCGAAGTTCTGGAGCACCTCGTTGGTGGCGATCAACTGCGCCACCCGGCGCCGCTCGGACGGGTCGATCGTGCCGTCGGCGGCCGCCACCAGCGCGCACATCGCCATGGAGGCGTCCCGGAAGGCGCCGCTCTTGAGGTCGTTCTTCTTGGCGACGAGCTGGGTCTGCATCGTCTGGGCGGAATCCTTGATCCGGTCCCACAGGGCCATCGGGATCTCCTTGTCGTCGTCGTCCGTTGTTCCGTGTGCCGGTGCTCCGGCGCAGGGGCGGGGCGGGCGGCGCGGTCCCCCGGTGCGGGCACCGTCACGCCCGGCCGACCGGCAGCCGTTTTGGTCATGCGTAGGTAAAATCTACAGGCATGTAGAAGTTCGCGGCCGGGGAGGTCCGCAAAGGGCGGGAGTGACCCCTTCCGGGAGCCCTCGCGGCTCCCCGGGCGGGCCCGCCCCGCACCCCGCCGGTACCGGCTTCCGCCCAGGGCATTCCGCCCCATACAGGGCAAGTCGGGGTTACGGTGGAGTGACCGGAGACCGTGTGCGCCGGCCGAGGCGTACACCCGGCCCTCCTTCCGGGAGACGGGGCGGCGCACGGAGCCCGGCCCGCGCCTCTCGCGGGCGGTCGCACCACCCGCGGGCGAGCCGCGCGGCCATGAGGCCCGAAGCGCCGGCCCCGAGTGAGGTGAGCGCGATGCAGACCGCCGTGAGCGTCCTCGTCCTGCTGGCACTGATCGCCCTGGGCGTCCTGTTCCTCGCCCGGGTCAACGCCCAACGGGCGGGCCGGATGGCGACCCACAAGTACGCGACGCTGCAACCCTCCTTCCGCCTCCGGATGCGCAAGTGGCCGCACGGCGGCGGCAGCCGCCCCGGACCGCACGCCGCCGGACCCCCGCCGCCCACCTCCGGCGGGCGCGGCGACGACCGGACCACCGGCCGCGGCGGCGACCGGACCACCGGAACCTGACCGCGGCGTCCGCCGCCCCGCGCCATGAACCCCGCCGCCACCGGGACCGCCCGCCGCCCCGCCCGCCCCGCACCCCCGCCCGTCGCCCGGCTCGCCATCGCGCCCGCCCCCGCCGCCGGCACCGCCCGCCGCGTCGACGGCGTCTGGTGGCCGCACTCGGCCGACCTGGAGGCCGAACTCCCCGAACTGCTCCCGGCGTTGCCCTTCGACTGGCCCCGCATCACGCACGCCACCGCGAACGGCGCGCTCTGGGCGCCGCTGCCCACCCTCACGCTCGTCGCCGGCCACGTCATCCGCCTGCGCCGCCTCCCCGACCGCCCGGGGCCGCCCACCCTCTGCCTGGTGGCCGCCGGTCTCGGCCGCTGGGACCTGCGCGTGCTGCCGCCCCGTACCGCCGAGGACGAGGCCGTACGCGTACTGGCGGGCGTCGCCACCGGGGCGCTCCCGGCCGACGCGCCCGTGCCGGGTGCGGACGCGGGGCCCCGCCGCCCGGAGCGCCCGGGGGCGGCCCGGCTACGCGACCCCCGCGCGCTCCGCAACCGCTGACGGCTGCCGGTACCCGCCCGCCGTGGGACACCGGGCGCCGCGGCTACTGCGGTCGGGTGGTGTTGATCCGAAGAACGGCACCGCGTGTGCGTCGCTCCTCCGATCCTCCCATTGCGTATTCATCATGAGAAAGCACCACAGAACCGGCAGAACGAAAAGCGGTGGCCCACCGCCGCGTTCCCGGTCCGGTGGCTGCGGTGCATCCCGTACCGACCGACATCCCGGCGGCCGACCGCCGGTACGTGAACGAAAGCGAGGGACCATGGCTGCGTCCAAGGTCATGAAGTTCTGGGCGGTGTGCCTTGCCGTACTCGGCAAGCTGCTGGCGACGTTCCGCTACGCCGCCCCCGGTGCGGCCGCCTGCCGCCGCGCCGCCCGGTACGGCGACTCCCTGTACGGCGCCACCCCGTACGCCCCGGCGCTCCGCACCACCACACGCGCCCCCCTCGCTCCCTGCACGCCGGCGCCACGCACCGCACCCGGCGCCCCGCGCACCGCGTACGCACCGCCGGTGGCGGTGGCGGCGGTACCGGTGGCGGCGGGCGATCCCGGCCCCGCACCCGGCGGCCCCGCGACGGCGCCCACGGCCCGGACCGCTTCCGCAGGCGCCTCCTCCGTACCCGCCACCTCCGCACCGGTCGCCGCGCCCGCCGCCGTCACCCCCGCCGCCCGCCGGGCACCCGAGGACCACTTCCTCCCCGAACCGCTGCCGGCGCCCCGCGCCCGGCTGCTGCCCGCGGCACCGTTCCTCCCCTCGCCCCGTATCGCGAGCCCCCGCGTACCGGAGCTGCGCGCCTACGACGGGCCGCAACTGCCGCCCACGCTCAAGCAGCGCATCCGGGCC
Source organism: Streptomyces sp. BBFR2 (assembly GCF_044497305.1). Taxonomy (NCBI): domain Bacteria; kingdom Bacillati; phylum Actinomycetota; class Actinomycetes; order Kitasatosporales; family Streptomycetaceae; genus Streptomyces; species Streptomyces sp. BBFR2. Next base: position 3,611,735 of record NZ_CP172415.1, read on the forward strand.
GAGGCGCACGGCTCCTCACCCACCACCCGCAGCCGTCTCGCCACCGGGACCGAACCCTCACGCACCGTCCCGGCGGACGACCCGCACGGCGCCCCCGCGGCCGCCCGGTCCGCGGCCACCATTCCGGCGGCCCGCAGCCGCGAGCACACCGCCTGTACGACCTGACGGGTCCGACGCCACCGGGCGACACCCCGGACCCACGCCACATGCGCGGCGCTTCCGAGCGCCGCGCGGCGGTGTGCCCGGAGGGGGCGGGGGCGCGCGACCGGCCGGGGAGGTCGGGGAGACGTAGGGGGTGAGCGGGGGATGGATCAGGGGAGCCCGGCGCGTGAGGTGGCCGCGTCGGGGGATGAGGGACGGGGGGCGTACGCGAGTCGTACGGGCCGGGCGGCGGGGTGAGGCGGCCGGGCCCGTGCCGGAGCGTGAGTGCGTGCCTGCCGGCCCGTCGGGGTTCGGGAGGTCGGGCTCTCGGAGACCGGGGCCCGGGGGGGGCCGGGATTGCTGAGGTCAGGTGGCTGAGCCGCCTGGCCTTGTGTGCGTCCGTGTGACGCCGGGGGCGCCCGGTTCTGGGAGCGCGTCTGTGCGGCGCCGTTCTGTGTTCCCGTTCCTACGGAGAGCGTTCCGGCGCTCACGTCTCTACGGGCCTGTGTCCGTGCCTATGCCTGTGCTCGTGCCTATGCCTGAGCCCGTCCCTGTGCTCGTACTTGTGCTGAGCGTGCCGGTACGGCGGAGAGCGCCCGTATCCTCGCCCGGCCGCGCTTCGGCCCGTGCTCGCGGGATCTGGCCCGCCCGGGCGCCTGCCCCCCCCGTGCGGTGCCTGTCGTCGGGCGCCCACCGTGCGGCGCCCGTAGTCGGCGTACGCCGCTCCCAGCAGGCCGCCGCGAACCCGTCCGCCCGACCCGTCGTTTCCCGCCACGCAGGCCCTCGTACGCGCCGCGCGGCGCGCGTCTCTACACCTGGGTCCGCGGTGTCGCCACCCGACCCTCCCCGCCACCCCTGGCGACGGCCTCCCGCTACGGCGGGAGCGTGGCGGGGAAACGGATCAACCCGCCCTGGAAATGGGCAGGTTGGAGTTTTTCCCCGGCCGTTGCTCCGATGCGGCCTCCGCGCCGGGAAAGCCGCCTTCCGGAACGTCCCGTGTGCTTCCGCAACAGCGGCCGACCGGGTGAAACACGCGCATTTCAGGCTCAGCAGACGTGCCGAAAAGCATATTGCCCGGTTTCTTGGGTCGTGCCCACGGCCGTGGCGGACATCGCGTCACGGCGTCGCCGGAGCATGGAGGAAAGCCGTCATGTCGTCAGCTCTTGCCAAACGGTCCGTCGGAACCGTCCTGTACATGCTGGTCGTTGTCCTGAGCACGCTCGGCCTCGGCGGCCAGAGCGCCACCGCCGCGGCCCCCGCGGCACCGGTCGGACCGGTCGCCCCCGTGGGCACCGACTGGGACCGCATCGCCCACTGCGAGAGCAGCGGCAACTGGCACATCAACACCGGCAACGGCTACCACGGCGGCCTCCAGATCGCCCCCTCCACCTGGCGGGCCTACGGCGGCAAGAAGTACGCCCCGCGCCCCGACCTCGCCACGAAGTCCCAGCAGATCGCCGTCGGCGAACGTATCCGCAACGACCGCGGTCTCCAGCCCTGGCCCAACTGCGGCCGCTTCGGCGCGACCGGCTCGTCCGACGGCGTCAGCAAGGCCACCCCGGAACGCCCGGTCACCAAGCCCGCCCCGGCCCCGCAGGCCCAGCGCCCCTCGCACTCCCAGGTCCACCGCCAGCACGGCACCACCGCGCACCGGCAGCAGAGCTCCCTCACCGGCAGCGGCTACGTGGTCCAGCCCGGCGACTGCCTCTCCGTCATCGCGCAGCGCGCCCACACCCCCGGCGGCACCCAGAAGCTGTACGAACTCAACCGCCACACGCTCGACGAAGGCCCCGACCACATCTACCCGGGCCAGCGTCTGAAGCTGCGCGCATGAGCCGGGGAGAGGTGACCGGGGCCGTGGAGCCGACCGCCCTGGAGCCGGGGACCGGGGAGACCGGTGTCCCGGGAGCGGGTCCCGCCGAAGGGTTCGGCACCCTGGGATCAGTGGCCGCCGACCGGGTTGACGAAGGTGCCGGGGTGCGTGGCAGCGGACTGGTCGAGGATCGAACCGCCGAAGGACCACTGAAGCTGGAAGTGCTTGGTCTCGTTCGGGGGCGTGATCGTCACCATGCCGGGGGTGACCTGATTGCCGCTGGAGTCGGTGCTCGGCAGCAGGGAGATCGTGAAGTTGGTGTGCTCACCGGGCTTGAGGGTGACGGTGGGGGTCGCCTGGTTGGAACGGCGCAGGTCCCAGGAGCTGCCCTCGGTACCGCTGATGTTGACGCCCGGGAAGCCCTTGATCGTGCAGGTCGAGCTGCCGATGTTCTTCAGCCAGACCGCCGCGGTCTGCTGCTCGCCGCTCTTCATGTCGGGCACACCGCCACCGTCGGCGCCCCAGCCGGCCTGGAGACCGTCGGTGTGGCAGCGCTCCGTACCGCGCGGGGCCGAATCACCGGACTGCGCGGGCTTCCCCGCGGACGCCGGCGCACCCTCGTCGGTCGACTTACCGGCATCCGCGCCGTTGGCCTCCGCCGGGCCGCCCTTACCGGCGTCCTGACCGGCGGCCGTTTCCGCGGCGGCGGTCGGCGAAGCCTTGTCCGCACCACCCTCCTGGCAGGCGGTCAGGCCGATCGCGGCAGCGGCGATCAGGGAGGCGATGGCGGTCTTGCGGGCCAGACGGAGCGTGGTGTGGCGCGACATGGGGTTCCCCTCGTGGTTGATGCTGGTGCTGCGGCCCGTTCCTCCGTTCCGCACCCACTACATTGCCGACGCGCCCTGGTGATCCACTAACAGCGCACTAACGTCCGGACAGCACGCGAAACCCACGCCCCGCAGCGCCCCACTACGCCACTGAACAGTGGTGATGCCCCTTTTCCGCGAGGAAGACGGCGAAGTGCCACCGCGCGTTCCCCCTCCGCCGCCCCTGTCGCGACCGCCTCCTGGGAAGAGTCGCTCCGTACCTGCCTCCCGACGGGATCGGTGCTCCGTATCCGCCTCCTGACGGGAGCCGTTCCGCGCCTGCACCGGCGTCTGCACCGTGACGGAAGCCGGAGCGTGTCCTCCCCTGGCGGGAGCCGTCCGGAGACCCGGCAGGTCCGGGCCCTGGGGCCGTCGACCGGCCCGACGTCCGGGACGGCCGTCACCGACCGCCCCGGGAGCCGCTACCGTCCCGCGACCGCCTCCGCCAGCGCCAAGACGCGGCGGGCGTCCTCCACATGGAGGTTCTCGATCATGCGGCCGTCGACGGTGACGACGCCGCGGCCCTCCCGCGCCGCCTCGTCGAACGCCTCGATGATCCGCCGGGACCGCTCGACCTGAGCCTCCGACGGCGCGAACACCTCGTTGCACGGACCGACCTGCGCGGGATGGATCAACGTCTTGCCGTCGAAGCCCAGCTCACGCCCCTGGACGCACTCCGCCTCGAAACCGGCGAGATCCTTCACGTCGTTGAAGACGCCGTCCAGGATCACCTTGCCGCTCTCACGGGCCGCCAGCAGCGCCAGGGAGAGACCGGTCAACAGCGGCGCACGACCCGGCACATGCTCGGCGTGCAGCTCCTTCGCCAGGTCGTTGGTGCCCATGACCAGCACCGACAGCCGCTCCCCGGCGGCAGCCACCTCCCGGGCGTCCAGCATCGCCCGGGGCGTTTCGAGCATCGCCCAGATGGCCGTGTGCTCCGGCGCGCCGGCCGCCTCCAGGGCCCGCTCCACCTCCCGTACGGTCGCGGCCGATTCGACCTTCGGCACCACGACGGCGTCCGGACCGGCCGCGGCGGCGGCCCGCAGATCGTCGGCGTGCCAGGCGGTACCGGGGCCGTTGACCCGGATCGTCACCTCGCGGTGGCCGTACGCACCGGAGGCGGCGGCCGCGGCGACCCGTTCGCGGGCGGCGGCCTTCGCGTCCGGCGCCACCGCGTCCTCCAGATCGAGGATGAGCGCGTCGGCGGGGACCGACTTGGCCTTCTCCAGGACGCGTTCGTTGGCGCCGGGCATGTACAGCACGGAGCGGCGGGGCCGCAGCGCGGGACCGGTCACCGTACTCACTCCTCTCCGGCCGCGTCGTACGCGGCGCGCAGCTCGGGGTCGCGGGCGGCGAGCGCTTCCGCCAGCTCGACCACCACCTGGCACTGCTTGAATGTCGCGTCGTCCTGCATCTTGCCGTCGAGCATCACCGCACCGGTGCCGTCGCCCATCGCCTCGATGACCCGGCGGGCCCAGCGGACCTCGTCCGGCGACGGCGAGAAGACCTTCTTCGCGATGCCGATCTGCACCGGGTGCAGGCTCCACGCCCCGACACAGCCCAGCAGGAACGCGTTACGGAACTGGTCCTCGCAGGCGGTGGTGTCCTTGATGTCCCCGAACGGCCCGTAGTACGGCAGGATCCCGTGCGCCGCACAGGCGTCGACCATCCGCGCGAGGGTGTAGTGCCACAGATCCTGCTGGTACGTGGCCCGGGGCGCGTCCGCGTCCTGGGCGTCGGGGTCCTCGCGGACGAGGTAGCCGGGGTGGCCGCCGCCGACGCGGGTGGTCTTCATCCGGCGGCTGGCGGCGAGGTCGGCCGGGCCGAGGGAGATGCCCTGCATCCGGGGGCTGGCCCCGGCGATCTCCTCGACATTGGCGACGCCGGTGGCGGTCTCCAGGATGGCGTGCACCAGGATCGGCCGCCGGACTCCGGCCTTCGCCTCCAACTGCGCCAGCAGCCGGTCGACGTAGTGGATGTCGGCGGCGCCTTCGACCTTCGGCACCATGATGACGTCGAGCTTGTCGCCTATCGCGGTGACCAGCGTCAGCAGATCGTCGAGGACCCACGGCGAATCGAGGCTGTTGATCCGCGTCCACAACTGGGTGTCGCCGAAGTCGGTGGCGCGGGCGATCTCCACCAGTCCGTCCCGCGCGGCCTCCTTGCGGTCGGCGGCGACCGCGTCCTCCAGATTGCCGAGCAGGACATCGACGGTGGGGGCGATGGCGGGGATCTTCGCGGCCATCTTCGCGTTGCCCGGGTCGAAGAAGTGGATCATCCGTGACGGGCGGAACGGCACCTCCCGTACCGGCGTCGGCGCCCCGACAGCCAGCGGGCGGAAGAAGTCCTTCGGAGAGCGCATGCAGTCTCCCTGGTCGGATCGAGGGTTCCGGGGGCCGCCCGCGCGCACGAACGCCGACGGCGTGCGGCTCACTCTAGGCGGGCGTCCCGCGGATGCTACTGATCAGTATGTGTGCCGTTGGTCACCGCCCGCGCATGCCCCGGCGGGTGCCGCGGGCGGTGCGCGGACGGCCCGGCGGGGCTCGGCGTCACACCCGCGAGGCGGTCGCTGCGGGGGTGCCGGCCGGGCGGCCCGGGACCGGTATCAGGCGGTAGGCGTCGCCCTGGGCCCGGACCAGCCCGCCGGTGGGTGGCGGGAAGTGGGTGCCCAGGAGCAGGGTGCCGGTCCCGTCGAGGGAGGCGAGGAGGGTGCGCCGGGTGGCCACGGCCAGCTCGGGGTCGGTGTCCACGCAACTGCCCAGCGCGGGGTGGCCCAACTGGACGGGGTGGTGCACGCAGTCGCCGGTGACCAGGGCCGTGCCCGTGCGGCCGCGCAGCTCGACGGCGACGTGGCCCGGGGTGTGGCCGGGGGTGGGCAGCAGGCGGATGCCCGGCGCGATCTCGGTGCCCGCCGCCGGGACGTCGACGAGGTCGAACTGTCCGGCGTCCCGGACCGGGTGGACGGAGTCGCGGAACATCTGCCGGCGGGCGTCATCCATCTCCGCCGTGGCCCAGTGGTCCCACTCGCGGCGGGACGTCACATAGCGGGCGCGGGGGAAGGTGGGGCGCCAGTCGCCGTCATCGAAGCGGGTGTTCCAGCCGACGTGGTCGGTGTGCAGATGGGTGAGGAGCACCAGGTCGACGGTGTCCGGCGGGAAACCGGCGGCTTCCAGGCGGGCGAGGTAGTCGGTCCGCAGGCCGTTCCAGGCGGGGTTGGCGCGGGTCTTGCCGTTGCCGATGCCGGTGTCGATCAGTACGCGCAGATCGCCGACGGCGCAGGCGAAGGTGTGGCTGCTCAGACGCAGGATCCCGGCGTCGTCGGCGAAGTCGGGCCGCAGCCACGGGGTGTGGCTCACCAGCTCCGGGGTGGCGGAGGGCAGCAGCCAGGGGCCCGTCCGCGGGGGCAGCGCCACCTCGTCGACGCGGTGGAGGGTGAGGCCGCCCAACTCCCAGGCGGGCGCGGTCGGCAGGGACGGGCGAGGCGCGGGTGCCGGATGCCCGGGCGGGCGGGGTGCGGGCGCGGGGCCCGCCGTCTCCCCTTCCTCCCTCCCCGGCCTCTCCCTCTCTTCCGTCCCGCCGTGGCCGGGCGCCGGGCGGGGGTGGTGGTGCGGGTGTGCCGTGGTCTGCCGGGGTGTGGGGGTGAGGGGAACCATCTCTCGCGCCTCTTTCGTTCGCCGTAAAAGCAATCTGTTTGCGTTAGAGGACGCTAGCGCCTACTCTCAGCTAACGCAATGATTTAGCTTTAGCTCGATCGGGTGTCGGCTCCGGACCGCAGGTCGGTCCAACCGCGCCTGTACGGAGGGGAGTTCATGGACAGCGCGAACGAGAGGGCGGAAGGCGGTGCGCCCGCCGCGGGCGTCACACCGGCCGCGTCCCCCGCGACCGCGGAGGACGGCCGGCCGCCCTCTCCCGGCTTCACCGCCGGGGAGGCCGCGCGGGCGGTGGCCCGGACCGGGCTGCGGCTTCCGGTGGAGCGGCAGGCCGAGGTCGCCGCCGTCGCGAGCCACCTCCACACCGTCCTGCACGTCCTGCGCGAGCTGGACCTCGGGGAGACGCCCCCGGCCCACCACACCACCGAACGGGAGCCCGTCGATGCACCCCGCTGACCTGACGCTGACCGAGGCGTCCGCCGCCGTGCGGGCGCGGGAGCTGTCCCCGGTCGAGCTGACCGCCGCCGTCCTCGACCGCCTCGACGCCGTACAGTCCCGCCTCGGGCCCTACGCCGCCGTCACCCCCGACGCGGCGCGCGCGGCCGCCGCCCGCGCCGCGTCCGAGAGCGCGGCCGGGCGCCACCGGGGCCCGCTGCACGGCATACCGTTCGGGCTGAAGGACCTGATGGACGTCGCGGGGATGGCGACGGCCGCCGGATCCCGGGTGCGGGCCGGTCACCGCGCGGCCGCCGACAGCACGGTGGCCGCCCGTCTCGCCGATGCCGGTGCCGTCCTCCTGGGCAAGACGCACACCCATGAGTTCGCCTATGGGCTGATCACCCCGCAGACCCGGAACGCCCGGGACGGGAGCCGGATAGCCGGCGGGTCGAGCGGCGGGTCCGCGGTCGCCGTGGCCACCGGCGCCGCCACCTTCGCCCTGGGTACCGACACCGGTGGTTCCATCCGGGTCCCCGCCGCGCTCAACGGCGTCGTCGGACTCAAGCCGACCTACGGCCTCGTCCCGCGGCGCGGGGTGACCTCGCTGTCCTGGTCGCTGGACCACGTCGGCCCGCTCACCCGCACGGTGTCCGACGCCGCCCTCGTCCTCGGTGAGCTGACCGGCCCCGGGCACGCCCCCGTCCTCCCGCCCCCGGACGGCGACCTGGCCGGCCTGCGGATCGGCGTGCCGGACAGCTACTACTTCGACCACGTCAGCCCCGAGGTCGAAGCCGCCGTCCGGACCGCCCTCGACCGGATGGCGGGGCTCGGCGCCGAACTCGTCGCCGTCCGGACCCCGATGGCGCGCTACGTCCAGGCCGTCCACTGGGGGCTGATGGTCCCGGAGGCGACCGCTTACCACGAGGCCACTCTGCGCACCTCACCCGAGCTGTACGGGCCGGACGTCCGGGTGCTGCTGGAGGCCGGGACGACGGTCGCCGCGGCGGATCATCTGCGGGCCCGGCGGGCCCAGGCGCTGATGCGGGAGGCGTGGATACGTCTCTTCGAGCGGGTCGACGTCGTCGCCGCGCCGACCGTCCCGACGACCGCCACCGAGGTGGGCCGGTCCGCCGTGACCTGGCCGGACGGCACGGTGGAGAGCGTCTCCGACGCGTACGTACGCCTCTGTGCGCCGGCCAATATCACCGGGATACCCGCCCTGACCCTGCCCGTGGGTGAGGACACCGCCGGGCTGCCCATAGGCATGCAGCTCATGGGCCCTCCCCTGGGGGAGCCGGTGGTGCTGCGCACCGGGCACGCCTACGCCGTCCGGTACGGCGCCCCGACCGCCGTGGCTCCGTGATCCGGGGCGTCCGGGGCGGGCGGAACGCAACGATGTTGCTTTAAGGTGGCGTCATGAGTCCCAAGGCCATGGCGCGCCCCGGCGGGCGCAGCGCGCGCGTGCAGGAGGCGGTGCACACCGCCGTGCGGGAACTCGAAGCCGAGCAGGGCCGCGCCAAGCTGACCGTTCCGGCGATCGCGGCCCGTGCGGGCGTCACTCCGTCGACGATCTACCGCCGCTGGGGCGATCTCCATGAGCTGCTGTCGGACGTCGCGGTCGAGCGGCTGCGCCCCGAGGCGCCGCCGTCCGATCACGGTGCGCTCCGCGCCGATCTGACCGCCTGGGCCCGGCAGTTCCTCGACGAGATGGCCTCGCCGCCCGGCCGCGCCTACGTCCGCGACGCACTGCTGGGCGACCCCGACGGCTCCCACGCCGGGCAGTGCTCGGCCTACGCCGCAGGGCAGGTCGAGACGATCCTCGCCCGCGCACTGGAGCGCGGCGAGACCACACCACCCGTGGAGACGGTCATGGACCTCGTGGTGGCCCCGATGATGTACCGCATCCTCTTCCGCCCCGACCCGCTGACCACCGCCTACGCCGACCACCTCGTCGACACGGCCCTCGCCGCACCGGAGGAATCCGCCTGACGGCGCGGGCGGGCGGGTAGCCCGCGGCCCGGACCTGCGCGGCTCGGGCCGCGCGCCGGGCTGCACGGACCCGCGCGGTCCGGCGCACGGCCGGTCGGCCTGGCCCGCCTGCGCTCGCCGGCCCGCTTCCCTCGTCCCACGCCTGCCGCCCGCGCCTTGCCCGATGTCCGGTGCACGGCCGGTCGGCCTGTGCCCGTCGGCCCGTCCGCGGTCACGCTCTGCCCGCCGCAACTTTTCCCCGCCCAGCCCTGCGCTGCCCCGCCCAGCCCCGGGAAAGCCTCCGCTGCAGGACGCGCCCCGGAAATCCTCCGGAAATACTGGCCGCCACCTGCCGCCTGCATAGATATATGCCGTCCCCCGGCCTCTGTATATCCGCTACGGCGAACGGTGCGGCGGACGCATTCCGCCAACTGCTGAAGGCAAGGCCCCTCGGCCGGTCCGCAGGAAATACCGGACCTTGAGTGCCGTCCTTCGCCATCCACCCAACTGGTGAATGCTGGCGCGAATCCTCGCCATCATATTACCCACCGTAACAGCGGGCCCACCATGTGTGGCGAAGGCATTCCTCCTTACTGTCGGGTAAGAAGTTTCTTCGTCTATCGCGCCGCCTCGCCGCGCTCCCCGTCGATGTCCATGCGCCGTTATCGGGATTCCCCTACGGGGGAATGCGGTATCGGAGAAAGGGGATCTGTCAACGTCCGCCGGTGAGCGGTCGCGGGGTCGGAATGCTTCCGTCCGCCGCCGGATTCAGGGTCGCTCCGAGCGGCGATTCGCGGACTCCTTGCCTCGGATCGCGCATCTGACCTGCGTGGACACTGCCGATTGCCGCAAGGCGGGAGCGGTCTCCCCCTGCCGCTGTCGCCCGTGCGGGCCGCGCTCCGGGACCGTCGGAAGAGGGGACGGACTCATGTCCCCGAAAGAGGTCATGCGAGTTCGGCCATGTCCCTGGAGGGTGGCTGTGTGCGCGTACCAGGAAAGCGGTGGATGAATTGTTCGCGGAGAGTGAGGGGGTATTCCGTTCCGCCGCACAGGAATTTCGGGAAGTGAATTCCACCGGGCCCGGGTGTCCGGTTTTTGCTGCTTTGGATCCCTGGTTCGATAACGAGACATGGGCGGATGCGTGGCAGAGCGGGAAGTAAGCAGGGTGTTAACTCCCGGAGAACTGTTGACAGTCAAGATTGGCCAGTCCTACGGTTACGGCGCCCGGTCACCTGGCTGGCAGCGCGGTTCTCGGTAAAGGGAGTGGAGTTTTTCTCCCGCCCCCGTGCAATCCCTTTATTAACCGCGTGCACCACTCATTTCCCACGACAGGAGAACTGATATGCCCGCCGCTCTGCTGGAAGACTTCGACCTCGACATCCGTGAGCTCTTCGACGAGGAGGCCGGCGTCGAGACCGGTGCTCGCGCCGAGACCTCCCCGTCCGCCACGGGCATGACCTGCTGCTGCTGACCACCGGCAGCCCCGGGGCCCTGCGGCACAGCGCCGCCGGGCCCCGGACCTTTTTGAGCCGTACCCGGTAGCGGCCCGGGCCCCGGTGCCGGGCCGCCCCTCAGACGAGGAGCACGCTCAGGTGTCCCAGCAGTCCCTCTTCCATCCCGTCGGTATCGGCATGCTGCGTGCCCCCGTCCGTCCGGTGGCGGCGGCGCGCGCCACCGTCCCCGTGCCGGGGGCCGAGGGGGACGACCGGACCGTCGCCCCGGCGACCGCCCTGCGCACGCTCGCCGCCGACCCGCTGCTCCGGGAGGCTGTCGAGGTCGCCAGCCCCTCCCTCGCCGGGCTGCTCGCCCGGGTCGTCGACGACGGACAGGACATCGACCCGGAGCGGACGCACCGCGCCGTCCGGGCGCTCGCCGCCTACCGCCTCCGGATGAGCACCCGCGCCACGCCCTTCGGCCTGATGGCCGGTGTCGCCCCGGCCTCCTTCGACGCGCCCGCCGGGACCCCCGCCGAAGCCTCCGGCACGCGCCTGGGCACCGCGCACCGCCGCGCGGTGCGCCCCGACCGCGCCTGGCTGACCGGTCTCGTCACCGGATGGGAGCGGCGCCCCGGCGTGTTCCGGCAGCTCCCCCTCGTGGCCAACGCCCTCTGCCGGGTCCGCGGCGACCGCCTGATCCTGCCCTACCTGCCGCAGTCCGCCGACGAGGACGGCGCGGAGCACGGCGCCCGGCACGCTCAGGGCGTCAGCCTGAAATATTCGCGGGTGGTCGCCGCCGTCCTGGAGCTGGCCCACCGGCCCGTCCTGGGCTCAGCGCTGGCGGCGGAGCTGCGGGAGCGGTTCCCGGGGGCCACCGAGGAGGCCGTCGACAGCCTCCTCGCCCAACTCATCGGCAAAGAGGTCCTGCTGACCGGCGCCCGGCCGCCGCTGGAGGAGACCGATCCGCTCGGCCACGTACTGCGGTCCTGCGCCGCGGTGGACCCCGAGGCGCTGCCCGAGCGGGTGGAACTCGCCGCCGTCCAGAAGGAGATGGCGTATTACGCCGGGCGGCCTTTCGGGGACGGGCGGGCCGAACTGCGGGCGGTCACCGACCGGATGCGGAGGCTGCGCCCCGGCACCGATCTGCTCCATGTCGATGTGGCGCTCGACGCCCGGGTGCGGCTGCCCGCCGCCGTCGCGGAGGAGGCCGCCCGTGCCGCCGCGCTGCTGTGGCGGCTCTGCCCGGACGATGGCGGCCCCGCCCACCTGCACGAATACCAGCAGGCGTTCCTGGACCGCTACGGCACCGAACGGGACGTCCCGCTCACCGAACTCCTCGACCCGGACACCGGGCTGGGGGCGCCCGCAGGCTACCGGCGCCCTTCGAGCAACCGGACCGCGCCGCCGTGGAAGCCCGACCGGGACCGGGACCAGATCCTCGCAGCCCTCGCGCAGGAAGCGCTGCTGTCCGGCGCGTCCGAGGTGGTGCTGGACGACGACCATCCCGCCGTACGGCTCCTGGCGAAGGACACCGGCAGGCCGCCGGAGTCGCTGGAACTCCTCGGCCATCTGCAGGCCGCCGACCCGGAGGCGCTGGCCCGGGGAGACTTCCGGTTCGTACTGGCCAGCGCCGTGCCCCAGGCCGGACGGCTGCCCGGCCGGTTCGGCTACCTCTTCGACGGGCCGGACGGGGACGCCGTCGCCGCGCTGGCCCGCTCCGGCGGCACCGCGGCCGATCCGGAAGCCCTCTCCGCCCAGGTCGCCTTCCGGCCCAGCCGTCCGCGCGTCGCCAACGTCTCCCAGGCCCCGCGGTGGCTGGAGCGCCTGCTGCCCGTCGGCTGCTTCGCCGATCCCGGCGACCCGGCCGTCCTGGACCCGCGTGACCTGGCCGTACGGACCGATCTCGAACGCCTCCACCTGGTGGAGCGGGCCACCGGCCGGCCCGTGCGACCGGCCGTCTTCCACGTCCTCAACCAGGAGTGGGACATGCCCAACATGGCCCGCTTCCTCTGCGAGATCGCCGACAGCGGGCGGCGCCGCTGGCAGTCGTGGAACTGGGGCGGCGCGCTCGTCCTGCCGCGGGTGCCGCGCGTCCGCTACGGCCGCGTCGTACTCTCCCCCGCGCGCTGGCGGCCCGAGGAGTCCCTGCGTGACAGGACCCTGCCCTTCGAACAGTGGTGGGAGCACTTCCGTGCCTGGCAGGCGCGGTGGCACGTCCCCGACCAGGTGCAGGTCGGCCGGTCCGACCGCTTCGTCCAGCTCGACCTGACCTCGCCCGGCCACCCGCGGCTGCTGCGGCACGAGCTGACCCGTAAGGAACCCTGCGAGATACGCGAGACGCCCGCCGGCTCCGCCGGACTCCCCGACGGCTGGCTCCGGGGGCCGGACGGCCCGCACCACGCGGAAGTCGTCGTCCCGCTGCGCGCCGCCCCCGGGGCGCTCGCCGAGGGCGCGAAGCCGCGTACCGCACGCCGTCCCGCACCCCGCCGCGCGCCGGGCGCCGTCCACCTCCCCGGCGGCGAATGGCTGTACCTCTCCCTGTACGCCCCCGCGGACCGCCACGACGAACTCCTCGCCGCCCACCTCTCCCCGCTCCTGGAAGAGCTGCCGGACGAGGTGGACCGCTGGTTCTTCCTCCGCTACATCGATGAGAACGGCCCCCACCTGCGGCTGCGCTTCCACGGCCCGGCCGCCGCGCTCGCCCGCGGCCTCCAGCCGCGGCTCCACGGGGTCACCACCGCCCTGCACACCGCCGGACTGACCCGACGGGTGCTCTGGGACACCTACGACCCGGAGCTGGAGCGGTACGGCGGCCCGGAGGCGATGGCGGCCGCCGAGCGGGTCTTCCACGCCGACAGCGTCGCCGTTCTGGAGCACCTGCGGCGCCGCCACACCCGGCGCGAGCGGACCGAACCGCTGCTGGTCGCCGCCGCGGGCTTCGCCGATCTCGCCCGCGCCTTCCAACCGGTGGACGGGACGGCGCCCTCCGCCGGCGCCGACTGGCTGCTGCGGATGATCACCAAGGACGAGGAGCGGCAGCGCGCCTTCCGCGAACGCCGTACGAAGGCCCTGCCGCTGGTGGACCCCTACCGGGCAGGCCCGGAGGACGGCGCCGACGACGCGCTGCGCGCCCTGTGGCAGCGGCGCGCCGAGGCCACCACCCGCTACGGGGCGCTCCTCCGGGACCTGGGCGAGGAGAACTGGTCGGACCCCGACCACGTCCTCAGCTCCCTGCTGCACATGCACCACAACCGCCTCGTCGGCATCGACCGCCCCGGCGAACTGCTCGCGCACGCCATCGCCCGCGGCGCCGCCCAGGCCCACACCGACCGCAGGAGGCACACCCGGTGACTTCGACCGGCGCCACCGCTGCCCAGGACCTCCGTGCCCGCTCCGCCGCCGCGGCGTTCGGGATCGCCGAGCGGCTCGCCGACCCGCAGGGCCCGGCCGCGCGGACCCCCGGCCCGGCACCGTCGAGCCTGGACGACGGCCATCCCGCGATGGCCTTGCTCTGTGCCGAACTGGGCCATGAAAGAGAGGAGTTGCGCCGCGCCGCGCATGCTCACCTGTCCGCCGGGGCGGCCCTGCTGACCGCCGCCCCGCCGCAGGCACTCTTCCGCGGCGGCGTGCCGGCCCTCGCCTTCGCGGCCCATGCGGCCCGCCGGACCCCGGACGACTACGCCGGTCTCCTCGCCCGTCTCGACACGGCGCTCGACCGCGTCACCGCCCATGCCCTGCACGAGGAGAACGCCCGCCTGGACGCGGGCCGCGCCGGGGTCGGCTACTGGCGGTACGACCTGATCAACGGCGTCACCGGACTGGCCCGCCTGCTGCTGCTCCGGTACGGCACCCACCGCGAGACGGTGTCCGAGGCGCTGACCTATCTGATCCGGCTCACCCGCCCGCTGGCCCGCGACGGCGTGCCCGTACCGGGCTGGTGGTGCCACGAAGGCCCCGGCGCCCCCGGTGAACCGCACCCCCGATACCCCCACGGCCACGTCAACTTCGGCCTCGCCCACGGCATCAGCGGCCCCCTCGCCGTCCTGGCGACCGCGCTCCGCGACGGCGTCCCCGTCCCCGGACTGCGTACCGCCGTCACCGACCTCACCGCCGAACTCCTCGCCCACCGCACCGAGGCGGGCGGCTGGCCCGCGCAGATCGCCTTGGAGCGGTACGGCACCGAGCCGCCCGAGCCGGGCCGTACCGCGTGGTGCTACGGCACGCCGGGCACCGCCGCCGCACTCCACCAGGCCGGACGCGCCCTGGGCGACGCGGAGCTGTGCGCCCTCGCCGCGGACGCCCTCGCCGACGACCTCGACCGGCCGCGCGGCGTCACCGGCCACGCCTTCTGTCACGGCCACGCCGGACTGCTCCACCTGTGCCACACCCTCACCGAGGAGGCCCCGCACCCCCGGCTCACCGCCCACCGCGACGCCCTCGCCACCCGGCTCATCGCGGCGTACGACCCCGAACTCCCCTACGGGTTCCAGGAATCGGCCACGGACGCCGAAGCCGGCACGGACGCTCCCGCCGGTCCCGGTCTCCTCACCGGCGCCGCCGGCATCGCCCTCGCCCTCCACGCGTACGCCACGGGCGCCCCGCCGCGCACCCCGTGGGACGCGGCCTTCCTGCTGCGCTGAGGCGGCCGGGCCACGGGCGGCGGTTCAGCCCTCCGCCCACGGCCGGGCCACGGGCGGCGGTTCAGCACTCCGCCCCGGGAACCCGGCCCCCCGCTCCCGGTGCCGGGGCCTCCGGCCCCGCGGCCCGTCCGAACCGCTCGCCCAACTCCCGTGCGAGCACGCGGAGTTCAGGCGGTCCGATGACCTGGAAGTCGGCGCCGAGGGTGCCCAGCACCATCGCCGGCCACTCCAGCGCGTCCGCCGCGAACACCACCCGGCAGCGCCCGTCGTCCGTCTCCTCGACCGTGCCCCACCGGCCGATCCGGGCGCGTACCGCCGCCGCCGGGGCCTCGACCAGCGCCTCGGCGCGGTAGGGGCCCGGCCGGTTGTCCAGTCCGGCACGGACGAACGCGGCGGCGTCCTCGGCGGGCAGCTCCCGTGGCCGGAACCGTTCCCCCGTACAGCTCGGACCGGTCATCCGGTCCACCCGGAAACTGCGCCAGTCGTGCCGCATCAGGTCGTACGCGACGAGGTACCAGCGGCGCCCGGGGCAGACCAACCGGTGCGGCTCGACGTGGCGTTCGGTGCGGCGGCCGTCGGCGGCGGTGTAGGAGAAACGCAGCGCCTCGCTGTCCCGGCAGGCCAGCGCCACCGTGGTGAGCGCCCCCGGATCGACGCCGGCCGCGGCCGGACCGCCCCAGTCCGCCGGGACCGTCATCGCCCGCAGCGCCTCCACCCGCCGCCGCAGCCGCGCCGGCATCACCTGCACCACCTTGGCCAGCACCCGGACCGACGATTCCGCGATGCCCTCCACCGCGCCCTGCGCCGCGGCCTGGAGCCCGACGGCGAGCGCCACCGCCTCCTCGTCGTCGATCAGCAGCGGCGGCAGCGCCGCGCCCGCCGCGAGCTGGTACCCGCCGTCGACGCCGCGCCGCGCCTCGACCGGGTAGCCCAGTTCCCGCAGCCGGTCGACGTCGCGCCGGAGGGTGCGGGCGGAGACCTCCAGCCGGTCGGCCAGTTCGGCGCCCGGCCAGTAGCGGTGGGTCTGGAGGAGGGAGAGCAGGCGCAGGGTGCGGGAGCTGGTGTTCGCCATGCCCCCGATTCTCCCCGGCATTGCGGCCGGAAAGTGGCCGCAATGGCTCCTACCGTGGTCGCAGACCGAGGGAACGAACCGCCGGACGGCCCGCACGCGTCGCCCGGCGGACCCACCGCACACCTCGTCCGGACGCACCGCCGGCCGGACGACCCACCGACGGAGGGCGCGGACATGACCGCCGAGCAGCAGAACACCACCGAGCAGACCGCCGCACAGGCCGCCACCGGGGAGCACGCCGACCTGCTGGCCGCCCTCGCCCAGCAGCGCCACTTCCTGCGCTTCACCGCCCGCGACCTCACCGACGAGCAGGCCGGAGCGCGGCCCACCGCGAGCGAGCTGTGCATCGGCGGAGTGGTCAAGCACGTCACCGCCGTCGAGCGGGCCTGGGCCGGGTTCATCGTCGAAGGCCCGTCCGCCATGCCCGACTTCACCGCGATGACCGAGGCCGACCTGGCCCGCCGCGCCGACGAGTTCAGCGTGCTGCCCGGCGAGACGCTGGCCGGCATCCTCGACGACTACGCCAAGGTGGCCGAGCACACCGATGGGCTGGTGGCCGGCCTGCCGGACCTGGGCGCCGACCACCCGCTCCCGAAGGCCCCGTGGTTCGAGCCGGGCGTCCGCTGGTCGGCCCGCCGGGTGCTGCTCCACCTCATCGCCGAGACCGCCCAGCACGCCGGGCACGCCGACATCATCCGCGAGACCCTCGACGGCGCGAAGAGCATGGGCTGAGCCAGCGGCCCGGCCCGGTGCCTCCGTGAGCCGGAACGCCGTCAGGGGCGTGCGTCCTGCCGACGCACGCCCCTGAGGCCGTTCCCCGGGGCGCCCCCGACCGGTCTCGGGGGCGCCCCGGGTCTCACTTCCCGGCGGTCCGCTCCAGGCGGTCGCGCCACCAGTCCACCGTCGCCCCGACCTGCTCGTCGATCGGCGTGTGCCGGACGCTGAACTCCGCCTCGTAGGCGGACGCGTCCATCACGAAGCCGCGGTCGAACTGGTACCGGACCTCCTTCAACTCCCGCAGCATCGGGGAGAACAGCCCCCCGAGGAACAGCGCGAGCGGCGGCACCTTCTTCACCTCGACCGGCTCCGTACCGGCGTGTCCGGTCAGCCGCTCCACCATCTCCCGGGCCGAGCGGGCGGTCGACGTCGGCACGTGCCAGGCGCGGCCCAGGGCCCGTTCCTCACCCGCCACCTCGACCATCGCCCGCGCCACGTCGGGAAGGTAGGTCCAACTGTGCGCCGCGTCCGGGTCGCCGAGCGCCGAGACCGCCTTGGCGGCCAGCAGCCTCGGCAGCACCCGCCCGGCCAGATGCCCGCCGTCGGTGACGCCCGGCCCGAAGAAGTCCGAGGCGCGCACCTCGACCGCCCGGATCCGCCCGGCGTCGTGCAGCTTCTTCGCCTGCTCCCAACCGGCGGCGCGCACCCGGCCCTTGACGCCCGTCGCCGCCAGCGGCAGCTCCTCGGTCAGCGCCCCGTCGACCGGCCCGTATCCGTAGAGGTTCCCCAGCATGACGAGGACGGCGCCGCTGTCCTCGGCCGCCGCGCAGACCGACGCGGTGAGCGCGGGCCACTCGCGCCCCCAGCGCTGGTAGGGCGGCGCGGCGCACTGGTGGATCACCTCGGCGCCCCGCACGGCCTCCTTCAGCCGCTCGGTGTCGGCCGCGTCGCACGCGACGTGCTCGATCCCGTCCTGTGGACCGCGTCCCGTACGGGTGACGACCCGTACCGTATGGCCCTTCTCGACGAGCAACCGCGCTGTGGCCGCCCCGGCGGGCCCGTACCCAATGACGACATGAATGCTCACGCGGGCACAGTAACGCGCGGTCCGCGGCGGGCAACCTCCTTCGCCGGGGTCGATCGTCAACTGCCGCGTGCAGAAGGCAAATTCAGCCAGCGCGCCCGCCTCCATGGCCTCCCGCATCCCACCCGTCGCGGGGCGTGGCGGGCCGGCCGGCCACCGGTGCGCGGGACTCCCCGGGCGCCCCCGCCTGCGGACCAGTACCGGACCAGGGAGTTCCACCCGCGAGAGGGGCCCGGACCGTTCCCCCGGCCACGCCTGTACGGGGTGTCCGGACCGCCCGTCGGCCCTGTCCGGTATCCGCCGGTGCGGACGGGCCGTGGCCCCGCCCCACCGGGGCCGGCCCGCCGCCGACCGGAGAGGTAGGGGGTGCTTAGGGGGTGGACAGGGGTCTCGTACGGCGCTTCCGGGCGGTTGGTTACCTCTGTGGAGCCCGTCGTGAGGAGCACGTCGCGGGCCGTTGGGCGTGAGGAGTTCCCGTTGAAGAGCGTGCTGGTGACCGGGGCAGGGAACGGCATCGGCCGGGTGTCGTCGCTGCGGCTCGCCGATGCCGGGTACGAGGTTTTCGCGGCCGTCCGTACCCCGGAGGAGGCCGAGCGGCTCACGGACGAGGCGGCACGGGGCGCGGCGCGGCTGCACGCGTTCCCCCTCGACGTGACCGACGCCGAGGCGTGCGCGGCGGCGGTCGCGGAGATCGGCGACCGCACCGGCGCCGGGCCATGGGGCCTGGTCAACGCCGCCGCGGCGGTGACGGCGCGGGCGGTGGAGGAGACCGACGAGGAGGAGATCCACCGGCTGCTGGAGCTGAACCTCCTCGCCGCCGGACGCCTCGCGCGGCTGGTCCTGCCCGGGATGCGCGCCCGAGGGGCGGGCCGGATCGTCACCGTCTCGTCGGTGTCCGGCCGGGCCGTGCTGCCGTGGCTGGGCTGGTACAGCGCGAGCCGGGCGGCCGTCACGGCGATGACGCACGCCCTGCGGATGGAGACCGCGGGGACGGGGATCCGGGTGGTGCTGCTCGAACACGGTGTGCACCTCACCGGGCTGCTGGAGGAGGCGGCCGGGTCCCTGGAGCGCCCCAGCACCGTCTCGCCCGACTTCACCCGCTCCTACCGGGCGGCCGCCGCGGCGCTGCGCGACCGCGCCCGGTACACCCCCGCCGGTGAGCCCGCCGCCGCCGTGCACCGCGCCCTCACAGTGCCGCGCCCGGCGGCCCGCTACGTGGTGGGCCGCGACGCCCGCGTCGGCGCGGCCCTCGACGCCTGCCTCCCCTACCGCTGGGGCGACCCCCTCAAGCGCGCCCTCCTCGGCCTCACCACCCCGCGGCCGGCGACCCGCGCCCTGGCCGGGGCCTTCCGGCTGCCCCGGCTGTGACCGGGCCCCGGACCGCGCCGGGGGGCCTGAACTCCCGTTTCCCCTAGGGGTGGTGAACGCACCCCCTAGTGGAAGCGGGGCGCGCGGATAGGGGGCGGACAGGGGGTCGAAGGGCGGTACCTCCGCCGTTCCGGCTCGTTCTTCCCCGCACTACGGCACGTGACGTGCGTGCCGTACGGACCGAGGAGAGATGTGTGATGACGGCGGTGAATGGTGTGGCGGGCCGGATATCCGAGACGGACGGCGCCCCGCAGGACGCGGTGGACGGCCTCCCGGGGCGCGGCGGTGACGGACCCGCTCCGTACAGCCGGATCTCCCAGGTGACCGTCCACCTGCCGGAGACCGTGGAGACCGTGGAGGAGATCGAGGAGCGGGTCCGCGCGAACAGCCCGGGCATCCGTGTCCCGTCCGGACTGCTGCGCCGGATGTACGGGATGGTCGAGCGGCGGGTGGCGCCCGAGGGGGAGCGCCCGTCCGACCTCGCCGCCCACGCGGTCAGGAAGCTGATGGCGGAGGCGGGCACCGCGCCCGACGACATCGACCTGCTGATCTACTCCGCGGTGGGCATCGACACCATCGAGCCCGCCAACGCCCACATCGTGGCCGCCAAGACGGGCCTGACCTGCCCGGTCTTCGACGTCACCAACGCCTGCAACAGCGTGCTGAACGCCGTGGAGGTCGCCGACGCCCTCATCCGCGGCGGCGGCTACCGCCGCGTCCTCATCGCCTCCGGTGAGATGTGCACCCGCGTCACCCGCTGGTCGTTCGCCGACACCGAGGAGTTCCGCACCGGCGCCGCCTCGCTGACCTGCGGCGACGCCGGTGCCGCGGTGCTGGTGGAGGCGTCGGACACCCCGGGGATCACCGCCGGTACCGCCCTCGCCAACTCCCAGGGCTGGACCGCCGCGACGGTCTTCAACCCGTACCAGGTCCTGGACGAGCCGGCGCATCTGAGCATCGACTCCGGGCGGCTGCTCGCCTCCTTCGACGGGCTGCCCGAGGGGATCATGCAGTGGATGAAGGAGCGGGGCGACTCGCTCGACGACGTCGACCTGATCTGCGTGCATCAGCCGTCCGTCGCCTTCGTCGGCGCCTTCTGCGACCGGGTCGGCATCTCCGCGGACCGGATCCTGCCGACCTTCCCGCACACCGGCAACATCGCCTCGGCGACCCTCCCCCTCCAGCTCGTCCGCGCCCAGGAGCAGGGGCTGCTGCGGCCGGGCTCGCGGGTGGCGCTCTTCGGTATCGCCAGCGGCGCGAGCATGGGGGTCATCCTCCTCGACTGGTGACCCCCCTGTACCCGGGGCGCCGCCCGCCTCCCCTGTGTAGCGGCGCCCCGACCGGTGGCGCGGGCGGACCGGGAAACTCCGGCCCGCCCGCGTCCCCTAGGGGTCAACTCCCCTAATTTCAGGGTTACTTCAGGTACCCGAGCACTGTCATCATCCCCGACTCCGAGTGATAGACGTTGTGGCAGTGGAGCATCCACAGGCCGGGGTTGTCCGCGTCGAAATCGGCGTGGACGGTCCGGCCGGGGAGCACGATCGCGGTGTCCTTGCGGGGACCCGAGGAGCCGAGGGAGAAGGTGTGGCCGTGCAGGTGCATCGGATGCCACATCGTGGTGTTGTTGACGAACGACAGGCGGACGCGTTCGCCCGCGCGGACGGGGTGACGCCGCGCCGGGTCGTAGCGCTCGCCGTTGATGGCCCAGTCGTACTTCTCCATCGAGCCGGTCAGCCGCAGCTCGATCGTCCGGTCCGGCTTGCCGCCCTTGAGCCGCACCGACGCGTCGGCCGTGAGCTGATCCGCCCGCAGCAGCTTGCCGTCCAGCTCCTTCGGGCGTGCCGAAGCCTTCGGCGCCGCGCCCCCGCCGGAGCGCAGCAGCGCCCGCGCCGTCCGCTTCTTGCCCTCGGCGAGCGCGGTGAGCGGGAAGACGCCGTCCTTGACGGTGACGAGCACGTCGTACCGCTCGCCCATGCCCAGCAGCAGTGCGTCCGTCCCGGTGTGGGTGACGGGGAAGCCGTCGGTGTGGGTGACGGTCATCCGGTGGCCGCCGAGGGCGACGCGGAAGGCGGTGTCGCCGCCGGCGTTGATGAAGCGGATCCGGACGCGGTCGCCGGGCTCGGCGCGGAAGGTCTGCGGATCGTCCGCCGTCCGCCCGTTGACCAGGTAGTACGGGTAGGCGACGTCCCCGGCGTCCCCGCCGAGCAGATCGCTGGTCGCGCCCATCATCATCCGGGGCGGGCCGGACGGGCCGGGCCCCTTCCGGGCGGCGGTCCACGACGCGGTGGTCACCCGGCCCGCGCCCCCGGAGCGGCCCAGGCCCATGTCCATGCCCTCGTGCTCCATGTCCATGCCGCCGTGGTCCATACCGTCGTGGTCCATGCCCGCCATGCCCTTGCGCAGCTCCGCGAGGACCGCGTCGGGTGTGCTGCCGTCCACCCCGTCGACCCAGTCGTCGAGCACGACGACCCACTCCTTGTCGTACCGCAGCGGCTCCTTGGGGTCCTCGACGATCAGCGGCGCGTACAGCCCGCGGTCCTGCTGGACGCCCGAGTGCGGGTGGAGCCAGTACGTGCCGGGGTGCGCGGTGGCGAAGCGGTAGGTGAACGACGCGCCCGCCTTGACCGGCGCCTGGGAGAGCCCCGGCGTGCCGTCCATGTCGTTGCGGAGGGCGAGCCCGTGCCAGTGGACGGAGGTGGACTGCGGCAGATGGTTGGCGAGCGTGGCCTCCAGCGTGTCGCCGGCCGTCACCCGGATCTCCTTGCCGGGCAGCGCCTCCCCGTACGACCAGCTTCGGACGGTACGGCCGCCGAGGTCGAGGGTGGAGGGGGTGGCGGTGAGCCGCACCTTGCGGACGGCGCCTGGTTCGCGCGCGGACTCGGCGGCGGCGACCTCCTTGCCGTCCGGGGAGACGTAGTCGCGGGCGGCCGGGCCGCCGTGGCCGGAGTGGTCCGAGCCGGAGCCGGAGCCGGAACAGGCGGCGAGCAGACCGCCCCCGGCCAGGGCGATGCCGGCGCCGAGCGCGGTACGGCGGGTGGGGGTACGCATACGGAAATGCACCTCGTATCGGTGTGCTGCGAAAGAGTGGGCGGACGCGTGCGCCGGCCCCCGCGGCGTGCCGGGACGGCGGCCGGGGGCGGCGGGGCGCGCTCCTACAGGCGCAGCACCGAGGCTCGGGCGAGGAGTATGCCGTGGGGCGGCGGCGGGATCGGCCGCAGCGCGTGCGGCAGCCGGGCGAGCGTCGCCCCCGGCCCGTCCGCCGACCGGCGCGCGAAGGCGGCGCCGAGCAGCACGAGGGAGACGGCGGTGAGCACCGCCAGACAGATGGCCGCCGGGTCCGCCCCGCCCGGAGGCAGCGGCGCGTGCGCCCGGGGCGCGGCGGTGTCGCCGGAGAGGCGGGCCGGGCCCGCCTCCGGCGCCGTGGCCCCGGAGTCCCGTACCGCCATGGCGGAGGACGCGCCCCCGCCCATGTCCATGGGCCCGTGGGCGAGGGGCATACGGGCGGGCGCCATCGCCTCCGGCCCCGGGGCGTGGTGCGCCGCGGCGCCGCTCCCGGCGGTCGGGGAGGCGGGGTGCCCGGCGCAGTGCCCGAGGCTGTGCATCGCGACGATGCCGAAGACCAGCGCGGCGAAGAGCAGCAGTCGCCCGCACCAAGCGGTGACCCTCCACTGCCCGGCCACTGCGCGACCTCCCCTGCGTCCGTCGACCCGTCGTCCCCGGATCGTACCGGGAGGGGGTATACGGAGGGCGTAACGGGGCGCGGCACGGTGCGGGCACGGCCGGTGACCTGGGACGGCGGGGAGCGGGGTGCGCCCCGGTGCCGGACGGGCCCCGGAGACCCGCACCCCCGCGCGGCCCCGGGAGTTGTGTGCGGCGGGACCGTACCGGCGGGACCGTACCGGCGGGACCGTACCGGCGGGACCGTACCGGCGGGACCGTACCGGCGGGACCGTACCGGCGGGACCGTACCGGCGGGACCGTACCGGCGGGACCGTACCGGCGGGACCGTACCGGCGGGACCGTACCGGCGGGCGTTCCCGGCACGGCCGAGCGCGCCCGGCGCCCTGGGGCGGGGCAGGCACACTCCCCCACCCCGCCGCGGGACACCGCCGGGCTGCCAGGCCGCCGGACTCCGGGCTCCAGGCCGCCGGACTCCGGGCCCCCGAGGTCCGGGCCCCCGGACCGGCAGCCCGCCGGATCGCCGGATCGCCGGATCGCCGGACTCCGGACCTCCGGGCTACCGACCCCGGACCGCCAGTCCGGCAGCCAGTCGACCCTCAGGCCCGTCGACCCTCAGGCCCGTCGACCCTCAGGCCCGCCGGCCCGCCGGCCCGCCGGCCCGCCGGCCCGCCGGCCCGCCGGCCCGTCGGCCCTCAGGCCCCCACCGGCTCCGGATCCGCCGCCCGGAGCCGTCCCGTGCGGGCCAGGGCCGCGACGGCGGCGGCGCAGCCCAGTCCGGTCGCGGTCAGCGCGGCCCAGGTCAGCCACCGGTCATGGCGTGCCGCCCAGTCCCACAGGGCGCCTCCCGGCACGCCGGGCGCCATGCCATGAGTTCGGGCCGCTCCGGCACCGCCTCGGCACGGCCGGGAATCGCCGCACCTGCACGGCCGTGCAGGTGCGTCTGCGCGCAACGGCGGCCCTCGGAGGGCGACTTGCCGTACGGCGGACGCCGCGGAGGCGGCGCCCGGACGGTGCGCCGGGACCGCCCCGGCCCGCCCGCCGAACGGACCCGGGCGGGCGTCCAAGGTCTCAGTGATGGACTCCGACGGCGGCGGCGACCGCGGCGATCAGGCGGTGGTTCTCGGGGGCGCCCCCGCCTCCGGGCGCGAAGCTGCGGCGGGTGTAGCTGTAGGCGATCCCGGTGGCGGGGTCCGCGAAGGACTGCGCGCCGACCGCCCCGCTGTGGCCGAACGCCCGCGCGCTCAACGACCGCCCGTACCGCACGCCTTGGGCCTCGAAGCCCAGCAGGAAGTGGTCCACCTCGCCGGTGACCAGGTCCGTGCCGGGGGTGTGCGGGGCGGTGAACTCCGCGAGCACGTCCGGGCCGAGCAGCGGGACGCGGCCGTCGACCGGCGAGATCGCCGCGGCATACATCTTGGCCAGCCCCCGCGCCGTACCGACGCTGCCCGAGGAGGCCGAACCCTGGGCGCGCACCTCACGGGTGTTGGCGTACGCCACCAGGTCGGTGGGCGGATCGGCGTGCGCGTTGAAGGCGAGAGCGGTCAGACCGGTGGGGGCAGGCCCCCGGTCCGCGTCCGCCCGGCCGGGTTGTGCGGGCAGATAGCGGCTCTCCTCGCTCGCGGGCAGCCCGAGGTGGAAGTCGAGCCCGTAGGGGATCCGCAGCCGCTCGCCGTAGTGCTCCTGGAGCGTGCGGCCGGTGAGGCGGCGTACGACCTCGCCGGTCAGCGCCGTGGCGGTGAAGGCGTGGTAGCCGTACCCGCCGCCCGGCGCCCAGGCCGGGGGCAGCGCCGCGAGCAGTTCCGCCAGGCGTGGTTCGTCGGCGAGTTCCGAGGTGCTCAGCCCCTCCGGCGTGCCGAGGAGCCCGGCCCGGTGGGACAGCAGGTCGCGCAGCGTCAGTCCGGCTTTCCCGTCGGCGGCGAACTCGGGCCAGTCGCGCGCCACGGGCCGGTCGAGTTCCAGTACGCCGTCCTGCACGAGCAGCGCCGTGACCAGGTGGGCGGCGCCCTTGCCCGAGGAGTACAGGGCGAACAGGGAGTCACCGGTGACGCCCGGGCCGGTCCACAGGTCGACGACCGGCCGCCCGTGCAGCCGTACGGCCAACTGCGCGCTCAGCCCCGGCTCTCCGGCCGCCACGGCGGCGAACGCGGCGCGTACGGCGGTGAATCGGGCGTCGGCCGTGCCGTACACGGCGACCGCGGGCGGGGCGGACGGCGCGGGCGGGGCCGGAGGGGCGGCACCGATGCGGCTCATGGATTCTCAACTCCGTTGATCTGCTAGCAGGTTGGGCCGATCGGCCCGCCCATGACAGGCACGTCGGGGGACGGCGCCGACGCCGGCCGACGAGGCGAATCAAACTGTACGGTCCAGTTCACATGAACTCAACTGTTCAGTTCAAATAGTTGCTAGCATGAGGCCGATGAAGGACTCCACGAACAAGCGGAAGCTGCCGTCGGGGGAGCGCGCGGCCCGCAAGCGCGCGGCGATCATCGAAGCCGCCCGGGAACAGTTCCTCCGCCACGGATTCGGCATCGGTGTGGACCAGATCGCCGCCGAGGCGGGCGTGTCGAAGGTGACGATCTACAACCACTTCGGCAGCAAGGAGGACCTGTTCACCGAGGTGGTCGGCGACGCGCTCGACCAGGCCCTGGGCGACTCGGCCCGAGCGATGAACCGGCGACTGGCGGCCGACGACGACATCCGTGAGGTGCTCGCCGCCGCGGCCCGCGGCTGGGTCGAGGGCATCGCCCAGGACGAGGTGCTGGCGCTGCGCGCGCTCATCGCCGCCGAGTCGCACCGCTTCCCCCAACTGGGCCGCGCCTGGCGCGCCCAGGGCCCGGACCGCTTCGCCGAACCGCTCGCCGCCGCCCTGAAAACCCACGCCGACCTGGACATCCCGGACATGGAACTGGCGATCCTCCAGTTCTACGCACTGGTCCTCTACCCGCACATCGTCCACAGCGGATACGGCGAACGCCTCTCGCCCGACCTCGCGGAACGCCTGGTGGAACGCGGTGTGGACATGTTCCTGGGGTACTACCGCAGAACGTGACCCGGGCCGGGGCCGGGGCCGACGGAGCCGGCCCCGGGCGCGCTGCCGGCCCCTCTGCGAACGACTTCACCACCCGCGTTCTCGACCCGCGTTCTCGCCACGGCTGTCGTCCCCGGCGGCCACCCCACGGCGCCGGACACCGGCGCCGCCTGCTCCACCCGCCTGCTCCACCCGCCTGCTCCACCCGCCTGTTCCGCCCGCCTGGAACAAGACCACCACGCCCCGCTCGCCGACAGGTGACCGGGACGCCCGCTTGCCGGGTCTGACGATCCGCCCCACGCGTCAGCCGCAGGGCTTCATTCGAATGGCGGTTTCGGTATTCCCCCGTGAGGGTGCTGATCCGGGCGATCGTGAGGTGTCACTCCGGCCCGGTGATCAAATCAGCGCTACGAGTGGGCCGTTGACCAGCGGCGGTGTGGGAGCCGCGCCGGACGGAGCGCGGCGGAAATCCTCCGGCTTCCCCTTGTCCGCGCGAGGGCACATGGTCCGCGCGAGGGCACACGGCCGAACCGCAACGCGTAGGGCCCGGGGCGACACCCGTCCGGGGCGGGACGAACACGAGGTAGGTCTGTGCACCTGACGCAGCATGAGCAGGAACGCCTGATGATGTATCTGGCGGCGGAGGTCGCCGAGAAGCGCCGGGCCCGGGGCGTACGGCTCAACTACACCGAAGTGATGGCGTTGTTGATCGTGCATGTCCTGGAGGGCGCCAGGGACGGGAGGACCGTCGCGGACCTCATGTCCTCCGGGCGGAAGGTGCTGTCCCGGGAGGAGGTCATGGAGGGCATCCCCGAAATGATCGAGAACGTGCAGGTCGAGGCGACATTCCCGGACGGCACGAAGTTGGTCACCATCCATGACCCCTTCCCCGAGCCGGGCAAGGGCGAGGAGCCGGCCGTCTGGCCGGGGAAGACGGACTTCTCCCCGCTGGAGGGCGACCGGGTGGTGGAGTTCAACGTGGAAAGCGGCGACGCGGCCGCGAAGGGCGGGAGCACGGTCCCGCACAAGATCAAGATCATGGTCAAGAACGAGGCGGACCGCCCCGTCCAGGTCGGTTCACACTTCCACTTCGCCGAGGCCAACGCCAAGCTCACGTTCTCCCGCCACGCGGCGTGGGGCTACCGCCTCAACGTGCCATCCGGCAGCTCGGTGCGGTTCGAGCCGGGCTTCGAGGAAGAGGTCGAACTCGTACGCATCGAGGGTGAGAGGCGGGTCCACGGCCTGAGCCTGAACGAGCCGGGCCTGCCCAGGAAGAAGGACGGCTCCCTCGACGACGTCGACGGGGAATTCGATGACGAGGGGTGCCCGAAGCATGTCTGAGTGCCCGAACGGCTGCCCCTGCTGCCAGGAGGAGCCGGAGCGTAACGCTCCGCTGACCCGAGCCACCTACGCGGACCGGTTCGGCCCGACGGTCCGTGACCGTATCCGCCTCGCCGACACGGCGCTGAAGATCAAGATCGAGGCCGACTGGTCGGGCGGCCCCGGACGCAGCGGCGACGAGCTGGTCTTCGGTGGCGGCAAGGTCATCCGCGAATCGATGGGGCAGTCCGCCTACCCGCGTGATCCGCGGCGGCCCGAGGGGGATGCCGAGGCGACGGCCCGTGGCGCGGTCACACC
This sequence comes from Streptomyces sp. BBFR2, assembly GCF_044497305.1. Lineage (NCBI taxonomy): Bacteria > Bacillati > Actinomycetota > Actinomycetes > Kitasatosporales > Streptomycetaceae > Streptomyces > Streptomyces sp. BBFR2. The sequence goes on from NZ_CP172415.1 coordinate 3,639,275, forward strand.
CCCGGACACGATCATCACCGGCGTCGTCGTGCTCGACCACTGGGGCGTCGTCAAGGCCGATGTCGCCCTCCGGGACGGCAAGATCATGGCGATTGGCAAGGGGTGCAACCCCGAGATCATGAATCCGGTGCACGAGGGCGCCGGACCGCACAACGGCATCGGGCCGACACCCACCGACTTCGTCGTCGGCGCGGAGACCGAGATCATCTCGGGCAAGGGCCGGATCCTCACGGCGGGCGGGATCGACACGCACGTCCACTTCATCTGCCCCGACGAGGTCGGCGTGGCCCTCGCCTCGGGCGTCACCACACTCATCGGCGGCGGTACGGGCCCGGCGGAGGGCTCCACCGCCACCACCGTCACGCCCGGCTCCTGGCATCTGGACCGCACCTTCGAGGCGCTGGATTCCTTCCCGGTCAACGTCGGACTGCTCGGCAAGGGCGCCACCATGTCGAAGGACGCCCTGCTCAACCAGGTCGACGCCGGCGCCATCGGCTTCAAGATCCACGAGGACTGGGGCGCCACCCCGGCCGCTCTCGACCACTGCCTTCAGGTCTGCGAGGACACCGGCGTCCAACTCGCGCTGCACGCCGACTCGCTGAACGAGGCCGGTTTCCTTGAGAAGACCATCGAGGCCATCGGTGACCGCCCGATCCACGTCTTCCACGTGGAGGGCGCGGGCGGCGGCCACGCCCCCGACATGATCAAGATGGTGAGTCTGCCGAAGATCCTCCCCGCCTCCACCAACCCCACCCGGCCGCTGACCGTCAACACGGTCAAGGAGCACTTCGACATGGTGATGGTCGCCCATCACCTCAACCCGCAGGTCGCGGAGGACCTGGCGTTCGCGGACTCCCGTATCCGGCCCTCCACGATGGCCGCCGAGGACATCCTGCATGACCTCGGCGCCATCTCGATCATGTCCTCGGACGCCCAGGCCATGGGCCGCATCGGCGAGATGATCATGCGCACCTGGCAGACCGCGCACGTCATGAAGGTGCGCCGCGGCTTCCTCGAGGAGGACCTGCCGAAGAAGGCGTCGGAGAAGGCACCCCGGGAAGAGCCGGACGCGGAGCCGGAAGGCGCCGGGGCGGCGGATACCACGCCGGACCCCGAGGAGCCGTTCGCCGACAATCGCCGCGCTCGCCGGTACGTCGCGAAGTACACGGTCAACCCCGCCCTCGCCCACGGCATCGCCGAGGTGGTGGGGTCGGTGGAGACCGGAAAGCTGGCCGACCTCGTCCTGTGGGAGCCGAGGTTCTTCGGCGTCAAGCCGCATCTGGTCATCAAGGGCGGCCAGATCGCGTACGCGCAGGTGGGCGACGCCAACGCCTCGATCCCCACGCCGCAGCCGGTACTGCCGCGCCCCATGTGGGGGTCCACCGGCCTGGCACCGGGCGCCATCTCCTACAACTTCGTCACGCAGCGGGCCATCGACGCGAGCGCCGCCCGGAAGGCGAACGCCCCGGAGATGCCGGACGACGACCGGCCCCGGCGCCGCGAGCTGAACAAGCCGTTCAAGGCCATCACCAGCACCCGTGGCGTCTTCAAGGAACACATGAAGGAGAACCGCGCCACCCCCGACGTCAAGATCGACCCCGACACCTACGAGGTCATCATCGGCGGCGCGAAGGTGACGGATGTGACGACTTTCGTCGACGACAAGATCGTCGATCGGGCTTACGTCAGTGAACTGCCCATGGCCCAGCGGTACTTCCTCTTCTGATGCGGCGCGGGTGATGTTGGCTATGAGTGGTACGCGTCTTGGGGGTCGGCGATGAGCCGGGCCGCTCTCATGGTGCTGGCTGATGGCCGGTTTCCTGCTGGGGGGCATGCGCATTCCGGTGGGGCGGAGGCGGCGGTCGCGGCCGGGCGTGTCACGGATGCCGCTTCTTTGGAGGTGTTCTGCCGGGGGCGGTTGCATACCGCGGGTCTGGTTGCGGCGGGGCTCGCGGCGGCTGCCGCGGCCGGTGGTGATCCGTTGGCGCTCGACGACGCGGCGGATGCGCGTACTCCGGTTCCGGCGTTGCGGAGTGCGGCGCGTCGGTTGGGGCGGCAGATGATGCGGGCGGCGCGGGCGGCGTGGCCGTCGGCGGAGTTGGCCGCGTTGGCGGCGGCGCGTCCGCGTGGTGCGCATCAGCCGGTGGTGCTGGGTCTCGCGGCCCGTTCGGCGGGGCTGGCGTCGCTGGATGCCGCGTATGCCGCTGTGTACGAGAGTGTCAGCGGTCCGGCGACGGCGGTGGTCCGGTTGCTGAGCCTGGATCCGTTCGACGCGACCGCCGTCCTCGCCCGTCTGGCTCCCGAGGTGGACCGGGTGGCCGCCACTGCTGTCGCCGCTGCCCGGCGCGTTCCGGGGGAAGGTGTCGATGTCCTGCCGGCCGCGTCCGCGCCGTTGCTGGATCTCACCGCCGAGCAGCACGCGGCCTGGCCGGTCCGTCTCTTCGCTTCCTGACCCGCCGCCGGGAGCCCGTGTTCCCGGCGGCCCCGGGCGCCTCACGCGCCCGCTCGACTTACGGAGTCTGTATGCACCTCGACCACGAACTCGACGAGATCTTCCCGCACCGTCACAGCTACAGCGCCGCGGCGCCGGTCCGCCCCGACGGTTCCCGCCGTGCGTTGCGGATCGGTCTGGGTGGCCCGGTCGGCACCGGCAAGACCGCCACCGTCGCCGCCCTGTGCCGCGCGTTGCGCGACGAACTCTCCCTCGCTGTCGTCACCAATGACATCTATACGCGTGAGGACGCGGAGTTCCTGCTGCGTGAGGCGGTCCTGCCCGCCGAGCGGATCAAGGCGGTGGAGACGGGTGCGTGCCCGCACACCGCGATCCGCGACGACATCTCCGCCAACCTCGAAGCCGTCGAGGATCTGGAGGACGAGGTCGGGCCGCTGGATTTGATCCTGGTCGAGTCCGGTGGCGACAACCTCACCGCGACGTTCTCCAAGGGTCTGGTCGATGCGCAGATCTTCGTGATCGATGTGGCGGGTGGTGATGACATTCCCCGTAAGGGTGGTCCCGGTGTCACCACCGCTGACCTGCTGATCGTCAATAAGACCGACCTCGCTCCGTATGTCGGGGTGGATCTGGAGGGTATGGCCCGCGATGCCAAGGCGCAGCGTGGGGAGCTGCCGGTGGTGTTCACCAACGTCAAGTCCGACGGTGGTGTCACCCCCGTCGCCGCCTGGGTCCGCGACCGCCTCACCGCCTGGACCACGAGCGCCGCCGCATGACGCTCACGGACGAGAGGAACGCCCCCGAAGCCCCGCGGAACCCGGTGGCCGGTGTGCACGCCACCGCCCGCATCACGGCGGTCGACCGCGGCGGCGTCACCACCCTGCCCGTCCTCGACGGCGACGGCCCCTTCGAACTGCGGCGCCTGCGCGCCCGGGGGACCGAGGCGCGGGTATGCGTCATCGGCGCCATGAGCGCCCCGCTCGGCGGCGACCGGCTCCGTATCGAGGCCACCGCGCACCAGGACGCCACCCTCCACCTCACCTCCGCCGCCGCGACCCTCGCCCTGCGCGGCACCACCTCCGCACCCGCCACCTACGACATCCACCTCACCGTCGCGGACCGCGCCGAACTCCGTTGGCAGCCCAAGCCCCTGATCTGCGCCGCAGGCAGCAATCTGCACCAGAGCTGGACCATCGACCTCGCCCCCACCGCCCGCCTCGTCCTGCGCGAGGAACAGATCCTCGGACGCACCGGCGAACCGCCCGGCCACGTCGCCACCCGCCTCACCGTCCGCCGCGCCGGCCGCACCCTGCTCGTCCAGGAGACCGAGTACGGCCCCGGCGCACCCGGCTGGGACGGCCCGGCCGTCCTCGCCGCCCACCGCGCCACCGGCCAACTCCTCGTCATCGACCCGGCCTTCGAGACCGCCCCGCCGACCGTGCAACTCTTCGGCGACGCCTCCGACGGCTGCCACGCGGCCCTCACCCCCCTGACCGGCCCCGCCGTCCTGGCCACCGCCGTCGCCCCGGACGCCCTGCGCCTACGCCAGCTCCTCGACACCGCGCGGGCCGCCGTACCCCGCCCGGCCCCGGCGGACGGGCGGTAACCACCCCGCTGCCCGGCCGGCCGACGGTGGGCGACGGGCCGGACGGACGGACGCGGGGCGCTCCCCCAAGTCGGCGTGCCCAACGGTGCGTTATGCCACAGGCGTGCCCCGCACCCCGAAGCGGTCCGGACGACAAACAAGGCCCAGGTCGCCGACCTGGGCCTCAACTATGGAGCGGGTGACGGGAAGCGAACCCGCGTTCTGAGATTGGGAATCAGGGGGCTTTCGGGGGCCTGATGGCCATCTGACCAGCGAAGACGCAGCTACTGGGGATGGTGCTCCCGAATGCTTCTCCTGCACTTGCCGACCGCTGTTCACCGCTCCATCTGGCACGGGAGTGGCACGACGGCTTGCGGAGGCGGTGGTGAGGGCGACGACCGGCCGGCGACCGGCTCAGGCGAGGTGAGGATCACCGTAGGCAATCGGCGGCGTGCATGCGTGCATGCTCTCGGACGCCCCGGTAGTGGCGCCTCAGCGCAGGCCGGGGCGCGGTGACGGCAGACGACCCGCCGTGCCGCCGGCCTCGGCCAGGGCTTCGACGACGGCAAGGACCGATGGACGGACCGACCCGTCCGTGCGCCACGTCGCGTACACCCGGCGGATCAGCGTCGGCTCGACGTCTACGACCCGGATGCCGGCGGGAAGCGGCCCAAGGCCCAGCGTGGGCACTACAGCCAGACCCACTCCCGCCGAGACAAGGGCCAGTTGGGTGGGGTGCTCGTCGACGGTGTGCACGATGCGGGGCTCCGCACCGTGACTCCGCATGGTGAGTACCAGCCACTCGTGGCATGTCGAGCGTCGCGCCCGGCTGATCCACGGTTCGTCAACGAGGTCACCGATGCCCACCGAGGTGCGCTCGGCAAGGTGGTGTTCTTCGGGCAGGGCCACCTTGGCGGTGTCCGTCACCACGAGCCGCTTTGCCACGTCGGCGGGCCAAGCCAGAGGCGAGTGGGCCCAGTCCTGGACCACTCCGACATCCAGGTCGCCACGTTCCACCTGTACCAGAGGCGACGCGGAGTCGAGCTCGTTGATCCGCACTTCGAGGTCGGGCGCACGCTCGCCCAGCAGGCGCAAGGCGTGGGGGACCAGGCCCCGGGCCGCCGTGGGGAAGGCACCCAACGTCAGCGTGCCCACCACATCTGACCGGTGTGCCTGCAACTCGGCCTCGGTACGGTCCACCAGCTCCAGGATGTGTGCGGCACGGTCCGCCAGCAGGCGGGCCACAGGTGTCAGTTCCACGCCGCGCCCGCTGCGGATCACGATGCGGTGCCCGCACTCGTGCTCCAGCTTGCGGATCTGCTGGGAGACGGCGGACGCCGATACGTACAGGACGTCCGCTGCCGCGCTGACGGAGCCGTACTGAGCGAGGGCTCGCAAGGTGCGGAGGCGGTCGAGATTGAGCACGGTGAAGGACTCCTACATCGGCGGATCACATTTTATTGCTTGTCGTTGACGGGCGGTGATCGCAGGGTTTCCTCCATGGACTCGCTACGCCCCGGGGCCGACGAGGCAGCCTCCTCCTTGCCCCGCCCCGCCCCGCACTCCTCTCCCCACGCCGCTCCCGCGGCCGCCGTCCACCGCGTCGGTCCCGGTGCTCCGCAACACCCCGGCGCCTCCCGCTCCCCTCTCGACTGGCGGGTGCGCTTCGGTCTCCTCGCGTTGGTCTGGGGGCTGAGCTTCCTCTTCGTCAAAATCAGCGGGCAGGCGTTCGCGCCGCTCCAGGTATCTCTGGGCCGCGTCGCCTTCGGTGCCCTCGCCCTGCTTGCCGTCCTCGTGGTCCGACGGCAGCCGCTTCCGCGGATCGGGCTCCTGTGGGGCCATCTCGCCGTGGCTGCGCTCTTGCTGAACGCCGTCCCCTTCACGCTCTTCGCCTACTCCGAGGAGCGGATCACCTCCGCGCTCGCCGGCATCTGCAACGCCACCACCCCTCTGTTCACACTGCTGGTGGCGGTCAGCGCGCTGCCGGGGGAGCGTCCCCACCGTAACCAGATGGCTGGCATGGCCCTCGGATTCGCCGGGGTGCTGGTGGTCTTCGGCATCTGGAACGGTGCCGACGTGGGAGACCCGGCGGGTGCGGGCATGGCTTTGGGGGCGGCCATGAGCATGGGCGCGGGATGGGTATACGTCCGGCGCTTCGTCACCGGCTCCGGCCACTCCGCGCTGCCCCTGGCGGCCGCCCAACTGATCGCGGGTGCCGTCGAGCTTGCCGTGGTCACCCCCTTCCTCACCTCGGCGCCCACGGCCTTCCCGGCCGCACAGGTGCTCTCCCTCCTGATCCTGGGTGCGCTGGGCACGGGAGCGGCGTTCCTGATTCAGTACGGTCTGGTGCGGGACGCCGGCGTCACCATCGCATCGATGGTGACCTACCTGGTCCCCGTCGTCTCCACGCTGGCGGGCGTCGTCGTCCTGGACGAGGCGCTGAACTGGCATCAGCCGGTGGGCGCCGTCGCCATCCTGGCCGGCGCGGCTCTTTCGCAACGCACGGGGCGTACGGCGACTCCGTCGCGCGCGGCACCCCCCGACGAAGTCTCCGCCAAGTGACCGCCCCTTACGCGTTCGGGAACACCCGAAGAAGGGTGAACGAGTTGAAGATCGCAGTAGACGATCTCAGCGGCCCTGAGATCGCCCGGTTCCTCCAGGAGCACGTCCAGCAGATGCGGCCCATCACGCCGTTGGAGAGCAAGCACGCACTCGATCTCGACAGCCTCCGCAAGCCCGACATCACGTTCTGGTCGGTCCGGGACGGTAACGGCCTGGTGGGCTGCGGCGCGCTGAAGAGGCTGGACGCAGGACACGCGGAGCTGAAGTCCATGCGTACGCGGCCGTCACGGATTTCTGGGCCCCTGTTGACCGTCGTTTACCGCTCGATCCGGCACGGGAGTGGCGCGGCGGCTGGGTTTGCCGCTGAAGGGGCTTGCGCTGTACCCAGGGGCTTTTGCTCGGAGGGTGTGCGCAAGGGCGGTTCGGAGTTGGCATTGCTGCCGCGAGCGGTGGCTTGTCCTGCGAGGCTGGGCGGCGTGACGTACGCAGTGACAGTGGATACGTAGATCGCCGCAGTCGAAGTCGGTCGGTCGGCAACGGAGAAGGGTGCAGGCGCCCCTTCGGGCCACGACGGACGCGGCCCCTGCGCCCAAGCGGTTATGGGCGGGGAAAAAGTTCTCGCTGAGTTCAGCGCCCGATATGACAGTGGGCTGTTTATCGGTGCACAGAGCCATGATGCGTATCACGGTGGTTGCGAGGGCCCGGGATATCGATCAGCCGTGTGGCCCGGCGTGTTTGCGGCTGCCAGGCTGATCGCCCCCCCGGCTCTGGAATGGCCGGCCAGGTGCGGGCCTCATTGGGGAGCCCCTGTGCCAAGATCTTCTGCCGGATTTCTCCTAAACGGCCACCTGGGAACGTATGAGAGCCCCGATCCTCGGAAGGACCGGGGCTTTCACTTGGTGTTTCACCTGTCGGGGAGGCGGGACTTGAACCCACGACCTCTTCGCCCCGAACGAGGTTCGGGCGGGATCAGCACCTGCCTGTTTGGCGTTCCACAGGTCAGAGTGTCGGAAACAAGTAAGCCCCAGGCCACTGGCCTGGGGCTTCCGTCTGGAGCGGGTGACGGGAATCGAACCCGCGCTCTGAGCTTGGGAAGCTCATGTTCTACCATTAAACTACACCCGCGAAATCGCCAGCATGTGCGGCGAGATAACTGCGGACACTGTACCCCATGGCCCGGCCGGCGCGTGCGGCGCCACGGTGCGGGGTGGTGGCCCCGATGGTGTGAAGCTGCTGTGGGAGCGGGAGTTGGGGCGTACGGTGGGGTGGTTCCCCGGTTGCCGAGCGGGTGGGTCCATGGTCCTCGGCGGGGCTTTCCGGTGGCGGAGTGCCACTGGGGAAGGCGCCCGGTTGATCCCCTAATGTGGCTTTCGTTGTCCACGCAGTTGGGAGAGGACTTGATGGAGCGCACCGTCGTCCGTTGTGCCGAGGGGCACGTGTTCAGCACCGCTTCGTTCCCGATGCAGACCACCGACCGGCTCGGTCCCGGACGGCTGCTGCGGTGCCCGCGCTGTGCACGGCTGCGCAACGCGGTACCGGTGGAGTACGCGAAGCGGTAGCCCGGCGGCCCGCCCGGCAGGTGCCGCGGCGGGCCGGAACCGACGGAAGCAGGAGTGACGGGTGACGGCCCGGTCCCGGTGGGGCCGGGCCGTCCTCGTGTCCGGGCCCGGCGGCCGTCGGCCGGTGCGGTGGATCACCGCGGCCGGAGTTGCGCAGGTCACGCCCGTCCGTCGCGGGTGAGGTCCGGGTGGGCGGGCGCGTATCCTCGTCCCCGTGCTTCTCTCAGACAAGGACATCCGGGCCGAGATCGACGCCGGTCGGGTGCGCATCGACCCCTACGACGAGTCGATGGTGCAGCCGTCCAGCATTGACGTGCGTCTCGACCGCTACTTCCGGGTGTTCGAGAACCACCGCTACCCGCACATCGACCCCGCCATGGAGCAGGCCGACCTGACGCGTGAGGTCGTGCCGGAGGGTGACGAGGCGTTCATCCTGCACCCCGGCGAGTTCGTACTGGCCTCGACGTACGAGGTCATCACGTTGCCGGACGATCTGGCCTCCCGGCTCGAAGGCAAGAGCTCACTGGGGCGGCTGGGGCTGCTGACGCATTCGACGGCCGGGTTCATCGACCCGGGGTTCAGCGGGCACGTGACCCTGGAGCTGAGCAATGTGGCGACGCTGCCGATCAAGCTGTGGCCGGGGATGAAGATCGGGCAGCTCTGCATGTTCCGCCTGACCTCGGCGGCCGAGCACTCCTACGGGTCTGAGCGGTACGGCTCCCGGTATCAGGGCCAGCGGGGGCCGACCCCGTCGCGGTCCTTCAAGAATTTCCACCGTACTCAGGTGTGAAGGCGCGCCCGCCGGAGCGAGCGTGCGCGGCGGGGGTGGCGTACGGCGTGCGAAGGCGGGGCTTGCGCCCCGGGGCGTGGCGCGCACAGGGCGTAAGACAGAGAAGGTCTGAGAGAGATTCGTGAGTGATGTACGGGAAAACCTGACGTACGAGCGGTTCGGCGGAGCCATCCGCGAACTGGCGCAGACGATCGCCGACGACGGCTTCGAGCCCGACGTCGTGCTGTCGATCGCCCGCGGCGGAGTCTTCGTCGCCGGTGGCCTGGCGTACGCGCTGGACTGCAAGAACATCCACCTGGTGAACGTGGAGTTCTACACCGGTGTGGGCACCACCTTGGAGATGCCGGTCATGCTGGCGCCGGTGCCGAACGCCATCGACTTCAGCGACAAGAAGGTGCTGATCGCCGACGACGTCGCCGACACCGGCAAGACGCTCAAGCTGGTGCACGACTTCTGCAAGGACACCGTCGCGGAGGTCCGCAGCGCGGTGATCTACGAGAAGTCGCACTCGCTGGTGAAGTGCGAGTACGTGTGGAAGCGCACCGATGACTGGATCAACTTCCCGTGGTCCGTGCAGCCGCCGGTGGTCCGCCGGGACGACCAGGTGCTGGACGCCTGACGGGCGAACGAACTGATCCGAAGGGGCCGTGGCAGAGCGTCGCGGCCCCTTCGGCGTTCCGGCGTTCGCTGGGCCGATGCCGGTCCGGGCGGGCCCCACAGCCAAAACGGACGACGGACGACGGCCGAAGGGCCCCGTCCCCGGGAGAAATCCGGGGGCGGGGCCCTTCGGTCCGTACGGGCCGGGTGGCTGTTTCACGTGAAACAGCCACCCGGACGGTCGTACGGTCAGAGCGTGCCGAGCTTGACCAGGGCGAGCAGGGCGACCAGTTGGATCGCGGAGGCGCCCAGTGCCTTGGGCCACGGCAGGTCGTGGGACTTGCTGACCATCTGTGTCAGCAGGAAGCCGGAGGCCAGCCAGGTCAGCCAGCCCAGGACCGTCACCAGCGGGCTGTCGCCGCCGAGGAACATCGCGAAGAGCAGCCGGGGCGCGTCCGTCACGGCCGTGATCAGCATCGACAGGCCGATGGTGGGCGCCCAGGCGCCGTCGCCGCCGAGCTGGCGGGCGAGGGTGTGGGTGACCGCGCCGAGGATCAGACCGCCGACGATGAACATCACGGCGGTGATCAGCACCCACGGGATGCTCTGCGCGAGCGTGGCGTTGAGGACGTCCTCGCGCGCCTTGTCGAAGCCGAAGACGGCGAGCAGCCCGTAGAGGAACGAGACGATCAGCGCGGGCGCCCAGACCTGGTGGTCGCGCATCTGCCAGAACGTCGCCACCGGCCGCAGCACGATGCCGGACAGCAACTGCTTCCAGTGCAGCCGGGGGCCGGACGGGGCGGTGTTCTGCCCGGCACGGTAGACACCACCGTCGTCGTACTGCCGGCCGTCGTCCCCGTAGGGCTGCTGCCCGTACGCGTCCGGGGCCTCGCCGAGGCTGAACTGCTGGGTGTGGCCGGGGGCGTCGGCGGTGGAGTACGGGGGGTACGGCTGCTGCTGGTAGCCGCCGTCGCCGAAGTACTCCGGCTCGCCGGGGCGGTCCGGCTGTGTGGCGCCGGGCCCGCCGCCGTACGGCCCGGGCTGCGGCTGCTGCCACTGGGCGTGCGGGGGCGGGGGCTGCTGCCCGTAGGGGCCCTGCCCGTACGGTGCCTGCTGCCCCTGCTGCTGCCTGTCCTGTGCGGCGCGGGGATCTTGTCCGCGACCCATCCTGAATCCAGCCACGCCCTCGAACGTACCTGCTCCGCACCGGCCCGGTGACAGCCCGGGACGGCGGGAGGGGGGTTTGCTGCCGAGCTGTGACATCCCCTAGGGGTAACCGGACACCGCTACCTGCCCAAACCGGCCACGCCCCCTAGGGGATGCCCCGAGGGGACGCGCGCCTCAGCGGGCCGGCCCCCGGTGGAGGGTCAGCTCGGGCAGGCCCTCCATGTTGTCGGAGCCGGTGGCGACGGTGGTGAAGCCGTGGTGGGCGTAGAAGGCGCGGGCACCGGTGTTGGCCTCGAAGACATGCAGGGTGAGGCCGTCCGGCCGGTGACCGAGCGCCGTTTCCAGGAGCCGGGTGCCGAGCCCGCGGCGCAGTTCGTCCGGGTGGAGATAGAGGTCTTCGAGCGCGTCGCCGCGGACGGCGGCGTAGCCGATGACGTCCGTGCCGCGTTCGGCCACCCAGGTGGTGCAGACGGGCAGTAGCTGGTCGCGGATCCAGGCGGTGACGCCGTCGAGGTCGTGCCGCTGCGGCGGGAGGTAGGGCATGGTGACCCGCCGGGACTCGCGGTGGACGTGGGCGATGGCGCGGGCGTCCGCGGCGGTGGCGCGGCGGACGCGGACGCCGTCGTCGGCGGTGTCTCCGGTGGCGGCGGTACCGCGTCCGGGCGCGCTGTCGCCGGGCCGGGCGTCGGGTGCCGGGGCTGAGGTCATGGCCGTCATCGTGCCGGACGGCGCCCCGGACGTCGCCCGGATTTCCACCCCGGCCCGACGGGCGGAACCCGTAGGGGAGTCCCGGACCCGACCCGGACCCGACCCGGACCCGACCCCGACCCGGACCCGACCCGGACCCGACCCCGACCCGGACCCGACCCGGACCCGAAGACCGGAAACGCCGACGGCCGGCCCGTACCGGCACCGCTCTCGCGGTATCGGTACGGACCGGCCGTCGGCGGGGCCTGCCGTCAGGGGGCCGCCCGGGCGCGCCCGAAGGATTGCTGAGGGGCGGCCCGGGGCACCGGCCTCACTTCGCCGGTTCGGGCTCCGGGGCGTCCTCGGCGGGGGTGTCGTCGGCCGGGTCGGCGGGTGTCTTGACGGAGTCGAGCAGTAGCTGCGCGACGTCCACGACCTGGATCGACTCCTTCGCCTTGCCGTCGTTCTTCTTGCCGTTGACCGAGTCGGTCAGCATGACGAGGCAGAACGGGCAGGCGGTCGAGACGATGTCGGGGTTGAGGGAGAGCGCCTCGTCGACCCGCTCGTTGTTGATCCGCTTGCCGATGCGCTCCTCCATCCACATACGGGCGCCGCCGGCGCCGCAGCAGAAGCCGCGCTCCTTGTGGCGGTGCATCTCCTCGTTCCGCAGGCCCGGCACCTTGGCGATGATCTCGCGCGGCGGTGTGTAGACCTTGTTGTGCCGGCCGAGGTAGCAGGGGTCGTGGTACGTGATCAGGCCCTCGACGGGCGTGACCGGCACCAGCTTGCCCTCGTCCACGAGGTGCTGGAGCAGTTGCGTGTGGTGGATGACCTCGTACTCGCCGCCGAGCTGCGGGTACTCGTTGGCGATCGTGTTGAAGCAGTGCGGGCAGGTCGCGACGATCTTCTTGGCGGACTTCGGCTTCTTGGTCTCCGGGTCCTCGTCGTCCTCACCGAACGCGGCGTTCAGCGTGGCGACGTTCTCCGCGCCGAGCTGCTGGAAGAGGAACTCGTTGCCCAGGCGGCGCGGGGAGTCACCGGTGCACTTCTCGTCGCCGCCCATGATCGCGAAGTTCACGCCCGCGATGTGCAGCAGTTCGGCGAACGCCTTGGTGGTCTTCTTCGCGCGGTCCTCCAGGGCGCCGGCGCAGCCGACCCAGTAGAGGTAGTCGACCTCGGTCAGGTCCTCGACGTCCTTGCCGACGACCGGGACCTCGAAGTCGACCTCCTTCGTCCAGGCCAGCCGCTGCTTCTTGGCCAGACCCCAGGGGTTGCCCTTCTTCTCCAGGTTCTTCAGCATCGTGCCCGCCTCGCTGGGGAAGCTGGACTCGATCATGACCTGGTAGCGGCGCATGTCGACGATGTGGTCGATGTGCTCGATGTCGACCGGGCACTGCTCGACGCAGGCGCCGCAGGTGGTGCAGGACCACAGCACGTCCGGGTCGATGACGCCGCCCTCTTCGAGGGTGCCGATCAGCGGCCGCTCGGCCTCGGCCAGCGCCGACGCCGGGACGTCCGCCAACTGCTCGGCGGTCGCCTTCTCCGCGCCCTCGGCGTCCTTGCCGCCACCGGCGAGCAGGTACGGCGCCTTGGCGTGGGCATGGTCGCGCAGCGCCATGATCAGCAGCTTCGGCGACAGCGGCTTACCGGTGTTCCAGGCGGGGCACTGCGACTGGCAGCGACCGCACTCGGTGCAGGTGGAGAAGTCGAGCAGGCCCTTCCAGGAGAAGTGCTCGATCTGCGAGACGCCGAACTGGTCGTCCTCGCCCGGGTCCTCGAAGTCGATCTCCTTGCCCTCGCTGGTCATCGGCTGCAGCGCGCCGAGCGCGACATCGCCGTCCGCCTCGCGCTTGAACCAGATGTTGGGGAAGGCGAGGAAGCGGTGCCAGGCGACGCCCATGTCGGTCTTGAGCGAGACGGTGATCATCCAGATGAAGGACGTCGCGATCTTCAGCCCGGCGAAGAAGTAGGTGAGGTTCTGGAGCGTCGCGACGTCCATCCCCTCCAGCCAGTTGACGACCGGGTAGGAGATGAAGAACGACGCCTCGTAGCCGTCCACATGGTGCTGGGCGCCCTCCAGCGCGTGCAGCATGAAGATGCAGACGCCGACGATGAGGATGACCGCCTCGACGAAGTACGCCTGGCCGAAGTTGGAGCCCGCGAAGCGGGACTTGCGCCCCGGCTTCCCCGGCTTGCTCAGTTGGCGGATCACGATCAGCACGGCGATGCCGAGCGCCGTCATCGTGCCGAGGAACTCGACGAAGACGTTGTACGGGGCCCAGTCGCCGATGACCGGCAGGATCCAGTCCGCCTTGAAGAGCTGGCCGATGGCGTTGACGATCGTCAGCAGCAGCGAGAAGAAGCCCACCGCCACGAACCAGTGCGCCACGCCGACGACGCCCCAGCGGTTCATGCGGGTGTGGCCGAGGAACTCCTTGACCACGGTGACGGTGCGCTGCTTCGGGTCGTCGGTCCGGGAGCCGGCGGGGATGTTCTGGCCGAGCCGTACGAAGCGGTAGATCTGTGCGATGGCACGGCCGAACAGCGCGACGCCGACCGCGATTAGGACCAGCGACACGATGATCGCGGCGAGTTGCATTGATGGCTCCTCGGGCCTGCGAGAGCGGGGACTACTGCGACTACTAAGCAGTAACTTTTCGGGTCTGCGCTGAGGTTACCCAGTATCCCGGGCCCCATGAAGCCGCCCGGCCGGTGATCTGCGTCGCGCGAGCGCCCCCGCGCGAGGTGCCGTACGGGCCTTGGGAGGCGGCGGCGCGGCGGGTGCGCTCCCCTTGATCGCTCCACTGAGGATAAGGCCGACATAAAACTTGAGCGCTCAAGACTCAACTCTGTTGACAGGTTCTGAGGGCTGGTGCATGCTTGAGTCCGTTCCACTCAAGTCACTGGAGGAATCGACATGGCACGTGCGGTCGGCATCGACCTGGGTACGACGAACTCCGTCGTCAGTGTTCTCGAAGGCGGTGAGCCCACCGTCATCACCAACGCCGAGGGCGCCAGGACCACGCCGTCCGTCGTCGCCTTCGCCAAGAACGGCGAGGTGCTGGTCGGCGAGGTCGCGAAGCGCCAGGCGGTCACCAACGTCGACAGGACCATCCGGTCGGTCAAGCGCCACATGGGCACCGACTGGAAGGTGGACATCGACGGCAAGGGCTTCAACTCGCAGCAGATGAGCGCCTTCATCCTGCAGAAGCTCAAGCGTGACGCCGAGGCGTACCTGGGCGAGAAGGTTGTGGACGCGGTCATCACCGTCCCGGCCTACTTCAACGACTCCGAGCGCCAGGCCACCAAGGAGGCTGGTGAGATCGCGGGTCTGAACGTCCTGCGCATCGTCAACGAGCCCACCGCCGCCGCCCTGGCGTACGGCCTGGAGAAGGACGACCAGACCATTCTGGTCTTCGACCTCGGTGGCGGCACCTTCGACGTCTCGCTGCTGGAGATCGGCGACGGCGTCGTCGAGGTGAAGGCCACCAACGGTGACAACCACCTCGGTGGTGACGACTGGGACCAGCGCGTCGTCGACCACCTGGTCAAGCAGTTCCAGAACGGCCACGGCGTCGACCTGTCCAAGGACAAGATGGCGCTCCAGCGGCTGCGCGAGGCCGCCGAGAAGGCGAAGATCGAGCTGTCGTCCTCCACCGAGACGACGATCAACCTTCCCTACATCACCGCCTCCGCCGAGGGCCCGCTGCACCTGGACGAGAAGCTCACGCGCTCGCAGTTCCAGCAGCTCACCGCGGACCTCCTCGACCGCTGCAAGACCCCGTTCCACAACGTCATCAAGGACGCCGGCATCTCGCTGTCCGAGATCGACCACGTGGTCCTGGTCGGCGGTTCGACCCGTATGCCGGCCGTCGCCGAGCTCGTCAAGGAGCTGACCGGCGGCAAGGAGGCCAACAAGGGCGTCAACCCGGACGAGGTCGTCGCCATGGGCGCGACCCTCCAGGCCGGTGTCCTCAAGGGC
The DNA here is from genome assembly GCF_044497305.1 of Streptomyces sp. BBFR2. Taxonomy (NCBI): domain Bacteria; kingdom Bacillati; phylum Actinomycetota; class Actinomycetes; order Kitasatosporales; family Streptomycetaceae; genus Streptomyces; species Streptomyces sp. BBFR2. Next base: position 3,654,656 of record NZ_CP172415.1, read on the forward strand.
GAGGTCAAGGACGTTCTGCTCCTCGACGTCACCCCGCTGTCCCTCGGTATCGAGACCAAGGGCGGCATCATGACCAAGCTCATCGAGCGGAACACCACGATTCCGACGAAGCGCTCCGAGATCTTCACGACGGCCGAGGACAACCAGCCGTCCGTCCAGATCCAGGTCTACCAGGGCGAGCGCGAGATCGCGGCGTACAACAAGAAGCTCGGGATGTTCGAGCTGACGGGTCTGCCGCCGGCCCCGCGCGGTGTCCCGCAGATCGAGGTCTCCTTCGACATCGACGCCAACGGCATCATGCACGTGACCGCCAAGGACCTGGGCACGGGCAAGGAGCAGAAGATGACCGTCACCGGCGGCTCCTCGCTGCCGAAGGACGAGGTCGACCGCATGCGCCAGGAGGCGGAGCAGTACGCGGACGAGGACGCGAAGCGCCGCGAGGCCGCCGAGTCCCGTAACCAGGGCGAGCAGCTCGTCTACCAGACGGAGAAGTTCCTCAAGGACAACGAGGAGAAGGTCCCCGCCGAGGTGAAGACCGAGGTCGAGGCCGCCGTCGGTGAGCTGAAGGAGAAGCTCAAGGGCGAGGACTCCGCCGAGATCCGCACCGCCACCGAGAAGGTCGCCGCCGTCTCGCAGAAGCTGGGCCAGGCCATGTACGCCGACGCCCAGGCCGCGGGTGCCGACGCCGGTGCCGCGGGCGCCGCGGGTGCCGGTGCGGGCGAGGCCAAGGCCGACGACGACGTCGTGGACGCCGAGATCGTCGACGACGAGAAGCCCAAGAAGGACGGTGCGGCGTGACGGAGGAGACCCCGGGCTTCGAGGAGAAGCCCGACGTCTCCGGCGCCGAGTCCGCAGGCAACGCTGACGACGCGGCGCGAGCCGAGTCCGCCGACAAGGCGGGCTCGGCCCCGGCCGGGGACGACAAGCAGGGCGCGCAGGACATCGCGCTCACCGCGCAACTGGACCAGGTGCGTTCGGCGCTCACCGAGCGCACGGCGGACCTCCAGCGGCTCCAGGCCGAGTACCAGAACTACCGGCGCCGGGTGGAGCGGGACCGCGTCGCGGTCAAGGAGGTCGCCGCGGCGAACCTCCTGTCCGAGCTGCTCCCGGTCCTCGACGACGTGGGCCGCGCCCGCGAGCACGGCGAGCTGGTCGGCGGCTTCAAGTCGGTGGCCGAATCGCTGGAGGCCGTGGTCGCCAAGCTGGGCCTGACGCAGTTCGGCAAGGAGGGCGAGCCCTTCGACCCGACGATCCACGAAGCCCTGATGCACTCGTACGCACCGGACGTCACGGAGACCACGTGCGTGGCCATCCTGCAGCCCGGGTATCGCATCGGTGAGCGGACGATCCGCCCCGCGCGGGTCGCCGTCGCCGAGCCGCAGCCCGGTGCCCAGGGCGGCAAGTCCGCCTCCGAGGACGGTGGCAAGGCTTCGGACGAGGAGAACGGTGGCCCGGACGAGGGCTGACGTGCGGACGGCAGCGAAGAAGACGCGGAAGGAGGGACGTCGGGGATGAGCACGAAGGACTTCGTCGAGAAGGACTACTACAAGGTCCTCGGCGTCCCGAAGGACGCCACCGACGCCGAGATCAAGAAGGCGTACCGCAAGCTGGCCCGGGAGAACCACCCGGACGCCAACACCGGTGACTCCGGCGCCGAGGCGCGCTTCAAGGAGATCTCCGAGGCCAACGACGTACTCGGCGACCCCAAGCGGCGCAAGGAGTACGACGAGGCGCGGGCGCTCTTCGGCAACGGCGGCTTCCGGCCCGGCCCCGGCGGGGGCGGCGGCAGCTTCAACTTCGACCTCGGCGACCTCTTCGGGGGTACGCAGGGTCCGGGGCAGGGGAGTGCCGGCGGCTTCGGCGGCGGCCTCGGGGACGTCTTCGGCGGTCTGTTCAACCGCGGTGGCGGTGCGGGCAGCCGCACCCAGCCGCGGCGCGGGCAGGACATCGAGTCCGAGGTGACGCTCAGCTTCACCGAGGCGGTGGACGGGGCCACGGTCCCGCTGCGGATGTCCAGCAAGGAGCCGTGCAAGGCGTGCTCGGGCACCGGCGACAAGAACGGCACCCCGCGGGTCTGTCCGACCTGTGTGGGCACCGGTCAGGTCAGCCGGGGCGCGGGTGGCGGCTTCTCGCTCACCGATCCGTGCGCCGACTGCAAGGGCCGCGGCCTGATCGCGGAGAACCCCTGCGAGGTCTGCAAGGGCAGCGGCCGGGCCACCAGCGCCCGGACGATGCAGGTCCGCATCCCGGCGGGCGTCGCCGACGGGCAGCGCATCCGGCTGCGCGGCAAGGGCACGCCCGGCGAGCACGGCGGACCTGCCGGTGACCTCTACGTCGTGGTGCACGTCCAGCCGCACCCCGTCTTCGGCCGCAAGGGCGACAACCTCACCGTCACGGTGCCCGTCACCTTCCCGGAGGCGGCGCTCGGCGGCGAGGTGCGGGTACCGACGCTGGGCGGCCCGCCCGTCACGCTCAAGATCGCACCGGGCACACCCAACGGCCGCACCATGCGGGCGCGGGGCAAGGGCTCGGCGCGGAAGGACGGCACCCGGGGTGACCTGCTGGTCACCGTCGAGGTGATCGTTCCCAAGGACCTCGGCGACAAGGCGAAGGAGTCGCTGGAGTCCTATCGCGAGGCGACCGCGGATCAGGATCCGCGGGCGGAGCTGTTCCAGGCCGCGAAGGGAGCATGAGATGGACAGCCGGGGTCACCGTCGGAATCCGTATGAACTGACCGAGGATTCACCGGTATACGTCATCTCCGTCGCGGCCCAGCTCTCCGGCCTGCATCCGCAGACCCTGCGCCAGTACGACCGGCTCGGACTGGTCTCGCCCGACCGCACGGCCGGGCGGGGCCGCCGGTACTCCGCCCGGGACATCGAACTGCTCCGCACGGTGCAGCAACTGTCCCAGGACGAGGGCATCAACCTCGCCGGTATCAAGCGCATCATCGAGCTGGAGAACCAGGTCGCGGCGCTCCAGCAGCGCGTCGCCGAACTCCAGGGCGCCCTGGAGGGCGCCGCCAGCGCGATGCAGCAGCGGGAGGCCGCGGTCCACGCGTCCTACCGCCGCGATCTGGTCCCGTACCAGGATGTGCAGCAGACCAGCGCACTGGTGGTGTGGCGCCCCAAGCGGGGCGAGTGACCACCGCGGAGCGCTGAGGGAAGCGGAGAGGGCCGGGGCGACCCGGCCCTTTCGCATGCCCGGGGGCGGGCCGGGCGTGCGGCCGTGAGGTGCCGGACCTGCTGAGGTGCGTGGCCGGAGGCGACCGGTCCGGAGGCGAGTGGGCTCCTGGCGGGGCGCTGGGTCTTACGCTCGCCCGGCTGCCCGGCTGCCCGGCTGCCCGGCTGCCCGGCTGCCCGGCTGCCCGGCTGCCGCCGGTCCCGGTCCCGGTCCCGGTCCCGGTCCCGGTCCCGGTCCCGGTTTCTTCCGACGGTCGCCCGGTCTTCCGGTGGCCGTCCGCTCAGTGTCCGCCGTATCCCGCTGTGGGCATCGACAGGCGGCGGTGGACGTCCGAGGTCATCGCGAGGTCGTAGACCGGTTCGTCGAGGTCGGCGGTGGCCAGGCGGATGCCGGCGGTGGCGCAGCGGGCGGCGAACGCGTCGGCGTCGTCCACGGCGTGTTCCAGCGCGCGGCGGTGCGGGGACACGAAGACATCGACCAGTCCGCGTTCCGCGTCGCGCCAGAGCGTGGGGTGCCCGGCGGGCAGCCGGTGCAGGCTCAGCCGGACGGTGAGGTCGTAGCCGCGGGCCGCCGCCCACCGTTCGCACATGGCGTGCTGTCCGCGGTCGTCGACGAGGAACGGCTCGTCGCCCAGCTCGGACAGCGGCATCAGACAGGCGAGGGCGGTGGCGCGGACCGGGTTCATCGTGCCCTCCGGGCGGGGTCGGTGTGCGGGCGAGAATACCGGCGTACGGCAGCCGTCGTAACGGGCCGTCACCCGCCGGGTACCCGTGGTCCGGGGCTGTCGGGCGCTCGCTCCCAACCGGCCTGCCGCCCGTGCTCCGGACCGGCTGACCGCCCGTGGTCCGGGCCGGTCGGGCGGCCGTCCTCGGGCTGATCGGGCGCTCGCTCCGGGCCGGGGGGTGCGGGCCGCGTTCCGGGCCGGGCGGCGGGCCCGCGCTCCGGGCCGGTCGGGTGCGTGTTCCGTACCGATCGACGGCCCGTGTTCCGCGCCGGTCGGGTGCTCGTGCCGGATCGGCCGGCCCCGCCCGCGCCCCGGCGGCTCCGGATCGGCCGACCGCCCGCGCCCCGGCGGCCCCGGAACCCGGGCCGCGCTCCCGGGCCTTGGCGCGGCGCTCCCGTGTTCCGCCGGTTCAGGCCCGGCCGAGTGCCCGGGTCACGGCGATCTCGATCACCACGCGCTCCGGGTTGGGGGTCGGCGTGCGGCCGTACCGCTCGGCGTACCGTCGCTCGGCGTCCGCGACCGCCGCCGCGCTGTCCCGGACCCGGGCGATGCCCTCCAGCGTCGCCCAGCGCCGCCCCGCGAACTGGCAGACCGCGGCCCGCGCCCCGTCCGCCCCGGCGGCCCGGACGTTCCGCGCCTTGGTGCTGCCGCCGCGCGTGATGATCCGCGCGATCCGCTGCTCCGCGTCGTACGTCACCCCGACCGGCACGACGTGCGGGGAGCCGTCGGCCCGCGGCGTGGTCAGCGTCGAGATGACGCGCTCGCCCCAGAAGGCGAGGTAGGCGGGGTTGAGGTCGGCGAGATCGTGGGCCATGGGGGAAGCGTAGCGACGGGGTCGGGGGCGCCCGTTTCCGCGTAGGGCGGGCGGTGTCCGGAGAGCCGTCCCGACGGGCGTGCCGCTGCCCGTACGGCGGTGGGTCCGGGTCCGCGTACGGCGAGGGGCCGGGCCCCGTACGGGCGGGCCCGGCCCCTCGGGGTGCCTGCCTCAGAGGAAGTCGCCGGTCTCCAGAGTGAAGGAGAACGGCGCGGGCAGCGGCAGCGGTTTGCCGAAGGCCACGGAGTGGGACTCGCGGTAGTCGTCCCCCTCGGGGTCGCTGAACAGCGTGACCGTGGAGGTCTCGCGGTCGACGAGGAGGTGGAGGGGGAGGGCCGCGCGGGCGTAGCAGTGGCGTTCGGCGACGCGGTCCTGTTTCGCCTTGCTGCTGGTCACCTCGACCACCAGGGCGACGCCGGTGGGTGGCATCCAGGGTTCGGCGCCCCGGAAGAGGCGGAAGGCGCGCGGTGCAACCGTGGCGTCGGGGATGACGTGATTCCTGGTGCACCGCCCTCCGCTGGGCAGGACCAGGCCCTTGTTCCCCGAGACGTCCATCTCGGTCGCCGAGGACCGGAAGAGCTGCCGGGCCAGTGTGCTCAGGTAGTCCTCGTGATCCCCGTCGGTCGGCGGCGACACAACAATCTCCCCCTCGATGAACTCGGCGCGGAAACCGTGGGGGGTGTCCATGCCGAGGAAGAAGTCCAGGAGGGTCTGCTGGTCGGTCGCCGTCGGCTCGTATGCCATAGCCGTCATGCTGCACCTCCATCGCGTTCCGGGCCAGTGTCGGCGCCGGGCATGGGGTGCCATTGGCATATGCGGACGGTTCACCCGTAGGTGTGGCAGGGCACGGTCCGGGGAACCCGGGCGCCGTGCCCGCGCGGCAGTCCCGGACCGGCTGCCGTACGTGGGTTTCGACCGGCCCCGCTCTTTCCGCATTATTGAGCCGATCCCGCTCAACTTTCATCTTGAGTGAAGTAGACTCAACTTACTGGACGCCAACCAGGGCATGTACCGGACGCGTCATACGCCCCGTACGCGCCCGCCGCCGGGCGGACCGGCAGTACAGGACGAGAACGCCGAGCACGAGGAGGACCCCGCGACCGTGGACGCCGAGCTGACCAACAAGAGCCGGGAGGCGCTGAGCGCCGCCAACGAGCGGGCGATCACCGCCGGGCACGCGGACATGACCTCCGCCCATCTGCTGCTCGCGCTGCTGGCCGGGCCCGCCGACAGCAACGCCAACATCATCGACCTGCTGGCCGCCGTCGGCGCGGACGCCGCGGTGCTGCGCGGCGGCGCCGAACGCCGCCTGGCCGCCCTGCCCAGCGTGCAGGGCTCGACGGTCGCGCCGCCGCAGCCCGACCGTGAGCTGCTGGCCGTCCTCACCGACGCCGCCCGCCGCGCCAAGGAGCTGGGCGACGCCTACGTCTCCACCGAGCACCTGCTCATCGGCATCGCGGCCAAGGGCGGCGCCACCGGCGCCCTCCTCGACGAACAGGGCGCGTCCGCCAAGAAGCTGCTCGCCGCGTTCGAGGCGTCCCGGGGCGATCGCCGGGTCACCAACGCCGACCCGGAGGGCACGTACAAGGCGCTGGAGAAGTTCGGTACGGACTTCACCGCGGCGGCGCGCGAGGGCAAGCTCGACCCGGTCATCGGGCGGGACCACGAGATCCGCCGGGTGGTGCAGGTCCTCTCCCGCCGGACGAAGAACAACCCGGTGCTGATCGGCGAGCCCGGCGTCGGCAAGACCGCCGTCGTCGAGGGGCTGGCCCAGCGCATCGTCAAGGGCGACGTCCCCGAGTCGCTGCGGAACAAGCGGCTGGTCGCGCTGGACCTCGGCGCGATGGTCGCGGGCGCGAAGTACCGCGGTGAGTTCGAGGAGCGGCTGAAGACCGTCCTCGCGGAGATCAAGGCCAGCGACGGCCAGATCATCACCTTCATCGACGAGCTGCACACCGTCGTCGGCGCGGGCGCCGGCGGCGACTCCGCGATGGACGCCGGCAACATGCTCAAGCCGATGCTGGCCCGCGGTGAGCTGCGGATGGTCGGCGCGACCACGCTCGACGAGTACCGCGAGCGGATCGAGAAGGACCCGGCGCTGGAGCGCCGCTTCCAGCAGGTGCTGGTCGCCGAGCCGACCGTCGAGGACACCGTCGCGATCCTGCGCGGGCTCAAGGGACGCTACGAGGCGCACCACAAGGTCGCCATCGCCGACTCCGCGCTGGTCGCCGCCGCCACCCTCTCCGACCGCTACATCACCTCCCGCTTCCTGCCGGACAAGGCCATCGACCTCGTCGACGAGGCGGCGTCCCGGCTCCGGATGGAGATCGACTCCTCGCCCGTCGAGATCGACGAGCTCCAGCGGTCCGTGGACCGGCTGAAGATGGAGGAGCTGGCGCTGCGGAACGAGACCGACGCCGGTTCCGTCGCCCGGCTGGAGAAGCTCCGCCGCGACCTCGCCGACAAGGAGGAGGAGCTGCGCGGGCTGACCGCCCGCTGGGAGAAGGAGAAGCAGGGCCTCAACCGCGTCGGTGAGCTGAAGGAACGCCTCGACGACCTGCGCGGACAGGCCGAGCGGGCGCAGCGCGACGGCGACTTCGACACCGCCTCCAAGCTGCTCTACGGCGAGATCCCCGGCCTGGAGCAGGAGCTTGAGGCGGCCGCGGCGGCCGAGGCGGAGCAGGAGGCGTCCGCCGAGTCGATGGTGAAGGAGGAGGTCGGGCCGGACGACATCGCCGACGTCGTCGGGTCCTGGACGGGCATCCCCGCCGGCCGCCTCCTCGAAGGCGAGACGCAGAAGCTGCTGCGCATGGAGGACGAGCTGGGCAAGCGGCTCATCGGCCAGGGCGAGGCGGTGCGCGCCGTCTCCGACGCGGTGCGCCGCACCCGCGCCGGTATCGCCGACCCGGACCGGCCCACCGGCTCGTTCCTCTTCCTCGGCCCCACCGGCGTCGGCAAGACCGAGCTGGCGAAGGCGCTCGCCGACTTCCTCTTCGACGACGAGCGGGCCATGGTCCGGATCGACATGTCGGAGTACGGCGAGAAGCACTCCGTCGCCCGCCTCGTCGGCGCGCCTCCCGGCTACGTCGGCTACGAGGAGGGCGGCCAACTGACCGAGGCGGTCCGCCGCCGGCCGTACTCCGTGGTGCTGCTGGACGAGGTGGAGAAGGCCCACCACGAGGTCTTCGACGTGCTGCTCCAGGTCCTCGACGACGGCCGGCTCACCGACGGCCAGGGCCGTACCGTCGATTTCCGGAACACCATCCTCATCCTCACCTCCAACCTCGGCTCGAACTTCCTGATGGACCCGCTGCTCAAGGAGGACCAGAAGAAGGAGAAGGTGCTGGAGAGTGTCCGGGCGGCGTTCCGGCCGGAGTTCCTCAACCGCCTCGACGACCTCGTCGTCTTCCACCCGCTCGGCACCGACCAGCTCCAGCGGATCGCCCGCATCCAGATCGACCACCTCCAAAAGCGCCTCGCCGACCGCCGTCTCACCCTCGACGTCACCGACGCGGCCCTGACCTGGCTCGCCTGGCTGGGCCAGGAACCGGTCGTGGACGCCCCGGCGCCGGACTTCTCGTACGGTGCCCGGCCGCTGCGCCGCCTGGTGCAGACCGCCATCGGCGATCAGCTCGCGCGCGCCATCCTCGCGGGCGATGTGCTGGACGGCGACACCGTCCGGGTCGACGTCGACGGCGACCACCTCGCCGTGACGTCCGCCCCCGCCGCCGCCCGGGACTGACGCGCCGTGCCCCGCCCCGCCCGGGGTTGCCAGGACGGGGCGGGCATGGTGGAGGATGACGCAGACCATACGAAGGGAATTCCACGGTGAGCATCGACCCGTCCTCGATTCCGAATTTCGGGGGCCAGCCCGAACCGCAGCCGACCGGGCCTGAGGGTCCCGTCGTGCCCGACCAGGATCTGGTCAAGCAGCTCCTCGACCAGATGGAGCTGAAGTACGTCGTCGACGAGGAAGGTGACCTCGCCGCCCCGTGGGAGCAGTTCCGCACGTACTTCATGTTCCGCGGCGAGGAGGAGCAGCAGATCTTCTCCGTCCGCACCTTCTACGACCGCCCGCACGGCCTGGAGGACAAGGCCAAGCTGCTGGAGGCGATCGACGACTGGAACCGCCGCACCCTGTGGCCCAAGGCGTACACCCACACCCACGACGACGGCACCGTCCGGCTGATCGGTGAGGCGTCGATGCTGGTCGGCACCGGTGTCGCGCTCGAACACTTCGTGTCGAGCACCGTGAGCTGGGTCCGTGCCTCCATCGAGTTCGACAAGTGGGTCATCGAGCAGCTCGGCCTGGAGTCCGAGATCGACGACTCCGGCGACGGCAAGCCGGACGACGAGGGCTGACCCGCCCACGACGCCTGACGCGGGCCCCCGGAACGCTTCCGTTCCGGGGGCCCGCGTCATGTCCGGCAGGCGGCGAACATCCGCTTTTCCCTCCGTATGGAATCCGGTGCCCTTTCCGCCGCGTACCGCCGCACCATGGCGGGAACCGGATCTCCAACCCGCCGGTAGGCCCCGGATACACTCCCCTGCCATGCGTGAACGGACAGTGGATACCAGGTGGCGAATACGGGCGCCGCGGCAGGACCGGAGCAGATCGGGCGGCGCCGGCGGTGACCCGCACAGCCGTGATGTCCGCCGCTGATGGCGGCCCGCGGCAAAGCGACCGGTAACGGCGCGGCCCGCCACAAACAGGCGAGAGACCCCCGGGCCCACTGGCTCCTCCTCGCCCTGACCCTGCCCGTCCTCTTCGGGGCCCTGCTCTTCCAGGGCTGGACCGAGAACGAGGTCGACGGCTCCAAGACCAAACAGGACTGCACCCGCCCGGTGCCCGCCGCCGCGGCGGACGCCGGACCCGTCCTCACCGTCAACGGCGACACGGCGCGCTCCACCTCGATGCCCGCCGGCACCGTCGCCCTCACCTACGACGGCGGCCCGGACCCGTACTGGACGCCGAAACTGCTCGACCTGCTGAAGAAGCACCACGCGCACGCCACCTTCTTCCTCGAAGGGGCGGACGCCGCGCAGTACCCCGACCTCGTCCGGCGGATCCGGGCCGAGGGGCACGAGATCGGCTCCCACTCCTACACCGGCGCCGACCTCGGCAACGCCTCCGGGGTGCGCCGCGCCCTGGAGCTGCGCCTCACCCAGGGCGCGTTCGCCGGGGCGGGCGGTTTCCGCACGACGCTGCTGCGGATGCCGATGACCACCACGGTCGCCACCCTGTGCGGTCGCGAATGGCGGGCGGCCGAGCGCGCCTCCGCCCACGGCTACACGCTGGTCGCCGCGGACCACTCGGGCCGCGAGCCCGCCCGCGGTCTGGTGCGGCAGTTCAGCCTGACCTCCCTCGCCTACCGCGAGACCGGGCAACTGCTCGCCGACCCGGACGCCCGCCGCTTCACCACCATCTCGGCGGGGACCGGCGCCACCGAACCCGCCATGACCGAGGCGGGCGCCCCGCAGCGCTGGCTGGGCACCGCGCTGATCTGGTTCCAGCAGCTTGGCCGCGGCTCCGTCTCCACCCTGACCTGGGTGCTGACGATCGCCGCCGCACTCGGCCTGTTCCGGCTGGTGACGCTGGTGCTCTTCGCCCGCGCACACGTCAGACGGCTGGAGCGGGAACGGCCCGGCGCGCCCCGGCTGCGGCAGATCACCGACCCGGTGACCGTCCTCGTCCCCGCGTACAACGAGGAGGCGGGCATCGGCACCACCCTCCGCTCACTCCTCGCCTCCACCCACGAGCGGCTCCAGATCCTCGTCATCGACGACGGCTCCACCGACCGCACCGTGGAGATCGCGGAGGGGTACGCCGAGCGCGACCCGCGGGTGCGGGTGCTCTGCCAGCCCAACTCCGGCAAGGCCGCCGCCCTCAACCACGGCCTGGCGTACACCCGCTCCCCGTACGTCGTGATGGTCGACGCGGACACCGTCTTCGAGGCGGACGCGATCGAGCGGCTGATCCAGCCGCTGGCCCATCCGGCGGTCGGCGCGGTGAGCGGCAACACCAAGGTCGGCAACCGCACCCGCCTCCTGGGCCGCTGGCAGCACCTGGAGTACGTCTTCGGGTTCAACCTCGACCGCCGGATGTTCGAGGTCCTGGAGTGCATGCCGACGGTGCCCGGCGCCATCGGCGCGTTCCGGATCGACGCGCTCATGGGCGTCGGCGGTCTGAGCGAGGACACCCTCGCCGAGGACACCGACCTGACCATGGCGCTGTGGCGGGCCGGCTGGCGGGTGGTCTACGAGGAGAACGCCATCGCCTGGACCGAGGTGCCCACCACGCTGCGGCAGCTTTGGCGCCAGCGCTACCGCTGGTGCTACGGCACCCTCCAGGCGATGTGGAAGCACCGCCGCGCGGTCCGGGAGGTCGGCCACGCCGGCCGCTTCGGGCGCCGCGGGCTGTCGTATCTCCTGCTCTTCCAGGTACTGCTGCCGTTGCTCGCGCCCGTCATCGACGTCTTCATGCTCTACAGCGTGCTGTTCACGGACAGCCCGGTGAAGTCGGTCGTGACGTGGTTCGGGTTCCTGGCGGTGCAGATCGCCGTGGCGGCGTACGCGCTGCGGCTGGACGGGGAGTCCCGGCGTCCGCTGTGGGCGCTCCCCTTCCAACTGCTGGTCTACCGGCAGCTGATGTACCTCGTGGTCCTCCAGTCGGTGGTCGCCTTCGTGACCGGCAGCCGGCTGAAGTGGCAGCGCATGCACCGCTCCGGTACGGCCGCCGCGGCGGCCCAGCACATCGGCGGCCCCCACGACCGCCGCAGTCTGACCGTTACGAGGTGACGACCCTGTATCCCCCCACATCCCCCACATCCCCCACATCCCCTACGGACCCACCACCCCCCGCCGACCCCCACCTGCCTCCCGCCGGATACGACCGGTGGCCTGCGACCCCCCACTTCGCAGGGCACCAGGAGTACGGCCAGGAGCACGGCCGGGGACACGGCGCAACGTACGGCCCGGGGTACGCCCCCGCCGCCGACCCCCTGTCCGCCCCGTTCCCGACCGGGACCGGGTACCTCCCACAGCCCGTGGCGCCCCACCGCCCCGGCAGCTACGCCCGCGAACCGCTGACGGCGTACGCGCCCGACCCCGGCGGCCCCGCCGCCGGCGCCTGGCCACCGCACGCCCCGGACCCCGTGGGGTACGCGCCCGAACCACTGGTGCCGTACGCCCCGGAGCATCCGGCGCCCGCCATGGGCGAGGTGGTGCCGTACGGCCCGGAGCCCGGCGGGTACGCGCCGGAGCCGGTGGCGCCGCACGACGCCGAGGTCGCCGGGGTGCCCGAGCCGCACCCGCTGGACCCGGCGGACGCGGAGGCGGTGCTGCCGGACGCGCCGCCGGTCGGGCTGCCCCGGCGCGGGCGCCGCCCGTCCCGGCGCCGCCGGACCCGCGTGGGTCGCGCCGTCCGGGCCTGCTGCGCCCTGCTCGTCCTGGTGCTGGGCGGCAGCGCCGGGGCGTACGCCTGGGCGGACTCCCGGCTGGACGACCGGCTCGACCTGTCCGCGCTGCCCGGCCGGCCCGCGCCCGGCAAGGGCACCAACTATCTGATCGTCGGCTCCGACAGCCGCGCCGGACTCACCGCACGGCAGGCCGAGGAGATGCACACCGGCTCCGGCGCGGAGGGCCGCCGCACCGACTCGATGATGGTGCTCCACACCGGCGCCCACGGCACCACGATCACCAGCCTGCCGCGCGACTCCTGGGTGGTGATCCCCGCCTACGTCGACCCGCGCACCGGCATCCACCACCGGGCCGCCCGCAACAAGCTCAACGCGGCGTTCTCGCTGGGCGGGCCCGAACTCCTCGTCCGCACCATCGAGTCCAACACCGGACTCCGGGTCGATCACTACACCGAGATCGGCTTCGCCGGGTTCGTCGGCATCGTGGACGCGGTCGGCGGGGTGCGGATGTGCGTGGACCGCCATGTGGTCGACGAGAAGTCCGGGCTCGACCTCACGCGCGGCTGCCACACCCTCTCCGGCCGCCAGGCGCTGGCCTTCGTACGCCAGCGCCACCAGGAGAAGCAGGGCGACCTCGGGCGCTCCCGCAACCAGCGGAAGTTTCTGGCCGCCCTCGCCGCGAAGGCGGCCTCCCGGGACGTCCTGCTCAATCCGTCCGCCCTCATCGGCACCGCCGGCGCGGGCCTGAGCACCCTGATCGTGGATTCCGCCACCGGGCTGCCCCGGCTGACCCGCCTCTTCGAGGCGCTGCACGAAGCGTCCTCCGGCCGCGGCAAGCAGCTCAACGTGCCCATCTCCGGCTTCGGCGTCGGCACGAAGAAGGGCAGCGTCGTCGTCTGGGACAAGGCGAAGTCCCGCCGCCTCTTCGCCGAACTCCGCGCGGACCGCCCGGTCACGGTCACCGGCTGAACCACACCTGACGGGGCGCGCCCACGCGCCCCGTCAGGCGGCCGGGCCATCAGCCCGTCAACCCCTTGAGCCGGACCACGGCCTCTTCGAGCACCTCGGTCTTCTTGCAGAAGGCGAACCGGATGAAAGGCGCCCCCTGGTCCCGGTGGTCGTAGAAGACCGCGTTGGGGACGGCGACGACGCCGGCGCGTTCGGGCAGTGTCCGGCAGAAGGCGTGGCCGTCGGTGTGGCCCAGCGGCCGGACGTCGGCGGTGACGAAGTACGTGCCCTGTGGCGGGTAGACCGCGAACCCGGCCGCGCGCAGCCCGTCGGAGAGCAGATCGCGCTTGGCGCGCAGATCCTCCAGGAGCCCGGTGTAGTAGCTGTCCGGCAGTGCCAGCGCCTCGGCCAGCGCGTGCTGGAACGGCCCGGCCGAGGAGAAGGTGAGGAACTGCTTCGCGGCGCGGACCGCGGCCACCAGCTCGGGTGCGGCGGTGACCCAGCCGACCTTCCAGCCGGTGAACGAGAACGTCTTGCCCGCCGAACTGATCGTCACCGTCCGCTCCCGCATCCCGGGGAACGACGCGATCGGCACATGCGCGCCCTCGAAGACCAGATGCTCGTAGACCTCGTCGGTGACGACCAGCAGGTCCCGCTCACAGGCGAGCCGGGCGATCTCGGCCAGCTCCTCGCGGGTCAGCACGGTCCCGGTGGGGTTGTGCGGGGAGTTGAGCATGATGAGCCGGGTGCGGTCGGTGACCGCGCCGCGCAGCTCGTCCAGATCGAGGGCGTACGTCCCGGACTCCGGCCGCGGGCGCAGCGTCACCGGCACCCGCCGGCCACCGGCCAGCGCGACGCACGCGGCGTACGAGTCGTAGTACGGCTCCAGGGCGATGACCTCGTCGCCGGGCTCCACCAGCGCGAGCAGCGCGGCGGCGATCGCCTCGGTGGCACCGGTGGTGACCAGGACCTCGGTGTCGGGGTCGTAGCTCAGGCCGAGGTGGCCGTAGAAGCGCTCCTGGTGGGCGGCGATCGCGGTGCGCAGTTCGGGGACGCCGGGGGCGGGCGGGTACTGGTTGCCGCGGCCGTCGCGCAGGGCGCGCACCGCGGCCTCGCGGACCTCCTCCGGGCCGTCGGTGTCGGGGAAGCCCTGGCCGAGGTTGATCGCGCCGGTCCGCGTGGCGAGCGCGGACATCTCGGCGAAGATCGTCGTACCGAATTCGGCCAGGCGGCGGTTGAGCAGCGGTCGGTCCATGCGCGCCATCCTCCGCCGAACCTCTGGTCTTCCTCAACTGCGCTTTGAGTCAGCGAGGCGGGGGCATCAGCCCCGGCACGGAGGGATCACCGGTGCGCGGCGACGCGTCCGCGGGGCTCCCGCTCGGGGGAACGGAAAGGGGTGCGGGCGGATGGGTGTGGCGCTTTTCCTGCTGATCGTGGTGGCGGTGGTGGGCATCGTGTCCGCCGCGTCCCGTGGCTCCGGCCGGGGCCGGAGCCGGTCGGGAAGCTGGTGGGTCGCGGGCGGGGACTCCGGCTCCGGCCATCTCGGCAGCCATCACGGACATCATGGACATCACGGCTGCGGCGGAGGCGGCCACCACGGCTGCGGCGGCGGTTCCTCCTGCGGTGGCGGTGGCGGTTCGTCCTGCGGCGGCGGCTCGTCCTGAGACGGCTCCCGGGCGGGGCGCTCGGCCCGGGGCGCGGAGCCGTCGCACGGGGCACCGGCGTGCGCCGGGGTGTGTCCCGGGGAGCGCCGGGCGGCCCGGTGGTGGCGGCGTAGGCGGTGTGACTCCCGTCCGCCCGCCGGGCGGCGTCCGTCCCGTATGTCCGCGTACGGGCCGTGGCCACCGTCTTCGTCCCGGGCCGCCGTACCGCCGTGGCGCGCGCCTTGTCGTGGCGGCCCGTTCAACAGGTCAAGACCCCTTGTGTGCTTGGCGGTTGAACAAATGATCTGATGGGCCCTCTGAGGGATGGAAACCCGGTGAAGACGGGAAATTCCGCTGTGGGGGCCGGGCATTCGTGGTTCCCTCTTCAGTGAGAATCCCCCAGTTCTCATCCCGCGTGGGCGCGAGCCGGCAGACAGATTCCCTGACGTTTTCCGGGGCGGGCCGGCCCACCCATCCACTGCGTGCTTGCGGAGCCGACCCATGCTCACGACCCTGACAACGGCCTATACCGATACCCGTGCATCAGATCTTGCCTGGGCGCTCGGCAGGGAGCCCCTGCCCGCCCTGGCTGTGCTCGATCTCCAACTCAACGACGCCCAGGTCCAGTTGAGGCTTCTGGGGGCCTCTCATCAAGTACTGCTGGAAGAGGAGCGCGGTGCGTGCTCCGAGACCGTCGCCTGTATGCCGGGCAGCAGTACCCCGCTCCCTCTGGGCGTGGCCAAGCGCCTGGGGGACTGGGAGTACGAATTCGCCGCCCATGTCGAGACGCTGTCGCGCGGCTCGTTCGCCGGGCGCGCCCAGGAATTGCTCGCGCTGGTCTCCGAGCATCCGCACGGCCTGGCCGGGACGTTCCCCGGCTCGCCGCACGCCTTCACCGCGATGCTCGCCCAGCGCCGTCACGGCGAGGTGTGCTGGCGGACCTGGCACTCCTACCCCCAGGAAGGGCGCCTGGTCACCACTCGTACGAGAGTGGGTGTACGGATCCCCGCGCCGGTGTGAGCCGGGCGGGCTCGGGGGCGGCGGGGCGCGGGGCCGGGGTGTGCCCGGCGGCAGGGGGCGCGGCGCTGGGAGGTGAGGGGCCCGCGCGCGGCGGCGGGCGGGCGCCCCCTGTGCACCACAATCATCCAACTCCCGTGTGTAGCACGCTTACTGCACTCTTGTGGGTGACGAATGCGCACGGAATCGTCACGTAGCGTTCATTTCATGATCGATCCGCAGGAGCCCGTTCCAATCACCCCCTTCGGGCCACCGGAGGTCCTGCGCCCGGCGCGGCTGCCGGTACGGTCCGGGCCCGGCCGGCTGCTCGTCCTCGCCGCGGTCTTCGTCTGCGCCGCCTGCGGCCTGGTCTACGAACTCGAACTGGTCGCCCTGGCCTCCTACTTGACCGGCGATTCGGTCACCCAGTCCTCCGTCGTGCTGTCGGTGATGGTCTTCGCGATGGGCATCGGGGCGCTGCTCGCGAAGCGGCTGCGCTGCCGGGCGGCGGTCGGCTTCGGCGTGATCGAGGCGGGGCTCGCACTGGTCGGCGGCTGTTCGGCGATGGCGTTGTACGCCTGCTTCGCGTGGTGCGGCCAGTCCCGCCCCGCGCTCGTCGGCTTCTCGCTGGTCATCGGGGTGCTCACCGGTGCCGAGGTGCCGCTGCTGATGACGCTGATCCAGCGGGTGCGGCAGCAGGACGCGGGCGGCGCGGTCGCCGATCTCTTCGCCGCCGACTACGTGGGCGCCCTCGTCGGCGGGCTGGCGTTCCCGTTCCTGCTGCTGCCGGTGCTCGGTCAGCTCACCGGGGCGCTCGTCACCGGCTCGGTCAACGCGGTCGCGGGCGGCGCGCTGGTCCTGTGGCTCTTCCGCCGCGATCTGACCCGGCGCGCCCGCCGCCGCCTGCTGGCCGTCAACGCGCTGGTGCTGGTGCTGCTCGCGGTGGCCGTCCTGCTGGTCGCCCCGTTCGAGCGTGCCGCCCGGCACGCGGTGTACGGCTCCGCCGCCCGGGTCGTGGTGCAGACCGGCGTCCAGGAAGTCGTGATGACCGGCGGTGCGGGACACGGGAGGAAAGGTTCCGGCGGGCCGCTCGCGCTCTACCTGGACGGCCGGCTGGAGGTCAGCGCGGACAACGAGTTCCGCTACCACCGGGCCCTGGTGCACCCCGCCCTCGCCGGCGGGCCGCACGGCCGCGTCGTGGTCCTCGGCGGCGGCGACGGGCTGGCCGTCCGCGAGGTGCTGCGCCACCGCGCGGTCCGCTCGGTCACCGTCGTCGAACTCGACCCCGGCATGTCCCGCCTGGCGCGCACCGACCCCGGGCTGGCCGCGCTCAACCACCACGCCCTGGACGATCCGCGCGTCCACCTCGTCACCGCCGACGCCTTCGACTGGCTGCGCGCGGCGAGCGCCCGCTGCGGACGCCGGTGCCGCGGCCCGTACGACGTCATCGTCTCCGACCTGCCGGACCCCCGGGCGACCGCCGGGACGAAGCTCTACTCCCAGGAGTTCTACGGTCTGGTGGCGCGGCTGCTGGCGCCGGACGGGCGGTTCGCGGTGCATGCCGGGGCGCCGGGGGAGCGGCCCCGGGAGTTCTGGACGGTCGAGGCGACGCTGCGGGCGGCGGGGCTGGCGACGGTGGCGTACCGCTCCCCCGGGCAGGGCGGCACGGGCACGCTCCCGGGGGCGGACCCGGGGGCGGCCGGCTCCGGGGACTGGGGCTTCATCCTGGCCGGGCACCGCGCCGGCGCGCTCGATGTGGCGGCGCCCGCGCCCCGGCGTCCGGCCGGGGTCCGCGCCGCCCTGCGCGACGGGGCGCGGGCGCTGTCCCGCGCCCGGATCGACGGGCTGCCGCCGTCGACGCTGATGCATCCGCGCTACGGCTGACTTCCGGCGCGGCGGACGCCCGGGCGTCCGCACCGGTACGGGCCCCGGGGCCGCCGGGCGGGCCGGGCCACAACGCCGCGGACACCCGCTGACGGCTCCCCGCGGCGGTGGCAAAGGAATTAGGCTCCCAGCCATGGAGCACGAGATGTACGTTCCGTTCCCCGTCAAGGCCGTCCGGCGGGCGCTCGGCGAGGCGCCGCGGGTCGCGCGCTGCGTGCCCGGCGCCCAGCTCGACGCCGAGGCCGACCCGGCCCGCCCCGAGGGGCGGCTGCGGCTGCGCGTCGGCGGCTCCACCATCACCTACCGGGGCACGCTGACGGTCACGTCCCCGGGGGAGGCGGGCGCGGACGCCACCGTCGAGGCGCGGGGCACGGAGGCGCGCGGTGCCGGGACCGTCGCCGTCACCCTGTCCGTACGGCTGGCGCCCGCCGAGTCCGGTACGGCGCTGACCTGCTCCGGCACGGTGCGCAGCGAGGGGCGGCTCGCCGAGGCCGGGGCCCAGCAGGCGCTGACCGCGGGCCGCCGCCTCCTCGACCGCTTCGCCGACCACCTCGCCGCCGATCTGGCCCGCCACCCGGTGGCGGACACCGGTGCGCCGGACGCGCCCGGTGACGCCGGGACGTCCGCCCCCGCCTCCGGGGCGGGCGCCGAGGGGCCCGGGACCACCGGGCCGGACGCCTCCGGGGACGAGGGCTCCGGGGCCGCCGCCCCCGGGGCCGGCCCGTCCGAGGGCGACCGTCCGCACGGCGGCATCTTCGACGCGGAGGTCCCGCCGTCCTCGCTCGCCCGGGAGCCGGACGACGGGCCCGACGCGGACGACGAGGCGTTCCCCGGGGCCGGCCCCGACGGTGTCGTCGACGGGGAGAACTACGACGGGCAGACGTACGACGGGCAGCACTTCGACGACGACGAGGACGCGGTGCCCGCCGAGGCGGCGCACGCGCGGCGCACGATGATCGGCCGCAGCGCCGAGGAGGTCGACCACGCCCCGCCGCGCGGCCGGTACGCGCCGGTGCCCGCGCCGGAGACCCGTTCCGCCTCCGCGGCGCTGCGCTGGGCGGCGCCGGCCGCCGCCGTGGCGCTGGCGGGCGCGGTCGTCGTCGGCCGGGCGCTGCGCCGCCGCCGCTGAGCGCGGGGCCGGTCCCCGGAGGGCGGCCGTTCCGCGGCGAACACGGGGGCATCGCCTAGGGTCGGGCGGGTGAGTACGGACAACACCTCCCAGGCGCGGCGGACCGTCGTACGGCTGACCGCGGGCGACGCCGAGGTCGACATCGAGCCGGACAACGGCTGCCGCCTCTCCGGTCTGCGCACCGGCGGCACCGAACTGCTGCGGCAGGGCGCGAAGTACGGCTGTTTCCCGATGGTCCCGTGGTGCGGGCGGATCGACCACGGGGAGTTCCGCAACGGCGCCGAGCTGCACCGGATGCCGGTCAACTCCCCGCCGCACGCCATCCACGGCACCGGCCGTGACCTGCGCTGGCGCACCGTCCGCCGGAGCGAGAGGGCCGCCGCCTTCACCTACGACCTCACCGACCCGGCCGCTCCCTGGCCCTACCCCGGCACCGTCACGCAGCTCGTGGAGCTGGCGGAGGACGGCCGGTCGCTCACCCTGACGCTGGGGGTGGAGGCGACGGCCGACTCGTTCCCCGCGCAGGCGGGCTGGCACCCGTGGTTCGTACGGCGGCTCGACGGCGGCGGCGCGCCCGTGGAGCTGTCCTTCGACGCGGCGTGGCAGGAGGAGCGCGGCGACGACCATCTGCCGACCGGCCGCCGGATCGATCCGCGGCCCGGCCCTTGGGACGACTGCTTCGGCATGCCGCAGGGCGTCGCCGCGACGGTGACCTGGCCCGGCCGTCTGGAGCTGACCGTCGCCAGCCGCGCCGAGTGGGTCGTGGTCTACGACGAGCAGGAGGCGGCGGTCTGCGTCGAGCCGCAGTCCGGCCCGCCCAACGGCCTCAACACCCTGCCGCGGCTGGTCACCCCGATCGATCCGCTGGAGGTCTCCACCACGTTCAGTTGGCGCCCGCTCGGCTGACCGGCGCGAATCCCCTGGTACCGGCCCAATTAAGCTCGTGGCCATGACCGAGGACGTACGCGGCGCGCTGCTGCAGCAGATCAAGGACAAGGCCGTGGTGCACGGCAAGGTGACGCTCTCCTCCGGCAAGGAGGCCGATTACTACATCGACCTCCGCCGGATCACCCTGGACGGTGCGGCATCGCCGCTGGTCGGGCAGGTGATGCTGGACCTGACCGCGGAGCTGGAGTACGACGCGGTCGGCGGTCTGACGCTGGGCGCCGACCCCGTCGCCGCCTCGATGCTGCACGCCGCCGCCGCGCGCGGCCGCCGTCTGGACGCGTTCGTCGTCCGCAAGGCGCAGAAGACCCACGGCATGCAGCGCCGCATCGAGGGCCCGGACATCAAGGGCCGCCGGGTGCTCGTCGTCGAGGACACCTCGACCACCGGTGGTTCGCCGCTGACCGCGGTGGAGGCGGCGCGAGAGGCGGGCGCCGAGGTCGTCGCGGTCGCCACGATCGTCGACCGCGGTGCCGCCGACGCCATCGCCGGGGCCGGTCTGCCGTACCTCACCGGCTACCGCCTCGGTGACCTCGGACTGGCCTGATCCAGGGCCGCCCGGCCCGCCGCGCGCGGCGGGGAAACAGCGGGTGGCGTCGGTCCTTCCGTACGCCACCGCGCTGACCAGTGTTTTTCTTCGGGGGTCGGCTGTTTCACGTGAAACAGCCGGCCTTCGGTGTGTCCGGCCCGGCAGGCGCCGCGGAGTGATCCGGGGCGTCTGGGAAGATGAGGGCGGCGCGGTCGTCGCCCCCAGGTCAGGGCCTAAACGCATACCCGTACTTCACAAGGAGCGGACAGATGCCCATCGCAACTCCCGAGATCTACAACGAGATGCTCGACCGGGCGAAGGCGGGCAAGTTCGCCTACCCCGCCATCAACGTGACCTCGACGCAGACGCTGCACGCGGCGCTGCGCGGTTTCGCCGAAGCGGAGAGCGACGGCATCATCCAGATCTCCACCGGCGGTGCGGAGTTCCTGGGCGGCCAGTACAGCAAGGACATGGTCACCGGCGCGGTGGCGCTCGCCGAGTTCGCGCACGTCGTGGCCGGGAAGTACGGCGTCAACGTCGCGCTCCACACCGACCACTGCCCCAAGGACAAGCTGGACGGCTACGTCCGTCCGCTGATCGACATCTCCGCGGAGCGGGTCGCCAAGGGGCAGAACCCGCTGTTCCAGTCCCACATGTGGGACGGCTCGGCCGAGACGCTCGCCGACAACCTCGCCATCGGCCAGGAGCTGCTGGCCAAGGCCGCCGCCGCCAAGATCATCCTTGAGGTCGAGATCACCCCGACCGGCGGCGAGGAGGACGGCGTCACCCACGAGATCAACGACGAGCTGTACACCACCGTCGACGACGCGCTGCGCACCGCCGAGGCGCTGGGCCTGGGCGAGAAGGGCCGCTACCTGCTGGCCGCCTCCTTCGGCAACGTCCACGGCGTCTACAAGCCGGGCAACGTCGTGCTCCGCCCGGAGCTGCTCAAGGACCTCCAGGAGGGCGTCAGCGCCAAGTACGGCAAGCCGGCCGGTTCGCAGCCGTTCGACTTCGTCTTCCACGGCGGCTCCGGCTCCACCGAGGAGGAGATCACCACCGCGCTGGAGAACGGCGTCGTCAAGATGAACCTCGACACCGACACCCAGTACGCGTTCAGCCGCCCGATCGCGGACCACATGTTCCGCAACTACGACGGCGTCCTGAAGGTCGACGGCGAGGTCGGCAACAAGAAGGTCTACGACCCCCGTAGCTGGGGCAAGCTCGCCGAGGCCGGTATGGCGAAGCGGGTCACCGAGGCGTGCGCCAACCTGCGTTCCACGGGCACCACGCTCCAGAAGTGAGCTGACACCGCTCCTGCGAGGGCCCCGCACCCGGGTGGTGCGGGGCCCTCGTGTGTGCGCCCGGCGGGAATCCGCCGCCGGTGGTGGGCATGCTCGCCGTATGACGATGCCGAGTCCGTCCGGGGGCGTCCGCCTGGCCTCACCGCAGGGCCGATGGGTGCTGCTGACCGCTGTCCTGGGGTCAGGAATGGCGATGCTCGACAGCACGGTGGTGAACGTCGCGCTGCCCCGCATCGGCGACGATCTCCACGCCGACCTGGGCGTTCTCCAGTGGACGATCACCGCGTACATGCTCACGCTCGCCTCGCTGATCCTGCTGGGCGGGGCGCTGGGGGACCGCTACGGGCGGCGGCGGGTGTTCCTCGTCGGGGTGGTGTGGTTCGCGGTGGCGTCGCTGCTGTGCGGGCTGGCGCCGACGTCGGGGGTGCTGATCGCCGCGCGGGCGCTCCAGGGCATCGGCGGGGCGCTCCTCACGCCGGGCTCGCTGGCGTTGATCCAGGCGGTGTTCCGGCCGGACGACCGGGCGCGGGCGGTCGGCGCCTGGTCCGGCCTCGGCGGGGTGGCCACGGCGATCGGCCCGTTCGTCGGCGGCTGGCTGGTGGACGGCGCGGGCTGGCGCTGGGTCTTCTTCCTCAACGTGCCGCTGGCCGCGGTCTGCGTCCCCGTCGCGCTGCGGTACGTACCGGAGACCCGGGAGCGGGCGGCGGCGCGCGGCGGGTTCGACGTGGCGGGCGCGGCGTTGGGGGCGCTGGCGCTCGCCGGGGTGACGTACGCGCTGATCGCGGCGCCGGGGCGGGGGCTGTCGGCGGGGGTGGTGGTGCCGGGCGTCGCGGGGCTGCTGCTGGGCGTGGCGTTCGTCGTGGTGGAGCGGCGGCGGGCGGCGCCGATGCTGCCGCCGGAGCTGTTCGCGATCCGGCAGTTCAGCGCGGTCAACGCGGTGACGGTGTGCGTCTACGCGGCGTTCGGCGGGTTCTTCTTCCTGTCGGTGGTGCAGCTCCAGGTGGTGGCCGGGTACTCGGCGCTGGCGGCGGGCACGGCGCTGCTGCCGACGACGGTGCTGATGCTGCTGCTCTCCGCCCGCTCGGGCGAGCTGGGGCAGCGCGTCGGGCCGCGTATCCCGCTGACCGTGGGCCCGCTGCTGTGCGCGGTGGGGATGCTGCTGATGACGCGGGTGGGCGCCGGGGCGTCGTACGTGGCGGATGTGCTTCCGGCGCTGGTGGTGCTGGGGGCGGGGATGGTGACGCTGGTCGCGCCGCTGACCGCGACGGTGCTGGCCTCGGTCGACGTGGACCGCGCCGGGCTGGCCAGCGGGATCAACAACGCGGCGGCGCGGGCGGCGGGCCTGGTGGCCGTCGCGGCGCTGCCGCTGCTGGCCGGGATGGGCCCGCAGGCGTACCGCTCGGCCGACGCGTTCGAGGCGGCGTTCCGCCGGGCGATGCCGTGGTGCGCCGGGGTGCTGCTGGCCGGCGCGGTGATCGCGTGCGTGGCGGTACGGACTCTCCCGGCGGTGGCGGAGGAGCCGGAGGAAGCCGCGGCGCCGGGAGTGGCCGGGGCGGCGGAAGCGGCCGGGGTGGCGGAGGCGGTGGCTCCCGGGGCGGCCGGGGGAGCGGCGGCGGTGGCCGGTCCCGGGGCCGGGCACGGCGCGCCGTGCCACCCGGAGTGCACGTACCACTGCGGGGTGGGGGCACCGCCGCTCGACCCGGGGGACGCGGCGGTGGAGCCGCCGGCGGGCGCGGGAGCGCCGCCGGGCTCCGGCGTCGCGCCCGGTCCCGGCGCGGAGGCGTCCGGCCCGGCAGGCCCGCCCGGCCCGTCAGCGCTGCCAGGCCGGTCAGGTCCGGAGCGGACGGGGCCGGAGGGCGGCGGGGCGACGTAGGGCACCTGGCAGGACGGGCCGGGTCACCCGGATCGGCCGAGCCGTTCGGACTGGCCGAGCCATCCGGACTGGCCGAGCCATCCGGACTGGCCGAGCCGTTCGGACTGGCCGAGCCACCGGGACCGGCCGCGTCTGCTCGGTCGGGCCGCACCTGCTCGGACCGGCCGAGCCACCCGGAGGGGCCGAGCCACCCGGAGGGGCCGAGCCACCCGGAGGGGCCGAGCCACCCGGAGGGGCCGAGCCACCCGGAGGGGCCGAGCCACCCGGAGGGGCCGAGCCACCCGGAGGGGCCGAGCCACCCGGAGGGGCCGAGCCACCCGGAGGGGCCGAGCCACCCGGAGGGGCCGAGCCACCCGGACTGGCCGCGTCTGCCTGGTCCGGCCGCACCTGCTCGGACCGGCCGCGCCGTCCGGCCGGCCGTCCCTGCCTGGTCCGGCCGCGTGCCCAGGCCCGGGTTCGCGGCCCGAAGGCCGTGACCGGAACGCGGATGGCCGTCCCCGGGCGCGGCGAGCGACCGCGCCCGTACGCACCCCGGGCACGTGCCCCCGCGCCCGCTCCTTTCCGGCCACGAGCCCGCCCCCTCTCCGTCCCGCTCTCCGGGCCGTGGCCGGGCCGCCTCCGTGACCAGGCAGACTTGAGGCATGGCCATTCACGAGAACCTTCTGGGGGGACCGCCCCCGACCCATCTGCCCGACGACCCGGGCCCGCGCGAGCTGCTCGCCGCCGGTACGGCACCCGCCGATGTCGCGGCGAAGTACCCGACCTCCTCGCTGGCCTGGGCACAGCTCGCCGACGACGCGTTCCAGGGCGGCCGGACCGTCGAGTCGTACGCGTACGCCAGGACCGGCTACCACCGCGGGCTGGACGCGCTGCGGCGGGCGGGCTGGAAGGGCCACGGCCCGGTGCCGTTCGAGCACGAGCCGAACCGCGGGTTCCTGCGGGCGCTGCACGCGCTGGCCCGCGCCGCCCACGCGATCGGCGAGGACGCGGAGTACGAGCGCTGCACCACCTTCCTGCGCGACTCCTCCCCCACCGCGGCGGACACTCTCTCCTGACCCCACCCGGAGGCCGGCCGTGCGGACGGCCGGCCTCCGGGCGCGCCCGCGCCGCCGTGGGCCGCCCGTGCGGTCGGCTCTTGCGCCACCCGCGACCAGCACCGATGATGCGAGTGGGGCGGCCGAACCGTCCCGAGGGGACCGGGGCTCCCGAGCCGATCAGGAAGGGGCGGACCGCTACCCGGAGTTCGCAGCCTGAGGAGTCCCTCATGTCGCACCCTTCGCCGTCCGCGCACAGCTCGCCCGCCGCCCCCGGCGACGCGCCGCTCGCCCCGGATCTCACCATCGGCGCCGCCACCACCACCCCGTACGAGGACTACGTCCACGCCGACGTCCTCACCCACCTCCAGCACCCGCTCTCCGACGATCCCGGCGAGATGGTGTTCCTGGTGACCACCCAGGTGATGGAGTTGTGGTTCACCGTCATCGTCCACGAGTGGCAGACCGCCTGTGAGGCGCTGCGCCGCGACGATCTGCCGGTCGCGCTGGACGCGCTGAAGCGCTCCACCCACGAGCTGACGGCGCTGAACGCCGCCTGGCAGCCGCTGGCCCGGCTGACCCCGGCGCAGTTCAACGCCTACCGCGGGGCGCTGGGCGAGGGTTCCGGGTTCCAGTCCGCGATGTACCGGCGGCTGGAGTTCCTGCTCGGTGAGAAGTCCGCGTCGATGCTGGTGCCGCACCGCGGCGCGCCGCGCGAGCACGCCGAGCTGGCGAAGGCGCTGCACGAGCCGAGCCTGTGGGACGAGGTGCTGCGGCTGCTGGCCCGCCGCGGCCACGCGGTGCCCGACGCCGTCCTGGAACGCGATCCGGCCGAACGGTACGAGCCGGATCCGGCGGTCGAGGCGGTCTGGGCCGGGATCTACGCCGGGGAGCAGGACACCGACCTCGTCGCCCTGGGGGAGGCGCTGACCGACGTCGCCGAGCTGGTCTGGCGGTGGCGCAACGATCATTTGGTCGCGACCCGGCGGGCGATGGGCGCCAAGATGGGTACCGGCGGTTCCGCGGGCGTGGCCTGGTTGGAGAAGCGGGCCCGCAAGAATGTCTTCCCCGAGCTCTGGACGGCACGCAGCCATGTCTGATCACCGCGAGAACCACGAGCCCCACACGCCCCGCGACCACCGTGCGGAGGCCGCCACCCTCGACGCCTCCGACCCGCTGGCCGCCGTACGGGACCGCTTCGTCCTCGACGACACCGTCTACCTCGACGGCAACTCCCTGGGCGCGCTGCCCCGCTCCGTCCCCGACAAGGTCGCCGACGCCGTCGCCCGGCAGTGGGGCGAGATGCGCATCCGGTCCTGGACCGAGGGCGGCTGGTGGGAGGCGCCGCAGCGGGTCGGCGACCGCATCGCCCCGCTCATCGGCGCCGCCCCCGGACGGGTCGTCGTCGGTGACTCCACCAGCGTCAACGTCTTCAAGGCGGTCGTCGCGGGCGTCCGGATGGCCGGTCCCGGCTGTACGGAGATCCTGGTCGACGCGACGACGTTCCCCACCGACGGCTACATCGCCCGTTCGGCGGCGCGGATGACAGGCCTGGCGGTGCGCCCGGTGGAGCCCGCGCGGATCGCCGACGAGGTCACCGAACGGACCGCGCTGGCGCTGGTCAACCACGTCGACTACCGCACCGGACGCCTCCACGACCTGCCCGGTATCACCGCCGCGCTGCACTCCGCGGGCGCGCTGGCGGTCTGGGACCTCTGCCACAGCGCGGGCGCGCTGCCGGTGGGGCTGGACGCGCACGGCGTCGACCTCGCGGTGGGCTGTACGTACAAGTACCTCAACGGCGGGCCCGGTTCGCCCGCGTACCTCTACATCCGCGAGAGCCTCCAGGAGCGGTTCGACTCCCCGCTGCCGGGCTGGAACTCGCACGCCGAACCGTTCGGGATGACGTCGGGTTACGAACCGGCCGACGGCATCGTCCGTGGCCGCGTGGGCACCCCCGACATCCTCTCGCTGCTCGCCCTGGAGGCGGCGCTCGACGCCTGGGACGGCGTCACCATCGAGGCCGTACGGACCAAGAGCCTGGCGCTGAGCGACTTCTTCCTCGACTGCGTCGCCGCGTACGTACCGCCCGGCGAGGTCCGCTCGGTGACGCCGTACGAGCACGCGCGGCGCGGCAGTCAGGTGTCGCTGGAGTGCGCCGGGGCGGGCGAGGTGATGGCGGAGCTGATCCGGCGCGGCGTGGTCGGCGACTTCCGCGAACCGGACGTGCTGCGCTTCGGGCTCACCCCGCTGTACACCTCCTTCACCGACGTGGACCGCGCCGCCCGGATCCTGGGCGAGGTGCTGCGGGAGCGGGCGGCCAAGTCCGGCGCGGAAGCGGACGGCGGCGCGGACGGTCCCGGTCCGGCGGCCGGGTCCGGCGATTTCGGGCCCGGCGCGCCCACCGCGTGAGCGTTCCCGACGAGGAGGCGGCGCTGCTGGGGCTCGCCCCGGTGGCGCCGCACCGCTCGCTGACGTACGGGCCCCATCCTGACCAGCGCGTCGATCTGTACGACCCGGCGCCCGGCACGGTCCGCGGTCCGCACGTCGTCCTCGTGCACGGCGGGTTCTGGCGCGCCGCCTACGACCGGACGCATCTCTCCCCGGCCGCCGCCGCGCTGGCCGGTCAGGGGCTGCCGGTCGCCCTCGTCGAGTACCGCAGGGTCGGCGCGGGCGGCGGCGGGGAGCGCACCTTCGGCGATGTGGCGGCGGCGGTCGCGGCGGCCACCGGGGCGTGGTGGGCGGACGGCGCGCCGCCGGACGGCCTCGTGCCTGTGCTCGCCGGGCATTCGGCGGGCGGGCAGTTGGCGTTGCTGACGGCGGCGCGGGCGGCCGGGCCGACCGGGCGGGTGGTCGCGGTCGCGCCGGTCGCGGATCTCGCGGCGGCGCACCGGCTCGGGCTGAGCGATCACGCCGTCGCCGCCCTGCTCGGCGACGGTCCCGGCTTCGCGGCGCGTCTCGCCGCCGCCGACCCCGTACGCCACCCACCGGTGGGCGCCTCGGTCACGCTGCTGCACGGCACGGACGACCCGGAGGTGCCGCCGCGGCTCTCGCGGAGCTTCGCCGCCGCCGCGCGGGCCGCCGGGGTGCCGGTGGCGCTGCGGGAGCTGGCCGGGGTGGGGCACTACGCACCGTTCGTCCCGTCCACCGCGGCGTTCCGCACCCTCCTGGAGGAACTGCGCGGGCCCGGTCCGCACACCGCGTAGTACTTGAGGCGGACCTCGGTAGATCCTCTTCCGTGGGGACGATTCGGGGGTGCGCGCTGCTTACCGTGGTGGGGTGAAAGAGACCCAGTCGCAGGATGCCCTGCGTTCCGAGGCCCGGATAGCCCGTGGCGCACTGCAGTTGCTGCGCAAGGACCTCTTCGAGGACGCCTTCGCCTTCCGCCCGATGCTGCCGCTCGACGATCCCGGCGTGCCGGGCTGGCGGCAGCGGATGCCGAAGCGGATGCGGCACCACATGCGGTGGGCGCCGCACATCGTGCTGGTGCTCGCCACGGTCGCGAACTTCCTGCTCGGGCTCTCCGCCACGATCGGCGTGGACCCCTACTACAACTCCGGCTTCCTCCCCATCCCGGCTTCCATCGTCTTCTGCCTGATCGTCGCGGTCCCGGTGGTCCTCACGCTCTTTCGGCCGGTCGGCGCGTTCTGGGTCTCGTTCGTCGGATTCGTCCTCGCGATGCTGGATTCCGGGAACGGCGCCTACGACGCGACCTGGCCGATGGTGTCGCTGCCCACGCACGTCGTCGTGATGGCGCTGGTCGTGCTGCGCACCCGGCCGCGGCTCGCGCTGGAGATGTGGGTGGTCACGCTCGTCGCCGGCGGGGTGCTGTCGACGTTCACGGGGGGCTTCGGCTACCGCGAGCTGTTCTCCCTCGCGGTGCCCTCGGCCTTCCTCCTCACCGCCGCCGCCGCGGTCCGCGCCTGGCGCGAGGAGCGGCGGCACGTCGTCGAGACGCAGACGGTCACCGCGGAGGAGCGCTCCCGCCGCACACTCCTCGAGGAGCGGGCCACCATCGCCCGGGAACTGCACGACGTCGTCGCGCACCACATGTCGGTCATCGCCATTCAGGCCGAGGCCGCGCCGTACCGCGTCGAGCACACCCCGCCGGAGCTGGCGACCTCCTTCGCCACCATCCGGGAGAACGCCGTCGCCGCGCTGACCGAACTCCGCCGCATCCTCGGCGTCGTCCGCTCCGAGGACCCGGACGCGTTCACCGAGAACGACCCGGAGGCGCCGCAGCCGAGCCTCGACCGCCTCGATGACCTGCTGAAGAGCGTGCGCGGTGCCGGACTGACCGTCGAGGCGGTCATCACCGGCGCGGCGCGCCCGCTGCCGCAGGGCGTGGAGCTGTCCGCGTACCGCATCGTCCAGGAGGCGCTGAGCAACACGCTGCGCCACGCGCCCGGAGCCGAGGCGCGGGTGGAGATCTCCTATGTGCTCGGCGGGATCGGGCTGCGTATCGTCAACGGCAAGCCCAGCCGGCTCGCCACCCCGTCACCGGGCGCGGGTCACGGCGTGCTCGGGATGCGGGAGCGCGTGCAGATGCTGGGCGGGGAGATGACCGCCGACCACACCGAGGAAGGCGGGTTCGAGGTCGCGGCGTTCCTTCCGGTCTCCGCCGCGGGGGAGGCGCAGTCATGATCCGGGTACTGATCGTCGATGACCAGGTGATGGTCCGCGAGGGTTTTTCGGTGCTGCTCAACGCGATGCCGGACATCGAGGTGGTCGGCGAGGCGGTGGACGGGCGGCAGGCCGTCGCGAAGGTCGGGGAGCTGCGGCCGGACGTCGTCCTGATGGACATCCGGATGCCGGAGATGAACGGTCTGGAGGCCACCCGCGAGATCGTCGCCG
The DNA here is from genome assembly GCF_044497305.1 of Streptomyces sp. BBFR2. Classification (NCBI taxonomy): domain Bacteria; kingdom Bacillati; phylum Actinomycetota; class Actinomycetes; order Kitasatosporales; family Streptomycetaceae; genus Streptomyces; species Streptomyces sp. BBFR2. Next base: position 3,683,934 of record NZ_CP172415.1, read on the forward strand.
CCGACGCGGACGCGAAGGTGCTGGTGCTGACCACCTTCGACCTCGACGAGTACGTCTACCAGGCCCTCCGTGCCGGGGCGAGCGGCTTCCTGCTCAAGGACGCCTCCGCCGGGCAGCTCGCCGACGGTGTCCGGGTCGTCGCCTCCGGCGAGGCGCTGCTCGCACCGACCGTCACCAAGCGGCTGATCTCGGAGTTCTCCCGGCTGGGCACCCCCCGCGCGCCCGCCCAGGAGCGCATCGGTGAGCTGACCGAACGGGAGACGGAGGTCCTGGTCCTCGTCGCCCAGGGCCTGTCGAACGGTGAGATCGCCGAACATCTGGTGGTCGCCGAGTCGACGGTGAAGACGCATGTCAGCCGCATTCTCGTGAAGCTCGGCCTGCGGGACCGCACCCAGGCGGCGGTCTTCGCCTACGAAGCGCGGCTGGTCACGCCGGGGGGCTGAGCGGGAGGCCGGGGCCGTTCGCGTGACGGGCGGTGGTTCTCCGGGCGGCCGTGCCAGGGCGAGCCGGTGCTCCGGGCCCCTGGGCCGCGTGGGCTGTACGCGATCGGGTCGGCCTCGGGCCGGGGGCCGGGCCTCCCGTGTGGGTTTCACGTGAAACCGTCCACAGCCTGTGGACAGTTTTCGGCGGTGCGCCACCTCGGCGCACCGCCTCCGTCATTCCCGGGGCAGCGTCAGCCGCCACGCCCCCGGCTGCACCGTCCAGGTACGGGTACGGACCGGGCCGCCGACCACCGCGTCCGCGCGGTAGCGGAAATCCGGCCCGGAGACCGTCACCGCCCGTGCGCGGGCCCGCAGCGGATGGTCGGAGCCGGGACGGTCCACCACCACCTCGGCCAGCCCGTCGCCCCCGCCGGACGTCGCGGCGGACGCCTCCCCGCCGACCCCGGGCAGGGCGCCCGGCACCACGGAGACCCGCTGCACCGGCCGGTCCAGGTCCGCCAGCAGGACGCCGTCCGCCTCGATCCGCAGCCGCTGCCCCGGCACGCCGGGCCGCTCCCGCCCGGTGGCCTGCGCGGCGAGCGCCGACAGCGCGGCCCGCGCGGTGCGCGCCGCCGGACGCCACCAGGACTGCCGCCCGCCGTCGCCGGGCGCGGGGGACGGCGCTCCCGGCGGCGGATACGTCCCGGGGGCGGCGCCGTCCCCGTACGGGATGCGCAACCCGCCCAGGACGATGCCGTCGCTGTCGTCGGTGAGCAGATCGAGGGCGCGGGCGTCGCCGTCCAGGACGGTGCGGGCCGCGGCCACCGTGCCCGTGGGCACGCCCAGTGTCCGGCTCAGCGCCACCGTCTCCGCCGCGCCGACCGGCACCATCGACACGGCGACGCCGTCCAGCTCCCGTTCCTTGTGCAGCAGGCCGACGGCGAAGAGCAGCGCGCGGTCGTCGCCGATCACCACCGGGCGCCGCCGGCCTCGCCGGGAGAGCGCGCGGGCGAACTCCTCGGGACCGTCCGGAAGGCAGATTTTCGCCCCCGCGCCCGCACACAGCACGTCCTTGGCGATCCGGACGGACTCGCCGTCCGCCGTGCGGGCTGCGGGGTCGATGACCACGAGCAGCGGGTTCCCCCGTACGGGGTCCGGTGAAGAGTGCCCAGAAGGCTGCGCCGACACCTCGGTCCTTCCTCAGGTAGCATCTCGGTGCAAGAGCCCCTTGCGCTATTGCGCCAGGGGCTTCGTCTATTCCGGGGCACCGGTTCGACGGCTGCAGTGATGACATCCGCGTGCGACACGCATGCTCACGCCATCCACGCACGTTGGACATGCCCCGCCCGGAAGGGGTGTACGCCTGTGCCCGCACTTGTGCTGCTCGGTGCTCAGTGGGGTGATGAGGGCAAGGGAAAGGCCACCGATCTGCTCGGTGGGTCCGTTGACTACGTGGTGCGTTACCAGGGCGGCAACAATGCCGGCCACACGGTCGTCGTGGGTGACCAGAAGTACGCGCTGCACCTCCTCCCTTCCGGAATCCTCTCGCCGGGGTGCACCCCGGTCATCGGTAACGGCGTCGTCGTCGACCCGGCGGTCCTGCTCTCCGAGCTGAGCGGACTCAACGAGCGCGGCGTCGACACGTCCAAGCTGCTGCTCAGCGGCAACGCGCACCTGATCACGCCGTACAACATCACGGTCGACAAGGTCACCGAGCGCTTCCTCGGAAAGCGCAAGATCGGCACGACCGGCCGTGGCATCGGGCCGACGTACGCCGACAAGATCAACCGCACCGGCATCCGGGTGCAGGACCTCTACGACGAGTCGATCCTGACCCAGAAGGTCGAGGCGGCCCTCGACGTCAAGAACCAACTGCTCACCAAGCTCTACAACCGCCGCGCGATCGAGGCCGGCCAGGTCATCGAGGAGCTGCTGGGCTACGCGGACAAGATCAAGGGCTATGTCGCCGACACCACCCTGATCCTCAACAACGCGCTCGACGAGGACAAGGTCGTGCTCTTCGAGGGCGGTCAGGGCACGCTGCTCGACATCGACCACGGCACGTACCCCTTCGTCACCTCCTCGAACCCGACCGCGGGCGGCGCCTGCACGGGCGCGGGTGTGGGGCCGACGAAGATCAGCCGTGTCATCGGCATCCTCAAGGCGTACACCACCCGCGTCGGCGCCGGTCCGTTCCCGACCGAGCTGTTCGACAAGGACGGCGAGGCGCTGCGCACCATCGGCGGCGAGCGGGGTGTCACCACCGGCCGTGACCGCCGCTGCGGCTGGTTCGACGCGGTCATCGCCCGCTACGCCACCCGCGTCAACGGCCTGACCGACTTCTTCCTCACCAAGCTCGACGTGCTCACCGGCTGGGAGCAGATCCCGGTCTGCGTCGCGTACGAGATCGACGGCAAGCGGGTCGAGGAACTGCCCTACAGCCAGAGCGACTTCCACCACGCGAAGCCGGTCTACGAGATGCTGCCGGGCTGGTCCGAGGACATCACCAAGGCGAAGACCTTCGCCGACCTGCCGAAGAACGCGCAGGCGTATGTGAAGGCGCTGGAGGAGATGTCGGGCGCGCCGATCTCCGCGATCGGTGTCGGCCCGGGCCGTGACGAGACGATCGAGATCAACTCCTTCCTCTCCTGAGCCCTGAGCCTGGTGGCCGCCCGCAGGCGGCTCGAACGGCCGGGCCGGTGGACGCATCTCGTCCACCGGCCCGGCCGTTTCACGTGAAACGCCAACTCCCGTGCCCTGGCGGGTGTTTCACGTGAAACGCGGGTCGTCGTGTCCCTGCTCGGCGTTTCACGTGAAACACCAACTGGCGTGTGTCGCCCGCTGTTTCACGTGAAACAGCGGGCGCGGTGACTGTTCCGTTCAGCCTGTGCGGGAGTAGTTCCTCGGGCGCAGATCGCGGCCGAGGAAGTCGCGGCGCAGATCGCCGGAGCCGGTGAGCCGGAGCGCGGAGGCGTGGCCCGGACGGCAGTCCGGCCCGGGGTGGTCGACGACCGTGGGGCCGATGACCAGTTGGTTCCCTCCGGAGTAGAGGTCGGCGTGGGCGGTGCAGCGGCCCTCGGGCCCGTCGGCCACGAGGGTGACGGCCTTGCTGCCCACCGGCGCCCGGACGATCGTCAGCCGCTGGACGGCGCCCCCGCCGGTCGGCCGTTGCCAGGTGCCGAGGAAGCCCTCCGGCACCCGCTCCGACGCCGGAGGGACGCGGTGGAGCGTCGCCGTGCGGCCCGCCGCCGTCCACCGGAGCGTGCCGTCCGGGCCGGGCCGCAGCAGATGTTCGCCCAGCGCGGCGCACCGGCCGGGCGGCAGGGACCGGACGACCTGGGTGTCCAGCCGTAGCGCGGGCCGGTTCGCGGAGTCATGGACGGAGACCAGTTTGGCGTCGCTGCGGCACTCGTACGTCCCGCCGAGGCTGGTGCTGTTGGCGACCACCTCGCCGATCTTGCCGTGGCTGATCACGAACCGGCGCCGCTGGCCGGTGGGGACGCCGTCGCGCAGTACCGGACCTGCCCAGACGCCGATGTACCGGCCGGTGATGTCCGAGGAGTTGTCGCCGTCCGCGTGGTCGCCGCCGCGCAGCGCCGCCGGCAGCGCGAACGCCCCCGCGGCCAGCGCGCACACGGCCGCGGCGATCAGCAGCGTCCGCCACCTGCGGCGGCGTGGGGCCGGAGTCTGCGTCGTGCCGTCGGCCGGGCGCGGGACGGCGGTCGCGGTGCCCGCGCCAGGGGCGAGCGGCGGCGCGGGAGGCGCGGCGGGCGCCTGCTGCCCGGACCGTACGGTCGCGTCCCCGCCCGCCCGGGTCGCGGGATGCTCCGGGGGCCGGGGTGCCGGGCGCCGCTGGTCGCCGGGCGGGGTGTCGGTGTCGAGGAGACGTACCGCGTGACGGCCCAGGTGGGCGATGAGCCCGGCGGGCAGCCAGGGCGCGGCCGGGTCGCCGTCGCGCAGCGGATCTATCCGGGCGGCGATGTCCTGCGGCGCCGGCCGGTCCTGCGGTTCCTTGGCCAGACAGGCGCGGATCAGCTCGCGCACCGGGCCCGCGGGCGCCGCCGCCAGGTCCGGCATCTCCTGCGCGATCTTGAACATCACGGCGTGCACACCGGAGTCCATGGAGCCGAACGGCGCCCGGCCGGTCGCCGCGTACGCCAGCACCGAGCCGAGGCAGAAGATGTCGCTCGCCGGGCCGACGCGGTGGCCTTGGACCTGCTCGGGCGACATGAAGCTCGGTGAGCCGACGACCGTTCCGCTGCCCTGCTGGGTCTGTTCGCCGACCGCGTCCAGTGCCCGGACGATGCCGAAGTCGATGACGCGGGGGCCGTCGATGGTCAGCAGGACGTTGGACGGTTTGAGGTCGCGGTGGATGAGGCCCACGCCGTGGATGTCGATCAGCGCGCAGGCGAGGCCGTAGGCGAGGCGGCGCAGCGCGTACTCCGGGAGCGGGCCGTGCAGTCCGGTCCGGCCGAAGCCGCCGCCGACCACCTCGCTCAGCGTCGGCCCCGCGATGTAGCCGGTGGCGACCCACGGCACCTCGGCCTCGGTGTCGGCGTCCAGGACCGGCGCCGTCCAGCGGCCGCCGACCTTCCGGGCGGCCGCCACCTCGGCGCGGAAGCGGTCGCGGAACTCCTGCTCGGTCGCCAGCTCCGTGCGGATCAGCTTCACCGCGACGGTTCTGCCGCCCTCCGAGCGCGCGAGGTAGACCCGGCCCATGCCGCCGCTGCCGAGCCGGCTGAGCAGCCGGTAGTCCCCGATCCACGCCGGATCGCCGGCCGTCAGCCCGCGCAGGCCCTCCATCCGGGCGCCTCCCGTGTCGTTACCGTGCCCGCCGTCGTCGCCGGCCGCCGCGCCGTCACTCTCCGGCGCCCCTCCCGAGCGTAGGTGTCCCCGTATCGCACACCGGCCGCCGGGGCGTTACGACGGGAGAACGATCGATGGCGGTGCGGGTATCGGAACACCCGCGCTGACCGGCGGATTTCCCCCACCGCACGCGAATCGGACGCCGGGTTCACCGCACCTTGCGGTACGTCAGCGCGGGCGCCCCGCCGTCACCGTCGAAGGAGCGGCGCAGCCCCTCGGGAGTCTTCTCCAGCGTGCTCGGCTCACCCGGGCGGCAGCTCGTGGCGGGACCGGAGACGACGCGGGAGGGCCCGAGCCGGACCGGCGGGCCCGCGGAGCGGAGCGCGGCGGAGAACGTGCAACTGTAGGCGGCGCCGGACGCGGTCATCGTCAGGACGGTGTCCCCGGCCGCGCCCTGGGTGAGGGTGAACCGGCGCACGTCCGGCGAGCCGTCGGCCGACGCCTGCCAGGTGCCGAGGTACTCCGCCGGGATCTGGGCGGTCTCCTGGGCGCCCCCCGTACCGCCGCCCGCCGTGTCGTCGCTGTCCGCCGACGCGCTGTCGCTGTTCTTCAGCAGGAGGTACGCGCCGCCCGCACCGGCACCGGCCAGCATCAGCGCGCCCACGGTCAGCAGTGCGGTGGTGGTGCCCCGGCGGCGGCGTTTGGGGGCCGGGGCGGGCGCCGGGGCCGCCGGGTCGGCGCCGGCGTCGGGGTGCTCCGCCTCCAGCAGTTCCACGGCGCCGCGGCCGAGCCGGGCGACCAGCGCACCGGGCAGCCACGGTTCGTCGTCCGCCGTCGCGAGCGCCGCCGCGTCCCGCTCGGCCCAGGCGACGATCTGCGCGGGGGACGGGCGGGCGGCCGGGTCCTTCGCGAGACAGGCGGCGATCAGCGGGCGCAGCCCCTCGGGCACCTCGGTGAGGTCCGGCTCCGACTCGGCGATGCGGTACATCACGGCGTGCACCTGGCTCTCCGGCGTCCCGAACGGCGAGCGTCCGGTGGCCGCGAAGGCCAGCACCGAGCCGAGGCAGAACACGTCGCAGGCCGGGGTGAGGTCGTCGCCGCGGACCTGCTCGGGTGCCATGAAGCCGGGGGAGCCGACGGCCTCGCCGGTGCGCGTCACGCCGTGGTCGGTCACCGCCTCCAGGGCGCGGGCGATACCGAAGTCGATGACGCGGGGGCCGTCGAGGGTCAGCAGGACGTTGGAGGGCTTGAGGTCGCGGTGGATGATGCCCGCGGCGTGCACCGACTCCAGCGCGCGGGCCAGCCCCGCCGCCAGGATGCGCACGGTCCGTTCGGGCAGTCCGGGGCCGCGGCCGACGGTCTGCTGGAGGGAGGGGCCGGCGATGTAACCGGTGGCCACCCAGGGGGTTTCGGCCTCGGTGTCGGCGTCCAGGACCGGGGCGGTCCACTCGCCGCCGACCCGCCGGGCGGCCCGTACCTCGCGCCGGAAGCGGGTCCGGAACTCCTCCCGGCCCGCCAGTTCCGCGCGTACCAGCTTCACCGCGACCGTCCGGCCGCGGTCCGAACGGGCCAGGAAGACATGGCCCATGCCGCCTTCCCCGAGGCGTCCGATCAGCCGGTATTCGCCGATCCGACGGGGGTCCTGGTCCCTGAGCGGCACCGGCCCACCGGTGCGTACCGGCCGTCCCGCGCGTTCCGGGTGCAGTTCCACGATCGCCGCCCTTTCCCCGAAGCCACCCCCGGAGCCGCCCCGAGGATATCGACCGCCGGGCGGCGGCCGGGGCACGCACCCCGGCCAAGTGCGCCTCCCCCGGCCCGTTAACCCGGGAAGGGGGCGCGCTTAACCCGCCGGTGCCTAGCGTGCGGGACGTACCGGAGAACAGCCGGCGGAATCGGCCGCACCACACGGAGAGGGGAACGGCATGGAGCGTCCTGGACACCGCACGGCGCGTCCGGCGCCGGGGCCGCGCCGTGCGGCCACCCGTACGGCGCCGCCCGCGGGCACCGCGCCCGCCTCCCTGTCCGGTGCCGTGCGGGACGCGCCGATATCCGGCCGCCCGGTCGGGTGCCCGGCGGTGGAATGCGGGTATGCGGCCTGCTACGCGGCGCCTCCCACGGGGCGGGCCGGTCCGGGCGGGAGCCCGGGGCGTCCCCGCCCGGCGGGCCGGCCGGCCCGGGACGGCGCCGCGTTCACCCGCCCGCACCCGAACTCCTCGGTGCGGGGGACGGAGGGGCCCGGCACCGCACCGCACGCCGCCCTGCGACCAGCCGCCCCTGTCACCGCCGCCGATTCCCCCCGATCCCCAATATCCGCCTTCCGGTTCCGCTCCGCCGCAGGCCGCCGCCGCACGACCGCCAAGGAGACCGCGTGATTCCCGCCGTACGCGCCATCGCCCGCGCCGCCATGGGCGCCCGACCCGTTCCGCTCGCCGATGTCCAGGCGCGCGCCGAACTCCTCGCCCGCTACGACAACCGCTATCTCGTGCCGGTCGATGTCTTCGCCGAGTTCGCCGCCGAGCTGACCGACCGGCGCCGCCCCGGCGGCCCGTTCGCGTCGCTGTGCATCAACGGCCGCCGCTGGTTCCGCTACCGCTCCGTCTACTACGACACCCCTGACCTGCGTTCCTTCCATGACGACCAGCACGGGCGCGGGCGCCGTTTCAAGATCCGCGAGCGGCTCTACCAGGACACCGGCGAGCGGCAGTTCGAGGTGAAGCTGAACGGCACCGGCGGCCGGACCGTCAAGCACCGCCGCCCGCTGCTGCCGGACGACGTGGGCCTCGGCAACGGCCAGCGGGACTTCCTCGCCGGTGTCCTGGACCGCGCCTACGGCATCGACACCCCCGCCGACCTGGGGCATTCCTTGACCACCGACCACCAGCGCGCCACCTTCGTCGCCGATGGCCAGCGCATCACCTGCGACGCGGCCCTCGTCGGCCGGGACGCGCGCACCGGCCGCAGCGTCCGTGCCGACGGCGGGCTGGTCCTCGTCGAGACGAAGACCGCCGCCCCGCTGTCGGAGGCCGACCGTCTGCTGCGCGGCTACGGGTTGCGGGCCGCCGCGTTCAGCAAGTACTGCGGCGCCCTGTCGGCGCTCCGTCCCGACCTGGCCGCCAACCACTGGCAGCGCACGGCGGGCACCCCGTTCCCGGCCCGCGCGGCGTGAGGCGCTGAGCGCGGCGGCGCGCCGGGGCGGCGACCGGGAGGCGGGCGCGGCCCCCGGACGGTCCGTTCAGGACCCGTACCTGCCGCATCCCGCCGCCGCCCCGGGGCCCGTACGGTCATGACTTCCGTACGGGCCCCGGGGCTTGGCGCACGGGGCTGTCCGCCCGGTGCCGGGTCTCGCAGGGGTACGGCCTGCCGGTCCTCGTACGGGACCTACGCCCGGCCGCCGGGCTCCGTACGGTCGCGGCTCTCCGTTCGCCCGTCGTCGCCGCCGAACATCGCCGTCACGCGGGCGCCGCCGCCGGGGGCGCGGGTGAACTCGACGGTGCCGCCCGCCTCCTGGGCGGCGCGGCGGACGATGTCCAGGCCGAGGCCGGTGGAGCCGCCGCCGCTGCGGCCGCGTTCGGGGACGTGGCCCTCGGGGAAGCCGGGGCCGTCGTCCTCGACGGTGAGCCGGCCGCCGTCGCCGTCGGGGGCGCGGGCCACCGCGAGCCGTACACCGGTGCCCTCCGGGGTGTGGTCGAAGACGTTGCCGAGCAGCGCGTCGACGGCGGCGGCCAGCTCCGTCTCCTCGGCCCGGACCGGCACGGGGACGACCGCGCCGTCCCCGTCGCCGAGACCGTCGCGGCCGTCCGGGAGCGTGCACTCCAAGGCGCGGCCCTGGTCCTCGGCGAGCGGCAGCCAGAAGGCGGCGCGGTCGCGGACCACGGCGGCGAGGTCGGCCCGGGGCGGGCCCGAACGGTCCTCCCGCAGCGGCTTGCGGGCGGTGCGGATCACCTCGTCGACGCTCCGTTCCAGGGCCGCCACGTCCGCCCCGATCCGCTCCGCCTCCGCCGGGTCGCGCAGCCCCTCGGCGTCCAGCCGCAGCGCGGCGAGGGGCGTACGGAGCCGGTGCGCGAGGTCGGCGGCGTTCTCCCGCTCGGCGGTCAGGAAGGACTGGATCCGCTCGGCCAGATGGTTCAGCTCCCCGGCCACCAGCCGCAGTTCGGGCGGGCCGGACGGTTCGGCACGGGCCGTCAGATCGCCGCGCGCCAGCCGGTCGGCGACGCCGGCGAGCCGCCGGGTGGCGCCGACGAGCCGGGAGCCGAGCCGGTCGGCGAAGAGCAGCCCCAGCACCATCAGCCCGGCGCCCAGCCCCGCGAACCCCAGCGACGAGGCGAGGGTGCCGTCGTAGAGCTGGTCGTCGCCGATCGCGATGTGGATGACGGCGGTGCCCCCGGAGACACCCTGGACGGGCACCAGGACGGTGCGGCCGCCGCCCGGCGGTTCGTAGGTGAACGCCCGCCCGTAGCGCGCCAGCCGTACCGCGTCGGACACCGGCGCGGGCGGTCCCAGGACGGTACCGTTCCCGAGGATCACCGAGGTACGGGGCAGGCCGGGGCCGTTGGCCGCGGTGACCAGCGCCGTCGCGGCGGCGCGGCCGGACGCCGGGGCGGCGCCGGAGCCCGCGGCGAGCGCCTGCCCGAGCCCGGAGGCGAGCGCGTGCGCCCGCGAGGTGGCGTCGGCGGTGGCCCGGTCGGCGGCGTGACTGCGCGCCAGCAACGACAGCGGCACCAGGAGCGCGGCCAGGATCAGCGCGGTGGTGGCCGCGGTGACCAGCAGAATGCTGCGGCGCACGGCTACGCCCGGCCGGGGGCGGGACGACGCGGCCCGGGGCCCGCGGGGCCGTCCGGGGCGCCCGCGGCGTCCGAGGCCGTCTCACCCCGGAGGCCCGGTCCCGCGGCCTCACCCGGGGTGCCCGCCCCCGCCGACGTACCGGGCGGGCCGGACGCGCCCGGCCCGCCCGGGGCGGGCACCCCACCGGACGTCCCCGGGGCCGCCGCTTCCGCCGCCCCCGGCCCGTCCGCCGCCTGCGCCCCCTCCGTCTCCGGGGCCGCCAGCTTCACCCCCACCGTGCGGACCGTGTGCAGATAGCGCGGCCGCTGCGCCGTCTCGCCCAGCTTCCGCCGCAGCCAGGACAGATGGACGTCCACGGTCTTGTCCGCGCCGCCCAGCGGCTGCTGCCACACCTCGGCGAGGAGTTCGCGCCGCGAGACCACCTGGCCGGGACGGCGCGCGAGGTACGCCAGCAGGTCGAACTCGCGCGGCGTCAGATCCAGCGGCGCCCCGGCGAGCGTCACCTCACGGGCCGCGACGTCCAGGGACAGCTCCCCGATCCGTACCGCGGGCTCCGGCTCGGCGGTGCCCAGACGGCGCAGGACGGCCTTGATCCGGGCGTCGAGCTGGGCCGCGCCGAACGGTTTGACGATGTAGTCGTCGGCGCCGTCCCCGAGCACCGCGACCATGTCGGGCTCCTCGTCCCGCGCGGTCGCCACGATCACCGGTACGTCGCTGACCGCGCGCAGCATCCGCAGCACCTGCGCCCCGTCGACGTCCGGCAGCCCGAGGTCCAGGACGACGAGGTCGGGGCGGTCGGTGACGGCGGCGTCCAGGCCGGACATGCCCGTCGCCGCGGTGGCGACGGCGTGCCCCCGGTCGCACAGCGCCCGCACCAGCGCGCCGCGCAACTGGGGATCGTCCTCGACAACAAGAAGATGTGGCATGCACGTACCGTGCCACGCCCGCCCCGCCCCGGCGACGGCGGGCAGCCTCGCCCGGAGCCGTGCCCCGCTGCCCGGCCCGCCCGGACCGCCCCGGCCGAACCCGCACCACGCGCCCGGATCCGTCCCGGGGACATACCGCGACCGGCCGGACGGAGACCGCACCGCGACCAGGCCGGACGGAGTCCGCACCGGGCCCGGCCCGGACGACCCCCGCACCACAGCAGGTCCGCCCGGCGACCGCACCACCCCGGCGACCGCACCACCCCGCCGACCGGGCCCGCCGCCCCGTACGGGCCCGCGCCCCGCCACCCCCAGAGGGGCGCACACCCGCTCCCCTCACGCCCCCATGGCCCTCCCGCGCCGACACACTGTCCGCGCCCGCCCCGGCTGCCGTACAGACTGTCGGTACCGGTGGGCGGCCGGTGATCCCTAGGGTGAAGAGGTTCGCCGCGCCTGTCCCCGGCGGACCCGAGCGACCGATCCGAGGTACTGACCGTGACCACGACGCCCACCGCCCCCTCCGCCGCCGACGGCGCGGCCGTGAAGGCCGCCGACCGCGCGCATGTCTTCCACTCCTGGTCCGCCCAGGGTCTGATCGATCCGCTGCCCGTCGCCGGCGCCGAAGGCTCGTACTTCTGGGACTACGACGGCAACCGCTACCTCGACTTCTCGTCGCAGTTGGTCAACACCAACATCGGCCACCAGCACCCGAAGGTCGTCGCGGCGATCCAGGAGCAGGCCGCGAAGCTCTGCACGATCGCGCCGGGCTTCGCCGTCGACGTCCGGTCCGAGGCCGCCCGGCTGATCGCCGAGCGCACCCCCGGCGACCTCGACAAGATCTTCTTCACCAACGGCGGCGCGGAAGCCGTCGAGAACGCCGTCCGGATGGCGCGGCTGCACACCGGCCGGGCCAAGGTCCTCTCGGCCTACCGCTCGTACCACGGCGCCACCGCCGCCGCGATCAACCTCACCGGCGACCCGCGCCGCTGGCCCTCGGACACCGCGTCGGCCGGTGTCGTCCACTTCTGGGGCCCGTTCCTCTACCGCTCGCCGTTCCACGCCGAGAACGAGGCGCAGGAGTGCGAGCGCGCCCTCGCCCACCTGGAGGCGACCATCGCCTTCGAGGGCCCGCAGTCGATCGCCGCGATCATCCTGGAGACCATCCCGGGTACCGCCGGCATCATGGTCCCGCCGCCCGGCTACCTCGCCGGCGTCCGCGAGATCTGCGACCGCCACGGCATCGTCTTCATCCTCGACGAGGTGATGGCCGGGTTCGGCCGCACCGGCCACTGGTTCGCCGCCGACCACTTCGGCGTCATCCCCGACCTGCTGACCTTCGCCAAGGGCGTCAACTCCGGGTACGTCCCGCTCGGCGGCGTCGCGATCAGCGCCGAGATCGCCGCGACCTTCGACACCCGCCCCTACCCGGGCGGCCTCACCTACTCCGGCCACCCGCTGGCCTGCGCCTCCGCCGTCGCCACGATCAACGCGATGGCCGAGGAGCGGATCGTGGAGAACGCCGCGGAGATCGGCGAGACGGTCATCGGCCCCGGGCTGCGCGCCATGGCCGAGCGCCACCCGTCCGTCGGCGAGGTCCGCGGTCTGGGCGCCTTCTGGGCCCTCGACCTGGTGCGGAACAAGGAGACCCGCGAGCCGCTGGTGCCCTACAACGCCTCGGGCGCCGACAACGCCCCGATGGCGGAGTTCGCCGCCGCCTGCAAGCAGGGCGGTCTGTGGCCGTTCATCAACATGAACCGTACGCACGCCGTTCCGGCCTGCACCATCACCGCCGCCGAGGCCGAGAAGGGCCTGGCCATCCTCGACACCGCCCTCGACACGGCGGACGCCCACACCGTCTGACGGGACACCGCCACCCCCGCGGCGCGTACGCCGGGACCGCGCGCTCCCCTCACCGGGGGCGCGCGCCCGGACCGTACGCGCCGTACGTCAGGGAGGCCCCGCCGGGGCGCGTACCGCACGGCGCGCGCCCACCGGCCGACGGCGCGCGCCTGACCCGTCACCGGTCACCGGTGGCGGCCCCGCCCCGGCCCCCGGGCAGGTCACAGCGGCCCTCGCCTATCGTGGGCGGGGCCGCCGGCCCGCCGCGCGGCTCCGGGAGCAGGCCCCGCCACCGGGCTCTGCGGCCCCGGACCGGTCGTCGAAGGGGACGGACACATGGCCGCTGACCGGCCCGGCGCGGTCGTACGGCGCAACACCCTGCGCCGCCAGATCGCCGACGCGCTGCGCGACGAGGCGCTGGCCGGGCGGTTGCCGTGCGGCCACCGCTTCACGGTGAAGGAGATCGCCGAACAGTACGGCGTCTCCGCCACCCCCGTCCGCGAGGCGCTCCTCGACCTGTGCGCCCAAGGGCTGCTCGACATCGAGGAACACCGCGGCTTCCGGGTGCGCGCCTTCAGCGCCGACGACTACCGGGCCATGGTCGAGGCCCGCACCCTCGTCGTCGAGGGCGTCTTCCGTGGCTCCGGCGTCATGGCGGCGCGCCCCTCCGGCGAGGCACTGCTCTCCCTCCGCCGCCGCGCCGAGGAGGCCGAACGCGCCGCCCGCGCCGGCGACCTGGACGTGCTCATCGGCTACGACCTGCGGTTCTGGCGCGAGTTGGGCGGCCTCGTCGGCAACGCGTACATCGGGGACTTCCTGGACCGCCTCCGGGTGCAGACCTGGATGTTCGCCGTCCCGCTCCTGCGCGAGCGGCACGAACTGCGCGGCCTCCTCTGGCAGGGCCACCGCGCCCTCGCCGACGCCGTCGCCCGGCACGATCCGCCCGAGGCGCGGCGCCTGATCGCCGAGTACAACGCGCACGCCCTCGCTCTCGTGGGAACGCCCGGCTAGCACTACGCTGTCCCGACCGTCGGCCGGAACCTCCGCCACCGCGGACCACCCCGGCCCCGTCACACCCGTCCGCCCTCTCCGCACCACGCGCGCCCGTGCCAGTGGCCCCGACCGGAAGCGAGCACTCACTCGTGGCATGTGACCTGTGGCTGGTACCCCTCGTCGATGTGCTGTGCCACAGCCCCGACAACCCGTTCTCCGAAGAGATCGCCGCCTACGACAAGGCCCTGACGGAGGCCGGTCTGCCACCGGTGCCGGTCTTCAGCTACATGCCGGGGCTCTCCGGCGACGTGGCGCCGGTCGCCGGATTCGACTACGACGCGCTGCACTTCCTGCGCCGCGCCTACCTGCTGCACCTGTGCGGCCTGGAGGTGACCCCGGTCGACGAACTGGGCGGCGACTACGAGCAGTTGCTGGAGATGTTCGAGCAGACGGCCCAGCAGTCGCACCTCGTCTGGCACTACGACCACGCCGGGGCGTACGTTCCGGTCGATTTCCCGCACCCGCTGGCCGATGAGGAACTCCTCGACGGCGGCGGCCCGTTGGGCTCCTCCCACGGCCTCCTGCGCGACCTCGAACTGGTCGCCCCGGCCCTCGGCATCGACCCCGCCAACCCGCCCGCCCCGCCCGCGCCGCCGACCGGCCCCACCGGCCTGGAGGAACGGTCGGTGACCCCGCCCACCGACGACGGCCCGTTCGCCCGCGAGCGCCACGTCTGGCTCGGCCTGCACGCGGCCGCGACCAGAAGCCTCGGCCAGGGCTCCATGATCGTCTTCAGTTGACGCATCCACCGGCCCCGGAGGCGCACCCCGACGGGACGCGCCCCGGGGCCGTTCAGCGCGGCGGCTCCGGCGGACGCTGGCGCGGCATGTTCGGCCGGGCGCCCGGCGGCAGCGTGAACCGCCCGCCGCCCGGCTGCCCCGCCCCCTCGGCCCGCGGCCCGGACCACGGCAGCGCCGGCCGGTCCGTACGGGGCACCGGCCCGGCCCGGAACTGCGTCATCCAGTCGCCGGTCTCGGACCGCACCAGCTCCCCGATGTCCTCGTGGAAGCGGCGCAGCACCCCCAGACACCGCTCCGCCGCCTCGCTCGCCGTGCCCTCCGCCGGGCCGAGCACCTCCCGCACGCTCTCCGACGCCCAGTCGAACTGCAGCGCCTCCAGCCGCCGCTGGATCGCCTGCGCCGTCGCGACGTCCCGCATCCAGCCCGCCGTCACCCCGAAGTACCGGTCGCACCCCACGCAGACGGCGCCTATCAGCAGCGTCAGATACCCCCAGGGCGCCCCGCCGTGCCACGCCCCGGCCAGATCGATCAGCGGCAGCGCGGCGCCCACCGAGACCCCGGCGGCGGCACCGGCGCGCAGCGCCCGCGCGGCGCGCCGCTTCCCGCGCCGGTCGTTCAGGTACCAGTCGGCGGCGCGCAGCGCGCTCTCCTCCGTCCACGCGTAGAGCGCGTCCAGCCGGTCGGCGGGCTCGCCCCAGTCGCCGTGCGGGAACGCCCGCCCGGTCAGATCACCGGGGCCGCGCCCCTGGCCGCCGACCCCCAGCAGGGCGGCGGCCCGTGCCCAGCCGCGCCGCGGCTCCCGGCCCGGCCCGCCGTCCCCGGGCGTCCCCTCCGGCTGCATCTCCGGCTGACTCAACCGTGGACTCCCTCGTTGCGGCTACGTACGGTGCGCCCGGTGCGTAGGAAAAGCGGATGGATGATCACCCCTTCCTACCGCCGAACGGTGGGCCTTGCCCACAAGATCACGGGATTCCCGCCCGGAAGTGGCCGCCCATCGGGTATAGGGCGCCGGGTGCTCTCACCCGAAAGAGTTGCCGCACCCGGGGGCGCGGGGTTGCCGGGGCGACTTCCGGCCGTTCGCCCGGACGCCGCGGAGCGGGCGGGACCCGGCGGGACCTGAGGGGCGCCGGGCCGGGCCGGAACCCCGGACGGCTAGGCTGCCACCCGTGAAGGTCCTCGTCATCGGCGGCGGCGCCCGCGAACACGCCCTGTGCCGCTCCCTGTCCCTCGACCCCGACGTCACCGCGCTGTACTGCGCTCCCGGCAACGCCGGTATCGCCGAGGTGGCCGAACTCCGCTCCGTCGACGCCCTCGACGGCGCCGCCGTCGCCGCGCTCGCCGCCGACCTGGGGGCCGGACTCGTCGTCGTCGGCCCCGAGGCGCCGCTGGTGGCGGGCGTCGCCGACGCGGTCCGCGAGCGCGGCATCCCAGTCTTCGGCCCGTCGGCGCAGGCCGCCCGGCTGGAGGGCTCCAAGGCGTTCGCCAAGGACGTGATGGCCGCCGCGGGCGTCCCGACCGCCCGCAGCTACGTCTGCACCACCCCGGAGGAGATCGACGCGGCGCTCGACGCCTTCGGCGCCCCGTACGTCGTCAAGGACGACGGGCTGGCCGCGGGCAAGGGCGTCGTCGTCACCGAGGACGCCGCGGCCGCCCGCGCGCACGCCCTGGCCTGCGTGGAGCGCGGCGGCGAGGGCGGCGGGCAGACCGTCATCGAGGAGTTCCTCGACGGTCCCGAGGTCTCCCTCTTCGCGGTCACCGACGGCGAGACGGTCGTGCCGCTCCAGCCCGCCCAGGACTTCAAGCGCGCCCTCGACGGCGACGCCGGGCCCAACACCGGCGGCATGGGCGCGTACAGCCCGCTGCCCTGGGCCGACCCGCAGTTGGTCGACGAAGTCCTCGCCACCGTCCTCCAGCCCACCGTCGACGAACTGCGCCGCCGCGGCACGCCCTTCTCCGGACTGCTCTACGCGGGCCTGGCGATCACCTCGCGCGGGGTGCGGGTCATCGAGTTCAACGCCCGCTTCGGCGACCCGGAGACCCAGGTGGTCCTGGCCCGTCTGAAGACGCCGCTGGCCGGGCTGCTGCACGCCGCCGCGACCGGCACGCTGGCCGCCCTCCCGCCGCTGCGCTGGAGCGACGGCGCCGCGGTGACCGTCGTCATCGCCTCGCACAACTACCCGGGCACCCCGCGCACCGGCGACCCGATCGAGGGCCTCGCCGACGTCGCCGAGCAGGACAGCCCCAAGGCGTACGTGCTGCACGCCGGCACCAAGCAGGACGAGTCCGGCAAGGTCCTGAGCGCCGGCGGCCGGGTGCTGTCGGTGACCGCGACCGGCGCCGACCTCACCGCCGCCCGCGACCGCGCCTACCGCGCCGTGGGCCGGATCTCCCTGGACGGCTCCCAGCACCGTACGGACATCGCCCGCAAGGCCGCGGCGGACGCGTCCGGGGCGACGGCCCAGGCGTAACGCCACCCCGTTCCACCGGACGGCCCCGGTGCCCCGCCCACCACGGCGGGGCACCGGGGCCGTCGGCGTGTCCGCAGGTGGCCGGAGCTTTCCGGCGGGCGAGGGCGGGACACGGCCGCCGGGCGGACGGTGACGGGGGAGCGCCGCGGGGCGCGGCGCACGGCCGCCGGCGCCCCGTTCTCAGGCGGCCCGGCAGCGGGGGAGCGGGCGTGGTCCGGGCCCGGTCGCCGCGGGTCCCCGGGCGCGGGGGCCCGGCCGGGAGCAAGTTCCCAGCTTTGCCCAAAGCCATACCATCGAGTGACCGATCCGGTGACCTGCTGACGGGAGCCGGACCCCCAACTAGGGTGCCGCGCAGGCGTTCTGTTCCGCCCCGGTACGGCGGTCGCGGTGACGTCCGGCAAGTGGCTCACCGGCATTGCGATGTCAGTGGCCGGTGCCACAGTGGTGGGGAGCGCGCGACGGCTCGGGCACGGTGTCCGTGCGGGCCACGGCCGCCGGACGCTCCCGCTGTTCGGCTCGAAATGCGTGATCTCACCGATGTCTCCGTCCGTCTCCACGAGGACAGCAGGGGGTGTGCAGGCTCATGGCTGGTCCGGAAACAGGCGTCCTCGCGGCGCGCTCCCGTGCCCTGGCCGTGCTGCGGATCCGCGGTGCGGCGCTCGCCGTGGCGCTGCTGCCCGCCGCCGTCGCCGTGGTGCTGCTCGTCGGCGGCGCCACCGGCCGACTGGGCACGCCGGACGCCGCCGCGGGCTCCGGCTGGGGTCTGGCCCGGCTGGTGGTGAGCGGCGTCGCGGTACTGACGCTGGCGCTCGCCGTGCTGGCCGGCGCGGTCGTCGCCGGGGCCAGGCCGGCGCTCAGCCCCTCCGTCCCGGTGTCCGAGGAGGCCGCGCCCGACCTGTACCGCCTGGTCCGCGAGCTGGCCGACCGCCTCGACGTCCCCGCGCCGTCCGCGCTGGCCCTCACCCCGGACTGCGACAGTTGGCTGGAGGACCGTACGCACCGTGCCCACGGCCCGCCCCGGGGCACCCTCCGCTCCGTCCGTAAGGCCACGGCCCCGGTGCTGGTCATCGGCTCCCCGTTCCTGTGGTGGATGCGCGTCGGCGAGCTGCGCGCCCTCCTCGCCCCCGTCGTCGCCGGTACGGGCCCCGCCGCCGACCCGGACATAGCCGCGGCCCGCCGGTTCATCCGCGGGCTGGACGCCGCGGTCGCCGTCGCCGCCCGCGCCCGGGGCGTACGGGCCCCCGCGCTCCGCTTCGCGGGTCTGGCGGCGCGCCTGATGCTGCGCGCCTGCCGCGACCACGCGACGCTCATGGAACGGGCCGTGGCGGCCGCCGCCTCCGAGCGCGCCCAGGACGTCGACCACCGGCTGCGGACCGTCGCCCAGGAGCAGGTCGGCCTGGCGTACGCGGGCTGGGACCGCCTGCTGACCCGGGTCGCGCTGCCCGCCTGGCGGCTGGGCCGCTGGCCCGCGCACCTGGACTCCGGCGTGGTCTCCGCGCTCACCGAGCTGTCCCGCCGCGACCGGCTGGCCGACGGCTTCACCGCCCGCCTCGGCGAGCGCCCGGCCTGCGACCTCCTGGAGGAGCCCGGCCTCATCGACGGCGCGGCGTCCCTGCTGGCCGCCCGCCTCTTCCACGGCGGCCCCGCGACGGCCGGCCCCGGCTGGTCACCCGTCGGCTGGAGCGAGTATCCGGACGAGGTCGTGGACCGCACCTGGCGCCTGGAGGCAGCCCGCCTCCACCGCGTCCTGGACGACCTGCCCGCCGCATCCCCGCCCGCCACCGACGCGCACGAGCCCCGTGCCCCGGAAGGCCCGGCGGCCCACCCGGGCGGTTCCCCGGACCCTGCCGCCCTGCCCGGGGAGCCCGGCCCCGCGCCCCTGTCCGCCCCGGTGGCCGGGACCGGCGGTACGGCCACCGGCGCCCCGGCCCACGGCCCCTCCGCCGTGGCCACCGCGACCGCCCCGCCCCCGGCCGCCCCGTCCCTGGGCCCGACGCTGGAGCGGGTCATCGACCAGTTGTCGGGCGAGCCCGGCGCGGGCGACCTCGTAGCCGCCCGCCTGGACGCCGAAATGGCCCACGAGGCCCGCACCGCCGCCCAGCACCACGCCGCCTCGGGCACGCCGGGCAGCCCGGGCACGCCGGGTGGCCCGGAGCCGTTGGGTCACCCCGTCGCCCCGGAGCCGGCGGATACAGCCGGTTTCCCGGGGGCGCCGGACGCGGCAGGTTTCCCGGAGTCCGCGGACCGCCCCCGCTCCCCGGGTACGACGGACGGGCCCGGTGCGCCGGAGACCACCGACCGTTCCGGCTCCCAGGGCGCGAAGGACCGTTCCGGCTACCCGGAGGCGATGGCCCGCCCCAGCTCCCCGGAGGCATCGGGCCGGGCGGCGGCGCCCGCGGCCACGGGCCGGGCGGAGGTGTCCGGTCTCCCGGAGTTCGCCGGCATGCCGGAGCTGCCGGATCTGAGCGGTACGGACGGCCTGACCGACGGCGGCCTGCCGCTCTTCCCGCTCCAGCCGCCCCGCACCGGCCGTGACCTGCTCGCCGACCACGTCACGGCGATGGTCTGCTGCACCGCCGTGGACACCGCGGGCGCGGCCCCCGGCCTCGACTGGCTGGACGGCCCCGCCCTGCTGATCGACGGTGCCCGCCGCACCGACCTCGGCTCCCCCGTCCGCAGCCTCGTCGAGGACGGCGACGCCGCCCCCCTCCGGGCCTGGCTCGCGACGATAGGCGCCCGCCCTGAAAAACCGGTCCGCCTGCCCTGAGCCCGCCCACGCCGAACCGGCCCCCTGGTTCCGCTCGTCCAGCACTTTGCCGCCCTGCCGCCCTGCCGCCCTGCCGCCCTGCCGCCCTGCCGCCCTGCCGCCCTGCAGCCGTTCGCCCCGTAAGGCCCTCCCGCTCCCGGGAGACCCCGGCGCCCGCCTCCCGGCTCGTCCACCGCCGAGCCACGGCCGCCCCTGGCCCGCCCGACGCCTTGGCCCGCCCGACACCCCGGGCCCCGGCGTCGCTCCTGCTCACGGCCCTGCTCCCGCCCCACGGCGCCCTCGACGGCGCTCCCCGCAGCGCCCCCGGCAGGCACGGCCCCCGAACCCCGGCACCCCACGGCCTCCCCGCCTCAGCGCCGCCGAGCCCCCGCCCACCCGAAGCACCCGCGCCAGGCGGGCACCCACCACCTCCCGAGAAAGGGAGCGGCCGCCCGATGCCGCCCACCGCCAGGACGCCCGGCCCCGGCCGCGGACCCCACGCGTCACGCCCGCCACCCGAGCCCCCGGACCGCCCCGAACACCCTTTCCCGGACACCCCCGTGAGGTCCCGTTCCGTATACCTGCCGGGTTGTTTCTCTCGTCAAGTCCGTTGAATTCGCGACGAAGGGTGACCAACTGAGTGCTTAATGTGATGTGCTGGGAGCGGCCGCGCCGGTCCGGAGGACCTCTGCGGCGCCGCTCCCGCACGCCGTAGCGGCCCTGCGCGGGCGGCCCGTGACGCCGGCCCGCCGCAGGTGCCCGGCCGGCGGTGTACGGAAATCCGGCCGGCCCACGGGGGACGCGGGAGGGGAGCTGATGGTGGGGACGGATCAGATCAGGCGCTGGGAGTCGGGCGCCCTGGCCCACGCGGTGACGGACCCGTTCGGACAGGGCCCGCTGCCCTGGCTGCGCGGCAGCGAGAGCTACTACGACTCCGGCCACACCGCGCCCTGGTACGCCGACCACGGCGACCCGCGGGTGCCGCCGCCCCGCAAGCACAACGGCCCGCGCACCGCCGACGACATCCACCGGCAGATCAAGGGGTTCGCCACCACCGGCGCGGTCGCCCCGGGCGAGGCCATCGACTTCCGGGTCTCCGTCGACCCGCCGCAGCCGTTCAGCATCGACATCTACCGCATCGGCCACTACGGCGGCGCCGGCGCCTTCAAGATCACCACCAGTCCGCGGCTCTCCGGCATCGTCCAGCCCGCCCCGCTCGCCGCCGAGCGCACCGTCTCCTGCCACCACTGGTGGCTCTCCTGGCGCCTCCAGGTCCCCACGTACTGGAACCTCGGCGCGTACGTCGCCGTGCTGACCACCGCCGACGGCTACCGCAGCCACATCCCCTTCACCGTCCGCGACGACCACCCCGCCGACCTGCTGCTCCTGCTCCCCGACATCACCTGGCAGGCGTACAACCTCTACCCGGAGGACGGCCGCACCGGCGCCAGCCTGTACCACGCCTGGGACGAGGACGGCGCGCTCCTCGGCGAGCGGGACGCCGCCACCACCGTCTCCTTCGACCGCCCCTACGCCGGCGCCGGACTGCCGCTGCACGTCGGTCACGCCTACGACTTCATCCGCTGGGCCGAGCGGTACGGCTACGACCTCGCCTACGCCGACGCCCGCGATCTGCACGCCGGACGCGTCGACCCCTCCCGCTACCGCGGCCTGATCTTCCCCGGCCACGACGAGTACTGGACGGCGCCGATGCGCCGCACCGCCGAGCGCGCCCGTGACCAGGGCACCTCACTGGTCTTCCTCTCCGCCAACACCATGTACTGGAAGGTCGACCTCGCCCCGTCGCCCTCCGGCCCGGACGCGCTGCTCAGTTGCCGCAAACGCCAGGGTCCGGGCCGCCCCGCCCTCTGGCGCGAGACGGGCGAGCCGGAGCAGCGGCTGATGGGCGTGCAGTACGCGGGCCGGGTCCCCGAGCCCGCGCCGCTCGTCGTCCGCAACGGCGGCCACTGGCTGTGGGAGGCCACCGGCGCGGGCGAGGGCGACAAGCTGCCCGGCCTGGTCGCGGGCGAGGCCGACCGCTACTTCCCGCGCACCAGCCTCCCCGAGCACACCGACCGCACGCTGCTCGCCCACTCCCCGTACCGCGACACCGAGGGCCACCGCCGCCACCAGGAGAGTTCGCTCTACCGTGCCCCCAGCGGCGCCCTGGTCTTCGCCTCCGGCACCTTCGCCTGGTCACCCGCGCTGGACCGCCCCGGCCACATCGACCCCCGCATCCAACGCGCCACGGCCAACCTCCTCGACCGCATCTGCAAACGCGACTGACGGGCCGGTCCGCACCCGCGCCCCTGCCGTACCGGGCCCGCGAGGGGCCGGGCCCGGCCCCTCCCGGAAGCCGCCCGGCCCCGCGGACCGGCTCACTCCGGCGCGGCGCCGGGCCCCCGCTCCGCGAACGGCGCCATCTCCCGCGCCAGCGCCACCGTCAGCGCCCGGAAGATCCGCACCTCGGGGTGGGTGTCCCCGGCCCGCGTCGCCAGCACGCTGTGCGCGGGCGCCGCGTCCAGCACCGGTACGTACACCGCCCCCGGCCACGGGTAGTACCGCGCGAACGACGCCAGCCCGGAGCCCGCCCCGCGCCCGGCGGCCACACTCGTCAGCACGTCCTGCGGGGTCAGCGCGCAGTCCGGCGCCCGCCGCTCGCCCTCGCCGAAGTAGAGGTAGTCGGTGAACGGCCGCGGGGTGTGGCGCGGCAGCCGCAGATACGGTAGCTCCAGGACGTCGGCGACGCGCAGCCCCTCCCGCCGCGCGTCCGCGTACACCGACCCGGCCGGCACCGCCACGATCCGCCGCTCCGTCGTCAGCACGTCCACCTCGATGCCCTCGGCCTCGATCGCCGGGCGGACGAACGCGACGTCCACCCGGTGCTCACGCAGCGCGCTGCAGTGCTCCGTGAAGTTCAGTTGGACGAGCCGCAGCTCCACCTCGGGCCGCGCCCGCCGGAAGGCGTTGACCGCGGCGGGCGTGACCTCCCCCGAGCCGTGGCCCATCACCCCGACCCGCAGCCCGCGCGCGGGCGGACCGCTGCCGAGGGCCACCTCGGAGACGTCCTCGACCGCCGCGTTCGCCGCCGCCAGCAGCGTCCGGGCGTGCGACACCAGCCGCCGCCCCGCCGCCGTCGGCACCGCCGTGCCCCGGCCGCGGTCCAGCAGCCGGGTCCCGAACTCCCGCTCCAACTGCTGGACGTGCCCGGTCACCGCGGCCGGTGACAAGTACAGCCGGGCCGCCGCCCGCCCGAAATGCCCCTCCTCGACCACCGCCAGAAAAGAGGACAGCCGCCGCAGATCCATGGCGCCACGATACGGCCGCGCGCCCCGGCGGCTCGTACACGTTCACGATTCCTGAACGCGTACGGCACCCGCCCCTGGCCTCCCGTAGAACGGCCGGTATGACGACGCCTTCCCTCCGGGCCACCCGGCCCGCCGCCCCGGCACCCCCGGTCGCCCGGCGCCGCCACTGGCTGCGCGCGGGCTGGCTGATGACCGCGTCCGGCTGGAGCGCCAACCAGTTCTCCGCCCTCCTCGGCGCCTACCGCACCGACCTGGGCCTGACCGACGCCGCCACCACCGGCCTCTTCGCGGTCTACGTCCTCGGCCTGATCCCCGGCCTGCTGCTCGCCGGACCGGCCGCCGGCCGCCACGGACGCCGCCCGGTCACCTTCGCCGCGCTCGCCGTCTCCGCCCTGGCGACCTGCCTGCTGATGGCCGGCCCGGCCGCCGCCTGGCTGCTGTGGCCCGGCCGCTTCCTCACCGGGCTAGGCGCCGGCACCCTGCTCACCGCAGGCAGCGTCTGGATCAAGGAACTGTCCGCCGCCCCGTACGGCACCGCCCCCACCCCGGGCGCCGCGGCCCGCCGCTCCGGCCTCTTCCTCTCCGCCGGCTTCGCCTCCGGCGGCCTCGCCGCCGCCTGCATCGCCGAGTGGGCCCCGCACCCGATGGTCCTCGCCTACGTCCCCCACCTCGCCCTCACCGCGGCCGCCGCCCTCAGCGCCTCCGGCACCCCGGAAACGGGCCTCACCCACCACCCGGCCGCCCCGGCACCCGCCGGAAAGCCCACGCGGGCCGCCGGGTCCGTGCCCGCCACCGCCCCCGCGCCCGCCGCCGACCCCGTACTCACCACGGAGTCCACCCCCGCCCCGCCGTCCCCCACCGCCTTCCGCCGCCTCGTCGCCCCCCTCGCCCCCTGGGTCTTCGCCGCCCCCACCCTCGCCTTCGCGACCCTCCCGGGGCTGGTCGACGCCCACCTCGACGGCTGGCGCACC
This sequence comes from Streptomyces sp. BBFR2, assembly GCF_044497305.1. Lineage (NCBI taxonomy): Bacteria > Bacillati > Actinomycetota > Actinomycetes > Kitasatosporales > Streptomycetaceae > Streptomyces > Streptomyces sp. BBFR2. The sequence goes on from NZ_CP172415.1 coordinate 3,707,995, forward strand.
GTCTACGCGGGCCTCGCCACCGCCGTCACCCCCGGCACCGGCCTCCTCGTCGCCCCGCTCGCCCGCAGCCTCGCCGCCCGCCACCGCATGGCCACCGCCTACTGCGGCCTCGCCGCCATCGCGGCCGGCCTGCTCCTCGGCGCCCTCGCGGTGGCCCGCACCGACCCGGCCCTGGCCCTGCTCGCCGCGGCCCTCCTCGGCGGCGGCTACGGCCTCGCCGTCGCGTACGGCCTGACGGAGGTCGCCGCCCTCACCCCGCCGCACCGGTCGGCCCACCGCACCGCCCGCTTCTGGGCCCTGTGCTACCTGGGCTTCTGCGCCCCGTACGCGGTCACCCTGCTCACCGGTGTCTGGAGCCCGGCGACGGTGCTGACCGGCGCCGCGGCTCTCGCCCTGCTGACCCTCGCCGCCCTGGCCCGTAACGCGGCCCGCACCTGACCGGTCGCCCCCGCCCCGCCGCCCTTCCGCCCCGTACGGGAGAATCGGCAGGACTCCTGGACCAACCTACGCGGAGGCAGCGTGTCCGGTTTTGTAGAAAAGCCCGAGCCCTTGCAGGTGCCCGGCCTCACCCACCTTCACACCGGCAAGGTGCGTGACCTCTACCAGAACGCCGACGGCGAACTGATCATGGTCGCCAGTGACCGCATCTCCGTGTACGACTGGGTGCTGCCCACCGAGATCCCGGACAAGGGCCGCGTCCTCACCCAGCTCTCCCTGTGGTGGTTCGACCAGCTCGCCGACCTGGCCCCCAACCACGTCCTGACCACCGAGCTGCCGCCCGGCGCCCCCGCCGACTGGGAGGGCCGCACCCTCGTCTGCACCTCCCTGGACATGGCCCCCGTCGAGTGCGTCGCCCGCGGCTACCTGACCGGCTCCGGCCTCGCCGAGTACCAGGAGTCCCGCACCGTCTGCGGCCTGGCGCTCCCCGAGGGCCTCGTCGACGGCTCCGAACTCCCCGCCCCGATCTTCACCCCCGCCACCAAGGCGGCCGTCGGCGACCACGACGAGAACGTCTCGTACGAGGAGGTCGCCCGCCAGGTCGGCCCGGAGACCGCCGCCCGGCTGCGCCGCGCCACCCTCGACATCTACTCCCGCGCCCGCGACATCGCCCGCGGCCGCGGCATCCTCCTCGCCGACACCAAGTTCGAGTTCGGCTTCAAGGACGGCGAACTGATCCTGGCCGACGAGGTCCTGACGCCCGACTCGTCGCGCTTCTGGCCCGCCGACCTGTGGCAGCCGGGCCGCGCCCAGCCCTCCTTCGACAAGCAGTTCGTCCGCGACCACCTGACGTCCCCGGCGTCCGGCTGGGACCGCAAGGGCGAACTCCCGCCCCCCGGCCTCCCGCAGGACGTCGTCGACGCCACCCGCGCCAAGTACATCGAGGCGTACGAGCGGCTGACCGGCCTGACCTGGAGCTGATCCACGACAAAGGCCCCGTCCGGTGTTTCCACCGGCCGGGGCCTTTTCCTTGAGCGGACGACGAGGCTCGAACTCGCGACCTCAACCTTGGCAAGGTTGCGCTCTACCAACTGAGCTACGTCCGCATGCTCCGGGCGAATCCGGTGACCGTTTCCGGTCCCCGCCGCGCGGTGCGGGGACCACTATAGCCAATGAATGCGCCCTCGCGAACCACTTCCGCGGACCGCCCCTCTTCTGTGTCCGCCGCCACACCTCGACGGAAGATGGCTGCGAACACGACAAAGGCCCCGTCCGGTGTTTCCACCGGCCGGGGCCTTTTCGCTGAGCGGACGACGAGGCTCGAACTCGCGACCTCAACCTTGGCAAGGTTGCGCTCTACCAACTGAGCTACGTCCGCAGGCATCCACCCGGCTTTCACCGAGCGGCGCGACAGCTACTCTACCTGATCGAAAAGGCTGCTTGAGCCTGAAGATCGAGAACTGTCAGAGCGGGTGACAGGGATTGCACACTGCGCCTCCCTCTTGGAAAGAGGGCGCTCTACTACTGAGCTACACCCGCGTGACTCCTCGGGGCCCGGCTTTTCGGCCTCGCCCCTCGGCGTGCTCCAGACTCTAGCTGATCACCGGGGGTGCCGTGCAAGTCGGCTCCGTGCGGGGCACGGCACCCCTGTGCGGGGTCAGTGGTTGGCCGCGCTGAAGGCTTCGTAGACCTTCTTCGGGATGCGGCCGCGCGGCGGCACCTCCATCTGGTGCGAGCGGGCCCAGGCCCGGACCGCCGCCGGGTCGGGCGTCACCGCCGTGCGGTGGTACGCCTTGCCGGACTTGGCCCGCTTGCGGCCGGCCTCGACGAACGGCTCCAGGGCATCGCGGAGTTTCTTCGCATTGGCGGGATTGAGGTCGATCTCGTACGACTTCCCGTCCAATCCGAAGGCGACCGTCTCTGCGGCTTCTCCTCCGTCGATGTCGTCGGAGAGCGTTACTACTACGCGCTGCGCCACGGATATCGGTCCTTTCGTGCAGCAACCCCGTGTTGACGTGGGGTGTTGCTTCGGATCCTGTTGACAGGAATCAATGCTTTTTCATTTGTACAGCGGGGGGCAATGCATTGTGAAGCCCAGTTAATTTCTTCAGCGTGTCATGTCGCAATCCGGACCGTGGATCTTTTCGAGGATTTTCCCCGGTGTGCACGGCCGGCCGATACCGGACCGTGAGGGGACGGTCACTTGTCTATGCGCGTAGAATTTCGCACACGGTAGTGTGAGGGAACCGCCTTACGCACCACACCACCGGGAGTGCCAGTGGCACGCGTCGTAGTCGACGTCATGCTCAAGCCGGAGATCCTCGACCCGCAGGGCCAGGCGGTGCAGCGCGCACTGCCACGCCTGGGATTCGAGGGGATCGCCGACGTCCGTCAGGGCAAGCGTTTCGAACTTGAGGTGGAGGGCCCGGCCGACGACGCCGCCCTCGCCCGTATCCGCGAGATGGCCGAGACCTTCCTCGCCAACACCGTCATCGAGGACTTCACCGTCCGCGTCGAGGCCGGATCATGACTGCACGCATCGGCGTCGTGACGTTCCCCGGAACCCTCGACGACCGCGACACGCAGCGCGCCGTCCGGGTCGCCGGGGCCGAGGCCGTGCCGCTGTGGCACCGGGACAAGGACCTCAAGCAGGTCGACGCCGTGGTGCTGCCCGGCGGTTTCTCGTACGGCGACTATCTGCGGGCCGGGGCGATCTCCCGGTTCTCGCCGGTGATGGAGTCCGTCATCGCGCAGGCGAAGGACGGGATGCCCGTCCTCGGTATCTGCAACGGCTTCCAGGTGCTCACCGAGACGCATCTGCTGCCCGGCGCGATGCTGCGCAACGAGAGCCTGCACTTCGTCTGCCGTGAGCAGAAGCTGCGGGTGGAGAACGCCGGCACCGCCTGGACCACCGACTACAGCGCGGGCCAGGAGATCGCCGTCCCGCTGAAGAACATCGACGGCCGTTACGTCGCCGACGCGCGCACGCTCGACATGCTGGAGGCGGAGGGCCGCGTCGCCTTCCGCTACCTCGACGTGAACCCCAACGGCTCGCTCCGCGACATCGCCGGTATCACCAACGAGGCGGGCAACGTCGTCGGCCTCATGCCGCACCCCGAGCACGCCGTGGAACCGCTGATCGGCACGGGCCGTACCGACGGTCTCGGGTTCTTCACCTCGATCCTGAAGAAGTTGGTCAACGCATGACGCTGGACACGGTCACGCACGCCGCGCAGACCCCCGAGGCCGAGCAGCCCTGGGCCGAGCTGGGGCTGAAGCAGGACGAGTACGCGCGTATCCGCGAGATCCTCGGCCGCCGCCCGACCGGCGCCGAGCTGGCGATGTACTCCGTCATGTGGTCCGAGCACTGCTCGTACAAGAGCAGCAAGGTCCACCTGAAGCAGTTCGGTGAGAAGGCCCCCGAGAACGACGCGATGCTCGTCGGTATCGGCGAGAACGCCGGTGTCGTCGACGTCGGCCAGGGCTACGCCGTCACCTTCAAGGTGGAGTCGCACAACCACCCCAGCTACATCGAGCCGTACCAGGGCGCGGCCACCGGCGTCGGCGGCATCGTCCGCGACATCCTCGCCATGGGTGCCCGTCCGGTCGCGGTCGTCGACCCGCTGCGGTTCGGCGCCGCCGACCACCCCGACACCAAGCGCGTCCTGCCGGGCGTCGTCGCGGGCATCGGCGGCTACGGCAACTGCCTGGGCCTGCCCAACATCGGCGGCGAGGTCGTCTTCGACCCCTGCTACCAGGGGAACCCGCTGGTCAACGCCGGCTGCATCGGCGTGATGAAGCATGAGGACATCCACCTGGCGAAGGCGTCGGGCACCGGCAACAAGGTCATCCTCTACGGTGCCCGCACCGGTGGCGACGGCATCGGCGGCGTCTCCGTGCTCGCCTCGGAGACCTTCGACGACACCAAGCCGGCCAAGCGCCCCGCCGTCCAGGTCGGTGACCCCTTCCAGGAGAAGCTGCTCATCGAGTGCACCCTGGAGGTCTTCAAGGAGGACCTGGTCGCCGGTATCCAGGACCTCGGCGGCGCCGGTCTGTCCTGCGCCACCAGCGAGCTGGCGTCGGCCGGTTCCGGCGGTATGCGCGTCGAGCTGGACACCGTTCCGCTGCGTGACTCCTCCCTCTCGCCCGAGGAAATCCTCATGAGCGAGTCGCAGGAGCGCATGTGCGCGATCGTCGAGCCGGAGAAGGTCGACCGCTTCCTGGAGATCTGCGAGAAGTGGGACGTCATCGCCACCGTGATCGGTGAGGTGACCGAGGGCACCCGGCTGGAGATCTTCTGGCACGGCGAGCAGATCGTGGACGTCCCGCCGCGTTCGGTCGCCCACGAGGGCCCGACCTACCACCGGCCGTACGCCCGCCCGGACTGGCAGGACGCCCTCCAGGCCGACGACGCGAACAAGCTGGCCCGGCCGGGCACCCCCGAGGAGCTGCGGGCGCAGATCCTCCAGGTCGTGGCCTCGCCGAACCAGGCGTCGAAGGCGTGGATCACCGACCAGTACGACCGGTTCGTGCAGGGCAACACCGTCCTCGCGCAGCCGGAGGACTCCGGCATGGTCCGTATCGACGAGGAGACCAACCTCGGCGTGGCCCTCGCCACCGACGGCAACGGCCGCTTCGCCAAGCTCGACCCGTACGCGGGCGCGCAGTTGGCGCTGGCCGAGGCGTACCGCAACGTCGCCGCGACGGGCGCCAAGCCGCTGGCGGTCTCCGACTGCCTGAACTTCGGCTCGCCCGAGGACCCGGCGGTGATGTGGCAGTTCGCCGAGGCCACCCGTGGTCTCGCCGACGCCTGCCAGACCCTGGGGACGCCGGTGACCGGCGGCAACGTCTCGCTGTACAACCAGACCGGCGAGGTGGCGATCCACCCGACGCCGGTGGTCGCGGTGCTCGGCGTCATCGACGACGTCAACCGCCGGACGCCGGTGGCGTTCGCCGAGGCGGGGCAGCTCATCTACCTCCTGGGTGACACCAAGGAGGAGCTGGGCGGTTCGGCCTGGTCGCAGGTGGTCCATGACCACCTCGGCGGGCTGCCGCCCGAGGTCGACCTGGAGCGCGAGCGGCTGCTGGCGGAGATCCTCATCTCGGCCTCCCGCGACGGTATGGCCGACGCGGCGCACGACCTCTCCGACGGCGGTCTGATCCAGGCGCTGGTCGAGTCGTGCCTGCGCGGCGGGAACGGCGCCCGGCTGGTCGTCCCCGAGGGCGTCGACCCGTTCGTCTTCCTCTTCTCCGAGTCCGCGGGCCGCGCCGTCGTCTCGGTGCCGCGCAGCGAGGAGTTGCGCTTCACCGACATGTGCGGGGCGCGCGGTCTGCCGGCCACCCGGATCGGTGTGGTCGACGGTGACGCGATCGACGTCCAGGGCCAGTTCAGCATCCCGCTGGACGAGCTGCGGACGGCGCACGAGGAGACGATCCCGGGCCTGATCGCCTGATCGCCTGATCGCCTGATCGCCTGATCACCTGATCGCCTGATCACCTGGGCGTGATCGCCTGAGTGATGCCCGGCCGCGTACGGCGGCCCGGCCGCGCGGAACGGCCCGCCGGGGAATCTTCCCGGCGGGCCGTTCCCGTTCTTTTTCCGCGTTCCTGTTCCTGTTCCTGAGCCCGTTCCGTTCCGGGCACGAGGCCCTGGTGCGCGGGCCGGTCCCGCACGGGATACGCCGGTGGCCGTGCCTTCCCGTTCCCGCTCCCGTCGGTACGGCCCGGTGTTCCGAAAACATTTCTCCCGCCATATCCCGGCCACATCCCGGCATACGGCGCATAAGGGAGCCGACGGCTTTCCCCGGCGGTCCGGGAGAACGGAAAGCGCCCGGCCGTTTGTCAGTGGTGCCGCCTACGCTGAGCAACATGCCACCGACTGCCCGCGCCCGCAGGTACGACGGCCAAAAGACCCGCGCCGCCGCCCTCGCCCAGCTCGACCACGTACGCACCGCCGTAGGCGGTCTCACCCCCGAGCAGTTCGCCCTGCCCACCAGGCTGGGGGAGTGGACGGTGCGCGAGCTGGTCGCGCATCTCGCCATGGCCACCGGCAGCGTGGCGCGCGGTCTGGAGCAGCCGCCCCCGGCGAAGGCGGCGGCCACCCCCGCGCAGTGGCCCCGCGCCTCCGCCGCCCTCGCCGCCTCGGTCGACGACCGCACCCGCGCCCTGGCCGCCGCCCACGACCCGGTGGAGCTGCTGGAGCGCACCGCCGAGGAGTTCGCCCGCGTCACCGAGGAGACCTCCGCCGAGCGGGTCCTCGCCGTCCGTCCCGCCGCCATGCGGCTCGCCGACGCCCTGGCCACCCGCTGTGTCGAGCTGATCGCGCACTCCGACGATCTGGCCGCCGCGACCGGCGCCGGGATCCCGTACGACCGCCAGGCCCTCGCCACCGCCACCCGCGTGCTGGCGGACGCGCTGGCGGACGCGGCGCCGGGCGGCTCCGTCGAGGTCCGTATCCCGCCGTTCGCCGTCGTCCAGTGCGTCGAAGGCCCTCGCCACACCCGCGGCACCCCGCCCAACGTCGTCGAGACCGACCCGCTGACCTGGATACGCCTGGCCACCGGCCGGACGAGCTGGGCCGAGGCCCGGGAAGCCGCCCAGGTCACGGCCAGTGGCGAGCGCGCCGACATCGGCGGATATCTGCCGATCCTGTCCTGAACGGCCGACGCCCTCCCCGGCGTAGCGCATCTCACACGCGAGCGCGGGCGCTCGCGCGAGCCGTGGCCGCGAGGTGTATGCCGGACGCCGCCCGCGGCCGCGCCCGCGGTGGCGAGCCCGCCCGGCCGCACCCCGCCACAGGCCAGGCATCGCAAGGGATCGGGCGGCCGCGCCCGCCCGGTGCGCGCTCCCGGCGGGCGGACGGCGCGGCGTCCCGGCGCCCCCGCGTCGCGCGCCGCCGCCGAGCAGCCATCCGGCCCGGCGGCCATCCCCGGTTCGGATGAATCAGCGACCTGCCCTAGACTCAAGGCGTGCCACGTGGTGACGGACGACTCAGCCACGACCTGCTCCCCGGCGAGAAGGGCCCCCAGGACGCTTGCGGCGTCTTCGGTGTCTGGGCTCCGGGTGAAGAGGTCGCCAAACTCACCTATTTCGGGCTGTACGCCCTGCAGCACCGCGGACAGGAGTCCGCGGGCATCGCAGTGAGCAACGGCTCGCAGATCCTCGTCTTCAAGGACATGGGCCTGGTGTCCCAGGTCTTCGACGAGACTTCGCTCGGCTCTCTCCAGGGCCATATCGCCGTGGGCCATGCCCGCTACTCCACCACCGGTGCCTCGGTGTGGGAGAACGCCCAGCCGACGTTCCGTGCCACCGCGCACGGCTCGATCGCGCTCGGCCACAACGGCAACCTGGTGAACACCGCCGAGCTGGCGGATCTGGTCGCGGCGCTGCCCCGTGAGGGCGGCCGCGCGACCCAGGTCGCGGCCACCAACGACACCGACCTGGTCACGGCGCTCCTCGCCGGCCAGGTCGACGAGGACGGCAAGCCGCTGACCGTCGAGGAGGCCGCCCCGCGCGTCCTCCCGCAGGTCAAGGGCGCCTTCTCGCTCTGCTTCATGGACGAGCACACGCTCTACGCCGCCCGCGACCCGCAGGGCATCCGCCCGCTGGTACTCGGCCGGCTGGAGCGTGGCTGGGTGGTCGCCTCCGAGACCGCCGCGCTGGACATCTGCGGCGCGTCCTTCATCCGGGAGATCGAGCCCGGCGAGATGGTCGCCATCGACGAGAACGGCCTGCGCTCCACGCGCTTCGCCGAGGCCCGCCCCAAGGGCTGCGTCTTCGAGTACGTCTACCTCGCCCGCCCGGACACCGACATCGCCGGCCGCAACGTCTACCTCTCCCGTGTGGAGATGGGCCGCAAGCTGGCCGCCGAGGCGCCCGCCGATGCCGACCTGGTCATAGCGACGCCCGAGTCCGGCACCCCGGCGGCCGTCGGCTACGCCGAGGCCAGCGGCATCCCGTACGGCTCCGGCCTGGTCAAGAACTCCTACGTCGGCCGGACCTTCATCCAGCCCTCGCAGACCATCCGGCAGCTCGGCATCCGTCTCAAGCTCAACCCGCTCAAGGAAGTCATCCGCGGCAAGCGCCTGGTGGTCGTCGACGACTCCATCGTCCGCGGCAACACCCAGCGCGCCCTGGTCCGCATGTTGCGTGAGGCGGGCGCGAAGGAGGTCCACATCCGGATCTCCTCGCCGCCCATCAAGTGGCCGTGCTTCTTCGGCATCGACTTCGCCACCCGCGCCGAGCTGATCGCCAACGGCCTCACGGTCGACGAGATCGGCAAGTCGCTCGGCGCCGACTCCCTGGCGTACATCTCCATCGACGGCATGATCGAGGCGACCACCATCGCCAAGCCGAACCTCTGCCGCGCCTGCTTCGACGGCGAGTACCCGATGGAGCTGCCCGACCCCGAGCTGCTCGGCAAGCACCTCCTGGAATCGGAGACCGCGGGCGGGGCCAAGCCGGATGTCGACGGCGTCGGGACGCTGACGGCCGGTGTCGGCGGCGCCGATGCGCTGCGCCGCCCGTAGCCCGCACACCCCTCACACGAAAGTTCTGGGCCATGTCTCCTGAGTCCTCCGAGCCCGCGCGCACCAGCGGCGCCAGCTACGCGGCCGCCGGTGTCGACATCGAAGCGGGCGACCGCGCCGTCGACCTCATGAAGCAGTGGGTGAAGAAGGCCACCCGCCCCGAGGTCGTCGGCGGGCTCGGCGGCTTCGCCGGCCTCTTCGACGCCTCCGCCCTCAAGCGGTACGAGCGCCCTCTGCTCGCCTCCGCCACCGACGGCGTCGGCACCAAGGTCGACATCGCCCGCAAGATGGGCGTCTACGACACCATCGGCCACGACCTCGTCGGCATGGTCGTCGACGACCTGGTGGTCTGCGGTGCCGAACCGCTCTTCATGACCGACTACATCTGCGTCGGCAAGGTCTACCCCGAGCGGGTCGCGGCCATCGTCAAGGGCATCGCCGAGGGCTGCGTCCTCGCCGGTTGCGCCCTGGTCGGCGGCGAGACCGCCGAGCACCCCGGGCTGCTCGGCGCGGACGAGTTCGACGTGGCGGGCGCCGGCACCGGCGTCGTCGAGGCCGATCAGGTCCTCGGCGCCGACCGCATCCGCAGCGGTGACGCGGTGATCGCCATGGCGTCCTCCGGCCTCCACTCCAACGGCTACTCGCTCGTCCGCCACGTCCTCTTCGACCGTGCGGGCCTCGCCCTCGACCGCGAGATCCCCGAGTTCGGCCGCACCCTCGGCGAGGAGCTGCTGGAGCCCACCAAGATCTACTCGCTGGACTGCCTGGCCCTCACCCGTACGGCCCCGGTGCACGCCTTCTCGCACATCACCGGCGGCGGCCTGGCCAACAACCTCGCCCGCGTCATCCCCGACGGACTGCACGCCACCGTCGACCGCTCCACCTGGACGCCCGGCGCGGTCTTCGACCTGGTCGGCACCGCCGGCGCGGTCGAGCGCCTGGAGCTGGAGAAGACCCTGAACATGGGCGTCGGCATGATCGCCGTCGTCCCCCAGGAGTCCGTGGACGTCGCCCTGACCACCCTCGCCGACCGCGGCGTGGACGCCTGGGTCAGCGGCGAGATCGTCGAGCGCGGCGACCACGCCGAAGCGGTGACCCTGACCGGTGACTACGCGGGCTGACGCGCCGGTATCCGGGCAGCACAGAACCCGGTCCGAGGTGAGACACCCCGGACCGGGTCCGTGGAAAAGCTGTGCACGCCATGAGCGGATCCGCGAGCGGACACACAGAGGCCCGCAGAACGACCGCGGGTGGCTTCCCGCGGAAGTGTCTACGGTGCGTCGTCAGGCGCGGCGACGATGCTGGGACGAATCCTTCTCGTCCTCGTCATCGTCGTCGTTGTTATACAGGTCGGCGTACCGCGCGTACGGGTCGTCGTCCTCGTCATCCTCGAACGGCTCGCCGTTCGGCGGCTGCTGTGCCGGCTGTTGCGGCGATGCACCCAGCTCCTCGGCCAGGCGTGAGAGATCAGTCCCACCGCTGTTGTACTTCAGCTGGCGGGCGACCTTCGTCTGCTTGGCCTTGGCCCGGCCGCGCCCCATGGCTCGACCCCCTCAACGACGGGGCTCGACGGCCCCAGAGTCTTGACACGCGTTCATGATTCAGAGCGGACTCTCGACAGAGAGACCGGTCTGTAGGGCTTCAACGGTACCTGCTTCCGCGGCCATACGGTACGTCGCCCGCATCACCCGCCGCTCGGCATGACCTGCGAGGCGCCCTGTCCGCGCTGGTCAACTGCGATTTTAACCCGTCCCTTGCGGCGACCCGCCGACGGGTGGTGAGAGAAGTCTCCCCGGGCCCTGTCGGCGGGTCGCACAAGGGGCAATTTCCAGCCAGATTTCGGGCACCGACGCGGTGCCCGGCCGCGCCAGGCGACATTCCGGTACCGGCGAGGGTGTGTTTCCGGCCTTGCGCGGAAACACACCCCCGGCGCGGCCGGCCGTCGGCGTCAGCCGCGCCGGGCCTCCGCCATCCGCTGCTCCGCCAGCCGGTCCGCCGCCGCGACCGGCGGGATGCCGTCCGTCTTCGCACGAGCGAATATCGCCAGCGTGGTGTCGAAGATCTTCGCCGCCTTGACCTTGCACCGGTCGAAGTCGAAGCCGTGCAGCTCGTCGGCGACCTGGATGACACCGCCGGCGTTCACGACGTAGTCCGGCGCGTAGAGGATGCCGCGGTCGGCGAGATCCTTCTCGATACCGGGGTGGGCGAGCTGGTTGTTGGCGGCGCCGCAGACCACCGTGGCGGTCAGCGCGGGCACCGACACGTCGTTCAGCGCACCGCCCAGCGCACACGGCGCGTAGATGTCCAGACCCGGCGTACGGATCAGCGCATCGGTGTCGGCGACCGCGGTGACCTGCGGGTACGCCGCGAGCACCCGCTCGACGGAGGCGTCGCGCACATCCGTGACGACGACCTCGGCGCCGTCCTCCACCAGATGCCCGACGAGGTGGTACCCCACCTTGCCGACCCCGGCCACGGCGACCTTGCGGCCACGCAGCGTCGGGTCGCCCCACAGATGCTGCGCCGAGGCGCGCATGCCCTGGAACACGCCGTACGCGGTCAGCACCGAGGAGTCACCGGCGCCGCCGTTCTCCGGGGAACGGCCGGTGGTCCACTTGTTGGTGCGCGCCACGACGTCCATGTCCGCGACGTAGGTGCCGACGTCGCAGGCGGTGACGTACCGGCCGCCGAGCGAGGCGACGGCGCGCCCGTAGGCGAGCAGCAGCTCCTCGGTCTTGACGGTCTCCGGGTCGCCGATGATCACGGCCTTGCCGCCGCCGTGGTCCAGCCCGGCGAGGGCGTTCTTGTACGACATCCCGCGCGAGAGGTTCAGCGCGTCGCGCACCGCCTCCTCCTCGGAGGCGTACGCGTGGAAGCGGGTGCCGCCGAGGGCCGGGCCCAGGGCGGTGTTGTGCAGCGCGATCACGGCCTTGAGGCCGCTGGCGCGGTCCTGGCAGAGCACGACTTGCTCATGGCCGCCCTGCTCCGTACGGAACAGGGTGTGCAGCGCGCCGTCGGCGGGGGGTGCCGCCGGTGCGGGCTGCTCGGGGGAGGAGGGACGTACGTCGGTCACGGTGGTGACTCCCATAGGCCGCGGAGGAACGCCCTCCTGTGGGGTGGGGAGGGCCGGTCGGGAAGAGCGTAAGACCTCCGGGGAGCGAAGATCGGCCCTGTCCACGGGATGACCCACTCGCGGGGGACGGACGTGCGACGATTTGCCGTGTCCCGGGCCCGGCGGGGCCGTGGCCTCCGGTAACTCCCGGTGGTGGACTTCCCTTTGAAGGAGCGCGCGTGGCCCTGGCGTCGTCGGTGACGGTCCCGTATGCGGCGTACCTGCGGGTCTACGAGCCGCTGGCAGCTTTCCCGGAGCCGGAGCGCTCCCACTGGGCGCGGTACGCCAGGCGCGAGTCCACCCCGACGGCCCAGGACGAACAGCGCAAGGCCCTCGCCGACCTGCTGCCGACCCCGCCGGTCCCGGTCCCGGTGCACGAGAGCGCCGACGCGTTCGTCGCCCACGTCGACGAGGTGCCCTGCATCTGCCCGTGGCGCACCCGGCTGCGTGGCTGGCAGGCGCTCCAGGGCCTGCCAGAGCTGCTGCCCGCGCCGGTGCTGGACGCCGCGCTGCCCCCGGTGGTGCGCCTCCAGGCCGCCACCGACTACGAGGAGTGGCAGGAGCGCAACCCGGACGCCCGCCCCTGGATCCGCGGTGCCACCTGGCACGTCCCGGTCCGCTGGTTCGTCCTCTTCGACGACGCCGAGCGCGAGTACGAGCCGAAGGGCGCCGACGGGCCGCTGCTGCGCTACCGCACCCCGATGGTCGAGGCCCGCCGCCGGGTCGCGCGCGGACTGCGCACGCTGCGCGACGCCTTGGAGGAGGGCCCGCTGATCGACGGCCTGCTGGACGTGGGCCGGTGGCTGGAGGAGTTCCACCCGCGCTCCCTGGTGGAGCTGGATTACGGCGGGCTGGTCCACACGGTCTCCGAGCGGCAGCTCGCCGAGGACCGGTCGGCGGCGGAGGTGGCGCAGGGGCTGGCGGCACTTCGCGACGGCGACGGTGAGCGCGCGGGCGCCGCGTACGAGAAGTTGAGCGACCGGTGGCGGGCGGTGCGGGAGCGGCAGTTCTCCAGCTAATCCCCGGTCGGCCGGGGGCGGGCCGGGGGAGTGGGCCCTGTCGGGCGGCCGCGGCTTTCGCGCCGCCGCGGCCGGAACGCGGCGCAGGTCCGGGTGCGGGCGCCGGGACACGAGATGATCTTGAAAGCGGGCGTCGTCGCGTAGGCTGGTGCTCTCCAGGACGTAGGTCCCGATCCGGGCGTTTGCCTCAGTAGTGACCTAAAGCACTGACAACGGGCCTTGCGCCCAAGCCATATCCTCGTGCCAAAATAGGACAAGGAGTCTGACTTGGGCTCCTTCCGCTCTATTTTGGGTGGAGAGATCGGTATTGCGCTCCTTGAGGGGTCTAGTGACGCGTGATCACCCTGTGACTGATCGTCACGGTGGCGTGACTGTCCGCTATGACATGGTCCATCGGCTTCCGTCGAGGTTGAACACCTGAGAGGGCAATTCCATCGGTTTGGCCGACGTGGCTGGACGGATGGTGTAGTTGTAGTGCCGAGGACAAGCCGTTCGTCCTATAACCGACTCGGCCCGCGTCCGCCATTTCGGGCAACGCGGGTCAAGGTGCAGAATTTAGAGGAAAGAACCGTGATGGTTCGGTTCTCCCGAGGAGGCCGCTCATGACCGCTCGCACCCCTGACGCCGAGCCGCTGCTTACCCCCGCCGAGGTCGCCACGATGTTCCGCGTGGACCCGAAGACGGTGACCCGTTGGGCCAAGGCAGGCAAGCTCACGTCCATCCGCACGCTCGGAGGACACCGGCGTTACCGCGAGGCTGAGGTCCGCGCACTGCTCGCGGGCATTCCGCAGCAGCGCAGCGAGTCCTGAATAACCGCATAGCCGGGCTGTTTTCGGGGCCCCCAACCCGTAAAACACCCATGTAGCACCCTTAGCTCCACATAGCTCCATACGACGCGGCGCCCGCCCCAACGGGCCCACACCCGCAGCAGTTGGGTACGTCATCGATCGCGCTGGACTCCGCCGGGTCCAGCGCGATCTTTTTTGTGCGCGCGCTCCGGGGCCTCTCGCCGGCGCGGACCCCGCCCGTCGCGCCGCGCTCCCCGGCGCCCGCACAGGGGCCCTTCGCGGGCCCTGCGGACCGCTCCGTGGACAGACCCTGCGGTCTCCTTTCGGGTGGTCCCGAGGGCGGTGCAATTGCACATATTAAATGGACCAGTTGTAGGGCGAGGGTAAGTTCCCCGCATCTGGAAACTTGTGCGGTGACACCCGTCACACCGTGGAGAGGTTGAAGCTCCGCTTGCCTCTGCGGTAAAGGCCGGTTCGTCCGATGTGCTGTCACCAGCCTCCCACCGCAAGGGCGGTGACGATGCCTCCTTTGGTCATCAGGTGGCGGGACTTTGGGCCTTCGGCTCACGCGCCCCGTGAGCGGCCCGCGGCGCGCCCGGAGCGGAAGTTGGACGCCGCACCCGCCGAACGGCCCGCAGGCGCCCGCTGAGCCGCCCGGGGCGCCCGGTCGCGGAGAGAGGCAGGCCCCACGGCCGGTGGCGACAGGCGGGCGGGACTGCGGGGCGGTGGTGAGGGAGGGAGCGGATCCAGGGACGGGCGGCCGGAGGGGGCCCCGGAGTGACGGTCCGTAGAGCCGGATGCCGCCCCGGGGTGCTCGTCCTGACGGCTCGCCCCGAGGTGGCCGTCCGCCGGATGCTCCGCGCTCGGCGTTCGCACGGAAACCGACCGCGGTACGGAAACCGGCCGTCGTACGGAACCGATCGCCCCAGGGGGAGCGGTTCCGGAAAACGGGCGGTGGAGAGCGGGCGGGGCGGTGGCGCGGAAACGAGGAACGGCCCGCATCCTTATCGGATACGGGCCGTTCTGCTGCGGTCCTGACGGGATTTGAACCCGCGGCCTCCACCTTGACAGGGTGGCGAGCACTCCAAACTGCTCCACAGGACCTTGCTGCCGCTTCCGCTTGCGCGGTCGCTGCGAAGCAAGACTCTACAGCAGGTCAGGGGGTGCGGTCGAACCAGGCTCCGGGCGGTGCCCCGCCCGGCGTACGAGGGGCGTTCCGGGGCCCCTGCGGGCGGGTGCGCGGTGCCCGGAGCGGCGCGTACCGGAGCCGGTGCCCGGCCCGGGGCCGAGGGGCCCCGCCGCCGTCGGCTCCGGGCGACCGGGCTACGGTGCCGCCGCGTCCACGGCCTTGACGATGCGCTTGTCGGAGATCGGGTACGCGGTGCCCAGGGCGTGGGCGAAGTAGCTGACGCGTAGTTCCTCGATCATCCAGCGGATCTCCCGGGCCGCCGCCGGGACCGGGCGGCCCTGGGGGAACTGCTCCAGGAGCCAGGCGTACTCGTCCTGCATCTCCTTGACCTTCGCCATACGGGCGCGGTCGCGTTCGGCGTTGGTCGGGAGCTGCTGGAGGCGGCGGTCGGCGGCGACCAGATAGCGCATCAGGTCCGGCAGCCGCTTCGCGCCGTGTGCGGTGACGAAGCCGGGCTTGATGAGCGCGGCGAGCTGCTCCTTGATGTCGGTGAGCGACGGCAGCAGCGAGGGGAACGAGGTGTCCTTCAGGCGCCGTTCGCACGCCTGCCAGGCGGCCAGCACCTCCTGGACCTGCCCGATCGTCTTCATCGTCGCGTCCACCAGATCGGCCCGGACGCCGTCGAACAGCTTCCGGAACGACTCCTCGTCCCAGGCGGGGCCGCCGCGCGCGGCCATCAGCCGGTCGGCGGCGGCGGTCACGCAGTCGTCGAAGAGCGCCGGGATGGAGCCGTGCGGATTGCGGGACAGGGCGAGCTTCTGCTGGTTGCTCAGCTTCGACTGGGCGAACTTGGCGGGGTTGGAGGGGATGTTGAGCAGGATGAGGCGGCGGGTGCCGGCCCACATCGCGGTCAGTTGCTCCGCCTCGGTGTCGAAGAGGCGGACGGCGACGCTGCTGCCCTCGTCGACCAGCGCAGGGTACGCCTTCAGCGGCTGGCCGGCCCGGCGCGTCTCGAAGGTGCGGGGCAGGGCGCCGAGCGTCCAGGAGGTCAGGCCCGTGCGCTGTTCCAGGCCGGGGAGGGCCGGACCGTCGCCCTTGGTGCCCTTGCCGCCCTGGGCGGGGCGGTCCGCCGCCTGCTCGAACGCCTTGGAGATCGCGGCGCGGGTCTTCGGCTTGAGCTGCAGCCGCAGCGCCTCCAGGTCCTTCGCCTCGGCCAGCTTGCGGCGCCGTTCGTCCACCACCCGGAATGTGATCTTGAGGTGGTCGGGGACCTTGGCGGTGTCGAAGTCGTCGGCGGAGACCGGGACGCCGACCATCCGCTGGAGTCCGGCGGCCAGCGACGCCGTCAGCGCGCCCTGGAGCGGGACGGTGGTGTCGAGGAAACGGGCCGCGAAGTTCGGCGCGGGCACGTAATTACGGCGGATGGGCTTGGGCAGCGAGCGGATCAGCTCCGTCACCAACTGCTCGCGCAGGCCCGGGATCTGCCAGTCGAAGCCCTCGGACGCCACCTGGTTGAGCACCTGGAGCGGGATGTGGACGGTGACGCCGTCCGCGTCCGCGCCGGGCTCGAACTGGTAGGTGACCTTGAACTTCAGCTTTCCCTGCCGCCAGGAATCGGGATAGTCGTCCTTGGTGACGGCTTCGGCCGATTCGTTGATGAGCATCGAATGCTCGAAGTTGAGGAGTTCGGGCTCCTCCTGGCGCTTCTTCTTCCACCAGGCGTCGAAATGCGCACCGGAGACGATGTCCGCCGGAATGCGCTGGTCGTAGAAGTCGAAGAGGGTTTCGTCGTCGACGAGGATGTCGCGGCGGCGGGCACGGTGTTCCAACTCCTCGACCTCGCCGAGGAGTTTGCGGTTGTCGTGGAAGAACTGGTGGTGCGTGCGCCAGTCACCTTCCACCAGAGCGTTACGGATGAACAGATCGCGGGAGGTCTCCGGGTCGATACGGCCGTAGGCGACCTTGCGCTGCGCGACGATCGGGACGCCGTAGAGCGTGACCCGCTCGTACGCCACCACCGCGGCCTGTTTCTGCTCCCAGTGCGGTTCGCTGTAGGTGCGTTTGACCAGGTGCTGGGCGAGCGGTTCGATCCACTCCGGCTCGATCTTGGCGTTGACGCGGGCCCACAGCCGGGACGTCTCGACCAGCTCGGCGGACATGATCCAGCGCGGTGGCTTCTTGAACAGCGCGGAGCCGGGAAAGACCGCGAATTTGGCGCTGCGGGCACCGAGATATTCGTTCTTCGCGTCGGTGTCCTTCAGCCCGATGTGCGAGAGCAGACCGGCCAGCAGCGACGTATGGATGTGGTCGGGCGCCGCGTCCTGTTCGCTGAGGTGAATTCCCATGGTCTTGGCGACCGAACGCATCTGGGAGTAGATGTCCTGCCATTCGCGTATGCGCAGGTAGTTCAGGAATTCATTGCGGCACATACGGCGGAAGGCGGAGGAGGAGAGGGCCTTTTGCTGCTCGCGTACGTAGCGCCAGAGATTCAGGTACGCGAGGAAATCTCCGCTCTCGTCCTTGAACCGGGCGTGCTGCTGATCGGCCTGCTGCTGCTTGTCGGAGGGCCGCTCGCGCGGGTCCTGGATGGAGAGCGCCGCCGCGATGACCATGACCTCGCGGACGCAGTTGTTCCGGTCGGCCTCCAGCACCATGCGCGCCAGCCGCGGGTCGACCGGTAGCTGGGAGAGCTTGCGGCCCATCGGGGTGAGCCGGGGGCCACCGCCCTTCGCCGCGCCGTCCTTCGCGCCGCCGGAGCCGCCCTTCGTACGGGCCTCCAGCGCGCCCAGCTCGTGCAGCAGGTCGACGCCGTCCTTGATGTTGCGGCGGTCAGGCGGGTCGATGAACGGGAACTTCTCGATGTCGCCGAGGCCGGCGGCGGTCATCTGGAGGATGACGGAGGCGAGGTTGGTCCGCAGGATCTCCGCGTCGGTGAACTCGGGACGGGAGAGGAAGTCGTCCTCGGAGTAGAGGCGGATGCAGATGCCGTCGCTGGTACGGCCGCAGCGGCCCTTGCGCTGGTTGGCGCTGGCCTGCGAGACCGGCTCGATCGGCAGCCGCTGCACCTTGGTGCGGAAGCTGTAGCGCGAGATGCGGGCCATACCGGGGTCGATGACGTACCGGATGCCGGGCACCGTCAGGGACGTCTCGGCGACGTTGGTGGCGAGCACGATGCGGCGGCCGGTGTGGCGCTGGAAGACGCGGTGCTGCTCGGCGTGGGAGAGGCGGGCGTAGAGCGGGAGCACTTCGGTGGCGCGGAGGTTCTTCTTGTTGAGCGCGTCCGCGGTGTCGCGGATCTCGCGCTCGCCGGAGAGGAAGACGAGGATGTCGCCGGGGCCCTCGGCCTGGAGTTCGTCGACGGCGTCGCAGATCGCGGTGATCTGGTCGCGGTCGCTGTCGCTGCCGCCCTCCTCCAGGAGCGGGCGGTAGCGGACCTCGACCGGGTACGTCCGGCCGGAGACCTCGACGATCGGGGCGCTCGGCGCCTCCTCGTCCCCGGCCGGGCGCGGCGCGTCCGGGCCGACCGCCGCGAAGCTGCCGAAGTGCCGGGCGAAGCGCTCCGGGTCGATCGTCGCGGAGGTGATGACGACCTTGAGGTCCGGCCGCTTGGGCAGCAACTGGGCGAGGTAGCCCAGGAGGAAGTCGATGTTGAGGCTGCGCTCGTGGGCCTCGTCGATGATGAGGGTGTCGTACTGGCGCAGCTCGCGGTCGGTCTGGATCTCGGCGAGCAGGATGCCGTCGGTCATCAGCTTGACGAGGGTCTCGCCGCCGACCTGGTCGGTGAAGCGGACCTTCCAGCCCACCGCCTCGCCCAGCGGCGTGTTCAGCTCCTCGGCGACGCGCTCGGCGACCGTACGGGCCGCGATCCGGCGCGGCTGGGTGTGGCCGATCAGCCCGCGGACGCCGCGCCCCAGCTCCAGGCAGATCTTGGGGATCTGGGTGGTCTTTCCGGAGCCCGTCTCACCGGCGACGATCACGACCTGGTGGTCGCGGATCGCCTCCAGGATTTCGTCCTTCTTCTGGCTGACCGGAAGCTGTTCGGGATAGCTGATCGCGGGCACGGCGGCGCGCCGGCGGGCGACGCGCTCCTCCGCCTCCGCGACCCCGTCGGCGATCTCGGCGAGGACGGCCGTACGGGCCTCGGGCTTACGGATGCGCCGGGCACCGTCGAGCCGCCGCCCCAGCCGCTGCTGGTCGCGCAGCATCAGCTCGGGCAGCCGCTCCAGGAGAGCGGGGAGCGTGGGCGCGGCCGCGGGCGCGGCGGAGGCGCCGTCGGGCAGGGCGGAGGCAGGCTGACTGGACATACGCGTCCCAGGATCTCACCTCCCCGATTCGGCTGGCGAACGATTTGCCGGAGCGGGCGGGGCGCCCCGGGCGGGCGCGCCCGCGACCACCCCCGGAACCCACTTGCACGGGTATATCCGTATTACGTGCTTTAGCGTGTTCGCATGGCTGATCAGCACGGCGCCCACGGCCCGGACGGCACGCCCCCGCGCGGCGGGCCGGAACCGTACGACGGGACGGACGGGCACGACGCCCCCGGTGACGGCACCGGGGCGGGGCCCGCGCACGGGGCCCACGGCCGTCCCGCGACCGCCGCGCAGCACTGGCACGCCTTCAGGACCTCACCGTTCTTCCCCGCCTGCGTCCTCGTCGTCATCCTCGCGGCGGCCGCCGGGCTCTTCGCCGGCTCGTACACGTACACCATGGCCAATCCGACGCCGCGCCATGTGCCGACGGCGATCGTCGGGCGGGCGGCCGCCCCCGGCGGCGGGCCGACGCGCGAGAAGATCTTCATCGACGGCATGGAACAGGCGCTGAACGCCTCGCTGCGGCTCACCGTGTATCCGACGTACGCGCAGGCCAGGAAGGCGGTCGAGGAGCAGCGGGAGTTCGCGGTCGTACGGTCGCGCGGGGCGGGTGTGGAGCTGGACGTGGCGGGCGCCGCGGGCGCGTCGGTGGCGGAGCTGCTGGCCACGGCGGGGCCGAAGGTCGGCCGGGCGGTCGGGGTGCCGGTCCGCGTCCAGGACATCAAGCCGCTCCAGAAGGGCGACCCGCGAGGGCTGGCGCTCTTCTACATCTCGCTCGCCGCGGTGATCATCGGCTTCGTCGGCGCGATCCAGCTCAGCGTGCACGCCCGCGCCCTCAACCCGGCCGAACGGATCGCCTTCACGATCGCCTACGCGCTGCTCGGCGGCTTCGCCATCGCCGCGATCGTCGACTGGTGGCTGGGCGCGCTCAGTCTGCCGTTCGTGCACTCCTGGCTGATCCTGGCGTTCACGATGTTCACGTCCGGCATGGTCTTCACGATGTTCAACACCCTGATGGGCCGTTGGGCGATGATCCCCACCTGGGGCGTGATGGTGCTGCTCGGCAACCCGTCCTCGGGCGGCGCGGTCTCCTGGCCGCTGCTGCCGTCGGCGCTCGGCCACATCGGCCGGTGGCTGCCCCCGGGCGCGTCGGTCAACGCCCAGCACACCGCGGTCTACTTCGGCGGCTCCCGGCACCTCTTCCCGTATCTGGTGCTGGCCGGCTGGGCGGTGGTGTCCTGCACGGTCTTCTGGGTGTGGCGCCACCGTCATCCGGGCGGCCGGGAGACGGCGAAGCCGCCCGCGCACGCGGCGGAGTGAGCGGCGCCCGTGCCGCACACGAAGAAGGCCCCGATCCGAAGATCGGGGCCTTCTCCCAATGGGTGTGGCTGGGGCCGGGGTCGAACCGGCGACCTATCGCTTTTCAGGCGATCGCTCGTACCAACTGAGCTACCCAGCCGCAGCGGTCCTGACGGGATTTGAACCCGCGGCCTCCACCTTGACAGGGTGGCGAGCACTCCAAACTGCTCCACAGGACCTTGCATTGTGCGGAACGACGTGAATCATTCTCGCACACGGTGTTGCGTGCCCCCAACGGGATTCGAACCCGTGCTACCGCCTTGAAAGGGCGGCGTCCTGGGCCACTAGACGATGAGGGCTGATGGCCCGCCTTGGCGTCGTTACCGGCGCCGTCGGGGACGTGAGAAGCATATGGGATGGGAGGACCGTTCGCCAAAACGGTTGACCTGGCGTCGCCGCGACGACCTGTGGCGGGGCACCGCGGCGCCTTTCGGGGACGGGCCCGGGGGCGCGCCGGGGGCGGCGCGGTAGGGCGGTGGGGGCGGACAATGGCCGGGTGCTGGAAATGACGCGCGAGGAGTTCGAGGAACTGGTCGCCGAGGCGCTCGACCGGATCCCGCCGGAGCTGACCCGGCTGATGGACAACGTGGCGGTCTTCGTCGAGGACGAGCCGCCGTCCGACGATCCCGATCTGCTCGGGCTCTACGAGGGGACGCCGCTGACCGAGCGCGGTGAGTGGTACGCGGGCGTGCTGCCCGACCGGATCACCGTCTACCGGGGGCCGACGCTGCGGATGTGCGACACCCGGGAGGACGTCGTCGCCGAGACCGAGGTGACGGTGGTGCACGAGATCGCCCACCATTTCGGCATCGACGACGAGCGGCTGCACGCGCTCGGGTACGGCTGAGGGGTGCGGGGGCGTGCCGGGCCGCGCGGGTGGACGGTGTCCCGTCGCGGATGCCGGATGCGGGCCGGTGTGCGGGCGCGTCCCGGATCGGGGCGGTGCGGCGCGTGTCCTCGGGCGGGGCGCGGGAGTTGGGCAGGGCGTCCCCCGCTCTTCCAGCCGGCCGCGCCGACGTCTGCCGCCGTCCGCGCCCCGGGCCCGGAGGCCCCCCGTGCGACCGAACCCCGCGATCCCCGCGCCAGTGGCGGACGCCGCCCCGCCGCTCCCCGGAACGCCCCGCGCCGCGTCAACGCCCGCGTCCCGTAAGGACGGTGGGCCGGTGCGCCGGGCCGTCGCCGCGGTGGCCGCGGTCGCGTCGCTGGCCGCGCCGCTCGCCGGATGTGTGAGCGTGAGCGGGCATGTGCCGCGGCCGGTGGGGAGTGCCGCGCCGCGCGGCGGGACGGAGGGCAGGGCGCCGCGCGCGCCGGGCGGGCTCACGGTCGACGGCAGCGGCTCGGGGCCGCACCGCATGGGGCGGCCCGTGGCCACCCCGGGGGCGGGGGAGCGCGGCGCGGGCCGCCCTGGGGAGGACGGGGCCGGGCGTACACCGGGGGCGGAGACCGCCGCGTCACCCGTGTCGTCCCGGACCGCCGATGTGCCGCAGGGCGGGGCGGGATCTCCGGCGGGGCCGCCGCCGTCGGCGTCGGGGCCGGTCGCCGGGCCCGCCTCGCCCGCCGGGCCGACGCCGCCGGCCACGCCGGGCAGCCCCGTACCGCCGTCCGGTGACGCGGGGACGCCGACCGCCGGGGCGTCCGGGCCCACGCCGCAGGCGCCGGGGCCGCTGCCGGACGTGCTGCCGCCGGTGGGCTGAGGCGGCCCGGGCGCCGTAGGGGGCCGCGTCGGGTGCCACGTGCGTACGTGGGCGTCGTGACCCTGCCGCTGGGGGGCGCCCGGGCGGGCCGGTGTCGTGCCGGCGGGACGGCGGGGCCGCGGAGGTGGCCGGGTGGTCGCGGTCCGTGGCCGTATCGGGTGGGCCGGGAGCCATTTGCCTTACCGGGGTGGAGGTGCGTATGGTGGTAGATCGTTTGATCCCATTTGCCCGGCGCCAGAAAAGAAGCGCGCCGCGTGGCGCGTTCTCTCCCTTGCCGTGGCTGACCGCATTGAGGCGGTCTCTGTGAAACACACGGAGTTTGGGCGCGTGCCGAGACTCCGGAAGGTTTCGCATTTCGCATGTCCATTTCCACTGAACAGTCCGTCCTGCCCGCAGACGACGAGCAGGCCGTGACGGCGCTCCCCGCCGAGGCCGCCGAGCAGACCCCCGAGGCCCCTGAGGCCCCCGAGGCCGTCGCGGAGGCCGCCGCCGACGAGGAGCCGCAGATCACCTTCGCGGACCTCGGTCTCGACGAGAAGATCGTCCGCAAGCTCGCGCAGAACGGCGTCACCACGCCGTTCCCGATCCAGGCGGCGACCATCCCGGACGCCATCGCCGGGCGCGACATCCTCGGCCGCGGCCGTACCGGCTCCGGCAAGACCCTCTCCTTCGGTCTGCCGCTGCTGACCCGCCTGGCCGGCGGCCGGACCGAGAAGAAGCGTCCCCGCGGCGTCATCCTCACCCCCACCCGTGAGCTGGCCATGCAGGTCAGCGACGCGCTCCAGCCCTACGGCGACGTCCTCGGCCTGAAGCTGAAGGTCGTCTGCGGCGGCACGTCCATGGGTAACCAGATCTACGCCCTGGAGCGTGGCGTCGACATCCTCGTCGCCACCCCGGGCCGGCTGCGGGACATCATCAACCGCGGAGCCTGCTCGCTGGACGAGGTCGAGGTCGCCGTCCTCGACGAGGCCGACCAGATGGCCGACCTGGGCTTCCTGCCCGAGGTCACCGAGCTGCTCGACCTGGTGCCGACCGGCGGCCAGCGGATGCTCTTCTCCGCCACGATGGAGAACGAGATCGGCACGCTGGTCAAGCGGTACCTGAACGAGCCGGTCAGCCACGAGGTCGACAGCGCCCAGGGCAACGTCACGACCATGACCCACCACGTCCTCGTCGTGAAGCCGAAGGACAAGGCGCCGGTCACCGCCGCCATCGCCGCCCGTAAGGGCCGCACCATCATCTTCGTCCGCACCCAGCTCGGCGCCGACCGCGTCGCCGAGCAGTTGCGGGACGCCGGTGTGAAGTCCGACGCGCTGCACGGCGGTATGACGCAGGGCGCGCGGACCCGCACGCTGGCCGACTTCAAGGACGGCTACGTCAACTGCCTGGTCGCCACCGACGTCGCCGCGCGCGGTATCCACGTCGACGGCATCGACCTGGTCCTCAACGTCGACCCGGCCGGTGACCACAAGGACTACCTGCACCGTTCCGGTCGTACGGCCCGTGCGGGCCAGTCCGGCACCGTCGTGTCGCTGTCCCTGCCGCACCAGCGGCGCCAGATCTTCCGGCTGATGGAGGACGCGGGCGTCGACGCCTCGCGCCACATCGTCGGCGGTGCCGGCGCGTTCGACGACGACGTCGCCCGGATCACCGGTGCGCGCTCGCTCACCGAGGTGCAGGCCGAGTCGGCCGCGAACTCCGCCAAGCAGGCCGAGCGCGAGGTCCAGGAGCTGACCCGGGAGCTGGAGCGGGTGCAGCGCCGCGCCGCCGAGCTGCGCGAGGACGCGGACCGGCTGACCGCCCGCGCCGCCCGTGAGCGCGGCGAGGACCCGGCCGAGGCGCTCGCCGCCGTCGCCGCGACCGTGGAGGCCGCGGCCGCCGAGGTCCCGGCCCAGGCCGACGACGCCGAGGACCGCCGCCCCGCCGAGCGCACCCAGCAGCGCGACGACCGCGGCAACTACGAGCGCCGCGACCGCCGTGACGACCGTTCCGGTGGCCGTTCCTTCGACCGCCGTGACGACCGGTCGGGTGGCCGTTCCTTCGAGCGTCGTGACGACCGTTCCGGTGGGCGTTCCTTCGACCGTCGGGATGACCGTCGTGACGAGCGTTCCGGTGGCCGCTCGTTCGACCGCCGTGACGACCGTTCCGGTGGGCGTTCCTTCGAGCGTCGTGACGACCGGTCGGGTGGCCGTTCGTTCGACCGCCGCGATGACCGTCGTGACGAGCGTTCCGGTGGCCGTTCCTTCGACCGTCGGGATGACCGCCGTGACGACCGGTCGGGTGGCCGTTCCTTCGACCGCCGTGACGACCGTTCCGGCTTCAGCCGTGACCGCGGTGACCGTCCCAGCCGTCCGTTCAACCGTGACGAGCGTTCCGGGGGCCGTTCCTCCGGTGGCTACCGTTCCGGTGGCGGCGACCGTCCGTTCAACCGTGACGACCGCTCCGGTGGCCGTCCGTCCGGTGGTTACCGTTCCGGTGGCGGCGACCGTCCCTACGCCCGCCGAGACGACCACCGTGGCTCGGGCGCCGGTACCGGTTCCTTCGGCCGCCGTGACGACAAGCCGCGCTGGAAGCGCAACGGCTGACCGTAGCTGACCCCGGACACCGCGCCGCCGTGAGACGGCGCCACCGGTCCGCCCGCAGGGCCCGTACCGCACGCAAGTGCCGTACGGGCCCTGTGCGTTGAGCCTTTCGGCGGGGCGCGTCCGCGCCGGCTCGGGCCGCCGCGGGGTGCCTCGGACGGCAATACCTTCGGGCGGCGGGAGGGTGTCGGGCTATGCTGCTCGGTGCGGGCCATTAGCTCAATTGGCAGAGCAGTGGACTTTTAATCCATTGGTTCAGGGTTCGAGCCCCTGATGGCCCACCGGATGCGGTGCGTTGTAGCGCCGCTGACCTGCGAAGGAGCGCCTCACCCGGGATTCACCGGGTGGGGCGCTCCGGCTTTCCGGCCGCTTGCGTGCGCGATGCGTGCGCGGACGGCCCGGCGGGCCGCACGCCGGATGCCGTACGCGCCCGGGGCGTCAGGCGTCGTCGGCGGTTCGGGCGGTGCGGGCGCGGAGGGTGGCGGCGAAATCCTCGGCGCGGGCGAGTTGGCGGCGCAGGTCCTCGATCTTGCGGGCGGCGGCGGTCTCGTAGCCGCGTACGCGCTCCAGGAGCTGTGCGCGTTCGGCGGGGTCCGGGGCGTCGGGGGCGTCGAGGCGGTCGGTGGCGGTCAGCAGGTCGCGCATCTCGTCGAGGGTGAAGCCGAGGGGTTTCATCCGGCGGATGACCATGAGGCGGGCGACGTCGGTCTCGGTGTAGAGGCGGAAGCCGCCCTGGGAGCGGGCCGAGGGGGTGACCAGGCCGGTCTCCTCGTAGTGGCGGATGGTGCGCAGGGAGAGTTCCGTGCGCGCGGCGACCTCGCCGATCTGCATGTGTTCGCTGCTCACCTGGTGCGCCCTCTCGCGGCCGGGCGGCGGGGAGGCCGCCGCCGATCTCTACCCTAACGTCAGGGTAGAGTTGGTGTCCGGGGAGAGCGTGACGCCCTCCCCGTGTGTGCGGGCGCGCCCCGCGCCGTCCGCCGTGCCGGGACGGAAGGCCGTTCCCGGTGAGCACCGCCGAGTCCGGGAGCGCGCGCATGTCCAGGATGCCGGGCGCCGTCTGCCCGCCGTGATCCGGCGTCACCGCTGATCAGCCGGGGTGTGCGCGAGCCCGAGCCCGCGCGCCCCGGATCTTTCGCCCGCGTGTTGTGCCGCGCGGCCTCCGCGAGGGCGTTCCGGCCCCGCGCCACTTCCGTGCGCCCGCCGGGGCGTGCCCGAGCCCGACAGGTGACCACCTTGCCCCTCTCCGTACCGTCCGTGGCCGCGCGTCCGCGTCCGGGCCGTCCGCCCTGGCTCTCCCCGAGTGTCTTCCGGGTGGAGGTCCTGGCGGGTCTGGTCGTCGGTCTCGCGCTGATCCCCGAGGCGATCTCCTTCTCCGTCATCGCGGGCGTCGACCCGAAGGTGGGGCTCTTCGCCGCCTGCACCATGGCGATGGTGATCGCCTTCGTCGGTGGCCGGCCCGCGATGATCTCCGCGTCCACCGGCGCGGTCGCGCTGGTCGTGGCGCCCGTCGCCCGGCAGCACGGGCTCGGGTACCTGATCGCGACCGTCATCCTGGCGGGTGTCTTCCAGATCGTTCTGGGGGCGCTGGGGGTGGCCCGGCTGATGCGGTTCGTACCGCGGTCGGTGATGGTCGGGTTCGTCAACGCGCTGGGGATCTTGTTGTTCACCGCGCAGATCCCGAATCTGCGCGGGGTGCCGTGGGCGGTGTATCCGCTGGTCGCCGCGGGTCTGGCGCTGATGGTGTTCTTCCCCAGGATCACCCGGGCGGTGCCCGCGCCGCTGGTGTCGATCGTGGTCCTCACGGTGATCACGGTGGCCGCCGGGATCGCGGTGCCCACCGTCGGCGACAAGGGGCGGCTGCCGTCGTCGCTGCCCGTTCCGGGGCTGCCTGACGTGCCGTTCACCGGTCACACGTTGACGGTCATCGCGCCGTACGCGCTGGCGATGGCGCTGGTGGGGCTGATGGAGACGCTGATGACGGCCAAGCTGGTGGACGAACTCACCGACACCCGCTCGAACAAGACGCGGGAGTCGATCGGTCAGGGCGTCGCCAACATCGTCACCGGGTTCTTCGGCGGGATGGGCGGCTGCGCGATGATCGGCCAGACGATGATCAACGTGAAGAACGGCGCCCGGACCCGGCTGTCCACCTTCCTCGCGGGCTTCTTCCTCCTGGTCCTCTGCATCGCCCTCGGGCCGGTCGTGTCCGAGATCCCGATGGCCGCGCTGGTCGCCGTGATGGTGCTGGTCTCCGTCGGGACCTTCGACTGGCACTCGGTGCGGCCCGCGACGCTGCGGCGGATGCCGTTCGGCGAGACCGCCGTCATGGTGCTGACCGTCGTGGTCGTGGTGGCCACCGGCAATCTCTCGATCGGGGTGGTCGTCGGTTCGGTCACCGCGATGGTGATCTTCGCGCGCCGTGTCGCCCGGCACGCGGACGTCACGGCGGTCACCGATCCGGACGGTGGTCAGGTCGTCTACGCGGTGACCGGCGGGCTGTTCTTCGCCTCCGCCAACGATCTGGTCACCCGGTTCGACTACGCGAACGACCCGGAGAAGGTGGTCATCGACCTGTCCGCCGCCCATGTGTGGGACGCCTCCTCGGTCGCCGCCCTGGACGCGGTCACGGCCAAATACGCGCAGCGCGGCAAGAGCGTCGAGATCACCGGCCTGAACGCGCCCAGCGCGGATCTGCACCGGACGCTCAGCGGCGCGGTCGCGGGCGGTCACTGACGGGCGGCCGCCCCGGGGCGCGGCGGCTGCGGGGCGGTACGCGTCAGGGGCGGGCGAGGCCCTCCACGCTCGGGGCCGGCCCGGTCCGGGACCGCGCCCGGAACCCCCGCGGGCCGGGCCCGGATGACCCGTCCGGCCCCCGTGAACTCGCCGTCCGGGCCCGGGGCGGACAGCCTTGGGAGGCCGGAGGAGCGGCCGGGAGCACGGCCGGCCGCGGGCAGGTGAGGCGGGAAGAGGCCGGTGCGGATGGGGCGAGGCGGGCGGGAGCGCACGGGCGACCGGGAGCGGTGGGCGCGGCGCGCGCAGATGTCGCCGGCCGGCCGCCGGGTGGCGCGCTGGCTGCCCGTGGCCCTGATCGTCATCGGCGTCGTCTTCGACAGCGTCACCCCCGCGCGCTACACCGCCTCGCCGTTCTTCTCGGCGGCGCCGCTGGTCGCCGCGCCGCTGTACTCGCTGCGGAACACGGCGCTCACCGCCCTCGCGGCGCTGCTCGGCCAGTTGACGGCGGCCCTCTACACCGACACCCAGGACACCAATCTCTCCGCCACCGAGGTCTTGACCGTCTTCGTCGTCGCCGTCCTCGCCCTCGGCATCAACCGCGTCGTACGCCTCTCCGACGCCCGGCTCGCCTCCGTACGCGATGTCTCCGAGGCGGCGCAGCGGGCCGTGCTGCCGACGCCGCCGGAGCGGATCGGGGGGCTGGCGGTCGCCGCCCGCTACGTGGGCGCGCAGGCCGACGCCCGGATCGGCGGGGACCTCTACGCGGTGCAGGAGACCCCGCACGGCGTGCGGCTGATCGTCGGTGACGTACGGGGCAAGGGGCTGGAGGCGGTCGAGGCGGCGGTGATCGTCATCGGCGCGTTCCGGGAGGCGGCGGAGCAGGAGGCGACGCTGGAGGCGGTGGCCGGCCGGCTGGAGCGGGCCCTCCAGCGGGAGGGGCGGCGGCGCGAGGGCCTGGACCAGTACGAGGGGTTCACCACCGCCGTGCTCGCGGAGATCCCGTCCGGGGAGCGCGCCGTGCTGCGCGTCCTCAACCGCGGGCATCCGCCGCCGCTGCTGCTCGCCCCGGACGGCGGGCTGCGGACGCTGGTGCCCGCGGTGCACGCGCTGCCGCTGGGGATGAGCGAGGTGGCCGGGTGGCCGGACCGGGCGGACGAGACGTTCTTCCCCGCCGGTTCGGTCCTGCTGCTGTTCACGGACGGCCTGACGGAGGCCCGCAACCGCGCGGGGGAGTTCTACGACCCGGTGGCCCGGCTGCGCGGCCGGGCCTTCCCCGGGCCGGAACGGCTCCTGGACACGCTGGTCACCGAGGTCGCCGCGCACACCGGCGGGGCGGGCGCCGACGACATGGCGCTGCTGGCGGTGCAGCGGCCGCTGGAGGAGTAGGGCGCGCGGGCGTGGAGCGTCGCGTGGGCGCGGCGGGGCGCGGGCGGAGCGGCGCCCGGCGCGCGGGGGGCTGGTGCGCGCCGGACGCGCGGGGGAGCCCTGGGACCGCACCCGCGCGCGGGGCGTACGGCCGGGCCCCGCGCGCCGGTGCCGCCTCCGGGTGCGGACCCCTACGCCACCCAGTGCAGGCTCTGGCCGTACGCCCCGGTCAGGGCCACCGGGCGGTCGTCCAGCGCGAGGGTCAGCAGCCGTTCCCGGTCGTCCGGGGCGAGGCGGACGGCGGACGGGGCGGGCCGCCACGGGGTGACGGAGTGGTGCTCCTGGGAGATCCAGTGGCCGCCGCCCGGCCGCCCGGCGAGCAGCGCGCGCACCCGGTCGGCGAACCGCTCCCGGTGCGCGGGCGGCAGCGCGGGCAGCACATCGGTGTGCAGGACGACGAGGGTGGCGTCCGCCGGGACCCGCGCCGCCAGTGCGGGCAGCTCCCCGACCAGGTCGCCGCGGACGATCTCGGGCCGCGGCGCCGCCCGTACCGCGTCCACCGCCGCCGTCAGCAGCCGCGCGCGCTCCGGGGTGCCCGGCCACACCAGGGACCGCAGCCAGCGCAGCGCCTCGGGGTCGCCCACCGGGTCGAGCGGGGCGGGATCGATGCCGCCGCGCCACACGATCTCCGGCAGCCGCGCGGGCGGCGCCGCGTCCGCCTCGGCCACCCGGTTCTCCCGTCCGACGCGGCACCGGAAGGTGACCGGGCTGTCCGGGGCGCCGAGGGTGTGCGTCTCCGGGGGCGCGGCCGGCCCGGGCGTCCCCGGGGCGGCGGGCTCGTACGCGTACCGGTAGCGGTCCGGATGGAGGCAGAGGCCGGCCGAGGTGCCCAGCTCCAGGAGGGCCAACGGGCCGCGGAGGCGGGCCAGGAGGGGCAGCAGGGCGGCGCAGCGGGCCGGTTCGCCGGTCCGGGGGGAGCGGCTCATGACGACGGCGCGGACCTCGTCCCAGTGCCGGATCGTCCACTCGCGCCAGCGGCCGTACGCCGGCTCGCCGCGCGGGCCCTGCTCGGCGTGCGGACCGTCGAGGTGGCGGACGGCCGCCAGCAGAAGGCCGGGGTGCTGCCTGTCGCCCGCCGGGAGGGACGCGGCGAGGAGTTCGCACAGCTCCTGGTCCTGCCCGATCCGCGCCGTCAGCTCCTCGTGGGCCGCACACCGGCCCCGCGCCTGCCACCAGGAGAAGTCCCGGTAGCGCGCTGCCAGGGCCGGTGCGTTGTTGACGAAGTCGACGACCATGATCAGACGCTACTTCGCTCACGGAGCGTGAGGGATACGCACCCCTCCGCATAACAAGTGATGCACAATCACGCGGAGGCCGTTTCGTGAGGGGCGGTCAACTCGCCCGTTTTTCACGGATGTTGCCCCGGAAAGTCTTGGCCAGGGAACGCGGTCGGGCGGAGCGGATTCACGGGAACGCTTGGAAAACGGCCGCGATCTCTATTACTGTCCGATAACGGAGCGCGGTCGTCCCAGCCGTCGCAGAGGCGGCACCGTGCCCCCACGCCGAATCCCGTACGCGCTCTTCAGGTACCCGGACATCCGGGCACACCGGTGGTCACTTCGCATACGGCGCTTCCGTGCACGCCGGTGCGCCGATATTTCGTGAACTGCCGTGATGTGTCCTGATGTTGTGCCGGGCGGCCCGAGCGGCGCGGAGGGAACCGGGGAACCACCACCATGGGGTGAATCGGACGCCTCGGCCAGAGGCCGCCCGTAGGAGACCTTCCTGCTCCGAACCCGTCAGCTAACCCGGTAGGCGCGAAGGAAGGAAAGGAGTGCGCCCCCGTGGCGTCCAACAGGCTTGCCCCCGAGGCCCCGTCCGCCCACCTCTCCCACGGCTTCGCCCCCGGGCCGACCGCCGCCCCGGCCGACACGGCGGTCTTCGCCCCGGGCACGTTCACCCAGGAGGGCCTCGCCGCCCAGGGCCCCGGCCCGTACGGCGCGGACGCCGGCGGGCCCGCGCCGCTGGAGACCGCGGGCGCGGCGGACGACGCCCCCGGTGAGTGGAACCCGACCGAGGAGTCCGTGCGGGCCGTCCGCGGCCGTCACCGTGTCGCCAAGCAGCGCGGCGGGCTGGCCCGCGGCGGCACGGTCCTCGGCGTCGGCGTGATCGCGGCGGTCGGCGCCGGCGGGATGGCGACCGCCGAGGAGAAGCCGCCGGTCCCGATCTCCGTACCGGACCTAGGCACCCTCGCCGCCGACGTCACCGGAGCGCTGCCGGACGCCGAATCGCTCCCCGGCATCGGGCCGTTGCTCGGCTCCTCCGACGACGCGGACACCACCACCGCGGCGCCGCTGTCGTCCGCCGGCCTCACCACCGAGGACGGCCGGGGGACGGGCGCCGGGGAGGCGCTGCGCAGCCGCATCCTCCAGCAGGCCGACAACCAGCAGACCGCCGCCGAGCGCGACGCCCGGGACGCCGCCGAACACACCGCCTTCGCCCAGGCGGAGAAGACCGCGGCGGGCGACCACCAGGACGCGGTGGCCGACGCGAAGGCGGAGCGGGCCGAGGCCGCGCGCAAGGAGGCGGCCGCCAAGGCGAAGCGCGAGGCCGAGGCCCGTGCCAAGGCGGAGGCGGCCCGCCTGGCCGAGCTGGCCAAGAGCTATCTGCTGCCGGTCACGTCGTACACCCTCACCGCGAGCTTCGGTCAGGCGGGCGACCGCTGGGCCGCCGACCACACCGGCCAGGACTTCGCCGCCCCCACGGGTACGCCGGTCAAGGCCGTGCACTCCGGCACCATCACGCAGGCGGGCTGGGCCGGTTCGTACGGCTACCGCATCGTCCTCACCCTCGACGACGGTACGGAGCTGTGGTTCTGCCACCTGTCGTCGATGGTGAAGACCGGCGGGAAGGTCTCCACCGGCGAGGTCATCGGCCGTGTCGGCGCCACCGGGAACGTCACCGGCCCCCACCTTCACCTGGAGGTCCGCCCCGGTGGCGGCGGCCCCATCGACCCGGTGCCGTGGCTGCGCGGGCGCGGGCTGCACGTCTGACCCCTGGGGGAGCCGGCTGATTCCGGGGGCGCCGTCGTCGGCGGGAGGTGCGGCGCCCGGGTGTCCGGCGCCGCGCCGGGGCGCCGTCGCGGTTCCGGGCGGACCGTGGTTGCCGGGGCGCGCGGGGCGCTGCCGTGCGCCGGGCGGGGGCCCGGGCACCTGGGGCGCGCACGGTGCCGGCGCGCGCCGGTCGTGGCCCCGGTCCTGGCCCCGGGCGAGGCGGCTCCCCGGGCGCCCGTCGCGGTGCCGTGGCGGGGCGCGGCGGCCCGTACGCCCGGCATACGGGACGGGCTCCTCCGGATGCCGCGCGCAGGAATATCTCCGCACGTCGTCACGCTGCACCTACGCATGACCACCACCACGCGTAAGCCCCTCGGCTCGCTCTCCGTCTCCCCGCTCTGCCTCGGCGGCAACGTCTTCGGCTGGACCGCCGACGAGTCCGAGTCCTTCGCCGTGCTCGACGCGTACGTCGCCGGCGGCGGCAACTTCATCGACACCGCCGACGTCTACTCGGCCTGGGTGCCGGGCAACAAGGGCGGCGAGTCCGAGACCGTCATCGGCGACTGGCTCGCCGCCCGCGGCAACCGCGACGATGTCGTCATCGCCACCAAGGCCGGCGCCCACCCCGACCTCAAGGG
Source organism: Streptomyces sp. BBFR2 (assembly GCF_044497305.1). NCBI lineage: Bacteria > Bacillati > Actinomycetota > Actinomycetes > Kitasatosporales > Streptomycetaceae > Streptomyces > Streptomyces sp. BBFR2. The sequence continues at coordinate 3,740,743 of NZ_CP172415.1, forward strand.
CCTGGCCGCCGACACGATCAAGAAGGCCGTCGAGGGTTCGCTGCGCCGCCTGCGTACCGACCACATCGACCTCTACTACACCCACTACGACGACGAATCGGTCGAGGTCGGCGAGTTCCTGACCGCCCTCGACGACCTCGTCCGGGCCGGCAAGGTCCGCGAGATCGCCGCCTCCAACATCTCCGCGGCGCGCCTGGCCGAGGCCCTGGCCTTCTCCGAGCGCGAGGGCCTCGCCCGCTACATCGCCCTTCAGCCGGAGTACAACCTGGTCTCCCGCGACACCTACGAGGGCGAACTGGCCGATGTCGCCGCCCGCCACGGCCTGGGCGCCGTCCCGTACTACGCCCTCGCCTCCGGCTTCCTGACCGGCAAGTACCGCCCCGGTACGGACGTCGACAGCGCCCGCGCCGGCAAGGCGGCCGCCCACCTCGCCACCGACCGCGGCGTCCGCGTCCTGACCGCCCTCGACACCGTCGCCGCCGCCCACGACGCGGAGATCGCCACCGTCGCCCTCGCCTGGCTCGCCGCCCGCCCCACGGTCACCGCCCCGATCGCCAGCGCCCGCACCACCGCCCAGCTCCCCGCCCTCCTGGCCGTTCAGGACCTCCGGCTCACCCCGGCGGAGCTGGAAGCGCTGGACGAGGCTTCGGCGTAACGGGGAGCGCCGGGCGGGAGATCCGGAAAGCACCGGGAAGCACCGGGAGGGAATCCCCATGGAGGAGGCACGCGGGCCGGACACGGCGCCCGCGCCGCTGCCCGCCGGCCGGCTGGCGGCGTACGCGGACGCGGGCGCGCGACTCGCCCTGCTGAGCGACCGCGACCTCGGCGCCGCGGTGGCCGCCGCCCCGGTGCACGGCTCGGGTGTCGGCGGCCGGCGGACGGAGATGGAGGCCGGGGGACGGCGGGTCTTCGTCAAACGGGTCCCGCTGACCGACCTCGAACTGCGGCCGGAACACGTCCGCTCGACCGCCAACCTCTTCGGTCTCCCCCTCCAGTACCAGTACGGGGCGGGCTCGGCGGGCTTCGGCGCCTGGCGGGAACTGGCCGCACACCTCATGACCACCGCCTGGGCCCTGCGCGGCGCGTACGCGGGATTCCCGCTGCTGTACCACTGGCGCGTCCTGCCGGACCGGCCCCCGGACGACTTCGCCGACCTGTTCGGCGGCGTCGCGGGAACCGTCGCCCACTGGGACGGCTCCGCCGCGGTACGCCATCGGCTGGAGGCCATCGGCAGCTCCTCGTCCAGCCTGGTGCTCTTCCTGGAGCATGTGCCCCGGACGCTCACGGACCACCTCGGCGACGTCCGGCGCGGCGCCTGGGCGGAGCCCGGCGGCGCGGCGCCCTACCTGTGGGCGGAGAGCGAGCTGCGGCGCGGCACCGAGTTCATGAGCGCCCGCGGGCTGGTCCACTTCGACGCCCACTTCCGCAACCTGCTCACCGAAGGCCGCCAGGTCTACTTCACGGACTTCGGCCTGGCCCTGAGCCGCGACTTCGACCTTTCCCCCGAGGAACACGCCTTCCTCACCGGCCACCTCGCGTACGACCGCTCCTACGCCCTCGGGCACCTGCTCCGCCACCACCTGCCGGAAGCCGTACGCGGCGACACCGATCAGGAAGCCTTCCTGAAAGCCTGGCTCGTGGGCCACCGCCCCGACGGCGTTCCCCCCGAAATCACCCAGCTCCTCGACCGGCACGCCCCGCATGCGGCAGTGCTGGCCGACTTCCACCGCCGCTGGTTCGAGGTGAGCAAACGGACGCCGTTCCCGGGCACTGAGATCGAGAGGGCGTTGAGGGCGAGCGGGTGTTGAGGCGAGGGGGCCTTGAGATCGAGGGGGTGTTGAGGGCGGTGAGGTGACGAGGGCCGAGGGCTGGCGGAGGGGCGGCCGAGGGCCGGGGCCTGAGGGCTCGGCCGGGTGAGCGGGCGGCCGGGCGGCCCGTTTCGACCGGCCGCCCCGTTTCGGCCGGGTGACCGGTTCGGTTGGGGTGACCGGTTCTGTCGGGGCGGGCGCCTGGCTGGGCTTCGGTTCGGCCTTGCGGTTGTCCGGGCCGGGGCGGCCCAGCCTGGCTCGGTCCGGACCGGTCCGGACCAGCTCGGCCTGGCTTCTGCTTCAGTTGCGGCCTGGCTCGGTCCGGTCCAGCTCGGCCTGGCCCGGGGCCTGGCTTCTGCTTCGGTCGCGGCTCCGACTCGGGCCCGCGGTTGTCCGGCCCGGCCGCTCCGCGGCCCCCGGCCCTCCCCAGTCACCTGCCCCCGGCCGCCCCGCCCTGGTCACCCGCCCCAGGTCACCCGCGCCGGTCCGCCACCGCCCACGACGCCAGCGCCATACCGCCGGCCACCGCGAAGACCGACGGCCACGCCCCGATCTTCTTCGCCAGCGGATGCGACCCGGCGAACGCCGCCACATACGCCCCGCCCAGCGCCGCCGCGGCCTTCCCGCCGGCCTTCTCCTGCCACCCCTTGGCCGCCACCGCCCCGGCAGCAGCCAACGCCACCCCACCCAGAGGCCGCTTCTTCGTCCACCGAGCCACGGCGTAACCACCCACGAGACCGGTCGCGGCCACCGCTGCTGTCGGAATGTTTGCCATCACTCATGCCTCTCGTTCACAGCTTTGATAAGCGTCTCGCTAACGGACTTTACGCCCGTGTCACTGAACCTGGGCGGGCTGCCCACCAGGGCAAGGAACGCAGGAGCGCTACGCCGGCAGATGTCCGACAGGCACAAAGGCCTTGAGCGTTTACGAAGGTAGATGTGGCTCTGCGCACATCGCTCGTGAACGCGTGCCATTTCTCTGGTGAGTTGGCAAGATCAAGTCATGGCGAAGGAGAAGTCGGCACCCATTTGTTTTGGAACCCCTGAAGGGGTAACCGAGGGGCAGTGGTTCAAGGGGCATCAGGAACTGCACGATGCCGGAGTGCACCGCGAGTTGGGCAAGGGCATCTCGGGAACCGCTTCGGGCGGGGTTGATTCCATTGTCCTCTCCGGCGGATATGTCGATGATGTCTACGGCGAAGAAGAGATCATCTACACCGGCGAAGGATCCCGAGATAGGGAAACGGGGCGCCTCTATGCAGACCAAGACATGGCAAGTAGGGGCAACGCGGGGTTGTTGCTCAACGAGGCGCGTGGCCACGAAGTTCGCGTCATTCGCGGCCTGAAAATCAAGGGTAAGAAGCGGCGCAGGGCCACGGGTGGGTACGAATACTGCGGATTGTTCCGGGTTGCCGACCACTGGATGACCGTCGGGAAAGAAGGTTTTCTCGTCTGCCAGTTCAAACTGGTGAAGTTGAGTCCCGGTGAGGTTCCCGCCGCGAAGCCGATTTCCCTTCCGCAGGGCGAGAGCACCGCTGTTGAGGAAGTGATGCTTCGTGCTGTGGAGTACCAACGTCTGGTTCGGGACTCCAAGGTGGTCCGTGCCGTGAAGGAAATGTACGACAACACATGCCAGATATGTGAAAGTCGCCTCCAGGTATCCCCCGAGGGGGAGGCGTATAGCGAGGCCGCGCACATCCAGGCATTGGGTAAGCCGCATGGCGGGCCAGACGTACTGGAGAACGTTCTCTGCCTATGCGCTAACTGCCACGCACTGTTTGACCGGGGCGCGCTTCAGCTATCCGATCACCTTGAGGTGCTCGACGGGCTGACGCGGGAGATTAAAAGCAAGCTGACAAAGATCCGGGAGCACAACATCAAGATCGAGTATGTGCGCCAGCATCGGCAGCGTTGGGACGACCGCTTTAGCACGCCCCTCGATCGCGAAATGTGAGGGCGAAGAAGACAGCTCTGGCTAACGCCGCAGCCCCTCCTCTACCCCTTCCGGAACATCAAGTCCCGCACCACATGCCCCTTGTCCAGGCCCTGGCCCTCGAATTTGGTGAGGGGGCGGAAGGCGGGGCGGGGGGCGTAGTCGGGGTGGAGGTTGTGGAGGGTGGGTTCGGCGGTGAGGACGGTGAGCATCTGCTCGGCGTAGGGCTCCCAGTCGGTGGCGCAGTGGACGAGGGCGCCGGGGGCGAGGCGGGTGGTGGCCAGGCTGATGAAGTCCGGCTGGATGAGGCGGCGCTTGTGGTGGCGCTTCTTCGGCCAGGGGTCGGGGAAGTAGACGCGCAGTCCGGCCAGGGAGCCGGGGGCGAGCATCTCGCGCAGCAGGATGATCGCGTCGCCGTTGGCCACGCGGACGTTGGTCAGGCCGTTCCGTTCGGCGAGGGCGAGGAGGTTGCCCTGGCCCGGGGTGTGGACGTCGCAGGCGAGGATGCCGGTGTCCGGGTCGGCGGCGGCCATCTGCGCGGTGGCCTCGCCCATGCCGAAGCCGATCTCCAGGACGACCGGACGGCCGTCGAAGAACGTGTCGAGGTCGATACGGGAGAGCCCGTCGATGTCCCGCCCCCACACCGGCCACAGGCGGCGCAGCGCGTCGGCCTGGTTCGGCGAGACGCGGCTGCGGCGGGGCTGGAAGGAGCGGATCCGGCGCTCGTGGTGGTCACCGGCCGGGTCGGCGGCGGGCCCGGTCCCGTCGGGGAACATCGGGCCGTCGCGGCGGATCCGCGGTGCGCCGGAGGCGTGGGAGCCGCCGGATTCCGGGGCCAAGGTGCCGTCGGCGGTGCTCCCGGCGGGGACGTTCGCGCCGGTCACGTCCGTGGCCGGCGCACTGCCGCCGTTCGGTTCGCTGCCTGCCGGGGCGCCGTCGGCAGGCGACGGGGCGGCGCCTTCCGGGACGCGGGTTTCCTGGCTGCCGGACTCGGGGGTGCGGGGGTTCTCGGACACAGTGCCGAGATTCTACGGGCCGGAGAGAGGCACGGCCCGGGCCGGACGTCCCGAGCCGGCGGGACCACGGGCCCTGTCCTCTTCTTCCTCTTCGTCCTCCGTCATCTCTGTATGCCGGACCGGGACGGCTTCTCCGTGTGCCGGGCAGGCGGGGGAGGGTATACGAGGCCACCGGGCGGCGCCGGGCCGCAGAGCCGGGGGGACGTTCCGGGGTCTGAGGCCGCCGGACCGGGCGACCGTCCCTACTTCCCGTGTCCCCCGGACCGGGCGGTTCCTTCCGGGGCCCGAGGCCGCCGGACCGGGCGACTGTCTCCACTTCCCGTGACCGCCGGGCCAGGCGATTGCCTCCGCTTCCCATGACCGCCGGACCAGGCGATTGCCTCCGCTTCCCATGACCGCCGGACCAGGCGACTGCCCCCACTCCCCGTAACCGCCAGGCCGAGCAACCGCCCCCGCCCCCTCCGTAACCACCGGACCGACCAACCACCCCCTCACTCCCCACGCCATCAGCCCTTCACCGCTCCTACCCCGCCCCCGCGTACCCCCCTCCCCGGGGGTGGCTGGCGCGCTGTGGAGCGGGCTGCATACGATGCGTGGCCGCCACACGAACAAACCAGGGGGTAGGCCGGTATGACGCAAGGGCAGGAGAACACGGGGCATCCGCAGGGAGAGCCGCCGGGCTCCGGGCCGGAGCGGCCGGCCGACGCGGGCCAGGGGCCGGGGGCGGGCCAGGAGCGGTCCGCCGCTCCCGGCGCCCCGCAGCCGGAGGCGGGTGGGCCCGCGCAGCCGCAGTCCCCTGAGCAGCCCCGGCCGGGTCAGGCGCAGGGACAGGCCCCCGCACGCCCCGCCGGGACCATGAAGCTGGCGGCCGTCCAGCCTCCCACCGCCCCGCAGCAGGGCCCGGACCAGCAGGTTTCCGGTCAGCAGCCCCCCGCCGGGACCATGCAGTTCTCCATGGCCAAGCCCGGCGGCCGGCCCGCCCCCGGCACCCCGCCGGTGCCACCGCAGGGCGCGCCGGGCGCGCAGCCGCAGCAGGGACAGCCCGGCGCCCCGCAGGGTCAGCCTGGTGGCCAGCCCCCGCAGGGTCAGCCCGGCATGCAGAGCCCGCAGGCCCAACCGGGCCCGTACGGTGCCCCGCAGGGCGCCCCCGCCCCGCAGCCCGGTCCGTACCCGCCGCCCGGCCAGGGAGTACCGGGCGCGTACGGCCAGCAGGGCGGGGCGCCGGGCGTGTACCCGCCGCCCGGCGGACCGATGGGCCCCGGCGGACCGATGGCTCCCGGGCCGGGCGGCGCCGCCCACCCGCAGCCCGGTGCGCCGCAGGGGTTCGGACAGCCGCCGCAGGGCGGGCCGGGGTTCGTGCCGGGGCCCGGCGGGGCGCCCGGCGGACCGAGCCGGGGGATACCGGTGCCCGCGATCATCGCGATCGTGGTCGTCGTCGTACTGATCATCGGCACCGGCGGTTACTTCCTGCTGGCGGGCGGCTCCGGCGGCGACGAAGCGCAGCAGCAGCCCCCGGCGCTCTCCATGAGCCGGATGTGGAACACCGACCTGAAGAAGAGCGACAGCCGGCCCAGGGAAGAGCTGGGCATGCGGTCGGTGTGGCTGGTCGACGGAGCCGTCGTCTACGGCGACAAGGACGGCGTCCGCGCGTACGACGACCAGACCGGTAAGCAGGAGTGGGAGCTGGAGACGCCGAAGGGCGCCGGCGCGGTCTGCGCGCTGCCCACGGAGCCGAACGGTGACGGCGTCGCCGCCGCGGTCTTCGACTCGGGCGGCGGCGACTGCTCCTTCCTCTCCGTCTTCGACACCGGCACCGGCCACACCCTCTGGGTGCGGAACCTCAAGGGCCGGCAGTCGGAGGACCGCCCCGTCGTCGGCATCAGCCACCGGGAGGTCGTGGTCGCCATCGGTGACACCTACTCCGGCTACGCCATCTCCGGCGGCGCCGGCAAGTGGAGCCTGAAGTGGCCCGCCGGTGAGTGCACCGCGTCGTTCGGGATCAGCAACGAGTACCTGGCGCGGGTCAGCGACTGCACGAAGGCAAAGCCGAAGCGGGAACTGCTCATCCAGGAGCACGAGCTGGACAGCATGAACGCCTCCGTCCCCGGCGAGAAGATGGAGGTCCAGCGCGTCCTCTCGGACCGCCCGCTGGTCCTGCTGATGGCCGACTCCGGTGAGAACCGGGCGCTGCGGACCTTCGACTCGGAGGGCAAGCCCAAGCCGGACCGGAGCATCGAGCTGACCGGTGACCTCGACGAGCTGGACCTCGACGCCCGGACGACCATGGTCGACGAGGACTCCAAGATCCTGCTGACCACGTACGCCAACCACACCGGCCTCGCCGCCCTCGACCTGAAGACCGGCAAGCGCCTGTGGAAGCGGGCCGGGGCGGTCGCCGTGGCCCTCGACGACGAGAACGTCATCGCCGTCGGCAACTCCCACGGCAGCCCCGCACACCACTCCTCGCAGGACCCCGAACTGCTGTCGATGGGCCTGCGGGACGCCAAGACGAAGCTGATGGGCACCCTCTTCACCCAGGGCCACGACCTGCCGTCCCCGACGAGCATGTCGATGCGGTGGGACGGATACGGCGTGCTGTACGTCGAGGGCGAGTCGCTGACGACCGGCCGTCCGTTCCTCCGTGCCTACAAGGCGTCGAAGGGCTCGCCGATCCCCATCCCCGCCGACTGACGACCCTCCACCGGGCGGCCCGCCGCCCGTGAGCACCGCGTGGGCGGTGCGGGCCCGGCGCCCGCACCGCCCACGTCCGCGTTCAGCGCCGGTCCAACGCGGCCCGCACCCGCCGGGCGATCTCCCGGCCGATCGGCAGGGACGCGGTGGCCGCCGGGGACGGGGCGTTGAGGACGTGGACGATGCCGGGGGACTCGGCGAAGAGGAAGTCGTCGACGAGGGTGCCGTCGGGGAGGACCGCCTGGGCGCGGACCCCGGCGGGGGCGGGGCGCAGATCGTCCTCGGTGACGGCGGGCAGCAGGCGGCGCACGGCGGCGGTGAAGGCACGGCGGGAGAGCGAGCGGTGCAGCTCGCCCGCGCCGTACCGCCAGTGGCGCCGGGCTATGTGCCACGAGCCGCGGTAGGCGAGGGTGCCGGCCAGCTCGGCGGGGCGCAGCGTGCGCCAGTCGTAGCCCTCGCGGGCCAGGGCCGGGACGGCGTTCGGCCCGATGTGGACGGCGCCGTCGATCCCGCGGGTCAGATGGACGCCGAGGAACGGGAACGCGGGATCGGGCACGGGGTAGACCAGGCCGCGCACCAGCCCGGCGCGCTCCGGGGCGAGAAGGTGGTACTCACCGCGGAACGGCACGATCCGCATGCCCGGGTCGTCCCCGGCCAGCCGCGCGACGCGGTCGCTGTGCAGACCGGCGCAGTTGACCAGGGCGCGGGCGCGGTGGACCGTGCCGTCCGCCGTGGCGACGGCGACCCGCCCCGGACGCCGCCCGATACGAGTCACCTCCGCGCCGTACACGAGCCTCGCCCCGGCCTCCTGGGCGAGGCGGCCGTAGGTGCGGGCGACGGCCTGGAAGTCGCAGACGCCGGTGGTGCCGACGTGGATGGCGGCGAGGCCGCGCACCTCCGGCTCGTACGCGGTGATCTGGGCGGGGCCCAGCTCGCGGACGGGCAGACCGTGCTCGCGGCCACGCTGGATCAGGGCGTGCAGCCGGGGCAGCTCATCGCGGTCGGTGGCGACGATCAGCTTGCCGGTGACCTCGTGCGGGATGCCGTGCTCGGCGCAGAACCCGACCATCTCGGCCGACCCCTGGAGGGCGTAGCGGGCCTTGAGGGAGCCGGGCGGGTAGTAGATGCCGCTGTGGATCACGCCGCTGTTGCGACCGGTCTGATGGCGGGCCGGGCCGGACTCCTTCTCCAGGACCGTCACCCGCAGCCCCGGCACGGCACGGGTGAGCGCATGCGCCGTCGAGAGCCCGACGATGCCCGCACCGATCACCAGCACATCGCAGTCGTACGCCGCCACTGCCCCTCCCAACCGCGAGAACGCGGGAACCGCCCCCGACGCGGGCCACCCCTGACCGCGGCCCGCTCGCCGTCGCCCGACGACCTACCCCATCATGACGCGAGGTACTGACAACGCCATGTGACCAGGGCGGGAACCCGTACAGAGCGGCCGGAACGGCGGCGGAAGCGGGCAACTGCGGCGGAACCGGCGGGCGGGCCGACGAGCCCCGGCCCCGGAGCGGGCCGCCGCGCGCCCCTCGGCCGCGAGCCCGGCCCCGGCCCCGGCCGTTCCTACGCCGGCGCCGCCAGCAACGGCCGGGCCCGCTCCCGCAGCTCCACCACGCGCGGCTCGTCCCCGTACGGCTCCAGGCGGTGCAGCAGATCGCGGACGTACTCGGTGGTGCGGGCCGAGGAGATGCGGCCGGCGACCTCGACGGCGCGGGTGCCCGCGGCGCAGGCGGCGTCGAGGTTGCCGGACTCCAGCTCGGCGACGGCGGAGACCACCAGACGCAGCCCGTGCGAGCGGACGAACTCCTCGGTGGGCCGGGAGAGGGCCTGTTCGGTGAAGCGGCGGACCTGGCGGGGCAGGCGCAGATCGCGATAGCACTCGGCGGCGTCGGCGGCGAACCGCTCGTAGGAGTAGAAGTCCAGCCAGGACGGGTCGGCGTCGCCGCCGCGGGAGCGCTCCAGCCAGCCCTCGGCGGCCTTCAGCGCCACCTCGCAGGCGCGCGCCTCCCCGGCCTTCGCCTGGGCGCGCGCCTCGACGAGACGGAAGAAGCTCATGGTGCGGGCGGTGGCCAGGCCGCGGTTGCGCTCCAGCGCCGCCTGGGCGAGATCGACGCCCTCGTCGGCGAAGCCGCGGTACGTCGCCTGGAGGGACATCGAGGCGAGGACGTAGCCGCCCAGGGGGACGTCGGCCGCGGCGCGGGCCAGCCGCAGCGCCTGGATGTAGTAGCGCTGGGCGGCCTCCTGCTGCCCGGTGTCGAACGCCATCCACCCGGCGAGACGGGTGAGTTCGGAGGTCGCGCCGAACAGCGCGCGCCCCACTTCATCGCTGTACGAGGCCAGCAGCAGCGGTGCCGCGTCCACCCGCAGGCACTCCGGCACCATCGACGAACGCCAGTCGCCGCCGCCGTACTTGGAGTCCCAGCGGCGCGCGTCCTCCGCCGCCTCGCGGAGCTTGCTGACATCGCTGTGGCCGACATGCTGCGGCGTCGCCGCGTCCGCGGGCGAGGCGGCGTCCTTCCCGCCCGCCTCGGCCGCTTCGGCCGCGTTCCGCGCCACCGAGCTGTCGGCCGGGGATATCAGCCACCGGGAGGCGGGGGTGGCGTACGCGCTGACGGCGAAAGATCCGGCCAGGCTCTGCCAGATGCCCCCGCCGCCGGCCCGCCGTCCGGCCAGATCCAGCCGGTAGAGATCGGTGGCGGAACGTACCGCCGCGCCCACATCGCGGGGAAATGTCAGCCCGACCTCGGGCGCCGGATCGGCGTCGCCCAGCCCGATCTCGTGCAGCGGGACCGGCCGGCCGAGCTTGCTGCCGATCGCGGAGGCGATCAGATGGGGCGCGGCGCCCTGCGGCACCATCCCCTTGGAAACCCAGCGGGCGACGGACGTCTTGTCGTAACGAAGCGTCAACCCGCGCTGTGCGCCGAGGTCGTTCACCCGGCGCGCCAGACCGGCGTTGCTGATACCCGCGAGGGCGAGAACGGTGCCGAGCTTCTCGTTCGGCCCGCGTATATCCCTGGACATGCGCACCCCTCGACACTGCGACGGCAGCCCCGGTGCCCCGGGGCGTGCGTCCACCCAGAGTAGTTCGCCGGATCCCGACCGTTAAGGGCCGGTGTCGCGGATGGCGAGATTCATCTTCGGCCGGGGGAGCGGGAGTTGGCATGTGCTCCGGGTACGTGTTGCCGTGCGCCCACACGTGCGCGCTGCCTCCCCGGAGGGGCCGCCGCTTCCATGGGTGCCGCGTGGGTCGGCCCGCTGTACCGGATCCGGTGGGCTGGGGGATACCGCCGCTCCATTCCCCGCGGGCGGCGGTCCGGCCCGGGAGGCGCAGCCCGCCTCCCGGGCCGTCGCGCGAGCCGGACGCGGCCCCCGCGCCGCCGGTCCGTACGAGGTGCCGCCACACGCGCCGACTGAACATGGTTCAGCAGACTTTGGCCGAATAGCATCGGACGGCAAAAACGCGCCGCGGGCCTCCGCCGCGGCACGGCGCGCCCCCGGCGGCCACCGCGCGCCCCCGTCCACGCTCCACCGCGTGGCACACGGCACGGCCCGGCCCAGGGGCGTCAACTCCCCACCGCCGGGCGCCGCCCCGCCGCTCCGTTCGGCTCCCGCACGCCCCCGCCATGGCAGCATGGACCGCACAACGGCTGAAATCCGCGGTACGGGGCGGTGGCGCGCCCCCGCGGCACGGGGAGCGGGGAGGCGGTATGCGCTGGTTGGTGGGGTGGAGCAGTGCCACCGCGGGACCGGCCGCCACCGGGGGGAGCCGCACGGTCCTGCCCGTGGGCGCCCAACTCCTGTGGGACGGGCCGGATCCGCTGTGGGCGGTCGGCGACTGGCGGCCCGACGAGGTACGCACCGTCCGCGCCGACCCGGAGACCGCGCTCGCCGTCTTCGGCGTCTGCGGCGCCACCGACGATCAGCTCCGCGTCGGCCTCTTCGCCGCCCGCGGCGGTGCGCTGCGCCACCTCACGGCCTGGCCCGGCAGCTACACCGCCGTCGTCCGCATGGGCCGCCGCCTCACCGTCACCGGCGACCTCGCCGGGGCCCGCCCCGTCTTCCACACCCCCTGGGAGGGCGGCACCGCCTTCGCCACCGCCGCCCTGCCCCTCGCCGACCTCACCGAGGCCGGACTCGACGTCGGCCACCTCGGCGCCCTCCTCGCCTGCCCCGACGCCCCCGAGGCGCTCGGCTCCGGCACCCCCTACGAAGGGGTGCGCCGCGTCCCGCCCGGACACGCCCTGGTCCTGCGCGGCGGCGCCCACGAGATCACCTCGTACGAACCGGCCGCCTCCCTCGCCGTCGCCGCCCCTCAACTCGCCCCCGACCAGGCGATCGACGGCGTCCGCGAGGCCCTGGTCGAAGCGGTCCGGGCACGGCTGGCCGGCCCCCGGCACGCCCCCGACCCGGACGGGCCCGACGGCCTGGACCCGGGCCCGGTCCCCGGCATGGGCCCCGCCGAGCGGCGCGCGGCCCGCGGCGCCCCCGCCCCCGGCATCGGCGCCGACCTCTCCGGCGGCAGCGCCTCGGGCACCCTCGCCCTGCTGGCCGCCGGACTGCCCGGCGCCCCCGGGGCGCTCACCGGCCACGGCGAACGCCTCCTCGCCGTCACCTTCACCGACCACACCACCCAAGGGGGCCGCGCCCACCGCGACGCGGAACTGGAGCGCGCCCGCGCCCTGGCCGACAACCCGCGCCTGCACCACCGCGTCGTCACCGGCGGCGAGGAGGCCCTGCCGTTCGCCGGGCTCGGCACCCTCCCGCTCACCGACGAGCCGGGCCCCTCCCTCGTCACCGCGTTCCGCCACCGCAGCCGCCTGCTCGCCGGGGGCGCCGACCACCTCACCGGCCACGGCGCCCGCCAGGTCCTCGACGCCCACCCCGCCCGCCTCGCCGACCTCCTCCTCGACCGCCGCCGACGCCACCTGCTGCGCCCGGTCACCGCCCTGGCCAGGGCGGACGGCCCCTCCGCGCACTCCGTCCTGGTGCCCTTCACCGTCTACCGCGCCGCCCGCAAACTCGCCCGTACGCCCTACGGGACCGGGGTCGCCGAAACGGCGCGGCGCCTGGTGGAGCGGGGGGCCGGCGGCATCGGGGACCCGGCCGGGGGCGGCGCCGTCGACGCCTCCCTCGCCGCGCTGTTCTGGTGCCGCCCCGGGCCCGCCGCCCGCTGGCTCACCGGGGAGGCGCTGGCCGAGGTGGGGATGCGGCTGGGCGCCGCGGCGACGCGCGCCCCCGGCGCGGGGCGGCCGGGCGAGCGCCGGGCGCGCGCCGCGCTGGCCCGCCACGCCGCCGACCACCGTGTCTTCGAACAGGCCGCGGAGGTCCGCAGCCAGCGCCTGCACGCACCCTTCCTCGACAACCAGGTGGTCCTCGCCTGCCGGGCGCTGCCCGACACCCTCCGCGTCCAGCCCGGAGCCCGCGCCGCCGTCCTCCGCTCCGTCCTCGCCCAGGCAGGCGTACGGGACCTCCCGCCGGGCTGGGGCGCCCCCGCGCACCTCCCGCACACCGCCGCCCTGCGCACCGGGCTGCGCGCCGCCGTCGACGGTCTGGTGCAGCTCTTCGACGCGCCGCTGCTCGCCGACGCCGGGCTGGTGGAGGCGCGGGTCGTCCGCAAGGCGCTGTGCGCCGCCGCCGAGGGCGCCGCGCTGCCCCTGGACGGCCTGGCCGAACTGGTCTCCACCGAACTGTGGCTGCGCCGCCTGGTCCTGCGCCGCGGCAGTTGCTGGACCGACGCCGCCGCCACCCCGCGCCGCCGCGCGGTCGCCGCCGGGGTCCCGCCTCTGAACGGCGTGGCAGGAGCTGCCAACGCGCCCCGTATCAGCGGCAGTTGATCCGGGAGTCCGCCCAGTCCGCGAACGCCAGCGTGTCCACCGGGGTCCACGGCGCCACGGTCAGCCGCAGCGTCTTCACCCCCGTCAGCGGGACGTGCACCGGCACCGCGGGCCGCCCGCCGCGCACCACGCCGGAGCGCCACAGCACCGCGCCGTCCCCGTCCACCGAGAACCGCACCGCACCGAGGCCCAGGCTGAGATCGTCCACCCCGGCGCGGGCGTCGTACGACGTGCAGGCGCGGTTCAGATCGATGACGACGGTGGACGTGCCGTGGACCGTCACGCCGTGCGGGTACGACCGGCCGCCGATCTCCGGCTCGTCCCGCTGCCATATCCAACTGCTCTCCGCGGCGCGGACCTCCGGCTCCGTACCGTCCCCGCCGATATCCATCCCCAGCGAACTGAGCAGGTACGGCGTCTCCGGCACCGGGGTCGGGGACGGCGTCGGCGTCGGCGTCGGGGACGGCGTGGGCGTGGGCTTCGGCGTGGGCCTCGGCGGGGTGGGACGCGGTGTCGGCGTGGGCCTCGGCGCGGGCGGCGCCGGACGTGCCGAGGGCGGGGCGGGCTCCGGCTCCGGGGCGGGCGGCGCCGGCGTCCGCGGCGCCACGGCGGGCGTCGGCTCCCGCTTCGCCTCCGGCTTCGGCGGCTCCTGCGCCCCGGTCATCGCCATCGCCAGCGCCGCCCCGGCCACGACCATCACCCCGGCGCCGATCGCCACCTTGGCGGGCAGGCCCAGCGCCTCCCCGGCCGCGGCACCGCCCGCCGCACCGGAGGACGAGGAACCGCCCGCCGCGGCCGCGGCGCCCGCCCCGGCCGCCGCGCCGACCCCGGCCGTCCCCGCGACCGCCGCCGCGGCCTTGACCGCGTACGACGCGGCGAACCAGCCGATGACGGCGACCGGCAGCACCGCCCCGATCCGCTGATTGACGTCCGCGACCTCCCGCGCCGCCATCCGGCACCGCGCACACTCGTCGAGATGCTTGCGCAGCCCCCGCTCGGCCCGCATCCGCAGCCCGCCGCGGGCGTACGCGCCGAGCCGGTCGGCGTAGCGCGCGCAGTCGCCCCCGGCCGTCAGCGACCGGCTGACATGGGCCTGGAGATACGCCTGCTTCAGCCCTTCCCGGGCACGGTGCGCCAGCACCGCCGTGGCGTTGGCGGTCAGCCCGAGCAGCGGCGCGACCTGACTGGGCGTCTCCTCCTCGACGGTGGTGTGCCACAGCACCGTCTGGTAGCGCTCCGGCAGGCTCCGGAACGCCCGCATCGCCAGCGTCCGCTCGGCCTCCTGCATCGCCCGGACATCGGCCCCGAGATCGACCCCGCTGCCCGGACCGCCCCCGGCATCCATCGACGTCCCGGCCGCGGAGACCGCGAACACCGCGAAATCCTCGACCAGTTGCTCCCGCTTCGCGGTCTTCGCCCAGGCCGCCGCCACCCGCCGCACCGTCGTCAGCAGATACGCCCGCACCGCGGTGTCCGGCCCGGCACCGCCCCGCACCGCCTGGAGCGTACGGGCGAACACCTCGCCGGTCAGATCCTCGGCGGTGTGCGCGTCCCGGCAGCAGGTGCGCGCGTAGCGGCGTACGGCATCGGCGTGCCGGCGGTACAGCTCCTCGTACGCGCCGTCGTCGCCGCCCCGCATGGCGGTGATCAGCACGGCGTCGGACGGCGGGGCGCTCTCGGCGCCGTCCGCGCCCGCGGGTGGCTCCGGCGATGCCTCGGCGGGCTCGCGCTGCGGCGGCACACCGGCGAGCGGCGGTGCCTCGGCGCGGTCGTGACGTGCGGCCGGCTCGGTGGCCGGGGGAGCGGGGTGCGGCGGACGCGCCTGTTCCGGTACTCCGGATCGTTCGCCCGGGTCCGTGGTGGTGTGGTCCCCACCGCGCCGTTCGTCCCGCCCGTCAAGAGTCATAGCCAAGGCCCCCGAACACGCCGTCACACCGGAACACCGCGCAAGCGTGCCACACGACACGCCCGGGCCGAGGGGTCCGTCCCCTTAACCACTCATCCGGGGCGCACTGCCCGGAGAGGGTCCCTCCGACCGCCACCACGAGGCACAATGTGCGCGCGCCGGAGCCGGACGCCCGGCTCCGGCGGACCATCGGGGCCCGGCCGGAACACGCCGCCCCGGCCGGAGCCGCGCTCAGCTCTGCGGCCGCGACCGCAGCCCCTCCAGAAGGATGTCCAACAGCCGTGCGGAAGCCGCCTGTTGATGCCCCGGATCGGGCAGCGACGGCGCGCTGGTGGCGATCACCAGCAGGACGTCGCCGACCGTGACGTCCGGCCGCAGCGCCCCCGCCGAGCGGGCGCGCTCCACGAGCCGCCCCACCACCTCCAGCAGCGCGGGCACACCCCCGGGCCGCTCCGTCTCCGCACCGAACACGGAGCCCTCCGCGGCGGGCTCCCCGCCCACCGGCGCCGGACGCTGCTGCGGCACCCGGGCACCCGTACCGGGCAGCCCGTCCGCGCACTCACCGGCCGCCTCCGCACCGGCGCCGACGCGCAGGACGTTCGGCGGCAGCAGCCGGCCGGCGCCCGAGGCGACCGAGGTCCGCAGGAAGCGGGAGAGCGCCGACCAGGGGTCCTCCTCCTGGCCCAGCGCGGTGCGCGCCTGCTCGGTCAGCCGGGACGTCTCCTCCTCGGCTATCCGCCGCACCAGCACGTCCTTGCTCGGGAAGCGGCGGTAGACCGTCCCGACGCCGACCCGCGCCCGCCGTGCGACGTCCTCCATGGGCGCGCCGTACCCCAGCTCGCCGAAGACCTCGCGCGCGGCGCGCAGTACGTGCTCCAGATTGCGCTGTGCGTCCACCCGCAGCGGTGCGCTGCGGGCACCCCCCGTGGGCCGCGCGGCAGGTCCGCCGCGGCCGTCGGCATCGGCGCCGTGCGCCGTGGCACGCCCGCCGTTACCGGGCGCCGTGACGGCGCCCGACCAATGTGTGCCCTGAACATGCATGTGTGATCCCCCGGTCATGACGTCTCCCCCCGGAGACTCCCCGCCCTGACGGCTCAGGGGCGCGCCGATCGAGCGGGCCCGCCCCCCTGAACCACCGAACATAGTTGAGCCCCGGTCAAGAATGAAGGGTCAGTTCCGGGCACATGGCACCCCCGATCGGCCTACCGCGGGGGCGGCTTCTCCTCGGCCTCCGGCCACCGCC
This sequence comes from Streptomyces sp. BBFR2, assembly GCF_044497305.1. Taxonomy (NCBI): domain Bacteria; kingdom Bacillati; phylum Actinomycetota; class Actinomycetes; order Kitasatosporales; family Streptomycetaceae; genus Streptomyces; species Streptomyces sp. BBFR2. Next base: position 3,757,180 of record NZ_CP172415.1, read on the forward strand.
CCGCAACCGCCCGTCTGACCTGCGCACCTCCTCCGCATATCGCGGAAGCCGACCCTCCGTCCGGGCCCGTACGACCGCCTGCGCATTTCGTCGAGCCTGTGGACAAAGCGCGGCCGGGGGTGCGTCATGGAACGGTGCTGTGCCTTCCCGGGGGCACAGTGCCTCCTGGGACTGCTGTGCCGCCGGCCGGCCGGAACCGGGAGCCTTCCGGGACCGGTCCACCGCGAGGAGAGCTCTGTGAAGGCTGTGTCTTCGAACGAAGTGGCGCGCATCCTGATCGTCGGCGGCGGTTACGTGGGCATGTACACCGCCCTGCGGCTCCAGCGGAAGCTCAAGCAGGAGCTGCGGCAGGGGACCGCCGAGATCACGGTGGTCGACCCCGAGCCGTACATGACGTACCAGCCGTTCCTCCCCGAAGCGGCGGCCGGATCCATCTCCCCGCGCCATGTCGTCGTACCGCTGCGCCAGGTGCTGCCGCGGTGCCGCGTCGTCATCGGCGAGGTCACCGCCCTCGACCACGAGGCGCGCACCGCGACCGTCGAGACCCTCGCCGCGGAGGAGGCGGGCGCCGCCGACGCCGAGATCTCCTACGACGAGCTGATCCTCGCGCCCGGCTCCGTCTCCCGCACCCTCCCGGTCCCCGGACTCGCCGACTTCGGCATCGGCTTCAAAACCGTCGAGGAGGCCATCGGCCTGCGCAACCACGTCCTCGAACAGCTCGACATCGCCTCCTCCACCCGCGACCCGGCGGTCCGCGACGCCGCGCTGACCTTCGTCTTCGTCGGCGGCGGCTACGCGGGCGTCGAGGCGCTGGCCGAACTGGAGGACATGGCCCGCTACGCCGTCCGCTACTACCACAACGTCGAGCCCACCGACCTGAAGTGGATCCTCGTCGAGGCGACCGGAAAGATCCTTCCCGAAGTGGGTCCCGAGATGGGCCGCTACGCCGTACGCGAGCTGCGCGCCCGCAACATCGACGTCCGCCTCGACACCCGCCTCGACTCCTGCGAGGACCGGATCGCCGTCCTCAGCGACGGCTCCCGCTTCCCCACCCGCACCCTGGTGTGGACCGCCGGCGTCAAACCGCACCCGATTCTCGCCGCCACCGGCCTGCCCCTCAACGACCGCGGCCGCCTCAAGTGCACCGCCGCCCTCCAGGTGGACGGCGCCGACCACGCCTGGTCCGCCGGTGACGCCGCCGCGGTCCCCGACCTGACGGCCCCCGAACCCGCCACGCCGGACGACCCGCCCGCCCTCTGCGCCCCCAACGCCCAGCACGCCGTCCGCCAGGCCCGCACCCTCGCCGAGAACGTCGCCGCCGCCGTCCACGGCGGCCCGCTCCTGGAATACCGCCACAAATACGCCGGCTCCGTCGCCTCCCTCGGCCTCCACAAGGGCGTCGCCCACGTCTACGGCCGCAAGCTCAAGGGCTACCCGGCGTGGTTCATGCACCGCGCCTACCACCTCAGCCGCATCCCCACCTTCAACCGCAAGGCCCGGGTGCTCGCCGAGTGGACCCTCGCCGGCCTGTTCAAACGGGAGATCGTCTCGCTCGGCTCGCTGGAGCACCCCCGCGCCGAATTCGAGCTGGCCGCCGGAACGGGCCGCCACAACGAGACAAGCTGACCGCCCGCCACCGGGGCGCGCCACGCCCCACCCGAGCGGCCCCGGCCGCCCCGGGTCCGGCCGGGCGAAACGGAGCCCGGAACTCCCTCCCGGCGCCCGGACGTCTGACGGATACCGCCCGGGTCGGCCACACTGGTCGTGTGACCATGGGTGGGCCCGTCTCTGCGAAGAGTAATAATCACGAGGAAGACGGACGTTTGCTGCAGCACGTCAGAGGGCGCCACCCAGGGCCCCGGCCGACCCCCGGCCGGTTCCCCGGCGGGCGCTTCCCCCGCGCCGAAGGCCCCGGGCCCTGGAGCCACAGCCCGCGCGACGAAGCGAAGTAAGAGGTACCCCTCCGTGATCTTCACGCGCTGGAGCGCCAAGCTCCCTCAGCGGCGCACCGCCCGCCCCGGCCGCGCCGCAGCCCCGGCCGCCACCCCGCCGAACGCCCGCCCGGCACCCGCCGCCGACGGCTCCGGCGGCGCCGTCCCGGCCGCCCGCGCCGAGTCGTCCGGCCCCGCGGCACCCGAGGGCGACGCCCCGCCCGACACCCCCGAGGAGGGCACGGAGGCGAGCGCCCCCACCCCGCCGCCCACCGTCGACGCCCTCTCCGCCCACGACATCCTCGGCACCATCCCCGCCCTGGTCGCCGTCGTCTACGGCCCCGAGCACCGCCTCGCGTACGTCAACGCCGCCTACGCCACCGTCTTCGGCCCCCGCCCGGCCGGGCACACCGCCCGCGAGGCCCTGCCCGAGCTGGACGAACTCGGCCTGCTGCCCCTGATGGACCAGGTCCTGCGCAGCGGCCGCACCCGGATGGTCAAGTCCCGCCGGGTCCGCGCCGGCGCCGGCCGCGCCCGCGACGGCTACTACACCTTCACCTGCACCCCCATCGAGGTCGCCGCCAGCGGCCCGGCCCCCGACCCGGAGGTCGCCTGCGTCGCCCCGCACAAGGGCGTCCTCGTCTTCGGCGCCGAGGTCACCGACCAGATCGAATCCGCCGAACGGCTCCGCGCCAGCGAGGCCCGCCAGCGCGCCGCCGCCGTCACCCTCCAGCGCTCCCTCCTCCCGCAGGAGCTGGAGCAGCCCGACGACCTCCGGGTCGCCGCCACGTACCGCCCCGGCGGCACCGACGCCGCGGTCGGCGGCGACTGGTACGACGTCATCACCCTCGGGGGCGGCCGCACCGCCCTCGTCATCGGCGACGTCATGGGCCGCGGGGTGCGCGCCGCCGCCGTCATGGGCCAGTTGCGCACCGCCGTCCGCGCCTACGCCCGCCTCGACCTGCCGCCCCACGAGGTCCTCCAGCTCCTCGACGGACTCGCCGCCGAGATCGACGCCAGCCAGATCGCCACCTGCGTCTACGCCGTCCACGACCCGAACGAGGGCCGCCTGGTCTACGCCTCCGCCGGCCACCTCCCGATCCTCGTCCGCGACGCCGACGGCGCCGTCCACCGCGCCGCCGAACCGACCGGCCCGCCCCTGGGCACCGGCGGCTGGCTGCACACCTCCGGCACCGTCCCGCTCGGCCCCGGCGCCGCCGCCGTCCTCTACACCGACGGCCTCGTCGAGCGCCGCGACAAGGACATCGACCACGGAGTGGAGGCGCTGGCCGACGCCTTCGCCGGCGCGGACGACACCCCGTCCGTCGTCTGCGACCGCCTGCTGCGCGCCATGGGCATCACCGACGCCCACGACGACGACGTCGCGATCCTCGTCGTCCAGCACCCCGAGCGCACCGGCCACGACGCCGAGCTGTTCCACAACGCCGTCCTGGAGCTGCACGGCGGCACCGAGGCCGCGCCGCGCGCCCGCGCCTTCGCCTCCGGGGTGCTCGCCTCCTGGCGTTTCGCCCCCGACCTGCACGACCTCGGCGTCCTCGCCGCCAGCGAACTGGTCGCCAACTCCCTCCAGCACGGCACCCCGCCGATGCGGCTGCGCCTGCGCCGTACGGACCGCCGCCTGATCGTGGAGGTCACCGACGGCGACGACCATCTGCCGCGCCGCCGCACCGCCGAGCCCGCCGACGAAGCGGGCCGCGGCATCTCCATCGTCGCCACCATCGCCTCCCACTGGGGCGCCCGCCGCACCCCGGACGGCGGCAAGTCCGTCTGGTGCGAATTCGCCCTCCCGTCCGCCTGACCCCGGGGCCCCGGACACGACGAACGGCCCGGCGCGTCACGCCGGGCCGTTCCCCCTGCTCACTCACCCGTACGGTCTCCCCCTACGGGCACGGGCCACCGCCCGCCGATGCCGTTCAGGCCACCGCCACCGCGGTCTCCGCCTCGGCCGCCGGATCCGCCGCCGGACGGGCCGGAGCGGCCGCCACCCGGTGCGGGTTGTCCTGCGCCGGGGTCAGCATCCGCCCCAGCCGCAGCGACAGCGCGGTGATCCCCAGCGCGCACAGCACCAGCATCCCGACGTACGCCACCGACATCCCGTGGCCCACCATCAGCGCGCCCACGGCCGGACCGACCGCCAGCGCCAACTGCTTGACCAGCGCGAACGCCGAGTTGTACTGCCCGATCAGCGACGCCGGAGCCAGATCGGCCACCAGCGGCGACACCGTCGGCGACAGCAGCGACTCCCCGATGCCGAACAGCGCGTACGTCGAGATCAGCAGCGTCGTCGCCACCACCTGCGCGCCGTGCACCAGCCCGGACAGCCCGGCGGCGATCCACGCCACCGTCCAGATCAGCCCGACCACCGCCATCACCCGGCTGCGGCGCCGCCGCTCGACGAGCTTGAGCACCACGAACTGCGCCACCACGATCGCCGCGGTGTTGGCCGCCAGCGCGATACCCAGCGTCGCCGGCGCGATCCGGGTGACCTCGGTGGCGTACGCCGCGAGACCCGACTCGAACTGCCCGTAGCAGGCGAAGAAGAGCACGAAGCCCAGCACGCACAGCCACACCATCCGCCGGTCCGACAGCAGCGCACGCCAGGCGCCCTGCGGCCGCTCACCGGTCGGCACCGCGTCCTCGACCTTCGGCGCCCGCGGCAGCCGTACGGTCGCCACCGCCGCGCCGAGCACCAGGAACATCGCCGCCTCGATGGCGAAGAGCCGCACGAAGCTCGACGCGTTCGTCTCGTCGACGAGCAGCCCGCCGACGAGCCCGCCGATACCGAGCCCGAGGTTGTTCAGGAAGAACTGCGTGGCGAACGCCCGCGAGCGGGTGACCGTCGTCGAGCACCACACGATCATCGTGGCGAGCGCCGGCTGGATCACCGCGATACCGGCACCGAGCGCCACCGCCGACGCGATGACCTGCGCCTCACTGACGGACAGCCCCAGACCCAGCGCACCGACCGCCGCCGAGACGGTACCGACGACGGCCACCGGAAGGGGCCCGCGCCGGTCGATCGCCCGACCGGTCAGCGGCAGCACGACCAGCGCCGACACGGCGAGCATCGCCAGCACCACACCCGCGGTACTGGCGCCCAGGTCCCGCACCTTCGCCACATAGACGTAGAGATACGGAACCGTGAAGCCGTTGCCGAACGCGCTCAGCGCGTTCCCCAGCTGGATCCGGCGCAGCGCGGCGCCCATCGCGGTGGTCACACTCACCTACCTAGGTCAGGTCGGAAGACGGTCAGGAAGTACGGAACGAACGGCGGAGGAAGTCCGGCGGACCGGCGCGTGGACACACGGAAGCGCCCCCGCCTCTCCAGGGGACCGGGACGGTCACACCCTGAAGACTTCAACTCTAAAGTTCGAAGCTAAAGAGTACATGGCGAAGGACTTCAACGCCAATGAGTTCCATGCCATACTGCGGCGCATGCCTGAGACCTCAGATACGGCCGGCACCGCCGAGCCGAGCCTTGAGGAACAGATCGCGGCCTACCAGCGAGAGTTCCAAGACCTCGACCCCCAGGTGGAACAGGTCGTCTCCGCACTCCAGCGGCTCAACCGGCGGATGAACGTCGCCTACGGACGCCAGACCGCCACCCTCGGCATGAGCAACGCCGAATGGGAGGTCCTCAAGGCCCTCGTCGTCTCGGGCGCCCCGTACCGCCTGGGCCCCGGCGAACTCGCCAAGCGCCTCGGCCTCACCCCCGCCGCGATGACCCACCGCATCGACCGCATGGCCGCCGAAGGACTGGTCAACCGCGAGCGGGACGAGAACAACCGGGTCCGCGTCATCGTCGAGCTGACCCACGAGGGCCGCGAGAAGTGGCTGGAGGCGATGCGCATGGCCTCCGTCTTCGAGGAAGACCTCCTCCAGGACCTCGACGGCGAGGAGCGCCGCGTCCTCGGCGCGGTCCTCACCCGCCTCCTGCGCCGCGTCGAGGAGACCCAGCCCGACGCCGAAGGCCGCCTCACCGACCTCGACTGACCAGCGTTTGACACGCCCCTGGCCGATACGTAGTGTTCTCCGAGTTGCCACGTAGCCGGAACGGTTCTGTGGCAGCCATCCGCCGCATCGCGGCACACCACTACTGCACGACTCCTCACCGGGACGAATTTCGGCATGCCCGAATTTCACACCGCGACGTGATTATGCGTCACCGGGGAATTCCGCTAAAGTAGTGACCCGCCAAGGCCCGCAAACGAAAGTGCGCAGGCCGAAGCAAACCCTCCGACGGGTAATCGGAAACGAATTCGGACCGGAAACGGCGAGAATCGGATCTGCTAGAGTCGGAAAGGCCGGAAAGCGAAAGCCGAAGGCCACCCCGCTCCAACAGGGGGCCGGAAACGCCCAGCGGATCTGGTAAGGTTGGAAACGCGGAAAAGCCGAAAGGCCCGACCGCACCGGCGGAAATCAGAACCGAAAGGATCTGATAGAGTCGGAAACGCAAGACCGAAGGGAAGCGCCCGGAGAGCCTGGTGAAACAGGCACAAAGGAAGCGTCCGTTCCTTGAGAACTCAACAGCGTGCCAAAAGTCAACGCCAGATATGTTGATACCCCGTTACCGGCCATCAGGCCGGAACGAGGTTCCTTTGAAAGCCCACCAAAGCCCACAGGGTGACGGTGGCACACACAGCGAGGACGCTGTGAACCATCGGACTATTCCTCCGATGGTTCCGCTCCCGTGTGTGTTCACCCGGATTACCGGGAAACATTCACGGAGAGTTTGATCCTGGCTCAGGACGAACGCTGGCGGCGTGCTTAACACATGCAAGTCGAACGATGAAGCCGCTTCGGTGGTGGATTAGTGGCGAACGGGTGAGTAACACGTGGGCAATCTGCCCTTCACTCTGGGACAAGCCCTGGAAACGGGGTCTAATACCGGATACGACCACCGACCGCATGGTCTGGTGGTGGAAAGCTCCGGCGGTGAAGGATGAGCCCGCGGCCTATCAGCTTGTTGGTGGGGTAATGGCCTACCAAGGCGACGACGGGTAGCCGGCCTGAGAGGGCGACCGGCCACACTGGGACTGAGACACGGCCCAGACTCCTACGGGAGGCAGCAGTGGGGAATATTGCACAATGGGCGAAAGCCTGATGCAGCGACGCCGCGTGAGGGATGACGGCCTTCGGGTTGTAAACCTCTTTCAGCAGGGAAGAAGCGAGAGTGACGGTACCTGCAGAAGAAGCGCCGGCTAACTACGTGCCAGCAGCCGCGGTAATACGTAGGGCGCAAGCGTTGTCCGGAATTATTGGGCGTAAAGAGCTCGTAGGCGGCTTGTCACGTCGGATGTGAAAGCCCGGGGCTTAACCCCGGGTCTGCATTCGATACGGGCAGGCTAGAGTTCGGTAGGGGAGATCGGAATTCCTGGTGTAGCGGTGAAATGCGCAGATATCAGGAGGAACACCGGTGGCGAAGGCGGATCTCTGGGCCGATACTGACGCTGAGGAGCGAAAGCGTGGGGAGCGAACAGGATTAGATACCCTGGTAGTCCACGCCGTAAACGTTGGGAACTAGGTGTGGGCGACATTCCACGTCGTCCGTGCCGCAGCTAACGCATTAAGTTCCCCGCCTGGGGAGTACGGCCGCAAGGCTAAAACTCAAAGGAATTGACGGGGGCCCGCACAAGCGGCGGAGCATGTGGCTTAATTCGACGCAACGCGAAGAACCTTACCAAGGCTTGACATACACCGGAAACGGCCAGAGATGGTCGCCCCCTTGTGGTCGGTGTACAGGTGGTGCATGGCTGTCGTCAGCTCGTGTCGTGAGATGTTGGGTTAAGTCCCGCAACGAGCGCAACCCTTGTTCTGTGTTGCCAGCATGCCTTTCGGGGTGATGGGGACTCACAGGAGACTGCCGGGGTCAACTCGGAGGAAGGTGGGGACGACGTCAAGTCATCATGCCCCTTATGTCTTGGGCTGCACACGTGCTACAATGGCCGGTACAATGAGCTGCGATACCGCGAGGTGGAGCGAATCTCAAAAAGCCGGTCTCAGTTCGGATTGGGGTCTGCAACTCGACCCCATGAAGTCGGAGTCGCTAGTAATCGCAGATCAGCATTGCTGCGGTGAATACGTTCCCGGGCCTTGTACACACCGCCCGTCACGTCACGAAAGTCGGTAACACCCGAAGCCGGTGGCCCAACCCCTTGTGGGAGGGAATCGTCGAAGGTGGGACTGGCGATTGGGACGAAGTCGTAACAAGGTAGCCGTACCGGAAGGTGCGGCTGGATCACCTCCTTTCTAAGGAGCACTTCTTACCGAGTCCTTCGGGGTGAGGTCAGAGGCCAGTTTGTGAGCGAATGTCTTGCACTGGTTGCTCATGGGTGGAACGTTGACTACTCGGCACACTCGGTTGATTGTCATTAGTACTGCTTCGGCGTGGAACGTGAGGGTCATCTGGTTGTGTCGGGCACGCTGTTGGGTGTCTGAGGGCACGGACGAGAGTTCGTACCTTCGCGATGCCGGCCCCAGTGAACTCAGCCTTCGGGTTGGGGTGGTGGGTGGCTGGTCGTTGCTTGAGAACTGCACAGTGGACGCGAGCATCTGTGGCCAAGTTTTTAAGGGCGCACGGTGGATGCCTTGGCACCAGGAACCGATGAAGGACGTGGGAGGCCGCGATAGGCCCCGGGGAGCTGTCAACCGAGCTTTGATCCGGGGGTGTCCGAATGGGGAAACCCGGCAGTCGTCATGGGCTGTCACCCGCTGCTGAACACATAGGCAGTGTGGAGGGAACGCGGGGAAGTGAAACATCTCAGTACCCGCAGGAAGAGAAAACAACCGTGATTCCGGGAGTAGTGGCGAGCGAAACTGGATGAGGCCAAACCAGTCACGTGTGATACCCGGCAGGGGTTGCGTGGTTGGGGTTGTGGGATCTCTCTTTCACAGTCTGCCGGCTGTGAGGCGAGTCAGAAACCGTTGGTGTAGGCGAAGGACATGCGAAAGGTCCGGCGTAGAGGGTAAGACCCCCGTAGCTGAAACATTGACGGCTTGCTTGAGAGACACCCAAGTAGCACGGGGCCCGAGAAATCCCGTGTGAATCTGGCGGGACCACCCGTTAAGCCTAAATATTCCCTGGTGACCGATAGCGGATAGTACCGTGAGGGAATGGTGAAAAGTACCGCGGGAGCGGAGTGAAATAGTACCTGAAACCGTGTGCCTACAAGCCGTGGGAGCGTCGCACAAGGACTTGTCCTTGTGTCGTGACTGCGTGCCTTTTGAAGAATGAGCCTGCGAGTTTGCGGTATGTTGCGAGGTTAACCCGTGTGGGGGAGCCGTAGCGAAAGCGAGTCCGAATAGGGCGTTTTAGTAGCATGCTCAAGACCCGAAGCGGAGTGATCTAGCCATGGGCAGGTTGAAGCGGAGGTAAGACTTCGTGGAGGACCGAACCCACCAGGGTTGAAAACCTGGGGGATGACCTGTGGTTAGGGGTGAAAGGCCAATCAAACTCCGTGATAGCTGGTTCTCCCCGAAATGCATTTAGGTGCAGCGTCGTGTGTTTCTTGCCGGAGGTAGAGCACTGGATAGGCGATGGGCCCTACCGGGTTACTGACCTTAGCCAAACTCCGAATGCCGGTAAGTGAGAGCGCGGCAGTGAGACTGTGGGGGATAAGCTCCATGGTCGAGAGGGAAACAGCCCAGAGCATCGACTAAGGCCCCTAAGCGTGTGCTAAGTGGGAAAGGATGTGGAGTCGCAGAGACAACCAGGAGGTTGGCTTAGAAGCAGCCATCCTTGAAAGAGTGCGTAATAGCTCACTGGTCAAGTGATTCTGCGCCGACAATGTAGCGGGGCTCAAGCACACCGCCGAAGTCGTGTCATTGCCATATGAGCCCTAACGGGTGTGGTGATGGGTAGGGGAGCGTCGTGTGCCGGGTGAAGCAGCCGTGGAAACGAGTTGTGGACGGTTCACGAGTGAGAATGCAGGCATGAGTAGCGATACACACGTGGGAAACGTGTGCGCCGATTGACTAAGGGTTCCTGGGTCAAGCTGATCTGCCCAGGGTAAGTCGGGACCTAAGGCGAGGCCGACAGGCGTAGTCGATGGACAACCGGTTGATATTCCGGTACCCGTTGTGAAGCGTCAAACATCGAATCAGGCGATGCTAAGTCCGTGAAGCCGCCCTGGATCCTTCGGGTGAAGGGGAGTGGTGGAGCCGACGGACCAGACTTGTAGTAGGTGAGTGATGGGGTGACGCAGGAAGGTAGTCCAGCCCGGGCGGTGGTTGTCCCGGGGTAAGGGTGTAGCCCGTCATCTAGGCAAATCCGGATGACATTGAGGGTGAGACCTGATGCCGAGCCGATTGTGGTGAAGTGGATGATCCTATGCTGTCGAGAAAAGCCTCTAGCGAGTTTCATGGCGGCCCGTACCCTAAACCGACTCAGGTGGTCAGGTAGAGAATACCGAGGCGTTCGGGTGAACTATGGTTAAGGAACTCGGCAAAATGCCCCCGTAACTTCGGGAGAAGGGGGGCCATTGCTGGTGATCGGATTTTCTCCGTGAGCTGGTGGTGGCCGCAGAGACCAGCGAGAAGCGACTGTTTACTAAAAACACAGGTCCGTGCGAAGCCGTAAGGCGATGTATACGGACTGACGCCTGCCCGGTGCTGGAACGTTAAGGGGACCGGTTAGTCATGATTCGTCATGGCGAAGCTGAGAACTTAAGCGCCAGTAAACGGCGGTGGTAACTATAACCATCCTAAGGTAGCGAAATTCCTTGTCGGGTAAGTTCCGACCTGCACGAATGGCGTAACGACTTCTCGACTGTCTCAACCATAGGCCCGGTGAAATTGCACTACGAGTAAAGATGCTCGTTTCGCGCAGCAGGACGGAAAGACCCCGGGACCTTTACTATAGCTTGATATTGGTGTTCGGTTCGGCTTGTGTAGGATAGGTGGGAGACTGTGAAGCGGCCACGCCAGTGGTTGTGGAGTCGTTGTTGAAATACCACTCTGGTCGTGCTGGATGTCTAACCTGGGTCCGTGATCCGGATCAGGGACAGTGTCTGGTGGGTAGTTTAACTGGGGCGGTTGCCTCCTAAAGGGTAACGGAGGCGCCCAAAGGTTCCCTCAGCCTGGTTGGCAATCAGGTGTTGAGTGTAAGTGCACAAGGGAGCTTGACTGTGAGACTGACGGGTCGAGCAGGTACGAAAGTAGGGACTAGTGATCCGGCGGTGGCTTGTGGAAGCGCCGTCGCTCAACGGATAAAAGGTACCCCGGGGATAACAGGCTGATCTTCCCCAAGAGTCCATATCGACGGGATGGTTTGGCACCTCGATGTCGGCTCGTCGCATCCTGGGGCTGGAGTCGGTCCCAAGGGTTGGGCTGTTCGCCCATTAAAGCGGTACGCGAGCTGGGTTTAGAACGTCGTGAGACAGTTCGGTCCCTATCCGCTGTGCGCGTAGGAGTCTTGAGAAGGGCTGTCCCTAGTACGAGAGGACCGGGACGGACGAACCTCTGGTGTGCCAGTTGTTCTGCCAAGGGCATGGCTGGTTGGCTACGTTCGGAAAGGATAACCGCTGAAAGCATCTAAGCGGGAAGCCTGCTTCGAGATGAGGGCTCCCTCCCACTTGATGGGGTAAGGCTCCCAGTAGACGACTGGGTTGATAGGCCAGATATGGAAGACCGGTAACGGTTGGAGTTGACTGGTACTAATAGGCCGAGGGCTTGTCCTCAGTTGCTCGCGTCCACTGTGTAGGTTCTGAAGTAACGACCTGTGTTGTGCCGGGTTGGTTAACTTCATAGTGTTTCGGTGGTCATTGCGTTAGGGAAACGCCCGGTTACATTCCGAACCCGGAAGCTAAGCCTTTCAGCGCCGATGGTACTGCAGAGGGGACTCTGTGGGAGAGTAGGACGCCGCCGAACAATTTTTAGCTCCGGTCTCCGCAACCAGTTTGGTTGCGGAGACCGGAGCATTTTTGCGTTCAGGCCCGGTTACGCTCGGGGAATGCGCTACGACCTGGTCATTTTCGACAATGACGGTGTGCTGGTGGACAGCGAGCCGATCTCGAATCGGATTCTCGCCGCGCACCTGACGGAGTTGGGCCACCCCACCACGTACGAGGAATCGATACGGGACTACATGGGCTCCGCCATGCACCGTATTCATGACCTGGTGCTGGAACGGTCCGGGAAGCGGTTGCCCGAAGGGTTCGATGACGCGTTCCATGACCGGGTTTTCGCCGCGTTCCGTACGGAATTGAAGCCGGTGCGGGGCGTCGACGGCGTACTGGACCGGTTGGCGGCGGCGGGGGTGCCGTACTGCGTCGGGTCGTCCGGTAGTCATGAGCGGATCCGGGTGGGGCTGCGGACCACCGGGCTTTACGGGCGCTTCGCCGAGGAGCGGATCTTCTCGGCGCAGGACGTCGGCCGGGGGAAGCCGGCGCCGGATCTCTTTCTGTACGCGGCGGAGCGGATGGGCGTGGCGCCGGAGCGGTGTGCCGTCGTCGAGGACAGTCCGCTGGGAGTGGCGGCGGCTCGGGCCGCGGGGATGGAGGTGTACGGCTTCACGGCGATGACGCCCGCCGCGCGCCTGGCGGAGGCGACCGGGCTCTTCGCGGAGATGGCGGAGCTGCCCGCGCTGCTGTCGGCGTAGTCCCCCGGGGGCGGCGCCCGCGCCGTGTCCCGTCGACAGCCGGACGCCGTCCGCGGAATTACCTGTGTGACCCACCTACCGTTCGGTAGTGGCGAGTTCTACGCTGTGCGGCCATGACGGCGCCTCGGGTTCCCGGTACGCAAGCGCGGTACGGCAGGGTCTCGCTGGCCCTCAGCTTCTTCGTCCAGGGCACGGCGTTCGCACTTCTGGTGACGCGGATTCCGGCGATCCAGGACCGGTACGGGATCTCCGACGCGCTGCTGCCCGCCTTCCTCGCGGCGGTGCCGGTGCTGGCCGGGATCGGCAGCGTACTGACCGAGCGGCTGGTGCGGCGGGTACGGCCGAGCCGGGTGCTCCGCGCGGCGCAGCCGGTGGTCTGTCTGGCGCTGTGGGCGGTGGGCGCGGCCGGTTCGATGGCGCAGGCGGCCGTGGCGCTGGCCGTGTTCGGGCTGGCGGTGGGCGTGTTGGACGCGGCCATGAACATGCTCGGGGTCAGCCTCCAGCGGGCGTACGGCCGGAGCATCATGCTCGGCTTCCACGCCACGTACAGCCTGGGCGGTATCGCCGGGGCGTCGCTGGCGTGGGCCGGGGCGCACGGGGAGGTGTCGCTCGCGGAGCTGTACGGGCCGGTGGTGGCGGTGCTCGTCCCGGTGGCGGTGGTCGCCGGGCGGTGGTTCGTCGACGGGCCGGCGGTGGCGGGGCGGGACCGCGGCGGGCCGAACGGTGAGGGGCAGGGCGGTGCCGGCGCGCCGGGCGGCGTGGCCGCCGTCCCGATGCGGCTGCTGTTGCCGCTGTGTCTGGTGATGGCGTTCGCGTACATCGGGGATTCGACGGTCTCCAACTGGAGCGCGAAGTACCTCCAGGACGTGCTGGGCAGTTCCGAGCAGGTGGCGACGGTGCCGTACAACGTCTACATGGTCACCACGCTGCTCGGGCGGGCCGTCGGGGATCCGGGGGTGCGGCGGTTCGGGGCGGGCGCGGTGGTGCGGGCCGGGGCGGTCGTCGCGGCCGGAGGGTTCGCGGTGGTGGCGGTGGCGCCGGGCCCGCGGACGGGGATGGCCGGATTCACCCTGCTCGGCCTCGGGCTCTGCGTGATCGTGCCGCAGACCTTCGCGGCGGCCGGACGGCTGGCGTACGAGCACAACGGCGCCGGGGCGTCCGACAGCGCGATCGCCCGGCTCAACATCTTCAACTATGTGGGCTTTCTGGTGGGTTCGCCGCTGGTCGGGGTGCTCGGGGACGCGTGGAGCTATCGGGGCGCGATGCTCGTACCGATGCTGCTGGTGCTGGTGACGCTGGTGTACGCCCGCTCGTTCGGGTCATCCGGTGCCCGATACGGTGACGGGCATGAGCGGCCGCGCACAGCTGATGTGGGATGAGGCAGTAACGGGCTACGACTTCGGCCGCGGGCACCCCATGGATCCCGTACGGCTGGCGCTGACGATGCGGCTGGTGGAGGCGTTCGGGCTCGACCGGGCGCCCGTGGAGGTGGTCGCGGCGCGGCCCGCGGGCGAGTCCACGCTGCGGCTGGTGCACCGCGCGGACTATCTGGACGCGGTACGGGCCGCCTCCGCCGATCCGGCCGTGGCGGACGCCCGGTACGGGCTGGGCACCGAGGACGATCCGGCGTTCCCGGGCATGCACGAGGTGTCCGCGCTGATCGCCGGGCAGTCGGTGGGCGCCGCGGAGGCCCTGGCGCGCGGGGACGCGCTCCACGCGGTGAACTTCGCGGGCGGACTGCACCACGCGATGCCGGGCGGGGCGGCGGGTTTCTGTGTCTACAACGACGCGGCGCTGGCCATCGCCCGGCTGCTGGAGCTGGGCGTGGAGCGGGTCGCGTACGTCGACACCGATGTGCACCACGGGGACGGTGTCCAGGCGGCGTTCTGGGAGGACCCGCGGGTGCTGACCGTCTCGCTGCACGAGCACCCGCGGACGCTGTTCCCGGGGACCGGCTGGCCGCAGGAGGCTGGCGGGCCGGGCGCGGAGGGCAGCGCGGCCAACCTGGCGTTGCCCGCCGGGACCGGCGACGCGGGCTGGCTGCGGGCGTTCCACGCGGTGGTGCCCGAGCTGCTCGGCGCGTTCCGGCCGCAGGTGCTGGTGACCCAGCACGGTACGGACACCCACATCGAGGACCCGCTGGCGCATCTGGGGGTGAGCCTGGACGCGCAGCGGACGGTGGCGCTCGCCTGCCACACGCTGGCCCACGAGTACGCGGACGGGCGGTGGCTCGCGCTGGGCGGTGGCGGATACGCGGTGGTGGACGTCGTCCCGCGTGCCTGGACCCATCTGGTGGCCATCGCCACCGGGCGGCCGCTCGACCCGGGGACGCGGGTGCCCGAGGAGTGGCGGCACGAGGCGTTCCGCCGCACCCGGCAGCCCGCGCCGCACCGCATGACCGACGGCGCCGAACCGCGCTGGCGCGACTTCACCGACAGCGGCTACGACCCGGCCGACCGGCTCGACCAGGCGATCCTCGCCACCCGCCGCGCCGTTTTCCCGTCACACGGCCTGCTGCCGTGAGGTGAAGGGGGCTACGGGGGCGGGACACGGCCCGCGCGGCTCGGCCTCGGTCCGTCCGTCCCCGTGCGGCTCGGCCCCGTGCGGTTCACCCCGCCCTCGGCCCGACCGTCCCCGCGCTGCCCGCCCCGCCCTCGTACGCCTGCGGTGCTCCCGGCGCTCCCGGTGTGGCTCCGGCCCGCTCCCGTACGGACCGGCCTCGGCCCGCTCCGTTCGGCCACTGCCCCGAGGGGCGCGGCTCCGACGCGCCCCGTGCGTCCGGATGTGTGACTACCGGGCGGTTCCGGCCCGTGGGGGCGGGTGGCGGGCGAGCATGGGCGGCGTGTCGGGGACCGGTGCGTTGCGCGCCCATCTGATCGAGGCGCGGCTGGCGGGGACCCTCGCGACGCCGCGGGAGAAGAGCCTGGCCCGCTACCGCCTCTTCGCGGCGCGCGACCCCCGGGTGCTGCTGGGGCTCGACCCGGTGGGGGAGTGGCCGGTCGCGGAGGTGGCGCGGCTGATGGCTCGGGTCTGCGGGGCGCCGGCGGGCCCTCCGGACGCCCGGGGCTCGAACGTGATCGACCCGGACCGTACGCTCGCCGCCCTGGGACGGTTCGCCGACCGGATCGCCGCGGCGGCCCGCCGGCGCGCCCCGGTACTGCTCGGCACCGGTCACCCGCAGGGCCTGCTGGAGTTCTACGCCGCGCTCGCGGACGGACTGGCGGCGGCGGGGTGCGCCGTACTGACCCCGGGGCGGGGCCTGCCCGCCGCCCTGACCGCGGGGTGCGGCGTACGCACGTACGTACTCGACTACGTACGGGGAGTCGCGCTGATGCGCGGGACCGGCGTGGGGGGCGCATCCGGCAAGGGGCGTGTGCATACCCATTCGCCCCTCCCCGTGCGGCTGGCCCTCGCCGCCGCGGCGGAGGGCGGCGGGCCGTTGCCGGAACTGGTCATCGGCGATCACGGTTGGATCTGCGGTGCAGGTGAGCTGGGGTTTGAGGCGATCGGGCTGGCCGATGCGGACGATCCGGGGCCGTTCGTCGGAGAGGCGGAGGGCCGGGTGTGCGCGGTGGTGCCGCTGGACGACGCGGTGGCCGCCGCGCACTACCGGCCGCTGTGGCGGTATGTCCTCAATAGGGCAGAACTGCCCTGTTAGTTGGGCTTTTCGCGGTCCCGGTGGCTCCTCTTCCCCACTCGCATCACCCGCCCCTAAATTGGGGAGTGAGCGCATAGCGACGAAGAGTGACCGGAGGGGAAGCCGGTGCCCGTCATATGCGGAAGGTGCAGGTGTGGCATGGCTGCGGACCAGAAACCTCTGAACGAGGTCGTGTTCCTGACGGTGGCGGAGGTCGCCGCCGTGATGCGAGTGTCGAAGATGACCGTGTACCGCCTGGTGCACAGCGGTCATCTGCCCGCGATCCGGGTGGGCCGGTCGTTCCGCGTGCCGGAGCAGGCGGTCCACGACTACCTCCGGGAGTCCTACGTAGGCGTCGAATCGGCCTGACGGAGACTCCCGGGCCCTCGATTACGCCGTACGCCCGGCGCCGGGTAGGCTGGCCCGATGTAGGTAGTGTGGGCTCGGACGCCCCGCACCGAGTGATTCGAAGTGAGCGAGGGTAGTCGTGGGCTCTGTTATCAAGAAGCGGCGCAAGCGGATGGCCAAGAAGAAGCACCGCAAGCTGCTCAAGCGCACCCGCGTGCAGCGTCGCAACAAGAAGTAAGCGACGCGGATCGCGTTTTCGTGGCCCCCCACCGCCTTGTGCGGTGGGGGGCCACGGTGCGTTCCGGCGGCTCGTACGGCGAGCTCCTGGGGCCGGTGGGGCGGAAACGCGGCCCCGGGCGGTGTGAGTCGTCGTGGCCCGATGGCGACCCGATAGCGTGGAGCGCACAGCTCGGCCCAGGCGGCGGGCCGAGGGCGGAAGGAGTGCCGGTCTTGGGCAAGGTCGTGCTCGTCACGGGAGTCGCCCGGCAGCTCGCAGGCCGGTTCGTCCGGCGCGTCCTGCGCGACCCGTCCGTGGAGCGGGTGATCGGCGTCGACGCGGTGGCCCCCGCGCACCCGATGGGCGGCGCGGAGTTCTTGAAGGCCGACATCCGGCATCCGGCCATCGCCCGCGTCCTGGCGGAGACCGGCGTCGACACCGTCGTCCACATGGACGTCAACAGCACCCCGCCGGGCGGCCGCGGCGGCCGCACCGCCGTCAAGGAGACCAACGTCATCGGCACCATGCAGCTACTCGGCGCGTGCCAGAAGGCGCCCCGGGTGCAGCGACTGGTCGTCAAGTCCAGTACCGGCGTCTACGGTTCCGCCCCGCGCGATCCGGCGGTCTTCGGGGAGGACACCCCGCCGAAGTCGCTGCCGTCCGGCGGGTTCGCCAAGGACGTCGTCGAGGTCGAGGGGTACGTCCGCGGCTTCGCCCGGCGCCGCCCGGACGTCGCGGTGTGCGTCCTGCGCTTCGCCAACGTCCTGGGGCCGTGCGCGGACTCCCCGCTCGCCGAGTACTTCTCGCTGCCGGTGCTGCCGACGGTCCTCGGATACGACCCGCGGCTGCAGTTCGTGCACGAGGAGGACACGCTGGCGGCGCTGCTGATCGCGGCGTCCGAACCACGTAGGGGCACGCTCAACAGCGGCACCTTCAACATCGCGGGCGACGGCGTACTGCTGCTGTCGCAGACCGCCCGCCGGCTGGGCCGCCCGACGCTGCCGCTGCTGCTGCCCACCGTCACCTGGGCCGGTGCCGCGCTCCGCGCCGTCGGCGTCACGGACTTCTCGCCCGAGCAGATCCGGCTGCTGACCCACGGCCGGGTGGTCCGCAC
Source organism: Streptomyces sp. BBFR2 (assembly GCF_044497305.1). NCBI lineage: Bacteria > Bacillati > Actinomycetota > Actinomycetes > Kitasatosporales > Streptomycetaceae > Streptomyces > Streptomyces sp. BBFR2. The sequence goes on from NZ_CP172415.1 coordinate 3,775,045, forward strand.
CACGCAGATGCGCGAGACGCTGGGCTTCGAGCCGGAGTACACGACGGCCCGGACGTTCGCGGAGTTCGCCCGCAGCCGTGGCCCGGGGCTGCTGCCGCCCCGGACCCTCGCCCGTACCGTCGACCGGCTCGCCGACGCGCTCTCCGCGCGCCCGGCCCAGTGAGGAGTTCACGCGAGATGGCGGACGCCAAGGTCATTCCGTTCGGCGAGGAGCCCCGGGCGCGCCACAAGGCCCGGCGGACGGTGAACGGCACCGCCTCCGTACTCACGCCCGTACCGGAGGCCCGCACCGGGGATTCGCGCCCGGCGCCGCCGGCGGCGCGCGGCGGCCGCTCGCTGGACGAACGCCTCGCCGGTGGCCTGCGCTTCCTGCGTCGGCGCCTGACCGGCGAGTACGAGGTCGACGACTTCGGCTACGACGAGGAGCTGACCGACCAGGTCCTGATGTCGGTGCTGCGCCCGCTGGCCGAGAAGTACTTCCGGGTCGATGTCCGCGGTGTGGAGAACATCCCGGCGGACGGCGGCGCGCTGGTCGTCGCCAACCACTCCGGGACGCTGCCGCTGGACGGCCTGATGCTCCAGACCGCGGTCCACGACCACCATCCGGCCGACCGGCATCTGCGGCTCCTCGCGGCCGATCTGGTCTTCGTGCTGCCGGTGGTCAGCGCGCTGGCGCGGAAGGCCGGACACACCCTGGCGTGTGCGGAGGACGCGCAGCGGCTGCTGGAGCGCGGCGAGATCGTCGGGGTGATGCCGGAGGGGTTCAAGGGCATCGGCAAGCCGTTCGCCGACCGGTACAAGCTCCAGCGCTTCGGCCGGGGCGGTTTCGTCTCGACGGCGCTGCGGGCCGGGGTGCCGATCGTGCCGTGCTCGATCGTGGGCGCCGAGGAGATCTACCCGATGATCGGCAACGCCCGGACGCTGGCGCGGGTGCTGGGCCTGCCGTACTTCCCGGTGACGCCGACGTTCCCCTGGCTCGGGCCGCTGGGCGCGCTGCCGCTGCCGACGAAGTGGACGATCCAGTTCGGCGAGCCGATCGCGACGGACGGCTATCCGCCGGAGGCGGCCGACGACCCGATGCTGATGTTCAACCTCACCGACCAGGTCCGGGAAACGATTCAGCACACGCTCTACAAACTGCTGGTGCAGCGCCGGTCGGTCTTCTTCTGACACCTGCTCCGACAGCGTTACGGCCCGCTCCCCGCCCGGTTGTGCCGCCGGGCGGGAAGCGGGCCGTACGCCGTCAGCCGCGGGTGTTCTCGCCGTCGATGCCCAGACCGGGCAGCAGGCCCGGGATGAGCGGCGGCACGGTGATGTCCGGGTGGTCAGCGGAGCCCTTGCCGCCGCTGTGCGACGGCGTGGGGTCGTCGTGGGCGGAGCCGCCCAGCAGACCGCCGGTGTCGCCGCCGAGCAGCCCCTGCTCCTCGGACGGGGTGGACGAGGGGCCGGCCGGGTGGCGGGCGTCGCCCTCGGCGCCGGACGGGGCACGCTCCTCGGAGGCCGATGGGTTCGGCTGCCCGGACGCGCGGTCCGGCGTGGCCGGTGAGGCGCCCTGCCGCGCCGCTTTCTCCGGGGTGGGCAGCAGGCCGCGCAACGGCTTGACCTGCTTGTCCATCGCGTCGAAGACCGAGCTGACCTCGTCTCGCGCGTCGGTGAGCTGAGTGGGGAGCCGGTCGCGTAGCTGCGTCCAGGTGGCGCGGTGGGAGGCGGTGAAGGAATCCAGCGTCTCGATGGGGCCGAGGGAGCCGTCCCGCTCGTACGCGGCGTACAGCAGGCGGTGGCCCTCGCCCGCGTCGTGGGTGATCCCGGCGAGGGTCCGGCGGACCTCGGCGAGTGATTCGTGGTCGAGGTCGGCGGCGCGGCCGCGCTCCATCAGGCGGCGGGCCTCCAGCATCCGGGTGGCGGCCTGGTCGAGGTAGAGCCGGCCGCGGTCGGCGTCGTCGTCGGTCAGACCGAGCTTGAAGTCCTCCATGCCGCGCTTGAGGCCGTAGAGGGAGTCGCCGGGCAGTGCGTCGGAGCTGGCGGCGGCGACACCGCTGAACGCGCCGGCGGCGACGCCGACGGTCAGGCCGCCCGCCGCGAGCCGCTTCGTCAGCCGGGAGCGCGGGCGCAGCTTCCCGAGCTGCTCGGCGGCGCGGTGGGCGCCGCCGGGGGAACGCTGTCCGGGCACCCGGGCGCCGTCGGAGGGCGTGCCTTCGGCGAAGGCGGCCTCCATCGCGGCCATGAGCTGGGCGCGCTGGACGCTCTTCACCTCGGTGGCCAGTTCCGGCTTCGGGAGTTCCCCGAGGCCGTCCGCCACCGCCAACAGTCGTGCTTCACCCGGCGTCTGTGCCGCGGCGTCGTCCTGGTCCTCGGCCGCGCCCCGGGAGGTCTGGTCCTCCAGGGCCTGGGCGAAGGCGTTGGCCCGCCGGTGCACCGAGATATGTGTGATCACGGGCGGCACCTCCTCTCGTCATCCCGCTCGGCTCCCCTGACTGGCTTGGACCATCCAGACGGGCCGGACGGTTGCACGCCGCCCTCCGCGGCCACTCGAAGGAGTGAGCGGCAGCGGACAGGGCGTGACCGCTTGGAGCCTGCATCCCGCACAACGAGCGGCGCGGCACACGGGTTACGCACACACGATGATCTGACCGAGGGGGCACGGCCGCTCACCGTACGTCACCGAAAGTGGACGTACGTGTGACCGGGCGGCGGACGGGAGGGCGGGGTGGGCGAGGGTCAGCGGGCGTCTTCGGGCAGCAATCGGGCGAGGGTGCGCACCGCGCGGTACTGAAGGGTCTTGATCGCGCCTTCGTTCTTGCCCATCACGCGGGCGGTCTCGGCGACCGAGAGACCTTGCAGGAAGCGCAGGGTCACGCACTCCTGCTGCTGGGGGTTGAGCTTGCGGACCGCCTCCAGCAGCGCGGCGTTCGAGAGCGATTCGAGGACGGAGTCCTCGGGGCTGCGCTCGACCTCGTTGGCGTCGAGCATCTCGCCGGTGGTGACCTCCAGGCGGAACCGGGAGGACTTGAAGTGGTCGGCGACGAGGTTGCGGGCGATCGTCACCAGCCAGGCGCCGAAGTCGCGGCCCTGCCAGGTGAAGGTGCCGATGCGGCGCAGGGCTCGCAGGAATGTCTCGCTGGTGAGGTCCTCGGCGGTGGCCCGGCCGCCGACGCGGTAGTAGATGTAGCGGTAGACGGTGTCGGCGTACTGGTCGTAGAGGCGGCCGAAGGCTTCGGCCTCCCCGGACTGGGCGCGTTCGACGAGGTCCATCATGCGACGGCTGTCGCTGTCGACGGGGCGGCGGGCGGTGGTCGTGCCGGTGCCGGAGCGGCGGGATCTGCCGGCGGTCGCGGGCTTGCCGACCGCCGCGCTCCCGTCGGCCAGGGCGTAGCAGGGGCCGGCGGGGACGGCTGTGGCGAATGCGGGGACGGCGTACGCGGTGGGGACAAAACTGCGCAGGTGGTCGACGAGCGTCGTACGCAGCGTAGCCAGGCCCGAGGCGTCAACCCCGACGTGTGGGTACACGGGACTCCCAGAGGCAGAGCTTCCATCACGTGCAGTGCGGGACCATTCACTCGTCGTAGGGACGTGTGGGTTCCGGAATGCGTCTGAGGAGAATAACGCTTCGTATAGGCAGCGCTACACCCAGTTGTTCAAATCGTCGATTACTTACGGTCCGTGCCTGAATAGTGGCGGAAGTAGTATCGATTACTGAGCAGCTTTTGATCGAAAGGTGACGCAATCTGCCTGGTTGGAGGGCGTGTTGTGGTGGAGCGCCAGCAACCGGACCGCAGGTGGGGCGGGGTGGGGCGCCGTGGTGAACGGACGCGCCCGGCTGCCGGTGATCAATCCTGGTCAGCGGCGGCGTACGGGGACGGGCGGGTCAGCGGCGGCGGCGCTGGAGGGCGATGGCGGCGGCCGCACCGCCGGCGAGCGCGCCCACCCCGGCGGCGGCCGGGATGCCGATCCGTACGGCCTTGCGTCCGGTGCGGTAGTCGCGCAGCCGCCAGCCGTGTTCCCGGGCGTGCTTGCGCAGCCGTCCGTCGGGGTTGATGGCGTAGGGGTGGCCGACGAGGGAGAGCATCGGGATGTCGTTGGCGGAGTCGCTGTACGCGGCGCAGCGGGCGAGCTGGAGGCCCTCGGCGGCGGCGAGGGCGCGGACCGCCTCGGCCTTGGCGGGGCCGTGCAGCGGCTCGCCGACGAGCTTGCCGGTGTAGACGCCGCCGACGGATTCCGCGACGGTGCCGAGCGCGCCGGTCAGGCCGAGCCGCCGGGCGATGATCGTCGCGGTCTCGATGGGCGCCGCGGTGACCAGCCAGACCTTCTGGCCGGCGTCGAGGTGGGCCTGGGCGAGGGCGCGGGTGCCGGGCCAGACGCGTTCGGCCATGTACTCGTCGTAGATCTCCTCGCCGATGGACATCAGCTCGGAGACGCGGTGGCCCTGGACGATGGAGAGGGCGCTGTTGCGGACGTCGGCCATGTGCTCGGGGTTCTCCGAGCCGGCCAGCCGGAAGTAGATCTGCTGCCAGGCGAAGCGGGCCAGGTCGCGCTTGTGGAAGAAGTGGCGCTTGTAGAGGCCGCGGCCGAAGTGGAAGAGGGCGGCGCCCTGCATGACCGTGTTGTCGAGGTCGAAGAAGGCGGCGGCGTGGTCGTCGCCGACGACCGGGAACTCCGGCTCCTCCGCGGCGGCGCCCGTGAGGGTCTCCGTCTGCTCCGTCTGCTCGGCCTCCTGGGAGGTTTTGCGGGCGGCCTCGGCCGCGGCTTCGCCGGCCAGCACGCTGCGGGCGGTGGCGGGGCGACGGCGGCGGCCGAGCCAGGCGGGGGCGCGGACCCCGGAGAGCGCGGCGCCGAGGCGGTTGCCGGGGGCGGCGGGCGCGTCGGAGGGAGCCGCGCCGGGCTGTTCCTCGGGCGACGGGGTGCCGGGCGCTCCGGGGGGACCGCCGGCGGGGCGGTGGTCGGGCGACGGCGTGTCGGGCGTCCCGAAGGGACTCCTACCGGGGCGGTGGTCGGGCGACGGGCGGGCCATACGGACAGCGTAGCCAGTCGCTTCGGTGGTTCCGGTGACGGCCCGGTGTCGTGCGACGGGTGGGGAGCCGAAGAGCGGGTGACGGGCCGGGCGGGAGGCCGGGGCGGTGTCGCGGCCCGTGCCGGGGCGGGCCACGGCCGGGTGCCGTACGGCTCCGGGGCGTACGGAGGCTCCGTACGGGAGTGGCGTGAGTGGGCGCGCGGGGCCGGGGCGGTGAGGTGTACGGGGCGTCGGGGGGCGGCTCCGGGGGCGGGGTGAACGTGCGGGCGCGGGCGGGGCGCGGCCTCCGGAGTGGCCTCCGGCCCCGGGGAGCGCGGAGGTGCCTCCCCCTGGGCCTGGCCTCGGGCTCCCGGGGCGGCGCGGACATGCTCTGTCCTCGCCCCGGCCCCGGCCTCGGTTCCCAGGGCGCGGAGGAGCCCCCCGGGCTCGGCCTCAGACTCCCGGGGCGGCGCGGACGTGCTCCGGCCCCGGGCCTGGCCTCAGACTCCCGGGACGGCGCGGACGTGCTCCGGCCCCGGCCTCAGACTCCCGGGGCCGCGCGGACGTGCTCCGGCCCCGGCTCCGGCCCCGGTCTCGGCCCCGGGCCCCCAGGGCGGTGGAGGGCCGGGGCCGGCTCAGGCTCCCAAGGCGGTGCGGAGGCGGGCGGGGTCGACGCGCCAGAAGTCGTGTTGGGCGCCGTCCACGAGGATGACCGGAATCTGCTCCCAGTATTTGCGGTGCAGTTCGGCGTCCTCGGTGATGTCCTTCTTCTCCCAGGAGGCGCCGGTCTCGGCGCAGATCCGCTCGATGACGGCCTGGGCGTCGTCGCAGAGGTGGCAGCCGGGCTTCCCGATGAGGGTGACGGTGCGCTCTGCGGGGCTCTTGCGGGGGGCGCGGCTGAACATGCCGAACGAGGGGGCCATGGGGTCATTGTGCCGGGCGCGCGGCGGCACGGGACGGCTCGGAGGTCGACTACCATCGGTGGGCGATTTGTAGGTTTCCGGGGGCACAGCGGTGAGGAGTGAGGGCGCGTGCTCCCGTCGGCGAACCCGTGTGACCTGCGGGTAGCGGGCGAACGGTGCGGTGCGGAAGTTGGTTCCGCGAACGGCGTCAAAAGCCGCGTGACACCGATCACTTTGGCCAGACAAAGCGGACATCATCTTTGTGCACGCGTTCACAAAGACATAGCCTGCACAGGACAGGGCGACCGGGTGACGTATGGCCGCCCGCAGCCCCGCTCTACCCGCAGGAGCACCGTGGCAACTGGCCGAACTCACCGACCGGCGACCCGAAGCCGAGGGATTCCCGAGGCCACCGTCGCCCGGCTTCCGCTGTATCTGCGTGCGCTGACCGCGCTCTCCGAGCGCTCGGTCCCCACGGTCTCCTCCGAGGAACTGGCCGCAGCGGCGGGGGTCAACTCCGCCAAGCTGCGGAAGGACTTCTCGTACCTCGGCTCCTACGGGACGCGCGGTGTCGGGTACGACGTGGAGTATCTCGTCTACCAGATCTCGCGCGAACTCGGCCTCACCCAGGATTGGCCGGTTGTCATCGTCGGTATCGGTAATCTCGGCGCCGCGCTCGCCAACTACGGCGGGTTCGCCTCGCGTGGTTTCCGGGTGGCCGCGCTGATCGACGCCGATCCCGCCATGGCCGGGAAGCCCGTCGCCGGAATCGCGGTGCAGCACACCGACGAGCTGGAGCACATCATCGAGGACAACGGCGTCTCGATCGGCGTGATCGCGACGCCCGCCGGCGCCGCCCAGCAGGTCTGCGACCGGCTCGTCGCCGCCGGTGTCACCTCGATCCTCAACTTCGCGCCGACCGTGCTGACCGTCCCGGACGGTGTGGACGTACGGAAGGTCGACCTCTCCATAGAGCTGCAGATCCTCGCCTTCCACGAGCAGCGCAAGGCGGGCGACGACGGCGGCGTGGCCGCGGCCGCACCGGCGCCCGCGGCCCGTGCCGTCGCGGAGCCGGCCGCGGCACCGGCCGACGACCGCAAGGGACCGGACGGGGACGTCCCCGCCGTGATGCCGGCATGAGCTTGCTCGTCGTAGGACTCAGTCACCGCACGGCGCCCGTGAGCGCGCTGGAGCGGGCCGCGCTCGCGCCCGAGGTGCGGGGGAAGCTGCTCCAGGAGGCCGTCGCGGCCGAGCCGGTGAGCGAGGCGGCGGTGCTCTCCACCTGCAACCGCATCGAGCTGTACGCGGACGTGGACAAGTTCCACGCCGGTGTCGCCGAGCTGTCCACGCTGCTGGCCCGCCACGGCGCCGCCGAGCTGGACGAGCTGACGCCCCATCTCTACGTCCACTACGAGGACCGCGCCGTCCACCACCTGTTCTCGGTGGCCTGCGGGCTGGACTCGATGGTCGTCGGCGAGGGGCAGATCCTCGGGCAGATCAAGGACGCGCTCGCCGTCGCTCAGGAGCAGCACACCGCGGGGCGGCTGCTGAACGATCTCTTCCAGCAGGCGCTGCGGGTCGGCAAGCGGGCGCACAGCGAGACCGGTATCGACAAGGCCGGGCAGTCGCTCGTCACCTTCGGTCTGGAGCAGCTCGCGGGCGGCCCGGACGTCGAGGGCTGGGCGCGCGGCAAGCGGGCGCTGGTCATCGGCGCCGGTTCGATGTCGTCGCTGGCCGCCACCACCCTGGCCCGCGCCGGGATCGGTGAGCTGGCCGTCGCCAACCGCACCGTGGAGCGCGCCGAGCGGCTGGCCCGGATCCTCACCGAGCCGGGCGGCCCGGGCGCCGCGACCGGCCTGCGGGCCCGCGCCGTGGCGATGGCCGCCGTGGACACGGAGCTGGCCGCCGCCGATGTCGTCGTCTCCTGTACGGGGGCGACCGGTCTGGTGCTCGGCGCCGAGGCGGTCGCCGCCGCCCGCGCCGGGCGCACCGCGGAGCTGGCGCTGCTGGACCTGGCGATGCCGCGGGACATCGACGCCGCCGTGCACCGTGTCGAGGGTGCGCACCTCGTCGACATCGAGTCGCTGGCTCAGGCGTCCGCGGACGCGCCGATGGCGGCCGATGTGGACAAGGTGCGGTCCCTGGTCGCGGACGAGGTCGCCGCGTTCGGCGCGGCGCAGCGGGCGGCGCACATCACGCCGACCGTGGTCGCGCTGCGCACCATGGCCGCCGATGTCGTGGCGAGCGAGATGGCCCGCCTCGACGGCCGCCTTCCCGACCTGGACGACAAGGAGCGCGCGGAGATCACCCAGACCGTGCGCCGGGTCGTCGACAAACTCCTGCACGCGCCCACCGTGCGGGTCAAGCAGCTCGCGAGCGAGCCCGGCGGCGCCGGGTACGCGGACGCGCTGCGGGAACTCTTCGATCTCGACCCCCAGACGGTCGCCGCCGTCAGCAGGGCCGATACGCGGGCCGACAGGCACGATGCAGCACGGGAGCGGGCATGACTGACAGCACAACGAGGGGTACGCCCCTTCGGCTGGGCACACGGCGGAGCAAGCTCGCCGTGGCCCAGTCCGGACAGGTCGCCGACGCGGTCCGCGAGCTGACGGGCCGCCCCGTCGAGCTGGTGGAGATCACCACGTACGGCGACACCTCCCGCGAGCAGCTCGCGCGGATCGGCGGCACCGGCGTGTTCGTCTCCGCGCTGCGCGACGCGCTGCTCGCCGGGGAGATCGACTTCGCGGTCCACTCGCTCAAGGACCTGCCGACGGCGCAGCCCGGGGAGCTGACGCTGGCGGCGGTGCCGCGGCGCGAGGACCCGCGGGACGCGCTCATCGCCCGCGACGGGCTCGCCTTCGAGGAGCTGCCGGACGGCGCCCGGGTGGGGACGGGCTCCCCGCGGCGGATGGCACAGCTCAACGCCTGGGCGCGGTCGCTGGGCCGCCGTATCGAGGCGGTGCCGATACGGGGGAACGTCGACACCCGTATCGGCTTCGTCGAGAAGGGCGAGCTGGACGGCGTCGTACTGGCGGCCGCCGGGCTCACCCGGATCGGCCGTATCGACGAGGCGACGGAGCTGCTGTCGCCCGACATGGTTCTGCCCGCCCCCGGCCAGGGGGCACTGGCGGTCGAGTGTGCCGCGGTCAACGCGGACCTCGCCGCCCAGCTCGCCGGACTCGACGACCCCTTGACCAGGGCCGCCGTGATCGCCGAGCGTTCCCTGCTCGCCGCCTTGGAGGCCGGCTGCTCCGCACCTGTGGGTGCGCTGGCCGACTTTCCCCCGAACTCTCGGCTCCGTTCGAGCGGGGGAGGCCCCATGGCCGGCGAACAGACTGTCACCGAAATGCGCCTGCGCGGCGTCGTCGGCACGACCGACGGCAGCGCGCTGGTGCAGCTGTCCACCACCGGGCACGTACCCGCCTCTCCCGACGACGCCACGACGCCGCTGCGCATGGGCCGTGAACTCGCCGCCGAGATGCTCGCCAAGGGTGCGGCCGGTCTTATGGGGGAGCGAGCACTTTGAACCCCACCGCCCCGAATCACTCCGCCTCCGGTCAGGTCACCTTCCTCGGTGCCGGGCCGGGAGATCCGGGTCTGCTGACGCTGCGTGCCGTGGAGGCACTGGCCCAGGCGGACGTCCTGATCGCCGACCCGCAGGTGCTGGACGTCGTGCGTACGCACGCCCGTCCGCAGGTGGACACTCCGCTGCAGGCGTCAACTGACGAGGCGTCAAAGCCCGTCATGCCCGCAGAAGTTTCCTCGCTGCGCGACACCGCCAATCTTGTCATGGGGGCCGCGCGCTCCGGCAAGCGGGTCGTCCGTGCCGTGACCGGCGACCCCGGTCTGGACGGCAACGTCGCCGAGGAGATGCTGGCGTGCGCCGCCGAGGGCATCGTCTTCGAGGTCGTGCCCGGTATCGCCGCCGCCGTGGGCGTCCCCGCGTACGCCGGGGTGCCGCTGCGGGACGCCGAGGGCACCGACGTCCGGTTCGTCGACGCGCGCACGGCGGACGGCCGCTGCTGGGCCGAGCTGGGCGGTTCCGACGCGACCGCCGTCGTTTCCACCAGCCTCGACTCGGTGGCCGCGGCCGCCGGTGAGCTGGTGTCGGCGGGCCGTAAGCCCGACACCCCGATGACGGTCACCGTCGCCGGGACGACGACCCGCCAGCGCACCTGGAACGCCACCCTCGGGTCGGTCGCGCAGGTGCTGAAGGCCGCGAAGGTGCTGCCGTCGCCGGACGGCGGGCAGCCGGTCATAGCCGTGGTCGGTGAGCGGGGCGCCGTGGCGCAGCGCGACCGGCTGTCGTGGTTCGAGTCCAAGCCGCTGTTCGGCTGGAAGGTCCTCGTACCGCGGACGAAGGAGCAGGCCGCGTCGCTCTCCGACCAGCTCGTCTCGTACGGCGCGGTGCCGCACGAGGTCCCGACGATCGCCGTCGAGCCGCCGCGTACCCCGCAGCAGATGGAGCGGGCGGTCAAGGGCCTGGTCACCGGCCGGTACGAGTGGATCGCCTTCACCTCGGTCAACGCCGTCAAGGCGGTCCGGGAGAAGTTCGAGGAGTACGGGCTCGACGCCCGCGCGTTCGCCGGGATCAAGGTCGCGGCGGTCGGGGAGCAGACCGCGAAGGCGCTGGTCGCCTTCGGTGTGAAGCCCGATCTGGTGCCGTCCGGTGAGCAGTCGGCGGCCGGGCTGCTGGAGGACTGGCCGCCCTACGACGCGGTCTTCGACCCGATCGACCGGGTCTTCCTGCCGCGCGCCGACATCGCCACCGAGACGCTGGTGGCGGGCCTGATCGAGCTGGGCTGGGAGGTCGACGACGTCACCGCGTACCGCACGGTGCGGGCGTCGCCGCCGCCGGCCGAGACGCGTGAGGCGATCAAGGGCGGCGGGTTCGACGCGGTGCTCTTCACCTCGTCCTCGACCGTCCGCAACCTCGTCGGTATCGCGGGCAAGCCGCACAACGTCACGGTGATCGCCTGTATCGGCCCGGCGACCGCGAAGACCGCGGAGGAGCACGGGCTGCGGGTGGACGTGATGTCGCCGGAGCCGTCGGTGCACAAGCTGGCCGAGGCGCTGGCGGACTTCGGCGCGGCGCGCCGGGACGCCGCGATCGAGGCGGGCGACCCGGTGACCCGGCCCAGCGAGCGCCGTCCGGGCTCGCGGCGGCGCCGCGCGACGCCGTAGCGCCGGCCCGTGCCGTGCCCTGCCCCGTATCCGCTCCGGCGGGTGCGGGGCGGCGCTGTTTTTGGGGCCGCGGGCCCGACGTCGCGTCGGCAAAGGCAGCGGCGGGGCGGGCGTAGCGTGGACGGTATGACGAAGTACGGAACCTTCCCCGGCGCGCGGCCCAGGCGGCTGCGGACCACCCCCGCCATGCGGCGGATGGTTGCCGAACACCGTTTGCACCCGGCCGATCTGATCCTCCCGGCGTTCGTCCGTGAGGGGATCTCGGAGCCGGTGCCGATCTCGGCGATGCCCGGCGTCGTCCAGCACACCCGGGACACGCTCCGTAAGGCGGCGGTCGAGGCGCTGGAGGCGGGCGTCTCCGGGATCATGCTCTTCGGCGTGCCCGAGGAGGCGAAGAAGGACGCGGCGGGCACCGTCGGTACGGACCCGGACGGCATCCTCCAGGTCGCGCTGCGGGACGTGCGTGCCGAGGTCGGCGACGATCTGGTGATCATGTCGGACCTGTGCCTGGACGAGTTCACCGACCACGGCCACTGCGGGGTGCTGGACGCGGACGGCCGGGTCGACAACGACGCGACGCTGGAGCGGTACGCCGAGATGGCGCAGGTCCAGGCGGACGCGGGCGCCCATGTGGTGGCGCCCAGCGGGATGATGGACGGTCAGGTCGGCGTCATCCGGGACGCGCTGGACCAGACCGGCCACGAGGACGTGTCGGTCCTGGCGTACACCGCGAAGTACTCGTCGGCGTTCTACGGGCCGTTCCGCGAGGCGGTCGGCTCGTCGCTGCGGGGCGACCGCAAGACGTACCAGCAGGACCCGGCGAACCTCCGCGAGTCGATGCGGGAGCTGGCGCTCGACCTCGACGAGGGCGCCGACATGGTCATGGTGAAGCCGGCGCTGCCCTACCTCGACGTGCTGGCGAAGGTCGCGGACGCGGTGGACGTGCCGGTCGCCGCGTACCAGATCTCCGGGGAGCTGGCGATGATCGAGGCGGCGGCGGAGAAGGGCTGGATCGACCGGGACAAGGCGATCCTGGAGACGCTGACCGGCATCAAGCGGGCGGGCGCCGATCTGATCCTGACGTACTGGGCGACGGAGGTCGCGCGCGGGCTGTGAGCGGGGGCGCGCCCGTGGGGCGCGTGTCCGGTGGTGCGGCGTCCGGTGACCGTGGAGACGGTCACCGGACGCCGTCTTCGCTCCCGGCGGCGGTGGCGGCGTGCAGGAATTCCCGGAGCAGCCGGCGGTCACCGCCCGCGGTGAGGTGGGCGAGGCGGACGGGGACGGCGGGGGCGCCGGTCAGCGGGATGAAGCGGACCCCGGAGTGGCCGACGCGGCGGGCGGCCGGCGCCGGGACCACACCGACACCGCGGTCGGCGGCCACGGTCTCCAGCCATTCGTCGTAATTGGCGCACGGAATGACGGTGTGCGGGGCGGCGCCGGGGGGCCAGGAATCGGGGGTGGTGGTGCCGGTGACGGTATTCACCACGAGCGGCCACCGGTGGAATTCCGACCAGTCGATGCTTTCGCGGTCGGCGAGAAAGGAAGAGGCCGCCACGGCGGCGATACGTTCTTCGTCGAAGAGCGGATGGACAATCGCCCCGGCGGGTGCGGTGTGGCCGCGGAACACGGCGATGTCGACGGTCGCCGAGGCGAGGGCGGCGGCCGGATCGTCGACGCGGACGAGGGTGACCTCCGCGTCGGTGGCCCGCTCGAAACGGGCGAGGGCGTGCTGCGCCCACGGGTCGGGCAGCAGCCAACTGAAGCCGAGGCGGAGCGTGCGGTGGGCGCGCATCTCCCGGACGGCCCGGTCGAGGTCGCCGAGGACGCGGCGGGCGTGGCCGAGGAAGTCCCGGCCCGCGGGGGTGAGGGTGGTGTGCCGGGACGAGCGGTCGACGAGGCGTACGTCCAACGCCGCCTCCAACTGCTGGATCGTGCGGGAGAGCGCGGGCTGGGTGAGGTGGGAGGCGGCCGCGGCGCGGGTGTAGGAGCCGTGGTCCGCGAGCGCGGTGAAAGCGCGCAGATGCCGCAATTCCAGATCCATGTCCGCGAAGCATAGTTCAGCGCCGAGAGGCATTTCCCGGCGCTGCGGCGGCTCCGTAAAGTGGCGGAGCGGCCGGGTTTTCCGGGCGGTTTCCGCTTTCGGCCTGGTCCTGCCTCCGGCCTTTTCCGATTTCCGGCGGGCGCGGCCGGGCGGTCGCGTCTTCCGGTCCGCCGCCACGTCAGTTCCGTGTCCCGCACCGAAGGAGCCACCGTGTTCGACCTGTCCCAGTTGCGTGTTCCGCTCGTGCAGGCGCCGATGGCCGGGGGTCCGGGTTCCGTGGGGCTGGCGGTCGCCGTGAGCCGGGCCGGTGGCCTCGGCACCCTCGCCGCCGGGTACAAGACGCCGGCGCGGCTCGCCGAGGAGATCGCCGGGGTGCGGGCGGGCACCGGCGCCCCGTTCGGGGTCAACGTCTTCGTCCCGCAGGACGTCCCGCACCCGGACACGGTCGCGTCGTACCGCGCGGAGCTGGCCGCGGAGGCGGCGCGCCGGTCGGTGACGCTGCCCGAGCCCGACCGGGGTGACACCGACTTCTGGGACGAGAAGATCGCGCTGCTGACGGAAGACCCGGTGCCGGTCGTGTCGTTCACCTTCGGCGCGCCGCCCGCCGAGGTGGCCGGGGCGCTGCGGCGGGCGGGCAGCCGGGTGGTCGTGACGGTCACCACCGTCGCCGAGGCGGCGCAGGCCGAGGCGCGGGGCGCCGACGCGCTCTGTGTGCAGGGCCCGGAGGCGGGCGGACACCGCGGCACCTTCGACCCGTACGCCGAGCCGGACCCGATGCCGCTGGCCGAGCTGCTGCCGGCCGTCGCGGCGCGTACCCGGCTGCCGCTGATCGCCGCCGGTGGCCTGGCGACCGGCGCGGACATCGCGGCCGCCCTGACCGCCGGGGCGACGGCCGCGCAACTGGGCACCGCGTATCTGCGGACCCCGGAGGCCGGTACGCATCCGGCGTACCGGGAGGCGCTGACCCGGCCGGAGTTCGCCGCCACGGTCGTCACCCGCGCGTTCTCCGGCCGCTGCGCACGCGGGCTGCGCAACCGCTTCATCGAGGACCACGACGCCTCCGCCCCGGCCGCCTACCCGCTCGTCAACCAGCTCACCAAGCCGCTGCGCGCCGCCGCCGCGGCCGCGGGCGACCCGCACGGCCTGAGCCTGTGGGCGGGCGTCCACCACCGCGGGACACGGGCCGTTCCGGCGGGGGAGCTGACGGCGGAGCTGTGGGCGGAGGCATCCGCCGCCCTGTGAGGGGGGCGGCGGCGAGGGCGGGCGGCGCCTGTGCCGGGAGGGGGCGGCGGCGAAGGGCGGCGCGTGTGCCGGGAGGGGGCGGCGGCGAAGGGCGGCGCGTGTGCCGGGACACGCCCGCCGTACGCGTCGCCCCGGCCCGGCGGCCGCCGCCCGCCGCCGCGTGCTCAGCTCGGCTGGTCGCCGGTGTAGCGGTAGATGTTGCCTGCGGAGTTGACGCCCCAGACGGTGCCGTCGGCGGCCGCGCCGATGTCGGTGAGGGCGCCTGAGATGAGGATCCAGGGATCGGCGTCGTTGCCCGAGTACCGGTAGATGTTGCCGGCGGAATTCACGCCCCAGACGTTGGTGCGGGATCCGGCGGAGATGCGGGTGAGGGCGCCGGAGATCTGGATCCAGGTGTTGGGGCTCTGGTCGCCGGTGTAGCGGTAGATGTTGCCTGCGGAGTTGACGCCCCAGACGGTGCCGTCGGCGGCTGCGCCGATGTCGGTGAGGGCGCCCGGGATGCGGGTCCAGGGGTTGGCGTCGTCGTTGGTGTACCGGTAGATGTTGCCGGCCGAGTTGACGCCCCAGACGTTGGTGCGGGATCCGGCGGAGATGCGGGTGAGGGCGCCGGAGACCTGCTTCCAGGTGTTGGGGCTCTGGTCGCCGGTGTAGCGGTAGATGTTGCCGGCGGAGTTGACGCCCCAGACGGTGCCGTCGGCGGCTGCGCCGATGTCGGTGAGGGCGCCCGGGATGCGGGTCCAGGGGTTGGCGTCGTCGTTGGTGTACCGGTAGATGTTGCCGGCCGAGTTCACGCCCCAGACGTTGGTCCGGGAACCGGCCGAGATCGCTGTCAGGGCGCCGGAGATCTGCTTCCAAGAAGCCATGCCACGCTCACTTTCCCTGCTCGTGGACGGTACGTCCGGAACTTCGGCAGGGCAGCGGAGGACCAAACGGCACAATGTCGTGATTGATCTTCAATACGACTGAAAGCAGCCTGTTTGGTGCGGTGTTTCCGGTCACGGAAAGGGAGGCGGCCCCGCCGCCCTCGGCCCTCGCGGCTCGATCGGTGGTCCTGCCGGCGAGGGATCGACAGAGCGGGACGTCTTTGCAAGTCACCCGTTGGGGGCGGCCGTGCCGCGCGGGTGGCCTTGCGGGGATGCGGGAGCGGTGGCGGCCCCGCGCCGGATCAGGGCGTCGCGCGAGCGCCCAGCAGGGCCGTGTACGCCTCCTCCGCCGCGCGGGCCGGTGTGCTCCCGTGCGGGGCATGGGCGAGGAACGTGGCGGTGGGGCCCGAGTGCAGGAGCCCGCCGTCGTGCAGCACCGCCACATGGCCGGCCTCTTCGGCGAGGTCGGTGACGTCGTGGGTGGAGAGCAGCACCTGTACGCGGTCGGTCAGTCCATTCAGCAGCGTGCGGAAGACGCGCCGCTGGTGCGGATCCATGCCGGCGGTGGGTTCGTCGAGGAGCAGGACCCGGGCGTCATGGACCAGCGCGCCCGCGACACCGACGCGGCGCAGTTGCCCGCCGGAGAGCCGGTCGGTGCGGACACCGGACCGCTCGCCGAGCTCGACGGCGGCGAGGGCCCCGGAGGACCGGTCCCACGCGTCGCTGCGGCTCAGCCCCTTCAGCCAGCCCACGTAGGCGACGTATTCGCGCGCGGTGAGGCCGGGCATGGCGGTGATGTGCTGCGGCATCCAGGCGACGGCGGCGCGGTACGCCGCACTGCGGGAGGACAGCCGCCCCAGGCGGACGGTGCCGGAGCGCGGCTGCACCACGGCCGCCGCCAGCTTGAGCAGCGTCGACTTCCCGGCACCGTTGGGCCCGAGCAGGATGGTGAGGCCCTCCGGCAGCCGGAAGCCGAAGTCCCGCAGGACGGGGGCCTTGCGGCGGCCGTAGGAGTAGGTGCAGGCGGTCAGTTCCAGGGTCATGACAGCTTCCTCGACATACGCGGCAGGGTCGCGATCCCGGCCAGGAACAGTACGGCCGCCCCGAGGGCGGCGTGCGGGGCGCCGGGCGGTTCGGGCACCACGGTCCAGGGATACGGGTCGCCCGAGGCCCGGAATCCGAGCAGGACGACGGCCATCAGCCACGCGACCGGAACGAGAACGCCGCGCGGGCCGGTGACGGTCCGCGCGCAGAGGAACAGTCCGGTGAGGAAGGCGGTGTTGCGCCCGGCGGCAGCCGCCTGCGTGGCCCCGGTGAGGGGCACGAGCAGCAGCCCGAGGACCACGGCCGTCAGCACGACGGCTGTGACCAGCGCCGTGTCCCACCGGGCGACGCGGCGGGTACCCGAGACCTCGGCCGCGGGCAGCCGGGCGGACAGCACGACGGCGAGCCCGGCCACGACGGGCACGGGGGCGAAGGACGACAGCACCACGTTGCTCCCACCGACGAGGGAGGGCAGCGCGACGAAGGTGTCGCGGGACGCCAGGACGTACAGCAGATACACGGCCAGCGCGACCGGGAGGACGATCAGGGCGCGGCGCGCCTTGAGCCACCAGAGCATGTCCGTCACCCGCCGCCGTGGCACGCCTGACGGCGGCTTTCCTCGAACCAACGGGCCTGTTCCGCGGCGGGCTCGCGGTACACCCTCCGCAGCAGCGCCTCCGCCGCCTTCCGCCGGCCCCGGGCGTCCGGGTCCCTCTCCTCGGCCTGCCGGTGGCGCAGCGCGGACTCCTCACCGGTGGTACGTGCCGCCCAGGAGGAGAGGGCGGTCGCCAGGACGGGGGAGGGACGGGGGCAGCCGAGCCCGACGGCGGCGTCGGTGAGGAGCGCGCGGGCCTGTCCGGTGGCGGCCGCGGCGGAGAGCGGGAGCTGCCACTCGCCGGGCCGGGAATGCCCGGCGAAACGCCCGTGGTTGATGCTGTCCGTGATGCGCTGCGGTGAGCGGTGGACGCCCGCCGCGGCGAAGTCCGCGAGGACGGACACGGCCGCGCGCCGCACGGCTTCCAGATGCTCCGACCGCTCCCGCGGCATACACACCTCGGGGGCTGTTCCGGCACAGCGCATCGCGCCGCGGCCGGTCGCCAGCGGTGGATTGTGGTCCCAGTCGCCCACGAGATGCAGGGCGCCCGCGGCCGGTACGACCGCGAGGGCGGCCGCCGGGACGAGGCGCAGCAGGCCACGCCGGACGGGAAGCCACAGGGTCGCCACCGCGAGGCCGATTCCCCCGGTGAACAACAGCGGCGGTGCGAGGGAGAGCCACGTCGCCTCCTCGCCGAACATGAGGTCACCCGGGAACTGCCCGGCCACATGCCGGGGCCAGTAGGCCGTCGCAGTGTGGGAGAAGGCGACGAGGATCCATACGGCCACCGCGAGCAGGGGGGCGGCGATGAAGCGGGGGACGCGCTGCCCGGCACCGAACCCGATGACGGCGTGCGCGCCACAGAGCACAACGGCCATGAGCAGCGGCCCGAGGCTCCCGGCCGTGGGAGCGGCCCCGGCGGCGACGAGCGCCAGCGCCGCCGGGAGCACGAGGGTCAATGACGCGGCGCAGACGACGGGCAGCAGTACCTCGGCGGCGACGCGGTACCGGGACCGGGCCGGAGCCAGGTCCCATACCCCGTACTCCTTGAGCCGTCCGCTCTCCCAGGCGCCCAGGCACGACGCCATGGCGTACGCGAACGCGTACATGGGGGTGAGGGAGAGGGAGACGGCACGCGGTGCGTAGTGCAGGCCGTCGTCCACGACCGGAAGGACGGTGACGAAGAAGTAGAAGGATGTCAGCGGGATGGCGAAGAGGGCGCCCCATGCGGCGCTGCTGCTGCGGAACCGCAGTAAGAGTCTCAAGGTTTCTCCGGTGGGGAGCGGTGTCCGTGCCCGCGGGCGCCGGTGCGTCGGCAGGGCTTCGACGGCCTCGGGCCGGTCCGGGCCGCCGCCGGATTCCCCAGGCGGCGGCCCGTATGCCGTGCTGTTGCTTTCCGGTGCGGCGGAGAATTCCGCGTGGTTTCCGCTACTTATCGGCCGCGCTGGTGTCGACGGCGACCTTTTCCACGTCGACGTAAGCATTTCCGGCCTTATTGCTTACGCCTGTGATGGCGAAGTAGTAATTGCCGCTCGGGAGATTGTGCCACTCGCCCATGGAGCTGTCCGAAGAGTTGAAGCAGGCGGTGAAGCGCTTTTCGTCGTAGCCCGGGTCGGGCTGGAAGGGGAGGTCGCGGTAGTACCGGACGTCCGCGTTGTGGGAGGTGGATCCCGACCCCGAGACGTAGCAGCCCTTCCACCAGAGCTGTGAATAGGACCCGTCGGCCCAGCGCCGGGACTCGAAGCCGTCCCCGCCGTCCTTGACGGAGCTGGTCCAGTTCGCCCAGGCGGCCGGTGCGGTGGCGAGGAGAAGGGCGCCGCTCATACCGACGACCGCTGCGATTCTTTTCTTTTTTAACACTGATTCCCCCCGTGGGAATGTTTTTCAGGGTGCTGTGATGCGCCCTTGGATGCCCAGTGAGATTAAAGGGGTTCCTGTGTGGTGTCAAAAGGTTCTTGTTGGTTGGTTTTTTCCGCCACCGGAAGAGAAAAGCGGGGCAGCGGATTCCGCTGCCCCGCGGTCGTGCCGGGGAAATGTCTGCCGGGCCGTCTCTCAGGTGAATGCCAGGATCCCCGCCAGTGACAGCGCCGCCGCGAGGACGGTCGAGCCGGCGCCGAGGGCGACCGGCCGTGCGCCCGTGCGGATCAGCGACATCAGGTGCACCGACGTGCCGAGGCCGAAGAGGGCGCCCGCCAGCAGCAGGGTGGTCAGGGTCTGGGCGGCGCTCAGGACGGGGGCGGGCAGGACGCCGGAGCTGCGGACGGCGACCATCGCGATGAAGCCGAGGACGAAGAGCGGGACCAGGGGCGGGCGCTTGCCGGTGGCGTCGGCGGTGCCCTTGCGGCGGCGGATGACGCTGTAGCCGGCGATGAGGGGGGCGAGCAGGACGACGCGGGTCAGTTTGACGACGGTGGCGACGGCGAGGGCGGCGGGTCCGGCGACCGAGGCGGTGGCGACGACCTGCGCGACCTCGTGGACGCTCGCGCCCGACCAGACGCCGAAGGAGGTGTCGGACAGGCCCAGCGGGTGCTGGAGCAGCGGCAGCAGGACGATCGCCAGGCTGCCGAAGATCGTCACCAGCGCGACGCCGGTGGCGAGGTCCTCCTCGTCGCTGTCGCTGACCGCGTCCATCGCCGCGGCGGCGGAGGCGCCGCAGATGGAGAAGCCGGTGGAGACCAGCAGGGTGGTGCCGGGGCGGATGCCCAGCCGGCGGCCGAGCCACATCGTCCCGGCGAACGTCCCGGCGACGGTCACCGCGACCACCAGCAGCACCCCCGGGTCGAGCTGGAGCACCTGGGAGAGTGCGAGCTGGAGGCCCAGCAGGACGACGCCGGTGCGCAGCAGCTTCTTCGTGGCGAGCTTGGCGCCGGGCAGCACCCGGTCGCCGAGCAGCCCGGTGTTCCGGGCCAGCGCGCCCAGCAGCACCGCGATCGTCAGGGCGCTGACCGCCGGGACGAGCCGGTTGAGCCCGTACGAGACGGCGACGCCGGCGACGACCACGGCGAGGCCCGGACCGTGGTGGGCGAGCCACCCGGAGCCGCTGCCGGCACCGGGCGCGGGCCGGTCGCCGGAGGGCTGCGCGGCGCTCTCCGCGGGGGTGTGCGGGAGGGGCGTGGCGGCCGGTTCCGGGGCGCTGCGGTGGTCGGGGCGGGCGGTCCCGTCAAGAGAGGGCATGTCCCGATCGTCCGATCGGGGGACAGTTCGTGGTAGCCACCAACCCCCTATGCACCCATAGACTTGTGCTATGGACGGCCAATACGCTATGAGGACGGATCTGCGGTCGCTGGAGATGCTGCTCGCGGTCGTCGACCAGGGCAGTATCGGTGGCGCCGCGCGGGCCCTGCAGGTCGCGCAGCCCTCGGTCACCAACCGCATCAAACGGCTGGAGCGGCACCTCGGGCTGACCCTCGTCGTCCGCTCGCCGCGCGGCTGCCGGCTCACCGACGAGGGCGTGGCGGTCGCCGACTGGGCCCGCGAAGTCCTCAGCGCCTCCGACCAGTTGGAGACCGGCGTCGCCGCGTTGCGCCGCAGCCACGACTCCCAGCTCAGCGTCTCCGCGAGCCTGACCGTCGCGGAGTACCTGCTGCCCCGGTGGCTCGCCGACCTGCGGCTGCGCTCGCCGGACACGGGCGTGGCGCTGCGGATGTGCAACTCCGAGCAGGCCGCCCAGGACGTGCTGCACGGCGCCGCCGACCTCGGCTTCATCGAGGGCCCGCGCACCACGCGCGGACTGCACGCCCGGGTCGTCGCCGTCGACGACCTCGTCATCGTCGTCGCGCCCGGCCACCCCTGGTCGCGGCGGCGCCGCCCGCTGACCGTCGCCGAACTGGCCGCCACCCCGCTCATCGCCCGCGAGAAGGGCTCCGGCACCCGCGACACCCTCGACCACGCCCTCGTCCGCGCCGGGGCGGAGAGCGCCGCCGCACCCCGCCTCGAACTGGCCTCGACCGCCGCGATCCGTACGGCGGTGCTCACCGGGCAGGGCGTCGGTGTCCTCAGCCGGTTCGCGATCAGCGACGACATCCGGGGCGGGCGGCTGCGCGAGGTCGCCGTCGAGGACGTCGATCTGCGCCGCCGGCTGCGGGCCATCTGGCGCGCCGGCTCCCAGCTCTCCGGCCCCGCCGCCGATCTCACCAACTGTGCCCTGCAGTCGAGTTGGGGCCGCCCGGCCCCCGCCACCCGTACGCGGACCGCCCCGGCGGAGGCGGCGGGCTGACCCGGGCCCCGTCCGCGTACGGCCCCGCGGACGCGAACGGCCCCGGCGGGACGCCGGGGCCGTTCGGTGCGCGCCCGGGCGGGCGCGGGGTGGGTCAGAGGCGCTCGGGGGTGCGGATGCCCAGCAGCGCCATGCCCTGGTGGAGGGTGCGGGCGGTCAGGTCGCAGAGGAAGAGGCGGTTCTCCACCTGCTCGGGCGTCCCGGCCTTCAGGACCGGGCACTGGTCGTAGAAGGTCGTGTAGAGCGACGCGAGCTGGTAGAGGTACGCGGTGACCTTGTGCGGCGCGTACTCGGCGGCGGCGTCCGCGACGGTCTCCGCGAACTGGTCCAGGTGCAGCCCGAGCGCCCGCTCCGCCGGGGCCAGCGCCAGCTCCGGGTGGGCGGCGGGCCTCGCGTCGCCCGCCTTGCGCAGGATCGACTTGATGCGGGCGTGCGCGTACTGGATGTAGACCGAGGTGTCGCCGTTGAGCGAGACCATCTGGTCGAGGTCGAACTTGTAGTCGCGGTTGGCGGAGGTGGAGAGGTCCGCGTACTTCACCGCGCCGATGCCGACCTGGGCGCCGCGCTCGGTGATCTCCTCCTCCGTCAGGTCCAGGGCCTTCTCGCGGACGACGGACGCCGCCCGGTCGATCGCCTCGTCGAGGAGGTCCACCAGCCGCACCGTCTCGCCCGCGCGGGTCTTGAACGGCTTGCCGTCCGCGCCGAGGACGGTGCCGAACGCCAGTTGCTGGGCGGTGGTGCCGTCCTTGAGCCAGCCCGCCCGGCGCGCCGTCTCGAAGACCATCTTGAAGTGCAGCGACTGCCGGGCGTCGACGACGTACAGCAGGGTGTCGGCGCCGAGGTTGCCGACCCGGTCGCGGATGGCGGAGAGGTCGGTGGCGGCGTAGCCGAAGCCGC
The DNA here is from genome assembly GCF_044497305.1 of Streptomyces sp. BBFR2. Lineage (NCBI taxonomy): Bacteria > Bacillati > Actinomycetota > Actinomycetes > Kitasatosporales > Streptomycetaceae > Streptomyces > Streptomyces sp. BBFR2. The sequence continues at coordinate 3,797,016 of NZ_CP172415.1, forward strand.
CGTCGGACTTCTGGACGATCAGCGGGACGGGGTTGCCGTCCGGGCCCTTGACGTCGTCGAAGAAGACGCAGAGCGCGCCGTTGGAGCGGACCGCGACGCCCGACTCCTCCAGCAGGCGGCAGGTCTCGGCGAGCATGTCGTTGTAGCCCGACTCACCGACCACGTCGGCGTCGTGGATCTCCATGTCGAGCTTGTTGAAGACGGAGTAGAAGTAGACCTTCGACTCGTCGACGAACTTCTGCCACAGCGCGAGGGTCTCCTCGTCGCCCGCCTGGAGGTCGACGACCCGGCGGCGGGCCCGGTCCTTGAACTCCTCGTCGGAGTCGAAGAGCGCCCGGGACGCCTTGTAGAGGCGGTTGAGGTTGGACATCGCCGCCTCACCGGCCTGCTGCGACGCCTCCTCGGGCTTCTCGGCGGCCTGGTGGTCCAGCTCCTGCGGGTGCTCGATGAGGTACTGGATGAGCATGCCGAACTGGGTGCCCCAGTCGCCGATGTGGTGGCGGCGCACCACCTTCTCGCCGGTGAACTCCAGGATCTGCACGACGGCGTCGCCGATCACCGCGGACCGCAGGTGGCCGACGTGCATCTCCTTGGCGACGTTCGGCTGCGCGTAGTCGATCACCGTCGTGCCGGGGTGCTCGGCGTACGGGACGCCGAGCCGGTCGTCGGCGGCGCGGGCGGCCAGCGTGGTGACGATCGCCTCGTCGCTGAGGGTGATGTTGAGGAAGCCGGGGCCCGAGACCTCGATGTCCTTGATCAGCTCGGGCGCGGAGATCTCCCCGACGACCTTCCCGGCCAGCTCCCGCGGGTTGCCCTTCAGCTTCTTCGCGAGCGCCAGCATGCCGTTGGCCTGGAAGTCGGCCCGGTCGCTGCGTCGCAGCAGCGGGTCGGCGGGACCGGCCTCCGGCAGGGCTGCCGAGAGGGCGTCCGCGACGCGCTGGTGGACCGTAGCTGCGAGGGAGGGGACCGAAGCCATGGGGTGCTGCCGTTCCGTTGAAGGCGATCAGGGAAGTTGATCTGTCGGTAAAGGGTTTGCGGTCAGTATTCCACGGCGGTTCCATCGGTTTTCCGTCTGGGAGAATGGGGAAACCGGGCGCGTGCCCGGCACAGCAACCGTGAGCGAACGAACGCAGCGCGCAGCGCGGAGAGCGCCGTGAGCGCAGAAGAGGAAGGGCCGACCGTGGCTCAGAGCACCGAGACAGCCGACTGGGTCTCCCGTTACGCGGATGAGGTCATCGCCGAGTCGGAGCGTCGCGCGCCTGGCAAACCGGTCGTCGTCGCCTCCGGCCTGTCGCCCTCCGGCCCGATCCACCTCGGCAACCTCCGCGAGGTCATGACCCCGCACCTCGTCGCCGACGAGATCCGCCGCCGCGGCCACCAGGTGCGGCACCTGATCTCCTGGGACGACTACGACCGCTACCGCAAGGTCCCCGCGGGCGTCGACGGCGTCGACGAGTCCTGGGCCGAGCACATCGGCAAGCCGCTGACCTCCGTCCCGGCGCCGAAGGGCTCCGCGTATGCGAACTGGGCCGAGCACTTCAAGGCCGCGATGGCCGCCGCCCTGACCGAGCTGGGCGTCGCGTACGACGGCATCAGCCAGACCGCGCAGTACACCTCGGGCGTCTACCGCGAGCAGATCCTGCACGCGATGAGGCACCGCGGTGACATCGACGCGATCCTGGCGCAGTACCGCACCAAGAAGGCGCCCGCCAAGAAGTCGCAGAAGCCCGTCGACGAGGCGGAGCTGGAGGCGGCCGAGGGCTCCGGCGCCGCCGGGGAGGACGACGGCAGCGCCGGCGGCGCGGGCTACTTCCCGTACAAGCCGTACTGCGCAGAGTGCGGCAAGGACCTCACCACCGTCACCGCCTACGACGACGCCACCACCGAGCTGACGTACACCTGCGCCTGCGGCCACGGTGAGACGGTCCGCCTCGCCGAGTTCAACCGCGGCAAGCTGGTCTGGAAGGTCGACTGGCCGATGCGCTGGGCCTACGAGGGCGTGATCTTCGAGCCGTCCGGCGTCGACCACTCCTCGCCGGGCTCGTCGTTCCAGGTCGGCGGCCAGATCGTCGGCATCTTCGACGGCACGCAGCCGATCGGCCCGATGTACGCCTTCGTCGGCATCAGCGGCATGGCCAAGATGTCGTCGTCCAAGGGCGGCGTGCCGACCCCGGCCGACGCGCTGAAGATCATGGAGCCGCAGTTGCTGCGCTGGCTCTACGCCCGCCGCCGCCCCAACCAGTCCTTCAAGATCGCCTTCGACCAGGAGATCCAGCGGCTGTACGACGAGTGGGACCGCCTCGGTGCCAAGGTCGCCGACGGCTCCGCGCTCCCCGCGGACGCCGCCGCGTACGCCCGCGCCGTCGGCACCGCCGCCGGTGAGCTGCCGAGGACGCCGCGCCCGCTGCCGTACCGCACGCTCGCCTCCGTCGCCGACATCACCGCCGGCCACGACGAGCAGACCCGCCGCATCCTCAGCGATCTGGACCCGGCCCATCCGGTCACCTCGCTCGACGAGGTCCGGCCCCGCCTCGACCGCGCCGAGCACTGGATCACCAGCCAGGTCCCGGCCGATCAGCGCACCATCGTCCGCGCCGAGCCGGACGCCGAACTGCTGGATTCGCTCGATGACCAGGCGCGCGCCTCGCTGCGGCTGCTGCTCGACGGGCTTGCGACGCACTGGTCGCTGGACGGCCTGACGCACCTCGTGTACGGCGTGCCGAAGGTGCAGGCCGGGTTCGCGGCGGACGCCACGCCGAAGGAGCTGCCGCCGGAGATCAAGGTCGCCCAGCGGACGTTCTTCGCGCTCCTGTACCACCTGCTGGTCGGCAAGGACACCGGCCCGCGGCTGCCCACCCTGCTGCTCGCGGTCGGCGCCGACCGCGTCCGCACGCTGCTGGGCGGCTGACCCCCGGGCCCGTACGCGGTCCGCACACGTCGGCGCCCGCCATCCCCTCGGGGGTGGCGGGCGCCGACGTATGCGGGGGCGGGCCTTGAGGCGTCAGCTCTTGGTGTCCTTGGAGTCGTCCGAGCCCTTGGCGTCCTTGCCGTCCTTGTCGCCGGACTTCTCGTCCTTGGACTTGTCGTCCTTCTCGGCCTCGTCGGTGGGCTTGCCGCTCGCGCTCTTCGAGGCGTCCGGGGCGGCGGGCTTGCCGGTCGCCGACTCCAGCGCCTCCTGGGCCGCCTTCTCCGCGTCCTTCAGCAGGTCACTGGCGTCGGGGGTGTCCCCGCCGGCCAGCCCCGCGCCGTTGTAGTTCAGCGTCAGCACGATGTTGGCGGCGCGGACCACGACCGTCTGGTTGCGGTAGTCGTTGCCCTTGCTCTTCATGTTGTACGTGATCCAGGTCGCCGCGTCGCCGGTGCCGTCGACCGCGCCGGACTTCACCTTCGTGGCGTCCTTGGTGGCCTTCGCCAGCTCGACCTGCTTGGCGTAGAACTCCTCGGCGCGCTTCTCACCGGTGGCGTTCACCGCCGCCTCGGAGTCGTACCGCTTGAAGCTGACGTCCAGCCAGCGGAACTGGCTGCCGTCGACGCCCTCGGACTTCGAGCTGTACCAGGAGCAGGTGGCGCTGGTGTTCGGGTCGGAGCTCTTGCCCTTCTCACCGGCGTCGTTCTTCGGCTTGGGCAGCAGCTTCTTGAGCGTGCCGTTGGAGAACACCGTGCACGGGTCGGGCAGCTTCGCGTACTTCGCCGGGGCCAGGCTCGGCGACGCCTTCCCCGCGGAGGTGGCGGACGACGCGGAGTCCGAGGCGTCGGCGGCGTCCTTCGAGCCGGAGTCGGAGCAACCGGCGACGAGCATCACCGGTACGGCCGCGCAGGCGAGAATGCTGGCGAGTCGCTTGGATGAACGGTGCATGGTTCCTTCGCTGTTCGTCGTTGTTCCGGCACATCAAGGCCGTTCCGGTGCGCCGGAACGTACGGCACCGGCGGTGTCCGGACCAGGGCGTACGGCGACAGACCCTAGACCGCACCGTACGTGGCGCGCGGACGATTCGCCCCGTAGATCACCTGGCGAAACGGACTGTTCGGCGACAAGCCGACAGAAGGATCAATCGCCGCGAAGGGCGCATTACTCGCTGAGCGAGTCGGCCAGCTCCTCGGCCAGCGCATGGGCCTTGTCCTGCAGTTCCCCGCTTTCCGGGACCCGCGTCTTGTCGGTCGACCACTGGTCGTAGGTGAGCGTCACGATCACATTCGACGTGCGGAACACCACAGTGATGTCGCGGTGCACCCCGGAGTCCGCCGTGGCCAGCGCGTCCTGGAGGAAACCCGCGTCCCCGAGGTCGTCCAGGGTCTGCGCGGTGGTCCCGGTGGACGGGGAACCGCTCGGGGCGCCGCCCTTGCCGTCCTCGCCCTCGCCCTTGCCGGGTCCGCCGTCCGCCGAGACCCCGCCCGCGGCGTCACCGGCCGCCCGCCGCGCCTCGGTCGCGCCGCCCTTACCGTCCTTGGCGTCCTTACCGCCCTTGCCGTCCTTCTTCCCGGGCGTCGCGGACGAACTGGGCGCGTCGCTCGGCGGCGCGGACTCCGTACCCTCCTGCGGCACGCCCGCGGCCAGCGCCCGCTCCCCGTACAGCTCCCGCGCCCGGTCGTCGTCGCTGATCTTCGTGTCGTACGAGACGACCCGCTGGATGTCGAGGGTCAGATGCCGGGTCCCGGCCGTGGACTCCCGCTTCCAGCGGCAGCCGACGCGGCGGTCCGTGTCGTACGTGACATCGGCCTGCCCGCCGTAGACCTGCGCGGCTTCCTCGCCGGTCAGCCGCTTGCCGTCACCGGGCAGCAGCGATCGTACGGTCGACTCGGCGGGCAGCCGGCACGCGTCGGGGAGCGTCGAGTAGCGGCCCGGCTGACCGGACTGCGCCAGCGCCGCCGGGTCACCGCCCTTCTCGTCGGCGCCGCCCGTGGCGGAGGAGCCGCCCGAGCAGCCGGCGAGGCCGACGGTCAGTGCCGCGGCGGCCGCCAGTGCGGCAGTGGGGACGAACGACCTGCGCTGCATCGTCCGGTGCTCCTTCCTGCGAATGCCCGGGAAATCCGGTTGCCGCCGGACGGCGGGCGATGGACACAATGTCTACCGCACGTCTCACCGCACACGCCGGTCGACCGTCCCGCATCGCATGGATGGTCCGCGTTTTGCGTTCTATGTCTTTTCGGGGGAATGAGGAAGTTATGTCGTACACCGAGCTGCCCGGTGCGCAGGTGCCGATCCGGATGTGGGCCGACCCGTCCACCGTCGAGGGCGCCGCGATGCAGCAGCTCCGCAACGTCGCCACCCTGCCGTGGATCAAGGGCCTCGCCGTGATGCCCGACGTCCACTACGGCAAGGGCGCCACCGTCGGCTCGGTCATCGCCATGCACGGCGCGGTCTGCCCCGCCGCCGTCGGCGTCGACATCGGCTGCGGCATGTCCGCCGTGAAGACCTCCCTCACCGCCGCCGATCTGCCCGACGACCTCTCCCACCTGCGCTCCCGCATCGAGCGGGCCATCCCCGTCGGCCGCGGTATGCACGACGAGCCGGTCGACCCGGGCGCTCTCCACGGCTACCCGACGGCCGGGTGGGACGACTTCTGGTCCCGCTTCGACGGCGTCGCCGAGGCGGTGCGCTTCCGCCAGGACCGCGCCACCAAGCAGATGGGCTCCCTCGGCTCGGGCAACCACTTCATCGAGTGCTGCCTCGACGAGGACGGCTCCGTCTGGCTGATGCTCCACTCCGGCTCCCGCAACATCGGCAAGGAGCTGGCGGACTTCCACATCGGCCAGGCCCAGAAGCTCCCGCACAACCAGGGCCTCGTCGACCGCGACCTCGCCGTCTTCATCGCCGACACCCCGCAGATGTCCGCGTACCGCAACGACCTCTTCTGGGCCCAGGAGTACGCCAAGCACAACCGCGCCGTGATGATGGCCCTCTTCCAGGACGTCATCCGCAAGGAGTTCCGCAAGGCCCGCCCGGTCTTCGAGCCGGTCATCAGTTGCCACCACAACTACGTCAGCGAGGAGCGGTACGAGGGCCTGGACCTGCTGGTGACCCGTAAGGGCGCCATCCGCGCGGGCAGCGGTGAGTACGGCATCATCCCCGGCTCGATGGGCACCGAGTCGTACATCGTCCGCGGTCTGGGCAACGAGAAGTCCTTCAACTCCGCCTCCCACGGCGCCGGCCGCAAGATGAGCCGGAACGCCGCGAAGAAGCGCTTCTCGACGAAGGACCTGGAGGAGCAGACGGCGGGCGTGGAGTGCCGTAAGGACTCCGGTGTCGTGGACGAGATCCCCGGCGCGTACAAGCCGATCGGCAAGGTCATCGAGCAGCAGCGGGACCTGGTGCAGGTCGTGGCCAAGCTGAAGCAGGTTGTCTGTGTGAAGGGGTGAGGCCGCCCGGCGACCGGGCGGTGTGCGCGCACCGCGCCGCTCGATGACCGGGCGGTGTCCGCGCATCGCGCCCCTCGTCGCCGTCGGAGCGTGCGTCAGCGCACGCCCTGCGAACGGCAGTTGTCCGGTGACGGGGGCGGGCCGGTAGCGGGCGCAGGCTTCGGCGGGCCTCCCCCGGGGGAGGCGTTCTTCTACATGTCTGTAGTAAGAAGGGGGCGGGTGGTGTCCCGTCAGCTCATCGGGGATTCGGTACGGCTGACGGGGCGTCGTGCTGCCCGCACATGTGGAATCGCCATACACAGGGGAGAAGTTATGACAGACCGAATGCGGCGTACGCGGTTCGCGGCGAGCGCCTTGGTGGGCTGTGTGTCGCTGCTGGCGCTGGCGACCTCGCCGGCTGCCGCTTCGGCGGAGGGGTGCGCAGGGAATCCCGGTTCCACCGACGGTTCGGGCTCCGTCTGCCTCAACGTCAAGGGGACCAAGCTCAAGGTCAACAAATTCACCCTCGACAAGCAGTCGAACAACCGCGCCTGGAAGGACAAGCCGGTCATCACCGCGGGGAAATGGAAGTGGACGGGTAAGACCGTCAGCGCCCGGCGCGTCGAGAACAAGAAGGTCAGCAAAACCATCAACAAGAGCTTCCCCAACAACACCCGGATGTGCGGTTACTGGAGCAAGTACCCGGGCACCAAGGCGTGCATCACGATCCACAAATGATCCGGCGCTCTTGACCGGAATATGATCCGGTAGTCTTGCCTGGCGGTGGGTGGGTCGCACCCTGGCGGGGTGATTCCCGCCCACTCGCCGCCAGGCGCGACGGAGCAGGTGGAACGAGGAGGGCGGATGCCGACAGCGCGGAAGGGCGCGACGCCGACGACGCGGCCCCGGGAGGGCAGGCGAAAAAGCAGCCGCCTCCTTCTCCCGCTCGGTCTCGCCGTGTTCGCGGGGTGGATCGCCGTGGTGGTCGTCGGCATCGCACGGGAGCCCGACCCGGGAGCGCCCTCGCAGCAGAGACTCGCCTCCGGTGTGGAAGAAGAGCTGCGCAAAGGCGATGCGGAAAGTCTCGCCCGCTACATCAACGGTGACGGTGCGGACGCCTACGCCAAAACACTGGTCGGCAAGGTGAAGGATTCCGGGGAATCCCGGGAGGCCGCCGTTTCCCGCCCGAACGAAAAGCAGGTGCAACTGCACGCGCCGCATCTCTGCATGACATGGGATGTGGAGAAGAGCGACGGGCGTTTCTTTCTCGACCCTGTTCCGCCGGTGACGCCGGGGCCGTGTCCCGCGCGCTGAAGTTTCGGTGGGCTGAAATTCCGGATTGCATTGCCGGGGTGCTGAAGTCCGGGACGGTCGAATCCCGGCGAGTCGTTATGTGAAGTGCCGGCGCGCTGGAATTCTGACGCGCTGAATTCGGCTCCACGTTTTCCGTCGGTCTTTTCCCTCGACCTTTCCCCCGGCCTTTTCCCTCGGCCTTCCCCGGTGCCCCGCTGTGTCCCGTTCTGGCCTCCGCTCCCGTTCCCGCCCTCGTCCCGCCTCTGTCTCCCTGTCTCCCTGTCTCCCGTCTCGCCGGGCGCGACCGCCGGACCCGGGCACACAATGGAGGGGAGGCGTGCGGCATGCGCGTCTCGGGGCAGCAGTGATGTCGAGGCGGCCCGGTCGGGGCGGGCGGCGGGGAGTGTGCCGATGCGGTACGTCACCGTGACCGCGCTGAGCCACACGGGGCTGGTCCGGGAGCAGAACGAGGACAGTCTGGTGGCCGGCCCCTGGACGCTCTGCGGAACCGTCACCGAGAACCCGCAGACCCTTGTCTTCCCGCTCGGTCATCCGCTGGTCGTAGCGGTCGCCGACGGTATCGGCGGCCAGCCCGGCGGAGAGGTCGCCAGCGAACTGACCGTCCGTCAACTCTCCATGTCCAGCGGCTCGTTGGGATCCGAGGAGGCGCTGCGTGACGCGCTGGACGTCTGCAACCGCGCGGTCTACGACGCCGCCGACCGCAACCGCGCCCTGGCGACCATGGGCACCACCGTCGCCGGTGTGGTCGCCCTGGCCGACTCCGTCCTCGCCTTCAACGTCGGCGACAGCCGGGTGCTCGCAGCCGGACCGGACGGGCTGCGGAGGCTCAGCACCGATGACAACCCGCCGCTCTCCCAGGGCCGCCGCACCACCTCCCTCCTCACTCAGTCCCTCGGCGGCGGACTGCGCTTCACCCCCGTCGTCCCGCATGTCGCGACCGTCCCGCACACCCCCGACGCGCGGTACCTGATCTGCACCGACGGCCTCACCGACCCCGTACCGGAGGACGAGATCGACGACGTGCTGCGCCGGTACGCGAACGACAACAGCAAGGCCGCGTTCACGCTGTGGAAGGCCGCCATCGAGGCGGGCGGGCCGGACAACATCACCCTCGCGCTGATCGGCGTCGGGCTGGACTGACCGGCCCCGGACAGCCGTAAGGGCCGCCCGGGGACGGCCCTTACGGGTGGGACGGAAAGGAATCAGGCGGCGACGGTACCGGCGTGGTACAGCGCGTTCCAGGTCTCGGGGGTCACGGCGCCGTCCGGCACCAGACCGTAGTTCCGCTGGAAGTTGACGATCGCCACGAGGGTGGGGGCGTCGAAGGTGCCGCTGAGACGGTTCCAGCCCAGGTACTTGCGGTTGGCCAGCAGGCACTGGATCTGCGACACGCGGTCGCCCTGGTCGCCGAAGGAGGTGGTCTGCCGGCCTTCGTAGAACGCGCAGGCGGCCGGGCCGTCCACGACGTTGTCGCCCATGGCGGCGAAGGCCGGACCGGCGGAGACGCCGGCGGTCAGCGCGCCCACGGCGACGGTCAGTACGGCGGCGCGCTTGAGGGCGCGGCCGGAACGGCGGATACGGGGGAGAGGGTTACGGAAGGTACTCACGCTTCTCCCCGTTCCCCGCGACACGGATTCCATGTGGCCCGCCGGAGCCCGATGTTGATCTTCATGGTGATCTTTCTGTGGGCGGGATGTGTGGACGCGGTGAGCGGTCCCCGCGACGCCCCGCAGCGCCCTCCGCAAGCCGCGCTACGGCGGCCGGGGCGGTCCGGCCGGCGGTCTCAGGAGGTGCGGTGGACCTTGGAGTTGGACGCCTGGGCGCGCGGTCGGACCACCAGCAGATCGATGTTGACGTGGGACGGGCGGGTGACGGCCCAGGTGATCGTGGCGGCGACGTCATCGGCGTCGAGCGGCTCGGCCACGCCCTCGTACACCTTCGCCGCCTTCGCGGTGTCACCACGGAAGCGGGTGGTCGCGAACTCCTCCGTCTTCACCATGCCGGGTGCGATCTCGATGACGCGGACGGGCTGCCCGCACAGCTCCAGCCGGAGCGTCTCGGCGAGGACGTGTTCACCGTGCTTGGCGGCGACGTACCCGCCGCCGCCCTCGTACGTACCGTGCCCGGCGGTGGACGAGACAACCACGACGGTGCCGTCCCCGGACGCGGTGAGCGCGGGCAGCAGCGCCTGGGTGATGTGGAGCGTGCCGAGGACGTTGACCTCGTACATGGCGCGCCAGTCGGCGGGATCGCCGGTGGCCACCGGGTCGGCACCGAGGGCGCCCCCGGCGTTGTTGACGAGCACGTCGCAGCGGCCGAGGGAGGCGGCGAACGCGTCGACGGCCGCCCGGTCGGTGACGTCGAGGACGTACGCCTGGGCATCCGGAAGCGTGGCGGCCAGCTCCTCGATACGGTCCCGGCGCCGCGCGGTGAGCACGACGCGGTACCCGGCGTCGGCCAACTGCCGCGCGGTGGCGGCACCGATACCGCTGCTGGCTCCGGTGACGACGGCGGTACGGACGCCTGCGGTGCGCTCCTCGGCGGTCATGCGCTCTCCTCGGGACAGGGACGGAGACACCCGCCGCGACGACGGGCGCCCGGTGCGCCACCCAGGATAGGCGGCACGATCTTGAACGAAACGCGGTGCGGCGAACGGCAGCGAGGGCCGGTGAGGGCCGGTGAGTGCCGCGCCTGGCTGCCTGATGGGCCCGTGGGCGGGTGTTGGTGGGGCCGGGCCCGGGGTCTCGCCTCGGCCCGGGAGCCGGGGCGTTTCAGGGGCCCGGCCCGGGATGTCGCGTCGGCCCCGTGGGTCAGCGGCCCCGGGGCGCGTACATGATCACGGCCATGCCGGCCAGGCAGATGAGGGCGCCGGTGATGTCCCAGCGGTCGGGCCGGTAGCCGTCGGCGACCATGCCCCAGGCGAGGGAGCCCGCGACGAACACCCCGCCGTACGCGGCCAGAATGCGCCCGAACTCGGCATCCGGCTGCAACGTCGCGGCGAAGCCGTAGACGCCCAGCGCGATGACGCCCGCACCGATCCACAGCCAGCCTTTGTGCTCCCGCACGCCTTGCCAGACGAGCCACGCCCCACCGATCTCGAAGAGCGCGGCAAGAACGAACAGCAACACGGAACGGGCGATCACCATGCGCCCCAGAGTAGAAGCGCCGTCCTACTGCCCCGGTCGGGCCGATGACGTACATATGCCTGCGAGCGGCACCGGCTGGGCGGAGGAAAGGGCGTGGGCCGTCCCGGCTCGACACCGCCGTCCCGGCTCGGCACCGCCGTCCCGGGGCTTGGGTCTACTGGGCCGGCAGCCGGCAGCCGGCAGCCGGCAGCCGGCAGCCCGGTGGTTGGGGCTGGTGGCCGGCGGTCGGGATCCGGGGCCGGCGGCCAGCAGCCCATCGGCCGGGGCTGGTGATCGGTAGCCGGGACGGGCGGTCGGCAGCCAGCACCGGCCGGTTGGAGGTGGTGCCGATACGCCGCCGCACCGCACCGAGGCGACGACGGGCACCCGCGTCGGACGGCTGCCGGACGAGCCGCCCGCCCGAAGCAGACCCCAGTCCCCGACCCAGACCCCAGAGCCCGGCCAGCCCCGGCTCCCGCGCCCAACCGCCGACGGGCGGTCAGCTCCGCTCGCTCTGCGGGGTTGTTCAGGCCGCAGCCGGACCGGCGGCGTGGTGAGCGGGGCGGTCGGTGGCTTGGGCGGAGGGCTGGTCGTCGCTCCGGTCGCCGGTGGGGAGGCTCGCTCCCGTCCAGTGCTGGAGCGCGTCCCGGAGGGCCGCGGCGCGGGTTGCCGGATCGGTCGCGTCGTCGGCCCAGGCTATGTAGCCGTCGGGGCGGACGAGCAGGGCGGTGCGGCGGTCGCTGCGCCAGGATGCGGTGGTCAGACGGTCGCTCGGGGCGTCGGGTGTTTCGCCGGGCGGGGTGATGAGGACGAAGGTGCCGCGGCGCAGCAGCGCGTAGAGGCGGTTGTCATCAGCCAGGTGGAGGTCGGGGGCGCGGCGACCGGTCAGCGGATGGGCCGTGCGGGGCGCCGGATAGGCGAGGGCGAGACCGGAGAGCCGGCGGACGGCGCCCCGGGCGATCGGCGGGACGTGGTTGACGACCTGCGCCACAGCCGCCCGCGCGGCGCGCTGCGGCGGGGTCCGGAGCTGGGCGAGGCGGAGCAGGGCGCCGCTGGTGCGCAGCACCGCCGCGCCGACCGGGTGCCGCTCGGCCTGGTAGCTGTCCAGCAGGGACTCCGGGGCACGGCCGCGGAGGACGGCGGCGAGTTTCCAGCTCAGGTTGGCGGCGTCCTGGAGACCGGTGTTCATGCCCTGACCGCCCGCGGGGGAGTGGACGTGCGCGGCGTCGCCCGCGAGGAACGCCCGGCCGACGCGGTAGGAGGGGGCCTGCCGCTCATCGCTGCGGATACGGGAGATCCAGCGGGCGTCGTGCATGCCGTAATCGGTGCCGAAGGCGAGCCGGGTGAGGGTGCGGACCTCGTCCAGGTCGGCGGGCGTGTCCTCGGCGGGCTGATGGCGGGGGCTCCAGCCCGTGATGCGGTACCAGCCGTCGCCGAACGAACCGATGAGGGCGACGGCGTCACGGGTGGCCTTGAGGGAGAACGGGTGTGGCGGGGACTGCGCCAGCCGTACATCGGCGAGGATCAGGGAGTGGAGCACGGACCGGCCGGGGAACGGCACCCCGAGCGCGGTGCGGACCGTGCTGTGGGCCCCGTCCGTGCCGACGAGGTAGGCGGCGCGGAGGCTGTGGACCCCCTCGGCGTCGCGGACGCGGACCGTCACCTCGGACGAGGTCTGCCGGACGTCCTCCACCGCGGAGTCGTACCGGAAGGTGACCCCCGCCTCACGGGCACGCCGGATCAGCAGCCGCTCCACTTCGTACTGCGGGACGGCGAGGACGAGGGGGAAGCGTGACCGCAGCCGGCTCGCGTCGACGGTGACGCCGCCGAAGAGCCGCAGTTGCCGCAGCGGATGGCCGACGGCGACGAGCGTGTCCGCGAGACCGCGGGCGTCGAACTGCTCCAGGGTGCGGGCGTGGACCACCAGGGCGCGGGTGAGATTGCTGATGGTCTCCGGGCGTCGCTCCAGGAGCGTCACCCGCACCCCCGCCTCGGCGAGGTCCCCCGCCAGCAGCAGCCCCGTCGGCCCTGCCCCGACGACCAGCACCTCGGCTTGGGCGTCGACGGGGCCGGGCCCGGAGGGCGCGGCGCTCCCCTGCTCCACCGCGTCCCCCGTCCCCTTCTCCCCCTCGGGCCCGGCTGGACCCCGCCCGGCCGCACCATCCGGCGCCGCCAGGTTCTGCGGTCCGCCCGTGATGGCCGGACCCTCCGTACCGGCCCGGCCGCGGGCACCCGCCGGTGCCTCTGTGACCGCCGGGTCCGCCGCGTCTCTCGGCGCGTCCGTGCGCTCCGCGCCTGCCGCCGTACCTGATGTGTCGTGCATGTCGTTCATGGCCGCCTCCCCGTGCCACACGTACTGCCCAACCTGTTGCGACCGACGTACTGCTGGCGGTGCGGGACGCCTTCGCGGTGATCTACGCGGTGACCTACGCGGTCGTTCCGCGGCAGCGCCCCGACATCAGTGCCAACACTTGTTGGTCAACGCTTGTTGGCAAGCGTACGTCCGCCGCGTCCGCGAAGTCAACGGTTGTGGGCAAAAGCGCGCGGGCGCTCCCGCGCGTCTCGTCCCGTCGCAGGTCAGGGCCGGTGCGCGTCCGGCCCGGTCGGACCGGGAGCCTCCCGGGGTCCACGTCTGTGGGCATACAGTTGTGGGCATGGCCGAGCGAGCAGCTTCCGTACCGTCCCCCGATGCCGTGGCGGCGGACGCCAACGCCGCCACCGTGGTCTCCGGCGCCCGCCCCCGCCGCTCCGACGCCACCCGGGCCGCGATCCTGACCGCCGCCCGCGAACGCTTCGCCGCCGACGGCTACGAGCGCGCCACCATCCGCGCCATCGCGCGCGACGCCGGGATCGATCCGTCGATGGTGATGCGGTACTACGGCAACAAGGAGGGCCTGTTCGCCGCCGCGTCCGCGATCGATCTGCACGCGGAGGAGTTGGCCGCCGTGCCTCGGGAGGAGATGGGCGCGCGCCTGGTCCGTCACTTCCTGGAGCGCTGGGAGTGCGACGAGACGCTGACCGGCATGCTCCGCGTCGGCGTGACGAACGAGGCGGGCGCGGAGCGGATGCGCGGGGTGTTCCGGGACCAGATGGGACCGGTGATCGCGCGGGTCTGCCCGGCGCCCGAGGAGGCGCCGCGCCGCGCCGCGCTCGTCGCCTCGCAGATCCTGGGCATGGCACTGTGCCGCTACGTCCTGCGCCTGCCGCCCGCCGTCGACCTCGGACGGGACGAGATCGTGGCCTGGACGGCCCCCGTGGTGCAGCGCTACCTCACCGCCGCGCACCCCGAGGGGATGGACACCGCACCGGGCGTCTGAGCGGTGCGCCGGACGAAGCGGCCTCGCCGCCCGCCGGCATCAGCCCCGGGGCAGACGCTCCGCGAGACCGGCCAGATGCCCGTCGAAGACCTCGCGGGCCTGCGGGGTGAGAGTCGTGAGGGCGACCAGCGCGGTCACCGCGACGTCGCACAGCTCCCGCTGGACGTCCTCCCAGGTGTGGCTGCGGCCCTTGCGGGGGTTCTGGCCCAGTGTGCCGATGACGGCCTGGGCCACCTCGCCCGCCTCCTCGGAGAGCTTCAGCACCCGCAGCAGCCGCTCCTGCTCGGGCGGCAGGGCGCTCTCCCGGTCGAGCCAGGCCACCAGCGCCTCGACGGTCTCCCAGACGTCGGTGGAGAGCGGAGGCCGGGCACCGGGGGAAGACCCGCCCGCCGGCTCTCCGGCCGCCACCGCTACGGCCACACCAGGCAGTACGCCTGGTGACCCGCCTCGTGGAGCCGGTGGCTGAAGTCCTGCCACTCGTGCAGTAGCTGGTAGACGGTGTAGGCGTCGCGCGGGCCGCCGCGGTCGGGGACGGTGGACCATATGAACGCGGCGGCGCCGACGGACTCCTCGCCGATGCCGCGCAGCGGGTCGACGACCGTCATCGGCAGCTTGACCACCGCGTAATCGGGGTGCAGGACGACGAGTTCGAGCGGCGGGACCTTGTGGAGCGGGACGCCCTCGATGCCGGTGAGCACCATGGCCGCCATGGTCTCCGGCTTGATCTTGGTGAACATGCCGCCCATGCCCAGCTCATCGCCGCCGAGCTCCTCGGGACGCATCGAGATCGGTACGCGGGCGGCGGTGGCGCCGTTCGGCGCGCCGAAGTACTTGTACGTCACCCCCATGCGGCCGCCTCTGCTGTGCCCACCCTTGATCCCGTCGCGCCGGTGGCGGCCGCGCTGGGCGCGTTCCGGGCCCCGGTCCTCGGTCCCTTCGCCCAGTCCGCCACCGCGATGCATATCTCCCACCCGACCACTCGCAGCCTCAGCCACGCAACCCGATCATCGTCTCAGAACCTCCCCCGTCACCGGCGCGTGAAACCGCCCCGCCGCACGCCCCCGCGCGCCTCTGAGACCATGGGTGGCGTGACCCCTTCGTACGATGCCCCAGTTTCGCAGACGCGCGGGGGTTGACGCCCGGCCGAGAGCGGGAGGAATCCAGAGGGAACGGGAAGGAACGGCGTGGGCCGGGCCGGTCGTGCGCCAGGGTTTCCCGCACCGTTGTCAGCCGGGCCGTGTCCGTGTGGCACCGCCCTTCCTCCGTATATGCAGGTCAGGATCGCTGTGACTTTTCCTTATGAAGCCCCTGTTTCGCAGTCGCTGTTCGACCGTGCGTCCCAGGTGACGCCCGGTGGCGTGAATTCGCCGGTGCGGGCCTTCCGGGCCGTGGGTGGTACGCCCCGGTTCATGGTGTCCGGCGCCGGTCCGTACCTGACGGACGCCGATGGTCGCGAGTACGTCGACCTCGTGTGCTCGTGGGGACCGATGATCCTCGGACATTCCCATCCCGAGGTGATCGCGGCGGTCCAGGAGGCGGTCGCGCGCGGGACGTCGTTCGGGACGCCCGGTGCGGGCGAGGTGGAGCTGGCGGAGGAGATCGTCGCGCGGATCGCGCCGGTCGAGCAGGTGCGGCTGGTGTCGTCCGGCACCGAGGCGACGATGTCCGCGATCCGGCTGGCGCGCGGTTTCACCGGCCGGGCCAAGGTCGTGAAGTTCGCCGGCTGCTACCACGGGCATGTGGACGCGCTGCTGGCCGCGGCCGGTTCGGGCGTGGCGACCTTCGGGCTGCCGGACACCCCGGGTGTGACGGGCGCGCAGGCGGGCGACACGCTCGTGCTGCCGTACAACGACATCGAGGCGGTCCGGGCGGCGTTCGCGGCGTACCCGGGTGAGATCGCGTGTGTGATCACCGAGGCGTCGCCGGGCAACATGGGCGTCGTCCCGCCGCTGCCCGGTTTCAACCAGGGTCTGAAGGACCTCTGCGCGGCCAACGGCGCGCTGTACATCTCCGACGAGGTGATGACGGGCTTCCGTGTCTCGAAGGCCGGTTGGTACGGGCTCGACGGCGTCACCCCGGACCTGATGACGTTCGGCAAGGTGATGGGCGGCGGCTTCCCGGCGGCGGCGTTCGGCGGGCGCGCCGATGTGATGGCGCATCTGGCGCCGGCCGGCCCCGTCTACCAGGCGGGCACCCTGTCCGGGAACCCGGTCGCGACCGCGGCGGGCGTCGCGCAGCTTCGGCTGCTGGACGACGCGGCGTACGCGAAGGTCGACGCGGTCTCCGCGGAGGTGCGGGCGCTGGTCGGCGAGGCGCTGACCAAGGAGGGTGTGGCCCACCGCGTCTCGGTGGCGGGCAACATGTTCTCGGTGTTCTTCACGGACGCCGAGGTGACGGATTACGACGCGGCGAAGGCGCAGGAGGCGTTCCGCTTCACCGCGTTCTTCCACTCGATGCTCTCCCAGGGCGTCTACCTGCCGCCGTCCGCGTTCGAGTCGTGGTTCGTGTCGACCGCGCACGATGCCGCGGCGGTGGAGCGGATCGCCGCCGCGCTGCCCGCCGCCGCGCGGGCGGCGGCCGAGGCGAGGGCCTGAGCCGGAGCGCGGCAGGCGGCCGGGGCGCGTACCGGTTCGGCCGCGCGCCCCGGCGGGGCGGTGTTTCCACGGACCCACGGACCCACGGGCCCACGGACCGACGACTGAATGAATGGGTGACATGAGCAGCGAAGACTTCACCGTGGTGCATCTGATGCGGCACGGCGAGGTGCACAACCCGGAGGGTGTCCTCTACGGGCGCCGCCCCGGGTACCACCTCTCGGATCTGGGCCGGAAGATGGCCGACCGGGTCGCCGAGCACCTCGCGGACCGCGACATCACGCATGTCGTGGCCTCACCGCTGGAGCGTGCGCAGGAGTCGGCGGCGCCGATCTCGGCGGCGCTGGGGCTCACGACGGCGACCGATGAGCGGCTGATCGAGGCGGCGAACGTCTTCGAGGGGAAGACGTTCGGGGTCGGCGACGGCGCGCTGAAGAAGCCGGGCAACTGGAAGTACCTGACGAACCCGTTCCGTCCGTCCTGGGGCGAGCCGTACATCGAGCAGGTCGTGCGGATGATGGCGGCGCTGGGTGCGGCGCGGGACGCGGCGCGCGGGCACGAGGCGGTGGCGGTCAGCCATCAACTGCCGATCTGGATCGTGCGGAGCTTCGCGGAGCGGCGGCGGCTGTGGCACGACCCGCGGCGGCGGCAGTGCACGCTGGCGTCCCTGACGTCGTTCACGTTCCAGGGCGACAAGATTGTTTCCGTCGGTTACAGCGAACCGGCGCGGGACCTCGTCCCGTCTCATCTGCTGGCGGGTGCCAAGCCGGTGAAGGGGAAGGCGAAGGCGTTCGGCGCGTGAGGTGAGCGTGGTGTGTCCCAGGGGCGGCCCGGTCGTGGGCCGCCCCTTCGTCGTCCGGGGGCGCGTGCGGGCTGACGGCTTGTCAAGGATGACTCGCTGGAAGTAGGAAAAGTCATAAGAATTAACTGAATAGCGCGGAACCTCCTTGTTCGCCAAGCCATCTAACCGATTGTCCATTTATATGGTTATTGAAATCGGCGAGCACGGATGGGGACGACGCTATGCGCGCAATCAGTCGGCGGAACCTGCTGGGAATGGGTATCGGGGCGGCCGCGGCGCTGGGCGTCGCCGGCTGCTCGACCGGTTCGGACACCGCCTCGGACAAACAACGGGTCAAGAACGCGATCCAGGCGCGGCCCAAGCTCATCGGCGACGGCTCGACCGCCGACTACGGACGCCAGCCCCACCAGCCCGGGAAGCCCGAACGGCTGGAGCCGGGCCAGACACCACCACAGTTCGTGATCTTCTCCTGGGACGGCGCGGGCGAGGTCGGCAACGGCCTCTTCCCCCGCTTCCTGCGACTCGCCCGGGACCACGGCGCGGCCATGACCTTCTTCCTCTCCGGCCTCTACCTCCTGCCGGAGAGCAAGAAGCACCTCTACCTCCCGCCCAACAATGCGCCCGGCGCCTCCGACATCGGCTACCTCACCGACGAGCACATCAAGGCGACCCTCAGGAACGTCCGTCAGGCATGGCTCGACGGCCACGAGATCGGCACCCACTTCAACGGCCACTTCTGCGCGGGCTCCGGCACGGTCAAGAACTGGACGCCCGACCAGTGGAGCTCCGAGATCGACCAGGCCGTGGACTTCGTCACCAAGTGGCGGACGAACACCGGCTTCACGGATCTGGAACCGCTGCCCTTCGACTACCGCAAGGAGCTGATCGGCGGCCGTACCCCCTGCCTCCTGGGGCAGGAGAACCTGCTGCCCACCGCCGAGAAGCTCGGCTGGCGCTACGACGCCAGCTCGCCCGGCGGCCTCCAGATGTGGCCCCGTAAGAAGGGGAACATCTGGGACTTCCCGCTCCAGCAGATCCCGTTCCCCGGCCACACCTTCGAGGTGCTGTCGATGGACTACAACATCCTCGCCAACCAGTCGAAGAACTCCACCCGCGCCCCGTCCGTCAACTACCCGGGCTGGCGCCGCCAGGCCACCGACTCGTACATCTCCGGCTTCCAGCGGGCGTACGAGACCAACCGGGCGCCGTTCTTCATCGGCAACCACTTCGAGGAGTGGAACGGCGGCATCTACATGGACGCCGTCGAGGAGGCGCTCAAGCACATCGCCAACGAGCAGAACAAGGATGTCCGGATGGTCTCCTTCCGGCAGTTCACCGACTGGCTCGACGCGCAGGACCCCGCGGTCCTCGCCAAGCTCCAGTCGCTCCAGGTCGGCCAGCAGCCCGCCGGCGGGTGGAAGACGTACCTCGCGGCCTGACGCACTCCCGCGCGCGGCCCGTCCGACGGGCCGCGCACGGCCGTGACATGCCGTTTCGTGGCGGGAACCGCCCGGTGAGGGGGGCGCCAAAGATCCGGAATCAGCCCATGCGAAACTTTTCACATGAGTGCCTGCCGCGCCCCCCGCCGCCTCACCGGCCGCCGTCGCCTCACCCTGCTCGCCGCGGGGACGGTGCTCGCGTCGCTGACGCTGAGCGCCTGCGGCGAGGGCACCTCCGGCGGCTCCTCGCAGACCCGGTTCGTCCAGGGCAAGAACGGCATCGCCAGGGTCGCCGCGGCCGACCGGCAGCAGGCGCCGGACATCGCGGGCGAGAGCACCACCGGCGCACACCTCGACCTCGCCGACTACAAGGGCAAGGTCGTCGTCCTCAACGTCTGGGGCTCGTGGTGCGGTCCGTGCATCGCGGAGGCGCCGAACTTCGCGAAGGTCGCCAAGGACACCGAGAAGCAGGGCGTCCAGTTCGTCGGGATCAACACCCGCGACAACAAGACGCAGGCGACCAGCTTCGAGGACCAGCACAAGATGCCGTACCCGAGCCTGTTCGACCCGGCCGGCAAGCTGATGCTCCGCTTCCCCAAGGGCAGCCTGAACCCGCAGTCGATCCCGTCGACCATCGCCATCGACCGGCACGGGAAGATCGCCGCGCGCTCCCTCGGCCCGCTCGCCGAGGACGATCTGCGCGCGATGCTCAAGCCGCTGATCGCCGAGAAGTGATCACGTGACCACCCTCGCCGCGGCTGTGTACAACGACACCGTCATGACCGGCGCCCTGCTGGCGGCGGTGCCCCTCGCCCTCCTCGGCGGGCTGGTCTCCTTCTTCTCGCCCTGCGTCCTGCCGCTCGTACCGGGCTACATGTCGTACGTCACCGGCGTCACCGGCACCGACCTCGCGGAGGCCAAGCGCGGCCGGATGTTCGCCGGGGCGCTGCTCTTCGTCCTCGGCTTCACCGCCGTCTTCGTCTCCGGCGGCGCGCTCTTCGGCTTCTTCGGGCAGCGGCTCCAGGAGAACAAGGAGATCATCTCCCGGGTCCTCGGCGCCCTGATGATCCTGCTCGGGCTGGCCTTCGCCGGTGTCCTCAAGCGGTTCGGCCAGCGCGAGGTGCGCTTCCACAAGAAGCCCGCGATGGGGCTGGCCGGCGCGCCGCTGCTGGGCGCGCTCTTCGGCGTCGGCTGGACGCCGTGCCTGGGCCCCACCCTCACCGCCGTCAACACCCTCGCCCTCAACCAGGCGAGCGCCCCGCGCGGCGCGCTGCTCACCGTCGCGTACTGCCTGGGCCTGGGCCTGCCGTTCATCGCCGTGGCGCTGGCGTTCCGCCGGATGCTCGGCGCGTTCGGCTGGGTCAAGCGCCACTACGTCTGGGTGATGCGGATCGGCGGCGGCATGATGGTCGCGCTCGGCATCCTCCTGGTCACCGGCGTCTGGGACGGAATGATGTCCGGGCTGCAGAGCTGGACGCAAAGCTCCACCGTTGGGATCTGAACCGATGTCCACCACGACCGACACCTCTCGCGACGCGGAGTCCGGCGCCCCGCGCGACGGCGACGCGGGCTCCGACCTCGGCGCGGCCGGATCGCGGCTCTCCACCGCCCCCAAGGAGGAGATCAGCTTCCCCTCGCTCGGCCCGATCGGCTGGGTGCGGTGGTTCTGGCGCCAGCTCACCTCGATGCGGGTGGCGCTGCTGCTGCTCTTCCTGCTCTCGATCGGAGCCATCCCCGGCTCACTGATCCCGCAGACCTCCATCGACCCCACCAAGGTCGACGCCTTCCGGGCCGACCACCCCACGCTCGGGGACGTCTACGACAAGCTCGGGATGTTCCACGTCTACAGCTCGGTGTGGTTCTCCGCGATCTACCTGCTGCTGTTCATCTCCCTCATCGGCTGCATCGTGCCGCGCACCTGGCAGTTCGTCGGCCAGCTCCGCGGCCGCCCGCCGGCCGCGCCGCGCCGGCTGACCCGGCTGCCCGCGTACGCGACCTGGCGTACGGCGGCGGAGCCGGAGGCGGTGCTCGACGCGGCGCAGCGGCTGCTGAAGAAGCGGCGGTTCCGCGTCCACCGGGCCGGTACGGCGGTGGCCTCCGAGAAGGGGTACCTGCGGGAGCTGGGCAACCTCGTCTTCCATGTCGCGCTGATCGTGATGCTGGTGGCGTTCGCCGTCGGCAGCCTGTGGAAGTCCGAGGGCGGCAAGCTCATCACCGAGGGCGACGGCTTCGCCAACAACCTCACGCAGTACGACGACTTCAAGTCCGGCCCGTTCTACGACCCGGACGCGATGGCGCCGTTCGGCTTCACCCTCAACAGCTTCGACGCGACGTACGAGCGCACCGGCCCGGAGCGCGGCACGCCGCGGACCTTCCGCGCCAACGTCACATACTTCACCGGCTCGGACGGTGAGGAACACCGCACCAAGATCGAGGTCAACGAGCCGCTGGACATCGCCGGCTCGCGGGTCTACCTGCTCAGCCACGGCTACGCGCCGCAGGTGAAGGTCAAGGACGGCCGCGGCAAGGTCGTGTACGACGGCGCGGTGCCGTTCCTGACGCAGGACCCGAAGAACTTCACCTCCACCGGTGTGGTGAAGGTGCCCGGCGCGCAGACCAAGGACGGCGAGCGCAACCAGTTGGGCTTCCAGGGCTTCTTCGTGCCGACCTTCGGCGGCAAGGGCTCCGGCTCGATGTTCTCGACCTTCCCGGCGCTCGACTACCCGGTGCTGACGCTCACCGCGTACCACGGTGACCTGGGGCTGGACTCGGGGCTCTCGCAGAGCGTCTACCAGCTCGATCAGAAGCACCTCAAGCAGTACAAGGTGAAGGACCGCAAGCTGGCGCAGATGATGCTGCCGGGCGAGACGATGAAGCTGCCGAACGGCGACGGCTCCATCACCTTCACCGGCGTCAAGACCTGGGCCAGCTTCAAGATCACCCACCAGCCGGGCAACGGTCTCGCGCTGACCGGCGCGGTGGCGGCGCTGCTGGGCCTGGCGGCCTCGCTCTTCATCCAGCGCCGCCGGGTGTGGGTCCGCGCCGAGCCGGGCCCGGACGGCACCACCGTCGTCGAGATCGCCGGTCTGGGCCGCAGCGAGTCGGCCCGGCTCCCGGAGGAACTCGCCGGTCTCGCCGCCGCGCTGACCCCGGACGCACCGGTCGCACCGGACGCGGAGCCGGACGACGGGCCGGACGACGGGCCGGACGACGGCCCCGGCGCGGACGGCGCGTCGCCGGCCACCGGCAAGGCGTCCACCGAGGACGGAGCCCCCGGTGAGTCCTCCGCCGAGGTCAAGGCCCCCGCCGCGGCCCCGGCGTCCCCCGACGAGGAGGCCCCCGAAGGCCCCGAAGACCCGGCGCAGCCCACCGACTCCGCCGACCCCGCTGACCCCTCCGAAGGAGCGCGCGCGTGAACATCGCGGCCGCAGCCAACGAGACACTGGCGCACAACAGCAATCTGCTGGTCTACGGCGCGATGGCCGTCTACACCCTGGCCTTCCTCGCGCACATGGCCGAGTGGGTGTTCGGCAGCCGCAGCAAGGTCGGCCGTACGGCCGCCGCGCTGACCGCCGAGACGGAGCAGCCCGCCACCGTCACCGTCCGCGCGGCGGCCAAGGGCGGCACCGCGGTACTGGACCGGCCCGCGGTCGTCACCCGTACCGCGCCCGGCGCCCGGGACGTCCCCGACGGCCCCGGCGCGGCCGGCGGCACCGAGAAGGGCGACCTCTACGGCCGGATCGCCATCTCCCTGACGGTGCTGGCCTGGGCGCTGCACCTCGGCGGTGTGGTCACCCGCGCCCTGTCCGTGCAGCGTGCCCCCTGGGGCAACATGTACGAGTTCTCGACGACGTTCGCCGCCGTCGCGGTCACCGTGTACCTGATCCTGCTGGCGCTGAAGAAGAACGTCCGCTGGATCGGACTGCCGCTGGTCACCACCGTCCTGCTCGACCTGGGCCTCGCGGTCTCCGTCCTCTACACCGCCAGCGACCAGCTCGTTCCGGCGCTCCACTCGTACTGGCTGTGGATCCACGTCAGTTGCGCGATCATCTCCGGCGCCGTCCTCTACATGGGCGCCGTCGCCACGCTGCTCTTCCTCTTCCGCGACCGCTACGAGGACCGGCTCGGCGACGGCCGGGTCGCCGCCCTGCACGAGCGTCTTGACACGCTGCGCCGCTCCGGCAAGGACAAGCAGGAACCGACGTTCTGGCTGCGGGTCCGTATCGGCGCCAACGACGTGCTCTCCCGGCTGCCCGCCGCCGCCTCGCTCGACAAGTTCGCCTACCGGGTCAACGCCACGGTCTTCCCGCTGTGGACGTTCACCATCATCGCGGGCGCCATCTGGGCCGAGGCCGCGTGGGGCCGCTACTGGGGCTGGGACCCCAAGGAGGTCTGGTCCTTCATCACCTGGGTCGCGTACGCCTGCTACCTGCACGCCCGCGCCACCGCCGGCTGGAAGGGCCGCAAGGCCGCCTGGCTGGGCCTGATCGCCTTCGCCTGCTACCTCTTCAACTACTACGGCGTGAACATCTTCGTCACCGGTCTGCACTCCTACGCCGGCGTCTGACGCGCCCGTATCCACCCCCGGAGGCGGTCCCGTTCGCGGGGCCGCCTCCGGGCGTTTCCGGGACGGCGCCCGGCACAGCGGCGCGCGGGCGCGAGCGGCGCGCGCGGGCCGGGCGCGCCGCCTACGGTGAGCGCATGGAACAGCGCATCACCCTGATCACCCTGGGCGTCACCGATCCCGCCCGCGCCAAGCGGTTCTACGAGGCGCTGGGCTGGCGCGGCCAGGAGGTCGAGGAGACCGTCTTCTTCCAGGCGGGCGGCCTGGGGCTGGTGCTGTGGGGCCGGGAGAAGCTGGCGGCGGACGCCGGGCTCGAACCCGGTACGCCGGGCGGCTTCGGCGGCATCGCCCTGGCCCACAACGTCCGCTCCGATGCCGAGGTCGACGCCCTGCTGGCGGCGGCGGAACGGGCCGGCGCCACCGTCACGAAGCCCGCCGCGGTCAACCCGATCGGCTTCTACTCCGGCGTCTTCACCGACCCGGACGGCCACCCCTGGGAGATCGCGCACAACCCGGGCTTCCCGCTGGCGGCCGACGGCTCGCTGACACTCCCGGACTTCGGCGCCTGACCCGCGGCTGCCCCGGCGTCCGGCCCGCTATGCCGGGGACAGCGCCGGGGTCTCCGGCGGCGCCGGGTACGGGCGTTCCGCGGGCAGCAGCGCGGTGGCGGCGGCGGTGTCGCCCGCGCGCACCAGGGCGTGGATCTCGCGGGCCAGCGGGGTGACGTCGGTGATGGCGACCGTCCACTCGTCGGCGTAGCGCCGGGCCGCCTCCCCGGACAGCCCCAGTTGGAGTGAGCGGTACGGCAGCGGGCGCAGCGCGAGGTCACGCTCCGGGTCCCACTGGAGCCGCACCGGGGACGCCGTCAACTGCCGCCGCCAGGCGTCGTGGTCGGGGTGGACGCGGGGGTCGTGGTGGGAGAGGCAGGCGGTGCGCAGCGCGGCGTCGAAGCCCGCGCGGTCGATCTCGACGGCGAGCACCGTCTCCTGACCGGGCTTGGTGGCCCAGCCGCAGCGGTACATCATCCACAGGAACGACGGCTTGATCCACGTCATGCGGTCCCGCTTCCAGGCCGCCGGGAACCGTCCGTCGCGGGCGGCCGGCCCGCCGAGCGACGGGGTGTACGCCTGGTAGACGGTGACGGTACGTGCGGTGTGCCGGGCCCGGACACGCCGTGCCGGCTCGTCGACGGCGGGCCGCCGGGCGGGAAGATCCATGGGACCAGGGTGGCCCGGCGGGGCGGCGGGGGCCACCGGATTTCGGGGCCACGGGCGAGCGGGAGCCGGTGCCGGCCCGCTCCGCCGGTGCCGTGCCCGAGCCGTGCCCGAGCCGGACGCCGGGCCCGCCGCCCTGGACCCGCCGCCCGGGCCCGCCGCCCCGCGCCCGCCGCCCCGCGCCCGCCGTTCGCGCCCGCCGTTCGCGCCCGGCGGGACCCGCGTCCGCCGCCCGCCCCTGGCCCGCCCCGCTCGGCGCGCGGCCTCACCTCGTCCGTCGCTCCGGACGCGGCCTCACCCCGTCCCGCCGCCCCCGATGTCCTCCCGCCACAGCTCCGGGTGCCGGCCGGTGAACTCCCGCATCAGGGCGGCGCACTCCGGGTCGTCGAGGACCACGATGCGCACGCCGTGGCGGGCCAGCCAGTCGTGGCCGCCGTGGAAGGTGCGGGCCTCGCCGACGACGAGCCGGGAGATGCCGAACTGCCGCACCAGACCGCTGCAGTACCAGCACGGCGAGAGGGTGGTGACCATCGTGGTGCCGCGGTAGCCGGGGCGGCGGCCGGCCGCGCGGAACGCGGCGGTCTCGGCGTGCGCGGACGGATCGCCGTCCTGGACGCGGCGGTTGCGGCCACGCCCCCAGAGCGCGCCGTCGGGCCCGTAGAGCGCCGCGCCGATCGGCACGCCGCCCTCGTCGCGTCCGGCGCGCGCCTCGGCCAGCGCGGTCGCCAGCATCGTGCGGGCCTGTTCCTGGAGGTGGCGGGGGTCGCCGGGCAGCGTGGGGGCGGGGTGGTCGTCCGTGCCGTCGCGCATCAGGGCGTCGCGGTCACGCGCCCATTCCTGGCGGCCGGACTCCGATGGGTCGTCCATGCCGCCAGAGTGTCAGTCCTTCGACGGCGGCGGGTTCTGGCCGGGGCCGTTCGGCGTGCCGTCGTCGCGGCGGCGCAGCTCCTCCTCGCGGCGGCGCAGGTCCGCCTCCCAGTCCTTGAGCAGCGCCTCGTCCTTCTTGTTCTCGTCCTTGAGGGACTGGAGGAACTCGGGGTTGTCGTCGGGCGCCACCCAGGTGGCGCGGGCGCGCGGCGCGCCGCCCGCGGGCGTACGGACCTTGCCCGCGACGAGCCAGGCGACGGGGCCGACCAGCACCTCGCCGAAGAGCAGGATGATGAGCACCCAGATGACCTTGGGCAGGCCGCGGATCTGCGACTCCGGGGTGTTCACGCAGTCGATGAACGCGTAGATCCACAGGGCCAGGACCAGAAGGAACGGCAGATACCTGAGCATTGCGGAGGGCCCCCTGGGCGCGGCGGCGGGCCCGCTGCGGGGCCCGGTGACCCGTCCAGGGTAGTGCGTACCCGATACTGGGACGTATGGCTTATGACGATCTCCGCTCGTTTCTGCGGGCGCTCGACCGGGAGGGCGACCTCAAGCGCATCAAGGCCGAGGTCGATCCTCATTTGGAGGTCGGCGAGATCGTTGACCGGGTGCAGAAGGCGGGCGGCCCCGCGCTCCTCTTCGAGAACGTCAAGGGCGCGGCGATGCCGCTGGCCATGAACGTCTACGGCACCGACCGCCGCCTGCTGAAGGCCCTCGGCCTGAAGTCCTACGGCGACATCAGCGACAAGATCGGCGGACTGCTCCGGCCCGAGCTGCCGCAGGGCTTCGTCGGGATGCGGGAGGCGTTCGGCAAGCTCGCCGGGATGACCCACGTCCCGCCGAAGAAGGTCAAGGGCGACGACGCGCCCGTCCAGGAGGTCGTGCTCCGCGGCGAGGACGTCGATCTGGACGCGCTTCCGGCGCTCTTCACCTGGCCGAAGGACGGCGGCTCCTTCTTCAACCTGGGCCTGACGCACACCAAGGACCCCGAGAGCGGCATCCGCAACCTCGGGCTCTACCGCCTCCAGCGCCACGACAAGCGCACCATCGGTATGCACTGGCAGATCCACAAGGACAGCCGCAACCACTACCAGGTCGCCGCCCGCCGAGGTGAGAAGCTGCCGGTCGCCATCGCCTTCGGCTGCCCCCCGGCCGTCACGTACGCGTCGACCGCGCCGCTGCCCGGCGACATCGACGAGTACCTCTTCGCCGGGTTCCTCCAGGGCAAGCGGATCGAGATGGTCGACTGCAAGACCGTCCCGCTCCAGGTCCCGGCGCAGGCGGAGGTCGTCATCGAGGGCTGGCTGGAGCCCGGCGAGATGCTGCCGGAGGGCCCGTTCGGCGACCACACCGGCTTCTACACGCCGCAGGAGCCGTTCCCGGCGCTGAAGATCGACTGTGTGACGATGCGGAAGCGGCCGCTGATCCAGTCGATCGTGGTGGGGCGCCCGCCGACGGAGGACGGGCCGCTGGGCCGCGCGACGGAGCGTTTCTTCCTCCCGCTGCTGAAGATCATCGTCCCGGACATCGTGGACTACCACCTCCCGGAGTCCGGCGGCTTCCACAACTGCGCGATCGTCTCGATCGACAAGAAGTACCCCAAGCACGCGCAGAAGGTCATGCACGCCATCTGGGGCGCCCACATGATGTCGCTGACCAAACTGATCGTCGTCGTCGACGCCGACTGTGACGTCCACAACCTCCACGAGGTCTCCTGGCGGGCGCTGGGCAACACCGACTACGCCCGCGACCTGACCGTCGTCGAAGGCCCCGTCGACCATCTCGACCACGCCTCCTACCAGCAGTTCTGGGGCGGCAAGGCAGGGATCGACGCGACGCGGAAGTGGCCCGAGGAGGGCTACACCCGCGACGGCGGCTGGCCGGACATGGTCGAGTCGGATCCCCGTACGGCGGCGCTCGTCGACCGCCGGTGGAAGGAGTACGGCCTGTGAGCAGCGAAGCCCTCCCCGGCGACGGCGGGGCGCAGGTCCCCGCCGCGGCCCCGCGGCCCGGCCGGACCAAAGCCTTCCTGCGCCTGGTGATGATCGAGCACTCGGTCTTCGCGCTGCCCTTCGCCTACATCGCGGCGCTCACCGCGATGTTCGAGTGGGACCGGAACATCCACTGGGTCCGGCTGCTGCTGGTGACGGTGGCGATGGTCGGGCTGCGGACGTTCGCGATGGCCGCCAACCGCATCATCGACCGCGAGATCGACGCCCGGAACCCGCGCACCGCCGGCCGTGAGCTGGTGACCGGCGCGGTGTCGGTCCGCTCTGCGTGGACCGGCGCGCTGATCGCCGTCGTCGTCTTCCTGGGCGCCGCGGCGCTGCTCAACCCGCTGTGCCTGGCGCTGGCGCCGGTCGCGGTGGTGCCGATGGTGGTCTATCCGTACGGCAAGCGGTTCACCAACTTCCCGCAGGCGATCCTCGGTCTGGCGCAGGCGATAGGGCCGGTCGGGGCGTGGTTGGCGGTGACCGGGTCGTGGAACTGGGACGCGGTGATCCTCGGCCTCGCCGTCGGCATCTGGATCGGCGGCTTCGACCTGATCTACGCCTGCCAGGACGTGGAGACGGACCGCGAGGTCGGGGTGAAGTCGGTGCCGGCGCGGTTCGGCATCCCGGCGGCGATCCGGGGCGCCCGCGCCTGCCACACCGTCACCACCGCACTGCTGGTCTGGTACGCGCTGGCCACCGGCGCCGGGGTGTTCTTCTGGATCGGCCTGGTGATCGTCGCGGGCGCGTTCCTCTACGAGCACACGATCGTCCGGCCGCACGACCTGTCGCGCCTGAACCGCGCGTTCTTCAGCGTCAACGGCTTCATCGGCATCGCGCTCTTCGTCTGCGCCCTCGCCGATCTGCTGGTGCGCGGTCTGACGGTGTGACGGCCTGACGCGGCGGTACGGATACGGCGGCGGCCCGGAGCTGAAGCTCCGGGCCGTTTCCGTTCGGCGGGGCAGGGCGGTGCCGTCCGTCCCCGCGCGCGGACCGGGCGCCCTCACCGGGCGGCCCGGCCGGTCACCGCCGAGGCGACCGGCCCCGGGGCTCACGGCTTGAGCATCGGCCAGGCGATCAGGCGGGGGTAGGACCACCACTCGCCGCGGTTGGCCTTCACCGTGGCGATGATGCCGCAGATCACGCTGGCGAGGCCGTACCCGCCCATCATGATGATCACCGTCAGCATCGGGACGGCGAGCCCGGCGGACTCGCGCTGCGCCTCGTCGGCCACCATGCCGAAGACGAGCATCGTGCTGAAGTAGAGGACGGTGCCGATGACCGCCATGATCGCCTGGGTGAGGCCGAAGTTCAGCGCCTCGGTGGTGTGGTGGCGCAGGTACGGGTCGTTCTTGCTGCGGGAGTCGTTCCGCATCGACATCGGGCCGATCCAGCCGGCGAACGCGCCGATCCCGCAGCACACCATCGACCCGGCGGTGAGCGTCAGCACCGCGCTCAGGTGCGCCCACATCGCGGTGGAGTACGACGACCGTCCCGACGGGGGCTGCGGGGCGTATCCCGGGGCGGGGTACTGCCCCGGGGCCGGGTAGCCGTATCCGCCGGGTGGCGGGGCCGGCTGCTGCCATCCCTGGGCGCCGTAGGGCTGCTGCGGCTGCCCTTGCGGGCCGTAGCCGTAACCGGGCTGCTGGTCGGACATCTCGTCACCCCGTCGCACTGCGAGCCGGACGGCAGGCCCGCCCGGTGCTCTTCCTTCACCGAGAGATTACGGGACACCACTGACAGCGGGGCGGGCGGAGCGGTGCGGCAGGGCGCGCAGCGCGAACGCCGCGAGCACCCCGCCGGCCAGCCCGAAGAGGTGGCCCTGCCAACTGACGTCCCCGGCGCCGGGCAGCACGCCCCACAGCAGCGAGCCGTAGAGCACCGCCACGCCCAGACCGATGAGGACGTCGGGCAGTGAGCGGTCGGTGAAGCCGCGGGTGAGGAGGAAGCCGAGGATGCCGAAGACGACGCCGGACGCGCCCAGGGTGTTGCTGTGCGGGGAGGCCGTCAGCCAGACGCCGAGCCCGCTGACGACGGTGATCAGCGCGACGGCGGCGAGGAAGCGGCGCACGCCGGTGCGCAGCGCGGCGAGGAAGCCGAGGACGAAGAGCGGCACGGTGTTGGCGGCGAGGTGGCCGAAGCCGAAGTGGAGGAAGGCGGCGGGGATGATGTCGGCCAGCTCCGGCAGCTCGCGTGGCCGGATCCCGAAGGTGTCGAGGGCGTTGCCGCTGAGGCTGTCGGCGATCTCCAGCACCCACAGGAGGGCGGTCCAGCCCAGCATCAGGAAGAGCGCGGGCTTCGCACGGCTCATGGTCCGGCCTCCTCGGTCGCGGCGCCCGCCCGGACGGCGGGGTTCACGGGGGAGAACGGCCGTGACGGGGTCGGCGGTTCCGCCGGATAGGCTCGATGTCGTGGAGTTCTCGCCCGTCGACACCAGTTCATCCGGCGCCCCGCAGCCGGCTCCCGGCCCGCGCCGCCCGTGGGTCGTCGGGGTCTCCGGCGCCTCCGGCACCCCGTTCGCCGCCTCGGTGCTCCGCGCGTTGCTCGCCGCGGGTGAGGCGGTGGATCTGGTGGTGAGCCGGGCGTCCCGGCTCACGCTGCTGGACGAGACCGGCATCGCGTTCCGGGATGCCCACTGGCAGGACGACCTGCGGCAGTGGCTGGCGCGCGGCGCCGACGGCAAGCCGGGGACGTTCGCGGTGAGCGACGAGGAGCTGGCGCGGGTGCGGCACTGGCCGGCGGGGGATCTGGCGGCGGGCCCGTCGTCGGGTTCGTATCCGGCGAAGGGGATGGTGATCGTCCCGGCGAGCACGGCGTGTGTCGCAGGGGTGGCGCTCGGACTCTCGAAGGATCTGCTCCAGCGGACGGCGAGCGTGACGCTCAAGGAGCGGCGGCCGCTGGTGGTCGCGGTGCGGGAGACCCCGCTGAGCGGACCGACGCTGAAGCAACTGGTGGCGCTGGACGAGGCGGGCGCCGTGGTGCTGCCCGCCTCTCCGGCGTTCTACGCGGGGGCGACGCACATCCAGGATCTGGTGGATTTCGTCGCGGGCCGGGTGCTGGACGCGGCGGGGGTGCCGCACGGTCTGTACCGGCGCTGGGAGGGGGAACTGGGGCGGGCCTCCCGTGAGGAGGGCCCCGGTGTCCGTTAGGGAGAGGTCCGCGGGGGCCGGGCCGTTCGGCGGCGCGGGGCCCGCGGTGCGCGGGTCAGCGCTTCTTGGCGGCGCGCTGCGTACGGCGCCGGGCCCGCGGGGCGGCGGGCTGGTGAGCACGGGAACGATTGGCCCGGTCCTGCAGCTCGCGCATGCGGGCGTAGGCCATCTCGATCGAGTACACGGTGACAACTCCTGTGAAGATCGTCCTTGATCGTTTGAGAGAATCACAGGGCATCGGGCCCTGTATGCCTTAGATTCTACATGTAGAACTCGAAAATGCATAAAGATTGGAAGGCTAGAGTCCATGGACGCGGTGGATAGGCAGCTCATCCAGGCACTTCGCGAGAACGGGCGGGCCTCGTACGCGGAGCTGGGCCGGCTCGTCGGCCTCTCCGGGCCCAGCGTCACCGACCGCATCAACCGTCTGGAGGCGGCCGGGGTCATCACCGGCTACCGCGCGACGATCGACGCCAAGTCCCTCGGGCTCGGCGTCACCGCCCTGGTCGGCATCTCCCTGTCGGACGCCGCCGACCACGAGGACGTCGCCCAGCGGCTGCGTGATCTGGAGGAGATCGAGGACTGCTGGTTCATCGCCGGCGACGACTCCTACATGCTCAAGGTCCGCGTCGGCGACGTCGACGGCCTGGAGACCACGATCCGGCGGCTCTCCGGCACCAAGGGCGTCTCCCGCACGCGCACCACCATCGTGCTCTCCACCAAGTGGGAGAACCGCGTCGGCGAACTCCCCGAGGAGTCCGTGTAGCAGACGCCGGGCGGGCGGGGTGTCCTCAGGGGGCCCCGCCCTTCCCGCGGGCGGGGGAGTAGGCTCGGGCGGGTCCGTTCGCAGGGGCGGAACAGGACGGAATCGGACACGGCAGAGACTGGGAGGCGACCGGATGGCTGCGTCGATGGATGCGGGCCTCAAGCGCGAGCTGGAGGCGAAGGTCCACGCCGGCGAGCGGCTGACCCGCGAGGACGGCATCGCCCTCTACGAGTCCGACGACCTGGCATGGCTGGGCGGTCTCGCCCACGAGGTGCGCACCCGTAAGAACGGCGACGTCGTCCACTTCAACGTCAACCGTCACCTCAACATGACGAACGTGTGCACCGCGTCGTGCGCCTACTGCTCGTTCCAGCGCAAGCCGGGCGAGAAGGACGCGTACACCATGCGCATCGAGGAGGCCGTCCGCCTCGCCAAGGCGATGGAGAACGACAATCTCACCGAGCTGCACATCGTCAACGGGCTCCACCCGAACCTGCCGTGGCGCTACTACCCGCGCTCCCTCAGCGAGCTGAAGAAGGCGCTGCCGAACGTCTCGCTGAAGGCGTTCACCGCCACCGAGATCCACCACTTCGAGACCATCTCCGGGCTCTCCGCCTCCGAGATCCTCGACGAGCTGATCGAGGCGGGCCTGGAGTCGCTGACCGGCGGCGGCGCGGAGATCTTCGACTGGGAGGTCCGGCAGCACATCGTCGACCACCGCACCCACTGGGAGGACTGGTCGCGCATCCACCGCCTCGCGCACGAGAAGGGTCTGAAGACCCCGTGCACGATGCTCTACGGCCACATCGAGGAGCCGCGCCACCGCGTCGACCACGTCCTGCGGCTGCGTGAACTCCAGGACGAGACCGGCGGCTTCCAGGTCTTCATCCCGCTGCGCTACCAGCACGACTTCGTCGACATGCAGGACGGCAAGGTCCGCAACAAGCTCCAGGCGCGCACGACGATGGCCACCGGCGCCGAGGCGCTGAAGACCTTCGCCGTCTCCCGGCTGCTCTTCGACAACGTCCCGCACGTCAAGTGCTTCTGGGTGATGCACGGTCTGCAGACCACGCAGCTCGCGCTCCAGCACGGCGCGGACGACATGGACGGCTCGGTCGTCGAGTACAAGATCACCCACGACGCGGACAACTACGGCACGCCCAACAAGCTGACCCGTGAGGACCTCCTCGACCTGATCCGCGACGCCGGCTTCCGCCCCGTCGAGCGCAACACCCGCTACGAGGCGATCCGCGAGTACCCGGGCCCGGACCCGGACCGCCGTGAGTCGCCGCAGGCGATGCGCGTCTGACGCCGTGTACCGACAACGCCCCCTGGCTCCGGCCGGGGGGCGTTCCCGGTGGTCGGGGACGTCCCCGCGGCGGCCGGGCAACGGCCGCCGGGGCCACGGAAGATCGCCCTCGGCGCTGTGCTTGACTGGTTGGCGACCCTTTGGTTGCCGTTGAGAAGAAGGTTCCGCACCGTGAGCAGCCCCAAGTACGCCACTCTCCGCTACACCGCGCTCCGCATCGGCCTCTTCCTCGCCTGCTTCGCGGTGGCCTGGGGGCTCGCCTGGCTCGGGGTCATCCCGCTCGCGATCAAGGGCTCCAACATGGTCTGGCTGCTGCTGGTCGCCATCGTGGTCTCCGCGCCGCTCAGCCTGGTGCTGCTGCGCAAGCAGCGGGACGCGATGTCCGTACAGATCGTCGACAAGGTCGAGCGGCAGCGGGAGCGGCTGGCCGCCAACCGCAGCCAGGAGGACGGCCTCCTCTGAGCCGCCGGGCCGCGCCGCGGCCCGCCGTCACGCCACCGCCGCCCGCCGCCGCGGTGTCGGACACCTCACATCCCTCTTCCGCCGTCCCGGACGCCCCGCCTCGGAATTTCCCTTCCGTGGCGGGGCGTTCGGCATGGACGGCCGGTTCCGCGGGCGAAAAGACCAAAGATTTCCTTTGGGTTCCCCAAAGCTTGAGTGTTAACGTAATCGCCATGAAGGCAGCAATCGCGCACACGTTCCCGCCGGGCATCCGGCTTGTGGCGCGCCTGCACGTCGATCTTTGCCGCTGTGTCTCCGCGGCCTGTTGCCGTCGCTGAACCTGAGCGGCCGGAGATCCGCGTACGGACCTCCGGGCGGCCTGACGCCCCCCACCTTCACCTTCCCGACGCCTGACCTGTCCAGGAGTGTGTCCGTTGTCCACGTCCTCCGAGACCTCCGCATCCGCGGCCAAGTCCCGAATACCGAAGATCCCGTTCTGGGTCCAGATCCTGGCCGGTCTGGTCCTCGGCGTCCTGCTCGGCTGGATCGCCAAGAGCGGTGACGTCGCCTGGCTGACCTCCACGCTGGGGCACATCGGTGACCTCTTCGTGCAGTTGCTGAAGCTCGCCGTCGCCCCGCTGGTCTTCTTCGCGATCCTGGTGTCGATCACCAACCTGCGGCAGGTCAACAACGCCGCCCGGCTCGCCACCCGCACCCTGCTGTGGTTCATGGTCACCTCGCTGATCGCCGTCGCCATCGGCCTCGCGATCGGCCTGCTGACCCACCCCGGCGCGGGCACCGGCCTGACGCCGAAGGACGGGCAGGCGCCCGAGCACGCCGGTTCCTGGATCGACTTCCTGACCGGCATCATCCCCACCGACGTCATCACGCCGTTCACCGAGCTGAACGTCCTGCAGATCGTCTTCCTGGCCGCCGTCGCCGGTATCGCCGCCCTCCAGCTCGGCGAGAAGGCCGAACCGGTCCTGAAGATCAGCCGCTCCGCCCTGGAGCTGCTGCAGAAGGCCCTGTGGTGGGTCATCCGCCTCGCCCCGATCGGCACCGTCGGCCTCATCGGCCGCGCCATCGCGACGTACGGCTGGGACCTCATCGGCAAGTACGTGACGTTCACCGTCGACATCTACGTCGGCTGCGCCCTCGTGCTCTTCGGCGTCTACCCGCTGCTGCTGTCGACGGTCGCCAAGGTCAACCCGATCCAGTTCTTCAAGGGCGCCTGGCCCGCGATCCAGCTCGCCTTCGTCTCCCGCTCCTCGGTCGGCACCATGCCGGTCACCCAGAAGGTCACCGAGCGCCTGGGTGTGCCCAAGGAGTACGCGTCCTTCGCGGTGCCGTTCGGCTCGACGACCAAGATGGACGGCTGCGCCTCGATCTACCCGGCCATCGCCGCGATCTTCATCGCGCAGATCTTCGATGTGCCGCTGGGCATCGGTGACTACATCCTGATCGTGTTCGTCTCCGTCATCGGTTCGGCGGCGACCGCCGGTCTGACCGGCGCGACGGTCATGCTGACCCTGACGCTGTCCACCCTGGGCCTGCCCCTGGAGGGCGTCGGTCTGCTGGTGGCGATCGACCCGATCCTCGACATGATGCGCACCGCCACCAACGTCGCGGGCCAGTCGGCGGTCCCGATCATCGTCGCCGCCAAGGAGAAGATCCTCGACCGCGACGCCTACGCGACGGCCCACGGCAGCACGCTGGAGGCGGACGCGGAGAGCGCCGCCGCCGAGCAGGTCGCCCCGGTGCCCGCCGCGGCCGCCGCGAGCTGACCCCCGCGCGGGCCGTCCGTCCCCCGGCCCGCGCGTGACGGCGCCCCCGGAACCCCACGGTTCCGGGGGCGCCGTCGTCGTACGGGCCCGGCGGCCGGCCGGTGTCCGCGATCCCGTCGGCCCGCGGCGGCCGGTGTCCGCGATCCCGTCGGCCCGCGGCGGCCGGTGTCCGCGACCCCTCGGCCCGCGGTGCCTTCTCAGCCCCTTTCCGCGGCGTCCGTGTGCGCCAGGACCGCCGCGGCGAGCGGGCCCTGGACGGCCGGCGGCAGGGCGTGGCCCATGCCCGGGATCTCCGTGGTGCGTACGGCGTTGAGGCACTGCGCGAGGTGGTGCGGGTGCGGCGGCGGGAACACCGGCTCGGCGGGGGCCACGATGACCTGCACCGGAACGCGGTTGGCGGCCAACTCCGCGGTGCGCAGCAGCCCGTCGGGGTCGGCGCGGGAGTGCGCGCTCGGCGGGGTGTGCGTCCCGGTGTGCGCGATGATCCGCCGCTCCAGCTCCCGGTACCACACCGCGTCGAACGGCAGTCGCCCACCGGCGAGGAGCTGCCAGTGCTCGGTGCGTCGGTCCAGTTCGGCCTCCTCGCCCCGGTCCTCGACCGGCCGTGCCCAGAATTCCAGGACCTCCGGTGAGATGCCCGGCAGCTCTTCGGCGGGGACCTCGGTGCCGTCCGGCGCGGTGTACGGGCGGGTGCTGAGCGCGTTGGTGCCCA
The DNA here is from genome assembly GCF_044497305.1 of Streptomyces sp. BBFR2. Classification (NCBI taxonomy): domain Bacteria; kingdom Bacillati; phylum Actinomycetota; class Actinomycetes; order Kitasatosporales; family Streptomycetaceae; genus Streptomyces; species Streptomyces sp. BBFR2. The sequence continues at coordinate 3,832,743 of NZ_CP172415.1, forward strand.
TCAGGGTGGCGGAGCGGACCCGTTCGGGGTGGTCGGCGAGGACGAGCTGGCTCAGCATGCCGCCGAGGGAGAGCCCGACGAGGTGGGCGCTGCCGATGCCCAGCCCGTCGAGGACCGCGACGATGTCCTCGGCGAGCGCCGCGATCGGATACGGATCGGTGTCGAACGCCCAGGTGGAGCGGCCGGTGTCGCGGTGGTCGTAGCGGATCACGCGGTGCCGCCGGGCGAGCGCGTCGACGAACTCCTCGGGCCAGCCGATGCCGGACGCCTGCGCGCCCATGACCAGCAGCAGCGGGGGCGCGTCGGCCGGACCGCGCTGCTCGGTCCACAGGCGGATACCGGGGGCGGCTTCGACGTACTGCTGCATGGGGTCCTCCGGGGTCGGATACGGGACGGGGCGGACGGTGCGGCCGGGCCGGTGCGCCGCCGTGCGGCGGAACCGGGCCAGGGAACGGTCGACCCACGAAACGAGACGGTCCGTCTCGTCGTGTCGAGACGCATCGTCTCGTCACATGGGGGGTGACGTCAAGGGAAGGGGTGTGCGAGCCGAAGATCGTAAACTTCGGTGCGGTCGAGGGTGGGACGGAAGGGCGTTCGGCGTGGGTGCGGTGAAGGGCAAGCGGGTGCCGCGTGCGGTCCGCGAGCAGCAGATGTTGGACGCGGCGGTGATCACCTTCGCCCGGCACGGCTACCGCGCCGCCTCGATGGACGGCGTCGCGGAACTGGCCGGGGTCTCCAAACCGCTCGTCTACCTGTATCTGCACTCCAAGGAAGAGCTGTTCAGCGCCGTCATCCGCCGGGAGGCCGCGGCGCTGACGGCGGCGGTGACGGCGGCGGTGGAGCCGGACGCGCCCGCCGACCGGCAGCTCTGGAGCGGGCTGACCGGCTTCTTCGCCTACACCGCCGCGCACCCCGAGAGCTGGGCGGTGCTGCATCAGCAGGCGCGGACGCAGGGCGAGCCGTTCGCGCGCGAGGTGGCGGCGATGCGCGCCGGGCTGGTCGACTTCGTCGCCGGTCTGATCGCCGCCGCGACCCGCGAGGCGGGCTGCGCCACCGGACCGGCCGGCCACGAGGTGGCGGGCCTCGCCCACGCCCTGGTCGGCGCGGCGGAGTCACTCGCCGAATGGGCCAACGTCCGCCCCGGGGGCGAGGGTTCGGCGCGGGGCGCCGCGGCCGGTCCCCGGGAGGCGGCGGAGCGCACGGCCGCCACGTTGATGGACTTCGCCTGGACGGGGATGGGGCGGCTGATGGCGGGGGAGCGGTGGGAGCGGCCCCGGGCGGCGGGGGAACGCCCGTAGGGGGCCGACCGGTTGAGCTGCTGCGAGGCTCGGGCTGTGGGGCCTGTGGCGGCCCGCCGGTGAGCGGCGCGGCCGCTGAGCCGGCCCTCGCTGTCGGCCGTGGGCGGCTCCGCCGTGGGCGGCTCCGCCGTGAGCGGCGGGCGCCCGGCATCCTGTTCCGCCCCGACTCCGCCGCGCCGTGAGCGGCGGGCGCCCGGCATGCCGTTCCGCCCGTCCCCTCACCAGCTTCGAGACGTGGGCCCGCCGGCACATGAGCCCCACCGCGTGAGGTCCGCGGAACCGGCCCGGCTGCCGTGACTTCGGCCCCGCACCCGGGAGTTGCCGTACGGAACCCCGGCGGCCTCCTGCCATCGCCTCGATCGGCTCCCGTACGGAGGCGGCGCCGGTCCCGACTCCCTTGGCCGGTCGGCGCATTGGCGGTGCCCTGCCAGGAGTCCGTGTCAGGGACCCGAGTCAGGAATCCGTGCGGTGAAGGCGCTCACCGGGCATTGGCCAACGCGTCGCCCTCGCGTAAATTTACCGGGAAGTAAGGTTACCGGCGGGTCGGGCCGGCTGTCGGTCACGCACCGCTCGGCGACCTCGGCCGACCTCAACACCCGTGAAAAAGAAGGGAGTTGGCCGACCTGCCGGATGTCCCCGCGCATCCCCACGCACACCCCCGCGCATCCCGTTCCCGTACCGCCCCGCACCACCCCGCTCCCCTCCCTCCCCACGTAGCGCACCCGTCCACGTTCCGCGTATGCGGCGTGGCCGCCGCCCGTCGGGCCGTACGCGTCCGACGGCGACTCCACCACCGACGAGGAGCCGCTCGTGTCCCGCCAGGATTCCGCCCCGCCCCCGCACCCGCCCACCGGTTCCGCGACGACGGCCCACGGCGGCGCCGTCCGGGAGGCGGCGACGCCCCCGCTGGCGCCGCCGCTCGTCCACGGCTCGCTGGCGGACCTGCCGTTCGTCAACGCCGAACGGGCGCCCGGAGCGGTCGCACTGGCCCGGCGGCAGGCCGACGGCGGTTGGCGCGACGTGACCCGCGCGGCCTTCGCCGACGAGGTCCGGGCCGTCGCCAAGGGGCTGATCGCCCACGGACTGCGCCGCGGTGACCGGCTCGCGCTGATGGCTCGCACCACGTACGAGTGGATCCTCATCGACTGCGCCGCCTGGGCCGCCGGGCTGATCACCGTCCCCGTGCACCCCACGGCCTCCGCCCACCAGACGGCCTGGATCCTGCACGATTCCGGGGCCGCCGCCTGCGTCGTGGAGAGCGTCACGGAGACCCGGCTGGTCACCGGGGTGCGCGGCAAACTGCCCGGACTCGCCCACCTGTGGCAGTTCGACACCGGCGCCCTCTCCCAACTCGTCGCCGCCGGACGGGAGGTGCCCGACGCGGCGGTGGAGGAACGGCGCGCCGCCACCGGCCCGTCGGACCTCGCCACCCTCCTCTACACCTCCGGCACCACCGGCCGCCCCAAAGGCTGCGCACTGACCCACGGCGCCCTCCACGCCGGTATCGACAACACGGCGGCGTTGCTCCGCCCCGCTCTCGCCCCGGACGACGAGGGCCCCGCGGCCACGCTCCTCTTCCTCCCCCTCTCCCATGTCTTCGGCCGGATGGCCGCCCTCACCTGCCTGCGCGCCGGGGTCCGCCTCGGCCACGCCCCGAGTGTCCGGACCGGCGACCTCCTCGACGGTCTGGCGTCCTTCCGCCCGACCTTCCTCCTGACCATCCCGTACGTCCTGGAGAAGTTCTTCCGCACCGGGCGGGCCACCGCCGAGGAGGCGGGACGCGCCGCCGTCTTCGACCGCGCGGCCCGGATCGCCCGCGCCTACGGGAAGGCCACCGCCGCCCGCGACCGCGGCACCGGAAAGGGCCCGGGCCCCGGCCTGAAAGCGGCCCGCCGCCTCTACGATCCGCTGGTCTACCGGCCGGTCCGCGAGGCGCTGGGCGGCCGGGTCCGGTACGTCTTCTGCGGCGGCTCCCCGCTCGACCGCCGCCTCGCGGGCTTCTACGCCGGCGCCGGCATCGAGGTCCTGGAGGGCTACGGCCTGGCGGAGACCTGCGGCGCCGCGACCGTCACCCCGCCGTCCCGGCCCCGGCCCGGCACCGTCGGCCGGCCGCTGCCCGGCGCGGCGGTCCGGATCGCGGACGACGGTGAGGTGCTGCTGAGCGGCGGGCAGCTCTTCGCCGGTTACTGGGACGCGGCCCGCGCCACGGCCGTGCCCGCGACCACCGGCGGCTGGTTCGCCACCGGTGACGTCGGCGCGCTCGACGCGGACGGATACCTCACCCTCACCGGCCGCAAGGACGAGCTGATCGTGACCAGCGGCGGCCGGAAGATCGCCCCCGGCCCGCTGGAGGACCGTCTGCGCGCCCACCCGCTGATCGCCCACTGCCTGGTCACCGGCGACAACCGCCCCTACCTCACCGCCCTGCTCACCCTGGACCCCGACGCCCTCGCCCACTGGCGCCGCACGGCCCGCAAACCGGACACCCCGCTCGCCCGCCTCGTCGGCGACCCGGACCTCCGCGCCGCCCTCCAACGCGCCGTCGACGACGCCAACCGCCTCGTCTCCCGCCCCGAATCCATCCGCCGCTTCGCCGTCCTCCCCGTGGAATTCACCGAACGCTCCGGCCACCTGACTCCGTCCCTCAAACTCCGCCGCACGGACGTGACCAGCGATTTCGCGGAGTGGATCGAGGGGCTGTACGGGGGCGGGGGAGGGGCAGGCGGTACGGGGGCGGGGTGACGCGGCGCGTCGTGGGTGGCGGAGGCGCCCCGGGCGCGGGGCCGTCCCGTACGGCTCGGCTGCGGGGTGGGCGGCCGTGGTCCGGCGCGGCTCCGGTCGGGGGCGGTCGTGGGGCCCGGTGCGGCTCCGTCCGGCAGGCGCGGGGCCGTCCTGTACGGCCCGGGTGCGCCCCGTACGCGTGGATCGGGCGGCCCGCGCGAGCCGCCCGGAGTGACCCACGTGACCTGACTCCCGCGTAAGAAACCCGGCACCCCCTATGGAGCCATCCCGCGCGGCACGTCAGACTGGAACCCCCGTGTCACCTCTGTGGGGGAGGTGGCACGGGGGTTTCCGTGTGCGGGGTGGGCGGGGTGAGTCCTGGGGCGGAGGCGGAGGCGTAGGCGGAGAGTTGGGCCCGGGCCCGCTGCCCCGGAATTCAAGGAAACCCCGGGGACCCTCCCGCCGTACCCCGCCCCCTCATCGGGTAGAGGCAGAACCGGGGGCCCACCCACCCCCTACGGGACATCCCCCACCCACCCCCGAGCCCTCGGCGCCCTCACTCCCGCGGCAGCTCGCACCACACGGTCTTGCTCCCGCTCCCGCGCCGCACGCCCCAGCGCAACGCCACCGCCTCCAGCAGCGCCAGCCCGCGCCCGCCCTCCTCGTCCCGGCACGCCGTCCGCCGTACGGGCAGCGCGAACGGCTCCGGATCGGTCACCGCCAGCCACGTCCGCCCGTCGCCCCCGCCGGTGACCTGCACCGTCACCGGCGCCCCCGACCCGACATGCCGGATCACATTGCTCAGCAGCTCACTGGCGCACAGTTGCGCGTCCCCGCACCCGTCCCCCAGATGCCTCCGCAATTCCCGCCGTACGGTGCGGACCGCGCCCGGCACGGCCAGCAGCTCCAGCAACAGCGTCGCCCTCACCGCACCGCGGCCTTGAACAGCGCCCCCGCCAGCCGCAGCGCGGTCGTGCCGTTGCACCGCCCCAGCGCGACCAGCGGCATGTGCCGCGTCCCCGCGAACGCCACCAGGTCCACGTCGAGCGAAGGCAACGTGATCCCGTTCGCCCGCAACGCGTCCCGCAACGTCGCGCAGCAACCGTCGACGTCATCGGGGGACGGGAAGTCCTCGGGGAGCGGTGAGAGGTGATCAGTCATGACATACGCCCTTCCGTGCGCTGTGTGACGAAGCCCTCACAGCGTGGGGTCGCCGGGCGTAGCGTGGGAAGGGAATCGGGTTGTGCAGAGCAACCTGCGTACTGCGGTGGTGAGTTATGCCTCCTCGTAAGAGCCCCGAAGCCTGGTTGAACGTGCCCTGTTTCTACGGGGCGGAGCTGCGCTATCAGCGGGAGGCCGCGGGGCTCACGTTGGAGGAGCTGCTGAAGGGGAGCTTCCGTGGCATCTCCTTCCTCAGCCAGATCGAACGCGGAGAGCGCAGGATGCCCGCCGATCTGGCCGCGCATGTGGACAGCAAGCTGGGTACGGGCGACTTTTTCCAACGGCGCTGTGAAGACGCCGCGAGAGCCAGCCGGAACGGACTTCCCCGCTACTTCGCCAACATTCCGGAGCTGGAGAAGAGCTCGACGACCGTCGAGGACTGGGCGCCTTCCGTCTTCCCCGGTCTGCTGCAGACCGAGGCGTACGCGCGAAAGCTCAGCGTGACGGTGACGCCGTGGCAGGAGGACGAGGAGATCGAGCGCAAGGTGCGTGCGCGAATGGAGCGCGCGGCCTTCTGGGATCAACGGGACCGCCCCGCGTACTGGGCGATCCTGCACGAGAGGTTGATCCGCCAGCCGTTGCTTCCGCCGGAGGAGATGGCGGAGCAGTTGGAGCACATCGCCGAAGTCATCCGGGCCAGCAAGAGCGTTGTGCAGATCCTTCCGGAAACGACGGTCGCGCACCCGCTGATGATGGGCATGGCCAAGCTTCTGACCTTTGCTGATGAGCCTCCGATGGTCTGGTCCGAGGGTGATTTCAGCGGCCAGTCCATCGATGATCCGGCGCTCGTTGCGGGCTACCGCAGGTCCTACGATCGGCTCAGGGCCGCCGCGCTGTCACTGGAGGCGTCCCTCGCCCTCATCGAAGACGCGGCAAGGAGATACCGGGATGAAGCGCAGGCGCAGTACTGAATTCGACGGCGCCTGCTGGCGTAAGAGCAGCTACAGCAACGGCGACGGCGCGGACTGCGTGGAGATCGCCGACAACCTCCCCGGCATCGTCCCCGTCCGCGACTCCAAGGCGGCGCCGGGCGGACCGGCCCTCGTTGTTCCGGCGGGGGCCTGGCACCGGTTCGTCACGGCGGTGAAGGGCGAGGAGTTCGCCGCGTAGGGACAAGGGCCGGGAAATTCACCGAATTCTGATCTCTCCGGTCGGTTTCCTGTTCTCTCAACTGGCCTTGCTTGACGCCGCGTTCACCGGTCGCGAGGATCGTTTGTGAGGCGGCGCGTCGGCGCTGTGAAGAGGGGGTGGGTGTGTCCATGAAGGTCACCAAATTGGTCAGCACGTGTGAACACGACAACTGTCCCACGCTGTACGCCACCGACCGTGGCACGTTTTTGGTCCAGGGGGAAACCCCGGCCGATCACGGGCTGAACATTCCCGGACACGAAAATCTCGTGGAGATCCCGGCGGACCTCATCAGGAAGGCGATCCGTGGCAAGCTCATCTAAGACGTTGGGAGAATACTTCGCCGCTTTCGAGCGGGAAGCATTCAGGCTGGAAACGCTCGACGACTACGGGAAGTCGGGGAACGCGGCGGCCTTCCAGTCCTTTCTGGCGGGTGAAGAACAACCGGTGGACTACAACGACCACTGGGTCGCTGAGCTTCGCAAGCGTTCCGCAGGAGGAAAGCGGATCTACCGGGTGCATGTCCTGTCCCGTCCGTTGACGCCGTACCTCCAGTACGAGTTGGGCTGGGGATACTGGAAGAATATGACCGGTGGTGAGGAGTTCTTCATCCTCGACACCACCGAGCAGCCGAATCCGTTCGAAGGGGTGCCGGACTTCTGGCTCTTCGACTCCCAGACGATCGCCGTACTGAATTACGACGACGAAGGCGGGTTCCTGGGAACGCAGGAACTCTCGGCGGACCGGGTGGAGGAATACCTGGCGATCCGCGACAAGGCCATGGAACAGGCCGTGCCCTTCCCTGACTGGTGGGCAGAGCACGGCCAGTGAATCGGGCCCAGATCGGTGCGGCGCTGCGGGCACTGCGGAAGACCTCCGGCAAGGAGGCCAAGGCAGTGGCCCGCAGCGCCGTCATGTCCCAGTCGAAGCTGTCGAAGATCGAAAACGGCAGGCTGACCCCGAGCCCCCAGGACGTGGACCGCATCCTGGGGGCCATCGGCGTTTCCGATGAAGTCAGAAGTGAGTACATAGAAGCATCACGCGAGGCCGCCACGGAGGCGGTCGCCTGGCGACTGCTGAAAAGGACAGGGCTTCACAAAGCGCAACAGGTGACGAGGGCGCTCGAAACCCAGATGTCCATGATGCGGCTCTTTCAGCCGTCGCTTGTTCCTGGGCTGTTGCAGACTCCGGAATATATTCGGGCCATTCTGGCACGGCATGGGCTCTCCGAAGACTCCTTCAGGAAAACCGTCGCAGGTCGGCTGGAGCGGCAGGAAGTTCTCTACGATACGAGCAAGGAGCTGCGGTTCGTCATCACTGAGCCCGTGCTGCGCTGGTGCATCGTGCCGCCGCCGATGATGGCTGCGCAAATGGACCGCATCATCTCCGTTTCGCGACTCACCCACGTGGATATCAGAGTGGTGCCGCTCGGCGTGCGACAGTCCGACGTCCCCGGTCATTCTTTCGTGATTCGCGATGACCGCATGGTGGCAGTGGAAACGATTCACGCCCAAGTCACGGTGACCGACCCCCAAGATGTGGAAATCTATGTCCGCAAGTTCGAAGGGTTCGCGAAAATGGCGGTTTCCGGTGCGGAGATGCGCGGGCTGCTCGAAGGTATCCGCGACGACTTCTTGAGCGAACAGGAAAGTGGCGCCCGCGGCGCCGAATCCAGGTGACGATGGACCGGAAAATCTCGTCCTCCAAGGAATGAGGAAGGTCCATGACGGTGTCGCGGAATGAGGATCTTTACGTACTGCCGCTCGACGGGGTGGAATTCCGGGCGGCATGCGGTGGCAACACGCACCCGGACGGGGAGTCCTGCGTGACCCTCGCCCGTATCGGTCCCGGCGTGTGGGCGATGGGCGACAGCAAGCGGCCCGGTGGGGAGCCGTTGCGGTTCACGACGGCGGAGTTGGCGGCGGCCGGGATCGACCCGTCGCGGTTCGGTCTCTCGGCCTGACGGACGGCCGTCCACCCGGTGGCCCCGCCCGCAGGCTCGGGCGGGGCCACCGCAACTCACGGAAGGGTGCGGGCCGTTGCATCACCACGGCTATCTCTGGGTCGGTACGAAGCGGGGCGTGAAGGGCGGCGAGCCGGACGGTGTTCACTTCGACCGGGAGGGGTTCCGGCGGCCGCCGCCCCCGATGGAGCCGGTCGCGACCTGTCCGCCCGATGTGGTCGAGCGGTACCGGCGGGCGGCGGCGGAGTGGCGTACCGGTGAGATGCCGCCGATCGAGGTGGCGCTCTGGCTGACGAAACCGGCCGGGCAGGTACGGGGCACCTGGCGCGATCCGGCCGGGGCGGCGGACTGGCTGGCCGGGCAACTCGCCTCGTACGCACCACGGTTCGCCTCGGTGCAGGAGCGGGACGTAGAACGGCTGGCGCGATGGGCGGGCGCCGCGGCCGACCGGCTCGGGCGGGGGCTGGACGTGGTGCACGGGGTGTATCTGGGGCGCCCGCTGTTCCTGTCGTTGGGGGTGGTGACGTGCTCACCGAACCGGGCGCGGGGCGATCTGCCCTGCCCGTTGCGGCGCCCTGCCGGTGCGGCCCTTTCCGGCCCGGTTGTCGCTCAGTAGATTCGGCCCCACATTCGATCACCACGGGGGACGGTATGGACTGGGGGACGCTCGCGGGGGCGGTCAGCGGTGGGGCGTTGGCGATGGCGGGGACGGTGCTCGCCGACCGGTTGCGGCATCGGTACGAGGCGGACCGGGGGACGGGGGAGCGGCGGCGGGCGGTGTATCTGGAGTTCATCACGGCGGCGGAGGCGTGCCATGCGCGGTTGCGGGCGATAGCCGAGGACCCGGCGGCCGAGGCGGATCCGGAGACGGCCGGGCGGGTGGCGTTGAGCGAGGCGGGGATCTACGAGGCGCGGGAGCGGCTCTTCCTCGACGCGACCACCGGGGTGGCCGGTGCCGGGCAGGCGATGTTCGAGCGGCTGCGCGCGGTGCAGCGGGCGGTGGCGGGCGGCGCCGCGCTGACCTCGGCCGCCTTCCACGACGCGTACCACCCGTACATCGGCGCGGTGTGGGCCTACCGCGTCGCCGTCCGTGAGGAGTTGGAGGGTCAGCACCTCGTGCCGGCGGATTTCGGGTGGGGCCGGTGGGACGGTAGGGACCGGTGCGCGAGGTGCCGGGAGGCGGCCGTGGCGGGGGTGTGAGGGGGCGGGCTCGCCCGGCCTTCCGCCTCGGACGGCCCGGTGGTCGGGCCGTCCGGCGCCCGCCTCAGACGGCCCGGCGGGACACGGCGCCGACCCCGCCGCCCGCGTCGAGGCGGGGGATGCGCCGCTGGGCGGCGTGGGCGGCGGCCCGGTAGCGGGGGTCGGGGCGGAGGGTGTACTCGCGCAGGCAGGCTTCGGTGAACTTGATGACGTGCTCGTCGCCGTGGTCGGCGGCGCGGGCGGCCTGGTCGGCGAGGGACGGCAGGTCGGGGAGCTCGTCGCGCCAGGCGTCGCTGCCCTCGCCGCGCCGGTCGGTGGTGAACGCGAGCAGCAGCGCGGTGTGTACCTGCCAGAGCCGGGCCAGCGTCGGTTCGTACAGCTCGTGGGGGAGGTGGGGCAGGACGAGGCGGGCGGCGGCGGGGGCGGTGACGCCGTGGACGAGGGGGACCGGCGCGACCTCGGGGTGGCCGAGGTAGACGTCGGTGAACTGGAGGGTCATGTCGCCGAGCAGGCGGGGCGCGTGTTCGGGGGCGAGGCGCGTCAGGCTCTCGTGGTAGCCGGGGTGGTCGGTGAGGGCGTCGAGGCGGTGGCGGACCGCGCCCGGGGTGAGGCCGCCGTCCTGCGGGTCGCGGGGGAGCGCGGCGACGGCGGACGGGAGGGTGAGGGTGCCGTTGAGGCTCGGCGCGCCGGGGAGTTCGGCGTAGCGGGCGGCCCAGTAGGCGAGGCCGCGGGCGAGTTCGGTGAGCTGGAGCCCGGTGGCGTCGGCGCCGGCCGCGTGGAGGCCGCGGACGGCGTGGGCGGTGCGGATCAGGCCGTGGGTCAGGCCGGCGAACAGGCCGGGGAGCAGCCGGGGCCACCAGCGGACGAGGACGTCGCGCCAGGGGGCGTCGGCGAGTTCGCGGGCGAAGAGGGCTTCCCAGTCGCCGGCCCGGTCGAAGGCGCCGAGGGCGGGGCGCCAGGACGACGGGTCGGCGGGGTCGAGGGGGAAGCGGGCGGCGGGCGGGGCGTGGTGGTCGAGGGCCTTGCGGTAGCGGCCGACCCAGCGGGCGACCTCGTCCTCGTGGCCGAGTGCGGCCAGTGCCTCGGCGCCCATGGGGCCGTGGCTGGCGAGGTCGACGCCGTGGCCGCGTTCGTAGCCGAGGTCGTCCATCCGTTCCAGGGCGTCGTTGAGGGCGTCGCGGTATTCGGTCGACGGCATGTGCTCTCCCCGTTCTGATCGGTGCGGTCCGGGCCTGGGCGGTCCGGGTCCGAGGGGTCCGGCCTGGGCGGTCCGGGCCGGGCGGTCGGGCCCGGCCGGATCGCTTAGGTTTGCCAAACAGTTTGGTTTTCCGAACCATCTAGACTCGCAGTATGCCCCACACGCCCGAACCCGGGAAGGCCCCCCGGGTGCCGACCCCCGCGGAACTCGAAGTCATCGGCCTGGTACCGCTGTTGGAACCGTTCTTCCGGCCCGGCGCGGTACGCGGCCAGATGCCGGAGAAGATGCGGACGGCGATGGAGACGAACGGACTGACCGCCCGGCACGGCGCGGTCCTGCCGCAGTTGCTGGCCTGCGGCCCGCTGACCGTCGGCGAGATCGCCCGGCGGCTGCACATCTCCCTGCCCACCGCCAGCGAACTGGTCGGCGCCCTCAACCGCGCCGGGATGGTCACCCGGACCGAGGACCCGGCCAACCGCCGCCGCGTCCTCGTCGCCCTCGCCGACGCCTACCGCCCCGCCCTCGAAACGTTCGTCGCCCACCGCTCCGAAAGCCTCCTGCGCGCCCTCGACGCCCTCACCCCCGAGGAGCGCGCCGGCTTCCTCGCCGGACTGGCGGGATGGGTACGGGAGATCGGGGAGAGCTGAGGGGACCGGGAAGCGGGGAGAGTCAGGGGGAAATCAGGGGCCCTTCCCCCGTACCCCTGCCACCCGCCGGGCAGGGATCAGCCCGGGGGCCCACCCACCCCCTACGGGACATCCCGCACAACCCACCCCGCTCTCCGCCCGCCTCCGTAGGGGAAGCGGGAACGCATCCCGTACGGGAATGGCACCCAGGCGCACCCCGTACGGGAAAAGCAACCGGGCGCACCCCGTACGGGACGCGCCCAGCCAGGCCCGATAACAGGAGGCGGGCGACGCCCCGTACGGGAGCCGAACGCCACCCCGGACGCCCCCGTACGGCCGCACCCCGTACGGGCCCCCGGCCGCCCCCCCCCGCACAGGAAGCGGCCGGGTACCCCCGTTCAGGAGACACCCGGCCGCGCCCCGTAAGGGCCCCCGTCTACACCCCCACGTCCCGCCGCTGGATGTCCTGAAGGTTTTCGCGGCGTACGAGCAGCCGGGCCTCGCCGTCGCGGACGGCGGCCACGGGGGGCCGTCCGACCAGGTTGTATCCGGAGGCCATCGAGAGCTGGTAGGCGCCGGCGACGGGGACGGCCAGCAGGTCGCCGGGGCGGATGTCGTCGGGGAGCGGGACGTCGGCGGCGAGGATGTCGCCCGCCTCGCAGTGCCGTCCGACGACGGTGGTGGGCCGTACGGCGGCGGTCGTGCGGCGGCCGATCAGGCGCGGGGCGTAGCGGACGCCGTACAGGGCGGGGCGCGGGTTGTCGCTCATGCCGCCGTCGACGGCGACGAAGGTCCGGCCGCCGGTGTCCTTGACGGCGAGGACGCGGTAGAGCGCGACGCCCGCGGGCCCGGAGACGGCCCGGCCCGGTTCGATGAGCAGGCGGGGCACGGTCAGTCCGGCGACCGCGCAGCTCTCGACGAGTTCGGCGCGCATCCGCCGGGCCAGGGTGGTGAGGTCGAGGGCCGGGTCGCCGGGGCGGTAGGCGATGCCGTGGCCGCCGCCCATGTCCAGCTCCGGCAGGGTCACGCCGTGTGCGTCGCGGACCCGGGCCATCAGGCCGACGGTGCGGCGCAGCGCCGCGAGGTACGGCCGGACGGTGGTGATCTGTGAGCCGAGGTGGCAGTGGAGGCCGGTCAGTTCGAGTTGCGGTTGGCCCAGGACGCGGGCGATGGCGTGCTGGGCGGAGCCGTCGGTGAGGGAGAGGCCGAACTTCTGGCCGTCGGTGCCGGTCCGGATCTTCTCGTGGCCGCCGGCGGAGATGCCGGGGACGACGCGCACCATGACCTTCTGGTGGCCGGTGGGGCCGACGAGGGCGGCGAGGCGGGCGATCTCGGAGGGGCTGTCGATGACGATCCGGCCGACGCCGAGCCGCAGCGCGCTGTCGAGGTCGTGGGGCGATTTGGCGTTGCCGTGCAGCACGATGCGGTGCGGGTCGAAGCCGGCGGCGACGGCGAGTTCCAGCTCACCGGCGGAGCAGACGTCGAGGCCGAGCCCTTCCTCGTCGATCCAGCGGACCATGGCGCGGCAGAGGAACGCCTTGGCGGCGTAGTGGACACCGGCCTCGGGGAACGCGTCGCGGTAGGTGCGGCAGCGGGCCCGGACCTCGTCCTCGTCGAGGAGGTAGAGGGGGGTGCCGAAGCGGCGGGCCGCCTCGGCGAGCGGGACGCCGCCGATCGCGAGGTCACCGTCGGGCAGGCGGGTGGCGGAGGACGGCCAGACGGACAGGTCGTCGGCGTCCTCGGGGAGGCGGGGGAGGACCGCGGTGGTCATGGCGGCCCCTTTCAGACGGTCCGGGCGGTGCGCCGGACGGGCTGCCGCGGGATGGCCGCGCGGGCCGGCGGCGTGGTGGCGCGGGGTGCGGTGAACGTCGGGTCGACGGTCAGCAGGGGTGTGCCCAGCGGGGCGGTGAGGGTGCGCAGCGCGGTTTCGGAGAGCCGTATCCAGGGCTGTCCGGCGCCGAGGGTGGCGGTCAGCCGGTCGGGGCCGGTGAAGCCGACGGCGGTGCGGGCGCCGAGCGGGGTGCGGAACAGGCGGATCGCGGGTCCGGTCCGGCCCGGCCGGACGGGGACGCAGAGGAGTCCGGCCGGGTTCGGTTCGGGGGGTTCGGCGTCGTCGTCGTACGAGTGCAGGCACATGCGTCGGTCCTCCGGGAAGTCGGGGCCCCGGACGCGGGGAGGCCGCCGGGGCGCACCGAACGTATCCCCGCCCGTGGCGGCCCGCGGGCCTGTCCTGACGGGTCTTTGACGGCGGGTGGCCCGGCCCTTGCGGATCACTGACGGCGGGTCGGGAGGCGGCGAGCGGCTCGGAAGAGGGTGTTGATACCGGCCAGGTACGGTGTGCTCACGTCAAGAGCAGATGAACGACCGGGAAGTGTGGTGCAAGGTGTTCGACCTCAAGTCTCTGGCCCCCGTGGTGGCCGTGGCGCTCGCGGCGGTGGTCCTGGTGATCTACTTCATCCCCACGTACGTGGCGTTCCGCCGCAAGGTGGAGGTCCGCTGGGTGGTCCTGGCGATCAACGTGTTCCTGGGCGGCTCGCTCGTGGGCTGGGTGATCGCCCTCGTCCTGGCGACGCGGAAGCCGGCCGGACCGCCGCAGACGGCTTGACGGTGTGAACGGGGCTCTGCCCGGGGCGTGCGGGCCGGAAGGCTCCGCCCCGGCGACACCCGGCCCGGTCCGTGCCGCCGGGGCCGCGGAATCATGACGGAACCCTGACAGAAAGCCCCGGAAGAACCGCGGCGGAGGAACCTCCCGGAGGATTCCGCGGAACGCGGAACAGGCCCCGGGAACTCCCGGGAATTCGGGTGAACGCGAGCCTCTGCTGACCTGGGAGTCAGGAAATCGCGGCGGCCGGCCGGTGCCGCAGATCCGTTTCCGCGGCCGTTTCCCCCGATGTTTTCGTCCGGTACATGCCCGGTTTGCGCGACGTATGTCGGTGCTTCGGCACGGGGAATCGGAAAACCGGTTGCGGCCGGTGGAAAAACCGAAAAAAGCAGGAGCCCCGCTCGCCGCCGAAGTGGCGGAGCGGGACTCCTTGGGTACTGCTCTTGAGAACTCCTGCAATGGCCGTTACCGGCCGTCCCCAGGTGCTCAGACCGGGGTGACGTTCTCCGCCTGTGGGCCCTTCGGGCCCTGCGTGACGTCGAAGTTCACCTGCTGGTTCTCCTCCAGGGAGCGGAAGCCAGAGGCGTTGATCGCGGAGTAGTGGACGAAGACATCCGGGCCGCCGCCGTCCTGGGCGATGAAGCCGAAGCCCTTTTCAGCGTTGAACCACTTGACGGTTCCGGTAGCCATAAGCCCTCCTTGGGCCAAAGGGTTGCCCTGCTCCAGAACCTGCAAACAAGTCTGAAAACGACGAAAGCCTGCGGGTTACATGCTCCGCAGGCTCTGTACTGCAAGGGAAACCAAACTGCAACTTGCGCTGAGCGTAGCATGGTGCGCTCGTGCGGTGGAAGAGCCAAAGATCACGTTTACCCGAAGGGGTCAGAGTCATGCGTGCGCCGCGCGGGGGGCCATATGCGCCCCCGCCGTGCCGGTTCCCGACCCGCGGGTCTAGCCTCCGCATGTGGACAATTCAACCTTTGGTGACGCTCCCGCCGATGCCGCTGCCGACGCCCGTCGCAGCCGGCCGCGGGTGGGCCACATCCAGTTCCTGAACTGCCTGCCCCTTTATTGGGGCCTCGCCCGTACGGGCACGCTGCTCGATCTGGAGCTGACCAAGGACACCCCGGAGAAGCTCAGCGAGCAGCTCGTCCGCGGGGAGCTGGACATCGCCCCGGTCACGCTCGTGGAGTTCCTGCGCGCCGCCGACGACCTCGTGGCCTTCCCGGACCTCGCGGTCGGCTGCGACGGTCCGGTGATGTCCTGCGTGATCGTCTCGCAGAAGCCGCTGGAGCAGCTCGACGGCGCCCGGGTCGCCCTCGGGTCGACGTCGCGTACCTCGGTGCGGCTGGCACAACTGCTGCTCGCCGAGCGGATCGGCGTCAAGCCGGACTACTTCACCTGCCCGCCGGACCTGGGGCTGATGATGCAGGAGGCGGACGCCGCCGTCCTGATCGGGGACGCCGCGCTCCGCGCCAACCTCCACGACGGGCCCCGGCTCGGCCTCCAGGTCCACGACCTGGGGCAGATGTGGAAGGAGTGGACGGGCCTGCCGTTCGTCTTCGCGGTCTGGGCGACCCGCCGTGAGTACCTCGCGCGCGAGCCGCGGGTGGTGGAGAAGGTCCACGAGGCGTTCCTCGCCTCCCGGGATCTGTCGCTGGAGGAGGTCACCAAGGTCGCCGAGCAGGCCGCCCGCTGGGAGTCCTTCGACGAGACGGTGCTGGAGAAGTACTTCACGACGCTGGACTTCCGCTTCGGCCCCGACCAACTGCGCGGCGTCACGGAGTTCGCCCGCAGGGTCGGCCCGACCACCGGTTTCCCCGCCGATGTGGCGGTGGACCTCCTGGGGCGCTGACCGGCCGGGCCACCGGCGCGCGCCGCGCCTTCCCGCGCCCCTGACGTCACCGGGTACGCCCCTGACGTCCGGCCCGTCGCCCGTACGTCACGTCACGGCCCGGCCCGCCTCCCGTCCGGTCGCGGCGGGAGGCCCCGGGGCGGCCCGGAGTCCCTGGCGTAGGCTGGGCCGGTCCGTCAATACCCCTCCGAAAGGGACGCTCCGGTGACCGAGAACGCCGACCTCCAGTCCGTACTCGACCGCGCCGCCGAGGGCGGCCGCATCACGCCGGAGGAGGCGCTCGACCTCTACCGTTCCGCGCCGCTGCACGCCCTCGGGCGCGCCGCCGACGCCGTGCGCCGCCGCCGCTACGCCGGCACCGAGCACATCGCGACGTACATCATCGAGCGGAACATCAACTACACCAACGTCTGCGTGACGGCCTGCAAGTTCTGCGCGTTCTACGCGGCGCCGAAGGACACGAAGAAGGGCTGGAGCCGGGACCTCGACGACATCCTGCGCCGCTGCGCGGAGACCGTCGAGCTGGGCGGCACCCAGATCATGTTCCAGGGCGGCCACCACCCGGACTACGGCGTCGAGTACTACGAGGAGCACTTCTCCGCGATCAAGAAGGCGTTCCCGCAGCTTGTGATCCACTCGCTCGGCGCGTCCGAGATCGAGCACATGGCGCGGATCTCGAAGGTGTCGGCCGAGGAGGCGATCCGCCGGATCCACGCCGCCGGGCTCGACTCGTTCGCCGGTGCCGGTGCCGAGCTGCTGCCGGAGCGGCCCCGTAAGGCCATCGCGCCGCTGAAGGAGTCCGGCGAGCGCTGGCTGGAGATCATGGAGATCGCCCACAACCTCGGTGTGGAGTCCACCTCCACGATGCTGATGGGCACCGGCGAGACCAACGCCGAGCGGATCGAGCACCTGCGGATGATCCGGGACGTGCAGGACCGTACGGGCGGCTTCCGCGCCTTCATCCCGTACACCTACCAGCCGGAGAACAACCACCTGAAGGGCCGGACGCAGGCGACGCTCTTCGAGTACCTGCGGATGATCGCCATCGCGCGGATCTTCCTCGACAACGTCGCGCACATCCAGGGTTCCTGGCTGACCACCGGCAAGGAGATCGGTCAGCTTTCGCTGCACTACGGCGCCGACGACCTCGGTTCGATCATGCTGGAGGAGAACGTCGTCTCCTCCGCCGGTGCCAAGCACCGCTCCAACCGCCAGGAGATCATCGACCTGATCCGCAAGGCGGGCCGCGTCCCCGCGCAGCGCGCCACCACGTACGAGCACCTCGTCGTCCACGACGACCCGGCGAACGACCCGGTCGACGAGCGCGTCGTCTCGCACATCTCGTCCACCGCGATCGAGGGCGGCACCGCCCACCCCGAGCTGAAGCTCATCGACGCGGGCTGAGCCGCGGTGCTGACCCTTCACGTCGCCGAGTCCTCCCCGAAGACCGCGGTCCTGGTCGAGGGCGCGTCGCTCGCCGCCGTCGGCCCGTACGAGGAGCTGGCCGCCGCCCGCCCCGGAGCGCGGGTGCGGCGGTGGCCCGGCATCCTTACCCCGGGGCTGCTCAACCCGTACGGGCCCGAGCTGCTGGAGGACGCCTACCACCCGGATCCGCGTGAGGCCGACGAGTTCGGCACCGAGCCGGTCACCGGGGAGCGGGCGCGGGCGATCTTCCGGGCCGACCCTTCGCGGCGCGGCGCGAGCGCCCGGCGCGGGATCCAGCGGCTGCTGGCGCACGGCACGGTCGCCGTCGCCGGGGAGCTGCGTCACCGGGCGGTCGTGGACGCGGTGCGCCGGGCCGGGCTCGCGGTCGGGCAGCGTCCGCCGAATCCGCCGGGCCCGGCGTCCTTCTCGCCGTCCCCGCTCGTCCTGCTGCCGCCGCTGACGGCGGGCGGGCCCGCCCGGTTCGCCGTGTTCGACGTGCCGGACCGGGCCGCCCTCGTCCGGCTCGGGGCCGCCACCTGCGTCGCCACCGTCATCGGCGGACGTCTGGTCCACCGCCGCCGCTGACCGCCGGCGGGCCGCGTCCGCGTCCCTTCCGTCCCGGTGCGTGCCCGGTGCCGGGTGCCGCGGGGCGACGGTGGACAATGGCCGGGTGACCCGAGCATCCCTGGACAAGCAGCCGCACGAAGTCGCCGCGATGTTCGACGACGTGGCGGCGCGCTACGACCTCACCAACGACGTGCTCTCCCTGGGGCAGGCCCGGCTGTGGCGCAAGGAGGTGGACCGGGCGGTCGCCGCGCGGCCCGCCGAGCGCATCCTCGACCTCGCCGCCGGGACGGGTACGTCCTCGCTGCCCTTCGCCCGCACCGGCGCCCACGTCGTGCCGTGCGACTTCTCCGTGGGCATGCTCCGCGAGGGCAAGAAGCGCCACCCGTGGCTGCCGTTCACCGCGGGCGACGGCACGAAGCTGCCCTTCGCGGACGAGGTGTTCGACGCCGTCACCATCTCCTTCGGCCTGCGCAACATCCAGGACACCGACGCCGCCCTCGCCGAGCTGTACCGCGTCACCAAGCCCGGTGGCCGCGTGGTGATCTGCGAGTTCAGCGAGCCGACGTGGGGCCCGTTCCGCACCGTCTACACCGAGTACCTGATGCGGGCGCTGCCGCCGGCCGCCCGCGCGGTCAGCAGCAACCCGGACGCGTACGTCTACCTCGCCGAGTCGATCCGCAGTTGGCCCAACCAGCCCGCGCTCGCCGCCCGGCTCCAGGGCGTCGGCTGGTCGAAGGTGGCGTGGCGCAACCTCACCGGCGGCATCGTCGCCCTGCACCGCGGCGTCCGCCCCGCGCACTGACACCGGCCGGCCGGGGCGGCGCACCGCCCCGGCCGCTCACCGGCGCGGTCTCAGAGCGCCAGCCGGTAGCAGTACGCCGTGAGGTCCGGCTTCTCGTACGTCTCCGCGCGCCGCATGCCGAGCCGTTCGGCGACCGCGACGGACCGCGCGTTCCGGGTGTTGATCATCGCGACGACCTCGGGGACACCGGCCGCCCGGACGTCGTCCAGCGCCGCGCGTGCCGCGGCCGTCGCGTATCCCTTGCCCCAGTGGCCGCGCCCCAGCCGCCAGCCGATCTCGATCTCACCGACCGGGCCCCACGATTCGTGCGGCCACGGCTGGGCGCCGGTGAAGCCGAGGATGCTGCCGTCCGGGCCGAGCAGGGTGTAGAGGCAGTAGCCGCGTTCGGCGTGGTGGCGGCGCTGGCGGGCGGTCAGTTCGTCGTAGACGGAGAGTTCGGCCGGGGCGCCGCCGTGGAACTCCATGACGTCGGGGTGGGCGAAGGCGTGGTGCCAGTTCCACGCGTCCTCCTCGGTGGGTACCCGCAGTGCGACGGCGGGGGGCGCGCCGTCCGTGGTCGTCTTCGTCATCGGCTTCACGGCCAACCCTTCAGGTTCTGATCACCAAGGCCCCCATAGACTGCCCATGCCCGGTGCCGTTCGGCACCCCGGATATGCAGAAATCCAGATATCGACTTCCCTGGAGATCCCCCGTGACCGAGTCCGCGCCCGTGACCGAGTCCGCGCCCGCCGCCGAGCGGCGCTCTGAGCACAGCGCGGATGTGATCGTCGTCGGCGCCGGTCCGGCCGGCTCCGCGACCGCCTACCACCTCGCCCAGGCCGGACTCGACGTCCTCCTGCTGGAGAAGACGGCGTTCCCCCGCGAGAAGGTCTGCGGTGACGGTCTGACGCCGCGCGCCGTCAAGCAGCTCGTCGCGATGGGCATCGACATCTCCGAGGAGGCGGGCTGGCTGCGCAACAAGGGCCTGCGCATCATCGGCGGCGGCTCCCGCCTCCAGCTCGACTGGCCCGACCTCGCCTCCTTCCCCGACTACGGACTCGTCCGCAAGCGCGACGACTTCGACGAGCAGCTCGCCCGCCAGGCGCAGAAGGCCGGCGCCCGGCTGTACGAGCGCTGCAACGTCGGCGCCCCGATCGTCCACGAACTCACCGGCCGGATCACCGGCGTGCACGCCAAGCTCGGTGCGGAGAAGACGCCGGTCACCTTCCACGCGCCGCTGGTCGTCGCCGCCGACGGCAACTCCACCCGCCTCTCCGTCGCGATGGGCCTGCACCGCCGCGACGACCGCCCGATGGGCGTCGCGGTCCGTACGTACTTCACCTCGCCGCGCCACGACGACGACTACCTGGAGTCCTGGCTGGAGCTGTGGGACCGCCGCGGCGCCCAGGACCGGCTGCTGCCCGGCTACGGCTGGATCTTCGGCATGGGCGACGGCACCAGCAACGTCGGCCTGGGCATCCTCAACTCCTCGTCCGCCTTCAAGGAGCTGGACTGGCGGGAGATCCTCAAGGCGTGGTGCGCCTCCATGCCCGAGGAGTGGGGCTACACCCCCGAGAACATGACGACGACGATCCGCGGCGCGGCGCTGCCGATGGCCTTCAACCGCCAGCCGCACTACACCCGCGGTCTGCTGCTCGTCGGCGACGCGGGCGGGCTGGTCAACCCGTTCAACGGCGAGGGCATCGCGTACGCCATGGAGTCCGGCGCGCTGGCCGCCGAGGTCATCGTGCAGGCGCACGCCCGCGCCACCTACCTCCAGCGCGAACGCGCCCTGGAGCGCTACCCGAAGGTCCTCAAGGAGACCTACGGCGGCTACTACTCCATGGGCCGCGCGTTCGTGAAGCTCATCGGCAACCCCAAGGTCATGCAGATCGCCACCCAGCGCGGCCTGACCCACCCGCTGCTGATGCGCTTCACCCTCAAGATGCTCGCCAACCTCACCGACCCGACGGGCGGCGACGCGATGGACCGCATCATCAACGGGCTGAGCAAGGTCGCCCCGAAGGCGTGATCGCGCGGGACGGCCCCGGCCACGCCCCTGGCCTAGGGGCGTGACCGGGGCCGCGTCCTTGCCGTCAGTCCGGACGGCGACCGGCGTCGGCCGCCTGCCTGCGGTACGTATCGAGCAGATCCAGCGCGTGGTTGAGCCGCCAGGCGATGTCCGCCGCCTCCTCGGGCGGGATCGACCCGAGGAGAAGCCGGTACCCGGTCCGCCGGCACCCGCCGCACGGCTCCTTCAGCTCGATGTCGTCGAACTCGATCCCCAGCCGCCGGAAGGCGTTGACGAACGCGCTGCCCTTCTCCTCCGCCTCCTGCCGTTCGCCGTCCACCCAGAAGGCGTGGTCGGCCTTGATGAAGTCCATGTGTACGTCTCCTGTACGTCTTGGTGGAAGGGCGCTACGCGACGGCGGCGCGGAGTTCTCGGGGCTGCGGGCGAACGGCCCGGGACCCGGCCCCGCGTTCGTACGCGATGAGGTACGGGCGGATGAGGGCGATCTCCTCACCGTCGAGCGGCAGCGCCCTGCGCCGGACGTGGTCGGGCAGCGGCCGCCGGGCGTACGGCGGGGCCGGTGCGATGACCGGGGGTGGAGGCGGTGGGGGTGGCGGGAAGAGGAAGGCGGACACCTGGCGGGCGGCTGAGCGCGCACGGCGGCGGGCCGGTTCTCCTAACCAGAGGAACAGCAGGGCGATAAAATCGCGCATTGGTTGTCAACTCCTCAGTGGTGGTGACTTCTTCCCCCGGTGGCCGTGGCTGCGGCGTGCCGGGGTGGTACCCGCGCCCCCTGCCGTGGCCGGGTCGGCGCTGGCAGGCGCCGACCGGATCGGCCGGGCAGGGGGCGGGGCATCAGGGGCGTCGGGGCGGGGCGGTGGTGAGCCCGTGAGCCCTGTCGCCGGTGACCTGATGTGTCGCGGCCGACGGACTCGATCCCGTTCCCAACCGGCTCTCTCCCCGTAGCCGTGCGAAGTGCCGCTCGACTCGCTCGTACAGCGCCTCTTGCCTTCGGGTGAGGTCGTCCGTCTCCGTTTGCCCGGTGGGCTCTTCGTTCTGCTCGTGCTTGATCACGGGTGTCCCCTTAGCGAGCAACTTCCATTGCGGGCACGGCCGTTCGCGCGTACCCGCTGGTTTCTCACCATCAGAATGCGCTTACGTCAGAGGCATCCGCAACACCCGATACGGTGAAATAGAAATTTGCACGCGCTGCCGGAATTGCGGGGTGGCGCCGGGAATCGGCAGGTGACAGGCGATGACGGGGCACGGCAGACTGTTGGGCACCGGAAGAGGAGGGGGAGCCCGTGAGTGCGCCTACGGTGCGTCGTCGGCGACTTGGCGCGAAGCTCCGTGCCCTACGCGGTGACCTCACACTCGAAGAGGTCTCGGAGCGGTCCAAGGGCACGTTCGCCGTCTCCAAGCTGTCGCGGATAGAGACGGCCAAGAGCGCGGCGAAGGCGAAGGATGTCGAGCAACTGCTTGACCTGTACGCCAAGCTCGGCCGGAAAGTGAGCGCCGAGCTACGCGCGGCCCTGGTCATCCTGACGAAAGAAGGCGCCCAGCGCGGCTGGTGGCACTCGTACCGGGGTGTTCTTACGCCGGTGCACGAGGATCTGATCAGCCTGGAAGCTGAGGCGGAGTCGGTGTGTACGTGGCAGCTCGGCGTGATCCCCGGACTGCTCCAGACGGCCGAGTACGCGCGCGAAATCATTCGGACGACGGCGATGTCCGAAGCTGTCGAGGCCAAAGTCGATGCCCTGGTCGAGATCCGTCTCGCTCGCCAAGCGATCCTCACCCGCGACAGCGATCCCCTGACGCTGTGGGCGATCATCTCGGAACAGGCGCTGCGCTCGACCACCCAGACCGCCGACGCGATGGACGAGCAGCTGGGGCGGCTTCTGTCGCTGGGAAAGCGGCCGAACATCAACATTCAGGTCCTGCGTTCCGGCGCTCCCCTGCATGTGGGACAGCTGGGCACATTCACCGTTCTCGGATTCGGTCCTCACGCGGACCTTGACGTGGTCCACACGGAGGGGCTGACCTCACTGCTCTACATCGAGGACCACGACAAGGTCGCCGTACACCGCGATGCCTACCAACGACTCACTTCTGCTGCTGAGTCCGTCGAGGCGTCGGCGAAGTTGATCACAGAGATAAGAAGGAAGAACAACACATGAGCCATGTTGACGACGCGTCGACCCTGTCCGTGACGTGGTGGAAGTCCTCGGCTTCCGGGGCGCAAGGGGACTGTGTCGAACTCGGCATTGTCGATGACGCGACGGTCGCCGTCCGGGACAGCAAGAACCCCCGGGGGACCGCCCTGCTGCTTTCCCACGAGCAGATGACCGCGTTCGTCTCCGCTGCCGCCTCGGGCCGGTTCGGCGGGGTCGCGTAAGGGAGGCCCTTTCGACCGCTGATCCGGCGAACGCGTCGAGACGCTCCCTGTGCGGCCTGGGCCGTGCGGGGAGCGCCGTGCTGTTCGGCGGAAGCGTGATCGATGGCCCCGCGCACCGAAAGGCCGCCCATGACCCGCACCGAGTTCTACGACGACCCGGACGCTCCCGAGCCCAACAGCCTCGTGGTCGCCGCCTCCGCCGTCGTCACTGATGCGGAGGGGCGCATTCTTCTCCAACGCCGCCGGGACAACGGGCTCTGGGCGCTGCCCGGGGGCGGCATGGAGAGGACCGACTCGCTCCCCGGGACGGCTGTCCGGGAGGTGAAGGAGGAGACGGGGCTGGACGTCGAGATCACCGGGCTGGTGGGGACGTACACCGATCCGCGGCACGTCATCGCGTACGCGGACGGCGAGGTGCGCAGGCAGTTCAACGTCTGCTTCACGGCCCGGGTCGTGGGTGGGCGGTTGGTGATCTCGGACGAGTCGACGGAGCTGCGGTTCGTCCGGCCGGAGGAGATCGACCGGCTGCCGATGCATCACACGCAGCGGCTGCGGATCGGGCATTTCCTGGAGCGGCGGGAGCGGCCGTACCTCGGCTGACGCGGCGGCCGTGCTGCCCGGGGAGCCGGTGAACCGCGGTGCGCGGAACGTGCGGCGGGGCGCACCCGGCGGCGCCGACGAGCATCCCGGGGGACGCGTCGGCCACCCCGCGGACCGGCCGGGCTCCGTCGCCCACTCCGATCGGCAAGCGCACCCCGAAGGCGTGAACCGCGGGCGCCCATCGGCGCCCCGTGTCACCTCACCGGGTACGGCTGCCCCCGAGAACGTCCTCTTCCGAGCAGGTCACGCATGGTCCGCGCGGGCCGGGGGGAGTACGGAGGGGATTCATCAGCCCGTGGATGTGAGGTCATGGAGTTGGACGCGATGATCAGGGATGCCGAGGGAGCGCGCGACGAGCTGCGGGCCGCGCTGCTGGGGGTCGGTGTCGTCCTGCCCACCGTGCGGCTCGACGCCGCGTCGGTCGCCGGGGAGGACCCCCGGCCATTGGTGGAGCTGGGCCGCTGCGCCCCCGACGTGGCACGGCAGCTCGCCGCCGTCCTCCGCCGCTGCGCGATGCACAGCACGTACGAACGGAACCGGCAGGAGGCGGGCAGCAGGCCGTGATCCGGGGAGCTGCCGGGGCGGCGCCCCGTGACGCGGGCCGTCGGCCGGGGCAGCGTCCCCTGAGCCCGTACGCCGTCCCCGGGAGCGGTCCGTCAGGGGCGTGCGGTCCCGTCGGCGGGGCGGCCGTCGGCGCGGCGTTCCCGGTGGCGGGCCAGCAGATGGCCGCCCGCGGCGGTCGCCGCGAGGACGGCGCCGCCGGCGGCGAGGAGCGTGGTGGCGCGCAGCTCCCCGGAGGTGATCCGCGCCAGCTCCGCGAACCGCGCCTCGGTCGTGGGGTGTTGTTCCGCCGTAGCGCCGCCCCCGGCGGCCACCGGCCCGTGCGGGGCGCGGGGGTGTGAGGTGTGCGGGCCGCCGGAGGCCGGGCCCCCGGGGCCCGGCTTCTTCGCGTACGGGCCCTCGGCGCGGGGGAGTTCCCGGTGCGGGCCGCCGGGCCGCGGCGCGGTACCGGGCGCCGGGGCGGGCCCGCCGGACGGACCGGACGGAGTACGGCGCGGCGCGGCGGACGGCGCACCCGAAGGGACCGCGGACGGCGCACCCGAAGAGGGCCCGGACGACTGCCCGGACGAGCTTCCGGACGGCGGGCCGGACGGTTCGTGCGCCGGTCCCGTGTCCGCGACGGTGGTCCGTACGGTGACGCTCCAGGGGGCGTCGTCGGGGCAGACGCCCTCGATCGCCCAGGCCGCCCGGGCGTCGGCCCGCGCGGCGGCGGCCTCGTCGACCGGCCCGAGGCCCAGCGGCACCCGGGGGGCGGTCCGCGCCGTGCCCCGGTAGGTGCCGGTCTCTCCCTGGCGTTCCAGGGTGACGGTGCCGTCCCGCAGCACCCGCCCCTCGCCGCTGATGTTCCGCGGCATCCGCCGCTCGTCGCCGACCGCGCAGGTCACCGCCACCGTGACGGACCGGCCGCGGCGTACGGTCGCCGGATCGACGGAGGCGGACGGCCCGTCACCGGAGGCCGCCGCCCGGGCCGCGGCGGCGGTCGGTATGGACCGCGCGACGGGCGTGGCCGAGGCCGCCGGTGCGGTGAGGGCGACGGCGGCCGCGCCGAGCGCGGACACGGCCAGGGTGCGCGCGGCGCGGCACATACGGGTCCTCCTGGTACGGCGTCGGGAACGCCCCGGGCCGACCGCCCCGGGCGCCGGGCCCCGCACCTCTCCGTGCGGGGCCCGCTTCCGTAAGCCATGTCAGCCCAGGCCCGGCCGGCGCGCACCCGGAACGGTGCGGCGGAGGGGCACCGGTGAGCCGAACGGGCGGAAGGTGCCGGGCCCGCGCCGGGCCCGCGCCCCGCGTCCCGCTCCCCTGTTCCGCGCGGCGGACGGCGAGAGACACAACGTCCCAGGCGGTCCACCGGTCGCTGCCGGATCCCCCGTGAGGGTGGAATCCGTCCGGAATCCGCCGCCCCGCCACGCGAAAGGGCCACCCACGTACGCCGATACGGACCCGACCGCGTACGCACACCCGGCCACGGGCCCGCCGCACGCCGAAGGCCGCCCCTCCCGAGCGGTGGGAGGAGCGGCCTTCGTCAGGCGTTACAGGGCGGCCGACCCGTCACGGATGGATCCGCCGGAAAGGGGTCGTACCGGGAGGAACGGGCGCCGCAGCGCGCCGCGTCCGGACCGGTAACGGGCCGGGTGCTGCGGTGGTGCCGGTCTCAGAGGACGCGGACGGCGCCGGTGGGCTGGTCGTAGCTGAGCGGACGCTCGACCACACCGGTGCTGGAGTTCTGCGCGCCGATGAAGTTGCCGTTACCGACGTAGACACCCACGTGGTACGCGCTGCCCGCGCTGCCCCAGTAGAGGATGTCGCCGACCTGGAGGTTGCCCAGACCGACCTGGGTACCGGCGGTCGACTGCGACTGCGAGACGCGCGGCAGCTCGATGCCGATCTGCCGGAACGCGGCCTGCGTGAGACCGGAGCAGTCGTACGCGGAGGGGCCGGTGGCGCCCATGACGTACGCCTTGCCGACCTGCGCGCGCAGGAAGGAGAGCAGCGTGGCGGTGGAGCCGGTGGCACCGGTGGAGGGCGTGCTGTCGGTGGAGCCGGAGGGCTCACCGCCCGTCAGAAGGGTGCGGTCGGCGGAGCGGGAGGCGCGGACCTGCTGGGCCTCGGCGGCCTTCTTGCGGGCCTCCTCCGCCTTCTTCTTCGCCTCGGCGGCCTTCTTCTCGGCCTCGGCCTTGTCCTTCTTCGCGGCCTTCGCGGCGGTCAGTGCGGCCTTGTCCTGCGCGGCCTGACGCTCGTACACCTCCGCGACCTGCTGCGTGGCTTCGGCGCTCTCGGCGAGGTCCACGGAGAGTGCCGTCGTGATGGTCGGCAGCTCCTGGGTTTCGGAGACCGGCTTCTCGGCGGCGTTGGCCGGAACGGTCGCTCCGGTCACCGCGAGGGTGAGGAAGCCACCGGTGACGCCCGCACGCAGGGCCCGCGAGGACGCGGAACGGCGGGGCTTCCGGTGGCTGGGTATGAGTGCGTTCGGGGACATGGCACCACGGCTATCAAGAGTCACAGGTTGCTGCCAACAAAGGTGGCTTGCACCACACTTGACGCGTACACGATGAACAAAAGGGATCAATTGCCGACCGTGGTGCCACTCGAACGGTGTCCGAAAATCGCGATCATGCACCTACGCACGGCTTTTACAGCCGATGCGGGCGGAAGGGGGCGCCTATCACCTCTCCAGGCGCCACGCCAAGGCTTCCCGTAGGTCAAGGAGTTATGGCGCGAAACCGCGTGGGATAGCTCACTCGTGAGTGTCCGTTATGTTCCCGTGATCCGCCGCCGGATCGCCGCTCGTGAAGGCGTGCACGTACGGACGATCACGGGCGGATCACGAGGCGGTCACGCCACCGGCCGCGCGGCTTATAGCAGTTGACGGTGTCCAGTGCCAATTTGCCTGCACGGCGCCTGTCTTGATAATGACATCGCCGCCCTGACCAGCGGTAACCCGCGTGAATGTCACCTCTCGTGATCACTCGCGCGCTTCACGTACGTAGCTCACCGCTCATCCGACTTCATGATCCTTCGTCAGGTGGTGGAGATCACAAAGGCGTTGGTGTACCCCGTGTCGCAGATCACAGGAGGACGGGCATAGGATGCAGGCGGTCCGGGCTTGTGAACTGCCTCACATGCGCACGATCTCTGTGGGGCGAGCCCGGGCGGACCGCCATCCAGTCATCGTCGACTGAAGGGAGCGAGGACGGTGAACGCCTATGCGCCCATCCTCGTACTGGGAGCCCTCGGGGCAGGCTTTGCGATCTTCTCCGTCGTGATGGCCACGCTCGTGGGACCCAGGCGCTACAACCGGGCCAAGCTCGAAGCGTACGAATGCGGGATCGAGCCGACTCCGCAGCCGGCGGGCGGCGGTCGCTTCCCGATCAAGTACTACCTGACGGCGATGCTCTTCATCGTCTTCGACATCGAGATCGTCTTCCTCTATCCCTGGGCCGTCACCTTCGACGCCCTGGGGGTGTTCGGGCTCGTCGAGATGCTCCTCTTCGCGCTCACCGTCTTCGTCGCCTACGCCTATGTATGGCGTCGCGGCGGCCTGGAATGGGACTAGGGGCCACCCATGGGACTTGAAGAGAAGCTGCCCAGCGGCTTTCTGCTGACCACCGTCGAACAGGCCGCGGGCTGGGTACGTAAATCCTCCGTCTTCCCCGCCACCTTCGGGCTCGCCTGCTGCGCCATCGAGATGATGACGACCGGCGCCGGGCGCTACGACCTCGCCCGCTTCGGCATGGAGGTCTTCCGCGGCTCCCCGCGCCAGGCGGATCTGATGATCGTGGCCGGGCGGGTCAGCCAGAAGATGGCGCCGGTGCTGCGGCAGGTCTACGACCAGATGCCGGACCCGAAGTGGGTCATCTCCATGGGCGTCTGCGCCTCGTCGGGCGGCATGTTCAACAACTACGCCATCGTCCAGGGCGTCGACCACATCGTCCCGGTCGACATCTACCTGCCGGGCTGCCCGCCGCGCCCCGAGATGCTGCTGGACGCCATCCTCAAGCTCCACCAGAAGATCCAGGAGACCAAGCTCGGCGTCAATCAGCGGCAGGCGGCCCGTGAGGCGGAGGAAGCCGCGCTCAAAGCGCTCCCGACGATCGAGATGAAGGGACTGCTGCGGTGAGCGAGCAGGACGACCCCAACGCACCCGGCCAGAACGTCCCGGCCCAGCGCGACGACACCGGCGACCTCATCGCCACCCGCCGCGGCATGTTCGGCGCCGCGAACGGCGGCGACACCTCCGGCTACGGCGGACTCGTCCGCACCGTACGGCTGCCCGGCGCCAGTGCCCGCCCCTACGGCGGCTGGTTCGACGAGGTCGCCGACGAACTGGAGGGCGCCCTGGAGGAACAGGGCCTGGTCCCCGAGAACGTCATCGCCAAGACCGTCGTCGACCGCGACGAGCTGACCTTCCACATCGAGCGGGAGTTCCTCCCGGCCGTCGCCCGCACGCTCCGCGACGACCCCGCGCTCCGCTTCGAGCTGTGCACCGGCGTCAGCGCCGTCCACTTCCCCGGCGACAAGGGCCGCGAGCTGCACGCCGTCTACCACCTGCGCTCGCTCACCCACAACCGGCTGATCCGGCTGGAGGTCTCGGCCCCCGACGCCGATCCGCACATCCCGTCGGTCGTCGCCGTCTACCCGACCAACGACTGGCACGAGCGCGAGGCGTACGACTTCTTCGGCCTGATCTTCGACGGCCACCCGGCGCTCACCCGGATCATGATGCCCGACGACTGGCAGGGCTTCCCGCAGCGCAAGGACTACCCGCTCGGCGGCATCCCCGTCGAGTACAAGGGCGCCCAGATCCCGGCTCCCGACCAGCGGAGGTCGTACAGCTGATGACTCCTTCCCCTTCCCCCGCCGAAGCGTCCGCCGCCCCCGGGCCGCGCGAGACGACCGAGGGCGCCGTCTACACCGTCACCGGCGGCGACTGGGACGAGATCGCGACGGCCGCCGCCGCGTCCGACGACGAACGCCTCATCGTCAACATGGGCCCCCAGCACCCCTCCACGCACGGCGTGCTGCGGCTCATCCTGGAGATCGACGGCGAGACCGTCACCGAGGCCCGCTGCGGTATCGGCTACCTCCACACCGGCATCGAGAAGAACCTCGAATACCGCACGTGGACCCAGGGCACGACGTTCGTCACGCGCATGGACTACCTGACGCCGTTCTTCAACGAGACGGCGTACTGCCTCGCGGTGGAGAAACTCCTCGGCATCACCGAGCAGATCCCCGACCGGGCCACCGTCGTCCGCGTGCTGCTGATGGAGCTGAACCGCCTCTCCTCCCACCTCGTGGCCATCGCCACCGGCGGTATGGAGCTGGGCGCCACCACCATCATGATCTACGGCTTCCGCGACCGGGAACTCATCCTCGACCTCTACGAGTTGATCACCGGCCTGCGGATGAACCACGCGTACATCCGCCCCGGCGGCCTCGCCCAGGACCTGCCGCCCGGCGCCGTCGACCAGGTCCGCGCCTTCGTCAAGAAGATGCGCAAGAACCTCCCCGAGTACGACAAACTCGCCAGCGGTAACCCGGTGTTCAAGGGCCGCATGGAGGGCATCGGCCACCTCGACCTGGCCGGCTGCCTCGCCACCGGCGCCACCGGCCCGATCCTCCGCTCCGCCGGTCTGCCGCACGACCTGCGCAAGACCCAGCCGTACTGCGGTTACGAGACCTACGACTTCGAGGTGCCGACCGCCGACACCTGCGACGCCTACGGCCGCTTCCTGATCCGCCTGGAGGAGATGCGCCAGTCGCTGCGGATCGTCGAACAGTGCCTGGACCGGCTGGAGCCCGGCCCCGTCATGGTCGCCGACAAGAAGATCGCCTGGCCCGCGCAGCTCGCCCTCGGGCCGGACGGTCTCGGCAACAGCCTCGACCACATCAAGAAGATCATGGGCACCTCGATGGAAGCCCTCATCCACCACTTCAAGCTCGTCACCGAGGGCTTCCGGGTCCCGCCCGGCCAGGCGTACGCCGCCGTGGAATCCCCCAAGGGCGAACTGGGCGTGCACGCCGTCAGCGACGGCGGCACCCGCCCCTACCGCGTGCACTTCCGCGATCCGTCCTTCACCAACCTGCAGGCCATGGCGGCCATGTGCGAAGGCGGTCAGGTCGCCGACGTCATCGTCGCCGTCGCATCCATCGACCCCGTGATGGGAGGCGTCGACCGGTGACCGAGAACGCTGCGACGAGCCTGGGCATGCCCTCGCTCCCCGCCCCCGACTACCCGGACGACGTCCGCGCCCGGCTGGAGACCGACGCCGCGGAGGTGATCGCCCGCTACCCCGGCGCCCGCTCCGCGCTGCTGCCGCTGCTCCACCTCGTCCAGGCGGAGGAAGGGCATGTCAGCCGCACCGGCATCCGCTTCTGCGCCGACCGCCTCGATCTGACCACCGCCGAGGTCACCGCCGTCGCCACCTTCTACTCCATGTACCGCCGCACCGACGGCGGCGACTACCAGGTCGGCGTCTGCACCAACACGCTGTGCGCGGTGATGGGCGGCGACGCCATCTTCGAGCGGCTCCAGGAACACCTCGGCATCGCGGGCGGCGAGACCACCGAGGACGGCGCCGTCACCCTCGAACACATCGAGTGCAACGCCGCCTGCGACTACGCGCCCGTCGTGATGGTCAACTGGGAGTTCTTCGACAACCAGACCCCGCAGTCCGCCACGCGCCTCGTCGACGACCTGCGCGCCGGACGCACCGTCGAACCCACCCGCGGCGCCCCGCTCTGCACCTTCAAGGAGACCTCCCGGATCCTCGCCGGCTTCCCCGACGCGCGCCCCGGCGCCGTCGAGGCCACCGGCGGCGCCGGACACGCCTCCCTCGTCGGACTCCGCCTCGCCAAGGGCGAGACGGCACCGGGCCGCGCCGCCGACCACGTCATCGCCCCGCGCACCACCGCCGACGGCGCGGAGCACACCGCGGAACACCCGCCGGGCGAACCGCCGTCGGGCGCCCCCGGCGAGCAGGCGTCCCCGGCCCACCCCAGCTCCCACGACGCGCCGCAGCAGACCTCGGCCTCCGACGAGCACCACCCGTCCGGGCCCGAAGCCGAGGAGGGGAAGTGATGACGATGGCAGCCGAGGTCGACGAAGCCAGCCCGCAGAAGATCCTCGCGCCGGTCCTGTCCGCCTTCTGGGACCAGCCCGGCTCCTGGACCCTGGACACCTACCGCCGCCACGACGGCTACGAAGGGCTCCGCAAGGCCCTCGCCATGGCCCCCGACGACGTCATCGCGTACGTCAAGGACGCCGGGCTCCGCGGACGCGGCGGCGCGGGCTTCCCCACCGGCATGAAATGGCAGTTCATCCCGCAGGGCGACGGCAAACCGCACTACCTCGTCGTCAACGCCGACGAATCCGAGCCCGGCACCTGCAAGGACATCCCGCTCCTCTTCGCCAACCCGCACTCCCTCATCGAAGGCATCGTGATCGCCTGCCACGCGATCCGCTCGAACCACGCCTTCATCTACCTGCGCGGCGAGGTCGTCCCCGTCCTGCGCCGGCTGCACGAGGCGGTACGCGAGGCGTACGCGGCGGGCTTCCTCGGCAAGAACATCCTCGGCTCCGGACTCGACCTCGACGTCACCGTGCACGCCGGTGCCGGAGCGTACATCTGCGGTGAGGAGACCGCGCTGCTCGACTCGCTGGAGGGCCGCCGCGGCCAGCCCCGGCTGCGCCCGCCCTTCCCCGCGGTGGAGGGCCTGTACGCCTGCCCCACCGTGGTGAACAACGTCGAGTCCATCGCGTCGGTCCCCGCCCTCATCCACCGCGGCAAGGACTGGTTCCGCTCCATGGGCAGCGAGAAGTCACCCGGCTTCACGCTCTACTCCCTCAGCGGCCACGTCGCGAGCCCCGGCCAGTACGAGGCGCCGCTCGGCATCACCCTGCGCCAGCTCCTCGACATGAGCGGCGGGATGCGCCCCGGCCACCGCCTGAAGTTCTGGACCCCGGGCGGCTCGTCCACCCCGATGTTCACCGAGGAACACCTCGACGTCCCCCTCGACTACGAGGGCGTCGGCGCCGCCGGTTCGATGCTCGGCACCAAGGCGCTCCAGTGCTTCGACGAGACCACCTGCGTGGTCCGCGCCGTCACCCGCTGGACGGAGTTCTACGCCCACGAGTCCTGCGGCAAGTGCACCCCCTGCCGTGAGGGCACCTACTGGCTCGTCCAACTGCTCCGCGACATCGAGGCGGGCAAGGGCCGCCCCGGCGACCTCGACAAGCTGAACGACATCGCCGACAACATCAACGGCAAGTCGTTCTGCGCCCTCGGCGACGGCGCCGCCTCGCCGATCTTCTCCTCCCTGAAGTACTTCCGCGAGGAGTACGAACAGCACCTGTCCGGCAGGGGCTGCCCCTTCGACCCCGCCAGGTCGACCGCCTGGGCCGACAACGACGCTCACCTGGGGGTGAACGCATGACCGTCACCACGAACGCCCCCCACAACGGCGGGGGCGGCGAGGCGGCGAAGCCGCCCGAGGACCTCGTCACGCTGACGATCGACGGCGTGGAACTCTCCGTCCCCAAGGGGACGCTGGTCATCCGCGCCGCCGAACTCCTCGGCATCGAGATCCCGCGCTTCTGCGACCACCCGCTGCTCGACCCGGCGGGCGCCTGCCGCCAGTGCATCGTCGAGGTCGAGGGCCAGCGCAAACCGATGGCCTCCTGCACCATCACCTGCACCGAGGGCATGGTCGTCAAGACGCAGCTGACCTCGCCGGTCGCCGAGAAGGCCCAGCGCGGCGTCATGGAGCTGCTGCTCATCAACCACCCGCTGGACTGCCCGGTCTGCGACAAGGGCGGCGAGTGCCCGCTGCAGAACCAGGCGATGCAGGTCGGCGACCCGGAGAGCCGCTTCGAGGGCGGCAAGCGGACGTACGAGAAGCCCGTCGCCATCTCCACACAGGTCCTCCTCGACCGCGAACGCTGCGTGCTGTGCGCCCGCTGCACCCGCTTCAGCAACCAGATCGCCGGTGACCCGATGATCGAGCTGATCGAGCGCGGCGCCCTCCAGCAGGTCGGCACCGGCGACGGCGACCCGTTCGTGTCGTACTTCTCCGGCAACACCATCCAGATCTGCCCGGTCGGCGCCCTCACCTCCGCCGCGTACCGCTTCCGCTCCCGCCCCTTCGACCTGGTGTCGTCGCCGAGCGTCTGCGAGCACTGCGCCGGGGGCTGCGCCACCCGCACCGACCACCGCCGCGGCAAGGTCATGCGCCGCCTCGCCGCCGACGACCCCGAGGTCAACGAGGAGTGGATCTGCGACAAGGGCCGCTTCGCCTTCCGGTACGCGCAGCAGCGCGACCGGCTGGAGAGCCCCTTCGTCCGCAACGCCGACACCGGTGAGCTGGAGCCGGCGAGCTGGCCCGAGGCGCTGGCCGCCGCCGCCCGCGGTCTGGCCGCCGCCCACGGCCGCACCGGCGTGCTGACCGGCGGCCGCCTCACCGTCGAGGACGCCTACGCGTACGCCAAGTTCGCCCGAACCGTCCTCGGCACCCACGACATCGACTTCCGGGCCCGCCCGCACAGCGCCGAGGAGGCCGGTTTCCTCGCCTCCCGGGTCGCCGGACGCGGTCTGGACCAGGGGGGTACCTCCCTGTTCGAGCGAAGCCGAGAACTTGGGGGAGGCAGCGGGGTCACGTACCGCGCGCTGGAGCAGGCGCCCGCCGTCCTCCTCGCCGGGATCGAGGCGGAGGAGGAGGCGCCCGGCGTCTTCCTGCGGCTGCGCAAGGCCCACCGCAAGCACGGCCAGCACACCTACGGGCTCGCCCCGTACGCCACCCGCGGGCTGATCAAGACCGGCGGCACCCTGCTGCCCGCCGCCCCCGGCACCGAGACCGAATGGCTCGACGCGCTCGCCGGGGGCGTCGGTCTCGACGGCGACGGACGCGAGGCGGCCGAGGCGCTGCGGGGCGAGGGCGCCGTCCTCGTCGTCGGCGAACGCCTCGCCACCGTGCCCGGCGCGCTGACCGCCGCGGTCCGCCTCGCCACCGCCACCGGCGCCCGCCTGGTGTGGATCCCGCGGCGCGCCGGGGAGCGCGGCGCCGTCGAGGCGGGCGCCCTGCCGGGGCTGCTGCCCGGCGGCCGGCCCGCCACCGACCCGCGCGCCCGCGCGGAGACCGCCGCGATCTGGGGCGTCGCCGAACTGCCGTCCGGCCACGGCCGGGACACCGGCGAGATCGTCGAGGCCGCCGTCACCGGCGAGCTGGGCGCCCTGCTCGTCGGCGGCGTGGAGGTCGCCGACCTGCCGGATCCGGCCCGCGCCACCGCCGCCCTCGACGCCGTCGGCTTCCTCGTCAGCCTGGAGCTGCGGCCGTCCGCCGTCACCGACCGCGCCGACGTCGTCCTCCCCGTGGCCGCCGTCGTCGAGAAGCCCGGCACCTTCCTCAACTGGGAGGGCCGGGCCCGGATGTTCGAGGCGGCGCTCAAACCGGACCAGATGACCCGGCGCCACCTCCAGGCCGACGCCCGCGTCCTCCACATGCTGGCCGACGCGCTCGGTACGCCGCTGGGGCTGCCGGATGTGCACGCCGTCCGCCGGGAGCTGGACCGCTTCGGCGGGCGCGGTGGCCCGTACGCCGCCGACCCGCTGGAGACCGGCCGTCCGGTGCCCCGCCCGGAGCCGGGCGAGGCGGTCCTCGCCGGCCACCGACTCCTGCTCGACCAGGGAAAACTCCAGGACGGCGACGAAGCGCTGACCGGCACCCGGCATCCGGCGGTGGCGCGGCTCTCCGCCGCCACCGCGCGGGAGACCGGCGTCGCCGACGGCGAGCTGCTGGCCGTCACCGGCCCGGCGGGCACCGTCCGCCTGCCCCTGCACATCACGCCGATGCCCGACCGGGTCGTCTGGCTGCCGCTGAACTCCACCGGCGGCGGCGTGGCGGCCGACACCGGCGCGCACCCCGGTGAACCGGTCACGATCGCCGCCGTCCCCGGTGCCCCGGCGACGGCCGAGGAGGTGGACGCATGATGCCGCAACTCGCGCTCGGCACCACGGCGCTGGCCCAGGAAGACCTGTCGATGTTCGGCCGCGACCCGTGGTGGCTCATCGTCATCAAGGCGGTCTTCTGCTTCGCCTTCCTGATGCTGACGGTGCTGTTCTCCATCGTCTGGGAGCGCAAGGTCGTCGCCTGGATGCAACTGCGTATCGGCCCCAACCGCCACGGTCCGTGGGGGATGCTCCAGTCCCTCGCCGACGGCATCAAGCTGATGCTGAAGGAGGACGTGGTCGTCAAACGCGCCGACAAGGCGGTCTACGTCCTGGCGCCGGTCGTCGCCGCGATCCCCGCCTTCATGGCCATCGCGGTGATCCCCTTCGGCCCCGCGGACAACGAGATCTCGATCTTCGGTCACCGCACCCCGATGCAACTGACCGACCTGCCCATCGGCATCCTCTACATCCTCGCCACCGCCTCCGTCGGCATCTACGGCATCGTCCTCGCCGGCTGGTCGTCCGGCTCGACGTATCCGCTGCTCGGCGGGCTCCGCTCGTGCGCGCAGATGATCTCCTACGAGATCGCGATGGGGATGTCGTTCGCGGCGGTCTTCCTCTACTCCGGTTCGATGTCGACGTCGACGATCGTGCAGGCGCAGCAGGACCGCTGGTACGTGCTGCTGCTGCCGGTCTCCTTCATCATCTACATCGTCGCGATGGTCGGTGAGACCAACCGCGCGCCGTTCGACATGCCGGAGTCCGAGGGCGACCTCGTCGGCGGCTTCAACACCGAGTACTCGTCCATCAAGTTCGCGATGTTCATGCTCGCCGAGTACATCAACATGGTCACCGTCTCGGCGGTCGCGATCACGCTCTTCCTGGGCGGCTGGCGCGCGCCGTGGCCCGTCTCGACGTTCTGGGAGGGCGCCAACCACGGCTGGTGGCCGCTGCTGTGGTTCACGCTCAAGGTGCAGCTTCTGCTGTTCTTCTTCATCTGGCTGCGCGGCACGCTGCCCCGGGTCCGCTACGACCAGTTCATGAAGCTGGGCTGGAAGGTGCTCATCCCGGTCTCGCTGCTGTGGCTGATGCTCGTCGCCACCGTCCGCGCCCTGAAGAACGAGGGCCACGACTTCCAGCAGATCGTCCTGTACGTCGCCGGCGCCGCCGTCGCCCTGCTGCTGATCTCCCTGGTCGCCGACTTCTTCCGGCGCGGCGCCGCACCGGACGGCAAGGAGCCGGACGGTGCGGACGACGGCGCCTTCGACCCGATGGCGGGCGGATTCCCCGTCCCGCCGCTGCCCGGACAGGAGGTGCCGCCGGTGCCGCGCCGACGGCCGCGCCACGAACGCGAGTTGATTGTCAGTGGCCGGGTGGACACTGTCAGTGACGTAGAGGGAACGGACGGAAAGGGGGGCGACGGTGCCTGAGTTCCAGAACCCTGTGGCCGGCTTCGGCGTGACCTTCAAGGCCATGTTCAAGAAGCGGCTGACCGAGCAGTACCCGGAGGAGAAGAAGCCGACGGCGCCCCGGTTCCACGGCCGCCATCAGCTCAACCGGCACCCGGACGGCCTGGAGAAATGCGTCGGCTGCGAGCTGTGCGCCTGGGCCTGTCCCGCCGACGCCATCTACGTCGAGGGCGCCGACAACACCGACGAGGAGCGCTACTCCCCGGGCGAGCGCTACGGCCGCGTCTACCAGATCAACTACCTGCGCTGCATCCTGTGCGGCCTGTGCGTCGAGGCGTGCCCGACCCGCGCGCTGACCATGACCAACGAGTACGAGCTGGCCGACCGGACCCGCGAATCGCTCATCTACACCAAGGAGGAGCTGCTCGCGGGCCTGGAGGACACCATGGTCGACACCCCGCACGCGATCTTCCCCGGGATGACGGAGAAGGACTACTACCGGGGCCTGGTCACCGAGGCCGCTCCCGGCACGGTCCGTCAGACCGCCCACAGCAAGGGCGAGATGCCGCAGGAAGCGGCCCACACCACGGGGGAGAACGAACCGGCCGCCCCGGAGGTGATGGAACGATGAACTCCCTCGCCGCCGCGGCCTCCACCGGTGAGGCCGTGCAGTTCTGGATCCTCGGCACCGTCGCCGTCATCGGCGCGCTCTGCACGATCCTGATGAGGCGCGCCGTTCACAGCGCCCTCTCCCTGGCCGGCACCATGATCGTCCTGGCGGTCTTCTACCTCGCCAACGGCGCCTATTTCCTCGGCGTCGTCCAGATCGTCGTCTACACCGGCGCGATCATGATGCTCTTCCTCTTCGTCGTGATGCTCGTCGGTGTCACCGCCGCCGACTCCCTCAAGGAGACGCTGAAGGGCCAGCGCTGGCTCGCCGCCACCCTCGGCCTCGGCTTCGGCGTCCTCCTGATCGCCGGGATCGGCAACGCCTCCCTCAAGGAGTTCAACGGCCTCGGCGACGCCAACGCGGGGGGCAACGTCCAGGGCCTGGCCGCCCTCATCTTCACCAAGTACGTCTTCGCCTTCGAGGTCACCGGCGCCCTGCTGATCACCGCCGCCGTCGGCGCGATGGTCCTCACCCACCGCGAGCGCACCGAGCGCACCCCGTCCCAGCGCGAGCAGTCCCTCGCCCGCATCAAGGACGGCAAGCAAGTCACGCCCCTCCCGGCCCCCGGCGTCTACGCCCGCCACAACGCCGTCGACATCCCCGGCCTGCTCCCCGACGGCACCCCGTCCGAGCTGACCGTCAACCCCACGCTCCGCGGGCGCGGCCAGATCCGTGACGTCTCCCGGGAAGCCCTCGCCGAGCTGAAGGCCCTGGAGCAGCGGTCGGAGGAATGGCTCGGCCGCGGCGGATCCGAGCCCCCGGCCGCCCCGTCCCCGGCGGCGCCGAAGGAGGAGGCCAGCAAATGAACCCGGTCTACTACCTCTACCTCGCCGCCCTGCTGTTCACCATCGGCGCGGCCGGCGTGCTGATCAGGCGGAACGCCATCGTGGTGTTCATGTGCATCGAGCTGATGCTCAACGCCTGCAACCTCGCCTTCGTCACCTTCTCCCGTCTGCACGGCAACCTCGACGGCCAGATCATCGCCTTCTTCACGATGGTCGTCGCCGCCGCCGAGGTCGTCGTCGGGCTGGCGATCATCGTGACGATCTTCCGCACCCGTCATACGGCCTCGGTCGACGACGCCAGCCTGATGAAGCTGTAAGGGGTCGCACAAAGTGGAGAACTTGATCGCGCTGCTCATCGCGGCACCGCTGGTCGGTGCGGCCCTGCTGCTGTGCGGCGGTAAACGCCTCGACCGCACCGGCCACTGGATCGGCACGCTCCTCGCGGTCGCCTCCTTCGCCGTCGCCGCCGTCCTCTTCACCGACATGCTCGGCAAGGCCGCTGATGACCGCGCCCTGCACCAGCACCTGTTCACCTGGATCCCGGTCGGCGGCTTCCGCGCCGATCTCGCCTTCCAGCTCGACCAGTTGTCGATGACCTTCGTCCTGCTGATCACCGGGGTCGGCTCACTGATCCACCTCTACTCGGTCGGCTACATGGCGCACGACGAACGGCGCCGCCGCTTCTTCGGGTACCTCAACCTCTTCCTCGCGGCGATGCTGCTGCTCGTCCTCGCCGACAACTACCTGCTGCTGTACGTCGGCTGGGAGGGCGTCGGCCTCGCCTCGTACCTCCTCATCGGCTTCTGGCAGCACAAGCCCAGCGCCGCCACCGCCGCGAAGAAGGCGTTCCTCGTCAACCGCGTCGGTGACGTCGGCCTCTCCATCGCGATCATGCTGCTGTTCACCACCTTCGGCACCTTCGCGTTCGGCCCGGTCCTCGACGCGGCGGGTACCGCGACCTCGGCGGGCGAGGGCAAGGTCACCGCCATCGCGCTGATGCTGCTGCTGGCCGCCTGCGGCAAGTCCGCCCAGGTGCCGCTGCAGTCCTGGCTCGGGGACGCGATGGAGGGCCCGACCCCGGTCTCCGCCCTCATCCACGCCGCCACCATGGTCACCGCGGGCGTCTACCTCATCACCCGCTCCGGGGCGCTCTTCGACGCCGCGCCCGCCGCGCAGACCGCGGTCGTCGTGGTCGGCGCCGTCACGCTCCTCTTCGGTGCGATCGTCGGTTGCGCCAAGGACGACATCAAGAAGGCCCTCGCCGGGTCCACGATGTCGCAGATCGGCTACATGATCCTCGCCGCCGGCCTCGGCCCGATCGGCTACGCCTTCGCGATCATGCACCTCGTCACCCACGGCTTCTTCAAGGCGGGCCTCTTCCTCGGCGCCGGTTCGGTGATGCACGGGATGAACGACGAGGTCGACATGAGGCGTTACGGAGGGCTGCGCAAGCACATGCCGGTCACCTTCGTCACCTTCGGCCTCGGCTATCTGGCGATCATCGGTTTCCCCGGTCTCTCCGGCTTCTTCTCCAAGGACAAGATCATCGAGGCGGCGTTCGCCAAGGGCGGCACCGAGGGCTGGATCCTCGGTGGCGCGGCCCTCCTCGGCGCCGCGATCACCGCGTTCTACATGACCCGCGTGATGCTGATGACCTTCTTCGGTGAGAAGCGCTGGGATCCGGACGAGGTCCATCCGCACGAATCCCCGAAGACCATGACCATCCCGATGATCGTCCTCGCCTTCGGTTCGGTCTTCGCCGGCGGCCTGTTCAGCGTCAACGAAGCCTTCGTCACCTGGCTGGAGCCCGTCACCTCCCTCGCCCACGGCCACCCGCCGCTCGGTGCGACGGCCACCACCGCCGCCACCGTCGTCGTCCTCCTGATCGGCGTCGCCACCGCCTGGCTGATGTACGGCCGCAAGCCCGTACCGGCCACCGCGCCCCGCGGCTCTCTCCTCACCCGCGCCGCCCGCCGCGACCTCCTCCAGGACGACTTCAACCACGTGGTCCTGGTCCGCGGCGGCACCCATCTCACCGACACCCTCGTCCGCCTCGACCACACCCTCGTCGACGGCGCCGTCACCGGCACGGCCCTCACCATGGGCGGACTCTCCGGCCGTCTGCGCCGTCTGCAGAACGGCTTCGTCCGTTCCTACGCCGCCCAAATGGTCGGCGGGGCCGCCGTCCTCGTCGCCGTGACCCTGCTGATGAGGGGTGTCTGACCCATGGCAGCCATGTCGTTCCCGTTGCTGACCTGCGCCGCGGCGCTCCCGGCGGTCGGCGCCGTCGCCACCGCCGCGCTCCCCGCGGCCCGGCGCACCGCCGCCAAATGGGTCGCGCTGCTCTTCTCCGTCGCCACTTTCGCGCTGGCCCTGGTCATCGCCTTCCGCTTCGACCCCGGCGCGAAGGGACCGTTCCAACTCACCGAGTCCCACGCCTGGATCGCCGACTTCGGCGTCCGCTACGAGCTGGGGGTGGACGGCATCGCCGTCGCCCTGATCGCCCTGACGGCGCTGCTCATCCCGTTCGTCATCCTCGCGGGCTGGCACGACGCCGACCCGCTGGAGGAGGCCCGGCCCAACCGCCGCTGGCGGCCCACCCAGGGCTTCTTCGCCCTGATCCTCGGGGTCGAGGCGATGGTGATCCTCTCCTTCGAGGCCACCGACGTCTTCCTCTTCTACCTCTTCTTCGAAGCCATGCTCATCCCGATGTACTTCCTCATCGGCGGCTTCGGGGACGGCGCGAGCGGCGCCGACGAGGAGGGGGCGGCGGCCCGGCGGGCGAGCGCCGCGGTGAAGTTCCTGCTGTACAACCTCGCCGGTGGCCTGATCATGCTCGCCGCGGTCATCGGTCTCTACGCCGTCACCGCAGATCAGCTCGGCGCCGGCACCTTCTCGCTCCAGCAGATCGTCGAGGCGCGCGCCGCCGGCCATCTGGCCCTCGGCACCGGCACCGAACGCCTGCTGTTCCTCGGCTTCTTCTTCGCCTTCGCGGTGAAGGCGCCGCTGTGGCCGCTGCACACCTGGCTGCCGGGCGCCATGGGCGAGTCCACGTCGCCCGTCGCCGTGCTGATCACCGCGGTCGTCGACAAGGTCGGCACCTTCGCGATGCTCCGCTTCTGCCTCCAGCTCTTCCCCGAGGCCAGCCGCTGGGCCACCCCGGTCATCCTCGTCCTGGCCCTGATCAGCATCCTCTACGGCGCGCTGCTCGCCGTCGCCCAGCGGGACATCAAGCGGCTGATCGCCTACGCCTCGATCTCCCACTTCGGCTTCATCATCCTGGGCATCTTCGCGATGACTTCCCAGGGCCAGGGCGGCGCCACCCTCTACATGGTCAACCACGGCATCTCCACCGCCGCGCTGATGCTGGTCGCCGGGTTCCTCATCAGCCGCCGCGGCTCCCGGCTCATCGCCGACTACGGCGGGGTGCAGAAGGCCGCGCCGCTGCTCGCCGGCACCTTCCTCATCGGCGGCCTGGCCACCCTCTCGCTGCCCGGTCTCGCCCCGTTCGTCAGCGAATTCCTCGTCCTCGTCGGCACGTTCAGCCGCTACCCGGTCATCGGCATCATCGCCACCGTCGCCATCGTCCTCGCCGCGCTCTACGTCCTCGTCCTCTATCAGCGGACGATGACGGGCCCGCCGAAGGACGAGAAGATCCGTGCCCTGCCGGATCTGCGCGTCCGCGAGCTGGTCGTCGTCGGCCCGCTGATCGCCCTGCTGCTCTTCCTCGGCGTGTACCCCAAGCCGCTGACCGACCTCGTCAACCCCGCGGTCGACCACACCCTCTCCGTCGTGGACGAGCAGGACCCCAAGCCCGAGGTGCGGGTGGACGCGGTGCCCGGGCACCAGCGGGCCGGTCACCCCGCGCACCACCACGATGCGGAGGCCGCGAAGTGAACCCCGTGACAGACGTCCACACCCTGTGGACAACGGCGGCCGAGGCGCCCGGGAGGATCCCGGCCCCGCACATTGAGTACGCCCAGATCGCCCCGACCCTCATCGTCCTCGGCGCCGCGGTCGTCGGCGTCCTCATCGAGGCGTTCCTGCCCCGCCGTAACCGCTACACCGCGCAGTTGCTGCTCTCCGTCGTGGCGCTGGCCGCCGGGTTCGCCGCGGTCATCGGCCTCGCCGCGGGCGGCTTCGCCACCACCAAGGCGCATCTCGCGGCGATGGGCGCCCTCGCCGTCGACGGCCCGGCGCTCTTCCTCCAGGGCACCATTCTGCTGGTGTCCCTGGTCGCGGTGTTCACCTTCGCCGAGCGGCGCCTCGACCCGGTGGCGCACGGCAATCGCGTCGATTCCTTCGCCGCGCAGGCGGCCGCGGTGCCGGGCGGCGCGGCCGAACAGCAGGCGGTCAAGGCCGGGTTCACCACCACCGAGGTCTTCCCGATCCTGCTGTTCGCCGTCGGCGGCATGCTGATCTTCCCCGCCGCCAACGACCTGCTGACCCTCTTCATCGCCCTGGAGGTCTTCTCCCTCCCGCTCTACATCCTCTGCGCGCTCGCCCGCCGCCAGCGTCTGCTCTCCCAGGAAGCCGCCCTCAAGTACTTCCTCCTCGGCGCGTTCTCCTCGGCGTTCCTCCTCTTCGGCATCGCCCTGCTCTACGGCTACGCCGGAACGGTCACCTACGCGGGCATCGCCGAGGTCATCGCCGACGGCGCCAAGCAGATCGACCCCGCTCTGGCGGGCACGATGGGCAACGACGCCCTGCTGCTCATCGGCGGCGCGCTCGTCCTGATGGGCCTGCTCTTCAAGGTCGGCGCGGTCCCCTTCCACATGTGGACGCCGGACGTCTACCAGGGCGCCCCCACCCCCGTCACCGGCTTCATGGCCGCCGCCACCAAGGTCGCCGCCTTCGGCGCGCTGCTGCGGCTGCTGTATGTCGTACTGCCCGGGATGCGGTGGGACTGGCGGCCGGTGATGTGGGCCGTCGCCATCGTCACGATGCTGGGCGGCGCGATCGTCGCCATCACGCAGAACGACATCAAGCGGCTGCTGGCGTACTCCTCCATCGCCCACGCCGGGTTCATCCTCGCCGGTGTCCTCGCCACCAACCGGGACGGCATCTCGTCCGTCCTCTTCTACCTCGCCGCGTACTCCTTCGTGACGCTCGGCGCGTTCGCCGTCGTCACCCTGGTCCGGGACGCCGGGGGGGAGGCGACACAGTTGTCGAAGTGGGCGGGGCTGGGCCGCCGTTCACCGCTGGTCGCCGCGGTGTTCGCGGTCTTCCTGCTGGCCTTCGCGGGTATCCCGCTGACCTCCGGGTTCGCCGGAAAGTTCGCCGTCTTCAAGGCGGCGGCGCAGGGCGGCGCCGGCTGGCTCGTCGTCATCGGTGTGCTGTCGTCGGCCATCGCCGCGTTCTTCTACATCCGCGTGATCGTGCTGATGTTCTTCAACGAGCCGAAGGCCGACGGCCCGACGGTCGCCGTGCCCAGCCCGCTCACGACGACGGCCATCGCCATCGGCGTCGTCGTCACGCTGGTGCTCGGCCTGGCGCCGCAGTACTTCCTCGACCTCGCGGGGCAGGCGGGCACCTTCGTCCGCTGACCCCGCCGGGCGGGCCCGGGGCACCACGCCCGGTCCCGCCCGGAGAAGAACGGCCGCCGCCCGGACCCTTGTGCAGGGTCCGGGCGGCGGCCGTCGTACGGGCCGGGCTCAGCCGCCGTTCGGCGCGCCGCTGGGCAGCTTCGGCAGATCCGGGATCTTCACCTTGCCGTCTTCCGCGCGCTGGTACTTCTCCGTCGGGCCGCCCTTCCAGGTGACGGTCAGGCTCTTGCCGTCCGCGCCGGGCTTGAGGCGGCCCATCGTGCGGCTGGTGTCCCCGTCGGTGCACTTCAGCGCGACCATCGACAGTCCGGCCATCGATTCGACCTTGCCCAGGCAGCCCGCCTCGTGACCGCGGCTGAGGGCGGCGGTGCCGTTCTTGAACACCAGGATGAGCGGGTCGCCGCCCTCCTTGGTCTCCCAGGCACCCTCCAGCGCCGCGTCCCCGCTGGGCTTGGAGCCCGCGTCGGGGGCCGACGGCGCGCTGCTCTCCGGTGTGGCCGGCTTGTCCTCGGAGCTGCTGCTGCCGCAGCCGCTGAGCAGCATCGCGGCGAGGGCGGCCGCTCCGGCGATCTGCGCTGCCTTGCGCACCTGCGTCTCCTCGATCGGTGGGGAGTTGGGAGCCGTGAGGCTAGCAGGAGGGGTGTGGAGAGGAGGTGACGATCGTGCGCCGACCGCCGACCGCCGACCGCCGACCGCCGACCGCCGACCGCCGACCGCCGCGCCTCCGTCTCCCGCCGCCGCTGCGGCCGGTGGCCGGGAGGTCAGGGTGCGGCCGGTGCCTCCGGTGCGGGGAGGATGCGGCCGGTGACCTCGCCCAGTCCGATGCGGGCGCCGTCGGGGCCGGGGGCCC
This sequence comes from Streptomyces sp. BBFR2, assembly GCF_044497305.1. Lineage (NCBI taxonomy): Bacteria > Bacillati > Actinomycetota > Actinomycetes > Kitasatosporales > Streptomycetaceae > Streptomyces > Streptomyces sp. BBFR2. The sequence goes on from NZ_CP172415.1 coordinate 3,877,098, forward strand.
ATGCGGTCAGGGTGACCTCGTCGCCGTCCTGGAGGAACGGGCCCTTGCCCTCGGTGAGTTCGAGGAGGCAGCCGCGCTGGTCCGGCTCGGGGCCGGAGACCGTACCGGAGGCGTAGAGGTCGCCGGTGCGCAGGGAGGCGCCGTTGACGGTCATATGGGCCAGTTGCTGGGCTGCCGTCCAGTACATCGAGGAGAACGGGGGCCGGGAGACGGTCTCGTCGTTGATCCGGACCTCGATGCGCAGGTCGATGCCGCCCGGCTCGGCGGCCGTGTCGTCGAGGTAGGGCAGCAGCGGGAAGTCGCGGGCGGGCGGGGCGGTGCGGGCGTCGTCGAAGGCGTCGAGCGGGGTGATCCACGCGGAGACGGAGGTGGCGAAGGACTTGCCGAGGAACGGGCCGAGCGGGACGTACTCCCATGCCTGGATGTCGCGGGCGGACCAGTCGTTGACGAGGCAGACACCGAAGACGTGGTCGCGGAACGACTCCAGCGCGACGGGCTCGTGGAGTGTGGAGGGGGTGCCGACGACGAAGCCGACCTCGGCCTCTATGTCGAGGCGGCCGGAGGGGCCGAACGTCGGCGTGGCGTCGCCGGGGGCCTTGCGCTGGCCGTTGGGGCGGACCACCGGGGTGCCTGACACGACGACGGTGCCGGCGCGGCCGTGGTAGCCGATCGGCAGGTGCTTCCAGTTGGGCGGGAGGGCGGCACCGTCCGGGCGGAAGATCTTGCCGACGTTGGTGGCGTGGTGCTCGCTGGCGTAGAAGTCGACGTAGTCGGCGACGTCGAAGGGGAGGTGGAGGGTGACGTCGTCGAGAGGGTGCAGCAGGGGGGCGACGACGGAGCGGTGCGCGGGGTCGGTCAGCGCGGTGCGGACGGCGCTCCGGACCTCCGTCCACACCGCCCGTCCCGCGGCCAGCAGAGCATTGAGGGAGGGCGCGGCCAGCAGTCCGGCGTGGGCGGGGCGCAGGGGCGCGGGCAGCGCGCTCAGATCGAGGACGTACCGGCCGTAGCGGACGCCGATGCGGCGGCGCGCGGGCGCCCCGGCGAGGGTGAACACGCCGTAGGGCAGGGTGTGCGGGCCGAAGGGGTCGTCTTCGGGGAGGTCGAACGGGCTCTGCTCGGTCATGCCAGCTCCTCGCGTTCGTCGTCACCGGCGGGCGCGGCGTGGTGGCCCCGCCCGCCCGGCCGGTGGCCGTGGGGTCGATCAGCAGACTACGGCCCGCCCACCGCCCGCCGCGGCCCCTGTGGATAACTTCTCGCAGCCCCTGGCCGGGTGGCGGAAACGGGTGGGGGAGGGCGCGATCGGGTGCGGGGCCGAGGCCCGTACGTACACGGGCGGGGCCGGGTCGCCACCGTGGTCAGTGGCCCGTTCCGGGCCTCCGGCCGGTCTTGGGGCTGCGGCGCACCGGGATGCCGGGGTGGCGTGATGCGCCGGGACGGCTCGTACGCGCCGGTCGCCCCGATGGATCCGGCGCCCGTGCCCGACCGGAGCCGCACCCGGCGAACCGGCCCGAGCCCCCCTGCCCCGCGCCGGGCCCGATCACCTGCCTGACCGGCCGCCCGCCCCGGGCAGGCCACCTCGGGCCCCGCCCACTCCCCACCTCGCGGCCCCGCGCCCCACCAGGGAAGTCACCCAATCCTCGCCCCCATCCGCGTCATATCGGGGGAAAAGGGGCCTGGGAACATACCGGGCACAGGGCTGGTCGGCTGCCGATGGGGTTCGGGGGGCGGGCGCTCACGGTGATCGAACTGGGACCGGATACGCTGGCGGGCGGTGGAGACAGCGACAGATCGACATTCCGTTTGATCGTCAGCAGACAGGAGTACCCCTCGTGACCGTCGTCGGGCCCTTCGGGCTGAGCGTGCGGGACCAGGCTCTTGAGGCCGATGTCCAGGCCGGGTTGGCGGCTGTCGAGGAGGGCCTGCTGGAGGCCACCAAAAGCGACGTGCCGTTCATCACCGAGTCCGCACAGCATCTCGTCCGCGCGGGCGGCAAGCGGTTCCGGCCGCTGCTCGTCACGCTCGCCGCGCAGTTCGGTGACCCGTACGCGCCCGGTGTGGTGCCCTCGGCCGTCGTCGTGGAGCTGACGCATCTGGCGACGCTCTACCACGACGACGTGATGGACGAGGCGGACGTGCGCCGCGGTGTGGCCAGCGCCAACGCCCGCTGGGGCAACTCCCTCGCCGTCCTGACCGGCGACTTCCTCTTCGCGCGGGCCTCACACATCCTCGCCGACCTCGGGCCCGAGGCGGTCCGTATCCAGGCCGAGGCGTTCGAGCGGCTGGTGACGGGCCAGATCCTGGAGACCGCGGGGCCGCGCGACGGGCACGACCCGGTGGAGCACTACCTCGACGTCCTCGCCGGGAAGACCGGTTCGCTGGTCGCCGTGGCCTGCCGCTTCGGCGCGATGATGTCCGGCGCCGACGAGAACACCGTCGACATCCTCACCCAGTACGGCGAGCGGCTCGGCACCGCCTTCCAGCTCGCGGATGACGTCCTCGACATCGCCAGCGACTCCCACGAATCCGGCAAGACACCCGGCACCGACCTGCGGGAAGGCGTCGCCACCCTGCCGGTGCTGCACCTGCGGGCCCGCGCCGAGAGCCCGTCCGGCACCGCCGAGGACCGCGCCCTGTGCGAGCTGCTCGCCGGTGACCTCACCGATGACGCCCGGCACGCCGAGGCGCTCGCCGGGCTCCGCGCCCACCCCGCGCTGGAGCAGGCCCGCCGCGACACCGTCCGCCACGCCCAGGAGGCCCGCGCCGCGCTGGCGCCGCTGCCGGAATGCATGGCGAAGACGGCGCTGGAGAGCCTCTGCGACGCGGTGGTCCACCGGGCGGGCTGAACCGGAGCGGACGCTTCCCGGGAGTACGGCGCTACCGGCCCCGCTCCAGGTCACGGACGCTCCCCGGGCCGCGGGACGGTGCCGGGTGCGTGCCGCCTGCCACCACGGTGCCAGGGCCCGTGTCACCCTCCTGGTGTAGGAGGTCCGTTCCGCGCTGACCGGATGTCATACCCCAGCAGGAGGACGGGTTGGCTCTGCGGGTTGACGCGGTACTCCGGCCGGTTTGATGGGATGAGAGTCACCACAACGCGGCGGGTACGGCCACGATGGGGCCCGGGGGGACCGGTGCGCAGCGCGGGTCCGCCGCTCACGACGGAGGTAGGCACATGCCACGGAACGAACCGACAGACGCCACCGCGGGCGCCCCGGAGCTGGCGGGGGACGGCCCGGTGAAGCGCAGCAAGGCCGTCCGGTACGGGATCCCGGTCGCGGTGGTGGGGGCGGTGGCGACGGTCGGGCTGGTCCCGGCGTTCGCCGGAGCGGGCTCGCCCGATCTGCCGAAGATCACGGCGCAGCAGCTCCTCACCAAGATGGCCGGGTCCGGCACCCAGCAACTGTCCGGCACGGTCCGCGTCACCACGGATCTGGGACTGCCGTCGCTGCCGGGCGCGGAGAGCGCGCTCCCGGGCTTCGGCGGCGCGGACGGCCCCGGCGCGGGCGACGGCGGCGCACCGAAGTCGCCGCAGAACAAGCTGATGGAGCTGGCCTCCGGCTCCCACACCCTGCGCGTCGCGGCCGACGGCCCCGCCAAGCAGCGCGTCACCTTCGTCGACGGCGGTTCCGAGTACAGCCTGATCCGCGACGGTGCCCACGCCTGGGCGTACGACAGCCGCAGCGACACCGCCGTCCGCTCCGAGCGGCCCGCGGACGCCGCGCACGGACCGCGGCACGGCGCGAAGCCGCCGCGTGACCTGGCCGGGGCCACCCCGCAGGAGCTGGCCCGGCAGGTGCTGGAGGCCGCCGGGGACAGCACCTCCGTCACCGTCGGCGACACCGCGAAGGTCGCCGGGCGGGACGCGTACCAACTGGTGCTGACGCCGAAGCAGAAGGGTTCGACGGTCGGGTCGGTCCGGATCGCGGTGGATGCCGCCAACGGCGTACCGCTGAAGTTCTCGCTGCTGCCCCGAGGCGGCGGCGCCCCCCTCGTGGACGCGGGCTTCACCACCGTCGACTTCGCCCGTCCGGCCGCCTCGTCGTTCGCCCCGCCCCGCGGCGCCAAGATCACCGACGCCCCGCGGACGCACCCGGGGAAGGACGGTCTCCACGGCCCCAAGGGGTTCGAGGGCTTCAAGGGCTTCAAGGAGTTCCGTGACGGGAAGGGCGCGCGGAACACCGAGGGCCCGGAGAACCTCACGGTCCTCGGCAAGGGCTGGGACCGCGTCGCCGTGCTGAAGGGAGCCGGCGGTCCGCTGCCGACCGGCAAGGGCGGGGTGGGCTCCTTCCTCGACAGCCTCGGTGACAAGGTCCACGGAGAGTTCGGCACCGGCCGGGTCTTCACCACCCGCCTGGTCAACGCCCTGATGACCGACGACGGCACGGTCTACGTCGGCGCCGTCGACCGCCAGACCCTCGTCAACACGGCGAACACCGCCCGCGCCGCCAAGTAGGCCCTCCGGCCCCGGGGGCGCCCGGCACCGACCGGCGCGCTCCTGGGGCGGGGCGGGTCGTCCGGGGCCGTCGTACCGGCGCCCTGGGCATCCGTCGCCGCGGCCGGGGCCGCCCGGTCCTGACAGGGCCGCCCGGTCCATACGGTGCAGGGCCGCTTCCGGGGCGGCCGGTCTTGGCCTGGACGCCGCCCGGGCGCCCGGGCCCGCCGCCGTCAGCCCGTACGGGCCCGGGCTGCCCCGGGCCGGAACACCCCGGGCCGGACCCCTGACCGGACCACCTCGGGCCGGGGCACTTCAGGCCCACGAGGCCCACGAGCGCCCCTGAAGCCGCAGTGGCTCAAAGTCCAGCGGCCCGAAGTGGAGCGCCCCCGAAGCCGCGACGTCCCCAGAGCCGAGCGCCCCCGAAGCCGCAACCAACGTCCCAGAGCCGAACGACCCGCAAGCCGCAGCGGCCTCAAAGCCGCAGTGCCCTGAAACCGCAGCGGCCTCAAAGCCGGGCGCCCCCGAAGCCGAGCGCCCCCCAGATCCGCAGCGCCCCTGGCCCTCAAGCCCGCCCGTCAGGCCGTCGGCTCCTCCCCGGCCCCCGCCGGAAGCCGTGCCCCAGGCTCCCGGGCAGCGGTGCTCCCGACCGCACTGCCACCGACCGCACTGCCACCGGCCGCACCGCTCCCGACCGCACTGCCACCGGCCGTACCACCCTCGGCCGCACCGCTCCCGGCCGCTCCGCCCCGGGCCGCCGTCGCGGCGGCGGCCCGGCGTCCGGCGGTCGCCATCGCCGCTCGTGCCGTACGGGCGGTCCGCAGCGCGTCCCAGGTCAGCAGCGCCAACGCCAGCCACACCAGGGCGAAACCGGCCCACCGCTCCGGCGGCATCGACTCGTGGAACACCAGCAGGCCCAGGGCGAACTGGAACGTCGGCGCCAGGTACTGGAGCATCCCGATCGTCGTCAGCGGCAGCCGGACCGCCGCGGCGCCGAAGCAGATCAGCGGCACCGCCGTCGCCACCCCGCAGCCCACGAGCAGCAGCGCCGTGCCGGTGCCACCGCTCACGAACACCGAGTCGCCGCGGACGCCGAGGAAGATCAGGAAGCCCACCGCGGGCACGAACTGCACCGCCGTCTCCGCGGCGAACCCGTCCACACCGTCGAGTTTGATGCCCTTCTTGAGCAGGCCGTACGTGGCGAACGAGAAGGCCAGGACCAGCGAGATCCACGGCACCCGGCCATAGGCGACGGCCATCACCAGCACCGCGAGGGTGCCCACGCCCACCGCCGTCCACTGCAACGGCCGCAGCCGCTCGCGCAGCACCAGCACCCCGAAGGCGATGCTGACCAGCGGATTGATGAAGTACCCGAGTGACGCCTCCAGGACGTGCCCGGCGTTCACCGCCCAGATGTACAGGAACCAGTTGACGGAGATGACCGCCGCGCACGCCGCGACCAGCCCCATCCGGCGCGGCTGCCGCAGCAGCGGACGCACCCACGACCAGCGCCGCAGCGCCACCAGGATGAGCCCGGCGACCGGCAGCGACCACGCCATGCGGTGCGCCAGGATCTCGGCCGGCGCCGCGGCGTCCAGCAGATGCCAGTAGAGCGGCAGCAGCCCCCACATGCCGTACGCGGCGAGGCCGTACGCAAGCCCTGTGCGCTGCGTGTTCCCAGAGTCCAAGGAAGCCCTCCCGATGCTGCCCGGCCTGCCCCGGGCGGGCGATGCCGACCCTGCGACGGTAGCGCCGCCCCGCCCGCCTGTCATGTGCGTACCGGCATACGGTCATGACCGCCGGGCGGCCCGGCGACGCACCGCCCCTCACCGCCCGAACCCCCTGGTCACAGCGGTGGAACGCACCGGTGCCCCCACCGGACGAGCCGGGTGGGGGCACCGGGAGGAGCGCGCGGGTGCGGTGCTCAGCCGACGACCGTCCAGGTGTCGTTGCCGGCCAGCAGGGCACCGAGGTCGCCCTTGCCCTTCTGCTCGGCGGCGGCGTCCAACTGCTCGGCCATGAGGGTGTCGTAGACCGGGCGCCGGACATCACGCAGCACCCCGATGGGGGTGTGGTGGAGGGTGTCGGGGTCGGCGAGGCGGGTGAGGGCGAACGCGGTGGTGGGCGACGGGCTGTGCGCGTCGTGGACGAGGACGGCGTCGGTGCCTTCCTCGGTCACGTCGATGATCTTCAGGTCGCCGGTGGCCGGGTCGCGGGTGACGCCCTGGGAGCCGAGGCCGTCGGGGGCGGGGGTGCCGAAGCGGATCGGCTGTCCGTGCTCCAGGCGGATGACGGCTTGCTGGGCGCGGTCCTTGTCCTTGAGGGCTTCGAAGGCGCCGTCGTTGAAGATGTTGCAGTTCTGGTAGATCTCCACCAGCGCGGTGCCCGGGTGGTCGGCGGCGGCGCGCAGCACCGAGGTGAGGTGTTTGCGGTCGGAGTCGACGGTGCGGGCGACGAACGACGCCTCCGCCCCCAGCGCCAGCGAGAGGGGGTTGAACGGCGCGTCCAGCGACCCCATCGGCGTCGACTTGGTGATCTTGCCGACCTCGGACGTCGGCGAGTACTGGCCCTTGGTCAGTCCGTAGATCCGGTTGTTGAACAGCAGGATCTTGAGGTTGACGTTGCGGCGCAGGGCGTGGATGAGGTGGTTGCCGCCGATGGACAACGCGTCGCCGTCACCGGTGACGACCCAGACCGACAGGTCGCGGCGGGCGGAGGCCAGGCCGGTGGCGATGGCGGGGGCGCGGCCGTGGATGGAGTGCATCCCGTAGGTGTTCATGTAGTACGGGAAGCGGGACGAGCAGCCGATGCCGGAGACGAAGACGATGTTCTCCTTCGCCAGGCCCAGGTCGGGCATGAAGCCCTGGACGGCGGCGAGGACGGCGTAGTCACCGCAGCCGGGGCACCAGCGGACCTCCTGGTCCGATTTGAAGTCCTTCATGGACTGCTTGGCCTCGGCCTTGGGGACCAGCGCCAGTGCCTGCGGCCCGGAGGCGGCCGGCCCGGGGATCGTCTCAGTCATCGATGGCCTCCTTGAGAGCCGTGGCGAGCTGCTCGGCCTTGAACGGCATGCCGTTGACCTGGGTGTAGGAGCGGGCGTCGACCAGGTACTTCGCCCGGACGAGGGTGGCGAGCTGGCCGAGGTTCATCTCGGGGATGACCACCTTGCCGTAGGCGCTCAGGACGTCGCCGAGGTTCTTGGGGAAGGGGTTGAGGTGGCGCAGATGGGCCTGGGCGATCGGTGTGCCGGCGGCGCGCAGCCGGCGGACGGCCGCGGTGATGGGGCCGTAGGTGGAGCCCCAGCCCAGCACGAGGGTGGTGGCGGCGCCGGTGGGGTCGTCGACCTCCAGGTCCGCCACCTCGATGCCGTCGATCTTGGCCTGCCGGGTGCGGACCATGAAGTCGTGGTTGGCCGGGTCGTAGGAGATGTTGCCCGTGCCGTCCTGCTTCTCGATGCCGCCGATCCGGTGCTCCAGCCCCGGTGTGCCCGGCACCGCCCACGGACGGGCGAGGGTGCGCTCGTCGCGCTTGTAGGGCCGGAAGACCTCGGTGCCGTCGGCCAGGGTGTGGTTGGGGCCGGTGGCGAAATCGACGCGCAGGTCGGGCAGTTCACCGGTCTCGGGGATGCGCCACGGCTCGGAGCCGTTGGCGAGGTAGCCGTCGGACAGCAGGAACACCGGGGTGCGGTAGGTCAGCGCGATCCGGGCCGCGTCCAGCGCCGCGTCGAAGCAGTCGGCGGGGGTCTTCGGCGCCACGATCGGCACCGGCGCCTCACCGTTGCGCCCGTACATGGCCTGCAGCAGATCGGCCTGCTCGGTCTTGGTCGGCAGACCCGTCGACGGCCCGCCACGCTGGATGTCGACGATGACCAGCGGCAGTTCGAGGCTGACGGCGAGTCCGATGGTCTCCGACTTCAGCGCCACACCGGGGCCGGACGTCGTCGTCACCGCCAGCGAGCCACCGAACGCGGCGCCCAGCGCCGCGCCGATCCCGGCGATCTCGTCCTCCGCCTGGAAGGTACGCACACCGAAATTCTTGTGCTTCGACAACTCGTGCAGGATGTCGGAAGCCGGCGTGATCGGATACGAACCCAGATATACCGGCAGGTCCGCCTGCACACCGGCGGCGACCAGTCCGTAGGACAGGGCCAGGTTTCCGGAGATGTTGCGGTACGTCCCCGTCGGGAATGCCTTCGTGGCGGGCGCGACCTCGTAAGAGACCGCGAAATCCTCCGTCGTCTCCCCGAAATTCCAGCCCGCCCGGAACGCCGCGACATTCGCCTTGGCGATATCCGGCTTCTTCGCGAACTTCGCCGCCAGGAACTTCTCGGTCCCCTCCGTCGGGCGGTGGTACATCCACGACAGCAGACCCAGCGCGAACATGTTCTTGCTGCGCTCGGCCTCCTTCCGGGAGAGCCCGAAGTCCTTCAGCGCCTCGATCGTCAGCGTCGTCAGCGGCACCGGATGGACGCGGTACGCCTCCAGCGAACCGTCCTCCAGCGGGCTGGTCGCATAACCGACCTTCGCCATCGGGCGTTTGGTGAACTCATCGGTGTTGACGATGATCTCCGCGCCGTGCGGCACATCCGCCAAATTCGCCTTCAGGGCGGCGGGATTCATCGCCACCAGCACATCAGGAGCGTCGCCCGGGGTGAGGATGTCGTGATCGGCGAAATGCAACTGGAAACTGGAAACGCCCGGGAGGGTTCCGGCAGGAGCGCGGATCTCGGCGGGGAAGTTCGGCAGCGTCGACAGGTCATTACCGAAAGTCGCGGTCTCCGACGTGAACCGGTCACCCGTGAGCTGCATGCCATCGCCCGAATCACCCGCAAAACGGATGATCACCCGGTCCAGGCGCCGGACCTCCTTGCCTGTGCCTCCGTCACCAAAGGAGCGCTGTTCCCCGACGTGCGCTCCGTCGGCCTGTTCGGCTGTGCTGCTGACCTGGCTGGTCACTGCTTCGGACCTCCCTAGAGGGGTACGGCTCCCCGCCGGAGGCGGGCTCGGGACGTGTCATGCCGACCGGACGGTCCCCTCACCATCGTACGGGGGTAAGGGTCGCCTTCCCTGGGCCGATCACATGATGGACGCTCTCGTGAGACGGCTGATGCTTGCGAATTGTCATGAAAACACTGGTTACATCCCTGCCCTCCCGAGGCGCTCCGGACTCCGTCGGCGCTCCGGCAATGGTGCTAGGGCTCCGGACCTACGTCCCCCGGGGCGCACGGTGTGCGCCTGGACCGGAGGGGAGCGGTGCGGTCGTTCCGGGAAGAGTGGGGCACGGATGGCGGGCGGGGAAAGGTGATCCCTGTCACTCGGGTGTGGGGTGGCCGCCTCCGGCGGAGGCGTGCCCGGGCCTGCGGTGCGGGTGCGGTCGCTTGCCGGGACGGCCGGGGCAGGGCGGTCGCCCGTCCCGGGTTCCGCGGGGGTGTCACTCCCGGACGTACCGACGCGATCGGGGCCCTTCGGGCCGGCCGTTTCCGGAGCGCCCGGGATGGTCGCCCTCGGGCGTGCCGGGGTGCCCGCGCTCCTCTCGTGCCGACTTGCCCCTGTGCGGGCCGCTCGCCCCGCTACCGGCTTTGACCTGCCCTTTTGTCGGTTCCGGCGGGGCCTGTGGCCGGGGCGTCCGGCGGGTGGGCCGCGCGGGGGTGACCGTAGGGTGGCGCCGTGCGTACAGGGGAGGGGTGACGGGCGATGGCGCGGGACGAGGGTGGTCGGCCGCCGGGAAGGGGCGCCGCTCGGTCGCGGCAAACCCGGCATGTGTCCCTGTACGGGGGCAAAGCGCTGACGGCTGATGGTTGTTGGGCGGATCGCCGCCGGGCGGAGGCCCCGGCGTGAGCGCGAGCGTGAGCGCCCCCGAGGAGCGGCGCACCACCCTGAGCCGGGTCACCCTCATCACCGTGGGCGGCCGCCGCACCGATCTGGTCGTCCCGTCCGGGGAACCCGTAGGGGCACTCCTGCCGGAGCTGCTGCGGCTGCTCGGTGAGCGCCCGGCCGGCCCCGGCGTGCGGCGGCTGGTCACCGCCGACGGCACCGCCCTCGCCCCGGACAGTTCCCTCACCGCCGCCGGAGTCGCGGACGGCGCCGAACTTCACCTGGTCCAGGGCCCGTTCACACCCGGTGCCCGCCCGGACGACGGCCGCATCGCCGAGGTCGCCGCCCCGCTGGAGGTACGGGGCTGGGGCTGGGGCGCGCGGAGCGCCGCGGTGGCGGCGGGCGCGGCGGGCGTCCTGCTCGGCGCCGTCGCGGGCGCCGGGGCCGGCCGCTGGTACGGCGGCGACGCGGCCGCCGCGCTGTGGCTGGGCGTCGCCGCGGTGCTGTCCGGCGGCGCGGGCGCCGCCCTGGCCGCGACCCGGACCACCCGACGCGCCACCGGGGCGGTCCTGTTGCTCCTCGGCGGCACCCTGGGGGCGTACGCCTCCTGGTACGCGACCCCGGGAGGCGAGGCCCGCCTCGCCGCCCTCGCCGGGACCGCCGCCGTCCTCCTCGCGCTCTTCGGGCTCCGCGCCCCCTGGCGGCGCGCGGCGCACCTGGGAGCCGCGGCGGTCCTCGTCTCCCTGGGGGCGTGGGAGGCCGGTCTGGCGCTGACCACACCCGCCCGTACGGGTGCGGTGCTCGGCCTCGTGGGCGTCCTCGTCCTGGGCCAACTGCCGCACCGGGCACTGGCGTCGGCCGGGCTGACCGGCCTCGGCGACCGGCCGGCGGGCGCCACCCCGGTCAGCCGCCACCGGGTGGCCGCCGCCCTCGGCGCCACCCACCGGACGCTCGCCCCGGCCACCGTGGCCCTCGCCGTCTCGACCGGCGCCGGCGGCTGGCTCGCGGCGGGCCAGGGGGACGCGTGGGCGGTGGCCGCCGCACTGCTGCTGGGCCTGGTGCTCTGCGCCCGGTCCCGCGCCTACCCGCTGGCCGTACAGGTCGCCGCGGTCGCCGCCGCCGGGTGCGCCGCCTGTCTGCACCCGGTGGTGCGCTGGGCCGCGGACGGCCCGGCACCCGCCGCGGGCGCGCTCCTGTGCCTGCTGGCCGCCCTCCCGGCCGCACTCCTCGCCCTGCGCACCACGGCCCCGCGCCCCGGCCTGCGGCGCGCCGTCGCCCGCGCCGAGTCGGTGGCGGTCGTGGCCCTGATCCCGGTGACGGCGGGCGCCCTGGGCGCGTACGCCCTGCTGGGGAACGTCTTCTGACGCGCGGCGGCGGAGGGACGGACGAGCGGATGAACGGTACGGAGCGGGTGCCCGGGGCGCCGCGGCCACCGGTGGCGGAGGCGGCCCCGCAAGGCGCGTCCGCGCTCCCGGAACCGCCGGACCCCTCTGAGCGGTCGGAACAGTCGGCGGTGCCCGAACAGCCGGGGCGGGCGGCCCCGGGGGAACGGCCGGAGGCGACGGAGCGGCCGGTCCGGCCGGAGACACCGGAGACACCGGAGGAAGAGGGGCGGCGGAACGTGGCGGCACGGGAAGGGACGAGGGGCGCGCCGGAGGCTTCCGGAGCGGGTGCCCCCGGGCGCACCGACGTGAACGTCCCGGGGGTGCCCGGCACGGATGCCTCGGGGGCGCCCGCGCAGGTGGCGTGCGCCGGGGGCGAGGCGGAGCCGGAGCCGGTCCCGGGCCCGCCACCGGGTGGCCCGGACCTCAGGCCGGATGCCGGTCCGGGCCCGGCGCCGGGCGGAGCGCCGTCCCCGGCCGGAGCCGCGCCCGTGGTGCCGGGCCCGGGCCCGGCACCCGCCGCACCCGCGCCCGGGGACGAGGCACGGGCCCCGGCCGCTCCGATGGCTTCCGCCGCAGGTCAGGCCCTGCCCGCGCCCGCCGCCGACGCGCCACGGAACCCGGCTGCCCCCGCGGCTTCCGACGCCGCGCAGCCCCCGCCCGTATCCGCCGGCCCGGCCCCGGGCCCGGCCACTCCCGGTGTTCCGGGTGGGGCACGGCCCCCGGCCGCACCCGCCCCGGCGCAGGCCCCGGCCGCACCCGCTGACGGTCCGGCGCGGGCCCTGCCCGTACCCGTCGCTCCTACGGACGCGGCACCCGCCCCCGCCCGGTACGGGCGTCCCGGGCTTCCGGCGCGTACGCCCGTGTCCGTACCGCTGCTGCCGCCCGAACTGGCCGACGGGCAACCCAAGCCGCGGCGTGGTGATCCGCTGGGGCGGCGGGCCGGGCGGGCGCTGCGGAAGGTGTTCGCGTCGTCGCCCGCCTCCGAGACGGCGGCGGTCACGGAGGCGGCGGCCGCCATCCGGCAACCGGTCGTCACCGGGCGGCAGATCGCGGTCTCCAGCATCCGGGGCGGCGCGGGCAAATCCACCGTCGCGGCGCTGCTCGCGCTGACCTACGCCCACCACCGGCCCGATCCGGTGCTCGCCGTCGAGGCCGATCCGGCGCTCGGCACGCTGCCGCACCGGCTCGGCGCGCGCGAGGTGCGCTGGTCGGGCAGCGATCTGGCGGAGATCGTCGACCCGTCGATGCTGATCACCGACCTGACCGGCTATCTGCTGCCGTTCGCGGGCGGCGGCTGGCTGCTGCCCGGCAGCCAGGGCGCGATCGGCACCCGGCTGGACCTCGACACGTACCGCACCGTCATGACCTCGCTGCGGCGGCACTTCGCCGCCACCGTCGTCGACTGCGAGACCCTGCCCGCCGAGGTGGCCCGCACCGCGCTGGTCACCACACAGGCCCGGGTGCTGGTCACCCCGGCCACCCCGGAGGGCGTCGCGGCCACCCGTTCCGTACTGGACTGGGTGGGCGGTCTGCACCCGGGGCTGCTGCCGACCACCGTCGTCGTCCTCACCCACCTGGCGCCCGACACCGGGGTCGACGCCCGTACGGCCACCACCCACCTCGGCGCGGGCGGTGCGGCGGTGCTGGCGCTGCCCTACGACCGCCACCTGGCCGCGGGCGGCGCGATCCGTACGGAGCTGCTGGGCGAACGGACCCTGGCGGCCGCCGCCCGGATCGCCGCCGAGGTGATGAACCGCGCGGTCTCCCGCGAACCCGGCCGCCGCCCCTCCGACCGGCCCGCGCACGGCGGCGAACCGTACATCGCCCACGGCGTCGTCCGCCCCGCCGGCCCCGCCACCGCCCGGCCCCGCCCGGTGCCGACGATCGTCCCCGGCGCCACCGGTCCCGCCGGGCCGGCCCCGGGGCCCGCCACGGTCATCCCCGCGGGGTCCGCCACGGGTGCGCCCGCCGAGCCCGCCACGGTCATCCCCGCAGGGCCGGTCGCCGCCTCCGTCGCGGGACCGCAGCCCCACGCTCCGGTCGGTCCGCGGCAGCCGCAGGGACAGCCCGCGCACCAGCCGCACCTTCAGCACCCGCTCCCGCACCAGGACCAGCCGCCGCACCAGGCTCAGGCCCCCCAGCAGCACCACGTGCCGTACCAGGAGCATGCGCCGCACCAGGGCCCGCTCACTCATCAGGGACAGCGGCCTCATCAGGCCCAGGCCACACCGCGGAATCAGTCGGCTCAGCAGAGCCCGATGCCCCAGCAGCCCCACGCACCGCAGGGCACTTACACACCGCAGCAACCCCTGACTCCGCAGCAGCCCCTGACTCCGCAGCAGCCTCTGCCTCCCTCACACCCTCTGCCGCCGCAGGCGCCCGGCTCGTCACCCCTTCCTCCGCAGCCCGGAGCCGCGCCGCAGCACCCCGTGTCGCCGTACGACAACCCGTACATGCAGCCCCGCCCGCCACAGGGAACGCAACAGCCGCCCTCGTCGCCGCACCCCCAGGCGCCCCCGTACGGACAGCCGCCGCAGCAGCCCGGCGCCGTCCCTCCGGGGCAGCCGGAACCGCTGCGTGCCACCCGGCATCCCCAAGCGCCCCCGGAGGCGGGACAGCCGGACGGTGCCGGCGGCGGTGAGCGGAGTCCCTTCGATCCGCCGCCCGACGAGCGGAGCCCCTTCGACGGCGGTCCGCTGCCCCGCCCGGACGGCGCCGGGGCCTGACCCCCGGGTGCGGCCCCGGTCCGCCGGCGTACGGGCGGGGCCGCGCCGCTTCCCGGTCCTGTCCGTATGGCGGGCAGGACCGTCCGGCAGGCGGCCGCAGAGCCGGGACGAAGTGGGGTCAACCCCACCGACGGCGCGACGCGGCTGCTCAGCGCGGGAAGAGCAGGGCCTAGACTCCGTGCGTACAGATCGTCGAAGTCGTTGAACAAGCGCAGTCAGGGAGCGAGGGGCGGACGTGCCGGACGACACGACCGTGCGCACCATCACCAGCGCCGCGGAGTACTTCCAGGGGTATTCCTTCGTCGGCCTGGTCGCCGTCGTCGGTGTCCTCTTCGTGGCCGTGGCCTTCGGCGCCGGGCGGCTGCTGCGGCCCGTGGTTCCGACGCCCGAGAAGCTGCTGACGTACGAATGCGGTGTGGACCCGGTCGGTGAGGGCTGGGCGCACACCCAGGTCCGCTACTACGTCTACGCCTTCCTCTACGTGATCTTCGCCGTCGACTCGATCTTCCTGTTCCCCTGGGCGACGGTCTTCGCCGCCCCCGGCTTCGGCGGCGTCACGCTCGTGGAGATGTTCATCTTCCTCGGCTTCCTCACCGTCGGCCTGCTCTACGCATGGAAGAAGGGCGTCCTGGAATGGACGTGACCCCCGCCCCCGACGGCGCGTCGGCAGCGGCCGAGGGCTCCGCCCGCGCCGATCTCCCGATGCCGCGCCGCCTGGGCACGCTCGCCCGCCTGGCGCCCGAACCGATGAAGGTGGTCCTCAACTGGGGCCGCCGCTACAGCCTCTGGGTCTTCAACTTCGGCCTCGCCTGCTGCGCCATCGAGTTCATCGCCGCGTCCATGGCGCGCCATGACTTCATCCGGCTCGGCGTCATCCCGTTCGCGCCCGGCCCGCGCCAGGCCGACCTGATGGTCGTCTCGGGCACGGTCACCGACAAGATGGCCCCGGCCGTCAAGCGCCTCTACGAGCAGATGCCCGAGCCGAAGTACGTCATCTCCTTCGGCGCCTGCTCCAACTGCGGCGGCCCGTACTGGGACTCGTACTCGGTGACCAAGGGCGTCGACCAGATCATTCCGGTGGATGTCTACGTACCGGGCTGCCCGCCCCGCCCGGAGGCGCTGCTCCAGGGCATCCTCAAGCTCCAGGAGAAGATCGCCCGCGAATCGCTGGGCGAGCGGTACGGGACCACCAAGACGCCCGCGGCCTCGGTGGACGCGCTGCGCAGCGGCCTGGTGGCGCCCCCGGCGCCCGGTACGCCCGCCGCGCCGGAACCCGGCGGCCCGGGGGAGGAGCCCCGATGAGCGAGCCGACGAACGAGCCGGTGGGCGGGGCGGCGAACGAGCCGGTGGGCGGGGCGGCGAACGAGCCGGTGGGCGGGTCGGCGGAGGCGCCGGCGGGCGAGGCGGGCGAGCCCGTCGTCGGCTGGCTGCCCGGCCCGGCGAGCGCCCTCTTCGGCGCGGGCGCCACCGCGGAGAGCGCCTACGACCTGCTGACCGTCGACGTACCGGCCGACCGCTGGATCGAGGCCCTGACCGTCGCCCGCACCGCCCTGAGCTGCACCTATTTCGACTGGCTGAGCGCCGTCGACGAGCCCGGCACCGGCTTTCGGATCTGCGCGCACCTCGCCGACGTCTCCCGCCCCGGCACCGTGCGGCGGCTGCTGGTCCGCACGACCGTGCCGCACGAGGCACCGGTGCTGCCCACCGCCACCGGCGTCTACGCGGGCGCCGCCTGGCACGAACGCGAGACGCACGAGATGTTCGGCGTGGACTTCACCGGCCATCCGCACCTCGCCCCGCTGCTGCTTCCGGAGAACTTCGAAGGCCACCCGCTGCGCAAGGACTTCGTCCTCGCCGCGCGGGTCGCCAAGGCATGGCCGGGCGCCAAGGAACCGGGCGAGTCCGAGCACGGCGGTCCCAAGCGCCGCCAGATGCTGCCGCCCGGCGTCCCCGACCCGAACGAATGGGGCCCGCTCAAGGGCCAGCTCCCCCCGGCCCCGGCCCGCCCGGCGCGCGGCGCACGCGCGGCCGGCGGTGCGCGGGCCGCCGGGGCCGAACGCCCGGCCGGTGCGGGACGCGCCGCCGCCGCGGAGCGCCCGGCGGCGGGCGAACGCCCCGCCCGCCGCACCCGCACGGCGAGCGCCGGATCGGCCAGCCAGCGCACCACCCCGGCCACGGATTCCGCGCCTGCGGGGGCCGAGGCTCCGTCCGGACCGGCCGCACCGCCCGGACCGGCTGGGCACGAGGCTCCGGCCGCTCCCGCCACACCGACTGGGCCTGCGGCTTCGGCGAAGCCGGAGACGGCAGCGTCGGCCGAGCCCGAGGCGGCGGCGAAGCCGGAGACGGCGGCGTCGGCCGAGCCCGAGGCGGCGGCCAAGCCGGAAGCGCCGGCCAAGCCGGAGGCGTCGGCCGGAGGCGCGGCCTCCCGCCCGCCCAGGCCCGCCGCCGCCACCTCCTCGGACGCCCCCTGGCACCACGCCCGGCCGGCCTTCGGGGAGCCCGGGCCCGCCCCGGCGGACGCGGCTCCCGGCGGCACCGGCTCCGGTACGGACGACAGGACGGGAAGCCCCGGCGAGGAAACCGGCCCGGACGAGAAATCCGGCCTCGGTGAATCCACCGGCACCGGCGAGAAACCCGGTCCCGACCAGGGCCCCGGCACCGGCGAAAACACCGGCACCGGCGAGGCCACCCCCCACCAGGACCCGGCAGGAGGCGACACCCCATGAGCGACGCTCTCGACATCGTGGTGCGCCTGCTCGCCGTCTTCGTCGCCTTCCTCGTCCTCCCGCTGGTCGTCGGCCAGACCGAACACAAGGTCATGGCCCATATGCAGGGCCGCCTCGGACCGATGTACGCGGGCGGGTTCCACGGCTGGGCGCAGCTCGTCGCCGACGGGGTGAAGTTCGCGCAGAAGGAGGACATCGTCCCGGCCGGCGCCGACCGGCGGATCTTCCAGCTCGCACCCGCCGTCGGACTGCTGCCGTACCTGCTGGTCCTCGCCGCCATCCCCATCGGACCGGGCGACGCGGTCGGCCAGAGCCTCGACGCGGGCCTCTTCTTCGTCCTCGCGGTGATGGGCGTCGGCGTTCTCGGCTCGATCATGGCGGGCTGGGCGTCGGCCAACAAGTTCTCCCTGCTCGGCGGCTTGCGCACGGCCGCCCAACTGCTCGCCTACGAACTGCCGATGCTGCTCGCCGCCGCCTCCGTCGCGATGGCCGCCGGCACCCTCTCGCTGCCCGGGATCCTCGACTCCTTCCACTGGTGGTGGGTGCCGTGGCAGCTCATCGGCGGCGTGGTCTTCTTCGTGGCCGGACTCGCCGAACTGCAACGGCCGCCGTTCGACATGCCGGTCGCCGACTCGGAGATCATCTTCGGTGCGTACACCGAGTACACCGGCCTGCGGTTCGCTCTCTTCCTGCTCGCCGAGTACGCGGGCATCGTCGTGCTCTGCGCGCTGACCTCCGTCCTCTTCCTCGGCGGCTGGCACGGCCCGTCCGGCGCCGACGGCCTCGGCTGGCTGTGGACGCTGCTCAAGACCGCCGTCCTCGCCTTCGTCATCATCTGGCTGCGGGTCACCTACCCGCGGCTGCGCGAGGACCAGTTGCAGAAGCTCGCCTGGACCGTCCTCATCCCGCTCGCCCTCGTCCAGATCGCCCTCACCGGCGTCGTCAAGGTGGTGACCTCCTGAGATGGCCGCGGACAAGAAGTCCAAGCCGTCCGGCTTCCCCGGCTCCGGGCTCGCCAAGGGCCTCGCCGTCACCCTCCGGACGATGACGAAGCGCACCACCACCGCGCAGTACCCCGATGTCCAGCCCGACCTGGCACCGCGCACCCGCGGCGTCATCGGACTGTTCGAGGAGAACTGCACCGTCTGCATGCTCTGCGCCCGCGAATGCCCCGACTGGTGCATCTACATCGACTCCCACAAGGAGACGGTGCCGCCCGCCGCCCCCGGCGGCCGCGAGCGCAGCCGTAACGTCCTCGACCGTTTCGCCATCGACTTCTCCCTCTGCATGTACTGCGGTATCTGCATCGAGGTCTGCCCCTTCGACGCCCTCTTCTGGTCACCGGAGTTCGAGTACGCCGAGACCGACATCCGCGAGCTGACCCACGAGCGCGACAAACTCCGCGAGTGGATGTGGACCGTGCCCGAACCGCCCGCCCTCGACCCCGCCGCCGAGGAGCCGAAGGAGATCGCCGCCGCCCGTAAGACGGCCGACAAACTCGCCGCCCAGCAGGCCGCCGCCGACACCGAGACCTCCGGGGAGGACGCGTGACGCTCGCCGCCGCAAGCCACGGCTTCCTCACCCCCTCCGGCGTCGAGATCGTCTTCCTCCTCGTCGGCCTCGTCACCCTCGGCGCCGCGGTCGCCACCGTCACCACCCGGCAGCTCGTCCACGCCGCGCTCTGGCTGGTCGTCGCCCTCGGCGGCACCGCCGTCGAGTACCTGCTGCTGACCGCGGAGTTCATCGCCTGGGTCCAGGTCCTGATCTACGTCGGCTCCGTCGTCGTCCTCCTGCTCTTCGGGCTGATGCTCACCAAGGCGCCCATCGGCCGGTCACCGGACGCCGACTCCGGCAACCGCTGGGCCGCCGTCGCGGTGGCCGCCGCCTCCGCCGCCGCCCTGGTCTGGGTCGTCGTCGACGCCTTCCGCGCCACCTGGATCGAACTCGGCACCCCGCAGGGCACCACCGAGACCACCGGCCGCAGCCTCTTCCAGTACTGGGTCCTCCCCTTCGAAGCCCTCTCCGTCCTGCTGCTCGCCGCCCTGGTCGGCGCGATCGTCCTCTCCCGCAAGGGCACCGGCACGGCCGGCCCCGGCGGGGGCGGTACGGCCCCGGCTGCGGCACCCGGCGCGGCGGGCACCCCGGTCGGCGCGGCCCCGGCACCCTCCGGCCCGGCGGACGCCCCCGGGGCCCCCGGCCCCGCCCCGCGAGAGGACCAGCGCTGATGCATCTCGTCCATCCGGCCGTCCTCGCCGCCCTCCTCTTCTGCACCGGGCTGTACGGCGTGCTCGCCCGCCGCAACGCGATCCTGGTGCTGATGTCCGTCGAGCTGATGCTCAACGCCGTCAACCTCAACCTCGTCGCCTTCGACGCCTGGCTGCGCGACACCCTCCACGCCGGTCAGGCACTGACCCTCTTCACCATCGCCGTCGCCGCCGCCGAGATCGGTATCGGCCTGGCGATCGTGCTGCTCGTCCACCGCCACCGCGGCACCTCCGACATCGACCGGCTGCGGGCCCTCGCCGACACGCCGGGCACCCCGGACGCCGACGGCACCACGGACCCGCAGCCGGACACCAAGGCGGAGGCCACCGCGTGACACCCACGACCACCGCCGTCCTCGTCCCCCTCCTGCCGTTCCTCGGCGCGGTCGCGGGGTTCTTCCTGGGCCGCCGCGCCCCCGGCTTCGTCCGGCCGCTCGCCGTGCTGCCCACGCTCGCCGCCGCCGTGCTCGCCGTCGTCACCGCCGCCGGGGTGGGCACCGGGCCCGCCACCGACGTCGCCACCCGGCTCACCCCGACCGGCTCCGTCCCCATCGACCTGGCCTTGCACCTCGACGGTTTCGCCGTCCTGATCGCCGTCCTCGTCGGCGTGGTCGCGACCTGCGTGCAGATCTACTCCACCGGCTATCTGCGCGACGACCCGCGCTACCCCTCGTACGCCGCGCTGGTCTCGCTCTTCACCTCCGCGATGCTGCTCGTCGTCTACACCGGCGACCTGATGGTGCTGCTCGTCGGCTGGGAGGTCATGGGCATCTGCTCGTACTTCCTCGTCGGTCACTACTGGGAGACCGAGGCCGCCCGCGCCGCCTCCCTCAAGGCGTTCCTCGTCACCAAGCTCGGCGACGTCCCCTTCCTCTTCGGCATCTTCGCGCTCGCCGCCGACACCGGGACCTTCCGCATCACCGGCATCCTCGGCTCCGTCGCCCGCGACGGTCTCGACCACCCGACGCTCATCGCGCTGCTGCTGCTCGCCGGTGTCGCGGGCAAGTCCGCGCAATTCCCGCTGCACACCTGGCTGCCCGACGCGATGGCCGGCCCCACCCCCGTCTCGGCGCTCATCCACGCCGCGACGATGGTCGCCGCCGGTGTCTACGTCGTCGCCCGGCTCCTCCCCGTCTTCGCCGCCTCCGCCGCGGCGCTGGTCGTCCTCGCCGTCATGGCCGCGATCACCATGATCGGCTCCGGTCTGGCCGCGCTCGCCCAGGACGACGTCAAACGCGTCCTCGCCTACTCGACCATCGGCCAGCTCGGCTACATGACCGGCGCCCTGGCCGTCGGCGACCGCGGCGCGGCCGTCTTCCACCTCCTCTCCCACGGCGCCTTCAAGGCCCTCCTCTTCCTGGGCGCCGGGGCGCTCATCCACGCCGCCGGCACCAACTCGCTCTCCGCCATGTCCCGGATGAGCGGCCTCGACCGGCGCGTCCCCGACGCCTTCTGGACCGTCACCGTGGCGCTCCTCGCGCTCGCCGCGATCCCGCCGTTCTCCGGCTTCTTCTCCAAGGAAGCCGTCCTCGGTGCCGCCGAGCACGCCGCCACCGGTGGGGCCGCGGGCATCCCCGGCGCGGCCGGCTGGACCGTCCTGATCTCCGGGCTGATCGCCGCCCTCCTCACCGCCGGATACGCCACCCGGCTGTGGCTCCTCGCCTTCCGCGGCAGCGGCGCGGAGGCCCCCGACCACGGCCCGCAGCCGCTCGCCATGAAGGCCGTGCTCTGGGTCCTCTTCGTCCCCACCGCCGCCTTCGGCCTGGCCGCGCCGCTCCTGGCCGACTGGTTCGACGGACGTTCCCTCACCCCGGCCCTCACCACCTCCGTCCTGGGCACCGGCATCGCCCTCGTCGGCGGCCTCGTCACCTACGCGACCTGGCGCCACACCACCGCACCGGCCACCCGCACCGCGGCGGACAACGCCGCCACCGACCCCGGCCGGGTGCTGCTCGGGCCGCTGTACCGCCCCGCGGCCGCCGGGTTCCACCTCGACGCCGCCTACACCGCGCTGTTCGTCCGGCCCGTCCGCGCCGCCGCGGTCCTCGTCCGCTTCCTCGACCGTGAGGTCGTCGACACCTACGTCCGCGCCGCCGGAACCGGCCCCCGCTGGCTGGGCGCCGCCGTCCGCCGTGCCCAGACCGGCAATGTGCAGACCTACCTCGGCGCACTGCTCGCGGGCGCGCTCGTCCTGGCCGTCGCCGCCGTCCTCGTCGCCACGGGCACCGGAGCCTGACCATGAATCACACCGCTATGCAGCTGCTCCTCGCGGCCGTCGTCGTGCTCCCGCTGCTGGGCGCCGCCGCCGCGCTGCTCCCGGCCCCGCCCGGCCTCCGCGGCCGCGGCCCCGACCAGGCCGTCCTGCGCCACGGCGTGACCGTCACCGGTGTCGTCCTCGCCGCGGCCGTGGCCCTGGCCATCGGCTTCGACCACGGCCACCCGGCCACGATGCAGGCCACCACCGACCTCAGTTGGATCCCCGCGCTGGACATCCGCGTCCACCTCGGCATCGACGGCATTTCGCTCCCCCTCGTCGTCCTGACCGCGCTGCTGACCTTCCTCTGCGCGCTCTACAGCTACTTCTCGATGCCCAAGGGGCCGTCCCCCAAGGCGTTCGTCGCGCTGCTCCTCCTGCTGGAGTCCGGCACTCTCGCCACCTTCGCCGTCCTCGATCTCGTGCTGTTCTTCCTGGCGTTCGAGATGGTGCTCATCCCGATGTACTTCCTCATCGCCCGCTGGGGCGGCAATTCCGGCGGCGCGGTGTCCGGCGCTCCGTCCGGCCGGGAGTCGGGCGGCCGGCAGGCGGCCGCCTGGAAGTTCATCCTCTACACGCTGCTCGGTTCCGTCGTCATGCTGCTCGGCCTGCTCCTCGTGGGTGTGAAGAGCGGCACGTTCGACATGGTGGCACTCGCCACTGACAACGGCCCGAAAGCCCAGCTCAGCCACACCGTTCAGCTCGTCGCGGTGCTCGCGATCGGCATCGGTCTGGCCGTGAAGTCGCCGCTGTGGCCACTGCACAGTTGGCTGCCGGACGCCCACACCGCCGCCCCCACCGTCGGCTCGGTGCTGCTCGCCGGCGTCCTGCTGAAGATGGGCACGTACGGTTTCGTGCGGATCGCGCTGCCGATCGCGCCCGAGGGCATGCACACCTTCGCGCCCTACCTCGCGGCCCTCGCCGCCGTCGGCATCGTCTACGGCTCGCTCGCCTGCCTCGCGCTGGTCCGCAAGGGCGCCAAGGGCGATCTGAAGCGGCTGATCGCGTACAGCTCCGTCGGCCACATGGGCTTCGTACTGCTCGGCATCGCCTCCATGACGCCCACCGGCGTCAACGGCGCGCTCTTCGCCAACATCGCCCACGGCCTCATCACCGGCCTGCTCTTCTTCCTGGTCGGCGCCCTCAAGGACCGCACCGGCACCACCGACCTCGACACCCTCGCCGGTGCCACCGGCGCCGCCCTCTACGGCCGTGCGCCCCGCTTCGGCGCCTTCCTCGCCTTCGCCGCCGTGGCCTCCCTGGGCATCCCCGGGCTGGCCGGGTTCTGGGGCGAGATGCTCGCCATGTTCGGCGCGTTCCACCCGGCCCCCGGGCTCAGCCGGCCCGCCTTCCTCACCTTCATGGCGCTGGCCGGGCTCGGCACCCTGCTGACCGCCGCGTACCTGCTGCTCGTCGTCCGCCGCGTCTGCATGGGCGCCACCCCCGGGGCCGACGAGCCCGCCGCCGCGGTAGAGGAGGGCACCGCCTCCCCGGACGAGGCCGCGCACCACGCCGCCCCGGGGAGGAGGCCCGCCACCGTGAGCGCCGCGGGCGCCCTCATCCCCGACATCGCCCGTCACGAATACGCGGCCTGGAGCCCCCTCGCCGCCCTCACCGTCCTCGCCGGACTGTGGCCCGCGGCCCTCCTCGGCCTCACCGACCCGGCCGTCCAGCAGCTCCTCGGAGGCGGCAAGTGACCAGCCCGATGATCCCGACGGCCGCCGGCGGAGCGGCCTCCCTGGTGCAGTCCGTCGACTGGGCCGCCCTGGCGCCGCCGGTCATCACCGCCGCCGTCGCCCTGGTGGTGCTCGTCGCGGACCTGTTCCTCCCGGTGGCCCGCAAGCCGCTCCTGGGGTGGCTCGCCACCGGGGGCCTCGCCCTGGCCGGGCTCTCCCTGCTGCCCCTGACCGGCGGCGACCGCCGGACCTTCTGCATCGGCGGCGGGGACGTCTGCAGCTATGTCGCGGACCCGTTCGCCCTGGTCATCCAGTTCCTGGTGCTGGCCGGCGCGCTGCTGACCGCGCTGCTGTCCATCGACACCGTGAAGGACGGCGGCCTGCCCGCGGGCGAGTACTGGTTCCTGCTGCTCTCCTCGGCCGCCGGCGCCGCCCTGCTGCCCGCCTCCCGTGACCTGGCGACCCTAGTCCTCGCCCTGGAGGTGGCCTCGCTGCCCGCCTTCGCCCTGGTCGGCCTGCGCCGCGACGACCGGCTCTCCTCCGAGGCGGCCCTGAAGTTCTTCCTCTCCTCGGTGGCCGCCACCGCCGTGATGCTCCTGGGCGTCAGCTTCCTGTACGCCGCCACCGGGAGCCTCCACCTGACCCGCGTCGCCCATGGGCTCGCCCACCTCCCGGACCCGCGCCTGGCCACCCTCGCGAGCGCCGGTGTGGCCCTCACCCTCGTCGGCTTCGCCTTCAAGACCGCCGCCGCGCCGTTCCACTTCTGGGTGCCCGACACCTACGTCGGCGCCCCGCTGCCCATCGCCGCGTACCTCTCCGTCATCGGGAAGGCCGTCGGCTTCTCCGGTCTGATCCTCGTCACGGTCGAGGGCTTCCCGTCGTACGCGCACATCTGGGGGCCGGTGCTGGCGGTGCTGGCCGCGCTGACCATGACCGTCGGCAACGTCGCGGCCCTGCGCCAGGACCCGGGCCGCGCCCACAGCGCCGTCCGGCTGCTGGCCTGGTCCTCCGTCGGCCAGGCCGGATACCTGCTGGTGCCGATCGCCGCCGCCGCGTACGCCGACGCCCCGGGGCGCGCCATCGGGTCGACCGTCGCGTACGCCCTGATGTACGCCGCGGTGAACCTCGGCGCGTTCGCCGTCGCCGCCCTGGTGGCGCGGACCAGCCCGGCCAACCGCCTCACCGACTACCGCGGTCTCGCCACCCGCCGCCCCCTGGTGGCGCTGGCCCTCGGCTTCTTCCTGCTCTGCCTGGCCGGGCTGCCGCCGGGCGTCATCGGCCTGTTCGCCAAGGTCACGGTCTTCTCCGCGGCCGTCGACGCGGGCCTGGGCTGGCTCGCCGTCGTCATGGCCGTCAACGTGGTGATCGCGCTCTACTACTACCTGCGCTGGACTGCGGTGCTGTTCCGCGGCGCCCCCGAGGACGCGGCCGACGAGGTGTCCGTCGACGTCACGGCCGGGGGAGCCGCCGTGGCCCGCCCCGTGGCCGCCCGGATCCCCGTGCCGCTCGCCGTCGCGCTCACCCTGGCCACCGTCCTCGGCGTCGCCCTCTCCGGCGCCCCGCAGCTCGTCCTGCGCTTCGCCGCGAGCACCCTCCTGTAGCGCTGCCTCGGCGCCGCTCCCCGGCCGGAGCACCTCTGCTCCGCGCCCGCCGCCGGGCCGCCGTACGCGCCCGCCGGGCACCCCGTGGCCCCCGGAACCGGCCCTCCCCGGGTGCGGAGGGTCAGGGAACCTGCCCTCCTCATCCCGCGTTGACCAGTGAGGAAGGATCCACCGAAGGGTGGAACGCGCAAGCACAGGGTTCCCCTGCCGGACCGCTTGGAGGGCGTACGGTGCACCGCGGGCACAACGGGCTCAAAACCGCCGTACTCCTCGGCGGTCTGTCCGTCCTCATCCTCGTCATCGGCGGCTTCTTCGGACGTACGGGCCTGATCGTCGCCGTGCTCGTCGCGGTGGGGACGAACGCCTACGCCTACTGGAGCAGCGACAAGCTCGCGCTGCGGGCCATGCGCGCCCGCCCGGTGAGCGAGTTCGAGGCGCCCGGCCTGTACCGCATGGTCCGTGAGCTGTCGACCGCCGCCCGCCAGCCCATGCCGCGTCTCTACCTCTCCCCGACCCAGGCGCCGAACGCCTTCGCCACGGGCCGTAACCCCCGTAACGCCGCGGTCTGCTGCACCGACGGCATCCTCCAGTTGCTGGACGAACGGGAGCTGCGGGGCGTGATCGGCCATGAGCTGAGCCATGTCCACAACCGCGACATCCTCATCTCCTCGGTGGCCGGGGCGCTGGCCTCCGTGGTGATGTTCCTGGTGAATTTCGCCTGGCTGATCCCGGCCGGCCGCTCGGACGACGACGACCGCCCCGGGGTGCTCGGCATGCTGCTGATCATGATCCTGGGT
Source organism: Streptomyces sp. BBFR2 (assembly GCF_044497305.1). NCBI lineage: Bacteria > Bacillati > Actinomycetota > Actinomycetes > Kitasatosporales > Streptomycetaceae > Streptomyces > Streptomyces sp. BBFR2. The sequence goes on from NZ_CP172415.1 coordinate 3,902,769, forward strand.
CCGCTCGCCGCCTCCCTGATCCAGCTCGCCGTCAGCCGCTCCCGGGAGTACCAGGCCGACGCGTCGGGCGCCCGGCTCACCGGCGATCCACTCGCCCTGGCCTCCGCGCTCCGTAAGCTGGAAGCGGGCACCCAGCAGCTTCCGCTGCCACCGGAGCCCCGGCTGGAGACCGCGGGGCACATGATGATCGCCAATCCGTTCCGCGCGGGCGAGGGCATGTCGCGCTTCTTCGCCACCCACCCGCCGATGCGCGAGCGCATCAGCCGTCTGGAGCGGATGGCCGGCCCTCACATATGACCGCCGGGCCGCCCCCGCACCCGGGGGCCGCCTCGCAACGTTCCCCACCGGCCGCCGCGTCTACGAGGGCGTACGCACCCGTCGTCCCGCCCGTGGAAGGCTGTCGATCATGAAGCTCCTCCTCAATGTCATCTGGTTGGTCCTCAGCGGCTTCTGGATGGCGCTCGGCTATGTCCTCGCGGGCATCATCTGCTGCGTCCTGATCGTCACGATCCCGTTCGGTATCGCGTCCTTCCGCATCGCGGGCTACGCGCTCTGGCCCTTCGGCCGTACCACCGTCGAACGCCGGGACGCGGGCGCCGGGTCCATGATCGGCAACATCGTCTGGATCGTCTTCGCGGGCTGGTGGCTGGCGCTGGGCCACATCTTCACCGGCATCGCGCTCTGCATCACGATCATCGGCATCCCGTTCGGCATCGCCAACTTCAAGATGATCCCGATCTCCCTGATGCCGCTCGGCCGCGAGATCGTGCCCACGGACGAACCGTTCGCCACCCGCTGACCACGCCGCCGGAGCCACGGAGCGGGGCGGCGGGCCCGCCCGTACACGCCGGTGGGGCGGCGCGCCCATGGCCCGCCGCCCCACCCGGTCGTTGCGTCCTGCCGGCGGCGCGGTGCCCCGCTCCGCGGGCCCGTACCGCCGTACGCCGGTGACTACCGGTAGTTCACGAACTGGATCGCGAAGTCCAGGTCCTTGCCCTTCAGCAGCTGCTGGACGGCCTGGAGGTCGTCGCGGCTCTTGGAGCTGACCCGCAGCTCGTCGCCCTGCACCTGCGCCTTGACGCCCTTCGGGCCCTCGTCGCGGATCGTCTTGGCGACCTTCTTGGCGTTCTCCTGCGAGATGCCCTCCTGGATGGAGGCGAAGATCTTGTACATCTTGCCGGAGAGCTGCGGCTCGCCCGCGTCCAGCGCCTTCAGCGAGACCCCGCGCTTGACCAGCTTGGACTGGAAGATGTCGAGGACGGCGGCCACCCGGCTCTCGGCGTTGGCCTTCATCTCGATCTTCTCGCCCGACCACGCGATCGACGCGTCCACGCCCTTGAAGTCGTAGCGCTGCGAGATCTCCTTGGCGGTCTGGTTGAGGGCGTTGTCGACCTCCTGCCGCTCGACCTTCGAGACGATGTCGAAACTGGAGTCGGCCATGGTGAGTTGGCTCCTCGTGGATAGGTCCGTCAGGGAAACGGCCCGTCCCGGACCGCCCCGCCAGCCTAGAGGAGGCACCCCCGCCACCTGCGACCCCGGCCATGGAACCGAGTGGCGGAGCACCCCCTGCCATCAGGTATGGTTTACGTCGTTGCCACGGAGCGCCGCAGCAAGCGGATCTCCTGGCAGCAAACCCTGGCGGTGTGCCCGAGCGGCCAAAGGGAGCAGACTGTAAATCTGCCGGCTTCGCCTTCCCAGGTTCGAATCCTGGCGCCGCCACAGTTGGGGAACGGCCCGTGATCAGCGGAAACGCGATCACGGGCCGTTTTCGTTGCCCGGGTGACCCCGCCCCGGGGCGTACGTTCACCCGGTCGACGGCCGTGGCCCCACCGCTTTCACCTGGGCGCGGAACCAGCGGTGCGCGGGGTCGGCGGAGTGGCGCGGATGCCAGGCCATGCCGAGGTCGAGCGACGGCAGGTCGAGCGGGATGGTGAAGGTGCGCAGGCCCAGCGCCTCGATGGTGTCCGGGAGCCAGCCGGGGAGCGTGAGGCCGACGAGGTCGGTGTCGCGGGCCAGTTGCATCGCGCTCATATGGCTGGGGACGACGGCGGCGACGCGGCGCCGCAGGCCCAGGTCGGCCAGGGCGCGGTCGATGGGGCCGAGGCGCCGGCCGCGCCGGGAGATGCCGATGTGGTCGGCGGCGGCGAACCGGCGGGCGGTCAGCGGTCCGTCGAAGAGCGGGTGACCGGCGCGGGCGAGGCCGACCAGGGACACCCGGGCGAGCGGTTCCGTACGGGTCTCCGGGTCCAGGTGGTCGAGGACGCCCAGTTCCACGTCGATCCGGCCCTGGCGGAGCGCCGGGCCGTCCTCCACCGCCTCGGGCAGGAAGACGAGGTCGACGTGCGGGGCGGCCGTGCGCAGCCGGTCGGTCAGCGGGCCGGCCAGCCCCGCCAGCAGGATGTCGCCGGCCTGGAGTGTGAAGGTGCGGTCCAGGTCGGCGGCGCGGAACGGCGCCGACGGGCGGAACAGCCGCTCGCAGTCGCGCAGGACGCCGCCGACCTGGTCCCGCAGTTCCAGGGCGCGCGGGGTCGGCACCATCGTCTGCCCGGCGCGGACCAGCAGCGGATCGCCGACGGCGCGCCGCAGCCGGGCCAGGGTGCGGCTGACCGCGGCGGGCGAGGTGCCGAGCCGTTCGGCGGCGCGGGTCACGCTGTTCTCCTGGAGCAGCGCGTCGAGCGTGTGCAGCAGATTGAGATCCATAACCCCCGGGAACCTTCCTGACCTGCATCTTTGCGCATATCGGCAATGGTTCTGTGCCTATCTTTGCATTGCCGCGTAACGCGGTCCGCGCCGAGAGTGAGGAGGTCGCCGCAGCCGCGGGGACACCTCTTCGCCAAGGAGCGCGTCATGCCGCAGTCCGCCCGTGCCGGTCGTGAAGGTGACGTCCTGGCCGTGGTCAGCCAGACCGGGCCCGCCATCTCGTTCCACGACGCCGCCACCGACCGGCACCTCGGCACCACCGAACTCGCCGCCGAACCGCACGAGCTGTGCTTCGACCCCGTACAGCGCCTGCTGTGGTGCGCCACCCCGTACCTCTCCGGCGTCTACCACGACAACAGCGGGCGGCGGACGGAGGTGACCGTCCTCGACGCCGACACCCGCCGCGTCGTCGGGACCGTCGATCTCGCTCCGGAGCACGGGCCGCACGGCCTGGCGCTGGACGCGGCGCGTGGGCGGCTCTACGTCAGCGTCGAGGGCTCCGCGGACCGGCCGGGCGGCGTCGTGGTGATCGACACCGCGACCCGGCGCCCCCTCGGGCGCATCGATACCGACGCGCCCGGCCCGCACTGGTTCATCCTCTCCCCGGACGGCACGACCGGTTACGCCACCAACAAGGAGGCGCCGTTCGTCTCCGTCGTGGACCTCGGCAGCGGCGCGCTCACCGCGAAGATCGAGGTACCGGGGAGCGAAGGGCTGGCGGTCTCGCCGGACGGGGCGCTTCTCTACGTCGCCGCGCCCTACGCCGCGTTCGGTACGCCCGCCGCGCCCGGGGAGGAGCGGCCGGAGCCCGGGATCCGGGTGATCGACACCCGTACGCTGCGGGTGACCGGCACCCTGCCGACCGGGGACGTCGTCCTGCCGGTGCACACCACGGCGGACGGGACGCTGCTCGTGGGGGAGACCCGCCAGGAGCCCGGGGGCGGGCAGGCGCCGGGGCGCCTCACCGTGTTCGCCGCCGGTGACCACCGCCGTCTGGGCGAGGTGGAGGTGGGGACGCTGCCGCTGACCCTCACCTCGTCACCCGACGGCCGGATCGGCTACGTGGCCGCCACCGGCTCCTCGACCGTCGACCTCGTCGATCTGGTGACGCTGGAGCGGCTGGCCCGGCTCGACGTGCCGCGCCGCGGCGGGCCGGGCGCCCACGGGCTGGCGTATCTGCCCCGGGAGGCCTGAGCGCCCCGGGCGGCCCGCGCCACGCCCGGCGGCTCCCGTCAGGTCAGCCAGAACGCCGCCCGGTCCCGCCACAGGGTGAGCAGGTCCCGGTCTCCGGTGATGTCCAGGGAGCCGTCGGGGACCGGTCGCCCGTAGAGGAAGAGCAGCAGGGCGGTCGGGGTGGCGCGGACGGTGACGGCGGCCGGGGCGGCGGTGCGGTGGAGGACGGGGGCGTCGCCGGTCAGGTCGACGAGCCAGCGGGCGGGGGCGGTCGGTCCGGGAGCGTCGCAGGTCAGGGGGTGGCCGGCGGCCGAGGGGGTGTTGCCGGGGGCGGGGCTGCCGCTTGCCGCGGGGCCGCCGTCCGCCGGGGGCGCGCCGCCCGTGGGGCTGCCGCCGCCCGCCGCGGCGCCCGGTGCCGTGTCGAACGCCAGGGTGCGCCCCGGGCCGAGGACGGCGGGGGAGCCGGGGAGCGGTGCGTACGCCTCCGGGTGGTCGCAGAAGGACAGCCACTCGTCGACCGCGTCGCGGGCCGCCTCGTCCGTGGCGGTGAACTCCGCGCCGACGGCGAGCGCCGCGTCCGCGCGGTGGACGAGGGTCTCGCCCGCCATCCGCCGGGCCCAGAACGCCGGGGACGTCACACCGGGCAGCACCGTCCACACCCGGGCGCCGGGCCCGGCCGCGCGCAACTCCGCGACCAGCCGCCCGGCGCCCTCGTCCAGCCAGGCGCCCAGGGCCGCCATGTCCTCGGCCCGGCGCGGCGCGACCTCGTTCACCGCGTCGTCCGGGACCTCCCGGGTGGCGCGGGTCCGGACGATCTCCTCGACCCAGCGGTGCGCACCCCCGACATGCCGCACCAGTTGCCCCAGATGCCATCCCGGGCAGCCGGGAACGGGCGTGAGCGCGTCGGCCCCCTCGACGAGGTCCCGCAACTGCGCGGTCTGACGGGCGATTTCGGCGCATCGGCGATCGAAGTCCGGTGTCGTCATGGCCGGATCGTACGGCGGGGCGGAGGGGGCCGCCACGCGGTTACGGGGCGGCGCGGTGCCGGGGAAGCGGAGGCTCCGGGCGTCCTTCGGGGGCAGGCGTGTCGGGGTGCGGCGGCGTGCGCGGGCGGGGCGGCGCGCACGCTCCGGGCGATCTCGGGGCGCGGAGGTTCCGGGGCCTCCGGACACATGGCTCCGAGGCCCGGCGGGGCGTACACGGCGGGACCTGGCCCGGGCCATGGGCGTACGGGCCGGGGCTCGCCCCGCACGCTCCCGGTGCCCGAGCCCCTGCCGCGACCGGCCGCCGTCCCGCGCGGAACGGCGGCCCGTCAGCCGACGCCGCTCACGTACGCGGTACGCACACCCCGCGTATGCGGTACGCACACCCCGCGTACGCGGACGCGTCTCACCGCGCGTCCGCGTACACCCGCCCCGCGAACTCGGCGACCTGGGCGTCGGTGAGGTTCTTGGCGAGATCCGCCTCGGTGATCATGCCGATGAGGCGGTGGCCGGCGCGGACGTCGATCACCGGGAGGCGCTTGATCCGGTGCTGTTCCATGGTGTCGAGGACCTGCCGGGCGTCCGCCGCCGCGTCGATCCAGTGGAGGGGGCCGTCCAACGTGCCGGCCTGCACCGTCGCCGGGTCGATGCCCTCGGCGCAGCACCGGATCACGATGTCGCGGTCGGTGATCATGCCGATGAGACGGTTGTTGTCGCCGCAGATGGGCAGGCAGCCGACGCCCAGATCGCGCATCATCCGCGCCGCCGCGCGCAGCGAATCGTGGGCGCCGATGCAGTGCGCCCCGCTGGTCATGATGTCCTGGGCGCGCAGCGGGCCGGCCGTGTCGGATGTGCCGGGCATGACAGTCTCCTTCCGGGTGGCGGAGCGCCGCGACACCCCCCCCGGCGGCGCCCCGGGGCGGCTCCCCTTCCGCCCCTTTCGTGCCGTCTTCTCCTTCCATCACACCACCGATGCCCGGGCCCCGCCGCCCGCCCCGGACGCGCCCCGCGAGCGGGACGCGAACCCCCAGGGGGAACCCTGGGAATTCCCTGAACTTCACATAAAGTGTGTGACTTTCGCATGCCGCGCCTTATCGTCGGAGGAAGCCGTGAGCGACGTTCCGGGGGAACGCGTCGAGCCAGCGAAGGGGGGCGGCCGGCCATGCGACCGAGCCGTGGGTCGGAAGCAGAAGTGGAAGCGCGCCGCAGGACGGTCCTGCGCCAGGTCGCCGACGAGGGCGAGATACGGATAGCCGATCTCGCCGAGCGCCTCGGCGTCAGCGTGATGACGATGCACCGCGATCTCGACAACCTCACCGAACGCCAACTCCTCCACAAGGGACGCGGGGTGGCCACCGCCTTCCCTGTCGTCACCATGGAGAGCGCGGTCCGCTTCCGTGAGCACGCCGACCTCGACATCAAGACGGCGCTCGCCGACGCGCTGGCCGCGGAGGTCGCCCCGGGCAGCACCGTCCTCGTCGACTGCGGCTCCACCCTCTTCCCGCTCGCCCGCCGCCTGGCCGCCGTGGAGGGCGTCCACGTCATCACCAACTCCCTGCGCGTCGCTTACCTCCTGTCCGGCTCGTCCGCCGAAGTCACCCTGCTGGGCGGCCGGTTCCACGAGGACTTCGAGTCCTGCGCGGGCCCCCGCACCCGGCGTGAGCTGCGCGGGCTGCGCGCCGCCGTCGCCTTCGTCACCGCCACCTCGATCAGCGCCGGGCGGCTCTACCACCCGGTCCGCCAGTACGCCGACAACAAACGCGCCTACGTCCAGGCCGCCGACCGGGCCGTACTCGCCGTCAGCCACCGCAAGTTCGGCCGCACCGCCCCCTGCGGCTACGGCGACGTCGGCGCGTACGACCTGCTGCTCACCGACGACCGCGCGCCCGCCGACGAACTGCGCACCGCCCGGGAGCTGGGCACCGAGGTCCGCACCGTCACCCCCGCCGCCCCACGGACCTGAAAGCCCCCGCCCACCCGCCACCCACGCACCACCGCACCCGGAACCGCAACGAGAAAGGCCGATCCATGCGCGCCGTCGTCGTCGAAAAGCCCGGCACCCACACCCTCACCACCGTCGCGGACCCGACCCCCGGGCCCGGCGAGGTCGTCGTGGCGCCCGCGGCCGTCGGGATCTGCGGAACCGATGTGCACATCGTCGAGGGCGAGTTCGCCCCCACGCCGTACCCGATCATCCCCGGGCACGAGTTCACCGGCGAGGTCGTCGCCCTGGGGGAGGGGGTGGCGGGGCTGCCCACGGGCACGCAGGTCGCCGTCGACCCCTCGCTGTTCTGCGGCGCCTGCCACTTCTGCGCCATCGGCCGGGGCAACCTCTGCGAGCGGTGGGGCGCCATCGGCGACACCGTCGACGGCGCGATGGCCGAATACGTCACGGTGCCCGCCGCCAACTGCCACCGCCTCCCGGAGAACGTCGACACCGTCCAGGGCACCCTCATCGAGCCGCTCTCCTGCGCGGTCCGCGGCTTCGACGTCCTGCCGCGCCGCCTCGGCGACCACTACCTGATCTACGGCGCCGGGACGATGGGGCTGCTGATGCTCCAGCTCGCCCGCGCCGCCGGAGCCGCCTCCCTCTCGGTCGTCGACGTCAACGAGGATCGCCTCGCCGTCGCCGCCCGCCTCGGCGCCGACGCCACCGCCACCGGCGCCGACGCGCTGGAGCGCCCCGGGGGCTGGGAAACGGTCATCGACTGCACCGGCGCCGTCCCCGCCATCGAGGACGGCCTCACCCGGGTGCGGCGCGGCGGTACGTTCCAGCAGTTCGGGGTCGCGCCATCGGCGGCCAAGGCGTCGTTCTCGCCGTTCCAGGTCTACAACGACGAGATCACCATCGTCGGCTCGATGGCCGTCCTGCACAGCTTCGGCCGCGCCGTCGACCTCATGGCCAAGGGCGTCATCGACGCCGACATGATGCTCACCCACCGCTTCGCCCTGACCGACTTCACCACCGCCCTGGACACCTTCCGCGCGGGAACGGGCCGGAAGATACAGATCCTCCCGGGGGCTTGATCGGGGGCGCCCCCGCCGGGCGGTCGTGCTCCCCGTACCGGGGGCCCCGGCCGGGCGGGAGGCTTCGCGCCTGCACGGGGGCGGCCGTGGGGCGCGCCCGCACCGGGACGGCACGGGCCAGGAGGGGGCGGCCACGGGCCGGACGGGGTGTGATGGCCCTGCGGCCCTGCGGCCCTGCGGCCCTGCGGCCCTGCGGCCCTGCGGCCCTGCGGCCCTGCGGCGCAGCGGCCCACACCGCCCGGTGTCGCGGGAGCGGGCGCGCGGCCGGGCCTGTTCCGGCCGGGCGGTTGACGGGCAACTGCCGCTCCGATCAGCGTGGTTCCGGCCGGGCCCCGGCCGGACCGGAGACGGCCCGGCCGGACGGTGCGAGGGCCCGGCGCGACGCCCGGCCCCGGCGGCTTGCCCTGGCCCGACGCTCCGAACGTCCCGCTCTCACTCCGGTGACCCGCCCTGGAGGGATGGCCCGACGTCCGATCCGATGGCGCGGCGGCCCGCACCGTCCCGGCGGCACGAGAACAGTCCGCACGAGAACAGTCCGCGACGCACCCGGCGGGGCCGCAGCCGACCGGCCCCGCCGGAGGCCGCCGGATCAGCTCCCGGCCACCGCCCGTACCGCCTCCTCGACCGGTGTCCCGCCGTTGATCAGCTCCAGCGTGCGGCCCGCGGTGGCCGGGGTGTCCAGCAGGGCCAGCAGCGTCGCCGCCACGTCGTCGCGGGTCACCTCGGCCCGGCCCGTCGACTCCGCCAGCGTCACCCGGCCCGTCCCCGCGTCGTCGGTCAGCCGTCCGGGACGCAGGACCGTCCAATCGAGTCCGGCCCGCGCCCGTACGTCCGTGTCCGCGGCGCCCTTGGCCCGCAGATACGCGGCGAACACCGGGTCGGTGCCCTCCGGCGGCTCCCGGTCCGCGCCCATCGAGGACACCACCACGAACCGCCGGACGCCCGCCGCCTCCGCCGCGTCGGCGAACAGCGACGCCGCACCGCGGTCCACGGTGTCCTTCCGGGCGGCGCCGCTGCCCGGCCCCGCGCCCGCGGCGAACACCGCGGCGTCCGCGCCCTCCAGATGCCGCGCCACATCCGCGACGGACGCCGACTCCAGATCGCACACCACCGGTTCGGCACCCGCCGCCAGCAGGTCACCCGCCTGCTCCGGCCGGCGGATGACGCCGGCCACCTCGTCCCCGCGCGCGGCGAGCAACCGCTCCAGCCGCAGCGCGATCTGACCATGTCCACCTGCGATGACAATGCGCATGCCGCCGACCGTAGACGACCTGGCCCCGAAACCCGTCCGCCGCGACGGACCCACCCCCGCCCCGGGCCCGCACGGCCGACACCCCACCCGCTACCCGCCTCCGGCCCCCACCAACGAGCCGCACCCCGGAGCCACCCCTTACGGGCCCGGGCCCACGCTCACCCCCACACCCACCCGGAACGCCCCCGCACCGCCCCACCGAACCCGCAGTCCCTCACCCCTGGCGCCACCCCTTACGGGCCCGGCCGACGCACCCACATACCCACACGGAACGGCCCGGCACTGCCCACCGAACCGGAGCCCCGGACAACCCCCCGCCCCCGGGCAATCCCCGGCCCTCGAACAGCCCCCGGCCCCGCCCCGAGCCACCGGCCTCACCCCGATGTCACCCCGGCCCGCCCCCGCTCACCGCTGTGACTGCCGCGGCAGTTCCAGGGCCACCGCCACCGCCGCGTCGCAGTACTCCCGTACCGCGCTGGTCCGCGCCACCACCCGCCCCCGGTGGATCACCACCCGGCTGTACGCCAGCGACAGCACCCCCGCGATCCGCTCGCCCCGCACCGCCAGCAACTCCGCCGGGAAGCCCGCCTCGACGCGGACCTCCGGCAGCCCCTGGACCGCCCGCGCCGCCCCGCTCACCGCCTCGTACGCGGCCTCCGGCGTGGCCTCCCCGAGGGACGCCAGCAGGTACGCCGCCTCCAGCGGGTCACCGCGGCCCACCGGGTTCGCCGCGTCCCGCAGCGCGCCGCTGCCCGCCGCCACCCGTACGCCCGCGTCCCGCAGCAGCCGCACCGGCGCGGGCCGGGCCACCCGGGACCCGTACCGCTCCAGCGCCGTGCAGTCGCCCTGGGGCAGGCAGACGACGGTGACGTCCGCCGCCGCGAGCTGCTCGGCGACCCGGCCCGCCACACTCCGCGGCATCCGGGCCATCCCGGCGCACGGCCCGATCGCCACCCCGGGCCGCAGCCCGCCCGCCATCGCCGCCAACCGGGCCAGCCGGGCCGGATCGTCACCGTCCGTGTGCAGATCCACGGGAGCGCCGTGCTCCGCGGCCACCGCGAGCACCGCCTCGACGTGCCCGGCGGGATCCGGGTCCAGATCCGGGCAGCCGCCGACCACGGACGCGCCCATCGCGACCGCGTCCCGCAGCATCGCCAGCCCGTCCGCGCCCGCCACCCCGGTCAGCACCCGGGGCACCGCCACCGCCGACAGATCCGCCAGCCCCCGCAGCGACCGCCGCGCCTTGAGCACCGCCTCCAGCGCCCGCAGCCCCCGCACCCCGCCGACCCGGACATGGGTGCGCGAGGCGGTCGCCCCGTGCCCGAGCTGCAGCAGCGCCGCCTCGGTGGTGCGCCGCTGGACGTCGTCGGGGGAGTCGGACGCCGGGCCCGCCGCGTCCGCGGTCAGCGCCGTGTCGCAGTGCGCGTGCGGTTCCACGGGCGCCGGCAGCAGCAGATAGCCGGAGAGATCCACCCGGGCGCCCTGCGGGGCCAGCGCCCCGGCCGTCCCGACCGCCTCGATACGCCCGCCGCCGAGCCGTACGTCCACCGTGCGGCCGTCGGCGAGCCGCGCGCCGCACAGCACCAGGGAGCCCGCTTCGGAGTGCGCGGACGAGCCGCCGTCCGGCCTGCCCGGCCGCGAGGGCGGCTGCGGTGAACTGCTGTCGGACATCGCGCTCCTCGAAGCCACGGGCGTGCAAGATCACGCAGCGTGCCCCGAGCCTAGGACGCGCCCCCGGGCGCCCCGCGCAGGCGCGGAATAGTCGTACCGGCGTGGTGCGGACCGCCACGGCGGGCGCCGCCCGGATACGGATTTCACGTTTGGCGGCGGGCCGTGTAATGTCTTCATCGCTCGCCCCAATAGCTCAGTCGGCAGAGCGTCTCCATGGTAAGGAGAAGGTCTACGGTTCGATTCCGTATTGGGGCTCTGGTGTGAGGATTCCTCGCCTTCGGGCGAGGTCACCTTCGCATCGCAGCGGTGTAGCTCAGTCGGTAGAGCAAGCGGCTCATAATCGCTGTGTCACCGGTTCAAGTCCGGTCACCGCTACTGACAGTAGCCGATTGTGGGGTCGGTCCTTCGATCGGCTACTCTTTTATGCGTTCATCCATCCGTCCGTCCGTCAAGGAGCACTCACGTGGCTGCCACCGACGTCCGCCCGAAGATCACGCTGGCCTGCGTGGAGTGCAAGGAGCGGAACTACATCACCAAGAAGAACCGGCGTAACAACCCGGACCGTCTTGAGATGCAGAAGCACTGCCCTCGTTGCAACTCGCACACCGCGCACCGCGAGACGCGATAACTCAGGCTCGTTCGTGAGGCCGTCCCCAGATAATGGGGGCGGCCTCACGGCGTTATCACCCCAGTAGTCAGGGAGGTTGCGAGCCAATGGCGCTCGACCCGTCATTCATCGGTCGTACGTACCCGCCCACCGACCCGTATGAGGTCGGCCGGGAAAAGATCCGGGAATTCGCCGAGGCGATCGGTGATCCGAATCCCGTGTACACCGATACCGAAGCGGCCAAGGCGCTCGGCCACCCCGAGGTGATCGCCCCGCCGACCTTTGTGTTCGCTATCACTTTCCGGGCCGCGGGACGGGTGATCGAGGACCCGCAACTCGGCCTGGATTACAGCCGCGTGGTGCACGGCGATCAGAAATTCGCCTACTCACGCCCGGTGCGCGCCGGTGACCGGCTCAGCATCACCTCCACCATCGAGGCGATCAAGACGATGGCCGGCAACGACATCATCGACATCCGCGGTGACGTCCACGACGAGAACGGCGAGCACGTCGTGACCGCGACCACCAAGCTCGTCGCCCGCGCCGTCGAGGAGGCGTCCTGACATGACCGCGAAGATCTCCTACGACGACGTCGAGGTCGGCACCGAACTCCCGGCGCAGTCCTTCCCGGTGACCCGCGCCACCCTCGTCCGCTACGCGGGCGCCTCCGGCGACTTCAACCCGATCCACTGGAACGAGAAGTTCGCCAAGGAGGTCGGGCTGCCGGACGTCATCGCGCACGGCATGTTCACCATGGCCGAGGCCGCCCGCGTCATCACCGACTGGGCCGGCGACCCGGCGGCCGTCGCCGAGTACGGCGTCCGCTTCACCAAGCCCGTCGTCGTCCCCAACGACGACACCGGCGCGCTCATCGAGGTCAGCGGCAAGGTCTCGGCCAAGCTCGACGACGAGGCCCGTACCGTCCGCGTCGACCTCACCGCGAAGAGCGGCGGCCAGAAGGTGCTGGGCATGTCCCGCGCCGTGGTCCGCCTCGCCTGAGCGGACACCCGCCGGGCGGACACCTGCGGGGGCGGCCGGTACCGGCCGCCCCCGTACCCTTGGGCGCGTGCAGGAACGCCACGAGGAAACCCAAGCCCCGCTCGCCCCGCTGACCACCTTCCGGCTCGGCGGCCCGGCGAACCGACTGATCACGGCCGTCACGGACGACGAGGTCATCGCCGCCGTCCGGGAGGCCGACGCCGCCGGGACCCCGCTGCTGATCATCGGCGGCGGCTCCAACCTCGTCATCGGCGACAAGGGCTTCGACGGCACCGCCCTGCGTATCGCGACCCGCGGCTTCACCCTCGACGGCACCCGCCTGGAGCTGGCCGCCGGCGAGAACTGGTCCGACGCCGTCGCCCGCACCGTCGAGGCCGGACTCGCCGGGATCGAATGCCTCGCCGGCATCCCCGGCTCGGCCGGCGCCACCCCGATCCAGAACGTCGGCGCGTACGGCCAGGAGGTCTCCGCCACGATCACCGAGGTCGTCGCCTACGACCGGCGCGCCGAGGAGACGGTCACCCTCACCAATGCCGAGTGCGCCTTCTCCTACCGGCACAGCCGCTTCAAGGCCGAGCCGGACCGCTACGTCGTGCTGCGCGTCCGCTTCGCGCTGGAGGACGCGGGCGGGCTCTCCGCGCCGCTGAAGTACCCCGAGACGGCCCGGGTACTCGGCGTCGAGGCAGGTCAGCGCGTTCCCGCGGCCACCGCCCGCGCCACCGTCCTCGCCCTGCGGGCCGGCAAGGGCATGGTCCTCGACCCGGACGACCACGACACCTGGTCCGCCGGTTCCTTCTTCACCAACCCCGTCCTCACCGAGGCCGAGCACACCGCGTTCGTCGCCCGCGTCCACGACCGTCTCGGTCCGGACACCGCCCCGCCCGCCTTCCCCGCCGGCGACGGCCTGGTGAAGACCTCCGCTGCCTGGCTGATCGACAAGGCCGGTTTCACCAAGGGCTACGGCACCGGACCCGCCCGCATCTCCACCAAGCACACCCTCGCCCTCACCAACCGCGGCGAGGCCACCACCGAGGACCTCCTCGCCCTCGCCCGCGAGGTCCGCGACGGCGTCCACGCCGCCTTCGGCATCACCCTCGTCAACGAGCCGGTGACGGTGGGCGTCAGCCTCTAGCACGTACGCCGGCCTCCGGCCCGTACGACGACGGCTTCCGGCCCCGGAAGGTCCGGGGCCGGGCGGCCGGGCCCCCGCGCCGCCCGGCCGCACCCCGCCCGGCCGCACCCCGCGGCCGCTACGAAGCCGCCGGCCGCCGGACCACCGCGTACGGGCCGCGCGCCCGGCCCGGCGCCCGTAGCGCCCTCAGCCCGCCAGCCAGGCGTCGATCCCCGCCAGCAGCCGTCCACGCTCCGGCTCCGGCGCCCGGGAGCCGCGGACCGACTGCCGGGCCAGCTCCGCCAGCTCCGCGTCGGTGAAGCCGTGCGTGCGCCGCGCGATGTCGTACTGCGCGGCCAGCCGCGAGCCGAACAGCAGCGGATCGTCGGCGCCCAGCGCCACCGGCACCCCGGCCTCGAAGAGCGTCCGCAGCGGCACGTCCTCCTGCTTCTCGTACACGCCCAGCGCGACGTTGGACGCCGGGCACACCTCGCACGTCACCCCGCGCTCCGCCAGCCGCCGCAGCAGCGCCGGATCCTCCGCGGCGCGCACCCCGTGGCCGACCCGCCCGGCGTGCAGATCGTCCAGACAGTCCCGCACGCTCGCCGGACCCGACAGCTCCCCGCCGTGCGGCGCCGCCAGCAGCCCGCCCTCGCGCGCGATGGCGAAGGCCCGGTCGAAGTCCCGCGCGAAACCCCGGCGTTCGTCGTTGGAGAGCCCGAACCCGACAACGCCCTGCCCCGCGTAGCGCACCGCGAGCCGGGCCAGCGTCCGGGCGTCCAGCGGATGCTTCATGCGGTTCGCCGCGATCACCACTCGCATCCCCAGACCGGTCTCCCGCGAGGCGGCGCGGACCGCGTCCAGGATGATCTCCAGCGCCGGGATCAGCCCGCCCAGCCGGGGCGCGTAGGACGTCGGATCGACCTGGATCTCCAGCCACCCCGACCCGTCCGCGACATCCTCCTGGGCGGCCTCGCGCACCAGCCGCTGGATGTCCTCGGGGGACCGCAGGCAGGACCGGGCGATGTCGTACAGCCGCTGGAAGCGGAACCAGCCGCGTTCATCCGTCGCCCGCAGCCTCGGCGGCTCCCCGCCGCGCAGCGCCTCGGGCAGATGGACGCCGTACTTGTCGGCCAGCTCCAGCAGGGTCGTGCTCCGCATCGACCCCGTGAAGTGCAGGTGCAGATGGGCCTTCGGCAACAGACGCACGTCACGAACGCTCTCCATTCACCGATCTTGCCGCACACACCCGCCACGCCGGTAGTCCGGTCCCCGAACGAGCTGACCGGGGAAAACGCGTGCGGGCCACCGGGAGACCCCGATGACCCGCACGAACGGCCCGCGGACGGCTACCGCGCCTCGGCCAGCAGCCGCTGGATCCGCGTCACACCCTCGGCCAGATCGTCGTCGCCGAGCGCGTACGACAGCCGCAGATAGCCGGGCGTACCGAACGCCTCACCCGGGACGACCGCGACCTCCGCCTCCTCCAGGATCAGCTCCGCCAGCTCCGCGCTGCTGCCCGGCCGCCGCCCGCGGATCTCCTTGCCCAGCACACCCTTCACCGACGGGTACGCGTAGAACGCGCCCTCCGGCTCCGGGCACACCACACCGTCGATCTCGTTCAGCATCCGCACGATGGTGCGCCGCCGCCGGTCGAAGGCGGTCCGCATCGCCTCGACGGCCGTCAGATCGCCGGTCAGCGCCGCCACCGCCGCCGCCTGCGCGACGTTCGCGACGTTGGACGTGGCGTGCGACTGGAGGTTGGTCGCCGCCTTGACCACGTCCTTCGGCCCGAGCACCCACCCCACCCGCCAGCCGGTCATCGCGTACGTCTTCGCCACGCCGTTGACCACCACGCACCGGTCCCGCAGCTCCGGCACGACCACCGGCAGCGAGCAGAACTCCGCGTCGCCGTAGACCAGATGCTCGTAGATCTCGTCGGTCAGCACCCACAGCCCGTGCCGCGCCGCCCACCGGCCGATCGCCTCGACCTGCTCACGCGGGTACACCGCCCCGGTCGGGTTCGACGGCGAGACGAACACCAGCACCTTGGTCCGCTCCGTACGCGCCGCCTCCAACTGCTCGACGCTCACCCGGTACCCGGTCGTCTCATCGGCGACCACCGGCACGGGGACGCCTCCGGCCAGCCGCACCGACTCCGGGTACGTCGTCCAGTACGGCGCCGGGACGAGCACCTCGTCGCCCGGGTCGAGCAGGGCCGCGAACGCCTCGTAGATCGCCTGCTTACCGCCGTTGGTCACCAGCACCTCGGCCGGTTCGACCTCGTACCCCGAATCGCGCCGGGTCTTCTCGACGATCGCCGACTTCAGCTCGGGCAGCCCGCCGGCCGGGCTGTAGCGGTGGTACTTCGGCAGGCGGCAGGCGGCGACGGCCGCCTCCACGATGTAGTCGGGCGTGGGGAAATCGGGCTCCCCGGCGCCGAACCCGATCACCGGGCGGCCGGCGGCCCGCAGGGCCTTGGCCTTGGCGTCGACGGCGAGTGTGGCGGACTCGGAGATGGCCCCGACACGGGCGGAGACCCGGCGGGACCCGCCTGCGGAACCGGTGGTTTCTGAGGAGGAGACAGCGCTCATGACGGCATCGTCGCAGACCTCGGGCGGCCCGGCCGGGGGCTTTCCCGGCGCCACCCGGGACGTTTCTGTTCGACGCCCGGCCTCGGAACACGTACACTCGCTGACCGTTGGCTCCCAACCGGGCAGCGCGTTCCACGCACTTGGTGCGCCGGACACATGAGGTAGGTTGGGGGACGCACAAAGGGTCGTAGCTCAATTGGTAGAGCACTGGTCTCCAAAACCAGCGGTTGGGGGTTCAAGTCCCTCCGGCCCTGCTACACGCACTTCTTCACCGCAGTGCGTGCACGCGTACGTACTGAAATGCACCGCCGTGCGGCCGGGCCGGACGCTGTACGGCCACGACCCGGATTCAGGTGAGGACGAGTGACGGACGCCCTGGGCTCCATCGACATGCCTGAGCGCGGTCGTTCCGAGGACGACACCGCGGAGTCGAAGAAGAAGCCCCGTCGCGGCGGTAAGCGCGGCAAGAAGGGCCCGCTCGCACGTATGGCGCTCTTCTACCGTCAGATCGTCGCGGAGCTCCGCAAGGTCGTCTGGCCCTCCCGCAGCCAGTTGTCGACGTACACCACCGTGGTGATCGTCTTCGTCGTCATCATCATCGGTCTCGTAACCGTGATTGACTTGGGGATCAACCGAGTCGTCGGGTACGTCTTCGGCTGATCCCGCGGAGGGCACCTCAGCGGGGTGCCCTTTCGCATGTTCAACCCCTTGAAGCCAGGAAGAAGCAGCCACGTGTCTGACCCGAACCTGAACGACGCCGCCGAGCCCGTCACGGCCGCTGAGGCCGACGTGGACGCGGCCGTCCCGGCCGAGGTCGAGGGCGACGCTGCCGCCGTCTCCGATGGCGAGGGCGCCGTCGACATCGTCGAGGACGCCGACGGCGCCGACGAGATCGACGCCGAGGACACCGAGGCCGGTGAGCCCGCCGAATCCGCCGCCGTGCACGTCGAGGACGAGGCCGAGGCCGCCGAGGAAGAGGCGGAGCCGGTCGACCCGATCACCGCCCTCCGCGACGAGCTGCGCGGCCTGCCCGGTGAGTGGTACGTCATCCACACCTACGCGGGCTACGAGAAGCGCGTGAAGGCCAACCTGGAGCAGCGCGCCGTCTCGCTCAACGTCGAGGACTTCATCTACCAGGCCGAGGTCCCCGAGGAAGAGATCGTCCAGATCAAGAACGGCGAGCGGAAGAACGTCCGCCAGAACAAGCTCCCGGGCTACGTGCTCGTGCGCATGGATCTGACGAACGAGTCCTGGGGCGTCGTCCGTAACACCCCCGGCGTCACCGGCTTCGTGGGCAACGCCTACGACCCGTACCCGCTGACGCTGGACGAGATCGTCAAGATGCTCGCCCCGGAGGCCGAGGAGAAGGCCGCCAAGGAAGCCGCCGCGGCCGAGGGCAAGCCGGCGCCGCAGCGCAAGGTCGAGGTCCAGGTGCTGGACTTCGAGGTGGGCGACTCCGTCACCGTCACCGACGGCCCGTTCGCGACGCTCCAGGCGACGATCAACGAGATCAACGCCGACTCGAAGAAGGTCAAGGGCCTCGTCGAGATCTTCGGCCGCGAGACCCCGGTCGAGCTGAGCTTCGACCAGATCCAGAAGAACTGACACTCTTCCGGACACCCGCTTCCGATCAGGTCAGACCGGCTCTCGCAGCCTGTCTGACCTGCTCGGTTTTCGGCCGCGCGACTATACCCGTTATCGTTGTGCGGTATGCCTCCATCCGGATGACCGGATAGCGGGGCGAACCACCTCTCACTAGGACCCGGAGAGAGCATGCCTCCCAAGAAGAAGAAGGTCACGGGGCTCATCAAGCTCCAGATCCAGGCCGGTGCCGCGAACCCGGCCCCGCCGGTCGGCCCCGCGCTGGGTCAGCACGGCGTGAACATCATGGAGTTCTGCAAGGCCTACAACGCCGCGACCGAGTCGCAGCGCGGCATGGTCGTGCCGGTGGAGATCACGGTCTACGAAGACCGTTCCTTCACCTTCGTGACCAAGACCCCGCCGGCCGCGAAGCTGATCCTCAAGGCCGCCGGTGTGGACAAGGGCTCCGGCGAGCCCCACACCAAGAAGGTCGCGAAGATCACCGACGCCCAGGTGCGCGAGATCGCCACGACCAAGATGCCCGACCTCAACGCCAACGACCTGGACGCCGCCGCGAAGATCATCGCGGGCACCGCCCGGTCCATGGGCGTCACCGTCGAGGGCTGACAGCTCGTACCGGCGTAACCGCCACCCGTGGCAGGGCCAGGCGCTGGCCCGCACCACGACTCCATCCTCCGCGCGGTGAGAACCGCACGGTCGCACCTGTTCAGGAGCAGCAGTGAAGCGCAGCAAGACTCTTCGCAACGCGGACGCGAAGATCGACCGGGAGCGTCTGTACGCCCCGCTCGAGGCCGTCCGTCTCGCCAAGGACACCTCGTCCGCCAAGTTCGACGCGACCGTCGAGGTTGCCATGCGTCTGGGTGTCGACCCGCGCAAGGCCGACCAGATGGTCCGCGGCACCGTGAACCTCCCGCACGGCACCGGTAAGACCGCCCGGGTCCTGGTCTTCGCGACCGGTGACCGTGCTGCGGCCGCGGAGGCCGCGGGCGCCGACATCGTCGGCTCCGACGAACTGATCGACGAGGTCTCCAAGGGCCGTCTGGACTTCGACGCCGTCGTCGCCACCCCGGACCTCATGGGCAAGGTCGGCCGCCTCGGCCGCGTGCTCGGTCCCCGTGGTCTGATGCCGAACCCGAAGACCGGCACCGTCACCCCGGATGTCGCCAAGGCTGTCACCGACATCAAGGGCGGCAAGATCGAGTTCCGCGTGGACAAGCACGCGAACCTCCACTTCATCATCGGCAAGGTCTCCTTCGACGAGTCCAAGCTGGTGGAGAACTACGCCGCGGCGCTCGAGGAGATCAACCGCCTCAAGCCGTCCGCCGCGAAGGGCCGCTACATCAAGAAGGCGACCATCACCACCACGATGGGCCCCGGCATCCCGCTGGACGCCAACCGCACCCGCAACCTCCTCGTGGAGGAAGAGGCCGTCTGATCCGAGTGATCGACGTGCCTCCAGCGCGCGCAGCATGACGCAGGCCCCGTGTCCGGAACCGGACACGGGGCCTGTTGCGTGCTGTGTCGGTGGGGTGCATTAGAGTCACCCCCGCATTCCGCACAGCAATTTTCTAGGGGGAGCCTCAGATGCGTAGCACGCGAATCACCGCCGCGGTGGCGGGGGTTGTTCTGCTGGTGGGCGGTCTCAGCGCCTGTAACAACGGTGCCAAGGGGTCCGGCAGCGGCGGCGGTGGCGCCGCGGGCGGCGACAAGGCGGCGCCGGCGGACGCCCTGAAGGCGGCCAAGGAGGCCACGGCGGCCAAGAACTCCGCGAAGTTCGACGGCACGACCGAGACCACCAACGCCAACGGCCGGTTCAAGCAGACCACCAAGGGCGGTCTCGACTGGTCGCAGGGCATGCAGATGAACGTCGAGAACACCCTGTCCGGCGCCAAGAGCCCCACCGGCGGTAAGCCGATCAAGGCGCTCTACACCCAGGACGCGGTGTACATGAACATGGGCTCGGCCATGCCCGGCGCGGGCGGCAAGCCCTGGGTCAAGTACTCCTACGAGGCCCTGTCGAAGCAGATGGGCGCGTCCGGCACCGCCGTCAAGGACGTCCTCAGCAACGCCAACCCGAGCATGCCGATCGAGCTGCTGATGGCCTCCGGCACCGCCAAGGTCGTCGGCAAGGAGCAGGTCAACGGCGTCGAGGCGACGCACTACACCGGCACCGTCACCATGGCCGACCTGAGCAAGAACCTCAGCAAGGAGATCCGCGACGCCGTCCAGAAGCAGTTGGAGCAGGGCGGGGCGAAGAGCGAGAAGCTCGACCTCTGGATCGACGGTGACAACCTCCTGGTGAAGAAGGAGGAGCACGTCTCCGGCAAGATGCCGACCGACGCGACGGCGTTCTACACCGACTACGGCACCAAGGTCGCCGTCGAGCCGCCGCCGGCGAGCCAGACGATGACCGCCCCCGGCGCCTGACCGAGGCGCGGCACCGCAGGCGAGGGGCGTGACGGCGCCCCTCGCGGCGGATTTGCCTGCGCGTGGGCCGTTCGCGTACCGTACCGAGGAAGCCAAAGACCGCTGGTTGTCTCTGCGCGTCCTTCCCGGGGCGCGTGGTGGCCGAAGGATCCGCTAGCTGCGGACGGCCTGCGCAGGTATGTGTGGATGAACTCCCGGACGCTCCGTCGGACGGTCGAGTCACGCCCCGTGCGCCTGCGCCGGGGCGTTTGTTTTGCCCAGCCCCTTCTGCGCGGTCCTCATCACCCGGAAGGAGGCCGAGGCTCATGGCAAGTCCCGACAAGGTCGCAGCTGTCGAGGAGATCACGGACAAGTTCCGTAACTCCAACGCTGCTGTCGTCACCGCGTACACCGGACTTACCGTCGCGCAGATCAAGGATCTGCGCCGTTCGCTCGGTGACAACGCTCAGTACCGTGTGGTGAAGAACACGCTGACCAAGATCGCGGCCCAGGAGGCCGGGATCTCCGTGCTGGACGAGCACCTTCAGGGCTCGACGGCCGTCGCCTTCGTCACCGGTGACCCGGTCGAGGCGGCGAAGGGTCTTCGTGACTTCGCCAAGGAGAACCAGAACCTCGTCATCAAGGGCGGTGTCTTCGAAGGGAAGGCACTCTCTGCTGACGACATTAAGAAGCTTGCGGACCTCGAGTCCCGCGAGGTTCTGCTCAGCAAGCTGGCCGGTGCCATGAAGGGCAAGCAGTCGCAGGCTGCCTCTGTCTTCCAGGCGCTGCCGTCGAAGCTCGTCCGCACTGTGGACGCGCTCCGTGCCCAGCAGGCCGAGCAGGGCGGTGCCGAGTAATTCGGCTCGCACATTGGCGGCTTCCGTCTAGGCGTGCCTAGGCGGAGCGGCCACAGCGGGCCCGACGTACGCCCGCCTCACATGTACATCCGGCACCAGCCGAATTAGTGGAAGGACCGCCACCATGGCGAAGCTCAGCCAGGAAGACCTGCTCGCGCAGTTCGAGGAGATGACCCTCATCGAGCTCTCCGAGTTCGTGAAGGCGTTCGAGGAGAAGTTCGACGTCACCGCCGCCGCTGCCGCGCCGGTCGTCGTTGCCGGTGGCGCCGCCGCCGGTGGCGACGCTGCCGCCGCCGAGGAGCAGGACGAGTTCGACGTCATCCTCACCGGTGCCGGCGACAAGAAGATCCAGGTCATCAAGGTCGTGCGTGAGCTGACCTCCCTGGGTCTGAAGGAGGCCAAGGACCTCGTGGACGGCACCCCGAAGCCGGTCCTGGAGAAGGTCGACAAGGCTGCCGCCGACAAGGCCGCCGAGGCCCTCAAGGGCGCCGGCGCCTCCGTCGAGGTCAAGTGACCTCACTGAGTCTCCGACTCACGTCCTGAACGCCCTCGTGGCGTAGCGGGACCAGCGAAGGGCGATCACCCAAGCGGGTGGTCGCCCTTCGGCGTGCTCGTCACGGCTGCGGCGCCCCCGCCGACGTGCGAGTATGGTGATCTTCGTCGTCCGGACGTGGGCCGTGTGACGTTCCCGCCGGGGCTGGGGGCCTTGACGAACCGCACGTGGCGCGCAATTCTCGGGACGCGATGCGAAGCGGTCCGAGCTCCGAGGCATGGATCGCGGGCGAAGAGGGAAGCATCGATGTGCGCCACAGGCGCGGGGCTTTCGGCAGGCGCAGGGCATTGAACGCACAGCAGAACAACGAGGGGCTCCTCCGGTGTGGAGGCGCCACCTCCCGGAGGGAGAAGAGCGGTATCACGGCGTTGAACCGGTCTTCCGGAAACTCGCTCTGGACATCAGTGGGCCAAGTGGCTACACTGACCCTTTGCGCTGCCTGTTAGCTGCTCCCTGCCCGTCACCAGGGGCATACCCGAAGTCGAACATCACTGATCGAACCGCTCTGACCTGGGCTTTCCCTCAGTCTGTTCCTCTCGGGACCGGTACGCGCGTAGTGAGTCCGAGCCCTCGGAAGGACCCCCTCTTGGCCGCCTCGCGCAACGCCTCGACTGCCAATACGAACAACGGCGACAGCACCGCCCCGCTGCGCATCTCCTTTGCGAAGATCAAGGAGCCCCTCGGGGTTCCGAACCTCCTTGCGCTGCAGACCGAAAGCTTCGACTGGCTGCTCGGCAACGCCGCATGGAAGGGTCGCGTCGAGGCTGCGCTGGAGAGTGGGCAGGAAGTTCCCACCAAGTCCGGTCTGGAAGAGATCTTCGAAGAGATCTCCCCGATCGAGGACTTCTCCGGGTCGATGTCGCTGACGTTCCGCGACCACCGCTTCGAGCCCCCGAAGAACAGCATCGACGAGTGCAAGGAGCGCGACTTCACGTACGCGGCTCCGCTCTTCGTCACCGCCGAGTTCACCAACAACGAGACCGGCGAGATCAAGTCCCAGACGGTCTTCATGGGCGACTTCCCGCTCATGACCAACAAGGGCACCTTCTGCATCAACGGCACCGAGCGTGTCGTCGTCTCGCAGCTGGTCCGCTCGCCGGGTGTCTACTTCGACAGCTCCATCGACAAGACGTCCGACAAGGACATCTTCTCCGCCAAGGTCATCCCCTCCCGTGGTGCCTGGCTGGAGCTGGAGATCGACAAGCGCGACATGGTCGGTGTGCGCATCGACCGTAAGCGCAAGCAGTCCGTGACCGTGCTGCTCAAGGCCCTCGGTTGGACGACCGAGCAGATCCTTGAGGAGTTCGGCGAGTACGAGTCCATGCGCGCCACCCTGGAGAAGGACCACACCCAGGGCCAGGACGACGCGCTGCTCGACATCTACCGCAAGCTGCGTCCGGGCGAGCCGCCGACGCGCGAGGCCGCGCAGACGCTGCTGGAGAACCTCTACTTCAACCCCAAGCGCTACGACCTCGCGAAGGTCGGCCGCTACAAGGTCAACAAGAAGCTCGGCGGCGACGAGCCGCTCGACGCCGGTGTGCTCACCACCGACGACATCATCGCCACGATCAAGTACCTGGTGAAGCTGCACGCCGGTGAGACCGAGACGATCGGTGAGAACGGCACGGAGATCGTCGTCGAGACCGACGACATCGACCACTTCGGCAACCGCCGTCTGCGCAACGTCGGCGAGCTGATCCAGAACCAGGTCCGTACGGGTCTCGCCCGTATGGAGCGCGTCGTGCGTGAGCGCATGACCACCCAGGACGTCGAGGCGATCACGCCGCAGACCCTGATCAACATCCGGCCGGTCGTCGCCTCCATCAAGGAGTTCTTCGGCACCAGCCAGCTCTCGCAGTTCATGGACCAGACGAACCCGCTGTCGGGCCTGACCCACAAGCGCCGTCTGTCCGCGCTGGGCCCCGGCGGTCTTTCCCGTGAGCGGGCCGGCCTGGACGTCCGTGACGTGCACCCCTCGCACTACGGCCGCATGTGCCCGATCGAGACGCCCGAAGGCCCGAACATCGGTCTGATCGGTTCGCTCGCGTCGTACGGCCGGGTCAACGTCTTCGGCTTCATCGAGACGCCGTACCGCAAGGTCGTCGACGGCCAGGTCACGGAGGAGGTGGACTACCTCACCGCGGATGAGGAGGACCGCTTCCTGATCGCGCAGGCCAACGCGAAGCTCACCGATGACATGCGCTTCGCCGAGCAGCGTGTGCTGGTCCGCCGGCGTGGCGGCGAGGTCGACCTCGTCCCCGCCGACGAGGTGGACTTCATGGACGTCTCGCCGCGCCAGATGGTGTCGGCCGCGACCGCCATGATTCCGTTCCTGGAGCACGACGACGCCAACCGCGCGCTCATGGGATCGAACATGATGCGCCAGGCCGTTCCGCTGATCAAGGCGGAGTCGCCGCTGGTCGGCACCGGTATGGAGTACCGCTGCGCGGTCGACGCCGGTGACGTCATCAAGGCGGAGAAGGACGGTGTGGTCCAGGAGGTCTCCGCGGACTACATCACCGTCGCCAACGACGACGGCACGTACACCACGTACCGCGTCGCCAAGTTCACCCGCTCCAACCAGGGCACCTCCTTCAACCAGAAGGTCGTCGTGGACGAGGGCGCGCGGGTCATCGAGGGCCAGGTCCTCGCCGACGGTCCGTCCACGGACGAAGGCGAGATGGCGCTCGGCAAGAACCTGCTCGTGGCGTTCATGCCGTGGGAGGGTCACAACTACGAGGACGCGATCATCCTGTCGCAGCGCCTCGTGCAGGACGACGTCCTCTCCTCGATCCACATCGAGGAGCACGAGGTCGACGCCCGTGACACCAAGCTCGGCCCGGAGGAGATCACCCGGGACATCCCGAACGTCTCCGAGGAGGTCCTCTCCGACCTCGACGAGCGCGGCATCATCCGTATCGGTGCCGAGGTCGTCGCCGGCGACATCCTCGTCGGCAAGGTCACGCCCAAGGGTGAGACCGAGCTGACCCCCGAGGAGCGGCTGCTCCGCGCGATCTTCGGTGAGAAGGCGCGCGAGGTCCGTGACACCTCGCTGAAGGTGCCGCACGGTGAGATCGGCAAGGTCATCGGCGTCCGCGTCTTCGACCGCGAGGAGGGCGACGAGCTTCCTCCGGGCGTGAACCAGCTGGTCCGCGTCTACGTCGCGCAGAAGCGCAAGATCACCGACGGTGACAAGCTCGCCGGCCGTCACGGCAACAAGGGCGTCATCTCGAAGATCCTGCCGGTCGAGGACATGCCGTTCCTGGAGGACGGCACCCCGGTCGACATCATCCTCAACCCGCTGGGTGTCCCGTCCCGAATGAACCCGGGTCAGGTCCTGGAGATCCACCTCGGCTGGCTCGCCAGCCAGGGCTGGAAGGTCGAGGGCGTCGACGAGGACTGGAAGAAGCGGCTGCACGCGATCTCCGCCGACGAGGTCGCCCCCGGCTCCAACGTCGCCACCCCGGTGTTCGACGGTGCGCGCGAGGACGAGATCTCCGGCCTCTTCGAGTCGACGATCCCGAACCGCGACGGCGAGCGCATGGTGAAGGGCTCCGGCAAGGCCCAGTTGTTCGACGGCCGCTCCGGCGAGCCGTTCCCGGACCCGATCTCGGTCGGGTACATGTACATCCTCAAGCTGCACCACCTGGTCGACGACAAGCTGCACGCCCGCTCGACCGGTCCGTACTCGATGATCACCCAGCAGCCGCTGGGTGGTAAGGCCCAGTTCGGTGGCCAGCGCTTCGGTGAGATGGAGGTGTGGGCGCTGGAGGCGTACGGCGCCGCGTACGCCCTCCAGGAGCTGCTCACGATCAAGTCCGACGACGTCACCGGCCGCGTGAAGGTCTACGAGGCCATCGTCAAGGGCGAGAACATCCCCGAGCCCGGCATTCCCGAGTCCTTCAAGGTGCTCATCAAGGAAATGCAGTCGCTCTGCCTCAACGTGGAGGTGCTGTCCTCGGACGGTATGTCCATCGAGATGCGCGACACCGACGAGGACGTCTTCCGCGCGGCGGAAGAGCTCGGTATCGACCTGTCCCGGCGCGAGCCGAGCAGCGTCGAAGAGGTCTGACGGGTCTGGCCGGGGCCTCCCTGTGAGGCCCCGGCCAACCCCGGACCCCGTCAGACCAAGATTGAGACTCGTCCCTGACAGCAACAATTGTCGGGGCAACCCCCGAAGGTGGGATTGACGACAGTGCTCGACGTCAACTTCTTCGACGAGCTGCGGATCGGCCTCGCCACCGCTGACGACATCCGTCAGTGGTCGCACGGTGAGGTCAAGAAGCCGGAGACCATCAACTACCGCACCCTCAAGCCCGAAAAGGACGGACTCTTCTGCGAGAAGATCTTCGGTCCGACGCGGGACTGGGAGTGCTACTGCGGTAAGTACAAGCGCGTCCGCTTCAAGGGCATCATCTGCGAGCGCTGCGGCGTCGAGGTCACTCGCGCCAAGGTGCGCCGTGAGCGGATGGGCCACATCGAGCTGGCCGCTCCCGTGACCCACATCTGGTACTTCAAGGGCGTCCCGAGCCGGCTGGGTTACCTGCTGGACCTCGCGCCGAAGGACCTCGAGAAGGTCATCTACTTCGCCGCCTACATGATCACCTGGGTGGACGAGGAGCGCCGCACGCGCGACCTGCCCTCGCTGGAGGCGCACGTCTCCGTCGAGCGTCAGCAGATCGAGCAGCGCCGCGACTCCGACCTGGAGGCCCGCGCCAAGAAGCTCGAGACCGACCTGGCCGAGCTGGAGGCCGAGGGCGCCAAGGCCGATGTGCGCCGCAAGGTGCGCGAGGGCGCCGAGCGCGAGATGAAGCAGCTTCGTGACCGCGCGCAGCGCGAGATCGACCGTCTCGACGAGGTCTGGAACCGCTTCAAGAACCTCAAGGTCCAGGACCTGGAGGGCGACGAGCTGCTCTACCGCGAGCTGCGTGACCGCTTCGGCACGTACTTCGACGGTTCCATGGGCGCCGCCTCGCTGCAGAAGCGCCTGGAGACCTTCGACCTCGACGAGGAGGCCGAGCGCCTCCGCGAGATCATCCGCACCGGCAAGGGCCAGAAGAAGACCCGTGCGCTCAAGCGCCTCAAGGTCGTCTCCGCCTTCCTGCAGACCCGCAACAGCCCCAAGGGCATGGTGCTGGACTGCATCCCGGTCATCCCGCCGGACCTGCGTCCGATGGTGCAGCTCGACGGTGGCCGCTTCGCGACCTCCGACCTCAACGACCTGTACCGCCGCGTCATCAACCGCAACAACCGCCTGAAGCGGCTTCTCGACCTCGGCGCGCCCGAGATCATCGTGAACAACGAGAAGCGCATGCTCCAGGAGGCCGTCGACGCGCTCTTCGACAACGGCCGCCGCGGCCGCCCGGTGACGGGCCCCGGCAACCGTCCGCTGAAGTCGCTGTCCGACATGCTCAAGGGCAAGCAGGGCCGCTTCCGTCAGAACCTGCTCGGTAAGCGTGTCGACTACTCGGCGCGTTCCGTCATCGTCGTCGGCCCGCAGCTCAAGCTGCACCAGTGCGGTCTGCCGAAGGCCATGGCGCTGGAGCTCTTCAAGCCGTTCGTGATGAAGCGCCTGGTCGACCTGAACCACGCGCAGAACATCAAGTCGGCGAAGCGGATGGTCGAGCGCGGCCGCACGGTCGTGTACGACGTCCTCGAAGAGGTCATCGCCGAGCACCCGGTGCTGCTGAACCGTGCGCCCACCCTGCACCGTCTCGGCATCCAGGCCTTCGAGCCGCAGCTCGTCGAGGGCAAGGCCATCCAGATCCACCCGCTCGTCTGCACCGCGTTCAACGCGGACTTCGACGGTGACCAGATGGCCGTCCACCTGCCGCTCTCCGCGGAGGCGCAGGCCGAGGCCCGCATCCTGATGCTGTCCTCGAACAACATCCTCAAGCCGGCCGACGGCCGTCCGGTCACCATGCCGACGCAGGACATGGTCCTGGGTCTGTTCTTCCTCACTACCGACGAGGAGGAGCGCAAGGTCATCGGTGAGGGCCGCGCGTTCGGTTCGGTCGCCGAGGCGATCATGGCGTTCGACGCCAAGGAGCTGTCGCTCCAGGCGAAGGTCGACATCCGCTTCCCGATCGGTACGGTTCCGCCGCGGGGCTTCGTCCCGCCGGTCGCCGAAGAGGGCGAGCCGGAGTGGCAGCAGGGCGACTCGTTCCGTCTGCGGACGACCCTGGGCCGCGCGCTCTTCAACGAGCTGCTGCCGGAGGACTACCCGTTCGTCGACTACTCGGTGGGCAAGAAGCAGCTCTCCGCGATCGTCAACGACCTCGCCGAGCGCTACCCCAAGGTCATCGTGGCGGCGACGCTCGACAACCTGAAGGCGGCCGGCTTCCACTGGGCGACCCGTTCCGGCGTCACCGTCGCCGTCTCGGACATCGTCGTCCCGGAGGCCAAGAAGGGCATCGTCGCGGGCTACGAGGCCCAGGACGAGAAGGTCCAGAAGCAGTACGAGCGCGGTCTGATCACCAAGGACGAGCGCACTCAGGAACTGATCAACATCTGGACCAAGGCGACCAACGAGGTCGCCGAGGCGATGAACGAGAACTTCCCCAAGACGAACCCCATCTTCATGATGGTTGACTCGGGTGCCCGAGGAAACATGATGCAGATGCGGCAGATCGCCGGTATGCGTGGTCTGGTGTCGAACGCGAAGAACGAGACCATCCCGCGTCCGATCAAGGCGTCCTTCCGCGAGGGCCTGTCCGTGCTGGAGTACTTCATCTCCACGCACGGTGCCCGTAAGGGTCTGGCGGACACCGCCCTGCGTACCGCCGACTCGGGTTACCTGACCCGTCGTCTGGTCGACGTCTCGCAGGACGTGATCATCCGCGAGGAGGACTGCGGCACCGAGCGCGGCCTCAAGCTGAAGATCGCGACCCGCGGCGCCGACGGCTCCCTGCGCAAGACGGACGACGTCGAGTCGAGCGTCTACGCCCGGATGCTGGCCGAGGACGTCGTCGTCGACGGCAAGGTCATCGCCTCCGCCAACGTCGACCTCGGTGACGTGCTCATCGACCAGCTCGTCGCGCACGGCGTCGAGGAGGTCAAGACCCGCTCGGTCCTGACCTGTGAGTCGGCGGTCGGCACCTGCGCCTTCTGCTACGGCCGTTCGCTGGCCACCGGCAAGCTGGTCGACATCGGTGAGGCGGTCGGCATCATCGCCGCCCAGTCCATCGGTGAGCCCGGCACCCAGCTCACGATGCGTACCTTCCACACCGGTGGTGTGGCCGGTGACGACATCACCCTGGGTCTGCCGCGTGTCGTCGAGCTCTTCGAGGCGCGTACGCCCAAGGGTGTCGCCCCGATCTCGGAGGCGGCCGGCCGCGTCCGGATCGAGGAGACCGAGAAGACCAAGAAGGTTGTCGTCACCCCGGACGACGGCAGCGACGAGACGGCGTACGGCGTCTCCAAGCGCGCCCGTCTGCTGGTGGGCGAGGGCGACCACGTCGAGGTCGGCCAGCCGCTGACCCTGGGTGCCATCAACCCGCACGACGTGCTGCGGATCCTCGGCCAGCGTGCCGTCCAGGTCCACCTCGTCGGCGAGGTCCAGAAGGTCTACAACAGCCAGGGCGTGGCGATCCACGACAAGCACATCGAGATCATCATCCGGCAGATGCTGCGCCGCGTGACGATCATCGAGTCCGGCGACGCGGAGCTGCTGCCGGGCGAGCTGGTGGAGCGCTCGAAGTTCGAGGGTGAGAACCGTCGCGTCGTGGCGGAGGGTGGCCACCCGGCCTCCGGCCGTCCGCAGCTCATGGGTATCACCAAGGCTTCGCTGGCGACGGAATCCTGGCTGTCGGCCGCCTCCTTCCAGGAGACGACCCGAGTGCTGACGGACGCGGCGATCAACGCCAAGTCCGACAGCCTCATCGGCCTCAAGGAGAACGTCATCATCGGTAAGCTCATCCCGGCCGGTACGGGCCTGTCCCGCTACCGCAACATCCGGGTGGAGCCCACCGAGGAGGCCAAGGCCGCGATGTACTCGGCCGTCGGTTACGACGACATCGACTACTCGCCCTTCGGCACCGGCTCCGGCCAGGCGGTCCCGCTGGAGGACTACGACTACGGTCCGTACAACCAGTAAGGGCCCGGTCCGCACGACGCCGCAGGGCGGTCATCCCGTACGGGGTGGCCGCCCTGCGGCGTTGCCGGCGGATGCGCCGCGGACCGCGGAACTCGCGCTCCCATTGCTGCGTCTGTGATGAGAAGATGGGGATCAACTGTCGAGCGGGGGAGGATCGCGCATGGCATTCCAGCCCTGGCAGGGTGGGCAGCCCGCTCAGCCGCATCAGGTACCGGCGATGCGTGCCTCGCACGCGGACCGTGAGCGTACGGTCGACGTGCTGAAGGCCGGGTTCGCCGAGGGGCGGCTCGCGCAGGGGGAGTACGAGCAGCGGATCGGCCGTGCCTACCAGGCGCAGACCCATGCCGAGCTGCAGATGCTGGTGGCGGATCTGCCGACGGGCCCGGTGGGCCAGTCGCAGTTCGAGCCGCGGCCGGTCCCGGCGACGTTCATGCCGGTCGCACCGATGCCGGTGCCGCCACAGACCAACAGCTCCGCCACCGCCGCGCTGGTCTGCGGCATCCTGACGCCGGTGACGTGGGGGGTGACCGCGATCCCGGCGGTGATCCTCGGACACAAGGCGCGCGCCGAGGTGCGCCGGACCGGTGAGCGCGGCGACGGCCAGGCGCTCGCCGGGCTGGTCCTGGGCTGGCTGGGCATCGGCGGCTGGGCGCTCTTCATCGGGCTCATGATGATCGCACTGGTGGCACACGCCTGACCCGCGCCGCCCGGCCGGCGGGTGACGGGCGGGTGACGTCCGTTCGGCCGTCCGGGTGACGTTCCGTGAGCACTCCGACCGGTTGCGCCCGGCGTGTCGGCCGCGGAGCATTTGTTTTGACCGGAGTCGGTGAGGTAGGTACGCTCAGACCTTGTGCCTGGGGTGTGCCCTGGCTGCCATGCGTGTCTTCAACCGTATGGAGCCACTACCGGCCACGCCGCAATCTGCGCCCGTTTTCCGCCTCGCGGAGAGTGCTGCAGTGTTCGACACACCCGACCTCGTGGGTCGGTGGGTGTTCCAGGTTAGCTTTACCGTGATCGGCACACAGAAACCGGAGAAGTAGTGCCTACGATCCAGCAGCTGGTCCGTAAGGGCCGGCAGGACAAGGTCGAGAAGAACAAGACGCCCGCACTTGAGGGTTCGCCCCAGCGCCGTGGCGTCTGCACGCGTGTGTTCACGACCACCCCGAAGAAGCCGAACTCGGCCCTGCGTAAGGTCGCGCGTGTGCGTCTGACCAGCGGGATCGAGGTCACCGCTTACATTCCGGGTGAGGGCCACAACCTGCAGGAGCACTCGATCGTGCTCGTGCGTGGCGGCCGTGTGAAGGACCTGCCGGGTGTTCGGTACAAGATCATCCGCGGCTCCCTCGACACGCAGGGCGTCAAGAACCGCAAGCAGGCTCGCAGCCGCTACGGCGCCAAGAAGGAGAAGTAAGAATGCCTCGTAAGGGCCCCGCCCCGAAGCGCCCGGTCATCATCGACCCGGTTTACGGTTCTCCTCTGGTGACCTCCCTCATCAACAAGGTTCTGCTGAACGGCAAGCGCTCCACCGCTGAGCGCATCGTTTACGGCGCCATGGAGGGTCTGCGCGAGAAGACCGGCAACGACCCGGTCATCACGCTCAAGCGCGCGCTCGAGAACATCAAGCCGACCCTTGAGGTCAAGTCCCGCCGTGTCGGTGGCGCGACCTACCAGGTCCCGGTCGAGGTCAAGCCCGGCCGCGCCGCCACCCTCTCGCTCCGCTGGCTCGTGGGCTACTCCCGCGCCCGTCGCGAGAAGACCATGACCGAGCGCCTCATGAACGAACTGCTCGACGCCTCCAACGGCCTCGGCGCTTCGGTCAAGAAGCGTGAGGACACGCACAAGATGGCCGAGTCCAACAAGGCCTTCGCGCACTACCGCTGGTAGTCGCAACCCCCATCGAGACCGAGAGAAGACTGAGCCGATATGGCTACCACTTCGCTTGACCTGGCCAAGGTGCGCAACATCGGCATCATGGCCCACATCGACGCGGGCAAGACGACCACCACCGAGCGGATCCTGTTCTACACCGGTGTCTCGTACAAGATCGGTGAAGTCCACGACGGCGCTGCCACGATGGACTGGATGGAGCAGGAGCAGGAGCGTGGTATCACCATCACCTCCGCTGCCACCACCTGTCACTGGCCGCTCGAGAACGTCGACCACACGATCAACATCATCGACACCCCCGGGCACGTCGACTTCACCGTCGAGGTGGAGCGGTCCCTGCGTGTGCTCGACGGTGCTGTGACCGTGTTCGACGGCGTGGCCGGCGTTGAGCCCCAGTCCGAGACCGTTTGGCGTCAGGCGGACCGCTACGGCGTGCCGCGTATCTGCTTCGTCAACAAGCTCGACCGCACCGGCGCCGAGTTCCTGCGCTGCGTCGACATGATCGTGGACCGCCTGGGCGCGGTGCCGATCGTGATGCAGCTGCCGATCGGTGCCGAGGCCGACTTCGAGGGCGTCATCGACCTGGTGCGCATGAAGGCCCTGGTCTGGTCCGCCGAGGCGGCCAAGGGCGAGATGTACGACGTCGTCGACATCCCGGCCGACAAGGCCGAGCTGGCCGAGGAGTACCGCGGCAAGCTGCTCGAGACCGTCGCCGAGAACGACGAAGAGATCATGGAGCTGTACCTGGAGGGCCAGGAGCCCACCGAGGAGCAGCTGTACGCCGCGATCCGTCGTATCACCATCGCCGCCGGCAAGGCCGAGAACACCACCGTCACCCCGGTGTTCTGCGGTACCGCGTTCAAGAACAAGGGCGTGCAGCCCCTGCTCGACGCCGTGGTCCGTTACCTGCCGTCGCCGCTCGACGTCGAGGCCATCGAGGGCCACGCGGTCAACGACCCCGAGACGGTCGTCACCCGCAAGCCCTCCGAGGACGAGCCGCTCGCGGCGCTGGCGTTCAAGATCGCCAGCGACCCGCACCTGGGCAAGCTCACCTTCATCCGTGTGTACTCGGGCCGCCTCGAGGCCGGCTCGCAGGTGCAGAACTCGGTGAAGGGCAAGAAGGAACGCATCGGCAAGATCTACCGGATGCACGCGAACAAGCGTGAGGAGATCGAGTCGGTGGGTGCCGGTGACATCGTCGCCGTCATGGGTCTGAAGCAGACCACCACCGGTGAGACCCTCTGCGACGCGGGCAGCCCCGTGATCCTTGAGTCGATGGAGTTCCCGGCCCCGGTCATCCAGGTCGCCATCGAGCCCAAGTCCAAGGGCGACCAGGAGAAGCTGGGTGTCGCCATCCAGCGTCTCGCCGAGGAAGACCCCTCGTTCCAGGTGCACACCGACGAGGAGACCGGCCAGACCATCATCGCGGGTATGGGCGAGCTGCACCTCGACGTGCTGGTCGACCGTATGAAGCGTGAGTTCCGCGTCGAGGCCAACGTCGGTAAGCCGCAGGTCGCGTACCGCGAGACGCTGCGCAAGCCGGTGGAGCGTCTGGACTACACGCACAAGAAGCAGACCGGTGGTTCCGGTCAGTTCGCGAAGGTCCAGATCGCCATCGAGCCGCTCGAGGGCGACGGCTACGAGTTCGAGAACAAGGTCACCGGTGGCCGTATCCCGCGGGAGTACATCCCGTCCGTGGACGCGGGCTGCCAGGAGGCCATGGAGTTCGGCGTGCTCGCCGGCTACCCGCTGACCGGCGTCAAGGTCACCCTTCTCGACGGTGCCTTCCACGACGTGGACTCCTCCGAGATGGCGTTCAAGATCGCCGGTTCGATGGCCTTCAAGGAGGCCGCCCGCAAGGCCAGCCCGGCCCTGCTGGAGCCGATGATGAAGGTCGAGGTGACGACGCCCGAGGACTACATGGGTGACGTCATCGGCGACATCAACTCGCGTCGTGGTCAGATCCAGTCCATGGAGGACCGCGCCGGCGCCAAGCTCGTCACGGGCCTGGTTCCGCTTTCGGAGATGTTCGGCTACGTCGGAGACCTCCGCAGCAAGACCTCGGGTCGCGCAAGCTACTCGATGCAGTTCGACTCCTACGCCGAGGTTCCCCGGAACGTCGCCGAGGAGATCATCGCGAAGGCCAAGGGCGAGTAGCTCCGTTAGCCGGAACACGCTTTAGGCTTGACACCGTCTGCCGGGGCAAACCCCGCAATCCGTGAGGAATGCCCCGGCGGTCGGCATCCCAGCAAAGATCACCTGGCGCCGATGAGTAAGGCGTACAGAACCACTTCAGGAGGACCCAGTGGCGAAGGCGAAGTTCGAGCGGACTAAGCCGCACGTCAACATCGGCACCATCGGTCACATTGACCACGGTAAGACGACCCTCACGGCCGCCATTACCAAGGTGCTGCACGACGAGTACCCCGACCTGAACGAGGCCTCGGCCTTCGACCAGATCGACAAGGCTCCCGAGGAGCGTCAGCGCGGTATCACGATCTCCATCGCGCACGTCGAGTACCAGACGGAGAACCGTCACTACGCCCACGTCGACTGCCCCGGTCACGCGGACTACATCAAGAACATGATCACCGGTGCCGCCCAGATGGACGGCGCGATCCTCGTGGTCGCCGCGACCGACGGTCCGATGCCGCAGACCAAGGAGCACGTGCTCCTGGCCCGCCAGGTCGGCGTTCCCTACATCGTTGTCGCCCTGAACAAGGCCGACATGGTGGACGACGAGGAGATCCTGGAGCTCGTCGAGCTCGAGGTCCGTGAGCTCCTCTCCGAGTACGAGTTCCCGGGCGACGACGTCCCGGTCGTCAAGGTCTCGGCGCTGAAGGCGCTCGAGGGCGACGCCGAGTGGGGCAAGTCGGTCGTGGACCTGATGAAGGCCGTCGACGAGGCGATCCCGCAGCCCGAGCGTGACGTCGACAAGCCGTTCCTGATGCCGATCGAGGACGTCTTCACGATCACCGGCCGTGGCACCGTTGTCACCGGTCGTATCGAGCGTGGTGTCCTCAAGGTCAACGAGACCGTCGACATCATCGGCATCAAGCCGGAGAAGACCACCACCACGGTCACCGGCATCGAGATGTTCCGCAAGCTGCTCGACGAGGGCCAGGCCGGTGAGAACGTCGGTCTGCTGCTCCGCGGCATCAAGCGCGAGGACGTCGAGCGCGGCCAGGTCATCATCAAGCCGGGCTCGGTCACGCCGCACACCTCCTTCGAGGGCCAGGCGTACATCCTGTCGAAGGACGAGGGTGGCCGCCACACCCCGTTCTTCAACAACTACCGCCCGCAGTTCTACTTCCGCACCACGGACGTGACCGGCGTCGTGACCCTCCCCGAGGGCACCGAGATGGTCATGCCGGGCGACAACACCGAGATGAGCGTCGAGCTCATCCAGCCCGTCGCCATGGAGGAGGGCCTGAAGTTCGCCATCCGTGAGGGTGGCCGGACCGTCGGCGCCGGCCAGGTCACCAAGATCAACAAGTAAGTCGTTGATCGGGGTAACCCGGTAGCTCCCTGCGAGCGTTCGAGCCTCGGCTCACGGAAGCGCCCGCACGGCTTCGGCCGTGCGGGCGCTTTCCGCTGCCCGGAAACGGGCCGGCGGCGGTCGGGTGGCGCGCCCGGCCGTGCGGCGTCAGGTGTAAGTGATCGTCGCGTGGGATAGGCTCTACGGCTCGATTGGCCTCGGCCCTTGGCCGTATGGCACACTGTCCAGGTTGCTCGGTTGAGTGCCGATGCTGCGCGCCTCCCGCCGGGGGGACCGGAAGCGAGTCCTAGGTATTCGTCGCCTCTTATCAGGGGCGGAAGTACGGGAATCTTCCGGGAAGCGTCAGCGGGGTGCCTCAGCCAGGCGCTCGGTGGGTGTTCTGCCCCCACGTCTCCTTCTCGAAGGATTTCCGTACGGAAATTTCTCCGGTGGGAGTGCGACACGCCCGACCGCGTGGGTCGGAGGCGGAACGCGTACGCACCGAGTCCCAGAGCGTTACGAGAGACAGGACTACGAAGTAGCCATGGCGGGACAGAAGATCCGCATCCGGCTCAAGGCCTACGACCACGAGGTCATCGACAGCTCGGCGAAGAAGATCGTCGAGACGGTGACCCGCACTGGTGCGTCGGTCGCGGGCCCGGTGCCGCTGCCCACTGAGAAGAACGTGTACTGCGTCATCAAGTCGCCGCACAAGTACAAGGACTCGCGCGAGCACTTCGAGATGCGCACGCACAAGCGCCTGATCGACATCCTCGACCCGACGCCCAAGACCGTTGACTCGCTGATGCGCCTGGACCTTCCGGCCGGCGTTGACATCGAGATCAAGCTCTGAGAGGCGCGGAAGAGATGGCTAAGCAGATCAAGGGCATCCTGGGCGAGAAGCTCGGCATGACCCAGGTCTGGGACGACAACAACCGTGTCGTTCCGGTGACCGTGGTGAAGGCCGGCCCCTGTGTCGTTACCCAGGTGCGCACCAATGACCAGGACGGCTACGACTCCGTCCAGATCGCCTTCGGCGAGATCGACCCGCGCAAGGTGAACAAGCCCCTCAAGGGCCACTTCGCGAAGGCCGACGTCACCCCCCGCCGTCACCTCGTCGAGGTCCGTACCACCGACGCCGGTGAGTACACCCTCGGCCAGGAGCTGACCGCTGAGACCTTCGAGTCCGGCGTCAAGGTGGACGTGACCGGCAAGAGCAAGGGCAAGGGCTTCGCCGGCGTCATGAAGCGTCACGGCTTCCACGGCGGCAAGGCTTCCCACGGTGCCCACCGCGTGCACCGTAAGCCGGGCTCCATCGGTGGCTGCGCCACCCCGGGCCGCGTGTTCAAGGGCATGCGGATGGCCGGTCGTATGGGCAACGAGCGGGTCACCACCCAGAACCTGACCGTCCATGCCGTTGACGCGGAGAAGGGTCTGCTGCTCATCAAGGGCGCAGTTCCTGGTCCGAACGGCGGCCTCGTCCTGGTCCGTACCGCGGCCAAGGGGGCCTGAGGTAACCGATGAGCACCATTGACATCCTTTCGCCGGCAGGCGACAAGGCCGGGACCGTCGAGCTCCCCGCGGAGATCTTCGACGCGAAGGTCAGCGTTCCGCTGATCCACCAGGTCGTTGTCGCACAGCTGGCCGCTGCCCGTCAGGGCACGCACAAGACCAAGACCCGTGGCGAGGTCCGCGGCGGTGGCAAGAAGCCGTACCGCCAGAAGGGCACCGGCCGCGCGCGCCAGGGTTCGACCCGTGCGCCGCAGTTCGCCGGCGGTGGCGTCGTCCACGGCCCCGTGCCGCGTGACTACTCGCAGCGGACGCCCAAGAAGATGAAGGTCGCCGCCCTGCGCGGTGCCCTCTCCGACCGGGCGCGCAACAGCCGTATCCACGTCGTCTCCGGCGTGGTCGACGGCGCGATCTCCACCAAGGCCGCCAAGGGTCTCCTCGGCAAGGTCAGCGAGCGGAAGAACCTGCTCCTGGTCGCCGAGCGCTCCGACGAGGCCGCGTGGCTGTCCGCCCGCAACCTGCCCCAGGTGCACATCCTGGAGCCGGGCCAGCTGAACACGTACGACGTGCTCGTCTCCGACGACGTGGTCTTCACCACCGCCGCTCTGGAGTCCTTCGTGTCCGGCCGGAACGCTGAGACCGAAGGGAGCGACGCCTGATGACTGAGGCCGTCGTCACCAGCAAGACCTTCTCGGACCCGCGCGACGTTCTCGTCAAGCCCGTGGTCTCGGAGAAGAGCTACGCGCTGCTGGACGAGAACAAGTACACGTTCATCGTCGCGCCCGGCGCGAACAAGACCCAGATCAAGCAGGCCGTCGAGGCGGTCTTCTCGGTCAAGGTCACCGGGGTCAACACGATCAACCGCCAGGGCAAGCGCAAGCGCACCCGCACCGGTTTCGGCAAGCGTGCCGACACCAAGCGCGCCATCGTGACCCTCGCCGAGGGCGACCGTATCGACATCTTCGGCGGTCCGACCGCCTAAGGGCGGTCTGGATCGTCCGGAATCGGACGAGGACTGAGAAATGGGTATCCGCAAGTACAAGCCGACGACCCCGGGCCGTCGTGGCTCCAGCGTCGCCGACTTTGTCGAGATCACGCGGTCCACGCCGGAGAAGTCGCTGGTCCGCCCGCTGCACAGCAAGGGCGGCCGTAACAACGCCGGTCGTGTGACCGTTCGCCACCAGGGCGGTGGCCACAAGCGCGCCTACCGAGTGATCGACTTCCGTCGTCACGACAAGGACGGCGTGCCGGCCAAGGTCGCGCACATCGAGTACGACCCCAACCGCACCGCGCGCATCGCGCTGCTGCACTACGCAGACGGCGAGAAGCGCTACATCATCGCGCCCCGTGGCCTGTCGCAGGGTGACCGGATTGAGAACGGCCCCGGCGCCGACATCAAGCCCGGCAACAACCTGCCGCTGCGCCACATCCCCGTGGGTACGACGATCCACGCGATCGAGCTGCGTCCGGGCGGCGGTGCGAAGTTCGCCCGCTCGGCCGGTGCCTCCGTGCAGCTCCTGGCGCGTGAGGGCTCCATGGCCCACCTGCGTATGCCGTCCGGTGAGATCCGCCTGGTCGACGTCCGCTGCCGCGCCACCGTCGGCGAGGTCGGCAACGCCGAGCAGTCGAACATCAACTGGGGCAAGGCCGGCCGTATGCGCTGGAAGGGCGTCCGCCCGACCGTGCGTGGTGTCGTGATGAACCCGGTCGACCACCCGCACGGTGGTGGTGAGGGCAAGACCTCCGGTGGTCGCCACCCGGTCTCGCCGTGGGGTCAGAAGGAGGGTCGTACGCGTTCGCCGAAGAAGGCTTCGAACAAGTACATCGTCCGCCGCCGCAAGACGAACAAGAAGCGCTAGGAGCGGGTTTAGATGCCGCGCAGTCTCAAGAAGGGGCCCTTCGTCGACGACCACCTCGCCAAGAAGGTGGATGTTCAGAACGAAGCCGGCACCAAGAACGTCATCAAGACCTGGTCCCGCCGCTCCATGATCGTCCCGGCCATGCTCGGCCACACGATCGCGGTGCACGACGGCCGCAAGCACGTCCCGGTGTTCGTCACCGAGTCGATGGTTGGCCACAAGCTCGGCGAGTTTGCGCCGACCCGCACCTTCCGCGGCCACGAGAAGGACGACCGCAAGTCGCGGCGTCGTTGATCGGCGGAGTGCGAAGACTATGACTGACACCGAAGGGACAACCATGGAAGCCAGGGCCCAGGCGCGGTACATCCGCGTCACGCCCATGAAGGCCCGCCGCGTGGTGGACCTTATCCGTGGCATGGATGCCACGGAGGCTCAGGCGGTCCTGCGTTTCGCCCCGCAGGCCGCGAGCGTGCCGGTGGGCAAGGTGCTGGACAGCGCCATTGCCAACGCCGCGCACAACTACGACCACACCGACGCCGACAGCCTCTACATCTCCGAGGCGTATGTCGACGAGGGCCCGACCCTGAAGCGGTTCCGTCCGCGCGCCCAGGGCCGTGCCTACCGGATCCGCAAGCGGACCAGCCACATCACCGTGGTCGTCAGCAGCAAGGAAGGAACCCGGTAATGGGCCAGAAGGTAAACCCGCACGGGTTCCGGCTCGGCGTCACGACGGACTTCAAGTCCCGCTGGTACGCCGACAAGCTGTACAAGGACTACGTCAAGGAAGACGTCGCCATTCGTCGCATGATGACGAAGGGCATGGAGCGCGCCGGTATCTCCAAGGTGGAGATCGAGCGCACCCGTGAGCGCGTCCGCGTTGACATCCACACCGCTCGTCCGGGCATCGTCATCGGCCGCCGTGGCGCCGAGGCCGACCGCATCCGCGGCGAACTGGAGAAGCTGACCGGCAAGCAGGTCCAGCTGAACATCCTCGAGGTCAAGAACCCCGAGACCGATGCTCAGCTCGTGGCCCAGGCCGTCGCCGAGCAGCTGTCCTCCCGCGTCTCCTTCCGTCGCGCCATGCGTAAGAGCATGCAGTCGACGATGAAGGCCGGCGCCAAGGGCATCAAGATCCAGTGCGGTGGCCGTCTCGGCGGCGCCGAGATGTCCCGCTCGGAGTTCTACCGCGAGGGCCGTGTGCCCCTGCACACCCTCCGGGCCAACGTCGACTACGGCTTCTTCGAGGCCAAGACCACCTTCGGCCGTATCGGCGTGAAGGTCTGGATCTACAAGGGCGACGTCAAGAACATCGCCGAGGTTCGTGCGGAGAACGCTGCCGCCCGTGCGGGTAACCGCCCGGCGCGTGGTGGCGGCAACGACCGCCCGCGCCGCGGTGGCGAGCGTGGCGGCCGCGGCCGCAAGCCGCAGCAGCAGAACGCCGCTGCCGAGGCCCCCAAGGCCGAGGCCGCTGCCGCTGCTCCGGCGGAGACCCCCGGAACGGAGGCCTGACCGACATGCTGATCCCTCGCAGGGTCAAGCACCGCAAGCAGCACCACCCGAAGCGCAACGGCATGGCCAAGGGTGGCACCGAGCTGGCCTTCGGTGAGTACGGCATCCAGGCCGTCACCCCGGCTTACGTGACGAACCGTCAGATCGAGTCCGCTCGTATCGCGATGACCCGTCACATCAAGCGTGGCGGCAAGGTCTGGATCAACATTTACCCGGACCGCCCGCTCACGAAGAAGCCGGCCGAAACCCGCATGGGTTCCGGTAAGGGTTCTCCGGAGTGGTGGGTCGCGAACGTCAAGCCCGGTCGGGTGATGTTCGAGCTGTCCTTCCCGAACGAAAAGGTTGCCAAGGAGGCGCTGACCCGCGCCGCCCACAAGCTTCCGATGAAGTGCCGCATCGTGCGGCGCGAGGCAGGTGAGTCGTGATGGCGGCCGGTACCAAGGCGACCGAGCTGCGCGAGCTGAACAACGAGGACCTCGTTGCCAAGCTTCGTGAGGCCAAGGAGGAGCTGTTCAACCTCCGCTTCCAGGCGGCGACCGGACAGCTTGAGAACCACGGTCGGCTCAAGTCCGTCCGTAAGGACATCGCCCGGATCTACACCCTGATGCGTGAGCGTGAGCTGGGCATCGAGACGGTGGAGAGCGCCTGATGAGCGAGAAGAATGTGACTGAGACGAACGACCGCGGCTTCCGCAAGACCCGTGAGGGTCTCGTCGTCAGCGACAAGATGGACAAGACCGTCGTCGTCGCCGTCGAGGACCGTGTCAAGCACGCGCTGTACGGCAAGGTCATCCGCCGTACCAACAAGCTCAAGGCGCACGACGAGCAGAACGCCGCGGGTGTCGGCGACCGCGTCCTCCTCATGGAGACCCGGCCGCTGTCCTCCTCGAAGCGCTGGCGCATCGTCGAGATCCTCGAGAAGGCCAAGTAGGCAGTTCCCGTAAGGGAACGCCACGAAATACCGCCTGAGGGTTCCCCCTCAGGTCAGTTCCGCCAGGCTCGGCGGGGCCCCGCCTCACCGCGGGGCCCCGCCGGGAACCGGCAGACGATCAGGAGATAGACGTGATCCAGCAGGAGTCTCGGCTTCGCGTCGCCGACAACACGGGTGCGAAGGAAATTCTCACCATCCGTGTTCTCGGTGGCTCGGGCCGGCGCTACGCGGGCATCGGTGACGTCATCGTCGCCACCGTGAAGGACGCGATCCCCGGTGGCAACGTGAAGAAGGGTGACGTCGTCAAGGCCGTCATCGTTCGCACCGTCAAGGAGCGCCGCCGTCCGGACGGCTCGTACATCCGCTTCGACGAGAACGCGGCCGTCATCCTCAAGAACGATGGCGACCCCCGCGGCACCCGTATCTTCGGCCCCGTGGGCCGTGAGCTGCGCGAGAAGAAGTTCATGAAGATCATCTCGCTCGCGCCGGAGGTGCTGTAACCGATGAAGATCAAGAAGGGCGACCTGGTCCAGGTCATCACCGGTAAGGACAAGGGCAAGCAGGGCAAGGTCATCGCGGCCTTCCCCCGCGAGGACCGTGTCCTGGTCGAGGGTGTCAACCGGGTCAAGAAGCACACCAAGGCCGGCCAGACCGCGCGCGGCTCGCAGACCGGCGGCATCGTCACCACCGAGGCCCCGGTGCACGTGAGCAACGTGCAGCTCGTCGTGGAGAAGGACGGCAAGAAGGTCGTCACCCGCGTCGGCTACCGCTTCGACGACGAAGGCAACAAGATCCGCGTTGCCAAGCGGACCGGTGAGGACATCTGATGACTGCCACCACCAACGCGCCGCGTCTCAAGCAGCGCTACCGCGAAGAGATCGCCGGGAAGCTGAAGGACGAGTTCTCGTACGAGAACGTCATGCAGATCCCCGGTCTGACCAAGATCGTGGTCAACATGGGTGTGGGCGACGCCGCCCGCGACTCCAAGCTGATCGACGGTGCCATCAAGGACCTCACCACGATCACCGGCCAGAAGCCGGCCGTCACCAAGGCCCGGAAGTCCATCGCGCAGTTCAAGCTGCGTGAGGGTCAGCCGATCGGTGCCCACGTCACCCTCCGCGGTGACCGCATGTGGGAGTTCCTGGACCGCCTGCTGTCGCTCGCGCTGCCGCGCATCCGCGACTTCCGCGGGCTGTCGCCGAAGCAGTTCGACGGCCGGGGCAACTACACCTTCGGTCTCACGGAGCAGGTCATGTTCCACGAGATCGACCAGGACAAGATCGACCGTACCCGGGGTATGGACATCACCGTGGTCACCACGGCGACCAACGACGATGAGGGCCGTGCCCTTCTCCGTCACCTCGGCTTCCCGTTCAAGGAGGCGTGAGCGAGATGGCGAAGAAGGCTCTGATCGCGAAGGCTGCTCGCAAGCCCAAGTTCGGTGTGCGCGCCTACACCCGCTGCCAGCGCTGTGGCCGCCCGCACTCCGTCTACCGCAAGTTCGGCCTCTGCCGCGTGTGCCTTCGTGAGATGGCTCACCGTGGCGAGCTGCCGGGCGTGACCAAGAGCTCCTGGTAATCCCCTAGTTGGGATGACCCGGAAGCTCTCGGTAAGCATCCGGTCGGCAGGCGCCCCGCCCTTCGTCCCGTAGGGTAGAAGGGTTGGGCGCCCCGCCGCCCGAGACCGACCGCGGGCACCTCGTCCGCATAACGTCGCTTACTACGCCGTAGGTCCCCGTGCCGCACCCGTCCCGACTCTGATCGGGGAGAGGGATGGCACATATAGGAAACCCCGGCGAGAGAGGCCGAAGGCCAATTCATGACCATGACTGATCCCATCGCAGACATGCTGACCCGTCTGCGGAACGCGAACTCGGCGTACCACGACACCGTCGTGATGCCGCACAGCAAGATCAAGTCTCACATCGCGGAGATCCTCCAGCAGGAGGGCTACATCACCGGCTGGAAGGTTGAGGACGCCGAGGTCGGCAAGAACCTCATCCTCGAGCTGAAGTTCGGCCCGAACCGCGAGCGCTCGATCGCCGGCATCAAGCGCATCTCGAAGCCGGGCCTGCGGGTCTACGCAAAGTCCACCAACCTGCCGAAGGTCCTCGGCGGCCTGGGCGTGGCGATCATCTCCACGTCCCACGGTCTCCTGACCGGCCAGCAGGCCAGCAAGAAGGGCGTGGGTGGGGAAGTCCTCGCCTACGTCTGGTAATCAGGGAACGGAGGAAAAGCTAATGTCGCGTATTGGCAAGCTGCCCATCCAGGTTCCCGCTGGTGTGGACGTCACCATCGAGGGCCGCACGGTCAACGTGAAGGGTCCCAAGGGCTCCCTTTCGCACACCGTCGCCGCGCCCATCGAGGTCGCCAAGGGTGAGGACGGCGTCATCAACGTCTCCCGCCCGAACGACGAGCGTCAGAACAAGGCCCTTCACGGCCTGTCCCGCACGCTGGTGGCGAACATGATCACCGGCGTGACCGCGGGCTACAGCAAGGCGCTCGAAATCAGCGGTGTCGGCTACCGCGTCCAGGCCAAGGGCTCCAACCTGGAGTTCTCCCTGGGCTACAGCCACCCGATCCTCGTCGAGGCGCCCGAAGGTATCTCCTTCAAGGTCGAGTCCCCGACGAAGCTCAGCGTCGAGGGCATCGACAAGCAGAAGGTCGGCGAGGTTGCGGCGAACATCCGCAAGCTGCGCAAGCCTGACCCGTACAAGGCCAAGGGCGTCAAGTACGCCGGCGAGGTCATCCGCCGCAAGGTCGGAAAGGCTGGTAAGTAAGCCATGGCATACGGTGTGAAGATCGCGAAGGGTAACGCCCGTAAGGGTGCCGCCCTCAAGCGGCGCCACATCCGCATCCGTAAGCGGATTTCGGGTACGCCGGAGCGTCCGCGTCTGGTCGTGACGCGCTCCAACCGCGGTATCACCGCTCAGGTCATCGACGACATCGCGGGCCACACGCTCGCGTCGGCGTCGCACCTGGACGCGTCGATCCGTGGCGGCGACGGCAGCAAGGGCGACCAGGCCAAGCAGGTCGGTTCCCTGGTTGCCGAGCGCGCCAAGGCCGCCGGCGTCGAGGCCGTCGTGTTCGACCGCGGTGGCAACCAGTACGCCGGGCGCATTGCCGCTCTGGCGGACGCCGCCCGCGAAGCCGGGCTGAAGTTCTAAGCCCCGGTTCCGGAGCTAGCGGACGTAACAGAGAGAGGTAAATCCAATGGCTGGACCCCAGCGCCGCGGAAGCGGTGCCGGTGGCGGCGAGCGGCGGGACCGGAAGGGTCGCGACGGTGGCGCTGCCGCCGAGAAGACCGCATACGTTGAGCGCGTTGTCGCGATCAACCGTGTCGCCAAGGTTGTCAAGGGTGGTCGTCGTTTCAGCTTCACCGCGCTCGTCGTGGTGGGTGACGGTGACGGCACCGTAGGTGTCGGTTACGGCAAGGCCAAGGAAGTTCCGGCTGCCATCGCCAAGGGCGTGGAAGAGGCCAAGAAGAACTTCTTCAAGGTTCCCCGTATCCAGGGCACCATCCCGCACCCCATCCAGGGCGAGAAGGCTGCGGGCGTCGTCCTGCTCAAGCCGGCTTCCCCCGGTACCGGTGTGATCGCCGGTGGCCCGGTGCGCGCCG
The DNA here is from genome assembly GCF_044497305.1 of Streptomyces sp. BBFR2. Taxonomy (NCBI): domain Bacteria; kingdom Bacillati; phylum Actinomycetota; class Actinomycetes; order Kitasatosporales; family Streptomycetaceae; genus Streptomyces; species Streptomyces sp. BBFR2. The sequence goes on from NZ_CP172415.1 coordinate 3,947,189, forward strand.
TCCTGGAGTGCGCGGGCATCCACGACGTCCTGAGCAAGTCGCTCGGCTCGTCGAACCCGATCAACATCGTGCACGCCACGGTGACCGCGCTTCAGGGCCTTCAGCGCCCCGAGGAGATCGCGGCCCGTCGTGGCCTGCCGCTGGAGGACGTTGCTCCCGCAGCCCTGCTGCGTGCGCGTGCCGGGGTGACTGCGTAATGCGCATCAAGATCACCCAGACCAAGTCCTACATCGGTAGCAAGCAGAACCACCGTGACACGCTGCGTACGCTCGGCCTCAAGCGGCTGAACGACAGCGTCGTCCGGGAGGCCCGTCCCGAGGTCGTCGGCATGGTGCACACCGTGCGTCACCTCGTGACGGTCGAGGAGGTCGACTGACATGGCGGAGCAGAACCCGCTGAAGGTCCACAACCTCCGTCCTGCCCCGGGCGCCAAGACCGCCAAGACCCGTGTCGGTCGTGGTGAGGCGTCCAAGGGTAAGACCGCTGGTCGTGGTACCAAGGGCACCAAGGCCCGTTACCAGGTTCCGGAGCGCTTCGAGGGCGGGCAGATGCCCCTCCACATGCGTCTCCCGAAGCTGAAGGGCTTCAAGAACCCCGCTCACAAGCAGTTCCAGGTCGTGAACCTGGAGAAGCTGGCCGCGCTCTACCCGCAGGGTGGCGAGGTCACGGTGGCCGATCTGGTCGCCAAGGGCGCGGTGCGCAAGAACGAGCTCGTCAAGGTCCTGGGCCAGGGCGAGGTCTCCGTGGCGCTGCAGGTGACGGTGGACTCCGTCTCCGGCTCTGCCAAGGAGAAGATTGCCGCTGCCGGCGGCACCGTCACCGAACTCCTCTGAGTTCGTTGGTTCAACTGACCGGGGATGCCCATCGTTTGGGGCATCCCCGGTCGGTCGTTCCACGGGGGTACGGTCGCCGGTAAGGTGGCCTGCCGGTGCAACTTTTCCAAGGGGGATGCACCGGACCCCCGCCGCACGGTCCGTCCGTGCGGCGTTTCAGGCCGCTTTTATTCGTCGATCCTCAAGACCGTCACCTCTCGCCCGTCCGGCGGGGGGCGCAGGAGGCACCGTGCTCACCGCGTTCGCCCGAGCGTTCAAGACGCCCGACCTGCGCAAAAAGCTGCTGTTCACGTTGGGCATCGTGGTGCTCTACCGGATCGGTGCCCACGTCCCGATCCCCGGGGTGAATTACACCAACGTCGAGACCTGCATGAAGAGTCTCGGCGGGAACAACGGATTGTTCGCCCTGGTGAACATGTTCAGCGGTGGTGCGCTGCTGCAGGTCACGATTTTCGCGCTGGGGATCATGCCGTACATCACGGCGAGCATCATTCTCCAGTTGCTGACCGTGGTGATTCCCCGGCTGGAGGCCCTCAAGAAGGAGGGCCAGACCGGCCAGGCGAAGATCACCCAATACACCCGCTATCTGACCATCGCGCTGGCGATTCTGCAGGGCACCGGCCTGGTGGCCACGGCCCGCAGCGGTGCGCTCTTCAACGGCTGCCCGGTCGCCGGCGAGATCGTGCCGAGCGACTCGATCTTCACCACCATCACCATGGTCATCACGATGACCGCCGGTACCGCGGTGGTCATGTGGCTCGGTGAGCTGGTCACCGACCGCGGCATCGGCAACGGCATGTCGATCCTCATGTTCATCTCGATTGCCGCCGGTTTCCCGGGCGCGCTGTGGCAGATCAAGACCACGGGCAAGCTCGCGGACGGCTGGGTCGAGTTCTTCGCGGTGATCGCCGTCGGACTCGCGATGGTCGGTCTGGTGGTCTTCGTCGAGCAGGCGCAGCGCCGCATTCCGGTGCAGTACGCGAAGCGCATGATCGGCCGCCGTTCTTATGGCGGTACGTCCACGTACATCCCGCTCAAGGTGAACCAGGCGGGTGTGATTCCCGTCATCTTCGCGTCATCGTTGCTCTACATTCCGGCCCTGGTCGCACAGTTCAGCGGCTCGAATGCCGAGTGGGCCCGGTGGATCGAAACGAACTTCACCAAGGGAAACCACCCGGTTTACATCGTTACGTACTTCCTGCTGATCGTCTTCTTCGCCTTCTTCTACGTCGCGATCTCCTTCAACCCCGAAGAAGTTGCCGACAACATGAAGAAGTATGGTGGCTTCATCCCGGGTATCCGGGCTGGTCGCCCGACGGCCGAGTACCTCAGCTACGTGCTCAACCGGATCACGTGGCCGGGCTCGCTGTACCTGGGGCTGATCGCACTCGTGCCAACAGTGGCGTTGGTGCTGTTCAACGCGAACCAGAACTTCCCGTTCGGCGGGACGAGCATCCTGATCATCGTGGGTGTGGGCCTGGAGACCGTGAAGCAGATCGAGAGCCAGCTTCAGCAGCGCAACTACGAAGGGTTCCTCCGCTGATGCGAATCGTCCTCGTCGGACCCCCGGGAGCCGGTAAGGGTACGCAGGCCGCGTACCTCGCCCGGAACCTTGAGATCCCGCACATCTCCACGGGCGACCTGTTCCGCGCCAACATCAGCCAGGGGACGCCCCTGGGTGTCCAGGCGAAGTCCTACATGGACGCCGGCAACCTGGTCCCCGACGAGGTCACGATCGGCATGGCCGAGGACCGTCTGGAGCAGGCGGACGCCGCCGGCGGCTTCCTGCTCGACGGCTTCCCGCGCAACCTCAAGCAGGCCGAGGCGCTCGACGTCTACCTCAAGGGCAAGGGCATCACGCTGGACGCGGTGCTCGACCTGGAGGTCCCCGAGGACGAGGTGGTCAAGCGGATCGCCGGCCGCCGCATCTGCCGGAAGAACTCCGCGCACGTCTTCCACGCCGAGTACAGCAAGCCGAAGACCGAGGGCGTCTGCGACGTCTGCGGCGGCGAGCTGTACCAGCGCGACGACGACCACGAGGACACGGTGCGCAAGCGCCTGGAGGTCTACCACTCGGAGACCGAGCCGATCATCGACTACTACAAGGCGCAGGAACTCGTCGTGACGATTCCCGCCCTCGGCAAGGTCGAAGAGGTCACGCAGCGGGCGATGTCCGCTCTCGGACGCGGCGAGTAACCTCCGCGTACGCTTCGCATACGGCCGCGGTGCCCGCCCTGGGCACCGCGGCCGTATCGTATGGAGGGGCGGGCGCGCCCGCACGGTGGTCGGCCGTGCGAACGACGCGGTTGTCGGCACAGTCGGTTCAGGAAGGCGTTACCCGCCATGGTGGAGATCAAGACCCCTCAGCAGATCGCGAAGATGCGCGAGGCGGGGCTGGTGGTCGCCGCCATCCACGCCGCGACCCACGAGGCGGCGGTGCCGGGCGCGACCACCCGTGATCTGGACCAGGTGGCCCGTAAGGTCCTCGCCGACCACGGTGCGAAGTCGAACTTCCTCGGGTACGGCGGCTTCCCCGCGACGATCTGCACGTCGGTCAACGACGTGGTCGTCCACGGCATCCCGGACGACGAAACGGTCCTCCGTGACGGCGACATCATCTCCATCGACTGCGGCGCGATCATCGACGGCTGGCACGGCGACGCCGCGTACACCGCGTTCGTCGGGTCCGGGCACTCCGCGGAGCTGGTCGAGCTGAGCCGGGTCACCGAGGAGTCCATGTGGGCCGGGATCGCGGCGGTCGCCAAGGGCAACCGGCTGATCGACATCTCCAAGGCGATCGAGGGCTACATCCGCCGCCAGCCGCGTCCGTCGTGCGGCAAGTACGGCATCGTCGAGGAGTACGGCGGCCACGGCATCGGCTCGCAGATGCACATGGACCCGCACCTGCTGAACTACGTCGACCGCAAGCGCGGCCGTGGCCCGAAGCTGGTGCCGGGCTTCTGCATCGCGATTGAGCCGATGGTCAACCTCGGCACGCACAAGACGCACGTCCTCGACGACGAGTGGACGGTCAAGACGAACGACGGCGGCTGGTCCTCGCACTGGGAGCACTCGGTGGCGCTGACCGAGGAGGGGCCGCTGGTGCTGACCGCGGTCGACGGCGGCCGTGCGAAGCTCGCCGAGCTGGGTGTGACGGTGGCGCCGGATCCGGCCGCGGGCGCCTGACGGCGGTCGCTCGTCGGTTGCCGCCGTGCGGGGTCCGTGCGGAGGAACGGTGACGGGCCGTGGCGCGGTGGAGTAAGGATCTCCCCGGGTGGGCAATAATCGTGGATTCGTCTTTTCGGGGCCTCTGACGTAGACTGACGCGTCGGCTCTCGTGCATCTGCCTGCCCTTGGCGTGGTGGCTCTCGCGGGGGAGCCGATCAAGGTAGCCGATTCGAAAGGCGAAGCGTGGCCAAGAAGCAAGGTGCCATCGAGATCGAGGGCACCGTGATCGAGTCTCTGCCGAACGCGATGTTCAAGGTGGAGCTCCAGAACGGTCACAAGGTCCTCGCGCACATCAGCGGCAAGATGCGGATGCACTACATCCGTATTCTCCCGGATGACCGGGTCGTGGTGGAGCTCTCTCCGTACGACCTGACGCGTGGCCGGATCGTCTACCGCTACAAGTAGATCTTGTCGGCGCCCCGCTCCGCCGGGGTGACGGCACTGACCCGGAGAACCTCACACCCATGAAGGTCAAGCCGAGCGTCAAGAAGATCTGCGACAAGTGCAAGGTGATCCGCCGCCACGGCCGGGTCATGGTCATCTGCGACAACCTGCGCCACAAGCAGCGCCAGGGCTGACGCACGACCACCTGCATTTCGCAGTTCGCGCGACGCACGTAATTCGTACATACGCAGACACCCGACCCCCGCGTTTTTCGCGTGGGACGAAACCCCCGGCTCGGAGGCCGGGGCCCGGCTCGTAATTCAGCTGAGTCTTACGGGAACGGTGCTGCGGAAGACCTCCGAATAGCCATCAGGAGCCACATCAATGGCACGCCTCGCAGGCGTTGATCTCCCGCGCGAAAAGCGCGTGGAGGTCGCCCTCACCTACGTCTTCGGTATCGGGCGCACGCTGTCGCAGCAGACCCTCGCCGCCACCGGCGTGGACCCCAACACGCGGGTTCGCGACCTGGCCGAGGAAGACCTGGTCAAGATCCGCGAGTACGTGGACAACAACCTCAAGACCGAGGGTGACCTCCGTCGCGAGATCCAGGCCGACATCCGCCGCAAGGTCGAGATCGGTTGCTACCAGGGTCTGCGTCACCGCCGCGGCCTGCCGGTCCACGGCCAGCGCACCAGCACGAACGCCCGTACCCGCAAGGGCCCGCGTCGCGCGATCGCCGGCAAGAAGAAGCCGGGCAAGAAGTAGTCCTCAGCAGGACGCACTGCGGTTCCGTTTCCCCGGGCCGCGGAAGTCAGCGGTCTTCGCTGTAGGACCGACCACCTCCATTAGGAGAATTTCATGCCTCCGAAGGGCCGTACGGCCGGCGCCAAGAAGGTGCGCCGCAAGGAGAAGAAGAACGTCGCCCACGGGCACGCTCACATCAAGAGCACGTTCAACAACACGATCGTTTCGATCACCGACCCGACCGGCAACGTGATTTCCTGGGCCTCGGCCGGTCACGTGGGCTTCAAGGGTTCGCGTAAGTCGACTCCGTTCGCCGCGCAGATGGCCGCCGAGTCGGCTGCCCGTCGCGCGCAGGAGCACGGCATGCGCAAGGTCGACGTGTTCGTCAAGGGTCCCGGCTCCGGCCGTGAGACCGCGATCCGCTCCCTCCAGGCCACCGGCCTCGAGGTGGGTTCGATCCAGGACGTCACCCCGACCCCGCACAACGGCTGCCGCCCTCCCAAGCGCCGCCGCGTCTGACCCACTGAAGTAGGAGACAACTAGACAATGGCGCGTTACACCGGGGCCGACTGCAAGCGTTGCCGTCGGGAGAAGCAGAAGCTCTTCCTCAAGGGGAGCAAGTGCGAGAGCGCGAAGTGCCCGATCGAGATCCGTCCTTACCCCCCGGGTGAGCACGGTCGCGGGCGCACCAAGGACAGCGAGTACCTGCTCCAGCTTCGTGAGAAGCAGAAGTGCAGCCGTATCTACGGTGTCCTTGAGAAGCAGTTCGTGAACTACTACAAGGAAGCGAACCAGAAGACCGGCAAGACCGGTGAGAACCTTCTGCGCATCCTTGAGACCCGCCTCGACAACGTGGTCTACCGGGCCGGCTTCGCCAAGTCCCGCGACCACGCCCGTCAGCTGGTGCGTCACGGACACATCAACGTGAACGGCCGCAAGACCGACATCCCGTCGGCCCGCGTCTCCGTGAACGACATCATCGAGGTCCGCGAGGGCTCCCGGAACCTGACCCCCTTCGAGGTGGCCAAGGCCGAGGCCGGCGAGAAGACCGTTCCGGCGTGGCTGGAAGCGATCCCGTCGAACCTCCGGATCCTCGTGCACAGCATGCCTGAGCGCCAGGTGATCGACACCCAGGTGCAGGAGCAGCTCATCGTTGAGCTCTACTCCAAGTAAGTAGGGCGACGGGCTCGGGCGGCACAGGTTCTCCGGAACCGCGTGCCGCCCGTACCCTTGTCAGCAGAGGGCGTCAAATAGCGGGCGCCCACGACTGAAGGAACACACATGCTTATCGCTCAGCGTCCGTCGCTGACCGAAGAGGTCGTCGACGAGTACCGCTCCCGGTTCGTGATCGAGCCCCTGGAGCCGGGCTTCGGTTACACCCTCGGTAACTCCCTCCGCCGTACGCTCCTCTCCTCGATCCCGGGTGCGGCGGTCACGTCGATCCGTATCGACGGTGTCCTGCACGAGTTCACCACCGTGCCGGGCGTCAAGGAGGACGTCACCGACCTCATCCTCAACATCAAGCAGCTCGTCGTCTCCTCGGAGCACGACGAGCCGGTCGTGATGTACCTGCGCAAGCAGGGCCCGGGTCTGGTCACCGCCGCCGACATCGCGCCCCCGGCCGGTGTCGAGGTGCACAACCCGGACCTGGTCCTGGCGACCCTGAACGCCAAGGGCAAGCTGGAGATGGAGCTGACCGTCGAGCGCGGTCGCGGCTACGTCTCCGCGGTGCAGAACAAGCAGGTCGGCCAGGAGATCGGCCGGATCCCGGTCGACTCGATCTACTCGCCGGTCCTCAAGGTCACCTACAAGGTCGAGGCGACCCGTGTCGAGCAGCGCACCGACTTCGACAAGCTGATCGTCGACGTCGAGACCAAGCAGGCCATGCGACCGCGTGACGCCATGGCGTCCGCCGGTAAGACCCTGGTCGAGCTGTTCGGTCTGGCGCGTGAGCTGAACATCGACGCCGAGGGCATCGACATGGGCCCGTCCCCGACGGACGCCGCCCTCGCCGCCGACCTGGCGCTGCCGATCGAGGAGCTGGAGCTCACCGTTCGGTCGTACAACTGCCTCAAGCGTGAGGGCATCCACTCGGTGGGCGAGCTGGTGGCCCGCTCCGAGGCGGACCTGCTCGACATCCGCAACTTCGGTGCGAAGTCGATCGACGAGGTCAAGGCCAAGCTCGCGGGCATGGGCCTGGCGCTGAAGGACTCGCCCCCCGGGTTCGACCCGACCGCCGCCGCGGACGCCTTCGGCGCGGACGACGACGCGGACGCCGGTTTCGTGGAGACCGAGCAGTACTGAGTTCCACCGGCCGGGCCCGGGGCGCGTACCCCGGGCCCGGCCGTGCGTGATCTTCCGCGGGGCGGCCGCCTCGCGGGAACTGACACCGGTACCTGATACGGCCGGTGCAGCAATGGAGGAGAAACACCATGCCGAAGCCCACCAAGGGTGCCCGTCTGGGCGGTAGCGCGGCGCACGAGCGTCTCATGCTGCGCAACCTGGCCACCGCGCTCTTCGAGCACGGCCGCATCACGACGACCGAGGCCAAGGCCCGTCGTCTGCGCCCGTACGCCGAGCGTCTCGTGACCAAGGCGAAGAAGGGTGACCTGCACAACCGTCGTCAGGTCATGCAGCTCATCTCGGACAAGAGCATCGTGCACACGCTGTTCACCGAGATCGGCCCGCGGTTCGAGAACCGTCCGGGTGGTTACACCCGCATCACCAAGATCGGTGCGCGCCGTGGCGACAACGCCCCCATGGCCGTCATCGAGCTGGTGGAGGCGCTGACCGTGGCCCAGGAGGCCACCGGTGAGGCCGAGGCCGCCACCAAGCGTGCGGTCAAGGAAGACGCGCTGAAGAAGGACGCCGCCGAGGCGACCGAGGCGCCGGCCGAGGAGTCCAAGGACGCCTGAGGCCGCTGAGTCCCGCGGGCGGGCCCGTTCCCTTCGGGGAGCGGGCCCGTTCCGTTTGCCGTGCTCTGAGAGGATCGACGGGTGAGCGATGAGGTGGAGCCCGGGTTCGTCCGGGTGCGGCTGGATCTTTCGTACGACGGCGCGGAGTTCTCCGGCTGGGCGAAGCAGCGTGAACGGCGCACCGTCCAGGGCGAGTTGGAGCAGGCGCTGCGGACGGTGACCCGTTCCGGCGAGACGTACGAGCTGACCGTGGCCGGGCGGACGGACGCCGGGGTGCACGCGCGCGGGCAGGTGGCGCATGTGGATCTGCCCGAGGGGCTGTGGGCCGAGCACGGGGAGCGGCTGCTGCGGCGGCTGGCGGGGCGGCTGCCGAAGGACGTCCGGGTGTGGCGCGCCGCGGAGGCGCCGTACGGCTTCAACGCGCGGTTCTCGGCGATCTGGCGGCGGTACGCGTACCGGGTCACGGATCACCCCGGGGGCGTGGATCCGCTGCTGCGCGGCCATGTGCTGTGGCACGACTGGGCGCTCGACGTGGACGCGATGAACGCGGCGTCGCGGGCGCTGCTGGGGGAGCACGACTTCGCGGCGTACTGCAAGCGGCGTGAGGGGGCGACGACGATCCGTACGCTCCAGGAGCTGAGCTGGGTGCGCGGCGCGGACGGGATCGTCACGGCGACGGTGCGGGCGGACGCGTTCTGCCACAACATGGTGCGCTCGCTGGTGGGCGCGCTGCTCTTCGTCGGGGACGGGCACCGGCCCGTCGACTGGCCGGGGAAGGTGCTGGCCGCGGGCGTGCGGGACTCGGCGGTGCATGTGGTGCGGCCGCACGGGCTGACGCTGGAGGAGGTCGGCTACCCGGCCGACGACCGGTTGATGGCACGGAATCTGGAGGCGCGGAACCGGCGGACGCTGCCGGGGGCCGGGTGCTGCTGAGGACGGGCGGGGCCGTCGCCCCGCCCGCGCCGCCCGTCAGGACTGCTGCTCCCGTGCGGCCTTCGCCGCCTGGTCCTTGCCGCGCTGGATGATGCGCGCGAAGGCGTAGGACTCGCCGTCGCGGCCGATCTGGAGGGCGGGGGCGGACTGCTTGGTGACGCGCTCGCCGTCGAGGTAGCCGGCGATGGTGAAGTACGCGTACCGGCCGGTGGCGTTGGCGGTCATCCGGCAGGCGGTGCCGCGGCAGAACTCCGCGCCGACGTGGCCGCCGGCGAGCGGGGCGAGATTGCCCTGGGCCTTCTTGACGCGTTCGGCGGCGTCGGGGGAGTCCAGCGCGGCGATTCCGATGGTGACCGCGACGCCGCCCTTGGCGTAGGTGGCGCGCAGCAGTGTCCTGCAGCCGTTGTGCTTCAGCAGGGAGCCGAGCGCGCCCTGGGTGCCGGCCGTGCAGTCCTTCGACGCGGACTGCGCGGTGCGCGGGTAGGTGTGCTCGCCGATGACCATGGCCTTGTCGGGGAAGAGGGTGGCCGTGGTCAGCGGGGCGCGGTCCTTCGCGGGGTCGGTGATGTAGTCCCGCGGGTTGGGCGGCGGGGGGACCGAGACGTCGGAGAACGACGGGTGCGGCTCGGGGGCGGCGGAGCCGGAGGCGGCGGTGCCCTTGGGCGGCTTGTTGTCGGAGCCGCCGCTGAGGACCATCGCGGTCGCGACGATGCCCGCGACGACGAGGGCGGCCACCGCCCCGCCGCCGATCATCAGCCAGCGCTTGCGCCGGGCGCCCGCCTCGCTCCGCTCGGCGAGTGCCTCCCAGTCCGGGGTGGAACCGGACCCCCCTGGGCCGTCGAACGGCCCCCCATGCCCAAAGCTCATGCCGCGCATCCTAACGACCGCGGGTATCCGCGCGGCCACTGCCGCCGGACCGTAATCGGGTTGGGGAATGCGGCGCCGGGCGGCGACAATCCGGTCCATGGGACATGTGGAGGCCGGTCATCTGGAGTACTACCTGCCGGACGGGAGGGTGCTGCTCGGGGACGTCTCCTTCCGCGTCGGCGAGGGCTCGTCGGTCGCGCTGGTGGGGGCCAACGGCGCGGGCAAGACGACGCTGCTGCGGCTGCTCGCCGGGGAGCTGACGCCGCACGGCGGCGCGGTCACGGTCAGTGGCGGCCTCGGCGTGATGCCGCAGTTCGTGGGGTCGGTGCGGGACGAGCGGACCGTGCGTGACCTGCTGGTCTCCGTCGCGCCGCCGCGGCTGCGGACGGCCGCGCGGGCGGTGGACGCGGCCGAGGAGGCCGTGATGACGGTCGACGACGAGGCCGCCCAGATGGCGTACGCGCAGGCGCTCAGCGACTGGGCGGAGGCGCGCGGCTACGAGGCCGAGACGGTCTGGGACATGTGCACCACCGCCGCGCTGGGGATGCCGTACGAGAAGGCGCAGTGGCGGCTGGTGCGGACGCTCTCCGGCGGTGAGCAGAAGCGGCTGGTGCTGGAGTCGCTGCTGCGCGGCGGCGACGAGGTGCTGCTGCTGGACGAGCCGGACAACTATCTGGACGTGCCGGGCAAGCGGTGGCTGGAGGAGCAACTGCGGCAGACGAAGAAGACAGTGCTCTTCGTCAGCCACGACCGGGAGCTGCTGGCGCGCGCCGCCGACAAGATCGTCAGCGTGGAGCCGGGGCCCGCGGGGTCGGACGTGTGGGTGCACGGCGGCGGCTTCGCGACGTACCACGCGGCGCGCAAGGAGCGCTTCGCCCGCTTCGAGGAGCTGCGGCGGCGCTGGGACGAGAAGCACGAGCAGCTCAAGAAGCTGGTGCGGAACCTGCGGCAGGCGGCGGAGAACAGCCACGACATGGCCTCCCGCTACCACGCGGCGCAGACCCGGCTGCGGAAGTTCGAGGAGGCAGGTCCCCCGCCGGAGCCGCCGCGGGAGCAGGAGATCACCATGCGGCTGCGCGGCGGCCGCACCGGCGTACGTGCCGTGACCTGCGCGGACCTGGAGCTGACGGGGCTGATGAAACCGTTCTCGCTGGAGGTCTTCTACGGCGAGCGGGTCGCGGTGCTGGGGTCGAACGGCTCCGGCAAGTCGCACTTCCTGCGGCTGCTGGCCCAGGACACGGAGCGCCCGGTCGCGCACACCGGGCAGGTCAAGCTGGGCGCCCGGGTGGTGCCCGGGTACTTCGCGCAGACCCACGCCCACCCGGAGCTGACCGGCCGCACCCTCCTCGACATCCTGTGGACGGAGCACGCCAAGGACCGGGGCGCGGCGATGAGCGCGCTGCGCCGGTACGAGCTGGAGCGCCAGGCGGAGCAGCGGTTCGAGCGGCTGTCGGGCGGGCAGCAGGCGCGGTTGCAGATCCTGCTTCTCGAGCTGGCGGGCGCCACGGCGCTGCTGCTGGACGAGCCGACCGACAACCTCGACCTGGAGAGCGCCGAGGCGCTGCAGGAGGGGCTGGACGCGTTCGACGGCACGGTGCTGGCGGTGACGCACGACCGCTGGTTCGCCCGCGCCTTCGACCGCTTCCTGGTCTTCGGCGCGGACGGCGTGGTCCGCGAGACGACGGAGCCGGTGTGGGACGAGGGGCGCGTGGCGCGGGAGCGGTGAGGGACGCGGCCCCGGGGCATACGGGACGCGACGGCGATGCGTACGGGCGGGCCGGGCGCCGCGGCCGTCCCTGTCCGCAGGGCCGATCGGGTACGGAGCCGGACCCTCGCGGGGCCGGGTCCGGGCCGGTCGGGGCGGTGGCCCGGGGCTCGCGGGTTCGTCCACCGGTTCGAGGCGCGTTTTGACCCGGCCGGGGGCGGGCCGGTATTCTGCCAGTTCGTTATGCGTATTGGCTTGCTCTATCTCACGTGAGGGGCCCTTACGCCGGCCACCGGGCCGATGAACCGGCGGCGGACGATCGGGTTGCGTCACCCGTAGCGCCGCACTGCCGGTCCGATCGACCGAGGTGCCAGTACAGGACCCCGTCTCCTGAGTCTCCTCCGGGAGGCATGGGTGACCCCATCACTGAAGAAGCGAAGGCTACGACCGTGCGTACGTTCAGCCCCAAGCCCGGCGATGTCCAGCGCCAGTGGCACGTCATTGACGCGCAGGACGTTGTCCTGGGCCGTCTGGCCTCTCAGGCCGCGTCCCTTCTGAGGGGCAAGCACAAGCCGGTGTACGCGCCGCACGTTGACACCGGTGACTTCGTCATCATCGTCAACGCCGACAAGGTGCACCTCTCCGGCAACAAGCGCAGCCAGAAGCTGGCCTACCGCCACTCCGGTTTCCCCGGCGGTCTGCGCTCCGTCCGGTACGACGAGCTGCTCGACAAGAACCCCGAGAAGGCTGTCGAGAAGGCCATCAAGGGCATGCTCCCCAAGAACACCCTCGGCCGTCAGATGCTCTCGAAGCTGAAGGTCTACGCGGGCGCCGAGCACCCGCACGCTGCGCAGCAGCCGGTCCCGTTCGAGATCACCCAGGTCGCGCAGTAAGTCCGGCCACCCCCTAAGACGAAGAGAATCTGAGGAGCATCGTGGCCGAGACCACTCCCGAGAACGTCATCGAGAACGAGGACGTCGTCGAGGAATACACCACCGAGACCGAGGTCGTGGAGGGTGAGTACACCTCCGAGTCCCTCGCCTCCCGCTTCGGCGACCCGCAGCCGGCCGCCGGCCTGGGCCGTCGCAAGAACGCCATCGCCCGCGTCCGGATCGTTCCGGGCACCGGTCAGTGGAAGATCAACGGTCGCACCCTTGAGGGCTACTTCCCCAACAAGGTGCACCAGCAGGAAGTCAACGAGCCCTTCAAGGTGCTCGAGCTCGACAACCGCTACGACGTGGTCGCCCGTATCTCCGGCGGCGGCATCTCCGGCCAGGCCGGTGCGCTGCGTCTGGGCGTCGCCCGTGCGCTGAACGAGGCGGACGTCGAGAACAACCGCGGCACCCTGAAGAAGGCCGGGTTCCTCAAGCGTGACGACCGTGCGGTCGAGCGCAAGAAGGCCGGTCTCAAGAAGGCCCGCAAGGCGCCGCAGTACAGCAAGCGCTGATCGCGCTCGCTGCGCTCGCAGCACTTTCCCGTACGCCCCGGTGGCACTTTCCGTGCAGCCGGGGCGTTCGGCTATCCGGGACCGGTGCGTTATTCGGGCGTCCGGGAGGCGTATACCTGGACGCAATGCCTGGTTCAAGCTCATCTATGCGGAGGACACCAGTGGGACGACTCTTCGGAACGGACGGGGTGCGCGGTGTCGCCAATGCGGATCTGACGGCGGAGCTGGCGCTCGGCCTGTCGGTCGCTGCGGCGCACGTACTCGCAGAGGAGGAGTCGGGGCACGGCCGCGCTCTGGAGGGACGCAGGCCGGTGGCCGTCGTCGGGCGGGACCCGCGGGCCTCGGGTGAGTTCCTGGAGGCGGCGGTCGTCGCCGGGCTGGCGAGCGCCGGGGTGGATGTGCTGCGGGTGGGCGTGCTGCCGACCCCGGCGGTGGCGTATCTGACGGGTTCGCTCGGCGCGGACCTCGGCGTGATGCTCTCCGCGAGCCACAACCCGATGCCCGACAACGGCATCAAGTTCTTCGCCCGCGGTGGCCACAAGCTCGCCGACGAGCTGGAGGACCGTATCGAGCGGACGTACCGGGCGCACGCCTCCGGTGAGCCGTGGGAGCGGCCGACCGGCGCCGGGGTGGGCCGGGTCACCGTCTACGACGAGGGGTTCGACAACTACGTCGCGCATCTCGTCGGGGTGCTGCCCAACCGGCTCGACGGGCTGAAGATCGTCATCGACGGGGCGCACGGCGCGGCGGCGCGGGTCTCGCCGGAGGCGTTCGCGCGGGCGGGGGCGGACGTCGTCACCATCGGCGCGGACCCGGACGGCCTCAACATCAACGACGGCTGCGGCTCGACGCATCTGGGCCTGCTGCGCGCGGCGGTCATCGAGCACGGCGCCGATCTGGGTGTGGCGCACGACGGTGACGCGGACCGCTGCCTGGCCGTGGACCGCGCGGGCAACGAGATCGACGGCGACCAGATCCTCGCCGTGCTGGCGCTGGGGATGCGCGAGGCGGGGACGCTGCGGAAGAACACCGTCGTCGCCACCGTCATGTCCAACCTCGGCTTCAAGCTGGCGATGGAGCGGGCCGGGATCGACATGGTGGCGACCGCGGTCGGCGACCGGTACGTGCTGGAGGAGATGAAGGCGCAGGGCTTCGCGCTCGGCGGTGAGCAGTCCGGGCACGTCATCGTGCTGGACCACGCCACCACCGGCGACGGCACGCTCACCGGTCTGATGCTGGCCGCGCGGGTCGCCGCGACGGGCCGGCCTCTCCACGAGCTGGCCGCGGTGATGGAGCGGCTGCCGCAGGTGCTGATCAACGTCCCGGATGTCGACAAGTCGAAGGTCGCGACCTCCCCGGCGCTGTCCGCGGCGGTCGCCGAGGCGGAGCGGGAGCTGGGCTCGACCGGCCGGGTGCTGCTGCGGCCGTCCGGTACGGAGCCGCTGGTGCGGGTGATGGTCGAGGCGGCCGACATCGAGCAGGCGCGGGCGGTCGCGGAGCGGCTGGCCGACGCGGTGAAGTCGGCGCTGGGCTGAGCCCCGTCCCGTACGCATGACGTGCCCCCGGTCGCGAGCTGCGGCCGGGGGCACGGGCGTTCACGACGGGTCAGAGGGCCGGGCCGTAGTCGCGGCACTCCGGGGTGAAGTGCGGGTCGTTCGGGCCGAGGGCGTTGACGACGTTCTGGAGGGTGGGGCTGTCGAGGAAGAGGCCGACGTGGCCGGCGTTGTCGTCGGGGCACTGGTCCTGGAGCGTGATGTTGGTGACGCCGTCGCCGTGCAGGAAGCCGTTGGTGTACGGGGTGACGACCTTGTCCTGGGTGGTGCCGATGACGACGTAGCGCACGCCCGGCACGGTGTCGCCGTCCTTCCACAGGTCCTTCTGGAAGTCGGAGTCCACCTCCTGCTGCTTGAGCCCGGTGAGCCCGGCGAGGTCGAAGAGGTTGTTGACGAAGCCGAGGGCGTTCATCTGTTTGCCGAGGCCGACCAGTCCGTCGAGGGTGGTGCCGTGGTTGCTGGGGGCGATGCCGACGAGGGTGCGGATCTTCGCGGCGCCGCCCAGCCGCTTGAGGTAGTGGTTGGGCATCATGCCGCCCTGGGAGTGGCCGACGATGTCGGCCTTCTGCGCGCCGGTGGCGGCGAGGACCTTGTCGACGAAGGCGCCGAGCTGCTTCGCGGAGTCGCCGATGTCGGTGAGGCCGCCGACCCGGCCCGCCGACAGGTGGTTCATGCCGTAGTTGAACGCGTAGACGCAGTAGCCCTGGTTGGCGAGGGTGGGGGCGAGGGCGACCCAGTTGGCGCCGGCGTTGGCGAAGGTGCCGTGGGAGAGGATCACCGGGTAGGGGTGCTCGGCGCTCGGTTTGCAGTTCCAGTCGTTGGCGCCGGCTACGGCGTCCGGGCTGGTCAGGAAGTTGTGGACGGCGGTGCCGAGGTCGCCGACGGGCAGGTCGGCGGCGCGCGCGGGGGCCTTCGCGGCGGTCGCCGGGGCGGGCGTGGCCTCGGCGGGCGCGGTGAGGGCGAGGCCGGCCGCGCCGAGGCAGAGCGCGGCGGCGGCAGCGGCCAGGCGGCGCCGCGGGCGGCGGTGGCGGACA
Organism: Streptomyces sp. BBFR2; assembly: GCF_044497305.1. NCBI lineage: Bacteria > Bacillati > Actinomycetota > Actinomycetes > Kitasatosporales > Streptomycetaceae > Streptomyces > Streptomyces sp. BBFR2. Next base: position 3,962,832 of record NZ_CP172415.1, read on the forward strand.
GGCCGACGGGGTGCGGGTGTCATGGGGGGCTCCTGGTGAGAGGGCAGGCCGGGTCCGGGCAGGCCGGACCGGTCGGCGGACTGTCAACGAGGGGGGAGCGCGCGGGGGCATGCCGCGGTGCGTCCGGCTGGGCCGGACGGCGTACGGACGGCCGTGGGGACCGTGCGTGGGCGGGTGCGCCCCGGTGGTGCGGGTGGGTGACGGGACGGCTCAGGGGCCCCGGCGGCCGGGGTCGGGGGGACGCGCCATGGCACCTGCCTGCCTCGTCAGGGACGCGGTCCGCGTACGGAGTGCGGGTACGGGCCGCGTGCATCACCGGTGTACGTCGTGCGGCACACGGCCCGGAAAGCTCTGTGCCCGGACCGTGTGTTACCTGACGGTAGGGCGGTGGTGTCGCCGCCGACAAGACGTGGGACACGGGCAATTACGGGGCGCCCGGGCGGCGTGCGGCGCGTGTATCCGGCCGGGGCGGGTGCGGATCGGTCGTGCACGGAGGGTTCCGGGGCGGTGCGGGCCCGCGTTTCCGGCCGCGTGCGGGGCGGCCGGGCGGCGGTGCGGGCCCGGCGTGCGCGGGGGCGGTGGCCGGTCCGCCGGGTGCGGGGTGTGCCGTCGCGCCGGGCCGGGCCGGGGCGTCCCGCCAGGATCGTCCGGACGTTCCGTCAGAGCTTGCGCAGGGACAGGCGCTGGACCTTGTGGTCGGGGCCCTTGCGCAGGACGAGGCCGGCGCGGCCGCGGGTGGGGGCGACGTTCTGTTCCAGGTTGGGCCGGTTGACGGTGCGCCAGATCTGCCGGGCGTAGTCCAGGGCCTCCTCCTCGGAGACCTGGGTGTAGCGGCGGAAGTACGAGGACGGGTCCTGGAACGCGGTCGCGCGCAGTTTGCGGAAGCGGCCGAGGTACCACTTCTCGATGTCCTCGGTCCGCGCGTCGACGTAGACGGAGAAGTCGAAGAAGTCGGCGAGGCCGAGGCGGGTGCGGCCGTCCTTGCCGGGCAGTGCGGGCTGGAGGACGTTCAGACCCTCGACGATGAGGATGTCGGGGCGGTGCACGGTGAGCCGTTCGCCCGGCACGATGTCGTAGATCAGGTGCGAGTAGACCGGCGCGGTGACCTCGGCGCGGCCGGACTTCACATCGGCGACGAAACGGGTCAGCGCCCGCCGGTCGAACGACTCCGGGAATCCCTTACGGGACATCAGCCCGCGGCGGTGCAGTTCGGCGTTGGGGTAGAGGAATCCGTCGGTGGTGACCAGCTCGACCCGGGGGTGTTCGGGCCAGCGCGCCAGCAGCGCCTGGAGCAGGCGCGCGGTGGTCGACTTGCCGACCGCGACGCTGCCCGCCACGCCTATGACGAACGGGGTGCCCGGCTGTGAGCCGTGGCCGCCGCCCGCGTCGCCGAGGAAGGTGTTGAGCGCGCCGCGCAGATTGCTGGTGGCGCCGACGTAGAGGTTGAGCAGCCGGGAGAGCGGGAGGTAGACGTCGCGGACCTCGTCGAGGTCGATGACGTCGCCCAGTCCGCGCAGCCGCTCGACCTCTTCGGCGGTGAGCGGCAGCGGGGTCTTCTCCCGCAGCGCGCTCCACTCCGTACGCGTCAGATCGACGTACGGGGAGCGCTCGGCGCGGCGTCGTTGCTGCGGATCGGTCGTCGGGGCCACGGGTTCATTGTGCGCGGGCCTCCGGGGGCGGCGACCCCGGGGTCGGCCGGGAGTGCCCGGGTGGCCGGAAGTGGATGTGCGGGGCGGGAACGGTTGGGAGCCTTGCGCCGTCTTCGACCGTGGACCGGGGTACCCGGGGCGGACGGTGCAGGGCCCGGAGCGGGCCGGGGAGGGGTGGACGGGATGGGTGGACGGCAGAGCAGGGGCGTACTGCGGCGGCGCCGGGGCGGGACGGCGACGGCGGAGCGGGAGACGTTCGCCGCCCTGGTCCACGCCGAGCTGGCCGAGGAACTGCCGGACGTGGACCTGGACCTGGACGAGGACCTCGACGGTTTCCTGGAGCGGTACGCCTCCCCGGCCTGCACGGACGCGGAGGCCGAGGAGGAGTTCCTGGAGACGGTCCGGCAGGCGGCGGAGCGGCTGGAACGCGGGTACTGAGAGCGGGGCGCGGCGGGCGCGGGGGCGCGGGGCGGTCCGGGAGTTGTCCCCGGGGGATGACTCCCGCCGTGTCCCCGGGGCCGGCGGCGGTCGCCGCGACGGCTCCGCCGGGGCCCGGCGGCGCACAACGGCCCGGTGCCGTAGGGGCGCACGCGCGCCGTTGTGCGCCGGGTCCGGAGGCGTTCGCGCGGGCCGGATCCGGCCGCGGCGCGCCGGATGCGGCCGGGCGGCTGCCGGGCACGGGGGCGCGCGGCACCGGCGCGTACGCTGCCCCCATGTGCGGAATCGTGGGTTATGTGGGCGGGCAGAGCGCCCTGGACGTCGTACTGGCCGGGCTGCGCCGACTGGAGTACCGCGGGTACGACTCGGCGGGCGTCGCGGTGCTGGCCGACGGCGGGCTGGCGTCGGCGAAGAAGGCCGGCAAGCTCGCCAATCTGGAGAAGGAGCTGGCGGCGCGGCCGCTGCCGGCGGGGACGACGGGCATCGGGCACACCCGGTGGGCCACCCACGGCGGGCCCACGGACGCCAACGCCCACCCCCATCTGGACAACGCCGGGCGGGTCTCGGTCGTCCACAACGGCATCATCGAGAACTTCGCCGCGCTCCGCGCCGAGCTGACCGACCGCGGCCACGAGCTGACCTCCGAGACGGACACCGAGGCCGTCGCCCATCTGCTGGCCGAGGCGTACTCGTCCTGCGGCGATCTGGCCGAGGCGATGCGGCAGGTGTGCCGCCGGCTGGAGGGCGCGTTCACCCTCGTCGCGGTGCACGCGGACGCGCCGGACGTGGTCGTCGGGGCGCGCCGCAACTCCCCGCTGGTGGTCGGCGTCGGCGAGGACGAGGCGTTCCTCGCGTCCGATGTGGCGGCGTTCATCGCGCACACCCGTGAGGCGATCGAGCTGGGCCAGGACCAGGTCGTCGAGGTGCGCCGGGAGGGCGTGACCGTCACCGACTTCGACGGGGCGCCGGCGCAGGTGCGCGCGTACCACGTCGACTGGGACGCGTCCGCCGCCGAGAAGGACGGCTACGACTACTTCATGCTCAAGGAGATCGCCGAGCAGCCGAAGGCGGTCGCCGACACCCTGCTGGGCCGGATCGACGGCGCCGGGGTGCTGTCGCTGGACGAGGTGCGGATCCCGCCGGAGGTGCTGCGGGAGGTCGACAAGGTCGTCATCGTCGCCTGCGGGACGGCGTACCACGCGGGCATGATCGCGAAGTACGCCATCGAGCACTGGACGCGGATCCCCTGCGAGACCGAGCTGGCCAGCGAGTTCCGCTACCGCGATCCGATCATGGGGCCGCGGACGCTGGTCATCGCGATCAGCCAGTCCGGCGAGACGATGGACACGCTGATGGCGCTGCGGCACGCCCGTGAGCAGGGCGCCAAGGTCCTCGCCATCTGCAACACCAACGGCTCGACCATTCCGCGCGAGTCGGACGCGGTGCTCTACACCCACGCCGGTCCCGAGGTCGCGGTCGCCTCGACGAAGGCGTTCTTGACGCAGCTCGTCGCCTGCTACCTGGTGGCGCTCTACCTCGGGCAGGTCCGCGGGACGAAGTGGGGCGACGAGATCCAGGGCGTGGTCCGGGAGCTGGCCGCGATCGGCACGCAGGTCGAGCAGGTGCTCGGCACGATGGAGCCGGTGCGGGAGCTGGCGCGGAGCCTGGCCGGCAAGAACACCGTGCTGTTCCTGGGGCGGCACGTCGGCTACCCGGTGGCGCTGGAGGGCGCGCTCAAGCTGAAGGAGCTGGCGTACATGCACGCCGAGGGCTTCGCGGCGGGCGAGCTGAAGCACGGTCCGATCGCGCTGATCGAGGAGGATGTGCCGGTCGTGGTGGTCGTCCCGTCGCCGCGCGGCCGTTCCGTCCTGCACGACAAGATCGTCTCCAACATCCAGGAGATCCGGGCCCGCGGCGCCCGCACCATCGTCGTCGCGGAGGAGGGCGACGAGACGGTGGTGCCCTACGCCGACCACCTCGTGCGGATCCCGCGGACCCCGGTACTGCTCCAGCCGCTGGTGTCGGCCGTTCCGCTCCAGGTCTTCGCCTGCGAGCTGGCCACCGCCCGCGGCAACGAGGTCGACCAGCCGCGCAACCTCGCCAAGTCGGTGACGGTGGAGTGAGCCGTCGTCAGCGGTGCCCGGCGCGCCCCGGGGACGGGGTGCGCCGGTGATCATCGGGGTGGGGATCGACGTCGCCGAGATCGACCGGTTCGGGGCGGCGCTGGAGCGTACGCCGGAGCTGGCGCGGCGGCTGTTCATCGACGCGGAGCTGGTGCTGCCGAGCGGGGAGCGGCGCGGCACCGCCTCGCTGGCGGCCCGTTTCGCCGCGAAGGAGGCGGTGGCCAAGGCGCTCGGCGCGCCCGGCGGGCTGCACTGGACCGACGCCGAGGTGTACGTCGAGGACAGCGGCCAGCCGCGGCTGCGGGTGCGCGGCACCGTCGCCGCCCGCGCCGCCGAACTGGGCGTCCGCGCCTGGCACATCTCGCTCAGCCATGACGCGGGCGTGGCGTCGGCGGTGGTGGTGGCGGAGGGGTGAGGCCCGGGGCGCGCGGCCCGGAGACGGCGCGCCCGGGATGGACCGGCAGCGGGGCGGAGCCGGGCCGGGGCGGCCGGGGTCTCGCGCACGGGCCCGGGCTTCCTCCCGTACCGGCGGTAGGTCTCCCGGCCGGTGTCGACCATCGGCGACACCGGCGCGGCGGGCAGGCCCGTCCCTCACGGGCCGCTTCCCTCATGGGGCCGGGCAGTCCCTTACGGGGCGTGGCCGGCCCTTACGGGTTCCGGCGTCCCTTACGGGTTCGGCCCGCCCCTACGGGCCCCCACGTCCCCTACGGGCCTGGCCTTCCCCTACGGGTTCCGGCGTCCCCTACGGGCTCGGCCCTCCCCGTACGGGCACACGTCCCGTACGGGACGGCCCGCCCGCTCCGTCCGCACTCGCTCCGTCCCCCGGCCCGCCCCGTAGCCCGTGCCGCACCGGCGGGCCGGTGTGAGACTGGGGCGCATGAGGACTGCGTACAGCGTGGCGGACGTGCGGGCGGCGGAGCGGGAGTTGATGGCGCGGGTGCCCGAGGGGGCGCTGATGCAGCGGGCGGCCGCCGGGCTCGCGGCGGTCTGCGCGCGGCTGCTGAGCGGGGGGCGCGGGGTGTACGGCTCCCGGGTGGTGCTGCTGGTCGGCAGCGGGGACAACGGTGGTGACGCCCTGTACGCCGGGGCGCGGCTGGCGCGCCGGGGCGCCGGGGTCGGTGCGGTCCTGCTGACGCCGGAGCGGGCGCACGCCGGGGGACTGGCGGCGCTGCGGGCGGCCGGCGGCACCGTCGCCGACGACGCGGAGCACGCCGTGGCCCGCGCCGATCTGGTGGTCGACGGCATCGTCGGCATCGGTGGCCGTGGCGGACTCCGTCCCCGCGCCGCCCAACTCGCCGCGCTGGCCGCCGGGTCGGCCACCGTCGTCGCCGTGGACCTGCCGAGCGGGGTGGACGCGGACACCGGCGAGGTCGCGGGGGAGGCGGTCCGGGCCGATGTGACGGTGACGTTCGGGGCGTACAAGCCGGGGCTGCTGATCGATCCGGCGCGGGAGCGGGCCGGGGTGGTGCACCACGTCGGCATCGGGCTGGCGCCGTCCGCGTCGCCCGCCGCCGAGGCGTTGCAGCACGCGGACGTGGCGCGGCTGCTGCCGGTGCCGTCGCCGGAGAGCGACAAGTACCGGCGCGGGGTGGTCGGCGTGGTCGCCGGCTCCGCGCGCTATCCGGGCGCGGCGGTGCTGGCGGTGGCCGGTGCGCTGCGCGGCGGCGCGGGCGCCGTCCGGTACGTCGGCCCGGCCGCCGACGCGGTCCTCGCGCGCTTCCCGGAGACGCTGGTGCACGCCGGGCCGCCGCACCGCGCGGGCCGGGTCCAGTCCTGGGTGATCGGCCCCGGCATCGGCGACGAGGCGGACGCCCTGGACGACGTCCTCGCCGCCGACGTGCCGGTGCTGGTGGACGCCGACGGGCTGCGGTTCCTGACGCCGGAGCGGGTACGGGCCCGGACCGCGGGCACGGTGTTGACCCCGCACGCCGGGGAGGCCGCCGCGCTGCTGGGCACCGACCGGGCCGAGGTCGAGGCGGGCCGCTGGCGGGCGGTCGGCGAACTGGCCGCCAGGTTCGGCGCGACGGTGCTCCTCAAGGGCTCGACGACGCTGGTCGCGGACGGCTTCGGCCCCGTACGGGTCAACCCCACCGGGACCGGCTGGCTGGCGACCGCCGGCAGCGGCGATGTGCTGTCGGGTCTGGCCGGATCGCTGCTCGCCGCGGGGCTCGTCCCGCGTGACGCGGCGTCGGCGGGCGCGTATCTGCACGGCCTCGCGGCGCGCTTCGCCGCCGGTCCGGACGGTGCGCCCATCACCGCCGCGCAGGTCGCCGGACGCCTCGCGGCGGCCTGGCGGGACGTCGGACGGCACACCCCGCGCACCGGCGGGACGGCCCGCTGAGCGGCGGTCGCGGGCCGGTGCCCGCACCCCGCGCGGACGCTGTTTCCGGGGTCGGGGCGGGGCCTGTGTGTCGCCCCGCGCACCGGCGGGACGGCCCGCTGAGCGGCGGTCGCGGGCCGGTGCCCGCACTCCGCGCGGAGGCTGTTTCCGGGGTCGGGGCGGGGCCCGGGGACGGTGTCCGTCCGGGCGTACCCCGGGTCCGCCGGGCGGCGCCTGAGACACTGAGAGGGATGAACGAGAGAGCAACGCGGGCCCGCGCCGTCATCGACCTCGCCGCCGTGCGGTCGAATGTCCGAGCGCTGCGCGGCCGCGCACCCGGGGCAGAGCTGATGGCCGTGGTCAAGGCCGACGGCTACGGACACGGCGCGGTGCCCTGTGCGCGCGCCGCCCGCGCGGCCGGCGCGAGCTGGCTGGGCACCGCGCTGCCCGAGGAGGCGTTCGCGCTCCGCGCGGCCGGGGACACCGGACGGCTGATGTGCTGGCTGTGGACGCCGGGCGGCCCCTGGCGCACCGCCGTCGAGCAGGACATCGACGTCTCCGTCAGCGCGCTGTGGGCACTGCGCGAGGTGAGCGAGGCGGCCCGCGCCGCCGGGCGCCCGGCCCGCGTCCAGCTCAAGGCCGACACGGGCCTGGGCCGCAGCGGCTGCCAGCCCGCCGACTGGCCGGAGCTGACCGCCGCCGCCCGCGACGCCGAACGCGCCGGGCTGCTCACCGTCACCGGCATCTGGTCCCACTTCGCCTGCGCCGACGAACCGGGCCACCCCTCGATCGCCGCGCAGCTCACCGCCTACCGCACGGCGCTGGCCGTCGCCGGGGCCGCGGGGCTGCGCCCTCAGGTACGGCACATCGCCAACACCCCGGCGCTGCTGACCCTGCCCGAGTCCCACTTCGACCTGGTCCGCGCCGGCATCGGGATCTACGGCATCTCGCCCGCGCCCGAGGTCGGCACCGCCCGGGAGCTGGGGCTGCGCCCCGCGATGACGCTCCAGGCGTCGCTCGCCTCGGTCAAGGGCGTCCCGGCCGGCCACGGCGTCTCGTACGGCCACCACCACACGACGGCGGCCGAGACCACGCTCGCGCTGGTGCCGCTCGGCTACGCGGACGGCATCCCGCGCCACGCCTCCGGCAGCGGCCCGGTGCTCGTCGCCGGGAAGCGGCGGACGATCGCCGGGCGGGTCGCGATGGACCAGTTCGTCGTCGATCTGGACGGCGACACCGCGCTGCCGGGCGACACCGCGGTGCTCTTCGGGCCGGGCGACGACGGTGAGCCCACCGCCGAGGACTGGGCGCGGGCCACCGGCACCATCGCGTACGAGATCGTCACGCGGATCGGCGGCCGGGTCGCCCGCGTCCACCGCGACGGCGCGCCGGAGCCGGGCGTGCCCGCGGCGGTGGGCAGCCGCGGCGTCGGGGGTACCGGATGACGGACGGCCGGGACGCGGCGGCCGGGGCCACGGCCGTGGGCAACTGGGCGAAGGCCGGGCGCCACGCGGGCCTGGCGGGCGCCGCGATCGGCGTGGTCGCCGCGGGCGCCGCCGCCGGGGTGGCGATGGAGCGGATGACGGTCGGCCGCGGGATGCGCCGCCGCGCCCGCGTCGCGCTGGACGCCGTCGGCCCCTACGGCACCCTGCGCGGCGCCCCGGGCACCGCCGTCGCCGAGGACGGCACCCCGCTGTACTACGAGATCGACGAGACCGGTGACACGGCGCCGCGCCCCCGGACGTCGAAGGGGACGGCCGCGTCCGGCGCCGAGCGGGCCGCCGCGCGGCAGGCCGCCGAGGTCCGCCGCCGCCTCGCCGGACCGCGCCGCCGCTCGCCCGCCCCCACCGTCGTCTTCTGCCACGGCTACTGCCTCAACCAGGACTCCTGGCACTTCCAGCGCGCCGCGCTGCGCGGCGCGGTCCGCACCGTCCACTGGGACCAGCGCAGCCACGGCCGCTCGGGCCGCTCCCGCCCGCCCGCCGACGGCGGCGCGCCGGTCACCATCGATCTGCTGGGCCGCGACCTGAAGGCGGTGCTGGACGCGGCGGCGCCCGAGGGGCCGCTGGTGCTGGTCGGGCACTCCATGGGCGGGATGACGGTGATGGCCCTCGCCGACCAGTACCCGGAGTTCGTGGCCGAGCGGGTCGCGGGCGTCGCGCTGATCGGCACGTCCGCCGGGCGGCTGAGCGAGGTGGCGTTCGGCCTGCCGTCGTTCGGCGTGAAGGCGTTCCACCGGCTCGCCCCCGGCCTGCTGAAGGTGCTGGGCGCGCAGAGCGACGTCGTCGAGCGGGGCCGCCGCGCCACCGCCGACCTCTTCGCCGGGATCATCAAGCGGTACTCCTTCGGCACCCCGCAGGACGTCGACCCGGGCGTCGCCCGCTTCGCCGAGCGGCTCATCGAGGCCACCCCCATCGACGTCGTCGCGGAGTTCTACCCGGCCTTCGCCACCCACGACAAGGCGGCGGCGCTGGTGGCGTACGACACGGTCGCCTCGCTGGTGCTCGCCGGGGAACGCGATCTGATCACCCCGGCCGACCACAGCGAGGCCATCGCCGAACTGCTGCCCGCCACCCGCCTGCTGAAGGTGGACGGCGCCGGCCACCTGGTGATGCTGGAGCGCCCCGAGCTGGTCACCGAGGAGCTGGTGACGCTGATCGAACGGGCCGCGTCGGGCGGACGGAAGGGCCGCCCGGCCCGGGCCTGACCGCCGCGCCCGTACCATTTGCGGCATGAGTGCCACCGCCACACAGACCCGTGTCACCGTCGAAACGCCCGAGCGTATGCAGGAGTTGGGACGCCGGCTGGCCGCGCTGCTGCGCCCCGGTGACCTGGTGCTGCTCACCGGCGAGCTGGGCGCGGGCAAGACGACGCTCACCCGCGGCCTGGGCGAGGGCCTGGGCGTACGCGGCGCCGTCACCTCCCCGACCTTCGTCATCGCCCGGGTCCACCCGTCGCTGACCGGCGGCCCCGCGCTGGTCCACGTCGACGCGTACCGCCTCGGCGGCGGGCTCGACGAGATGGAGGACCTGGACCTCGATGTGTCGCTGCCGGAGTCGGTGGTGGTCGTGGAATGGGGTGACGGCAAGGTCGAGGAGCTGTCCGACGACCGGCTGCACGTCGTGATCGAGCGCGCGGTGGGCGCGGACGCCCCCGCGGACGCCGGGTGGGAGAGCGACGCCGCCGACGTCCGCACGGTGACGGTCACCGGGATCGGCGCCCGCTGGACGGACGCGGGCCTCGCGGAGCTGACCACGGGCTGACCGGCCCGGCGGGCGTCCGCCGCGGGTGCGGGGCCACGGGTGCGTGTGTGTTTTCCGACAGGCCGTCGGTAACGTGTTGCGCCGGTGGCCTCTGCCGTGGTGACATGGGAAGAGGAGAAGAAGTTAGGCTTGCCTAAGTTCGCTCTCGTCCGCCGCTTGCCCCAGGAACCCGGGAGGCGACCATGACAGCCCACGAGCCCGCCGCCGCACCGCCCGCCCACGAGACGTGCGACGCACCGCCCACCATGCGCCAGCTCCTCGCGTCCTGCGCCGCCGCCACCGCCGTCTCCACACCCCCCGAGCCCCCGGCCGCCGCACCCGCGGCCGAGCCCGGCCACCCCGCCCCGTCAGCCCCGGAGCGCGACGCGGCATAGCCCGTACGGGGGAGCGGTCGGCCCTGGGACACGCACGGGCCGGCCCTCACTCGTGTACGGGGTGCGGCCCCCTCAAACGCCGATGCCGCGGGCCGGAGCGCGGCCGCGGTGGGGCCCCGGTCGAACGGAAAGCCGGGCCCCGGGCAGGAACGGAAGGGCCCCGGGCAGGAGCGGAAGCCGGGCCCCGGACAGGGGAGGCGCCGCCGGAAGCCCCGCGCGGGCGGCCCCGTCAGGCGACCACGACCACCTTCGTGCCGTTGACCGCGAAGTCCCACATCGCGGCGCCGTCGGCGCGCGATTCGCGGATACCGCCGGTGCGCTGCGAGGCGTCCGGGTTGGGCGACGAGCCGTCGACCGCCGCGCTGAAGCCGATGACCACACCGTCCACGCCGGCGAACCGTACGACGTGCTCGATGGCGATGCCGTCCGACCCGGTCACGCTCACCGACCGCGAGGTCACCGCGTAGGTGCCCATCGGCGGGGAGACCGTGCTGGGGGCGACGGTGAAGGTGCGGACGGGGGTGTTGTCCGCGCCGACCAGCCAGACCCGCTTGGCGCCGAGCGCGTAGACGATCCGCTTGCCGGTGCCGGACGCCTCGGGGACCTCCGGCGCCGCCGGGCGGTGCTCCTTCTTGCCGCCCCCGGGCCGCGCGGGGTGCTTGCCCGCGGTGTCACCGCTCTTGTGGTGCGGACGCAGATCGGCGGGGGCGGACGCCGACGCCTGGTAGCCCAGGAAACCGACCGCGACCAGCGCCGCCGCGGTGAGCGCGGTGACGATCGTGCTGCTCCTGGCGGGCATCGCTGTGCCACCTTCCGCTGTGTGCGCTTCCGTGGTGCTCGCCCGCCGGGGCGAGTCGGCTCGCGGTCCGATTGACGTACTGGACGCCGACCGTAGCACCGGAAAAGGCACCGCCCGGCGCGCCGTACGCTTGAGGGCGTGCTGCTCCTAGCCCTAGACACCGCCACGCCCGCCGTCACCGTCGCGCTCCACGACGGGGAGCGGGTCCTCGCCGAGTCCCGCCAGGTGGACGCGCGCCGCCACGGTGAGCTGCTGCTGCCCGCCGTCGACCGGGTGCTGGCCGAGGCGGGCGTGAAGCTCGACGCGGTCACCGATCTGGTGGTCGGCGTCGGCCCCGGCCCCTACACCGGCCTGCGGGTCGGCCTGGTCACCGCCGCCTCCTTCGGCGCCGCGCTCGGCATCCCGGTGCACGGCCTGTGCTCCCTGGACGGCCTCGCCCACGCCGCCGCCCTGGACACCCCCTTCATCGTGGCGACCGACGCCCGCCGCAAGGAGGTCTACTGGGCCCGCTACGGTGCCGACGGCCGCCGCCTGACCGAACCGGCCGTCGACCGCCCCGCCGACCTCGCCGAGCAGGTCGCCGGTGTCCCCGCCGTCGGCGCCGGCGCGCTCCTGTACGACACGGTCTTCACCGGCGTACGGCGCGACGGGCCCGAGCACCAGTCCGGCGCCGCCCTCGCCTCCGCCGCCGCCGCGCGGCTCGCCGCCGGTGAGGAGCTGCTGGAGCCCCGGCCGCTCTACCTGCGCCGCCCCGACGCCCAGGTCCCGGCCAACTACAAGGTGGTCACGCCCCGGTGAGCACGACCGTCCCGGGCGCCGTGGACGCCCCCGTCCTGCGCGAGATGCGCTGGTGGGACCTGGACGCGGTGCTCGCCCTGGAGCGGAAGCTCTTCCCGGAGGACGCCTGGTCGCCCGGGATGTTCTGGTCCGAGCTGGCGTACGCCCGCGGCCCGGCCGCCAACCGCCGCTACCTCGTCGCCGAGAGCGGCGGGGAGATCGTCGGCTACGGCGGACTCGCCGCCGTCGACGGCACCGGCGACATCCAGACCATCGCCATCGCCCGCGCGCGCTGGGGCACCGGCCTCGGCGCCCGGCTGCTGACCGCGCTGCTGACCGCCGCCACCGCCTTCGAGTGCCACGAGGTGCTGCTGGAGGTCCGTGTCGACAACCACCGCGCCCAGCGCCTCTACGAACGCTTCGGCTTCGTCCCGCTCGGCTTCCGCCGCGGCTACTACCAGCCCGGCAACGTCGACGCCCTGGTCATGCGGCGCGCCGCGACCGACCCGGACGCCGAGGCCCCGGACCCCGATCCGGACGCCGCCCCCGCCCCCGACGCCCCCCGTTCCAAGGAATCCGATCACCATGGCTGACTCCCGCGGCGGACCGCTGGTCCTCGGCATCGAGACCTCCTGCGACGAGACCGGCGTCGGCATCGTCCAGGGCCACACCCTGCTCGCCGACGCCGTCGCCTCCAGCGTCGACGAACACGCCCGCTTCGGCGGCGTCGTCCCCGAGGTCGCCTCCCGCGCGCACCTGGAGGCGATGGTCCCCACCATCCAGCGCGCCCTGAAGGACGCCGGCGTCGCGGCGAGCGACCTCGACGGCATCGCCGTCACCGCGGGCCCCGGGCTCGCCGGCGCCCTGCTCGTCGGCGTCTCGGCGGCGAAGGCGTACGCGTACGCCCTCGGCAAGCCGCTGTACGGCGTCAACCACCTCGCCTCGCACATCTGCGTCGACCAACTGGAGCACGGCGCGCTCCCGGAGCCGACGATGGCGCTGCTGGTCTCCGGCGGCCACTCCTCGCTGCTGCTGGCGCCCGACATCACCTCCGACGTCCGGCCGCTCGGCGCGACCATCGACGACGCGGCGGGCGAGGCGTTCGACAAGGTCGCGCGGGTGCTGCACCTCGGCTTCCCCGGCGGCCCGGTCATCGACCGCTACGCGCGCGAGGGCGACCCGGAGGCGATCCGCTTCCCGCGCGGTCTGACGGGGCCGCGCGACGCCGCGTACGACTTCTCGTTCTCCGGTCTGAAGACCGCGGTGGCCCGCTGGATCGAGGCGAAGCGGGCGGCCGGTGAGGAGGTGCCGGTGGCGGACGTCGCCGCGTCCTTCCAGGAGGCGGTGGTGGACGTGCTGACCCGTAAGGCCGTCCGCGCCTGCAAGGACAACGGCGTCGACCACCTGATGATCGGCGGCGGTGTCGCGGCCAACTCCCGGCTGCGGGCGATGGCCGCCCGCCGCTGCGAGGACGCCGGGATCACCCTGCGGGTGCCGCGGCCCAAGCTGTGCACGGACAACGGCGCCATGGTCGCGGCACTCGGCGCGGAGATGGTGGCCCGCGGCCGCGCCGCCTCCGACTGGGACCTGCCCGCCGACTCCTCCCTCCCGGTCACCGAACCCCACGTCCCCGGCGCCCACCCCCACGACGGCCACGGCCACACCCACGACCACGACCACGTCCACGAGCTGAGCAAGGAGAACCTCTACGGCTGACCGGGCGGGCGGGGGCCCTCGCTACCCTGGCAGCGGCCGAACGGCCGGCGGCGCGCGGGGAGGCGGGCATGGACTGGTTCTGGTGGGTCTTCATCTTCTTCATGGCGGGCGGCTTCGCGAAGGTCGCCGACCTGGCGCGCGGCGCGCTGCGCACCCGCCACGAGCGCCGTATGGAGCGCCTGGAGACCGACCGCGCGCGCCGCGCCGAACTGGCCGCCGCCCAGGAGCCGCCCAAGCCGGTCTGCGGCTGCACCCACCATCTCGCCAAGCACGACAAGAGCGGGAAGTGCCACGAGCCGGTGGAGCGGCCGGTCGCCTGGGACGCCGACCACCGGCCGGTGCGCTACGAGGCCGGCACCTGCGCCTGCCAGCAGTACATCGGCCCGCAGCCGCTCGCCCAGATCTACGCCGAGGACCTCACCGACCGGGCGTGACCCGCGGGTTCGCCGGGTGCCCGAGCAGCATCGCGGGGGCGCCCGCGACCCGGGTGAGGAAGACCGTGCAACTGTTGCGCCCGCCGAGCTTCAGCTTCTTGCGCAGTTCCTCCGGCTCCACCGCCGACCCGCGCTTCTTGATCACCGCGACGCCGACCTCCCGCTCCCGCAGCAGCGCCCGCAGCTTCTTGACGTTGAACGGCAGCACATCCGTGATCGCGTAGGAGGTGGCGTACGGCGTCGGGACCAGGGTGTCGGCGGTGATGTAGGCGATCGTCGGATCGATGAGCCGCCCGCCGACCTGCCGGGCGACGTCCGCGACGAGATGCGCGCGGATCACCGCGCCGTCCGGCTCGTGCAGCCAGCCGCCGACCGGGCCCGGCTCCGGGTCGGGCAGGTCCGCGCCGAGCAGCGACTCCCCGGCGGGCAGCAGCGTCGCCCGGCGGCCGCCCGGCCGGACCGCCCCGGGCGCCGTGTCCCCGGCGGGCCCGAACCACAGCACCGCCTCCTTCACGTCGCCGCCGTCGGAGATCCACTCGGTCTCGGCGTCCGCGGGCAGCGCCTCGTGCGGCACGCCCGGCGCGATCTTCAGCGCCGCGTACGGGGCGGTGCGGGCCGCGCCGATCGCCCAGGACAGCGGCGGGGAGTACGCCTCGGGGTCGAAGATCCGCCCGCCGCGCGCCTTGGTGCGCCGCGCCGGATCGACGAAGACCGCGTCGTAGCCGGTGGTGTCGGTCTCCGTGACGTCCGCGCGGCGCACCTCGATCAGGTCGCCGAGCCCGAGCGCCTCGGCGTTGGCGCGGGCCGCGGCGCAGGCCAGTGGGTCCCGGTCGACGGCCAGCACCCGGATCCCGGCGCGGGCCAGTGCGAGCGCGTCCCCGCCGATGCCCGCGCACAGATCGGCGACGGAGCGGACGCCCAGCGCCGCGAGGCGGGCGGCGCGGTGCTCCGCGACGGCGGTCCGGGTGGACTGCTCGACCCCGTTCGGCGTGAAGTACATCCGCCGGGCGTCGGCCCCGAACTTGGCCGCGGCGCGCTGGCGCAGCCGCGCCTGTCCCAGCGCGGCGGAGACCAGCTCCGCCGGATGCTCCCGGCGCAGCCGGGTCGCGGTGGCCAGCTCATCGGCCGGGTCATGGTCGTGCAGGGCGTCCAGCAGCGCCTGCCCCTCGGAGGTGAGCAGCGCGGCGAAGGAGTCGGGATCGGTCACGCCCCCATCATTCCTCCCCGCCGCGGCGGTGCGGCGGACGGGCCGGACGAGCCTGGTCCCCCGGGGCCCTTACGGGGTGAGGGCCGGAGCCCGTACGGGGGTTGGCCGGGGCCGTACGGGGCGGGAGCGGAGCCCGTACGGGATGGGCCAGGGCCCGTAGGGGACGGAACCAGAGCCCGTACGGATGGGCCGTGGCCTTACGGGAGGGGGCCCGGAGCCCGTACGGGGTGAGCCGGACTCCGTCCGGGGCGGGAGCGGAGCCCGTATGGGACGGGCCAAGAGCCGTAAGGGACGGAAGCGGAGCCCTACGGGACGCGCCGGTGCCCCGTACGGGCCGGAAGCCGAACCCTTACGGGGCAGGCCAAGCCCCGTACGGGCCGGAAGCCGATCCCGTACGGGACGGCCCGACACCGTACGGCCCTGAGCATCCCTCCACGAGCCGAGCCGGCCCCACGCCGTTCCGAAACCCGGCCCCCGACCCGCCCCCGACCCCGCCCCGACCCGCCCCGACCCGCTCGGCGTACGGCGGGTGGGGCCGTCGGGCGGACGGCGCGCCGGGCGGCGTGGGCCGGTCGCCTGACTCTGCCGCGTGGCGGGCGGCGGCGCGGCGGAGGGCGCTGCCACGATCCGGCGTTATGCAGCTAATCAGACTTTTCTCGCGATCCGGGTGTCCCGGGCCGGCCCGGGCGGTGCCCCGCCCGGTGGCGCGCCGCACCCGTTCCCTGGCCGCGTTCGGCGCCCTGGGTCTGCTCGCCGTCGGCTGCTCCGCCGCCGCGACACCCTCCTCCCAGGACAACGTCCCCGCCCACGGCCGCCCCGCCGTGGCACCCGCCGCCCGCGCCCTGCTCACCCAGGCCAAGCTGCTCGAACGG
Organism: Streptomyces sp. BBFR2; assembly: GCF_044497305.1. Taxonomy (NCBI): domain Bacteria; kingdom Bacillati; phylum Actinomycetota; class Actinomycetes; order Kitasatosporales; family Streptomycetaceae; genus Streptomyces; species Streptomyces sp. BBFR2. Next base: position 3,978,804 of record NZ_CP172415.1, read on the forward strand.
GCCCAGGCCCGCCGCGACGCCGTGGCCGCCCGCTGGGGCCTGGACGAGGCACCGCTGGAGCCCCCCGAGCCACCCGCGGCCAAACCGCACGTCACCACCGAGCCGGTCTTCTCCCGTGGCGACGACCCGAAGCTCCCGGTCGCCCTCTCCCGCGTCCCGACCGACCGGAAGATCGTCTTCCTGACCCTGGACGACGGCTACGACAAGGACCCCGAGTTCCTCCGGATGACGAAGGAACTCCACATCCCCTACAGCGCGTTCCTCAGCGACTACCTCGCCAAGGACGGCAAGGGCTACGGCTTCTTCCGCACCGTCCAGCAGCAGGGCAACGGCGTGCACAACCACACGCTGCACCACCCCTACCTGCCCGGCCTCAGCGTTGACCGGCAGCGCGAGGAGATCTGCGGCCAGCAGGAGAACCTCACCCGCGAGATGGGCCGCACCCCGCGCCTCTTCCGCCCGCCCTACGGCGACTACTCCCGCGAGACCCTGGAGGTCGCCGCCTCGTGCGGTATCAGCGTCGTCCCGCTGTGGGCCGAGGAGTTCTTCCCCGACCGCATCGACTACAGCCGCGGCGACGGAAAGCTGCACCCCGGCGACATCATCCTGAGCCACTTCCGGGGCCGCGACGACTGGCAGGCGACCATGCCCGACCTGCTCCGCAACGTCCTGCGCACCGCCACCGAACAGGGCTTCGCCCTCGCCCGCCTGGAGGACTACGTCTGAGCCGGACCCCTGCGGGCGGCGGCGGCCGGGGCGTGACGCTCCCGCCCGCCGCGTACGGAACGGCCACCGCGTCCGCTCCGCGCGGGCGGCGGCCGGCCGCCGGGGCGCGGCGCTCCCGGCCGTCGGCGCTCCGGCGGCCGGGGCACGGCGTAACCGTCACTCTCCGGGCCGCCGGCTTCCCGCCCGTCAGCTCCCCGGCGCGCCCGCGCGCGGGGCCGGCACGCCGCGCCGGGCCGCGCGCCGCCGGGTGCGCCGGGCGAAGGCGCCCACCGGCTCCCGGCGCCGCTGCGCCGCATCGCTGATCCGGAGCAGGACGGCGACCATCATCCAGTTCGCGACCAGCGACGATCCGCCCTTGGCGAGGAACGGCAGCGCCTTGCCGGTCAGCGGGATCAGCCCCGTCACGCCTCCGGCGACCACGAAGACCTGGAGTATCAGCGCGCCCGACAGCCCCACGGCGAGCAGCTTGCCGAACGGGTCGCGGGCGCTCACCCCGACCCGGAACCCGCGCTGCGCGAGCAGGGTGTACAGCAGCAGGACCGCCATCACCCCGGCCATGCCCAGTTCCTCGCCGACGGTGGTGAGGATGAAGTCGCTGTTGCCCGCGAACCCGACCAGCTCGGGATGGCCCTGACCCAGCCCGGCGCCGCCCACGCCGCCGCTGCCGAAGCTGAACAGCGACTCCGCCGACTGCGCGGAGATCAGCCCCGGCGGCCGTTTCTCCGGCGGCAGGAAGATGTCCATCGGGTGCAGCCAGGCCATCACCCGGCCCTTGACGTGCGGCTCCGCCGACCCGACCACCGCCGCGCCGACCGCCGCCATCAGCAGACCGCAGACCACCCAGCCGGTCCGCTCGGTGGCCATGTACAGCATGATCACGAAGATGCCGAAGAAGATCAGCGACGTCCCCAGATCACGTTCGAAGACCAGCACCAGCAGGCTGATGACCCAGATCGTGAAGATCGGCCCGAGCTGCCGGCCGGGCGGTAGCTGAACCCCCATCACCCGCCGCCCGGCCAGCGCCAGCGCGTTGCGGTTGACGGTCAGGTACCCGGCGAAGAACACCACGATCATCAGCTTCACGAACTCGCCGGGCTGCAACGACAACGGCCCGAGCAGGATCCACCGCTTGGCGCCGAACTGGTCCGCGCCGAAGAACGCCGGCGCCATCAGCAGCACCAGCCCGACCGCCATCGTCACGTACACGTACCGCTGGAGCACCCGGTGGTCGCGGACCAGGAGCAGGATCGCCACGCAGACCGCCGCCCCGAGCCCCGTCCACAGCAGTTGCCCGTCGGCCGCCTGCGCGGTCTGCAGGCGCGGCAGCCGTTCGTAGGTGATGTCCAGCCGGTTCAGCAGGACGAGTCCGATGCCGGTGAGCAGCGTGGCCAGCGGCAGGATCAGCGGGTCGGCGCGCTCGGCGACGCGGCGGACGACCAGATGCGGGACGAACGCGATCAGCACCATCGCGCCGGTGAACCACGGCAGTCCGCCGGGCAGCCGCCCTTCCATCGACAGTCCGGTGTAGGCGTAACCGCCGACGGTGATGGCGACGGCGAAGGCGAGCATCCAGGCCTCGGTCCGGCGGCGGTCCGGCGCCTGGGCGAGCGCGGCGAACGTCATCGTGCGCTCGACGTCGCTCTCCTCCCGGGCGGCCCGTGCCGCACTCCTCGCTCCTCGCACCTGTTTCCTCCGTCGTCCGGGAAGCCGCCCGCCCCTGTGGCCGGCTCGGGCAACCCTTGAGGGAGACCGGAGTCCGGGGCGCGGGGTTGCGGCGGCCGCCCCTGATGTGTCCGGTTCGGCACGGTATCCGGCCGGAGCGGCGCCGGGTATGGCGCATCGGGGCCGCGCCCGGGGCCCGCCGTGGCCGCGCCGGTCCGTTTCCGGCGCGACTGGCACTCCACTTGACCGAGTGCTAACCGCGTCATAGTGTCGGCGTTGGCACTCTCCGAAGGGGAGTGCTAAGCACGGCGATGGGCTGGTCCGGCACCCGCGACGACGGATCCATCTGCTCGCCACCTCAGACAGTTAACCCCGTGAGATCTCCGAAGGGGGAGGTCGGATCGTGACGACCGCCAGCACCAAGGTTGCCATCAAGCCGCTTGAGGACCGCATCGTGGTCCAGCCGCTCGACGCCGAGCAGACCACGGCCTCTGGCCTGGTCATCCCGGACACTGCCAAGGAGAAGCCCCAGGAGGGCGTCGTCCTGGCCGTCGGTCCGGGTCGCTTCGAGGAGGGCAACCGTCTTCCGCTCGACGTTTCCGTCGGCGACGTCGTGCTCTACAGCAAGTACGGCGGCACCGAGGTGAAGTACAACGGCGAGGAGTACCTCGTCCTCTCGGCTCGCGACGTTCTCGCGATCGTCGAGAAGTAAGTCACCCAGCATTCTGCTGTGATCTGCGCCCCTGGTTCCCGCGTCCAAGCACCGGGGCAGGGGCGCAGTTCGTTGAGAGCACGACGTTAAGGACACGTAACTCATGGCGAAGATCCTGAAGTTCGACGAGGACGCCCGTCGCGCCCTGGAGCGCGGCGTCAACAAGCTTGCCGACACGGTGAAGGTGACGATCGGCCCCAAGGGCCGCAACGTCGTCATCGACAAGAAGTTCGGCGCGCCGACCATCACCAACGACGGCGTCACCATCGCGCGTGAGGTCGAGGTCGACGACCCCTACGAGAACCTCGGCGCCCAGCTCGTCAAGGAGGTGGCGACCAAGACCAACGACATCGCGGGTGACGGCACCACCACCGCCACCGTGCTGGCCCAGGCGCTGGTCCGTGAGGGTCTGCGCAACGTCGCCGCCGGCGCCTCCCCCGCCGCCCTGAAGAAGGGCATCGACGCCGCCGTCAAGGCCGTCTCCGACGACCTGCTCGCGACCGCGCGTCCCATCGAGGACAAGACCGACATCGCCGCCGTCGCGGCCCTGTCCGCCCAGGACAAGCAGGTCGGCGAGCTGATCGCCGAGGCGATGGACAAGGTCGGCAAGGACGGTGTCATCACCGTCGAGGAGTCCAACACCTTCGGTCTGGAGCTGGACTTCACCGAGGGTATGGCCTTCGACAAGGGCTACCTCTCGCCCTACATGGTCACCGACCAGGAGCGGATGGAAGCGGTCCTGGAGGACCCGTACATCCTCATCCACCAGGGCAAGATCGCCTCGATCCAGGACCTGCTGCCGCTGCTGGAGAAGGTCATCCAGGCGGGTGGCTCCAAGCCGCTGCTGATCATCGCCGAGGACGTCGAGGGCGAGGCCCTGTCGACCCTGGTCGTCAACAAGATCCGTGGCACCTTCAACGCCGTCGCCGTCAAGGCGCCCGGCTTCGGCGACCGCCGCAAGGCGATGCTCGGCGACATGGCCACCCTCACCGGTGCCACCGTCATCGCCGAGGAGGTCGGCCTCAAGCTCGACCAGGCCGGTCTGGACGTGCTGGGCACCGCCCGCCGCGTGACCGTCACCAAGGACGACACCACCATCGTCGACGGTGGCGGCAACTCCGAGGACGTCCTCGGCCGCGTGAACCAGATCAAGGCCGAGATCGAGACCACCGACTCGGACTGGGACCGCGAGAAGCTCCAGGAGCGCCTCGCCAAGCTCGCCGGCGGCGTCTGCGTCATCCGTGTGGGCGCGGCCACCGAGGTCGAGCTGAAGGAGAAGAAGCACCGTCTGGAGGACGCCATCTCCGCGACCCGCGCCGCGGTCGAGGAGGGCATCGTCTCCGGTGGTGGCTCCGCGCTCGTCCACGCCGCCAAGGTGCTGGAAGGCGGCCTGGGCAAGGAGGGCGACGAGGCCACCGGTGTCGCCGTCGTCCGCCGCGCCGCCGTCGAGCCGCTGCGCTGGATCGCCGAGAACGCGGGCCTCGAGGGCTACGTCATCACCTCGAAGGTCTCCGAGCTCGACAAGGGCCAGGGCTTCAACGCCGCCACCGGCGAGTACGGCGACCTGGTCAAGGCCGGCGTCATCGACCCGGTGAAGGTCACCCGCTCCGCCCTGGAGAACGCCGCCTCCATCGCCTCGCTGCTCCTCACGACCGAGACCCTGGTCGTCGAGAAGCCCGCCGAGGAGGAGCCCGCCGAGGCCGGCCACGGCCACGGCCACGCCCACTGACCCGGCCCTCCATCAGGCCGCGCCGGTAGCGCCGCACGAGGCCCGGTCCCCTTCGGGGGGCCGGGCCTCGCGGCGTCACGTGAGGGCTTGACCGGTACGGGCCGGGACCCGCGTCAGGCGGCGGACGAGGTGCCGCCCTCAGGGGCCGTAAGGGTTCCGGCCGGATTTCCGCGTCAATACTTCTCCGGGATGCCACCCGTGGAGATGTGCGCCCGCTGTACGGGCGGACAGGTGGTCCAAGGTGTCCGAAGGGCAGGAGGGGCGTATGGCCGTCGAAAGTGACGAGCGTCAGCCGGAGATTCGGCCCGGCACGGAGGCGCCCCGTGCCTTCCGCCCCCTGCGCCGCCGCGGCGTCCAGCGGCTCGCGCGGGAGCGGTGGGGAGAGGGGCGCTCCGTCTGGTCGGCCGATGCCGAAGGGCGGGAGCTGGTCGTCGATCAGGTCGTCGTCGGTGAGGAGCGGGCGCCCGCCGCCGTCGCGGACGTGCTGGGGATCGAATCGCACGAGGCGGTGTGCGTGCGCCGCCGCCGGTTCGTCCTCGACGGCAAGCCGGTGCTGCTGGCCACGAGCTATCTGCCTGCCGCGCTGGTGGCCGGTTCGGCGATCGTCCAGGAGGACACCGGGCCCGGCGGCGTCTACGCCCGCCTGGCCGAACTGGGCAGTGAACCGGTGCGCTTCCGGGAGGAGATCCGCAGCCGCATGCCGTCCCGTGACGAGGCGGACCGGCTGAGCCTCGGCGCCGGGACGCCCGTGATGATCATCGCCCGCACCGCCTTCGCGGCCGGCGGCCGCCCCGTCGAGGTCAACGAGATGACCCTGGACTCGTCGGCGTACGTCCTGGAATACGACATCGAGGCGTAACGGTGGCGCGCGGAGCCGCGGTGCTCGGGGCCCGCTGATCCCGACGTGGGCCGCGTCCGGCGGGCCAGGCCGGGGCCCACACCTCCGCGCACCCCGGGCCGGACCGAGCCGGAACGCACGCCCACCGCACCCGCCGGACCGGGACGCACGCCCACCACGCCCGCCGCGGCGGACCGGGACGCACGCCGCCGCACCCACCCGGGCCGGAGTGCAAGCCATCGCGCGCCCCGGCGCCCGCGCGTCACTTCGGCCCGAACTTCCGCCCCGTACGCGAGGTCAGGCCGCTCAGCACGCTGCGCGGGGTCAGTTTCACGGCGCCCATCAGGGCCTTGTAGCGCGGGTCGGGGATGGAGAGCGAGCGGCCGCGGGCCAGGTCCTGCATCGCGGCGTCGACCAGCTTGTCCGCGTCCAGCCACATCCAGCCGGGGATGTTGTCGGTGCGCAGTTCGGCCCGCTGGTGGAACTCCGTCCGGACGAATCCGGGGCACAGTGCCATCAGCCGTACCCCGCTGTCCGCCAGATCCCGCGCCGCGCCCTGTGTGAACTGCACGACCCACGCCTTGCTCGCCCCGTAGGTGCCGCTTGGCACGAACGCCGCGACGGAGGCGACGTTGACGACCCCGCCGCGCCGCCGCTCCCGCATCCCGCGCACCGCCGTCGTGGTCAGCCGCAGCACCGCCTCGCAGTGCACCTTCAGCATCGCCAGCTCATCGGCCATCGGGACGTCCAGGTACTCGCCCTTGTTGCCGAAGCCCGCGTTGTTGATCAGCAGATCCACCGGGTGCGTCCGGTCGCCGAGCCGCTCCTCGACCGCGGCGATGCCCTCCTCCGTGGCCAGATCGGCGCTCAGCACGCTCGCCTCGATGCCGTGCAGGTCGTGCAGTTCGGTCGCCTGCCGGTGCAGCCGCTTCTCGTCGCGCGCCACCAGGACGAGGTTGTGGCCGTCGTGCGCGAGGCGCCGGGCGAACGCCGCCCCGATGCCCGAGGTCGCTCCCGTGATCAATGCAGTCGTCATGCGGGCACGCTATCCGCCCCGGATGACATGAACGCACCCGTCCGGCCACCCGTACGAACGCCCGCCACCCCCGCCCCGGACCCATCCGCCCAAAGCCCTCGTACGGCACCTCCCGGGCCGGAACGGGAGGGGAGGGCGGGAACGGGCACCGCACTCACATTCAAAGCCACATCCCTTATTTTCCCCTTACCTCCAAGTCTGACTTATGCTGGGTCCATGATCGAGGCTCGCCATCTCCGCGTGCTGCGTGAGGTCGCCCGCACCGGTTCGTTCTCCGCCGCCGCCCGTGAACTGGGCTGCACCCAGCCGGCCGTCAGCCAGCAGATGAAGGCCCTGGAGCAGTCGGCGGGCACCCCGCTGCTGATCCGTACCGGCCGCGAGATGCGGCTGACCCAGGCGGGCGAGGCGCTCGTACGGCACGCCGTCGGCATCCTCGCCGGGCTCACCGCGGCGGAGGAGGAGGTCGCCGCCATCGCGGGGCTCCGCGCCGGCCGCGTCCGCCTGGTGTCCTTCCCCTCCGGCAGTTCGACGCTGGTGCCCACCGCACTGGCCGCCATGCGCGCCGCCCACCCGCGCACCCGCGTCTCCCTGGACGAGGCCGAACCGCCCCGCTCGATCGAGATGCTGCGCAACGGCGACTGCGAGATCGCCCTGACCTTCCGCTACCCGGAAGGGCGCGCCGCCGCCCCGGAAGCCTGCGCCGACTGGGACGACCTGGTCGTCCGCCCGGTCCTCACCGACCGTCTGGTGGGCCTGGTCCCCGAGGGACACCGGCTCGCCGCCACCGGCTCCGCCGCCTTCGGTGACCTCGCCGACGAGCCGTGGATCGCCGGCTGCCCGCGGTGCCGTACGCATCTGGTCGAGGTCTGCGAGAGCGCCGGTTTCACCCCGCGCATCGATTTCGCCACCGACGACTACCCGGCGGTGATCGGCCTGGTCGGCGCGGGTCTCGGCGTCGCCGCCCTGCCCGAGCTGACCCTCGCGTCGGTCCGCCCCAAGGGCGCGCGCACGCTGCGCCTGGAGCCCGCCGTGCACCGCGAGATCGTCGCCCTCACCCTGCCGGACCTCGCACGGGTCCCGGCGGTCGGCGCGATGCTCGATCAACTGGAGTGCGCCGCGGCCCGCTGACGGCACGGCGTTACGCGGCCGGGTTTCCGGTCTCCGGCGGCCGGTGTACGGCATGACCACACCCCTGGCCGAGGTGCGGCCACGCCCATGGAGGAACGTTTCTGCTTACCGGTTCCGCGGTCCGGTGTCAGCCGCTCTGGGCGCTCGCGTGGCCCACCAGTGTGGTCGCCGGGACCATCCGGTGCCGTGCCCGGCCCATCAGCTCCTCGCGCTCGTCCTCGGTCAGGCCGCCCCAGACCCCGTAGGGCTCGCGGACGGCCAGCGCATGCGCCGCGCATTCGGCCCGTACGGGGCAGCGCATGCAGACCTCCTTCGCCGATGTCTCACGCGCGCTGCGGGCGGCACCGCGTTCCCCTTCGGGGTGGAAGAACAGCGAACTGTCCACACCGCGGCAGGCTGCCAGAAGCTGCCAGTCCCAGAGGTCTGCGTTCGGGCCCGGGAGGCGGGAGAAATCTGCCATTGCGTGTCCCCTCGAAGCGATTGCTGTATCGGGCTCGGTGGTGACGACGGTACATCTACTGTGTAAGTAGATGTAAATATGACTCATTGCGAATCTAGCCGCAGATCGCTGGAAAATGGAAGGAAGAGAGCCAAATAGGGCATAGGGTTCATGCGGGGTGGATGGTCGCTCGCGAAGAACCGTGTCCGTCTGCGTATCCAGGCCCTCACGCAGCGTGCCGAATTCGATGCTCGAACCCGTAACTCTTTCGAGTGACCGTCGTTGAGTGTGCGAAAGCGGTTGGCGGAGTAGTGGTCGGGCAGGTGTCCGAGCCCGTCAAGCGCACCGGTGACGATACGTATCAGCCTGGAGGCTCAAGGTGACGCGCAGCAGCAGTGAGAGCCGCGGGGGACAGTCATGACATCTGTCCTCGTCTGCGACGACTCCCCGCTTGCCCGAGAAGCGCTCCGCCGGGCGGTCGCGACCGTGCCCGGCGTCGAGCGCGTGACGACGGCCGCCAACGGCGAGGAAGTCCTCCGCCGCTGGGGTGCCGATCGCTCGGACCTGATTCTGATGGACGTGCGCATGCCCGGCCTGGGCGGCGTGGAGACTGTGCGCCGGCTGCTGTCCGCCGATCCGGGCGCCCGGATCATCATGCTCACGGTGGCCGAGGATCTGGACGGCGTGGCCCTCGCGGTCGCCGCCGGGGCCCGCGGCTATCTGCACAAGGACGCCTCCCGCGCCGAGCTGCGGGCGACGGTCACCCAGGCGCTCGCGGACCCGACGTGGCGGCTCGCGCCGCGGCGGCTGCGCTCCGCCGAGATGGGTGCCGCCCCGACGCTCACCGCCCGGGAGATCCAGGTGCTGGAGGGCATGAGCCACGGCCGGTCCAACGCCGAGATCGGCCGCGAGCTGTTCCTCTCCGAGGACACGGTCAAGACCCATGCCCGGCGACTGTTCAAGAAGCTCGGCGCTTCGGACCGCGCCCATGCGGTGGCCCTGGGGTTCCGCTGGGGTCTGGTGCGCTGACCGACCGGTGATCGGGGTCACGGCGGCTTCTCCGGTGGGAGGGGTGAGCGCCGTGGCCCTCTTGCCACATGTGCGGCGGGTGGCGCGGTGCGGGCCGTGCGGGGGAGCGTCGCCGTACGGGCGGTGGGCCGCGCCGGTTTTCGGGGAAGGGTGCCGGTCGGTGCCCTGTACCTCGGGCGGTGGGGTGGTCCGTGAGCGGTGTGGGCAACCCTTGGGCGCCGAAACGTCACGGGATGCCGCATCCTTGACGTGTGACTCCTCCCCGGCGGAGGCCGGGGCTTCTCACTCGGCCAAGAAGAGACCTCATGACGGACAAGCCTTACCCGATGCCTCACGGCACGGATACACGCTACCGGCGAGGACTCGACGTCGGCATGGGCACAACCCGATCGGGGGAGGCGTGGGACGTGCGTGCTAACGCGGCGGCTCGTAACGGTTCAGTGCACAACGACGAGGGCGGTGCCAAGGGCGGTCCCGCGCCAGGGCACCATGGACCGATGCGCGATGACGGCAAGCAGGAGATCGGTGATCTCGTTGCACGCGCAGTCGAAGGGGATCAGCGGGCCACGCACGATCTGCTGGCCCATGTGCATCCGCTGGCGCTGCGCTACTGCCGGACCCGACTCTCCCGGTTGCCCGGGGACGCCCGGCACTTCGTCGAGGATCTGGCGCAGGAGGTCTGTGTCGCGGTGCTCTGCGCGCTGCCGCGCTACCGCGACACCGGGAAGCCTTTCGAGGCGTTCGTCTTCGCCATCGCGGGGCACAAGGTCGCCGATCTCCAGCGGGCCGCGATGCGCGGGCCCGGGAGTACGGCGGTGCCGTCCGACGAGATGCCCGAGCAGCCGGACGATTCGCTGGGGCCCGAGGAGCGGGCGCTGCTGAGCAGTGATGCCGCCTGGGCGAAGAAGCTGCTGGCCAATCTGCCGGAGAACCAGCGGGAGCTGGTGTTGCTGCGGGTCGCCGTCGGGCTGACGGCGGAGGAGACCGGGCAGATGCTCGGGATGTCGCCGGGTGCGGTGCGGGTCGCGCAGCACCGGGCGCTGAGCCGGCTGCGGGCGCTCGCCGAGCAGTAGGCCGTCCGTGGCGGGCGAACCGTACGCCAATGGCCGGATGCGCACGTAGGAATGTACGGGTGATGAGGCCCTCATCTCTCGTGGAATGAGACACCACTCCAGGCCGTTAGCATGGACGTCCGCGCTGAGGCAAGAGCATTGGGGAAGGTGTCATGAGTGACAACGTCGACGGTATGCCCGCCAAATTCGCCATGCTGGGGCTGACGTACGACGACGTTCTGCTGCTGCCCGGCGCGTCGGAGGTGCTGCCCAACGCGGTCAGCACCGCCTCCCGGGTCTCGCGGAACGTACGCGTGAACATTCCGCTGCTCTCGGCGGCGATGGACAAGGTCACCGAGGCGCGGATGGCGATCGCCATGGCGCGTCAGGGCGGCGCCGGTGTGCTGCACCGCAATCTCTCCATCGAGGACCAGGCCAACCAGGTCGATCTGGTCAAGCGTTCCGAGTCCGGCATGGTCACCGACCCGATCACGGTCCGTCCCGATGCCACGCTCGCCGAGGCCGACGCACTCTGTGCGAAGTTCCGGATCTCGGGTGTGCCGGTGACCGACGCGGCGGGGAAGCTGCTGGGCATCGTCACCAACCGCGACATGGCCTTCGAGATGGACCGCAGCCGTCAGGTCCGCGAGGTCATGACGCCGATGCCGCTGGTCACCGGCAAGGTCGGTATCTCGGGCGAGGACGCCATCGAGCTGCTGCGCCGACACAAGATCGAGAAGCTGCCGCTGGTCGACGAGGCGGGTGTCCTCAAGGGTCTGATCACGGTCAAGGACTTCGTCAAGGCGGAGAAGTACCCGAACGCCGCGAAGGACGCCGAGGGCCGGCTGGTCGTCGGTGCGGCGGTGGGTGTCGGCGACGCGGCGTACGACCGGGCGCAGGCGCTCGTCGAGGCCGGTGCGGACTTCCTCGTCATCGACAGCGCGCACGGTCACAGCCGCGGCATCCTCGACATGATCGCCAAGGTGAAGTCCAACATCAGCGTCGACGTCGTGGGCGGCAACGTCGCGACGCGGGACGGCGCGCAGGCGCTGATCGACGCGGGTGCGGACGGCATCAAGGTCGGTGTCGGCCCCGGTTCGATCTGCACCACCCGGGTGGTCGCCGGTGTCGGCGTGCCGCAGGTCACCGCGATCTACGAGGCGGCGCAGGCGGCGCACGCGGCCGGGGTTCCGCTGATCGGTGACGGTGGTCTGCAGTTCTCCGGTGACATCGCCAAGGCCATCGCGGCGGGTGCGGACACCGTGATGCTGGGCTCGCTGCTGGCCGGTTGCGAGGAGTCGCCGGGTGAGATGGTCTTCATCAACGGCAAGCAGTTCAAGTCGTACCGCGGTATGGGTTCGCTGGGTGCGATGCAGTCGCGTGGCCAGGCGCGTTCCTTCTCCAAGGACCGGTACTTCCAGGACAACGTCCTCTCCGAGGACAAGCTGGTGCCCGAGGGCATCGAGGGTCAGGTGCCCTACCGTGGCCCGCTCTCCTCGGTGGCCCACCAGCTCGTCGGCGGTCTGCGCGCCTCGATGGGCTACGTCGGCTCCGCCGACATCCCGGAGCTGAAGGAGAAGGGCCACTTCGTCCGCATCACCGCCGCGGGCCTGAAGGAGAGCCACCCGCACGACATCCAGATGACGACGGAAGCGCCGAACTACTCGCGGCGCTGAGCGGGCCCCCGGCCGGGGGTCCGGGGGTCGTCCCCCGGGGGATGGAGTCAGATGACGACCGAGGCGCCGAACTACTCGCGGCGCTGACGCCCCTACCGTGAAACCCGCGGCCGGTGCCCCGGCCGCGGGTTTTGCCGTGTCGGGGATACTTGAACCGCATACGTAGAGGGAAAGGCCACACACGTGACTGAGATCGAGATCGGGCGCGGCAAGCGCGGCCGCCGGGCATACGCCTTCGACGACATCGCCGTCGTACCGAGTCGCCGCACCCGCGACCCGAAGGAGGTCTCGATCGCCTGGCAGATCGACGCCTACCGCTTCGAGCTGCCGTTCCTGGCGGCGCCGATGGACTCCGTGGTCTCGCCGCGGACCGCCATCCGCATCGGTGAGCTGGGCGGTCTCGGCGTCCTCAACCTGGAGGGCCTGTGGACCCGCTACGAGGACCCGGAGCCGCTGCTCGCCGAGATCGCCGAGCTGGACGGTGACGCGGCCACCAAGCGGATGCAGGAGATCTACGCCGCGCCGATCAAGGAGGAGCTGATCGGGCAGCGCATCAAGGAGGTGCGCGACTCCGGTGTCGTCACCGCCGCCGCGCTGTCGCCGCAGCGCACCGCGCAGTTCTCGCAGGCCGTGGTGGACGCCGGGGTCGACATCTTCGTGATCCGCGGGACGACGGTCTCCGCCGAGCACGTCTCGTCGGCGGCCGAGCCGCTCAACCTCAAGCAGTTCATCTACGAGCTGGACGTGCCGGTGATCGTCGGCGGCTGCGCCACGTACACGGCGGCGCTGCACCTGATGCGGACCGGTGCCGCCGGTGTGCTGGTCGGCTTCGGCGGCGGCGCGGCGCACACCACCCGTAACGTGCTGGGCATCCAGGTGCCGATGGCGACGGCGGTGGCGGATGTCGCGGCGGCGCGGCGGGACTACATGGACGAGTCCGGCGGCCGGTACGTGCACGTCATCGCCGACGGCGGGGTGGGATTCTCCGGCGATCTGCCGAAGGCCATCGCCTGCGGTGCGGACGCCGTGATGATGGGCTCCCCGCTGGCCCGCGCGACGGACGCGCCCGGTCGCGGTCACCACTGGGGCATGGAGGCGGTCCACGAGGACGTGCCGCGCGGCAAGCGGGTGGATCTCGGCGCGGTCGGCACCACCGAGGAGGTGCTGCTCGGCCCGTCGACCACGCCCGACGGTTCGATGAACTTCTTCGGCGCGCTGCGCCGGGCGATGGCGACGACCGGCTACTCCGAGCTGAAGGAGTTCCAGCGGGTCGAGGTGACGGTCGATCCGGCGTAGCGCGGCAGGCGCTGACGGTACGGCGGCAGATACGCGCGGGGCCCGGTCCACCACCACGGTGGGCCGGGCCCTTCCGTGTGTCCGGGGGCGGGCGGCGCCGGTCCGGTCACAGCCGGTGGGCCGCGCCGGCGGGGGTGGCGCCGCGGGTGTCGAGCAGGAGCTGGGCCTTCACGGACAGGCCCTGGAGGTCGTAGGTGCGGTGCGGCTGGAGCAGGACCGTCAGATCGGCCGCGGCGGCGGCCTCGTGCAGGCAGTCGGCGCGGGGGACGGGGTGGTCGAGGACGGTCCAGTGGGGGACGTAGGGGTCGTGGTACGTGAGGTGGGCGCCGAGTTCCCGCAGGCGGGCGGCGATCTCGCGGGCGGGGGCGCCTTCCTGGTCGCCGATGTCGGGTTTGTAGGTGACGCCGAGGAGCAGGACGCGGGCGCCGCGGGCGGATTTGCCGTACTCGTTGAGGAGGGTGGCGCAGCGCCGGGCGATGTAGCCGGGCATCCGGTCGTTGACCTCCTGGGCCAGTTCCACCATGCGCAGCGGGTAGCCGAGGGAACGGCCCTGGTAGGCGAGGTAGTTGGGGTCGACGGGGGCGGCGTGGCCGCCGACACCGGGGCCGGGGCGGAACGCCTGGAAGCCGAACGGTTTGGTCTCGGCGCAGCGGATGACGTCCCAGAGGTCGACGCCGATGTCGTGGCAGAAGACGGCCATCTCGTTCATCAGGGCGATGTTGAGGTGGCGGTAGTTGGTCTCCAGCAGGCCGGTGGTCTCGGCCTCGCGGGGGCCGCGGGCGCGGACGACCTTGTCGGTGAGGCGGCCGTAGAAGGCGGCGGCGGCTTCGGTGCAGGCGGGGGTGAGGCCGCCGATGACCTTGGGGGTGTTGGCGTACCGGTGGGTGCGGTTGCCGGGGTCGTGGCGGGCGGGGGAGCAGGCGAGGTGGAAGTCGCGGCCGGCGGTGAGGCCGGAGCCGTCCTCCAGGAGGGGGCGCAGGACGTCCTCGGTGGTGCCGGGGTAGGCGGCGGATTCGAGGATGACGGTGGTGTGCGGGCGCAGGTGGGCGGCGAGGGTGCGGGCCGCGTCGGTGACGGCGGTGAGGTCGAGGGCGCGGTCGGGGCCGAGCGGGGTGGGGGCGCAGATGACGGCGGTACGGACCCGGCCGAGGGCGGCGGGGTCGGTGGTGGTGCGGAATCCGGCTGCGGTCAGCCGGCGGAGTTCGGTGGCGGTGAGGGGGCCGTCGGTGGCGGTGGGCGGGGCGGTGCGCGGGCCGGGGGTGTAGCCGAGGGTGGTGAGGCCGGCCGCGGTGGCGGCCTGGGCGAGGGGGAGTCCGAGGTGGCCGAGGCCGATGACGGCGAGGTCTGCGGGCATGCTGCTGCCGCCCTTCCCGAGCGATTCCGATTGACGCATAAGTAGACTAAGTGGACATTTGCCACAGAATGGGAATTGGTGGATCAAGGAGGCGGGGTGTTGCCGCCGGTGGCGGCAGGGGCCGCGTCGGGATCCCGTCGTTCACCCGGACACCGCGCGGTGTCCGGCCCTTCCGGTGCAGGCGCAGGGGGGACAGCGGCGCGGCGCGCGGACAGAATCGACCGACGGGGGTGTGGCCCCGATCACAGTGGGAGGCAGTGGTGAAGACAGCGACCCTGGGACCGGTGCAGCGCGCCGAGGCGCTCGCCCGGATGGCCGAACGGGAACTCGACATTCTGGTGGTCGGCGGCGGCGTCGTCGGCGCCGGCACCGTGCTCGACGCGGCGACCCGCGGGCTCACCACCGGGCTCGTCGAGGCACGCGACTGGGCGGCGGGCACCTCCAGCCGCTCCAGCAAGCTCATCCACGGCGGACTGCGGTATCTGGAGATGCTCGACTTCGCGCTGGTCCGCGAGGCGCTGAAGGAGCGCGGGCTGCTGCTGGAGCGGCTGGCCCCGCACCTGGTCAAGCCGGTGCCGTTCCTCTATCCGCTCCAGCACCACGTCTGGGAGCGCTTCTACGCCGGCTCCGGTGTGGCGCTCTACGACGCGATGTCGCTCTCGTCCGGCCACGGTCGCGGGCTGCCCGTCCACCGGCACCTCTCCCACAAGCGGGCGCTGCGGGTCGCGCCCTGTCTGCGCAAGGACGCGCTGGTGGGGGCGTTGCAGTACTACGACGCGCAGATGGACGACGCGCGGTTCGTCGAGACGCTGGTGCGTACCGCCGCGTCGTACGGCGCGGCGGTCGCCAACGGCGCGCGGGTGGTGGCCTTCCTGCGGGAGGGCGAGCGGGTGGTCGGCGCGCGGGTCGAGGACGTCGAGTCGGGCGGGACGTACGAGGTGCGGGCCCGGCAGATCGTCAACGCCACGGGGGTGTGGACCGACGACACCCAGGGGCTGATCAACGAGCGCGGGCAGTTCCACGTCCGCGCCTCCAAGGGCATCCATCTGGTCGTCCCCAAGGACCGCATCCACTCCACGACCGGGCTGATCCTGCGCACCGAGAAGAGCGTGCTCTTCGTCATCCCCTGGGGGCGGCACTGGATCATCGGCACCACCGACACCGACTGGGATCTCGACAAGGCGCACCCGGCGGCCTCCAGCGCGGACATCGACTATCTGCTGGAGCATGTGAACTCCGTCCTCGCCACCCCGCTGACCAGGGATGACGTCGAGGGCGTCTACGCCGGTCTGCGGCCGCTGCTGGCCGGGGAGTCGGACGCGACGAGCAAGCTCTCGCGCGAGCACACCGTCGCGCACCCGGTGCCGGGGCTCGTCGTGGTGGCCGGCGGGAAGTACACGACGTACCGGGTGATGGCGAAGGACGCGGTGGACGAGGCGGTGCACGGGCTCGACCAGCGGGTGGCGGAGTGCGTCACCGAGGACGTGCCGCTGCTCGGCGCCGAGGGGTACAAGGCGATGTGGAACGCGCGCGCCCGGATCGCGGCCCGCTCCGGGCTGCACCCCGCCCGCGTCGAGCATCTGCTGAACCGTTACGGCTCACTGACCGAGGAGGTCCTGGAGCTGGTGGTGGCCGATCCGGCGCTGGGCGAGCCGCTGACCGGCGCGGAGGACTACCTCCGTGCCGAGGTGGTGTACGCCTGCACCCACGAGGGCGCCCGCCACCTCGACGACGTCCTGACCCGGCGCACCCGCATCTCCATCGAGACCTTCGACCGCGGCACCCGCTGCGCCCGCGAGGCGGCGGAGCTGATGGCCCCGGCGCTGGGCTGGGACGCGGCGCAGGTCGACAAGGAGGTCGCGCACTACGCGAAGCGGGTCGAGGCGGAGCGCGAATCGCAGCGTCAGCCCGACGATCTGACGGCCGACGCGGCGCGGCTGGGCGCACCGGACATCGTGCCGCTGTAGACGGCGGGCCGGGGCGCGCCGGGGGAGGCTTCCCGGGCGGCGGTCCCCCGGTCTCCGGCGGCGGGCGCGGCGAGGGCGGTGGCCCGCGGCGCGCCCGCCGCCGTGCCGGGGGCTGTCCCGGGGGCTGTGCCCGCGGTGGTGCCCGCGGTGGTGTCCGCCGCCGCGCCCGGTGGCGTGACTGTTTCCGTCCCCGTCCCCGTCCCCGTCCCCGTCCCCGTCCCCGTCTCCGTCCCCGTCTTCGTCTCCGTGTCCGTGGCCGGTTCCGCCGTGCCGGGGGCCGGGGCCGTCCCCGTACCGGCGCTCGGGTCCGGGCCCTGACCCGGCGCCGGCTTCGGGCCCGCCCCCGGCTTCGGGCAGAACTCCGCGGTCAGGACGGTGTCGTCGTCGGCCCGGGGGCCGAGGGCGTCGGTGTTGAGGTGGTAGCTGACGAGGTGGCGGCCGTCCGCCGAGGCGGCGGTGCGGGCGTACGAGCCGGGGATGTCGCCGCTGTGGCCCCAGACCGTCACCCCGCAGGGCAGCCGGGTGGTGTAGAGGCCCAGGCCGTAGACGCCCCGGGTGGCGCGTTCGTCGCGGAGTTCGGCCATCTCGCGCGCGGGCAGCAACTGGCCGCCGAGGAGCGCGGCGAAGAAGAGGTTGAGGTCGTCGAGGGTGGTGACCATCTCCCCGGCGGGCCCGGCCCAGCTCGGGTTGAGGTCGGTGGCGTCCGTCCGCCGGGGGCCGGTGCCGGCGTAGCCGCGGCCGTGCGGGCGGGGCAGGACGGTACGGGTGCCCGGGAAGCTGGTGCCGGTCAGGCCGACGGGGACGAGGATCCGGCGGCGGATCTCGTCGGCGTAGCGGCGGCCGGTGACCGTCTCGACGATCAGGCCGAGGGCGAGGTAATTGGTGTTGGAGTAGGCGTAGCGGGCGCCGGGGGCGGCGGTCGGCGGGTGGCGCAGGGCGCGGCGCAGCAGCTCGGCGGGGGTGTGGGTGTCGTAGCGGTGGGCGGCGAAGCCGGGACCGTCCAGGCCGCGGGCGAGGGCCGGGTCGGCGGTGTAGTTGAACAGGCCGCTGGTGTGGCCCAGGAGCTGGCGGACCGTCACCCGGGACAGCGGGGCCAGCGCGCCGCGGGGCAGGCCCGGCGGCGGCCCGTGGCCGGTCGTCAGCAGCCGGGCCGCGGAGTCGTCCAGGTCCAGCCGCCGTTCGGCGGCGAGCTGGAGGACGACGGTGGCGACCAGCGTCTTCGTGAGGCTGCCCGCCCGGAAGCGGTCGTCGCGGCCCATGGGGCGGCGGGTGCGCAGGTCGGAGACGCCGGCGGCGGAGTAGCGGGCGGCGGCGAACTGCCCGCGCCGGGTGACCAGGGAGGCGGCGCCGGGGGCGCCCGCGGCGACCAGGGCGCGCAGCGCGGGGGCCGTCGTATCGGGCGGCCGGGGGACCGTGAGCGGCCCCAGCAGGTGGTAGTGGCGCTGCGTACAGGCGGTGAGCAGCAGACAGGCCAGGGCGAGCGCCGCCGCCAGGAGCGGGCGCGCGGCGGGCGGGCGGCGGCGCGCGGGGCGTGCGGGCGGGCGCCGGGCGGCGCCCACGGGGGCGGGGCGCGGCCGTCGCGTCGTCATCGGGACTCCCGTCCGTCGGGCCGTCAAGGCGGTTGCGCGCGGCACTGTACGTCACGGCCCCGGGCCTTCCGCACCCCCGCGGATGAGAGAGAATGAAGGCTCTGCCAGGGTGGGTTGTCCGAGTTGACCAGTTTGGCGCCGATGGGAATCGGGGCCGTCAACTCGGCTGGATTGCAGAGGGGATTCAGTGGGCGACGAGGTCGAGATGGACGGCAAGGAGGGCAGGCTGCTCGCCGGCCGGTACCGGCTCGCCGGAGTCCTCGGCCGCGGCGGCATGGGCACCGTCTGGCGGGCGCGCGACGAGGTGCTGGGCCGCACGGTCGCGGTCAAGGAGCTGCGCTTCCCCGGCGGCGTGGAGGAGGACGAGAAGCGCCGCCTGATCACCCGTACGCTGCGCGAGGCCAAGGCGATCGCCCGGATCCGCAACAACGGCGCGGTGACCGTCTACGACGTGGTCGACGAGGACGACCGGCCGTGGATCGTCATGGAGCTGGTCGAGGGGCGTTCCCTCGCCGAACTGGTGCGCGACGACGGTCCGCTCACCACCCGCCGCGCCGCCGAGGTGGGTCTCGCCGTCCTCGACGTGCTGCGCGCCGCGCACCGCGAGGGCATCCTGCACCGCGATGTGAAGCCGTCCAACGTCCTGATGTCGGACGACGGCCGGGTGGTGCTGACCGACTTCGGTATCGCCCAGGTCGAGGGCGACCCGTCGGTGACGTCCACCGGCATGCTCGTCGGCGCCCCCTCGTACATCTCACCGGAGCGGGCCCGCGGCCAGAAGCCGGGCCCGCCCGCCGACCTGTGGTCCCTGGGCGGCCTGCTGTACGCCTGCGTCGAGGGCGTCCCGCCGTACGACAAGGGGTCGGCCATCGCGACGCTGACGGCGGTGATGACCGAGCCGGTCGAGCCGCCCAAGCACGCCGGCGCGCTGGCGGACGTCATCCTCGGACTGCTGGTCAAGGACCCGGACGGACGGCTGGACGACGCCGGGGCGCGGGTGCTGCTGGAGAAGGTCGCGCACGGTCCGGAGGAGAGCGAGCCGCCGCTCGACGCGACGCGGGCGATGACGCTGCCGGTGGTGCCCGAGGAGGCGCCGCCGCGGCCGGCGGCGAGGCCGAAGGCCGCGCCGAAGCCGGCCCGTCCCCGGCCGAAGAGGCCGAAGGCGGCGCCGAAGCCGGCCGCGTCGCCCGCGCCCGCGCCGGTCGCGCCGAAGCCGGCCGCCGGGAGCGGTACGGCCAAGGGCGGCGCGCCCGCGAAGGCGGCGGGCGACCGGCCGGGCTTCGACAGCGAGGCGGCCAAGGAGCGGATGCGCGACGCGCTGAAGACGGTGCGGGCGGCCGCGGCGTCGGCGGCTTCCACGGCTTCCACGGCGGCGTCGAAGGCGGCCGCGGCACGGAACGGCGCCGGGTCCGGCTCGGGTTCCGGCGCGGGCGGCGGGCGGCCGCCGCGGGCCTCGGTCACCGATGTGGTGCCGCGCCGCACGCTCATCATCATCGCGGTGGTCGTGGCGCTCGCCGTGGTGGCCGCGATCCTCGGGTTCGCGCTGTCCGGCGGGGACTCCGGCGACAGCGCCGACGCGGGCAAGGACATCGAGGCGACGGCGGCGCAGACGCACGCCTCGGGCGGCGGCGGTACCCCGGACGGCGGCAAGGCCACACCGTCCGGTGACGCCCCGTCGGCCCCCGGCGGGAAGGGCGACGGCAAGGGCGAGGACGACGGGAAGGACGCGCTGCCCGACGGATACGCGAACGTCACCAACGGCGACTTCCACTTCCGGGTGGCGATGCCCGAGGGCTGGCACCGTACCGGCACCGCGGGGCAGAACTCCGGCGCCATCTTCGGCAAGGACGCCGACGGTTTCCCGCGCATCCAGATCGACTACAACGCCTCGCCGGGCAAGGACGCGGCGGCCTCCTGGCGGCAGTTGGAGCCCGCGGTGCGCGGTTCGACGCCCGACTACCACCGCATCGCCATCAAGCCGGTGCGCTGGCGCGACTACCCGACGGTCGCCGACTGGTCGTTCACCCGCAGCTCGCACGGGCAGAAGGTGCGGGTGCTCAACCGCGGTTTCCGCGCGGACGACGACCACGGCTACGCGATCATGATCACTTGCAAGGCGGACGCCTGGTCGGACGCGGAGTGCAAGAAGCTGCGGGACACCGCGTTCGCGACGTTCGCCGTCAAGGACTGACGGCCCGGGGCGGCTGCCCCGCGGGCGTTCGCCCGGAGCGGGCCGCGGCCGGGCCCCGGGCACGTATCGTGAGATTCACAAGGCTGTTCGGGCCCGCGGGGCCCGGGGCGGGCGGCCCGGCGGGCGCCCGTGGGGGTACGCCGGGCCCGTGCGGGTCCGGCGCGGCACATACGCAGGGGAGGCGTCGTGGAGCGGTACGCGGGGCGGGTGCTCGCGGAGCGTTACCGTCTGCCGCTGCGGCCCGGGGGCGGCGACGGCGCCACGGCGTTCCGCGCCCTCGACACGCTCAGCTCGCAGGAGGTGCTGCTGCGTCAGGTGCCGCTGCCCGAGGTGGTGGAGGCGGAGTTCGCCGACGCGGCGCCGGGCGGGTGGCCGGGCGCCGGGCGGGCCGGGGCGGCGCGGGAGGCGCCGCGCGATCCGCGGGATCCGGTCGTACGCCGTGCGTTCCTGGCGGCGACGCGGGCCGCGGAGCTGCCCGACCATCCACTGCTCGACCAGGTCTTCGACGTCTTCGTGGCGGACGGTTCGCTGTGGATCGCCGGTGAGCTGATCGCCGCCCGCCCGCTCGCGGTGCTGCTCGCCGAGGGCCCGCTGGCGCCGCAGCGCGCCGCCGAGATCGGCGCGGACGTCCTCACCGCCCTGCGCGCCCTGCACGCCCGGGGCTGGGTGCACCGCAACGTCACCGACCGTACGGTCCTGATCTGCGACGACGGCCGCGCGGTGCTGAGCGGCCTGGCGGCGGGCGCGGCCCAGGAGGCGCTGTGCGGGACGGAGCCGATGCCCCTCGCGGCACCGGCCGTGGCGGTGCCCCCGGCGCGGGGCCCGGAGCCGGAGGGCGGCGCGGGAGAGCCCGCCGGGGCGTCCCCTACGGGTCCGGGCGCGGCCGGGGGCGCGTCCCCTGCGGGCCCGGCCGAGGCCGGTCCGTCCCGTACGGGTGCGGCCCCCGCGGTGCTGACCAAGGGCGGCGCGGCCGCTACGGGTCCGGCCGGGGGCGTCCCGGCTCCGGCGGGCCCGGCGCCCGTCGGGTCCGCCCCCGCGCTCCCCGTTCCCGTGGACGCCGGTCCCGGGGCGGGCGGGCTGCTCGCGGGGCGGGTGCGGGAGATGCGGCTGGCGGTCGTCGGGCCGGTCACCGAGCGGTGGGCGCCGGAGCAGGCGGCACCGGCCGGGTGCGGGGGCGCCGTGGGCAGCGGTACCGACCTGTGGGCGCTCGGCGCGCTGCTGTTCCGGTGTGTGCAGGGCCGTCCGCCGTACCCGGAGGAGAGCGCGGCGGAGCTGGCGCGGATGGTGTGCGCGCACCGTCCGGCGCCCGCCGGGGCCTGCGGCCCGCTGCGGCCCGCCGTCGAGGCGCTGCTCGGCCCGGACCCGGCCGCCCGGCCCGCCCCCGGGCCGCTGCTGGCGGTGTTGCGCGAGGTGACCCGCGGGGCGCCCGAACCGGAGCGGGACGGCGGCCTCGTCACCCTCCCCGCGCGCGGGACGGGCACCGATCCCGGGCGCCTGCCGGTGGTCCGCCGCCGCGGTGAGCTGGTCCGCAAGGAGAAGAAGGGCCGGGGCGCCGCTCCGGCACGGACCGCTCCGGCACCGAAGCGTCCCGGGCGCACGCCCCGCGCGGCGGCGGCCGGGCAGGAACCGCCGGGCCTCGCGGCCTCCGCGCCGGGCCGGGCGCCGAAGCCGCCGCGCGCCCGTGGTCCGCGCCATCTGGGCCGGCTGCTGCTGGTGGCGATCTTGCTGCTGGTGGCGGGCGCGGTGGCGTTCGCCGTGCTGTTCCTGCCGAAGGCCGGGGAGGAGGGCCGTGGCCGTACGGGCGCGGGCGCCCCGTCACCGTCGGCCGCCGCCCCGGGCGGCGGCCGTGGCGGGCCCGAGGCGGGCAGTCCGCAGACCACCACCCCCGCCGGGCTCGCCACGGGCTTCGCGGTCCGCAAGGACCCGGCCGGTTTCCAGATCGCGGTGCGTAAGGACTGGCAGCGCCGCGGGCCGGACGGCCAGGGCCGGATCCGTTACGCCGGCGGCGGCTACGAGCTGCTCGTGGTGCCGGGCCGGGACACCGTCGCCGCGTTCGGCGCCGACCCGCTCGCCTACCAGCAGGACAAGGAGCCGGAGCTGGCGGCGTACCGCGCCTCCTCCTGGGCGACGGCGTCCGGGCTGCGGCGGATGGACGTGGGGCGGACGGCGATGGCCGAGGGCGGCTTCAGTTGGAAGGACGGCGGCCGCGAGGTCTACGCCCGCAATTTCGTCATGATCCACCAGGGCCGCTACCACCTCGTCCAGGTGAGCGGACCGAAGTCCGGCAGCCGCACCGTGGACCGTCTCTACGACCAGGCCACGGGCTCGTACCGGCCCAACTGACCGTCCCGGCAGCCCTTTCGCGGCCCGGCTCCCGTTCCCGGGGGCCGGGCCGCCGCGCGTCCGCGCGCCCCGTCCTTGAGCCTTGTCGCCCTCGTACGGCCGGGGCTAGCCTCGTATCTGACGGAGCATCAGATATGGCGGGCCGGGCAGCGGATCCGGCCGGTACGGGTGAGGGGATTTGGGTGGAACTACCGCGCATCATCAGCGTCGACGACCACGTGATCGAGCCCGCGCACCTCTTCGAGACCTGGCTGCCGCGCCGCTACCGCGAGCGCGGCCCCAAGCCGCACACCGCCGGCATCGGCGAGCTGACCTACACCGGCGGCAAGTACGTCATCACCATGGACCCCGACGGCCCGCCGACCGACTGGTGGCTCTACGAGGACCTGAAGTTCCCGTACAAGCGGAACATCGCCGCCGTCGGCTTCGACCGCGACGACATGACGCTGGAGGGCATCACCCGCGCAGAGATGCGGCGCGGCTGCTGGGACCCGAAGGCGCGGCTGGCGGACATGGACCTCAACCACGTCGAGGCGTCGCTCTGCTTCCCGACCTTCCCGCGCTTTTGCGGCCAGACCTTCGCCGAGGCGCGCGACAAGGAGGTCGCCCTCGCCTGCGTACGCGCCTACAACGACTGGATGGTCGAGGAGTGGTGCGGGGACAGCGGCGGGCGGCTGATCCCGCTCTGCCTGATCCCGCTGTGGGACATCGGCCTGGCCGTCACCGAGATCCGCCGGAACGCGGCGCGCGGCGTACGGGCCGTGACGTTCTCCGAGATCCCCACCCACCTGGGGCTGCCGTCGATCCACACCGGGTACTGGGACCCGTTCTTCGCGGTGTGCGAGGAGACCGGGACCGTCGTCAACATGCACATCGGGTCGTCGTCCCAGATGCCCGCCGCCTCCCCCGACGCGCCGCCCGCCGTCCAGGCGTCGCTCTCCTTCAACAACGCCATGGCGTCGATGACGGACTTCCTGTTCAGCGGGGTCCTCGTGCGATACCCGCGGCTCAAGCTCGCCTACAGCGAAGGCCAGATGGGCTGGATCCCGTACGCCCTGGAGCGCGCCGACGACGTGTGGGAGGAACACCGCGCCTGGGGCGGTGTGCGCGAGCTGATCCCCGAGCCGCCGTCCACGTACTACTACCGGCAGATCTTCTGCTGCTTCTTCCGCGACCGGCACGGCGTCGCCTCGCTGGACACCGTCGGCGTGGACAACGCGACCTTCGAGACCGACTACCCGCACGTCGACTCGACCTTCCCGCACACCAAGGAGGTCGCCCTCGATCATGTGAAGGGCCTCGACGACACCACCGTGTACAAGCTGATGCGCGGCAACGCCATCCGCATGCTCGGCCTGGACCTGGACCGGTAGGCCCGCCCGTGGACCTCACGTACACGGACGAGGAGGAGGAGTTCCGCGCCGGACTGCGCCGCTGGCTGACCACGGCGCTCCCGGCGCTCCCGCCGCCCCCGGACCCGCACGACTGGCCGGGGCGCCGCGCCCACGACACCACCTGGCAGCGGATGCTGTACGACGCCGGGTACGCCGGACTGCACTGGCCCGCCGACGCGGGCGGGCGCGGCGCCACCCCGACCCAGCACCTGATCTTCCTGGAGGAGACCGAACGCGCCGGGGCGCCGTACGTCGGGGCGAACTTCGTCGGACTGCTGCACGCCGGGCCGACGCTCGCCGCCGAGGGCACCGCGGCCCAGCGCGCCCGCTGGCTGCCGCCGATCCTGCGCGGCGACGAGATCTGGTGCCAGGGCTTCTCCGAACCGGACGCCGGATCGGACCTGGCGGCACTGCGCACCCGCGCGGTCCGCGACGGCGACGCCTACGTGGTCACCGGCAGCAAGATCTGGACCTCGCACGCCGAGGTCGCCGACTGGTGCGAACTGCTGGTCCGCACCGACCCCGGCGCCCCCCGCCACCGCGGCATCACCTGGCTCGCCATGCCGATGGACGCGCCCGGCGTGACCGTCCGGCCGCTGCGCACCCTCGCCGGGTCCACCGAGTTCGCCGAGGTGTTCCTCGACGAGGTCCGCATCCCGGTGGCGCACCGGGTCGGGGCGGAGAACGACGGCTGGCGGGTCACGATGGTGACGCTCTCCTTCGAGCGCGGCACCGCCTTCGTCGGCGAGGTCGTCGCCTGCCGCCGGGTGCTGGGCGAACTCGCCCGCACCGCACGGGCGAACGGCCGCTGGGACGACGCGGTGCTCCGCCGCCGGCTGGGGCGGCTCGCCGCCGAGTTCACCGCGCTGTGGCGGCTGACCCAGTGGAACGTCAGCGCCGCCCAGCGCGGCAGCGGCGTCCCGGGCGCCGGCGCCTCCGTCTTCAAGCTCCGCTACTCCCACGCCCGCCAGGAGCTGTACGACACGGCGGCCGAGGTGCTGGGCGCCGGGGCGCTCGACGCGGACCACGAGTGGGTCGCCGCGCGCCTGTCGTCCCTCTCGTACACCATCGCGGCCGGCACCTCGCAGATTCAGCGGAACATCGTCGCCGAGCGGATCCTCGGCCTGCCGAAGGGACGGTGAGATACCGCCGTGGACTTCCAACTCACCGTCGAACAAGGGGAGTTGCGGGACGGGATGCGGGCGCTGCTGGCCGGGCGGTTCGGCCCGGAGCGGCTGCGCGCGGCCGTCGCGGCACCGGCCCTGGACCGCGCGCTGTGGCGGGAGCTGGGCGCCGCCGGACTCTTCGCGCTCCGGCTCCCGGAGTCCGGCGGCGGCGTCGGCCTCGGTCTGCCCGAGGCGGCCCTGCTCTTCGAGGAGACCGGCCGGGCCCTGCTCCCCGGCCCGCTGGTCGCCTGCCATCTGCTCGCCGGCCACCTCGCCGGCGTCGCCACCGGCGACCGGATCGTCGGCCTGACCGAGTCCCCGGGCGGCCCCGGCCTGTGGGAACACCCGGACGACTGCACCGAGTTGGCCGTTCTGCCGGGCGCGGGGCGCGGTGGCGCGGACGCGGTACGGGGTGGGCCGGGTGCGGGGCTGGACGGTGCGGACGCGGTACGGCGTGGGCCGGGCGCGGCCGGAGGTGCGGGGCGGGCCGCGCCCGGCGCCCACGCCGCCCCGGTGAGGGTGCTCCGTCCGGCCACCGGCGCCGGGGGCCCGCGCCCCGCCTCCGTCGATCCGCTGACGCCGCTGGCTCCGGTGCCCGCGGGCGTCGGGGAGCCGCTGCCGGGGCCCGCGGTGGACGTGCGCCGGATGCGCCGGGAGGCGGCGCTGCTCACCGCCGCGCAGCAACTCGGCAGCGCGGCGCGCACGGTGGAGAAGGCCGTGGCGTACGCCCGCGTGCGCGAGCAGTTCGGGGCGCCCATCGGCGCGTTCCAGGCGGTGAAGCATCTGTGCGCCGGGATGCTGGTCCGGGCCGAGACGGCGCGCGCCGCGGTGTACGCGGCGGCGGTCACCGAGAGCGAGGACGAGACGTACGCCGCGAAACTGCTCGCCGACGACGCGGCGGTGCGTAACGCCCGCGACTGTCTGCAAGTGCACGGCGGCATGGGGTTCACCTGGGAGGCGGAGGTCCATCTGCACCTCAAGCGCGCGTGGTGGCGCGCGGAGTGCTGGGGCGACGCCCGCGAGACGGAGGAACGCCTGGCGGCGGGCCTGCTGACCGGATGATGTCCGCCGTGGCCGCAGGGGATGTCAGCTTCTTGCAGCCGATGCGCGAAATGTCGGTTCTGGTAGGCAGATTCGGTCACGGAGCGTCGATATCGGGTTGTGTCCTGAGCGTGACTCGTCACACGGGGGAGTCGGCGACCTGCTCGGGTACGCTCGCTCGGGTGCGAGTGGTTCTGTTGCGCAGAGATCACGGTGGCGTCGGCGAGACGGCTCCGGGAGACGGAGTGCGCCGGGCTCGCACTGGTCGCGGGGGTCGGTTTCCCCGTGTTCGACTCCCCCAAAAAGTGCGTCGCACAGTATGCGGTACGCATACTCCCTTGCGCTGGAATATGCCCGAAGCGCTTGTTGGGGTGACGGAACGTCAACCATGCTGGGCGTCGTTGGGGTCACGCACCGTGACCTCGTGGAGGCGCAAGGCGAAGTTTCCGCCGGTTCGGATGGTGTGAGCGGTGCAGGTGCTTCAGGTGCAGTTGGAGGTACGGCCCGACCCCGCTGAGGTGGGGCGGGCCCGGCGGTGGGCCCGGTCGCGGCTGGCGGGGTCGGGGATAGGCGCCGATGAGCCGCTGTCCGAGACGCTGATCCTGCTGATCTCGGAGCTGGTCACCAACGCCGTGGTTCACACGGGCACCGGTGCCGTGCTGCGGATGTGCTTCTCCGGTTCCGGCGCCGTGGTGGGGACGGTGCGGGTGGAGGTCGCCGACGCCAGTGCCCGCCCGCCGCGCCACCGCCACGCCGACGGCGACGACACCCACGGCCGGGGTCTGGAGCTGGTCGACGGGCTCGCCGACCGCTGGGGCTGGCAGCCCGAGGGCGCGGGCAAACGCATCTGGTGCGAGGTGGACCGCGGGCAGCCGCTGCCGTTCGCCCCGGAGTGCCAGGGCGCCTCGTACGCGTCCGGCGGTGCCGCGGTGTCCGGTGTGTGCGGGACCCACCGCGTCACCCACCACGCCGTCTGACGGTGCGCCGCCGGGCCCGCCGTCGCCCGGGCGGACGGCGGTCCGCGCCGCGTACGGGCGGGCCCGGACCGGGGCGGACGGGCCGGTCAGAGCAGGGCCACGGGGGCGACGGGGGCGCCCGCGCCGCCGGTGAAGGGTTCGGCGACGGCGGACAGCAGGAAGGCGTGGCGGCCCAGCTCCGCGCAGGTCTCCGACAGCTCCTCCAGGTTCCAGTTCTGGCCCTGCAGCATGCCCATCTCCACCAGGTGCAGCGCGTGCACCGCCAGCCACAGCCCCTCGATCTCCGGCGGGAAGATCTCGAACGTCAGGGTGTCGTTGGCGACCGCCGCCACGTTCCGCTCGTGGAACCACCGGGGTGTACGCACCGACAGCCCCGGTGACGGGAGTGCGTACGCCTCCCGCTCGCCCGCCAGATAGCGCCTCATCTGGCCGGTGCGGACCAGCACCACATCGCCCGCCCGTACCCGCGTACCCGCCAACTCCTCGGCCGCGTCGAGGTCTTCGGGCGTCACGGCGTGCCCCTCGGGCAGCCGGTCGGTGCCGTGGGCGCGGGCCACGTCCAGCAGGACGCCGCGGGAGACGACGGGCGGGAGTTTCTCGGTGCCCAGGGCGGTGGCCCCGGCGTGGGCGGTGACGGCGCCGGCGGGGCGCCCGTTGTAGAGCCGCCCGGAGTGTGAGACGTGGCTCAGCCCGTCCCAGTGGGTGCCCGCCTGGAGTCCCATGGTGACCGCGTCGTCCGAGGTGGCGACGGTGCCGGGGCCGAACAGCTCCTGGTTGACGGCGGTCATGGTGTGCAGCGGATTGATCCGGCCGGGGATGGCCCCGGTCTGTACGCCGTCGTGGCGCAGCGGCAGGGCGAGCGGGACGCGGTGGCCGCTGCGGACGCATGCCGCGGCGTCCCGGACCGTCCGCTCGGTGATCAGGTTGAGGGTGCCGATCTCGTCGTCCGGGCCCCAGCGGCCCCAGTTGTTCACCTGGCGGGCGAGGTCGTGGAATTCCTGCGGCAGCGGCACGGGCCCTCCTGGGGCGGGATCGGGTCGGGGGGTTGTGTTCGTACGGGGACTGCTCAAAAATCTAACGGTCCGTCAGAAACTCTGGGAGGGTCGCGGTATGGGCAACTTCTTGGCCGGCAAGGTGATCGCCGTCACGGGGGCGGGGCGCGGCATCGGCCGGGCGGTGGCCCTCGCCTGCGCCGCCCACGGCGCCCGTGTCGTCGTCAACGACTACGGCGTCTCCGTCGCGGGCGCCGAGCCGAGCAGTGAGGTCGCGGCGGCGGTCGCCGAGGAGATCACCGCGGCGGGCGGTGAGGCGGTCGCGGTCGCCGACGACGTCGCGACGATGGCCGGCGGGCAGCGGATCACCGACACCGCGCTGGAGCGCTACGGGCGGCTCGACGGCGTGGTCTGCGTCGCCGGGATCCTGCGCGAGCGGATGCTCTTCAACATGACCGAGGAGGAGTGGGACCCGGTGGTCGCCACCCACCTCAAGGGCACCTTCACCCTCTTCCGCGCCGCCGCCGCCGTCATGCGGGAACAGGGCCACGGCACCCTCATCGGCTTCACCAGCGGAAACCATCAGGGCAGCGTGGCCCAGGCCAACTACGCCTCGGCGAAGGGCGGCATCATCTCGCTGGTGCGCAGCGCCGCGCTGGGGCTGCACAAGTACGGCGTGACGGCCAACGCGGTGGCGCCCGTCGCCCGCACCCGGATGTCGGCGAACGTGCCCATGGAGCTGACGGAGATCGGCGAGCCCGAGGACGTCGCCGCGTTCGTCGTCTACCTGCTCAGCGACCGGGCCCGGGAGCAGAAGATCACCGGGCAGGTCTACACCGTCGCCGGACCCAAGATCGCCGTCTGGGCACAGCCCCGCGAACTGCGTGCCGCCTACAGCGACGGCGGCTGGACCCCGGAGAAGCTCGCCGCGTCGCTGCCGGGCACGGTCGGTACGGATCCGATGCCGATGCTGGCGCGGTTGGAGGCGATGGCCGCCGCGGCGGCCAAGGGGGAGCGGCCCAACCGCTGAGCCCGTCCCCGTCCCGCCCCCGGGTGACGCGGCGGGCCGCGGCGCGGGGGCGGCAGGTCCGGCGCCCGGCAGGTCCCCGCCCGCGGGGCGGTGCACGGCGCGCCGCGCGGGGCGGTGTCCGTCCCGTCCGTCTCCCGCCCCGGTCCGGGCGGCCGATCCACGGAGGTTGTGATGAGAGGCGTCATCTTCGACGGTGAGAAGCCCCGGGTCGTGGACGACCTGGAGGTGCGCGACCCCGGGCCCGGCGAGGTGCTGGTCGCCGTCCGGGCGGCCGGACTGTGCCACAGCGATCTCTCGGTCATCGACGGCACGATCCCCTTCCCGGCGCCGCTGGTGCTCGGGCACGAGGGCGCCGGGGTGGTCGAGGCGGTCGGCGCGGGCGTCGGCCACGTCGCGCCGGGGGACCGGGTGGCGCTGTCCACGCTGGCCAACTGCGGGGCGTGCGCGGAGTGCGACCGGGGGCGGCCGACGATGTGCCGGAAGGCGATCGGGATGCCCGGCACGCCGTTCCGGTGGCGGGGCGCGCCGCTGTACCAGTTCGCGTCGAACTCGGCGTTCGCGGAGCGGACCGTCGTCAAGGCGGTGCAGGCGGTGAAGATCCCGCCCGGTATCCCGGCGGCGTCCGCGGCGCTCATCGGCTGCTCGGTACTGACCGGCGTCGGCGCGGTGCTCAACCGCGCGAAGGTGGACCGCGGCGACTCGGTGGTGGTCATCGGTGCCGGCGGTATCGGCCTGAACGTCCTCCAGGGCGCCCGGCTGGCCGGCGCCTCGGTGATCGTCGCGGTGGACGCCAACCCGGCGAAGGAGGCGATGGCCCGGCAGTTCGGCGCCACCCACTTCATCGACGCCTCCGCCGTACCCGACAGCGTCAAGGCGGTGAAGGAGGTGCTGCCGACCGGCGCCGACCACGCCTTCGAGTGCGTCGGCTCCACCCGCCTCATCCGGCAGGCGGTGGACCTGCTCGACCGGCACGGCCAGGCGGTGCTGCTGGGCGTCCCGCCCGCCACCGCCGAGGCGTCGTTCCTGGTGTCGTCGATGTATCTCGACAAGTCGATACTGGGCTGCCGCTACGGTTCCGCCCGCCCCCAGCGCGACATCGCCCTCTACGCCCGCCTCTACCGCGAGGGCCGCCTCCTCCTCGACGAACTGGTCAGCGCGGAGTACCCGGTGGAGGACTTCGCCCGCGCGGCCGACGACGCCCACCACGGCCGGGTGGCACGCGGGGTGCTGGTCTTCCCGGAGTGAGGGCCGGGGTCCTGGGGGAGCGGGCCGGGTCGGCGCCGGGTGGGCCCGTTCCGTACAAGCGCGGGGGAGAGGCCGCCCCGACCGTTCCCGTACGGGTGCGGAGAGGGCGACGTACGGGCTCGGGCGGGGCGCGAGCCGTCCGGGCCTGCGCCCCCGGCTCACGCCTCCCGGAAGGCTCCGAACGCTCCGCGGTGGAAGAGGAGCGGTCCGTCGGCCGCCGCGGCCGGGTCCGTGCCCAGGGCCTCGACCCGGCCGACGACGATGAGGTGGTCGCCCCCGGTGTGCACCGCGTGGACGGTGCAGTCGATCCAGGCGGGCACGGCGTCGAGACGGGGCGCGCCGGTCGCCGGCGCGGGCGAGTGCCGCACCCCGGCGAACTTGTCGGCCCCGCTGACCGCGAACGCCCGGCACAGCGCGCCCTGCCCGGCGCCCAGCACATTGACGCAGAAGACCCCGGCGCGGGCGATCCGCGGCCAGGTCGTCGACGTACGGGCGACCATGAAGGTCACCAGTGGCGGCTCCAGGGAGAGTGACGCGAAGGACTGGCAGGCGAATCCGGCGGGGCCGGTTCCGCCCTCCGCCGGGGCGGGCGCGGTGATGACCGTGACCCCGCTGGCGAAGTGTCCCAGGGCGGCGCGGAACGCGGCCGGATCGCACGGCGCGCGCTCGCCGTCGCGGACCGCCCGCAGCGTCCGGCGGGGTGCCGGTGGTGCGGTGGGCGGTGCGTCCGCCGAGGTCGTGGCGCCGCTCGCGCGCAGATAGCGGACGGCCGCCGCCGCCATTCCCGCATGTCCCATCATGGCCCCATTGAAGCTGACGCCTCGTCAGATGTGAAGCGTTCTCGTTCGCCATGAGGGGCTGCGGAAAAGGGAGTTGACCCTCACGGGTGGTTTACCGACCCGGGAGTACGGAACAGGGGGCATTTTCGGCCGAGGCCCGGCGAGGGCCTGATTTGCTGCGCATCGTGCGGGTAGCGTCCATCCCGGCCGCGACCGTAACCGAGTAACGGGGGAGGGTTCCGGTAGATGGCCGATCTGATGCCGTCATCCGCGTCCGCCACGTCACCGACCTTCGACGAGGTCTTCTGCGGGCTGCTGCCGCGCCTCTACCGGCGCGCGGTGATGCTGGCGGGCTCGCGCCACTCCGCGGAGGACGTGGTGCACGAGACCTACCTCAAGCTCGCCGGGCGCCCGCAGCGCTTCCTCGCCCACCCGGAGCCGTACGCCTATGCGTTCACCACCGCGCTCAACGTCGCCCGCGACGCCTACCGCAAGGCCGGCCGGCAGGTGCTCGTCGACGCCGTCGAGGGCTTCGACGAGGAGGCCGCACCGGCGGACGGCGGGTGGGACGGCGGACTGGAGCACCGCCACGCGGAGCTGGAGGCGGTACGGATGCTGGGCATGCTCACCCACCGCCAGGCGGGCATCGTCATCCTCGTCGACCTCGACGGCTACACCCTCGACCAGGCGGCCAAGATCATGAAGGTGCACCGCGGGACGGCGGCCCGGCACCGGGCCCGCGCCCTGGACAGGCTCCGCGCCCACCTCGTTCAATCGGCGCAGGGACGGGCGGAGAGGTGAACGGCGCGGTGGACACGGGACGCGGACACGACGGAGCGGAGACCGTATCCGGCCACGGCGGTGGCGGCCCCGGCGCCACGGGCCGCTCCGGCGGGCCGGGCGGTGAGGACGACGCCGTGGCGCTGCTGCGCGAGCGGCTGCACCGCGCCGACCGGGAGATCGGGACGCCCCCGGGCCTGTGGGAGCGGGTCCGGCAGAC
This sequence comes from Streptomyces sp. BBFR2, assembly GCF_044497305.1. NCBI lineage: Bacteria > Bacillati > Actinomycetota > Actinomycetes > Kitasatosporales > Streptomycetaceae > Streptomyces > Streptomyces sp. BBFR2. The sequence goes on from NZ_CP172415.1 coordinate 4,011,195, forward strand.
GCCGTCCGAGCGGCCCGCGGTCGCTTTCGCGCCGCTCCGCCGCAGGCCGCCGGCCACGGCGTTCGTGGTCGCCGCGGCGGTCGCGGCGGTCACGCTCGGGGTGTGGTGGGCGGTGCGCCCCGGTGGCGGGGAGCCGCGTCCGGCCGCGCCCCCGACCGTCCCGGTGGCCGTCTACAACACCGAGTCGGTCTGCCGCGGCAGCCACACCCTGGAGTGCGGGTTGCGGCTGGCCAAGGACCCGTACCGGCGCTACGCCGACGGCGCCAACGCCGCCGGGCGGGTCTGGCACGGCGACGTCCTGGCGGCCCGCTGTGTGGTCACCGACGGCGTCCTGGTCCGCGACGAGCAGGGCATGACCTCCACCCGCTGGTACCGCGTCAGCACGGCGCGGGGCGAGACGGGCTGGCTGCCCGGGGTGCGGACCCGCAACACCCGCGAGGTGCCGGTGTGCACCGCGCGCGAGAGCAAGCTGTGACACGGCTCGCCCCGAGCGGTGTCCTACGGATCGGCGGGCCCGGCCTCAAGGGCGCCCGGGCCGCACTGCACGGGAGAGCGACGATGAAGGTACGCGCGATGTTCAACGGAGCCGTCGGCGCCGGGGTCCTCACCGTAGGGCTGCTGGGCGCGGCGGGCGCGGTCACGGCGTCCACGGCGGACGACGACGGGGCGCCGGCGGCCGTGGACCGGGTCGTACCGACCCAGCCGGGGCCGCCGGGCGAGGGGCCGCCGGGTCCCGCCGTGCCCCGGGTCCCGGCCCAGCGCACCCGGTAGGGCGCGTCAGCGCCCCCGGTAGACGGGGGTGCGGCGGGCGACGAACGCGGCGACGCCCTCCTGGGCGTCCGCCGTTGTCATGGTCAGCTCCTGGGCGGTCGCCTCGGCCGCGAACGCCGCGCTCCGGTCGCCGTCCAGGGACGCGTTGACAAGCTGTTTGGTGAAGGCGAGCGCCCTGGTGGGGGCGGCGGCCAGCCGGTCGGCCCACTCCCGGGCGCGGTGCGGCAGCTCGTCGTCCGGCACCACGCGGTTGACCAGGCCCAGCCGTTCGGCGCCGGCGGCGGGCAGCGCGTCGCCGAAGAACATCAGCTCCTTCGCCCGCTGCGGCCCGATGAGCCGCGGCAGCAGATACGCGCCGCCGCCGTCCGGCACCAGACCGCGGCGGACGAACACCTCGATGAACCGCGCCGATTCGGCGGCGAGCACCAGATCACAGGCGAACGCCAGATGCGCGCCGAGCCCGGCGGCGGTGCCGTTGACGGCCGCGAGTACCGGCTTCTCGCAGTCCAGCACCGCGCCGATGAGCCGTTGCGCACCGCCCCGGATCAGCCGCGCCACATCTCCCGCCACCCGCTCCCCGGCCCCGCCCGCACGCGGGGCCCGCAGGTCCGCCCCGGCGCAGAATCCCTTGCCCCGCGCGGTGATCAGCACGGCTCGCACCGCCGGGTCGGCGGAGGCTTCGGCGAGCCGGTCGATCAGGCGTTCGCGCTGGTCAGGGGTGAGGGCGTTATGGGCGTCGGGCCGGTTGAGGGTGAGCGTGGCGACGCCGTTGTCAGTGGTGTGCAGTATCAAGGAATCAGTCGCGTCGGCCGCCGTGCCGCAAGCGCCGTCCGCCGCCTGCGCGCGGTCCGAACGGCTCCTTTCCGTACGGGGTTCGGGAGCGCCCGAAGGCCCGGGAGCCCCGGGTCCGGCCGGGTCGGACGCGTCGGACGTACCGGGGGAATCGGGGGAGAAGGGGGCGGAGGTCATGGGGGCGTGGCTCCTGACGGGGTGGGTGCGGTGGCTGCTGCGGGGGTGGGGCCGGTGCCTGGAGAGGGTGCGGACGCCGGGCCCGGGCGGGGGTGCGGGTGCAGGACCGGCCGGTGGTGGCGTGCGGTCCGGGCCGGTGGGGTGTGCGGTGCGGTCTCCGGGGGCGGCGGGGTGCGTGGGGGTGCGGTCCGGGCCGGTGGGCGTGGGGCCGCGCCCGCCGAGCGGTGCGGGGGCCGGTGCGGCGGCGGTCGGTGCGGTGGATGGTGCGGCGGTCGGTCCGGTGGGCGGCGCGGGGCACGGGGTGCGGTCTCCTGGAGCGGCGGGTGCGGGGCCGGGGCCGACGCCCGGCCCCGGGGGCGGCCCGGTGCCGGAGGCCGGGCGCGGGCCGGTGCGCGGCCCCGGGGGCGGGCCGGGGTCGCATCCGTCAGTGGCAGACGGCGAGGGCGTCCAGGGCGACCGCGCCCTGGCCCCGGGGGAGCACCACGAGCGGGTTGATGTCCAGCTCCGCGAGGTCGCCGTCGAGTTCGAGCGCCATCCGCTGGACCCGCAGCACCACCTCCACCAGCGCGTCCACGTCGGCCGGGGGCGCGCCCCGGACGCCCTCCAGCAGGGCGTGGCCGCGCAGTTCGCCGAGCATCGTGCGGGCCTGCTCCTCGCCGAAGGGCGGTACGCCGACCGCGACGTCCCGCAACACTTCCACCAGCACCCCGCCGAGCCCGACGGTCACCGTCGGCCCGAAGAGGCTGTCGCGGGTGACGCCGACGACCATCTCGACGCCCCGCTCGATCATCTGGCAGACGAGCACCCCGTCCAGCTCCGCGCCCTCGCAGCGGGCGATCTCGGTCAGCTCGCGGTAGGCGTCGCGGACCTGGCTGGCGGAGGTCAACCCCACCTTGACCAGGCCGAGTTCGCTCTTGTGCGCCAGTCGCGGCCCGGACGCCTTCATGACGACGGGGTAGCCGACCAGGCTCGCCGCCCGTACCGCCGCCGCCGCGCTGGTCACCAACTGCTCGCGCGGGACGCGGATGCCGTAGGCGCGCAGCAGTTGCTTCGCGGCGTGCTCGCTGAGCTGGGTGCCCGGGCGCAGCAGGGCGCGGGCCTTGCGGGCGGAGGGGGAGAGGGTGCGCGGGGCGTCGTCGAAGGGGGAGCGGTAGCCGTCCGTGAAGCGGTGGTGGCCGAGGTAGGCGCGGACGGCGGTGACGCAGTTGCCGAAGGTGCGGAAGGTCGCCACCCGCGAGGAGCCCAGCAGCGTGGTGCGGTACGCCTCCTCGGTGCCGACGGGCGAGCCCCACACCACGCACACCAGCTTGTCGGTGCGCTCGGCGGCGGCCACGAGGTCCTGGGCGAGCTTGTCGCTCATCGGTGGGAACGGCCCGGTGATCGGGCAGATCAGCACGCCGATGGACGGATCGTCGAGGATCGCGTCGATGATCTTCGGGCCACGGTGGTCGCCGACGGGGTGGCCGCCGTTGTCGATCGGGTTGGCGACGTTCAGGTAGTCGGGTATCCACTGGTGCAGTTCGGTCTGCTTGGCGTCGGAGAGCACGGGCAGCCGCAGTCCGGCGGCGGTCGCCAGGTCCGCGAAGTGGGCGCCGGTGCCCCCGGAGATCGAATAGACCGCGACGCCGTCGGCGAGCGGCTTCCGGGCCCGGGCCAGCAGCGCCGCGGTGTCCTGGAGTTGGTCCAGACCGTCCACCCGGATGACGCCGAACTGCCGCATCGCCGCGTCGATGACGCCGTCCGCGCCGGTGAGTTTGCCGGTGTGGGAGGCGGCCGTACGGGCGCCGGTCTCGGTACGTCCCACCTTCACGGCGACGACCGGCACGCCCCGGCGGGCGGCGTGGTCGGCGGCGAGGAGGAAGCTGCGGCCGTCCTTGAGCCCTTCCACATACGCGGCGATGGCGCCGGTCTCCGGGCGGGAGGCGAAGTAGGAGAGGAAGTCGGCGGTCTCCAGATCGGCCTCGTTGCCGGTCGGGGCCCAGTGCGAGAGGCGGATGCCGAGTTCCTGGAGGGCGAAGACCGGGCGGCCCTGGTGGCCTGACTGGGTGATCAGGGCGATGGCCGGTCCGTCGAGGTCGTCGCGGAACTTCTCGAAGGCGTTGAGGTTGGTGTTGGGTCCGAGCAGCCGGACGCCGGAGCGCCGGACGGCGTCGGCGAGCCGTTCCTGCGCGGCGGCGCCGTCCTCGCCGGTCTCGGCGAAGCCGGAGGCGAACGCCACCGCGAACCTCGCCCCGGCCGCGGGCAGTTGCTCGATGACAGGCGCCGGGTCGGCGACGAGCAGCACCGCGAGATCGACGGGTTCGGGCAGGTCGGCGACGGTCGGGCAGCAGGGGCGTCCGAAGACGGCCGTCCGTCCGGGGTTCACCGGGTGCAGCCGGGCGCCGACGCGGTCGGCCCAGGCGATGAGCTGCCGGGTGATGCCGGTGTTGGGGCGGCCTTCGCTGTCGGACGCGCCGACGACCGCGACCGAGGTGGGCCGGAAGAAGCGGTCCAGGTCGGGTACGGGTGCGCTGAGCGGCCGACCGCTGACGTCGAGGTCGTCCGAGGGGCCGGGAGGGCCGCCGCCGGCCGGGGCCACGGGGCCGCGTGCGGTGTGGGGTGGTTGCTCCCCGCAGGCCACGACGCGGGCCGGGCGGGAGTGAGTGCTGAGGGTGCCGTGGGTCGATCCAAGCATCGCAGTCGCCCGCTCCTCTGTGACGGCGGCTCTCCTTGCTGACGCTGGGTCAGATTACTGGAACTGACGGCCTGTCAGGAATGGGGTGACACGGGAAAGGTTCGGAGGGCGCCCGTGTCGGCCTCGGTCTGCGCGTGCCGCGCCCGGCCTCTCGCTCGGTCCGGGCCTCTCGGCCGGTCCGGTCCGGCCCGGCCTTCCGTTCGGCCCGGTCCGGGCTCTTGCCGGACCCGGTTCCGGCCGCTCGCTGGGCCTGGTCCGACTTCTCATCCATCCAGGTCAGGCCCTTGCGTGGCCGGCCCCGACGGTCAGGGCCGACGCCTCGTGCGGCCGGGGTCGGGCTCCCGCCCGGCCGGGCTCGCACTCCCCGCCCGGCCCGGTTCGACTCCTCGCCGGTCCGGTCCGGCCCCTTGCGCCCCCGTGCCCGGATCGGCTGAACTGGCCCGGCCCGTAACTGACGTAGCGTCAGAAACGCTCGGAGGGGGCACGGCCGGGCCACGGCACCCACCGGCCACGGCCCCTACCGGTCACGGCCCCTACCGGCCACGGCCGGAGCGGGAAGTGCGTGCTCCGGGGGCGGCCGGTGGGCGGTGGTATGCCAGGGGCTCTTCGAAGGAGGACGCGCGCGATGCAGACGATCTGGCTCGGCGGGGCCGAATGGCTCGCCGTGCTCCGTATCGGCCTCGGCCTGTGGTGGCTGGAGAGCTGGCGGCACAAGGACAGGAAGGCGTGGTTCAGCCGCGGCACCGGCATCGCCTGGGCCGCGGGCGTGGCGGCCGAGCACCGCTGGCCCGTGGTGCGCCGGGGGTTCGACGCGGTCGTCCGGCCGCGCCCGAAGGCGATGGCGTACGTCGTCGTGTACGCGGAACTGGCCCTCGGGCTGGGGCTGGTACTCGGCGTTCTCACCCCGGTGGCGCTGGTCGGCGGAGCGCTGTTGAACCTCCTCTATCTGGTGTTGATGATCCATGACTGGGCGGAGCAGGGGCAGAACGCGATGATGGCGCTGATCTCGCTGGTCGGGCTGTTCGCGATGTGCGGCCAGGTCTGGTCGGTGGACGCGGCGCTGGGGCTGTTCCGGTGACGGGCGGGGCGGCGAAGGGGACGGGTGCGGTCCGCTTCGATCTGCCGGAGACCGACGCGTTCACCCGCCCGTACTGGGAGGCGGCCGCGGCCGGCCGGTTGCTGCTGCGGCGGTGCCGGGCCGAGGGGTGCGGCGCGGCGCACCACTATCCGCGCGAGTTCTGCCCGTACTGCTGGAGCGAGGACGTGGTGTGGGAGCGGGCCGGGGGCCGCGCCACGCTCTACACCTGGTCGGTCGTGCACCGTAACGACCTGCCGCCGTTCGGGGAACGCGTCCCGTACGTCGCCGCCGTGGTGGACCTCGCCGAGGGGCCCCGGATGATGACCGAGATCGTCGGCTGTCCGGAACCCGCGCTGCGGATCGGGATGGCGCTGCGGGTCGCGTTCCGGGACGCCGGGGCCGGTGAGGGGGCGGAGGGGGTGGTGGTTCCGGTGTTCCGGCCGGAGGGGTGAGGTCCGCCCCGGGCCGTCGTCCGGCCGCTGTCCGGGCCCGGCGCCGTCCACCCGCCGGCCGGACGGCGGGGAAAAAGCCGGTGGAGCGGCGGCCGGGGCGAAGGCATGCTGTGGCGATGCGCAACGAGAACGAGGGTCACGGCCGGGTGCGGCTCCGGATCCGGGAAGCCACCGCGGCCGACTGGCCCGCCGTCTGGGCGTTCTTCCGGCCGATCGTCGCCGCCGGCGAGACGTACACCTACCCGCGCGACATCGGTGAGGACGCCGCGCGGGAGCTGTGGCTGCCGCACCCGCCGGGCCGGACCGTCGTCGCCGTGGACGCGGCGGGTACGGTCCTCGGCTCGGCGAAGATGAACCCCAACCACATGGGCGCCGCCGACCACATCGCCGGTGCCAGCTTCATGGTGGATCCCCGCCACGGCGGCCGGGGCGTCGGGCGGGCCCTGGGTGAACACGTCCTGGAGTGGGCGCGCGCCGAGGGGTACCGCGCGATGCAGTTCAACGCCGTGGTGGAGACCAATACCGGCGCCGTGGCCCTGTGGCGGTCCCTCGGCTTCCGGATCCTGGCGACCCTCCCCGAAGGCTTCCGGCACCCGTCCAAGGGCTACGTCGGACTGCACATCATGTTCCGGGAGCTGTGAGGGCACCGTACGAGGACGGCCTGAGTACGGGCGACCGGAGCGCGGTTCCGCGGGGCGGGAGCCGGGGCGGGCGCCACCCGTTCCGCATCGAATGCCCTGGTGGGAGCGCCGCACTCCGGCGAAACCGCGTGCCCGGGGCCGGACGTGCGCCGGGGCCCGGCACTCCGGATCCGCACGCCGCCGCCCGCATCCGGCGCACCGGGCACCGTGCGGCCCGGGCCCTCGGCGTCCCCGGGCCGCCCGGCGCGGCGCCGGGCGACGGTGGCGGGGAGAGGGGCTGTGCTCCCGGAAAGCGTTCCGGCAGACTGCCGGTATGCCGATCATCGACGTACCGACCGGAATGTCCCTCGCCTACGAAAGCTTCGGTGATCCGGGCGACCCTCCGGTGCTGATGGTGATGGGACTCGGGGCGCAGATGCTCGGCTGGCCCGAAGGGCTCTGCCGCGCGCTCGCGGACCGTGGCCGCCATGTGATCCGGTACGACAACCGCGACTGCGGGCGGTCGACCACGTTCGACGACCACCCCCTGGACACGGCCCGGTTCATCGCCACCGTCAAGGCGAAGGATTTCCCCGCCGCCCTCGCGATGGTGCCCTACCGGCTCACGGACATGGCCGACGACGGATTCGCGCTGCTCACCGCGTTGGGCATCGAACGCGCCCATGTCGTCGGTGCCTCCATGGGCGGCATGATCGCCCAGCGGATGGCCCTGGCTCACCCGGAGCGCGTCCTGACCCTGACGTCGATGATGTCCACGACCGGCGAGCCGGAGTACGGGCGTTCCACCCCGGAGGCGCGGGAGGTGCTGTTCGCCCCGCGGCCCGACGACCGCGAGGGGTACATCGCGACGGCCGACCGCGAGCTGGTGTGGGCCTCCCGGCGGTACGGCGACGCCGAGGAGCTGCGGCGGCTGGCCGCCGAGAGCTACGACCGCGGCCACCATCCGGGCGGGTACGGACGGCAGCTCGCCGCGATGGTCCTCGACGGCTCCCGTGCGGACGCGCTCCGGGAGCTGCGGGTGCCGACGCTGGTGCTGCACGGTCTGGACGACACGCTGATCGACCCCAGCGGCGGGCGGCGCACCGCGGAGCTGGTGCCCGGCGCCGAACTGCTGCTCCTGCCCGACATGGGCCACGACCGCCCGCGCCCGCTCTGGCCCGCGCTCGTCGACGCGCTGGTACGCCACACGGCCTGAACGCAGCCGCGGCGAGGGCGCGTCACCCCCGCCGGACGGCTCGTGACGGCGGGCTCAGCGCATCTGACGCGCGTATAGGGGCGGAAGGTCCGCCGAGTGGCACGTTTTTCGAATCGGTGCCGCCCGGGGGCAGGAGGGAGAGCCCCCGGAGGTGCGGTGCGTCCGGTGCGGAGGAGGCGCGTCGAACCCCGGGTGCGTCCGCCCCCGCCGGGGCCCGGCCGGACGCTTCCGGCCGGGCCCCGGTGTGCCCTACGGCCAGAGCAGCTCCCTGCGCCAAGTGCCGCCATCCGACCGGTAGTTGAGGCGTACGTGGCGGCGGCGGGCGTCGCCCTGGAAGAACTCGGCGGTGTCCGCGTGCAGGGTGTAGCGGGTCCAGTCGCCCACCGGGGCGTCCGGTTCGCGGACCGCGCGCTCCCAGGCGGCGTCGGCGGCGCGGTCCAGTTCGGCCGCCGAGCCGAGGGGCCGGCTCTGCCGTCCGACCAGTGCGGCGGCGAGGGAACCGGTGGACCGCGCGTGCAGCGCGGCGGCGCTCTCCTCGGGCCCGGCCTCGGTCACCGTTCCCTCGATCCGGACCTGACGGGCGACGGCCGCCCAGTAGAAGAGGAGGGCGGCGCGGGGCCGGTCCGCGAGTTCGCGTCCCTTGCGGCTGCCCCGGTGGGAGCCGAAGTGCCAGCCCCGCTCGTCGGCGTCGTGCAGCATCACGATGCGTACGGAGGGGTTCCCGGCGGCGTCTGCGGTGGCCAGGGCCATGGTGTGCGGCTCGGGCTGCCCCGCCTCGGCGGCCTCGCGCAGCCAGCGGCGGAAGAGCGGCAGCGGCGCGTCCGGCGCCCGCGAGGCGTCGAACGGCGGCAGCGGATGGTCCCAGACCCGCAGCCCGCGCAGCAGCTCACGGAAGGCGAGGTCCTCGTCGTGCGCGGCACCGGAGGGCGCCTGCGCCCCGGTGCCGTCCCGGCGCTGATTCGTGGAGTCGTCGGACATACCGGGAGCGTACGGGGGCGCCGCTGCGGGGGGAGTGGGCGCGGGGCCGACGGCGTACGGGTGCGGGGCCGACCGGACGGGCCGGGCCCGGTGCGGCCGGAACCCGGGGCGCGCCGCCGTTCCGGGCCCAGGCCCCGCTCCCGGCGCCGTTCCGGGCCCAGGCTTCCGGCCGCCGTTCCGGGCCCCGCTCCCACCCCACGCCCGCCCCCGCCTCCGCAGGGAAAACCCATGGCGCCCTCACGCACGGTTGTTCTACCGTCGGCGCATGCATCACTTCTGCCAGATCTACGGCTGACCGGGCCGGGCGCCTGCCGCCCCGCCTCGCCCTGCCCCCGGCTGACCGGCTCCGTGCCGGTCCGTGCCGCGTCGCTCCCGTGCCCTTCGTGCGGCCGGGACCGCGGCCGCTGAGTGGCGCCCGGAACCGTCACCGCCACGCGGTGGCCGGAGCCGTGGCCACCGCACGGCGCCCGGGGGCGTGGGCTCGGTCCACGTGCCGTCGCGGCCTCCCGCGTACGGCATCCCGCATCCGTAGATCACCGCAGAGGAATGTCATGCCTGACACCAACACCCCGCGCCCGCACGCCCCGTCCCGCGGCTCGGCGCTGGTGCCGCCGGGAGCCGACGCGCCCGTGCGGCGGCGCGCGCACGTCGCCATGGTGGGAACGCCGATGGTCAGCCATGTGCTGCCCGGTCTGGAGATCATCCGTGAGCTGGTGGCGCGCGGGCACCGCGTCACCTACGCCAACTCCGAGCACGCCGCCGAGCTGATCCGGCCGACCGGCGCCGAGTTCGTCCGCCACACCACGGTGCTGCCGGTGGCCACCAACATCTGGCCCGAGGACCCGGTGGGCGCCGCGTCGCTCTTCCTCGACGAGGCCATCGAGGTCCTGCCGCAGCTACGGGCCTTCTATGACGAGGACCCGGCGGACCTCTACCTTCACGACGTCGGCGCGTTCGCGGGCCGGGCGCTGGCCGAGGCGCAGGGCCGGGAGCTGGTCCAGCTCTCACCGACCTTCGTCGGCTGGGAGGGCGCGCAGGAGGAGATGGGCGCCGCGTTCGCCGGACTGCCGGGCGCCGAGGCGTACACCGCGCGGTTCGCGGCGTGGCTGGCGGAGTCCGGCGCGACGACCACGGACGTGGCGGAGTTCAGCGGGTGGCCCCGGCAGGCGCTGGCGTTGATCCCGCGGGCCATGCAGCCGCACGCCGACCGGGTCGATCCCGGCCGGGTCACGTTCGTCGGGCCCTGCTCGCGGGCGCGCGCGGACCGCGAGAGCTGGCACCGCCCGGCCGGTGCCGAGAAGGTCCTGCTGGTCTCGCTGGGCAGCGCGTACACCCGGCAGCCGGAGTTCTACCGGCGGTGCGTCGCGGCCTTCGGGGAGCTGCCCGGCTGGCATGTGGTGCTCCAGATCGGCCGGTACGTCGATCCGGCGGGACTCGGCGAGGTGCCCGGTAACGTCGAAGTGCGGTCGTGGGTACCGCAGTTGGCGATTCTGGAGCAGGCGGACGCATTCGTCACCCATGCCGGGATGGGCAGTTGCGGGGAGGCGCTGGCCTGCGGGGTGCCGATGATCACGGTGCCGCAGGGCGCCGAGCAGTTCGTCAACGCCGACCGCCTCGTGGAGCTGGGCGTCGCCCGCCGGATCGACACCGCCGACGCGACACCCGACGCACTGCGCACGGCGCTGCGCGAGCTGCTGGCCGACCCGGACACGGCGGCCCGTACGGCGCGGCTCCGTGCCGACGCCCGCGCGGAGGGCGGCGCCGGGCGCGCCGCCGACCTGATCGAGGAGCGGCTGGAGCGGATCACGGCCGAGGGCTGAGCCCCGGGGCGGGCGCCGGGCGCCGGGCGCCGGGCACCGGGCCCCGGCTCGGCGCCCGCCCTCTGCGGGGCCCTCGCCCCCCCCGGGGCACCGGTTCCGCATCCGGACGGCGTCCCGCCCGCCCCGTGTCCCGCCCGCCGGCGCCTCACCTCCGGGCGGTGCCCCCGCCTACCCCGCCCCCAGCACCACCGTCCCCGACGAGCAGAACCATCCGCCGGTGCCGGAGACGGCCGCCAGCCGGGGCGGGCGCGTGCCCCCGGCGCCGTCGGGGCGGTGGACCTGGCGGCCTTCCCCGGCCGTGCCGCGTAGCTGCCGTACGGCCTCGACCAGCAGGAACAGGCCGCGCATCCCGGGGTGGCAGGCGGCCAGACCACCGCCGTCGGTGTTGACGGGCAGCGCCCCGTCCCGCAGCAGCCGCCCCCCTCCGACGAACGCGCCGCCCTCGCCCTTCGCGCAGAAGCCCAGGTCCTCCAGGGTCACCAGGGTCATGTAGGTGAAGGCGTCGTAGAGCTGGGCGATCTCGATCTCGTCGGGGCGGACGCCGGCACGGTCGAAGGCGAGGCGGCCGGAGGTGGCGGCGGGGGAGATGGTGAAGTCCTCCCACTCGGACATCGTGGCGTGCGAGACGGCGGTGCCGGTGCCGAGCACCCATACCGGGGGCGCGGCGAGGTCCGCGGCGAGGTCCTCGGCGACGAGCAGGACGGCGCAGCCGCCGTCCGAGCGGACACAGCAGTGCAGTGTGGTGAACGGGTCGGCGATCATCGGCCCGGCCAGCACCTCGTCGACGGTGACCGGATCGCGGTACAGGGCGTCCGGGTTGGTGGCCGCGTTGGCCCGCGCCTGGACGGCCACCTCGGCGAGCTGTTCCAGGGTCGTCCCGTACTGGTGCATATGGCGGCGGGCGGCCATCGCGTACTTGGCGATCAGGGTGTGCCCGTAGGGGACCTCGAACTGGAGGGGGCCGCGGGAGCCGAACGAGAGGTTGGCGGTGCGGCGCCCGGCCCGCAGGTCGGCGCGGGCGGTGGAGCCGTAGACCAACAGGACCGCACGGGCGTGGCCGGCGGCGATGGCGTCGGCGGCGTGGGCGGCCATCACCTCCCAGGTGGCGCCGCCGACCGAGGTCGAATCCACCCAGGTGGGACGCAGTCCCAGGTACTCCGCGACCTCGACGGGCGCCAGCGTGCCGAGCCCCGCCGAGGCGAACCCGTCGACAGCGCTCCGGTCGAGCCCGGAGTCGGCCAGCGCCCGGCGCGCGGCCTGGGCGTGCAGTGCGTACGGCGTCGCGTCCGGCACCCGCCCGCAGTCGGACAGGGCGACTCCGGCTATGGCGACCTTGCGCTTCCCGTAGGGGTTCCCCGGCGGCGTCATGAATCTGACGGTACATCAGGTACGGGGAGGGGCGGCAGGGGTCGGGGTTCCCTTACGGGTGCGGTGGCGCCGGCCGCTCACCTCTAGGAAAGTCCGCACCCCGTCCCTACCATGACGAGCCGTCAGATTCCGCGACGGCCGCCCGCCGGTACGCGGCGGGCGCCCCGGGCCGCGGCCTCGGCCGCCCGCCGCCGTACCGGAGGGTGCTGCCGCACGGCCGGGAGGAGCCCGCCGATGGACGCCGCGACCACCGAGGGACAGGAAGAGTTCCGCCGCACCCTGCGCGCCCGGTTGGGCGGCGGCCCGCACCCGGACGAGAGGCCGGACGGCGGCGACGCGTACCTCGGACCGACCCCCGGGCCGGACGCCGACGGCGGCGCGGATCCCGGCGCGGACCCCGGGCCGGATGCCCGACCGGACGCACCCTTCTCCGGTACCCGGTGGCGGCGCCTGGCGGAGCGGGCGGGGCTGGCCGGGATCGCCCTGCCGGCCGCGTACGGCGGAGGCGGCGGCGGGCCCGTCGCGCTCGCCGTGGCCTGCGAGGAGACGGGCCGGACGCTGCGGCCGTCCCCGCTGTTCGCCACCGCCGTGCTCACCGCGCCGCTGCTCCTCGCCCTCGGCACCGCGCCGCAGCGCGCCGCACTCCTGCCGCGCTGCGCCGCCGGTGAGCTGACCTGCGCCACCGCCGTCCCCGCCGGACAACTGGCCACCGCGCTCGCGCTCACCGGCCCGAACGGCGGCGACTGGGCCGGGGGCGGCCGCGCCGGCGGCGTCCAGGCCCGCAGGGTTCCCGGCGGTCCCGGCCGGTCACCGGCGGACGGCGGCCGATGGCTGCTCTACGGCGAGGCGGCGCGGGTCCCGGACGGCCACACCGCCGGCCTCCTGCTGGTCGCCGCCCACACCGGCGGCTTCGCCCGCAGCCGCACCCGCCTCTTCCTGGTACCGGCGAAGGCACCGGGGCTGCGCCGGATCGCGCTGCCCGCGCCGCCCGGTGAACGCCCCTGCGCCCGCCTCGAACTCCGGCAGGTCGAGGGTGAGTTGCTGGGCCCGGGGGAAGACGCCCCGGAGGAAGACGCCCCGGGGGCGGCGCCGGAGGCCGCCGCGCTCGCCGCCGTCGGAGCGGTGGCCGCCGCGGCGCTGGCGGCGGAGACGGTGGGCGCGGCCGATACGGTGCTCGCCCGCGCCGCAGCCCGGGTACGGAACGGGGGCGCCACGGCGGGCGACGGGGCGCGCGTCGCGGAGCTGCACGCCGCCGTACGCGCCGCCCGCGCCGCCGCGTACACCGCCGCGGGCTCGGCCGAACCGGGCATCGGGGCGCTCGCACTGGCCCAGGCGCTCCAGGCGCAGCGGGCGGTGGCGGCCCAGGCGGCGCCGCCCGGGGACGAGGGGGCGGCGTACGGCCGGCGGGCGGCCTGCGACGAGCTGCTGCTGGGCCCCGTGCACCGGCTGCGCGAGCGGGCCGCCGAGGAGGCGGGCCTGTTCACCACCGGGGAACCCGTACGGACCGGGCCGCCCGAAGGTGCCGTGGCGGCCGTCCGCTGAGCGGGGCGCGGGGCGGGAGCGGGCCCGGTGGCGGACCCGGCGTTCCGGCCGCCGTACGCCGTGCGGCGGCCCCGGGGCAGGGCGGCGGACCGGTCCCGTCCGGTCGGCGCGGCGCTGACCGGGGGAGACGCGGGGAAGACAAGGGGAAGCGGCGCCGGGCGGGGCCCGGCGGCGGGGGAACGGGTGGGGGGAGCGAGAGACCCGGGGTGGGGTCGGGGTCCGCGGTGGGGGTGGCGCCACAGGGGCGCGGCGGACCGGGGCGGTACTCCCGGCGGCCGCGTCGGCGCCGGGTGGATCCGTACGGGTTTCCGCGGGCGGGCCCGGGGAGCGGGGCCGGCCTATGGGCGGATGCCCGTATTACTTCGTGGGCTTCTTTCCGGTGACGCCGAAATGCACCAACAGCGCGAGATTGGGCTTCAGTTCGGCCTGTTTGACGCCCCAGCTCTGGAATCCCTTCTGATGGCCCGCGACGGCCGCCAGCATGGCCACGATCGAACCGGCCATGGCTGCCGCACTCACCTCCTTGTCGACCTTGTTCCGGCTCTGCAGGTCCTCGATGGATTCCGTGAGTGAGTTGGTCACGGCATTGAGGATCTTCATGCGGATCTTGTAGAACCGCTTGTCGCCCTCGGCGGCGCCCAGATCGACGACGCGGAGAATCGCGTCGTTCCGGCGCCAGAACGACAGGAAGCCGTCCACCAGCTCCTCCGCCGCCGCCCAGCCGGACTTTCCGACCCAGGAACGCCCGGCGACGAGATCGGTCAGTTCCGCGCCCTCTTTCGCCATCCCCTCGGCGATTTCGAGGACGGCGCCCTCCACGTCGGGGAAGTACTGATAGAACGTAGCGGGTGAAGTGCCCGCTTTTCGGGCCACGTCAATGACCTTCACATCCCGGTACGGGGATGAACTGAGCATTTCACTGAGGCAGTCGAGAAGCTTCTGCCGCGTCGCCTGCCCGCGGCGGCCGGCAACTCTGCCGTCGACGGTTCGCACTTGTCCTGTCATGCCGTCAGCTTACCGAGGGGGGAACGGAGCGCGATTTGGCTGCCTGCAAATGGGGATGGGGGAGTTCGGGATATTCGGTCCCGGTTGATTCCGCCGCGGCACGGCGCCGTACGGGCGTACCGGAGTCGCCTCGCCGGAGTACGGACCGTGCGGACACATCCCGGTCCGGAGTGCGGCGCCCCCGGAGCGGCCGATTGGTCCGAACCGGTGAATCCCCTTATCAACAGCCTGTGGACAAGTTCGGTGGACGGCCGCGCGGTAAGTCCCGTGTTCCGCCGCGCCGTTGAGTCCGTACGCCCGCACGGCTGACGCGTGCGTTCGAATTCCCGGCGGGCGGTGCCCGGTGAACACCGCTAGCGTGCCCCTATGACGGCGATGACGGCATTCCCGGAGGGCGCACCCTGCTGGGTGGATGCGATGCTCCCCGATCTCGGCGCCGGAAAGCGTTTCTACGGAGAGCTGTTCGGCTGGACCTTCGACGAAGGCGCCGCCGAATTCGGCGGCTATACCGTCGCCTTCCGCGACGGCCGGAAAGCCGCCGCCCTCATGCCGCGGCCGGATCCGTCGATGCCCGTCTCCTGGGGCATTTCCTTCGCCACCCCCGATATCGCCCGCACCGAGCAGACCGTCATCCGCTCCGGCGGGCGGATCGTGTGCGCCCCGATGCCCGTCGGCGACCTCGGCACCCTGATGGTCGCCACCGATCCGGGCGGCGCCGTCTTCAATGTCTGGCAGGCCGGCACGCACCGCGGCTTCGAGATCTCCGGCGAACCCGGCGGCTACGTCTGGATGGGCCTGAGCGCCCGCCTCCCGCACACCGCCGACGCCTTCTACGCCGAGGTCTTCGGCTTCACCGGCGTCCGGGACGGCCCGTCGGCGGCGCCGGGCCGTCTGCCGTGGCGGCTGCCCGGCGCGGACCGCGAGATCGGCTGCCGCGTCGCCCTCGGTCCCGACCGGCCGGACGTCCCCGACCACTTCACCGTCTGCTTCCTCACCGACGCGATGGACGAGACGGTGCGCACCGCCACCGCCCTCGGGGGAACCGTCACGGGCGGACCGCACTCCTCCCCCGGGGGCCCGTTCGCGGTCCTCCGCGACAATCAGGGCGCCACGTTCGGTGTCATGGCCCCGAAACAGCCTGCGAGACCGCAGAATTGACGAGTACGGCATCGAGTACGCATGGACAGCACGGCAGAGGGAACGGCAGGGCCACCCGGCGTGACCGGAGACGGGCCGGGGCGGGCGACGACGGGGAACGCATGACCAGCAGGGATCGGCGGCGCGAGCGCACCGCTCGGTGGGCGCCACGGCGGACGGCACGGCACCCGGCGCCGGGCGCGGCACGGCGGACGGGCGGCGCCCCGCGCACCCGAGTCCGCCGCCCCGCCCGAGGGGCGCACCGGGAGCGCCGCCCCGGCGCCCGGAGACCGGCGGCCCGCCCGTCACGGAGCGTCGTTCCCGCCTGACGGGCGGCCCGCGGTGGCCGGCCCGGACCGTCAGTTTCCGGACACCGCGCCATCGGCCCCGCGCCCGGTGCGGCCGGGGCGGACGGGCGGGCCGCACCGGGCCCCGCCGCCCGGCCGCGTACCGGCCCGGCGGGCCGCGCCAGGCCGGTCGGAGAGCGGTGGGCGGCCCCTCCGAGCGGACGCATCGGTGCACGTCAGACAGGGATTGATCACGTTGGGTGACGGTGTCGCCGCGTAGTGCGGGGACGGCCCGGTGCAGCCGCGCGCGGGCCCCGGGTTCGCCACCGTGGCCTTCGCCAGGAAGAATCAGCTCGCATATGGCCGTTCAGGCCAGCGGTGAGACGCTGCACGGGGCAGTGGCTCTCGGCGGCGCGGTGCTTTGGAGAGTCTCTTTTACGCCCCACGGGGAGGTGGCAGGCAAGTGGTGGAGCAGCTGACGCAGCTGACGCAGCACGATCCCCGGCGGATCGGCCCGTTCGAGGTGCTCGGCCGTCTCGGGGCCGGCGGCATGGGACTGGTCTATCTGGCGCGCTCGGCGTCCGGGCGGCGCGTGGCGATCAAGACGGTGCGCACGGAGCTGGCCGAGGACCAGTTGTTCCGGGTCCGCTTCACGCGCGAGGTCGAGGCGGCCCGCGCGGTGTCCGGCTTCTACACCGCGGCGGTGGTCGACGCCGACCCGCGCGCCGCGGTGCCGTGGCTGGCGACCGCGTACGTCCCGGCGCCCTCCCTGGAGGAGATCGTCAACGAGTGCGGACCGCTGCCCGCCCAGGCGGTGCGCTGGCTGGCCGCGGGCATCGCCGAGGCGCTGCAGTCCATCCACGGCGCCGGACTCGTCCACCGTGACCTGAAGCCCTCCAACGTCCTCGTCGTCGAGGACGGCCCCCGGGTCATCGACTTCGGTATCGCCTCCGGCGTCTCCAACACCCGCCTGACCATGACCAACGTCGCCGTCGGCACGCCCGCCTACATGTCGCCCGAGCAGGCCCGCGACTCCCGCAGCGTCACCGGCGCCAGCGACGTCTTCTCCCTCGGCTCCACCCTGGTCTTCGCCGCCACCGGGCATGCGCCGTTCCACGGCGCCAACCCCGTCGAGACGGTCTTCATGCTGCTGCGCGAGGGCCCCGACCTCGCCGGGCTGCCGGACGAACTGCGGCCCCTGATGGAGTCCTGTATGCAGATGGAGGCGGCCCACCGGCCGTCCCCCGCCGACCTCCAGTCCCAGCTCGCCCCGCACCTCTTCGGCTCCGGTACGGATGACAGCGGCACCGCCTCGGCGTGGCTGCCGCCCGGCGCCGTCGCCCTCATCGAGGGGCGCCGCGGTGGCCGCTCCGGCCGCTCCGGCGGGGCCGACCGCTCCCCGGCCCGCCCGCCGGAGCCCCCGCGGCCCCCGCAGGACGCACCCCCGCGCCCGGTGGGCACACCCCCGGCCGCCGCCCCCGCCACCGGCTGGCCCGGCCGGATCGGCGCCGGGCCGGGCGCGCACCGCGGCGCCGACCCGCGCACCGGCGCCGGCCCGCTGCCCGCCCCGGGCCCCGACCCCGCCCCGGCCCGCGTCGCCCCGCCCCTGGACGCCCCGGCCGCGCCCGAGGCGGACGGCCACGGCGGGCCCGTACGCCTGGGCGCGTCGGCCGCACCGATAGGGCCGGGGCCGCGCGCGGCCGACGCCCGGGAGACACCGCGCGGCCACGCCAGGGCGACGGACTGGGTGCGGCCCCCGGGCGGCGCCACCCACGGGGTCCCCGCACAGACGGGCCGCCCGGGGGGACCGGCCGACGCCCCGGCACGCCCCGAGCAGCCGCCCGCGCCCGCCGAACCGCCCGGCGCGGAGCCGGGCCGCTGGCGCCCCTGGCGCTTCCGTATGTCGAACGACGTCTGGGGCACCCCGGCCGTCGCCGGTGACCTGCTGTACGTCACCTCGTTCGAGGTGCACGCCCTGGACGTGGCCAGCGGGCGGCGGAAGTTCAAGACCCGCGACGTGGCCTGGGCGATGGCGGTCGCCGACGGCCGGATCCACGCCTCCGACGGCCCGACGCTGTACGCGCTGGACGCCGTCGACGGCACCGAGCGCTGGCGGCTGAACACCGACGGCTGGGTGTACGCGCTGTCCGCGGCGCACGGCACCGTCGTCACCAGCACCCGGGGCGGCGGCGTCCAGGCGTGGGAGGCGGCCACCGGCGAGCTGCGGTGGGAGATCCGCGGCGCGCAGACCGACTTCGAGACCGCCGAGGCGGCCCCGGTGCTCCACGAGGGCACGGTCTTCCTCTGCGCCGACGGGTGCCTCAAGGCGCTGGACGTCCGTACCGGCGCCGAGCGCTGGTCCTGCCGGGTCGGGGACGCAGCGGCCTGCGGCGGCGTCCCGGTGCGGCTGCTGCCCGCCCCGGACGGCATGGTGTACGTCGTCGCGGGCGCGCGGGCGCTCGCCGTCGACATCGCCCGCGGTGAGGTGCGCTGGCACTTCGAGGCGCCCGCGGTGTTCGTGAGCCCGCCGGCCTTCGCCCCGGGCCCGGCCGTCACCGGGGGCGGCGTCTACCTGGTGGACTACCTCGGCACGGTCTACGCCCTGGACGCGGCCGACGGCCGGGACCGCTGGCGGATCGCGACCGAGCCCCGGCAGGCCACCGAACCGGTCCTGGTTGCCCACGGCGCCGTCCACCTGGGCAGCGGCAAGGCGCTCTACACCCTCGACGCCGTCACCGGCACCCCGCGCTGGCGGTTCCAGGCGGGCGGCGAGGTCATCGGCGCCCCGGTCGTCGCCGAGGGCCGCGTCCACTTCGGCTCCGCCGACCACTGCCTCTACACGCTCGACGCGATGGGCGGCCAGCTCCGCTGGAAACTGGCGACCGGCGGCGAGATCACCGGTACGCCCGTGGCCTCCGGCGGAGTGGTGTACGCGTGCAGCAAGGACCGCTGTGTGTACGCCCTGGACGCGGCCCGGGGGACGGGCCAGGCGCGACGGGCCTGAGCGTCCCGAGAACGGAACGGATGCGGGCGGCGGCGCCCCGGGGCCAGGGAGGCTCCGGGGCGCCGTCCGCGTTTCTCGGAGGACTCGGGGGACGCGTTCAAGGGGTGTCGTGGCGGTCGTCGCCCGGGTGGCGCGGGGGTTCCCCGGGGGCCGGTGGTTCGTCCGGGGGCGGGGGGTTGTCCGGTGCGTGGGGAGCGCCGGGGTCGGGTGGCTCCTCCGGGGAGGGCCGGTTCTCCCCGGGCGGGCGGCTTCCGGATGCCGGAGCGGCGGTGCCGGAGTCGGGGGTTCCGGGGCCGCGGTGTGTGCCGGGACCGTCGTGCGTGCCGGGACCGCCGGGTCCGGGTGTCCGGGGGCCGCGGTGCGCTCCGGGTGCTCCGGGGCCGGGCCCGTCCGGTCCGTCGGCCCGGCCGCTCCCGGGGCCGGTTCCGTAGGGGCGTACGGCCTGCTGCCGCACCGTCTCGTCCAAGGGGCCGGCCGCCCCGTCGCCCGCTCCGGTGGTGCGGCCGCCGGGCCGTACCGGAGGGAAGGGCACGGTCGCGTCGGGTGATCCGCCCGGGGCGGGCCAGGCTCCGGGGCCTGAGGAGGAGGGGCCCGTGTCCTCGGCCGGACCGGTGCCGTACGCGGGGGTGGCTCCCGAGGCGTGGGCGCCCATGGGGGCGTGCGGTTCCTCGGCGCCCGCCTGCGGGCTGGTGCCGGGGTGCCGGCGCAGTTCTTCGGCCCACCGCACCGGGGGCGTGGGGGGCTGGGGCCGGCCGTTCTCCTCCGGGGGCGGGCCGGGCGTGAGCGGTGGGGGCGGGCGCCACTCCTGTGCGGGCGGGCGCCCCGGATCCCAGGGCGGGGCCACCGGCGCGGGCGGCGCGTCGTGCGCCCCCGGCGAACTCCCGTACCCCCGCTCGCCGTAGGGCGCGGCGCCGCGCTCCCGGGGCGGTCCGGTGCCGCGCGGTGCCCGGTCGTCGTCCCGTCCCCGGCTGTGGCGGCCGCGTGCGGGGTGGTGGCCGGGCATCACCACCGCGCCGAGGAGCAGCAGCAGACCGCCGCCGAACGCGAACGCCACCCCGTCGCCCAGACCGCCCCGGGGCCCGGCGGTGAGGCTGCCCGCCGCCTGGCCCTGGCGGACCATCCACAGGATGGTGAAGCCCAGTACCACCACACCGGCCACCGCCACCGGCGCGCGGCTGCGCAGCACCACGCCGGCCAGGGTGAGCAGGGCGGCGAAGGCCATCGGCAGGAAGAGGGAGCCGGGCAGTTCGGCGGCGGCGCGGGTGAGCCCGCCGAAGAGGTCCTCGATCCGGACGTCACGCGCGGGACGGCCGTCGTACCAGGGACGGAAGGGGCTCCATACGGCGGCCGTCGCTCCGATGAGGGCGATCAGGGAGCCGAAGACGTTGCGCACCACCACCGGCGTCGCCTCGTTTCCGCGTCGTCCTGATGTCCTCGGTCCCGACGCTACGCCTGCCCGCCCGGGGGCGCGCGGCAGCCGCGGCGCCCGTAGGGCCCCGGCCCGTCCCCGTGGGGCGCCCGCCTGTCACCGGCCCTTGCTAGGGTGCCGTGCACGCGTCAGGCCCGGGCCCGCCCGGCGGCGCGGCCTGGTTTTCCGGCGAGTTCACAGGTGTCACGGGGGATGGACAGCGATATGCAGCAGCGCACACGTACGCGCGCAAGGGCCGCGGTCGCGGCCGCACTGGTCACGGTCACGGCCGCCGCGGTGGGCGGCTGCGCGCAGCTCAACCCGTTCAGCTACGCCCGACCGACGGTGGCCCCCACCTTCTCCGCGAGCCCGTCCCCCGGGGCGACCTCGTCGTACGGCGCGGACCCCACCGACGGCTACTCGCCCAGTGACGCCTATTCGCCGTCGTACTCCCCGTCGCCGACGATGGAGACGTACGACCCCGACGGCCGCTCCGATGTGCGGGGCAGCGGCTGCGACTTCTCCAACTCGCTGCACGAGTTCACCTACCGGATCAGCGTCACCAACACCTCCCTGTCGGACACCTTCTCGTACGACATGGAGATCGACTGGATGAAGGCGCGCCCGGCGGACGGCACCAGTTACGGGCGGCACACCCGCAGCATCACGGTGGCGCCCGGCGCCACCGAGACGTACATCGCGCGCTACACCGTCAACGGGTCGTCGTTCGCCCGTTTCTGGTTCACCTGCGAGGTGACCCGGGCGCAGAAGTCCCGGATGTGACGGGACGCCCCGGGGCGCGCTCGCGGGCCGCGAACAGCTCCGCCTGCCGCTCCGGGGGCAGATTGCCCAGCGCGATCAGGTGCGGCGCCTGGGCCAGCGCCCGCTCCCGGGTCGCCTCGTGGGCGGCCCACAGCGCCCGTACGGTGCCCTGCACGGCGTCGGTGGGCTGCGCGGCCAGCACCGCGGCGCGGCGCAGCGCGGTCGCCGCCGCCTCGCCCGGGGCGGTCAGCTCCGAGACCAGGCCCGTGCGGTGGGCGCGGACGGCGTCCAGCCGCTCCGCGGTGCCCATCAGACACATCCGGGCGGCCTCCCCGTAGGGCATCCGCTGCGCCATGAGGATCGCCTCGTAGGCGCTGACCATCCCGTAGGTGGTGTGCGGGTCGAAGAAGACGGAGTGCTCCGAGGCGATGATGAACTCCGCCTCGCCCAGCAGGTAGCAGGCGCCGCCGCAGGCCATCCCGTCGACCGCGGCGATCACCGGTTTCCACAGGTCGTTGGCTTTCGGCCCGATGCGCAGCAGGGGGTCGTCGAGGGAGTACGGCGACGGTGGCTGCGGGACGGTGACGTCGCGGTCGATGCCGGTGCAGAAGGCCCGGCCGCCCGCCCCGGTGACGACCGCGGCGCGCACGGAGGTGTCGAAGCGGAACGCCTGCCAGATCCCGGCCAGTTCGGCGGCGGCGGTCAGGTCCAGGGCGTTGAGCTTGGCGGGCCGGTCGAGGGTGACCAGCGCGACGCCGTCGTTGATCTCGGTGCGGACGCTCACGGCCGCTCCAGGACCCAGCGGGGCACCGTGACGCCCCCGGGCAGGGTGTGGAAGACGGCCCGTACGGGCGCGCCGATGCGCAGCCGCGCCGGGTCGACGGAGTCCAGGCGGGCACCGGCGTCCGCGACGACGTTGCCGACGAGCCGGATGCGGGGCGCGTCGGCCAGCTCCACGACGACGGCGTTGTACGGCGCCTGCGCCGCGTAGGCGGGCAGCAGCGGCGGGTGCGGGACGACGAACGACCAGACGCGGCCGCGGCCCGAGGTCGCGCGCCAGTCGCTGTCGAAGGACTGGCAGTGCGGGCAGCAGGGGCGCGGCGGGAAGCGCCAGGCGGCGCACTCCGCGCAGGTCTGGACGCGCAGTTCGCCGCGGGCCGCGTACTCCCAGAACGGCGCGCCGTCCTCGTCGGGGACGGGAAGCAGCAGGTCAGCGGCGGTGTCGGCGGGATTGTCAGTGGGGTGTGTCACGCTCTGTGACATGTCCTTACGCGAACGCATGTGCCGATCAGCTCCTCAGCAGCAGGGCCGAGGTGGGGACGCCCTCGCCCGCGGTGACCAGACAGGTGGCGGCGCCGGGTACCTGCGCGGTGCTGGTGCCGCGCAGTTGCTTGACGCCTTCGGTGATGAGGTTGAAGCCGTGGACGTACGCCTCCGAGAGGCCGCCGCCGGCGGTGTTGAGCGGCAGCCGCCCGCCGGTCTCCAGCGCGCCGCCCTCGGTGAAGGCCGCGCCCTCACCGCGCCCGCAGAAGCCGTAGCCCTCCAGGGAGAGCGGGATCAGCGGGGTGAAGGCGTCATAGATCTGCGCCACGTCGACGTCCTGCGGCCCCAGATCGGCGTGCTTCCACAGTTGGCGGGCGGCGGTCCAGGCGGGTCCGCTGAGCGGGTCGTCGTTCCAGTAGTTGACCATCCCGTGGTGCTGGGCGGGCAGTCCCTGGGCGGCGGCGTGGACGTACACGGGCCGCCGGCGGCAGTCGCGGGCGCGCTCCGCGGAGACCACGACGCAGGCCAGCGCGCCGTCGGTCTCCAGGCAGTTGTCGAAGAGGCAGAGGGGTTCGCTGATCCAGCGGGCGGTCATGTACATCTCGCGGGTCAGCGGCCGGTCGTACATCATCGCGGCCGGGTTCTGGTTGGCGCGGTTGCGGCAGGCGAGGGCGACGTTGAAGAAGTGGTCGCGGGTGGCGCCGTATTCGTGCATGTAGCGGCGGGCCAGCATGCCGATCTCGTCGGCGGGCCGCAGCAGTCCGAAGGGCCGGGTCCACTGCCCCGGGGTGGGCAGTTGCACCTGGGTGTTCTTCCACGGGCGGGGCCCCGAGCCGCGTTTACGGGAGCGCCAGGCGACGCCGACGCCCGCCTGTCCGGTGGCGATGGCGGCGGCCAGGTGGGCGACGGTCGCGCAGGAACCGCCGCCGCCGTAGCCGACCTTGGAGAAGTGGGTGACGTCCCCGGCGCCGATGGCCTTGGCGATCTCGACCTCGTCGGTCTCCTCCATCGTGTAGGAGGCGAAGGCGTCCACCTCCGAGGGGGCGATCCCGGCGTCGTCGAGTGCGGCGAGGATCGCCCGGCAGGCGAGGGTCTTCTCGGATTCCTCCAGCCTCTTGGCGAACGGAGTCTGCCCGATGCCGGCTATCGCCGTCGCGTCCTTGAGGGTCGCCCCCATGGCCACCTCCGTGGTCGGTCGTCCGTACTGACAGCCGAGGAGGCTACCGCTAATCTGACGGGTAGTCAGCTCTTTCGCGGGAGGCGGTCCGATGCGCGATGACCTGGAAACGCGAGCCGATCTGCGGTACGGCTCCCTGCCCCGCCTGGTGCGCGAGGCCGCCGCGCGGTACGGCCCGCGCGAGGCCGTGGCCGGAGGCCGCACCCGCCTCACCTACACCGAGCTGGGCGAACGCGTCGAGCGGGCCGCCGCCGCCTGCCTCGCCGCCGGGATCGCCCCCGGCGACCGCATCGCCGTCTGGGCCCCCAACACCCCCGACTGGATCGTCTCCGCGCTCGGCGCCGTCACCGCCGGAGCCGTCCTGGTCCCCGTCAACACCCGCTTCAAGGGCGCCGAGGCGGCCGGCGTCCTGCGCCGCACCCGGGCCCGGCTCCTCTTCGTCACCGGCGCCTTCCTCGGTACCTCGTACGTCGCCGCGCTGCGCCGCGCCGCCGGGGAGGGGACCGGCGACGGCCCGCTGCCCGGTCTGCCGGACCTGGAGCGGGTGGTGGTCCTCGCCGACGACGCCCCGGCCGACTTCGACAGCCGCCCGGCCTTCCTCGCCGCGGGCGCCGCGGTCCCGCCCCGCGCGGTCCGTGAGCGCGCCGACGCCGTCCGCCCCGGCGATCCGTCCGACATCCTCTTCACGTCCGGCACCACCGGGCACCCCAAGGGCGCGGTGCTCACCCACGCCCAGACACTGCGCGCCTACGACACCTGGAGCGCCCTGGCCGGACTGACGGAGGGGGACCGCTACCTCATCGTCAACCCCTTCTTCCACACCTTCGGCTACAAGGCGGGGATCGTCGCCTGTCTGCTGCGGGGCGCCACGATGGTGCCGCAGCCGGTCTTCGACGCCGAGGCCACGCTGGCCCGTATCGCCGCCGAGCGGATCTCCGTCCTGCCCGGCCCGCCCACCCTCCACCAGCAGCTACTGGAGCACCCCGCCCGGTCCCGGCACGACCTGTCCGCGCTGCGGCTGGTGGTCACCGGCGCCGCCGTCGTCCCTCTGGAGCTGGTCGAACGGCTCCGCGGTGAGCTGGGCGTCGCCACCGTCCTGACGGCGTACGGCCTGTCGGAGGCGGGCGGTCTCGTCACGATGTGCCGCCGCGGCGATCCGCCCGGGACCGTCGCCGCGACCAGTGGCCGGGCCGTCCCCGGCACCGAGGTCCGCGTCGCCGACGCCGCGGACCGGCCCCTGCCGCCCGGCACCCCCGGCGAGGTGCAGGTCCGCGGGTACCACGTCATGTCCGGCTACTTCGAGGACCCGGAGGCCACCGCCCGCACCCGCACCGCCGACGGCTGGCTGCGCACCGGCGACGTCGGAGTCCTCGACGCGGACGGCAACCTCCGCATCACCGACCGCCTCAAGGACATGTTCATCGTCGGCGGTTTCAACGCCTACCCGGCCGAGATCGAGCAACTCCTCGGCCGCCACCCGGACATCGCGGAGATAGCCGTCGTCGGGATACCCGACGCGCGGCTCGGCGAGGTCGGGAAGGCGTACGCCGTCCGCCGCTCCGGCGCGAGCCTGACCGCCGACGACCTCATCGCCTGGTCCCGCCGCGAGATGGCCAACTACAAGGTGCCCCGCCAGGTCGAATTCCTCGCCGAACTGCCCCGCAACGCGAGCGGAAAGGTACTGAAGACCCGCCTCCGGGAGTCGGCGGGGCGGTGAATTCAGGCGTGGGGGTCGGTGGGACGGGAGCCGGGACCGTGCGTGCGCCGGAGCGTGGAGCTTGTGACGGGCTGCGCCGGGGGAGAGGGTGCCGGGACCGGTGAACGGTGCCGTACGTGAGCCGGGGCAGGGAGTCCGCAAGGCGCTGAGGCTGCTCGGGGCCTGGGGCCTGGGGCCCGAGGTCCGGCGCCGGCCCCCGGCACCGGGAGCCCGAACTCCGTTGGCCACCAAGGATGTTCGGGGCCCGGCCCCGAAGCGTCGGCGGACAGTGACGGCGAGGCATTCCCCGGGCCGGGCCGGGCCCGGGCCCACCGGATCCTGGTCGGATTCGGATGGGCCCCGGCCGCGTGGGGCCCCGGCCGGACGGGGTGCGGCGTCAGCCCCGGGGCGGGGTCCAGTCCGGGCGGCGGCCGCTCAGGGCGACGACGCGGTCCAGCAGCGGGGTGTCGTCCGGTACGGGCACGGCCGGGCCGAACATTCCGCCGCGTTCCGGGTCCTCGGCGGCGGGGGCGAGCAGCGCGTACGACACCCCGAGGCTCGCGGTGTCGGGGGCGTAGGGCTGGCCGGTGGCGCGGGCGAGGTCCCAGCCGTGCAGGATCAACTCGTTGAGGGCGACCCGGCCGGCGAGGGCGGCGGGCAGGGTGAGGCCACCGGCCTGCGTCTCGCCCTCCCAGGCGTCCGGGCGGTGCCAGGCGGCGGCCAGCGCGTCGAGGTTCGCGGCCAGTTCGCCGCGCCATCCGGGGGCGATGTCGGGCAGGACGCTCCCCGGCGGGGTCGCGGTCGCGGGGCCCGTCTCCTTGGCCGCCGCGTCCCGGAATGCCGAGGTCAGGCCCACGAGATGCCCCAGCAGGTTCCGTACCGCGTACTCCGTGCACGGGGTGGGCGCCGCCAGTTGGTCGTCCCGGGTACGGGCGGCGAGGTGGGCGATCAGCGCGGTCTGCGCACCGAAGTCGATGGTCTCCGTCATGTGCGGGCCTTCCTTCCGTCATCACCGGCACCGGCCGTCGCCACCGGCCCGGCCCTCAGTGAAGCGGCCCCGTGCCCCGCACCCCGGCCGCCACACCGGGACGGTCACCGGGGAGACGGCGCCCAGCCGGTTACGGGGGCGCCTTTCCGGCTGACGGCAGGCGCGGAGTCGTCCGGCTACCGGCGTACGCCGTCCCGGGCACCGGCTTCCGCCCCGCTCCCGGCTGCGGCCCGGGCCCCGAACCTGACGTCGGCCTTCTTCCTGGTGACCGCCTTGACCGCCCCGCCCGACCCCTTCGGCGGCTGTCCGGCCTGGCCCTCCGGGACCGGCCCTTTCGGCGGCTGTCCGGCCTGGCCCGCCGTTCGCCCGGCCCTTTCGTGGCTGCCCGGCCCTCAGCGGGTACCGGCCCGCGTCCTTTCCCTCCGCGTCCTGCCCCTCCGCGACCGGCCCTTTCGGCGGCTGCCCGGCCTGGCCCTCCGGGGCCTGCCCTTTCGGGCGGCTGTCCGGCCTGCCCCTCCGGGACCTCCCCTCTCGACGGCTGCCCGGCCTGGCCCGCCGCCCCGGTACCACCCTGTCCCGCGCCCCGACGCCCCCCGACGGCCCGCCCCCACCGATCCCCCCCGGGCCACAGCCCGCCCTCCGGGCGCCCGCCCGGCTCCCCACCGGCCCCGGCGTGCCCCACAGCCGGTCACACCAACGCCCATCCGACCAGTGCCCCAGAGCCCAGTGCCCGGAGCCCGGTGTCCACAGCCCCAGCCCCCAGGGGCAGCCCCCGCCCCTCACCCGTACCGCTCCCTGAGCACGTTCTTCAGCACCTTCGCCAGGGGGCCGCCCCGGGGCAGGGCATCGGTGATCTCCAGTTGTTCCGGGAGTTTCTGGGTCATCAGCCCGGCCGACCGCAGGTGGGTGGTCAGCGCGGGCAGGGTGGGCGGCGGGGCCGTGGGGGTGGTGAGGGTGACGACGGCGCAGACCCGTTCGCCGCGGGTCCGGTCGGGGAGTCCGATCACCGCCGCTTCGGCGATGCCCGGGTAGGTCCGGACCAGTTCCTCGACCTCCTGCGCCGAGATGTTCTCGCCCTTGCGGATGATGATGTCCTTGAGCCGCCCGGTGAGGACGAGATGCCCGTCGGGCCGCAGATGCCCGAGGTCACCGGTGCGGAAGTAGCCGTCCGCGTCGAACGCGGCTGCGGTCAGCCCGGGGTCGGTGTACCGGCGGAAGACCATCGGCCCCTTGACCGTCACCTCGCCGCTCTCCCCGGCCGCGGCCTCGGAGCCGTCCGGCCGGACGATCCGCAGGGTCGCGCCCGCGACGGGCCGCCCGGCCGTCCGGGCCAGTTGCTCGGCCGTGTCGTACGGCGTGCCCATCGTGATCATGGGGCATTCCGTCATGCCGTAGCCGTGCACCAGTGCGCAGTCCAGTTCCGCCACGGTCTCGGCGTACAGCTCCGGTGGCAGCGGCGCCCCGCCGCCGGAGAGCAGCCGCAGCGTCGGCAGGAGTCGTCCGGCGCCGGACGACTCCTGCCGACGCCGCCGCGACGCATCGAGAAACGCCTGGTAGAACGCGGTGCTGCCGCCCGCCATGGTGACGCCGTACCGCCGGTAGACGGCCGCCGCCTCCGCCGGCCGGAAGGTGTCCAGCACGACGGCGGGAAAGCCCCCGGCCAGCATCGCGACGAGGTAGTCCGGCCCGGCGATATGGGCGTACGGGAACGCGATCGAGCCGACGTCGTCCGCGGTCATGCCCAGCGCCGTGGCCAGTCCGAACCCTCCGGCGATCAGCGTCGCGTCGGTGTGCTCGACGCCCTTGGGGGCGGCGGTCGTGCCGGACGTGTAGTAGATCCAGGTGGTGACCGCGGGGACGCCGGGGAGCGGCGCCGCCGGGGGCGGGGGCAGCACCCCGGGATCACCGGTCGGCAGCCCGAACTCCCGGCCGCCGTCCCCGTCCCCACGCGGGTCCGCACCGTCCCCCACTGTCAGCACCCGTACGCCGTCCCCGGCCGCCTTCCGCGCCATCGCCGTGAAGTCGACGTCCCGCCACACTCCGGGGATGAGGACGAACTCGGCCGCCGATTCGGCCAGGATGAAGCCGATCTCCCGCTCCCGCAGCAGGTGGAGCACGGGTATCTGCACCGCTCCGAGCCGGGCCAGCGCGAGGGAGGCGAGCACCGTCCCGATCCGGGTCGGCAACTGCCAGGCCACGCGCGAACCGGCCCGGATGCCCCGCCCCCACAGTCCGGCGGCGATCCGCAGGGCCGCGTCCCGCGCTTGCGCGAAGCTGACCCGCCGCCCCTCGGCGTCGAAGAACATCGGCGTCCCGGGGGAGACCCCCGCGCGGTACTCGACCAGTTCCCAGAGCGTCTGCACACGACCGGGCTCGAACACGGCGCCTCCTGGCCACGAGGGAGCGGTGCGGGGCGCCAAGAGTAGAACTGATGCCTCGTCAGGTCCAGGTCCAGGTCCAGGTGCGGGCCCCGGCCCGGACCCGCGGCGGCCCGACCCCGGGAGCGCCCGCGGCCGGCGCCCGCGGGTCCCTTACGGGTGCGGGGCCGGCCGCCGGGTGGTGCCGTACGGGTGCGCCCCTACGGGACGAGCGGAATGTGGCTGTCGCTCGTGGTGACGGAGCCGGGCGTGACCGGGATGTGGCTGTCGCTCGTGGTGACCCCACCGGGGGCGAACGGGATGTGGCTGTCAGCCGGGGCGAACGGTATGTGGCTGTCGCCGGTGATGGTGGGGGGCGACGGGATGTGGCTGTCGGCCAGGGCGGGGGAGGCCGCGATGCCGAGGGCGGAGACGCCGAGGGCGGCCGTGACCAGGGTGCGCGTGATGCGGTTCATGCCAGCTCCAAAAGGTGGGGTATGCGTAAGGGGGCGTTCCCTTGTGTGAACCGTGCCTGACCAGACGACGGTAGCCGCTTGTCAGCCAGATGTTCGAGCAAATCACGGGAAGTTGCCCAAAAAACACGCGAGTTGAAGCCCTCTCGGGAGGGCGGCAGACCTCTCCCTCACCCCGTTCGCCCGCCGCCATGAACGTTGCAACCGCATTGACGCGGTCGCCGTCCGACGGTAACCGCCCCGCCCCACACCGCTTTTCGGGTAGGTCCGGAAGCCGCCGGGCCCGCACCGGCCCGCTACGCGGCGCCACCCGCCACACGCCGGTGGGCACGCGGCCGGCACGGCTCCACGAAGAGCACCGGCCACCGGCCCTGAGCCGCACCACCCGGCCTCATGACCGGCCCGGCCTCACGAACGGCTCGATTCTTGACCGGTTCGGATCCACGGCCGGCCCGGCCGCACGGAGCGGCCCGCCTTCCCTCTCGGCCCCGGGCGCGGACCCGGCCTCGCCGACCGTCCTCCTCCGACGCCCCAACGCCCTTGAGGACCGCACCTTCACCCCGTAAGGGCCGCGCGCACACCCGTAAGGGCCACGTCTGCACCTGCACACGGCTCGCGCATCGGGGCCGCGCCGGGCGGGCCGCCCCCGTAAGGGTTCCCGCACGGGTACGGCCGGTTTCGATGGCTCCCCTGATTACGTCATCGAAACCGGCCGCCACGATCCCCCGATCGTGCCCGGCGCACGGTGGCGCCGGGCGCCCGGAACGGTCGGCCCCTCCCCAGGTGCCGCCCGCCCGGACGTCTTGCCCCCCTCGGGCCGCACGGACCCACGGACCTTCCGGCCCACGGGTCCCGGACCCCACGGCCTCGGCCCGGGGGAGCGATCCGTACGGAGGTCCGTACGGGCCGTCCCCCACGGGCGAGCCCTACGGGGCACGAGCCAACAGGCCCGGGCCCCGCCCCCCTTGCTACCGCGCCGCCGGTCATGGCGGCGCGGTCCCCCTCCGCCAGCGGCAGCCGGGCCATCCCCCGGCCTGGCCACCACCGACGTCCCGGGCCCTCCCCAGAGCCCGGCCCCCCCCGGCCCGTTCCGTCGGCGCCCCGATCCCCCCGGGGCCCGCGGAACGGACCATCCCCCCTGATGCCGGTACGTCGGCACGCACCCCCGGTCTTCCCCCGTCCGGGAGCACACCGTGCCGCCGTACCTGTGGCACCCGGACCGTGTCCCCTACGGCATGCCGTAAGGGGACCGGCCCTCGGTGGGTGCGCCGTGGGCGCCGCGTCCGGTGGACGGTATGACGCGGCACCTACGGCGACTCACCGGGTCTCAGTGCTTCGGCTCGGCGATCGGACGGTTGTTGTCCTTCGCCTCGATGCCGCCGCCGGCCGCCGCGGGCGCAGGGTGATCGGCCGTCGCGCCGGAGCCGATGACCGGGCGGTTGTTGTCCCGCGTGTGGATCGTCCCCGCGGAGTCGGCGGGCTGGATCGGGCGGTTGTTGTCCATGGGCCGGATGGGGCGGTTGTTGTCCATCGGCTGGATGGGACGGTTGTTGTCCATGGGCCGGATAGGACGGTTGTTGTCCATCGGCTGGATCGGGCGGTTGTTGTCCATCGGACGCACGGCGTCGTTTCCTTCGCCGCGCTGTTGGGGCTGCGTGGTCATGGTGGCTCAACTCCTGTGCATGGGCGTTGATGGACCCACTCGCCCGGCAACTCCCCCGTGGGTTGCCGGACGAGTGGACCAGGCCCGCACCGTGGCGGTGGGGCCGTGGTTCCCGAGCCGCTTGCCCCCCGAGGCGGCGGTTCGGTACCCATGAGAGTGCCCGTCGGCGATGAACGATCGATAAACGTCCGCGGCACCGCCGCTGACCTGCGGTTACGCCACCGCTGCGGGGGACCTCAACGGTTGCCCCGCGGTGTTCCCCGAGAGCGCGGCGCGCATCGAACTGTCGGCGGACAGCCCCAACTGCTCGTGGATGAGGACGACTTCCTGCCAGCAGACCTTCGCGCGGCCGATGTGCCCGATCTGGTTGAGCGCGTCGCCCAGCGTCCGGAGCGCGTCGGCCCGCCAGTGTGCCCCGCCGATACCGCGCAGCGCGTTCAGCGCCTGCTCGGCGTGGTCGGCGGCGCTGGTGGGGCGGTGCGCGGCGAGATCGACCTCGGCGAGACGCAGGTACGTCATCGCCTCCCAGAACCGCTGGTGGCTGTCGCGGAAGATGGCCAACGCGGCGAAGAGCTGATCGGTCGCCTCTTCCAGTCGGCCCGCCACGGTGAGTGCCATGCCCAGGGCGTACATGCCGTTGGCCAGACGGCGGGAGGCGCCGGCCTCCCGGTAGCAGGCGATGCCCTGCTGCGCGAGGCGGATCGCGCTGTCGGTGCGCCCGGTGTCGAGGTGGACGCGGGAGAGGTTGCACAGCGCGCTGGCTTCGGACTGCTTGCTCTTGTTCTCCCGGAAGGCGAAGAGCGCCTGGTTGAGGTAGGCCTCGGCCTCCTCGTGCTGGTGGCGGATGCTGGCGATGATGCCGCGGTCGTTGGTCCCGTTGGACGAGATGAAGGGGTCACCGGCCGCCAGCCCGAACAGTGTGGCGAGCTTGGCGTGCTCGTCGGCCTCGGTGAGTCGTCCGAAGTGCGTGCAGATCGGCAGCAGCGACCAGTGGATCCGCCCCGCGGCCTGCTGGTCATCGGCCTCCAGCGCCGCCTCCAGCAGGACGTGGTTGGCCTGCTCGTACTGGCGGTTGTTGGCGCCGGACTCGGCCATGTCGCGGGTGAGCAGCAGCAGGTCGACGGCGCGCCGCAGCCCGGTGGGGCCGGTGTTCTGCAGGGCGCAGGCGATGATGCAGCGGGTCTCGCTGAACAGCCAGGCCAGCGCCTCGGCGCGGTCGGCGAAGTCCAGGCCCGGGTAGTGCGGCGTCTCCATCTGCGTGACGAGGGCGTCGCCGGGCCGCTCCAGGGCGTACATCCGGGCGGCGGTCGCCAGGTAGAAGTCGAGCAGCCGGGAGAGTGCCGCGTCCCGCTCCTCGGGCGGCTGCTCGTCCCGCTCGGCGCAGGAACGCGCGTAGAGCCGGACCAGGTCGTGGAAGCGGTACCGGCCCGGGGCCGCGGATTCCAGCAGGGAGGTGTCGACGAGGGATTCGAGCAGGTCCTCGGCGGTTTCGGTGTCCATGTCGAGCAGCGCGGCGGCCGCCGCGAGCGACAGGTCGGGGCCGTCAGCGAGGCCCAGCAGCCGGAAGGCCCGGGCCTGCTGCGGCTCCAACTGGCCGTAGCCCAGCTCGAAGGTGGCCTTGACCGCGAGGTCCCCGGCGCGCAGCTCGTCCAGGCGGCGGCGCTCGTCGGCGAGCTTGCGGGCGAGGAAGGAGACCGTCCAGGTGCGGCGGGCGGCGAGCCGGGAGGCGGCGATGCGGATCGCCAGCGGCAGGAAGCCGCAGGCGCCGACGACATCCATGGACGCCTCGCGTTCGGCGTTGACGCGCTCCTCGCCGACGATCCGGGTGAAGAGGGTGAACGCCTCCTCCGGGCTCATCACGTCCAGGTCGATGAGTTGCGCCCCGGCGAGGTCGATCATGCGGGTGCGGCTGGTGATCAGCGCGGCGCAGCCCTCGGTGCCGGGCAGCAGCGGGCGGATCTGCGCGGCGTCGCGGGCGTTGTCGAGCAGCGCGAGGATGCGGCGTCCGGCGAGCGTGGAGCGGTAGAGCGCGGCGCGTTCGTCGAGACCGTCGGGGATGGACGTCTCCGGGGTGCCCAGGGCGCGCAGGAAGGCGCCCAGGACGACTTCCGGGTCGACGGGGGTGCTGCCGGCGCCCTGGAGGTCGACGTAGAGCTGGCCGTCCGGGAAGCGGCTGTGGGCGGCGTGGGCGACGTGCACGGCGAGGGTGGTCTTGCCGACGCCGCCGATACCGGCCACCGCGGAGACCGCCATGATGTGGCCCTCGGCGCTGGCGAGCTGCTCGCTCAGCTCGGCGACGAAGGTGGCCCGGCCGGTGAAGTCCGGGACGGTGGCGGGGAGTTGCTGCGGGCGCAGCAGGACCGGCTCACCGCCTCCGGGGGCGGCGCCGGGCGTTGCGGGCAGGTCCAGGTCCGGATCGGCGCGCAGGATGCGCTGCTGGAGTTCGGAGAGGGAGGCGCGCGGGTCGACGCCCAGCTCCTCGGAGAGGAGGCGGCGGGTGTCGGCGTAGACGGCGAGGGCCTCGGCCTGCCGTCCGCTGCGGTAGAGCGCGAGCATCAGCAGCTCCCGCAAGCGTTCGCGGAGCGGGTGCGCGGCGGTCAGCGAGGTGAGTTCGGAGACCACCTCGGTGTGGTGGCCCAGCTCCATCTCCAGCTCGATACGGGACTCCAGCAGCGAGCGGCGCCATTCGTCGAGGCGGGTGCGCTGGTTCTCGGCGTACGGGCCGGCCAGTCCGGCGAGCGGTTCGCCGTCCCACAGGGCCAGGGCGGCGTCGAGGAGTTCCCGGGCGCGGCAGCGGTCGCCCGCCGCCTTGGCCTTCTCCGCCTCGGTGGCGTACCGCTCGGCGTGGTGGTGGTCGAGGTCGAGCGGCCGGCCGTCGGCGGTGCGGATCGCGTAGCCGCCGGATTCGCTGACGAGCAGGTCGGCGTCGTCGCCGAGGGTCTTGCGGATGCGGGAGGCGTAGGTGCGCAGGGCGGCGAGGGCGGCGTGCGGTGGTTCCTCGCCCCAGAGGGCGTCGACGAGTTCGGCGGCGGTGGCGGTGCGTCCGCCGCGCAGCAGCAGCGTGGCGAGCAGTGCCCGTTGTTGCGGTGATCCCACCGCCAGCTTGTGCTCACCGCGCCACGCCCGCACGGGACCGAGCACGGTGAAGCGCAGTCGCTCCCGCCTCTGTCCCGGACCGTCGTCCATGGTGAACCCCCTGCCCTGCCGTCTCTTCTGTGTGGTGATGGTGTCGTTCCGCTGGGTGCGCAACGGTCAGTCTGCCTTGTTCCGGTGGTTCGCGTCAGTAGGGGGCCGGACCGTCCACAAACCCTCCTCGGCCACCGGAGCCCGTGCCGGGCGGGCGCCGCCGGTGCGGAGCGCCGCGCTCCGCCGGATGCGCCGTTCCGCGCGCGGGCGGCGTGCGCCGGACCGCCGTGCGCCCTTCCTCCACCCTCTCTCCGCCTCCGCCCCGCCTCGCCCGGTCTGTGCATGTCCATGCCGCTTCTTCACCGGTTGTTCGCGTGGTGTACGTGAAGTCCCCGGAGCGCGGGGCCCGTTGCCTTACGGAATCGGTCCACGCGACCGCACAACGTAACCCAGTGCGGGGTGTGCGCGCACCCGCCGGTGGCGCGGGTCACGCCTCCATAGTTGCTGACGATCCGTCAGATCGGCGTTAACGTACCCCTCATGGACACCCACGAGACCCTTCCGCAGATCATCTCGGTGGACGACCACACGGTGGAGCCGCCTCAGGTGTGGCAGGACCGGCTCCCCGCGAAGTACCGCGACACCGGGCCCCGGATCGTGCGCGCGCCCCTGAAGGACATGACCTTCGTCGGCGGGAAGTTCACTCCGAAGATGGGCGCCCCCGGGGACGACGGGCCACTCGCCGACTGGTGGGTCTACGAGGACCTGCACCGCCCGCTGACCCGCCTCGACACCGCCGTCGGCCACCCCCGCGACGAGATACGCCTCGAAGGCATCACCTACGAGCAGATGCGCCCCGGCTCGTTCAGCGTCCCCGAGCGGCTGGCCGACATGGACGTCAACCATGTGCAGTCCGCGCTCTGCTTCCCCACCTTCCCGCGCTTTTGCGGGCAGACGTTCACCGAGGCCAAGGACCGGGAGCTGGGGCTGCTGGGGGTGCGCGCGTACAACGACTGGATGGTGGAGGAGTGGTGCGGTCCGCTCTCCCGCGGACGGCTGATCCCGCTGACCCTCGTCCCCCTCTGGGACGCGGAGCTCGCCGCCGCCGAGGTCCGCCGCAACGCCGCCCGGGGTGTCCGCGCCGTCTGCTTCAGCGAGATCCCGCCGCACCTCGGGCTGCCCAGCATCCACACCGACGAGTGGGACCCGTTCCTGCGCGCCTGCGACGAGACCGGCACGGTCATCGCCATGCACATCGGCTCCTCCTCGAAGATGCCGTCCACCTCCGCCGACGCCCCGCCCGCGGTCGGCTCCACCATCACCTTCGCCAACTGCTGCTTCTCGATGGTCGACTGGCTGCTGAGCGGCAAGTTCGACCGCTTCCCCAACCTGCGGATCATGTACGCCGAGGGTCAGATCGGCTGGATCCCGTACATCCTCGAACGCGCCGACCTCGTCTGGCAGGAGAACCGCGCCTGGGGGGGCGTCGCCGACAAGGTCCTCCGCCCGCCCTCCGAACTCTTCGCCGACCACGTCCACGGCTGCTTCTTCGACGACGCCTTCGGCCTGCGCAACCTCGACGCCATCGGCGTCGGCAACGTCCTCTACGAGACCGACTACCCGCACTCCGACTCGACCTGGCCCCGCTCCCGCCAGGTCGCCGAGGAACAGATGGGCCACCTGCCCGGCGATGTGGTGGAGCGCCTCGTACGGGGCAACGCGATCGAGTTGCTGGGGTTGACGGGGGAGGGACTGTGGGGGCCGTCGGTGCCGAAGGGGTGAGGGGTTACCGCCGCTCACGGACGGAGGGGCTCAGCTCGGAGTGAAGTCGTACCGAAGCTCGTAGAGGTGGCCCGCCTTGACCATGACGGTCGCTTCGACGGGGCGTTCGTCGTGGCTGTAGACGACACGGAGCGTCCGTAGTACGGGCAGGTTCCCCGGGAGCTGGAGTGCCTCGTACTGCTCCTGGGTGGGGATGCGCGCGGAGACGCGGTCGACGCTGAGGACGGGCGGGTGGCCCAGCTCGGTCAGGAGGGTCGGGGTCCCGCCCTTGATGCGGCGGCGTTCCGCCAGCGCGGTGCCCCGCGCGAGATCCGGCGGATAGAAGCACAGAACCAGTTCGGCAGGTTCGTCGTCGATCAGGATTATCTGCCGACGCAGCAAGGCCGTGCCGCCGTCGGGAAGCCCCAGCGCCCCCGCGACATCACCCGGCGGTACGGTTTCCGCGACCTCCAGGAGCCGGCTTCGCGCCGGCGCCCCGCCCTCCCGCGCCTCGGCGAGCCAGCGATAGGGCTCTCCGGGGCCGGCCGGTTGCATGGAGGCGGCGGGCCGAACCGTCCGCTGCCGGTGTTCGCGGACGGTCACCGCCGCGCCCGCCCGGCCGACGACGAGCCGTTCGTCCTTGAGGAGTCCGAGTGCCTTCTGCACCGTGGCGTTCGAGGCGTCGAAACGTGCCTTGAGCTGCGTGGTCGATGGCAGCTTCGCACCCGGTGCGAGGCTGCCGCTCATGATGTCGTCGCGAAGATCGGCGGCGATCCGCTCGTGCAGCGAGCGCCGGTCGTGGCCTTCGGCCTCGGCTGTCGGCCCGGTCATCCGATCGTCCTCTCGTAACGGAGTCGCTGGCGCTCCGGGGGCATCACCATGCGGTCGGTCTGGAACGGGTGGCCTTGGGCGTCGAGGGTCACCCGGGTGAGGTGGAGTACGGGCTCGTCCGGGCCGAGGTCCAGGGTGGCGCGTTCCTCGGGGGTGGGCATCCGGGCGGTGACGTCCTCGCGGACGTGGGTGGCGGTGTGGCCCAGGTCGGCGAGGAGGGTGACCGCGCCGCCGGGGATCTTGGCGGTCTCCGCGAGGCGGGTGCCGCGGGCGATCGCGGTCGGGTAGTAGGAGTCGGTCAGTTCGCAGGGGACGTCGTCGAGGTACATGATCCGGCGCCGTACGACGACGTCCGTGCCCGGGGCGAGGCCCAGTTTCTCGGCGACCTCCGGTGGGGCCGGGACCTCTCCGGCGTGGATGATCCGCTGCCGTCCGCGGCGGCCGGCGGCGGCGGTCTCGGCGGTCCACGGGTCGGGCTGCCCCTTCTCCCGGGGGGCGAGGTACGGCATCGAGGTGCTGACCCACTCGCTGCTCTCCATGGCGTCCTCCTGGGCGTCGGCGATCTCTGGGCTCCGCGTACACGGTAAGCGACTCTCCCGTCGCGGTGACCACGGGAGGACCTTGCCGCTATTCGCGAATAGCGATACGTTTTTCGCGTCCAGAAACCTTGAGGTGAAGGTGGTGGCTAGTCATGCTTTGTTCCCTGCGGCTTTCCCGGTCTCCGGTGGGTGTGATCTCTGGCGTGGTGTCGCGTCTTGCTCGCCTTCTTGGGTGGAAACGGTGTTCGTCGCCCCCGTCGTCCGGTTGCCGTGAAGAGGTCGGTGGCTGGGCGTTGTCGCTGCCGCACGCGGCGCCGATGGTCGGTCTCTCGGGCGGGGTGTATGCGCCGGGCGCTCGTGTCGCGGAGGTGGTTGTGCGATGAGCGGGGTGGATGGCGTGCGGGTGCTGCCGTGGGAATCGCCGGACGGTAAGACCTGCCTACTGATCGGCGACGGCGAGGGTCTTGTCTCGCGGGTGGCTGACCAGGTGGAGGAGATGCAGCTCGGGATGGCGGCTGAGCTGCTCGGTCATGCGGATGCCCTGCTCGGTGACCGTCGGGTCACCGGGGTCGAGCTCCGGTTCCTGGCGAGCCGGCTGGCGGAGGCGCTGCGCTGTGCCTGTCGTATCGCGGAACGGCGGGCGTGAGGGAGTCCGGGGCAGCGCAAGGGGCGAGGAGCGGAGGTGGTGGCCGGGGCTCCGGTCATGTCCGCCGCCTCTTCGTCCGTTTCGTTTGTCGGAAGTCCTCGCGTTCTTGTCCGGGGTGTCCGGCCCCTTGTCCGGTGCGGGCTCAGCGCTCACCATTGCCGCACATCGGGATGTGACGTGTCGTCAGATTTGAGGTGCGGGATGGTGCGGGTGCTGCCCGGGGGGCGGTTGGCGTACGGGATGCAGTTGCCGGTGCAGGCGCAGAGCGGGGTGTTCGCGGAGGGGTGGGAGGCCGGGGCGGGGCCGGTGGAGCTGGTGGCGGTGGCGCGGGCGGCGGACGCGTACGGGTTCGCGTATGTCGCCTGTTGTGAGCATGTGGCCATTCCGCGGCGGCTGGCGGGGGCGATGGGGACGGTCTGGTACGACCCGGTGGCCACGCTGGCGCATCTGGCGGCGGTCACCGAGCGGGTGCGGCTGCTGAGTCATGTCGCGGTGGTGGGGCTGCGGCATCCGCTGCTGTCGGCGAAGCAGTTCGCGACGCTCGACCGGCTGTCGGGCGGGCGGCTGATCATCGGGGTGGGCGCCGGGCACGTCCAGGAGGAGTTCGAGGCGCTCGGCGTGGACTTCGCGCGGCGCGGGGCGGTGCTGGACGAGACGGTGGACGCGTTGAAGGCGGCGCTGGGGCCCGAGGAGTTCGTGGCGTTCGAAGGGGAGCGGTTCGCGTTCTCGGGGCTGGGGCAGGCGCCGCGTCCGGTGCAGACGCCCCGGCCGCCGGTGTGGGTGGGCGGCTCCTCGCCCGCGGCGGTGCGGCGGGCCGCGGAGCGGGGGGACGGCTGGCTTCCGCAGGGTGACCGGCGTCCACAACTCCGGGAGAAAATAGGGGTGTTGAAAGGGCTGCGGGAGGCAGCCGGGGTGGTCGAGCCCGCGGAGATCGGGGCCATCGCCGAGCCGCTGTACGTGGGTGAGCCCGGGTGGGACGCCGGGCGCCGGACGCTGAGCGGGACGCCCGAACGGATCGCCGCCTCGCTGCGGGAGTACCGGGAGATGGGCGTCGACCAGATCCAGGTGCGGTTCCGGTGCCGGGGGCCGGAGGAGCTGACGGATCAGATGGCGGCGTTCGGTACGGAGGTCGCGCCGTTGTTGGGGGAGTGAGGCGAGCCGCGCGCGGGGCGGCGGCGGTGCCGGGCGCCGCCGTGCCGGCCCGCGGGCTCCGCCGAGGCCGCGCGCCGAGCTGTTCCCCGGCCCGGTCCGGGCCGGGGCCCGGGTCAGGCACGGACCCGTACGCGGGCCGGGCGTCAGGCTGAGCGCCGGGCCGGACCCCGGCCCGGTCCGGGCCCCGGGCCAGGCACGAATCCGTACGCGGGCCGGGCGTCAGGCTGAGCGCCGGGCCGGACCCCGGCCGAGCATGAGCGCCCCGGCCCTGATCACACACCGAATCACCCACGAATCCACGTCAGGAGTAGCGGTATGGGCAAGCTGGACGGGCGGGTCGTCGTCATCACGGGGGCGGCGCGGGGGCAGGGGGAGCGGGAGGCTCGGCTGTTCGTGGCCGAGGGGGCGCGGGTGGTGATCGGGGATGTGCTGGATGAGCAGGGGGCGGCGCTCGCGGCGGAGCTGGGGGAGGGCGTCGCGCGGTTCGTACGGCTGGATGTGTCGCGGGAGGAGGACTGGGCGGCGGCCGTGGCGGTGGCGAAGGACGCCTTCGGGAAGATCGACGGGCTGGTGGCCAACGCCGGGATTCTGCGGTTCAACGAGCTGACCGCCACGCCGCTGGATGAGTTCATGCAGGTCGTGCAGGTCAATCAGGTGGGCTGTTTCCTCGGGATCCGTACCGTCGCGCCGGAGATCGCGGCGGCGGGCGGCGGCACCATCGTCAACACCGCCTCGTACACGGGCGTGACGGGCATGGCGTACGTCGGCGCCTACGCGGCGAGCAAGCACGCGGTGCTGGGGCTGACCCGGGTGGCCGCGCTGGAGCTGGCGGCCAAGGGGATACGGGTGAACGCGGTGTGCCCGGGGGCGGTGGACACCGCGATGACGAATCCGGCGGCGCTCGACCCGGACGCCGATCCGGAGGCGTCGGCGCGGGCGGTGGACGGGCTGTACCGCAAGCTCGTGCCGATGGGGCGGATCGGGCGGCCGGAGGAGGTGGCCCGGGTGGCACTCTTCCTGACCTGCGACGACTCCTCGTACATCACCGGGCAGCCGTTCGTCGTGGACGGGGGATGGCTGGCGGGCGTCGGCCTCGGCTGAGCGGGGACGGGGTGGCTCCCGGAGCCCTTATCTGACGGCCTATCAGCTATTGACGCGTGGCGGTGCCGGTGGAACAGTCTGCGCAGGTTTTCTTATCTGACGGTGCGTCAGGAAAGGTCTCCCGCACGGCCCGTCACCCAGCGGCGTCCTCGCGAAGCGGCGTCGGAAGAGACGTAAGGACGGTGAACCCCCGTGGAATTCGGGATCTTCGTACAGGGCTACGTCCCCGCCGCGCGCGCCGCGGCCGACCCCGACGCCGAGCACCACGCGCTGATCGAGGAGACGGAGTACGTCATCCAGGCGGACCGCTCCGGCTTCAAATACGCCTGGGCCTCCGAACACCACTTCCTGGAGGAGTACTCCCACCTCTCCGCCAACGACGTCTTCCTCGGCTACCTCGCCCACGCCACGGAACGCATCCACCTCGGCTCGGGGATCTTCAACCCCCTCGCGCCCGTCAACCATCCGGTGAAGGTCGCCGAGAAGGTCGCCATGCTCGACCACCTCTCCGGCGGACGCTTCGAATTCGGCTCCGGACGCGGGGCGGGCAGCCACGAGATCCTCGGCTTCATGCCGGGCGTCACCGACATGAACCACACCAAGGAGCTGTGGGAGGAGACCATCGCGGAATTCCCCAAGATGTGGCTCCAGGACGAGTACGAGGGCTTCCAGGGCAAACACTGGCAGCTCCCGCCCCGCAAGGTCCTCCCCAAACCGTACGGCCCCTCCCACCCCGCCATGTGGTACGCCGCCGGCTCCCCCTCCTCGTACGCGATGGCCGGACGCAAGGGCCTCGGCGTCCTCGGGTTCAGCGTGCAGAAGGTCGCCGACATGGAATGGGTCGTCGACTCGTACAAGAACGCCGTCAAGGACGCCGAGCCCGTCGGGGACTTCGTCAACGACAACGTCATGGTGACCTCGACCGCGATCTGCGCCGAGACCCATCAGAAGGCGGTGGAGATCGCCGTCGGCGGCGGGCTCAACTACCTGCAGTCGCTGCTCTTCCGCTACCACGACACCTTCCCGCGGCCCGACGGCATCCCCGCCTGGCCCGCGCTCCTGCCCGACTACACCGAGGAACTGGTCGAGCTGCTGATCGCCGAGGAGCTGATGATCTGCGGCGACCCCGACGAGGTACTCGCCCAGTGCCGCCGCTGGGAGGCGGCCGGCGCCGACCAGCTCTCCTTCGGCCTGCCCATCGGCATCAGCCGCCAGGACACCCTCACCACGATCGAGCTGATCGGTGAGCACGTCATCCCGGAGATCGACACGGACCCGGTGCACCGGACGACGCGCTTCCGGCAGGCGGGCGGGGCCTGACGGAAACGGCCGGGCGCGGCGGCGGCCGAACGGGACCGGCCGCCGCCCGCCCCGGCCACCCGCCGGCCCGCCCGCAGACGAGAAGGGAACCCGCCATGCTCGACCACCTCATCCAGGGCGCCACCGTCGTGGACGGCACCGGCGCGCCCCGCCACCTCGCCGACGTCGGCCTCACCGGCGGCCGCATCACCACCGTCGCCCCACCGGGCACCGTCACCGAACCCGCCCGCACCACCGAGGACGCCACCGGACTCGTCCTCACCCCCGGCTTCGTCGACCCGCACACCCACTACGACGCGCAGCTCTTCTGGGACCCGTACGCGACCCCGTCCCTCAACCACGGCGTCACCACCGTCGCCGGCGGCAACTGCGGCTTCACCCTCGCGCCGCTCAACCCCGACCGGCCCGGCGACGCCGACTACACCCGCCGCATGATGAGCAAGGTCGAGGGCATGTCCCTCGTCGCCCTCGAAGAAGGCGCCCCCTGGGACTGGCACGGCTTCGGCGACTACCTCGACGCCCTCGAAGGCCGCACCGCCGTCAACGCCGGCTTCATGGTCGGCCACTGCGCCCTGCGCCGCCACGTCATGGGCCCCGACGCCATCGGCGGCCGCGCCACCCCCGCCCAGCTCGACGCCATGACCGCCCTCCTCCACGACGCCATGGACGCCGGCGCCTGGGGCCTGTCCACCACCCGGTCCTCGACCCACTCCGACGGCGACGGCGCCCCCGTCGCCTCCCGCCACGCCGACCGCGGTGAACTCCTCGCCCTCTCCCGCGCCGTCGGCGACCACGAGGGCACCCAGCTCGAAGCCATCGTCACCGGCTGCCTCGACCGCTTCGACGACGACGAGATCGACCTCCTCGTCGCCATGACCGCCGCCGCCGGACGGCCCCTGAACTGGAACGTTCTCACCATCGACGCCGCCGTCCCCGACCGCGTCCCCCGCCAGCTCCTGCCCAGCGCCCGCGCCCGCGCCGCCGGTGGCCGGATCGTCGCCCTCACCATGCCGATCCTCACCCCCATGAACATGTCCCTCGGCACCTTCTGCGCCCTCAACCTCATCCCCGGCTGGGGCGACATCCTCGGCCTGCCGCGCCCCGAACGCCTCGCGAAACTCCGCGACCCCGGCGTCCGCGCCACCCTGCTGCGCCACGCCCGCAGCGAGGAAGCCGGCGTCTTCCGCCGCCTCACCGACTTCGACCGCTACGTCATCGGCGACACCTACTCCGCCGCCAACGACGGCCTCAGCGGCCGTGTCGTCCGCGACATCGCCGCCGAACGCGGCCAGGACCCCTTCCACTGCCTCGTCGAGATCTGCGCCCATGACGACCTGCGCACCGTCCTGTGGCCGATGCCCACCGACAACGACCCCGCCAGTTGGGCCCTGCGCCGCGAGACCTGGCGCCACGAGGACGTCCTCCTCGGCGGCTCCGACGCCGGCGCCCACCTCGACCGGATGTGCGGCGCCCCGTACACCACCCGCTTCCTCGGCGACTGCCTGCGCGGCCGGAAACTCGTCGGCCTGGAGGAAGCCGTCCGGATGCTCACCGACGACCCGGCCCGCCTCTTCGGTCTGCGTGGCCGCGGCCGTATCGCCGAGGGCCACCACGCCGACCTCGTCCTCCTCGACCCGGAGGCCATCGACGCCGGGCCCGCCACCCTCGTCCACGACCTGCCCGGCGACAGCCCCCGCCTCGACTCCAAGGCCCAGGGCATCGTCAGCGTCCGCGTCAACGGCGTCGAGACGATCCGCGACGCCACCGTCACCGGCGCCGTCCCCGGCACCGTCCTGCGCTCCGGCCGCCACACCGCCACGGTGAGCACCCGGTGAGCGCCGGAACGGCCCCGGCGGGCCGGGGCGTGGACCCGGACCGTGCCGAACGGCTCCTCATCGGCGGCGAGTGGACCGAGCCCGACGGCGGACACCACGACGTCATCGACCCGGCCACCGAGGAGAGGGTCGGCCGGGCCCCGGAGGCGTCCACCGCGCAGGTCCGCGCCGCCACCGAGGCCGCCCGCGAAGCCTTCGGTCCCTGGTCCCGCACGGCCCCCGAACTCCGCGCCCGCGTCCTCGACCACACCGCGCGGCTGCTGCGCGAACGCCTCGTCCCGTACGCGGACCTCGCCCAGCGGGAGAGTGGCGCCACCACCGCCACCGCCCGCGGTATGCAGGTCGGCGTGGCCGCGGCACGGTTCGCGCGGTACGCCCGCGGCGCCCTCGAACCGGTCGAGACGCCGCTGCCGCCGCAGGTCAACCCGGCCGGCCCGATGGGTGAGGCCGCCGTCATCGGCGCGTACGCGGCCCGCCGCCCGGTCGGCGTCGTCGCCTGCGTCACCTCGTACAACAACCCCTGGGCCAACCCCGCCGGCAAGATCGCCCCGGCGCTGGCCATGGGCAACACCGTCGTCGTCAAACCCGCCCCGCAGGACCCGCTCTCCGTCTACCGCATGGCCGAGGCGCTCCAGGAGGCGCTGGACGAGGCGGGGGCGCCGCCCGGGGTGGTCAATGTCGTCTCCGGCACGTCCCCGGAGACCGGCGCCGCGGCCGTCGCGGCACCCGAGACCGACATGGTCAGCTTCACCGGCTCCACCGCCGTCGGCCGGGCCATCGCCGAGGAGTGCGGCCGGGGGATGAAACGCCAGCTCATGGAGTTGGGAGGCAAGGGCGCCGCGCTGGTCTTCGACGACCTCGACGACGCCGGACTGGACGCCGCCGTCGCCGGTATCGGCACCACCTTCTCCTTCTACAGCGGCCAGATCTGCACCGCCCCCACCCGCGTCCTCGTTCAGCGCTCCCTCCACGACCGGCTGGTGGACCGCCTCGCCCGCTACGCGTCCCGGCTGCCCGTCGGCGACCCGCGGGCCCGCGGCACCGTCGTCGGCCCGGTCATCTCCGCCGCCCACCGCGACCGCGTCGAGTCCTACCTCGACCTGGGCCGCGCGGAGGGCGCCCGGCTCGTCACCGGCGGGGCGCGCCCGGACGGCCCGGACACGGCGCGCGGTTTCTACGTCGCGCCCGCCCTCTTCACCGACTGCGCGCCCGGTATGCGGATCGTGCGGGAGGAGATCTTCGGCCCGGTCGTGGTGGTGCTGCCCTTCGACGACGAGGACGAGGCCGTGGCGCTCGCCGACGACAGCGACTACGGGCTGCTGGACTACGTCTGGTCCGGCGATGTGGCGCGGGCGTTCCGGGTGGCGGCGCGGCTGCGGGCCGGCGGGGTCGGGATCAACACCGTGGGCCGCAACATGGAGGCCCCGTTCGGCGGCTTCAGACAGAGCGGCGTGGGCCGCGACGTCGGCTCGTACGCGCTGCACGCCTACAGCGAGACGCAGTCGGTGGTGTGGTCGGGGTGAGCGCGGGGCGAGGTCGGCGCCGGACCGCTTCGGGCGTCCGCCGGGCGGTGTCCGGCGGACGCCCGCGCGGTGACCGGCAGGCGTCCGGAAGTCGGACGGGAAATTTTTGAAACGGGCAAAACGGGCGCGGCTGCGGTTACCGTACGGAGCGCGCGATCGCTTGTGGATCGTGGAGTCTAAGGCGTACGCGAGATTCGTCATGTCATTACGTGAGTGAAACGCGAGATGTGGGTTCGTAATGAAGGTTGCGCGAGGTGCCCGCTAAGCGGATTTCCGGCCTCCGGATGCGGAAACAGCAGCACTTAACGTCCTGTTCATGGTTCAGGTAGACCCCCGGCCCCAGACCGGAGACACGGTAACGAGCGTCGGCGCCACCGGTGGAGAAGCCCGCGACGGCACCCGCGGCAAGGGACTGAGCGGCAACTCCGTCGGC
The DNA here is from genome assembly GCF_044497305.1 of Streptomyces sp. BBFR2. NCBI lineage: Bacteria > Bacillati > Actinomycetota > Actinomycetes > Kitasatosporales > Streptomycetaceae > Streptomyces > Streptomyces sp. BBFR2. The sequence goes on from NZ_CP172415.1 coordinate 4,056,170, forward strand.
CTGCTGGGCAGCGCCGTCATCGGCGTCTCCACCGTCGCCCCCGTCTACTGCCTGACCTCCACCCTCGGCCCCACCGCCGGAGAGGTGGGCCTGCAGATGCCGGCCGTCTTCCTCGCCGGATTCCTGCCGATGCTGCTCGTCGCCTTCGCCTACCGCGAGCTGAACAAGGCCGTCCCCGACTGCGGCACCTCCTTCACCTGGTCCGTGAAGGCGTTCGGCCCCCGCGTCGGCTGGATGTGCGGCTGGGGCCTGGTGATCGCGACGATCATCGTCCTCTCCAACCTCGCCGGCGTCGCCACCTCCTTCTTCTACCTGCTGCTCGGCGAACTCACCGGCAGCCAGGCCCTCGCCGGCCTCGACGGCAACAAAGCCGCCCACATCCTCACCTGCCTCGCCTTCATCGCCGCCGCCACCGCCATCAGCTACCGCGGTATGACCGCCACCAAAGGCGTGCAGTACACCCTCGTCGGCCTCCAACTCGCCGTCCTCGCCGTCTTCGTCGTCATGGCCGTCGTCAAGGCACGCTCCGGCGACTTCGCCGGCTCCCTGCACTTCTCCTGGACCTGGCTCGACCCCTTCGCCGTCCGCTCCTTCTCCGCCTTCACCGCCGGGCTCTCCCTCTCGATCTTCATGTTCTGGGGCTGGGACGCCTGCCTCACCGTCAACGAGGAAACCGCCGGCAGTGCCAAGACCCCCGGCCGCGCCGCCCTCCTCGCGATGCTCGTCCTCATCGGCTCCTACCTGCTGACCGCCGTCGCCGCCCAGATGTACTCCGGCGTCGGCGACAAGGGCCCCGGACTCGGCAACCCCCACACCGCCGACAACGTCTTCGCCGCCCTCGCCGACCCCGTCATGGGCACCGTCCTCGGCATCCTGCTGTTCGTCGCCGTCCTCGCCTCGGCCGCCGCCAGCCTCCAGACCACGTTCATCCCCGTGGCCCGCACCGTCCTCGCCATGAGCGCGTACGAAGCGCTGCCGCCGTCCTTCGCCCGCATCCACCCGCGCTTCAGGTCACCGGGCCGCGCCACCGTCGCCGCGGGCATCGCCACCGGCGTCTTCTACGCCGTGATGAGCCTCCTCAGCGAGAACGTCCTCATCGACACCATCTACGCCCTCGGCCTCATGATCTGCTTCTACTACGCGATCACGGCCTTCGCCTGCGCCTGGTACTTCCGCCACGACCTGCGCACCTCCACCCGCGACCTGTTCTTCAAAGGCGTCTTCCCCGTCCTCGGCGGCATCCTGCTGACCGCCGTCTTCACCAAGACCCTCGTGGACATGTGGAACCCGGCCTACGGATCGGGCAGCTCGGTGTTCGGCGTCGGTTCGGTGTTCGTCATCGGAGTGGGACTGCTGGCACTCGGACTCGTGCTGATGCTGGTCATGCAGCGGCGCAGCCCGGGGTTCTTCCGGGGAGAAGTGCTCACCCGGGGGACGCCGGCGCTGGTGGTGGAGGAGTAGGAGGCGGGGCCGGGGCGGCGTCGTCGGCGCGGAGGAAGAAAGCGCTGCGGCACCGCCGGACCGGCCGCGGAGGCCCCGGGCGCCGGTGCCGCGGCCGCGAAGCGCACCGGACCGAGGGCAGGTGCCCCGTCCGCGCCCGTCGCCGCGGAGAGTTTGAGTACGTCGCGCCATTCCCGCCCCCTGATGCCGGTGTCCGTCGTCCGCGCAGGCCCGTCGCCGGGCCTGCGCACGGCGTCGCGGTCACGCTGTGTGTCGCCGTGTGAAAACTGTTCTACGCGGCTGTGACACGGCGGGAAAGGGCTGTGGATAACCCGCGGACGGTGAGGCACCATGCGCTGACCGACACGGTTCACACGGAGGTGCGCGCGGATGCGGATCGCGACCACGATCTTCCTTACCGACGAGACGATCCGGCCCGACCGCCTGGCCAGAGAGCTGGAGCAGCGCGGCTTCCACGGCCTCTACCTCCCCGAGCACACCCACATCCCGGCGGCCCGCGAGACCCCCGCGCCCATGGGAGGCCCGCTGCCCGACGAGTACGGGCGTTGCCTCGACCCGTTCGTCGCGCTCGGGCAGGCGGCCGCCGTCACCGAGGAACTGCGGCTGGGCACCGGCATCACGCTCGTCGCGCAGCACGACCCCATCGACCTGGCGAAGCGGATCGCCACCCTCGACTTCCTCTCCGGCGGCCGCTTCACCCTCGGTGTCGGCTTCGGCTGGAACGTCGAGGAGGCCGCCGACCACGGGGTGCGCTGGTCCACCCGCCGTGACCTGGTGCGCGACCGGATGGCCCTGATGCGCGCCCTGTGGGCGTCCGAACCCACCGCGTACGAGGGACGGTTCGGCTCGGTGCGCGCCTCGTACGCCCACCCCAAGCCGGTGGGCGGCGCGCCCCGGGTACTGCTGGGCGGCGCCGCCGGGCCCCGGTTCTTCTCGGACCTGACGGCCTACGCCGACGGCTGGCTGCCCATCGGCGGCCACGGTCTCGGCGAGGCGCTGCCCGCGCTGCGTACGGCGTGGGCGGCCGCCGGGCGCGCCGGTGCGCCCGCCGTGGTGCCGTTCGCGGTACGCCCCACGCCGGGCAAGCTGGCCCACTACCAGGACCTCGGCATCGACGAGGTGGTGCTGCAACTGCCACCCGCCGACGAGCCGGAGGTGCTCCGGACCCTCGACGATTACGCGCAGTACCTCTGAGGCGGACGGGCGGCGGCCCCGTGCCCCGGGGGCAGGAGAGTCCGGAGCCGGGGGAGATCCGGCCGCGCAGGTGCTCGACGACCTCCGCGCGGCCGGGGGCGGGGCCGTCGAGGACGCCGGGACGGTTTCCCGTAACGGTGTGCGGGGCGGCCGGCCCGGAATTCCGGCGCGCGGCGGGGCGTCCGCCGCCGCCCGTCCCCGGGGGCGGCCGAAGCCCTCCGGCCTAGGCCCGAAGCCCGATCCGTCCGCCCCTACGACCCCCGACCGTGGACCGATCCGCCGCCGCACGGCCGGGCGTACCGTCGAAGACACGGGGTGCTTCCGTACGGGGCGGGCACGACGGCCCTCCCGCGCGGGAGGCGGCCCCGCCCGGTAGTCCGCGGCTTCCTAGGAGTTGACCATGCCGCAGCTCGACCACACGATTGTCCACAGCACCGACCGTTTCGCCTCCGCCCGCTTCCTCGCGGAGCTGCTCGGCGCCCCCGAGCCCCGCGCGTACGGCCCGTTCGCCGCTCTCCCTCTCGACAACGGCGTCGTCCTCGACTTCGCGGAACACGTCGCACCCGACGGGGACTTCGCGCCCACGCACTACGCGTTCCTGGTGACGGAGGACGAGTTCGACGAGATCTTCACCCGGATAAAGGACAAAAACCTTCCCTATTGGGCCGATCCCCGGCATAAGAACCCGCAGAGCATCAATCACCACGACGGCGGCCGCGGCGTGTACATCGACGACCCCGACGGACACGCCCTGGAGTTCATAACGCGTAAGTACTCGGAAGCTCTGCTCACAGGTTTGTAGTGATCTTGTTCCGATGTCGGTGGGCACTCGTATGCTCGGAGGATGACTTCCAGCGCGCACGTACCTGACCAGGGATCACACCGAGCGGACGCGCCGTCGGCGGGCGGCGGGCCGGAGGTTTCCGGGCCGCCCGCCGCGAACGCCGTACGCCGCGCGTTGCGCCGGGCCCGCGACGGCGTCGCGCTGGACGCGGGCGAGGCGGCGGTCCTCCTCCAGCTCCGCGGCGACGACCTGAAGGACCTGTGCGCCAGCGCCGCCCGGGTTCGCGACGCGGGCCTGGAGGCCGTGGGGCGGCCGGGTGTCATCACCTACTCCCGCAAGGTGTTCATCCCCCTCACCCGGTTGTGCCGCGACAAGTGCCACTACTGCACCTTCGTCACCGTCCCCGGCAAGCTGCGCCGCGAGGGCCGGAGCATGTTCCTCTCGCCCGACGAGGTGCTGGACATCGCGCGCCGTGGCGCCGAAATGGGCTGCAAGGAAGCGCTGTTCACGCTGGGCGACCGCCCCGAGGACCGCTGGCCCGAGGCCCGCGAATGGCTCGACGCCCATGGCTACGACGACACTCTCGCCTACGTACGCGCCATGGCGATCCGCGTCCTGGAGGAGACGGGCCTGCTGCCGCACCTCAACCCCGGGGTGCTGTCGTGGACGGACCTCGCACGGCTCAAGCCCGTCGCGCCGTCCATGGGCATGATGCTGGAGACCACCGCGACGCGCCTGTGGAGCGAGCCCGGCGGCCCCCACCACGGCTCGCCCGACAAGGACCCCGCCGTACGGCTGCGTGTCCTGGAAGACGCCGGGCGCTCCAACGTCCCCTTCACCACCGGCATCCTCATCGGCATCGGCGAGACCTACGAGGAGCGCGCCGACTCGATCTTCCAGCTACGCAAGACGGCCCGGGCCTACCACGGCATCCAGGAAGTCATCGTGCAGAACTTCCGCGCCAAGCCGGACACCGCGATGCGCGGTATGCCTGACGCGGAGCTGGAGGAGCTGGCCGCCGCCATCGCCGTCACCCGCCTGCTGCTCGGCCCGTCGGCCCGTATCCAGGCGCCGCCGAACCTGGTGGACGCGGAGTACGCCCTGCTCATCGGCGCGGGCATCGACGACTGGGGCGGGGTCTCCCCGCTGACTCCGGACCACGTCAACCCCGAGCGCCCCTGGCCGCACATCGACGAGCTGGCCGAGAAGACCTCCGCCGCCGGCTTCACGCTCCGCGAACGCCTCACCATCTACCCCGAGTTCCTCCAGCGCGGCGAACCCTGGCTCGACCCGCGCCTCCTGCCGCACGTCCGCGCGCTGGCCGACCCGGAGACCGGCCTCGCCGACGAGGACGCCCCCGTCGTGGGCCGCCCCTGGCAGGAGCCCGACGAGGGCTTCTCGCTCGCCCCCTCCGGCCGTACCGACCTGCACCGCACCATCGACACCGAAGGCCGCACCGGCGACCGCCGCGACGACTTCGACAACGTCTACGGTGACTGGGAGGCGCTGCGCGAGGCCGCCGCCCCCGGGATGGCGCCCTCCCGCATCGACGCCGACGTCCGCGAGGCCCTGAAGCAGGCGGCCGACGACCCGACGAAGCTCACCGACCCGCAGGCCCTGGCCCTGCTGCACGCCGACGGCCCGGCCCTCGACGCCCTCTGCGAGATCGCCGACGAGTTGCGCCGCGACACCGTCGGCGACGACGTCACGTACATCGTCACCAGGAACATCAACTTCACCAACGTCTGCTACACCGGCTGCCGGTTCTGCGCCTTCGCGCAGCGCCGCACCGACGCCGACGCCTACACCCTCTCCCTGGAGCAGGTCGCCGACCGCGCCCAGCAGGCGTGGGACGTCGGCGCGGTCGAGGTGTGCATGCAGGGCGGCATCCACCCCGACCTGCCCGGCACCGCGTACTTCGACATCGCGCGCGCCGTCAAGGAACGCGTCCCCGGGATGCACGTCCACGCCTTCTCGCCCATGGAGGTCGTCAACGGCGCGACGCGCACCGGCCTGTCCATCCGGGACTGGCTCGCCGAGGCCAAGGCCGCCGGCCTCGACACCATCCCCGGGACCGCGGCGGAGATCCTCGACGACGAGGTCCGCTGGGTCCTCACCAAGGGCAAGCTGCCCACCGCCACCTGGGTCGAGGTCATCAAGACCGCCCATGAGCTGGGCATCCGCTCGTCCTCGACGATGATGTACGGCCATGTCGACCAGCCGCGGCACTGGCTGGGCCATCTGCGGCTGCTCGCCGACATCCAGAAGTCGGCGCTGGACAAGGGTGTCGAGGGCTTCACGGAGTTCGTCACCCTGCCGTTCATCCACACCAACGCCCCGGTGTACCTCGCGGGCATCTCCCGCCCCGGCCCGACCACCCGCGACAACCGCGCGGTCACGGCCATGGCGCGGCTGCTGCTCCACCCGTACATCACCAACATCCAGACCAGTTGGGTCAAGCTCGGCACGGAGGGCGCCGCCGAGATGCTCCGCTCCGGCGCCAACGACCTGGGCGGCACCCTCATGGAGGAGACCATCTCCCGGATGGCGGGCTCCAGTTACGGCTCCTACCGCTCCATCCAGGACCTGCTGGCCATCGCCGACGCCGCGGGCCGCCCGGCCCGCGCCCGCAACACGACGTACGGCCCGGTCCCCGAGGAGCGGCAGCGCGCCGCACACGCCTCCGACGGCCACCTGCCGGAGCTGCTGCCGGTCCTCGACTGAGAGACGGACGGCGGTACGGGGCGCCCGGCACACGGCACGCGGGCGCCCCTCGGCCTGTCCGGGATGGCCCCGGGCACCCGGGGCCGGGCGCGGGCATGCGGGCGCCCCGGGCCGGGCGCACGCAGCCGGGCCCCGTGCGCCCTCCCGGCTCCGGGCCCCCGGGCCGGGCGGCACACGCGCGCAGCCGGGCCCCGCGCGCCCCCGGCCCCGGGCCCCCCGGAGCACCGCCCGGCCGCGACTCCTAGGGCGGCGCGCCCCCGTCGTACTCCGCCTCGTGCTGGAGGATGCACTGCTGCCACTGCGACAGGGCCTCCGCGCGGTCGCCGCCGGCGTCCTGGGCGGCGGTGATCAGCGCATCGGCCGCCATGGCCGCCAGCCGGACCGCGACATGGCAGACGTCGCGCTGCGGGAGCGGCCGGAGGAGTTCCACCGCGCCGTCGCTGTCACCGGAGAGCGCGGTGGCGACGACGGCCATCGTGGTGCGGTCCCACTCGTACTCGGACATGCCGGGAGCATGCCCACCCCGGCCCGCCGCCACCTTCGAACTCCCGCCTGAACCCGGCCCACGGCCCGCCCGGCCCCCGGGGCCCGCCGCCACCCGCGCGTCCTCCCGGTGCGCCGGTCCGCCGCGGCCGTCCGGTACGGAGGTCTCGGGCGGACACCCACCGATCGGGAGCGGACCGATCAAAAGCCGCCCTATGTACGTCTTGTGGCATTCCGTTCCCGTCCCGAACCGATCAATCCCGGTCGATTACAGTGCTGCGCCAGAGGGTCCGTACGGGTCCGACGGGCGTTGTGGGGCTTCGGGAGGGCACAGTGAACGCAGCGGCAGGCACCACCGGCACCACCGCCATCTGGGGCCGTGCCGAACAGCAGGACTTCCGCAGCCGGGTCCGCGGCTGCCTGCTCGGCGGCGCGATCGGCGACGCACTCGGCGCGGGCATCGAGTTCGACTCCCTGGACGCCATCCGCGAGGCCCACGGCCAGGAGGGCGTCACCGACTTCGTCCCCGCCTTCGGGCGGCGCGGCGCCGTCACCGACGACACCCAGATGACGCTGTTCACCGTCGACGGCCTGATCCGCGCCCAGGTCCGCCGCGACACCGGCGCCTGGCACCCGCCCACCGACGTGCACCGCGCCTACCTGCGCTGGGCCGCCACCCAGCGCGACTGGGGGCCCGACGAGCGCAAGGAGGACGACGGCTGGCTCGCCCGCGAGGAGTGGCTCTACTCCCGCCGCGCCCCGGGCCGCGCCTGCCTCACCGGACTCGGCGACACCACCATGGGCACCCTGGAGAAGCCGAAGAACCCCGACTCCAAGGGGTGCGGCGCCGTGATGCGCTCCGCGCCGTTCGGTCTGCTCGTCGGCTGGGAGCCGCAGCTCGTCTTCCAGCTCGCCGTCGAATGCGCCGCCCAGACCCACGGCCACCCCACCGGCTACCTCGCGGCCGGCGCCTTCGCCGTCATCAGCCACTCCCTGGCCCGCGGCGACGACCTCGACAGCGCCGTTCAGAAGGCCCTCGCCCACCTCGCCACCCGCCCCGGCCACGAGGAGACCACCGAAGCCCTCAAGCGCGCGCTCGGCGCCGTACGGCAGGGCATGCCGACGCCCGCCCGCGTCGAATCGCTCGGCGAGGGCTGGACGGCCGAGGAGGCGCTCTCCATCGGCGTCTACTGCGCACTGGTCGCCGAGGACGTCCGCCACGGCCTGCTGCTCGCCGTCAACCACGGCGGCGACAGCGACTCCACCGGCGCCATCTGCGGCAACATCCTCGGCACCCTGCACGGCGAGACGGCGCTGCCGCCCGTCTGGCTGGTCGAACTGGAAGGCCGCGACACCATCCTCCAACTCGCCGACGACTTCGCCCTGGAGATGACCCAGGGCCCGGCCCTGCACGGCCCCGCCGGCTCCGCCCCGGGCTGGCTGGCCCGCTACCCGCGCGCCTGACGGGCCCGCGGCTCCCGGGGGAGAGCCACCCGCGCCGGGGCGGAGGTACGCCCCCCCCGCCCCGGCATCCGCCCAGCTCAGGCCCCGCCCCGGGCGTACCCGGATCCGACCCCGACCCGGCGCGCACCCGGCCGCCTCACGCCTTCCCCGCGCGCCCCGCGGCCCCGTCCGCCCGCTGTCCGGGGAGCCGCCGGGCCGGACCGAAGCCGTCCGCGCCGTCCCCGTCCCCGTTGATCCGCTCCAGGACCGCGTCCCGCTCCGGGGTGTCCTCCGGCCTGACCAGGCCGATCAGCAGGAACAGCACCAGCGAGGTGGCCACCGGCGCCACGATCTGGATCTGAAGCTGCACCCCGTCGATCCCGTAGTTCGTCAACCAGAACGCGAACAGACCCGCCGCCCACGACACCAGCGCCGCCGTGGGTCCGGAGCGCCGGCACCACCGCACCATGCCCAGCAGGAACGGGATCGAGATCGGCCCGACCAGACCGGCCACCCACTTGATGACCACGGTGATGATGTCCTTGAACGCCGGCGAGTTGACCTGCGTCGCGATCGCCATCGACAGCGCCAGGAACGCCACCGTCGACAGCCGCGCCGCCAGCAGCCCCGCCCGGTGCGACCAGCCCCGCACCCGCTCCCCGACCTTCGGCAGCGCCGGGGCGATGTCCCGGGTGAAGACCGCCGAGATGGCGTTCGCGTCCGACGAGCACATCGCCATCGTGTGGGAGAAGAACCCGACCACGACAAGCCCCAGCAGCCCGTGCGGCAGCAGCCGTTCGGTCAGCAGCGCGTACGCGTCCGACGCGTCCGGCTTCTGCGCCCGCACCAGCAGCGGCGCCATCCACATCGGGAAGAACAACACCGCCGGCCACACCAGCCACAGCGCTGCCGACAGCCGCGCCGACCGCACCGCCTCCCGCGCACTGCGCGTCGCCATGTAGCGCTGCGCCTGGTTCCACATCCCGCCGCTGTACTCGAAGGTCTTGATGAAGAGGTACGCCAGCAGGAACGTCAGCGTGTACGGCCCCGCGGTCGGCGCGGTGTGCCCCGCCGGCAGCCGGTCCCACGCCGTCCACAGCGCGCTGACACCCCCGAGCTGCGCCAGGACCGTCACCAGCATCGCCACCCCGGCGAGTAACTGGATGACGAACTGCCCCAGTTCGGTCAGCGCGTCCGCCCACAGCCCGCCGACCGTGCAGTAGATCCCGGTGACCACACCGGTGATGAGGATGCCCTGGTTCAGCGACATGCCCGTGAACACCGACAGCAGCGTCGCGATCGCCGCCCACTTGGCGCCCACATCCACGATCTTCAGCAACACCCCCGACCAGGCCAGCGCCTGCTGTGTCGGCAGGTTGTAGCGGCTCTTGAGGTACTCCAGCGGCGACGCGACGTGCAGCCGCGACCGCAGCCGGTTCAGCCGCGGCGCGAACAGCCGCGCCCCGATGGCGATCCCCATCGCGATCGGGAACGACCAGGTGACGTACGAGGTGATGCCGTACTGGTACGAGATGCCCGCGTACCCGGTGAACATCACCGCGCTGTAGCCGGACATGTGGTGCGAGATGCCGGACAGCCACCACGGCATCCGGCCGCCCGCGGTGAAGAAGTCGCCGACATCGTCGACGCGCCGGTGCGACCACACGCCGATCGCGACCATCACACCGAAATAGCCGATGAGCACGGCCCAGTCGAGACTGTTCATGCCCCCTCCAGGGGTCCGCCGGGTGAACGTGGACCACTTCGCCGTGGCGTTCCGTCGGGGCGGTTCCCCGTACGGGAGCGGGGACTTGGGGATTGAACCGTTCGCCGCGCGGACCGGTCAAGGCCCCACAGATCATGGATATGAACAACGGTCATCACGGCGAACGATTTTGCCCGCTCTTGACCGGCTGAGGCGTTGTCCCCCGTCCACCGCCGCCCGCACGATGTGCGGACACTTCGCCGGGCTCCGCGGGCCCGATCAGCACGGCCCCACCGTCCCGCCCCGGCGGCACGGCACCCGGCCGCACGGGAGCGGGATCCCGCGCGGCACCCCACCGACCGCCGGGAGGACGCGCAGCCACGAAACCCCCGGCGGACGGCCCGCGGCTCACTCCCAGTCCGACCGCTCCGTGCCCTCGAAGCAGTAGGGGACCCATGTCCCGACCCGGTGTGTACTGGTCGACGGCACCGCGCACAGCCGCACATGGAACGTCCGGCCCACCGAAGCCATATCGGTGAACTTGTCATGGTTGAAGTCGATGACCGCGCTCCGGGACGAGCCACCCCGCACCCGGATCGTCACCATGTCCCCGGGCTCGCCGTTGACGATCCGGCCCCACACCGCGCCGCAGGTCGCGCTGTAGCGCAGATGGAGCCGTACGGGATTGCCCACCCGCGGCTCCCAGGTGACGGCGTCCGCGGAACACTGCCCGGCCGGACTCTTCCCGTCGCAGCCCGCCCCGGGACACTTCGGCGGCGGCTCCTCGAACGCCTTCCGTACCGCCTCCACCGCGAGCGGCACCAACGCCCCCGCGACCGCCGCGGCCACCGCCACCACCAACGTGTGCCGCGCATGCGCCCGCAGCCGCCGCCCGAGCGCGCGGATCCGCCCGCCCGCTTCCGGAGGGGGCGCGCCACCGGCTGCCGCACCGCCCCCGGAGGCGGCCGTACCGCCGTCCGGTCGGCCCTCGGCGGCGCCGTCGGGCCGGGCCGATCCGGCCTCGGGCGGGCCGGTCGCAGGAGCCGCCCCGGTCGACGCCTCGGTGACCGGCGGCTCAACGGCGTGCGGCCCGGCGGCGGACCTGACGTCACCGGGACGGTCCGGGGCGGGCGGGCCGCCGGACGGCCCGGCTCCGGGCGCACGCGCGGCAGCGGGCCCGCCGCCCGGCGAACCGGCCGCGGGCGGATCGACGGCGTGGGGAACATCGCCCGGCTCCCCGCCGCCGGGCCGTTCCGCGGGATCGATCGGGTGGGTGCTCATCCGGCCTCCTGAGAGGTCCCTGGCCTGCCCCGATTCTCCGTCGCCCGGGGCCCCGCCGGAAGCGCATTGTCGGCCCGTCCCCGGGGCGCACGGAAGGGCGCAAGGTCTCAACAGGCTTACAGACAAAGGGAGATGAGCCTCACGCGACCCCGTATGCGCCTCCGCGGCGCCCGCCCCTTCTCCCGTGCCCCGTGCCCCGTGCCCGGGCGACGCACCGCCGCACCCGCCCGGGTCAGCCCGCCGGACGGGCGCCGCGCAGCGCCGTACCCAGCCGCACCAGCCCCTCGCCGATCTCCTCCGGCGGATGCGTCACGAACGAGAGCCGCATCGCCGCCGTATCGGGCGTCCCCGCGAAGAACGGCGCCCCCGGGACGTACGCCACGTCATGCCGCACCACCTCGCGCAGCAACGCCGCCGCGTCGTACCCCTCGGGCAGCGTCGCCCAGACGAACATGCCGCCCGCCGGACGGTTCCACCGCGAGCCCTCGGGCAGCGCGTCACCCAACCCGCCGAGCAGCGCGTCCCGCCGCGCGCGGTACGCCTCGCGCACCCGCGCCAGATGCGCGTCCAGGTCCGCCACCGTCAGATAGTGCGCGGCGGCCGCCTGATCGACGGTCGAGGAGTGCAGGTCGGCGGCCTGCTTCGCGATCACACAGGCCCGCCGCAGCCCGGCCGGGGCCCGCAGCCACCCCAGCCGCAGCCCCGGCGCCATCACCTTCGAGAACGACCCCAGCAGCGCCGTACGGTCCTCCGCCCCCGGGAACGACGCGATCCACGGCACCGGCTCCCCCTCGAACCGCAGCTCCCCGTACGGATCGTCCTCGGCGATCCACAGCCCCCGCCGCGCCGCGACCGACGCCACGGCCGCCCGCCGCCGCGCCGACAGCGTCCGGCCCGTCGGATTCTGGAACGTCGGCACCAGATAGAGCAGCTTGGGCCCCACCCGCGCGGCGATCTCGTCCAGCGCCTCCGGGAGCAGCCCCCCGTCATCCGTCGGCACCGGCACCACCCGCACCCCCGCCAGCGCGAAGATCTGCAACGCCGCGAGATAGCACGGGTCCTCGACGAGCACCACGTCCCCGGGCTCCAGCAACGCCGTCGCCAGCAGCGTCAGCCCCTGCTGCGACCCGGTGGTCACGATCAGATCGTCCGCGGTGGTCGCCAGCCCCCGCGCGGTGGCCCGGTCCGCGACGACGGCGCGCAGCCGCGGATCGCCGACGGTCGGCGAGTACTGCAACGCCCGCCGCGGCTCCTCGGCCAGCACGTGCCGGAACGCGTCGGCGATCCCCGCCGCGTCGAACAGCTCCGGTGCGGGCAGCCCGCCCGCGAACGAGATCACCTCGGGGCGCGCGGTCAGCGCCAGGATGTCGCGCACCGGGGAACTCCCCGCCCGCGCCGTCCGGGCGGCGGGCTCCGGCGCCGGAACGGTGGACGGTATCCGGTCCTGCTCCGTCATGACGGCTCCACTCCACTCGGGTACGGGCCGCCTCGCGCCCGGGCGGCCGGTCGCCGGAGCTTAAGCCGCCCACCCGGACCGGTACAGAGGGCCGATACCGGCCCCGGACAGGGAAGAGCCCCCTCGGCCAGGACAGGGGAATCCGGTCGAGAGGGCTCGGCACCGCGCGAGGGACGCGCGGCGGAACGGCGGGCCGGTCAGGCCAGGTCGAAGGCGCCACCGGCGACGTCCGACACGAAAGTGCTCCAGGCGGAGTTGTCGAAGGTGAGGCGCGGGCCCTCGGGGTCCTTGGAGTCGCGCACCGCAATGGCCGCGGCGGTCGGCACGGCGATTTCGACGCACGCGCCGCTGGCGGAGTACGACGACTTCGTCCAGGAGAACGCGGAATTGGGCTGCATGACCTTGTTCACTGTTCGCTCCGGCTACTGTGAGTTGCTGCGGATTAGGCAGAGCTGACGCTACGCGCCAACATCCCTTGCAGCGGGAGCAGTTCACCCTTCCGAATGGCGTGTTTCTTGATCCCTTTTCAAGCCGCCGACCACCGGTGTACCTTGCCGAACCCTCCGCCGGAGGGCCGGCCCATACCCCTTCCCACCGGCGCATACCGGCCCTCCGGCCGTCCCGCTCCGCCTCCGGCCGAACCGGAATTCCCCGACGGTGAGTTCAGCTCACCGCATCCGCGTGCCGCTTCGCCGCGGCCGCGATGAATTCCCGGCTCTGATCGGCATTCAACGCCTGTGCCCGAAGATGTTCGTACATGATCGTGTACTTGTTGACGTCGTTCGTCTTCTCCAGATACAGATCGCTCGTGACGCCCTCGATGTAGACCACGCTCGAATCGGAAGTGGCATCGAATTCGAGAATGGAGAACGTGCCCGACATTCCGGCGTGCGCACCCGTGTCGTACGGCAGCACCTGCACCGTCACATGTGGCAGGGCGCTCATCTCGACCAGATGCTCCAACTGCTCGCGCATCACGTCGTGACCGCCGACCACCCGCCGCAGCGCACCCTCGTCGAGCACCACCCACAGCCGCAGCGGACTCTCGGGATCCTCCACCCGCTCCTGGCGCCGCAGCCGCACCTGGATCCGCTTCTCCAACTGCTCGGGCGGCAGCTCCGGCAGCACCCCGGGGATCACCGCGCGGGCGTACCGCGGTGTCTGCAGCAGACCGGGCACCACCAGCGACTCGTAGACCCGCAGCGAGGCGGCTTCGGTCTCCAGCCCGATGTAGACGCTGTACGGGATGTCGCCGAACGCGTGCCACCAGCCCTGCTGCCGGGAGTCCTTCGCCATCTGCATCAGCGATTCCACCACCCGGCGGTCTTCCACCTCGTACACGCCGCACAGATCGCGGACGTCGCGCTGGCTGATGCTGCGGCGGCCGTTCTCCAGCCTGCTGATCTTCGACTGCGAGACCAGCAGCCGCTCGGCCACCTCCTCCGCCGTCATGCCCTTGAGCTCACGGAGCCGGCGCAGCTCCTGGCCCAACCGGCGCCGTCTGACGGTGGGGTTGACATGGGACGCCACGGGACGCGCACCTCCGGGGTCGTACTGCCGTTGTTCCGTGCCAGCAGAGTGCCACCCCGGATGGACGCCGCGCAGTCAAACGCCTACAGAAGGCGAGCACGGCAAGGCGCGGGGCGGCGAACCGGCCGTCGTCCGGAACGGCCGGCCCGCCACCCCGCGCCACTTGCGGCTCCCGAACGGGCTCGTGGGGACGGTTCTGCAACGGGACGGCACCCCGCCCGGCGTACGGGACGCCGGGGTGGGGTGCCGTCCGGGAGCATCACCGGAGCGCGCGGACGGCGCATGCACCGCCCCGCGCGCCCCTGGGATCAGCGCGCGCCGGCCCGGGCCATGCTGCCGTGCCCGTGCCGTGACGGGGCCGGGACTCCGGACGCGGTCACCGCGCCCCGACCGGCCGGCTGGCGCGCCGGGCCGTGGCCCGAGCCCGCCGTGGACGCCCGCCGCGGCTGCGCCGCGACGCCGTTCTGAACGTCCATGACCGCGTGTGCGACCAGGCCGCCCATGGGGTCGTGCCGGATCAGATCCCGGAGACGGGAGCGTGATGAACGCCCTTCGTTCCCCGGGTAGAGGTGCTTGCCGAGACCGACCGCATGGGCCAGCGCGGCGAGCGCCGCGGTCCGCGGGTCCGGCGGTACGCCGGTGCGGATCGCGGTGTCGAGCCGGGCCCTGATCTCCCGGCTGATGGCCGTCTCCGTCGCCTGGTAGCGCGTCGTCGGCAGCACCCCGCACATCTGTCCCTCCACGGCATGGACCATGCCGCAGCGTTCGAGATGTGAGAGATACGTCTGGCGCAGCCCCAGCCGGGGCCCGCCGATCCAGTGGACCGCGCGCACCGGACTGCCGCGTCGGCGCAGCAGTTCGAGCGCGGAGTCCAGCGTCGGATCTCCGGTCGGCCGTGGCATCACCACGGCGATACGATCCCCGTCCGGGGCTATCCGTCCTGCCAGAGCCAGCTCCACTAGCTGGGCCCCGGCCAGGCCGAGGTCGAGCGACTGCGGCTGTGCTGTGGTGCCCGTTGCCGGGTCCAAAGCCAGCAGCAGAAGCTCCTCCGGAATTGTTCTGCGGCTCCTGCCCATCCATGCCTCCCCGCGTGGATGCATGACAGGGTGACCCCTCTCACATTCATCTGTCGAGAGTGCGTGGGGGGTTCGGCAGGGAACCTGTAGGTATGTCGTTCTCGTCTAGCACGGCGACGGCGTCCTCCGCGAGATACGGCGGGACGGGGCGGCAGGGGTCGGCGGAGTGCGCGCCGCGCGGACACAGGACACTTGGGAACACTGGCCGGACACTTGGAAACACTGGCCAGACAGTGCGACGTACGAAGGAGACATCGGTGGCGGGCGAGTCCCCCGACAAGTCGGACAAGAAGCAGGCGTCGGGGAAGGCGCAGGGTGTGAGCGACCCGCGCCTCGCCGTCCTCCGGGGGGAGCCGGCGGAGACGACCGCGGAGGCCGAGAACGCCGCACGCGGGGCCGCCGAGGCCGCTGGGGCATCCGGGGACGCGGGGGCTCCGGAGAAGCCGGAGACGGCGACGGACGGGGCTTCTGGGGCCGATGGGGCGTCCAGGGACACCGAGTCCGCCGAGTCCGCTGGTGCGGACGGGGCCGCCGATGACGCCGACGGCCCGGACGGCGCGACGGGCGACCGGCTGCGGGCCGCCGTCGCCGCCTGGGTCGCGGGCAAGGACGACGAGACGGAGAGCCCGGACGCCACCGCCGCCGATGCCGTCGGCGGCGCCGGTACGGATGGTGACGCCACCGCTGCCGCCGATGGCGGGAGTGCAAAGAAGCCTGCAAAGGCCGCGGGGGACATAAGCGCCGCGGCCGGGGGCGTGAAGGAGTCGGCCGCCGGGGCGGAGACGGCGGCCGGTGCGGACGCCGGGACCGGGTCCGGCGCGCGGTCCGGGGCCGACGGTGCCGGGGCGGGCAGCGGTGACGCCGCCGGTGCCGGTGACGCCGACGACGCGGGGGCCGAAGGCGACGGGCCGGCCGGTGAAGCGAAGGCCGTGGGCGACGCCACCGAGGACAAGGGCGGCGAAGCTCGCCCGAAGGGCGGGGAAGCGAAGGCCGCGGACCGGACGGTGTCCGGTGCGGAAGGCTCGGACGCCAAGGGCGGCACGGCCTCCGGCGCCGGTGCCGCGGGCGGTGGCGCCTCCGCCGCTGCGGGCGAGGGCACCCCCGACGAGGACGATGACGTGGACCGGCCGACGGCCGTTTTCACGGCCAAGGGCAAGAAGTCCGGCGCGGCCGAAGAGCCCGTCGACAACGCCACCCGCGTCTTCACCATCGCGAAGTCAGAGGGCAAGCGGAAGCCGGAGAAGAAGGCGGAGCCCGAGGGCGAGGCAGCGCCCGGCGCCCAGGGGGAATCCGCCGCGGACCCGAAGGGCACGGCCGGAGCCGACGCCGAGGGCGAGACCGGCGGGAAGAGCGCGGCGTACGGCGACAGCAAGGCCGGAGCCGACGCCGAGGACAAGGCCGACGGCAAGGGCATGGCTGACGCCAAGGACAAGACCGACGCTGAGGGCAAGGCTGACGCCGCGAGCAAGGTCGACGGCAAGGGCGGGGCCGGGAGCGGGAAGAAGGGCGCTGACCTGGTCGATCCGCCCACCACCGCCTTCCGGCTCGCCCCGCCGGACGGCGCCGAGTCGTCCAAGGGCGCGAAGGACGCGAAGGGCGCCGACGGTAAGACCTCCGGCACCGAGGGAGCCGAGCTCGGTTCCGAGGGCGAAAAGGAGCAGGGCGAAAAGAAGCAGGGCGACAAGGAACAGAAGGGCGCCAAGGCCGACCCCAGGAGTGCGGGTAAGGCCGGGGGCGGGGAGCGGGACGCCGAGCGGACCAGCCAGTTCGTCGCGTTGAAGTCGGACGACACCGGTGCCGCCGGGCGTTCCCTCGGCAAGACGGCGGCCAAGTCGGGCGAGAAGGACGCCGGGGCGACGGCCGTCCCGGGCGCGGCGAGCCGGCCCGCGGCCGATGGGCCCGGAACGGAGAAGTCCGGCGGGAGCAAGCCCGATGCGGCGGCCGTCGCGGGTGCCGGAGCCGCCGCCGGACCGGGGCCGGGCGCGCTGCCCGAGGCCGAGCGGACGCGGCAGGAGCCGCTGCCGCCCCTCGACCTGCTCGCGCAGCTCACCAACACCCCGCCGCCGCCGGAGACCACGTTCCGTACCGTCGTCCGCCGGTTCAAGATCTGGACGCCGCTGGTGATCCTGCTGGCGATCATCTTCGTGGTCGTCCAGTCGGTGCGCCCGCTGCCGGATCCGGCGCTGGCCCTCGGGGACTCGACCGCGTTCACCTTCAAGGGCGGCCGGCTCTCCATGCCGTGGCCCGGCCAGGGGCAGTCCGCGGCGGAGGTCGTCGGTGTCGGCAGCCTCGGCACGTCCGGGCCGCAGAAGCCGGTGCCGACGGCGAGTGTCGCCAAGGTCATGACCGCCTACGTCATCCTGCGCGACCACCCGCTGAAGAAGGGTGAGAAGGGCGAGTCGATCACCATCGACGCCAAGGCGGCGGCCGACTCGAAGAACAAGGACGAGTCGCGGGTGCCGTTGCAGGAGGGGCAGAAGTTCAGCGAGGTGCAGATGCTCCAGATGCTGATGATCCCCTCCGGTAACAACGCCGCCCGGCAACTGGCCCGTTGGGACTCCGGGAGCGAGGAGGCGTTCGTGAAGAAGATGAACGCCGCCGCCGGCAAGCTCGGCATGACGAAGACGACGTACACCGACCCCAGCGGTCTGGCGAAGACGACGGTGAGCACCGCCGTCGACCAGCTCAAGCTCGCCGGTGAGGTGATGAAGAACGACGCCTTCCGCGCCGTCGTCGCCACCGAGAACGTCCAGATCGACGGGCTGCCCGAGCGGCTGTTCAACAACAACAGCCTGCTCACGACGATGCCGTACGTGGTCCGCGGCATCAAAACCGGCTCCAGCACACCCGCGGGCGGCGCCTTCATGTGGGCCGCGTACCGCACCGTCGGCGGCAAGGACCAACTGCTGCTCGGCGTCACGATGGATCAGCGCACCAGCAGCAGCGACCCCAACGCCCACCTGAAGCTGGCGCTCGACAACAGCGCGAAGATCATCACGGCGGCGCGGGAGGCGCTGGTCGCCGACACCGTCGTCAAGAAGGGGCAGGTCGTCGGCTACGTCGATGACGGTCTCGGCGGTGAGACGCCCGTCGTCGCCACCAAGGACCTCCCCGCGGTGGGCTGGCCCGGCATGAAGGCGACCTTCACCATCGACGGCGGCGGCAAGACCGTCCCGCACGAGGCCAAGGCCGGCACGGAGGTCGGTGTCCTGACCGTCGGCAGCGGCGACAGCACCCAGCGGGTACCGGTCGCCCTCGCCGAGGACCTGACCGAACCCACCTTCGGCGCCAAGCTGACCCGCATCGGCTGAGCCCGGCCCCGTACGGGGTGGATACGTCGGCTCCCGTCCCGTACGGGAGCCTGCGCCCGTCCCGTACGGGGGGCCGCGCCCATCCCGTACGGCCGACGCCCGTTCCCGGAGTGGGCGTCGGCTTCATCTCTTACGGGGGCCGACTCCGTCCCTTACCGGGCCGACTCCGTCCCTTACGGGGCCGACTCCGTCCCTTACGGGGTCGGCTGGGTCCCTCTTACGGGCCGGGGCCGTACCCGTAGGGGCCGCCCCGGCTCCCGTAGGAGCACGTCCGTGACCCGTACGGGGCGCCCCGGAGCGCACAGCCGCCCGCCACCGCGCCCCAGCCGGAGCAGCCCCGGACCTGCGGGTTCGCCCGCAGACGGGGAGCCGGGGCCGCGCGGAAGCCTCGGGGGCCGTACGTCCGCTTCCCCTACGGGGCGGGCGCCGGGCCCGTAAGGTGCCGGAGCCGCCCGCCGGGGGAGCGAAGCCGTCCCGCAGTCCGGGGGAACGGCCCGTAAGGGGTGAGGCGCAGAGCCCTGCGCAGGGGCGAGCATGGGAGCGCCCCTCTCCGGGCGGGCACCTCGGCAGGCACGGGCGGCCGGTGCCCCGCCGGACCGCCCGCACCGAACGCGACCGGAGCCCGCCATCGACGCCACCCGAACCGAACCGGCACCCGAAGCCCCGGCCACCGCACCCCCTGAGCCGCCCGCCCGGTGGCCGTGGCGCGCGGTGACACCGGTACCTGCCGCGCTGATGTGCGCACTCGGCGTCTGGGGACTGCGCCGCGACGGCGCCATGTGGCGCGACGAGATCGTCACGTACGACATGGCGCACCGCGCCCCCGCCGCGCTCTGGGCCACCCTCCACCACATCGACGTGGTGCACGGCCTCTACTACGCGCTGATGCACCTCTGGTTCACCGCCTACGAAGCGGTCCTGGGGCCCGGCGGGCTCCTCGGCCCGGCGTTCGGCGGCGCCGTCGGACGGACCCTCGGCGAGGATGTCATCGCCCTGCGCCTGCCGTCCCTCGCCGCCATGATCGCGGCCACCGCCGGCGTCGCCCTCCTCGGCGACCTCCTCGTCGGACGCCGCACCGGCCGCTGGGCCGGCATCGCGTTCGCGCTGCTCCCGCCCGTACAGCAGTACGCGCAGGAAGGCCGCTCGTACGCGCTGGTCTGCGCCCTCGTCGTCTGGTCCTGCCACCCGCTCGTACGGATCGCGGTCCGCACCCGGCAGGAGCCCGGCCGCTCGTGCCGCGCGCTGTGGGCCGGTTACACGGCCCTGACGCTGACGGCGTGTCTGCTGCACGAGTTCGCCGTCCTGGTGCTGCCGGTGCACGGCACCGCGCTCGTCCTCGGCCGGCTCCCGCGCCGCACCCTGCGCACCTGGGCCCTGACCGCCGCCGGGGTCCTCGCCGGACTCGCCCCGCTCGCCCTCTACAGCACCCGCCAGTCCGGCCAGCTCAGTTGGCTGGTCTGGCCCGACCCGCTGCAACTGCTCACCTTCGCGGTCCTCGCCGCCACCGGCATCGCCTGCTCCCGCGCCCGTATCCGCTCCCGCGGCCCCATCGGCCTGCGCGCCCTCGGCCTCCCCCTGCTCCTGCTCCCCACCCTCCTGCTCTTCCTGCTCTCCTCCGCCGAACCGGCCTACGTGGACCGCTACGTCCTCTCCTACACGGCGGGTTTCGCGCTGCTCGCCGGCGCCGCGCTGGCCCGGCTGCTGCGCCCGGCGGGGGAGGAGGGCCAAAGCGGCGCCCGGCTGCGGCGGCGGGCGCTCGCGCTGGCACTCGTCGTCGTGGGGTTGCTGCCCGTGGATGTCCGGCTGCGGATGCCCGTCAGCCGGGTCGACGACGCTACGGCCGTGGCCCGCGCCGTCCGCGCGCTCGCCGGGCCCGGCGACGGTCTGCTCTTCCTCCCGGCCCGCCGTCGCGTCTGGGTCGCCGCCCACCCCGACACCTACCGTGACCTGCGCGATCTCGCCCTGCGCCGCGATCCGGCCGCCTCCGGCACCCTCTACGGCACCGAACGTTCCGGCGACGCCGTCAGCGACCGGATGCTCACCACGCCCACCGGCCGCATCGTGGTCGTGGGCGACGGCCCCGGCGGACCGGACGACCCCAACGACCAGGAGATCGCCAAACGTACGACGCTCCGCGACGCCTTCACCCTCTGCCGCAGCCGCACGGTCCACGGCGGGTGGGTCGCGCTGTACGCACGGACGGGGCCGGAGTGCGGGGCGCAGGGGGAGAGGCGGTAGGGAGCCGGGGTGGTGGGGGTTGCTGAGCTGCCGGCCTGCGGACCTAATGGCCTGCTGGCCCCGTTGACCTGCCAGTTCGGCTGGGGTGGCTCGTTGGTTCGTCGGCCTGCCGGTGGGGCTGTCGGCGCGGGGGACCGGCCGGGTGTGGGGCGGCCGGTTCGCCGGCCGGTGCGATCGGCCCGTCAGCCCGTCAGCCCGTCAGCCCGTCGGTCCGTCAGCCCGTCAGCCCGTCAGCCCGTCACGCGGCTGCGGCGGTTGGCCGTGGCGCTCAGGGCGGAGTCCTGGCGGCGTCGGCGCATCGCCAGGCCGACCATGCCGAACGCCATCAGCGCGCCGACCCCGGCGACGAGGAGCGCGGTCGGCAGATGGCCCACCTTCTCCGCCAGCCCGGCCAGACCGTCGTCCGGCAGCATGATCGACGTACGGTCGCCGGCGACCGGCCCGGTCATATCGGCGGCGACGGCCGCACCGGCGGGCAGCAGCAGCGCGATGAGCGCACCGGATGCGACGGCAACGGTGCGGATCACAGAGCGACGCTGGTCGGACATCGGGCACTCCTCGGCAGGGACGGTTCGGGCGGACACGGTCGGGTCGGTGCGACGCACACGGCCGTGCGCTCTGATGGGAAAGCGCCCGAGGCCGGTCCCGGATACGGATCTCCACCGTTCACATGACCGTCTCCGGGCCCGGCCCCGGACCGATTCCGCGTCCCTACGCTACGGAGCTTGTTTCACGGGAAACCGTACGTCGTGTAACAGTCACCGCGATCTCTGCGTACGGTCCCGTCACGGAAGGCCCATCTGAACTCTCCCTCGCACGCCACCTTGGATATTTTTACGAGGTATGTACCGATTCTTATGCGGTCATGCCGGAGTCGGCGGGGCCCGTGCTCCTGCCCGGTGGTGCCCGCCGATCAGGTAAGGCGGTGACCGATGCGGCAACGGGCCAGGGCGTCGCTCGCCGCGCTGCTCCCGCTCACCCTCCTGGCGGGGTGCGCCGGGTTCGAAGGGTTGCAGAGCGACGGGCGGGCCAGAGAGGTGAAGGCGCCGTTCGCGCTGTGGGCCGACCGCTCGCCCGCACCGCCGAGCCGGAGCGACAACCCCGTGGCGCTCAAGCCCGTACCGCGCATTCCGCACATCCCGAGCGGCAGCATGGCCGACGCCGACCCGCGCGCCGTCCTCGACGCCGACCTGGCAGCCGACGGACAGAAACCACCGGCACCGGGCTCCGTACGCACCCCGGTGCTCCACGACCTCACCGACGACGGCAAACCCGAACTGATCATGGCCGTCGACCGCGACGAGCGCACCAGTGACCTGCGCGTCTACAGCGTCCGGCACGGGACCGTCACCCGCGTGCTGGCCCTGCGCGGCGTCCTCGCCGGCGTCGAACTGGCCGCGGGGCACCTCGTCGTCCGCGAACCCACCAAGGATCCGCGCTACGTCAGCGTCACCGACTACCTGTGGGACAAGGACCGGATGACGCTCTGGGACCTCACCCTCGACGACGCCCGCAAACCCCAACCGGCCCGCAGCGGTACGCCCGGACCGGTGCCGCCCGAACCGGCCGAGTCGCCCGCCGCCGCGCCGCTCCTCCGCGAGGAGCGGCGATGAGTACGGGTGGAGGCGGGCGATGAGGCGGCGCGGGCGGCGGCGCGGCTCTTCCGGGGGGCCTCCCCCCTCCCCCTCCCCCTCCCCCTCCACCCCTCCCCGCCCCGCCCCCTTCCGCCGTGCCGCCTCGCAGGGTGTGCGGGGCGTGCGCGGCGTGCCGGTGCGGCTTGTCGCGTTGGTGCGTCGTGCGGTGCGCCGTGCGGCGGTCTCCTTGCGGTGGAAGATCGCGTTGACGGTGACCGCGGTGTGCTGTGCGGTCGCGGCGGTGCTCGGTGTGCTGGTGCACAACGCGGTGGCTCGTCAGACCGTCGGTCAGGTGCGTAAGGAGACGCGCGCCGACCTCGACATCGCCTTGGACCTCTTCGAGTACGGCACGTCCGGTGAAGGCATCAACTCCGTTCTGGATCCGCCGCAACTACCGGAGCCGCTGAGGAAGTTGGCGCGCAGTGGTCAGCAGGGCAGCATGGTGGGGACGTATCGGGGGCGGCCCGTCATGTGGGCGGCGGCGCCCGCGGGGGATCAGGTCATGGCGGTGTGGTCGCCGTACGGCAACACCAGCCGCTCCCTGGAGAAGTTCGACACGGCCATTCTGGGCTCGGCGGTGCTGGCGGCGGTGGCGGTGGCGCTCGCCGGGTTGTTCCTCGCGCACCGGATCAGCCGCCGGTTGACCAGGACCGCGGCGGTCGCCCGGCGGATCACCGCGGGTGATCTGGACGCCCGGGTCGGCACGGCGCCAGGTGACGCGGCCGGCGAGGGAGGCGGTTCCGGTGGGGGAGGGGCCGGGCGCGGTGACGAGGTGGCGGCCGTCGCCGCGGCGCTGGATTCGGTGGCCGGTTCGCTGCAGAGCCGGCTCCAGGCCGAGCAGCGGTTCACCGCCGATGTCGCGCATGAGCTGCGGACGCCGCTGACGGGCATCCTGGCCTCGGCCGCGCTTCTCCCGGAGGGCCGCCCCAAGGAAATGATCAACGACCGGCTGCGGGCCCTGCACCGGCTCACCGAGGATCTGCTGGAGATCTCCCGTCTCGACTCGGGCGCCGAGCACGCCGACCTCGACTCCTACGATCTGGGCACCCTCGTCGAGCGCAGTGTGCACGCCACCGGGCTCGACACGGAGGTGCGGATCGTCTCCTCCGGTGTCGTCGAGACGGACCGGCGGCGGCTGGACCGCATCCTCGTCAATCTCGTCCTCAACGCGCACCGGCACGGCCGTCCGCCCGTCCAGGTCACCGTCGACGCGGCCCCCGGCGGTGTGCCGGGCGGGGCGCCGCGGATCGAGGTACGCGATCACGGCCCGGGCTACCCCGAGGATCTGCTGCACCACGGACCGCGGCGGTTCCGTACCGACGCGCCGGGGCGGGGCCGGGGGCACGGTCTGGGGCTGACCATCGCCGTCGGCCAGGCCGCGGTCCTCGGCATCGATATCCGCTTCTCCCACGCGC
Organism: Streptomyces sp. BBFR2; assembly: GCF_044497305.1. Lineage (NCBI taxonomy): Bacteria > Bacillati > Actinomycetota > Actinomycetes > Kitasatosporales > Streptomycetaceae > Streptomyces > Streptomyces sp. BBFR2. The sequence continues at coordinate 4,079,905 of NZ_CP172415.1, forward strand.
CCGGCGGCGGCGCCCGTACGGTGCTGCGCCTCCCCCCGCCTTCCCCCGTTCATGAACACGCCTCCTGAGCTGCGGTTTTCCCCGTTTTCGGCGGGCGGGCCGGATGCGGCGGCCGGGCCGCCGTGGTTCCCGGTCGCCGGGCCCCGGCGGCCCCGGCGACCGTCTGTCACCAGTCGATGTCCTCCGGCGGCTCCGGCGCGTCCCAGTCCTCCGGCGGAGGCTCGGGCAGGTCCGCGGGGTGTGCCGGGCCGCCGGAGCGGCCGCCGAGGGCGCTCGCGTTCCGGGCGGCGATGGCCGCGCGCGTCGCGGCTCCGGCGGGCTGTCCGGTGTCTGCGGCGCCGGAGGACGGCCCGGCGTCCGGGGTGCCGCCCGTGCCGTCGCCGCCCGCGAGGACCTCAAGGATCTGGGTGCCGTACTTCGCCAGCTTGTTCTCGCCGACGCCGTTGACCGTGCCCAGCTCGGCGGTGGTGGCGGGGCGGGCGATGGCGATCTCCCGCAGCGTCGCGTCGTGGAAGATCACGTACGCCGGGACGCCCTGCTCCTTCGCGGTGCTGCCACGCCAGGCGCGGAGCGCCTCGAAGACCGGGAGTGCCGCCTCCGGCAGATCGACGGGGGCCCGCTTGCCCTTCGACGTCTTCGCCTTCGCCGCGCGCGCCGCCTTCTCCGGCTCCCGCCGCATCGGCACCTCGCGTCCGCCGCGCAGCACCTCGCCGCTCGCCTCGGTCAGCACCAGCGTGCCGTAGTCCCCCTCGACGGCGAGCAGGCCCTGCGCCAGCAACTGGCGGACCACACCGCGCCATTCGACGTCGCGCAGGTCGGTGCCGATGCCGAAGACGCTCAGCGCGTCGTGGTCGAACTGGACGACCTTCGCGGTCTTGCGGCCCAGCAGGATGTCGATGATCTGGCCCGCGCCGAACTTCTGGCCGCGCTCCCGCTTCAGCCGCACGATCGTCGACAGCAGCTTCTGCGCCGGGACGGTGGCGTCCCAGGTCTGCGGCGGTGCCAGGCAGGTGTCGCAGTTGCCGCACGCGGTGCTCTCCTGGCCGAAGTAGGCCAGCAGCCGCACCCGGCGGCACTGCACCGTCTCGCACAGCGCGAGCATCGCGTCCAGATGCGCCGACAGTCGCCGCCGGTGCGCGTCGTCGCCCTCCGAACCGTCGATCATCTTCCGCTGCTGGACCACGTCCTGGAGTCCGTACGCCAGCCACGCCGTGGACGGCTGGCCGTCGCGCCCGGCACGGCCCGTCTCCTGGTAGTAGCCCTCCACGGATTTCGGCAGGTCGAGGTGGGCGACGAACCGTACGTCGGGCTTGTCGATGCCCATGCCGAACGCGATGGTGGCGACGACGACCAGGCCGTCCTCCCGCAGGAACCGTGACTGGTGCGCGGCGCGGGTCCGGGCGTCCAGCCCGGCGTGGTACGGCACCGCGGCGACGCCGTTGTCCGTCAGGAACTGGGCGGTCTTCTCCACCGAGGCGCGGGAGAGGCAGTAGACGATGCCGGCGTCCCCGGCGTGCTCGGTGCGCAGCAGCTCCAGAAGCTGGCGCTTCGGCTCGTTCTTCGGCGCGATGCGGTACTGGATGTTGGGCCGGTCGAAGCTGGCGACGAAGTGGCGGGCGCGGTCCATCCGCAGCCGGGAGGTGATCTCCTTGTGGGTCGCCTCGGTGGCCGTCGCGGTCAGCGCGATGCGGGGGACCTCGGGCCACCGCTCGTGCAGCATCGACAGGGCGAGGTAGTCGGGCCGGAAGTCGTGGCCCCACTGGGCGACGCAGTGCGCCTCGTCGATCGCGAAGAGGGAGATCTTGCCCCGGTCGAGCAGGCTGAGTGTCTGCTCGACGCGCAGCCGCTCGGGCGCGAGGTACAGCAGATCCAGCTCCCCGGCCAGGAACTCCGCCTCGACCAGCCGCCGCTCCTCGACGTCCTGTGTGGAGTTGAGGAATCCGGCGCGGACGCCCAGCGCCCGCAACGCGTCGACCTGGTCCTGCATCAGCGCGATCAGCGGGGAGATCACGATGCCGACGCCCGGCCGCACCAGCGACGGGATCTGGTAGCACAGCGACTTGCCGCCGCCCGTCGGCATCAGCACGACGGCGTCCCCGCCGCCGATCACATGCTCGATGATCTCCTGCTGACTGCCGCGGAACGCGTCGTAACCGAACACCCGGCGCAGGACCTGCACCGCCTCGCCCGCATCCGGCTCGTCCGCCATCTCGCTGCCTGCGCTTTCTGCCACGTCGACCTCACCCATGCATGAAGCGTACGAGGAATCCACCCGACCACGCCGAGCCTGTGGATAACTCCGCTCCGTGCACGCCACGGGCCCTCCTGCCGGACGGTTCACGGATGCATCCGGGCCCCCTTGAACGCCTTGTCGACCGCGTTGCGCGGCCCGTACACGGCCAGTCCGACCAGGTCGAGCCGGTCCGCCGGGACGGCCCGGACCGCGGCGCGGTTGTCCCGGTCGTTGCCGGTGGCGAAGAGGTCGGCGGTGAAGACCGACCGCGCCAGCCCGCGGGAGAGCGCGCGGCCGTGCGCGGTGGTCAGCGTCTCCTTCGTCCCCTCGAAGATCAGGACGGGCTGGCGGAACATCGGCAGGTACGGGGTGCCGTCGGCGTCGGCGTACGGCTCGCCGATGGTCTCCGGCAGCTCCGGGCCGACGCCGCTGACCAGGAACGCGGTCACATTCAGCCGCTGCCAGACCGCCAGGTCCGCACGGAGCAGCACGGCGATCTTGGTGTCGAAACGTACGGGGGCGGGCTCGTTCCTCATGGCGTTCGTCATGCCATGAGACTGCCGGTCGCCCCGCCGCTGCTTCTTGTACGTTCTTTGCATGGAGGCAGGTCAGGAGGTTTCCGCGTGGCGCCCCCGGGTGCCCGGGATCGCGGAGGTCCTCCACGCCCGGTTCACCGGGCACGCGTACCCGATGCACCTCCACGACGTGTGGACGCTGCTGCTCGTCGACGACGGCGCCGTCCGCTACGACCTGGGCCGCCGCGAGCGGGGCACCCCGGACGGCACGGTCTCCCTGCTGCCGCCGCAGGTGCCGCACAACGGGTCGTCCGCCACCGCGCGGGGCTTCCGTAAACGGGTGCTCTACCTGGATCTGACGCAGTTGGACGAGACCTTCATCGGCCCGGCGGTGGACGGACCGGACCTCGCCGATCCGCTGCTGCGGCGCCGCGTCGGACAACTGCACACCGCCCTGGCCGCCCCGGGGGAGGAACTGGAGGCCGAGAGCCGCCTCGCCCTCGTCGCCGAACGGCTCCGCGGCCATCTGCGGCCCCGCCTCCTGGCCGGCCCGCCGCAGCCCGGCCGCGGCGTGGCCCACGCGCTGCGCGACCTCCTCGATGAGCGGCTGGTCAGCGGCGTATCCCTGGACGAGGCGGCGCGGCTGCTGCACGCGCACCCCGCCCACCTGGTGCGGGCGTTCACGGCCGCCTTCGGCATCGCCCCGCACCGCTATCTGACGGCCCGCCGCGTCGACCGCGCCCGCCGTCTGCTCCTCGACGGACTGCCCCCGGCGGACACGGCGGCCGAGGCCGGATTCCACGATCAGCCGCATCTGACCCGCCACTTCAAACGGTTCCTGGGCACCACCCCGGGCCGCTTCGCCCGCCGGGGCCCGGCACCGGGGCGGCGGCCCGCGACCGGGGCCGTCCGGCGGGCGGCGGCGGGCGGCCAGGACCGGGACGGGGCGTAGCGGCGCGGTGCCGGGACGAACGGGTCCGCCCCACCGGACGCATTCCTTTCACCGCGTCCGCGCCGGCCGGGGCCCGTACCGGGAACGGCCCCGCCGCGTTCCCGGTGCCGCCGTCACGGCAGTTCGCGCCGGACCAACGCGCGCGCGAACGGCTCCCCGGAACTCCGGGCGTGGTTCAGTCGCTCCCGTACCTCCCGGAGAGTCCGGGGGCGGTAACCGGGGCCGCCGCAACAACTCTTGTGAAAGCCGACTCCGGAGTTCAACAGGACGGAGAGCACCCGCCAGGCATCGGCATCCCGCTTCTTGGGAGCCGCGAAGGCGGAACCGACATGAATCAACGGTTTCGCACAGTGCGGGCAGATCCGCTCCCGGTCATAACGCTTCGGGTAGGGCAACTTGTACGAGGCCCGGCAGGGCAGACAGACGTAAGAGGTCTTTCCGGTCGGCATACGGGAAGCGTAGGTCGGCCGGGCCCCCGGATTCGAGGGAATTAGCCGCCCGCTCGCCGTACGTACCGCCGCACTCCGCGCGGCGAGCCGTTCATTGCGGAGTTCGGGGAGAACGGTTACCGGTGGCGCTGTGCGGGCGCGGGCCGTCGGCGAATGGCCGGGCTTCGCGGCGGCGGTCGCCGTAGGGGCATGGGCGCGTCGCCGCGCGGTGCGGGTTTCTGTTCCCGGCGGGCTGCCGCCGCCGGCCGTGTCTGTGGGGCACCGGCCGGCTCCGCGGCAGCCCGCCGGCTCCGCGACGACGGGCCGGGGCGTCGTCGTCGGGGCGGGCCGGTACGTCAGTCGACCAGCCAGCCGGCCCGCCGGGCGTAGCTGCCCGCCTGGAAGCGGCTCTGGGCGCCCAGTTCCACCAGGAGTTCGGACACATGGCGGCGGTAGGTGGTGGCGGACATGGACAGCCGGCGGGCGGCCATCTCGTCCTTCATGCCGGACTCCAGCATGCGCAGCACCTCCCTGCGCACATCGTCCTTGGGGGCGGCCGAGGGGTCACCGTCCGACGCCGTGAAGGGCCGTCCGGAGTCCCACATGCTCTCCCAGGAGCGGTAGAGGAAGCGGGCGAGTGAGCGGTCCCGGATGACCAGGGCGCCTCGGTTCGCGGGCTGGTCGGGATCGGCGACGACGGCCGTGTCCGCGTCGAAGAGGATGATCCGGTCGGTGATGTGGCCGACGGTGCGGAACTGCACGCCCGCCCCGGCCACGGTGCTCAGATGCTGCCGCATGTAGGGGTGGGACAGCACGGAGTGGGGGTAGAGCGTGCGCAGCCGGATGCCGCGCTCGGCGGCTTCCGTGGTGCGGCCCCGTCCCTCGTCTATCACCGGCTGGGCGGGGAGTGAGGGGTGCGCGGAGGCGATCTCGACGCTCGCGGTCAGCGTGAGCCGTTCCAGGACGCCGCGGATCGCGTCGATGCCGGTCAGCCGTTCCACGCCGGTGCGGGTGTAGTGGCTCTGCCGGGCCTCCTCGAACACCCCGCGCATGATCATGACGTGGTTGTTGACCTGGTCCGACCGCTGCCGTAACTGCCGTATCCGGGCGTCCACGGGGCCGTTGAGATGGGCCGTGGCGACGTCGGGGCTGTTGGCGGTGTACGTGGGAGAGGCGCCGGGGTCCTCGCCCGGGGCGTCGGCGCCGGCGGTCTGCGTGGGATGCAGCAGACGGAGGGCGGCGAGGTCGCGCACCGCCTCGGTGATCTCGGCGGTCGGACGGTCGAGTTCCCGCGCCACGAGCGCGGTGTGCAGGACGCCGTTCTCCAGGGCGATGCGATAAAGCGTCTGGTGCAGTTCGAGCAGTTGCGGCAGCTCCTGGTCCGCCCCCACCCCCGTGCTGGGGTCCATTTTGCCCACTTTTCTTCCACTCTGTGTGGATTAGCCGTGACGAGAACTTGTCAGTGACTTTTCACCATCAGCTTTCAGTGGCCATGGACACCCCCGTTCCGGCAAGATTTCTGTCGGGCGAGGGAGAACCTTTCGCCCGATAAAACTGGGGGAGAAAACCGTGAGCACCAGAAGTTCCGCTGTCGCGTTCAGCGCCACCTTTTTCCTTGCCGTAATTCCCGGAACGGTGACGGCGGTCACCGCGGACACCGCCGTGAGCAGTCATGTCGGTGCGGACGACGTCATCTGGGGCAGCGTCGAAAGGTGACGCGGCGCCGCTGCGTCCTCTCCCCCCTCTCCGCACTCGTTCACCCTTTTTGAAAATCCCGTTCAATAGTGACCGGATAATCGGATGAACCATACCCGACGGACTTGTGGAGCAGGAGGGTTGCGCTGTGCCGCCCCGCTCGACGGCGAGCCCTGCAGAGGAACCACCCGAATTCCGTACAACAGCAGGCGAAATCTGAGTCAAAAGCGAGGAAAGAATCGTGAAGATCGCGATAGTCGGTGCGGGGGGCGTCGGAGGGTTCTTCGGTGGCCGCTTAGCCGCCGCCGGACACGACGTACGGTTCGTCGCCCGGGGGGCCCATCTGGAGGCGCTGCTCCGGGACGGACTCACCGTGCGCTCACCGGACGGCGACTTCGCCGTCGAGCGGGTACGGGCGACCTCCGACGCCTCGGAGATCGGCGTGAGCGACTTCGTCCTCCTGTGCGTCAAGACCTGGCAACTGCCCGCCGCCATCGAGGCGTTGAAGCCTCTGGTGGGACCGGGAACGGGCGTGGTGACGCTGCAGAACGGCGTCGAGGCGCCGGAGCTGGTAGCCGAAGTCGTCGGCCGGGAAGCGGTGCTGCCGGGTGTCGCCAAGGTCATCGCGCGGCTGGCCGGACCCGGTGTGATCCAGCACGTCGGCGGTGAGGGATCGCTGACCTTCGGCGAGTGGGACGACCGGGTCACCGACCGCGCGCAGCGGCTGCGGGACGCGCTCACCGAAGCCGGTGCGCGCGGCGTCGTCGCCGGCCGGATCTGGGCCGAACTCTGGGCCAAGTTCCTGTTCGTGGTGCCGTTCGGCTCCCTCGGCGCGGTGACGGACGCGGGCTTCGGCGAACTCCGCTCCCGTCCGGGAACCCGCCGGCTGCTGGCCGACGGCATGGCCGAGGTGGCGCGGCTGGCCCGCGCGGCCGACGTTGAACTCCCCGATGACCTCGTGGAATCGACGCTCGCCTTCATCGACCGCCAGCCCGCCCAGGGCACCTCGTCGCTCCAGCGGGACATCCTGGCCGGTCTCCCCTCCGAACTCGACGCCTGGACCGGAGCGGTGGTGCGGCTCGGCGACCGCCTCGGCACACCGACGCCCGTCCACGACGTGCTGTACGAGGTGCTGAACCTGCGCGAGGAGCGCGCCCGGACGGCGCGTACGCAGGACGGCGACGAGGACGGCGAGGACGGCAGAACCGGGGGCGGCGGGCGATGACCGGAGCATCCGGAACCGCCGCGGAGGCGGCCGGCCCCACCCACATACCCGGCACGGCCGATCCGGCCGTCACCGTCGACATCGCCGTCATCGGCGCGGGCCCCGCCGGCCTCCACGCCGCCTACTACGCCGGATTCCGCGGCCTGACCTGCGCCGTCATCGACGCTCTCGACCAGCCCGGTGGTCAAGTGGCCGCGCTCTACCCGGAGAAGGCGCTCTACGACGTCGCCGGGCACCTGGCGGTCAAGGGGCGTGAACTGATCGACAACCTCGTCGCACAGGCGGCCGTCTTCGCGCCGCGGTATCTGCTCGGCCACGCGGCGACGACGCTCACCCGGCGCGCCGGGGGCGGCTGGAGCGTCGGCACCGACCGCGGCCGCACCGTGCACGCCGGGGCCGTCGTGATCGCCGTGGGCCTGGGCCGGTTCACACCCCGCGCCCTGACCTGCGCACTGCCGTACCTGGGCCGGGGCGCCGCCTACCACGTACCGCGCCCCGCGGACCACGCCGGACGGGACGTCGTGATCGTCGGTGGCGGCGACAGCGCCGTGGACTGGGCCCTGGCCCTCGCCCCGATCGCCCGCAGCACCACCCTGGTGCACCGGCGCGCCGCCTTCCGCGCCCACGAGCACAGCGTGAAACAGCTCCACGACGCCCCCGTACGGGTCCTCACGGACGCGCAGGTCACGGCCTGCCACGGTGCGGAACGGCTGGAGCGTGTCACGATCGCCCACGGCGGGGAATCGGCGCAGGTCCCGGCGGAGACGCTGATCGCCGCGCTGGGCTTCTCCGCCCACCTCGGCCCGCTCGCCGACTGGGGAGCGCGGCTGGAGCACCGGGCGTTCCTGGTGGACGCCGCCACCCAGGGGACCGACCTGCCGGAGGTGTACGCGGTCGGCGACGGCTGTGTCCGGCCCGGCCGGGTACCGCTGATCTCCGTCGGCTTCGCCGAGGCGGCCACCGCGGTCAACCACGCCGCCGTGGCGCTGCGCCCCGGCAGCCGGCTGGCACCCGAGCACTCCTCCGACGTCCCTCCCCCTGACCGCACCACGCGGAAAGGTGCCTGACGCCGTGCAGTTGAAGAAGCTGACCGTACTTCCCCACGGGCTGGACATCATGCTGCCCGCGGGCTCCCGCCTCACCGACATCGAGTACGAGACCCCCGAGCGCGTCATCCCCTTCGGCTGCCGCTCCGGAGCCTGCGGCGCCTGCGTCGTCGAGGTCATCGAAGGCGCCGACGCGCTGGGCGAGAGCGACGACGACGAACGGGACTTCCTGGAGGACCTCGGCAGGTCCGAGGGCTCCTACCGCCTGGCGTGCCAGTGCCGGCTCCACGGTCCGGCGACCATCCGCCTCGCCGACTGACACGCCCCTTTCCTCCTTCCTTTCCACCGCGCGCACCGCACCGGCAGGACCTGCCGCCGTGGCCCGACGGCCCGCGGCGTCGCCCGTGCGCGCCCCCGAACCATCTCCATTCCCGGAAGAAACCCGCCCGAACGGGCCTATCAGAGGGAGACCCATGTCCAACCGAGTCATCAACGTCGGCTACGACAACCGCCGGCCGTTCCTGAGCGCGTCCGCCTCCGCCGAGCTGCGCGCCGAGATCGACGTCCTCCTCGACCGGCAGGTCGAGGAGTGGTACGAGACCGTCCCGGCCGCCGCCCACCTGGAGGGCAAGGACGTCAACTCCGAGTACTACAAGCGGAATCTGATCGAGACCGCCTGGCGTATCCGCCTGCTGCGGGTGGCCGAGTCCAAGGCGCTCACCGAGATCGCCAAGCGGAGCCCGGAGGCGGCCCAGGTGTGGGCCAACTACGAGCAGGAGGAGATGCTCCACGACGAGCTGTTCATCGACGACCTCGCCAAGGTCGGCGTCAGCCGCGAGGAGTTCCTCTCGGTCGAGCCGTACCTGTCGACCAAGCTGCTCACCGGCTACTTCTCGTACCTGCTGGACCACGAGGGCCCGCTCGGCGTGGTCGCCTACTCGTACCTGGTCGAGTACGTGAACGTGAAGCTGGAGCCGCGCAAGCTCGTCGCGCTCAAGACTTCCGTCGGCGAGAAGAACATCGGCGGCCAGATCAGCCACTCGCACACCGACATCAACGACGACCACCCCGGCGAGGTGTGGGCGGCGCTGCGCCACCTGATCCGCGACGAGCAGGACATCGACGCGCTCAAGCGGTACCTCCAGGAGCACCAGCGGCTGCTCGCCCAGTACTTCGAGGAGCTGTACGCCAACACCCTCGGCGCCGAGGCGAAGGCGACCACCGCGGCCTGACCCGCTCCAGAGGCTCCCGCCTCTGCCTCCCCCTGCCCCGTGCTCCCGGGGGAGGCGGAGGCGGGAGCACCCCGCACCCGTACACACCGAAGGGATCGCAAGGTGAGCCACCCGGCCACGGCACACGGCGAGGGCGTCCTGCTGCTCAGCCACGTCGGCTTCTCCTTCATGGAGGACCTGATCGCCGCACTGGACGCGCGCGGACTGGCGTCCTACGTCCTCAGTTCCCTGCCCGAGCCCGAGCACCTGCCCACCCGGCAGGCCGACCTGGAGGCGAAGGCCACCCGTGTCCGGTGCACCGACGACCATGTGCTCACCCGCGCCGACGTCGAGTCGTACCTGACGGAACTGCGCGAGCGCGGTGCACACGTCCGGGCCTGCGTCACCGTGTGGGAGGGCTACCGCCATCTGATGGCGCACGCCAACGCCCTGCTCGGGGTGGACGACCTCGCCCCGGACCAGGTGCTGGCGCTGCGCGACAAGCTGACGCTGCGGCAGACGCTGACGGCGGCCGGGCTGAGCCGGGTGCGCGCCGAGGCGCTCACCGAGGAATCGCTCGCCGCCCACCAGCGGCGCCCGGGGAAGTTCTTCATCAAGCCCGTGAGCGGGATCGCCTCCTACGGCACCTTCCCGCTGTCCGCCGCCACCACCTGGGCGGAGATCCGGCGGATCACCGAGGAGTCCCGGGGCGACAGCGTCTACGCCTCCGCCTTCGGCGACGACGGGCTCGCCTTCCTGGTCGAGGACTACCTGCCGGGACGCGAGTTCAGCTTCGAGGTGCTCGTCGGCGACGGCGAGGCGTTCGTGGTCGCCGTCCACGAGAAGTGCGAGGTGACCGAGACCGGCGGCGCCGTCCTGGAGAACGCCTGCACCAGCCCGCCCGTCTCCGCCGGCCCGGAGCGGACCGCAGCCGGCCTGGCCTGGGTCACCGGCCTCCTGGCCCACCTGGACCTGCGCTGGGGCTGCTTCCACGTCGAGGCCCGGTTCGACGGCTCCCGGTGGGACCTGATCGAGATCAACCCGCGCGTCGGCGGCAGCCTCATCTCGCCCAGCGTGCGCGAGCTGAACGGCGAGGCCGGACTGCTCGACCTCTGGCTCGACCTGCTGCTGGAGCCCGTGGACCGGGGCCGGCTGCGCCGCCTGTCCTTCCGGCCCGACGGCACCCCGCCGACACCGCACGCCACCTTCTTCCGCGTCTTCTTCGCCGAGCCCGGCCGCATCGAGCACATCGGCGTCGCGGACGATCTGCCGCTCGCGCCCGCGCTCGCGCAGATCCTCCTCGGCGAGGGCGACACCGTCGAACCCCGCTCCCGCGAGGTCTTCCTCGGACAGATGCTGTGGCGCTTCCCGCTCGCCGAGCGCGACCGCCTCCTGCCGGAGCTGGAGCGGGCCTCCGCCCACGCCGTCGACGTGCGCTACGGCCCCCTGCCGCGCTGACCGCCGGACCCCTCATCCCAGGAGGCGACCCCATGCCCACCGCACCGCCCAGATTCCTCATCGTCGACTACAACCTCAGCCGCGTCGACGACGTACGGCACATGCGCCGCTACGCACGCGAGCGGCACGGCGCGCTGACCACCCTGGTCCGCGCCCGGCCCGGCGAGAGCGACACCCGCATCAGCGACGAGGTGATAGACCTCGACCCGCTCGACGCGGACTTCGCCGAGCGGGGCGAGAAGCTGCTGGGGCCGCGCCGCGCGGAGTTCGCGGCGGGCATCGTCTTCTCGGACAACGCGGTGCACAGCGGCGCCGAACTGCTGCGCCGGCTGGGCCTGCGGGTGGACGCGCCGGAGCCCGCCGAAGCCGCGTTCTGCAAGCTCGCCTACCGCGACGCGGAGCGCGCCGGCGGCGCCCTGCTGAGCGCCCAGCGGGTCCTGGTGCCCGACTACACACGGGTCGAAACAGTCGCCGACCTGCGGGAATTCGCGCGGCGCCACCCCGGCGGCTTCGTCGTCAAACCGGCCAAGGAGGGCAACAACCGCGGCGTCGTCCTCGTCCGCCCCGGCGACGACCTCGACGCCGCGTTCGCGGAGGTACGGCCGTACGTCCGCGACGGCGTGCTGTGCGAACAGCTCATCCCCTACCGGCGCGAGTTCTCCTACGACGGCCTGGGGAGCCTCTCCTTCGTCACCGAGAAGGTCAGCGCGGCCGGGCGGTACCCGGTGGAGGTGGCCCAGGTGCTGCCCGCCCGGGTGAGCCCCGCCGGACACGCCACACTGCGCCGCGCCGGACGGCTCGCGAACTGGCTCGTCGGCCAGTGCGACGGCCCCTTCCACAACGAGATCAAGCTCAGCGACGACGACACCCACGCCGCCGTCGTCGAACCCAACCGCCGGCCGGCCGGTATGCGGATCTGGTCACTGGCGTCCTGGGTCCACGGCGTCGACCTGTACGAGAAGTGGGTCGACGCGGCCTTCGGCCTCCCGGCGGGCGGCGACCTGCCCGACGCGGACCGCTCCGCCGCCACCGTGATGCTCGGCGTCGCCACCGACCGCGGCTTCGCCCCGGCCGACGTACGCCCCGGCGCGGCCCCCTTCGACGACGCCCTCGCCGCTACCCGCGCCCGCCACGGCCTCGCCGCCGACGAGCTGACCGCCACCGAGTTCGGCTGGCTGGCGCGCGAGCGACGCGACCTGCACGCCGTCCCCCGCGACAACGCCGACTTCGCCGCCCAGTGCTGTGTGCTGCTGCACTCCGCGCACGCCGACATCCGGGACGTCGTGCACACCCTGCGCGAGCTGTGGCCGGCCGCGCTGGACGCCGCCTGCGACGCCCCGGACACCGACCGCCGTAGCACCTTGCTGGAGGCTTGCTGATGAGGATCCTGATACTCCACCGCATCCCCTACCCCAAGATCGAATACCACCGGGGCATCGACCACGACCGCCACGACGTCACCTACCTCGGCACCGCCACCGCCCTCGCCACCCTCCCCGCGGACCTGCGCGCCACCCGCGCCGTGCGCCCCGGCGAAGGCGCCACCTACGACGAGGCCGTGGCCTGGCTCGACGGGCAGCGGGGGCGCTTCGACCGGATCATCTCCATGTCCGAGTACGAACTGCTGGACGCGGCCCGGCTGCGGGAACGGCTCGACGTGCCCGGCGCCCGGGTCGAGCGGGTCCTCCTCGCCCGCGACAAGGTGCTGATGAAGAGCGCCGTCGAACGGGCCGGGCTGCGCGTCCCGCGCTTCCTGCCCCTCGCCGACCTGCTCAAGCGCGGCGGCGCCGCCCCGTGGCAGGGCCGGACGGTGCTGAAGCCGCACCGCGGTGCCTCCAGCGAGAACGTCGTCGTCTTCGCCACCCCGGCCGAGGCGTACGCAGCCGTGACCGCCCGGCGCTCCTCCGCCGCCGACCTGGACACACCGGACGACAACGGCGAGGCGGTCGCCTCGTACCAGGTGGAGGAGTTCGTCGACGGGCCGGTGCTGCACTTCGACGGACTGGTGCAAGGCGGCCGGGTGCTCGCCCTGACCGGCAGCGAATACCTTGGCACCTGCCTCGGCTACGCCCAGGGCCGCCCGCTGGGCTCCTTCCAGATCCGGCTCACGGACGGCGCCGAACGCTGGGTGGACCGCGCCCTGGACGCCGTCGGCATCCACGACGGCAGCTTCCACCTGGAGGCGATCCGGGACGACGCGGGCGAGTTGGTGTTCCTGGAGGTCGGCAACCGGGTCGGCGGCGCCGACGTGGCCGACACCTTCGAACGGCGCACCGGCGTCCACCTGCCGTCCTGGGAACTGCGCGTCCTGCTCGGCGAGGACGTGGCCGGCCGGCTGCCCCAGCCGCCCGCCGACCGCGCCTGGTACGGCTGGTTCGTCCACCCAGGACACCACCTCGGCGCCGGTGTCCTGGAACGCCTCGACGGTACGGACGGCTTCCGCGCCGAGGCACTGACCTGGCACGAACTCCCCACCGGGACGCCGCTGCCCGACCACATCACCTACGGCGCGCACGAGACCGTCCTCACCGGGACCATCGGCGCCGCCTCACCGGACGGGACGCGGGACTGGATGACCCGCCTGTTCGGTTCGCTGCGCCTGCACGCCGCGGCGCATCCGCACGAAGGAGCACAGACATGAGCGCGTTGCGGTTCCACTGGGGATCGGCGCTGGACAGCGGCCAGAAGAAGTCCACCGAGAAGTACCGCTCGGACGTCCTCGACCTCGACGGCGCCCTGGACTTCGCCCGCGAGGCCGACGCCCTGGGGGCCGAATCCCTGCTGATGGCGCAGAGCTACACACTGCCCGACCCGGTGCCGCTGCTCAGCGCGATGGCGCGCGAGACCCACCGCGTGAAGTACATCCTGGCGTACCGCCCCGGCCTGCTGTCCCCGACCCTGTTCACCCAGCTCGTGAACACCCTCTCCTGGATGTCCGAGGGCCGTATCGCGCTGAACCTGGTCGCCGGCATCTCCCCCGTGGAGCAGGCGTACTACGGCGACTTCCTCGCCCACGACGACCGGTACGCACGCGCCACGGAGTTCCTCGACGTCCTGCACCGCTTCTGGCGGGGCGAGACCCCGATGACGTACCAGGGCGCCCACTACCGCCTGCGCGACGCCCAACTGGGACTCGCCCCCTACGCCGGACGGCGCCCCGAGATCTACGTCAGCGGAGCCTCCGAGCCCGCCCAGCGGCTGGCGCTGGAGTACGGGGACTGCTGGTTCCGCTACGGCGACGTCCCCGAGAAGATCGCCGAGGTGACCGGGCCGTTCCTGGCACGGGACCGGGAGGTCGGCCTGCGCATGCAGATACTGGCGCGGCCGACCCGCGAGGAGGCGCTGACCGATCTGGCGGAGGTGATGAGCGAGACCGACGAGACCCACCGGGACTTCGTGGCCCGCTTCGTGGCGGCGGCCGACTCCGAGGCGGTGCGCAACTCCTTCCGGCTCGCCGAGGAGGCGGACGGCGGCTGGCTCTCCCCGCTGCTGTACTCCGGCGCCGTCGCCTACCGCGGCGGCCCCGCCCTGTGCCTGGTGGGCAGTTACGCCGAGGTCGCCGGCCACCTCATGGAGTACAAGGCCGCCGGCGTGGCCCAGTTCATCTTCTCCGGCTGGCCCGCGCGGGACGAGATGCGGCACTTCTTCACCGGCGTGCTGCCGCTGGTACGCGAACTGGAGGCCATGGACCGGCACGCCGTGGCGGCCGGAGGGACGCGGTGAAGCGGAGCCGCCCCGAGCGCGTACGCCGATTCCTGTTCGGCACCGGAGTGCTGGCCGGGCTGATGGCGGAACAACTCGTGCTGTTCGCCGTCCCGTTGCTCATCTACCAGGAGACCGGGAAGGTCACCACGCTGGGCGCCTCCTTCGCACTGGAGTGGCTGCCCGCGCTGGCGATGTACCCGTTCGCCGGGCTGCTGGCCGACCGCGACGGCGGCACCCGGCTGTTCACCCGCGCCAACTCCGCCCGTGCCGCGGTGCTGGTGCTCACCCTCGTCCTGTGCCTGGCCGTCCCCTCCTGGACCGTCGGACTGCTGATGGCCAACGGGGCGCTGCTGGCGTCGGTCATGCCCGCCGTCCGGATGTCCGTGGAGAAGGTCGTACCGCGCCTCGCCCAGGGCGACGACCTGCCGCGCACCCAGGCCCTCTTCCAGAACATGGAGCTGCTGGCCCAGGCCCTCGGCCCGGGCCTCGCCGTGCTCGCCGCGGCCGCGCTCGGCAAGATCTGGCTGCTGGGGATCGCCGCCACGCTGTTCGCCACCGGCGCCGCCTGCTGGCTCGGCCTGCCACGCCTCGCCGGCTCGGGCGACGGCCCCGGCAGCGCCCGGGTGATCCTCGCCGACCTGCGGCTCGGCTGGCGGCTGCTGGTGACCAACCGCCCCGTCCTGCTGCTGGCCGGCCTCAACTTCGCCATCAACCTGGCCTTCGCGACGATGCTCAGCGCCAACGCCGCCGTCGTCACCGGCGAACTGCACGCCCCCGAGTCGTCCTTCGCCCTGCTCAACACCCTCGTCGGCGTCGTCGGCCTGGCCAACCTCGCGCTCACCCCGCTGCTGGTGCGGCGGTTCGGCGTGCCGTTCCTCGGCGTGGTCGGCTACCTCGTCCAGTGCGCCGCGCTGCTGCTGCTCTCCTTCGCCCCGACCTTCGCGCTGTACGCCACCGGATTCGTCGTCGCGATGGGCGGAGTGGCCTACTTCAACGTCTTCAACCGCACCCAACGCGTCAAGGTCATCCCCGGCGAACACCTGGGCAAGGTCATGGGCCCGTTCTTCCTCGTGGGCCTGACGCCCTACCCGGTCGCCGGTCTGCTCGTCAGCACCCTGGGCGCGTCGGTGGGCCCGCAGCACCTGGTCGCCGGACTCACGGTGCTGCTCGCCGCCGTCGGCGCGCTCGCCCTGCCGGTGACCCTGCGCAGCTTCCGCGCGGCGCTGCGGACGTCACCGGAGCCGGACGCCCCCCTGACCACGCCGTCCACCCCAGCGGAGGCATGAGCATGAGCCCGACCCCGGAGGCATGAGCATGAGCCCGACCCCTACCCGTACCGAAGAGCCGCCACGGACCGGACCGCACTGCGGCCCGCCGGCCCGCCCCCTCCTCCGGCACCGGCGGGACTTCTGCACGGGCACCGCAACCGCCAGGCAAGAACCGGAGAACACACTGCGATGAAAGCCCGACACGTACTCCTCGCGGTGGCGATCACCGCGATCTGGGGACTCAACTTCTCGGTGACGAAGATCGGCCTGGAGACGGTGGACCCGTTCCTGCTGACCGGCATCCGCTTCACCCTCACCGCCTTCCCCGCGGTGCTGGTGGTCCGGCGCCCCGACGTCCCCTGGCGCTACCTCGCCGGATACGGCCTGATCTTCGGCGTCGCCCTGTGGGGCGTGGTCAACCTCGCGGTGCAGGTGGGCGTCTCCGCGGGCATCGCCTCACTGGTACTGCAGCTCAGCGCGTTCCTGACGATCCTGCTCGGCGCGGTCGTCTTCCGGGAGAAGCTCACCCGGCACCAGATCACCGGCACCGTCATCGCCCTCGGCGGCCTCGCCTGCACCGCGTTCCTCACCGACGGCAGCGTCACCTTCGCGGGCCTCGCCCTGGTCGTCCTCGGCGCGTTCTCCTGGAGCGCGGCCAACGTCCTGATGAAGAAGGCGGCCCCCGACCGGGTCGGCGCGTTCCTGGTGTGGTCCTGCCTGTTCTCACCGATACCGCTGTTCCTGCTGGACCTCGCGGTGGGCGGCACCGCCGGCTTCGAGCACCTCGGCTCCGGACTGGACCTCACCGCCATCGCCTCGATCCTCTTCCAGGCGTACCCCAACACCCTCCTCGCGTACGCCATCTGGAACTGGCTGCTCAGGGAGTACCCGGTCTCCACCGTCGCCCCCCTCTCCCTCCTCGTCCCCCTCTTCGGCATCACCGGCTCCGTGCTGATCTTCGGCGAACAACTCCCCGCCCTCAAGATCCTCTCCGGCCTCCTGATCATCGCCGGCCTGGTGACCAGCCTCTACGGCGCCCGCATCCAAAACGCCCTGACCAGGCACCGCCCCCCGAGGCCGTCCGGCACCGAGCCCTCGGCCGCGTCCGAGCCTTCGCCCTCGTCCTCGCCCCCGTCCTCTTCCGAGGAGGCCACGAGATGACAGCCCCCGCGGTGATCCCCGGAGTGGTCGACGGAACGGTCACGGCATCAACAGAACCCGACGGCACGGTCTCCCTGCGCATCACCATCGGCCCCCACACCGACGACTGCGACTACATCGAACTGATCATCACCGCCGACCACGCCACCCGCATCGCCACGACCCTGCTGCACACGGCGGCCACCTCCACGCCCCCGCTGAGCCCGGCGAACCCCGCCACGCCCCCGCTGAGCCCGGCGGATCCGCCCGCAACCACGACGGCCCCCTGCTCGGTCGGAGTCCGGCTCACGACGGGCGCTGCGGGCACCACGGGGACGCTCCGGAGGTGAGGGGGCCGGACGCGCCACCGGCACCGCCCGTACGCCATATACATGCCGCAAGACCGGAGGCCCTGCCACCCACTCGGGCGGCAGGGCCTCCGACCTGCAATTTCCCTGTGCCCCCGGCAGGATTCGAACCTGCGACACCCGCTTTAGGAGTTTTCCCTGATCAAGGTCGTGACCTGTGGAAACATCGGCCTCAGGGTGCCTGGCCTGGGAAAACACCCCTCCATATTTCTCACGTGTTCGTGGGGTTTCCCAGCCTCATGTGTGCTGAATCCGTTCTGGCTCCTCGTGTCAGCGGTAGCTGCCACGGTGGTCTGTACCAGCGTGAGGCGCTGCTCTGAGCCGTCAGTCGCAAGCAGGGGTGTCAGTGGCTCCTGGGAGTATGGAGCGCTGGCGAACGAGTGCCCCTCCACAGCGGACGCCGACGTGTGGCAACCAAGCAGACTAGGAGACCAGTTGACGCGCCTCGCACTGACAGAGTCCCTGCTTACCTGGCGCTATCCACGCCTTGATCTCCCAGCGCGTCAGCGCGTGGCGGCCTTCTGCCGTGCCTTTATGACGGAAGGCGCCGATGCCGCGCTCGGCTCGCCCAAGTGGGCGGCAAAGCCGTTGCTCGGGGACCGTGGACGGATACAACCCATGTTCTCTGTGCGCCTCGATCACACGATGCGGGCTCACTTGCTGCAGCCCGCCCAACCTGCCGGTCCACATGTGCTCGTCGACGTGCATGATCGCCACCCAGTGATCGACTGGGTGGACCGTTACGTCGCCGAAGCGGCCACAGCGCCAACTGTCGAACTACTCAGCACCAGTGAGGCCCTGGACCCGACGGTCGAGACTCTGGGTCTCGCCATGGTCGATGGTCGACTGAGGCTGGTCTCTCTGCAAATGGACGGTTCGGTGCGGCTGCCCTCTGCCCCCGGCATCGCCCATGACCTGCTGAACATCGTCACACCGAGCCTGACGGCCCTTACCCGCGAGCTTGAAGACCTGATTAATGATCCCAGAGTGCGCGAAGCCAATCTTCAACGATTCTTCGAGCAAAACCCAGATTTCCTGCTCAACGATGCGTACGTAAGGGCCATCCCGCAGCTTGTTTTGCCGCTCAGCGGCGGCAGGTCGCTCCGGCCAGACTTTGCGCTCACCCCATCCAACCCCGCCGATCTCTGCGATCTGTTGGACCTCAAGCTCCCCCAGCATCAGTTGTTGGCGGGCATCGACAGCCGCATACATCTCTCCGCGAAAGTCATGGATGCGGTTGGGCAGATGCGCACCTACCGGAACTACTTCAACGACGAGCGTCGGCGCGAGGCGGTGCATGCAACCTACGGCCTTCACTTCTTCAGACCGCGAGTGATCGTTGTGATTGGGCAACGGAAGGTCGTCGATCCGATCCAGCTGCGCGAGGCAGAGTCAGACGTCCCGGGCCTCACTCTGATTACTTATGATGACATCCTCGAACGAGCCAGACGTCGAGTCCGTCGCAGGTCTCCCTTAACCGAGCACAGGTAGCGTGCTGTGCAGGTTTCGCATCGTCCCCTTGACGCGCGGCGGCGGTGAACTGGCCCAGGGCGCCTATCAGTACCAAGCAGGCTTCCAGCACCAACTATCCAGAAGGAGACCTCGGTGTAGAGATCTGGGTCCATGCTGCCGAATCGTGCCGCACGCGCGAACCGCGCAGCCAGCAGGCTTCCATCACCGGTGACTATCTGCGTTGTTCGTCGATCAGCTCGAGGTATCGGGCGTACTGGGTGTCGGTGACCTGGCGGTTACGGATGAGACTTCCTTCTTCCATGCGGTAGGTGCGGTCGGGATCGCCCTTGAAGGACAGCCAGTTGAAGGAGGTGGTCACCCACACGTCGTCGTAGACGAGGACCTTGGCGTGGGTGCTCTTGAGCCGGGTGAAGGAGAATTTGTCCTGGTAGCGGGCGGCGAGGTTGTTGAGTTTCCGGACAGCGGCCAGGTCGGTCTTAGTGTCGTTGTCCTCGTAGCCGTAGGCGATGTTGATCTTCACACCCCGGGCTAGGCGGGTTTCCAGACGGCTGAGGAACGTCGTGGTGATGATCGCGTTCTTGATCCACGGCGAGATGATCAGGAGACGCCGCCGGGCGTGGGTGAGGGCTTCGTCGAGGATCTCTGCGTGCTCGAAGACGCCGATGGCACGGATCTCGTCTGCCTGAGGTTGGGGTGCCGCAGGCGGGGCCGGCGCGGGGGCCTGGGAGCCGAGCTGGAAGGCAGCCTGTTCGGCGCGGTGCTGGGTTACCTCTTGGAGAGGGACGCGGGCCTTTTCCAGGTCAGGTTCCAGGAGGGGGCGCTCAGGCGGCGGTTCGATGGTGATGCCGAGGGCCTTGGCGCCACCGTGACCGATCAGCTCGAGTTCGTGGGCCTGGCTGAGCTCGCCGTCCACGACGACGCCAAGCTGGATTTCGGTGCGGTCCTCGTCGGCGTACACGAGGAGCTTGACCGGGAGGACGCGGCGTGCCTTGGTCTGGCTGATGCTCTTGACCTGGAGCACCTCGCGGTTGGTGGTCCCGTTCTCCCGGAGCAGCGCGGTGATGTCGGCAGCCGTGATGTTGCTTTCGTCTACGGGGCCGGACCTTGCAACAGGCAGCACGATCAGGCCGTCTTCTTCGGCCAGTCCGCGCGGCACGGTGGTGCGGCGGTCGTAGGGTGCCACCTTCCCCAACATCTGGTCGTACACAAGTGGCTGGTTGACCCGCACTGGGACGACGGCGGCTGCCTTCTGCGCCGTGGTGCGGCCCTTGTCGGTGAGCCGCAGACCTGGGGTGCGGGCATCGTCTTGTGGAGCAGGCGGTCCCCACCTGAGGTTGTCCGAGCGGAATAGCTCGGCGACGGTCTGGTCCACCATCCGCTCGGGCACGCCGAGCATGCCCGCGACGTCGCGCCCAGTGTTCACGTTGCGGTCGACCAGCCGCAGCACAAACTCGTCCATCAGCGGCAGGCCCTTGCTGTCTTGGGCGAGGACTTCGGCGGTGATCTGTGCGACGGGGAGTGCTGCGTCGACGATGGTGACCAGCTCGAGCCCGGGACGGGCGTGGTGGTAGCGAACAGCCAGGAGACTGTCGGGGCTAAAGGTAGGCATCGCGAATCTGGCACTCTTCCGGGTGGTCACTCATGTAGTCCAGGACGTCGCGCAGGGCCCCGGCCCGACTACGGCAGAATCCGGCATCACCGATGATCATCAGACCGAAGCGAGCACGGCTGAGGGCAACGTTGATGCGGCGCCAGTAAGGCTGGCCGAGGAAGCCGAGTTGACCGCGGTTGTTGCTGCGCGTCACGGAGAACACGGCCAGGTCGCATTCGCGGCCCTGCACCGCGTCGACGGACAACACCTCAGGGGTGATGTGCTTGAGCTTCAGTGCAGCCAGACCCCGCGTGAGTTCCTCTACCTGGCGGCCGTAGGGGGCGATGACCAGGACATCGAGGCGACGCTTGTTTTGAGGGACCTTGATCATCTTTTTGTCGATGGCCTGGTCGATGACCTCGAGGCGACGCATCGCCAGCTTGCTTTCGAGGGGGTTGGAGATGCTGGTCTCCGAGGAGGTCCGCTCGGATTCACGCCGACCGGGTAGGGCGCTGGTGTCCAGCCAGAGGACCGGCTTGTTGATCTGAACGTACCCCGGCAGTGTGTGGTCGTTGGGCGAGATCAGTTGTCCGTCGTAGAAGCAGGTACTGATCATGTTGCCGATCGCCGGCGTCATCCGGTACTGCTCGCGTAGAAGATGCTTGACCGGTGTATCTGTGCAGTTGGCGAAGTACTGGAACAGTGTGGTCATCACCAGCTCGGGGATGAGCTGGTGATCGGACATGATCTTCTCGTCGCGCAGCAGATCCTCGTCGATGGGAGGCAGCTGGTTGGTGTCACCGACCAGCACCCATCGCTTAGCCCGGGCCAGCGGCACCAGGGCCTCGGTTGCGGTCGCTTTGGACGCCTCGTCGAAAATGCACAGATCGAATTCGAGATCCCTCGCTGCGGGGTGGCCAAGGAAGCCGAGAGCCGTGCCGCCGATCACGTGCCGAGTCCGCAGGAAGGCGCTGATCAGGTTCTGGTCGGTGCCGATGCGCTGCAGCCACTCGCCCTGCAGACGTAGCAGGTTCATGAGCTCGCGCCCGGGGCCGGACGGGCCAAGAAGGACTTCGACCGAGTCGCGGGCATCGATGGCGCTGAGGTCCTCGCGTAAGGTGAGTTCGCCGGTGAGCATGGATTGGACCTCGGCGAAGAGCTCGGCACGCTGTTCGAGCAGCTGCTCTTGGCGGGCGCGAATGGTGACGACTTCCTCGCCGAGGTCCCGGGCGGAGCTGGTGCGGTCAAGGGCCGGGCGACTCGACATTTCCTCGAGTTTGAACGATACGTGGGTCAGGTTGGCGGCTACGGAGGCGAGTTCCTCCAGTAGCAGGGCGGCTTTGAGGTGCCGGGCCTCCAGCCCGTTGTTGGCGGCCACCGTGTCCAGGTGCTTCTCCGCCCGTGCACGAACCCCCTGGGTCCATTTCTTGATCTGCTTGTCGAGGAGCAGCGGCTGGGCGCTCTCGGCAACCCGCGGGTCGTCGACGCGGCCCAGGCGGACGAGGCCGCTGATGCCGGCGTCCTCGATGCGCTTGAGCGCATTGTCGATGGCGATATGGGTTTGGCTGACGATGAGGATGCGGGCGTGGGGATCGCGCTTGAGCGTCTGCTCGACGATCTCGGCGATCACCGTCGTCTTGCCGGTGCCGGGCGGCCCCTCGACCAGCAGCAGATCCTGGGTTCCCAGGGCGTGGGCGACGACTTCGCGTTTGCTCTTATCGAGGTCGGCCCGGAACCACTGGGCGACCTCCGCGGGCGGACGGGAGGGAATGGCCGCGGGGTTGTCGATGAACTGCCGAAGGAGTGGGTTGGTCGTCTGTCCGGCAGCAACGGCGCTTAGGGCATCCCGCTGACGGTTGATAGCGCTCTGACTAGGCCCAAGGAATGGCAGCAGGACACCGCGAGAGGGAAGGACCGCCTTGGGGCGCGTCATCCGCAGCACGATGGTGTCGTCGGTCTGGTTGATCACTTCGCCGCGGTCGGCGGGCCGGCTATAGGGGTACTCGGCCACTGACCACTCTTCACCGATCTCCACTGTGGTGCCTGGCGCGGCGAGGTGGAAGACGCGGGTGAGGCCGCCTCCCTCTATCCGTTCGTACTCGATGGGCTGCCGGCCGTTTGCCACCGCCTCCTCGCGAGCCTCCAGGACCCGTCGCCAACCGTCGAACAAGTCGCCGAGCTGGTGGCGCATGCGGTCCCTGGCATGCTCTTCGCGTTCAGTCTGGTGCGCATTGAGGCCGTCCAGCAGCAGGTTGAGCCCGTGATAGGCCGGATCCTCGCCTGGATCGTCGAAGGTCCAGGTGAGGATGGGCAGGAGCTTGAGTGAGGACTCGCGGCGCCTGGCCATCCACTCTTCCGGTCGCTCCTCCGCGGAAATGATGACGCACCTGTCGTCGTACTCTTCGTCGCTGACTAGGCGGAGGAATAGAGTGCGGCCGAACACCCGCACCGTGGTGTCGTCGATCTCTTTGGTCTGCGGGTTGTAGCCGTAGTCGACGTGAACGGTGCCGGAGATGTCCGCCAGGATGTCGGACTTCACCTGCACCCAGTCGATCTCTTCGCCGGCCGAGGTGCTGCTCAGTTTCTCGGCTGCCCGGCGGGTCAGTTTCATCCAGAGCGCATTGCGATGGCGTGCCTCACGGCTGCTGCAGATCTGCTCTGCTTCCAGGAGCCGATACTCCAGGACGCTGGCGTTCGCCGGGCGCTTCTGCGGGTCGTAGTCGATACAGGACTTCAGGATGCTACGGATCTCTGGAGCCAGCTCCAGCTCATCGAGTACGGCCGCCAAGTCCGGGTAGTCGCGGGCCTGGTTGCGGGACAGGACCTGGATGGCGAGGACTGCGTAGGCGTAGACATCACGGACGTACGGGATCGCGTCGCTCTGCTCCGGCGGCGCATACAGGGTCGAGCGGAAGTCGGCCACCGTCTCGTCCGTGGCGACGGCGGCCTTTGAAAGGAGTTTGGCAATCCCGAAGTCGGCGAGCTTAACTGTATCGTCATCGCTCAGCAGGACATTGCCCGGCTTCAGGTCGCGGTGCTCGATTTGGTGATCGTGCGCGTACGCGAGGGCGGAAGCCAGGGGCCCGCCGATGCGGGAGAAGTAGGCTGGCCAATCCAGAGGACGACCGTCTGCCATCTCATCCTTGAGGCTGCGGTCGATCCACTCCAGTGCGATGAAGTAACGCTCACGCTCGGCGTCCCAGCCAGAGTCGAGCATGTGCACGATGTGGGGATGGTCCAGTGCCTTGAGCGCCGATGTCTCCCGCTCCAGGAAGATCTCGCTGATTGCGTCGTCGCGCTGCTTGAGCAGTTTGACAGCCACGTAGTCGCCGCCTTCGCTGGTGACATCTACGGCCTTGCGGACCTCGGACAGTCCGCCAGGGCGGGCCTCCTGAGGTAGCAGCAGAAACCGGCCGTTGATCGTCTTTCCCACCCACTGCTCCCTGCTGATTGCTGCTGGTACAGCTCCCCCTACTGCCATCTTGCCAGCGCGTGTCTCATCGGATCACCAGTTTGCTCTAAGACGTCGTTTCACTTGGTGAGTCGGCCGTAGTTGATCAGGCTGGTGGCTATGGAGGTGAAGGCGAGGAAGTGCTCGGGCTTGCGCTCGTAGCGTCGGTGCGACCGGCGGCAGCCGGAGAGCCAGGACATGGTGCGTTCGGCGGCCCAGGCTTATGCAAAGTGGTGAGTGGACGGCACTTCAACTGCGTTGGGACGTGGACGAGGTGCAGGATCTCCACATCTGCTGGACACGCGAGTCTTCAGGGCTGCACGATCACCTCTCATGGACAGCGTGGCCGAGCCCGACAGTCGTGAGACCACCTCTTCTCGAGCGCGCGGATGGCTTCTTGAGGGATCCGTCGCGCTGGGGTCCTTCGCCCTGTTGTGGGGCACAGGATGGGTCGTGAACAGCGGCAGAGCACTGCCAGAGATGGTCCAAGGGATCGTCGGTCTCCTCGGTGTCGGGTTCAGCGTTACCGGCATGGGCTGGTTCGTTCGTCGCAGATTGGCCGCTGACGCGGACCGCTTCGCGGACGGACGTGAGCGCGTACGCGAAGCGGAGCAGGGACTCGAACGTGCGCTGCAGCCACACCTCGTCACCGATGGTCTGGTGGTGCAGGGCTCAGTGCACGGCGGCGTGATCATCCACTACCCAGGCACGGACGGCTCCGGCGCGACCTCGGTCCCAGAGTCGGCCGGTCGGGGGGAGGGCGAGGCCGTCACTGGAGTGGCAAGCGTCCCCACTGCTGAAAGGAAGACGAGGCTCCCGCTTTCTGAACTCTGGGCCGTGACTCACCGACGTCTCGACCATTATCACGAGATTGCCCTGCGCCAGGCTTCGCGTTCGTTCCGCAACGCTCAGATTGCCATGGGGCTCGGCTTCGTCCTTCTCTTTGCCTTCGTCTTCATGGCGCTGCGCGCCAGTACGACGGCGGGGAGTGTGGTGGCTGGAGGGTTGGGAGCCGTCGCGGCCACGCTGGCCGGGTACGTCAGTCGGACGTTCATCCGCTCTCAGGAAACTGCGGCGGGGCATTTGAGGGCATACTTCGATCAGCCCTTGGAGTTCTCTCGCTACCTCGCTGCAGAACGGCTCATCGCCGAAGCTGAGTTGAGCGAGGGACAGCGCGGCGAAATACTGGCCACGCTAATCGAAGCAATGGTAGTAGCGGGAGACCAGAAGTCTGCGGCAAAAGATGCAGCCTCGGAGGCTCCCACCGCTTGAAGAAGCTCACAATGCCTAGCTTCAGGGCTGAAGCCGTAGTGTGGAGGCCGGTTAGGCATTTGCCTTCCTCGCAGCGTAGTTGGGCGAGGCGGCGGGCCCGCCAGGCTCGGTAGTCCGGCGGTTAGGTCTCGGCGGTGCGGTCGAGGACGATGCTGGGGGCGCGCCATTCGGCGAGGAGGCCGGTGGTGGCGACGATGGGGAGGCCCGCGAGGTGCAAGAGAGGGTGGCGGCCTGGTGGGCGCGGTAGCGTCGCCGGGAGAACACGTCAGGGAAGGAACGATCATCGGATGCCGCACAGGACTGATGTTGCCGACAGGCGCGGCCTGATCCTCGACTTCGCCGGGGTGCTCACGGCCAGTCCTCTCGCCGTTCACCGTGAGTGGTGCGTGTCGGAAGGGCTTGCTCCGGGCGCCTGGCGTAGCACTCTCAACGATCACCCTGAGGGTCGGCGTCTGTACGCGGCTCTGGAGATCGGGGAGATCGGGCAGGCCGAGTGGAACGAGGGAACGGCCGCGCTGTTGGGTGCGCATGTGGATCCGGTGAACCTGATGGGGCGGGCCTGGGCCGGGGTGCCTGTGGCCCGCCGGATGGTCGCGCTCGCGCGTGCCGCGCGGGCCGCCGGTCACCGTCTCGCTCTGCTGTCCAACA
Source organism: Streptomyces sp. BBFR2 (assembly GCF_044497305.1). Classification (NCBI taxonomy): domain Bacteria; kingdom Bacillati; phylum Actinomycetota; class Actinomycetes; order Kitasatosporales; family Streptomycetaceae; genus Streptomyces; species Streptomyces sp. BBFR2. Next base: position 4,105,584 of record NZ_CP172415.1, read on the forward strand.
GCTTCGGCCTCGACCCGTTCAACCCGTACGAACACGTCGGAATCTGGGACCTGTTCGATGTCCACGTCGTCTCCGAGCTGGTCGGGATGGCCAAGCCTGATCCGGCCATCTATGAGCTCGCCCTGGAACGGATCGGGCTGCCCGCCCAGCGGTGTGTGTTTGTGGACGATCACGCGGTGAACCTTCCGCCGGCGGCCGATCTGGGCATCACCACGGTCCACGTCACGGACGAGGGCGCGGCCGTGGCCGAGCTGGAGGCCCTCCTCGGTGTCACGGCGGTGCTCGCCGCGTGAGTCCGGCTGCGTTCTGAGGAAAGGCTGTCAGACCCGGCGCTCCTGCCAGTACTGTCCGTGTGGGGCCCATCACGCGGAGGTGCTGGAGCATGCAGTGGTCGGAGTACACCACCTCTGAGCGCTTGAAGGCGCTGCGCGGCGGCATGACGCAGGAGCAGTTGGCGGAGGCGGCCGGTGTGTCCGTCGGCGTGGTCCGCAAGCTCGAACGTGGCGGAACGGCTTCCCTGCCGTCCCTGCTGTCGATTGCCGACGCGCTCGGTACGGACATCGCCGTGCTCCTCGGCCAGCAGGCGCCACGGCGTTCCATGGACCGCGATGAGCGGGCCGCGTTGCGCCTGGTCTCCGCAGCCACCCATGACGCAGCTATCGGCATCCCCGCCGAGGTCGAGCCGGGCACCGTCGAAGAGCTCCGCGCCGTCGTCCGTCGCGCGGACGCCGCGTACTGGGGAGGCCGGTACACCGAGCTCGGCACTCTCCTGGGGCGGCTCCTTCCCGAGGCGCGGGCCAGGTTCGACGTGGCCGGTCTCGATGAGCGGGAAGCCGCCGCGGGCGTCTTGACCGACACCTTTCAGACGGCGGGCATGGCCGCCAATGTGCTCGGATCACGAGATCTGGCGTATGCAGCGCTGACGTACGGCCGCCAGATTGCCGTGCAGGGCGGGGATGACCTCCGTGATGCGCACCTCGCCGCCACCACCGCGTGGGTCAATCTCCGCGACGGCCGTACGAAGCAGGGGTTCCTCCTCGCCGCGGCCCAGGCCGACCGGATCGAGCCCAAGATGAGCGAGCACGACCCGGATCGGCTCAGCGTCTACGGCCAGCTCGTCACGAACGCCGCTGTCGCCGCCTCCCGGGGCGGCGCGCACGCCGACAACGCTCGCGAGTACCTCTCCCAGGCCCATGCCGTTGCTGCCCGGATCGGGGACGAGCACGCCCGCGGCTCGCACGCCCAGCCGTACGGGCCGATGTACGCCGCCACACAGGCCATGAGCATCGCCGTGGCCCTTGGCGATACAGCCGGCGCGCTGCGGCTCATGGACACGGTCCGCCTGGACGACACGGTTCCCCTGGCCACACGGGCCCGTTACGGCCTGGACGTCGCCCTCACCCAGGTCGAATGCCGACGGTGGGACGCCGCTGCCGACACTCTCCAGGCCGTCTGCGAGATGGCCCCGGGATGGGTGCGCCACCAGATGCTTCCCGGCGTCATCATCAGCAGGCTCGCCGGTGTGTCCGTCAACCGACTGCGAGGACTGGCGAACTCCGCGGGTGTACCGCTCGGAGTGCGTTGACCTACGAGCCGAAGTACCACGCCCCGTAGTAGGTACGAGCACCCCATCAGCGCGATCGCTACGGGGCATGGCACACCTCCGGGCGACCCTGCTTCCGCTGCCACGGGACATGGCAGTCCGACCGGATACGGAGCCTCTCCACTGCGACGGGCCATGCCTGGGCACGAACTCCGTAGCCCAGCAGCCTGGTGGGCATGCCGAACAACCCGCCCGGCGGACTCGGGCACGTACCCGTCGCCGTCTACTCCTGCGCCACCACCTCCACCGCCCTCGGTGAGAGCGAGGAGCGTGGTCGCTACTACGCCGACGCCCGGCACTGGCATGTCGCCGGTGTCTGGTCCGATCCCGACCCGGCGCTGCCGCTCATGGAGCGGCCGGGTTGGCAGGCTGTCACGGCCGCCCTGTCCGCCGGGATGATCCGGGGCGTCGTCGTCAGCGGCCCGATGCATGTAGCTGCCGACGCCGCCCAGTTCGCGGCTCTCGGCGTTCTCCTCCGCGACCGGGGAGGGTTCTTCGCGGACGCGTCGAGCGGTACCCCAACCCGTCGAACCCCCGGCCAGGCCCGTCGTCGCCGCGACATCGCGGACGCAGCCTCCGGCTGGTTCATGCAGACAAGGACGTACGAGGAGGACGGCTCGTGAGCGCCCGGCACGCCTGGGTCGGCGACCTCGTCCGGGACGGCGGTGGCCGGCGGGCGATCGTCACCGACGTCCGCGTCGGCGGCACCGTGTGGGTTCTGCGACCGCCGACCGGCGGTGGCCCCCACTGGGAGACCGACGACCCCAACGGCCTCGAAATCCTCGCCTGCTCCGAAGCCCGGGACAGGCCGTGAGCGACCGCGCTCGCTGCCGGCTCTTCCATCACGCCCGTGCACCACGCCCGAAAGGCGAAGCCCCCGTGTACGCGTTCGGCCTGTGCATCGACCAGCAGTACCTCGTCCCCGGCCTCGCCGCCCTCGCTGGCCTGGCCGACAGCCTGACCCCGGCGGCCCGCCGCGAAGCTGCCGTACGGGTGCTCACCCTCGACCTGGCCCCGTCGCAGGCACTCCTCCTCGCCGACCTCGCCAAGCGGGCCGGCTTCGGCTCCTTCGACCTCCGTCGATGCGCCCCTCTGCGCTCCTCGCGCATGGCAGACGCCTCGTATATCACCGTCACCACCTATCTGAGGTTCGAGTTCACGCCGAGCTTCGTCCGCCGTCCCTACCTGATCTATGTGGACGCCGACGTGCTCGTATGCGGAGACGTGAGCGAGCCGCTCGGCTCCCTCGGGCCGGACGAGACCGGCGCCGTGCGGGACGAGTTCAACCCGGCCGTCGGCGAGTACCCGGCGCTGCCCGGAGCCGCCGAGCGCTGGCCTCATCTGCGTGGTCGCCCGTACTACAACGCGGGCGTGCTCTGGACCCACACCGGCCACATGCCCCGCATCCGACGAGGCGTCGAGCATGCCCTGATCCACGCCCGGCGCCACATCCTCCACAACGACCAGGACGCCCTGAACCTGTGGCTGCTGCGATCCGGTCGAGTCCGCCCGGTGGCCGGCGGCTTCAACCGGTTCGAGGTCGGCCGATTCCTTGAGCGCGGGAACTGGGTACGCCGGGTCGTCACGCGCTCACTGAAGTCTGATCCGGCCGCCGCCCTCGTGCACTTCGTCGGTCCCCAGAAGCCGTGGCAGGCCGACTGCCCCGTCACGGAAGAAGTCGTCGAATACCGAAGGCACCTGGAAAGGACCATGCGTCACGTACGGCGTCTGGGTGCCGTTGGCGTGGAATGGGCGGGTGTGCGGTGACCGCGGGGGTACCGCCCGCTGTCTCGCGAGCCGTCCTCGCGATGACCGGCGTACCGGCCCGCGCCGCCCACCGCCTGTCCGTCCGTACGCGCACCGTCGTCTACCGGGTGGGCCTGGCCGACGGACGCGGTGTCGTGATCAAGCTGTACGCGGCGACCGCACGCCGCAACGCGATCACGGAGAGCGCGGCCATCCGGACCGTGGCCGACCACGTTCCTGTACCGGGCCTCATCGGATACGGCCCCGTTCCTGGCCACGAGGCGACCGCCCTCGTTACCGCCGACCTCGGTCCGCTCACCCTCGGCAACGCCGTCCGCTCCGGCCGGATCTCCGACGAGCGAGCTTTGAAAGACCTGGCCGGCCTGCTCGGCCGTCTGCACCGGGCGCCCGTCCGGCCGTGGGCCCCGCGCCGGCCGCTCCACGAGCAGGTCACCTCACTGAGCCGCCGCTGCCCGCCCAGCAGTCTCGACCGCATCGCGCCCGCGCTGGCCGCCATCGCCGACGCCGCCCACACGGCGCCCGTGTGGTGCCACGGCGACCTGCACGGCGACAACGTCGTGATCTCCGGCCCCCGAGCCGTCCGTCACCTGGTCGACTTCACCGACGCCGCAGCCGGTCCCCGCGAATCCGACGTCGCCCAGACCCTGGTCATGACCGATGCCCTCTCGACCCTCAGGGCCCGCACGATCACCGATGCCTATCCCCTTGCCCTCGATCACCACTTGTTGGCGGCCTGGGCCGTCTTCCACACCCTCCGCTCCTGGGCGCATTCCTCCACCGGCGACGACCGCGCCTTGTGGGCCCGCCGCCTGGACGATCTCAGCCGGCGGACTCCGCACCTCTTCCGTATGCGCCGCCCGGAAAGGACGCGCTGATGAGCAGCCCTGCCCTGTCGGTAGTGATCCCGGCTTTCAACGAGGCCGCCTACCTGCCCCGTTACCTGCCCTCTGTCCTGGCCTCCCTCGCCCGCTGGGAGGAGGTCACCGGCCGCACGGGCGAGGTGGTCGTCGTCGACAACGCGAGCACCGACGCCACCGCCGACATGGCCGCCTCCTTCGGCGTCCGCGTCGTCACCGAGGCCGTCCGCAACATCGGTCGTGTCCGCAATACCGGAGCGAGCGCCGCCCGCAGCGGACGCCTGTTCTTCACCGACGCCGACGTGGCGCTGCCCCTGGAGGCGGTCACCGCCGCTGCTGCCGCAATGGACGCAGGGGCCGTCGGCGGCGCCATCCCCCCGCTCTACACGCCCGAGCGGCTGGGCGCCCGCCTGCTGTGCGCGTACTGGGACCACTACCGAACCCGCCGCGGCGGAGCCCAAGGCGTCAACCACTTCTGCACCGCCGACGCCTTCCACCACATCGGTGGGTACCGGGACGACCTGTTCATGAGCGAGGACGTCGAGTTCTTCGCCCGACTCACCGCCCACGGCCAGGCCACCGACCGGCCCGTGACCATCCTCGACGAACTGCGCGTACGCCCGTCGACCCGCCGCTACGACCAGTGGTCGAGCCTCCGGATGCTCTGGTGGCAGAACCCCATGACCGCCCGCCTGCGCCTCCGGTCACCCCGCATGTGGCGCCACTGGTACGAGACGACCGTGCGATGACGAAGGAGACCTCTGTGCAGCCCCAGCCCCTGGTCGACCTGCCGGTGCCGGACGGGCACGGCATCTACACCTTCCCCGACGACCTCCACCGCGCCCACCGGACGCACACCCAGCAGCTCGCCGCCCGCCACCGGATCCACGACCACCGCGTCCTGGAAGTGACCGCACCCCACACTCGCGTCCCGTACTACATCGAGGCCCGCACCCCCGTCGGCCGTCAGGTTCTCGTCATCGAGCCCCACCACGACGACTTCGCCCTCTCCGCCTCGGGCACCTTCCTCGCCCACCCCCGACCGCTGACCATCGCCACCGTCTTCACCCGCTCCCGGAGCGTGCGCCCCGCCCTGGAGACCACGTACGCCGACGTCGACACCGTGTCCGAGCTCCGCGACCGCGAGGGGGCCGCCGCGCTCTCACCGTTCGCCGCTCGCCGGTACCTCCTCGGCCACAAGGACGCCGAGCCCCCGTACCGTCCCTACGACCCGGAATTGCTCGACCAGGTCACCGAGGAGCTTCGCCGGATCGCCGTAGCCCACCCCGGCGCCGAACTCCTCGCGCCCGCCGCTGTCACCCGCCACCCCGACCACCTCCTCGTCCACGAGGCGGCCGTCCGCATCGGCTGCACCTGGTTCTGGGAGGACCTCGCCTTCTGGGCGACGTACGCGCTCGCCGGCTGCGACCAGCACCTGTTCCGTACGCGTACGGGGGTGACGATGCGGCCCGAGCTGGTCGACATCACCGACGTCGTGCTCGACAAGGTCACCATCCTGCGGATGCACGGCTCGCAGATGCACCCGGCCCGGAAGATGTACCGGCCGATCCGGCACGCCTTCACCACGGCGGCCGATCTCGTCGACGGAACCAGCCTCTACGCCGAGCGCTTCTACAGGACGGAGGCGCCGACGTGCTGATCATCGCCCTGGAAGGGCCTTCCTACGCCGGTAAGTCCACGGCCGTACGCCACCTCCGCCAGACCGCCCTCGGCTCGCGGGCGTACGTCTCCGACTGCTACGTCGAGCACATCGCCCACCGCGACGACATCCCTCCGGCCCGCACCGACTCGGAGGCCGCCCAACTCGCCGCCTTCGAGAGGTTCATGGAAATCGAGGCCATCCGCGTCGCCGAGGCCGCCGCGAGCGGCAGGCAGCTCGTCATCCTCGACCGCTCCGTGGACACCCTCCTCGCCCACGCGTACGCCCTGGACGCCCTGTTCGGGCATGGCGTCCACCACCAGCTCCGCCACCGGCTCAAGACGCTCCCGTTCCTGCGCCCCGACCACACCCTCTACCTCGACGTACCGGCGGGGACGCTCCACCTCCGCCGAAAGACCGTCGGCCACACCGCCGCCGAGTCCGAGTACTTCCTTCACGAGGCAGGCTTCCTCCGCCACGCCCGCGATTACTTCGTCCACACGCCCCGCCGACCCGTGACGCAAGAGCTCACGGTCCTGGCCGCCGACGCGGGACCGGGGGGAGTCGCCCAGGCCGTGGAAGCCCTAGTCGGCTTCTGGGCGAGGTGACCGCCGATGCCCACCGCTCTCTTCACCTGGCGCCGCACCCCGCCCCCGTTCCTCATCGGCGGCGCCGAGGTCACCCAGCAACTCCTCGCCGAGGAACTCGCCGCCGCCGGTTGGCACGTCACCTACCTCGGCTCGCACGAGGCGCCCTGGGACGGAGCCACCCAGCTCCCCGACATGCGTGCCCACCTGGACAAACATCGTGTCCCGTACGACGAAGAAGAGGGCGCCCTGCGCTACCGGTGGAGCGGGGTCGAGTGCGTGGCGTTGACGCAGGACAACGTGGAGCACGTACTCGACGGCCTCCTGCGCGACCTCCACCCCGACATCGTGTTCACCTCGCAGGAAGGCTCGGCGCAGCTTGCCGCGCAGGCCCGACCGATCGCGCTCGTCGTCGGCCTCCTGCACTCCGTCTCCGCCACCGGCTTGGGGGTCCTCGCCGGCCGACCCCACTACGGCCTCGCCGTGTCGGATTTCGTCCGGGCACGTGCACCCCACACGCCTGGAACCCGGCTGGCCGTGATGTACCCGCCGTTCGCACTGCCCGGGGAGAGCTTGGGTGAGGCCCGCACCGCGTCCGTACTCATGATCAACCCCATCCCCGCCAAGGGATCCGAGCTGCTGCACCAGATCGTCCGTCTCATGCCCGAACAGCACTTCACCCTGGTCGAGGGCTGGTGGGACGCCTCAGCCGACTTCGTGTCCTATCCGAACGTCACGTACGTGCCCCGCGTCTACGACATGGAGCCGTTGTACCGCGGTCACCGACTGCTGCTGGTCCCGTCCACCGTGGAAGACGCCTTCCCCCGCGTGATCGTCGAGGCCGCCCTCCACGGTGTCCCGACCATCGGCACCGACAAGGGCGGCATCCCCGAAGCCATCGGCGGCGCCGGGATCGTCCTGCCTGCCACCGCCGGCCCCGAGGCGTGGGTGCGAGCGATCCGAGACACCGACCACGAATCGCTGGGGGAGCAGGCCCGCACCGGAGCGGCACGGTTCACCCGCCCGTGCCTGCCGGAGCTCCGGGAACTGGGGATCTAGAGAGCGCCGCCGAACGCCCGCTCCACCTCGTCGAGCCGCTCCGTCCACCAGTGAAGGAGCGCCTCGTCGGCGATGAAGAGGTCGTCGCAGGAGTGGTCGCCCCGGTCGTAGTGGAATTCGAGCTGCCAGAAGTCCGTCATCCGCTTCCACCACAGGCGGCGCGCGGCGTCGAGCAGCGCGGCCGGCTCCAACGGGACCACCGACCGGTAGCCGCTGACGAAGGCCGACACCCGCTCCAGGTCGAAGACGCCCTCCACCCCGAACTGCACCTGCGCGGTGCGGACGACCTCTTCCGCGTACGGGCGGACGCCCAGCCGGTCCCAGTCCAGGACGGCAACCAGTTCGCCGTCCGCCCAGAGGAGGTTCCGGTACTGGAAGTCACCGTGCGTCCAGCCGTGCGGGCCCGCGGGGGTGTCTCCCTCGGGGCGCAGGTGGGCGTGCTTGTCGAGGAGGATCTTGCGTTCTTCGAGGGCGACGCCCGCAGCTGCGTCGAAGCTGTCGCCCGTGCCCCGGGCCGACACCACTCCGGCAAGCCGATCGGCTTTCTGGACGGCTCGGCCGACGCCCGTCACCTCAGCGGTGACCGAGGTCGGCACGGCCGGCATCCCGGCCTCATCGACCGCCCGGTCGAGTGCCGTATGGAGTCCCGCGAGGTGTGCACCGAGCTCGGACGTCTGCGCCGGCGACAGGTCGGTTCCGCGAATGTGCTCCCCGGACGACCAGGGAAACAGGCAGTAGACACCACCGCGGACCTCGGCGATCAGATCACCGTGGACGGTGGAGACCGGGGCGCATGCGGGGACTCCGTACGAAGCCAGGACAGGAAGGACCGCGAGGTTGCGACGCAGTCGATCGAGCGGCACGTCCGTGACCCGCTTGAGGACGAACCTCCCGGCCCGGGTGTCCAGCCGCCAGTTCACGTTCATGAGGCCATCGGCCAGGTGCTGCCGATCCAGCACTTCGTCGATGCCGTAGGCCCTGATCAGCTCGGCAAGATCAGCTGCGGGGATGCGCGTCCTGTCCGCCCCACTCGTGTCGGTCACCCAGGCGACGATACGGGGGTCGGCTGCCCCGACGCACAAGGATCACTGGACTGTGGGGTGGTGCGCCTTGTGTCCGGGGGGGCATTCAGTGACGGCTGCGGCCTGTTCCGTTTCGGATCAGCTCAACTGATCAACGTCGTCGCACGTGCGGTGGCTGCTGCTGTGCGGCGGCCGGTGTGGCTGCTGGCGGGTGGGGCGTGGTGGTGGCGAGCCGTGTGGTGCTGCGGGCCATGGCTGCCTGGGCGCGGGGGCCGGGTGTGTGGCGTTGGCCGAGGCGCTGGATGCGCCAGGTCAGGGTGCGGGCGGGGTTGCGTGCGTCGTCGCGGGTGCGGTGGCCGAGGGCCCGGTCGAGGAGGTTGCCCAGGTTGTGGCCGGCTGCTTCCGCGTCGGCGAGGACGGTGGCGAGGGCGTCCCAGGCAGGGGCCTGCAGGATGCGTTCGGCATACTCGGGGACGGCCTGCTGGAGGTGTCGGGCGTAGCGCTGCCTGGCCTGGATGCCGGGGGTGCGGTGGGCGAGGCCGTCCAGGACCGGAACTGCGATGTGTGCGTGGGCGGTCTGGAGGTGGACGAGGGTCTGCTGGGCTGCCGCTTCCTGCTGGGCGTGCTGGTGGGTGCGGTGCCAGTGCCTCGCGAACGCCACGGCGATGAGGGCGGCGTCCAGGAGCATCGCCAGTCCGGCGCCGTCTCGTGCGGCGGCGGGGGTGCGCAGGATTGTCTGGATGCTGTGGCGCAGGACTTGGGCGCTGTCGAGGTCGGCGGCGATACGGGAGCGAGTGGCGCGCTCGAAGACGGCGGCGGCACGTTCGAGTTCGACCCTCGCCGCAGCTGGTGCGGTGAGGGGCAGCAGATCAAGGGCTCCGCCGAGGGCGACGAGCTGGCCCTGGACGATGCGGTCGTCGCCGTGTGTGACGTGGTCGGGGATGCGTTCGGTGGCGGCGGTGGCCTGGTGCCAGGGGTCGGTCGGACGGACGGTTATGGGTTCGGGGCTGGTGGCGGTGAGGCGGTGGCGGATCTTGGGCAGGGAGAGATCGCCGGCGAGGGTGGAGCCGGAGAACCACACCCGCTTGCCCTCCTTGTTGAGGTCGCCGGGCAGGGCGACGCTGTAGCCGAGGACGTCGCCGGACGGGCCGGTCTTGGGGCGTACGTCGACGCCGGTCGCCTCCAGCAGCGCGAAGAACTCCGTCTCGCTGGAAGCGGCGGCCACCGCGCGGCGGACACGCCGGCGCAACATCTCGCGGGTCGTGATGTTCTGGCCTTGGCGCTTGGCCTTGAAGTGTTCCTTGCTGGTGGGGCGTTTGGCAGCGGTGCCGTCGCCAGGGTTGAGGCGGCGCAGGCCGAGGTCGGCTTCGATCTTTCGGGCTTCGCGTTGGACGGCGCGGATGTCGTGGTCGCGGCGGGGGCGGCGGCCGTCCTGACGTACGAGGGTGGCGGCGATGTGGATGTGGTCGTCGGCATGGCGGACCGCCACCCAACGGCAGGCTTCCTCGTCGCCTTCGGGGGCGATGCCGGCGGCGGCCACGATCCGTCGGGCGATGTCCGCCCACTGGGCGTCGGTGAGGATCGGGTCATCGGGAGCGGCCCGGACCGGGCAGTGCCACACGGTGGTCGTAGGAGCCTTGTCGCCGAGCATCTTCAAGGGCTGGTCGAGCTGCGCGGCGAGCTGCTCCTCGACCTGCTTCGGGTTGCGGTGGGGGCTGCGGCCGGGGTCGGGGGCGAAGCCGTTCCAGGACGCCACGAGGTGCGGGTCGGTGTGCTCGTTGGCGCTCCCCGGGCCGTAGAGGTAGCCGATCAGACGGCGTGTGGCGCGCTCGCCCTTGCCGAGGATGATCTTCGGGATCATGCGGTCACCGCCCCGAAGCCACTTGGGAGACGGCCACGTCCACGTCGCCGATCGACGCCTCGACCCGGTCCAGCAGCCGGGCCACGATGTCCGGTGCGGGCCACGCGCCGTCCTTGTTGAGGTGCCAGGCGAGCTGGTTGAGATTGCCACCGATCTTGGCGAGCTGCCTGTTCGCGGCCATCAGCGCCTTGACCATGGCGCGGTAGTCGGCGACCGCAGCCGAGGGGTCGTCGGAGCGGGCAGCGGCGAGCGAGGTCTCGGCGACGTAGCCGCCGACAGGCATACGGCTGAGGCCGGCGGCTGTCGTGAGGAGGGCGAACTCGTCGTCGCTGTAGCGCGGGTGTACGCGCTTCTCACGCAACGTGGGCTCACGCAGACGACGACGAGGCGCAAGTGGCTGCGTGGCCCCTCCCACAGTCGGCTCCCCCGGGCCGGCCAACTCCGGCGCCCCCTCGGCGCCGAACGCCTCCGCCTCCTCCGGGGCGGAGGCCGGGTAAGGACTCCTTACCCGACAACTTGCTCCGCTGTCCTGAGTCGAGGAGATGAGTGTCTGCTGCTGAGCTGCGGGGAGTTCAAAGCGCTGTTCAGGCATGGTGGCTCCAGTGGTGACAGGTACCATGTCCCATCCGTCGCACGCGTCCCATGCCTGGTCAGCGCAGGTACGGATACGCGGGCAGGTACGGACATGTGCGTCCCGGTGAGTGCATCCGTCCCCGAGCTGACCTGCACAGGGACGGATGCGACGCAGTGATACGGACCCAGGGGGACGCGGGTTAGCGGGCGCGTGTGGGGCCGGAAAGACCGCCGGGCGGGCCGATGGGTAGCGAGCCCGAGGGCGCCGCGGGGAGCTTGCTCCGGGACGGGGGTGCAGCAGCGGACGTCTCGGCGAGGTCGGGGCAGTGTCGTGCCCAGGGATCCACGAAGCGATTACGTGCGTATGCCTTGGCCTGCTTACCTTGCTCGAACCGGTAGTTGGCGGGGCGGATACCGAAGTCACGGAGCATGGCGCTCAGGTAGTAGGCGTTGAGCCCCTTGTTGCCGTGCTCCGCCCAAGGGGCGTCGGCGTCCTGGAGCAGGTCGGCGACCAGAGTCTGTGAAGGTAGGGCCTCGGGGTTGCCGTGTTCCTGGAAGATGCGGTGGATGTCGCGCAGCAGCCGCGTCTTCAGGCTGGTCTGTTCGTCCTGGACCGCCTCGTACCGGGTCATCGCTACGCAGGCTGCACGGGCACGTGCAGGCCAGTGGCCGCCGGCCAGGCCGGCGATGATCACCAGTGGCTCCCAGGTGTCCGCCGCCCGGTCCTCCACCGGCATCACCGGCACTCTGTGGGAAGCCGCGCTGCGCAGCGGCCCCAGCCAGGCCGCCAGCCTGTCACGCAGTGAGTTGAGTTCGGGCACCGAGAAGCGCGAACGGAACGGGGCGACCTTCTCCGTCGGCTTGCGCTTCTGCATTCGCAGCACGACGGCCCGGTCCATGATCGTGTCCGGCAGGTCTCCGATGCCCGCTAGCGCGGCCATGGCGAAGGTGGGGTACGCGGTGGGCTTGTGCTCGGGGCCAGAGATACGCCAGGCGGGCCGGTTGCGCTGGTGCCCGGCGTTCAGCAGGCCGCGCAGGTCCTCCTTGTCGCCGGCCTTGGGGCCGAAGATGGTGTCGGCCTCGTCCACCAGCAGTGTCGGCGGGTTCTTGCCGATGACGCGGAAGACGACCGCAGGCGAGGTGTTCACCGTCATCATCGGTTGGTGCACGGTCTCGTGGAGCACGTCCAGGACACGGGACTTGCCGCATCCCTTGGTCGGGCCCACCACCGCCAGTCGCGGCGCGTGCTGCAGAGCGGTCTGGATGTGTGTGGCCGCCACCCACAACGTGACCGCTGTCAGCGCCTCCTCGCTCGGCAGCACCACGTACTTGGCGACTGCCGCCCGCACCTCATCCAGCACTTCCGCGCCGTCGCCGGAATCCTGTTCCGCTGGGCCTGCCGGTCCCCGAGGAGGCCGGAGATCTGTCTCGTGCTCCGGTCCCGGTGAGCTGACGGGACCGGCCTCGTTCTGCTGGCCGGTGCCCGCTTCGGGACCGACGGTCCCCGGCGGTCGGTGGGGACCGCGCTCGCGGTCCCCGTCCCGGTCCCCTGGCGTAGCGCCGACCTTCTGGGGACCGGTCCCCACGCCAGCACTGTTGACCTGCGCGTTTGCATCCGATGCGGGCCCGGGGACCGCAGCTTGCGGGGACCGTGAATCGGGCACGTCGCGGGGACGGTCCCCAACGGCGGCCTCGGGCGGAGATTGGGGACCGCGCGCTTCTGCATCCAGCGGGGGTTCGTCGGTCCCCGATTCCGGGGACCGTGTGTCCTCCTGGTTTCCGCGGCGCCAGGGGATGCCTTCGCCGGGGACCGCGGGGGTCGGCCACTTGGCGGGCGAGGTGTTCGTGGTGATGCGGGACGTAGAGTCCTCCATAGGCGTTCCTCTCCGGTGAGGGGCAGGACGGGCAAGGTCCCGCCCCTCACCAGCTCGTTCGATCAGGGATGGGCAGTCGGCAGGGGAGTCTTCGGCCCTCGGCGTTGGCTCGCCGGGGGCCGCTTCGTTGTCCGGGCCAGACGTGGGGTTACGCCGTGAGGTCGTACGACGTTTGGGAATCCAGCCATGCGTCCACCTCCTGCCAGCGGTAGCGCAGGTGACGGCCGACCTTGTGGACGTTCGGGCCGGTGCCCCGGTACTTCCACTGATAGAGGGTCTTCACCGGCACCCCGAGGTACGCGGCGACTTCCGCAGGGGCGGCAAGCGGACCGCGCTGGGCAGCCGCAGCAGTGGCAGGGGCGCGACGGGGAGAGGGCTTCGGCACAGGGCTCCTTTTCGTTCTGGATAACAGGTAGGGGGACACCTCCAAGCTGCCCGGCGAGGGGTGCGGGATCAGTTCTAAATCCTCGGTCAGAGCAGCGGAGGGCAAAACTGTAAGGGTGAATCGCCGGTCGCAGAAATTTCTCTCGCGGGGTCGGAAATTTTTCTGCCGCCGGGCTATCGTCCGAGGTGCCGGAATTCGATACCTCTGCAGTTCAGAGGTGAAATGCAGAGGTCGGGACGAGTGCGGTGAGGCCCCGACCAATGCGACCGATAGGTGGCTAAATCGGTCATATCTGAGAAGGGGTGGAAAGATAGCACAGGCTTCTCGCTGAATCTGCTCGTGAGGTATCAGAATTCGACGAGATGAACGCCACTTCCTTCTGGGGCGACTTCTGTGGAGTTTGTGAACCAACTCTTGCCAAGGGACCCGAATGCGAGTTAAAGCTATCCGTCATGGCAACTCGACCCCACAGAATTCGGCCCGCTGGCTTCCGCGCCGCCCGTGCCGTCGCGCACGAACGTCTCGCCCTCGGTCTTCCTTCCGCTCTCTTGCTCCTACCGATTTCCACGGTGTCCGGTGACGACCGGAGGGGGTGCTAGTTGGCGCGCGTCTGGATTGAGGACCGCACCGCTCACGCGGCGTACACACGGGCCGTGGCACAGGCCAAGCGGGCAGGCCGCACCCCACCTGGGCGCTACCGCGTGCGCTGGTACGACCCCGATGGCAAGCCGAAGATGAAGACGGTGGCCCGCAAGGTTGATGCCGAGGCGGAGCGGACGAGGGTGGAGTCCCGCCTCGGCGATGGCACATACCGTGATCCGGCCGCGGGGCGTGTGAAGCTGGCGGAGGTGGCAGAGTCCTGGCTGGCGGCGCAGGTCCACCTCAAGCGCTCAACCCGTAACCGCTACCGGGGTGTTCTCGACGTCCATGTGATCCCGAAATGGGGCTCCACCCCGTTGGACCGCATCCGTTTCGAAGATGTCTCCGAGTGGCTCGCCGAGATGCTGTCCGGCGAAGCGGCGGGTGGCAGGAAGCTCAGCCCCCGCTCGGTCCGCAAGGCGTACGTCGTCCTCAGCCGTGTGCTCGGTTTCGCGGTCAAGTCCCGCCGCCTGGCCTTCAACCCGGCCGTTGGCGTAGCCCTGCCGAAGCCGGTGCCGGCCGACCACGTCTACCTAGACGACATGCAGGCTGAGGCGTTGGCGGACGCCGCAGGCGCGTACCGCGTCTTCATTCTTCTGCTTGCCTACACGGGCTTGCGCTGGGGCGAGGCGTCCGCGCTGAAGGTGGGCCGCGTCGACCTCGACGCGTGCCGCGCGCACATCGTCGAGGCGTACGTCGAGGACAACGGCAAGCTCTACCTCGACAGCCCGAAGAACCACGAACGCCGGTCCGTGCCGATCCCGCGGTTCCTCGTCGAGGAGTTGAAGCTCCACGTCGACGGACGAGGAGAGGGTGAGCTCCTGTTCACCGCACCGCAGGGCGGCCCGCTGCGGGCCCGCAACTTCCGGCAGCGGTTCTTCGTACCGGCGGTCACCAAGGCGGACCTCGGCCACCTCGAGCTCACTCCGCACAAGCTGCGGCACACGGCGGCCTCGCTCGCCATCGCCAGTGGCGCGGACGTCAACGTCGTCCAGACCATGCTCGGCCACAAGTCCGCGACCCTGACGTTGGACACCTACGGCCACCTCTTCCCCGACCGCCTCGACGAGGTCTCGAAGAAAATGCACAAGCGCCGCGCCAAGCAACTGGCCAAGGCGAAGGCCAAGCTGGAGAAGGCGGAGAGGAAGGCGCGCGAGGCCGCAGGTGTGGTGGCAGACCTGGAGGGCGTCGCAGTGTGACGGCTGCCCGATCCGTGCCGAGGTACGCAAGGAACTGCCCGACAGAGCAGCGGGCAGCATCCGGCGCCAGGGTGCCGCTCAGCTGTTACTCGGCCTCTGGTTCATGTGCGGTCGCATGAGGGCATCCACTGCCTCGGCAGCGTTGCGCATTGCCACTCGACTGATCTCTTCGGGGACCTTGCGGTCGTCGTAGACGAAGAGACGTCCGTCGACGAGCTGGGTCTTCGGCTGCCAGTCGAGGCGGCGGCCCGCCTCGCGGGCGGCACGCCGTACGTCCTTGAGCTCGCCCATCTCTTCGAGGTCGCTGCTGCCCAGGATCAGCTGCCCGTAGTAGCCCTGGTAGCCGGGCTTCAGCTCAGCCTCCATGAGGCTCTCCAGGCGGTCGACCAGGTTGTCGTAGCGGCGCTTGGCCAGTTCGTCCTTGGCGGGCATCGCGGTACAGCTCCCCCTTGGCGCACACCCCATGTGTGCCAAATCCGTGCCGGAAGCCAGAGGCCCTGTCGCCCCAACGGGTGACAGGGCCTCTGACCTGCTACTTAAACGTGCCCCCGGCAGGATTCGAACCTGCGACACCCGCTTTAGGAGAGCGGTGCTCTATCCCCTGAGCTACGGAGGCGTGCGGCCCGCGGAAGACACGGCGGGCAGCCCTGGACAGGGTAGCGGATGCGGGTGGGGGCGCGGGGAGCGGTTGACGTGCGGAGGCAGGGCCGGGGACAGGGGCAGGGACAAGACGTCGGACATGCCGGGTGCCGGGTGCGGACGCCACCTGCCAGACCTCGGGCGGCGGCTTCGCCGGGCAGAGGGTGCCGGGCGTCGGCGAAGGCGGACCGAGCCGGCCGCCTTTCCGCCCCTACGCTCCCCGCGCCCCCTACGCCCCCACCCCCTCCACCACCACCGGCAGGTGCCGTGGTCCCCTCAGGACCGCGTTGCGGCGGTACGGCGGGGGGTCCTCGGCCAGGCGGGGGTTTTTGAGGCGGCGGGTGAGTTCGGTGAGGGCGATTTGGGTTTCCAGGCGGGCGAGGGGGGCGCCGAAGCAGGTGTGGATGCCGCTGCCGAAGCTGAGGTGTTGGTTGTCGGGGCGGTCGGGGTGGAAGGCGTCGGGGTCGGGGAAGCGGTGGGGGTCGCGGTTGCCGGAGGCGAGGAGGAGCCAGAGGGAGGCGCCTTTGGGGATGGTGGTTCCGGCGATGTCGATGTCGGTCAACGTGGTGCGCTGGGGGAGGAATTGGACGGGGGGATCGAAGCGGAGGAGTTCCTCGACGAAGGGGGCGGCGAGGGCGGGGTCGGTGCGGAGGCGGTGGAGGAGGGCGGGGTCGCGGAGGAGGGCGAGCATGCCGTTGGTGATGAGGTTGACGGTGGTCTCGTGGCCGGCGATCAGCAGGAGGGCCGCGGTGCTGACCATCTCCAGGGAGGACATCCCGCCGTCGGGCCCGTGGTCGGTGGCCATGGCGGAGAGCATGTCGTCGCGGGGGGCGCGGCGGCGTTCCTCGATGAGTTCGGAGAGGTAGGCGGCGAGGTCGGCGCGGGCCCGGCGGACGGTCCGTAGCTGGTTCTCGCGTTCCTCGGGGGTGCCGTGGACGGGGTCGAGACCGGCGGCGAGGGTGTCGGCCCAGACGTGGAAGCGGGGCTCGTCCTCGCGCGGGACGCCGAGGAGCCGGCAGATCACCGTGACGGGGAAGGGGTAGGAGAAGCTGTCGACGAGGTCGAGGTGGTCCCGGTCGTGGAAGCCGTCGATGAGGTCGGTGACGATGGTGGTCAGTTCGCCCCGCATGCCGGAGACGCGGCGGGGGCTGTGCGGGGGGCCGAACGGGCGCATCGCCAGTCCGCGCAGCCGGTCGTGTTCGGGCGGGTCGAGGCGCAGGAACGTCGGCGGCAGGTTCGGGTCCTCCTCCTGGCCCAGGGCCGCGGCGGCCTCCGGGTTGAGGTTGCGGGCGTCGGAGCTGACGCGCGGGTCGTGCAGCAACTCCTGGATCTCCCAGTACGTGCTGACCAGGTAGGCGCCGGTCTCGTCCCGTACGACGGGGGTCTTCCGTAGCTCCGCGTAGAGGGGGTAGGGGTCGGCGCGGTGGGCGGGGTCGAGGATCTGCCGCAGGAGGGCGACCGACGTCATGGGGGTTCCTTCCGGGCTGTGAACGGGCGTTTTGAGGGGCGTCGTTGCGGTCGTGGGGCGGGGGCGGTGCCGTGGAGCTACGAGGACGGGCCCGGGCCGGTGGCGTGCGGGGAGAGTTCCGCGGGCCGGGGCCCTGGGGCGCGGGCCCGGTCGCCCCTGCGGGCCGGGCGTGGCGTGGTGCCACGAGGGGCGGTCCCGGCGCGCGGTGGGTGGGGGGCGAGGCTCCGGGAAGGCCGGTGGCGCGGGGCTTCGTGGCGGGCGCTTCCGTGGTGCGGGGGACTGGGCTCGGGGTTGCGGGGGCGGGGCCGAGGGGATGCCGCGCGGTGCCGGGCCGAGGCTTCGTGAGGGCCGGTGCTCGGGCCCGGCGGTGGCGGGCGTTTCCGCGTCGCGGGGGCCGGGCGCGTACCCCCGGGGTCACGCGCGTCGTGGGGTGAACGAGAGGCGGCGGTCGGTGGGGGAGTGGCCGCTGAGGGTGACGGTGGGGCCGTGGGTGGGGAGGGACGGGTCGGGGAAGCCGGCGGCCACCGGGTGGAGTCCTTCGGGGCGCCGGTCGACGGTGGGGAACTCCGGGGGGAAGGGGGCCGCCCGTTCGATCTGCCGCTCGTAGAACTCCAGCCATTTGCCCTGGTCGAAGGTGACGGCGGCGATGACGCGCCCCTGGTGTCCGTAGACCGCGGTGAAGTGGCGGTCGGTCAAGGAGCCCTGGGTGACGAGGAGTTGGTCGGCCATGGGCGGGACGCCGACGGACTTGATGTTGACACCGAACTGCGCGGACCAGAACGACGGCATCCACAGGTGCGGGCGGCGGTCGGTGCTCGCGCTGATCATGTTGTGGGCGGCCGTCGCGGCTTGGGCGACGGCGTTGCCCCAGTGCTCCAGGGAGAGGAACTGGTAGCCGAAGAGCGGGTGCGGGGAGCGGGCGACGTCCCCCGCGACGAAGATGTCGTCGGTGACGATGCCCCGGACGTCGAAGGCGCGGCAGCCGGCGTCGCAGGCGATGCCGCGCGGGCCCGCGCCGAGGCCGGAGCCCGCGAGCCATTCGGTGTTGCGGGTCGCGCCCAGGCAGACGACGACCACGTCCGCGTCGAGGGCCGTACCGTCCGAGAAGTGGGCGCGTCGCACCCGCCCGGCGGAGTCCCCTTCCAAGCCGGTGACCTGCACTCCGCAGCGCAGATCGACGCCGTTGGCGCGGTGCAGGGCGGCGGCGGTCTCGCCGATGACGCCGCCGAGCGCGCCGGAGAGCGGGGCCGGGCCGCGTTCCGCGACGGTGACCGGCAGGCCCCGCTCGCGGCAGGCGGAGGCGATCTCGGAACCGGTGAATCCGGCGCCGATGACCAGCACCCGGTGCGGTCCGGCGGACAGCCGGCGGTGCAACCGCGCCGCGTGGTCGCGGGTGCGCAGCACGAACACGCCGTCCAGGTCGGACTCCAGCTCGTGCGGCCAGGGGCGGGAGCGGACGCCGGTGGCGATCAGCAGCCGGTCGTAGGGGACGGTGTCGCCGTCGGCGAGCGTCACCCGCTTGGCCGCCGGGTCCAGGGCGGTGGCCGCGGTGCCGAGCCGCCACCGGGCGTCGAGCGCGCGGCTTCGCGGCAGCGCCGTGTGGTCCGCGGGGACGTGGCCCATCAGCACCTGTTTGGACAACGGCGGCCGGTCGTACGGTTCGTGGGGCTCGTCACCGATCAGCGTGAGCGTGCCGCGGAAGCCTTCCGCGCGCAGCGTCTCGGCGGCCCGCAGGCCCGCCAGGGAGGCGCCGACGATGACGATGCGGCCCTCGCGGCGGAAGGTCTCCAGGTGGCTCTCACCCGGCATGGCGGTCACCCGCCGGTGCCAGGTCCGCGTCCTCGACGGTGATGGCCCGGACCGGGCAGGCGTACGCGGCCCGCAGCACCTCCGGGCGCCGTTCCTCGCCGGGCTGCGGGTCGTACATCAGAGCTTCCGCGCCGTGCAGGGTGAACACATCGGGTGCGAGGAAGGCGCACTGCGCGTACCCCTGGCACCGGTTGAGATCGACGACCAGCCTCATCGGGTCTTTGCTCCTTCGCGAGGTGACCGTGCGCGCCTGCCGCCCCCGCCCCTCGGCGCGCACGCCGGAATCCGCCCGCCCCGCTCCAGCATCGGAGGGGGCCGTGGGCGGTGCACTCCGGTCGATGCGACGGGGTGACCTGCCGGGCGGGGGTGGGGCGGGGAGGAGACGGGCGGCGCCCCGGCCGGGGTACGCGTGGCCGGGTGATGTGGCGGTGCCGGTGGTGCGGTTCGCCGCGGTGGCTCACGGCGGGCGGCTGCGCGCCGCCGGTCAGCCGCCGATGTGCCAGCTCACGGTGGCGTCGGCGGCGGTCAGCGCGGCCAGGATGATCAGGTCGGCGGCGCCGAGGGCGAGCCCGAGGACGGCGCGGCCGCGGCGCCGGGTGCGGCGGGCCAGCGCGAGGCCGCCGAGGATGAGGGCGCACGGCCCCAGGACGACGTTGAAGACCAGGGTGCCGAGCAGTCCGAGGACGAAGGACGCGACGGCCATCCCGTCGGCGGACCCGGCCCGTGCGCGGCCCGGACCGGCGGCCGGACCGCTCCCCGCGGTGTCCGGGGAGTGCGGTGCGGTGTCCTGCGGGCGGTCGGTGAGCGTGGCGGGGGTCATCGGGAGGCCCCCTTGGCGGAGTTGCGGCGTTCGCGTACGGAGAAGACGAGCAGCCAGCCGGCGATGACGGCGGCGGCGAGGAGAGTGACGGAGACCGGGAGGTGTGCCGCGGCGCCCAGCAGGATCCCCATCATGAGGAGGGCTGCGACGAGAAAGAGCATCGATCTGCCTTTCCAGTTCGGAGGACAGTTGTTCACTCACTTCCCTCAGTGTAGGGGTTCCCCGGGTGGAGAAGTTCGGAGAACGCTTGTTTACTGGATGATGTGAGTCACACCGTAGGGGTCCGCCAGGCCCAGAAGCAGAAAACCCGTCAGGCCCTGCTCGACGCCGCCTTGGGCCTGCTGGAGGAGCAGAGCCTGAGCAGTCTGGGGCTGCGCGAGGTGACCCGGACGGTCGGCATCGCCCCGACCGCCTTCTACCGGCACTTCCGCGACCTCGGCGAACTGGGCGTCGCCCTCGTGGAGGAGGCGCTCGGCAGCCTGCACGCCATGGTGCGGACGGTCCTGATCGAGCAGGCGGGCATCGAGGCGCAGATCGGGAGCGCGGTGGCGGTGGTCGACCGGCACGTGCGCGAACACCCCGCCCACGTACGGTTCGTGGCGCGCGAACGGCACGGCGGGGTGCGGGCCGTACGGCAGGCCATCGCGGGCCAGTTGGACCGGTTCGGCGCCGAGGTGGCCGAAGCGCTCGTGGCCCAGCCGACGGCGCGGGGCTGGGACGGGCACGACCTGCGCATGCTGGCCGACCTCTTCGTCGACCGGCTGGTGACGACCGCCGCGGCCATCCTCGACGCGGAGGACGCCGAGCACCCCGAGGCGGCCCGCGCCCGCGTCGTCGAGGCCGCCCGCTGGCAGCTCCGGCTGATCGCCCTCGGCCAGCAGCACTGGAAGGACGAGGCGGCGGGCCCGGGGGACGACGGCTGACCCGGCGCCCGTCACGGGCCCGGCGCCCTTTCGCGGGCCCGGCGTCCCCTCACGAATCCGGCGGCGACGGCAGCGACGGCGGTCGTACGCGGATGCGGAACGTGCCGTCCGGCGCGGTGGCGAGGACGGTGACGGCGGTGCCGCTGCGGGGGTCGGTGAAGGTGCCGCCGGGGCGGTAGGCGGCGTCGGAGAGTTCGGCGTCGACGTAGCGGTCCCCGGTGTGGCAGCCGCCGCTGCCCGGTGTCGCGTCCATGACCTGGAGCGGTCCGCCGCCGGAGCGGACGTCCGCCGAGACCCGGTAGACGAGGACGCCGGGGCGGCACAGCGCGGGATCGAGCGGCCCCCGGGTGCGCGCCTCGGCGACGAGGGCGGTGTGCGCGGAGGTCGGGATGACGGCGATCTTCGTGCCGCCCGGGGTGGCCAGCGGCGTCAGCGTGTGGTCGGCCACCGGACCGCCCGGCGGGACGCAGTCGACCTGGCCCGCGGCGAGCCAGCCGAGCTTCCACTTGTGCCAGCCGAGGAAGTCGTTGCTCGGGCCCCAGTCCTCGTCCATGGGGTCCCAGTGGCCGACCGGGGGCGGCGCCGCCCGCCCGTCGGTGAAGTACAGGTCGGGCAGGCCGAAGGAGTGCGCGTTCTCATGGTTGACCACCCGGAAGGCGCTCGGTCCCGGCTGCCGGCTCCAGAGGAACGACGTGTTGCGGAACGGCACCCCGTCGCCGGTCCGCAGCCCCAGATCGCCGCCGCTGAACGTCACCGACAGGACGGTACGGGTCGCGGGCGGGCCCGCGTTGGGGGCGGCGATGACGTTGATCAGGTCGTAGTCGCGGAAGTCGACGGAGCCGTCGACGGCACGGACGATCTCGCGGGCGAGGGCGTGGTACCCGCCGTCCGACCCGGCGTCGAAGGCGGCACCGCGCTGGATGCCGTACGCGGTGAGCGGCTTCGCCATGTGCAGCCAGCGCAGCAGCGGCGCGGGGCGGTAGCGCAGCCGGCCGTACGAGCTGCGGTGGAAGTAGTCGGACGCGGCGGGGAAGAACTCCGCGTACCGGGCGCGCGGGCTGATCGTGGCGCGGGCGTCGGGGAAGTCGATGAAGAGGGTGAGGGCTTTCACGGTGCCGCGGGAGCGCGCGTAGCCCTCGGGGGTGGCGGTGGTCTCGCCGACGTCGTCGCTGACGCCGCGCAGGGCGCACGGTCCGTGGCGTCCGCCGGGCGGTGCGGGGCCGGTGGGTATGTCGGGGTGCTGGGGGCCGGCCGCCCCCGGGGGTATGGAGAGCGGGGCGGGGGGCCCGCACAGCGCGACGGCGGCGGCCACCGCCGACGCGCCTGCGGCGAACGCCGCGGAGATGCACCGCTTCATACGGCCACCCTCCGGCGACCGGCCCGACCCCGCGCGCGGGGTTACGTCATCCGGCGGGCCCGGGGAATTCCGGGCGCCCGGTGCGGCAGTGGAGTGACGGGGCGCGCCCCGCGCGGTGGGCGTTCACGGCGCCGGGGTGGAGCGTTCCGGCACGGCGCCGCCGGGAAGGCCCGCCGGGGCGCCGCGGGTGAGCGGACGGCAGGCGAACCCGATCAGCGCGGCGGCGAAGTGGCCGACGTCGGTGAAGCCGCGGCCGGTCAGCAGCGGCCCCCCGTAGAAGGCGAGGACGCCGAGCGCGTAGGCGTACCGCCAGGGCCCGGCCAGGCGGTAGGTGAGGACGGCCACGACACCGGCGAGCGCGTAACTGACGCCCACGTCGAGGGTGTTGACCGCCGATTCCGGGGCGGCGCCGGTGCGGATGGCGACGGCGAGGAGTCCTTCGCTCAGATACGTCGCGCCGATGTGCGCGGTGGCGAGGACGGCGAGCCAGCGCCGGGTGCCGAGCCAGCGTTCGGCGGGCGCGTGGACGACGTTGTAGAGCACGAAGTGGAGCGGCCAGCCGCCGCCGTCCAGCCACAGGGCGCTGGTGAGAAGGACCCGGCCGGGCGCGTGCAGCAGATTGTGGATGTTGGTCGAGCGGCGCTGGAGGAAGTCCGTCAGGACCTCCGGGCTGCACCGGTGCATGATCGCCGACGTCACCAGCAGGACGCCCAGCCAGAGGAAGGTGCCGGGCGCCCGGCGCAGATGGGTCCACAGGTGCCCGGCGAGGCGGCCGGGCGCCGGGCCGGAGCCGGTGGCCGGCCGCCGTACGCGGTGCCGCGTGCGCGTCGGACGGGATATCCGGCAGGCGGCGAACTTGGACCTGGCGCGCATGGCGGACAAATTACCAAGAGGCGGGCAGCGCGGCCCGGGGAGCGGGCGGGCGCCCGGAGGGCGGGGAGTCGCACGGCAGGGCCGCCGGGCGCCCGGCGGCCGTGTCTCAGCGGAGCCAGGGCAGGTCGGCGCCCTTGGGCTGGAGGCCGTCCGCCATCACCCGGCAGATCTCGGCGAGTTGGCCGACCTGTTCGGGGGAGAGGCGGTCGAAGAGCGCGCCGCGCACCGCGGCGACGTGCCCGGGGGCCGCCTTCTCCAGGACGTGCAGGCCCTCGTCGGTGAGGTGGGCGAGCTGGCCGCGCTTGTCCGACGGGCAGTTCTCGCGCCGTACCCAGCCGTTCTTCTCCAGGCGGGCGATGGCGTGCGAGAGCCGGGAGCGGGTGATCTTGGCGTTCTGGGCCAGTTCGGTCATCCGCATCCGGCGCCGGGGGGCGCGCGAGAGCTGGACGAGCAGGCCGTAGTAGACGTGCGGCATACCGGCGTCACGTTGTAGCTGGCGATCGAGGTGATCCTCCAGCAGCGTGGTGGCGTGGAGGTAGGACTGCCAGGCGTACTGCTCCTCGTCGCTGAGCCAGCGCGGCTCGGCTGCGGATTCGGTGCTCATGCCATCCATTCTCGCACCGCCCCCACCCTTCTTGAATGTTTAACAATCTCGCCGGGGAGGGGTAGGCTCGCAGTATCACTTGAAACTTCAAGCAGATGTCCCGGGAGGGTGTGTGCCCGGGGCCCGTAGCCACGACGTCCGCCGGGAGCCGCGATGTCCGCACAGCCGATGCCGGCCCTCTACCTCAGCCACGGCGCACCGCCGCTCGCCGACGACCCGCTCTGGCCCGGCCAGCTCGCGGCCTGGTCCGCCGGCCTGCCGCGCCCCACCGCCGTCCTCATCGTCTCCGCCCACTGGGAGGAGGCCCCGCTCGCCCTCGGCGCGACGGTCACCACACCACTGGTGTACGACTTCTGGGGCTTCCCGGAGCACTACTACCGCGTGCGGTACGCCGCGCCCGGCGCCCCGGAGCTGGCCGACCGGATCCGCCGCACCCTGCGGACGGCCGGTACGCCGGTGCGGGACCTCCCCGACCGCGGGCTCGACCACGGCGCGTACGTCCCGCTCGTCGAGATGTTCCCGCGGGCCGATGTGCCGGTCCTCCAGATCTCCATGCCGACGCTCGACCCCCGCGCGCTCTTCGCCCTCGGCCGGAAGCTGGCGCCGCTGCGCGACGAAGGGGTGCTGATCGTCGGCAGCGGCTTCTTCACCCACAACCTCGCCGCCCTGCGGCACCAGGGGCCCGGGGTGCCGTCCTGGTCGGCGGAGTTCGACGACTGGGGGCGGCGCGCCCTGGAGGACGGCGACCTCGACACGCTCCTCGACTTCGGCCACAAGGCCCCCGCCGGGCGGCTGGCCCACCCCCGTACCGAACACTTCGCGCCGCTCTTCGTCACGCTCGGCGCCGCGGACGGGCACGGTCAGCTCTCGGACGGCCGGAGCGTGATCGACGGCTTCTGGATGGGGCTGGCGAAGCGGTCGGTGCAGTTCGGCTGAGGGGGCAGGGCCTGGTCCCGGTCCCGGTACGGGGCGTCGGGTGTCCCTGGGACCGGTCCCGCGCGGCCGTCCGGCGCGACGCCGGCCGGGCCGCCTCATGTGCGGCCGGGCCCGGCCCACCGGGTGTGTCACCGCAGGTCAGACGCCCGGTTCGATCAGTTCCAGGGAGCGGAGGGCGGCGGTCAGCGCGCGGTCGTCGCCGTCCGGTGTCCAGGTCGCCACGTCCAGGGCGGTGTCCGTCAGCTTGATCGCGTGCGCGTCACCGTGCGCGGCGGCCCGCTGGAAGACCTCCTCGGGGGTGAGCGGCCCGGTGCGCAGCGGCGGCAGCGCGTCCGCCGTCCCGTAGACGGAGGTCAGCGCGGCGCTCGCGGCCCAGGCCACGGCGAACGACGGCGCCCACAGGGGACGCGGCAGGGCGGGCAGGGTGCGCAGGATCGCGTTGGGCGCGGTCGCCGCGTGGACCAGCATCACCCCGTCGCCGTGCCCGTGATCGGCGTACCGGTGCGTGGCCGCCTGTACGAGCGCGGTGAGCTGCGCCCGCGCCGCGTCCGGATCGCGCGGCGCCCGGACGGCCTCGGCCGCCGCCTGCCAGCCCGGGGTGTCCGGCAGTTGGGCGAGGCCGCCGAGCGCGCTCGTGCGCTGGTCGGCGACGCGGGGCAGGGCGTCGAGCGCGTCGTCCGGCGCGGTGGTGCCACCGGGCGCCACCGACACCGGCAGCGTGGTGTGCCGGGCCGCCCAGTAGCCGAGGGCGTGGGCCAGTTCGGCGATCCGCGGCTCCGTCTCCTCCTCGGCCAGCAGGGTGCGGACGATATGGCCGACCCGGATGGCGGGGTGGGTGGCCGCGCCCGCGATACCGGGCAGCAGCCGGGGCCACCACTCCGCGAGCACCTCGCGCCAGGGCCGCTCGGCGACGGCGCGGGCGAAGTGACCGGTCCAGTCGGTGACCCGCCGCCGATCGCCCAGCGCCTCCCGCCAGTTGGCGTCGGTGACCGCCTCGCGGGCGCCCGGCACGTCCTCCAACTGTGTGGTGTACGTGTCGAGCCAGCGGTGGACACCGCGGCCCTGCCCGTGGCGGGCCAGCGCCTCGACCGCCATGGGGCCGTGATTGCTCAGATAGCCGTGGAATTCCGGCCCGGTGGAGTGCAGTCGCTCCAGGGCCTCGTCGAGGGTGCCGTGGTGTGCCGTCATATCCGTGAGGCTAGAAGCGCGGACGCCGCCCGGTAACCGGCTGCGGACCTGGTCCCCGCGTCGTACGGCGCGGCCGCCGTCGGTCGCGCGGACGAGACCGCGGGGACGAGACCGAGGGGTGGAGGGGTGGGCCCCGGACGTAGGCGCGGTCGGCAGAGGCGCGTACCGCACGCGAGGGCCGGTGCGTTGTCAGTGGCCGGTGTCACCATGAAGTCATGGAGCAACGCGGCGTAGTTGACGAGGCGGGCCGGCCGGGCGACGTGGCGCCGGGGGCCGGGGATCAAGGCGGAGCGGGCGGTGGCAGGCGCCGCCGGGCCGGGCGCGCCCGTACGTACAGACACGTGGGGGAATCCGGACAGCGGATGGCGGGATTGAGGACGACCGTGGAGGCATGACAGGAAGCGCGTACGGAGAGACCGGCCCGGGCGGAAGCGGGACGAGCGGGAGCACGCCGGGCGGGAACGGGCCGGACGGAGGCGGGCCGGACGGAGGCGGGCCGGATGGAGGCGGGCCGGGCGGGAACGGGCCTGACGGGAACGGGCCTGGCCCGGTGGGGGCGGCGGGTCCGGCCGCCGTGTCCGGGGCGCCGGGGCCGGAGGTGCCACCGGCGGGGCGGCCGGGCGTGGTGACACGGACCGGGCCGGGCGGACCCGTACCGCGCGGTGTCGGCTGGGCGGTGGCCGAGGCACGGGAGCCGGAGTTCGTCCGTGCCGTGCGGGAGCGGTTCGGGCGCTACCGCCACCACGTGCTGGGCACGCTCCGCGCGGACGGCTCCCCGCGGCTGACCGGCCTGGAGGCGGACTTCCGCTTCGGTGAGCTGTGGCTCGGCATGCTGACGGGCTCCCGCAAGGGCGCCGACCTCCACGCCGACCCCCGGTTCGCCCTGCACGCCAACCCGGGGCCCGGCACGGACCTGTCGGACGGCGACGTCCGGGTGTCCGGCCGCGCGGTCCGGACCGCCGACGAGGAGGTGATCAGGCGCTACGCCGCCGAGGTCCGGCCCCCGGAGCCGTTCCTCCTCTTCCGCGCCGAGGTGACGGAGATCGTCCGGGTGTCCGTACGGGACGCCTCGATGATCGTCCAGAGCTGGCGCCCGGACGACGGGCTGCGCACGGTACGGCGGTAGGGAGCGGGGCGGGGAGGGGAGGGGAGGGGGGAGAACGCACCGAGGCCCCGGCCGGTGGCCGGGGCCTCGGGCAGCGCCTTGTCTCGTCGGCGGCGCGGGCCTCGTGGGTCGTCAGTGCGCCCCGTGAGGGGTGCGGTTCATGTGGCGGGGGCGGTGGCGGCCGTGGGGCTCGCGGACCCGCTGGGAGCGGAAGATGTAGAGGGAGACGACGAACATCACGGCGCCCATCACCAGGCCCCAGGCCGACGACTTCAGGACGGACGGGCCGCTGAGGTTGTAGAGCCAGCCCATGCTGCTCCCGAACAGCGCGCCGTAGGCGAGCGCCCGGGTGTCGGTGATCATCGTGGACTGGAAGTGCACGAGGGTCAGCCCCAGGGCACCGGTGACCACCGCGGCGATCAGCCCGAGCAGGGCGGCATGGCCGCCGCTCGCGCCGCCGGTGTGGTCGATCCAGATCGTGTAGCAGCCGAAGCCGAGCGCGGCGATGACGGGCCAGACCACCGTGGCCGGCAGCCTGCGGCCGCCCTTGGGGCGTGCCGCACCGGACTCCGTCCCCCTACCGGCGGTCGCACCGTGTTCCCGTTCGACCGCGCCGTGCGTACCGGCGGCCCGCGCGTCGTGGCGCGGAGCGTGGTTCTCCATGACGGGCTCCTCTCGCTTGCCCCTCCTGTCCAGGCGACACCCGCACCCCGCCCCCGTCAACTGGATCAGCGAGCCCCCGGGAGCGGGCCCGCGCCCCGCGCCTGGGCGCCCGGGGCGACCCGGGGCAACCAGCCGGGTGCGACCCGGCGGAGGCCGGCTGCCGTCCCGCGTCCCGCGCCTTCGCGCAACCCGCGGACGGCGCGGGCCGTCTTCGGAAGGGGGCGGCCGCCGCCGGACCGCAGGCGTCCCCGCCCCGGCAGGCCTCCCGGCCTCGGTGGGGACACGCCATCGAGGTGACGGACGTCCCGGGCGAAGGAATTCCCCACCGGCCGCGGCGGCCCCCCACAGGGCGACGAACCGCCCCTGACCTGGGGTTCTTCCCTTTCTTCGGCGACCGGGCGCCCGTGGTCGGGCCGCAGGGTACTGCATGATCAGAAAAATAGACGGGCAGCTTGGGAATTCTGTCCGGTTTCCAGCCGTTGTTTCCTTCGGACGGGGCAGTCCGGTCATCCCGGTCTTCCGCGTCCACCGTCCCGCGAACGACTCATCACCGACTCATCGCAAAGGGAGCTCACGCATGGCAACCCGTGCCGTCGCCCGCCGTCGGACCACCAGCGACGGTGCTGACCGGGCCAGCAGTGTTCGCGCCGTAGGCGGGGAGATCGCCGACCGCGACCTGGTCGGCATGTACCTCGACGAGATAGCGCGCACGCCCCTGCTCGACGCCGCCAAGGAGGTCGAGCTGTCCCAGACCATCGAGGCGGGCGTGTACGCGCAGAAGATCCTCGACGAGACCGTGACCGACGGCAACGCCGCGGACGCGAGCCGTGCGGAGCTGGAGGCGCTGGTCGCGGAGGGCGAGCGGGCGAAGGACGTCTTCATCCGCTCCAACCTCCGCCTGGTCGTCGCCGTCGCCCGCCGCTACCCGCGCGCCGGTCTGCCGCTCCTGGACCTGATCCAGGAAGGCAACGCGGGCCTGGTGCGCGCGGTGGAGAAGTTCGACTACGCCAAGGGCTTCAAGTTCTCCACGTACGCGACGTGGTGGATCCGCCAGGCGATCACCCGCTCCATCGCCGATCAGTCGCGCACCATCCGGCTCCCCGTCCACCTCGTCGAGGAGCTGGGCCGCATCCGCCGCGTCCAGCGGGAGTTCAACCGCGAGAACGGCCGCGATCCGGAGCCCGCCGAGGTCGCCGCGGAGCTGGGCTCCACGCCCGCCCGCGTCACCGACGTCCTGGACTGGGCCCGCGACCCGGTCAGCCTCAACATGTCGGTGGACGACGACGGCGACACGCAATTCGGTGACCTGCTGGAGGACACCTCAGCCGCCTCGCCCGAGCAGTCCGTCCTCTCCCTGCTGCGCAGCGAGGAGCTGGAGGACCTGATCGACCGCCTCGACCACCGCACCGCCTCGATCATCAAGGCGCGCTACGGCATAGAGGACGGCCGTGAGCGCACCCTGACCGAGGTCGGCAAGCAGCACGGTCTGACCCGCGAGCGGATCCGCCAGATCGAGAAGCACGCCCTGGTCGAGCTGAAGCGGATGGCCCGCGACACCGGCTTCGACGCGGCGGCCTGACCACCCCGGCACACCGGGCACGCCCGCCCCGCGGCGCGTGCCCGGTCGCGCTGCCCGAGGGGCGCCCGGCCCGCCCGCACCCGCGCCGCCACCCGCCGCCCCTCCCCGTACACACACCGGCGGCCGGCCCTCACGCAGAGGACCGGCCGCCGGTTTCCGTACGGGCGCGGGGGACGGGCCGGGCCGGCCCCCGCGGAAGGGGTCAGACCGCGCTGCCCGCCTTCCACGCGGACCAGGAGAGGTTCCAGCCGTTGAGACCGTTGTCGGGCTGGACGGTCTTGTCGTGGGAGTTCTTGACGATCACCACGTCGCCGATGAGCGATTCGTTGAAGAACCACTTGCCGGGGGTGTCCCCGCCGCCGCCCTTCGCGTCGCGCAGACCGACGCAGCCGTGGCTGGTGCCGGAGCGGCCGAAGATGGACGGCGAGCCCCAGTAGTTGCCGTGGATGAAGGTGCCGGACGACGAGAGCCGCATGGCGTGCGGGACGTCCTTGATGTCGTACTCACCGCCGAAGCCGACCGTCGAGCCGTCCATCCGGGTCTGCTCGAACTTCTCCGAGATCACCATCTGGCCGTTGTAGGTCGGGTGGTCGGGGCTGCCGCCGGAGATCGGCACGGACTTCAGGACCGAGCCGTTCCGCTTGACCGTCATGGTCTGGGTGTTCATGTCGACGGTCGAGACCTGCGACCGGCCGATGGTGAAGGTGACCGTCTTGGACTGCACACCGGTGATGCCGTTGCCGCCCTGCACACCGTCCAGGTCGATCTTCATCGTGACCTTGGAGTTGGCCTTCCAGTACTCCTCGGGCCGGAAGTCCAGACGCTGCGCGCCGAACCAGTGGCCGACGACCTCCTGGCCGCTGCTGGACGTCACCGTGATGTGGGACTGGACGTCCTTCTTGTTGGTGATGGCCTTGTCGAAGTTGAACGACACCGGCATGCCGACGCCGACGGTCTTGCCGTCGTCCGGGGTGTAGTTGCCGATGAAGCTGTGGTCCGACGAGACGGTGCTGAAGGTGGCGTTCTCGGTGGCGGAGCGGCCCTTGGCGTCCTTGGCGTTCGCCACCAGCTTGTACTTGGTGCCCCGCTCCAACTGGACGCCGGGCTTCCAGGAGGTGCCGTCGTCCGATATGGCGCCTTCGACGGCCGCGCCGCTGGCGGCGACCGTCAGCTTCACATCGGTCAGCTTGCCGCCGGTGACCTTCACGCCGGTGGCGTTGATGCTGGCGTCCGTCGCGCCGTCCTTCGACGAGACCGTGATCTTGGCGTCCGAGGCGTCCTTCGCGGCGGCGGCGTCCGCGCCCGCCTGACCGTTCTTGCCGTCGCCCGAACCGGCCTCGGCACTGCCGCCGCACGCCGACAGCGTCAGCGCGCCGGCGGCGAGCAGCGCCGTCAGTGCGAGGGTGCGGCGCGTCCGGCGGCCCCGGCGCGGCGCCGCGGCGCCGTCCTGCTCGGGCGGCTGGAGCAGCAGGTGCGAGGTGCGGGACCGAGCGGTGGTGGAGTTGTCCGGCGATGTCACGAGCTGCTCCATACAAGGGTGTTGTGTGATCCGTGCTGGTAAACAGCACGTACGGCGGGAATTGGTTGCGGATGGCCTGAACTTGTGGGCAAGGTCACACGTATGGCGGAACGGGGTGGTCGGGAGGACCCGACAGCCAGGTTCGCAGCGGTGTGCCGTGTTCGTCCAGACGCGGAGGGGGTGTGGGGGTTGTGACGGGTGTCTCGGAGAGCCGGAGTGCGCTGCTGATCTGGGGAATTCTCCCCTCTCCCACCGGAGTCACGGGCGCCAGGCCCAGCCGCCCGGCGAACTCCAGCGCCTCCGAGAGGGTGTTGACGGGGCCACAGGGCACGGAGGCCGCGGTGAGCCGTTCCGTCCAGACCTGCGGCGTATCCGAGGAAAGTAACTTCTCCAGCAGTTCGACCAGTTCTGTACGGTTTTGCACACGGTCCTGATTGCGACGGAATCGCGCGTCGTCGGCGAGTGAGGGCGCGCCCAGGGTGTGGACCAGGGCCCGGAACTGCCGGTCGTTGCCCGCCGCCACGGCCAGCAGCCCGCCCCGGCAGGCCAGCGTCTCGTACGGGGCGATGCTCGGGTGCCGGTTGCCCATCGGGCCCGGATCGCTCCCCGTCGCCAGGTGACCGGACGCCTGGTTGACGAGCGAGCCCAGCAGCGACGACAGCAGATTGACC
The DNA here is from genome assembly GCF_044497305.1 of Streptomyces sp. BBFR2. Classification (NCBI taxonomy): domain Bacteria; kingdom Bacillati; phylum Actinomycetota; class Actinomycetes; order Kitasatosporales; family Streptomycetaceae; genus Streptomyces; species Streptomyces sp. BBFR2. The sequence continues at coordinate 4,136,824 of NZ_CP172415.1, forward strand.
TCCACCAGTTGCCCCCGCCCGGTGCGCCCGCGGTGGTGCAGCGCGGCGAGGATCGCGGTGGTGGCGTCCTTCGCGGTGAGGACGTCGACGAGGGCGACGCCTGCCTTCAGCGGCGGGCCGCCGGGCTCCCCGGTGATGCTCATCAGCCCGCCGACCGCCTGCACCACGAAGTCGTATCCGGCCAGATGCGCGCCGCCGCCGGAGCCGAAGCCGGTGATCGAGCAGTGCACCAGGCGCGGATTGGCGGCCCGGGTGGACGCCGGGTCGAGGCCGTACTTGGCGAGGGCGCCGGGCCGGAAGTTCTCGATCAGGACGTCGGCGCGGCGGGCCAGTTCGCGGGCGGCGGCCGCGTCGCCGGGGTCGGTGAGGTCCAGGGCGAGGCCGCGCTTGGAGCGGTTGGCGGCGTCGAAGTAGGCGGCGGTGCCGTCCGGGCCGAACGGCGGGCCCCAGGACCGGGTGTCGTCACCGGCGCCGGGCCGCTCCACCTTCACGACGTCGGCGCCCAGGTCGGCGAGGGTCGCCGCGGCCAGCGGACCTGCCAGCACCCGGCTGAAGTCGGCGACGAGCAGCCCGTCCAGAGCGCGGGCGGGCGCCCCGCCCGGCTGCGGGGACCGCGGTTGCGGGGGCGGCTGCGGCACGGCGTACTCCTCACCTCGCGGACGGCTGCCGCCATCGTCGGCGACGCCCCGGGGCGCGGGAAGGCGCCGCCATGTCCAACGCGGGGGCCGCACCCTGCCGCCCCGGAGGGAGTACGGGGCCCGGCGGCGGAGCGGGCGGGCACTTCCGTCATAATGGTGTGAAGTGCTGCAATACCGGTAATTCTCCTGAGGGGTACAGGACTTCACCCGGTGCCCGTAGAGTTCCGCGAGGCCCGGCCGGTGCGCGTCCGGCCACGGCCTCGTCCCGTCCACCGTAGCCACCGCGCCCGCGTGGCCACGCCGTCCGCCGCACCCCGCCCCGCCCTGGAGGACCGCATGCTCCTCTCCGCCTCGACCTTCCAGCTCATCGGATTCGCCGTGCTCGGCGTCGCGAGCGTTCTGTGGGTCGCCGGGCTGCTCCGGCTGCTGCGCCGGGAGGAGCACCGCGCGGCGACCGCACGCGACGGCCGGGCGCTGCTGGACCGGGTGCCCCGGCAGACGGGTCCGGCCGGCCCGCCCGCCGAGTGCGTGGAGCTGACCGCCGCCGAGCGCGAGGCGTTCGCCCTGCTCGTACGGCAGTTGACGCGCCGCGGCTGAGCCCCGTGGCTCACTGCGCGGGCCCGAGCTTGAGCAGCGCCAGCGCCGCCAGCATCTGCACCGATATCGCGGCCGCCGCCTTGTGCGTCGGCAGATGGTGCTGCCCGCGTATCAGCAGCACCGCCAGGACGTAGCCGAAGCCCCAGGTCGTCCACGTCAGCGCCTGGACGAAGGTGGCCTGCGGGGGCAGCCAGGTCGCGAGGAGCAGCCGCGGCAGGTCGGTCACCCAGAACAGCACGATGAACAGGCTCGCGGTCGGCGCGAAGCGGCCGTTGCCGCCGAGCGTGCGCGCGATGGCGTGGGTGGCCGCGCCCAGCGCGAAACTGGCGGCCAGTACGCACCCGACGGCCAGCCCCATCAGCTTCAGCGCCGCGCTCGGGTCGGACGTCCACTGCCCGTCGAACGCGTCCGCCGACAACACCCCGACCACGCCGCTGACCAGGCACAGCACCACCGCCGCGCTCCACGCGGAACGGTCCCGCGCCTCGTCCAGGGTCTCCACAGGCCGGTACCACAGGCCGAGGAACAGCCGGTGCCACCACAGCCGCCGCCGCTCGGGCGCGGGGCGGGGCGGCTGGACGAGCGTGGGCGTGGGGGGCGGCGGAGCGGGCATACAGCCGTTCTACCATCGGCCGTTTTGTCGCGTTGCGGTGGCGCCGGCGCCGGGCGGGCGGCCCCGGATGAGAACCTGCGGGCATGAGCGAACAGACGCCCGATCACGGTGAGGCGCACGGAGGCGGGTTGGGCGGGCGGCTCAACTGGCTGCGCGCCGCGGTGCTCGGCGCCAACGACGGCGTGGTCTCCACCGCGGGCCTGGTCGTCGGCGTCGCCGGGGCCACCACGTCCCGCGCCACCTTGCTGACCGCCGGGCTCGCCGGACTGCTCGCCGGTTCCATGTCGATGGCGGCGGGCGAGTACGTCTCCGTCTCCACCCAGCGGGACGCCGAGAAGGCCGCGCTGGTCCAGGAGCGGCGCGAGTTGGCCACCGAGCCGAAGGCCGAACTCGTCGAACTGACCGGTCTGCTGAAGGCGAAGGGGCTGAGCGCGAAGCTGGCCCGCGAGGTGGCCGAGCAACTGACCGCCCACGACGCGCTGCGCGCCCACGCCGAGGTGGAGCTGGGCATCGACCCGGACGAACTGACCAACCCCTGGCACGCGGCGGGCGCCAGCTTCCTCGCCTTCACCGTCGGCGCGCTGCTCCCGCTGCTGGCGATCGTGCTGCCGCCGCACGCCCTGCGGCTCCCGGTCACCGTCGTCGCCGTGCTCGCCGCCCTCGCCCTCTGCGGCTGGACCAGCGCCCGCCTCGGCGGCGCCCCCGCCGCCCGCGCCATCCTCCGGAACGCCGGGGGCGGGGCGCTGGCGATGGCGGTGACGTACGTCGCGGGGTCGGCGCTGGGCGCCAGCGGGGTGTGAGGCGGGGCGTTCCCCCGTAAGGGATGTCCCGCCCGGGGCGCGGTGTCCGGCCTGCCAGGACGCGGTGCCCCGGAGCGCGGTGCTCCGGTGCGGCCCGGCCACGGTTCACCGGTGCGGCGCCGGGCTTTCGGTGCCCCGCCGGCGCACGGGGCGGGCCCGTCGCGGCCTCGCGCCGCGGCAGACGTCGGCCGCGCCCCGCGCCCTGCCTCGCGTCGGCCGCGCCCCGTGCCGGGGCCGTCGGCGCTCGCCCGACGGGCCGGTGCCGTATCCCTACGGCTGCCCCGGTGCCTCCGCGCCCGAGGCGCCCGGTGCGCCGCCCGCGCCCGGCTCGCCGTACAGCTCGGTGTACGAGGGGAAGAGGCCGCCGGGGCCGTCGACGGAGGTGGCGGAAAGGAGCGCGTCGGTGACGGCGCGGGTCAGGGCGTCGGCCCCGGCGGCGAGCACCTCGTTGAGCGCCCCGGCTTCGGTGTGCACCGCGAAGGCCGGGGCCGTGCCCTCCGGGGCGAGCGGCCGGGCGCAGGTGGACAGGGCGAAGACGGTGTCGCCGTCGGACATCAGATGCACCGGGCGCACCGCGCGGGCCAGCCCGTCGTGCGCGGTGCCGGCCAGCTTGTGGGCCTGGGCCCGGGTGAGCACGGCATCGGTCGCGACGACCGCGAGGGTGGTGTTGAGCGGCGGCCGGGCGGCGGCCGCCGCCCGCTGCCGGGAGGTCTCACGCGCCGCGTCCAGCGCGCGGACCGCCGCCGCGTGCCGCTCCGGCGCGGGCGGCGCGCCGGGCGCCCCGTCCGGCCCGAGGAGGTGCCCGTAGAGCACACCGGTACGGGGATCGACGGGCGACCCGACGGCGTTGACGGCGGCGAGCGCGGCGACGGTCACCCCGGACGGCAGCAGCACGCTCGCCGTGCCGATACCGCCCTTGAGCCCGCCGGCCACCGCGCCCGTACCGGCGCCGACGTTGCCGCGCTCGACGGGACCGCCGGACGGGGAACGGTGGGCCGCGTGGGCCGCGGCCCGGCCCAGCGCGGCGTCCGGCCGGGCCCGCCAGTCGCCGCCGCGTCCGAGGTCGAAGAGGGCGGCCGCCGGGACGAGCGGCACCACCTGCGAGGGGTCCGGGCCGACGCGGAAGCCGCGCCCCTGGTCCTCCAGCCAGGCGGCGACCCCGGACGCGGCGTCCAGCCCGAAGGCGCTGCCGCCGGTCAGGACGACGGCGTCGACGCGCTGGACGAGGTTGCGGGGATCGAGGGCGTCGGTCTCACGGGTGCCGGGCCCGCCGCCGCGCACATCGACCGCGGCGACCGCGCCGCCCTCGGGCGCGAGGACGACGGTGGTCCCGGTCAGATGGCCGGATCCGACCCGCTGGGCGTGCCCCACCCGCAGGCCGGTCACGTCGGTCAGGGCGTCGTGGCGGTGCGCTGCGTCAGCCATGCCCCATGCGTACCACGGCGGGCACGGGGCGGGGCAGGGGCGGGCATGCGGGGGCGCGGACGTGGTCCGGGGCGCTACGGGAGGGACGGGCGCGGGCCCGGAGGCCGTGAAGTGGCCGGGCGCTCGGGCTCCGGCGTGGGCCGGGTCCGGCCCGGCGGGAGCGGCCCGGGCGCGGGCCCCGCGAGGCCGGGCCGGCCGGGCGCGGGGCCCGGCCGGCGGGCCGTCAGTTGTCGCCCGGACCCATCACGATGACCGGGTGCTGTGCGGGATCCAGCGTCCGCAGCAGTTCCCGCATCACCTCGGGCTTGAGGCTCACACAGCCCTGGGTGGGGCCGTCGTGGTCGACGTGCAGCCACACGCCGCCGCCCTTCTCGTCACCGTCCGGGCGCTCCGGATCCAGCGGCGAGGTGCCGGGCACCCGGTTGTAGTTGATGGCGATGACGTAGTCGAACGCGCCCGCCAGGGGCTCGCCCTCCACGCCGGTGCCGTTGGCGACGAAGCTGTCGTTGTGGTCGTAGGGGAGCTTGGTGCCCTTGGGGGCGGGCAGCAGGCCACCGGCGTCGGTCAGGGCGAAGACCCCTTCCGGGGAGCGCAGGTCGCCGTAGTGGTGGTCGTCGGTCCAGCCGTGCGCGGCGTTGTGGGCGGCCCACCGCGCCCCGGGACGCCAGTCGTCCGACCCCTTGGCGCGGGTGTACAGAACCACCTGCGAGTCGAACGAGTCCTTGTCCTCACCCCGCACGACGAGGACCTGGCGGGAGTCGGCCGGTATCCGCTTCCGCTCCGTGTCGCTCAGACCCGGGATGGTGCGGGTGGCTTTCGCGACGGTCTTGGCACCGGACGGTTTCTCCGGACCGGACACCGACGTGGGGGTGCCGTTCTTGGCCTCCTGCTGCGCGTCGTGGTCATCGCCGGATGCGGGCCAGGCCCACAGGGCGGTTCCCACCAACGTGGTCAGCGCGAGACCGCTCACGGCCTTCCCGCGGCGGGACATGCTTCTGCGCGCGCGGGGCTGAGCGTGGCGGGCGGCCATGGCTGGCGTCTCCTCAGATACGGATCAGATGCGGATCAGATACGGGCGATCGGGTACGGCGGTCGGTCGGTACTGCGGTTCGGTCTCCTGCGGGCGGTACGGCCGGTCAGATACCGGTGAACGCACGGTCCGTAGGTATAAAAAGGGCAATATGCACCCTACCGCGAGGAGGTCGTGCCGCCGCCCCGGCCTCCGCCCCGCCGCTCGGGCCACCGAGCCCGAACGCCCGGAATGTACGCCCGAAAGAGGCAGGTGTGGTGCGGTTCGCGCTCCTGTACGGGGCGCCGGTGACGGCCCGTCCGAAGCTCCGGAACATGGCTGAAAATTCACCGCAAAACCCCCTACCCGTCCCCGAGCTGTCCTCCAATGCCGAGGAGGCGCAGGTCACGGCGTACGCCGGAGGGGGAGCGGGGCGCGGGGCCGTGCCGGGGAACGGCGCGCGGACGGCCCGGCGACGCCCTCCGCCGGGGGCGCCCGGCGGTCACGCGTCCGGGGGAACCACCCCGATTCCAGAAATCGGACGCCGTAATTCCGCCGGTCGGGCCGCGGCGGACGCTCCGTTCACCGGGGTGGCGGAGGAACGGGGCGTACGGACGGCACCGGGGTAGGGCGTGTGGGGACGCAGGGGCGGTCCTCCGGAGCGGGGGCGTGGGGCTCGCAGGGGCCGGCCCTGCGCGGCGGGCGCGTGGCGCCGGTCCTCCGGAGCCCGGCGGGGGCCGGGGCGGAGCGCCGCCCACGGCTCACGCGCTCAGCGCCGTGCCCTGGCGGGACGTCAGGGTCACACCGGCGGTGACCGCCGCCGCGCACACCAGGCCGGACGCGAGCACCGCGTACGTCCCGGCGAAGGTGCAGCCCAGCACGGCGACCGCGGCGAGCGGCAGCACCAGTTGCTGGGCCCAGCCCCGCTTCTGATGGCGGGAGTGCAGCAGCCAGACGCTGAACAGGAACAGCGCGGCCGGAACCGTCACACAGGCGGACGCCGCCAGGACCGACAGGTGCGAGGCGCCGACCGACTGCTCCACCGCGACCTCGATACCCGCGCCGATCGCCGCCGCCGAGCCGAAGACGACGTAATGGCCGTAGCCCCAGACGAACGCCTGACGGCTGGAGCGCAGATGCAGATGGATGGGGACGGCGAAGTAGATCCAGTACGCGGCGAAGACCAGCAGCAGACCGCCGCCGGCGATCGGCAGCAGCGCCCCCAGCTCATCGTGCTCGTCCAGCGCGGACTGCACCGCGACGGTCGCCGCCGAGATCGTCTCGCCCAGCACGATGATGGTGAACAGTCCGTACCGCTCCGCGATGTGGTGCGGATGCCACGCCGTCGCCCGGCGCCGCTCCGCGAACGCCGGTACGCACATCTCCGCCACCGCCATCACCAGGAACACCCACGGGCGGCCGCTCTCCGGCAGGAACAGCAGACCGAGCCAGCCGACCTGGCACAAGGTCACCCCGCCCGCGTAGCGCAGCGCGGTGCGGCGCTCCTCGCCCGCGCCGCCGTGCGCGGCCCGCAGCCACTGGCCGACCATCGCCAGCCGCATCACCAGATAGCCGAACCAGACGACCGCGAACTGGCTCTGCTCGAAGGCCCGCGGCACGCCGGCGGCCAGGATCAGCACACCCGCGATCTGCACCAGCGTCGTGACCCGGTAGAGGGTGTCATCGGTGTCGTAGGCGGAGGCGAACCAACTGAAGTTCATCCACGCCCACCAGATGGCGAAAAAGAGCATGAGGTAGCCGCTGATGCCGTGGCCGGGGTGCCCCTCGGCGAGGGCGTGCACGAGCTGCCGCCCGGCCTGGGCGATGCCTACGACGAAACACAGGTCGAAGAAGAGCTCCAGCGGGGTGGAGGCGCGGTGCGCCTCATCGGTACGGCGGGCTCGCATACGGACCGGCACGGCGGCGTTCCTCCTGGGCGACCGGTGATCCCTCTCGGCGTGATCACGTAGGCCACGACGGTACGCGTGCACCCCGGCCGACCGGCGGAGCCACCGCTTCGCGAGGGGCGGTGGCCGGCGTGCGGGGCTTGGCGGCCGTGGGGTGTGGGGTTCGGGCCGGGCGCGGGTGAGGCGGGCCTGGGTGAGGCGGGCCCGGGCGGGCGGGCGCTGCCGATGTGGCCGGACGTCCGCCGTGCCGTGGCGGGGCGCCGCCGGTGTGGCCGGGCGTCCGCCGTGCCGGGGCGCCGCCGGGGCGGCCGGGGCGCCCGCCGTGCCGGGGCGGGGCGCCGCCGGGTGGGGTGCGCCCGGGGCGCCCGGGGCGCCCGGGGCGCCCGGGGCGGTCGCGCGCCGTTGGTGCCGCCGCCCTTCGTGCGTGGGGTCCGCCGTGAGCGGCCCGCGCGGTGGGCGCCCCGGTTGCACGCGCGGTGGCCTGGCCCGCCCCGGGGCGCGGGTGCCGTACGGCCCGGACGGTCGGGCCGCCCGGCCGTCAGGTCATTCGGCGACCGCCTCCACCACGGACGGTGACGCGCCGGTCGGCAGGACGCGGGTGAGCCGGAAGCCGCCGGACGACAGCAGCGCCGCGAACTCCTCCGAGTCGCGCTCCCGCCCGTCGACGACGGCCATCATCGCGACGTCCATCGTCTTGCCGAAGTGCGGGGCGTTGCCCGGCGGCAGCACCGATTCGACGATCAATATCCGGCTGCCGGGCGCCATCGCGGCGCGGCAGGTCCGCAGGATGTCCCGGCACCGCTCGTCGGGCCAGTCGTGCAGCACATGCTTGAGGACGTAGACGTCGCCGCCGTCCGGGACCGCCGTGAAGAAGTCGGCCTCCTCGGTGCGCCAGCGGCCCTTCAGCTCGTCGTCGTCCAGCAGATGCCGGGCGAGGGGCGGCGCCTGGTCGACGAGGATGCCGGTCAGCGCCGGGCGGCGGCGCAGCACCGCGCGGAGCAGGCCGCCCCGCCCGCCGCCGACATCGACGACGGTGCCGCTCTCCGGGAAGGGGTAGGCCGCCGCGATCGCCTCGTCCGCGGCGGACGTCAGGGAGGTCATCCCGTCGTCGAGGAGGGTGCGGGCCCGCTCGTCGCCCTGGAGGTAGGAGAAGAGGGGCTGCCCGAAGAGCCGCTCGAAGGGTGCCGCGCCGTCCCGGACGGTCTCCTCCAGCTTCTGTGATGTCCGCAGGAACAGCGTGTCCGTCAGCATCAGCACCGCGGTGTGCAGGGAATCGGGTACGTCGGTGCGCAACAGGCGGGCGGCGGGCGTCAGTTGGTAGGTGCCGGAGGAGTCCTCATGGAAGATGCCCCGGCTGGCGAGGAGGCGCAGCACCCGGCGCAGATGCGGGGCGTGCGTGCCGGTGGCCTCCGCCAGTTGTTCGGGGGTGCGGGGGCCGCGGGCCAGGTGGTCGGCGAGGCGGTAGTGGGCCGCGGTGCGCAGCGCGGCCGAAAAGAGATGCCCCAGCGCCTGGTCCGTCAGGTGCGTGACGAGATCGGTGGGCTCGCCGGTCGGTCGGGGGGATGAAGTGGCCAACGTCCGCCTCCGGTCATCGACGTGAAGGTGCTGGTCCACGGTGGCAGCGTCCGGCCCGCGTGTCACCAGAGCGCCGGGCCGCACCCGCGAAGTCCGGCCAGCCGGGCGCCGGGTTCGCGCCGTACGGAGGTGGCCGGTAGAGATGCCCGGACAGCCGGACCGTGATCGAATACGTGTATGGGCCACCGTGATGAGGATCGTGAGAACAGGACCGATGCCGCCGCCGGGAGCGAAGGCGGGAGGGGACCCGCCGGCGCGGACGCCACCGCGGACCGGGACGCCGTACTCGCCCCGCTCGACGCCCGCCTGGACGATCTGGTGGCGCTCTACGAGGACCTGCACCGCCACCCCGAACTCTCCTTCCAGGAGACCCGCACGGCCGCCGAGGCCGCACGGCGCCTGACGTCCTGGGGGTACGACGTCACCACAGGGATAGCCGGGACCGGTGTCACCGGGGTGCTGCGCAACGGGTCGGGGCCGGTGGTGCTGCTGCGCGCCGACATGGACGCGCTGCCGGTCGCCGAGGAGACCGGTCTGCCGTACGCGTCGACCGTGCCCGGGGTCATGCACGCCTGCGGGCACGATGTGCACGTCAGTTGTCTGCTGGGCGCCGCCGACCTGCTGGCGGCGGGGCGATCGCACTGGTCGGGGACGCTGGTCGTGCTCTTCCAGCCCGCCGAGGAGAGCGGCGGCGGCGCCCGCGCGATGCTGGAAGCCGGGCTCTACACCGAGGGGATCGTGCCGACGCCGGATGTGGTGCTGGCCCAGCATGTCGCCCCCTTCGGCGCGGGGCTGATCGCGTACTGCCCCGGGGTGTGCATGGCGGCGGCCGACAGCCTGGAGATCACCTTCCACGGCAGCGGCGGTCACGGCTCCCGGCCGGAGACCACCGTCGACCCGATCGTGATGGCGGCGTCGTTCGTCCAGCGGGTGCAGTCGGTGGTGGCGCGCGAAGTGGCGCCCGGCGAGCGGGCGGTGGTCACCGTCGGCTCGTTCCGCGCCGGTGACAGCGCCAACGTCATCCCCGACCGTGCCCAGGTCAAGCTCAGCGTCCGCACCTTCGACGAGGCCGTACGGTCCCGGGTGCTGGACGCCATCGACCGGATCGCGCGGGCGGAGGCGGAGGCGTCGGGGGCGAAGCGGGCTCCGGAGACCGTGGTCCTGGACGCCTTCCCGGTGACCTTCAACGACGCGCGGACGCTGCGGCAGGTCAACTCGGCTCTCACCGGACTCTTCGGTGAGCAGCGGCTGTTCGCGTACGACCCGGCGTCGGGCAGTGAGGACGCGGGGCTGCTGGCGACGGCCGCCGGGGCGCCGCTCTACTACTGGTGGCTGGGCGGCTGGGAGCCGGCGGCGTTCCATGCGGCGTTCGCCGCCGGGCGGCTGGCGCAGGACATCCCCTCCAACCACTCGGCGCGCTTCGCGCCCGTCCCCCGCCCGACCCTGACCATGGGCGTCCAGGCCCTCACGACGGCAGCGCTGAGCAGGCTCGAAGCGGCGTAGCGGAAGCTGTCCGGTGGGTCGATCCCGACGCGGGCCGGGGCGTCGCGCGGGTGCCGGGGTGTGTCGTGCCGTGGCCGATGCGACCCGGCCCCGGGCGGTGCTGCGGGGCGGCGCGGGGGCGCGCACCGGAGCCGGTGCGGGACGGCGGGTCCGGGGTGTGGCGACGCGGACCGGCGCCGGGGCTGCCCCTGCCGCGGGGCCATCCGCCGCTTGGCCCGGCCCCGGCACCGTTCGTCCCGGCAGCCCCGGCAGCCCCGGCAGCCCCGGCAGCCCCGGCAGCCCCGGCAGCCCCGGCAGGGGAAGGGATTGACCTTGCCCTTGGGGGAAGCCGCAGCATCGGTGGAGCCGGGCGACGGACCCGGCGCGAGGAGGACGGCCGGGCACCCGGGCCGGGCGGCTGCCCGCCCCACGGCCCCCGGGCGGCCCGGGAAGGGACGGACGGTGACGGGGTACGGAGAGCGCGCGGAACCAGGGGCGGGGCTGCTGACGATCGGGGCGTTCGCCCGCGCCTGCCGGCTCTCGCCCAAGGCGCTGCGGCTCTACGACGACCTCGGCCTGCTGATCCCGGCGCACGTCGACCCGCTGAACGGCTACCGGCGTTACGCGCCCGCGCAGTTGGAACGGGCGCGGCTGGTCGCCTGGCTGCGGCGGTTGGGGATGCCGCTGGCCCGTATCCGGGAGGTGTGCGCCCTGCCCCCGGACGGGGCGGCCACCGCCGTCGCGGCGTACTGGGAACAGGTCGAGGCCGACACCGCCGACCGCCGGGACCTGGCCTTCTTCCTCGTCGATCACCTGACCCGGAAGGGCTCCACCATGACGACCACTCCCTCCCCCGTGACGCTGCGGGCCGCGGCCCTGACCGACGGCGGGCTCGTCCGTACCGCCAACCAGGACGCGGTCCACGCGGGGCGGCGCCTGCTCGCCGTCGCCGACGGATACGGAGCGGACGGCGGCCGGGCGGCGGTCACCGCGCTCGCCGAACTGACGGCCCTTGAGGCGCGCGACCTCGCGCCCGCGGACCTTCTCGGCGCGCTGGAGGAGGCCGCGCACCGCGCCAACCGCGCGGTCCAGCGGCTCGGCGCCGAGGGCGCGGCGGAGGCGGGCTGCACCCTGACGGCGCTGCTGCGCGCCGGGGCCCGGCTGGCGTTGCTGCACATCGGGGACTCGCGCGGCTACGTGCTGCGGGGCGCCGGGCTGGTGCGGCTGACCCATGACCACAGCTTCGTGCAGTCCCTCATCGACGAGGGGCGGCTCACCCCGGAGGAGGCGCCCGGACATCCGCAGCGCGGGCTGCTGACCCGCGCCCTCGACGGCGGTGAGGCGTTCGCCCCCGAGCTGCGGCTGCTGGACGCGCGCCCCGGTGAGCGGTACCTGCTCTGCACCGACGGACTCCACACCGTCCTGCCGCCCGCCATCCTCCAGGAGGTACTGACCGCCGCGCCCGGCCCCGAAGAGGCCGTACGCGAACTGGTCGCACGGGCGCGGGAGGCAGGCGCTCCGGACAACATCGGCTGCGTGGTCGCCGACACCGCCGCGCCGGACGCCTGACCCCGTGGAGTGCGGTGGACGCGGCGGAAACCGCAACCACCGCCATGCCCGGCGCGGGTCACGACACCACTCGCGCCACTCGCGCCGGGAGCCTCCGGGCTCGCCGGGGCGGGGCCGGGCAGCTCCGCGTTCACTCGGATCGCGCCGGACGGCCTCGAGCCCGCCTGCGCCATGTCGGATGGCCTCGAGCCCGCCCGCGCCACGTCGGACGGCCTCATCTCCGCTCGCACCGCGCCGACCACTGCTGCGGCTGTCCGCTCCGAGCCGATCCGCCCACCGACCACTCGTCAGCTTCCTCATGTCCCACCCCCGTTGCCAACCCTGCGTAACTTTCCGCGTGATGTCGCTAACGCAGCGTACGACCGCCGGCCCGCGCCGCGCTGAGCCTGTGGATAACTTCGCGCGAGGCCGTGCGGCGGTCCTCACCGGCCGGAGCGGCGGTCATTCCGCGCCGCCTCCCCTCCTCTTCGCGGTCGGCGCAGGGCCCGGAGGGCGGACGGGGCAGCCAGGGCGATCGCCGTCGTCAGACAGGCCGCACCGAGGAAGGCGGGGCGGGGGCCCTCGTCCGGGAGCGGCAGGGCGAGGCCCAGACCTGCGGTGACGGTCAGGACCGCCTTGGTCACCCCGGCGGCGGTGCCCGCCCCGTCGGCCGCGGCCAGGGCCTGCGTACCGGTGAGGGCCAGGGCACCTGCCGTCCCCAGGGCGGCCGCCGCGACCGTGGCCGCCACCAGGACCGGCAGCGGATCCGTACCACTCCGGGACAGCGCCCCCGACGCGACGGCCGCCACGGCCAGACAGCCCGCCATCACCGCGGGTCCGGCCGTCGGCCGCACCCGCCCGGCGACCGGGCCGCCTGCCGCCAGTGCACCGGCCGGGGCCAGGAACGCCAGGCCAGCGGCGGCCGGTGACAGTCCGGCGGCCCGTTCCAGCAACTGCGGCACGGTGAAGAGCAGGGCCACCGTCGCCGCGTTGGCCACCGCCCCCGAGGCCGTCAGCCGGAGATACCGGCCGTCGTGGAGCAACGCCGGGTCCAGGAGCGGTGCCGTCCGGCGCGCCCGGTGGACGCAGCCGGCGCCCAGTACCACCGCGGCGCCCCACCAGGCCCACCACCAGGGGCCGCCGCCCAGGCCGAGCGCCAGCGAGGCGCAGGCACCCGTGGCGGCCACCGCGCCCACCACATCCGGCCGGGCCGCGTCCCGCCCGGCCGGCCCCGGGACGTGCGGTGCGGTGGGGCGCCGGGCGACCGCCGCGGCGGCCAGCGCCGGGAGCGCCGTCAGCCAGAAGACGGCCCGCCAGGAGCCGTACTGCGTGGCCGCGCCGCCCATGAACGGGCCGCAGGCGGTGGCGAGTCCGGCCAGCCCCAGGGCGCGACCGGTCATCCGCTGTCCCCGGGGCCCGGGAAAGACCCGGGTCAGCAGCGCCAGCCCGTTCGGCATGATCAGCGCGGCGCCCGCCCCCTGGCACACCCGGGCCGCCACCAGGAGCGGCAGCGTCGGCGCTAGGGCGCACGCGACGGCCGCCGCGGCGAACAGCAGCAGCCCGGCGCGGAACATCCGGCGCCCGCCGTACGCGTCGCCGAGCCGCCCGGCAAGAGGCATCAGCGCCCCGGCCGCCAGGAGATAACCACCGCTCACCGCGCGTCCGAGGGCCGCCGGCCCCGGCAGGTCGTCCCGGATGACGGGCAGCGCGACATGCAGCGCGAACGCGTCCAGTTGAACGCAGAACGCACCCATCGCCACTGCGGCCGGTGCCCACCACCCGCCCGGACCAGGGCCGTGCGGCGGCAGAGGCGGCGGTTCGTACGGGGGAGCGGGCATACGGGGCGGCCTTTCGTACGGGCGCGCGTGCGAGGCGCGCGGCATCGGTGAACGCGCCGGGGCGCGAGGGCGCGCACCCGGAGCGGCCGGAGTACGGGGCGACATCCGTCGCGGGGGAGGGGATTGGGGCCCGGAGCGAGGGGCAGAAGGGGCGGGCCGGACCTACGCGGAGCGGCGGCGGTCCGGAACGAGGCGGGATCCCGCCGGGCGACCGGACACGGAGCGCGGTCGAGAACCCGAGATCAGGCGCGGCGCCGGAAGGTACGGGCGCGGAGAGCCAGGATCCGGCCGTGGAAGAGGGGGCAGCGGAGCCTGGAAGAGGCGGGAGCGGAGCGTTGGAATCCGGTCCGGAAGATACGGTGCGGACCCGGCTCGGTGCGGAGCGGGGCGACCGGCGGCGGACGGCCGCAGTGTCCGCGGGGCGACGCCTTCCGGTAGCGTACCGGCCCGCGCCGTACCGGGTGCGCCGGTGGGGAACAGGCACCGGGAAAGGGCGGTGACCGCCCCGCCACGTCGGTGGCCGGGCGCGTACAACGGACGTTCAGCGATCGTTGATCGGCGATCTTCACACTGATCCGTATGTTGCGCCGTGTGACCTCAGAGCATGCAGATGGCCCCAGCGAGCCGCGGGGTGGCCGCCGGCCGGGCGGCTCGCGGCCCGCGCTGACCTGGTCCGGGGAGCCTGGCCGGCTGGAGGAGTTGACCCACGGCATGCTCCTCGACCGGGCGGAGCGGGCCGCGGCCGCGCTGCGCCGCCTCGGCGCCGTCGCCGGCGGCCGGGTCGCCGTCCATCTGCCGCTGGTCCCGGAATCAGTGATCGTCACACTCGCCTGCGGGCAGTTGGACGCCATCCGGGTCACGCTCCCGGTGCAGCTCACCGCCCCGCAACTCGCCTCCCGTATACGGGAGACGCGCGCCCAGGTACTGATCACCGCGGATGCGGCGTTCTGGGAAGGGGCCGTCCACCCCGTGAAGCCGGTCCTGGACCGGGCCCTGAACCATGCCGACTGCCGGGACACGACGGCTCCCGCCACCCCCGTCCTCGTCGTCAGCCGCTGCGCCCGCCCGGTGGGCTGGACCCCGGGCCGCGACCACTGGTGGCACGAGGAGCTGGAACGGGACTGAGCCCCCGGTCCGCCCCCTACCCCGAGGGCGGGACCGCGCCCGGATGGCCCTCCGGGACATGCGGCCGTACCCCCGGGCCGGGCAGGGCCGCGGCGCGTACGGTGCCGTCTGCGCCGTCTGCGCCGCCGGTGCCGCCGGTGCGCGGGCGAGCAGCAGATGGCCGGTCGAGACCGATCCGGCGGGCACGGTGCACCGGACGGACGGCGGACGCGAAGCCGAGGGTGCCGGCCGTCAGGCAGCCGAGCATCGGCCCCGTGCCGCTGCCGACCGGCGGGCTGGCGGATCGGCGGTGCGCAGCGCCGCGAACACCCCGCCGTACGAGGCGATTTCCACGTTCACTCCCTGTACCCGGCCCGTCAGCCGCTTCCCTACGGCCCACCCCGGGGCCCGGCACCGCGCCGCGCCCGGAACGCGCGGCGCCCCTGCCCCGGCGAGGGTTGGCCCCGCCGTCGCCCAGGCACGTTCGGGCCGACGGTTCCCGGGAGCGCACCGGGGGCGGGCGCGGGGCACGGACGGTCGGTAGCCGGGCGGGCGCGACCGGCGCCGTGACGGTGCCGGGCCGCCCGGCCGCGCCCAGGACCTGGCCCGCACCTCGCCCCGGCCGCCCCGGGGCAACGCCGGGAGCGGCCGTACCCTGAGAGGGTGAGCACCACCCCCGCACCCGACCCGGCGGACCCCCAGGACCCGAGGCCCGCGCCCGTATCACCGGGCCCGGCCCCGGAGAGCGGCACGCCTGCCACCACGCCCGCCACCGGAAGCCGTGCCGAGGACCCGCGGCCGGAAGGCCGGGCGGACCAGGACGAATCGGCGGAGGACCGGCCGCCCCACGGCTCCGCCGACAGGCGGCCGGACCGGGACACCGACGAGGAGCGGGCGGCCGCCGCGCGCCGCCGCGCCCGTGCCGCGCTGATCTTCGACGATCCGCTCTCCCGCCGCTCGGACGACGACTCGGACCGCGGCTGGGGTGAGCGCCCCACGGGCGCCTCCGCCGACAGCGCCGCCGACCTCCGGCGCTTCCTCGACGAAAAACCGCCCCACCACCTCTGAACGAGGCGGTGGAGCGGTCCTGGTCGTCCGCGGGCTTCCGCTACGACTGTGTCTTCTGCGTGATGACCGTTCCGACGGCTTCCGACGCCGACGAGGAGGAGGAGCCGTTGCGCTGCGCGATCAGGGTGTCGCGGATCTGCGCCAGCAGCTCGACCTCGGTCGGCTCCGCCGGGCTGTCGTCCACCGGCTTGCGGGCGTCCACCCGCTCCTTCCACTTGTTCATCGGAAGGATCATGAGGAAGTAGACGACACCGGCGGTGATCAGGAACGTCAGCACCGCACTGAGGACCGAGCCCCACAGGATGTAGATCCCGTCGGTGAACTCGCCCGTCTTCTTGTCGACGACGCAGGTGGTGAGGCAGGTCTTGTAGTTGTCGAGGTTCTGCGAACCGAAGGCGCCGACGATCGGGTTGATCACGCCCTTGACCACCGCGTTCACGATGTTGGTGAAGGCCGCACCGACGACCACCGCCACCGCGAGTTCGATGACGTTGCCCCGCATCAGGAAGTCCTTGAATCCCTGCAGGACGCTCTTGCTCTCGCTCACCGGTCGGCCTTTCTCCATGTGCTCTACGGACGGTGCCCAAATAAACAGCACCGCAACTTACGTCAGGGCGGGGCAGCGGTGTCCAGCCGCCCCACACGAACCAGTGAGCGACCAGAGCGTCAGTACGGATCACATCCGGGGCGCCGGGGAAAAAACGGGCGCGCTCCGGGCGACATGCGGCAGCGACCCCGCCGCCCGGAAAAGTCTCGCGCGGCCGGGAAACGGATGCCACTCGATCTTGCCCCATGGACTACCGCCCCTCCGGCGCCGACGGTGAGGCGCATCCGGCACCGGACGGAGCCCCGCCCCCGTCCGATAACTCCCCGAATGCCCATGTCGCGGCCGTGATCGCGAGCCCCGCCGCGGTCAGCCGCCACCAGGCGGCCCGGCGCCACGGACGCCGCGCGCCACCGGGCCGCAGCGGCGGGAAGTGGGGCACCTCACACGGCGCGGGCGCGGGCAGCGGCACCGGAGGCGGGGCCGGGCGCAGGGCGTGCGGAGCGGACGGGAGGATCGGGGCGTGAGGCACGGGAACACCGCCTGCGGTGAGGGAACGGGACCGACGCCACCCACCGTGCCCGCTCTCCCCGCCCCGTGCGCGGGCCTGTGGACGGCCCCGGCGGATGGGGAAAACTCCGCCACCCGCCCGAGGGAACCGCCCCGAAGGCCACCACGGACCGGCCCGCGAGCCGGGCCTGCGCCCGCAAGCTCGCACCCGCAAGCCCGCACCCGCAAAACCGCGCCCGGAAGCCACATCTTCCCGGAAGGCCGTACCGGACCGGCCCCCCGGAAGGCCCGGCTCGCGCCCGTACCCGCAGGCCACGCGCGCCTCGGGAAGCCCGCCCCGGAGTCCGCTCGCGAGCCTCACCCGGGGCTCACGGCGCCCCTACGGCAGCTCGATCCCCAGCTCCCACCCGTCGTGCACAGCCGCGCATCCACAGCTCCGGTCGCCGGTGGCCGGGAGGGCGCCGACCGCGTCGAAGAGGACCTCGCGCAGCCGGCCGACGTTCTTCCCGAAGACTTCGAGGACGTCGTGGTGGGAGACGCCCTCGCCCGTCTCGGCGCCCGCGTCCAGGTCTGTGACCAGCGTCAACGAGGCGTAGCAGAGGCCCAGTTCGCGGGCGAGCGCGGCCTCGGGGTGGCCCGTCATGCCGACCACCGACCAGCCCTGGGCGGCGTGCCACCGGGACTCGGCGCGGCTGGAGAAGCGCGGCCCCTCGATCACCACGAGCGTGCCGCCGTCCACCGCGTCCCACTGACGGCCGCGCGCCGCCGTCAGCGCGGCGGCCCGGGCGCCGGGGCAGTACGGATCGGCGAACGGCAGGTGGAAGACGCGCGGAATGCTGCCGTCGGGGAGCGGGACACCGTCGAAGTACGTCTGGGCGCGCGTCTTGGTGCGGTCCACGACCTGGTCCGGAACGAGCAGCGTGCCCGGTCCGTACTCGGGGCGCAGCCCGCCCACCGCGCACGGGCCGAGGACCTGCCGGACGCCGACGGAGCGCAGCGCCCACAGGTTGGCGCGGTAGTTGATGCGGTGCGGCGGAAGGTGGTGGCCGCGCCCGTGACGGGGCAGGAAGGCGACCTGCCGGCCGGCGACCTCGCCGAGGAACAGGGAGTCGCTGGGGCTCCCGTAGGGGGTGTCCACCGTGATCTCGGTCACGTCGTCGAGGAAGGAGTAGAAACCCGATCCGCCGATGACGCCAATCTCCGCGTCAGCCATGCCGGTCAGCCTACGGGGTGCCCCGCACGCACCGGACCCCCGCCGTCGGTGCGACGGCGGGGGTCCGGGGAAGCGGGGATCAGGCGGCGGAGCTGCTGCTCGCCGAGGACGAGGTGCTGCTCGTCGACGAGGACGAGGAGCCGGTCGACGAGGTGGACGACGACTTCGTGTCCGAGCCGGAGCCGGACGAGGCGGAGTCGGACGTGCTCGTCGAGGAGGAGGACTTCGCCGGGCTGCTGCTGGACGACGCGCCGCGGCTGTCGTTGCGGTAGAAACCGGAGCCCTTGAAGACGATGCCGACCGCGGAGAACACCTTCTTGAGGCGTCCCTGGCAGCGGGGGCACTCGGTGAGCGCGTCGTCGGTGAACTTCTGCACCGCCTCGTGGCCCTGGCCGCACTCGGTGCACTGGTACTGGTAGGTCGGCACTGTGACTTCCTCCTGGCACTCTCACTCGATGAGTGCTAACGACGATCCATAGTGCAGTATTCCGGCGCGTCAGTCCACTGTGGCCGCCGTACGGTGACCGACCCCACGCTCCGCCGCGTCGTCTTCCGCCTCGCCCGAGGGCGCTCCGGACGGCGCCACCACCCGGCTCGTCCCCCGGGGCAGTAGCCGGGAGCGCAGCGTCAGCAGCACCGCGAACGCCAGCGCCGTACCGGCCAGCGGCACGAGGAAGCCGCTGCTCGGCGTGTACGCGTCGGCCAGCCGGCCCGCCGAGGTCGCGGCCGCCGCCTGGCCCAGCGCCACCGCGCCGGTCAGCCAGGTGAACGCCTCCGTACGGGCGCCCGCCGGGACCAGCGACTCCACCAGCGTGTAGCCGGTGATCAGCGCCGGGGCGATGCACAACCCGATGACCAGGCCGTTCGCCGCCAGCAGCGGCACCGCCGTGATCGCCCACAGCGGGACGGTCGCCAGCGCCAGCAGCCCGTACGCGACGAGCAGCCGGCGGCGCGGGCCGGTCTTCCAGGCGAGGGCGCCGCAGGCCACACCGGCCAGCATGTTGCCCGCCGCGAAGATGCCGTAGAGGACGCCGTTGATGCCGGGGCGGCCGATGTCCTGGGTGAACGCGGTCAGCGTGACCTGCATGCCGCCGAAGACGGCGCCGATGCCGAGGAACGCCACGATCAGCACCCGCACCCCGGGGACCGACAGCGCCGAGACGTGCGGCGCGTCCCCCGGGCGGTCGCGGTGGACCGGCGGCTGGCTGCGCCGCTGCGCCGCGAAGAGCAGTCCGCCGGCCAGCGTCAGCGCCGCCTCGGCGATCAGTCCGGCCGCCGGGTGGACGCCGGTGCACAGCGCCGTGGCCAGCACCGGACCGACGACGAAGGTGAACTCGTCGGTGACCGATTCGAACGCCGCCGCCGTCGGCATCAGCGGGCTGCCGCCCAGCCGCGCCGCCCACCGGGCCCGCACCATCGGGCCGACCTGCGGCGTCGAGGCACCGGTGGGCACCGCGACGGCGAGCAGCGCCCACAGGGGCGCGTGCGAGAGGGCCAGCGCGATCAGCGCGGCGATACCCGCGACGTGCACCAGCACGCCGGGCAGCAGCACCGCGCGCTGCCCGAACCGGTCGGCGAGCTTGCCGCTCTGCGGGGCGAACAGCGCCATCGCGACGCCGGTGGTCGCCGAGACCGTACCGGCGGTGCCGTAGGAGCCGGTGGTGTGCTCCACCAGCAGGACGATGGAGATCGTCAGCATGGCGAAGGGCTGCCGGGCCAGGAAGCCGGGCAGGAGGAAGGTCCACGCACCGGGGGTGCGCAGCAGTTGTCCGTATCCGGGACGGGAGTCCTTGACCGCGGATGCCACGGCCGGGCCTTTCTGCCGCCTGGTAGCGCACGACCGCGAGTGCTCACGGGTGGTGCGCCGAGAGCTGTCCTCTCGCGCAGGACCGAGTGATACCGCGTGGCCCGCACCGGGCCGCGGCCGCCGAGCGGTCGCGCCAGCTCTGCATCAGGCAGAGTGGTGTGGTGATGTGCTGAAGGGATTGTACAGGCCGGTAGGTGTACGGCCCTGGGATCGGCCGGGGCCGGACGGGGTTCTCCTTCGGAATCGGTGGTGCGCCGCCCGCCGGGGCGGCGCACCGGCCGTCAGTCGCGGTGCGGGCGGCGCCGGTCCGTACCGTGCCCGGCGGTGGCGGGCGTCTTCCGCCGCCACCCGTGGCGGCGCACCGCCTCGGCCGGCGCCTCCACCGCGGTGCCCAGCCAGCCGGCCAGCTTGCCGCCGGCGGAGACCGCCTGGAGCCGCTTCTCCGCCGCGTCGCGGACCTGGTCGGTGGCGACGACCAGCAGTTCGTCACCGTGCCGCAGCACCGTCGTCGGCGTCGGGACGAAGCTCTCGCCGTCGCGGACGACGAGGGTGACCGCGGCGCCGGCCGGCATCCGCAGCTCCCCTACCTCCACGCCGTGCATCCGGGAGGTGGCACTGATCGAGGTGGACAGCAGATGGCCGCGGAGCCGCTCCAGCGGTGCCGATTCGATGCCCAGGTCGGCCGCCTCCTCCTCGCCGAGCCGCAGCCGCCGCGCCAGCCACGGCAGCGTCGGGCCCTGGACGAGGGTGTAGACCACGACGAGGACGAAGACGATGTTGAAGACGCGTTCGCTGCCGGGCACCCGGCCCACCATCGGGATGGTGGCCAGGACGATGGGCACCGCACCGCGCAGTCCGGCCCAGGACAGCAGCGCCTCCTCCCGCCACGGCACCCGGAACGGCAACAGCCCGAGGAAGACCGACAGCGGCCGGGCCACCACCGTCAGGATCAGGCCGATCAGCAGCGCGGGCACGATGTCGTCGAGGAGGTTGTGCGGCGTCACCAGCAGGCCCAGCAGGACGAACATGCCGATCTGGCCTATCCAGCCGAGCCCTTCGGCGAACCCGCGGGTCGCCGCGGAGTGCGGCAGCTTGGCGTTGCCGAGGATCACCGCGGCCAGATAGACGGCGAGGAAGCCCGAGCCGTGCGCCAGCGCGCCCGCCGCGTACGCCGAGATCGCGATGGCCATGACGGCGATCGGGTACAGGCCCGAGGCGGGCAGCGCCACATGCCGCATCCCGTACGCGCCGAGCCAGCCGACGGTCAGGCCGACGGCCGCGCCGATCGCCAGCTCCAGGGCGATCTCGCCGATCAGGACGTACCAGTGCTCCACCGGACCGGCGGTGGAGAAGGCGACGACGAGGATGACCACCGGGGCGTCGTTGAAGCCGGACTCGGCCTCCAGGACACCCGTCAGGCGGGACGGCAGCGGTACCGAGCGCAGGACGGAGAAGACCGCGGCGGCGTCCGTCGAGGACACCACCGCGCCGACCAGCAGCGCCTGACGCCATTCCAGCCCGGCGAGGTAGTGCGCTCCGGTCGCGGTGACCCCCACGCTCACCGCGACGCCGAGCGTGGAGAGCAGCGCCGCCCGGGGCAGGGCGGGCCGGATCTCCTTCCACTTCGTCCCGAGACCGCCCTCGGCCAGGATCACGACCAGGGCGGCGTAGCCGAGAAGCTGTGTCAGCTCGGCGTTGCTGAAGTCCACGCCGCCCAGTCCGTCCTGCCCCAGGGCGATGCCTATCCCGAGGTAGATGAGCAGGCTGGGCAGCCCGCTGCGCGAGGAGAGCCGCACCGCGGCCACCGCGACGAGCAGTACGAGCGAGCAGATCAGCAGGAGTTGGTTGAGATGGTGGACAGTCAGGAGCTGGTCCTTCCGCGCGCGGTCCGGAGCCGGGTCCGGTGCCTTTCCGTGGCGTAATCCTTACCGTATCTAGTTACTGAGGCTAACAATTTACCATCGCTTGAACCTCGGATGCGCTGGTCATGACTCCGCGTAGGGGCCGCGCGACCCGTGCGCCTATGGTTGCTCCAGCACTCCCACCCTGCCCCTCGAAGGACAGAGATGCCCGCCAACAAGACCGGCCCAGCCCCCAAAAAGAAGAAGGGGCGGCGCGGCCGCCTCGTCGCCGTCGCGGTCGTGCTGCTGCTCGTGGCGGGCATCGCCTTCGGCGCCTTCTGGGGGGTGAACACCGTGCGGGCGTCGTTCCCGCAGACCACCGGGTCGCTCAAGCTCGCGGGGCTGACCGACCCCGTCGACGTCCGCCGCGACGCGCACGGCATACCCCAGATCTACGCCGACACCGATGAGGACCTCTTCCGCGCACAGGGCTACGTCCAGGCGCAGGACCGCTTCTGGGAGATGGACGTCCGCCGCCACATGACGGCCGGCCGCCTCTCCGAGATGTTCGGCAAGGACCAGGTCGACACCGACTCCTTCCTGCGCACCCTGGGCTGGCACCGCGTCGCACAGCGGGAGTACGACACCAAGCTGTCGCCGGCCACCAAGAAGTACCTCCAGGCGTACTCCGCGGGCGTCAACGCCTACCTCAAGGACCACGAGGGCTCCGCGCTCTCCCTGGAGTACGCGGCGCTGGACCTCCAGAACGACTACAAGCCCGAGCAGTGGACGCCCGTCGACTCGGTGGCCTGGCTCAAGGCCATGGCCTGGGACCTGCGCGGCAACATGCAGGACGAGATCGACCGCTCCCTGATGACGAGCCGGCTCGACGCGCGGCAGATCGCCGACCTGTATCCGGCCTACCCGTACAAGCGGAACAAGCCGATCGTCGAGGGCGGCGCGGTCAACCCCGTCACCAAGGAGTTCGACCCCAAGGGCCACGGCACCGGCACCACCGCGAACGGCACCCCCGGCGGCGCCGCCCAGAGCCTCCAGAAGCAGCTCTCCGCGCTCTCCACGTCGCTCGACAAGGTCCCGGCGCTGCTCGGCCCGAACGGCAACGGCATCGGCTCCAACTCCTGGGTCGTCGCCGGCTCCCACACCACCACCGGCAAGCCGCTGCTCGCCAACGACCCGCACCTCGCCCCGCAGATGCCCTCGCTCTGGTACCAGATGGGCCTGCACTGCCGCGCCACCGGCCCGAAGTGCAATTACGACGTGGCGGGCTACACCTTCTCCGGCATGCCCGGCGTGATCATCGGCCACAACCAGGACGTCTCCTGGGGCATGACCAACCTCGGCGCCGACGTCACCGACCTGTACCTGGAGAAGATCACCACCGACGGCTACCTCTACGACGGCCGCCACCGCCCCTTCACCACCCGCAAGGAGACCATCAAGGTCGCCGGCGGACCGAGCCACGAGATCACCGTCCGCTCCACCGCCAACGGCCCCCTCGTCTCCGACCGCGACGACGAGCTGGCCACCGTCGGCAAGCGGGCCCCCGTCGGCAACGCCGCCCCCGACCGCGGCGACGGCTACGCCATCTCGCTGCGCTGGACCGCGCTCGACCCCGGCAAGTCCATGGACGCCGTCTTCGAGCTGAACCGCGCCAAGGACTGGACGGACTTCCGCAAGGCCGCCGCCGACTTCGAGGTCCCCTCGCAGAACCTCATCTACGCCGACACCAAGGGCAACATCGGCTACCAGGCCCCCGGCCGCATCCCCGTCCGCGCCAAGGGTGACGGCTCCCTCCCGGCCCCCGGCTGGGACTCCGCCTACCGCTGGACCGGCACCATCCCGCAGTCCGCGCTGCCCTGGGAGTACAACCCCGCCCGCGGCTACATCGTCACCGCCAACCAGGCCGTCGTCGACGAGAAGAAGTACCCCTACCTCCTCACCAAGGACTGGGGCTACGGCGCCCGCAGCCAGCGGATCAACGACCTCATCGAGTCGAAGATCAAGGACGGCGGCAAGGTCTCCACGGACGACATGCAGAGCTTCCAGCAGGACAACAGCAGCCAGATCGCCCGGATCCTGACGCCGTACCTCACCAAGGTCAACATCTCCGACCCGTACGTCCGCGAGGCGCAGCAGCTCCTCGACGGCTGGGACTTCACCCAGGAGCCGGACTCCGCGGCCGCCGCCTACTTCAACGGCGTCTGGCGCAACCTCCTCAAGCTCGCCTTCGGCAACAAGATGCCCAAGGAGCTGCGGGTCAAGGGCGAGTGCCTGACCGTCCGTCCGGCCGCGGGCACCGGACCTGTCGAAGACCTCGACAAGTTCGTCCGCGAATGCGGTGAGCGCGCCCCCGACATGGCCCAGCCCGACGGCGGCGACCGCTGGTACGAGGTGGTCCGCTCGATCCTCGACGATCCGGACAACGCCTGGTGGAAGACGGCGGACCTGCCCGGCCACCCCGGTGCCGAGAACCGCGACCAGCTCCTCGCCCACGCCATGAAGGACGCCCGCTACGAGCTGACCTCCAAGCTGGGCAAGAACATCGACAACTGGACCTGGGGCCGCCTGCACCAGCTCTTCCTGAAGAACCAGACCCTCGGCACCGAGGGCCCCGGCTTCCTCCAGGGCCTCTTCAACCGCGGTCCGTGGAACGTCGGCGGCGGCGAGGCGGCGGTCAACGCCACCGGCTGGAACGCCTCCGGCGGCTACGGCGTCACCTGGGTCCCGTCGATGCGGATGGTCGTCAACCTCGCCGACCTCGACAAGTCCCGCTGGATCAACCTCACCGGCGCCTCCGGCCACGCCTACGACGCCCACTACTACGACCAGACCGACAAGTGGGCCAAGGGCGAACTCCTCCCCTGGGCCTTCGGCGAGGAAGCCGTCAAGAAGGGCACCAAGGACACCTTGACCCTCACCCCCTGACGGCCTCCGGCCCGTGAACCACGGCCCCGGCCTCCGACCGCGCGACGCGGCCGGGGGCCGGGGCCGTTTTCCGGACCGGCAGGGCGGGCTGTTCCGGTCGCCCGGATCGTTCCGGTCACTCGGGCCTGGGCCGGAGCGGGACGGATCCGGCCCCGGCCGAGGCGGCTTCCGTACGGCGGACCCGGCCCCGCACGGCGGACCCGGCCCCGCACGGCGGACCCGGCCCGCACGGCGGTCCCGCCGCGCAGGGCGGACCCGGGCAGCGCGGCCGAGGTCGAGGTGGCCCCTGCCCCTGCCCCGCGGCCTGACCCGAGGTGGCTCCTGCCCCGCGGCCCGGCCCGAGGCGGCTCCCGGCGGCCCGGTCCCGTATGACGGCCGGCCCCGGACGGCGGCTCGCCGGAGGTGGCGCCCGCCCCGGCCCCCCATGACGGCCCGGCCCCGTACGAGGGCCTGGGCCTGGACGCATGACGGCACCGCTCCGTACGGCGGCTCGCCCGAGGTGGCTGCGCAAGGCCCGCCCTGTCTCACCCGGCGGCCCGCCCCGCCTCACCTCGTGGCCCGGCTCCCGGCCTCCCTTTTCGGCCAACACGCAACGGCCGGAAAGCGCTACCCGAAGTCCGGCCTATGCCGTGAACCGCCACACCTCCGACGGTGTCACCGCCGCGTCCACCGGCCGGTCGTGCGCCTCCGCCGGTACCTCGTCCAGCACCTCGCCGTCGTACAGCAGCACCACCGTCGCCGGATGCGCCCCGGCCCGCTCCAGACGTGCCAGCACCCGGTCGTACGAGCCGCCGCCGCGCCCCAGCCGCACGCCGTTCCGGTCCACCGCGAGCCCCGGCAGCAGCACCGTGTCCGCCGCCGTCACCGCCTCGGGGCCCAGCCGTGGACCGGTCGGCTCCAGCAGCCCGCGACCCGCCTTGACCAGCCGTTCCGCGCCCTCGTACACCGCCCAGTCCAGGTCGTTGTCGGCCAGCAGCACCGGCAGCAGCACCCGCGTCCCCGCGCCGCGCAGCCGCTCCAGCAGCGCGCGGGTGGACGGCTCGCGCCCCACCGACACGTACGCCGCCACCGTCCGGGCGTCCGCCAGCTCCGTCAGCCCCTGTGCCCGGTGTGCGAGCCGGTCCCCGGAAACCGCCGCGACATCGGACGGCAACGCTCTTCTCACCTCCAGGAGACGCCGTCGCAACCTCTGTTTTCTACTGTGATCCACGCTCACCGTGTGGCCCCGCTCCCGCTCTCGGAGAGTGTTAACCGGACGCTCATCATCGTCGCGAACGGTCCGGTTATGGTGCTCCGCATGACCCCATCGCACCCCCGGATCAGCAAGGCTGTCATCCCGGCGGCCGGCCTCGGCACCCGCTTTCTGCCCGCCACGAAGGCCACGCCCAAGGAGATGCTGCCGGTCGTCGACAAGCCCGCCATCCAGTACGTGGTGGAGGAGGCGGCCGCCGCCGGACTCTCCGACGTCCTCATGGTGACCGGCCGCAATAAGCGGCCCCTGGAGGACCACTTCGACCGCAACTACGAGCTGGAAGAGGCGCTGCACCGCAAGGGCGACGAATCCCGCCTCGCCAAGGTCCAGGAGTCCAGCGACCTGGCGACCATGCACTACGTCCGCCAGGGCAACCCCAAGGGCCTGGGCCACGCCATCCTCTGCGCCGCCCCGCACGTCGGCGACCAGCCCTTCGCCGTCCTCCTCGGCGACGACCTCATCGACCCGCGCGACCCGTTGCTCCAGCGCATGATCGACATACAGGAGCGGCACGGCGGCTCCGTCATCGCCCTCATGGAGGTCGACCCGGCCCAGATCCACCTCTACGGCTGCGCCGCCGCCACCCCCACGGGCGACGACGACGTCGTGGTGGTCTCGGACCTCGTCGAGAAGCCCGACCCGGAGCACGCCCCCTCCAACCTCGCCATCATCGGCCGCTACGTCCTCGACCCGGCCGTCTTCGACGTGCTGCGCGAGACCGCCCCCGGCCGCGGCGGCGAGATCCAGCTCACCGACGCCCTCCAGACGCTCGCCGCCGACCCGTCCCTGGGCGGTCCGGTGCACGGCGTCGTCTTCAAGGGCCGCCGCTATGACACCGGCGACCGCGGCGATTACCTCCGTGCCATTGTCAGACTGGCATGCGAACGTGAGGACCTGGGCCCGGAGTTCCGGACCTGGCTGCGCAGTTACGTCACCGAGGAGTTGTAGGGCCTTGAGCGGTACCACCGACCCGACCCGCCGTCCGCACCGTGTCTGGTCGGTGGCCGGCCATCTCGACGACGTCCTCGCCAAGATCCGCCCCCTCGACCCGATCGAGCTGCAACTGCTCGACGCCCAGGGGTGCGTCCTGGTCGAGGACGTCACCGTTCCGGCCGCGCTCCCGCCGTTCGACAACAGCTCCATGGACGGCTACGCGGTCCGCGTCGCCGATGTCGAGGGCGCCACCGAGGAGTTCCCCGCCACCCTCACCGTCATCGGCGACGTCGCGGCGGGCAGCGGTGAGCTGCCCGCCGTCGGTCCCGGTCAGGCCGCCCGCATCATGACCGGCGCGCCCGTTCCGCCCGGCGCCGAGGCCGTCGTCCCCGTCGAGTGGACCGACGGCGGCAGCGGCGGCGGCCCCGCCGACTCCATGGCGGCCCACGGCGCGTCCCCCGCGGGCGCCTCCGGCGAGGTCCGGGTGCACCGCCCGGCCGCCGCCCGCGCCCACATCCGCGCCGCGGGCAGCGACGTCACCGCGGGCGAGCGCGTACTGCGTGCCGGTACCGTCCTCGGCCCGCCGCAGATCGGCCTGCTCGCCGCCATCGGCCGCGGCACCGTACGGGTCCGGCCCCGCCCCCGCGTCGTCGTCCTGTCCACCGGCAGCGAACTGGTCCAGCCCGGCGAGAGCCTGGGCCCCGGGCAGATCCACGACTCCAACAGCTTCCAGCTCACCGCCGCCGCCCGGGACGCCGGCGCCATCGCCTACCGCGTCGGCGCCGTCGCCGACGAACCGGACACCCTCCGCGCCACCTTGGAGGACCAGTTCATCCGCGCCGATCTGCTGGTCACCAGCGGCGGCGTCAGCGTCGGCGCGTACGACGTGGTCAAGGAGACGCTCACGGACCTCTCCGCCGAGGAGGGCACCGTCGAGTTCCGCCGGCTCGCCATGCAGCCCGGCAAACCCCAGGGCTTCGGCCTCCTCGGCCCCGACCGCATCCCGCTGCTCGCCCTCCCCGGCAATCCGGTCAGCGCGTACGTCTCCTTCGAACTCTTCGTCCGCCCCGCCATCCGCACGCTCATGGGCCTGCCCGACGTGCACCGCACCACCGTCCCCGCCGCGTGCACGGAGGCGATCACCGGCTCCCCGGAGGGCCGCCGCCAGTTCCTGCGCGGCTCCTACGACGCGGACGCCGGGACGGTCACCCCGGTCGGCGGCGCCGGCTCCCACCTCATCGGGGCGCTCGCCCAGGCCAACGCCCTGATCGTCGTCCCCGAGGACACCATCGGGGTCGACGCGGGCGAGAGCGTCGACGTCGTCCTGCTCGGGTAGCCGCCGCGCCCCAGGGGTACGGTGTCGTCCCACAGGCGGCAGCGCGGACCAGGAGAACAATGAGCAGCGGCCAGCAACACCTCACCCATCTCGACGCGGCGGGCGCCGCCCGGATGGTCGACGTCTCGGCCAAGGACGTCACCGCCCGCACCGCCCGCGCCACCGGCCGCGTCCTGGTGTCGCCGCAGGTCATCGCGTTGCTCCGGGGCGAGGGGCTGCCCAAGGGCGACGCACTGGCCACCGCCCGGATCGCCGGGATCATGGGCGCCAAGCGCACCCCGGAGCTGATCCCGCTCTGCCACCCCCTCGCCGTCTCGGGCGTCACGGTCGACCTCACCGTCGCCGACGACGCCGTCGAGATCGCCGCCACGGTCCGCACCACCGACCGCACCGGCGTCGAGATGGAGGCCCTGACCGCGGTGTCCGTCGCCGCACTCACCGTCGTCGACATGGTCAAGGCGGTCGACAAGGCGGCCGTGATCACCGACGTACGGGTCGAGACGAAGACCGGCGGCAAGTCCGGCGACTGGAGCCGGGGATGACCGCCCCGCGCGCCCTCGTCATCACCGCCTCCAACCGCGCGGCCGCCGGCGTCTACCCCGACAAGGGCGGCCCGCTGCTCGCCGAGGGGCTGACGGCCATGGGCTTCACGGTCGACGGGCCGCGCGTCGTCCCGGACGGCGCGCCCGTCGAGCAGGCCCTGCGCGAGGCGGTCGCCGCCGGGTACGACGCCGTCGTCACCACCGGCGGCACCGGCCTCTCGCCCACCGACCGCACGCCCGAGGCCACCCGCGCCGTCCTCGACCGGGACATCCCCGGTATCCCGGAGGCGCTGCGCGCCGCGGGCCGCGAGGCGGTGCCCACCGCGGCGCTCTCCCGCGGGCTGGCCGGTATCGCCGGCACCACCTTGATCGTCAACCTCCCCGGTTCGTCCGGCGGTGTCCGCGACGGCCTCGCCGTCCTCGCCGCTCTCCTGCCGCACGCCGTCGACCAGATCCGCGGCGGCGACCACCCCAGACCTCCGCGGAGCACCCACTGAACGCGCCCTGGCCGGTCGTCCTCACGGACAACGACGTCACCCTCCGGCCGATAAAGCTGCGCGACCAGCGCGCCTGGCGCGAGGTCAACGTCCGCAACCGCGACTGGCTGCGCCCCTGGGAGGCGACGGTCCCGCCGCCCCCGCCCGGCATCCCCGTACCGCACCGCCCGACCTACCGTCAGATGGTCCGCCATCTGCGGGCCGAGGCGTACGCGGGCCGGATGCTGCCGTTCGTCGTCGAATACCGGGGCCGGCTGGCCGGTCAGCTCACCGTCGCCGGAATCACCTGGGGTTCGATGTGCTCGGGCCATATCGGCTACTGGGTGGACCGCGAGGTAGCCGGCCGCGGTGTCATTCCGACCGCCGTCGCACTCGCCGTCGACCACTGCTTCCGGGGTGTGGGACTGCACCGCGTCGAGGTGTGCATTCGCCCCGAGAACGCCCCCAGCCGCCGGGTGGTGGAGAAACTCGGATTCCGTGAGGAGGGGCTGCGCCCGCGCTATCTGCACATCGACGGCGCCTGGCGTGACCACGTGGTATTCGCGCTGACCGCGGATGAGGTCCCCGAAGGGATGCTGAACCGCTGGCGACGGCAGAAGCCCAGCACATCCCACAAATAAAATACCTGTTCGAATTACTCCATCGAATGGCCACATCCGAAGAGTGCTGATCTCAACAATCACAAAAAAAGTTCGAGATATCAGCCAGATCGTGCGACACACCGGCCCAATTGGCGGATGGCCCCCCGCAAACCCCTCTACCGTGTGAGTCGTGAGAAGCAGCGGCCTCATCTACGCAGTCATCGTCGGGGCCTGGGCTGCCTACTTGGTGCCGATGTGGCTCCGTAGGCAGGACGAGCTGAACGAAGCGCGTCCCACGGAGCGCTTCAGTACGGCGATCCGGCTCCTTTCCGGCCGAGCGGCCATGCAGCGCCGCTACGACAAGGAGCAGGACGGTCTCGCCGACGATGCCGCCGACGAGCAGGAACCGGACCACCGGCCCGACGAGGCCGACGCCCGGCCCCCCGGCGACCCCGCGACCGACCCCCGCACCCGGGTCGCCGCCCACCCGCCGCGCCCCTCACTCGGGGAACGCGCCAAGCGGGCCAAGGTCCTCGCCCGCCGCCGGCGCACCATCACGGTGCTCTTCCTCGCCTTCACCGTCGGCGCGATCGTCGCCGCGGTCGGCGGCACCGCCTTCCTCTGGGCCCCCGCCGCCCCCGCCCTCCTGCTGAGCGCGTACATCGTCTACCTCCGCACCCAGGAGCGGCGCCGCTTCACCTTCACCATGGATCAGCGCAAGGCGGAGGCGGCGGCGCAACGGCTGCGGGAGGGCCGCCCCCGCCCTCCGCGGGCGGCCGACCAGCCGCCCGCCGCCGATCACCCGGCCGACCCCGCCGCTGACGCCCCGGCCGAGCCCCACCCGGAGCCACGCCCCGAGCCCGCCCAGGCGGCCGGCCGCCGCGCCCTCGTGGAGGAGACCGACCACGCCGAGTGGGTCGACCAGCAGCGCGAGCGGGAGCGCCCGCACCCGGGCTCCGGCAGTTGGGAGCCGGTCCCCGTACCGCTCCCCACCTACGTCACCGCGCCGGTCGCCCCCCGCGCCACCAGCCACGTCGACCTCGACACCGACGACGCCTGGAGCTCCGCCCGCTCCAGCGCCGCCGCCGAGCACCCCGAGCCCCCGCAGCGCCAGGACCGGCCCGCCCCGTCCCGCCGCTCCCGGGGCCGCACCCCGCTGTTCGACCAGTACGCCTCCCCGGCACCCGACGACGCCGCCGGCCCGGACGACTACGACCGCCCCCGCGCCGCGAACGAGTAGCCCGCCGCTGACCAGCGCGGGAAGCGATTTCCGAGCACCGCCGTCGAGGTGCTAGAGTTTCACTCGTCGCAAGGGCCTGTGGCGCAGCTGGTAGCGCACCTCGTTCGCAACGAGGGGGTCAGGGGTTCGAATCCCCTCAGGTCCACCGGCGGACTCTTCTGGAAGAGTTCTTGGAATCCCGCCCGATCTTGAAGATCGGGCGGGATTTCTGCGTTGGGGGGCGTTGAGGGGGCGGTGGCCCCGGTCGGGCGGGCGCGCCGCCGGGCGGTGCGTTCCGTACGGGCCGGGGCCGGTCGGTCAGCGGTAGGTGATTCCGTACTGGAGGCCGGTCGTGCCGGGGCTCGCGGCCTCCGGGGCGGGGCCGTCGGCGGTGATCACGTAGGCGCACACCTGGTACCTCTCGCCGCGTACCAGGTCCTGGCGGACCTCGATCTCGCGCCACTGCGGGGCGTCGTCGCGGGGGGTGGGGTAGGCGGGCATGGCGTGGAAGCCGATGCCGCTGCGCTTGTCGGGGCCGGGGTAGACGACCTTCTTGGCGGAGTCCTCCAGCCAGAGATAGACGTCCACGAGGGCGTGGCCGGACGTGGTGCGCCATTCGCCGACCATGTAGAGGCGGTCCCCTTCGCGGCGGGCGCAGGAGCGGACCTGCACGCCGGGAGCCTGGGGACTCGTCGTCCAGGAACGGCAGTTGCCCGCCGCGGGGTTGGGGACGGGGCCGGAGTCGGCGGGGTCCGTGGACGCGGCGGGTGCGGCGGGCCGTTCGGTGGGCGTCGCGGTGGGTGTGGTCGGGGCGCCGGTGGGGCGGTCCGGTGACGGGCTCGGGCGCGGGGTGGTGGCCGTGGGGGAGGCCGGGGTGGTGGTGCCGGTCGGGCCGGTCGCGGTGGCCGGGCCGGTGGCTGGTGTCTTGTGCCGCTCCCACAGGACCACGCCGGTGACGGTGCCGAGGGCCAGGATCGCCGCGGTGACCAGCGACCAGGTGACGCCGGCGGGGACGGGGCGGTTCGGCCGGGCGGGGGCGGGCGGCGAAGGCGGGTAGTGGTGGTGCTCGTGGAGGTCGCGGCCGGCTTGGTACGTCCGTGCCTGGTCGGTGGCGTGCGCGGTGAACGAGGCGGTGGGGGTGGACGGTTGGCCGGGCGGCGGCTGCGGGGGCTCCGCGGGGGCGGGCCGGGGCTGTTCGGTCATCGCGGGGCGCCGTTCGGGAGTCCGGTGGAGGGGTGGGGGCGGGCGGTCGGTGCCGCCGTCCCGGGGGTTGAGGCGCGTGCCACCGTCTCGGCGTCCACAACGCTCCTTCTGGTGTCCAGGAGAGTCCAGTAGGGGGCGTTATTTTAGAGCATCAAGTGAGGCTCGGTGAGCGTCAGTTGAGGCACGCGGCCGGGCTCCACCTGCGGTGCGGGGCCGGGCGCCGTCGGGGTGTCGGGTGGGCCGTCGGCGAGGGCGCGTCATGGATGCGGGAGCCGCCACCGGTGCCGGTAGGGGCGGGAGCGCCGTGTGCCGCGAAACCCCCGAGGTGTCGGGCGGTCGCGGGCTCAAGGGGCGGGCCGTCTCCCGGGTGCACTCGCACCGGACGCTCCTAAAATGAAAATATCGGCGTGAGGCGCGCGATGGGGCGGTCCGCCGGGGTTCGGATTCTCGTGGGCCGGGTGGTCGAACCGGTGGGACCGCTTTCGCCGGAAGCCTGTGAGAGGTCGCCATGACCATACGTATCCCACCCGCATTGATTGCTTTGATGAAACTTCTGGCGGACCAGAAACGGTCGCGTGAGGAGCTCTACGGAGCGAGGCTCGAACGGGACATCCGTAACTACTTGGTGAAGTACAGCGTTCCAGGGATCTCGATCGCCATCATGCGGGACGGGAGGCTTGAATACGCTGACGCTTTCGGCTCGGCCAGGAGGCCGTTCGGAACTTCACAAGCGCTCACCGAAAGTGATTCTTTCCGCGTGGCGAGCATATCGAAGATGGTGACGGCCGCGTGCGTCATGAGGCTGTCCCAGGAAGGCAGGATCACTCTGGACCGAACGGTGTTCGGGACCAACGGAATTCTCGGTACCGCCTATGGCACGAAGCCGTACACCGGCTTCACGACCATGCTGACGGTGCGCCACCTCTTGAAGCATACGAGCGGTTGGACGGACCTGGACGCGGTGGGCGCTCCGCTGGATCCGATGTTCACGAGTCCGGGCAGGACCCGTGCTCAGATCATCGGCTACATGCTGGACGAGCGCCCTCCGATGCGGGCGCCGGGGCTGCTCTACGAGTACAGCAACTTCGGCTACTGCCTCCTCGGGAGGGTTATCGAGAAGGTCACCGGAAAAACCTATGAGCAATACGCGAAGGATGCCGTGCTCAGTAAGTGCGGAATCAGTCGTATGCATATCGGGTCCGAGTCTCCTGCTGCCGTGAACTCCGGAGAAGTCGAATATTTCGGAGAGGGGTTGCGAAACCCCTACAAGCTCAGGGTGGGCCTGTTCGACTCGCACGGCGGATGGGTCGCCACCCCGATAGATCTGCTGAGGATGGTGAAAGAGATAGGCGTGTTCAGCATGAGGGAGGGTGTGCTGACGCGGGGAACCAAAGCACAAATGATTTTCGGCTCGGATGATGCGCCCGGTTATGGTGCGGGGCTGGAACTCTTCCACGGCCCTCCCATGTATGTGCCTCCCGTTACCCCTTCTTCGCCCCCGGTGAAAATTCCCGGGCGGGTGGTATCGGCCGGGCACTCCGGCTGGATGGTCGGGACGATGGGGTTCTTGATATCGCGTGACGACGGCTACTCGTTCGCTTTCCTGGCCAACAAGCAGCCCGAGCGCCTGAGCGGGGAGTCCGCTTATGACGGCTCCATTCTGTATGTCGCCGACCGGATCATCTGGCCTGCCATCGACTTCGTTTCGGCGAGTGGGTACAAGCCGTACGACTTGTTCCCTTTGTATGACTAGCGGGCCCCTGTGTGGTGACGTCCACCCGGGAAAGTATTTTCCGCAGTGGAAAGTGTGTGGCAGGGTGGGGTGCACGACGTGCGGCGCCCGGTCGGGGTGCCGGGAGGGGTGGTCAACGTGAGGGCGGCGCAGGGCAGTACGCCGGATGGGGCGGGTGGCGGGGCCGAGGCCCTGGCGCTGGACGCGGTGAGCGGGCTGCGGGAGGCGGAGGCGGTCCGGGCGCGGGCCGCGATACAGGCGCGGATCTTCCCCTCGTGGTGCGGCCCGGTGTTCGCGCTCATCGTGGTGGCGGTCGGCGCCACGCAGAGCTGGAGCGCGGACCGGAACGGCTTCCCGGTCCTGGTGGCGCTGGTGGTCGCACTCGCCGGGGTCCTGGCGGTCCGCCTCGTACGGTGGCTCGCCACGCGCGGCACCGGCGTGGTGCGGTACGTGCCGTTGTGGGCGCGGCTGCGGCGCGGCCGTTACGGACTGTTGATCACCGCGGTGGCGTGCGCGGTGACCTGGGGTGCGGCGCGACTGCTCGGGACCGGCGCGTTCGCGGAGCGGCTCGCGGTGTATGTGGTCGCGGGCCTTTGCGTATGGGGCAACTTCGTGTGGCGCAACGCCGCCGCCCGGCGCGAGCTGGCGCGGCTGCGGGACGCGCCGGGGGCGGCGTGAGCGGCGGCACCGGGCCCGGCGCGCCCGGGGAGCCGCGGTGGGACGCGGCGATCCACCACCCGACCCGGCTGGCGGTGATGGCGTTCCTCTCCGCCTGCGACGAGGCGGAGTTCGCGGCCGTACGGGACGGCTGTCAGGTGTCCGACTCGGTCCTCAGCAAGGCCGCGTCGGCGTTGGAGGCGGCCGGTTACGTCGCGATCCGCAAGGGATACGCGGGCAAGCGGCCCCGTACCTGGCTCGCTCTCACCGACGCGGGAGAGTCGGCGTTGACCGGTCATCTGGCCGCGCTCCAGGGCATCGCGGACACGGCCCGCAGCGCGGGAGCGCGGGCGCGTTCCGGAGCGGGGGAGTAGCGGGGCGAGCCTGTTCGGGGCCGGTGCGGGCGGGCCGGGGCCTGGTGCGTCCGTGCGGTGCGGGTGTCAGCCCGCCAGGCGGGCCACGGCGCAGACGACGGCGGCGATGCCGTCCTCGGCCGCCATCCGGTGGGCGGCGTCGGCGGCGCGGGCCCGGTAGGAGGGCTCGGTGGTGGCCCGGGTGAGCGCCGCGGCCAGTTGGCCGGCGGCGTCGTCGGCGGCGAGTCCGGCGAACGGGATCGGGGGTGTGGCCGCCCCCAGTGCGGCCAGCCGCCGGGCCCAGAACGGCTGGTCGGCGGTGACGGGCACGGGCACGCTCGGGACGCCCGCGCGGAGCGCGGCGGCCGAGGTCCCGGCGCCCGCGTGGTGCACCACGGCCGCGGTGCGGGGGAAGAGCAGGGCGTGCGGCACCTCCCCGATGGTGAGGACGTCGGACGAGGCGTGCGCGAGGGGGCCGGTGGTGGCGTGGGTTCCCGTCCGTGGGACGGCGGCGCCTTCAGGGGAGGGGGCACCCGTACGGGAATCGTCGGGGGCGGCGGAGCGGGAGCCGGTACCGGCGGGGGTGTCCGGGCCCGCGGTCCTGGCCGGGCGGGGCGGGAGGACCGCCGGTTCGTGGCGGATTCCGGTGACGGGGGCGGTCAGGCCGGCGGTGCCTGATTGGAGGATGCCGCGGAGTCCGGCGCGGCGCAGGGCCCGTACGGCGAGGTCGCCGAGGCGTTCGCCCTCACCGGCGGCCATGCTGCCGAAGCCGACGAAGACCGGGGGCGGGCCGTCATCGAGGAACTCCCTTATTACTTGCGGGAGTTGGGCATCGGGGGCGTGCCAGGGCCACCAGTTGCCGACGACGTCGAGGCCGGGGCGCCAGTCGGCGGGCCGGGGCAGCAGGGC
The DNA here is from genome assembly GCF_044497305.1 of Streptomyces sp. BBFR2. Classification (NCBI taxonomy): domain Bacteria; kingdom Bacillati; phylum Actinomycetota; class Actinomycetes; order Kitasatosporales; family Streptomycetaceae; genus Streptomyces; species Streptomyces sp. BBFR2. The sequence goes on from NZ_CP172415.1 coordinate 4,172,503, forward strand.
CTCGCTGAAGCCGTGCAGCACCCGCGGCCGGAGCGCCTCGGCGCGGCGGCGGACGGTGCCCGGGGCGGCGGGCGGCAGGCCGAGGCGGGCGCGGAGGGCGCGGGCCGCGTCGGCGTACAGCCGGTCGACGACGCGCGGGGCGAGGCGGCCCGCGAGACGGTTGCCCCAGCCGCCCAGGTGCCGCCCGCCGGCCACCACGGGGGCGAACTCCCTGGTGGGGGCGGTGGGATGGAGGGGAACGTCGAGTGCGGGGATGCCGTACGCCTCGCGGAGGTGGCGGCCGAGCGGGGCGGTGGTGGCGGAGAGCAGCAGCAGTTCCGTGTCCGGGGCGACGGCGTCGGCCATGCCCGCCCCCAGCTCACCGGCGAACGCGGCGGCGGCACGCATCAGGGCCCGCCCGCCGCGCCCGGAGCCGCCCGCCCGCCCAGGATCGGCGGGCAGCCGCCGGAACTCGGTCCCGGCGGCCCGGACGAGCGGGGCGAAGCCGTCGTGCGTGGCGATCGCCACGTCATGCCCCGCGGCGACGAGTGCGGCGCCGATCCCGGTGTACGGGGCGACGTCACCGTACGAACCGGCGGCGGTGAGGAGGATTTTCATGGTGTGGGCCTTCCGTGGGCGCGCGGTCCGGAGCCGGTGCGGCGGGACGGGCGCGGTGGCCGGGGAGCGGGAAACGGGGTGTGTGGTGCGGGCCCGTAGGGGGCGTGGTCCGTCCGGAAGTTTCCGGGGCACGGCGCGCCGGGGCCTTCGGGCCGGCGCCTCGGGCCTCGGCCAGGGCGCATCGGGAGCCTTCGGTCGGGGCGCCTCGCGCGCCTTCGGCCCGGCGGGGGAAAGCCCCTGCGCCTGCCGGTCCGGACTTCCGGTCGCCTCGGGGCCCTCGCCAGGCCGCCTCGGGAGTCTTCGGCCCCGGTGTGCCGGAGGTCCCTGGGCCTGCCGGTCCGGATGTCACCGGTCGCGTCGGGACGCCCCCGGCGGGGCCGCTGCCTCTCCGCCGGACTTCCCGGGCCCCGCCTCCGGGGGCTCTTCCGCCGTCCCGGTCCTCGGGCCGCGTACCGCGTTGGCGTGGATGGCGGTGTGCAGGTAGGAGGCGAGGCCGGGGCGTTGTTCGGACGGGGGGACGAGGAGGGCGAAGGCGCGGGGGTCGGTGAGGAAGTCGTCGGCGATGCGGGCGTGCATATCGGTGGGGCAGGGGGTGAACCAGCGGCTGATGTGGGCGCGGTGTTCCTCGGCGAGCCCCACCGCCACCGGGCCGTCCGGTGGTTCCTCGGCGTCGTACGCGGTGAGCAGGCGGGTGCGCCAGGCCGCCGCCTGGGCCATCAGGCGGGCCCAGTCCTCCTTGGTGTGGGAATCGGCGCGGGCCATCGCACGCCGGTGACCTGCGCTGTCGCGCCATTTGTGCTGGGCGTCGGCGGCGTAGCTGAGGTCGAAGGCGATCTCGCCGAAGACCTCGAAGCGTTCGTCGGGCGTCAGCCGTACGCCGGTCCGCTGGACCTCCATGGCGCGTTCGGCGACCTCCACCAGGCGGCCGAGCCGGGCGATCTCCTCGGTGAGGCGTCGGTGGCGGGCGCGCAGCCGGTCGAGGAGGTCGGCGTCGGGTGCCTGGAGGAGCGTGGCGATCTCGTCGAGGGGGAAGCCCAGCTCGCGGTAGAAGAGGATCCGCTGGAGCCGGGCGAGGTCGGCGTCGGTGTAGCGGCGGTATCCGGCGGGGCTGCGGTCGCCGGGGCTGAGCAGTCCGGTCTTGTCGTAGTGGTGCAGCGTCCGCACCGTGATGCCCGCGAAGCGGGACACCTGGCCGACCGTGTAGCTCATCGCGGCGCCTTCCGTCCTGGTCCGTCCTGTGGTTCTCACGGCGGATCCCCGGCCCGCCCGTAGGGGCCGGGGCGAGCCGCCCCCGTCGCCTCTCAGGGTGAGCCCTGACGTGACGTGAGGGTCAAGCGGGCCCGTACGGGAGCGGGCTCCGGGAAGGCGGACGCCCCCGGGAGCGGCGGGCTCCCGGGGGCGGTGCGGTGGCGGGCGGGCTCCGGCGGCGGAGGTCAGCCGCCGGAGCGGGGGCTCAGCCGCCGTCCTGGTAGGTGTCCTGGAGGACGGAGTTGAGGAGGGCCTGGGTGTCCTCGCGGGTGAGACCGGCGGCGCGGGCCCGGGTCATCCAGGCGCGCAGCTCCTCGCGGAGCCGGGTGTCGGCGGCCGATTCCGGGCGGGCCAGGGTGCGGCTGACGAAGGTGCCGAGGCCGGGGCGCGGCTCGACCAGTCCCTCGCGTTCCAGCTCGCGGTAGGCCTTCAGCGTGGTGTTCGGATTGACCTTGGTGGTGGCCGCGACCTGCGCCGCCGTGGGCAGCCGGTCGCCTTCGACCAGGGTGCCCAGACGCAGCGCCTGCTGCACCTGCTGGACGATCTGGAGGTAGGTGGCCACGCCACTGCGCCGGTCGATCCGGAACTCGACCACGCTCACCACCTCTCCGGCTCTTCCTTTTGCCGCGGTCGCCCGCCGGCTCCGTGCGGGCCCGGCCGCCCCGATCGCCGTGCGCCGCGTGTGCCGGACTCCGTACGGCCCGACCGATTGATGATGGTGCGACCGCTACCGGGTGTCAAAGCGCGGCACGGCAGGTGACCGGGGGCGGTGGGCCGGGCGGCGCTCAGAGCGGCCGCCGGTGGGCGCGCCAGATGACGAAGCCGAGGATCAGCACGCTCGCCGCCAGCATGAGGAGCGAGCCCCGCCATTGCATGCCCGCCATCTGGTCGAAGCCGAAGTAGTCGGTGACGCTCTGGGTGATGCCCAGCTTCTTCTCGCAGGCGGTGGTGGCGGACTCGGTCGTCTCCGCGCAGGTGCCGAAGCCGTAGAGCTTGCCGTCGGCGGTGGCCACCCAGTTGTCCATGTAGATGGCGTCCACCGGGATCGGCGGGGTGTCGGCGAGCGGGGCGAACATCCGCCGCAGGGTGCCGAGGTGGGCGGGGACGCGCTCCCAGACGAAGCTGAACGCCCCCATGAAGACGACGGTGGCGACCATCGCGGTGAGGATCCGCTTGAGGACCACGCCGAGCGCGATACCGCAGACCGCGAAGAGGAGCGCCTTGGCGGGCAGCATCGGGCCGGTGACGTCGAACGGTCCGCTGTTCAGCCAGTCGCTGTGGAACGCGAGGACGTGCACCGGGGCCCACATCCACCGGAACGCCATCGACAGCGCGGTGGTGCAGAGGACGACGAGGAGCAGGGGCAGCGCCAGGGTCGCGGCGATCCACCGGCCGCGGCTGACGGACTGCGTGGTGACCAGCCGGACCGTGCCGTGCTCCTGCTCGCCGGAGATCAGCGGGGCGCCGAGGAAGAGCCCGATGAGCGCGGGCAGGCCGCTCAGCAGCACCGACCCGCCGTTGAACACGGTGCCGAACCGCTCGCCGAACGCCAGTGTCGTCCGCTCGCCGGGCTCGGTGCCGTACTCCCGGACGAAGTCGACGACGGCGAAGTGCTGGTACACGAAGTACGCGCAGAGCAGCACGGTGACGGCGAGGCCGATGGTCAGCGCCGCGCGGTGGCGGCGCCAGACCAGCCAGGGCAGGCCACGCAGCAGCCCGCCGGAGGGGCGGCCGGCGGTGGTGTCGCTCATGGCGGGAGCGTTCCCCTCCTGTCGGGGGCGGTGCTCCGCCCGGATGTCGGTGGTCATGCGGCACGTCCGGGGGCGGTGTCGAGGCGGGCCTCGTCCGCGATCATCGTGGGCGCCTGCGGCGAGCGCAGATACGCCAGCAGGACCTCCTCCAGGCCCGGCGCCTGCTGCTCCCAGTTGTCGGAGAGCGGCCCGCCGGGGCGGATCAGGGCGGTGAACTGCCGTCCGGTGACCCGGGATTCGACGACGGTGTGGTGCCGGGTCAGCTCGTCGGGCAGGCCGTTGCCGACGGCCACGCCCGTCACCAGGGAGTGGGCGGGGACCAGCTCGTCGGTCGGGCCGCCCATCCGGAGCCGTCCTTCCGAGAGGACGAGGAGGAAGTCACACATGTCCTCCATCTCGGAGAGCATGTGGGACGACATCAGGACGGTCGTGCCGTGTTCGGCGGCCTCGGCCATCAGCAGCCCGGCCATCTCGTGGCGGGCCAGCGGGTCCAGGTCGGCCATCGGCTCGTCGAGGAGCAGCAGGTCGGGCCGCTTGCCGAAGGCCAGCGCGAAGGCGACGCGGGTGCGCTGACCGCCGGAGAGCGTGCCGATCTTGGCGGTGAACGGGACGTTGCCCGCCTTCACGATCCGCTCGGCCAGGGCCTGGTCCCAGCCGGGGTTCAGCTCGCGGCCCAGCCGCAGCGTCTCGGCGACGGTGAAGCGCGGGTAGAGCGGCTTGTCCTGGGCGAGGAAGGCGATCCGCTTGAGGACGGCCGGGTCGGAGACCGGCACACCGAACAGCCGCAGCGAGCCGGTGGACGGCTGCACGAGCCGCGTCGCGGTCCCCAGGAAGGTGCTCTTGCCGGCGCCGTTGGGCCCGACCAGCGCGCAGATGCGTCCTGCGGGGAGCCGGAACGAGCAGTCCTGCAGCGCCCAGCCGCGGCGGTACTTCTTCCCCAGACCGTCGGCCTCGATCGCCCATGGGCTCTGGTCGCTCACCCGGCTCACCCCTTTAGCTAGTTGATTAGTGGAATGAGTATGGAGAGCGGGACGGAGCCATGTCAAACAGCGGACGGAGCGCCCGGGGCACGTAAGGAAAACGCCGCCCCCGGGCAAGGAGCCAGGGGCGGCGGACAGGGAAAAGGCGGCGGAAGGTGGGCCTACACCAGCGCCTTCCGCATGCACCGGCTGTCCTCGTACGTCCGGAACTCCCCGAACTTCTCCGGCTCGGGGACCATCAGATATCCGCACGACGCGTACAGGGCCAGCGCCTCCGGCTGCTCCGTGCCGGTCTCCAGCACCATCCGGGTGCGGCCCGCCGCCCGCGCGTCGGCCTCCAGCGCCGCCAGGATGCGCCGGGCCAGTCCGCGCCCCCGCGCCTCCTCGATCACGAACATCCGCTTGATCTCGGCGTCCCCCGCGGCGTACCCCTTGGCGGCGTCCTCCTCGGTCCGCCAGCCGCCGGTGGCCACCGCCCGGCCGCCGTCGTACGCGAGCAGATACCTGCCGCGCGGCGGGTCGAACATCGCGGCGTCGAGCGGTGTGAAGTCCGTCTCGCCGTAGCGCCGGACGTACTCCCGCTGCACCAGCGCGTCGAGAACCACCGCGTCGGGGTGGTCGTAGCGGACCGAACGTATCTCCACACCGTTATCCATTCCGGACAGGGTACGGCGCGCCCGTACGGACCGGCGGGCGGCTTTTCGGGCGGGCCCGCCGGGCTGGGTATCGTGCCGGGATGCTCACCGTGCCGGGGAACGCGTGGGACCGCCGCTGCCGCCTGCGAATCTGAGGAGCCCCCTTGCTCACCGTGACCACCGTGAACGTCAACGGCATCCGTGCCGCCGCCAAGAAGGGCTTCGTGCCGTGGCTGGCGGAGACCGCCGCCGACGTCCTCTGCCTCCAGGAGGTCCGCGCGGAGCCCGCCCAGATCCCGGCCGAGGTCCGCGAGCCCGAGGGCTGGCACACCGTGCACGCCCCCGCCGCGGCGAAGGGCCGCGCCGGGGTGTCGCTCTACACCCGCCGCGAGCCGGACGCCGTACGCGTCGGCTTCGGCTCGGCGGAGTTCGCCACCAGCGGCCGCTACGTGGAGGCCGACCTCCCGGGCGTGACGGTGGCCTCGCTCTACCTCCCGTCCGGCGAGGTCGGCACCGACCGCCAGGACGAGAAGGAACGCTTCCTGAAGGAATTCCTCCCCTACCTCACCGACCTGCGCACCCGCGCCGCCGCCGACGGCCGCGAGGTCCTGGTCTGCGGCGACTGGAACATCGCCCACCAGGAGGCCGACCTGAAGAACTGGAAGGCCAACGGCAAGAAGTCCGGCTTCCTCCCCGAGGAACGCGCCTGGCTGACCGACGTCCTCTCCGCAACCTCCGGCGGCTACGTCGACGTCGTCCGCGCCCTCCACCCCGACACCACCGGCCCGTACTCCTGGTGGTCCTACCGAGGCCGCGCCTTCGACACGGACGCCGGCTGGCGCATCGACTACCACATGGCCACGCCGGGCCTCGCCCGCCGCGCGACCAAGGCGTTCGTGGAGCGCGCGGAGAGCTATGACACGAGGTGGAGCGATCATGCGCCGGTGACGGTGGTGTACGGGGACTGAGGGCGCGAGGCCCGTCCCTACGAGGCGCCGCAGTACGTCACGCGCCCCCGCATCGGGTTGCTTGCCGGTGCGGGGGCGTGTCTTTTCGTACGTGCGGAGATCAGGCGCCGAACTGCCCGGCCTTGATCGCGCTGATGAAGGTTGCCCATGCGGGGGTGCTGGGGGCCAGGATCGTGCTGTCCGCCAGCTTGCTGTCGCGGACGGGGACGACGCTGGTCGTCATGGCGGAGGCAGGCGACCACTCCAGGCAGTTACCGCCCTCGGGGCTGCTGTAGGTCGATTTGATCCAGATGGTGTTCGGTGGGGTCACGATGCCTCCAACTGTCCGGCCTTGATCGCGCTGATAAGCGTCGCCCAGGCGCGGGTGGTGGGAGTGAGGACCGGGCTGGTCGGCAGTTTGCTGTCACGGACGGGGACGGTGTCGGTCGCCCTCGCGGACGTGGGTGACCACTCCAGGCAGTCCCCGCCGTCTTGGCTGCTGTAGCTGGACTTGGTCCAGGAGGGGTTTGTCGGGGTCACAGTTCCTCCAACTGTCCGGCCTTGATTGCGCTGACGAAGCTTTCCCAGGAGCGCGCGCTGGGTGTCAGGACTGTGCCGTCCGCCGACTTGCTGTCGCGGACCAGGACGGTGTTGGTCGCCATGGCGGAGGTGGGTGACCACTCCAGGCAGTTGCCGCCGTCTTGGCTGCTGTAGCTGGACTTGTACCAGGTCAGGCTCTCGGTGCTGTTGCTGTTCATAGCTCTCCGTCGCCTCCAGGAAGAGGCGCTGCGATGCCTCCTCGGTGAGTTCCCTGTGGTCAGGCGGAGAGCTCTCCGGTCTTCACGCCCGCGACGAACTGGGCGAACGAGTTGGAGGGGAACGACAGGATCGGTCCTTCCGGAGCCTTGCTGTCGCGGACGGGGACGACGCCGGGGGCGTCCGGGGCGACCTCGACACATGCCTGGGTCGCATTGCTGTAGCTGGACTTGTACCAGGTCAGGCCATCAGTGTTGTCGCTGTTCATGGGGCTGCGATGCCTCCTCTACGAGTGCTCGGTTCCAGACCTACCCCGGGATTCCCTGGAACGCTCACGGCCCCCTCACCTATGGGCAAGGGGGCCGTTCTGCATTTCACGCACAGTTGGACCGGCGGGAGTTCCCTGTGGTCAGGCGGAGAATTCTCCGGTCTTCACGCCCGCGACGAACTGGGCGAACGAGTTGGGCGGGAACGACAGGATCGGTCCTTCCGGCGCCTTGCTGTCGCGGACGGGGACGACGCCGGGGGCGTCCGGGGCGACCTCGACGCACGCATAATTTTCGTTGCTGTAGCTGGACTTGTACCAGGTCAGGCTGTCAGTGCTGTTGCTGTTCATAGCTCTCCGCCACCTCCAGGAAGAGGCGCTGCGATGCCTCCTCGGTGAGTGCTCGATTCCAGATTTCGGTGAACGCCCCGTCGTAGCGGTCGACCTCCGCGGGCTTGTCCAGGTACAGGCAGCCCGTGAAGCCTTCCGAGTAGACAGTGGGGGGCTCGGATTCGGCGCCGCTCCCGAGCTTCGGGAACCGCAGGATGCTGAACTGTCCTGTGCTCATGCCTCGGTGAAACCCCGAGGCGAAGGGCACGACCCTGAGTTTGACAGTGGGCAGCTCGGACAGCCGAATCAGCGAGCGAAGCTGCTCCGCCATGATCACCCTGGACCCCATCGGCCGCCTTATGACGGCTTCATTGAGCGCCATGCGCACATGAGGCGGGGCGGTTGTCCGGGTGAGAAGTACCTGCCGTGCTGTGCGTAGCCGGACTCGGCGCTCGACTTCGTCCTTGTCGACCTCGGTGCCACCGGCTTCGATGATCGTCCGAGCGTAGTCCGGTGTCTGGAGCAGTCCCGGGACGACTTCGCTCTCGTACCAGTCGATCTCCGAGGCGGCCTCTTCCAGGCCGATGAAGACGTCGAAACCTTCCGGGATCACGTCGCCGTAGCTGTGCCACCAGCCGCGTGCCTTCGTCTCCTTCGCGAGGCCCATGAGGGCTTCGGTGATGTCCGGCGGTGCGCCGTAGACCTTGCACATCGTCTCCGCGTCATGGCTGCGCAGCGATGTCTGGCCGGTTTCGATGCGCCACATCTTCGCTTCGGACCACTCCAACTCCTGTGCGGCGGCTTTCACCGTCAGGCGGGCCTGGTTCCGCAGATCCCTTAAGTAGCGGCCCAGTTGCCTCCGCGGCACGGTGGACCCTGCCGACCTCTCCGGCATGCGCTTCCTCCCCTTCCCTCACCCATTATGAAGGACTGTCAACGCCACAAATGAAAACACCGGGGTGCCTTATTCGCAATGCGCTTAATTAATTCGGGTTACCTTTCCGAATTCCCGATGTGAAGTCTTGCAGATTCGTGCTCACTGGAGGCAGTGTGAAGTCCTGCCCCCTCCAATGGCCTTATCTGCCAGGGGTGTTGGCGCCTTCGTGTGCGCTGTGCGGATGCCTGTTTCCGCCTTCGGGGGCCCTCATCGACACCGGGAGAGACGCATGCCGGAAAACCTTGTGACGCCGCGAAAAGCGGCCCCCGTGGATGCGGGAAATGTCAAAGACGCATCCGTAGCTTGTGACCGTGCCCTGCTTCCGCACCAGCAGATGCCCGCAGCGGAGGAGGTCGCGGACCTTGCCGCCCGTATCGGCGCGCACGGTGCGGCCCTTGCCGCCATCCTCAGCGCGAGGGGGCCCGGCGCACTCACGGAAGACGCGGTGATCGCGCTGCGCGACTGGGCCGCGCTTTCGGGCGGGCCGGGTGCGGGGGCCTTCGGTACGTGGATTCATGTGCGGTCGCTGGCCCGTGTGTGCCGCGCGCTGGTCGGTCACGTCCAGGACGCTTGCGCCGGGCCGTTCGCCGAAAGGACACCCCGATGACCCACGCCACCGAAGCCGGTGCCCTCACCCGTGAGATGACCGATTACCTGCGCGAACACCCGGGTGAGCAAGGGGGGTTGATGCCGCTGTACGACGCCTTGTGTGATCACGCGCGGCGGGGGCGGTGCCCGCATCGGGGGCGGTGTCCGGAGATCGTTTCCGGGGGGTTGCTGCTCGATGAGCGGGGGCGGGTGCTGTTGCTCCGGCATGGCAATCGCTGGGCGTTTCCCGAAGGGGCGCCGCAGCCCGGGGATCTCAGTCTGCGGGATACCGCGTTCGCGCTGCTCCGCGAGTTCGGCGGGGTGCGGGAGGCGTGGGCGCCGGGGGCGGCGGCGGGGCCCGTGATGATCGACGTGACGGAGGGCCGCCCGATCCGTGTCGGTTTCCGGTATCTCTTCGTCACCCACAGCGGCGTCGTGCCCTCCGTCGTCCTGGCGTACGGGCTCGCGCGGTGGGCCGCTCTCGGTGAGATCGATGACCGGATCGCCGCGCGGCTCCGTCCCTTCGCCGCTCCCCTCTGAGCTGCGGGTTCCCGGGCTAGTCGGCTGCGTCGCCCGCCGGTGTCCCCCTGTCGCCGTGCTCGTCGCCGTCCGGGCGTTCGCCCCGTAGCCAACTGTCCAGTTCGGTGCGGACGCGGCGGTCCATGGCCATGGCTATCTCCGCGTCGATGACGGCTTGGAAGACGGGGTGGAGGGATTCGATGGTGTGGGTGAGGTGGTTGATGTCGCGGGCGCCGGGGGGTGTGCCGGTGGGCGGGTCGGTGAGGTGGGTGCGGATCAGGGTGGTGGCGATGGCGGCGATGGCGTCGGCGTGGGTGCGGACCGCGCGGCCCGCCTCCAGGACGGCGGCGAGGGGGATGCCGTGGGAGACGAGGGTGGTGGAGGCGTCCAGCAGGCGGCGGCTGGTGTGGACGAACTCGTCGCCGTCGACGGCGAGATAGCCGATGTCGAGGGAGGCGGCGAGGTTCTCGGCGGTGACGTCGCCGCTGAAGTGGTCGGCCAGTTCCTCGGGGGTCAGGCGGACGGGGGTCTCGTCCGACCAGGGGGCGACGAACGTGCCCTCCATGCCGAGGAGTTCGCCGACGTCGCGGCCGTTCTCGAAGGCGGCGAGGAGTTCGGTGATGCCGCCGAGGGTGTGGCCGCGGTCCAGCAGGGCGGTGATGGAGCGGAGCCGGGCGAGGTGGTGCTCGTCGTACCAGGCGATGCGGCCCTCGCGGCGTGGCGGCGGGAGGAGTCTGCGTTCGCGGTAGAAGCGCAGGGTGCGGACGGTGATACCGGCTTCGGCGGCCAGTTCCGCCGTCCGGAACTCGCGTTTTTCGTGCTGGTCGTTCGGGTTCTCGTTCGCGGCCACCCGGTCACCCTATGCGCGGCGCGGGCGGCGGCCGCAGGTGCAACCGGCGGTAACTTCCCGGTGCGCGACCCCTACCGAACAGTACGGCGCTGCCCTACGCTCTCGATCGTGCCAGTGATTGCTGGCGCGATTGGCAGGGCCTGATCGACAGAGCCTGATTGACGGAGTCTGCAGCCTGGGGAGGCGGTGGCATGTCCGAGCGGGAACATGTGCGGGTGGCGGTGATCGGATCGGGGTTCGGCGGTCTGGGCGCGGCCGTACGGCTGCGCCGGGAGGGGATCACCGACTTCGTGGTCCTGGAACGCGCCGGAGCGGTGGGCGGCACCTGGCGGGACAACACCTATCCGGGGTGCGCGTGCGACGTGCCGTCGCACCTCTACTCGTTCTCCTTCGCGCCCAACCCCCGGTGGCCGCGGAACTTCTCCGGGCAGCCGCACATCCGCGCCTACCTGGAACACGTCGCGGACACCTACGGCATCCGGCCCCACCTGCGCTTCCACGCCGAGGTGGAACACGCCAGGTGGGACGGTGACGCGCTGCGCTGGGAGATCGCCACGGCCCGCGGGCCGCTCACCGCCGACGTTCTCGTCTCGGCGACCGGGCCGCTCTCCGACCCGAAGATCCCCGACATCCCGGGCCTGGACACCTTCCCCGGCAAGGTGTTCCACTCCGCCCGCTGGGACCACGGCTACGACCTGCGCGGCAAGCGCGTCGCCATGATCGGGACCGGCGCCTCCGCCATCCAGATCGTCCCGGCGATCCAGCCCGAGGCCGGCCGCCTGAGCCTCTTCCAGCGCACCCCCGCCTGGGTGCTGCCGCGCGCCGACCGCCCGATCACCGGACTGGAACGCTGGCTGCACGCCAAGGTGCCCGCCACCCGCGCCGCGCGCCGCGGACTCCTCTGGGGCATCCGGGAACTGCAGGTCAGCGCCTTCACCAAGCGGCCGGACGAACTCGGTCTGGTCGAGGCCGTCGGCCGGGCGCACCTGCGGCGGGCGGTCAAGGATCCGGCGCTGCGCGCCAAGCTCACGCCCGGCTACCGCATCGGCTGCAAGCGCATCCTGCTGTCCAACAGCTACTACCCGGCGCTGGCCCGCCCGAATGTCGACGTGATCGCCGCCGGGCTGCGGGAGGTCGACGGGTCCACCCTCATCGGCTCCGACGGCAGCCGCACCGAGGCCGACGCGATCATCTTCGGCACCGGCTTCCACGTCACCGACATGCCGATCGCCCAGCGCGTCACCGGCGCCGACGGCGTCACCCTCGCCGAACGGTGGAAGGACGGTATGGCCTCGCTCCGCGGCACCAGCGCCGACGGGTTCCCCAACTTCCTCACCCTCATCGGCCCCAACACCGGCCTCGGCAACAGCTCGATGATCCTCATGATCGAGTCCCAGTTGAACTACCTCGCCGACTACCTGCGCCAACTCGACGTCCTCGGCGGCCGGATCGCCCTCGACGCCCGCCCCGAGGCGGTCGCCGCCTGGAGCGACCACATGCAGCGGCGGATGGAACGGACCGTGTGGACCACCGGCGGCTGCGACAGCTGGTACCTCGACGCCAACGGCCGCAACACCACCGCCTGGCCCGGCACCACCGCCGAATTCCGGCGCGAGACCCGCCGGGTCGACCTCGCCGAGTACGCCCTGCTGCGGCCACGGACCGGCCGCCGTACCCCCGCCACCGCCGAGGAGGTCGCCGTATGAAGCGCCCCGGACACGTCACCAGCGGACCGTACGCACCGCCGCCGCCCCGCCGGGCGCTGCACGTCGCCTCCGGCGGCTCCCGGCTCTACACCGAGATCCACGGGCCCGAGGACGCCCCGGCGGTCGTCCTCGCCCACGGCTGGACCTGTTCCACCGCCTTCTGGGCGCCGATCGTCCGCGACCTCGCCGCCGACCACCGCGTCATCGTCTACGACCAGCGCGGACACGGCCGCAGCCCGGCCCCCGGGCCCGGCGGCTACAGCACCGCAGCCCTCGCCGACGACCTGACCGCCGTCCTGGAGGCGACGCTGGCGCCCGGTGAGCGCGCCGTCATCGGCGGCCACTCCATGGGCGGCATGACGATCATGGCGGCGGCGGGCCGGCCCGTCCTGCGTGAGCGGGCCGCCGCCGTCCTGCTGTGCAGCACCGGCGCCGCCGACCTGCCCGCCGAAGCGCGGGTCATCCCGCTGCGCACCCCGCGCGGGCGCCGCCGGGCGCACCGGCTGATGCTCCTCTCCCGCGCCCCGCTCGGCCCGGTCGGCCCCGTGTCGAAGGCGGCCCTGAAGTACGCCACGATGGGCGCCGCCTCCGCCGCCGAGCAGGTCGAGGCGTGCGCCCGTATCGTCCACGCCTGCCCGACCGGCGTCCGCGGCGGCTGGGGCCGGGTGCTGTACGGGCTCGAACTCACCGGCGGCGCGGCGCGGTTGGACGTCCCGGCGGAGGTGATCGTCGGCACCGCGGACCGGCTCACCCCGGCGGTGCTCGCCCGGCGGCTCGCCTCGGTCCTGCCCGACTGCCGCCGGCTGACACAGCTGCCGGGGCTGGGCCACATGACGCCGCTGGAGGACCCGGGCGCGGTGGCGTCCCGGCTGCGCGCGCTGGTCACCGCGCACCTGGCGGAGGAGAAGGCGGCCGAGGCGCCGTCTGGGGAGAAGGACGGCGCCGCGCGGCGCAAGGACGGCAAGGCGAAGGGGAAAGCGGCATGAGCGGACGCAAGGGGCTCCAGGGCCAGGTCGTGGTGGTGACCGGGGCGGCGCGCGGGGTGGGTGAGCTGCTGGCCCGCAAACTCTCCGCGCGCGGCGCCACCCTCGCGCTGGTCGGTCTGGAGCCGGACGCGCTGCGCGAGGTCGCCGTCTCGCTGCGCGGTCCGGCCCACCACTGGTACGCCGATGTCACCGACCATCTCGCGATGGCGCGGGTCGCCGCCGAGGTGAAGGAGCGGTTCGGGAAGGTGGACGCGGTCGTCGCCAACGCCGGGGTGGCGACCGGCGGCCCGTTCGCCGGGTCCGATCCGGACGCGTGGCGGCGGGTCATCGAGGTCAACCTCATCGGCGGCGCGGTCACCGCCCGCGCCTTCCTGCCCGTCCTCATGGAGTCGCGCGGCTACTTCCTCCAGATCGCCTCGCTCGCCGCGCTCACCCCGGCGCCGATGATGACGGCGTACTGCGCCTCCAAGTCGGGCGTCGAGGCGTTCGCGCACAGCCTGCGCGGCGAGGTCGGCCACAAGGGCGTACGGGTCGGCGTGGGCTATCTGAGCTGGACCGATACGGACATGGTGCGCGGCGCCGACCGGGACGACCTGATGCGGGAGCTGCGCTCGCGGCTGCCCTGGCCGTCGAACAAGACGTATCCGCTGGGGCCCGCCGTGGACCGGATCGCGGACGGCGTCGAGCGGCGCTCCGCGCACGTCTACGGCCAGTGGTGGCTGCGCGGGATGCAGTCGGTCCGCGGCTATCTCCCGGCCCTCATCGGCACGGTCGGGCAGCGGGAGATGCGGCGGTTCGGCGACCGGCTCGACGGGATGCGCCTGGGGCTGGTCGGCGCCGGTGGCGAGGCGGACGAGAAGGCGCGCGTGGAGCGGTGAGGGGGCGGGCGCGGGGGCGGGCGGTGAGCGGGGCGGCCGACCCCGGGGTGCCTGGGCCCGCCGCCGGGACGCCGGTCGCCGCCGTGCCCGCCGTGGCCGTCCGCGCCCCGGCCCGGTGGCCAACCGGCCGCCCCCGCCGCCCTGTTGATCATCGGGCGCCCGGTCCGCCGCACCGGATTGATCGAAATGCGGCCGGCCGGGGCACATGCCAGGCTGGTCGCGTCCGGCACCCGACAGGCGACGGGAGGAACCGCATGGGGCTCAGGGAGCAGTTCCAGGCCAAGGCCGAACAACTGGCACAGCGGGCACGCGCGGAGGCCGACGCGGAAGCGGCCCGCCGCGGCGCACCGCCCGCCGACGGGACGGGCGAGAGCGCCCGCGAGCCCGGCACGGAGGAGCCCACCGGGTACTGACCCGGCGGCCCCGCCCGCACACGGAAGGCGCACCCGGACCACACCGGGTGCGCCTTCCGCGCTCCTGCCCGCACGGACGTACGGGGTCCGGGGCCCGTATCGCTCCTGGTCGGCGCGGTGCCGGCATCAGGCACCGGTACTGCGCCGACTACCCCTCCGCCCCCCGAGGCGGCAGCTCCGGCCGCCGCAGATCGGGCACGTCCGACAGGTCCGGTGGGACGGCCGCCGGGTGGCGGTCGAGGAGTTCCAGGGCGGTGCGGACGGCGACGCCGAGTTGGGGGTGGCGGTCCTCGGCCCAGTCGAGGGGGGAGCGCAGCGCCTCGATGTCGGGTTCGACGCCGTGGTTCTCCACGCCCCAGCCGTAGACCTTGAACCACGCCGCGTTCATCGGGACCGTGATCGCGGTGCCGTCGCCGAGCCGGTGCCGTCCGGTCATCCCGACCACCCCGCCCCAGGTGCGCATGCCCACCACCGGGCCGATGCCCTGGAGTTTGAACGCGGCGGTGATCATGTCGCCGTCGGACGAGGTCATCTCGTCGGCGACCGCGACGACCGGCCCGCGCGGCGCGTTCTGCGTGTACGAGACGGGCTGCGCGTCGCGCGTCAGGTCCCAGCCCATGATGGTGCGGGTCAGCTTCTCGATGACCAGCTCGGAGATGTTGCCGCCGGCGTTGCCGCGGACATCGACGATGAGCGCCGGGCGGGACACCTCCATCCGCAGATCGCGGTTGAACTGCGCCCAGCCGGAACCGCCCATGTCGGGGATGTGCAGATAGCCGCACCGGCCGCCGCTCAGCTCCCGGACCACCGCCCGCCGCCGCTGCACCCAGTCCTGGTAGCGCAGCGGCCGCTCGTCGACCAGCGGCACCACCGCCACCCGGCGCGGCGGCCCGGACCCCTCCGCCGGGGCGAACGTCAGCTCCACCGTCGTGCCGCCCGCCGCCGACAGCAGCGGGTACGGCCCCGCGACCGGATCGACCCGGCGGCCGTCCACATGCGTCAGCGCCGCGCCCTCCCGGATGCCGGTACCGGCCAGCGGCGAGCGGGCCTTGGGGTCCGACGACTCGCCCGGCAGGATCCGCTTCAGCACCCAACGCCCCTCGCGCGGCACGAAGTTGGCGCCGAGCAGGCCCATCGCCCGCTGGTAGTGCGGCGGCCCCTCGTTGCGCCGCGCCCCGGCGACGTACGCGTGCGAGGTGCCCAGCTCGCCCAGGACCTCCCGCAGCAGATCGGCGAACTCGTCGGGGGTGGCGACGCGGTCCAGCAGCGGACGGTACTGCGCGAGCACCCCGTCCCAGTCGATACCGGACATCCCCGGGTCCCAGAAGTACGCCCGGACGATCCGGCCCGCCTCCTCGTACGCCTGCCGCCACTCCGCCTCCGGGTGCACCTCGTGGAGGATGCGCCGCAGGTCGAGGTGGACGGTGGAGTCGCTGTCGGCCTGCTCGGTGGCGGGGACGGCGCGCAGGTCGCCCTCGTCGTTGACGACGAGGCGGGTGCCGTCGCCGCTGAGCGCGAACCGGTCGAGCGCGGAGGTCAGTTCGGTGCGCCGCGCCTTGACCAGGTCGAAGTGTTCGAGGGTGGGCTGGCCCGAGGTGTTGTCAGGGTTGGCGAACGTCTCGCCGAGCGCCCCGGAGATCGGCCACCGCAGCCACACCAGACCGCCGCCCGCGACCGGTCGCAGCGACGAGTACTTCGACGCGGCGACGGGGAACGGCGTGACCCGGTCCGCCAGCCCCTCCACCTCGACCAGCACCGGGCCCTCGGCCACCGGCGGATTCTCGTCCGGGTCGAGCCCCCCGGCGGCCGGACGGCCCTCCGGCGACAGGGCGAACGGCGACGGCGTCGCGGACGACAGCGGGACCAGATGCGGGCGGCAGCCCAGCGGGAACGACAGATCGCCGGTGTGCACGTCGTAGACCGGGTCGAAGCCGCGCCAGGACAAGAACGCCAGATAGCGGCCGTCGCGGGTGAAGACCGGCTGCTCGTCCTCGAACCGGCCGTTGGTGACGTCCACGATCATCCGGTCGGCGAGCCGGGCCATCTTGATCTGCCGCAGCGACCGGCCGATCCCCGGATGCGACCAGGTCAGCCACCGCGAGTCCGGTGAGAACGCCAGATCCCGCACCGGGCCGTTGGCCGACCGGATCAACTCAGCCACCTCATCGGAGAGTTGGGGCTCACCGGGCTCCTCGTCGCCCTCCACCACGGGCGCTTCCTCCGCCGCCCGTTCCTCGGGCCGCCGGACGTCGACCAGCAGCAGCCGCCCGTCGTGGGCGGCCACCGCCAGCCGGGTGCCGTCCGGCGACGCCACCACCTCCTGGACCCGGCCCAGCCGCCCCGCCGCCAGCCGCCGCGGCGCGCCCACCCCGCTGGCCCGCGGCAGCCCGGCGATCTCGACGGCGTCCTCGCCCTCCGCGTCGGTGATGTACGCGATCCGCCCGGTGTCGCCCAGCATCTCCGGCAGCCGCACCCGGACGCCCGGTACGTCGTGCAGGGCACGGGCCGGGCCGTCGCGGTGGGTGAGCCAGTACAGACTGCCGCGCACGCCGACCGCGCTGGCCCGCCCGGTGGTGTCCACCGCCAGCGAGGTCACGTTCGAGGCGGTCGGTACCTGGTACGTCCGGCGCCCGGTGCGCGGCCCGCCCACCCGGACCGCCAGCTTCCGGGGCCGGGCCGTGGGCGAGAGGTCGTCGACCAGCCAGAGGTCACCGGCGCACTGGTAGACGATGCGGGAGCCGTCGGTCGAGGCGTGCCGGGCGTAGAAGTCGTCGTGGTCGGTGTGGCGGCGCAGGTCGGAGCCGTCCGGCAGACAGGAGTAGACGTTGCCCACGCCCTCGTGGTCGGAGAGGAACGCGATCCGCCCGGCGGTGAACATCACCGCGTCCAGATGGCCCCGCAGCTTCGGCAGCAGCCGCGTGCCGTGCAGCCACATCCGGCCCATCGCGCCGCCCCGGTACCGCTTCCACGAGGCCGGCTCGTGCGGCGGCTTCCCGCTGAGCAGCAGCGTGCGCCGCTCCCCGGCCACATCGGCGACGGCGATGTCGGACACCGGCCCCCAGGGCAGCCGCAGTCCGGGCCCGCCCTCGGCGGACAGCCGGTACGCCCACGAGTAGTACGAGAACGGCTGGCCGTGCGAGGCGACCGCCAGGATGTGGCAGACCCCGTCCTGGTCCGGCGGCGTCCAGCCGCAGACCCGGGCGTCCGTGCTGCCCCAGTACGTCAGCCGCCGCGCGGGCCCGCCCCCGACCGGCACGAGATGCACCTCCGGGTCGAGCGAACGCCAGGAGGTGAACGCCAGATGACGGCCGTCGGGGGAGAAGCGGGGATGGCCCACCCGGGTGCGGTCGGCGGTCAGCCGCCAGGCCCGCCCCGGCTCGCCGCCCTCCGGTACGAGGGGCGCGACCCACAGGTCGTCCTCGGCGGTGAAACAGACCAGATCGCCGCTCAGATGCGGATACCGCAGGTAGGACGCGGGTGGCGGGCCCGGCGGCGCCGGCATCCGGCGCAGCCTTCCGGGCGGTGCTGCGGGATCCGGCTCCGGGTGCGGCCCGACGGCCTCGCGTGCGTCGCTCACCCGTCTCATCGTTCCGCCGCCCGCCGGAGGCGGCAACTCGGCCGGGGCGCACGGCGGGCCCGCGGCGCGCCCCGGACGGCGGCGGGGCGGGGCACCGGACGGTTGGCGGGCCCGCCCGGCCCGGGGCGCGGCACCCGAGGCCGGGGTCGGGCGGGCCCCGGGCACCGCACCGCACCGCCCGGCCGAAGAATTCCGGCCCCGCGCCGCGTCGTCCGGACCGCGCGCGCCCACCGTCCCGTAGCGGCCCGGCGGTTCGGCCCGCCGCCGCCCACCGGGGGTGCCCGGCGGGCCTGCTGACGCGGCCCCGGGCGGCTGTGACGAAGGCCACGCCGCCCGGCTCCGGTCATGAGCACCACTTGGCGCGAGGCACCATTGAAGGGTCACCAAAGCGACGGAACAGTGGGAAGCGGGAAACAGTGGTGGACGTCCAGGGCAGGGTCGAGGACGGCTTCGAGCCGGTCCGGGACGCTTTCACGGCCAACTTCACCCGCCGCGGCGAGCGCGGCGCCGCCGTCGCCGTCTACCGCGACGGCCGCAAGGTCGTCGACCTCTGGGCCGGTACCAAGCACGGTGACGGCGGCGATGACCTCGGCCCCGCCGCCGACGGCCGCCCCGACGCCCCCTGGGAGCAGGGCACCGCGCAGGTCGTCCGCTCCGCCACCAAGGGCGTCGCCGCCGTCGTCCCGCTCCTGCTCCACCAGCGCGGACTCCTCGACCTGGACGCACCGGTCGGTACGTACTGGCCGGAGTTCAAGGCCGCGGGCAAGGACCGCGTCCTCGTCCGCCATCTGCTCTCGCACCGCGCCGGAGTGCCCGTCCTCGACACCCCGCTCACCCCCGAGCAGGCCGTCGACGGTGTCAGCGGGCCCGCCGCCCTCGCCGCCCAGGCCCCCGTCTGGACGCCCGGCACCGACCACGGCTACCACGCCCAGACCTACAGTTGGCTGCTGGCGGAGCTGGTGCTGCGGGTCACCGGACGCACCATCGGCGCCTGGATCGCCGACGAGATCGCGGCCCCCCTCGGCCTCGACCTCTGGCTGGGCCTGCCGCCCGGTCAGCAGGCCCGCGCCGGACGCCTCGCCGAGGTCAGGCCGCCCGAGGCGGACCCGGCGGGCGGTCTGCGGGTGCGCCCCAAGCGCTCGGTCGCCGAGGCGTACCGCGACCCGGCGTCCCTCACCAGCCGCGCCTTCGCCGCCATCACCCCGGCGCCCGACGAGAACGCCCCGGCCTACCGCGCCGCCCAACTGCCGGCTTCCGCCGGTATCGCCACCGCCCGCTCGCTGGCCCGCTGTTACGCCGCGCTCATCGGCCCGGTCGACGCCGACGGCACCGGCGAGGGCCACCCGCGTCTCTTCGCCCCCGCCACGCTGACCCTGGCCCGTACCGAGGAGTCCGCCGGACCGGACCGCACCCTCGTCGTCGGCACCCGCTTCGGCCTCGGCTTCATGCTGCACAGCGGCGCCTCCCCGCTGCTGGCGCCCGGCTCGTTCGGCCACCCCGGACGCGGCGGCGCGCTCGCCTTCGCCGACCCCGAGTCGGGCCTCGCGCTGGGCTACGTCACCAACGGCATGCAGCGCGGCGTCACCGCCGACCCCCGCGCCCAGGCCCTCGTCCGGGCCCTGGCCACCGTCGGCTGAACGCCGCGGGGGCCCCGGCGCGACGCCGGAGCCCCCTTTCGTACGGCCGGGCCGGCTAGCTGTGCAGCATCAGCCCGATGCCGACCACCATCAGTCCGGCGGCCGCGATCCGCGGCGCACCGAAACGCTCCTTGAAGAACACCGCGCCGATCGCCGCGCCGACGATGATCGACGACTCCCGCAGCGCCGCGATCGGCGCCAGTTCGCCTCGCGTCTGCGCCCACAGCACCAGCCCGTACGCGAAGACCGACAGCACCCCGCCGGCCATCCCGCGCCACGCGAACGGCCGGAGCTGGGCCAGGAGTTGACGCCGCCGGACCGTCAGCGCCCAGAGGGGGATGGCGACGCCCTCCAGCAGCATCAGCCAGGCGATGTAGCCGAGCGAGGTGCCCGACGCGCGGACCCCGAGCCCGTCGACGGTGGTGTACGAGGCGATGGCCAGGCCGGTGGCGAGGGCGGCGAGCAGCGCCGGCCACTGCGGGCGGGCCCCCGCACCACGCAGCCCCCACAGGGCGACACCGAGCAGTCCGGCGGAGGCCAGCGCCACCCCGGCGAGCGCCCAGGGACCGGGCACCTCACCGACGAAGAGCGCCGCGAGGACGGTGACGACCAGCGGCGCGGTACCGCGGGCGATCGGATACATCTGCCCGAACTCGCCCAGCCGGAACGACTGCATCAGCAGCATCTGGTAGACGACGTGCAGCACGGCGGAGCCGAGGAGATACGGCCAGGCACCGGCCGCGGGGAGCGGGGCGAACGGGAGGATGACGAGGCCGCAGACCGCGCCCGCGCCGCCGACCAGGGTGAAGGCGAGGAGCTGGTCGCGGATGCCGTGGGCGATGGCGTTCCAACTGGCGTGGGTGACCGCGGCGATGAGCACGGCCACGACGACGAGCGGCGTCATGCGGTGGGCTCGGCGGAGTTCGCCGCGGGGGCGGCGGCACGGCGCCGGCGGATGAGGGCGGCCCGGCGGGCGCGTGCCCGATCGGCCGCCGGGACGGGGAGGTTGGGCGGGAAGACGCTCATGTCCCGCACGCTAGCGAAGGGTGTACGGGCCACGCGATGCAAAGGTGAGCAGTCTCTCACCGGAAGATCACGCGGCGGATTCCCGCCGGTCACCGGGCGTTCACCTGCCGGGTATGACGACGCCGCCCCGCCCCGCCGGAGCGGCGGGACGGGGCGGCGCGGACGGACGCGGGGCGCTCAGCCCGCGGAGAGCAGGGCGCGGACCACCGGACCGGCGTTGTCACCGCCGTGACCGCTGGCCGGGACGAGCGCCGCCGCGGCCATGTCGTCGCGGTACGCGGTGAACCAGGCGTTCGGCTTCTTCTGGTTGTCGACCTCGGCGGAGCCGGTCTTCGCGCCGATGTCACCGCTGAGCCCGGCCATCGGCTTGACCGCCGTACCGGCCACCGCGGTGGTGCGCATCATCGACTTCAGCCCGGCGGCGGTCTCCGGCTTCATCCGGCGCGCCGCGGTCGCCAGCTTCCGGTGGTCGAGGTCGGGGGAGACGAGGTAGGGCTGGCGGAAGACGCCCGCCTGCGCGGTCGCGGCGAGCGAGGCGACGTTCAGCGGGTTCATCCGCACCCCGCCCTGACCGATCAGGGACGCGCCCATCTGCGCGCCGTCCTGCACCGGCACCGTGCCGTCGAACGTCGGGATGCCGGTCTTCCAGTCGAGTCCGATACCGAAGACGTCCCGCGCCTCCACCGTCAGATCGTCGTTGTTGAGGTTCTTCGCCTGGCCGATGAAGGCGTTGTTGCAGGAGGCGGCGAAGCTCTGCGCGAAGGTGCCGTTCGGGATCTCGCTCATCTGGTCGTTGTGGAACTTCCAGCCGGCGACCGTCGTGTACTTCGGGCACGGGTGCTGCTTGCCGGGCGAGGTCAGACCCTTGTCCATGAGCAGCGCGGCGGTGACGATCTTCATCGTGGAGCCGGGGGCGAGGGAGCCGCCGGTGGCGACGTTGAAGCCGGTGGCGGGGGAGTGCGCGAGCGCGAGTATCTCGCCGGTGCTCGGCTTGATGGCGACGGCGGAGGCGTTCTTCCGGGCGTCGACCTGCTTCTGCGCGAGCGTCTGGAGCGAGGCGTCCAGCGTCGTCTTCAGGGTGCCGGGGGTGCCCTTGCCGAGGACCTTCAGCGTCGTGTCGTGCTTGCGGTCGTCCTTGCCGTCCGCGGTGTGGTGGATGGCCAGCGCCACGGCGGGGGTGCCGCCCGCCTTGTCGCCGTACTTGTCGCGCAGGCCCGTCAGGACGGTGCCCAGCTCGGGGTGGTCCTTGGCGGTCAGCTCCTTGCCGTGGCGGTCCACCGCCTTGATCGGCGCGGGGCCGGAGGGGCCGGTGCGCAGCGAGTCGCCGTCGCCGAGGGAGGGGTGGAGCACCGCGAGGTTCCAGTCGACGCGGGGCTTGCCGGTGGCGCCGTCGCGCCGCACGTGCAGCGCGGAGGTGTAGGAGTACGGCGCCTGGTGGCCCTGGTAGGAGATCTGCGCGGTGACGGTGTAGGGCACCTTGTCGCCGTTGGGGGTGCCGGGTTTGACGGTGACGCGGCTGAAGTGGGCCTCCTTGGCGAAGGAGGCGAGCGCGGTCTTCGCGGGACCGGGCTTGTCGGTCAGCTCCGCCGCCTTCGCGGCGTCGGCCGACTGCCAGGCGGCCAGGAAGTCCCGGGAAGTGGTGGCGATCTCCTGCGCGGACGCCGGTCCGGCCTGGGCGGAGCCGCCGTTCTTGCCGTCGGCGGACGTCCCGCCCGGCGCCGACGGGTCGTTCGAACCGCCGCCGAACAGCGCGAACCCGGCCACCCCGGCGACCAGCACCGCGGATCCGCCGATCAGCCCGTACTTCACCTCACGGCGCATACGACCGTTCCCCTCCCCATGCCTCACCCCGCGTCTCCGGGGCCTGATGGGCACTCTATGGGACGGCGGAAACCCGGAGAGTGCCGGTCCGTCTCGATCGGGGCACGGTCGGATGAACGGTCCGGTGCGAGGCGGGCTCCCTGTTGTAAAGGAGCGGGCCGGGGGCGCTCCGGGGCGGAGGAGGCCCCGCCCCGGAGCCGCGCCCGCCGCCGTCCGGGGCCCGCGCGGAGCATGGCCGCGGGGACGCCCGTACGCCGCTGCCCGCCGCTCGCCGTACGGCCCCGCCACGGCCGAAGCCCGCCTCGCTCCAGGGCCGCTCCCACCAGCGGAAAACCCGATGCGCCCGCTCCCGCCCGGCCCGAGGATGGCGGGATGACCGCACGCTCAGCAGACCCGGCCCACGCCGGGAACCCCGCCCGTACCGGCACCACCCGGCTCCCCGACGGGCGGTCGCTCGGCTGGGCGGAATGGGGCCCGGCGGACGGGCGGCCCGTGGTGCTGTGTCCGGGCGCCGCCACCAGCCGGTGGCTGGGCTTCGGCGCGGACGTCGTCGACGGGCTCGGCGTCCGCCTCGTCTCCGTCGACCGCCCGGGTCTCGGCGTATCCACCCCGGCGCCCGGCCGCACCCTCGACAGCTTCGCCACCGACCTGCGGGCGCTGTGCGCGGCGAGGGACCTGGGCCGCCCGGGCGTCGTCGGCAACTCCCAGGGCGCGCCGTCCGCCCTGGCCTGCGCCGTCGCGGGCGTCGCCGGGGCGCTGGCCCTGGTCTCCGCCGCGGACGAGGTCGCCGCCCTGGAGCCCGCCGACGCCGGGCTGCGCGACCTGCTCGCGCTGACCGCCCGCGACCCGGCCGCCGCCGAGGAGTTCTTCGCCTCCTTCACCGCCACCGCGATGCGGGAGATGGTCCTCGCCGCGAGCCCCGCCTGCGACCGCGCCGTCTACGAGGCCCCGGCCTTCGCCGCCGCCTACCGCCGCGCCCTCGACGAGGGCTTCGCGCAGGGCGCGGCGGCCGGCTACGCCCGCGACACCGTCCTCACCATGTCCCGCTGGCCCCTCGACCTCGCCGCGATCACCGTCCCCTGCGACATCTGGTACGGCACCGAGGACACCACCCACTCCCCGGACCACGGCGCCCGCCTCACCTCCCGCATCCCCGGCGCCCGCCGCCATCTCGTCCCCGGCGCGGGCGGTGCCCTCCTGTGGACGCACGCGGCGCCGGTACTGACGACGCTGCTGGCCCGCGTGGAGGAGGACGAGGGGCGCCGCCCCGGCCGGGACTGACCCCGGGCGGCCTTCGTTTCGAAGCCCTCCGGCGGGCGACGGGCCCGGGCGCCCCCGCCCGCGCGGGGCGGCCGGGGCGGGGTGAACGCCTTTGTGCCTTTGATCGCAAAGCGGACGCTCAGCCCTGATCGGCATATGTGCGCCGACGGAATTACCTGGTCAGAAAGGTGTGACATGGGTCTCTCCGGGCGAAGCTTGAGGTTCGCTTGAGGGAAGGGGCGACACGGGATGTCAGGCGCCTTCGATTGCAAGGTCACCAGGTCAGAGCGGTTCGGTAAGAGAGGTGCGCCGAACGGGGTGTCAGCAGTCAGGCACCCGGTGCCAGTTGGCCGCCCGACCGTGTTCCGCGGTACGGACTGGCACGTATGTGCGGCGCGCTACTCTACTGAGCTACCAACCCACCTCTTCGATCGGAAGGTGTTCGTGGCCGCCTATAGGGCCCACGACCGCTGGGTCCGGAGAGGAAGGTCGCCCCATGTCTGCGAAGAAGGGACGGAGGGGCTACCGCCGCAGGTGGCGCCGGATCCGGTCCGGCGCCCGATGGCTGGGTCCGCTGTACGCGGTGTTCCGCATCGCGCGCGAGATCTGGTCCCACCTGTAGAAGGGGTGATCCCGGCCTCGTGGGAGGCCGAGATCACCGGGCGCGGTAGGGAGAGGGCCTCACTCCGAACAGCTTGGCCGGCCACAGGAGTTGGGGCCCTCGCGCGTTCGCGCGCATCTGGGTCGGGGAGCAGCGCCGACCGGAGGTCGCTGCGTGACTTCGGCCACTCGCTGCGCCTGACGCCGCCCCATCTTGCCGCTTCGTATGACTGTTTGGCGAGTGGGAAACGGCGGGCGATGCCAGGGAACCGCCCCCCTGGCCAGGGCATAAGGCCAGGTCAGAGGTTTCCCGTCGGATCGGTGTGACTGGAATCACCGCTTCCGTAGGTGTGGTTCCTTCCCGCGGAGGGGTGAACGGATGTCAGTGCCGGTCACTAGGATGCGCGCCCCTCCGGGCGGCCACGGGGAAGCCGCCGCCGGACGCCTCCGCCCACCGCCCGCGCCTCACACCCACGTGTCGAACCACATCCGCTTGTGCCATTCCGACTTCGGGATCGGCAGGCCCGTGTAGATCGGATAGAAGTAGATGAAGTTCCAGACGATGAGCAGGACGAGGACGCCCGCGCCGACCGCGCCGATGGTGCGGCGGCGCTCCGACGACCCCGGCGGGCCGACGATCGCGCCGATCATCATCGCCAGCGCCAGGCAGAGGAACGGCACGAACACCACGGCGTAGAAGAGGAAGATCGTCCGTTCCTGGTAGAGGAACCACGGCAGATAGCCGGCGGCCACCCCGCAGACGACGGCGCCCGCCCGCCAGTCGCGTTTGAAGGCCCAGCGGTAGAGGACGTACGCGAGCGCGAAGCACGCCGCCCACCACAGCAGCGGGGTGCCGATCGCCAGCACCTCGCGGGCACAGCCCTCCGCCGCCGTACAGCCGTCCTGTCCGGCTTTCGGGTCCTCGTAGAAGTACGACACCGGGCGGCCCAGGACCAGCCAGCTCCACGGGTTGGACTGGTAGGTGTGCGGCGTGGTCAGGCCGGTGTGGAAGGAGTAGACCTCGGTCTGGTAGTGCCACAGGCTGCGCAGCCAGTCGGGCAGCCAGGTCCAGGAGCCGGTGTGGCCGTCGGGGGTCGCCGCCCACTGGCGGTAGTAGCCGCCCTTGGTGGCGAACCAGCCCGACCAGGACGCCAGATACGTCGCCACCGCCACCACGACCGTCGCGCCGAACGCGGGCACCGCGTCGCGCCGCAGCACCGACCGCAGCGGGTGGCGCGCCCCGGCGGTGCGGCGCGCGCCGATGTCCCAGAGGACCGACATCAGCGCGAACGCGGCGAGGAAGTACAGGCCGTTCCACTTGGTCGCCGAGGCCAGGCCCAGGCAGATCCCGGCGGTGATCCGCCAGGGCCGCCAGCCGAGTTTCAGCCGGTCGCCGACCGTGCCGTCCGGGTGTGCCTGGCCCTCCGCGTCGACCGGCAGCGCCGCCGCCAGCCGGGCCCGGGTGCGGTCCCGGTCCAGCAGCAGCGCGCCGAACGCGGCGAGCACCCAGAACATCACGATGAGGTCCAGCAGCGCGGTCCGGCTCATCACGAAGTGCAGCCCGTCGACGGCGAGCAGCACGCCCGCCAGACAGCCCAGCGCCGTCGAGCGCAGCAGCCGCCGCCCGATCCGGCAGACCAGCAGCACCGACACCGTGCCGAGCAGCGCCACCATGAACCGCCAGCCGAACGGATTCATCCCGAACGCCCACTCACCGACGGCGATCAGCCACTTCCCCATCGGGGGATGGACCACGTACGACGGGTCGGAGTTCAGCAGGATGCGGGCCGGGTGGCCGACCAGCGCGTCGTTGGCGTTCTTGTCCCAGGTGCCCTCGTAGCCGAACTGCAGGAGCGACCAGGCGTCCTTCGGGTAGTACGTCTCGTCGAATATCACCTTGTCCGGGCTGCCGAGGTGCCAGAACCGCAGCACCCCGGCGAGCAGCGTCACCAGCAGCGGCCAGAGCCAGCCCGACGCGCCGGCCAGCCGTACCGCGAGCGCCGGACGCACCCCGCACAGCTCCCACAGCCGGGTGCCGGGCCGCGGGAAGGGGGGCACCAGCCGCGTGCGGACGTCGGGCCGGGGGCCGTCGGCGTGGCCGAAGCGGCGCAGCCTGCGCTGCCACGCGGGCGGCCGCCGGTCGGGCCGGTCGGCGCTGCGGGCTACGGCGTCGGTCGCGGTGTCACTGGTCACCCGGCCCATCGTAGGGAAGCGGCCTGTGGAGAGCCGGGTACGCCGCAGGCGGGGTGACGAGGGCGTCGGCCGCGGGCTGGGAGGATGGGGGCGTGACTGGAACGCTGGTACTTGCAGGGACGCCCATCGGCGACATCGAGGACGCCCCGCCGCGCCTCGCCGCCGAGCTGGCCGCCGCCGATGTGATCGCCGCCGAGGACACCCGTCGGCTGCGCCGCCTCACCCAGGGCCTCGGCGTGACGCCCGGTGGCCGGATCGTGTCGTACTTCGAGGGCAACGAAGCGGCCCGGACGCCGGAGCTGGCCGACGCGCTGGCCGGCGGCGCCCGGGTGCTGCTGGTCACCGACGCCGGGATGCCGTCGGTCTCCGACCCCGGCTACCGCCTCGTCGCCGCCGCCGTCGAGCGGGACGTGAAGGTCACCGCCGTCCCCGGGCCGAGTGCCGTGCTGACCGCGCTCGCGGTGTCCGGGCTGCCCGTCGACCGCTTCTGCTTCGAGGGCTTCCTCCCCCGTAAGCAGGGCGAGCGCCTGAGCAGACTGCGGGAGGTCGCGGGCGAGCGCCGCACCCTCGTCTACTTCGAGGCGCCGCACCGCCTGGACGACACCCTCGCCGCGATGGCCGAGGTCTTCGGCGCCGACCGCCGCGCCGCCGTCTGCCGCGAGCTGACCAAGACGTACGAGGAGGTCAAGCGCGGCGGGCTCGGTGAGCTGGCGGCGTGGGCGGCGGAGGGCGTGCGCGGGGAGATCACCGTCGTCGTCGAGGGCGCCCCCGAGGCCGGTCCGCAGGAGCTGGGGCCCGAGGAGCTGGTGCGCCGGGTGCGGGTCCGCGAGGAGGCCGGGGAGCGCCGCAAGGAGGCCATCGCCGCGGTCGCCGCGGACGCGGGGCTGCCGAAGCGGGAGGTGTTCGACGCGGTGGTGGCCGCGAAGAACGCCGAGAAGGCGGAGGGGAAGGCCGGCGGGAAGGGCGCGGGGGCCTGAACCCGGGCCCGGCGCCGTCCGGTGTCCGAAAAGCCGCTGCCGGAAGGTAAACGGTCTGCCTCGAAAGGTAAAGGGAGCATCCGGACGGCCGGGACTTCGGCCTGGAGTCGGCCAAATCTGGGCCAACAGGTAAGAACATCCGCCGCACCTCGCCCCCGGCAGGAGTCCACTGGGAGCCGGGACGCACGGTTCCCCGGAGACCTTGTCCTGCGGACAAGAGGAGCGGCACATGAGCGAGATCGCGGACACCCGCACCACCTACCCCGACACCCACCCCACCACCGACGCACCGGTCCACGAGGCGTACGCCTTCGCCTGCATGCGCTGCGGCCACGGCTGGGAGCAGGCGTACGAGATACGGCACCCCGTCGACGTCAAGGGCGTCACGCACGCGGTCTACTTCGCGGACGGCGAGCGGGTGCCGTCCCCGCTGACCAGCCCGTCCTGCCTCAGTTGCGGCTCCACCGTGGTGCGGATCATGCGCGCCGGCGAGGTCTCGAAGGTGTCCCACGCGCTCGCCGGTCTGCATCAGCGCGGCAGCGGTACGGCGAAGAAGTCCGCCGACCGGTCCGAGAGCGCCGGCAGCTCCGCCGACGACAAGCCGCACGGCCACCACTGGCACCTCTCCGATCTGCTCCACCCCTTCCAGCACCACCGCCGCTGACCGGCGGGCCGGGCCGGGCGCCCGGTGACGCGAGGTGAGGCCGTGGCCGCGGCTTCGTAGAATCGCGGCCATGGCCCCGCACGACACCGGCTCCGCGCCCACCCCGCCCGCCTCCGCCCCGAGCGGCACCGCGCCGAAGGCGCAGGCCCCGAAGGGCGGAAAGGCCGCGAAGGACGCCCCGCCGCCGCTGCCCGCACCGCTGCGGGTGCCGGTCGCCGACTCCCACACCCACCTCGACATGCAGCAGGGCACCGTGGACGAGGCCCTGGCCAAGGCGGCGTCGGTCGGCGTCACCACCGTCGTCCAGGTCGGCTGCGACGTGGCCGGATCGCGGTGGGCGGCCGAGACCGCCGCCGCGTACGAGGCGGTGCACGCGGCCGTCGCGCTGCATCCCAACGAGGCGCCCCGGATCGTGCATGGTGACCCCGACGGCTGGTCGCGGCAGGGTGCCCGCGAGCCCGGCGGGGGCGCGGCCCTCGACGAGGCGCTGGCCGCCATCGACGCGCTCGCCGCCCTCCCGCACGTCCGGGGCGTCGGCGAGACCGGTCTCGACTACTTCCGTACCGGCGCCGACGGCATGGCCGCGCAGGAGCGTTCGTTCCGCGCGCACATCGAGATCGCCAAGCGGCACGGTAAGGCGCTGGTCATCCACGACCGGGAGGCCCACGCCGACGTCCTGCGGATCCTGCGCGAGGAGGGCGCCCCGGAACGCACCGTCTTCCACTGCTACTCCGGTGACGCCGCGATGGCGAAGGAGTGCGCGGCGGCCGGGTACTTCCTCTCCTTCGCCGGGAACGTCACGTTCAAGAACGCGCGGCCGCTGCGCGACGCGCTCGCGGTGGCCCCCGCCGAACTGCTGCTGGTCGAGACCGACGCGCCGTTCCTGACGCCCGCGCCGTTCCGCGGCCGTCCCAACGCGCCGTACCTCATCCCCGTCACGCTGCGGGCGATGGCCGAGGTCAAGGGCGTGACCGAGGACACCCTCGCCACCGCCGTCGCGGCGAACACGGCACGCGCCTTCGGCTACTGACCGCGGGCGGGCTCGCCCCTCCTCGGCCCGTAAGCTGCACCGGTGAACCAGCGCAGCGAGCGAACAACGGAAAGGCGCGTCCCGGCGGCGCGCGGCGAGGCTTCGGCATGAGTGAGAGCACCACCGGCGACGAGTCCGGCCCCCTGCTGGGCCCCGCCGACATCCGCGAGCTGGCCGCCGCGCTGGGCGTACGCCCCACCAAGCAGCGCGGCCAGAACTTCGTCATCGACGCCAACACCGTCCGCCGCATCGTGCGGACCGCGGACGTGCGGCCCGACGACACCGTCGTCGAGGTCGGTCCGGGCCTCGGCTCGCTGACCCTGGCGCTGCTGGAGGTGGCCGACGCGGTCACCGCCGTGGAGATCGACGACGTGCTGGCCGCGGCGCTCCCGGCGACCGTCGCGGCGCGGCTGCCGCGCCGCGCCGACCGCTTCGCGCTGGTCCACAGCGACGCGATGCACGTCACCGAACTGCCGGGGAACGCGCCGACCGCGCTCGTCGCCAATCTGCCGTACAACGTCGCGGTGCCGGTCCTGCTGCACATGCTGGCGACGTTCCCGACGCTGGAACGCACCCTGGTGATGGTGCAGGCGGAGGTCGCCGACCGGCTCGCGGCCCGCCCCGGCAACAAGGTCTACGGCGTGCCGTCGGTCAAGGCCAACTGGTACGCCGAGGTCAAGCGCGCCGGTTCGATCGGCCGGAACGTCTTCTGGCCCGCGCCGAACGTCGACTCCGGCCTGGTGTCGCTTCTCCGGCGGCAGCCGCCGGAGACGACCGCGAGCCGCGAGGAGGTCTTCGCCGTCGTGGACGCCGCGTTCGCGCAGCGCCGTAAGACGCTGCGGGCGGCGCTGGCGGGCTGGGCCGGTTCGGCCGCCGCCGCCGAAGAAGCGCTGGTCGGGGCCGGAATCTCCCCGAAGGCGCGCGGTGAGGCGCTGACCGTCGAGGAGTTCGCCCGCATCGCGGAGCACAAGCCGGGCAAGCCGGAGCGGCAGGACGACCAGCAGGACGAGCAGGGGAGTACGCGGTGAGCGCGGCGGTGACGGTACGGGTCCCGGCGAAGGTCAACGTTCAGTTGGCGGTCGGCGCCGCCCGCCCGGACGGCTTCCACGACCTCGCCAACGTCTTCCTCGCCGTCGGTCTGTACGACGAGGTCACCGCCGCCCCCGCCGACGGGCTGCGGATCACCGCCGAGGGCGAGGGGGTGGCCGACATCCCGCTCGACGCCACCAACCTCGCCGCCCGCGCCGCGACCCTCCTCGCGGCCCGCCACGGCCGTACTCCGGACGTCCATCTGCACCTGGCGAAGGACATCCCCGTCGCGGGCGGCATGGCGGGCGGCAGCGCGGATGCCGCCGGTGCCCTGCTGGCCTGCGACGCGCTCTGGGGCACCGGCGCCTCCCGCTCCGAACTCCTGGAGATCTGCGCCGAGTTGGGCAGCGATGTGCCGTTCAGCCTGGTCGGCGGCGCGGCCCTGGGCACCGGACGCGGCGAGGTCCTGACCCCGCTGCCCGTCGGCGGCACCTTCCACTGGGTCTTCGCGGTCGCCGACGGCGGTCTGTCCACGCCCGCCGTCTACGGCGAGTTCGACCGCCTGACGGCCGGCACCGACGTACCGGAACCGGCCGCCTCGCCCGCGCTCCTCGCCGCCCTCGCGGCGGGCGACGCGACGGCGCTGGCGGGCGAGTTGGCCAACGACCTCCAGCCCGCCGCGCTCTCCCTGCGCCCGTCGCTGGCCGCGACCCTCGACGCGGGCGCCGCCGCGGGCGCGCTGGCCACGCTGGTCTCCGGCTCCGGTCCGACGACGGCGTTCCTCGCCGCCGACCCGGAGGGCGCGGAGAAGGTCGCGGCGGCGCTGACGGCGTCGGGGACGTGCCGTGCGGTACGGATCGCGGTCGCGCCGGCGCCGGG
Organism: Streptomyces sp. BBFR2; assembly: GCF_044497305.1. Lineage (NCBI taxonomy): Bacteria > Bacillati > Actinomycetota > Actinomycetes > Kitasatosporales > Streptomycetaceae > Streptomyces > Streptomyces sp. BBFR2. The sequence continues at coordinate 4,203,582 of NZ_CP172415.1, forward strand.
GGCGACGGTTCTCTAGCCCCGTGGCGGGTGGCGTCCGTCCCGGAGCGGTGTCCCGTCGGAGCGGTGCCGCAGCAAGATCGTGACGGGGGTTTCGGGCCAAGTCCTGGGCCTGTACCGTGGATCGCATTCGTTTACCAGAAGGTTTGTCGCATGCATGCACAGGATTCAGGTAAGGCTCTGAAAAGGGCGACATCACGGATACCCGCTTCCCGTACACCGGCGAGCGTGCCGAATTCGGCGACGCTTTCCCAAGGGGCCGCTCTCACGCCGGATGCCGTGACGGCGCTGCAGCGGAGCGCGGGAAACGCGGCCGTTTCGCACGCGCTGCAGCGTCAGACACGCGGTGCGGGTCATGGGAAAACCGCGCCCGTGCAGCGCGCCCCGGAGGCGCAGGGGCACTCCCGGGAGTACACCCACGTCGCTGTCGACAAGCAGGGCGCGGGCCTCGATCAGCTACGCCTCTCGCTCAACGCGAACGGCCTGAAGACGGCCGAGAGTCTTGAGATAAAACTCTCCGCAGGCAGCGAGAAGATGGGGCACCACCAGCATGTTTTCATGTGGGACGCCACCGTCAAGGGGATCAAGGGCGCTGCGGGAATCGCCAAGGGCGTTGGGCCGGACAGCGCCGTCAACGTGAAAATCCGCAAGCTGGATATGAGCGAACCCGGAATGTTCTCGCAAGGCACCTTGAAGGGCGACCAGCCCAAGGGGCTGGGCGGCGCCTCGACGAATGGCGCGTGGGCGCACCCGGGCGACATCCCCCGCAAGTACCTCTTCATCGAGGGCCTCGACCAGCCCAATCTCCCCGGCTTCAAGGACTGGCTCGCCGGCAAGGGCTGGCCCGACGGCCACGCCGAACAGTTCCCGCGCGCAGCCGCGTGACCGGGCCGGCCCTCAGCTGACGAAATGGTCGAACTCGCCGTTCTTCACACCGAAGGTGAAGGCGGCGAGTTTTGCTGTTCATGCCCTGGCACTCACATTTCTTTGATGGCCCGGTGAAGGAAACTTCGTGACTCTCCGCGGGAGAGTGCGGCGTGTTTCGCGCGGTCGAGCAGTACGCGGTATCGGCCCAGGGTGGCAGCGGTATCCAGAAATCCCCCGCCGATCGGGGCATCGACGTGGACGGTATCGAGCTGGGGGACGACGCCATTCGCGTACAGCACCGTCTGCGTCACTTCGACGAAGACGTCCCGTGTGAACGGGATGACCCGGAGAGCGAATTCGGGGTGCTCGGATACATGCAAGAGATATTCGAGCTGCCTGCGCGCTACCTTTCGTCCGCCGATGCGCATGTGTAGTGCCGCTTCATGAATGGTGGCTTCGAATTTCGGCGGTTCGTCCCGGTCCAGGATTTCCCGCCGCTTCATGCGATGTTCGACCCGGGCCTTCAGTTCGTCGTCGGGGAGTTTCGGAATCGCGCCGGCGAACAGGGCGTGTGCGTATTCCTCGATCTGGAGGATTCCGGGAAACGTGACGGGCTGTAGATAGTGCAGGCCTGTTGCGTGATGTTCAAGCTCGGCGATGTCGAGAAACCCGGGAGCGAGGATGCCGCGGTAATCGTCCCACCAGTATTGTCCACGGCGCTCGCGCGCGATGGCGCACAATGCCTCGACAAGGTTCTCGTCCTCGCAGTCGTAGAAGGCGGAGAGTCGGCGGATGCGATCCTCGCTGATTCCTACGCGGCCCGCCTCGATGTGACTGATTTTGGCCTGGTCGGTCGACATCATTGCGGCCGCTTCCCGGGCGGTTCTGCCCGCGTGCTCACGCAGTTTGCGCAGCTCGCCTCCGAGACGAGCCTGCCGGGCCGTTGGGATGTTCCTCGGCGGCATGCCACCTTCTCCAGTTTGTGCACGGTGTCGCGCATAACGGTGTCACGGCCCTTGCCGACCTGCCCCGGATATCCCTGAAGGCAACCTTGCCCCGGGGCATATATGCCACTTTTTCCGGCGCAATTCTGGCGCTATGGTCCTTCGATGTCACGCAGTGCACGGGAATTCCGGGGCGCTGTCATCTGCGCGCCTCCGCACGCCCGTTGGGCGATCCGGGGGTGTTTCACATCGGTGCGCCCAATGCCGCGCACAAGGAAGGTGTAGCCGCATGCCCACCCACCACTTCGCCCCTGACGACGTATACGACCTCATCGAGGAACTCCGCACCGCCCTCAAGGCCCACGGCATCACGCTGCCCTCACTCGGCGTCGATCTGCCCAGCTTCGCGGGCGGCTACGGTGTCCCGCTCGTCGCGCTCGGCAACTGCAACGCGGCCACCGCGCACCAGCTCACCGAGGTGCTGCGCGAGGCGGCCGGCCGGTGAGCGGCGTGAGGGGGCTTGTCCGCAGGGTCCTCGGGGCGCTGCTGGGGCGGTTACTTCCGGGGCGGGGTGATCATCGGGCGACCCCTCGTACCGGCGGCCCTGCCGTGCCCGTCCGGCCGCCGGTGGCGCCGGTGCGGCGGCGCCTCGTCCGCGTCCCCCCGGGTGCCGCCCGGCCTGCTCCCTCCGGGAGGGGAGGGCGGCCACCTCGTCCGGCCGTACGTCCTCGCCGCGCAGGAGCGGCGGCGCGTGGCGGACCAGGGTGCCCGGCGCCGGGAGCTGGAGGAAGCCGTACGGGCGCTGAACGCGTGGTCGTCGGGTGGCGGCGGGCGGGGCTGAGGCCGCTGCCCAGGGGGCGCGGGGGCAGCACCCCGGCCCCCGCGCGCGCCATGGGATCCTGGAAGGGCCCAGGGAGCGTGCGCCGTACCGGAGCCGCGCGGGCCGTCAGCAGGGAGAGCAATGGCCAGCAACCTCGTCAATCTGGAAGCCGTCGGCAAGGTCTACGGGACGCGTGCCCTCCTCGACGGTGTCTCGCTCGGCGTCAACGAGGGGGACCGGATCGGCGTCGTCGGGCGGAACGGTGACGGCAAGACCACCTTGATCCGGATCCTCGCCAAGCTGGAGGGCGCCGACGACGGCCGCGTCACCCACGCCGGTGACCTGCGGCTCGGCGTGCTCACCCAGCACGATTCGCTGGACCCGGAAGCGACCGTCCGGCACGAGGTCATCGGCGATCTCGCGGACCACGAGTGGGCGGGCAACGCCAAGATCCGCGACGTACTGACCGGCCTCTTCGGCGGCCTGGACCTGCCGGGATTCGGCCAGGGCCTGGACACCGTCATCGGCCCGCTCTCCGGTGGTGAGCGCCGCCGGATCGCGCTCGCGAAGCTGCTCATCGCCGAACAGGACCTCATCGTCCTCGACGAGCCCACCAACCACCTCGACGTCGAGGGCATCTCCTGGCTCGCCCGCCATCTGCGCGCCCGCCGCTCCGCGCTGGTCTGCGTCACCCACGACCGCTGGTTCCTCGACCAGGTCTGCACCCGTATGTGGGACGTGCAGCGCGGTGACGTCCACGAGTACGAGGGCGGCTACAGCGACTACGTCTTCGCGCGGGCCGAGCGGGAGCGCATCGCGGCGTCGGAGGAGGCCAAGCGGCAGAACCTGATGCGCAAGGAGCTGGCCTGGCTGCGGCGCGGCGCCCCGGCGCGTACCAGCAAGCCGCGGTTCCGGATCGAGGCGGCCAACGAGCTGATCGCGGACGTGCCGCCGCCCCGCGACAGCGCCGAGCTGATGAAGTTCGCCAGCTCCCGGCTGGGCAAGACCGTCTTCGACCTGGAGGACGTGACCGTCCAGGCCGGACCGAAGGTGCTGCTCAAGCACCTGACCTGGCAGCTCGGGCCCGGCGACCGCATCGGTCTGGTCGGCGTCAACGGCGCGGGCAAGACCTCGCTGCTGCGGGCGCTCGCCGAGGCGGCGCGCAGCCAGGGCGAGCGGCAGCCGGTCGGCGGGAAGATCGTCGTCGGCAAGACGGTGAAGCTGGCGTACCTCTCGCAGGAGGTCGCCGAGCTGAACCCGGCCTGGCGGGTGCTGGAGGCGGTGCAGGCGGTCCGCGAGCGCGTCGATCTCGGCAAGGGCCGGGAGATGACCGCGGGCCAGTTGTGCGAGAAGTTCGGCTTCACCAAGGAGAAGCAGTGGACGCCGGTCGGCGACCTCTCCGGCGGTGAGCGCCGCCGCCTGCAGATCCTGCGGCTGCTGATGGACGAGCCCAACGTCCTCTTCCTCGACGAGCCCACCAACGACCTCGACATCGAGACGCTGACGCAGTTGGAGGACCTGCTCGACGGCTGGCCCGGCTCGATGATCGTCATCAGCCACGACCGGTACTTCGTCGAGCGCACCACCGACCGGGTCTTCGCGCTGCTCGGCGACGCCCGGCTGCGGATGCTGCCGCGCGGACTGGACGAGTACATCGAGCGGCGTCAGCAGGTGGCCGAGGCGGCGGCCCCGGCGTCCGCGCCGGCCGAGGCGCCGAAGAAGCCGGCCGCGGTCAACCGCGCGGCGCAGAAGGAACTCCAGCGCATCGAGCGCCAGTTGGACAAGATCGGCGACCAGGAGGCGAAGCTGCACGCGCGGATCGCCGAGCACGCCACCGACTTCGAGAAGGTCGCCGGCCTCGACGCGGAACTGCGCGAACTGGTCGGCCGCCGCGAGGAGTTGGAGCTGCGCTGGCTGGAGCTGGCCGAGGACGCCTGACGCCTCGTCCCGCGGGGCGCGCCTGCCCGGGCCCCGGCCGATCGGGCACCCGGACGGCCCGCCCCGGCCCCCGGCAATCCGGCCGAGTCCGGTCGGGCGGGGCGCGTCCGGCGCGGTGAGCGTGTAGCTTCCCGTGCACGCGGGGCCCGGCCAGGGCCCCGTGCGCCGGGAGGAGGGCCGCGGGATGGGTGTACGGCTCATGGTGGTCGACGATCACCGTCTGCTGGCCGAGGCGCTGGCCTCGGCCCTGAAACTGCGCGGGCACCGGGTGCTGGCGGCGGCCGCGCCGTGCGCCGGGGCCGCGGATCTGGTGGTGAGCCGGGCGCCGGAGGTGTGCCTGCTGGGGACGGCGGTGCCCGCCGAGCCCGGGGTGTTCGACCCGGTGGTGCGGATCAAGCGGGAGCGGCCCGGTATCGCGGTGGTGGTGCTGGGCCCGGTGCCGTCCCCGCGCGGGATCGCCGCCGCGTTCGCCGCGGGCGCCTCCGGCTACGTCCGGCACGACGAGCGGATCGAGGGCGTGGAGCGGGCGATGCTCAAGGCGCGGGCGGGCGAGGTGGCCGTCGCGCCGCTCCTGCTGCAGCAGGCGTGCGAGGAGTTGCTGCACCCGGCGGCGGAGCCGGACGACGAGGGCGCGCGGCTGCTGGCGCTGCTCACCCCGCGCGAGGTCGAGGTGCTGATGCGGGTCGCCGACGGCGAGGGAACCCGCCAGATCGCGGCGGGCATGGGCACCGCCCCGTCCACCGCCCGCACCCACGTGCAGCGGGTGCTGATGAAGCTGGAGGTCGGCTCCCGGCTGGAGGCGGCGGCCCTCGCCGCCCGCACCGGATTGCTGGACCGGGCCGCTCAGGCGGCGGAGGCGGCGGACCCGGACCTGCGGGCGTAGCCCGGGGCCCGGCCCCGGGTGCGCAGGGCGTGCCGCGGGCCCGCCCCGGGACATGGCGAGGGCCCGCACCCGCCCACGGAGCGCGGGCCCGGGCCCGTCGGATCAGCTCGCCGGTGTCTCCTCCGGCGCCTCCCCGGCCAACTCCTCGGCCGTCGGCGGCATGGTCGGCCGCAGTTTCAGCCAGACCAGGAAGAAGACGCCGAGGGCGAGCATGCCCAGGCCGGTCCAGAGGTTGATGTTGATGCCCTGGGCCTTCTTCAGGTCGGCGTCCGAGGCGGTGAACCCGGCGATCGTGACGATCACGCCGTAGACGGCGAAGAGCGCGCCGATGACGCGCCGGACGTCGAAGAGCCGGGCGGCGGTCGCCGATTCCCGTTCGAGGGCGGCGACGTCGTGCTGGTGGTCGGACATGGCAGGCTCCCGGGCTCAGAAGGAGAAGGGGACGTAGCAGAGGGCGGCGAGGACGACCGCGCCCCAGCCCAGCAGGGCGGGCTTGCGGTACCACGCGTCGTCACCGTCGGCGGGCAGCTCCGCCATACCGGGCGAGCGCGTGCCGTAGACGAGTCCGGCGAGCGAGGCGGCCGGCTTGGGCTCGGTGACGAGGGTGACGAGGACCATCACCACCGCGCCGACGACGAACGCGACGATCGACGAGACGAAGTTGGCGCCCTGCTCGGACGGGATGGCGATGACGCCCTGCTTGTAGAGCCCGAAGTAGTTGACCATCGCGGCGACCGTGCCGGACAGCAGGCCCCAGAACCCGGCGGCGGCGGTGGTCCGCTTCCAGAACATCCCGATGATGAAGACGACGAACAGCGGCACGTTGAAGAAGGAGAACAGCGTCTGGAGGTAGTTCATGATGTTGCTGAAGGACGAGGCGATGAACGCCGTCCCCATCCCGATCAGCACACCGACGGCCGTGACCACCCGCCCGGTCTTCAGGTAGTAGCCGTCCTCACGGCCCTTCCTCAGGTACGCGGCCCAGATGTCGTTGGTGAAGACGGTGTTGAACGACGAGACGTTCGCCGCCATACCGGCCATGAACGCGGCGAGCAGTCCGGTCACCGCGATGCCGAGGACACCGTTGGGCAGCAGGTCCCGCATCAGCACCGGAATGGCGTCGTTGTACTGCAGCCCGCCCTTCGTCTTCCCGAGCGTCGGCTCCATGACCAGGGCTATCAGCCCGGGGACGACCACGACCAGCGGGATGAAGATCTTCGGGAACGCGGCGATCAGCGGGGTGCGCTTCGCGGCGGAGAGGTTCTTCGCGGACAGCGCGCGCTGCACCTCGGCGAAGTTGGTCGTCCAGTAGCCGAAGCTCATCACGAAGCCGAGCCCGAGGACGAGAGTCAGCCAGTTGGCGCCCAGCGGGTTGGCCTCACCGATGCCGGTGCCCTTCCACGCGGTGAGGAACGCGTCCCCGTGCGAGGAGGTCAGCGACGACGTCAGCCCGTCCCAGCCGCCGACCCGCTTGAGCCCGACGATCGTCAGGGGTATCAGCGCGGCGAGGATGACGAAGAACTGCAGCACCTCGTTGTAGATCGCCGAGGAGAGCCCGCCGATCGTGATGTACGCCAGGACGAAGAACCCGGCGACGACGATCGCCACCCACTGCGGCCACCCCAGCAGCGCCTGGAGCACGATCGCCATCGCGTAGAGGTTGACGCCCGCGATCAGCACCGACGACACGGCGAAGATCACCGACGACAGCAGGTGCGACGACGGACCGAAGCGGTGCAGCAGGAACTCCGGCACCGAGCGGACCTTGGAGCCGTAGTAGAACGGCATCATCACCAGGCCCAGGAAGACCATCGCGGGGATGGCGCCGATCCAGTACCAGTGGACGGTGTAGGCGCCGTACTGCGCGCCGTTGGCGGCCATCCCGAGGATCTCGGTGGCGCCGAGGTTGGCGGCGACGAACGCGAGACCGGTGACCCAGGCGGGCAGCGACCGGCCGGAGAGGAAGAAGTCCAGGCTCGTACGGACGCTGCGCCGGGCGGCGACGCCGATGCCGAGGACGACGGCGAAGTAGAGGGCCAGGATCGCGTAGTCGAGCGCGTTGGTGGGGAGCCTGAGCCCTTCGGCCAAGGTGATCATGGGGCACTCATTTCCGGGGGCTGGGGGAGACCCCCAGGAGGACACATCGTTGTGCTCAGGTGGAACGCACAAAAACGTACGCGCGAGCTCCCGGAAACTGAACACTTGTGTTCGTTTCAGTTTGGACAAGGGGAGAAGTGGAGGGGGTTTTGCCGGTGAGATCCCCGCATGTGGCCCGTGCGTCGCGCCACTCCCGCACTCCGGCTCCGTATTGACTGACCTGTTCGGTTGTGCTTCATTGTGTTTGTTTTTGTGTTCGGTCGAGGCTGTGGCGCCGACCGAGTGGCAGGCGGAGGAGCCCCCGTGAAGAAGACGACGACCTACCTCGCCGACGGCCGGCGGCTCATCTACTACGACTCCCGCGACGACGCCGACCGCACCGCCCCCGACCGCCGCCCCCTCCCGCCGGTCGCCACCGCCTCCGAGATCCGCCACGATCCGCTGCTCGGCGACCACGTCGCCATCGCCTCGCACCGCCAGGACCGCACCTACCTGCCGCCCGCCGACGCCTGCCCGCTCTGCCCCACCCGCGAGGGCCACCCCTCCGAGATCCCCGCCGACGGCTACGACGTCGCCGTCTTCGAGAACCGCTTCCCCTCCCTCGCCGGGGACTCCGGGCGCTGCGAGGTCGTCTGCTTCACCTCCGACCACGACGCGTCCTTCGCCGACCTCACCGAGGACCGGGCCGCCCTCGTCCTCGCCGCGTGGACCGACCGCACCGCCGCCCTCCACCAACTCCCCGAGGTCGCCCAGGTCTTCTGCTTCGAAAACCGCGGCGCCGAGATCGGCGTCACCCTCGGCCACCCGCACGGCCAGATCTACGCGTACCCCTTCACCACCCCGCGCACCGCCCGCATGCTCGACGCGCTCGCCGCCCACCGCACGGCCACCGGCGCCAACCTCTTCGACGCGACCGTCGCCCGCGAACGCGCCGACGGCACCCGCGTCGTCCTGGAGACCGCCCACTGGACCGCCTTCGTCCCGTACGCCGCCCACTGGCCGTACGAGGTGCACCTCTACCCGCGCCGCCGGGTCCCCGACCTGACCGCGCTCGACGACGCGGCGCGCACAGAGTTCCCACAGGTCTACCTGGAACTGTTGCGCCGGTTCGACCGGATCTTCGGCGCGGGCGACGGGCAAGGGCCGGACGCGGACGCCACGGCCCGCACGCCGTACATCGCCGCCTGGCACCAGGCACCGGTGCGCGCCGACGACCGTGGTGAGTTCGCGCTCCATCTGGAGCTCTTCACCATTCGCCGTACCGCCGGAAAGCTGAAGTTTCTCGCGGGTTCCGAATCCGGCATGAACGTGTTCATCAACGATGTGCCGCCGGAAGCCGCGGCCCAGCGACTGCGAGAGGTAGCGACCAAGTGAGTGTGAGCGTGCCGTCCCGAAAGCCGACCACCCGAGCGAAGTGCCTGGTCACCGGGGGCGCCGGCTATGTCGGCAGCGTCGTCGCCGCCCATCTGATCGAAGCCGGGCACGACGTCACCGTCCTCGACGACCTCTCCACCGGGCACCGCGAGGGCGTCCCGGCGGGCGCCCGCTTCATCGAGGGCCGCGTCCAGGACGCCGCCCGCCACCTCGACGCCTCGTACGACGCCGTCCTGCACTTCGCCGCGTTCTCCCAGGTCGGCGAGTCCGTCACGGACCCCGCCAAGTACTGGCGCAACAACGTCGGCGGCACCATGGACCTCCTCGACGCGATGCGCGGCGCGGGCGTGCGCGCCCTCGTCTTCTCCTCCACCGCCGCCACCTACGGCGAACCGGACACCACCCCGATCACCGAAGCCGCCGCCACCGCGCCCACCAGCCCGTACGGCGCCTCCAAACTCGCCGTCGACCACCTCATCAGCGGCGAGGCGACCGCCCACGGGCTGGCCGCCGTCTCCCTGCGCTACTTCAACGTCGCCGGGGCGTACGGCGACTGCGGTGAGCGCCACGACCCCGAATCGCACCTCATCCCGCTCGTCCTCCAGGTCGCCCAGGGCCGCCGCGAGGCCATCTCCGTCTACGGCGACGACTACCCGACCCCGGACGGCACCTGCGTCCGCGACTACATCCACGTCGCCGACCTCGCCGACGCCCACCTCCTCGCGCTTCACGCGGCGCTCGCCGCGCACCGCCCGGCGCCGGAGGCCGACGGCCCCCGCCTCGCCCCCGGCGAACACCTCATCTGCAACCTCGGCAACGGCAACGGCTTCTCCGTCCGCGAGGTCATCGACACCGCCCGCAAGGTCACCGGCCACCCGATCCCCGAACTCCGCGCCGACCGCCGCGCCGGCGACCCGGCCGTCCTCGTCGCCTCCGCACAGGCCGCCACCGACCGCCTCGGCTGGCACCCCACCCGCGCCGACCTCGCCGGCATCATCGCGGACGCCTGGGAGTTCGCCCGCCGCACCACCCGGACGAAGGAGTCCTGATGCCCGCGCACGAAGCCGCCGGCCCACCGCACGGCCCGGCCCGCACCGGCGCGGCCTTCCACGCCGTGTACGGGGCCGGGCCCGCCGGAGTCTGGGCGGCGCCCGGACGGGTCAACCTGATCGGTGAACACACCGACTACAACGACGGCTTCGTGCTGCCCCTCGCGCTGCCCCACACCACCCTCGCCGCCGCCGCGCCCCGCACCGACGGGGCGCTGCGCCTGCACTCCGGCGACGCCCCCGGCGGCGTCGTCGAGGTCCCGTACGGCGCCCTGACGCCCGGCCGGGACCTCGGCTGGGCCGCGTACCCGGCGGGCGTGGTCTGGGCGATGCGCGAGGCGGGACTCCCCGTCGGCGGCCTCGATCTGCACCTGGACTCCACCGTCCCCACCGGCGCCGGACTCTCCTCGTCCGCCGCCCTGGAGGTCGCCACCGCCCTCGCCCTCGACGGGCTGTACGGACTCGGGCTCGGCCGCCAGGAACTGGCCCGGCTGGCACAGCGCGCCGAGAACGCCTTCGTCGGCGTGCCCTGCGGGATCATGGACCAGACGGCCGCCGCCCGCTGCACCACCGGCCACGCCCTCCTCCTCGACACCCGCGACCTCACCGCCCGCCAGGTCCCCCTCGACCTGACCGGCCACGGACTGCGCCTCCTCGTCATCGACACCCGCGTCCGCCACGCCCTGGCCGACGGCGCGTACGCCGAACGCCGCGCCGGCTGCGAACGTGCCGCCCGCCACCTCGGCGTCCCCGCCCTGCGCGACATCGGATACGGCCAACTCCCGGACGCCCTCGACGCGTTGACGGAACTCTCCGGCGTACGGCCGCTGGTGCGGCACATCGTCACCGAGAACCACCGGGTCCAGGAGGTCATCGCCCGGCTCGACGCGGGCGAGCCGCGCGCCGCCGGGCCGCTGCTCACCGCCGGACACGCCTCGCTCCGCGACGACTTCGCCGTCTCCTGCGCCGAACTCGACCTCGCCGTGGACACCGCGCTCGCCGCCGGCGCGCTCGGCGCCCGGATGACCGGCGGCGGCTTCGGCGGCTCCGCCGTCGCCCTCGTCGAGGATGCGGCGGAGCAGGAGGTCACCGCCGCCGTCCGCACGGCGTTCGCCGCCGCCGGACACGCCGCCCCGCGCGTTTTCACCGCCCGCCCCGGGCCCGGCGCGCACCGCGTCGCCTGACGCCCCGTGCGGCGCGCCGCACGGGGTGCGTCAACACGGCGCACGTCCCCGCCGGTACGCACCGGCGCGGGCCGGGGAGCGCGCCACGGCCGCGTGCGCCGGGACTTTCGCCGAAGCGGGCGCTGCCGGCCGGGCCCGTCCGTACCCTGAGATGAGCGCCGGTGGGGGCCGGTGCGTTCATCGGGGAGCGGCGCCGCGCCACGCGCGCCGGGCGGCGGGTACCGGCCATGGCACGTTCGTCCACAGACGGCGATCTTCACCCCGGGCCGCCTGCCCGCTAGGGTCCGTTCCCCACGACAGGGGGTCCACGTGCAACGCATCCGGGTACTGGTGGCCGACGGCCACCGCATCTTCGCCGAATCGCTGGCCGCGGCGCTCGCCGCCGAGGCGGACGTCTGTGTGGCGACGGCGGGCAGCGCCCACGCCGCGCTGCGCGCCCTCGAACGCGCCGCCGCCGAGGGCCGCCCCGTCGACGTCCTGCTGGCCGACGCCGACCTCACCGCCGTACCGGCGGCGCCCCGCACCGTCCCCGCCCAGCCGGCACGAGGGGGAGGGGCGGGCGGCGCGGCGCGCCCGCCCCGCGACGGCATCGCGCTGGCCGCGGCGGTCCGCGCCGCCCACCCGGAGCTGCGCACCGTCGTCCTCGCCGAACGCGACGACCCCCGCCGCGCCGCCGCGGCCCTCCAGGCGGGCGCCCAGGGCTGGGTGGCGAAGGACTGCTCACTCTCCCGGCTGCTGGCCGTGATCCGCGGGGTGCTGCGCGAGGAAACGCATCTGCCGCCCGCCCTGCTCACCGGCGTCCTGCGCGAGCTGACCGCCGCCCGCCGGCACCGTACGGAGAGCGAACGGCTCGTGGAGACCCTGACGCCGCGCGAGCGCGAGGTGCTGCGCTGCATGGTGGCGGGCCTGGGCCGCAAGGCCGTCGCCGAACGTCTCTTCCTCTCCCCGCACACCGTCCGCACCCACATGCAGAACGTCCTCGGCAAACTCGACGTCCACTCCACCCTCGCCGCCGTCGCCCTGGCCCGCCGCGCCGGCATCGGCCCGGCGGAGTCCCCGGACCCCTCGGCGCCGGCCCGAGCGGGCGCCTCCCCGGCACTTCCGGCGGGCTGAGAACGCCTCGCGCCGCCCGGGGCCGATGTTGCCGGGCCCTGACCTTGCCGGGACCTGATGCCGCCGGGGACTACCACCGGGGGCCCGGCCCGTTCCGTGAGGCCCGCCCGTCGTGTGTGCCCCGAGGTCTGCCCCTCAACCCGCGCCTTGGGAAGGGCGAGCACCGGGGCGATCCGGGAGCGGGGCGATCCGGTCGACGGGAGGGCGGGAGGTGAGGCATCCGGTGTGCCCACGGGCCCCGCGCCGCCCGGCCCGTGGCTCAGCCGGGGATGTTGTCGAACGGCCCGGTCAACCGCCGTAGCAGACCGGCGAGTTCCCGGCGCTGCTCCCGGGACAGCTCGGCGAGAATCGCGCGCTCCTGGGTGAGCAGACCGGCCAGCGAGGCATCGGCCTTGTCCCGGCCCGCGGGGGTCAGCCGTACGAGGACGCCACGCCGGTCGTTGGGGTCGGGCAACCGCTCGACGAGGTCCTTCTTGGCGAGCCGGTCGATACGGTTGGTCATCGTGCCGGACGTGACGAGCGTCTGGGTGAGCAGGGCGCCGGGGGAGAGCTGGTAGGGCGCTCCGGCACGGCGCAGCGCGGTGAGGACGTCGAACTCCCAGGGCTCCAGTCCCACCTCGGAGAAGGCGAGGCGGCGGGCCCGGTCGAGGTGCCTGGCCAGCCTGCTCACGCGGCTGAGGACCTCCAGTGGTTCCACGTCGAGGTCCGGGCGCTCGCGGCGCCATGCTGCGACCAGACGGTCGACCTCGTCCTCCATGGCGATCAGTGTAAGGGGTCTGTCGACGTGAAGTCTCTTGACGTAAGGCTTCTCGATATCAATTATCTTGACGTCGAGATATAATTTTCGGTGCCAGTGGGCAGGTCGGCCTGAACCCGTCGTTCCGGCACCTTGTCCTGAACGCGGTCCCCACCCACCCGGAACCGGCCGTACCAGCAGAGGGGTTACCTCCCATGCCTGACGCACCCACCTGGGACCCGCAGCAGTACCTCCGCCACGCCGCGCACCGCACCCGCCCCTTCCACGACCTCCTCGCCCGCATACCCGAACTGCCCGCCCAGGGCCGCCCCGCCCGCATCGCCGACCTCGGCTGCGGCCCCGGCAACGTCACCGCGCTCCTCGCCGACCGCTGGCCCGACGCCCGTATCACCGGCCTCGACAGCTCTCCCCAGATGCTCGCCGAGGCCGCCGCCCACGCCGGCCCCACCCCCGGCGGCGGCCACCTCGACTTCGCCCCCGCCGACGCCACCGACTGGGCTCCCGCCGAGCGCTACGACCTGATCGTCTCCAACGCCGCCCTCCAGTGGGTCCCCAACCACCCCGAATCCTTCGGCCGCTGGCTCGACGCGCTCACCCCCGGCGGCACCTTCGCCTTCCAGGTCCCCGGCAACTTCACCGCCCCCAGCCACGCCCTGCTGGGCGAGTTGTGCGAGGCCCCCCAGTGGCGCGCCCGCCTCGCCGGACACGGCCACCGCTACGTCCACATCCTCCAGCCCGCCGACTACCTCGACCTCCTCACCGGCCTCGGCTGCACCACCGACGTCTGGGAAACCACCTACGTCCAGCTACTCCCGGGCGAGGACCCCGTCCTCGACTGGGTCAAGGGCACCGCCCTGCGCCCCGTCCTCACCGCCCTCGCCGACGACCCGCCCGCCCGCGACGAATTCCTCGCCCAATACCGCGACCTGCTCCGCAAGGCGTACCCCGTGGGCCGCCACGGCACGGCCTTCCCCTTCCGCCGCATCTTCGCGGTGGCCCACCGGGGGTAGCCGCCGGTGCCCAGGAGGGCGGCTCCGACACCCCACGGCCCGCACCGGGATCCCGGTGCGGGCCGTGGAATGCGGGCCGCCGCTTCAGCTCTTCCGGTGGCCGACCAGCCGTGGTCTGGCCTCCAGGCCGTCGAGGCCGTGCCAGGCGAGGTTCACCAGATGGGCGGCGACCTCGGCCTTCTTCGGCTTGCGGACGTCGAGCCACCACTGGCCGGTCAGGGCGACCATGCCGACGAGGGCCTGCGCGTACAGCGGCGCCAGCTTCGGATCGAAACCGCGGGCCTTGAACTCCAGGCCCAGGATGTCCTCGACCTGGGTGGCGATATCGCTGATCAGCGAGGCGAACGTGCCCGTCGACTGGGCGACGGGGGAGTCCCGCACCAGGATGCGGAAGCCGTCCGTGAAGGTCTCGATGTAGTCGAGCAGCGCGAACGCCGCCTGTTCGAGGAGTTCGCGCGGGTGACCGGCGGTGAGCGCGCCCGTCACCATGTCCAGGAGCTGGCGCATCTCGCGGTCCACGACCACCGCGTACAGCCCTTCCTTGCCGCCGAAGTGCTCGTACACCACCGGTTTGGAGACGCCCGCCTTCGCGGCGATCTCCTCCACCGACGTGCCTTCGAAGCCCCGCTCGGCGAAGAGGGTCCGGCCGATGTCCAGCAGTTGCTCCCGGCGCTCCGCGCCCGTCATCCGGACCCGGCGGGGCCGCCTCGCACCCCCGCCGGCGGGAGAGGATGTGCCCTTGTTGCCGTTGCTCACGCTGCTGCCGTCGATCGCCACCCGACAATCATGCCGCCTGGGCGGCTTTCCCCTTGCGGCGGGCGTCGATGCGGGAGGTCTGCGGCCACCGCACGTCGTAGGCCCAGCCCGCCTTCTCGAACCAGCGGATCAGCCGCGCGCTCGAATCCAGTTGGCCCCGCAGCACCCCGTGCCGCGCGCACGTCGGGTCCGCGTGGTGCAGGTTGTGCCACGACTCGCCGCACGACAGGATCGCCAGCCACCACACGTTCCCCGACTTGTCCCGGGACCGGAACGGCCGCTTGCCCACCGCGTGGCAGATCGAGTTGATCGACCACGTCACGTGGTGCAGCAGCGCCACCCGTACCAGCGAACCCCAGAAGAACGCCGACAGCGCGCCCGTCCACGACAGCGTGGCCAGACCGCCCACCAGCGGCGGGATCAGCAGCGACACCGCCGTCCACAGTACGAACTGCCGGGAGACCGCCCGCAGCGCCGGGTCCTTGACCAGATCCGGCGCGTACTTGTGCTGCGGTGTCTGCTCCTCGTCGAACATCCAGCCGATGTGCGCCCACCACAGGCCCTTCAGCAGCGCCGGCACCGTCTCGCCGTACCGCCACGGCGAATGCGGGTCGCCCTCCGCGTCGGAGAACTTGTGGTGCCGGCGGTGGTCCGCCACCCAGCGCACCAGCGGGCCCTCCACCGCCAGCGATCCCATGATCGCCAGCGCGATCCGCAGCGGCCGCTTCGCCTTGAACGCGCCGTGCGTGAAGTACCGGTGGAAGCCGATCGTGATGCCGTGGCAGCCGACGTAATACATCACCACCAGCAACCCCAGATCCAGCCAGCTCACCCCCCATCCCCACGCCAGCGGCACCGCCGCGGCCAGCGCCAGGAACGGCACGGTGATGAACAGCAGCAGCGTGATCTGCTCGACGGATCCCTTGCTGTCACCCCCCAGCGTCGCCGACGGCAGCGGCTCACCGGCGGGCCTGGGTGACTCTTCGACGGTCTGCGGACCAGCGGTCATGTGGTGTCCCTCGTCGGGGGCTCGGGGGCACGGCTACGGAACCGTAACCTACGGTTTCGTAAGTATGGCAGCGAGTGAGCTCCGGACAAGGTGGTGACAGGCCCGTACCCGCCAAGCGGGGGTGCTCCCCGACCGCCCCGCCGCGCCCCGTGCCCGCGCCCCCGCCCGGCTCTGACCTGCGGCCACCGCCCGGACGGCGCGTTCCCAGCCGGTGGACGGTGTGACCACCCTCCGAACGGGAGACCTATCCTGGTGGGCGTCGGACAGCGCGGTCCGCAACCCGCCCACCCGCCCGGACGTGCACCCCGTCGCCCGCGCCCAGCCGCACGAAGGAGCCGCGAAGCGACGCACCTCCCGGGCCGTCGCGCCCGCCACCGCGCCCCGGGCCCGCACCGGGCCCCGGCCGGCACGGCACGACGCCCCGCCCAGATCGCCGCAAGGAGCCGCACCTGTGAGCAGTGCCGACAAGACCTCCGCCGCCGAGATCAGCGCCCCCGGAAACAGCGGGCCCGCCACGCCGGACACCACCGGCGACAACGGCGACCACACCGCCCTGCGCGCCGATATCCGCCGCCTGGGCGATCTCCTCGGCGAAACGCTCGTCCGCCAGGAAGGCCCCGAACTCCTCGACCTCGTCGAGCAGGTCCGCGCCCTGACCCGCTCCGACGGTGAAGCCGCGGCGCGGCTCCTCGGCGACACCGACCTCGCCACCGCCGCCAAGCTGGTCCGCGCCTTCTCCACCTACTTCCACCTCGCCAACGTCACCGAGCAGGTCCACCGCGGCCGCGAACTGCGCGCCCGCCGCGCCGCGGAAGGCGGCATCCTCAGCCGCACCGCCGACATGCTCAAGGACGCCGACCCCGAGCACCTGCGCGAGACCGCCGCCCACCTCGGCGTCCGCCCGGTCTTCACCGCGCACCCCACCGAGGCCGCGCGCCGCTCCGTCCTCACCAAGCTCCGCCGCATCGCCGAACTGCTGGAGCACACCGACGCCACCGAGCGCCGCCGCACCGACCTCCGCCTCGCCGAGAGCATCGACCTCATCTGGCAGACCGACGAACTGCGCGTCGCCCGCCCCGAGCCCACCGACGAGGCCCGCAACGCCATCTACTACCTCGACGAACTCGGCCGCGGCGCCGTCGGCGACGTTCTCGAAGACCTCGCCGCCGAACTCGAACGTGCCGGCGCCCCCCTGCCCTCCGGCACCCGCCCCCTCACCTTCGGCACCTGGATCGGCGGCGACCGCGACGGCAACCCCAACGTCACCCCGCAGGTCACCTGGGACGTCCTGATCCTCCAGCACGAGCACGGCATCACCGACGCCCTGGAGCACATCGACGAACTGCGTGGCGCCCTCTCCAACTCCATCCGCAACAGCGGCGCCACCGAGGAACTGCTCACCTCCCTCGGCAACGACCTCGAACTCCTTCCCGAGATCAGCCCCCGCTACAAGCGCCTCAACGCCGAGGAGCCCTACCGCCTCAAGGCGACCTGCATCCGCCAGAAGCTCCTCAACACCCGCGACCGCCTCGCCGCCGACACCCCCCACGTCCCCGGCCGCGACTACCTCGGCACCGCCGAACTCCTCGACGACCTCGCCCTCATCCAGACGTCGCTCCGCGCCCACCGCGGCTCCCTCGTCGCCGACGGCCGCCTGGAGCGCACCCTGCGCACCCTCGCCGCCTTCGGTCTCCAGCTCGCCACCATGGACGTCCGCGAACACGCCGACGCCCACCACCACGCCCTCGGCCAGCTCTTCGACCGCCTCGGCGAGGAATCCTGGCGCTATGTCGACATGCCGCGCGAGTACCGCCGCAAGCTGCTCGCCAAGGAACTGCGCTCCCGCCGCCCCCTCGCGCCCAGCCCCGCCCCCCTCGACGAGGCCGGTGCCAAGACCCTCGGCGTCTTCCGCACGATCCTCAAGGCGAAGAAGACCTTCGGGCCCGAGGTCATCGAGTCGTACATCATCTCCATGTGCGCCGGCTCCGACGACGTCTTCGCCGCCACCGTCCTCGCCCGTGAGGCCGGCCTCATCGACCTGCACGCCGGCTGGGCCAAGATCGGCATCGTCCCGCTCCTGGAGACCACCGACGAGCTGAAGATCGCCGACCAGCTCCTCGACGAGATGCTCTCCGACCCCTCCTACCGCCGCCTCGTCGCCCTCCGCGGCGACGTCCAGGAGGTCATGCTCGGCTACTCCGACTCGTCCAAGTTCGGCGGCATCACCACCAGCCAGTGGGAGATCCACCGCGCCCAGCGGCTGCTGCGCGACGTCGCCCGCCGCCACGGCGTACGGCTGCGCCTCTTCCACGGCCGCGGCGGCACCGTCGGCCGCGGCGGCGGCCCCTCGCACGACGCGATCCTCGCCCAGCCCTACGGCACGCTCGAAGGCGAGATCAAGGTCACCGAGCAGGGCGAGGTCATCTCCGACAAGTACCTCGTCCCGTCCCTGGCCCGCGAGAACCTGGAACTGACCGTCGCGGCCACCCTCCAGGCATCCGCCCTGCACACCGAACCCCGCCAGTCCGACGAGGCGCTCTCCCGCTGGGACGCGGCCATGGAGACCGTCTCCGAGGCCGCCCACGGCTCCTACCGCCGCCTCGTCGAGGACCCCGACCTGCCCTCGTACTTCTTCGCCGCCACCCCCGTCGACCAGCTCGCCGAACTCCACCTCGGCTCCCGCCCCTCCCGGCGGCCCGACTCCGGCGCCGGACTCGACGGCCTCCGCGCCATCCCGTGGGTCTTCGGCTGGACCCAGTCCCGCCAGATCGTCCCCGGCTGGTACGGCGTCGGCACCGGCCTCAAGGCCGCCCGCGAAGCCGGTCTGGACACCGTCCTCGACGAGATGCACACCCACTGGCACTTCTTCCGCAACTTCCTGTCCAACGTCGAGATGACCCTGGCCAAGACCGACCTGCGGATCGCCCAGCACTACGTCGACACCCTCGTCCCCGACGAGCTCAAGCACGTCTTCGAGACCATCAAGGCCGAACACGCCCTGACCGTCCAGGAAGTCCTCCGCATCACCGGCGAGAGCGAACTCCTCGACTCCAACCCGGTCCTGCGCCAGACCTTCCACATCCGCGACGCCTACCTCGACCCGATCAGCTACCTCCAGGTCTCCCTCCTGGCCCGCCAGCGCGAGGCCGCCGCCCGCGGCGAAGAGCCCGACCCGGTACTCGCCCGCGCCCTGCTGCTCACCGTCAACGGCGTCGCCGCCGGCCTCCGCAACACCGGCTGACCTACCCCGCCCACACGGACGGCCCGCCCCCGACCGGGGGCGGGCCGCCGCCTTTCCCGCACTCCGCGATGCCCGCCCCGCCACCTCCGCGGCGGGCCGGGAACGCGGTACGCACACCGTCGCGGCGAGCGCGGGAACGCTGTACGCGGCACCTTCGCGGCAAGGCGGCAACGCCGCTCGCGCCCCCGGCCCCAGGCCCGTACAACGACGAGGCGGCGGCCGTTCCACGTGAAACAGCCGCCACCTCGTACGCCCTGTACGCCCTGTACGGACGCCTCGTATGTCCTGTACGGACGCCCCGTACGCCCCGTACGGGCGCCCCGCATGTCGGGTACGCCTACAGCGCCACCCACGCCCCCACCAGCAGCGCGGCCCCGGTGAGACCCATCCCCCACGCCGTACGCCGCCACCGCAGCCCGCCGGCCACCACCAACGACGCCAGCAGCAGCGCCCCCGCGAACGGCACCCACGCGTACAGCACCCCCGCCGCACCTGTACGCACCGCCCGGTCGCCCTCCGGCCGCAACGCCACCGTGACCCGCTCGCCCGCGTCCGGCGACGCCGCCTCCGTCAGCGACACCTGGTCCCGCGGACGCCCCTTGCCCTCCGGCGTGAACGGCCCCGCACACCGCTCCTCGTCACACGACGCGATCTTCACCGTGCCGTGCTCCCGCCCCGACACCCCCATCGCGTACCGGGCCGACCCCCACGACGTCCACCCGCCCGCCACCAGCAACACCAACGCCACCAGCGCCAGCAGCCCGTTCCGGACGAGCAGCATCACCCCGAAAGCACTCTCACCCGCCCGCCGCGTACGACTGCGCCTGACCGGTCTGGACCCCGCACTGCCTCTGGACATGCCCGGGATCCTTGGCCATCGCCCTACGTACGGTCAACCTCCGGCGGCGCCCCCGACCCCGCATCCGCCCCACGCCCCATACTGAAGACAGGAGGAACCATGACATCGACCAAGCAGACGATCTACCGGCAACTGCGCGACCTGCGCGACCACTTCACCCCACCGCCCGGATTCACCTGGCCCGAGATCAGCGACGGCAAACTCCTCATGATGATGAGCCCGCGGCCCCGCCACCAGCTCACCGCCAAACACCTCACCCGGCAACTCGACCCCCAGCTCCCCGACGGCATGCTGGTCTTCGAGGCCACCGACATCGACGATGCCGCGATGGGCAAACTCCGCATCCCCGACCTCATCGTCTGCCCGAGCACAGCGATGGACACCGACGCCCCCCTCGACCCCCACGACATCGCCCTCGCCGTCGAGATCGTCTCCCCCTCCAACCCCGACAACGACTACGAGGACAAAACGCGCGACTACCCCGCCATGGGCATCCCGCACTACCTCATCGTCGACCCCCGCGACGGCACCACCACCTACCAGTGGAGCATCGGCCACGCGGAAGGGCGCCCGGCCTACGAGAACCGGCTCCACCAGCCGTACGGCACCCCCCTCACCCTCACCACCGACCTCGGCACCTGGACGCTCGACACCACCGACCTGCCCCGCTACAGCGCCAAGGACCTGGGCCGCACAGCGGAATGAGTCACGAGTTGTACGTACTCTGCGCCCGCTCCAACCCCTCCAGGACCAGTGCCTGGACCGCGTCCGCCGCGCGGTCCACGAAGTAGTCCAGCTCCTTGCGCTCCGCCGCACCGAAATCCTTCAGCACGAAATCCGCCACCGGCATCCGCCCCGGCGGCCGCCCGATCCCGAACCGCACCCGGTGGTACTCCGCACCCGACGACTTCGTGATCGACTTCAGACCGTTGTGCCCGTTGTCGCCGCCCCCCAGCTTCAACCGCAGCGCACCGTAATCGATGTCCAGCTCGTCATGGACCGCGACGATCCGCTCCACCGGCACCTTGTAGAAGTCCCGCAGCGCCGCCACCGGACCACCCGACAGGTTCATGAACGACATCGGCTTGGCCACCACCACCCGGCGGCTCCCCGGACCCGGCGGACCCACCCGGCCCTCCACCACCTGCGCCCGCGCCTTGTGCGACTTGAACTTCCCCCGCATCCGCTCCGCCAGCAGATCCGCCACCATGAAGCCCACATTGTGACGATTACCCGCGTACTCCGGACCCGGATTACCCAGCCCCACCACGAGCCACGGCTCGGTGTCCGCCATCTCCACCACTCCCGCATCCACCCGGCACCGCACCGGGCACCCGACCGGCCCGCCGCACCGCGCAACGAGCCACCAAACAACCCAACCGCCGCCCCGCACCCGAAGGCGCGCGGCGGCGGTTGGAGAACACCCCACCGAACGGCGGGACGACGGATCAGCCCTCGGCCGACGCGTCCTCACCCTCGGCCGGCTCCGCGGCGGCCTCGGCCTGCGCCGCGACGACCTGCAGCACGACCGCGTCCTCCTCGACGGCCAGCGACGAACCGGCCGGCAGCACGACGTCCTTCGCCAGCACCGAGTCACCCGCGTTCAGACCGGCGATCGACACCGTGACCGACTCCGGCAGGTGCGTGGCCTCGGCCTCGACCGGCAGCGTGTTCAGCAGGTGCTCCAGCAGGTTCGCGCCCGGGGCCAGGTCGCCCTCGGTCACGATCGGCACCTCGACGGTGACCTTCTCGCCCTTCTTGACGGCCAGGAAGTCCACGTGCACCAGGAAGCCACGGATGGCCTCACGCTGCACGGCCTTCGGGATGACCAGCTCGTCCTTGCCGTCCACGTCCAGGCGGATCAGCACGTTCGGGGTCTTCAGCGCCATCATCAGCGCGTGGTTGTGGATCGCCACGTGCTTCGGCTCGGCACCGTGACCGTAGACAACCGCGGGAACCAGGTCCGCACGGCGGGCGCGACGCGCCGCACCCTTACCGAAGTCGGTACGCACCTGGGCGGAAAGCTTGACCTCAGCCATGACTGCACTCCTCGTATCTCAGGAAACCGCTGACCGTTACCCGGCCCACGACAGACCTGCTACGAAGAGCGCGTCGATTACGGACCCACCGCACACACAGGTGCGGCCTCCCTCGCCGAGCAACTCCGTGAGTCTACCCGGCCCGGGAGGCCGCCCCAAAGTCGATCAGCACACCGCTGATCAGCGGTCCTACTGCTCGTCGAACAGGCTCGTCACCGAACCGTCCTCGAACACCTCACGGATCGCCCGCGCCACCGTCGGCGCCATCGACAGCACCGTGATCTTGTCCAGCTCCAGCTCCGAAGGCGTCGGCAGCGTGTTCGTGAACACGAACTCGCTCACCTTCGAGTTCTTCAGCCGGTCCGCCGCCGGACCCGACAGCACACCGTGCGTCGCCGTCACGATGACGTCCGCCGCACCGTTCGCGAACAGCGCGTCCGCCGCGGCGCAGATCGTGCCACCCGTGTCGATCATGTCGTCGACCAGGACACAGACGCGGCCCTTCACGTCACCCACGACCTCGTGGACGGTGACCTGGTTCGCCACGTCCTTGTCACGCCGCTTGTGCACGATCGCCAGCGGCGCGCCCAGCCGGTCGCACCAGCGGTCCGCCACCCGCACACGGCCCGCGTCCGGCGACACGACCGTCAGCTTGTCCCGGTCCACCTTCGCGCCCACGTAGTCCGCCAGCACCGGCAGCGCGAACAGATGGTCCACCGGACCGTCGAAGAAGCCCATGATCTGGTCCGTGTGCAGATCGACCGTGACGATACGGTCCGCACCCGCCGTCTTCATCAGATCCGCGATCAGCCGCGCCGAGATCGGCTCACGGCCACGGTGCTTCTTGTCCTGACGCGCATATCCGTAGAACGGCACGACCACGGTGATGCTCCGGGCCGAAGCCCGCTTCAGCGCATCAATCATGATGAGCTGTTCCATGATCCACTTATTGATCGGAGCCGTGTGGCTCTGAATCAAAAAGCAGTCCGCACCGCGCGCCGACTCCTGATAACGGACGTAGATCTCACCGTTGGCGAAGTCGAACGCCTTCGTCGGGACCAGGCCGACACCCAGCTGGTGCGCGACCTCCTCGGCCAGCTCGGGGTGGGCGCGGCCGGAGAAGAGCATCAGCTTCTTCTCGCCGGTCGTCTTGATCCCGGTCACAGCAAATCTCCTCGAATTCCTGTTTGCGTGCGCTCAACACGGTACGCCCCGCACGGCGCACCACAGCACGGTCAGCGCTCGCCCTCGGACTCCTGGCGAGCGGACGAAGCGGCCTGCGCGGCGGCGCTTCCGGGCCGCTTGCGCGCGACCCAACCCTCGATGTTCCGCTGCTGGCCACGCGCGACCGCCAACGAACCCGGGGGCACATCCTTGGTGATGACCGAACCCGCCGCGGTGTACGCGCCGTCCCCGATCGTGACAGGAGCCACAAACATGTTGTCCGACCCCGTCTTGCAATGCGAACCGACAGTGGTGTGATGCTTCGCCTCACCGTCGTAATTCACAAAGACACTCGCCGCGCCGATATTGGTGTACTCACCGATCGTCGCATCCCCCACATACGACAGATGAGGCACCTTCGTCCCCTCACCGATCGTCGCGTTCTTCATTTCCACATACGTACCGGCTTTGGCCTTCGCCCCCAGCACCGTCCCCGGACGCAGATACGCGTACGGACCCACCGACGCCCCCGCGCCGATCTCGGCACTCTCGGCCACCGTGAACGACGCCACCGCGCCCTCGCCCACGACCGTGTCCGTCAACCGCGCATGCGGACCCACCTCGGCGCCCGACGCGACCCGCGTCGACCCCAGAAGCTGCGTCCCCGGGTGCACGACCGCGTCCGCCTCGAAGCCGACCGTCACATCCACCCACGTCGACGCCGGATCCACCACCGTCACGCCCGCGAGCATCGCCCGCTCCAGCAGCCGCTCGTTCAGCAGCCGCCGCGCCTGCGCCAACTGCACACGGTTGTTGATCCCCAGGATCTCCCGGTGGTCCCCGGCCACCGCCGCACCCACCCGGTGCCCGGCCTCCCGCAGGATCCCCAGCACATCGGTGAGGTACTCCTCACCCTGGCTGTTGTCCGTCCGCACCTTGCCCAGCGCCTCGGCCAGCAGCCGCGCGTCGAACGCGAACACCCCGGAGTTGATCTCCCGGATCGCCCGCTGCGCCGGAGTCGCGTCCTTGTGCTCGACGATCTCCGTCACCGCGCCGCCCGCGCCGTCCCGCACGATCCGGCCGTACCCGGTCGCGTCCGGCACCTCGGCGGAGAGCACCGTCACGGCGTTCCCGTCCGCGGCGTGCGTCTCGCTCAGCCGGCGCAGCGTCTCGCCCGTCAGCAGCGGCGTGTCCCCGCACACCACCACGACGGTGCCGTCCAGCGCCGCACCGCCGGAGGTCAGCTCCTCAAGCCCCATCCGCACGGCGTGCCCGGTGCCGTTCTGCTCGTGCTGCACGGCGGTACGGACCGACGGGTCGATCTCGGCCAGATGGGCCCGGACCTGGTCACGGGCGTGGCCCACGACGACGACGAGGTGCTCGGGGGCCAGCTCGCGGGAGGCGGCGACGACGTGCCCGACGAGGGAACGTCCGCAGATCGCGTGGAGGACCTTGGGGGTTGTCGACTTCATGCGGGTTCCCTCACCCGCGGCGAGAACGACGACGGCCGCCAGTGGGGTCTCCCCCGTCCGAGCGGAGCCGAGAACGGGAGGAAGGTTGGCGCTCACGGAGGTGCCCTTCGGCTTCTTGGCTACTTCGGGTGGTGGACATCCGAAGGATACCGGGGCGTATTCCTGGCGAAACGCAGGCGGGTCCCGACCAACAGGTCGGGACCCGGACTTCGCTCTGCTCCCCCGCCAGGACTCGAACCCGGACATATGGCACCAAAAGCCACAGTGCTGCCAATTACACCACAGGGGACCGTAAAGCTGGCCAAACCGGACAGTTCGCCGGTCCGGCCGCTTGGCACCCAACACTATGCCGTACCACCGGCCTTCGACGCGACGGTAGGGGGCGGTGCCTTTCCGGGCGCGGACAACGGCGAGTAACGGGTCGGGAACGTGGTCGTGCGCTGTTCGAGGGGGTGGGGTGGGCGCCCGTACGCTGGGCGGTATGAGCGCGACGGGGGCAGAGGGAGAGGCCGGAGCGCGGGTGCGTGGGGTGCCCGCGCGGGGGCCGTGGTGGTGGGCCCGGCGGCGTAGCGCCGTGCTGGACGTGGTGCTGGCGTTGTTGTCGACGCTGGAGTGTGCGGTGGAGGGCGCGTCGTTCTCGGACGATGCGGGGCTGCCGGGTGCGGCGGGGGTGGCGCTGGGGCTGGTGGCCGGGCCGGTGCTGCTGGTGCGCCGGCGGTGGCCGGTGGCCGTGGTGCTGGTATCGATCGCGGTGACGCCCGCGGACATGGGTGTGCTGCTGGGGGTGGTGGGCCTCTACACGCTGGCGGCGTCGGACACGCCGCGGCGGACGACGGCGTTGCTGGCGGGTATGACGGTGGCCGGGACGCTGGTGTCGACGTTCTTGAACCTGCGGCAGGAGGTGGCCGCGGATCCGGATTTCCAGCCGCCGTTGTGGTTCGTGCCGGTGATGTCGGTGGCGATGGGGCTGGTGGTGACGGCGCCGCCGGTGCTGTGGGGGCTGTACGTGGGGGCCCGGCGGCGGTTGGTGGAGAGCCTGCGGGAGCGGGCGGACGGTCTGGAGCGTGAGCTGTCGCTGCTGGCGGACCGCGCGGAGGAGCGGGCGGAGTGGGCCCGTAACGAGGAGCGGACGCGGATCGCGCGGGAGATGCACGACGTGGTGGCGCACCGGGTGTCGCTGATGGTGGTGCACGCGGCGGCGTTGCAGGCGGTGGCGTTGAAGGACCCGGAGAAGGCGTCGCGGAACGCGGGGCTGGTGGGGGACATGGGGCGCCAGGCGCTGACGGAGCTGCGGGAGATGCTGGGCGTGCTGCGGACGGCGGAGACGTCCGGTGGGCGTGTGGTGCCGGGGGCGTCGGACGAGCCGGAGCGGTTGGCCGCGGTGGCGTCGAAGGCGGCGGCGCAGGCGGGGGTGAAGGCGCCGGTGCCGGGTGTGGCCGAGGCGACCGCGGCGGGCGCGGTGGCGCCGGGTGGTGAGGCCGAGGGGCCGTCGTTGGCGGAGCTGGCGGAGTTGGTGGGCCAGTCGCGGGCGGCGGGGATGGCCGTGGTGCTGTCGGTGGACGGTGCGGAGGGCGCCGGTGGGCCGGGGCGGTATGCGGCGGGGGTGGAGCAGACCGTGTACCGGGTGGTGCAGGAGGCGCTGACGAACGTGCACAAGCATGCGCCGGGGGCGCGGGCCCGGGTGCGGTTGGCGCATCGGGCGGCGGAGGTCGCGGTGCAGGTGGAGAACGGTCCGTCGGACGGTGCGGCGCCGCCGGCGGGATTGCCCAGCGGGGGGAACGGTCTGGTGGGGATGCGGGAGCGGGTGACGGCGCTCGGGGGCGTGTTCGTGGCCGGTCCGACGGACGCGGGCGGTTTCCGGGTGTCGGCGGTGGTGCCGGCGGGCGGCGCCGGCACGGCCCCGGGCGCGGGCGCGGAGCCGGCTTCCGGCGGGGCGATCGCCGGGGGGTGAGGGCGGGGGCTTCCGGCGCGGGGGTGGCGTCGGAGGCTTCGGGTGCGGGGCCTGGGTACCGGGTGCTGGGGTGCCGTCGGAGGCTTCGGGCGCCGGGCTTCGGGCTTCGGGCGCCGGGCTTCGGGCGTTGGGGTGCCGTCCGAGGCTTCGGGCGCCGGGCTTCAGGCGCCGGGGTGCCGGGGTGCCGGGTGGCGTCGGAGGCTTCGGATGCCGAGGCGCCGCCGGGGTGCGGGTGTGCCGTCGGAGGCTTCGGGCGACGGGCTTTTCGGGCGTGGAGGTATCGGTGTCCGCGCCGTTCCCGGTCCGCCCGTACGTCTGCGCCGTTTCCCCTCGCTCTCCTCTCCGGCCGTACGTTCTCCGGCCCTCTCCGGCTGTACGTTCTCCGGTCCTCTCGGGCCGTGAGTTCTCCGGCCCTCTCCGGCTGTACGTTCTCCCGTCGTCTCCGGCCGTACGTTCTCCGGTCGTCGTACGCCGTACCGGAGCGGCGGGGCGGGGCACCGGGCCCGGGTGGCTCCCTGTGGGCGTCCGCCTGGCCCCGTTTCCGTCCCCGTGCGGACGGCGGACGGGGCGAGCCCTGGGGCGGGTGCCTTCCGGGCGGGAGAACTCCAG
Organism: Streptomyces sp. BBFR2; assembly: GCF_044497305.1. Lineage (NCBI taxonomy): Bacteria > Bacillati > Actinomycetota > Actinomycetes > Kitasatosporales > Streptomycetaceae > Streptomyces > Streptomyces sp. BBFR2. The sequence continues at coordinate 4,230,715 of NZ_CP172415.1, forward strand.
GTCAGGCGCTATCCGGCCGGGTATCCCCCGGCTCAGGTCCCTTCCGGGCGGGAGAGGCGGGTGGGGCGGGTGCCGAGGATGAGGGTGTTGAGGGCGTGGTCGATGGTAGGGCCGAGGTACCAGTCGCCGGTGTGGTCGAGGCTGTAGACGCGGCCTTCGGTGTCGATGGCGAGGAGGGCCTGGGGGTGGCCGGCGGTGTGGGTGCCGCTGAGTTCCTCGCGGCCGAGGGGGGCGACGTCGGTGGCGAGGGCGCGGCCGAGGTCGCCGAGGGTGCGGGCGAGGTGGAGGCCGTGGAGCGGGTCGATGGTGAAGGGGGTGGGGGCGATGTGGCGGCCGGGGCCGGTGCCGGTGAGGTGGAGGCCGCCGAATTCGGCCCATGCCTCGACGGCGGCGGGGAAGACGGTGTGGCGGTGGCCGGCGGGGGAGGTGTGGTCGCGGAGGGTGTCGGCCCAGTGTTCGGCGTGCTTGATGTCCCAGCGGCCGGGGGTCCAGCCGGCGTGCTGGAGGGCGATGTCGACCGCCGGGGGGAAGCGGGTGGAGCCGGCGCGGTCGCGGGGGTCGTGGGTGTCGGTGGCGGGCACGGTGGTCAGCTCCCTGCGGGGGTGGTGCCGATGGGCATCACGCCGAAGTGGGCGAGGAGTGCGTCGCAGGAGCGGCAGGGGGGCGCGTAGCTGCCGTGCAGGGGGTCGCCGTCCTCGCGGATGTGACGGGCGGTGATCTTGGAGTGTTTCAGGGAGCGGCGGGCTTCGCCGTTGGTGAGGGGTTTGCGGGAGGCACGTTTGCCGCGGTTGTTCTCGACGGCGGTGAGGTGGCGGGAGAGCAGGACGGCTTCGGGGCAGCGGCCGGTGAACCGTTCGCGCTGGGCGGTGGAGAGGGTGTCGAGGAAGTCCTGGACGAGGGGGTGCAGCGCGGGTGGCTGCTCGGCCTTGCTCGCGGTGCAGGTGAGGGTGGCGCCGCGGACGGAGAGGGCGGCGCCGACGGTGGGGAGGATGCCGTCGCGGCGGTGGTGGAGCGTGGGGGTGTGCCCGTCGTCGGCGGGGTCGCTCCAGCCGATGCGGGGGTCGCCGGTGGCGGCGGTGTGGTGTGCCGTGGTGCTCATGCGGTGCTTCCCTCCCTGCAAACCCCCCGGTTGCGGGGGTCAGCCTGCCAAATGTCCCGGGTGTTCCGGTAGTCGGGCATGCCGTGGAGGGCGTCACGGGCGGGTGACAGTGTGTTGCGGGTGTGGCAACAGAGCTGGTTGGGGCGGGTGTGGTGTGTGGGGCGCGCAGACGCGGGTGGCGGCGTTTGTAGGGGTTCGGTGGGGGGCGCGGAGGGCGTCCGGTACCTGCGGTACGGCCTTGCGGTACGGCATAGGCTGTGCGCAGTAGCCAGATTCAGCCAGGGGGCACCGCGATGACGACAGGTCGGCTCGGGCAGCATGCCGCGCCACCGAACACCGCTTATGCCGGGCAGCTCGTGCGTTTCCCGGACCCGGTCCGTGCCGCCCGGCATCCCGCGGGGGTGCGGATGGACGGGCAGGGTTTCCCGTCGTTCTCGCCGTACGCGCGGGCGGCCGTGGAGATCGCCGAGCCGCCGGAGGGGTTCGGCGTCGATGAGTTGCGGTTGACGGACTACGTCTCGGCGAACGCGGCGATGCACGCGCAGCGGCACGAGCTGTGGGCGGACGGTCCCGCGGTGGCGACGCCGCACGGCTGGACGTGGCATCACGTCGCGGGGACGCGGCGGCTGGAGCTGGTGCCGGTCGAGGTGAAGGCGTTGCTGCGGCACCACGGCGGGCTGGCGACGGCGGCGGTGGCGCACGACAAGCGGGGCACCCGGCCGTTGCAGGAGACCCGTCCGGTGCACTTCGGGCTGGCGCACCGGGGGATCTCGGTGGGCGAGGAGCAGGTGGCGCAGGCGGAGGAGGCGCTGGGCTACCGGCTGCCGGGCGCGTACCGGTCGTTCTTGAAGGCGGCGGGGGGCTGCGCGCCGGTGGGTGTGGGGCTGGACGCGGAGCTGGGGCTGCTGGTGGACCAGCCGTTCTTCACGGTGCGCGATGACGCGGCGGTGAACGATCTGGTCTACGTCAACAAGTGTCTGCGCGACCATCTGACCAAGGATTACCTGGGCGTGGCGTTCGTGCAGGGCGGTCTGCTCGCGGTGAAGGTGCGGGGCGCGGACGCGGGCTCGGTGTGGTTCTGTCCGTACGACGACGCGCGGGATCGTGACGGGTGGACGGTGCAGGAGCGGGTGGAGCGGCTGCTGTTGCCGTGCGGGGCGGATTTCGACGCGTTCCTGGAGCGGCTCGCGGGGAACCCGCCGGAGCTGGAGACGGTGGCGAATCTGATGGTGGACGGTGGCTTCGCGCAGGTCGTCCCGGTGGAGGGGTGAGCGCGGTGGTGACGTTCGCGCAGGCGCAGGAGCGCGCGGAGCTGTGGGTCAACGGCGAGGTGGCGGCGGAGCTCCAGCGTGAGGTGCGGGTGCGGGAGTTCGACCTCGGGTTCGTCGCGTGGGCGGAGGACCGGGAGGACGGCGCGGGGCCGGGCGGGGGCCGCAGCCGGCTGGTGATCGCGCGGGACAGCGGGGAGACGACGCTGTGGCCGGGGTTGCCGGTGGGTGAGGTGATCCGGCGGTACGAGGAGGAGTACGGCGCGGCGGCGGCGCGGACACCGTCGGTGGTGGCGCCGCGGATCGATCTGGAGGCGACGTCGTTCCTGCTGACGCCGCCGGAGTGGTTGCAGGAGGCGGCGGACGCGCGGGCGGCCGAGGAGTCCGGTGCGGGCGGGGGGACGTCCGGCGGGGCGGCGGTGGCCGCGACTCCCGCGTCCGCGACTCCCGCGTCCGCGACTCCGGTCGGCGGGGACGGCGCGGCCGATGCCTGGGCCGGGGTGAACGTGACGGCCGGTGGCGGTCCGGGCGCGGCGGCGGACGACGACCGTTCCGTGGCGCCGCCGCAGACGGTGTTCGCGCCGCCGCTGGCCGGTCTCGACGAGGTCGGCGAGGAGGACGGTACGGACACGCCCGCGCCGCGCAGCAGCCCCGAGGCCAAGACCCAACTGCTGCAGGGCGGCAGTCAGTTGCCGCCGACGCGGGAGGCTCCGGCGTTGCGGCGGCCGGGGGCCGGCGGGCCGGGTGACGGGGCGTCCGGTGCGGGCGCGCCCGGTGGCGCGGGTGCGGCGTCCGGAGGGCAGCCGGTGCCGCCGATGCCGTCGGCGCCGCCCGCGGCTCCGGGGCTGGCGGATCTGCCGCCGCCGTCCGGTGCGCCGGTCGCCGATGTGCCGCCGCCGCAGGGCGCCGTGTCCGGCGCGTCCGTGCCGCCTGCGCCGCCGGTGGCCGGTGGCACGGGCGGCGGGGTGCACGCGGCGGCGACGATGCTGGCCGCCGGGGCCGCGGTGCCCGCCGACGCGGCGGGTCCGCCGCCGCCCCCCGGGGTGCCCGGCGGGCCGAAGGCGGCGTCCGGCGGCGCGGGTGCGCCCGCCGGGGGTTACGTACGGACGCAGTTGGTCTCGCAGCTCGACGGTGACGGGCTGGATCTGAGCGCGGTGGACGGCGCCGGTTCCGGTACGCCGGGTGGCACCGACGGTGCCGGGGGCGGGGTGCACGCGGCGGCGACGATGCTGGCGTCCGGCGCGGCGCTGCCCGACCCGGCGGCCGGTGGTCCCGGCGCGGGCGGCCCCGGTGTGCCGCCGCCGCCCGGTCCGCCCGGTGCGCCGAAGCCGCCGGGTCCGCCCGGTGCGCCGAAGCCGCCGGGTCCGCCCGGTGCGCCGAAGTCGCCCGGCCCGCCCGGTGCGTCCAAGTCCGGTGCCACGGGCGGGAGTTCGGGTGCGGGCGCGGACGGTCCGCCGCCGCCTCCGCCGGTGCCCGCGGCCGGTGGCGCCGGGGGCGGGGTGCACGCGGCGGCGACGATGCTGGCGTCCGGCGCGGCGGTGCCCGGTCCGGCGGCGCCCGGTCCGGGCAGCGGGCCGCAGGGCGCGGGCCCGGCGGGTCCGCCCGCGCCGCCGCAGGGCCCCGGTCCGGTGGCGCAGCCCGCGCCGCCGCAGGGTGCGGCTCCCGCCGCGCCGCCGCAGGGTGCCCCGGGCGCGTACGGCTACCCGCAGCCCGCGGGCGGGGTGCCGACGGTCGGGCCCGGTTACATGGCGGTGCTCAGCTACCGCGCGCCGGACGGGTCCGAGCAGAAGATCGTGCGCCGGTCCGCGCCCGGTACGCCGCACCCGGAGTGGCAGCTCCTGCACGAGCTGCGGGGGATGAACATCCCGCCGCAGCAGGTCCTGGAGCTCCACACCGAGCTGGAGTGCTGCGAGGTGCCCGGCGGTTACTGCGCCCGGCTGGTGCGGGACACCTGGCCGCAGGTGCGGATCAGCCACACCGCCGCGTACGGCCGCGACCACGCCTCGCGGCAGCAGGGCGTACGCCATCTCGTCGAGCACCAGGGCGAGTTGCACCAGGTGGCGGACGGCCCGGCGCGGCCGGCTCCGGTGCGGGCGCCGTTGCCGCACCCCTCGCAGGTGCAGCCGGTGCCTCCGGCGCCGCCGCAGGTCATCGGGCAGGAGCTGGAGCAGGCGTTCGGCCCGCAGGCGCTGTTCCGCTTCGATCAGCGGGCGGTCTCCCGGCAGGGCGTGCCGGAGGTCGTCGCGCAGATGCTGGTCTGGGCGGGGCTGCCGGTCGACTTCGGGCCGTTCTTCTGGGCGCAGGCGCAGCCGGGCCGTCCGGTGCCGACGCTGGCGGAGCTGGCGGCCGAGCGCGGGGTGCAGCCGTCGGCGGACGCCGGTTCGTACCTGGTGATGGGGAACGACTTCGGGCGGCAGCTCTGTGTGCAGTACGGCACGGCGCACATCGTGGCGGTGCCGCTGGAGGGGGTGCCGGGCGGGCGGCCCGCGCCGGCGCAGTTCGTCAACAGCGGGCTGCCGGAGTTCACGCGCTGTCTGGCGATGCTGGGCCGGATGTGGCGGCTGCGGTACGGGCTGACCCCGGAGCAGGCGGGCCGCTGGACGGTCGACTTCCAGGCGCAGCTCGTGGCGCTCGACCCGCCGGCGCTCGGTTCGCCGGAGACGTGGTGGTCGGTGCTGCTGGAGCAGATGTGGGACGGGCTGCTGTAGCGCCCTTCCGCAAGTTGTGGCCGCGACAGGGCCGCTGACCTCGGGTTTTTCCGGGTCGGCGGCGCTTCGTCGTACCGGCTCGGGCTGCGGGGACGGCCCGGCGCGCGGACCATACCGGTATGGAGCAGCTCGGGCAGGAGCCGCCACCGCCGGCCGCGACGACGTACCGCGCCGGGCGGCACGGCGGGCGCGGGACCGGACGCCGTCGCCGCCGCTGGCTGCGCCGGACGCTGCTGGCGCTGCTGGTCGTGGTGGTGCTGCTGGTCGCCGGAGGTGTGACGGCGTACGTCTGGGCCGGCGGGCAGGTGCGGCACGTCGCGGCGATCGGTACGTACCCGGGCCGCCCGGCGGCGGGCGCGGGCACCAACTGGCTGCTGGTCGGCTCCGACAGCCGCGCCGGGCTCACCCCGCGGCAGCGCAAGGAGCTGCACGTCGGCAACGGCGGCGGGCGGAACACCGACACCGTGATGGTGCTGCACACCGGCGGGCACGGCCCGTACCTGGTGAGCTTGCCGCGTGACAGTTACGTACCGGTGCCGGGCCACGGCCGCCGCAAGATCAACGAGGCGTACGCGGACGGCGGGCCGCGGCTGCTGACCCGCACCGTGGAGCAGGCGACGGGGCTGCGCATCGACCGGTACGCGGAGGTGAACTTCCTCGGCCTGGTGCAGGTCGTCGACGCGCTCGGCGGCGTACGGATCTGCCCGGAGAAGCCGTTGAAGGACGCGAAGTCGGGCGCGGACTTCCGGGCCGGGTGCCAGCAGGTCGACGGGCGGCGGGGACTGGCGTACGCGCGGGCCCGCTACAGCGACCCGGAGGGGGATCTCGGACGGGTGAAGCGGCAGCGGCAGCTCATGGCGGCGGTCGCGGACCGGATGCTGAGCACGGACATGCTCCGGCATCCGTCCCGGCCCGCCCCGGTGGTGCGCACCACGCTCGCCGCGATCCGGGTGGACGAGGGCGCCGGGATCCGGCAGCTCTGGGATCTGGGCTGGTCGATGCGGAAGATCACCGGAGAGAACGGGCGGGCGGTGACGGTGCCGGTGGCGCGGCCCGGGGTGAACGTCAGCGGCGCGGGCGACGTCCTGATGTGGGACGAGGCGAAGGCCCGGCAGTTGTTCCAGGCGCTCCGCAAGGGTGATCCAATTCCGACTTCTGTCACCAATTGACGCATCCTGGTGGGTGGAGCGGGCCGGTGCGTCGGGTGACGGGCGGCCCGGTCCGGAGAGTTCGGGTGCGGGACGGCGCACCGGCCGGACAGTGCGGTCCGGGCGGCGGGCCGTCGCGAAGGGCGTGACGTGTGCGCGCCGGAGAGGGGCTTGAGGATGAGTGCGTCGGTTTCGCCGCACGGTTTCATGACCGTACGCGGACGCGGCTACCGCCCGGACGACGTGGACCGCCGCGTCGCGGGCCTCACCGTCGACCGCGACTCGTGCTGGGAGCGGGCCGCGCAGCTCACCGAGACCGCCGAGGAGCTGGCGGCGCAGCTTTCGGAGCTGCGCGCGTACGTCGCCACGATGCCGCCGCAGACATACGAGTCCCTGGGCGAACAGGCGCTGCTGATCCTCACCACCGCCGAGTCCGAGGCGGCCCGGCTGCGCGCCGACGCGGAGCGCGCCGCCGAGGAGCTGCGGGACGCGACGGTGGCGTACGCGCGCGACACCGGGGAGGCGGCCGACGAGGTCGCGCACGCCCGCCGCAAGGACGCCGAGGAGCGCGGGCAGCGCACCCTCGACGCGGCGCGGGCGGACGCGGCGGCGCGGGTGAAGGCGGCGGAGAAGGACGCCGCCGAGTGGCGCGCGGAGGCCGCCGAGGCGCTCGCGGAGATGCGGCGCGACACCGCGGCGATGCTGGCCGACGCCGAGCAGCGGCAGGCCGACGCGTGGGAGGAGTGCGGCCGGGAGATCGCCGCGCGGGAGGCGGAGACGGCCCGCCGGATCGCGGAGCTGGAGGAGCGCGGCCGGGAGGTCGTGGCCCTGGCGGAGCGGCGGCACAAGGAGACGCGGGAGGCCGCCCGCCACCGGCAGGAGGACGCCGAGGCCCGCGCCGCCGAGCTGCTGGCCCAGGCCGGTGTCGAGGTCGAACGCATCGAGCGGGCCACCGCCCGCATCCTCCGCGAACACCAGGAGGAGCGCGACGAACTGCGCTCCCACATGACGCATGTCCGCAACAGCCTCGCCGCCCTGACCGGCAAGGACCCGGGCGACCTGCCGGGCCCGGACGGGGACGGGCCCGACGAGGCGCCGGGCGGTGCGCCCGGGGAGGGTCCGGCCGCACCGGGCGCCGCCGCCGGGGATGACGGTGCGGAGCCCGCCGCCGGGGACGCCGGTCCGGAGCCCGCGACCGGCCCCGCCGGCGGTGACCCGCGCACCCCCGTCAACCCGGACGACGAGGACACGATCGAGACGGAGCTGCCGCGCGCGACGTGAGGGGCGGGGGGCGGGGCGAGCCCGCTCCGTCCGCCCGCGCGGGCCCGCCGCGAGCCTGCTCCGTCCGCCGCCGCGAGCCTGCTCCGTCCGCCGCCGCGGGCCCGCCGCGAGGCCCCGGCCGCGGGCCCGCGGCGCCTGCCCGCACCCCGGGCGCGGGCCGGGCGCGGGCCCCTCGGCGCCGCCGTCCGACCGGTGGTCCGGGCCTTCCGTTCGCGCGGCGGGTTGTCGGTGGTCGGGCGTAAGGTGGGCAGCCCCGGCCCGTTCGACATGGGGACCGCTCCGGCCCAGATCGACGCGTCGGGCTGTTCGCGTTGTTCACCTCGCTGGGACGGAACCTTTCATGAGCCTTGCTGGTCTGCTCGACGCCGTCGTCAAGGATCCGGCGCTCGCCGAAGCGGTGCAGGCCGCCACCGACGGCCACCGCCCGCATGTGGACCTCGTCGGCCCGCCCGCCGCCCGCCCCTTCGCGGTGGCGGCGCTCGCCCGGGACGCCGGGCGGCCGGTGCTCGCGGTCACCGCCACCGGCCGGGAGGCCGAGGACCTCGCCGCCGCGCTGCGCACCCTCGTCCCGGCCGGCCAGGAGAACACCGTCGTGGAGTTCCCCTCCTGGGAGACGCTGCCGCACGAGCGGCTCTCGCCCCGCTCGGACACCGTCGGCCGCCGCCTCGCGGTGCTGCGCCGCCTCGCCCACCCCAGCCCCGACGACCCGGCCACCGGCCCCGTCTCCGTCGTCGTCGCGCCGATCCGCTCCGTGCTCCAGCCGCAGGTCAAGGGGCTCGGCGATCTGGTGCCCGTCAGTCTGCGGACGGGGCGGAGCGCCGATCTCGGTGAGGTCGTCGACGGGCTCGCGGCCGCCGCGTACTCCCGGGTCGAACTGGTCGAGAAGCGCGGTGAGTTCGCCGTCCGCGGCGGCATCCTGGACGTCTTCCCGCCCACCGAGGAGCATCCGCTCCGGATCGAGTTCTGGGGCGACGACGTCGAGGAGATCCGGTACTTCAAGGTCGCCGACCAGCGGTCCCTGGAGGTCGCCGAGCACGGGCTGTGGGCGCCGCCGTGCCGGGAGCTGCTGCTCACCGACGCCGTCCGGGAGCGGGCCGCGGAGCTGGCCGAGGCCCACCCCGAGCTGGGGGAACTCCTCGGGAAGATCGCCGAGGGGATCGCCGTCGAGGGCATGGAGTCCCTCGCGCCGGTCCTCGTCGACGACATGGAGCTGCTGCTCGACGTGCTGCCCGCCGGGAGCATGGCCGTGGTCTGCGACCCGGAGCGGGTCCGCACCCGCGCCGCCGACCTCGTCGCCACCAGCCAGGAATTCCTCCAGGCGTCCTGGGCCGCGAGTGCCGGTGGGGGAGAGGCGCCGATCGATGTCGGCGCGGCCTCGCTGTGGGGCATCGCCGACGTCCGGGCCCACGCCCGTGAGCTGGGGATGATGTGGTGGTCGGTGAGCCAGTTCACCGCCGACGAGGACACCGCGCCCGACTCCGGCGACACCCTCACCCTCGGGATGCGCGCCCCCGACACCTACCGCGGCGACACCGCCCGCGCCCTCGCCGACACCAAGGGCTGGCTCGCCGACGGCTGGCGCACCGTCTACGTCACCGAGGGCCACGGCCCGGCCGCCCGCACCGTCGAGGTGCTGGGCGGGGAGGGCATCGCCGCCCGCCTCGACGCCGAGCTGACCGCGCTCGCGCCGTCCGTCGTCCATGTCGCCTGCGGCTCCCTCGACAACGGCTTCGTCGATCCGGCGCTGCGGCTCGCCGTCCTCACCGAGACCGACCTGTCCGGGCAGAAGGCCGCCGCCAAGGAGCTGGGCCGGATGCCGGCCCGCCGCCGGAAGACCATCGACCCGCTGACGCTGAAGGCGGGCGACTTCATCGTCCACGAGCAGCACGGCGTGGGCCGCTACATCGAGATGGTGCAGCGCACCGTCCAGGGCGCCACCCGCGAGTACCTCCTCGTCGAGTACGCGCCCGCCAAGCGCGGCCAGCCCGGCGACCGGCTGTACATCCCCACCGATCAACTGGAGCAGGTCACCAAGTACGTCGGCGGTGAGGCGCCGACGCTGCACCGCCTCGGCGGCGCCGACTGGACGAAGACGAAGGCGCGGGCGAAGAAGGCGGTCAAGGAGATCGCCGCCGACCTCATCAAGCTGTACTCCGCGCGGATGGCGGCGCCCGGCCACACCTTCGGCCCGGACACCCCCTGGCAGCGCGAGCTGGAGGACGCCTTCCCGTACGCGGAGACGCCCGATCAGCTCACCACCATCGCCGAGGTCAAGGAGGACATGGAGAAGTCCGTCCCGATGGACCGGCTGATCTGCGGCGACGTCGGCTACGGCAAAACCGAGATCGCTGTGAGAGCGGCCTTCAAGGCGGTGCAGGACGGCAAGCAGGTCGCCGTCCTCGTCCCGACGACCCTCCTCGTCCAGCAGCACTACGGCACCTTCACCGAGCGGTACGGACAGTTCCCCGTCAACGTCCGCGCGCTGTCCCGCTTCCAGACGGAGTCCGAGTCGAAGGCGACCCTCGAAGGGCTCAAGGACGGCTCCGTCGACATCGTCATCGGCACCCACCGCCTCTTCTCCTCCGAGACGAAGTTCAAGGACCTCGGCCTCGTCATCGTCGACGAGGAGCAGCGGTTCGGCGTCGAGCACAAGGAGCAGCTCAAGAAGCTCCGCGCCAACGTCGACGTGCTGACGATGTCCGCGACGCCCATCCCCCGCACCCTGGAGATGGCCGTCACCGGCATCCGCGAGATGTCGACGATCACCACCCCGCCCGAGGAGCGCCACCCGGTGCTCACCTTCGTCGGGCCGTACGAGGAGAAGCAGATCGGCGCGGCCATCCGCCGGGAACTGCTCCGTGAGGGCCAGGTCTTCTACATCCACAACCGCGTCGAGTCGATCGACCGGGCGGCGGCGCGGCTGCGCGAGATCGTCCCCGAGGCGCGGATCGCGACGGCCCACGGCCAGATGTCCGAACAGGCCCTGGAGCAGGTCGTCGTGGACTTCTGGGAGAAGAAGTTCGACGTGCTGGTCTCCACCACCATCGTCGAGTCCGGTATCGACATCTCCAACGCCAACACCCTCATCGTCGAGCGCGGTGACAACTTCGGCCTCTCCCAGCTCCACCAGCTCCGCGGCCGGGTGGGCCGGGGCCGCGACCGCGGCTACGCCTACTTCCTCTACCCGCCGGAGAAGCCGCTGACCGAGACCGCCCACGAGCGGCTGGCGACGATCGCGCAGCACACCGAGATGGGCGCCGGTATGTACGTCGCCATGAAGGACCTGGAGATCCGCGGCGCGGGCAATCTCCTCGGCGGCGAGCAGTCCGGCCATATCGCGGGCGTCGGCTTCGACCTGTACGTCCGGATGGTCGGCGAGGCGGTCGCCGACTACCGCGCGTCCCTGGAGGGCGGGGCGGAGGAGGAGCCGCCGCTGGAGGTCAAGATCGAGCTGCCGGTCGACGCGCACGTCCCGCACGACTACGCGCCCGGCGAGCGGCTGCGCCTCCAGGCGTACCGCGCCATCGCGGCGGCATCCAGCGAGGAGGACATCAAGGCGGTCCGCGAGGAGCTGACCGACCGCTACGGCAAGCTGCCCGAGCCGGTGGAGAACCTGCTGCTGGTCGCCGGGCTGCGGATGCTGGCGCGCGCCTGCGGCGTCAGCGACATCACCCTCCAGGGCTCCAATGTCCGCTTCGGCCCGGTGGAACTGCGCGAGTCCCAGGAGCTGCGCCTCAAGCGCCTCCACCCGCGCGCCGTCCTCAAACCGGCCACCCACCAGGTCCTGGTGCCCCGCCCCACCACCGGCAAGATCGGCGGCAAGCCGCTGGTCGGCCGGGAACTCCTGGCCTGGGTGGGCGAGTTCCTGACGACGATCCTGGGGGCGTGAGGCGGTCGGACCCGCGCATACGGGCCGGAGGCGGCGGATGGCCTTCGGCCCGTACGGCGGTCGGCGGCCCGGCTCACCCCACCCGCCGCGCCACCTCCCGCGCGCACTCCCGCGCCGTGCGGCGGCCGGTGTCGACCTCGATGTCGTACGTCATCCCGCGGTGGACGAGGGACGCCTGGGCGGCGGCCATACCGGGGACGCGGTCGGGGCGGGTGCGTTCGCGGGCGGTGGCGGTGGCCGCGTCGCAGCGGACGCCGACCCACAAGACGGGCAGGCCGTCCAGGACGGGCTCCCAGGCGCGGCGCCCCTCGACGCCGCCGAGGAACACCTCGTCGAGGATGACCGGCGCCCCGGCGCGGGCGACCGCCGCGACGCCGTGCCGCCAGCTCTCCTGGAGCGCCTGGAAGGCGGCGCCGGGCGTGACCGAGCCGTCCGCGCCGAGGACCAGGCCGTCCGGGTCGTCCATCAGCCCGGGCGGCAGCGCCTCGATCAGACTGTCCACGCCGAACGTCAGCCACGGGCGCGGCAGGACCTCCTGGAGGGCGCGGGCCAGCGACGACGTACCGGAGCTTGAACCACCGTTGAGAACGATCACCTGGATGGGCATCGCGCCACCGTAACCACCGGTGGCCGCCACCGCCCCCGGTTTTCCGTCCGGTGCCGGGGCCCGCCCGGCGTCAGGGGCCGGATGTCCGCCGCAGCACCACGAGGTCCGTCGTCGTACCGGAGACCGCGTAGCGGGTGCGCGGATGGCGCTGCTCCGCCTCGGCCGCGGCCTGCTGCGGGGTGCGGCCGTCGGCCAGTTGCACGGCGACGTAGTCGGGGGCGATCCCGCGGGTGTCGCCGATCCAGAACACCCGGGTACGGGAGACCAGCCGGGACAGCGGCCGGATGTCCGCCTCGACGCTCGCGCCGTCCGGGACGGTCGCCAGCAGCCGGTTCGCGGCGACGGTCTGCGGCGGGACGCGGTAGGTGGCCGCCTCGGTGAGCCGGGACAGCGGCAACGTGCAGGTCAGCGCGAGCGCCGCGGCCAGGCACGCGGCCGGCAACTGGCCCGCCAGCGACCGCAGCCACGGCCGCGGCGAGCGCCCCGACCGCTCCAGCGCGTCGACGAGGGCGAGGAAGACCACCGGCATCAGCACCGCGTTGTAGTGCCAGTCGATGCCCCAGTAGTGCGGCTCGTGGGAGACGAACCGCCAGCCGAGCGTCGGGACCGCGGCCAGCAGCAGCGGGGAGCGCAGCGCCAGCGGCGCACCGGCCGGCAGCAGCACCCACAGCAGGGTGTGCAGCGCCTCACCCGCCCCGATCCCCGGCCCCGCCGCGCCCTCGCCGCCCAGCTTCGTCCAGTAGTCGTACGAGCCGGTGCCGTTGAACCCCGGGATGATCACGCCGAGGGCGACGGCGGTGGCGGCGAGACCGAAGCCGATCAGCGCCACGGCGAGCGGCACCGCCCGCCGCGCCCGCACCAGCACCACCACGCCGATGGCCGCGGCGGTGACGCCCAGATCCTCCTTGACCAGCACCAGCGGTGCGGCCCAGCACACCGCCGCCGTCCACCGCCCGCGCACCACCGCCTCCAGCGCGAACGCCAGCAGCGGCAGCGCGAACGCGATCTCGTGGAAGTCGAAGTCGACGGCCTTCTGCAGCCCCCACGACAACCCGTAGGCGACACCGACCGCCAGCCCCCGGGCGCGCCCCAGGAAGCGCGCGGCGGTGCGGGTGACCGGTACCGACGACAGCGCGAACAGCGCCGCCTGCGCCGTCAGCAGCGTCATCGGCGACGGCAGCAGCCGGTAGAGGGGCGCGAGCAGGATCAGCACCGGGCTGAAGTGGTCGCCGAGGATGTTGGTGCCCGGCCCCTTGAGGTCCACGATCGGCGCCCCGAGGTGGGCGTAACCGCGCACCGCCTGCTCGAAGATGCCCAGGTCCCACGAGGCGCTGCCCGCCGTGAGGTTCCGCAGCAGCGACAGCGTGGCGTACGCGGCGAAGAGCAGCAGCGCCGTCCAGTACGGATCGAGACGCGGGGCGCCCAGCGCCGCGAGGCGGCGGGGCCGGCGCGTACCGCCGGGGCGGTCGGCCCGCGGCGTGCCGGGCGGGGCGGTCCGCTGTCCGGGCGGCGCGCCGGCCGTCCGGCCGGTCGTGCCCGGACCGGCGCCCGCCGCCGTCGCTGCGGCCGTATCCATGCGCGTCCTCCGTCTCGGCTCCCGAAAAGATACTCGAAACCGTCGAACCGGACGGTGACGACCTGACGGGCGCCGGGTGTGCCGGGGCGTTTTCCCGCCGGGCCGTCAGACATGCCCGCCCCGTGCCGCGTACGCTCCTTCGCCGGACCGGCCACCGGCGCCCCGGCGGCCCAGCTCTTGAGGAGGGGACCCCGACGTGAACCGCATACGGACCGTACTGCCCGCCGCAGCCGTCGCCGCACTGCTCGCCCTGACCGGCTGTTCGCCCGCCGACGGGACGGACGCCGAGGACGCCAAGGACGGCGCGTCGGCGTCCGGCGCACCCGGCGCGGCCCTGTCGGCGCTGGCCGAGCTGCCCGTCAAGAAGCGCGGCTCGCAGGACGGTTACGCCCGCGCCCGCTTCGGCAGTGCCTGGGCCGACACCGACGGCAACGGCTGCGGCACCCGCGACGACATCCTCGAACGCGACCTGGAGAACACCAAGCACCGCGGGAAGACCTGCGTGGTCGTCTCCGGGACGCTCACCCACGACCCGTACACCGGCGGCACCATCCGCTACCGGCGCGGCAGCAGCAAGGTCGACATCGACCATGTCGTGGCCCTCTCCGACGCCTGGCAGAAGGGCGCCGCCCGCTGGGCGCCCCGCAAGCGGATCGCGCTCGCCAACGACCCGCTGAACCTCATCGCCGTGGAGGCGTCCGCCAACCGCGGCAAGAGCGACGGCGACGCGGCCGCCTGGCTCCCCGAGAACCAGGGGTACCGCTGCACCTACGTCGCCCGGCAGGTGGCGGTGAAGAAGAAGTACGGCCTGTGGGTCACCCGCGACGAGAAGACCGCGATGACGAAGGTCCTCAACGGCTGCCCGAGCGAGAAGCTCCCCTCCGGCGGCAACCCGACCGAGGCGCCGCAGCGGTTCACGGCGAAGTAGGGAGTAAGGAGTAGGGGGAGCGGGGGCGGTGGCCGGGGCGTGATGGGGCCCGGAGGCGCGCACCGGCCGGGCTTCCGTCCGGTGACGACGGGCCGGGCGCGGGCACCCCGTGCGCCGCGGGGACGCGGGGCGTCCGGCGACCCCGTCCCGCGTACCCAAAAACCTGGGGAATCGTTGGCCAACCGGTGGCCCGGGGCATCCGGACTCCCTACTATCGATCAACGCCAGATCGATGAGATGCCCGCTCCCGGCACCCGCCGGGAGCGCCCCGCCCACCGCCGCCGCACGGCGTTCGCGCCGCGCCGTCTCGTTCACGATCTCTGCCGGGAGGCCCCGTGCTCCGCCGTAGGACAGTGCTCTCCGTATCCCTCTCCGCCGCCCTGCTGGCCGCGACCCCGCTGCTCACCGCCTGCGGCAGCGACGCGCACCCCGGTGCCGCCGCGATCGTCGACGGCAAGCGGATCACCGTCGCCCAGCTCCAGGCGAAGGTGAAGGACGTACGCCAGGCGCAGAGCAGGTCCCCGCAGGGCGGCCAACTCATCTCCAACACCGGCCAGTTGAGCCTGGCCACCCTCAACGGCATGATCTTCCAGCGGGTCCTGGAGCGCAGCGCCGACCGCGCCGGGGTCACCGTCACCCGCGCCGATGTGCAGCGGTGGCGCACCACCGCCGAGAAGGAACTGGGCGGCCCGGAGCGGCTGAAGGCCGTCTGGCTCCAGCAGCAGTCCGTCGCCCCCGACGAGGTCGACGCGACCGTCCGCAACCAACTCCTCCTGGACGGCCTGGCCAAGAAGATCGGCGCCGACCGCACCAGCCCCGAGGGCCAGCGCCGCCTCGTCGACAACCTCGCCCGCACCTCCCGCGCCATGGGCGTCGACGTCAACCCGCGCTTCGGCTCCTGGAACGACCGCCGCGTCATCCTCGGCGCGACCAAGGACCCGTGGCTCACCCCCGCGACGACCGCCCGGCAGGAGGCGTAACCGGGTACGTACGCGTACGGGGCGCGGCCCCGGCGCCCGGCCGACCGATACGGCGGCCGGGCGCCGGGGCCGCTGCTCGTGTGCGGCGCGGGGCGGGGCCGGTCCGGGAGCCCGCCGGTACGGGCCGGTACGGGCGGGGGCTGCCGGCGGCTCGCGCCGGTGCGGCCCCGCCCCGCGGCCGCGGGGCGCTGTCAGTGGGGTGCGTTACGTTCGAGGGGTGAACGCTGACGTGCCCTTCGCCGACGCCGGAGCCGCCGACCGCCCCGAGGGCGGCACCGGACGCCTGGTCCTGCTCACCACCAGCCACCGCGTCGCCCCGGGACTGCTGTCCTGGCCCGCCTGGCAGGCGCTGCGCACCGCCGACCGCGTGCTCTGCGCCGACCCCGCCCACCCGCAGTTGCCCTATCTGCGCGAGGCCGGGATCACGGTGGAGCCCGCCGTCCCCACCGCCCGCGAGCTGGTCGACGACTGCGTCGCCGGGGACCGCACGGCCGTCGTCCTCACCTCCGCCGACGGCGAGAGCGCGCTCACCGACGGTCTGGCCCGCCTCGCCGGATCCGGCCGCGAGGCCATGCCCGACCTGGAGCTGCTGCCCGGCGCGTACGACCTGCCGGGCGCCCGGCTGCTCGACCTCGTCCAGGTCATGGACCGCATCCGCGCCGCCTGCCCGTGGACGGGCGTGCGCACCCACGAAGACCTCGCCAAGTACGCCCTGGAGGAGGCGTACGAGCTGGTCGAGGCCATCGAGAGCGGTGACCGCGAGGAGCTGCGGGAGGAGCTGGGCGATGTCCTGCTCCAGGTCGTCCTGCACGCCCGCATCGCCCAGGACGACCCGGACGCGCCGTTCTCGGTCGACGATGTCGCCGGGGCGCTGGTGGAGAAGCTGATCCACCGCCATCCGCACGTCTTCGGGGACGAGTCCGCCGAGACGCCCGAGGAGGTCCGGGCGCACTGGCTGCGCACCAAGGCGACCGAGAAGCGGCGCGCCTCGGTCACCGACGGCGTCCCGCTCACCCAGCCCGCGCTGGCCCTCGCCGCGAAGCTCGCCTCCCGCGCCCGCACCGCCGGTCTCGACGTCCGCCCGTCGCCCCCCGGCATCGGCTACGAACTCCTGGCCCTGGCCGCCCGCGCCGAAGCCGAGGGCACCGACCCCGAAACCGCCCTCCGCGCCGCCGCCCGCACCTACCGCACCGCGATCCGCGCGGCGGAGGGCCTGCCGCCGTCGGAGGAGCCCGCCCCGGGGGAGATACCGGAGTAGAGGGCCCTTCCCCCTTCGGCGGGGGAGCCGGACGGCCCTTCCCTTGGCGAGGGGGCTCGCCCTCACGGAGGCCCGCCCCTACGAGGGCCCGCTTACGGGAGGCCCTTCCTTCGGCGAGAGAGGCCCGCCCTTACGAGGTGCCGCCCTTGCGAAGGGAGGCGTCTACGAGGGGAGGCCCGCCCTCACGGCGGTGGCGGTGGGGGAGGCCCGCCCGTACGAGGCGGGCGCAGGGCCGTGCAGTCCGTGCCGCCCCGGGCAGCGGTTACCGTCGAAAGGTGCACCTCACGCCCGACGCCACCCCTGACGCGCCCCGCACCGCCCCGGGCCCCGCCGCCCGCCCCGCCGGAGCACCCGCCCCGGACCGCCCGTCCGCCGCCGCGCCCTCCACCGGGCCCGGCGCTCCCGGCTGCCCCGCGCACCCCGAAGCCACCAGGTCCGACGCGACGCCCCCGTTCCCGGAAGCCGCCACGGACCGGGCTCCTTCGGCTTCGGGCCGCCCCGTGCACCCCACCTCCACCGGTACCGGAGTGTCCCCTGCGACGTCCGAGCGCTCCGGACGCACCGGACCCGACGTGACTTCCCCGTCCCCGGAAGCCGCCACGGGCCTGACCTCTTCGGCCCCGGGCTGCCCCGTGCACCCCACCTCCACCGGCACAGGCGCGTTCGCCGCTACGTCCGAGCGCTCCGGACGCACCGGACCCGACGTGACTTCCCCGTCCCCGGAAGCCGCCACGGGCCTGACCTCTTCGGCCCCGGGCTGCCCCGTGCACCCCACTTCCACCGGCACAGGCGCGTTCGCCGCTGCGTCCGCGTACCCCGAAGCGACCGGGTCCGACGTGACTTCCCCGTTCCCGGAAGCCGCCACGGGCCTGACCTCTTCGGCCCCGGGCTGCCCCGTGCACCCCACTTCCACCGGCACAGGCGCGTTCGCCGCTGCGTCCGCGTACCCCGAAGCGACCGGGGCCGACGCGACGCCCCCGTTCCCGGAAGCCGCAGCCGAGCGCGTCCCCGCCGCCCCCGCCCTCTTCACCTGGGAGTTCGGTGCCGACCCGTATCCGGCGTACGCCTGGCTGCGGGAGCACGCGCCGGTGCACCGGACCGCGTTGCCCAGTGGGGTCGAGGCGTGGCTGGTGACGCGGTACGCGGACGCGCGGCAGGCGCTCGCGGACTCCCGGCTGTCGAAGAATCCGGTGCACCACAGCGAGAGCGCCCACGGCAAGGGCAAGGTCGGCATCCCCGGCGAGCGCAGCGCCAACCTCATGACGCATCTGCTCAACATCGACCCGCCGGACCACACCCGGCTGCGCCGGCTGGTCTCCAAGGCGTTCACCCCGCGCCGCGTCGCCGCCTTCGCACCGCGCGTCCAGGAGCTGACCGACAGGCTCATCGACTCCTTCGCCGCCCGCGGCGAGGCCGACCTCATCCACGAGTTCGCCTTCCCGCTGCCGATCTACGCCATCTGCGATCTGCTCGGCGTCCCGCGCGAGGACCAGGACGACTTCCGGGACTGGGCCGCGATGATGCTCCGCCACACCAAGCCGGGCGGCACCGGCGGCGGTCCGCGCGGCGGCGTCGCCAAGGCGGTCAAGAAGATCCGCGGCTACCTCGCCGAGCTGATCCACCGCAAACGCGCCGTCCTGCCGCCCGAGCCCGCGCCCGGCGAGGACCTGATCTCCGGCCTGATCCGCGCCTGGGACCACGGCGAACACCTCACCGAGAACGAGGTCGCCGCGATGGCGTTCATCCTGCTCTTCGCCGGCTTCGAGACCACCGTCAACCTCATCGGCAACGGCACCTACGCCCTGCTGCGCGCCCCGGACCAGCGCGAACTCCTCCAGAAGTCGCTGGCCTGCGGCGACGCGGACGTCCTCGCCACCGGCATCGAGGAGCTGCTGCGCTACGACGGGCCGGTCGAGCTGGCCACCTGGCGGTTCGCGACCGAGGAGCTGACGATCGGCGGCGAGCGGATAGCCGAGGGCGATCCGGTGCTGGTGGTGCTGGCCGCCGCCGACCGCGACCCCGCACGTTTCGACGCCCCGGACACCCTCGATC
Organism: Streptomyces sp. BBFR2; assembly: GCF_044497305.1. Taxonomy (NCBI): domain Bacteria; kingdom Bacillati; phylum Actinomycetota; class Actinomycetes; order Kitasatosporales; family Streptomycetaceae; genus Streptomyces; species Streptomyces sp. BBFR2. The sequence goes on from NZ_CP172415.1 coordinate 4,249,509, forward strand.
TGCGCCGCGGCGACAACCCGCACCTCGGCTACGGCCACGGCATCCACTACTGCCTCGGCGCGCCACTGGCCCGCCTCGAAGGACAGACCGCCCTCGCCACCCTCCTGACCCGCCTGCCCGACATCCGGCTTGCGGCGGAACCGGACGATTTGCGGTGGCGCGGCGGGCTCATCATGCGCGGTCTGCGCACCCTCCCCGTGACGTTCACCCCGGCCCCCTGACGACACGCCGCCCACCCGCGCGGACGGCCGTCCGGGGCCCAGTAATTGACGCTCCATCAGGCACGTGACCTACACGTGATCTCCGCTACACCAGCTTGTGACGCCCCGTGGGCCCGGCTACCTTGCCACCGAACAAACGCTCCACCGCTCGGTGGTGGCCGTACCGGACCCCGGGCGGCCGCGCCGGGGCGCCGGGGCGGACAACTCAACCGCCGCTCGAAAGGCAATCGCATGCGCACCGGCAACGGCAGACACCGTCGCCCCCGCCAGGCACCGGCCCTCTTTGTCACGGCGGGAGTGACCGGCGCGGGCCTCGCCCTGCCCCTCCTCGGCACGGGCGCCGCCCACGCCGCCGACGCCACCACCTGGGACCGCGTCGCCCAGTGCGAGTCGGGCGGCATCTGGTCCAGCGCCCCCGGCAACGGCTTCTACGGCGGACTCCAGCTCACCCTCGACATGTGGCGCGACCACGGCGGTCTGGAGTACGCCGCCCGGCCCGACCTGGCCAGCCGCTCCCAGCAGATAGCCGTGGCCCAGGCGATCCTCGCCGAACGCGGCCCGGACGCCTGGCCGCGCTGCGCCGTCGACGCCGGGCTCACCGAGGACGGCGGCACCCCCGACGTCGACCCCGGCGGCACACCCCCCGCCGACACGGACGGCAGGCTCCCCGACACCGGTACCGACACCGACCCCGGCACCGACCCCGGCGCCGACCCGGGCACGGACACCGGCCAGGACGGGACCCACGCCCCCGGCACCCCGGACCCGGACACCACCGACCCGTCCACCCCGGACGGCACCCCGGACCCGTCCACCACCCCCGGCACGCCTGACCCCACCGGCTCCCCGAAGACGCCGGGTGAGCCGCGGCGGCCCGACGGCACCGCCCCCTCCGGCGATCCGTCCACCGATCCGTCCGGCCACGCCACCGACCCCGCCGGGCCGTCGCACCCGTCCCGTACGACGCCCCCGGCGGACCGCGACGGCTCCCGCGGCGACGGCTCCGGGCGCCACCGCGGCGGCGGTGACGACGAGGGGGACGGCGACCGCACCCCGGGGCGGCACGCCTCGCGGGGCGGCGAGCGGGCGGAGCCGGGCGACGGCTCGTACACCGTGCGCCCCGGTGACAACCTGTCAGCCATCGCCGAGGCGCGGGAGCTGCCGGGCGGCTGGCCCGCGCTGTACGAGCGGAACGAGGACGTCATCGGTGACGACCCGGACCTCATCCACCCCGGTCAACTCCTCGATCTGGGCCACTGATCGGGGCGATAGGCGCCTTTTGCCCGTTTTGGCGAAAGTGAGACATGGCTCTCGTCGCGCTCCGTGGTGTCCGACCCGTCCCGGCAAATCCGCACCACGCCCCACCTGCGGAAATGTGACCCCTCTGTGATCATTGACGGTCAACTGGGCGCAGAAAGCGGGGTTTGAACGAAACAGAGGGTTCTGCTTACGGTCAGCACCGCTCGCCAAAGCGGGCCCTTCGTTCACACGCCGAATCCTGCCGGTGGGCGAAGGTGGTCGACGCGCAAGCGCCGAAGGCAGGAGCGGGGGACCCAAGGTAAGCGCCGGCCCCACCCGTGAAAGCGGGTCAACCGGCTTGGGGTGAAGCCGTGCGAAAGCACGGCCGGGCAATCCACGCCGCCCGAACCCGACAGCTCACCTCGCAGGCGTCGGTGAGGAAAACGAACCATGCTGAGCAACAAGGCCAAGCACCGCCGCCCCTCCAAGGCCGTCCGCGTCGCGACCCTCGCCGGTGTCGCCGGCGCCGCCGTGGCCGTCCCGCTGATGGGCGCCACCAACGCCTCCGCCGCCTCCGTCGCCACCTGGGACGCCGTCGCCCAGTGCGAGTCCGGCGGCAACTGGTCGATCAACACCGGTAACGGCTACTACGGCGGCCTGCAGTTCTCCGCCTCCAGCTGGGCGGCCGCCGGCGGCACGCAGTTCGCGCCCCGCGCCGACCTGGCCACCAAGGCCCAGCAGATCCAGGCCGCCGAGAAGCTCCTCGCCATCCAGGGCCCGGGCGCCTGGTCCTGCGCCGGCGCCGGCAACCTCACCGCCGGTGGCCCGTCCCCCGACCTGAACACCGGCGCCACCACCAAGGCCGCCCCCAAGCAGCAGGCGCCGAAGCAGCAGGCCCAGCCCAAGGCGGCGCCGAAGCAGCAGGCCCCGCGGACCGAGGCCGCCCCGAAGCGCGCCCCGCAGCACCACGTCATGGGCCACGGCAACTACACCGTGAAGTCCGGCGACACCCTGGCCAAGATCGCCAAGGCGCACGGCAAGAACTGGAAGTCGGTCTACGCGGACAACAAGTCCACCATCGGCTCCAACCCGAACCTCATCTTCCCGGGCCAGAAGCTCCACATCTGATCCCCGCGGCCCGATCCCCCCCCGCGGGGCACCGCTCACCGCCCCGCACCCCGGGCTCCCCGGCCCCGCCGTCCCCGTCCCCACCGCCACGAGGCGCGCCGGGACATGACGGCCGCCCCTCCCGGTCCACCGCTCCCGTACGTACGGCGGTACGTACGGCACACCGGACCGGGGGACGGCACCGGCGCCCGGGCCTCGCGGGCCGCGGCCCCGGCACCGTCCGGGCCCCGCGCCCGCCGCATCACCCTCCCCACGCGACGCCCCGTCCGGCGCGCACGTCCCCGGGGTGGCACCGGCTCCCGAGCCGGTGCCACCCGCCGTGCGCCGAGGCGGGGTTTCGCCGTTCCGTACTCTGGTGCCGGACACACCGTCGTGGCCTGCCCCTTATCCGCCTGCTTTTCCGTTCCGTGGCCTTCGTTGCCGAAAGGCCGGAACCCGGCGTCCGAGGCACTTTCGTCCCGTAGTGCGGGCCGCGAGGCAGTCGAGGACCCGGGGGCCGTTAGGCTCGTGCCGCAGAACTCCAGACACCCATGAAGGAGACAACGTGCCGTCCATCGACGTCGTCGTAGCCCGGGAAATTCTCGACTCGCGAGGTAACCCCACGGTCGAGGTCGAGGTCGGCCTCGACGACGGCTCCACCGGCCGGGCCGCCGTTCCGTCCGGCGCCTCCACCGGCGCCTTCGAGGCCATCGAGCTGCGCGACGGGGACCCCAACCGCTACCAGGGCAAGGGCGTCGAGAAGGCCGTCCTCGCCGTCATCGAGCAGATCGGCCCGGAGCTGGTCGGCTACGACGCCACCGAGCAGCGCCTCATCGACCAGGCCATGTTCGACCTGGACGCCACCGACAACAAGGGCTCGCTGGGCGCCAACGCCATCCTCGGCGTCTCCCTCGCCGTCGCGCACGCCGCCTCCGAGGCCAGCGACCTGCCGCTCTTCCGCTACCTCGGCGGCCCGAACGCGCACCTGCTGCCCGTCCCGATGATGAACATCCTCAACGGTGGGTCGCACGCCGACTCCAACGTCGACATCCAGGAGTTCATGATCGCCCCGATCGGCGCGGAGTCCTTCTCCGAGGCGCTGCGCTGGGGCGCCGAGGTCTACCACACCCTCAAGAAGGTCCTGAAGAGCAAGGGCCTGGCCACCGGTCTCGGCGACGAGGGCGGCTTCGCCCCGAACCTCGGCTCCAACCGCGAGGCCCTCGACCTCATCCTGGAAGCCATCAAGGAGGCCGGTTACGCCCCCGGCCAGGACATCGCGCTCGCCCTGGACGTCGCCGCCTCCGAGTTCTACAAGGACGGCAAGTACCAGTTCGAGGGCAAGGAGCGCTCCGCCGCCGAGATGACGGAGTACTACGAGGAGCTGGTGGACGCGTACCCGCTGGTCTCCATCGAGGACCCGCTGTTCGAGGACGACTGGGCCGGCTGGAAGGTCATCACCGACAAGCTCGGCGCCAAGGTCCAGCTCGTCGGCGACGACCTCTTCGTCACCAACCCCGAGCGGCTGGCCCGCGGCATCGAGGAGGGCTCCGCCAACGCCCTCCTGGTCAAGGTGAACCAGATCGGTTCGCTCACCGAGACCCTGGACGCCGTCGAGCTGGCCCAGCGCAACGGCTTCAAGTGCATGATGTCGCACCGCTCCGGCGAGACCGAGGACGTCACCATCGCCGACCTGGCCGTCGCCACCAACTGCGGCCAGATCAAGACCGGCGCCCCGGCCCGCTCCGAGCGCGTCGCCAAGTACAACCAGCTCCTGCGCATCGAGGAGATCCTGGACGACGCGGCGGTCTACGCCGGCCGTTCGGCCTTCCCGCGGTTCAAGGGCTGACCCTCTCCAGGGCTGATACCCCGGCACAGGTGCGCCCCGCCCCACCCGACCGAGGGCGGGCCACCCGCCGCCACGGCCTGCGTTCGTCCCCGGCGACGGTCCCGTACCGTTGCCGGGGACGGCTGCGCTTCCGACCGGCCCCGCCCGGCGGGAGCGCAGGAACTCCATGACGGTCGGCCCAAGGGGAGGCGACGTGTCCGCGGACCGGTTCTCGACCGCGACCCGGCTCAAGGCGCTCGGCGAACAGGCGGCGGCCCGCGTGCAGCGCGTCCGGCGCCCCCGCCGCAACCGCCTCACCGGCCGGGCGGCCCTGCTGGCCCTCGTCATGTGCTCCCTCGTCGTGGCCCTGGCCTACCCGATACGGCAGTACGTCTCGCAGCGCTCCGACATCGCCGACCAGCGCCGCAAGGCCCAGGAGGCGGCCCGGACGCTGGACCGGCTGCGCGACGAGAAGTCCCGCTGGCGCGACCCCGCCTACGTCGAGCAGCAGGCCCGCCTGCACCTGCACTTCGTCCGCCCCGGCGAGACGGGATATATCGTCCAGGACGGCTCACGCGCCGGTGACGGCGCTCCGCGCGAGGGCGCGGCGGCGGCCTCCACCCCCTGGTACGAGAACCTCTGGACCGACGTCGACACGGCCGACCGGTGACGCCCCGCGCCCCGGAACCGCCCGCCCCGGCCCGCGTCCGCCGGCGCGCCGCACCCGCCGCGTCCGCCCGTCCGCGGCCGTGAGCCCACCGAAGACCCCATCGAAGATCCCACCGAAAGCGCACATGGACACGCCTCCGCCCCAGACCGAGCCCACCGAGCCCACCGCCGCGGACATCGCCGCCTTCAAGGAGCAGCTCGGCCGCCCGCCGCGCGGCCTGCGGGCCATCGCCCACCGCTGCCCCTGCGGTCAGCCGGACGTCGTCGAGACGGCCCCGCGCCTGGAGGACGGCACACCGTTCCCGACGCTGTACTACCTGACGTGCCCGCGCGCGGCCTCCGCCATCGGCACGCTGGAGGCCAACGGCGTGATGAAGGAGATGACGGAGCGGCTGGCGACCGACCCCGAGCTGGCCGCCGCCTACCGCGCCGCCCACGAGGACTACATCCGCCGCCGGGACGCCATCGAGGTGCTGCAGGGCTTCCCCAGCGCCGGCGGCATGCCGGACCGGGTCAAGTGCCTGCACGTCCTCGTCGGCCACTCCCTCGCGGCCGGCCCCGGCGTCAACCCGCTGGGCGACGAGGCGATCGCGATGCTGCCCGAGTGGTGGCGCAAGGGCCCGTGCGTGAGCCCCTGCCAGGAGACGGCCCCCGAAGGAGACGCCGAATGACCCGGGTCGCCGCCGTCGACTGCGGTACCAACTCCATCCGGCTGCTCGTCGCCGACGTCGATCCGGCCACCGGTGAGCTGACCGAGCTGGACCGCCGGATGCGGATCGTCCGCCTGGGCCAGGGCGTGGACCGCACCGGGCGGTTCGCCCCCGAGGCGCTGGAGCGGACCTTCGCCGCCTGCCGCGAGTACGCCGCGGTCATCGAGGAGCTGGGCGCCGGGCGCACCCTGTTCGTCGCCACGTCCGCCTCCCGCGACGTGGCCAACCGCGACGACTTCGTCCGCGGTGTGCGGGACATCCTCGGCGTCGAGCCCGAGGTCATCACCGGCGACCAGGAGGCGAAGTTCTCCTTCACCGGCGCCACCCGCGAACTGCTCGCCACCGACCTGCCCCGCCCCTTCCTCGTCGTGGACATCGGCGGCGGCTCCACCGAGTTCGTCCTCGGCGACGGCACGGTCCGCGCCGCCCGCTCCGTCGACATGGGGTGCGTGCGGATGACCGAGCGGCACCTGGTGCGCGACGGCGAGATCAGCGACCCGCCGGCCCCCGACCGGATCGCCGCGATCAAGGCCGATGTGGCCGCCGCCCTCGACGAGGCCGCGGCCGCCGTCCCGCTCGGCGAGGCCGCCACCCTCGTCGGTCTGGCCGGTTCGGTGACCACCGTCGCCGCCATCGCCCTCGGCCTCGACCGTTACGACTCGGACGCCGTCCACCACGCGCGGATCTCCCGCGCCCGCGTCGCCGAGATCACCGACCGCCTGGTCGCCTCCACCCACTCCCAGCGCGCCGCGATCCCGGTGATCCACCCCGGCCGCGTCGACGTCATCGCCGCCGGCGCCCTCGTCCTCCTCGCGATCATGGACCGCACGGGCGCCGAGGAGGTCGTCGTCAGCGAGCACGACATCCTGGACGGCATCGCGATCAAGGCGGCCGAGGAGGCCGCGTAGTACGGGCGATACGCCCCCCGGACGACGCCCGCCTGCTTCCGGCCGGGCGGTCCCCGGAACCTCCGGCCCCCGTGTCCTCCAGGGCACGGGGGCCGTGCGCAACGCGCCCCGTACGCCCCCGTTCTCACGCCAGGTCAGCCCCTTCCGGCGGTGGCGCGGGCCGGTCCGCCGGGAAAGTTCGTGAAACTCTTCACATGAAAAAAGTGGCCGATGGTCGAAGAAAGGGGTCCTACGAGCCTCAATCGAAGGTCCTAGGACCTCTTGAACCGGTGAATACGCGGCGGGGCGGGAACGGTGTCGGCGCTCACCCGGCGTGTGGTTCGGTCGCCCGTGTGTTCACAAGCCCTGATCACAAGGGGTCTCAACGGGTCGTGGCGCCGGGTGGTTCCCCGGAGGCGGTATGGCGTCCGTCACGGGGGCGGCGCAGTGTAGCAGACCCCCCTGCTGTTCTTGTGAAGGGGCTCACGAGCGGCCCCCCAGGGGGAGGTGGATACTCGATTGCATGAGCACCACGGAGCGTCCCAGGATCCTCGTTGTAGGCGGTGGGTACGTAGGCCTGTACGCGGCACGCCGCATCCTCAAGAAGATGCGGTACGGCGAGGCGACCGTCACGGTCGTCGACCCGCGCTCGTACATGACGTACCAGCCCTTCCTCCCTGAAGCTGCGGCCGGCAGCATCTCCCCGCGCCACGTCGTGGTTCCGCTGCGGCGTGTGCTGCCCAAGGCGGAGGTTCTCACCGGCCGGGTGACCACCATCGATCAGGACCGCAAGGTCGCCACCGTCGCGCCGCTGGTCGGCGAGGCGTACGAGCTGCCCTTCGACTACCTGGTCATCGCGATGGGCGCGGTCTCCCGTACCTTCCCGATCCCCGGCCTGGCCGAGAACGGCATCGGCATGAAGGGCGTCGAGGAGGCCATCGGTCTGCGCAACCACGTGCTGGAGCAGCTCGACAAGGCCGACTCCACCACCGACGAGGAGGTCCGCCGCAAGGCGCTGACCTTCGTCTTCATCGGCGGCGGCTTCGCCGGTGCGGAGACCGTCGGCGAGGTCGAGGACATGGCCCGCGACGCCGCGAAGTACTACAACAACGTCAAGCGCGAAGACATGCGCTTCCTGCTGGTCGACGTCGCCGACAAGATCCTTCCCGAGGTCGGCCCGAAGCTCGGCGCGTACGGCAAGGCCCACCTTGAGGGCCGTGGCGTCGAGGTCTACCTCAAGACCGGTATGGACTCCTGCGTCGACGGTCACGTCGTGCTCAACAACGGCCTCGAGGTCGACTCGGACACCATCGTGTGGACCGCGGGCGTCAAGCCGAACCCGGCGCTCTCCCGCTTCGGTCTGCCGCTGGGCCCGCGCGGTCACGTCGACACCGCCGCCACCCTCCAGGTCCAGGGCACCGACTACATCTGGGCCGCGGGCGACAACGCCCAGGTGCCGGACATGGTCGGCCGCAAGGCCGGTAACGAGAACGCCTGGTGCCCGCCGAACGCCCAGCACGCGCTGCGGCAGGCGAAGGTCCTCGGCGACAACGTGGTCTCCGGTATGCGGGGCTTCCCGCAGAAGGAGTACAGCCACGCGAACAAGGGCGCCGTCGCGGGTCTCGGCCTGCACAAGGGCGTCGCGATGATCGTCATGGGCAAGATGAAGATCAAGCTCAAGGGCCGTCTCGCCTGGTACATGCACCGCGCGTACCACGGCATGGCGATGCCGACGTTCAACCGCAAGATCCGGGTCTTCGCCGACTGGACGCTCGCGATGTTCCTCAAGCGTGAGGTCGTCTCGCTCAGCGCCATGCAGAACCCCCGCGAGGAGTTCTACGAGGCGGCGAAGCCGGCGCCGAAGCCCGCCGCCGAGGCCGACAAGCCGAAGGCCAAGGCTTCTTGATCTCCAGGCCGGTGTAGTCCGGTCGGCCCGAAGGGCGTCCGCCATCCGTGGGGCGGACGCCCTTCGGCATGTCCGCCGTCGGAGCCGTTGCGCGCTTTGCCGTCCCCTTACGCGGGAACGGGATTATCCGGGCGCCTGCACGGCGTTTACGTGGTCGGTGAAACTGTTTCGCCGACTCGTCAAGACGGAGGTGTGCGACATGGCCGACGCCGCTGGACGGCTCACCAAGCTCGCCGAGGAGGTGCTGGGGGCGAAGCTCCCGGTCCGTATCCGCGCGTGGGACCGCAGCGAGTTCGGCCCTCCGGGCACCCCGGTCCTCGTGTTCCGTAACCGCCGCGCGCTGCGCCGCCTGCTCTTCAAACCCGGCGAACTGGGCCTGGCCCGCGCCTGGGTCGCCGGTGACCTCGACATCGAGGGCGATCTCTACGAGGCGCTCGACCTGCTGGCCGGCCTCATCTGGGAGCGCGGCACCGCCGCCCCCGCACCGCAGCGCGCGCCCGTCCTGCGGGCCCTGGCCCGGCCCGAGGTCCGCGCCGCCGCCAAGGAGTTGCTCTCCCTCGCGGGCGCGCCGCTGCCGCCGTCGCCGCCCGCCGAGGAATCCCGCCACCGCCGCGGCCCGCTCCACACCCTGCTGCGCGACAAGGACGCCATCAGCCACCACTACGACGTCGGCAACGACTTCTACGCGCTGGTGCTCGGCCCGTCGATGGTCTACTCGTGCGCGTACTGGTCGGGCCCCGACGCGACGCTGGAGGACGCGCAGCGCGACAAGCTCGATCTGATCTGCCGCAAGCTCGGCCTGACGGAGGGGCAGCGGCTGCTGGACGTGGGGTGCGGCTGGGGCTCGATGGTGCTGCACGCCGCCCGTGAGTACGGCGTCCGCGCCGTCGGCATCACCCTCTCCGAGGAGCAGGCGGCGTACGCCCGGAAGCGGGTCGCGGAGGAGGGGCTGGCCGACCGGATCGAGATCCGGGTGCAGGACTACCGCGAGATCCACGACGAGCCGTTCGACGCGATCTCCTCGATCGGGATGGCCGAGCACGTCGGGCGGGCCCGCTACGCCGAGTACGCGAGCGCGCTGTACGCCCTGCTCAAGCCGGGCGGGCGACTGCTCAACCACCAGATCGCGCGGCGCCCGCTGGACGACGAGGACGCCTACCACGTCGATGAGTTCATCGACCGGTACGTCTTCCCCGACGGTGAGCTGGCGCCCGTCGGGCGGACCGCGGGGGCGCTGGAGGACGCCGGGTTCGAGGTGCGGGACGTGGAGGTGCTGCGGGAGCACTACGCGCTGACGCTGCGGCGGTGGGTCGCCAACCTGGAGGCGGGCTGGCAGGAGGCGGTGCGGCTGACGTCGCCGGGCCGGGCCCGGGTGTGGCGGCTCTACATGGCCGCGTCCGCGCTGTCCTTCGAGCGCAACCGCATAGGGGTCAACCAGGTGCTGGCGGTGCGGACGCCGGAGTCCGGGGCGTCCGGGCTGCCGCTGCGGCCGCGCGCCTGGCAGGGCTGAGGCACCGTACGGCGCGGGGCCCCGGACCGCATCAGGTCCGGGGCCCCGCGGGTGTGCGGCGGCTACTCCGCCTTGAGGGCGGTGAGCATGTTGAGCTTCGCCGCGCGGCGGGCCGGCCACAGGGCGGCGACCACACCGACCACCGCGGCCATGGCGAGGAAGACGCCCATCCGGCCCCAGGGCAGCACCAGTTCGTAGGTGGTGAGCGAGCCGGAGACGAGCCGGCCTGCGGCCCATCCGAAGAAGACGCCGAGGCCGATGCCGAGGATCCCGCCGAAGAGCGAGATGACCAGGGACTCCAGGCGGACCATCCGCTTGACGCCGGTGCGGTCCAGGCCGATGGCGCGGAGCATGCCGATCTCCTGGGAGCGTTCGAAGACCGACATGGCCAGGGTGTTGACGACGCCGAGGACGGCGACGATCACGGCCATGGCGAGCAGTGCGTAGACCATGTTCAGCAGCAGGTTGATGGTCTGGGAGATGCCGTCGGAGACGTCCTTCTTGTCCTGGACGCTGAGGGCCGGGTTCTTGCCGAGCGCGTCGATCAGGTGCTGCTTGGCGGTGTCGGTGGCGCCGCCCTCGGTCTTCAGCAGCACCTGCGTGTCGGTGGCGTGCTTCTGGTGGGGGCCGACGACGCCGTTGTCGACGACGATCTGGTGGATCATCTCGTTGGCGCGGTAGACGCCGGAGACGGTCAGGGTCTTCGCCGTACCGTCCTCGAACGTCACCGGGACGCGGCTGCCGGCCCGCCAGCCCTGCTCGCGGGCGGTGTCCTCGTCGGCGAGCAGGCCGCCGGAGGTCAGTCCGGAGAGCGAGCCGGAGGCGAGGTCGAGGCGGGTGAGCTTGCCGAAGTCCTTGCCGTTGACGCCGGTCAGGGAGGTGTCGGTGGTGCCGATGGTCGCCTCGGAGTCGCGCAGCGGGCTGACGGCGGTGACCTCGTCCAGGGTGGCGAGCTTCTGCGCCACCTCGGGGGAGAGCGGCGTCTTGGAGGCCATCGACACGACGTAATCGGCCTTGAGGGAGTCGGCGGCCATCTTGTCGACGCCCTTCTGGACGCTGGTGGCGATGACCGTCAGGCCGGTGATGAGGGTCAGGCCCACCATCAGCGCGGAGGCGGTGGCGGCGGTGCGGCGCGGGTTGCGGACCGCGTTCTGCCGGGCGAGCTTGCCGGCGACGCCGAACGTCCGCAGCAGCGGTGTGGCCAGGGCGATCAGCGGGCGGGACAGCAGCGGCGTCAGGACGAACACGCCGATCAGCAGCAGGACCGCGCCCAGGCCCATGACGGCCTTGCCGTCGCTCATGCCGGTGGCGGCCAGGACGGCGGCGGTGCCGGCGCCCGCGAGGAGCGCGCCGAGGGTGTTGCGGACCACGAGGGTCTTGGTGGTGGCGGTGGCGTGGACGCTGCTCATCGCGGCGACCGGCGGGATCTTCGCGGCGCGGCGGCCCGGCAGCCAGGCGGCGAGGACGGTCACGCCGATACCGACCACCAGCGCGGTGATGACGGTGGAGGCGCCGATGACGAGCGGGCCGTCGGGCACGGTGGCGCCGGCTGAGTTCATCAGGGCGCGCATCCCGGCGCCGATGCCGATGCCGGCGGCCAGGCCCGTGAGGGCGGCGACCGCGCCGACGACGGCGGCCTCGATCAGCACCGAGCGGGTGACCTGGCGGCGGCTGGCGCCGACCGCGCGCAGCAGCGCCAGTTCCTTGGTGCGCTGGGAGACCAGCATGGTGAAGGTGTTGGCGATGAGGAAGATGCCGACGAACAGCGCGATACCGGCGAAGCCCAGCAGCGCGGTCTGCATGCTCCGCATGCCCTCGGCGATCATCTCGGCCTCGTCGTCGGCGAGCTGACGGCCGGTGGTGGCCTCGGCGCCCTTGGCGGGCAGCACGTCGCGGATCTGCTTCTCCAGGGCCTGCTGCGAGGTGCCCGGCGCGGCCTTGACGTGGATCTCGCTGTACGTGCCGGGGGTGAGCAGCAGCTTCTGGGCGCTGGCGTTGTCGAACAGCGCGAGGCTGCCGCCGGCCGAGACGGCGCCGTCGGTGGTGGTGAAGATGCCGGTCAGCCGGGCTGAGCGGACCGGTCCGTCGAAGGAGACGCGGACGGTGTCGCCGACCTTGTACCCGGCCTCGTCGGCGGTCCGGGCATCCAGGGCGAGCTGGCCGGTGCCGTGCGGGGCGACGCCGTCCCGCATCGGGTAGCGGGCGTCCTTGCCGTCGGCGCCGGGGTAGTAGTTGCCGCCGCTGGTGGCGAAGCCGCTGCCGACCAGCTTGCCGTGCTTGTCGGCGATGGCGGTGAAGCCGGTGACGGTGCCGGTGGCGGAGGCGGCGCCGGGCACGTGGGCGGCCGCGTCGAGCAGCTTCTGGTCGAGGGCGGGGCGGTGGCCGGGGCCGGAGTCGTCGCCGCGCGGCTGGATGGCCACGTCGACGTCGGCGTAGCCCTCCTGGGCGCTGGAGCGCAGGGCGCCGGAGATGGTCGAGGTGAAGACCAGGGTGCCGGAGACGAAGGCGACGCCGAGCATGACGGCGAGGACGGTCATCAGCAGCCGGGCCTTGTGCGCGAGGACGTTGCGCAGGGCGGTGCGGAGCATGGCCAGTAGTCCTGGGGGAGAGGTCCGGAGTGCGGTCGGCGGGGCGTCAGCTCGTGCGGCCCTTGGCGTCGAACCCCTTCATCCGCTCCAGTACGCGGTCGGCGGTGGGGTCGGCCATGTCGTCGACGATGCGGCCGTCGGCGAGGAAGACGACGCGGTCGGCGTAGGCGGCGGCCACGGGGTCGTGGGTGACCATCACGACGGTCTGGCCCAGTTCGCGGACGGAGTTGCGCAGGAAGCCGAGGACCTCGGCGCCGGAGCGGGAGTCGAGGTTGCCGGTCGGCTCGTCCGCGAAGATGATCTCAGGCCGGGAGGCGAGGGCGCGGGCGACGGCGACGCGCTGCTGCTGACCGCCGGAGAGCTGGCCGGGCCGGTGCTTGAGGCGGCCGCCGAGGCCCACGGTTTCCACGACGCGGTCCAGCCAGGCGCGGTCGGGCTTACGGCCGGCGATGTCCATGGGGAGGGTGATGTTCTCCAGCGCCGTCAGGGTCGGCAGCAGGTTGAACGCCTGGAAGATGAAGCCGATCTTGTCGCGGCGTAGCTGGGTGAGCTTCTTGTCCTTGAGGCCGGTCAGCTCGGTCTCCCCGATGCGGGCGCTGCCGCCGGAGATCGCGTCCAGCCCCGCCATGCAGTGCATCAGCGTCGACTTGCCGGACCCGGAGGGGCCCATGATCGCGGTGAATTGCGCCTGGTGGAACGTGACGGAGACGGCGTCGAGGGCGACCACCCGGGTTTCGCCCGCTCCGTAGACCTTGGTGAGATCCGTCGCGCGGGCTGCCGCCGCGGTGGCGCGGGTGGCGGTGGGGACGCCGGAGGGGATGGTGGTCACGGGAACGTGCTCCTGTCGGGACGGGGCGGCGGTCGGCCGCGGTCTGGGGACCTTTCCATCGTCGGCCGGGCGGCGGGCCCGAGGGGTCAGCCCGGATGACCGTCCTGGGCCAGCCCTGGGGCGTAGCGGGGCGGGCGGTCCTCATACCTGGGGATGAGGGGCGCCCCTGAGGCGCGCGGGTGGTCCGGGGGCGGACGGCGGGTGTCCGGCGCGGTGGGATTCGTGCCGGAGTGTCGGGGGAGCACATATCGGGGTGCGACGGCGATGCGGTACGGCGACTTTCCGTCATTCCGGGTCCCGAACGTGTTTCAGGGCGTTACACCGGAGGTGCGCCGTGGGCATGTGGCAACGGGCCGATGCGGTGACTGACGCACCCTCAGTTGCCAATAAAATAAGACAACCTCGGGATGAGCGGCCGGGGCTCCGGTGGCCTGCGGGCTACGCTCGTGCTGCCTCTGTGTGGGGCATGGGGGAGTCCACGCCCGGATGGTGGAATGCAGACACGGCGAGCTTAAACCTCGCTGGCCTTCGGGCCGTGCCGGTTCAAGTCCGGCTCCGGGCACTTCCGGCAATCGGCCGCCCGTTCCGAAGAGTTTTCCCGGCCCCCGCCCCGCACCGCACACCCCCTGACGAATCCCGTCCGCCCCGGCGTCCCGGAGCGGGTGCGCACCGCCGCCCTTCGCCACGTTCTCCCTGCCCGGACGGGGGTTGTGCGGGTCCGGGGTGCTCCGTCCGCCGGGGGCCGCCGCCGCGCGGCGGGGCGGACCGGGCGGGTCCCGGGAGGAATTGCGGCGGGCGTTTGCGGGGCCTGCGCGCCTTCCCGTCGGCCTTTTCGTAACCCTCCGATTCCGCCGCGTCACGCTGTGGTGCGGGTGTTTTGTCTCCGTATCACGATGCGGACACCCGGAATACGGGAAGGCGGGTGCGGGCGGGCGATTTCCCGGGCCTCTTCCGCGGTATTCCGCATTCGCTCGTTCCGGGGAATTCGCCGCCCCGCCGACCGGATTTCACCACCTGGCGCAGAGTCAGCCCTTGCCGAGCCGCGGCATCGTCCGCCGCCGTCGTGTCCCGCGCGGCGGACCGGCGAATTCCGGGCGAAGGGCCATTACGGACGTACCCGGTGAGCCGGTCGCCGGGCCCCGGATCCCGGCCCCCTCTTCCGTGGGGGGCGTTTCCGTCGGATTCGGGCGTGATGGGGAGGGCGGCTCGCGGCAGGGGACTCTCCTGCCGAGGGGTGCGGGGCCGGTCCGGAAACCGCCCGGCGCCGGGCACGATCGCGGCGGCCCGTTCGTACTCCCCGTGGTGTAGGTGAGCCCCCGGATGGCGGGGGAAGATCGTGCTCAGGAAGTAGCCCCGCGTCTTTGCCAAGCCATTACTCTTGTGGCGAGGTCGCGCAGGGCGGCCATGGAGGAGTGAGGATGAGGAGCAGCAACCCGGTCTTCTCGCGACGGGGGTTCAGCCGCGACACCGGCTACGCGGGCTTCAACGCGCCGCCGCAGGCCGGGGGCGTCGGAGCCAACCCGTACGCCGGGGCCAACCCGTACGCGCAGACCGCCACCCAGACGCCGCAGTACACGCCGCAGACCCGCCCGATGACGATGGACGACGTCGTCATCCGCACGGCGTTCACCCTCGGCACGGTCATCGTCGGCGCCGTCGTCGGCTGGCTGTACCTGTCGGACAAGATCGGCTTCGCGGTCGGCGCGGGCATCGCCGCGATGGTGCTGGGCTTCGTCCAGTCCTTCAAGAGCAAGCCGTCGCCCGCGCTGATCCTGGCGTACGCGGCGCTGGAGGGCCTCTTCCTCGGCGCGCTCAGCGGCAACCTCAACGACCTGCCGAAGATGAACGGCGCGCCGATGCAGGCGGTGCTGGGCACCCTGGCGGTCTTCGTCACGATGCTCATCGCCTACAAGACGCGCATCGTGCGGGTCACCGCCCGCTTCACCCGCTTCCTGATGATCGCGACGATGGGCTTCGTGCTGCTGTCGCTGGTCAACGTCCTGTTCATGGTGTTCGGCGGCGGTGACGGCCTCGGCTTCCGCAGCGGTGGCCTCGGCATCGTCTTCGGTCTGGTCGGCGTCGTCCTCGGCGCGCTGTTCCTGGCGCTGGACTTCAAGCAGGTCGAGGACGGCATCGCGTACGGCGCTCCGCGCGAGGAGTCCTGGCTGGCCGCGTTCGGCCTGACGGTGACCCTGGTGTGGGTCTACATGGAGATGCTGCGGCTGATCTCGATCCTGCGCGACTGACGGATCGTCAACCCGCCCGGCCCGCGCGCCGGACCGCACCACCGCGAAGCCCCGCGGGCCACCCGCCCGCGGGGCTTCGCGCGTTCCCGGACGCCGTACGGCCATCCGCTCCGGCGGCCCGACGCCCCGGGCCCGCCGCCCCGCCCCGGGCCGTACGCGCTGCCGCGCGCCGTCGCATAGGCTCGCGCCGTGCCTGACGTAACGCCGCTGCTCCACGCCGTGGACGCCTTCGCCGACCGCCTCCGTTCGCTGCCGCAGAGCGCCCTGCGCCGGGGCGCCGCCGCCGACGGGCTCGCCCTGGCGCGTGAGCTGACCGCCCGCGCCCAGCGCCTGGAGCGCCCGGACCAGGAGCCGTACGAACTGCCCGACGCGGGGCTGTTCGCCGCCGGCGATCAGCTCTCCGTCGCCGGACACGACCTCGTCGAGGCCCTGCGGAACGCGGAAACGGCCTCCGCCGAGGATGTGGCGGAGGCCGTGGCGCGGGTCGGGGAGACGGCGCGGCGCTGGTAGCGCGGGCCCGGACGGCGGCGGCCGTGGCGCGCCGCCCGCGGGTCAGAGCGAGGCGATGACGCGGTCGGCCAGGATGTAGACGCTCTCCTGCCGGGCCTCGCCCCACGCGAACGTCAGGGCGTACGCCCCGGCGATGGCGGAACCGCCCAGCAGCACCGGGGCCAGCCCGTCCCGCAGCGCCTCGGCGACGCTCTCGGACGTCTCGCGGTGGCCCGGCGTCAGACAGAGGGTGGTGCCGTCGGTGAAGACGTACACGTCGAGGGTGCCCAGCGGCCCCGGGCGGACGTCGGCCAGCGGCACGCTCCGCTCGGCCAGCTCCTCCAGGCGCGCCACCGTCCGCTCGTGGTCGGTGACGGCGGCGACCGGCGTGAAGTCCGGGTGCGAGGGGTGGCGGCGGCGGGCGGCGGCCAGCTCCGCCGACTCCCCCTCCTCGACCGCGTCCCACTCGGCGGCGCGCAGCGCCTCCGACGCCTCCAGGGCGGGCTCCACGACGGTGAACGGCTCCGGCATGGCGAACGGCTCCAGCGCGTCCGGGCCGAGCAGCGGCTCCAGACCGGCCAGATCCGCCTGGCGCGGCAGGAACGGCCGTGTGTCGAACCGGTCGTCCAGGAGGTCGCGGGGGTCCAGCGGGCTCTCGTCGCCGACGCCGGTCACCCCGCCCAGCAGCGACGGGGCGTCCGCGGCGTCCCGGGCCTCCTGCGCGGCCCAGAACGCCCGCGCCTCGGCCAGCTCCCGCTCCCGCTCCTCGGCGAGGGCGTCGGCGACCGCCGCGCGTATGTCGGCCAGCGGCGTCGCGTCGGCCTCGGTCCGCCGGGCGGCCGGGATCGCGCAGAGCGCGTCGGCCCGGGCGGCGAGGGTCTCGCGGGTGGTCACCAGCTCCGTGCGCATCTCGGTGAGCTGACGGCGCAGCCCCCGGACGGTGTGCAGCGCCGCGGCGCCGGCCGCCACGGAGCCGGCCGCGGCCACGAGGAGGACGAGGTTCATGACGCTCATGCGCCCTCCCCGTGTCGCTCCGTGGCACGGGGCGCGCGCCGGTCGACGGCCCACTCCCGGCCGACGGCCGCGGAGGCGGCCTTGCTGGGTTCGCTGCGCTCGCTCACTGGTGTACTCCCCATAGCAGAAGGTCTTTCGACTTCTACCTCAGCCTGCCGGTCGTCGGCGACCGTTCCCAGAGCGCTTTGTCCCGAAATAGTGGGGGCTTGGGGCCTCATGCGAACGAGTGACCCCCAACTGACCTGCAAGAACCCTGCCCCGACGGGGCGTTGGTCACAATCCTGGCGGCGATTGGGTCGCGATCTTGTCACCGGGTGACCCATCTCACGCGGCCTTGCCGAGCGTGCCCGTACGACGACGAAGGGTGCGCGGGAAAAGGGCAGTTGACCTCTGGCTTTCCCCACGCACCCTCAACGGCGGATCAGCTCGAACGGCGTGCGTTCACGGACGGCTTCGGCTCGGCGCGCCTCAGCTCAGCCGCGCGTGCTCGTGGTCGCGTTCCGCTTCGCCTCCGCTGCGGGCAGGCGCCGCCCTCCTTCGTCGGGCGACCCCTACCCTCCGCTGCGGCTCAGCTCAGCCGCGCGTGCTCGTGGTCGCGTTCCGCTTCGCCTCCGCTGCGGGCAGGTGCCGCCCTCCTTCGTCGGGCGACCCCTACCCTCCGCTGCGGCTCAGCTCAGCCGCTCGATGACCATCGCCATGCCCTGGCCGCCGCCCACGCACATCGTCTCCAGGCCGAACTGCTTGTCGTGCCACTGGAGGGAGTTGATCAGGGTGGTGGTGATGCGGGCGCCGGTCATGCCGAAGGGGTGGCCGACGGCGATGGCGCCGCCGTTGACGTTCAGCTTGTCCAGCGGGATATCCAGGTCCCGGTAGCTCGGGATGACCTGCGCGGCGAACGCCTCGTTGATCTCGACCAGGTCGATGTCGGACATGGTCAGACCGGCCCGGCGCAGCGCCTGCTTGCTCGCCTCGACCGGGCCGTAGCCCATGATCTCGGGGGAGAGGCCGGAGACGCCGGTGGAGACGATCCGGGCCAGCGGCGTCAGGCCCAGCTCACGCGCCTTGGTGTCGGACATGATCACCAGCGCCGCGGCGCCGTCGTTCAGCGGGCAGCAGTTGCCCGCGGTGACCAGCCCGTCCGGGCGGAACACCGGCTTCAGGCCCTGCACGCCCTCCACCGTGACGCCCGCCCGCGGGCCGTCGTCCTGCGAGACGACCGTGCCGTCCGGCAGCGTGACCGGGGTGATCTCCCGCTCCCAGAAACCGGCCGCGATGGCCTTCTCGGCGAGGTTCTGCGAGCGGACGCCGAACTCGTCCATGTCCTGGCGGGTGACGCCCTTGAGCCGGGCGAGGTTCTCCGCCGTCTGCCCCATCGCGATGTACGCGTCCGGGACCAGGCCGTCCTCGCGCGGGTCGTGCCAGTCGGCGCCCGTCTGCTCCGCGCGGGCCGCGGTGCGTGCCTCCGCGTCGGCGAAGAGCGGGTTGTGGGTGCCGGGCATGCCGTCCGAGCTGCCGTTCACCGACCGCGAGACGGTCTCGACGCCCGCCGAGATGAAGACGTCGCCCTCGCCCGCCTTGATCGCGTGCAGCGCCATCCGGGAGGTCTGGAGCGACGAGGAGCAGTAGCGGGTGACCGTACAGCCCGGCAGGTGGTCCATGCCCAGCTGTACGGCGACGATCCGGCCGAGGTTGTGGCCCTGCTCGCCGCCGGGCAGACCGCAGCCGAGCATCAGGTCGTCGATGTCCTTCGGGTCCAGCTCGGGCACCTTCGCCAGGGCCGCCTCGACGATCTTCGCGGTCAGGTCGTCCGGCCGCAGCTCCTTGAGCGAGCCCTTGAAGGCGCGGCCGATCGGGGAGCGGGCGGCTGAG
The DNA here is from genome assembly GCF_044497305.1 of Streptomyces sp. BBFR2. Classification (NCBI taxonomy): domain Bacteria; kingdom Bacillati; phylum Actinomycetota; class Actinomycetes; order Kitasatosporales; family Streptomycetaceae; genus Streptomyces; species Streptomyces sp. BBFR2. The sequence goes on from NZ_CP172415.1 coordinate 4,268,618, forward strand.
ACGATGACGGCTTCGGGCATCACGGCTCCAAGGGGTCGTAACTGCGGCGGGGCGAGACCCTGGGGCCTCGTCGGGCGCGGGCGGGCTGGACTCTCAGGGAAGTTACCGGTACGTACCGCCAAGGTCACGGGGTGCGCGCTGTGATGCGGGACTCTTTTCTAAGCGGACGCTTATGTGCGCCCCGGTGGGGAGGCCGACCCGGCGTGGCCGGGGCCCGGCCCGGGGCCCGCGACGGCGCGGGGCGCCGGAAGGCTTCCGCCCCGGCGCCCCGCGACCGCACCGTCCCTCACCGCACCACCGGCGGCCGGTCCGACTTCTCGGGAACGGGGATGCGGCGGCGCCTGCGGTGCTTGAGCAGGGCCCAGGGGGCGCGGACCGAGGCGACCTCCGTACCGGCCTCGGACGCCGCCTCCGCCGCCGCCTGCTCGACGGGCAGCACGCCCTCGTACCGGGCGGGCTCGGGGCGCTCGCCCTCCGGCCACAGGCCCAGGGACGCGCAGAGCGTCGGCAGCACCGCCATCGCGGCGGTGGCGTACCCCTCCGCCGACGGGTGGTAGTTGTCCGGGCCGAACAGCTCCCGCGGACGCGCCTCGAACTCCGGGCCCAGCAGATCGCCGAGCGAGACCGTCCGGCCGCCGTTCTCCACGACGCCGATGGTCTGCGCCGCCGCGAGCTGCCGCGACAGCCGCCGGGCCACCCAGCGCAGCGGCTGGTAGACCGGCTCGATGGTGCCCATGTCCGGGCAGGTGCCGACGACGACCTCGCTGCCGGCCGCCCGCAGCCGGCGGACCGCGTCCGACAGCAGCCGGACGGAGCGGGCCGGCGGCATCCGGTGGGTGACGTCGTTCGCGCCGATGATGATCACGCAGACGTCCGGGACGGGCGCGTCGTCCGCCAGCAGCAGATCGACCTGACGCTCCAGGTCGTCGGATTGCGCCCCGGGCAGCGCGACGTTGCGGAAGTCGACGGGCCGCTCCGACAGCGCGGCGAGGCCGGAGGCGAGGAGCGCGCCCGGGGTCTCGCGGGCCCGGCGGACGCCCTGGCCCGCCGCGGTGGAGTCGCCGAGGAAGCCGAGCCGCAGCGGCGGCCGGTCGGCGCCCCGGCCGAACGCGGCGCCGTAGCGGCCGTCGGCGCACGGCGGGATGTCGCCGGAGCCGCCGACCGTGCGGCGCGCGAGCTGTACCTCGGTCAGCAGCACCCCGGCGGCGGCCGCCCCGAGCAGGCCGATCCCGCCGCCGCCGTACGCCGCGGCGGCGGCGATCCGCCGGGCCACCCTCGCCCTGGACAACATCATCGGCATGGACCGGGCACCTCCCCGTGCAGTGCGTCGGCGCGCCCCGTACCGGAGGGTCGGCGCGCGCCGGGAACTCGTACAACAGGTTGTTGCCCCGTAGGGCACCGAACGCAACGCGGCGGCCCCCGGGACGGCCGGGCAATAGGCTGAAGTGATGGGCGCAGGACAGCGTGCCCCCGACCGCGGAGACCACCGTGCAGTTTTACGAATCGATGATTGAGCTTGTCGGCAACACCCCGCTCGTGCGGCTCAACAACGTCACCCAAGGCATCCAGGCGACCGTGCTGGCCAAGGTCGAGTACTTCAACCCCGGCGGCTCGGTCAAGGACCGGATCGCGGTGCGGATGATCGAGGCGGCCGAGGAGTCGGGCGCGTTGCGGCCGGGCGGCACCATCGTCGAGCCGACGTCCGGCAACACCGGCGTGGGGCTGGCGATCGTGGCCCAGCAGAAGGGCTACAAGTGCATCTTCGTCTGCCCCGACAAGGTCTCGACGGACAAGATCAACGTGTTGCGGGCGTACGGCGCCGAGGTCGTGGTCTGCCCGACCGCCGTCGACCCCGAGCACCCCGACTCGTACTACAACGTCTCCGACCGGCTGGTCCGTGAGACGCCGGGCGCCTGGAAGCCGGACCAGTACAGCAACCCGAACAACCCGCGCTCGCACTACGAGACGACCGGCCCGGAACTGTGGGAGCAGACCGACGGGAAGATCACCCACTTCGTGGCGGGCGTCGGCACCGGCGGCACGATCAGCGGCACCGGCCGCTATCTGAAGGACGCCAGCGACGGCCGGGTGAAGGTCGTCGGCGCCGACCCGGAGGGCTCCGTCTACAGCGGCGGCTCCGGGCGGCCGTACCTGATCGAGGGCGTCGGCGAGGACTTCTGGCCGACCGCGTACGACCGGACCGTCGCCGACGAGATCGTCGCGGTGTCGGACAAGGACGCCTTCCAGATGACCCGGCGGCTGGCCAAGGAGGAGGGGCTGCTGGTCGGCGGCTCCTGCGGGATGGCCGTGGTGGCCGCCCTGGAGGTCGCCTCCCGGCTCGGCCCCGACGACGTCGTGGTCGTCCTGCTGCCGGACAGCGGCCGCGGCTACCTCTCGAAGATCTTCAACGACGAGTGGATGGCCGACTACGGCTTCCTGGAGGAGGGCGGCACCACCGCCGTCGGCGAGGTGCTGGCCCACAAGGAGGGCGCGCTGCCGTCGCTGGTGCACATGCACCCGGAGGAGACCGTCGGCGAGGCGATCGAGGTGCTGCGCGAGTACGGCGTCTCCCAGATGCCGATCGTCAAGCCGGGCGCCGGACACCCGGACGTGATGGCCGCCGAGGTCGTCGGCTCCGTCGTCGAGCGGGAACTCCTCGACGCGCTCTTCGCCCAGCGCGCCTCGCTGTCGGACCCGCTGGAGAAGCACATGTCGGCGCCGCTGCCGCAGGTCGGCTCCGGTGAGCCGGTCGCCGACCTGATGGCCGTCCTGGAGGGCGCGGACGCCGCCATCGTCCTCGTCGAGGGCAAGCCGAAGGGCGTCGTCAGCCGCCAGGACCTGCTGGCGTACCTGGCGCGCGAGGCCGGGAAGTAGGGCGCGGCACGACCGGCTGCCGGGCTTGCGGTACGGGGCGCGGCGCCGGGCCGCCGGCGGCGGGGTTTCGGGCGCGGGCGCGGGGCCGTGCCCGGGGCCGGTGGCGCGCCCGGTGCCGGGCGGCGGGGCCGGCGGCGGCCCGGCCGCCGTGCGGCACACCGCCGGCCCGCCGCGCAAGATGTACGGATGCGTCATGTGGACGCAGCACGGACTTAACACGGCTCCGGCAGATTACTGAGCACGGCGATCGGAACTCCGGAGCGGCTCCCGGACCTCCAGCTTCGCCGGGACGCCTTCCGGACCTGGCCCGGAAGGTCTCCCCCCACGGGGACCGCCGTCGTCCCGACTCCGGCTGCGGCCGGGGTGCGGCGGTCCCCGTCCCCTCTTTTTCCGGTGTTCCCGGCGTTCCCGGCGGGCGGCCCGCTCAGCGGGGCGTGGCCGGTTCCGCTCCCTCGGCGGGGGCCGCGTCCGGCTCCGGCTGCACCACCCGTCCCGTGTCGCGCCGGGCGAGGATTCCGTACAGCGCGGCGGGTACCAGCAGGCCGACGAGCCAGGAGAGGTCGGCGCCGCCGAGCGGGGCGACCAGCGGGCCGGTGTAGAACGCGGTGGCCAGGAACGGTAGCTGGGCCAGGACGCCGAGTACGTAGACCGAGAGCGCCGTGCCGTTCCACGCGCCGTAGCGGCCGTGCGGATCGGTGAGCGCGGGGATGTCGTACCGCTCCTTGGAGATCAGGTAGTAGTCGACGAGGTTGATCGCCGACCACGGCGTGAAGAACGTCAGCAGGAACAGCAGGAAGTCCTTGAACGCGGTGAGGAAGGAATCCTTGCCCAGCAGCGCGACGACGGTGCCCGCCACCATGATCCCCGCGATGTACGCGGCGCGGGCGCGCGGCGACAGGGTGCGCTGTCCGCGGAAGCCGCTGACGCAGGTCACCAGCGACATGAAGCCGCCGTAGGTGTTGAGGATGTTGATCGTGAGCTTGCCGAGCGCGATGACGAAGTAGAGCAGCGACGCGATCAGCCCGGCGCCGCCGAGCCCCACGATGTACGTCACCTCGTGCCCGACGAACGCGGCGGGCGCCGCCGCGGCGGCCAGCGCGCCGAACGTCATCGACCACTGCGCGCCGAGCACCGAACCGGAGAGCGTCCACCAGAACGTGGCGCGGGCCGAGGTGCGGCGCGGCAGATAGCGCGAGTAGTCGGCGACGTACGGACCGAACGCCAGTTGCCAGGAGGCGGAGAGGGAGACGGCCAGCAGGAAGACGGGCAGGCCGAACCCGTGCGGGCGTAGCAGCGCACCGAGGTCGGCGTGGCCGAGAAGGCGGACGCCGAGATAGACGAAGGCGAGCGCGCACACCAGCCCGGCGACCTTGCCGAGCAGATGGATCAGGCGGTACCCGACAGTCGCGGCGACGCCTGTGACCAGCGCGAACACGATGATCCCGGTGGTGTCGCCGAGATGCGTCAGCTCCCCGACCGCCTGTCCGGCCAGCACCGTGCCGCTGGCGAAGAAGCCGATGTACATCACGATGACCAGCGCCAGCGGGACGACGGCGCCGCGCACTCCGAACTGCGCCCGGGAGGTGATCATCTGCGGCAGCCCGAGCCGCGGGCCCTGCGCGGAGTGCAGCGCCATCACGGTGCCGCCGAGCAGATTGCCGACGAGCAGACCGGCCAGCGCCCAGAGGGGCGTCGCGCCGAAGACGACGGCCAGGGCCCCGGTGACCACCGCCGTGATCTGCAGATTGGCGCCCAGCCAGAGCGTGAACTGGCTGAACGCGCTGCCGTGCCGCTCCTCGTCCGGAACGACATCGATCGAGCGTCTCTCCACCACACCGGCCATGGAGACCACCTCCCTGTATGAAGTCATTCAGATTTAAGGGGGAATGAATGGGAGGTCAATAGGTCGGGGGGAGCGGGATGGGTGGGAGGGGGCGGTGGGAGTGGCGGGAGTGGGGCGGGCCGGTGGTGGTTGAGCGGGTGAGCGTGGCGCGGGGCGGTGGCGTGGGGCGATGGCGTGGGTGTGCCGGACGCCGGCGGGCGAGGTTTCCGTAGAGTCGGGCGGTAGGCGAGAGGGCCCCCGACCGGCCCGGGAGGTTAAAAGCGATGAGCGGGGATGGGGACAGCGGTGCGGGGGCTGAGGGTGAGGCCGGAGCGGTGGGGGGAGCTTGGGCGCCCGAGGGGGGCGGTGAGGCGGAGGCTTCGGCTGGTGCTGCCGGGGCTGCCGGTGCTGCCGGGGCGTCGGGTGAGGCCGTCGCGGCGGGTGAAGCCGAGGGCTTCGGTGGGGCCGGGGTGCCTGGTGGGGCGGAGGGGGCGGCCGGTGGGGCCAGCAAGGTTGGCGGGGCCGGTGGGGGCGGTGAGGGCTGGGTGCCTGAGGTGTCCGGTGAAGTTGGAGCGTCGGGTGAGGCGGGGGTGCCCGGTGGAGTGTGTGGAACCGGTGTTGTCGGTGTGACTGGTGGGGCCGGGGCTGAGGACAGGGGCCGAGCGTCCGAAGGGGCCCAGGTGTTCGGTGAGGCTGGGGTGCCTGGCGAGGCCGAGGGATCCGGTGAGGCGGAGGCTTCGACCGGTGCCGTCGGGGCGTCGGGTGAAGCCGTCGCGGTGGGTGAAGTCAAGGTCTCCGGTGGGGCCAGGGTGCCTGGTGGGGCGGAGGGGGCGGCCGGTGGGGCCAGCGGGGCTGATGGGGTTGGTGAGGACTGGGTGCCTGAGGTGTCCGGTGCGGCTGGAGCGTCGGGTGAGGGCAGGGCGTCGGGAGGGCCCGGGGCCTCGCGTGAGGCCGGGGCGCCCGGTGGAGCCGGGGCTTCGGCCGGAGGCGTGGCGGAGGGAGTGCTTCCGGTGGGTGGTGGGGCGGCGGCCGCGCGGTTGCAGCGGCTCTTCGAGGGGCGCCGGCTGACGCCCACTCAGCGGCGCATCGCGCACTGTATGGTGCGCCGGGCCGCCGACGCGCCGTTCCTCTCCAGCGTCGAACTCGCCGAACTCGCCGGGGTCAGCCAGCCCTCCGTCACCCGCTTCGCGGTCGCCCTCGGCTTCGACGGCTACCCGGCGCTCCGCCGTCACCTGCGCGACACCGCCCCGGCCGGGCCGGACGCCGCGGCCGTGGCCAACGAGTACCAGCAGGCGGTCCAGGCGGAGATCGACAACCTCCGCCACCTCGCGGCCGTTCTCGCCGACCCGGAACCGGTCGCCCGGGCGGGCCGGCTCTTCGCCGCGTCCCGGCCACTGCCCGTCCTCGGCCTCCGCGCGGCCACCGCGCAGGCCGCCGGCTTCGTCTACTTCGCCCGCAAGGTGCACCCGGACGTCCGTCTCCTCGACGAGGGCGGCTCCCTCCTCGCCGACCGCATCGACGCCGCGGTACGCGCCGGGGCGACCGCCCTCCTCTGCTTCGCGCTGCCCCGCCACCCGCGCGAGGTCGTCGAGGCCCTGGAGTACGCCCGCGCCGCCGGGCTGACCGTCGTCACCGTCGCCGACAGCGCCTTCGCCCCCGTCGCCCACCACACCGATCTGCTCCTCCCCGCCCCCGTAGGCACCGGCCTGGCCTTCGACACGGTGTGCGCCCCGATGCTCCTCGGCCGCGTCCTCCTGGAGGCGATGTGCGACGCCCTCCCCGACGCCCAGGCCCGCCTGGAGGAATTCGACGCGAGGGCCGCGGCCCGGGGACTGTTCGTGGAGTGAGTCAAGCGCCGGGCGGGGCGTGCGCCGGCTGACTGGCGCTGCGCGGGCGGGGCCTGGGTGGCTCGGATGACGTGCAGGGCGGGGCTGTGCCGGGCGGTTCGGGTGTCACGCCGAGTGGTTCGGGCGTTGTGCCGGGTGAGGCAGGGGCTGCGCGGGCGGCGATCGGGGATGTCCGGGCGGCTGTGCCTGGGTTGGTTCACCCGGCCCGGCCCGGCCCGGTTCGTCCGGGCCGGGTGGCTTGTCGCTGTCCGCTCCGGTGGGCCTGCCCGCGCGTTGGTCCTGGTCGGGGCGCTTGTTCATCTGTTCTGTTCCGGCCGGTCTCCGTCTGGCCCGGCCGGGTCGTGTGTTTCCGTTTGCCGGGGCCCGGAGCCCGGAGCCCGGTGGCTCCGGGGCGGGAGTGGTGCCTTGCGGGGTGGACGTGGCGTCCCGCGGGTGTCGCCGCGTCGGCCCTGCGGCGGCGCGGCGGACGGGCGCACGCACTGCGGGGTGCCACCGCTCCGGGAGGCACCGCAGGGGTGCCGCCTCCCGGTGATACCGCGGCCCGCGGCGTCCGCCCGGAGGGCCCGACGGCCGAGCCGCCACCCGAGGGCCGAGCCACTACTCGGCGGACACGTCCCCCCCCGCCGCCCCCACCTCTCACCGCAACGTGCGCAGCTCCTCTCCATACGCCGCGCCGCTCTCCGCCGTCAGTTCCTCCAGGGTCTGCGGCGCGCGGACGGTCGCGAAGCGGACCTCGCCCGACGGGGCCGCCGTATAGCCGTAAACCCCGGGGCGGGGCAGGGAGTTGTAGGCGAAGTGGGTGGAGAAGTAGTACGCGCCGGTGTCCAGCAGGGCGGCGTGGTCGCCGGCCCCCAGGAGGGGCAGGGAGCGGTTCTCGGCGACCAGGTCGCCCGCGAAACAGCACGGCCCGGCGACGTCCTGGGCGACCGGCGGCCCCTCCTTGCGCAGCCCCCGCGCGTCGTAGGCGGCGACCCGGATCGGCCAGGCGCCCGGGGCGAATACCGTCCGGGTGGCGACCTGCGCCCCCGCGTGGGTGACCGCGATCGGCCTCCCGCCCGCCGCCTTCGCGTACTCCACCCGCGCCAGGACCGTGCCGTGCTTGGCCAGCAAGGACCGGCCGAACTCCGTCACCAGCCCGTACCGCCCCCGGAACAGCCCCGGCACCCGCTCCCGCAGCACCTCCACATACTCCCGGTAGGTGGGCGTGACCCGGTCCGACGAGAAGTTCACCGGCAGCCCGCCGCCGATGTCGAGGGTGGTGACCTGCGCCCGGCCCGCCTGCGCGTTGATCTCCTCGGCGAGGTCGTACAGGGCCCGGACACCGTCGGCCATCACCGGCAACGCCATGCCTTGCGACCCGACATGGCCGTGCAGCCGGGTCAGCCAGGGGCGGTCCAGGTAGGCCCGCACCACCCAGGCGCGGGCGCCCTCGTCACGCAGCGCCACTCCGAACTTCGAGGTGTCCGTGGCGGTGCTCATCGCGCCGATGCTGCCGCCGCCGAGCTGCGGATTGACCCGCAGCCCCAGCGGCGCGCCGGTCGGTGCCGACGCCACCAGGGCGTCGACCCGGGCCAGCTCCTCCGGGTTGTCGATGTTGACCGCGATGCCCAGCGCCAGGGCCTCCCGCAGTTCTGCCGGGGTCTTGGCGGGCGAGTCCAGCACCGTGCGCCGGACCGGGACCCGTGCCGCGCGGGCCAGCGCCAGTTCCCCGGGGCTGGCCACCTCGCAGCCGAGCCCTTCATCGACGAGCAGCCGCAGCACCGGCACCAGTGACGCCGCCTTCACCGCGAACGCGTGCAGCACGGGCACTCCGGCATCGGTGAACTCGGCGAACGCGGAACGGAGCTCGGCCGCCGAACGTCGCACACCCGCGACGTCCAGCAGCCCGGCGACGGGCGCGGCGGGGCCCACCAGCCCCTGCTCGACGGCTGCCCGTACGGCGTGGTCCCGGTCCGTGAGGCCCGGAAGGATCGGAGAACCAGAGGTGAGGCCAGTCATACCGTCACTCCATCATCGCGGTGGCGCAGGGCGCCACAGATGTCCGGGGAGCGGTCACCGAGCTGTTACACCACTCCGGCGCCGCTCAGCTCCGCCTTCCGCCGCCGCGCGGACAGCCGCGAACCCGACTCCCGCCGGGTGGCCCGCCGCAACAGCGGTACGGCCAGCAGGAACCCGAGGACCGCCCACGCCGCCAGTACCAGCGCGACCCACGGCAGATCCCAGGAACCGCCGGGCTCCGCGACCCGCGCCGCGTCCGGCAGCAGCGCCGACCGTATGCCCTGCGCCATCCACCGCAGCGGGAAGCAGGAGGCCACCCGCTGGACCACCTCGGGCAGCGCCGTCAGCGGGAACACCGCCCCCGACGTCACCAGCAGCGCCATCACCGGCAGCATCAGCAGCGCCAGCGCCTCCCGAGGGTTGGGGAGTACGGCTCCGATGGCGGCGCCCAGCGGTATGACGGCGAGCAGGCCCAGCACGGTCACCCACAGCAGCGTCAGCCAGCCGCCCACTCCGTGCGGCAGCGGGCCGTCCACCAGCAGTGCACCCGCCACCAGCAGCACCACCAGCGTGCCCACGGCCATCGCGGTCATCAGCAGCGACTTGGCCAGCAGATAGGCCGGTATGCCGCCCGGTGTGGCCCGCAGCCGCAGCAGGGTGCCCTCCTCCCGCTCGGTCACCATCATCTGCGGCAGGTTCATCAGACCCACCTGGAAGAGCAGATACGCGGCGAACCCGGCGAGGGTGAGATGGCCCAGCGGGATCCGGGTGCCGGGCACGGTGCCGCTCAGCGATCCCGCGATCAACAGCGCGATCACGACGTTGAACAGTTGCCCGCTCATCTCCTTACGGCTGCGCAGCAGATGCCGTATCTCGATGACACCCCGCGCCCACCCGGCCCGCCAGACCCGTCCTCGCGCACCGGCGGCCCCCGCCCCGACGCCTCCACCCCGCACCGGGGCCCCGCCGGGTGCCCCCTTGGGGACCGTTTCCGTGCCTGTACTCGTCTCTGCACCTGTCATGGCGTCATTCCCCCTTGGTGGTTCCCGTCGTTCACGCTGTGCGGGGCGGGGCCTCCAGCCGGGCGTCCCGCTGCTCCAGAGCTGGGCCGAAGCGCGTCCATCTCCAGGCCCACTCCGCCCCGCCTCCAGGCCCACTCCGCCCCGCGCTCCCCGCTCCCGCGGTCAGGCCGCTCGTATTCCGTCGCCCGCGGCGTTCTGTGCGCGGCCCGCTGCCGGAACGGCCGTGCCGTCCTTCCCGTGCAGCATGTGGAGGTAGGTGTCCTCCAGCGTGGGGCGGCGTACCTCCAGGTCGGGGAGGGGGCCGTCGGTCGCGCGGTGCAGCTCCCAGACCAGTTGGGAGGGGTCGGCGGTCCGCTCCCGGCGCGGCGTACCGTCCGGGGCCGTCCAGCGGGCCTCCGCCTGTGCGGCCGCCCGACGGGCCAGCTCCCGCGGTGTGCCGCAGGCCCGTATCCGGCCGTTGACCAGCATCGCCATGCGGTCGGCCAGCCGTTCGGCCTCGGCGAGGTCGTGCGTGGTGAGCAGGACCGTCACCCCCTCGTCCCGGGCGAGGCGCTCGACCAGGTCGTGGAAGTCGCGGCGCGCCTCGGGGTCGAAACCGGTGGTCGGCTCGTCCAGGAAGAGGAGTTCGGGACGGCCGACGATGCCGAGCGCCACATCGAGGCGGCGCCGCTGGCCGCCCGAGAGCCGGGCCGCCTGCTGGCCGGCGTGATCGGTGAGACCGACGAGACGCAGCAACGCCTCCGGGTCCCGCGGCTCGCGGTAGTAGCGCGCGAAGTGGGCCAGGAGTTCGCCGACCCGCCAGCGTCCGTGGTCCCGCCAGGTCTGGAGGACCAGACCGAGCCGGGCGCGCCATGCCTCGTCCCCGTGGGCCGGATCGGTGCCCAGCACCTCGACCTCGCCCGCCGAACGCCGCCGGAAACCCTCCAGGATCTCCACGGTGGTGGTCTTGCCCGCGCCGTTCGGCCCGAGCAGGGCGAGGATCTCGCCGCGGTGCACCTCCAGGTCCACACCGCACAGCACGTCCCTGCCGCCGTACGTCATCCGCAGCTCGCGCGCCCGGATCACCGGGGCGTCGCCGGGGCGCGCGGGCACCGTGCGTGCCGTCATCGGGTCGCCTCGGCGGCGGACGCCGTGACAGCGGCGTCCTCGGTGGGCGGGGTGGCCGGTGGGGTGGCGGTCGGGGCGTTCTCCACGATGGCCCGGAGCGCCGCCACATGGCCCTGGAACGCGGTCCTGCCGCGGCCGGTGAGCCGGACCTTGGTGCGGCGCCGGCGGCCGCCGCCCTCCTTGCGGATCTCCAGGTATCCGGCCTCCTCCAGGGTGTGCAGTTGCTTGGAGAGCGCCGAGTCGCTGAGCGAGAGGCTGTCGCGGATGAACGGGAAGTCGGCCCATTCGGCGGTCGCGAGCAGGGCAACCACGGAGAGCCGGGTCGCCGGATGGATCAGCTCGTCGAAACCTGTCGGGGTGCTCATCGGGTGTTCCTCTCCTCGCCGAGGGGGCGGATCATCGGGTGACCGGTGCGGCAGGGGCATCGCCCGGGGCGGGGCCGTCGCCGTGCCCGCGCAGCGCGGTCAGCGTCCAGCGGTTCATCGGGCCGGCGCAGAGTATGAAGACGACCGCGGAGACGGTGGCCTGGATCACGGTGGGCAGTGGCAGCCGCAGGGTCTCGGCGACGTATCCCGAGAGCAGGATCGTGGTGAGCGTCACCACGGCGCCCAGCAGAGCGGAGACGCCCGAGCGCCAGGTGTACCGGGAGCGGTGCAGCCGTACCCGCGCGCGGCGGGCGCGGAGGCCGATCAAGGTGCCCAGCAGGGCGACGTAGGCGACGGTCAGCAGCAGGAAGGTCCAGCGCGGCAGGGTCAGACCCCAACTGGCGACGAAGAGCCACATGAGGGCGGCGGTGGTGTAGGTGGTGGCCGCGTCGCCGGACGCGCAGCGCTCCATCTCGTCGTAGACCCGCTCCTGCGGTACCCGGATGCGCTGGAGGTCCTGCCAGGCGCGCTCCGCATCGACCGGTGTGGTCATGGTCGTCCCCTCCCCGTCACGTTACTTTCCCACCAGGAAAGCTAACACCGACTTTCCTGGTGGGCAAGTCGAAAGCGGGGTGAATCTTCGCCGGGCCCGGTCCCGCTGCGCCGTCCTGCCCCCTCCCGTCCCTGTTGACTAGCCATATTCAGCGAAGCCAATATGTGAATATCCCGATCCAATCCATGCCGGGAGGCACCCGTGCCAGGACCTCGTCCCGTTCCGCGTGAAGGCGTCGCAGATCCCATGACGGGAGCGCGCGCATGACCGGCCGGCCCGCGTCGTTCCACACCATGTGGCGGGAGCTGCGGCCCCTCGGCCGTAACGCCTCCTCCGGCGGATACCGCCGCCACGCCTGGACCGCCGCCGACGCCGACTGCCGCGCGTGGTTCCGCGCCCAGGCGGAGTCCCGCGGACTCGCCTGCGAGACGGACCGCAACGGCAACCAGTGGGCCTGGCTCGGCGTCCGCTCGTACACCGAGGTCACCCCAGGCACCGCCGTCGTCACCGGCTCCCACCTGGACTCCGTGCCCGACGGCGGCGCCTTCGACGGCCCCCTCGGCGTCGTCTCCGCCTTCGCCGCCCTCGACGAACTCCGCCGCAGGGGAGTGGAGTTCGGCGCGCCGCTGGCCATCGTCAACTTCGGGGACGAGGAGGGCGCCCGCTTCGGGCTGGCCTGCGTCGGCTCCCGGCTCAGCGCCGGTGCCCTCACCCCCGAGGACGCCCGCGAGCTGCGGGACGCCGACGGCGTCAGCCTGCCGCAGGCGATGGAGCGCGCCGGGTACGACCCCGACGCGATCGGTCCCGACCGCGACCGGCTGGCGCGGATCGGCGCGTTCGTGGAACTCCACATCGAGCAGGGGCGCGCCCTCGACCTGACCGGCGACCCCGTGGGCATCGCCTCCGCCATCTGGCCGCACGGCCGCTGGCGCTTCGACTTCCACGGCGAGGCCAACCACGCGGGCACCACCCGCCTGGAGGACCGCCGCGACCCGATGCTCAGCTACGCCCGGACCGTCCTCGCCGCCCGCGAGGCCGCCCGGACCGCGGGCGCCCTGGCGACCTTCGGGAAGATCAGCGTCGAGCCGAACGGCGTCAACGCGATCCCCTCGCTCGTCCGCGGCTGGCTCGACTCGCGCGCCGCCGACCAGGACATCCTGGACACCGTCGTCAAGGAGATCGAACGCGCCGCCGAGGAGAGCGCCGCCCGGGACGGCGTCGACCTCCGCGTCGTCCGTGAATCCTTCACCCCCGTCGTCGAATTCGGGCACGCCCTCCGCGACGAGCTGGGCACGCTGCTGGCCCGCGCCGGCGGCGGGCGGCCCGTGCCCGTCCTGGGGACCGGCGCCGGACACGACGCGGGCATTCTCTCCGCGAGCGTCCCGACCGCCATGCTGTTCGTACGCAACCCGACCGGCGTCTCGCACTCGCCCGCCGAAACCGCGGCCGAGGACGACTGCGTCGCCGGGGTCACCGCACTCGCCGACGTACTGGAAGGTCTCGCGTGCCCATGACGCCGCAGGACACGACGCAGCAGGACACGGCCCCCGCACCGCAGGGCGCGGCGGTCTACTGGCTCGAACACGCCTGGCTCGGCACCCACACCGAGCCCGGTGTGACCGTCGAGACCGCGCAGGGGCGGATCACGGCCGTCCGCACCGGCACCGCCACCCCGCCGCCCGGCGCCACCGCCCTGCGCGGACTGACGCTGCCCGGCCTCGCCAACGCCCACTCGCACGCCTTCCACCGGGCGCTGCGCTCCACCGTGCAGGTGGGCTCCGGCACCTTCTGGACCTGGCGCGAGGTCATGTACGACACCGCCGCCCGCCTCGATCCGGACAGCTACCACGCTCTCGCGCGGGCCGTCTACGCCGAGATGGCGCTCGCCGGCATCACCTGCGTCGGTGAGTTCCACTACCTCCACCACCGGCCCGGCGGCGGCGCCTACGCCGACCGCAACGCCATGGGCGAGGCGCTGATCGCCGCCGCCGACGAGGCCGGTATCCGTATCACCCTCCTCGACACCGCCTACCTCTCCGCCGGCTTCGGCACCCCGCCCGCCCCGCACCAGCGGCGCTTCTCCGACGGGACCGCCGACGCCTGGGCCGAGCGCGCCGCCGCTCTCAAGGGCGCCGGGCACGCCCGTATCGGCGCGGCGATCCACTCCGTACGTGCCGTGCCCGCGGCCCAGTTGGGCACCGTCGCCGACTGGGCACGCGAGCGCGGTGCCCCGCTGCACGTCCACCTCTCCGAGCAGACGGCGGAGAACGACGCCTGCCACGAGGCGCACGGCTGCACGCCCACCCGCCTCCTCGCCGACCACGGCGTCCTGGGCCGCCGCACCACCGCCGTGCACGCCACCCACCTCACCCCGGAGGACATCGGGCTGCTCGGCGGCGCCGGCACCGGCGTGTGCATGTGCCCGACCACCGAACGCGACCTCGCCGACGGCATCGGCCCCGCCGCCCGCCTCCAGCACAGCGGCAGCCCGCTCTCCCTGGGCAGTGACAGCCACGCCGTCATCGACCTGCTCGAAGAGGCCCGCGCCATGGAGCTGAACGAGCGGCTGCGCAGCCGCGCCCGAGGCCACTGGACCGCCGCGGCGCTGCTGCGCGCCGCCACCGCCGACGGGCACGCCGCCCTCGGCTGGGACGACGCGGGCACCCTGACCACCGGCGCCCTCGCGGACCTCACCACGATCGCGCTGGACTCCGTACGTACCGCCGGCCCGCTGCCCCGGCTCGCCGCGGAGACCGCGGTATTCGCGGCGACGGCGGCCGATGTGCGGCACACCGTCGTCGGCGGCCGCCAGATCGTCCGGGACGGTGTGCACACGCTCGTGCCGGACGTGCCCACCGAACTCGCCGCGGCCATCGCCGCCGTGCGCACGAGCAACTGACGCGCCCCCAGCGGACGAAGGAGAACGCCCCCGCGATGAGCACCACCGTCCTGACCCATCTCACCCAGCTCGTCACCAACGACCCCTCCCTCGGCGAAGGCCCCCTCGGTCTGATCCAGGACGCGGCCGTCGTCATCGACGGCGACCGCGTCGCCTGGGTCGGTCCGTCCAGCAAAGCACCCGCCACTGACAACGCCGTCGACGCGGGCGGCCGCTCCGCGCTGCCCGGCTTCGTCGACTCCCACTCCCACCTGGTGTTCGGCGGTGACCGCACCGAGGAGTTCAACGCCCGGATGTCCGGCCGCCCCTACGAGGCGGGCGGTATCCGCACCACCGTCGCCGCCACCCGCGCCGCCACCGACGCCCAGCTCTCCGCCAACGTCGCCCACTACATGGCCGAGGCGCTGCGCCAGGGCACCACCACCTTCGAGACCAAGTCCGGCTACGGCCTGACCGTCGAGGACGAGGCCCGCGCGCTGCGCATCGCCGCCGAGCACACCGACGAGGTCACCTACCTCGGCGCGCACATCGTCTCGCCCGACTACGCCGACGACCCGGCCGGCTACGTCAGCCTTGTCACCGGCCCGATGCTGGACGCCTGTGCCCCGCACGCCCGGTGGATCGACGTCTTCTGCGAGAAGGGCGCTTTCGACGGCGATCAGGCCCGCGCGATCCTCACCGCGGGCAAGGAGCGCGGTCTGCTGCCCCGCATCCACGCCAACCAGCTCTCCTACGGGCCCGGTGTGCAGCTCGGCGTGGAGCTGGACGCGGCCTCCGCCGACCACTGCACCCACCTCACCGACGCCGACGTCGACGCGCTGGCGAACTCCGCCACCGTCGCGACGCTGCTGCCCGGCGCGGAGTTCTCCACCCGCGCCACCTGGCCCGACGCCCGCCGCCTCCTGGACGCCGGGGCGAGTGTCGCGCTCTCCACCGACTGCAACCCCGGCTCGTCCTTCACCTCGTCGATGCCGTTCTGCATCGCCCTGGCCGTACGGGACATGGGGATGACGCCGGACGAGGCGATCTGGGCCGCGACGGCGGGTGGCGCGCGGGCGCTGCGCCGGACCGATGTCGGCCGGATCGCCCCCGGCGCACGCGCCGACCTCACGCTGCTGGACGCGCCCTCGCACGTCCATCTCGCCTACCGGCCCGGTGTCCCGCTGGTGTCCGGCGTCTGGCGCAAGGGCGTCCGGGTGGTCTGAGAGGCGTCACAGGGGCCCCTGGCGGCCCCGGACACGGAGGAGGGCCCGCCCCGAGTCGCCCGGGGCAGGCCCTCCTTCGCGCGGGCGGGCACCGGCCGGTGGGCCGGTGGCGACCGCGGGTGCCTCACTCGTCGATCATCAGACCCTTGCGCAGCCGCACCAGGGTGCGTGAGAGCAGCCGGGAGACGTGCATCTGGGAGATGCCCAACTCCTCGCCGATCTCGGACTGGGTCATGTTGGCGACGAAGCGGAGCGACAGGATCTTCCGGTCGCGCGGCGGGAGTTCGGCGATCAGCGGCTTGAGGGATTCGACGTACTCGATGCCTTCGAGTCCGTGGTCCTCGTAGCCGATCCGGTCCGCCAGCGCGCCTTCGCTGTCGTCCTCCTCGGGCTGGGCGTCGAGCGAACTCGCGGTGTACGCGTTGCTCGCCGCCATGCCCTCCACGACTTCCTCGCGGGTGATGCCGAGGCGTTCGGCCAGTTCGCCGACGGTGGGCGCGCGGTCCAGCTTCTGCGCCAGTTCGTCGCCGGCCTTCGCGAGGTCGAGGCGGAGTTCCTGCAACCGCCGCGGCACGCGCACCGACCAACTGGTGTCGCGGAAGAAACGCTTGATCTCGCCGACGATCGTCGGCATCGCGAACGTCGGGAACTCGACGCCGCGGCTCAGTTCGAAACGGTCGATCGCCTTGATCAGACCGATCGTGCCGACCTGGACGATGTCCTCCATCGGTTCACTGCGGGAACGGAACCGGGAGGCCGCGAACTTGACCAGGGCGAGGTTGAGTTCGACCAGGGTGTTACGGACGTAGGCGTATTCGTGGGTGCCTTCTTCGAGCGATTCGAGCCGCTCGAAGAGGGTTTTGGACAAGGCCCTCGCGTCGACCGGGCCCACCTCGTCGAACGGCGGGATCTCGGGCAGTCCGTCGATCTCGGGCACCGCGGTCAATTCGGGTTCGGCGGTGGCCGGCTGGGAAGGGATCTGTCCGGTCGGGTCGGACGGGGGTGTCGACGAGGTGTGCTGCCGGGTGTCGTCGGTGCGCATTTCGTCGAGCCGGGGTGACATGGTCTCCTCCATCGTTCTCGGCATATGGCTGCCGATGCCTCTACGTGAAGCTGCGGTGTGCGGCGCCTCCGAAGCCGGCCGTGGTGAATGTGTCTGCATCTACGCCTACCTGGCTTTGCTGGAAGATGGCAAGTACGCGATGTCCGTATTTGGTGTTATATGCGGATTGTTCGGCTACCCCTGTGTGAAGCGAAGGCGTAGGGTTCGAATGAGCGCAGTCATAGGCAAACGACGTCGAGACAGCAAGAGGGGTGCGCGCGCATGGACCGCGGGACGGTCGGCAGTGCGAGCCGGGGCCGGCTTCACGTCGCGATCCGGCATCACGGCGCCAGCGCGGTCGTGACGCCGGCGGGTGAGCTGGATCATCACACCGCCGATCTGTTGCGTGACGCGCTGGAGGGGTGCGTGGAAGAGGGGTACGCCCGCCTCGTGGTCGACTGCGAGCCCCTGGAATTCATGGACTCCACCGGGCTCAACGTCCTGCTCGGGGCCCGCCTGACGGCGGAGGCCGCGGGAGGCGGGGTCCATCTCGTCGCGATGCAGCCCGTAGTGGCCCGCGTATTCGAGATCACCGGCGCGGAGGCGGTTTTCACGGTGCACGACTCACTCGATGCGGCGCTGGCCGACCAAGGGTGACGAGGGCGGTCCGGAGGATGACATTCCGGGCACGTAGTCCGCGTCACAACTTCCGTATCAAAGAAGTGGGTGTTCTCACGGTCCGGTCGGGCAGGAGACATCTGAATCCGTTGAATCTGTCAGTTATCCGTTTTCCGTGAAAAGGCGAATCGGTGAGGTGAAGCGCTGATGAGCACCACCCGGCCGTACCCACCGGGCGACCTCGGCCCGGAGCCGGGCGGCGCCGGTGCTTCCGCCGTCGCACCGGCCGCCGCCCCGGTCGGTCAGGTCCGCAGGCTGCGCCTGAGCGGCGCCCGGGGGGCCGTCGCGCGCGCCCGGGACTTCGCCCGCGAGGCCCTTCAGGACTGGGGCTGGCTGCCGGCCGCCACCGCCGACCAGCGCGCGGCCGCCGAGGACGTCCTGCTGGTCGTCTCCGAGCTGGTCACCAACGCCTGCCTGCACGCCGACGGCCCCGAGGAGCTGCGGCTGCGCTGCACCGCCAAGGTGCTGCGCCTGGAGGTCAGCGACCTCGGCGCCGGGTCGCCCGCGCCGCGCACCCCGCACCGTGCCGGGCGTCCGGGCGGGCACGGCATGTTCATCGTGCAGCGGCTCTGCCTGGACTGGGGCGTGGTCCGTAACGCCGACGGCGCCGGGAAGACCGTCTGGGCCGAACTGGCCGCTCCGTCCTGAGCGGTGACGGGCGGCGCGGGCCGTATGCGGGCGAGGAGTGAGGGCGTGGACCGAGGGTCCGCGCCCTCCGTGCGTTCCGCCCCGATCCGCCCCGCGCTGTGCCTTCCCCCTTCGCGGTCCCCGGCGTACCTTGAGCCACCCATCTGATGCGCCGTCAGTAAAACGGGGCGGCGCCCAGGGACGGTACGGGGTCCGCCGCCGGGCTCGTGGTCCGCACGGGCCCCGCCGCGCCCCTGGACCCGGGAGAAGGGAACGAGAGGTGGCCCGCTTCCACGTACCGCACAACCGGCGCCCCCGCCGCGCGGCCCGGCCCGCCGTCGCCGCGGCGCTGACCGGGGCGGCGGTGCTGCTCTCCGCGCCGGCCGCGCACGCCGAGGTCGTCGACGTCAACTACCAGTGCAAGACACCGATCGGGAACAAGGGCGCGGTCTCGCCCATCGACATCAAAGGCACCCCGAGCGGCGGCGGGTACAAGCTCGTCATGTCGTTCCAGAAGGGTGTCTCGTCCAGCCCCGTCGAGCTGGGCAAGGGCGCCATGAAGCCGTCCGCCGTCATCGAGCTGGGGGGCGCGGACAGCGGGACGGTGCCGGTGACCGGTCCGCCCAACGACCGGGCCATCCCGGCCAACACTCCCATCAAGATCAGTGACTTGAGCGGGACGTACACCCCCAAGGCGAGCGGCAAGGTGACGTTCACGGCGGGCAAGCTGACGATCAAGGCCCTCGGGACGACGACCACCTGCACTCCGGACAACAGCCCGAAGCCGTCGCTCAGCCTGGACGTCAAGGGCGGTTCGGGCTCCTCGGGCGGCGCGTCCGGTGGTGCGTCGGGCTCCGGCGCGTCGGGGGGCGCGTCCGGTGGCGGGCAGTTGCCGCAGACCGGGCCCGCGGACTCCGCCGTCGCCCTCGGGACCTTCGGCGGCACCGTCCTGCTCGCCGGGGCGGCCGGAGCGCTCTGGCTCAGCCGCCGCCGCGCCGCCTGATCCGGGGTGCGCGGCGCCGCCCGGCCCCGGACGGCGCCCGCCCCCGCCGCCCGGGGCGCCCGTACCGCGCCCCTCCTGTTCGCGCACGAGCACCGGGAGCAGCCGATGCCGTTCCGTACCCGAGGCGCGTTGGTGGCGCTCGCGGCGGTCGCCGCGCTGGCGTGTGGGCCGCCGGGCGCCGCGGCGGCCGATGCCCGGCCCGGCTGGACGGCCGCGCCCGCGCCCGGCGCCGGGAGCCGTCCGGCGGGGGCCGGGCGGGCGTTCTGCTATCTGGAGGGGGCGCCCGGCGCCGTCCTCGGTGACCGGATCGCGGTGACCAACCCCTCCGGGCGCCCGCTCACCGTCCGGCTGCGCTCCGCCGCGACGGGGGAGACCGCCGGCTGGCTCACCCCCGCCGAGACGCGGGTGCGTATCCCGGGGCGGACCCGGGCGGCGGTGCCGTTCACCGTCACCGTGCCCCGGGGCGCCGCGCCCGGGGAGCGCACCGCCGCGCTCCGCGTCGACGGGCCCGGGGGCGGGCGCACCGTCCCCGTCCGGCTGCGGGTGACCGGGCCCGCCCTCGCCGCGCTGAGCGTCGAGGATGTCGCCGTCACCCGGCGCGGCGGCGGGGCGGAGATCCGGTACACGCTGGTCAACCGCGGTACGACGGTGCTTCGGCCCCGGCTCGCGGTGCGTGCCGACGGCGCGCTCGGGACCGCGCTGCGGCGTCCGGCCCGCGCGCTGCCGCTCACGCTCGCCCCCGGGCAGCGGGTCCGGCGCACCGAGCCCTGGTCCGATCCGCCCGCGCTGGACTCCGTGGACGTCACCCTCACCGCCACCGCCGCCGGGGGCGCGTACGCCTCGGCGCGCGCCGGGTACGCGCCTCCGTCCCGGAGTGTGCTCGGCGCGGGTGTACTCGCCGTCGTCGCGGGCGCGGGCGGTGCGCTGTGGCGTCGGCGGCGCCGCGCCGGACGTACCGCACCGAAGGTTCAACCCGCTGATGGAACAAGGGAGTTGACGCGCGTGGGAGACGGATCGTGACCGGGGGAGCGGCGCGCCGCACCGCCGCGCGGGGGTGGCCGCTCCGGGTGGCCGCCGCCGTTCTCGTCCTGGGCGCGGCGCTGCTGCCCGGCGCGTCGCCCGCGGCGGTGGCCGCACCGTCCACGGGGACGCCCACCGCCGAGGTCTCCACCGGGCAGGCCGGGGCCGGCGGCACGGTGACCGTCTCCGGGCGCGGCTGGCGGCCGAAGGCGCTGCTCACCCTGTTGATCTGCGGCCAGAACATGATCGGTGGCACCAACTCCTGCGCCAACGGTGACGGGCGGGCGGTCACCACCGACGCCCATGGCGCGTTCCGTACGGCGCTGCCGGTGGCCGAGCCGCCCAAGCCCTGCCCCTGTGTGGTGCATGTGGCGGCCGTGACCGGGGCGGCGGCCGCCGACGACGTGCCGTTCGCGGTGGCCGGGCACCCCGTCGCCCCGCTGCCGCGGCAGGACACCGGAGCCCGGCTCGCGGTGGTCTCCGGGCCCGAACTCACCGGCGGCGACAACCTGCTGACCTGGTTCGGCGCGCCGCCGCGGCGCCGGCTGACCTTCACGGTCGGCAACACCGGAGCGGTCCCGGCGACGGACCCGGTCTTCAAGGTGGGCACCGCGCACGGCGTGTTCGCGCCCGAGTGGGAGGACCGGCAGTGGCGCGGCACCGTACCCGCCGGGAAGAAGGCCCGCGTCGCCCTGGACGTGGAGCTGGCGGCCGGCGCCCACGGCGACTACCGGGTCTCCGCGACTTACGGCGGGAAGCTGCTGGTCGAGCAGGCGTGGGACGTCGGGCGGCCCTGGGGCGTGACGCTGTTCTGGACGCTGCTCTGCCTGGTGGTGGCCACCGCCGTCTTCCGCGCGGGGATGGCCGCCGTCGACCGCGTACGGCCGCGGACCGCACCGGCGCCGCGTACCACCGGGCCCGCCCACGGGGGCGCCGGGCCCCGCACGCCGGGCCGGCTCCGCGTCCGCCCGCGCACCCTGCGTGGCGGCCCGGACGGGGGGACCGCACCGGCGGACCGCCCGGCCGCGCTGCCCTGGTACACCCCGGACACCGCACCGTCCGCGACCACATCCACCGCACCACCGACAGCGGAAGGGTCATCGTGATGAGGCAACCAAGGAGAGCGGGGGTGGCCGCCGGGGCCGCGCTGCTGCTCGCGGGCGCGGGGCTGGTGGCCACGGCGCCGCTCGCGCGGGCGGCGGACGCCGCGTACCGGACGGAGTGCACCCCGCCACCGATCTCGGGGCTGCCGCTGGTCGAGGGCACCACCGAGGTGGCGCTGAGCGCACCGGCCACCGCGAAGGTCGGCGAGGAGATCGAGGTGGTGTGGAAGACGGTCGCCGCCGCCTCGAAGAACCCGGACGTCCTCGACCTGGGCAAGGACACCGTGCAGCCGTCCGGGGTGGTGCGGCTGGCCGGGGCGCGCACCGGTGAGCTGGCGATGAAGGGGCCGCGGAGCAATCCGCCGATCCCGAAGAACAGCCCGATGGTGCTGCCGGGCATGAAGGGCACGCTGAAGCTGGAGAAGCCGGGCGAGGTGACGCTGACGCCCGGCGCGTACACGATCAACGTCAGCGAGCCGATCTCCACGGACACCGAGTGCGTCCCGAAGGAGGAGGTGGGACCGGCCGTCACGATCAAGGTGACGGACGGGTCGGGCGCCTCCGGAGGCGCCTCGGCCGGGGGCGACTCCGGGGGAACGGCCGCGGGCGGCGCGTCGTCCGGTGGCACGTCGTCCGGCTCCGGCTCCGGCGGTACGTCCACGGGCGGTACGGACGGCGGGACCGGCACCGGAGGTACCGATTCCGGCGGCGGGACCAGCGGCGGCGAGACCGGCGGTTCCGGCGGTGAGCCCGACGGCACCGCGCACCAGGGGAAGCAGGTGCAGGTCCCGTACGCCTGCAAGACGCCGATCGGCGACAAGAAGGCCACCTCGCCGGTGCGGGTCGACGCGGTGGCGAAGGGCGGCGGCTACGACCTGACGGTGAAGTTCGCCAAGTCCGTGATGGACAGCCCGGCGGACATCCCCGAAGGCTCGGTGAAACCGTCGATGGCCCTCGCGCTGGGCGGCGCGGACAAGGGCACCGTCAAGGTCGAGGGCCCGGCCAACGCCGCGCCCATCAAGTCCGGACAGCCCATCGAGATCCCCGACCTCAAGGGTGTCTACACCCCGGGCGCCACCGGCCGTACGACGCTGACCCCCGGCGTCCTGACCGTCAACGCCCTGGGGACGACCACCACCTGCACCCCGGAGAAGGACCCCGGCGCCTCCCTGACGCTGGACACCGCGGCCCGGCCCGGCGGCGCCTCCGGCGGCTCGGCCGGAGCGGCGGGCGGGGCGTCCGGGGCGTCGGGCTCCACCGGCGGCGCGGCCACCGCGGGCGGCGCCCCGGGCGGCCTCGCCGACACCGGCGCGAGCGATCACGGCGGTCTGACCGCCCTCGGCCTCTTCGCCGGCACCGTGCTGCTGCTCGGCGGCGCCCTGCTGCTCGGCACCCCGTGGCGCCGGGCCCGCCGCTGACCGGCCGCGTACCGCGGAACCGCCCGCGTACCACCAGGTCACGGCCGTACGCGGGCACCGTCCGGACACCGCACGCACGAGGGCCCGGCACACCGAACGTGGTGTGCCGGGCCCTCGGGGCGTACGGGGAACGCCTCAGCGCGTACGGGGACGCGTCAGCGGACGTCGCCCATGAGCGCCATGATCTTCTTGCGGTTCAGCCAGATCGCGATACCCGCCAGGACCGCCAGTGCGGCTTCCGCGGCGAGGACGCCCACACCGCTCAGGTCGGCACCGGCCGTGGAGAGCAGGCTGACGATGCAGTCACCCGCGGTGACGGCGAGGAACCAGACACCCAGCATCTGGCTGGCGTACTTCTCCGGCGCCAGCTTGGTGGTGACCGACAGGCCGACGGGGGAGAGGCACAGCTCACCCATGGTCTGGATCATGTAGACCATGAGCAGCCACATCGGGCTGACCTTCGTGCCGTCCGACGACATCCCCATCGGGACGATGAAGACGAAGTACGAGATGCCGATCATCACCATCGCTATGGCGAACTTGACCGTGGTGCTCGGCTCCTTGAGGCGCTTGGCCAGCGCCAGCCACATCCAGGCGAAGACCGGGGCCAGCGCCATCACCCAGAGCGGGTTGACGGACTGGAACCACGTCGACGGGAAGTGCAGACCGAAGATCGAGTCGGCGGTGTTCTTCTCCGCGAAGCCGCTCAGCGTGGAGCCGGCCTGGTCGAAGATCATCCAGAAGACGGCGGCGGCGACGAAGAACCAGATGTAGCCGCTGACCTTCGTCTGCTCCTCGGAGGTCAGGTCCTTGTCGCGCTTGATCCGGGCCAGCACCGAGATCGGGATGATCAGGCCGAGCAGCGCGATCGGGATCAGCGCCCAGTTCAGGGTGAAGGTGCCGGTGCCGATGACGATGCCGTAGAAGACCGCGGCGATGGCCAGCCAGATCAGGCCCTTGCGCAGCCAGGAGTTGCGCTCCTGGACGGAGAGCGGCGTGGGCACGGTGCTGCTGATCGGCGAGAGGTGACGGGTGCCGATGACGAACTGGATCAGACCCAGGCCCATGCCGACCGCGGCGGTCGCGAAGCCCAGGTGCCAGTTGACGCTCTGGCCGATGGTGCCGACGACCAGCGGGGCGAGGAAGCCACCGAGGTTGATGCCGATGTAGAAGATCGTGAAGCCACCGTCACGGCGCGGGTCCTGCGGACCGTCGTAGAGGTGGCCGACCATCGTCGAGATGTTGGCCTTCAGCAGGCCGGAGCCGAGCGCCACCAGTGCCATGCCGGCGAAGAACATCGCCGTGCCGGGCACCGCCAGCGTCAGGTGGCCGAGGATCACGACGCCACCGCCGATGATCACCGTCTTGCGCGGGCCCCAGACGCGGTCGGCGAACCAGCCGCCGGGCATCGCGAGCAGGTAGACCATCGCGAGGTAGACCGCGTAGATGGCCGATGCCGTGGCCATCGTCATGGCCAGACCGCCGCCCTGGGACCCGGGCTTGGCGTCCGTGCCGCCGGAGATCAGGTACAGCACGAGAAGGGCCCGCATGCCGTAGAAGCTGAAACGCTCCCACATCTCGGTCATGAAGAGAGTGGCCAGTCCGCGGGGGTGGCCGAAGAAGGTCTTACCGCCCGATGCAGGGTTCCCCTGCGGGGCGGCGTCCTTCGTCAGGCTGGACGCCATGGGTGCTTCCTTGGTCTGCTCGGGACGCGAGGGTCGAACGTCACGCGCCCGGTGGGGGTGGTGACCGGCACCGGCGTAGACCTTGCCCGCACCCCACGTCCGAGGGGATCGACGCCACCCGTGGCGGTGTCGGCAGGACGGTCGTACACCGCCTTCCACGCCCCCCGTACTTCTGGCGCGGCGGACCCGGTCGACAGGTCAATCGCTGTGTGCCGGACGCGGTGTACCGCACCCCGCACACAACTTGGGGACCGAAGGCACCCGTGAGGTGCCGAGGGCCCCGGCGGTTGTGCGATGGACGTCGGCCCACCATACGTCCCGTTCGACCGACGTTGGGAGGGGTGAGACAACGCTCACATTCGACTCGGGGAACCATTCCGTCGGGTCGGGAAACCCTGCCGCCCCTTGTCGCGCTTGTCGTCCCGTACACCCCGCTCTCCCCCTGGCCACGGCGCATCGGACTACCATCGGGCCATGACCCGTGTACTGCTCGCCGAGGATGACGCGTCCATCTCGGAGCCGCTCGCCCGCGCACTGCGCCGCGAGGGTTACGAAGTCGAGGTGCGCGAGGACGGACCCACGGCGCTCGACGCCGGTCTCCAGGACCACATCGATCTGGTCGTGCTCGACCTGGGACTGCCCGGCATGGACGGCCTGGAGGTCGCCCGCCGGCTGCGCAACGAAGGTCATTCCTTCCCCATCCTGGTGCTGACCGCCCGCGCCGACGAGGTGGACACCGTCGTCGGTCTGGACGCCGGTGCCGACGACTACGTCACCAAGCCCTTCCGCCTCGCCGAGCTGCTGGCCCGCGTCCGGGCGCTGCTGCGGCGCGGCTCCACCGCCGAACCGCAGCAGCCGCCCGCCACCCACGGCGTCCGTATCGACGTCGAATCGCACCGCGCGTGGATGGGCGACGAGGAACTCCAGCTCACCGCCAAGGAATTCGACCTGCTGCGGGTGCTGGTGCGCGACGCCGGCCGGGTCGTCACCCGCGATCAGCTCATGCGGGAGGTCTGGGACACCACCTGGTGGTCGTCGACGAAGACCCTCGACATGCACATCTCCTGGCTCCGCAAGAAGCTCGGCGACGACGCCGCCAACCCGCGGTACATCGCCACCGTCCGGGGCGTCGGCTTCCGCTTCGAGAAGAGCTGACGCG
The DNA here is from genome assembly GCF_044497305.1 of Streptomyces sp. BBFR2. Classification (NCBI taxonomy): domain Bacteria; kingdom Bacillati; phylum Actinomycetota; class Actinomycetes; order Kitasatosporales; family Streptomycetaceae; genus Streptomyces; species Streptomyces sp. BBFR2. Next base: position 4,294,045 of record NZ_CP172415.1, read on the forward strand.
CCCGGACGGGCTGACACGCTCGGACGGGACGAGCTGACGCGCCCGGGCCCGGACAAGGCCCAGGCCGGGCGGGACGCCGAGACAGACCACCGCAACCCCGCCCGGAGGGCACCGTGCGCCGCCGCCTGATCAACTCCACCCTCGCGGTGGTGCTCGTCGTGATCGCCGTCTTCGGCCTCTCGCTCGTCGTCGTCGAGACCCGCACCATCCAGGCGGGCGCCCAGGAGAGCGTGGCGTCCGAGGCGGTACGGCTGGTCGGCATCGTCGAGAGCCGGATCGGCAGCGGCGAGAAGATCACCCTGGACGCGCTCTCCGAACAGATCACCGTCCACCGCTACGCCCGCATCGAGGTCCCCGGTAAGCCGCCGGTCGAGATCGGCACCCGGCCCGCCGGCGATGTCATCCAGTCGCAGATGACGGGCGACCGCGGGGAGCGGGTCACCGTGCAGGAGTCCCGCGCCGCCGTCAACGAGGAGATCGGCCGCACCCTGCTGGTCATCCTGGCGGTGGCGTTGCTGGCGATCGTCGCCGCGGTGGGCCTCGCCATCCGCCAGGCCCACCGGCTCACCGCCCCGCTCACCGACCTCGCCGAGACCGCCGAACGCCTCGGCTCCGGCGACCCCCGCCCCCGCCACCGCCGCTACGGCGTCCAGGAGCTGGACCGGGTCGCCGATGTGCTGGACGCCAGCGCCGAGCGGATCGCTCGGATGCTCACCGCCGAACGGCGGCTGGCCGCGGACGCCTCCCACCAGCTACGCACCCCGCTGACCGCGCTCTCCATGCGGCTGGAGGAGATCACGCTCACCGACGACCCGGAGACCGTGAAGGAAGAGGCCACCATCGCGCTGACCCAGGTCGAGCGGTTGACCGACGTGGTCCAGCGGCTGCTCACCAACTCCCGGGACCCGCGCTCCGGCTCCGCCGTCGCCTTCGACCTCGACGAGATCGTCAAACAGCAGGTCGAGGAGTGGCGGCCCGCCTACCGCAGCGCCGCCCGCTCCATCGTCCGCTCCGGCAAGAAGGGCCTGCGGGCCGTCGGCACCCCGGGTGCGGTGGCGCAGGTGCTCGCCACCCTGATCGAGAACTCCCTGATGCACGGCGACGGGACGGTCGCGCTGCGCACCCGCGTCACCGGCAACCAGGCGGTGGTGGAGGTCACCGACGCGGGCCCCGGCGTCTCCGCCGACCTCGGCTCACGGGTCTTCGAACGGACCGTCTCCGGCCGCAACTCCACGGGTCTGGGCCTCGCCGTCGCCCGCGACCTCGCGGAGGCCGACGGCGGACGGCTCGAACTGCTCCAGCAGCACCCGCCGGTCTTCGCCCTCTTCCTGGCCCGGGAGGCCGAGCAGACGGAGGGCTGAACGGGACGCCGCTCCCCTCGGGGAGCGGCCCCGCGGTCCTACGCGCGCGGGGCGCCGTACGCCTGCGGCTGCCGTTCGCGGGCGTCCTGCCCGCGGGCGCCGGCGTCCGGCAGCGCCCCGGCGTCCCCGGTCGCCGTGGTGCCCGGCGTGCGGAAGACCCAGGTGCGGTACGACCAGAAGCGGAAGAGGGTGGCGACGCCGATGCCGAGGAACTTGAAGATGTTGCTCTGCAGCGGGGTGTCCCAGCCGAAGCCGTACGTCGCCGCGTAGAGCATGCCGTTCTCGATGATCAGGCCGGCGACGCTGAACAGCAGGAAGAGCGAGAGTTCGCGGGTGCGGCCCTGCTTGTCGCGGTCGCGGTAGGTGAAGTAGCGGTAGCCGAGGTAGTTGGTGCCGGTGGCCACGATCGTCGCGACGACGCTGGCCCGGACGACGGGCAGCTCGGTCAGATGCCGGACGAGGTTGAAGACCGCGAAGTTCACGATCACCCCGGCGCCGCCCACGGCACCGAACTTGGCGACCTCCCGCAGGAGCGCCTCCAGCCGCGACCGCAGCGCGCTCCGTTCACTCATGGTGATCGTCTTGCTCCCTGTCGGTGGCGGCCGGCCCGGCCGGTCTTCCCCGGGCCGCCCCTCATGCTAACCAGCGTTTCCGGGGGTCCGCCCGGCGCGCACGCGTGCGACGACGCACACCTCGCAGCGCTACGGAACATCACCCTCCGCACATCGTCCCCGGTGAGCGCGGGCAGCGGACACCCACCCTCGGACGATCCTCCAAACGCCCGCCGTCGGGGTGGCACGTCCGTACGGATACGCTGGGGGCGTGACGTTCCCGGTAGTCGGCATGGTCGGTGGCGGTCAGCTCGCCCGTATGACCCACGAGGCGGGCATCCCCCTCGGCATCAAGTTCAAGCTCCTCAGCGACACCCCGCAGGATTCGGCGGCCCAGGTGGTCAGCGATGTCGTCATCGGCGACTACCGCGACCTGGACACGCTGCGCTCCTTCGCCCGTGGCTGCGATGTGATCACCTTCGATCATGAGCACGTACCCACCGAGCACCTGAAGGCGCTGGAGGCGGACGGCATCCCCGTGCGCCCCGGCCCCGACGCGCTCGTGCACGCCCAGGACAAGGGGGTGATGAGGGCGAGACTGGACGCGCTGGGCGTGCCCTGCCCGCGGCACCGCATCGTCGCCGATCCGGCGGATGTGGAGGCGTTCGCGAACGAGGGCGACGGCTTCCCCGTGATCCTCAAGACCGTCCGCGGCGGCTACGACGGCAAGGGCGTCTGGGTCGTACGTTCCTCCAAGGACGCGGCCGAGCCGTTCCGCGCCGGAGTCCCGGTGCTGGCCGAGGAGAAGGTCCCCTTCACCCGCGAACTGGCCGCCAACGTGGTCCGCTCGCCGCACGGCCAGGCCGTCGCGTACCCGGTCGTGGAGTCCATCCAGGTCGACGGGGTCTGTGACACGGTCATCGCCCCGGCGCCCGGTCTGGACGCGGACCTCGCGGCGCGCGCCCAGGAGATGGCGCTGCGGATCGCGGCGGAGCTGGGTGTCGTCGGCCACCTCGCGGTCGAGCTGTTCGAGGTCCCCGGACCCGACGGTGAGCCGCGGGTGCTCGTCAACGAGCTGGCGATGCGCCCGCACAACTCCGGGCACTGGACCCAGGACGGCGCGATCACCTCGCAGTTCGCCAACCACGTCCGCGCCGTCCTCGACCTCCCGCTCGGCGACCCGCGCCCGCGCGCCCCGTGGACGGTCATGGCCAACGTCCTCGGCGGCGACTACCCGGACATGTACTCCGCGTACCTCCATTGCCTGGCACGCGATCCGCAGTTGAAGATCCACATGTACGGAAAGGACGTGAAGCCCGGCCGGAAGGTCGGCCACGTCAACACCTACGGCGACGATCTTGCCGACGTGCGTGAGCGCGCCGCGCACGCCGCCGGCTATCTGCGAGGAACGATCACCGAATGAGCGCCAACTCCCCCGGAAGCCCCGTCGTCGGCATCGTCATGGGTTCGGACTCCGACTGGCCCGTCATGGAGGCGGCCGCCAAGGCGCTCGACGAGTTCGAGATCCCCTACGAGGTCGACGTCGTCTCCGCGCACCGGATGCCGCACGAGATGATCGCGTACGGCGAGGAGGCCGCCGGGCGCGGCCTCAAGGCGATCATCGCGGGCGCCGGGGGAGCCGCCCACCTGCCGGGCATGCTCGCCTCCGTCACACCGCTGCCGGTCATCGGTGTGCCGGTGCCGCTGAAGTACCTCGACGGCATGGACTCGCTGCTCTCCATCGTGCAGATGCCCGCCGGGGTGCCGGTCGCGACGGTCTCCGTCGGCGGCGCGCGCAACGCCGGGCTGCTCGCCGCGCGGATGCTCGCCGCGCACGACGAGGAGCTGCTCGGCCGGATGCGGGAGTTCCAGCAGGAGCTGAACGACCAGGCCACCGAGAAGGGCAAGCGGCTGCGGAACAAGGTCGCCTCCCCGGCCGGCTTCGGTTTCGGGAGCAAGTGATGGCCGCCGCCGCGGGGGATCCGCGGATCACCGCGCTGCTCGCCGAGCACCCCGTCGTCGACGGCCACAACGACCTGCCCTGGGCGCTGCGCACCCAGGCCGGGTACGACCTGGACCGCCGCGACATCGCCGGTGACCAGTCGGAGTTCTTGCACACCGACATCCCGCGGCTGCGGGCCGGCGGCGTCGGCGCGCAGTTCTGGTCGGTGTACGTCCGCGCCGACTTCGCGGGCGATACGGCGGTCAGCGCCACCCTCGAACAGATCGACGTGGTGCGGCGGATGGCCGCGCGCTACCCCGAGGCGCTGCGGCTCGCCTTCACCGCCGACGACATGGAGGCGGCACGCGCCGACGGCGTCATCGCCTCCCTGATGGGCGCCGAGGGCGGCCACTCCATCAACAACTCGCTGGCCACCTTGCGAGCGCTGCACCGGCTGGGCGTCCGCTACATGACGCTTACCCACAACGACAGCCTGGCGTGGGCGGACTCCGCGACGGACGAGCCCCGCGCCGACGGGCTCAGCGCCTTCGGCGAGGAGGTCGTCCGCGAGATGAACCGCCTCGGCATGCTCGTCGACCTCTCGCACGTCGCGGCCACGACGATGCGGGACGCGCTGCGGGTCTCCACCGCGCCGGTGATCTTCTCGCACTCCTCGTCCCGCGCGGTCTGCGGTCATCCGCGGAACATCCCCGACGACGTCCTGGAGCAACTGCCCGCCAACGGCGGCACCGCGATGGCGACCTTCGTGCCGAAGTTCGTCCACCCCGAGGTCGCTCCCTGGGTGCTGCGGGCCGACGAGAACATGCGGGCCCACGGCTTCCACCACCTCGACACCACCCCCGAGGCGATGGCGGTGCAGCGGGCGTTCCAGGCGGCGAACCCGATGCCGGAGGCGACCGCGGCGACCGTCGCCGACCACCTGGACCACATGCGGGAGGTCGCCGGCGTCGACCACATCGGGCTGGGCGGCGACTACGACGGCACCGCCTTCACCCCGTCCGACCTGACGGACGTGGCGAGCTACCCGAACCTGCTCGCGGAGCTGCTGGACCGCAAGTGGTCCACGGCCGACCTCGCCAAGCTGACCTGGCGCAACGCGGTCCGTACCCTCCGGGACGCCGAGGACGTGGCCCGCGCGGAACAGGCCCGCCGCCCGGAGTCGATCGCCACGATCGAGCAACTGGACGGCTGAGCGGCGGTACCGGAAACGCCCTGGGGGCCCGTCGGCGACGGGCCCCCAGGGCGTTCTTCTCTCCGGTCTCCGGCCGGTCGCGGGATCTCCCGGTCAGTTTCGGAAACAGAGGCAGAAGGGGTGCCCGGCCGGGTCCAGGTAGACCCGCCAGTTCTGCCGGGCGTCGTCCTGCTGGACCAGCTTCGCGCCGAGCGCGAGCACTTTCTCGTGGGCCGCCTCGGCGTCCGCGCGCCGTACGTCGAAGTCGAGGTGGAGCTGCTGCGGATGCTCCTGGCCCGGCCACTGCGGCGGCCGGTACCCCGCCACCTGCTGGAACGCGAGCGTTCTGCCCTGCGGACCGGCGACCTCGATCCAGTCCCCGTCCTCGTCCGCCACCCGCCAGCCGAGCATCTCGGCGTAGAAGCCGGCGAGCGCCCGGGAGTCGGGGCAGTCCAGCGCGACGACGCCCAGCTCGATCAGGGCCATGGCGTTACCTCCTCAGTGACGTCAACGGATATCCGCGTCACTGCATGATGGCGGCTCGCGCCGGGCACGTCCGTCGATTTCCGCGTTCCGCCGGCGGCGCGCCCCGCACGGAGCACGCCCGCCCGGCCGGAAGCGGACCCGGCCGGGCGGAATGAGGAACGACGGGGGAAAGGGCTACGCCTGCGGTCGCCCCAGCGCCCGGTAGGTCCAGCCGGCCTTGCGCCACAGCTCCGGGTCGAGGGCGTTGCGGCCGTCCAGGACGCGGCGGGTGGTGACCGCCTCGCCCAGCACCGCCGGGTCCAGCTCCCGGAACTCCCGCCACTCCGTCAGGTGCAGCACCGCGTCCGCGCCGCGTACCGCCTCCAGCGCGCTGTCCGCGTAGCCCAGCGTCGGGAAGAGCCGCCGGGCGTTCTCCATGCCCTTCGGGTCGTACACGGTGACCTGGCCGCCCTGGAGGTGGATCTGGCCGGCGACGTTGAGGGCGGGGGAGTCGCGGACGTCGTCGGAGTCCGGCTTGAAAGTGGCGCCGAGGACCGCGACGCGCTTGCCGAGGAAGGAGCCGCCGACCGCGTCCCGGGTCAGCTCGACCATGTGGCCGCGGCGCCGCATGTTGATCGAGTCGACCTCGCGCAGGAACGTCAGCGCCTGGTCCGCGCCCAGCTCACCGGCGCGGGCCATGAACGCCCGGATGTCCTTGGGCAGGCAGCCGCCGCCGAAGCCGACCCCGGCGCGCAGGAACTTCTTGCCGATCCGCTCGTCGTACCCGATCGCCTCGGCCAGCTTCACCACATCGCCGTCGGCCGCTTCGCAGACCTCCGCCATGGCGTTGATGAACGAGATCTTCGTCGCCAGGAAGGAGTTGGCCGCGGTCTTCACCAGCTCCGCCGTCGGGTAGTCCATGACGACGAACGGCGAGCCCTCGGCGACCGGCTTCGCGTAGATCTCCCGCAGCACCGCCTCGGCCCGCTCGCTCGCCACACCGACGACGACCCGGTCCGGGTGCAGGGTGTCGTCGACGGCGAACCCCTCGCGCAGGAACTCCGGGTTCCACGCCAGCTCCGCCGCCTCGCCCGCCGGTGCCTCGCGCGCCAGCAGCCGCGCCAGCCGCGCCGCGCTGCCCACCGGCACCGTCGACTTGCCGACGACCAGCGCCGGACGGTCCAGATGCGGTGCGAGCGAGGTGAAGGCGCTCTCGACGTACGACATGTCGCAGGCGTACTCACCGTGCTTCTGCGGGGTGTTCACGCAGACGAAGTGCACATCGCCGAAGGCCCCGGCCTCCTCGTAGGAGGTGGTGAAGCGCAGCCGGCCCGTGGAGCCCTCGATACCGGCGATGTGGCGGCGCAGCAGCTCCTCCAGTCCCGGCTCGTACATCGGGACCTCGCCGCGCCGCAGCATCTCGATCTTCTCGGGGACGACGTCCAGGCCCAGCACCTCGAAGCCGAGTTCGGCCATGGCGGCGGCGTGGGTGGCGCCGAGGTAGCCGGTGCCGATCACGGTGATCTTGAGGGCCATGGGTGCTCCAAACCAGGTTTCGGCGCGGCGCGCCGGTATGTGGGGTGCGGGTCGGTGACGGACGGGTGAAAAGGCGCTGACCGAGCATAGTCGGGCCGCTCCACATGACCGGCGGCCACCGGCCATGGCGAGAATCCGCTCCCTGTCGGAAACCTCACGTCCCTCCGCCGGTGCGGGAGCCCTAGAATCCGGAGAAGATAAGGGTTACTTAACGGTAGTTAGCTCAGCTCTCAGGGGAGTGAGAAACCTTGGCGGGAACCGCTGATTTCGATCTGTACCGGCCGTCGGAGGAGCACGACATGCTCCGGGAGTCGGTGCGCGCGCTCGCCGAGGCGAAGATCGCACCGTTCGCCACCGCCGTGGACGAGGAGGCGCGTTTCCCCCAGGAGGCGCGTGACGCGCTCACCGCCAACGACCTGCACGCCGTCCACGTCCCCGAGGCGTACGGCGGCGCCGGTGCCGACGCGCTCGCCACCGTCATCGTCATCGAGGAGGTCGCCCGGGTCTGCGCCTCGTCCTCGCTGATCCCGGCGGTCAACAAGCTTGGCTCGCTGCCGGTGATCCTCTCCGGCTCCGAGGCGCTGAAGGCGAAGTACCTCGGCCCGCTGGCCAAGGGCGACGCGATGTTCTCGTACTGCCTGAGCGAGCCGGACGCCGGTTCGGACGCGGCGGGCATGAAGACCAAGGCGGTACGCGACGGCGACTTCTGGGTCCTCAACGGCGTGAAGCGCTGGATCACCAACGCCGGGGTCTCCGAGTACTACACGGTCATGGCCGTCACCGACCCGGAGAAGCGCTCCAAGGGCATCTCCGCCTTCGTCGTCGAGAAGGGCGACGAGGGTGTCTCCTTCGGCGCCCCCGAGAAGAAGCTCGGCATCAAGGGCTCGCCGACCCGCGAGGTCTACCTCGACAACGTCCGCATCCCCGCCGACCGCATGATCGGCGCCGAGGGCACCGGCTTCGCCACCGCGATGAAGACCCTCGACCACACCCGCATCACCATCGCCGCGCAGGCGCTCGGCATCGCCCAGGGCGCGCTGGACTACGCCAAGGGCTACGTCCAGGAGCGCAAGCAGTTCGGCAAGCCGATCGGTGACTTCCAGGGCGTGCAGTTCATGCTCGCCGACATGGCGATGAAGGTCGAGGCCGCCCGCCAGCTCACCTACGCCGCCGCCGCGAGGTCCGAGCGCATCGCCGCCGGCGGCAAGGACGAGGACCTCACCTTCTTCGGCGCCGCCGCCAAGTGCTACGCCTCCGACGCCGCCATGGAGATCACCACCGACGCCGTCCAGCTCCTCGGCGGCTACGGCTACACCCGCGACTACCCGGTCGAGCGCATGATGCGCGACGCCAAGATCACGCAGATCTACGAGGGCACGAATCAGGTGCAGCGGATCGTGATGGCGCGGAACCTGCCGTAACTGGGTTCTCGCAGGTCAGAAGTCATGTGGATGGCCTGTGGGCCGCGATCGGTTCCCGTCCGTTCGGGGCCGTTTCGGGCTGATCGGAAGAGCATGAACGCCCCCGCCGGATGGCAGGGGCGTTCATGCGTTCACGGACCTACACGAGGCTGATCCCGGCCTGGGCCTTGATGGTGTTCACCGCGTCTTCGGTGAGCCAGCGCAGAGGGACCACGGTCCACTTGTCGCGCTTGCGCATGACCACGGCCTTACCGTCCCTGGTGCGTCCGACGTGGATGAAGCCATGATCACGCCGCAGGTCTTTCGCCAGGTTCTCGCCGTGGATCACGGGCGTTACTTCCCTTCGCGGTCCTCATCGTCGGCCATGCTGCTGTGCACGTCCCCGTTCTGAGAGACACGGGTGTCAGGGTCGGTCGCCTGGCCCTGGTTGGCGTACGGGTCCCACTCGTCCTCGTTCTGCTTACCCATTCTGATCTGCTCCCTGGATCGATGGCTGAGGCGAAACGGGGAATCGGTCCCCGCGTCGTCGTGCAACCCGTCCCGGCCGCCAGGCTGTCCGGTAACTGAGCGATCGGGCGGGGGCTTGCACCGCCCCTGCCGGGATTCTCGAATGGGTACAGGGGGAGCCCAATTCGGTGCCGCCCGGCAGGGACGGAGTCTGTGGGTGCTTCGGCTTCCCTGAGTCCGAAGCGGTTGCCCTCACTGCTCAGGGCAGCACCCCAGTGAAGGGGCGGATCGGGGCGAGAGCCTGGGCCCGTCAGCTCAGACCGGGCACGTCTGCCCGTACTCGACGGCTTGTCCGATCGGGGGACTCTCCGGCTGCCTGCCACGGGGTAGCAGGACGCCGGAATTCTCAGGTCCGGGATACGGAGGCGGGCGGCGCCATCCATTCCTTGCCGCCGCGTTCGGGCCAGATGAAAGCGGTCGGCTGCTTGCGGCGCTTCTGGGGCAGCTCGGCCGGGTCCTCCCAATCAGGGATCACATCCCGCAGGATGCCGACTCTTCCCGAGCCGTCCTCGACCCGCTTACCGATGTCGTCAACCGTGACCATCAGTGCCCCTCCGGGTGACGCCGCAGGAAGACGTTGCAGTCCGACACCGTGGTCCAGTCGCCCCCCGCACGGGCCCGGGACCGCACGTTCGCCAGCTCCACACAACCCGCGCAGCCCTCTACGGGGAGCGGCTCCAGGTCCAGCCGCAGCTCTACCAGTTCACTCGGGTACGTCTTCGGCTGGCTCATGCCGACAACCCCTTTGCGTCGTCCGTGTGATGAGGACGCTACGAATAGCTGGACGGAGGGCTCCACAAACTTGCATGGGCTTGCACGTCAATTTGGCTGGCTGGTAGGGCTGTTGACGTTGTCTCCACTGCCCAGACAAGCTCGTGCAAGCCCGAGCAAGCACCTAGACCAGGGAGCCAGCCATGGCCGTAGAGTTCGTAGGAATCGACCCCAACACCGACCGGGACCACTGCCCCACGGTATGGGCGGACGCCGATGCCCGGGAGATCTTGTTTCAGGGGTGGGAGCCGAGCCCTGAGACTCAGGCCGATTGCGAGGCGAGCAGCCCCGCGAACGGTCCGGTGCCCGACAGCGAGGCCATCGTCAGGATTCCGGCCAGGATGATTCCGATGATCAGGGAGGCGTGTGATGCCGTCGAGCGTGCCCAGCTTCGCTGAGCTGCTTGGTCAGTGTGAGCGCTCCGCCGTCCACTTGGAACTGCGCGACTCCTACGCCGTCACGGATCGATTCGAGGCGTGGAAGCGTGGAGAGCGGATCACATGGGAGGATCGCGAGTCCTGGTGGCATCCCTACGATCAATTGATCGCTGACACCGTCGCCAGGGGCGTGGTGATCCGAAGGGCACGGGTGATCTCCGAGCCGGTCTCGGAGTACATCCGGTGGGAGCATTACGTCACTCACGCCAACGTCACGGCAGGGGAACAGGTCCGCTGGCTCCCCCGGCGGCAGGCCACGACCATCCCGCTGCCAGGCAATGACTTCTGGCTGTTCGATGACGCGCTGCTCCGGGTCCACCACTTCTCAGGTGAAGGCGTGGTGGTGGAGGACGAGATCACGGCCGAGCCGGAGGCAGTGGGGCTGTGCTCCACTGCATTCGAAACGGTCTGGGAGCGAGCGATCCCGCACCACCAGTACAAGATCTGACGAAAGCCAGCTCCATGCCCCCGCACCCCTCGTCACGCGTTCAGAAGGCCCGCGAAGCCCTGGCCGGCCGTCTGCGTGAAATCCGGAAGGACGCGGGGATCAGCGGGCGGGAGCTGGCCGTCAGGTGCGGTTGGTCCGAGTCGAAGTCATCCCGGATCGAGAACGCCAAGACACCCCCGTCCGATGCCGATATCCGGGCGTGGTGCCGGGCCTGTGCTGCCGAGGACCAGGCCCCGGACCTGATCGCGACCAACCGGCAGTCTGCCGAAGCGCATGTGGAGTGGAAGCGACTCCAGAGGACCGGTCTCCGGCGACTCCAGGAGAGCACCGGCGACCTGTACCAACAAACCAAGACCTTCCGCGTCTACGTATCCGACGTGATCCCGGGCTTCCTGCAGACACCGGGATACGCCTCCGCCCTGCTGTCCTCCATCGCGGACTTCCGGGGAACACCGGACGACGTGAGCGAGGCCGTGGCGGCTCGGATACGGCGTAACGAGGCACTGAAAATGGGCGGGCGCCGGTTCTCCTTCGTGTTGGAGGAGTCGGTGCTGCGGTATCGGTTGTGCACTGCCGAGACCATGGCGGCGCAACTTGGCCACCTGCTCGGGGTCATGGACCTTCAGAACGTCGCCGTGGGCATCGTCCCGTTCTCGGAGCAACGGGCCGTGTGGCCCATGCCCACCTTCACGATCTTCGACGACAGCCGGGTGCACGCCGACACCCTGGATGCCGCCGCCACGCTCACTCAGCCCAGCCAGGTCGAGCTGTACGCCCGCGCCTTTGAACGTTTCTCGCAGCAGGCCGCCCGGGGTTCGGCAGCGCGCTCCCTCATCGTGGATGCCGTGGCCTCCCTGAGATGACCAGAGGCGGTGAGACTCACGTACGGGGTGATCATGGGGAAATGCTGGGGAGGCACCCCAGGAAAGGGGTGTTCTCGCAGGTCAGAGCGGCATTTTCCGTAAAGCACCCAGATCTACGAGGGCACGAATCAGGTGCAGCGGATCGTCATGGCGCGGAACCCGTCGTAGGGGATCCCGCCGCACCGAACGGCCCCCGGCGTTCTCGCCGGGGGCCGTCGCTGTCGTACGGGTGCGCAGGTCACTGGCCGTCGGTGACGGTGACCTTCTCGTCGTTGTTGAGCTGCTGGACGAGCTGCTGGACCTTGCCGGTGTCCCACATGACGAAGCCGTCCCTGATGCCGGACATCGGCATGTTCAGCGAGGTGCCCTCACCGCTGTTGACGCCCTTCATCGCGAAGAACATGTTGCCCAGGTCCCACAGGCTCATGTCCTTGTCGACGATGACGGTGTCCAGGCCCGCGCCGAGCGTCGGGTAGAGCTGGAACGGGTTGAGCAGCGTGCCGGGCGACGCCGCCTGGCTGGCGAGCGCGGCGAGGAACTTCTGCTGGTTCTTGGTGCGCGCCAGGTCGCTCTGGGCGAAGGCGTGGCGGGCGCGGACGAAGGCGAGCGCCTGGCTGCCGTTGAGGGTCTGCTTGCCCGCCTGGAAGTCGGAGCCGGAGTCCTTGTCCTTGAACGCCTTGGGGATGTCCAGCTCCACGCCGCCGATCGCGTCCACGATGCCCGCGAAGCCGGCGAAGCCGATCTCGACGTAGTGGTCGATGTGCAGCTTGGTGTTGTACTCGACCGTCCGCACCAGCAGCTCGGCGCCGTCCATGGCGTACGCGGCGTTCAGCTTGGTGCGGCGGCCGGTGGCCGGGTACTTCTTCCCGGACTCGGAGCCGATGAACGACGGTATCTCCACGCCGGAGTCGCGCGGCAGCGAGATCAGCGTGGGGCCGTTGCTGCCGTCGTGCAGGATCATCATCGAGTCGGTGCGCTTGCCCTCGGCCGACCCGGTGTGGAGCTTCTTCTTGTCGTCCGCGGTCATGCCCTCGCGGCTGTCCGAGCCCACGATCAGGTAGTTGGTGCCGTCGCCCTCCGCGGGCCGGTCGATGACCTTGCTCAGGTCCACCTCGCGGCGCAGCTTGCCGTCGGCCCAGAAGTACGTGGCGACGGAGGCGACCGCGAAGACCACGACGACGGTGAGCACCGTCCACTTGATGCGGCGGCCCCAGTTCGGGCGCGGCCGGGCGTCGTAGCCGCCCTGCTGCGGGCCGCGCGGGCCGCCACCGCCGTAGACCTGACCGGTGTTGTAACCGTCGTGGTCGTCGTAGCCCTGCGACTGCTGCGGGGGGACGGTGCCGCGGCGCGGACTCATCCCCGGGGGCAGCGGCGGCTCGGCGCGGCCGTAGCCGGGGCCGGCGTCCCGCCGTACCTGCGGCATGGCGCGCGCGCCTTCCGGCTGGGCGCTGCCACTGCCGCGCCCGTACCCGCGCCGGTCGCGGGAGGATCCGTTCCCGTGCCACTCATTCATACGAAGGAGTGTGCCTGGCGCGGTGCGGGGTCTTACAGGGCGGGGGCGGGTTCGCAGCGGTGCTGTTGCAGAGCTGATGCAAAGCGCGCGGGCATACCGCAAGCGGATGTGACCATTCCGACGTGGCGGGGGAAAACCGCATTACGGGCGCCCGCGCGGGCCCGGAACGGCCCCCGCCGACCCGTCCTCCCGGTCGGTTACCGGCCGTCACCGCTTAGGGTGGACGCATGACCGAACTCGTCACCGACGGCGAGGAGGGCGCCCCCGCGGGCAAGCCCACCGCCGTCTCCCGCACCACCCTGTCGCACATCATGACCGCCGCGGACACCAATCTCCTCGGCACGGTGCACGGTGGCGTGATCATGAAACTGGTCGACGACGCGGCGGGCGCGGTCGCGGGACGGCACTCCGGCGGCCCCGCCGTCACCGCCTCCATGGACGAGATGGCCTTCCTGGAACCGGTCCGCGTCGGCGACCTCGTGCATGTGAAGGCCCAGATCAACTGGACCGGCCGCTCCTCCATGGAGGTCGGCGTCCGGGTCCTCGCCGAGCGGTGGAACGAATCCACCCCGGCCACCCAGGTCGGCTCCGCCTACCTCGTCTTCGCCGCCGTCGACGCCGAGGGCAAGCCCCGCCGGGTGCCGCCGGTGATCGCCGAGACCGAGCGGGACCGGCGCCGCTACCAGGAGGCGCAGATCCGCCGTACGCACCGCCTCGCCCGGCGGCGCGCGATCATGGAGCTGCGCGCACGGCACGCCGCCGAGGGCCTGAACGACGCCTGACGGCCGCGGCCCACCGGGCCAGCGCCGCCACGCCCAGGCCCAGCCCCGCCCCGGCCGCCCCGCACAGCACGTCGTTCACGTCCGGGACCCGGCCCGCCCGCATCACCGCCTGCGCCGCCTCGACCGCCACGCACACCCCCACGGCCGTCCAGAACGCCCCGGACGCCGGCCCGCGCACCGCCGCGAACCGCAGCAGCAGCGGCACCGGCAGGTAGAGCGCCGCCCCGGCGAGGTGCTCGCGCACCAGCACCGGCAGTTCGTCCGGCGGCAGCGGCGCCCCCGGGTCGAACAGCCCCTCGCCGGGCAGCCACCACACCGTCGCATCGCCCGAACCGATCGGCTGCGCCGGCGCCAGCGTCACCGCCAGCAACACCGCCAGCCAGCCGGCCAGCAGCACTCCGGCGGTCCGGCGCGGCCACGGGTCCGCCGTGCCGCGGCCCTCCCACAGCGCGAGCCCGGTACCCAGGGCGAGCGCCCCCGGCAGGCAGAGCACCACCGTCACGGGCGAGACGCCCCGGACCAGCTCCCACACGATGCGACCCTCCGGAACCCGCCGCCGCCGGCCCCGGGGCCCGCCGTCCCGCTCCCGCCCGCCTCGCGGCTCCGGGCGACGACGGCGGGAGTGGGACGGCGAACCCCGGGGTCAGCCGCAGCTCCACTTGGTGACGTAGACCCGTTCCCCGTGCTCCATCACGCCGCGGACGCACTCCCCGGGCGTCATCCCCACCCGGCCGCGCAGCACCGCCGCGCCGCCGGACGTCCGTACGGTGCCGAACCACCCGGGGAACGCGGTGATCCGGGAGTCCTTGCGCTGGTAGCCCAGGCGCACGGTGATCTCGCCGGGGCCCGGTGCGCGCCGGTAGCGCGCGGTGTAGACGCCCGGGTGGCCCACCGGACCGCGCAGGCACAGCAGCCCGCCCGAGGGACCGCCGCAGGCGGCCGGCGCCGCCGGGGCCGGCGGGGCGGCCGCCGCCACCGTCGCGATCAGGCACAGCGCGGCCGTCAGGCCCGCCCGCCGGGCGTAGCCGCGGCGGTCCGCGGGGCCGGCCGGCCCGTTCACGGGCACGCGGCCTCGTCGCCGGTGACCGCCGAGATCCCCGGGGTGCCGGGCGCCGGCTCCTCGGCCCGTACCGGATGCACCCCGGTGTAGTCCGCTCCGGCCGTGACCCGCAGCACCGGGCCCAGGCCCGCGACCTGCCGCAGTTCGGCGCCGGGCAGCGCGGCGGCCAGGGTCTGCGCCGAACGGTCCCAGCGCGGGTCGTAGGAGACGACCGTCTTCGCGTGCGGTCCGTCGGGCGCGTCCCCGGGGACGCCCGAGGGGACGAAACCGGCCGCGCCCAGCGCCTTGGTGACGGTGTTGGCCAGCCCGCGCCGCTCGGTGCCGTTGTCGACATGGACCCGGATCTGCTCCGGCGGGACGTCCACGACCGTCGGCCGGGGCGCGTGCGGCGCCGCCTTCTTCGGGCGGACGGCGAGCGGTTCGTCGTCGCGCAGCGCCTGGAAGACCTGCTTGGCGGCGACCGGGTCCCAGCGCACCGTCGTCCCGCCGTCCGGCAGCCGCACCCCCTCCCGGGCCAGCGGCACCGACAGGAACTCCGACGACGCCGGGGTGAAGCCGCGCATCGCCTGCCCCAGGCCGACCAGGTCGTCGGCGGTGAAGCCGGAGTCGGCGCGGACCGATGTCAGCATCGCGTCGGCGACCTGCCGGAACCGCACCGGGTTCATCAGCACCCCCGACGACGTCACCTTGTGGATCAGCGACGCCAGGAACCGCTGCTGGCGCTGCATCCGGCCCAGGTCCGCGGAGCCGTCGATGTGCCGGGAGCGGACGTACTGGAGGGCCTGCCCGCCGTTGAGCGTCGCCTTCCCGGCGGGCAGGTCGAGCCCCGTGTAGCTGTCCTTCAGCGGCCGTACGGTGCAGACGTCCACCCCGCCGACCGCGTCCACGCTCCGCATGAAGCTGGTGAAGTCGACCTCCAGGTAGTGGTCGATGTGCACGCCCGTCATGTGCTCGACGGTGCGGACCGTCAGCCCGGGCCCGCCCTCGGCGTACGCCGCGTTCAGCTTCACGGCGTGCGCGCGCCGCTCCCGCCCGGCCGCGTCCTTGTGGGCCGGCACCTCGGCGTAGGAGTCGCGCGGCAGGCTGACGACGCTGGCGCGGTCCCGTCCGGCGGAGAGGTGCACCAGCATCAGGGTGTCCGTGCAGTGGCAGGGCGCGCCGCCCAGGTGGTACTTGCGCTTCTCGGCGGGGGTGATCCTGTCCCGGCCGTCGGTGCCGACGACGAGGAAGTTCAGCCCGTCGCCGCCGGTGGGCCGGTCCTGCTCCCGCATCCCCTGGAACGGCTGGACCCGCCCGATGCCGTCCTCCACCCCGGTGACCATGGCGTGCCCGACACCGCTCGCGGACAGCAGCAGCACCGACACGGCGGTGGCGAGCCGCAGTCCCCAGCGCCGGCGCGGTGCGCGCCCGCGTTCCCGGGCGGTGCGGCGCGCCGCGGTACGGGCGGGGCGGGGCGGGACGGTCAACGGGGGACACCTCCGCGGCGGGACGGGTGTGAGCGGCGCGCCCCGCCGCGGCGGGCGGGACGGTCCGGTGGCGAACTGCGGGAACACGGTAAGCCGATACGATCTACTGCAAAGTGCCACACGCCGGGCCCCGCCCGCCCCACCACCCGCCTGCCGTCCGGCGGTGTCCCCCGTAAGCGGTAACGTGAGTCGCGATTTCGCACTCTCCCGGCGAGCGCTGCCGTCCGCGATGGCGGCTCCGCCACGGGCCGTCCCCCCGAGGAACCATGCCCCAGCAGCAGCCCCCGGCCGTCTCCGTGATCATGCCGGTGCTCAACGAGGAACGTCATCTGCGCAATGCGGTCCGGCACATCCTGGAGCAGGAGTACGCCGGCGAGATGGAGGTGGTGATCGCCGTCGGACCGTCCGCGGACCGTACGGAGGAGATCGCCGCCGAGCTGGCCGCCGAGGACCCGCGGGTGCGCACCGTCGCCAACCCCACGGGCCGCACCCCCGCCGCGCTGAACGCCGCGATCAAGGCGTCCCGGCACCCGATCGTCGTCCGGGTCGACGGCCACGGCATGCTCTCGCCGAACTACATCGCCACCGCCGTCCGGCTCCTGGAGGAGACCGGCGCGCAGAACGTCGGCGGCATCATGCACGCTGAGGGCGAGAACGCCTGGGAGGACGCGGTCGCCGCGGCGATGACCTCGAAGATCGGCGTCGGCAACGCCGCCTTCCACACCGGCGGCCAGGCGGGCCCCGCCGAGACCGTCTACCTCGGCGTCTTCCGCCGCGAGGCGCTGGAGCAGCAGGGCGGCTACAACGAGGAGTTCATCCGCGCCCAGGACTGGGAGCTGAACTACCGCATCCGCGAGGCCGGCGGCGGGGTGTGGTTCTCGCCCGAGCTGAAGGTGAGCTACCGCCCCCGGCCCAGCGTCAAGGCGCTGGCCAAGCAGTACAAGGACTACGGCAAGTGGCGCCACGTCGTCGCGCGCTACCACTCCGGCTCGATCAACCTGCGCTATCTCGCCCCGCCGACCGCGGTGTGCGCCATCGCCGCCGGTGTCGTCGTCGGCGTCGCCGTCACGCCCTGGGGCTTCGTGGTCCCGGCCGGATATCTGGCGGCCATCACCGCGGGCTCCGTCCCGGCGGGCAAGGGCCTGCCGCTCAAGGCCCGCGCCCGGATTCCTCTCGCGCTGGCCACCATGCACATGGCGTGGGGCGCCGGTTTCCTCACCAGCCCCCGCTCACTGGCCCGCAAGGTCATCGCCAGCCGCCGCCCCGCGGTGAAGCCCGCCACGCCGTAGCGGTACGGAACCGGCGTACGGGAAAGGGGCGGGCCACGGCGGCCCGCCCCTTTCCCGTGTGTGCCCGGCGGTGGCGTCAGAAGGTGTATGCCGGGTTGACGTGCATGCACGCCTTGTCGTCCTCGCCGTTGAGCGCGGAGTCGTTCTTCGGCGCCTTGCCGGAGCTGTCGCCCGCGTCCTTCGGGTAGTCGGTGCCGGTGCGCCAGTCGTTGCCGACGACCATGCGCAGCCCCTCGGCCGAACCGCTCTCCCGTACGGCGCTCGACGGCAGCCCCAGCTCCTTCGCCAGCGCCAGCGCGTCGCCGCGCAGCTTCTTGTCGTGGTACTCGATGGTGGTGTCCGCCTGGCTGGTGAGCGTGGAGTCGGTGCCCGCCGCGGTGTAGCCGAGCTGCGCCAGACGCTGCTGGACGATGCCCGCGCGGCCGGGGACCGGGCCGGAGACGGTGCTCTGGGTGCCGTTCTGGACGGTGACCGGAAGCTGCCCCTTGGGCATCGACGGCTTCGGGTCCGGCGCCTTCTTCTTCTTGCCGGTGTCCTTGCCGTCCAGCGAGGTGTCGTTGCGCAGCAGCGCGAAGGTCTGCTCCGCCTCGACCGGCTTCGGGAGCACGTACTTCTCCAGGGGGCCGTACACCCACGGCATGGTGATCATCGTGATCCGCTTGGTGGGCACCCGCCGCAGGTCGCCCGCCAGGTCGTAGAGCTTCATGGGGGAGCCCAGGTCGTTGTCGACGGTGATCGCGTTGGTGGCGGCCTCGGCGAGGTCGTGCAGCTTGCCCGGGTCGGTGAGCTTGGTGCCCGCCTTGAGCTGGCGGACCATCGAGTTCATGTACATGTGCTGGGCCTTGGCCCGGCCGATGTCGGTGTTGTCCTCGAATCCGTAGCGGGTCCGCAGCCACTGCAGCGCCTGGACGCCCTTGATGGAGTGGGTGCCCTTGGTGAGCTTCAGCCCGCTGCCGTGGCCGTCGCTGCGGTTGTGCGAGTAGATGTTGTTGTCGACGCAGACCGGGACGCCGCCGATGGCGTCGGCCATGTCCACCACACCGGAGAAGTCGACCATCATGAAGTGGTCGATGTAGACGCCGGTCAGCTCTTTCCAGGTCGCGACGGTGCAGCCCGGACCGCCGTGCTGGAGCGACTGGTTGATGGCCGCGGTGGTCTGCGGGTAGACCGTGCCGTCGTCCGGGTCGGTGCACTTGGGGATCGTGACGCGGGTGTCGCGGGGGATCGACATCACCGACATGTTGCTGCGGTCCGCCGAGACGTGCAGCAGCATCTGGACGTCGCCCAGCGGCTTGCGGTCGCGGTCCTCGCCGGCGCCGCCCAGCTTGATGTTCTTCGCGCTGTCCCGGCCGTCGGAGCCGATCAGCAGGATGTTCAGCGGGGTCTGGCCGAACGCGTTCGGCTCCGGCTTGCGCAGTCCGCCCTCGCCGAGGTCCAGCTTGTCCTTGCGGAGGTTGTCGCTGAGGTGCTGGTAGTAGAGGTAGCCCGCGGTACCGGCGCCGGCCACCAGCACGAAGACCAGGCCCAACGCGGTCCACAGGATGGTGCGGCGCTTGCGGCGGCGCCGCCGTCCGCCGCGCGCGGAGCCGTCGCCCCCCTTGTTTTTGCGGCGACTGGCCCGGCCGCCGCCCGCTGCTCCTCCGGCGTTCTCGGTGGCCGTGTCGCCGGCCGTGTCGCTGTCCGTGCCGCCGGAGCCGTCGGCCCGGTGATCGCTGCCGCCGGCGCCGTCCGCGGACACGGCGTCGGCGCCGGGTATCCAGCCGGGGGCGTCCGGCGGCGGGCCGGAGTTCTTGTACAGGCTGTCGTCCCAGCCCAACTGTTCGGCGTCCGGCTGGTGTTCCGGCGCTCCGGACCGGCGTCGGCGCGGTCGGTCGCCGCGCACACTGTTCTGCCGCATCGGGCTCTCTCCCCGGGTCGGTAAAGGGTGCGCTCGGCGCCTGTGCGGGGCGGCCGCAGCTCGTTCAGGTCACTTGGCGCAGACGTTCTTGTCATCTGCATTGACGTTCTGGACACCGTCCGGGGTTTCGGTCGGCGCCTCAATAGGGGTTCCAGGGGCGGTGAAGTCCTTGCCGAGGGTCAGCTTCATGGGCACCCGGTCCCCCGCGTTCGTGGCGGACTTCTTGAGTGCGCTCTTGGGCAGGCCCATCCAGTCCGCCAGCGTGGCGGCCTGATCGGCCTGGTCCGGGGCGTACTCGAGCTGGGTGGTGGCCAGCTTCGCCGGGGCGTTGCCCGCGTTGGTGGAGAGCTTGGCGGCCTTGCTGTTCTGCAGCCAGTCCACGGTCTCCTGCGCCGCGCCCAGCGGTCCGCCGCCGTTGGTGACGTCGACCCGGACCAGCTCCGGCGGCGCCTTCTTCACCGGTGCTTTCTTCCCCTTCCCCTTGCCCTTCTTCGCGAGCATGTGGTCGGCCTGAACCATCTTGAACAGGGGTTCGGCCTTGCTCTTGTCGAGTATGACGGTCGCATCGTCCTGAGGGTTGTCCAGGACGGGCACGGTGGCGAAGGTGATTTTGCCGATGTCGACCCGCTTGAGGTCGTTGGCGAGCGCGATGAGCTTGGTCGCACTGCCGATGCCGGTGTCGACCGTCATCGACCTGGTGGCCACCTTGCTGATGTCGTAGAGCTTCGACGGGCTGCTGAACGCGTCCGACTTGATCTTGCGGATCATCGAGCTGAGGAACTGCTGCTGCAGCTCGATACGGCTGAGGTCGCTGCCGAAGCCGACGGTGTGCCGGGTACGGACGAACGCCAGCGCCTGCTCGCCCTTGACGACGTGCCGGCCGGCCTTCAACTTCAGGTGGGACTTGGGGTCGTTGATGTCCTTCGCGGCGCAGACCTCCACACCGTCGACCGCCTCGGACAGCTCCTTGACGGCGTTGAAGTCGACCATCATGAAGTGATTGACCTTCAGCCCGGTCAGCTTCTCGACGGTCCGCCAGGTGCAGCCGGGGTCCCGGCCCTCCTGCCCCAGGCTGGTGTTGAACCGCACACCGCTCTCACCGGGGATGACCTTCTTCGAGCCGTCCTTCTGCTTCGTGGGGCAGGGCGGGATATCGGTGATCATGTCGCGCGGAATGCTCAACGCGGTCGCGTTCGTACGGTCCTTGGAGACGTGCATCAGGACGGTGGTGTCCGCGTGGCCCACGCTGCCGTTGTCGCCGTAGCCCTCGTTGCCCTTACCGGAACGGGCGTCGGTGCCGATGATGAGGATGTTCACCGGGCCGTCGGTGACCGCGTCGTTCTCGATGCCGACATCGACCTTGGGGATGTCGTTGAGCTGCCCGATGACGTAGTACGCCACGCCGCCGCCGGCCACCAGCACGAAGCCGAGGACGCCGGACGTCCACAGCAGCGCCTTCTTCCTGCCGGACTTCTTCGGTTTGGGCCGGCGCCGGCTGGACGTCGCCGCGGCGGCGCCGCCGGAGCGGGCGGCCTTACGGGCGGCGGCCCGGCCACCGGGGCGGGGGCCGCCGTCCGGGGCGGCGGCAGTGGAGCGGCGGTCGCGCTGCGCCGGCAATTCGCGGGTCTCGGTGTCGCGTTCCGGCGCGCGCCGGGAGCGTCCGGGGCCGGGATCCGGCGCGGCCGGTCCGGGTGCGGTGTCGAGCCGCAACTCGTACTTACCGGTGCTGGGGTTGAGTACCCACTGGTCGGCGGGGTCGATGTTGTCGTCCTCCGCCCGCCCACGGCCTTGCGCGTCCACGGTGCCCTGCATCCTCCGTCGGTGCCACGCGGCGCCTCCCCTCGGGCGCACGGTCGGACCTGTGTTTCACGTTCGTTCGTCCGGCTGGTCTGCGGACCGGATCACTCACACTATCCGTCCAGTTCAGCGTGGAACGCCGCCCGTGACAAATTCCACTTCCCTACAACTGGGCAATCCGCCCAATCCATTCGAGCCGTTGGTGCGACCTTTGCGGCATTTTTATTCGCAGATCCCGCGTTCTGTGGTGGTTGCGGGAATGGGCGGTCGCGAAGGCGTCGGTGGCGTTGGGGAACTGACCGTCTTCTCATCGGAGGATGTCGTATCCGAAGCGTTCGGTGAAGAGGTGTGACCGGAGTCGCCGGGG
Organism: Streptomyces sp. BBFR2; assembly: GCF_044497305.1. Lineage (NCBI taxonomy): Bacteria > Bacillati > Actinomycetota > Actinomycetes > Kitasatosporales > Streptomycetaceae > Streptomyces > Streptomyces sp. BBFR2. Next base: position 4,315,710 of record NZ_CP172415.1, read on the forward strand.
CCGTGCGCGCCGCCGGACGCGGGGGCGGCGGGCACCGGAAGATCCCGGGCCAACCGGTGGAAGAGCTGGTCAGCGGCGGGTTGTGCCAACTCGTCGCGATTGGCGTCGTAGCGGTACCCGGTGCGTGGCACGGTCATGAACCGCACGTGTCCGGCAGGAATGGCGCGCGTGCTGCGGACCAATTCGTAGAGACCGGTGAGGGAAGCCAGTGCCTTGTCGGTGGTGAGGGAACTCGTCGCGGCATCCAGCAGTGGATAGAGCCGGGCCGGATTGAGCAGCACACCATTGCTCTGCACTTTCTTCACGAGAGCGTCAAGGAACTGCTGTTGGCGTTCCATACGCTGCGTATCGCTTCCGTTACCCAGACTCTTGCGGGCGCGGACAAATCCGAGGGCTTCTTCGCCGTGCAGGGTCTGCCGCCCGGCCGGGAGATCGATCCGCGCCTGGGGATCGTGGAGCGGCCGTGGCAGACACATCGCGACGCCGCCGACCGCGTCCACCATCCGCTTGAATCCGACGAAATCGACGATGACGTGGTGCCCGACGCGGATGCCGGTCAGCTTCTCGACGGTACGGATGACGCAGGCGGCGCCCCCGGTCTGGAACGCGGCGTTGAACGGGGTGACGCCCGCCGGTGTCCGCCGCCCGTCCGCGCCGGTGCACGCGGGGACGGACACCATCAGATCGCGCGGGATGCTCACCGCGGTGGCGCTGCGCCGGTCGGCGGCGAGGTGCAGCAGGAGGGTGGTGTCCGCGCGCCGGGTGCCGTTGTCGGTGCCGTACGCGCCGTTGCCGCCGCCGCGGGTGTCGGAGCCGATCAGCAGGATGTTCTCGGCGTCCGGCGGTCCGCTCGGGGGGCGCTCGGCCTCGTATTTCTCCAGTTCGTTCTGGGTGGCGCCGTCGGCGTGGAGGTTGCCGCTGAGGTGGGCGTAGAGGGCGTACCCGGTACCGGCGAGCCCCAGCAGCGCGGCGGCGGCGCCCACCGCGACCCACCGGGGCCAGCGCCGCCGGGGAGCGCGGTCCGCCGGGGCGGTGCCGTCCGCCGGGGGGCCGCCGGGGGCTTCGCCGGGGTTTCCGCCGGGGGCGTCCGGGGCGCCGGGCGAGGGGTGGGGATTGCCGGGCGGGGGGTGGGGGCCGTCCGTCACCTGCGCATCCCTCCCTGGCCTCTCGGCGGTGCCGCGCGCGTGGCCCGGTGGTGGGGGCGCGGTGGTGGCGCCGTCCCGCGCCGGGCGGGCGCGTATTCCAGGATCATGGCCCCGCGGCGCCGAAGAGGCCCGCTCCGGCGGAGGTACGGTCCGCCGGACGGGGGAGTTCCGGGGCGTGCGCCGGGTGTGCGGCCGTGGTGTTCCGGGGCGTGCGCGGGCGCGCGGGAGGCGGTGCGACGGCGGGGCCGCGGGGTGGTGCGACGGCGTGGTGCGCGCGAAGGGCCGGCCGCCCGCGACGGGGGTGGCGTACGGCCCGCGGACCGGGGGTCCGGCCATCCCCCCCCCGGGCGCCCGGCCGCGCGCGGGCCGGAAAGCGACGACCGGCCGCGCGGGCCGGAGCCCGGCGGCCGGACGTGCGGGTCAGAGCGTGGCGGAGGGGGCCTGGAAGGTGACCTGTTCGCTGCGGGCGCGGGTCGCGGCGGCGGTCTCGTCCAGCCGCTCCGCGTGGCGGCACAGCACCACCGAACCGCCGGTGGCCAGCGGGGCGTACAGCCCGTAGGACAGGCCCGGCCAGCCGTCGTAGGCGAGGCCCGACAGCACCCGGGGCGTGGGCGGCATCCCGGCGGCGCGGGCGTCGGCCAGCGCGCGGTCGACGACCTCCGCGCCGGTCAGCTCCTCGCCGTCCACGGAGAGCGAAAGGTCATCCCCGGTCACCGGGGCGAACGGGGCGAAGCGGTCACCCTGGGAGGGCACCTCCACCGCGTAGTCGGCGAACCCGGCCGGCGGCTCGGGGAACCGGCCGCCCAGCGGCCGCAGGGCCAGCGCCACCCGCTCACCGGTGCAGGCGCGGGCGGTCTCCAGCCGGTCCGGGCCGCTGACCACCACATCGGCGGCGGCCGGGTCCCCGTCGACATCGGCCAGCACCCCGACGGACGAGGCGGCCACCAGCCACACCGCGGTCTGCCAGTGGGCGGGCAGCAGCAGCGCGAGGCGGTCGCCGGGACCGGCGGCCAGATCGCCCTGGAGATAGTTGGCGGTCTTCGCCACCCAGTTGGCGAAGGTCGCGACGGACAGCTCCACGCGCTCACCGGTGGCGTCGTCGTAGAAGGTCACGAGGGGGCGGGCGGGATCCGCGGCGAGCGCGGAACGCAGCAGGCCGGCGGGGGTGCGTTCGGTGGCGTTCACGGTCGCAGGGTACGGGACCGGGCCCGCGCGGTGACGGTGGATGAGCGGGTGCGGGGCACGGACCCGTACGGGGCGGGGCCGCTTCCTCACAGGGCGGGGCGCGGGTCCCGTAAGGGGCGTCCGGCGGGCCCGTAGGGGAGAGGGCCCGACCCGTACGGGACGGCCGTCGGCCCCTACGGGTCCTGACGCGGTATCAGGCCGGGCCGGGTGCGGCAGTGGTGAGGCGTGGCCCGCCGGGTGGGCGGCGGAGGGCGGCGGGCCGGGGGCGCGGGGCCCGGAGCGCGGCGTCGCCGGGGGCCCGTCCGGTGCCGGTGTGCCCGGCAACACCGCACGTCACCGCGTACGCCGCCCCCGGGCCGGGCCGCCAGGGCGTCTGCCTACACTGGTCGGCCGATCGGCCGACCCCAGCAGGAAGCAGAGACGACAAGGTGACTGAAGCGATCCTCCTGGTCGGCGGCAAGGGCACGAGGTTGCGCCCGCTGACGGTGCATACGCCCAAACCGATGGTGCCGGCGGCCGGTGTGCCGTTCTTGACCCACCAGTTGGCGCGGGCCCGCGCCGCGGGCGTCGAGCACATCGTCCTCGCCACCTCCTACCTCGCCGAGGTCTTCGAACCGCACTTCGGCGACGGCTCCGACCTGGGCCTGCACCTGGAGTACGTGACGGAGGAGGAACCGCTGGGCACCGGCGGCGCGATCCGCAACGTCGCCTCCCGGCTGCACTCCGCCCCGGGCGACCCGGTCCTCATCTTCAACGGCGACATCCTCACCGGGCTCGACATCCCGGCGCTCGTCGACACCCACCGCACCAGCGGCGCCGACGTCTCGCTGCACCTGTCGCGGGTCGAGGACCCGCGCGCCTTCGGGCTGGTGCCCACCGACGACTCCGGTCGCGTCACCGCCTTCCTGGAGAAGCCGCAGACGCCGGAGGAGATCGTCACCGACCAGATCAACGCCGGGGCGTACGTCTTCAACCGCTCGGTCATCGACACCATCCCGGCCGGCCGGCCGGTCTCCGTCGAGCGCGAGACCTTCCCCGGACTGCTCGCCGACGGCGCCCATCTCCAGGGCATGGTGGATTCCACCTACTGGCTCGACCTCGGCACCCCGCAGGCGTTCGTCCGCGGCTCCGCCGACCTGGTCCTGGGCCGCGCCCCGTCCCCGGCGGTGCCCGGCCGGTGCGGGGAACACCTGATCCTGGACACCGCGCGGGTCGCCCCGGACGCCAAGCTGACCGCCGGCACCGTCGCCGGTCCCGGCAGCCGGATCGGCGCCGGCGCCCGGGTCGAGGGCTCCACGGTGCTGGCGGACGCGGTGATCGAGGAGGGCGCGGTCGTCCGCGACTCCCTGATCGGCGCGGGCGCCCGGATCGGCGCCCGCACGGTCCTGGACGGCGCGGTCATCGGCGACGGCGCGGTCATCGGCGCCGACAACGAACTCCGCGACGGCATCCGCGTCTGGTGCGACGCCCACCTCCCTGACGGCGCCGTGCGGTTCTCCTCGGACCAGTAGCCGTGCGGTTCCCCTCGGACCAGTAGGGGAGAGGCGGGCCGAACAGGGGAGAGGCGGGGCTCTTGGGGGCCCCGGGCCTCCCCGTAAGGGACGGGGCCTGGGCCCGGGGGCGTCCGCCCCTCCGGCTACGCAGGCCCGTAGGGCTGGGCTGTTTCCGTACGAGTTCGGGCCCGGACCCGTAGAGCCTCCGTCTCGGCCCGTAGGGGCTCCCGGCCGGACCCTCGGGGGCCGGGGACCGCTCCCGTAAGGGGTCCGATTCCGGTCCCGTAGGGGCGACGGGCGCGGGCCCCGCAGGGCTTCCGCCCGGGGCCCCCGGAGCGCCGTTCCGCCCCGCCGCGGCTCCCGGCCGGACCCGTAAGGGCTTCCCGGCCAGGCCCCGCAAGGGGCGCGGATCGCTCCCGCCCCCGCTGTCACCCCGATCGCCTACGCTGGCGAGATGCCCGTCCGTACCTGGGAGCCGCCCGGCCCCTACGACCTGCACCGCACGCTCGGCGTGCTGGGGCGGGGGCCGGGCGATCCCGCTTTCCAGGTGCGCGGCGGCGAGATCTGGCGGGCCAGCCGCACCCCGGAGGGACCCGGCACCCTCCGGCTGGCGGTCCGGCCCGCCGACGGCGTTGTGGCGGCCGAGGCGTGGGGGCCCGGCGCCGACCGGCTGCTGGAGGGGCTGCCCGCACTCCTCGGCGCGGCCGACGACCCGGAGGCGTTCACCCCGCGCCACCGCCTCGTCCACGCCGCGCACCGCCGCCACCGCGGCGTCCGGCTCGCCCGTACGGGGCTGGTCCTGGAGTCGCTGATCCCCTCCGTCCTGGAGCAGAAGGTCACCAGCGACGAGGCGTACCGCGCCTGGCGGCTGCTGCTCCAGCGGCACGGCGAGCCCGCCCCCGGCCCCTGGGAGCGGCTGCGGGTGATGCCCGATCCGCGCGGCTGGGCGATGATCCCGTCCTGGGAGTGGCACCGCGCGGGCGTCGACGCCAAACGCTCCGACACGATCGTGCGCGCGGCGCGGGCCGCCCGGCGGCTGGAAGAGGCCGCCGCGATGGACCTCACCGCCGCCACCCGCAGGCTCCGCGCCCTCCCCGGCATCGGCCCGTGGACCGCCGCCGAAACACTGCAGCGCGTCCTCGGCGCCCCGGACGCGCTCACCCTCGGCGACCTCCATCTGCCGAAGATCATCGGCTACGCCCTCACCGGCCGCCGGGGCACCACCGACGCGCAGATGCTCGACCTGCTCGCGCCGTACGACGGCCAGCGCCACCGCGCGGCCCGGCTGATCCTGCTCTCCGGCACGGTCCCGCCCCGCCGCGCCCCGCGCTTCCCCGTCGGCGACATCGCCCGTCTGTGACCCGCGGGCACGGCCCCCCCGTGCGGGAGCCGCGGGGGACGCGCCCCCCGGACCCGCACCGCTCCCCTTACGGGCTCCCACCGAACCCGTAAGGGTGGCCCTTCGACCCGTACGGGGCCGCCCCGGGACCCCCCTCGAACCCGTAAGACTCGCGCCGCACCCCGTACGGGCCGACGCCGAACCCGTAAGGGCGACACCGCCCCCGTACGGGCGACACCACCCCCCCCGGCCCGGCGCCACGGAACGGAGCCCGCCGGGCCGATACAGGCATCCGGCGGGCTTCGGCCCTTCTCCTTTACGGGCGGTGGTCAGCCCCGGCCGCTCACCGGACCTCGATGAAGTCCGCGCCGTCCCGTGCGGGGCGGTCCTTCGGCGGGGCGGCGGGGCGGCCGATCGCGACGGCGCCCATCGGATCCCAGTCGGCGGGCAGGTCCAGGACCTCGCGGACCACGTCGCGGCAGAACATCGTCGACGACACCCAGGCCGAGCCGAGGCGCTCACCGGCGAGGGCGACCAGGAAGTTCTGGATGCCGGCGCCGTTCGCGACGACGAACATCTCCCGCTCGGCGGCCGCCCGGCGCGCGTCCGGATAGCTGTGCGCGCCGTCCGCCACCAGGCACGGCACCGCCAGATACGGGGCGTTCCGCAGCACATCACCGCGGCGCAGCCGGCGGGCGACGGACTCCTCGGAGAACCCGTCGGCCCGCAGATCGGCGGCCCAGGCGTCCCGCATCGCGTCCAGCAGCCGGGTCCGACTCGCTTCCGACTCCAGCAGGACGAACCGCCACGGCGTGGTGTGGTGCGGCGCCGGGGCGGTCAGCGCCGCCGCGACCGCCCGCCGCACCGCGCCGCCGTCCACCGGATCGTCGGTGAACTCCCGCACCGTGCGCCGCAGCGTCACCGCCTCGCGGATCGCCTCGGACGTACCGAGCCGGAACATGTCACCGTCACCGCCGCGCACCAGCGCCGACGCACCCGTGTCGGCCGCGTCGCCCGCGCCGTCCGCCGCGTCCGGACCGGCCGCCGTCACGACGTGCGGCAGCCCCCGGACCACCGCGACCGGCAGCGCCGCCGCCTTGCCCTTCACCAGGTCGCCCGCGGCGGCGAGCTCATCGGCGGTGGCCACCACCGTCGCGCTGAGCGGATTGCCGTACGCGTCGGTGCCGCCCCGCAGATCGTCCAGCACACGGACGCCCGCGGCGCCGATCGCCACATCCGTCAGCCCCGACCGCCACGGCCGCCCGAAGGTGTCGCTGATGACGATGCCGACGTCCACACCGAGCGCCTCCCGCAGCCCGGCGCGGAGCGCACGCGCCGACGCGTCCGGGTCCTCGGGGAGCAACAGCACCGTCCCGTAAGGGGTGTTGGAGGCGTCGACCCCGGCGGCGGCCATGATCAGACCCTGCCGGTTCTGCACGATGCGCAGCGTGCCGCGGCGCGCCACCACGCGGACCGTCTCCCGGTCGATGGCCTCCTCGCGGTCGGTCGCCTCGACGATCCGGCCCTCGGCCTTGCTGACGATCTTGGACGTGACGAGCAGGACGTCGCCGTCGGCGAGCCCGGGCAGCCCGCCGGCGGTGGCGGCGGCCGCGATCAGCTTCACCAGATCGTCGCCGGGACGCACCTCGGGGATGCCGGGCAGCGCCCAGACACGGTATGCGGGGACGGCCGCCCCGGTGGAGTCGTTCATGCCCGTGCCTCCCCGGCAAGCGTCAGCGCCGCCCGCGCCATCGCGGCGGTCGCGTCGAGATCGGTCATCATCAGCGGCACCGCCCGGCAGCGGATCCCCGCCGCCTCGACATCGGCGACGGCCGCGGCGTCCACCTCGTCGACCAGCCAGCCGTCCAGCAGCCCGGCGGGGACCCCGTCCGCCGCCGCGCGCCCCTTCGGCCCGTAGTGCCGGGCGACCGCCGCGGCCGTCGCCTCGACGCCGACGGCGGCCAGCACCTTGTCGGCCATCCCGCGCACCGGCGCGCCCCCGACGATGGGGGAGAGGCCGACCACGGGGGCGTCCGCCGCCGCGACGGCCTCCCGGATGCCGGGCACCGCCAGGATCGTGCCGACGCTCACCACCGGGTTGGACGGCGGCAGGACGATGACGTCCGCGGCGGCGATCGCCTCCAGCACGCCCGGCGCCGGAACGGCGTCCTCGGCGCCGACCGGCACCACCGCGAGCGCGTCCACCGAGGCCCGCATCCGCACCCAGTACTCCTGGAAGTGGACCGCCCGCCGCTCCCCGCCCTCCTCGACGGCGACGTGCGTCTCGACACGGTCGTCGGTCATCGGCAGCAGCCGCACGCCCGGCTTCCAGCGGTCGCACAGCGCCTCGGTGACGGCGCTGAGCGGATAGCCGGCGCCCAGCATCTGGGTCCGTACGAGGTGGGTGGCGACGTCCCGGTCGCCGAGACCGAACCAGTCGGGCCCCACGCCGTACGCCGCCAACTCCTCCTTCACCCGGAAGGATTCGTCGTCACGGCCCCAGCCCTTCGCCTCGTCGATGCCGCCACCGAGCGTGTACATCACGGTGTCGAGGTCGGGACAGACCTTGAGCCCGAAGAGATGGATGTCGTCGCCGGTGTTCCCGATGACGGTGATCTCCGCCTCCGGCTGAGCTGCCTTCAGTCCCCGCAGGAAGCGGGCGCCGCCGATACCGCCGGCCAGAACAACAATGCGCATGCCCTCAGTCTGGCAGCCGCGCGTCACCGGCCGGCGGCCGCCGTCGACGGATCGTCAGCGCGCGGCGGCCTCGGCCGCCTGAGCGGCGACGGCGTGCTGCGAGGGGTGCATCTCCATCTCCGTCAGCCCGGGGAAGTACAGGTGCAGGCTGACCGCGGGCGTCAGCGCGTCGTTGACGACCTCGTGGACGTACCCGGGCGCGAAGACCCGCTGCGCACCGGGGCGCAGCGTGCGGTGCGTCTCCCGCCCGCCGGACGTCGCACGTTCGGTCAACTCCCCTTCCAGCACCGTCAGTACGCCGGACGAACGCCCGTGGTCGTGGCGGCCGCTGCCCTGTCCGGGCAGCCAGCTCAGCAACCACACCTCGTACCCGGCGGACGGGACCGAGCGCAGCCGGTGGTACCAGCGGGTGGTGGCGTCGTAGCGGACCAGCGGGGCCCAGGAGGCGCGGTCGGCGGCGAGGGAGCCGGCCAGCCCGGCGAAGCCGGCGACGGTGGAGGGGTGGGCGGGGACGGGCGGCAGGAGGTGGGCGACGGAGAGCGGGTCACCGGCGATCTGGACATCGCTGTTCATGTGCTTCGGGTTCCTCGGCGGACGAGCGGAGACGGGGGATGACGCGAAGGGGCTGCGGCGGGCGCGCGGTGGTCTCCCGGTGGGGCACCGACTGGCGCGCGCGTTCAGCGGAGCGCTGCGGGGGTGGTGCGGCGAAGGGGGCTGGAGCTCGGTGGCTTCAACAGCTCGAACAGCGACAGCGAGCGTGCGCGGCGCGCAGCGACCCGTGGAAACGGGTCGTACGGGGCGCGGAGGTCGCTGGCATGGCACCAAGGAGACCGGTTTGCGTCCGCGATGTCAACCGGACGCCTTCCGGGGCGGCGGGGCTTCACCCCATCCGGTCGGACCGCCCGGCGAAAGGTTTGTGCCCCGGTGTCCGGGAGCAAGGGCCCGGCAGCCGCGCCCGCGTACGCCGTCGCGGTCCTGTGACCCCGCTGTGATCTTGTCCGCTCCGGGGCGCGGGGTGCAACGCGCGTGCGGTCGGTCACGTCCCTGTGGGTAACGGGGCGAGCCTCCCGGCGCGCACCCCAGGGAAGTGTCCTGGTTTTTCATGATTTGAACACTTTCTGCGTACGTTTGGTTCCGCAGAGTGAATAAGGAGCGCAATAGCAGATCTTGGCTTGACTGGCCCGGATCCCCGCACTTGTAATTTCACTCGTGTCGTTCGGCCGTTGTCGATCACGGTCGCATCACGGGGACGTCAAGACAGACGAGGGGCGCACATGACCGAGCTGTTCGAAGAATTGCTGGTCGAAGAGGCGGAGGAAGAGCTCGGCTGGCAGGAGCGCGCACTGTGCGCGCAGACCGACCCCGAGTCCTTCTTCCCGGAGAAAGGCGGCTCCACCCGCGAGGCCAAGAAGGTCTGCCTCGCCTGTGAGGTCCGCTCCGAGTGTCTGGAATACGCCCTCGCCAACGACGAACGCTTCGGAATCTGGGGCGGTCTGTCGGAGCGCGAGCGGCGCCGGCTGAAGAAGGCCGCCGTCTGAACGCGGCACGGAAGTCCGCCGGGCGGACGGTACGCGGCCCCGCGGGCCCCGCGGCCCTCCCACGCCAACTCCCCATATCCCCCTATAGCGAACCCACCGCCTCCGGCGCACATGACGCCGGGGGCGGTCCGCTGTGTGAGGAGCCGGTGGGCGCGGGCGGGTGAACCATTAGTGTGGGGCTCCGTCCGAGACGTGCCGCCGCCCGAGCGGGCGCGCGCGTCCCTAGGGGGTGTCGTCAACGTCCCGTCCGGCTCGCGGCGCCCGGCGGTGACGCTTCCCCTAGTAGTCCGTCGCAGTGTCTTCCGGGGGCGCCGGTCCGCGCGGCTTCGCCGCCGGCCCCGAACTCCCGGGTCCGGAGGGCCCGTACCTCGATGTCCGTGCACAGCCAGTCGGCGGCCCAGACCGCCACAGATCCCGCAGGCACCCCTCAGTTCCCACGGCATGTCGTCACCGCCGTGATCGTCTCCCACGACGGTGCCCGCTGGCTGCCCGACGCGCTCGCCGGGCTGCAGGGCCAGGAACGCCCGGTACAGAACGTCATCGGCGCCGACACCGGCAGCGCGGACGACTCCGCCCAACTCCTCGGCGCCGCCCTCGGCGACGAGCGGGTACTGCACCTCGCCCGCCGCTCCGGCTTCGGCACCGCCGTCGACGAAGCGGTCCGCACCGCCCCCGTCCTCACCCCCGACGACCTGCCGTACCTGCGGCGCCCCAGCGGCTGGGACCCCGTCAGCCGCACCTGGCGCGACGACGCGTACGACATGCCGGAGCTGCCGCACGGCGAACCGGTCCAGTGGCTGTGGCTGCTGCACGACGACTGCGCGCCCGAGCCGACCGCCCTCGCCGAACTGCTGCGCGTCGCCGACGCCAGCCCCTCCGCCGCCGTCATCGGCCCCAAGCTGCGTAGCTGGTACGACCGCCGGCAGTTGCTGGAGGTCGGCGTCTCCATCGCGCGCAGCGGCCGCCGCTGGACCGGCCTGGACCGCCGCGAACAGGACCAGGGCCAGCACGACCAGGTCCGCCCGGTCCTCTCCGTCTCCAGCGCCGGCATGCTCATCCGCCGCGATGTCTACGAGGAGCTGGGCGGCTTCGACCGGCGGCTGCCGCTGATGCGCGACGACGTCGACCTGTGCTGGCGCGCCCAGGCGGCGGGCCATCAGGTCCTCGTCGCCCCCGACGCCGTACTGCGGCACGCCGAGGCCGCCGCCCGCGAACGCCGCACCGTCGACTGCGTCGGCCGCTCGGTGGCGAGCCCGCACCGCGTCGACAAGGCCGGCGCCGTCTACACCCTGCTCGCCAACACCCGCGGCGCGCTGCTGCCGTACGTACTGATCCGGCTGGTCCTCGGCACCGTGCTGCGGGTCCTGGCCTACCTGGTCGGGAAGGTGCCGGGGCAGGCGCTCGACGAACTCGCCGGGCTCTTCGGCACGCTGCTGCGGCCGGGCCGCATCCTCGCCGCCCGGAAACGGAGAGGCCGCCCGGCCACCGAGGCGGGCGAGCTGCGCCCGCTGTTCCCGCCGCCGGGCGCGACCGTCCGCGTCACCGTCGAACAGGTCGCGGGCAACCTCACCGGCCGGGCCGCGCCCGATGTCGCGTCGGCCGGGCGGCACGGCGCGGTGGAGTCCGGGCCGGGCGGGGACGACGCCGACTTCCTCGACGTCGAGCAGTTCGCCCGGCTCAAGCGGATCGCCCGCCGCCCGGCGCCGGTCCTCTTCGCCGTCCTGCTGCTGGTCTCGCTGATCGCCTGCCGCGGACTGCTCGGCTCCGGCGCGCTCTCCGGCGGCGCGCTGCTGCCCGCGCCCGCGCACGTGACCGAGCTGTGGTCGTCCTACCTCGACAGTTGGCACCAGGTCGGCACCGGCTCCACCGCCGCGGCGCCGCCCTACCTCGCCGTCCTCGCGCTGCTCTCCACCCTCTTCCTGGGCAGCACCGGCTTCACCCTCACCCTGCTGCTGGTCTGCTCCGTCCCGCTGGCCGGCCTCTCCGCCTACTTCGCCTCCCGCCCGCTGGTCGCCTCCCGGCTGCTGCGCGCCTGGGGCAGCGTCGTCTACGCGTTCCTGCCCGCGGCGACCGGCGCGCTGGCCGGCGGCCGGCTCGGCACCGCGGTGCTGGCGATCACACTGCCGGCGATGGCCCGCGCCGCCGTCGCGGCGGGCGGACTGCGCCTGGCGCCGGGCACCCGCCCGAGCTGGCGCGCCACCTGGGCGCTGGCGCTGCTGACCACCTTCACCATGGCGTTCACGCCCGTCGTCTGGCCGCTCGTGGTGGCGCTGAACCTCGCGCTGCTGGTGCTGCGCGCCCTCGACGGCAGCCGCGCCCTGCTCACCGGGTACGCCCTGCGGTTCGCGGCCGTGGCGCTGGCACCGCTGGTCGTCCTCGCGCCCTGGTCGCTGTCGCTCTTCGCGCACCCCGCCAACTTCTTCCGTGAGGCCGGTCTGGAGTACGGCGCGGGCTCCGCGTCCGCGTTCGACCTGCTCTCGGTCGACCCCGGCGGCCCGAAGACGGCGGGCGGTCTGCTGCTGCTCGGCATCGTCCTGGCCGCGCTCGGCGCCGCGCTGCGCGACGCCCGGCAGAAGACGATCCGTACCGCCTGGGCGGTCGCGTTCGCCGCGCTGCTGCTCGCCGCGCTCGGCAACGGCCAGGGCTGGACCGGCCCGCTGATGCTGGTCTACGGCCTGGCGCTGCTGACCGCCGCGGCCGTCGGCGCGGAGGGCATCCGCACCCGCATGATCGCCCTCGGCTTCGGCTGGAAGCAGCCGGTCGCCGTGCTGATCGCGCTGGCCTCGGCGCTCGCGCCGCTCTACGCCGCCGTCACCTGGATGATCACCGGCGCCGCCGGGCCGCTGGAGCGGCGCGATCCGGTGCAGGTCCCGGCGTTCGTCGCCGAGGAGTCGTCCACCGCCGACCGGGCCCGCACCCTGGTGCTCGACGGCGGCGACGGCCACGTCGGCTACAGCCTGGTCCGCGGCTCCGGCGCCCGCCTCGGCGACGCCGACCTGGCCCGCGAGGCCGGGGACGACCAGCGGCTCGGCACCATCGTCGCCAACCTCGTCGCCGGCTCCGGCGCCGACCAGACCAGCCAGCTCGGCGGCTACGCCGTCCGCTACGTCCTGGTCCGCGACGGCGCCCCCCGCGAGATGGGCCGCGTCCTGGACGCCACGCCCGGCCTGACCCGGCTCAGCCAGGACGACGGCAGCGCCCTGTGGCGCGTCGACCGGCGCGTCTCCCGGGTGACGATCGTCGCGGGCGACGCCGCCGACGGCACCCGCGCCGGGGACGCCGCCGCGCCCGTCGCGGTGGCCGCCGGACCCGTCGAGGCCCACACCCGGGTGCCCGCCGGACCCGAGGGCCGGGTCCTGCGGGTCGCGGACGCCGCCGACGCGGGCTGGCAGGCCACGCTGGACGGCACCCCGCTCAAGCCGGTCACCGTCGACGGCTGGGCGCAGGGCTTCGCCCTCCCGGCCGGCGCCGGCCGCCTCGACCTCACCCACGAGAACCCGCTCGGCCACACCCTCTGGCTGGCCGCCCAGGGCCTGCTCGCCGTCGTCCTGGTGGTCCTGGCGCTGCCGGGCCGCCGCCGGGAGATCGACGACGACCTGCCGGAGGAGGCCGCCCCGGCCCAGGCGCAGGCCATGGCCGCGACCGGCGACGGCCGCCGCGCCCGCCGCCTGCGCGCGGCCGCCCAGGCCGCCGAGGCCCCCGCACCGGACGCCGACGCCGCCCCCGGCGACACGTTCCCCGCCGCCCCGGCCCCCGGCCAGGGCCCGGACCCGTACGCCCCGGCGGCACACGACCCGTACGCGGTGGCCCCGCAGACCCCGTACGACCCGTGGGGCGGCACCCCGCAGCAGCCCGACGAGCCGTCGGCCGTCCCGCAGCCCGGCGGCCCGGCCCCCGTCCCGCAGCAGTTCGGCCACGACACCGGCGACGCCCACGGGGCGCCGTACGGCGACGCGGCCCCCTACGGTGACGCCGCCCGGACCCCGTACGGGTACGGGCAGCCCGACCCCTACCAGCAGCCCGGCGGCCACCCGGCCGACCCGTACGGGACCGGCGCCCCGCAGCCCGGCGGCTACGACCCGTACGCCTACGGGCAGCAGCCGTACCCGGGGCAGCAGCCCTACGACGGGCAGCAGATCCCGGCCCAGCAGCCCTACGACGACGGCACGACGTACCCCGGCCCGTCCGCCGGACCGCGCCGTGACGGGAGCGAGCAGCAGTGAAGCGCACGATGATGACCCTGACCGGCGCGGCGGTCGCGCTCGCCGCGGCGACCGGCGTCGCCGCCGTCGCGGCCCCCGGTGGCACCTCCGCCGAGGCGGCGCACGGCGCGGCCCGCAAGCCGGTCGAACGCTCCGCACTCCTCTGCCCGACCCCGACCTCGTCGGACGTCGGCGAGACCACGTACACCGCGTTCTCACCCAAGGGCGCCGCCGGCGAGGGCACCGCCGAACTGCACGCCGCCGGAACGGTCCAGGAGACCACCGGCGGCAAGGACAAGGACGACGAGGACGCCAAGGGGGACAAGGGCGGCAAGGACGCCAAGGACGGCGGCGCTCCGGAGGCCGGGCAGCAGACCGTGCCGCCGCGCGACCGCAAGCCGGTCGCCCCGCTGAAGAGCGCGGGCACCCCCGTCACCGCCACCACCAACCGCTCCGACGCCCCCGCGCTGACCGGCGAGGCCGACGGCGCGCTGGCGCCCGGCTGGACCGTCCAGCAGACCACCTCGGTCGCCGCGGGCTCCGGACGCGGTCTGCTCGGGCTGAGCTGCGCCGCGCCCGACACCACGTTCTGGTTCCCGGGCGTCAGCACCGGCAAGGACCGCCAGGACTACGTCCACCTCACCAACCCCGACGCCACCCAGGCCGTCGTCGACCTCGAACTGCGCGGCAAGGACGGCGCGCTCAGCGGCGACGCGGGCGAGAACATCGCCGTCCCGCCGCACACCACCGTCCCGGTGCTGCTCTCCACCCTCACCACCTCCCCGCAGCCCGACGCGGCGCTGCACGTCACCGCCCGCGAGGGCCGGATCGGCGCCTCCGTGCAGGCGTCCGACACCCACCGGGGCGGCGACTGGCTCCCGGCCGCCGCCGACCCGGCGCCCGGCGCGGTGCTCCCCGGCATCCCCGCCGACGCCACCTCCGTCCGGCTGATCGTCCTGGCCCCCGGCGACACCGACGCCGACCTGAAGGTGCAGCTCGCCACCCCGACCGGCTCGATCACCCCGGCCGGACTGGAGTCGCTGCACGTCAAGAGCGGAATGACGACGGCCGTCGATCTCAAGAACCAGGGCGAGGCGGGCTCCCTGGTGCTCTCACCCGCCGACGGCGGCTCCCGCGCCCCGATCGTCGCGGCGCTCCAGGTGACCCGCGGCAAGGGCGACAACCAGGAGATGGCGTTCATCCCCGCGACCCGCCCCGTCGAGGCCCGCGCCACCGCCGCCGACAACCGCGCCAAGGGCTCCACGCTCTCCCTGGTCGCCCCGGAGAAGGGCAAGGACGCCAAGGTCACCGTCACCGCCTCGGCGGGCAGCGGCGGCGGCAGCCCGGTCAGCAAGACGTACACGGTCAAGGGCGGCACCACCCTCGCCGTCGAACCGCCGCACCCGCAGGGCCTCAAGGGCGCCTACGCCCTGACGGTGACACCGGCCCCCGGCAGCGGCCCGGTCCACGCGGCCCGCACCCTGGCCCTGCCGCAGGGCGCCGTCCCCGCCTTCACGGTGCAGACCCTCCCGGACGACCGGGGCACGGTGGTGGTCCCGACGGCGGGCCAGGACCTGTCACTGCTGACCGACTGACGGACCGACGGGCCCCGGGCCGCCCGGCCCGGGGGAGCGGTGGACGCGTGGCGGCCGGATCAGTCCTGGCCGTAGCGCGGATCCACCGACTCCGGCGCCAGCCCCAGGAGTTCGGCGACCTGCTCCACGACGATCTCGTGGACCAGCAGCGCCCGCTCGTCACGGCTCTTGGTACGGATCTCGACGGGGCGGCGGTAGACGATGACGCGGTCACGGTGCGGCCCGGCGGCCGGGACCGCCCGCCCCAGCGGCACCGTCCCGTCGTCCGGCTCCGCCCCGTCCTCCGGACCGAACAGCGGCACCTCCTGGACGAAGAAGTCGACGCCGGACAGTTGCGGCCAGCGCCGCTCCAGCCGGTCACGCGCGTCGTGGACGAGATCCTCGAAGGCGTCGGCGCGGCTGACCGAGAGCGGGACCTGCGGCGGGGCGATGGGACCGCGCATGCCACGGCCGTGGCGGTCACGGCGGCGCGGGCGCGGCTCCGTCGGGCGGGGCGGTTCGGACGTGTCCATCGCCTCCGAGCGTAGCCGCCGCGGCCCTTCCGGGGAGGCGGAGCGAGGCATCCGGGAACACCGGGGCGGATGACCGGTCCGATAACGATTGTGTTCATTTGGCGCGCCCCGGCCGCCGCGCCGCCGCCTGCCCCGGGTGCGCGGCCCATCCCGGCCCCTCCCTCCGGCGTTTCGCCCTTTTCCTCCCCATCTCCCTCCGGGGAATCCCGGTATGCCGCCCCGGAGCGGCGCTCATTCCGCCGCCGCGCGGCCCTTTCCGTGCCGTCCGGCGCAGGCCGCCGCGAGCGGGTGCAGGTCAGACGCACCGGACGAAGTGGGACGACACGGTCGGGCGAGCGGGAGGTGAGTCGTCGCGGCCCGGTCAAGAGTGCGGTACCGTCCAACGTCGTGAGCCCTGTACGTCGCTGTTCGCGCACTGCGTGCGGCCGCCCCGCCGTCGCAACGCTGACGTACGTCTACGCGGATTCGACCGCCGTGCTCGGGCCGCTCGCCACCTACGCGGAACCCCACTGCTACGACCTGTGCGCCGAGCACTCCGAGCGCCTGACCGCACCCCGTGGCTGGGAAGTCGTCCGCCTCGCCGTCGATCCCGGCCCGGCCCGCCCCGGCGGTGACGACCTCGAAGCGCTCGCCAACGCGGTCCGTGAGGCGGCCCGTCCCCCGGAGCGCCCCGCCGCCCCGGAGCGGACCGAGACCCGCGACCCCCAGCCGGGCGCCCCGCGCCGCGGCCACCTCCGGGTCCTGCGCTCGCCGGATTCCTGACGCCTGGTCAGTTTTTCGCACGGGCCTGGTTCCTGACGGCCTGTCTGTCCGGTCCGCCCCCTCGCGTGGTCCGGTTTCCGCCGCCGTCCACCTTCCGGTGAAGGCCCGTTTCCCTCCTGGAGTCCGGGC
Source organism: Streptomyces sp. BBFR2 (assembly GCF_044497305.1). Classification (NCBI taxonomy): domain Bacteria; kingdom Bacillati; phylum Actinomycetota; class Actinomycetes; order Kitasatosporales; family Streptomycetaceae; genus Streptomyces; species Streptomyces sp. BBFR2. The sequence goes on from NZ_CP172415.1 coordinate 4,332,307, forward strand.
TGTCACGGGTGGCGCGGCCGTCCGCGTACCGCCTGGCGCGTACCCGACGTCCGTCCGGCCGGCTGTCAGTACCTCCGGGTAGGTTGGAACTCCCCGTACCGATCTCCCGTACCGATTCCAGGAGGAGTGGCCGTGGCTGATCTGTCGCAGCTCGTGAAGGCGTACGACGTGCGCGGTGTCGTGCCCGACCAATGGGACGCCTCGCTCGCCGAGCTGTTCGGCGCCGCCTTCGCCGAGGTCACCGCCGCCGACGCGATCGTGATCGGGCACGACATGCGGCCCTCCTCGCCGGGCCTGGCCCAGGCGTTCGCGCGCGGCGCCGCGGCGCGCGGCGCGGACGTCACCCACATCGGCCTCTGCTCCACCGACGAGCTGTACTTCGCCAGCGGCGCCCTCGGCCTGCCCGGCGCGATGTTCACCGCCTCGCACAACCCCGCGCAGTACAACGGCATCAAGATGTGCCGCGCCGGTGCCGCCCCCGTCGGCCAGGACACCGGTCTCGCCGACATCCGCGCCCTGGTGGAGCGCTGGTCGGACGAGGGTGCCCCGGAGCCCGCCGCCGTCCCCGGCACCGTCGGCGAACGCGACGTCCTGGCGGAGTACGCCGCCCATCTGCGCTCCCTCGTCGACCTGTCGGGCATCCGCCCCCTGAAGGTCGTCGTCGACGCGGGCAACGGCATGGGCGGCCACACCGTCCCCACCGTCCTCGCCGGTCTCCCCCTCGAAGTGGACGCGCTCTACTTCGAGTTGGACGGCTCGTTCCCCAACCACGAGGCCAACCCCCTCGACCCGAAGAACATCACCGACCTCCAGGAGCGCGTCCGCGCCACCGGCGCCGACCTCGGCCTCGCCTTCGACGGCGACGCCGACCGCTGCTTCGTCGTCGACGAGCACGGCGACCCGGTCTCCCCGTCCGCGATCACCGCGCTGGTCGCCGCCCGCGAGCTGGCCAAGCACCCCGGCGGCACGGTCATCCACAACTGCATCACCTCCTGGTCCGTCCCCGAGGTGGTGAAGGAGCACGGCGGCACCGCCGTCCGCACCCGCGTCGGCCACTCCTTCATCAAGGAGCAGATGGCGAAGACCGGCGCGATCTTCGGCGGCGAGCACTCCGCCCACTACTACTTCCGCGACTTCTGGAACGCCGACACCGGCATGCTCGCCGCCCTCCACGTCCTCGCGGCCCTCGGCGGCCAGGACCGCCCGCTCTCCCAGCTCGTCGCGGCGTACGACCGCTACGCCGCCTCCGGCGAGATCAACAGCACCGTCGCCGACCAGGCCGGCCGCCTCGCCGCCATCAAGGCCGCCTACGAGAACCGCGACGGCACCACCCTCGACGAGCTGGACGGCCTGACCGTCACCTCCGCCGACTGGTGGTTCAACCTCCGTGCCTCCAACACCGAGCCCCTCCTCCGCCTGAACGTCGAGGCCCGCGACGCCGCCACCGTCGCCCGGGTACGCGACGAGGTCCTGGAGATCGTCCGGGCGTAGGGCGGGGAGGCGGGGCAGGGACGCGGGGCTGGCCGGGGAGCCCTGCCCGTAGCGGGGCGCGCGCCTGTCGCCGGGCAGGAGGTCCGGCCGGGGCGGGTGCGTGCTGTCACCGGGGCCGGACCGTCACCGGGGCCGGGGCCTGCCGGTGCGGGAGCGCCCGGTGGCCGCGCGTGACCTGAGCTGGAGCGTGTCCGCGGGTCCGTCCGCTTCGCTCCGCTCCGGGCGTACGGAGCCGGGGCCTGAACTACGGAGCCCCGGCAGAGGGCGGGGGCTCCGCCCTCTCCCGGAGGCGTGGGAAGTACCCGTCATACGGTGCGGCGTGCCCCCGGACCCCAACCGGCCCTCGGGGCGGAGCCCCGGGCCACCCGGACTCGTCCGGCAGTCCGCTGCGCGGCGCCCGCCCCGACCGCAGGCCCCTTCCCACCCACACCCCGCCGCCGACCGGCCACGCCCCGTGATCCACCGGGCGTCGCCCCCCGCCCCGCCCACCCCCGGCCGCCGACCTCGGCCGCAGCGGCCCGGCGGCCGGGGCACGCCCCCGCACGACCCGACGGGCCCCGTACCGGACCGCCCACCCCACCCCACCGCCTCCCGCCACCCCGACGACAGGCCCCCGCCCCCCACCCGGCGGTAGGCTGGCGGGGCCGCAACCATCGAAGGAGCAAGCCCCCATGCCGGTCGACGCCAGCCTCATCGAGATCCTCGCCTGCCCCGCGTGCCACGCGCCGCTGGCGGACCGGACGGCGGACGACCCCGCCGAGCTGACCTGCACCTCCGCCGCTTGCGGCCTCGCCTACCCCGTGCGGGACGGCATCCCCGTACTCCTCGTCGACGAGGCCCGCCGCCCCGCCTGACCGGACGCCGCCGGGGCCCGGCCCCGGCACCGCCCGGCGTGTCCCGCCCGTACCGGCGAACGGAGGCCGCGCCCACCATGCTCGACGAGTCGCTCCTCGACAATCCTGAGGCGCTGGCCCGCGCCGACCGCTACGGCCTGCTGCGCGGCGTCGCCGAATCCGGCGCCCGGGTCCGTACCGCCGCCCGCGGCGCCGTCGAGGCCGGTATCGCCGACCTCGACCCGGACGGGCGGCCCCGCGCCGTCCTCGTCGCCGGGCCCGGCCCCGTCGCCCCCTGCGTCGCCGACCTCTTCGGCGCGCTCGGCGGCGGCAGTTGCCCCGTCACCCACATCCCGCCCACCGGCGTCGACGCCCGCCCCGGCGCCCTGCGCTGGACGCTGCCCGGCTGGTGCGGCCCCCTCGACCTGGTCCTCATCACCGGACCCGACGGTTCCGACCCCGGCCTCGCCGAACTGGTCGAGAGCGCCTACCGCCGCGGCTGCTCCGTCGTCGCCGTCACTCCGGCCGGATCCCCGCTCGCCGAGGCCGTCCGCCAGGCCCGCGGCCTCGCCGTCCCGCTGGCGACCACCGCGTACGACGCCGAGTTCGACGTCGAGGGCGCCCCGCCCGCCGCCCCGGGCACCCTCTGGTCGCTGCTCACCCCGATCCTCGCGCTCGCCGACCGGATCGGGCTGGTCAGCGCCCCGCCCGACGCGCTCACCCGCCTCGCCGACCGCCTCGACCAACTCGCCGAGGACTGCGGCCCGGCCGCCGCCACCTACACCAACCCGGCCAAGACCCTGGCCGCCGAGGTCGCCGACGCCCTGCCGCTGATCTGGACCGAAGGGCGGGTGGCCGGTGCCGTCGGCCGCCACTTCGCCGCCGAAGTCGCGAGCCTCGCCGGGCGCCCCGCCCTCGCCGCCGAACTCCCCGAGGCGCTCACCGCGCACGGCACCCTGCTCTCCGGCGCGCTCGCCGCCGGCGCCGACCCGGACGATTTCTTCCGCGACCGCGTCGAACAGCCCGCCGCCCTCCACGCCCGCGTCATCCTCCTGCGCGAACACGCCCCCGGCCCGCTCTCCGCGACCCGCGCAGCCCACGCCCTCGCCGAGGACCGCGGCACCGCCGTCAGCGCACTGGAACCACCCGAGGGCACGGACCTGGAGATCGCCGCCGAACTACTCGCCATCGCGGATTTCGCCGCCGTTTACCTCGCGCTCGCCGACACCGAGTGATCTGTGAGGACGGCCCCGCGACCACCCCGCGGGGCCGCCGCCCGTACGCCCCACGGAAACCTCCTCCCGTACGTCCCGCAGGAAGCAGCAGCCCCATGGACCGCCTCGACAACACCGTGCGCCCCTACGCCTGGGGCTCCCTCACCGCCCTGCCGGAGCTGCTCGGCACCGAGCCCACCGGCGAACCCCAGGCCGAGATGTGGATGGGCGCCCACCCCGGCGCCCCCTCGCGCATCGACCGCGGCGCCGGCCCCGTCTCCCTCGCCGACGTCATCGCCGCCGACCCCGAGGCCGAACTGGGCGACGCCACCGTCCGCGCCTTCGGCCCCCGGCTGCCCTTCCTCCTCAAACTCCTCGCCGCGGGCTCCCCGCTCTCCCTCCAGGTCCACCCCGACCGCGCCCAGGCCGAGGCGGGCTACGCCGACGAGGAGCGGCGCGGCGTCCCCCTCGACGCCCCGCACCGCAACTACAAGGACCCGCACCACAAGCCCGAGCTGCTCTGCGCCCTCACCCCCTTCGAGGGGCTCTGCGGCTTCCGGCACCCCGCCGAGGCCGCCGACCTGCTGGCGGGCCTCGACGTCGACGCGCTCAAGCCGTACGTCGACATCCTGCGCGCCGCACCCGAGGCCGACGCGCTCCGCGAGGTCCTGACCGCCCTCCTCGGCACCGACCGCACCGCCCTCGCCGACTCCGTCGACCGCGCCGCCGCGGCCGCCGGCCGGCGGGGCGCGGAAGGCGGCCCGCACGCCCCCGCGTACGCCGCCTACGCCGCCCTCGCCCACCACTACCCGGGCGACCCCGGCGTCCTCGCCGCGATGCTGCTCCACCACGTCACGCTCCAGCCCGGCGAAGCGCTCTTCCTCGGCGCCGGCGTCCCGCACGCCTACCTCAACGGCCTCGGCGTCGAGCTGATGGCCAACTCCGACAACGTCCTGCGCTGCGGCCTGACCCCCAAACACATCGACGTCCCCGAACTGCTGCGCATCGTCCGCTTCACCCCCGGCGACCCCGGCATCCTCCGCCCCGAGGAGACCGACGGCGAGGAGGTCTACGACACCCCCGCCGACGAATTCCGCCTCTCCCGCCACGTCCTCGCCCCCGGCGCCGCCCCCCGCACCCTGGACGCCCGGACCCCGCAGATCCTGCTCTGCACCTCCGGTACGGTCCTCGCCCGCCCGGCCACCACCGAACTCCCCCCGGAACAAGCCGAGTTGTGCCTCGCCCCGGGAGAATCCGCCTTCGTCCCGGCCGGGGAACAGGTCATCCTCTCGGGTGAGGGCACGCTCTTCCGGGCCACGGTCGTCGCGTAGACGAGCCGGGGCGTCCGGGTGCGAATTGGCCGGCAGCCCGGGCGCGGCCGGCGATCGGGTACCGGCGGTTGCTCGGGAACCGGCGGACGCCTCCCGTCCGAGTACGCCCCGTCAGGCGCCGGGCGCTCTCCGGCCGGGCGGACGCCGAGGGCACGCTTGCCGGGCAGCCGGGCAGCCGGGCAGCCGGGCAGCCGGGCAGCCGGGCGCCCGCCCGTGCCCACCGCCGACGGCGTACCCGGCGACGCCCCGCACGGGAAGCCGCCGTGAACCGCCCCGGCCGCCCCGCACTCCGCACCCGCGAATTCCAGCGCCCCCGCCGCCCCGGCCTCTGACCTGCCACGACCACCGGGTCACCGTCCACCCGCCGGGCACCTCACACCGCCCCGGGGCCGTGCTGCGACAATGACCGACCCACAGCCTTAAAGAGGCAGTAAAGCCGGCCGACGGAAGGGACATAAGGCACTCATGAGTGCATCAGGCGGAACCAAGGCGATCGTCGCGGCGCTGGGCGCCAACCTGGCGATCGCCGCAGCGAAGTTCGTGGCGTTCGCCTTCAGCGGCTCGTCGTCCATGCTCGCCGAGGGGGTGCACTCGGTCGCCGACTCCGGCAACCAGTGCCTGCTCCTGCTCGGCGGCAAGAAGGCCAAGCGCGCCGCCACCGAGGAGCACCCCTTCGGCTACGGCCGCGAGCGCTACATCTACGGCTTCCTCGTCTCCATCGTCCTCTTCACCATCGGCGGCGTCTTCGCGCTCTACGAGGGCTACGAGAAGATCCACGAGCCGCACGCCCTCGACAACTGGTACTGGCCGGTCGGCGTCCTCGTCTTCGCCGTCATCGCCGAAGGCTTCTCCTTCCGTACGGCGCTCAAGGAGTCCAACGAGCTGCGCGGCAAGCAGAGCTGGGCGCAGTTCATCCGCCGCGCCAAGGCCCCCGAGCTGCCCGTCGTCCTGCTGGAGGACTTCGGCGCGCTCATCGGCCTCGTCCTCGCCCTGTGCGGCGTCGGCCTCACCCTCGCCACCGGCGACGGCGTCTGGGACGGCATCGGCACCATGTGCATCGGCGCGCTCCTCGTACTGATCGCGCTGGTCCTCGCCGCGGAGACCAAGTCGCTGCTGCTCGGCGAGGCCGCGGGCGCCGATCAGGTCGCCAAGATCCGCGCGGCGGTCGTCGACGGCGACACCGTCACCCGCGTCATCCACATGCGCACCCTCCACCTCGGCCCCGAGGAACTGCTCGTCGCCGCCAAGATCGCGGTGCAGCACGACGACACCGCCCGCGAGGTCGCGGACGCCATCAACGCCGCCGAGGAACGCATCCGCGCCGCCGTCCCGATCGCCCGGGTCATCTACCTGGAGCCGGACATCTTCGACGAGGCCGCCGCGGCCGCCGGCGCCGACCCCGAGAAGTCCCCCGGCGGCCGCTGACCCACCCGCCGCACCCCGCGGTGAGCCCCGCCGAGGCGGCCCCGCCACCTCGGCCTCCGCCCGCGACCTCTCAGGCCCCGCACCGCCCGCCGGTGCGGGGCCTGAGCACACCCGCAGGCCACCGGCAGTTCCGCACGGCCCGTGCGGCGCGGTGTACGCCCACCGCGCGCCCCGGCGTCATACCCGGAACACCGGGCGGCACCGGGGAGCGTCGTCCGCCCTGACCAGGCGCGACGGCCGGCCCACGACCGGGGTGACGGCAAGAGCGCGAAGCACGAGAACAGCGCCACCCTCCGGCGGCCCGCGCCCCCACCGGCCGGGCGCCCCTCGGCGTACGGACCACGCCTGCCCGCACCGCACCGCCGGACACCGCCCCGCACCCCACGGACCCCGCGGCCACCACACGATCTCGGCCCCGATCGGCCCTCGCACCGCGGCCCGGCGGGCGCCCCCGCCCGAGGCCCGTCCCGCACGGCCACCCGGCCGGCCCCCTCCTCACACCCCCGTACGGGGCAACCGCCGGCACCCGGACCGCCGCCCCCACAGTGCACAGAATGAGCCGAGGCGGGCTGGGGCCGCCGGGCCGGTCGGTGTAGATTCGTCCCCAGTGCCAGACGTCGCTGCTGATGGCGGTCGGGCGGCCCGCACCGCGGACCGGCCGAGGGAGAGAGGGCCTCCGACGGACTGCGCTGCGGCCTGGGGAGAGGTGCGTCCGCTTCCGCGTGCGCTTCCGCCTGCCCGCGCCGCAGACTGCCCAGCCCGACATCCACCTCGCCGTACGAGGAGCAGCCCGTATGACCACCGCAGCCACCGGCCAGGACTTCAAGGTCGCCGACCTCTCCCTCGCCGCATTCGGCCGCAAGGAGATCACCCTCGCCGAGCACGAGATGCCCGGCCTGATGGCGATCCGCAAGGAATACGCCGAGGCCCAGCCCCTGGCGGGCGCCCGCGTCACCGGCTCCCTGCACATGACCGTGCAGACCGCCGTCCTCATCGAGACCCTGGTCGCCCTCGGCGCCGAGGTCCGCTGGGCGTCCTGCAACATCTTCTCCACCCAGGACCACGCCGCCGCGGCCATCGCCGTCGGCCCCGACGGCACCCCGGACAACCCCCGGGGCGTCCCGGTCTTCGCCTGGAAGGGCGAGTCCCTGGAGGAGTACTGGTGGTGCACGGAGCAGGCCCTGACCTGGCCGAACTCGCCCACCGGCGGCCCGAACATGATCCTCGACGACGGTGGCGACGCCACCCTCCTCGTCCACAAGGGCGTCGAGTACGAGAAGGCCGGCAAGGTCCCCTCCGTCGACACCGCCGAGAGCGATGAGCACCGCGCCATCCTGGAGCTGCTCACCCGCACCGTCGCCGAGACCCCGCAGAAGTGGACCCGCCTCGCCTCGGAGATCCGCGGCGTGACGGAGGAGACCACCACCGGCGTGCACCGTCTCTACGAGATGCACCGCGACGGCGAGCTCCTCTTCCCGGCGATCAACGTCAACGACGCCGTCACCAAGTCGAAGTTCGACAACAAGTACGGCTGCCGCCACTCCCTCGTCGACGGCATCAACCGCGCCACCGACGTCCTCATCGGCGGCAAGACCGCTGTGGTCTGCGGCTACGGCGACGTCGGCAAGGGCTGCGCGGAGTCGCTCCGCGGCCAGGGCGCCCGCGTGATCATCACCGAGGTCGACCCGATCTGCGCGCTCCAGGCGGCGATGGACGGCTACCAGGTCACCACCCTGGACGAGGTCGTCGAGACCGCCGACATCTTCGTCACGACGACCGGCAACAAGGACATCATCATGGCCTCCGACATGGCCCGGATGAAGCACCAGGCCATCGTCGGCAACATCGGCCACTTCGACAACGAGATCGACATGGCCGGCCTCGCCAAGCTCGATGGCATCGTCAAGGACGAGGTCAAGCCGCAGGTCCACACCTGGACCCACCCCGACGGCAAGGTCCTGATCGTCCTCTCCGAGGGCCGCCTGCTGAACCTCGGCAACGCGACCGGCCACCCCTCTTTCGTGATGTCCAACTCCTTCGCGGACCAGACCCTGGCCCAGATCGAGCTGTTCACCAAGCCGGAGGAGTACCCGACCGACGTCTACGTCCTGCCCAAGCACTTGGACGAGAAGGTCGCCCGCCTCCACCTGGACGCGCTGGGCGTCAAGCTCACCACGCTCCGCCCGGAGCAGGCCGCCTACATCGGCGTCAAGGTCGAGGGCCCGTACAAGCCCGACCACTACCGCTACTGAGCGGACGCGTAACGCCCGCAGCAGCCGGTGAAGCCAGGCCCTCGCCCCACCGGGCGAGGGCCTGGCCCGTACCGCCCCACGGAAACAAGCGCCGCCCCGCGCGGGCCCACTCCGCACCCCGGCCCCCACCGAACGGGCCGCTCCCACCGAACGGTCCGTCCCGGCCCGGAGCCCGCAGCCCCGCCCCCGCCCGCCCGAAGGACCCCCATGCCCCGCGGCCACTACTCCCTGCACGATCCGCACGACCACACCCCCCTCGGCGAAGAACACTTCCACTGCGCCACCGGCCCCTCCGGCTGGCGTTACGTCTCCCAGATCACCTCCCCCTCCGGCGACCACGCCGGCTCCGTCGACCTCACCCTCGACGAACGGGGCCGCCCCCTCCGGCTCGAACTCCACGCCGGCGCCTGGCAGGTACGCGGCGCCGCACTCGACGGCGTCACCTGGGTACGCACCGACCCCACCGGCCAACACGCGACGGAGGGCAACGTCCCCGCCCACGCCTTCACCGGCGCGTCCCCCGCATTCCTCATCGCCACCGCCAGGCTGCTGCGCCCCGCCCCCGACGCCGGAGCCATCCGCACCCGGCTCGTGGCCTTCACACCCCCCGTCCTCGCGCCCCGCACCCTCGACCAGTCCTGGGCACTGGTCTCCAGCACAGCACACGCCACTGACAACGCCCCGCTGATCGACGACGAGTACCAGGTCAACGACCTGGAGACCGGCGAACAGCACACCGTCCACCTCGCCGGCGACGTCGTCCTCTCCGCCCCCGGCATCGAGCTCGAATCCCTCGACTCCCCACCGTCGGTCTTCCCGTAGCCGACACCCCGGGCCCGATGTGCGTCTCACCCCGCTGGCCTGGTAGTGTTTGTAGCTCCCCAGGAAACCCGTTGACACGGGAGTCTCAGGGAGGTAGATTCGAACGGTTGCGGGGGGAACTGGACAGGTTCCATCGCAACGGTTAGTCTCACATCTCGCTCCGATCAGAATTCGATTCGACGGAGCCTCTCGAATCACTTAGCAGAAACTTCCCCGATTCTCTTGGGTGAAATGCTTTCTGGTAATGTTCGGGGCAGCCGAAAGGCAAACCCCCTCCGACGGGTAATCGGAAACGAATTCGGACCGGAAACGGCGAGAATCGGATCTGCTAGAGTCGGAAAGGCCGGAAAGCGAAAGCCGAAGGCCACCCCGCTCCAACAGGGGGCCGGAAACGCCCAGCGGATCTGGTAAGGTTGGAAACGCGGAAAAGCCGAAAGGCCCGACCGCACCGGCGGAAATCAGAACCGAAAGGATCTGATAGAGTCGGAAACGCAAGACCGAAGGGAAGCGCCCGGAGAGCCTGGTGAAACAGGCACAAAGGAAGCGTCCGTTCCTTGAGAACTCAACAGCGTGCCAAAAGTCAACGCCAGATATGTTGATACCCCGTTACCGGCCATCAGGCCGGAACGAGGTTCCTTTGAAAGCCCACCGGAACCCACAGGGTGACGGTGGCACACACAGCGAGGACGCTGTGAACCATCGGACTATTCCTCCGATGGTTCCGCTCCCGTGTGTGTTCACCCGGATTACCGGGAAACATTCACGGAGAGTTTGATCCTGGCTCAGGACGAACGCTGGCGGCGTGCTTAACACATGCAAGTCGAAC
>NZ_CP172415.1:4345000-5595000 GCF_044497305.1 Streptomyces sp. BBFR2
GAAAGCGAGTCCGAATAGGGCGTTTTAGTAGCATGCTCAAGACCCGAAGCGGAGTGATCTAGCCATGGGCAGGTTGAAGCGGAGGTAAGACTTCGTGGAGGACCGAACCCACCAGGGTTGAAAACCTGGGGGATGACCTGTGGTTAGGGGTGAAAGGCCAATCAAACTCCGTGATAGCTGGTTCTCCCCGAAATGCATTTAGGTGCAGCGTCGTGTGTTTCTTGCCGGAGGTAGAGCACTGGATAGGCGATGGGCCCTACCGGGTTACTGACCTTAGCCAAACTCCGAATGCCGGTAAGTGAGAGCGCGGCAGTGAGACTGTGGGGGATAAGCTCCATGGTCGAGAGGGAAACAGCCCAGAGCATCGACTAAGGCCCCTAAGCGTGTGCTAAGTGGGAAAGGATGTGGAGTCGCAGAGACAACCAGGAGGTTGGCTTAGAAGCAGCCATCCTTGAAAGAGTGCGTAATAGCTCACTGGTCAAGTGATTCTGCGCCGACAATGTAGCGGGGCTCAAGCACACCGCCGAAGTCGTGTCATTGCCATATGAGCCCTAACGGGTGTGGTGATGGGTAGGGGAGCGTCGTGTGCCGGGTGAAGCAGCCGTGGAAACGAGTTGTGGACGGTTCACGAGTGAGAATGCAGGCATGAGTAGCGATACACACGTGGGAAACGTGTGCGCCGATTGACTAAGGGTTCCTGGGTCAAGCTGATCTGCCCAGGGTAAGTCGGGACCTAAGGCGAGGCCGACAGGCGTAGTCGATGGACAACCGGTTGATATTCCGGTACCCGTTGTGAAGCGTCAAACATCGAATCAGGCGATGCTAAGTCCGTGAAGCCGCCCTGGATCCTTCGGGTGAAGGGGAGTGGTGGAGCCGACGGACCAGACTTGTAGTAGGTGAGTGATGGGGTGACGCAGGAAGGTAGTCCAGCCCGGGCGGTGGTTGTCCCGGGGTAAGGGTGTAGCCCGTCATCTAGGCAAATCCGGATGACATGGTGGGTGAGACCTGATGCCGAGCCGATTGTGGTGAAGTGGATGATCCTATGCTGTCGAGAAAAGCCTCTAGCGAGTTTCATGGCGGCCCGTACCCTAAACCGACTCAGGTGGTCAGGTAGAGAATACCGAGGCGTTCGGGTGAACTATGGTTAAGGAACTCGGCAAAATGCCCCCGTAACTTCGGGAGAAGGGGGGCCATTGCTGGTGATCGCATTTTCTCCGTGAGCTGGTGGTGGCCGCAGAGACCAGCGAGAAGCGACTGTTTACTAAAAACACAGGTCCGTGCGAAGCCGTAAGGCGATGTATACGGACTGACGCCTGCCCGGTGCTGGAACGTTAAGGGGACCGGTTAGTCATGATTCGTCATGGCGAAGCTGAGAACTTAAGCGCCAGTAAACGGCGGTGGTAACTATAACCATCCTAAGGTAGCGAAATTCCTTGTCGGGTAAGTTCCGACCTGCACGAATGGCGTAACGACTTCTCGACTGTCTCAACCATAGGCCCGGTGAAATTGCACTACGAGTAAAGATGCTCGTTTCGCGCAGCAGGACGGAAAGACCCCGGGACCTTTACTATAGCTTGATATTGGTGTTCGGTTCGGCTTGTGTAGGATAGGTGGGAGACTGTGAAGCGGCCACGCCAGTGGTTGTGGAGTCGTTGTTGAAATACCACTCTGGTCGTGCTGGATGTCTAACCTGGGTCCGTGATCCGGATCAGGGACAGTGTCTGGTGGGTAGTTTAACTGGGGCGGTTGCCTCCTAAAGGGTAACGGAGGCGCCCAAAGGTTCCCTCAGCCTGGTTGGCAATCAGGTGTTGAGTGTAAGTGCACAAGGGAGCTTGACTGTGAGACTGACGGGTCGAGCAGGTACGAAAGTAGGGACTAGTGATCCGGCGGTGGCTTGTGGAAGCGCCGTCGCTCAACGGATAAAAGGTACCCCGGGGATAACAGGCTGATCTTCCCCAAGAGTCCATATCGACGGGATGGTTTGGCACCTCGATGTCGGCTCGTCGCATCCTGGGGCTGGAGTCGGTCCCAAGGGTTGGGCTGTTCGCCCATTAAAGCGGTACGCGAGCTGGGTTTAGAACGTCGTGAGACAGTTCGGTCCCTATCCGCTGTGCGCGTAGGAGTCTTGAGAAGGGCTGTCCCTAGTACGAGAGGACCGGGACGGACGAACCTCTGGTGTGCCAGTTGTTCTGCCAAGGGCATGGCTGGTTGGCTACGTTCGGAAAGGATAACCGCTGAAAGCATCTAAGCGGGAAGCCTGCTTCGAGATGAGGGCTCCCTCCCACTTGATGGGGTAAGGCTCCCAGTAGACGACTGGGTTGATAGGCCAGATATGGAAGACCGGTAACGGTTGGAGTTGACTGGTACTAATAGGCCGAGGGCTTGTCCTCAGTTGCTCGCGTCCACTGTGTAGGTTCTGAAGTAACGACCTGTGTTGTGCCGGGTTGGTTAACTTCATAGTGTTTCGGTGGTCATTGCGTTAGGGAAACGCCCGGTTACATTCCGAACCCGGAAGCTAAGCCTTTCAGCGCCGATGGTACTGCAGAGGGGACTCTGTGGGAGAGTAGGACGCCGCCGAACAATTTTTGGGGAAGCCCCGCATCTTATGGTGCGGGGCTTTCCGCATTTCCGGGACCATTCGCTCCGGTCTTCGTAGCCTGTTTTGGGTTGCGGGGGCCGGAGCATTTTTGCGTTGTGCTGGTGATGGGACGGCCCTGATGGCTGTTCGGGATGCTTTTCGTGTTGCCGTGTGGGCTGGTTCTGAGGGGCTGGTTCTTCGGCCCTTGGTCCTCGCCTTCGGCCTTGTGGGAAGGCGTTGGGGCGGGTTCTCGCTGGGGTCTCAGAAGCGCAGAGGGGATGACAGGGCCGGATAGCTGGGGCCGGTGGCGTAGGGACCGGTTCGTCTGCGTACTCGGTTCGTATGTGCGAGGGAAGAGGTGGGGAAAAGGGGAGCGGATATGGCTCCGCCCCGGCTCCCTGGGAGGAGACGGGGCGGAGCTTTCTGGCGGTAGGGGGCCGGGAGAGGGGGTGCCTCCCGGGCTGTTTGGTGTGGGTCAGTTTTCCGTGGGTGAGGGGGACTGGGCGGGGACGGTGGGGGTGTCGTAGTCGGTGAGGCCGGCGGCGTGGGCGAGTTCGATGTCGAGGGACTCGCGGCGGATGCGCTGGTCCATGTAGAGGAGGGCCGTCACGCCCGCGCTGAGCGGGAAGGTGAGGGTGGAGCCGATGACGGCGCCGAGGCCCAGGAGGGTGAGGAACGTCCAGCCGGTCGTGGTGGCGGTGCCGTTCAGCCAGCCCATGAGGTTGTCGCCGTCGATGATGAAGGCGATCAGGGTGAGGGGGATCTGGACGATGAACTCGACGACGCCGACGAGCAGGTACATCAGCAGTTGGATGCCGAGGATGCGCCACCAGGAGCCGCGGACGAGTTTGGCGGAGCGGCGCATCGAGGCGATGACGCCCTGCTTCTCCAGCATCAGGGCGGGCGGGGCGAGGCAGAACCGTACCCACAGCCAGATGGCCGCGGCGCTGCCGGCCAGGAGGCCGAGCGAGGCGAGGGCGAATCCGGCGGGTGCGGAGCCGACCGCCACGAGGATCCCGCCCGGCACCGCGGCCACCAGGATCACGGCGGTGAGCAGCAGCATGAGCAGGAAGAGCAGGCCGCAGAGCCGGGGCAACTGAGACCGGGCGTCCCGCCACGCCTCCCCGGCGGTGACCGGGCGGCCGAGGACGGAGCGGCTGACGATCATGGTCAGCAGGCCGGTGGCGAGGATCGTGGCGAGCAGCCCGATCAGCGCGGTGATGCCGTTGCCGAGGACCGCCCGGCCCAGCTCGCGGAACGCCTTGGTGACGGCCTCGGTGGAGTCGATCTCCAGGACCGGGGCCCGGCCGGTGTCCGGGAACCACAGGCCCGTCACGAGAGTGATGGCGACCTGCGCCACTACGGCGATGACGAGGGAGATGCCGAGGACGGTGCGCCAGTGGAGGCGGAGCGTCGAGAGCGCGCCGTCCAGGATCTCCCCGACGCCCAGCGGGCGCAGCGGGATGACCCCGGGCTTCGCGGCGGGCGGGACCGGGGACCAGTTGCCGCCCCAGGGCGGGCCGGCGGGCGCCCGGCCGTCCGTACCGAGACCGGCGGTGGCGCGGCCGCGGGGGCCGGGGACACCGGCGGGCGTGGACCACGTACCGGCGGGTGGTTGCTGTTTCGACCACTGCGGGGGAGCCGGTGCTTCCTCGGCGGCGGGGCCGTCCGGCGGTGGGCCGTCGGGGTGCTCCCGGGCGCCGCGGTCCGGCTCGTCGGCGGGGGCGGATCCGGGCGAGGCCCAGCCCGGAGAGTTGTTCATCGTCGCTCCTTCATGCTTCCCGGCCGCCGCCGTGGCGGCCCGGGGACCGGCTTCCGCGGTGGCAGTCATCGTGTCATGGCAGGTGGTGCCCCGGGGCTGTGGCCTGGAGGGGCGGTTCTGCTCGGGCGGGGCGCGGCGGCAGACTGGGCGGATGGCCGAACGTGCTGAAGTACCCGAGACCGGCGCCGTGGCGCCCGTCGTCCCGTCGTTGCGCTGGGCGGAGCCGCCCGAAGGACCCGCTGTGGTGCTGCTCGATCAGACCCTGTTGCCCGCCGAGGAAACCGAGCTGGTCTGTGCGGAGGTGCCGGAGCTGGTGGCCGCGATACGGCGGCTGGCGGTGCGCGGTGCGCCGTTGCTGGGCATCGCGGGCGCGTACGGCGTCGCGTTGGCGGCGGCGCGCGGTGACGACGTGGGGGCGGCGGCCGACGCCTTGGCGCACGCCCGGCCGACGGCGGTCAATCTGGGCTACGGGGTGCGGCGGGTGGCCGCCGCGCACCGGGCCGCGGTGGACGCCGGTACGGGGCCGGAGGGCGCCGCGGCGGCGGCGCTGGCCGAGGCGCGCGCGGTGCATGCCGAGGACGCCGACGCAAGCGCGCGGATGGCGCGCCACGGGCTGGCGTTCCTCGACGAACTGCGGCCCGGGGGCGGACACCGGATCCTCACCCACTGCAACACGGGCGCCCTGGTGTCCGGTGGGGAGGGCACCGCGCTGGCGGTGGCGCTCGCCGCGCACCGGCGGGGCGCGCTGCGCCGGCTGTGGGTGGACGAGACCCGGCCGCTGCTCCAGGGCGCGCGGCTGACCGCGTACGAGGCGGGGCGGGCCGGGATGCCGTACACGGTGCTGGTGGACGGGGCGGCGGGTTCGCTGTTCGCGGCGGGGGAGGTGGACGCGGTGCTGATCGGGGCGGACCGGATCGCGGCGGACGGCTCGGTGGCCAACAAGGTGGGCAGCTATCCGCTGGCGGTGCTGGCCCGGTACCACCGGGTGCCGTTCGTGGTGGTGGCGCCGTTGAGTACCGTCGATCCGGTGACCGCCACGGGGGCGGACATCGTCGTGGAGCAGCGTCCGGGGCGTGAGGTGACGGAGTTCCCGGTGGCGGGCGGGCGGTCCCTTCCGGTGGCTCCGGCCGGGGCTCCGGCGTACAACCCGGCGTTCGACGTGACGCCGCCGGAGCTGGTGACGGCGATCGTCACGGAGGCGGGGGTGGTCTCGCCGGTGACCGGGGACGGGCTCGCCGAGCTGTGTTCCACGTCACGTTGGAGTACGTCACGATCAGGTAATGGGATGATGGCCGAATGAAGGGACGCGTCCTTGTCGTCGACGACGACACCGCACTGGCAGAGATGCTCGGCATCGTGCTGCGCGGCGAAGGCTTTGAACCGTCGTTCGTGGCGGACGGTGACAAGGCGCTCGCCGCCTTCCGCGAGAGCAAACCCGATCTTGTGCTGCTCGATCTGATGCTTCCCGGGCGGGACGGCATCGAGGTGTGCCGGCTGATCCGGGCCGAGTCCGGGGTGCCGATCGTGATGCTGACGGCCAAGAGCGACACCGTGGATGTGGTGGTCGGCCTCGAATCGGGGGCGGACGACTACATCGTCAAGCCGTTCAAGCCCAAGGAGCTGGTCGCCCGGATACGGGCCAGGCTGCGGCGGTCGGAGGAGCCGGCGCCGGAGCAGTTGGCCATCGGTGACCTGGTCATCGATGTCGCCGGGCACTCGGTGAAGCGGGACGGGCAGTCGATCGCGCTGACGCCGCTGGAGTTCGATCTGCTGGTGGCGCTGGCCCGTAAGCCGTGGCAGGTGTTCACCCGTGAGGTGCTGCTGGAGCAGGTGTGGGGCTACCGCCACGCCGCCGACACCCGGCTCGTCAACGTCCATGTGCAGCGGCTGCGCTCGAAGGTGGAGAAGGACCCCGAGCGGCCCGAGATCGTGGTGACCGTGCGCGGCGTCGGCTACAAGGCCGGGCCAAGCTGATATGAGCCGGACCGGTGCGGCCCCGGAGGAGAAGCGGGGGCGTTCCACCGACCCGGTACGCGGAACGTCGCTCTCGGCGCGGGTGTTCGCGCGGTTGCTGCGGGGCGGGCAGTTGCTGCCCGACGGCGCGGTCAGCGGCCCGGTGCATCCGTTGCTGCGGCTGTTCAGCCGTTGGGTGCGGCGGCCGTTGCTGCCGGCGCTGCGGCTGTGGCGGCGCAACATCCAGTTGCGGGTCGTCGCCTCGACGCTGCTGATGTCGCTGGTCGTGGTGTTGCTGCTCGGTGTGGTCGTGGTCGGGCAGGTCCGTAACGGGCTGCTCACCGCGAAGGCGCAGGCGGCGCAGAGCCAGGCGGCGGGCGGTTTCGGGGTGGCGCAGAAGCTCGCCGACGGCGCCGGTGCGGGCACCGGCGCCACGGGTGACGACGCCGCGCGCTCCGGGCGCGGCACCCAGGACTCCGCGACCTGGCTGACCGGTCTGGTCGAGCAACTGGCCAGTGGCGGCCAGGGCGTGTTCTCCGTCGTGGCGCTCAGCTCGGACTCCGACGAGCCGTTCGGCGACTCCAGCCGCGGCACCCGGGGGCCGCGCGCCTCCGGGGACGTCGATCCGGAGGCGAGCGTCCCGCCGGACCTGCGGCGGAAGCTGGACGCGCGGGCGGGCACGTTCCGTCAGTACACGCAGATCAAGCGGGTCGGGTCGGACGAGGGTCTGCCGGCGCTGATCATCGGTAAGCGGCTCAACGATGTGAACGGCAACCAGTTCCAGCTCTACTACCTCTTCCCGTTCACGCAGGAGGCGGAGACGCTGAAGCTGGTGACGGGCACGCTGGCGACGGCCGGGGTGTTCGTCGTGATCCTGCTCGGCGCGATCGCCTGGCTCGTCGTGCGGCAGGTCGTCACGCCGGTGCGGATGGCCGCGGGGATCTCCGAGCGGCTGGCGGCCGGGCTGCTCCAGGAGCGGATGAAGGTCACCGGTGAGGACGACATCGCTCGTCTGGGTGAATCGTTCAACAAGATGGCGCAGAACCTCCAGCTCAAGATCCAGCAGTTGGAGGAGTTGTCGCGGATGCAGCGCCGCTTCGTCTCGGACGTCTCGCACGAGCTGCGGACGCCGCTGACGACGGTCCGGATGGCGGCGGACATCATCCACGAGGCGCGCGAGGACTTCGATCCGGCGACGAAGCGCTCCGCTGAGCTGCTGCGCGGGCAGTTGGACCGTTTCGAGTCGCTGCTGGCCGAGCTGCTGGAGATCAGCCGGTTCGACGCCGGGGCGGCGGCGCTGGAGGCCGGGCCGGTCGATCTGCGGGATGTGGTGCAGCGCGTCATCGAGGGCGCCGAGCCGCTGGCCGAGCGGACCGGGACCCGCATCGTGGTGCGCGGCGCGGAGCAGCCGGTGATCGCCGAGGCGGACTCCCGGCGGGTCGAGCGGGTGCTGCGCAATCTCGTCGTCAACGCCGTCGAGCACGGTGAGGGCCGCGATGTGGTGGTGCGGCTGGCGTCGGCCGGCGGGCCCAGTGGCGGCGCGGTGGCGGTGGCGGTGCGCGACTACGGCGTGGGGCTGAAGCCGGGCGAGGCGTCCCGGGTGTTCAACCGTTTCTGGCGGGCGGATCCGGCGCGGGCGCGGACGACGGGCGGTACGGGCCTGGGCCTGTCCATCGCCGTCGAGGACGCCCGGCTGCACGGCGGGTGGCTCCAGGCGTGGGGGGAGCCCGGTGGCGGTTCGCAGTTCCGGCTGACCCTGCCGCGTACGGCGGGCGAGGCGCTGCGGGGCTCGCCGATCCCGCTGGAGCCGGAGGATTCGCGGCGCAATCGCGCGGCGGCCGCGGGCCGGGGGCCCGGCGGCCGTACCCCGGCGGCCCTCCCGGCGGTGTCCCGGGCGGCGCTGCCCGCCGGTCCCACCGGGCGCGGTGCGTCGGTGGCGGGCGTACGGGACGACGAGGCGGCGCGCGGGGCGCAGCCGCGCGCCGGTGAGGCAGCCCCCGGTGACGCGGCCGGGAACGGACGGGGCGGGGACCGGGAAGGTGAGCTGGGTGGGCGCTGAGCAGGGACGACGGCGGGAGGCCGCGGCCTCCCCGGCGCGCCGGGCCACGGCCGGGGGGCCGGACGGTACCGACGCTGGGGGGTCGCGCCCCCGGGCCGCGAGGGGCCGCCGGGGGGTCCGGGGCGTGGCGGTGCTGGGCAGTGCGGCGCTCCTGCTGGCCGGGTGTGCCTCGATGCCGGAGAGCGGGGACGTCAAGGCGGTCGATCCGTCGCCGCGCGCCGACGGCGATTCGCAGGTGCGGGTGTACGGCGTACCGCCGCAGGACGGTGCGCGGCCGACCAACATCGTCCGCAGCTTCCTCGACGCGACCACCAGTGATGAGGCGGATTTCCGGACGGCCACGCAGTATCTGGCGCAGTCGGCGCGGCGGACGTGGCGGCCGTTTCTGGTGACGAACGTGCTTCAGGAGCGGCCCAAGCCGGAGAGCGGGCCGCAGATCCGGGGCGACCGCGACGGATACACCGTCACGCTGTCGGGCAGTCAGGTCGCCACGGTGGACGCCGCGCACGCGTACACGCCGGAGGAGAAGCCGTACCACCGCACGATCCACCTCATCAAGGAGAAGGGGCAGTGGCGGATCGACCGGCTGCCCAACGGGCTGGTGCTGGGGCAGTCCGACTTCCAGCGCATCTACCAGTCCGTCAACAAGTTCTACTTCGCGTCCTACAAGACGGAGTCGCAGGAGCCCAAGGCGCGCCGTAACGTCCTGGTCGCCGACCCGGTCTATCTGCGGCGGCGGATAGATCCGATCACGGCGAGCGTGCAGGCGCTGCTGGACGGGCCGACGAACTGGCTGAATCAGGTCACGGTCTCGGAGTTCCCCTCCCGTACCCGGCTGGCCAGCCGCACCCTGGCGCTCGACGACTCCAACGCGCTCCAGGTGAAGCTCAGCAAGGAGGCGGTGAGCACGGACACCGGGCAGTGCCGGCGGATGGCGGCTCAGTTGTTCTTCACCGTCCAGGACATGACGCGGGCGTCGAAGATCAGCGAGGTGGAGCTGCAGGACCCCGACGGCGTCTCGCTGTGCGTCCTGAGCCAGAGCCGGGCGGAGCGGGACTTCGCGCCGCAGCAGCGTGCCGGGGGACCGGCCGATGAGTACTACCTCGACGCCGAGCACCGGCTCGTCGCGCTGTCGGACACGGCGACCGAGGCGGCGCCGGTGGGCGGTCCGTTCGGGACGGGCAAGACGCCGCTCGGCTCGGTCGCCGTCGCCCGGGACGAGCGCACCGCAGCCGGTGTGTCGACCGACGGCAGGTCGCTGTACGTCGCCGCGCTCCAGGACGGTACGGAGCGGGGCGGCCCGATGCTGACCAGCGGTGTCAGGGACGGTCTGACCGCGCCGAGTTGGGACGGTCTGGGCGATCTGTGGATCGCCGAGCGCACCGCCGGCGGGTCGCGGCTGCTGCGGATGCGGGAGGGCAAGGGCGATCCGGAGCAGGTGGCGGTGCCCGGCCTCGGTGACCGGCGGATAAAGGCGATCCGGATGGCCGCCGACGGTATCCGGATCGCGATCCTCGTGGAGGACGGTGGCCGGACGACGTTGCAGCTCGGCCGGGTGGAGCGGGGCGGTTCGTCGGCGCATCCGCTGCTGTCGGTCGAGGAGCTGCGGCCGATCGCGCCGCAGTTGGAGGACGTCGTCGCGGCGTCCTGGGCGGGCGGCAGCCGGCTGGTGGTCGTGGGCCGGGAGTCCGGCGGTGTGCAGCAGATGCAGTTCATGGAGACCGACGGGTCCGCGTCGAACGTGCCGAGCCTGCCCGGCGTCACGGGTGTCAAGGCGGTGGCCGCGTCCGAGGACGAGACCCGCCCGCTGATCGCCGACGCGGTCGACGGCATCGTCCGGTTGCCGCCGGACGCCAATTGGAAGACCGTGGCGAAGGACGGTACGGCGCCGGTCTACCCGGGGTGAGTGCGCGGCTACGCGGCCGGGGACCGGTGCGCCGGAGGGGTTTTCCACAGGGCTGGTGAGGGACCGCCCCGCGCGTGACAGTGGAGTCATGCGGGGGATGTGGCGGGAGCTGGCCGGGCTGGTGCTGCCGGTGGAGTGTGCCGGGTGCGGGCGGCCGCGTACGGAGCTGTGCGGGCCGTGCCGCCGGAAGCTGGCGCGCGGAGGGCGCGGCGCGGCCCGGGTGTGCCCGGACCCGCCGCCCGCCGGGCTGCCCGAGGTGTGGGCGGGCGCGGTCTACGCGGACGAGGTGCGGGCGGCGCTGCTCGCGCACAAGGAACGGGGCGCCCTCCGGCTGGCCGGGCCGCTCGGGGCGGCGCTGGCGGACGCGGTACGGGGGCTGTGCGGACGGCAGGGCGGCGTGGGCCCGCGGGCCGGTCCTGTGGTGCTGGTCCCGGTGCCGTCGGCGCGGCGGGCGGTGGCCGGGCGCGGCCACGACCCGGTCCGGCGGCTGGCGTACGCGGCCGCGCGTGAGCTGCGGGGTACGGGCCGGGCTGCGCGGGTGTGGGCCGGGCTGCGGCAGCGCGGGCCGGTGGCGGACCAGGCGGGTCTGGGCGCCCGGGAGCGGCTCGCCAACATCGCCGGCGCCCTGGAGATGCGGGGCGGGGCCGCCGGGCCCGTGGTGGGGCCCGTGGTGCTGGTGGACGACCTGGTGACCACAGGGGCGACGCTCGCCGAGGCGCGGCGGGCGGTGACGGCCGCGGGGTGCCGGGTGCTGGGGGCGGCGGTGGTGGCCGCTCCGGGGCTGTCGTTCGCCGTGCGTCCGCAACCGCGGCCCGGAGACGGACGTTCCAGGTGGGGGAGGTAAAACCACTCGAACGCAGCCGGTGGCCGTGAGGGGGTGCCGACAGAGGCCGGAGAGAGCTATGTTCGGTTGTGAGGACTTGGCAGACGCTTTGCCTCGTTTGTCGTGCTGGGTGCGTATGAGGCCGTTTGCAGCGACCCTGAAATCAGGAGAGTGGAGAGCCCGTCCCTGGGGGAGGAGGAGGTGAAAGTCGCCAAGTCCGAGGCTTCGGCACTCACCGGAGCCTGGTGCAAGAAGGAATCGCGCCGTCCTCGGGGCGGAGCGATCCGGAACGGAGTTCTGCGTGGACATCGTCGTCAAGGGCCGCAAGACCGAGGTGCCCGAGCGGTTCCGCAAGCACGTGGCCGAGAAGCTGAAGCTGGATAAGGTCCAGAAGCTCGACGGCAAGGTGATCAGCCTGGACGTCGAAGTGTCCAAGGAGCCGAACCCGCGGCAGGCCGACCGTTCCGACCGGGTGGAGATCACCCTTCGCTCCCGAGGTCCGGTGGTGCGGGCCGAGGCGGCGGCCGGTGATCCGTACGCCGCGCTGGATCTGGCCACCGCGAAGCTGGAGGCACGGCTGCGCAAGCAGCACGACAAGCGCTTCTCCCGTCGGGGCAGCGGCCGGATCCCGGCCAGCGATGTCGGGGCGAGCGTCCCCGACGCCGCGAGCCTGAAGCCCAACGGAGAGCTCGCCGCGGACGTGGTGTCCGAGGAGAAGGTACCCACCAAGAAGGTGGCGTCCCTGGACGTCCAGGGGGACGGTCCGCTGGTCGTCCGGGAGAAGACCCACTCCGCGGCGCCCATGGCGCTCGACCAGGCGCTCTACGAGATGGAGTTGGTCGGTCACGACTTCTATCTCTTCGTCGACGCCGAGACGAAGCAGCCCAGTGTCGTCTACCGGCGGCACGGCTACGACTACGGCGTCATCCACCTGAACCCCGATTCGTTCGGGGAGGAAGGGGCCGGGGGCGCGGGGGGCGCACTCGGCGGCTGACCTCATCCTCATGGTGCCCCGGGCGTGCGCCCGGGGCACCATCGTGCCTGCAAGGAGGAGGAGTTGAGGCCGTATAGAGTTGGTGCCGGGCCATGGCGCAGGGGCACCCGGGGGTGCCGGGGAGCGGCCGTATGGCGTTGATCGGGCTGGCCGCGGGGGCCGTTGTCAACCAGCCTTGTGTCCAAGCTCAGGCCGTCGGGCCGGGCAGCTGACGGGGAGGAACGATGGGGGACAGCTTCGGACCCGTGCGCGGCGACGCGGGCGACGGCGGGAACGGCGCCGGTGACGCGTTCGGGAGGGGAGCGGATCCGTCCCGCAAGGAGCCGATCCGGGTTCTGGTCGTGGACGACCACGCCCTCTTCCGGCGGGGGCTGGAGATCGTGCTGGCCCAGGAGGAGGACATCCAGGTCGTCGGCGAGGCCGGGGACGGCACCGAGGCGGTCGAGAAGGCCGCCGATCTGCTGCCCGACATCGTGCTGATGGACGTACGGATGCCCCGGCGCGGCGGGATCGAGGCGTGCACCGCCATCAAGGAAGTGGCCCCCAGCGCGAAGATCATCATGCTGACGATCAGCGATGAGGAGGCCGACCTCTACGAAGCGATCAAGGCCGGGGCCACGGGATATCTGCTCAAGGAGATCTCCACGGACGAGGTGGCGACCGCGATCCGGGCCGTCGCGGACGGACAGTCGCAGATCAGCCCCTCGATGGCGGCCAAACTGCTGACCGAGTTCAAGTCGATGATCCAGCGGACGGACGAGCGGCGGCTGGTGCCCGCGCCCCGCCTCACCGACCGGGAGCTTGAAGTCCTCAAGCTCGTCGCCACCGGTAAGAACAACCGCGACATCGCCAAAGAACTCTTCATCTCCGAGAACACCGTGAAGAACCACGTCCGCAACATCCTGGAGAAGCTGCAACTGCACTCCCGGATGGAAGCGGTGGTCTACGCGATGCGGGAGAAGATCCTCGAAATCCGGTGAGGCTCCGACCTCCCGCCGCTCTCCCGTGCGAGGGTGCGGGGCCGCCCGGCGTGCGGATGCCCCGGCGGCCACGCCTCTTACCCCCGCTCTCACCCGCCGAGGCGGGTCAGCTCCCGGTCCAGCGCGATGGCCAGCGCCGTGTCGTCGCAGCGCGCCACCCGGACGGTGTCGCACCCCACCCAGCCCGCCGCCTCATACAGTGCCTGGGCCATCGGGCCGACCGCCTTCGGCCCGTCCATCGACACCTGGCGGGCGACGAGGGTGGTGCCTTCGCGGGCCGGGTCGACCCGGCCGATCAGGCGGCCGCCGGACAGCAGCGGCATCGCGAAATAGCCGTGTATCCGCTTCGGGCGCGGGACGTACGCCTCCAGGCGGTGGGTGAAGCCGAAGATCCGCTCGGTGCGCGGGCGGTCCCAGATGAGGGAGTCGAACGGGGAGAGCAGCGTCGTACGGTGACGGCCGCGGGGCGGTGCCGCGAGCGCCGCCGGGTCGGCCCAGGCGGGCTTGGACCAGCCCTCGACCTCGACCGGCACCAGGCCGGAGCCGTCCAGCACGGCGTCGACCTGCGCGGACTTGAGGCGGTGGTAGTCCGCGAGGTCGGCTCGGGTGGCGACGCCCATCGCGGCGCCCGCCTGTGCCACCAGCCGGCGCAGGCACTCCTCGTCCGCCGGCTCGTCCGCCAGCAGCGGGGCGGGTATGGCGCGCTCGGCGAGGTCGTACACCCGCTTCCAGCCGCTGCGCCGGGTGCAGACCACCTCGCCGTACATGAGGGCGCGCTCCACCGCGATCTTCGACGCGCTCCAGTCCCACCACTCGCCGCCGTTCTTCGCGCCGCCGAGCTGGCTCGCGGTGAGCGGGCCGCGCTCGCGAAGCTGGGTGAGGACCGCGTCGTAGGCGGTGGGGGACAGCTCGTGGTGCCAGTGCGGGCGGGCGCGGTAGGCGCGGCGGCGGAAGGCGAAGAGCGGCCACTCCTCGACGGGCAGGATGCAGGCGGCGTGCGACCAGTACTCGAAGCTGCGGTCACCGCTCCAGTAGGCGGCCTCGATCTCCGTACGGGGGAGGGCGCCGAGTCTGCTGTACGGGACCAGCTCGTGCGAGCGGGCGAGGACCGAGATCGTGTCGAGCTGCACCGAGCCGAGGCGGCGCAGCAGCCCGCGCACCCCGGCGCGGCGGCCGTCCGCCCCCAGCAGGCCCTGGGCGCGCAGGGCCAGCCGCCGCGCCTCGTCGCGGGAGAGGGGGGTCACGGAGCGTGGTTGCCGAGTCACGGTGGTCATGTCGCACAGAGTAGGGGCGACCACTGACAACGCCCCGGCCCGGCGCCGCCCCGCGCCCCTGACCAGCGGCGGAGCGTGGCCGGACCGCACCCGCGCCGGTGGCGGAGCGGCGCCTTCCGGGCGGGCGGCGCCGTGCGGCGTCCGCCTCCGCGCGCCCCGCCGACCGAGCCCGGATCACTCCTCGTACGGCAGATACGGCGTCCGCCGCGCGCCCTCCCCGGGGGTGTCCGGCAGGTCCGAGGGGAGGAGTGAGCCGAGCCAGACGTCGCGGCGGGTGCCCTCGCGCACCAGCTCGCCGCGGAGGGTGCCCTCCCGGTGGAAGCCGGTGCGGCGGGCGACCGCCCACGAGCCGTGGTTGCCCGCCTCGGCGCGCCACTCCAGCCGCTCCACGCCCAGGTCACGGAAGGCCCAGCGGACCACCGCGGCGGCGGCCTCGGCGGTGTAGCCCTTGCCGCGCTGCTCCCGGGTGGTCCAGTACCCCAGCTCGGCCTGGCGCTCCGGGGTGCGCAGCCGGTCCAGGCGGACCAGGCCCACCGCGCCGACCAGCACCTCCGCGTCCCGGGTGAGCACGGCGAACGACAGGTCGGTGTCCTGGCTCCAGCCCTGCGGCGAGAACGCGCCCGTGAAGTGTTCGGCGTCCAGGAGCGTGTACGGGGACGGAACACTGGTCCAGCGCGGGATGTCCGGGTCCTGGCAGGCGGCGTACACCGCGGGGGCGTCCGAGGGCCGGAACGGGCGCAGCAGCAGGCGTTCCGTGGTGAGGGTGACGGGTCTCATGGGGGGATTCTCCGGTGCCCGGGGCGCCGCTGCGAAGGGATTTCACGGCCCGGCCCGGCACCTTCCCGCGGCCTCGCGCGTTCATGGGAAGAGGGGCCGGAGGGGTTCGCTGCGGCGGACCTCCCGACCGGACGGTGTCCTCCTTTACGATGGCCGTTGCGGCGGGGCCTGCCCCTTGGAAAATGCCGCGCCCGCGCACCCGACAGTGCAGGCCCGACCGGCAAGGAGACCAGCCCAAGTGTCCGTCTTCAACAAGCTCATGCGTGCAGGCGAAGGAAAGATCCTGCGCAAACTGCACCGCATCGCGGGGCAGGTCAACTCCATCGAGGAGGACTTCGCGGCCCTCTCCGACGCCGAGCTGCGGGCGCTGACCGATGAGTACAAGGAGCGCTACAAGGACGGCGAGAGCCTCGACGACCTGCTGCCCGAGGCGTTCGCCACGGTCCGCGAGGCCGCCAAGCGGGTGCTCGGCCAGCGCCATTACGACGTCCAGTTGATGGGTGGCGCGGCCCTTCACCTGGGGTACGTCGCCGAGATGAAGACCGGTGAGGGCAAGACCCTCGTCGGCACCCTCCCGGCGTATCTGAACGCCCTCTCCGGCGAAGGCGTCCACCTCATCACGGTCAACGACTACCTCGCCGAGCGCGACTCCGAGATGATGGGTCGGGTCCACAAGTTCCTGGGCCTGACGGTCGGTTGCATCCTCGCCGACATGACCCCCGCGCAGCGCCGTGAGCAGTACGGCTGCGACATCACGTACGGCACGAACAACGAGTTCGGCTTCGACTACCTCCGCGACAACATGGCCTGGTCGCAGGATGAACTCGTCCAGCGGGGCCACAACTTCGCGATCGTCGACGAGGTCGACTCCATCCTCGTCGACGAGGCCCGTACGCCGCTGATCATCTCCGGTCCGGCCGACTCCGCCACCAAGTGGTACGGCGACTTCGCCAAGTTGGTGCGCCGCCTGAAGAAGGGTGAGGCGGCCAACCCGCAGCGCGGCATCGAGGAGACCGGCGACTACGACGTCGACGAGAAGAAGCGCACCGTCGGCATCCACGAGTCCGGCGTCAGCAAGGTCGAGGACTGGCTGGGCATCGACAACCTCTACGAGTCGGTGAACACCCCGCTGGTCGGCTACCTCAACAACGCCATCAAGGCCAAGGAGCTGTTCAAGAACGACAAGGACTACGTCGTCATCGACGGCGAGGTCATGATCGTCGACGAGCACACCGGCCGTATTCTCGCCGGTCGCCGCTACAACGAGGGCATGCACCAGGCGATCGAGGCGAAGGAAGGGGTGGAGATCAAGGACGAGAACCAGACCCTCGCCACGATCACCCTCCAGAACTTCTTCCGCCTCTACAACAAGCTCTCCGGTATGACCGGTACGGCGATGACCGAGGCGGCCGAGTTCCACCAGATCTACAAGCTCGGCGTCGTCCCGATCCCGACCAACCGCCCCATGCAGCGGATGGACCAGGCCGATCTGATCTACCGCACCGAGCCCGCGAAGTTCGACGCGGTGGTCGACGACATCGTCGAGAAGCACGCGAAGGGCCAGCCGATCCTGGTCGGCACGACGTCCGTCGAGAAGTCCGAGTACCTCTCGCAGCAGCTCAAGAAGCGCGGCGTCGAGCACGAGGTGCTGAACGCCAAGCACCACGAGCGGGAGGCGTCGATCGTCGCCCAGGCCGGCCGTAAGGGCGCCGTGACGGTCGCCACGAACATGGCCGGCCGCGGTACCGACATCAAGCTCGGCGGCAACCCCGACGACCTCGCCGAGGCCGAGCTGCGCCAGCGTGGCCTCGACCCGGTCGAGCACGTCGAGGAGTGGGCGGCCGCCCTGCCGGACGCGCTGGAGCGCGCCGAGGCGGCCGTGAAGGCGGAGTTCGAGGAGGTCAAGGAGCTGGGCGGGCTCTACGTCCTGGGCACCGAGCGGCACGAGTCGCGCCGGATCGACAACCAGCTACGCGGCCGCTCCGGCCGTCAGGGCGACCCGGGCGAGTCCCGTTTCTACCTCTCCCTCGGTGACGACCTGATGCGGCTGTTCAAGGCCCAGATGGTCGAGCGCGTCATGGCCATGGCCAACGTCCCCGACGACGTCCCGATCGAGAACAAGATGGTCACCCGGGCCATCGCCTCCGCCCAGTCGCAGGTCGAGCAGCAGAACTTCGAGACGCGGAAGAACGTCCTGAAGTACGACGAGGTGCTCAACCGCCAGCGTGAGGTCATCTACGGCGAGCGCCGCCGTGTCCTGGAGGGCGAGGACCTCCAGGAGCAGATCAAGCACTTCATGGACGACACCATCGACGCCTACATCCAGGCGGAGACGGTCGAGGGCTTCGCGGAGGAGTGGGACCTGGACCGCCTGTGGGGCGCGTTCAAGCAGCTCTACCCGGTGAAGGTCACCGTCGAGGAGCTGGAGGACGAGGTCGGCGACCGCGCCGGGATCACCTCCGACTTCATCGCCGAGGCGGTCAAGGACGACATCGCCCAGCAGTACGCGGCCCGTGAGGAGCAGCTCGGCTCCGACGTCATGCGGGAGCTGGAGCGCCGCGTGGTGCTCTCCGTCCTGGACCGCAAGTGGCGTGAGCACCTCTACGAGATGGACTACCTCCAGGAGGGCATCGGCCTGCGGGCGATGGCCCAGAAGGACCCGCTGGTCGAGTACCAGCGCGAGGGCTTCGACATGTTCACCGCCATGATGGAGGGCATCAAGGAGGAGTCCGTCGGCTACCTGTTCAACCTGGAGGTCCAGGTGGAGCAGCAGGTCGAGGAGGTCCCCGTGGAGGAGGGCGCCGAGGCGCTGTCCCTGGAGAAGGAGGCCCCGGAGGCGGTGCCCGCCGGCGCGGGCCGCCCCGAGATCCACGCCAAGGGCCTGGAGGCGCCGCAGCGGCCGGACCGGCTGCACTTCTCGGCGCCGACGGTCGACGGTGAGGGCGGCGTCATCGAGGGCGACTTCACCAGCGACGACGATGCCCCGGCCCGCTCGGAGTCGGACGGCCTGACCCGCGCGGAGCGCCGCAAGGCCCAGAAGGGCGGCCGGCGCCGCAAGAAGTGACCTGAGCCGTGACGGCGGGGCCCCGGGAACGCGTTCCCGGGGCCCCGCCGTCGTCCGTGGGCGCGGCGCCTTCCGGACACGGGCGCGCGCCGGTCGCGGGTGCTCGCCGTGTGCGGTCGTCGGGTACGGCCCGCGGCCAGGGTGGCGAGTGTCCGCGTGGTCGTCGGGTACGGCCCCGGCCCGGGTGGCGGCAGTGTCCGCGCGGTCGGCGGTGGTGGGTCAGCCCGGGCCGGGGCCCCAGCCTGCCGGGGTCGGGCCGATGTCCAGGGCGGCGCACCGCCAGCGGGCGTCGGCGCCCAGCTCCAGCCGGAAGGCGAGGGCACGCAGCCGCTCCCCGTGGGCGATCCGGGCGAACGCCTCGATGACACCGTCCCGCGGCCTGCTCAGCCCGCATTCCCGGACGGTCGGTACGTCGTACGGCCGCGTCCCGGCTCCGCTCCGGGCCCGCAGCGGGGTGAGCGGCGCCAGCTCGATCAGCCGGTCGTACGCGGCGGGCAGCGCATGGCCGAGGAGGGCGTGGACGGGCAGCTCGCCGGTGAGTGTGCGCAGCAACTGCCGGGCGAACCACTGGTGCGGCCGGTGCTCCTGAGCGCGCCGCCGCGCGCCGGGCGACGGCAGCGCGGCACCGCCGGCCGCCCTCCTGCTGGCCGCGGCCGCAGTGCTCAGGGAGCGCCCCGGGAGAGCGTGTCCGGACGGCGGGGCCGAGCTTGTCCGGTCGGTCGGTGCTGAGCGTGTGCGGTCCGACGGAGCTGAGCCGGTGCGGTCGGCCGGGACCGGGGCTGTGCGGAAGGGCGGCGCGGGGTCTGCGGGGCCGGTCTGTGCCGGGCCTGGGCCGCTGGTGGGGCCGGTGCCCGCGCGGCCGGCCGGTGTCGAGCCCGCGCGGCCGGTGGGCCGGGAGCCGGCGCGTCCTCGGGGGCCGGTGCCCGGGCGGGAGCCTCCGGGGCGGCCCGGTGGCCTGCGGCCTGCGGGCGAGCGGGGTGGGGCACCGCCCGGGGCGCCGGGCGGCGGGGTGTCCGCCCCGGGTGCGGTGCGGGTGTGCGGGTGGTCGTCCGAGGAGGCCGCGACGGTGGCGGCCCGGGCCTGGTGGGCGGCCGTGCCGGAGGGGCCGGAGACCGGTGTGCCGGAGGGCGTGTGGGGCACCGGCGCGGGGAGGGCGGCGTTCCGGGCGCTGCCGGGATCAGGTGCGGGCGCGGCGCCGGTGTCCGTCGCCTGGCGGGGGCGGGGGACGGGCGGTAAGCCGCCGCGGCGGGAGCCGGGCGGAGCGGTCCGTGGTACGGGCCTCGGTACCGGCCGTGGTGGTGTGGTGGTGCGGGTCGGGCCGGTGGTCGTGGTGCTGGTCATGCGGTCGCCCCCGTTCTGCCGGGCCCGGTTTCTTACCGGGCAGTAGCTTCGGTGGGGCTCTTCTACCGACGGACCGGGACGCGGGCAACGCGCAGGCCGCGGCGGCGGGGGCTCCGGAAAGTTCACCGTTCCGGGTGGCGGGGGCCTGAACAAGCCTCGGGAAGGGGGTCCGGGCGGGGCGGAACGGCGTCGTCCGGGCTGTGGGGGCGCCCCTCGAAAGGGGACGCGCGCCCGTATGCTGGCTGGCGCCCTCCCGGGCGCCGGGTACCTCTCCGGGCTCGATGAAATTGCGTGAATTGAGTGAAAGCGGCCGTCATGCGCGTCTACGTTCCCCTGACCCTTCCCGGGCTCGCCGAGGCACACGGCAAGGGCGAGCTGGGCCCCGGCACGCTGGACGCGTACGCCGTCACCCCGGCGCTGCGGGAGTGGATCTCCGACGACATCGAGGAGCTGGAGTACACGGCGCTGGGCCAGGCGGCCCAGGCGTCGCTGCGGCAGCTCGCCGGGCTGCCGGACGCCGCCCGGCGGCGGGTGGTGGTCGCCGCGGACGTACCGGACGCCGCGGTGGCGGCCGGGCCCGACGCCGCGGAGGACCCCGCCGCGGTGCGGGTCAGCGGCCCGGTGCCGATGAAGAAGGCCGCCGCGGTCCATGTGGACGCCGCCGACGCGGAGGAGGCCGTCGCGGCCGCCGCGGACGCGCTGGCCGCCGCCGACGGGGGCGACGCGGCCGCGCGGCGGACGGTCGAGGGCGCCGAGGATCATGACCTGATGTGGTTCGGCGTGCAGGAGATCCCGGGCCTGCTGGGCTGAACCGGGCGCGGCGCCACTGGGCCGCACGGCTGCCCGTCCGCCCAGGCCCTGCCGCCTCGGGGCGCGCTGCTGGGCCCGGCGTGAGGGCGCGCCGCCGGGCAGCCCGGGTCCCGCCGTCGGGCCGCGTCGACGAGGCTGCTCAGAACCTCGCCGGGGAGCGCTGCCGGGCTGTCGGGCCGTGCCGCTGGGCCTGCCCGGACCGGGCTGTCGGGCCTGCCCAGGCCGGGCTGTCGGGCCGCGCTGCCGGGCCTGCCTGGGGGCGTACCGCCGGGGCGGCCCTGAGCGGCCGTTGGCCCTGCCCCGGCCCGGCCGCAGGGCGCCCGCCGTCCCTGCCTTTGCCGCTCGCATCCGCCGTTCGGCTCGTCATCCGCACCCGCAGCCCGCGCCCCGGGGCATGAGGCGTCGCGCCCGGCGTGTGCTTCCGGGGCGGGGCCGGGCGCGGAGGGTTTGTCAGTGGTGCCGGGTACGGTTTTTCGTGTGCCCGGCGCAGGGCCGTGAGCGGACAGGGGGCAGGTATGGGTGAGTGCACCACGCATCTCGTGTGGGACTGGAACGGCACGCTGTTCCACGACATCGACGCCGTGCTCGGCGCGACCAACGCGGCGTTCGCCGAGATCGGCCTGGAGCCCCTCACCCTGGAGCGCTACCGCGCGCTGTACCGCGTGCCCGTGCCGCTCTTCTACGAGCATCTGATGGGGCGGATGCCGACGGACGCCGAGTGGCTGGTGATGGACGAGGCGTTCCACCGCCACTACACCGACCGGCGGGCGCGCTGCGGTCTGACCGACGGCGCGGACGAGCTGCTGGCGGGGTGGTGTGCGGCCGGCGGCAGCCAGTCGATCCTCAGCATGTTCGGCCACGACGAGCTGATACCCCTGGTCCGGGGCTTCGGCATCGAGCCGCACTTCGTACGGGTGGACGGCCGTACGGGGCCCACCGGCGGCGGTAAGAGCGAGCACATGGTGCGCCATCTCGCGGCCCTGGAGTCCGTGGACCCGGGCCGTACGGTCGTGATCGGGGACGCGGTGGACGACGCGGTGGCGGCCCGGCACGCGGGGGCCCTGGCGGTGCTCTACACCGGCGGCTCGCACAGCCGCGACCGGCTCCGGGCGGCGGGCGTCCCGATCGTCGACACCCTCGCCGAGGCGGTCGAGGTGGCCGGAAACCTCACGGCGTGAGCCGGGGCGGTGCCGCGCGGCGGCGCGTCCGGAGATCCCGCTCCGGTGAGCCGCTTTCCGTCCGGAAATGACCGTCCCGTAACGGCTCGGGACCGCAGGGATACACCTGGCATAAAGGCGCCGGGAGGGCGTTGTCCGGAAGGGCTAAGTTCGGGGGAGAGATTTGGACGTGAAAGGCCGATGACGGCACCGAAGCGAAGAGCGATAGCCTTGCAGCGTGATCAGCGCGATAACCCGCGGGGGCATCGAGGTCCCCGTCGTGCGCCCGGGACACGTACGTGACCGGGCGGC
Organism: Streptomyces sp. BBFR2; assembly: GCF_044497305.1. NCBI lineage: Bacteria > Bacillati > Actinomycetota > Actinomycetes > Kitasatosporales > Streptomycetaceae > Streptomyces > Streptomyces sp. BBFR2. The sequence goes on from NZ_CP172415.1 coordinate 4,366,791, forward strand.
CGCTGGTCTTTGCGGCCACGAGCGTGTGACGACTCCGTCAAAAGACTTCGCATGCGCCCCGGCCCTCTCTCAGCGCGGCATAGCGTCGGCAGCGACAGGACACCCCGCGTCACCGCGGCGTTGTGCAGCATCCACGGAGTTCTTCCACGACGTCACGCAACGGCGCGCGACAGGAGCCAGAGGACATGCAGAACAAGCTGGATGAAGCCAGGACCGAGCTGCTTGAGCGGGCGGCTCGGGTCGTTGAAAGCAGCCCGGCCGGGAGCAAGCAGCCGGTAAGAGGTCTCGACAAGGAGACCCTCGCGGGTTATCTCCAGCGTTACTACCTGCACACCGCCGTCGAGGACCTCGCGGACCGTGACCCGGTGGACGTGCTCGGCGCCGCGATCTCGCACTTCCGTCTCGCCGAGAAGCGCCCGCAGGGCACCGCCAACGTCCGGGTGCACACCCCGACCGTCGAGGAGAACGGCTGGACCTGCAGCCACTCCGTCGTCGAGGTCGTCACCGACGACATGCCCTTCCTCGTCGACTCGGTCACCAACGAGCTGTCCCGCCAGGGCCGCGGCATCCACCTGGTGATCCACCCGCAGGTCACCGTCCGCCGCGACGTCACCGGCAAGCTCCTGGAGGTCCTCGACCCGGGCGAGGCGAACGGCGCCGCCGCCAAGCCCGCGGCCAAGGGCAAGGGCCGGACCACCAAGGCCAAGGCCCCCGCCGCGAAGGCCGGCGCCAAGGCGGAGCTGCCGCACGACGCGGTCACCGAGTCGTGGATCCACGTCGAGATGGACCGCGAGACCGACCGCGAGGACCTCAAGCAGATCACCGCGGACCTCCTCCGGGTGCTCTCCGACGTCCGCGAGGCCGTCGAGGACTGGGAGAAGATGCGCGGCGCCGCGCTGCGGATGGCCGACGAGCTGCCGTCCGAGCCGACCGCCGACGACCTGCGCGACCAGGAGATCGACGAGGCCCGCGAGCTGCTGCGCTGGCTCGCCGACGACCACTTCACCTTCCTCGGCTACCGCGAGTACGAGCTGATCACCGCGCCCGGTGAGGGCGGCGCCGAGGAGGACGTGCTCTCCGCCGTGCCCGGCACCGGTCTCGGCATCCTGCGCGCCGACCCGGTGCACGCCGAGGACGACGGCCACCCCGTCTCGCCGTCCTTCAACCGGCTGCCCGCCGACGCCCGTGCCAAGGCCCGTGAGCACAAGCTGCTCATCCTCACCAAGGCCAACAGCCGCGCCACCGTCCACCGCCCGTCCTACCTCGACTACGTCGGCGTCAAGCGGTTCGACAAGGACGGCAACGTCATCGGCGAGCGCCGCTTCCTCGGTCTGTTCTCGTCGGCGGCGTACACCGAGTCGGTGCGCCGGGTGCCGGTGATCCGCCGGAAGGTCGCCGAGGTCCTGGAGGGCGCCGGCTTCACCCCGGACAGCCACGACGGCCGCGACCTGATGCAGATCCTGGAGACGTACCCGCGCGACGAGCTGTTCCAGACCCCCGTCGACCAGCTACGTTCCATCGCCACCAGCGTCCTCTACCTCCAGGAGCGCCGCCGGCTGCGGCTCTACCTGCGGCAGGACGAATACGGCCGCTACTACTCCGCGCTGGTCTACCTCCCGCGCGATCGCTACACCACCGGTGTCCGGCTGCGGCTGATCGACATCCTCAAGGAGGAGCTGGGCGGCACCAGCGTCGACTTCACCGCCTGGAACACCGAGTCGGTCCTCTCCCGGCTGCACTTCGTCGTCCGCGTCGCGCCCGGTGCGACGCTGCCGGACCTGACCGAGTCCGATGTGGACCGCCTGGAGGCGCGTCTGGTGGAGGCCGCCCGCTCGTGGGCCGACGGCTTCGCCGAGGCGCTGACCGCCGAGGTCGGTGAGGAGCGCGCCGCCGAACTGCTGCGCCGCTACGGCCACGCCTTCCCCGAGGGCTACAAGGCCGACAACTCCCCGCGCAGCGCCGTCGCCGACATCCAGCACCTGGAGAAGCTCGCCGCCGACCCGGGCAAGGACTTCGCGGTCAGCCTCTACCAGCCGGTCGGCGCCGCGCCCAACGAGCGCCGCTTCAAGATCTACCGCACCGGTGAGCCGGTCTCGCTCTCCAAGGTGCTGCCGGGCCTGAACCGCCTGGGCGTCGAGGTCGTCGACGAGCGCCCGTACGAGCTGCCCTGCTCCGACTCCACGCTGGCCTGGGTCTACGACTTCGGTCTGCGGATGCCGGAGAAGGTCAACGGCGACGACGCCCGCGAGCGGTTCCAGGACGCCTTCACCGCCGTGTGGACCGGCGCCGCCGAGAGCGACGGCTTCAACGAGCTGGTGCTCCGCGCCGGTCTCGACTGGCGTCAGGCGATGGTGCTGCGGGCCTACGCGAAGTACCTGCGGCAGGCCGGTTCGACCTTCAGCCAGACGTACATGGAGGACACGCTCGCCAACAACGTCCACACCACCCGGCTGCTGGTCTCGCTCTTCGAGGCGCGGATGTCGCCGGAGCGGCAGAGCGCCGGTACGGAGCTGATCGACGGTCTGCTGGAGGAGCTGGACGGCGCGCTCGACCAGGTCGCCTCGCTGGACGAGGACCGCATCCTGCGCTCGTTCCTCACCGTCATCAAGGCGACGCTGCGCACCAACCACTACCAGCGCGACGCCGAGGGCCGCCCGCACGCGTACCTCTCGATGAAGCTGGACCCGCAGGCCATCCCGGACCTCCCGGCGCCCCGCCCGGCGTTCGAGATCTGGGTGTACTCGCCGAAGGTCGAGGGTGTGCACCTGCGCTTCGGCAAGGTGGCGCGCGGTGGTCTGCGCTGGTCGGACCGGCGGGAGGACTTCCGTACGGAGATCCTCGGCCTGGTCAAGGCGCAGATGGTGAAGAACACCGTCATCGTGCCGGTCGGCTCCAAGGGCGGGTTCGTCGGCAAGCAACTGCCGGACCCGGCGCAGGGCCGGGACGCCTGGCTCGCCGAGGGCGTCGCCTGCTACCGCACCTTCATCTCCGGTCTGCTCGACATCACCGACAACCTCGTCGGCGGCGAGGTCGTGCACCCGCAGAACGTCGTCCGCCACGACGGCGACGACACCTACCTGGTGGTCGCCGCCGACAAGGGCACCGCGACCTTCTCCGACATCGCCAACGAGGTCGCCGAGTCGTACGGCTACTGGCTGGGCGACGCCTTCGCCTCCGGCGGCAGCGCGGGCTACGACCACAAGGGCATGGGCATCACCGCCCGCGGTGCCTGGGAGTCGGTCAAGCGCCACTTCCGGGAGCTGGGCCACGACACCCAGACGCAGGACTTCACCGCCGTCGGCGTCGGTGACATGTCCGGTGACGTGTTCGGCAACGGCATGCTGCTCAGCGAGCACATCCGCCTGGTCGCCGCCTTCGACCACCGGCACATCTTCATCGACCCGAAGCCGGACGCGGCCACCTCGTACGCCGAGCGCCGCCGCCTGTTCGAGCTGCCGCGGTCGTCGTGGGCGGACTACAACACCGAGCTGCTGTCGCAGGGCGGTGGCATCCACCCGCGGACGGCGAAGTCCATCCCGATCAACGCGCAGATCCGCGCGGCGCTCGGGCTGGAGGCCGGCATCAAGAAGATGACGCCCGCCGAGCTGATGAAGGCCATCCTCAAGGCACCGGTGGACCTGGTGTGGAACGGCGGCATCGGCACGTACGTGAAGTCGTCGGCCGAGTCCAACGCCGACGTCGGTGACAAGTCGAACGACGCGATCCGCGTCAACGGCGACGAGCTGCGCGCCAAGGTCGTCGGCGAGGGCGGCAACCTCGGTCTCACGCAGCTTGGCCGGATCGAGTTCGCCTCCAACGGCGGGAAGATCAACACCGACGCGATCGACAACAGCGCCGGTGTGGACACCTCCGACCACGAGGTGAACATCAAGATCCTGCTCAACGCCCTGGTCGCGGAAGGCGACATGACGGTCAAGCAGCGCAACAAGCTGCTCGCCGCGATGACCGACGAGGTCGGTGCGCTGGTGCTGCGCAACAACTACGCGCAGAACACCGCGCTGGCGCTGGCCCAGGCGCAGTCCGGCGCGATGATCCACGCCCAGCAGCGCTTCCTGCGCCGCCTGGTGCGCGACGGTCACCTCGACCGGGCGCTGGAGTTCCTGCCCACCGACCGGCAGATCCGCGAGCGGCTGAGCGCCGGCCGGGGCCTGACCCAGCCGGAGACCGCGGTCCTCCTCGCGTACACCAAGATCACGGTGGCCGACGCGCTGATCCGGACGGACCTTCCGGACGACCCGTACCTCCAGCACCTGCTGAACGCGTACTTCCCGTCCGCGCTGCACGAGAAGTTCGCCGAGCAGATCGAGGGCCACGCGCTGCGCCGCGAGATCGTCACCACGGTGATGGTCAACGACACCGTCAACACCGGTGGTACGAGCTTCCTGCACCGGATGCGGGAGGAGACCGGCGCCTCGCTGGAAGAGGTCGTGCGGGCGCACACCGCGGCCCGGGCGATCTTCCGGCTGGGCCAGGTGTGGGACGACGTCGAGGCGCTGGACAACCGCGTCGCGGCCGCCGTCCAGACCCGGATCCGGCTGCACAGCCGGCGGCTCGTCGAGCGCGGCACCCGCTGGCTGCTCAACAACCGCCCGCAGCCGCTGGCGCTGTCGGAGACCATCGACTTCTTCCGCGACCGGGTCGCCGCGGTCTGGGAGCAGCTTCCGAAGCTGCTCCAGGGCGGCGCCCGCGAGTGGTACGAGTCGAACCTCGCGGAGCTGACCGAGGCGGGTGTCCCGGAGGCGCTGGCCGTCCAGGTGTCCGGCTTCTCGTCGGTCTTCCCGGCGCTGGACATCGTCGCCATCGCGGACCGCACCGGCAAGGAGCCGCTGGCCGTCGCCGAGGTCTACTACGACCTGGCCGACCGGCTGCGGATCAACCAGCTCCTCGACCGCATCCTGGAGCTGCCGCGCGACGACCGCTGGCAGTCGATGGCGCGCGCCTCGATCCGTGAGGACCTGTTCGCCGCGCACGCCGCGCTGACCTCGGACGTGCTGGCGGAGGGCGACGCCTCCGCCACGCCGGAGCAGCGGTTCTCGGTGTGGGAGGAGAAGAACGCCGCGATCCTGGGCCGCGCCCGCGCGACCCTGGAGGAGATCCACGGTTCGGAGGGTTTCGACCTGGCGAACCTCTCCGTCGCGATGCGGACGATGCGCACCCTGATGCGGACGCACAGTTGATCCCCGGCTGACGCGGCGGGCCCGCCCCGCACGCACGGCGACGGCCCCGGAGCACCACGCTCCGGGGCCGTCGCCCGTTTCCGGGACGGGACCGGACTCACGTCACCATCCCCGTGTACGAGGACTACCTGTGCGCCTCGTACGCCCGGACGACCTCCTCCGTCGGGCCGTCCATGACGAGTTCGCCCTTCTCCAGCCAGAGGACGCGGTCGCAGGTGTCGCGGATCGACTTGTTGTTGTGGCTGACGAGGAAGACGGTGCCGGCTTCCTGGCGCAGTTCGCGGATGCGGGCCTCGGAGCGCTTCTGGAAGGCGCGGTCGCCGGTGGCCAGCGCCTCGTCGATCATCAGCACATCGTGGTTCTTGGCGGCGGCGATGGAGAACCGCAGCCGGGCGGCCATGCCGGAGGAGTACGTACGCATCGGCAGGGAGATGAAGTCGCCCTTCTCGTTGATGCCGGAGAAGTCGACGATGCCCTGGTAGCGGGCGCGGACCTCCTCGCGGCTCATGCCCATGGCGAGGCCGCCGAGGATGACGTTCTTCTCGCCGGTCAGGTCGTTCATCATGGCCGCGTTGACGCCGAGCAGGGAGGGCTGGCCGTCGGTGTAGACGCGGCCGGCGGCGGGTGGCAGCAGTCCGGCGATGGCCCGCAGCAGCGTCGACTTGCCGGAGCCGTTGGAGCCGATGAGGCCGATCGCCTCGCCTCTGTGGGCGGTGAAGGTGACGCCGCGGACGGCGTGCACCTCGCGGGTCCCGGCGGTGGTGGTGCGGCGGACGATGCGGCGCAGCGCGGAGACGGCGTTGCCGCGGCCGCTGCCGGCGCCGTGGACCTTGTAGACGATGTGGACGTCGTCGGCGATGACGGTGGGGACGCGGTCGTCGGGGGCGTCGGGGGCGTCGGGTGCGCCGGGTGCGCCGGGGGCCGGTGCGGCGTCGCCCGCCGCGGTGGTTCCGGTGGTTTCCGCGTACGCGGTGGTGTCAGCCACGGCCGTATTCCTCCTCCGCCTTCCAGAAGAAGACGTAGCCGACGGCGCCGGAGAGCAGCGCCCAGCCCAGGGCCATCGGCCAGACGTGGGCGGGCAGCGCGGTGGCGCGGACGGAGTCGATCAGGGCGTACCGCATCAGATCGATGTAGATCAGCGCGGGGTTGGCGTTCAGGGCCGCGGCGACGAGTGCCGGGGCGTGCCGGGTGAAGACCGAGAGGTTGTAGAAGACGCCCGAGACGTACATCCAGGTGCGCAGGATGAACGGCATGAGCTGGGCGGTGTCGGTGGTGCGGGCGCCGATCCTGGCCATGATCATCGCGAGTCCGGCGTTGAAGACGGACTGGAGCAGCAGCGCGGGGATCATCAGCAGCCAGTGCCAGGTCAGCGGCACCCCGCAGAGCAGCACGATGGCGGCGAGCACGCCCATGGAGAAGATGAGCTGCTGGAGCTGGATCAGGGTGTACGCGAGCGGCAGGCAGGCGCGCGGGAAGTGCAGCGCGCGGACCAGGCCGAGGCTGCCGGAGACCGCGCGGGTACCGGCGAGCACGGTGGACTGGGTGAAGGTGAAGACGAAGATCCCGGTGCACAGGAACGGGATGAAGTCCGGGATGCCGCGGTCGGTGTGGAGCAGCATGCCGAAGATCAAGTAGTAGACCCCGGCGTTGAACAGCGGCGTCATCACCTGCCAGAGCTGGCCCAGCCGCGCGGTGGTGTAGAGCGCGGTGAGCCGGGCGGTGGCGAAGGCGGTGATGAAGTGGCGCCGCGCCCAGAGTCTGCGGGTGTACTCCGGCAGGGCCGGGCGGGCGCCGCTGAGCGTCAGGCCGTGGCGCGCGGCCAGTTCCCGCAGGTGCGGATCGGGCGCGGCACCGGGTCCGGGGAGCCGGGCGGAGTCCGGCCCGGCCGGTGCGGGGGGAGCGAGGGTCTGGGTCATGGGGCCGCTTTCGTACGGGCCGACGGGCGCGGAACGGGTCCGGTGCGCACCGAGGGGCGACGGGGTCCGGCGCCGCACGGGACGCGCGGGGCGGACGGCGGAGGTCGGGGGAGACGGGCGGTCCGGGGCCAGGGCTGGGTGCGGTACGGGCTCGGTGTACGGCGGACCGCGGCGCTTGCGTCGGAACGGGACCGTTTCGTCGTGACGTCGGAGTGAGACTAGGACGAGTCGACGTCGAGACGCAACCGTAGCGTCGTGACGCTATGCTCAAGCCATGGCAAAGAACGGCAGCGACCACGCGTCCGCCACGGCACGCCGGGCCCCGGCCGGCGCCGCCGTGCTGCGGGAGGACAAGACCGCCGCGATCCGGGCCGCGGTCTTCGCGGAGCTGGCCGCGGTGGGGTTCGCCCGGATGTCCATCGAGGGCATCGCCCGGCGCGCCGGGGTCGGCAAGACGGCCGTCTACCGGCGCTGGCGCTCCAAACTCCACCTCGTCCTCGACGTGGTCTCCGCGCTCGCCGCCGAGGGGCTGCCGACGCCCGACACCGGCACCCTCCGCGGCGATGTCCGGATGCTGCTGGAGGTCGCCGCGCGGGCCCTGCGCCACCCGATGGCCTCGCAGATCATCCCGGACCTGCTGGCCGAGGCGGCCCGCAGCCCGGAGCTGGCGGACGCGCTGAAGGCCGCGCTCCACGACAGCCAGGAGGGCATGGCGGCGGCGATGGTGGCCCGCGCGGTCGACCGCGGCGAACTGCCCGCCCGCGCCGACGGCCGGCTGGCGCTGGACCTGATGACCGGCCCGCTGTACTGGCGCCTGGTGGTCGCCCGCGACGAACTGCCCGACGGCTACCTGGACGAACTGGCGGACGCGGTGACGGGGGCGCTCGGTGCGGGGCGGTAGCCGTCCGGGCACGGCGCTCGCGCCGGGCGGACCGGCCGGACGAAGCGGCCCGCGGCCGGTGCGCGGTACGCGCGGACGGCGGGGCCGCCGGCCCGTTCGCGTCGCAGGCGCCGGACGGCGGGGCCCGCGCCCGGCGCGTCCCGGCGCGGCCGCCCGGAACGCCCCGGCCGGTTCGTCCCCCTCGGCGGCGATGATGCCCGTACGCCCCGCTGTGCGCGTGGGCCACCTCACGGCGGGCGGCGGAACCGTGCGGGGGCCCGGTGCCTCTACACAGGAAAGGTGCCGGGCGTCCGGAGCGCCGCGCGCCCGCCCGCCGGGCGTGTCATCGGCGGGTGATCCCCGCGAGGGGGCATGCCACGGACGGGTGGCCCGGCGTACGAATAACCGTAGGAATCACCGCCGTTGCCCGTCCCCTGTGCCACGGCGTGAGCGGCCCGGCGCGGTAGTTTTGATGGCTCGTCCGGAAAAGGAAACAGAGGATAGGGGTGCCCGTGCCTGACGTCTCCGTAGTCGTGATCGTCTACAACGACGCAGAACGACTGCCGACCGCCGTCCGGTCCGCCGTGGACCAGACGCTGCACGGTGTCGAAGTGGTCATCGTCGACGACTGCAGCACGGACAGATCGTTCGCCGTCGCCCAGGAGCTGGCCGCGGCGCACCCCGGCAAGGTCCGCGCGCTCCAGCTACCGGAGAACAGCGGCGGCTGCGGCGCCCCGCGCAACCACGGCGTCGCGCACGCCCGCGGCACGTACGTGATGTTCCTCGACAGCGACGACGTCCTGGAGCCCAACGCCTGCCGGAACATGCTCGACGCCGCCGAGCGCACCGGCGCCGACCTCGTCTCCGGCATGTGCGTACGGGTCCACGCCGACACCCGCACCAAGAAGACCGTCGAGTGGTACCCGTGGCTCTACGCCCGCACCCGCACCCTCGAATCGATCTCCGAACTCCCCGACCTGCTGGTCTTCGACACCCTGTCGACCAACAAGTGCTACCGCCGGGAATTCCTCCGCGAGGCCGGACTGGAATTCCCCGTCGGTATCCACTACGAGGATCTGCTCTTCTCCGCGCAGGCGTATGTCGCCGCCCGCCGTATCACGCTGATCCCCAACCACGTCTATTTCTGGAACGTCTTCGAGAAGGCGGCCACGAAATCGATCAGCAACCGGCGCCATGAAATCGCGAACTTCGCGCACCGCATGGAAATCCACCGGCGCGTCGACGAACTCCTCGCCGCCGAGGGCCTGGACGACCTGAAGTTCCACAAGGACGTCAAATTCCTCAAGCACGACCTCGTCCTGCATCTGCGGGATCTGCCGCTGCTCGACGAGGGCTACCGCCGCGAATTCGCCGAAATGGCCAACGGCTATCTCGCCGGGATCGCCCCCGAGGCGTACGAGCGCGTGCAGCCGATACAGGCCATCTGCGCCTACCTCCTCGCCAAGGAGGACTGGGCGGCGCTGATGCCCGCGGTCGACACCCTCATCAACCGCGACAAGCTCTCCACCCCGCTCACCGAGCGCGACGGCCGCGTCTACTGGACCGACCGCCACCTCGACGACCCCGAGGGCCGCCGCGTCCTCGACGTCACCGACGCCGGGTACCACACCCGCCCGATCGGCAAGCTCTTCCTCCGCAACCAGCTCACCGGCTACTCCGACGACGGACTCGGCACCGTCGAACTGTCCGGTGCCGTCGTGAACCCGCTCGGCGCGCTGACCCCCGCCACCCGGCTGCGCGGCCGGATCGAGCTGAAGGCCCGCCGCCGCAGCCTGCAGACCTTCTCCTTCCCGCTGCGCGGTCTGCGGCTCGACGGCGACCAGGTCCTCTGGGACGCGGAGCTGGACCTCGCCCGGCGGCTGCGTCCGCTCGGCGTGATCGACGCGGTCTGGGACGTCCGGCTGATCCTCGACGCCGACGGCGAGATCACCCGCACCCGGCTGACCGTCGGCGGCGTCGACCTCGACACCGCGCACGCGCTGCGCGTCCGCCCCCGGCTGACCCGCCTGGTCTCCGACCGCATCGAGCCCGCCCCCTCCAAGCGCGGCCACCTCACCTTCGTGCTGCGCGCCGAGAGCCGCGCCACTCGCTCCACCCAGAAGCTGCTCGGCGAGGCGCTGCGCAGCCCCGCCGCCGCACTCGCCAAGACCGGTATCCGCAAGGCCCGCAAGGCCAAGCGGGAACTCAGCTCCGGCGAGACCAAACTCCGCGTGTACCACGAGGCGTTCAGCAAGCTCCCGGTCCGCAAGGGCCTCGTCGTCTTCGAGAGCCACCTCGGCAAGCAGTACAGCGACAGCCCCCGCGCGATCTACGAGGAGATGCGCCGCCAGGGCGTCGAATTCGAGGCGGTGTGGAGCTACGCCGGGAAGAAGCCCGACGGCTTCCCCGAGGACGCCACCCTCGTCAAGCGCTGGAGCTGGCCGTACCTGCGGGCGCTGGCCCAGGCGGAGTTCTGGATCGACAACCAGGGCTTCCCGCTCAAGCTCACCAAGCGGCCCGAGACCACGTACATCCAGACCTGGCACGGCTCGGCGCTCAAGCGGATGGGCTTCGACGAGCCCCGGCTGCGGCTCCAGCCGCGCGCCGCGAAGGACGCCTACCAGCAGGTCCTCGACCGCTTCGACCACTTCCTGCTCCGCTCCGAGCACGACGAACGCACCCTCGCCCGCGCCTTCCGGCTCCGCCCCGAGGTGCTGCTGCGCACCGGCTACCCGCGCAACGACGCGCTGGTCGCCGCCCGCCGCGCCGAGGAGGGCTCCGCCGCCCGCGCCCGCGGCCCGCTCGCCGAGGAGCTGGGCATCCCCGCCGACAAGACGGTCCTGCTCTACGCCCCGACCTTCCGCGCCGCCCCGGACGGCAAGGTCAAGGGCTTCGAGCTGCCCTTCGACGTCGACGAGTTCGCCACCCGCTTCGGCGACCGGTACGTGCTGCTGATCCGCTCGCACTACCTCAACCACGTCGTCCTGCCGCCGTCCGTCCGCGGCACCGTCATCGACGTCACCGGCCACCACGACATCACCCCGCTGATGGAGCTGTCCGACGCCCTCATCACCGACTACTCCTCGGTGATGTTCGACTACGCCCTCCTCGACCGGCCGATGGTCTTCTACGCGTACGACTACGACGAGTACGCCAACGAGGCCCGCGGCACCTACTTCGACCTCAAGGCCACCGCGCCCGGCCCGTTCGTCGAGACCGAGGACGCGCTCTTCGACGCCCTCGACCACCTCAAGTCCGCGGACGCCGAACACCGCGAGGCCCGGCATCGGTTCACCGCCACCTACGGCGAGTACGACCGGGGGGACGCGGCCCGCCGCGTCGTCGACCGGTTCTTCGGCACCGCGGAGCGCGAAGGAGACGCCAAGTGACCGGCCGCGACATCTACTTCGTCTGCAACAGCACCGATGAGCTGGGCGGGGTGACCACCTGGACCCACCAGATGGCCCGGCTCTTCGCGGAGCGCGGCCACCGGCCGCACGTCATCGGCATCGTCCCGGCCCCGGCCGAGCACCGCGCCACCCTCGGTGACCTGCCCTACCCCACCGAGACCCTCTACACCGAGCACCCGCCGAAGGTCGCCTCGGCGCGCGGCGTCAAGGGCCGGCTCAACCTCGCCGAGCGGCGCCGCCGCGCGGCCCGGGACACGGGGATGCGGGAGGCGGCCGACCGGCTCTCCGCCCGCTTCGCCACCGCCCGGCCCGGCGGCATCGTCATCTGCGCCCAGGTGTGGGCCATGGAGTGGGTGACGCTCGCCGACACCGCCGGGATGCCGGTGATCGGCATGACCCACGAGTCGTTCGCCGCCTGCCGCGCCTCCTCCCGCTTCGCCCGCGTCAAGCGGTACTACGCGGACGTCGACCGGCTCCTCGCCCTCACCCGCGAGGACGCCGACCAGTGGATCCGCGCCGGTATGGACAACGCCGACTTCATGCCGAACCCGCTGCCCGTCATGCCGGACGTCCCCTCGGCCCGTACGGAGAAGGTCGTCGCCAGCATCGGGCGGCTCTCCGACGAGAAGGGCGTCGACCTGCTCCTCGACACCTGGGCGCTGCTCGCCCCCCGCCACCCGGACTGGCTGCTGCGGATCTACGGCTCGGGCGAGGACGAGGAACTGCTGCTCAAGCAGCGTGAGGCGCTGGGCCTGGAGCGGTCGGTGGAGTTCATGGGCCGCACCGACGATGTGCCGGAGGCGCTGCGCGGCGCCTCCGTCTTCGCCCAGTCCTCCCGCGCCGAGGGCTTCCCGCTGTCGCTGATGGAGGCGATGGCGGCGGCGGTGCCGTGTGTGGCGTTCGACTGCGCGCCCGGCGTCCACGAGATCGTCAGCGACGGCGAGGACGGGCTGCTGGCCCGCCCCGGCAACATCAACGAACTCGCCGCCCACCTGGAGAGCCTCCTGACCGACCAGGAGCTGCGCGACCGGCTCGGCACCACCGCCCGGGAGAACGTCCGCCGCTACTCCACCGACCGCATCACCCGGCGCTGGGAAGACCTCTTCGCCTTCCTGGAGCGCTGACCCGGTACGACGAAGACGCCCCGCACCGGACTTCCGGTGCGGGGCGCCTTTCGCGTGAAAAGCGGGTCTCAGCGCGCCTCGGGGTGGTGGTGCTGCCACCCGGCCCACGCCGACGTGATCATCTCGCGGACGTCGTGGTGCGCCTTCCAGCCCAGCTCGGCGGCGGTCTTGTCGGCGGAGGCGACCACCCGCGCCGGGTCGCCGGGGCGCCGCGGCGTGACCTCGGCGGTGACCCCGGTGTGCCCGGTCAGCTCCGTGATCAGGTCGACCATCTCGCGCACCGACACGCCCTCACCGCGGCCGATGTTGAGCGTCAGATCCCGCACCGGGCCGTGCTCGGCGAGCTTGTGCGCGGCCACCACATGCGCGTCGGCGAGGTCCGCGACGTGGATGTAGTCGCGGATGCAGGTGCCGTCCGGGGTGTCGTAGTCGTCGCCGAAGATCCGCGGCGCGGCGCCCTCGGTGAGCTTCTCGAAGACCATCGGCACGATGTTGAAGACGCCGGTGTCGGCCAGCTCCGGGGTGGCCGCGCCCGCGACGTTGAAGTACCGCAGGCAGGCGGTGCTGATGCCGTGCGCCTTGCCCGCCGCGCGGACCATCCACTCCCCGACGAGCTTCGTCTCGCCGTACGGGTTGATCGGCACGCACGGCGTGTCCTCGGTGACGAGGTCGACGTCCGGCATGCCGTACACCGCGGCGGACGAGGAGAACACCAGGCGGCCCACGCCGCCGGCGGCCATCGCCTCCAGCAGCGTCTGGAGCCCGTGGACGTTCTCCCGGTAGTAGTGCAGCGGCATCTCCACCGACTCGCCGACCTGCTTCTTCGCCGCCAGGTGCACCACGTCCGTCACGCCGTGCTCGGCGATGGTGCGATCCAGCAGCGCCCGGTCCAGGGTCGAGCCGACGATCAGCGGCACGTCCTCGGGCAGCCGGGCGGCGACGCCCGTCGTCAGGTCGTCCAGGACGACCACCCGCGGCGCCTCGGCGGACTGCCGCAGGGCCCGTACGACGTGGGAGCCGATGTAGCCGGCACCGCCCGTGATCAAGTAAGTCATGCGCCCATCCTAGGGTTGGAGGTGGGGGAGTCCGGGTGAGTTCAGCGGCGGCGCAGCCGGGCCGCCGCGATCCGCCACACGCTGCGCACCCCGGCCGCGATCCGTACCGCCAGCGCCCCGCCGGTCGTCGCGTACGGCTGGACCAGCAGGACGGCGTGGCGGCGGCTGGGCAGGACCCGGCGGCGCAGCCCCGGGCCGCTCGCGCGCAGCGAGGCACGGAAGCCGGTTCCGTCGGTGCACTGCACCCGCGTCATCAGGTCCCAGGCCACCGGTCCGCCGTCGGGGGCCGGACCGTGGTCGGCGAGGGCCGTGAGGTCCATGGCGACCTCGGCGGTCCAGGTCTCCGTGGGTCCCGGCGTCAGCGCGGCGGTCTGCACCGGGCCGCGCCGGTCGTCGGCGCGCCGCCGCCACTCGATGTCGACGGAGACCGGACCGGCTTCGGCGAGCCGCCCGTACATGTCGTGCACCCGCAGCCGCAGCACCCCGCGGCGGCCGATGACCGGCTCCGCGTCGATGGTCACCGGCAGCCGGTGGGTGGGCTTGGAGTCCAGTGCGTCCAGTTCGACCTGGGGCAGTTCGGGCGACCAGACCGGGCGTCCGGCGTCGTCCCGGGCGTACGGCGGCAGCAGCCGGCCGGGCCGGGCGGCGAGCTGGGTCAGCCGGTCCAGGTCGGCGGGCGGCTCGGGCGAGGCCAGCACCACCCGGGCCAGCCAGCGGGCGGGGGCGCGGGCGGCCAGCAGCTCGGCCTCGTCGAAACCGTCCAGGTAGGCGCGGGTCAGCCGCCACCACTCGGCGCGGTAGGCGGCGTCGCGGGTGTGCAGTTCGCGCAGGTACATCCGCAGGTCGTGGTCGAGGAACTTGGTCCGCGCGGCCCGCGCCAGCTCCGCGCGGCCGGAGTCGCGCAGGATCGCCACGCTGTCGCGGTGCGCGTCGATCCGCGCCTGCCAGTTGCTGACGGCCTTGCGGTCCAGGGAGATCGACTGGCGGGCGGCGGCGCGGCGGACGTGCCAGATGTAGACGCTGTCGGGGATCGTCACCATCCGTGGCGCGGCGGCCAGGACCCGGGCGGTGAAGACGAAGTCCTCGTAGGTGAAGCGGCCCTCGGGGAAGGCGATGGCGTGTTCGGCCAGGAACGCCCGGTCGTAGAGCTTGTTGACGCACAGGGTGTCGCGCACGAGCTGGGGGCTGGCGCCCGGCGCGGTGTGCACGGCGCGGTCGCGGTAGAGCGCCGGCTGCCAGGGCACGTCGCGGCGGGCGGGCAGCTCCCGGCGGACGCAGGCGCCGGACGCCACCGGCGCGTCCTCGGCGAGCGCGGCGCGCAGCAGTGCCGGGGCGGCGCCCGGCGGCAGCACGTCGTCGCTGTCCAGGAACATCACGAAGCGGCCGGTGGCGGCGCGCAGCCCGTCGTTGCGGGGGGTGCCGCAGCCGCCGCTGTTCTCGGCGCGGTGCACCACCCGCAGCCGCGGGTGCTCGTCGGCCAGGGCGTCCAGTGCGGCGCCGGTGCCGTCGGTGGAGGCGTCGTCCACCGCGATCACCTCGACGGCCGAGCCGTCCGTCTCCTGGGCCAGCGCGGAACGCACCGCCTCGGCGACGTGGGTGACGTCGTTGAAGGCGATGACGATGATGCTGATCTGCGCGGCCGGAGTGAGGATGGGCCCCGGCGATGGCTCTAGGGCTTCTTTCACAGTCACTACATCTACATTCCGTGTCGACGGCATCTCTTTGCGCGGCGGGCTCCGGTCTCCCCTGTCTCTGCTTCAGAGGGGGATTCCCGCCCCGCGGTTGCGCCCGCCGCCGTGGTTTTCCGTGTCATTGCCGTCCGTTAACGGATACGACATTCCGCGTTGGCGGGTGCTTGGCCGCGGGCCACGCCCGTACCAGATGTAACGACGCGGCCGCCGCCCGATGCCGATGTCCGCCGAACCTTCATCGGCCCGACCACCGCCGGACATCTGCGCTCACCGCAGCAGCACCTCCGCGACGCGCGCCGCGGCCGCCCCGTCGTCGCGGTGGCAGAACGTCTCCCGGAAGCGCCGGTACGCCCCGGCGCTCGCCCGGACGACCGCGGGCAGATCGCGCAGCGCGTCGATCAGCTCACCGGTGGCGGTGAGCTGCGGGCCCGGCGCCACCGCCTCGAAGTCCACGGTGAACCCGCGCAGCGTGTCGCGGTAGTACGGCAGGTCGGGGGTGAGGAAGAGCATCGGGCGGCCGGTGTCGGCGAAGTCGGCGGCGAGCGCCGAGTAGTCGGTGACCAGCACATCCGCGGCGAGCAGCAGCTCGGTGGCGTCCGGGTACGCGGTGACGTCGACCGCGAAGGGCGCGTGCCGGGCCGGGAGCCGGTCGGCGACCAGCGGGTGCCCGCGGACCAGCAGCGCGTGGTCGTCGCCGAGCGCCCGCCGCGCGGCGTCCAGGTCCAGCGGCAGGTGCAGCCGGTGGTGGCGGCGGTCGTAGGCGAGGTGGCCGCGGACGGTCGGGGCGTACAGGACGACGGTGCGGCCGTCGTCGACGCCGAGCCGGGCGCGGACCGCGGCGGCGCGTGCGGCGCGGTCCGGTGCGAAGAACGCGTCGGTGCGCGGCAGCCCGCTCTCCAGCGGCTCCCCGGGGAAGCCGAGCGCCCGGCGCAGGACGGGCGTGCTGTGCGCGTTGGGCGACAGCAGCACGCTCCACTGGCGGGCCGCCTCCGGGTCCGACGGCCCGCGGCCGCCCGGCGCGTCCGCCCCGATCCGCTTCAGCGGCGTCCCGTGCCAGGTCTGGACGACGAGCTGGCCCTGCCGGCGGCGGAAGAAGCCCGGCAGCGGGGTGTTGGCGACCACCCAGCGGCTGTGCGCCAGCGCGCCGTGCCACTCGGCGCTGCCCACGACGACGGCGCGCGCGGTGTCCGGTACGGCGGTCTGCCCGTCGCGTACCGCCCACAGGTGCTCCGCGTCGGAGCCCCGGCGCACCAGCTCCTCGTGGACGGCGCGCGGCGAGTCGCCGTAGGCGCGGCCGCCGAAGCTGCTGTAGAGGACGGTGTCGCGCAGCGGCCGCCCGCGGTGCAGCGGGTAGTGCGTCTCGCGCAGCACCCGCCGCCGGTACGGTCCCCGGTCGGTGACCGGCAGCGTCGCCCCGGCGGCCAGGAACGCCTCGTCGTGGTCGCGCCGGTCGAGGGTGAACGGTTTGCCGCGGACCGCCCGGGAGGCGGGCAGCCCGTCGAGGACGGACGGCGCGAAGCGGACCGGTACGTCCGGCGCGGCCGAGCCCGCCGCCCGCAGCCGCAGCGCCCAGCGTCCGGCGGGCAGCGGCAGCGGTCCGCCGGGCGAGGGCAGGGCGGCCAGCGGCAGCGCGCAGTGGAACCGCTCGCCGTCGTGGGTGGCGGGGAAGGCCCACTCGGCGGCGTGCGCGGTGTGGGCGAGCACCAGCTCGGTGGCGGGCGGCGCGGCGGCGGGCAGCGTCCCGGCCAGCAGCAGGGTGCCGTCGATCCGCCACACGACGCGGTCCGCGTACGGCTGCGGGACCCGGTCGTGCACCACCAGATGTCCGGCGGCGGTGGCCGCGGCGATCAGTTGCCGTCCGCGCACCGGCGCGAGCGCGAGCGGTGCCAGCGCGGGCGAACAGGCGATGGGCGCGGTGGCCCCGCCGGGGAGGACGAGGGCGGCGGTCCAGGTGGCGGAGCGGGGGGCGCTGCTTCCGGGCGCGTCCCCGGTGGCGGGTGCGGCGCTTACGGGTGCGCCGGAGCGGGGTGCGCCGGTGGCGCTGCCGTGGGGTGCGTCGCCCCCGGTGGCGCCGCTCGCGCCGTCCGGGGCGGGGCGGGCCGCCGCGAGCGCGCCGGGCAGGATCCGGACGGTGTGACCGGGAGCCGGACGGCGGGGCTTCCAGGGAGGCGGCGGAACGGGGTTCGGGGGCCCGGGCTCCCCACCGGTCTCAGCCACAGGTTCCTCGTGGGGCCCCGGCTTCCCGTTCGGCGCGTGCGCCGTGCCGGGTGCGGGCTCCGGCTTCCCGTTCGGCGCGGGCTCCGTGCCGGGTGCGGGCTCCGGCTTCCCGTTCGGCGCGGGCTCCGTGCCGGGTGCGGGCCTCGGCTCCCCGTTCGCCGCGTGCGCCTTGCCAGGCGCGGGCTCCGGCTCCCCGCCCGGGGCGGGATCCCCGCCGTGCGCGGGCTCCCCGCCGTGCGCGGGCTCCCCCTCCGGCGGCCGTGCCGGGAAGGACACCACCGTGCCGCTCTCCGTATCGGTCAGCCGCAGCGCGGTGGGGGTGGCGGCGCCGGGCGGGGCGGCGACCGTCAGGCGCAGTGCGCCGCCGGTCGCCTCCCGGGCGGTCAGCCGGTACCCGATCCGTTCGACGGTCAGCCGCAGCAGTCCGTCCACGTACCGGGGGGTGACGCGTACGCCTTCCCCGGTGTCGTGGGTGCGCGGCGAGGTGCCGGAGCCGGACTCCGGCGGGCGTAGTCCGGCGGTGCGCACCACGCCCGCCGCGGTGCGGGTGACGGTCACCCGCCAGTCGCCGTCCGGCCACCGGCCGAGCCGCCGCAGCCGCTGCGGATCGAGCACCGCCGTGAAGCCCGACCAGTCGTAACAGTGCAGGTCCTGGCCGGATTCGGCGGTCGCCGCGGCCGACTCCGCGGGCCGCAGCGGCAGCACGATCCGGCGCCGCCCCTGCGCCAGCGTCAACGTCCCCAGATAGCTGTGCCGGTGCGGTGCGCCGAGGTTGCGGAGATAGGCGTAACCCCGCAGGAACAGCAGGTCGTCCCGCCAGAGGGCCTCCTGGAGGTGTGCCCGCAGGGGGAAGTCGTCGCGGCCCAGCCGGGTGACGGCGGACGGCAGCCGCAGCGGCGGGTCCAGCGGCAGCGCGGCCCGGCGGCGCAGCGGCACCCCCGTCACCAGGAACGCCGTCGCCTGCCGCCGCTGGTACGCCAGCAGCCGCAGCAGATCCTCCGGCGGCCCGGTCCGGACGAGGTACCAGCGCATCCGTGTCTGCACCGGCAGCGCGGCGAGCAGCCGCGGATCGACACCGGCGAGGTAGGCGCGGGCGTGCTCCAAGAACGCGTCGAGGACCTCGGGACCGGCGTCGGGAACCGCCGCGACGAGGTCGTCCAGCCCCTCGGTGAGCTGCGCCCGGTCGTACTCCGCGCGGCAGGGCACCCCGCGGGTGCGCTCCGGGTCGGCCAGGAACTCCGCGGTCCGGCCGAGCGCCGCGAACCGCTCGGCGACCGCCCGTACGCCGAGCGGCGGCCGGTCCCCGTCGCCCGGTGTCCGCAGCCGGCAGACGGGCGCGCGCAGCACGTCCACGGCGTCGGCGAGGAAGTGGGCGGGCAGCGTCAGCGCCGCGTCGTCGCAGGTGGTGCCCTCGGGAAAGGCCAGGCGGTGGCGGTCCCAGAAGGCGCGCCGGAACACCTTGTTGGCCGCGGGCGTGTCCGACAGCAGCGTCCGGTCCTCGGCGATGTGGGTGCGTGACGCGCCGGTCCGGGCGGCCGGCTGCCGCGCCGCGGGCCGCCCGTCCGGCCCGAGCACCTGCGCACCGCCGGTCGCCAGATCCGCGCCGGACGCGTCGAGCAGCGCCGTCAGCTCCTCGTACGCGCGCGGCAGCAGGACGTCGTCGGGCCCAGGGAAGGCGAGGTACGGCGTGTCCGGGTAGGCGTGCCGGGCCCCGGCGTTCCGGGCCGCACCCGGGCCCGCCCCGGCGGCGCGGACCAGCCGGAAGCGCGGATCGCGGGCGGTGAAGCGGCGGGCCAGCGCGGCTCCCGGCCCGTCCGCCTCCGGCCCGCCGTCCACCATCACCACATCCAGCGCGGCCGAGGTCTGCGCCGCGACCGACTCCAGGCACTCCTCGGTGTGCCGCGGGGGCCCTGCGGTGCGGTGCACCGGGACGACGACGGTGAGCCGTGGCTTCATGCGCGCGACCAAGCCTTTCCGAACGGGGTACCCGGACGGCCCGGCCCGCGGAACCGGACGCCCGGGACGGAAGCCCGGACCGGAACCGGGGCGGGAACCTCCGGGGCGGGGAACTGAGGTGGACAACTCACCCGCCCCCGCCCCGGTCACCGGATCTGCGCTGAAAGGGTGAGAGGACGGGGCGGGGCCGGGCCGGTGCGGGCGTGTCCGGCTGCGGGCCCGGGCCGCGGTACGGCTCCGGGCGCCGGGGACCGGCCGGGCGTTTGGCGCCGGACCCCGGCCCCGGCACACGCCTCCGCCGTGGCCCCGCCCCGACACCTCCGTGCCGGGGAGCCGCGCCGGGCGGTCGGCGTGGTGTGCGTCGTGGCCCGGGGGGATGCCGTAGACCGGAGCCGATGCCGTAGCGGGCCCGGCCGGTCGCCGGGCCCCCAGGGAAAGGTGACCTCGATGCCCGGGATGTCCGGACGGACCGAAACCCCCGCCGCCCCCACCGCTCCCGCCGCCCGCCGCACACCGGTCTCCCGCCGTACCGCGGCCGCCGCCCCGCCGGTCCGCACCGGCCCGCCGGCCGGCGCGCAGGACCCGCCCCGGCCGCTGCTGCCCTGGCTGCGTCCGCCGCGTACGCCCTACCGCCGGGCGCTGCGCCGCATCGGCGCCGGGCGGGTGCTGGACATCGGCTGCGGCACCGGCGACACCCTGGCCGGCTGCGCGCCGGGCAGTGTCGGGATCGCCCACGACACGCACTCCGCCGACATCTGCCGCGCCCGGGGCCTGACCGCGTACACCGCCGACGCCTTCCTGACCAGCGCCCACGCCCGGCCCGGCGGCTTCGACACCCTGCTGTCCGCGCAGGTCCTCCAGCACCTCGACGACGAGCAGGTCGAGGGCCTGCTGCGGGCCTATCTGCCGTACGTGCGGCCGGGCGGCGGTGTCGTCCTGATCACCCCGCAGGAGGCGGGCCACCGCGCCGCCCCCGCGCCCGGCCGCTTCACCGACTTCCGTCTGCTGCGCGCCTACGCCGAATCCGCCGGTCTGTCGGTCCGCCGCACCTACTCCTGCCCGCTGCCGCGACCCGCCGGGAAGGTCCTGGGCGCCAACGCGTTCGTCCTGGCCGCGCGGGTGCCGATGGAGCGGCTGCCCGGCTGACCCGGGCACGCCCCGGGCCCGCCGGGGCGCGCGGGTGCCCGCGTGCGCCGGGCCGGTTCAGGGGCGCGCCGGGGTTCAGCGGCGTGCGGCGCGCGCCCGCCGGGCCTCCACGAGCGCCCGGGTGACGGCCGGGGGCAGCCAGTCCGCCGCCAGCCGCCGCAGCGGTCCCCGCGCCGGACGCGCCGGACGCCGTCCGCCGGCCCCCGGGACGTGCTCCGGCGCCCGCGCCGCCGTTGCCCCGCCGGCCGGGCGGTGCCGGGAGACCGGATGCGCCGGTTCCGTCGCGCCCTTCGCGCTGATCCGGATCAGCGGCGCGCCGTTGACCTGCTGCACCTCGTGCCAGACACCGTCCCGCCCGGCCAGCCACGCCAGCAGCGCGCTCCGCAGCGGCTCCGGGTCGCCCCAGGTCCCGTAGAACTTGGTGCCGGTGATGCACACCGGGTGCAGCCCCTCGTTGGCCACCGCCTGCCAGGTCGCCGCGGCCACCCCCGGGCAGTGCTCGGCGCGGAAGTCGTCCAGGACGACCACACCGGTGCCGGTCAGCAGCTCCCGTACGGCCAGGATGTCGCCGTGGACGTGCTCGTACAGGTGCGAGGCGTCGATGTGCGCGAAGCGGACGCTGTCCGCCGTGACGTGCTCGCGCACCCGGGAGCTGAGGCCCTGGACGATGTCCGGCAACGTGTCGTGGAAGGCGAGGTAGTTGGCCTCGAAGGCGCGCCGGGTCAGCGTCGCGTAGGACTTCGCCATCTCCTTGGTGTTCGACGCGTCCTCG
The DNA here is from genome assembly GCF_044497305.1 of Streptomyces sp. BBFR2. NCBI lineage: Bacteria > Bacillati > Actinomycetota > Actinomycetes > Kitasatosporales > Streptomycetaceae > Streptomyces > Streptomyces sp. BBFR2. The sequence goes on from NZ_CP172415.1 coordinate 4,388,156, forward strand.
GCGGGCGAGTCGAACAGATCGCAGACGGTGAACCGTTCCCCCTCCCCGAGCCGCGCGCCCAGGAAGATCGCGCTCTTGCCCAGATAGGCGCCGAGTTCGAGCAGGTCACCGCGGTGTCCCGCGCTCCGCTGGTACGCCAGGAACCAGTCGAAGAGCAGTTGATCCGCGGTGAAGAACCACCCCTTGACCTCGGAGAGCCGGGTGGGGCGCGGCAGCGGTGCACGGGGGTCCGCGAGGGGAGCAGTCATGGCGGTCCGTCTCCAGACGGTCGGAATCCGACGGCTTTACGGCAGCGGTCTGACGGCGCGCGACGTGCGGCACAGGACGTACGGCACACGCCCCCAAGGGCCCGCCACCTCGCACGGCGCCGTCATCGTAGGCGGCCAGAAGTGAACGGAAGGTGGCGAAAAACGGGTCGTACGGAACCGGAAGAGGAGAGGCGCCTGGTGAAGGAGGTGCGCGGCCACGCGGGCAAACAGAAGGCCCCGGATTCCGATTCCTCCTCAACTCCCGTGAAATGAAGGCGTGTTGATGATCGATGGCCGTAATGTCCGTCCGTCGCCCGGTGGTTGTGTACGAGTCGGGTGGCGGACGGCCGTGCGCGGCCCGGGGCCAGCGGGGATCGGACGCGGGCGGGCGGGGGCGGGCCCGTACGAGCCCGGGGAGGGCCCACGCCGGGACCACCTCGGCGGGCCCGGCCCGGGCAGGGGTGGGTGAGGCTCGGTGGACGGGACGGGCCCGCTCCGGGCAGGGAGGGATGAGTGCCCGGGCCGGGGAGAGGCGGATGAGTGCCCGGGCCCCGGGCAGGGGTGGGCGAGGTCCGGCGGACAGGGCTGGACGGGTCCGCTCCACGCAGGGAGGGATGAGCGCCCGGCCCCGGGCAGGAAGACGGGCTACGGCCCGGCGCCGGACAAGCCGGGCCGGGCCCGACGGTCTGGGGGGATCAGCGCCCGGCTTGTACTCGACCCGGGACAACCGGGCCGACTCGCTCAGGCGGGAAGGGGGAAGTCGCCCGGCCCGTGCCCGGGCGGGGAAGCCGGCCCGGCGCCGGACAAGCCGGGCCGGGCCCGACGGCCTGGGGAGATCAGGGCTCGGCCTGTACCCGACTCGGGACAACCGGGCCGACTCGCTCAGGCGGGGAGGGGGAAGTCGCCCGGCCCGTGCCCGGGCGGGGAAGCCGGCCCGGCGCCGGACAGCCCGGCACCCGGCAGCCAAGCCAGGACGGCCGGGGCCCGCGCCCCGCACCGCCCGGCACCCCGCACCCAAGCCGGGACGGCCGACCCCCGCGCCCCTCACACCAGCGGTGGTCCCGCCGCCGCCCCCGACGACTGGGCGGCGCGTTGCAGGGCGCTGGCCAGGAGCGCCAGGTCCGTCGGGCCGTTGCCCAGCTCGCGCAGCGGGCGGCGGGTCGGCGGGTCGCCCATCCGCGGCCATTCCAAGGGGACGACCGTCGGGCGGAGGGTGGCCGTACGCGGTATCCGGCCGGTCACCCGGCCCGCCTGGAACGGGGCCGACGAGCCGTCACGGGTGCGGTACAGCCGCCCCCGGCCCGGCGGGACCGGCTCCGCCGGATCGTCCGGCTCGCCCAGTACGGCCCGCAGTGCGGCCCGCTCGCCGGTGGCGGTCTCCGCGGTCCGCTCCGGGTGGCCGGTCGCGGCGATCAGATGGACGCCCAGCTCCGCACCGCCCCGCGCCACCGCCTCCAGGGCCCGTACGACCGAACCCGCCGACGGGCGGCCCGTGCTGCCCAGCGCGGGCGCGACCAGCGCGTCGAAGTCGTCGACCAGCACGAACAGCCGTGGCATCGGTGGCACGTCCGCCGCCTCCCCGGGAGCGGAACCGGCCCCGCCCCGCGTGCGCAGCCGGAGCGTGCCCGTGGCCGACGGGTCCGGCTCGGCGGCGCCCTCGGGCGTGCGCCGCTGCGCGACGATCCGCGGCGCGGGCAGATGCTTCGCCCGCCACTCGGCGAACGGCGTCCCGCCCAGCACCTCCGCGCGCCGCTTCAGCTCCGACGACAGCGCCTGCGCGAACTCCCGCATCCGTACCGGGTCCGACGCCGCCAGATACGTCGTGACGTGCGGCAGGTCGGTGCAGAGCCGCAACCCCTCACCGCGCTCGCTGCCCCCGCCGTCCACCAGCACCAGCGACAGCAGATCGGGCCGGTCGGCGGCGGCCAGCGAGGCGGCCAGCGACCGCAGCAGCTCCGTCTTGCCCGAGCCCGGCGCGCCCTCCAGCAGCAGCGGACCACCGCCGTCGGCGGCGAGATCGGCGGCGAGCGGACCGCGCGGCCCGGCGCCCAGCACCGCCGCCGCCCCGGACGCCCCGCCGTCCAGCGCCGCCGCCCACCGGGCCATCAGCGACGCCGGGGTGGCACGGGCCAGCCCCAACTCGTCCAGCAGCCGCGCGGAACCGGGCAGCGGGGCCGACACCCGGGGCGCCGCCCGTCCGCCCTCCGCCGTCTCCGCCTCCCGCAGCGGCGCCAGCGCCCGCGCGCACCGCTCCGCCCACGCGCCCGAGACCGCGTCCAGCGTGGCGACCGTGCCGTTGGGCCCCGAACCGGGCTGGACCACCCGCAGCGCCGTCGCCACATCGCCGCTGAGCACCGCGACCGCCCCGCACTCCCCGAACGCGGGCGACGCCACCCGGGCCGCCTCGTACGTCGCGGCCAGCGGGAACGCCGGGGACGCCGCGGGCGTCTCGGCCAGGCACAGCAGATGGACACCGGCCGCCGGACCACCCGCCGCCAGCCGCGCCGCGGTCTCCCGCAGCGCCGACGAACCGAGATCCCCGTCGACCAGCACGACCGTGAACGGCCCCTGGTGCTGCGCCGCCGCCGCGGCGATCTCCGCCCGCTCGGCGCTCGCCCAGCCCGGACCCAGCGGCCCGTCGTCGAGCCGCCGCACCAGCTCCGCGGTGCGCGCCGCGGCCTGCTCCCTGTCGTACGCCAGCAGCAGCCGGCAGTCCTGGCCGTGGGCCGGGCGGACGTGCGGCAGCCAGCCCAGCCACGACCAGTCGGCGACCCGCTCCTCGGCGGGTCGCGCGCGGTCCGTGCTGAGCAGCACGATCTCCAGGGTGCCGGGGGAGTGCCAGGTGGCGAGCTGGGCGAGGACCGAGCGGGCCAGCCCCGTCAGCCGCTCCCGCGGCCCGGCCAGCCCCAGGGAACCGGCCCGCCGCAACTCCACGGCGACCGGCTCCGCCACCCGGCCACCGGCGCGCGAGGCCGTCCCCAGGCGGACCGCCAGCGCGTCCGGATGCGCGCGGTCGCGCTCCCACAGGCGCGGCCCGGGGCCGAGCGCCGTCAGCAGCACCGCGGCGGCGTCCGGCCACCGCTCCGCCTCCGCCCCGGACACCGGCGGCACCGGGGCGGCCGGGGCCTCGGCGCCCGCGAGCGCCTCCGGGGCGGCGGGCTCCTCCGGCCCGTCCACCGGCCGGCCGCCCGCCAGCCGCCGCGCCCAGGCACCGATCCCGCCGCGCCGCCCGGACCGCCGCGCCGCCTCGTCGGGCGGGGCCAGCGACACCTGCCCGCCGTGCGTCCCCGCCCCGGACGAGGTGGCGTCCGACGGCCCGAAGGCGTCCGGCGAGGTGCCGTGCAGCGGGGTGTCCCGCCGCTGCCGGGAACGCTCCGGCCCGTCCGCCGCCGCGCCGTAGGGGTGGTGCACGCCGTACGCGTCGTAGTCGTACGCGGAGGTCGCCCCGGGGGCGTCGCCCGCCACGGCGGCGGGCGGCTCCGGCTCCGGGCGGCGGCTGCCGGGGACGAACGGCACCGGGCCGCCCGGGGCGCCGTGCCCGGACGCGGCCGTGCCCCGGCCGTACACCGTCGGGGCCGCGCCGCCCCCGGGGAGGACGGGACCCTGCCCGCCCGGGGCGGAACCGGCGGGCCCGGACGGCGCGCCCGGACGCAGCCGCAGATGGCCCTCGCCGTCCGGGGTCGTCGCCAGCGCCGGATCGGGGGCGGCGGTCGGCGGCCGCAGCCGCAGCGCCGACTCGCCGACGCGCAGCAGAGCACCGGGGGCCAGCCGCGCGGGCCCGGCGGTGACCTCGGCGCCGTCCACGGTCGTGCCGTTGGTGGAGCGCAGATCGGCGACGAAGACGGAACCGTCCGGCTCGACCGTCACCGCGCAGTGCATCCGCGAGACGTCCGGATCGTCCAGCGGCACATCGGCGTCGGCGGACCGGCCCACGCGGATCTGGCCGCCGTGCAGCAGATGAACGCCGCCCGCGTCCGGCCCGGAGATCACCCGCAGCCGCGCCGGGCCGTGCGGCAGACCGTGCGCGGGATCGGGGCCGGGGGACTGGAGGGAGAGGACCGCGCCGTCGATCAGCGGCGGCTCGCCGAGCGCCGCCCGCTGCGGGTCGAGCCGCTCGGCCCCGGCGTACAGCACGACCGGGCCGCCGGTGTCCGCGCCGGGCCCGGCGACCGCCGCGGCGAGCGAGGTGGCCACCGCCGCGAGCGCGGTCCCGGCGGGGGCCGTCACGAGCACGTCGCAGGCGCGCGCGGGGTGGCCGCCGCGCGGCCCCAGGACGGTCAGCCGGATCTGCATCGCCGTCAACGGTCCCTTCTGCCCGGGGAGTTCGGCGACGGGTCCGCTCAACCCCCCACCGCGCCCGAGCGCATCGGCTCGTACAAGTCCCACCAGCACGCCGCGGACGGGAACATCCACCACGGCATGTGTGCTGTGTGCATCCTCGCACCTGCCACCGACAACCCGTCCGCCGACCGGGGCCCAACGATCTTGCTCGGGGCCCGCGGTACGGCGGGCCGCGGGCGAACGGCGGGCCCCGGCCGCACCCCGCCCGCCCGGTCCGGCCGAAAACCGCCCCCCGCCGCGCAGCCCGCGCCCCGGCGCGGCCCCCGCCGACGGCCCCCGGCCCCGCCGCGCAACCAACCGCGGGCGCCTCGCGTCTTCCCACGAGCCACCACGGGTGACCGGGCCCTTCGGGCGACGCGGCAGCGCGCCGGCGGCGGGATCCGCGGCACTACAGTGGGGCGACGGGCCGCGGACGACCCAGCGGACCGGCAACAGTTGATCACCGACCAGGGAGCGCATGACGTGCGGCCGGTAGGCAGCAAGTACCTGCTCGACGAGCCGCTGGGACGCGGCGCCACGGGCACCGTCTGGCGTGCGCGCCAGAGGGAGACGGCAGGCGCCGAGGCGGCCGTCGCCGGTGAGCCCGGCGAGACGGTCGCGATCAAGGTCCTCAAGGAGGAGCTGGCGAACGACGCGGACGTGGTGATGCGCTTCCTACGGGAGCGCTCCGTCCTGCTGCGCCTGACCCACCCCAACATCGTCCGCACCCGCGACCTCGTGGTCGAAGGCGATCTGCTGGCCCTGGTCATGGACCTCGTCGACGGCCCCGACCTGCACCGTTACCTCCGGGACAACGGCCCGCTCAGCCCGGTGGCCGCCTCCTTGCTCACCGCGCAGATCGCCGACGCCCTCGCCGCCAGCCACGCCGACGGCGTCGTCCACCGCGACCTCAAGCCCGCCAACGTCCTGCTCTCCGGGGCCGACGGCGACGGCGAGATGCACCCGATGCTGACCGACTTCGGCATCGCCCGCCTCGCCGACTCCCCGGGCCTGACCCGCACCCACGAGTTCGTCGGCACCCCCGCCTACGTCGCCCCGGAGTCCGCCGAGGGCCGCCCGCAGACCTCCGCCGTCGACATCTACGGCGCCGGAATCCTGCTGTACGAGCTGGTCACCGGCCGTCCGCCGTTCGCCGGCTCGACCGCCCTGGAAGTGCTCCACCGCCACCTCAGCGAGGAGCCGCAGCGCCCCGGATCCGTCCCCGAGCCCCTCTGGACGGTCATCGAGCGCTGTCTGCGCAAGCGCCCCGAGGAGCGGCCGAGCGCCGAGAACCTCGCCCGCGCGCTGCGCACCGTCGCCGCCGGTGTCGGCGTCCACGCCACCCCGCAGCAGGCCGAGGCGGCGCTCGGCGTCGCCGCGCTGCTCGCCCCCGACCCGTCCCCGGCGCAGGTCCCCGGCACCGAAGGCGGCAGCGGCGACGCCGAGCCGACCCAGGTGCTGCCCACCGGATCCGCCGTCGACCCGGCCGCCGCCACCAGCGTGCTGCCCGCGACCGGCGCCCCCGGCGGGCCCGCCCCGACCCGCGCCATGCCGCCCGTGCCGCCGATGCCGGGCGGCCCGCCCGCGGGCGGACCCCAGGAGCCCGACGGGCCGCACCCCTGGGAGTCCCAGATGCGGGCCGCGCGCGACCGCAACGACCAGACGCAGGTCCAGTACCTCGACCCCGCCGAGGACCCGCTGCGCCGCCGCCCGCAGCGCCGCCCGTCCCCGCAGCAGCAGCCGCCGCAGCCCCAGCAGCCGTACCACCCGCAGCCCGCGCCCGTGCCGTACGCCCAGCAGCAGCCCCCGCAGCAGCGTCCCCAACAACAGCGCCCCCCGCAGCGCCGCCAGGAGCCGCCGCCGCAGCGCTACGAACCGGAGCGCCCCCCGGCCCGCGAGCCCCGGGAGCCGCGCCGCCGCAGCGCCAACCCGATGCGGATCCCGGGCCTCGGCTGCCTCAAGGGCTGCCTGTTCACGCTGGTGATCCTCGTCGTGGCCGGCTGGCTGATCTGGCAGATGATCCCCCAGGAGTGGATCGGCACCACCCAGAGCTTCTTCGACTGGATCGGCTCGGCCTACCGCGACGTCAAGCACTTCATCAACAACCTCGGCTAGCGACGGCGGCCGGCAGCGGACCGCGTGCCCCGGGTGACACACCCGGGGCACCGCGCTGTCCACGGCGCCCTTCCCGGACGCCACACCCCGGTCAGCCAGTGGATTTATCGACTTCCGGCGGTGATTTCTCCCCCAGAACGGAAGGTTGCCGCCGTCCCGGGCACGGAACGCCCCGCCGTCCGCGTAGCTTTGACGTCAACCTCAGCCCCCGCAGGACGCTCGGGGGCCCGACACGTCGGAGCAGTCTTGGCACGGAAGATCGGCAGCCGGTACACCGCCCACCAGATCCTGGGGCGCGGCAGTGCGGGCACGGTATGGCTGGGCGAGGGCCCCGACGGGGCCGTGGCCATCAAGCTGTTGCGTGAGGACCTCGCCTCCGACCAGGAGCTGGTCGGCCGCTTCGTCCAGGAGCGGACGGCGCTGCTGAGCCTGGACCACCCGAGGGTCGTCGGCGTACGCGACCTGGTGGTCGACGGCAACGACCTGGCACTGGTCATGGACCTGGTCCGCGGCACCGACCTGCGCACCCGCCTGGAGCGCGAACGGCGGCTGGCCCCGGAGGCGGCCGTCGCCATCGCCGCCGACGTCGCCGACGCGCTCGCCGCCGCGCACGCCGCCCGGATCGTCCACCGCGACGTCAAGCCGGAGAACGTCCTCCTGGACATGCAGGGCCCCCTCGGCCCCGGAGGCGCGCACCCCGCGCTCCTGACCGACTTCGGCATCGCCCGCCTCGTCGACACCCCGCGCCGCCTGCCCCAGCCCGCGTCCGGCTCCGGCCCCGCCACCCTCCGCTCGGCCAAGGTCATCGGCACCCCCGACTACCTCGCCCCCGAGATCATCGAGGGCCTCCCGCCGCGCGCCTCCGTCGACGTCTACGCGCTGGCCACCGTCCTGTACGAGCTGCTCGCCGGGTTCACACCGTTCGGCGGCGGCCACCCCGGAGCCGTACTGCGCCGCCATGTCACCGAGCGGGTGGCGCCGCTGCCCGGCATCCCGGACGAGCTGTGGCAGCTTCTCGTCCAGTGCCTCGCCAAGGCGCCCGCCTCCCGGCTGCGCGCCCCCGAACTGGCCGCCCGCCTGCGCGAGCTGCTCCCGGGGCTGGCCGGGATGCCGCCCCTCGACATCGACGAGCCGGACGACGAGGAGGGCCCGGACGGCGCCGCCGAGGACGAGGCCGCCGCCCGGACCGCCGACGCCGGTACGGCCACCGTGGGCGAGGCCACCCCGGCGCGCGGCTCCGTGGCGCTCGTCCAGGGCGCGGCGCCCGACTCGAACCGCGAGACGCACACCAGCATGCGGGTCCCCGGCCCGGACGAGCTGGCCGGCGGCGCGCACGGCACCGCCCGCGCCCCCCGGGCGCCGGGCGAGCGCCGCGCGGGGTCGGCCCGTCACCGGTCGTCACCGGAGGCGGTGCGCCGCCGCCGTATCCGGCTCGGCGCCGCGGCCGTCGCGCTGCTCGCCGCGGTGGGCCTGGGCACCTGGCTGACCTCGGGCGACGGCGATACGGGAGACACCGGCCCCGGTATCGAGCAGTCCGGTCCGGCGGCGCCCTGACGGGGCCGGGGCACACTGTCGGCGTCAGCCGTTAGGCTGGGTGCGTGGCAGTCGTCGATGTTTCCGAAGAGCTGAAGTCCCTCTCCTCGACCATGGGGTCGATCGAGGCCGTCCTGGACCTCGACAAGATGAGGGCCGATATCGCCGTGCTCGAGGAGCAGGCCGCGGCCCCGTCCCTGTGGGACGACCCGGAGAGCGCCCAGAAGATCACCAGCCGCCTCTCGTACCTCCAGGGCCAGCTACGCCGCGCCGAGGAGCTGCGCGGCCGCGTCGACGACCTGGAGGTCCTCTTCGAGCTGGCCGAGGACGAGGGCGACGAGGACACCCGTGCCGAGGCCGAGAGCGAGCTGACCGCCGTCCGCAAGGCGGTCGACGAGCTGGAGGTCCGCACCCTCCTCTCCGGCGAGTACGACTCCCGCGAGGCGGTCGTCAACATCCGCGCCGAGGCCGGTGGCGTCGACGCCGCCGACTTCGCCGAGAAGCTCCAGCGGATGTACCTCCGCTGGGCCGAGCGCCACGGCTACAAGACCGAGCTGTACGAGACGTCGTACGCCGAAGAGGCCGGCATCAAGTCGACCACCTTCGCCGTCAACGTCCCGTACGCCTACGGCACCCTCTCGGTCGAGCAGGGCACCCACCGCCTGGTGCGCATCTCGCCCTTCGACAACCAGGGCCGCCGCCAGACGTCGTTCGCCGGTGTCGAGGTGCTCCCGGTCGTCGAGCAGACCGACCACATCGAGATCGACGAGTCCGAGCTGCGGGTCGACGTCTACCGCTCCTCCGGCCCCGGCGGCCAGGGCGTCAACACCACGGACTCCGCGGTCCGCCTGACGCACCTCCCCACCGGCATCGTCGTCTCCTGCCAGAACGAGCGCTCGCAGATCCAGAACAAGGCGACCGCGATGAACGTCCTCCAGGCCAAGCTCCTCGAGCGCCGCCGCCAGGAGGAGCAGGCGAAGATGGACGCGCTCAAGGGCGACGGCGGCAACTCCTGGGGCAACCAGATGCGTTCGTACGTCCTGCACCCGTACCAGATGGTCAAGGACCTGCGGACGGACTTCGAGGTCGGCAACCCGACGGCTGTCCTCGACGGCGACATCGACGGCTTCCTGGAGGCGGGCATCCGCTGGCGCAAGCAGCAGGAGCAGGGCGCGGGGGAGTAGTTCCCCGCGCGCACGGCCCGGCGGCCTGTCCGCTTCCTCCCGTTCGCACCTTTCTGACGTAGAAACAACTGCTCCTCCCCGGAGGGCAGTTGTTTTTGCTTTCGGCGGTTAGGTCACAGTCGTACGTCCATGTAACGCCCAATTCCTACTCTTTCGGACGTCGGGACTTTATTCGACCTTGACGTTGCGGGGAGAACTGGGAAGGCTGTGCGCGGCATGCGTCTGTCCGGGGTGCGCGTGTGAACGGGGAGATGAGGGGCCCGCCCGAGAGCGGCGCCAGGACTCGTGTAGACCCCGGTCCACACCCCCGTACGGCATGCTCCATGACGAGTTCAGCTACTGGGGGTAGCAGACATATGACCAAGAAGACGCGGCTGCGCGTGGCGCGCATTGCGGCCGGTGCGGTGATCGCGGCCGGTGCGTCGCTCACCGCGGCCGGCGCGGCCTCCGCGGCGACGCCTCAGTCCAGCAGCAGCGAGTGCGGCCTGCTGGACCTGTTCTGCCACGACGACGACGGTGGCACCACCGGTGGTGAGGACAACGGCGGCACCACCGGCGGCGAGGACGGCGGCCAGGACGACGGCGGCTCCATCGCGGGCACCGACGGCGGCAGCTCCATCGCCGGTACCGACGGTGGCAGCGATGACGGCGGCGACGACGGCGGCTGGATCGGCGGCAGCGACGACGGCGGCTCCACGGACGGTGGCTCCACCGATGGCGGCAGCACCGACGGTGGCTCCACCGACGGCGGCTCCACGGACGGTGGCAGCACCGACGGTGGCTCGACCGATGGCGGCTCCACCGACGGCGGTTCCACGGACGGCGGTTCCACCGACGGCGGCCAGGACAACGGCGGCACCGACGGCGGTCACGAGAACGGTGGCAACACCGGTGGCCACGGCAACGGCGGTAACACCGGCGGTCACGGCAACGGTGGCAACACCGGTGGCCACGGCGACGGCGGTTCCACCGGCGGTCACGGCACCGGCGGCTCCACCGGCGACGGCACCGGCACCGACAACGCCGGCAGCAAGCCGATCGAGCAGCCGGGCCAGGCCAACGAGCAGATCGGGGACACCCCCGGCCCCGCCAAGCAGCAGCCCAAGGGCGGCGAGCTGGCGGAGACCGGTGCCTCCGGCACGACCTTCCTGCTCGTGGGCGCCGCGACGATGATCGCCGGTGGTATCGGCTTCCGCCTGATGCCCCGCCTGATCAACAAGAACGGTGGCGGCGCGGCCGCGGCCTGACGCCGATCCGTCGCACCACGACCGAGGGCCCGGAGCGCACCCGCGCTCCGGGCCCTCGGGCCGTACCGGACACCTCACCCGCTGTTACCGCGCGGGCGCGCCGCCGGCTCAGACGGCCTGGTGCAGCAGCAGCGCCACCGCGATGACGGCCACCAGCAGCGCCACCAGCAAAGCCGGGTTGACCTGGGCGAACGGGCTCTGCTGCTGGAGCCGCTCCCGGCTGGCGCGGCACACCGGGCAGCGGCCCTCGTTCACAGGGGCCGCGCAGTTGGCGCACACCAATCGGTCGTACGTCATGCGACCTCCTTCTCCTCCGCCCCCAACGTTCAGGGGGACGTGAGTGTTCCTCTACCACTGTGCCAGCTCGGTCACGGAACGGCGCGTCCCGCCGGAATGGACTGGTTTTGTCCCGTAGCCGCCGTGAGCAAACGCACCAACCAGGACCACCGGCTACGTCGCCGTGTGAGGTTCGCGTAGGGTCACGCACACCGACGGGAGCCGCGACCCGGCAACCCGTGTCCCTATCCAGGTCGACCGTGGTGTCTTAAGTGATCCGATTCGACAACGTCTCCAAGACTTACCCGAAGCAGAACCGCCCCGCCCTCAGGGATGTGTCCCTGGAGATCGAGCGCGGCGAGTTCGTCTTCCTGGTGGGCTCCTCGGGCTCCGGTAAGTCCACCTTCCTGCGACTGCTGCTGCGCGAGGAGCGCGCCAGCCACGGTGCCGTGCATGTCCTGGGGAAGGACCTCGCGAAGCTGTCCAACTGGAAGGTGCCGCAGATGCGCCGCCAGTTGGGCACCGTCTTCCAGGACTTCCGGCTCCTCCCCAACAAAACGGTCGGCCAGAACGTCGCGTTCGCCCTCGAAGTCATCGGCAAGCCGCGCGGCCAGATCCGTAAGACGGTCCCCGAGGTCCTCGAACTCGTCGGTCTGGGCGGCAAGGAGGACCGGATGCCGGGCGAGCTGTCCGGTGGTGAGCAGCAGCGCGTCGCCATCGCGCGCGCCTTCGTCAACCGCCCCATGCTCCTCATCGCGGACGAGCCGACCGGCAACCTCGACCCGCAGACCTCCGTCGGCATCATGAAGCTGCTGGACCGGATCAACAGGACCGGTACGACGGTGGTCATGGCCACCCACGATCAGCAGATCGTCGACCAGATGCGCAAGCGGGTCATGGAACTCGAAAAGGGCCGGCTCGTCCGCGACCAGTCGCGCGGTGTGTACGGCTACCAGCACTAAGCGTGTACGGCCCCCAGTACTGAAAGGACGCCATGCGCGCCCAGTTCGTCCTGTCGGAGATCGGCGTCGGTCTCCGCCGTAACCTCACGATGACCTTCGCCGTCATCGTCTCCGTAGCCCTCTCGCTCGGCCTGTTCGGCGCCTCGCTGCTGATGAGCGACCAGGTCGACACCATGAAGGGCTACTGGTACGACAAGGTCAACGTCTCCATCTTCTTCTGCAACAAGAACGACACCTCCGGCGCGAACTGCGCCAAGGGTGCCGCGACCGAGCAGCAGAAGGCGGAGATCAAAGCGGACCTGGAGCGGCTGCCGATCGTGCAGAAGCCGGTCCTGTTCGAATCCAGCGACCAGGCGTACAAGCACTACAAGGAGCAGTTCGGCGACACGCCCGTCGCCGGTCTGGTCACGCCCGACCAGTTGCCGGAGTCCTTCCGGGTCAAGCTGAAGGACCCGACGAAGTACGAGGTCATCAAGTCGGCGTTCTCCGAGCGGCCCGGTGTCCAGGAGGTCCAGGACCAACGTGACACCGTCGAGCCGCTGTTCAACCTCCTCGACGGCATGCGGATCGCGGCGCTCTGCGTCATGGGACTGATGCTGGTCGTGGCGCTGCTGCTGATCGTCAACACCGTCCGGGTGTCGGCGTTCAGCCGCCGCCGGGAGACCGGCATCATGCGGCTGGTCGGCGCGTCCAGCTTCTACATCCAGATGCCGTTCATCATGGAGGCGGCGATCGCGGGTCTGATCGGTGCCGCGTTCGCCTGTGTGCTGATCGTCGGCGGCAAGTACGCCCTGATCAACAACTGGCTGGCGGAGAAGATCAAGGTCGTCGACTTCATCGGTTGGGATTCGGTCGTTTCCGTGCTGCCGCTGATCCTCCTCATCGGTCTGGTCATGCCCGCCTTCGCCGCGTTCTTCGCCTTGCGCAAGTACCTCAAGGTGTGACATCCGCCAACCGCTGACACCAGGCGCCGTACGGTCAACTCACCGTGCGGCGCCTTTGTCTCGCCTAGACTCACCGCCATGCCGGGCCCGTGTCTGTTCGTCAGCTCCCGCCGCGTCCGCCGCGGGGCGGTGCCGGCGTTGACGCTCGCCGCCGTGCTGGCGACCGGCGCCGCGGTGGGTAGCTGGCACTCCGGCCGCACCCCGCACCCCCGCCCCGCCCCGTCCGCCGCGTCCGGGAGCCGTACGGCCGACCGGGCGGCGGTCGAGAAGGCGGCGGCGGAGGCGATGGCCGCCGGGAAGTCCGGGGCGCAGGCGGCGGCCGAGGTGGTCAGCCGCAGCGGGGACCGCTGGTCGACGATCTACACCGCCGGAGAGTTCGAGGACTTCCAGCGGCAGCTCGACGGGGACTACGTCGGCGTCGGGCTCTGGCTGCGGCAGGTGCGTGGCGGCCGGATGGAGGTCTCGCGGGTGCAGTCCGGCGGTCCGGCCGCCCGCGCCGGGACCGCCCGGGGCGATGAGCTGACGGCGATCGACGGACGGCCGGTCCGGGGCCGCCCGGTCACCGAGGTCGTCGCGATGCTGCGCGGTGACCGTGACGGCCGGGGCGGCGCCGAGGCCGGGCGGGGCCGGGCCGGTACTCCGGTGAAGCTGGCGCTGCGGCGCGGCGCCCGGAAGTGGAGCACCACCGTCCACCGCGCCCGGCTGCGCAGCCAGGACGTCACCACCGACCGCCCGGCCGGGGCGTCGGGCCCGGTCCGGATCAGGGCCGAGGCGTTCACCAAGGGCAGCGGCGCGGCGATCCGGGACGCGGTGCGCGCCGCGCCGACCGGCGCCGGTCTCCTGCTGGACCTGCGCGGCAACACCGGCGGCCTGGTCGACGAGGCCACCACCGCCGCCTCCGCGTTCCTGAACGGCGGGCTGGTCGCCACGTACGACGTGCACGGCCGCCAGCGGGCGCTGTACGCGGGCGGTGGCGGGAACACCCGGGCGCCGCTGGTGGTGCTGGTCGACGGCGGCACGATGAGCGCCGCCGAGCTGCTGGCCGGGGCGCTCCAGGACCGGGGCCGGGCGGTGGTCGTCGGCTCGCCGACCTTCGGGAAGGGGTCGGTGCAGATGCCCAGCACGCTGCCGGACGGGTCGGTCGCGGAGCTGACCGTCGGCCATTACCGCACCCCGGCCGGGCGGGCGGTCGACGGGCACGGCATCACCCCGGACCTCACCGTCGAGGACGGCGCGACCGCGCGGGCGGTCACGGTATTGAGTGGCCTCGGCACCGGGGCGTAGTGCGAAAATGGCCGCACTATGGCTAAGCAAAAGGGCAAGGACAAGGATCCCGGGCGCAAGCTCGTCGCACAGCACAAGAAAGCGCGCCACGATTACCACATTCTGGACACCTACGAGTGCGGTCTGGTGCTCAGCGGTACCGAGGTGAAGTCGCTGCGGCAGGGCCGCGCGTCGCTCGTCGACGGTTTCGTCCACATCGACGGCAACGAGGCGTGGCTGCACAACGTGCACATTCCCGAATACGCGCAGGGCACCTGGACCAACCACGCGGCCCGCCGGAAGCGGAAGCTGCTGATGCACCGCGCGGAGATCGACAAGCTGGAGATGAAGAGCCAGGAATCCGGTCATACGGTCGTGCCGCTGGCGCTCTACTTCAACAAGGACGGCCGGGCGAAGGTCGAGATCGCGCTCGCCAAGGGCAAGAAGGAGTACGACAAGCGGCAGACCCTCCGCGAGCAGCAGGACCGCCGTGAGGCGGAGCGCGCGGTCTCCGCCGCACGCCGTCGCCAGCGCGGTTGACCACCGGGCCGGCCACCCGCCGCCGGCCCCGGAATACGCTGGCACCGTCGCGCGTTGTTCACGTACGATGGCTACGCACCCCAGCGAGGGTGTGCGGTCCCGTGACCGATGTCCGGCTTTTGCCGGGCGGGGCGCGGTGCTTTTGAAAAAACAACATGGGGATGATCGGTTTCGACAGCGGATGTCGAAGCAGGGGAAGCGAGTCGAGGAAGCGGCAATGATCTCGTTAACCATGTGTCGCAACCAATAATCGCCAACACCAAGCGCGATTCCTTCGCCCTCGCTGCCTAAGTAGCGACTTGCGAAGTGTCAGCCCGGGGCTGTTCCCGACCCGGATCCTGGCATCAGCTAGGGAACTAAACTTCTGATCCCGGTCACGGGGTTCAGAAGGAAATCAAACAGTGACTGAGCCCGTCGGAGACTTGTCCGCGTGATCTCCGGGGCCGAGAAAATCGCAGCGGACTGCACTCGGAGAAGCCCTGATTCCGCACCGTTGGACGCGGGTTCGATTCCCGCCATCTCCACAATTCCCATGTGAGGCCCAGGCCCCGGATGTCCGTCAGGACGCCGGGGCCTGAGTCGTTTCCGCGGGCGCCCGCGCCGGTGCCGGGCGGCGCGCCGTCGCCGTCGCCACCGTGAGGGCGAGCGCCGCCGCCGCGACGGGGACGGCGTACGGGCCCGCGGCGCCGGGCGGCAGCAGGTCCACGGTGCGGCCGCCGGTCGCCGAACCGGCCGCGATGCCGGTCAGCAGCGCCGTCACGGCCAGCGTCATCCCCTCGTTCAGCCGCTCCGGGGGCGTGCGGGCCGTCAGCAGCGCCATTCCGGCGATCATGGCGGGGGCGGTGGCCATTCCGGCGACGAGGAGCGCCGCGGCGAGGAGCGGCAGCCGGCCGGTGGCGGCGGTGAGCGGTACCGCCGTCAGCAGCGCGGCCATCGCGGTGAGCGCGGCCACCAGGCGCCGGTGCGGGTTCCCGGCGGGCGGCCGTAGTCCGCACAGCAGCCCCGCGGCGCAGGATCCGGCGGCCTGGAGTGCGAGCATCGCCCCGGCGGCGGACCGCGCGCCGTGCCCGTCGGTGTACGCGACGGTGACCACCTCCAGGGAGCCGAAGACCACCCCGGTGGCGGTGAAGACGGCCAGCAGCGGGGGCAGGCCCGGGGTGCGGAGTGGGGAGCGGGTGCGGCGGGTGTCCGCGGCGGCGGGTGGTTCGGTGCGGCGCTGGGTGGCGAGGAGCAGGACGCCGGTGAGCAGCAGTGTCGCGGCGACGGTGGTGCCGGCCTCGGGGAAGGCCGTGGTGCACAGCAGGGTGGCCAGCAACGGGCCGAGCAGGAAGCAGAGTTCGTCCGCGGCCTGTTCGAAGGAGTGGGCGGTGTGGCGGGCGGCCGGGTCGTCGCGGAGCAGATGCGCCCAGCGGGCGCGGGCCATCCCGCCGGTGTTGGGGGTGGTGGCGGTCGCCGCGGCGCAGAGGAAGAGCGTCCAGGCGGGGGCGGCGCCGCGGACGCACAGCACCAGGGCGAGGGAGCCGGTGACGGCGAGGGCGGTGGCCGGGACGGCGACGCGGGCCTGGCCGTACCGGTCGACGAGCCGCGCCGTCCAGGGGCCGACGACCGCGGTGGCGGCGAGGGCGGTGGCGGTGACCGCTCCGGCCAGCGCGTACGAGCCGTGGATGCGGGCGATCATCAGCAGCGCGCTGACGTTGAGCATGCCCATGGGCAGCCGGGCCAGCAGTCCGGCGGCGGTGAACGCGCGGGTGCCGGGCCGGGCGAAGAGCCGGGCGTACGGGGCGAGGACGGAGGGGCGGCGGGCGCGCGCGGGGCGGGCGGTCACCGGGCGGGCGGCGAGGAAGAGGATCACCCCTTCACGGTGGCCCCGGGTGGCGCGGGGCGTCCAACACCTGTCAACGCGTCATTCACGCAACGCTGTTGTGAGCCCCGGGCCCGGCTGCGAGGCTGGCGGGATGCCCCGCGACATCGACCCCCGGCTGCTGCGCGCGTTCACCGCCGTCGCCGAAGAGCTCCACTTCACCCGCGCCGCGGCCCGGCTGTACGTCGCCCAGCAGGCGCTCAGCCGGGATGTGCGGCGGCTGGAGCGGGAGGTGGGGGCGAGTCTGTTCGTGCGGACGACGCGGCGGGTGGCGCTGACGGCGGACGGTGCGCGGCTGCTGCCGTACGCGCTCCGGGTGCTGGCGGCGCACGACGCGCTGGCCGACGCGTTCCGGGCGGACACCGGGCGCCCATTGCTGGTCGATGTCGGGGCGCAGGCGGGCACCGGGCACCGGGTGCTGGAGGCGGCCCGTGAGCGGCTGCCGGACAGTTGTGAGCTGGTGGCGCGGTTCCACGGTGGGCTGGCGGGCGCGGCGGAGGAGATCGCGGCCGGGCGGCTGGACGTCTCGTTCGGCCGGTACGCCGGTCTCGCGCCCGGGGTGCGGGCCGGGCTGGCGCAGCAGCCGGTGCGGCTGGAGCCGATGGCGGTGCTGCTGGACGCGGGGCATCCGCTGGCCGGGCGGGCGGCGGTACCGCTCGCCGCGCTGGCCGGGGAGACGCTGTACGCGGCCGCCGGCAATCCGCGGACGACGGAGTGGACCGACCTCGCGGCGCGGCTCTTCGCGGGCCGGGGCGTGGCGATGGCCGCGCCGTTCCCGGAGATCGACGGGGAGCGGGAGTTCGCCCGGACGGTACGGAAGCGGGGCTGGTCGGTGCTGGCGAGCACGGAGTTCATCGAGGTACCCGGGATGGTGCTGCGCCCACTGGTGGACCCGGTGCCGCTGTCACCGGTGAGCATGGTGTGGCGCCGCGGGCTGCGCCACCCGGGCCTGGACGCGCTGCGTTCCGCCGCCCGCGAGCTGGCTTCCGAGGGCGGCTGGCTGACGGTATCCGGGGGCCGGGTGTGGCTACCGGAGGGGGACGCGGCGGTGATGGGGGTCGGGGCGGGGGAGTAGCGGCGGGCTTCCGCGGGGCGGGGCGGTTGCGGAAGGTTCGTCGCCGCCGGCCGGTACCGGTAGGGCGGGTGCCCCGGCAGTCCCGGGGCGCCCGCCCGTGTCCTTCGCTCCCCGTCGCCCGCTACAGCGCGTACGCCAGGGCGAGCAGGATCGCGCCGACGGGGGTGCAGAACACGGTCAGGACGCGGAAGACGGTGGACTTGCGGCGTTCGGTGGCGAGGAGGTCCTGTTCGGACATGGCGGCCATCAGGAAGGGGCTGCCGTCCTTGGGGGCGGCGATGGTCAGTGTGCCGCCCTCGTCGTCGCGGGCCTCGCCCCGTACGTAGCAGCGCGTGCCGGGGGCGACCGTCCACTCCTCCTGCTGGAAGCCGAGGGTGCGTTCGTTGCGGGTGATGCCGGGGATGTCGAGGAGGCCGAGCGGTCTGTCGTGGCCGGGCCGGTAGACCTCGAACCTGTCGTGGGTCTTCGCGGCGTGCTCGATGACCTGGTCCCCGGGCAGGACGGTGGTGCGGCCCGTGGCGTCCTCGACGAGGAACGGGGTCGGGCTGAGGAAGTCGGACACCACCTCGGTGCGCCGCCGCCGCTGGTTGGCCCGGCTGCCGCGGGTCTCGAACTTGCGGGTGACGCGGGTGCGGTACCAGACGCACTCGGTCTTGTTCAGCTCCGAGGTCAGCGGGCCGGCGGCGGACGGGCGGACGACCCCGGCGACCTCGGTGATCTGCCGGAACGCGCCCGGTCCGACCGCGTCGAGCGCCGCCCGGTGCAACTGCGACAGCTCCTGCGACGACAGCGTCTCGGTGGTGATCATCGTGCGGACGCGTTTCTTCGCCCGCAGCATCTGGAAGGCGCTCACCACGCCGATACCGACGAGCAGGATCCCCAGAAACGGAATCACGCGTCCTCCTGAACTCTCACGGCGTCACTCTCACGACGTAGGGCCGGACTTTCCCGGCGGGCGGTGGTGGCGGGCGGCGGGCCGGATCTCTTCCGGAGCGGCGCGGGGCCCTTACGGGACTGCCGCCGTCCCTTACGGGATGGCCACCGTCCCCTACGGGGCTGCCGCCCGTCCCGTACGGGTCCGAGGGCGTCCCCCACGGGGCGTACCGCTCAGCGGAACAGTTCGCGGAGCCTGCGGTAGCTCTCCGTCAGCGAACCGGCCGTCCGCCGCACCGACCGGACGAGATGGCCGACGGCGAACCAGCCGAGGAACACCACGGCGAGGCCGACGACCGCCCACTCCCACCACTGCATGTGCTTCCCCCGGGGTGCGGAGGCCGGCCGGGCGCTCCGGTCGGCCGGTCCGACCGGCCGTCCGACGGGTCCGGGCCGATCGGGGAGGGAGTCTACCGGCCCGTCCGTAGGCCGCCGGTGCCCGTTTTTCCTTGGTTTTCAGGTGAATTGCCGTGGTGCGGTCCGTGGCGGATGAGGGCGGGCCGCCCGGGGAACGCTTGCTGCGGACGGTGCCCGGTGGCGCTCCCCGGCGGCGTTCCGCGGTGAGCGGGTCGTATACATCCGGTGCGGTGCACGGCGGCGCCCGGGCCTGCGGTGCGGGGGCGGGGCGGACGGGCGGTGACGGTTGCGGTAATCGTCCCGTAACAGGTGGGAAATCCCGGTGGTCCGTGGCCGACATGAGACGTTGGCAGACTCGGGGGCCCGGTGCCGCCCGAGCCGCGGCGGGGCCGGCGGCGGACAGTGGATCACACGATGCGGGGCGGAACGGGACGACGGACATGGACGAGGTGCAGCGGGACACGGGGACGGACGCGGGGACCGGCGGCGGCCCGGAGGGCGGTGCGGGCTCCGGCCCGCGTGGCGCCGGGGTGAGCGGCGCCGCCGGGGCGGGGGAGGCGCCGCCGCTGGCCGGGTTCGCCGTCGGGGTGACCGCGGCCCGGCGGGCCGAGGAGCTGGGGGCGCTGCTGGAGCGGCGCGGCGCGCAGGTGGTGTACGCCCCGGCGCTGCGGATCGTGCCGCTCGCCGACGACTCCGAGCTGCTGTCCGCCACCCGCGGTCTGCTCGCGCACCCGCCGGACACCGTCATCGCGACCACCGGCATCGGGTTCCGCGGCTGGATCGAGGCGGCCGAGGGCTGGGGTCTGGGCGAGGCGCTGCTCGACCGGCTGGCCCGGGTGGAGCTGCTGGCGCGCGGCCCGAAGGTGCGCGGCGCGATTCGGGCCGCCGGGCTGCGGGAGAAGTGGTCACCGGCGTCCGAGTCCATGGCGGAGGTCCTCGACCGGCTGCTGGCGGACGGGGTGCGCGGGCAGCGGATCGCGGTCCAGTTGCACGGTGAGCCGCTGCCCGGTTTCGTCGAGGCGCTGCGGGCGGCCGGGGCGGAGATCGTCGGGGTGCCGGTCTACCGCTGGCTGCCGCCGGAGGACCTGGGGCCGGTGGACCGGCTGCTGGACGCGCTGACCGGGCACGGGCTGGACGCGGTGACGTTCACCAGCGCCCCGGCGGCCAGTTCGCTGCTGCGCCGGGCGGCGGAGCGCGGGATGCGGGACGCGGTGGTGGCGGCGCTGGCGCGGGAGGTCCCGGCGGTGTGCGTGGGGCCGGTGACCGCGCTGCCGCTCCAGGCGTACGGCATCCCCGTGCTCCAGCCCGAGAGGTTCCGGATCGGGCCGCTGGTGCAGTTGCTGTGCCGGGAGCTGCCGGGCCGGGCGCGGCGGTTGCCGGTGGCCGGGCGACGGCTGGAGATCCGGGGCCGGGCGGTGCTGCTCGACGGTGAGCTGCGGCCGGTGCCGCCGGCCGGGATGGCGCTGCTGCGGGCGCTGGCCGGGCGGCCGGGCTGGGTGGTCTCCCGCGCCGAGCTGCTGCGCGCGCTGCCCGGCGCCGGGCGGGACGAGCACGCGGTCGAGACGGCGATGGCCCGGCTGCGGACGGCCCTGGGCGACCCGAAGCTGATCCACACGGTCGTCAAACGCGGCTACCGGCTGGCGCTCGACCCGCACGCGGACACGGACAAGTACGGGGGCGCGTAGGGCGGCGGCCCGGGCTTGCGGCCTTTCCGCGGGGACACTCCGGTCCCGTGAGGGGCAGAGGCGTGCCCCCTACGGGACGCCGTCCCTCCCGTACGGGATCGGGGGGAGTCCCGGTACGGAAGGGACGACGGTTCTCAGGGGGGACGGGCCAGGTCCCTTACGGGAGCGGGAGCGCCCCTCGGGGGCGGGGGCCCGTGAGGGAGGCCGGGCGGGGCCCCGCTTCGGACCCGGCGCCGCCCGGTCTCACTCCGGATTCGTCACCCGGATCTTGGACTGGCCGTGCTTGCGGGTCTCCCAGTCGTCCATGAAGCGGGCGCGGAGGCCGTGCTTCTCGGCGAGGCGGATCAGGGTCTCGGTGCGGTAGTAGAAGTCCTCGCGCAGCACCTGGTGTTCGGCGCCCTCGGTGCGGTCGAAGGTGAAGTCGAAGAAGCCGCCGGGCGCCAGGACCCGGCCGACGTGCGCGAAGCATTCGTCGATGACGGGGAGCGGTGAGTGCGAGAAGACGCTGTGGGCGTGGACGACGTCGAAGTGGCCGGACGGCAGGAAGTCCAGCTTCAGGTCCTGGACGATCGTCAGGTGCGGCAGCTTGTCCTGGAGTTCGTAGCTGGTCAGGGTCTTCTTCGCGGAGATCAGGATGTCCGGCGAGATGTCGATGCCGTAGTAGTGGCCCGGGTCGAGGTGGGCGATGAAGCGCCAGCCGGCCCGGAGGTTGCCGCAGCCTATGTCGAGCATCCGGTGCTGCGGCGTCAGCCCGTGTTCCATGAGGTAGTCGAACTGCATCTGCCCGAGCGCCAGCCACCGTTCGTGGGTGCGGCTGCCCACCGCCGCCTCCGGGTTGCGGCCCGCGTCGGACGCCATCACGGCGCGGTAGTAGGCGACGTGCCCGGGGTGGCGCAGCCGCAGCCAGGTGTCGCGCGCGGTGCGCCGGACGTACGGGGCGATCTTCGCCGGGTTGCGGACCGCGTAGCCGACCTTGTGGGACAGGCTCGACCGGTTGGTGTGCAAGGGGGTGCGCGACATGGTGACCTTCGTCCTTCGGGTGCGGGCGGGCCGGCCGGGCGCCGGTCGGCGACACGGCATGCCCGGCCGGGCGGAAACGGGGACTTTCCGCGCGCCACGGCCCGGACTGTACATCAGATGTATACGCGGAATGTATAGATCGACGCGTGCGGCGACGAACCGTACGCGGAGTTGTCAACGGCCTTGTGCGCACGTCCCGTTCACCGGTACGGGAGAGGGGCGGGGTGCGGCACGGGGTGCGGGCCGCCCCCCCGCCGGGCGGGCCCGGTCGTACCGGCGCGGTAGGTGACGGCGGCCCGCGGCGCCGGGCACTCTGGAGACGCATCCTCGATTCCGAAGGAGTGATCAGGAGCATGGCGGCGCCTGACGAGGGCCTGCGGTTCGACTGCGGGCGGATCTGCCTGGACCTGCTGGCCACCTCCGGTCCGCCGGGCGAACTCCTCACCGGACCCGAGCAGTTGAGACGTTGGCTGACCGGCTCCGGCGTGGTCCCCCCGGACACCGCGCTGGACGGGGTCAACGGCCGCTGGGTGGCGCGCTTCCGGGGGTTACGGGAGGTGGTGCGGCGGGTCCTGCACGCCGAACTGACCGGCGGCGACGCCGTGATCGACCTGGACCTGCTCAACGCCACCGCCGCGGCCGCCGGCCCGCCCGCCGTCCAGGCCGTCCGCGGCCCGGACGGCGTCCTCACCCCGCGGCTCGCCCGCCCGGCCGACCGCACGGCGCTGCTCGCCGCAGTCGCCCGCGACGCCGTCGACCTCCTCACCGACCACGCCACCCGCGACCGGCTGCGCCGCTGCGAGGGCACCCGCTGCCGCCTCCTCTTCCTGGACACCTCCCGCGGCCGGCGCCGCCGCTGGTGCTCCAGCGGCGTCTGCGGCAACCGCGAACGCGTCGCCCGCCACCGCAAACGAACCGCGGCCCGGGGCACCGGCCCGGCGCCTGCGGAGGGGGGCTGAGCAGGGGCCGGGCCGGGGCTGAGTCCCGGCCGGGGTCGGGGCCGGCCCGGGGGCCGTGCGGGAGCCCGGCCGTCTGGAGGAGGCTCCGGCCTCCGGCGAGGGGCTGGGCCTCGTCACCGGGTGCGCCCTCGGCTTCGGGTCGCCTCCGGGTGCGGGGCTCCCGGCCTGGTCACCGGGTCCGTGTCCGTTCTCCGGGGCGGGGCTGAGCCGGGGCCGGACCGGGTCGGGGACCGTGCGGAGCCCGGCCGCCTGGAGGCGCCTCCGGCCTCCGGCGAGGGGCTGGGCCTCGTCACCGGGTGCGCCCTCGGCTTCGGGTCGCCTCCGGGTGCGGGGCTCCCGGCCCGGTCACCGGGTCCGTATCGGTCTCCGGCCACCCCGGGGACGCCGTTGCCTCCGGCCACCTCCGGGGCCGCCCCGGCCTCCGAGTGCGGGCTCCCGGCCCCTGCTCACCGGGCGCCCCCCAACCTCCGGCCCCAGACGATCCCCCGGCCCCGGGCCACCGGCACGCACCCACCGGCCGCTCAGACCGCCCCCCAGATGCGGCGCCGAACCGAAGCCCGGGTTCGCCGCCCCGCCCGAGGCCCCGCCCCCCCTCGCACGACCCGCCCCGGCCATCCCGGGCGCGGCGCCGACCCCGAAGCCCGGTTTCGCCGCCGTCCCCCGCTCAAGGCCGCCCGCACGGCCCGGCCCCGGTCCCGGACGTCCCGCCCCGTCCGCCTCGCAGGCACCTCCAAGACCACTCGCGAACCACCCGCGAACCCACCCCGCCCCGCCTCACCAGCCCTTCCCCGTCCGGCGCGCGGGGGATCGGATGCGTACGGTGCCCGGGTCGCGTACGGTTGACGGCTGCCCTACGCACACCAGAAGGGGGCCTGGGTGGCCGCGCAGAACGCCACGCACGCACCGGATCACACGCCGGAGCACACTTCTTCGGACGCCGTCGCCCCGGAGCCCGCCGCGGACTCCGGCTCCGCCGCCGCGCCCGCCGGGCTCCGCGAGCGGGAGATCGCCGCGGAGCAGACGCACCTCGACCGGGTCTACCGGCGCCTGGAGGAGAAGATCCACGAGGCGGAGTTCCTCATGGACGACGCCGCCAAGCGCGGCCAGGTCGGCACGCCCGGCGCGTTCGCCGAGCGCGACGCCCAGGTCTTCCAGGCGGGCGTCCACCTCAACCGGCTCAACTCCGAGTACGAGGACTTCCTCTTCGGCCGGATCGACCTGCTCCCCGGCAAGGACGGCAAGAAGGGCCCGGACGGCGCGTTCACCTCCGTCGAGCCCGCCGACGGCGCCGTCACCAACGGCCGCGCCACCATCGCCGAGACGCTGCACATCGGCCGCCTCGGCGTCCTAGACGCGGACTACTCCCCGCTGGTCATCGACTGGCGCGCCCCGGCCGCCGCCCCCTTCTACCGGGCCACGCCCGTCGCGCCGGGCCGGGTCGTACGCCGCCGCGTCATCCGCTCCAAGGGCCGCCGCGTCCTCGGCGTCGAGGACGACCTGATGCGCCCCGACGTCACCGCCACGCTCGGCGGCGAGGAACTGGCCGTCATCGGCGACGGCGCCCTGATGGCCGCGCTGGGCCGGGCCCGCAGCCACACCATGCGCGACATCGTCGCCTCCATCCAGGCCGAACAGGACCTGGTCGTCCGGGCGCCCGCCGCGTCCGTCACCGAGGTCGAGGGCGGCCCCGGCACCGGCAAGACCGCCGTCGCCCTGCACCGCGCCGCCTACCTCCTCTACCAGGACCGCCGCCGCTACGCGGGCGGCATCCTCATCGTCTCGCCCACCCCGCTGCTGGTCGCCTACACCGAGGGCGTCCTGCCCTCCCTGGGCGAGGAGGGCCAGGTCGCGATCCGCGCGCTCGGCTCCCTCGTCGACGGCGCCGAGGCGACCGCGTACGACCCGCCGGACGTGGCCCGGATCAAGGGCTCCGGCCGGATGCAGAAGCTGCTGCGCAAGGCCGCCCGCGGCGCCCTGGACGCAGCCCCTGCCCCGGCCCCGGAGCGCGACACCCAGCTCTCCTTCCTGGACGAGGACGACGCCCCGAGCGCCGCCCCGGCCGGCCCGCCGGACCGGCTCCGCGTGGTGGCCTTCGGCGCCCGTATCGAGCTGGACGCCGCCGACCTGGGCCGTATCCGCCGCACCGCCCTCGGCGGCACCGCCCCCGTCAACCTGCTCCGCCCGCGCGCCCGGCGGCTCCTCCTGGACGCCCTGTGGACGAAGTCCGGCGCCGGCCGCCGCTACTTCGACCCGGAGCTGGCCGCCGAGGCGCGCGCCGGCTTCGACGAGGACGTCAGCACCGAGCCGGTCTTCCAGGAGTTCCTGGACGCCTGGTGGCCGGAGCTGACCCCGCGCGGGGTGCTTGCCGCGATGGCCGACGAACGCACCCTCGGCCGCTGGGCGCGCCGCGTCCTGGCCCCGCGCGAGGTCCGGAAGCTGGCCCGTTCCCTCGGCCGCCTCGACGCCCGGGGCGAGGGCCCGCTCTCCGTCCACGACGTGGCGCTCCTCGACGAACTCCAGCTCATCCTCGGCGCCCCGGCCCGTCCGCCCCGCCCCCGCGAGGCCGACCCGCTGGACCAGCTCACCGGCCTGGACGAGCTGACCACGGCCGCCGACCGCACCTCCACGGGCCGCAGCCGCCGCGAGCGCCTGGAGGAGGAGCGCACCGACTACGCCCATGTGATCGTCGACGAGGCGCAGGACCTCACGCCGATGCAGTGGCGGATGGTCGGCCGCCGCGGCCGCCACGCCACCTGGACGGTCGTCGGCGACCCGGCCCAGTCGTCGTGGTCCGACCCGGACGAGGCCGCCGAGGCGCGCGACGAGGCGCTGGGCACCCGCCCCCGCCGCCGCTTCCAGCTCACCGTCAACTACCGCAACCCGGCCGAGATCGCCGAGCTGTCCGCGAAGGTCCTGGCGCTGGCGATGCCCGGAACGGCGGCGCCGGAGGCGGTCCGTTCGACGGGCCTGCGGCCGCGGTTCGCGGTGGCGTCCCCGGACGGCCGCGGCGCCGCGGCCCTCGACGCGGCGCTGGCCGCCGCCACCACCGAGGAGGCCCGGCGGCTGCTGGCCGAGGTGGACGGCACCGTCGGCGTGGTCACCGCGATGGCCCGCCGCGAACAGGCCCGCGCCTGGCTGGCCCCGCTCGGCGACCGCGTCGTCGCCCTCGGCTCCCTGGAGGCGAAGGGGCTGGAGTACGACGCGGCGCTGGTCGTCGCGCCCGCCGAGATCGCCGACGAGTCCCCGGCCGGCCTGCGGGTGCTCTACGTCGCCCTGACCCGCGCCACCCAGCGGCTGACGGTCCTCTCCGGCGACCGCGACGAGCCGGACGCCGACGGGGTCCCCGACCTGCTCCGCGACTGACGTCCGGGCCGGCCGGGCCCCGCCGCGGCAAAAGGCGGCGGCCACGGGATTCGCTTTCCGGGAGGGTTTGTTAGCCTTGTCCATGGCACCGGCCCGATCCAAGCCCCCGGGCCCAACCATCGTCGCTACGAGCGACCACTTGCCGCGAGGCGAGCATGGCGGGTCGGTGTCTCAGACCGCGTGACGGGCGCTCCTCCTCCGGGAGGGGCGCCCGTTGCCGTTCCCGGTCGCGGTGGCGCCCACCACACACCGGGCCGGAAACCGCCCTGCCGACGGCCCTTCCACCCGACGAGCCTCTCTCGTATGGTGGAAGTGCCTTTCCGGAATGCAGGGCTGGTTACCGTGTACCGGCTGGTAGGTGGGACGATCGGACGATGCGCAGGGCATCCGCGCTCCTGGGACAGCGCATAGGGAAACAAGGGAAAGCAGAGGAAGTCGGCCATGGCAACGGCGCCTAGCGTCTCGTATTCGATGACGGTGCGACTGGAAGTTCCCGCGAGCGGCACCGCCGTCAGCCAGCTCACCACGGCCGTGGAGTCCTCCGGCGGGTCGGTCACCGGCCTCGACGTGACCGCGTCCGGCCACGAGAAACTCCGGATCGACGTCACCATCGCCGCGACGTCCACCGCGCACGCGGACGAGATCGTCCAGAAGCTGCGCGGCATCGAGGGCGTCTCCCTCGGCAAGGTCTCCGACCGTACGTTCCTGATGCACCTCGGCGGCAAGATCGAGATGTCGTCGAAGCACCCCATCCGCAACCGTGACGACCTCTCCATGGTCTACACGCCCGGCGTCGCCCGCGTCTGCCAGGCCATCGCGGACAACCCCGAGGACGCCCGCCGCCTGACGATCAAGCGCAACAGCGTCGCGGTCGTCACCGACGGCTCCGCCGTCCTCGGCCTCGGCAACATCGGCCCCAAGGCCGCGCTGCCGGTCATGGAGGGCAAGGCGGCCCTGTTCAAGCGCTTCGCCGGGATCGACGCCTGGCCGATCTGCCTGGACACCCAGGACTCCGACGCCATCGTGGAGATCGTCAAGGCCATCGCGCCGGGCTTCGCGGGCATCAACCTGGAGGACATCTCCGCGCCCCGCTGCTTCGAGATCGAGGCCCGGCTGCGCGAGGCCCTCGACATCCCGGTCTTCCACGACGACCAGCACGGCACCGCCATCGTCGTGCTCGCCGCCCTGACCAACGCGCTGCGCGTGGTCGAGAAGGCCATCGGGGACGTCCGCGTCGTCATGTCCGGCGCGGGCGCCGCCGGTACGGCCATCCTCAAGCTGCTGATCGCCGCCGGGGTCAAGCACGCCGTCGTCGCCGACATCCACGGCGTCGTCCACGCGGGCCGCGAGGACCTGGTCTCCGCCGACCCGGACTCCCCGCTGCGCTGGATCGCCGACAACACCAACCCCGAGGGCGTGACCGGCACCCTCAAGGACGCCGTCGTCGGCGCGGACGTCTTCATCGGCGTCTCCGCCCCCAACGTCCTGGACGGTGACGACGTCGCGAAGATGGCCGACGGCGCGATCGTCTTCGCGCTGGCCAACCCGGACCCGGAGGTCGACCCGGCCATCGCCCGGCAGACCGCCGCCGTCGTCGCCACCGGCCGCTCCGACTTCCCCAACCAGATCAACAACGTGCTGGTCTTCCCGGGTGTCTTCCGCGGTCTGCTGGACGCCCAGTCCCGTACGGTGAACACCGAGATGATGCTGGCCGCGGCCCGCGCCCTCGCCGACGTCGTCCAGGAGGACGAGGTCAACCCGAACTACATCATCCCGAGCGTCTTCAACGACAAGGTCGCGGGCGCCGTGGCCGGTGCGGTGAAGGACGCCGCCAAGGCCGGGGACCCGGCTGTGACGGCCACCACGGCACTCTGACGACCCACGGGGCTCCCGGGCACGGCGCGTCGCGGACGGGCCGTGCCCGGGAGGCCCCTAGGGTGGCGGACGGCAACCGGTCGGCCACCACGCGTGGCGGCCTCCGAGCGGTTACGGGTGCGGAACGTCACGCCGACCGGGGCGCCGGCACTTTCCGTGTGACCCGCCAGGGTGCCGGATTGGCTTTACCGCCGCAGGTGGGGGCAGGATGCGTAACCGGGCGCGAGGGTCTGGCAGCAGACCCGGGTCCGGGGACTGTCCGAGGGCCCTGGCAGCATCGGCTTCGCTGTGCCCGAGACGCGGCTTCGGCCGCGGGGCACGCCCATTGGCAAGAAGAACACGGGAGTACAAAAATGAACCGCAGTGAGCTGGTGGCCGCTCTGGCCGATCGTGCCGAGGTGACCCGTAAGGACGCCGACGCCGTTCTGGCCGCCCTCGCCGAGACCGTCGGTGAGGTCGTCGCCAAGGGCGACGAGAAGGTCACCATCCCCGGCTTCCTGACCTTCGAGCGCACCCACCGTGCCGCTCGCACCGCTCGTAACCCGCAGACCGGCGAGCCGATCCAGATCGCCGCCGGCTACAGCGTGAAGGTCTCCGCGGGCTCCAAGCTCAAGGAAGCCGCCAAGGGCAAGTAAGCCCTCAGCAGGCATCGCAAAGGGCGGCCGCCCCCTCCCCGGGGCGGCCGCCCTTCGTCGTCCCCGCGGCCGGTCCGGCCGCCCGGTGGAGCGCCGGTACGCGCTCCCCGTGGTGCGCCGGGGGCATATGCGCCCCTGTACGCCCGTACGCGCCCCGCTGCGGACCTCACGGACGGACCCGGGGAAAGAGGGACGGACCGGCGCCGCGCCGCCGTCAGCGGGGCGGAGGCGGCGGCGGGGCCGGCAACGCGAAGGCCGCCCCGGCTCCGTACGGGAGCGGGGGCGGCCTTCGGCGGTGCGGCGGGCGTCAGTCCTGCGGGCCGCCGTTCGGCAGCTCGACCTTGGCGCCGAGGCTGACGAGCTTCTCCATGAAGTTCTCGTAGCCGCGGTTGATCAGGTCGATGCCGTGCACCCGGGACGTGCCCTGGGCGGCGAGCGCCGCGATCAGGTACGAGAAGCCGCCGCGCAGGTCGGGGATGACCAGGTCGGCGCCCTGGAGCTTGGTCGGTCCGGAGACCACCGCGGAGTGCAGGAAGTTGCGCTGTCCGAAGCGGCAGGCGGAGCCGCCCAGGCACTCGCGGTAGAGCTGGATGTGCGCGCCCATCTGGTTGAGGGCTTCGGTGAAGCCCAGGCGCGATTCGTAGACCGTCTCGTGGACGATCGACAGGCCCGAGGCCTGGGTCAGCGCGACGACCAGCGGCTGCTGCCAGTCGGTCTGGAAGCCGGGGTGAACGTCGGTCTCCAGCGCGATGGCGTCCAGCGAACCGCCCGGGTGCCAGAAGCGGATGCCCTCGTCGTCGATCTCGAAGGCGCCGCCGACCTTCCGGAAGGTGTTCAGGAACGTCATCATCGAGCGCTGCTGGGCGCCGCGGACGTAGATGTTGCCCTCGGTGGCCAGTGCGGCGGACGCCCAGGAGGCGGCCTCCAGACGGTCCGGGATGGCGCGGTGGGTGTAGCCGTCGAGCTTGTCGACACCGGTGATCCGGATGGTCCGGTCGGTGTCCATCGAGATGATCGCGCCCATCTTCTGGAGCACGCAGATCAGGTCCTCGATCTCCGGCTCCACGGCGGCGTTGGACAGCTCGGTGACGCCCTCGGCCAGGACGGCGGTCAGCAGGACCTGCTCGGTCGAGCCGACCGACGGGTACGGCAGCCGGATCTTGGTGCCGCGCAGCCGCTGCGGGGCCTCCAGGTACTGCCCGTCGGCGCGCTTCTCGATCGTCGCGCCGAACTGCCGCAACACGTCGAAGTGGAAGTCCACCGGACGGCCGCCGATGTCGCAGCCGCCCAGGCCCGGGATGAAGGCGTGGCCGAGGCGGTGCAGCAGCGGGCCGCAGAAGAGGATCGGGATCCGCGAGGAACCGGCGTGCGCGTCGATGTCGGCGACGTTGGCGCTCTCGACGTGCGAGGGGTCGAGGACCAGCTCACCGGGCTCCTCGCCCGGCCGCACGGTGACGCCGTGCAACTGGAGCAGGCCGCGCACCACGCGGACGTCGCGGATGTCGGGCACGTTGCGCAGCCGGCTGGGGCCACTGCCGAGCAGGGCCGCGACCATGGCCTTCGGTACGAGGTTCTTCGCACCGCGAACCCGGATCTCGCCCTCCAGCGGGGTGCCGCCGTGGACAAGCAGTACGTCGTCAGTAGAGACGGTCATGGATCTCGCGTTCCTGGAGACGGGCAGGGCCAAGGAGAAATGGTAAGGGGGCCGGAGGGGGTGTCCCTAGGCACGAGTGGGCCTCCGGCATGTAAGGGCTTTGTCACAACACGCTCGGTTGCGATCATTCTTTGCTTTGTAATCACCAATTGGCCAAAAAAGAGGCTAATTGTCTTGAATGTGATGTCGGGCGTGGGGTGGTGTGCGCCGGTGCTGCCGCCGTACGCCCTGCCCTGCACTCGCACAGGTGTGGGCATCGACTCCCCGCTCCGGCCGGAAGTGCGGGATCATGGCGCCATGACCGAGGTGTCCTCGCTCACAGGCCGGCTGCTCGTCGCGACGCCCGCGCTCGCCGATCCCAACTTCGACCGCGCGGTGGTGCTGCTCCTCGACCACGACGAGGAGGGCTCCCTCGGCGTGGTCCTCAACCGTCCCACCCCGGTGGGCGTCGGCGACATCCTCGCGCCCTGGGCGGCGCTCGCGGGCGAGCCCGGCGTGGTCTTCCAGGGCGGCCCGGTGTCGCTGGACTCCGCGCTCGGCGTGGCCGTGATGCCCGGCGGGCTCGCCGGCGCCGACGACGTGCCCACTCTGGAGAGCGGCGTACGGCCCGGGCGGGGCCAGGCCACCGCCGCCGGACCGCGGCCGGACGACGCCCGGCCCGGCGCCGCGCCGGGCGAGGAGCCGCCCGGATGGCGGCGGGTGCACGGCGCGATCGGCCTGGTGGACCTGGAGACCCCGCCGGAGCTGCTCGCCACCGCCCTGGGCAGCCTGCGGATCTTCGCCGGGTACGCGGGCTGGGGGCCGGGGCAGTTGGAGGACGAACTCTCCGACGGCGCCTGGTACGTCGTCGACTCCGAGCCGGGCGATGTCTCGTCCCCCGACCCCGAGGGGCTGTGGCGCGCGGTGCTGCGCCGCCAGCGCAACGAGATCGCGATGGTGGCCACGTATCCGGACGATCCGTCGCTGAACTGAGCGCCGCCGTCCGCCCTGGGCCCCGCCCGGCCCGCCCGTGGGCCGCTCGTCATCCCGGGCATCTGCCGTGGGCCGGGCCGTCCGCCGCCGATTGTCAGACCCCGCGGTTACTGTTCGTGAGGACTGAAGTCGGTGGACGGACGCGCGGTCGCGGGGCGGGCGTGCGGGATGACGGGGGAGTGCGATGCACAGGCCGAGTGTGCCCGGGGATCTGGTCGGCGCGGAGGAGCTGTGGGCCCGCGCGGTGACGCGGGCGGTGGTCGGCGCCGCGCTGGACGACGGCGAGGAGTACGGCGTCCGGTCCGTGCCGGACGGCCGTGAGCTGCGGTACTGGAACGCCGGCGGTAGCTGCTGGTGGCGGCTGACGCGGTCGGCCGGCGGCCGGGCGGTGCTCTGCGGGCAGGACGCCGACGGCAGTTACACCCATCTCGGTGACGCGCCGGTGGATCTCCTGGCCGGCGGCCCGGAGTGGCTTCCGTGGGAGCGGTTGCGCGATGACGCCGAGGGCCGCCTCCTCGGTTTCGTCTACTGGTGGGACGGCGTGCGCTGGGCCCGCGCCCCCTACCCGGAGCGGCTCTCCGACGACGGTCTCGGCATGGCCATGGGCTGGGCGGCGCCGGGCCCGGCCGGGCTGCGGGAGCTGGCCGGGGATCTGGTGGAGCGCGCCGAGTCGGATGCCGAGGAGGAGCCGGTCGCCGAGGTGCGGGCGTTCGCCGACGCGGTGACGGCCGGTGCGGTCGGCCCCGCCGCGATAGCCGCCCTGCTGGAGGCGGTCTGCGGCCCGGAGCCCTGGCAGGAGCTGGATCACGGGGCGGCGCTGGCGAGCGCCGAGGCGCTGGGGGCGACGGGGGAGGTGCGGGGCGGGGCGTTGGCGGGGTGAGGAGACGCCGGGGGCTGTTGCCGGGCGGCGGCGTTCTGGAGTGGCGGGCGGGGTGAGGGGGACGGCCCGGGCGTTGGCTGACGGCGGTCGGCCCGGATGTTGCGGGGAGGGGGCGGTAGCCCGGTCCGTCCGTGCTGCCCGTTCGGCCGGGTGACGCGGGGAGGGGCTGTCCGGTCCGTTCAGGTCGCCGGTCCGTTCAGCTCGCCGGTGTGTCCTGCCCGCCCCTGCTGTCCTGCCCGTTCGGTCATTGTCTGCCGTCTGCCGTCTGCCGTCTGCCGTCTGCCGTCTGCCGTCTGCCGTCTGCCGGTGGCCGTCTGCCGGTGGCCGGTGGCCCTGGCCGGGCGGGTTGTCCCGTGGCGTCCGGCCGGGATGCCGGGGGGAGGGGCGTGGCGGTCGGGTTCGCTCGGGTTGTCGGCTGTCCCGTGCGTGGCTGCTGCCCACCCGTTCGGTCTCGTCGGCTTTCTGCCGGTGGTCCGGGCGGGCCCGTCCGTCAGCTCGGCTGCTCGGGTTCTCCGTCGGGGTGGGCCAGGGTGAGGAAGTGCTCCGCCAAGGGGTGGGCTCCGCGGTCGGCTCGGCGCTCGGCGGTCTCGCGCTGTCGGCGGGGCTCACGCCGTCCGCACTGCCGTGGGCGGCGGCCGGTGTCGCCGCCGCCGGTCTGGGCCTTCACCTGGTGAGCGCCCGGCGCTCCCGGCACGCCGGGCGCCTGGGTACCCTTGGCGAGTATGAGCACTCTTGAGCCCGAGCCCGAGCGCGGGGCAGGAACGGGAACCCTCGTAGAGCCGACGCCGCAGGTGTCGAACGGTGACGGCGACCACGAGCGTTTCGCCCATTACGTCCAGAAGGACAAGATCATGGCGAGCGCGCTCGACGGCACTCCCGTCGTGGCGCTCTGCGGCAAGGTCTGGGTGCCGGGCCGCGACCCGAAGAAGTACCCGGTCTGCCCCATGTGCAAGGAGATCTACGAGTCCATGGGCGCCGGTGGCGACAAGGGCAAGGACGGCAAGGGCGGCGACGGCAAGAAGTAGCCGGAGCCGCACGTCGGCCGGGCGCGGCCGGCGGGTCCGCCGCCGCCGGGTGCGGGCGGCGCGGACCGCCGCGCGGGGCCGGTGCGCCGCAGCAGTACAGGGCCGAGGGCCCGGGTTCTCCGTGAACCCGGGCCCTTCGTCGTGTCCGGGGGGCGGAGCCGGCCCGCCCGTGGCCGGGCGCGGGCCTGGTGACGTACGGGCCCGAAAGTCCGGTGGGCGGTGAGTGGTGGAGACCTTTGGCGAACCCTTGTCCGACCGGGCAACGCCCTTTAACCTCCTCAGAGTTGTGCACTGCGAAACGCCCGTTGCGTATGTTGCAACACTCTTGGAGGTCCCGTCATGCACCTCTCCGCCCGTCTGGCCGCCGCCGGAGCGGCGCTCGCCCTGACCGCTCTCACCGCCACGGCGTGCGCCCCGGCCACCTCGTCCGGCGCCGCCGGAGGTGACTCCCGGACCGGCACGCTGCGGGTCTGGCTCTTCCGGGAGGTCGGCAACGCCCCCAAGGAGAAGGTGGTCCGGCAGGCCGTCGCCGATTTCACCGCCGCCCACAAGGGCGTGAAGGTCACCGTCGACTACATCCCCGTCGACACCCGCGCCCAGCGCGTCAAGGCCGCCTTCAACGACCCGTCCGGCGCCCCCGACGTCATCGAGTACGGCAACACCGACACCGCCGGATATGTCGCGGACGGCGGACTCGCCGACGTGACGGAGGAGTTCGGCGCCTGGTCCGAGGCGAAGGACACCGACCCCACCGCACGGCGGGCGGTGACCGTGGACGGCAAGATCTACGGCGCCCCGCTCTTCGTCGGCGTCCGCGCCCTCTACTACCGCACCGACCTGTTCGAGGAGCTCCACCTCCGGCCCCCGGCCACCCAGGACGAGATGGCCGCCGCCGCACGGAAGATCCGGGCGGCCCGCCCCGGGATGTACGGACTCGCCGTCGGCGGCGCGTACACCTATGGCGCGCTGCCGTTCCTCTGGTCGGCCGGTGGCGCCCTCGCCACCGAGAAGGGCGGCACCTACACCGCCGCCGTCACCACCCCGGAGGCCAGGAAAGGCATCGCCGCGTACGCCGCGCTCTTCGGCGACGACAACTGCCCGGCGTCCAAGTGCGCCGGGATGAACGGCAACGACACCGTCACCGCCTTCGCCGCCGGACGCGCCGGGATGGCCATCGGCGGCGACTTCAACCACCGCGCCGTCCAAGCCGGCAAGGTCAAGGGGAAATACGGCGTCGTCCCGCTGCCCGGCCGGAAGAAGGGCGAGATCGCCCCGGCGTTCGCGGGCGGCAACAACATCGGCGTCCTGCGCAGCACCTCCCACCGCACCCTCGCCGTCGACCTGATGGAGCGGCTGGCCGGGAAGAAGACGCAGCGCGGCCTCTTCGACGCGATGGGCTTCCTGCCGACCTTCACCGACGTCCGCGCCGAGGCCGCGAAACGGCAGCCGTACGTCAAGCCGTTCACCGACACCCTCGACGCCGGGGCGGAGTTCGTGCCCGTCACGCCGGGCTGGGCCACCGTCGACGCCTCGCTGGTACTGCCCACGATGTACCAGCAGATCGTCAGCGGCCGCAAAAGCGTCGACGCGGCGGCCACCGAGGCGGCCCGCGCCATGGACGGGGCCTTCCACAAGTGACCACCCTGCGCAGCGGGCCCCGCGCCGCCCGCGTCCGCCCCCGCGCCGCACCGCGCGGCCCCGCCCGGCGCCACGGCGGCTGGACCCCGTGGCTCTACCTCGCCCCGGCGCTGGCCGTCCTCGGCGCGCTGCTGGTCTACCCGATCTACCAGCTCGGCCTGATCTCGTTCCTCGAATACACCCAGGCGCAGGTCAGCGGCGGTCGGCCGACGACCTTTCAGGGGCTGGGCAACTACGCCGCGCTCTTCGGCGACGGGGAGTTCTGGTCGGTCCTGCTCGCCACCGTGTTCTTCGCCGCGGCGTGTGTGCTCGCCACCCTCGCCACCGGCTGCGCGCTGGCCGTGCTGCTCACCCGGGTCCGGGCGCTGCCCCGGCTCGCCCTGATGCTCGCCGGGCTCGGCGCCTGGGCCACGCCCGCCATCACCGGCTCCACCGTCTGGCTCTTCCTCTTCGATCCGGACTTCGGCCCCGTCGACAAGGTGCTGACCACCCTCGGGCTGAGCGGCTTCGCCGATTTCTCCTGGACGTACGACCGCTACACCGCCTTCGCGCTCGTCCTCCTCGAAGTCGTCTGGTGCTCCTTCCCGTTCGTCATGGTCACCGTCTACGCCGGGATCCGCGCCGTGCCCGCCGAGATCGTGGAGGCCGCGTCCCTGGACGGTGCCTCCGCGTGGCGGATCTGGCGCGGCGTCCTCGCGCCGATGCTGCGGCCGATCCTCGTCGTCGTCACGCTCCAGTCGGTGATCTGGGACTTCAAGCTCTTCACCCAGATCTATGTGATGACGGACGGCGGCGGGGTCGCCCGGCAGAACCTCGTCCTCAACGTCTACGCCTACCAACGGGCCTTCGCCTCCTCGCAGTACAGCCTCGGCGCGGCGATCGGCGTCGTCATGCTGCTGCTCCTGCTCGGCGTGACCCTCGTCTATCTGCGGCTGCTGCGCCGCCAGGGGGAGGAGCTGTGAGCCGACCGCGCACCGAGGAGACCGGTACGGGCGGGGCGGCCCGGACGGCAGCGGCCCGCGCTCCGCAGGCCGGTGTCCCGGAGGGCGACGCGCCGCCGGGCCGCGCCGCCGGGCCCCGTGCCCCCGCCCCCGTCCGCCGCCGAGGCCCGCGCCGTCCCTGGCGGCTGGCCGCCGAGGCCGCGACGCTGCTGATCGCCGCCGTCGTCGCCTTCCCGCTCTACTGGATGGTGCTCTCCGCCTTCAAACCCGACGCGGAGGTCCAGTCGGACTCCCCGCGTCCCTGGACGCTCGCGCCCTCCCTCGACGCCTTCCGGCGCGTCTTCCAGCAGGAGGACTTCGGCCGCTACTTCCTCAACAGCCTCTTCGTCGCCGGGACGGTGGTGGTGCTCTCCGCGCTGATCGCCTTCCTCGCCGCCACCGCCGTGACACGGTTCCGCTTCCGCTTCCGCACCACGCTGCTGATCATGTTCCTGATCGCGCAGACGGTGCCCGTCGAGGCGCTGACCATCCCGCTCTTCTTCCTGCTGCGCGACGTCGGCACCGCCGTGCCCGGCATCGGCCTCAACACCCTCGGCTCGCTGATCCTGCCGCACCTCGCCTTCTCGCTGCCGTTCGCCATCTGGATGCTGCGCGGCTTCGTCCGGGCCGTCCCCGAGAGCCTGGAGGAGGCAGCAGCCCTGGACGGGGCGAGCCGGGCCCGCTTCCTGTGGCGGATCCTCTTCCCGCTCGTCCTCCCCGGACTCGTCGCCACCAGCGTCTTCTCCTTCATCTCCACCTGGAACGACTTCCTGTTCGCCAAGTCGTTCCTGATCAGCGCCACCGAGAACTCCACCCTGCCGATGGCGCTGCTCGTCTTCTTCAAACCCGACGAGAACGACTGGGGCGGCATCATGGCCGCGTCGACCGTGATGACCCTCCCCGTCCTCGTCTTCTTCGTACTCGTACAGCGCCGACTGGTCTCGGGCCTCGGCGGCGCGGTGAAGGACTGAAGGGTTCCCGTATGCCTGACCACTCCACCACACACCCCGGCGCCCCGGACCACACCGTCATTCCGCTTCCGCTCCGGGCCGACGCCCTCCCGGACGGCGACGCGTTCGTCCTCGACGCGGCCACCGGCATCGACGCCGGACCCGGCACCGAGGGCACCGCCCACTGGCTGCGCACCGCCCTCGGCGCCGCCACCGCCCTGCCGCTGCCCCCGCACCACGACGGCTGCCGCGGCCGTATCCGGCTGCGTACCGACCCGGAACTCGCCCGCCGCCTCGGCCCCGAGGGCTACCGCCTCACCATCGACGGCGCTCTCCTCGCCCTCGACGGCGGCGGCCCGGCCGGGGTCTTCTGGGCGGCCCAGACGCTGCGTCAGCTCCTCGCCGACGACACCGCCGACGTCTTCCGCCGCGCACCGCTCACCCCCGGCGTCCGCGCCCGGTCACTGCCGCCGCTGCGGATCGAGGACGCCCCGCGCTTCGGCTGGCGCGGCATGATGCTCGACGTCGCCCGGCACTTCACGCCCAAGGAGGGTGTGCTGCGCTGGATCGACCTGCTCGCCGCCCACAAGCTCAACGTCCTGCATCTGCACCTCACCGACGACCAGGGCTGGCGGATGCCCATCGACCGCCACCCCGAACTCACCCGCACCGGCGGCTGGCGCGCCCGCACCAAACTCGGCCACCGCGCCTCGCCGTTGTGGACCGACATCCCGCACGGCGGCCACTACACCAAGGACGACCTGCGCGAGATCGTGGCCTACGCCGCGCGCCACCACATCACCGTCGTCCCCGAGATCGATATCCCCGGCCACTCACAGGCGGCCATCGCCGCGTACCCGGAACTCGGCAACACCGACGTCATCGACACGTCCTCCCTCTCCGTCTGGGACACCTGGGGCGTCAATCCGAACGTACTCGCCCCCACTGACAACGCCGTCCGCTTCTACGAGGAGGTGCTGGAGGAGGTCCTGGAGCTGTTCCCGTCGCGCTACGTCCACCTCGGCGGCGACGAATGCCCCAAGGAGCAGTGGAAGGCGTCCGACGCGGCCCAGAAGCGCATCGCCGAGCTGGGTGTCGACGGCGAGGACGGTCTCCAGAGCTGGTTCCTCGGCCACTTCGCCCGCTGGCTCGCCGACCGCGGCCGGTGCCTCATCGGCTGGGACGAGATCCTTGAGGGCGGTCTGCCCGAGGGCGCCGCGGTCTCCTCCTGGCGCGGCTACGCCGGGGGCGTCGCCGCCGCTCGCGCCGGCCACGACGTCGTCATGTGCCCCGAACAGCAGGTCTATCTGGACCACCGGCAGGACGCCGGGCCCGACGAGCCGGTGCCGATCGGCTTCGTCCGCACGCTGGAGGACGTCTACCGCTTCGAACCCGTCCCCGACGCCCTCACCGACACCGAGGCGGAGCGGGTGCTCGGCACCCAGGCCAACGTGTGGACCGAGGTCATGGAGAGTCAGGAACGCCGTGACTACCAGGTCTTCCCGCGGCTGGTGGCGCTCGCCGAGGTCGCCTGGTCCCGGCTGCCCGCGCCCGAGGACCGCGACTACCAGGAATTCGACCGCCGGATGACCGCCCACTACCCGCGCCTGGACGCGCTCGGCGTCGCCTACCGCCCGCCCGGCGGCCCCCACCCCTGGCAGCGGCGCCCCGGTCTGCTCGGACGCCCGATCGACGGGCCGCCCCCGAACGTGTGAGCCGCCGTACGAACGGGGCGCCCGTGCGGGCCGCTCCCGGGCCGGCCGGCCGCCGGACCGGGGCGCCGCGCGGGCGCCCCGGCGTACCCGTACGGCCCCGTACCACCGCCGCCCCACGGGCCCGCCACCCCGGACGAAAGCGGACCGGCGCGCCGTTCGGGACGGAACACCGCTTCGCGGACCCTCGCGCCGGGCGCCCGCGAGAATGTGCCAGAGTTGCCACGTCCGGACCGTGAGCACGTACCGTACGGCGAGCGGAACTGCCGGGACACCGGGGAAGGGGCAGCTGGCTTGACCACGCACGCACCGCAGGCGTCGCACACGGTGACGTTGCCGGCCTCGCTCGACGAGGCGGTGGCGGCCCTCGCCGCCATGCCCGCCGCCGTACCCGTCGCGGGCGGCACCGACCTCATGGCGGCGGTCAACGCCGGACTCCTCAGACCCGCGGGCCTCGTGGGTCTCGCCCGGATCAGTGAAATCCGCGGCTGGCAGTACCAGGACGGCCACGCCCTCCTCGGCGCCGGACTCACCCTCGCCCGCATGGGGCGCCCCGACTTCGCCGCGCTGATCCCCGGGCTCGCCGCCGCCGCGCGCGCCGCCGGGCCGCCGCAGATCCGCAACGCCGGGACGCTCGGCGGCAACATCGTCAGCTCCGCGCCGACCGGCGACACCCTGCCGGTCCTCGCCGCCCTGGAAGCCACCTTGATCATCGCGGGCCCCGGGGGCGCCCGCCGCGAGATCCCGGTGAGCCACCTCCTGGCGGGCCGCGAGATGCTGCGCCCCGGCGAACTCGTCGGCTATGTCCGGGTTCCGCTGCTGCACGCCCCGCAGACGTTCCTCAAGGCCACCGGGCGCACCGGCCCCGGCCGCGCCACCGCCTCCGTCGCGCTCGTCCTCGACCCGGCGCGGCGCGGGGTGCGGTGCGCCGTCGGCGCCGTCGCCGCGATGCCGCTGCGGCCCCTGGAGGCCGAGCAGTGGGTGGCCTCCCTCATCGACTGGGACGGCGAACGCGCCCTCGTCCCGGAGGCCCTGGCGGCCTTCGGCGACTACGTCGCGGCCGCCTGCATCCCCGACCCGGCGCCGCCGCAGGACGGCTCCGAGCCGCAGACCCTGCCGCCCGCCGCGCTGCATCTGCGCCGTACGGTGGCGGCCCTGGCCCGCCGCGCACTTGGGAGGGCGCTCTCGTGAGCGACGACAACCGCAGGCCGCAGCCCGAGCAGGGCTGGCAGCCGCTGCCGCAGGGCGGCGAGTACGAGCAGGAGGCCACGGCCTTCGTGCAGCTGCCCGAGGGGTTCACCACCGCGGCCCTCGGCGGCGGCGACTACTACCAGCCGGGCGCCGACCCGCTCGCCGCGCCCGGTCACGGCTACGTCCCCCCGGCCACCTTCACCCCGCCGATCCCCGGCGCCGGCACCGACCCGTCGGCCACCGGCCAGTGGACGATGCCGTTCGCCGACCCCTCCGCCGGGTACGCCGACCCGTCGGCCGGCTACCCCGACCGCACCGGGCAGGAGGCCGGGCCGACCGGCACCCCGCCGCACGGCACACCATGGGGCGGCGACCACGTCGAATGGCCGGTCGCGGGCGGTACGGACGCCGTCGGCGGCACCGGCCAGTGGGCGGTCCCGGGCGCCCCGGACGACGTCCTGGAGGAGTCCGGCGAATACCTGGTCGACGACGGCCGTACCGCCCCGCACGGCCAGGGACCCACGGGCGGCTACCCCGCCACCGGGTACCGCACCGGCTACGACCCCGCCGCCCCCGGTGGCGACACCTACACCGGCCAGGACCTCGGCCACCCGGCCCCCGACCCGTACGGCTACGCCCCGTCCGGTGACACCTACGGCGGTCAGGGCGGCTACGGCGGCCACCCCCTGGGGCAGGACCCGCTGTTCGGCGGTATCTCCGAGGACCCGTACCCGCAGGGCGGCGCCGGTCACGGGCTGCCCCAGGACACCGCCCACGGCACCGGCGACGCGTACGGCGCCCAGGAGGCGGCGCCGCCCGTGACGCCGGGCGGCGGCAGCGGCCACTGGTCGCTGCCCGCCGACGCGCTCGCCCAGTGGCCGCCGGCCGACCCGGCCACGCCGGAGGCGCCCGCCCCCGAGACCCCTGGCCACCTCGCCGAGCCCCCGGCGGACACCGCGTCCTGGACCGTTCCCACCGCCGCTGAACAGCCCGATGTCTCCGGCGAGTTCCCCCTCGACGCGGTACGCGACGGGGCCTACGGGACGTACTCCGGCTACGGCGCACCCGTCGGCGGCGCGGCCCGTCCGGACGCGGCGGAGACGGCGCACACCGAGACCGCGCACGCCCCCGGTGAGCAGGGCGCGCCCGCCTCGTCCGGGCTCGGCGCGGACACCGTTCCGGAACCGGCGGCGCCCGCCGGGGAGCCGCACACCGCCCCGGACGAGCGGCACCTCACCGCGGAACCGTTCGTCGGGGACGCGCCGTACGCCACCGGGGAGCCGCAGGTACCGCAGGCGGACGCCGGTGCGGCGGGCACCGCCACCGGTCTCTCCGCCGAGGGCCTTCCCGTGGACGGACTTCCTGCGGACGGCCTGCCCGCCGCCGGGATCCCGGGCGCACCGGGGCCGGAGTCCGGCCTGCCCGGAGCGCCGGGGGCGGAGCCGGACGCACCGGCGCACCTCCAGGGGCTTGGCCACGCGCCCGGCCAGGGCCCCGGTCACGCGCCGGACCACGAGCCCGTTCACGCGCCTGGCCACGCGCCCGTTCACGAGCCCGGCCGGGAGCCTGTCGCCGCGCCCGGCACGGCCGTTCACGGCACGCCGCCGCACGGCGTTCCCGTACCGGAGGCCGTACCCGCCGCGGAGGACACCGTCACGGCGGTGCCCGTCGCCGACCACGCGGCCACCGGGCCCGAGGCCGGTCACCCGGAGGACGCGCCGGTACCCGACCCGGGGGACGTCGCGAGCCCCGGGACCACCGACGGCACCGGGGCGGCCGGAACCGGGACCACCGGGGCGGTCGACGGGACGCCGGAGCCTGTTGGGGCGCATGAGGTCACCGAGGCCCCCGAGGCGGCCCCCCGGCAGCCCGGCGACGACGGTCCCTCCCCGGCCGCCCCCGGGCAGCCCGAGACCGCCGCACCCGAAGGCCCCGAGGACACCGCCCCGGAGACGGCCGGTCACGAGACCGCCGGTCACGAGACGGCCGCGCCCCACGCGCCCGCGCCCGGCACCGCCGTTCCCGACGCGGTCGCCCTCGACGCGTCCGCTCCTGACTCCGCCCCCGATATGGCGGCTCCCGACCCGGCCGTTCCCGACGCGGCCCCCCAGGTGCTGCCGCACTCCGGGCCGGACACCGCCG
Organism: Streptomyces sp. BBFR2; assembly: GCF_044497305.1. Taxonomy (NCBI): domain Bacteria; kingdom Bacillati; phylum Actinomycetota; class Actinomycetes; order Kitasatosporales; family Streptomycetaceae; genus Streptomyces; species Streptomyces sp. BBFR2. The sequence continues at coordinate 4,429,695 of NZ_CP172415.1, forward strand.
GGGCCGACGCGTACGCCGAGGAGCACCCGCACGCCTCGTACGTGCTGCGGGTCAACGGCGCCGACCGGCCGGTCACCGACGCCTGGATCGGTGAGTCGCTCCTCTACGTGCTGCGCGAGCGGCTCGGGCTCGCGGGGGCCAAGGACGGCTGCTCCCAGGGCGAGTGCGGGGCCTGTTCCGTGCAGGTGGACGGGCGGCTGGTCGCCTCCTGCCTGGTGCCCGCCGCCACCACCGCGGGCAGTGAGGTCCGTACGGTCGAGGGGCTCGCCGAGGGCGGCCGCCCCTCCGACGTGCAGCGTGCCCTCGCCGAATCCGGCGCCGTCCAGTGCGGTTTCTGCATCCCGGGCATGGCGATGACCGTGCACGACCTGCTGGAGGGCAACCACGCCCCCAGCGAACTGGAGACCCGCCAGGCGCTCTGCGGCAACCTCTGCCGCTGCTCCGGGTACCGCGGGGTGCTCGACGCCGTCGACACCGTCGTCACCGCCCGGCAGAAGGCCGCCGAGGCCGCCGCGGAGGCGGAGGCGCCCGAGGGCGCGGCGCACATCCCGCACCAGGCGGGCCCGGCGGAGCCCGCCCCGCAAGGGGCGCATGAGCCAGGCCCGCACGCCCCGGACGGACACGGTGGCGCCCCCGGCCACGACCCCGACGAACCCCACGGTCCGGACGCACCGCACCGGACGGGAGGCCCCGCATGAGCGGCACGACCGACGCAGCCACCGCGACACCCGCCGCCGGGGTGCCGATCCCGCCCGTCGAGCCGCCGCCGCACGGGCTCGGCGTCTCCCTGCCGTCCGCCGACGCGTCCGCCAAGACCCAGGGCACCTTCCCGTACGCCGCCGACCTCTGGGCCGACGGGCTGCTGTGGGCGGCGGTGCTGCGCTCGCCGCACCCGCGCGCCCGGATCGTCTCCCTCGACACCGCGCAGGCCGCCGAACTGCCCGGTGTCCGGGCGATCGTCACGCACGCGGACGTCCCCGGGGACGCCGGGCACGGCCGCGGCGTCGCCGACCGCCCGGTGTTCGCCAAGGACGAGGTGCGGTACCACGGTGAGCCGATCGCCGCGATCGCCGCCGACCACCCGGACACCGCGCGGCTGGCCGCCGCCGCCATCGCCGTCGAGTACGAGCTGCTGGAGCCGGTCACCGACCCGCAACTCGCCTTCGAGGCCGAGCCGCTGCACCCGGACGGCAACCTCATCCGGCACATCCCGCTCCGCTTCGGCGACCCGGAGGCCGTCGGCGAGGTGATGGTCGAGGGGCTGTACCGCATCGGCCGGCAGGACCCCGCGCCCATCGGCGCCGAGGCCGGGCTCGCCGTGCCGCGGCCGGACGGCGGCGTGGAGATCTACACCGCCTCCACCGACCCGCACACCGACCGCGATCTGGCCGCCGCCTCCTTCGGCCTCGACCCCGAGCGCGTCAAGGTCGTGGTGACGGGCGTGCCCGGCGCCACCGCGGACCGCGAGGACCCCGGCATCCAGCTCTCCCTGGGACTGCTGGCGCTGCGCACCGGCTGCCCGGTCAAGCTCGCCGCGACCCGCGAGGAGTCCTTCCTCGCCCACGCCCACCGCCACCCGACGCTGCTGCGCTACCGCCACCACGCGGACGCCGACGGCAAGCTGGTGAAGGTCGAGGCGCAGATCCTGATGGACGCCGGGGCCTACGCGGACACCTCCGCCGAGGCGCTGGCCGCCGCCGTCTCGTTCGCCTGCGGCCCGTACGTCGTGCCGCACGCCGTCATCGAGGGCTGGGCGGTGCGCACCAACAATCCGCCCTCCGGCCATATGCGCGGTGAGGGCGCGATGCAGGTCTGCGCCGCCCACGAGGGCCAGATGGACAAGCTCGCGGCGCGGCTGGGCCTGGAGCCGGACGAGATCCGGCGGCGCAACGTCATGGCCACCGGTGATCTGCTGCCCACCGGCCAGACGGTGACGTGCCCCGCGCCCGTCGCCGAACTGCTGCGCGCGGTCACCGAGGCGCCGCTGCCGGAGCTGCCCAAGGACACCCCGGAGGCGGAGTGGCTGCTGCCGGGCGGCCCGGAGGGCGCGGGGGAGCCGGGCGCGGTGCGCCGCGGCGTCGGCTACGCGCTGGGCATGGTGCACATGCTGGGCGCGGAGGGCGCCGACGAGGTGTCCACCGCGACCGTCAAGGTCAGCGGGTCGGTCGCCACCGTCATCTGCGCCGCCGTGGAGACCGGCAGCGGTTTCGCCACGCTGGCGCGGCAGATCGTGCAGGAGACGCTGGGCGTCGATGAGGTGCACATCGCGGGCGTCGACACCGATCAGCCGCCCGCCGGGCGCGCCTGCCACAGCCGCCACACCTGGGTCTCCGGCGGCGCCGTCGAACGGGCCGCCAGGATGGTCCGCACCCAGCTCCTCCAGCCGCTGGCCCACAAGTTCGGGATGTCCACCGAGCTGCTCCAGATCACCGACGGCAAGATCACCTCGTACGACGGGGTGCTCTCCACCACCGTCGCGGAGGCGCTGGACGGCAAGGAGCTGTGGGCCACCGCGCAGTGCCGTCCGCATCCGACGGAGCCGCTGGACGAGTCCGGGCAGGGCGACGCGTTCGTGGGGATGGCGTTCTGCGCGATCCGCTGCGTCGCCGACGTCGACATCGAGCTGGGCACCGTCCGCGTGGTGGAGATGTCCGTCGCGCAGGACGTCGGCCGGGTGCTCAACCCGCGGCAGCTACGGGCCCGGATCGAGGCGGGCGTCACCCAGGGGCTGGGCGCCGCGCTGATGGAGAACCTGCGCACCACGCGCGGTCAGGTGCGCCACCCGGATCTGACCGGTTACGCCCTGCCGACCGCGCTGGACGCGCCGGACATCCGCATCGTGAGCCTGGTCGAGGAGCGCGACGTGGTCGCCCCGTTCGGCGCGAAGGCGGCGAGCGCGGTGCCGGTGGTGACCTCCCCGGCGGCGGTGGCCTCCGCGGTCCGCGCGGCCACCGGCCGGCCCATCGGCCGGCTCCCGATCCGCCCGCAGGCGGCGGTGGCGCAGAGCGCGCAGGGCGCGCCGCAGGCGCACGCGTAGGGCCGCCCCGGGGGCGCCGTGCCGCGGGGCGGCGCCCCCGGGAAGCGGCGGCGAAAACGCCCTGAAGGCGGTCCCCGCCGAGGTCGGGGCCGCCTTCAGGGCGTGCGGCGGTCCGTTCCGGGACGGTGCGTGGAGCACGACGACGCGACAGCGCGCCGTCCGCGGAACGAACGCCGTCGAGGGCGGTCCACCCGCAGCGGGACCGCCCTCGATGAGTCCCTGATCGAGGGACCGGAGGCCGTGGCGGGAATCGAACCCGCGTAACTCGCTTTGCAGGCGAGTCCCTCAACCACTCGGGCACACGGCCGGGATGAGGCGATGCACCGACTGTAGGCAGACCCGCGCGGCCCCCGGAACCCTCCGGCCCGCCCCGCCACGAGGCCGCAACACGGGGCACACGTACGGCAATACGCGGCAACGGGCGGTAACGCGGGGCAACGCGGGGTTCATCCGTTGGTCCCGGCGCCCGCCGCTGACGCGGGCCCCCCGCGCCCGGGTCGTGCGGGGCCCCGCGCCTGGCCCGTGCGGGATGCGGGCACCGGCCCGTGTGGGACCCCCACGCTCGGCCCGTACGGGATCCCGCGCCTGGCCCGTGCGGGATGCGAGCACCGGGCCGTGCGGGCCCCCGCGCCCGGGTCGTGCGGACCCGCGTCCGGCCCGTGCGGGATCCGCCCGGCCCGTACGGGATGCCGGTCCGTGTCCGGGGCCCGGGGTCCGTGCCTGTGGCCGCCGCCGACGCGTGCAGCCCGTACGGGATGCGGACAGCCGGCCCGTACGGGATCCCGCGCCTGGCCCGTGCGGGATGCGAGCACCGGGCCGTGCGGGCCCCCGCGCCCGGGTCGTGCGGACCCGCGTCCGGCCCGTGCGGGATCCGCCCGGCCCGTACGGGATGCCGGGCCGGTCCGTGTCCGGGGCCCGGGGTCCCTGCCCGTGGCCGCCGTCGGAGTGCCGCCCTTACGGGCCCCGGGACCTGGCCCGTACGGGACCCACGCCCGTCCCGTACAGGGCGACTTCCCGGCCCGTACGGGGTCCGCGCCCGTCCCCTACGGGATCCGCCGCCCGCCGCCCGCGTACGTGTCCCGTACGGCCTCGTACACCCCCGTACGGGTCCCGTCGTAGGCCCTTCGGCCGAGGGAGATACCCGTCCGATGTCCTGTCCGGGGACAGGGGCGGTGCGGCGTGTCGGCCCTTACGCTGGGCCGATGACCGCCGACTCCGCGCGCGACAGCGATGTCGTCACCTCAGCCGTTCCGCCGTCCGCCCCGGATGTTCCGGGGCCCGTTCCGGAGGGCGGGCCGCCGGGTGGGGGCGTGTTCGGGCGGGGGTACCGGGCGCTGACGCTCGGGATCGTCTCGGTGGTGTCGCTGATCGCCTTCGAGGCGAGTGCGGTGAACACCGCGATGCCCCTCGCCGCCCGGGCGCTGCACGGCATCGGGCTGTACGCGTTCGCCTTCTCCGCGTTCTTCACCACCAGCCTCTTCGCGATGGCGCTGGCGGGGGAGTGGAACGACCGGCGGGGGCCGCTGGTGCCGCTGTTCACCGGGATCGGCGGGTTCGGCGCCGGGCTGGTGATCGCGGGGGCGGCGCCGACCATGGGCCTGTTCGTCGCGGGGCGCGGGGTGCAGGGGCTCGGCGGCGGGCTGGTCATCGTCTCGCTGTACGTCGTCGTCGGGCGGGCCTATCCGGAGCGGCTGCGTCCGGCGGTGATGGCGTCGTTCTCGGCGGCGTGGGTGCTGCCGGTGATCGTCGGTCCGCTGGCCGCCGGGAGCGTCGCCGAGCATGTCGGCTGGCGCTGGGTCTTCCTCGCCATCCCGGTCCTGGTCCTGCTGCCGCTGGCGGTGATGCTGCCCGCGCTGCGCGCCCTGCCGCGCGAGGCACCGGACCCGCGCGGCGGCCTCGGCGCGGTGCTCCGCAGCCGCCGCGCCCTCCTCGCGCTGGCCGTCGCCGCGGGCGCCTGGCTGCTCCAGTACGCGGGCGGGCACCTGACGCCGTACGCGGTGCTCCCGGCGGCCGCGGGGCTGGCGCTGCTGGTGCCCGCGGTGCGGCGGCTGCTGCCCCGGGGCACGTTCCGGGCGGCGCGGGGCCTGCCGATGGTCGTGCTGATGCGCGGGCTGGCGGCCGGGGCGCTGGTCACCGCGGAGAGTTTCATCCCGCTGCTGCTGGTCACCGAGCGCGGCCTGTCCGCCACCCTCGCCGGACTCTCCCTCACCGGCGGCGGTCTGACCTGGGCGCTCGGCTCGTACGTCCAGAGCCGCCCGCGGTGCGAGCCGTACCGGGAGCGGCTGATGGGCGCCGGGATGGCGTTCTTGGCGGTGGCCATCGCGGCGGTGCCGCTGGTGCTGGCCGCCGCGGTCCCGGTGTGGACGGTCGCGGTGGCGTGGACGGTCGGCGGTTTCGGGATGGGGCTGAACATCTCCAGCGGCGGGGTGCTGCTGCTGAAGCTGTCCCGGCCCGAGGAGGCGGGCGCCAACTCCGCGTCGCTCCAGATGGCGGACGCGCTCGGCAACGTCGTCTTCGTCGGCCTCGGCGGCGCCCTCTTCGTCGCCTTCGGCGGCGGCTCCCCGGCCACCGGTGCGGGCGCCCACGCCGCCGCTGCCGCGCCGCCCGCCGCCTTCCTCGCCGTCTTCGCCGCGATGGCCGTGGTGGCGGCTCTCGGCGCCGCCCTGGCGGGACGGCTGCGACCTGCGGAGACGGTCTAGAGGAGCCTGCGCGACGGGCGGGTGGGGGCCGGGCGGCGCGGTGTGAGGTCGGTCCCAACCCCGGCGCCCGGACGGCCGGAACACCGCGCCGCCCCGCCTCGCCCCGGTAGGCTGACGCGGTTGCCGATCGCCGAGCCAGCCGACGGAGACCGTGACTACCACCACCAGCGCCACCAGCAATCACCACCTGTCCCCGGCCTTCCCGGGCCGGGCCCCCTGGGGTACCGCGAACAAGCTGCGCGCCTGGCAGCAGGCGGCCATGGACCGGTACATCCAGACCCAGCCCCGGGACTTCCTCGCCGTCGCGACCCCGGGAGCCGGAAAGACCACCTTCGCGCTCACCCTCGCCTCGTGGCTGCTCCACCACCACGTCGTGCAGCAGGTGACCGTCGTCGCCCCGACCGAGCACCTGAAGAAGCAGTGGGCGGAGGCCGCCGCGCGGGTCGGGATCAAGCTCGACCCGGAGTACAGCGCGGGCCCGCTGGGCCGCGAGTACCACGGCATCGCGATCACGTACGCCGGTGTCGGCGTCCGGCCGATGCTGCACCGCAACCGCATCGAGCAGCGCAAGACGCTGGTCATCCTCGACGAGATCCACCACGCCGGTGACTCCAGGTCGTGGGGCGAGGCGTGCCTGGAGGCGTTCGAACCGGCCACCCGGCGGCTCGCGCTGACCGGTACGCCGTTCCGCTCCGACACCAACCCGATCCCCTTCGTCACGTACGAGGAGGGCAACGACGGCATCCGCCGCTCGTCCGCCGACTACACCTACGGCTACGGCAACGCCCTCGCCGACGGCGTCGTCCGCCCGGTGATCTTCATGTCCTACAGCGGCAACATGCGCTGGCGGACGAAGGCGGGTGACGAGATCGCGGCGCGGCTCGGTGAGCCGATGACCAAGGACGCCGTCTCGCAGGCGTGGCGGACCGCGCTGGACCCGCGCGGCGACTGGATGCCGAACGTGCTGCGCGCCGCCGACCAGCGGCTGAGCGAGGTCCGCAAGAGCATCCCGGACGCCGGGGCGCTGGTCATCGCCTCCGACCAGGAGCAGGCGCGGGCGTACGCCAAGCTGATCCGGGAGATCACCGGGCGCGGCGCGACGCTGGTGCTCTCCGACGACAGCGGCGCCTCGCAGCGCATCGACGACTTCGCCGCCTCCGACGACCGCTGGATGGTCGCGGTCCGGATGGTGTCCGAGGGCGTCGACGTCCCGCGCCTGGCCGTCGGCGTGTACGCCACGACGATCTCCACCCCGCTCTTCTTCGCGCAGGCCGTGGGCCGTTTCGTACGGTCCCGCAAGCGCGGCGAGACGGCGTCGGTGTTCCTGCCGACCGTCCCGACGCTGCTCGGCTTCGCCAATGAGATGGAGGTCGAGCGCGACCACGTCCTGGACAAGCCGAAGAAGGACGGGGACGAGGACCCGTACGCCGAGTCCGAGAAGGAGATGGACGAGGCCAACCAGGCGCAGGACGAGGACACCGGGGAGCAGGAGCAGTTCTCGTTCGAGGCGCTGGAGTCGGACGCGGTCTTCGACCGGGTGCTCTACAACAGCGCCGAGTTCGGCATGCAGGCGCACGCGGGCAGCGAGGAGGAGCAGGACTACCTCGGCATCCCCGGGCTGCTGGAGCCGGACCAGGTGCAGATGCTGCTCCAGAAGCGGCAGGCGCGGCAGATCGCGCACTCCAAGAAGAAGCCCGCGGAAGAGGCGGATCTGCTGGAGCTGCCGGCCGAGCGGCGCCCGGTGGTCAGCCACAAGGAGATGCTGGAGCTGCGCAAGCAGTTGAACACGCTGGTCGGCGCGTACGTCCACCAGAGCGGCAAACCGCACGGCGTGATCCACACCGAGCTGCGCCGGGTCTGCGGCGGCCCGCCGAGCGCGGAGGCCACCGCCGGTCAGCTCACCGAGCGGATCAAGAAGGTCCGGGAGTGGGCCACGCGGATGAAGTGAGCGGGCGTGGCCCGCGGAGCTGAGTGAGGAGGCGGTGCGCCCGGCGCACCGCCTCTTCGCGTACGGTGCGGAGGCGGGCGCGAGCTACGTCAACCGCGGTGCGGGCAGGGAAAGTTACTCGCAGGTCAGGGGGATTTAGCGAACATTCCGGACGGGAAAGACCGGATTCTGGACGGGGACTTCCGCTGACCGGACCAGCTCGCTACTGTCCCGTCACGCACACGCCCCGTGGCAGCGCCGCCGCGGAGCGCAGCCGGTGCATGCGGCCGGCGGCCTCTTGCGCGCGCTGCACCGGGACCGCAGCGCCCCGCGCCGATGATGCCGCCACTCGACCAGGAGGGGGCGTCGTGACCGCGGAGACCTCCCAGACGCTCGACCGGGGACTGCGCGTCCTCAAACTGCTCGCCGACACCGACCACGGCCTGACCGTCACCGAGCTCTCCCAGAAGCTCGGGGTCAACCGCACCGTGGTCTACCGTCTGCTGGCCACGCTGGAGCAGCACGCGCTGGTCCGCCGGGATCTCGGCGGCAGAGCCCGCGTCGGTCTGGGCGTACTGCGCCTGGGCCGGCAGGTGCATCCGCTGGTGCGGGAGGCGGCGCTGCCCGCGCTCCGCTCGCTCGCCGAGGACATCGGTGCCACCGCGCACCTCACCCTCGTCGACGGCACCGAAGCGCTGGCCGTCGCCGTCGTGGAGCCGACGTGGACGGACTACCACGTCGCGTACCGGGCCGGGTTCCGGCATCCGCTGGACCGCGGGGCCGCCGGGCGGGCGATCCTCAAGGCCCGTCAGGGCCGGGTCCAGGACGCCGGGCTGGCGCTGACCCACGGCGAGCTGGAGGCGGGCGCGAGCGGCGCCGCCGCACCGCTGCTCGGCGTCAGCGGTATCGAGGGCAGTGTGGGCGTGGTGATGCTCGCCGACGCCGTCTCCGAGCGGATCGGTCCGCGGGTGGTCGACGCGGCGCGGGAGGTCGCGGAGGCGCTGCGCTGAACCGGCCGGGCGGTGCGCGCCGCCGGGCGGTCCGCGGGGTGTGCCCGTGCCGGACGTGCGGTGCCGGTGCCCGGTCCGGGGTCCTCTAGGGTGGCGGGGTGTCCTCCCGCGCTCGTGCCCTGACGATCTGTGCCGCCCTGGTCCTCGCCCTGCTGCTGACCGCCGCCCTCGCGCCGCTGCCGTACTCGCTGGCGTACCCGGGGCCGACGGCGAACGTCCTCGGCGACAACAAGGGGAAACCGGTGATCACCATCTCCGGTGCCGACACCCGCCGGACCAGCGGCCAGCTACGGATGACGGCGATCGTCGCCACCGGGCCGGACGCCCCGGTGCACCTGCCGGACCTGGTCCGGGGCTGGTTCCGCGCGGACGAGGCGGTGATGCCGTCCGAATCGGTCTACCCGGTGGGCGACAACACCGAGGAGGTCGCGCGGCACAACGCCGCGGAGATGAAGGAGTCGCAGGACGCGGCGGTCGGCGCCGCGCTGGGGCAGCTGCACCGGTCGGCCCGTGACGTCGAGGTCACCCTGCGGCTGGCGGACATCGGCGGGCCGAGCGCCGGGATGATGTTCGCCCTCGGGATCATCGACAAGCTCGACGGGGACGGCTCTGGGGGCGAGCTGACCGGCGGCCGGACCATCGCCGGTACCGGCACCATCGAGACCGACGGGAGCGTCGGCCCGGTCGGCGGGGTGCCGCTGAAGATGCGGGCGGCGCACCGCGACGGCGCCCGGCTCTTCCTCGTCCCGAAGGCGGAGTGCTCCCAGGCGGTCGCGGAGCGGCCCCGCGGGATGCGGCTGATCCCCGTCACCACTCTCAAGGGCGCGCTGGACGCGCTCAAGGCGCTGAAGAGCGGCGGGTCGGTCCCGAGCTGCTGAGGCGGGGCGGGGCCGTGCGGTGAGCCCGGTCGGGCGGGAGGCGTGCGGTCCTCGGCCCGGCCGGGAGGCGTGAGGTCCCCGCCGCCTGCCGCCGCCTCACCCCTCCTTGATGAATCCCTTGGCGATCAGCCACTCCTTGGCGACCTCGTGGGGGTCCTTGCCCTCGACGTCGACCTGGGCGTTCAGTTTCTGGGCGACGGTGTTGTCCAGCGCCTCGGTGACGGGGTTGAGGAGTCCGGCGATCTCCGGGTGCTTCTTCATCGTCGGGGCGTACATCTCGGGCGCCGCGTTGTAGTTGGGGAAGAAGCGCTTGTCGTCGGCGAGGACGGTGAGGTGCATCGCCTTGATGCGGCCGTCGGTGGTGTAGACCTCGCCGAAGGTGCAGGCGGTGCCCTGGGAGGTCTGGGTGTAGACGACGCCGCTGGTCATCTTGTGGATGTTGCCCGGCGGGAGCTGCATGCCGTACCGCTTCGCCATGCCGGGCAGTCCGTCGTTGCGGGCGGCGAACTCGCTGTCCACGCAGAGGGTCACCGCCCCCGGGTCCTTCTTCAGCAGCGCCGCCATGCCGGAGAGCGTGGTGACGCCGTACTTGCGGGCGTTGGCGCGGTTGAGGGTGAACGCGTAAGTGTTGTTGAGGCGGGCGGGCGGCAGCCAGACGAGGTTGTTGGCGCGGTCGGCGTCGCGGACCGCGACCCACTGCTGATGCGGGTCGGTGATCGGCTTGTCGTGGCCGAGGTAGGTGATCCAGCCGGTGCCGGTGTACTCGTACATGCCGTCGGCGGTGCCGCTGCGGACCGCCTCGCGGGCGCCGATGCTGCCCTGGATGTTGGTCTTGTCGATGACGGTGGCGCCGGCCGCCTCGAAGACCAGGCCCATGATCTGGCCGAGGATGATGTTCTCGGTGAACTCCTTGGAGGTCACGGTCAACTGGGCGCCCTTGAGGGGCAGGCCGCGGCCGAGGGTGCCGGGGCGGACGTTGTCGGTCATCGGGCTGCCGCTGACCAGACCGCAGCCGCCGAGGAGGGTGACCACGGCGGCCAGGGCGGCGGCGCGGGCGGTGCGGCGCGGGCGGCGGCGCACGGGGCTCGGTGCCATCAGCGCGTTCCCTCCAGACCGTGCGGCCGCAGCAGCACTTCGACGAGTTGGGCCAGCCAGTCGACCAGCAGCGCGAGCGCCACGGTCAGCACGGAGCCGAGGACGAGGACCGGCATCCGCTGGGTGATGATGCCGGCCGAGATCAGGTCGCCGAGCCCGCCGCCACCGCCGAACGTGGCGAGCGTGGCGGTGCCGACGTTCAGCACCAGCGCGGTACGCACCCCGGCGAGGATCAGCGGGACGGCCAGCGGGAGTTCGACCCGGGCCAGCACACCGGTCGCGGACATGCCGATGCCGCGGGCCGCCTCCGTCAGCGTCGGGTCGATGGCGCGCAGTCCGGCGATGGTGTTGGCGAGCACCGGGAGCACCGCGTAGACCACCATGCCGATGACCGCGGCTCTCGTGCCGATGCCCAGCCAGATGACGAGCAGCACCAGCAGGCCCAGGGCGGGCACCGCCTGGCCGAGGTTGGCGACGGCGACCGCGAACGGTGTCACGCGGCGCAGCCGGGCGCGGGTCAGCGCGATGCCCAGCGGGATCGCGATGATCAGTACGAAGAAGGTGGAGACGGCGGTGAGCTGGATGTGCTGGCGCACCGCGAGGCCGACCTTGCCGTTGTCGACGGCCTGGTGGGCGATGGAGTCGAGGCGGGCGCCGCGGAACCAGAGCCAGGTGGCGAGGAGCGCGGCGGCCAGGAACAGCGGCATGGCCAGCGCCTGTTGCCAGGTGATCCGGCGCAGCCCCCGGGGCGGTGCCGCGGACGCGGCGGCGGCGCCCGTGTCCTCCCGCTCACGTATCTCGTCCCGGAACGCCAGCCCGCCCACCTCGTGTTCGCCCGGCGGCCGCTCGTCGCGGGGTGCGCGGCGCTCCTCGCGGGGGCTCATGCCGGGGCCCCCGCGCCGCCTTCGCCCACGCCCTCCTGCGCCATGCGGGTGCGGCGGGCCCGCGCCTCCTCCAACTGGTGGCGGTGTTCGATGGCCTCCAGGCGGTCGGCCTCCAGCAGTTCGTGGACGTTGTTCATCAGCGTTTCCATGTCGACGACGCCGATGTACTCGCCGCGCCGTCCGGTGACCGCGACCCGGCCCGTGTTGTCGGTGAGGACCGCCTCCAGCGCGTCGCGCAGCGTCGCGTCGCGGGTGACGGTGTCGTGCACCAGCGTCCCGGCGCGCGCCAGCGTTCCTTTCGCGCGCATCAGATCGCCGCGCCGCAGCCACTTGTAGGGGCGGCGGTGGCGGTCGAGCAGCAGCACCTCGTTGGTGTCGCCGTCGCGCAGCAGGTCGAAGATGGACGACAGCGGGTCGTCGACGCCGGCGGTGGGGAAGTCGACGATGCCGACGTCCCGTACGCGGGTGAGGTTGAGGCGTTTGAGGGCGGCGCCGGCGCCGACGAAGCCGGAGACGAAGTCGTCGGTGGGGTTGGTGAGGATCGCCTCGGGGGTGTCGAACTGCGCGATGTGGGAGCGCTCGCGGAGCACCGCGATCCGGTCGCCGAGCTTGATCGCCTCGTCGAAGTCGTGGGTGACGAAGACGATCGTCTTGTGCAGCTCGTGCTGGAGCCGGATCAGCTCGTCCTGGAGGTGGTCGCGGGTGATCGGGTCGACGGCGCCGAACGGCTCGTCCATCAGCAGCACCGGCGGGTCGGCGGCGAGCGCCCGGGCGACGCCGACGCGCTGTTGCTGCCCGCCGGAGAGCTGGCGCGGGTACCGCCCGTGGAACTCGCCCGGGTCGAGCCCGACGAGGTCGAGCATCTCCTCGACGCGGTTCTTCGTCCGCGCCTTGGACCAGCCGGTCATCTTCGGGACGAGGGCGATGTTCTGGGCGACGGTCATGTGCGGGAAGAGGCCCGAGGACTGGATGGCGTAGCCGACGGTGCGGCGCAGTTTGACCGGGTCCATGCCGGTGACGTCGCGGTCGCCGATGCGTATCCGGCCGGACGTCGGCTCGATCAGCCGGTTGATCATCTTCAGCGTGGTGGACTTGCCGCAGCCCGACGGGCCGACGAAGACGACCAGCTCACCGGCGTCGATCTCCATCGTCACATCGTCCACGGCGGGCGCCGGGCTGCCCGGGTAGTGCTTGGTGAGGTTCTCCAGCCGGATGTTGGCACCGGAGACCGCGGCGGGCGCGGCGGCCCCTTCGGCGGTGGGCACGGACGTCTCAGGCACGGATCCCCCTGGGAATGGTCAGCCGTCCTATGAGGACGTACGCGGCGTCGAAGAGCAGGGCGAGGACGACGATCCCGAGCGTGCCGGAGAGCACCTGGTTGAGGGCGTTGGCGCTGCCCAGCGACGAGATGCCGCGGAAGATCTCGTTGCCGAGACCGGGGCCGGACGCGAAGGCGGCGATGGCGGCGATGCCCATCAGCATCTGGGTGGCGACCCGGATACCGGTGAGGATCGGCGGCCAGGCCAGCGGCAGTTCCACCCGCAGCAATTGGGCGGCGCGGGACATGCCGATGCCGCGCGCCGCGTCCACCAGCGTGGCGTCCACCCCGCGCAGCCCGACGATGGCGTTGCGGACGACGGGCAGCAGCCCGTACAGCGTCAGGGCGATGACGGTCGGGGCGACGCCGAGGCCGACGATCGGGATGAGCAGACCGATCAGGGCCAGCGAGGGGACGGTGAGGATCGTCGAGGTGGCGGTGGTCGCGAGGTGTCCGGCCCATTCGCTGCGGTACGTCGCGACGCCCAGCGCGACGCCGAGGACGGTGGCGGCCACCATGCACTGGAAGACCGCGCTGGCGTGCTGCGCCGCGTCGGTCAGCAACTGGGCGTGGCGGCTGCCGAGGTACTCCCAGAAGCTCACTGGCCCCCTCCTCCGTCAGTCCTCCGACGCCTGTTGCACCAGAGGGATGATGCGCAGCGGGACCGGATTTTCCATCACGATCGCCGTCGAGGCCCGCACGATGCCATCAAAACCGACCACCAGGTCGATCACACGTTGGAGATCGGCGTTGGAGCGTGCGACGAGCCTGCAGAGCATGTCCCCATGTCCGGTCGTTGTATGCAGCTCCAACACTTCAGGAACGGTCGTCAAGTGAGCACGTACGTCCGCTCCTTGGCCTTGTTTGATCTCCAATGTGGCAAATGCGGTCACCGGGTAGCCGAGTGCCGCCGGGTCCACCTCCGGGCCGAAACCCCTGATGACTCCATTCGACTGAAGCCGGTCCAGCCGCGCCTGGACGGTGCCGCGCGCCACGCCCAACCGCCGCGACGCCTCCAGCACCCCGATCCGCGGCTCGCGCGCCAGCAGCTCGATGAGCCGCCCGTCCAAATGATCGATCGCCACCGCGCATCCCTCCGTTACCGATGGTCATCCTGTACAGATAGCCCGGCACAACCCCCGAACCGCTAGGCATAGTGCCCAGTAGATACGCGAACTATTGCGCACCTTGTGGATCGGAGGGAATCTGCGGCCATGGCAGACACGATGCACACTCAGCCCACCCCCGGCACGGCCCGACAGGCGGACCCCTTCCCGGTCAAGGGGATGGACGCGGTCGTCTTCGCCGTCGGCAACGCCAAGCAGGCCGCGCACTACTACGCCACCGCCTTCGGCATGACCCGCGTCGCCTACTCCGGACCGGAGAACGGCAGCCGCGAGACCGCCAGTTACGTGCTCGAATCCGGCGGCGCCCGGTTCGTCTTCACCTCCGTGATCAAGCCGTCCTCCGACTGGGGCCGCTTCCTCGCCGACCATGTCGCCGCCCACGGTGACGGCGTCGTCGATCTCGCCATCGAGGTCCCCGACGCCCGCGCCGCGTACGCCTACGCCACCGCCCACGGCGCCACCGGCATCGAGGAGCCCTACGAGACGAAGGACGAGCACGGCACCGTCGTCCGCGCCGCCATCGCCACCTACGGCGAGACCCGGCACACCCTCGTCGAACGCCGCGACTACACCGGCCCGTACCTGCCGGGCTACGTCCCCGCCAAGCCGCTCGTCGCCACCGGACCCCGCCGCTTCCAGGCCATCGACCACTGCGTCGGCAACGTCGAACTCGGCAGGATGAACGAGTGGGTGGCCTTCTACAACAACGTCATGGGCTTCACCAACATGAAGGAGTTCGTCGGCGACGACATCGCCACCGAGTACTCCGCGCTCATGTCGAAGGTCGTCGCGGACGGCACCCGCAAGGTGAAGTTCCCGCTCAACGAGCCGGCCATCGCCAAGAAGAAGTCGCAGATCGACGAGTACCTGGAGTTCTACGGCGGTCCGGGCGTCCAGCACATCGCGCTCGCCACCAACGACATCGTCGCCAGTGTCCGCGCCATGCGCGAGGCGGGTGTGGAGTTCCTCGACACCCCCGACTCGTACTACGACACCCTCGGCGAGTGGGCCGGTGAGACGCGGGTGCCCGTCGAGACGCTGCGCGAGCTGAAGATCCTCGTCGACCGCGACGAGGACGGCTATCTGCTGCAGATCTTCACCAAGCCGGTCCAGGACAAGCCGACCGTCTTCTTCGAGATGATCGAGCGGCACGGCTCGATGGGCTTCGGCAAGGGCAACTTCAAGGCCCTCTTCGAGGCGATCGAGCGCGAGCAGGAGCGCCGCGGCAACCTCTGACCGCCCCGCCGGCGGCCACCTCGCCACCGGCCCGCACACCGCGGCGCCGCCGGAGCTTCCCCGCGCCCGACCGGCCGGCGCCCGGCCGCGTCCGGCCCGCCGCCCCGTCCCGTCCGACGGGGCGGTGGGCCGCCGCGGCACGCCCGCCGCGGGGCCCGGCGGCCGCCGGTGCGGATGGCCGGGTTCCGTCCCCGCCGTGATCTTCCGTACGGCCCCCGCGGATGCGACGCTGACGCCATGGACCTTCTCGCACGGCTGCGCGCCGGCCTCCCCGACGAAGCGATCCTCACCGACCCGGACGTCACCGGCGCCTACGCCCGGGACATGGCGGGCTTCTGCGACGCCGGGCGGCCCGCCGCGGTCGTCCTGCCGCGCACCGCCGAAGAGGTCCAGCACGTCATGCGCACCGCCACCGCGCTGCGCGTCCCGGTCGTCCCGCAGGGCGCCCGCACCGGCCTGTCCGGCGCGGCCAACGCCACCGACGGCTGCCTGGTCCTCTCGCTCGTCAAGATGGACCGCATCCTGGAGATCAACCCCGTCGACCGCACCGCCGTCGTCGAGCCGGGCGTCATCAACGCCGTCCTCTCCCGCGCGGTGAACGAGCACGGGCTGTACTACCCGCCGGACCCCTCCAGTTGGGAGGAGTGCTCCATCGGCGGCAACATCGGCACCGCCTCCGGCGGCCTGTGCTGCGTCAAGTACGGCGTCACCGCCGAGTACGTCCTCGGCCTCGATGTCGTCCTCGCCGACGGCCGGCTGCTGTCGACCGGCCGCCGCACCGCCAAGGGCGTCGCCGGCTACGACCTCACCCGCCTCTTCGTCGGCTCCGAGGGCACCCTCGGCGTCGTCGTCCGCGCCGTCCTCGCCCTGAAACCGAAACCGCCGCGGCAGCTCGCGCTCGCCGCCGAGTTCCCCTCCACCGAGGCCGCCTGCGCGGCGGTCTGCGCGATCATGGCCGAGGGCCACACCCCGTCGCTCCTGGAGCTGATGGACCGCACCTGCGTCCGCGCCGTCAACGACTACGCGCGCATGGGCCTGCCCGACACCACCGAGGCGCTGCTCCTCGCCGCCTTCGACACCCCCGACGCCGCCGCCGACCTCGCCGCCCTCGGCGCGCTGTGCACCGCCGCCGGCGCCACCGAGGTGGTCCCCGCCGACACCGAGGCCGAGTCGGAACTGCTGCTCCAGGCGCGCCGCGTCACCCTCCTCGCCCTGGAACGCGTCCGCTCCGCCACCATGATCGACGACGTCTGCGTCCCCCGCTCGCAGCTCGCCGCGATGCTTCACGGCACCGCCGCCATCGCCGCGAAGTACGACCTGACCATCGGCGTCTGCGCCCACGCCGGGGACGGCAACACCCACCCCACCGTCTGCTTCGACCCCGCCGACGCCGACGAGTCCCGCCGGGCCCGCGCCTCCTTCGACGAGATCATGGCCCTCGGCCTCGAACTGGGCGGCACGATCACCGGCGAACACGGCGTCGGCATCCTGAAGAAGGAGTGGCTCGCCCGCGAACTGGGCCCCGTCGGCCTCGAAATGCACCGCTCCATCAAGCAGGCATTCGACCCCCTGGGCCTGCTCAACCCCGGGAAGCTGTTCTGACACCGGGGCGGGCCCCTCACGGCCCGCCACCGCCGTACGGTCCGGGCGCCGCGTCCCCGCCCCGTACGCCACCGGGCGCGCCCCACCGCCGGATGCGGCCCCGCCGCCCCGGACGCACGATGGGAACTGCCCGCCGCCTTCCGCGCGGCGGCGACCGTACGCGGCCGGGCCCGCCCGGCCGCGGCCCCACGCAGGGAGCGAGCAGCCGATGCCAGCCAGCGCAACGACCGCGGACGGTGAGACGTACGACGTGATCGTGGTGGGGGCGGGCCCCACCGGCGAGAACGTCGCCGACCGGGCGCACGCCGCCGGATTGAGCGCCGTCATCGTCGAGAGCGAACGCGTCGGCGGCGAATGCTCCTACTGGGCCTGTATGCCGAGCAAGGCGCTGCTGCGCCCGGTCACCGCCCGCTCCGAGGCCCGCCGGGTACCCGGCCTCAAGGACGCGGTCGCAGGACCCCTGGACGCCGAAGCCGTCCTCGCCCACCGCGACGCCTTCGCCTCACACTGGAAGGACGACGGCCAGGTCCGCTGGCTGGAGTCGGTCGGGGTGGAGCTGGTCCGCGGTCAGGGCCGGCTGGCCGGGCCGCGGAAAGTCGTCGTGGACGGGGAGCGGACGCTCCGCGCCCGGCACGCCGTCGCCCTCTGTACCGGCAGCCGCGCCGTCCTGCCGCCGATCCCCGGGCTCGCCGACGCAGCCCCCTGGACCAGCCGCGAGGCCACCAGCGCCGCGTCCGTACCGGGCCGGCTGGTCATCGTCGGCGGCGGTGTCGTCGGCGTCGAGATGGCCACCGCCTGGCGCGCCCTGGGCGCCGCGGTCACCCTCGTCGTACGGGGGGAGGGGCTGCTGCCCCGGATGGAGCCGTTCGCCGGGCGGCTGGTCGCCGCGTCGCTGGCGGAGGCGGGTGTGCTGCTGCGGACCGGGACGGGCGTCACCCGGGTGCGCCGGGAGGCGCCGGGCGGGCCGGTCACCGTGGAACTGGACAACGGCGACGAGATCGTCGCCGACGAGCTGCTGATCGCCACCGGCCGCGCCCCGCGCACCGACGACCTCGGCCTGGAGACCGTCGGCCTCACCCCGGGCTCCTGGCTGACCGTCGACGACACCTGCCGCGTCACCGATCTCGCGGACAACGACTGGCTCTACGGCGTCGGCGACGTCAATCACCGCGCGCTCCTCACCCACCAGGGCAAATACCAGGCCCGCATCGCCGGAGCCGCCCTCGTCGCACGGGCTCGGGGCGTCCCCCTCCTGGAGACCGACCGCTGGGGCGCGCACGCCGCCACCGCCGACCACGCCGCCGTCCCGCAGGTCGTCTTCAGCGACCCGGAGGCCGCGGCGGTGGGCCTGAGCCTCGCCGAGGCGGAGCGCGCCGGACACCGGATCCGCGCCGTCGACGCGGACCTCGGCGCCGTCGCCGGCGCCGCCCTCTACGCCGACGGCTACCGCGGGCACGCCCGGATGATCGTCGACCTGGACCGCGAGACCGTCCTCGGCGCCACCTTCGTCGGCCCCGGGGTCGGCGAACTGCTGCACTCGGCGACCCTCGCGGTGGCCGCCGAGATCCCCCTCGAACGCCTCTGGCACGCCGTGCCCGCCTACCCGACGATCAGCGAGGTCTGGCTGCGGCTGCTGGAGGCGTACCGCGGCTGACCCGGGAGCGGGCCGGGGGAGCCGTGCGCGCGGTGCCGGGCGGGGGATCGGTGATCCGGCGCCCGGCACGGTGTCCGGCACGGCTCACGCACCCGCGTCCGGGGTCTCGTCGGACGGCCACGGCTCGCCGGCCCACGGCGCGTCGCCGGTCGCCATCGCCAGCAGCTCGCTCAGTCCTTTGTCCATGCCCAGGTGCTCCTGCTCCGAGCCCGGGGGGACGACCCGCAGCGTGCGCTCCAGCCACGCCGACACCGCGGCGGCGGGCGCCTCCAGGAGGGCGTCCCCGTCCGGCGAGCTGAGCGCCATACAGACCAGGCTCCGGCCGTCCACCTTCGTCGGCCACACCCGCACATCGCCGTGACCGCAGGGCCGGAACACGCCCTCGACCAGCAGCTCGCGCGCGAACGTCCAGTTGACGGGCGCGTCCGAGCCGATGTGGAAGGTGATGTGGACCGCGTACGGGTCGTCGGTGCGGTAGGCCAGCCGGGCCGGCACCGGAACGCTCTGCTCCGGGGAGACGACCAGACCCAGTTCCAACTCTCGCTCCACCACGCTGTGCATCGGTTTTCCACCTCTCCGCTTCGCTGTACGGGCCCCGTGTTTTCCGCCCGCACAAGGAGAGAGGCCGCAGGCACACGGATCCTTACGCGACTTCTGGAAAATTCTTCGCGGATTTTTTCGCCGCCTCCGTCCAGGTGGTTCCGCGCACCCGGCCGACCGGTACGGAACGGCCCTTACGGGACCGGTGCGGCCCGTCCGGGCGGCGGAGCGCACGGGTTCGTCCGGGGATGTCCCCGCCGGATGTCTCGGGCCCGCGTTCGAGGGTCCGGCCGCCCGTTCGCCTCCCGCTCTGCCGCCCCGCCGTTCTTCGTTAACCTCCTCCGTGGACGATCGACGCCGAGCACGGTGCCCCCGCGGCAGCCGGGGCACGGCGGACGGTCACGCCGAGGGCCCCGGAAGCGGCCCCGTCCCGCGCGCGGCGCGGCCGGGGGCCACCGGAGGCAGGCGGCGCAGCGAGCACAGGCGTGGGACGTGAGGGGAGTTGGGGACAGTGGCGGAATCCCCCGGTAGTAGTGGAAACGTACCCGTTGGGGGGTATTACCCGGACCCGTCCATCCCCGGCTACATCCGGTACTGGGACGGTGCCGCGTGGGTCCCGGGCACCAGCCGGCCGGCCCCGGCCGAGGGCGAGGCGATGCCCGCACCGCCGCCGGGCGCCGTGCCCGCTCCGGCCCCCGCCCCGGCGGCCGCACCGCCCGCCGTCCCGGCGGCGGAGGAGACCGGTCCGGTCTTCCTCGACGACTCCGCCGCGGCACCGGGCGCGGGCGGCGAGGCCCCGCTCTCCTGGGACGACCCGGCCCGGCTGCACGGCAGCGGGCCCGCGCCCGCCGCCGCCTGGCGGGCCGACGCCGCGCAGCAGGGCGGCACCGGCGCCGCCGGGCCCGTCTCATGGGGCGCGCCCGACGCACCCTCCGCCACGGAGGAGCCCGCGGGCGCGGTACCGCCGCCCCGGGAGCGCGGCGGCGCCGACGCGGAGTCCGGGCCGCGGGACGAGGAGCCGGAGCGGCCCGCGCGGCCGGACGGCACCGTCGCCATCCGCGCGGTCCGTCCGCCCGCCCGTGACCAGGGCACCACCGCGATCCGTAGGGTCCGGCCGGGCGACGCTCCGGCGCCCAAGGACGGCGGCACGATGGCGATCCGGCTGCCCCAGCGGCCCGGCCCGGCCGCGGGTCAGGGCGGTCAGGGCGGCTCCGCGGGGCAGGCGCCTGCCGCCGGTCGGCCCCCGGTCGCCGGGCAGGGCGGGCCCGCGGGCCAGGCCCCGGCCGGCGGGCAGCTTCCGCCCGCCGCTCCCGCCCCGGCCGCCGGCCTTCCCGGTCCCGGCGGGCCGGGCGTTCCGGCGCCGAGCGGTCCGCAGTCGATGCCCGGCGCGGGCGCGGGCGGACCGGCCTACCCGCCGCATCCGCAGCACCCGCACCCCCGGCAGGCGCCGTTCAACCCGCCGCAGGCACCGCCCGCGCCCGGCCCCGGGCCGGTGCCGCCGCAGGCCGGACCGCAGCCCGGTCCGGGTGCCGGGGGCGGTTTTCCGTTCCCGGGCGGTGCGGGCGGTGACGACGGCGTCATCCCGTGGAAGCCGCCGACCGCCGACCCGTTCGCCACGGAGCAGGCGCATCCGGCGGCGCTCGGCCGCCGGCTGGCGGCCCGTCTGATCGACCTGGCGCTCGTCGCGGTACTGACGGTCCTCGTCGCGCTGCCGCTGTGGGGCGGCGCGGTGGACCACATCGACGCGAAGATCGCGGCGGCCAAGGAGTCCGGCCGTGAGGTGACGGTCTATCTGCTCGACGGCGGGACGGCTCCGCTGGTCCTCGCGGTGCTGGCGGCGGTGGTGATCGGCGGCGGGCTGATCGAGCTGCTGCCGACGCTCAAGTGGGGCCGCAGCCTGGGCAAGAAGGTGTGCGGGGTGCGGGTCGTGGACATCGAGAGCCACGACACCCCCGAGCTGACGGCCCTGATCAAGCGCTGGCTGGTCTTCGGCGTGCTCGGCTTCCTGATCGTCGGTGTGCTCGACGCGGCCTGGTGCCTCTTCGACAAGCCCTGGCGCCAGTGCTGGCACGACAAGGCGGCCCGCACGTTCGTCGCGGCGGACTGAACGGCGGACTGAACGGCGGACTGAACGGTGGCCTGAACGCGGACTGCGCGGTGAGCGGTGGCCTGCGCCGCTGACCTGCGGCGGAGCGCCCGGGGAGCGCGGCGCCCGGCCGGTGTCTCCGGGCCGGGTCCGGCCCCTCCGGCCGGGCCGGGCCCCGCGCCTCGGGCCCGGCTGGGCCCGGCCCGGCATCCGGCGCCCCCGGCCCGGCTCAGGCCCCGCACCCCGACGCCTCACCTCTCGGCCCCCGGCTCCCCGCCGGGGGCCGTCGCCGTTCCGCCCCGGGGCCGCCGCCCAGGGGGACCGGCGTGTCGTCCCCCGAACGGACTTCGCCGGATGCGCCCCGCTCCCGTAGGGGGTCGACTCGGGCCATGAGCAGCGAGCAGCCCCCGTCCGGATCCGGTGAACGGCCGGAGGACGACCCGTTCCTGAAGAAGCCCCAGGAGCCGTCGGCGGGCGGCGCGCCGCAGGGGGAGCCCCCGCCCGGCGGGACCTGGCCCGGCCGGGGCGCCGGCGGCCCCGGGGCGGGCGGCCCGTACGGCGGCGGCCCACCGCCCGGCGGCCCCGGGCCCGGCGGCCCGCCCCCGGGCGGCCCGTACGGTCACGATCCCTACGGGGGCACGCCCCAGGGCGGCGGCCCGTACGGGGGTGACCCCTACGGGGGCCGGTACGCCGGGAATCCGTACGGCGGGGAGCACGGCGCGGCCGATCCGCTCGCCGGGATGCCGCCGCTCGCCGGGCGGGGGCGGCGGCTGGTGGCGCGGATCATCGACGCGATCATCATCGGTGTGCCGGTCGGCCTGATCATGAGCGGCATCGTCGGCTGGGTCGACTACACCAGCACCAGCAACGCCGAGACCGGTAAGCAGGCGACGGTCTCGGGCGTGACGATGCTGGTGTACCTGGTCTACGAGGGGCTGATGCTGACCCACCGCGGACAGACCGTCGGCAAGATGGCGATGCGGATCCGGGTCGCGATGCTGACGGACGGCGCGGTGCCGACGACCCAGGCGGGCTGGGTACGGGCGGCGGTCTACACGCTGCCGGAGATCGTGCCGTGCTGCGGCCTGATCTTCTGGCTGGTCAACGTCGTGTGGTGTACCTGGGACAAGCCCTACCAGCAGTGTCTGCACGACAAGGCGGCCAAGACGGTGGTGGTGTCGACGGTCTGACACCGCGTCACCACGCCCGCGCCCCGGTGACGGCCGAAGGCCCGCCGGGGCGCTGCCATGTCCGGTGAGCGCACCGAGCGGACCGGATACCGTACGTCGCTGTCGTGTCCAAGTCAAGATCTGTCTTTTCCGGCGCCTCTCCGGTCAAATTCCCTTCACCATGTCTGCGTGAAGGGGAGGAAAGCGCACGTGAGAGAGCGAAGAAGGGTGTTCACACCGGCCGTCCTGGCCACGGCGATCGCCGCGATCGGGGCGGCCTCGCTGTCGTCCGGGGCGGCCGTCGCCGCCCCCGACACCCACCCGGCCGCCCGCCGACACGACCCCGCCCCCGAGCGGAGCGGTGACCACGACCTCAAGGGCCCGTACAGCGACCGGCAGGCCGCCCGCCGTGAGGAGGCCGTCAAGCAGGTGCTGGACGGCGACGCCAAGCCCACCCGCAAGGGCGCCTCACAGGTCGTCAAGCTCGGGAAGAGCAAGTACGTCGAGCTGGCCCGGGAGAAGACCGACAAGATCTTCACGATCCTGGTGGACTTCGGCGACAAGGTCGACGACACCACGACGTACGACCCGGACGGCGACGGCCCCAAGCCGCCCGAGAAGAAGTACGGCGGCACGCCGGGCCCCGCGCACAACACCATCGCGCGGCCGGACCGCAAGGACGACAACAGCACCGCCTGGCAGCCCGACTTCAGCCGGCAGCACTTCCAGGACCTCTACTTCTCGCACGACAAGAAGAAGCAGTCGCTGGCGAAGTACTACGAGAAGCAGTCCTCCGGCCGCTACTCCGTCGATGGCGAGGTCACCGACTGGGTCAAGGTCGACTTCAACGAGGCCCGTTACGGCTCCAACTACTGCGGCGACACCAACTGCGCCAACGCCTGGGACCTGGTCCGCGACGGCGTCAACAAGTGGGCCGAACAGCAGAAGGCCGCCGGCCGCACCGCCGAGCAGATCAAGGCCGACCTCGCCCAGTACGACCAGTGGGACCGCTACGACCACGACGGCGACGGCAACTTCAACGAGCCCGACGGCTACATCGACCACTTCCAGATCGTGCACGCCGGCGAGGACGAGTCGGCCGGCGGCGGCGCCCAGCAGACCAACGCCATCTGGGCCCACCGCTGGTACGCGTACGGCACCGACGCCGGCAAGACCGGCCCGGCGGACAACAAGGCCGGCGGTACGCAGATCGGCGACACCGGCATCTGGGTCGGCGACTACACCATGCAGCCGGAGAACGGCGGCCTCGGCGTCTTCGCCCACGAGTACGGCCACGACCTCGGCCTCCCCGACGAGTACGACACCACCGGCAGCGGCGAGTCCTCCGTCGACTTCTGGTCGCTGATGTCCGCCGGCTCCTGGCTGGGCACCGGCAAGGACGCGATCGGCGACCTGCCCGGCGACATGAGCGCCTGGGACAAGCTCCAGCTCGGCTGGCTCAACTACGGCAAGGCGAAGGCCGCGACCGCCTCCACCCACAAGCTGGGCGTCGCCGAGTACAACACCAAGGACAAGCAGGCGCTCGTCGTCGACCTGCCCGCGAAGACGGTGAAGACCGACATCGTCGAGCCCGCCCAGGGCACCCGCCAGTGGTGGAGCGGCATGGGCAACGACCTCAAGAACACCCTCACCCGCCAGGTCGACCTGACCGGCGCCGCCAAGGCGCGGCTCGCCCTCAAGGGCTGGTGGGACATCGAGGAGAACTACGACTTCCTCTACGCCGAGGTCTCCACCGACGGCGGCGCCGACTGGACCGCGCTGGACGGCACCGCCGACGGCCGGGCCATCCCCCGCGACGGCGGCGGCAAGCCCGGCCTGACCGGCACCTCCGGCGCCTACCGCGACCTGGTCTTCCCGCTCGACGCGTACGCCGGCAAGAAGATCGACCTGCGGTTCCGCTACCAGACCGACGGCGGACTGGCCCTCAAGGGCTTCGCCGCCGACGCGCTCACGATCACCGCCGACGGCAAGCCGGTCCTCACCGACGACGCCGAGAGCGGCGACAACGGCTGGAGCGCCACCGGCTTCTCCCGCATCGGCGGCTCCTTCACCAAGGACTACCCGCAGTACTACCTGGCCGAGAACCGCCGGTACGTCTCGTACGACAAGACCCTGAAGACCGGCCCGTACAACTTCGGCTGGACCACCGACCGGCCCGGCTGGGTCGAGCACTTCCCGTTCCAGCCCGGCGTGCTGATCTGGCTGTGGGACACCTCGCAGGCGGACAACAACGTCGGCGAGCACCCCGGCCGTGGCCAGATCCTGCCGGTCGACGCCCACCCGAAGGCCGAGAAGTGGGCCGACGGCAAGCTGATGCGCAACCGCTTCCAGACGTACGACGCGACCTTCACCAAGCGGTCCACGGACGCCCTGCTGCTCCACAAGGACGGCACGCCGGTGAAGATCCGCTCGAAGAAGGGCATCACGCTCTTCGACGACCACAACGGCGTCTACTACGACAAGACCAACCCGACCGGCGGCGTGCTCGTTCCTGACACCCACACCCGGATCAAGATCACCAAGGAGGCCAAGGACGGCTCCACGGTGACGCTCCAGGTGGCTCCCGCCACAAAGAAGTAAGAAAACCGCAGGTCAAACCTTGATCGGCCGTCGCCCTCTAGCGGGCGGCGGCCGATCACGTTTAGATGCGTCCTACGACAGCTTGCTGACACCCAGCCTCACGGGGGAGAAATGCAGAGGTCCCAAGGCGGCTTCATCCGGCTTCCCGGCGGAAGCGTGGTGGTCGCCCTGGCGCTGCCCAGACCCGGATGCGACGACCACCGGGTACGCGTCCTCGTCCACGCCGCCAACCGCCAGCGCGCCCTGACCAGGCTGCGCAACCTCGGACTGCGCGCCGTCTACCTGCGCGGCAACACGCGCCCGCCCACCCCGGACGAGGTGACCGCCGTCCTCCACCACCCCGACGGTCTCGTCTGGCGCCAGACCCCGGACGACGACACCGAGTCCTGGCACCCGATACGCGCCCTGCTCCGCCCGGCACGGGCCGCCTGACCCGCGGTGACCGGGGCCGCCCGGCGTGCGGCGGCCGGGGGCACCGTGCGACGGCCGCCTGACCTGCGGCGATCAGGGCCACTCCGCGTGCCGGCCCGGTCGTGCGACGGCCGCCTGACCCGCGGTGCCCGGTCCGCCACTCCCGGCGCGCCCGCGCCGTCAGCCCCTGGCGAGTACCGGCTCCCCGGTCAGCTCCGCCCCCGCCTCCCGTAGCTGGGCCAGCGCCCGCTCGGTGGTCGGGGCGGCCACCGCCGCGGTCAGATCGAGCAGTACCCGGGTGCGCAGCCCGGCGCGGAGCGCGTCGAGCGCGGTGGCCTTGACGCAGTGGTCGGTGGCGATGCCGACCACGTCCACCTCGGTGACGTCATGGGCGCGCAGCCAGTCGGCCAGCTTGGTGCCCTGCCCGTCCGCCCCCTCGAAACCGCTGTAGGCGGCGGCGTACGCGCCCTTGTCGAAGACCGCGTCCACGGTGCCGGAGGCGATGGCCGGGGCGAAGTTGGGATGGAAGCCGCCGCCCTCGGTCCCGGCCACGCAGTGCACCGGCCAGGAGTCCACGAAGTCCGGGTGGTCGGAGAAGTGCGCGCCGGGATTGATGTGGTAGTCGCGGGTGGCGACCACGTGGCGGTAGTCGTCCGCGGCCCGGTCCACGTGTTCGGTGATGGCGGCGGCGACGTCCGCCCCGCCCGTCACCGCGACGCTGCCGCCTTCGCAGAAGTCGTTCTGTACGTCGACGACGATCAGTGCCCGGTGCATGGTCGGTGCCTTTCCGACGGAAGGGAGTGACGGCCGGTGCCGTGGTGAAGGGTGGGGCGGTGGCCGGTACGGCCGAGACTAGCCACGCCCCGGCCGCCCGGGGAGGGGGTGTGCGCCACCCGGGTGGCGGGCCGCGGCGTCACGCCTGCCGCGGCCCGGTGCCTCAGTGGTACTCGGTGGGCAGCACCGGCTCGCCGCGGGAGAGCTGCGTCGCCGAGAGCGGCAGCTTCGCGCGGGCGGCGATGTGCCGGTCCCGGGCGGCGTCCAGCGGCTCGCGGGCGACCACCTCGCCGCCGGTGACCAGCGGCACCAGCAACTGGTGCGCGGCCAGCTCCGCGGGGATCTCGCCGGTGCCGACGACCTCCGCCTCGGCGACGCCGTGCTCGTCCGGCCGCCGCGCGGCCCACTTGCGTCCGCCGACCGACGACTTGCCGCCCAGCGACTTCTTCGCCACCGGCCGCAGCGGCGCGTCGGGCGCGTCGCTCTGCGCGCGGGCGACCAGCTTGTAGACCATCGAGCACGTCGGGTGCCCGCTGCCGGTGACCAACTGGGTGCCCACGCCGTACGCGTCGACGGGCGCGGCGGCGAGCGAGGCGATGGCGTACTCGTCGAGATCGCTGGTCACCACGATCTTGGTGTTCACCGCGCCCAGCTCGTCGAGCTGCTGGCGCACCCGGTGGGCGACGAGCAGCAGATCGCCGGAGTCGATCCGGACGGCGCCCAGCTCCGGCCCCGCGACCTCGACGGCCAGGCGCACCGCCTCCGTCACGTCGAAGGTGTCGACCAGCAGTGTGGTGCCGCGACCGAGCGTGTCGACCTGCGCGGTGAAGGCGTCCCGCTCGGTGTCGTGCAGCAGGGTGAAGGCGTGCGCGCTCGTCCCGACGGTCGGGATGTGGTAGCGGAACCCGGCGGCCAGATCGGAGGTGGTGTGGAAGCCGCCGACGTACGCGGAGCGGGCGGCGGCGACCGCGGCCAGCTCATGGGTGCGGCGGGCGCCCATCTCCATCAGCGGGCGGTCGCCGGCGGCCACCGACATCCGGGACGCCGCGGCGGCGACCGCGGAGTCGTGGTTGAGGATGGAGAGGATCACCGTCTCCAGCAGCACCGCCTCGGCGAAGGTGCCCTCGACCCGCATGATCGGGGAGCCGGGGAAGTAGACCTCGCCCTCCGGGTAGCCCCAGATGTCGCCGCGGAAGCGGTAGCCGGCCAGCCACTCCAGCGTCGCCTCGTCCAGGATGCCGCGCTCGCGCAGGAAGCCCAGGATGGTCTCGTCGAAGCGGAAGTTCTCCACCGCGTCCAGCACCCGGCCGGTGCCGGCGACCACGCCGTAGCGGCGGCCCTCGGGCAGGCGCCGGGTGAAGACCTCGAAGACCGAGCGCCGGTCGGCGTTCCCGGACCGCAAGGCCGCCTGCAGCATGGTGAGTTCGTACTGGTCGGTGAAGAGCGCCGTCGACGGCACCGCCACCGGCAGCCCCAGGTCTGCTGTGTTCATGCGGACGATGCTACCCCCAATACTCGTCAGATTGACGATTTCTGGTGGCCGACCCCGTGATGCCGCTCACGGCGGCCCCGCGGCCGGTGCGGGGCCGCCGCCCGCCGGACGCCGGGAGCGGTCACGGGCACCCGGCCCCGACCCACCCGCCCAGGGGCGTTTGTGCACGGCCCGGCCCCGGGTGGCAGCATGGGGCGTGTGAGTGTCCCAGTGGAGATCGAGCGCCCCGAGTCGAGCGAGGCACCCTACGAGGTGCCCGAACCCGACGTTCCCTGGGTCACGGTCGTGCACAACGACCCCGTCAACCTCATGAGCTACGTCGCCTATGTCTTCCAGTCCTACTTCGGCTACAGCAAGGACAAGGCCCACCAGCTCATGCTCGACGTCCACCACAAGGGCCGCGCCGTGGTCTCCAGCGGCAGCCGTGAGGAAATGGAGCGCGACGTGCAGGCCATGCACGGCTACGGCCTGTGGGCGACCCTTCAGCAGGACCGCTGATGGCCGGCCACTTCGAGTCCCAGCCCGGCGGCGGCGCGGCCGTCACCCTCGACGAGGTCGAGATCTCCATCCTGCGCAGTCTCGCCGTCCAGCTCCTGGAGCTGGTCGGGCCCGGCGACGAGAGCGGTGACGCCGCGGAGGACCTGCTCGCCTCCGTCTTCCGGGACGGCCCGAGCGAACCCCCCGCCGACCCCGTCCTCGCCCGCCTCTTCCCGGACGCGTACGGCGGTCCGGACCGGGTGCCGGACGACGACGTGATCGCCGCGTCCGCGGAGTTCCGCCGCTACACCGAGAACGATCTGCGCACCCGCAAACGCGAGGACGCGCTCGCGCTGATCCGCTCGCTCGACGCGCTGCACCCCGAGCCGGAGACCGGCGCCGTGCTGCGCCTCACCCCGCAGGAGTGCCACCGCTGGCTCGGCGGGCTCAACGATCTCCGGCTGGCCATCGGCACCCGCCTGGAGGTCACCGACGAGGAGGACGGCGGGGAACTGCTGCGGCTGCCGGACTCCGACCCCCGTAAGCCCATGGTGCTGGCGTACCTCTGGCTCGGCGGTCTCCAGGAAACGCTTGTCGAATCGCTGATGGCGTGAGTCCCGGTTACCATTCCTCAGGCGTTCGCTCAGAGAATGCTCAAATCCGGATAACGATCCCATCTCACGCGCGTGCGCCTTGCCGATTGTTTAGGGCTTTGTCCTAATTTTCGTGTGACCTTGCCATACAACGTCCCTGGTCGCCCTCCAAGGCGCCGTGATAGATGTTCACGACCTGCCGTGAGCGACGCCACCCCTGTCGCTGCGGGAGCGCTGAGCCGGCCGACCGCCGGCGTGCAGGAACTCCATCCGGGGGGATCGGAACCCGATCCGGACAGACCGGGTCGGTATGGAGAAAGGCGCACCACTCATGACCTCTGTGCAGGTCGATAAGCAGCACGACGGCAATGAGGCCGCTGGGAAAGGCTCCGAGGAGGGCTACCAGCGGGGTCTGGGAAACCGCCAGATCCAGATGATCGCCATTGGTGGCGCCATCGGTACCGGCCTGTTCCTCGGGGCGGGCAAGGCGATATCCAAGGCGGGGCCGAGCATCATCCTGGCCTACGCGATCGTCGGCCTCGTCATCTTCTTCATCATGCGGGCGCTGGGCGAACTGCTCATGTACCGCCCGGTCTCCGGCTCCTTCTCGGAGTACGGACGTGAATTCCTCGGCCCCTTCATCGGCTTTGTGACCGGCTGGACCTACTGGCTTTTCTGGGTCGTGACCGGAATCACCGAAGTCACCGCGGCGGCCACCTATATCCACTACTGGAACCAGGACATCCCCCAATGGGTGTCCTCACTCGTCTTCACCGTCGCGCTCTTCGGGATCAACCTGATCTCCGTGAAGATCTTCGGTGAGCTCGAATTCTGGTTCTCGATGGTCAAGGTCACCGCGATCATCGGCATGATCCTGATCGGTCTCGGCGTCATCATTCTCGGTTTCTCCAACGCCGGTGACACCGCTTCCTTCACCAACCTCTGGGCCGACGGCGGATTCTTCCCGAAGGGCATCGGCGGCACGCTGATGACCCTTCAGATCGTGATGTTCGCGTTCCTCGCCGTCGAACTCGTCGGCGTCACCGCGGGCGAGGCGAAGGACCCGAAGAAGGTTCTGCCCAAGGCGATCAACACCGTTCCGTGGCGCATCGGCCTGTTCTACATCGGCGCGCTCATCATCATCCTCTCGGTCGTGAGCTGGACGGTCTTCGAGCCGGGCGTCAGCCCGTTCGTCCGTGCCTTCCAGGAGATCGGCCTGCCCGCCGGCGCCGGCATCGTCAACTTCGTCGTGCTGACCGCCGCCCTCTCGTCCGCCAACTCCGGGATGTACTCCACCGGCCGGATGCTGCGCGACCTCTCGCTCAACGGCCAGGGCCCGAAGCTCTTCACGCACCTGAGCAAGAACGGCCTGCCCACCTGGGGCACCGGCGTCTCCGTCGCGATGATGCTGGTCGGCGTCTGGATCAACTACCAGTGGCCCGGCGACGCGTTCAACTACGTCGTGTCCTTCGCCACGATCTCCGGTATGTGGGCCTGGATCGTCATCCTCTTCTCGCAGCTTCGCTACCGGGCCAAGGCCAACCGCGGTGAGCTGCCGCAGTCGGACTTCAAGGCGCCCGGCGCCCCGTACACCTCGATCTTCGCCCTCGCGTTCATCGGCATGGTCATCGTGCTGATGGGCATCGACCCGGACGCCCGCATCTCGCTGTACGCGGCGCCGATCTGGGCCGTCATCCTGGGCGTCGGCTACCTCTCCATCAAGCGCCGCTCGGCCGAGGTCTTCGCGACCCGCGCCGCCGCTGAGGTCAAGCCCGGCCAGGACACCAAGAACTGACCGGCCGCACCTCCGGCGACGGGCCCGTACGCATCGCATCCCGCGGTGGGTACGGGCCCGTCGCCGTACCCGCGCGGGGGCCGGTCCCGGTGCCGCGTCCGGAGCGGCGGCGGTCCGTCCCCGGACGCGGTGTTCCCGGGCCTGACCTGCGTAACCGGGCGGGCCGGGCCTGGCGCCGCGCTCGGTGCCGCCGGGCCGTACGGGCCTGTCGGCGTCCGCCCGGCCGCCCGCGCGCACCCGCTCCCGGGCGCCGCGGACGCCCTCCTATCCTTGCCGCATGCTGACCCTGACCCAGGACCTCCACGACCGGATCGTCGCGCACGCCCGCCAGGACCACCCCGACGAGGCGTGCGGCATCGTCGCGGGACCGGCCGGCAGCGACCGCCCCGAGCGGTTCGTCCCGATGCTCAACGCCGCCCGCTCGCCCACGTTCTACGAGTTCGACTCCGCCGATCTCCTCGCCCTCTACCGCGAGATGGACGACCGCGACGAGGAGCCGGTGATCGTCTACCACTCGCACACCGCCACCGAGGCGTACCCCTCCCGCACCGACGTCAGCTACGCGGGCGAGCCCGGCGCGCACTACGTCCTGGTCTCCACCGCCGACACCGACGACGCGGGCCCCTTCCAGTTCCGCTCGTTCCGCATCGTGGACGGGGAGATCACCGAGGAGGAGGTCCGGATCGTCGAGGCGTACGCCTGACCGTTCCGGGCCCGGGCGGGCCGCGCCTCCGCCGGGGCCGGTCCGCCCGCCGCCACCTGGGGTTTTCCGGGACGTACGGGATCGGCCCGAGCGTGCCGCCGTGCGCCGCGTCCCACCTGCCGTACACAACAGTCCGCATCATGGGACGAGGTATCAAAACCCGGACCGGGAATCGATACGATGACCGCATGGTTGACCACGACGTGAGCGAGCAGAGGAGGGCCATGCGCCAGCAGGCTCCGCTCGCCACGCGTCGCTCCGCCTCCGCCCTGCTGGGCGCGTTCGGCTGCGGAGCCGCCCGGCTGCACATCGATCTGTGCCGCCTGACCAGCGCCCTGTGTCCGGGCCGCGCCGCGGCCTGACCGGCCCCGCACCACCCCGCCGCACCCGCACCGCCCCACGCCGTGCACACGGGACGCACCGCCACCCCGCCCCCGCACTCCGACAGGAGCACTCTCATGGCCATCGAGGTCCGAATCCCGACCATCCTGCGTACCTACACCGACGGCGCGAAGGCCGTCGAGGGCGGCGGGGACACCCTCGCCGCGCTCATCGACGACCTGGAGAGCCGCCACGCGGGCATCAAGGAGCGCCTCGTCGACGGTGCGGAGCTGCGCCGCTTCGTCAACGTCTACCTCAACGACGAGGACGTCCGCTTCCTGGACGGCATCGCCACCAAGCTGACCGACGGCGACAACATCACCATCCTCCCCGCCGTCGCCGGCGGCTCCACCGCCGCCGACCGCCCGGCGGACCTGGCCTGACATGCGGTACGACTCCCCGCTGGCGGCGGTCGGGAACACCCCTCTCGTCCGCCTCCCGCGCCTCTCCCCCTCCGCCGACGTCCGGATCTGGGCCAAGCTGGAGGACCGCAACCCCACCGGCTCCGTCAAGGACCGCCCCGCGCTGCACATGATCGAGCAGGCGGAGAAGGACGGCCGCCTCACCCCGGGCTGCACGATCCTGGAGCCCACCAGCGGCAACACCGGTATCTCGCTCGCCATGGCGGCCAAGCTCAAGGGCTACCGCATCGTCTGCGTGATGCCGGAGAACACCTCGTCCGAGCGGCGTGCACTCCTCGCGATGTGGGGCGCCGAGATCATCTCCTCGCCCGCCGCCGGCGGCTCCAACACCGCCGTGAAGGTCGCCAAGGAACTCGCCGCCGAGCACCCCGACTGGGTGATGCTCTACCAGTACGGCAACCCCGACAACGCCGGTGCGCACTACGCCACCACCGGCCCGGAGATCCTCGCCGACCTCCCGTCCGTCACCCACTTCGTCGCGGGTCTGGGCACCACCGGCACCCTCATGGGCGTCGGCCGCTATCTGCGCGAACACCTCCCCGGCGTGCGGATCGTCGCCGCCGAACCGCGCTACGACGACGTGGTCTACGGCCTGCGCAACCTCGACGAGGGCTTCATCCCCGAGCTGTACGACGAGTCCGTGCTCACCACGCGCTTCTCCGTCGGCTCCGAGGACGCCGTCGCCCGCACCCGCGAACTCCTCGCCGAGGAGGGCATCTTCGCCGGTATCTCCACCGGCGCCGCCCTGCACGCCGCGCTCGGTGTCGGCCGCAAGGCGGTCCGCGCCGGAGAGAGCGCCGACATCGTCTTCGTCGTCGCCGACGGCGGCTGGAAGTACCTCTCCACCGGCGTCTACACCGCCGAGTCCACCGAGGCGGCCATCGCCACCCTGCACGGACAGCTCTGGGCCTGACCCGAGGCGGCACATCCGGCGGGCGGTCCCTCGGGGCCGCCCGTCACCGTTCCTCCCGCCGCCCGCCGGGCTCCCCGCCGTCGTCCCGGACAGCCGTACGGTCACCGTCGCCGGGCGCACGGTCCGGTGGCGGGGGCGGCGGGGAACCCCGGGAGCCGGTGCCGTCCGCCGGGCGCCCGGCCGCTCCCGTACGGCGACCGCGCCGCCGGGGCGGTCTACGGCTCCGGCCCCGGCCGTCGACCACCGCCGCGACCAGCGCCAACGCGATCACCGCCAGTAACGCGGGCCACCACGAGCCGTCCATCGCCGCTCTCCCTTCGCTCCGCCGGTCCGCCGTCCGCACCGCTGCGACCGTACCGGCGCCCGGCCCGCGCGGCGCGGCGGGCGGGTCCCCCGTACGGCCGAACCGGACTGGTGATTCCGCCCACAGCTCGCCCCGCCACAGGAGCGGCACCCCGCCACGCGCCTTACCCTCGTGGGCACCGCACCGCGCGAGTGGACCCGCCGCGCACCCGCACGGACCGGCGAGGCAGCCGGCCACCGCCGCCCGGCCGGGTCCGCCGCTCCGCCGTCCCCGCACAGGAGGTTCACGCCCGCATGAAGCTCACTGTCGTCGGATGCTCCGGGTCGTTCCCCTCCGCGGATTCGGCCTGTTCGAGCTACCTCTTGGAGGCCGACGGCTTCAGGCTGCTCCTCGACATGGGCAACGGCGCCCTCGGCGAGCTGCAGCGCCACTGCGGTCTCTACGACCTCGACGCCATCTTGCTGTCCCACCTCCACGCCGACCACTGCATCGACCTGTGCGGCTACTTCGTCGTCCGCTACTACCGCCCGGACGGCGGACGCTGCGCGCCGATGCCGGTGTACGGCCCGGCCGGTACCGAGCGGCGGCTGACCGCCGCCCACGCGGACCTGCCGTACAACGGCGCGATGAGTGAGGTCTTCGGCTTCCGGGCGCTGACGGAAGGAACGTTCCGGATCGGCCCGTTCACCGTCCGGGCGGCGCTGGTGCGCCACCCCGTCGAGGCGTTCGGCTTCCGCATCGAACACGGCGGACGGTCCCTGACGTACTCCGGCGACACCGGGCCCTGTACGGCGCTCGACGACCTCGCCGAGGGCACCGACCTCTTCCTCTGCGAGGCGTCCTTCACCCACGGCAAGGAGAACATCCCCGACCTGCACCTCAACGGCCGCGAGGCGGGCGAGTCCGCCGCCCGCGCCGGTGCCGGACGGCTGATCCTCACCCACATCCCGCCGTGGACCGACCCGGACATCACCCTGCGCGACGCACAGAAGGTCTACGACGGCCCGGTCGAAACGGCCCGCGCGGGCACGGTCCACGAGGTCTGACGGACCGCGAGCCGCGACGAGAGCCCGGACCCGCGCAAGGCCCGGACCTGCGTAAAACCCCGGCCCGCGACGGAAGCCCGGACACGCGACGACAGCCCGGACACGCGAAAGGCGGCGGCCCCCGAGTGGTCTCGGGTGCCGCCGCCTCGTGTCCGGGTGCCGCGGGCTGCCGCTACTTCGCCGCCTTCGCGGTGCCCTGCTCCGTCTCCGGGACCTCGTCCTCGGGCTCGCGGCCCGGCGTCGGCAGGTTGAACTTGGTGATCGCGAAGCGGAAGAGGACGTAGTACACGACCGCGAAGCAGAGGCCGACCAGCGCCAGCAGCCAGGGCTTGGTGGCGATGCCGAGGTTGAGGACGTAGTCGATGGCGCCGGCCGAGAAGCCGAAGCCGTCCTTCATCCCCAGCGCCCAGGTCAGGGCCAGCGACACACCCGTCAGCACGGCGTGGATCGCGTACAGCACCGGCGCGATGAACATGAACGTGAACTCGATCGGCTCGGTGACGCCGGTGACGAAGGCGGTCAGCGCGAGCGAGAACATCATGCCGCCGACGACCTTGCGGCGCTCGGGGCGGGCGCAGTGCACGATCGCCAGGCAGGCGGCGGGCAGCGCGAACATCATGATCGGGAAGAAGCCGGTGGTGAACTGACCCGCCGTCGGGTCGCCCGCCAGGAAGCGGGCGATGTCGCCGTGCTTGCCGTCGAAGTCACCGGCCTGGAACCACGGGAACGAGTTGAGCAGGTGGTGCATGCCGACGGGGATCAGCGCGCGGTTGGCGACACCGAAGACACCGGCACCGGCCGCGCCCGAACCGACCAGCCACTCACCGAAGTTGTGCAGCCCGGTGCCGAGCACCGGCCAGATGTAACCGAAGACGATGCCGATGACCAGACCCGCGAAGGACGACAGGATCGGCACCAGCCGGCGTCCGCTGAAGAAGCCCAGCCAGTCGGGGAGCTTCTTGCGGCTGTAGCGCTGGTAGAGGAGGGCGACCACGATGCCGATCACCACACCGCCCAGCACACCGGCGTTCACCGGCGGCGCCACGTCGGCTATCTTCCCGTCGACCACCTGCTGGACCTTGGGCAGGCTGTCGTCGGTGAAGGTGCCCAGCACCTTGCTGAAGACGAGGTAGCCGACGACGGCGGCGAGCGCGGTGGAGCCGTCCGCCTTCTTCGCGAAGCCGATGGCGATACCCACCGCGAACAGCAGCGGCATGTTGTCCAGGAGCGCCCCGCCGCCCGCCGCCATGAACTCGGCGAGCTTGTTCAGGAAGGCGGGGAAGTTGTCCCGGCCGAGCATGTCGGGCTGGCCGAGGCGGACCATGAGCGCCGCGGCGGGGAGTGTGGCGATCGGCAGCATGAGGCTGCGGCCGATGCGCTGGCCGACGGCCATGGCGGCGGAGCCGCGGCTTTTCTTTTCCGGTGCCGCCGAGGCAGTGGCCGAACTCATCGGATTCCTCCAGGTGAGGCGGGCACTCATGAGGGGCGGCCCGCTTGTCTACACCACTCAGTGGTTTAGACCATTCTTAGCACGTGGTCCCGGCGCGAAGGAATCCATTCTTCGCAGTGGTGTGGACCACATGCGGACCGCCCCTGGAGGAGGGCGACCCGAAGCCCGGGAACGGCACCGCCCGTACGGGCAAAAGTGCAGGTCAGAGCGGATTTTCGCGGCCTGTCGCCGAACGGTCCGCGCGCCCCGCGCCGACCGCCGCGCCCCTCACCGCCCCGCCACCGTACGGCCTCGCCGCCCCCGTCCCGCAAATCCGGAAACCCCCTGTGCCGCCCCGGTCACTTCACGTTCTCCCGCTCCAATTCCTCCGCCACTTCCACCGGCTCACGCCCCGGAGTCGCCAGATCGAATTTCGTGATCACGAACCGGAACAACGCGTAGTAGAGCACCGCGAAGCACAACCCGATCGGAATGATGAGCCACGGTTTCGTCGCCAGCCCCCAGTTGATGACGTAGTCGATCAACCCCGCCGAGAAGCTGAAACTGTCGTGCACCCCCAGCGCCCAGCACACCGCCATCGACACACCCGTCAGCACCGCGTGGATCGCGTACAGCGCCGGCGCGATGAAGACGAAGGAGTACTCGATCGGCTCGGTGACGCCCGTGACGAACGACGTCAGCGCCACCGACAGCATCAGCCCGCCCACCTCCTTGCGCCGCCCCGGGCGTGCGCAGTGCGTGATCGCCAGCGCCGCCGCGGGCAGCGCGAACATCATGATCGGGAAGAAACCCGTGGTGAACTGCCCCGCCGTCGGATCGCCCGCCAGGAAACGGTTGATGTCGCCGTGCACCACCGTCCCGTCCGGCTTGGTGAAATCGCCGAACTGGAACCAGACGAACGTGTTCAGGAACTGGTGCACCCCCACCACCAGCAGCGCCCGGTTCGCCGTCCCGAAGATCCCCGACCCGATCCAGTCCAGATCCGTCAGCCACTTGCTGAACGACGTCAGCGCCGCACCGACCGGCGGCCACACGAACAGACAGACCACCGCGAACGCCAGCCCCACGAACGCCATCACGATCGGCACCAGCCGCCGCCCGTTGAAGAACCCCAGCCAGTCCACCAGCTTCACCCGGTGCAGCCGCTGCCAGCACCACGCCGCCGCGAACCCCATCACGATGCCGCCGAACACCCCCGGATTCTGGAACGTGGCCTGCGCCGCCGTCCCCTTCCCGTCCAGGCACACCCCGCCCCACGGACCTGCCTGCGTGAACGTCTGCCCCGGCGCGCACGCCTCGGGGAACTGGTGCAGCACCGCGAAGTAGACGAGGAACCCCACCACCGCCGCGAGCGCCGTCGACCCGTCCGCCTTCTTCGCCATCCCGATCGCGACCCCGATACAGAACAGCAGCGGCAGCCCGAGCCCCGAATCCAGCAGCGCACCGCCCGCACCCGCGAAGACCTTCGCGACGGAGTCCCAGCCCAGCCCCTCCGCGCCGAAGACGTCCGGCTGCCCCAGCCGGTTCAGGATGCCCGCCGCGGGCAGCACCGCGATCGGCAACTGAAGGCTGCGCCCCATCTTCTGCATGCCCTGGAAGAGAGAGGCGCCCCGCTTCGTACGGGGTGCCGCCGCCGCGCCAGAACTCATCCGCCACCTCCGGCAACCACCGCCGCCACCGTGCCCGGCGAGTGCCGCATACTGGTGGTGTAGACCACTTGTGGTGCGACCCCGGGCCCCCGGTACGCACTCCGGGTGATCGCTATCCTTCGCCAGACAGCGGACAAACGCCCGTAAAGCTGGGCTGAACGTGCACTACGGTTCGTGGCCGCAGGGCACCACCGCACCCCGCAGCACCGCCCGGCACCCGCGCCGGCGGCCGAGACAAGCAGGAGTGGACATGGCATCCAAGGCCGAGAAGATCGTCGCCGGGCTCGGCGGACTCGACAACATCGAAGAGGTCGAGGGCTGCATCACCCGCCTGCGCACCGAGGTCGCCGACGCCTCCCTCGTCGACGAGGCCGCCCTCAAGGCCGCCGGCGCCCACGGCGTCGTCAAGATGGGCACCGCCATCCAGGTCGTCATCGGCACGGACGCGGACCCGATCGCGGCGGAGATCGAGGACATGATTTGAAAGCTCCCGCGCCCTGACGGGCGGGGATTTCCGGCTTACGCTGCCTGACCGTCCGGCGGACGGTCAGGTCTGACGCGATCGGAGCCGGCCGGGTTCAGACCTGCCCGGACGAGCATCAGACGTGCGGAGTTCTTGTCCCTCGGGGACGAGGCTCCGCACGTCGTGCAGTGATAGGTGCGTTCACCCAGCGGCAGTGCGTGCTTGGCTCTCGCTCCGCACCGAGCGCAGTCCCTCGTGGTGTACGCGGGATGGACCAGATGGACGATCCGGCCGTGCTTACGGGCCATCTCCAGCAGAGCCCGCTTCGTGACGCCGATGGCGGCGTCCGCGGCCTTACGGGCCATACCGGTCCGCGCGAGAAAACGCGGCCGGAAATCCTCCACCGCGATCTCGTCGTGGTCCCGGACGACGGCCTTGGCCCACTTGCGGGCTGTGTCCGCCCGCCGCCGGGCGATCTTCTTGTGCTGCCGCGCGGCGCGCCGCCGGGCCCTGCGGTACCCCTTCGACCCGGGCCGCCCCGACGCCCGCCGACGGCCGGCCGCCGTGCGCTGGTGGTGAGTCAGCCCGGCGGCGGCCTTCCGGCCGTGCTCGGGATGCGGCAGATCATGGCGGTCGCTGGTGGTGGTCGCGATTTCCCTGACACCCCGGTCCACCCCGAGGACACGTCCGGTGCGGGGCAGGGCTTCGGTCCGGGCGGGGACGACGAACGACGCGTACCAGTGGCCGAGCTCGTCCCGGTACAGGCGCACCGACGACGGCTCGGCGGCCAGCGGGCGTGACCACACCACGGACACCCGGATACCTCCCGCCACGCACAAGCGCCCCTCCCGCAGGCGGAAGCCCGACCGGGTGTAGTTGAGCGTCAAAGCCGCCTCGTCCTTCTTCTTCGGGCGTGGCAGGCCCGCCCGCCGCCGTATCGGCAGCCGGTCCTTGATGTCCTTGAGGGCCTTGGCCCGGGACGTTCCGAAGTCCCGGACGGTCTGCTGCTGGGCGACGCTGGAGCCCTCGCGCAACCACGGTGTCACCGAGCGGGCCCCGGTGAGCATCTTGTACAGCCGCGCCGGACCGCACGTCTCGCCTTCCTGATGGGCCTTCCTGGAACGGGCCACACACTCGTTCCACACCCAGCGGCACCGTCCCCACTCCGCCAGCAGCAGGCGTTCGGACGCGGCGGACACCCGGAGCCGATAGGTGAATCTGACCTGCCCGGCCCGCTCCGTCACGGTGTGCACATCCGCTGCCCGTCGCGCCATGGAACGCACGCTACGGCGGCCGTGGGGCCCCGGTCCCCGAACGGAAGGGCTGCCCCCTTCCGAAGGGGTGTACCGCTCAAGCGTTCGGGGGTGGGCCGGGCCGTCGGCTCCCGTACGGTCCGGGGCCCGCGGCGTTCCGGACGGGTCCCGCACCCTCGCCCCGCCCGGCCCACGCCCCCGTTCCCGTTAGGCTCTACGGCATGTCTCGCATCGACGGCCGTACGCCCGAACAGCTCCGCCCGGTCACCATCGAACGTGGGTGGAGCAAGCACGCCGAAGGCTCCGTCCTCGTCTCCTTCGGTGACACCAAGGTCTTCTGCACCGCCTCCTTCACGGAGGGCGTGCCGCGCTGGCGCAAGGGCAGTGGTGAGGGCTGGGTCACCGCCGAGTACTCGATGCTGCCGCGCTCCACCAACACCCGCGGCGACCGCGAGGCCGTCCGCGGCAAGATCGGCGGCCGTACGCACGAGATCAGCCGGCTCATCGGCCGGTCGCTGCGCGCCGTCATCGACTTCAAGGCCCTCGGGGAGAACACCGTCGTCCTGGACTGCGATGTCCTCCAGGCCGACGGCGGCACCCGGACCGCCGCCATCACCGGCGCGTACGTCGCCCTCGCCGACGCCGTCGCCTGGGCCCAGGGCAAGAAGCTCGTCAAGGCCGGCCGCAAGCCGCTGACCGGCACCGTCTCCGCCGTCAGCGTCGGCATCGTCGACGGCACCCCGCTCCTCGACCTCTGCTACGAGGAGGACGTGCGGGCCGAGACCGACATGAACGTCGTCTGCACCGGCGACGGCCGCTTCGTCGAGGTCCAGGGCACCGCCGAGGCCGAGCCCTTCGACCGCGCCGAGCTGAACGCCCTCCTCGACCTCGCGGTCTCCGGCTGCACCGACCTCGACGCCGCCCAGCGCGAGGCCCTCGCCCGCACCCTCTGAGCCGGGGGCCTTCGCGGAAGGCCCGGCCCGCTCGTGCCGTCCGGCCGCGTCCCGTGGGGCGCGGCCGGAGCCGTTCTCCCGGCGTCCGGCGGCAACCAAATCGCCTCGCCCCGCGTTTCTCCCCATACCTGCTTTACCTGTTCATGACTTGGGGGAGGAACCGTCCCATGACCTCACGCACCCGCAGCACCCGCCCGCACCGCCGACGACCCGTCGCCACCGTCCTCGCGGCCCTCGCCGCCACGGCGCTCGCGATACCCGCGCTCACCGGCTGCGGCGCCGTCGACACGGCGATGGACTGCGCCCGTACCGCCACCGCCGTCGTGAACGGGGTCGACAAGCTCCAGAAGACGGCCCAGGGCGCCGCCGACAACCCCGAGCAGACCGAGAAGGCGCTCGACGGCCTCGACCGCGACCTCAAGGGCATCGGCGACGCCACCGGCGACCCCGACCTCACCAAGGCGCTGAAGAGCATGAACGACGGCATCGACAACGCCCGCAAGGCGCTCCAGGACGGCAAGGACCCCGACCTCCAGCCGCTCGCCGACGCGGCCGGTGAACTGACCAAGGTCTGCTCCCCGGGATGACCGGGGCCGGCGTCCCGGGATAATCACTGTCCATGCAGCACACAACCGAGCAGGACGGCCCGCGCCGCCTCATCCTCGCCACCCGTAACGCCGGCAAGGTCACCGAACTCCGCGCGATCCTCGGCGCCGCCGGTCTCGACGTCGAACTCGTCGGCGCCGACGCCTACCCGGAGATCCCCGACGTCAAGGAAACCGGCGTCACCTTCGCCGAGAACGCCCTGCTCAAGGCGCATGCCCTGGCCCGCGCCACCGGCCACCCGGCCGTCGCCGACGACTCCGGCCTCTGCGTCGAGGTCCTCGGCGGCGCGCCCGGCATCTTCTCCGCCCGCTGGTCCGGCCGGCACGGCGACGACCGGGCCAACCTCGATCTGCTCCTCGCCCAGCTCTCCGACATCGACGAGCCGCACCGCGCCGCCCACTTCGCCTGCGCCGCCGCCCTCGCACTGCCGGACGGCACCGAGCGCGTCGTCGAGGGCACCCTCGACGGCACGCTCCGCCACACCCCGTCCGGCGCCGGCGGTTTCGGCTACGACCCGATCCTCCAGCCTCTCGGCGAGAGCCGCACCTGCGCCGAGTTGACCGCGGAGGAGAAGAACGCCATCAGCCACCGGGGCAAGGCGTTCCGGGCGCTGGTTCCGGTGGTGCGGGAGTTGCTGGGCTGAGCCCATGCACAGGGAAATGGCCTGCGAATCAAACTTTCGATTCGCAGGCCATTCTTGTGCGGCGGAAGGGATTCGAACCCTCAAGCCCTCACGGGCCACAGATCCTAAGTCTGCTGCGTCGCCACTGCGCCACCGCCGCCAGCCGTCCTCATCGTACCGGCAGTTGTCCGCCCCGTACGGCCGCCCCCGCGCCGGATACGGGCGATCGCGGGGGAGCGAAGGCGGGGGAAACACGGTGGTGCGACGAGGGCCGGGGATCTCTCCCCGGCCCTCGTCGCCTTCGCACGGCGTCCCTCAGAACGCCGGTTCCCGGTTCAGAACTTCGGTTCCTGGTTCTGGGCGGTGATCATCTCGACCGCTTCCTCCTTGGTGGCGACGGAGGGCGGGGAGCCGGCCAGGGGCTGCTGGGCGGTCTCCGTCATGCAGGCGACGGCGATGATGCCGACGAGGGCGGCGCCCATCGTGTAGTAGGCGGGGACCATGACGTTGCCGCCGAAGGCGTCCATCAGGGCGGTGATCACCAGCGGGGTGGTGCCGCCGAAGATCGAGACGGCGAGGTTGTAGCCGATGGAGAGCGAGCCGTAGCGGACGTTGGTGGGGAAGAGCGCCGGGAGGGCGGCGGACATCGTGCCGAGCAGGCAGACGAGGGAGAAGCCCAGCAGGAGCATGCCGGTGACGACCGCGCCGAGGCTGCCTTGCTTGACCAGCAAGAACGCGGGGATGGCGGTGACGAAGAAGCCGAGCATGCCGCTCATCAGCAGCGGTTTGCGGCCGTAGCGGTCGTTCAGCCGGCCGACGGTGGTGATGACCAGCGCCAGCACGATCATGGTGGCGAGCAGGAGCAGCAGGCCGTGCGACTCCTTGTAGTGCAGGGCGTCGGTGAGGTACGTCGGCATGTACGACAGAAGCATGTAGACGCCGATGTTGTACGCGCCGACGAGGGCGACGCACAGGATCAGGGTGGGCCACTGCTGGGCGAAGATCTCGCCGATCTTCTTCTTGGGGGCGTTCTCCGAGAGGTGCGCGAACTCGGCCTCGGCCTCGACGGGGGAGCCGGTCGCGGAGTGCGTCTGGGACGCCTCCAGCTTCTGGAAGGCGGGCGTCTCGTCGAGCTTCAGCCGCAGGTAGAGACCGACCAGGCCGAGCGGTCCGGCGACCAGGAACGGCACCCGCCAGCCCCAGTGGAGCATGGCGTCCGACCCGAGGGCGGTCTGGAGGGCCAGCACGATCCCGGCGGCGCCGATGTAGCCGATCAGCGTGCCCATCTCCAGGAAGCTGCCGTAGTAGCCGCGCTTCTTGTCGGGGGCGTACTCGGCGATGAAGGTGGCCGCGCCGCCGTACTCACCGCCGGTGGAGAAGCCCTGGACGAGCCGGAAGGCGATCAGCAGGACGGGCGACCAGAAACCGATCAGGGCGTACGACGGGATCAGGCCGATGCACAGGGTGCCCAGCGCCATCATGATCATGGTGAGGGCGAGGACCTTCTTGCGGCCGATGCGGTCGCCGAGCGGGCCGAAGAACGCGCCGCCCAGGGGCCGGACGAGGAAGGCGACGGCGAAGGTGGCGAAGGAGGACAGCAGGCTGGTGGTGTCGTCGCCGCCGGGGAAGAAGACCTTGCCGATGGTGACCGCGAGATAGCTGTAGATCCCGAAGTCGAACCACTCCATGGCGTTACCGAGGGCGGCCGCCTTCACCGCCCGCCTGACCACGCGCTCATCGGTGATGGTGATGTCGGTGCGCCGAAGTTTGGGATTCCTGCGCCGGGCTATGGCACGGAAGAGCGCGCGGTGGCGCTTGAGGGCCTCCGGGGCGGGTTCGGAGGCGGGGTCTGCTTCGGTGCTGCCGGTCGGCACGAGGCGGTCCTCTCGTTCAGAGCGCGAAGTGCGCGGGGATACGACGGGTGCGCCTGCGCAGTCGAGCGCGGATCAAACCACCATCACTCCCGAAGGGGAGGTACGTCACTCCGGCTGAGCCGTCCGGGGAAGCCACTGTGGCCTGGGGTTTCGGGCGCCGCAAGCGGAGCCGTGCGGCACCTGGCCGAAAGGGCGCTGTTACAGAACTGGTACCAAGCCGCGTGGTCATCGCCGCGTGCGGGCAATCAGCCCGTGCGGGGGGCCGGGCAAGGTGGGCCGGTGCCGTTGCCATGTGTCCGCGAAGCCGCCGTTCGCCGGGCCCCTCGCGGGGAGTGGTGGCGTCGGGTGTGCCGGCGGGGGTGCGGGGCCGTGGCCCCGGAAGGAGAGGGCGATGGGCGACCGCGTAGGGGCGCGCCGGCCGCGGTGGCGTACCGCTGTGCCGGTGGGTGCCGTGCTCACGGTGGTGGTCGCGGCCGGGGTGTGGGGCGCGCAGGCGGGCCGGCACGCGTCGGCGGTGGACGCGGCGCCGCAGACGTCGGCGGCGCGGCAGCGGGCGTCGGCGCCGGGCCGGGCGCCGCAGAAGACGTCGGCCGAGGGGCTGCCCGGCGTCCGTGACTGCGGCTTCGGCGAGCCGGAGGTCGAACCGCGGGTGATCACGCTGACCTGCGCGGATTCGGGGATGGTGGCGACCGGGATCACCTGGGAGCGGTACGGCCGGACGTCGGCGGAGGGCCGGGGCGTGGTGCAGGTGGAGAAGGCGGCGGCGGGTGCGGCGGGGGACGCGGTGTTCCCGGCGACGTTCCGGCTGTACGGGGTGCGGACCGTCGAGGGCGGCCGGGCGTTCACCGGGCTGGAAGTGACGTACGACGGCTCGACGCCGCTGGGGGACACGACGGAGATGTACAGCCTCGCGTGATGGGGATCAGGGGCCGGATCGCGCTGGCCATTTCGGGTATGACGGCGCTCGCCGTGGTGGTGCTGGGTGTCGCGGTGCACCACATCGCGGACGCGGGGCGGGAGCGTGCGGCGCGCGCGTACCAGGATGTCCGGCTCAGTTCCGCGGTGCAGATCTACGAGCGGGACGGGACGCTGGCGATGGGGGCGCAGCTCGATGACGCGGCGTTGCCGGTGCCGTTGCGGGAGGCGGTGTTCGCGGGGCGGTCGGGGACGTATCTGAGCGGGGGCGACGATCCGCGGGTGTGGGCGGCGACGGGCGTCGGGGACGGGACGGGCGGCTCCCGGTGGGGGCGGTCGCTGTCGGTGTCGGCGGCGTATCCGC
The DNA here is from genome assembly GCF_044497305.1 of Streptomyces sp. BBFR2. Taxonomy (NCBI): domain Bacteria; kingdom Bacillati; phylum Actinomycetota; class Actinomycetes; order Kitasatosporales; family Streptomycetaceae; genus Streptomyces; species Streptomyces sp. BBFR2. The sequence continues at coordinate 4,474,018 of NZ_CP172415.1, forward strand.
AGGACGATCCGGCGCGGGTGGCGCTGGACCGGGCGCTGCTGGTCGCGGGTGCGGGCACGGTCGTGCTGATGGCGGTGGTGTCGTGGTTCGTGGCGCAGCGGCTGTCGCGGCGGTTGCGGCTGAGTGCGGCGGCGGCGCGGCGGATAGCGGCGGGCGCGGGCCCGGAGCTGGAGTGGGACGGTTTGGCGAGCGCGGGGCGGGACGAGGTGGCCGAGTTGGGCCGGAGTGTGCATCACATGGCGACGTCGCTGGCGGCGCAGGCGCAGGCGGAGCGGGAGTTCACCGCGGATGTGGCGCATGAGCTGCGGACGCCGGTGGCGGGGCTGGTGGCGGCGGCGGAGCTGTTGCCGCAGCCGCGGGCGGTGGAGCTGGTACGGGACCGGGCGCAGGCGATGCGGCGGCTGGTGGAGGACCTGCTGGAGGTGTCGCGGCTGGACGCCGGGGTGGAGCGGGCGGACGTCGACGCCTGCGAGCTGCCGTCGCTGGTGCGGGGGATCGTGCGGCGGGCGGCGGGGCAGCGCGGGGTGGACGCGGTGTCGGTGGCGGTCGAGGGGGAGCCGCGGATCGTGGAGACGGACCGGCGCCGGGTGGAGCGGGTGCTGGTGAATCTGCTGGCCAACGCGGAGCGGCACGGGAAGCCGCCGATCGAGGTGGTGGTGGCGGGCAACCGCATCGTGGTGCGGGATCACGGGCCGGGGTATCCGGCGGAGCTGTGTGCCGAGGGGCCGCGGCGGTTCCGTACGGCGGCGCCGGAGCGGGGCACCGGGCACGGTCTGGGGCTGACGATCGCGGTGGGCCAGGCGGAGGTGCTGGGCGCGCGGCTGGACTTCGGGGTGGCCGAGGGAGGCGGGGCCGAGGCGGTCCTGGAGCTGCCGGACCGGGTGCGGGTGGCGGCGGACGGGGTGGTTTAGCGGACCGGACGTTTCCGGGGCGGTCCGGCCCGGGCCTGCGGGGGAGGCGCCGGTGCGGCGTCCTTGCCACCGGCGGAACACGGACGGCCCGCCCCGGCGGAACACGGGCGGCCGGGCGGTGGCGGACCGCGAACGGCCGGGCCGGGCGGACCGCAAGGGGCCGGGGGCCGGGGGCGGACCGCAGGAGGCCGGGCGGCGGGCCTCGGAGGGGCGTCCGCCCGGCCCAGGAAACCCGCTGCTCAGGCCGTGGGTGCCAGCTTCAGGTCCTTGATGATCTTGGCGACGTGGCCGGTGGCCTTGACGTTGTAGAGGGCGCGCTCGACCTTGCCGTCCTCGTCGACGATGACGGTGGAGCGGATCACGCCGGTGACGACCTTGCCGTACAGCTTCTTCTCGCCGAAGGCGCCGTACGCCTGAAGAACCTGCTTGTCGGGGTCGCCGAGGAGCGTCACCTTCAGCTCCTCCTTCTCGCGGAACGTCGCGAGCTTCTCCGGCTTGTCGGGCGAGATGCCGATGACGTCGTAGCCGTGACCGGCGAGGAAGTCGAGGTTGTCGGTGAAGTCGCACGCCTGCTTGGTGCAGCCGGGGGTGAGGGCGGCCGGGTAGAAGTAGACGATGACCTTGCGGCCCTTGTGGTCGGCGAGCGAGACCTCGTTTCCGTCCGCGTCGGGCAGGGTGAAGGCGGGGGCGGTGTCGCCGGGCTGCAGTCGCTCGCTCATGGCTCTCCTTCGAAGGTTTTGTACGCCCCGAGATTACGGCGTCGGGTGGACGGCCCGGCGGCGCCGGGGCATCGGGCCGCGCGTTACCGGGGGTGCTGTGGGGCGAGTGGTGGCGTGAGCTGACAGACTGTGGACACGAATCGGTCGCATGTGTGGTGGCCGGTTTTCGTACGGGGCCTCGTGCCCGGCCTCGTACGCATCGGCCCGAGACGACGGAGGCAGCGCGGTGTCGGAAGCCAGGACCCCTGCGCAGATCGAGGCGGACATCGTCCGCAGACGGCAGGATCTCGCCGTGATGCTCGACGAGATCGGTGTGCGGCTGCACCCGAAGACGATCATCGGTGAGGCGAAGGCGAAGACCGTCGAGGCGGTGGACCGTACGGCCGGCCGTGCCTACGTGGCGGCCAATCGCGTGGTCTCGGACATCCGCGCCCAACTGGTGTCGGAGGACGGTGCGCCGCGGCTGGAGCGGATCGTGCCGGTCGCGATGGTCGGCGTGGGCATCGTGGGTCTGCTGGTGGCGCGCTCCCGTAAGCACCGCGACTGAGTGCCGCCCGGCGTCCGGGGCACGGCCGGGGTGCGGGTACCGTCGTGCCGTGAGCCCGAATAACGCCAAGGACACCCACGACAAGCTGCCGATCCGGATGCTGCACGACCGTGTGCTGGTGCGGACGGACATCCCCGAGGGCGAGCGCCGCTCGACCGGGGGCATCGTCATCCCGGCCACCGCCGCCGTCGGCCGCCGCCTGGCCTGGGCCGAAGTGGTCGCCGTGGGACAGAACGTACGGACGGTGGAGATCGGCGACCGGGTGCTGTACGACCCGGAGGACCGTGCCGAGGTCGAGGTGCGCGGTGTGGCGTACGTCCTGATGCGCGAGCGTGATCTGCACGCGGTGGCCGCGGAGCGGCTGGAGGGCTCGGACGACGCGACGGGGCTGTATCTGTAGACGTTTCCCGGACCTGTTCCGGCGGCGTAGGACGTTCTCGGACCTGTGTGGTTCCGGCGTCGCGGGAGGTTTCCGGGGCCCGCCGCCGTACGGGAGCGGGCCCGCGGGTTGTACGGGCGGTGACCTGGTCACCGCCCGTTCCGTATGTCCGTGGCCGGGCGGAGGGGCCCGGGTCGTCGTCCGGCGGCCGGGGCGGCCCGTGGGCGGCACCGGCGGGCGCCGGGCGTATCAGTTCTCCGGTGCCGGGCGGGCGGTGGTGGCCGCCGGGCCGCGGAAGGTGGCGCGGTAGGCGCTGGGGGTGACGCCGAGCCGGGCCAGGAGGTTCTGGCGCAGCGAGACGGAGGTGCCGAAGCCGGTGCGGGAGGCGATGTGTTCGACGGTCATGTCGGTCTCCTCCAGCAATTGGCGGGCGCGTTCGGTGCGCTGGAGGGTGAGCCACTGCATCGGCGGGGTGCCGGTCTCCTGGCGGAACTTCCGGGAGAAGGTGCGCATGCTCATCGCCTGCCGGCGGGCGAGGTCGCGCAGGGTGATCTGTTCGTCGAGGTGGGCGAGGGCCCAGGCGCGGGCGGCGGCGGTGGTCGGGCCGCCCGCGGCGGGGACCGGGTGGGGGATGAACTGGGCCTGCCCGCCGTCCCGGTAGGGCGGTACCACCGTGGCGCGGGCCACGTCGTTGGCGACGGCGGAGCCGTGGTCGCGGCGGATGAGGTGGAGGCACAGGTCGATACCGGCGGCCTCGCCCGCGGAGGTCAGGACGTCGCCCTCGTCGACGTAGAGCACGTCCGCGTCGACCCGGACGCGGGGGTGGAGGCGGCGCAGCCGGTCCGCGGATTTCCAGTGGGTGGTGGCGCGGCGGTCGTCCAGCAGACCGGCGGCGGCCAGGACGAAGGCGCCGGTGCAGATGGAGGCGGTGCGGGCGCCGGGGCGTATGTGGCGCCAGGCGGCGGCGAGTTCGGGGCCGAGGACGCCGTCGGTCTCGGTCTCGTCCAGCTCGTGGGTGGCGGGGACGAGGACGGTGTCGGCGCGGGCGAGGGCTTCGGGGCCGTGGGGGACCTCGACGCGGAAGTCGGCGTCGGTGCGGATCAGTCCGGCGCGGGGCGCGCAGGTCGTCACCGTGTACAGCGGGTCGCCGGACGCGGAGCGGGCCTGGCGGAACATCTGGTGGACGATGCCCAGCTCCATGGGCATCACGCCGTGCCGTACCAGGGTGACCACCCGGTGCGGGGCGGTCGGCTCCGTCGTGGCGCGTGCGGTCATGGCACGATTCTTTCACCCTCTGGCACGCTGGCCACTGTCGAGGCCGGGGCGGTCGGCCAAGAGTGAGAGGTATGTCCTCCAGTTCAACGAGCCCCCCTCAGACAGAGCCGGCACCTTCCCCGCGCGGCGGGGGATTCCACCGTGCGTGGCTGATCGCTCTCGTCGGCTTCGTGGTCATCACCTGTGCGGGCACCTTCACGGGAATGCCCAATCTGCTGGTGAACCCGTTGCACGAGACCTTCGGCTGGTCCCACGGCACGGTCAGCCTCGCCGTATCGGTCAACACCGTGCTGTACGGGCTCACCGCGCCGTTCGCCGCGGCGCTGATGGACCGGCTCGGTGTGCGCCGGGTCGTGGTCGGCGCGCTGTGCGTCATCGCGGTCGGCGCCTGTCTCACCACGGTCATCTCCTCGCCGTGGCAACTGGTGCTGTGCTGGGGCGTGTTGGTCGGCCTCGGCTGCGGCTCCATCGCCATGGCGTTCGGCGCGCTGATCGCCGACCGCTGGTTCGCCGCCCGCCGGGGACTGGTCACCGGCTTCCTCAGCTCCGCCACCATGTTCGGCGGCATGGTCCTCCTGCCGCTGCTGTCCGAGGTCACCAACCGTTCCGGCTGGCGCAGCGCCACCTTGACCGTCGCGGGGGTCGCCGTGGCCGTCGCGGTGCTGTCGTTCCTGCTGCTGCGTGACCACCCCGCCGATCTCGGGCTGGCGCCGTACGGTGCCGTCCGGCCCGTGCCCCGGCCCGCCCCGGCGTCGGGGACGGCGCTGCGGGCCCTGCGGGTGCTGCGGTCCGTCCTCAGGCCGGGGCCGTTCTGGCTGGTCGCGGGCACCTTCGCGGTGTGCGGTGCCTCCACGAACGGCGTGATGATGGCGCACTTCGTGCCCGCCGCCCACGACGCGGGCATGCCCAGCACCACCGCGTCGACGCTGCTGGCGATCATGGGCGCGCTCAACGTCGTCGGCACGATCGCCGCGGGCTGGTGCACCGACCGCTTCGATCCCCGCTGGCTGCTGGCCGCCACCTACGCGCTGCGCGGGGTCAGCCTGGCGCTGCTGCCGGGGCTGATGGGGCCGGGGATGACGCCGTCGATGCTCTTCTTCACGGTCTCTTTCGGCCTGCTGGATCTGGCCACCGTGCCGCCGACGATCGCGCTGTGCCGGGAGTTCTTCGGGACCGAGAGCACCATCGTCTTCGCCTGGGTCAACGCCGCCCATCAGGTGGGCGCCGGGCTGGCGACGCTGCTGGCCGGGGTGGTCCGGGACCGCAGCGGCAGCTACACCACCGTCTGGTTCGGTGTCGCCGCGCTGTGCGGCGTCGCCGCGGTGCTCTGCCTCAGCATCAGGATGTGCCGGAAACCGTCGGGGGCACTTGCGGCGGGCAACTGAGAGGCCGGATTCTTTCCTGCTGTCCAGGACTGTCCACCCCCCGCCGGCCCGTACGCACGCGGTGCCCGGTACCACGTCACCGTGATGGAGAGGGACTGCATGCTTGAGGCACTGGGAATGAGTACGGCCACCGAAGCGGTCTACCGCGGGATGCTCACGCACCCGCAGGAGGGGGCGGCGGGACTCGCCGCCCGCCTCGGGCTCCCCGAACACCGGGTCCGCGAAGCCCTCGACGACCTGAGCGCGATGTCCCTGATACGCCCCGCCACGGACGATCCGTCCCGGCTGCACACCGTGCAGCCGGAACTCGCCGCCGAGTTACTCCTGGCCCGTCAGGAAGCCGCGCTCGCCGCGCAGCAGCAGCGTCTCCAGGAGGCACGGGCCGCCGCCCTGCGGCTGACCGTGGAAGTGGCCGCGCCCGCGGCCGCCCTCCACGGCGACGGCATCGAGATCCTGCACGGTACGGACAACATCCAGGACCGGCTGGTGAGGGCCGGCTCCGCACCGGGCACGGCGGTGCACGCGTGTGTCTCCGGCCGCCCGCGGCAGAGCGCCGAGTGGCGGCTGTCGCTGCCCGCCTGCCACCGCGTGCTGGAGGGCGGCGGCACCGTACGGGCCCTCTTCCTCGACAGCGTCCGTACGGCCCCCGAGCCGGCGGCGCAGGTGACGCAGCTCGCCTCGCGCGGCTGCCGGGTGCGGACCGCGCCGTCGCTGCCCGGCCCGTTCCTCCTCTGCGGCCGGCGCGTCGCCTTCGTCCTCCAGCAGGACCGCAAGGGCGAGCTGGAAGCGCTGGTGACGGAGGCGCCGGCGCTGGTCTCCCTGCTCTCCGCGCAGTTCGACGGTCTGTGGCGCACCGCCCAGGAGCTGCGGGAGCCCGCCCCGGCGCGCGGCGGCGGGACGGTGAGCCGGCAGGAGGCGGAGGTGCTCCGGCTGCTGCTGGAGGGCCATACGGACGAGGGGGTGGCGAAACGGCTCGGTGTCTCGCACCGCACGGCGCGCCGGATCGCGGCCACGGTGATGACCCGTCTCGGAGCGCGCAGCCGCTTCCAGGCGGGGGCGATCGCGGCACTGCGGGGGCTGATACGCGAGTGACGTCCGGGGTGATGTGTCCCCGGGCCGTCGGCCCTCTTGCCTTGCCCATCCCTGATACGCGACGGACGCCCATGATGTACCTCGTCCACCTCACACTGGTCCCTCCGGGAGCCTCCGCCGTCCTGCCCCCGGGGCTGAGGTCGGACCTGTACCGGAACGCGGTCCCGGACCTTCTCGACCATGTGTCGGTGCATCCGTCGGCCGAGCCGTATCCGGTGGTCGGGCTGTATTTGCGGATCGGCAGTCTGGAGGAGGCGGAGTCGGCGGCGCGGGACATCTGGAACACGGTGAGCGAGCGCACCGCACTGGCCGGCTGGCGTCTGTACCGCGCGGAGGTGCCGCTGCTGCCGCCCGGGCCCGAGGACTGAACAGTCCAGGGCCTGTTACGGCCGCCGTCTCCCCCTTCCGTGGGGGTGCTGGGACGAATCATGATCGTTCTCGTCCGACACCGGCACCCTCAGAAGGGGGAGACGATGCGTTCACCACTGGCCCACCGGGCCCGGTCCGGGGCGTCCGCACCCGTTCCCGTGCGCTTACCCGCGATCGCCGTGCGGGGTGAGCACGCAGATGTCTGAGGGCCATCCGTCCGGCCACCGCGCGCTCGCCGAGCGGTTCGGGACGCCGTTGTACGTCTACGAGGGGGAGGTGCTGGCCCGGACCTACGACGCGTTGCGCCGCAGTCTGCCGCGGCGGGTCGAGGTGTTCTACTCGCTCAAGGCGAACCCGAACGTCAGCGTCTGCGCGTTCCTGCGCGGGCTCGGCGCCGGCGCGGAGGTCTCGTCGTACGTGGAACTGCGCACCGCGCTGCGGGCCGGTGCCGCCCCCGAGGACATCATCTTCCTCGGGCCCGGGAAGGACGAGCGGGAACTCCTCGCGTGCCTGGACGCGGGCATCCACGCCGTGGTGTGCGAATCGCTCGACGAGATCGTCCGGCTCGACCGGCTGGTGGCAAAGCGCGGTGGCGCGCCGTGCCCGGTGATGCTCCGGGTCAATCCCGCCTTCGGCAGCAAGGGTTCGGGGCTGGCGATGGGGGGCAAGCCCCGCCAGTTCGGGATCGACGAGGAGACGCTACGGGGTGCCAAGAGCCTGCTGGCCGGGGCGCGGCACGTCCGGGTGCGGGGCGTCCACGCGTACATGGGGACGCGGTTCCTGCACCACGACGATGTCGCGGGCAACACCGAACGCATCCTGGAGATGGCCGAGCGGCTCGCCGCCGAACTGGGCTTCCCGCTGGAGACGGTGGACTTCGGCGGCGGTCTGGGCGTCGCCTACTTCGACAACGAGTCCGATCTGGACCTGCCGGCCCTGGGGGAGCGGATCACCGCCGCCGTCGAGCGGTTCGCCGGACGGCACCCCGGCTGCCGGCTGATCATGGAACTGGGCCGCTATCTGACGGCGATGTCCGGTACGTACGTGGTCGAGGTCCGGTACGTGAAGGAATCGATGGGGGACCTCTTCGCGGTCGCGGACGGCGGGACCAACCACCACATGGCCGCTGTCGGCGTCGGCAGCTTCGTCAAGCGGAACTTCCCGATCCGGCACCTCACCCGCCCGGACGACCCGGCGCTGCACGCCTACACCGTGACCGGCCCGCTCTGTACGCCCAACGACGTGATCGCCAAGCGGGTCCGGCTCCCCGAGGTCCGCCCCGGCGATCTGCTGGGCGTGGCCCGCTCCGGGGCGTACGGCCCCACCGCCTCCCCCGGGCTCTTCCTCAGCCACGGCTTCCCCGCCGAGGTGCTGACCTACCGGGGTGAGGCGCACCTGGTGCGCGAGCGCGACACCAGTGACGACCTGCTGGCCAAGCAGCGCCTCGTAGACCTGAACCCCACTTCGTGAGCGGGCCGGGCGCCCCGCCGGTCCGCGTCGGCATCGACGTCCTGGACCGCGGGGAACTCAGCCGTCTGCTGACCCGGCCGTGGTTCCTCCGGTTCTGTTTCTCGCCCCGGGAACTCGCGGACGCCGACCTGCTGGACGGTGAGCGCCGCGCCGAATTCCTCGCCGGCCGGTTCGCCGCCAAGGAAGCCGTCATGAAATCCCTCGGCATCGGCCTGCTGCAAGGTCTCCCGCCGCACGAGATCGATGTGCGGCGCACCGGCGGCGGCGCCCCCGAGGTGCGGTTCCGGGGCCGTGCCGCCCGGCTGGTGACCTGGCCGGTGGCGCTGTCCATCGCCCACAAACAGAACGTCGTGACGGCCGTGGCGATCTGTGTGCCGCCGCCGTCCGCATCTGGCGCACCTTCCTTGCCGCCCGCCCCATCCAAGGAGTTGAAGCAGCCCATGACCCAAGCTGCCGCCGCCCGCTCCCCCCGTGACGGAGCCCCCGAGGCCGTCGCGTCGTTACGGCTGAGGATCGGCCAGGAGGACGCCCACTACGGGGGCGGCGTCGTCGACGGCGCCCGCATCCTGCGTCTCTTCGGCGACCTCGTCACGGAGATCACCGTCCGCACCGACGGCGACGAGGGGCTGCTGGCGCAGTACCACGACGTCCGGTTCGCCGCCCCCGTCCGGCCCGGCGACTACATCGAGGCGCGGGGCCGGCTCGTGCGCAGCACCCGGCTGCGCCGCGTCGTCGAGCTGGAGGCGCACAAGGTCATCGCCGGCTCCCCGGAGGACGGGCCCAGCCGCGCGTACGTGCTCGACGAGCCCCAGTTGGTGTGTGCGGCCACCGCCACCACCGTGATCCCGTATCCGCCCCGCCGCAAGGAGAAGTGATGCACGGCGTCCTGCACGACATCCTGGAGAGCGCCGCCGCCCGGCACCCGCACGCGCCCGCCCTCCGCTCGCAGCACGGCGCCCTGACCTACGCCGAGTTCGAGGCGGCGGTCGCCCGGACCGCCGTGCGGCTCCGGGCCGCGGGGCTCGGCCGCGGCGACCGCGTCGTCATCACCGCCGGTGACGCCCACGGCATCGGTATCGTCCTGGCCGCCTACGCGGCGTCCCGGCTGGGCGCGGTCTTCAGCGTCCTGCACGAGCAGGTCCGCGGCGAGCCGCTGCGGCACGTCCTGGCGGACTGCGAGCCCCGCGTCGTGGTCTGCGACGACGACAGTGTCCACAAGGACGCGGCCGACCACGGCGCCCGCTTCCTCCTTCTCGACGCGCTCACCGGCGACGACCCCGGCCAACCGGCGCACACCGCCCCGCGGCTGCAGGCGCCGGGCCCGCTGCCCGTCGACCCGGTCAGCCTGATCTACACCTCGGGCACCACGTCCTTGCCGAAGGCGGTGGTCAGCACCCATCAGCAGGTGCTGTTCGCCGCCACCGCGATCCAGCGGTGCCTGCGCTACCGCGCGGACGACGTGATCTTCTGCCCGCTGCCGCTCTCCTTCGACTACGGCCTCTACCAGGTCCATCTGGCCGCGCTCAGCGGCGCCTGCCTCTACCTCGGCACCAGCGCCGAGGCCGGGCCGCCGCTGCTGCGCCGGCTGGCGGAGACCGGGGCGACGGTGCTGCCCGCCGTCCCCACCGTGGCCGACCGGCTCGCCTGGCTGGTGCGCCGCAGCAGCGGCGGCGGGCCCGGCAAGCTCCGGCTGCTCACCAACACCGGCGCCGCCCTCGCCGAGTCCACCCTGGCCGAACTCCGCGAAGCCCTCCCCGACCTGCGTATCCAGGTCATGTACGGGCTGACCGAGTGCAAGCGGACCGCGATCATGCCGGTGGACGGGGACCTGGGCCGTCCCGGCTCCTGCGGGGTGCCGCTGCCCGGCACCGAGGTCTTCGTGATCGGTGACGACGGGGAGCGGCTGGCGCCCGGCGAGATCGGCCAGTTCGTGGTGCGCGGGCCGCATGTGATGGCCGGGTACTGGCGGCGTCCGGACCTCGACGCCGAGCGCTTCCCGCGCGTCGACGGCCTGTTCCCCGAACTCCGTACCGGGGATTACGGCTGGCTGGACGAGGACGGCTACCTCTACTTCTCGGGCCGCCGCGACGACCTCTACAAGGAACGCGGCTTCCGCATCTCCACCACCGAGGTCGAGGCGGCGGCGCGGAAGATACCGGGCGTGACGGCCGCCGCGGTCCTCGCGCCCACGGAGGACAGGCCCGCCGTCCTGGCCGTCACCGGCGAGCTGACCGGCGACGAGGTCCGGCGGCTCCTGCCGCAGCACATCGAACCGTTCAAGATCCCGCGCCGCTGCGTCCACCTCCCGCAGCTCCCGGTCAACGGCAACGGGAAGGTCGACCGCAAGCGGCTGGCGCTCCTGGTCGGGCCCCCGGCCGGGCACCCGACCACGGCCGGCTGACCGGCCGGCCCCTCCGCCCTCTTCGGAAAGGAACCGTCATGGACCGCAACGACGTGCGCCAGGCCCTGGAGTCCGCGCTCACCGACGTACTGGAGCGCCCGGTCACGGACCTGCACGGGCAGGTCAGACTCTTCGACGACCTCCACCTCGACTCGACCACGATGCTGGAGATGCTGATGGCCCTGGAGGACTCCATCGGCCTCACCGTGGACCCCGAGGAGCTGGAGGTGGAGGACTTCGTCTCCGTCGACACCTTCACCGATTTCGTGCTCGGCCAACTGGCCGGCGCCTGAGACCGCCGTCCGGCACCCCCGGCCGGACGGCGGTCCCTGCCGCCCCGGCCGTTCCCTCCCGGCCGTCAGGCCCCCGAGAAAGGAAACCGCGCCGTGATCATCCGTTCCTTCCAGGACGTCGAGAACACCGACCGCCACGTCAAGGGCCACCTCGGCACCTGGGAAAGCAAGCGCATCGTGCTGGCCCGGGAGGGCGTGGGCTTCTCCCTCCACGAGACGACCGTGTACGCCGGTACCGAGACGACGATGCACTATGCGAACCACATCGAGGCGGTCCTCTGCACCGAGGGGGAGACCGAACTCACCAATGAGGAGACCGGTGAGAAGCACCTGATCACTCCGGGGACGATGTACCTGCTCGACGGTCACGAGCGGCACACGCTCCGGCCCAGGGTCGACTCCAAGTTCGTCTGCGTCTTCAACCCGCCGGTGACCGGCCGTGAGGACCACGACGCCAACGGCGTCTACCCGCTGCTGACCGAGGAGTCCTCCGCGTGAGCAACGCCGTCCCCGGCGCGGTGGACGACACCGGCCCGAAGGCCAAGGACATCGCCTACCGGAACCCCGGGGCGGCGGACGGCCCCGTCGTCTGGCAGCTCGTCAAGGACACCCCGGGCCTGGATTCCAACAGCCCGTACTACTACACCCTGTGGTTCCGGGACTTCGCCGACACCTCGCTGCTGGCCACCGTGGACGGGACGACCGTCGGCTTCCTCACCGGCTACCGGCGGCCGGACGAGCCCGGCACCTATTTCGTCTGGCAGACCGCGGTCAGCCCCCGGCACGGCATTCCGTTCCTCGGTGTGAAGCTGTTCCAGGCGGCCGCGGACCGTGAGGTGGCCCGCGGTGCCCGGTACGTCGAGGCGACCGTCTCGGCCGACAACAGAGCGATCATCATGGTGCTCAAGCAGTTCGCCAAGAAGCACGCCGCCCCGGTGCACACCGAGGTCCTCTTCCCCGCCGCGCTCTTCCCCGACGGCAGCCACCACGACGAGGTCCTCTACCGCATCGGCCCGATCACCGGCGGTTGAGCGCCGGCGGTCGCTCACCGGCGCCTGAGCGCCCGCGGCGCCGTCCCGCCGCGTGCCCCGTCCCGTCTTCCCCCGGGGCGGGGCACGCGGCTTTCCCGGGCACCTCGCCGTACGGGCGCGGGCCCGCGCGGTCCGGGCGGTGATCGAGGTCACCGCCCGTGCGGCGGGCCGCGTTGCTAGCCTCGAAAGCACCCGACGAGACGCGCCGTACCGGGCAGGAAAAGACGACGCACCCCTGTTGAAGCGCTTTTCACGGAGGTGCCGTCATGGCATGGATCCTGCTCGCGGTCGCCGGTCTGCTGGAGGTCGGCTGGTCGATCGGGATGAAGTTCACCGACGGGTTCACGCGGCTGTGGCCGAGCGTGTTCACCGGCGCGGGGATCGTGGCGAGCATGCTGATGCTGTCGGTCGCGGCGCGTACGGTGCCGATCGGTACGGCGTACGGCGTGTGGGTCGGGATCGGCGCCGCCGGTGCGGCGGTGGTCGGGATGGTGGTGCTGGGGGAGCCGGTGACCGCCGCCCGGATCTTCTTCATCTGCCTGCTGCTGGTCGCGGTGGTGGGCCTCAAGGCGACCTCGGGCCACTGAGCCCGCGGGGCGGCGGTGCGCGCTCCGGGACCGTGGTTTCCGCGCGGTTGCCGGAGCGCGCCGCTGTCCGGGGCGGCGCCGCCGCGGCGACGGGGCGGTGTGTTCAGTCGGAGGCGAGCAGTTCGGCCAGCCGGAGGGTGTCGTCGAGGTAGCGCTCGTAGGGGAAACCGGCGGCGACGAGCGCGGTCCGCAGTTCCTCGCCGAGCGGCTCGCCGGCGGCGTGGAAGGCGTCCCGTCCGGCGTCGGTGAGGCGGACCAGCCGCCGTCGCGCGTGTCCGGGGTCGACGGTGATCCGCACCAGAGCGGCCGCTTCGAGCGGGCGCAGCGCCCGGCTGATCGCCGGGTCGGAGACCGAGAGCGCCTGGGCGAGCCGGTGCTGTGTCGCCGGTTCGATCTCCTCCAGCGTGCCCAGCAGCCGTACCTGACTGTAGGTCAGGGCGTCGGGGCCGTCGGTGCGCCGCCGGGCCGCCTCGCCCATCAGCATGACCACGCGGTGCAGTGCGTCTGCGAGTCCGTCATCCACGGCTCCCACTGTACCCGACTGTTGACGGGTTAATATTAACGAGTTAAGAATGAGGTCCATGAACCTCACGTTCTCCTACCTCGCCCAATCCGCCTTCCCGCTGGTCTGGATCCTGGTCCCGGCCGCCGGAGCCTTCCTGCGGGCCCGCCGTGCCACGTCACCCCGCCAGGCGCTGGAGATCTGGCAGCGCTGGTGGGCCATCGGCGCCTTCGGCTGCGGCAGCCTGTGGATGACGGTCGCGTTCCTGGCCTTCCCGGACGTCATGGCCACCGCGATCGGCTTCGACCGGACGCCCTTCCTGTTCGAGATCGCCTTCGCCAACCTCGGGCTCGCCGTCATGGGCTTCCGGGCCGCTTCGGCGTCCGCCCGCGAGCGCGTCACCATCGGGCTCGGCGGCGGTATGTTCCTCTGGGGAGCCCTGGCCGGCCACCTCTACCAGTGGTTCGCCGGCGGTGACCACGCCCCCGGCAACACCGGCGGCGTCCTCGTCACCGACCTCCTGCTCCCCGCGGTCATGATCGTTCTAGCCGTACGGTCCCGGCGCCTGGAGGCCGTGTCCGGCCCCGCCGCGCCCGCCGTCGCCTGAGCCGCGGGGAGACGTTCCGGACCGTGGAGAACGACACCCTTCACCGACCCGGCGGCGGGACCGGCGTCCGGGCCGCGCGCCGTCCGGCGGCCGCCCGGGACCGTCCGGCGCTCCCTCCTAGTAGCCGTCCCCCTCGTCCGTACCGCCCCCGCCGTCGTTCTCGCCGCCGCCGTCCTCGCCCGTGCCGCCGTCCTCGCCCTCCCCGGTGCCGCCGCTGCCGCCGGGGGGCGGCGGGCCCGCGGTGGGGGCTGCGGGGCCGGTGGGGCGCCGCGGGCCGCCGGAGGGCGGGGTGGAGCCGGGGGCGGGGGTGGTGGAGCCGGAGGGTTTCGGGGTGGTGCCGGAGGCGGACGGGCCGGGGGAGGCGGGGGTCTTGGTGCCGGGCTCGGGCTTCAGGTCGAAGGAGCGGACCGGCTTCCCGCGCAGCGCGGCGGCCGTGTAGTCGGCCCAGATCTGGGCGGGGAAGCCGCCGCCGTTGACCCGGGGCAGCCCGGCGGCGCCGTAGAGCGGTTGTTGGGCCGCGGTGTCGGGGTGCTGGCCGAGGACGGCGACGACGGTGGCGAGTTCGGGGGTGTACCCGGCGAACCACGCGGCCTTGTCGTCCTCGGCGGTGCCGGTCTTGCCGGCGGCGGGCCGCCCGGCGGCCTGGGCGGCGGTGGCGGTGCCGCCCTCGACGACGCTGCGGAGCACGGCGGTCGTGGTGTCGGCGGCGGCGCGGCTGACCGCGGTGGTCTCCGGCCGGTCGGGCAGCGGGAGCGGCTGTCCGTTCCGGGTGACCTTGGCGACGAGGGTGTACGGGCGGTGCCGTCCGTGGTGGGCGAGGGTGGCGTAGACCTGGGCCATGTCCAGGACGCTGGGGGTGGCGGTGCCCAGCGAGATGGCGCCCTGGGAGGTGGCCAGGCCCGGGGCGTCCTCGGGGATGCCGAGGGCGACGGCGGTGTCCTTGACCTTGGCGGGGCCGACGTCGATGCCCATCTGCGCGAAGACGGCGTTGACGGACTTGTCCATGGCGGCGGTGACGGTGATGTTCCCGTACGAGCGGTTGTCCTCGTTGGCGGGGGCGAAGCCGGTGGGGTGTCCGCGCTGGACGGTCATGCGCTTGTTGGTGCCGTCGTAGGGGGTGTTCGGGGTGATGCGGGCGCCGCTCTGGGTGCGAGAGCGGTTCTGTACGGCGGCGGCGAAGACCAGCGGCTTGAAGACGGAGCCGACCTGGTAGTCGCGGCGGGTGGCGCTGTTGACGTACTGCTGGGCGTAGTCGGTGCCGCCGTAGAGGGCGACGACGCGGCCGGTCGCCGGGTCGATGGAGGCGCCACCGGCGCGGACGGCGGCGTCGACCGGCCGTTTGTCGCTGAGCCGGTCGGTCAGTTTGGCGTCGACGGCGTGGTTCAGGGCTTCCTGGCTCTTCCGCTCCAGGGTGGTGGTGATGCGGTAGCCGCCGGAGCGCAGGGTGTCCTCGTCGACGAGGTGGTGGTCGGTGAGGTAGTCGGTGACGGCCTTGACGACGTAACCGCGCTGACCGCTCAGGCCGTTGGGCGTGGTGGTGGCGCGGGGGGCGGGGAAGGTCATGGCGTCCCGGTCGGCGGCGCTGAGCCAGTGCTCCTTGACCATGCCGTTGAGGACGTACTTCCAGCGGCCCAGGACGCGGGGGCGGTTCTCGGGGTGGGCGATGACGTCGTACGCGCTGGGGGCGTTGAGGAGGGCGGCGAGGTAGGCGCCCTGGCCGGTGGTGAGCTGGTCGACGTTCTTGCCGTAGTACGCCTGGGCGGCGGCCTGGATGCCGTAGGCGTTGCGGCCGAAGTAGCTGGTGTTGAGGTAGCCCTCCAGGATCGTGTCCTTGCTCTCCTCGCGGTCCAGCTTGATGGCGATGAAGAACTCCTTGGCCTTGCGGGTGAGGGTCTGTTCCTGGCCGAGGTAGTAGTTCTTGACGTACTGCTGGGTGATGGTCGAGCCGGACTGTTTGCCCTTGCCGGTGGCGGTGTTCCAGGCGGCGCGGACCATCGCGGCGGGGTCGACGGCGGATTCGGAGTAGAAGTCGCGGTCCTCGGCGGCGAGGACGGCGTGCCGGATGTTCTTCGGGATCTGGGCGAGGCGGACGCTCTCGCGGTTGATGTCGCCGTCGCGGGCCAGTTCGGAGCCGTCGGCGTAGAGGTAGACGTTGCTCTGGGCGCGGGCGGCGCTGTTGGCCTCGGGGATGTCGACGAGGAGATAGCCGGCGACCAGTCCGCCGCCGACGACCAGCACGATCAGCAGGGCGGCGCCGAGGACCATCCGCCAGGTGGGGAAGGCGCGGCGCCAGCCGGTGCGGCGCGGGCGCCGGGCGTCGCCCTTCTCCTTACCGGGGCGCGGCCCCCACGTCCGGGGGTCGCCGTTCTCCGGGCCGTGCGGCTCTTCGCTCATGTCTGGTGGGACTCCTCTGCCGCGCCGGGCGGGTGCCGCGGCGGACCGGCGCCGTACGGAATGCGGGAGATGGGCGGATTAGTGATTCATGTGCCGGTATGTACTGTCGCATCATCCGATCCGTTCCCCGGGGTACGGCACACACCGGTGACCGTTCGGCCCGCGGCCGGACGGCGGTGCCGGCTCCCTCCGGCGGGTGATTAATGCGGTGGTGCCCGTGGCGGACGTGCCGCTAGGGTCTGGGGTTTGCCGCCGGGCCTCCGCGCCCGGCACGTACGCCGCCGGGCCCCGGCGCCCGGCGCGCCCGCCTCCGGAAACCGCCCGGGGCGGCGCCCGTCGCCCGCCCCCGACTCCCCGTCCGCCTCCGCACCCCGCCCGGCCGCCGCGTCCGTACGCGCCCGCCCGGCACCGCCCGGTCCGGCGTTCACGGGCGGGCACCCCTGCGCCCGGTGTTCCGGGCACCCGCGCGCCCGGCCGACCGGGCGCCGTACCCCCGCGCCCCGGCGCCGGCCGCCCGCGCGCGGCCACGCCCGCGGCGCCGCACAGGAAAGGGAGAAACGGACCGATGCTGTACGCGGCCGTGGCGACCGGAAGTTTCCGGCGCTACGCCACCTACCGGACCGCCACCGCGTCCGGTGTCTTCACCAACACCGTCTTCGGCTTCATCATCGCCTACTCCTACACCGCCCTCTGGGACCAGCGGCCCCACCTCGGCGGCTACGACCTGCCGCAGGCCATGACCTTCGCCTGGACCGGTCAGGCGCTGCTCGCCGCCACCTCGCTGATGGGCGGCGGCGGTATCGACGAACTCCAGGACCGCATCCGCACCGGCGACATCGTGGTGGACCTGCACCGCCCCGCCGATCTCCAGTTGTGGTGGCTCGCCGCCGACCTCGGGCGGGCGGTGCTCCACCTCTTCGCCCGGGGCATCGTGCCGCTCGCCGTCGGTGCCTGCTTCTTCACCCTCGCGCTGCCCGACGAGCCGTGGACCTGGCTGCTGTTCCTGACCTCGGCGGTGCTGGCCGCCGTCGTCAGCTTCGGGCTGCGGTATCTCGCGGCCCTCACGGCGTTCTGGCTGCTGGACGGCGCCGGGCTGGCGATGATCGCGGGCCTGGCGGCGCTGTTCTTCTCCGGCATGGTGCTGCCGCTGCCGGTCTTCCCCGACGCCCTCGCGCACGCCGCGCAGGTGCTGCCCTGGTCGGCGCTGCTCCAGGTGCCCGCCGACATCCTCCTCGGCGCCCGCACCGGCGCGGACGCGCTGCACGGTCTGCTGTTCCAGGCCGCCTGGGCGCTGGCGCTGCTCGCGCTGGGCCGGCTCGTCCAGTCGTACGCGACCCGGAAGGTGGTGGTGAACGGTGGCTGACCAGGTACGGGCGGCCCGCGCGGCGGATGCCGGGGGCCGGGCGGAGGTGGTGGCCCAGGGGCTGCGCGCCTACCGGCTGCTGGTGTGGATGTGGATCCGCTCGACGCTCGCCTACCGCGCGTCGTTCGCGATGATGACGGTCGGCAACTTCGCCGCGACCGCGCTGGACTTCGTCGCGCTGCTGCTGATGTTCTCCCGCATCGACGCCCTCGGTGGCTTCTCGCTGGCCGAGGTGGCGCTGCTCTACGGGCTGGCGGGCACCGCGATGAACCTCGCGGACCTGCTGATGGGCAACATGGACCGGCTCGGCAGGCGGATCCGCGACGGCACACTGGACACGCTGCTGCTGCGTCCGGTGCCGGTCCTCGCGCAGTTGGCGGCCGACCGGTTCGCGCTGCGGCGGCTGGGCGGGATCTTCCAGGCGCTGCTGGTGCTTTGCTGGGCGCTCGCCCATGTCGAGGTGGAGTGGACGCCGGGCCGGGTGCTGATGGTGCCGGTGACGGTCCTGACCGGCGCCGCGATCTTCGGGGCGGTCTACATCGCGGGCGCCGCCTTCCAGTTCTGGGCGCAGGACGCCGCGCAGGTGCAGAACTCCTTCACCTACGGCGGCCGGACGATGCTCCAGTACCCGCCGGCGGTCTTCGGCCAGGACCTGGTGCGCGGGGTGATCTTCATCGTCCCGCTGGCCTTCGTGAACTGGATGCCCGCCCTCTGGCTGCTGGGCCGCCCCGAACCGCTGGGCCTGCCGCGGTGGGTGGCCTTCCTGGGCCCGGCGGTCGCCGCGCTGCTCTGCACGGCCGCGGGTCTGCTCTGGCGCCGCGCCCTGTCCGCGTACCGCAGCACGGGTAGCTGACATGAACCAACAGGCTTATGAGGAAAGGGAGTTGTGGTGACAGAGGCGCTGATCGAGGTCGCCGGGGTGGAGAAGGTCTTCTCCGTCCGGCGGAAGGCGGGGCGGCTGCGCCGGGTCCGCGAGGAGGTGCGGGCCGTCGCCGGGCTGGACTTCACCGTCGCCCGCGGCGAGATGGTCGGCTACATCGGCCCGAACGGCGCCGGGAAGTCCACCACGATCAAGATGCTGACGGGCATTCTGATGCCCAGCGCCGGGCGGCTGCGCGTCGCCGGTATCGACCCGTTCGCCCGCTCCGGTGCGGGCGGCGCCGCCGGTGGCCGCCTGCGGCTGGCCCGCCGGATCGGCGTCGTCTTCGGCCAGCGCACCACCCTGTGGTGGGACCTGCCGCTGAAGGACTCCTACGAACTGGTCCGCCGGATGTACCGCGTCCCGGACGCCACCTACCGCGCCAACCTCGAACGCTGTGTGGAACTGCTCGACCTCGCGCCGCTGCTGGACGTCCCCGTACGGCAGCTCTCGCTGGGCCAGCGGATGCGCGGTGACATCGCGGCGGCGCTGCTCCACGATCCGGAGGTGCTCTACCTCGACGAGCCGACGATCGGCCTCGACGTCGTCAGCAAGGCGAAGGTCCGTTCCTTCCTGAGCGACGTCAACGCCGAGCGCGGCACCACCGTCCTGCTGACCACCCACGACCTCACCGACATCGAGCAACTGTGCCGCCGGGTGATGGTCATCGATCACGGCGCTCTCGTCTACGACGGCCACCTGACGGGACTGCGGGAGGCGGGGGAGGGTGAACGCACCCTCGTCGTCGACCTGGACCGCGAACTCCCGCCGATCGACGGTGTCCCAGGTGCCCGCACCGTCAAGGTCGCCGGTCCCCGTCAGTGGCTCGCCTTCCCCGCCTCGGCGAGCGCCGCGCCGCTGGTCGCGGCCATCGCCGAGCGGTATCCGCTGGTGGACCTGTCGATCCGGGAGCCGGACATCGAGGACGTCATCGCGCGGCTGTACGCGGGCGGGGCGCCGGGGGTGGAGGGCCTAACGGTCGCATGAGCCGGGGCCCGCGCACCGCACGGCGCGGTCCGAGCCGTGGGCGCTCTCCCAGGGCAGCGGTGCCGGGCCGAAGGCGAGCGCGAGGACCGACGCCACCACGAAGGAGGTGATGACAGGGCGCCATCCCCGGAGTGTGAATCTCTTCCTCACGCGTTTCTCCCTACGGTGGAAAATTCCGGTCAGTTCACCCGCATCCGCAGGCGCGATACGCGGGGAGAGGTGCGGAACAGAAAGCTGACGGCGCCGCACACCAGCCAGCAGGCGGCGACGAGCCAGGACGTGGTGTTCGTCGCGGGCAGGGTGGGCCAGGACCACAGCACGCTGGGGAAGGTCCCGCTCGTACTGCCGATGAAAAAGGCGGGGAACGCGATGACGAGCGGGGCGACCCAGAATTTTTCGTATCCGATGAGCGTCGCCGCGATGAGTGACACCCCGAGGAATCCGAGGTAGTTCCGCAGTCCGGTCTGTGCCAGATCTCCGGCACCCCAGGAGAAGGAGACGTACTGCACGAGCGCGGCGATGACGGTGGCGGAGAGGAGATGCCATCGCTGGAGGCGGGCTTCCTCGCGGGGTGCCGCGTCCTCGAATGCGCTCAGGTCCGAACGGCAGGAGAGGGCGACCGCCGCGCCGGTGAGGAGCGGCAGCAGTTCGATCAGCGTGGTCTGTTTCCCGGAATCCTCGGTGAAGGACGGAAGGACCAGCGGGAAGGCGCCCCATATGCCGCCGAGTACGGCGCTGAGGGCGAGTGCCGTGACCGGTCCGCCCAGCCTTTTGGCGCGTAGCCGCAGGATGAGATAACTCCGGTCGCGGGAGAGGGGACCGAGCGCCGTCCGCACCCTGTTCACGCTTTCCCGCACGGGGCGGAAATGGTCTTCACCCAGCGTGCCGCCTGCGCCTTCTGGTCGGCTTCCGGCTGCTTGAGGACCTTCTCCACCTGCTTGGTCGGGTCGAATCCGGTGTACACGTAATGGTCCCGGAGGGATCCGCCCCGGACTTTCGCCTCCACCCACGCACTGGTCAGGGCGGATGCCGCGACCCGCTTTTCGAGCTGGCGTTCCGTCTCGTCCGCGCAGTCCCGGAAGGGCGGCAGCGCCTCGTCGATCAGACCGCTCCATACGGCGGTGCCGCCGTACCCGACCTCGATGCCCGTGCCTTCGCCGCGAATGCCCTTCTCGGCGTAGGTGACACCCTGCGGGGCGATTTCGCGGGTGACGGCTTCCACCTTCTCGATTCTCGGCCTCATGGCCGGGAGGTAGGTGGCGTGGTCCGCCCAGAAGCAGATCCGGGAGGTGCCGGATGCGGTGCAGGTGACGTTGGAGCCGTCGGGAATCCGCGCCTGGGTGAGCGGCATGCCGCCGCCCACGAGTACGCCGACGACGAGAATCACGGCGGAGGCGGCGAACGCCGTGCGGGGCAAGCCGTTCCCGGTGTTTCCGGTGTGCTCGGCGCCGTTCCCGGATTTCCGGGAACCGCTCCCGGCGTCCCGCGAACCGCTTTCGGTATTCCGTCCGGGCAGCCCCGGAACCAGCGTGCGGACGGCGGACGCGCAGCAGGCGACGGTGAATCCCGCCACCGCGAGCAGTGCCTTCAGCGCGAGGGCGGAGAGGCTGACTTCCTGGTCGACGACGGCGACGGAGGGAATCCAGAAGCCGAGTGCGGAGTACTGCGGCAGGAGGGAGATCAGCAGGTAGCAGAACACCGCGGCGGCCAGTGCCGTGAAACGGGTGGGAATCAGCCGTCCCGCGGTGTAGGCGACGCCCACCACGGCGATCAGGCTCAGCGCGCTCGCCGCCCACATGGACAGGGAGGGGCTGCCCGGAGGGTGGGATATCGCGGTGTCCACCAGCGGGACGAGAGCGGAGACGGCGTACAGCCCGACGGTCCCGGCGAGCAGCGCGGTGATACGCGTCAGATCGAGGTGCCACGCGGGTCGGGCGTGCGCGGTGAAGACGTCGTCCCGCTCGGACGTGGACGCGGTGTAGCCGCGGTGAGCCGCGGCCATCGCACCGGCGACGAGGAAGACGACCACCGGCTGGGTCACGGCGGAACTCGTCTCGGGCCACAGACCGCGCCAGGAATCCAGCAGGAAGTAGAGAATTCCCCAGTAGACGGCGGCTATCGCGGGGGACCAGCGCAGCAGCGGGCTGCGGCGGATTTCTGTTCTCACAAAGCCCACGGTCAGTTCTTTCCTTCGATCACAGACGTGTACCCGCGTTCGAACTCCGTGTCGCCCGCGGTTCCGGGCTCCGCGCGGTCCTCAAGCTCGCCGACCGTTCCCCGGAAGAGGAGTTCGCCCTGGTGCTGTACGCCGATTCCGGTGCAGGTGAGGGAGGCGTCCTCCGCGAGGTGGGTGCTGAGGACGACGCTCGATGTGCGGCTCAGGTCGCGGACCAGGTTCCGGAAGTCCGACCGTTGGCGCGGGTCGAGCCCGGTGGTGGGTTCGTCGAAGATGATGAGCGCCGGTTCGCCGACGATCGCCTGGGCGATGCCGGCGCGGCGCAGCATGCCGCCCGACAGTTTCCGCAGGGGCGTCTTCGCCTTTTCCGTCAGACCGGTCCGCTCCAGCGCCTGTGCGGTGGCTTCGGGTATCCGCTTCGACGGCAGCTCGCGCAGCCAGGCGCAGTAGGAGACGAACTCGAACACGCTGAAATTTTCGGGGTAGTCGAACGACTGCGGCAGGAAGCCGATGTCGCGCCGGGAGGCGCGCAGTTCCTTACGGCCGTGCAGCGGTGTTCCCCGGAATGTGACGGTGCCCTTTTTCGGGGTTATCCGGGTGGCCATGGTGCGCAGCAGCGTGGTTTTTCCCGCGCCGTTGGGGCCCAGGAGGCCGAATGCACCGATTCCCAGGGAAAGGCTGATCCGGTTCACGGCGATGCGTGAGCCGTAGCTTTGGGTGACGTTTTCCAATTCCAGAATGTTCAAGGCGTTCCTCGTGAAATGCCTCAGGGCGGCCTTATGGCCGCCCCAAGGGTGTTCAGCGCTGGTCGTCGGTGGTCAGCGCGTTTCCACGGTGATGCCGCGGATGCTGAAGCGGCACTCGGGGGCGCCGCGGCGGGTGGTGCCGCCGGACTGGGCGTACCAGCCGTTGCGGAGGTCGGCCTGCGCGACGCAGTCCGACTCGATGCGCCAGGTGGCCTTGCCGGTGCACTCGGCCCAGCCGCCGGTGTTACCGACGCTCTTCTTGCAGCTGAAGCCGGAGCTCTTCGCGAGGGAGATGCCGGGGGCGGTGTCGCTGGCGCTGGCCTGGCCCGCGGAGAGGGCGACGACCGCGAGCGCCCCGGTGGCGGCGGTCAGCATGCCCTTGACGATTTTGCTGTTCAATGCGGTTTTCTTTTCTCTCGGTCCGGCGAATTACTGCTGGATGTAGACGGCGCGGATCTTGAAGGTGCAGCCGACGTACATGCGGTGCTTGCCGCCGCTCTGCACCATCCAGTCGGAATAGTCATCGGGCTCGGTCACGCAGTCGGCCCGTGCCCGCCACTTGCCCTTGCCGGTGCACTCGCCCCACCCGCCGGTCTTTCCTGCGCTGGTCTTGCAGGAAAGTCCTGCGGCCGCCTGTGCGGTCGGTGCCGCCTGCGCGGTACCGGGGATCGCGAGGGCGACGACGGCCGCCGCGCTGATACCCAGCGCGGTCTTGGTGGCCATATTCCTGAACCTCATGCGGTCTTCTTCCTGTGGTCTCCGGTGCGTGCGCGAAAAGGCGCACAGCGAAGAGGCCACCCCCCGCTATCTCTGGGGCGGCCTTCCGCCGAGGATCTTATGCCGCATGATCCAGAAGTGATCTCGCGGACCGGAGTGCCTGAATGCGCTATTCGCCACCCGACGCAAGTGGAGGACTTGTAAAGGCCGTTAGCGCTTTCGGGAAAGGACCGCTGTTTCAACTCGCACTGTCCGCCTACGGCTTGAGGGGACGTAATTGCTGACGGACCGCGCCATCACCGCGTTAGGTTCAAATCGCCCCATAGTGCGGTAAGTTGCGGCGCCGCGCCGGAGCTGTCCCGTGCCGTCGGGCGCTGTCGTGAGGGGTGGTGCGGAGGGCGCCGAGAAGCATGCGGGGTTGTGAAATCGTTACCGTATGAGACGGTTACCGGCAGTTCGGGCAGTTGATCGCGCGGAGCCATTCATCGACCGGTTCGCCCGCTCCGGCGCCGCATTTCGGGCGGGGGTCGTCGGTGCCGGTGAGTTCGTGGACGCGGAGGACGTCCTCGCCCACGGTGCCGGCGCGCGGCGCGGCGGGGGAGCCGTCCCTCTGTGCGGAGTGATCGTCCATGGCTACCTCCAGGGGTCTTCGGCGAGGACGTACAGCGGGTGGGTGAGTCCGCCGATGCGGTGCCGGAACGGTTCCGGCGGCGGCTGACCGCCGTCGCCCGGCGTCTGACCTGGCCAGATGCTCAGGGTGTGGACGCGCTCGGCGTCCGGGAGGGTGACGAAGAGGGCGTGCCCGCGCTTGATGTGCTCGCGCGCCGCGCGCTCCTCCGCCGCGTCCTGCGCCCACGCCCGTACCTGCCGGACGCGATCCGGTACGCCGACGGCTACCGGTCCCCGCGTCGCCCACGCCCACGCCCGTGGCGACCGTGCCGGAGCGGGCGCGACCCGTTCCGCGAGGTGGAGCGCCTGCCCGCGCAGCCACCGCACGGCGAGGACGGGCGAGACGGTCCACAGCGCGCCGACCGTGTGCGTGGCGTCGGCGTCCGAGTGCGCCTGCCGCCGCTGGAGGCGGACTTCGGCGAGATAGCCGCTCACAGGATCTCTCCTCGGCTGCGCGCGTTGACCAGCGTGATCCCGGCGATCAGTCGCTCGGCGCGGGACGGGCGCCGGAGGTGGGCCGCGTCGACCACCCACTCCTCGCCGCCGGTCAGCGACCGCAGCGACCACGCCCCGCACAACTCGCTCTTGGCGAAGGCGAGGCAGCGGCGTTCGGCGTCGGCTACGAGTTCGCCGCGCTGCGGGCGGTAGGGAGTCTGATCGCGTTTTCCGGACCTGCGTTCGACGGACACGATAGTGCCTCTCCGTAGTCATTCCGCTACCAGGGAGGTTCAGGCTGGCCTACGTTGGGAGGACCGTTCAACGTGTGTCACGGGGAGGAAAAGTTGGTGATCACGCCTTGAATCGCAAGGAGTTGGACCCGGACAAGTCGCCGGAAGCCGCGTTCGGAGCGCGTTTGCGCACGTTACGAGAGGAACGCGGCTGGACACAGGAGGAGTTGGCCGAGCGGATGGGCTACTCCGGCACTCATATCTCGGCCGTGGAAACTGGCCGCAAACGCCCAACTCTTCCACTCGCCCGAAGGGCGGACGTAGCACTGGGCACGGGAGAAGAATTCGAACGCGCGTGGCGCAAACTCCAGAACTCCGGCCTGCTGGAGGGCTTCCCGCAGTTCATCGCCCACGAGGCACAGGCGGCGGAGATCCGCCTGTACGAGGTCGGAGTGATACCGGGACTCCTACAGACGCCGGAGTACGCGACGGCGCTGGC
The DNA here is from genome assembly GCF_044497305.1 of Streptomyces sp. BBFR2. Taxonomy (NCBI): domain Bacteria; kingdom Bacillati; phylum Actinomycetota; class Actinomycetes; order Kitasatosporales; family Streptomycetaceae; genus Streptomyces; species Streptomyces sp. BBFR2. Next base: position 4,498,724 of record NZ_CP172415.1, read on the forward strand.
GGAGAGCGGAGTGAAGCGCGGAGAGATCACGGAGGAGCAGGCGCCGGAGCGGGTCGAACTCGTCGCGGAACGGCAGGCGGCCCTCCTCCGAACGCCTCCGCCGCTGGTCTTCGTGGTGCTGGACGAGGGCTGCGTACGGCGACCTGTGGGCGGGACGAAGGTCATGAACGCCCAGTTGGACCGGGTGCTCGAATTCGCCGAGCTGTCCCACACCGTGGTTCAGGTGGCTCCGTTCGACATGGGGACGCGTCGCCCGTTCAACCTGCCGGTCACCGTGCTGACGCAGCCAGACCGCTCGCTCATGGCCTATGCCGAGTCTGCTCAACAGGGGTATCTTGAACGGGATATCACGTTCGTGCTGCCCCTGCTGACGGCCTACCATCAGCTACAGGCCGAAGCACCGTCCCAGGCGGAATCCATGGCCATGATCAAGCAGTTGCGAAAGGGCTCCCCGTGACGACCGAATCTCCCCGCTGGTTCAAGTCCTCGTACAGCGACCATGGCGGCCAGTGCATCGAAATTGCCGCCAACTTCGCCGCATCGCGCGGCATCGTCCCCGTCCGTGACTCGAAGGACCCGCAGGGCCCGGCGCTGAGCGTGCCTGCCACCGCCTTCGCGTCCTTCGTCGCGGGCGTCAAGGCGGACGAGTTCCGCGCCTGAGCCAGGCCGACGTACGGCGAAAAGCCCCGCCCGTCCTCCCGACCGGAGGCCCGGCGGGGCTTTCGTACGCCCTCTCGCGGACGCCGCCGCCGCGCTTCTACTCTCGGAGCGATCCATGAGCGTGCCGACAAGGCTGCGAAAGGGAGTGCCGTGATGACCGAGCCCCTGCATTGGTTCAAGTCCTCGTACAGCGACAACGGTGGCGCTTGCGTCGAGGTGGCCGCCGAGCGCTGGTTCAAGTCCTCGTACAGCAACAACGGCGGCCAGTGCATCGAGATCTCCGCCGACCGCTGGTTCAAATCCACCCACAGCAGCAACGGCGGCGCCTGTGTCGAGGTGACCGCCGTCCTCGTCGCCTCACACGGCGTCGTCCCCGTCCGCGACTCCAAGAACCCGGACGGCCCGCGCCTGAGCGTCCCCGCCACCGCCTTCGCGTCCTTCGTCGAAGGCGTCAAGGCGGACGCGTTCCGCGCCTGAGTCAGGCTGATGAACACCAGGCCACCCGGCGGCTGACCATGCCCCGGGTGGCCTGCCCCTGTGCGCCCCTTTTGCCTGCCGCCGGTGCTTCCTAGCATTCAGCGGCACGAACCAGTCGACTCGTGGAGGAAGACGCCATGCGCGCTCCCCGTATCGCAGTGATCCGTCACAACGGCGGCAAACACGCCGGTCCGCCGGATGACCAGCCTTGGCCGGTGCCGGACGAGGAGCCGAGCCCGGACGGTAGCCGTCCCCAGGAAGTGGCCCCGTGACCGCACCCCCGTCACCCGCCCACCCGGGGCAGGCCGCGCTCGCCGGGGAACTGGCCGAGCGCGGCCTGCTCTCGCCGGAGTGGCGCGAGGTATGGGAGCGGACGCCACGGCACCGCTTCGTACCGGACCCGGCGTGGAAGCAACTGCGGCGCGGTTGCGAGGCGGTGACCGGCCAGGAGCGGATGGAGCTGATCTACAGCGATCAGCCCGTGGTCACCCAGTTGGACGACGGGGAACTGGGCGGGCCCGGCGTCGCCACCTCCTCCAACAGCATGCCGTCGATGGTCGCCCGGCAGCTCAGCGCCCTGGACGTCCGGCCCGGCCACCGTGTTCTGGAGATCGGCACGGCCACCGGCTACGTGGCCGCCCTGCTGTGCCGACGGGTGGGCGAGGACCACGTCTTCACCGTGGAGATCGATGCCGCGCTCGCCGCCCAGGCGCGGGCCCGTCTCGACGCCGAGGGGCTGCATCCCACGCTGCGGGTCGCGGACGGCGGGGCGGGCCTCGCCGAGCACGCTCCGTACGACCGGATTCTGTCCACCTGCGCGTTGCGCGAGGTGCCCCGCGCCCTGGCCGGTCAACTCGCGCCGGATGGCGTGCTGGTGACACCGACGACCGACGTCTTCTACGGCGGCGCCACGGTACGCCTCGGCCGTCAGGACGACGGGCAGCTCTCCGGCCGGTTCTTCCACGGCGCCTCCTACATGCCCATGCGCTCCCACCGGTTGGCGAAGCCGGGGTCACCGGACACGACCACGGCGCGGCGCCGGAAGACCGACGTGGCCCCGGAGCGCCTCCACCCGCTGGGCTTCGCCCTGTACGGCAGCGCCCGGCTGCCCGGCGTACGGATGACACACGGCTTCCACCAGGACGTCCGGACCGTATGGCTCCAGGCCGAGGACGGTTCGGCGGCCGTGGCCGGTGGCGGAACGGTGACGGTGTACGGCCCGCGGGACCTGTGGGCGGAGGCCGAAGAGGCCGAGGCGGAGTACGCGGCCCGGGGCCGTCCGGACACCTCGTCCTTCGGCCTGACGGTTACCCCACACGGCCAGTACCTGTGGCTCCACGACCCGGCCGAAGCGATCCTCGCGATGCTGCCGCGTGAGGCCGCCGGTCCGTGACGCCGGGGTGACGCCGGCGTGCGGGGCTGGGGCCTGCCGCCCCAGCCCCGCCACCGCCTTCGCCTCCTTCGTCGAAGGCGTCAAGACGGACGCCTTCCGGGGCTGAGCCGGACCGAGGTGCGGCGGCGGTCCCGGGGCGGACCGCCGCCGTGACGCATTCCCGTTGCCCGCCGGAACCGAACCGGACAACGTAGTCCCGCACCCCGGGAGTCCGCCCGACGCGGCATCGCCCCAGGCCAGGGCGGCTCTTCCGGAACGCCCGCCGGATGCGCGGCCGGGCGGACGCCCCCGCCGCACCCGCGTACCGCGTGATCCATCCGCCCTGGCCACCGCCCCGACACGCGGCACGGAACGCGCGGCGCGCGGAAGGGGCCGGATCCCGACGGGCCGCGAACCGCGCGGGCCGCCCCGCCGTCTCCTCAGGCCGACGAACAACGGGGAGGGACTTGCTCCATGAGGAGAGACAACCGTCCGCGGAGCCGGGGGGCCACGCGGACCATCACGGCACGACGGCGGTGGATCACCGCCGTGGTCACCGCCCTGAGCGCACTCGCGGCCCTGCTGACCGTGCCACCGGTCGCGACGCCCGCGTACGCCCAGGACGACAACCGACCGTCGGAGTTCGGCACGTACAACATGCAGGGCTCCAACCGTGGCGCCCGGTGGACCGAGGAAGTCGCGCCGAGGGCCGGGCGGGGCGTACTGCTGGCACTGCAGGAGGTCGGCCCCGGGCCGCCCCGCCCGGCGCCCGGGACGGCGAACAACTACCAGCGGATCCAGATCGCCCGCACCCCGAACAACCTGCCCAACCACTACTCGATCACCCGCTGGCAGGTCGGCCAGGGAATCCGCTACGTGTACTACCTGCAGACCGACCCCCAACGGAGCCGGATCCTGCGCCGGGACAGGTGGCGGGGCGGCCGGGTGAACCTGGCGATCGTCACCGACACCCCGGCCGACGAGGTCCGCGTACTGGAGAACCCGCTCTACCGCCGGACCGGCCGGGGCAACGCCTACCGGTACCGTCCGCTGTTCGGCGTGCGGTACGGGAACACCTGGTACTGGGACATCCACGCCCGCAACAACGACGTCCCGCGTCTGATCCAGCGGGTCCGCGCCTTCGCCGCCCGGCACCCGGAGGCACCCAACTGGGCCCTGATCGGCGACTACAACAGGGACATCCACAACCTCGACGCGGAAGAGGCCCGCACAAGGCTGACCATGGAGGACGGGGAGCGGCTGCTGCGCACCACCTACCCGACCCACATCTCCGGTGACAGACGGACCGAGCTGGACTTCGCGATCACGCGCGGCCTGCCGGACAATCTGCAGGCGACCATCCCGAACGGCGGCGGAGCCGACCACGTGCCGCTCCGGTTCGCGCGGGCGGGAGCCCCCGATCTGCCGCTCATGCCGACCCGCCTCCGCACCATCCAGGTGCGAGGCCAACACCACCAGGGGATCCGGCGCACCCGGTTCGGCGCCTACCAGATGGGCCGGGCCGCGCACCGCTTCCTCTTCCGCAACACCCGTGGCGGCGCCCACCGGCTGGCCTTCCTCGGTGGCGGCAGCGGAGGCGCCCGCACCGCGCGCGGCGACGAGGACATCTGCCCCGCCATCAGACTGGACGCCAAGCCGGACCGGCCCGGTGTCATCGAGGACGGGCCGTGCGGCAACACACGGGCGCAATGGACGCTCACCGACGTCGGCACCGGCGTCGACATGGAGCTGAAGGAGAGCAACGGGGGAGCACAGCGCTGGCGGAACGTCGCCCTCCCCACTCTCTGCCTGGCCCGGCTCGGCCCCCATGTGATCGCCGAGCCGTGCGCCGAGAAGGACACCGACCAGTACTGGTGGGACGACGCCGTCGCGCTGTCCGGGGACTGGCCGGACGCCGCCAAGGACATCCGCCTGGAATCCGCCCGGTACGGCCTGCGTGCGGCCCGCGGCAGCCACGAGTCCGAAAGCCCGGTCACGCCCGCGCCCAAGCCGCGCCACGGAAAGTCGGACACCTCCCGGGCGAGCTGGAACATCGAGCAGGTCAGTCCGGACGACAACCTCGTGCGGTTCACGGACCCGTTCAACGGCAGCCTGTGCCTCGGGGCGGACGAGACGCTCGACGGGCCCTACAAGTTCGCCGCGGTGCGGGGGTGTGACAGCGGAAGCGACGCCGACGGTGCCCGCCAGCGCTGGCTGGGCGAGCGGTACGAGGACGGCACCATCCGCTACCGCAACGAAGCGAACAACCTGTGCCTGACGGCCCACACGGACCAAGACCGCCCCCTCAAGCTCCTGCCGTGCAACGACACCGAGGAGCAGAGCTGGAAGATCACGGATCCGGACACCAAGCCGGGGCTGAAGAAGCGGGACCTGCGCGTGATGCCCCTGGGCGACTCGATCACCTTCGGCAAACAGAGCTCCGACGGCAACGGCTACCGCGACGAGCTGTACGACGTCCTTGAGCAGGAGACCGGCGAGGGGCAGAACCGCGTCGACTTCGTCGGCAACGTGCACAACGGCACCATGGCCGACCGGGACAACGAAGGGCACCCGGGCAAGCGCATCGACCAGATCGCGAAGTACGCCGCATGCTCGGTGCCCCGCTACCAGCCGAACGTGATCACGCTGCACGCCGGGACCAACGACTTCAACCAGGAACACGACCTGGCGACGGCACATCTGCGGATGAAGGACCTGATCGAGAGGGTGCTGAACGAATCACCGAAGGCGGTGGTCGTCGTCGCGAAGGTCATCCCGACCGGAAAGCCCGGCCTCCAGCCCTACATCGACGCGTTCAACGCCAAACTGCCCGGCGTCGTCTCCGAACTCCGCGCCGCCGGCAAGCATGTGGTGCTGACCGACACCAGCGACGTCAAGGTCAGCGACGGCCTGGAACACGACGCCCACCCCAACGACAACGGCTACGCGAAAATCGGCTACGACTTCAACCGCGGAATCCTGGACGCCGCGGCCAAGGGCTGGATCGAAAAGCCCGCCCCGCAGAAGCCCGACGCCGGATGCGACCCCGACAAGAGCAAGGCGGGCCCCGGCTGGCGTGCACTGGGCGCCATCGCCCCCGGCATGTCCTACCCCGCCGGCAGCACCGACCTCGCCGACTTCGACGGGGACGGACGCGACGACTACGTACGGATCGGCGGCGACCGCAAGGTGCGCATCGCCCTCAACCGCAAGGGCAAGCCCGGCAAACCGCGCTGGGAAGAGGTGAACCCCGGCACCCGCCTCACCGGTGGCCGGGACAACTGGGTCATCCGCATCGCCGACATCGACGGGAACGGACGCGCCGACTTCCTCCTCGTACCGCCCCGCAGCAGCAGCGAGGACCCCATGCACGTCTTTTTGAACAGGGGGCTGAAGAACGGAAAATTCAGTTGGGACGGCACCCACGTCCTGGACAACCCGGCAGGGTTCGGCGTCCGGCAGGAGGCCATCCGCTTCGCCGACGTCACCGGCGACGGCCGCGACGACTTCCTCCAGGTAGGCAAGAACGGCTCCATACACGCCTACTACAACCGCCCCACGCACCCCAACGGCCGATGGTCCTGGGAGAAACACCGCTACTGGGCACCCGGCGTCTTCTACGGCTCCCGCGACATGCTGCGGCTGGCGGACGTCAGCGGCGACGGCAAGGCCGACTACCTCATGGTCGGCAAACACGGAGCCGTGCACGCCTACCTCAACAACGGCGACAAGACCCCCCACCGCTTCACCGAACACCGCTACTTCGTCAACGAGACCGACTACCCCGGCGACAAGGTGGCGTTCCGCGACATCAGCGGCGACGGCAAGGCCGACTACACCGTCGTCTACGGCGGCGGCTCCGTCCGCGCCTGGCTCAATCTGGGCGGCAATACGTAGGGCGCGCGAGGCCGCGCGCCCCGTCGTGAAAGGGAGTTGAGCGGGCCGTACCCACCGATCGGCGGGTACGGCCCGGCTTCTGTGTGGCCCACCGCCTTCGCGTCCTTCGCCGCGAGCACCAAGGCGGGCACATTCCGGGCCTGGGCCGGGCCGATGAACATCAAGCCACCCGGCGGCTGTCCGTGCCCCGGGCGGCCCGATCCGGCGGGGGCCGCACAATTGCCGTGCCGTTCTCGCGCCGCCGTGCTGGGATCGGATGCCATGACCTCCCCGCACCTCCCGCAGCACCCCCGTACCCCTGACTCGCCCCTCTCCCCGCCCGCTCCCCGTCCCGAAGACGCCGACGTGCTGGCGCGGATGGAACGGAACGTGGCCGAGCACGCCTGCCACCTGCACCGGAGCCTGGCCGGCGCGTCCGTCACCGAGACCGACGAGCTGGTCATCGCCGACAGCGGACTGGCCGACGACACCTTCAACATCGTCGCCGCCGCCCGCTTCACCCCCGAGGACGCCCCGGCCCGCATCGCCGGGCGCCGGAGCCGAGCCCTTCAGGAACCGAGGGAAAGCTCCCGCAGCTCCTCCGAGGGCAGGAAGCCGGAGCGCCGGTAGAGCGGGTCGCTGCGCTCGGACGGCCAGACGATCAAGGTCTCGAAACCGGCGGTGCGGCAGTGCCGCTTCAGCGCCTCCAGGAGGGCCGCGCCGGTTCCCCTGTTCCGTCGCGGCGGGGTGACGTAGAAGTTCGTGACGTATCCGATCGGCGCGTTGTCCTCGTAGGGCTCCGGCATCCGCTCCACCGGGCAGAGGAAGACATGGCCGCACAACTCCCCGCCGCGCTCCGCGACCCAGGCCAGCCAGCGGCCGTCGCCGAGCCGCTCACGGATCCACCGCTCGGCCTCCTCCGGCGGCCGGTCCGGCTCCGGCGGCCGCCCCGCGTGATCCTCCTGCTTGAACCTCCACCGCAGTGCGGCCAAGGAGCGGGCATCGGAGGGGCGGGCCGGGCGCACGGTGAAGTCGGAGGTCATGGGGTGAGTTTCGCGGCCGTACGGGCGTGAGGCGAGGGGATTTCGGCCTGGGAGGCTTGTACGCCGGGCGCGCGGTCGCCGTTCGCCGGGGGACGGGCGACCGTCCACAGGGCGCGGCCGCCGCCCGGCCGCGCTGATACCCTGCGCTCTTCGCCGGTCACCCGGACGGAGTCCCCGGCAGGCCGCACATGTCTCCTCTCTCCCCTCACCCGCAGCGCCATCAGCAGGACCTCATGACCGCGCTCGACGCGCTGGACCGCGCGTTCGCCCGCGAAGAGCCCTTCCCCGTCGGCGGCTGCACCTACTGCTACGGCGAGCGCGACCTCGCCGAACTCGCCGGGCCCCTGCACCTGATCTCCGACGACATGGTCTCCTCCGTCGCCCAGGAAGTGCCCAGCCACTGGGACGACTTCCCCCGCCTCTACCGCCGGCTGACCCCGCGCATCATCCGTCCCGTCGTCACCGGCGAGTTCCACGTCGACGAGGACCTCATCGCCACCCGCCTGCGGGAGGCGTCCTGGACCACCTGGGACAAACCCCTGGCCGACGCCCTCCACGACGTCTGGACGGCCTGGTGGCGAGCCACGTTGCACACCCACCCCAGCCCCGTCCGCATCAGGGAAACCCTCAGCCTCATCACCGTGGCCACCCACACCCTGCGCCCCTGGCTGGACATCTGGACCACCACCCGCACCCCCACCGCCGACGCCCACCTCGCCGACCTCATCGACGACGTGCTGTTCGAGTACGAACTCACCGACCTGCACCTGGGCTTCTACAACGAGTACCACGCGACCCCGGAACTCCTGGACTGGCTCCTCACCGACGCCCGCGGACGGGTCGAGGACACTCGTCTGGATCATCCCTATCTCCGGGAGCTGCACGGGGAGTTGAGTGGGGGGTCTGGGTCAGCGGGAGGTTGTTGAAGTGGGGGCGTTGCCTCAACGGGCAGGTCTTGGCTGGACGGGCGGGCCTCGGCTGAACGGGCGGCTCATGGCCTGGCGGGCAGCCCTTTCCTCAGTGGGCAGCCGGTGAGGCGCCGGGCGTCTCTTGCCTCAACGGGCGGGTTTCGGCCCGGTGGGCGGCCCTTGGCCCAGCGGACAGCGCAGCTCCGGAAGGGCGCGGTTCGGTGAGCAGCACACCAGCGCCAGGGAGAGGAACGCCGGACGCTCCAGGTAGAAGCCGTGGGCGACGTCGCCGCCCTGCCCGAGCCGTTCGGCGGCGCTGCGGGCCAGGGCCGCCGCCCGCGCGGGCGCCCGGTCCGGCGCCGACGCGAACCGCGGCCCGTACGCGGCGAGCCGCTCCCCGAGCCAGCCCGCCGCCTCCTTTGGCCCGTCCCAGGTGCCGCGCACCAGCACACCCGGCTTGACCAGCCAACGTGCCGTCTCCAGCGGCGGCAGATCCACGACGGGGAACTCCGCCGCCACCTCCTTGTACCGCCGGATCAGCTCCGGCCCGCCGTCCGCCGGCGGCGGCTCGGGATACGGCGGCCGCCGCAACGCCTCCTCGTCGAAACGCTGCTTCGGCCCGGTCCATACGTAGGCGTGGAAGTGCAACGGAGCTTCCTGGGAAGGGAATCGGGGCGGCCGGTCAGGCCGAAACGGTGAAACGGGCCGGGTCGATGCCCGCCGCGGCCAACTCGGCACCGGTGAACCGCAACGGCTCCGCCCCGGGCCGCTTGCTGTCCCCCAGCGCCCACACACCGGGCCCGATCTCCGCGAGCGTGGCGCAGGACTCACCGTCGGGATGGGTGCTGCCGCCGCAGGCCTTCCGGAATGTGATGCCGTCCAAGGGAAGTGCGTAAAGGTCGGATGCGGACATGGGGTGCCTCCCTGTTGTGGAGTTCGCGGCGTTTTTCGCCGTGAATTCATCATCGGGACGTGGCGGTGGTGAAAAAAGACCTAGTTACGTTGACGCATAAAGCCCTGGGCGGTATCCGTGAGGAACTCCGTGGCGGCATCTCCGGTGCGGGAATGCGACCAGAAGAGGTCGAACAGGGAAAGGTGCTGGGATATGTCCCGGGGGTCCCGCAGTACGACTTCCCCGGAGAAGAGTTCGACGGTGACGAGCCGGTCGTCGTAGATGACGAAAATGTTCATGGGTGTTCCGGGAACCTCGGCCGATTGCGGAATCACTCCCAGGTGAACGTTCGGCTTCTCGTTCACCTTCGCCATGTGGGCGCACTGCGCGGCCATGACGTCCGAAGCGGCGCGACGCCACCGGACGGCCTGCTCGGTCATCAGGAAGAAGAACGACCGAGAGGTGTCGTCCAACACCCGCTGGCGCTCCATGCGGGCATCAACCGCCCTGGTCACGTCACGGGCGGGAGCGCTCTCGACGGTGGGCGACAGCGTGGCGACCGCGTAGTCCCGGACGTGCAGAAGTCCGGTGGGGACAGCCGGGAGGAAATGCCTCATCTCCCGTGAGGAGGATTCCAGGGCCTTCAACTCCGCCTGTTTGCGGTAAAGACCCATACGGGCGTAGGTGCGCCACGATGCGTAATCGACATTCGCCCGGCGGGCGAGCCGCAGTATCTCGTCGGCCACTTCGGCGGGCACCGCCAGGGCCTTCAGGATGCGTTCGACATCCATGACGGTCGGCAGGGCCCGACCGGTCTCGATGCGGCTGATCTTCGTCTGGCTCATGTTGCAGCGAAGGGCCAGGCGCTCGCCGCTCAAACCGGAAGCACGGCGGAGGCTCCGGAGAGCCCCCGCCAGATCCTTACGCTCCCGTCCCTGCTCCTCAGGCTCGATCGACACTAAAAGGAACTGCGCTTTCGAGTGCCAGATCCCGCCATGCGAGGTATTTGTCGATGTCCGGGTCCTGGATCAGCTCCCGGTTGATCTGCGTGCCGTCGGCACGGTAATTCAGATGCACCACGGTGGTTTCGTCGAAAAGCCAGAAATCCTGTTCCGGAAGTCCCGGGTTCGGAGTGTCCGTCAGATCAATGATCCGGTAGTCCTCCCCGGCCGCGACATTTCCGGGGATGCCCCATTCGAACAGATAGCGGCTGTAGTCGGTCAGCGGCCGCCGCACGATCTTGGCCCGCGTCATCGTGCGCCCGGCCGACATGTGGCCCCGGATCAGGCCGTGCCACCGGGCGTTGAAACCGTCCGGTCGCGGCTCTCCGGCGAGGAACGCCCGCAGCGTCTCCGCCTCGCCGGGCATCGTGTACGTCTGATGGACCTCCAGGCGGAACGCGGAGCGCTTGAAGTCCCGCGAATACGCCCGCCATTCCTCGCCGTCCAGGAAGATCGGACTAGAGCCAGCCACGGACACGGGCGGCCTCCTTCAGAATCGTCTCGGGAATCAGGACCACCGACTCGCCCTCAGGCGTCCGCCGGGCCACGTCGTACCCCTGAACTGCCAGCATCAGAGGGTCCGCCGTCTCGTACACGGTCGGGCAGTCGCCGTCGCCGCACGTGTCATCGTCCCCGCCGCTGCACGGCCCGCCCGCGATCATGCGTAATACGTCCACGGAACTCCCCCTCAGGTCTCGGTGATCAGCAAGGTACGGAGCCCAGCCCCCGCGCCACAAGAGCAGCGGGCCGTCAGTCACGTACTCGCATAACTCAGGGGCTGTGAGGCGCGGTCATACGGCGCTGACCTGGGATGAGGGCGGCACTCTCACCACGCGGCCCCCTCACAACGAAGCCGGCGCCGCCCGTCGCAGATGGTCCAGGTTGACCGCGTCGGCCATCGCGCGGAAGCCCTCGTCGCTGGGGTGGAGGTGGTCGCCGGAGTCGTAGGCGGGGCGGAGGCGTTCGGGGGACCAGGGGTCGCGGAGGGCCTTGTCGAAGTCGACGACCTCGTCGAAGACGGAGCCGGAGCGGATGGTCGCGTTGACCTTGCTGCGGACCGCTTCGAGCTTGGCGTTGTAGCCGCGGTGGCCGCTGAACGGGGTGAGGGTGGCGCCGGTCACCCGCAGACCGCGGGCGTGGGCGTCGCGGACCACCTGCCGCATCCCGGCGATGATCTTCTGCGGGTCGTACTGGCGCGGCGTCTTGAGCAGGTCGTTGATGCCGGTCTCCACCACGACCGCCTTCACCCCGCTGCGGGAGAGCGCGTCGCGGTCGAAGCGGGACAGCATGCTGGGGCCGTTGTTGGGGGAGAAGCGGGAGCCGTCGACGAGCAGGCGGTTGCCGCTGATGCCCTGGTTGAGGACGCCGTAGCGGGGGGCGCCAGGTTCGGTGCGCAGGCGGGTGGCGAGGAAGTCCGTCCAGCGGTGATTGGCGCCCGCGGTGGAGGTGATGCCGTCGGTGATCGAGTCGCCGATCACCACGACCGCGCCGTGCGCCTCGTTGCTCCACACGTCGACGCCGGTCAGATAACGCCAGTACGGGCTCTGCTCGGTGTACGCGGCGCCCGTCGTGTCCTCCGTACGGTCACCACGCGCCAGGTACGACGTCTGCCGGGCGTACGGGTGGTACGTGGCCGGGCCGGACGGCGACGGGGAGTACGTGGTGACCAGCAGGTCCGCGTCCTGGGGGACGGCCAGCCGGACCGGGTCGCTGGTGACCGCGCCGCCCGCCGGGATGGTCACCGCCGGGCGGCCGCCGAAGGCGAGGCGGCGCATCGTGCCCGCCGCGGCCGTCGGGTCGCTGGGCGCCGCGGCCAGCGCCAGGGAGGCGTGGCTGACCGGCAGCGGGCGGGTGCCGTAGAGGTTCGACAACTGGATGCGGGCGCGGGAGCCGCCGACGCTGGTGTGCACGACGTTCCGGATCGACATGCCCGCGTAGCCGTCCAGGGTGCCCGGCTCCGCCGCCGCCGCCGACGCCGACCACGTACCGACCCACTGGCCGGAGACGGCGGGCGCCGCCGGGTTGCGGGACCGGCCGGTGGCGGTGTCCCAGGACCGGCCGGTGCCGCCGAAGCCGACGAAGATGGCGGTCGAGACGAGCACCACCACGGCCGCCAGACCGGCGAGCAGGGCGTAGCCCACACTTTTCTTCATGCGGGGCGGATCTCCTGGGACGGCGGAGCCGCGGGCTCCGGGCGGGCAGGGGCTGCCGGGCGCGTCGGCTGCCGCCGCCTTCGCCGTGCGGAAGGCGGCGGACCTGGGCATCCGGCGATCAGCGGCACCGTTGCGGTCCGATCGGTCCCGCCATGATCCCACGGCGGACCCGGGGGGCGCCCGGCGCCCTTCGCGCGCCCCTCCTGGTGGGGACGCGCGGGGCCCGCGGTGCGTTCCCGCGGTGGATACCGGGTGGGTCACAGTTGACGCAGACGGCCGGACGCCGCCGGGACACGGCGGCGGCGCGGCCGGTCCGCGGTGCGCCGCACCGCGGGATCCGGGAACGGGTGGAGTGGATGGAACGCACGCAGACGACGTCGGCGCCGCACGCGGCCCAATCGGCCGGCACCGGCCCGGGAACCGCCGCCGACCAGGAAAGACGCCGGGCCGTACGGCGGATGAAGACGCTCGCCACCGGCCTGCTGCTGGGCGTCGCGGTGCTCTACGCCCTGGCGAAATGGGCCGGGACGGCCGGCGCCGGGGGCTGGACCGGATACGTCGCCGCGGCCGCCGAGGCGGGCATGGTGGGCGCGCTGGCCGACTGGTTCGCGGTGACCGCGCTGTTCAAACGGCCCATGGGGCTGCCCATCCCGCACACCGCCATCATCCCCACCAAGAAGGACCAACTGGGGCAGAGCCTCGGCGAGTTCGTCGGGGAGAACTTCCTCTCCGACGAGGTGGTGCGCCGCCGGCTGCGCTCCGTCGGCATCGGCCGCCGCCTCGGCGGCTGGCTGGCGGAGCCCCGTAACGCCGACCGGGTGACCGCCGAACTGTCCACCGCGCTGCGCGGCGCGCTGACCGTGCTGCGCGACAGCGACGTACAGGCGGTCGTGGGGGAGGCGATCACCCGGCGGGCCGACGCGCAGGAGATCGCGCCCGGACTCGGCACCCTGCTCGGCAAGATCGTCACGGACGGCGGTCACCGGCGGGTGGTGGACCTGGTGTGCGCCCGCGCCCACGACTGGCTGGTCACCCACGGCGACTCGGTGATGAGCGCGGTCTCCGGCGGCGCGCCCGGCTGGACACCGCGGTTCGTCGACCGGAAGGTGGGCGACCGGGTCTACAAGGAACTGCTGCGCTTCGTCACCGAGATGCGGGACATGCCCGAGCATCCGGCGCGCGGCGCCCTGGACCGCTTCCTCACCGACTTCGCCGCCGATCTCCAGCACGATCCGGACACCCGGGCCCGCGTCGAACGCCTCAAGTCCGAGGTGCTCGCCCGCGACGAGGTGCAGGACCTCATCACGTCCGCCTGGACCGCGGTCCGCACGATGATCGTGGCGGCGGCGGAGGACGAGAACAGCGAACTGCGGCAGCGGGCCCGCGCCGCCCTCCTCTCCCTCGGGCAGCGCCTCGCCCGGGACGGACGCCTCCAGGGCAAGGTCGACGGCTGGCTGGAGGGCGCCGCCGTCTACGTCGTGACGACGTATCAGCACGAGATCACCGCCCTGATCACCGACACCGTCGCCTCCTGGGACGCCGAGCAGACCTCCCGCAAGATCGAGGCCCACATCGGCCGCGACCTGCAGTTCATCCGGATCAACGGCACCGTGGTGGGCGCACTGGCCGGACTGTGCATCTACGCGGTGTCGCGGGCGTTCGGGGGGTGAGGACGGCCCCGGGCGCCTGAGGGCGGTACGGGGCCGGGGCCCGGTGGGGGAGTGGGGCCGGGGCGCGCCCGGCGCCGGGGCCGTACGCGGCCAGGGCCGTACGGGGCCGGGGCCGGCCCGCACCCCGCCGACCGGCCGTGCGCCGGGCCCGCGCCTGACGCCGGGCCCGCGCCGCGCCCGTGCGTGATCGCCCGGGCCCGGTGGCGCGGCCGGGTCCGCCCCGCGCCCGGCGGAAGCGGGCGTCCCGCACCCGTCCGCACCCCTGGTGACCTCCGTCCGCACCGTCTACCGTGCCCGCGTGCAGGGGTCCTGGGAGCGGGCGGTCGCGGTGCGCGGGCGGCGGGCGCCGGTGCGGGCGGTGCGGGTGGCCGCCGAGGCGGTGGTCACGTGCGGGGTGGTCCTGCTGCTGCTCGTCGTCCATCAGCTCTGGTGGACCAACCGGCAGGCGCGGGACGCCGCGCGGGACCGCGTCGGGCAGTTGGAACGCCGGTGGGCCCGCCCGGAGCACCCGCCCGCCCCGCCGCCCGCCGGAGCCACCGGTACCGCACCGGCGACCGGGCCCGCACCGGACACCACCGCGCCCCGCGCGGCCGCCCGGCCCGCGCCGCCGCCCCGTCCGGACGCCGGGTACGCGGTCCTCCGTATCCCCCGGCTCCGTCTGGCCGTCCCGGTCGCCGAGGGCACCGGCCGCGCCGCCGTCCTCGACAAGGGGTACGTGGGGCACTACCGGGGCACCGCGCAGCCCGGCGGCGCCGGAAACACCGCGCTCGCCGGGCACCGCAACACCCACGGCGAGCCGTTCCGCCACCTCGACCGGGTGCGGCCCGGCGACACCGTCCGGATCGACACCGCCGACGCCGTCCACACGTACACCGTCCGCGCCGTGCTGCCCCGCACCACCCCCGGCGACACCGGCGTCCTCGCGCCCGTACCGCGCAGCACCGTCCACCCCGCGTACGGCTTCACCGCCCCGGGCGCGTACCTGACCCTGACGACCTGTACGCCGGAGTTCACCTCCACGTACCGGCTGATCGTCTGGGCGGTGCTGCGCGGCACCGAGCCGCGCTGACGTGCCTGCCGCCGGGCGCGGGGGAGCGCCTAAGCTCTCGCCCCGTGCGAAACCAGACACCCGGCGGCGTGCCCCCGGGCTCCCGCAAGCGCCCGGCGCTGCTGTGGCTGCTGCTGCCCTACGTCCTCTTCCTCGTCGCGTTGCCGCTGGTCAACCGGCTCACGCCGACGGTGTTCGGGCTGCCGTTCCTCTTCTCCTGGATGCTGCTGGCGACCGTCGCGACACCGGGTGCGGTGTGGCTGGCGCGCCGCGGTGACCTGCGGCGGGGGCAGCGATGAAGGCCACCGTCGCCACCTCCGTCTTCGGCGTCTTCATGGCGCTGACCCTGGCGCTGGGCCTGCTGGCGGTCCGCGCCCGCCGCGGCGGACGCCGCGAACGCGGGCTCGCCGAGTGGTCGGTCGGCGGCCGCAGTCTGGGCACCGTCTTCATCTGGGTGCTGATGGCCGGTGAGAGCTACACCAGCTTCAGCTACCTCGGCGCCGCCGGCTGGGGCTACCGCTTCGGCGCCCCCGTCCTCTACGTCATCGCGTACATGTCCTGCGGCTACGCCCTCGGCTACGTCGTCGGGCCGATGCTCTGGGCGTACGCGCGGCGCCACGGACTGGTCGGCATCACCGACATCGTCGCCCACCGCTACGGCCGCCCCTGGCTGGGCACCGCCGTCGCCCTCTTCGCCACCGTCTGCCTGCTGCCGTACATCCAGCTCCAGATCACCGGCATGGGCGTGGTCGTCTCGACGATCTCCTACGGCGCGATCAGCCTCAACTGGGCCTACTTCCTGGGCTTCGCGCTGACCACCACCTTCGTCGTGGTCAGCGGACTGCGCGGCAGCGCCTGGGTCTCCGTCCTCAAGGACGTCCTGGTCATCGCCACCCTCGGCTTCCTCGTCGTCTACGTGCCGCTGCACTACTTCGACGGGTACGGCGACTTCGTCCACCGGGTGGTCGCCGAGAAGCCGCAGTGGCTGACGTTCCCCGGGCACGAGTCGGGCGGTCTCGGCCAGGGCTGGTTCATCTCCACCACCGTCGTCAACTCCCTGACCGTGGTGATCTTCCCGACCACCGTCGCCGGCTACCTCGGCGCCCGCAGCGCCGACACCCTGCGCCGTAACGCCGTCTATCTGCCGGCGTACAACGTGCTGCTGTTCGTGCCGGTGGCGCTCGGCATGGCGGCGCTGTTCGTGGTGCCGGGGCTGACCGGCGCCGCGTCCGACCTGGCGCTCTTCAAGCTCGTCACGGACTCCCTGCCGGCCTGGGCGGTCGGGGTCATCGGGGTCGCCGCGGCGCTCTCCTCGATCGTCCCGATGGCGGTGTTCATGCTGGTCATCGGCACGATGTGGGGCCGCAGCGTGTTCGGCGCGCGGTCCGGCGGCGGGGCGGGCACGGGCCCGGAGCCGCCGCTCGACGGCCCGGCCGGGCGGCGTCAGAAACGCTGGTCGCAGCTTGTCGTGGTCGCCGCCGGGACCCTCGCGCTGCTCCTGACCTACTTCGCCCCGCAGACCCTCGTCCGCCTCTCCCTCATCTCGTACGAGGGCATGGCCCAACTCGTGCCGATGCTGCTGCTGGGTCTGGTGTGGCGACGGCTGACCTGGCAGGCGGCGGTCTCCGGAGCGGTGGCCGGTATCGCCCTCGTCTGCGGGGCGGTCTTCAGTGGCCACGATCCCCTCTGGGGCGTCAACGCGGGCCTGCTCGCCCTGGCCCTGAACGTCGCGGTCGCCCTCACCGTCACCCGTTTCGGCCCGCGCGCCCGCGACCCCCGCCCGGACACCGAGGTGCTGGCGCTGGACGACGAGTTCCCGAGGGCGGGGGAGCGGACCGGCGCGGGGGAGACGGCGGCGAAGGCCGGGTGACGGGGGAGCGGGGCGGGGCCGCGCGCCGGGCCTGAGTTCCGGGGGACCGGCCCGTGCCCCGACGTGGCCCGTGCCACAGCCCGGCCGCCCGTCGCCCGAACCGCCCGCCCCCTGGTTACCCTGGCCGCGACGACAGACCCCGCGCCGCCGTGGCGCGGGCCGCGCCGGGTTCCGGTGCGGTGACCGACGGCCGTGAGGAGGCGCCCGGTGGCCCGTATCGCCGAGATCTGGCGGCTCCACACCTCCGCCCTGACCCTCCTCGTCGTCGGACTGCTGCTGGCCGAGAGCGGCCTGGCCACCGCGCTCACGGCCGCCGCGACCACCGGCGCCATCCTGCTGCTGTGCCGGGCGTTCCTCCTCGGGCTCCTCGCCGGATGCGCCCGGCCGATGCCGCCGGGCCGGGTCCGTACCGCGATCCGGGACCGTGAACGGCGCACCGCCTTCCTGCCGCAACGCGATCCGGACGCCGCGGGCCGCCCGCGGCCCCGGGCACCCGGCCGCGCCCTCCCGACGGCCGCGTAGACGCACCGGGCAGCCGCCCGCACCGCCGCCCGCCGGGCCCGTTCGCGGAGCCCGGCCCGTATCCGGAAGAGCCCGCCACGGCGACGCCGCCGGGAACCGCCCGTACCGGGTGAGGCCCGCGCTTACGCCCTCCGGCGCGCCCTCCCGATCCCGGAACCGCTCCGTGAGCGCACGGCTTCGCCCACAGCGCCCGGCCGTCGCCGGGACCGTTCCGACCGCATCGCCCGGCCCGTACCCACGGGCCTTCCGCGCGCGGCCGGACCGGCGATCCGGCCAGGGCACCCGCACCCGCGTCCCGCACGGCCCGTCACGCCGCTTCCCCATCCGGCACGACGAGACCCGTGGAGGGCTCACCCATGTCTGTTTTCGGTCCGCTCGGCACGCTGCTGGCGCACGGCGCCGAGGCGCTCACCCCGCTCTTCGGCGCCTCGGCCACGGCCGCCGCCATCGTCCTGTGCACCCTCGCGGTCCGCGCCGCACTCCATCCGCTCGCCCGCGCCGCCGCCCGCGGCGAACGGGCCCGCGCCGCCCTCGCCCCGCAGCTCACCGCCCTGCAGCGCAAGCACAGGAACGATCCGGAGAAGCTGCGCCGGGCCACCACCGAGCTGTACGCCACGACCGGCGCCTCCCCGCTGGCCGGCTGCCTGCCGTCGCTGCTCCAACTGCCCGTCTTCTTCGTGATGTACCACCTCTTCTCCACCGGCGGCGCCGGGCTGCTCGGCCACACCCTCCTCGGGGCGCCGCTCGGCGGCCACTTCACGCAGGCGCTGGCCGACGGTGGCCCGTTCGGCCCGCACGGTCTGGTCTACCTGGGCCTGTTCGCACTGGTCGGAGCCGTCGCCACCTGGAACGTCCGGCGGGCGCGGACCGCGGCGGCCCGCCGGCCGGAGGCCACCGCCCCCGCGCTGCCGGGCGGCGCGGCCCTGACCAAGGCGCTGCCGCTGCTCTCGTACGCCACGCTGCTCACCGTCGCCGTGGTGCCGCTCGCCGCCGCGCTGTACGTCGTCACCACCACCGCCTGGACGGCCTGCGAACGCGCCCTCCTCCACCGCGACCGGCCCGCCGCGGACCCGGACGGCGACGTCCGGCCGGACGCGGTGCCCGCCCGGACCTGACCGGACCTGACCGGGACGGCCGCCGCCCGCGCCGGGACGGGCCGCTGGCCGCGCCCCCGACCGTTCCCGTACGGGAACACCTCCCGGCCCCGAGCGGTGTCCTGTTCCTGTGCGGGCACGGTTTCGGCCCTCATGCCGTACGCCGTTCCCGTACGGGAACGCTTTCCGGCCCCGTGTTCCAGTACGTGGACGGGGGTCTTGCGGAGTGGGCGGGGTTCTTGGACGATCGGCCAATTGCTCGATGGCCGTCCCCATCGGCCGGCCCGGGAGGACCCTTCCGGGCCGACCTTCGACCACGGGAGTGGTACCGATGAAGCTGCTGCGTGTCGGACCGACAGGGGCGGAACGCCCGGCGCTGCTCGACGCGGACGGGGTCCTGCGCGACCTCTCCGCGCTGGTGCCGGACATCGACGGGACACTGCTCGCCGACGAGGCGGCACTCGCCCGCATCCGTACGGCGTCCGGTACGGGCGAACTGCCCGCCCTCGACGCGGCGGGGCTGCGCACCGGCCCGCCCGTCGCCCGGATCGGCAAGGTCGTGTGCATCGGGCTGAACTACCACGACCACGCCCGCGAGACCGGGGCGGCCGTCCCCGAGGAGCCGATCATCTTCCTGAAGGCACCGGACACGGTCGTCGGCCCCGACGACACGGTGCTGGTGCCCCGGGGCGCGGAGAAGACCGACTGGGAGGTCGAACTGGCCGTCGTCATCGGCCGCACCGCCCGCTACCTCCCGGACGACGACGCGGCGCGCGCCGCCATCGCCGGGTACACCATCGCCCACGACGTCTCCGAGCGCGCCTTCCAGATCGAGCGCGGCGGCCAGTGGGACAAGGGCAAGAACTGCGAGACCTTCAACCCGCTGGGCCCCTGGCTGGTCACCGCCGACGAGGTGCCCGACCCGCAGAACCTCGGGTTGCGGCTGTGGGTCAACGGCGAACTGCGGCAACGCGGCACCACCGCCGAGCAGATCTTCCCGGTGGCCGAGACCGTCCGGTACGTCAGCCGGTTCATGACGCTGTACCCGGGCGACGTCATCAACACCGGCACCCCGGCGGGCGTGGCGATGGGCCAGCCGGAGCCCAAGCCGTACCTGCGGGCGGGCGACGTGGTCGAGCTGGAGATCGACGGCCTGGGCCGCCAGCGCCAGCAGCTCAAGGACGCCTGAGACGGGAGGCGGCGGGGCACCGGCCTCGGGGCGCGTTGTCCGGAGGGGTGCCGGGGGCCGGACAGGGGCCCGGGGAGCCCCGGCGGGGTGCGCAGGGGGCGCTGTCCGGCGGGGCGTTGGCCAAGGTTTCGCCTCTGAGAGGCGTTGCCTGACGGGGTGCCGGCCCGGGGCGGGCGGTCTGAGTCCGTGCCCGGGGCGCGCGGTCCGGAGGCCGGACCACGTGGTCCGGGGTGAGCCGCGCGCCACGTGCTCCGGCGGGTGAGGCCCGGCGTGGTCCGTGATGTGGTGCCCGGGCGTGTCGCTACGGCAGATGGTCCCTCCGGGGCCCATCTGCCGGTCGGTTTTCGGCGACGCGCCCGGGTGCTCATCCGCGCGCGCGGATGTCCTCCGCATAGTGCCCGGCATGCCAGGAAAGCAGAAAAGATGGTTGAGGGCGGCGCTGGCCGCCCTGGTCGGTACGGCGCTCGCCGCACTGCTGGGGCTCGGTGCCGCCGTGGTGTTCGCCGATCCCCTGCCGGGCGGGCTCGGCCCCTGCCTGGGGAGCGGCTGCCCCGGCTCCTACAACGACCCGAACAACGGCCCGATCGCGGGCCGGGACGAGAACATCAACATCTACGTGGGCGGTGACTACCGCGTCGGCGGCTCGGCCGCCGAGGCCGAGGGCAAGATCGTCACCCTCGGCGATTTCTCCATGAACAAGACCGGCGGCTCGGGCGTCTACAACGTCGGCGTGGTCGGCGTCGGCTCGCGGGTCCCCCCGCCGAACGGTTCCGATTTCCTCACCGTCGGCAACAACGTCACCATCGCACCGGGCCAGCGCCTCCTCGCCGAGGAGGGCTCCACCTCCGGTGTGGTCAAGTACGGCGGGACGCTCAGCGGGACCGTCAGCCCGAGCGCCGTGCACGACCCGGCGGCGGCCGACCCCTACCGCAACCTGCGCGGACAGTTGACCGAGTCCAGCGTGTGCTACGCCCGCGTCGGCGGGGAGCAGCGCCCCGCGACGGGCACCGCCGTCAACCAGGGCTACCAGACGCTCTTCCGCGGCGACGGCACCTCGCAGCTCCAGGTCTTCAACGTCGACTTCGACATCGCGTCGGCGAGCGGCGGTGACCAGGGCATCGCCTTCGAGAACATCCCCGACGGCGCGACCGTCCTCGTCAACATGCTCGGCACCAGCCGCACCATCAGCACCTACATCGGCCACGACCTCCAGCCGACCGGCATCCGCGAGCGGCTGCTCTGGAACTTCCCGGACGCGACGTCGGTCACCTTCAAGGGCAGCGCGCAGTTCCAGGGCGCCGTCCTGGTCGGCCCGCAGTCCAGCCTGACGACGGTCACCGTCCCCGGTATGAACGGCCGCTTCTTCACCGCCGGTTCCCTGGACCACCTGGGCACCAGCGGCTCGGAATTCCACAACTACCCCTTCACCGGCGACCTCCCCGACTGCGCCCAGACCCCGTCCCCGACACCGTCACCGACGGAGCCGACGGCCACGCCGACGGAGCCGACCGCGTCACCGACCGAGCCGACGGCGACGCCGACCGAGCCGACCGCGTCACCGACTGAGCCGACGGCGACGCCGACCGAGCCCACGGCCACGCCGACGGAGCCCACGGCGACACCGACGGAGCCGACGACCGGTCCCACGGAGCCGACGAGCCGGCCGACCGAGCCCACGGGACGTCCGACGGAGCCGACCGGTCGCCCGACCGAGCCGACCACCGGTCCGACGGAGCCGACGAGCCGGCCGACCGAGCCCACCGGGTACCCGACTGAGCCGACGGCGACGCCGACCGAGCCCACCGGCTACCCGACGGAGCCGACCGGCTACCCCACCGAGCCCACCGACCATCCCACAGAGCCCACCTGGCACCCGTCCGGGCACCCCAGCGCCTCGCCGAGCGACGGCCACGGGGGCTGGAGTGACGGCGGGACCAGCGGTGGCGGCCACGGCCACGGCTCCGGCGGTGGTGACGGCGGCCACGGCGGCGGCCACGGCGGCGGCCATGGCGGAGGTCACGGCGGCGGCCATGGCGGAGGTCACGGAGGTGGTCACGGAGGTGGTCATGGTCACGGCTATGGACACGGTGACGACGAGCTGGCCGCCAGTGGTGCGAGCAATCCCTGGCTGATCGGCTCCGCCACCGGCGCGCTGGTCATCGGAGCGGCGCTCATCCTGTTCATCCGCAACCGCCGCACCAACTGATCCCCCCGTCGGCCGGCCCCTGAGCCCGGCCGCCCCTCACCCGGGGCCCCGGTCACAGCCGTGACCGGGGCCCCGGCATGGCTGGCGGGCAAGGAGCAGAGGTCAGAGGCAGCGCGGCGGGGCGGGGGCCGAGCAGGGCTTTCCACTGGGCGGCGGATACGGGCCTGACGGCTCGGGCTCGGCCCCTGCGGGCGCGGTGCCCGGCCCGGGTGCCCAGGGCCCGGACGCCCGACTCCGGCCGCCCGGATGCCGGCCTCCGGCCGCCCGGACCTGGGAAGACCGGCCCTGGCGACCCGGACCTGGGAAGGCCGGGCCGGACGCCCGGCCCGCGGAGTCCAGGCCGGGCATCCGACTCCGGTCACCCGGACCTGGGAGGTCCGACTCCGGTCACCCGGACGTGGAGGTCCGACCCCGGCTCCTCGGCCCCGATAGGCCCGGGCTCGGGTGCGGGTCCTGGCTCCGGGCCCGCTCTCAGGCGTCGGGTATCCCGATCCGGACGGTGCGGCCCTCGGCCGCCGACAGCTTCGCGGCCTCCAGGACCCGCAGCGCGTCCGCCGCCTCCGTCGCCGTCACCGGAGGGCGGCCGCCCTCGCGCAGCGCCCGCGCCACCGCCGCGTAGTACGCCGGATAGTCACCGGGCAGCGTCGGGACCGGCGTACCGCCCCCGCTCTGCGGGGACTCCCCGGCACCGAGACGGCCCCACGCGGACTCCGGCTCCACACCCCAGGCCGCGCCCTCCGTACCGGGACGGGCGCCCGCGCGCAGCGCCGCCTCCTGCGGGTCGAGGCCGTACTTCACATATCCGGCCTCGCTGCCCAGCACCCGGAAGCGCGGGCCCAGTTGGGCGGCAGCGGCGTTCACCCACAGATGGGAGCGGACCCCGCTGGTGTGGGTGAGCGCGAAGAAGGTGTCGTCGTCGGCCTCCGCGCCGGGGCGCCGCACATCGGACTCGGCGTGGACGGACGCGACGGGGCCGAAGAGCGTCAGCGCCTGATCGACGAGATGGCTGCCGAGGTCGTAGAGGAGACCGCCGATCTCCGCCGGGTCACCGGACTCGCGCCAGCCGCCCTTCGGGAGTGGCCGCCACCGCTCGAAGCGCGACTCGAAGCGCCGGACCTCGCCGAACGCCCCCTCGTCGAGCAGCTTGCGCACCGTGCGGAAGTCGTTGTCCCAGCGGCGGTTCTGGAAGACGGAGAGCAGCAGACCGCGGTCGGCGGCGAGCGCCGCGAGACGGTCGGCCTCCGCGGCGGTGGCGGCGAGCGGCTTGTCGACCACCACCGGCAGGCCCGCCTCCAGCGCGGCGGACGCCAGCGCCACATGCGTCTTGTTGGGCGTCGCCAGCACGATCAGATCCAGCTCACCGGCGCGGGCGAGGACCTCCTCGGGGCCCGCGGCCGTCCGTATCCCGGGATGCTCCGCACGGGCCTGCGCCCGCCGCTCGGGACTGCGGGTCGAGACGGTGTCCAGCACCAGGCCCTCGGTCGCGGCGATCAGCGGGGCGTGGAACACCGAGCCCGCCAGGCCGTAACCGATCAGGCCGACGCGGAGCGGGGCGCCGTCGCGGGCCGGGGGTGCGGGGGTGCCGGGGAAGTCGCTCATGAATCCACTTAAGCAACAGTGTTTCCGAAGTGCAAGGGCTGGGGACAATGCAGACGTGACCAGCTACGACCACGAGCCGCCGGAGCACCCCGGAGCGACGGCCGCCGCTTCCTACGCCGCCGGTGCCGCGGCCGGCTTCAACCTCCCCGCGCTGCGCGGGCACAACGCCGCGCTCGTCCTCGGCCTGCTGCGGGCGGCGGGGGAGGAAGGCGTCAGCCGCCTGGAGCTGGCGGCCCGCACGGCGCTGACCCCGCAGGCCGTCAGCAAGATCACCGCCCGGCTGCGCGCCGACGGCCTCGCGGCGGAGGCGGGCCGCCGCGCCTCCACCGGCGGTAAGCCCGCCACCCTGCTGCGCCTCGTCCCCGGCGCCCGCCACGCCATAGGCATCCACCTCGACCGGGACGAAGCCGTCGTCGTCCTCGCCGACCTCGCGGGCGCCCCGGTGGAGGTACGCCGCGCCCCGCTCGACCTCACCGCGGGCGCCGAGCCGGTCCTCACCGCCGTGGAGCGGCAGGTCGCCGCGGTCCGTACGGCGGCCGACGCCCCCGGAGTGCTGGGCGTCGGCGTCGCCTGCCCCGGCCCGCTAGACCACACCACCGGGGTGCTGCGCCGGGTGACCGGCGCCCCCGGGTGGGACGGCTTCCCGCTGCGCGACGCCCTGGCCGAGCGGCTGGGCCTGCCGGTCGTCGTCGACAAGGACACCAACGCCGCCGCTCTAGCCCTCACCCACGGCCCCGACCGCCCCGGCTCGTTCGCCTACCTGCACCTGGGGACGGGCCTCGGCGCCGGGCTGGTGCTGGACGGCGCCCTGTACCGGGGGCCGCGCACCGGCGCCGGGGAGTTCGGCCACCAGGTGGTGTGGTGGGACGGCCCGCACTGCGCATGCGGCCGGCGTGGCTGTGTGGAGGCGCTGTGTCTGGCGGCGCTCGCCCGTGACGACCTGCCCGGCGCGGCCCGCGCGCTGGGCGTCGGCGCCGCCAACCTCGTGGAGCTGCTGGACATCGACCGCATCCTGCTCGGCGGCCGCACGATCGCCGCACACCCGGACGTCTTCCTCCACGGCGTCACCCAGGAGCTGACGGACCGTGCCACCACCCGCGGCACCTCGTCCCCACCGGTGACGGTCGCCCCGGCCGGCACCCCCTGGACAGCGGCAGAAGGCGCCGCCCACCTGATACTCGACCCCCTCTTCGGCGCCGCATCGGGCGCGATCGGCCTGCAACGGCCCATGGACGCCGGGCAATTCGCGGCTAGGTAAGGGGCGCCGTTCCTGAAGGGGCTCGCGGCGGGGACTCGTGCCCAAGCAGGGGGCCTGGGAGTGGCTCTGCTCCAGGAGGGGCGGCCCCATGGCCGGAATGGAGCCAGGCCCAGAACGGGGCGGGAGCAGCGCGTCTCCAGGCCGGAACGGGCGGGGCTTCCGGGACAGCCCACGGTGCCGGAGGTTCCGGGCTTCCGTGGAGACCGAGACCTCGGACCGACGGCGACTACCCGGCTCCTCCCACCGGCGGTCTCCGTTCGCATATGACGGTGAACGCGCGCCCCGGCGGCTCTCGCTCCCGCACACACCCACCCTGACGGAAAGTCATCTGATAGGGCGGGATCCGGCGGCTGGTCGGGTGCACACGCGCCCGGCCTCCCGGTGGCGGCCGTCCGCCGTGGCAGGGTCCGGCGCATACGGCGCGTGGTGGCCGGGGGCCGCGTCGCCGTATGCCCTGGCCGGCGAGCAGCGAAGGACTGTCATGGCGACACACCCACCCGAGCCCCCGCCCACCGGGGCGACCGAACCGCCCGTACGCACCACCGAGCCGCCGCACACTCCGGTCGCGCCCGCGCCCGTACCTGCGCCCGCGCCCGTACCTGCGCCCGCTGGTGCCCTGACCGGCGCGGCCTCGCCCGTCGCAGGTGCGGCCTCGCCCGTGGCCGTTCCGTATGGCCCGGCCGTACCCGCTGCCGCCCGGACCGGCCCGGCCTCGCCCGTCGCAGCTCCGGTCGCGTCCGCCGTAGCGCCGGCCTCGCCCGCGACTGCTCCGTACGCTCCGGCCGTACCCCCGCCCGCTGGGATCCCGACCGGCCCAGCCTCGCCCGCCGCAGGCCCGGCCGCGGCAGCCGTAGGCCCAGCCTCGCCCGCCGCAGGCCCGGCCTCGCCCGCGACCGTTCCGTACGGTCCGTCCGGCGCCGTCCTCGACCCCACCCGGCGGCCCGCGGCTACGACCGGCGCCGCCCACCGCGTCGATCCTGCTCGTCGCGCCGATCCCGCCCGGCTTCCCGGAGCCGTCCGGTGGGTTCCGGGCTGTACATTCCGGGTGATCTTCACCGGGGTCTTGCCGGTCGCCGCCTGTGCCATCGCCCCGGCTCTCGCGGTGGCCGCCGAGGCTCCGCCCGGCGCCGCTTCGGCGTATGCGGCTCCGGCGCATGCAGCTCCGGCCGTCCGCGCCCCGGCGGCGGCCCACTCCGGGGAGACGGGCCCGTACACCAGGTCTCGGGCCGCTGGCCACCACGTACGGGCCACCCGGGACCGGCCAGCCGATGTGTCCCCGGCGCCGCACCGCGCCCGGCCCGGCCGGTCACAGGAGCTGGCCGACGCGGGGCAAGGGCCGATGCCCGCCCTCGCCACCGCCGCCGCGGTCCTCTTCCTGGGCGGCGCCGGACTGCTCGCGGCCGCCCGGCGACTCCGCGGCTGAACCACCACCCGGACCGGCCACATCCGCTCGGCCCACCGAGGGCCCCGGCTCCCGGCCTCCTGGGTCCCGGCCTCCCGGCTCCCGGCCTCCCGGGCCCCGGCCTCCCGGGCCCCGGCCACCCGGGTCCCGGGTCCCGCCTTCCCGGCTTCCGCCCCCCCGCCCTTCTGGTTCGCTCCCCCCGCTCCCGCCTCCGCGCGACGCCCTCCCCAATTCCTCCTCCCCGCAGCCGAACTCCCCCTGGCTGCCCGCCCCACCGCCACCTCCGCTCCCGCTCCACCGCAGGTCGAACCGTCCGTAACCCACCTCCCGCTCCACCGGCGCCCCACCGTGCCCCGCATCGCTCCGCACCGCCCGTGCGAGGATCGCGCCGTGGATTTTCCGTACGGCCAGAAGCCTGGCGCGCCCGTCCGGTCCGGTATTCCCGAGCATGGGCGCATACCGAAGTACTACGCGGCGAAGGTCGGTATCGCGGCGCTGCTCGACACGTTGGGGGAGGGGGAGCCGCTGCCCGCCGAGCGGGAGCTGGCGCAGCGGTTCGAGGTGTCGCGGGAGACGCTGCGGCAGGCGCTGCGGGAGCTGATCCTGGAGGGGCGGTTGCGGCGGCTGGGGCGTGGCACCGTCGTCGCCGGGCCGAAGCTGGAGCAGCCGCTCTCGCTGGCCAGTTACACCGAGGGCGTCCGCAACCAGGGGCGCCGCCCGGGACGGCAGCTCATCGGGCTGGACCGCTTCCCGTGCCCGCCGCTCCTCGCCGTCGATCTCGGGCTCACCGCCGGGGACCCGGTCTGGCACATGGAGCGGGTGCTCCTCGCCGACGACGAGCGGGTCGGGCTGGAGAGTACGTACGTGGCGGTGGCGCGGGTTCCGGATCTGGACACCGCGTTCGCGCCCGACTCGTCGTTCTACGCGTACCTCCACGAGGAACTCGGCATCGGATTCGGGGACGCCGACGAGCGGCTGGAGACGGTGCTCGCCACCCCGCGGGAGGCGCTGCTCATCGGGACGCCCGGCGCCCTGCCGATGCTGCTCATCCACCGGTTCTCGCGGGACACCGAGGGCCGGCCCCTGGAACGGGTCCGCTCCCTCTACCGCGGTGACCGCTTCTCCTTCACCACCCACCTGAACCCGGGCACCGGCGACTGACACCGGCCCTCGGCCACCGGACCAGGGGCCACGACACCGGTCTCCGGCCACCGGGCCGCGGCGGCCCACCTCGCCGTCCCGCGACCGCCACCCGGTCACCGGCCACCGGCCACCGAAGCGAACAACCACCCCAACGCCCGGCCGAATCGCCACACCCCGGCCACCGAGCCGCGGCAGCCCACCTCGCCACCCCGCAATCCGCGCCCCCAGCCACCGCAGCCGCCCACCGCCCCCAACCCCTCGACCGAATCGGCGCCCCGGCCCGCCTCCGAGCCCGGCAGCCCGCCCACCCCCAACATCACAAACAAATAACGGGTCTAGTCCAACATTGCAGCCCCGTTCACACCCCCGTCGCCGAAGCGACCGTTCAGGGTCACTCGTCGCCGCGAGCGTCTGCGGCATGCGAGTCATAGTCGTCGGAGCCGGGGTGCTGGGCACCATGCACGCCTGGCAGGCAGTCGAGCGGGGCCACGAGGTCCTGCACATCGAGCGGGAGGCCGAGGCCCGCGGCGCCTCGGTCCGTAACTTCGGGCAGATCTGGGTCAGCGGCCGGGCCGGGGGTGAGGAGCTGGCCACCGCGCTGCGCGCCCGGGAGCTGTGGGAGGAGATCGGCGCCCGCGTCCCCGGGATCGGGTTCCGCGCCACCGGATCGCTCAGCGTCGTCATGAACGAGGCCGAGCGTGCCGTCGCCGAGGCCGCCACCCGCCGCCCGGACGCCGCCGACCGCGGCTACGCCCTCCTCGACGCGGCCGCCGCCCGTGAGATCAACCCGGCGCTGCGCGGCGACTTCCTCGGCGCCCTGTGGTGCGAACGGGACGCCGCCGTCGAACCCCGCGTCGCCCAACGCGCCCTCAAGGACGCCCTGCTGGCCTCCGGCCGCTACACCTACCTCGGCGGCCGCGAGGTCCGCGACGTCACCGACGGCCGGGCCGTCCGCGACGACCACGGCGACGTCCACCACGGCGACGCCGTCCTCCTGTGCACCGGCGCCTGGCTCGGCGGACTCGTCCGCGAACTCGCCCCCGACCTGCCGGTCCGCCGCGTCCGCCTGCAGATGATGCAGACCGACCCGCTCGGCGAGCGGCTCACCACCTCCGTCGCCGACGCCGACAGCTTCCGCTACTACCCCGCCTACGCGGGCGAGGCGCTGGACGCGCTCGCCGCCGTCCAGCGGCAGACGCCGACCGCCGCCGCGCACAAGATGCAGTTGCTGATGGTCCAGCGCGCCGACGGCGGACTGACCATCGGCGACACCCACGAGTACGAGACGCCGTTCGGCTTCGACGTCGTCGAGGACCCGTACACGCACCTCACCGGCGTCGTCGAGAAGATCCTCGGCCGCCCGCTGCCGGCCGTCCGCCGCCGCTGGGCCGGCGTCTACGCCCAGTGCACCGACACCTCCCGCGTCGTCCACCGCCGGCAGGTGCGCGACGGCGTATGGCTGGTGACCGGGCCGGGCGGACGCGGAATGACCTGCTCCCCGGCCATCGCCGAACAGACCGCGAACGAACTGGGCTGGTGACCACCGTGACCTCGGCACACTCCCCGTACGCCACCGAACTCGTCGTCCTCGACATGGCCGGCACCACCGTCGCCGACGACGGCCTGGTCGAGCGCGCCTTCGACGCCGCCGCCCGCCACCTCGGCGTGGCCCCCGGCAGCGACGAACACGCCGCCATGCTCGACCACGTCCGCGCCACCATGGGCGAATCCAAGATCTCCGTCTTCCGCCACCTCTTCGGCGACGAGGACGCCGCCCGGCGCGCCAACACCGCCTTCGAGGACGCGTACGGCGAACTCGTCGGCGAGGGCCTGATCGCGCCCGTGCCCGGCGCCCGCGAGGCCGTCGAGGCGTGCACCGCCGCCGGGCTCACCACCGTCTTGACCACCGGTTTCGCCCGCGTCACCCAGGACGCGATCCTCACCGCGCTCGGCTGGCACGACCTCGCCGCCCTCACCCTCTGCCCGGCCGACGCCGGCCGCGGCCGCCCCTGCCCGGATATGGTCCTCACCGCGCTGCTGCGCACCCGCGCCACCCACGACGTGGCCCGGATCGCGGTCGCCGGGGACACCTCGTACGACATGCTCAGCGGTCGCCGCGCCGGAGCGTCCGTCGTCGCCGGGGTGCTGACCGGCGCCCACGACGCGGCGCGGCTGACTCAGGCGGGCGCCACCCACGTCCTCGGCTCGGTCGCCGAACTGCCCGCACTGCTCGGGGTGGTGACATGACGGCGGCGCAGGCGGCGCCCCCGTCGGGCATCCGCTTCGACGGCGTCCACGTCGCCTACGGCGACACCGTCGTCCTCGACGGCCTCGATCTGACCGTCGAACCGGGCGAGTTCATGGCGCTGCTCGGGCCCTCCGGCTCCGGCAAGACCACCGCGCTGCGCGCCGTCGGCGGCTTCGTCACCCCGCGGCGCGGCCGGATCCTGATCGGCGGCCGCGACGTCACCGACCTGCCGCCGTACAAGCGCGGCATCGGCACCGTCGTCCAGAACTACGCGCTCTTCCCGCACATGAAGGTCGCCGACAACGTCGCCTTCGGCCTCAAGGCGCAGAAGGCGCCGCGCGCCGGGATCGGCCCCCGGGTGCGCGAGGCGCTGGAGCTGACCGGCATGGCCGGCTACGCCGACCGCCACCCCCGCGAACTCTCCGGCGGCCAGCAGCAGCGCGTCGCCCTCGCCCGCGCCCTCGCCATCCGCCCCGGCGTCCTCCTCCTCGACGAACCGCTCTCCGCCCTCGACGCCACCCTCCGCTCCGACATGATGGGCGAACTGGCCAGGCTGCACCGCGAGTTGCCGGACGTCACGATCCTCTACGTCACCCACGACCAGGTCGAGGCGCTGACGCTGGCCGACCGGATCGCCGTGATGGACGCCGCCCGGCTCCAGGACTGCGGCACCCCGCAGGAGCTGTACCGCCGCCCGCGCACCGCGTTCACCGCGTCATTCGTCGGCACCGCCAACCTGCTGCCGGTCACCGTCGCCGACGACGGCGTGGACCTCGCCGGACAGCGGCTGACCGTCCCCACCGGCGACGCGGCCCCCGGCGCCACCGCCACCCTCTGCGTCCGCCCGCACCTCGTCGGCGTCGGCGCGGCGCCCGCCGCGGACGCCAACACCCTGCGCGGCACCCTCACCGGCATCCAGTGGCGCGGCGCCACCCACCGCCTCACCGCCGACGTCTGCGGCCACCGCGTCCTCGCCGACGTCCGCGAACTGCGCGAACCCCCGGCCGTCGGCACGGACATCGCCCTGCACTTCGCGCCCGGCGACGCGGTCCTCGTCCCGGCGCAGCTCACCGGCGGTGCCGATGTCTAGCGCGACCACCACCCGCCCGGCGACGACGGGGGCGCCCCCCGAAGCGGTCCGCGCCCCCGGCAGGCGCCCCGCCCGCCGCTCCGGTGCCGCGCTCCGGGCGCTGCCGCCGGTCGCCGCCCTCGCGCTGGTCTTCCTCCATCCACTGGCCCTGGTGGTGTGGCAGTCCTTCTCCCCGGAGGGCGGCGGGCGCTCCACCGCGCCGTACGCCCAGGTCCTGGCCGAGGCGTCGTTCCGCGACGCGCTGGTCACGACGGTGGGGATCGCGGCGGGCGCCACCGCCGGCGCGGTCGTCCTCGGCTCGGTCCTCGCGCTGATCATCGCGTTCGTGCCGTTCCCCGGCGGCCGGGCCGTCGCCCGCTTCATCGACGTCTTCCTCTCCTTCCCCTCCTTCCTCATCACCCTCGCCCTCCTCTTCCTCTACGGCACCGTCGGCGTCGCCAACGGCCTGTGGACAAACGTCACCGGCGCGGCGAGCGGCCCCTTCGACTTCCTGCACACCCCGTGGGGCGTGCTGCTCGCCGAGGTCACCTACTTCACGCCGTTCGTGATGCGCCCGCTGCTCGCCGCCTTCGCCCAGATGGAGACCGGCCAGTTGGAGGCCGCCGCCTCGCTCGGCGCCCGCCCGGCGCGGATCGTGCGGACGGTGATCCTCCCGGAGGCGCTGCCGCAGCTCGCCGCGGGCGGCGCGCTGGTCCTGGTGATGTGCCTCAACGAGTTCGGCATCGTCCTCTTCACCGGTGCCAAGGGCGTCGTCACCCTCCCGGTCCTCGTCTACACCAAGGCGATCCTCGACGGCGACTACACCGGCGCCTGCGTCGTCGCCGTCGTCAACGTCGCCCTCTCCGTCGCCCTGTACGCCCTCTACCGGTACGTCATGGCGCGTACCGCAGCCGGAGGTCACCGCCGTGCTGCTGCATAGCAAGGCCGCCCGCCGGAGCGCGCACGCCGTGTTCTGGCTGCTCTTCCTGCCGCTGTTCGCGCTGCCGCTGCTGGTCATCGTCGCCGCGTCGTTCGCCACCGCCTGGAGCGGCGCCCTGCCCACGGGCGTCACCCTCGCCCACTACCGCGACGCGGTCCACGGCGACTTTGCCGACGCACTGCTGACCAGCGCCGTCACCGCGCTGGCCGCGAGCGCCCTGGCGCTGACCGCCGGCACCTGGGCCGCCCTCGCCGCCCAACGGCTGCCCCGCCGCGCCCGCCGCGTCCTGGACGGCCTGTTCCTGCTGCCCCTCGCCGTCCCGTCCGTCGTCGTCGGACTCTCCCTGCTGGTCGCCTTCTCGCAGCCCCCGCTGCTCCTCAACGGCACCCCGCAGATCGTGATCATCGCCCATACGGTGCTGGTCACCGCCTTCGCCCACCAGTCCGTCGGCGCCGCCCTCACCCGCCTCGACCCGGTCTACGAACAGAGCGCCGCCGGACTCGGCGCCCGCCCCGCGTACGTCCTGTGGCGGGTCAAGCTCCCGCTGCTGCTGCCGTCGCTGTCCGCCGCCGCCGGACTCTGCTTCGCCCTGTCCATGGGCGAGCTGAGCGCCACGATGATGCTCTACCCGCCCGACTGGATGCCGCTGCCGGTCCAGATCTTCGCCACCACCGACCGCGGCGCCCTCTTCGCCGGCGCCGCCCTCGCCGTCGTCCTGATGGCCGCCACCCTCCTGGCCCTCCTCGCCGTCTCCCGCCTCCGCACCCGCGCCGCCTTCCGCTGACCGGCCGGACCCGTCCCTCCTGGAGCCCCGCCATGCGCCACCGCCCCCGCCGCGCCCCGCTCGCCGCCTGCGCCGCCCTCCTCGTCCTGCCCGCCGCCCTCACCGCCTGCGGCACCTCCGCCGACCCGAACGCCAAGGAGATCACCGTCTACAGCGCCGACGGACTCCGCGGCGAGAAGGGCGACGGCTTCTACGACCAGGTCTTCAAGGACTTCGAGAAGAAGACCGGCATCAAGGTCAACTACGTCGAGAGCGGCTCCGGCGCTGCCGTCCAGCGCCTGGCCCGCGAGCGGTCCCACACCCAGGCGGACGTCGTCGTCACCCTCCCGCCGTTCATCCAGCAGGCCGACGGCAAGGGGCTGCTCGCCACGTACCGCCCCAAGGGCTCCGAACAGGTCGCCGCCGGGGACAAGGACCCGGCCGGCCGCTGGACCTCCGTCGTCAACAACTACTTCTGCTTCATCCACAACAGCGAGGAACTGCCGAAGCCCCCGAAGACCTGGCAGGACCTGCTCGACCCGAAGCTCAAGGGCAAGCTCCAGTACTCCACCCCGGGCGTCGCCGGCGACGGCACCGCCGTCCTCGTCAAGGCGCTGCACGACTTCGGCTCCACCGACGCGGCCATGACGTACTTCGCGGAACTCCAGACCAACAACGTCGGCCCGTCCTCCTCCACCGGCCAGCTCGCGCCCAGGACCGACAAGGGCGAACTCCTCGTCGCCAACGGCGATGTGCAGATGAACTACGCCAACACCAAGTCCCTGCCGCACCAGGGCATCTTCTTCCCCGCGGCGAAGCCCGGCGCCAAGCCCTCCACCTTCGCGCTGCCGTACGCCGCGGGCCTGGTCAAGAACGCCCCGCACACCGCGAACGCCAAGAAGTTCCTCGACCACCTGCTCTCCGAACCCGTCCAGCGTCAGGTCTCCGCGATCGGCGGCGGCTTCGCCGCCCGCCAGGACGTCAAGGCCACCGACGCCCACGCCAAGGAACTGTCCGCCCTCATGAAGGGCGTCGACATCTTCGAGCCCGACTGGAAGGACATCGACAAGAACCTCCCCGGCTACCTCGACGCCTGGCGCAAGGCCACCGGCGGCTGACCGGGCCCCACCGGGACGGGGCGCCCGCGGCCCCGTCCCGTCCGCCCGTAGGCTGGGCGTGCAGGCGCCGGCGGGATAGCGTCGGCGCCCCAGGTCAACACGTACGGCAGGAGTCCGGCAGTGGCAGAGCGCAAGCCGATCGAGTCATGGCTCACCGACATGGACGGCGTCCTGATGCACGAGGGCATCCCCGTCCCCGGCGCGGACGCCTTCATCAAGCGGCTGCGCGAATCCGGCCGCCCCTTCCTCGTCCTGACCAACAACTCCATCTACACCCCGCGCGACCTGCACGCCCGGCTCAGCCGCATCGGCCTCGACGTCCCCTGGGAGTCCATCTGGACCTCCGCGCTGGCCACCGCGCAGTTCCTGGACGACCAGCGCCCCGGCGGCACCGCCTACGTCATCGGCGAGGCGGGCCTGACCACCGCGCTCCACGACATCGGCTACGTCCTGACCGACCACGCACCCGATTACGTGGTTCTGGGCGAAACCAGGACCTACTCCTTCGAAGCGCTCACCAAGGCGATCCGGCTGATCAACGACGGCGCCCGCTTCATCGCCACCAACCCGGACGAGACCGGCCCGTCCGCCGAGGGCGCGCTGCCCGCCACCGGTTCGGTCGCCGCGCTCATCACCAAGGCGACCGGCGTCGAGCCGTACTTCGTCGGCAAGCCCAACCCGCTGATGATGCGCCACGGCCTCAACGTCATCGGCGCCCACTCCGAGAGCTCCGCGATGATCGGCGACCGGATGGACACCGACGTGGTCGCCGGGCTGGAGGCGGGCATGGAGACCTTCCTCGTCCTCACCGGCCTCACCCGCCCCGAAGAGGTCGAACGCCACCCCTTCCGCCCCTCCCGCGTCGTCGACTCCATCGCGGACCTCGTCGACCTGATCTGACGGAGCCGGGGCCCGGCGAGAGGCGCCGGGCCCCGCTCACCTGAACGGGGCACCGCCGCCGCGCCCCGGATGCGGACACCCCCGCACGGGCGGACCTTCGGAGTATGCGGAGGTTCACCATGCGCACGCTACTGCTCACCCTCTGTGCCGCCCTCCTGGTCTGCGCGGCGGGAGGCGCCGCGACGGCGGCAACCGCCCACCCCGCCGCGAGCGGCACCGCCGCCGAGACGAGCGGCCCCCAAGCGGTCGGCCTGGTCCTGGCCGGCGGCGCGATATTGATCATCGCCGGGCAACTGCTCCGGCTCCGGCTGCGCATCCGCCGCGAGCGCCAGAGCGGCGGCACCGATGACAACTGAGCCGCTCCCCGCCCCACCCCTCAGCACCCGTACGCGGCCCACCCCCGCCCCCGTCCGTACGGCCCCGGCGCCCGCCCGCACCCGCACGGAACCCGCACCCGCCCACGGCCACGCAGAGCCCGCACCCGCGCCCGCCCGGCGGCTCACCGGCGCCGCCTGGGCGGTCCTGCTGCTCGGTCTCTGGCTCTGGGGCGGCGACACCGCCGTCGCCCGGCTCACCGCCACCGGCGACATCGCCGCCGCCGGCCGCCCACCCGGCCCGGCCGCCCTCCGCGCCCGCCCATCGCTGCCCGCCACCACCGCCGGAGCCCCGCGCACCCTCACCGTCCACGCCCTCGGCCTGCACGTACCGCTCACCCCCGGCCCCCCGGGCACCGCCGCCCCGGCCGCCTCCGAGGACGGCCCGCCCGGCTGGTACGCCTCCGGGCCGCAGCCCGGCACCCCGGGCGTCGCGGTCCTCCTCGGCCGGGGCCCCGCCGCCGGGGGCGCGGCCCACCTCACCCCCGGCGCCCGGGTGGACGTCCGCCGCGCCGACGGCACCACCGCCCGCTTCACGGTGCGGGACGTCCGGCCCCACCCCCGGGACGCGCCCCTGCCCGCCGAGGCCACCGCCGCCCGCACCCCGCACCGCCCCGAACTCCGCCTGATCACCCGCGGCCCCGCCGCCCCGACCGCCGTCGTCTCCGCCACCCTGAGCGGCTACGGGACCGACGGCACCGCACACCGAGGCGTGGAAGGACGGAGATACGCGGAATGACGGACATACGACGAAGGCCCCCACCGAAGTGGGGGCCTTTCGCCTGTCTGTGCGCCGCCAGGGACTCGAACCCCGGACCCGCTGATTAAGAGTCAGCTGCTCTAACCAACTGAGCTAGCGGCGCCTGCTGACCTGAAGAACTTTACACGACCTTCCCGGGCGCCTTTGACCACCTCGGACCCTCCGCGGCCTTTTCATGCCTCCACGGGCGGTGAGGTGCGTCACACGGCCGCGACCGACCCGGACGGCGGACGCGACCGACCTCCGGCCGGCGGACGCGACCGGCCGGGCGGGCGAAAGTCCCGCGCTCTCGGGACCTTCGGCAGGTGGGCCGCCCGCCACCGTCTGTGAGGATCAAGATCACGGCGTTGCGCCATTGGCCGGACGGCCGACATGCGGCCCGGGGCGCCCCTTGCGAGGCTGGGACGGGAGCGGGGCCAGGCGCGAGCGGACGAAAGGCGACGGCGGTGACGGCACATCAAGCTGCGGTTCCGGCGGGCCGGATGAGGCCCTCCGTGCCCGCCCCGGCGCGCCGTCACACCCGACGGCCCCGCCGCGCCGACGCCCCCGGGGCGCCCGTCACCAGCTATCCGGAGCGATGGCCTCCGTCACTCGTTGCCCGCTACCTGCAACCCCGTAACGCCGCCTCACGTCTGCTTAGACGCGCACCCCACCCGGGTCCGCCGGGACCGTCCCTCCCACGGAAAGGTTGATCGTCATGGTGTCGACAGCCAAGCGCACCCTCGACATGTCCCTGCTGCTCGGTCCGGACGACGAGGTGCCGGTGGCGGGCCGCTTCAGCTACCGCAGCGACCGGCCGTACGAGGTCGAGGTCGACTTCATCACCCGCGGTGTCACCGCCGCGACCTGGGTGTTCGCCCGGGAGCTGCTGCTGGGCGGGGTACATGGCGAGCAGGGCGAGGGGGACGTACGGGTGTGGCCCACGGGGCCGGTCGGGCGGCGCCGGGTCCACATCGAGCTGTTCAGCGACGACAGCGTCTGCGAACTGTCGGTGCGGGCCACGGAACTGGCCGCCTGGCTGGAGCAGACGACGGCGATCGTGCCGCCCGGCCAGGAGGACCGCTACCTGGAGCTGGACAGCCACCTGGCCCGGCTGCTGGCGGGGAAGTGCTGAGACGGCGATGACTGTGACGACGGTGAGGACGACTATGACGACCGGGACCACGACCGCCGAAGCCCTGGAGACGGCCGCCCCCGCGCGGCGCCGCCCGGCGGCACCGCCCGTACAGCGCACCGGCCGGTCCGCGACGGTTCCCCGGCAGGGCTCGGGCCCCGACCTGCGGAGTGCCACCGGCGCCGCGACCGGCGACGACGGCACCCGCGGTGACGCCCGCACCCATGACCCGCGGGCACACGGCTTCCTGCCCGAGCGCCCCCCGGTCCGCACCATGATCGGCACCTGGACGCTGCTGGACGCCCTCGCGCGGACCGTGGCCCTCGCGCCGAGCGCCGCGGACGCCGTCGCCGCCGTCGAACGCTCCGGCCGCGCCGGGGAGCTGACCGCGCTGCGCCAGCGGGTCTCCCGGCTCTCCCCGCGCAACGCCGAGGCCGCCGCCATGCGGATCGCCGTGATCGCGGTGGCCTGCGGCTGGTCCGGGCTCGACCCGCAGGCCCCGGCCGCCCGCCGGAGCGCCGACGGCGGCTTCCTCGACCTGTGGTCCGCCATCGCGCACCGCATCGACCACGACCAGTTCGTGGCGCTGCCCGCGCTGTCGCTGCACAACTGGGCCCCGGAGCGGAAACCCCGCCGCCACCTGCCCATCGACCAGCTCGCCCGCACCGAACAGCTCGTACCGATCGTGCGCTGGGCCCCGGAGGGCGAACCGCTCTGCCGCCTCGACCGGCTGATGCTCGCGGTGACCCGGCTGGAGGCGCACGGCATCTGGCTCTTCCGCCTCGCCGAAACCCTCGCGGGCCGCGCCCCCGACGACTCCTCCACCCCGACCGCGCTGCGCCGCCTGGTCCGCATCCAGCACGCCCTGCGCGCTCAACTCTACGAAGAGACCGCCGAGTTGGCGGACGCGCCGGCCACCGTCCGGCAGTCCGAGGTGATCGCGACGCTCGCCGGACAGGGCGCCCTGGAGCCGCCCGTGCTCCAGGCGGCGGACGCGGTCCTCGGCATCGGCGGACGCCGCATGGGCGAGGGCGGCCGCCAACTGTTCCGCCGCCACCTCCCGGCCCACCACCGCGCCTGGCTCAGCGCCATGGACCGGCACTGCGCCCCCGTCCGCACCCTCGCCCACCGCGGTGGCCCCGACGCCGCCGTCTACCGCGAGGCCCAGGAATCCCTGATCGCCCTGCGCCGCACCTACACCGCCCTCATCCAGGCCGCCGCCGGCCTCTCCGCCACCCCCCTCCCCGCCGCAGCCGCCTGACCACCCCCGCGCGCCGCGCCGTACGACCCCCCCACGGTCGTACGGCAGAACCACCGGGCCGCCCGCCGCCGCTGCCCGCCGGGCAACGCCCCCGCTGCGGGCCGGGCCGTTCGTTCCCCGCCCGGATCGCTCGCCGCCCGGCCCCCCTGACGGCCGCGCGCCTGCGCTTTCAGTACCGCTCACCGCCTGCCCGGATCGCTCGCCGCCCGGCCCCCTGGTCGCCACGCCCCCGCTGTCCGCCGCCCGGACGCCCGCCCCGCACCCGTACGGCATCTCATGGGATCGACGACCACCTCCAGGTATCGCCCGGCGCCGTCTTCGACCTGCGCCCGCCCCGGTCCTACCCGCCGCCGCACCGCCCGGCCGCACGCGCACGGCGTCTCCTGAGCGCGACGACCCCGGGGGACACCCCACGCCGCCCCTGACCTGCGTCTACCACCCCGACCTCGGCCTCCGTCGCGCGCCCAGGCCGTCCCCGCCCGCCCGCTCCCGCCGGCCCTCCGTCCCTGCCGCGCCGGGCCGTGCCGCCCGCGTCCTCGTTTCCGGGAGTCCGGAATCCCGGTTGTTATTGGTCTGGACATGTCGTGCGTCCACTCGTAGCCTCGCGTTGGTCTAGACCGCACCGCACCTTCCCCCTGTCGTTGGAATCCCCACGTCCTCCAGGAGCGAGCTATGCGCAAGAGGTTCAGTGCCACCATGATCGGGCTCGGCGTCATCGGCGCCTCCCTGCTGTCCACCAGCAGCGCCTCCAGCCACGGCTACAGCGACGCGCCGGTCAGCCGTCAGTCGCTCTGTGCCCAGGGCACCGTCAAGAACTGCGGCGCCATCCAGTACGAACCGCAGAGCGTCGAGGGCCCCAAGGGCTTCCCGGGCGCCGGACCCGCCGACGGGAAGATCTGCTCCGGCGGCAACGAAGGCTTCGCCGAGCTGGACGACCCGCGCGGCGGCGACTGGCCCGCCACCAAGCTGACCGGCGGCCAGGGCTACACCTTCCAGTGGCGCCTCACCGCCCGTCACGCCACCACGGACTTCCAGTACTTCATCACCAAGGACGGCTACGACCCCAGCAAGCCGCTCACCCGCGCCGACCTGGAGCCCGAGCCCTTCATGACCGTCCCGATGGGCGGTAAGCAGCCGGACGCCACCTGGCAGTCCCAGGGCACCGTGCCCACCGGCAAGAAGGGCCACCACATCATCCTGGGCGTCTGGAACATCGCCGACACCGGCAACGCCTTCTACGCCTGCTCCGACGTCGACCTCTCCTGACCCGGTGACCGCCGGACGGCGGGCCCGCCGACGCAGGCGTCCCCACCGGCGGGCGCCCGGGTGCCCATGGCCCCGGCCGCCCGTCCGTCGCCCGCGCCCGGGCCCGCCGTCCGGCCCCCGACGTCCCGGCTTCCCGACGGCCCTTCCTCCGGAGTCCGCCCGGCCCGCGCGCGTCCCCGACCCGTACGGCGACCCCGTACGGGTGGCGGGCCGGGCGTCCCCGCCCCGGAGGACGGGCGTCCGCTCGGGATGCCCCCGGTCACGCTCCCCGTACGCCCCCTGTACGCCGGGTCGTAACCGGCCACCGCGCACGTGCACGGGCCGCTCACACCTGCCGTGAACGCCGAAGTGGGCGCCTCCGGAAAACCGGAGACGCCCACTTCACAGGTGCGCCGCCAGGGACTCGAACCCCGGACCCGCTGATTAAGAGTCAGCTGCTCTAACCAACTGAGCTAGCGGCGCGCGCTGACGAAAGAAATACTACCTGCTCCTCGGGGGTGCTTCCGACCACCCCGCCCGCGGGCCCGTGCCGGGTCAGATCGCGAGCGACAGCAGCACCGGGGTGGCCCGGCGGTTCAGGGCGTCGGCCGCCTGCCGCAGCCGGTGGGCGTTCTCCAGCGGCATCGACAGCGCCAGGCAGCCCACCGCCGCACCCGCCGTGATCGGCACCGCGGCGCAGACCGTGCCCACCGCGTACTCCTGGAGATCGAGGACCGGGACCGTCGGCGGCTGGCTGTCGAGCTTGTGGAGCAGGATCTTCTCGTTGGTGATCGTGCGCGAGGTGAGCCGGGCGGCCTTGTGCCGGGCCAGATGATCCTTGCGTCCGTCGTGGTCGAGCTGGGCCAGCAGGCACTTGCCGACCGCGCTGGCGTGCGCGGTGCGGTGGAACTCCGCCCACTCGTTGACCTTCGGGGCGAGCGGACCGTCCGCGTAGTGCAGGATCTTGACCTCGCCGTCGATGTACCGGCTGATGTAGACCGCCGCGCCCACCGAGTCCCGCAGATCGTCGAGGGTGATCTGGAGCTTGTCGCGGAGCGCCTGATCGCGGTCGCCGCCGGTGCCGAGCAGCAGCAGCGATTCACCGACGACGTACGCGCCGTCCGGCACCTGCTCGACGTACCCCTCGCGCCGCAGCATCGTCAGCATCTGCG
The DNA here is from genome assembly GCF_044497305.1 of Streptomyces sp. BBFR2. Taxonomy (NCBI): domain Bacteria; kingdom Bacillati; phylum Actinomycetota; class Actinomycetes; order Kitasatosporales; family Streptomycetaceae; genus Streptomyces; species Streptomyces sp. BBFR2. Next base: position 4,539,071 of record NZ_CP172415.1, read on the forward strand.
CGAGATGGGTGGCGGGGAGGTTGGTGCGGCGGGCGATCTCGACATCGGTCACGCCGCCGCTGTGCCGGGAGACCGCTTCGAGGACGCGCAGGGCGTGCTGCACCGAAGCGAACGGCGCGGTCGGATCGGGCTTCAGCGCCACGGTGGCCCCCTAGCAGGTCGGTACCGCTTGCGTCGTATCCGCCACCGTCGGGCGCGAGCGGCGCGGGCCGCCGGCTGTTCCCGGGCGGCGGGACTTCTATCACGATAGCGGCCAACGACCGTCGGTGGAGAGGGTCTTGACCGAAAACCACACTCCGTGGAAGGCCGTCGCCCCGCTTTCCGGAACGGCATATGCCATGGTCACGGGCGTACGGGAGCGGCCGGGACGCGGTGGAGCCCGGCCCGGGGAACGGGGCCGGGCTCCACCGGACGGCAAGGCCGGACGTCACAGCACCGCGCGGAGGAACTCCCGGGTCCGGTCGTGCTCGGGGGCGGTGAAGATCTTCTCCGGCGATCCGGATTCGATGACCCGGCCCGCGTCGAACATCAGCACGTCATCGGAGATGTCCCGCGCGAAGGACATCTCGTGGGTCACGCAGAGCATGGTGATGTCCGTGGTGCGGGCGATGTCCCGCAGGACGTCCAGCACACCGGCCACCAGCTCCGGGTCGAGCGCCGAGGTCACCTCGTCCAGCAGCAGTACCTGCGGCCGCATCGCCAGCGCGCGGGCGATGGCCACCCGCTGCTGCTGGCCGCCGGAGAGCTGCGTCGGGTACTTGTCGAGGTGCGCGGTCAGCCCGACCAGGTCGAGCAGTCCGCGGGCCCGCTCCTCCGCCTCGTCCTTGCTCAGACCCAGCACATGGACCGGCGCCTCGGTGATGTTGCGCAGCACCTTCATGTTGGGGAAGAGGTTGAACTGCTGGAACACCATGCCGATGTTCTTGCGGACCTCGCGGATGTGCTTCTCGCCGGCGGGTATCAGCCGGCCGCCCTTCTCCTCGTGGGTGAGATAGGCGTCGCCGACCTTGATGGTGCCCTCGTCCGGCTTCAGCAGCGTCATCAGCAGCCGCAGGATCGTCGTCTTGCCGGAGCCGGACGGGCCGATCAGCGTGACGTGCTTGCCCGCCCGGACGGTGAAGTCCAGCGCGTCCAGGACGGTGTGGGACCCGAACCGCTTGGTGACGCGGTCGAAGCGGATCAGCTCGGTGCCGCCGGGACGGGCGGCGTCCTTCGTGAGGTGTGTGTCAGCGGACAAGGCGGCGCTCCAGGGCTCGCAGGAGGAGAGAGGTCGGGTACGAGATCACGATGAACAAGGCGCCGACGACGGTGATCGGCTCCATGTAGTCGAAGGTGGTCGCGCCGATGGTGTTCGCCTGGAACAGCATGTCGCCGACGGTGATCGCGGCGAGCATCGGTGTGTCCTTGAACATCGCGATGACGTAGTTGCCGAGCGCGGGGACCACCCGGCGCAGCGCCTGCGGGAGGATGACCGCGGTCCAGGTGCGGCGGCGCGGCAGGTTCAGCGCGACGGCCGCCTCCCACTGTCCGGCGGGCACCCCGTCGATCCCGGCGCGGTAGACCTCGGCGGTGTACGTCGAGTAGTGCAGCCCGAGCCCGATGACGCCGGTGACCAGCGGGGAGAAGGTGAGCCCCCAGCTCGGCAGCACGAAGAAGAGGAAGAAGAGCTGCACCAGCAGCGGGGTGTTGCGGACGAACTCGACGACCGCGCTCACCGGCCACGTCACCCAGCGGTTCGACGACCGCAGGGCGAGCGCCCAGACCAGACCCAGCGCGAACGACACCAGCGACCCCAGCAGCGTCGCCTCGACGGTGACGCCGAGACCCTTCAGCAGGTCGGGCAGGATGTCGCCGACGTACCCCCATGACCAGGTGTTCACGGCTTGCCACCTCCGGCGGCCGGTGCGGCGCTGCCCGGTGCGGCGGGGCGCGGGAACAGGCCGCCGGAGCGCTCCGGGGCCTTCCCGACGGAGGCCTTGGCGCGCCGCTCCGCCAGCCGCATGATCCGGGTCACCACGAACGCGATGACGAAGTAGAGGACGAGGATGATCCCGTAGACCTGGGCGCTCTCACCGGTGGAGAGCCGGGCGAGCTTGGCCTCGAAGGTCAGCTCGCCGATGGAGAGCAGCGACGCCAGGGCGGTGCCCTTGAGCAGTTCGACCAGCAGGTTGGTGAACGGCGGCAGCATCTCGGGCAGCGCCTGCGGCAGGAGGACCTTCCGCATCCGCTGCCAGGGCGTGAAGCTCAGCGCGATGGCCGCCTCCCGCTGCGCGGGCGCCACCGCGGCCAGCGCGCCGCGCACCACCTCGGAGCCGTACGCGCCGTACGACAGGCCGAGGGCGAGGGTGCCGGCCCACACCCCGGCGAGCTGCCAGCCCAGCAGCGGCAGGGCGAAGAACAGCCAGAACATCAAGACCAGAGCCGAGGTGCCGCGGAAGATCTCCACGTACGCACCCGACAGGAAGCGCACCACGCGCAGGCGGGAGGTGCGGGCGATGCCGATGCCGAAGGCGACGGCGGCGGCCAGCGCGGCGCTGTAGACCATCAACTGGACGGTGATCCACACGCCTTTGAAGAAGAGTTCCCACAGTGCTCCGGTCACCGTTTGCACAGCTCCTTCGTCGTGAGATCGGTCATGAAGTCCTCGGTGAATCCGAACGGCCGTACCAGCCGCAGGAGTTCACCGCTGCGCTTCATGGCGTGCAGCTCGCGGTTGAACGCGTCGCGCAGCTTCGTCTCACCGATCCGGAAGCCGTAACCGCCGCCGTCGCGCTGGGGGACGCCGTCCACCTCCGGGGTGAACGGCTCGGTCATCTCCACCCGCGGGTGCCGGCCGGTCCGCAGCGTCTCGATCATGGCGAGTGCGGTGCCCGCGAAGCAGTCGATGCGTCCCGCCTCCAGCGCCTCCATCCCGGCGATGGTGTCGCCGTAGGTCTGGATGACGCTCTTGCGCACGCCGTTGCCGACCGCGTAGTCCAGCTCCGCGTATCCGACGCCGGTGCCCATCCGGAATCCGCCGCGGGCGATGTCCCGATAGGAGTGAATTTTCTTCGGATTTCCCTTGGGGACGAGAAATCCGTCCTTCGACTCGTAATCCGGATCGGAGAAGAGCACCGCCTGGCAGCGGGTCTTGTTGATGAACATTCCGGCCACGATGACGTCGAACTGGAAGGAATGCAGTCCGGGAACCAGAGCGCCGAATTCGACCGGTACCGGCTCGAAATTCCGGACACCCAATTTCCGGAAGATGGTACGGGCGACGGTGGGTGCCTCGCCCGTCAGCTCGCCGTTCTTGTCGATGTACGCATAGGGCGCCTCACCGGCGATCCCCATCCGCACCGTGGAGCGCTCCCGCAGATCATCGAGGAGATGTCCCCCGTCCGTGGCGCCGGTGACATCGACCCGGGCGCACCCGGTCGCCGCCGTCAGGGCGCCTGCCGCACCGAAAGCCGCCGCTCCTGTCAGCAGTGAGCGGCGGCTGATCCCTCTGACACTGATGCCTGAATCTTTCCCCTGTGGTGGAGCCATGGGCGCGCAACTACCCGAACTGTTCGAATGTATGCCGCTCGTTTCCGGCCCTTGACGGAACTGCCGCCCGAGCGTGGTGTAAATCCGTTATCACCGTCTACGGTGAGAGTGCCGGATTACGCCGCAGTGGCAGCGGTATGCGTCATCGGCGGGTGTGTGCGGCCGTGTGGACAGGTATGTCGCCGCGGCCGGTGCCCGGTTTTTCCGTGGACGCGGGTGGAATTCACCGATTCGCCCGGCGCCGCCCTCCCGTACCCCGGGCCGTCCGGCGGATAGGCAGGCGGTAGGGCCGGGCGCGGGCGGGTCCGCGCGGCCCCGGGGCACGGTCCGCGCCGCGCCCGGCGGCGCCCGTACCGGCACACCACGGACCGAAGGAGACCTCCATGGCCGACCGTTTTCTCGACGTCTCGCTGGACAAGCGCGGCGTCCACTGCACCGCCCGGCTGCTCGACGACCGCGCGCCGCGCACCTGCGCCGCCGTCTGGGACGCGCTGCCCCTGGGCGGCGACGTCTACCACGCCAAATACGCACGTAACGAGATCTACACCCTCCTCGCGCCGTTCGCCCCCGAGGAGCCGCCGCTGGAGAACCCCACGATCACCCCGATCCCCGGTGACCTGTGCTACTTCACCTTCAGCGGCACCGAGCTGGGCACCTCCGCGTACGGCTACGCCGACGGCTCCGAGGCCCGCACCCGGGCCACCGTCGTCGACCTCGCGCTCTTCTACGAACGCAACAACCTGCTGATCAACGGGGACGCGGGCTGGGTCCCCGGCATCGTCTGGGGCACGATCGTCGAGGGCCTCGACCGGATGGCCGACGCCTGCCAGGACCTGTGGCGGGCCGGCGCGGTGGGGGAGAGCCTGAGCTTCCGCCGGGCGTAGCCCTTCTGCGGCGCGGGCGCGGGGTGGTCCGGCCGGGGCGCGCGGTGCGGGCGGGCGCGCCCCTCCGGCCCGGGGCCCGCCGCCCGGCTCCGGCTCGTCCCGCCCCGGCTCCGGCCCGGCTCAGCCCGTGGCCCGCCCCGACTTCAGCTCGGCCCTCCGCCCCGGCCTCAGCTCGGCCCGCCGCCCGGCTTCAGTCCGCCGCCCACCGGCGGGCCCGTCCGCCCGGCCCGTACGTCCCTCACCCCCAGGCCGCCGGGACCCCCGCCGCCCCCGCCTCGTACAGCGCATGGGCCGCGCGCAGGACCAGCGCGTCGGCGTGGCGGGCCGCGATCAACTGGACGCCGATCGGCAGGCCGTCGCGGTCCAGCCCGTAGGGGACCGTGGCGGCGGGCTGCTGCGTCATGTTGAACGGATAGGTGAACGGCGTCCAACCCGTCCAGCGGCCGAGCCCGGAGCCGGGCGGCACCTCCGTGCCCGCGGCGAACGCCGTGTCCGGCAGCGTCGGCGTCACCAGCAGGTCGTACGTGGTGTGGAAGCGGCCCATCGCGGTACCGAGCGCCATCCGGGTGTCGACGGCGGCCAGGTAGTCCAGCGCGCCGTACCGGGCGCCGATACCGCAGATCTCCGCGAGCCCGGGGTCCAGCAGCTCCCGCCCGGCCGCGTCCAGATGCTCCACCACCCGCGCCGCCCCGCTGAACCACAGCACATGGAACGCCTCCACCGGGTCGGCGATCGGCGGATCGGCCTCCTCGACGTGCGCGCCCAGCGACGCCAGCGTCTCCGCCGCCGCGCGCACCGCCGCCGCCACGTCCGGCGCGACCGGGACGTCCCAGCCGAGCGAGGGGCTGTACGCCACCCGCAGCCCGGCCACCGGCTCCGCCAGGGCCGCCAGGTACGAGCCGCCGACCGGCCCGAGCTGCGACCAGTCACGCGGATCGGGCGCGCTGATCACGTCCATCATCAGCGCCGCGTCCGCCGCGTCCCGCGTCATCGGCCCGACGTGCGAGAGCGTCCCGAACGGGCTCGCCGGATACAGCGGCACCCGCCCGTACGTCCCCTTCAGGGCGAAGACCCCGCAGAACGACCCGGGGATGCGGACCGACCCGCCGCCGTCGGTGCCCAGACTCAGCGGCCCGGCGCCCAGCGCGAGCGCCGCCGCGCTGCCGCCGCTGGAGCCGCCCGAGGTGCGCGCGGGGTCGTACGGATTGCCCGTGACGCCGCTCCGGGGACTGTCGGTGACGCCCTTCCAGCCGAACTCCGGGGTGGTGGTCTTGCCGAGGAACACCGCGCCCGCCTCCCGCAGCCGGGCCACCGACGGCGCGTCCTCGTCCCACGCCGCGCCGTCGGGGGAGAGCGTCAGCGAACCCCGCAGCGTGGGCAGACCCCGGGTGAGCAGCAGGTCCTTGACGCTCACCGGGACGCCGTCCACGGGACCCGCCGGGCGCCCGGCGCGCCAGCGCTCCTCGGACGCGCGGGCCCCGGCGAGCGCCCCTTCCGCGTCGATCAGGGCGAACGCGGTGGTCCGCTCCTGCGCGGCCCCGGCCCGCTCCAGCGCGGCGGTGACCGCCTCCACGGGCGAGAACGTACCGGCGGCGTACCCGTCGGTGAGCTGCCGGGCCGAGAGCGTGGCGAGCCGGTTCGGTGCTGACATGAGCGTCCTCCGGTCGGGCGGCCGCCCCGGGCGGGGCGGGACGGATGGCGGCGGGCGGTTCGGCTCGGCCGGCGCCCGGGGCGGACGGGCGGCGGGCCCGGTCACCGCACCGGGACGTAGCCGAGCCGTTTGTCGACGACGTTGTGCAGCGGCTCCCCGGCCGCCCAGCGGTCGAAGTTCTCCTCGAACTGCGCGGCCAGCACCTCCCGCCAGCCCAGCGTGTCGCCGCTCATGTGCGGTGAGACGAACAGGCCCGGCGTCTGCCACAACGGGCTGTCCGGCGGCAGCGGCTCCTGCTGGAAGACGTCGAGCGCGGCGCCCGCGAGACGCCCCGAGCGCAGCGCCGCGACGAGCGCGTCCTCGTCGACGAGCGGGCCCCGGCCGACGTTGACGAAGCGGCACCCGGGGCGCATCGCGGCGAACGCCTCCGGGCCGAACAGGCCGCGCGTCGCGTCGGTCAGCGGCGCCGCGCAGACCACCCAGTCGGCGCCGCCCAGCAGCGGGCGCAGCGCCTCGGCGGCGCGCACCGTGCCGAACTGCGGATCACCGGTGCGCTCCCGGCGGCCCACCAGTTCGACGGTGACACCCAGTGCCTTCAGGGTGGTGCCGACGGCCCGGCCGATGGGGCCCGAGCCGACGACGACGGCGTGCGTCCCGGCCAGCCGCCGGGTGTCGCGGTGCTCCCAGTGCCGCCGCCGCTGGCGCTCCCAACTGCCGTGGAAATCCTTGGCCATGGCCAGGACGAGCCCGGCGACGTACTCCGCGATCGGCTGCTCGAACACGCCGCGGGCGTTGGTCACCACCGTGTCGTCGGCGACCAGTGCCGGGCACAGCAGCCGGTCCACCCCGGCGCTCGCGGTGTGCACCCAGCCGGGCCGCGGGCCTCGGACGGGCCAGGCGTCACGGATCGCGTCGGAGGTGAAGTCCCAGGCCAGCAGCACATCGGCGGTGGGCAGCAGCGCGGCGAGGGTGGCCGGTTCGGCGGTCACCACCCGGGCCCGGCCGGTGAGCCGGTCCAGCTTCGGCGGCGGGTCGGAACCCAGGACGAGGACGGTGCTGTCAGGCATGGGCCAAAGCCGTTCTGAGACGTGGAACGGGGCGGGGGGAAGGGGCCGGCGGGCGACGGAGGGACCGGGGGCGGAAGCGCGGGACGAGAGGCCGGAAAATGCCGGAGATGTGAGGATTGACCACGCTAAGAAGTCGTAACTACCGTGTCAACAACGGCACTGTTCCGACGTCCCGGCTCATCCCGGCTGTCCTTCTCCTCTGGCCAGGTCCTGGCCACTGCCCTTCGCTCTCCTAGGGGCTTTCATGGACGTCTCCTTCCTCGGTGGCCCTCAGCCCCAGCTCGGTGTGGGCGTCGTCGCGCCCTTCGACTTCGCCCTCGACCGTGAGCTGTGGCGCTGGGTACCGGACGACGTGTCCCTCCACCTCACCCGTACCCCGTTCGTCCCCGTCGAGGTGAGCCTCGATCTGGCCCGCATGGTCAGCGAACACGAAACGCTGCGCGCCGCCGTCGAGGCGCTGAGCGCGGTCTCTCCGCAGGTCATCGCCTACGCCTGTACGTCCGGAAGCTTCGTCGGCGGCCTCGCGGGCGAGCGGGCGATGACGGCGGCGATGGTCCAGGCGGGGGCGGTCCCCTCCCTCACCACCTCGGGCGCGCTCATCGAGGCGCTGCGGGAGCTGGACGCCTGGCACGTCGCGGTGGTCACGCCGTACACGAGGTCGGTCACCGACTCCCTGGAGGCGTTCCTCGGCGAGGCGGGCGTTCAGGTCACCGGCCGCGCCTACCTCGGCCTGACCCGGCACATCTGGCAGGTCCCCTACCGCGATGTCGTCGCCATGGCCCGCACCGCCGTGACCGACCGCACCGACGCCCTCTTCATCAGTTGCACCAACCTCCCGACGTACGACGCCATCCCGCAACTGGAGGCCGAGCTGCGGATGCCGGTGCTCTCGGCCAACCAGGTCACGCTGTGGGCCGCGCTGCGGGCGATCGGCGTCCGCGCGGTCGGGCCGTACCAGGCGCTGCTGGACCCGGTGGCCCGCGCCGGTCCCGCCGCGATGAACTCCGGTGCGCCGCCCGCCCCGTCGGCGCCGGAGGTGCCCGGCACCCGTCCGGACGAACCGCCGGAGCCGGAACCCGCCCCGCCCGAGGCCGCCCGTACGGCCCCGCCCGCGGAGCCGTCACCGACCGCCGACCCCCCGGAGCGCCGCCCGCGAAAACCACGGGCCCGGCGGGGCGGCACCCGCCACTGAACCCGGCGCCGCCCGACGGCGCGCGGACCCCGGCCCGCGCGCCCCGCACCGCCGCGCCGTCCCCCGGCCCGAGCCCCCACCCAAGGGAGAACCGCATGACCACGGTCGGCTTCCTCTACCCCGGCCACTCCGCCGAGGACGACTACCCGCGCCTCGCCCGGCTCCTCGGCGACGGCATCGCGCTGCCCCTGGTCCACACCGACATCGGCGAGGACGCCCACCGGGTGGACGCGCTGCTGGAGATGGGGTCGGCGGCGCGGCTCGCCGCCGGCGCCGGCGAACTGCGCGCCCTGGGCGCCGAGGCCGTCGTCTGGGCCTGTACGAGCGCCAGCTTCGTCTTCGGCCGGGAGGGTGCCCAGGAGCAGGTCAGGGAGTTGTCCGCGGCCGCCCGGCTGCCCGCGTCCAGCACCTCCTTCGCGTTCACGGGCGCGGTGCGGGCACTCGGCGTCCACCGGGTCGCGGTCGCCGCGACCTACCCCGAGGACGTCGCGGAGCTGTTCCGGTCCTTCCTGAAGGAATCCGGTACCGAGGTCGTCGCCACCCGGGGCAGCGGCATCATCACCGCCGCCGAGGTCGGCACCTGGGGCCGCGACGAGGTGCTGGCCATGGCCCGGGCGGGCGACCATCCGGACGCCGAGGCGGTCCTGCTGCCGGACACCGCCCTGCACACCGCGGCGTACCTGGCGGAGCTCGAAACCGCGCTGGGCAAACCGGTCCTCACCGCCAATCAGGTCACCGTCTGGGAGGGCCTGCGCCTGGTGGGCCGCACCGTCGAACGCCCCGCCCTGGGTACCCTCTTCACCCCCGCCGCGCACCGGGAACGGTGAGAGGGCGCCCACTGGGATGCCCCCCCGCACGGCGCCGCGTGCCCCGGGCGGACCGGGGCCGCCGCGCTGCCCCAGGGCGGATTCACGGGAACGGGTGAACCGGCTCCGGGAATAACCGGAGCTGTTCTCCGGTTATCGTGGCCGCAGACCGGCGAAGCGAGGAGGACCCGCCCGTGAGCGGCGAAAGTGACCAGCAGGCCCAGCGCGACGAGATCCGCGGCACCGCCCAGGGGGACGCACCCGTCCCGCTCTCCGTCCTCGACCTCGTGACGGTCGGTACGGGCAGCTCCGCGGCGGACGCCGTCCGCACCGCCGCCGATCTCGTCCGCCTGGCCGAGCGCCGCGGCTTCCACCGCTACTGGGTCGCCGAGCACCACTCCATGCCCGGCGTCGCCTCGTCCTCCCCGGCGGTCCTCCTCGCCCACCTCGCCGCCCACACCGAGCGCATCCGCCTCGGCTCCGGCGGCGTGATGCTGCCCAACCACGCGCCGCTGGTCATCGCCGAGCAGTTCGGCACCCTGGAGGCGATGGCCCCCGGCCGCGTCGACCTCGGCCTCGGCCGCGCCCCGGGTACCGACGGCGCCACCGCCGCGGCCCTGCGCCGCACCGAGCGGCTGCACGAAGGGGCCGACGAGTTCCCCCAGCAGCTCGCCGAGTTGACCCGCTTCCTGGACGACACGTTCCCCGACGGCCACCCGTACGCCCGTATCCACGCGGTCCCCGGGCCCGTCCAGGCGGCCTCACCCGGTGGCGTGCAGTCCGCGCACCGCCCGCCGCTCTGGCTGCTGGGCTCCTCCGGGTTCAGCGCCCGGCTGGCCGGCACCCTGGGCCTGCCGTTCGCCTTCGCCCACCACTTCTCGGCCGCCAACACCGTGCCCGCCCTCGACCTCTACCGCGCGTCCTTCCGCCCCTCCGAGGTGCTCTCCGAGCCGTACGCCCTGATCGGCGTCGCCACCCTCGCCGCCGAGGACGAGCGGGCGGCCCGCCGCCAGGTCATGACCGGCGCGCTCTCCATGCTCCGGCTGCGCACCGGCACCCCCGGCCTGGTCCCGAGCCCCGAGGAGGCCGCCGCGTATCCGTACAACGCCCACGAGCGCGACTTCGTCGACGGCTGGCTCGCCAACATCGTCCACGGCACCCCCGACGCCGTCCGCCAGGGCCTCGACGACCTGGCCGAACGCACCGGCGCCGACGAACTCATGCTCACCGCCAACGCCCACGGCGCCACCGCCCGGCTGCGCTCCTACGAGCTGATAGCCGACGCGTACGGACTGCCGCGCGACTGAGGCGGTCGGGACCGGCCGCCGCACACCGCGCCGGGCCGACCCGCGTACGGAGCGGCGGGGCGGGTCGGTCCGCGCTGCGGTGCCGGGCGCCCGCCGTGGTCACAGCCCGCTGTCCGGGCGGCGCGCCGGTCGGCCGGGCTGCCGTGCGCACTGCTCGCGGCAGTGCCCGGAGCGCGCCGTGACGTCGGCGCGCTCGCCCGTCCGGCCCCGGAGCGCTCCATGGCCCCGGCGCACCGGCCCGCGGCACGCCGTCGGCCGCCCGCCGTTGCCGCCGCGCCCCGTCCGGCGCGGCGCACGCTCAGAAGTCGTCCGTCCGGCCGTCCGCGTCGAGCAGGGCGGTGATCCGCTCCGGGGGGAGCGGGCGGGCGTAGAGCCAGCCCTGGCCGGTGTCGCAGCCGATCCGCCGGAGCCGGGCCGCCTGCTCGGCGCTCTCCACACACTCCGCGGTGACCGTCAGCCCCAGCCGGTGTGCCAGCGCGACCAGCGCCTCCACGATCGTTTCATCGGCCGGATTCGGGTGCTCCTGTGACCGAAAACCGCTGACGAACGAGCCGTCGAGCTTCAGGACGGAGACCGGCAGCCGGCTGAGGTAGGCGAGGTTGGAGTAGCCGGTGCCGAAATCGTCGATGGCGATCCGTACGCCCATGTCACTCAGCGCCTGGAGCGCCTGGAGCGGCCGCCCCGCCGAGCCCATCACCGCCGATTCGGTCAGCTCCAGTTGCAGCAGCTCCGGCGGCAGCTCGGTCTCCGCGAGGATTCCGGCCACGTCCGCGACGAGGTCGGAGTCCCACACCTGACGCACCGCCACGTTGACGCTGACGACCAGCGGCCGGACGGCGGGCCGCGCGAGCTGCCAGGCGCGGGCCTGACGGCAGGCGGTCTCCAGCACCCAGCGGCCCAGTTCGACGATCGAGCCGTTCTCCTCGGCCAGCGCGATGAACCGATTCGGCGCCAGCGTGCCGAACTGCGGATGACGCCAGCGCACCAGCGCCTCCACGCCCTCGGCCCGCCCGTCGCCCAGCCCCACCAGCGGCTGGTACTCCAGCGTGAACTCGCCGCGGTCCACGGCCGGACGCAGCGTGCTGGACAGCGCCTGCCGGGTCATCCGGTGCGCGTTGCGCTCGGGGTCGAAGAGCGTCCAGCGGGCCTTGCCGTCCTCCTTGGCCCAGTACAGCGTGGTGTCGGCCGCCTGCATCAGGCCGGTGGCCGTCGTCCCGGCGGCGGTGCGCTCCACCACGCCGATGCTGGCCGAGACCGACAGCCGCTGCCCGGCCAGGTCGAACGGCTGCTGGAGGGCGTCCAGCGCGCACTGCGCCAGCTCCGCCACCTGGTCGGTGCCGGTGGAGTTCTCCACCAGCAGCGCGAACTCGTCACCGCCGAGCCGGGCCACCAGATGGCCGCGGGAGGTGTCGTCGTCCCGCGCGCCGGTGCGCTCCGCGCAGCGGCTCAGCCGCTGTGCCACCGCGCTCAGCAGCCGGTCGCCGACGCGGTGCCCGAGCGTGTCGTTGACGGCCTTGAAACCGTCGAGGTCGAGGTAGCACAGGCCGATACGGCCGGTCCCCGACGGCTCGAACGAGGCGGCCTCCAGCGCCGCCGACAGCCGCTCGAAGAAGAGCGCGCGGTTGGGCAGCCGGGTCACCGGATCGTGCATCTGGAGATGGCGCACCCGGGCCAGCAGATCGTGCCGGTCGCTGCTGTCCGCGACGGTCAGCAGGAACCGTTCGCCGTCCGGCAGCGGCTCGACGCCGACCTCCACCCAGAGGGTGTGGCCCGCCGGGTGCTTGAGGCGGCGGGTGCAGCGCAGCCGGTCACTGCGGCCGCACAGCACCTCGCGGTAGGCGGTCCACAGCCGGGGGTCGGAGCCGAGGTCGGTGAGGTCCGCGGCGGCGGCCGAGGTCAGCCGCGCGGGGTCGGTGCCGAGCAGTTCGCCGAAGGCGGGGTTGGCCGCGATGATCAGGCCGTCGCCGTCCAGCAGGGCCATCGGCAACCGGGCGGCGTGGAACGCGGCGCGGTAGTCGCCGAACGCCGTGGCCGGGCTCTCGTGGGCGAGCGCCGGGAGACGGCCCGCGGCGCCCTGCCGCTCGGCCCGTACACCGGATTCGTTGGTCGTACCCTCACGCTCCGTCACGGAGTCAAGCGTCACTCCGGGCGTGCGGCCCGTCCTGTCGGGGTGTCCGCTCACTGCTCGCTCCCGCATGGCGCTGGTCTCGTGACGGAGGGGGGAATCCGCGCTGGAAAGTGTGGCGATCATAGAGGCTGCCGCGGCGGGCGAGCCAGCGACATCGCCGTGATCATCGGCACGGGTGACGGAAGTTCAGCCATTTCTGCCCGGCTGTGTTCATCGGAGCCCACCGGATTGACCGTGATGGCTACGTGTGACGTTCCGTGACGGAGTGGCGCGGGGGCGCCGCTCACTCCGCTGGACGCGGAAACAGGACGAATACCTGTAAATCATCACAGGGTGGTTGGGGTGTCCAATTCCCGTCCCCGGAGGTCGATGTGGTGCGCCCCCAGACGCCCGACAGGGCCGAGCCCCGGAGGCTGCGCCGCGCCGCGGCGGTCGCCACCTCACTGACCGCGCTCATAGCGACCTCGATCGTCGCCGGCCCCGCCACCGCCTCGGAAGCCACCCTCTCGTGCGCCCTCGGCCGTACCGACGCCCACCACTCCGAGGGACTGGACACCTGGAACGCCGCCTACCCCCGCCCCCGCGGCGCCCTCGACGCCGTGATGATCTTCCTCTCGTTCCCCGACTCCACCCCCGTCGCCGGCGCGGGCGAACTCGCCCGCAACTACTTTCCGGCCACCTCCGGATTCTTCGACCGTGCCTCGTACGGGAAGTTCCGCCTCCGCCCCCACCTCCACAAGAAGTGGGTACGGATGCCGCACCGCTCCACCGACTACGGAATACGGCGTGACTGGGCGGCCGGCAGCCGCGCGTCCTACCTCCGTGACGCGGTCGCCGCCGCCGACCCCTCCGTCGACTTCGGCCGCTACGACATCGTCTACTTCGTCGCCGACCCGGACGCCCCCGGCGTCGACTCCGACGCCACCAAGGTCGTCAACCTCGACCAGCCGATGCGCGCCGACCGCACCGACCTGCGGCGCTTCGTCACCGTCTTCGAGCAGAACCCGCCGGACCGCAACGTCCTCGCCCACGAGACCAGCCACGTCTTCGACCTGCCGGACCTCTACCACCGCCCCGAGGGCGGCAAGGGTGACTGGGACACCTACGTCGGCGACTGGGACCTCATGGGCAGCCAGTTCGGTCTGGCGCCCGACCTGTTCGCCTGGCACAAGTGGAAGCTCGGCTGGCTCACCGACAACCAGGTCGACTGCGCCGGGCTCACCGGCGCCGGCTGGCACACCCTGCGCCCGCTGTCCGCCCCCATGGAACCGGGTGACGAGCGCCGCCCCCGGCTGCTGGTGGTCCGCACCGGACGGGACACCGCCCTCGCCGTCGAGGCCCGCGACGCCGCCGGCAACGACCGGACGGTCTGCCGCGAGGGCGTCCTCGTCTACCGCGTCCGCTCCACCGCCGCCTCCGGCACCGGCCCCGTACAGGTCCTCGACGGCCACCCGGCCACCGCCGCCTGCAAGGGCACCTCCGTCCATCCGCCGCTCGCCGACGCCCCGCTCGGCGTGGGGGAGAGCCTGCGGGACACCGCCGACGGCGTACGGGTGGAGGTCGAGGCGCGCGAACCCTCGGGTGACTGGACGGTCCGGGTCACCCGCGCCTGAACCCGCCCCGCGCGTACGACGAAGGCCCCCACCGAAGTGAGGGCCTTGTCTGTCTGTGCGCCGCCAGGGACTCGAACCCCGGACCCGCTGATTAAGAGTCAGCTGCTCTAACCAACTGAGCTAGCGGCGCCTGCTGACGTGGAAGACCTTAGCACCCGGAAGGGGGAGGGCAAAAATCGAATGCCCGGCGGCCGGACGCTCAGCGGGAGGTCAGCGCGGTGGCGGGGCGCTCCGGGGCCCGGTCGGAGGCGGCGCGGGCCGGGTGCCTGAGGCCCGCGCCGCCGGTGCGCGGGACGTCCACCCGGGCGGCGCGTACGCAGGCCCACAGCAGGACGTCCGGACCCGGCAGCCAGGGGCGGCGGACGTCGGGGGCGACCAGCCACCGGGAGGCGGGCGGGGCGGCGCCGTCCACCGGGCCGGCGGACGGGTACAGCGGCGGGACGGTCACCGCGTCCCCGCTGCCGTGGCAGAGCAGCGGCGGGACGGCGGCCGACCACTCCTCCCACTCCAGCAGCGCGGGCAGCCGCTGCGCGGTGCCCGGGGCGGCGAAGAGCAGGATCCGGCCCTGGTGGGCGGCGACCGGGCCGGAGCCGGGGCCGTCCGACCAGAGCCGGTCGACCATCCGGCGGCCGAAGAGCGCGGGCGCGTTGATCACGTCGAAGGCGGTGCCGCACGGCAGCACGCTCGGCGCGGCGGGCCGCTGCGCCCACAGAGAGCGCACGGCCCCCGGACGCGGGCTGGCGGAGGCCAGCCAGTCGGCGCCGGCGAGGGTGACGTAGGAGGCGGTGGGGAACCCCGGGGACGCCGGGGCGGGAGAGGTGTCGGACTGCCAGTCGCTCATGGGACAGGTCTACCGACGGGCGCCCCGCCCCCGAAGTGGTTTTCCGAAACCAGGACACTACGGGCCGGTAGGGGGTATCTTCCCCGCGCGCATATGCCGTGGGCTCATGGGAAAACCCGGACGGGTGACCTTTCGGACGTTTTCCGGGAGCGGTTCGCGGGGTGCTTTCCCAGGGGGTACGGGCGACCCGTACGGACGGGGCGGGGCCGTATGCCGGTGGGCTTCGGTGACGGTCCCGTCCGGTGGGGCGGGGCGCCGTTGCCGGGTCGGTCACGGGCGTACGCCGATGGGCCCGGCCCGCCCGTGGACGGCCGGGGGCGGTGCGTCGGCGGCCGGGCCGTGCGTCCGGAGGCGCCGGGCGGGGGCCCCGGGGCCCCACCGGGCGGCCCCGCGTACCGGCTCAGTCCCCGCCGTCGGGGCGGGTGGCGCCGTCGCGCATCAGGCTCCGGCCGAACTCGACCATCTTGCGGGCGTAGTCCTCCGTCCACTCCGCACGCTCGGCGAGCGCCGTCAGGGAGAGGCGGTCGAAGCGCTTGGGGTCGGCGAGCTGCGCGGCGGCCAGGGCCTGGAACTCCGTCGCCCGGTCGGCGGCGGCGCGGAAGGCGAGCGCCAGTTCCGTGGAGCGGCCCAGCAGCTCGTGCGGGTCCGCTATCGACTCCAGGTCGAAGAAGTGCTCCGGGTCCGCCGTGGCCGCGGGCGGTTCGAAGAGCAGCGGCGCGGGCCGCATGCGCCGGGGCGCCGCGCCGCGCGGGTCGGGAGCCGGTCGCGGCTCGGACATGAACGTACCTCCAGGGTCGAGTGCCGCATTCCATTGTCCCGCGCCGCGCAAGGGGGCAGGCCCACCGCGCGCGGGTGCGCGCGCCGGGGAGTGGGGCGGACCCTTCGTGCGCCGCACGGGGTGAGTGCGGGCGGCGGCGTCACGGCCCGCACGCCCCGGCGTTCCCTGTCCGCTTCCGCCCCCGGCGTTCGCCTGTCCGATCGGGGCTCAGGGAAACGATCCGAGGGCTCCCATCCGGTTCGGTGCTGAACGCGGCCGACGGAGTTGCGGAAGGGGCTCGATCTCCGGGTGGACAAGTGATAAGGAGTGAATTGGGTGGACGGCGATTCGGTGAGCTGGGCTGCGGAATTGAGAGGGGGATACATCGGGAATCGATCCGGAAGTGCGGAGATGCGGTGGGCATCCCTGCGGGGAACTCCGAAATCGTCCGTACGTCGGAAAGCGTCTGCGCGGAGACGGGGCGCGATTCTGCGCGAGCGGGGGCTCTGCCATCCTGGTGGCGGGAGTGCCGGGAGGCCGGTAAACGTAATGAGGCATGGGGGATTGATGGATTCTGTATTCGCGGATCAGGTGTGCGCGGCCGGGGAAACCGCCGGCGGTGCGCCGGGTGTGGGGGACAGTGCCCGCACGCGGGGCGCGGGCGCGGCGGTGTGGCGCGGATATCAGGCAGGCCGATATCGGGCAGGCCGGGACCGGCACCTCGCAGAAGGGTGAATTCGCGATGGGACGACCGCTGGACGGCGGCTCCGGTCCGCACAACGAAGGGCATGCGTCGGATCGAGGGAGGGTCTACCAAGCCGCGGGGGACCAGCAGATCACTGAGCACCATTACCACTACCCGGTGCGCCGAGGGGGCCTGCGGCGGGTCGTCCGGTGGCGCCTGCCCGAGGCGTGGCGGCCGGCTCTTCCCTTCGCGGTCCCGGTCGCGTTCGTTCTCGTCATCGTTCTCGCGCTGAAGGTGTGGCCGACCGCGCAGGGTTCGCCCGCTGACGAGGGACGCGGGGCGGCCGAACGGCCACAGGGCGCGGCGGCGGCCTCACCCGACCGTTCCGCCGGAAGTCCGGCCCCTTCGGAGCCTTCGTGGTCACCGAGCCCGCCGGAGCCTTCGCCGTCATTGAGCCCGCCGGCTGATGCCCAGTGGTTCGGAGAAATGAAACTGACATCCGTCGACCTGGACGCGGATCCGCCGAAAATCGTGGCTGATGACGATGAGGCGAATACCACCTTCAAGGTCGGCTATCAGTCCGGGCGTGACGGTGCGGGAGTGGAGATCGAGGGCCTGCAAATCCTTTGGGACAGGAAAAATTCGGTCGCCCTCTGGGAGGATTCCGCCACACCCACCTCCCAGCAGTGTGTGGACCGCATCGGTCAGCAGGGGGCGAAGAGCCTTCCGCTTTCCGAAGGCAGCCGCTTCTGTGTCAGTTCCTGGGACGGGCGGGTCGGTCTGGTCGATGTCGGCGCATATGACGAGACCCTTGAGGCGTACAAAGGAACGGTCATCGTGTGGCCGCCCTGCCGAAAGCATTGCAGCAGCCTTCCCCACGGCTAGAAAGCACCGCCCCGGCCTCCCGGCCGGGGCGGTTCACTGTGCGGCGGGTATTTCCGGGCTCTTCCTTCGTGCCCTTGTCCGGCGGCGACGCTGGCGAGGCGTCACGGCCGCCACGTCACCCGGTGTTCCGCGAGGCGGGCCAGGACGGCGTGGTGGGCCTCCCAGCCGTCCGGGAATCTGACCGTGACGCCGAGCTGGACCGGCTCCGTCGACGGGTGTTCGTCCAGCAGCTCGGCCACGCCCGCCCGGCAGACCACGACGCAGGCGTGGCGGTGGCGGGAGGCGAGGACGCACAGGCGGCCGGTCTCCAGGTGGAAGGCGGTGGCGTCGGGGCGGCCGGAGAGCGGGTGGAGGACCACCGTGACGTCGTACTCGCGGCCCTGGAGGCGGTTGGCGGTGTCCACCACGACGCCGCTCACGCCCAGTTCGGCCAGGGCGGCGCGGACCGCGGCGGCCTGATCGCGGTGGGCGGTGCCGACCGCGATCCGGGCGGCCGTCACCGGCTCCGGATCGGGGCCGCGCTCGCTGGTGGCGGCCGCGCCGCGGTCCAGGATCCGCCGCACGACGAGAGCCACCGCGCGTACCGCCTCCGGGTCGGTGCGCGGGGTGTGCCGGGCGGGCAGTTCCAGCAGGCCCCAGCCGGACGCGGCGGCCTCGTCCAGGACGCGGTCGACACCGGAGCCGTCGCCCGCCGTGCCGAACGCCAGGCTCCGGTCGCCGGGCCCCGTACCGCTGCGGAAGCGGGTGAACGGGTAGAACGCGTCGGAGACCAGCGGCGCCGCCGACGCGGGCAGCCGCCAGGAGACCGGCAGGCGGTGCTGCGGCAGGTCGGGGTTGTGCGCCAGGAGGGTGGCGACGGCGCTGGACGACGGGTCGTACGCGAGCCCGGCCCACTGCTCGGCGCCGACCACGCTGAACGGGTCGAGCTGGCCCGGGTCGCCGACGAACAGCGCCCGCTCGAAGAGTCCGGCGACGGCCAGCAGCGCGTCGGAGCGCATCTGGTACGCCTCGTCGACGATCGCGTGCCGCCAGCCCTCCTCGACCTTGGTGTGGGCCCACTTCGCGGCGGTGGAGACGACGACGTCCATCCCGGCGAGGTCGCCGATCTTCGCGGAGGCGCGGACCTCGGGCAGCGCGGCCAGCGCCGGGTCGACGGTGCCCGGCTCGCTGCCGTGCAGACGCCCGACCGGGAGCTGCGGATCCTTCTCCGCCAGGCGCAGCACCAGGTCGTCCACCTGGGCGTTGGTCTGCGCGACGATCATCAGCGGGTGTCCGGCGGCGGCCAGCTCCCGGGCCGCGCGGACCACGAGGGTGGACTTGCCGGCGCCCGGCGGGGAGTCGACGACCACGCCGGACCGGGCGCTGTGCAGGGTGTCGTGGAGGATCGCGTCCGTCGCCGCGGCGGCCGCCGCGCCCGGGTCGAACGGCTCGGTGCCGCCCGGCCCGGGGGCCGCTCGGGTCGTCCACGGGGCGCCGGTCACAGGAAGTCCTCCGGTGTCATCGGGTCGGGGGCGTCCCCCTCGGGGCCGGTGGGCGGCGGGCCGCCGTGCGTCCACGGGGTGTCCTCGGGCTCCGGTAGCTGCGGGCCGCCGCGCGGGGCGTGCTCGAACAGCGTCCAGCAGACCGTCTCACCGGGCTCGGGCACCGAACCGGGCGCGGGCACCTTGCCCCGTCCCATGCCACCGGTGAGCCGCACCGTCAGGCTGCCCGCGGCTCCGTCCCCGTACGCCGTGAGGACCGCGGTCTGCGTCTTGCCGTCGGGCAGTCGGCGATACAGCCGGGCGCCGTCGGTGAGCAGCGGGGTGTCGGTGGTGCGCAGCGTCACCAGGGGGCGCGGCATCGGGCGGGTGCCCTCGGAGAACGCCTCCTCGACGGCGGTGACCTGCCCGGCGAACGCCTCCCCGGCCAGCCGCCGCCCCGCCATCACCAGCGGATCGTCCAGCGCCTCCTGGGCGTCGAGCTGGGCCTGGGCGGTCTCCCGGGAGGCGAGTTTGCGGGCGGCGGTGACCGCGTCGTCCCGCTTGGGCTGCGGCGGCTCGCCCGCGCGCACCCGGTCGCGGTGGGCGGTGTACGACCAGCGGTCGCGTTTCCAGCGGTCGGCGACGTGGGCGCCGGGCGGCAGGGCGCGCAGCAGGTCCCAGCCGCGCCAGACCGCGTCCCAGGTGGGCCGGAGCTGACCGCCGATCAGCTCGTGCAGCTCCTCGGCGGCGCCGGGCACGCCCGCGTCGTACCGGGCCATCGCGGGGGCCAGCAGGACGTTGTCGAACGCCGGGTCGGTGGCCGGGCCCGCGGGCGGGCAGCGCAGCATGCCGTCCGCGTCGCGCGCCGACTCCGCGTCCTCGGCGGCGGCCCGGCCGGAGCGGCCGGCGGGCGGGTCGATCCAGGCGAGCAGGGCGCCCAGATGCTGGTCCTCCAGGGCGCTCTGGCCCGTCGCCCAGTGGCGGGCCAGCAGCTCCGTCATGGGCAGCAGCAGGCAGGAGCCCGGTACCCGGGCGCGCTCGCCGAGGTGGGTCAGCCAGCGGCCCAGCAGCGGCACCCGGGGCGGTGCGGGGTACGGCGCCTCCGGGTCCTGCTCGGCCGTCCGCCGGAACCGGGTCGAGCGGCCCAGCAGCCGGAGGTACGCGACGCCCGCGGTGGACGGCACGATCACCTGCGGGGCGTCGGCGCACAGCTCGACCTGGACGGTGACCTTCCTGCCGGTCTCCGGGTCGGTCTCCTTGCGCTCCTCGTGGCCGACGGTGTCGGCGAAGCCGTCGAGATACGGCAGGACCGCGTCGGCCAGCTCGGCGAGGAAGGCGAACCGCAGGTCACGGTCGCGGGGCTGGGCCACCGTCAGCAGCAGCGGACGGTCGCGGTCGGTGCCGACGAGGGCGCCCAGCGGGGCACCGGCCTCACCCGCCGTCGTCAGCGGGACGCAGACCAGCGGGCGGTCGGCCAGATGGCGGTGGCGGACGGTGGTGAGCGGCGCGGCCACTCCGGCGGCCGCCGCCTCCATCCGTGCCAGCGTCTCGATCAGCGGCATACCGGGTCCTTTGCTCCGGGCGCGGTACGGGGGAGCGGGACGGGCGCGGCGGCCAGCGCCTCGGCGCGCAACCGGGCGGCGCGGCGCAGTGCGGCGAGCGCCGGGTCGGCCTCGTCGGGGGCGTCGGCGCATCCGGGGGCGGCCGGGCCGTTCACCGGGTCGGCCGGGGGAGCGGGTGCGGGGACGCCGGCCGGGGGCGCCCCGCCGTCCGTCCCGCCGCCGTCGGCCGCCGGGCCGTCCGCCGCCGGTTCCGCGGCCGCCGCCAGTACCGCGTCGATGGTGCGCAGGGAGCCCAGTTCGCCGCGTACGCCGCGCCCCAGGGTCTCCACCGCGCCCCGCTCACGGGAGCGGCCGCGGCAGTGGAACGCCAGCTCGCAGGCGGCCAGGCACTCGGGCGCGTACGCCGCGTCGACCGCCTCGACGGCGTCGGCCAGCTCGGCGGCGGGGCGGGTCGCCGTCCGGCCGTCGTCGGCGAGGCGCAGGTCGAAGGTGGTCTCCGGGGGCAGCGCGGCGGCGATCTCCTCGACCCGGGTGAGGCGGGCGAGCTGCCGCCGGGTGGTCGCGAGCTGTCTGCGGATGTCGACGGCGGCGGCCGTGGGGAGGTTGGAGAAGTCCTGCGGGCACACCAGCAGCACCCGGTCGCCGACCCGGGCCGGGCGCTCGCCACCGGCGGTGACCTGCGCGGCGACGCCCTCCAGGGCGTGGACGTAGACCGCCGCCTGCCGGGCCGCCGCGCCCACCTTGGCGGCGTCCGCCGCGCCGTCGATCATCGGGAAGGACTTGATCTCCACGACCGTCCAGACGCCGTCCGGGCGGACCACCACCGCGTCCGGCTCCACGTAGGCGGGCGAACCGGCGACCTCGACGGCGAGCAGCGGATGGTCCAGCAGCGTCCAGCCGCCGGTGGCCGTGGCCTCCCGCAGCGCCAGCGCCGTCCGGGCGGTCCGGCCCTCGGGACCGGCCGCCGCCAGGTCCGGCGCGGCGACCTCGTCCGCCTCGGGCGCGGGGACGTGGGACGGCAGCCGGGCGTGCAGCAGCCGCAGCAGCTCCACGCCGCCGTCCGCCTTGACGCGGGCCTCGAAGCTGTTGCCCCGGGCGAGGGCGAACCGGGACTGGCCGTGGCCCGCGGGGGAGCCGAGCGCCCGGGCCAGGGCGGCCTTGTCGACGCCCGCGCCGTCCAGCAGCGCGCGGCGGCGGCAGCCCGGGTTGGCGGCCAGCGCGGCGAGCGCCCGCGCGTCGAGCGCGCGGGGGCGTATGCCCGGCCCGCGCAGCTCAGTGAGGCGCTGCCGCAGGCTCGGGGGCGGCGTCGGCGCCGCGCTCGGCGCAGTGGTCGCCGCGGGTCGGCTGTCGCGGAAAACGTTCACCCGGCGAAGTCTCGCATCCGCCACCGACAACGCCCCCCGCCCTCCCGCGCCGCCCGGTGGCGGTCCGGCGCCGCCGGGCGGTCGCCGGGGCGTCCGGTTCCGTCGCGGCGGGAGGCGTGCCCCGGGTGCGTACGGCGTCGGCGAGGCGGAGCAGCGGGCCGGTGAGCCAGGCGCCCACGCCCATGACGGCCACGCCCGCCAGCACGTCCAGGAGGTAGTGGTTGGCGGTGCCCATCACCACCAGGGCGATGGCCACCGGGTAGGCCACGGCGAGCGCCCGCGCCACCCGGGAGGAGGCCAGCCGCCACACGATCACGCCGCACCACAGGGCCCAGCCCACATGGAGGCTCGGCATCGCCGCGTACTGGTTCGTCAGCCCGCCCAGGCCGCGCGGGGCGGACGCCTCGGCGCCCCACCAGCCGTATCCGGC
This sequence comes from Streptomyces sp. BBFR2, assembly GCF_044497305.1. NCBI lineage: Bacteria > Bacillati > Actinomycetota > Actinomycetes > Kitasatosporales > Streptomycetaceae > Streptomyces > Streptomyces sp. BBFR2. The sequence goes on from NZ_CP172415.1 coordinate 4,561,231, forward strand.
GTAGTGCGCCATGCCGTCCACGAAGCCCTGTCCGGCGTCGAGCAGGCGCGGCGGCGCGGTCGGGAAGAGGGTGAAGCCGATCAGCCCTATCAGGGTGGCGGTCAGCAGCCCGCCGCGCGCCACCCGGTAGTGCGCGGGCCGTCGTCGCCACAGCCAGACCAGGACCGCCGGGGTGACGACGTAGTGCAGCGCGGCGTAGGCGTACGCGGCGGGGACGCCGACCACGGGGACGCCGGTGAAGAGCCGGTTCAGCGCCGGTTCCGGGGTGAGGTGCAGGGCCCGCTCCACCCGGAGGAGGGCGGTGCCGTGCCCGGTGGCGGTGGCCACGTCGCCCCGGGCGAGCAGCCGGCCCGCGGTGTACGCCGCGTACACCGCGGCCAGGAGCGGGAGTTCGGTCCACCACCGGGGGCGGCCGGGCCGGGCCGCCGTGCGGGGCGCTGCGCTCGCCATCGCGCACCTTCTTCGTCGTGCTTCGCCGGGCGCGGCGGTCGCCGCGCCTGCCCCACCGGTGTCTCCGGCGACCGTCCACCATACGCTGTATGGCTCGCTGCTCCTCCCCAGGGCGGCCCGGCCCCGGGCGACCCGGTGCGCGATGATGGAATCCGCGGGGCGCGCGGGCCCGGAGCCGTGTCCGCGCCCGCCCGTACGGCGACGACGCCGCGGCGCACCCCGCGGCGTCCACCCGCACCACCTGCGACAACAGCCGAGAGATCGGCGAGAGGTACGGCCCCCATGGCACCGCGCATCCTCCTGGCCCGGCACGGACAGACCGAGTGGTCCCTTTCCGGCAGGCACACCGGCCGCACGGACATCCCGCTCCTGGAGGAGGGGCGCAGGGGCGCGAAGCTCCTGGGCGAGCGCCTGCACCGCGCGCCCTGGGACGGCCTGCCCGGCGTCGAGGTGCGCACCAGCCCGCTGCGGCGCGCCGCGGAAACCTGCGAGCTGGCCGGATTCGGCGACCGCGCCGAGCGGTGGGACGCCCTCATGGAGGTCGACTACGGCGCGTACGAGGGCCTGACGCCCGCGCAGATCAAGGAGCGGCGGCCCGGCTGGCTCCTCTGGCGCGACGGCGTACCCGAGGGCGAGACGCTCGCCGAGGTCGCCGCGCGGGCCGACCGCGTCATCGACTGGGCGCGCGCGGCCGACCGCGATGTGCTGGTCTTCGCACACGGCCACATCCTGCGCTCCCTGGGCGCCCGCTGGCTCGGCCTGGACGTCTCGTTCGCCGCCCGCATCCGCCTCGACCCGACCTCCCTGTCCGTCCTGGGCTGGGCGTACGGCGAGCCCGCCATCGAGCGCTGGAACGACACCGGCCACCTCGGCTGACGGCCGGCGCCGGAGACCGGCGGACGCGCCCCGGGTTCGCGTACGAGGCGGTCCGGAGGGGCGGCGGCACCGGGTGCGTCCGGCGCGCGCGGGGCGCCGGACGCACCCGGGGTGCGCCCTCGCCCCCCGTCAGCCCCGGCGGGCCGCCGGGAGCGCCGCGTGCTGCTCCAGGAACGCGGCGACCTCCGGAGCGGAGCGGTGCGGGCGCAGGGCGCGGGCGGTGGAGTCGAGCATCGCGCGGATCCGGGAGGACCTCACCTGCCCGAGGAGCCGCAGTGCCCGGCCCCCGGTGACGGCCGCCTCCTCGGGCGCGCCGTCGGCCGCCAGATCGCCCGCCAGCTCCGCCGTGAACAGCGCGGTGTTCCGGGTGAAGTGCGGTTTCTGGAGCGCCACCGCCCGGCGCGCGTGGGCCACCGCGCGCCCCCCGTCGCCCAGGGCCGCCCAGCACTGCGCCTCCAGGCCCTCCAACTCGGCCTCGCCGTAGAAGGTCATCCACTCGGGGTCGTGGTCGGTGGGCCCGTCCCCGAAGAACCGCCGGGCCCGGGTGAGCGCGCGCTCGCAGCCGGAACGGTCGGCGAGGAGCGCCAGTCCGCCCGCCTCCCGCAGCGCCAGCAGGGACCTCAGCCGGGGCGAGGCGAGCCGCCGCGCGGCCCGCTGGGCGGCCTGCGCCGCGCGGACCGCCTCCCGGGGGCGCCCGGCGTCCCGGGCGAGGAAGGCGGCGTTGCAGAAGGCGTGCGCCTCCAGCGCCGCGTCCCCGCAGACCCGGGCGGTGGCCAGCGCCTCGGCGTAGTGCGCGCGGGCGTCGCCGAAGCGGCCCGAGTCGTGCGCCAGCCAGCCGACGGACAGGGCCAGTTCACCGGCGCCGCAGTGCAGCCGGTCGGCGACCGCGCGCCGCTGGGCGCCCGCGTCGAGCAGGGCGTACGCGGAGTGCAGGGGCACCATCGCGCGGTGGTAGAGGTCGTCCGCGCCGTGCCGGTCGTCGAGCAGCCGGATCCGCCGGACCGCGTCCTCGACGGCGGTGGCCTCGGCGGTGCCGGGACGGCCGCCGGACGACGGCCGGGGCGCGGGGACGGCGAAGGCGGGTGGGGCGGCGATGCCCAGGGCGGCCGCCGGGCCGCCGGTGATGAACGCGCGACGCAGCACGTCGCTCTCCTCGCAGCTGGGGATACAGGTATCGCGGTGGTCGGGGGCAGGTGCCAGGGGCGCGGCGCTGACCGCCGCCGTACGCGCCCCCCGTCCGCGTACCGTCTCGCGCGCCGCGAAGCCCATGTCGGCCAGCGTCAGCCCCGGGAACATGTGCCGGAATACGCGCTCGTAGGCGTAGTTCGGGCAGCGGATCTCCCCGGACTCGACGCGGCCCACATAGCGGGCGTCGCACGAGACCTGCTCGCCGATCTCACGGGCGGAGCGCCGTACCGCCGCCGCGAACTCACCCGGTGACAGCTTGCCGCGAAGCTGCCGGAAGGCGGTGTTCGGACGGGCGGGGACGGTGCGGGACGACGCTGAACGCGCGGCTGGCGACGCCATGGCGGACCTCTCCGTGCCCTCTCTCCGGCGAGAGCCGCTTCCTGGCGGAGCGGCGGGACGAACGTACCCGCTGTGACGGAGTGGATACGGAGAGTATGCCTACAAACCGGATATCTCACCCACGATCCGCCATGAACTGCCATCCTTTGCGGCGGTCCGCCGCCGTAGCTGTTGACGGGGCACGCCGTTGGACACGGTGTCGATACGCAGCGGTGCAGAAGGAGGGGTTTTCCGTGTGGAAGTCCGGTGTGGGCGAGGGCGGCGCGACGCGTGCCCGGGCGGGGGTGCCGCCAGAACGGGCCCCGCTCTGCGACCTCGTCACGGTCCCCGCCCGGCAGGGGCTCGAAGCCGTCGACATCCTGCGGCTGCGCGACGGCGTCGGCCCGGTCCTGCACGACGGCCCCTGCCACACCCTCGGCTTCCTGGTGCCCGCCGGGACCGCGGAGCGCTGGGACCTGCCCGGAAGCGCCTGCACCCGGACGTTCGGCCGGGATGCCACCGGGTCCGCCGGGCGCGGCGCCCCGGAGCCGCCGGTGACCGGCACCGGCTGGCTGGTGCCGCCCGGCGGCGCGTACGGCGACGCCACCGACCCGGTCGTACTGCGCGCCGCCCTGGGCGAGGCGGCCCGCACCATCGAGGCTGTCGACCGCTGCCGCTGACCCGGGGCTCGCCCCGAGGGAAGGCCGGCCGCGGACCGTCCGCCGTACCTGGCCGGACGGCGACGCGCCCCGGTGCCGCCCGGTGGTCCGGGACGGCGCCGGGGCGCGCGGCGGTGGACGCGCGGCAGGGCGCGCGGGGGTGGGCGTGCGCCGTCAGCGGGCGGGCTGCGCCGCCTCGTCGGCGTACACCGCGCCGCACGGGGTCCGCTCCACGGGCGCCGCGGCGGGCGCCGCGCGGCCCGGTGCCGGACGGGGGATGGCGAGGCTTCCCGGGCCCTTGCCCAGCCGCCGCCGCACCCCGCGCAGCAGCCGCGCGGCGGTGAACGCCGTGCCGTAGACGGAACGCATCGACGGGCCGAACGACGCCGCGGCCAGCGGGCCCGCGAAGAACAGTCCCGGCCACGACGATTCGAAGAGCCCGCTCAGCTCGGGCGCCCGGCCGGGCCGCACCGTCCGCAGCCCCTCGCGCACCCGCGGATCGAGCAACCGCAGCCGCCGCAGATCCGGCACGAAACCGGTCGCCGCGATCACATGCTCGGTGTCCACCACCGTCGACCGGCCGTCGGCGGAGGCCAGTTCGAGGCGGACCACGCCGTCCCCGGGGACGGCGGCGCGCACCCGGTGGCCGGTCAGCACCGGGACGGCGGTCTCGAAGCGGTCCCGCAGCCACCAGGCGCCCGCCGGACGCGGCGTCTGGGGCGCCACCCGCCCCCGGGCCGGCCCCGGCAGCCACCGCACCGCCCAGGGCAGCTCGGCCCGCAGCCAGTGCGCCCACCCGGCGCCCAGCCCGCTGTGCGGGGCGCGCAGCGCGGCCGGGAACGGACGGATCAGCGACGGCGGCGCGGCCTCCCAGCGGATCCGCGCGGCCCGCGCCACGACCCGTGCCCGCGCCCCCAGCTCCGCCAGCAGCGCCGCCGTCTCCAGCGCCGACTGACCGCAGCCGACGACGGTCACGTCCCGCCCGGCGAACCCGGACAGATCGCGGTGGTCGCTGCTGTGCGAGGCGAGCGCGGCGGGCAGCCCGTACAGCGGTTCCGGGCGGCGCGCGAACGGCACCGCGCCCACCGCCAGCGCGACGGTACGGGCCCGCAGCGGCACGCCGTCCGCGGTCTCCACCCGGAACCCGCCGCCGTCCGGCCGCACCGCGGTCACCGTGCGCTCCTCCACCTCCGCCGGCACCGCCCGCTCGCCGAACCACCTGCCGTACGCGGTGAAGACGGTGCCCGGCAGCGGCACGCCCTGCCGCACCGGGACGCCCGCCTGCGCGCAGTACGCCGCCAGGGTGAACGCGCCCGCCGGGTCGGACAGGTCCGACGACCAGGGCGCGGAGGTGAGGTACATGCCGCCGGGCATGTGGTCCCGCCACGTCGCCATCGGGCGGCCCAGGACCCGCGGGCGCAGCCCGGCGGCCGCCGCGTGCGCGGCGATCGAGAGTCCGTAGGGGCCGGCGCCCACCACCACGAGGTCGTCCATGGATGTTCCCTGCTCCTTCTCGTCGTGCGGTTCTCGTCGGTGCGGCGCCGTACGGGCCGCGGGGCCGGATGCGGTGACGGTGTGTCAGCCCGTCAGGGACGGGTCCGATGCGGCCGTCTCCCGGGACGCGGCGGGCTGCGGGACCCCGGCGGTGGCCGCGGCCGCCCGGGACCCGGCGGCCCGCTCGTGGAGCGCGGCCAGCGCCCGCGCGGCCCGGTCCGCGCCGTACCGCGCGACGGCGGGCGGCGGGGGCAGCCGGCGCGGTGCGGCGCGCCGCTCCTCGCGCAGCGCGGCGGCCAGCAGATGGGAGCGCGGGACGACCTGCCGGGCGCCGGGCGCCTCCTCCTCGGGCAGCTCGTCCAGGGCCGGGCACCCGGTGTGCACCACGGGCAGCCCGGCGGCCAGCGCCTCCACCACGGCCGTCCCGAACGCCTGCGCGGGCGCGGGCGCGACGAAGACGTCCAGCGCGGCGAAGAGCGCGGGCAGCCCGGGGTCGCCGTGCCTGCCACCGCCCCCGTGCCAGGCGCCCGGCAGCAGGACACGGTTGCCCACCCCGAACTGATCGGCCGCCCGCCCCAGCGCCGCCCGCTCCGGCCCGTCCCCGGCCAGCACCAGCCGGGCGCCGGGCACCTGCGCCACCGCGCGGACCAGCAGGTCGAACCGTTTGCCCGGCACCAGCCGCCCGGCGCCCCCGACCACGAACGCGTCCGCCGCGAGACCCAGCCGGGCGCGGACCGCCGCGCGGGCGGCCGGGTCGTACCGGAAGGCGTCCGCGTCGACCCCCGGGGCGATCGTCTCGATGCGCTCCCCGGGGACGCCCAGCCGGCGCAGCCGGACGGCGACGGGCTCGGAGACGGCCACCGTCGCCGTGCCCAGCCGCTCGGTGCGCCGGTAGCGCGCCCGCACCCGGCGGGTCAGCGGACGCCCGTCCAGCTCCGTCGCGCCCAGGGTGTGGGCGGTGGCGACGACGCCCCGGACCCCGGCCAGCCGGGCGGCGATCCGGCCCGTGACGCAGGCGCGGTAGCGGTGGGTGTGGACCACGTCGTAGCCGCCGTGGCGGATCAGCCGGACGAGACGGGACAGGGTGGGCGGCTCGTCCAGGGACAGGACGGACCCGCCGTCGGCGCGGATGCCGTCGCCGACCGGCCCGTCACCGCTCAGGCTGACGACGTCGCAGCGGTACGGCAGCCGGCGCAGCATCAGCCGCAACTGCTGCTCGGCGCCGCCCACCTCCAGTCCGGTGACGAGATGCAGGACTTTCACCGGTTACCTCCTTACGGGCCCGGGGTCTACGGGCGGATCTCACGGGGCGGTGGGCGAGGAAAGACGGCCCCGGCACCGCGTTTCCGGGGCGCCGGACGGGATTTCTCCCGGCGGGCCTCCCATTTCCCCCCGTACGCCCGGTCCGGATTTCCCGGGACCGGCGGAACGGAAAAGAGAAAATCCGGAGCCATTCGGCGGACGGGTGGCGACCGTGCCGCCGAATGGCTCCGGCCGTGCGCTTCCGGTGTGGCGACAGCGGGGGAAAGCGCACCGTTCTCCGGAAAATGGAAGGGTGGGACACACCGGAGGTACCGGAAGGCGCATCCGGCGCCGCGGCGGGCCCGCTGGGCGGAATTCCGGGAAACGCGGTGCGGATGCCGCCCGCGCGGTCCCCAGGAATGCGCCGCGGACCGGACTGCGGGGCATGACGTCCTCCTGACCGGCGGCTGCCGAACAGGAATGCACTTTGGCAGAGAGTTCCCCGAGGTACCGGGCGGCACGCCGGACGGCCACTCGGGATACGGCACCGGGGCGATCTGCGCAACCGGGGCGAGAGGGTTCCGTCTTCCATAAGGATGAACGTTTCTCCCATACGGCGGAATACCCGCATCCCCGGCCCGCTCCCCGTCGTTGGGACCGATGTCCCATTCGTCAGAAGGAAAGGAAACGGGCGATGAAGCGGATCGTCACTTCGATCGCGCTGGCCACCGCCAGCGGTGCACTTGTGATCGGTGGTGCGGGGATTTCCTCTGCCACCGACGGCGGCCACGGTGGTGCCACCGCCGTCGGCAGTGCCTCGCACTCGCCGGGCGTGCTGAGCGGAAATGTCGTGCAGGTTCCGATCCATATTCCGGTGAATGTGTGCGGTAACAGCATCGGCGTGGTGTCGCTGCTCAACCCGGCATTCGGGAACACGTGCGCCAACAAGTGACCCGGCTGCCGGCCGCGTCCTGCGTCCGGCCCGGACCGCGTGGGTGACAGCGGGCCGCCACGACTCCGGTCGCGGCGGCCCGCTCGCGGTTCCGGGAGCCGTACGAGGGGTGCGGCGGGGCCGTACGAGGGGTGCGGCGGGGGCGTGCGGGTGCCTCCCGTGCGCCGGGCGGCCGGGCGGCACCGCGCCGGTGCGGAGCCGTCTCCCGCGCGCCCGGGCGGCGCCCCATGGCGTCACACCGGCCGGGGCGCCCGTCGCCGGCCTCCGTACGCCGGGGGCGGGTGCGGCTGCCCCGCGCGCTCCCGCCGGAATACCGGCCTCCCGTACCCTCCCCGCTCTGACCTGCGCGGATGACGCCGCGCCCGGTGGTCCTGACCGGACGGGGCGGTCGCCATACTGGGGGTATGGCGAAGAGCAGACGCGGGCGCGGCGGCGCGGAATCCGTGGTGGAGACGGTGGACGGCGGCGTCGCCGAACTGCGGCCCGACCGCGACCGGCCCCGGGCCCGGACGCTGCTGATCGACGGTGCCCCGCAGTCCTTCGTCGACCTCGACGCCCCGGAGTACCTCGACTTCTCCTACCAGCGGCGCCTCGGCCACGCCGTCGATCTCGTGGTGCCACCGGGCAAACCGCTGCGCGCCGTCCACCTGGGCGGCGGCGCCCTCACGCTGGCCCGTTACGTCGCGGCGACCCGGCCCCGCTCCACCCAGCAGGTCGTGGAGATCGACGCGCCGCTGGTCCAACTGGTGCGCCGGGAGCTGCCGTTGGAGAGCGGCTGGCGCGTCCGGGTGCGCGGCGGCGACGCCCGCGAGGCGCTGGCCAAGGTCCCCGACGGCTGGGCGGACCTGATCATCGCCGATGTCTTCCGGGGCGCCCGCACGCCCGCGCATCTGACCAGCACCGAGTTCGTCACCGACGTCCGGCGGGCGCTGGCGGACGGCGGCTGGTACGCGGCGAACATCGCCGACGGGCCGCCGCTGCGGTTCCTGCGCGGCCAGATCGCCACCGTCGCCACCGTCCTCCCGGAGCTGGCGCTCACCGCCGACCCGGCCGTGCTGCGCGGCAAGCGGTTCGGCAACGCCGTCCTGCTCGCCGCCGCGCACCCGTTGCCGGTCGCCGAACTGACCCGGCGCGCCGCGAGCGATCCGCAGACCGGCCGCGTCGAACACGGCCGGGCCCTACGCGACTTCACCGGCGGCGCGACCCCGGTCACCGACGCCACAGCCGTCGCCTCCCCGCAGCCGCCACCGGACGTTTTCGCCTGAGGAGGCGGGCAGGCGGGCGCGGAGGGGCGGGGCCGGGGCGGGTGCCAGGTACCGCGCCGCGCCTTGCCCGCGCCGAACGGGCGCCGCGCCGCGCCTTGCCCGCGCCCGACGGGACGGCCGGGCCGGACACCGCGCCGAGCCGGTACCGGGTCTCGTACGGAACCGGCGCGGCCAGGCGCCGGACACCGCGGCGGACCGGTACCCGCACCTCGTACGGCACGAGCCCCGCCCCGCCCCACGCCACGCCGCCCCGCCCCGCCCCGAACGAGCCCGGACGGGGCGGTGTCCGTCACACCCGGCCCGCCCCACGCCCGGCCGCGCCGCGTGGCCGGGCCCCGCGCCTCACTCCGGCCCGCTGCCGCTACTGCTACTGCTACTGCTGCTGCTGCGCTGCCTGCTCTCGCTGATCTGCACCACCGGTGAGTGACCGTCGTCCCAGGTGCACAGCACGGTGGCGTGACGGTCGCCGCCGCCGCTGGTGAAGTCCACGCGGATCAGGCCGTCCTGCTTCCACACCTGCATCTCCCAGCCCGCCTCCGGCGTCGCGGACACCAACTGCGCCGAGTCGGGCCGCAGGTCCAGCGCGACCCGGCCGCCCGACGTCGTGAAGCTCTTGACGGTGCCCTCGCCGTCCAGCGTCACGGCGGTCGGCGGCGGGGAGGGCCGGTGGCTCGGCTCCGGGCGGGCGGGCGGCGCGGGGCGCGACGGGGTCGGGGACGGCGAGGCGGTGGTCGGCGTGGGGGAGGGCTTGGGGCGGTGGGTGGAGGACGCCTGCGGTGCGGCCGTCGCCGACGAGGGCGCGGCCGCCGCGGAGAGCGGGACCGCGCGCGGCGGGTCGTACGCCGTACCGGACAGCACCGCGTGCACCCCGAACCACGAGAGGGCGACCGCGCCGCCGGTCGCCAGCGTCCACGCCCCCGTGTGCATCAGCCCGCGCCGCATCCGGCTCATCCCCGCACCTCCCGCCACCCCGCGCCCGGTCTGCGGGCCTGCCCGCGGCGCCACCGGGCAGCCGTCAACTCCGCGCCGGACGATACCCCCGTATGGCGTACGGTGCCGCCCATGGCAAGTGTGCTCGTCGTCGAGGACGACCCGTTCGTCCGCTCGGCCCTCATCCGTCATCTGACCGAGGCGTCCCACACCGTACGGAGCGTGGGCACCGCCCTGGAGGCGCTGCGGGAGGTGGCCCACATCGGCTTCGACGTGGTCGTCCTCGACCTCGGGCTGCCCGATCTGGACGGCGCCGAGGCGCTGAAGATGCTGCGCGGTGTGACCGATGTCCCCGTGATCATCGCCACCGCCCGGGACGACGAGACCGAGATCGTCCGGCTGCTGAACGACGGCGCCGACGACTACCTGACCAAACCGTTCTCGGTGGAACACCTCTCCGCCCGGATGGCGGCCGTCCTGCGCCGCTCCCGTACGGGCGGCGCCGCGGAGACCCCGTCCCGGGTGGTGCGGATCGGCGGCCTGTGCGTCGACCCGCTGCGCCGCGAGGCCACCTTGGAGGGCGCCGTCCTCGACCTGACCCGCCGCGAGTTCGACCTGCTGGCCTTCCTCGCCGAACGCCCCGGCGTCGTCGTCCCCCGCAAGGAACTCCTCGCCGAGGTCTGGCAGCAGTCCTACGGCGACGACCAGACCATCGACGTCCATCTCTCCTGGCTGCGGCGGAAGCTGGGGGAGACCGCCGCCCGGCCCCGCTATCTGCACACCCTGCGCGGGGTGGGCGTGAAGCTGGAGCCGCCGCGGTGAGATGGGCCCTGGTCAAGGTGGCGCTGGCGGTCACCGCGATGGTGGTGGTCGCCTTCGCCGTGCCGCTGGGCCTCGTCGTCAAGGAGATGGCGCGCGACCGGGCGTTCTCCAACGCCGAACGGCAGGCCGCCACCATCGGCCCCGTCCTCGCCATCACCACCGACCGCACTCAGCTCGAACGTGCCCTGGCCAGCGCCGATGCCGGGCCCGGCTGCCGGATCGGCATCCACGTCCCCGGCGACGGCAAGGGCACCCGCCCGGTCGGCATCGGCTTCCGCCGCGCCTCGGACCGCGACGTCGCCTCCGTCGTCGCCCTCGGCCGCGCCTCCATCGCCTCCGTCCGCGGCGGCTCCTCGCTGCTCCAGCCGACGGCCGTGGCGTCCGGCGTCGCCGTCGTCGAGGTGTACGTACCGGACGCCGCGCTCGGCAACGGCGTCGTGACGTCCTGGCTGGTCCTCTCCGGCGTCGGTCTGGCGCTGATCGTCGGCTCGGTCGCGGTCGCCGACCGGCTCGGCACCCGGATGGTCCGCGCCGCGAAACGGCTGGCCGGCGCCGCGCACCGGCTGGGCACCGGCGAACTCGGCGTCCGCGTCCCCGAGGAGGGCCCCAAGGAGCTGCGGTCGGCGGCCACCGCCTTCAACTCCATGGCCGACCAGGTCGTCCAGCTCCTCGCCAACGAACGCGAACTCGCCGCCGACCTCTCCCACCGGCTGCGCACCCCGCTCACCGTCCTGCGGCTGAACGCCGCCTCGCTCGGCGACGGCCCCGCCGCCGACCACACCCGGGCCGCCGTCGAGCAGTTGGAACGCGAAGTCGACCAGATCATCCGCACCGCCCGGGAGCAGAAGTCGCACTCGCAGAAGGCGGCGGCCACCGCCGGGTGCGACGCCGCCGAGGTGATCCGCGAGCGGATGGCGTTCTGGTCCGCGCTGGCCGAGGACGAGGGCCGCACCGCCCGGGTGGCGGGCGCCCACCGCCCGCTGCGCGTCCCGGTGGCCCGCCCCGATCTGGCCGCCGCCCTCGACGCGATGCTCGGCAACGTCTTCCGCCACACCCCCGAGGGCACCGCCTTCGCCGTCGACGTCCACCACGCGGGCCCGGCCGGGAACGCCGTCATCGTGCTGGTCTCGGACGCAGGACCCGGCATCGACGACCCGGACGCCGCACTGCGCCGCGGCCACTCCGGCGGCGGCGACGGCTCGACCGGCCTGGGCCTGGACATCGTCCGCCGACTGGCCGAGTCCACCGGCGGCGACGTCCGCATCGGCCGCTCCGTCCTGGGCGGCACCGAAATCCGCGTCTGGCTCGCCCTCGACGGCCACCCCCCACCCGACACCCCCCGCCACACCGGCACCCACCGCCTCCGCCGCCGCCTCCCACTCCGTACCCGCCGCGGGGGGAGGGTGAGCTGACGGGGTGCCGGGTACGAGGCGCGGGCCGGGCGGCAGGACCGAGGCCCGGACCGGAAGACGGGCCCTGGGCACGAGCCTGGGCGGGGCGGGCGTTGGGCCCGAGCGGCGCTCCTTTTTGGGGGGCTTGGGTGCGGCCCGGGGCGACGGGGCCGGGCGCAGTCCCGGGGTGAGTGGGTCCGGGCGCGGCCCGGGGCGGGCGGGCCGGGTGACGGGGCCGATGTCCCATGTCCGATGTCCGAGGTTCAACGTCCGCTCCCCTGGGACGGTCAACGTCCGACCGGCCCGGAGGCCCAACGTCCCACACCTGACGCCGAACGGCCGATGTCCGAGGTCCAACGTCCGAGGTCCGATGCCCGCGCGGCGGCCCAACGTCAGACGCCCAACGTCCGACGCCGAAGGTCCAACGCTCGAGGTCCGACATCGGACACCCGGCCCCCACCCATTCGGACACCCGGCCCCCACCCACACGGAACAGGGGCGCACCCCCCATGCGCCCCGGAGCGCCCCGAACACCGACCCGCGCCCCTCCACCACGTCCCCCGTCCCGCCCGCACACCCGGCCCCACCCGGCAACTCCCGTACGGTTCCCCACGTTCACGCCACCCACGGACCGCCCCGGCGTTCCGCACCACCGCACCACCGCACCACCGCACCACCGCACCACCGCACCACCGCACCACCGCACCACCGCACCACCGCACCACCGCACCACCGCTCCTCCCGCGACGACAGGCAGGTGTACGCCATGAGTTCCCCGGTCCCTCACCGCCGTACGAGCCGCTCGGCCAAGCTGTTCTCGGCCGGGGTGGCTCTGGCGGCCACCGCCGGCGCCGTGTTCGCCGCCCTCGTCCCCACGCCCGCCACCCCACCGGCCCCCACCCCGCGGACCGCCGCACCCGCCGGCCCCACCCCGTACAAGGCCACCCGTTCACCCGGGACGTCCCACTCACCCGGGACTCCCCACTCACCCGGGACGACCGAGGAACCCGCCGCCCCGCGGACGACCGCCGCCTTCTCCCCGTACGTCGACACCTCGCTCGACCCGGTCCCCGACCTCCTGGCGACGAAACGACGGACCGGCACCGGCCACTTCACCCTCGCCTTCCTCACCTCCGACGGCGGCTGCGAACCGGCCTGGGGCGGCGAGGTCCCCCTGGACGAGGACCCCGTCGCGCGCCAGATCGACGACCTGCGGGCGGCCGGCGGCGACGTCCGCGTCTCCTTCGGCGGCGCCGACGGCTTTGAACTCGGCCTGGTCTGCGACTCGGCCGAGGCCCTCACCGCCGCCTACGCCAAGGCCGTCGACCGCTACCGGCTCACCGCCGTCGACTTCGACATAGAAGGCCGCGCCCTCGGCAGAACCGCCGCCAACACCCGCCGCGCCCGCGCCATCGCCCGTCTCCAGCGCACCCACCCGGACCTGGACGTCTCCCTCACCCTGCCGGCGATGCCCGACGGCCTCACCGACGACGGCGTCCGCCTCGTCACCGACGCCCGGCGCCACGGCGTCACCGTCTCCACCGTCAACATCATGGCGATGGACTACGGCCCTTCCCACGACGGCGACATGGGCCGCTACGCCATCGAGGCGGCCACCGCGACACGGCGTCAGTTGACGGACGCCCTCGGGCTCGACGGCGCGGAAGCCTGGCGGGCCGTCGCCGTCACCCCGATGATCGGCGTCAACGACGTCCGGACCGAGACCTTCACCCCCGGCGACGCCGCCGAACTCGTCGCCTTCGCCCGCGCCCGGCACCTCGGCGGCCTCTCGATGTGGTCCGCCGCCCGCGACCGGCCCTGCCCCGGCGGACCCCGCCGCTCCGCCTCGCCCACCTGCAGCTCCATCGACCAGCGGCCACTGGAATTCACCCGGACGCTCGCCCGCTACACCGGCTGACGCACCGGCGCCCTTCCCGGCGGCCGCCGCCTCGCCGCGTAAACCGGCTGACGCACCGGCACCCTTCCCGGCCGCCGCCTCGCCCGTACACCGGCTGACGCACCGGCACTCTCCCCGGCCGCCGTCGCCCCGCCCCGTACACCGGCTGACGCACCGGCGCCCTACCCGGCGGCCGCCGCCTCGCCGCGTACTCCGGCTGACGCACCGGCACTCTCCCCGGCCGCCGCCGCCCCGCCCCGTACCGTCTCCCGGAACGCCGTCGGGGTGGTGCCGGCGTTCCGTTGGAAGAACTTCGTGAAGTTGGCGGCGTCGGCGAAGCCCAGCCGCCCGGCGATGGCCGCGGCTGAACCGTCCCCGTGCGCCAGCAGCCGCTTCGCCTCCAGCACCACCCGCCGGTCGATGAACTCCTTCGCCCCGATCCCGGCGCTCGCCTCCGTCGCCCGCGACAGCGTCCGCGGCGCGTACCCGAGCGCTCGCGCGTAGTCCGCCACCCGGCGGCTGGACGCGAAATCCCGCTCCACCGCGTCCCGGAACCGCAGGAACGTCGCCCCCGCCGCGCACTCCGCGTCCGCCGCGGGCACCTCCGGATGCGCCACCCGCAACACCAGCACGGCCAGCAGATGCCGCAGGACGTCCAGATGCGCCGCCCACGGCAGCCCGGCCCGCTCCCCGAACTCCTCGTGCAACTGCCCCAACGCCGCCCGCGCCCGCTGCGCCGCCGCGCCCTCGGGATGCCGGACGACCGGGCCGTACCAGTCCTCGACCCGCGCCGCGGACGCCGTCGCCGGATCCAGGAACCCGGGCTCGAACAGCACCAGCAGCCCGTCCGCCCGCGACAGGTCCCCGAAGTGCTGCACCTGCCCGGGGCGCGACCACAGCCAGTCGCCGGGGCCGACGGAGTGCTCCGTGAAGTCGACGGTGTGGCGCAGCCGGCCGCGCGCGACGGTCAGCAGATGGTGGAAACCGGGCCGGTGCGGGGTGGCCAGCCGGCAGGCGTCGGCCCGCGCGCGCAACTCGGCGAGGGTCAGCACCTCGACCCCGGACGGCCGCCCGGCCGGCGCGGAGAACGCCACCTCCGGAATCTCCCGCCCGACGGCCGCCTCCCGATCCTGTCGCATTTTCACCACCACACGTCCCATGTCCACCGCGATCCACGCACCTGACGGCTCTAGCGTAGAAGACATCGGCCCGGCCGATGACCGAAAACGTCCAGCCCGCCCAGGATGCGGCAGACCCCAGGAGAGACCATGTCCACGCTCGCGATCTTCGGCGCCAACGGCACCATCGGCAGCCGCGTCGTCCAGGAGGCCCTCCGCCGCGGCCACCAGGTCACCGCGGTCGTCCGCGACCCGGCGAAGCTCACCCTCAGCGACCCGAACCTGACCGTCACCACCGGCGACGTCCTCGACCCGGCGTCGGTCGCGAAGGTGGCCGCCGGGCAGGACGCGGTGATCAGCGCGGTCGGCGGCGGTGACGGACCCGGCCACATCGCCACCATCCGCCCCGCCGCCGAAGCGCTCGTCGCCGGTCTGCGCACCCTCGGCGACGCGGCGCCGAGGCTGCTGACCGTCGGCGGCGCCGGCTCCCTCCGCAAGCCGGACGGCACCCAGGTCTGGGACGCCGAGGGCCTGCCCGCGTTCCTGCTCCAGATCATGCACGCCCACGGCGACGCGCTGGACTTCTACCGCACCGTCTCCGACATCCGCTGGACCAACCTCAGCCCCGCGGCCCTCATCGAGCCCGGCGAGCGCACCGGCACCTACCGCACCGCCCTCGACGACCTGATCGTCGACGCCGACGGCACCAGCCGCATCACCGCCGAGGACTACGCGGTCGCCCTCCTGGACGAGGTCGAGCAGCCGCGGCACACCGGCGAGCGCTTCACCGTCGGCTACTGACCGCCCGCGCCCGCCGCACCCGCCACACGACGGGAGGGGGAGACCGACGCCCGGTCTCCCCCTCCCGTTTCCGCAGGTCAGCGCAGGTTCATCGCCTCGCGCAGCGTGCGGAACAGATCCGTCTGGTTCGTCACGCCCAGCACCCGGTACGCCTTCGGGCCCTGCGCCGCGATCCGCACCTCGGTGCCGGTGTGCTCCTGGGACTCGCCCGGCGCGTTGGTCCCGTAGCTGACCTTCAGCGGCTGGCCCTCATCGGTGACGAGCGTGGAGGTCAGCCCGGGCGGCGCCGCGTCCAGCGGAACGATCTGGCTGGCGTGGCCGTGGTCGGCGGTGGTCACCACGAGCGTGTCCGGGTGCTTGGCCGCGTAGTCCCGGGCGACCTTGACGGCACGGTCGAACGCGGCGGTCTCGCCGATCTGCCCGCACGGGTCGGCCGCGTGGTCCTGCTTGTCGATCGAGGCGCCCTCGATCTGGAGGAAGAAGCCCTTCTTGGCGTGCTTCTGCTTCGCCTCCAGGAGCTGGATCGCCTTCGTCGCGGAGTCGGCGAGGCTCGGCGTGGCGCCGGGACGGTCCGGGTTGGAGGTCACACAGCGCTGCGGGTCGGTGCCGCCCTTGGCCGCCGGCTTGCCCGTCCACTCGGTGGGGACGTTGCCCGGCGCGAAGAGCCCGAGCACCGGCTTGCCCGGCTTGACCGCCTTCATCGACGCGTCGTCCGTGACGACCTGGTAGCCGAGCTTCTGCGCCTGCCCGGTCACCGTCAGACCCTTGTACCGCCCGTCGGTCACCTTCTGGTCGAACCGCTGCTTACCGCCGCCGAAGAGCACATCGACCTTGTGGTTGACGGACTGCTCGGCGATCGACCCGGGCCCGCCGTTCGCCAACGCGTCGGTGGGGCACTTGGCCATGTCGGCCGGGCCCTGGCAGGAGCGGTCGGTGACGTGCGAGGCGAGCACCGCGGGGGTCGCGTCGGTGAGTTCGGCGGTGGTGACGGACCCCGTCGCGTACCCGCCCTTCTGCGCCAGCTCCAAAATTGTCGGCACCGCCTTGTCGGTCCCCGGCGTCTTGGAGATCCGCCCGTTCACCGTCTTCTGCCCGGTCGCCCACCCCGAACCGCTCGCCGCCGAGTCGGTCACGTAGTCCGGCGTCCCGTCCTTGTGCACGGCGTACGTGGTGTACGCGCCGGTGAGCGGGAAGCGGTCCATGTTCAGCCGGCCGTCGGCGCCGACCGTGTAGTCCCGGGCGAGCGTGATCTCCGAGTCGCCCATCCCGTCACCGATCAGCAGGATGACGTTCTTCGCCTTCCCGCCCTTGATGGCCTGCTGCGCCTGCCCCTTGGTGTCGGAGGCGCCGGCGGCGGTCGTGACGGCCACCGCGGCGGTGGTCGCGGCCACCACGGCGGCGGCGATCGTGAGATGACGGCGAACGGGTCTGGGCATGGAACGGCTCCTCGAAATTTCCGCGGGGCGGGTGACGACGAGACGTACACCACCAGCCACCGGTGAAGCGCGGGTGACGCTCCGGCGGTACTGCGGCATCCGGGACATGACACACGGATGCCGGACCGGGCCCGTACGGAAGGAAGCGGAGCCGCGTCATCTGCGGCGCCCCGGAAAGCGAGAAGCGGCGAGGGCCCGATCCGCTTTCGCGAACCGGGCCCTCGCCGTTGGGGTGAGTAACGGGACTTGAACCCGCGACATCCTGGACCACAACCAGGTGCTCTACCAGCTGAGCTATACCCACCATGACCGGTGCTGTGTGGTTCCTTTTCCCCACCGGCTGAGAAAAAGTGTACAGGGTCCGAAGGGGTGCTCGCTCCCGGCTCTGGCTCTGCCGGGAGCGAGCTGCGTCACTACGGCGTGGACGGTGCCACCGGCGGCACCACGTGCTTGGCCGCGAGCGCCTTGGCGGTGTCCGAGTCCGGGCCGGGCTGCGGTACGAAGACCGCCTCCCGGTAGTAGCGCAACTCCGCGATGGATTCACGGATGTCGGCCAGCGCCCGGTGGTTACCGCTCTTGTCCGGACTGTTGAAGTACGCCCGCGGATACCAGCGCCGGGCCAGCTCCTTCACCGACGACACATCGACGATCCGGTAGTGCAGATAGTTCTCCAGCGTCGGCATGTCGCGGTGGAGGAAGCCCCGGTCGGTCCCGACGGAGTTGCCGCACAGCGGCGCCTTGCCGGCCTCCGGCACGTGCTGACGGATGTACGCCAGCACCTGCTCCTGGGCGTCCTCCAGCGTCGTGCCGGCGTCCAGCTCGTCCAGCAGTCCGGAGGCGGTGTGCATCTCGCGCACCACCTCCGGCATGGTGGCCAGCGCCTCGGCGGGCGGGCGGATGACCACATCCACGCCGTCGCCGAGTACGTTCAGCTCCGAGTCGGTGACCAGGGCGGCCACCTCGATGAGCGCGTCGTTCGCCAGCGAGAGACCGGTCATCTCGCAGTCGATCCACACCATGCGATCGTTCATACGACTCACCCTACGGGGCGCTCACGCTGGCTGGGCAGCACGGGCCGTCCGGCGCCCCGCCCGACCGGTGGCTCCGGAAGGCGTGCCGCATAGGCGTCCGGCTGCGGTTTGCCGGCCTCCGCATCGGCGGTGGCCAGCGCCGCGGCCGGATTGGCCAGCGCCGCGAACCGGTCGCCCATCGGAGCCGCCCGCTCGCCCCGCTCCGTCCGCAGCCCGCCCTCGGGCGCACCGCCCTGCGGCCGCCGGGCCCGGTACGCCGCGCGGTACGCCGCGGGCGAGGCACCCAGTTGCCGCCGGAAGTGGCCGCGCAGCGCGACCGGCGAACGGAAACCGCAGCGCCCCGCGACCTCGTCGACCGAGTAGTCGGAGGTCTCCAGCAGCCGCTGGGCCTGGAGGACCCGCTGCGTGATCAGCCACTGGAGAGGGGCGCTCCCGGTCAGGGAGCGGAACCGCCGGTCGAAGGTGCGACGGCTCATATAGGCGCGGGCCGCCAGCGTCTCCACGTCGAACTGCTCGTGGAGGTGCTCCAGCGCCCAGGCGACGACCTCGGCGAGCGGGTCGGCGCCGATCTCCTCCGGTAAAGACCTGTCCAGGTAGCGCTGGTGCCCGAGATCGGCCGCGGTGCGCCGGGGCGGCACGACCAGCCTGCGGGCCAGTGCGTTCGCCGCGTCCGCGCCGTGGTCGCTGCGCACGATGTGCAGACACAGGTCGATACCGGCCGCGGTCCCCGCCGAGGTGAGCACATCGCCGTCGTCGACGAAGAGTTCACGCGGGTCCACATGGACGGACGGATAACGCTTGGCGAGCGTCGGCGCGTACATCCAGTGGGTGGTGGCCGGGCGGCCGTCGAGCAGTCCGGCCGCGGCGAGGACGAACGCCCCCGTGCACAGCCCGACGATCCGGGCCCCTTCCTCGTGCGCGCGGCGCAGTGCGTCGAGCGCCGCGGGCGGCGGGGCCTGGGTGATGGAGCGCCAGGCCGGTACGACGACCGTCCCGGCCCGGGCGATGGCTTCCAGCCCGTAGGGGGCGGAAAGTTCCAGCCCCCCGGTGGTGCGCAAAGGCGCGTCTTCGCCCGCGCACACAAGCAATCGGTATCGGGGAACGCCCGCGTCCTGGCGGTCGATTCCGAAGACCGAGAGCGGTATGGAGCTCTCGAAAATGGGGCCGCCGCTGAAGAGGAGCACCGCGACTATTTCGCGGCGTCGTCGGGCAGCGAGCTTGCGTGCGGGATCTGGTACGGCAGCGGAGTCCTGGCTCATGGCACTTAAGCCCCCCTCGGTCGTCTCGCCCTCTCGGTACTGCACAGCTCCCCCGCCATAACTACCAAGATCGAATCTACTGTGTCCCGTGAGGATGGCGTGCCAAGTTCACCACCCGCTGGTATGTCGATATGGCAACTTGGCGCGAAGCATTCGATCACGAAGCGTTCCACTCGTCGGGCCTCCAGGGAAAGTGCGCGTCTCGGCTCTGCCCGTTCGCAGTAGGGCACAACCATGCCGAGCGGTCCTTTCCGCCCTGCTCACGCCGGGGTTGAGGGGTGTCCGGGGTGGGGTGGTGATCCGGACCCGAAGTTGGCTGAAAACGGTTGTGGAGGGGGTTGTGCGCTCCCTTCATGGGCCCTGCGTACGTGTCGGAACACCCCTTGCTCCGATGCGCCCCCGCCCGCTTACGTCCCGCTCTGTCCTGATGTGCGGCTGCCGTCACGGCAGTCACAGGGGTTACGGGCGGGGTGCGGTCCCGGCGGGTGTCGCGCCGTGCGGGCCAGGGGCTGCCGCCGGGTGCCGGACGGCGGTGGAAGGACCGGCTCCGCGCGGCGGTCCGGGGCTCCGGAGGCGGTGTGGATGGCCGGAGATCGCCACACGTGTCTCATGCGGTACGTACGGGGCAGGCCGGGGCATTGCCAACCGGGCCGTGCTCCGGCATGCTCCGGGGAACCGTTCGAGGGGCACACCCCTCCCCGTGCGGGCACGTCGGTCGCCTCCGCGGCCCCTGGGCAGCGGAGGAGTGGCGCCGTACTCTTGGGGTAAAGCCTTGGGAAGATGATTCCCGGTCGTATCGTTCTTCGTTGAACTAAGACGTCGGCCTCTCGATCGGGCCAGCTCAGTCAACTGCCGGATCAAGTCACACGCCGTCCCCCGTTCACCCTCCGCAAGAGGACGTTCTCGCCGAGACACCAATGGCCGGTCACGAATTTTCCGAACCCGCGCACCGCAAGCAGGTGGCCGACCCGCTGGCCGACCTCCGGGCGGCGGAAGAGGCACACCATCCCTGTGATCCCGCGTTCCGGCACGGCGTCGTCGTCGGCTTCGACGGATCGATGTCGAGCGAGCGGGCGTTGGCGTATGCAATCGGTATGGCGCGGCGCCTCGGCTCGGGCCTGATCATCGTGCATGTCGCCAACAGGCTGCCGACGACCGTCTGGGCGGGATGCGAGCCGCCCGTCTTCGTGGACGTCCCCGATCACCGCACCGAGGTGCTGGGCCTGGAGCTGGCCTGCGCCGATCATCTCTCCGAGGTGCCCTGGATCCTCGTCGAGCGGGGTGGGGACATCTGCCACGAACTGGAGGAGGTCGGGCGGGAGTACGAGGCCGACGGGATCGTGGTCGGCTCCACCCACGGCATCGTGGGGCGGATCTTCGGCTCCGTCGCCGGGCGGCTGGCGCGCCGCGCGCAGCGCCCGGTCATCGTCATCCCCTGAGCCCGGTTCGCCGGGCCGGTTTCCCGGGTCCGGGGCTCCGGGCCCGTGGCCCGGCCCTTCCGCCCGGCTTTCCCCACGGCTTCCGCGTCGTCCTCCGGGGCGTGCGGCGCCCGGGGTACCCGGTGTTGCCCTGGAAGGCCGTCCCGTCCCTCTCCGTGCCCGTGTGTGCCCGTGTGCGGCTCCTCGGGAGGCGTCCGGATCTCCCCGGAGTGTGCACAGTTGCGGCCAAGACATGGGGATTGCGGGCAGTCGTGAGATCAACTGCCGTACCGAGGTGGATTGTGACGGTGTGACGGGTAGATACCGGTCGGGCGCGAGGGCCCGTCCGGGCAGGTTCCGGGCGTGTCAGGAGCGTGCCGCCGACCGGGAGATGACGGTTACCGGCGCGGCGGCATCCGCCGGCGTATGGGCGACGCCGGCAGCAGGGGAGGCGGCGGCTCCGTGCGGCGTGGTGGCACGCACGGAGCCGTCGGCCGTTCCGCCGGACTACTCCACGGTCACGGACTTGGCGAGGTTGCGCGGCTTGTCGATGTCGCGGCCGAGCGCCAGCGCCGTGTGGTGGGCGAGGAGCTGGAGCGGGATGCCCATCAGGATCGGGTCCAGCTCCGGCTCGTTCTTCGGTACGACGATGGTGTGGTCGGCCTTCTCCTGCTCCTGGTGGGCGACGGCGAGGATGCGGCCGCTGCGGGCCTTGATCTCCTCCAGCGCGGCGCGGTTCTTCTCCAGCAGCTCGTCGTCGGGCACGATCGCGACCGTCGGCATCGCCGGCTCGATGAGCGCCAGCGGGCCGTGCTTCAGCTCCGACGCCGGGTACGCCTCGGCGTGGATGTACGAGACCTCCTTGAGCTTCAGGGACGCCTCACGGGCCACCGGGTAGCCGCGCACCCGGCCGATGAACATCATCGACCTGGCGTCGGCGTACAGCGCCGAGAGCTTCTTGATGTCGTCCTCGCCCTTGAGGATCTCGTCGATCTGGCCGGGCAGCTTCCGCAGGCCCTCGATGATCCGCTTGCCGTCCGCGACGGACAGGTCACGGATGCGGCCGAGGTGCAGGGCGAGCAGGGCGAACGAGACCACCATGTTGGTGAAGCACTTGGTGGAGACCACGCAGACCTCGGGGCCGGCGTGCACGTAGATGCCGCCGTCGGTCTCCCGGGCGATCGCCGAGCCGACCACGTTGACCAGGCCCAGCACGCGGGCGCCCTTGCGCTTCAGCTCCTGGACGGCGGCGAGCACGTCGTAGGTCTCGCCGGACTGGGAGACGGCGACGTAGAGGGTGTCGGGGTCGACGACCGGGTTGCGGTAGCGGAACTCGGAGGCCGGTTCGGCGTCCGAGGGGATGCGGGCCAGCTCCTCGATCATCTGGGCGCCGATCTGGCCGGCGTGGTACGAGGTGCCACAGCCCAGGATCTTCACCCGGCGCACCGCGCGTGCCTCGCGGGCGTCGAGGTTGAGGCCGCCGAGGTGGACGGTGGCGAAACGGTCGTCGATCCGGCCGCGCAGCGCCCGGTCGACCGCCTCGGCCTGCTCGGAGATCTCCTTGTGCATGTACGTCTCGTGGCCGCCCAGGTCGTACGACTCGGCCGCGTACTCGACGGTCTCCGGCGTCGCCGTCGTCCGGGAGCCCTCGGTGGTGTACGTGCGGTAGTCGTCGGCCTTGAGGGTGGCCATCTCGCCGTCGTCGAGGGTGACGACCTGGCGGGTGTGGGAGACGAGCGCGGCGACGTCGGAGGAGACGAACATCTCGTGCTCGCCGATGCCGAGGACGACCGGGGAGCCGTTGCGGGCGACGACGATGCGGTCCGGGAAGGCGGCGTGCAGCACGGCGATGCCGTAGGTGCCCTCGATGTGGCGCAGCGCCTCGCGGACCTTCTCCTCCAGCGTCTCGGCGGTGGAGCGGCCGATGAGGTGGGCGAGGACCTCGGTGTCGGTCTCGGAGGCGAACTCCACGCCGTCGGCGGTCAGCCGGGTCCGCAGCTCGGAGGCGTTGTCGATGATGCCGTTGTGGACGACGGCGACCTCGCCGGTGGCGTCGAGGTGCGGGTGGGCGTTCTCGTCGGTCGGCGCGCCGTGGGTGGCCCAGCGGGTGTGGGCGATGCCCGCGGTGCCCTGGAACCGCTTGGGCAGCCTGGCCTCCAGGTCCCGGACGCGGCCCTTGGCGCGGGCGGTCTTCAGGCCGGCGGCGGACTTGCCGGACGCCTTGGCGTGCAGGGCGATGCCCGCCGAGTCGTAGCCGCGGTACTCCAGGCGCTGCAGCCCCTCCAGCAGCAGCGGCGCGACATCGCGCTTACCGATGTATCCGACGATTCCGCACATGGGGTGAGCCTCCTGGGTGATGTGGTGGCGGGCCGCGCGGCGCGCGATGGGACGCGCTGCCGGTGCGCGGCGGCCGCGCGGGTGATGACGTAAGAACGGATGGAACGGAAGAAACCGGAAGAAAGGGGTGTGGGGATGGCGGATGGGCCGGTGCGGGAGACCGCGGTGCGGTCAGCCGTAGACCATGCGGCGGAGCTGGCGGGCCGTGAGATCCGGTGGTGTCACGGCGCGGTGCGGCAGTTCCTGCCGGATGCGCTCGAAGATCGCGTCGTTGCGCAGTCCCTGGTGCTGGAGCTCGCGGTGGCGGCGGCGGACGAACGCCTCCGTCGTCTCGTCGAAGTACGCGAGCACGTCCAGCACCACCCGGGTGGCCTCACCGCGCTGCAGCGGTGTGCTGCGCGTCAGGTGGTCCACCAGGTCGTCGTGGAGGGCGGGGCGGGTGTCCGCGCCGCGGGCGGGGGGTTCGAGCACGGATCGATACTGCGGGGGAGCGGAGCGTTTCGCAAGAATCCTGCCCGATATCGGGCAGGATCGTGGCGAGGCGGTCGGGAATGGATCCATGCCTTGACCCGGAAGGGGGTGCGCGGTACGCATGGTGACCGTTCGGTCGCTCCATGCCATGTTCGACATGCCATGCACGATGCTCGCCGAAGGGATCGTCGATGAGACGACGCAGACTCCTGAGTTCCCTGCTGCTGGTGACGGCCGCCGGGATGTCCACCGCCGCGGCGCCGCCGACGGCCGCCGCGGCACCGGCCGCCACCCCGCTCGACCAGGTCATCCCCGCCCCCGCCGCGGTCCATCCGGGCGGGGGCGCCTACACGCTCGGCGACCGGACCGCGATCCGGGTCTCCGGCGGCGCCGAGGCCCGGCAGGTCGCCGGGTACCTCGCCGGGGTGCTCCGCCCCGCCACCGGCTTCGCGCTGCCCGTCACCACCCGCTCCGGATCGGACGGCATCGTCCTGAAGCTCGGCGGGCGGGACACCGCGAAGCTCGGCGCCGAGGGGTACCGGCTGGAGTCCGGGCCCCGCGCCGTCACCGTCCGCGCGGCCCGTCCGGCCGGGCTCTTCCACGGCGTCCAGACGCTGCGTCAGCTACTGCCGCCGTCCGTCGAGCGCCGCACCGAGCAGCCCGGCGCCTGGCGGATCGCCGGCGGCACCATCACCGACACCCCGCGCTACGGCTACCGCGCCGGGATGCTCGACGTCTCCCGGCACTTCTTCGGCGTCCAGAAGGTCAAGCGGTACATCGACCAGCTCGCCCTCTACAAGATCAACACCCTGCATCTGCACCTCTCCGACGACCAGGGCTGGCGCATCGCGATCGACTCCTGGCCCAAGCTCACCTCGCACGGCGGCAGCACCCAGGTCGGCGGCGGGCGCGGCGGCTTCTACACCAAGGCGGACTACCGCGAGATCGTGAAGTACGCCGCGAGCCGCTATCTGACGGTCGTCCCGGAGATCGACATGCCGGGCCACACCAACGCCGCGCTCTCCTCGTACGCCGAGCTGAACTGCGACGGCAAGGCGCCGCCGCTCTACACCGGCACCGACGTCGGCTTCAGCTCGCTGTGTGTGCCGAAGAAGGTGACGTACGACTTCGTCGACGACGTCATCCGGGAGCTGGCCGCGATGACGCCGGGCCGCTATCTCCACATCGGCGGCGACGAGGCGCACTCCACCAGCCACGACGACTACGTCACCTTCATGGACAAGGTGCAGCCGGTCGTCGCGAAGTACGGCAAGACGGCCATCGGCTGGCACCAGCTCACCGGCGCGCACCCGGCGAAGGGCGCCATCGCGCAGTACTGGGGCTACGACGCGACCTCCGCCGCCGAACGGCAGCAGGTCGCCGACGCGGCGGCGCACGGCACCCGGGTGATCATCTCGCCCGCCGACCGCTCGTACCTCGACATGAAGTACGACAAGAACACGCCGCTGGGCCTGGCCTGGGCCGGTTACGTCAGCGTGCAGCGCTCCTACGACTGGAACCCGGCCACGTATCTGCCGGGCGTCCCCGAGAAGGGGGTGCTGGGTGTGGAGGCGCCGCTGTGGGCGGAGACGCTGTCGACCTCCGCGCATCTGGAGTACATGGCCTTCCCCCGGCTGCCCGGCATCGCCGAGCTGGGCTGGTCCCCGGCGTCGGGTCGCGACTGGGACCGGTACAAGGTCCGGCTCGCCGCCCAGGGCCCGCGCTGGGACGCGATGGGCATCGGCTACTACCGCTCACCGGAGGTGCCGTGGCCTGCCCGGTCGTGAGGTGACGGCCCGGCCCGCGGGCCGGGGTGTGAGGTGACGGGCGGGCCGGTGCGGCCCGCCCGTCACCGTGCGCGGGGCCGTGGGGCGGGTGTGACGCAGACGGGCGGATGTGACCGACGGTAATGCCTTGACTGCGGGTTTCGGCCAGGTCAGGATCCCGAACGCCGGTCGGCAATGCCGAACCGTCGCCCGTTCCCGCACCGACCCTTCGCAGAAATCCGGGACTCTCATGCGTCTGCGTCACCCCGCCCTCAGGTCGCTGCTGACCTGCGCGGCCACTCTCGCCCTCGGTGTGCTGGGCCTCGCCGCGCCCACGCCGGCCGCCGCCTCGCCGCTCGACGTCCCGCCGCGGGGCGCCAACGACTGGTCGTGCAAGCCGGATTCGGCTCACCCGCAGCCGGTCGTCCTGGTCAACGGCACCTTCAAGCTCATGGCCGAGAACTGGTCCGCGCTCTCCCCGAAGCTCAAGGCCGCCGGGTACTGCGTCTTCGCGTTCAACTACGGCCATCTGGAGACCGACCCGATCGAGAAGTCCGCCGCCGAACTGAAGGACTTCGTCGAGGCGGTACGCGGCGCCACCGGCGCGCGGAAGGTCGACCTCGTCGGCCACAGCCAGGGCGGCATGATGCCGCGCTACTACGTGAAGTTCCTCGGCGGCGACGCGGTCGTCGACGACCTCGTCGGGATCGTGCCGTCCAACCACGGCACGGCCAATCCGCTGGCCCGGCCGCTCGGCGCGCTGTTCTGCCCCGCCTGCACCGACCAGATGGCCGGCTCGGCGCTGCTGCGGAAGCTGAACGCCGGTACCGAGACGCCGGCCGGTCCCGACTACACCGTCGTCACCACCCGGCACGACGAGATCGTGGTGCCGTACACCAGCGCACTGCTGAAGGGCCCGGAGAAGGCCGTCACCAACGTCGTCCTCCAGGACCGCTGCCCGCTCGATCCGTTCCTGCACGACCAGGCGACCAAGGACCCGGTCGTCGCGCAGTGGGTGCTGAACGCGCTCGGGCGGCGCGGGCCCGCCGATGCCGGGTTCCGGCCGACCTGCGTCGGCAGGGGCTGACCCGCCGGGGGCGGCCGCGTGACGCCGCCGCCCCCGGTGCGGCCGTCAGCCGACGCCCAGCTCCCGGGCGATCAGCATCCGCTGGACCTCGCTGGTGCCCTCGCCGATCTCCAGGATTTTGGAGTCCCGCCACATCCGGGCGACCGGGTACTCGTTCATGAAGCCGTAGCCGCCGTGGATCTGGGTGGCCTCGCGGGCGTTGGTGACCGCGATCTCCGACGAGTACAGCTTCGCCAGCGCCGCCTCCTTCTTGAACCGCTCGCCGTGCACCATCCGGGAGGCGGCGTCCCGCCACGCCAGCCGGGCGGTGTACGCCCGCATCTCCATGTCGGCGATCTTGAACTGGATCGCCTGGTTGCTGCCGATCGGTTTGCCGAACGCGTGCCGCTCATGGGCGTACTTCACCGATTCGTCGACGCAGCCCTGCGCCAGACCGGTGGCGAGCGCCGCGATGGCGATGCGGCCCTCGTCGAGGATGCGGAGGAACTGCGCGTAGCCGCGGCCCTCCTCGCCGACGAGGTTGGCGAGCGGCACCCGGACGTCGTTGAAGGAGAGTTCGCGGGTGTCCGAGGCGTTCCAGCCGACCTTGGAGTACGGGGCGGCGACGGAGAAGCCGGGGGTGCCCGACGGGACGATGATCGCGGAGATCTCCGGGCGGCCGTCGGGCTTGCGGCCGGTGACGGCGGTGACGGTGACCAGCCCGGTGATGTCCGTACCGGAGTTGGTGATGAAGCACTTGGAGCCGTTGATCACCCAGGAGTCGCCGTCGCGGACCGCGGTGGTGCGGGTGCCGCCCGCGTCGGAGCCGCCGTCCGGCTCGGTCAGCCCGAACGCGCCGAGCATCTCGCCGGAGCACAGCTTCGGCAGCCACTGCCGCTTCTGCTCCTCCGTACCGAAGAGGTACAGCGGCATCGCGCCCAGCGACACCCCCGCCTCCAGGGTGATCGCCACGGAGGAGTCGACCCGCGCCAGCTCCTCCAGCGCGATGCCGAGTGCGAGGTAGTCGCCGCCCATCCCGCCGTACTCCTCGGGGAACGGCAGCCCGAACAGGCCCATCCGGCCCATCTCGCGGACTATCGGGTACGGGAAGGCGTGCTGCTCGTAGAACTCGCCGATCTGCGGAGCGACGACGTCGTGCGCGAACGCCTCGACCGTGCGCCGGAGTTCTTCCAGCTCCTCGGGGAGACGGTGGTCCAGGGACATGGGTGTCACTCCTTGTGGGAGAGGGCGCGGACGGTACGGGACGGGCTCGGCCGTCCGAGGGCCTCGGCCATCCACACGCTGGTGGCGGTGAGGGCGGTGAGGTCGACGCCGGTGTCGATGCCGAGGCCGTGCAGCATCCACACGAGGTCCTCGGTGGCGAGGTTGCCGGTGGCGGACTTGGCGTACGGGCAGCCGCCGAGGCCGCCCGCCGAGGCGTCGACGGTGGTGACGCCGTGCTCCAGCGCGGCCAGGGTGTTGGCCAGCGCCTGTCCGTAGGTGTCGTGGAAGTGCACGCCGATCCGGCCGGTCGCCACGTCCGCGCCGTTCAGCGCGGTCAGCAGCGCCCGGACGTGGCCGGGGGTGGCGACGCCGATGGTGTCGCCGAGGCTCAGCTCGTCGCACCCCATGTCGAGCAGCGCCCGGCAGACCCGCACCACCTGCTCGATCGCGACCGGGCCCTCCCAGGGGTCGCCGAAGCACATCGACAGATAGCCGCGGACGCGGACCCCGGCCTCCTTCGACCGGGCGACGACCGGCGCGAACATCGAAAGCGCCTCGTCGACGGTGCGGTTGAGGTTGGCCTTGGCGAACGATTCGGTGGCGCTGGCGAAGACCGCGACCGACCGCGCCCCGAGGGCGAGCGCGCGGTCCAGCCCGCGATCGTTGGGGACCAGCACCGGCAGCATCGCCGCGTCGAGATCCCCGAGCCGGGCGAACAGCTCCTCGGCGTCGGCCAGTTGGGGCACCCAGCGGGGGTGGACGAAGCTGGTCGCCTCGACGACGGGCAGCCCGGCGGCGGCCAGCCGGTGCACGAACTCCGCCTTGACCTCGGTCGGGACGACCGTCTTCTCGTTCTGGAGGCCGTCGCGGGCGCCGACCTCGTGGATACGGACGCGCGCGGGCAGCCCCCGCGCGGGCACCGTCATGGGCAGTCCGGAAGCCGTCATCGCGCCTGCTCCTCCTCGCCGTCGGCCGGGGTCTCGTGCGGGTCGACCACGGCCAGCACCTGGTCCATGGCGACGGTCGCGCCGGGGGTGACGTCCAGCGCGGTGACGGTCCCGGCGTGCGGCGCGGCGATGACGTGCTCCATCTTCATCGCCTCCACCACCAGCAGCCCCTGGCCCGCCCGTACCTCCTCGCCGACGGCGACCTTGACGACGGTGACGGTGCCGGGCATCGGCGCGGTCAGCGCGTCGGCGCCGTGCCCGCCGGCCGCGCCGAGCAGCGCCGCCGCCACCGGGTCGTGGTCGGTGACGTGCCAGGAGTCGCCGTCGCGGCCCAGCCAGTCGCCGGCGCGGTGGAAGGTGTGGACCACGCCGTCGACGGTGACCCGCACGGTGTCCGCCGTCACCTCGGCGCCGTCCGTGCCGGGCGGTACGTCCCGGGCGACCGGCTCCTGTCCGGGCAGCTTGAGCCAGTGCCGTACCGGGGCCGCCGGGCCGCCCGGCCGGAAGCCGTCCGGTACGCCGAACGGGTCACGCCAGCCGCCCGCGTCCACCGCCGGCTCCAGCGCCGCCTGCCGGACCGCCGCGGCCGCCGCGTACACCTCCTCCGGCACCCCGTCCGGCAGCAGCGCGGCCGCCTCCCGCTCCACCAGGCCGGTGTCCAGCTCGCCGCTCACCACGTCCGGGTGGGCCAGCAGGCGGCGCAGGAACCCGGCGTTGGTGGTGACGCCGAGGGTGACGGTGTCCGCGAGCGCGGCCCGCAGGGCGCGCAGCGCCGCCGCCCGGTCCGGGCCGTACGCGATGACCTTGGAGAGCATCGGGTCGTAGCGGCTGCCGACCTCCGCGCCCTGGGAGAGGCCGGAGTCGGTGCGGACCGCGCCGCCCCGCACCTCGCGCAGCAGGTGGACGGTGCCGCCGGTGGGCAGGAAGTCGCGGGCCGGGTCCTCGGCGCAGATCCGCGCCTCGACCGCGTGCCCGGCGAAGCCGATGTCGTCCTGGGTGAAGGGGAGCTGCTCGCCCGCGGCGATGCGGAGCTGCCATTCGACGAGGTCGAGGCCGCGCTCCCCGGCGACGGTCACGGCCAGCTCGGTGACCGGGTGCTCGACCTGGAGGCGGGTGTTCATCTCCATGAAGTAGTGGGCGGCGGGGTCCTTGCCGGGGACGATGAACTCGACGGTCCCGGCGCCGCGGTAGCCGCAGGAGCGGGCCGCGCGGACCGCCGCCTCGCCCATCGCGGCGCGCGTCGCCTCGTCCAGCAGCACCGACGGCGCCTCCTCGATCACCTTCTGGTGGCGCCGCTGGAGGGAGCATTCGCGCTCGCCGAGGTGGACGACGTTGCCGTGGCCGTCGGCGAGGACCTGGATCTCGATGTGCCGGGGCCGGTCGATCCACCGCTCGACGAGCAGCGTGTCGTCCCCGAAGGAGCCGCGGGCCTCCCGGCGGGCGGCGGCGATCTCCTCGCCGAGCAGCGCCTCCTCCCGCACCAGCCGCATGCCCTTGCCGCCGCCGCCCGCCGACGGCTTGAGCAGCACGGGCACGCCGATCTCGCGGGCGGCGGCGGCCAGTTCGGCGTCGCTCAGCCCGCTGCCGGAGGAGCCGGGGACGACCGGTACACCGGCCGCGCGCACCGTCTCCTTGGCGCGGATCTTGTCGCCCATCAGCTCGATGGCGGCGGCGGGCGGGCCGAGGAAGACCAGCCCGGCATCGGCGCAGGCGGCGGCGAACGCGGCGTTCTCGGCGAGGAAGCCGTAGCCGGGGTGGACGGCCTGCGCGCCGCTGCGGGCCGCCGCGTCCAGCAGCCGCTCGGCGGACAGATAGCTCTCGGCGGCGGGCGCGGGCCCGAGCCGCACGGCGGTGTCGGCCTCCCGTACGTGCCGGGCACCGGCGTCCGCGTCGCTGAAGACGGCGACGGAACGGATGCCGAGGGCGCGCAGGGTGCGGATGACGCGGACCGCGATCTCGCCGCGGTTGGCGACCAGCACGGTGTCGAACATGGTGGTGGGCATGGCCTTCGAAGTCCCTCTCGTGTGCGGCACGTCGCTCACATCCGGAAGACGCCGTAGCCGGGCGCCGCGGCGTCCCGGGTGGGCAGCGGGGCGTTGGCGCAGGCGGTCAGCGCCAGGCCGAGCACCTGGCGGGTCTCCAACGGGTCGATGACGCCGTCGTCCCACAGCCGGGCGCTCGCGTAGTAGGCGTTGCCCTGCGTCTCGTACTGCGCGCGGATCGGGTCCTTGAAGGCGTTCTCCTCGTCGGCGCTCCACTCCTCGCCGCGCGCCTCCATCTGGTCGCGTTTGACGGTGGCGAGGACGGACGCGGCCTGTTCGCCGCCCATCACGGAGATCTTGGCGTTCGGCCACATCCACAGAAAGCGCGGTGAGTACGCCCGGCCGCACATCGAGTAGTTCCCGGCGCCGTACGAGCCGCCGATGACGACGGTCAGCTTGGGCACGCGGGTGCAGGCGACGGCGGTGACCATCTTCGCGCCGTGCTTGGCGATGCCGCCGGCCTCGTACTGCCGGCCGACCATGAAGCCGGAGATGTTCTGGAGGAAGACCAGCGGGATGCCGCGCTGGTCGCACAGTTCGATGAAGTGGGCGCCCTTCTGGGCGGACTCGGAGAAGAGGATGCCGTTGTTGGCGACGATCCCGACCGGGTGCCCGTGCAGATGCGCGAAGCCGGTGACCAGCGTCTGGCCGTACTCCGCCTTGAACTCCGCGAAGCGGGAGCCGTCAACGAGCCGGGCGATGACCTCCCGGACGTCGTAGGGCGTACGGGAGTCGGCGGGCACCATGCCGTACAGCCCGGCCGGATCGGCCTTGGGCTCCTCGACGGGCCGCACCGACCAGGGCAGCGGCGGGCGGTCGCCGAGCGTGGAGACGAGGGTGCGGACGATCCGCAGTGCGTGCGCGTCGTCCTCGGCGAGGTGGTCGGTGACGCCGGAGGTCTTGGCGTGCACCTCGCCGCCGCCCAGCTCCTCGGCGGTGACGACCTCCCCGGTGGCGGCCTTCACCAGCGGCGGGCCGCCGAGGAAGATCGTTCCCTGGTTCCGCACGATGACCGCCTCGTCGCTCATCGCCGGGACGTACGCGCCGCCGGCGGTGCAGGAGCCGAGGACGGCGGCGATCTGCGGGATCCCGGCGCCGGACATCCGCGCCTGGTTGTAGAAGATCCGCCCGAAGTGCTCACGGTCGGGGAAGACCTCGTCCTGCATCGGCAGGAACGCGCCGCCGGAGTCGACGAGGTACAGGCACGGCAGCCGGTTCTCCAGCGCGATCTCCTGCGCCCGCAGATGCTTCTTGACCGTCATCGGGTAGTACGTGCCGCCCTTGACGGTGGCGTCGTTGGCGATGATCAGCGTCTCGCGGCCGGAGACCCGGCCGATCCCGGCGATCACCCCGGCGGCCGGTGCGGCGCCGCCGTACATCCCGTCGGCGGCCAGCGGCGCGATCTCCAGGAACGGCGAGCCCGCGTCCAGCAGGGTGTCGACGCGCTCGCGGGGCAGCAGCTTGCCGCGGGCGGTGTGCCGGGCGCGGGCGCGCTCGCCGCCGCCGAGCCGGGCGGTCGCCAGCTTCTCGCGCAGTTCGGCGGTGAGCGCGCGGTGCGCCGCCTCGTTGGCGCGCCAGGAGCCGGACGCCGGATCGGCGGCGCTCCCCAGCACCGGTGCCTGCTCCATCAGTACGCGCTCCCTTGTTCGGTCACCGCGGGCCGCCGCGAGGGCGGCCCGCGGTTAATGGCCGTTAACGTCGCTCCATTCAGGTTAACGACCACTAACCCCACTGTCTACAATTACGGTCATGAGCAACGCCCCAGCCCCCGCACCGACCAGCCGCCGCGAGCAGATCCTCAAGGAGGCGGCCCGGCTCTTCGCCGAACGCGGCTTCCACGGCGTCGGTGTCGACGAGATAGGGGCCGCCGTCGGCATCTCCGGCCCCGGTCTCTACCGCCACTTCGCCGGCAAGGACGCGATGCTCGCCGAACTGCTGGTCGGCATCAGTGAGCGGCTGCTGGACGGCGGCCGGATGCGGGTCGCCGAGGGCGGCGAGAGCCCCGCGGCGGTGCTGGACGCGCTGATCGACGGGCACATCGACTTCGCCCTCGACGACCGCCCGCTGATCACCGTCCACGACCGGGAGCTGGACCGGCTGCGCGAGGCCGACCGCAAGCGGGTGCGCCGCCTCCAGCGCGAGTACGTCGAGCTGTGGGTGACGGTCGTCCGCGAGGTGCACCCGGCCCCCTCCGAGACGGAGGCGCGCGCCGCCGTCCACGCGGTCTTCGGCCTCCTCAACTCCACCCCGCACCTGGCCCGCCCCGGCTCGCTGCCGGGCCGTACGGAGATGGCGCGGCTGCTGCGGCGGCTGGCGCTCGGGGCGTTCGGCGCCATGGCGGGCGCCGCCGGTGCGCCGTCCGGTGCGTGAGCGTCTCTGGACACCGTGCTGACCGGCCGGTAGCTTTCGCTGAGCAAGCGCTTAGCCAGCGATCCGGAGGAGGCGGCCGTGCGTCGCACAGTGTTCAACGAGGACCACGAGGCGTTCCGCGAGACCATCCGCGCCTTCATCGAGGCCGAGGTCGTACCCGTCTACGACCGGTGGATGGAGGTCGGCGCCGCCCCGCGCGACTTCTACCGCAAACTGGGTGAGCTGGGCGTCTTCGGTATCGAGGTCCCCGAGGAGTACGGCGGCGCGGGGGAGACCAGCTTCAAGTTCACCGCCGTCATCACCGAGGAGTGCGCCCGCGCCGGCGTCAGCTTCGGCGGCTCCAGCGTCCACACCGCGCTCTGCCTGCCCTACCTCCTCGCGTACGCCACCGAGGAGCAGAAGCAGCGCTGGCTGCCGCCGTTCGTCACCGGCGACATGATGATGGCCATCGCCATGACCGAGCCCGGCACCGGCTCCGACCTGGCCGGGATGAAGACCACCGCCAAGCTCTCCGAGGACGGCGGCCACTACGTCCTCAACGGCGCCAAGACCTTCATCACCGGCGGCGTCCTCGCCGACCGCGTCATCGTCTGCGCCCGCACCGCGCCCCCGTCGCCGGAGGACCGCCGCGCCGGGATCACCCTCCTCGTCGTCGACACCACCTCCGAGGGCTACGCCGTCGGCCGCAAGCTCGACAAGCTCGGCCTGAAGACCTCCGACACCGCCGAACTCTCCTTCACCGACGTCAAGGTGCCCGTCTCCGACCGGCTCGGCGAGGAGGGCAAGGCGTTCTCCTACCTCGGCCAGAACCTCCCGCAGGAGCGCCTGAGCATCGCCGTCGGCGCGTACGCGCAGGCCGCGGCGGCGGTGCGGTTCGCCAAGGAGTACGTGCAGCAGCGCGAGGTCTTCGGCAAGACCGTCGCCTCCTTCCAGAACACCAAGTTCGTCCTCGCCGACTGCCAGTCGGAGGTGGACGCGATGGAGGCGTTCGTCGACCGCGCCCTCGACACGCACGACGCCGGGGAGCTGACCGCCGCCGACGCCGCGTCCGTCAAGCTCTTCACCACCGAGCGCGCCGCCGTCGTCATCGACAAGTGCCTCCAACTGCACGGCGGCTACGGCTACATGCAGGAGTACCCGATCTCCCGCCTCTACGCGGACACCCGCGTCAGCCGCATCTACGGCGGCACCAGCGAGGTCATGCGCTCGATCATCGCCAAGTCGATGGGCCTGTGACCGCGGTCCGGTCCCGGCAGAACCTCTGAAACGGC
Source organism: Streptomyces sp. BBFR2 (assembly GCF_044497305.1). Taxonomy (NCBI): domain Bacteria; kingdom Bacillati; phylum Actinomycetota; class Actinomycetes; order Kitasatosporales; family Streptomycetaceae; genus Streptomyces; species Streptomyces sp. BBFR2. Next base: position 4,595,272 of record NZ_CP172415.1, read on the forward strand.
GTACGGACCCGGCACCCGGTCGCACCCGGGCCCCGGGTCCGTACGCCGCATCGCACCCGAACGGAACCGCACGACGTGAACGACGCCCTCAAGGATCTGCTCGACCTGCTCGACCTGGAGCGGATCGACCAGGACATCTTCCGCGGCACCAGCCGGGCGTCCCTGGTGCCCCGCGTCTTCGGCGGGCAGGTCGCGGCCCAGGCGCTGGTCGCGGCGGGCCGTACCGTCCCCGCCGACCGGCCGCCGCACTCCCTGCACGCCTACTTCCTGCGGCCCGGCGACCCCGGCGCGCCGATCGTCTACACCGTCGACCGGATCCGCGACGGGCGTTCCTTCACCACCCGCCGGGTCGTCGCCGTGCAGCACGGCCGGCCGGTCTTCCACCTCTCCGCCTCCTTCCAGGTCCACGAGGAGGGGCTGGAGCACCAGGAGCCGATGCCGAAGGCGCCCGACCCGCTGTCGCTGCCGACCGCCGCCGAGACGCTGCCGGACTACGCGGACCGCTTCGTCGATCCGGACGGCCCCCGGCGGCTGCTGCGCGCCCGCGCCGCCGTCGATCTCCGCTACGTCGATCCGCCGCCGTACGCCACACCGGGGGAGCCGCGCGAGCCCCGCTCCCAGGTGTGGTTCCGCACCAACGGGTCGCTCGACGGTCTGCCGGCCGCCGCCGGCGGCGAGCCGTTCGCCCGTCCGCTGCTCGACATCTGCCTGGTCACCTACGTCTCCGACATGACGCTGCTGGACTCGGTGCTGCTCGCTCACGGGCGCGGCGGCTGGGTGGCAGGCGACATCGTCGGCGCGAGCCTGGACCACGCCATGTGGTTCCACCGCCCGCTGCGCGCCGACGACTGGCTGCTCTACGACCAGGAGTCCCCCACCGCCCAGGGGGGCCGCGGCCTCGCCCGGGGGCAGATCTTCACCGCCGACGGACGGCTGGCGGTCTCGGTGGTCCAGGAGGGCGTGGTCCGGGTGCCTCGGGGGGATTGAGCCGGGGTGTCCGGGGTGGGCCGGGCCCCGGGGGAGCGGGCCGGGTGCCCCGGGGCCGGGTGCCCCGAGGGTTGGTGTCCGGGCGGCCGGGGCGTACGGGGGGTGGTTCGCCCGTACGTCCCGGTGACGGTGTGTGGGGCGGTGGTCTGCCGGTCGGCCCGGTGGCCCGTCGGTCGCCCTGGCCCGTTCCGGCTCGGGGCCCGTCCCGTCCGTCGTCCCGTCCGTTCCGGTGCGGGTCAGAGCAGGCCGGCGGCCTTGAGGAGATACGCGGTCAGCGGGTCGTAGTGGCGCGGGCTGCGTACGTGGTCGTCCAGCGGGATCGTGACCCGCAGCGTGCCCTCGGCCTCGGCGAGGAAGAGCGCCGGGTCGTTGCAGTCGGCGAAGCCCACCGCCTCGATACCGCGCTGCGCGGCGCACCCGGCCCAGCCGTGGTCGGCCATCACCAGATCGGGCAGCGGGCGGCCGGCCCGCTCCAGCCCGTCGAGGACCGCGGCCATCGGCGCGGGGGAGTGGGTGTGCCACAGCGTCGCTCCGCGCTCCAGCATCGCCACCTCGCCGAACTGGAACACCATGCCGTCGTCGGCCTGGAGCCCGTCCGGCACCACGACGATCTCGCAGCCCTTGGCCCGCAGCGCCTCCGCGGTGGCCCGGTGCACATCGAGCAGTCCGCCCGGGTGCCCGGTGGCGAACAGCACCCGCTGCCGCCCCGCGGCGGCCTTGTGCAGCACCGCCGCCGCCCGCTCCAGCGCGTCGACCGTCAGCTCGGGATCGATGGTGTCCTGCCCACTGCGGTGGTGCGGGTCGTCGATGACCCCGCACCGCTCCGCCATCACGGCCAGGACGTCCTGTTCGTCCGTCCACCGGTCGCCCAGCTCCAGCCCGAACCAGTAGTGACGGTCGCCGTTGGCGAGCCGCCGGTAGTGGGAGAGGTTGTTCTCCCGGGGCGTGGCGACGTCACCGGCGATCCGGGTCCGTACGAGATGGTCGACGAGTTCGGCGCGGGTGGGGACGGCGTCCACGGTGGGTATCGGCATGGCGCCATTGTGCCCGCCGCGGGTGACGGCGGGGGGTACACCGGTCTCCGGGGCCTTGGGGACGCCTTCGGACGGTGCGTTACGTGGCGAAGGCGGCGAGGGCGTCCTGCATCCGCGTCGGGTCCGGCTCTTCGAGCGGGTGGTGCCCCACGCCGTCGAACAGGGCTTTCCCGGCTGGGATTTCCGTGTTCGGGAGAGGCCGGGTGGCGAGGGCGGAGGCCGGGCCGGGGCCGGTGGACCGGCGGGAGGCGGTTCGGGCCGGGCTGGGGATGGGGCGTGCCGGGGCTCGGGTCGGCGGGGGCGATGGGGCCCGGGCCGGGCTCGGGGCCGGGCCGGGCGTGCGGCTTCGGGGGCCGTGGGGGCGGTGGGTTACCGGGGCCGGGGGCGGTGAGGTGGCGGTGGCGGGTGGTTCGGGCCGGCGTCGGGAGAACGGGGGGCCGGGCCGGGGGTGGTCTCGAAGGGCGGGCGGGGCCCTGTGGCCGGCTCGGGGCCGGGGCTGTGTCGGGCCGGGGGCCGGGGCTGTGCCGGGCCGAGGTCGGCGGGGGCAACGGGGGCCCGTGCCTGGGCCGGGGGTGGGCCGGGCGCGCGGCCTCGGTGGCCGGGGCGGGGCAGTGGGTTTCCGGGGCCGGGGCGTTGAGATAGCGGGTGGTTCGGGCCGGTCTCGGGGGGGCGGGGCTGGGGCCGGGCGTGCGGCCTCGGTGGCCGGGGGTGGGGCGGCGTGCTTCCGGGGGCCGGGGCCGGTTGGTATCGGGTGGGTCGAGGCCGACATCAGTGATGAAGGGGGTCCCGTGCCGGGGCTGGTCGGCCTCGGGGGTGAAGAGGATGCCGGGTCCGAGGGCGGGGGCGCTGTGCCGGGCTCCGGCCGGGCGCGCGGCCTCGGGGGCGAAGGGGTGCCGGGCCTGGAGCGAGCGGGGCTCTATGCCGGGCTCGGGCTCCGGCCGGGCGCGCGATCTCGGCGGCCGGGTCCCCGCCTGGACGTTCCGTCGAACAGCTCGGGGCCGGCTCACGTAAATGTCCATCCCCCGGCGCTTCCGGGCTCTCTACTCTCGCCCTCATGACCACCGCATCCGCCGCCGCGTCCGGCCCCGTCGGCCCCACCGACTCCTCCCGTGTCCCGCGTTACGCCGGGCCCGCGACCTTCGCTCGACTGCCCCGCCTCGACCAGGTCGGCGCCGCCGATGTCGCGGTGGTCGGCGTGCCCTTCGACACCGGTGTCTCCTACCGGCCCGGCGCCCGCTTCGGCGGCAACGCCATCCGTGAGGCGTCCCGCCTGCTGCGCCCGTACAACCCGGCGCAGGACGCGTCGCCCTTCGCGCTGGCGCAGGTCGCGGACGCGGGTGACATCGCCGCCAACCCGTTCCACATCAACGAGGCGGTCGAGACGATCGAGGCGGGCGCCGACGATCTGCTCTCCACCGGCGCCCGTCTGATGACGCTCGGCGGCGACCACACCATCGCGCTGCCGCTGCTCCGCTCCGTCGCGAAGAAGCACGGCCCCGTCGCCCTGCTCCACTTCGACGCGCACCTCGACACCTGGGACACCTACTTCGGCGCCGAGTACACCCACGGCACGCCGTTCCGCCGCGCCGTCGAGGAGGGCATCCTCGACACCTCCGCCCTCTCCCACGTCGGCACCCGCGGCCCGCTCTACGGCAAGCAGGACCTCACCGACGACGAGAAGATGGGCTTCGGCATCGTCACCTCCGCCGACGTCATGCGGCGCGGCGTCGACGAGATCGCCGACCAGCTCCGCCAGCGCATCGGCGACCGTCCGCTCTACATCTCCATCGACATCGACGTCCTGGACCCCGCGCACGCCCCGGGCACCGGGACCCCCGAGGCCGGTGGCCTCACCAGCCGCGAACTCCTGGAGATCCTGCGCGGCCTGGCCTCCTGCCACCTCGTCTCCGCCGACCTCGTCGAGGTCGCCCCGGCCTACGACCACGCGGAGATCACGTCGGTGGCCGCCTCCCACACGGCGTACGAACTCACCACGATCATGGCGCGCCAGATCGCGGCGGCACGCGGCTGACACGACGGAGGGGAGCGGACGGGCGACGGCCGCCGATGCTGTCGCCCGTCCGCCATTTCCGCGCCTTCACCGTCCGCCTTTTCCGGGCCTTCGAGGGAGACGGGCCCCGATGGGCCGCGCACCCCGATGGGCGGCCGGCCCGGTGAACGGTCCCGGGGCCGGCGGGTGGCCCGGCACCGCCGTCGACCGCGGCCCGGCCCCGGGCCCAGCCGCACCCGGAAGACGGTGCTCACTCAAGGGCCAGGTACTCGGGCGACGGGTGGGCGAGTTCGGGGTGATTCACCGTGTACCGGTCGCCGTGGATCGCGAGCATCGCCCAGTGCCACGCCTCGTCGTGAAAGATGAGTCCGCGGTACGGGGCGTCCTCCGGCTCGTACGGGTACCGCTCCAGGGCGGCTTCCCCGGCCTCCGCAGGCGTCAGCCCGCCGTGCCGCCGCATCACCCACGTGTAGCCGCGCCGCTCGGCCCGCAAACAGTCGAGGTACTCCGCCTCACTCCATGTCACGGCCCCACGCTGGACACCCGCTACGGGAACGAGTTCCGGGGCCCGGGCGACCGCGCCCGCCGGGGCTGCGCACCTGCCGCGCGGGCCTGAGCCTGTGCCGCTCGGCGGCCCGCGCGTGCTCAGGCGGGCGTGGCGTGTCCGGTGGCGCGCGGCGAGCGGGGTCGGCGGGCCGGGCGGGATATCCGCGAGCCGGGGGCCGGGGTAGCCGCGGGCGGGCCCGGGGGTGTGGCGACGGTGGTGCCGATACGGCCCTGGAGCAGCCGGGACAGTGCGGCGTGGACGTCCTCGACCGTGCGGTGCGGCTGGAACGACTGCCAGTCGAGGGCGGCCACCAGCACCATGCCCAACAGGGCGGACGCGGTGAGCGGGACGTCGATCTCCTCGCTCAGCTCCCCGGCGTCGACTGCGTCCCGCAGGACGGACTCGACGACGGTCAGCGCGCGGCCGCGCACCGACCGCAAGGTGGTGCGCCAGCTTCGGTTGGTACGCCACAGCTCGGCGACGTACAACTGGGTGAGCGCGGGTGCGCCGGCGATGAATTCCAGGCCGGCGCGGATCATCGCGTCCACCGCGTCGATATGGGTGCCGCCGCGCGCCGTCGCCTCGTCGGACGCCTGGCGCAGGGAGGCCGCGAGCAGATCGATGCCGTCCCGCAGCAACTCCTCGAAGAGGACGTTCTTGCTGGTGAAGTTGTAGTAGACGGTGCCCTTCGCGACCCCGGCGCGCTCGGCGATCTCGTCCACCGTGGTGGCGGAGAAGCCCTGCTCGGCGATGAGCGTGACGGCGGCCTCGAAGAGCTTGCGGCGGGTGCTCTCCCGCCGGGCGGCGCGGGAACCCGCCGCGGGGGCGGTGCCGTCACCGGCACCGCCCCTACGGCCTGTGGCGGTGTCGGTCACAGGCTGAGTTCCGGATGCAGATCCTTCATCCGGACGACCTGCCGGCCCCGCGCGGTCAGCGAGGTCAGGGCCAGCGAGGCGACGGTGAAGACCGCCAGCACGATGCTGCCCTGGGTGACGACCGAGAGGTCGCCGCCGGTGATCAGACGGCGCAGCCCGTCGACGACGTAGCTCATCGGCAGGAACGGGTGGATCGCCGCGAAGAACCCGGGGCTGGTCTGCACCGGGTAGGTGCCGCCCGCCGAGGTGAGCTGGAGCATCAGGATGACCAGGGTGAGCACCCGGCCCGCCGGTCCGAAGACTGCGCTCAGCAACTGGATCAGGGCGGTGAAGCACGCCGTCGCCAGCAGCAGATAGCCGACCGTGGCGGTCGCCCGCGCCATCTCCAGGCCGAGACCCCAGTGGAGTACGGCCATCAGCGCCAGCACCTGGGCCACGCCGATCGCGAAGGCCGGGAGCCAGGAGCCGAGGGCTATCCGCCAGCCCGGCGCGCCCGCGGCGAGCGCCCGCTTGCTCAGCGGCTGGAGCAGCATGAAGGCGACCATCGCGCCGACCCACAGGGACAGCGGGATGAAGTACGGGGCGAGGCCCGTGCCGTAGTTGGGCGCCTTGTGCATCGACTTGGCGGCCAGCTCGACCGGGTCGGCCATGACCTCGGTCCGCGCGTCGCGCTGCTTCTTGTCGTAGTCGGGGATCTTGTCGACGCCGCTGTTCAGGCCGCTGGCCAGTTGGTTGGAGCCGTCCTTCAGCTTGTACAGGCCGCCGTTGAGGGAGACCGCGCCGTCCTTCAGCTTGCCCAGGCCGCCCGCGAGCTGGTCGGTGCCGGTCTTGGCGTCACCGATGCCGTTGTGGACCTGGCCCGCGCCGTCGGCGAGATCGCCCGCGCCGTCGGCCAGCCGGCCGCTGCCGTCGGCGATCTTGGCGCTGCCGTTGGAGAGCGCGCCCAGCCCGGTGGCGAACCGCTCGGCGCCGTCGGCCACCTGGTGCGCCCCGGCGTTCAACTTGTTGATCTGCGCGATCTGGCCGTCGGCGTTCTTCGCGAGGGCCGGCACCTGCTCGGCGACCATCACCGCGCCCTGGTGGATCTCGCGCAGCTTGGCGCGCTGGGCGCCGAGGTCGAGGCGGGAGAGGGCGCTGTCGACCTTCTCCGCCGCGTCCGCCGCGGCGGCGGTACCGGCGGCGACGCCCTTCAGCTCCGGGCACTCGGCGTTGATGGACCCGGCGGTGCACTGCTTGCGGTAGACCGCGGCCGCGTCGTCGGCCGCCTGCCGTGCCTTGGCCGCGGCGGTCTTGGAGTTGCCCGGCAGCGTGCCCAGGTCGTGGTCGAGGGCCTCGGTGAGGTCGGCGACGAACCGCGCCCCCTTGGCGATCTCCTCGCTGTGCTTCTTGAGGTAGGGGAGATCCTTCTTGGCGAGGCCGTTGACCGCCGTGGCGAGCTGCTGGGTGCCGTCGGCGACCTGCCCGGCGCCCTTGCTCAACTGCTTGGCCTTGGTCTGGGCCTGGCCGATGCCGGAGTGGAGATCCGAGGCGCCCTTGCCGAGCTGCCCGGCCTTGTCGTGCAGGGTGTCGGCGCCGTCGCTGACCTTGCCCGAGCCCTCGTCGAGCTTGCCGAGGCCGCCCGACAGCTTGCCGGTGCTCTCCTCGGCGGTACCGAGCCCGTCGGCGAGCTTGCCCGCGCCCTCCTTGGCGTCGTGCAGCCCGTCGTCCAGCTTTCCGGCGCCGTCGGCGGCCTTCTGCGTCTGGTCGTGGAGGTCGGAGAAGGAGACGAAGATCTTGTCGAGGAACTGCCGCGAGGACTTCGCAGACGTCTTGGCCCGGATCTCCGAGAACACCGTCTTGGAGATCGAGCCGACGATGTAGTTGTTGGCGTCGTTCGTACGGACCTGGAGCGCGCCGGTCTGCGGGGAGTCCCCGCCGCTGGACGCGATGCGCTCGCTGAAGTTCGAGGGGATCGTCAGCGAGAGGTAGTACCTGCCGTCCTCCAGGCCCTTCGCCGCCTCACCGGAGCCGACCTCCTGCCAGTCGAACGTGTCGCTGTCGCGGACGCTCTTGGCGAGCTGGGAGCCCGCGTCGAGCTGCTTGCCGTCGGCCGTGGCGCCCTTGTCGTCGTTGACGAGGGCGACCGGGATCTTGTCCAGGCGGCTGTAGGGGTCCCAGAAGGAACAGAGGTAGAGCGCTCCGTAGAGCAGGGGGATCAGCGTGAGAGCGATGATGCCGAGCCGGGGGAGTGTGCCCCGGCCGAAACGCCTCAGCTCAAGCGCGGCCAGTTTCGGCGAACGCATGCGCTGTTTCCTCCTCGTGGGTGTCGGCCGGGCCCTGCGGGCCGGCGGTGGTCGTGGCATCGGTGGTGGCGCCCGGTGCGGCCGTGGCGCCGGAATCCGTACGGACGATCAGGGCGTCCTCGGGGGCGTCGCCGGCGACGGCGACGACGGTGGTGCCCGCCGCCGCCAGCTCGCGCAACAGGCCCCAGATCTGCTCGCGTTCGGCGGCGGAGAGCTTGAGGTCGATGTCGTCGACCGCGAGCAGATGCGGCTCGTGCAGCATGCCGAGCGCCAGGGACAGCCGCAGCGCCTCCGGGCGTTCGAGGTCGCGGACGGCGGTGTTCAATCCCTTCGGCAGGGTGTCGGGGTCGAGGCCTACGGCCGCCAGGGCGGCCTCGATCCGGGCCCGGCGCTCCTCCTTGTGGCGACGGCCCCAGGAGAGCCCGCCGAGCGGGGAGCCCTTGAGCCGGCCGACCAACAGGGCCTGCTCCCTGAGGTGTTCGGCGACGGTGAGGGCCGGCTCCAGCTCGGCGACGCCCGGAACGTGGGCGACCGCCGTCCGGCCGCGCACCGCGCCCATCCGCTTGGGCAGCGGGAAGCCCGCGACGGTGGCCTGGCCCTCGGCGAGCCGCATCCGGCCGGTGAGAGCGAGCAGGAGGCAGGTGCGGCCGGAGCCCGAGGGGCCCTGCAGCGCGATCAGCGCACCGGGCTCCGCGGAGATGTCGACACCTCTGAAGGCCCATCCGCGCGGTCCTTTGACGCCGATCCCCTTGGCGATGACCGCCGCCCCTTGACGGGTGGTGTCCACTGCCCCTCCTTTGATCTGACTGGTCAGTCTAAAAGTTTGCCGCATCGATCTCCGCTTGACCAATCGGGGCCCTGTCAAATGCCCGATTTCGGTGCGCTCGGCGGCGCGACGTGCTTAAGGTCACCCCTGACGTCGCAAGGACGCCGCGATATCCCCAGGAAGCGGCCCGCGCCGGGCAGTTGCGGAGCAGGGCCGCACACGGACGACGGAGAGCGATGAATCACACGGCACGGCATCCGGCGTACCCACCATCCCCCGAGCGTCACCCCGTGGTCCGCGTGGCCGCCCGCTCCCGCAGGGTGCTCGCGCCGCTCCTCGCGGCGGCCCTGCTCGCGGCCTCGGCCCCCGCGTCGGCCACCGCGCAGCCCCGGGCCGCCGCGCCCGGCGCCGCCCCGCGCGCCGGGGCCGACCGGGGAGCACGCTGCGGCAACGGCCCGGACTGGACAGCGAGTTCGACCCGTATCGACCCCGAGGACAGCCACCACGCCTACGTCGGCAACGGCTACCTCGGCCAGCGCGTCCCACCCAACGGCACCGGCTATGCCGCCCCCGGCGGTGCCACCGGCTGGCCGCTGAAGACCCCTGCCTACGACGGATCGTTCGTCTCCGGGCTCTACGCCAAGGGCCCCGCGAACGTCGAGGGACGGCAGGCCGTCGCGGCGATCCCCACCTGGACCACGCTCGACGTGACCGCCGGCGGGGCAGGCGCCGAGACCTACTCCTCCGCCACCCCCGCCGCCCGTGTCTCCCACTACCGGCAGACACTCGACCTGCGCTGCGGCTACATCCGGACCTCCCTCACCTGGACCACCGCCGACGGCCGCGCCACCGACCTCGTCTACGACGTCCTCGCCGACCGGACCGATGCCCACACCGGCGCCGTCCGCCTGCGGATGACGCCGCACTGGAGCGGCACGGCGACCGTCACCGACACCCTCGACGGCCGTGGCGCCCGCCGGATGAAGGCCACCGGATCCGCCTCCGCGCACGGCACCATGGACGTCGCCTTCCGCACCGACGGCACGGCCACCGACGGCGCCGTCGCCTCGACGCTGCGCCCCGGACCGCGGGTCCACGCCCGCCCGGCCAGGCTCCCCGCCCGCACCTCCGGGCTGACCAACCGGCAGCGCGTCACCTTCCCCGTCCGCAGCGGCCGCGGCTACGAACTGACCAAATACATCGGCGTCGACACCGCCCTGACCTCCCGCTCGCCCCGCGCCGCCGCCCGCTCGGCGTCGCTGCGGGCCGCCGAACGGGGCTGGCCGGCGCTCTTCGCCCGGCACACCGCCGCCTGGCGCGCCCTGTGGCGCAGCGATATCGAGGTGGCCGGCCGGCCCGAGCTGCAGTCCTGGCTCCGCTCGGCGCAGTACGGACTGCTCTCCGCCACCCGCGCCGGAAACCGCAACAGCATCGGCCCCACCGGGCTGACCAGCGACAACTACGCGGGCCAGGTCTTCTGGGACGCCGAGACCTGGATGTACCCGAGCCTGCTGGCGAGCCACCCCGCACTCGCCCGGTCGATCGTCGACTACCGCTACCGGACCCGTGCGGGCGCCCGCGCCAACGCACGCAAGCTCGGCTACGACGGGCTGTTCTACTCCTGGACCAGCGGCAGCAACGGCGATCTGTGGACCGAGTGCCATAGCTGGGACCCGCCGCACTGCCGCACCCAGAACCACCTCATGGGCGACATCTCCCTCGCGACCTGGCAGTACTACCTCGCCACCAAGGACACCGCCTGGCTGCGGTCGCGCGGCTGGCCCGTACTCAAGGGCATCGCGGAGTTCTGGGCCTCCCGCGCCACCCGTAACGCCGACGGCAGCTACTCCGTCAAGAACGTCGCCGGTCCGGACGAGTACAGCAACGGCGTTGACGACGGGGTCTTCACCAACGCGGGCGCCGCCACCGCGCTGCGCCACGCCCTGCGCGTCGCAGCCGTCCTCGGCGAACCCGCCCCCGCTGCCTGGCGCACCATCGCCGACAAGCTGCGCATCCCCTACGACGCCAAGAACAAGGTCTTCGCGCAGTACGCCGGATACCGGGGCACCACCATCAAGCAGGCCGACACCGTGCTGCTGATGTACCCCCTGGAATGGCCCATGACCACACAGCAGGCGGCGGACACGCTCGACTACTACGCGGCCCGCACCGACCCGGACGGCCCGGCCATGACCGACTCCGTCCACGCCATCGACGCCGCCGCCCTCGGCGAACCCGGCTGCGCCGCCTACACCTACCTCCAACGGTCCATCAAGCCGTTCGTCCGCGGGCCGTTCGCGCAGTTCTCCGAGGCGCGCGGTGACAAGGCGGGCGCCGAGGACCCGCACGCCGGACAGCCCGCCCAGGACTTCCTCACCGGCAAGGGCGGCTTCCTGCAGACCTTCACCCACGGCCTGACCGGGCTGCGGCTGCGCGAGAACGCCGTGCACCTCGACCCGATGCTGCCGCCGCAGCTCTCCCGCGGCGTCACCCTGCGCGGCCTGCGCTGGCAGGGGCGGACCTACGACGTGGAGATCGGCGCGCACCGCACCCGTGTCCGGCTGACCGCCGGTGCGCCGCTGCCGATCGAGACGCCGCAGGGCACCGGGACGGCCCGCCTCGGTCGGCCCGCCGTCCTCACGACCCGGCGGCCCGACCTCACACCCACGGACAACGTCGCACGCTGCACCCCGGCGACGGCGACGTCCGAGGAGCCGGGGATGTACGCGGGCGCCGCCGTGGACGGCAACACCACCACCGCGTGGGTGCCCGACGCCGCCGACGGCACGCTCACCACCGACCTCGGCCGCGTCACGACCGTCGGGCAGATCACCCCGCACTGGAACGCGACGAGGCCCGTCGCCTACACCGTGCAGGTCTCGCGGGACGGCAGCCACTGGACCGGCACCGGATACGCGGGCCGCACCCCGGCGCGGTACGTCCGCGTCACGGTCCACGGCGATCCGCGGCCGAACCCCGACGGGACGCCGAAGAAGCGCCCGGGCATCGCCGAACTGACGGTGGACGAAGTCGCCGGAGAGGGCCGCGCCGGGAACTGACCCGCACCGCCACCGCCGCGCCTTCCGGGGGCGGTCGGACCGGGACCCGCAGCCCGGCCGCCCCCGCACGCCGCCTGTGTCACGGTCGGCCGGATATCGCGCCCTCCGCACGGCCGGCCGTACCCCCTCCCTGCCCGCGCACGTGGAGAAGAGCGCCGACCAGCAGGCCGAAGGGGACGGTGCCGTACCACCCGGGCGGTACCGCTACGTGACTGAAGAGGCCGCCGCTGAAGAGGCCGCGTGGGCGATTCCGTGTTCTCATGTCACTCAGCGTGACGGCTGGTGGGCGCGGACACCATCAGGGATGTCCCTGATATCGCCCCTGACGCCCCTGACCTCGCCTCGGGGACGGACCCTGATTTCCGTACCGACCGCCGCGCGAAGTGTTACGGCGGGATGAAATCCGCCGACCGCGATGTTGGAGATTTCCGTCAAGGACAGAGGCGCGGGAGGCACCGGGTGGCGGGGACGGACATGGCAGAACAGAGCTGGGCGCGGAGGCTCGCGCACGACTGTTGGCATCACCGGACGGATGTGCTGCTCGCCCTCGGCTCCTCGCTGGGCGGTATGGCGGTCATGGCGCTGGTCCCGCTCATCCCGAAGCTGATCATCGACGACGTGATCGTCCACCACGACCGCTCGCTCGCCCCCTGGGCCACCCTCATGATCGTCGCCGCGGTCGTCGTCTACGCCCTCACCTACATCCGCCGCTACTACGGCGGACGGCTCGCCCTCGACGTCCAGCACAACCTCCGCACCCGCATGTACGGCTCGATCGCCCGGCTCGACGGCCGGCGTCAGGACGAGCTGAGCACCGGCCAGGTCGTCGGCCGCGCCACCAGCGACCTCCAGCTCATCCAGAGTCTGCTCTTCATGACCCCCATGATGATCGGGAACGTCCTGCTCTTCCTGGTCTCGCTGGTCGTGATGCTGGTCCTCTCCCCGCTGCTCACGGTCATCGCGCTGGCCGTCGCCCCGGCCCTGTGGTTCGTCGCCAAACGCAGCCGCGCACGCCTCTACCCGGCCACCTGGTACGCCCAGAGCCAGGCCGCCGCGGTCGCGGGGGTCGTGGACGGCGCGGTCTCCGGCGTCCGGGTCGTCAAGGGCTTCGGACAGGAGCGGCAGGAGACCGGCAAGCTCCGGGAGGCGGGCCGCAAGCTGTTCGCCGGACGGCTGCGCACGGTGCGCCTCAACGCCGTCTACAACCCCGCCCTCCAGGCCGTCCCGGCCCTCGGCCAGGTCGCGATGCTGGCCCTCGGCGGCTGGATGGCCACCCGGGGCGAGGTCACCCTCGGCACCTTCGTCGCCTTCTCCACCTACCTCGCCCAACTCGTCGGCCCGGTCCGGATGCTGGCCATGGTGCTGACCGTCGGCCAGCAGGCACGGGCCGGCGTCGAGCGGGTCTACGAGCTGATCGACACCGACCCGGTGGTGGAGGAGCGGCCCGACGCCCACGTCCTCCCCGCCGACGCCCCCGCCACCGTCGAGTTCGACGCCGTCACCTTCGGCTACGGCGGGACCACCGGACCCGAGCGCGACGCCGCGGCCCCGGTCACCATCGGCGCACCCGGGGAGCCTGCCCCGGGCGGAGCCGCGTCCCGCCCCGTACTGGACGGCTTCTCGCTGAGCATCGCCCCGGGCGAGACCGTCGCCGTCGTCGGGCGCTCCGGCAGCGGCAAGTCCACCGTCTCCCTGCTGCTGCCCCGCTTCTACGACGTCTCCGCAGGCCGCGTCCTGATCGGCGGCCACGACGTCCGCGACCTCACCCTGGAGTCGCTGCGCTCCGCCATCGGCCTGGTGCCCGAGAGCAGCTTCCTCTTCTCCGACTCGGTGCGCGACAACATCGCGTACGGCCACCCGGAGGCCACCGACGAGCAGATCCGTACGGCCGCCCGCGCCGCGCAGGCCGACGGCTTCATCAGTGAGCTGTCCGAGGGGTACGACACCAAGGTCGGCGAGCAGGGTCTGACGCTCTCCGGGGGCCAGCGGCAGCGGATAGCTCTGGCCCGCGCCATCCTCACCGATCCCCGGCTGCTGGTGCTGGACGACGCGACCTCCGCCGTCGACGCCCGGGTGGAGCACGAGATCCACGAGGCGCTGCGCGGGGTGATGGCCGGCCGCACGACGCTGCTCATCGCCCACCGCGCCTCGACCCTGGCCCTCGCCGACCGCATCGCCGTGCTCGACGGCGGCCGGCTCGTCGACGTCGGCACCCAGGACGAACTCACCGCCCGCTGCCCGCTCTACCGGAGCCTGCTGACCGACCCGGACGAGCTGGGCGGCGTCCCGCACGACCCGGCCGGGGAGGTGGCGGGCGCCTTCGGCGGCGAAGCCGCCGCGACCGGCCTGCTGGATCCGTTCCCCACGGACCTAGGGGAGGCCCGTCCCGACGGCGTACACCCCGGCGGCGCGCGCCCCGATGGCGCTCACTCGGACGGCGCGCGCCCCGCCACCCCGGGCGGCGCACCCGGCCCGGACGGCATCACCCCAGAGCTGTGGGTCCGCCGCGACTCCGACGGCGCCCCGGAGGGCATGACCGGACCGGCCGCCACCCCCGAACTCCTCGAACAGGTCGCCGCCCTGCCGCCGGCGACCGACACCCCGGACATCGACGAGGAGCGGGCCGCCGCGGCCGAGGACTCGTACGGCCTGCGACGGCTGCTGCGCGGATTCGGCGGGCCGCTGCTGATCGCCCTGGGCCTGGTGGCCGTGGACGCCCTCGGCGGTCTCCTCGTCCCGGTCCTCATCCGGCAGGGCATCGACGAAGGTGTGCGCCGCGGGGTGCTCGCCGGGGTGTGGACGGCCGCACTCCTCGCCCTGGTGACGGTGGTCGTCCAGTGGGCCGCGCAGATCGGCGGCAACAGGATGACCGGCCGCACCGGCGAGCGGGTCCTGTACTCCCTCCGCGTCAAGATCTTCGCCCAGCTCCAGCGTCTCGGCCTCGACTACTACGAGCGCGAGCTGACCGGCAAGATCATGACGCGGATGACCACGGACATCGACGCGCTGTCGACGTTCCTGCAGACCGGCCTGGTCACCGCCGTCGTCTCGGTGCTGACCTTCGGCGGCATCCTCGTCGCCCTCCTCGTCATCGACGTCCAACTGGCCCTGGTCGTCTTCGCCACCCTCCCGCCGCTGATCCTCGGCACGTATGTCTTCCGCAAGCAGAGCGTCAAGGCGTACGAGCTGGCCCGGGAGCGGATCAGCGTCGTCAACGGCGACCTCCAGGAGAGCGTCGCCGGGCTGCGGATCGTCCAGGCGTTCCGGCGCGAGGGCATGGGCGCCGCGCGGTTCGCCGACCGCAGCCACGCCTACCGCCAGGCCCGGGTCCGCGGTCAGTTCCTGATATCCGTGTACTTCCCGTTCGTGCAACTGCTGTCGTCGGTCGCCGCCGCCCTGGTGCTGATCGTCGGCGCCGGGCGGGTCGGCGCGGGCACCCTGACGGCCGGTGCGCTCGTCGCCTACCTCCTCTACATCGACCTGTTCTTCGCCCCCGTCCAGCAGCTCTCCCAGGTCTTCGACGGCTACCAGCAGGCATCCGTCTCGCTCGGCCGGATCCAGGAGCTGCTGCGCGAGCCGAGCACCACCCCCGCCGCCGCGGATCCCCGCCCGGTGCCCGAGCTGCGCGGCGAGGTCACCTTCGACCATGTGGACTTCCACTACGGCACGGATCCCGACGGCGCCGAACAGGCGCTGTCCGGCATCGATCTGACGATCCCCGCAGGTCAGACCGTCGCTTTCGTCGGCGAGACCGGTGCCGGCAAGTCCACCCTCGTCAAGCTGGTCGCCCGCTTCCACGACCCGACCGGCGGCGCCGTCCGCGTCGACGGCACCGACCTGCGGGAGCTGGATCTCACCGGCTACCGCCACCGCCTCGGCGTCGTCCCCCAGGAGTCGTACCTCTTCGCCGGTACGGTCCGCGACACCATCGCCTACGGGCGGCCGGACGCCACCGACGCGGAGGTGGAGGCCGCGGCCCGCGCGGTCGGCGCCCACCCGATGATCGCCGCCCTCGACGGCGGTTACCTCCACGAGGTCGCCGAGCGCGGCCGTAACCTCTCCGCAGGTCAGCGCCAGTTGCTGGCCCTGGCCCGGGCCGAGCTGGTCGACCCCGACATCCTGCTGCTCGACGAGGCCACCGCCGCTCTCGACCTCGCCTCCGAAGCCGTCGTCAACCAGGCCACCGACCGGCTCGCCGGACGCCGCACCACCCTCGTCGTCGCCCACCGCCTGACGACCGCGGCCCGCGCCGACCGGGTCGTGGTGATGGCCCACGGCCGCGTCGCCGAGGACGGCACCCACGCCGAACTCCTCGCACGCGACGGCCGGTACGCCGCCCTGTGGCGCGCCTTCACCGGTGAGGAGGTGACGGCGCGGGTCTGAGCCGTACGGTCCGGCGGGGCGCCCTCCGCCGGACAGGCGTTACCCATCGGTGCTGGTCGGCCCCGATTCCCCCCGGGTAGGTTCGGCGCGAATTCCGCGACCCCTGGGGAGGGATCATGCGAAGAACGTTCCGTTGGCTGGTGCCGCTCGCTGTGCTGATCGGCACGGCGGGCGCGACCAGCGTTCCGGCCGGAGCGGCCACCGCCGCACCGGAGACGAAGGACATCAAGGAGCGCCTGCTCGCGATACCGGGCATGCACCTGGTGGAGGAGAAGCCGGTCGACGGCTACCGCTACTTCGTCCTCACGTACACCCAGCCGATCGACCACCGCCATCCCGCGCGGGGCACGTTCGAACAGCGGCTGACGGTGCTGCACAAGGCGGTCGACCGCCCGACCGTCTTCTACACCTCGGGCTACAACGTCAGCACCACCCCGTCCCGCACCGAGCCGACGCAGATCATCGACGGCAACCAGGTCTCCCTGGAATACCGCTACTTCACGCCCTCCCGGCCGCAGCCCGCCGACTGGAAGAAGCTGGACATCCGGCAGGCAGCCGACGACCAGCACCGCATCTACCAGGCACTGCACCGCATCTACGGCAAGAACTGGATCGCCACCGGCGGCAGCAAGGGCGGTATGACGGCGACGTACTACCGCCGCTTCCACCCCGGCGACATGAACGGCACCGTCGCCTACGTCGCGCCCAACGACGTCGTCAACGACGAGGACTCCGCGTATGACCGGTTCTTCCGCACCGTCGGCACCCCGGAGTGCCGCACCGCGCTGCACAAGATCACCCGCGAGGCGCTCAACCGCCGCGACGAGATGGACGAGCGGTTCGCCCGCTGGGCCGGGAAGGAGAAGAAGACCTTCCGCCTCTTCGGCTCCGTCGACCGCGCCTATGAAGTGATGGTGACGGACCTGGAGTTCGGCTTCTGGCAGTACCAGCCGGCCGCCACCGCGTGTAAGGACGTGCCCGCCCCGGACGTCTCCACCGACGCGCTGTGGACGTGGATGGACGAGGTCGGCGGCTTCGACAGCTACACCGACCAGGGCATGGAGCCGTACACGCCGTACTACTACCAGGCAGGCACCCAGCTCGGTGAGCCCGGATACGGCTACCCGCACCTCAAGGGCCTGCTGAAGTACCCGGGCATCAACAACTCCCGCACCTTCGTCCCGCGTGACATCCCGATGCGCTTCGACCGGCGCGCCATGCCCGACGTGGACCGCTGGGTGCGCCACCACGCCCAGCGGATGATGTTCGTCAACGGCCAGTGGGACCCGTGGAGTTCGGAACACTTCGAGCTGGGCAAGGGCGCCCGGGACTCCTACGTCTACACCGTGCCCGGCGGCAACCACGGCTCCAACATCGCCAAGCTCAAGGACGCGGACCGTACGAAGGCCACCGCCTCCCTCCTGAAGTGGGCGGGCGTCGCCTCCGGCGGCAAGGCCACCGCACAGGCCCCCTACGACCGGAAGCTGGACCGCCAGGAACCGCGCCGCACCCCGCCCCTGCGCCCCTGACCTGCGGATCTAGCTCTGGTCACGGCTGACGGAACGTTACGGCGCGCCCCTCCGCCCGGAGGGGCGCGCCTCGTACCGCGTCGTCAGTACGTCAGCCCGTGGCCGACCGGGTACAGCTCCTCGTCCGGCGCGTCGGCCCGCATCACCGGCACCGGCAGCCGCCCCCGGGGCGACCGCCGCCCGGCGATCACCCGCGCCGCCGCCCGCACCTCGACATCGGTCCACCCGTAGGATGCCAGCCCCGCCCGTACGCCGTCGAGCTGCGCGAGGTCGTACGGATTGCGGACCGCGAGCTGGACCACCGGCTTCCCCGTGGCGAGCAGCGCCTCGACCAGCGTGCGCTGCGGGGAGCCGGGTGTGACGTCGTAGGTCGCGACGACCACGGCGTCCCGCTCGGCCAGCGCCGCCAGCGCCTCGCCGATCAGTTCCCCGTCCGGCGTCATGCCCGTGGACAGCGCGGTCGCGGCGAAGCCGAGGCCGGTCAGTTCCCGGGCCAGCACCTCGGTGGGCGGCCCGCCCGTCCCGGACGGCGCGGCCGCGTCCGCCCCCACCACCAGCACCCGGCGCTCGCGGCGGCGGGAGAGCGGCAGCACCCCGCCGGTGTTGCGCAGCAGCGTCGTCGTCCGGTCGGCGAGCGTGTCAGCCGTCTCCAGATGGCGGCGGATGCCCACCACCCGGTCGACCGCGGCCCGCGAGGTGTACGGGTCGGCGAAGAGCCCGCGGCGCTCCTTGAGCAGCAGGATCCGCTCCAGCTTGGCGTCCACGGCCTCCTCGGACAGCTCGCCCTCCTTCAGCGCGCGGACGACGGCGGCGTGCGCGACGGCGAGGTCCGGCGGGTTGAGCAACTGATCCACCCCGGCCTTGAGCGCCAGGACCGGCACCTGGTCGTCGCCGTACTTCTCGCGGACGCCCTGCATGCCCAGCGAGTCGGTGATCACCACGCCGTCGTAGCCGAGCCGTTCGCGCAGCAGCCCGGTGAGGATGGGGTGCGAGAGGGTCGCCGGGTCCCCGCTGGGGTCGAAGGCGGGGACGACGAGGTGCGCCGTCATGATCACGTCGATCCCGGCGGCGACGGCGGCCCGGAACGGCGGCTCGTCCAGCCGCTCCCACTCCTCGGCGGTGTGGTGGATGGTGGGCAGCCCCACATGGCTGTCGACATCGGTGTCGCCGTGCCCGGGGAAGTGTTTGGCGGCGGCGGCGACCCCCGCGCCCTGGTAGCCGCGCACCTGGGCGGCGACCATCCGGGCCGCGGCCTGCGGGTCGGAGCCGAAGGAACGGACGCCGATGACCGGGTTGGCGGGGTTGACGTTGACGTCGGCGTCCGGGGCGAAGTCCTGGCGGATGCCCATCGCGTACAGCTCGGCGCCGCTGATCGCGGCCGCGGTCGTGGCGTCCGTCCGCGAGCCCCCGGCGCCGAGCGCCATCGCCCCGGGCAGCAGGGTGGCGGGCGCGCCGATCCGCGCGACGACGCCGTGCTCCTGGTCGGTGGAGATCAGCAGCGGGACGGGCAGCCGCTGCGCCGCGCCCGCCCGCTGGATGCCGTTGGACAGCTCCGCGATCTGGTGCGGATCGCGGGTGTTGTGCGCCCAACTGAAGTAGATGATGCCGCCGACGTGGTACTTCGCGATGAGTTCGGCCGCGTTCGCGACGCCGATCTCCTTGCGGTTGGCGGCCACGTCGGCCGGGTCCGGATCGGTGGCGGAATGCCCGTAGACCCGCATCACGAAGAGCTGACCGGCTTTCTCCTCCGGTGTCATACGGGCGATGAGACGCCGCATCCGCTCCCGTACGGCGGCGGGGGCGGCCCCCGGGCGGGCGGCGGCGGGGCCCGCGGCGGCCGCGGGAACGGTGCCCGCGGCGCAGGCGGCGGCCGCCGCCGCGGCGGTGGTCAGGACGGCACGTCTGGAGTGCATGTGCGCTCCTTCCGGCGGGCTTCCCCGGCGAAATGAGGGACGGTTGGAGGATCACGGATAGCCCGAAAGTATCGCCCGGTCAATGACCGGTTGACCGGCGCCGCCCGGCGGTTGCGCCCCGGACGGCGCCGTGCACACGGCGGACGGCCCTTCCGGCGGCCTCTCTCCGGCGACCGCCCGAACGCCGTGCGGACCGCGTTGTCAGACCCCGGCGGTACCGTTCGGAGCATGGGCAACGCGGTCAACACCTCGGTGGTCGAAGGGGTCCTGGAGCGGATCACCTACGCCAATGAGGAGAGCGGTTACACCGTCGCGCGCGTCGACACCGGCCGCGGCGCGGGCGAGCTGCTGACGGTCGTCGGCGCGCTGCTGGGGGCGCAGCCCGGCGAATCCCTGCGGATGACGGGCCGCTGGGGCTCCCACCCGCAGTACGGCAAGCAGTTCACCGTCGAGAACTACACCACCGTCCTGCCCGCCACCGTCCAGGGCATCCGCCGCTACCTCGGCTCGGGCCTGATCAAAGGCATCGGCCCGCGCATCGCCGACCGCATCACCGAGCACTTCGGCGTCGCCACCCTCGACGTCATCGAGGAGGAGCCGGCCCGGCTGATCGAGGTGCCCGGCCTCGGCCCGAAGCGGACGAAGAAGATCGCCGCGGCCTGGGAGGAGCAGAAGGCCATCAAGGAGGTGATGATCTTCCTCCAGGGCGTCGGCGTCTCCACCTCCCTCGCCGTACGCATCTACAAGAAGTACGCGGACGACGCCATCGCCGTGGTGCGCGAGCATCCCTACCGTCTGGCGGCCGACGTCTGGGGCATCGGCTTCCTGACGGCCGACCGCATCGCGCAGGCGGTCGGCATCCCGCACGACAGTCCCGAGCGGGTCCGGGCCGGCATCCAGTACGCCCTGTCGCAGTCGGCGGACCAGGGGCACTGCTTCCTGCCCGAGGAGCAACTGATAGCCGAAGCGGTGAAGTTGCTCCAGGTGGACACCGGTCTGGTGATCGACGCGCTGGCCGAGCTGGCGGCGGACCCGGAGGGAGTGGTGCGCGAGAAGATCTGGCAGGGCGGCGGGGAGGAGCCCGTCACCGCCGTCTACCTGGTGCCCTTCCACCGCGCCGAGCTGTCCCTGGCCGGCCGGCTGACGCGGCTGCTGCGCGCCCCCGAGGACCGGCTGGCGGTCTTCGGGGACGTCGACTGGGAGCGCGCGCTGGCCTGGCTGGCACGGCGCACGGGCGCCGACCTGGCGCCGGAGCAGCGGGAGGCGGTATGTCTCGCGCTGA
Source organism: Streptomyces sp. BBFR2 (assembly GCF_044497305.1). NCBI lineage: Bacteria > Bacillati > Actinomycetota > Actinomycetes > Kitasatosporales > Streptomycetaceae > Streptomyces > Streptomyces sp. BBFR2. The sequence continues at coordinate 4,615,940 of NZ_CP172415.1, forward strand.
CCCGCAAGGTGGCGGTGCTCACGGGCGGCCCGGGGTGCGGCAAGTCGTTCACGGTCCGCTCGGTGGTCGAGCTGGCCCGAGCCAAGAAGGCCCGGGTGGTGCTGGCCGCGCCCACGGGACGGGCCGCCAAGCGGCTGGCGGAGCTGACGGGCGCGGAGGCGTCGACCGTCCACCGGCTGCTGGAGCTGAAGCCCGGCGGGGACGCCGCGTACGACGCCGACCGGCCGCTGGAGGCCGATCTGGTGGTGGTCGACGAGGCGTCCATGCTCGATCTGCTGCTCGCCAACAAGCTGGTCAAGGCGGTCCCGCCGGGCGCCCATCTGCTGCTGGTGGGCGATGTCGACCAGCTCCCGTCGGTCGGTGCGGGGGAGGTGCTGCGGGATCTGCTCGCCGACGGCGGCCCGGTGCCGTGTGTCCGGCTGACCAGGATCTTCCGCCAGGCCCAGCAGTCCGGCGTGGTCACCAACGCGCACCGCGTCAACGCCGGGAAGCCGCCGCTGACGCAGGGCCTGCCGGACTTCTTCCTCTTCGCCGAGGAGGACACCGAGGCGGCCGGCCGGCTCACCGTCGACGTCGTGGCCCGCCGCATCCCCGCGACCTTCGGCCTCGATGCCCGGCGGGACGTCCAGGTGCTCGCCCCGATGCACCGCGGACCGGCCGGGGCGGGCGCACTCAACGCCCTGCTCCAGCAGGCGGTCACCCCGGCGCGCCCGGAGGTGCCGGAGCGCCGCTTCGGCGGCCGGGTCTTCCGGGTGGGCGACAAGGTCACCCAGATCCGCAACAACTACGAGAAGGGCGCCAACGGCGTCTTCAACGGCACCGTCGGCGTGGTCACGGATATGAACATCGACGACCAGCGACTCGTGGTCCGTACCGACGAGGACGAGGAGGTCCCGTACGACTTCGACGAGCTGGACGAGCTGGCGCACGCCTACGCGGTGACGATCCACCGCTCGCAGGGGAGCGAGTATCCGGCGGTGGTGATTCCGGTCACGACGGGCGCCTGGATGATGTTGCAGCGGAATCTGCTGTATACGGCGATATCCCGGGCAAAACGCCTGGTGGTGCTGGTGGGGTCCCGAAAGGCTCTGGGGCAGGCCGTACGCACCGTGTCCGCCGGCCGGCGGTGCACGGCGCTCGATCGGCGACTCGCCGGAGTCGTGGGTGCCGCCCGACTTCCCTAATCGGGTCGAAGGGGCGCAGGATGGTCAGGTAAACGGCACTCAGTGCCGCCCGAAGGCCGAATTGCCGACCCCGAGTGCACATCCCATGTCCAAATGGGGGAAGGTAGAGGCAGTCAGGGCACCTCGAAGAAGAGGCACAACGTCGGTGAGGGATGACGTGAGCGACAACTCTGTAGTACTGCGTTACGGGGACGGCGAATACAGCTACCCGGTCGTCGGCAGCACCGTCGGCGATGAGGGCTTCGACATCTCGAAGCTGCGCGCCCAGACCGGTCTGGTGACCCTGGACTCCGGTTACGGCAACACTGCCGCGTATAAATCCGCGATCACCTATCTGGACGGTGAGCAGGGGATTCTGCGCTACCGCGGCTACCCGATCGAGCAGCTCGCGGAGCGCAGCACGTTCGTCGAGACCGCGTACCTGCTGATCAACGGCGAGCTGCCGACCGTCGACCAGCTCTCCAACTTCAAGCAGGACATCACGTACCACACCCTCCTGCACGAGGACGTCAAGCGCTTCTACGACGGCTTCCCCCGGGACGCCCACCCGATGGCGATGCTGTCGTCGGTCGTCAGCGCCCTGTCGACCTTCTACCAGGACAGCCACAACCCGTTCGACGAGCAGCAGCGGCACATCTCCACGATCCGCCTGCTGGCCAAGCTGCCGACGATCGCGGCGTACGCCTACAAGAAGTCGGTCGGCCACCCGGTCGTCTACCCGCGCAACGACCTCGGCTACGTCGAGAACTTCCTGCGCATGACGTTCTCGGTGCCCGCCGCCGAGTACGACCTGGACCCGGTCGTGGTCAGCGCTCTCGACAAGCTGCTGATCCTGCACGCGGATCACGAGCAGAACTGCTCGACCTCGACCGTGCGTCTGGTCGGCTCCTCGCAGGCGAACCTCTTCGCCTCGATCTCCGCCGGTATCAACGCGCTCTGGGGCCCCCTGCACGGCGGTGCCAACCAGTCCGTGCTGGAGATGCTGGAGGGCATCCAGCGCGACGGCGGCGACGTCGACTCCTTCATCCGCAAGGTGAAGAACAAGGAAGACGGCGTGAAGCTCATGGGCTTCGGGCACCGCGTCTACAAGAACTTCGACCCCCGGGCGAAGATCATCAAGGCGGCGGCGCACGACGTCCTCTCGGCGCTCGGCAAGTCCGACGAGCTGCTGGACATCGCCCTGAAGCTGGAGGAGCACGCGCTCTCCGACGACTACTTCGTCGAGCGCAAGCTCTACCCGAACGTCGACTTCTACACCGGTCTGATCTACCGGGCCATGGGCTTCCCGACCGAGATGTTCACGGTCCTCTTCGCCCTCGGCCGCCTCCCGGGCTGGATCGCCCAGTGGCACGAGATGATCAAGGAGCCCGGTTCGCGGATCGGCCGCCCGCGGCAGATCTACACCGGCGTCGTCGAGCGCGACTTCGTGCCCGTCGAGCAGCGCTGACCCGTCCGGGCGCCCGCGCGCCCGGCATGCGCAAGGCCCCCGTCCGTCCAGGTCGGGGGTCGTTCGCGTCTTCGGTGTGAGGGAACGAAAAGCGCCCCGCCTCCAGATCCCCCCACGGGTCCAGAGCGCGGGGCGCTTCCCTTGTCCCGGGTCGGATTCCCCCCACGGGATCCGTCCGGGCGTTCAGGGTGCACCGCGATCTGCCGGGACGCGCACGTTCGGGAGGGCCGCTCAAAGCTCCCCGGGCACGTCGCCCCGGCCACGCGTAGCCGGGGCCGGTCCCCCAAGACCGGCACGGCTGTTGCCGAGCAGGCCCCGCCGGGGTGCCTGCACACCCGGTTAGACTCTCGACCCCCCTCGATGGTTACGTTCGGATCGCTGTGATCTGAGTCTCTTGCCATATGAGGGCGAAAACGGTCAAGGGCCGCGATCTGAATATCGCGGCCCTGACGTATGGGTGTTGTGCCCATTGTGGGAATTTTGTGAACGTGTGAGCTGTGTGGGCCGCGTAGTGGCCCCTGTGGCGAAAACCCCCGTCGGTGCCGGGAGCCGTCAGGCGGGGCCGACCAGCTCGTAGCCGGCCTCGTCCACCGCCTCGCGCACCGCGGCCTCGTCGAGGGCGGCCCGCGAGACGACGGTCACCAGACCCGTGGCGGCCTCCGCGCGCACCGAGACGACGCCGTCCAGCTCCGAGATCTCGGAGGTGACCGCACCCTCGCAGTGTCCGCAGGTCATGCCGGTCACCTTGTAGGCGGTGGTGATCTCGCCCGCCTGCGCCGCGCTCTCGCCGGAGTGGCAGGAGCCGTCGGGCGTGCAGCAGGAGCCGTTCGTCGATGCGGCGGTCATGGGAGTCTCCTCGTGGTGCCGATGTTCCGTGGACGTCGAAGTGCCGTACGGGTGCCGGGCTCGCCGGGGTGTGCGCCGCCAGGGTGCGGCGGGGCCGCCGGTGGCGCCCGACGGGATGCACTCTATACCCCTAGGGGGTATCAATCCAGCGATGGCGTACCGCTCCGTCCGGCAGGCGTTGCCACCCCGCGCACCGCGCGTCAGCCTGGGAGGTACCGGTCCGGAGCGGCCCGGACCGGCGCGGATCGAAGGAGGCGCGCCGGATGCGCGTACCGGCCCTCTACGGGCTGCTGGTGCTCACCACCCTGCCACCGCTGGTGCCCAACTCCGCGCTGCTCGCCTCCGCCGGAGTCCTCGCCGCGCATGGCGACCTCTTCCTCCCCCTCGTCCTGCTGGCCGTCGCGGGCAGCGCCACCGTTGGCGACGCCCTGATGTACCTGCTCGCCCGCCACTTCGGTGGCCCGGCCCGTGTCCGGATGCGGCGCCGGGTCCGCCGCCGCGTCCTCCTGGAGTGGACCTCCCGGCGCATCGAGCGCTACGGCCTGCCGTTCGTCCTCGGGGTGCGCTTCCTGCCCAGCGGGCGGATCGCCGGCGCCGTCGCCTGCGGCGTCCTGCGCTACCCGCTGCGCCGCTACCTGCTCGGCACCGCCCTCGCCGAGACCGTGTGGGCGGCCTGCGCGACCGGCCTCGGATACCTCGGCAGCGCCGCCGTGGACAACCGCCTCCACGCCGCCGCCCTGGGCTTCGGGATCTCGTGCGCCGTCGCCACCTTGGGTGCGGCCGTGCCGTGGCTGGCGCGCCGCCGGGCCGTCCGGGCGCGGAAAGCGCTGGTGCGACGGGTCCCCGCGACCGGGGTGCCGGTCCGGGGCGACGGCCCCGCCGATGCGGTGCCGCGGGGTGCGGAGGCGTGGGGCGGATGCCGTGCCGCGGGTCCGGAGTCGCGCCCTCGGTCCGTTGTCAGTGGTCGCCCCTACCGTTGGGTCATGACTTACGAACTCTCCGTGATTACCGCCGTGTTGGGGGCTGCGCCGGTCCGGGTGCGGCGCGCCCTGTGTGAGCTGGTGCGGGCCTTCCGGGCTCCCGGGCGGCTCCGCCGGAGCGGGGTGCCCTGCCGGCGGCATGGTGCGCCAGTGGCAGGCGGGCGTTGCACCGGGCCTTTGGGGCGTGCGGATTCAGTTGGCGTCCGTGGCCCGAAGTTCGCGGTCGACGGCGCGCAGCAGGGTGAGCAGCATGCGGTTCAGGGGCGTCGGGAGGGAGTGCCGTTCGCCCGCCTCGACGACCGCTCCGGTGAGGTATTCGTGCTCCAGCGGCCGTCCCGCCTCGCGGTCGTAGAGCATCGACGAACCGCCGCCGGGCGGGGCCATCGCATAGATCTCCAGCGTCCCGGAGATGTCACTGTCGCCGATGTCCGCGCCCTCCGCGCGGGCGACCTCCGCCGCCTCGGTGAGCAGCGCGCGGGCGAGCCCGGCCATCTCCGCCTCCCGGAAGATGTCCATCCGCTGGCCGAGCAGCGCCGTGAGGGGGTTGGCGGCGAGGTTGAAGAACAGCTTGCGCCAGGTGGCGGTGGTGAAGTCCGGCACCTGCGTGACGTTCAGCCCCGTGCCGTCCAGCAGCGCGGCGAACGCCTCGGACGACGGCCCCTGCGGCACGTGGAGTTCACTCGCGAGGTGGTGGACGATCCGGCCCGGTGCGGTGCGCTCCGCCGAGAGGTAGCAGATCACCGGCAGCGTCGCGGTCCCCTCCGGGAGGTACGGGGCCACCCGTTCGGCGAGCCCGGTGCCGTTCTGGAGCACGGCGACGGTGGTGTCCGGCCCGCACAGGGCGCGCAGCCACGGCGCGGCGCCCGGGGTGTCCTGCGCCTTGGTGGTCAGCAGTACCCAGTCGACGGGTCCGGCCTGTGCGGGGTCGGTGAGGACGGGGACCGCGGCGTGCCGCTCGGCGCCGTCGAGCATGACGGTGACCCCGTCGACGGGAGTGCGGACGCACAGGGTGACGTCGAGGCCGGCCCAGTGCGTCAGGGCGGCGGTGTAGCCGCCGATCCCGCCGGCGCCGATCACCGCGAGACGGGCGGAGGGGGAGCGAGAGGTCGTGGACATGGGGCGATCGTAGGAGGGGGCCGCCCGGCGTGTCCGGCGGTCGGCGGATCCCCCTCCCGTACGCCGGGCACCCGGTGGGGGAGCCGCGGGCCCCGGCTCGCGGTGGCCCGTGCTCCGGGCCGGGTCAGGCCCGCCGGCTGTGGCCCGGTCTGCGGGTCACCCAGTCGCGGACGGTGTCGGCGAACCAGTACGGCCTGCCGCCCTCGACGAGGTCCGGCTCGGGAAGCAGCCCGTGCTTGCGGTAGGAGCGCACGGTGTCCGGCCGTACCCGGATGTGCGCGGCGATGTCCTTGTAGGACCAGAGCCTCCGGTCGGTCATCGCTGCCTCGCCTCCCTGGATCCGGGCCCCGGCCGCGCAGCCCGTGAGCGGCGCGGCCAGGTCGGGTGTACCTGTCACCTGCGCCGGATCAACGACACCGGACGCCCTACGGACAGCGGCTGTTGATCACCTGTGACGGAAGACCCGCGTAACCGTGACGGATGTGACGCGCCGGGGACGGACGTGACAGAGACGGAACGGAAGGAGAGGGGTGGAGGTGCTGGAGAGAGGCGGCCGAGGGGGACGGTCCGGGCCGGACGTGCACGGCGGGCCGCCCCGCTCGGGACGACCCGCCGTGAGAAGGGGTGCCGTGAGAAGGGGTGCCGCGCCGCCGGGACGCGGGCCCGCTCGGGTCAGGAATAGAGCGCCTTCCAGGTCTTCTTGCCGACCTTCCCGTCGGCGGTCAGGTGGGCCGCCTTCTGGAACTTCTTGACGGCGGCGAGTGTCTGGTTGCCGAAGTAACCGGTGAGGCTGCTCCAGGGCAGGTACTTGCGGTTGGCCAGCAGGCACTGGACCTGCTTGACCCGGTCGTTGCGCTGGCCGTACACGGTGAGCGCGGTTCCGTCGTAGTAGGCGCAGGCCGCCCTGGGGTCCGGCCCCGCGGCGCTCCGGGCCGCGGAGGCCGTACCGGTCAGCAGGGTGGCGGTGATCAGCCCGGTGGCGGCCGCCAGGGCGGCCGGGCGGCGGATGGTGCGATGCAGTGAGGTGATGCGCATGATGTCCTCTTTTCCCCCGTTGGGTGCCATGCATCCGTATGGTGCCCGTCCGGCCACCCCCAGGGGGTACTCGCACCGGACCGCTCCGCAGTGGGATGCCGTGCGTCTACGGGCACGCCGCCCGCTCCCGCCGCGGTTGCCGGAAGGGCGGAGTCCGGTGTGTCAACTTTCCTACGTAAGAGGGGTGATGAGGGGGCACCGTCGCGGACCGGTCGCTTTGCGGCGCACATCCGGCGGGCCGGGGGCGCGGACGGACGGCACCGCCCCCGGGGAGCCCCGCGCCGGCGGAGGAGTGGGTGGTTCAGCGGTAGAGCGCGGGCCGTTCGGGCAGCTCGACGGGGACGCGCTCGCCGGTGCGCTGCGCCCGGACGCCCGCCCGGCAGACCACCGCGGCGGCGTAGCCGTCCCAGCAGCCGGGGCCCTCCACGGTGCCGCGCCGGGTGGCGTCCACCCAGCGCTGCACCTGACGGTCGTACGCGTCCGCGAACCGCTCCACGAAGCCCGCCGGGATGGTGCCGCCCCAGCGGCCCGCCGCGTTGACGAAGACACCGCGGTCATCGCCGATCCGGGCGGTGCCCCGCTCGCAGACCGCCTCGCAGGTGACCTGGTAGCCGAAGCCGCAGTTGACGAACAGTTCGGTGTCGACGAGGTGGCCGTCCGCCGTCTCGAAGACGATCAACTGCGGATCGTGCAGCCCCTCGGGCGCGCCACCGGAGGGCGCCGGACGGAGCACGCGTACGGCGGTGATCTCGGTGTCCAGCAGCCAGCGCGTCACGTCGATCTCGTGCACCGCGGAGTCCTGCAGCGTCTGCGCGTCGGTGCAGCCGGGCGGCGAGGAGACGTTGCGGTGGATGTGGTGCAGCATCAGCGGACGGCCGTACGCGCCGCGCGCCAACTGTGCCTTGAGGGTGAGGTAGTCGCTGTCGTAGCGGCGCATGAAACCCACCTGGACGAGGCGGCGGCCGTGGCGCTGCTCGGCGGTGAGCACCCGCAGTGCGGAGTCCGGGTCCGGCGTCAGCGGCTTCTCGCACAGCACCGGGAGCCCGCGGTCGAACGCCGCCATGAGCGCCGCCTCGTGGGCCGCCCCGGGCGAGGCGACGAGGACCGCGTCCACCCCCGGCGCGTCCATGGCGGCCACCGGATCGGTGCAGGCCACGGCCCCTTCGATGGCCTCGGCCAGTGTCCCGGCGCGGGCCGCGTCGGTGTCGGCGACGACCGCCACCCGCGCTCCGCTGATCACCTCGTCGATCCGGCGTACGTGGTCGGCGCCCATCCGCCCGGCGCCGATGACGGCCACCCCCAGCGTTCCGTGCATGTCGTCCTCCCGTTCCCGTCCGTGCCCGGTCCGGCCCGCCGCTCAGGCGCCGCAGGAGCGCAGGAAGCGGCGGGTGCGCCGGGCGATGGGCAGCGGCCGCTCCGGCGGGCAGGGGTACATGTCCTGCTCGACGATGGCGAAGAGCGGACCGCCCAGCTCCTGCGCGGCCTGCAGGACCGGCGGCAACGCGGGCTCCCCGAGCGGTGGTTCGCACATCACGCCCTGCCGGACGGCCGGTCCGAAGGCGGTGCCCTTGGCGCGGACGTCGGCCAGGACGGCGGGATCGACCTGCTTGAGGTGGAGATAGCCGATGCGTTCGCCGTAGGTGCGGATCAGTGCGGCGCTGTCGCCGCCGCAGTAGGCGTAGTGGCCGGTGTCCAGGCAGAGGGAGACCAGGCCGGAGTCGGTGGCGTCGAGGAAGCGGGTGACGTGCTCCTCGGTGTCGAGGTGGGTGTCGGCGTGCGGATGGACCACCAGCGTCAGGCCGTACTCCTCCCGGACCCGCCGCGCCAGCCACTCCGTGCCCTCGGTGAGATGGCGCCACTGGGCCGCGGTCAGCTCGGGCGGCTCCAACTGCTCGGCGGTCCGGTCGTCGCGCCAGAAGGACGGGATGGCGACGAGGTGCCCGGCGCCCGTCGCGCGGGCGAGCGCGGCGACCCGGGACACCTGCGCCCAGGTCGCGTCCCGGACGGCGGGGCCGTGGTGCAGCGAGGTGAAGACCGTTCCGGCCGAGATGCCGAGGCCGCGCCGGGCGGTCTCGTCCAGCAGCACCGCCGGGTCGGTGGGGAGGTAGCCGTAGGGGCCCAGTTCGATCCAGTCGTAGCCCGCCTCGGTGACCTCGTCGAGGAAGCGCCGCCAGGGGATCTGCTGTGCGTCGTCGGGGAACCACACGCCCCACGAATCCGGCGCGGAACCCACCCGGATGCGGTCCAGAACGGGGGCACCGGCACGGGCTGCGGTCATGTGGCGGCTCTCCTCTCGCCGGTCGGCGGTGACCGGGGGCGCGGGAGTGGTGGCCTCAGCCTCGCGGGCGCCCCGGGGGGTGTCAAGAATCCCTCCCGCCATGGGGATCTCCCGCCGTGACCGCCCGGGGCGCGCTCCCGGGAGCGGTGATTGCGCCATGCCGTTCCCCCTGGGCGGGCGGCCGTACCGGGGTGCCCGCGCGTGCGGGCCGCTCGCCCGTACGGCCGCCCCCGTACAGGTCAGGGCGGTGCGCCGCGCCGTTGACACGGTCCGGTGGCCCCACTAGACCTGTGCCCGCGACAGGGCACGGGCGCGCCGCCCGGTCCCGCCTTGCCGCACCGGGCGAAGCGAAGGGGACCCATGCCGGAACCGTTCGACCTCATCACCATGGGCCGTATCGGGGTGGACCTCTACCCGCTCCGGACGGGCGTGCCGCTCGCCGAGGTGGAGACGTTCGGGAAGTTCCTCGGCGGCTCCGCCACCAACGTCGCGGTGGCCGCCGCGCGCCTGGGCCGCCGCACGGCCGTCATCAGCCGCACCGGACGCGACCCCTTCGGCGACTACCTCCACCGGGAGCTGCGGGGGTTCGGCGTCGACGACCGCTGGGTCACCGCCGTGGACGGCCTGCCCACCCCGGTGACGTTCTGCGAGATCTTCCCGCCGGACCACTTCCCGCTCTACTTCTACCGCCGCCCCACCGCCCCCGACCTCACCCTCCGCGCCGACGAGCTGGATCACGACGCGCTGCGCGCGGCCCGGATCCTGTGGACCACCGGCACCGGACTGTGCGAGGAACCCAGCCGCACCGCCACCCTCGCCGCGCTCGCCGCCCGCGCCAGGCGCGGGCCCACCGTCCTCGACCTCGACTGGCGGCCGCTGTTCTGGGGCGGCGCGGGCGGCGCCTCCGGGGACGGCGGGGCGACCGGCGCCGCCGCCATGGCCGCCGCCCGCCCCCACTACGAGGCGGCGCTCGCCCACGCCACCGTCGCCGTCGGCAACATCGACGAGGCCGAGGCCGCCACCGGACTGCGCGAGCCGAGGGCCTGCGCCGAGGCGCTGCTCGCGCTCGGCGCCGAACTCGCCGTCGTCAAGCAGGGCCCCAAGGGTGTCCTCGCGGTGCACCGGGACGGCCGCAGCGCCGAGGTCCCGGCCTTCCCCGTCGACGTCGTCAACGGACTCGGCGCCGGTGACGCCTTCGGCGGCGCCCTCTGCCACGGGCTGCTGCACGGCTGGGAGCTGGCGCCGATGATGCGCTACGCCAACGCGGCCGGCGCCCTCGTCGCCACCCGTCTCGCCTGCGCACCCGCCATGCCGTTCCCGGCCGAGATCGACGCGTTCCTCGCCGGGCGGTGAACCCGCCGTGCTCCGGCGTCCGGGCGCCGGGCGGGGGCCGGGCCGCCGGGCCGGACCGGGGCGGGGCTCCGGCGCCGGTTCCGGACCGGACTTCCCGCGCGGACTGCCGGACGCCGTCATCGCCTCCGCACCTCCCTCACTGTCAGTGGTCGGGTGGAGACTTGTGGTCATGAACTCCGAATCCGCGTCATCCGCGTCCGCACCCGGCGCCGGCCGGTCCCTCGGCCTCCACATCCCCGCAGGTCACGGCGGGTCCGGGCGGTACGCCTTGGACATCACGCCCGAGCGGGCGGGCTGGGGCCACTCCTCGCTGCGCGTCCTCGACCTGCCGCCCGGCGGCCACCACGCCTTCGCGGCGGGGGAGAGCGAATGGATCGTGCTGCCCCTCACCGGGGGCTGCACCGTCACCACCGACGGCATCCCGCACGAACTCACCGGCCGCGACAGCGTCTTCAGCGGCCTGACGGACTTCGCCTACGTCCCGCGCGAGGCGCGCGCGGAGCTGACCAGCCGGGCGGGCGGCCGGTTCGCCCTCGCCGGGGCCCGCTGCGCCCGCCGGCTGCCCGCGCGCCGCGGGGCCGCGGCCGACGTCCCCGTGGAGCTGCGCGGCGCCGGGACCTGCTCCCGCCAGGTCAACAACTTCGCCGCCGCCGGGGCCTTCGCCTGCGACAAGCTCATCGCCGTCGAAGTCCTCACCCCGGGCGGCAACTGGTCGTCCTACCCACCGCACAAACACGACACCGCCCGCCCCGGTGAGGAGTCCGAGCTGGAGGAGATCTACTACTTCGAGGTCGAGGCCGCCCACGGCACCCCGGGCACCGGCTACCAACGCGTCACACCCTCCGGGCCCGGCCACCGCACCGACGTTCTCGCCGAGGTCCGCACCGGTGACGCCGTCCTCATCCCCGACGGCTGGCACGGCCCGTCCATCGCCACCCCCGGCCACACCCTCTACTACCTCAACGTCATGGCCGGTCCCGGCGCCGCCCGCGAGTGGCTGATCCGCGACCATCCCGACCACGGCTGGATCCGCTCCACCTGGGCGGATCAGCCCGCCGACCCCCGCCTGCCCCGCTACACCGCGCCCCCGGGAGACGCCCGATGACCACCCTTCGCCTCACCGTCGCGCAGGCCCTGGTGCGGTTCCTGGCCCGCCAGTTCACCGAGCGGGACGGCCGCCGCCACCGCCTGGTCAACGCCTGCTGGGGCATCTTCGGCCACGGCAACGTCGCCGGGATCGGCCAGGCGCTGCGTGAGGAGCCCGAGGCCCTGCCGTTCCTCCAGGGCCGCAACGAACAGGCCATGGTGCACGCCGCGACCGCCTTCGCCCGGCAGAGCGACCGGCTCCGCGCCCAGGCCGTCACGACCTCCATCGGCCCCGGCGCCACCAACCTCGTCACCGGCGCCGCCCTCGCCACCGTCAACCACCTGCCGGTCCTGTTGCTGCCCGGTGACACCTTCGCCACCCGCCGCGCCGACCCCGTCCTCCAGCAGCTCGAAGTCCCGTACGCCGGTGACCTCTCCGTCAACGACGCGCTGCGCCCCGTCTCCCGCTACTTCGACCGTGTCACCCGGCCCGAGGCGCTGATCCCGGCCGCCCTCCAGGCGATGCGGGTGCTGGCCGACCCCGTCGGCACCGGCGCGGTCACCCTCGCCCTGCCGCAGGACGTCCAGACCGAGGCGTACGACTGGCCGGCGGAGTTCTTCGCCGACCGGGTCTGGCGGGTGCCCCGCCCGGCGCCCGACGCGGACGCCCTCGCCGAGGCGGCCCGGGTGCTGCGCGGCGCCCGCCGTCCGCTGATCGTCGCCGGCGGCGGCGTCCACCACAGCGAGGCCGAGGACGCCCTGCGGGCCTTCGCCGACGCCACCGGCATCCCCGTCGCCGCCACCCAGGCGGGCAAGGGAGCGCTCCGCCACGACCACCCCGCCGATGTCGGCGGCATCGGCCACACCGGTACCGCCACCGCCGCCGCGCTCGCCCGCGAGGCCGATGCCGTCCTCGGCGTCGGCACCCGCTACACCGACTTCACCACCGCCTCCGCCACCCTCTTCGCCGACCCGGGCGTCCGCTTCGTCAACCTCAACATCGCCGCCTTCGACGCCCACAAGCTCGCCGCGCTGCCGCTGGTCGCCGACGCCCGCGAAGGGCTCACCGCCCTCTCCCGCGCCCTGCGCGGCCACCGCGTCGACGCCGCGTACGAAACGGGGTACACCACCGCGAAGGCCGCCTGGGAGCGCCGCGTCGACGCCGCGTACGCCGCCCCCGATCCGGCCGCCCGGCCCACCCAGACCCAGGTGCTCGGCGCGCTGGACGCCGTCGTCGGGGACACCGACATCGTGATCAACGCCGCCGGTTCCCTCCCCGGCGATCTGCACCGGCTCTGGCGTGCCCGCTCCCGCCGCCAGTACCACCTCGAATACGGCTACTCCTGCATGGGCTACGAGATCCCCGCGGCCCTGGGAGTCGCCCTCGCCGCCCCGGGCCGTCCGGTGTGGGCCCTGGTCGGCGACGGCACGTATCTGATGAACCCCACCGAGATCGTCACGGCGGTCCAGGAAGGCGTCGCGTTCACGCTGGTGCTGCTGCAGAACCACGGGTTCGCCTCCATCGGCGGGCTCTCCGAACAGACCGGCGGGGAGCGCTTCGGCACCGACTACCGCTTCCGCGCGGCGGACGGCACCTACACCGGCGCCCCGCTGCCCGTCGATCTCGCCGCCAACGCCGCCTCCCTCGGCATGCGGGTGCTGCGCGCGCCCACCGTCGGCGCGCTGCGCGACGCCCTCGCCGAGGCGCGCGGCGCGGACCGCCCCACATGTGTCTACGTCGAGACCGAAACGGCCGACACTGTGCCGGGCGCGCCGGGCGCCCAGTCCTGGTGGGATGTTCCTGTTGCCGAGACCGCGACGCGTCCGGCTGCGGTCGCCGCGCGCCGGGACTACGAACGGCACGCCGCCGACCGCCGCCGGTACCTCTGATCTCAGCCCGTAGTCGTCACCACCGAAAGGCCCCCGCATGCAGACCATCAGCCACTGGATCGGCGGCAAGCCCGTCGAGGGTGTGTCCGGCAACTTCGGCCCGGTGTTCAACCCGGCCACCGGCGCCCAGGAGAAGCAGGTCGCCTTCGCCTCCGCCGAGGAGGTCGACGCGGCGGTCGCCGCCGCCAAGGAGGCGTTCGCCACCTGGGGCACCAGCTCCCTGGCGAAGCGCACCTCGGTGCTGTTCCGCTACCGCGAGCTGGTCTTCGCCCACCGCGAGGAGCTGGCCCGGCTGATCACCGCCGAGCACGGCAAGGTGCACTCCGACGCCCTCGGCGAGGTCGCCCGCGGTCTGGAGATCATCGAGCTGGCCTGCGGCATCCCCGAGAAGCTCAAGGGGGAGCTGTCCACGCAGGTCTCCACCCGGGTGGACGTCGCCGCGATCCGCCAGTCCCTCGGTGTGGTCGCCGGCATCACGCCGTTCAACTTCCCCGCCATGGTGCCGATGTGGATGTTCCCGCTGGCCGTGGCGTGCGGGAACACCTTCGTCCTCAAGCCGAGCGAGAAGGTGCCCAGCGCCGCCCTCAAGCTCGCCGAGCTGGCCGCCGAGGCGGGTCTGCCCGACGGCGTGCTGAACGTCGTCAACGGCGACAAGACCGCGGTCGACCGCATCCTGGAGCACCCGGACATCGCGGCGGTCTCCTTCGTCGGCTCCACCCCCATCGCCAAGTACATCCACACCACCGGCACCGCGAACGGCAAGCGGGTGCAGGCGCTGGGCGGCGCCAAGAACCACATGCTGGTACTGCCCGACGCCGACCTCGACCTCGCCGCCGACTCGGCGATCAACGCCGCGTACGGCTCGGCCGGTGAGCGCTGCATGGCGGTCTCCGTCGTCGTCGCCGTCGGGGAGACCGCGGACCCGCTGATCGAGAAGATCAAGGAGCGCGCCGCCGCCCTCCGTATCGGTCCGGGCGACGACCCGGCGTCCGAGATGGGCCCGCTGATCACCAAGGTGCACCGCGACAAGGTCGCCTCGTACGTCCAGGGCGCCGCCGCGCAGGGCGCCGATGTCGTCGTGGACGGCACCGGCTTCACGGTCGAGGGCTTCGAGGACGGCCACTGGATCGGTGTGTCGCTGCTCGACAAGGTCACGCCCGAGATGGACGCCTACCGCGACGAGATCTTCGGCCCGGTGCTGTCGGTCGTCCGCGTCGCCACGTACGACGAGGCCATCGCGCTGATGAACGCCTCGCCGTGGGGCAACGGCACCGCCATCTTCACGCGGGACGGCGGCGCGGCGCGCCGCTTCCAGTTGGAGGTCGAGGCGGGCATGGTCGGCGTCAACGTCCCGATCCCGGTGCCGGTCGGCTACCACTCGTTCGGTGGGTGGAAGGACTCGCTCTTCGGCGACCACCACATCTACGGCAACGACGGCGTGCACTTCTACACCCGCGGCAAGGTCGTCACCACCCGCTGGCCCGACCCGTCGGACGGCGGCATCAACCTCGGTTTCCCCAGCAACCACTGACCGCCCGTCCGCTGCCCGCCGGTCGCCGACCGGCGGGCAGCGGCGCTTTCGCCCGGGCGGGCGCGGGATCCGGGCGGAGCGGCCATCGGCTACGGTGACCGGGCGTGTACACAACACCACTACCGGGGGACGCGATGCCACCTAGTACGGCGCTGACCAAGGGCGCACGGATCACGGGCGGCATGTTCTGCCTGGTCTTCTTCCTCTACACCGGGTTCTGGCTCTGCTACGACCTCTCGGAGCTCGGCTTCTCCGCGGTGTGGGACTACTGGACGGGCGCGCGTCCCCCCGGCCTCAACACCGTCAGCGACTCCACGCAGTTCTGTCTGGCGCTGGTGCAGTTGAGCGGCGTGATCGCGGCGTTCGCGGGGCGGCGTTCGGCCGGTGGGCTGATGGCCGTGGCCACCACCTTCACCTTCGCCACCGCCGTACAGACCATGATCAGCGTCGGGTTCCACACCGACAGCGACCGCTGGTTCCTCCGCGCACGGGCCGGTGAGGGCCCCTTCGACGCGGTCTTCCTCGGCAGCCTGCCGCTCGCCCTGCTGGCCTTCCTCGGCGGGCTCGTCCTGCTCGCCGGGATGCGGTCCTGGCCGCGGCCCACCCCCAGCCTGCCGCCGGTGCGTCCGGCCAAGGCCGCCGGGGCCATCGGCGGTCTCGTCCTCGGGGCGGTGGCGCTGTGCTCGGTGATCTGGCAGATCATGATGCTGGTGCAGGGCGGCGGCGCGGCGGACGCCGCCCTCATGTTCTACCTGGGCAAGGGCATCCTGACGTCCCTGACGTCGCTGGCCCCCGGCTGGTACGCGCTGGTGCTGCTGGTGCTGGCGGGTATCGCCGGGCTCGGCTGCCTGATCCGCGGCAATGCCGCCCGGGGTCTGGCCCTGGGGCTGGCGACGATGATGCTGCCGAACGCCGTTCTGTCGGTGATCGGGCTGAGCGGTGCCGGTCAGCTTTTCAAGATCAGCGATGCGGCGCCTGGCCAGAGCGTCCTCGGCATCGTGCAGTTGGCGCTGGAACTCCTCGGCTCGCTCGCCCTGTTCGCCCTGATGGCGAAGGGTGAGCCGGTCGCCCCCGGCTGGCAGCCGCCCGCGCCCGCACCGCGGTTCGGCGGCCCCGGCTTCGTCCCGCCCGGCCCGCAGGGCCCGCCGCAGGGCGGCTGGCAGCAGCCGGTCCCGCCGCCGGGCGGCCCGGTGCCCGGTGGCCCGGTGCCTCCGCAGGCGGGCCCGGTCCCGCCGATGCCGGCCCAGGGTCCCGCTCCGCAGATGCCGCCCGTCCCGTCCGCCGCCCCGCCGATGCCGCCCGGCAACCCGCCGGCCCCCGGCGGTTTCGGACCGCCTCCGCAGCACTGACGGAGGCGGAACCGCCCCGCGCGCCCCGCAGCCCGTACGGCCGATGGCAGTACGGGCTGCGGCATGCCCGGGCGCACCGCCCGCCGCCGCGCCGGCCCCGCACCGGCTCCCCGGGCCCGCCACCGCACTGTTCCCGGCCCCCGCCGCCACCGACGCACCCGGCCGCGCCGTACCGGCCGCGTGCCGACCCGACCGCCGCGCCGCGCTGACCCCGCCGCCGCACCCGGGCCGTACCGGAGCCGGCCGTTCCAACCGCCCGGCACAGCCCGCTTCCGCCCGGCAGAGCCCGCTTCCGCCCGGACCGGGCAATCCCGCGCCTCCCGGCACCGCCTGACGGCCCGTCGCTGCCCCGCCCCGCCCCGGCCCGGGCCCGCGTCCCCGTTTCGCGTCCTCTCCCGCTCCCTCTCCCGCTCCCGATGCCCCCTTTACGGCCCACTCCCTAGGATCCCCGTATGGATCTGCGACTGCGCGGGCGGCGGCTGTACGCGGCCGTCGGCGCTCTGGCCCTGCTCATGGGCGGCGGCGTGTGGACGGCAGCGTCCTCCGGCGCCGCACCGGCCGTGCACCGCGAGGACCGGGTGCTGACGATGCCGGAGAAGCCCGGCGGCACGAAGACCGTACGGATCGACACCTCCTACTTCACGGCGGGGAGTTCCGCCGCGCGCCGCCCCGCCGTGCTGCTCGCGCACGGTTTCGGCGGCAGCAAGAAGGAGGTCCGGCCGGAGGCGGAGCGGCTGGCCCGGGACGGCTACGCGGTCCTCACCTGGTCGGCGCGGGGTTTCGGCGCCTCCACCGGACGCATCGGACTCAACGACCCGGAGCGCGAGGTCGCCGACGTCGGCCGCCTCGTCGACTGGCTGGCGAAACGTCCCGAGGTGCGGCTCGACAAGGCCGGTGACCCGCGCGTCGGCATCGCCGGGGCGTCGTACGGCGGCGCCGTCGCGCTGCTCGCCGCCGGGCACGACCCGCGGATCGACGCCCTCGCCCCGCAGATCACCTACTGGAACCTCGCCGACGCGCTCTTCCCCCACGGCGTGTTCAAGAAGCTGTGGGCCGGCATCTTCTTCACCACCGGCTCGGCGGGCACCCCCGCCACCGCGCCGGGGCGCGCCCCCGCCTCGTCCGGCGGCTGCGGCCGGTTCGCCGCCGAGTTGTGCGCGATGTACGAACGGGTCGCGGTCGCCGGGAAACCGGACGCGGCGGCCCGCGCCCTGCTGGAGAAGCGCAGCCCGTCCGCCGTCGGCGACCGCGTCACGGCGCCGACCCTGATCATGCAGGGGCAGACCGACTCACTCTTCACCCTCGACCAGTCCGACGCGATGGCGCGGGCGCTGCGCCGCAACGGCGCCCCCGTCTCCGTCGACTGGATCGCCGGCGGTCACGACGGCGGCGACCGCGAGCGGGGACGGCTCACCGACCGCACCCGCGCCTGGTTCGACCGCTATCTCAAGGACGACAAGGGCGCCGGTACCGGGCCCGCGTTCCGGGTGAGCCGCGGCGGAGGCGTGGACTCCACCAACGGCGCCCTGCAACTGCGCGGCGCGAGCGGCCCGGCCTACCCCGGACTCGGCCACGACCCGCGCCGCCTCCGCCTCACCGGCCCCGAACAGCACTTCACCAACCCGCCCGGCGCGAGCCCGCCCGCGATCTCCGCCGTCCCCGGCACCGGCGCCCTCGGCGCCCTCTCCTCCCTGGGCACCGGCGGCCTCGCGGTCGACTTCCCCGGCCAGCACGCCCGCTTCGAGACGGCGCCGCTCACCGCACCCGTCCACCTCACCGGCGCCCCGCGCGCCGCCGTGACCGTACGGTCCACCTCCCGCGACGCGGTGCTCTTCGCCAAGCTCTACGACGTCGCCCCGGACGGCACCAAGCAGGTGCTGCCCGCCCAACTCGTCACGCCGTACCGCCTCTCCGGCGCCGACCGCGGTGTCCGCGTCGATCTGCGGCTGCCCGCCGTCGACCACGACTTCGCCGCCGGGCACCGGCTCCGCCTGGTCCTGGCCGCCACCGACCTCGGCTACGCCTCGCCCGCGAAGCCCGCCTCCTACACCGTGGCACTGGCCGGCGGCGGCGCCCTGAGCGTCCCCACCGACGGGCGGGTCCGCGCGGCCGCCGCCCCGCTGCCCGCCTGGACGTGGCTGCTGCCGTCGGCCGCCGCCGTCCTCGCCGCCGCCCTGCTGCTCACCGCCCGCCGCCGCACCACCGCCCCGGCCCCCGACCCGGCACTGGCGGACGTCCCGCTGGTGATCGAGGGGCTGAGCAAGAGGTACGCCGGGGCGAGCGACCGGTACGCGGTGCGGGACCTGTCGTTCCGCGTCGAGACCGGGCAGGTCCTCGGACTGCTCGGACCCAACGGCGCCGGCAAGACCACCACCCTGCGGATGCTGATGGGCCTGATCCGGCCGGACGAGGGCGGGATCCGGGTCTTCGGGCACGCGATCCGGCCCGGCGCGCCGGTGCTGTCCCGGGTCGGCGCGTTCGTCGAGGGCGCCGGTTTCCTGCCGCACCTGACGGGCCGCGCCAACCTCGACCTGTACTGGCGCGCCACCGGGCGGCCCGCCGCCGACGCGCACGCCGAGGAGGCCCTGGAGATCGCCGGGCTCGGCACCGCCCTGGACCGCGCGGTGCGCACCTACTCCCAGGGCATGCGCCAGCGCCTGGCCCTCGCCCAGGCCATGCTGGGCCTGCCCGACCTGCTGATCCTCGACGAGCCGACCAACGGTCTCGACCCGCCCCAGATCCGCGAGATGCGCGAGGTGATGATCCGTTACGCGGCCGCCGGACGCACCGTCATCGTCTCCAGCCATCTGCTGTCCGAGGTCGAGCAGAGCTGTACGCATCTGGTCGTCATGGACCGCGGACGCCTGGTCAGGTCCGGGCCGGTCGCGGAGATCACCGGTGACCAGGACACCGTCCTCGTCGGCGTCGCGGATCCCGGGGCGCTCACCGACGCGGTGGTGGAGAAGGTCCGCGGGCTGCCCGGTATCGTCGCCGCGGTCCGCGCCGACGACGGGCTGCTGGTCCGCCTCGACGACCCCGCGGACACTCCGGGCCTGCTCGGTGGACTCCTGCGGCTGGACCTGCCGGTGCACCGGGTGGGCCCGCACCGCCGCCTGGAGGACGCGTTCCTCACCCTGATCGGAGGCGACCGTTGACTGCCGTCACCCCGCCCGGACCGGCCACCGGACACCCCGCGCCGGCCGCCGCCCCCGGGTACCGCGCCCACCGCACCCTGCCGCTGCGCGTCGAGGCGCTGCGGCAACTGCGGCGCCGCCGGACGCTGGTGATCGGCGCCGGGCTGGCGCTGCTGCCGTTCGTCCTGGCCGTGGCCTTCGCCGTCGGCGGCGCCCCGGGGCGGCGGGCGAACGGCCGGATCACCCTGATGGAGACCGCGACGGCGTCCGGCGGCAACTTCACCGCCACCGTGCTGTTCGTCTCGGCGGGCTTCCTGCTGGTCGTGCCGGTGGCGCTGTTCTGCGGCGACACGGTGGCGTCCGAGGCGAGCTGGTCGTCGCTGCGCTATCTGCTCGCCGCGCCGGTGCCGCGCGCCCGGCTGCTGCTGAGCAAGCTCACCGTGGGCCTGCTCTTCAGCGCCGCCGCGATGGTGCTGCTGCCCCTGGTCGCCCTGGGGGTGGGCACCGCCGCGTACGGCTGGGGGCCGCTCACCCTGCCCACCGGCGGCGCGCTGCCGGCGGATACGGCGGTGGGGCGGTTGGCGGTCGTGGTGGCGTACCTCTTCGTCAGTCAACTGGTCACGGCGGCGCTGGCGTTCTGGCTGTCGACGGTCACCGACGCGCCCCTGGGCGCGGTCGGCGGCGCCGTCGGCCTGACCATCATCGGCAACGTCCTCGACCAGGTCACCGCCCTCGGCGGCTGGCGCGACGCGCTGCCCGCCCACTGGCAGTTCGCCTGGGCCGACGCCCTCCAGCCCGGGATGGAGTGGTCCGGCATGCTCCAGGGCGCGTCCGTCTCCGTCGCCTACGCACTGCTCCTCGTCGCCCTGGCGTTCCGCGGCTTCGCCCGTAAGGACGTGGTGTCCTGAACGACGGCCCGGGGCGGGACGGCTGACCCGGCGGCGGACCCGACCAGGGACGTCGCCGATCCGTCGTGGTGCTCCGCCCGGCCCGGCCCGGGGGCGCGTGGCGACCATCCACGCGCCGGGGCGCCCGCCAGGTGCGGAGGCTCCGGGCACGGACCGGCCGTTCGGGCACGGCGGTCGGCCCGACCCGGCCCGGCGCCGCTCCCGGGACGCTTCGCCCACGGGGCGCGTCACGGGTACGTACGCGCCGGGTGCGCGGGCCCGCGTGCGGCGCCTCCCGGCACGCGCACCGGGCCGGCGCGGCCCGCGCGGCCTCGGGCGGGCCGACCCCATGCGCACCCGGGCCCCGCACCCCGGCCCGGTTCCTGGCCCCGCACCGCGGCCCGGTTCCCGGCCCCGCACCCCGGTCCGGTCCTGGCCCCGCACCGCGGCCCGGCCCGGCCCGGCACCGCACCCCGGCCCCGCACCGCGCCCCGCCCGGGACCTGGGACCTGGGACCAGGAACCGGGCCCGGCCCCCCCCGCACGCCTCGGGCCGGGCCTCCGCCGCCCCTCTCCGCGCCCTCCCGGACCGCCCCCGACGCCACGCGAGACGCCGGTCCCCGCCGCCCCGAATCGCGGCATTTCGGCCCGTATTCTCTCGGCATGACCTGGTCGCGCGCGCTGAAGCAGACCGCCCGCTCCGGGCTGACCATCGAGCGGGCCAAACTCACCCCGGTCATCGCGGTGCGCGGCACCGCCGGTGTCGCCCTCGTCATCGGGCTCTGCCTGTGGCGCGGCACGCCCACCCTCGCCGTCTCCTCCGCCTTCGGCGCCTTCGCCGCGGGCATCATCACCTTCCAGCGCAGTTGGCGCCCGCGCCCCGTCCTCGCGCTCGCCGTCGCCGGCGGCTGCGCCCTCTCCACCTTCCTCGGCTACCTCGCCGCCGCCCACCTCCTCGCCTTCCTCCCGCTGCTCGCGGGCTGGACCTTCCTCGCCGGGCTGGCCTGGGCGATCGGGCCGGTCTCCGGTCTCGTCGGCACCCAGACCATCGCGATCATGCTGGTCACCGTCACCCTGCCGACCTCCGTGCTCGGCGCCCTCGAACACGCCGCCCTGATCGCCTTCGGCGGCCTCATCCAGGCCACGCTGATCATCGTCTTCCCGGTGCGCCCCTGGGGCGTCCAGCGCGACGCCCTCGCCGACGCGCTCGCCGCCGAGGCCGACTACGCCCGGCGGCTGCGCCACGACCCCGTCGCCCCGTTCGACCCGCAGCCCCTCATGGACGCCCGGCTCGCCTCCGCCGTCACCCCGCGCCAGGCCAAGCGGCGCCCGGTCCAGCTCCACGGGCCCCGCGGCATCGCCGAACAGATCCGGCCGGTCCTCGCCTCCCTCGCCGACCCGGTCGTCGGCGCGCCCCTGGAAGGCCCCGAACGCGACCGCACCCGCGACCTGCTGGGCGCCGCCGCCACCGCCCTGGACGCCGTCGCCCACGCCATCCGCCACGACCGTCCCGTACGGCTGCCCCCGGAGGCGATGGCCACCCTGGAGGTCCCCGACTCCGGGCCCGTGCTCAAGGGCGCCGCCCGCCGCTCCGCGTACCGCCTGATCGCCCTCCTCGCCGACGCCGTCGAATCCACCGACGAGCCCGTCGAGTCCACCCGCCCCACCACCGAGGAGGAACGCGGCCACCTGCTGCGCCCCAGCGTGCCCCGGCTGATCCCGGTCGCACTCCACTCCCTCCAGCGCGAACTGCGCTGGTCCTCCCGCATCCTGCGGCACGCCGTACGGGTCAGCGCGGTCGCCGCGGTCGGCTACCTCCTGGGCACCGCACTCCCCTTCGGCCACGGCTACTGGGCGCCGCTCGCCTCCGTCATGGTGATGCGCCCCGACTTCGCCCAGACCTACGCCCGCGGCGTCGCCCGGTTCTGCGGCACCCTCGTGGGCGTCACCGTCGGCGGTGCCCTGATGGCGCTCTTCCACCCCGGCGCCTACGTCGCCGCCGCCCTCGCCCTGGCCTGCGTCCTGCTGATGTACCTGCTCATGCGCACCGGCGTCTCGGTCACCTCGGCGTGCGTCGCGGCGTACGTCGTCTTCCTCCTCGGCATCGCGGGCGCCGGCTGGGAACAGACCGTCCTGGAACGCGTCGTCCTCACCCTCGTCGGCGGACTCCTCGCCATGGCCGCCTACGCCCTCTTCCCCACCTGGGAGACGCCCCGGCTCCGCAACCGCCTCGCCGACTGGCTGGACGCCAACGGCCGCTACGCCCTCGCCGTCTTCGAACTCCACGCCCGCCCCGCCGAACGCCGCCCCCGCCAGGTCCGCGACGCCCTGCTGGACTCCCGCGCCGCCCGCGCCGCCTGGGAGGAGAGCGAGGCCCGCGCCGAGAAGGAACCGGTACGCCACCGGGGGCTGTCCCGCACCTCCGCCGCCGCGGCGACCACGGCGCTCGCCACCATGGGCCGGGTCGCGATGATCCTGGAGGCCCACCTCCCCAAGAAGGACGCCGAACCGTCCGTCGGCGCCACCGCGTTCGCCTACGAACTGCGCGAGTCCCTGGAGCGTGCCACCCAGGCGGTCCTGGACCGCGAGGAACTGGACTGGAGCGAACTGCGCGCCGTGTGGGAACGCTGGGACGCGGAGGACGAGAGCCAGGGCGTCGCCCTGCGCGGCGCCGACCTCCTCCTCGACGCCCTCGACGACCTCGCCCACGCCCTCTCCCGCGGCCCCGGCGGCCGCAACCGCGCCGCCCGCGGCAGACTCGGCAGCAGCAGCCGCTGACCGGCGCCCCCGGGGCGGCTCCCCGGGCCGAGGCACCGGCCGCGCCCACGGAACCGGCCCACCCGGGGGAGCCCACGGAAACCGGTCCTCCCCGGGCACGGCGCGGAAACCGGCCCTCCCCGGGCCACGCCCCGTCCGGAACCCGCCCGGTGGTCCGCCCGTTTTCCCCACCGCAGGAACCAATCCACGCCCCCAGTAGTCTTGATAAATGCCCGCAATTGACGCCATAGGTGATCCCTTGGTGCCGTCTGGGCCGCGATGTCCGAGGACCCCGCCCCGCCGGGTCCTGTCATCCAGTTGAGAAAGAGCGAACGAACCTCCCATGGCGCCCAGCACCTCGTCCGGTACGTACGACATAGGCATCGACCTCGGCACCGCCAACACCCTGGTCCACGCGCGCGGCAAGGGGGTCGTACTCAACGAACCGTCCGTCGTCGCCGTCAACGCCGCGGGGGACGTCATCGCCGTCGGCACCGAGGCCAAGCGCACCATCGGCCGCACCCCGTCCGGCATCACCGCGCTGCGCCCGCTGCGCGAAGGCGTCATCGCCGACTTCCACGCCGCCGAACAGATGCTGCGCGCCCTGATGAAGAAGGCGCTGCCCACCCGCCGCTTCTCCCGGCCGCGCGTGGTCATCTGCGTCCCCTCCGGGATCACCGGCGTCGAGCGGCGCGCCGTCATCGACTCCGCGCGCGGCGCGGGCGCCCGCGAGGTGCACCTCATCGAGGAGCCCATGGCCGCCGCGATCGGCGCCGGACTGCCGGTCGCCGAACCGGTCGGCTGCATGGTCGTCGACATCGGCGGCGGCACCACCGAGGTCGCCGTCATCTCCCTCGGCGGCCTGGTCACCGCCCAGTCCGTCCGCGTCGCCGGGGACGCCCTGGACGCCGCGATCATGACGTACGTCAAGAAGAAGCACGCGCTGGCCATCGGGGAGCGCACCGCCGAGGACATCAAGATCGCGATCGGTTCGGCGGTCTGGAGCCCGGTCCCCAAGGACGAGGACGGTGTCCCGGAGCGCCCCACCACGTACACCGTCCGCGGCCGTGACCACGTCGGCGGGCTGCCGCGCGTCCAGGAGGTCACCGAGGAGGAGATCCGCGAGGCGCTGGCCGAGCCGGTCGACGCGATCGTCCGCGCGATCCACCGCACCCTGGACGAGTGCCCGCCGGAGCTGTCCGGTGACATCGTCGACCGCGGTATCGCCCTGACCGGCGGCGGCGCCCTGCTGCGCGGCCTCGACCAGCGGCTCCGCCAGGAGCTCGGAGTGCCGGTGACCGTCGCCGACCAGCCGCTGGACTGCGTCGTCAACGGCACCGCGAAGTGCGTCGACGAGTTCGCCGCCCTCCGCGGCCTCCTCTCCGACGCCAAGGAGCCGCCCCGCCGGACCGTACGCCTGTAACGGAACGCCGCCCGCCCCGGGCGCGGTGCCCAGGAGCCCGCCCCGGGAGGGCGCCGATGCCCCGGATGCGACGTATGTCCCCGGGGCGCCAAAGGGCGCCTACCTCCTCACGGGTGAACTCTTCGCCGCTCGGGACGCCCCCTGTCCCGCGGCCGTCCGCCACGAACGGCGCAGACGGTCCTACGCCACTCTGCGGCACCGCGGCGGACACCAGGTCGGAGAGTTCCTGGCACCCCGTACCCGGCGGACGGTCGACGCCCGCCACGCTCCGTTGAACACACCAGGGGCATGTGCCGCCGGACCAGGCGCGCGGTGACGGACCTCCGGAAGATCGCACTGCCGGACCATCCCTGCCGGACCGCCGAAAGCGCGTCCGATGACACGACTCACCCCGTATTCGTAAGGGAACTGACGGAGTGTCGAATATGAAGGGGAGGTTCGATTTCCGCTTGTTCGGGGCGTAGTGACCTGGCGTCAGCCTGCGATCAAACCCGGTTATGCTACTTCCGGTCCGCCGCCCCCCTGGAAGCGTTGCACGGTAACGCCCGTGACAGCGCTGTCCGTTGTGCCGCGGGCCCGGCAAGTCGTCCCGATCTTTCAATGTTTGAGGGTTTTGAGGGTGCAGATGGTTCGAGAAGGATCGTCACCCGGGGGGTCACGTCCCGTCTCGGTTCTCGCATGGGTCGTGCCCGCCGCCGTGACTGCCGTGGCCGGAGTCATCGCCGCGGTGACGGTCCCCTCCCCGGCGACCACACCGGTCGCCTGGGTCGGGGTCATCGCCACCGTGGCGGTCGCACTGGTCACGGCCGAACTGGCCCGCCGCGCAGCGGTGATCAGCGGACTGCGGCAGCGTGAGCGCGAGTACCGCACGTCCCTGTCGCGCCAGGAGTCGGAGACCATCCGCCTGGCCAAGGACCTGCTGCCCGAGATGGTCAACCGGCTCAGCGAGGGCGAGTTCCCCGAAGACGTCTTCAACGCCATGGTGGAGCGGCTCGGCAAGCACGCCGAGGAGGCGCAGCTCACCCCCGAGTTCCACGGCGCCCACCAGGCCGTTCTGCGGTCCGTGATGGAAGCCGTCGTCGCGGAGGAGGACCTCCGTGACGCCGCCCAGCGCGCGTTCGTGAACATCGCCCGGCGCGTCCAGGCGATCGTCCACCAACAGGCCCAGGAACTCCGCGAGATGGAGGACCGCCACGGCCACGTCCCCGAGGTCTTCGGCGACCTGCTCCAGCTCGACCACGGCACCGCCCTCATCGGACGCCTCGCCGACTCCATCGCCGTCCTCGGTGGCGCCCGCCCCGGCCGCCAGTGGAGCCGCGCCGTCCCGCTCTACAGCGTGCTGCGCGGCGCCATGTCCCGCATCCTCGACTACCAGCGCGTCGAACTGCACTCGGTCTCCGAGGTCGCCGTCGTCGGCCCCGCCGTCGAGCCGCTCATCCACGCGCTCGCCGAGCTGCTGGACAACGCCACCCGCTACTCCCCGCCGCAGACCCGGGTGCACCTGACCGCCGTCGAGGTGCAGTCCGGTATCGCCGTGGAGATCGAGGACGGCGGCGTCAGCATGAGCGAGGAGGCGCGCAAGCGCGCCGAGCGGATGCTGGAACAGGCCCAGAAGGGCATCGACGTCAACGACCTCGGCGAGACCCCGCGCCTCGGCCTCGCCGTCGTCGGCCGTCTCGCGCAGGTCTACAACTTCCAGGTGTCGCTGCGCACCTCCGCCTACGGTGGCGTCCGCGCCGTGCTGATCGTCCCGCAGGACCTGATCACCACCGCCCCCGCCACCGGCCGGGCCCACGGCATCGGCGCCTCCTCGGGCCCGCTGACCGCCCGTACGGAGAACCCCGCCCGGACCGTCCGCCCCGCGCCCGCGCCCGCACCGGCCCCCGCGCCCGTGGCGGCGCCGGTCCCCGCACCGGTCAACGGCGGCGGCTACTCCGCACCGGTCAACGGCGGCCACCCCGGCGACATCGCGGACGACATCCCCGTGGTGACGGAGCGGACCGCCACCGGACTTCCGCAGCGGCGGCGCAAGGCCCGGGCGACCGCCCCCATGACGCCTCCGGCGGCCCCCGCCCCCACCCCGGCGCCGGCCCCCGTTGCGGTTCCCGCCCCCACCCCCGCCCCGGACACCGCACCACCCGTGCAGCCCGGTATGTGGCTGGCGGCATTCCAGAGTGGCCTGTCCGGCGAGAGCCAGACACCCGCGCCCGCCGGTCCCTCCGGCGAGGCCGGTGCAGCCCGTGAGAGTGACGAGTCGTCGGAAAAGAGTGAGTAGCCATGATTCAGCACCGGCCCAACATGGACTGGATGCTCAAGGATCTCGCGGAGAGCGTGCCGCAGACCCGTCACGTCATCGTGCTGTCGTCGGACGGCCTGCGGATGGCTCAGCACGGCACCGACACCGACACCGCGGACCGGCTGGCCGCCGCCTGCGCCGGGCTGCAGAGCCTCGCCGGTGCGGTTTCCGCGGAGTTCCCCCGCAGTGACGGCCGGATGCGTATGGTCGTGATCGAACTGGACGGCGGGTTCTTCTACCTGATGGCAGCGGGTGCCGGAGCGTACCTCGCGGTGCTGGCCGATGAGGACGTGGACGCCGGCTTGATCGGTGCGCGGATGCGGGACCTCGTGGCCCGTATCGGCGAGCACCTGAGCAGCCCGCCGCGCCACAACGGACAGGTCGTATGAGCGAGGTCGTCGAACATGTTGCGGACATGCGGCGTCCTCGCCGAGGGGGAAGAGGGGCTCCGGAGTGAGCGATGCGGACGAGGGCTGGGAGGACGAGAACCCGGAGAGGCTTTATGTGATCACCGGCGGGCGCAGCGGATCCTCCGGAAAGTCGGCCTCCCTCGACCTGGTCACGCTGATCGTGTCCAAGAACGCCCCCAAACCCGGCCTGCAGCCCGAGCACGCCACGATCATGCGGCTGTGCCACTCCCCGCTGTCCGTCGCGGAGCTCTCCGCCTACATGCGTCTGCCGGTCAGCGTGCTCACCGTTCTCCTCGGTGACCTGCTGGCGGACGGCCGCGTCGTCGCCCGGGCACCCGTACCCCCCGCTCAACTTCCCGACCGTGCCCTTATTGAGGCGGTGATCCATGGACTTCAAAAGCTCTGAGACGCTTGTCGAGCACCCTGCCGAGGGCCCACGGACCGAGGACGTACTGCCGGATACCGCGGCGTCGGCGGTCAAGGTCGTCATCGTCGGCGGGTTCGGTGTCGGCAAGACCACGCTCGTCGGTTCCGTCAGCGAGATCCGCCCGCTGACGACCGAGGAGACGATGACCCAGGCCGGTGTCGGCGTCGACGACACCATCGGGGTGGAACGCAAGACCTCCACCACCGTCGCGATGGACTTCGGCCGGATCAGTCTCAACGACGAACTCGTCCTCTATCTCTTCGGCACCCCCGGTCAGCAGCGCTTCTGGTTCCTGTGGAACGGCCTGTTCGACGGGGCCCTGGGCGCCGTCGTGCTGATCGACACCCGCCGGCTGGAGGTCAGCTTCGACGTCATCGGGCGGCTGGAGGAGCGCGGCGTCCCCTTCGTCGTCGCCATCAACTCCTTCCCGGACGCGCCGACGCACCCGGTCGAGGAGGTCCGCGCCGCCCTCGACCTGCCGGCCGATGTGCCGATAGTCGACTGCGACGCCCGGCTGCGCCCGTCAAGCCGCGACGTCCTGATGACGTTGATGCGGTATCTGCATTCCCTCGCCGTGGCGTGAGCCGGCGAGGAGCCAAGGAGCCACTGTGAGCACTTCCCCCACCCCGCCCCCGGGCTGCCCGGCCCACGGCCTCGGCCCGGACGGGCTGCGCCGGCTGTACGGCCCGGAGGCCGAGGCCGACCCGATGGGGCTGTACGAGAAGCTGCGCGCCGAGCACGGTCAGGTCGCGCCGGTGCTGCTGCAAGGCGATCTCCCGGCGTGGCTGGTGCTGGGGCACCGCGAGAACCTGGACGTGGCGCGGACCCCGTCCCGCTTCTCGCGTGACTCGCGCCGCTGGCGGGACATGCGGGAGGGCCGTGTCGGCCCGGAGCACCCGCTGGCACCGCTCGCCGCCTGGCAGCCGGTGTGCAACCTCGTCGACGGCGCCGACCACGAGCGGCTGCGGGCCGCGGTCACCGACTCCATCAACCGCTTCGACCGGCGCGGTATCCGCCGCTACGTCACCCGCTTCGCCAACCAGCTCATCGACGAGTTCTCCGGCGCCGGTCAGGCCGATCTGGTGAGCCGGTTCGCCGAGCACCTGCCGATGCTGGTGATGACGCAGCTTCTGGGCATGCCGGAGTCGTACGGGCCCCGGCTCGTCGAGGCCGCCCGCGACATGCTCAAGGGCACCGAGACCGCGGTGGCCAGCAACGAGTTCGTCATGCAGACGCTGACGCAGCTCGTGGAGCGCAAGCGTGCCAACCCCGGCCACGACTTCACCACCTGGCTGCTGGAGCACCGTTCCGCCCTCACCGACGACGAGGCGGCGCAGCACCTCCGCGTCGTCCTGATCGCCGCCTTCGAGACGACCTCCAACCTCATCGCCAACACGGTGCGGATGGTGCTCACCGACCGGCGGTTCCGCGCCAGCCTCTCCGGCGGTCACATGACGCTGCCGGACGCGCTGGAGCAGGTCCTGTGGGACGAGCCGCCGTTCACCACCATCCTCGGACGGTGGGCCACCGGCGACACGGAGCTGGGCGGTCAGCGGATCAAGGAGGGCGACATGCTGCTCCTGGGGCTGGCGGCGGGCAACGTCGACCCGGAGATCAGGCCCGATCTCACCGAGCCGGTGCACGGCAACCGCTCGCACCTCGCGTTCAGCGGCGGTCCGCACGAATGCCCCGGTCAGGACGTGGGCCGCGCGATCGCCGACACCGGTATCGACACGCTGCTGGCCCGGCTGCCCGACCTTCAGCTCGCGGTCGCCGAGCACGACATCCCGTACCGGTCGTCGCTGATGTCACGTCATATGGTCGAGCTGCCGGTGAAGTTCACGCCCAAGCCGAGTCTGCCGGTGCAGACCGCCGGTACCGAGCTGCCCGCGCCGCGCCGTTCGGAGCCGCTGCCCGAGGCCGCGGGTCCGCGGCCGCCGGTCACGGCCCATGCGGCATCGTCGGCGGTGCCGGCGAAGCGCGGCTGGTGGCGCCGCTGGTTCAGCGGTCACTGAGCGGAAGATCCCGGGCCCGCGGCGTACGGAGCGTGTGGCGGGCCGGGCGTTGATCCGGAACGGCGGTACGCAGGT
Source organism: Streptomyces sp. BBFR2 (assembly GCF_044497305.1). NCBI lineage: Bacteria > Bacillati > Actinomycetota > Actinomycetes > Kitasatosporales > Streptomycetaceae > Streptomyces > Streptomyces sp. BBFR2. The sequence goes on from NZ_CP172415.1 coordinate 4,645,458, forward strand.
GCCGCCGTTCCGTCGTTGGCGGGGGCGTCCCGGTGGGGGCGGGACACCACGCTCAGGGAGCGCCGGGGGACGTCAGTTGCTCCCACCACCAGGCGATCGCCGGAACCCGCGGTGCGTCCGTCGAAGGATCGCTGGGCGTGTCCCGGTAGGTGACGTGGAACGACGCGCCCGGTACCGGCAGCGGATTGCGGTTGCGGGGGCTGGCGAAGCGCGGGGCCGCGTTCTGCCAGACGATGCATCCGGCGATGTAGTCGCCGAGCAGTTCCAGGTAGCGGAGCATCATCGGGTCGCCGCCTGCGGCGAGTTGGTCGCGCAGCCGGAGGAAGAGGGTCATCGCCCGGTCGCGCAGCCCGACCGCTTCGGCCAGCGCCTCGGCCGGGGTGCGGCCCCGCTCGTGCGCGATGACGTTGACGAGGTTCTGCTCGGGGAACTTCAGGTGGTCCTCCTTGGCGTAGGAGAACAGGTCGTTGTCGCTGCTGACGATGAAGCCCGCGGCGTCGGTCGCGGCCTGGACCGCCGGAGAGCAGAGCACATCGGGCGGCAGGTCGACGCCGTTGGCCGCCTCGCTCCAGGTGAGGGAGAAGCGGGTGCCGTTGAGCGAGACGGTCATACCGGCGAAGTCGTTGAGGCACGGCATGGCACGGCGCTCGGTGTTGCTGGTCTGCCAGGCGGAGGCGAACAGCCAGTCCCGGGTGCCGTCGATGAACCGGCGCAGTTGCCAGGGGCTGAGGAGCGCCCTGGTCCGTTCCACCAGATCGTGCAGCGCGTCGGTCACCGGGCCGGGGGGCGCCATCGACGAGCCCGGGTACTCCAGGGCGCGGACCATCCGGATGCCGGCGTCGACGGCCTTGCCGGAGGCGGTGGCGTTGCTGCCGGAGTCGAGCCAGTCGTCGACCGTGTAGGCCCAGTAGTTCCACAGCATGAACATGAACAGGTACTCCGGCTCACCACGCGGGATGAGCAGGCTGCTGAACCGCGCGCTGTCGGTGGCCAGCCCCCACGCGCGTTCCGTGGGGTCGGGGTAGAGACCGTGGCCGTCGATCCATTCCAGGGCGCGCCGTTCCAGCTCGGCGTAGTGCGGGTGGATGTCGCCGAGGGTCGCGATCGGGCAGTAGAACGGCGGGAGTTGCCAGCCGATGGGGGAGGGCCGGGAGCGGTCCCCGTCGGGGGCGGTACGGGTGTCGGGGGCGACGCTCATGATCAGTTGCCTCCCAGGCGGAAGAGCAGCAGCCGGGTCTCGACCGCGTGGTCACGCCAGATGCGGAACAGCTTGCCGTGGGTGCGCTCCGACTCCAGCAGCCGGTCGCGGGCGATGGGGGAGGGCACGCCCGTACGGTCCATCGTCTCCACCTCCGCGGTGCTCCAGGCCATCGACTGCATCCAGAACTCCGCGACGCGGTCGGTGATGTCCTCGTCCTGCTCCAGCTCCAGACCGGCCGCGTGGGCGGCGGTGATGTACTCGGTCAGGGTGCCCAGGCGGGTCTTGTAGTAGCCGTCGATGAACTCGGTCCACTCCGGGCGGCACAGGAAGTGCTCCTGGATGCCGAACCAGCCGCCCGGATTGAGGGCCTTGGCCACGACGGCGAACAGCCGCTCGCGGTCCATGTAGCCGGAGCTTTCGATGGCCACGGCGCCGTCGTAGCGGTTCTCGTCGGTCAGGTCGTGGACGTCGCCGAGCACTGGCGTGATCCGGTCGCCGACTTCGGCCTGCCGTGCGAAGTCGGCGATGACCGGTATGTGTTCGCCGGTGACGGTGATTCCGGTGACCTGGGCGCCGTACGTCTGCGCCCAGTAGATCGAGCCGCCGCCGACGCCGCAGCCGATGTCGAGGAGGTGACCGGGCGGGTTGCGCGGTACGTCCCAGAGTCCGGCGGCGTGGTCGAGCACGGCTTCCTGCGATTCGACGATGCGCCGCCGGAGGACGCGCTGCGCGACCGTGGTGTTGGGGTGGTCACCTTCGGCAAATATCCCCATATGGAAGTGCACACGTGGCCCGGGGCCGTATTTGTGCAGGATGTCGGAGGTCTTGCGCGTGTAGTAGAGGGGGACCTGCTTCTCGTCGAACCCGGACCGGCCGGGGACGGCCGCGTCGATGACGAGGTTGTTGTCCATGCTTCATCTCCGAGGGGCAGACAGTCCGGTGCGCCGGTAGCATCCGGCGCCCCGGTCAGGGGGTAGGCCGGAACCAGACAGTCCGGGCCCACACGGTCTGCCCGGTAATGATCATTCGCAATCTGGTTACGGACCTCACGTGACCAGAGTCATATGCAAACAAGCCAAAGATAAACATTTCTCGGCGAGGCGGACGCGGTCAACCCGTCGTTCGGTAAGGCGAAATGGCGTCAGAACGCGGAGAGAGTACGGGAATGGACGGGGCGTCAGTTGTGCCCGGAGTGGACCGTGTGACACCTGGGGTGAGGTCTCGGCCGAAGCGTGTTCCGGGTGGGCGCCGCTCGCGGCAGGATGTGCGGGAGGACGCGGCGCGCGGAGGTTCGCCACTACCGTGGAGCGCAGGCGGAGATACGGATCGGCACGGCCGCCCGGCAGGGATGCGGGGCGACGTACGGGGGGAGTGACGGCATGCTGGATCCCACGTCGATGGGGGCGGTTTCGGCCCTGCTGTCCACCATGGCGGCGTCCATGGCGACAGAAGCGGGCAAACGTGGCTGGGAATCGCTCGGCGCGCTCGCCCGCCGGATCACGGGACGCGAGGTCCCCGCGCCGGTCGGGGCAGGTGAGCGCGACGAACTGGCGGCGGCACTGGCCGGCGCCGCCGCCGACGATCCCGAGTACGCCCGCGCCCTCGGCGTCCTCTTCCGCACCGCGCCCGTCCGCGTCCGGCCGACGGAGGTCCCGCGCCGGCTCCCCGCCACCGTGCGTTTCTTCACCGACCGCCGCCTGCCCCTCAAACAGCTCGACAAGGAGGCCGGGCGCAAGGCGGACGGTCTGCCCCGCGTCGCCGTCGTGTACGGGCCCGCCGGCATCGGCACCAGCGCCGTGCCCATCCACTGGGGCAGCCGGAACGCCCACCGCTTCCCGGACGGTCAGCTCTACCTCGACCTGCGGGCCGGCGGCGGTCTCGACGCCCCCGCCGCGCTCCGCCGTTTCCTGCGCGCCCTGGGCGTGGACGACAAGGACGTACCGCCCGCCGCCGAGGACCGTATCGATCTCTTCCGCACCCTCGTCGCGGACCGCCGGCTGCTCGTCGTCCTCGATCACGCCCGCTCCGCCGCGCAGGTCGGGCCGCTGCTGACGGGCGCGCCCGGCGTCTTCACCGTCGTCGTCGCGCGCCGTCCGCTCGCCGGGCTCGACGCCGTGCCCGTACCGGTCGGGCCGCTCGACGCCAAGGACGCGCGCTCCCTCCTCGGCGATCTCACCGGACTGCGGTGGCGCGGCGACGAGGCGGCCGTGCTCCAGGACATCCTCGACCGGTGCGGCGGCTACCCGCACGCCCTGCGGACCGCCGCCGCCTCCCTGGATCTGGCGCGGGAGCCCGGCCCGGACGGTGGGGCGCCGCCCCTCGGGCTGCCCGCCGCGGGCGACCTCGATCCGGTGCGCGCCGCCGTCGACGGCGCCTACCGGGCGCTCCCCGCGGACGCCGCCCGGCTCCACCGGCTGCTGGCGCTGCACCCCTGGCCGGCCATCGGCCCCGCGCAGGCGGCGGCCACCGCGGAGATCACCGAGACGGAGGCGGAACGTCTCCTGGGGACGCTGGCCGAGCGCGGCCTGCTGGAGACCCGGGACGGGGTGCGCTACCACCACCGCCCCCTCGTCCGGCAGCACGCGGAGGCGCTCGCCGCCCAGGAGGACCGGCCCGCCGGGTGTGCCGCGGCCGTCGCCCGTACGGTGACCTGGGCCCTGCGTCTGGCGGTTCCCGCCGACCGTGCCGCCCTGCCGGAGCGCTGGCATCTCGGCCCGCTCTACGGTCTGCTGCCGCCGGGCCCGTACGACGGTCCCCGGGCGGCGCTGGGCGTCCTGGACTGCGAGCTGCCCACGCTGGTGGCGGCGGTGTCGGCGGCGGAGGCGTACGGGGATCACGACAGCGTCTGGCAGTTGTGCGAGGCGCTGTGGGCGGTGCAGCTCAAGGCCGGGCGCCACGAGGAGGTCCTGCCGGCGCTGCGGGCGGGCGTCCGCGCGGCCCGCGCCCTGGCCCCCGGGGCCGACGGCGCTCCGGGGCCCGAGGTGTCCGGCGGACCGGCCGGGGTGCGGGCCCGGATGCACACCCAACTCGCCCTGGCCCTGACGGAGCAGGGCGCCGGCCACTTCGCCGAGGCCGAGGAGGAGCTGCGGGACGCGGCCCGGGCCGCATCGTCGGCCGGGCACCGTCTCGGGCAGGCCACCGCGGTGGAGACCCTGGGCCTGCTGCGGCTGCGGCAGTGGCGGTACGCCGAGGCGCTGGAACTGTTCGAGGAGGCCGACGCCGTCCTCGTCACCGTCCCGGAGGGCGGCGAGGGCCGTGGTGACGTCCCGCGCGCCCGCGCCCTGCTGGAGCGCCACCGGGGCCGGGCGCTGCGCGGTCTGGGCCGTTACGACGAGGCCACGCGGTGGCTGGAGCAGGCCCTGGAGTTCTTCCGTACCGCGGACGACTACAACGCCGCCCGTGCCCTCACCGACCTCGGGGAGGTGTGCGGCGAGGCCGGGCGGCCGGAGGAAGCGCGGGCCCGCTTCGAGGAGGCCGCCGGGCTGCTCGGCGACGGCGGCGCGGGGTACCACCTGATCCGCCTGCGGGAGCTGCGCGAGACCGTCGAGGGGGACGGGGAGCGGTAGCGGGGGCGGTCCGGGGCTGCGGGCACCCGGCCCCCGGAGCGGCCGCGGCACCGGTTGCCGTCGTGTGCCGGGGCGGCCGCGCCGTTCTCCGGGCGGGCCGTCCCCCCGCCGTGGTCACCCGAGGGTTACGGACCGGTCGCGGTCCTGGCTGCCGTCGTCTATCGGGGCGGCCCCGCCGTTCTCCGGTCCGGCGGGGCCTTAGCGGCGCTCACCCGAGGGCGCCGTCCGCCGCAGGGCCGGCCGGGGCGACCGTCACCCGGTGGCGGGCCCGTGCCGTCCGTACCGTCAGGCCGTTCGCGATCAGGCTCCGCGGTGTGGCGCCGGCGGACAGGCAGGCGAACAGCGCCGAGGCGTGGGCGGCGGGGTCGGTGGCCGCGGCGTCGGCGGTGAGGGTGAGGGTGACGCCGGTACGGGTGCGGACGGTGCAGGTGCCGGGGGCGCTGACGTAGCAGGCGAGGGCGGAGTGCGGGTGGCGGGCCAGCACCTCGGCGCACCATGCCGCGGGCGGGCCCAGCCGGGGATCGCCGTCCGGACCGTGGCGGAAGATCACATCCGCCGCGGCCACCGCCGCCCGGTCCGCGGTGTCCTCGTGCGCCGCCGTGTGCGCCTGGACGGGGACGTCGCCCCGCCCCTCCGTGTCCCCCTCCGCCTCCTCCGGTTCGTACGACGGCTCCGCGTAGCGGCGCAGCGCCACCTCGTACGGGCCGAGGAGCCGGGTCAGGACGCGGAGCACGGTGGTGTGGTGCGGCGGGTCGTACGCGGGCAGCGGCAGGGGGTCGAGGAGGGCGGGGGCGTCGGGTTCGGTCAGGCCGAGGAGGTCGTGGAAGAGGGTGCGCAGGAGGGCGGCCGACTTACCGGGGGCGGAGGTGGTGAGGGCGGCGGGCCCCGGGTGCGGGCGGTGGGTGGCGATCGCGGTTTCGAACTGCGGGCGCAGCGGCCGGAGCGGGTCGAGGCGGGGTGCGGTGCGGACGAAGTCGGCGACGGGTGAGGCGGGGTCGAGGCCGTCGAGCGGGGCGGCGCCGAGGAGGACGGGGGTGCCGAGCGCGGCGGCGTAGTAGGTGACCGAGCCGTGGTCGCCGAGGACGAGGTCGGCCGCGAGGAGCGCCTGGCGCCAGTCGGTCAGCGGGTCGAGGAGTGCCAGACCGCCGCGGCACGCCCGCTCCAGCCAGGCCCGCACCTGGCCGGGGCCGTGGCCGTGCCAGATGTTGGGGTGGAGGACGGCGGCGAGGCGGTAGTCGTCGGCGGGGAGTTCGCCGGTCAGGCGGGGGAGGAGCGAGGGCAGCAGATCATCGCCGCCGTCGCCGAAGAGCGAGGCCGGATTCCAGGTGGAGTTGAGGACGACGAGCCGTTGCCCGTCGCGCAGACCGAGGGCCCGGCGGTAGCGGTCGCGGTAGGGACGGGCGTCCAGCATCCGGTCGAAGCAGGGATCGCCGGCGAGGACGGCGGTGTGCGCCGCGTCCGGACACGCGGCCCGCAGCCGCGTGAGCTGTTCCGGATGCGAGAGCACCATGGCGTCCGCGACCGGCTTCCCGTCGACGAGCAGCCACGCGTCCGACATTCCGAACACCGGGTCCGGCGTCCGGCGTCCGGCGTCCGGCGTCCGGCGTCCGGCGTCCGGCGTCCGGCGTCCGGCGTCCGGCGTCCGGCGTCCGGCGTCCGGCGTCCGGCGTCCGGCGTCCGGCGTCCGGCGTCCGGCGTCCGGCGTCCGGCGTCCGGCGTCCGGCGTCCGGCGTCCGGCGTCCGGCGTCCGGCGTCCGGCGTCCGGCGTCCGGCGTCCGGCGTCCGGCGTCCGGCGTCCGGCGTCCGGCGTCGCCAGTGTTTTATTATATCCGACACCGTGTGACAAAACGGCCAACTTTCCGCAAATTTCATGGAGTTGGCCGCCGAAGCTGGCGGAGACGGCGAGGTCCACCCGCGTCCGCAGTGCCTGTGTCCAGGGGAGTACGGGGACCCCGACCTCGGCCAGCAGCTCCGGTACGCCGGCCTGGAAGGGGGAGGAGCCGGTGCAGGTGGCCAGCAGTTGGACGCGCCAGTCGCGGAGCAGCGGCAGGACGTCGAGCAGCCGGGTCGCGGAGGTCACGTTGTGCACCACGAGCAGCACCCGCCGCACCGACCCCCGGGTGTCCCACCGCCCCGCCTCGGCGCCCACGGGTACCCGTATCCACGCGTCGCTCACTGGTCCCCCTCCGTCGCCTGCGTCCGCCCGCACAAGGCGCCGCCTCACCCCGCCCGCCCCGGCCCGCCGGGTCCGGCGCAAGGGGTCATGATCTCATCGGGCGTCACTTCGTGTGGGGCGGCGGGGCGATGGGGCGGGAGGGGCGTACCGCGCGCCCGGAACGGGCGGAGGTGCTTCCCGTCGGAGACCCCTCCGCGGAGGGCCGGGGCCCGGGGGGTCGCGGGTCCGGGCCACCGGCCGCTCGCGGTTCTCCCGGACCGCTTCGTACGGGCCCTTCTCCGGCGCTTGTCGCGGCTTCGCCGAGCCCGGCGAAGCCGGTGGTGGGCCCGGCCTACGGGGTAGGGGACTTCGCCGAGTTCCTGCAGCGGCCGGGGGCGGAGGGCGCCGATCTGGCTCGGGCGACGGAGGGCGGCGGGCCCGATGGGCAGGGAGCCGGCACGGGAGCCGGGGACTGAGGCGACCCCGGCCGGTCGTCGTGCGGCCGGAAGGTGTAGCCCTTCCTCTCTTCCGTGCCCCGGGGAGAGAGCGGCTTTGCGAACCAGAGGTGCGCGTAGGGCTCGTCGTTGAAGGCGGGAATCTCGACGTAGCCGCTGCTCCGGTAGAGACGGATGGCACCCTTCAGCGCGTTGTTGGTTTCGAGTCGTATCAGGTCCCTGCCGCGCCGGGCGGCGTGTCCCTCCAGCTCGGCAAGGAGGCGCCGCGCGAGGCCGAGCCCTCTGGCGCGGGGGCTGATCCACAGCCGTTTGATCTCCGCGGGCGCTCCGGCCGGGAGTTTGAGGCCGGCGCACCCCACCGGCGTGCCGTGCAGCCGGACGACGAGGAACAGCCCGCGTGGTGCACGCAGGGCTTCAGGGTCGAGCAGCAGGCTGTTCGCGGGGTCGAAGCCCCCGTCGAGGAGTCCGTTCATCTCGGAGACGTAGGAGCCCAGGCAGCGCACCGCGTCCGGATGGTCCGGATCGAGTACGTCCACGGAGACCGCCGGGGCGGCGGAGGGCGGCAGTTGACCGGCGTCCGCCAGGGCCCGAGTCACCCGCTCCCGCTGCCGGGCGGCGAGAGGGCTGAGGGGAGGCGCGGCGAGTGCCCCGCCACGGTCGCCGGGCAGGACACCGGCCTCCGGTCCGGCTTCGGCCAACTGCGCGGTGCCTGCCGTGCGGCAGTGTCCCTCAAGCCTCCCGGTGCCGTCGTACGCCGGTGCTTCGGGGCCCGCATCCGGGCTGCGGAGTGTTCCGCGGCGCGGGTCGATCCGCTCAGACATCCCTGAACTCCCTCTGTGTCCCCACTCTTCGTGGGTGGAGCCGTGATTCACGGGGCGGGACCGGCGGACGCCGCCGACGACGATGGCGGGGCTTCCGGACGCGTGATCAGGGAGTGCGCCCACGGGGCGCCGGCCCGACGGGGCGGAACATGATCAACCGTATGTGCGGTCCCAGGCACAGAGTGTCACTGGCTTGAAAGTGCCCACACCCCCATATGGATGTAGCGCACACCGATGCGGGTTGGTATAGCGCGACCTGCACTTTCCTCGCGGTCGCCGACCAACCCCCTACCCCGCCCGGACGCGCTGAATCAGCCACCCGGAACCGCCGCCGCGGCTCCGGCGGCCGCCGCGCCGCCGCGGCTCTTCCCGTCCCGCCTCGGCGCCCGCGCCTGCGCCGACGCCGGGCCTACTCGCCCCCCGGCCTTGCCGAAGCCTTCGCGCGGACCTCGCGGTCTGCCCCCCCTGGCCAGCAAAAAGACCCTCCCGAAGGAGGGTCTGACGCCGAGCGCCCCCGGCAGGACTCGAACCTGCGGCCAAGTGCTTAGAAGGCACCCAGTCCACTCCCGTTCCTATCCTTCTGACCTGCGCTTTTGGCAGTCTGTGGCATATCGTCAGGCTTTTCGGGGGACGCTTGGGGGACGACCTTGCTCGGCCGAGCCGTCTGGTTGGGGCGGGGCGCGAGGGGTTCGCGAGCCGCGTCTGCATTGGCGGGCCGCCAGGGCCGCGACCGCTTGAGGGGCCATGTGAGGTGTCAGCGAGGAAGGGCCCCATCGGGCACCTCCTGTCGGTGGGATCATGGAGGTAGAGCCCGCAGTAGCCCCCGATGCGTGGGTCTCCGCGAGGTCGGCACCGAAGGCAGGGCTGGATCGAGGTGTGGACGATGGACACCACATTCGACGTCAGGGTGTGGCAGATCGAGAGAGGCTCCGGACACCAGCGCGAGTCGTACGGGGTGCGTTGGTCCGTCGCGGGGAAACGCCACCGTAAGTCATTCCAGACGTTTGCGTTGGCCGATGGTTTCCGCGCGGAGCTGGTGACTGCGACGCACGTCGGCGAGCCGTTCAATGTGTCGACGGGCCTGCCGGAGCGGCATGAGCCGAGAGCATCCTTGGTTGGGTGGTACGACTTCGCTATCGAGTTCGCGGATGCCCAGTGGCCGCGGGTTTCGGCGAACCACCGGAGGAACACCGCTCGCACGCTGATGATCGTCACGACCGCGTTGATGGACCGAGATCCACCCGGTGTCCCCTCTTGCCGGGTGCGTACGTCGCTGGATAATTGGGCGTTCAACACCGGTCGCCGTGATGGTGCGCCGGAGGATGTCGCTGCGGTACTCGGTTGGGTGCGACGGCACACTCCGGCCATGGACACCTGGACCGATCCGCTCGTGGTGCAGGACGTGTTGCTGGTACTGGGGACGCTGTTGGACGGCAGAAGGGCGGCGGCCTCATCCGTGAAGCGGCATCGGCGGATTCTGAATTTGGTGATGAGGTACGCGATTTCCCGCGGGATTCTGGTGTCCGATCCGCTGCCCAAGGGGCGAGGGCAGGTGCCGCGGACCGGTGGTGCGATTGATCGTCGCCATCTGCTCAATGCGGAGCAGATGGCGGAGTTGCTCGACTGGATAAGGGATCGGCCGCGAGGTGGGCGGAGGCTGCATGCGTTCTTCGCCACGCTGTATTCCACGGGGCTGCGGCCGGAAGAGGCTGTTGCACTGCGCGTCTCAGACGTCGTCGCGCCGGGCCCGGGGGAGAGTCAGTGGGCCGAGATCGTGGTGCACGCTGCCGAGCCTGAGATCGGGCGTACGTGGACCGATAGCGGAACCCGGCATGATCAGCGGCATCTCAAAGGCAGAGCCGAGGGGGAAACGCGCATAGTTCCGTGCCCACCCGGCCTCATTCGCATATTGCGGGCGCACATTCAGGAGTCACGCTTGCGCCCCGGCGATCGTCTCTTCTCCGGGGAGCGTGGCGGAGTCCTTGCGGGCTCCGTCTACCGCCGCACATGGGGCCACGCTCGCAGCGAGATCTTGCCCCCGCATGTTTACGCATCACCGACGGGACGACGTGTTTACGACCTGCGGCACACCCAACTGACGACATGGCTGAACAACGGCATCCCACCTGCGCAAGTGGCCGAATGGGCCGGCACCAGCGTGGCCATGCTGTTTGCCGCTTACGCGCAGTGCATCAGCGGCCAAGAACAAGGTCTGCGGCAGCGGCTCGACGAGATGCAGGACATCTCGGCCGGCTTGGCGGCGTAAGCGCCGATGGTGGTGGGGTGGGTCAGTGCTCCCGCCGGTAGGGATCTTTGTACGGCTCCATGGACTGGCGGACCTCGTCCCGGACCGGGTCCATGAGGGGCCCGGGGGCGTAGTAGCGGGCGCGGGCCTTGCCGTGAGGGACGAGCCAACCGCGGGCGACGAGCTCCCGGATGTCGCGGATGGCTTGCTGGTCGCTGAGGTCGGCGTCCTGCTGGTAGACGGTGCGGCGTACCTTCGCGTCCGAGAACGCGGGCAGCAGGGCGTAGACGACCCGTTCGTCCAGGCCGGCCGCTTCGACGCCTTCGACCAGGCGGGTCCAGGCTCGCGACATGACGTCGAAGCGGCGCTGGGCCTGCTGGGCCTGGCGATGGTGGGCGGTCAGGCAGAACCGGATCCAGGGCCGGGTGTCCCGCTCGGGGCTCCAGTGCGGGCCGCCCACGTCTTCCAGGATCTGGTAGTAGGCGTACGTGTTCTGCCCCCGGCCGAGCCATTCCTCAATGGAGGAGAACTCGGGCGGCACCAGAGCCTCGCGGGAGAAGACCAGGGTGGACAGGGCGCGGGACATGCGCCCGTTGCCGTCCTTCCATGGGTGGATCTTGACGAGGTTGAGATGGGCCATGGAGGCGCGGACGTGGACGGGTGCGCCGAGGTCGCCCTCGTTGAGCCAGTCGATGAACTCTGCCATCAGAGCGGGAACGTCCGCTTGGTCCGGTGCGGTGTAAGCGGGGACGAGGGGGTCGTCGGGGCTGGTGACGTAGACGGGTCCGTCGCGCCAGCGGCCGGGGCGTTTGTCGAGGTGGTGGCCCTGGAGCATGAAGTGCAGGCCGTTGAGCAGGCCGGCGTCGTACCGGAAGTCGTCTCCGGCGTCGGCGAGGGCCTGGATGTAGGTCATACCGCGCTGGTAGCCCTCCAGCTCGGCACGCGTCTTCTCCCCGGTCTCCAGGGGTTCCTCACCGGACATGAGGGCTTCTACGTCGTCGACCGTCGCCGCGTATCCCTCGATGGTGTTCGACCCGGCGATCGCACGGGCGGTGAGGTTGCGGCGCAGCTGGCGGGTCCAGCGTGGGGTGGCCCGGAGCATGTGCCGCAGGGAGCGGCGCATGCTCTCGATCTCTTCGAGGGCCCGCTGGTCGTCGGCGTTCAGGGAGGGAGTTGCGTACAGCATGACTCCATGATGCAATAATTATGTCATCAAGTCAATCTTGTCCGGCTAGATGGATTGGATCTCTCGCCCCAGCCGTTCCCTCGCGGTGAGCAGGTTTACGGCAGCCGTGCGGCCCCCCGCGCGCCCATGGTGCAGGTAGGGGGTGTCGGCTTCAGCTCGGCCGCCCTGGCCGTGGGGGCCTTGCCCATGGGCGGACGGGGCGCGCGACTTCGTCTCAACTACCGCTTTACTGAGGAGATCCTGCGCTGGTCGCGGGCGCTCCTCAATGGAGAACCGGTGACCGACCTGACCGGTGACGCACCGGATTCGCTTTCCGGGTACCGGTCCCTGCTGCACGGGTAGCGGCCCGTGTGCGAGGGCACGGGGCGGAAGCGGCCGAGGCCGACGCGGTCGTGCGCACGGTGGGCGCGTGGGTGGCAGCCGGGGTCGCGCCGTCCGAGATCGCGGTCTGTGCCCGCTTCCACACGCAGGCCGCGCGGATCGGCGACCGGCTCGCCCGGGCTGGACTGTCCGTGGTGCGGGTCAAGGACGGGTAGCCCGATGACGCGCCCGGGGTCCGGGTGTCGAGCCTGCACAGTCTGAAGGGCCTTGAGTTCCGCTGCGTGGTCGTTGCGGGAGTGACCGCGTCGGCGGTCCCGTTCACGCCGGCGGTGACACCGGTCGAGGTCGATCCTCTGCCGAACGCGACTGACCTTGCGGCCGAACGGTGTCTGCTGTTCGTCGCGAGCGCCCGGACGCGAGAGGCGCTGTACATGTCGTACAGCGGGCGGCCGAGTGGCTTCCTCGGCGGAGTGCGGGGGCAGAAAGGGTGATGGCTTCCGCCGCCCTGTGAACAAAGTCAATGCTTACGGTGGTCGTAGTAGTCTGCGGGACGCGCGGGAGGGGGAAAGTGGCTTGATCACGCGCCGGCGGGTGGGGTTCATTCGCATATTTTGAGTTACATCCAGGGAGTTCAGATGTCCACGCCCCGTGCTGTACCCGTGTCCCTGGCCGAAATCGCTCGTCTCGCGGGCGTCGGGCGGGCCGCCGTCAGCAACTGGCGGCGGCGTCATCCGTCGTTCCCCGCCCGCGTCGCCGGCACGGACGTGAACCCCCAGTTCTCCCTCACCGAGATCGAGAACTGGCTCCGCGAGAACAAGAAGCTCAAGCGGTCCGCCGAACGCGAGTGGCTCTGGCCCCGCTTCGAGGCGCTCGGCGGACGGGACGAGACGGGGGCGGCGATCGCCGAGGTGGGCAGGCAGCTCGCCGGGCGGGGCACGGCGGGGGAGCCCGCGAGCTCGGAAGGGTCCGCGTACCCGGAGGAGGCGGTGGACCTGATCGAACGGGCCGTGGACCTCGGGCGACGTGAGGGGGGCCCGGAGACCTTCGCGTTCCTGCTGCGCCGCTGGCTCGACGTCCACGTACGCCAGATCGCCACGACCCCCGAACCGCTCGCCGCGCTCATGGCGGAACTCGCCACCCGCCTCGCCCCCGTCGACGGCGGCCTGGCGGCGCTGGACCCAGCCTGTGGCACCGGCCACCTCCTGATGGCCGCAGCCGAGGAGAGGGGTGGCGGGGCGGCACTGTCCCTGCTCGGCGGTGACCGTGACCCCGTCCTCGCGGCGCTTGCCGAAGCACGCCTGAACCTCGCCGAGCAGGCACCGCGGACAGAGCCCGCCTCCATCGACGTACGCGCGGGGGACTCTCTGCGCGACGACCCGTTCGCCGACGTCCCCGCCGACATCGTGCTGTGCAACCCGCCGTTCAACGAACGCGACTGGGGGTACGAGGAGCTGGCCACGGACGCTCGCTGGAGCCATGGGCTGCCACCGCGTACCGAACCCGAACTCGCCTGGGTCCAGCACTGCCTGGCCGGATTGCGGCCGGGCGGCGCGGCAGTGCTGCTGCTGCCCCCTGCCGTGGCGGCGCGCAAGGCCGGTCGGCGCATCCGTGGGTCCCTGCTGCGCACCGGCCAGCTGAAGGCCGTCGTGGCGCTGCCGCCGGGGTGCGCCGCGCCGCACAGTGTCTCCCTGCACCTGTGGGTGCTACGGGCGCCCGCTGCAGGCGATGAGCCGGCCGTGGGCGGTCATCTGCTGGTGGCCGACGGAGTGTCCCGCTTCCCCCGGGACCCGGGCCGTGAATGGGCCCCCGACTGGCCGGCGATCGGTGACTTCCTGCGCGAGGCTGTGGGGGGGACGGGCGCGGCCGAGGAGTCCCCCCATGTGCGGCGCGTACCCGTCATCGAGCTGCTCGACGACGAGGTCGACCTCACCCCGGGACGCCACATCACCCCGTCCCCGGCCGACAGTGCGCCCCGACTGGCCGCGTCCTGGCGGGAGTTCAAGGGCCTCACTGTCAAGGTGACCAAGTCCGCCCAGCTACTCGCGGCGCTCGAACTCGCCCCCGCCACACAGGACGCGCCCACGGCCACCACCGTCGCCGAACTGGCGCGGGCGGGGGTGCTCACCCTGCGCGGCGGCCAGCAGCCACCTGAGACGGCGGTCCGCACCGGGACGCCGTCCGCCGAGGACATCCCGCTCTTGACGGTTCCCGACCTCCTGTCGGGCGGCGCACCCAGAGGACATCTGGCTGCTGACGACCCGGCGCTGCGTGACGCCGTGATCGCCGAGCCAGGAGACCTCGTCGTGGTGGGAGTGGCGCGGGCCTTCTCCGCCTGGGTCCATGAAGGGGCACCCACCGCCCTGGGCCCTCAACTGCACGCCGTGCGGGTACAGCCCGAGCAGCTGGACGCCTGGTTCCTCGCCGGTTCGCTGCGCGCCCCGGCCAACGTTCGCCAGGCCGGGACCCACACGACGAGCTCCTCCCGCATCGATGTGCGCCGCCTCCAGGTCCGCCAGGTGCCGCTGCGCGAACAGCGGCGCTACGGTGCGGCGTTCCGCGAACTCGCCGCCTTCGAACAGCTGGCGCGACGCACCGCCGAGCTCGGGGCGGACCTCGTCCACGACCTCGGCGACGAACTGGCGGCCGGGCGGCTCGTGGGCGGGGCGTAGCGCGTCCGGCGGCGCAAGCCGACGGAGCGCGTCACGGCGCCTCGCCGTCCGACCGGATCCGCGAGGCATCACGACCGTCCGCGTCCGCGAGCCGGGCCGAGAGCTGGGCGTCGACCTCACGCCGTACGGACTCGACCTGCACGGCCTGTTCGTGCGGCAGGCCCGCAGCCGTGCGGCCCGCGGCTTCGACCGTGGCGACGGCGGCCTCCAGCTCACCGAAGGTGAGCCGGCATTCGGCCAGCCGCAACCGGACCTCCGCGCGCTCCGCCCGCTCGGCCGGACCGTCGCCGTGCAGGAGAGTGATGTCGATCCCCTCGTAGAGACGAGCCGCGGAGCCGAGGTCCCCGGCCAGACGAAGCCCGTCCGCCGCTCCCCGCCATACACGGCGCACCAGGGGGCGGCGCGCTCCCCACTCTGAGCGCACCCGCTCCGCGAGCGCGCTCAGACGATTGGCCGCGTCACCAGGCTCACCGGTGGCGATCTCCGACTCGGCCCGCGCGCACAGCAGTTCCACCGTGCGAGCGTCCAGCCACTCCACCTCGCCTGCCGCGGCGGACTGGGCAGGCGGTGCGGCGGGAGCGTGGCGGAACCGTACGGCCCGGTCCGCGGGTCGGCGAAGCGGCGCAGTGGCGTCGGGGTGGGTGCGCGGACGGGGCTCGGGGTCGCCGGGCTGCGGGCCGAGCGGTTCGAGGACCGCCAGGACCTCGTCCACGGGCGGTCGCTGTCCGGGCTGCTTGGCGAGCATGCGCAGCACGAGATCGTCGAGGGCGCCGGGAATGCCCGCGGAGTACACGCTTGGCGGCAACGGCTCCTCGTACAGGTGCCTCTCGGTCAGCCCGGCGTCCGCGCCGAGCGGGAACGGCGGGCGTCCCGTGAGCAGTTCATAGAAGACGCAGCCGAAGCAGTACACGTCCGTACGTGCGGTGGGCTCACGCTCCAGGAGCTGCTCCGGAGCCAGATAGCCGCGGGTGCCCAGGGTGGAACCGTGCGCGGTGTACCGGGTGGCGTCGGACCGGAGTGGTTTGGCGATGCCGAAGTCGATGAGGACGACCGCCCCCTCGTCGTCGATCATGATGTTGGCCGGCTTGATGTCCCGGTGCACGACGGGCAGCGTGTGCGCGCAGGTCAGCGCTCCCGCCATCTGCACGGCGACGGCGATCGCCGTCGCCAGTGGCAGCGGGGTGTGCTCGTCGAGGAAGGTCCGCAGACTCACCCCGGTCACCAGACGCATGACGATGTACGGCACACCACGGTGTGATCTGCTGTCGTACAGCTCCGTGATGCCCGGATGGTTGAGCGTGCCCAGGAGCGTGGCCTCGCGCCGGAACCGGGCGTTCCTGACGGCGAGTTCGGCCTCCCTCTCATCCGGGTCCAGGGCGTACAGGGCCTCGGAGTCGTGGCGCAGGAACTTCACCGCGACCTCGCGCCCCGCTGACATCGTGTCATCTTCGGAGGTCTCATGGTTCGGGGAGACCTCGCGGGCCCGCCAGACGTGGGCCATCCCGCCCTTGCCGAGCGACTCCACCAATTCATAGCGCCCGTCGATCAGATCACCCGTGCCGGGCCTGTACATCTCCGCGTACGAATCCGCGTCCACGCCGCGCCGCCCCTTCGTCCTTCCGCACCATCCGGCACAACAGACTAGCGTGAAGTCGATGCCTTGCTGGATCTTCGTGGACTCAGTTCACAGATGTATGTCATGCTGAGTCGAGTCCGAGGTGTCGTTCATGGCCCGCGAGGCCCGACGGCCTTGGACGTCCACCTGCCCTTGCCGCCCTACAACGGGGGTCACCATGCAGAATCCACCGGGCGTGGCCGGAGAGCACTGGCTGATCAGGGCGAGCCCCCGGATGGCTCGGCCCGACGCCGCGGCCTGCCCCACCCACCGCCGCATCGCGATGCGGCCCCAGCTCGTCGCCGAGCCGGCCGCGCCATTCCGATCCACGCCGTACGAGGAGTTCGGATTCGGCCCGCTCTTCACGGCGCTCGACCGCGTAGAACACGACGGCCGATCCGTCGAGCAGGTGCGCGAGGAACTGCGCAGCACCCGCGGACCGTTCCGTGGCAGGGGCGCACCGGTCCACCCCGCACACCTCGCGTGGACCGCGCACGCCCTGGAGCGGTACGTCGCGGCCCGCGCCCGGGAGCAGGCCGCCGCCGCAGAGGCGGGACTGCCGCCCACGCTGGCGGTCAGGCAGCCCTGGACATGGCGCACCCGCCGTCTGGACACACCCGATGCGCGTGGTGCCCGGCAGTACGAGCACACCCTGTGGGGCCGCACGTACGCCTCCGCCGAGGGGACGGTGCGCGACCTCTGGCTGCCCTCGCTGGGCCGGGCCAAGACCAGCCGCCCCGGCGCCGAACTCGGGGCCGTGGCGCAGGTGATGGCGCATGGGGCGCCCACGCCCCGGCGCAGGGCGCGGGACGCACCCCCGGCCGAGGCGACCGACACCGGCCGGCCGCCCGCCCTGGTGCGCGTCTTCGACATCGGGTGCGCCGACGGTTCGGTGGAACCGCTGCTCGGCGCAGCACCGTCGTTCGGTGAAGGACCCGTCGAGGCGAGGAATCGGTTTGAGGCCGAGGCCGTGCCGGCGTTCCTCTCCACCGCGACCGCGACCGGCACCAGACCCGGCGAGAGCTGCGTCGACTGCAAGGCCATCACCGGCTGTACGGATCTGAGGCGCACCCCGGGCCTGTGGGGAGGGCGACCCACGCCTGTTACCCGCAAGCGCCGTTCCGTCTCCGCCTGGGACCTGCGCCTGTACGCGGAGTGCCCTGCGCAGTATCACCTGGTGCGGCGTCTGCACCTCAACGACCTGTCCGGCGAGAACGAGGGGGCCCGGCGTGGCAGGGTCGTCGACTCCTGGCTGGACGCGCGCCACGAGGAACGGCCGGTGCGTGGTTGCCGGGACCGTGCGGCCCCCGACCCGGACGTGCTGCGGTCGACAACCGGTCTGGACGAGGCGGCCGCGCGTGAGGCCGCCGCAATGCTGGCCGAGCACCGGTTGCTGTGCCCGCTCGACGGACTCGGTGCCGACGAGCAGGTCCTCGTGCAGCATCGGGTGACGGCCTACGTTCCCGAACTCGACGTCGTCGTCCTCGCCGTACCCGATCTGGTGTACACCCATCGTGGCCGGTGGATCTGGCGCGAGACGAAGACATCCTCCCGCCCGCTGTGGGAGCGGGATTCACTGCTGCGTACGTATCCGCAACTGGCACTCGGTGTATTGCTGTTCCACGCGGGGGCGCTGGGCGACGACCCGCGCCGCTCCTGGGTCGAGCTGGAGCATCTGCGCGAGGGGCATGGGGAGAGCAGGCTCGAACGCATCGATCCCGGGCGCGCCGAGATCGTCGACGAAGCCCGGCACGTCATCTCCGGTCTCGCTCAGCCGCTCCTTGAGGACACCACGTACGAACCGAGGACCGGGCGCCACTGCCACGGCTGCCTGGCGCGCACCTGGTGTCGTCCGGGCCGTGCCTACGCCGCCGACCATCCACTGCCGAACGGCCCCGGTGCGTCCTCGTCCGCCGACGGGGCCGGGGCGAGTGCCGAGCTGACACCGCGAGGGGGTATCGCGTCCGATGACTGACCCGACTGACCGACATGCGGCCCCGGACTGGCTGTTCAACCGGGACGTCGTGCTGCTGAGGGACGTGGCCACCGCCGTCCTTCACCTGGCGGCCGTCGACAACCTCGACGCCTTCGTCCTGCCCTATCCGGCCGGCGCGCAGCGCGCCCTGGACGCCCTGACCCTCCAATGCCTGCGCAATGGGGCCACGCCCCCGGCCGGCGTGCCTGAGATGGTCCGCTGGGCCCGCGCCCGGCCGCTCAGCAGCTGGCCCCTCGACCAGCTGCCCGCCGACCTGTTCGACGCCGCGGACCGGCTGATCGACGACAGCTCAGGAGAACCCTCCCAGCTCTGCCACGAACTCTCTGTGCGCGGACGCGGCGACAGCACCGGGCGGCAGTACGACCGCATGGTCATTCACGAGGCCCTGCGGGTCTGCCGCGCGATGTCGGCGCCCGAGTCGTACACGGCCTTCCGTCGCCTCCTGGTCACCCAGCCCGTGCTCACGCAGGACGACTGGGCCGAGGTCGCCTGCGACCTCTTCCTCGACCCGGTCCGCTTCCTCGTCGAGGAGATCTATGCCCCTGTCCCCGCCGGGTTCCGGCGCGAGGGTTCGTATCTGTGCTGCCACCGCTGCCTGACCCTGCTGCACCCGGTGTCCGACACTGAGTGGTGGTGCGAGCGGGATCAGTGCCGCCACCAGGGCCCCGCACCGCACGGCCGGGTACTCGTGGCGGCAGAGACCGGAGAACTGCGCCAACTGCGCAAACCGTTGCGGCTGTTCGTCACGGGGCCCGGGCAGGCGGAGATCTCCCTGGAGAGCGAGCTTCGAGGGCTGGGGCTCGCCGTCGAGATGTGGCCCAACTTCGACTCGTACGACGTGCGTGTCATCTTCCCTGACGGTCATGTGTGGGCCGTGGACGTCAAGGACTGGGCACATCCGGCGTTCCTCGGCCGCAGCGCGACCGCGGTGCGTGCCGAACCGCCCTACGACGAGGCGTGCTGGGTCGTCCCGGAGTTCAGGGTCCGCGCACGCCGCGACTATCTCGACAGCTACGCCAAGGAGCGGGGCGCCCAGGCGGATGGACTCAGGCTTCTGACGGATCGGCAACTCGTGCGGGCGGCCCGGCTGCGACTGGCCGGTGACCGAGGGCCGGATGCCTCCGTCGGTCCGCTGCGCGCCAGAGCGGACGAACCGCCGCGCCCCGGCCGAGGGAGCGCCAGACACCGCCCCATGGGCAACACGACCCCGGCCGAGGACGCCGGGCAGGAGGACGGAATGGACGATGCGTGACCGCAGTAGTTGGTACCAGCCGGTCGTGGCCGCGCTCGGACCCTGGCCCGAGGAGCACGCCAGGACCCGGCCCGCCCTGCTCTGCCAGGTAGAGCTCGCCCTGCGGCTGATGGAGACCGTGGCACCCGGCCACGCCGCCGACGGGGCGTGGACACTCCTGGGCGGCTACGGGCTCGCCTTCGCACGCGCCGCGAAGCTGCCCGTGGGCGCCGCGGAACAGGTGGCACTGGCCGCCGCCCGGCACTTGCTCTGGCCGATGCGCCGCGGCCGGATGTGGCAGCAGTCTCTGGACGCGTACCTGGAGCTCCCGGAACGGCTGCGGGCATACCGTGTCCCGGCGCAGGGGGAGGCGGCATACCGGGTTCCTCCCAAAGTCGCCGCCGACCGCTTCGCCGTGTACGACGAGGCGCTGGCGAGCCTGCCGGGCTTCGCCGTCCAGCCGATGGATCAGGCGGAGGCGGGCGAGCATCGCTTCATGGACCGCCGCCACCGGCGTACCTCCGTCACCATCCCGGCCGACCTCGTACGGGATCCCCTACCGGGCCACCCCCTCACCGCCGGACGCCCGGCCACCGCAGGGCCTCTGGAGGTACCACTCGACGCACTCGCCGACGTGGCACGGTGGATGGACGAGGAGGAACGACGGCGCGGCCGCAAGGCAGGAAACTGGGCCCAGCGCCTCGACGACCTCGATCTCGATACCCGTACCCCCGACGGAACTGCCTTCGCGTCGGCCTCCGCGCTGCCGCTGGACCGGCTCACCCACCTCGTCGGCATGGTCGGTGCGGGTAAATCGACCCTGATGACGCTGCTCGCCGTCTGGGCGCACCACAACAGCCTGCGCATCACACTCGTCGTCGGCGATGTGGCCGAACAGCTCACCCTGACCGAACTCTTCCGCGGACTCGGCCTGAATGCCGCCCTGGTCCAGGGCGGCACCACGCGACCCCAGCACACCCAGCGGCTGCACCGCAGGCTCGCCGCGCGTGGAGCGCACTCCTTGCTCGCCCACACCGACGCGACCTTCAGGCACCTCAGCACCGCCTGCCCGCTGGACGCGCTGCGCGCGCTCGATGCATCGGAGCCGCTGCGCTACAACGACGCGCCGTGCGGCGGCCTGCACCCCGTGCGCAGGGACGGGGCCGGCGCGGGCGGTGACGATGTGACGGCCGAGAACGCCCTGCGCGAACTCGAACGCGCCCGCGGTGTTGTCGGCAGGCAGACTCCCGAGGACGGCGCCGGAGAAGAGGAGGAATGGGGGACCCCGCGCGCCTGCCCTCTCTGGAGCGTCTGCCCCCGGCATTCCGCCGCGCGCGACCTCGTCGACGCGCTGATCTGGGTGGCGAACCCTGCCAGCCTCGTCCAGACGGCCGTTCCACGCCAGCTCAACGCAGAACGCCTGCGCTACCTGGAACTGGCCTGCCTGCGCAGCGACATAGTGGTCGTCGACGAGGCCGACCGCGTACAGATGCAGCTGGACCAGATGTTCGCGCCGTCGGCCACCCTTGTCACCACCGGTGTCTCCGAGTCCTGGCTCGACCAGTTGCAGACCCATGAGATCGCCGAACTCGCCCGGCAGGGACGACTGCCGCTCTCCGACCAGGACGTGGAGCGGTGGTCCGCCGCCCTGGATATCGTCGGCACCGCGGCGGACCGGCTGTACGCCATGCTCATCGACGACGAAGGGCTGCGGAACTGGGCACAGATCGACTACTTCAGCGCATGGACTCTTCAGGAGAAGCTGCTGAACGCCTGGTATCCGCTGGCGTCCGGCCGGCCTGTCCGGCGTCCTGACGGTACGGAGGGGGCGGACGTCGAGGACGAGCTCGCGCTGTACGAGGACGAGGGCGAGGGCGAGGGCGACGGCGCAAGGGAAGGCTTGGGAGAAGCAGATTTCCCTGAGTCGGAGGCGCCCTGGGCGCACCGCCGCAGCGAGATCACCGGGTTCTTCGACAAGTTCCGGGACGATCCGCTCGGCGGGCAAGGCCCCTATATGACGCCCGCCGACGAGCTCATCGCTCTCGCCCACGACGTCCTGCACACCCTCGACGAGAAACGGACACGCGGCCGGGTCCGCGCGCTCCTCGACTCCTTCCTCGTCGGAGCGCCGGGGCCCCAGCAGCGGCCACCGGCCACCGCCCGGCAGGGCATGGAGCCGGCGCGCGAGGAAGTCCCTCTTACCGAGGAGTGGCGCGAACTGAACGCACGGCGACTGGAGTTCACCCTTGTTCTCGCCGCGCTGCACCAGCGTCTGGACCGGGTGACCTTCCTGTGGCCCCAGGTGGAGGCGGCGCTGCGGCTCGACGCGGCGAGCCACGAACTGACCCGCCGGCCACCTCTCGACTACGCGCCGCTCGTGCCCGAGGCACCCATGGGCAACGTCCTCGGCTTCCAGTACCTCATCGACGAACGGGCGGCCGCCCGCGACAAGGACGGCCGCCGCACCGGAACCCTGCGTTTCTTCCGCTGCGCGGGCGTGGGCCGCGAAATGCTCCTCGGCCTCCCCCAGCTCGGCGCCGATCCCGCCCGGGAGGAAACCGGTCCACACGTTCTGCTGATGTCCGGCACCAGCTGGGCCGGCACGTCCACCCGCGCCCATGTCCTCGCTCCCGTCCGAGCGGTCCTGAAACCGCAGAGCAAGGCGCTGCGGTCCATCCGGGACACCGTGTTCCGCACCGAGTTCCTCTACGACGAGGCCGGGCAGCCGATCCGTCTCTCCGGGCAGGACCCTGACAAACGCGAAGACGTCCTTCGCCTGATGATCGACCGTCTGGCCCGCCCCCGCAGGGACGGAACCACCTCTCCGCTGCAGAGCGAACTCGCCCAGATCCCCGACCAGCGCCGCAGGCGCGCCCTGCTTCTGGTGGGCAGCTACGCGGAGGCCGGGGCTGCCGCCACGGCCCTGGACGAGATCCCGCGATGGCGCGGCCGGGTACGCGTCCTGGCTGCCGACGACGCGGAACTAGAAGCCGCGGTCGACGGCACCGCGGCGGGCGGGAGCCGGACACGGAGCACAGGAGCGGTGCGGCGCGGAGACCTCGCCTCCTTCGCCGAGGACCCGGACGCCGAACTGCTCGTCGCTCCCCTGCTCGCCGTAGAGCGTGGGCACAACATCCTCACCACCCCGCAGCGTCCCGGCGAGGAAAGGGTGGCGGCGTTCGGAACGGCGTTCTTCCTGGTCCGTCCCCACCCCCGTCCCGATGACCTGTCCCTGGCCGTGTTCGCCATCAACGACTGGGCGAGCCGGTTCATACGAGGTCAACTGGACAGCGAGGGGGCGGCGTTCGGTGATCTGGTGGCGGAAGCCGACGGTCTGGACACGGCGGGCGGCACCTTCCGAACCGTAGCCCGCCGCGTCTGGAGGCACGTGCTGTCCCGTCCCTACATCTACTCCTCGCTCTCCGACAGCGAGCAGGAGTCCTTCGTCTGGGACCAGCTCGTCACCATCTGGCAGGTTATCGGCCGCCTCGTCCGCGGTGGTGTACCGGCCCGCGTCGTGTTCGTCGACGCCGCCTTCGCACCGCGACTGGCCGCGGCACAGGCACCCGTCGCAGGCAGGAGCAGGCGCTCCCGTATCAGCGACCCGGGGCTGCTGGTACGCCTCCGAGACGTCCTCGCCCCGTACTTCAGCGGAATCGAGAACACCGCCGGCAGGCCCGACCCTGCCGACACCGAACTCGTCAAGCTGCTCTACCGCCCGCTGTACGAGGCACTGTGCGGCATGGATGCTCCGCCCGCGCCGCGCCGCACCGACTGACACACCGGGACGCCGCCGTTGCCAAGGCTGTCGAAGACACGGCGCTCCACCGACCACGTGCGACATCGCAGGGAGAACGGACATGTACCAGCACATCCGCCGATCCGCCTACCACCTCGCCGAGGACAGCGAGCCCTGGACCGAGGACTACCGCGCCCTCGCCTTTCCCGAACACTGGCACGCGGACCTCCTCGAACTGCACAACCACGGGCGCGACGAGGAGAAGAGGCAGCGGACCCTGCCCACGCGCCGGCTCGACGGCGTCCTGCAGACCCTCGCTCCCGACGTGATCGTGCGCCCCCGCCCCCGGGTCCCTGTCGAGCCGGGGCCGGAGCAGAGCCCCCCGGCCGCCGAGGACTTCTGGATGTACGTCCCGGCCTCGGCGACCGACCCCCTCCCGGATCGCTCCCTGCGGCAGCTCCTGGACGCATGGCTGCGCACTCTCGGCCCTAAGGGCGCGGGGCAGGCCCCCGCGTTCCGCTCGCTGCTGCTCGCGAGCAGCGCCGACCTCAAGCGGAACATGCCCGAGTGGCAGTCGGTCACCGGCGTCGAACTGCTCACCGGCCCCGTCACCCCCGGCGGGACCGCCGCCCCCGCCCTTCGGCAGTTCCAGCTCGCCACCGACGCGTTGGCCCGCCGCATCCTGTCCCTCGACCCCTATCGCTTCGAAGGAGGAGAGCTGCGTTTTCGGGCTGTACCTCGCGGGCCTCGCGACCAGGGGGCCGAACTCATGTCGCAGCCGCTGTGCCGGACGGTCAAGCGCAAGGAGTGGTGGTTTTCCGTCGTACTCAACATCTCCCTGCACACCGCACCGTTCGACGCCAGGCCACGTCTGCACCTGCACTGGGGCGTACGGCGATGGGCGACGCATCCGCGGGCCACCACCAAACGCCTCAACCTCCCCTATCGGGAAGCCACCACGGTCTACTTGAGGCCCACCATCCCCTGGCTTCCCGGAGCACCGCCCACCGAGCGCTACGCACTCGCCCGACTGCGCCGGGACCGGGCAGCGGACACCTTCGTCTGGTCCGAGAACGACACGGCCGGCATCCTGCGCGGACTCAGCCTCGCCGGCAATTTCCCCGACCCTGAACAACTCCTCGCCGAACCGGGCTCCTGGATCGGCGAGGGTGGAGGGGTCCGCGCCGCAGTGGTGCACAGCACCCGGATGGGAAAGCACGAGATCGGCACCGGCTTCATGCCCAACCAGCGTGCCCAGCTGACCGAATGGGCCGAACAGGCCCTTCCCGAGCCCGTGGTGCGGGTACCCGATCTGAAGCGGGGGCGCGGCAAGGGCATCGGCGCACCGGGGAACCGGCGGCCCAAACCGAGGACCGACGAGGCCAAGAAGACCGAGCTGCTGCGCGAGACCCAGGCGCGCAGGGCGAACCTCGCGGCGCAGGCGCGGATCGCCGGCCCGGCCCCGCACCCCAGTGGTCGACCGTTGGTGGAGGTCCGGTTGCTGTGGCAGTCACCAGAGGTACGCAAGGAAGCGGTGGCCCAGTTCGCGCACGCCCTGGGTCTTGATGGTGACGGCGGCGCCTCCGCAGCCGCGATCACGGACCGGGACTTCGACGAAGCCCGGCCCGGGGCACCGGTCGTCCTCGAATGGCAGACGGAGGAACTCACCCTGCGGCTGCGGTGCCTGCCCCTGGCCGACGGACTCGGAGACCGGCTGGTGCCTGACCCGGCCGTCAAAGGCAAGGGAGCGGCCATCTCGACGGCCATCGTCGAGCGCCGCAAAGCCCTGGACTCATGGCTGCGCGCGGACGGCGCGGACCCTGGCCGCGCTGAACTCGCCCTGGTGGAGATCGCCCACCGCAGCACCTTCCGCCCGTCGACGACGGACCCCAAATTCGCCGTTCGGCTGGGGTGCGCCGACGCGGGCGTACTGACCCAGTTCGTCGTGACCCCCTCCACTGACCGGCAGATCGACAACGCGGACAGCATCGGGCATCGCACCCACAGCTCCTGGCTAGACGGGCTGCGTCAGCTTGGCGTCCGCGTACTGCCGCAGCACACCCTCGGCGACGACCTGCCCGAGGGGCTTCAGTACGCCGCCGTCTGGATGGTGAAGCGCCGCAAGGACGGTCCGACCCGGCTGCCCAAGCACCTGCCCGTGGCCGTCCTGGCCACCCCCCTGCCGCACGCGACGGGGCAGGCTGCCGTACGAGGCTGGGACGACGCTGCGGGAGAGTGGGTGCCGTATCCGCGCTTCCTCCTCGGCCTGGTGAAGCAGGCCGAGATCGATCCCGAGGCATGTGCGGAGCTTGACCCGCAGGACGGCGGCCCGCAATCAAGTGCCCCCCGTGTGACCGGCAAACAGTGGCGCACCAACCTCGCCCAGCAGCGCAAGGAGACCGCGGCATTCCTCCAGCGCGTACTGCACTCGCTTCGCGGCCAGCCCACCGCGCTGATCACTCACGCACAGAACAGCAGACTGCACTGGCCGTGGCTGCAGGACGGCCGGATCGAGCAAGATCTGATCCGGACGGGCCACGCTCCCGCGGGTCGGCTCGACGACGAACTCCGCCTTGTGCGCGTCCGAGGGTGTGGCGGACGGGAGGCCGCGCAGTGGTGGGGCCTGGCGGAACCCGGTAAGCCGCACGGCCAGCCGGCCGGCTTCTGGGCCCAGACCATCCCGTCGCAGGGCGGGGCCCCCGCAAGTGACCGAACCTTCTACAGCACTACGGAACGCCCCGGTACCCACGCGGTGTCGCCCTCCCTCGACCGCCTGGCCACCCGGGTCAATGCCGCGGGCAACCTCACCTCGCAGGCGGGCACCAACGCATGGAACCCGACCTTGCTCGAGATCGCAGTGCTCGGCTGTCACGCGGACGACGACCCGGACGCCCCCGCCCTGGGCAAGCCGGATGAGGCCGAGGCTCTGGCCCTCGCCCTACACCAACTGCGCCAGGCGCCGGACTATGCGGCGGCGCTTTCCCTGCCGCTCCCGCTTCACCTGGCGGGACTGGCCCAGGCATACGTCCTCCCGATGCTCGTGGAGAGTGATGTGAGTCCAGCAGGGGCGATGGCGGAGTCCGCTGTGGAGGGGGACCAGCGGAGCGCGACGGAGGACGATCCGGACCCGGACCTCATGGACGCGGCCGGACTGACCACGGAACCCCAAGCGGGATACGACGATGAGTGAAGCTCTTTTCCGGTGAACGCTTGCGCTTGGCCCGCTCCGAGCCGACGATACGGGCCGCCCAAGCTTTGACCCTGGCTCCTGCCCCGTGAAGCCCTCCAGCCAAGAACAGGACAGGCGCCGCTTTGGCGCCAGCCCTGTTCTGACCTGATGGCCCTTGAGTATGACTCTGACCAGCGACTTCTCTATCGCTAGGAGTGGCGCGCATGATTTGTTGCCTCAGCCCGGGGGACGCATGTGGGATGGGGGGCCCTGATGTGGGGTGCGAAACGGGGCAAAATGACGCCTCGGGCGATGGAAAAGCCCTCCGCGAGTGATCTCGCGGAGGGCTAAAAACAGGCTCTGACCTGCAAAAACTCTGCGCCCCCGGCAGGACTCGAACCTGCGGCCAAGCGCTTAGAAGGCGCCTGCTCTATCCGCTGAGCTACGGGGGCCGGTGGTGGACGTGGATCACGGACCGCGGACAAGGATAGAGGTCCGGGTGCCTCGTCCCGGTTGCTTCACCTCCGTGGCACGTTGTGGAGATTCCGTGAAGCGGTCCCGATAATCGCAGGCAGGTACGAATCCTGCATCGGTTTTGGCCGCTCAGGTGGCGGCTGTTGTGCAGTCGTTATGCCTGCGGGTCGCTCGCCCCGATCGTCTCATGCGTGGCTCGTACCGTTCTGTGGTGGTTTTCATGGCGCGCACACAGGTGTATACGCTTCAAAAACCCAACTAAATTGGGCATTCTGCACATGTGGCGACCATGGACGTACGACCCCGACTCATCGACGCCTTGTCCGTACTGCGCGACCGCGTCGACGCCGCACGTTTCCCGCTGCCGCTGAGCGGCGCGGCCCGCGCCCGGCGCAGCAGGGACGAACTGCTCGCCCAGCTCGACGACTACGTCATGCCGCGGCTGCGCGCACCCCACGCCCCGCTCCTCGCCGTCATCGGCGGCTCCACCGGCGCCGGGAAATCGACGCTCGTCAACTCGCTCGTGGGCCGCCGCGTCTCCGAAGCCGGTGTTCTGCGCCCCACCACCCGCACCCCCGTCCTCGTCTGCCACCCCGACGACCTCCACTGGTTCGCCGGCCGCCGCGTCTTGCCCCACCTGGCCCGCCTCTGGGTCCCCGAACAGGACGGCCCCGGCCCCGGCACCCGCGAACCCCGCCGGAACACGGCCCGCCCCCGCCCCGCCACCGCACCCCCGCACCCCGCCCACGGGACGGACGGACCGTACGACGGGGACCACGGCGCCGCACCCGGACGGCACGGAGCGCCGCGCCCGCCCGGCGGACGCCACCCCGCGTACCCGGACGACACACCGCACGGCCCCCGCGACGAGTCGCCCGTCCCCACCCTCCGCATCGAGACCGACCCCGCCCTCCCCGCCGGACTCGCCCTCCTCGACGCCCCCGACATCGACTCGCTCGTCGCCCGCAACCGCGAACTCGCCGCCGAACTCATCTGCGCCGCCGACATCTGGGTCCTCGTCACCACCGCCGCCCGCTACGCCGACGCCGTCCCCTGGCACCTGCTCCGTACCGCCAAGGAGTACGACGTCACCCTCGTCACCGTCCTCGACCGGGTGCCGCACCAGATCGCCGCGGACATCTCCGACCGCTACGCCGCCCTCCTCCGGCGCGCCGGACTCGGCCACGTCCCCCGCTTCACCATCCCCGAACTCCCCGAATCCGCGGGCGGCGGCACCGGACTGCTGCCCGCCAGCGCCGTCGCCGCCCTCCGCGACTGGCTCGCCCGCCACGCCCAGGACCCACCCGCCCGCACCGCCGCCGCCCACCGCACCACCGCCGGCGTCATCGCCTCCCTCCGCAGCCGCCTGCCCGCCCTCGCCGGTGCCGCCGCCGCCCAGCACGCCGCCGCGGTGCGCCTCGCCGCCCGCGTCGAGGAGGCGTACGCACAGGCCGCCACCCGCGTACGGCGCGAGATCGCCGCCGGGGAGGTCCTCGCCGGGGACGCCCGCGCCCACTGGCGCGACCACGCCCGCGGCGGCCGGCCCGACGACCTCCTCGACGCCCTCACCCACGGCCTCACCGCCCTCCTCGCCTGCGCCGTCGAACGGGCCGACGAACACACCGCCGACGCCTGGCGCCACGACCCGGCCGCCGCAGGCATCGCCCCGGCCGGCGCCGCCACCGGCACACCCGACCGCCTCGGCGTCGCCGTCCGCCGCTGGCGCCGCTGCCTGGAGGAGCTCGCCGAGGAGGAGATCCGCGAGGCCCGCGGCGGCCGGGCCGCACACCGCCCCGGCTCCGTCACCCCCGACGAACCCACCGCCCTGCTGGCCACCGCCCTCCTCGGCGGCGACCGCGCCCGCACCGCCGCCGAACGCCTCGCCACCCTCCTCGGCGCCCGCAGCACCCTCCGCCTCCACGACCGCGGCACCCGCCTCCTGACCGCCCACCTCGACCGCGCCCTCACCGCCGAACGCCAACGCCGCCTCACCCCCCTCGAACAACTCGCCGTCCCCCCCGACCAGCAGGCCGAACTCATCGCCGCACTGTCCGTACTGCAGAGGGAGAAGGTGACCGGATGACCGGGGGAGCCGACGACCGCGGGAACGGGACAGGGGAGAGGACGGACGAGGGGACGGAGCAGGCGGCGGGCGGGCCCGGTGGCGTTCTCGACGTCCCCCGGGGCGGCGAACCGGCCGCCCCCGGCCACCCCGCCCCGGTCCCGCCGCCCGCCGCCGGCACCTGCGCCGCGTGCGGCCTCACCGGCAGGTGCCACGCCTGCCGGGCCCGCGGCGAACGCGTCGACGCGGCCCCGCCCCCAGGACCCGCCTCCGCCACACCGCAACCGGACGGGGCCCCGGCCCCGGACACCCGTCAGCCTGCGGCAACCTCCCTGCCCGGCCCCGCCCGCCCCGGTACGGAACGCGGCGCCGACGCACCGGAGGACCACCGGGACTGGGCGGCCCGCACCGTGGTCTGCACCGACGGCCGCCTCGTCACCCGCGGCACCGCCTGGGACGACGGCCTCATCGCCCGCCGCGCCCCCGCCGGCGCCCCGCGCACCGACAAAACCGCCCGCCGGCGACGGCGGCTGCCCACCCCCTGGAGCCCCCGCACCCCGCAGGACACGGGCCCGCACCCGCACCCCGAAGACGGCCGCATCGGCCAACAGGGGAACGGAACACCCCCCGCCGCCCCATCGGAAACGGCCGCGCCCGCACCCCGCGACGTCCCCCCGGACCCCGCACCCGGCCAGGCGTTTCCCGGCGCCTACGGCTTCGAGCGGAACCCCGGCCACGCGTCTGGCGACCTCGGCGACACCCTGCGGACCCGCCTGGACGCCCTGCGGCAGCTCACCGTCCTCTCCCGCACCCGCCTGGACGGTGCCGTCCTCGACGACGCCGGACAGGTCCTCGACGCCGCCGACGCCCGCCGCCGGCTGTCCGCCCGGCACACCGTCGTCGCCCTCGCCGGCGCCACCGGCAGCGGCAAATCCTCCCTCTTCAACGCCCTGGCCGGCGCACCCCGCTCCCCGGCGGGCGCCCAACGGCCCACCACCGGCGAACCCGTCGCCTGCGTCTGGACCGGCGGCCACCCCGGCGCCGACGGCCTCCTCCACCGGCTCGGCATCCCCCCGCACCACCGCCACACCCCCGCCCCCGACGCCACCGGACTCGACGGACTCGTCCTCCTCGACCTGCCCGACCACGACTCCGCTCGGACCGGCCACCGCGCACAGGTCGACCGGCTCCTCCAACTCGTCGACGCCGTCATCTGGGTCGTCGACCCGGAGAAGTACGCCGACGCGGTCCTGCACGAGCGCTATCTGCGCCCCCTCGCCGGATACGCCGAGGTCACCTTCGTCGTCCTCAACCAGATCGACCGGCTGCCCGGCGACGCCGCCGACCAGGTCGTCGACGACCTGCGGCGACTGCTCGACGACGACGGCATGGCACTCGGCGAACACGGCGAACCGGGCGCCACCGTCCTCGCCCTCTCCGCCGCCACCGGCACCGGCGTCGACGACCTCCGCGACACCCTCGGCCGGTTCGTCGCCGACCACGCCGCCGCCGACCGCCGCCTGACCGCCGACCTCGACACCGCCGCCGCCCGCCTGCGCCCCGCCTGCACCACACAGGGCCGCGTCACCCTGACCGCGCAGACCCGCCGCGCCTTCGACAACCGGCTCGCCGAAGCCGTCGGCGCCGCCGCGACCGGCCGCACCGCCGAACACGACTGGCTACGCCACGCCGAACGGGCCTGCGCCACCCCCTGGGCCCGCCTCCGCGACCGCCACACCCGCACCCCCACCGGCCTCCATGTCTCCCCACCCGACCGCGCCGCGGCCCGCCCCGTCGTCGAACAGGCCGTACGGAACCTGGCCGGTGAGGCGACCCGCGCCCTGCCCGCGCCATGGGCCCAAGCCGTCCGCGACGCCGCCGGGCGGGGCGCCCGGGAGCTGCCCGCGGCGCTCGACACGGTCGCCGCCGAGGCGGAGGAAGCACTGCTGCCGGGGCCCGAACGGCCGAGATGGTGGACGGTGACGGCCGCGCTCCAGGCGCTGCTCTGCGTCCTCCAGGTCGTCGGCACGGTGTGGCTGCTGGGCACGGTCACGGGCCCCGCGCACGCCACGGGATGGCCCGCCGCCCTGGCGGTGACGCTCCTCGGCGCCGCGGGCGCACCCGCCCTGACCTGGGCATGCGCGGTCGCGGCCCGGGCCCCGGCGCGCCGCCACGGGCAGGAGACGGAGCGGCGCCTGCGGGACGCGGCGGCCGACTGCGGCCGGGCCCACGTCCTCGAACCGGTCGCCGCGGAACTGCTGCGCTACCAGGAGGTCCGGGAGCAGTACGCGATCGCGTCGGGGGCGTGAGGGGCGCGGGGTTCCGGGGCTCGCCGTCCGCTGGGTTCTCTTGTCTCCGTGGCCTCGTGTTCTCTCGCCCTCTCGTGTTCCCTCGCCCTCTTGTTTTCCGCTTGTTCTCTCGCCTTCTTGTTTTTCCGCGTGGCTGGGCCGTGTGTGCCGCGGCGTCTGCGGGCGCTTGTGCGGGGCGGTGTATGTCCGTGTTTCTCCGGGGTGAACTTCCCGTTCGGGTGGCGGAGTTGTCCCCATGGCGGCCGGTCGTCCACAGGGCCGAGCGGCGCCCGGCCGATGCCCGCAGCATGAGAACGGTCCACGCGGGCAGCGGCGGTCCGGACGATCCGGAAGCGGCCGCGCCACGGAGAAACGCAGGAAAGGGCGCCGGTGACGGTGGCCCGACGAGGGGGCGCGATGAACGACACGATGATCACGCTGGTGGGGAACGCCGCCACGGCGGTGGAACACCGGCAGACGCCGACGGGCGTGCCGGTGGCGAGGTTCCGGCTGGCGGCGACACCCCGGCGCTGGGACCGGGCGCGCGAACGGTGGACGGACGGGGACACCAGCTTCTTCACCGTCAAGGCGTGGCGCGCACTCGCCGACCACGTCGCGGCCTCCGTGACGGTGGGCGAACCTCTGCTGGTCCAGGGCCGGTTGCGTGTACGGGAGGGCGAGCAGTCCGCGGACCGCGGCGGACAGCGATGGATCGCCGCGGAGGTCGAAGCGGTCGCGATCGGCCACGACCTCGCCCGGGGAACCACCGCGTTCCGCCGGACGACACCCCGGCCCCGCACCGAAACACAGCCGGGAGAACGTGCCGGAGGGGGGAGCGAGTTGGTCCCGGATTGGTCGACGGGGGGAGGCGCGGCGTGGCGCGAGGCGGCGCCGGTGCCGCCCGCGCCGGACGCCGGAGGTGGCGGGGGCGCGGCTGAGGCCGCCGCGAGGGCGGCGGAAGGCGCGGCAGCGGGAGAGGAGGAGAAGGAGAGGGCGAAGGAGAGGGCGAGGGAGAGGGCGAGGGAGAGGGAATCGGAGGGCGGTATGGAGGGGCTGGTGGTGAAGGCGTAGGCGAGATGTGGGGTCGGTGGGGCCTGTTCCGATGCTGGGTTCGGCCTCGCCGCCCTGCCTGGGGGCTTGGCCTCGCCCCCTGCTCAGCCTGCTCTTGGGGGACGGGGACGGGGACGGGGACGGGGACGGGGACGGGGACGGGCTTCGGGCCTTGGGGCTTGGGCGTCGGCTCGTGCTGGGTGGGGTGAGGCGGGGGGACGGGGGAGCGGGGAGGGAGGGGGGAGGGGGAGGGGGAGCCCCCAGTGATTTATCGATAAACCCAGCCCCCACGTACGACCCTCGATAACGATTGCGATTCGGATCGCTTGCGGGGGTGTGATCCTCGGGACCGTGTTGCGGCTTCTCCCTAGGATCCGACGAGTACTCACGGGGGCTGATCTGTTCAGCTGTTGAGTTGTCTGGGATCTTTCCGGCGAGGCTTCTCCCCACTCGACCGCCTCGCCCAGAGGGGAAATTCATGCTTTCGAGGAAGAGGCGGGGCGCAGCCCGCCTTGCCGCCGCGGTCCTGGCTTCGGGCCTGGTCGCGGCGGGTGCGATAGCCACGGCGGGACCTGCCGCGGCGGACGAGACGGTCGCGGGGCACGGCGGTGCCACGGCCACGCTCGGTGGATTGAAGATCTACGACCAGGCGATCGTGCACGGCGAGGGTGGGGACCAGCCCCTCGGCGCGGGCCTGTTCGAGATGTCCGTGGACAACGGTGGCACGCTGCAGACGTACTGCATCGACGTGCACAACCCGACGCAGCAGCAGGCGAAGTACCAGGAAGTGCCGTGGAGCGCTTCGTCGCTGCACAACAACGCGGACGCGGGCAAGATCCGCTGGATCCTGCAGAACTCCTACCCGCAGGTCAACGACCTGGCGGCGCTGGCGCAGAAGGCCGGTGCGCGGGGGCTGAGCGAGAAGACCGCGGCGGCCGGTACGCAGGTCGCGATCTGGCGGTTCTCCGACCACGTCAAGGTGGACGCGGTGAACCCGGCGGCGGAGAAGCTCGCCGACTACCTGGAGCGCAGCGCGCGCAACCTCGCGGAGCCGAAGGCGTCGCTGACGCTGGACCCGCCCGCGGTCTCCGGTAAGTCCGGCAGCCGGCTGGGCCCGGTGACGGTGCGCACCAACGCGGACAGCGTCGCGGTGTCCCCGGCCGCGGACCTGCCGTCGGGTGTGAAGGTCGTCGGCAAGGACGGCAAGCCCGTCACGAGCGCCGCCGATGGCGCGCAGCTCTTCTTCGACGTGCCGAAGGGCGCGGAGGACGGCAGCACCTCGCTGACCGCGCAGGCCGCCACGAAGGTGCCGGTCGGCCGGGCGTTCACCGGTATCGGTGAGCACGCGAAGAGCCAGACGCAGATCCTGGCCGGCTCCAGCGAGTCGACGGTGTCGGCGACGGCGACGGCGTCGTGGAAGAAGCAGGGCGCGGTGCCCGCGGTGACCGCGCAGAAGAACTGCGCCAAGGGCGGGGTGGACGTCACCACCACCAACCGTGGCGACGAGGCGTTCCCCTTCTCGGTGTCCGGTAAGGACTACGAGGTCGCGCCCGGTGGTTCGAAGACCGTGACGGTGCCGGTGGGCGAGGACCAGCCGTACAAGATCACGGTGAAGGGTGCGGGCGGCTTCGAGAAGACGTTCTCGGGGGTGCTGGACTGCAAGACCGCCGGTTCCGGTGGCGGCAAGCCCACCCCGCAGCCCAGCCCCGCGTCGGTGGGCGGCGTCAGTGGAGGCGACACCACGGGCGGTGATCTCGCCGAGACGGGTTCCAGCAGCGCCACCCCGGTGATCGCGGGCGTCGCGGTCGTCCTGGTGCTGATCGGCGGCGGCGCGGTGTTCTTCCTCCGTAAGAAGAAGACCGCGTAACACCTCCTCGTGAGCGGCGGCGGGCGGCGCCCCTGGGCGGGGCGCCGCCCGCCGCCGTATGCCGGGGCCCGCCGTACGCCGGGGCGTGCCGCACCGCGCGGTCCCGGGCCCCGGCGGCTTCCGCGGGCCCGGCGGCGCGGCCCGTTCCTCCCCGGGGCATTCCCCGACGCGTTTCCGCCAGGGCAGGGCCGTACGGCAAGATGGGTGTATCTGCCCTCGCGCGGCCACGCCGCTTCATGGCCCACGCGGCGGAGCCCCTAGACCCGCACGATCCAGACTGCCGGACGGTTTCTCTTGGCTGAGTACATCTACACGATGCGCAAGACGCGCAAGGCGCACGGTGACAAGGTCATCCTCGATGACGTGACGCTGAGCTTCCTGCCGGGCGCGAAGATCGGTGTCGTGGGCCCCAACGGCGCCGGTAAGTCCACGGTGCTGAAGATCATGGCAGGTCTTGAGCACCCCTCGAACGGTGACGCGTTCCTCTCCCCCGGCTACACCGTCGGCATGCTCCTGCAGGAGCCGCCGCTGGACGAGTCGAAGACGGTGCTGGAGAACGTCCAGGACGGCGCCAAGGAGGTGATGGGCAAGCTGAAGCGCTTCAACGAGGTCGCCGAGCTGATGGCGACCGACTACTCCGACGAGCTGATGGAGGAGATGGGCAAGC
The DNA here is from genome assembly GCF_044497305.1 of Streptomyces sp. BBFR2. Taxonomy (NCBI): domain Bacteria; kingdom Bacillati; phylum Actinomycetota; class Actinomycetes; order Kitasatosporales; family Streptomycetaceae; genus Streptomyces; species Streptomyces sp. BBFR2. Next base: position 4,680,235 of record NZ_CP172415.1, read on the forward strand.
TCCAGGAGGACCTCGACCACGCGGGCGCGTGGGACCTGGACACCCAGCTCGAGCAGGCGATGGACGCGCTGGGCTGCCCGCCCGGTGACTGGCCGGTCACCAACCTCTCCGGTGGTGAGCGCCGCCGTGTCGCGCTGTGCAAGCTGCTGCTGGAGGCGCCCGACCTGCTGCTCCTCGACGAGCCCACCAACCACCTGGACGCCGAGTCCGTGCAGTGGCTGGAGCAGCACCTCGCGAAGTACCCGGGCACCGTCGTCGCCGTCACCCACGACCGGTACTTCCTCGACAACGTCGCGGGCTGGATCCTGGAGCTGGACCGCGGCCGCGCCATCGGCTACGAGGGCAACTACTCCACGTACCTGGAGACCAAGCAGACCCGTCTGAAGGTCGAGGGCCAGAAGGACGCCAAGCGCGCCAAGCGGCTCAAGGACGAGCTGGAGTGGGTCCGCTCCAACGCGAAGGGCCGCCAGGCCAAGTCGAAGGCGCGTCTGGCGCGGTACGAGGAGATGGCCGCCGAGGCGGACAAGATGCGGAAGCTGGACTTCGAGGAGATCCAGATCCCGCCGGGTCCGCGTCTGGGCAACGTCGTCGTCGAGGTGGAGAACCTCTCCAAGGCGTTCGGCGAGAAGGTGCTCATCGACGATCTGTCGTTCACGCTGCCGCGTAACGGCATCGTCGGCGTCATCGGTCCGAACGGCGCGGGCAAGACCACGCTGTTCAAGATGCTCCAGGGTCTGGAGACCCCGGACGCCGGTTCCATCAAGGTCGGCGAGACGGTGAAGATCTCGTACGTCGACCAGAGCCGCGAGAACATCGACCCGAAGAAGACGCTGTGGGCCGTCGTCTCCGACGAGCTGGACTACATCAACGTCGGCCAGGTCGAGATGCCGTCGCGGGCGTACGTGTCGGCGTTCGGTTTCAAGGGGCCGGACCAGCAGAAGCCCGCCGGGGTGCTCTCCGGCGGTGAGCGCAACCGCCTCAACCTGGCGCTCACCCTCAAGCAGGGCGGCAACCTCCTGCTCCTCGACGAGCCGACCAACGACCTCGACGTCGAGACCCTGTCGTCGCTGGAGAACGCGCTGCTGGACTTCCCCGGCTGCGCCGTGGTCGTCTCCCACGACCGCTGGTTCCTCGACCGCGTCGCCACGCACATCCTGGCGTACGAGGGCGACTCCAAGTGGTTCTGGTTCGAGGGCAACTTCGAGTCGTACGAGAAGAACAAGGTCGAGCGGCTCGGTGCCGACGCGGCCCGTCCGCACCGTGCGACGTACAAGAAGCTGACCCGGGGCTGACATCGTGCGTCACACCTACGCCTGCCCGCTGCGCTGGTCGGACATGGACGCGTTCGGCCATGTCAACAACGCGGTCTTCGTGCGCTATCTGGAAGAGGCGCGGATCGACTTCATGGACCGGCTGGCGCCGGGGAACGGCAGTGTGTCGTTCACCGGTGGCTCGGTCGTCGCGCGGCACGAGATCGACTACGTCCGCCCGCTGGTGCACCGGCACGCGCCGGTCACCATCGAGCTGTGGGTCACCCGGATCAGTGCCGCGTCGATGACGGTCGCCTACGAGGTCAAGGACGAGGGGACGCTGTATCTCCGTGCCTCGACCGTCGTGGTGCCGTACGACTTCGCGGCCGAGCGGCCCCGTCGGCTGACCGCGGAGGAGAAGGCGTATCTGAAGGAGTACCTCGACGACGCCGCGCAGGCGAAGGGGGCAGTCGCCGGATGACGGTGCTGCGCCTGGCCGATGCCGGGGAGGCGGCGGATCTCGTCGCCTTCCTGGCCCGGCTGCTGCATTACGACAAGGCCGCCGCGGTGCGGTTGCAGGGCGGCGGCGGGGCGCTGGCCGTCTTCGGGCGGCCGCCGTCCTTCGAGGTCCTGGCGATCCGCACGGCGCGGCTGGCCGATCCGCGGGGTCCCGGCGGCCCCGACGGGATGCGGCTGGACACCACCGTGTCCGCCGGTGACCTGCTGGAGGCGATCGCTCCGGAGGGTGCCGGGGAGGCCGTGGTGACGGTGCCCGCGGCGGTCACCGGGCCGCCGTGGGCCGGGGTGCTGCCGCCGCGCGGTGGCTGGCGCCGGGTGCCGGGGCTGCCCGGTCCGGAGGCGCTGGGCCGGGCGGTCGCCGCGGCGGTCGCGGAGTTCCGGGCCCGGGACGAGGCGCTCGCCCCGCAGGAGCGGACGCGGGCGGCGCGGGACGCGATCGGCCGGGAGATCTGGTCGCGGACGCTCGGCGACACCCGGTTGCCGCTGCGCGCCGTGCACGCCGCGCGGTCCCTGGGCTTCCTGCGGCCCGCGCAGGTCGCGTCGGCGCCCGGTGGTGCCACGCTCACCGAGCCGGTCCCGCGGCCGCCCGCGCTGCTCGCCGCCGCCGGCTGGCTGCGGCTGTCCACCGCCTACGGGTCGGTGGCGGTACGGGTGACGGGGCCGGGGCTGTCGGGGCTGACGGTCACGCCGAGCTGAGCCGGCGGCCGGGCCGGCGGTCGTGGCGAGTCGAGTGGGGCCGGGCCTGTGGTGGCCCGGCCCGTTCTGTTTCTCCTTCTCTCTTTCTCTCTTTCTCCTCGGTGGGGCGGGGCCCGGTGCGGGCCCGGGTTTCGGCGGCTCCGGGCGGCGCGCCGGTGAGCCCCGGCGGGTGGGGCGTCCGGCGCGGTCCGGTCCGGGTGCGCGGCCGACGACGGCTCACGCCTCCGGCGCGTCCCGGCTTCCGTCCCTGCCCCTGGCGCCCCCGTCTCCGTCCTCCGCCGTTCCGTCCGTACGGTTGCGGGCCGCGCCGTCCGCGGTGTGGTCGGGCCAGACGCCGATGTGGTCGCTCTCCAGTTCCAGCAGGACGCGGTGGGCCATGCCCAGGGTCGTCAGGTGGTCGGCGGGCAGTTGCAGGCGTCCGGCGCGGTCGAGCATGGCGTACTCGCGGGAGACCAGGGATTCGGCGCCGGTCGTGGCGTCGCGTTCGGTGCGGCGCAGGACCTCGGACGAGGTGCGGCCGTCGCGGATGGCGACGGTGCGGCGGACCTCGTCGGCGACGGCCCGGTCGTGGGTGACGATGACGACGGTGGTGCCCAGCTCCGCGTTGGCGGTGCGGAACGCGGCGAAGACCTGCTCGGCGGTGGCGGAGTCCAGTTCGCCGGTCGGTTCGTCGGCGAGCAGCACCTTCGGGGTGCCCGCGAGGGCGACGGCGATGGCGGCGCGCTGCTGCTCGCCGCCGGACATCTCGTGCGGGCGGCGGTCGCGGCAGTGGCCGAGCTCCAGCATCGTCAGCAGGTCCTCGGCGGCGCGGACGCGTGCCGCGCGGCGCCGCCCGCCCGCCAGCCGCATCGGCAGGGCCACGTTCTGCACCGCGGTGAGGTACGGCAGGAGGTTGCGGGCGGTCTGCTGCCAGACGAAGCCGACGGTGTCGCGGCGGTGGGCGAGGCGGTCGCGGGCGCCCATCGTCAGCAGGTCGTGGCCGGCGACGCGGGCGGCGCCGGCGGTGGGGACGTCCAGTCCGGCGAGGATGTTCATCAGCGTCGATTTGCCGCTGCCGGACGCGCCGACCAGGGCCATCAACTCGCCCTCGGCGACCAGCAGATCGAGGCCCTGGAGGGCTTGGACCTCCACACCGTCGGTGGCGAAGACCCGGACCAGCCGGTCACAGACGATCAGCGCGTCGTGCCCGTAGGCGGGCCGGTCACCACGGGCGGCGGCGCGGCGTTCCAGGTCGGCGAGGGTGGCGGGGGCGGCGGGTGCGGCGGGGGCGGCGGAGGCCGGGGTGCGGCCGTCCGGTACGCCGCCGTCCGTCACGGCGCCGGGCGCGCGGCCCTGCGCCGTATCGCCGTCAGGGGACGCGGGTCGTTCCGTCACAGGTCACCAGCTCTCCGGTCGGGGGGTTGCCGTCGGCCGTACGGTGCGGCGTGGGCGAGGGCGGCGGCGAGGCTGAGGAGGAGGACGCCCGCCGAGGGCAGCAGCAGGGTGGCGGGGCCGGTCCGCAGGGGGACGGTGCCGGGGGTGCCGCCGGGCAGGGCGAGCGGGGTGAGGTCGGTCGCCGGGCCCAGCAGCCACAGGGTGACGGCGGCGGTCGCCGCGCCGCCCGCCGCGGCGAGCAGTGCCGGGGGCAGCGCCTCCAGGAGCAGCAGCCACCGGGCCTGCCGCCGGGGCATGCCCAGGGCCCGCAACCGGCCGAGCAGCGGGGCGCGTCCGGGCGCCGCGCGCAGCCCGTCGAGGAGCAGCGCCAGCAGCGCGTACCCGGCGCCGGCGGCGGTCGCCGCGCCGTACAGCCGCTGGGCGCCCTGCTGGAGCGGCGCGTCGGCGAGGCGGGCACGGACCTCGTCGCGCACCACGGTCACCGGGTGGGCGCCGGGCGGGGTGTGGGCGCGGACGGTGGCGCGGAGGGCCGCGGGGTCGGGGGAGGCGCCGGAGAGCAGCAGGGCGGTGGGGCGGGTGTCGGCGTCCGGGTGGAGGCGGTGCACGGCGGCGGCGCTGACGACGAGGAAGGAGCCGCCGGGCAGGGCCGGGGTGTCGGCGCGGACCGCGGCGGGCCGTACGACGACCGCCCCGGCCTCGGGCTGGAGCGGCATCGGGTCGTGGCCGAAGCGGCGCGGTACGTCGGGGGAGACGAGGGCGGGCAGCGGGGCGTCGCCGCCCGGGTCGGCGAGGGCGCGGGCGGGGAACGCGCCGAGGCCGGTGGCGCGGGACAGCCGGGCGTAGGCAGCGGGGTCGGCGGTGATGAGGGTCAGCGGCGGGCCGTTGTCCGGCGCGGGCTGTATCTCGGCGTGTACGGGGACGGCGTCGGTGACGCCGGGCAGCCGTGTCAGCGCGGTGCGCAGGGCCGGTGACAGCGGCCGGTCGGCGGTGATGCGGGCCTCGGCGCCGACGGTGGCCAGCGCGGCGGCGTCCCGTCCGTGGCCGATGCCTTCCAGGACTGCGCCGCCGAAGGAAGCGCAGGTCAGCGCGGTCAGCAGGGCGAGCAGCGGCAGTCCGGCGGCGGTGCGGGCACGGCCGGCGCGGGCCAGTGCCAGGAAGCCGGTGAGGCCGCGGCCGCGGGCGGCGGGCCGGGCCAGGGCGCGCAGCGGCAGCGGGTGGAGGCGGAGCAGCAGCAGGGTGGCGATCACCGCGATGAGGACGGGGACGGCGCTGGCCAGGAGGTCCGGGCCGGTCGCCGGTCCGTGCCGCCGCAGTGCCACGACGGCCGCGGCGGCGAGGGCGGCGGTGGTGAGTTCGGCGACGGCGCGGCGGCGGGAGGGCCGGGCGGTGGCGGTGTCGCGGCGGGTGGCGGGGCGCGGGCGCCGGTGGGCGTGGGCGGCGCGCAGCGGCAGGACGGCCGCGCCCGTCACGGCGGCGGCACCCGCGGCGAGCAGCGGCCCGGTGGCCGGGGTGCCGGGTACGCCGGGGACGAGGAGGGCGGCGGCGGCCCAGCCGGCCGCGGCGGCGGGCAGCGCCACCGCGCAGGTGCCCGCGGCGAGCCGTCCGGCCAGGCCGGGCAGACCGGCGCCGCGGGCCCGCAGCAGGGCGAGTTCGTCGTGGCGGCGGGCGGCGGCGAGGGAGCCGGCCATGACGAGGACCACGGCGGCGGCGGTGGCGACGGTGCAGGCGGCGACGGCGATGACCGGGGTGAGGGCGGCGCGGGAGCGTTCGTGGTCGGCGAGGAGGGTGTCGGCGGCGGTGTCGACGACGGTGCCCGGGCCGCTCGCGGCGCGGACGGCGGCGAGGCCCGCACCGTGTTCGAGGGAGGCCAGCCGGGCGCGGAGCGCCGGTACCTGACGTGCGGTCAGCGTGCGGGCGTCGAGCCCGTACCACCAGAACGTCTCCGGGGCGCCGCGCTCGTCGGCGGCGAGCGCGGCGCCGTCGCCGGGCGCCAGCAGCAGCGCCCCGCGCCAGGCGAGCTGCGGGGGGACGCCGCCGGCGGGGCCCAGGCGCGGGGCGGTCAGCAGGTCGTCGACGGACCAGTACGTGCCGGTGGCGGCGCGGGGCGTGAGCAGACCGGTGATCCGGACGGTCAGCGAACCGGGGTGCAGGGTGGCGCCGGGCCGCAGCCGCAGGGTGCGGGCGGTGGCGCCGGTGACGGCGGCCTCCAGCACCCGGGCTCCGGGCGCGGCGGCGCGCGGCAGGCGCCCCGCGGTGAGCGTGGCGTGCCCGCCGAGGTCCGACGGCGCGTACAGGGCGAACGCGGCGGGCGCGCCGTCCGGCCGGGGCAGTGCCGGGTCCGGGGTGGTCAGCGGAACGGTGGTGCGGACGCCGTGCATCGCTTCCCCGGGCGCGACGGGCACGCCCAGGACGCGGCGCAGCGCCCGGTCGGTGCGGTCCGGGTCGGGGGCCGCGCCCGGCCCGGCGTCGCCCCGGGACAGCGAGAGCTGCAGGGCGCGCTGCTCGGCGGGGGCGGTGGCGAGGGCCGCGCGGGCTCCCCGGGTCTCGTACGCGTCGGTACCCCGGACGAACGCCGCGGCGAGGAACGCGGTGACCAGCACGAGCACACCGAGCGCCGCGGCGGGCCCGTACGCCGGGTGCCGGGCGGTGCGCGGGCGGCGGGTGGGGGTCATGTCAGGCGGCCCTCCGGGCGTGCGGGCGCGGGGTGGTGGCGCTGGGCGCGGTGGACGGCACGGGCGCGGCGGTCGAGCGTGACGAGCGCGCCCGGGGCGGCGCGGGGCGGTGGGGGTACCGGGACCGACGAAGCGGGGCGGAACGTGGGAGCGGCGCGCCGGAGGGCGGGCACGGGCGGTGGACGGGGCCCATGCCAGGCGGTTCCCCGGGGGCGTGGGGCCTGGGCGAGGTGGGTGCGGTGGGCGGCCGGGACGAGCGCGGTGGGTGAGAGCGGTACGAGCGCGTGGCGGGCTGCGGTGACGGGTGGGGGCGGTGGGCGTGGTCCATGCCGGGCGGCTCCCCGGATGCGTCGGTCCTGAGCGGCGGCGCCGTGGCGGGGCGCGGCGGGGCGGTGCGCGGGTGTCGGGTGCCGGTCATGTCACGCGGCCCCCCGGCCCCGCGGCTCACCGGCGCTGTCGCCGTGCCGGGTGGCGACGGCGGCGGTGGCCAGCAGGGGGAGCGCGACGACCGCGGCGATCAGCGCTGCCACCTGCCCGGCGGGCAGCTCCACCAGGACCGGGGGCACGGGCCGGTCGGCGTGCTCGGTCAGGACGATCAGCGGGACGACGGTATGGGTCAGCAGGGTGCCCAGGGCCGCGCCGACGGCGGTGGCCGCCGCGATCAGCAGGCCCTGTTCGGCCAGGACCGCGCGGGCCCGGCGGCGCCGGGACGCGCCCAGCGCCCGCAGGACGGCGGATTCCGCGGCGTGGGCGCGGAGCGCGGCGGCGCAGCCGACCGCGAAGCCCGCGGCGGCCAGGGCGACGGCGACCACCGTGGCCGCGGCGAGCGCCGCCCGCGGGCCGCGGCCCAGCGGGTCGCCGTGGAGGGCGGCGGCCCTCTCGTCGCGGACCAGGACCTGTCCCGGCTCGGTGTCGGCGCGGGTGCGCAGGGCGGCCGCGGCCCGCGCCGCGTCGCCGTCCGCGGGCTCGATCCACCACTCGGTGGCGGGCAGCGGCGCGGCGTCGAGGTCGGTCAGCGCCTCGTCGAGGGCGCCGAGGTCGACGAGGAGGCCCGCGCCGTCGGCGGGCCGGTCGGCGGGGCCGGGCAGCGCCCGCACGGCGCGCACGATGCGGGCCCGTACCGGCTGCCCGCTCACCGTGAGGTCCACCGTGGCGCCCGCCTTCGAACCGCCGGCCCGCAGATACGCGTCGGTGGCGACGGCGGGCAGCGGGCCGCGCGGCGGGTGGGCGGCGAGGGTGCGGACGGTGGTGACGGCGGCGCCGTAGCCGTCGGGGGGCCGGGCGCCGGTGTCGTAGGTCTGGGCGGCGAGGGCGCCGGGCGGGACGGTGGCGGCGCGTACGCGGGGGCCGAAGTCCTCGTCGGCGTAGGTGCTCTTGGTGCCGAGGCGGCCGGTCCAGGCCGGTCCGCGGGGCGGGCGCAGGGCGCGGCCGGTGCCGTCGGGGAGGTCGGCGCGGGCGGCGGTGAGGGTCAGCCGCTGGCGGTGGGCGACCGGTGGCTGGGACATGGTGGCGGTGAGCGCGGTCAGCCGCAGCGGTCCTACGGGCGTGCCGCCGGGCCCGGCGGCGGTGAGGTCGGCGGTGCGGGTGTGCGGCCGCCCGTCGGCGGGGACGCGGCCCAGGGCCAGCGGGTACGGCGCGCCGTGGCCGTCGGTGAGCTGGACGGTGACGTCGGCGGGGACCGGTCCGGTGTCGCGGGCCGGGGCGCCGTGGGCGGTGCCCAGGGTGCGCAGCGAGCGGAGGGCGAAGGTCAGCCGCAGCCGGGTGGTGCGGTCGGGCACGGCCACGCCGGGCGGGGTGCCGGTGGGGGCGAGGGCGCGCAGGACGGGGTCGGCGGCGCGGCCCGGTGGCGCGTCGGCCGGGCCGCCGACGAGGTCGCCGCGGAGCAGCAGGGCGCCGGTGGCGGCCCGGGTGTCGAGGGCGAGGAGGGTGGCGGAGCGGCCGTCGGAGAGGGTGAGCGGTGCCTGTCCGGCGGGCAGCGCCGCCGCGACGCCGGGGGTGGCGGCGAGGGCGCCGCCGGTGCCGAACTGCGGGGCGCGGCCCGCCAGGACGCGGACGGCCGTGCCCGCCAGGAAGTCGGCCCGGTCGTCCTGGGAGCGGTCCCAGGAGGCGCGTTGGCCCAGGGCGAGCATGCCCAGGGCGGTGGCGAGGACGAGCAGCAGCACGGGGCCGGCCGCGCCGGTGGTGCGGCGGCCGATCCGCCAGGCGGCGAGCGCGGCGGTCAGGCCCCGTCCGGCGGCCGCGGCGCGTTCGGCGAGGCGGGCGGCGAGCGGCAGCAGCCGCAGCGTCACCACGGCGCCCGCGAGCAGCGCCAGGGCGGGCGCCGCCACCGCCACCGGGTCGATCACCGGCCGCCCGGCGGCGTCCTCGGTCAGCACCCCGCCGCCGTCCGCGGAGTGCCGCCGCAGTTGGACGAGGGCGACGGCGGCGAGGACGACGAGCCCCAGGTCGGCCCCGGCGCGCAGCATGGCGGGCGGTGCGGCCCGGCGGCCGGGCCGGGCCACGCCGGTGCGCAGCGCGGGCGCCGCGAGGATCAGGGCGCAGCCCGCCGCGACGGCCGCGGCGGTGGCCCAGGTGGCGGCGGTCGGCGCGGTGTCGAGGGGCGGGCCGCCGCGCGCGAGCAGGCGCAGCGGCGGGACGGTCAGCGGCGGCGCGGCGAGCGCGGCGGGCAGCGCGAGCAGCGCCGCCTCGGCCAGCGCGGCGGCGGCCAGGGTGCGGCGGGCGGCGCCGCGGGCCCGCAACAGGGCGCTCTCCGCGGCGCGTTCCCCGGCCAGCGCCCCGGCGACCAGCAGCAGCACGGCCCCGGCGAGCAGGATGAGCTGGAGCGCGACGATCAGTACGCCGGAGCGGTTGACGAGCAGGGCGCGCCGCAGGCCGTCGAGGGTGGCGGGGAGTTCGGTGGCGGCGGTGGCGCGCCCCGCGAACGCCGGATCGGCCATCAGCTTCCCGGCGGCCGGGCGGGCGGCGGCGGTCAGCGCGTCCAGCCGCCCGGCGGTCAGGGTGCGGAAGTCGCCGGTGACCAGCCAGCCGGCCGCCTCCTGGGCGACGCGCCCGCCGCGGAACGCCTCCGGGGCGGTCAGCAGCGGCCCGTAGGTGGTGAACCCGAGGGTGCGGACGCCCCGGCCGCCGAGTTCGTCGAGCCGCCAGTAGGGGTCGGTGCGGTCGGCGGGGCGCCAGACGCCGGTGACCTGGACGGTCAGGTCGGGTCCGGAGAGCCGGTCGGTGAGGGTGAGGCGGCGGCCGGGGGCGAGGCCGAGCCGGGCGGCGGCCGCCTCCGGCACCGCCACCTGGAGCGGCCCGCCGCCGGCGGGCGCGGCGGGCGCGGTGCCCGTGGTGAAGGTGAGGCGGGAGCGGTCGAGGGCGGCGAGCTGGGTGAGGTCCGGGTCCCCGCCGCGCCGGGGGCGGGCGCCGTCCGCCGCGAGGCCGCGGGGGAGCGCGTACGGGCCGGAGCGGAGCAGGGTGCGGACGGTGCGGGGCAGACCGTCGAAGGCGCGGGCGGCGGCGCGGCGCACCGCGCGGTCGGCCGCCGGAGTGGCGCCCGCGGGCAGTTGCGCGGTGACGCGGAGGGCGGCCGCGGACGCGGCGCGGGTGGTGAGCGCCCGGCGGAGTCCGGCGTCGCCGACGGCGTCCGCGTAGCCGGCGAGGGTGGTCAGGACCGTGGTGGTCAGCAGCACCGCGAGGAGCGCGGCGCCCGGCAGCAGCCGGTGCGCGCGCAGCCGCGGAAGGACGAAGCCGGACACGGATCCCCCTGCACCGGTCAGCAACCGAACACTGTTCGGATGCTGTCAGAGCGGGGGCGCCGCCGTCAGCGGTCCGTCCGGACGTGTCCGGATCGTGACGCGGTGCGCCATCGGGCCGCTCAGCCCGGCGAGTTGATCATCGTGGCGGCGGCGTACGTGAGGTAGTTCCACAGTTGCGCGGCGTGCTCCTCGGACAGGTCGAGGGAGTCCACCGCGTCGCGCATGTGGCGCAGCCAGGCGTCGTGGGCGGCGCGGTCCACGGTGAACGGCGCGTGCCGCATCCGCAGCCGCGGGTGGCCGCGGCCCTCGCTGTAGGTGCGCGGCCCGCCCCAGTACTGCATCAGGAACAGCGCCAGCCGCTCCTCGGCCGGACCGAGGTCCTCCTCCGGGTACATCGGCCGCAGCAGCGGGTCGCCGGCCACGCCTTCGTAGAAGCGGCGCACCAGACGGCGGAAGGTCTCCTCGCCGCCGACCTGGTCGTAGAAGGTCTGCTCCGGATCGGTGGTGCGCGGGTCGTGTGTCACCCGTCCATGGTGTCAGACACGCCGGGCGGCGCGGGCCGGGCCGCCGGTGGACAGTGGAGACATGGACGCGGAACGCGACGGCGACCCGGCCGGTCCCGAGGCGGCGGCCGCGGCGCGCGAACGGCTGGTGCGCGGCATCGAACGCGGCGGCGGACTGCGCGATCCGCGCTGGCGGGCGGCGTTCGCCGAGGTGCCGCGCGAGGCGTTCGTCCCGTCCTTCCACGAGAGTGTGCTCGGCGGCTACGAGCGGCTGGCGGGCGACGACGCCGATCCGCTGCGCCGGGCCGCCTGGCTGCGCGGCGTCTACCGGGACGCGCCGCTGGCGCTCCGCGTCGACGCGGCGGGGCGGCTGGTGTCGTCCAGCAGCCAGCCGTCGCTGATGGCGCTGATGCTCCAGGCGCTGGACGTCACCGACGGCTGCCGGGTCCTGGAGGTCGGCACCGGCAGCGGCTACAACGCGGCCCTCCTCGCCCACCGGCTGGGCTCCGCGCGGGTGACCACCGTCGACCTGGAGGAGGAGATCACCACGGCGGCCCGGGAACGCCTGGCGGCCGCCGGCTACCGGCCGTACGTGGTGACCGGCGACGGGGCGCTCGGCTGCCCGTCACGCGCCCCCTTCGACCGGATCCTCGCGACCTGCTCCCTGGGCGCGGTACCGGTGGCCTGGCCCCGGCAGTGCACGCCGGGCGCGGTGATCCTCGCGCCGCTCGGCACCGGTCTGCTGAAGCTGGCGGTGACGCCGGAAGGCCGCGCCGAGGGCCGCTTCCTGGCCACCCCGGCGTACTTCGTCCCGCTGCGCACCTCCGGCCCGGCGGCCGGCACCGACGGCGCGTTGGAGGCGGACGCGGTGGGGCTGGGACTGCCGCGCCAGGCGCTGGGCGACGACCGGTTCCGGTTCCTGCTGGGCATCGGGGCGGCCGGGCTGCTGCCCCAGGAGGCGTACGCGCTGTGGCGCCGTGAGCGGCGCCCGAGCCGGGAGCGGTACGGCGTGACGGTGGAGGGCGAGCGCCAGTGGTTCTGGCTCGACGACCCCGCCGGCCCCTACGTGTGGGAGCTGGGCGGGTACCCGAACGGGGCGTGACCTGTGCTGGTCACGCCCCGTTCGGCGGGCCCGGCCGTGGCCGGACCCGTACCTGTCCGGCGGGTCAGCCGCGGCGGACGGTGAGCGTCGTCCACGCGCCGACGTGCACCCGGTCGCCTTCGTGCAGGGCGACGGGGACGTACGGCTGGATCGGCTCCTCGGCGAGGTTGAGCGTGGTGCCGTTGGTGGACTCCTGGTCCACCACGGCCCAGCTCCCGTCCGGCTGCTGCACCAGCAGCGCGTGCTGGTGCGAGACGCCCGGGTCCTCCGGCGCGCGGCCCAGGTCGACGTCGGGCGACTCACCGGTGCTGTTGCGCCGCCGCCCGATCGCGATCTGCCCGCCGGCCAGCGGCAACTGCTGCTCGGGACCGTAGGCGGGGAGGTTGAGCCCCGCCGCCTCCGGGCCGCTGCGCCGCATCATCGCGGCGAAGTACTCACGGTCCGGCGCGATGGCGACGACCCAGCCGTCCCCGACGACCGGCACCGGCCCCTGCGGCGTCTCCGGAGCCTGCCCCGGACCGCCGCCCCACTGCTGCTCGCCCGGCGGGGGCGGCTGCTGCGGGTCGTACGGACCGGACTGCTGCGGCGGCACCTGCCCCTGCGGCGGGCCGGGCTGCTGCTGCTCGAACGGCGCCGGCGGCGCGACCGGCCCGCCCTGTGCCTCCGGCGGGCTCAGCGGCCAGTCGTCCCCGGGCTGCTGCGGCGGTACGGGCTGACCGGGCGCCCCCGGGCCACCGGGACCGGGCACGCCGGGCGGCGGGCCCTGCTGCGGCGGCGGGAAGCCGTACCCGTCCTGCGGCTGACCGCCCTGCGGGCCGGGGCCCGGCGCGGGCGGGAAGCCGTAGCCGCCCTGGGGACCGCCGGGCGGCGGGCCCTGCTGTCCGGCACCGACGGGCGGCGCGAACGACGCGGGCGCCTGCCCGGCGAACGCGAAGTGGCACTCCGCACAGGACGGCGCACCCGCGGCCCGCGGCGTACCGCACTGCGGGCACGCCTCCGGCGCCCCCTGCGGCCCGGGTCCGGGCGGCGGCGGGAAACCGGGCGCGCCCTGCGCGCCACCGGGCGGCGGGGGGAAGCCCTGGCCGTCCTGCGGCGGGGCGAAGTTCTGGCCGTCCTGCGGCGGCGGACCGCCCTGGGGACCGCCGGGCGGCGGGAAACCGGGCGCGCCCTGCGGCGCACCCGGAGGCGGGAAGCCGTAACCGCCCTGCGGCGGACCGTCCTGGGGCGCGGGCGGCGGGAAGCCGTAACCGCCCTGCGGCGCACCCGGAGGCGGCGGCATCTGACCGGGCGGCGGACCGGCGGGCGCGCCCGGAGGCGGACCGGCCTGCCCCGGCGGCGGGAAGCTGGGACCGTCCTGCGGCGTACCCGGCGGCGGGAAGCCGTAACCGCCCTGCGGCGGACCGTCCTGGGGCGCGGGCGGCGGGAAGCCGTATCCGTCCTGCGGCGCACCCGGAGGCGGCGGCGTCTGGCCCTGCGGCGCACCGGCGGGGGCACCCTGGGGCCCGCCCTGCGTACCACCGGGCGGCGGGAAGCCGGGCCCGCCCTGCGCGCCACCGGGCGGCGGCGGGAAACCGGGACCGCCCTGGGGGCCACCGGGCGGCGGGAAGCCCGGGCCGCCCTGTGTGCCACCGGGGGGCGGCGGGAAACCGGGCCCGTCCTGCGGAGCACCGGGCGGCGGGGGGAAGCCCTGGCCGTCCTGGGGCGGGGCGAAGTTCTGGCCGTCCTGGGGCGGGGGGCCGCCCTGGGGGCCGCCGGGCGGCGGGGTCTGGCCCGGGGGCGGCGGGCCGGGGGTCCCGGCGGGCGGGGTGTTCAGGAAGCCGGCGGGCAGGGAGGGCGGCGGGGGGACGGCGCCCGCCATCGGCCGGCCGCACACCTCGCACCAGTCCTCGGCCACCGACTGGTGTCCGTTCGGGCAGGTAGGCATGTCGGTTCTTCCCCCTCCGTACCGTGTCTCCGGCGCTCGCGGCCGGTGTTCTGGCTGGTCTGTCCTGGCGTGGGGCGGACCGTCTCACCGGCCACCGCGGGCGCGCCCCGTCCGTGCCGGAGCCGCCGCCCCGTCGCACAGTACCGTTCGCCGCCCCGCGACCGCCGCCCGCCCGGAAGACCCCGGCCCGCTCCCGCCGGGGCGCCACCGGGCGTCGCGCCACCCGCCCGCCCCGGGGTGTGGAGTGCGTCACCCGCCCTTACGAAACGGTGCCGATCCGGCGAAATCACCCGGACCGCCAGGAGCCGCCCCGGGGCGCGCGCAACGTTTCGCCGCGCCCCGGGGCCGACCGGGCTCAGGCCGTCGCGCCGTGCCCCGCCGGTGCCGGGAACGGCACCACCGCGACCGTGATGTTGTCGTGGCCGCCGCCGTCGAGGGCGTACGTCACGAGCGTCCGGGCGCTCTCCAGCGGGCGGGCGTGCGCGTCGGCGGGGAGCGCCGCGGCCATCTGCCCGGCGGACTCCGCGTAGTTCCACAGACCGTCCGTGCAGACCACGACGACGCCGGGCCCGTCCGGCTGGAAGTGCCGGGTGTGCGGCTCGACCTCGTACGCGTCCGCGCCCAGCCAGCCGGTGATGGCGTGCGCCCGCTCGTCGGCCATCGCCTCCGCCTCGGACATCAGATTGCCCGCGATCATCTGCGCGGCCCACGAGTCGTCCTCGGTCAGCCGGGTCGGCGGGACGCTGCGGTCGTCGGGCACCCAGTAGGCGCGGCTGTCGCCGACCCAGCCGACGGTCAGCAGCCCCCCGCCGACCACCGCGCCGACGAAGGTGCAGGCCGGGGCGTTCTCCCGGCGCGGCTCCTGCGGGTCGTCCGGCCCGGCCAGCGCGTTCACCGCCGCCGCCGCCGTCACCACCGCGTCGTGCATCGCCCGCTGCGCGTGGACGCCGCGCGGCAGCGACTGAAGCAGCGACTCGCACGCCGCCTCGCACGCCGCGGCGGACGCCTCGTCGGGACGGGTCGCGGACGACACCCCGTCGCAGACGATGGCGACGACGGCGGGCGAACCGTCCTGGAGGGCGGTCGCCGACACCGCGAAGAAGTCCTCGTTGCGGTGGTGGCGGCGGCCGAGGTCGCTGACCGCGCCGACACCCTCCAACTCCCGCTCCATGTGGTCGCGTTCGCGCGGCTGGGCCTGCCCGCAGCGGGGGCAGTATCCGGCCGCGTCCACCCCGCCCGCCCCGCACAGCACACACCGGCGGGTGCCGCGCACCGGCGTCTGCTCGGCGGCGTCGGCGACCGCCTCGTACCCGGCGACCCGCGGATCGGCGGCCGGTTGCCGCCCGCCCCCCTCGTCGCCCAGTGCCGCGTCGGGGATCCGGGTCTGCGGGTCGGGCGGCGCCGGGGCCGTGGCGCCGCAGCGTCCGCAGCCCGCGCCCTCCTCCTCCGGCGGCTCGCCGCAGCTCGGACACCTGGACGGCCCAGTCACACCCATGTCACACCCACGTCCCGGGGCGGAAACGGTCGGCCCGCTCCACCAGCTCGATCCTTGTCTCGCCACGCCGCGCCCTGCCGCGCGGTCGGCGCCGCCCCGGCGGGGCCGTGCGCCCCGCCCCCGGCCGTACGGCGGCTCCGGCGGCGCCGCACGGCACGGTCCGTCGGCCGGACGGGCACCGTGGCCCCCGGAGAGTACCCAGTCCGCATCGCGGTGCCGTACTCCGGGACTCCCCGGCGGCCGGATCCGCCCGGTGCCGTCCGCCCCGCCCGAAGTCGGCGGACCGGCCGGTCCGTTCGGCCACGGGCCCGCCGCCGCCCCGGGGAGCCGGGCGGGCCGGGCGGGCCGGGGGACGGCTTCGGGGGCGGCGGGCCCGTGGCGCGCCGCCGTCCGCCCGGTGGGCGGCGCGGTCCGGGGAGGTCGCGGGCATGCCCTACCCCCGGGGTCCCGGCCGCTCCGCGCCGAGCGCCTCCGCCACCGCCCGCTGGTAGCGCGCCACCGCCGCCTCGGCGGCCCGCAGATCGCACGGGGCGCTCCACAGCAGGCGCCGGGCCGCGTCGTACCGCTCGGCGGCCAGTGGATCGTCCGCCAGGCCGTGCCGGGCCAGCTCCGCCCGGTACGCGTCGAGGCGGCCGCGCAGCTCGGCGCGGACCGCGAGCGGCGCGGTCACCGCGGTCAGCGACTCCCGGGCGCGCAGCAGTTCGTCCTCGGCACTGACCTCCAGCCGGTCCAGCAGCGGGGAGAGGCGGTGCCACTGGGCGCGCCGCCGGAAGTTCGCGGCGGCGGCGAGCTGTTCGTGCAGCGCCGTCGACGGGCCGCTGACCGCCGGCACCTCGCACGCCGCGATCTTCGCCAGCACCTCGCCGCGCGCCTGCCGCGCCTCGGTCAGCGTCCGCTCGGCCCGCGAGAGGACGTCCCGCAGCCGCATCAGCCGCGCCTCGGCGTCCTGCCGCACGTCGAGCACCGCCTCGATCTCCCGGCGGACGTCCTCCAGCGCGCGGGCCGCCCGGTCGTAGCGGGTGGTGTCCGGGCGTCCGCCGCCGGGCGCGGCGCTGCCGCCCGGCGGGGCCACCCAGAACGCCAGCGGGTCGCGGATCACCTCGGCGCGCAGCCGGGTCAGTTCGGCGGTGATGTCCTCCAGATCGTCACCGGAGGGGTGGGTGCCGGGGCGGACGCCCACGGAGTGCGCCAGCGAGCGGGTGCGCCGCAGCTCCTCGGCGAGCAGATCGATCCGGGCGGGCAACGTGGACCAGACCGCGTCCGCGGCGACGATGGTGTCCAGCGCGCCGGCGTAGCGGGCGGTCAGCCGCGCCACCAGCTCCCGCAGGGTGCACGGTGCGCCGCCGGATCCGTCGGTGGCCGGGATGCGGGCGTCGCGCAGCAGGCCGGTGAGTTCGGCGAGGTCGTCGGGGGAGAGCCAGCGGCGCCGCTCGCGCAGCGCGCGGACGGCGGCGAGCGCCTCGGTGTACGCGTCGAAGTCCGCCCACAGCGCGGTCAGGGAGCGTTCGGTGGCCGCCCAGCGTTCCGCGGTGACGCCGGTCAGCTCCGCGCCCTCCAGGAGTCTTCGCCCCGCGTGGTCCTGGAGCGCCTCCAGGGAGGACTCGATCGCTTCGTACTCGGCGCTCAGCCGTTCCAGCGCGCGGTCGGCCTCCTCGCGGTCCAGCGCCTGACCGGGCGGCCGCTCAGCGGATCCGGGAAAGGGCCCCAAGACCCCCATCGATCACTTCTCCAAACTGCGTACGGGGCGCGGTGGTTGGTGCGCTTCGGCCGCCTCTCGGGGGAGCTGCCGCCCCCGCTTTTCCTCCATAGTGACGCCCCGGCGCCCCGTGTGGGGGCGATCGGCGGGGGTAATTCGCCGACGGTGCTCCCGCGATGCCCGGAACGCCCGGAACGGACCGGCGCGGGCCCGGCCCCGTCCGGGCCGCACACACGACGGGGCGCGGTTCCGTTACGTGTCTACGCCCAGGTCTCCCGCAGCCGCGCGTACGCCGCCGCCGGCGCCCCGGCGTGGTCCAGGGCGGACAGCGCGGCGCCCAGCACCGGGGGAGCGGTCACCACATGCGCGACCGCCTTCGGCGCGCGCTCCGCCAGCAGCCGTACGACCCCTTCGTGCAGCAGCGGGTGACGGGCGGCCAGCACCCCGCCGCCGAGCACCACCGGGATCTCCTCGTCGAGCAGTCCGAGCCGCTCCAGCGCGACCGCGGCCAGCAGCACCACCTCCTCCGCCTGCCGCTCGACGATCGACCGGGCCACCGCGTCGCCGTCCGCCGCCACGGCGAACAGCACCGGCGTCAGCTCGTACCGTCGGTGGTCGGCCAGCCGGCGCAGGTGCAGCGCCTCGATCAGCTCGGCCATGGTGGTCAGCCCGAAGTGGGCGGGGAGGGCGCGGGCCAGCGCGCTGGGCGCGCCGCGGCCGTCCTCGGCGCGGGCCGCGAACCACAGCGCCTCGTCGGCGAGATGGCCGCCGCCGCCCCAGTCGCCGGAGATCCGGCCGACGGACGGGAAGCGCGCCGTCGCGCCGTCCCGGCCCAGGCCCACGCCGTTGATCCCGGCGCCGCACACCACGGCCACCCCGTGCGGCTCGGCGCCGTCCGGCAGTCCGGCGCGCAGCAGCGCGAAGGTGTCGTTGGCGACGGTCACCGTCGCGGCCCAGCCGCGGCCGGTGATCTCCGCCTCCAGCGCGCTCTCCTCGACCGGCAGGTCGGCGTTGGCGAGGTACGCCGAGACGTGCGCCACCGGTCCCTCGGTCCCCGCCTGCGCCAGGACCGACGCCACCAGCGGCGCCAGGACGTCCACCGCGGGGCCGACGCCGACCGCCGCCGGGCGGAAGCCGCCGCCGCGGGCCGTGCCGAGGACCCGGCCGTCGGCGCCCACCAGGGCCACGTCCGTCTTGCTGTTTCCCGCGTCGATCGCGAGTGCCGCGCCGCTCAGGCCCACGTGAGGTGCTCCCTGTTGTGTGCGAGAAGATCGTCGGTGAGCTGCTCGGCGTAGGCGATCTGGCCGATCAGCGGGTGTGCCAGCAGCGCCTGGAAGACCCGGTCCCGGCCCCCCTTGAGCGCCGCGTCCAGCGCGAGGTGTTCGTACGCGGTGACGCCCGCGACCAGCCCGGAGAACAGCGGCTCCAGGGGGCGTACGGGCAGCGGCTTCGCGCCGGTGGCGCCGACCGTCGCGGGGACCTCGATCACCGCGTCGTCCGGCAGGAACGGCAGCGTCCCGTTGTTGAGGGTGTTGACGATCTGGGTGTCGCCGGTGTCCCGCAGCAGCGACGACGTCAGCGCCACCGCCGCCTCCGAGTAGAACGCGCCGCCGCGCTGCGCCAGCAGCTCCGGCTTCTCCGTAAGGCTCTCGTCGCCGTACATCTCCAGGAGCTGCTTCTCGATCGCGGCGACCTCCGCCGCCCGCGAGGGCTTCCGCCGCAGCTCCCGCACCACCTCGTCGTGCTGGTAGTAGTAGCGCAGGTAGTACGAGGGGACGACGCCGAGCCGCTCCACCAGGGAGCGCGGCATGTGCAGGTCCTCGGCGACCGCGTCACCGTGCTCGGCCAGCAGCTTCGGCAGCACGTCCTCGCCGTCGACGCGGACGGCCCGCTCCCACGTCAGATGGTTGAGCCCGACGTGCTCCAGCTCCACCCGGTCGGGCGTGACGTCCAGCAGGCGGGCGAACTTCCGCTGGAAGCCGATGGCGACGTTGCACAGTCCGACGGCCTTGTGGCCCTCGGTGAGCAGCGCCCGGGTGACGATGCCGACCGGGTTGGTGAAGTCCACGATCCAGGCGTCCGGGTTGCGGCGCCGGACCCGCTCGGCGATGTCGAGGACCACCGGGACGGTCCGCAGCGCCTTGGCGAGCCCGCCCGCGCCGGTGGTCTCCTGGCCCACGCAGCCGCACTCCAGCGGCCAGGTCTCGTCCTGGTTGCGGGCCGCCTGCCCGCCGACGCGCAACTGGAGCAGGACCGCGTCGGCGCCGTCCACGCCCGCGTCCAGGTCGGAGGTCCAGGTGATCCTGCCCGGGTGGCCCTGCTCGGCGAAGATCCGGCGGGCCAGCCCCCCGACCAGCTCCAGCCGGTCCGCCGCCGGGTCGACGAGGACCAGCTCCGCCAGCGGCAGGGCGTCCCGCAACCGCGCGAAGCCGTCGATGAGTTCGGGGGTGTAGGTCGACCCGCCGCCGACCACTGCCAGTTTCATGGGAACAGCCACAGGTTCAGCCCTTTACTCCGGTGAGAGTGACGCCTTCGACGAAGGCTTTCTGTGCGAAAAAGAACACGAGGATGACCGGCGCCATGACCAGCAGCGTCGCCGCCATGGTGATGTTCCAGTCGACGCTGTGCGCGCTCTTGAAGGATTCCAGGCCGTAGGAGAGCGTCCAGGCTCCGGGATTCTGTGCCGCGTAGATCTGCGGGCCGAAATAATCGTTCCAGCAGTAGAAGAACTGGAACAGTGCGATGGCCGCGATTCCGGGCTTCGCCATCGGCACGACGATCTTCAGCAGCGTACGGACCTCACCGCAGCCGTCCACCTTCGCCGACTCGATGTACTCCTGCGGAATCGTCAGCAGGAACTGCCGCAGCAGAAAGATGGAGTACGCGTCGCCGAACGCCATCGGAATGATCAGCGGCCAGAGTGACCCCGACAGATGCAGTTGCTGCGCCCACACCAGATACATCGGGATGACGATGACCTGCGGCGGCAGCATCATCGTGGAAATCACCAGGATCATCGCCGTCCGGCGGCCCCGGAAACGGAATTTCGCCAGCGCGTACGCCACCGGAATCGCCGAGCAGACGGTGAACAGCGTGCCCAGCCCCGCGTACATCAGGGAATTCTTCCACCAGTCCAGGAAGCCCGGCGTGTGGAAGACGGTGGCGTAGTTCGACCAGTGCCATTCGGTGGGCCACAGTTCACCGCTCATCGCCTGGCCGTCGCTCATCACCGACGTCAGGAAGACGAAGACGAACGGCAGCACGAAGAAGAGCGCGGCGGCGATCGCCACCGTGTGCACGGCGATCCAGTGCAGCAGCCGGGTGCGGCGGGCCCGCAGCGCCGGACCGCGCGCGTCGCCGCCGGACCGCGCCGGGGCGCCGGGGCCGCTCAGGGTCGTGGTGGTCATGGTTTCAGTCCTCCGCCGGGAGCAGGCCCGCGCGCTTGCGCATCAGCAGGGTGGTGACGGCCATGGCGATGACGAAGAGCACGAGCGAGAGCACGCACGCCGCGCCGGTGTTGAAGTTCTGGAAGCCCAGCGAGTAGACGAGCTGCGGAACGGTCAGCGTGGAGTGGTCCGGATAACCGGGCTGGACGACCGTGCCGGCGGTGAGGGAGACGCCGGAGGCGAGCTTCCCGGCGACCAGCGCCTGGGTGTAGTACTGCATGGTCTGCACGACGCCGGTGACCACCGCGAACATCACGATCGGGATGATCGCCGGCCAGGTGACGTAGCGGAACTTCCCCCACGCCCCGGCGCCGTCCAGCTCCGCCGCCTCGTACTGCTCGCGCGGGACGTCGAGCAGCGCCGCCATGAAGATCACCATCAGATCGCCGATGCCCCACAGCGACAGCAGCACCAGCGACGGCTTCGCCCAGTCCGGGTCGTTGAACCACGACGGCGCGTCGATGCCGACGGTGCCGAGGATCTCGTTGACCGGCCCGGTGCCCGGGTTCAGCAGGAAGACGAACGCGACGGTCGCGGCGACCGGCGGCGCCAGATACGGCAGGTAGAACGCGGTGCGGAAGAACCCCGCCCCCGACTTGACCTTCGTGACGAGCAGTCCGATACCGAGCCCGAAGACCACCCGCAGCGCGACCATCACCACGACCAGCCACAGCGTGTTCCACAGCGCCGGACCGAACAGCGGCATCTGCGTCAGCACGTACTTCCAGTTCTTCAGCCCGACGAAAGAGGGCTCCTCGATCTGGTTGTAGTGCATGAACGAGAAATAGACGGTGGCGATGAGCGGATAGCCGAAGAAGACCGAGAAACCGACCAGCCAGGGGGAGAGAAAACCGATCGTGCGCAGTTTCTCGCGCAGCTTCTTGCGGCGCAGCGCGGGCGCGCGGGTGGAAAGTGCCATGGCGGGCTCCGTCAGTTCTCGGACTGGAGGTTGTCGGCGTCGATCTGCGCGTCGAGTTTTCGCAGTCCCTCGTCGAGGTCGGGGACCTTTCCGGCTTCGACGTCGTAGGAGAAGTCCTGGAGCGCGGTCACGTACTGCCCGCCGTTGATGGACGGCGGCAGCGCCGAGCTGTGCGGGTTCTTCGCGATGTCCAGAAAGCTGCGGAACGTCGGATCGGCATCCAGCTCCGGCGATTTCAGCGCGGCGAACGTCGAGGGGACGTTGTGTATGGCGTTGGCGAAGTCGACCACCTGACCGGTGTCGGTGGTCAGGAACTTCACCAGCTCCCAGGCGGCGTTCTGGTGCATGCTGCTGTGCGCGACACCGATGACGGTACCGGTGAGGGAACCGCGCCCGTACGTGTCCGCCTGGTCGTCGGGGACCGGCAGCGGCGCGGTGTCCCAGTGGAATTTGGCCTTCGCGTCCTTGAGCATCAGCCCGCGCCACTCACCGTCCAGATGCATCGCCACCTTCTGCCGCAGAAAGGCGTTCTGCGACGACATCTCCGCACCGAACGTGGTGCGGAACTTCTCCAGCGGACCGTAGCCGCCCTGCGCCTTGATCAGCGCGAGCTGGGTGGCGAAGAACTTCTTGCTGCGCGGGTCCTTCGCCAGCGTCGCCTTGCCCTTCGCGTCGAAATACGAGGGGCCCCACTGGGCGAACAGCCGGTCCGGGCTGTTCTCGTACATCCGGAAGGACGGCATGAACCCCACGCGCTTGTACGAGCCGTCCGGGCGGCGCTGGGTCAGCTTCACGGCGTCCCGCTCGAATTCCGACATGGTCCGCGGCGGCCGGGAAATTCCGGCCGCCTTGAACGCGTCCTTGTTGTAGTAGAGCCCGTACGCGTCGGCGAGCAGCGGCAGTGCGCACTGCCGGCCACGGAACCGCGTGTAGTCGAGCAGCGTCTTCGGGAAGATTTTCTTCTTGTCCAGCCCGCTCTTCTCCAGGAACGGATCGAGATCCGCCCACATGCCCGAGGAGCAGTACTGCCCGACATTGTTGGTGGTGAACGACGACACCACGTCGGGGGCGTCGTCCCCGCCCGCCCGCAGCGCCTGGTTCATCGTCTCGTCGGTGACGTTCCCGACCGTCTCGACCTTGATGTTCGGGTGGAGTTTCCTGAAACGGGCGATGCTGTCGTTCACCGCCTTCACCTCATTCGGCTCCGCCCAGCCGTGCCAGAACTTCAGCGTCACCGGCTTCGCCGGATCGTCACGGTCACTGCCGGTGCTCGGCCGGGCACACCCCGAGACAAGGAGCCCGGCACCTGCCAGCGCCACGATCAGAGCGCGGCGTACGCGCGTGAGTGACATGGCGTACTTCCTTTACGGCGGGAGAAATGAAAAAGAGGAAGAGTACCGGCAGCGGGAATTCAGGCCGTGTTGAAGACGGTGTCGCGGGCGGCGGCCAGTGCGGTACGCAGCGCACCGGTGAGGATCGGATTGCCGTCGAGATGACTGATGCGCAGTTCGGGCCGGGGTAGCGCGAGACCGGTGAACTCCTCCTCGACCAGCGCCCGCAGCTCCTCCCCGCCGGCCTGCGCGACCGACCCGGACAACACCACGAGCTGCGGATCGACGACGGCCATCACGGAGGCGAGCCCGGTGGCCATCCGCCCCGCGACCTCGGCCCGTACGGACTCCACGCGCAGCGCCTCCTCGACGGTGCGGACGTGGCCGGCGCCGTGGGTGTGGGCGAGTTCGACGACGCTGGGCTCGCCGACCAGACTCTGGAAGCCGCCGCCGCCGTCGGCCCGCGCGGCGCTGCGGTCCCCGCCGCGCGCCAGCGGCGCCCCGGGCAGCGGCATGTAGCCGATCTCCCCGGCGCCGCCGGTCGCCCCGCGCAGCAGGACGCCGTTGAGCACGATCGCCGCGCCGACGCCCTCGTCCACCCAGACCAGCACGAAGTCGTCGTAGTCCTGCGCGGCGCCGTCGTGCTGCTCGGCGATGGCGGCGAGGTTGACGTCGTTCTCGATCTCGATGGGCGTGCCCAGGACCTCCGCCAGCTCCTCCTTGAGGGCCCGCGAGTGCCAGCCGGGCAGATGCGGCGCGTACCGCAGCCGCCCGGTGCTCGGGTCGAGCGCGCCGGGCGTGCCGATCACCGCGCCGTGCAGTTGCTCGCGGCCCAGTCCGGCCTTGGCGAGCGCCCCGTCGACGGCCGCCGCGACGAGCTGCGCGGTGCGGTGCGGTACGTCCTCGGCGACCGCGTCCGTGCCCACCCGGGCCTCGCCGCGCACCTGCCCGGCGATGTCGGCCACGGCCGCCGTGATCCCCTCCTGATCCACGGCGAGTGCGGCGACCTGCGCCACGAACGGATTGACCTCGTACAGTTGGGCGTTGGGCCCGGGCCGTCCGGTGACGTTGCCGGTGGAGCGCACCAGCCCGACGGCCTCCAGCCGCGCCAGGAGCTGCGACGCGGTCGGTTTGGACAGACCGGTCAGCTCGCCGATCTGGGTACGGGTCAACGGCCCCTGGGAGACGAGCAGGTCGAGCGCGGCCCGGTCGTTCATCGCCCGCAGTACCCGAGGCGTTCCGGGCATCCCCTGCCCCGCTGCCGCCATGTGCGCACCCACCCCGTTCACGGTGGCCCCGCCACCATCTGTTAGGAAACTTTCCAATCGTTGCAAGGACGGTAGGGCGCGCCCCGAGCGGCCGTCAATGGTTTACGCGCGAAGACTTTCCCCGGAGGTGGCCGGGGCGTCACCCGCCCGTCCTCCCGCCCCGCGACCGGCCCCGCCGCATACGGACGGCCCCCGTCCCGCGTGGTGCGGAACGGGGGCCGTGGGGCGCCGGTGGGAAGGCCGCTACTTGCCCAGCTTCGGCCGGGTGATCGGCGCCGTGGCGAGCGACTGCGGCGAGTCCGGGTTGCTGAGCGCGGACGGCGCGGCCACCGCGGCGGACGGGTCCGCCGCCGTCTCGCCCTCCTCCTCCGGCTCGGGGCGCGGCGCCAGCCGGATGGCGGCGCGGTCCAGCGCCTGCTTGACCCGCCAGCGCAGCTCCCGCTCGACGCCCGCGGCCTTCCCCGGCATGGTCTTCGCGGAGAGGGTCAGCGTGACGGTGTCCAGGGAGACCTCGCTCAGGCCCAGCACCTCCACCGGCTCCCACAACTGCTCGTTCCACGGCTCCGCCTTGGACATCTCCTCGCCGACGGCGGTGATGACCTCGCGGGCCCGCTCCAGATCCTGGTCGGCGGCGAGCTGTACATCGACGTGGGCGGTCGCCCAGCCCTGGCTGAGGTTGCCGATCCGCTTCACCTCGCCGTTGCGTATGTACCAGATGGCGCCGTTCGGACCGCGCAGCTTCGTCACCCGCAGCCCGACCTCGATGACGGTGCCGGTGGCCACCCCGGCGTCGATCTCGTCACCGACGCCGTACTGGTCCTCCAGGATCATGAAGACGCCGGAGAGGAAGTCGGTGACGAGGTTGCGGGCGCCGAAACCGATCGCGACGCCCGCGACGCCGGCGCTGGCCAGCAGCGGCGCCAGGTTGATGTTGAGCACCGACAGCACGGTGAGCGCCGCCGTCCCCATGATCACGAAGGAGGCGACGGAGCGGAGCACCGAACCGATCGCCTCGGACCGCTGCCGCCGCCGCTCGGCGTTGACCAGCAGCCCGCCGAGCGCGGTGCCCTGGGCGGCGTTGGCGGTGCGGTTCATCCGCTCGATGAGCCGGGTCAGGGTGCGGCGCACCACATGCCGCAGTACCACCGCGATCACGATGATCAGCACGATCTGGAGCGCGGAGGTGACCCACGTCCCCCAGTTCTCCTGGATCCACCCGGCGGCGTTGGTGGCCTTCTCCGTCGCGTCGTCGAGGGAGGTCGGGCCGGTGGCGTCGGGCGCCGGGGCGGCGCTGTAGGGCGCGGCGGCGACCGGCAGGACTGACCAGTGCACAGCAGAACCTTCCGTGTGGGACGAGGGGCCCGGACCGAGGGCGTGCCGCGGCTCGGGCAGACCCACCACACTAACGGGGCAACCGCGCCGAACCGCGCCCCTGTTCGAACGGTGACGCTTTCCGGACGGTTCCCCAACTGCCCCGGGTACGCCCGAAAGAGGGCGAAGTAACACCGTGCCGCGCGAACTGAGGGGGTGTGCCGGAAAACACCTCCGACCCGTTACGCGGTCATGGTGGCGCGGTGCCCGGACACCGGGTGACACTGGGGGAGATCGTCCCGGCGCGAGCCACGCGCCGCCGGCGTACAAGGAGGCACCCGTGCCGCATGTCCTGGTCCTCAACGCGTCGTACGAGCCGCTCGGCGTCGTACCGCTCCGCCGCGCGCTCGTCCTCGTCCTCAATGAGAAGGCCGTCAGCCTTGAGGAGTCCGGCGCCCTGATGCACAGTGCGACCCGCGTCATCCCCGCCCCGAGTGTGGTCCGTCTCAAGCGGTTCGTCCGGGTGCCCTTCCGCGGTCCCGTCCCTCTCACCAGGCGGGCGCTGTTCGCCCGCGACGGCGGTCGCTGCATGTACTGCGGCGCGGTCGCCACCAGCGTCGACCACGTCATCCCGCGCAGCCGTGGCGGCCAGCACACCTGGGAGAACGTCGTCGCCGCCTGCCGCCGCTGCAACCACGTCAAGGCCGACCGTCATGTGGCCGAGATCGGCTGGCGGCTGCGCCATCAACCGGCCCCGCCGTCCGGCCTGGCCTGGCGGATCATCGGGACGGGCCACCGCGATCCGCGGTGGCTGCCCTATTTGCAGCCGTACGGCGCCGACGACGCCCTGGCCCGGATCAGTGCCGTGACGGCATAGATCCGGGCCTTCGTGCGCCGGGCCCGCCCCGGCGCACGAAGGCGCGCCGTGTCCGTCCCGGCCACCGCAGAACTTGCCGTCCGGGGGCCGCTCGGGCGGCAATCCGTTCGCTCCGGGCCGGGGCGTACCGCGAAATCGCCCGTCCGGAAGGTGTGAGGTGGGTCACGTTCAACAGGCGAAAGCGTCTGTGTTCCGGTTCGCTGGGTAGTCCAGACCTTGTCCCACTGCCGATGAACGGGAGGCCCTCGTGGCCGCGTCCGCTCAGTTGCTCCTCGATGCCCTGTCCTCCAAACCCGGCGACGGGCCGGTGGAACCGGACCTCTTCGCGGGGCTCTCCGGCCCCGACGGCCTGGACGGTTCCGGCTCCGCCAGCTTCATGGAGCCGCCCCTCACCAGCGAGCCGCCGCTCGCCGACGCCGCCCCGCTGACCAGCGAGGTCCCGATCTCCGCCGAAGCGCCGCTGACCAGCGAACCGACGGTCACCGGCCTGGGTACGGAGTCCATGGAGGTCTGACGACCCCGGACCGCGTGGCTCGGCGCGCGCCCCGGCGCCGCCTGATGCCCGTGCCCGCACCGCCTTCCACCGCCCCGCCTCCCCGGACCGCCCTGTCCGGCGGGGAGCGGGGCGGTCGCCGTACGCGGACGTCCCGGGTCCGGCGGGTCCCGCTTGCGCCACCCCGGGCGCGCGGGCGGCGGGGGCGTCCTATACGTTGAGTCCGTGAGCAACAAGGTCAAGAAGAATGCCCTGCGCGCCGGAACCATCACGGCCGGCACCGCGCTGATGCTGCTGATGTCGTCCCCCGCGTTTGCGCTCACCCGCGACGACGGTGACGACCCGGGTCCGGGTCTGAGCGTGCTCTCCACGCTCGGCCTCTACGTCGCTGCCCCCATCGTTCTCTTCCTGGTCATCGCCGGGCTGGTCATGGCGGGCGACAAGTCCCGCAAGCAGGCCGGCTCCAAGGGCTGACGCCGGGCACCGACGCCTTCGAAGGGCGCCCTTCGGTTCGTATGAACCGAAGGGCGCCCTTTGCCGTTTCCGCAGGTTAACGCGGTGGTTTCGGGTGATTTGGGGAGGTTGGGTGCTTAACTGGGCCTCACCTACGATGCCGTAACCTACGGAGCCGTAGGTCCAACCTACGGTTCCGTAGGTCATCGTCCCCCCAGGAGTTCCCCCGTGACCATCGCCCCCGCCCGCCACGACGGAGAGCCTGGCCTCAGCGCCTGGAGCGACGCCCACCTCCTCTACGCACTCGAAGAGGTCGTGGAGAAGGAGCTGAACCGCCATCTGAAGGTCGCCAAGGAATGGATGCCCCACGAGTACGTGCCGTGGAGCGACGGCCGGAACTTCGACGGCGTCATGGGCGGCGAGGCGTGGGCGCCCGAGCAGTCCAAGGTCAGTGACATCGGCCGCATCGCGCTCGTGGTGAACCTCCTCACCGAGGACAACCTCCCCAGCTACCACCACGAGATCGCCACCCTCTTCGGCCGCGACGGCGCCTGGGGCACCTGGGTGCACCGCTGGACCGCCGAGGAGGGGCGGCACGGCATCGTGATGCGCGACTACCTGCTCACCAGCCGCGCCGTCGACCCCGTCGAGCTGGAGCGGTTCCGCATGGCCCACATGTCGGAGGGGTTCGAGTCCGACAACGCCCACAGCATGCTGCACTCCGTCGCGTACGTCGCGTTCCAGGAGCTGGCCACCCGCATCTCGCACCGGAACACCGGCCACCACTCCGGTGACCCGGTCTGCGACCGGATGCTGGCCCGGATCGCCACCGACGAGAACCTCCACATGGTCTTCTACCGCAACCTTCTGCGGGCCGCCTTCGAGCTGGCCCCGGACCAGACGATGGCCGCCGTCCGCGATGTCGTCACCGCCTTCCGGATGCCCGGTCACGGCATGCCCGGCTTCGAGCGGGCCGCCGCGCGGATGGCCATCGGCGGGATCTACAACCTCCGCATCCACCACGACGACGTGATCCAGCCGGTGCTGCGCCACCTCAAGGTGCTGGAGATCGGCGGGCTCGGACCCGTCGGCCTCGCGGCGCAGGAGGAGCTGGGGCTGTTCATGGGTGGGCTCGACGACCAGGCCCGTAAGTTCGACGAGCGCCGCGCCGCCATCGAGGCCCGCCGGGCGGCCAACGCCTCCTGAGCCATACTGTTCAGGTCCGCTGAATAGAGTGCGTCGTATGTTTCGGTGGAGCTGATGTTTTCGGTGCTGGTGCGGTGGGTGGGTGTCCACTCCGGCCGGAAGGGCGCCGCGGCAGTTCTGGAACCGCTCCGCGCCCCGCGCGTGGGAGGCGGCGCGCGGGGCCGGGATGCCGCTCGCCCTCGCCCTCGCCGGGATGGTGGTCCTCGTCGGCGCCGCCGCTCCGGCGTCCTCGGCCGACGCGCCATGGCGCTGGGCGCCGCCGGGGCCGTGCCGGGAGCGGGCGGCGAACGGTGAGCCCGCCCCGGGGCCGCCGGGGGACGGGGGCGCGTCCCCGGATGCGTACGCTGCCCGCATGGCCGACTGGGACATCAAGAAGTTGCGGATCCTGCGCACGCTGCACGAGCTGGGCACGGTCACCGCGACCGCCGAGGCGCTGCATCTGACGCCCTCGGCCGTCTCCCAGCAACTGACCGGACTGGCCAAGGCGCTCGGCGTCCCGCTGCTGGAGGCCCACGGCCGCCGGGTGCGGCTGACCGACGCCGCCCATCTGGTGCTCCGTCACGCCGATGTCGTCTTCGCCCAGTTGGAACGCGCCGACGCGGAACTCCTCGGCTATCTGCGCGGTGAGGCGGGCCGGGTCCGTATCGGCGCGTTCTCCACCGCCATCCCCGCGCTCGTCGTCCCCGCCGTCCGGGAGCTGCGCCGCACCCACCCCTCGCTCACCGTCTCCGTACGGGAGGCCGAGGCGGAGGCGGCGTACGAGCTGCTGGCCGAGGGCAGCGTCGATCTGGCGCTCTCCCTCGCCGCGCACGCGCCCACGCCCCGCGACCCCCGGTTCAGCCGCCTCGAACTGCTCGCCGACCCGCTGGACGTGGCGCTGCCCGCCGGGCATCCGCTCGCCGCCGAGCCGGGGCTGCGGCTGGCCGATCTGGCGGGCGAGCCGTGGATCTTCGGCTCCAGCGGCCCCTGGTCGCAGATCACCACGACCGCCTGCGAGAACGCCGGGTTCGTGCCCGAGCAGGCGCACGCCGCCGCCGACTGGAACGCGATCTGGGCGATGGTCGCCGCGGGCATGGGCGTCGCGCTGGTGCCCCGGATGGCGCGGCCGGGCGAGGCCGGCGGGCCCGCCCGGGGCCCGGCCGGCGGCCCCGGTGTCGTCCTGCGGGTCCTCCACGCCGACCAGCCGCGCCGCCATGTCGTCGCCGCCGCCCGCCGCGGCTCCGAGGGGGCGCCGGGCCTGTCCCGGGTGCTGGCCGCGCTCCAGCAGGCCGCCGCGGCGCGCGCCGGGGCCCGTACGGCGCCCGCGGACGGCGACGCGCCCCCCGACGGACCGCCCACCGTTCAGTCCGGCTGAACAACGACCTCACGAACTGTCGATGGACCTGCCCGGTGGGCGCTGCGACGGTGGAGGGGTCCGCGGCGCCGCACCACCGAAGGGCGCCGGCACTCCACCGAAGGGCGACGATGACCACCACCCCGGCCGACTCCACCGATCCGCACGCCAACGACGCCGCCCCGTACGGTGGCGGCGACCCCTTCGCCGACTACCGCGGCGGCGACTACGCCTTCACCTCCCTCGTCGACCTCGCCGACCGGCGGTTCGGAGCCGGGGTGATCGCCGCGAACGACGAGTTCTTCGCCGAGCGTGAGAACCTGCTGAAGCCCGGCCCGGCGGTCTTCGACCCCGAGCACTTCGGCCACAAGGGCAAGATCATGGACGGCTGGGAGACCCGGCGGCGCCGCGGCGCGGACGCCGACCACCCCTTCCCCACCGACGACGAGCACGACTGGGCGCTGATCCGCCTCGCCGCCCCCGGCGTGATCCGCGGCGTCATCGTCGACACCGCCCACTTCCGCGGCAACTACCCGCAGCAGGTCACCGTCGAGGCGACCGCCCTGCCCGGCAGCCCGGGTCCCGAGGAACTGCTCGCCGATGACGTGAAGTGGGAGGAGATCGTCCCGCGCACGCCGGTACGCGGCCACGCCGCGAACGGCTTCGAGGTCACCGCCGAGCGCCGCTTCACGCATCTGCGCCTCAAGCAGCACCCGGACGGCGGCATCGCCCGGCTGCGGGTCCACGGCGAGGTCGTGCCCGACCCGGGGTGGCTGTCCGCCCTCGGCACCGTCGACCTGGCGTCGGTCCTCAACGGCGGTGCGGTGGAGGACGCCTCCGACCGCTTCTACTCCTCGCCCACCCAGATCATCCGGCCCGACCTCTCCCGCAAGATGGACGACGGCTGGGAGAACCGCCGCCGCCGGGTCAAGGGCACCCACGACTGGGTCCGCTTCCGCCTCGCCGCGCAGGGCGAGATCCGCGCGGTCGAGATCGACACCGCCTACCTCAAGGGCAACTCCGCGGGCTGGGCCGCGCTGTACGGCTGCGACGGCACCCCCGAGGACGAGGCGTCCTGGTTCGAGATCCTGCCCCGCACCAAGCTCCAGCCCGACACCCCGCACCGCTTCGTGCTGCCCGGGGCGGTCACCGCCACCCACGTCCGGCTCGACGTCTTCCCCGACGGCGGTCTCGCCCGGATGCGCGTCCACGGCAGCCTCACCGAGACCGGCCGCACCGCCCTCACCGACCGCTTCACGGCGCTCGGCGGCTGACGGGGCGGGGCGGGGCGGGGCGAGGCCGGGAGTGAGCCCGGCCGACGGCGTCGACTGAGCGGGCCCGGGTGCTCCCCGGCGCCCGCCCGGACCGGCCCCGGGCCACCGGCCACCCGGACCGGTCCCGGGCCACCGGCCACCCGGACCGGTCCCGGGCCACCGGCCGCCCGCGCCGGTCCCGGGCCGCCGCCCGCCCGCGCCGGTCCCGGGCCGCTGGCCGCCCGAGGCCGGCCCGACCCCGTAAGGCCAGGTCACCGGCCAGCCCCGGCTCACCCACCGCGTACAGAAAACGGGGCGCCCGGGACCACACGGTCCCGGGCGCCCCGCCCGTGTACGAGCCGGCCGTCAGCCGTCAGCCGTCAGCCGTCAGCCGCCGGCCGGCTGTCTCGGCCGTCAGCCGGCCGCCGCGTCCGCCGCGCGGGCCTTCAGGGCGCGCTCGATGCCCGACCGGGACTCCACGACCAGCCGCCGCAGCGCCGCGCTCGGCTCCGCCGACGCCAGCCACGCGTCGGTCGCCTCCAGCGTCTCCGGGGAGATCCGCAGCGCCGGGAAGAGCCCGACCGCGATCTGCGACGCCATCTCGTGGCTGCGCGCCTCCCAGACCGTCTTCACCGCGTCGAAGTACTTCGCGGCGTACGGCTCCAGCAGCTCCTCCTGGTCGTGCTGCTGGAAGCCGCCGATGACGGCCTCCTGCACGGCGTTGGGCAGCGTGTCCGCCTCGACGACCGCCGCCCACGCGGCGGCCTTCGCCTCCGCCGTCGGCCGGGCCGCCCGCGCGGACGCCGCGTGCTGCTCGCCCGCCGAGGTCCGGTCGCGCTCCAGCTCCGCCGCGATGGCCTCCTCACCGGCGCGGCCGGTCGCCGCCAGCCGGCCCAGCAGCGTCCAGCGCAGATCGGTGTCGATCTCCAGCCCCTCGACCGTCTCCGTCCCGTCCAGCAGCGCCTGGACCAGGTCGAGGTGGGCGCCGGAGCGGGCCGCCGCGGTGAACGCGCGGGCCCACGCCAACTGGTGGTCGCTGCCCGGCGCCGCCGCCCGCAGTTGCTCCAGCGCCGCGTCCGCCCACCGCGCGAGACCGCTCTCACGCCACGCCGGGTCCGCGTACATGCTCAGCGCCATCTTGACCTGGCGGTGCAGCGACTGGACGACGCCGATGTCCGACTCCTTGCCGATGCCGGAGAGCACCAGCGCCAGGTAGTCGCGGGTGGGCAGTTCGCCGTCGCGGGTCATGTCCCACGCCGACGCCCAGCACAGCGCCCGCGGCAGCGACTCGGTGAAGTCACCGAGGTGGCCGGTGACGACCTTCAGCGACTCCTCGTCGAGGCGGACCTTGGCGTACGACAGGTCGTCGTCGTTGAGCAGCACGACGTCCGGCCGCCGGGTACCCGCCGGGAACGGTACGTCGGTCAGCTCGCCGTCCACGTCCAGCTCGATGCGGTCGGTGCGGACCAGCTTGCCGTCGCGCAGGTCGTAGCAGCCGATCGCGATGCGGTGCGGGCGCAGCACCGGCTCGCCGGTGGCGCCGGCGGGCAGCGCGGGGGCCTCCTGCCGCACCTGGAAGGTGGCGACGGTGCCGTCCGCGGCGAGGGTGATCTCGGGCCGCAGGATGTTGATCCCCGCGGTCTCCAGCCACTTCTTCGACCAGGTCTTCAGGTCCCGCCCGCTGGTCTTCTCCAGCGCGCCCAGCAGATCGCTCAGCCGGGTGTTGCCGAAGGCGTGCGCCTTGAAGTACTCCTGCACGCCCCGGAAGAACTCGTCCATGCCGACGTACGCGACGAGCTGCTTGAGGACGGACGCGCCCTTGGCGTAGGTGATGCCGTCGAAGTTGACGAGGACATCGTCCAGGTCACGGATGTCGGCCATGATCGGGTGCGTCGAGGGCAGTTGGTCCTGGCGGTAGGCCCAGGTCTTCATGGAGTTGGCGAACGTCGTCCACGAGTGCGGCCACTTCGAGCCCGGCGCGTACGCCTGGCAGGCGATCGAGGTGTAGGTGGCGAACGACTCGTTCAGCCACAGGTCGTTCCACCACTCCATGGTCACGAGGTCGCCGAACCACATGTGCGCCAGCTCGTGCAGGATGGTCTCGGCGCGCGTCTCGTACGCCGCGTCCGTCACCTTCGAGCGGAAGACGTACTGGTCGCGGATGGTGACCGCGCCCGCGTTCTCCATCGCCCCGGCGTTGAACTCCGGCACGAAGAGCTGGTCGTACTTCTCGAAGGGGTAGGCGTAGTCGAACTTCGCCTGGAACCAGTCGAAGCCCTGCCGGGTGACGTCGAAGATCTCCTCGGCGTCCAGGTGCTCGGCGAGCGAGGGCCGGCAGTAGATGCCCAGCGGCACCTTCCGCCCGTCCGAGCCCTCCCACGCGCTGTGCACGCTGTGGTACGGACCGGCGATCAGCGCGGTGATGTACGTCGAGATGCGCGGCGTCGGCGCGAACTTCCAGACCGTGCCCTCGGGCTCCGGCGTCGGGGAGTTGGAGATCACCGTCCAGCCCTCGGGCGCGGTGACGGTGAACGCGAACGTCGCCTTCAGGTCCGGCTGCTCGAAGGAGGCGAACACCCGGCGGGCGTCCGGCACCTCGAACTGCGTGTAGAGGTACGCCTGCTGGTCGACCGGGTCGACGAAGCGGTGCAGCCCCTCGCCGGTGTTGGTGTACGCGCAGTCGGCGACGACGGTCAGTTCGTTGCGCCCGGCGAGCAGGGACGGCAGCGCGATCCGCGAGTCGGCGAAGACCTCGGCCGCGTCCAGCTCCGTGCCGTTGAGGTGGACCTCGTGCACGGTCGGGGCGATCAGGTCGATGAAGCTCTCGGCGCCCGCCTCGGCGCAGTCGAAGCGCACCGTCGTGACGGACCGGAAGGTGCCGCCCTCCTGCGCGCCGGAGAGATCGAGAACGATCTCGTACGCGTCCACGGTCAGCAGTCGCGCCCGCTGCTGTGCCTCGTCGCGGGTCAGGTTCGTGCCAGGCACCAGGTCATCTCCTCGTAAGAGTCCTCGTCTGCGGGGTGCGGCCATCCTTCCACGGGCCCGTACGGGCAGCCGTACCCCTTTTCGGTGGCACTGTGGTAGGAAGACCGGTAGCATTGCGGGTATGAAGATCAGTGTGAGTCTGCCGCAGGAGGACGTGACCTTCGTCGACGAGTTCGCCAGCAGAACGGAGGCCGAGTCGCGGTCGGCCGTGATACACGCCGCCATCGAGCTGCTGCGCGCGGCGGAGCTGGAGTCGCAGTACGCGGAGGCGTTCGAGGAATGGGACGCGAGCGAGGACGCGAAGCTGTGGGACCGCACGAGCGGGGACGGAATCGCTCATGAGGCGTGGTGACATCTACCTGGTCGACATGGAGCCGGCGCGCGGCAGCGAGGCGAACAAGACCCGCCCGGCCGTGATCGTCTCCAACGACGGGGCCAACCGCGCGGTCGAGCGGCATGGCCGGGGCGTCGTCACGGTGGTGCCGCTGACCTCCAACACCTCGCGGGTGCTCGCCTTCCAGGTGTTCCTCCCGGCCGGCGAGAGCCGTCTCCCGAAGGACTCCAAGGCGCAGTGCGAGCAGGTCCGGGCCGTCGCCCCGGACCGGATGCGGCAGCGCGTCGGAGCGGTACCGCGGCAGCGGATGGCGGAGATCGAGACGGCGCTCCGCCGCCACCTGGCCCTCTGAGCAGCCACAACACGACGAGGCGCCCGCCGGAAACCCCGGCGGGCGCCTCGTGACGTGTGGGGGACCGCTCAGCCCCGCAGCTCCGCCGCGACCAGTTCGGCGATCTGGACGGCGTTGAGGGCGGCGCCCTTACGGAGGTTGTCGCCGGAGACGAACAGTGCCAGGCCGTTCTCCGCCGTCTCGTCCGCACGGATCCGGCCCACGTAGGAGACGTCCGCGCCGGCCGCCTGGAGCGGGGTGGGGACGTCGGAGAGGGCGACGCCGGGGGCCCCGGCCAGCAGTTCCTGGGCGCGGGCGGGGCTCAGCGGGTTCGCGAAGCGGGCGTTGAGCTGGAGGGAGTGGCCGGTGAAGACGGGGACCCGCACGCAGGTGCCGGAGACCTTCAGCTCCGGGATGCCGAGGATCTTGCGGCTCTCGTGACGGAGCTTCTGCTCCTCGTCGGTCTCGTTCAGCCCGTCGTCGACGATCGAACCGGCCATCGGCAGCACGTTGAACGCGATCGGGCGGACGTACTTGTCGGGCGCGGGGAAGTCCACGGCCGCGCCGTCGTGCGTCAGGCGGGTGGCGTCCTGCTCGACGGCCTTGCGGACCTGCCCGTCCAGCTCCTGGACACCGGCGAGACCGCTGCCGGAGACCGCCTGGTAGGTGGTGGCCACCAGCGACACCAGACCGGCCTCGTCGTGCAGCGGACGCAGCACCGGCATCGCGGCCATGGTGGTGCAGTTCGGGTTGGCGATGATGCCCTTGGGGCGCTCGGTGACCGCCGACGGGTTGACCTCGGAGACCACCAGCGGGACCTCGGGGTCACGGCGCCAGGCGGAGGAGTTGTCGATCACGACGGGGCCGGCGTCCGCGACCTTCGGCGCCAGCGCCTTGGAGGTCGCCCCGCCCGCCGAGAACAGCACGATGTCCAGGCCGGAGAAGTCGGCGGTGGCGGCGTCCTCGATCGTGATCTCGGTGTTCTGCCAGGGCAGCGTGCGCCCCGCGGACCGCGCCGAGGCGAACAGGCGAAGCTGCTCGACCGGGAACTTCCGCTCGGCGAGAATGCCCCGCATCACGCCGCCGACCTGGCCGGTGGCTCCGACGATTCCGATCCTCATGGGACTCCCTTTCCTGATCTGACATCGGTGCTGCTCGGGGAACACCTGCTCAGAAGTGCCTCCATCATGTGTGTGAACCCCGTCGCCTTGTCCAATCCGTTCCGGTACGTGGCCGGTACGTGGTCTGCGTCACGATGTCTCCCGCGGCGCCGGACCGGTCCGCGCGGCGAGTGGGCCCGCGGTGATCCCCGCGCGGTGATCCCTGTGCGGTGATGGGCCACCGGAGTTGCGGTGGCGTTCACGCCGACGACACCCCCGCTGCCAAACATCCCCGGTGAGCGGGCAGTTGAGCTGCCCGGCCACCTACGCGTACGCAACCGGGGAGTCCGCGCATGTCCCGCACACGGTCCGCCGCCTCCGCCCTCGACCGCCGCGCCTTCCTCGCCGCCACCGGCGCGGTCGGCGCCGCCGCCGGTCTCGGCCTCGCCTTCGGCGGCGCCGACCGGCCCGCCGCGGCCGCCACACCGCCGGACGGTGCCGCCCCCGTGGCGCCCGGCCCCGTCGGCGCACCGGCCGCGCCCCGCACCCCGTACACCCGGGGCACCACCCTCACCTCCGTCGCCACGCCGCACGGCAGCGGCGGCTACCGGCACCTCGGCGACGGCCCCGGCTGGCGGCGGCTGGTCCGCACCGAGCTGGCCCCCGCCCGCCCCGGGCGCGCGGAGCGCCGCACCGCCCTCGCCTCGTTCGTGCACTTCACCGACCTGCACCTGGTCGATGTGCAGAGCCCGCTGCGGTACGAGTACCTGCGCGCCGAGACGGCCAGTGCCTGGCGGCCGCAGGAGGCGCTCTCCGTCGCCGGTGTCGTCTCGCTGATCGAGCGGGTCAACGCGCTGCCCGGCGGGCCCGCCACCGGCGCGCCCCTCGCCTTCGTGATGACCACCGGCGACAACACCGACAACAACTCCCGCCTGGAGCTGGACTGGTTCCTCACCGCGATGAGCGGCGGCCGGATCACCCCGAACTCCGGCGACCCGCGCCGCTACGAAGGCGTCCAGGACAGCGGACTGCCCCTCTACTGGCAGCCCGGCAGCGCCCTGCGCGACGCCGACAAACGCCTCGGCTTCCCCCGCATCGACGGCTTCCTCGACGCGGCGATCCGCACCCTCCGCAGCCCCGGTCTGCGGATGCCGTGGTATTCCACCGTCGGCAACCACGACGCGCTGCCCGGCGGCTGCTACGCGTCCGGCGACCCGTACCTGACCTCCGTCGCCACCGGCGACCGCAAGCTGGAGACGCTCCCCGCCGACCGCGCGGCCCAGGTCTGGAAGGCCGTCCGCAAGGGCCTCGACCCGCGCGGCGAGGACTTCAAGGAGCTGCTGCGCTCCCAGGCGAAGAAGGCCCGGCACGTCACGCCGGACCCGCGGCGCGCGCCCTTCACCCGCGCCGAGTACCTGCGCGCCCACCTCGACCCGGCGCACACCGGCCCCGGCCCGCACGGCCACGGCTACACCGCGGACCACCTCGACGACGGCCGCCTGTACTACACCTTCCAGGTCGCCGACGACGTCCTCGGCATCAGCCTGGACACCACCGACCCGGCCGGCCACTACACCGGCTCCGTCGGCGCGGAGCAGTTCGCCTGGCTGCGCCGGACGCTGGCGGAGAACGAGCGCGGCGGCGCCCGGCACGTGCTGGTCTTCAGCCACCACACCTCCAAGACGATGGACAACACCCGCCCCGACCCGGCCCGCCCCCGCGAGAAGCGGCACACCGGCGCCGAACTGGCCGCGCTGCTCTCCGCGCACCCGTCCGTCGTCGCCTGGATCAACGGCCACACCCACCGGAACGAGGTCATCGCCCACCCGGGCTTCTGGGAGGTCTCCACCGCCTCCCACATCGACTTCCCGCAGTTGGCCCGGGTCATCGAGCTGACCGACAACCACGACGGCACGCTGTCGCTCTTCACCACCCTCGTCGAATCCGCCGCCCCGCACCGCGCCGACCCCGCCGACCTCTCGCAGACCGGCCTGGCCGCCCTCTACCGCGAACTGGCCGCCAACGCCCCCAAGGCCCGCAAGGACCTGGCCGGCGAGGCCACCGACCGCAACCTGGAGCTGGTGCTGCGGCGGCGGTGAGGGGCGGGGGCCGCTGGCCGGGACGCGGCGCCGGGGCGGTGCGCTGCGGAGCGGCCACGACGCCGGGTGCGGTCCGGTACGGGGCGGTGCGGGGCCTGACCGGTCCGGCTCCGGGCGGTGCGGGGGCCGGGGCGGTCTCCCGCGCGTCCTGGGCTCCGTCCGGCCGGTTCGCCGACGGCCCCCGCCCTACCGCGGTGCGATCACCACCGGCTCCGCCGGGTCCCGGTCCGCCGCCGCCATCAGGGCCGTCCGGAGGACGACGGCCTGTTCGCGGGGGGAGTGGTGCAGGCCGTCGGGGGTGCAGCGGACGACCGTGATGCCCAGCCGTTCCAGGAGTTCGCGTTTACGGGACCAGGCCGGGCCGGGGAGGGTGCCGTCGCCGTCGGCAGGTGCCGTGTCGATCTCCACCGCGACCGCCTCGGCGGGCCAGTACGCGTCCACACCGCCCAGGTGCGGGCCGCCCGGCAGGCGCAGGCCGACGTTCCACAGCGGGTCGGGCAGCCGGTGGTCGCGGACCAGTGCGTAGAGCCGGTCCTCGGCGCGGGTGCGGTCCCCGGCCAGCAGCAGCGTCACGGTGTCCACCACCTGCGGGCGGGTGGCCAGGTGTGCCCGGCGCAGTTCGCCGACGACGGTGGCCGCCTCGGCGTGCCCGTCCCGGACCGCCTCGGTCAGCAGGTGGCGTACGGCCGCCGTGTCCGTCAGCGTCGCCACCGTGTCGGCCAGCGCCCGCGCCACCGGCGCCACCGGCAGCCCGCCGATCTCCTCGGCCACGGGCAGTTCGGCGGAGTGTACGACCCGCACGAAACCGGCCGAGCGCAGCCGCCGCCCGCGGCCCACCAGGACGTGCAGCCGGTTGAGCGACGGCAGTGGGGGAGCGGCGGTGACGCCGTGCAGCGCCAGCGCCGCCGGGCCGGTCAGCATCGCCCGCGCCTCCGGACGCGTTCCGCCGCCCTGGTACGGGACCGAGGGGCCGCGCTCGGCCGCGTACAGCACGGCGGCGCGCAGCCGCTCCTCGGTGGACGGCGGGTCCGGGCGGAGCAGGTACACCCCGGGCAGCACCTCGCGCCAGGGGCCGCCGGGGCGGCAGCGGCCGGCGGTCTCGGCGGCCGTGACGCCCCGCTCGCGCAACCGGTGCGCGGTGACCAGAAGGCAGCGGGTGCCGTCGGCACGGAGGAGCGGGGAGAGCGGGGTGTCCTGGGTCATGCGGGGCACTTTCCCGCGCGTGGGCCGCCAGCTCACCGTTGTTACACATCTGTGGCAGGAAGCGGACAACTCCGTTCCGGAGCGCGGGGGTTCACCGGAGCTGCCGGGGCCGGTTCGTGGCGGGGCCGTGCCTCGTCCGGGGGCCGTGCCTCGGGCGGGAGCCCGGGCCGGGCCCACCTGGCCCTGAGCCGGGCCCCGGGCCAGGTGGGGCCGACCCCTGGGCCCCACGCCCGGCGGCCCCGCCCCGCCCGCTGCGTGCCGCGGGCCCGGCGCCCCCGATACCGCGGGGCGCCGGGCCGTGGCCGTCAGCCCCGTGCCCCCGCCGCCGCGTCGCACGCCCGCGCCCGCAGCGCGCGGGCCAGGTCGTCGCGCTGCTCCGACACCAGGCGGCGCAGGGCGGGCGCGGCGTCGGCGCGCTCGGTCAGCCAGGCGTCGGTGGCGTCCAGCGTGCTCTGCTCCAGCCGCCAGAACGGGAACAGGCCGCGGACCACGGCCATCGCGATCTCGATCGACCGCTCCTGCCAGATCCGCTCGATCGCCGCGAAGTACCGCTCGGCGTACGGCGCCAGCAGAGCGGACTGGCCGGGCCGGGCGAAACCGCTGATGGTGGCCTCCACCAGCGCGTTGGACAGGGTGTCCGACTCCACCACGTCCGCCCACGCCCGCGCCTTCACCCCGGCGTCCGGGCGGGCGGCCAGGCAGCGCACCTGGTGCCGCTTGCCGGACGCGGTGTCGTCGCGGGACAGCTCGGCGTCGACGGCGGCGGCGTCGGCCGCGTCCTTCGACGCCAGCGCCACCAGGAACGCCCAGCGCAGCTCCTGGTCCACGTCGAGCCCGTCGATCCGCGCGGTGCCGTCCAGCAGACCCCGCAGCAGTTGGAGGTCGGACGGCCGGTCGGCGACCGCGGCGAAGTGCCGGGCCCAGGCGAGCTGGTGGTCGCTGCCGGGCGCCGCGAGCCGCAGCTCGTGCAGCGCGCCCTCGGCCAGCTCCCGGGCCGCCGCCTCCCGGTGCTCCGGCGCGGTGTACGACGCCAGCGCCCCCTGCGCCTGCCCGTGCAGCGTCTGGAGCACGCCGATGTCGCTCTCCCGCCCGGCGAACCGCAGCACCAGGTCCAGGTAGTCGCGGGCCGGCATCAGCCCGTCGCGGGTCAGCCCCCACACCGCCGCCCAGCACAGGGCGCGGGCCATGGGGTCGGTGAGGTCGCCCAGGCGGGCCCGGAGGGTGTCGAGCGAACCCTCGTCGAAGCGGGTCTTGCAGTACGTCAGATCGTCGTCGTTGACGAGGATCAGCTCCGGCCGCTCGGCGCCCGTCAGCTCCGTGACGACGGTGCGCGGACCGGTGACGTCGGCCTCGGCGCGGGCGTAGCGCACCAGCGCGCCGTCGGCGTCCTGGCGCCGGTAGAGACCCACCGCCACCCGGTGCGGCCGCAGCTCCGGGTGGGAGGCGGCGGCCTCCTGGAGCACGGCCAGTTCGGTGATGCGGTCCTGCGCGTCATAGGTGACCTGCGGGGTCAGCGCGTTGACCCCGGCGGTCTGGAGCCAGGCGCGCGACCAGGCGGCCATGTCGCGGCCGGAGGTCTCCTCCAGCACCGACAGCAGGTCGCTCAGCCGGGTGTTGCCGTAGGCGTGCCGCTTGAAGTAGCGGCGGGCGCCCTCCAGGAACGCGTCCCGGCCCGCGTACGCCACCAGTTGCTTGAGGACGGAGGCGCCCTTGGCGTACGTGATGCCGTCGAAGTTGAGCTTGGCGTCCTCCAGGTCACGGATGTCGGCGGTGACCGGGTGGGTGGAGGGGAGCTGGTCGGCGCGGTAGGCCCACGCCTTGCGGTTGTTGGCGAAGGTGATCCAACTGTCGGTGAAGCGCGTCGACTCCGCCAGCGCCAGGGCGCCCATGTAGTCCGCGAAGGACTCCTTGAGCCACAGGTCGTCCCACCACTCCATGGTGACGAGATCGCCGAACCACATGTGCGCCATCTCGTGCAGGATGACGTTGGCCCGCCGCTCGTACGCCGCCTCGGTGACCTTGCCGCGGAAGACGAACTCCTCGCGGAACGTCACACAGCCCGGGTTCTCCATCGCCCCGATGTTGTACTCCGGGACGAACGCCTGGTCGTACTTGCCGAACGGGTACGGGTAGTCGAAGTGGTCGTGGAAGAAGTCCAGGCCCTGCTTGGTGACGGTGAAGATGTCGTCCGCGTCGAAGTGCTTGGCCAGCCCCTTGCGGCAGAGCGCGCCGAGCGGGACGACCAGCTCGGTGCCGTCCTCGAACGTCCGCCGGTAGCTGTCGCTCTCGTAGTGGTACGGACCGGCGACGACCGCGGTGATGTACGTGGAGATCGGCTTCGTCGTCGCGAAGCGGTGACGGCCGCCGGACGGTTCGCCCTCCGCCGCGCCGTTGCTGAGGACCAGCCACTCCTCGGGCGCGGTCACCTCGAAGGTGAACGGTGCCTTGAGATCGGGCTGTTCGAAGGTGGTGAAGACCCGGCGGGCGTCGGCCGGCTCGTACTGCGTGTAGAGGTAGACCTCGCCGTCCTCGGGGTCCACGAAGCGGTGCAGGCCCTCGCCGGTGCGGCTGTAGGCGCACCGCGCGTCGACGGTCAGGGTGTTCTCCGCCGCCAGACCGGCCAGCGTGATGCGGGTGCCGTCGAAGACCGCCGACGGGTCGAGGACGGTGCCGTTGAGCGTCACCGAGGTCACCGACGGTGCCACCAGGTCAGCGAAGGTGGTGGCGCCCGGCTCCGCGCAGCGGAAGCGGATCGTGGTCAGCGAACGGAAGGTGTCCTCCCCCTTCACCGCCGACCGGACGTCCAGCGCCACGTCGTACCCGTCGACGCTCAGCAGCCGTCCGCGCTCGTGGGCCTCGTCCCGGGACAGATTCTCACCTGGCACGCTGTGACTCCTTTGTCCTCTTCGTCTTCGCCGTCTTCTTCCGGTTCCGTCGTTCACCGGCCGGACACGGGAATCATGGCACGCCGGCTTTCTGTTGAAGCGGGCGCCGGCCGGCGTACGTCCGGCGTCCACCGCACACGAGGAGAGCACGTGTCCGACACCGCGAAGACCCCCGCCGACTTCTGGTTCGATCCGCTGTGCCCCTGGGCCTGGATGACGTCCCGTTGGATCCTGGAGGTGGAGAAGCTCCGCCCCATCGAGGTCCGCTGGCACGTCATGAGCCTGGCCGTGCTCAACGAGAAGCGGCTCGACGACCTGCCGCCGGAGTACGCCGAGGCGATGCGGCCCGGCGGCAGCG
This sequence comes from Streptomyces sp. BBFR2, assembly GCF_044497305.1. Taxonomy (NCBI): domain Bacteria; kingdom Bacillati; phylum Actinomycetota; class Actinomycetes; order Kitasatosporales; family Streptomycetaceae; genus Streptomyces; species Streptomyces sp. BBFR2. The sequence continues at coordinate 4,722,388 of NZ_CP172415.1, forward strand.
GCTGGGGCCCGGTGCGGGTCTGCGTCGCCGCCGAGCAGCGCTTCGGCAGCAAGGTCCTCGGCCCCCTCTACACCGCCCTCGGCACCCGTATGCACAACGAAGGCATGGGCCGGGACCGCGCCGCGATCGTGGCGGCCCTCGCCGACGCCGGGCTGCCCGCCGACCTGATCGACGCCGCCGACTCCGACGCGTACGACACCGAGCTGCGCGCCTCCCACAAGGCGGGTATCGAGCTGGTCGGCCAGGAGGTCGGCACGCCCGTCATCGCGGTGCCCGGCGCGGACGGCGAGCAGATCGCGTTCTTCGGCCCGGTCGTCACCCCCGCCCCCAAGGGCGAGCAGGCCGCCAAGCTGTGGGACGGCACCCTGATGGTCGCCTCCATCCCCGGCTTCTACGAGATCAAGCGGACCCGGACGGCCGGTCCGGTCTTCGACTGACGCCACGGGGCCCGGGGCGGTGACCTCCCGCCCCGGGCCCCGTCCGGCATGGGCAGGGCCCCGCGAGTCACGTCCTCGCGGGGCCCTGCCGTTCTTCCGCCTGCCGGGTGAAGGGTGAGAAGACGATCACGAGGCAGGACGCTTGAGGGGTGTCACGGCGCCAGCAGCAGCGTGTTCGCGCGCTCCTTGGCGGCGGCGTAGCGCTTGGCCACGTCCTGCCAGTTGACGACCTGCCACATCGCCTCGATGAAGTCGACCTTCTGGTTCTTGTACTGCAGGTAGAAGGCGTGCTCCCAGGCGTCGAAGACCAGGATCGGCACCGAGCCCTGGCCGACGTTGCCCTGGTGGTCGTAGATCTGCTCGACGATCAGCCGGCCGCTGACCGGCTCGTAGGCGAGCACGCCCCAGCCGGAGCCCTGCGTGGTGGCCGCGGCCTTCGTGAGCTGCGCCTTGAAACCGGCGTACGAGCCGAAGCTCTCGGCGATGGCGTCGGCCAGCTCGCCCACGCCGTCCTTGGCGTCGGGCTCGCCGCCGCCGTCACCGCTCATGTTGTGCCAGTAGATGCTGTGCAGGATGTGCCCGGAGAGGTGGAACGCGAGGTTCTTCTCCAGCCCGTTGATGCCGCCCCACTGCTCCTTGTCGCGGGCCTCGGCGAGCTGCTCCAGGGTGTCGTTCGCACCCTTCACGTAGGCCGCGTGGTGCTTGTCGTGGTGCAGCTCGATGATCTCGGGGCTGATGACCGGGGCCAGCGCCGAGTAGTCGTAGGGGAGTTCCGGAAGGGTGTAGGTCGCCATGTGCCCAGCCTCTCCAACTGCTTACGCCTTCTTATTGCAACAGGGAGCTATTGCAATTGGTATGCAAGAACGGTCGCCACGCTACCAGCCGGGGTGATCACCGGCGCGGTAAGGGCGACCTGCCCGGGACCGAAGACGGAGGCGGGGCGGGACCCCGGTAGGAGTCCCGCCCCGCCTCGTGCGATGCGTGCGCCCGGATCAGCCGGCCGCCGGCCCGTCGCCCGCCTCGGGCGTGCGGCCCAGCTTCGACCGCAGCAGCCCGATCACGGCCAGCACCGCCGCGAACCCGCCGGTGAACAGGAGCTGGACGCGCTGGTCACCGTCGCGCAGCATCAGCAGCAACACCGCCGCGATCCCGGCCAGCGCCACCCACGTCAGGAACGGGAACGCCCACATCTTCACGACCAGCTTCTCCGGTGCCTCCCGCTCCAACTGCCGGCGCATCCGCAACTGGGCGGCGGCGATGAAGCCCCACACCACCAGCACCGCGGCGCCGACCATGTTCAGCAGCCACTGGAAGACCGTCGTCGGCCACCAGAAGCTGAAGAGCACCGCGAGGAAACCGAACGCCGAGCACAGCACCACCGCACGGCGCGGCACCCCGCCGCTGACCTTGCCGAGGAACGCCGGGCCCTGCCCGCGCGAGGTCAGTGAGAACGCCATCCGGGACGAGCCGTAGATGTTGGCGTTCATCGCGGACAGCAGCGCCACCAGGATGACCACGTTCATGATCTGCCCGGCCGCCGGGATGTCCAGGTAGTCCAGGACCGCGACGTACGGGCCGCTCTTGAGGATGGACGGCTCGTTCCACGGGATGACGGTGACGATGATCGCCATCGAGCCGACGTAGAAGAGGGCGATCCGCCACATCGCGGTCCGCACCGCCCGCGCCACCCCGCGCACCGGGTCCTTCGACTCGGCGGCGGCGATCGTCACCGTCTCCAGACCGCCGTACGCGAAGACCGACGCCAGCAGGCCGACCATCAGCCCGTCGACGCCCTTGGGCAGGAAGCCGCCGTCGCCGGTGAGGTGGGAGGCGCCCGGCGCGGCGGTGCCCGGCAGCACCCCGAAGATCGCCAGCAGGCCCAGGATCAGGAAGATGGCGATCGCGGCGACCTTCAGCGCGGCGAACCAGAACTCGAACTCACCGAAGTTGCTGACCGCCGCGAGGTTGGCGCCGCAGAAGATCACCATGAAGAGCAGCACCCACATCCACGTCTGGGTGCCCGGGAACCACTGCGTCATGATGCCCGCCGCGCCGATCGCCTCGGCGGCCACCGCCACACACAGCAGCGCGGTGAACATCCAGCCGGCGGTGAACCCGGCCCACGGCCCGATCGACCGCCCGGCGTGCACGGAGAACGAACCGGACGCCGGATTGGCCGCGGCCATCTCGCCCAGCATCCGCATGATCAGCATGACCAGCGCGCCGGAGACCGCGTAGGCGAGGACGATCGACGGACCGGCGGCGGCGATGCCCGCGCCCGAGCCGACGAAGAGTCCGGCGCCGATCACCCCGCCCAGGGCGATCATCGACAGATGGCGCTGCTTGAGGCCGTTGGACAGCGTGCCGCCGCCGTCGCCTCCCTGGCCCGCGTCGGACCGCTCGCGCGCGGTCGCGGCGGACGGGGGTATCCCATTCATGTCGTACCTGTCCCAGTGGTGAGAGCGGAGCGGAACCTGCGTTCTCCCGGGGCTGCGACCTGTACGCCTCCGCCGCCGACCCCCGGCCCCCCGCCCGCGACGGCAGGCGTACAGCCCGCGAATGGCGCGGAAACGGGGGGTCCTCGGTGAAGCGCGCTCAGTTTGGGCGTCGGTGTCCGCTCAGGGCAACAGGCATGCAGCGAATGTTCGGTATTCAGACGCGATCGTGACCGTACGTGTCCAGGTCATCGTCGTATGCCACCACAAGCCCCGCCATCGCGGGACAACTCGCTTCAGCGCCGGGATGTCCGGTCGCGCACTTCCCGGGCACCGGCGACCAACAGGACCAGCGCGGTGGCCCCCGCCGACCACAGCAACTGCGGCCGGGCGGTGGCGTCGGTCAGCATCAGCACCAGCACCGCGGCCATCCCGGCCAGAGCCGCCCAGGTCAGATAGGGGAAGGCCCACATCCGCAGGGTCAGCTTCCCAGGAGCCTCGCGCTCGATACGGCGCCGCAGCCGCAGTTGCGAGACGGCGATCAGCGCCCAGACGAAGAGCAGCACCGCGCCGACCGCGTTGAGCAGATAGAGGAAAACCGAATCCGGCCACTTGAGATTCAGCAGCACCGACACGAAGCCGAACGCCACCGACGCCAGCACCGCCCGCCGCGGCACCCCGCCGCCCGCCACCTTCAGCAGCCCGCGCGGCGCCTCGCCCCGCTCCGCGAGCGAGAAGACCATCCGGGACGCGCCGTAGAGATTGGCGTTGAGCGCCGACAGCAGCGCCACGAACACCACGATGTTCATGATCAGCCCGGCACCCGGGATCCCGATGTGGTCGAGCACCGCCACGTACGGGCTCTGCCCCGGCACCAGCTTCGACCACGGCAGCAGCGTGACGATCACCAGCATCGAGCCGACGTAGAAGAAGAGGATGCGCCACACCGCGCTGCGCACCGCACGGCCCACCGCGCGCGCGGGATCGTCCGACTCGGCGGCGGCGATCGTCACGACCTCCAGACCGCCGAACGCGAACACCACCGCCAGCACCCCGGAGATCACCCCGGACCAGCCGCGCGGCAGGAAGCCGCCCTGCCCGGTCAGATTGGCCAGGCCCACCGGCTCGGTGTCCGGCAGCACCCCGAAGACCGCGAGCAGGCCCAGTACCAGGAACAGCACGATCGCGGTGACCTTCAGCGTGGCGAACCAGAACTCGAACTCACCGAAGTTCTTCACCGCCGCGAGGTTGGCGCCGGTGAACACCACCATGAAGAGGAGCACCCAGCCCCACTGCGGCACCGCGGGCACCCAGCCGTGCGCGATCTGCGCCGCGCCCGTCGCCTCCACGGCGAGCACCACGACCAGCAGGAACCAGTACAGCCAGCCGACGCTGAACCCGGCCCAGCGGCCCAGCGCCCGCTCCGCGTGCACCGAGAACGCCCCGGACGCCGGCATCGCCGCCGACATCTCGCCCAGCATCCGCATGATCAGCATCGCCAGCGCGCCCGCGATCAGGTACGACACCGTGATGCCGGGCCCGGCCACCGCGATCCCCGCGCCGGAGCCGACGAAGAGTCCGGCGCCGATCACCCCGCCGAGCCCCAGCATCGTCAGATGGCGCTGCTTGAGCCCCCCGGCGAGGGGCTCCCGCTCGCCGGCGCCCTCTCCGAGCGGAGGCGTCGCGGAGGGGGTCGGTGCGTCAGGCATGGCTCGTAACTCTCGCGCGGTGCGGGGCCCCGCGGACGGCGCGGCCTGTGGACCACCTCAGTTTCCTCGCCCCGGCGACCGCCGCAAAATGCTCCGGCGCCCGCCGCCCGCTTGGTGACGAGCATCACGTGACCTGCGAAAAGGCCCAGGGGACGGCGGTGCCGGGCACGGGTAGGAGTTGTTCGGAACTCTCCAAGCCACCCGGCGCCGCTTTGTCGCCGCCACACGATGATCGCGGTGGCTCCGCTGGACTAACGTCCATCGGGTCCGACCTGTCCGTATCCCTTCCGACCTTCGCGGAGTCCTGATGAGCACTGCAGCTCTCACCCGTCCCGGTGCGGTCCTCGCCGACCTGCTGCCCGCCGCCACCGCCACCCGTGCCCGCGTCCGTGACGCCGCGCTGGTCGCCGGGGGCGCCGTCCTGACCGGCGTCGCCGCCCAGATCGCCCTGCCGATACCGGGCTCCCCGGTGCCGGTGACCGGCCAGACCTTCGCCGCGCTCCTGGTGGGCACCGCCCTCGGCGCCCGCCGCGGCCTCGCCTCCCTCGCCCTGTACGCGGCGGTCGGCCTGGCGGGCGTCCCGTGGTTCGCCGAGGGCAAGTCCGGTCCCGGCGGCGCCACCTTCGGCTACGTCCTGGGCATGCTGCTCGCCTCCGTCGTGGTCGGCGCGCTGGCCCGCCGCGGCGGCGACCGCGGCGTGCTGCGCACCGCCGGGACGATGGCCGCCGGCCTCGCGGTGATCTACGGCGTCGGCGTCCCCTACCTCGCGCTGAGCACCGGCATCTCCTTCGGCCAGGCGCTCGCCGTCGGCATGGTGCCGTTCCTCATCGGCGACGCCCTCAAGGCGGCCCTGGCGATGGGCGCGCTGCCCACCGCCTGGAAACTGGCCGGCCGCCGCGGCTGACCCTCGCGTACGGTCCCGGGCCCGGCAGGGGAGACCCGCCGGGCCCGCACCACGGAACGGGCCGGGCCCCGCACCCACCTGACAGGTGACTGCGGGGCCCGGCCCGTTCCGGTGTCCTTGCGTTCCCGGCGGCTACGCGCGGTCCGTGGCCGGCTCGGGGGCGGCCTCCGCGGCCCCGTCGGCGGTCACGGCCTGTGCCGGTGCGCCGGCGGCGGCCTCGCGGGGACGGCGCCGGTCCAGGATCAGACCGATGGCCAGGACGACCACCGCGGCGACGACGGACAGCACCATCTGCTTACGGCCGTCCGGGTCGTAGAACATGTAGCCCACGACGAAGAGGATCAGCGCGATCGTCGCGTAGGTCAGCCACGGGTACATCCACATCCGGACCGTCAGCCGCTCCGGCATCTCCTTCTCGATGACCTTGCGCATCCGCAGCTGCGAGAAGCAGATGACCAGCCACACGAAGAGCGCGACCGCGCCCGAGGAGTTGAGCAGGAACTGGAAGATGGTGTCCGGCGAGGTGTAGCTGAAGATCGTCGCGACGAAGCCGAAGGCCACCGACGCCCAGATCGCCACGGACGGCACGCCGCCCTTGTTCAGCTTCGCGAAGGACTTCGGCGCGTCACCGCGCTCACCCAGCGAGAAGGCCATCCGGGACGCGGTGTACAGACCCGAGTTGAGACAGGACAGCACCGCCGTCAGCACCACGATGTCCATCACGGTGCCCGCGTACGGGATCTTCAGCGACTCCAGCACGGCCACGTACGGGCTCGCGTCCAGCTTCGGGTCGTCCCACGGCAGCAGCGTCACGATGACCGCGATCGAGCCGAGGTAGAAGAGCGCGATCCGCCAGATGACGCTGTTGACGGCCTGCCGCACGGCCTTCACCGGGTTCGGCGACTCGCTGGCCGCCAGGGTGACGATCTCACTGCCCATGAAGGAGAAGACCACCAGCAGCATGCCGGAGAGGATCGCGCCCGGACCGTTCGGCAGGAAGCCGCCGTGGCCGGTGAAGTTGCTCAGCCCGACCGCGTGGTCGCCCGGGGGCAGACCGAATATCGCCAGCGCGCCGACGATGATGAAGACGACGATCGCGACGACCTTGATACCGGCGAACCAGAACTCGAACTCGCCGAACGAGCTGACGGAGATCAGGTTGGTACCGGTCAGCACGATCATGACCAACAGTGCCCACGCCCACTGCGGGACGGCGGGGACCCAATTGGTCAAGATCGCGGCAGCCGCGGTCGCCTCGACAGCCAGCACGACCGACCAGAAGAACCAGTACAGCCAGCCGATGGTGAACCCGGCCCAGCGGCCGAGCGCACGGTCCGCGTAAGCGGAGAACGAACCGGATGTGGGGGAGGCCGCGGCCATCTCACCCAGCATCCGCATGACGAGCACGACCAGAAGTCCGGTCAGTGCGTAAGAGAGGAGAATGCCCGGTCCGGCGGCCTTGATACCGGCGCCGGACCCGACGAACAGTCCGGCTCCGATGACGCCACCGATGGCGATCATCGACAGATGCCGGTTCTTGAGTCCTGCCTGAAGCCCGTCCGTGGTAGGCGGGTGCGTGCCCATGTGCACCGTCCTTCAGTGGTTCTCGGTTTCGAGTCCCCGCATTAGACAGTCGGCACCGACCGCTTAGGAAGATCCGACTCCGGATCGTTGTCGTTCCTGTTCAGCTGTATGAAGAGTGGCTGAAACCTTCCCGCCATATGTACGAAGACCCGGCGCCACAGAGCCGCATTCCGCATGCCACACTCATGCCATGCGCGTGTATCTCGGCTCCGACCATGCCGGTTTCGACCTCAAGAACCACCTCGTCGACTGGCTCAAGGCCCACGGCCACGAGCCCGTCGACTGTGGTCCCCACATTTACGACGCCCAGGACGACTACCCCCCGTTCTGCCTCCGTGCGGCCGAGCGGACCGCGGCGGACGCCGACGCCCTCGGCATCGTGATCGGCGGCTCCGGCAACGGCGAGCAGATCGCCGCCAACAAGGTCAAGGGCGTGCGGGCCGCACTCGCCTGGAGCGAGGAGACCGCGAAGCTCGGCCGCGAGCACAACAACGCAAACGTGATTTCCGTCGGTGGCCGGATGCATACCCTTGAGGAGGCCACCCGTTTCGTGGAGATTTTCCTCGCCACCCCGTACTCCGGCGAGGAGCGCCACACCCGCCGCATCGAGATGCTCTCGGCGTACGAGACCACCGGCGAACTCCCCCCGATCCCGGCCCACCACCCGCAGGGCTGACCGCCCGCGAGCCCGCCGCCGCCCGCTTCCCCGGCCGCCGGGGGAGCGGGCGCACCCACACCTGAAGGACGCACCGCATGCCCGAGGGGCACACCATCCACCGCCTCGCCCTCGACCACCACGAGCGCTTCGCGGGCGAGGCGGTCCGCGCGAGCAGCCCGCAGGGCCGGTTCGCGGCCGGCGCGGCGCTCGTCGACGGCCGGGTCCTGGAGTGCGCGGAGGCCCACGGCAAGCACCTCTTCCTCGGCTTCGGGCCCGCCGGCTGGGTCCACATCCACCTCGGCCTCTTCGGCAAGCTCGGCTTCGGCACCGCCCCGGCGCCGCCCGCAACCGACACCGTCCGGCTCCGCCTCGCCACCGGCGACCACCACGCCGACCTGCGCGGACCCACCGCCTGTGAGCTGATCACCGACGCCGAGAAGCAGGCGATACACGACCGCCTCGGTCCCGACCCGCTGCGCGGCGACGACGACGGCGAACGGGCCTGGCGGCGCATCTCCCGCAGCCGCACCACCATCGCCGCGCTCCTGCTCGACCAGAAGGTCGTCGCGGGCGTCGGCAACGTCTACCGCGCCGAGGTCCTCTTCCGCCGCGGCATCGACCCGTACCTCCCGGGCCGGGCCCTCGCCCGCGACGACTGGGACGCGATCTGGGCCGACCTCGTCGCCCTGATGCGCGAGGGCGTCCGGCACAACCGGATCGACACCGTCCGGCCCGAGCACCTGCCCGAGGCGATGGGCCGCCCGCCGCGCGTCGACGACCACGGCGGCGAGGTGTACGTCTACCGCCGCGCCCACCAGCCCTGCCACCTGTGCACCACCGAGATCCGCACCGCCGACCTGGCCTCCCGCAACCTCTTCTGGTGCCCCCGCTGCCAGCCGGCACACGGGGGCTGCCCCCGGGCCGAAGGGGCCTGAACGGGCCCGAACGGGCGGCCCGGCGCGCCCGGCCCCGGCGGCCTGCCTCGGCCACGGCCCGCCCGGCCCCGGCGCCTGCCAGGTCACGGCGCCTGCCAGGTCGCTGAGGCCCGCTTCGGCCACGGCCCGTCTCACCACGAGCCCGGCGCCTGCCAGGTCACGGCGCCCACCCGGCCACTGAGGCCCGCCTCGGCCACGGCCCGCCCGGCCACGGCGCCTGCCAGGTCGCTGAGGCCCGCTTCGGCCACGGCCCGTCTCACCACGAGCCCGGCGACGGACGGCCCGCCGCGCACCCGGCCCGCCCCGGGCCCGCGCACCCGTTCCGGTGGCGGGCCCCGTGGACCGGCCCTCTCGGAAACCGGCCCTTCTGGAAACCGGCCCTCTCGGAATCCGGCCCTTTGGGAAACCGGCCCTCTCAGAACTCGTGCGGCAGCCACGGCGCGACGTCCGAGCCGAACGCCACCGACGCCGCCGCCAGCGCACCCGGCCGCAGCTCCCGCACCCGCCCGGCCCCGGCCATCGCCGACAGCGTGAAGCCGCCCAGGTACGCCGAGCCCAGCTCCCGTACGGAGAGCGCCAGGTCGGCCGGGTCGGCGGTCCGCTCGCAGAGCGCGCCGGAGCCGTCGCCGGACAGCCGCCAGCGGCCCTCGTTCCAGGGGCAGAACGGATCGGCCACGTCCAGCACCACGTCCACCGGCCGCTGGTACGTCCGCGCCGACAGCGCCGCGCCCAGCTCCACCGGCCGGACGAACGCCGCCTCACGCAGCCCGATCAGACACCGCCGCATGTCCGCGACGAGATGCAGCAGCGGATCGTCCACCGGAAGGTTCCGCGCCGTCACCCACGTCGTCAGGTCGATGCCGAAGAGGTAGCGCCACAGCGCCGCGCCCACCACCGGATCCGGCGCGGCCAGATCCCACACCCGGACCGTGCCCTGCGGACCCGCCTCGGCCCAGTCGCTCACCACGGAGTACCGGGCGTAGCCGGCCACCTCACCGCCGGACTCGGCCACCACGCACTGCATCGGCCCCTGGTCGTCGTCGCGGTCGTCCTCCGGGTCGAGGATCACCATCCGCTCCCAGCCCGGCTGCCGCGTCAGCATCCCGGCGCGCCCCGCGACCGTGCGCGCGTAGACCGCCTCGCACGCCGCCAGCGCCTCGTCGGGCTCCTTCAGCCGCAGCCGGACACCGTCACAGCCGGGCAGGTCCGGTGCGGCCACCCGGGTGGTGTCGACCTTGATCCGCATCTCCTGCGTCGCCGCGCCGTACCCGAACCGCCCGTAGATCGCGGACTCCGACGCCGTCAGCATCGCCAGCGGCTCGCCCCGCTCCCGTACGTCGTCCAGTTGCCGCCGCATCATCGCGGTCAGCACCCCGCGGCGGCGGTGCGTCGGCTGCACGCTGACCATCGTCATGCCGGCGGCCGGCACCGACGCGCCGCCCGGCACCGTCACACCGAAGGAGAAGGCGCCCGCGGTGCCGACGATCTCGCCGTCGTCCCACGCGGCGAGGGAGCGGCCGGGCTCCATCAGCTCCCGCCACAGCGCCCGCTCCTCGTCGGTCTCCTCCTCGCCGAAGGCCCGCTCCAGCTTCGCGTACCAGGCGTCTCCTTCGTCCGGCTGCAACATCCGCAACTCTGTCGTCATACGCCACCTGTACCAGGAGGGTCTCCGGCAGCGCGACCGCATTTCGAACGGGATTCCCGGCAATCACACCGGGCCGCGGCCGGCGAATCGACGCGCCGCCGAACGGGTGGATAAAGTCCCCGTGACATGACACGCCGCCCGGGATCGGAACCCCTGACGGCCCGGCTGCACAAGGCGCTGCACCGGGTCCGCGTCGGCGTGCGCAAGGCCGGGGTCGACTACTTCCGCGGCGACGGCTCCGACGGCCCGGCGGTCGTCGCGCTGCTGGTCTCGGTGGTGCTCATCGCGGGCGGCACGCTCTGGCACACGGAGTGGTTCGGGCCGACCGCACTGGTCCTCCCGGTGATCGCCGGCGGCCTCCTGCTGCGCCCCGCCAACCTCCTCATCCTCTACGCCGCTTCCGCGACGGCCCTGATCGTGGAGGCGGCGCTCTTCGGCCCGTACGACGAGGGCCCGGAGCGCATCACCCCCGGCACGGTCCTGATCGTCGCCGCCGTCGGGTTGATCGGCCTGCTCATCGCACAGTTCCGCAGCCGGGTCGGCGTGCCCTGGCGGCGCGGCTCCACCATGCTGTTCGACCTGCGCGAACGCATCCGGGTGCAGAGCGAACTGCCCCGGCTGCCGGAGGGCTGGCACCACGAGATGGCGCTGCGTCCGGCCGGCGGGCAGTCGTTCTCGGGGGATTTCGTCGTCGCCTCCCGCACCCAGGGCGGCAACATCCTGGAGGTCGTCCTCACCGACGTCTCCGGCAAGGGCATGGACGCCGCCTCCCGCTCGCTGCTGCTCTCCGGCGCCTTCGGCGGCCTCCTCGGCTCGCTGCCGCCGCACGGCTTCCTGCCCGCGGCCAACGGCTATCTGCTGCGCCAGGACTGGGACGAGGGCTTCGCCACCTCCATCCACCTCGTCCTCGACCTGGAGTCCGGCGACTACGAACTGCTCTCCGCGGGCCACCTCCCGGCCCTCCAGCTCTGCGCCGGGACCGGCCGCTGGGAGGAGAAGTCCGGCGAGGGCCCGCTCCTCGGGGTGTACGACGGGGCGCAGTTCGACCCGGTGAAGGGCCGGCTGCGCCCCGGCGACGTCCTGATGATGTTCACCGACGGCCTGGTCGAGTCCGCGGAACGCGACATCGCCGAGGGCATGGACCGGCTGACCGGCGAGGCCGACCGCTACGTCACGGGCGGCTTCGCGGGCGCCGCCTGGCATCTGATCGAAGCGGTCGCCAAGGACGTCAACGACGACCGGGCGCTGCTCCTCATCTGCCGGGACGCGTAGCGCCGGCCGGCTCGGGCGCCGCTTCCTCCGCCGCGTCCGCCGCGTCCGCCGCCTCGGCCGCGCGACGGCCGCCCGGCAGCACCCGCGCCAGCAGCTCCGCCCGCCCGGCGGCCAGCGGCCCGAGCACCGCGAGGATCAGCACGTACCCGGCGATGAACGGCGACAGCCGCTCGTCGAGCCCCGCGGCCGCCGCCATCGTCGCCAGGATCAGCGCGAACTCGCCGCGGGCCAGCAGCGAAGTGGCGATGCCCGCCGCGGGCCGCGGCCCGAAGCGGTGGATCCGCGCGGCCACCAGCCCGGCGAGGACGTTCATCACCACCGTCAGCGTGACCGCGATGAGCACCGGCACCAGCACCGACGGCAGGTCACCGGGGTTGATGGAGAGCCCGAAGGCGAAGAAGAAGATCGCGCCGAACGCGTCCCGCAGCGGATGCACCAGCTCCCGGATCCGGTCGCCGGAGCTGGTGCCGCCCAGCATCAGACCCACCATGAACGCGCCGATGGCGTCCGCGACCCCGAACCACTCGGAGACCCCGGCGACCAGCACGGCCGCACCGAGGAAGGAGATGACGAGGAGTTCGTTGTCCCGGGTGGCGATCAACCGGTCGACGACCCGGGTGCCCCACCGCGCCGCGGCGGCGAGCAGCAGCAGGAACCCGAACGCCTTGCCCGCGTCGAGCGCCGCCGCACCGAACGAGTCCGCACCGGAGATCACCGGCTGGAGCGCCGCCAGGTACAGCGCCAGGAAGATGTCCTCGACGACGATGATCCCGAGGATCGGCTTCGCCTCGGGACCGCCCAGCCGCCCCGTGTCGACCAGCACCTTGGTGACGATCGCGGACGACGAGATGCCCAGCACCCCGGCGAGCACCAGCGCCTCGGACGTGCCCCAGCCGAGCGCGAAGCCGAAGGCGAGGCCCGCGCCGACGTTCAGCGCCAGATAGGCGCCCCCGGCCAGCGCCATCGCGCGCCCGCCGTTCCTGAGGTCGTCCACATGGAATTCGAGGCCGAGGTAGAAGAGCAGCAGCACCAGCCCGAGGAGCGAGAGCATCTCCAGGTCGTGCGGGTCGGCAACCAGCACCAGGCCGGGGGTGTGCGGGCCGAGCAGAATCCCGGCCAGGATGAAGAGGGGGATGGTCGGCAGGCCGATCCGGCGGCCGATCCGGGCGAGCACGGCGGCGGCCAGAAAGGCCCCGCCCATGGCTATCAGGGTCTGCGCGTGACCGATGGCTCCTCCAAGGTCTGACGGGCGGACGGATGGACGGGGCCGACACGAGACGGGAACGGGACGAACGCCAGGAGTCGGCACTCAAGGTCAAGAGAGAGTCAAGAAATGGTCGATAGTTAGTTTACCAAAGGAGATTTCGGGTGTGCCGAAGTGTGCGCCGGATCCCCTGGGAGGGGTGCCCGCGCGTCCGGACGCGCGACATCAACACGATGGAAGGAAAAGGGAGTTGACCGGCCCCGGCCGCCCCGCGCGACCCCGGCCCGGCCCGGCCTCACGGGCAGGCGCGACCGCACGCCCCCGCGGAGCCCGGCGAAAGACCCGCCGGCCCCGCTGCCGGGCCTCCATCGTCACCGCCGGCGCGAAGAACGGCTTCCGGTCGACGGCGTCCTCGTACCCGGCCAGGCGGTACCAGCCGTCGAACACCTTGGGGGCAGCGCCCCGAACGAGCCGAGCGACCGGCCCGCACCGCCGAACGCCTCATGGCCGGTCAGCGCGGCGAGCCACCCTTGCGCACCCTCCCGGACGGCCCTCGCCCGGCCGGGGCGCCCGCCCCGGTCCCGTTCCGCTCCGCCGCCGCCCGGGCGGCGTCCTCCGGATCCCGGCGGAACGCCCACGCCATCGTCGGCTCCATCGCGAACCGGAAGACCTTACGGACCGGCGGGGTGCACAGCGCCGTCACCACCGCACCGGCGATCACCGTGACCGCGATCTCCCCGAGCGGGGTGTGCAGCCAGGCGTAGTCGTCGAACCAGCCCCAGAAACGGGACCCCTTGGCGAGGAAACCGTGCAGCAGATAGCCGTAGAGCGTGCCCGCGCCCAGCACCGTGAACCACGTCCGCCGCTTCGGCACCCAGGCGTAGAAGCACGCCGTCAGCACCAGCGAACACCCGAAGAGCGCCAGACTCATCACGGCACCGGCCCACCAGGTGGTGCCCAGCTCCTGCGCGCTGTCGCGGTGGTAGAACCACGCCGACGTCATCCGGGGCGCCGCCCAGTACGCCAGCACCACCGCCGCCGCGAAGACCGGCACAGCCGCGATCCGCACCGCCCGCCGCCGCACCCACGCGAAATGCTCCGGCCGCAGATTCAGCCCCAGCACGAAGAACGGCAGGAACTGCAGCACCCGCTGGAGATCGAGATCGTCACCGATCTCCGGCGAGACGGACGCCGCGACGGCGATGACGAGCGCCAGCGGCACCGGCCAACGGACGATCTTCCACAACGGCGTCGTCAGCCGCCAGAGGAACAACGCGACCAGAAACCACGTCAGAAACCACGGATCGAGCAGACTGACCGGCATCTTCGGATCGTCATTCGCCCACCGCGCGAAGAGCGTGTACGCCGTCTCGAAGAGGACATACGGAACGGCGACGCCGGTGACCAGCCGCTGCAGCCGGTCCTTGCGCATATCGAAACTGCGCGAGAAGTACCCGGAGATGATGATGAACGCCGGCATGTGGAACGCGTACACCGTCATGTACAGCGCCTCGGCGGCGCGGCTGCCGTCGGTCAGCGGCTCCCAGGCGTGCCCCATCGCCACCAGCACGATGGCGAGGTACTTCGCATTGTCGAAGAACGCGTCCCTGCCCCGCGCCGGTGCCGCACCATCGGTGCGTCCGGCCGCGGGTCCGCGCGACGGGGGCGCCGTCCGGTCCGCGTCCACCACCTCCCGGGCCTCGGGAAGGGCACGTCGCGAAGGGGCCGCAGGCTGAAACATCTGAGGCACCCTAGTGGCGATCCACCGAATGCGTAAAACCCGCCGTCAGGTAATTCGGCATTTCCCCAGGTAAGCGCCGCACGCGGCCTCCGGCCACCGCGTGATCCATTTCCCCGGCCGCCCGCGCCATATCCCGCCCGAATGCCGTACCCACCGCGGAACTCCCCGGCCAACGCGGAGTTCTATGGCATTTCACCCCCTTAAAACGGTCGATACCGTCCGCGGGAGCCGCCACCGGGAATGTCCCCTTCCGGCACCCGCACCACCGCACCCGATGTGAGTGGCACCACGTCAGGAAAAGCGCTCCGGCGTTCACGCGGTGAATACGCCGGAGCCTCCGCTCGAATAACGGAGTGGCGAAGCTCACTTACCGGCCAGCCGTAACGAAGTAATCCGGCCGAATTACCCGCCATGCCGCGCCGGCCGTTTCCTTACGCCCCGCCCACGCCGTACGGTGCCCCGCCCGGCCACCCCCACGCCCGCTTCCTGGCACCTTGCCGCCATGTTCCCCGGCCCCCGGGCGAGCGCGACGTTCCCCGCCTTCACCCGTCAACGGTACGAAGCGGGCAAAGCGTTGGCCGATGATTCGTCACCCGTATGCGGTGGGAAGTGACTTGGTGGCACGATGGGTGCCTGCGGGGGTGTGCGGCTGCACACTTCCCGGCCGGTGAGGCTTCCGACCGAGGGTGTGATCAGTTGTGGCTCTTTCGCTGTCAGTGGTGCTGCTGTTGGGGATCGTGCTGATCGTGCTGATCCGCGGCAAGACGATCAAGCCCGGCCCGGCGATCGTCGCCATCCTCTTCGGGTTCTTCCTCGCCTCCACCGGCATGGCCCCGTCCATAAACCGGTTCTTCAACTCCCTCGCGGACACGATCAACCACATCACCTTCTGAGCGCCGCCCCGCCGCCCACCCGCGGCGTACCGCGCGCCACCGCCCGCCGGCCCCGGGGCCGGACCGCATCCGCGGCCCGGCCCCGGATCCGTGTCAGCTCCCGGCCGAGGAGTTTCCCGCGCCCCGCGCCAGCGCGGACCGCACCGCCTCCTCGCTGCGCCCGACGACCGCCGTGCCGTCGTCGGCGGTGATGATCGGCCGCTGGATCAGCCGCGGATGCGCGGCCAGCGCCCCGATCCACCGCTCCCGCTCCGCGTCCGACCGCTCCCAGGACGCCACCCCCAGCTCCTTCGCCTCGGCCTCCTGTGTCCGTGTGATGTCCCACGGCTCCAGCCCCAGGCGCTCCAGCACGGCGCGCAGCTCGTCCGCCGTCGGCGGCTCCTCCAGGTAGCGGCGCACCGTGTACCGCGCCCCCTCCTCGTCGAGCAGGCCGACCGCCGAACGGCACTTGGAACACGCGGGATTGATCCAGATCTCCATACCGCCCACCCTATGGGCGTCCCGCGTACGACAAGAGGCCCCGGATCATTGGATCCGGGGCCTCTCGCCCTTCTCTGAGCGGGCGACGGGAATCGAACCCGCGTAGCCAGTTTGGAAGACTGGGGCTCTACCATTGAGCTACGCCCGCATGTGCCACAGGTCGTCGCGACCCCGGCACGCAGTGCACTGTAGCGGGTCGGACCCCTCCACCGCACACCGGTCGGCCGCCCCCGGATATGCGGCGGCCGCAGCGCCATCGGGCATGTACCCTACGTGTCGCACCGACGGGGTGTGGCGCAGCTTGGTAGCGCGTCCGCTTTGGGAGCGGAAGGTCGTCGGTTCGAATCCGGCCACCCCGACCAGCAGTATTACTTCGGCGTACGCCCCGGTGGACCGGCTCCCCGGGTGTTACCGCCTCTCGATGTCACCTACGGATTTTCGTAGGTGACTCTGCGCGGCCACGGCCTCCACGCGCCGCGAGCGCCCGCCGCACGGGCCCGCGAGGTCGCGTTGTCGGTGCCGTCCTCCTTGCGGTTACTATGCAAGCTGCGTGCCCGTGTGTCTTAAGGACCGGGCGCGATCGGCCGGGGCCCGCGCCTGCGGGAGCGTCCCGGAAGATCCCAGCAGAACCCCAAGAAGTCAGCCCCAAGGAGACCGAACCGTGAAGAGCGCCGTGGAGACCCTGAACCCGACCCGGGTTCGGCTCACTGTCGAGGTGCCCTTCGAGGAGCTCAAGGACAGCCTCGACGCGGCGTACAAGAAGATCAACCAGCAGGTCACGGTGAAGGGCTTCCGCAAGGGCAAGATCCCTGCCCGCGTCATCGACCAGCGGTTCGGTCGTGGCGCCGTGCTGGAGGAGGCCGTCAACGACGCGCTCCCGAAGTTCTACACCGAAGCGGTCAACGAGGGTGAGCTGAACGTCCTCGGCCAGCCCGAGGTCGACATCACCGAGCTGAAGGACGGCGAGCTGCTGGCCTTCACCGCCGAGGTCGACATCCGCCCCGCCCTGGAGATCCCGGACTACTCCGGCATCGAGGTCGAGGTCGACGCCGTCACCGTGTCGGACGAGGACATCGACAAGTCCGTCGAGCAGCTCCGTGAGCGCTTCGCCACCACCTCCCCGGTCGAGCGCGCCGCGCAGGACGGCGACGTGCTGACGCTGGACCTGGAGGCCAAGGTCGACGGCGAGGTCCTGGAGGACGGCGTCGCCAAGGGCGTCAGCTACACCGTCGGCTCCGGTGAGCTGCTGGACGGCATCGACGAGGCCGTCAAGGGCGTCGAGGCCGGCGGCACCGCCACCTTCACCTCCGAGCTCAAGGGCGGCTCCGCCCAGGGCAAGGAGGCCGAGGTCAAGGTCGACGTCACCGCCGTCGCCGCCCGTGAACTGCCCGAGCTGGACGACGACTTCGCGCAGCTCGCCAGCGAGTTCGACACGCTCGACGAGCTGAAGGCCGACAGCGCCAAGCGCCTCGAGCAGATGAAGAAGTACGACCAGGCCACCCAGGCCCAGGAGAAGGTGCTGGACGAGCTGCTGAAGCTCGTGGAGGTCCCGATCCCCGAGAAGCTGCTCGAGGACGAGATCAACACCCGCAAGCACAACCTGGTCAACCACCAGCTCGGCCAGATGGGCCTCGACCTCGCGAAGTACCTGGAGATCCAGGGCAAGACCGAGGAAGAGTTCGACGCCGAGACCAAGGAGCAGGCGGAGAAGGGCATCAAGACCCAGTTCATCCTCGATGAGCTGGTCAACAAGGAGAAGCTGAACGTCAGCCAGGAGGAGCTCACCGAGCACCTCATGCGCCGCGCGCAGTCCTCCGGCATGTCCCCCGACCAGTTCGCCCAGGCGGTCGTCGAGGGCGGCCAGGTGCCGATGCTCGTCGGTGAGGTCGCCCGCGGCAAGGCGCTCGCCGTCGTCGTCGAGGCCGCCACCGTCAAGGACAGCAACGGCGAGGTCGTCGAGCTGGACGACGAGGAGGAGGCCGAGGCCGCCGAGACCGTCGTCGCCGAGGCCGAGGGCGCCGACGCCGAGGCCGCGGAGAAGACCGAGAGCTGAGCTCCGGCCCCCTCCCGCACCCCTTGATCACGGGCCCGGACGCGCCGCTGTGCGTGTCCGGGCCCGTGTGCGTCACCGCCCGGTGAGCCTGCGCTCACAGCGAACAGTTCACCAAGCGGGATGGCGTTGTCCGACCTGCGCGTTAGGGTCCGTAGATACGAGGGCAGGGGAGTCTCGAACGCGCCGGGGCCATACCGTACGGCGCAGACCCCCACGCCCCGGCAGACGACGCTGAGACGGTTCCGTACCGTCCGACAACGAGCAGGTGGACACGTGACGATCCCGATGCCTTCCGCCGCCGCTGAGCCGACCTTCGGTGGCCTCGGCGACCAGGTCTACAACCGGCTGCTCGGCGAGCGGATCATCTTCCTCGGCCAGCCGGTCGACGACGACATCGCCAACAAGATCACCGCGCAGCTTCTTCTCCTGGCCGCGGACCCGGACAAGGACATCTTCCTCTACATCAACTCCCCGGGCGGCTCGATCTCGGCCGGCCTGGCGATCTACGACACCATGCAGTACATCAAGAACGACGTGGTGACGATCGCCATGGGCCTGGCCGCCTCCATGGGGCAGTTCCTGCTGAGCGCCGGTACCCCGGGCAAGCGGTTCGCGCTGCCCAACGCGGAGATCCTCATCCACCAGCCCTCCGCCGGTCTCGCCGGCTCCGCGTCGGACATCAAGATCCACGCCGAGCGGCTGCTGCACACCAAGAAGCGCATGGCCGAGCTGACCGCCTTCCACACCGGTCAGACCGTCGAGCAGATCACCCGTGACTCCGACCGCGACCACTGGTTCTCCGCCGACGAGGCGAAGGAGTACGGCCTCATCGACGACGTCATGACCTCCGCCTCCGGCGTTCCGGGCGGGGGCGGCACCGGGGCCTGAGCCCGCGGACCACTCGCCCCACAGCCACCCCAGCCCTTTGATCGCCACCAGGACGGTGAACCTTCCGATGAACAACTTCCCCGGCAGCGGCCTGTACCAGGGCGCCGAGTCCGAGTTTTCCGGCCCGCGCGCCGAGTCCCGTTACATCGTTCCGCGTTTCGTCGAGCGCACCTCGCAGGGCGTGCGGGAGTACGACCCGTACGCGAAGCTCTTCGAGGAGCGGGTGATCTTCCTCGGCGTGCAGATCGACGACGCGTCGGCCAACGACGTCATGGCGCAGCTCCTGTGCCTGGAGTCGATGGACCCCGACCGGGACATCTCGATCTACATCAACTCCCCGGGCGGCTCCTTCACGGCGCTCACCGCGATCTACGACACGATGCAGTTCGTGAAGCCCGACATCCAGACGGTCTGCATGGGCCAGGCGGCGTCCGCCGCCGCCGTGCTGCTCGCCGCCGGCACCCCCGGCAAGCGGATGGCGCTGCCCAACGCCCGCGTGCTGATCCACCAGCCGTACAGCGAGACCGGCCCCGGCCAGGTCTCCGACCTGGAGATCGCCGCCAACGAGATCCTGCGGATGCGTTCGCAGCTCGAGGACCTGCTGGCCAAGCACTCCTCGACCCCGATCGAGAAGATCCGGGACGACATCGAGCGCGACAAGATCCTGACCGCCGAGGAGGCCCTGGCGTACGGTCTGGTCGACGAGATCGTGGCGACGCGCAAGTCGTCGGTCTCGATGGGTTAGCGGTACCCGTACAGGCGCCGGACGCCCGCCCCCTTGGACCGAGTCGACGGAGTCGGTCCAAGGGGGGCCCGTACGAAGGGCCCGGCAAGGTACCGTCGATAGGCAAGCACCCGGGTCCGTAGGAGCAATGCGGATCCCAGGCGAAGGGGAAGCACCTCGTGGCACGCATCGGTGACGGCGGCGACCTGCTCAAGTGCTCGTTCTGCGGAAAGAGTCAGAAGCAGGTGAAGAAGCTCATCGCGGGACCTGGTGTGTACATCTGCGACGAGTGCATCGACCTCTGCAACGAAATCATCGAGGAGGAGCTGGCCGAGACCTCCGAGGTGCGCTGGGAGGAGCTTCCCAAGCCCCGCGAGATCTACGAGTTCCTGGGCGGCTACGTCGTCGGTCAGGAGCCCGCCAAGAAGGCCCTCTCGGTCGCCGTCTACAACCACTACAAGCGGGTGCAGGCGGGCGAGAACGGCGGCGGTCGCGGTGACGACGGCATCGAGCTGGCGAAGTCCAACATCCTGCTGCTCGGCCCCACCGGTTCCGGAAAAACGCTGCTCGCGCAGACCCTCGCCCGGATGCTGAACGTCCCGTTCGCCTTCGCGGACGCCACCGCCCTCACCGAGGCCGGGTACGTCGGCGAGGACGTCGAGAACATCCTGCTCAAGCTGATCCAGGCCGCGGACTTCGACATCAAGAAGGCCGAGACGGGGATCATCTACATCGACGAGATCGACAAGGTCGCCCGGAAGAGCGAGAACCCGTCGATCACCCGTGACGTCTCCGGCGAGGGCGTCCAGCAGGCGCTGCTGAAGATCCTGGAGGGCACCACCGCCTCGGTGCCGCCGCAGGGCGGGCGCAAGCACCCGCACCAGGAGTTCATCCAGATCGACACGACGAACGTGCTGTTCATCGTGGGCGGCGCGTTCGCCGGTCTGGACAAGATCATCGAGGCGCGGTCCGGCGCCAAGGGCATCGGCTTCGGCGCCACGATCCGCTCCAAGCGCGAGATCGAGTCGAAGGACCAGCTCAAGGACGTCATGCCGGAGGACCTGGTGAAGTTCGGGCTGATCCCCGAGTTCATCGGCCGGCTGCCCGTCCTCACCTCGGTGCACAACCTCGACCGCGAGACGCTGCTGCAGATCCTCGTCGAGCCGCGCAACGCCCTCGTCAAGCAGTACAAGCGCCTCTTCGAACTCGACGGCGTGGAGCTGGACTTCGACCGCCCGGCGCTGGAGGCCATCGCCGACCAGGCGATCTTGCGCGGCACCGGCGCCCGCGGACTGCGCGCGATCATGGAGGAGGTCCTCCAGTCGGTGATGTACGAGGTCCCCTCCCGCAAGGACGTGGCCCGCGTCGTCATCACCGAGGACGTCGTGCACTCCAACGTCAACCCGACCCTGGTGCCGCGCAGCCGCGGCGAGTCGGGCGAGCCGCACGAGAAGAGCGCGTAGCGCCCGTCCCGTACACACGAGAGCCGCCCGGCAGCCGACGCACTGCCGGGCGGCTCTTCGTCGGGCCCGCGGCGGCTACTTCTCCTGGCGCACCTCGTTGCGGAGCGTGGCGGTCTTCTCCGACAACTGCTCGGTGGTGAGCGCCTGCGCGGCGGAGGAGCCCGACGGGTCGGGCTTGGCCGCGGAGCTGACGACGCCGACGGCGCTGCTGTCGGCCCAGACGCAGGTGGTCGCCGTCATCGCACCGCTGATGCCGTTCGACGCGGAGTAGGTGCCCTTCTGCGTACGGCACTTCATCACGGCGCCGTCGAAGTCGTCGGGGGAGAACTTCGAGATCGGCACCGTCGTCTCGACCTTCACCCGCGAGGAGTTCTTCTTCTGGTCCTCGTCGACCTTGGCGAACAGGGTGTCCACCGCCGAATCCGGGTCCGCGACCTCGCCGTAGACGCCCGTGACGCTCAGGCCCTGACCGCTGGCGTTGGTGTAGGAGCCCTGCACCACCTTGCTGTTGGTGATGCCCATGGCCCGGAGTTCCTTGTCGTCCGAGAAGTTCTTGTCGCTGCTCGGGGCACCGGGTCGCTCGGGGGCCTTGGTGTACTCGCCGTTCACCAGCTTGTCCTTGAGGACGATGGTGTACGGGGGGACGCTGCCGCCGGAGCCGAAGGCGAAGTAGGCGCCGACGCCGATCGCCGCGACGACGGCCACCACGCCGATGATCAGGCCGACCTTCTTGCCGCCGCCGGAGGACGGCGGGCCCTGCGGGATCGCGCCGTACGGCGTCTGCTGGCCGTACGGGGCCTGCGGCTGCTGGCCGTAGGGGCCCGGCTGCTGCGGCGCGCCGTACGGGGCCTGCTGGGGGGCGCCCTGCTGGGGATAGCCGTAGCCCTGCTGCGGGGGCACCTGACCGCCCTGCTGCGGATAGCCGTAACCGGGCTGCGGGGCCGGGGGCTGCGGCTGGCCGTAGGGTCCGGGCTGCTGGGGCTGCTGGCCGTACGGTCCGGGCGGCGGCTGGTTGAAGCTCATGGAGCGGTTCCCCTCGTGACTGCTGGCGGCAGGGCTTTTCCTGCTCTGACACATCCTGTACGACGCCGGTGACAGCGGGGGCCCCGGGGGCGAAACCGATTCGAAGCTGCGACATCCGCGCCCGTACACTGTCGGTCGTGACCGAGAACACTCAGCAGAGCCCCCACAGCGCCCCCGAACTGCCGACCCAGTACACGCCGGCCGACGTAGAGGGGCCGTTGTACGAGCGCTGGGTAGAGCGCGGTTACTTCAGTGCCGACGCGAAGAGCGAGAAGCCCCCGTACACGATCGTCATCCCCCCGCCCAACGTCACCGGCTCGCTCCACCTGGGCCACGCCTTCGAGCACACGCTGATCGACGCCCTCACCCGCCGCAAGCGCATGCAGGGCTACGAGACGCTGTGGCAGCCCGGCATGGACCACGCGGGCATCGCCACGCAGAACGTCGTCGAGCGGGAGCTGGCCAAGGAGGGCAAGTCCCGCCACGACCTGGGCCGCGAGGCGTTCGTCGAGCGCGTCTGGCAGTGGAAGGCCGAGTCCGGCGGTCAGATCGCCGGGCAGATGCGGCGCCTCGGCGAGGGCCTGGCGTGGGACCGCGACCGCTTCACCATGGACGAGGGCCTCTCCCGCGCCGTCCAGACCGTCTTCAAGAAGATGTACGACGACGGGCTGATCTACCGCGCCGAGCGCATCATCAACTGGTGCCCGCGCTGTCTGACGGCCATCTCGGACATCGAGGTCGACTACCAGGACGACGACGGCGAGCTGGTCTCGCTGAAGTACGGCGAGGGCGAGGACACCGTCGTCGTCGCGACGACCCGCGCCGAGACGATGCTCGGTGACACCGCGGTCGCCGTCCACCCGGACGACGAGCGCTACGCCCACCTCATCGGCAAGCGGATCGCGCTGCCGCTGACCGGCCGCACCATCCCCGTCGTCGCGGACGCGCACGTCGACCCGGAGTTCGGCACCGGCGCCGTCAAGGTGACGCCCGCCCACGACCCGAACGACTTCGCCATCGGCCAGCGCCACGGCCTCGAATCGATCAAGGTGCTGGACGAGCGGGGCGTCATCACCGCCCACGGCCCCTTCGAGGGTCTGGACCGCTTCGAGGCGCGCTCGGCGATCGTCGCCGCGCTGCGCGCCGAGGGTCGGATCGTCGCCGAGAAGCGGCCGTACGTCCACTCCGTCGGCCACTGCTCGCGGTGCAAGACGACGCTGGAGCCGCGGCTGTCGCTCCAGTGGTGGGTGAAGGTCGAGACGCTGGCCAAGGCGGCGGGTGACGCGGTCCGCGACGGCCGGGTGAACATCCACCCCGCCGACCTGACGCAGCGCTACTTCGACTGGGTCGACAACCTCAACGACTGGTGCATCTCCCGGCAGCTCTGGTGGGGGCACCGCATCCCGGTCTGGCACGGTCCGAACGGCGAGACGGTCTGTGTCGGTCCGGACGAGCAGCCGCCGAGCGGCGAGGGCTGGGAGCAGGACACCGACGTCCTCGACACGTGGTTCTCCTCCGGTCTGTGGCCGTTCTCCACGCTGGGCTGGCCGGAGCGGACGCCGGACCTGGAGAAGTTCTATCCGAACGCGGTGCTGGTCACCGGCTACGACCTGATGTTCTTCTGGGTCGCCCGGATGATGATGTTCGGTCTGTACGCGATGGACGACGTGCCCTTCCGCACCGTCGCGTTCCACGGCATGGTCCGTGACGAGCACGGCAAGAAGATGTCGAAGTCGTTCGGCAACACCGTCAATCCGCTGGACTGGATGGACAAGTACGGCTCCGACGCCCTGCGGTTCACGCTCGCCCGCGGCGCCAACCCCGGCACCGACGTGCCGATCGGTGAGGACTGGGTCCAGGCGTCCCGGAACTTCGCCAACAAGATCTGGAACGCCACCCGCTTCGCGCTGATGAACGGTGCGACGATCGAGGGCGAGCTGCCCGAGGCCGAGCGGCTGTCGGCCACCGACCGCTGGATCCTCTCCCGGCTGAACACCGTCGTGGCCGAGGCCGACGCGTACTACGACGACTACCAGTTCGCGAAGCTCGCCGACGCGCTCTACCACTTCGCGTGGGACGAGGTCTTCGACTGGTACGTCGAGCTGTCGAAGACGACGTTCCTGGCCGGCGGTGAGGCGGCGAAGGTCTCGGCGCGGGTCCTGGGCGAGGTGCTGGACACCACGCTGCGGCTGCTGCACCCGATCGTGCCGTTCGTCACCGAGACGCTGTGGACGACGCTCACCGGCCGGGAGTCGCTGGTCGTCGCCGAGTGGCCGGCCGACTCCGGCTTCCGGGACACGGCCGCCGAGCAGGAGATCGCGCTGGTCCAGCAGGTCGTCACCGAGGTCCGCCGGTTCCGTTCCGACCAGGGGCTCCAGCCCGGTCAGAAGGTGCCCGCCCGGCTGGAGCTGGCCGGTACGGCGCTGGCGGCGCACGAGGCGGCCATCCGGTCGCTGCTGCGCCTCCAGCCCGCGGGTGAGGAGTTCAGCGCCACCGCGTCGCTGCCCGTCGCCGGTGCCACCGTCGCGCTGGACCTCTCCGGCGCGATCGACATCGAGGCGGAGCGCAAGCGGCTGACGAAGGACCTGGCCGCCGCCGAGAAGGAGAAGGCGCAGGCGCTGGGCAAGCTCGGCAACGAGGCGTTCCTCGCCAAGGCGCCGGAGAAGGTCGTGGACAAGATCCGCGGCCGGCTGGCCACCGCCGAGGAGGACCTCGTCCGGATCACCGCTCAGCTCGCGGCGCTGCCGCAGGCGTGATCGCGCCCGGGGACTGCCCCGGGATCCGCGCCGCAGGCCCCTCGTCCGTCCGGGCGGGGGGCCTCGGCCGTGCCGCGGCGTCCGTGGAGGCCCCGCGGCGCCCGGCCCGCGCGCCCCGCTCGCGTACCGGCCACAGCAGGACGTACGCGGTGGACACCGCCACGAAGCCCAGCCGGATCAGGCCGCGCGCCGCGTCGTCCGGGACGGCGAAGACGCTGCCGTAGAGGGTGAGCAGCGCCAGCCAGCTCCACCACGGCACCAGCCGCCGCTGCCCGATGACGTCCCAGAGCAACGTGCCCAGCAGCACCGACGCCGTGTAGTACGTGTAGACGCTGGGGTCGAGGACGATGCGGGCGTTGGCGCCGAGCAGGACCACGGCGGCCCAGCGGCCCCGCCACACCGCGAGCGTCCCCAGGGTCAGCCCGAGCGCGGCCTGTGCGGGGCGGTCCCAGCCGGGTGTCTCGGGGTCGCCGACGCCGAGCCAGCGCAGCGCGGATGCCGGGTGGTTGGGGATGGTGAAACGCGCGGCGGCCACCGTGCCGGGGGAGTCCAGGAAGAACGGCAGCCAGGCGAGCGCGACCAGCGCCGCGCACCACAGTCCGGCCCGCAGCCACTGCCGCCGGGGCAGCGCCAGCAGCAGTGGCAGGAAGGCGAGCGCGGTGGGTTTGGCGTCCATCGCCAGCGCCAGGCAGACGCCGGTCGCGGCGGGGTTGCCGCGGGTCAGGAAGCGGACGGCGAGGGCGGTGAAGAACAGCGCGAGGACGTCGTCGAGGTGGCCGAAGCGGACCGCGACCTCGATCCACATCGGGATGAACGCCAGCCCGGCGATCAGTACGCGCCGGCGCAGCCGCCGGTGGTTGGTGCCGGTGCCCAGGAAGTGTTCGGCGGCGCTGCGGCCGGCCAGCACCGTGATCACCAGGCCGAGCAGCGACATCAGCGCCGCGGCCAGGAACTGACCGGTGGCCTCGGGGAACGGGTTGAAGACCCCGGCGACCAGGAAGCTGACCGGGCCCATCTGGAGTTCGGGGTGGTGCGCGTAGAGGTTGAGGCCGCCGGTGCCGTCGCCGGCGGAGCCCTGGTAGAGGAGGGCGCCGCCGTCCCGCAGGTAGTGCCAGGAGAAGCCGCCGTGCGGCTCGACGACGGCGAACCAGAGCACCGTCCAGGCGGTGAGCAGCACCAGATGCATCCGCTGACGTGTCGGCGGCACGTTCTTCGCTCCCGTATTCCGTCCGTTCCGGTGGGAAAGGGCCCGTGGAGCCCCCCGCGACGAAGAGGGGGGAATGCGGGGAAAAGTTGCCTGGCGGTGGCGGGCGGTCATTTTCATCGCGCTCTCATCGAACGGAGGAACCCTGGGCGGGGCTCCGGGAGTTTTTCGGAGGAACCGCCCGAACCATGAGGAGCAGCGCCGATCATGAACAAACCTCTGCGCCGGGTCTCGGTCTTCTGCCTGACGCTGATCGTCGCGCTGATGGGCTGGGCCACCTGGATCCAGGGCGCCCACGCCGGTACGTACCGCAGCGATCCGGACAACCCCCGGGTCACCATAGGGAAGTACGCCGCCCCGATGGGCAACATCCTCGTCGACGGCCGCCCCGTCACCAGCTCCGCCGAGACCTCCGGCTCGCTGCGGTACAAGCGCACCTACACCGACGGCTCCCTCTACGCACCGGTCACCGGCTTCGCCTCGCAGATCTACGGCTCCACCCAGTTGGAGGCGCTCTACGGAGACCTCCTGGACGGCACCGACAGCCGCCTGCAGTCCCCGGCCGACGCGCTGACCCGGGCGCGTCCCAAGGGCGGCGACGTCGCCACCACCATCGACGCATCGGTGCAGAAGGCCGGGTACGCGGCACTCGGCGGCAAGAAGGGCGCCGCCGTCGCCCTCGACCCGGCCACCGGCAAGATCCTCGGGATGGTCAGCACCCCCTCGTACGACCCGGGGAAATTCGCCGGATCGGATGACGCCGACCGTAAGGCGTGGCAGAAGATGAGCGACGACCCGGACAGCCCGGAGGTCAACCGCGCGCTGCGGCAGGCGCTGCCGCCCGGCTCCACCTTCAAGCTGGTCGTCGCGGCGGCGGCGCTGGAGGACGGGCTGTACTCCTCGGTCGACGAACCGACCCGCAGCCCCGACCCGTACACGCTGCCGCACACCCGCACCCAGCTCAGGAACGAGAGCGCCTCGGCGCCGTGCGAGAACGCCGACATCCGCACCGCGCTCCAGTACTCCTGCAACACCGTCTTCGCGAAGATGGCCGCCGACCTGGGCAAGGACAAGGTCCGCGCGCAGGCGGAGAAGTTCGGGTTCAACGACGGGAAGGTCGACACCCCGGTACGGGCCGGCAAAAGCGTCTACCCGAAGGACATGGACGAGGCGCAGACCGCGCTCTCCGGCATCGGGCAGTTCGACGACCAGGCCACCCCGATGCAGATGGCGATGGTCGTCGCGGCCATCGCCAATGGCGGCGAGCTGAAGACCCCGCAGCTCGTCGACCGGCTCACCGACGGCTCGGGCAACACCCTGGAGGAGCCGGACACCACGGCGTACGGCCGGACGATGTCGGCGCACACCGCCGGGCAACTGCGCTCCGCGATGCGCACCGTCGTCGACAAGGGCACCGGCTCCAACGCCAAGATCGACGGCCTGACCGTCGGCGGCAAGACCGGCACCGCCCAGCACGGCGTCGACAACAGCGGTACCCCGTACGCGTGGTTCGTGTCGTACGCGCAGGACGGCCGGGGGCGTCAGGTGGCGGTCGCGGTGATGGTCGAGGACAGCGACGCCGCCCGCGCCGAGGTCTCCGGCAACGGCCTGGCCGCGCCGGTCGCCCGGGCGATGATGAAGGCGGCGCTGCGGTGAAAGACGGTGCCGCGGTGAGCGGGGCGGGGCCGGGCGGCGCTGCCCGGCGCAGGTCCGGCGCTGGTCCGGTGCGGTGAGGCGGTGGCCGGGGGCGGGCCGGGCGGCCGGACGCGGCGGGCCGTGCGGCGGTGCCGGGTGGCCGGTGGCCGGTGGGGGATGGGCGGTGCGGGGCGG
Organism: Streptomyces sp. BBFR2; assembly: GCF_044497305.1. Lineage (NCBI taxonomy): Bacteria > Bacillati > Actinomycetota > Actinomycetes > Kitasatosporales > Streptomycetaceae > Streptomyces > Streptomyces sp. BBFR2. The sequence goes on from NZ_CP172415.1 coordinate 4,750,226, forward strand.
GTGCCCGGGTGCGGCGGGCCGTCCGGTGCGGGTCCGGCCGGGCGGGCCGCGGGGGTGCGCCGGGCGGGCCGCGGGATGCGCCGGGCGGGTGGTCCCGGTGACGCGGTCGTGGCCTGCGGTGGGGCCGCGGGCCGTGGTGCGGGCGAGACCGTTGTCAGGGGTGACTCGTAGACTGGTCGGCGTGAGCGAGAGCCCCCAGAACGACGACCCCGAGCAGACCGACGCCTTCGAGGAGATGGTCGACGCCGAGACCCGGCGCGACCCCGATCTCGCGGTGATCGAGGCCGGCAGCCGCACCCTGCGCGCCCAGGCCGGACCCCCGCAGGGGGACGTGCCCAGCCGCCCCGAGGACCCCGAGACCGACCGTGCGCTGCGCGCGGTCGAGGAGGAGCTGGCGGGCCGCTGGGGGGAGACCAAGCTCGACCCGTCGGTGCGGCGCATCGAGGCGCTGCTGGACATCCTCGGCTCCCCGCACCGCGCCTACCCCGCCATCCACATCACCGGCACCAACGGCAAGACCAGCACCGCCCGGATGATCGAGGCGCTGCTCGGCGCCTTCGACCTGCGCACCGGCCGGTACACCAGCCCGCACGTCCAGTCCGTCACCGAGCGGATCAGCCTGGACGGCGCGCCGATCTCCGCCGAGCGCTTCATCGAGACGTACCGGGACATCGCCCCGTACATCGAGATGGTCGACGCCCAGCAGGAGTACCGGCTGTCGTTCTTCGAGGTGCTGACGGCGATGGCGTACGCCGCGTTCGCCGACGCCCCGGTGGACATCGCCGTCGTCGAGGTCGGCATGGGCGGCACCTGGGACGCGACCAACGTCATCGACGGCGATGTCGCGGTGATCACCCCGATCGCGCTGGACCACACCGACCGGCTGGGGGACACCCCCGAGAAGATCGCCGTCGAGAAGTCCGGAATCATCAAGAAGGACGCGACCGTCGTCCTGGCGCAGCAGCCGGTCGAGGCGGCGTCGGTGATGCTCAAGCGCGCGGTCGAGGTGGACGCCACCGTCGCCCGTGAAGGCATGGAGTTCGGCGTGCTCTCCCGCGAGGTCGCGGTCGGCGGACAGATGCTGACGCTGCGCGGTCTAGGCGGCGAGTACCCGGAGATCTTCCTGCCGCTCTACGGCGCCCATCAGGCGCACAACGCCGCGGTGGCGCTCGCCGCGGTCGAGGCGTTCTTCGGCATCGGCTCGGCGCACGCCCGCAGCCTGGACATCGACACCGTCCGCCGGGCGTTCGCCTCCGTCGCCTCGCCCGGCCGGATGGAGGTCGTCCGCCGCAGCCCGACGGTCGTGCTGGACGCCGCGCACAACCCGGCGGGCGCCCGCGCGGCGGCCGACGGTGTCACCGAGGCGTTCGGTTTCAGCCGCCTGGTCGGCGTGGTCGGCGCCAGCGACGACAAGGACGTCCGGGGCTTCCTGGAGGCGTTCGAGCCGGTCTTCGCCGAGGTCGTGATCACGCGTAATTCCAGCCACCGCGCGATGGACCCGGACGCGCTGGCCGCGGTCGCCGTCGAGGTGTTCGGCAGTGAGCGGGTCCAGGTAGAGCCGCGGCTCGACGACGCCCTGGAGGCGGCGATCACGCTCGCCGAGGAGGAGGACGAGTACTCCGGAGCGGGTGTGCTGGTCACCGGCTCGGTGATCACGGTCGGCGAGGCACGGCTGCTGCTGGGGAGGGGCTGACGATGCGGACGCTCTGTGCGAGCACCCTGATCGGCGAGTTCTTCGTCATCGGCTTCGCCGGTCTGGTGGCGATGCGGCTCAACGACCTCCCGGCGGCCACGGTCTGGACGGTCAGCGGTATCGCGATGCTGCTCTGCGTCCTGCTCTGCGGCGCGCTGACCCGCCCCGGCGGCGTCCAGCTCGGCTGGGCGCTCCAGATAGCCCTGATCGCCAGCGGTTTCGTCGTCCCGACGATGTTCTTCCTCGGCGTGGTCTTCGCCGCGCTGTGGTGGGCGTCGGTGCACTACGGCCGGAAGATCGACGAGGCGAAGGCCCGCTGGGCGGCGATGGCCGAGGCGGAGGCGGAGGCGGCGTAGCGCCCCGCGACCCGAGCGGCGGACCGGCGGCCGGTCCGGGTGCCGGAGCTGCTCCGGTGGCCGGGCGAGTGCCCGGCCGGCGTCCCGGTGACCGGGGCCGGGGCCGTATGCCGGACGGCGCCCCGATGGCCCGCCGCTCGGGCGCGGTCGGAGCCCGGCGGCCCGATGGCCGGGGGCGGCATCCCGTGCGGTCCCGGGCGCCGGGCCCCGGCCGCCTCCCTGTAGCCTCGCCTCACCGCACCCGTTCTTCGTAAGGAGTCTTCTTCATGAGCCAGCGCACCCTCGTCCTCCTCAAGCCTGACGCGGTCCGTCGTGGCCTGGTCGGCGAGATCATCGGCCGGATCGAGCGGAAGGCCGGCTGGACGATCGGTGCCCTGGAGCTGCGCACCCTCGACCGCGCGATCCTGGAGCAGCACTACGCCGAGCACGTCGGCCGGGACTTCTACGAGCCGCTGGTGACGTTCATGTCGTCCGGCCCGGTGGTCTCCCTCGTCGTCGAGGGTGAGCGGGTCATCGAGGGTGTGCGCGCGCTCGCCGGCCCCACCGACCCGATTACCGCACCGAGCGGGTCCATTCGTGGGGACTTCGGCACGATCACCCGGGAGAACCTGATCCACGCGTCGGATTCCGAGGAGTCCGCCGAACGGGAGATCAAGATTTTCTTCCCCGGCCTCTCCTGATACGTCATCGCGCGTATACCCCTCGTGACCAGGGGCGACCGAGGAAATCCCCGGTCGCCCCTCGGCATATCCGCCGCATTCGGGGGAACGCGCCTCCGCGACACGACGTCACCATTGAGTAAGGCGGGTGCGGGTACCGCCGACAATGGCGGAAGCAGCGCCCACCGCCGTGTTCGGACGGGCGGCGTGACGAACTACGATGAAGCTTCCGCGCCGTGCCGGCGCATCACCTCCTGCCGACCTCCAGTAAGCATTCGCTCCAGTTGGGAAGGCCAGACGTATCCTCATGGGGAACAACATGTCGTTCATCGGCCGTGACATGGCTGTCGACCTCGGCACCGCCAACACGCTGGTGTACGTCAGGGGTCGCGGGATCGTGCTGAACGAGCCCTCGGTGGTGGCCATCAACACCAACACCGGTGGCATCCTCGCGGTGGGCGCCGAGGCGAAGAAGATGATCGGGCGCACGCCCGGCAACATCGTCGCCGTACGGCCCCTCAAGGACGGCGTCATCGCCGACTTCGAGATCACCGAGCGGATGCTCCGGTACTTCATCCTCAAGATCCACAAGCGGCGTTATCTGGCCCGTCCGCGCGTCGTGGTCTGCGTCCCCTCCGGGATCACCGGTGTCGAGCGCCGCGCCGTCATCGAGGCGTCGACGCAGGCGGGCGCGCGGCAGGTGCACATCATCGAGGAGCCGATGGCCGCCGCGATCGGTTCGGGTCTGCCGGTCCACGAGGCCACCGGCAACATGGTCGTCGACATCGGCGGCGGCACCACCGAGGTCGCGGTCATCTCGCTCGGCGGCATCGTCACGGCCCAGTCCATCCGCGTCGCCGGTGATGAGCTGGACAACGCGATCATCCAGCACATCAAGAAGGAGTACAGCCTTCTGCTGGGCGAGCGGACCGCCGAGAGCATCAAGATCACTATCGGTTCGGCGTACGACCTGGAGCAGGACGAGCACACCGAGATCCGCGGGCGTGACCTGGTCTCCGGGCTGCCGAAGACCGTCGTCATCTCCGCCGCCGAGGTCCGCAAGGCCATCGAGGAGCCCGTCAACTCCATCGTGGACGCGGTGAAGACGACGCTCGACAAGTGCCCGCCGGAGCTGTCCGGCGACGTCATGGACCGCGGCATCGTCCTCACCGGCGGCGGCGCGCTGCTGCGCGGTCTGGACGAGCGGCTGCGCCGCGAGACCGGTATGCCCATCCACATCGCCGAGGACCCGCTCGACTCCGTCGCGCTCGGTTCCGGCAAGTGCGTCGAGGAGTTCGAGGCGCTCCAGCAGGTCCTCGACTCCCAGCCGCGCAGGTAGCCCGACCGGACCGCCGGCGCCGCGGACGCCCTGCGGCGACCGGCCCGGGCGGGCACCATGGCGGAGGGCCGCCCTCCTCTTCCCGCGGCCCGCTGATATACAGGCACCACCCCGAGGCGGCCGGTGTCCGGCCCCGGGCACCGCCCAACCCCCGGAAAAATCAGGTGGACTGACCCCGCACCACCAGCCACCGCACACAGGCACAACACTCCGCACTCCCGAACGAGACCGGCGCGGGCCCGCAGCCGGCCGGTCCTACGAGGAAGGACACGGCCGCCGCACGTGAGGGACACACGAGAGAGCCGGCTGCTACTTGTGCTGCTGGTCGCGATCGCGTTCGCGCTGATCACGGTGGACATCCGCGGTGGCGAACAGTCCCCGCTCGACGGCGCCCGCCAGGCCGCCGCCTCCGCCTTCGGCCCCGTCGAGAACGGCGTCGCCGCCGCGGTCAACCCGATCGGCAACGCCATCGGCGCGGTCCGCGACTCCGGCGAACGGCACACCAGGATCGCCGCGCTGGAACGCGAGAACGCCGCCCTGAAGGCCCAGCTCGGCTCGTCCGACCGCAACCGCAACCGCGCCGCCGAGCTGGACAAGATGCTCAAGACCGCCGGCGCCGGCCAGTACGGCATCAAGGGCGCCCAGGTCATCGCCATCGGCGCGGCCCAGGGCTTCTCCTGGACGATCACCATCGACGCGGGCAGCCGGGACGGTATCGCCCGCGACATGACGGTGCTCAACGGCGACGGGCTCGTCGGCCGCGTCACCACCGTCGGCACCTCGACCGCCACCATCCTGCTCGCCAACGACCCGGACTTCACCGTCGGCACCCGGATGGAGAAGACCGACGAGATCGGCTTCGCGTCCGGCCAGGGCGGCCGGGCGATGCGTGTCCAGCTCCTCAACGGCAAGGCGTCGGTGAAGAAGGGCGACCGGATGGTCACCTTCGGCTCCAGCCGGGACAAGCCGTTCGTGCCCGGTGTGCCGGTCGGCCGCGTCGTGAAGGTCGAGCCGTCCAACGGCGATCTGACCCGCACCGTCCAGGTCCGTACGTACGTCGGCTTCTCCCAGCTCGACGTCGTGGGCGTGGTCGTCCAGCCGCCGCGCAAGGACCCGCGCGACACCGTGCTCCCCGCGCCGCCGGCGAAGCCCCGGCCGACGCCGACGGTCACGGTCACCGCCACGCCCACCGACGGCGAATCCCCCAGGAGCTGACCGATGCGCATCAACCGGATCCTGCTGACCGTCCCGCTCGTCCTCATCGCCCTGGTCCTCCAGGTCAGCGTCCTGGCCCGGCTGCAACTGCCCGGCGCCGTACCGGACCTGCTGCTGCTCGTCGTCGTCGGCCTCGCGTTGGTCTATGGGCACGTCGGCGGCTGTCTCGTCGGCTTCGCCGCCGGCCTCCTCGCCGACCTCGCGCCCCCCTCCGACCACGCCATCGGCCGCTACGCGCTGGTGCTCTGCATCGTCGGGTACGCCGCGGGCCTGACCCGTCCGGAGAACGGCCGCCACCGCTCGGCGACCGTCCCGCTGCTCACCGTCCTCGGCGCCGCCGTCGTCTCCACACTGCTCTACGCGGGCGTTGGGGCGCTGGTCGGCGACACCACCGCCCGGCACGTCGGCGTCGGCGGTCTCGTCCTCAGCGCCACCGTCTACGACCTGCTGCTCGCCCCGTTCATCGTGCCCGGCGTGATGGCGCTCGCCCGCCGGCTGGAGGGCGAGCCGCTGACCGGCGACGGCTCCGGCGGCACGAGCGGTCCGGTCGCCGGGCGGGAGCCCGCGTACGGCTGGATGACCACCGGCACCGGCCTCAAGGCGAGCCGCGGCGGGATGAAGGCCGGGCGGGCGCCGAAGCCGCCCCGGCCCTCCCGGGGCGGCCTCCTCGGCCGCTCCGCGCGGAACAAGGCCGCGCGCATCAAGGGGGTCAAGCGCCTGTGACCGACCGACCGCCCCGCGTCCGGACCGAGCAGCGGAGGGGCCATGAGCAACATTCCTGAGACCGGCCGGACCACCCGCGTCACCGCCCGGCTGATCGCACTCCAGATCCTCGTCTTCTCCCTGCTGCTCACTCTCGGCGGCCGCCTCTGGTTCCTCCAGATCCGCAACGGCCAGGAGTACGCGAGCAAGGCCCGCAACAACCACGTCCAGCAGGTCGTCGACCCGGCCACCCGGGGTTCGATCCTCGACGCCCGCGGGGTGCCGCTCGCCGACAACGAGACCCGGCTGGTGGTCTCCGCCAGCCGCACCGAGCTGCTGAAGATGAAGGACGACGGCAAGGCCGTCCTCGGCCGCCTCTCCGACGTCCTCGGCATCCCCGAGCAGGAGATCCGCAACAAGGTCCGGCTCTGCGACGCGAAGACCCCGCAGCCCTGCTGGAACGGCTCGCCCTACCAGCCCATCCCGATCACCGACAAGGCCACCACCCAGCAGGCCCTGCAGATCCGCGAGCGCTCCGAGGACTTCCCCGGCATCAGCGCCGAGCCGACCGCCGTCCGCCGCTACGCCGCCCCGGCGAAGGCGCAGACCTCGCAGGTCCTCGGCTACCTCTCGCCGGTCACCGACGAGGAGATCAAGAAGGCCGAGCACACCCGCTCGCCGCTGCTGCGCTCGGACCAGATCGGCCGTTCCGGTCTGGAGCGGACGTACGACAGCGCGCTGCGCGGCAAGGCCGGAGTCACCCGCTACGAGGTCGACAACCTCGGCCGGGTCATCGGCAAGGCCCACAGCGATCCGGCCGTCCCCGGCGCCAACGTCGTCACCAGCATCGACGCCCGCGTCCAGGCGGTCGCGGAGAAGGAGCTGTACCAGGCGATGAAGGACGCCCGCCTGGAGCACGACAAGAACACCGGCACCAACTACAAGGCGGACGCCGGCGCCGTCGTCGTCATGGAGGCGAAGACCGGCCGCGTCGTCGCGATGGCGTCCAACCCCTCGTACGACCCGAACGCCTGGGTCGGCGGGATCTCCGGCAAGGACTACGCCAAGCTCACCGGCAAGAAGTCCAACTACCCGCTGCTCAACCGCGCCACCCAGGGGCAGGCGGCGCCCGGCTCGATCTTCAAGGTCATCTCGACCACCGCCGCGGTCAACGCGGGCTATCCGTTCAACGGGCACTACCCCTGCACCAGCTCGTTCAACATCGGCGGCCAGGTCTTCAAGAACTTCGAGTCGGAGAACTTCGGCCCGATCAGCCTCGGCCGCGCGCTGGAGGTCTCCTGCGACACGGTCTTCTACAACATCGCCTACGACCAGTGGAAGAAGGACGGCGGCAACAACCCCAAGAACCCCGCCGACTGGTTCTACAAGACGGCCCATCAGTTCGGCCTCGGCAAGAAGACCGGTATCGACCTGCCGGACGAGGTCAGCGGCCGGGTCCCGGACCGCCGCTGGAAGAAGGACTACTGGGAGGCGAACAAGACCGGCTGGTGCGCCCAGGGCAAGAACGCCGACGACTACGTCTCCAAGATCGCCAAGGAGAACTGCGAGTCCGGCATGAAGATGCGCGCCGGTGACTCCGTCAACTACTCCATCGGCCAGGGCGACACCCTCGTCACCCCGATCCAGATGGCGACGATCTACGCCGCGCTCTCCAACGGCGGCACCCTCCACGACCCCACCCTCGGCAAGGCGATCGTCAGCCCCGACGGCAAGAAGATCGAGAAGATCACGCCGAAGGCGCACGGCAAGCTGCCCGACTCCCCGGCGACGCTCAAGCAGATCGACGCGGCGCTCGCCGGCGTCGCCACCCGCGGCACCGCCGCCTGGCGCTTCCAGGGCTGGCCGCAGGAGAAGATCCCGATGCACGCCAAGACCGGTACCGCCGAGGTCTACGGCAAGCAGACGACCTCGTGGTTCGCGACGTACACCAAGGACTACTCCATCGTCATGACCATCTCCCAGGGTGGTACCGGCTCCGGCGCCTCCGGACCCGCGGTCCGGAAGATCTACAACGCGCTCTACGGCGTCGACGAGAAGGGCGAGATCGACAACAAGGCGGCGCTGCTGCCGTCCCCGCAGTCCTCGCTGCCGGTCATCGAGCGGGACGGCACCATCAAGGCGCAGCCCATCGAGCCGGTCGCCGACCCGTCGGCCGACGAGGGCGACGGAGCGGAGGCGGAAGAGTGACGACGAGTCCCACGTCCCGGATGTTCAACGTCCGGCGGTACGCCCCCGAGACGGGCGCCTGGGGCAAGCTGATGGACCGTGACTCGGCCGTCCGCAAGCTCGACTGGCCGCTGATGCTGTCCTGCCTGGCGCTGTCGCTGCTCGGCTCGATGCTGATCTTCTCCGCGACCCGCAACCGCACCGAGCTCAACCACGGCGATCCGTACTTCTTCTTCCTGCGGCATCTGCTGAACACCGGGATCGGTCTGGCGCTGGCCGCCGGGACGATCTGGCTGGGCCACCGCACGCTGCGCGGCGCCATCCCGGTGCTCTACGGCGTGTCGGTGGTGCTGGCGCTGCTGGTGCTGACGCCGATCGGCGCCACCATCAACGGTTCGCGGTCCTGGCTGGCGATCCCCGGCGGCTTCTCGTTGCAGCCCGCGGAGTTCGCCAAGATCACCATCACGCTGGGGATGGCGATGATCCTCGCCTCCCGGGTCGACGCGGGGGACACCCCGCACCCCGGCCACCGGACCGTCGTCCAGGCGCTGGGTCTGGCCGCCGTACCGGTCCTGATCATCCTGCTGATGCCGGACCTCGGCTCGATCATGGTGCTCGGCGCCATCATCCTCGGCGTGCTGCTCGCCTCCGGCGCCTCCAACCGCTGGATCCTCGGTCTGCTGGGCGCCGGCGTCGCCGGATGCCTCGCGATCTGGCAGCTCAACCTGCTCGACGAGTACCAGATCGCCCGCTTCGCCGCGTTCGCCAACCCGAGCCTGGATCCGGCGGGCGTCGGCTACAACACCAACCAGGCGCGGATCGCCATCGGCGGCGGCGGGCTCACCGGCTCGGGTCTCTTCCACGGCAGCCAGACCACCGGGCAGTTCGTGCCCGAGCAGCAGACCGACTTCATTTTCACCGTCGCCGGTGAGGAGCTGGGCTTCCTCGGCGCGGGCCTGATCATCGTCCTGCTGGGCGTGGTCATGTGGCGCGCCTGCCGCATCGCCCGCGAGACGACCGAGCTGTACGGCACGATCGTCGCCGCGGGGATCATCGCGTGGTTCGCGTTCCAGGCGTTCGAGAACATCGGGATGACGCTCGGCATCATGCCGGTCACCGGCCTGCCGCTGCCGTTCGTCTCCTACGGCGGTACGTCGATGTTCGCCGTCTGGATCGCCATAGGGCTGCTGCAGTCCATCCGGGTGGAGCGGCCGGTGTCGGCCTCCCGCTGACGCCCCACACGCGGCGTCCGCAGTTCGAACCAGAGCCCGGCGGGGCGGTCCGTCCCGCCGGGCTCAGCCGTGCCCCAGGCGTCCGCGAGGGCGCCGAACAGTAGACCGGAGAGGTCGGCTGCGCCGTCGTGGCCCCGCTCACCGGGCCGGGCGGCGCCGGGCCCGCCGTGCACGCTGACCCGCAGTCCGGCCGCGCCGTCGCCGGTCACCACGCGGACCAGGACGTCCGGTGCGCCGTCCGTCAGCGGGTGCGCGCGGGTGACCGCCTCCGAGGTGAGCAGGACGGCGGTGTCCCGCAGTGGCTCGACCGGGGTGCCGCGCAGTACGGCGCGGACGAAGTCGCGGGCGGCCCGGGCGGCGGCCGGGCCGCTGGGCGCGATCAGCAGATGAGGGCGGGTACCGGTCGCGGCGCGGACCGGTGCCCGGGCGCCGGTGGTGCGGGACGGGTGCACGGGTTCTCCCTTCCCGGGAGGACGGCCACCGGGAGCCGCGCGGGCCCCGGCGGACGGACGGCATCGGGCGGACCGGACGAGGACGTCACACCCTCCGTCACCGGCCCTCGCACACCGTAATTCAGGGGGCACGGGCCGCTCCCCGCTCCGCCGGGCGCGCCGTCAGCAGACGGGGCGCACAGGGGCGCGGAACGGTGGCGCACGACGGGAAGCGCGCCGGTCCCCACTCGCCCCGGCGCGGGGGCGGTGCGCTCGGGGGAGACCGGGGGTGACCTGGGGTGGGCTCCGGGGCGGGGTGCGGGTGGGGCGCCGTCGTGCTGGGCTCCTGCCCCTGGGCGGGGCGTGCCGGGCTCCCCGCTCCTGGGTTCGGGTGTGCCGGATGCCTCCCGCTCCTGGGTGTGCCGGATACCTGGCGCTCCGGGGCCGCCGGGTGGGCCGGGTTCCTCGTTCCCGGGGCCGGGTGTGCCGGGCGCGTCGCGCTCCTGGGCGGGGCGTGCCCGGCTCCCCGCTCCCGGGTTCGGGCCTGCCGGACGCCTGGCGCTCCTGGGCAGGGCGTTCCCCGCTGCTGGGACCGGGTCCGGGCCGGGTGCCCGCCCCGGCTCCGCCTCGTCCACCGGGCGCCGCCCGCGCCGCGGCCGTCCGCGAGCGTCTCCCTCCCCGCCACATCGCCTGCCATCCCCCGTCCCCCCGCTCCCGTCCTCCCCCCTCCCTCCGAATTCGCGACTAAATTCGATATATGGCGTGCACCGCCGGGGACGCGGTCCTCGGCTACCTCCAAGAGCAGCTACGGGCGATCGTCGCGCTCGACCCCGCGGTCCGCCGGGAGCTGCCCGACGCGGTGCACCGGATGCGGGTCGCGACCCGTCGGCTGCGCGGTGCGCTGCGGTCCTACCGGCGGCTGTTCGACCCGGCGGCGACCGAGCCGGTCATCGGCGAACTCGCCTGGCTGGCAGGGGAGTTGGGTATCGACCGGGACCGTGAGGTGCTGCTCGCGCGGATCGGTGACGGGCTCGCCGCGCTGCCGCGGGAGCTGCGGGCCGGACCGGTCCGCGCCCGGGTACGCGCCTGGTCCCGGCCCCGCAGCGGCGCCGCCCGGCATCTCACCGCGGTGCTCGACGGCGCCCGCTACCGGACGTTGCTCGGCACCCTGAACCGGCTCCTCGCCGACCCGCCGCTGCGCCCGCCCGCCGCCCGCGCCCCGGCGGAGGAACTGACCCGGGCGCTGCGCAAGGACTTCCGGCGGCTGTCCGGGCGGATGCGCCGCGCACTGGACGCCCCGCCGGGCCCGGAGCGCGACCGGGCGCTGCACGAGGCCCGTAAGGCGGCCAAACGCCTCCGGTACGCGGCGGAGGCGGCCCGCCCGGCGCTGGGCCGGCCCGCCGCCCGGTGCGTGCGCCGCGCCACCGCCCTCCAGGAGACGCTCGGCGACCACCACGACACCGTGCTGACCCGCGCCGCCCTGCGCGATCTCGCCGACCGGGCGCACGCGGCGGGCGAGAACGCCTTCACCTACGGCCTGCTCCACGGCAGACAGGAGGCGCTGGCGGCGACCTGCGAGGCCCGCCTGCCCCGGCTGTGGAAGAAGGCCGGGAAGGAGGCGCCGCCGGGCTACCGGCCGGACCGCTGACGCGCGACCCGCGCCCCGGCCCCGCGCGCCCCGGCACCGCCGGACCCCACGCCTGCCCGGACCCCACGCCCGCCCGGACGCGACCTCCCCCGCGGCGAACGCGGGACCGCGGGACCGCGAGGCGCCCGGACCCCACGCCCGCCCGGACGCGCGACGCGGTTCCGGCCCCCACGCCCGCCCGGACGCGACGCGGGCCGCCGGAGCCCAAGTCCGCCCGGACCGGTCAGGCCCGATCCGAGCCCGCCTCCGACCGCACCCCGAACCCCACCGAGCCCGGCACACCTGGCCCCCGCCCCGTAACCCACCGCACCCTCCGCATCACCCCCGGCACACGTCAAGGGCGCCCCTCCGGACACGTTAGGCTTGAGGGTCACCCCTGCCCGCTGACGAAAGATCCCGCGATGCCTGTCGAGTCGGTCTTCCCGCGCCTGGAGGCTCTTCTCCCGCACGTCCAGAAGCCGATCCAATACGTCGGCGGCGAGCTGAACTCCACCGTCAAGGAGTGGGACGACTGCGATGTCCGCTGGTCGCTCATGTACCCGGACGCGTACGAGGTCGGCCTGCCCAACCAGGGCGTGATGATCCTCTACGAGGTGCTCAACGAGCGCGAGGGCGTCCTCGCCGAGCGCACCTACAGCGTCTGGCCGGACCTGGAGGCGCTGATGCGGGAGCACGGCGTCCCGCAGTTCACCGTCGACGCGCACCGCCCGGTCAGCGCCTTCGACGTGCTCGGCGTCTCGTTCTCCACCGAGCTGGGCTACACCAACCTCCTCACCGCCCTCGACCTCGCCGGCATCCCGATCGAGGCCAAGGACCGTACCGAGGACCACCCGCTGATCCTCGCGGGCGGCCACGCCGCGTTCAATCCGGAGCCCATCGCGGACTTCCTGGACTGCGCGGTCGTCGGCGACGGCGAGCAGGCGGTCCTGGAGATCACCGAGATCATCCGGACGTGGAAGAACGAGGGCCGCCCCGGCGGCCGCGACGAGCTGCTCTTCCGCCTCGCGAAGACCGGCAGCGTCTACGTCCCCAAGTTCTACGACGTCGAGTACCTGGCCGACGGGCGGATCTCCCGCGTCGTGCCCAACCGTTCCGGCGTCCCGTGGCGGGTGTCCAAGCACACCGTCATGGACCTCGACGAGTGGCCCTACCCCAAGCAGCCGCTCGTCCCCCTGGCCGAGACCGTCCACGAGCGGATGTCGGTCGAGATCTTCCGTGGCTGCACCCGCGGCTGCCGTTTCTGCCAGGCCGGCATGATCACGCGTCCCGTCCGGGAGCGAAGCATCACCGGCATCGGCGAGATGGTGGACAAGGGCCTGAAGGCCACGGGATTCGAGGAGGTCGGCCTGTTGTCGCTGTCCTCCGCGGACCACACCGAGATCGGCGACGTCGCCAAGGGCCTCGCCGACCGGTACGAGGAGGACAAGATCGGCTTGTCCCTCCCCTCCACCCGGGTCGACGCGTTCAACATCGACCTGGCCAACGAGCTGACGCGCAACGGCCGTCGCTCGGGACTGACCTTCGCGCCCGAGGGCGGCTCGGAGCGCATCCGCAAGGTCATCAACAAGATGGTCTCGGAAGAGGACCTGATCCGCACGGTCTCCACGGCGTACGGCAACGGCTGGCGCCAGGTGAAGCTGTACTTCATGTGCGGACTGCCCACCGAGACCGATGAGGACGTCCTCCAGATCGGCGACATGGCGGTCAACGTCATCGCCGAGGGCCGCAAGGTCTCCGGGCAGAACGACATCCGCTGCACGGTCTCCATCGGCGGGTTCGTCCCCAAGCCGCACACGCCGTTCCAGTGGGCCCCGCAGCTCTCCGCCGAGGAGACCGACGCCCGCCTCGCCAAGCTGCGGGACAAGATCCGCGGTGACAAGAAGTACGGCCGCTCCATCGGCTTCCGCTACCACGACGGCAAGCCCGGCATCGTCGAGGGCCTGCTCTCCCGCGGTGACCGCCGCGTCGGCGCCGTCATCCGCGCCGTCTACGAGGGCGGCGGCCGCTTCGACGGCTGGCGCGAGTACTTCTCGTACGACCGCTGGATGGAGGCGGCGGACAAGACGCTGCCGGAGTTCGGTGTCGACGTCGCCTGGTACACCACCCGCGAGCGCACCTACGAGGAGGTCCTGCCCTGGGACCACCTCGACTCCGGTCTCGACAAGGACTGGCTCTGGGAGGACTGGCAGGACGCCCTCGACGAGACCGAGGTCGAGGACTGCCGCTGGTCCCCGTGCTTCGACTGCGGCGTCTGCCCCCAGCTCGACCTCGACATCCAGATCGGCCCGACCGGCAAGAAGCTGCTCCCCCTCTCGGTGGTCAACAAGTAGCCGGAAGAGGAGGGGAGTTGCCGCCGTCGGCGCGTCAACTCCCCGCAGGGGCAAGGGAGTTGGAGTTACCGGCTCCCCGAGTGTCCCTGGAGGCAAAGCAGTTCGGCCCGGCATCGCGCTCCGCGGTGCCGGGCCGTTCCCGTTGCCGCACACCGGGCGCCGGTATCGCCCCGCCGCGCCCCCGCATCGGCTCCGACCGCCCGCGACGCCGCCCGAACGGCCTCCCGTAAGGTCATCGAGGCGTGCGGGACGAAGCTCCGGCTCCGGGCGGGGGCCCGGGGAGCGAGGCCGCGCGCGGAACGACGGCGGTACGGCAAAGACACGGGGGAACGGCGCATGACGCACGGCGGCGTATCGAGGACGGCGGCGCCCGGTGGGGCGCCCGCGCCGGGCTGCTGCCTCGCCCGGCTGCTCGCGGTCCCCGTGGTGATCGTCATGGTGCCGCTGCGGCTCCTCTGGGACGGACTGTGCTGGATCGCCCGGCACGTCCTCGCCCCTGTCGGCCGATGGCTGTACGCGTGGGTGCTCGCGCCGGTGGGCCGGGCGGTGGCCTGGCTCTTCCGCCACTTGGTCGTGCTCCCGGTGGCGTTCCTGGTCCGGTACCTCCTCGTCGTCCCGGCCCGCTGGCTGTACCGCTGGGTGCTGACGCCACTGGGCCGGGCGACCCTCTGGCTGCTCCACCACATCCTGGTGGTCCCGGCCCGCTTCCTCGCCCGGTACCTGATCGTCGTCCCGGCCCGCTGGGTGTACCGCTGGATCCTCGCCCCGCTCTTCCGGTGGCTCGTGGTGATCCCCGCCACCGCCGTGTGGCAGTACGTGCTGTGGCCGGTGCTCCGCGCCCTCGGGGCGTTCCTCGCCGGCTGCTGGCGGATCGCCGGGCGGATCTCCCGGGCGGTGGGCCGGGGCATCGCGTTCCTCTGGCGATGGCTGGTGGCCCGCCCGTCGCGGTGGCTGTACCGCTGGGTGTTCACTCCGGTGGGCCATGGGCTGCGCGCCGTTCTCGGGCCGCCGCTGCGACTGGCGCGGGACGCCGCCCGCGAGGTCCGCCGGTCCCTGTTCGGCACCTGAGCGCGGCCCCGGCGGCGGCCGGAGCCCACCGCGGGGAACCGGCGGCGCGTGTGGCACGTACTCTTGGTAGCAGTACGACCGCACTCACGAAGGACTGAACGACACTGGGCAAGCGACAGCCCGAAGGCCCGCCGCCCGCACCGGCGGTGCAGCGCATCCGTCTGCGCTACACCAAGCGCGGCCGCCTCCGGTTCACCAGCCACCGCGACTTCCAGCGCGCTTTCGAGCGGGCCCTGCGCCGCGCCGAGGTCCCCATGGCCTACTCGGCGGGCTTCACCCCGCACCCCAAGGTGTCGTACGCCAACGCCGCCCCCACGGGTACGGGCAGCGAGGCCGAATACCTGGAGATCCAGCTCACCCAGGAGCGCGACCCCGCGACCCTGCGCGAACTGCTGGACGCGTCGCTGCCCGCGGGCCTCGACGTGACCGACGCCGTGGAGGCGCGGACCAGCGGTCTCGCCGACCGGCTCCAGGCCTCGGTCTGGGAGCTGCGGCTCGACGGCGTCGAGCCGGCGGAGGCCGAGCGGGCCTCGGCGGCGTTCCTCGCCGCCGAGGAGGTGCTGGTCGAACGCCGTACGAAGAACGGCATGCGGACCTTCGACGCGCGCGCCGCGGTGAGCGCGCTGGAGGTCACCGCCGCAGGCGGCGATAGGCCCGACGGCAAAGCCTGTGCGATACTGCGGCTGGTTGTTCGGCATGTGACACCTGCCGTTCGACCCGACGACGTCCTGTCCGGCCTCCGAGCCGCGGCCGACCTGGCGCCGCCGGTCCCCGCAGCGGTGACCAGGCTGGCGCAGGGGCTGCTCGATGAGGAGACCGGCGCGGTGACCGACCCGCTGGCGCCCGACCGCGACGCTGCCACGGCCGCCCCAACCACGGCCGCCGGGCCACGTGCCGCGACGGCGCCGAGCGGGGACAACCCGGCCGGTGCCGGGTACGGCACCGCGTAGAGCGCCGTCGTCGCGTCGCCGATCAACCAGGGAGCCACCCCGGTGCGGCAGACGCACTGACCAGGAGACTTTCGCCGGCCCCGGACCACGGGCCCGGTGAGCGAGACGACAGCTCCCGTGCGGCGCCCGCGCCCCGGACCGCAGGGCCGCGCTCATGACGCGGCACTGCGACCGGACCAGGCCCGGCGCCCGGGAGCGTGACGGGAGAACCGCCCGCATGCTCGAACCCATTGAGCCCACCGCACCCGCGCCGTCCACGGACCGTGGCGCGGACGACAACAATTCCCCCAGCGACACGCTGCCGCCGCGCCGCAGGCGCCGCGCGGCCTCCCGCCCGGCGGGCCCGCCGCAGGGCGCCGGAGCCACCGCCCAGGTGAGCGACGCCCCGCAGGCCGCGGCCGCGCCGCAGGCGCCCGCCGAGGAGACGCCCGCCGAGGCGCCCGCCGCGGACGCCGCTCCGGCCCGCCCGCGCCGCCGCGCCACCCGTAAGGCCACCGCCCCGGCCGGCGCCCCGCAGCCCGCCGCCGAAACCACCGAGGCGCCCGCGCCGCAGGCCCCGGCCGCCGAGGCCGCGCCCGTCGCCGATGAGGCGCCCGCGCCGCGTGCCCGTCGCCGGGCGACCCGTAAGGCCACCGCGCCCGCCGGTGCCCCGCAGAGCGCGGACGCGGCCCCGCAGGCCGTCGAGGCGCCCGCCGCCGAGGCGCCCGCGCAGGAGACGCCCGCCGAGGCGCCCGCCGCTCCGGCCCGCCCGCGCCGCCGCGCCACCCGTAAGGCCACCGCCCCGGCCGGCGCCCCGCGCGGTGCCGAGGAGACCGTGGCGCAGGCCCCGGCCGCCGCTCCCGTCGAGGAGGCGCCGCAGGCCCCGGCCGCCGAGGCCGCGCCCGTCGCCGATGAGGCGCCCGCGCCGCGTGCCCGTCGCCGGGCGACCCGTAAGGCCACCGCGCCCGCCGGTGCCCCGCAGGCCGCGGAGGAGACCCCGCAGACCGCCGAGGCGGCCCCGGCCGCGCCGAAGGCGGAGGCCGACGAGGCGCCGCGCCGTAAGGCCCGCCGCCGTGGTGAGCGGACCGCCGAGCCGGTCGCCGAGACGCCCGCCGCCGAGGAGGCGCCCGCCAAGGAGGCCCCGGCCCGTGGGCGCCGCCGTGCGCAGCGTCCGCCGACGGCCGTCTTCCAGGCGCCGGTCTTCGCCGAGCCGATGTTCCAGACCCCGGAGACCGCTGCCGCTGCCGCCGCCGCGGCCCGCCGCGAGGAGGAGGCCGCCGCGGCCGAGGCCGAGGTCGAGGTCGAGGTCGAGCAGCCCCGTGAGGAGCAGCCGTCCGGCCGCCGTCGCCGCCGCCGTGCCGAGCGGGCCGCCGAGCCCGTCGCCGTCGCGCCCGCCGAGGAGCCGGAGGAGAGCGCCGAGGAGGAGCCCGAGGAGGCCGAGGAGACGGCACAGCGCGAGGCCGCGCACGACGACGAGTCGGGCGACCGCCCCTCGCGCCGTCGCCGCCGCGGTGGCCGCCGCCGCCGTCGCGGTGAGGCCGCCGACGCGGACGAGCAGGCCGCCGAGGCCGCCGAGCAGCAGGAGAGCGCCGAGGACGAGGAGCCCGAGGAGGCCGCTCCGGAGCAGGACGGGGCCGACGAGCCGTCCGGCGGCTCCAGCAGCAGCCGTCGCCGTCGTCGCCGCCGCCGTCGCAGCGGGGACGACGGCGGGGACGGCGCCCACAACGGCGACGACCCCGAGCGCACCGTCGTCAAGGTCCGCGAGCCGCGCGAGCGCAAGGCCGAGTCCACCAGCGCCGACGAGGTCCAGTCGATCAAGGGCTCGACGCGTCTGGAGGCGAAGAAGCAGCGCCGCCGCGAGGGCCGTGAGCAGGGCCGCCGCCGGGTGCCGATCATCACCGAGGCGGAGTTCCTGGCGCGCCGCGAGGCCGTCGAGCGGGTCATGGTCGTCCGCCAGAGCGGCGAGCGCACCCAGATCGGCGTGCTGGAGGACAACGTCCTCGTCGAGCACTTCGTCAACAAGGAGCAGTCGACCTCGTACGTCGGCAACGTCTACCTCGGCAAGGTGCAGAACGTCCTGCCGTCGATGGAGGCCGCCTTCGTCGACATCGGCAAGGGCCGCAACGCCGTGCTCTACGCCGGTGAGGTCAACTTCGAGGCGCTGGGCATGGCCAACGGGCCGCGCCGCATCGAGACCGCGCTGAAGTCCGGCCAGTCCGTGCTGGTGCAGGTCACCAAGGACCCCATCGGCCACAAGGGCGCCCGCCTGACCAGCCAGGTCTCGCTGCCCGGCCGCTACCTCGTCTACGTGCCCGAGGGCTCGATGACGGGCATCAGCCGCAAGCTGCCCGACACCGAGCGCGCCCGGCTGAAGCAGATCCTCAAGAAGATCGTCCCCGAGGACGCGGGCGTCATCGTCCGCACCGCCGCGGAGGGCGCCAGCGAGGACGAGCTGCGCCGCGACGTGGAGCGCCTCCAGGCGCAGTGGGAAGAGATCCAGAAGAAGGCCAAGACGCCCTCGACGAGCGCGCCGAGCCTGCTCTACGGCGAGCCGGACATGACCGTCCGCGTCGTCCGCGACATCTTCAACGAGGACTTCTCCAAGGTCATCGTCAGTGGTGACGACGCCTGGGAGACCATCCACGGCTACGTCGCGCACGTCGCCCCGGACCTCACCGACCGGCTCCAGAAGTGGACGTCGGACGTGGACGTCTTCGCGACGTACCGGATCGACGAGCAGTTGATGAAGGCGCTGGACCGCAAGGTCTGGCTGCCCAGCGGCGGTTCGCTGGTGATCGACAAGACCGAAGCGATGGTCGTGATCGACGTCAACACCGGCAAGTTCACCGGTCAGGGCGGCAACCTCGAAGAGACCGTGACGAGGAACAACCTCGAAGCGGCCGAGGAGATCGTCCGCCAGCTTCGCCTGCGCGACCTCGGCGGCATCGTCGTCATCGACTTCATCGACATGGTCCTGGAGTCCAACCGTGATCTGGTGCTGCGGCGGATGCTGGAGTGCCTGGGCCGCGACCGGACGAAGCACCAGGTGGCCGAGGTCACCTCGCTGGGCCTGGTGCAGATGACCCGTAAGCGGGTCGGCCAGGGGCTGCTGGAGTCGTTCTCCGAGTCCTGCGTCCACTGCAACGGCCGCGGCGTCATCGTCCACATGGACCAGCCGACGACCACCGGCGGTGGCGGCAAGCGCAAGAAGAAGGGCAAGGGCGGCGAGCGCCACGACCACCACGAGCAGGCGGCCGAGCAGGCCGTGGAGCCCGCGGTGGAGCAGGCGGCCGAGCCCGAGGCGCCCGAGCTGGAGCCCGTGGCGGTGACCGAGGCGGAGCTGGTGCCCGCGGTGGCCGACGCCGACGAGTGGTTCAGCAGCCCGGCCGAGGCCGAGGCGGCCGCCGCCACCCGTGGCCGGGGCCGTCGCCGGGCGAGCCGGAAGGCGTCCGCCCCGGCGGGCGCGCCGAAGGCCGCCGAGGCCGCCGCGATCGTGGTGCCGGTCGTGGAGACCGCCCCGGAGCCGGAGGCCGTGCCCGAGGCGCGGCCCGAGGCCGAGGCGCCCGCCGCACCGGAGCCCGCGCCGGCCCGTCCGCGCCGCCGGGCGACCCGTAAGGTGTCCGCCCCGGCGGGCTCCCCGCAGGCCGCCGAGGCGACGGTGGTCGTGGTGGAGGCGCCGGAGAGCGCCGCGCCGCAGGCCGAGGCGCCCGTGGTGACGGAGGCTCCGGCGGAAGCCGACGGGGCGCCGGCCGAGGCCGCCGAGGAGGCGCCCGCCGCCAAGAAGACGGCGAAGAAGGCGGCCAAGAAGACGGCCACCGCCAAGAAGACGACCGCGAAGAAGACCGCGGCGAAGAAGACGACGGCCAAGAAGGCGACGGCGGCGAAGAAGACCACCACCGCCGCCAAGAAGACCGCCGCGAAGAAGACGACCGCGAAGAAGACCACGGCCAAGAAGACGACGGCGAAGAAGACGGCGGCCAAGAAGACCGCCGCCGAGCCCGCCTCGTCCGCCGCCGCGGAGGACTGACGGACGTGCCGCGCCCCGGGCCGGAGTGACGGCCCGGGGCCGGTTTGACCCCCAGGTCAAGGCCCCGTAACCTTGACCGTCGGTGTCTGTGTGACACCAAACCCCTGAGCAAAGACCTCCCGGCTCCCCGCCGGGGGAGGCCGCTCGTCCACTCGGATGTCACGGGAGTCTCCCAGGCCCGTGTGAGCGGCTGGCATCAGAGGATCCGTTTCCAGCGAAGGAGAGTTCCGCGTGTACGCGATCGTGCGCACCGGCGGACGCCAGCAGAAGGTCTCTGTCGGCGACGTCATCGAGGTTGACCGCATTTCCACCAGCAAGGTCGGCGACACCGTCGAGCTCTCGACGCTGCTGGTCGTCGACGGCGAGTCGGTCACCAGCGACCCGTGGGTCCTGGCCGGCGTGAAGGTCCAGGGCGAGGTCGTCGACCACCACAAGGGCGACAAGATCCGGATCCAGAAGTACAAGAACAAGACCGGTTACAAGAAGCGGATCGGCCACCGCCAGCTCCACACGGCGCTGAAGATCACCGGCATCGACGCTCCGGCGAAGTAAGGGACTGAGGAGACATGGCACACAAGAAGGGCGCATCGTCCACTCGGAACGGTCGCGATTCCAATGCTCAGCGGCTCGGCGTGAAGCGCTTCGGCGGTCAGGCCGTCAACGCCGGTGAGATCCTGGTCCGCCAGCGTGGCACCCACTTCCACCCGGGCACGGGCGTCGGTCGCGGTGGCGACGACACCCTGTTCGCCCTGGCCGCGGGCGCGGTGCAGTTCGGCACCTACCGTGGTCGCAAGGTCGTGAACATCGTTCCGGTCGCTGAGTGATCAGCCGCCGGGCGACAGCTCAGCAGTAGCACCACACCGAGGGCGGACCGCCTTTCTCGCACGTGCGGGAAGGCCGGTCCGCCCTTGGCGTGTTAGTACAGAGACATTCCCGTAGTTATCTGGAGGCACCTCACCATGACCACCTTCGTGGACCGCGTCGAACTGCACGTCGCCGCGGGTAACGGAGGCCACGGCGTGGCCTCCGTGATGCGGGAGAAGTTCAAGCCGCTCGGCGGTCCTGACGGCGGCAACGGCGGGCGCGGCGGCGATGTGATCCTCGTCGTCGACCAGGACGTCACCACACTTCTCGACTACCACCACCACCCGCACCGCAAGGCCACCAACGGCCAGCCCGGTGCCGGTGACCACCGGGCCGGGAAGAACGGCCAGGACCTGGTCCTGCCCGTTCCGGACGGCACGGTCGTCCTGGACCGGAAGGGCAATGTCCTCGCCGACCTCGTCGGGCAGGGCACCACCTTCGTCGCGGGGCAGGGCGGGCGCGGCGGGCTCGGCAACGCCGCGCTGGCCTCGGCGCGCCGTAAGGCGCCCGGTTTCGCGCTGCTGGGCGAGCCCGGTGAGGCGCGCGACATCGTGCTGGAGTTGAAGACCGTCGCGGATGTCGCGCTGGTCGGCTTCCCGAGCGCCGGTAAGTCCTCGCTGATCTCGGTGCTGTCGGCGGCGAAGCCGAAGATCGCGGACTATCCGTTCACCACGCTGGTGCCGAACCTCGGTGTGGTGACGGCCGGTTCGACGGTCTACACCATCGCGGACGTGCCGGGGCTGATCCCGGGCGCCAGCCAGGGCAAGGGGCTGGGCCTGGAGTTCCTGCGCCATGTGGAGCGGTGCGAGGTGCTGGTCCATGTGCTGGACACCGCCACGCTGGAGTCGGACCGTGACCCGCTCTCCGACCTCGACAAGATCGAGGAAGAGTTGGCGCAGTACGGCGGTCTGGAGGACCGGCCGCGTCTCGTCGTCCTCAACAAGGTCGACATCCCGGACGGTCAGGACCTCGCCGACATGATCCGCGGCGATCTCCAGGAGCGCGGTTTCCGTGTCTTCGAGGTGTCGGCCGTCGCCCGCCAGGGCCTGAAGGAGCTGTCGTACGCGCTCGCCGAGATCGTGGCGCAGGCGCGTGCCGCCAAGCCGGTGCAGGAGGCGACCCGTATCGTCATCCGGCCCAAGGCGGTGGACGACTCCGGCTTCACGGTCACGGAGGAGGGCGACCACTTCTACCGGGTGCGGGGCGAGAAGCCGGAGCGCTGGGTGCGGCAGACGGACTTCAACAACGACGAGGCGGTCGGCTACCTCGCGGACCGGCTCAACCGGCTCGGCGTGGAGGACGCGCTGCTCAAGGCCGGTGCGCACACCGGTGACGGCGTGGCGATCGGCCCGGAGGACAACGCCGTGGTCTTCGACTGGGAGCCGACGATGGCCGCCGGTGCGGAGATGCTCGGCCGGCGCGGTGAGGACCACCGGCTGGAGGCGCCGCGGCCCGCGGCCCAGCGCCGCCGCGACCGCGACGCGGCGCGGGACGAGGCGGAGCAGGAGTACGACGGCTTCCGCCCGTTCTGAGCCGTCCGGCACATGGCGAGGGCCCCGGGGAGTGTGTTCCCGGGGCCCTCGCCGTTGTGGTGTGTCCGGTCAGACGTCCGTCCGGATGATCACGTCCAGGGTGCGGGGGCCGTGGACGCCCTCGACGCGTTCCAGTTCGATGTCGGAGGTGGCGGACGGGCCGCTGATCAGCGTCGTCGGCCGTTCGGGGACGAGGCGGGCGACGGCTTCGGGGACGCCGACCTCCACGCTGGAGAGGTCCACGACGCAGACGTGCAGGTCGGGGACGAGGGTCAGGGCGCGGCGGCCCTGGCCCGGGGAGCCGTCGAGGAAGATCGTGCCGGTCTCGGCGCAGCTCACGGCGGAGGCGGTGACCACCCCGTCGAGGGCGTCGAGCGCGGGTGGTGGCACCGCCGGATCGTCCTCGCGGACCTCGCCGTCGTACGCGGCGAGCCAGGCGCGGTCGAGTCCGGCGGGGACGCCGACGAGGCGGGCGCCGCGGGCGGCCAGGACGGCGGCGACGGTGGCCGCGGTCTCCTCGGCGGTGCAGGGGTGGACCTCGGCGCGGTAGTCGACGAGCCGGTCGGTGAAGAGGGCGAGGCGGTCGGCGTCGGGGAGGGTGCGGCCGGTGCGGTAGGCGCGGGGGACGTCCGTCTCCGGTGCGGGGGCGAGCGCCAGGGCGTCGCGGATGCGGCCGAGGACCGTCTCGCGTGCGGTCGTGGTCACCGTTCCTCCTCGGGGGTGTCGGGGTGCGCGGCGCGCTGCCGGGCGCCTTCGGCGGCGGCGTCGCGCAGCGCGGCGGTGCCCTCGTCCGAGGTGAGCCAGGAGCGGAAGGTGTGCCGGGGCGGGACGGGGGTGTCGCGGCTCTCGCTCCAGCCGTTGAACGGCGGCGGCAGGTGCGAGATGGTGCCGTCGCGGCCACCGGCGACGCGGCCGATGCGGGCGGCGTTCTGCGCGGCGGTGTAGACCTTGGGCCGCTTCATCACGCCGGCCGCCGCCTTCATCGCGAGCTTCTCCGCGGTGGTACCGGACTGTTCGGTCTTCTGGTGGCGCAGCTCGACCAGGAGCGACGGGATGTCGATCTTGACGGGGCAGGCGTCGAAGCAGGCGCCGCAGAGGCTGGAGGCGTACGGCAGCGAGCTGTTGGGGTCGTCCTTGGCGGCGTGCATCCCGGCGAGCTGCGGGGTGAGGACGGCGCCGATCGGGCCCGGGTACGTCGAGCCGTAGGCGTGGCCGCCGGCGCGTTCGTAGACCGGGCAGACGTTGAGACAGGCCGAGCAGCGGATGCAGTTGAGCGCCTCGCGGCCGACGGAGTCGGCGAGGGCGGCGGTGCGTCCGTTGTCGAGGAGGACCAGGTGGAAGTTCTGCGGTCCGTCGCCGGGCGTGGTGCCGGTCCACATCGAGGTGTACGGGTTCATCCGCTCGCCGGTGGAGGAGCGCGGCAGCAGTTGGAGGAAGACCTCCAGGTCCTGGTAGCGGGGGATGACCTTCTCGATGCCCATGACGGTGATCAGCGTCTCGGGCAGGGTCAGGCACATCCGGCCGTTGCCCTCGGACTCGACGACGGCGAGGGTGCCGGTCTCGGCGACGCCGAAGTTCGCGCCGGAGACGGCGACCTTCGTCGTCATGAACTTCTCCCGCAGGTAGGCGCGGGCGGCGGCCGCCAGATGCGCGGGCACGGCGTCGAGATCCGGGTCGACGCCGGGGATCTCCTTGAGGAAGATCTGCCGGATCTCGTCGCGGTTGCGGTGGATCGCCGGGACGAGGATGTGCGACGGCTTGTCGTGCGCGAGCTGCACGATCAGCTCGGCGAGGTCGGTCTCGTACGGGGTGATGCCGCGGCTTTCGAGGTGTTCGTTGAGGCCGATCTCCTGGGTGGCCATCGACTTGACCTTGATGACCTCGCGGCTGCCGGTCGCCTCGATCAGCTCGGTGACGATGGCGTTGGCCTCGACCCCGTCGCGTGCCCAGTGGACGGTGCCGCCGCGCTCGGTGACCTTGCGCTCCAGCTCTTCCAGGAGGTCGGGGAGGCGGTTCATGGTGGCGGTCTTCAGCGCGGATCCGGCGTCGCGCAGCCGCTCCCAGTCGGGGAGTTCGCCGGTGACCGCGAGCCGCTTGGCGCGGATGGTGTGGGTGGCCTTGCCGAGGTTGCGGCGCAGTTGTTCGTTGCGCAGTTCGTCGTGGGCGGCTTCGGGGAAGCTGCGGTCGCCGCGGAGGTTGCCGGCGCCGTACGGGGCGCGGGGCGGGGCGGCGGGCATGCCCAGGAAGGTGCTCATCGGACGGCCTCCGTCGGGACGTACGGCGCGGTGCGGGTGGCGGCGAGGATCTGTGCGAGGTGCAGGGTGCGGGTGCCGGACCGGATACGGGAGAGTCCGCCGCCGATGTGCATCAGGCAGGAGGAGTCGCCCGCGGTGCAGACGGCGGCGCCGGTTTCGGCGATGTGGCCGAGCTTGTCGTGCAGCATCGCCGAGGAGGTGTCGGCGTTCTTGACGGCGAAGGTGCCGCCGAAGCCGCAGCAGGCGTCGGCCTCCGGCAGCTCGACGAGGTCGATCTCCTCGACCGCGCGCAGCAGCCGCAGCGGCTTCTCGCCGACCCGCAGCATCCGCAGCGAGTGGCAGGTGGGGTGGTACGTGACGCGGTGCGGGAAGTACGCGCCGACGTCGGTGACGCCGAGCACGTCCACCAGCAGTTCGGAGAGTTCGTACGTCTTCTTCTTGACGGTGGCGACGCCGGAGCGGAGCGCGGCGTCGCCGTAGCGCGCGGCGACGATCTCGTGCTGGTGGCGGACCGAACCGGCACAGGAACCGGACGGCATCACCACCGCCTCGATCGACGCGTCCCCGAACTGTTCCGCGAAACCGCGGACGAGGGGGACCGGCTCGCGCTGGTAGCCGGTGTTGACGTGCATCTGGCCGCAGCAGGTCTGCTCCGGCGGGAACACCACCTCGTGCCCGAGACGGGCGAGCAGCAGGGCGGTGGCCTTCACCGCGTCGGGGAAGAGGGTGTCCCCCAGGCAGGTGGCGAAGAGTCCGATACGCATGGAGCGCCTCCCACTAAGTTTACGGTCCGACCATTCTAGCGTCGGTCCGGAAGTCCGGGCGGGAGGCGGTACGGAACGGGTGCGTCGGACGTGCGCATGGGGGTGCCGGACGGCGGCGGGGGAGGGGAGCGCGGGCGGCTCGGGCATGGCGGAGCCGGGGCGCGGGGGCGCGAGGAGCCCGGTGGCGGGCGGGCCGGAGGCCGGGAATTACGGGGGCGCCGGGGGTGGGAGGCGGACGGGCCGCGGGCCGGAATGCGGGGCGGGGTGCCGGGAGGCGGGGTGCCGGAAGGTGGCGCGGGGTACCGGGAGGCGGGCCGTGGCCATGGCGAGCGCGGCCCCGGGTACGTGCGGCCCCGGCCACGCCCGTGCGGGCTACGCGCCCGCGTCCTCCGCCGCGCCGTCCTCGTGCTCGTCCTCGCCCTCGTCCTCGTCCTCCACGAGCGTCCCGTGGAAGCTGCGGATGTGGCGTTCGGCGAGGTCCGCGGCGGCGGCGCCGTCGCCCGCGCGGACCAGGCGGAGCAGTTCGGTGTGGTCGTCGTTGAGGGCCGCGGCGGTGGCCGGCCAGTCCTCGGCGTCCTCCAGGGCGCGCAGGATCAGCGGCCGGACCGACTCGCGGACCGCGGAGGTCAGCGTCGAGGTGAGGTCGTTGCCGGAGCTGCGGGCGATGGCGACGTGGAAGCGGGTGTCCAGATCGTTGAACTCCGCGGCGGACAGGCCCTCGGCGCGCAGCCGTTCCAGCAGCTCACCGGCCTCGTCCAGCGCCTCGGGCGCGCCGTGCCGCGCCGCCGCCTCGAAGCTGGAGCGCTCCAGGGTGACCCGGGCCTCCAGGACGTCGTGGAGGCTGTAGCTGCCGAGTGCGAAGTGCAGCCGCAGCAGCCGGCCGAGCGCGTCGTCCGGATGGCGCACGATCCGCGCCCCGGCGTCCGCGCCCCGGCCCGCCTGCGCCACCAGCACCCCGATGGTCTCCAGCACCCGCAGCGCCTCGCGCAGCGCCGAGCGGCTGACCCCGAGCACCGGCGCCAGCTCCCGCTCCGGCGGCAGCCGGTCCCCGGCCTTCAGCTCCCCGGCGAGCACCTGCGCCTCGATGCTCTCCAGCACCAGCTCATGCGTGCGGACCTGCCGCACGGGGCGCCACTCGGCCATCGGAATTCCCTCGGCTCGCTCTCGTACCGGACCGGCGACTGTCGCCTGCGGATGTCCCGTCCAGTCTATGGTCCGACCGCGTACGGACGGCCGCCGGGAGCGGGCGCCCGTACGCGGTCCGCGAACGCCGACGGGGCCCGCCGCTGACCGGCGGGCCCCGTCGGGCCGGTGTGCGCGCTCCGTTGGCTCAGACCGCCGCGGGCGCCTCCGGGGCGTCGGGCTCCGCCGCGCTCTCCTCTTCCTGGGCGCGCTGCCCGGGGATGCCGGCCAGCCGGTGCTCCATCCGGACGCGGCGGGCGTCGGCCTTGGCACACAGGTCCAGCGACGCCTGGTTGAAGCGGACCGGCGAGGGCGGGTCCGAGGGGCCGAGCAGGTGCTCCTTGAGCGCGGCGCGTTCGGCCGCGAGGGTGTCCAGCCCCGGGTCGCGGACGCTCGCCAGCAGCCCGGCGACGCCGTCCGCCTCGGGCGTGAGGATCGTCGCGGCGCGCACCGTCGGGAACTGCGTACGGAACTCCTCCTCCGCCATTCCGGAGGTGTTGGCGACCGCGTACGGCTTCTCGCTGGTCAGGTAGTCGGACACCACGCTGGAGACGTCGCTGATCAGCACGTCCGCCTGGTTGAAGCAGCCGAAGATGCCGGGGCGCGCGGTGGTGATGACGAGGTGCTCCCACGCCGGGAAGGACGCGAAGTAGGCGCGCTCCCAGGCGTCGGCGGCGGCCGCGACGGCGGCCGCGCGGCCCTGCGGCGGCGTGCCCTGGAGCCGCATCCGCTCCAGCTCGTCCGCGCTCTTGCGGAACGCCGAGGTGGTCAGCGCGGCCAGCTCCGCCTCGCACCGCTCCAGCTCCGCCGCGGCTCCGGCGTCCGGCCGCTCGCCGCCGCGCCGGGCGTTGGCCTCCGCGATCATCGCCTGGATACGGGCGTTGGCGGCGCCCGCCCGCCGGTCCACGGAGCCGGTCATCGGGTGCGGCTTGTACAGCAGCCGCACCTTCGGGTCGGCCAGCAGCGCCCGGACGATGTTCTCGCCGGCCAGGATCACCGAGGTGTTGCCCGGGTTGCCGTCCCAGCCCTCCCAGGTCGGGGCGTACAGCACCGTCGTCATCCGGTCCGCGGCGGGCGGGCCCGCGTACGGCAGGATCGGCGCGAGCTGCGGGCGGCCGACCTCGACGACGTCCTTGTCCTCCACGCCGATGTCGGCGAGCTGGTAGCGGTCGCGGGCCGCCGGACCCGCGACCCACACCTCGTCGTACGCCTTCGCGTACGGGTTGCAGGACGACAGCTTGTCGCTCTCACCGTGGTTGATGAAGGCGTGCTTGATGGAGGGGATACGCAGGATCTGCGAGGTCTTGCCGGAGTTCGCCGGGTGCAGCAGCAGCTTGAGCGCGGAGTGCTCCAGGCGCATCAGGTTGGCGACCTTGGGAATGCAGACGATCGGGATGTCCGTCGCCTCGATCTTCTGCACCATGAACCGCTCACGGAGCACGATGATCGGCTTGCCGTCGAGACCGGCGAGGGTGGAGAGCCACATGTTCGCCTGGTACGCGGAGGACGCGCCGCCGGAGAAGTACATACCGACCGTCGGCTCATACGCGGCCAGCCACCTGTCCAGCCACTCCAGGGCGCGCGCCTCGCCGAGGACGCGCTTCTTCGGCATCAGCCAGGTGCTCAGGTAGAGCGAGCCGCCGATCGACAGCAGCAGCGAGACGGCCAGCCCGATGCCGCCCCAGAACGCGTCCGTGGTGATCGCGGTGACCACCATGCCGGCCGTGGTGGGCACCGAGAAGCGCAGCAGCCGGCGGCCGGTCTGCCGGGACAGCAGCCGCGGCGGCGCGTCGGACAGCCCCAGCGCGCTCGCGTCGACGTTCCGCGTCACGAACGGCAGCGCGCGGCTGCGCCGCACCAGCACCGCGAGGGCCTGGCAGACGAAGTGCGTGCCGTAGAAGGCCAGCAGGGCGATGGTGAGCGGCGCCTGCTCGACGAGCGGGTTGATGCCGTCGATGTGCAGCAGGCCGACGAGGATCAGCATGTCGCGCAGTAGCTGACGAACCGTTACATCGAAGCGGACCCGGCCCAGCACGGCGAGCAGCCCGGGCTGCTTGTGCTGGAGGAACAGATCGAGGCCGAGGTTGGCCACGGACGCGACGATGAACAGGGGTATGACGGGCAACAGCGCACCGAGAAGCTGGGCGATGAAGGCGACCATCATCGCGAACAGCGCCGCGAGCTGTACGGCTCGTCGGGGGGCGATTCCGGCGGAAGGCACGGGGGAGGGCTCCTGGCAGCAAAAAGAGAAGGTCAGGTGGAGGCCGAGGGGGCGGCCGGGCCCCGCGCTGCGACGCCGCCTGGGCGGCGGAAACGGGACCGGTGGACACCCGACCGTATGACCTTGTTGGCTCCGGTGACAATCTGCTGTGGTTCTCATCACCGCGAATGCGGACCAAACGCGCGCAACCCCGAAGGCGTCATCGGCGTCTTAACCGACTTGTCCTCACCTCCCGGAACGTCAACGCCCTTGCCGCGCACCGGCGTCACGCCCCGCACCGCCCGGCGTGAGCGGGAGCACACCCCGCCGCCCGCCCGCGTACGCCGTCCACCACGCCGTCCGCCAGGCGATATCGCCACGCGGCCGCCCCGCCCGCTGCCGTAGATTGCCCGCACGGGCGGCCCGCGGGCCGCCCCGCACGGCGGCAACGGACGCGAGCACAGGGGTAGCAGGTGGCAGGGGCGAATCAGGGGACGGCGACCGGCGGGACCTCGGGAGCCGCGGGGCCGCGCGAGGGCGTCGCCGAGGCGCGCCGGGTCGTGGTGAAGGTCGGCTCCTCCTCGCTGACCACCGCCGCCGGCGGGCTGGACGCCGACCGCGTCGACGCGCTGGTGGACACGTTGGCGAAGTACCGCGACAAGGAGATCGTGCTGGTCTCCTCCGGCGCCATCGCCGCGGGCCTGGCGCCCCTCGGCCTCGACCGCCGCCCCCGCGACCTCGCCCGCCAGCAGGCCGCCGCCAGCGTCGGCCAGGGCCTCCTCGTCGCCCGCTACACCGCCTCCTTCGCGCGCTACGGCCGCCGCGTCGGGCAGATCCTGCTGACCAGCGACGACACCAGCCGCCGCGCCCACTACCGCAACGCCTGCCGCACCCTGGACCAGCTCCTGGCCATGGGCGCCGTACCGATCGTCAACGAGAACGACACCGTCGCCACCGACGAGATCCGCTTCGGCGACAACGACCGCCTCGCCGCCCTCGTCGCCCACCTCGTCCGCGCCGACCTCCTCGTCCTCCTCTCCGACGTCGACGGGCTCTACGACGGTGACCCGTCCACCCCCGGCACCTCGCGGATAGCGCAGGTCAGCGGCCCCGCGGACCTCGAAGGCATCGAGATCGGCAGCGCCGGGCGCGCCGGGGTCGGCACCGGCGGCATGGTCACCAAGGTCGAGGCCGCCCGGATCGCCGCGGCGGCCGGCGTCCCCGTCGTCCTGACCTCCGCGGTGCACGCCGCCGAGGCGCTGGCCGGCGGCCCCACCGGCACCCACTTCCTGCGCACCGGCCGCCGCTCCGCCGACCGTCTGCTGTGGCTGGCGCACGCCTCCACCCCGCGCGGCGCGCTGATCCTCGACGACGGCGCGGTGCGCGCGGTCGTCGAACGGAACTCCTCGCTGCTGCCCGCCGGGATCGCCGCGGTGGAGGGCGAGTTCACCGCGGGCGACCCGGTCGAGCTGCGGGACCCGTCCGGCACCGCCGTCGCCCGCGGACTGGTCAACTTCGACGCCCGGGAGATCCCCCGGCTGATCGGCCGCTCCACCCGCGACCTCGCCCGCGAACTGGGACCCGCCTACGAGCGCGAGGTCGTGCACCGCGACGACCTCGTCCTCCTCGGCCCCTGACGCCGGGGCGGCGCCGCCGGATCCACCCGCCCCACCGGTGACGCCGCCGTCAGCAGCGGGCGCGGCGGCGCCCGAACCGGAGCGGTGTGCCCCCTTTCCGCGGGGACCTTCGGCAAAACGCCCCCGCGACGCTCCGTGGACTGGTCCACTTTGTTGCGGGGGCGCCGCATCTGAGGGGCGCCCGCAACACGCCGAGGAAGACCGCACCGATCGGCCCCGCGCCCGCGCGAGGCGATTCGCATCATTCGCAGCACAGGAGGCCGCCGTGGTACGAGGGCGTCCAGGGGCACCGCGCCGGGGGACGGCGGGGGCCGGACTGATCAGCGTCGGGACCGGCACCCCGCCGGACGTCCGGCCCGACACCCCACGCGACCGGCCACGCGCCGCACCGCAACCGGCGCCCGACGGCCGCGAGCCGTCCCGCCTGTGGCACGTCACCCTCAGCGTCTCCGGGGCCGACGCCCCGCTGGCCGACGTCCGCCGCGCCCTCGAACAGCTCGCCCACGACCACCCGTTCCTGCTGACCAGCCGCTACGCCAACGACCACGCCGAGATCCGGTACTGGGAAGAGGCCCGCGACCTGCACGACGCCGCCGCCGTGGCCCTCCGCCTCTGGGGCGAACACCGCTCCACCGCGGGCCTGCCCCCCTGGGAGATCGTCGGCCTGGAGGTCATCGACCGCGACACCTACCACCAGCGCATCGCGGAGGGATACGGCCCCCCGCCGGCGGCGCCGGTGGGGGTACACCCGTACTGAGGGGGCGGGGCGACCGGGCGGACGCGACCGGCCGGTGCGTGCCGTGCGGCGCGGCCGAAGGGCGTACCGGGTGCCGGTGCGTGCCGCTGGGCAGGACGCCGGGCCCCAGCCCCCAGGGCTGTCGGGCACGCGGCCGCCCGACGTATCGGGCCGCCCGGCGTATCGGGCCGCCCGGGGGACGCGGCCACCCGGCGCATCGGGCCGCCCGGGGCACGCGGCTGCCCGGCGTATCGGGCCGCCCGGCGCACCGGGCCACCCGAGGCACGCGGCCGCCCGACGTATCGGGCCGCCCGGGGGACGCGGCCGCCCGGCGCACCGGGCCGACCCGCACCCGCAGCCCCGCGCCCGGCCGCCCCGCCGGGCCCGGCGACGTGCGTCCGACCGTCCCCGCCCCGTCCGCTCCCTGAACCACCCCGTGGATCCGCGTCGCCGCTCGTCTAGTCTTCCGCCCATGACCAGCAGCGCCTCGCACTCCTCACCCGTTCTCGCGACCGCGGCCCGCGCCCGGGAGGCCGCGGCCCTCCTCGCGCCGCTGCCGCGGACCGACCGCGACGGCGCCCTGCTCGCCATCGCCGACGCCCTCGTCGCCCGCACCGACGAGATCGTCGCGGCCAACGCCGAGGACATCGCCAAGGCCCGCGCCGCCGGCACCCCCGAATCGCTGGTCGACCGGCTGACCCTCACCCCGGAGCGGATCGCCGCCATCGCCGGTGACGTCCGGCACGTCGTCACCCTGCCCGACCCGGTCGGCGAGGTCGTCCGCGGCTCGACCCTCCCCAACGGCCTCGACCTGCGGCAGATCCGCGTCCCCCTCGGCGTCGTCGGCATCATCTACGAGGCCCGGCCCAACGTCACCGTCGACGCCGCCGCCCTCTGCCTGAAGTCCGGCAACGCCGTCCTGCTGCGCGGCTCCTCCTCCGCGTACGCCTCCAACACCGCCCTCGTCACCGTCCTGCGCGACGCCGTGGCGGGCGCCGGGCTGCCCGCCGACGCCGTCCAGTTGGTGCCCGGCGAGAGCCGCGACTCGGTCAAGGAGCTGATGCGCGCCCGCGGCCTGGTCGACGTGCTGATCCCGCGCGGCGGCGCCTCGCTCATCCGCACCGTCGTCGAGGAGTCCACCGTCCCGGTCATCGAGACCGGCACCGGCAACTGCCACGTCTACGTCGACGAGGCCGCCGACATCGACATGGCGCTCGGCATCCTCATCAACTCCAAGGCCCAGCGCCCCAGCGTCTGCAACGCCGCCGAGACCGTCCTCGTGCACGCCGGGATCGCCGAGGCGTTCTTGCCCCGCGCCCTCGAAGCCCTCACCCAGGCCGGGGTGGTCGTCCACGGCGACGCCGTCTGGCAGCAGGCCGGCCCCGGCCTCGTCGCCCCCGCCACCGAGGAGGACTGGGCCACCGAGTACCTCTCGTACGACATCGCCGCCGCCGTCGTCCCCGACCTCGACGCGGCCGTCGCCCACATCCGCCGCTGGTCCTCCGGCCACACCGAGGCCATCGTGACCGGTTCGCAGGCCGCCGCCCGCCGCTTCACCCAACTGGTCGACTCGACCACGGTCGCCGTGAACGCCTCCACCCGCTTCACCGACGGCAGCCAGTTCGGCTTCGGCGCCGAGATCGGCATCTCCACCCAGAAGCTGCACGCCCGCGGCCCCATGGGACTGCCCGAGCTGACCTCCACGAAGTACCTGGTCACCGGCGACGGGCACACCCGCTGACCCCCGGCCGGACGACGGCCTCGCCCCGGACGCCACCGGCAGCCCCGGGCGAGACCGTCAGCTCCGCTCCCTGCCCGAGCCGCCCGGACGGGGCTAATCTGGACGCGTGCCGGACGACGCGGGGGGCACGCCGTTCCCGGACGGCGAACAGCCCGACGAGCACGACCACGGGAGCCACGGAGCGGCGGACGAGGACTTCGCCTCCGTGGTCTTCGACGAGGCGTTCGTCCGCGCCGCGCAGATCCACGAACCCTCCGCCGTCGAACGCCTCGTCGCCGCCGCCGAGGCCCGCGCCGGCCTCGCCGTCGGCCCCGAGCACGACGGCGGCGACCCCTACGACGACCCCCGCGGCCCGAGCCCGTACGACGACGACACCTTCGCGCCCTACGGCCCGTACGGCCCCTACGGCGGCGCGCTCCGTCCCTACCGCGGTACCGCCCACTGGCACCGCCCGGTGGCCTGGGTGCTCGCCGTCGTCATGGGCGTCGGCCTCGTCGCCCTCGCCTTCACGGCCGTGCAGCGCGGCGGTGGTGGGGCCGCCCCGGGGCGGCCCCCGGCCTCCACGGACGCCCCGTCCGGCGGCCCCGCGCCCGGCCGTGGCCCGGCCCGCCCCGGCCTGCCGCCGCCCACGTCCACCGGGGCCGTCCCGTCGTCCGAGCCGCCCCGGACGCCCTGACGCCCCCGGCGCCGCCCCGGCCGCCGCGCGCTCCGCGCCGCCGGGCCGTATCCGTCCGCCCCACGACGTTTACGTCCCACCCCGCCGACCTACTCTGGTGATATGAGCGGACGAGGTGACCCTCCCGAGGGGACGCCGGAAGGCGCTCCGGGAGGCGGCGAGGACGAATACCGGTCGATGGTCTTCGACGAGTCGTTCATCCGCGCTGCCCGGCTCCAGGAGAACTCCGCCGACGAACGCCTCGGCGAACACCACGCGCCCGCCGTCCGCCCCCGCCGCCCGTGGACGCGGCTGCCCGGCTCACGCCAGGCGCTGCTGCTGGTCCTGCTGATCGTCATCGCCTTCGGCACCGCCATCTACATGGGCGTCCGCCACCCGTACAAGACGGCCGATCCCGGGCCCGGCGCCCAGCCGCTGCGATCGTCGGTGGTGCCGCTCACCCCGCCCGGCGCGGTGCCGGGCGGCGCCCCCGGTGACCTCTTCGCCCACAGCCCGGCCGCCCACTTCAAGACCGGCGCCGCCGGGATCACCATCCCGTCGAACGCGTCCCGCACCGCGCACTTCTCCGGCGGTCAGGTCATCGAGGCCCTGCGGCTGGCGAAGGAGTACCTGATCCGCTCCTCGGTCGACCCGGCCACCCTGACCGGCGGGAACGTCCGCTCCGTCCGGCTGCTGCTGGACACCGGGCAGCTCGATCAGTTCGACCGCTCCATGGCGCGCCCCGTCGACGACGGACGGCACGCGGCGACCGGCTGGCTGGTCCGCCTCGACCGCTCCACGACGGCGCTCGCCGACCGGAACGTCCGCGTCTCCGGCACCCTCGCCACCTCCGAGAGCGGCCCCGACTCCCTGGAGGTCACCGCCGACTACACCTTCGTCTACGCGGTACGGGCCACCGGCGGCGCGGCGCAGCACGCCGAGCACGGCACCGGGAAGCCCGTGCCCGGCGCCTCCTCGCTCTTCACCGTCCGCCGCGAGATCCGCTTCCGGCTGGACCGCGAGGACCTCGCCGACCACCGGCTGGAGGTCGCGCAGAGCACCCTCCAGGCCGGGCCGATGACCTGCTCCCCCCAGGCGGACGTCCTGCGCCCGCTGCTGGCCGGCCAGCGCGCGGGGGACGCCCGTCCGGCGGGTACCGATCCCTACTCCCGCCAGTGGGCGAACCCCTCGCTCTGCGGCCGGCTCGCCGCTACTTCCCAGCCGGCTCCGAGCCACCCGATCCGTTAGCGCCGTCGCCACCGGAGCCACCGGGGTGCTGCGGGCCGCGGAAGACCGTGTCCCGCAGCTTGCCGCCGAGGTCGCCCGCACCGCCCGCGATGTCCCGCACCAGGCCCATCAGCGGGTCCTTGCTGTTACGCACCGAGTCGGCGTAATGGGACGCGGAGTCGCGGAAGGAGTCGGACACCGAGGTGTCCTTGTCCTCGTCACGCCGCGGGTAGTGGCCGTCCATGATCCGCTGGTAGTCGCGGCTGGCCGCCCACTTCTTCAGCTCGGCGGCGCGCACCGTGGTGAAGGGGTGGCTGCGCGGCAGGACGTTGAGGATCTTCAGCACGGAGTCGCGCAGATCGCCGCCGGACTCGTACTCCTCCGCCTGCTCCAGGAACGCGTCGACGTTCATCTCGTGCAGGTGGTTGCCGCCCGCCAGCTTCATCAGGCCGCGCATCGACGCCTGGACGTCCTGCCCGACCAGCAGACCGGCGCGGTCGGCCGACAGCTCCGACTTGCGGAACCACTCGCGCAGCGCCGTCACGATCGCCATCACCGCGACGTTGCCGAGCGGGATCCACGCCACCCGCAGCGCCATCTTCGTGAGGAAGAGCAGCAGGGTGCGGTAGACCGCGTGCCCGGACAGGGCGTGCCCGACCTCGTGGCCGATGACCGCCCGCATCTCCTCCTCGTCCAGCAGCTCGACCAGACCGGTGGAGACCACGATGATCGGCTCGTCGAGCCCGATGCACATGGCGTTGGGCTGCGGGTCCTGATTGACGTACATCGGCGGGACCTTCTCCAGGTCCAGGATGTAGCAGGCGTCCCGCAGCATGTCGTTGAGGTGCGCGAACTGGCGGTCGCCGACGCGCACCGAGTCCGACAGGAAGAGCAGCCGCAGGCTGCGCTCCGGCAACAAGCCGCTGAGCGTCTTGAAGACGGTGTCGAACCCGCTGAGCTTGCGCAGCGCCACCAGCGCCGACCGGTCCGCCGGGTGTTCGTACGAACGGGACGAGATACCGGGGAACCGCCTGCGGTCCCGGCTCGGTACCCGCTCGCCGCCTGGGCTCTCCGTCATTGGGGCCTCCCCCTGTTCGACTGCGTGTGATTCAGACTAGAGGACGCCGCTGACAGCCGATTGGATGCTCGGGCGTACGCTGACCTCGCACCACATGACCGCACAGTCCCGTACAAACGGAGCGCCCCGCCATGACGATTCCGAGCGTGCTGCTCGCCGCTTCCGACGCCGCCGCGACGGCCGGTGCCACCGGCGTCTCCCACGCCAACGACGGCCCCGGATGGCTGCTCCGCGGCGTGATCATCGTCGGTGTCCTCGGTGCGGCACTCCTCGCCTGGCTCCTGCTGCGCGGCTACGGCGACTCGGACGGCAACTGACCGGACGCGGCCGGGGGAGTGAGGCCGCCGGGCGGCCGTCCGCGCCGGTCGCCGGCGGAGTCGCCGTGAGCCCGCGCGGGCCCGGCGCTTACGATGTGGCGGAAGTCTCTGCCCGCCCCCAGCCCGGATTGGTCCCCCGACAATGAGCCTGCACACCCCCGCACAGTCCCTGGTCTCCCTCGCCGAGGGCGGCCAGCACGACAGCCTCAACCCGCTCGTCACCGGCGGCGGGGCTTTCGTCGTCCTGCTCCTCCTGCTGGTCATCACCACCCGCTTCAACCGGGACCGCTGAGCCGGTCCCCGGCCTCCGGCAGCGCGCGGCGCCCAGTAGGGTCTGCACGCATGGGAGAGCACACAGAGCCCGTGAAGCGGCGACTCGGAGTGATGGGCGGGACCTTCGACCCGATCCATCACGGACACCTGGTCGCCGCCAGCGAGGTGGCCAGCCAGTTCCACCTCGACGAGGTCATCTTCGTCCCGACCGGGCAGCCGTGGCAGAAGAGCCACAAATTGGTGTCCCCGGCCGAGGACCGTTATCTGATGACGGTCATCGCGACCGCGTCGAACCCGCAGTTCTCCGTCAGCCGCATCGACATCGACCGCGGCGGCAAGACGTACACCATCGACACCCTGCGTGACCTGCGGGCGCTGCACGGCGACGCCGATCTGTTCTTCATCACCGGCGCCGACGCGCTGGGGCAGATCCTCACCTGGCACGACGCCGAGGAACTGGTCTCCCTGGCGCACTTCATCGGCGTCACCCGGCCCGGCCACGTCCTCGCCGACCCCGGGTTGCCCGACGGCGCGGTCTCCCTCGTCGAGGTGCCCGCGCTCGCCATATCCTCCACCGACTGCCGGGCACGCGTCGCCCAGGGCGACCCGGTCTGGTACCTGGTCCCCGACGGCGTGGTGCGCTACATCGACAAGAAGCAGCTCTACCGCGACAACGGCTGACGGGGCGGATCGAAAGGGGCACCGGTGACCGACCGACAGGACCCGTACGGGCCGCAGGACCCGTACACCCCCGACCCGTACGCCCACGAACGGCGGCAGGGCCGGCCGGAGTACACCTACGACGCGTACGGGCAGCCGGTGCGGGACACCGCGCCCGGCCAGGACCAGCACTACGACCCCTACGGGCGGCCCGCCGCACCGTACGGCGACCCGGCGTCCTACGGCGGCCACGACCCCTACGGGAGCCAGGCCCAGGGCTACGACGGCACCGCCCAGGGCTACGACCCCTACGGGAACCCGGCGCCCGGCGCCCCCGCACCGCAGCAGAACTGGGTCCCGCAGCAGGCCCCCCGCCCCCCGTACGAGCAGGCGCCCTACGCGCCGCCCGCCCATGAGCCGTACGAGCGGTCGTACGAGCCGTCGTACGAGCCCTCCGCCTACGGGCAGGACGCCTACGGCCGGGCCCCCTACGGGGAGCAGGGCCACGCCGGGCAGCAGTACGGCGCGCAGGGGTACGCGCAGCCCGGTCACGCCGACCCGTTCCAGGGCGGGGGCCGGGTGGAGCAGGACGTGCCGCAGGGCTACCCGGACGTGCCGCAGAGCTACCCGGAGGAGCCGCAGCGCCACCGCGAGCAGCCGCCGCGCCCCCCGGAGCAGCGCCGGTCGCCCGAGGACGCGGACCGGGCCGACGGTTCCGGACCGTCCGCGTCCGGTGCCGACCGGGACCCGGAGTACCGCACGGAGCAGTTCGCGTTCATCGAGGAGCCCGACGAGGACTCCGAGGACGTCATCGACTGGCTGAAGTTCACCGAGAGCCGCACCGAGCGCCGCGAGGAGGCCAAGCGGCGCGGACGCAGCCGCCGGGTGGCCCTCGTGGTGGTGCTCGTCCTGCTGGTGACCGGCGGTGTCGGTTACCTCTGGTGGGCCGGGAAGCTGCCGGGGCTGAGCGGTCCGGGCGCCCCCGCCGCCGAGGCGGGCGCCGGGCAGAAGCGCGACGTCCTCGTCGTCCACCTCCGTGACACCCGCACCGGCGACAGCTCCACCGCCCTGCTGGTCGACAACGAGACCACCGGCAAGGGCACCACCGTCCTGCTGCCGAACAACCTCATCCTCACCAAGGACGACGGCACCGCCACCACCCTCGGCAAGTCCGTCAAGGACGACGGCACCGAGCCCACCCGGGACGCGCTGGGCACCCTCCTGGGCGCCGATCTCAAGGCGTCCTGGCGGCTCGACACCCCGTACCTGGAGAACCTCGTCGAGACCGTCGGCGGCGTCTCCGTCGACACCGACACCACGGTCCCAGGGGCGAAGAAGGGCGACTCGCCCCTGGTCAAGCCGGGCCGCGACCGTCTCCTCAACGGCCAGTCGGCGGTCGCCTACGCCACCTACCGGGGCCCCGGCGAGACCCAGGACAAGCAGCTCGCACGGTTCGGCCAGATCATGCAGGCCACGCTGAAGAAGGTCTCCAGCGACGCCGACGGCGCCACCGCCACCGTGAAGTCGCTGCTCCAGGTGCTCGACCCGCCGCTCACCGAGGCGCAGCTCGGCAGCTCGCTGGCGGTCCGCGCCGAGCTGGCGAAGACCGGCGCGTACGGCACGCTGCTGCTGCCGGTACGGGCCAACGGCACCCTGGGCCCCGAGGCGGCCGGTTCCGTCGTCAAGAACGTCCTCGGCGGCACGGTCAGGAAGACCGACCCGGACGCCACCCCGCGGGTCTCGGTACGCAACGCCACCGGCGACGCCAAGACCGCGGCCAAGGCGCAGGCGGCCCTGGTCAACGGCGGCTACACCTACGTCAGCGGCGGCACCGCGGGCGCCGCCCAGGCCGCTTCCCAGGTCACGTACGCGGACGCCGCCGACCGGGGCAAGGCGGACGAGGTGGCCAAGACGCTGGGCCTGCCGGCGGGCGCGGTCCACAAGGCCGGCGGCGCCGCCAACGCGGACATCACGGTCGTCCTGGGCCAGGACTACCGGGGCTGACCGGCACGGAACGGGGCCGCCGTCTTCCCGAACGGGAGGCGGCGGCCCCGTGGCGTACGGCCCGGCCCACGACGCGAGGGGCCGCCACCGGGGAGACCGGGGTGGCGGCCCCTCCCCCGTAGGGGCCCGGCCGTCACCTGCGGCTTGAGCGGGCGGCCCCGTGGCGTACGGCCCCGGCTCCGGGGCGGAGGGCCGCTCCCGTACGGGCCCGGCGTCCCCGGGGTGACGAAAATCCCCGGCCGGGGTGTCGGTGGTCCGTGAGACCCTTGAGGGGAATCCGAAGCCGCTCGCACCGCCCGCCCGGGCGGTGGCGCCGTGGGCCGCGTGCCCGGGGCCGGCGGCCCGTCCCCGACCCGAAAGCCGCTTGTGACCGCCACGGACCGTTCCATCGAGCTCATCAACGCCGCCGCCCAGGCGGCCGCCGACAAGCTCGCGCACGACATCATCGCGTACGACGTCAGCGACGTCCTCTCGATCACCGACGCCTTCCTGCTGGCGTCGGCGCCCAACGACCGCCAGGTCAAGTCGATCGTCGACGAGATCGAGGAGCGCCTCAACAAGGAGCTCGGCGCCAAGCCGGTCCGCCGCGAGGGCGACCGCGAGGCCCGCTGGGTCCTCCTCGACTACGTCGACATCGTCGTCCACGTCCAGCACAGCGAGGAGCGCGTCTTCTACGCGCTGGAGCGCCTGTGGAAGGACTGCCCCGAGATCGATCTTCCCGAGGACGCCAAGGCGACCCGCGGCAAGGCCGCCGCGCACGCCGAGGCCACGGCGGGCGAGGCAGAGGGAGTGGGCAACTGAACGGCACCTCCGCGGGCCGCGGCCGCCGCATCGTCCTGTGGCGCCACGGCCAGACCGCCTGGAATCTGGAGCGCCGCTTCCAGGGCTCCACGGACATCGAGCTGACCGCGACAGGCCTGGACCAGGCCCGGCGCGCGGCCCGGCTCCTCGCGGCCCTGGGCCCGGACGCCATCGTCGCCTCCGACCTGCGCCGGGCCGCGGCGACCGCCGGTGAGCTGTCCGCCCTGACCGGGCTCGACGTGGCGCACGACGCCGCGCTGCGAGAGACGTACGCCGGCGCCTGGCAGGGGCTGACGCACGAGGAGATCGTCGAGCGGTACGGCGAGCAGTACGCCGCCTGGAAGCGCGGCGAGCCGGTGCGGCGCGGCGGCGGCGAGCTGGAGACCGAGGTCGCCGACCGGGCGGCCCCGGTGGTCCTGGACCACGCCGCGAAGCTGCCCGACAACGGCACCCTCGTCGTCGTCAGCCACGGCGGCACCATCCGCACCACCATCGGGCGGCTGCTCGGCCTGGAGGCGCACCACTGGGAGGGGCTCGGCGGGCTGTCGAACTGCTGCTGGTCGGTGCTGGGCGAGGGCGCCCGGGGCTGGCGGCTGCTGGAGCACAACGCCGGCACCCTGCCGGAACCGGTGCTCGGCGACGACGCCTGAGCCGCCCGCGGAGCGTTCCGCGGGACCGGATTTCACATCTGGGCAGGTCGCAGGCTAAAGTTCTTCTTGTTCGCGGCGCCGCCGGGGGAAACCCGGAGGGGCGGAACAAGACCCGGGGCTATAGCTCAGTTGGTAGAGCGCCTGCATGGCATGCAGGAGGTCAGGAGTTCAATTCTCCTTAGCTCCACAACCCGGATGATCCCGTCTCACGGATTCCAGTCCCGTACTGGATCGTGTGAGGCGGGATCATTGCTGTATCCGGAAACGGCATCGCGCCGGGCCGGGCGGTTCGGCCGCGGCGGCGCGGGCAGATTCGGTGCGTGGACCGCCGCGTCCGGGGCGGTGCCGTGACCGGACCGTCCCGCCGGGCGGCCCGTGGCAGAATCGGACCGCCGGCAGGGGAGGAGAGGACGCGATGCCCAGGAGCATCCTCGGGATGGTCGTCGACCTGCCCGCCGCCGGGCCACCGTGCCCGCACCGGTTCCCGGACGCCGC
Organism: Streptomyces sp. BBFR2; assembly: GCF_044497305.1. Classification (NCBI taxonomy): domain Bacteria; kingdom Bacillati; phylum Actinomycetota; class Actinomycetes; order Kitasatosporales; family Streptomycetaceae; genus Streptomyces; species Streptomyces sp. BBFR2. The sequence continues at coordinate 4,791,113 of NZ_CP172415.1, forward strand.
CGCCTCCCGCCCCGTCCCGTGCGGCGCGGTCCCGTCGTTGCAGTGCCCCGCCTGCGGCTCCGCCCGGGTCGCGCAGATGCTCGGCGACAACGGCGGCGTCTCTTTCGTCTGTACGTCCTGCGGCCACAGTTGGAGCTGACCGATGGGAGCCCACAGCAGGAAATGCGACTGGTGCGGCAGCGGTACGCCGATCGTCCGCGACATGGAGCCGCTCAACTCCGCGTTCCAGTACTGGTGCGAGGAGTGCGCCCGCGCGCTGGTCATCAAGGGCGACCCGATCGAGACCTACCGTGAACTGGACGGCGAGCCGATCTACGGCCGCCTCCTCGACGAACACTGCACGCTGAAGCGTTTCTACTCCTTCGCCACGGCCTGAGCGCGAACGCCGCCGCGGTGCCTGAGCGCGCCCCGCGCGTGGCCCGGCGCGCGCCGAACGCCGTACGTACGGCCCCGCCTGACGCCGCGTGAGCCGGGGCCGGGACCGTACTGACGTCACGTCACCCGTGGCCCGGCGGCCGGACCGTACCGCTCCGGCTACGCCCTTCCGGCGCGTCCCGCCCGGCGCAGCCGCAGCGCGCACAGGGCCAGCAGGGCGAGCCCGGCGAGCGGGTAGACGTCGGAGAGCAGCAGTTGGAGCGGGTTCTGGTGCAGCTCCTCGTGGCGGTGCCAGGCGTGCGGGACCCACCACAGGGCGAAGCTGACGAACAGGACGGCCAGTGCGCCCGTCGCCGTCCACCAGCGCCGTGCGGCGGCGCCGGTGCGGGCCAGTGCCTCGGAGCCGGTGAGGATCAGCGCCGGTACGCACCACACCCAGTGGTGCGACCAGGAGATCGGGCTGACCAGCAGGGCCGTCACCGCGCAGGTGACGGCGGCCCAGGCGCGGTCCCCGCGCAGCAGTGCGGCGGTCGCGAGGGCCAGACCGGCCACGGCCGTCACGGCGGCGGCCACCAGCCAGGCGCCGCCCGGGTCATGGGTGTGCAGCAGCCGCGCGAGGGCGCCGCGCAGCGACTGGTTCGCGGTGATCTCGACCTCGCCGACGCGGTCCGCGGCGAAGACGATCTCCGTCCAGAAACGGTGCGCGTCGCGCGGCAGGACGAGCGCGGAGAGCACGGCGGTGGCGAGGAACGTGGCGGTGGCCACCGCCGCCTGCCGCAGCCAGGGCACCCGCAGCGCCGTACGGAGCGGTGCCCCGCCGCGCAGCAGCCGGACGGCCCGTACCGCCCCGGCGAGCGCGAGGAGGACGGCGAACAGCGCGGGGGTGAGCTTGATGCCCGCCGCGATGCCGATACCGATTCCGGCCCAGCGGTTGGTGTCCCTGCGGGTGAGGTCCCAGAGGACGAGCACCGCGAGCAGCAGGTTGATCTGTCCGTAGCGCAGCGTCGTCCACACCGGCTCGCACCACACCAGCAGCGCGGACAGCGCGAGCGTGGCGGCGGCGCGCGGCAGCCGGTGCGGCCGTCCCACCAGCCGCAGCGAGAGGTGGACGGCGGCCACCAGCAGCAGGAGGTTGCCGGCCGTGGCCAGGGTGCGCATGGTGCCGACGCCGACCAGCGTCAGCGGGGTGAACAGCAGCGCGGCGAACGGCGGGTAGGTGTTGGGCAGGTGGGCGGAGGTGGCGACCATGTCGTAGAGGTCCGCGCCGGTGCGCGCGGTCCAGCCCTCCGCGCGGTAGACCATGAGGTCGATCATGGTCACGTGCGCCAGCCGCTGGGCGGTCCAGAACGCCGCGAACGAGACGAGGCAGCCGACCGCGGCCCAGACGGCCGCACGGCGTCCCGGCGCCCCCGTCGGCGGGGTGCGCCCGCCGGAATCGGTGGACTGTTCCAGCTCCGGCGCGGTCACGGCGTACGGCTCCCCAGGACGAATCGGGCACGGTCCGCCGACAGTACCCCGGGCCGTTCCGGGGGCCGCGGCAGGAGCGATTTGGCAGAAGCCCGGGAGGGCCGTGTAATGTAGTCGATGTCGCCGCGGGAGACCGCAGCGGAGAAGACCTGGGGCTATAGCTCAGTTGGTAGAGCGCCTGCATGGCATGCAGGAGGTCAGGAGTTCAATTCTCCTTAGCTCCACAGAAAGAGAGCGGGCCGTCCGAAAAGGGCGGCCCGCTTTTCGTTGTGTGTTCCCTTTTCCCGGTGCGGTCTCCGGGTGTGGTGTGTGCCACGGGGTGGACGCTCCGTGCGCCTCGCGTATTCGGTGTGGCGCTGTGACGTACGACCGGCGCGGGATTTCCGGGTGTGTGTGGCGCCCGGGGGTCGGTGGAGCGGTGTTCGGCGCCGCGCGAGGTGGCCTCCCGGCTGTCCGTGGTGCCCCGCTTTACTCTGACGGCTGATCACCTTTGCTCCGTCGTCCACCCGTTGGGGCTGTTCCGGCGTGTGTCCGCAGCCTTTTCCGAACCCTTCCGCATCCGGCCGTTCCTTGCATTCCCTTGCCGTTCCTTGGGGCCTTCTTGGCGTGCTCATGCCCCTGACGTGAACATTTCACCGAAAGAGTGACGCATCGCGTGCATGTCACCTCCCTCGTCCCACGCCGCACGCGAGGCACCGGACGCCGGTGTACGGCGGCGCGTACGGCGAGCCGTCGCGGAGCCGGTCGCGGTGCCGTCGTCAGCACCTACCGCATCGTCACCACAGGGGGTTCCATGAGATCGAGCCGCAGCAGAGCCGGGCGGGCGCGTACCGCGACGGTGTGGGCGGCGGCCCTGCCGCTGATCGCCGGGGCGCTCGCGCTGGGCGCGCCCGCCGCCGACGCCGCAGGTCAGGACGGTGGCCGGCATCAGCTCCGCGGCACCAAACCGGCCTGGGCGACCCAGCAGTCCGACCGCGGCGCCACCGCCGCGGGCACCGGCATCACCGCCCGCGTCTACCTCGCGGGCCGGGACGCCGACGGGCTCGCCGCGTACGCCAGGGCGGTCTCCGACCCGCACTCCGCCGACTACGGGAAGTACCTGACCCCCGGCCAGGTGAAGGCGCGCTACGGCGCCACCCGGCAGCAGGTGAACGCCGTACGCGACTGGCTGCGCGGCGCCGGGCTGACGGTCAGCGGGACGGGCGGCCGCTACCTCACCGTCCACGGTCCGGCCGCGGCCGCGGAGCGGGCTTTCGCCACCGACCTGCACAACTACCGCAAGGACGGCCACACTTACCACGCGCCCTCGGTGACCGCGTCCGCCCCCGCCTCGGTGGGCGCCGCCGTGCTGACCGTCACCGGCCTGGACAACGCGCCCCGGATGTCCCGCCACCACTCCACCGAGCTGCCCCCGCCGCCCGCCGTCTTCCGTAACGCCGGCCCGTTCTCCACGTACCACGGCTCCCGGACCGCCACGGGGCTGCCGAGCGCGTACGGGACCAAGGCGCCGTACGCGGTCAAGGGCTACACCGGCAAGCAACTGCGGGCCGCCTACGGGGCGGGGAAGTGGACCGGCAAGGGCGTCACCGTCGCGATCACCGACGCCTACGCCTCGCCGACCATCGCGGCCGACGCCGCCCGCTACGCGGCCCGCAACGGTGATGCCGGCTACCGCCGGGGCCAGCTCTCGCAGGTGCTGCCCGAGGACTACACGCATCTCGACGAGTGCGGCGCCGCCGGGTGGTACGGCGAGGAGACCCTCGACGTCGAGGCGGTGCACGCCGTCGCGCCCGCCGCCGACATCGTCTACGCGGGGGCCGCCTCCTGCATGGACGACGACCTCCTCGACACCCTCGGCCGGGTCGTCGACGGCCGTCTCGCCGACATCGTCTCCAACTCCTGGGGCGACATCGAGGCCAACGAGACGCCGGACGTGGCCGCCGCCTACGACCAGGTCTTCCAGCAGGGCACGGTCGAGGGCATCGGCTTCTACTTCTCCTCCGGTGACAACGGCGACGAGGTCGACAACACCGGCACCAAGCAGGTCGACACCCCGGCGAACTCCGCGTGGGTCACCGCCGTCGGCGGCACCGCGCTCGCCGTCGGCAAGCACGACACGTACCAGTGGGAGACCGGCTGGGGCACCCGTAAGGCGGTGCTCGCCAAGGACGGCGCGAGCTGGGACGGCTTCCCCGGCGCGTTCGGCGGCGGCGCGGGCGGCGGTACCAGCAAGACCGTCGCGCAACCCTTCTACCAGCGCGGAGTCGTCCCCGACGGGCTCGCTCAGGCGGGCGGCGGCAAGGCCATGCGCACCGTCCCCGACATCGCCGCCGTCGCCGACCCCAACACCGGCTTCCTGGTCGGCCAGACCCAGACCCTGCCCGACGGGAAGCAGGGCTACGACGAGTACCGCATCGGCGGTACCTCGCTCGCCGCACCCGTGATCGCCGGTGTCCAGGCGCTCGCCCAGCAGGCCCGGCACGGCATCCCGATCGGCTTCGCCAACCCCGCCATCTACCAGCGGTACGGCACCCCGGCGTACCACGACGTCACGGACCACCCGCTCGGCGCGGGCCGTGGCCTGGCGGTCGTCCGGACCGACTTCGTCAACGGCACCGACGCCTCCGAGGGCACCACGACCTCGCTGCGCAGCCTGGGCCAGGACAGCTCCCTGAGTGCCCGGCCCGGCTACGACGACGTCACCGGTGTCGGCTCACCGGCGGACGGCTACATCGCGTCGTACCGCCACTGATCTCCAGGCCGGCGCGCTCCTGACTCCGGGGGCGCGCGGGCCGGGGCCCGCGCCGGGCGGGAATCCTCGGCGCGGGCCCCGAGCCCCCTGCGGTACCCTGGCGCCATGCGTGCCGTACGCCTTCTGCTTAGCGGGCCGCGCTGATCAGTTCCGACCGGGCCACCTGCGGTGGCCGTCCGGGTCGGCATCGGCGCGGCGTCCCCTCCTGTGCGAGGGGCCTTTTTGTTTCCGCAGCAACCGTGTCCGCAGCAGCCGCAGGCAGAGACCATCGATGGAGCTTGAAGAGATGAGCGAGACGACGACCTCCCACGCCGCTGAGGGCGCGGGCGGTACCCCCGCCGAGGCGGCGGCGCCGCACCGTTACACCGCCGCGCTGGCCGCCGACATCGAGGCACGCTGGCAGGACATCTGGGAGGCGGAGGGCACCTACGAGGCGCCCAACCCGAGCGGTGACCTGGCCGGGGACCCCGCCGTGGTGGCCCGCCCCAAGAAGTTCATCATGGACATGTTCCCGTACCCCTCGGGCGCGGGCCTGCACGTCGGCCACCCGCTGGGCTTCATCGCCACCGACGTCTACGCCCGCCACCAGCGCATGACGGGCCACAACGTCCTGCACACCCTGGGCTTCGACGCCTTCGGCCTGCCCGCCGAGCAGTACGCCGTGCAGACCGGCACCCACCCGCGGGTCTCCACCGAGGCCAACATCGTCAACATGCGGCGCCAACTGCGCCGCCTGGGCCTGGGCCACGACCAGCGCCGTTCGATCGAGACGATCGACCCGGCGTACTACAAGTGGACCCAGTGGATCTTCCTCCAGATCTTCAACTCCTGGTACGACCCGGAGGCCGACAAGGCGCGGCCCATCGACACCCTGGTCGCGCAGTTCGAGGCCGGCACCCGGGCCACCCCCGACGGCCGCCCCTGGGGTGAGCTGTCCGCCGCCGAGCGCGCCGGTGTCCTGGGCGAGTACCGCCTGGCGTACGCCTCGGACGCGCCGGTCAACTGGTGCCCCGGCCTGGGCACCGTCCTGGCCAACGAGGAGGTCACCGCCGAGGGCCGCTCCGAGCGCGGCAACTTCCCGGTCTTCAAGTCGAAGCTGCGCCAGTGGAACATGCGCATCACCGCCTACGGTGACCGCCTGCTGAACGACCTGGACGGCCTGGACTGGCCCGAGGCGATCAAGCTCCAGCAGCGCAACTGGATCGGCCGCTCCGAGGGCGCCCGCGTCGACTTCCCCGCCGCGGGGAGCGCGATCACGGTCTTCACCACCCGCCAGGACACCCTGTTCGGCGCGACGTACATGGTGCTGGCCCCGGAGCACGAGCTGATCGCCGACGGCTCCCTGGTGCCGGACGCCTGGCCCGAGGGCACCCACGACGTCTGGACCGGCGGTCACGCCACCCCGGCCGAGGCCGTCGCGGCGTACCGCAAGCAGGCCGCGGCCAAGTCGGACGTCGAGCGGCAGGCCGAGGCCAAGGACAAGACCGGCGTCTTCACCGGCATCTTCGCCACCAACCCGGTCAGCGGCGAGCGGCTGCCGGTCTTCATCGCCGACTACGTCCTGATGGGCTACGGCACCGGCGCGATCATGGCCGTCCCGGCGCACGACAGCCGCGACTTCGCCTTCGCGCGCGCCTTCGAGCTGCCGATGCGCTGCGTCGTCCAGCCCTCCGACGACCGCGGCACCGACCCGTCCACCTGGGACGACGCGTTCTCCTCGTACGACGCGGCGCTGGTCAACTCCGCGAGTGACGCGATCTCCCTGGACGGGCTGGGCGTCACCGAGGCCAAGGCGAAGATCACCGAGTGGCTGGCCGCCGAGGGCATCGGCGAGGGCACCGTCAACTTCCGGCTGCGCGACTGGCTGTTCAGCCGTCAGCGCTACTGGGGCGAGCCGTTCCCGATCGTCTACGACGAGGACGGCGTGGCGCACGCACTGCCCGAGTCGATGCTGCCCCTGGAGCTGCCGGAGGTCGAGGACTACTCCCCGCGCACCTTCGACCCCGACGACGCCGACACCTCCCCGGAGACCCCGCTCTCCCGCAACGACGAGTGGGTCCACGTCGAGCTGGACCTGGGCGACGGCCGCGGCGTGCGGCGCTACCGCCGCGAGACCAACACCATGCCCAACTGGGCCGGTTCGTGCTGGTACGAGATGCGGTACCTGGACCCGCACAACGACAGCGCGCTGGTCGACCCGGGCATCGAGCAGTACTGGATGGGCCCGCGCGAGGGGCAGCCGCACGGCGGCGTCGATCTGTACGTGGGCGGTGCCGAGCACGCCGTGCTGCACCTGCTGTACGCCCGTTTCTGGTCGAAGGTCCTCTTCGACCTGGGGCACGTCTCGTCCTCGGAGCCGTTCCACAAGCTGTACAACCAGGGCATGATCCAGGCGTTCGTCTACCGGGACAGCCGCGGCATCGCCGTCCCGGCGGCCGAGGTCGAGGAGCGCGACGGCGGCTACTTCTACCAGGGCGAGAAGGTCAGCCGCGTCCTGGGCAAGATGGGCAAGTCCCTGAAGAACGCCGTCACGCCCGACGAGATCTGCGCGGAGTTCGGCGCCGACACGCTGCGCCTGTACGAGATGGCGATGGGCCCGCTGGACGTCTCCCGCCCCTGGGACACGCGCGCCGTCGTCGGCCAGTACCGCCTGCTCCAGCGGCTGTGGCGCAATGTCGTCGACGAGGCGACCGGCGAGGTCACCGTCGTCGACGCCGAGCCGGACGAGGCGACGCTGCGGGCCCTGCACAAGGCGATCGACGGTGTCACCCAGGACATGGCGAACCTGCGGTTCAACACCGCCATCGCCAAGGTCACGGAGCTGAACAACCACCTGACCAAGGCGGCGGGTCCGGTGCCGCGGACCGTCGCGGAGCGCCTGGTGCTGCTGATCGCCCCGCTGGCGCCGCACATCGCCGAGGAGCTGTGGCGCAAGCTGGGCCACACCGACTCGGTGGTGCACGCCGACTTCCCGGTGGCCGACCCGGCGTACGTCGTCGATGAGACGGTGACCTGCGTCGTTCAGCTCAAGGGCAAGGTGAAGGCCCGTCTGGAGGTCGCGCCGACGATCTCCGACGAGGACCTTCAGGCGGCGGCGCTGGCCGAGCCCGCGGTGGTGGCGGCGCTGGGCGGCGCCGGTATCCGCAAGGTGATCGTCCGGGCGCCGAAGCTGGTCAACATCGTCCCGGCGTGACGCGGCGCGGCCGGTCGCGGCCACGGTTGTAGGGGATTTCCCCTACGGGCAGGTTGGGGGTTCTCTCAGGGCCCGCAACCTGCCCGTGCCGTTTACGGTGGAGGGACGGGCGCGGGTGACCGGCCGGCGCCGCGATCTTTCCGGGAGAGCCCATGGAAGCCGCCATCGCCATCGTGGGGCTGCTCTTCCTGCTGTGCGTCGTCGCCGGGGTCTTCGCCGCGGTCAAGGCGGTTCAGGTGGCCAAGCGTGGTGTCGACCGCACCGTCACCCAGGCCCGCCGGACGGTCGAGGAGACCGGTCTGCGGGCCCGGCAGATGACCAAGCCGGGCGTCCCGGGTGAGCTGGCCCAGCTCCGGCTGTCCCTGCGGACGTCGATGCGGGCGACCCAGGAGGCGCTGCGCGGCGGGGCGGCCGAGGACGCGTCGTTGAGCGAGGCGCTCGGCCTGTTCGACCGCCTCAGCGCCCACGGCCACGCCCTGGACGACGAGCTGAAGCGCCTGGAGCGGGAGCCCGACCGCGCCACCACGGCCGCCCGCCTGCCGGAGCTGCGCGAACGCCTGGAGCGCATCACCCGCTCCGCCGAGTCGCTGCGCTGGGCGGCGCGTGACCGGCAGCGGAGGTTCGCCGACGACGACCTGGCGGCGCTGAGCGATCAGATCGATGTCGAGGCCGGTGCGCTGCGGCACTGGACCCGCGCTTCGGACGACGTGGGCGGCGCGGACGGCGCGGCGGGCAGCGGCTCCACCGACGGCGCGGGCCGGTCGGCGGCCGGTGCCGGGCCGTCCGCCGCCCCGGAGCCGGGGGCGGCACAGCCGCAGGCGATACCGGCCGCGGACGGGCGCGGCCGCTCCTCGTACCCGTGGCAGAAGCCGGCCTCGTGGCAGAAGTCGCCGGGGACGGGGCGCGCCGGCTGAGAGCGGGCGTGGCTCCGCCGGGTGCGGCGGGTGTTCCCCGCCGGGGGCCGCCCGGGGCGGTGTGCGGTGCGGGTGGCCGTGAACGGTCCTGCCGTGCGGGGGCGGTGGGGCTTGCGGCCGGGCGCGGGCGGGAGGCCCCGCGGTGTCGGCCGCCGGTCCTCCCCCGATAACCTCCCCTTCATGTCCCGCCATGTCGCCATCGTCACCGATTCCACGGCCTACCTGCCGCCGGTGGCACTGCAGCGCCACCGCATCACGGCCGTTCCGCTGACCGTCGTCCTGGGGGACCAGGCCCTGGAGGAGGGCACCGAGATCTCCGCGAGATCCGTCGCCCAGGCGCTGCGGAAGCGGCTCCCGGTGACCACCTCGCGCCCCGCCCCGACGGCCTTCGCGGACACCTACCGCAAGGTCGCCGCCGCCGGCGCCACCGACATCGTCTCGCTGCACCTCTCCTCCGAGTTCTCCGGCACCTACGACGCCGCGGTGCTGGCCGCGCGGCACTCGCCGGTCCCCGTAAGGGTCGTCGACACCGGCATGGTCGCGATGGCCCTCGGCTTCTGCGCCCTGGCGGCGGCCGAGACCGCCGAGGCGGGGGGCGACGCGGCCGCCGCGGTCGCCGCCGCCGAGCGCCGCGCCGCCGCGACCTCCGCCTACTTCTACGTCGACACCCTCGACTACCTGCGACGCGGTGGCCGGATCGGCGCCGCCCAGGCACTGCTCGGCTCCGCGCTCGCCGTCAAGCCCCTCCTCCAGTTGTCCGACGGGCGGATCGAACTGCTCGAAAAGGTCCGTACGGCGTCCAAGGCCATCGCACGGCTGGAGGAGATCGCCGCGGAGCGGGCGGGCGAGGGCGAGGTGGACATCGCCGTGCACCATCTCGCCGCCGCGGAGCGCGCCGACGCCCTCGCCGCCCGCCTGCGTGAACGCGTGCCCGGGCTGCGCGAACTCCACGTCAGCGAGGTCGGCGCGGTGATCGGCGCGCACACCGGGCCGGGCCTGCTGGGGGCCGTGATCGCACCGCGGTAGCGCGGGACGGGTGCCGCGGGCGCGCCGCCGGGAGGCCGGGCCGTCACCCTTCCGGGGGGCGCGGTTATCCACAAGAGGCTGGTTATCCACCGGATCGGACGTGGCTCAGCGCGGTGCGCGAGAACTGCCTACCGTCGGTCGGCATGAGCAGAGAGTCACGATCGGTGGGTGGTGCGTCACGCCTCGGAGTGGAGGGTGGTGGCGCGGGAGTCCGGGTGGATGGTGCCGGCTCCGGCGTCGGTGCCCGGCAGATGCCGGCCGGGGGTTCTGCTCCGCCGCTGACCGGGCGCGGCCGCCGTGCGAGCCGTCGCACCGCGCGTCGTGCCACGGCGGCCGCGGCGGTACGGGCCCGGGCGGCTGCCCTCTTCGGCGCGGTGGGAGCGGCGGGGGAGCGGCGTGACGGCGGCGGCGCGGTACCGGTGCCGGTGCTCAGCTCCGTCCCCGGGGCGGAGCGGGCGGCGCGCTCCGGGCCTGGTGCGGGGAGCGCGGTGAGCGTCGCGGCTGGGCCGACTCGCGAGGAGGGCGCGGGACGGGAAGCTGAGCCGGAGCGGAAGAAGGGCCTCGGGCCTGTCCCCGGTGCGGCTCCCGCCTCCAGCCGCGAACCCGCCGACGGCTACGAGCCCGGCGGCGGTGACACCGCCGCCCCCGCCCCCACCCGGTACGGCGACCCCCGTCCTCCCGGGCTCGGACTCCGGGAGCGGGTGCGGCTGGCGGTGGGGGAGCGGTTGCCGGTGTGGGTGCAGGCGCGGTGCGGTACGGAGCCGAGGGCGCTGGTCGCGTTGGGGGTGCTGCTGGTGGTGGCGCTCGGGTTCGCCGTGCAGCACTTCTGGTCGGGTGGGCCGGAGCAGGTGCGGGCCCCGGCGGCGGAGCGGGTGGTGCCGGGGCCCGCGGGGGCGCGGCGGCCGGAGCCGTCGGGGGCCGCCTCCGTGCCCGGTGCGGTGGCGGGTGGCGCCGCGGGCCGGCAACTGGTGGTCGACGTGGTGGGCAAGGTCGCGCACCCCGGAGTGCGGCGGTTACCGGCGGGGGCGCGGGTGATGGACGCGCTCGCCGCGGCCGGCGGGGTGCTGCGCGGGGCGAGCACCCAGGGACTGAACCGCGCCCGGGTGCTGGCCGACGGTGAACAGATCGTCGTCGGTGGACCGGGCGCCGGGACAGGCCCGGGCGGTGGTGCGAACGGGCCGCCCGGCGCGGCCTCGTCCGGCAGCTCGGGCGGCCTCGGCGGCCCGGGCGCCGCCGCGCCGGGGCAGCCGGTCAGCCTCAACTCGGCGACCGTGGAGCAGCTCGACACCTTGCCCGGCGTCGGCCCCGTACTGGCGCAGCACATCGTCGAATTCCGCACCCGGCACGGCGGGTTCACCTCGGTGAACCAGTTGCGCGAGGTGACCGGCATCGGTGACCGCAAGTTCGCCGACCTGCGTCCTCTGGTGCAGCCATGAGCACCGGACACACGGCCACGCGCACGCCGACCGCCCCGCACCCGATCACGCGACCGCGCCAGGAGGGCCCGGCCGATCTGCGTCTGGTGGCCCCGGCGTTGGCGGCGTGGGGCGCTGCCGCGCTCGCCCTGGGCGCCCCGGCGGGGGTGGTGGCGACGGGCTGCGCAGTCGCTGCCGCTCTCGCCGTACCGGCCCTGTGGGCGGCGAGGCGACGCCGGGCGGAGGCGGGCCCGGAGCCGGCGGAAGGGCCGCGTAACAGGTGGGGGCCCGCGCCGTACGCGCGGTCCGCCGGGGCGCTGGTGGCCGTGGCGATGGTGCTGCTCTGCGGGGCGGCGGGCGCGGCCTCCGCGGCGCTGCACGCGGCGGACGCCCGGCGTGGACCGCTGCCTGCCTGGGCCGCGCGCCACGCCCGGCTCACCGCCGAGGTGGAGGTGACCGGGGACCCGCGGACGGTCCGCCCGAAAGTCCGAGGATCGCACCGGTTGCCGCCGTCCTTGGTGTTCACCGCGGACGTGGTGCGCCTCACCGCCCCGGACGGCACGGTGACCGCGCTCCGTACACCTGCCCTCGTCGTCGTGGCGGGCCGGGGCGAGGACGGCAAATTCCCGGAGTCCGCTGCGAACCCCCAGGTCACGGGTGTGGGAGCGCGCCAGGCGGGGGCGGGCTCCCCGGATCGGGCCGCGGGCGGCGAGGCCCTCGGCAGGTGGCGGGCGCTGCTGCCGACCACCCGCGTCCGGGTGCCGGTCCGCGCCGCTCCGCCGGTGCCGCCCGACGACCGGATCGCCGCCGTCCTCCGGGTCACCGCGGACGGTCCGCCGCAGGTCACCGGCGAGCCCTCCGGACTCCAGCACCTGGCCGGTGGTCTGCGGGCCGGGCTCCGCGACGCCTCCGACGGGCTGCCGCCCGACGCCCGCGCGCTGCTGCCCGGACTGGTGGTCGGGGACACCTCGCGGGTGCCGCCCGACCTCGACGACGCGTTCCGGGCCACCGACCTCACCCATCTGCTCGCCGTCTCCGGCAGCAACCTCACCATCGTGCTGGCACTGCTGATCGGCCCGCCGCACCTCGCCTCCCGGGCCGAACGCCGGGGCCTGGCCCCGCGCCTGGGCCTGTCGTTGCGGGCCACGGCCCTCACCGGGGGCGCGCTCGCGCTCGCCTTCGTCCTCGTGTGCCGGCCGGACCCCAGCGTGTTGCGGGCCGCGGCCTGCGGCCTGATCACCCTGGTGGCGATCGGTACGGGGCGCCGCCGCTCGCTGCTGCCCGCCCTGGGCGCGGCGGTGTTGCTGCTGGTGCTCTACGACCCGTGGCTGGCCCGCAGCTACGGCTTCCTGCTGTCGGTCCTGGCCACCGGTGCGCTCCTGCTGCTCGCACCCCGCTGGAGCGCCGCCCTGCGCAGACGCCGGGTGCCACCGCGCCTCGCCGAGGTGATCGCCGCCGCTGCCGCCGCCCAGGCGGTCTGCGCCCCGGTCGTCGCGGTCCTCGCCGCCCGGGTCGGCCTGCTGGCGGTGCCCTGCAACCTCCTCGCGGAGCTGGCCGTCGCCCCGGCGACGGTCCTCGGGTACGCGGCGCTCGCCGTGGCGCCCGTACTGCCGCCCGTCGCCGGGGCGTTGGCGTGGTGCGCGGGTTGGCCCGCCGGCTGGATCGCCTGGGTGGCGCGTACGGGGGCGTCCCTGCCGGGCGCGGAGTTCCGCTGGCCGGGCGGCTGGGCGGGCGGGCTCGCGCTCGCCGCCGTCACCGTCCTCCTCGTACCGCTCGGGCGGCGGGTGCTGCGCCGCCGTCGGCTGTGCGCCCTGTGCGCGCTGGCGCTGGCCCTGGTGGTGTGGCGCCCGGTACCGCTGACCCGGGTGCTGACGGGCTGGCCGCCGCCGGGGTGGCGGGTGGTGGCCTGCGATGTCGGGCAGGGCGACGGCCTGGTCCTGGCGGCGGGCGACGGCACCGCGCTGGTGGTGGACGCGGGCCCGGAGCCCCGCGCGATGGACCGCTGCCTCACGGATCTCGGTGTGCGGCGGGTGCCCGTCGTGGTGTTGAGCCATTTCCACGCCGATCACGTCGACGGATTACCAGGCGTGCTCCATGGCCGGTCGGTCGGCCTGATCGAGACGACCACGCTCCGGGAGCCGCCCGGACAGGCGGAGTTCGTACGGCGCACGGCGGCCGGGGCGGGCGTTCCGGTGGCCGAGGCGGCACCGGGGGAGCGGCGTCGCCTGGGGCGGTTGAGCTGGGAGGTCCTGTGGCCGCCCGCGGACGGCACGGGGAGCGCGTCGGACCCGAACGACGCCAGCGTGACACTGCTCGTCCGCAGCGGCGACATGACCCTGATGCTCCTCGGCGACCTCGAACCACCCGCTCAGCAGGCCCTGCTGGACGCGCACCCGGAACTGCCCGCCGTGGACGTCCTCAAGGTCGCCCACCACGGCTCCGGCCATCAGAATCCGGCACTGCTGCGACGCCTGGCACCACGGCTCGCGCTCATCTCGGTCGGCGCGGACAACCCGTACGGCCATCCGGCACCCCGTACGGTCGACGCGTTACGGCACACAGGCGCCACGGTCCTGCGCACCGACACCGGAGGCGCGCTGGCCGTCCTCGGCACCCACACCCATCTGTCGGCGACCACGGGAGGCCGCCGTACGGGAGGCCGCCGCGTGCGTACGGAGGGCGGCCGCCGCCGGGCGCGGGTCCCTCACCCGGGCCGTAGCGCTCGCGGGCCCCGCACCGCTCGCCCGCTCCGCGACCGGTTCCGGACCCGTCGGTCCCGCCGCCTTCCCCCGCCGGCCTCGGGTATCGCCCGCGCCGGGACGGCCGCGGCCCTCGGACCCGCGGCCGTACGGGGCCGGGTAGGTCACGCCCGTCGGCTGCACGCCCATCGGGGCCGGCCCCCACCCCCAGCGCCCGGAAGGAACGCGAGGTGGCCGAGGGCGCACCGCCCGCCGTCCACCGGGACCACGTCGGCTCCCCCCTGCCTCGGAACCGGCTGCCCTGGAACCGGCTGCGCCGGAACCGGCTCTGCCCGGTCACACGGCCGCCCCGCCGAACCCCGGGACCGTACGGCGCCCACCGTCCACCGGAACCACCCGGCCCGCCCTCACCCCGGGCCGCCGACGGCGCACACCCCGGTCTCCCGGCAGCCGCTACTCCGCCTCGCGCCACCCCTCGTGTTCGGCGGCGAGGGCGTCCAGTCGCCGGGCGTCGTAGCGGCCGTCCGGGTCCTCGACGACGACCAGCCACTGGGCGTCCTCGGCGTCGTCCTCCCCGGCCAGCGCGTCCCGGACGAGCTGGGGTTCCTCGCGGACGCCGAAGCGTTCGCCGAGGGCCTCGGCCACCTCCTCGGCGGCGTCGCGGTCGGGCAGTACCAGTACGTGTCGTGCATCGCTCACCCGGCCATTGTCGGTCAGCGGGCCGGTACGCCGATCGCGCGGGCGGCGGTGTCAGTGGGGCGTGGGATGCTGGAACGCGATGGCCAGGAAGAGTGCAAACGACGATCCGCTCGCCCCCGTGACGCTCGCGGTGGGCCAGGAGGAACTGCTGCTGGACCGCGCGGTGCAGCAGGTGGTGGCGGCCGCCCGCGCCGCCGACGCGGACACCGATGTGCGCGACCTCACCTCCGACCAGCTCCAGCCCGGCACGCTCGCCGAGCTGACCAGCCCGTCGCTCTTCGCGGAGCGCAAGGTCGTGGTGGTGCGCAACTCCCAGGACCTGTCGGCGGATTCGGTCAAGGACGTGAAGGGGTATCTCGCGGCGCCCGCCGAGGAGATCACGCTCGTCCTGCTGCACGCGGGCGGTGCCAAGGGCAAGGGGCTGCTGGACGCCGCCCGGAAGGCGGGCGCGCGCGAGGTGGCGTGCCCGAAGATGACGAAGCCCGCCGACCGGCTGTCGTTCGTGCGGGGCGAGTTCCGGGCCGCGGGACGCTCCGCGACGCCCGAGGCGTGCCAGTCGCTGGTGGACGCGATCGGCAGCGATCTGCGGGAGCTGGCGTCGGCCTGTTCGCAGTTGGCCGCCGACGTCGAGGGCACGATCGACGAGGCGGTCGTCGCGCGGTACTACACCGGCCGCGCCGAGGCGTCGAGCTTCACCGTCGCCGACCGTGCGGTCGAGGGCCGGGCGGCCGAGGCGCTGGAGGCGCTGCGCTGGTCGCTCGCGACCGGCGTCGCCCCCGTCATGATCACCAGTGCGCTGGCCCAGGGCGTCCGCGCCATCGGCAAGCTGGCCTCCGCCCCCCGCGGCGCCCGCCCCGGCGATCTCGCCCGCGACCTGGGCATGCCGCCGTGGAAGATCGACCGCGTACGGCAGCAGATGCGCGGCTGGTCGGCGGATGGTGTGGCGACGGCGCTGCGCGCGGTGGCCGCCGCCGACGCGGGCGTCAAGGGCGGCGGCGACGACCCCGCGTACGCCCTGGAGAAGGCCGTGGTGGCCGTCGCCCGCGCGGCCCGCTCCCGCTGACCGGCCCGCGACCCCCGTCCCGGCTCCGCCCCTTCGTACGCGGCCCCGGCGCTCAACCGACCCGCGCCCGAGGGTCCCGCCCGGACCTGACGCACCGAACGGCCCGCACCCCGCCGGCCCCCTGGCCGCCCGCAGCACCCTTGACCGGCCCCACCCGAACGTTCGCGTGCTGCCCGGCGCCCCTCGGCCGTCCGCGCCCCACCCCGGCGCCCCCGCAGCCGCCCCGGGCCTCGGCCCCTTCAGCCACCCCGCACCCCAAGGAACCCCGCACCCCAAGGAACCCGCACTCCCGCCCGGCACTCCTTGACCACCCCGCGCCCCGGCCGGCCCCAACATCCGCCCCGGCCCGCGCCCCGCCCTGGCCTCGGCCCCCCGTGCTCGCCCTCGGCGCCCCGCTAACCCGAGCCCCAAGGGCCCGGCCTTTGCCCCTTGGCCGGCCCGGGCCCTGGCGCCCCCGCCCTCGCGCCCTTGGCCAGCCCGCGCCCCGCCGGCCCCGGCCTCGGCCCCCTGTGCTCGCCCTCGGTGCCCCGCCGACCCGCGCCCGAGGGCCCGCCCAGGCCTGACGCACCGAACGGCCCGCGCCCCGCCAGCCCCCTGGCCGCCCCGCACCCCAAGGCACCCGCGCCCCGCTCCTCAGCCGCCCGACCCCCTGGAACCCACGCCCCGCCTGGCCCCGCGCCCGCCCGGCCCCGCGCCCCTTTTCCGACCCGGAACCCGTACTCGACCCTGACGCCCAGCCACCCCGCACCCCAAGGAACCCCGCACCCCAAGGAACCCCGCACCCCAAGGAACCCCGCACCCCAAGGAACCCGCCCCGCCTCACGTATCGAACGGCCGGCACGCCCGTACCCGACCCCACCCCCGACGGCGCCCCCGCGAACCACACCAGCCCACGCACTCCGCC
Source organism: Streptomyces sp. BBFR2 (assembly GCF_044497305.1). Taxonomy (NCBI): domain Bacteria; kingdom Bacillati; phylum Actinomycetota; class Actinomycetes; order Kitasatosporales; family Streptomycetaceae; genus Streptomyces; species Streptomyces sp. BBFR2. The sequence goes on from NZ_CP172415.1 coordinate 4,807,620, forward strand.
TCAGCCCCCAACAGCCTCCGCCCCAACAAAAAACCCCGCCCGCCCTGGGGAAGGGCGAAGACGGGGTTTTCCGTATACGTGATGTGCCGACGTACCCGGCGGAGAGCCGGGGGTCGGGGGGCGCCGCACCCGCGTGGCGAACGCAGGCCGTGTGCGGCGCGGTGGTGCACCGGCGAGGAGCGGAGAGAGGGGCCGCTGGGTCCCCGACGGCGGAGTGGTGCAAAGAGAATCAGACGGCGGACCGTCCGACGGAGGTCGTTCAGCCCTTGAGGCCGGCGACCTTCTTGGCCAGCGCCGACTTCTTGTTGGCGGCGGCGTTCTTGTGGATGACACCCTTGCTGACGGCCTTGTCGAGCTTCTTGGCAGCCTCGGCCTGGGCGGTGGTGGCCTTCTGGAGGTCACCGGCCTCGACGGCCTCGCGGGTGCGACGGATCGCGGTCTTCAGAGTGGACTTGACAGCCTTGTTGCGCTGACGAGCCTTCTCGTTGGTCTTGATCCGCTTCATCTGGGACTTGATGTTCGCCACGAAAGAGCCTTTTCAGGTTCGTTGGAGTTTCGAGTTGCGCCGCGTACAGAGAGGGCACGAAGCGCAGTGGACCAGGCTACCAGCCGCCTCCTCGGCCGCCCAATCCAGGCCGTTTCCGCCCGTACGGACCGTGTCCGGAGCGGCGGTGGGAGCGCCCGGAACGGGCCGGGGGCGCCGCTCATGGGACCATGGGGAGGACGCCACACCCGAGGGTGGTCTTGCGGATCATGGCGGGTCCGCCGGACGCACCCTGTTCCGCCTACCCGCCTTGAATGGACCCTGCGTGCCCGCGACCTCTACGAACGTGCCGGAGCCGAGCCGTACCGATCCGGCCCTCCTCCGTAACTTCTGCATCATCGCGCACATCGACCACGGCAAGTCGACGCTCGCCGACCGGATGCTCCAGATCACCGGTGTCGTCGACCAGCGGCAGATGCGCGCGCAGTACCTCGACCGTATGGACATCGAGCGCGAGCGCGGCATCACGATCAAGTCCCAGGCGGTGCGGCTCCCGTGGTCGCCGTCCGAGGGTGAGGAGGGGAGCGGTACCCACCACATCCTCAACATGATCGACACCCCGGGCCACGTCGACTTCACCTACGAGGTCTCCCGCTCGCTCGCCGCGTGCGAGGGCTGCATCCTCCTCGTCGACGCCGCTCAGGGGATCGAGGCGCAGACCCTCGCCAACCTCTACCTGGCGATGGAGAACGACCTCACGATCATCCCCGTCCTCAACAAGATCGACCTGCCCGCCGCGCAGCCCGAGAAGTTCGCCGCCGAGCTGGCGAACCTCGTCGGCTGTGAGCCGGAGGACGTGCTGCGGGTCTCCGCCAAGACCGGTGTCGGCGTGCCCGAGCTGCTGGACCGCGTGGTCCGCGACGTCCCCGCGCCGGTCGGCGTCAAGGACGCCCCCGCCCGCGCGATGATCTTCGACTCGGTCTACGACGCCTACCGCGGCGTCGTGACGTACGTGAAGGTCGTCGACGGCACTCTCACCAAGCGCGAGCGGATCCGGATGATGTCCACCGGCGCCGCCCACGAGCTGCTGGAGATCGGCACCAACTCGCCCGAGATGACGGCCGCCGACGGCCTGTCCGTGGGCGAGGTGGGCTATCTGATCACCGGGGTGAAGGACGTCCGGCAGTCCAAGGTCGGTGACACGATCACCCAGCTCAACAACGGTGCGACCGAGGCGCTGGGCGGCTACAAGGACCCCAAGCCGATGGTGTTCTCGGGCCTGTACCCGCTCGACGGCTCGGACTACCCGGAGCTGCGCGAGGCGCTGGACAAGCTCCAGCTCAACGACGCGGCGCTGGTCTACGAGCCGGAGACCTCCGCGGCGCTCGGCTTCGGCTTCCGCGTCGGCTTCCTGGGCCTGCTCCACCTGGAGGTCATCCGCGAGCGCCTGGAGCGCGAGTTCAACCTCGCGCTGATCGCCACCGCCCCCAACGTCGTCTACCAGGTCGACATGGAGGACGGCGCGCACCACGAGGTCACCAACCCGAGCGAGTTCCCCACCGGCAAGATCGACAAGGTCCACGAGCCAGTCGTACGGGCCACGATCCTGGCGCCCAGCGAGTTCATCGGCGCGATCATGGAGCTGTGCCAGACCCGGCGCGGCACCCTCCTCGGCATGGACTACCTCTCCGAGGACCGCGTCGAGATCCGCTACACCCTCCCCCTCGCCGAGGTCGTCTTCGACTTCTTCGACCAGCTCAAGTCCAAGACCCGCGGCTACGCCTCGCTGGACTACGAGCCCACCGGCGAGCAGGTCGCCGACCTCGTCAAGGTCGACATCCTGCTGCACGGCGACAAGGTCGACGCGTTCTCCGCCATCTGCCACAAGGACAAGGCGTACGCGTACGGCGTCCGGCTCGTCGGAAAGCTGCGTGAGCTGATCCCGCGGCAGGGCTTCGAGGTGCCGATCCAGGCGGCGATCGGCAGCCGCGTCATCGCCCGTGAGACGGTCCGCGCCATCCGCAAGGACGTCCTCGCCAAGTGCTACGGCGGTGACATCTCCCGTAAGCGGAAGCTGCTGGAGAAGCAGAAGGAAGGCAAGAAGCGGATGAAGATGGTCGGCAGCGTGGAGGTGCCGCAGGAGGCGTTCATCGCGGTGCTCTCCTCGGACTCCGACGGAGACAAGAAGAAGTAGCGGTCGCGCGCCCGCCTCCCGGTACGGGGGCGGGCGCGCACCGGACAGGGCGCCGGCCCCGCGAGGCCGGCGCCCTTCGGCGTATCCGGGGGAGGAAGGCGTCCCGGTCGGCGGGTTTGCGGGGGATATGGCGTGGATGCGGCGAGGGTGCATCTGCGCGTACAGCGTACGGATCACTTCGTGAACCAGTCGGCCGCAGACCCTTACATGGCGGCGGAACGGGGCCTACTCTGATCCCTGCTCAAAGGTTACTCGCGAGTCACCAGCAATGAAGCGGGCCCCGGAGGATGCCGTGACGGACACCCACACGCTGATCGACAACCGCCCGCCTTCGGTGGCGAGCCTCTTCCTGGAGCGGGTCGCGGCGACGCCCGACGCGGAGGCGTTCCGCCACCCCGTCCCGCCCGCATCGGGCTCGGGTCCCGATGACTGGAAGTCGCTGACCTGGCAGGACGCCGCCCAGCGGGTGTACGCCACGGCAGCCGGTCTGATGGCGCTCGGGGTCCGTCCCGAGGAGCGGGTGGCGCTGGCCGCCGCGACCCGCGTCGAGTGGATCCTCGCCGACCTCGGCGTGCTCTGTTCCGGCGCCGCCACCACCACCGTCTACCCCAGCACCAACGCCGAGGAGACCGCGTACATCCTGGCCGACTCCGGCAGCCGGGTGCTGATCGCGGAGGACGCCGCCCAGCTCGCCAAGGTCCGTGAGCGCCGCGCCGAACTGCCCGAGCTGACCCATGTCGTCGTCATCGAGGAGGCCGACGCCCGGCCGGACGAGGACGACCCGGAGGGCTGGGTGCTCTCCCTCGCCGATCTGGAGAAGCGCGGCGCCGCCTATCTGGAGGCGCACCCGGAGTGCGTCACCGAACGCGTCGCCGCCCTCCGCGCCGACCAGCTCGCCACCCTCATCTACACCTCCGGCACCACCGGCCGTCCCAAGGGCGTCCGGCTGCCGCACGACTGCTGGTCGTACATGGCCCGCGCGATCCAGGCCACCGGCATGGTCACCGCGGACGATGTGCAGTACCTCTGGCTGCCGCTCGCCCACGTCTTCGGCAAGGTGCTCACCGCCGGGCAGATCTCGGTCGGCCATGTCATCGCCGTGGACGGCCGGGTCGACAAGATCATCGAGAATCTGCCGGTGGTCCGGCCGACCTACATGGCGGCCGTCCCGCGCATCTTCGAGAAGGTCTACAACGGCGTCGCCGCCAAGGCGCGGGAGGGCGGCGCCGCCAAGTACAAGATCTTCCAGTGGGCGGCGGAGGTGGCCCGCGAGTACGCCAAGGTCTCCCAGGACAACTTCCGGCGCACCGGCAACGCCTCCGTCCCCTTCGCGCTGGCCGCCAAGCACAAGGTCGCCGACACCCTCGTCTTCGCCAAGCTGCGCGCGGCGTTCGGCGGCCGGCTGCGCGCCGCCGTCTCCGGCTCCGCCGCCCTCGCCCCGGAGATCGGCTACTTCTTCGCCGGCGCCGGCATCCACATCCTGGAGGGGTACGGCCTGACGGAGTCCAGCGCGGCCAGCTTCGTCAACCCGGGCGAGGCGTACCGCACCGGCACGGTCGGCAAGCCGCTGCCCGGCACCGAGGTGCGGATCGCCGAGGACGGCGAGATCCTGCTGCGCGGCCCCGGCATCATGCAGGGCTACCACGGCCTGGACGCCCAGACCGCGGAGGTCCTCGAATCCGACGGCTGGTTCCACACCGGCGACATCGGGGAGCTGTCGGCCGACGGCTATCTGCGGCTCACCGACCGCAAGAAGGACCTGATCAAGACGTCCGGCGGCAAGTACATCGCCCCGGCGGAGGTCGAGGGCCGCTTCAAGGCGGTCTGCCCGTTCATCTCCAACATCCTGGTGCACGGCGCCAACCGGAACTTCTGCACCGCGCTCATCGCCCTCGACGAGCCGGCGCTGCTCGCCTGGGCGGCCGACCACGGCATGGCCGGCCGCCCGTACGCCGAGGTCGTCGCCGACGCCCGGACCCGCGATCTGATCGACGGCTACGTGGAGCAGGTCAACGCGGACCTCCAGCGCTGGCAGCAGATCCGCAAGTTCCGGCTGCTCCCGCGTGACCTGGACATCGAGCACGGCGAGGTCACCCCCAGCCTCAAGGTCAAGCGCCCGGTCGTCGAGCGCTCCTTCAAGGACCTGCTGGACGAGATGTACGCGGGCTCGCGGGAGGCGTGAGGGCGCCCGCCCGGGCGGGCGGCGGGGCGGTGCGCGCCCCCTCGGCCGCCCGGTGACGGACCCGCCCGCACGCCCGTAGCCTGCGCTTCCCGGCCGGTCGACCACCGCCCGCGCGCCGTTCGGCGATGACACGGTGTCGTCCCCCGCGCTCGGTCTGTCACCCTGTCCGTGCGGCACGCGGCGGACGGCCGTGCCGCGCGGGAGGTGCGGGGATGACGACGACTGCGTTACCGGCGAAGGCCGGAGCCACGGGTCCGGCGGGCACGGCCGGGACGGCCCGCTCCCTCGCGCTGCCCGGTACGGCGCGGGCGGCGGCCGACGCCCGCCGCTTCGTCCGCGCCACGCTCGCCGACTGGGCCGCCCGCCGGCCACCGGGCGCGGAGCTGCTGGACGCCCGGCTGACGGACGAAGCGGTGCTGCTGGTCAGCGAGTTGGTGACCAACGCCGTGGTGCACGCGGGCACCGACGTGGACATTCACTGCCGGCTCGACGACCGGTCCGCCGACGGGCCCGGCGGACTGGTCGTCGAGGTCTCCGACCGCCACCCCGCCCGGCCGGTGTGCGGGCCGCACCACGGTGAGCTGCCCGGCGGCGCGGGCCACGGCCTGCAACTGGTCGGCGCGGTCGCCGCCTCCTGGGGCATCACCTACGGCCGCGCCGCCAAAGCCGTCTGGTTCCGCCTCGCGACCGCCGCGCCGGACCCCGGCGACCGCCCGCCCGGCCACGTACCGGCCGCCCGCACCGCCCCGGACGACGGCCCCGCGGCGTACCGCGGCGCAGTTCTCCCGGACGGCCCGGCCCTCCCCGGAGCCGAGGACGCCCGCCCTCCGGCGCCCGGGGGCCCCGAGGTCCCGGCGGACGCCCGGCCCGCCGCCGGATACGCCGACGCCGCCTACGGAGCGGGCAGCTACAGCGACACCTCCTACGGGTACGCCGCGCCGGACGGCGACCCCTCGGGCGCGGCCGCCGACTGGCTCACGCACGGTGCGCCGACCTTCCTCGCCGAGGCGTCCGACCTGCTCTCCGGCCCGCTCGACGCCGACCGCATCGCCTCGCTCGCCGCCCAGCTCGTGGTGCCCCGGCTCGCCGACTGGTGCGCGGTCTGGCTCTACGACGGCGAGGCGGGCGGCCCGGTGCCGGGCGCGCCCGGCGGCGACGAACCGCCGCGCCTCGCCCACGTCTGGCACTCCCGCGAGAGCCGCATCGACCCGCTGCGGCTGGCCCTGGAGAAGGCCACGCCCCCGGCCACCGCCCGCGCCACCGACGGCTCGGCCGTCCCCTGGGCGTGGCCGGAGGGCGCGGACGAGGCCGGCGGGACCGGGGACGCGGACGGCACCGGCGTACCCGAGGAGCCGCCCGATCCGGACGGCGCGGCGACGCCCGGCGGCCCCGGGGAGCCGCCCGCACCGGACGGCGCGGGAAGCCCCGGCGCCGCCCTCGCCTGCCCGTTGATCAGCGGCGGTCTGCGGCTGGGCACGGTGCTGCTCGGCCGGGCCGGGGTGCCGCGCTTCCCGGACGCGGCGGTCGGCCTCTCCGAGGACCTGTGCCGCCGGGTCGCCCGCGCCGTCGCCACGGCCCGCGCGTACAGCAGGCAGGAGCGGATCAGCCGGGTCCTCCAGCGGCGGCTGCTGCCGCACGGCCGGGCGCGGGTCCCGGGCGTCGCCTCCGCGGTGGTCTACGAACCGCGCGCGGGCGCCTGGGCGGGCGGCGACTTCTGGGACCTCTTCGACGCGGGCGACGGCCGCTGGTGCTTCGCCCTCGGCGACGTCTGCGGCAGCGGCCCGGAGGCCGCCGCGGTCACCGGTCTGGCCCGGCCGGTGCTGCGGCTGCTGGCCCGCGACGGCTTCGGGGTCGGCGCGGTGCTGGACCGGCTCAACGAGACCATGGCCCGGGAGGCGGCCGACTCCGTCGCCGCGGTGGCCGCCGCCGTCGCCGCCGAGGCCGGTGTGCAGTCCTCCGTCGGCCTGCGCGACGAGGGCGAACAGGCCCGCTTCCTGTCCCTGCTGTACGGCGAGATCGTGCCGCACCCGGACGGCTCCGGCGGCGTCCGCTGCACCCTGGCCAGCGCCGGTCACCCGCTGCCGCTCGTCCTCGGCACCGACGGCACGGTCCGGGTCGTCGCCGCGCCGCAGATGCTGCTGGGCGTGGTCGGCGACGCCACGTACGAGAGCGAGGCGTTCGATCTCGCGCCCGGCGAGACGCTGCTCTGCGTCACCGACGGCGTCACCGAACGCCGCTCGGGCCGCAACCAGTTCGATGACGACGACGGTCTGGCCCGCACCCTCGCCACCTGCGCGGGCCTGCCCGCGACCGACATCGCCGAACACATCCGCCGCGCCGTCCACGGCTTCTCCCCGACCCCACCCGACGACGACCTCGCCCTCCTCGTCCTCCAGGCCCTCCCGAAGGGACGGCGGGAGGAGGACGGACCGGGGCTGTGACGGGGGCGGGAGCGCCGCGGGCCCCGTCCGCCCGGCAGCGCGGCACCGGAGCCGGCGCCCCCGGTCCGGTCTCCTTCCGGGCCCGTGACGAGCCCGGCCCGGGGACGCCCCCGGATGACGGACAATGGACCCCATGCCTTCCGCACTGCCCGATGGGGAGCCGATGCCCGGGGACGGGGCCCTGCCCGCCGCCGCGCTGACCGGCGCCGCCGGCCGCCCGCTCGGTTTCTACCTGCACGTCCCGTACTGCGCGACCCGCTGCGGCTACTGCGACTTCAACACCTACACCGCGAGCGAACTGCGCGGCCCCGGCGGCGCCCTCGCCTCCCGGGAGACCTACGCCGACCACCTCGTCGAGGAGGTCCGGCTGGCCCGCAAGGTGCTCGGCGACGACCCGCGGCAGGTCGAGACGGTCTTCGTCGGCGGCGGCACCCCCACCCTGCTGCCCGCCGCCGACCTCGGCCGGGTGCTGGCCGCCATCCGCGACGAGTTCGGGCTCGCCCCGGACGCCGAGATCACCACCGAGGCCAACCCGGAGACCATCGACCCGCGCTACCTCGACGGACTGCGCGAGGGCGGCTTCAACCGGATCTCCTTCGGCATGCAGAGCGCCCGCCCGCACGTCCTGAAGATCCTCGACCGCACCCACACCCCCGGCCGCCCCGAAGCCTGCGTCGCCGAGGCCCGCGCCGCCGGGTTCGAGCACGTCAACCTCGACCTGATCTACGGCACCCCGGGCGAGAGCGACGACGACTGGCGCGCCAGCCTGGACGCCGCCCTCGGCGCCGGGCCCGACCACGTCTCCGCGTACGCCCTGATCGTCGAGGAGGGCACCCAGCTCGCCCGCCGCATCCGCCGCGGCGAGGTCCCGATGACCGACGACGATGTGCACGCCGACCGCTACCTCATCGCCGACGAACGCCTCGCCGCCGCCGGTTTCCGCTGGTACGAGGTCTCCAACTGGGCCACCACCGACGCCGCCCGCTGTCGCCACAACGAGCTGTACTGGACCGGCGCCGACTGGTGGGGCGCGGGCCCCGGCGCCCACAGCCACGTCGGCGGCGTCCGCTGGTGGAACGTCAAGCACCCCGGCGCCTACGCCCAGGCCCTGACCGAGGGCCGCTCCCCGGGCGCCGGCCGCGAACTCCTCGCCGACGAGGACCGCCGCGTCGAACGCGTCCTCCTCGAACTCCGCCTCGCCGACGGCTGCCCCCTGGACCTCCTCGCCCCCGCGGGCGCCCGCGCCGCCGCCCGCGCCCTGGCCGACGGCCTCCTGGAGGCGGCCCCGTACGAGGCCGGCCGCGCCGTTCTGACACTCCGCGGACGCCTGCTGGCTGACGCGGTGGTGCGGGATCTGGTGGACTGATTACCGAAAGAGTGAACCGCTGCGGGCGCCCTGCGCCCCCGTCCCGCTCTCCCTGCGCTCGCGGCAAAGACGCGGCGTGATGTGGAGGGCCACGGAGATGACCGCTGTGGAGGAACGACCGGTGACCGGCGTTTCCGAGATCTTCGCGAACCTGGAGGTTCCCGAGGGTTTCAAGGCGGAACTTCTGTGGGGGGACATTGTGATGATGGCCGGGCCTGACTGGGTCCACAACGACATCATCGAAGAGGTGATGGACCAGATCCCCCGGGCCAGGTGGCACCGCAAGCAGACTCAGGACGTCGCGATCCCCAAGGAGTCCAGCGAGCCCCAGCCCGACCTCGTCGTGCTGGAACGCGGAGCCTTCGAGGGCCCCGGCCGCCTGGCCCCTGTGGAGGCGGTGACGCTGCTGGTCGAGGTCGTGTCCCGGAGCAGCGTCGACCGGGACTACGGCGACAAGCGCGCGCTCTACGCGGCGGGCGGGGTCCCGTACTACTTGATCATCGACCCGATGGAGGCCCACTGCATGCTGCTCAGCAAGCCGGCGGGCAGCGGCCCGGATGCCGACTACGACGCCGAGGCGCTCACGAAGTTCGGACTTCCGGTGCCGCTGGAAGCACTCGGCATCGAGCTGGACACCAAGGATTTCCGCACCCTCCCGCCTCTCAGGAAGCACCGCCGACCGTGACGAAGTCGATCAGCTCCTCCACCCGGCCCAGCAGCGCCGGTTCCACGTCCTTGTAGCTGCGGACGCCCGACAGGATCCGCTGCCAGGCGGCGCCGGTGTTCTCCGGCCAGCCCAGCGCCCGGCACACCCCCGTCTTCCAGTCCTGGCCGCGCGGCACCACCGGCCACGCCGCGATCCCCACCGACGACGGCTTCACCGCCTCCCACACGTCGATGTACGGGTGCCCCACCACGCACACATGCGGATCGCTCACCTCCGCCGCGATCCGGGACTCCTTCGAGCCGGGCACCAGATGGTCGACGAGGACGCCCAGACGCGCGTCGGGCCCGGGGGAGAAGGCGCGGACGATCCCCGGCAGGTCGTCGATGCCCTCCAGGTACTCCACGACGACGCCCTCGATGCGCAGGTCATCGCCCCACACCCGCTCGACCAGCTCCGCGTCGTGCCGCCCCTCCACGTAGATCCGTCCCGCGCGGGCGACCCGGGCGCGGGCGCCGGGCACCGCCAGCGAACCGGACGCCGTCCGCGCCGGACCGCTCGCCGCCGCGCGGCCCCGGGGCCGTACGAGCGTGACGACCTCGCCCTCCAGCAGGAAGCCGCGCGGCTCCATCGGGAAGACGCGGTGCTTGCCGAAGCGGTCCTCCAGGGTGACGGTCGGCCCCTGCGCCGACTTCTCGCAGCGGATCACCGCCCCGCAGAACCCCGTGGTCACCTCCTCGACCACCAGATCCGCCTCCGCCTCGACCTCGGGCGCGGGCCGCTGCTTCTTCCAGGGCGGGGTGAGGTCGGCGCTGTACCGCTTGCTCTGCATGGTGTCGGGATGCCTGTTCTGTGACGGGTCGGGGGACGGATACGGAGACGAAGGCGCGGCTCAGGCCGGCGGGGCGCCGAAGCGGGCGGCGAGCGCGTCCCGCTGGGCGCGGACGAACGCGGCGTCCACCACGGCGCCGTGCCCGGGGACGTACCGCGCGTCCTCGCCGCCCAGGGCCAGCAGCCGGTCCAGGGCGGCGGGCCACTGCCGTCCGAGGGCGTCGGGCCCGGCGGACGGTGCGCCGGACTCCTCGACGAGGTCGCCGCAGAACACCGTCCCGGGCTCCGCGCCGCGCCCCGGGGCGAGCACCGCGAGGTCGTGCGCGGTGTGGCCGGGGCCGACGTCGGCCAGCAGCACCTGCCGGTCGCCGAGGTCCAAGGTCAGCTCGCCGTGCACGCCGTGGCGCGGCAGCACCAGGATGTCGGTGGCTTCGGTGGCCGCGTCCGGGTCGGCGCCGTGGCGCACCGCGTCCTCGCGCAGCGCGTCCCGTCCGCGGGCCATCAGCTCGGCGGCTCCGGCGGCGGCGAAGACCCGCACCCCGGCGAAGGCGGCGGCGCCCAGGACGTGGTCGAAGTGCGGATGGGTCAGCGCGATGTGGGTGACGTCACGGCCCAGCACCCGGCGGACGGCGAGCCGCAGTTCGGCGCCCTCGCGCAGGGTGGCGCCGGTGTCGATGAGCAGGACGGCGTCGGTGCCCGCGACGACGCCCACGGTCTCGTCCCAGCCCGGCATCCGGCGGCGGGCGACGCCGTCGCCGAGCCGCTCCCATCCCGCCTCTTCCCAAGTCGTGCGCATGCCGAGACGCTATCGGTAGCGCGGTGGCGACGCCCGGTGGATCACGGGGCGTGGCCGGTGTCGCACGCGAGACCCTTGCCCCACCGGTGCGACCCGGCCGTACACTGGAGCGGTACTGGCACTCGGACCGGTGGAGTGCCAGGCGAGGGAGCCGCAGGACGGCGGGACTGGAGGTGTGCGCGGTGCTCAGTGAACGCAGGCTGGAGGTGCTGCGTGCCATCGTCCAGGACTACGTCGGCACGGAGGAGCCGGTCGGCTCGAAGGCGCTGACCGAGCGCCATCGGCTCGGTGTCTCCCCGGCCACGGTCCGTAACGACATGGCGGTCCTGGAGGAAGAGGGGTTCATCGCCCAGCCGCACACCAGCGCGGGCCGGATCCCCACCGACAAGGGGTACCGCCTCTTCGTCGACAAGCTCGCCGGCGTCAAGCCGCTTTCCAGCCCCGAGCGCCGGGCGATCCAGAACTTCCTGGACGGCGCGGTCGATCTCGACGACGTCGTGGGCCGTACGGTCCGGCTGCTGGCGCAGCTCACCCGGCAGGTCGCGGTGGTGCAGTACCCGTCGCTGACGCGCTCCACCGTCCGCCACGTCGAACTGCTGGCGCTGGCCCCGGCGCGGCTGATGCTCGTACTGATCACCGACACCGGACGCGTCGAGCAGCGGTTGATCGACTGCCAGGGGCCGTTCGGTGAGGCGTCGTTGGCGGATCTGCGGGCGCGGCTCAACAGCCGGGTCGTGGGCCGCCGGTTCGCGGATGTGCCGCAATTGGTGCAGGATCTTCCGGACTCCTTCGAGCAGGAGGACCGCGGCACGGTCTCGACGGTGCTGTCGGTGCTGCTGGAGACGTTGGTGGAGGAGACCGAGGAGCGGTTGGTGATCGGCGGTACCGCCAATCTCACCCGCTTCGGGCACGACTTCCCGCTGACGATCCGGCCGGTGCTGGAGGCTCTTGAGGAGCACGTGGTGCTGCTCAAACTGCTCGGGGAGGCCAAGGACTCGGGCATGACCGTACGTATCGGGCATGAGAATGCCCATGAAGGACTCGCGTCCACGTCGGTGGTCGCGGTCGGCTACGGTTCGGGCGACGAGGCAGTCGCCAAACTCGGCGTGGTCGGACCGACCCGCATGGACTACCCCGGAACGATGGGAGCGGTACGCGCAGTGGCACGTTACGTCGGACAGATCCTGGCGGAGTCGTAAGTGGCCACGGACTATTACACGGTCCTCGGTGTCGGCCGCGACGCCTCGCAGGACCAGATCAAGAAGGCTTTCCGGCGGCTGGCGCGCGAGCTGCACCCGGATGTGAACCCGGATCCGAAGACCCAGGAGCGGTTCAAGGAGATCAACGCCGCTTACGAGGTGCTGTCGGACCCGCAGAAGAAGCAGGTCTACGACCTCGGCGGCGACCCGCTCTCGCAGGCGGGCGGCGGTGGCGGCGGCGCCGGTGGCTTCGGCGCCGGCTTCGGCAACTTCTCCGACATCATGGACGCGTTCTTCGGCGCCTCCTCGCAGCGCGGTCCGCGCTCGCGGACGCGGCGCGGCCAGGACGCGATGATCCGTCTCGACGTCGAGCTGGACGAGGCGGCGTTCGGGACGACCAAGGAGATCCAGGTCGACACCGCCATCGTGTGCACCACGTGCACCGGTGAGGGCGCGGCCCCCGGCACCTCCGCGCAGACCTGTGACATGTGCCGCGGCCGCGGTGAGGTCTCGCAGGTCACGCGGTCCTTCCTCGGTCAGGTCATGACCTCGCGCCCGTGCCCGCAGTGTCAGGGCTTCGGTACGGTCGTGCCGACGCCGTGCCCGGAGTGCGCCGGTGACGGCCGTATCCGGTCGCGCCGCACGCTGACCGTCAAGATCCCGGCGGGCGTCGACAACGGCACCCGTATCCAGCTCGCGGGCGAGGGCGAGGTCGGCCCGGGCGGCGGTCCCGCCGGTGACCTCTACGTCGAGATCCACGAGCTGCCGCACTCCGTCTTCCAGCGGCGCGGCGACGATCTGCACTGCACGGTCACCATCCCGATGACGGCGGCGGCGCTGGGCACGAAGTGCCCGCTGGAGACGCTGGACGGGGTGGAGGAGATCGATGTCCGGCCCGGCACGCAGTCCGGCCAGTCGATCCCGCTGCACCAGCGCGGTGTGACCCATCTGCGGGGCAACGGCCGCGGCGATCTGATCGTCCACGTCGAGGTGCAGACCCCCTCCAAGCTCGACCCCGAGCAGGAGGAGCTGCTGCGCCGCCTGGCCAAGCTCCGCGGCGAGGAACGCCCGACGGGACAGTTCCAGCCCGGTCAGCAGGGGCTGTTCTCGCGGCTGAAGGATGCGTTCAACGGGCGGTAGGCCGTTGTGGATCTGTGCAGGTGGGGCCCGGGGTTTTCCCCGGGCCCCGCGTGTGTCCGGCGGGTGGTGGCCGATCTTGTGCGGTGGCCGGGGCGGGTGGGTCTGCCCGTTTCGGTGCGGTGCGCGGGGCATGACACGATGTGGCCATGTCCACCGCGCTGACCGCTCTTTGCCGTCATCCGATCGTGCAGGCGCCGATGGCGGGCGGCGGTTCCGGTCCGGAGCTGGCCGCCGCCGTCGGTGAGGCGGGCGGGCTCGGGTTCCTCGCCGCCGGGCACAAGACCGCCGACGGCATGTACCAGGAGATCAAGCGGCTGCGCGGTCTGACCGGCCGCCCCTTCGGCGTCAATCTCTTCCTTCCGCAGCCCGAACTCGCGAGCCCCGCCGCCGTCGAGGTCTACCGCGATCAGCTCGCCGGGGAGGCCGCGTGGTACGGGACCGGGCTCGGTGAGGTCGATACGTACGGCGGCTCGGACGACGGGTACGAGGCGAAGCTGGCGGTGCTGCGCGAGGACCCGGTGCCGGTGGTGTCGTTCCACTTCGGCTGCCCCTCCCGCGCGGTGCTCGCCTCGCTCGCCGCGGTCGGGACGTACACCGTCGTCACCGTCACCACGCCGGACGAGGCGCGGGCGGCCGAGGCGGCGGGTGCGGACGCGGTCTGTGCGCAGGGCGTCGAGGCGGGTGGTCATCAGGGCACCCACCGGGACGATCCGCATGCCGACGGTACCGGCGCGCCGTTCGGGCTGCTGTCGCTGATCGCGCAGGTCAAGGCGGCGGTGCGGCTGCCGGTCATCGCCGCCGGGGGGCTGATGCGCGGTGCGCAGATCGCCGCGGTGCTCGCCGCCGGGGCCACCGCTGCGCAGTTGGGCACCGCCTTCCTCGCCACCCCCGAGTCCGGTGCGCATCCGCTGCACAAGAGCGCGCTGACCGACCCGCTGTTCACCCGTACCGAGCTGACCCGCGCGTTCACGGGGCGCCCGGCGCGGGGCCTGGTCAACCGCTTCCTGCGGGAGCACGGCCCGTACGCCCCGGCCGCCTACCCGGCGGTGCACCAGTTGACCGCCGGGCTGCGGAAGGCGGCCGGGCGGGCGGGGGACGCGCAGGGTATGGCGCTGTGGGCCGGGCAGGGGCACCGGCTGGCGCGGGAGCTGCCCGCCGGTGAGCTGGTGGCGCTGCTGACGTCCGAACTGGACGCGGCGCTCGGGGAGTTGAACGGACGCAAGGTGAGGGACGAGGTATGACGGCACCGGTTTTCGTGGTGGATTCGCTGGCGGGCGCGCGGCCCGGCGGCACGCTGGTGCTGGACGGCCCCGAGGGCCGGCACGCGGTGTCGGTGCGGCGGCTGCGGGCCGGTGAGGACGTGGTGCTGACGGACGGCGCCGGGACCGGCGCGTACGGCACGGTCGCGGCGGCCGAGGGCAAGGACCGGCTGACCGTCGCGGTGGCGGAGGTCCGTACGGAGTCCGTACCGCCGGTGCGGATCACCGTGGTCCAGGCGCTGCCCAAGGGTGACCGCGGTGAGCTGGCCGTGGAGACGATGACGGAGACCGGGGTGGACGCCGTCGTGCCGTGGGCGGCGTCGCGGTGTGTCACGCAGTGGCGGGGCGAGCGGGCCGCGAAGTCGCTGGCGAAGTGGCGGGCGACGGCCCGGGAGGCGGGCAAGCAGTCGCGGCGGCTGACCTTTCCCGAGGTGGCCGCGGCGCACTCCACCAAGCAGGTGGCCGAGTTGCTGGCGGCGGCCGATTTCGCGGCCGTGCTGCACGAGGAGGGCGCGACTCCGCTGGCCACCGCGGAGCTGCCCGCGGCCGGTTCGGTGGTGCTGGTCGTCGGCCCCGAGGGCGGCGTCGCCCCGGACGAGCTGGCCGCCTTCGCGGCGGCGGGCGCCGCACCGTACCGCCTGGGTCCGACGGTGCTGCGCACCTCCACGGCGGGGACGGCCGCGACGGCGCTGCTGCTGGGGCGGACCGGACGCTGGAGCTGAGGGCGGACGGCCGGGCCCGGGCGCGGCACCGGCCCCCGCCGTGCGCCCCGTGCCCGGCCCGTCCGTCCGCCTGTCCGTCGGCTGCGGGGGCCGGTCCGGGGTGCCGGGCGGTCGGCGTACGGACCGGCCGGGCCGCCGTCAGCCGACCAGTTCGGCGCTGAGGGTGATGTTCCCGACGCCCTTCAGCGCCTGGCTGACCGGGCAGTTGGCCTTGGCGCTCTGCGCCGCCGCCTGGAAGTCGTCCTCCGACAGGCCCGGGACGCGCGCCTTGACGGTCAGGGCGATGGTGGTGATGCCCTCGCCGAGTTGGAGGGTGACGTCGGCCTGGGTGTCGATGATCTCGGCGGTGTGGCCCTGTTCGGCGAGGCCGTGCGACAAGGCCATGGAGTAGCAGGCGGAGTGCGCGGCGCCGATCAGCTCCTCCGGGCTGGTGACGCCGTTGGGCTTCTCGACGCGGGCCGGCCAGCTCACGGGGAAGGTTCCGGCGCCGGAGGAGTTCAGGGTGACGGCGCCCTTGCCCTGGAGGAGGTTGCCCTCCCAGTGGGTGGTGGCGGTGCGGGTGGTTGCCATGGTGCGTCAGCTCCCGGTTTGTGGGGGAAAGGCCAGGTGTGCGCGGTCAGCTTAGGTGCCGGGCCGTCCGCGTCGGCGGTCCCTGGAGCTGCGCTCCGGCGTGGTCGGCCCAACCGGCCGTACGGCGGGCCGGGCCGGTAGCATCCGAGAGCGTGCGCAGGGTGCGTACGGGGTCCGCCGGGTGTGCCGGGACGTGACGAGGGCGGCCATCGCGCGGCCCTCCCGCTCCGGCGGGTGCGGCGGCCGATGACCCGGGAGGAGCCCACCGGTGGCGGGAGAACCGCAGGCCGACTGCCTGTTCTGCAAGATCGTGGCGGGGGAGGTGCCGGCGACCGTCGTGCGGGAGTCCGCGACCACCGTCGCCTTCCGCGACATCAACCCCCAGGCGCCGACCCACGTCCTGGTGATCCCGAAGGTCCACTACGCCAACGCCCGCGAACTGGCCGCCGCCGAACCGGCCATCGCCGGTGACGTGCTGCGCGAGGCGGGCGAGGTGGCCGCCGACGAGAAGGTCGACGGCACCGGCTACCGCATCGTCTTCAACACCGGCCCCGGCGCCGGGCAGACGGTCTTCCACGCCCACGCCCATGTGCTCGGCGGCCGTGACCTGCAGAGCCTGGTCTGACGGGGCGAAGGCGGAGAGTTGTCCGTACGCGAACTGGTCGTCCTCGGCACCGCGAGTCAGGTGCCGACCCGGCACCGTAACCACAACGGCTATCTGCTGCGCTGGGACGGCGAGGGGCTGCTGTTCGACCCCGGCGAGGGCACGCAGCGGCAGATGCTGCGTGCCGGGGTCGCCGCCCACGACCTCAACCGCCTGTGTGTCACCCACTTCCACGGCGACCACTCGCTGGGGCTCGCCGGGGTGATCCAGCGCATCAACCTCGACCGGGTGCCGCACCCGGTCACCGCCCACTACCCGGCGAGCGGGCAGCGTTTCTTCGACCGGCTGCGGTACTCCACCGCCTACCGCGAGACGGTCCGGCTGCGGCAGGAGCCGGTCGCGGCGGACGGGGTGCTGGCGGAGACTCCGGCGTACACACTTCAGGCGCGGCTGCTGTCGCACCCCGTCGAGGCGTTCGGCTACCGGCTGGTGGAGCCGGACGCCCGGCGGATGCTGCCGGACCGGCTCGCGGCGCACGGCATCGCCGGGCCCGACGTCGGCCGCCTCCAGCGCGAGGGGGAGCTGCGCGGGGTGCGTCTGGACGAGGTCAGCGAGGTGCGGCGCGGGCAGCGGTTCGCGTTCGTCATGGACACCCGGCTGTGCGACGGGGTGCACGCGCTGGCCGAGGGGGCGGATCTGCTGGTCATCGAGTCGACCTTCCTCGACGAGGATGTGCGGCTCGCCACCGAGCACGGCCATCTGACGGCTGGTCAGGCGGCGAAGGTGGCGGTGGAGGCCGGGGTGCGGCATCTCGTGCTGACGCACTTCTCGCAGCGCTACTCCGACCCGTCGCTCTTCGAACGGCAGGCGCGGGACGCCGGGTTCACGGGTGAGCTGACCGTCGCCCGTGACCTGATGCGGGTGCCGGTCCCCAAGCGGCGCTGAGCGTAGGGGCGTTGGGCTCGGCGCTCCCTGCGGACGGCTGGGTTCTCCGGCGGCGTTGCGGGTCAACGGCGTCGTCGAGCTGACCGCCGGGGCCCGGCTCACCCGCAGCGTCCGGCGCTGTCCGGCGGAGATCGCCGCGGCCTGGCGGCGGGCGGCGCGGCGGGTGCCGGAGGGGTCCGCCCGCGTCGGGACGCGGTGGGAGTGACCGGCGCCGGTCACTCCCGGCGTCCTCACGGCAGGTGGTACATCGGGCTCACGGCAGGTAGTACATCGGGTTCGGCAGCTTGAACGTCCGGTTGCCGTAGCCGCCGCGCAGATCGCTGTACTGGTCGCCGAAGTTGGCGACGATGTCGTAGCCCAGCGACTCGATGTGCTTACGGGTGCCGGACTTGAACTCGACCGTGGTGCAGTCGGCGCCGCACGGCAGGTACGCCGGCGGGTGCTCCTTGTCCTTCAGGTAGACGTGGCCGCGGTCGAGCGGGACGCCGTAGCCGACGTTCTTGAGGTTACGCACGCTCCACTCGCGCTGGGCCTCCTTGCGCCCGGTGAGGAAGAAGACCTCGGCGCCCTTGTCGTGGGCCCAGTTGACCAGGCGGTCCATGCCGAAGACCGGGTCCATGTCGGTCGAGGCGAGGTAGGCGTCCTGGCTCTTCTCGGTGAAGTGGAAGCCCTCGCGCAGCTCGTAGTTGTACGTCAGCAGCGTGGTGTCGTCCATGTCGAGGACGATGGCGGGCTTGGCGCCGCCCTTGTCCGGGTGCGCCTGCTGCCGGGCGAGCGCGCGGCTCAGGTAGGCGCGTGCCTTCGTCTCGATCGCGCGGACCTGGCGGGCGTAGTTGCTCTTCGGGGAGGCGTAGTGCTCGCCGTCGGCGGTGACGGTGTCGCCGTAGTACGCCTTGATCTTGTCCTGGACGAGGGTGAGGTTGGGGATCTCCTTGTCGGTCCGCGGCACGGAGTGCTCCGCGGTGGCCTGGCCGGCGCCGAACGCCGCGGTGCCGGCGACGAGCGCGGCGACCGTCACGGCGCCGATCCGCGCCCGGCGGGAGCGGAGGGCGTCCGGGACGCGGCGGGACAGGGAAGAGCGGGGCATGCGCGGCTCCTTCGGGAAGCGGTGGGGGTCCGCGCGGTGGCCGCGCGGGGCCGGGCCTGACCTGCCCGGACCAGGTAGATGTAACAGAGGCGCGGCGCGGGATCTACGCGCGAAGATTCAATGATTGGCAAAGAGACGGGAGTTCCGGGCGGCCCGGGGTGGGTGCCGGGTGGGCCGGAGCCGGATGCCGTCCGGCACCGGAGCCGGGTGCCGGGGCGGGCGCGCCACGCCCGCGGCCGGGCGGCCCGGCGCACGCCCGCGCCCGGAGGGGACGCCCCGGCTCGGGCCCGGACGCGCCAACTCCCGCCCGCCGCAAGCCGGGACGCCCGGCTCCCCGCCCCCGACGCCCCGTTGACGCTCCTCTCCAGCCCTCCTAGCCTCCCTTCCCGTCCGTGGACGCCGTCCACATACGCGGACATGTGCGGTGCCGCCGGACGGCGGTGCCCCTCTGGAGACAGGAGTGCGTCCCTTGGCCGCCACCCGTGCTCACGGCCTCACCGTCACCGAGGTCCGGCTCACCCCCGTCCTGGTCGCCGATCCGCCGCTGCTGAACACCCAGGGGGTCCACCAGCCGTACACCCCGCGGCTGATCGTCGAGGTGGTCACCGCGGACGGGGTCACCGGCGTCGGCGAGACGTACGGCGACACCGCCTACCTCGAACTGGCCCGGCCGCTGGCCGACGCGCTGCCCGGCCACCGGGTCACCGATCTGAACGCGCTGCCCGCGCTCGCCGCCCGCGTCTGCGGCGACTCCCCGGACGCGGGCGGGCCCGGCGCCGTCGACGCCGCCGGACTGCGCGGCGTCCGCACCGCCGACAAGCTCCGCCGCTCCGTCGTCTCCGCCGTCGAGGTGGCCTGCCTGGACGCCTGGGGGAAGGCGGCGGGGCTGCCCGTCCACGCCCTCCTCGGCGGCAAGGTCCGCGACCGTGTCGACTACAGCGCCTACCTCTTCTACCGCTGGGCCGCGCACCCGCGGGGCCGCGGCGAGGCCGACGGCTGGGGCGCGGCCCTCGACCCGGACGGCATCGTCGCCCAGGCCCGCCGCCTCGCCGCCGAGCACGGCTTCGGCTCCTTCAAGCTCAAGGGCGGTGTCTTCCCGCCGGACGAGGAGATCGCCGCCGTCCGCGCCCTCGCCGCCGCCTTCCCCGGCAAGCCGCTGCGGCTCGACCCCAACGGCGCCTGGTCCGTCGCCACCTCGCTGCGGGTCGCCGCCGCGCTCGACGGCATTCTGGAGTACCTGGAGGACCCGGCCGCCGGGACCGGCCCGATGGCCGAGATCGCCGCCGCACTGCGCGCCCGGGGCGGCACACCGCTGCCGCTCGCCACCAACATGTGCGTGACGACGTTCGAGGAGATCCCCGAGGCGTTCACCCGCGATGCCGTACAGGTCGTCCTCTCCGACCACCACTACTGGGGCGGACTGCGCGCCACCTGCGAACTCGCCGCGCTCTGCGCCACGTTCGGCGTCGGTCTGTCCATGCACTCCAACACCCACCTGGGCATCTCCCTCGCCGCGATGACCCACGCCGCCGCCGTCGTCCCGCGCCTCGACCACGCCTGCGACACCCACTACCCCTGGCAGACCGAGGACGTCCTCACCGAACGGCTCGCCTTCCACGGCGGCGCGCTGACGGTGAGCGACGCGCCGGGCCTCGGCGTCACCCTCGACCGCGAACGGCTCGCCGCCCTGCACCGCTGCTGGCGCGAGGACGACGGCGCGCTCCGCTCCCGCGACGACGCCGCCGCCATGCGCCGGGCCGACCCGGAGTGGCGAGTTCCGGCCGTGCCCCGCTGGTGAGCGGGGGCGGGCGCGGTGGCCCGCGCCCGTTCGCGTAGCCAAGATCACGGAATCCGTCCCGGCTCCTGCGGACGGCCGCCCGCCCCGCGTACGGTGTGGCACGGCTCGGTGGTGGTACGCCACAGTGATCCCGTACTGATCTTCGAGAGGGGCTGTCCCATGGCACAGGAAGTACGCGGCGTCATCGCGCCGGGGAAGAACGAACCGGTCCGGCTGGAGACCATCGTGGTGCCCGATCCCGGCCCCGGCGAGGCCGTGGTGCAGATCCAGGCGTGCGGGGTGTGCCACACCGATCTGCACTACAAGCAGGGCGGTATCAACGACGACTTCCCGTTCCTGCTCGGCCACGAGGCCGCCGGGATCGTGGAGTCGGTCGGCGAGGGCGTCACCGATGTCGCGCCCGGCGACTTCGTCGTCCTCAACTGGCGCGCGGTGTGCGGCCAGTGCCGGGCCTGTCTGCGCGGCCGTCCGCAGTACTGCTTCGCCACCCACAACGCCCAGCAGAAGATGACGCTGACGGACGGCACGGAGCTGTCGCCCGCGCTGGGCATCGGCGCCTTCGCCGACAAGACGCTGGTCGCCTCCGGGCAGTGCACCAAGGTCGATCCGTCCGTCTCGCCCGCCGTCGCCGGGCTGCTGGGCTGCGGGGTGATGGCCGGGATCGGCGCGGCCATCAACACCGGCAACGTCGGGCGCGGCGACACCGTCGCGGTCATCGGCTGCGGCGGCGTCGGCGACGCGGCGGTGGTCGGCGCCCGGCTGGCCGGCGCCGCGAAGATCATCGCGGTGGACGTCGACGACCGGAAGCTGGACACCGCCCGCACCATGGGCGCCACCCACGCCGTCAACTCCCGCACCACCGACCCCGTCGAGGCGATCCGCGAGCTGACCGGCGGTTTCGGCGCGGACGTCGTCATCGAGGCGGTCGGCCGCCCCGAGACGTACCAGCAGGCGTTCTACGCCCGCGATCTGGCCGGGACGGTCGTCCTCGTCGGCGTCCCCACCCCCGAGATGAAGCTGGAACTGCCGCTCCTCGACGTCTTCGGCCGCGGCGGCTCCCTCAAGTCCTCCTGGTACGGCGACTGCCTGCCGTCCCGCGACTTCCCGATGCTGATCGACCTGCACCAGCAGGGCCGGATCGACCTGAGCGCCTTCGTCACCGAGACCATCGGCATCGACGGCGTCGAGGGAGCCTTCGAGCGGATGCACGCCGGCGATGTGCTGCGTTCGGTGGTGACGCTCTGATGGCCGCCCGCATCGACCACCTCGTCACCTCCGGCACCTTCTCCCTCGACGGCGGCACCTGGGACGTCGACAACAACGTCTGGATCGTCGGGGACGACGACGAGGCGATCGTCATCGACGCCGCCCACGACGCCGACGCCATCCTCACCGCGCTCGGCGGCCGCACCCTGCGCGCCATCGTCTGCACCCACGCGCACAACGACCACATCGACGCGGCCCCCGCCCTCGCGGCCCGCACCGGCGCGCTGATCCACCTCCACCCCGCCGACCTGCCCCTCTGGCAGCAGACCCACCCCGGCACCCCGCCCGACCGGGAGCTGTCCGACGGCCAGGTCCTGACCATCGCCGGTACGGACCTGACGGTGCTGCACACCCCGGGCCACGCCCCCGGCGCCGTCAGCCTGTACGCCCCCGGCCTCGGCGCCGTCTTCACCGGCGACACCCTCTTCCAGGGCGGCCCCGGCGCCACCGGCCGTTCGTTCTCGGACTTCCCGACGATCATCGACTCGATCCGCGACCGACTGCTGAAACTCCCCCCGGAGACCGTAGTCCACACCGGCCACGGCGACCCCACGACAATCGGCGACGAGGCCCCCCACCTGGAGGAATGGGTGAAGCGGGGACACTGAGCCCGGCCGGGGCGGGCGCCGGCCTTCGGCGAAGGCGAAGCGCCCACCCCGACCCGGCACGAACACCAACCACAGCCGACCGAAGCCCTCGCACGGCGAGAAGGTGGTGGGGTCGGGGGTGGGGTTACGGACGTAAAGCGGAGCAGTCCGTAACCCCACCCCCGACCCCACCACCGCACCCACGGCCGGGCGATAGCGCACCCACGGCCGGGCGATAGCGCACCCACGGCCGGGCGATAGCGCACCCACCACCGCCCGGGAGAGGCACTGGACGAGACCCGCCCCGCCGCCCCGCTCGGCCCGCCCCTCACCCCACCTCGGCCGCCCGCTCCAGAATCCGGGCGGCCACCGCCGGCGAGTCCACCAGCGGATGGAGCGCCATCGCACGCAACGCCGCCGCCCGGTCCTTGCGTACGGCCGCCTCGACCGTCGCCCGTTCCACCGCCTTGAGCTGGAGCATCAGGCCCAGTTGATCGGCGCGCAGCGGGGCGCACGGCAGCGGCACCGGGCCGCCCGCGCCCACCTCGCACACCGTCTCCACGATCGCGTCCGGCGCCATCTCGGGCACGGTCGTCCCGTTGCGCACATTGAGGATCAGCCGCCCACCCGCACCGTCCGCGCCACCCGCACCGCCCGCACCGTCCGCGCCGTCGGAGAGTGCCCGCATCAGCGCCAGCGCCACCCGGTCGTACCCGCCGCCCTCCAGATCGCAGGCGTCACGCTGCCACCCTCCGCCGGCCTCCCGGCTCTCCGCCATGTACGTCTCCTCGCGCTCACGCCGGGTCGCCTCCCACAGCGCGTACGCGCCCTCCGGGCCGCCCGCCTCGGCCGCCCGCGCGAAGAACCCGCCCTGCTGCCCGTCGAGGAACTCCCCGCGCGTGACGGCCGCCTCCCGCACCGACGCCAGCGTCTCCCGGCGGAAGTAGTAGTAGTGCAGGTACTCGTTGGGCAGCGCGCCCAGCGCCGCCAGCCACTCCGCGCCGAACAGCCGGCCCTCCTCGAACGAGCCCAGCGCCGCCGGATCGGCCAGCAGCCCCGGCAGCAGATCCCGCCCGTCCAGCGTCAACGACCGCAGCCAGCCGAGGTGGTTGAGGCCCGTGTAGTCGTACGCGACCCGCCCCTCGGCGAACGCCGCGCCGTCCACGCCCGCGGCCCGCGCCGCCCGCCGCACCAGCCCCACCGGCGAATCGCAGATCCCGATGACCCGCTCGCCCAGCACCTCCGCCATCGCCTCCGTCACCATCCCCGCCGGGTTGGTGAAGTTGATGACCCACGCACGCGGCGCCAGCTCCGCCACCAGCTCCGCGATCCGCAGCGCCACCGGGATCGTCCGCAGCCCGTAGAGCACCCCGCCCGCGCCCACCGTCTCCTGGCCCAGCACGCCCTCGGCCAGCGGGATCCGCTCATCGCGCACCCGGCCCGCGGTGCCGCCCACCCGGATCGCCGAGAAGACGAAGTCCGCGCCGGTCACCGCCGCTTCCAGGCTCTCCGCCCGCCGTACCCGCACCGGCGCCGGATGCCCCTGCGCCTGCCGTTCGAGCACGTCGCCGATGACCGCGAGCCGCCGCGGGTCGGTGTCGTACAGGGTCAGTTCGTCCACCGCGCGGGCCGGGTCTTCCAGGAGCGCGCGGTACACCAGCGGCACGCGGAAGCCACCGCCGCCGAGAATCGTGAGCCTCATGGGCCGGAACGTACCGCAGCATCAGGCACACTGTCGGCACCGCCGGGACGGGGACGCACGCGACGGGAACCACCGGGACCGGACCGGCGGGAGAGAGGCGAGCACGGTGAGCGGACGGGGACAGAAGCAGCAGCCCGCACGGCAGGGCGCCACGGCGCCGGTGCTCGACCCCCTCGCCGGGGTGCGCACCGCCGCCGACCCGGCCACCGACGTCTACCTGACCGGCACGGTCTTCCTCGACATCATCCTCACCGGCCTCGACTCCGCGCCGGTCCGCGGCACCGAGTCCTGGGCCCGCGGCATGGGCTCCAGCCCCGGCGGCGTCGCCAACATGGCCACCGCCCTCGCCCGCCTCGGCCTGCGCACCTCCCTCGCCGCCGCGTTCGGCGACGACATGTACGGCGAGTACTGCTGGGACGTCCTCAGCCACGGCGAGGGCATCGACCTGACCTACTCCCGCACCGTCCCCGGCTGGCATTCCCCCGTCACCGTCTCCATGGCGTACGAGGGCGAACGCACGATGGTCTCGCACGGCCACGAGGCACCGCCGCCGGAGACCGCCTTCGACGGCGGCCACGCGCCCGGCTGCCCGCCGCCCTCCCGCGCCTGCGTCGCCTCGCTGGTGCCCGGCCGCCCCGAGGCGTGGCTGAGCTGCGCCGCCGCCCGCGGCAGCCGCATCTTCGCCGACGTCGGCTGGGACGACACCGGCCGCTGGGACCCGGCCGACCTCGACGGGCTCGCCCACTGCGAGGCGTTCTTGCCCAACGCCGAGGAGGCGATGCGCTACACCCGCACCTCCGATCCGCGCGCCGCGGCCCGCAAGCTCGCCGAGCGGGTGCCGCTCGCCGTCGTCACCATGGGCTCCGAGGGCGCCTGC
This sequence comes from Streptomyces sp. BBFR2, assembly GCF_044497305.1. Taxonomy (NCBI): domain Bacteria; kingdom Bacillati; phylum Actinomycetota; class Actinomycetes; order Kitasatosporales; family Streptomycetaceae; genus Streptomyces; species Streptomyces sp. BBFR2. The sequence goes on from NZ_CP172415.1 coordinate 4,832,334, forward strand.
GCCGTCGACGGCCGTACCGGCGAGAGCGCCGAGGTGCCCGCCATCGCCGTGGAGGCGCTCGACCCGACCGGCGCCGGTGACGTCTTCGTCGCGGGCTTCGTCACCGGCACCCTCGCCGCCTGGCCGCTCGCCGACCGGCTCGCCTTCGCCGGGCTGACCGCCGCCCTCTCCGTCCAGGAGTTCGGCGGCTCGCTCGCCGCCCCCGGCTGGTCGGAGATCGTCACCTGGTGGCGGCGGATCCGCGACGGCCGCACCCCGGACACCGCAGCCCTCCGCGACCGCTACGCCTTCCTCGACGCGGTGCTGCCCGCACCGGGCCGCTGCACGCCGCCGGCCCGCGCCGTCCCCACGATCGGCTTCCGCCGCCCGGCGTAGCGGGGCGGCGGCACACGGCGGCGGGCCGGGCCGTTCCCGCCCGCCGCTTCGGTCTTCGTAAAGCCTTTCGGTGTTGTCGGTGCCCCGTCGTACTCTGGAGCCGTAGGAGCTGAGTCACACGCACCGCTCATCAGCGATCGGCAAAGGACAGGGGTTGAGCAGGCCACAGCGCCGACCCATGACGCAGACATCCAGGCACCAGCAGGCGAGCGCCCAGTTCACCGTCCCGGCCAAGCACCCCATGGTGACGGTCCTGGGATCCGGGGACGCGCTGCTCCGCGTGATCGAGAAGGCCTTCCCCGAGACCGACATCCACGTCCGCGGCAACGACGTCACCGCCGTCGGTGACGCCGAGGAAGTCGCCCTTGTACAGCGCCTCTTCGACGAGATGATGCTGGTGCTCCGCACCGGCCAGCCGATGACCGAGGACGCGGTGGAACGCTCCATCGCGATGCTGCGCGCCGACGGCGACGGCGGCGCCGAGACCCCGGCCGAGGTCCTGACCCAGAACATCCTCTCCAACCGCGGCCGCACCATCCGCCCCAAGACGCTCAACCAGAAGCGCTACGTCGACGCCATCGACCAGCACACCATCGTCTTCGGCATCGGCCCCGCGGGCACCGGCAAGACCTACCTCGCCATGGCCAAGGCGGTCCAGGCACTCCAGGCCAAGCAGGTCAACCGCATCATCCTGACCCGCCCCGCCGTCGAGGCCGGTGAACGCCTCGGCTTCCTGCCCGGCACCCTCTACGAGAAGATCGACCCGTATCTGCGCCCGCTCTACGACGCGCTCCACGACATGCTCGACCCCGACTCCATCCCGCGCCTGATGGCCGCCGGGACGATCGAGGTCGCACCGCTGGCCTACATGCGCGGCCGCACCCTCAACGACGCGTTCATCATCCTGGACGAGGCGCAGAACACCAGCCCCGAACAGATGAAGATGTTCCTCACCCGCCTCGGCTTCGACTCGAAGATCGTCATCACCGGTGACGTCACCCAGGTCGACCTCCCGGGCGGCACGAAGAGCGGCCTGCGCCAGGTCCAGGAGATCCTCCAGGGCGTCGACGACGTCCATTTCTCCCGCCTCACCAGCCAGGACGTCGTCCGCCACAAGCTCGTGGGCCGTATCGTCGACGCCTACGAGAAGTACGACAGCCGCAACGGCGGCTAGGTCCGTCCCGCCGGCCGGCCGCCTCCGCGCGGCCGGCCCGGCACCCACCAGAAGCGAGAAGTCACACCCCCCATGTCGATCGACGTCAACAACGAGTCCGGCACGGACATCGACGAGCAGGCGATCCTCGACGTCGCCCGCTACGCCGTCGCCCGGATGCGCATCCACCCGCTCTCCGAGCTGTCCGTGATCGTCGTCGACGCCGACGCGATGGAGCAGCTCCACCTCCAGTGGATGGACCTCCCCGGTCCGACCGACGTGATGTCCTTCCCGATGGACGAGCTGCGCCCCCCGGCCAAGGACGAGGACGAGCCCCCGCAGGGCCTCCTCGGCGACATCGTGCTCTGCCCCGAGGTCGCCAAGAAGCAGGGCGAGGACGCCCCCACCGGCCACTCCATGGACGAGGAACTGCAGCTCCTGACCGTCCACGGCGTGCTGCACCTCCTCGGCTACGACCACGAGGAGCCCGACGAGAAGGCCGAGATGTTCGGCCTCCAGGCGGCGATCATCGACGGCTGGCGCGCCGAGCGGGGTCTGACCGGCCCGTCCCCGGCCCCCACCGTGACCTGACCGGACCCGGCAGATGACCACCCAACTCATCGCGGTCGCGGTGCTGCTCGTCGTGATCGCCTGGCTCGCCGCCTGCGCCGAGGCGGGCCTCGCCCGGACGACCAGCTTCCGCGCCGAGGAGGCGGTCCGCTCGGGCCGCCGGGGCAGCGAACGGCTCGCCGCCGTCGCCGCCGACCCGACCCGCTACCTCAACGTCGCCCTGCTGGTCCGCGTCGGCTGCGAGATGGCCGCCGGGGTACTCGTCACCTACGCCTGCCTGCGCTCCTTCGAGGAGACCTGGCAGGCGCTGACCGTCGCCATCGCCGTGATGGTCCTCGTCTCGTACGTCGCGGTCGGTGTCTCGCCGCGCACCATCGGCCGCCAGCACCCGCTCAACACCGCGACCGCCGCCGCGTACGTCCTGCTGCCGCTGGCCCGGATCATGGGCCCGGTCCCGCAGTTGCTGATCCTCCTGGGCAACGCGCTCACGCCGGGCAAGGGCTTCCGGAAGGGCCCGTTCGCCTCCGAGGCGGAGCTGCGGGCGCTGGTCGATCTCGCGGAGAAGGAGTCGCTGATCGAGGACGAGGAGCGCCGCATGGTGCACTCCGTCTTCCAGCTCGGCGACACCCTGGTGCGGGAGGTGATGGTGCCGCGCACGGACCTGGTCTGTGTCGAGCGGTACAAAACCATCCGCCAGGCGCTGACCCTCGCGCTCCGCTCCGGTTTCTCCCGCATCCCGGTGACCGGCGAGAACGAGGACGACATCGTCGGCGTCGTCTACCTCAAGGACCTGGCCCGCAAGGTCCACGTCAGCCGCGACGCCGAGACCGAACTGGTCTCCTCCGCGATGCGCCCCGCCGTCTTCGTGCCCGACACGAAGAACGCCGGTGACCTGCTGCGGGAGATGCAGCGCGACCGTAACCACGTCGCGGTGGTCATCGACGAGTACGGCGGCACGGCCGGGATCGTCACCATCGAGGACATCCTGGAGGAGATCGTCGGCGAGATCACCGACGAGTACGACCGGGAGCTGCCGCCCGTCGAGGAGCTGGGCGACGACCGCTACCGCGTCACCGCCCGCCTCGACATCGGCGACCTCGGCGAGCTGTACGGCCTGGCGGAGCTGGACGACGAGGACGTCGAAACCGTCGGCGGGCTGCTCGCCAAGCTGCTGGGCCGCGTCCCCATCGCCGGTGCCACCGCCGTCGTCGACCTCTCCGCCGACGCCGCCGCCCCGGACCTCACCGGCCTGCGCCTGACCGCCGAGTCCCCGGGCGGCCGCCGCAACAAGATCATCACGGTCCTGTGCGAACCGGTCCGGGGAGCGGGCACCACCGGAACGGGCAGCTCCGCCGGGGGCACCGGGCGCGGCGATACGGGGGACTGAGCGGGACCGGGCGGGGGAGCCGGGCGGCGTTCGCCCGGGACGTCGGGGCGGGTGGTGTCCGAGGAGGGGGCGTCCGGGCGAGCCCTGCCGCTGCGGTCCCGGGGCGGGGCTGCCGCCCGCCCGCCCGCTCGTTCGCGGTGCTCCGTACGCCCGGTGCGGAGTCCGCCGCCGGTCGCACGGCCGCCCGTCCTGAGCGCCGAGCCCGGCCCCGCGGCGCCCGTCATCGCCCCCTCCCGCCCCTTCCGGCGCCCGTGCGAAGCTTGCCCGGAATCAGCGCACGGCGAGGGGGATCCGACATCACCAGCGGTACGGGCGAGCAGCGGACGGACGGGGGGCCGGCCCGCCCGGCGGCCCCCGCGGGGACACCACCGGACGGGCCCGGCGTCTCACCGCCGGGGGAGCGGGCCGGGGACACCACGGGCGGGGCGCCGGGGGACGCGTCCGGAGACACGCCTCGGGAACGGACCGGGGCTCCGGGCAGCGCGTCCGAAGAGGCACCTCGCGAACAGGCCGGGACCCCGGGCGACCCGTCCGGCGGGGTGCCGCGGGACGGGGCCGAGGCGGTGTCCGGGACGGGCCGGCCGACCGCCGTCGGGGAGGCGCGGCCCCGTGGGCTGGTCGATCTGCGGGCGGTGGAGGCGGTGCCCGGGATTCTCCGGTATCCGGCCGGTGCCGTCGTCGTGGTCGCCGGGCTGCCGGGCAGCGGTAAGAGCACCCTGCTGCGCCGCTGGTCGGAGCAGGGCGGCGGGGCGTGCGGCGAGGTGCCGCGCGCGGCGGCCGGGGCGCGGGTGATCGACCCGCGCGCCGTGCACCTCGCCTGCGAGGCGGTGATGCCGCACTGGCTGCCGTACGCGGTCTACCGGCCCTGGGCGCGCTGGCGGCTGCTGCGCGAGGTGGGGGCCGCGCTGCGCGGGGACGGTCCGGTGCTGGTCCACGACTGCGGGAGCAGGCCCTGGCTGCGCCGTCTGCTGGCGCGCGGTGCCGCCCGCCACGGCCGGACGCTGCACGTCGTCCTCCTGGACGTGGGCGCCGCCACCGCGCTCTCCGGGCAGCGCGCCCGCGCCCGCTGGGTGCGCCGCCGCGTCTTCGCCCGCCACTGCCGCGGCCTGAACCGCCTGCTGCGCAGCCTGGACCGCCTCGCCGCCCCCGCCGCGCTGCCCGCCTCGCTCTCCGACGTGACGTCGCTGGTGGCGCTGGACGCCCGTACCCGGGAGCGGGTGGCGGCCGTACGGTTCGACGCCGCGCCCCGGCGGAGCGCGGACGGCCCGGAACCCCGTCCGCCCCGCGGGGCCTCCCGGACCGGCTCCCGCATATGCTCGCCCGTATGAGCGAAGCCGCACCGCTGGACCCCGAAGACCGCAAGATCATCACGCTCGCGCGTTCGGCGCGGGCCCGCAACGGTGTGCCCGAGGGCGCCGCCGTACGTGACGAGACCGGCCGTACCTACGTCGCCGGAACGGTGGCCCTGGACTCGCTGAAGCTCAGCGCGCTGCGGACCGCCGTGGCGATGGCCGTGGCCAGCGGCGCCCGCTCCCTGGAGGCCGCCGCCGTGGTCACCGAGGCGGAGCAGGCCACCGACGCGGACCGCGCGGCCGTCGCGGACCTGGGCGGCCCGGCCACCCCCGTCCTCGTGGCGGGCCCCGACGGCACGCTGCGCACGACCACCACGGCGGGCGACGCGAGCGCCTGAGCGGGCGGCGCGAGCGGTCTGAGCGGGCGACGCGAGCGGCCTGAGCGGCCGGCCGCTACGGAGGCGGTCGGCCCCCTGCCGTCCCTCGGGCGGTACGGGAACCGCTCCGCCCCGGGCGCGGTCACCTGCCCGCGGCCAAACCGCCCGCCGCCGCTCGGCCTGTGCGCCGGCCCGGCCCTGGGCCCTTCGGCCCGCGCTCCGGTCCGGCTCCTGCTCGCCGGCCGGTTCGTCCGCCGCCGTTCGGCCGCGCTCCGGCCGCCCACGGTGCGTCCGGCCGGGCACCGGGCCGCCCCGCTCGGCCCGCCGCCGCCCGGGTGCCCGGTCCCCGTACGAGGCGGCCGGTGGTCGGTGGGGCTGCGGGGATCGGGGACAATGGGCGCCATGAGCGCTCGTACAGACTCCTCCGCCCCGCATCGTGCGGGCTTCGCCTGCTTCGTCGGCCGCCCCAACGCGGGCAAGTCCACCCTGACGAACGCTCTGGTCGGCACGAAGGTGGCGATCACCTCCAACCGCCCGCAGACCACCCGGCACACCGTCCGCGGCATCGTCCACCGCCCCGAGGCGCAGTTGGTGCTCGTCGACACCCCGGGGCTGCACAAGCCGCGCACCCTGCTCGGCGAGCGGCTCAACGACGTGGTCCGCACCACCTGGGCCGAGGTCGACGTCATCGGCTTCTGCCTCCCGGCCGATCAGAAGCTCGGCCCCGGTGACCGCTACATCGCCTCCGAGCTGGCCGGGATCAAGAAGACCCCCAAGATCGCCGTCGTCACCAAGACGGACCTGGTGGACTCCAAGACGCTGGCCGCGCAGTTGCTCGCCGTGGACCGGCTCGGCAAGGAGCTGGGCATCGAGTGGGCGGAGATCGTGCCGGTCTCGGCCGTCGGTGAGGCGCAGGTGGGCCTGCTCGCCGATCTGCTGGTGCCGCTGCTGCCGGAGAGCCCGCCGCTCTACCCCGAGGGCGACCTCACCGACGAGCCCGAGCAGGTCATGGTCGCCGAGCTGATCCGCGAGGCGGCCCTGGAGGGCGTACGCGACGAGCTGCCGCACTCCATCGCCGTGGTCGTCGAGGAGATGCTGCCGCGCCAGGACCGGCCCGCGGAGAAGCCGCTGCTGGACATCCACGCCAACGTCTACATCGAGCGGCCCAGCCAGAAGGGCATCATCATCGGGCCCAAGGGCAAGCGGCTGAAGGAGGTCGGCACCAAGTCGCGCAAGCACATCGAGGCGCTGCTGGGCACGCCCGTCTTCCTCGATCTGCACGTCAAGGTCGCCAAGGACTGGCAGCGCGACCCCAAGCAGTTGCGCAAGCTGGGATTCTGAGGCCCGTACGCCTCGCCGCGGCCCCGGGCCCCGCGCGGGACCGGGGCCGCGGCTACCCGGCTCTTCGCCCCGCGAGGGTGTGCGCGACGAGGGCGTTGGCGTGGCCGTGGCCCAGCCCGTGCTCGGACTTGAGCCAGGCGACCAGCTCCATGTGGCGGGTCAGCGGCGAGGCGCGGATGAGGTCCTGCCAATGGCCGATCGGACGGCCGTACCTCTTCTCGATCGACGGGAAGTAACTCGCGGGTCCCTGCACGGTTTCACTCATGCCCGCAGCGTCTCACCCACCACTGACAACGCCCCGGCCCGCGAAGGCCGCCGGCCGCCCGCCCCCGCCCCGCGCCCCGAAAGACTTCGCGCGTGCCACCGCCCGAACGATGAGGTGACCCCATGAGCAATCACGGTGAGGCGGCGGCCGTCCGCCCGTTGACGCTGGCCTGGGTGCGCACGCACCTGGAGCCCGGTGAACGGATCGTCGGAATCGAGGCGCTGCACGGCGGTATCACCGCCGAGATGCGGCGGCTGACCCTCGGCACGCGGGACGGAGGCACCCGTGACCTGGTGCTGCGGACCTTCGTCGACGTGGCGCACGCCGAGGACTGGCTGAACCGCGAGTCCGGCGCCCTGACCCTGCTCACCGGAACCGACGTGCCGGCTCCCGGGCTGGTCGCGGTCGATCCGACCGCCGCGCACTGCGAGTATCCGTCGCTCCTCATGACGCACCTCGCGGGCCGGACCGTCCTCGGCGACGAGGGCGTGGAGGCGCGTGTCCCGCTGCTGGCGCGGCAACTCGTGGAGATCCACGCGGTACGGCCCGCCGAGCGGCCCCGGAAGTACGTGGCGCTGACGACCGCCGACACCGTCGTGGTTCCGGAAGGCGCCGACAAGGCGGTGTGGGACGCGGCGATCGAGGTGATCCGCAAGCCCGCGCCGCCCTACGAAGGCCGGTTCCTGCACCGGGACTTCCAGCCCGGCAACGTGCTGTTCGACGTACCGCCCGAGAGGCCGGCGGGCGCCCGGATCACCGGCGTCGTCGACTGGGCCGCGACCTCCTGGGGCCCGGCCGATCTCGATGTGGCGCACTGCTCCACCGTCCTCGCGCTGCTGCACGGCCCGGAGTGGGGCCTGCGGTTCACCGAGGCGTACGAGCAGGCCGGCGGGGTGCTGGCCGCGACCACGAGCGAGCGGCTGTACTGGCAGGTGCGGGACGGGCTGGCCAGTTCGGAGGAGGTGGCGCTGGTGGCGCGGCCCTGGCGGGAGGCGGGAAGGACGGAGCTGACGGCGCACGCCGTGGCGGAGCGGCTCGACGCCTACGTCACCACCTTGATGGAGACGCTGGGCTGAGCCGGGCCGGCCCGGGGCACGGCGCCGGTCCTCGTCCCCGACCGCCCGTCGATGGGACGGGCCGAGCGGACCGCCCGGCCGAGGCCCGAGCCGGGCCCGCCGCCCGGGCCCCGGCCCCGCGCCGCCCGCCGGGCCGGTCATCCCCGCTGCGCCCGCCAGGCGTCCCGCAGCCACCGGAAGGACGCCTTCGGGGTACGGAGCTGCGTCGCGTAGTCGACGTGCACCAGCCCGAACCGCTGCGTGTACCCCGCGGCCCACTCGAAGTTGTCGGTCAGCGACCACACGAAGTACCCGCGGACGTCCACGCCCGCCGCCATCGCCGCGTGCAGCGCCCGCAGATGCCCGTCGAGAAAGGCGATCCGCTCCCGGTCGTCGGTCCCGTCGTACGCGCAGCCGTTCTCGGTGATGAGCACCGGGGGCAGCCGGTCTCCGTAGCGGTCGCGGAAGGACAGCAGCAGTTCGGTGAGGGCCTCGGGCACCACCGGCCACCCGAAGCCGGTACGCGGGTACCCCTCGATCTCCCGGGGCGCGAAGGGGAGTTCGGGCGGCAGTGTGAGGCCGCCGAAGTCCGCGGCGGCGCCGCCGGGCAGCGGGGCGCCCACCCGCGTCGGCTGGTAGTAGTTGATGCCGTACCAGTCCAGCGGCTCGCCGATGATCTTCAGGTCCTCGGCGACCGGACCCGGCAGCAGCGCCGCCACATCGTCGTCCGGGTAGCGGCCCAGCAGCGGCGGGTCGGCGAACAGCCGGTTGAGCAGCAGGTCGTAGAGGTCGGCGGCGCCGGTGTCCGAGGCGGACGCGGAGGCGGGCCAGGTGGGGCCGTGGGAGTTGGCGATGCCGATGTTCCCGGCGCCGCGGGCGCGCAGCGCCTGGACGGCCAGCCCGTGGCCCAGCAGTTGGTGGTGGGCGGCGGGCAGCGCGTCGAAGAGCAGCCGGCGGCCGGGCGCGTGCTCCCCGATGCCGTAGCCGAGGAGGGTCAGTTCGGCCGGTTCGTTGAGGGTGATCCAGCGCTCCACGCGATCGCCGAGCCGGGCGGCGACGGCGTCCGCGTACGCGGCGAAGTGCGCGGCGGTCTCCCGGCGCAGCCAGCCGCCGCGCTCCTCCAGCGCCAGCGGGGTGTCCCAGTGGAAGAGCGTCGGCACCGGCGCGACGCCCGCCGCCAGCAGCGCGTCGACGAGCCGGTCGTAGAAGTCCAGGCCCCGGGCGTTGACGGCGCCGTCGCCGTCGGGCACCACCCGCGGCCAGGCCACCGAGAAGCGGAACGCCCCGGCGCCCAGCTCCCGCAGCAGCGCGACGTCCTCGCGGTAGCGGTGGTAGTGGTCGGTCGCCACCCGGGAGTCGGAGCCGTCCTTGATCCGGCCGGGCCGCTCGGCGAACGCGTCCCAGGACGACCGGCCGCGCCCGTCCTCGTCGATGGCGCCCTCGGTCTGCTGCGCCGAGGCGGAGACGCCCCAGAGGAACGAGGCGGGGAAACGGGGGAGCGGGGTGGGGACGTCCGGCACCGTTGTCATGGCCGGAGCATGGATACCGCCGGTAACGGAGTCAAGAGCCGCGCGCCCGGCCGTCCGGAACCGGCCCGGAACGGCCCCGGAACGCGGACGGAGGGCGGCGCGGCCCACCGGCCGCCACCGCCCTCCGTCCGTCAACTCTCCCGCGCCGTACCTCAGTCACCCTCCTTCAGCACCCGCGTGATCAGCGTGCGCTGCTCATCGGTCAGGCGCGGATCGGAGCAGTAGACGGTCTTGCCGTCCACGGTGATCTGGTAACAGAAGCCGTCCGGTACCCCGACCGGGGGCTCGGTGTGCCCCTGGGCGAGGGACTGTTCGGCGAGGGTGTGCCAGGCGTCGGCGTCGGACCGCGCCGAGGTGTCGACCTCGGCGCGGCGCGCGATGCCCGCGAAGCCACCGGTGCGCTTGATGTGAATGTGCATGAGTGGCTCCTACCCGCCCGGGACGCCGCAGACGTCCCGGCGCTGCGCTATTCGGCGGTGACGACGCCGGTCGTCGACCACGCCTTGACGACCGCCTCGTGCTCGGCGCCCGAGGCTCCGAAGCGGGTCTTCGCCGCCTCGATGGTCAGCTTGGCGAAGTCCGCGAACTGAGCGTCCTTCTTCAGTTTCCCGCCGGTCAGCACGTCGTACCAGACCTGCCCGGCCTTCTCCCAGGCGTTGCCGCCCACCGCCGTGGCGAAGAGGTAGAAGGCGTGGTTGGGGATGCCGGAGTTGATGTGCACCCCGCCGTTGTCGTCCTGCGTCTCGACGTAGTCCGCCATCGTCGCCGGCTGCGGGTCCTTGCCGAGGTTGGGGTCGTCGTACGCGGTGCCCGGCGCCTTCATGGAGCGCAGCGCTTCGCCGTTGATGCCGGGGGCGAGGAGGTCGGCGCCGATCAGCCAGTCGGCCTGCTCGGCGCTCTGCTTGAGGGCGTACTGCTTGATCAGCGAGCCGAAGACGTCCGAGACGGATTCGTTGAGCGCGCCGGACTGGCCGTTGTAGTCCAGGCCCGCGGTGTACTGCGTCACGCCGTGCGTGAGTTCGTGGCCGATGACGTCGACGGGGATGGTGAAGTCCTTGAAGAGCTTGCCGTCACCGTCGCCGAAGACCATCCGCTCGCCGTCCCAGAAGGCGTTGTCGTACTTCTCGCCGTAGTGGACGGTCGCGTTGAGCGGGAGACCGGCGTCGTCGATGGAGTGGCGGCCGTAGACCTTGAGGTACAGCTCGAAGGTGGCGCCGAGCCCGGCGTGCGCGCGGTTGACCGAGGCGTCCTTGGAGGCGCTGTCGGTCTCGGCGTGCACCTTGGTGCCGGGGAGGTCCTCGGTGTGCCGGGCGTCGTAGATGGTGCGGTTGGGCTTGTCGGAGCCCTCCGTGCGGGCCGCGGCGGTGTGCAGGGTGCACTCGTGGCGCCGGGTGCGCAGGGCCGCGTCGTACTCCAGGGTGCGGCGGGCCGGCTCGTGGTGTTCAGGAGCGTCGGATTGTGCCAGCTTGTCGAGGAGGTGGGGCGGCACGATCGTGCAGAAAACGGGAGTGGCCGGGGTGTCCGGCTTCGAGGTGACGTCCATACCTGCAAATGTCGCATTGCGTGACGCCGGTGTCACTGCCCGCTCCTGGATTTTCCCGAAAACGTGTGGTGCAAAAACGTGTGCCTGATCGCATTCCGGCCGTGTTGTCCATGCGGTCCCGCATACTGATACGGGGCCGCAGGACTCGATCGGCTCGGTTAAGGTGCAGGGCATCATGCGTTTCGGGCTGCTTCTCCTTAGCTGCCGCGGCGAGGGCCTGTAGTCGTAGGCCGACCCCCTCCCCGCGGAGTTCGGTGCTGCGAGCGATCGCCCCGTCGGCCTTTCCCGGCCCGGACGCATCCCGGGCCGGGGACATCCGCGGACTGCACGAGGAGCCCCACGCACCATGTCGACCCCGACCCCCGCCGAGAACGCCGTCGGCCGCCCCACCCCGGTCACCAACGCCACGCAGACGCAGCGGCCCTCCGGTATGCCGGTCCACAAGTACGGCCGGTACGAAGCGGTGGACATCCCCGACCGCACGTGGCCGGAAAAGCGCATCACCAAGGCCCCCCGCTGGCTCTCGACCGACCTGCGCGACGGCAACCAGGCGCTGATCGACCCGATGTCCCCCGCCCGCAAGCGGGAGATGTTCGATCTGCTGGTGAAGATGGGCTACAAGGAGATCGAGGTCGGCTTCCCCTCCTCCGGTGAGACCGACTTCAACTTCGTCCGCTCCATCATCGAAGAGGGCGCGATCCCCGAGGACGTGACGATCTCCGTCCTGACGCAGGCGCGCGAGGACCTGATCGAGAAGACCGTCGAGTCGCTGCGCGGCGCCCACCGCGCCACCGTCCACCTCTACAACGCCACCGCCCCCACCTTCCGCCGGGTCGTCTTCCGCGGCTCCAAGGACGACATCAAGCAGATCGCGGTGGACGGCACCCGGCTGGTCATGGAGTACGCCGAGAAGATCCTGGGCGACGAGACGGTCTTCGGCTACCAGTACAGCCCGGAGATCTTCACCGACACCGAGCTGGACTTCGCGCTGGAGGTCTGCGAGGCGGTCTGTGACGTCTGGCAGCCCGAGGCGGGCCGCGAGATCATCCTGAACCTGCCGGCCACGGTCGAGCGCTCCACCCCCTCGACCCACGCGGACCGCTTCGAGTGGATGTCGCGGCACCTGACCCGCCGCGAGTTCGTCTGCCTGTCGACCCACCCGCACAACGACCGCGGCACCGCCGTCGCCGCCGCCGAGCTGGCCGTGATGGCCGGCGCCGACCGCGTCGAGGGCTGCCTGTTCGGCCAGGGCGAGCGCACCGGCAACGTCGACCTGGTCACCCTGGGCATGAACCTCTTCAGCCAGGGCGTCGACCCGCAGATCGACTTCTCGCAGATCGACGAGATCCGCCGGACGTCCGAGTACTGCAACCAGATGGAGATCCACCCGCGCCACCCCTACGCGGGCGATCTGGTCTACACCGCCTTCTCCGGCTCCCACCAGGACGCCATCAAGAAGGGCTTCGACGCCATGGAGGCCGACGCGGCGGCCCGCGGCAAGACCGTCGACGACATCGAGTGGGCGGTCCCGTACCTGCCCATCGACCCGAAGGACGTCGGCCGTTCCTACGAGGCGGTCATCCGCGTCAACTCGCAGTCCGGCAAGGGCGGCATCGCGTACGTCCTGAAGAACGACCACAAGCTGGATCTGCCGCGCCGGATGCAGATCGAGTTCTCCCGCACCATCCAGGGCAAGACCGACGCCGAGGGCGGCGAGGTCACCCCGGCGGCGATCTGGGAGACCTTCCAGGACGAGTACCTGCCCACCCCGGAGAACGCCTGGGGCCGGATCGCGCTGCGCTCCGCGCAGACCTCGACGACCAGCGAGGGCACCGACGCGCTGACCGTCGAGGCGGTCGTCGACGGCGCCGACACCGTCCTGACCGGCACCGGCAACGGCCCGCTGGCCGCGTTCATCGACTCGCTGCACGCGATCGACGCGGACGTACGGGTCCTGGACTACGTCGAGCACACCATGAGCGAGGGCGCCGCGGCCCAGGCCGCCGCCTACGTCGAGTGCGCCATCGGCGACAAGGTCCTGTGGGGCGTCGGCATCGACGCGAACATCGTCCGCGCCTCGATCAAGGCCGTCGCCTCGGCCGTCAACCGCGCCTCCCGCTGAGGCGCCACCGCGCCCGTCCGGTGCCCCGTCCGCCCGTACCCCGTGTACGCGGCGGGCGGGGCACCGCGCGTACGGGGCCGGGCCGGCGTCAACCGGCCGCCCGCCGCTTCGTCCCGGCGGGGGGCACCCTCCGTCATTCGGCCGTTGTCCGTCCGGGGTGCTGACGCCGGATCGCGGATGTGGCTAACATCACGTCGGTGCGGCGAAGGGGCCGAGAAGCAGACGTTCGGTGCCCTCATGGCTACGGGGGAGATTCGGAGGTCTGACGCGATGGTCAAGCTGGGTGTGGTGGGCGTACGCACGTCCTGGCGGACCGTCGCCGACGGCGAGTTCTTCTGCCCCGACTGCGGCGGCGACCGCAACTACCGCCGCCGCACCGGCCACCGCCGCCTCACCGTCCTCGGCCTCCCGCTGCTCTCCCGCGGTCAGGCCGGACCGGTCGTCGAATGCTCCGCCTGCCGCGGCCGCTTCGCCCCGGACGCCCTGGACCACCCGACCACCGTGCGGCTCTCCGCGATGCTGCGGGACGCGGTGCACACCGTCACGCTGGCGCTGCTGGCGGCCGGTGGCACCACCTCGCGGGCGGTGCGGGAGACCGCCGTCGCCACCGTCCGCGACGCCGGGTTCCCCGACTGCTGCGAGGACCAGTTGCTGACTCTCCTCGCCGCGCTCGCCGCCGACACCGGCGCGCTGTCCCCCGCGTGCGGGACGGTGACCGGCGACGACGGCGCGGCCCGCGGCCTCGACCCGTGCGGCACGGCGCTCGCCATCGAGCTGCACGCGGCCCTGGGCCCGCTCGCCCCGCACCTCGCCCCGGCCGGCCGGGAGGCGCTGCTGCTCCAGGCGGCCCGGATCGCCCTCGCCGACGGCGCGTACACCCCCGCCGAGCGGGAGGTCCTGGCGACCGTCGGCGCCGCCCTGACGCTGGCGGGCGCCGACACCGAACGGCTGCTGGCGGCGGCCCGTACCCCGTCCTGACCGGCCCGGGCGCGTACCCCGTCCGGACGGCCGCCGGCCCCGTCACCCCTCGTGGGGCGGCGGGGCCGGCGGCCGTTCGCGTGAGGTCAGCCGCGGGTCAGGCGGACCGGCAGTTCCCGGAAGCCGCCGACGATGAAGCCGCCCGAGGGCTGGAGCTTCTCGACGGGGACGGCGAAGTCCAGGTCCGGGAAGCGGTCGAAGAGCGCCGGGAGGGCGGTCCTGGCCTCCATCCGGGCCAGCGGCGCGCCGAGGCAGTGGTGGACGCCGTGGCCGAAAGTGAGGTGTTCGGGGTCGGCGCGCCGGATGTCGAAGGCGTCCGCGGTGGGGCCGTGGCGCTCCGCGTCCCGGCCGGTGGCGGCGATGGCCGCGAGGATCGGCTCGCCCTGGCGGATGACCGGGCCGTCCGGCAGCGCGATGTCCTCGACGGCGAAGCGGAGCGGCAGGTTGGCCACGCTCGGCGACCGGCGCAGGGTCTCCTCGATGACGTCGTTCCAGCTCGCCTTCCCGTCGCGTACCAGGTGGAGCTGGTCGGGGTGGGTGAGCAAGGCGTGCACCGCGTTGCCGATGAGGTTGACGGTGGTCTCGTGACCGGCGACGAGGACGAGCAGGAGGGTGTCGATCAGCTCCGCCTCGCTCATCTTCTGCCCGTCGTCGTCGCGGGCGGAGACCAGCAGGCTGGTGAGGTCCTCGGCGGGCTCCTTCCGCTTCGACGCGACGAGGCTGCCGAGGAGTTCATGGATGGCCACCAGCGTGACCCCGGCCTCCTCCGGGTCGACGGTGGTCATGATGATCTCGGAGAGCCGGGCCAGCTCCGCGCGGGTGTCGCCGTCCGGGATGCCGAACAGTTCGCAGATGACCTGCATGGGCAGCGGGTGGGCGAGCCCCGCCCGCAGATCGGTGGTGACGCCGGCGGGCACCTCCGCGAGGTCGTCGAGGAGCGCGGTGGTGATGCGCTCGACGGACGGCAGCATCGCCTCGGTGCGGCGGGCGGTGAACGCCGGAGCGATCAGCTTCCGCAGCCGCCGGTGGTCGTCGCCGTACGCGGTGAACATGTTGTTCACGCCGACCCAGGTCTGCAGCCAGGTCTCGTGGTACTCGCCGCGCTGCCAGGCGGGCCAGTGCGCGCGGGCGTTCTTGGAGACGCGGGGGTCGGTCAGCAGCTCCTTGAGCAGCGCGTGGCTGGTGATCGCCCATGCCTCGGGGCCGTCGGGCAGCCGGACCCGGGTGGCGGGGCCTAGCGCGCGGAGGCGGGCTGCCTCGCCGTGGATGTCGGCTCCGGTCGGGTCGATGGCGACGGGCTGCTGTCCCATGGTGTGGCTCCTGCCTGGTCGGGAGTGATGGGGGTGAAGCGGGCCGGAAGAGCCGCGAGGGCCCGTTGGAACCCGCCGGGCCGCCACGTCAACGTCTCCGCCGGAACGGCGAGTTCGATGTCGGAGAGCCAGGCGGTGAGACGCTCGATCGCGGTGGTGGCGATCACCAGTGCGTGCCGCTGCACGGGGCACATGTGCGGCCCCGCCGCCCACGCCAGATGGGCGCCGCTGCCCGACCGGTCGTCGAGCGAGACCCGGCCGAACTGCGTGTTGGCGGCGGCGTACGAGACGAGCACAAGCTGTCCCGCGCGCACCCAGGTGCCGTGGAAGAACACGTCGCGGCGCGGGTAGTGGGCGGAGTAGTTGGCCACCGGCGGGTCGTTCCACAGCACCTCGTCGATGGCGTCCTTCGCGGTGAGGGCGCCGCCGGAGAGGGTGCTGTAGTAGCGGTCGTCGGAGAGCATCCGGGAGAGCGCGTTGCCGATGAGGTTGGACAGCGGTTCGTTGCCCGCCGCCAGCGTGACGACGATCTGCGCGATGACCTCGTCGTCCTCCAGCCCGTTGAGGTGGTCGAGGAACCACGACGTGAGGTCGGCGCCCCGCTCGGCCTTCTTCCGGCCGACCAGCTCCATGATGTACGCGGTGAAGGCGGCGTCGGCGCTGGTCGCCTCCTCGGGCGTCGCGCCGTCCATCAGCCCGCCCACGGCGGCGATGAGCTGGTCGCCGTACTCCTCGGGCATGCCGAAGAGGTTGTTGAACATCAGCAGCGGCAGCCGCTGGGCGTACTCCGGCATGAGGTCCACATCGCCGCGGGCGCCGAATTTCCGGATGAGGCTGTCGGCGGCGTGCCGGACGCGGGCGCGCAGTTCGTGCGGTTCGACGAGGCGGAAGCTGTCGGTGATCACCTGGCGGTAGCGCCGGTGGGTGTCGCCGTCGGAGAAGAGCGCGTTGGGCCGCCAGCCGAGCATCGGCAGCACCGCGGAGTCCGGCGGCACGGTCTGCTGCCAGCTTCGGGAGTCCTTCGACCAGGTGGTGTCGTCGTTGAGCAGGTCGAGGGCGGCGCGGTAGTCGGTGACCAGCATCGCGGTCACGCCGGCGCCGATCTCGACGGGGGCCAGCGCGCCGTACTGCCGCAGATGGGCGTAGTAGCGGTGCGGGTCGGCTGCGAACTCCGGGTCGTACATCCTGACCAGCCCGCTCTGCTCACCGGTCGGGTGCGGGGCGGGGGCGCCGCCGGGCGCGGCGGGGCCGGGCGCGTGGCCTTCCGGCGGTCCGGCGGCCGCCCCGCCGTGCGCGTGCGCGGGGCAGCCGGGCGGCGGGGCGGCGCCCGGTTCGTACGGGGAAGTCACGGGTTCTGGTTCTCCTGGGGCGTATGGGCCAGCACATGTCCGACGAGGGCGATCAGCGCGTCGACGGACTGGTCACGGTCGCGCGCGTCGCAGAGCACCAGCGGTGTCTCGGGGTGCAGGTCGAGGGCGTCGCGGAGCTTTTCGACGTCGTAGTGCGGCGCGTCCGGGAAGGTGTTGACGGCCACGGCGTACCGCAGTCCGGCCTCCTCGATGATGTCCATCACCTCGAAGGAGTCCGCCAGCCGGCGGGTGTCGGCGAGGACGAGGGCGCCCAGCGCGCCGCGGGCGATGTCCTGCCACAGCGGACGGAACCGCTTCTGCCCCGGGGTGCCGAAGAGGTACAGCACGAGGTCGCCGGGGAGGGTGAGCCGCCCGAAGTCGATGGCGACGGTGGTGGTGGTCTTCTCCCGCACCCCGGCGAGGTCGTCGACGAACGCGCCGGACTGCGTCATCACCTCTTCGGTGTGCAGTGGCCGGGTCTCCGACAGCGCGCGGATCAGCGTCGTCTTGCCGACCCCGAACGGTCCGGCGACCAGCAGTTTGACGAGGGTCTGGTCGCTGCCGGACAGGTACATCGAGCCGCCGCCGGTGGCGGGCGCGCCGCTAGGACTTGAGAGAGCGGAGTCCATCGAGAACCCTCTCCAGGATCTGCCGGTCGAATTGCTCGGCTTCGGGTATGGGGACACGGGCGTGCAGCCGTCCGGCGTCGACGAGGTCGGCCACCAGGACCTTGACCACGGAGACGGGCAGCCGCAGATGGGCGGCGACCTCGGCCAGCGACAGCGCCCCGGGCCGCAGCAGCTCCAGGATCCGGCGCTCCTCGGGCCGTAACTCGCTGGTGGGCGGCGCGTCCACGCCGTGCAGCAGGGTCAGCCGGTCCAGGGTGTTGCGGCTGGGCCGGGCCCGCCCGCCGGTGGCCAGATAGGCCGGTACGAGGCGCCTGCCGTTCTGCCGCGGGGTCATGCGGGGCTGCCGAGGTCCCGGGCCGGGCTGTTCATGACCTTGGAGCCCAGCGTCGCCACCTGCACCTGCATGTGGTGGGCGACGATGCCCATGTTGACCTCGGGCCCGGCGAAGACCGCGAGGCAGGTGTTCTCCCCGGCGGGGATGGCGAACACCCAGCCCTGCTCGGACTCGACGACGGTCTGCCGCAAGGTGGCGTCCCGCTCGGCGAAGGCGGCGGTCACCGCGCGTCCGGCGCCCTGGAGCGCGGACATCATCGCGGCGACGCCCTCGGCCGCCTCCCGGGTCAGACCGGGCGAGGAGCCCTCGATGAAGCCGTCCCCCGAGATGACGGCGGCGTGGATGACGTGCGGCAGTTCCAGGAGCGGTGCCAGCACCCAGGACTTGTCCTCGGTGACACGGCGGCGGGTGGGCGTGTTCATGCGTGGGGATTCCCTTCGGGGGAGCGAGGGGGCTCCGGGCGGGCGGCGGCCGCCCGCCCGGACTCGGTGCCCTGCTGGAGCGCGGCCCAGCGGGAGGCGGTTTCTTCGGGCGTACGGTCGGCGACCGGCTCGCTGCGGGGCAGAGCCGGCTCGGACTCGGCGACCGCCCGGCGGCGCCGGCGGCGCGGCAGTTCGTTATCGGAGCCCGGGGCGGCCCCGGGCTCGGGGTGCCCGGCCGGCGCGCCCGGCGCGTACGACGCGGTGGCCGGTGCGGGGGCGTGCTGCGCGGGGGCGTGCGGGGCGGCCACCGGCGCGGGGCTGGTGCCGCTGCCCGTCGCGGGGACGGCGCCCGCCGAGGCGGCCGGGCGGTGCGGTACGGGGGCCATGACGGACATCGGCTGCCGGCTCTCGTCGAGGACGGTCAGGAGCGGATCACCCGGGATGTAGATCACGGCGCGTACCCCGCCGTACGGCGAGGACTCGACGTGCACCCCGAAGCCGTACTGGCGCACCAACTGGCCGGCGGCGGCGAAACCGGCCCGCGGCGGGTCGCCGAGCTGGGTGAGCAGGACGTCCCGGTCGCCGGACATCAGCGCCATGGCGTGCTCGATCTCGTCGGGGTGCATCCCGACGCCGTAGTCGTCGATGATCACCGAGGCGCCGCGGTTGCCCTGCTGGAGCGTGACGGTGACCGGCAGTTCCCGGTGCGAGTGGTGCAGCGCGTTGGCGAGGAGTTCGGTGACGGTGATCGCCACCGGCTCGACGGCGCGGGCGACGACCGCGACCGGGTCCCGGAGCTGGTTGCTGACCTGCACCCGCTCGTAGCCGCGCAGCCGGGAGGTGGCGCCGACGACGAGTTCGGCGAGGTAGGAGTCCTCCCGGGTCAGGCCCGGCCAGGCGCCGCAGACGACGCCGGTGGCCTGGATGCGCCGCAGCGCCTGCTCGTTGAGGAAGTCCGCGTGGAGCAGGTCCTGGGCGACCGCCGGGTCGTCGTGGCGGTGCTGCATCTCCTGGAGCGCGGTCTGGAGGCGGTAGAGCAGCGCCTGGATGGTGGTGGTCGCGCCGCGCAGGGTGGCCTGGGCGGCGGCGTCGACCCGCAGCCGCTCCTTGGTGACCGCCTCGGAGATCTGGTCCAGGACGGCGGTGAGCGCGTGGTCGGTCTCGGAGTCCGCGAACCGCGCGTCGAGGAGGCCGCGTACGGGGATGTGCGGATGGGCCAGCGACGTGGTCAGGTCCGGGATGCGCGCGCCGGCCAGATGCCGGATCTCCGCCTCGGTGGCCCGCAGCCGGGCGGTGAGTTCGGTGTTGCCGCGTACCGTCGCCGCGTGCTGCTCCTCGGCGGCGGTCAGGCGCCCGGTGAGGATCTTGCGTTGCCGCTGCGCGCGGAGCAGGCACCCGGCCAGCACCACGGCGGCGGCCGTTCCTGCGCTGAGGCACCACAACAGCGCCTCCGGTATGGATGTCATCGGGGATCCTCGTTGGGGGAACGGGCCGGTGGACACGGTTCCGTCCGGCCGGCAGCGCCGCCGCGCGAGCGTGAACTGCCTTACGGAGTACCGGGTCTGACGGGATGTTACCGGCGCGTCGGGGTGGCGGACGGGTCGTTCCCGGCGTGGTCGAAGGGGCGCGGAAGGTGTGCTGCGGTCCCGTTGGCCGAGGGGGGAGCGGGCGGGGGCGCTCCCGGGCGGCGGTGGCACGCGGAGGGCCGTCGCGCCGCCTCCGGCGGTTGCCGCAGGTGCCGCCGGAGCGGGTGCGGATGCGCCGCGGCGGGGTGTTCGAGCGGGCGGCGGTGCATTGCTTGCCTTCCTCCGACGCCGATGCGGCCAGGTCAGGGATGCCCGCGGCGAGGGCCGCGGCGACGAGAAGAGAGCGTAGGGCGCCACCGCCCTCGCCACCAGGGAGGAGCGGAGGAAGATCGCCGTACAACATCCGTACGGAAGGGGGCAGTTGACGTGACGGTCCCGGTGATCTACGGGGACGCGCGACGGGTCGGCGGCGTACGGGCGGGAACGGGCACGCGCCCCGGCGCGGCGGGCATTTCCGTGCGCCTGTTCCGTGCGCTCCCGCGCTCCGGCGCCCCGTTCAGGATCACCCGGGCGGCGCCGCATCGGCGGCGTACCCGCTCCGCCGCCGACCGTGAACTCCGCGGGGGCTGACGGGTTTTCGCTCACCCTCTGAGCTTTTCTCGAAAGGACGGCCGGATTTCCGGTCTCCGCGGAATAAGGGGCACCGCACCGAAAGGGGGCTTACGGCCCGGTGCGTTCCCGCCCACCGGGCCCTTCGGCGGGCTGCCGGAAAAGGAATACGTGCGCGAACGGGCGCCCCTTGTGCCGGGGTGCGGGCTTTCGCCGGAGCGGGGCCACGTCGCCCGTGAATGGGGTCCGTACGGCCCGGAGTTCACCTCCATGTGAAGCGTTGGCCATAACCCGGTCCGGGTTACCCGGTCCGGGCTTTGCGGTGCGCCCCTCGTTGCGCACTCCGGGCCGAGGGGTCACTCTTTACCCCCCAACGGCGAAAGCTCCGACAGAAGGTGTGGGTCTCCGATGGACCGGATCGAAGAAGTTGAATCCGTCACCAAAGAATTGCGAAATACCCTCGCGCGCGCGGGAATCATCCTGCCGTCCCTTGGTCCCGACCCCGTTTCCTGTGCCAATTACGCCATGCTCCCGCTGGTGGAATTGGGCCGCTGCACGATGGATGTCGCCCGCCGGCTGACGGACGCGCTGGGGGAGCGATGAACACCGCGGGCCGCCCGCCGGTCGGCGGCTTCGCCCTCGATATCCGCACGGCCCGGGTCGGCAAGGTCGTGGCGGTCGACGGTGAAATCCTCCGGCTGCGGCCGATCGGCGGCGGCCGGGACTGGGAATGTGCCTGTACGACGGTCCGGCCGGCCACCGTCACCGAACGTCTCCGGGCGACGACCGCGTACGTGAACGCCCGCAGCAGAGGCGAATTGGCCTGACGCCCTTCCCGGCGGGGTCCGGGCCGAAAAGGCTCCACCCCGCCGCCCGGCGGCCCTCTTCGTCCGCCTGTGAGCTTCTCCGGCCGGTTCACCACCAGGAATTCCCCGGCCTTCCGGGTTTCCCGAGCTTTCCGCGATTTCCGCCGTTACCGGCATTTCCGCCGTATGGGGTCCGCCCGCGCCGCCGGTGCGCGTTTTCCCGCCGGGCCCGGCCGCCCGGCCGCCGCCCCGCCTCCGTGCCGCTCCCGATTCGGCCCGCCGCCCGTGCTGGGCCCGCCGCCCGCCGCCACCCGCGCCTGCCGGGCCCCGCGCCCCGGCCGCCTCCCGCCCCGGCCGGGCCCCGGGCGGCCCCGGCGGATGCGGGACAATGGCGCCATGAGTCTGTTCCGCGACGACGGCATCGTGCTGCGCACCCAGAAGCTCGGGGAGGCGGACCGGATCATCACACTGCTCACCCGGGGCCACGGCCGGGTGCGGGCCGTCGCGCGCGGAGTGCGGCGCACGAAGTCGAAATTCGGCGCCCGGCTGGAGCCGTTCTCCCACGTGGATGTGCAGTTCTTCGCCCGCGGCAGCGAGCTGATCGGGCGCGGGCTGCCGCTGTGCACCCAGAGCGAGTCGCTGGCGGCGTACGGCGGCGGGATCGTCACCGACTACGCCCGCTACACCGCGGGGACCGCGATGCTGGAGACCGCGGAGCGGTTCACCGACCACGAGGGCGAACCGGCGGTGCAGCAATACCTCCTCCTCGTCGGCGGGCTGCGCACGCTCGCCCGCGGCGAGCACGAACCGCACCTGGTGCTCGACGCCTTCCTGCTGCGTTCGCTGGCGGTCAACGGCTACGCACCCAGTTTCGACGGCTGTGCGAAATGCGGGCTGCCCGGCCCGAACCGGTTCTTCT
The DNA here is from genome assembly GCF_044497305.1 of Streptomyces sp. BBFR2. NCBI lineage: Bacteria > Bacillati > Actinomycetota > Actinomycetes > Kitasatosporales > Streptomycetaceae > Streptomyces > Streptomyces sp. BBFR2. Next base: position 4,854,225 of record NZ_CP172415.1, read on the forward strand.
CGGTCGCTTCGGGCGGGGTGGTGTGCGGCGACTGCCGGGTCCCGGGAAGCGTCGTACCCTCCTCGGAGGCCATCGGGCTCCTCAGCGCGCTGCTGACCGGCGACTGGGAGACCGCGGACGCGAGCGAACCCCGGCACGTCCGGGAGGGCAGCTCACTCGTCGCGGCGTATCTGCACTGGCATCTGGAGCGCGGTCTGCGTTCGCTCCGGTACGTGGAGAAATAGCCCGGCGGTAGGGTCCGGGCGGCGGCGCGAAGCCGCCCGGCGAAATGGACCGACCTCGGTATTCAAGACAATGGGAGACGTGGGCCGCATGGCACGACGCGGAATTCTGGGCCGTAATCGACGCGAATACGAGACGCCCGAGCCGCACCCTTCCGGTGCGCGGCCCCCGAAGATCCCCGGGGAGTTGGTCCCCGAGCATGTGGCCATCGTCATGGACGGAAACGGCCGGTGGGCCAAGGAGCGCGGGCTGCCGCGCACCGAAGGGCACAAGGTCGGCGAGGGTGTCGTTCTCGATGTCCTCAAGGGCTGCATCGAAATGGGCGTGAAGAACCTCTCCCTCTACGCTTTCTCCACCGAGAACTGGAAGCGTTCCCCGGACGAGGTCCGCTTCCTGATGAACTTCAACCGTGATGTCATCCGGCGGCGGCGCGACGAAATGGACGCGCTGGGTATCCGTATCCGCTGGGTCGGGCGTATGCCGAAGCTGTGGAAGTCCGTCGTCCAGGAACTCCAGATCGCCCAGGAGCAGACCAAGGACAATGACGCGATGACGCTGTATTTCTGTGTGAATTACGGCGGTCGGGCGGAGATCGCGGATGCCGCCGCGGCCATCGCCGCGGACGTGAAGGCGGGCAAACTCGACCCGTCCAAGGTCAGCGAGAAGACGGTCGCCAAGTACATGTATTACCCGGACATGCCGGACGTTGATCTCTTCGTTCGCCCGTCGGGCGAACAGCGCACCTCGAACTATCTGATCTGGCAGAGCGCCTACGCCGAGATGGTGTTTCAGGACATTCTCTGGCCTGATTTCGACCGCCGGAACCTCTGGGAAGCCTGCCTGGAGTACGCCAAGCGGGACCGCCGGTTCGGTGCGGCACCGGTCGCCGAGGGCGAGTCGGCGACCTGATCCGGCGCCGGGCATGCGAAAGGGCCGCCTCCCGCTCGGGGAGGCGGCCCTTTCCGCGTACGGGGCGCCGCTACTTCCGCTCGTCCGCCGCGCAGTCGCCGCAGGTACCGAAGATCTCGATGGTGTGGGCGACATCGCGGAAGCCGTGCTCCGCGGCGATCTGGTCGGCCCACTTCTCCACCGCCGGGCCCTCCACCTCGACCGCCTTGCCGCAGGTGCGGCAGACGAGGTGATGGTGGTGGTCGTCGGTGCTGCACCGGCGGTAGACGGCCTCGCCGTCGCTGGTCCGCAGGACGTCGACCTCACCGGCGTCCGCCAGCGACTGGAGCGTGCGGTAGACGGTGGTCAGGCCCACCGAGTCGCCCCGGTGCTTGAGCATGTCGTGCAGTTCCTGGGCGCTGCGGAACTCGTCGACCTCGTCGAGAGCGGCCGACACCGCGGTCCGCTGTCGCGTCGACCGGCCGCGTACCGGGGATCCCGCGCTCGTCGCCACCGTTGCCTCCTAGGTCGTGGTCGTCCCCCTGGACGGGCGTGTGGCCATTGTGCCAGGTGATGACCGGATCGCCGGGGGACCACTTACTCCCTCGCGGCGTCCGCGGGCCGGCCCGCGCTCAGACCCGTACGTCGTCCGCCGGAGCGCGGCCCCCGGGTACTTCCAGGGTGCACCCGTCGGCGCCCCCGGCGGCGGCCCGTGCCCGTTTCCTGGCGAGCGGTGCGGCGAGCAGCGTGAAGAGGACGAAGACGGCGATGGCGAAGAGCACGATCGTCGCGCCGGACGGCACGTCCACGTAGTACGAGGTCGCGGTGCCGGTCAGGGTGACGCCGACGCCGATCGCCACGGCCAGCGCGAAGGTGACCGCGAAGCTGCGGCTGATCTGCTGGGCGGCGGCGACCGGGATCACCATCAGCGCGGAGACCAGCAGCAGGCCGACGACGCGCATCGCGACGGTGACGGTGACCGCGGCGGTGACCGCGATCAGCAGGTTCAGCAGCCGCACCGGCAGACCGGTGACGCGGGCGAACTCCTCGTCCTGGCAGACCGCGAAGAGCTGCCGGCGCAGCCCCACGGTGATCGCCAGAACCAGCGCGGCCAGTACGCAGATCGCCGTCATGTCCTGCGCGGAGACGGTGGTGATCGAGCCGAAGAGGTACGTACTGAGGTTGGCGTTGGATCCGGCGTCGGAGAGGTTCATCAGCATCACGCCGCCCGCCATACCGCCGTAGAACAGCATGGCCAGCGCCAGATCGCCGCGGGTCTTGCCGTACCAGCGGATCAGCTCCATGGCGACGGAGCCGGCGATGGCGACGAAGGTGGCGATCCACACCGGACCGGCCCACGACGAGCCGCTGTTGATCAGGAAGCCGAGACCGACGCCGGTGAGGGCGACATGGCCGATGCCGTCGCCCATCAGCGACTGGCGGCGCTGGACGAGGTAGATGCCGATGGCGGGCGCGGTGACGCCGACGATCAGGGCGGCGATCAGGGCCCGCTGCATGAAGGCGTAGTTCAGGATTTCCATGTCAGCTCAGCAGTCCCGTCCCCAGCGCCGCGGGCGCCGTGTCGTCGGCGTGCGGGTGGACGTGGTCGTGGCCGGGCAGGGCGTGCTGGCCGACGGCCTCCGGCGGCGGCCCGTCGTGGACCACGCAGCCGTCGCGGAGCACCACCGCCCGGTCGATCAGCGGCTCCAGCGGGCCCAGTTCGTGCAGGACGAGCAGGACGGTGGTGCCGCGGGCGACCTGTTCGCGCAGCGCGCCCGCCAGCACCTCCTGGCTGGCGAGGTCCACCCCGGCCATCGGCTCGTCCATGATCAGCAGCTCGGGTTCGACGGCCAGCGCGCGGGCGATCAGCACCCGCTGGTGCTGGCCGCCGGAGAGCGCGGCGGCGGAGTCCTTGGCGCGGTCGGCCATCCCGACCAGCTCCAGCGCGTGGTGGACGGCCTCGCGGTCGGCGCGGCGCGGCAGCCCGAACCGGCTGCGGGCCAGCCGCCCGGAGGAGACGATCTCCCGGACGGTGGCGGGCACCCCGCCCGCCGCCGTGGTGCGCTGCGGTACGTAGCCGACGCGGTGCCACTCCTTGAAGCGGCGCAGCGGCGTACCGAAGAGGGAGAGGTCGCCGCCGGTCAGCGGGACCTGGCCGATGACGGAGCGGACGGCCGTGGACTTGCCGGAGCCGTTGGCCCCGAGCAGGGCGACGACCTCTCCGGCGTGGACGGTCAGATCGACGCCGCGCAGGACGGGGCGGGCGCCGAGCGACGCGGTGGCGCCGCGCAGCGCGATGACCGGCCGGTCGTCTCGCGGGGATGCCGCTTCTTCCATGCTGACCTCCGTCGTGGCGGGCCCGGGGTGGCTGGTCACTTGGTGCCGAGCGCCTTCTGGAGGGCGGCGAGGTTGGCGCGCATGACGCCGAAGTAGTCCTTGCCGCGGGAGGCGTCGGTGATCCCCTCCAGGGGGTCGAGGACGTCGGTCTTCAGGTGCAGGTCGCCGGCGAGGGCCTTGGCGGTGGCCGGGTTGGCGAGCGTTTCGAAGAAGACCGTCGAGACGTGGTGCTTCTCGGCCACGGTGTGGAGGGCCTTGATGCGGTGGGCGCTGGGCTCGGACTCGGGGTCGAGGCCGTTGATGGCCTCCTCGGTCAGCCCGTAGCGCTCGGCGAGGTAGCCGAAGGCCGCGTGGGTGGTGAGGAAGGTGTCCGACGCGCGGTTCTTCAGGCCCTTGGTGAAGTCGGCGTTCAGCCCGTCCAACTTCTTGACCAGGGCGTCGGTGTTCTTCTGGAAGTCGGCCTTGTGGCCGGGGTCGGCCTTGGCCAGCGTCGCGTTCACGCCCTTGGCGACCTCGGCGTACTTCACGGGGTCGAGCCAGATGTGCGGGTCGGCGTCGGAGCCGGAGGCGGCGTGGCCGTGGTGGTGGCCGTCGACCTCGTTGCCGTGCTCCTCCAGGGAGGTCATGGCGGAGGCGTCGGCGATGTTCTTCACGCCGGACTGGGCGACCGCCTCGTCCACGGCGGGCTGGAGCCCCTTGAGGTAGACGATCGCGTCGGATTCGCCGAGCTGACCGGTCTGCTGGGGGGACAGCTCCAGGTCGTGCGGTTCGACGCCGGGCTTGGTGAGGTTGGACACCTCGACGTGGTCGCCGCCGATCTGCCGGGCGAGGAACTCCATCGGGTAGAAGGACGCCGTCACCCGCAGCTTCCCGCCGCTGCCGCCGCCGGTGGCGCCGGAGGAGCAGGCGGAGAGGGTGAGCAGGGCGAGTCCGCAGGCTCCGGCGAGGGCGGCGGTGGATATGCGACGGCGTACGTTCATGACAGTCATTTTCAACAAAAGTGGAAACGATTGTCAACAACATGTTCGAACGGGGGCGTGGGGCGGGTGGTACCGGGAGGAAGCGGAGAGGCGCCCCGGCGAATTGGTCCGGGGGGTACGGCCGCCGGTAACCTGAATCATTCACCCGCACCGGCGCGCAGCGCCGCCGCCGTCCATCGTTCGCCGTCGTATGAAGAGAGCACCGTGGCCGCCGACAAGATCGACAGCATCGTCAGCCTGAGCAAGCGCCGTGGCTTCGTCTACCCCTGCAGTGAGATCTACGGCGGTTCGCGCGCCGCCTGGGACTACGGTCCGCTGGGCGTCGAGCTGAAGGAGAACCTCAAGCGCCAGTGGTGGCGCGCGATGGTCACCTCGCGCGAGGACGTCGTCGGTATCGACTCGTCGGTGATCCTGGCGCCCGAGGTCTGGCAGGCGTCCGGCCACGTCGCCACCTTCACCGACCCGCTCACCGAGTGCACCTCCTGCCACAAGCGCTTCCGCGCCGACCACCTGGAGGAGGCGTACGAGGCGAAGCACGGCCGGCTGCCCGCCAACGGTCTCGCCGACCTGAACTGCCCGCACTGCGGCAACAAGGGCGGCTTCACCGAGCCCAAGCAGTTCTCCGGTCTGCTCTCCACCCACCTCGGCCCCTCGCAGGACACCGCCTCGGTCGCCTACCTGCGCCCCGAGACCGCGCAGGGCATCTTCACCAACTTCGCGCAGGTCCAGCAGACCTCCCGGAAGAAGCCCCCGTTCGGCATCGCGCAGATGGGCAAGTCCTTCCGCAACGAGATCACGCCGGGCAACTTCATCTTCCGCACCCGCGAGTTCGAGCAGATGGAGATGGAGTTCTTCGTCAAGCCGGGCGAGGACGAGCAGTGGCACGAGTACTGGATGGGCGAGCGCTGGAACTGGTACCGCGACCTCGGTATCCGCGAGGAGAACATCCGGTGGTACGACCACCCCAAGGAGAAGCTCTCCCACTACTCCAAGCGCACCGCTGACATCGAGTACCGCTTCAACTTCGGCGGCACCGAGTTCTCGGAGCTGGAGGGCGTCGCCAACCGCACCGACTTCGACCTCTCCGCGCACGCCAAGGCGTCCGGCCAGGACCTCTCCTACTTCGACCAGGAGGCCGGCGAGCGCTGGACCCCCTACGTCATCGAGCCGGCGGCGGGCGTGAACCGCGCGATGCTCGCCTTCATGCTCGACGCGTACATCGAGGACGAGGCGCCGAACGCCAAGGGCAAGATGGAGAAGCGCACGGTCATGCGCCTCGACCCGCGCCTGGCGCCGGTCAAGGTCGCGGTCCTGCCGCTCTCCCGCAACCCGCAGCTCTCGCCGAAGGCCAAGGGCCTCGCCACCGACCTGCGCAAGAACTGGAACATCGAGTTCGACGACGCCGGCGCCATCGGCCGCCGCTACCGCCGCCAGGACGAGATCGGCACCCCGTTCTGCGTCACCGTCGACTTCGACACCCTCGACGACAACGCCGTCACCGTCCGCGAGCGCGACACCATGAAGCAGGAGCGCGTCTCCCTGGACCAGATCCAGGCATACCTGGGCGCGCGACTGCTCGGCTGCTGAGCCGGGGCGGGCGCCGCACCCGCATAAGCCGCCGGCCCCCTCCGTAGTCGCTACGGAGGGGGCCGGCGGCATGTGCGGGGTGCGGGGAGTGCCGTTTCACCGGCCCGCGCCCGAGCGGGCCACATCCGGTGGGGTCTCGCTGGCGAAGAGGGCGGCGGTGCGGTGGGCCGTGGTGCGGGCCCAGGCGCCGGTGGTCAGGGCGCCGAGCAGCAGGACGGCGGCGCCGCAGCCGGTGATGATCCACCAGGCGGGGCGGGCCGCCGCGATGAAGTCGGCGGTGGCCGCCGCGCCGCCCGGGGCCGCCGCCCGTACGCCGCCGGCCAGCACCGCGCCGATCACCGCGACGCCCAGCGACGAGCCGACCTGGCGGCTGGTGGACGCCACGGCCGCCGCGACGCCCGCCTGGGTGCGGGGCATCCCGGAGACCGCGGTGTTGGTGATCGGGGCGTTGACCAGGCCGAAGCCGATGCCGAACAGCACGTATCCGGTGAACAGCAGGGTGGTGGTCGACTCGGCGTCGAACGCGGCGAACATCAGCCCGCTGGCGGCCATCGCGCAGCCGGCGAGCAGCAGCGGCAGCCGGGGCCCGCGGCCGCCCACCAACCGCCCGGACAGCGGCGCGCACACCAGCGTCATCCCGGCCATCGGCAGCATGTACAACCCGGCCACCAGCGCGGAGTGGCCGCGGATGTTCTGCAGGTAGAGCGTGTTGAGGAAGAGGAACCCGGCCAGCGAAGCGAAGGCGCAGACCGCTATCACGGTGGCGCCGCTGAACGGTGCGCTGTGGAAGAAGCGCAGGTCGATGAGGGGTTCCACGCGCCGCCGCTCGTAGCCGATCAGTGCGGCGAGCGCGGCCAGCGCGACGGCGGCGAACGTCAGGATCTCCGCGGAGAGCCAGCCCGTCCCCGGCGCCTCGATGATCGCGTACGTCAGGGCGCCCAGCAACGCGATGACCAGCAGTTGGCCGACCGGGTCGGCGCGGCGCGGGCGCGGTGCGCGGGACTCGGGGACGTACCGCAGGGTGAGGAAGAGGGCCAGGGCGCCGATCGGGACGTTGATCCAGAAGATCGAGCGCCAGCCGATGGACTCCACCAGCAGTCCGCCGATGACCGGCCCGGCGGCCATGCTGATGCCGACGACACCGCCCCACACGCCGATCGCCCGGGCCCGTTCGCGCGGCTCGGTGAAGGTGTTGGTGATGATCGACATCGCGACGGGGTTGAGCATCGACCCGCCGACCGCCTGCACCATACGGAAGACGACCAGCCAGGTGAGGCTCGGCGCGAGGCTGCACAGCAGGGAGCCGAGGGAGAAGACGGCGAGCCCGACGGTGAAGACCCGCCGCCGCCCGAGCCGGTCCGCGGTCGAACCGGACAGCATCAGAAGCGACGCCAGGACCAGCGTGTAGGCGTCGATGGTCCACTGCAGCCCGGAGACGGAGGCGTGCAGTTCGTGCTGGAGGGAGGGGAGTGCGACGTTGAGGACGGTGTTGTCGAGGCTGACGATCAGCAGGCTCATGCAGCAGATCGCCAGGACGAGCAGCCGCCGCCGGTGGCTCAGCTCAGACATGGTTGAACGCTACAACGATATGTGGGGGAGAGCCCGGCCGGGCGGCGCGTTCCGGCGCGTACGCCCGCGGGGGCGCATACCCGGCGCCGCCCCGGCCCGCGTGGTCCGCCGCCGCCCGCACCCGGGGCGCACGCCCCGCCGCCGCCCCGGCCACCCGTAGGGGACACGTCCCCCGGCACCGCCCGCCTCCGTACCGCCCCGGCCACCCGTACGGGACGTGCCCGCCGGATGCGGGACAATGGGAGGTCGCACCGCCGGGTCGCCCCGGCGCCGCACCGCCACCGACCGCCGAAGGAACCCGCCTCATGACCTCGCTCCAGATCGGACCGCACACGGCGTCCCCGCCCGTGGTGCTCGCGCCCATGGCCGGGATCACCAACGCCCCGTTCCGGACGCTGTGCCGGGAGTTCTCCGGCGGCAAGGGGCTCTTCGTCAGCGAGATGATCACGACGCGGGCGCTGGTCGAGCGCAATGAGAAGACCATGCAGCTCATCCACTTCGACGCGTCCGAGAAGCCGCGCTCGATCCAGTTGTACGGCGTCGACCCGGAGACCGTCGGCAAGGCCGTCCGCATGATCGCGGAGGAGGATCTGGCCGACCACATCGACCTGAACTTCGGCTGCCCGGTCCCCAAGGTGACCCGTAAGGGAGGCGGCTCCGCGCTGCCGTACAAGCGGCCGCTGCTGCGCGCGATCCTGCGCGACGCGGTGGCGAACGCGGGGAGCCTGCCGGTGACGATGAAGATGCGCAAGGGCATCGACGACGGGCACCTCACCTACCTCGACGCGGGCCGGATCGCCGCCGAGGAGGGCATCACCGCCATCGCGCTGCACGGCCGGACCGCCGCCCAGCACTACAGCGGCACCGCCGACTGGGACGCCATCGCCCGGCTCAAGGAGCACGTCTCCGAGATCCCGGTGCTCGGCAACGGCGACATCTGGTGCGCCGACGACGCGCTGCGGATGGTCCGCGAGACCGGCTGCGACGGCGTCGTCGTCGGCCGCGGCTGCCTGGGCCGTCCGTGGCTCTTCGGCGATCTGGTCGCCGCCTTCGAGGGCACCGGCGCCTACACCGAGCCGACGTTCGGGCAGGTCGCGGCGGTGATGGTGCGGCACGCGGCGCTGCTCGGCGAGTGGATCGGCGACGAGAGGCGCGGCGTGATCGACTTCCGTAAGCACGTCGCCTGGTACACCAAGGGCTTCGCGGTCGGCTCCGAGATGCGCCGCGGTCTCGCCGTCAGCTCCTCCCTCGCGGAGCTTGAGGACCTGCTCGGCAAGATCGACGCCGACCAGCCCTGGCCCGCCGGCGCCGACGGCCCGCGCGGCCGCACCTCGGGCCGCGACCGCGTCGTCCTCCCCGACGGCTGGCTCGACGACCCCAATGACTGCACCGGCGTCGACGCCGGCGCGGAACTGGACACCTCGGGCGGCTGATCCGGCCGATCCGGCCGACGGCGACGGCGGGCCGGTCACCGGGCCCGCCGGGTCCGGCCCCCGGCGGGGGCGCGCCCGGCCCGGTGCGCCCGCCCGGCTGGCCCCGCCCCGCCGGGCGTCCGCGCGCTCACGGCCGCCCGCTCGGCGGCACCACTTCCCCGGCCGGTACCGGCCCCGGCGGCGTGCCGTCGCCGAACGGCCGGCCGCCCAGCTCCTCGCGGTGGTGCGGTGTCAGCCAGCCCCGCAGCTCCGGCCCGTCGGGCACGATCCCGGTCGGGTTCACGCCGGTGTGCACGCGGTAGTAGTGCTCCTTGATGTGGTGGAAGTCGACGGTGTCGCCGAATCCGGGCGTCTGGAAGAGGTCCTTCGCGTACGCCCACAGCACCGGGTCCTCGGCCAGCTTGTAGCGGTTGCACTTGAAGTGGCCGTGGTAGACGGGGTCGAACCGCACCAGTGTGGTGAAGAGCCGGATGTCCGCCTCGGTGATCGTGTCCCCGACGAGGTAGCGCCGCCCGGCCAGCCGCTCCGACAGCAGCTCCAGCCGCCGGAACACCGCCGCGTACGCCGCGTCGTACTCCTCCTGCCCGGTCGCGAACCCGGCGCGGTAGACCCCGTTGTTGACGTCCCGGTAGACGCCCTCCATCACCTCGTCGATCTCCTCGCGCAGCGCCTCGGGGTAGAGGTCGGGCGCGCCGGGCCGGTGCAGCGCCCGCCACTCGGTGGCCAGGTCGAGGGTGAGCTGCTGGAAGTCGTTGGTGACCAACTGCCCGCTCGGTACGTCCACGACCGCGGGGACGCTCACCCCGCCCGGGTATCCCCTCTCGCGTCTGTCGTACGCCTCGCTCAGGAAGCGGGTGCCGAGGACCGGGTCGCGCCCGTCCGGGTCGAGGGTGAAGCGCCAGCTCCGGTCGTCCTGGACAGGATCGGTGATGCCCATGGAGAGCGCGTCCTCCAGGCCGAGCAGCCGCCGGGAGATCACCGCCCGGCTCGCCCAGGGGCAGGCGCGGCTGACGATCAGCCGGTAGCGCCCCGCCTCGACCGGCCAGCCGTACCGTCCGTCGGCGGTGATGCGGTCGGCGAAGTGGCTGCGGGAACGGGAGAACGGCTTGCGGCCGTAGGCGGTGTTGCCGACGCCGCCGGGGGCGGACGCGCCGGCGCCCTCGGGACCGGCGCCGTGACTGTCGTGCGGGCGGGCCATCGCTCACTCCTCGCGGTGGGGACTGCTTGCCCGCCGAGCTTTCCCGCCCGGGGCCGCCGCGTCCCGGAAGGCTCGGCCGACCGGGCGCCCCGTGCGCTCCGTGCCGGTCCGGAATCGGACCGGGGAGTGCTCGAATGATGGGACCGTAGCCCGTCCGAGCGCGTGATCCTCGCCACCCCTGATAGCTCTTGCGCTCAGATGAGCAGATCGTACGGGGGTCCACCTCTCCAATGCTGGCACTGGGTGCCACGTGGTTGATGTTCATCTCCCGTACGCAAGCGAGGCGGAGAGTGACGAGAATCCGCAATACCGCAACGCACCGCGCTCATCCATTCAAGTGATGTATTCACCCGTCAAGGAGATATCTCTTTCGATCCGGTGGCGGACGAGCGGTTACGTACGCATGTCGACCAAGTGGACGTACCCAGATGCCTTCGATCTGGGTATGTTCCTCGCCGTCAGGGCAGCCATCCGCGAGGAGTCCAGTCCCGTGCCGGAAACACAGAATCCCCACGTAACCCAGCCTGCGTCCGCGAAGTTCGTGTACGACTTCACCGAGGGCAACAGGGACCTCAAGGACCTGCTCGGCGGCAAGGGCGCCAACCTCGCCGAGATGACGAACCTCGGTCTCCCGGTCCCGCCCGGCTTCACCATCACCACCGAAGCCTGCAAGGTCTACCTGGAGAGCGGGGAGGAGCCCGCGGCACTCCGTGCCGAGGTCTCGCAGCACCTCGACGCCCTTGAGAAGCGGATGGGCAAGAAGCTCGGCCAGGCCGACAACCCCCTGCTGGTATCGGTGCGTTCGGGTGCGAAGTTCTCCATGCCCGGCATGATGGACACCGTCCTCAACATCGGCCTCTCCGACGCCTCGGTCGGCGGGCTGGCGCAGCAGGCGGGCTCCGAGCGGTTCGCGTGGGACTCCTACCGCCGCCTCATCCAGATGTTCGGCAAGACCGTGCTGGACGTCGACGGCGACCTCTTCGAGGAGGCGCTGGAGGACGCGAAGAATGCCAAGGGCGTCACCGTCGACGTCGACCTCGACGCGGGCGACCTCAAGACGCTGGTCGAGCAGTTCAAGGGCATCGTCGCCCAGGAGACCGGCCGGGACTTCCCGCAGGACCCGCGCGAGCAGATGGACCTCGCCGTCCGCGCGGTCTTCGACTCGTGGAACACCGACCGCGCCAAGCTCTACCGCCGCCAGGAGCGCATCCCCGGCGACCTCGGCACCGCCGTCAACGTCTGCTCCATGGTCTTCGGCAACCTCGGCCCGGACTCCGGCACCGGCGTCGCCTTCACCCGCGACCCCGCCTCCGGCCACCAGGGCGTCTACGGCGACTACCTCCAGAACGCGCAGGGCGAGGACGTCGTCGCCGGTATCCGCAACACGGTCCCGCTCGCGGACCTGGAGCAGATCGACAAGGCGTCGTACGACGAGCTGATGCAGATCATGGAGACGCTCGAAACGCACTACAAGGACCTGTGCGACATCGAGTTCACCATCGAGCGCGGCAAGCTCTGGATGCTCCAGACCCGCGTCGGCAAGCGCACCGCCGGCGCCGCCTTCCGCATCGCCACCCAACTCGTCGACCAGGGACTCATCGACGAGGCCGAGGCCCTCCAGCGGGTCAACGGCGCGCAGCTCGCGCAGCTCATGTTCCCCCGCTTCGACCTGGGCGCCAAGGCGGACACCATCGGCCGCGGCATCGCCGCCTCGCCGGGCGCCGCCGTCGGCAAGGCCGTCTTCGACTCGTACACCGCGGTCAAGTGGTCCCGCTCGGGTGAGAAGGTCATCCTCATCCGCCGGGAGACCAACCCCGACGACCTCAACGGCATGATCGCCGCCGAGGGCATCCTCACCTCCCGCGGCGGCAAGACCTCGCACGCCGCCGTCGTCGCCCGCGGCATGGGCAAGACCTGTGTCTGCGGCGCCGAGGAGCTGGAGGTCGACACCAAACGCCGCCGGATGACGACGCAGGACGGCGTGGTCGTCGAGGAGGGCGACACCGTCTCCATCGACGGCTCCACCGGCAAGGTCTACGTCGGCGAGGTGCCCGTCGTGCCGTCCCCGGTCGTCGAGTACTTCGAGGGCCGGATGCACGCCGGCGCCGACGACGCCGACGAACTGGTCAAGGCCGTCCACCGGATCATGGCGTACGCGGACCGGGTCCGCCGCCTGCGGGTCCGCGCCAACGCCGACAACGCCGAGGACGCCGCGCGCGCCCGCCGGTTCGGCGCCCAGGGCATCGGCCTGTGCCGTACCGAGCACATGTTCCTCGGTGAGCGCCGCGAGATGGTCGAGCGCCTGATCCTCGCCGACACCGACGCCGACCGGGACGCCGCGCTGGAGCAGTTGCTGCCGCTGCAGAAGGCCGACTTCATCGAGCTGTTCGAGTCGATGGACGGGCTGCCGGTCACCGTCCGGCTGCTGGACCCGCCGCTGCACGAGTTCCTGCCCGACATCACCGAGCTGTCGGTCCGCGTCGCGCTCGCCGAGGCCCGCAAGGACGCCAACGAGAACGACCTGCGTCTCCTCCAGGCCGTCCACAAGCTGCACGAGCAGAACCCGATGCTGGGTCTGCGCGGTGTCCGTCTCGGCCTGGTCATCCCCGGTCTGTTCGCCATGCAGGTCCGCGCCATCGCGGAGGCCGCGGCCGAGCGCAAGGAGGCCAAGGGCGACCCGCGTGCGGAGATCATGATTCCGCTGGTCGGCACGGTCCAGGAGCTGGAGATCGTCCGCGACGAGGCCGAGCAGGTCATCGCCGAGGTCGAAAAGGCCCACGGCGTCAGCCTCAAGCTCACCCTCGGCACCATGATCGAACTGCCCCGCGCCGCCCTCACGGCCGGTCAGATCGCCGAGTCCGCCGACTTCTTCTCCTTCGGTACGAACGACCTCACGCAGACGGTCTGGGGCTTCTCCCGCGACGATGTCGAGGCCAGCTTCTTCACCGCGTACCTGGAGAAGGGCATCTTCGGCGTCAGCCCCTTCGAGACGATCGACAAGGACGGCGTCGGCTCGCTGGTCCGCAACGCCGCCGCGGCCGGCCGGGCCACCCGCCCGGACCTGAAGCTCGGCGTCTGCGGTGAGCACGGCGGCGACCCGGAGTCCGTGCACTTCTTCCACGAGGCCGGACTCGACTACGTCTCCTGCTCGCCGTTCCGCATCCCGGTCGCCCGCCTGGAGGCCGGCCGCGCGGCCGCCGAGTCCCAGGGCAGCGACAGCCGCTGAACCACGGGTGCCGGGCGTGCCCTCACACGCCCGGCACCCGTACTCCCACCGGAACCGCCGGCCGGCACCACCACCCTCACCGCCGCCGGGGCTCCGGACCGACGAGGGCGGCACCTTGTGCGGAGGTGCCGCCCTCGGATTTTTCCGCGGTGCGGGCGGGTGCGCGGCAGCGGTGGCGGTTCCACCGGCGCGGCATCGGCGCAGGACATGCGGACGAGGGCGGCACCCGTGCGGAGGTGCCGCCCTCGCTTTTTCCGAACTCCCCCCTCGGGAGCCGCCGCCTCCCATGTCGGCGTGGGGGCGGCTTTCAACGCGAATGCGGCGCGGCTGGTTCCATGCCCGTCACCCCCCACGGGATCGAGCAATCCGTGCCGCGCACACCTGCGGTGAATTGAGTACAGCATTCCTGGTGTCCACCCCTGTGCGCGACCCTTTTCAACTCTGGCCAAAAGGGCATGGTGACCGCACGTATCTGCGTGCATACTCAGGCGGGTCGGGGTGTCGGAGATGTAACCAAGGGGTGGGGGTTCGGTGTTGCGCGTCCATTTCAGTGGACCCGATCTGGCCCGCGTGCGGATTGCCGCGCGCCCCGATGCGCTGTGGGAAACAATTTTAAGTTTTCACCGACTCCGGGACCGGCGGGACGGAGTGGCCTTCGGGAAATGGCGGATGGAAACAAGGGGAAAGTTGAATGGCGAAACGCGGTTGCTGGCGCCGCTCGTGCCCACCCGCGGCTATTTCCCGGATTTCCTCACCCCGCCCGAGGGGCAACTCGGCGTCGATGACGCGCTCTCCGCGCTGCGCGAGACCCCGCCCGCCCGCGTCCACACCGAACTCGCCGGGCTCGCCCGCCCCCGGTCGCTGCCCCCTTGGATACGGGCCATGGGCGACGGCGACACCCGGCAGCTCGGCCACCTCGCCGGGGCGCTCCAGCGGTACCACGCGGCGGCCGTCGCCCCGTACTGGCCGCGGCTCCAGGCCCGGATAGAGGCCGACCGCGCCGCCCGGGGCCGGGCCCTGCTCGACGGCGGCGCCGAACGGCTGCTCGCCACCCTCCCCTCGACGCTGCGCTGGCGCGCCCCCGTCCTGGAGGTCGAGTACCCCGTCGACCGCGACCTCCACCTGGGCGGACGCGGTCTCCTCCTCATGCCGTCCTACTTCTGCCGCCGCACGCCGGTCACCTTCCACAACCCGGATCTCACGCCGGTGCTGGTCTACCCCGTCGACCACCCCGTGCCGCGCGCCGCGCCGGCGGCGCCGCCCGGCCGCTCCCTGGGACGCCTCGTCGGCCACACCCGCTCGGCGATACTCCGCGGCGTCGGCGCCGGCTGCACCACCACCGAACTGGCCCGCCGCGCCGACGTCTCCCTCGCCTCCGCCAGCCAGCACGCGACGGTCCTCCGCGACGCCGGCCTCCTCCTCACCCTCCGCCGCGGCAACGCGGTACTCCACACCTTGACGCCACTGGGGGCGGCGCTTCTGCGGGGTGGGCAGGTGGGGGAGGGGTGACGCGGGGGCCTGATGAGGTGCCTTCGCGGTGAGTGCCGGACGGGGCCGATGCGGCGAGGTTCCGGCGGTGTGTTCCGGCCTGCCGGGGAAAGTCCGGTGGGCGGCCGAAATCGTCGTTCCGGTAAGGGACACACCATGAGGCGCGGTACGCAGAGGTCTTCCGGGAAGGCGAAACGCCGTCGGTCGTCGGCTGCGGCGGCCGGAGGCACTGGCTCGGCCCCGCTTCCGTGCCCCGCTCCGAGGGGGAGCAGCGGGGAAATCCTGGAAACCTGAGGCGCTCGTGCGGCCGTTCCCGGAATTCCCTTCGGAGCTTCGCCGGCCGTACCGGCGTTACCCGTTCTGCCGCCGGTAGAGCGCGATGGCGCTCTCGTTGGGGAGGTTGGGCACGGTGACGGATTCGCCGGTGGTCTTGGACACCACGATCTTCGCTCCGCCGGGCGGCGCGGGAAGCGGGACGCCTGCGGCGTCGGTCCGGGAGACCGGCGGGAAAACGGGGTGGACGAGGTAGCCGATATCGAATTCCTCGACGGCCAGCGGCACCGGCGTGCCATCGGGCAGCGTCGGCTCGGCGTAGCGGTCACGGACGAGCGCGAGCGCTTCCTCGGGGCTGGTCGGCGGGGTGTCGGCGTGCTGGGGCATCGGGGGCCGGCTCCTGTTCGGTGGGGGTGCGGGGGCTCGTCAGCTCACTGGGGGCAGGGCTTGTTTCTTCGAGGTTTCCTCCTTCGTCCCACTCCTGATTGCGTAGGTATTCGCCCTGGTGGACAGAAGCCTTTGCGTTTCGCTGTGCGCAGGTGTGTGGGCGGGAGCCGGAGAGCTCACGTACGGAAAAGTCAGGAGGGAGGGGAATCAGCGGGAATCAGGATTGCTGCCATCCTTCCGCGAGCAAGCCCTCGACGGCACGGTCCACGTCGGGACGCCCCGGGCCTCCGGGAGCCCAGAGGGACCAGTAGGTGGTGATGTCCAACGCGACTTCACCCTGATCTCGGTGGATCCGGTATTCGAACGGCGCGTGGACGACGGACGCTCCGATCGGACCGTAGATCCAGGGTGCCCCGTCAATGGTTTTCACGGGGTGCACCACATGCCCCCGCGCCACTTCCAGGTTGACGGAGTCCTCGCCCTCCGGAAGGAAGCCGTCGGGCAGGCGGGCCATCGTGGTGCTGAAACTGATCTCCTGCCATCCGACGCCGAGGTCGGCTGCGTCGGACGGGTCTTCGGTGAGGAGGCTCTTGACGAAATCGAGTGCTACGGGTCCGTTGATTTCCTGGACGGTGGTGACGGATGCGTTCCGCCCCACCGGGTCCACCGTGAGACGTTCCGGAAGGTCGCCGCACCGCAGCATCCCGAACTCCTGTCGGCGTGACGGCGATGCGAGGGGGAGGTCGAATTCGTTGTCCCAGTAAGAGGTTTCCACCTCCATGGCGAGCGGGACGCATAGCTCCTGTGAGAACTGGAAGATGCCGGCGAGCGCCAGTTTGGCCACACCGATGTGGTCTTCGCCCAGCTCCTCGGCGTCGCATTCCAGGCGAATGGAGGAACCCGGGAAGTCGATAATTCTTGCCTGCGTCATCGGATGCGCTCCCACTTGACCCCGTCGTGCATGTATTCCGCCAGTACGCCGATATCCGGATCCGAGCAGATGATGCGGTCCAGCTTTTCGGCTCCGGGTGTCTTCTCCAGATTGGCGAGGATATCGTCGAAAAGGTTCCTCTCGCCGATGAGGGTGCCGTCCGGCCTGCGGAGCGTGACACTTCCATCGGGGAGCCGCTCGGTCGTCAACCCCTTTTTCGAGCGCACCTCGGCCTTTACCTTGAGGTAGATGCTGACATCTCGCGGCCGCGGAAGCGGGACGCCCTGCGCCTCACGCTTGTTGATTTTAACAAAACCGTGCGCTACCGCGTTTCTGATGTCGCCCGGCTTGGTGATCTCATTTTCCACCGTCGTTACTTCTACGCGGCGTGTGATGGGGCCGTCAGGCTCTGCGAGTCCGAGGTCGAATTCGGCCATGGCCTCATTCGAATCCGTGGTGGGCGCGTTCAACTCCAGCGCGGTGTGGAGTACATGGTCCGGATTCTCCTCCAGAAGCCTTCGCGCCTCGCGCATTTCGTTGAGGGTCTGCTCGAACTCCGCGTCGGCCTTCTTGGAGTGGAACTGGAGCCATGAATCCAGGTCGACGACGCGGTCCGCGGTGGGGCCGAGCAGGGCTTCGGCCTGGTTGCGGCGCTCTTCCAGGGACGACCGGCCGTCGTCCGGGTCGGGCGTGCTGCCCGGTTCCTCGGGTGCCGGGTGGTCGTCGT
This sequence comes from Streptomyces sp. BBFR2, assembly GCF_044497305.1. Taxonomy (NCBI): domain Bacteria; kingdom Bacillati; phylum Actinomycetota; class Actinomycetes; order Kitasatosporales; family Streptomycetaceae; genus Streptomyces; species Streptomyces sp. BBFR2. The sequence continues at coordinate 4,871,471 of NZ_CP172415.1, forward strand.
CCGAGGTGTGGTCGTCCTGTGAGTGTTCCTGAGCCGATTCCGCCTCGGGCGCGGGCCGATGGTTGTCGTCCGTCGGCTGCGTGTTCTTGAGGGGGTCCTGGTGGCTGTCCGGGTTCTGCCCGTGGGCGTTCTCGGGGGACGGCTGGCCGTCCGGGGTGGCGAGGGGCGGCTTGCCGTATGGCATCGGGTTCTGATCGTGGCGCAGCGCGTCGGCGAGGTACTGCGAGACGTGCGTGCCACGGCCGTCCGGTGCCTTCTCGCGGGCGTCCGCCGCACCGGAGAGGGGCGGCTCGGTTGCGGGGGTGTTCTCGTTCCCGGTGTCCGTCTCGGTGGCCTTGTCCGGCTGGTTGCCGGTCTCGGCGTCGGCGCTGGTCTCCGCCTCATCGGATGCCTCGTGGGCCGAGTCCGGCTCGGCCGCCTTGTCGGGGCCCTGCTCGTTCGCCTGGTCAGTGGCCTTTTCGGCGGCGGTCTGTTCGTCCGTGACCTTCTGGTCAGCGGCTTTCTCGTCAGCGGTCTTCTCGTCCGTGACCTTCTGGTCGGAGCTCTTCTGGTCCGCGGTCTCCTGGTCCGCCGCCTCCTGGCTCGCGTCCTTCTCTTCCGGACTCTTCTCTTCCGGGCTCTTCTGGTCCGTGGCCTTCTTGTCCGCGTCGGCTTCCGGCTTGTTGACGGCGTGGTCGGCGTGGAGGGGTTGGCGGTCGGGGCCCAGGGGGATGTGCCAGACGTTTTCGGCCTGGGGGATGTGCAGCGGTTCGTGGCTGACCTGGCCGGACTGGGTGTCGATCCAGATGATCTTGCCGTGGTGGTTGACCGCGTTGAAGGCGTGGCCGCCCCCGTTGTTGGGCCAACTGACCTGCACGATCGCGGCCGAGCCGTGTCCGGCCTGCCGGAGTTCGTCGGCGATCCGCTTCGCCGTGTCGGAGTTGCCGCCGGGGCCGGCGTAGGAGTGCGTGGCGCCGCTCCAGCGGATCTGGTTCTCGTTGGCGTTGCTCTCGGGGGACCACCTGTCCGGCTTGCCGTTGGCGTCGGTGTCGGGCGTCCGGGCGGCGGAGACCTGCGGGTTGCCGTACCAACTCTCCAGGAAGGAACGGGAGCAGTCGGCACAGTTGTTGCTGCGGCCGGGAACCGTGTGGCCGCCGTCGTTCTGCAACTGCCCATAGGGCCCGAAGGGGTCGGCGAACCGCTGGGGTGTGCCGTCCTCGTTGCGCGGTATGGCGGCTTCCAGCCGCTGCTGGTCGCTCGGGTCGGGCGGCAACAGACCACCGGGGTGGTGGTCCAGATCGTTGCGGATCGCTTCGAGGCTGTCCGGGTTCTCGGTGTCTTCTGCGGTCTCGGGGGCCTCCGCGGCTTCCGTATTCTCCGGGTTCTCCGAGTCGGTCGCCTCGGGCTCCTGCGTCGCTTCGGAGTCCGGCTCCGCCTCCGTGTCCTGCTCCGTGTCGTGCTCGGGCTGGGGGGCGGAGTCCGGCTTCGTTCCGTGCTCGGGCTGGGCGTCGGAGTCCGGCTTCGCCTCGGGCCCGGGGGCGTTCTCGGGCTTCGGCTGCGTCTCGGGGCCGGGTTGGGCGTCGGACTCGGAGTCAGGGGCCGGCTCGGCCTTGTCCTGCTGGTGGTCGGACTGGTCGGGCTGGTCGGACTGGTGGTCGTCCTTCTGGTCCGGCTGACCGGTTTCCGGGTCCGCCGGTTCGTTCTGCTCGACCGGGTGGTCGGGCTGGTGCGAGGTCTCCTCGGCCGGCTGCTGGGCCTGGTCGGTGTCGTGGTCCGGCAGCCCGGTCTGCGGTTCCGTCGTCTCGGGCTGGTGCGGCGCCTGCTGTTCCGGCTGGTGCTCGGGCTGCTCGGCCTCCGGCTCGGCCTGGTGCTCCGGCTTCTCCGCCCCGTGCTGCGGCTGCTGCTCGGTGGGGGAATCGGACTGCGGGGACGGACCCTGCTGCTGCGGCGACGCCTCGTCCGCCGGGGGCTGCTGGTGGGGCACCTGCGGCGGGGCGGGGTGCTGCTGCGGCCCCTGCTGCGTCTGCTGCTGAGGCGTCTGCTGCGGAGAGGGCTGGGGTTTCTGCTGCGAGGCGTGGGCGTTCTGGGGTTGTTGCTGTTGCTGCGGGGGAGTCTGCGGCGACGGCTGTTGCGGGACCGGTGCCTGCTGCTGCGGCTGCTGGACGTACGGGTTCTGCTGCTGGACCTGCGGGGCCGGCTGCTGCTGGTACGGGCCGGGCTGCTGCGGCTGCGCGTAGGGCGACGGCTGCTGCGGGTTCGGCTGCGGCTGCTGCGCGTACGGGCCCGGCTGCTGTTGCTGCTGGTACGGGTTCGGCTGGGCCTGTTGCTGGGGGCCGGGCTGCGGCTGCTGGGCGTACGGGCCCGGCTGCTGTTGCTGCTGGTACGGGTTCGGCTGGGCCTGTTGCTGGGGGCCGGGCTGCGGCTGCTGGTACGGCCCCGGCTGCTGGGCGTACGGGCCTGGCTGCTGGTACGGGCCCGGTTGCTGCGCGTACGGACCGGGCTGTTGCTGCTGCGGGTGCGGCTGGGGCTGCTGCGCGTACGGGCCCGGCTGCTGGGCATACGGCGTCTGCTGGTTCTGCGCGTAGGGGCCCGGCTGCTGTTGCTGCGGGGTCGGCTGCTGCGCGTAGGGCGACGGCTGCTGCGGGTTCGGCTGGTTCGGGCCGGGCTGCTGCGGCTGCGCGTACGGCGACGGCTGCTGGGGGCCGGGCTGGGGCTGCTGGGCGTACGGGCCCGGCTGGGCCTGCTGTTGCTGCGGGCCGGGCTGCGGTTGCGGCTGCTGGGCGTACGGCCCCGGCTGTTGCGCGTACGGCCCCGGCTGCTGGGAATACGGGTTCGGCTGCTGCGGGCCGGGCTGCGGCTGCGGGTTGTACGGGCCGGGGGCCTGCTGCTGCGGGGCAGGCTGGGCGTACGGGCCCGGCTGCTGTTGTGCGTACGGGCCGGGCTGCTGCTGGACGTACGGCGACGGCTGCTGGTACGGCCCCGGCTGCTGGGCGTAGGGGCCGGGTTGCTGCTGCGGGCCGGGCTGGGGCTGTTGTGCGTACGGGCCCGGTTGCTGCTGTGCGTAGGGGCCGGGCTGTTGCTGTGGGCCGGGGGTCTGGTGTTGCTGGGGCTGGGGGTTTTGCTGGGCCGCGGCGGGGTCGAAGGGGCGGCGGTTGGCGTCGAGGGTGAGGTGCCAGACACCGTCGGCGCCGGTGTTGATGGGCTGCTGGCTGATCTCGCCGGTCTGGCTGTCGACCCAGACGACCCGGCCGTTGTGGTTGACCGCGTTGAAGACGTGCGCGCCACCGCCGCTGCCGTCGGGGGCCTTGGGCCAGGTCACCAGCACCGCGGAGGCGGCGCCGTGGCCGGCCTGCCGGAGTTCGTCGGCGATCCGGGCGTAGCCGTCCTTGGCGTTCTGCCCGGAGTTGCGGAACGTCGTGCCGGCCCACTGCTGGATGTTGGCGGTGCCGTCGCGCTCACCGGAGGCGCGGTCGATGCCGCCGTGGCCGTCCGGGTCGTAGGTGCGGACCGCGGAGACCTGCGGATTGCCGTACCAGGACTCCATGAACGAACGGGTGCAGTCGGCGCAGTTGTTGGAGCGGCCGAGGACGTTGACGCCGCCGTCGTTCTGGAGCTGTGCCCAGGGCTGGAACGGGTCGTTGAACGGCCGCGGCGAACCGTCCGGATTGCGCGGGAAGCTCGCCTCCAGCGCCTGCTGGTCGTGCGGATACGGCGCGTACAGGCCGTTCGGCTGGGTGTTGAGGCCGATGCGTACGTCGGTGTGGCTGCGCAGGTTCGGGGGCTGCGGCACCGGCTGCTGGTGCGGCGGTTGGTGCGGCGGCTGGCCGTGGCCCTGGTCGGGCCCCTGGTGGTGCGGCTGCTGCGGCTGGTGGTGCGGCGGCTGCTGAGGGGCGTGCTGCGGTGGTTGGTGCTGCGGGGTGTACGGCCCCTGCTGGTGGGGCTGTTGCGGGTGAGGGACGTTGCCGTGCGGGGCCGGGCTGCCCGCGGAGTGGAGCCCCGGGGCGGTCGGGGGCGTGTCCGGGGCGCCGTCCCGGGGACGGTCCGTACGGCCGGGCCGGGTGGCGGCGGCCGGGGAGTCGGGCGCGGGCGCGTCCGGCCGGGTAGCGGCGTCGGGGCGGGTGCCGGGGCGGTCGCCGGGGGGACGGTTGCCCTCCGGCGCGGGGGAGGCCGGGCGGCCGTCCCCGGGGGCGGTGCCGGGGCGGTCGCTCTGGGGGGTGTCGCCGGGCCGGTCGCCCCGGGGCGGCGTGGTGCCGGGGCGGTCGCCGTCCGGGCGCGTGGGCGAGTCGGGGGTGCGGGAGGTGGTGGCTTCCGGGGTGCGGTGGGTCTCGTCCCGGCGCGGGGCGTCGGGGCGCGCGTCGTCGGTGCGGGGCCGGGACTCGCCGTCGCGGGCGGGTCCGTCGAGCCGCGGGTTGTGCGGCGGGGCCTGCGGGGACGGCTGCCGGGTGGAGTCCTGGACCACCTGGGAACCGTCGGGCCTGCGCTGGTCACCGGGGGGCGTGGCGGCGTCCGGCCGCGGGCCGTCGAGGCGGGGGTTGTACGGCCGGGACGTCTCCTCCCGGCGGGGCCCGTCGAGGCGGGGGTTGTAGGCGGGACGGTCGGCGGTCGGCCGCTGGGACGCGTCGTGGATCGCCTGGGAGCCGTCGGCGCGGCGGTCGCCGGGACGGTTCGGGGTGCTCGGGGAGGCACCGGAGGGCGGGGTGCCGCCACGGGGCGGGGCGGTGCTCGGCCCGCCCTGGGACGGGACGCCGCCCTGGGGCGGCATGGCGCCCATCATGACCGGGCCACCGGACTGCGGGGCCGCGGACTGCGGCGACTGCTGCTGGGGCGCCGACGGTGCGGGCCCCGCGGTGTCGGGCGCCTGCTGGGTGGGCGGCGGCAGGGTCGCCGAACCGGCGGACTGGGTGGTGACGGTGGTGTCGTCCGGGTCGTGCAGGGTCGGCATCGGGTTGCCGGGGGCCGGGTCGCGCTGCTGCACCGGGGGCGCCGACGAGGCGTGGTGCACCGGGGCGCCCTGGGGCGGCGCGCCCATGTGCGGCACGGACGGACGGCCACCGGATCCCGCGCCGTTGCCGGAGTCGCCGGAGGAGTCGGGGCTCCCGGACGGACCGCCGTCCGCCACGGGCGGGTTGCCGCCCAGATGCTCGGGGGCGGGCGAGGGCGGCGCGGGCGACGGCTCGGGCCGCACCGCCTCCGGGGTGGTGTCGTGCGCGGGCTGGGTGCTGATGGGCTCGGGGCCGGTGTCGGGGCGTACCGCGTTGTCGTGGGCCGGCTGCGTGCTGATCGGGTCCGGACCGGGACCCGGGGCGGGGCGCCCGGCGTCCGGGGCGGTGTCGTGCGCGGGCTGGGTGCTGATGGGCTCGGGGCCGGTGTCGGGGCGTACCGCGTTGTCGTGGGCCGGCTGCGTGCTGATGGCCTCCGGGCCGGGCCCCGGGGCGGTGTCGTGCGCCGGCTGGGTGCTGACCGGGTCCGGGCCGGTCGGGCCGTACGGGCTGTCGTTGCCGCCCTGGTAGCCGTCGTCGAACGGGGAGCGCTGGTCCGGGGGCGGCAGCGGCTGGGCGGGCGGGAGGTTGTGCGCCGGGGCCGTGGCGGGGGAGTCGGACGAGGCGGGGTCGGAGCCTGTGTCGCCCGGGGTGTTCCGGTCGCCGCCCACGGTGTCCGACGCGCGCGGGGAGTGCGTGGCGGGCCCGTCGCCCGGCGCGCCGCGGTCGGCCGGGCCGTCGCCGGTGTCGCCGCGGTCGCCTCCGCCGGGTCCGTCGCCTCCGGGGCCGTCACCGCCGTCCGTACGGGAGCCGGGGCCGTCGTCGCCGCCGGTGCGGGAACCGGGACCGTCGCCGCCGCCGGCTCCGTCGCCCCCGTTGGCTCCGTCGCCCCCGCGGTCGCCGGAGCCGTCGGCGCCGTGCTCGCCGGAGCCGCCGTCACCGCCGCCGTCGCCGTGGCCGGCGGCGGAGTCCAGACCGCCGCGGGCGCGGTGACCGGCCCGGCCGGCGGCGCCGTCGCGGAGGCTCTCGCCGAGTGTCTCGCCGGTGTTCTCCAGGGCGTCCTTGCCCGCCGCGTACCCCTCCTTCGCGGTGCGGCTGAGGTTGTAGCCGTCCTGCGCGCCGAAGTTCTGGTTGACGGTCTGGGCGATGAGGTCGGAGGCCATCGCCTCCAGCGCCGAGATGACCGGCTCCTTGGCCGCCTCCAGGATGGCGTCGAGGAGCTGCTTGGCGACCTCCTTGAGGATGCGGCGGACCACCTCGCGGGTGGCCAGCGTCGCCGCCGCGCCACCGATCTCCGACAGGCCGAGCGTGAACGGCGCCGCCGCCTGCGCCGCGATGATCTCCGCCGCCAGGATCGCCAACTGGACGATGACGGCCACCTTCATGCCGATGACCAGCATGGCCGCGGCTTCCAGCGTGAAGGCGATCACCTCGGCCGCCTGCGCGGCGTCGTCGAGGTATCCGGAGCCGCCGGAGAACTTCTCCCACTCCTTCCGGAAGCCCTCGACGCCGTCGCCGGAGTTCTCCGACAGGACGTTCACGGCGTACGACGCGCCCTGGGACGCGTGGCCCTGGACCTCCGACGCGAAGGTGCGCCACACCTGGGCGCACTCCATGAGCTTGTCCTCATCCGCGTGCGGCCAGTTGAAGCCGAGCATGTCCAGGATCCACTCCAGCGGATCCGGCAGCATGACAGACAAGATGAAGCTCCCCCGTGAGATGACGCCGCGTGGCGGGTGGGCGGAAGGCGGGCGGCGGCCTGCCGTCCGGTGGGTGCCCGCGGTGCGGCGCCGGGCCGGTCGGGGACCGGGAGACCGGGCCCCGGCGGCCGATACGGCTGCCGGACGCGGGCGGAAGGCGGAAAGGGCCAGGTCAGACGGGCTTTATGCTGCTGGAGGAGGCCGTCGGGTCCTGCCAGCCCTGCTTGTTGGTGACCTGCTGCTTGATGAGCGTCTCGTTGAAGTCTTCGTTCTCGGCATGGTTCTTGGACATCTCCGCCAGCGCCTTTCCGATCTTCTGGAACTGCGCGGACAGGTGGCCCATCGACTCGTACATGCCGTCCCGGACGCCTTCGTAGACGACGCCGAACTTCTCGCCGATGTCGTCATCGCCCCACGGCGGCGCACCGGCCATGCTGTCGAACGTCGTCAGACCGCCGACGAACTGCTGCCCGAACGACTTCTCCGGCTCGGCGCCGCCGCCCGGCTTCGCGGTCGCGGGCGGCCCGGCGCCCAGTGCGCTGAGACCGTCCATCAGCCGCGTGACCGACGCGGAGAAGTCCTCGCCGAGCTGGCTGAAGTTCTCACCCTGGGCCTTCAGACCCTCGGTATTGACTTGAAAGCTGTTTGATCCGGCCACGATGTCCCCCGACTCCGTCATGGTTCCCCCATGACACTTTCAAGCCGGAGTGTAGCCAGGGGCACTGACAACCGAACAGGTGATAAGAGCCACGCGCTGTTCCGGCGGTGGCGTGCGGGCGCGACGGCGGGCGGTGCGTACCGCCGTCACGCCCGGCGCGCGGGACGTCAGCCGGGCTGGTTGCCGCGGAGACGGCGGTAGAGCTTGACGGCGTCCGCCGGCGGGAAGTTCGGCAGGAAGGTCAGCTCGCCGTCGTCCTTGGCGATGACGACGTGGGTGCCGCCGGGGCTCGGCGGCGGGGCGCTCGGATCGTCCGGGAGCGGCCAGCCCGCGTGGATGAGGTAGCCCTCGTCGAATTCGTGGACGAACAGCCCGGAGGGGCCGCCGGGCGAACCGACCGGCGGGAAGTGCGCCCGCCCGATCTCCAGCGCCTCGTCCGCGCTGTGCGGCACCGGGCCGCCCGTGGTCCGCGCCTGCGGCGGAGGCGGGGGCGGCGGCGGAGGCAGGGCGGAACCGCCGACCGGTGTGCCGGGGTCAGTCATGGATGCTCCTCGTTCGGTGCGCTGCTGATGAGGACGGTCAAGGTAACCCACGCGTCCGGAGGCCGATCGGTTTCGCGGGACCGCCCCGGGCGTACGTGATCTCCACCGCGCCGGGCCGCCACGCCCCGCGCCGGACGCCGTCCGGGCTCAGTACGGCCGGTCGCCCGCGATGGCGACGCGTTCGGCGACGCGGCGGTGCGGGGCGTAGTCGGCGACGGCGTAGTGCTGGGTGGCGCGGTTGTCCCAGAAGGCGATGTCGCCGGGGCGCCACCGGAACCGCACCTGGAACTCCGGCACGTGGGCCTGCTGGAAGAGCAGCCGCAGGACGCGGTCGCTCTCCTCCTCGGTGAAACCGGTGATGCGGGTGGTGAAGGAGGTGTTGACGAAGAGCATCCGGCGGCCGGTCTCGGGGTGGCGGCGCACCACCGGGTGCTCCACCGGCGGGAATGTCTCCTGGAACGGGGCGAGTTGCTCGGGGGAGTAGAAGCGGGCGAAGCCAGGGAGGTAGTCATGGACGGCGCGGGCGCCCTCGATACGTTCCTTGATCTCCGCGGGGAGGTTGTCGTACGCGGCGGCCATATCGGCCCACATCGTGTCGCCGCCCATCGGAGGGACCTCGCGCAGTTGCAGCACCGCGCCCATGGCGGGGCGGGCGCGGAAGGTGACGTCGGTGTGCCAGACGTTCTCGAACGTCGGGGTGGTCCCGGCCGCCTTGTCGAAGCGGACCACGTCCTCGCCGGCGCCCCGCGGCAGCAGTGGATTGGTCTCCAGCTCGCCCCAGTGGGCGGCGAACGCGCGCTGGTCGGCGCTGGTCAGATGCTGGTCGCGGAAGAACAGCACCTTCCATTCGAGCAGCGCCCGGTTCAGCTCGTCGCGCAGCGCGGGCGTCAGCGGGCGGGACAGGTCCAGCCCGTGGATCTCGGCGCCGATCGTGCGGGCCAGCGGATGGACGCCGAAGAGTTCATAGGGCCGTTCCTGCCGGCCGTCGGGGGTGCGGCGCAGCACACGGGCGCCCTCGTACAGTCCGTCGGCGGGGACGCGGTGCGGGCGCAGTGCGGGGGTGGTGCGGGCGGAATCGGCGATGACCGTCAACGGGGCCTCCTGGGAGCGGGAGCGGTTACGGCGAGGTGGTACGGGTGGGCGCGGTGCGCGGGGGGATGCGGGCGGCGCGGGGTGGAGGGTCCGGAGCCGTCGGGGAGGCGGCGGACCGAGGGCGCTGCCTGCGCGAAGCCCGGGCCCGACCGGCGTACGGGGGCCGGAATCAGGCCGTACAGAGGGTGTCGGGGGGCGAGCCCACCCGGCCGCGGCGGCGCAGGAAGCTCAGGCCGCGGGGTGCGCAGCCGCCGTGGACACCGCGGGGGCGCGGCTCACGGGCGATCGGCTGCGTGCACATGCCAGGCACCGTACCCCATCCGCCCCGGGGCGACGCGGGACGTCCGGGGCCGGTCCGCCACCGTGGCGCGGGCCGGGACACGGCGCGCCCCCGGGTGCGGGCGGCCGGGAGGCGGCGCGTCCGGTGGCGGCAGGCGGCCCGCCCCGGGGCGGTTGATGCGTATCCGCCCCGGGGGACGGCGGATGCGTATCCGCCCCGGGCGGGCCCTCAGTCGTCGATCCCCGACCGTTCCACCCCGGCGACGATGTACCGCTGGAGGAGGAGGAAGACGACGACCAGCGGGGCGATGGAGACGCCGGCGGCGACGAAGAGTTCGTGGAGGTTGATGCTCTGGGCGGTGGTGAAGGTCGACAGCGCCACCTGGACCGTCCACGCCTCCTGGTCCTGGCCGATGACCAGCGGCCACAGGAAGGCGTTCCAGGCGCCGATGAAGACGATGGTGGAGACGGCGGCGAACACCGGGCGGGAGTTGGGGACGACGATGCGCCAGTACGTCCGCCAGTATCCGAGGCCGTCGACCCGCGCCGCGTCCTCCAGCTCCCGGGGGAAGCCGAGGAAGTACTGCCGGAAGATGAAGCAGGCGAACGCGCTGAACAGCGTGGGGATCACCAGACCGCGCAGCGTGGAGATCCAGCCCAGCGACGAGACCAGCACGAAGCTCGGGACGAAGGTGACCGCCGCCGGGACCATCAGCGTGCCGAGGATCGCGTAGAAGACGGCGTCGGCGCCGCGGTACGGGATGCGGGCCAGCCCGTATCCGGCGAGGGAGGCCAGCAGAACGGTGCCGAGCGTGGTGGAGACGGCGATCAGGGTGGAGTTCAGGAGCGCGCGGCCCAGTGGGAGGTTCGGGTCGTCGAAGACCTCGGTGAGGTTGGACCACTGCACATGGCGCGGGAAGAACGTCCAGTCCGGGGCGGTGATGTCCGCCTCGGTGGCCAGGCCGTTGCGGACCAGCAGGTAGAAGGGGATGAGGAAGAGCAGCGCCAGGGCGCACAGCAGCGCCACCCGCAGCGCGCGGCCCACCCGGATCCAGGCGTGGTGCATCGGCGGTCAGTCCTCCTTGCGGCCGAGGCCGAGCCAGCGGGCCTGGAGGACCGTCGCCACCGCGATGATCAGTGCGAGGATCACCGCGCCCGCGCTGCCCAGCCCGAGGTTCTGCTCCCGGCCGAGTGCCGTGTAGTAGAGGTAGACCAGCGGCGGCCGGGCGTACGGCGGATAGCCGCGGGCGTCGCTGAGCAGGTTGTAGAACTCGTCGAACGCCTGGAACGCGTTGATCACCAGCAGCAGTACCACCGCCACGGACGTGGCGCGTAGCTGCGGGAAGGTGATGTGACGGAACGTCTGCCAGCCGGGGCGCGCGCCGTCCACCGCCGCCGCCTCGTAGAGCTGCGGGGAGATCCGCTGGAGCCCGGCGAGGAAGAGGATCATGTAGAAGCCGGCCTGGAGCCAGAGCCGGACGGTCACGATGACCAGCCAGTACCAGGGCGGATCGGTCGTCGACAGCCACGCCGTCTGGTCCGCGCCGAACCAGTCCAGCACGGTGTTGGCGAGGCCGAAGCGCACCCCGTTGAAGAGCGACAGCTTCCAGATCAGCGCCGCCACCACGTAACTGCACGCCGTCGGAAGGAAGAACACCGACCGGAAGAACGCCTGGGCGACGCGGAGCCGGTTGACCATCACGGCGAGCGCCAGTGACAGCGCGTACGTCGCCGGGACGATGAAGAGGGTGAAGAGCGCGAAGGTGCCCAGGCTGGAGAGGAACGCGCCGTCCGTCAGCATCGACGCGTAGTTGCCGAGCCCCACGAAGTCGGTCGGGGTGACGGTGTTGTGCGCGTCGAAGAAGCTGAGATAGACGCTCCACGCCAGCGGGACGTACGTGAAGAGCGCCAGGCCCAGTGCGAACGGGCCGACGAAGATCCAGAACCACAGGGAGCGGCGCTGCGGGCCGAAGAACGTCGCCCGGGGCGTGCGCCGTTGGCGCTCCGCGGCGCCGCGCGCCCCCTGTCCGCCCGGGGGCGCCTCCGCCGTCCGCGCGGTCACCGCTTCCTGACCCGGGCCAGTTCGGCGCCGACCTGGCGGACGACGGTGCGCAGTTCGTTCTCCGGGGCGGCACCGTCCTTGATGATGCGGCTCAGCGCGTCCTGGTAGGCGGTGTGCGACGCCGTCGTCCAGCGCAGCGGTTCGGCGTGGCCGTGGTCGGTGGCGTACCGCACCGCGTCGGCGGCGGCGCCGGTCCGCAGCCGCGCCGCCTTCTTCGCCAGCGATGTCCGGGCCGGGATGTGGAAGCCGTACGACAGGGCGAAGTCCTGCTGGAGGTCGGTGCGTTCGATCCACAGCCAGGAGGCGAACGCCTTGGCCTCCGCCTTACGGGGGCTGCGCGCGCTGACCGCCGAGGCGTAGGCGCCCACCGGGACGGCCGGTGCGCCGTGCGGGCCGTCCGCCGGGAAGGGCAGGACGCCGAAGTCGTCGCCGAAGGTCTGCTGGATCTGCGGCAGCGCCCACAGGCCCGACCACTGCATCGCGGTCAGCTCCTGGAGGAACGCGGCCGGGTCGGACCAGTCGGTGGGGGCGCCGAGCAGCAGTGACTTGTCGGCGTACAGGCGGCGGATCTTGCCGAGGGTGCGGGCGGCCGCCGGGTCGTCGAAGCCGACCTTGCCGTCGTCGGTGACCAGGCTCAGCCCGGCGGCGAAGAGCGGGGTGCCGCCGAGGACGCCCGCGCCGCCGTCGTTCCCGAGGAACAGCCCCTTGGTCTTCTTCGTCGTCAGCTTCCGCGCGGCGTCGACCAGCGCGTCCAGGGTGCGCGGCGGTTCGAGACCGGCGTCCTTCAGCAGGCTCTTGCGGTAGTAGAGCAACTGGGTGTCGATGGTCTGCGGGATGCCCCAGACGCGGTCCTGCCAGATCTTGGGGGCCAGCACCGCCTGGTTGAAGTCGTCCTTGACCGGCTCGATCTCGGCGGTCAGGTCGACGATCTGACCGCCGCGGATCTGGTCCAGCGTCGGGCCGTTGGCCTCGAAGACGTCGGGGCCGGAGTCGGTCAGCAGCGCCGCGGCGGTCTGCCGGTCGTAGTCGCCGGGCCGCCACTGGACGGTGACCCGCCCCTTCTTGTACGACGCGGCGTACCGGCGGACGGCCCGCTCGACGCCCGCCTCGCCGTACTGGTGGTACCACTGGCTGATCCCCGGGCCCGAACCGCCGCCGCCCCGGCCGGTGTTGGAGCCGCAGGCGGCCAGTGCGCCGGTGAGCGCGAGCCCGCCGGCGGCGGCCAGCACCCCTCTCCTGCCGATGCCTGTGCCGGTGCCCGTCATGGCCTCGCCCCCTGCGTCCGCTGCCCGTTGCCTGCCGACGGTGATCGGCGATCACCGCGTGGTGCCCGACCACTGTGCCGTACGTGTGTGACCACCGCATGGCAACTGGACGAATCCGCACGGTGAGCGGCGGGGTGGCGGACGGGGCGGGGCGCTCCGGGGGGCGCGGTGGGGTGCGCCGCGCGCCCTGACGCGCCCCTGGGGCGGAGGGCGCGGCCCCCGGGCGGGCCGGTGCCGGTGCTCCCGGGGCGCGTCCGTGTCAGGGCTCACCGGGGGCACCGGTCTTCCCCGGGGGCGTCAGGCGCCGTTCGCCGGCCGGGTGCCGATGACGACCGTCGCGGACCGTTCCGGGCAGTGCTCCGTGCGGGCGCGCAGACCGTTGCCGGTCAGGGCGTGGAGGGCGGCCGGTACCTGCCGTTCGCCGGTCTCGCTCAGCAGGCTGCCGCCGGGCGCGAGCCAGTGCCGGGCCTCCGCGGCGACCCGGCGCAGCACGTCGAGGCCGTCGGCGCCGCCGTCCAGCGCCTCCCGCGGTTCGTGGTCCCGCGCCTCCGGCGGCAGCAGCCCGACCTCCTGGGTCGGTACGTACGGGACGTTGGCCAGCAGGACGCCGATCCGGCCGCGCAGCTCCGGGGGGAGCGCGGTGAAGAGGTCGCCCCGGTGGACGCGGCCGCCCACCGGGGCGGTGTTGGCGCGGGCGCAGTCCACCGCCACCGGGTCGATGTCGGCGGCGTGCAGTTCGACCGGCCCGGCGCAGGCGGCCAGCGCCGCGCCCAGCGCCCCGGAGCCGCAGCACAGGTCGACGACGACCGCGCCGGGCCGGGTGAGCCGGGCGGCCCGGTGGACGAGGAATTCGCTGCGCCGCCGGGGGACGAAGACGCCCGGCCCGACGCGCATCCGGAGGCCGCAGAACCCGGCCCAGCCCAGGACGTGTTCGAGCGGCAGGCCGGCCATGCGGCGGTGTGCCATGGCGGCGAGTTCGGCGGATGTGCGGGCGGTGGCGCGGAGCAGTTCCGCCTCGTCCTCGGCGAAGACGCAGCCGGCGGCGCGCAGGCGGGCGACGAGGCCGGGGAAGGACGGCGGCGGGGTGGCGGGGGACGCGGGTACGGCGTCGGGCATGAGGGCCTTTCGGGGGAGCCGAAAAGGGCGCTCTCCGGTCACCTCTGCCTGGTGAACCGCGCGGTGTCGGGGTGAGAGCACCCACCGGATACAGCGGTGATGGGTCCCACCTCCTCGTCTCGTCCACCGGAATGCGCCGTCACTCTACCCCGGGGGCGCGCGCCGGGCACCCGCGCGCCGGTCGGCGCCCGGGGCAGACCGGCCGTCGGCCCAGGGGTGGCGCGCGGGCCGCGGCTCAGGCCGGTTTCCGGGGGCCCTGGGCCGTGAAGCCGTAGCGCACGCCGGTGAGTTCCTCCGACGCGGCCCAGAGGCGGGCGGCGGCTTCGCCGTCACGGGCCCAAGGGGCGCGGGGGGAGGGAGCCGGGGCGCCGCGGAGCAGACCGCGGGGGCCGACGAAGGTGTCCGGTTTCAGATGCGGCGCGGTCGCGGCGCACAGCACGGGCAGCGCGCCGCCCTCGGGGCTCTGCCCGAAGAACCGGTTGCTCAGCTCCATCAGGCGCTCCGCGGACCGGCGGCCCTCCATACGGGGCGCCGTCGTCGTCAGGTTGGTGGCGGCGTACCCGGGGTGCGCGGCGGCGGCGACGACACCGGAGCCGGCCGCCGCCAGCCGCCGCGCCAGCTCGTGGACGAAGAGGAGGTTGGCGCTCTTGGAGCGGGCGTAGGCCCGCCAGCGGCGGTACGGACGGGTGCTGTTGAGGTCGTCGGGGTCGATGCCGCCGCCGAGGGCGTGGAGGAAGCTGGAGAGGGTGACGACGCGGGCGCCCGGGGTGGCGAGCAGCCGGGGCAGCAGCAGTCCGGTGAGGGCGAAGTGGCCCAGATGGTTGATGCCGATCTGCCGCTCGAAACCGTCGGCGGTGGTGCCCCGGGGCAACGCCATCACGCCCGCGTTGTTGATGAGCAGGTCGAGACGGACGGCGTCGAAGCTGTCCAGTCCGTCGGCGAAGGCGCGGACGGAGGCGAGGTCGGCGAGGTCCAGGCGGCGGAACTCCGCCTCGGCGGCGGGCACTTCGCGCCGCAGCTCGGCGAGGGCCGCCTCACCGCGTGCCGTGTTGCGGCAGGCCAGCACCACCCGCGCGCCGCGCCGGGCGAGCTCTCGCGCGGTGGCGTAACCGATACCGCTGTTGGCGCCGGTGACGACGGCACAGCGGCCGGTCTGGTCCGGGATGTGGCTGGGGCTCCACCGGGGCACGGCGACTCCTCCGTCGGGATCCGTCGGGGACGCGCATCAGCGTACGCCGGGGGCGCGCGGGGGCCGCCCGGAAGCAGGGGAGCGGAGGCGCCCGCGCGCGCGGACGGGGCGGGAAGCACCTGTGTACGCGGCGCTTCCCGGGGCCCTGGCCTGGGGGTTTGCCCCTCTTCCCGGGGCCGCGCTTCCCCTTGGGCCGTACCTTCTCCGGGGGCTCTGCCCCCAGGTGCTCGACTTCTCTCCTGGGCGGCGGGCCTCCGGACGGACGCCTCTCGGGCGGCGGGCGCCCGAGGAAGCCTCTTGGGCGGCGGCGGGCGACCGAGGGAAGTCTCTCCCCGGAGGCGTTGAAGGCCGTACGGGTGCCCGTCCGGCCCGGCGCGCCCGGCCACCTGGGGACCGGCGGCCTTCCCGGCCCCGGCAGCCCCTCCCGTCCGGTGACCGTCCGCCCCGGGGCTCGCCCCGCGCCCGCCGCCCCCGGGGCCGCTCAGGGGGCGGCGCCGGACCCGGCGGCCCTCCCGCCCGGTGCCCGGCAGCTCCCTGGGGGCACCCCTGGACCGCCGCCCCGGGGTGTCCGCACCGCTACGCCTCCCGGACCCGTACCGGGTACACCGGCACCGTCGTCCCCGGATCGTCCAGGCAGACCCCGCTGGTGAGGTCGAAGCGCTGTTTGAGCAGCGGGGAGGCGACGTACGGGCGGCCGGCGGCGGAGCCGGTCAGGCCGCGGGAGAGGACCTGCGCGCCGGTGAACGGGTCGCGGTTGCCGATCGCGTACACCGCCCCCGTCCGGTCGCGGAAGAGCGCCGCCTGAGCGCCGTCGGGCAGCAGTGCGGCGGCCCCGCGCCCGGGGGTGAGCGCGGTGAGCGCGCAGACCGGGAACCAGCCGCCGGGGCCGCGCACCTCGATGACGGTCGCCGTCGCGCCGGGGGCGCCCGGAGAGGTCCGTACGCCGGGGGCGCGCCCCGTGGTGGCCCCGGGGGCCGCACCCGTAGCGGCTCCCGCGGTGGCTCTCGTAGCGAATCCCGTACCGGCTCTCACAGCGGTTCCTGTCTCCGTGGAGGTCATCGTGCGAAGGTCCCTTCCGGTGTGCGTACGGGCAGTTCGGGGCCGGCCAGCAGGGCGAGGTCCGGCTTGATCTGGTCGCGTTCGGGCACGAAGCGGACCGACGGGTCCGGTACGCCCGGCGCGTTGACGAAGGAGGCGAAGCGGGCCAGCCGCTCCGGGTCGGCGAGGGTGAGCGCCCACTCGTCCTCGTAGTGGGCGACATGCGTCGCCATCAGGGCCTCCAGCTCCGCGCAGAGCCCCAGGGAGTCGTGCACCACCACATCCCGTACGTGGTCGAGCCCGCCCTCGATCCGTTCCAGCCACGCCGCGGTGCGCTCCAGGCGGTCTGCGGTGCGGATGTAGAACATCAGGAACCGGTCGGTCAGCCGCACCAGTTCGGCGTCGGACAGGTCCTGCGCCAGCAGATCGGCGTGGCGGGGTGTGGCGCCGCCGTTGCCGCCCACGTAGAGGTTCCAGCCGCTCGCGGTGGCGATGACCCCGAAGTCCTTGCCGCGCGCCTCCGCGCACTCGCGGGCGCACCCGGAGACCGCCGCCTTCAGCTTGTGCGGTGCGCGCAGCCCCCGGTAGCGCAGCTCCAGCGCGATCGCCATCCGCGCGGAGTCCTGCACGCCGTAGCGGCACCAGGTCTGCCCCACGCAGGACTTCACCGTCCGCAGCGCCTTGCCGTACGCGTGCCCGGACTCGAAACCGGCGGCCACCAGCCGCGCCCAGATCCGCGGCAACTGCTCGACGCGGGCGCCCAGCAGATCGATCCGCTGCCCGCCGGTGATCTTCGTGTAGAGCCCGAACTCGCGGGCCACCTCCCCGATGACGATCAGCTTCTCCGGGGTGATCTCGCCGCCGGGGATCCGCGGTACGACCGAGTACGAGCCGTTGCGCTGGAGGTTGGCCAGATGGTGGTCGTTGGTGTCCTGGAGCGCCGCCTGCTCGCCGTCGAGGACGTACCCGCCGGCGCCCACCGAGGGTGCCAGCGACGCCAGGACCGAGGCGACCACCGGTTTGCAGATCTCGCACCCCTCACCGCCCCGGGCCGCCTCCCGCCCGTGCGACCGCAGCAGCGCGGCGTACGAGGTCAGCCGCAGCGTCCGGACGATCTCGTACAGCTCCGCGCGGGTGTGCGGGAAGCAGTCGCACAGCCCGGGGTCGACGACGGCGCCGGACGCGGCCAGCGTGTCGTTGACGACGGCGGTGAGCGTCCGGACGCAACTGCCGCACCCGGTACCGGCCTTGGTGCACGCCTTCACCTCGGGCACGGAGGCGCAGGAGTGCGCGGTGACGGCCGCGCGGACCGTGCCGGTGGTGACGTTGTGACAACTGCACAGCACCGCGTCATCGGGCAGCGACCCCGGGCCGAGCGGCGCGGTGCCCGCCCCGGTGGGCACCACCAGCTCCTCGGGCGCCACCGGGGGCACCGTCCCGGTCAGCGGCCGCAGCATGCCGTACGCCTCGGCGTCACCGACCAGCACCCCGCCCAGCAGCGTCCCGTCCGCGCCCACCACCAGCTTCTTGTAGATCCCGGCGCGGGCGTCCGCGTAGACGATGTCGAGGCTGCCGTCCGTGGCGCCGTGCGCGTCGCCGAACGACGCCACGTCCACCCCGAGCAGCTTCAGCTTGGTGGACAGGTCCGCCCCGGTGAACGCCGGTGCGTCCGGCCCGGCGATCGCCGCCGCGGCGGTGCGGGCCATCTCGTACCCGGGGGCCACCAGGCCGTACACCCGGCCGTCGGCGGCCTGTGCGCACTCGCCGATCGCGTAGACCGCCGGATCGGCGGTGCGGCACCGGGTGTCGACGGTGATCCCGCCGCGCTCCCCGACGGGCAGCCCGCACTCGCGCGCCAACTGGTCACGCGGCCGTACGCCCGCCGAGAACACCACGAGGTCCGCCGGGATCCGGGCGCCGTCCGACAGTTCCAGCGCGGTGACCGCACCGGACGCGTCGGTGACGATCTCCCGCCCGGCGACCCCGGTGTGCACCCGCAGGCCCTGCCCTTCGACCGTACGGCGCAGCGCCCGCCCGCCGCCCTCGTCCACCTGGAGGGCCATCAGCCGGGGCGCGAACTCCACGATGTGGGTGCGCAGTCCGAGCCCCTTCAGCGCCCCGGCCGCCTCCAGGCCCAGCAGTCCGCCGCCGATCACCGCGCCGGTACGGGAGCGGCCCGCGTACTCCTCGATGGCGAGCAGATCGTCGAGGGTGCGGTAGACGAAGCAGCCCGCGCCGTCCCGCCCGGGGACCGGCGGCACGAACGGGTACGAGCCGGTGGCCAGCACCAACGTGTCGTAACGGACGGTACGGCCGGAGCGGGCGGTGACGGTGCGGGCCCGTCGGTCGATCGCCGTCACCGGGTCGCCCAGGCGCAGTTCGATGCCGTGCCGGGCGAGGAACTCCGGATCGCTCAGGGAGAGCTCCCCGGCACCGCGTCCGGCGAAGTACGAGCTGAGCTGGACGCGGTCGTACGCCGGGCGGGGCTCCTCGGCGAACACCACGACCCGGGTCCGCGCGGTGACACCCCGGTCGGCCAGCTCCTCCAGGAAGCGCTGGCCGACCATGCCGTGCCCGACGAGTACGAGGACGGGTCCGTGCCCCGCGCCGGGATCGGGGGGCGGTGCGGCAGAGGGGCGCGGGGCGGCTGCTGCGGCCATGTCGGGGCCTCCAACACGAGGGAGCGGGCGGCATGGCGACGGATCGCCAGGGCGCGGGAACGGGTGACGTCCAGCCTCCGCCGCCGCTGTTACTCCCGGGGAACCCCGCTGTTACCCGCGCGGAACGCCACGCTCAGCGGGCAGGTCGTGGAGGTGTGAGGGGTGTGCGGGGGCGTGGGTGAGGGGCGCGGGGATGGAGCCGGGCGCCCACGGGGCCGCGTGCCGTGGTGGCGCGGGGCGGGCGCGAGGCCGTGGGGTACGGGCGGAGGGCCGGGCCTCGGGGGCGGGCGGTTGTGGTGGTGCGGGGCCTGGCGGGTGGCGGGGCTGCGGGCTGCGGCGGCGTGGGGCTGTGTGGTGCGGGTCCTGGCGGGGCTGCGGGCTGCGTGCCGTGGCGGCGTGGTGGCGGGCACGGCGGGCACGGCGGGCACGGCGGGCGCGGCGGGCGCGGCGGTGCGGCCACCGGCCCGTGACGGGGCCTCGTGCGGTGCCGGCGTGGGCATACGGTGGCGGTCCCGGGGGGCGCCCGGCGGCGAGGGTGTGGGTGCGGCCGCCCCGGGGCAACGCCGTTGCCGGGGCCCCGCGTTCGTAGGATCGCCCCGTGCCCGCTGACATATCCCCCACCGTCCTGTCCCTGCTCTGCCTGGCGGCGCTCGCCGCGGGCTGGATCGACGCCGTCGTGGGCGGCGGTGGCCTGCTGCTGCTTCCCGCGCTGCTGGTCGGCCTGCCGCACACGCCCGTCGTCCAGGTCCTGGGCACCAACAAGTCCACGGCCGTCGTCGGGACCGCCGCCGCCGCCGTCACCTACGCCCGTAAGACCCCCGTCGACCTGCGGACGGCGCTGCGGATCGGGCTCACCGCCCTCGCCGGATCGCTCGGCGGCGCGTTCTTCGCCGCCGGGATCAACAGCGCGGTGCTCCGCCCGCTGATCATGGTGATCCTGCTCGGGGTGCTCGCGTTCGTCCTGCTCCGCCCGTCCTTCGGGACCGCGTCCGCGCCGTCCGGCCCGGTCACCCGGCGCCGGGTGCTCGCGGCGATCCTCCTGGCGGGCCTCGGTGTCGGCTTCTACGACGGGCTGATCGGGCCCGGCACCGGGGCGTTCTTGATCGTCGCGCTCTCGGCGGTGCTCCGGATGGACCTGGTGACCGCCTCCGCCACCGCCAAGATCGTCAACGTCTGCACCAACGTGGGCGCGCTCACGGTGTTCACCCTCCAAGGCGCCGTGCTGTGGCAACTCGGCGCGGTACTCGCCCTGTTCAACCTCGTCGGCGGCGCGGTGGGCGCCCGTATGGCGCTCAAGCGCGGCACCGGGTTCGTCCGCGGCGTCCTGGTGGTCGTGGTCGTCGCCCTGCTGGCCAAGTTGGCGTACGACCAGTGGGGCGGGGCCTGAGCCCACCGGGACAGGGGGCCGAGGCGGGCAGAGCGCCCCCCGGCCCCGGGCGCCTCACCCCTGGCTCGACCGCATCACCCCTGGGCCGTCGCCGAGCCTGCCGGGACGGGGCGGGGCGTCTCCGGGACCGCGGTGACGGCGGTGAGCAGGACCGCGGAGTCCTCCACGGCGTGCAGGGCGTGGCGCTCCTGGGGGATCCGGGCGATCTGCCCGGCGACCAGCTCGCGGTTGCCGCCCGGCGCGGTGAGGCGGACCCGGCCGTGCAGCACCTCCAGGCTGGCGGCGGGCGGGGCGTTGTGCTCCTCCAGCGCGTGGCCGGCCAGCAGCGCGATCACGGTCTGCCGCAACGGCCCGTCGTGCAGGAAGAGATGGGCGCTGCGGCCGTGCGCGGAGGCCCGCGCGTCGTCGAGCCGATCGCGGACGAGGGCCTTGAGGTCGTTGACGTCGCTGTCCATGCCGTGCCCTTTCCGCCGGTGCCCGCCGGACCGTCCGGGCATCCGGCCGTCCCGCTTCCGGCCGTCCGGCCGCCCGCCACCGGGCCGTCCCGCCCGTAGGGCCCACCGGACGTTCCGGCCGTGCCACGGGCCCACGGTTCCCGGGGAGGGTCGTGTGGCGTCCGTCCCTTTTCCATCGTGAGCCCTGGTCGGCAGGGCGCAAGCCGGGCTGCCGGGGCGGTCCGGAAGGGCCGCCCCGGGACGGCCCGGAGGGCTCGGGCGGGGGAGCGCGGCCGGATCGCCGCACGCCGGGCGCCCGCGTGCGGCGGCCGGGGCGTGCGTCGAAGGGCCACGCGCCCGGTGCCCGTATATCCCTGCCGGGGCGTGCGCGGAGGGCCGCGCGCCCCGCACGGTCCGGCCGCGCCGGCCCGCCGCGCCCCGCCCCCCGGCCGGTGGTGCCGTTCGTCTCCACCGTGATCGTCCGGGTCCGTACCATGCCGTCCGGAGATCAACTCGGCCGCTCCGCCCGGGACGCGTCCCGCCGACGCCGTCCGCCCGAACCGTCCCGCCCAGGGACACCGACCCGAAAAGGTGCGCCTACGTGACCGACCCGTACGAGCCCCCGGACCCCGCCCCGGGGCCGGTCCGCTGTCTGACCGTGCTGACGACCACCGACGACGAGGCGAAGGCGCAGGAGCTGGCGCGCGGGGCGATCGCGGCGCGGGTGGCGGCGTGTGCGCAGGTCAGCGCCCCGGTGACATCCGTCTACCGCTGGGCGGGCGCCGTGGAGACCAGCCGCGAGGTGCAGGTGCTGTTCAAGACCACCGAGGCCCGCTACGACGCGCTGGAGGCCCACATCCGGGCGGCGCACGACTACGACACCCCCGAGATCATCGCGACGCCCGTGGTGCGCGGCTCGGCGGACTATCTCGACTGGATCGCGAAGGAGACCCGCTGACATGCGACGACACGGCAGGAAGCACCGCGGGAAAGCGGTGGTGGCCGCCCTCGGCACCGGCCTCGGCCTGGCCGCCTGGCTGACCACCGCCGCGGTCAGCCAGGCCGGCGCCACCCCCGGCTCCGACGACCGCCCCCAGGGGCACGCGGCACCCGGCGCACCCGGGGGCGGCGGCCCCGCCGCGTCCCCGAAGCCGTCCGCCACCGGTGACGGCCGCACCCCGCGGATCACCATCACCTCCGCCGCCGCCTCCTGGACCGCCGAGGCGGCCGCCGACTTCTGGACGCCCGCCAAGATGGCCGCGGCGCTGCCTCACGGCTCCGCGGCGGGTGGCCCGCAGGTGCTGACCTCGGTCGCCCCGGCAGCGACGTCCGTGCCGACCGCCCGGCACATCGACGGCATCCCGTCCGTCGGCGTCCTCTTCTCCGTCGACAAGGACGCCCGCGCGCACTACTGCACCGCGAGCGTGGTCACCAGCCCGCGCCGCAACCTGCTGCTCACCGCGGGCCACTGCAACCCCGGTACGCGCGCCGCGTTCGTCCCCAAGTACCGCTCCGGGGCGGGCAAGCAGCCCTACGGGGTGTGGGCGATCACCAAGTCGTTCACCTACCCCGGGCACGGCACCACGGGCACCGCCTCCAACCTGGACTTCGCGTTCGCCACCGTCGCCCCCGACCGGCGCGGCCGCAACGTCGAGTCGCTCACCGGGGGCAACACCCTCACCCCGACGCCCGGTTACACCAACGACGTCACCGTCATCGGCTACCCCAGCGTCCGCAACGACCCCCAGGACCGCGCCGTACGCTGCGAGACCGGCACCAAGCGGCTCGCCGGATACCGCCAGCTCCGCATGGACTGCAACGGCTTCCACGGCGGCACCTCGGGCAGCCCCTGGCTCACCCACTTCGACGAGCGCACCAGGACCGGCCGCGTCATCGGCAACATCGGCGGCCTCAACGGCGGCGGCCCCGACGGCCCGCACGCCGACCGCACCTCCTACAGCCCCTACTACGGCGCGGAGATCATCACGCTGTACCTCCGGGCCCTCACGGGCTGAACCCGGGGGCCGCTGTCCCTGGGGCACCAGGCCCCCCGGGGACGCGGCCGTGCGTCCCCGGGGGCGACCGGTGGTCCGCCCTTCAGGGGACGCATGGAGGTACGTCCCCGGGGCACGAGGGCGTGGCTCCGGGGTGGCCGGGTGGCCCGGGGCGGTCTGTCCCGGTGCCCCTGGGGCGGGGGAGAGACTGTCCCTTCGGGTAGCGCGGCCCAGAGCTACCGGGGGCGGCGCGGTGCCCCCGGGGCCGGCCGCCCGCGCGCCCTTGGGACGGCGGAGCGGCCGCCGCTTCGGGACGGTCCGCCCCAGGGGCATCGGGGTCGGCGGTGCCCCGGGGTGAGCCTCCCGAGTGTCCTCGGGGCGGGGGAGAGACCGGCACTTCGGGGCAGCCCGGCCCAGGGTCGACGGCCCCGACGGTCCGCCGCCTCGCGGCAGGTGGCCGACGTCCCCTCGGGCGCGCCGGACGGACCGCACCGGCCACCCGCCCGGGGACGGTGCCCCCGAGGCCGGGCCGCCCCGGACGCTCCTGCCCCGGGGGACAGTCACCCCAGGGCGCCCGGGACGGCCACCGCTCCTACCGCAGCGCCGCCGTCAGCCCCGGTTCGTGCGGGCCCAGGAAGTGCGGATCGGGCCGGAAAGCCGCGTCGGCCGCCGCCTTCCCCGCCGCGGCGATCTCCCGTACGCCGCCGTAGGCCCAGGTCACGTCGCGCGGGGCGGCGACGCCCACGCCGTACGCGTCGATCCCGGCCGCCGTGCACAGGGCCAGCGCCCGCCGGATGTGGAAGCCCTGGCTGACCAGCACGGCCCGCCGGACGCCGAAGATCCGGCGCGCCCGGCTGCACGAGTCCCAGGTGTCGAACCCGGCGTGGTCCCCGACGATCCGCCGCCCCGGAACGCCGTGGCGCACCAGATAGCGGCGCATCGCGTCCGGCTCGTCGTAGTCGGTCCGGCTGTGGTCGCCGGTCACCAGGAGCGCCCGGACCGTGCCGCTCCGGTAGAGCCGTACGGCGGCGTCCAGCCGGTCCGCCAGATAGGGCGACGGTTCGCCGTCCCAGAGCCCGGCCCCGAACACCACCGCCACGGGGGCGCGCGGCACCTCGTCGAGCGCCCGTACGCGCGGCCCCGCGGAGACGTTCAGCCAGGTCGCCGGGGCCAGCGCCAACACCGTCAGCGCCACCGTGACCTGGTAGGCACGCCGTTGCCCCCGCCGGGTCCGCGGCACCCGCCACCGCACCCACCACCTCGGCCACCGCATCGCGCTCCTCCGCTCCCCGGGGCCGCCACCGGCCCGCACCTCCGTGAGCGACGCAGAACGGCCCGGCACGGTTGCAACCGGGCCCTGCCACCGGGGCGCGGCCCCCGGCATGGCGGGCCGCACCTCCGTGCGCCCCCGGCCGGACGGCCCGGCACGGTTGCAACCGGGTCCCGCCACCGTCGCGCGGCTCCCCGGTGGGGCCGACCGCACCTCCGTGCGCCCCCGGCCGACCGGTCACCGGCCCACCGTCCGTAATGTCCCCCACCACCGTTAACCTGGGCGAATCCGCCGACCGGCCCCCGATCCGTACCGCAGAACAGGTGTGACCGTGCCTTCCTCCCCGCCCGCAGCCCCCGCCCCCGCTCCGCTCCCCAAGGCCGAACTGCATCTGCACATCGAGGGCACCCTGGAGCCCGAGCTGGCCTTCGCCCTCGCCGAGCGGAACGGCGTCACCCTGCCGTACGCCACCCGCGACGAGCTGCGCCGCGCCTACTCCTTCACCGACCTGCAGTCGTTCCTGAACCTCTACTACGCCCTGATGGCCGTCCTGCGCACCGAGGACGACTTCCACGACCTCGCCGACGCCTACCTCACCCGCGCCCGCGCCCAGGGCATCCGGCACGCCGAGATCTTCTTCGACCCGCAGGCCCACACCGCCCGCGGCGTGTCCCTCGCCACCGTGATCAACGGCCTGGCCC
Organism: Streptomyces sp. BBFR2; assembly: GCF_044497305.1. NCBI lineage: Bacteria > Bacillati > Actinomycetota > Actinomycetes > Kitasatosporales > Streptomycetaceae > Streptomyces > Streptomyces sp. BBFR2. The sequence continues at coordinate 4,895,816 of NZ_CP172415.1, forward strand.
GCGCGCTCGACGCCGCCCCCGAACGCCACGGCATCACCACCCGCCTGATCATGTGCTTCCTGCGCGACGAGAGCGCCGAATCGGCCCTCGCCACCTTCGAGGCGGCCCGCCCGCACCTCGACCGCATCACCGCCGTCGGCCTCGACTCCGCCGAGGTCGGCCACCCGCCGTCGAAGTTCCGCGAGGTCTACGCCCTGGCCCGGGAGGCGGGGCTCAAGTGCGTCGCGCACGCCGGTGAGGAGGGCCCGCCCGCGTACGTCTGGGAGGCGCTGGACATCCTCGGCGTGGACCGCGTCGACCACGGCGTCCGCAGCATGGAGGACGAGCGCCTGGTGGCCCGCCTCGCCGCCGAGCGGACGCCGCTGACCGTCTGCCCGCTCTCCAACGTCCGGCTGCGCGTCATCGACGACCTCGCCGACCACCCGCTGCCCGCCATGCTCGACGCCGGACTGCTGGTCACCGTCAACTCCGACGACCCCGCCTACTTCGGCGGCTACGCCGACGACAACTTCACCGCCGTCCGCGACGCCCTCCACCTGGACGACGCGACCCTCCGCACCCTGGCCCGCAACTCCTTCCACGCCGCCTTCCTGGACGAGACGACCCGCGAGAAGTACCTCAAGGAGATCGACGCACACGAGGAGGCGGCGGGAGCACACCAGGGGTAGCACCCGGGGTCCGGGGCGGGACGTATCGGGGCCGGGGCCTGGGGTACGGGTGCCGGGCTCGCCCCGGGGCCCGCACCTGGGTGCGCGACCAGGCTCTGTGCACGGCGGGTCAGGGGCGCACGCGGATGGAGAGGACCTGGGCTGGCCAGGGGGGGCGTCGGGCCCGCACCCCGGTAGGCGATGTGCCGCGGTCACAGGGGCACCTCCCCGTTCACGAGGCCGGGCCCGCACCCGGTGGGCGACGTTGCCCGCACCCGGTGGCGAAGCCTCCCCGCACCGGAGGCGCGCCACTACCCGGGGCCGGGGGCGCGGGCGCCACCACCCGGGGCCGGGGGGCGCGGCGCCCCCGCCCCGCGCCCCCCCGGCCCTGCCCTCTCACACCCCCTCCCCGCCCGAGGCGCCCCCGGTTACCGCCCGTTCCCGCTCGGGAAACACCCGCGAAACGCCCGCTCGGCAGCCTCACCCCATGACGGCGCCCCACCCCCGCACCCCACTCCGCCCACCGGACGCGCCCCCGTACGCACCCGGCGGACCGGCCCCCTTCGGGCCTCTCCCGGGCGGACCGGGCTCTGACGCGCCGCGCCTGGCCGGTCCAGCCCCGAGCGGGCCTCTCCCGGGCGGACCGGGTTCCGACGCGCCGCGCCTGGCCGGTCCAGCCCCGAGCGGGCCGGGCTCCGCCGCACCGCCCCCGGCCGGATCAAGCTCAGGCAGAGCGGGCCCAGGCGGACCAGGCCCCGGGTCGCCAGGCCCGGCAAGGCCAGGCCCGGGCCACCCGACCCCACACGGACCGACCCCACACGGACCAGCCCCACACGGACCATCCCCACACAGACCGACCTCGGGCGGACCGGCCCCCGCCCCCGGATGCTCGGCCCCTGCCCCCGGCCGCCTGGCCCCCGCCCCCGGAGGCTCGACCCCCGCCCCCGGCCGCCTGGCCCCCGCCCCCGGCCGCCTGGCCTCCGCCCCCGGCCGCCTGGCCCCCGCCCCCGGACACCCGGGCCGCGCCCAGGACACCCCCGTACTCGTCGCCGTCGCCCACGGCAGCCGTGACCCCGAGGCGCTGCCCGCCGTCCGGGCGCTGCTGGCGCGGGTCCGGGCGCTCCGGCCGGGGCTGTCCGTCCGGCTGGGGCACCTCGGGCTCGCCCGGCCGCTGCTCGCCGACACCCTTGACGGGCTGCGCGGCGGCGCCGTCCTCGTGCCGCTGCTCCTCGCCCCCGGTCACCACGTCACCCACGACCTGCCCGCCGCCCTCGCCGCCGCCCCGCACCTGGACGGCCGGATCGCCGCGCCCCTGGGCCCGCACCCGCTGCTCGCCGAGGCGCTGCACGGCCGCCTCACCGAAGCCGGCTTCACCCGGTACGCCGCACCCGGCCGCCCCGCCCACACCGCCGTCGTCCTCGCCGCCGCCGGGTCCCGCGCCCCGCGCTCCGCCGCCGGTACCGAAGCCGTCGCCGCGCTCCTGTCGGCCCGGCTCGGCGGCCTCCCCGTCGTCCCCGGGTACGCCTCCGCCGCCGCGCCCACCGTCCCCGGGGCGGTCCGCGCCCTCACCGCCCGGGGGCACCGCCGGATCGCCGTCGCCGGGTGCTTCACCGCCCCGGGACGGTTCGCCGCCCGGTGCGCCGCCGACGCCCCGGACACCGCCGCCGCCCCGCTGGGCGACCACCCGGCCCTGGCCCGCCTGCTGCTGCACCGCTACGACGAGGCGCTCGCCGCAGGGGAAAGCCCCGCCGCCGGAGATGTTGCCGGAGGCTACGGTTCCGCCCGGTACTCCCCCAGGGCGGCTACCGTCGCCGTATGACGGGCATTCCTGCACACACCGGCCGTAACGACACCGGCCGTGAGGAGACTCCGGGGGCGCACCCGGACCACCGCGCGCCGTCCGGACCGCCGTCCGCCACCCCCGGCTACACCCCGGCGGATGCCGAACGCTGGGTCACCGAACCGGACAAACGCCCCGGCCGCACCGCCTTCCAGCGGGACCGGGCGCGCGTTCTGCACTCCGCGGCCCTGCGCCGCCTCGCGGGCAAGACGCAGGTCGTCACGCCCGGCACCCGCACCCACCTCTGGGACGCCAGCCCCCGCACCCGCCTCACCCACTCCCTGGAGTGCGCCCAGGTGGGCCGTGAACTGGGCGCCGCCCTCGGCTGCGACCCGGACCTCGTCGAAACCGCCTGCCTGGCGCACGACCTCGGCCACCCGCCCTTCGGGCACAACGGCGAACAAGCGCTCAACGAGGTCGCCGCGCCCTGCGGCGGCTTCGAGGGCAACGCCCAGTCCCTCCGCCTCCTCGCCCGCCTGGAGCCCAAACGGTTCCGCACCACCGCCGACGGCACCCCCGTCAGCGTCGGCCTCAACCTCACCCGCGCCGCCCTGGACGCCGCCACCAAGTACCCCTGGCCCCGGGGCGGCCACCCCACCGACCCGGACTCCCCCAAATTCGGCGTCTACGAGGACGACCTGCCGGTCTTCGCCTGGTTCCGCCAGGGCGCGCCCGCCGCCGCCCGCAGCTTCGAGGCCCAGGTCATGGACTGGTCCGACGACGTCGCCTACTCCGTCCACGACGTCGAGGACGGACTGCACGCCGGCCACCTCGACCCCAACCTCCTCCTCGCCGACGCCGAACGCGCCGAGATCTTCGCCGTCGCCGCCCGCCGCTACGCCCCGGGCGCCGACCCCGCAGCCCTGGCCGCCGCCCTCGACCGCCTCCTCGACCAGGAGTGGTGGCCGCACGGCTACGACGGCTCCGCCCTCGCCCAGGCGCGCCTCAAGGACGCCACCAGCCAGCTCATCGGCCGCTTCTGCACCGCCGCCGAGACCGCCACCCGCGCCGCGTACGGCACCGGCCGCCTCACCCGGTACGCCGCCTCGCTCGTCGTCCCGGAGGAGACCCGGCTGGAGTGCGCCGTCCTCAAGGCCGTCGCCGACCGCTATGTCATGCAACGCCCCGACCAGGAAGCCCTCCGCGCCGACCAGCGCGTCGTCCTCACCGAACTCGCCGAGGCCCTGCTGCGCCGCGCCCCCGACGGCCTCGACCCCCAATTCCGGTCACTTTTCGACGAGGCCGGCGACACCGCCCGGATGCGCGTCGTCATCGACCAGATCGCCGCCCTCACCGACGCCTCGGCCCGCAGCCTCCACGCCCGCCTCACCCGCGCCCCCGGCACGCGCTGACCGCGCCACCCGATGACGCGCCGGACCGGACCCTTCCGTCCGCCCCCGCCGTGCGGGAGGCTCGGACCGCGCGCGGCGCGTCCGGGGTACCCGCCCACACGGGTGTCGCCGGGCGCGACACCCGCACCGCCGCGCGACGGCGAAACACGGTAACGAGGACGGAGAACGGGGGAGCGTAACCGGGGGACCGAACAGCGGGGGAACGATCGGCGACGCGCACGGCCCGCGGCAGCGGACGTACGGCACCGACAACGAGGAGGAAGCAAGTGGTCGAAGCACACCAGACGTTCGTCATCGTCGGGGGTGGCCTGGCCGGCGCGAAAGCCGCCGAGACCCTCCGCGCCGAGGGCTTCACCGGACGGGTGATCCTCATCTGCGACGAACGCGACCACCCGTACGAACGCCCGCCGCTGTCCAAGGGATACCTGCTCGGCAAGGAGGAGCGCGACAGCGTCTTCGTCCACGAACCCGCCTGGTACGCGGGCGCCGACATCGAACTCCACCTCGGCCAGCCCGCCGTCCGCCTGGACCCGGAAGCCCGCACCGTCCGCCTCGGCGACGGCACCCTCATCGTCTACGACAAACTGCTGCTCGCCACCGGCGCCGAACCGCGCCGCCTCGACATCCCCGGCACCGGGCTGGCCGGCGTCCACCACCTGCGCCGCCTCGCCCACGCCGAGCGGCTGCGCGGCGTCCTCGCCTCCCTCGGCCGCGACAACGGCCACCTCGTCATCGCCGGCGCCGGCTGGATCGGCCTCGAAGTCGCCGCCGCGGCCCGCTCGTACGGCGCCGAGGTGACCGTCGTCGAGGCCGAGCCCACCCCGCTGCACACCGTCCTCGGCCCCGAACTGGGCGATCTCTTCGGCGATCTGCACCGCGCGCACGGCGTCCGCTTCCACTTCGGCGCCCGCCTCACCGAGATCGTCGGCCAGGACGGCATGGTCCTCGCCGTCCGCACCGACGACGGCGAGGAACACCCCGCCCACGCCGTCCTCGCCGCCATCGGCGCGGCCCCCCGCACCTCCCTCGCCGAACAGGCCGGACTCTCCCTCGCCGACCGCGCCACCGGCGGCGGCATCGCCGTCGACGCGACCCTGCGCACCTCCGACCCGCACATCTACGCCGCGGGCGACGTCGCCGCCGCCGACCACCCGCTCCTCGACACCCGTATCCGCGTCGAACACTGGGCCAACGCCCTCAACGGCGGCCCCGCCGCCGCCCGCGCCATGCTCGGCCAGGACGTCGCCTACGACCGCGTCCCGTACTTCTTCTCCGACCAGTACGACGTCGGCATGGAGTACTCCGGCTACGCCCCGCCCGGCTCGTACGACCAGGTCGTCTGCCGCGGTGACGTGGCCAAACGCGAGTTCATCGCCTTCTGGCTCGCCGAAGGGCGGCTGCTCGCCGGGATGAACGTCAACGTCTGGGACGTCACCGGCCCCATCCAGCAACTCATCCGCTCCGGCCGGCCGTTGGACCCCGCAGCCCTGGCCGACCCGGAGGTACCGCTGGAGAGCCTGCTCCCGTAGCGTGCCGCCATGAACGCTCGTACCCCGGGCCCCAGCGGCCCCACCCCGCCCGCCGGCCCCGCGGCCGTCACCCTCGGCTCCGTCCGGGAGGCCGCGGCCCGGCTGGCGGGCGTCGCCCACCGCACCCCGGTGCTGCGCTCGCGCACCCTGGACGCGCTGGTGGGCGCCGAGGTCCACCTCAAGTGCGAGCCCTTCCAGCGCACCGGCGCGTTCAAGTTCCGCGGCGCCTACAACGCCCTCGCCCGCCTCACCCCCGAACAGCGCCGCCGCGGTGTCGCCGCCTACTCCTCCGGCAACCACGCCCAGGCCGTCGCCCTCGCCGCCCGCGAGCTGGGCACCACCGCCGTCATCCTGATGCCCGAGGACGCCCCGCGCTCCAAGCGCGAGGCCACCGAGGGCTACGGCGCCGAGATCGTCACGTACGACCGCTACACCGGCGACCGCACCGCCCTGGGCCGCGCACTGGCCGAGGAGCGCGGCCTCGCCCTCGTCCCGCCCTTCGACCACCCGGACGTCATCGCAGGCCAGGGCACCACCGCCCTGGAGCTGATCGAGGAGACCGGGCCGCTCGGCGCGCTGCTCACACCCCTCGGCGGGGGCGGCCTGACGGCGGGCTGCGCCACCGTCGCCACCGCCCTCGTCCCCGGCATCCGCGTGATCGGCGTGGAGCCCGCGGCGGGCGACGACACCGCGCGCTCCCTGGCCGCCGGGGAGCGCGTCGCCGTCCCCGTACCGCGCACCATCGCCGACGGCCAGGCCACCGAGACGCCCGGCGAGCTGACCTTCGCGATCAACCGGCGGCTCCTCGACTCCGTCGCGCTCGTCACCGACGACGAGATCCGCGCCGCCATGCGCTTCGCCTTCGAACGCCTCAAGATCGTCACCGAGCCCAGCGGCGCCTGCGCCCTCGCCGCCCTGCTCAGCGGCCGGATCGACGCGCTCCCGCCCCGCGTCGGCGTGGTCGTCTCGGGCGGCAACATCGCCCTCGACCGCTTCCTGGAGCTGATGGACGGCGCCCCGGCCGCACCCTGACCCGGCGGCCCGGACGGGACTGTCGGCGCCCGGCCGTAGAATTCATGCGTGGCAGGCAGGATCAACGATGACGACGTGAAGGCGGTGCGGGACGCGGTCCCGATCGACGCCGTCGTGTCCGAGTATCTCCAGCTCCGCAACGCCGGAGGCGGCAACCTCAAGGGCCTGTGCCCGTTCCACGACGAGAAGTCCCCGTCCTTCCACGTCAGCACCGCCAAGGGGCTCTACCACTGCTTCGGCTGCCAGGAGGGCGGCGACACCGTCGACTTCATCATGAAGATCGACCACCTCTCCTTCGCCGAGACCATCGAGCGCCTCGCAGCCCAGGCGGGCATCACCCTGCGCTACGAGGAGGGCGGCTACGCCCCCGGCCGCCAGCAGGGCGAGCGCACCCGCCTGGTCGAGGCCCACAAGGCCGCCGCCGCCTACTACGCCGAGCAGTTGGACTCACCCGAGGCCGAGATCGGCCGCCGCTTCCTCGCCGAGCGCGGTTTCGACCAGGCCGCCGCCCAGCACTTCGGCGTCGGCTACAGCCCCGCCGGCTGGGACCACCTCACCCGCTTCCTGCGCGGCCGCGGCTTCACCGACAAGGAACTGATCCTCTCCGGCCTCTCCCAGGACGGCCGACGCGGCCCCATCGACCGCTTCCGCGGCCGCCTGATGTGGCCCATCCGCGACATCTCCGGCGAGGTCGTCGGCTTCGGCGCCCGCAAGCTCCGCGACGACGACAACGGCCCCAAGTACCTCAACACCCCCGAGACCCCGATCTACAAGAAGGGCCAGGTCCTGTACGGCATCGACCTGGCCAAGAAGGAGATCGCCAAGACCTCCCGCGCGGTCGTCGTCGAGGGCTACACCGACGTCATGGCCTGCCACCTCGCCGGTATCACCACCGCCATCGCCACCTCCGGCACCGCCTTCGGCGAGGGCCACATCAAGATCCTCCGCCGCCTGTTGATGGACAACGGCTCGGCCCGCGTGATCTTCACCTTCGACGGCGACGCCGCAGGCCAGAAGGCCGCCCTGCGCGCCTTCGAGGACGACCAGAAGTTCGCCGCCGAGACCTACATCGCCATCGCCCCCGACGGCATGGACCCCTGCGAACTCCGCCTCGCCAAGGGCGACGCCGCCGTCGCCGATCTCGTCGAACCCCGCACCCCGCTCTTCGAGTTCGCCCTCCGCCAGATCGTGAGCCGCTACGACCTGGACACCCCCGCCGGCCGCGCCGCCGCCCTCGACGAGGCGGCGCCCGTCGTGGCCCGCATCAAGAACAGCGGCGCCCAGCACGAGGTCGCCGTCCAGCTCGCCGGGATGCTCGGCATCCTCGACACCCAGTTCGTCGTCCGCCGCGTCGCCCAGCTCGCCCGCTGGGCCCGCGAGCGCGGCCGCGACGGCGGCGACGGCCCGCCCCGCAGAGCCCCCCGCGGCCAGACCCCGGCGCCCGGCCCCGAGGCACCCGCCCCCGGCCTGCGCGGCCCCGCGCTCAACCTCCGCAGCCCCGCCCACCGCGTCGAGCGCGAACTCCTCAAACTCGCTCTCCAGCGCCCCGACCTCGTCTCCCCGGCCTTCGATGCGTACGGCACCGACGAGTTCACCGCCCCGCCCTACGCCGTGGTCCGCCGCTGCATCGAGGACGCCGGCGGCGCCGCCTCGCACGACGACGGCTACGTCCAGCGGGTCCGCGAGGCCGCCCCCGACGACACCGTCCGCGCCCTGGTCACCGAGCTGATCGTCGAGCCGCTGCACACCCGCCGCGACCCCGACGAGGCATACGCCGGCGTCCAGCTCGTCGCCGTCCGCCTCGCCGCCGTCAACCAACGCGTCACCGAGATCCGCAGCACCCTCCAACGCCTCGGCCCCCGAGCCGACCCCGACCACCTCACCGCCGTCCAGAACGAACTCTGGGTCCTCCAGCAGTACGGCCAGTCCCTACGCGAACGCGGCTACGCGGCGCTGTAGGGACGAAACCCTCCCCGAGCGGCCGCCCCCTGCCGGGGCGCCCCGGCCTTGGGCGCCTGCCCTTGGCGCCTGCCCTGGCGGCCCGGTCCCGGCCCGGCGCCTTCGTTCGTCCGGCCTCGGCCTTGGTTCGTCCGGCCTCGGTCCGTCCTGTCCCGGCCTCGGTCAGTCCCGTCCCGGTCGTGTCCGTCCGGCCCCCCGGGTCCTGCCCTTCGTGCCGTACCGGGCTCGCCGCCGCTTCGGCGGTCCGGCCGGTCGCCCTCCCCCGACGGCCCGTCCGGCCGCCCTGTCCCGGCGGACCGGTTACGGGCGCCGGCGTGGTCCATCCGGCCGCGGGCCCCTGCCCCGGCGCTCGCTCCGGTCCGTCGGCCCTCGTATCCGGCCTCCGCGCTGTCCTGGACCCGGCGGCCTCGGGGGCCCGCCCGGCCGCCTTGCCCCGGCGGACCGGCTATGGATCCTCGCCCGGTCCGTCCGGCCACCCTGCCTCGGCCTTCGCGCCGCCCCGGTCCCCGCTGCCGCTTCGGCGCCCGACCGGCGGCCCTGCCCTGGCGGCCTGGCCACGGGCCCCCGTCCGGTCCGTCCGGTCACAGGTCCTCCGCCCCGGCAGCCTCGGCCCCGGCTCCCGTCCGGTCGCCATGTCTCGGTCTTCGCTCCGCCCCGGTCCCCGCTGCCGCTTCGGCGCCCGACCGGCGGCCCTGCCCTGGCGGCCTGGCTATGGGCCCCGGCCCGGTCCGTCCGGTCACAGGTCCTCCGCCCCGGCAGCCTCGGCCCCGGCCTCCGTCCGGTCGCCCTGCCTCGGCCTTCGCGCCGCCCCGGTCCCTCGCCGCCGCTTCGGCGCCGAGCCGCAGGCCCTGCCCCGGCGGACCGGCTACGCGCCCCGGCCCGGCCCGTCCGGCCACAGGTCCGCTGTCCCGGCGGCTCGGCCTCGGCCAGCTCGCCAGCTCGCCCCTGGCCGTCCGGCCCCGGCTCCCACCCGGGCCACCGAGCCACCCGGCCCCGCTCCGCCCCAGCACGGCATAGCCGCGACGGCCCCCCTCCATCCCCACAAGCCCCCCACGCCCCGCACGCCCCGCACACCCGGACGGCGCGCTCCGCCCGACACCCCGGCGTAGCCGCACGGTCACGGAACGAACTCAGAAAGTGCTCGCACGCCCCTCGTGGCAGCCCTGTGTCGTACTCCACACTGAGGAGTGGTGCGCGAGCCAGCCGCGCCCCACCCGCTCCCGCGCACCCGCTTCCCGCCCGCGGTTCCTCGCGGTACGACGGCCGGCCCGCCGCCGCTCCCGGAGCCTGCCGCCCGCGCAGCGAATCCCCTGGAGGTCGCCCCCGTGCAGAGCCAGATCCTCCCCGGGGCGTCCGGCGCCCCGCAGGCCGCGACCGGGACGACCCTGCCGCAGGGGGAGGAGGCCCCGGCCCGCCGCGGCGCCCCCCGCCCGGCGCCCGGCCCGCTCCGCGTCCCCGCACAGCCCACCGGCCCCGCCCGCGGCGGACGGCCCCCGTCACCGGAGACCGGGCGCCTCCCGGACGCCCCCGGGACACCGGTCGCCCCCGAGGACGAGGACGAGGGCGTCCCCGGGCCGCCGCCGCGTCCCGAGGCGGCGGGCCCGTCCGCCGACCTCTTCCGTCAGTACCTCCGCGAGATCGGGCGCATCCCGCTGCTCACCGCCGCCGACGAGGTCGAGCTCGCGCGCCGCGTCGAGGCCGGTCTCTTCGCCGAGGAGAAGCTGGCCCGCACCCCGGACCTCGACTCCCAACTCGCCGGTGACCTCGACACGTTGGTGGTCCGCGGCCGGATGGCCAAACGCCGTCTGATCGAGGCCAACCTCCGCCTCGTCGTCTCCGTCGCCAAGCGCTACCTCGGCCGCGGCCTGACCATGCTCGACCTCGTCCAGGAGGGCAACCTCGGCCTGATCCGCGCCGTCGAGAAGTTCGACTACGCCCGCGGCTTCAAGTTCTCCACGTACGCGACCTGGTGGATCCGCCAGGCGATGTCCCGGGCCCTCGCCGACCAGGCCCGCACCATCCGCGTCCCGGTGCACGTCGTCGAACTGATCAACCGCGTGGTCCGCACCCAGCGCCGCATCCTCCAGGAGACCGGCCACGAGCCGACCCACGACGAGATCGCCGTCCACCTCGGCCTGACCACCGAACGCGTCGCGGAGATCCTGCGCCTGGCCCAGGAACCGGTCTCGCTGCACGCCCCGGTCGGCGAGGAGGACGACGTCTCCTTCGGCGACCTCATCGAGGACGGCGACGCCCCCTCACCCGCCGAGTCCGCCGCCTTCCTCCTCCTGCGCGAACACCTCGACGCCGTCCTGTCCACCCTCGGCGAACGCGAACGCCGCGTCGTCCAGCTCCGCTACGGACTCGCCGACGGCCGCCCGCGCACCCTGGAGGAGATCGGCCGCCTCTTCGGCGTCACCCGCGAACGCATACGCCAGATCGAGTCCAAGACCCTCGGCAAACTCCGCGACCACGCCTACGCCGACCAGCTCCGCGGCTACCTCGACTGACGCCCGCCCGTCTCACCCCTCCGGTACGAACGCCTCCTGCGCGGGCACCGGCGCGGCGAACGCCCCCGGATGCGCCTCGTCCCGCACCGCCGCGTACTGCTGGCGCACCGCCTGGCCCATCGGCAGCTCCTCGCCCGGCTCGAAGACCTGGCTCGCGGCGGCCGGCCACTGCGGCGGCTGGGACGGACCGCCCGGCTCGGCGGTGGGCAGCGTGCCGTGCGCCGCGCCCAGTGCCCACGCCGCCTGCCGCGCCGCGCCCAGCGCCGCGTACTCGGCCGGCTGCGGCACCACGACCTGCACGCCGAAGAGCGCGGGCGCCACCGCCTGCACCGCGGTCAGCTCCGCCGCCGCGCCCAGCAGGAAGACCCGGTTGACCGCCACACCCCGGCCACGCAGCACGTCCAGCGCGTCGGCGAGCCCGCAGAGCATCCCCTCGACCGCCGCCCGCGCCAGATGCTCCGGCTTCATGCTCTCCCGGCGCATCCCGTGCAACGACCCCGCGGTGTGCGGCAGATGAGGCGTCTGCTCGCCCTCCAGATACGGCAGCAGCACCATGCCGTACGCACCGGGCGTCGACTTCAGCGCCAGCTCCGACAGCCCTTGCAGATCCGTGCCGAGCATCTCGGCGGCGCCGCGCAGCACCCGTACCGCGTTGCTGGTGTGCACCACCGGCAGATGACGGCCGGTCGCGTCGGCGAACGAGGTGATCGTCCCCTCCGCGTCGGCCAGCGCCTCGTGGTGGATGCCGAAGACCGAACCGGACGCGCCCAGCGACATCACCGCGTCGCCGACGCCCACGCCGAGCCCGAAGGCCGCGGCCATCGTCTCGCCCGTCCCGGCGGAGATCAGCAGCCCCTCCGGCGTGAAGCCCGCCGTCCCCCAGGGAGGCAGCACCTCCGGCAGCCGCACCTGATGGCCGAGCGCCAGCTCCACCAGGTCGGGCCGGTACGCCTCGGCCGCCGCCGACCAGAAGCCGGTGGTCGAGGCGCCGCCCCGGTCCGTGGTGCGCCGCGCCGGGCGGCCCAGAAGCTGCCAGGCCAGCCAGTCGTGCGGCTGCATGACCTCGGCGATCCGGGCGGCGTTCGCCGGTTCGTTCCGGGCCAGCCAGCGCAGCTTGGTCACCGGGTGCGCGGCCTGCGGCACCGCGCCGACGGCCTGCGCCCACGCCGCCCGCCCGCCGAGCGAGTCCGTCAGATCGGCCGCGGCGCTCTGCGCCCGCCGGTCGTTGCCCACCAGCGCCGGCCGCACCACGCCGCCCTCGGCGTCCAGCGGCACCAGCCCGTGCTGCTGCGCCGAGACGCCGATCGCCTGGACGCCTTCGAGCAGCCCGTTACCGGCCGCCTCACCCAGTGACATCAGCCACGCCTGAGGATCGACCTCGGGCCCTTTCTCCACGGGGTGCGGCGCGTACCCCCGCCTGATGACGGCACCGGTATCGGTATCGCAGACCACGATCCGTGTGCACTCGGAAGAACTGTCCAACCCGGCGACTTTCCCCATGCCCCCAGATGATGCCCCATCCGGCGGGCCGGGGACGCGTCAGGGTTTACGGCAGACCCCGCGAGGGAAGGGCGCCCCGCCGTCAGGTGTTGCTCGTACCCCAGTCGTCCAGGTCGTCATCGCGCTGCTCACGCAGGGAACGGACCCGGTCGGCGACCGCCTGCGGCATACGGTCGCCGACCTTGGCCGAAACCTTGCCGAACGCCCGCGTCGCCGCCTCCCGGCCGCCCAGCGCGGCGGACTCGGCACTGTTGCGCACCGCGGGATTCTCCGCGACCCGCCGCGCCACCCTGCGCAACTGCTCGTACCGCTCCCGTCCGGCGCGCGTGCCGAGTACGTATCCGACGGCCAGTCCCGCGATGAACGTGAGCCGGTAGCGCATCGCTCCACCCTTCTCTGTCGTCGGCGGCGCGTCCGCCGGGGAGGGGTGTGCCGCCTCCGCCGCGGTGCCGTCCGCCGGTGGCGTTCGGTCGCGTCCGGTGCCGGTGCACCGGACCTGCGGGCTGTGCCGCGCGCCTGCCCTGCGGGGCCGGTGATCACCTGTGGCGATACCGATTGGCGGAGCACCCCCCTGCTTGCGCTAATGTATGTGTCGCAGCGAGCGCACGCCGTCCGGAGTTCCGGCCGACGAAGCATTCGAGGCACACGCAGCATTCCCCTGTAGCTCAATTGGCAGAGCAGCCGGCTGTTAACCGGCAGGTTACTGGTTCGAGTCCAGTCGGGGGAGCGCGATCCCCTGTAGCTCAATTGGCAGAGCATTCGGCTGTTAACCGGAGGGTTACTGGTTCGAGTCCAGTCGGGGGAGCAACAGCGAAAAGGGCCCCGAAAGGGGTCCTTTTCCATGTGCGGGGAACTGAACGCCCCATAGGCGAAGTCCTGTTGATCGTGCACAGCCGCCGGACGGCAGCCCACACGGGCAGCAGATCGTATGAGCGGCTATGCTGCGGCAGACGGCGCGCACATTTGTGCGCGGCGCGCCGTGTGGGGGCAGTAGCTCAGCCGGTCAGAGCAGCGGACTCATAATCCGTCGGTCGTGGGTTCGAGCCCCACCTGCCCCACAACAGGCCAGGCGCCTTGCCTGGGAGGCACGTACGAGGGCCCTCACAGCTTTCTGTGGGGGCCTTCACTGTATGCGGGCGCGGGAACGCGGAGGCCCCGGTGCGGTCCGCGTCTCCGTGGCGGCACCCGAATGTCGCCACGGCGCCGCCCGATCGGCGGCCGGTCGGTGACCGATGCCGGGGCGGGGCCGGAATTCGGGCCGGAACGGGACGCCGGAGGCCCGCCCGGGGGCGTTCGCCCGGTGTGCTGCGCGCCACGTCGAACGAGTGCCGCCGGGATGTCTAGGACGCCGCGCCGTGGGCAGGGGAGCGGGACGGTCCGGGGTGCGGAATACGGTGCGGGGTGATCCCGTTGCCGAAGCTGGATGCGGACCGGACATTGCGTGACAGAACCACAAGCAGGGAGCCCTCATGAGCACCGTAGAGCTGACCAAGGACAACTTCGACGAGATCGTCTCCGGCAACGATTTCGTCCTCATCGACTTCTGGGCCGAGTGGTGCGGCCCGTGCAAGCAGTTCGGTCCGGTCTTCGAGCGGTCCTCCGACAAGCATGACGACCTGGTGTTCGCCAAGGTGGACACCGAGGCGCAGCCCGAGCTGGCCCAGGCGTTCCAGATCCAGTCCATCCCCACGCTCATGATCGTCCGCGACAACATCGCCGTGTTCGCCCAGCCCGGCGCGCTGCCGGAGGCCGCGCTGGAGGACGTCATCGGGCAGGCCCGCGGGCTGGACATGGACGAGGTCCGGGCCTCGGTGGCCGAGGCGCAGCAGGCCGAGCAGGCGCAGGAGAAGTGAGCGAGCTGCTGCTGGTCCGGCACGGCGAGACCGAGTGGAGCAGGAACGGCCGGCACACCAGTTGGACGGATCTGCCGCTCACCGCCGTGGGCGAGGAGCAGGCCCGCGGTCTGCGGCCGCTCCTCGCCCGTCGCCGGATCGCCGCCGTCCGCGTCAGCCCGATGGCGCGGGCGCGGCGTACCGCGGAGCTGGCCGGGCTGACCCGCCCGGAGACCGACGAGGACCTGCGCGAGTGGGACTACGGCGGCTACGAGGGCGTCTCGACGCCCGACATCCAGCGGGAGCGGCCGGACTGGTTCCTCTTCACCGACGGCACCGTGCCCGGCCCCGACGGCCACCCCGGGGAGTCCCCCGAGCAGGTCGGGGCGCGTGCGGACGCGGTGCTGGCGCGGGTGCTGCCGCTGCTGGAGAAGGACGAGGGGGATGTCGCGCTCGTCGCGCACGCCCACTTCCTGCGGGTGCTCACCGCCCGCAGGCTCGGTCTGCCGCCGTCCGACGGGGCGCTGTTCACGTTCGGGACCGGCGCCGTCGGCATCCTCGGCACCGAGCACGACCGGCCCGCCGTGGTGGCCTGGAACGCCCGGTAGCCTCCCCGCCCGCGGGCGGCCGGACCGTCACCGGCGGAATTGCCTCACGGGCACGCCCGGGGGAGCGGCGGACCGGGCCCCGGGCCGCCCGGGCGCCGTGGTGTGCCGGGTGTCCCGGTGTCAGGGCGCCATCGGGTCGAGGTGCATCGGTTCGACCTTGCCCTCGATCATGGCGCCGAGTCCTTGGACGGCGCAGGTGTCGGGCCGGTCGGCGATGTGCACCGGCACTGTGGTCGCCTCCCGGATCATCGCCTCCAGGCCCGGGATCAGGGCGCTTCCCCCGGCCAGCATGATGCCGCGTTCGCCGAGGTCGGCGACGAGGTCCGGCGGGCAGCGGCGCAGTACCGCGCCGATGCCGTCCAAGATCGCGGTCAGCGGTGTCGTGATGGCGTGCCGGACCCGTTCGGTGTCGACCTGTACGCACCGTGTCGCCCCGCTGACCACGTCCCGGCCGTGTACCTCCGTGGGGCCCGAGGCGAGCCCGCCGGTGCTGGAGAGCATCAGGTGCAGCGGCCGTACCGCGCGGCTCGTCAGGTGCACCTCGTGGTGCTGGCGCAGATGCTGGACGACGGCGTGATCGATGGCGTTGCCGCCCACCGCCACGCTCTCCGCCGCCACGATCGAGCCCAGGGAGAGCACCGCGATCTGGGTGGTGCCCGCGCCGCATACGACGATCATGGTCGCCTCGGGCTGCTCGACGGGCAGCCCGCAGCCGACCGCGGCGGCCACCAGGGTGTCGACCAGCTCCACACGCCGCGCCCCCAGCCCGCTCAGCGTCTCCACCGCGGCGCGCTGCGCCAGCGGTTCGCTGCCGAACGGCTGGCAGATCGCGGCCCGCATGGTGGGGCGCCGCCGCCAGGTCCTGCGCAGTTTGTTGCCGACGAGCTGCCGCAGCAGCCGCTGGGCCATGTCGATGTCGACCACCGTGCCGTTGGCGACCGGCCGGACGACCCGGATGTACTCCGGTGTCCGTCCGTCCATCACCGCGGCGTCGGTGCCGACGGCCAGCAGCGCGCCGGTACGGACGTTCACGGCGGCCACCGTCGGTTCGTCGACGATCAGCCCCTGGTTCTTGAGGTAGACGCGGGTGCGGGACGCCCCGATGTCGACGGCCACCGAGCAACGGCGCAGCTGGGCGAGGCTGATGGTCATGGAAGATTCCTCCCCTGTGGGCCGGTACGGACGGAGCGTCGTCAGGAGCACTCCCGGCCATCCTGGGGCGGCCGGGAGTCCGCTGCGCGCTGGGGAGGGCCGGTCGGGGGACGTACCGGTGGACGGCGGGAACGAGCCGCCGGGGCAGGTCAATCCAGCCGGCGCTGGAAGAGGCCCCAGGTGAACTCCAGGACGGCGGTACGGAGTTCACCCGTAGGCGCCGGGACGGTGGCCCGCAGGTTCCAGCGGTTCGGGGCGTCGCCCTCCAGGGGGCGGGCCGGGGCGAAGGCGCGGGCCGCCTCGTCGACGGTGCAGGACCAGGGGGTGAGGTCGGCGGCGCTGCGCAGCCGCGGGGCGGGGGCGCCGGGCGCGCGGACGAGCCAGGCGTTCCAGACGGCGCCGCCCGGCGCGGTCAGCACCTCGAACCGCAGGGTGGGCCAGAGCGGCACCGGCCAGCGCAGCGCCTCGCAGGTCAGATCGCCGATCCGCCGGGTGGTGACGGACTCGGGCGTGCCGAGCAGCGCACGGTAGGGCCGTGCCCCGCGGCCCGCCCCGGGCGCGCGCAGCCGGGCCTGCCACCGCTTGTTCGCCTCGCGCTGCCGGGCCCGGTCCACGCCCAGTTCCCGCAGCGCCGCCTCGACGAGTCCGGGCTGGTGGTCGGCCATCCGCCGCAGCAGCACCAGTTGGAACGCGAGCGGGCCGGGCAGTTCGCCGGGGGCGCCGGGGGAGTGCGGCGGGCCATCGCCGGGGGTCGGGTCCATGGGGGTCATCGTCGCGCACGGCGGGGCGGGGCGCGGGGCGGGCGGTGCGGGGTGCGCCCACAAGGGCGGCGCGGTGGGGGAGTTGGGGAGCGGCGGGCGGCACTCCGTCGGCGCCCCGGGGCACAGGGGCGCCGCTCCGCCGTCGTACCGTCCTCCCGCGTCCCGTCAGCCGAAGTCGAACTCCCCGGTACGGGTCCGCTTCAGCTCGAAGAACCGGTCGTAGCCCGCGAGCAGCCGGGCGCCGTCGAAGACCCGTACCGCGTCCTCGCCGCGCGGGATCGACATCAGGACCGGGCCGAAGAATGCCACTCCGTCGATGTGGATCGTCGGCGTACCGACGTCCTCGCCCACCGGGTCCATACCCTCGTGGTGGCTCTGGCGCAGCAGTTCGTCGTAGCGGTCGGTCTCGGCGGCACCGGCCAGCGCGGCGGGCAGTCCCACCTCGGCCAGCGCCTCCCGGATGACGTTCTCGGTGTCCTCGCGGGCCTCGTTGTGCAGCCGGGTGCCGAGCGCGGTGTACAGATCGCGCAGCACCTCCTCGCCGTGCCCGGCGGCCGCGGCGATGCAGACCCGCACCGGGCCCCACCCCTCGTCCAGCAGCGCCCGGTACTTCTCCGGCAGGTCCTCGCGCCCCTCGTTGAGCACGGACAGGCTCATGACCCGGAACCGCAGATCCAGGTCGCGGTGGCGCTCGACCTCCAGGATCCACCGGGAGGAGATCCAGGCGAAGGGGCAGATGGGGTCGAAGTAGAAGTCGACGGTGTGGCGGGCGCCGCCGGATTGCGGGGTGTCCTGGGCGGCGCGGTCTTCCGGAGCGGTGGTCTCGGTCATGGGCTCAGGCTATGCCGGGGAGGGGCGGGGCGTCCGGGCCACTTCCGCCCCGCGGGGGTGGGCCACCGGGCGCTGTCGCCCGGCCGGACGACGGCACCGCCGCGTGCCCGGTATCTGCAGGCCGCTCACTCCGGAGCGGTGCCGAGCATCCGCTCCAGCAGCTCCTTGAGCAGGGTGCGCTCGGTGACCGTCAGGCGGCTCAGCGGCTCGCGCGCGAAGTTCAGCGAGCCGCGCAGCGCCTTGGCGGTGCGCCTGCCCTCGTCCGTGGGGGCGGCCAGCTTCACCCGGCGGTCGGCCGGGTCGGGCTGCCGCTCGACCAGCCCGCGGGACTCCAGGCGATCGACGATGCCGGTGATGTTCGACGGCTCGCACTTCAGGCGCTGGGCTATCTGGCGCATCGGGAGCGGCTGCGCGGCCAGCAGGCCGAGCACCCGGGCCTGTGCGCCGGTGAGGGAGTGCTGCGACGCCGCGTGCTCGTACTCCTCGTGGTAACGGGCGACGACGGTGCCGATGAGATCGACGACCTCGACGGTCAGGTGGTCTGCGCGCGGAGTCATGCCCACAAGGATACCCGGTTACTTGACAGCATGAAATATCCAGAGGCATGGTTGTTTCAGTTGCTGAAGTAATCAGGAAGGATCGCGTCATGTCCGCACTGCCCACGACCGGCCGTGAATGGCACCTCGTCGCCCGCCCGCACGGCTGGCCCACGCCGGACGACTTCGCCCTGCGCGAGGCCGCGGTGCCCGAGGTCGGCGAGGGCCAGATCCTCGTCCGCACCCGCCACTTCTCCGTCGACCCCTACATGCGCGGCCGGATGAACGACGTGAAGTCCTACGTCCCGCCGTTCCAGCTCGACCGTCCCATGGACGGCGGCGCGGTCGGCGAGGTCATCGCCTCGCGCTCCGCCGACGTGGCCGTCGGTGACCATGTGCTGCACGGCCTCGGCTGGCGGGAGTACGCGGTGCTCGACGCCGCGCGCGCCGCCAAGATCGACCCGTCGCTCGCCCCGCTGAGCGCCTACCTCGGCGTTCTGGGCATGCCCGGCCTGACCGCCTACGCGGGCCTGCTGGAGGTGGCCTCCTTCAAGGAGGGCGACGCCGTCTTCGTCTCCGGCGCGGCCGGCGCGGTGGGCAGCGAGGTCGGCCAGATCGCCAAGCTCAAGGGCGCCTCCCGGGTCATCGGCTCGGCCGGTTCCGACGAGAAGGTCAAGCTCCTGGTGGAGGAGTACGGCTTCGACGCGGCGTTCAACTACAAGAACGGCCCGGTCGCCGAGCAGCTCAAGGCCGCCGCCCCCGAGGGCATCGACGTCTACTTCGACAACGTCGGCGGCGACCACCTCGAAGCGGCCATCAGCTCCCTCAACGTCCATGGCCGAGTGGCGATCTGCGGCATGATCTCGATGTACAACGCCACCGAGCCCACCCCCGCCCCGCGCAACCTCGCGCTGGTCATCGGCAAGCGGCTGCGTCTGCAGGGCCTGCTGGTCGGCGACCACAGCGCACTTCAGCCGCAGTTCGTCGAGGAGGTCTCCGCCTGGATCCGCTCCGGTGAGCTGAAGTACCGCGAGACCGAGGTCACCGGCATCGAGAACGGCGTCGAGGCGTTCCTCGGCCTCCTTCGCGGTGAGAACACCGGCAAGATGATCGTGACTGTGACGGACTGAGGGACTGAGGGACTGCCCGACTGGGTGACGGGCCCGCCGACCGGCTGATCGGCCGGTCGGCAGGCCGTTTCCGGCTTCCGGCGTGCGGGCTGCCGGGGGCGTGCGGCGCCGAAGGGTGTGCGTACGGCTCCGGCGGAGGCGGTCCGGGGTCCGGCGTTGGTGAATCGCGGCGGAACCCGGTGGGTCGGGAGGCGGCAAGCTCGCCAGCTCCTGAGCGGTTTCGCCGGGTGATCCGGGGGTGGGCCTCGCTGCACGAGAGGCCCGTTGCCGTTCGGCGCCTCAGGGTGGACGGTCTGACGTCGGTCGGTATCGCCAGGTGGATGATCCGTCCTCGGCCGGTGCCGCTGAGTGAGCGGTCCGCCGACGGCCGGTGTGGTTGCCCGGCCCCCCGGTTTTACCTGCTCGCCGCGCCATGCGTACGGGTGGGCCGTTAGGCTCGGGGCAAGCCGTCGCGATCGTGGGCGCGAGTCGCGGCGAACCACAGGAGGATTCACATGTCCATCCAGCCGGTCGACGTCGTCTACACCGCTGTCGCCACCGCCGAGAACGGCCGCGACGGCCGCGTCTCCAGCGACGACGGCAAGCTCGACGTCATCGTCAACCCGCCCAAGGAGCAGGGCGGCAGCGGCGCGGGAACCAACCCGGAGCAACTGTTCGCCGCGGGCTACAGCGCCTGCTTCCAGGGCGCGCTCAGCGTCGTCGCCCGTCAGGAGAAGGCCGACGTCTCGGGCTCCCGCGTCACCGCCCATGTCGGCATCGGCAAGACCCCGGCGGGCGGTTTCGGCCTTAAGGTCGAGATCTCCGCGTCGATCCCCAACGTCGACGCCGCCACCGCCAAGGACCTCATCGAGAAGGCCCACCAGGTGTGCCCGTACTCGAACGCCACCCGCGGCAACATCGAGGTCACCCTCACCGTCGCCGACGCCTGACCCGGGAGGCCGCCTCGGCGACGCGCCCCGAAAGTGTCGGTACCCGTCGCACGGCAGCCCCGCGCGGGCCCCGGCCCGTGACCCGTTGGCGTCGTAAGGCGCCAGGACAGCAGCTCGAAGGCCGCTTCCCTTGGGAGGCGGCCTTCGGGTTTGCCGGGAAAGGCGGCAGGGTTATGTGATGCAGCGTCAGTTGGGGTTTCCTCCGGGCGCTTTCGTGGCTCCTTGAGTGTCGCGCCCCCGTCCGACCGGGCGTCGGGAGAGCGCGTCACCGCTGGGCCACCGGCCCGCCCCCTCCGCACAGCAACTCGCCTGCTTCCGTTGGCCGTTGACCTGTCCGCGCGCCTCCGCCCGCTCCTGCTCTTCCGTCGACCCACCCTCGGCTGATCCGCCCTTGTATCGACCGGCTCGGCCCTCTCCCGAAGCCCGCCCGCACTCGTACGCCTGCCGGCCTGCGCCTCCGCTCGCCAACTCGCCGGCATGACAACGGCATCCGCTCGGCGGCTCGGCGGCTCGCCGGCTCACCGCCGCCCCGTGCCCGCCGCGTACCGGCCGCAGACCGCACCGGGCCACCCTCCGCCCGGCGCCGCAGGCCCGCCCGAGCCGTCGCCCCGCCGGGCTCGCCCCCGGCCCCGGCGTGACGCAGGCCACGCAGCGCTCGTCTTGACGCCACCCCCGTGTAATCGATTTCGTATCCCCCGAGAAATCGATTACACGTCGATCGCACGCAGAGGATGGCAACGGCGCCATGGCGAACATCAAGGACGTGGCGGAGCGAGCAGGGGTCTCGGTCGCCACCGTGTCACGGGTGCTCAACGGGCACAGTCCGGTGGCCGAGACGCGGGAGCGGGTGCTCGCCGCCGTGCGGGAGCTGGGATATCGCCCCAACAACGTCGCGCGGGCGCTGCGTACCGCGCGGACCGGCACGCTCGGGCTGATCATCGGCGATCTCACCAATCCGTTCTTCACCGAGCTGGCCGACGCCGTCGAGGACGAGGCCCGCAGCCTCGGCTACAGCCTGATCATCGGCAACGCGGGCGAGCGCCCCGACCAGCAGGACGACCACATCCGCACACTCCTCGACCGGCAGATCGACGGGCTGCTGGTCAGCTCGGCGGGGACCGGCTCCCCGATGCTGGGCGAGGTCGTCGCCTCCGGTACGCCGCTGGTGCTGCTGGACCGGATCGTGCCCGACGTCGACGCCCCGTGCGTACGCGCCGACGGGCGGGAGGCCCTCACCGACCTCGCCGCGCACCTCGCCGCCCTCGGGCGCCGCCGTCCCGCGATCATCGTGGCGCCGGCCGGTACCCCCACCGGCGACGAACGGCTGCGGCTCTTCCGCACGGCGCTCGCGGCACACGGCATCGCACTCCCCGACGTGTGCGTGGGGAGCACCCCGGACCTCCAGCACACCGGTGGCCGTGCCGTGATGCGCGCCTTCCTCGATCTTCCCGAGCCGCCGGACGCGGTGCTGGCCACCGACAACCTCATGGCGCTCGGCGCGATGGACGAACTGCGCGCCCGGGGGCTGCGCATCCCCGAGGACATGGCGCTGGTGGTCTACGACGAGGTCCCGTGGTTCCGCCACGCCGACCCGCCGCTGACCGTCATCGCCCAGCCCACCCGGGAACTCGGCCGGGCCGCTGTCCACACCCTGCTGGCGCGGATCGAGGGCCGCGACGCCGGGTCGGTCCTGCTCCCGGCGAAGCTGGTGGCCCGCGGCTCCTGCGGCGAACCGGCCGGGGGGCCGGTGCCCGTACCCAGAGCGGCCGACGCCGGATGAGCCGGCCGCGCTGAGACCACCAGGGCCGTCCGTTCCGGTGGCTGCCGGTCCGGCAGAGGTCCGGTACGTACCCCTCGAACCGCCCCAACTCGTCGCGTCCCCGGGCTCGTTCCGGGAACACGTCGAGGAGAGGCCGAGGAGAAGCCCGAAGCTGCCACCCGGGAGAGCGGCCCCGAACGGCCCCCGCGCCCGGCCACCCGGGCACACCGCCGGGGCCTCGCTCCCGGGCGCACCACCCGTCCACCCGTGCCCCACCGGCACCACCCGAGCACGGGAAACCCGAGCACCACACCGAGGAAGAGAGGGCAGCGCATGACCGGCGTCAAAGACGACGTACCGGGCGGCCGCGAACTGCTGCGCGTGGAGGGGGTGACGAAGTCGTTCCCCGGCGTGCGCGCATTGGACGGGGTGGATCTGAGCCTGCGCTCCGGCGAGGTGCACGTCCTGCTCGGCGAGAACGGCGCGGGCAAGAGCACCCTCATCAAGATGCTCTCCGGCGCCCACCGCCCCGACCAGGGACGCATCCTCGCCGCCGGAGGCGCGGACAGCAGCGCCGACGGACTCCGCGAGGTGCACATCCGCTCCGCCCAGGACGCGGAACGGCTCGGGATCGCCACCATCTACCAGGAGTTCAACCTCGTCCCCGGGCTGACCGTGGCGGAGAACATCTTCCTGGGGCGGCAGCCGCGCACCGCCCTCGGACTCGTCGACAAGAAGACGATGCGAGCACGCGCCGCCGAACTGCTGCGCCGGGTCCGCCTCGATGTCTCCCCGTCCACCCCGGTGGCCGAACTGGGCATCGCCCGGCTCCAGATGGTGGAGATCGCCAAGGCGCTCAGCCTCGACGCCCGCGTCCTGATCATGGACGAGCCGACCGCGGTCCTCACCTCCGAGGAGGTCGACACCCTCTTCGGCATCGTCCGGGAGCTGCGCGCCGACGGTGTGGGCGTCATCTTCATCACCCACCACCTGGAGGAGATCGGCGCTCTCGGCGACCGCGTCACCGTCCTGCGTGACGGCCGCTCGGTCGCCGAGGTCCCGGCCACCACCGACGAGGACGAACTGATCCGGCTGATGGTCGGCCGCGACATCTCCGAGCAGTACCCGCGCCTGCGGCCGGAGTCGCCGGGCGCGCCGCTGCTGCGCGTACGCGGCCTGACCAGGCACGGAGCACGCACCAGCAAGGGCGTGGCGCCCCGTCCCGTCTTCGAGGGCATCGACTTCGACGTCCGGGCGGGTGAGGTGGTCGGCCTCGCCGGACTCGTCGGCGCGGGCCGCACCGAGGTGGCGCGGGCGCTCTTCGGCGTGGACCGCTACGACGCCGGGACCGTCGAGGTGGACGGCGAGGAGCTGACGCCCGGTGACGTACGGACGGCGATGCGCGCCGGACTCGGCCTCGTACCGGAGGACCGCAAGGGCCAGGGGCTGGTCCTGGACGCGTCGTTGCAGGACAACCTGGTGCTGGCCCGGCTGGACCGGGACACCCGCGGCGGGCTGGTCGACCGGCGCGGGCAGCGGCGTGAGGCGGCCGCGGTCGCGGCGCAGTTGAAGGTCCGGATGAGCGGGCTGGGCCAGAGCGCCCGCACCCTCTCCGGCGGCAACCAGCAGAAGATCGTCATCGGCAAATGGCTGCTCACCCGGACCCGGCTGCTGATCCTCGACGAGCCGACGCGCGGAATCGACGTCAGCGCCAAGGTCGAGATCTACCAACTGATCAACGAGCTGACCGCGGCCGGCTGCGCGGTCCTGATGATCTCCAGTGACCTCCCCGAGGTGCTCGGCATGAGCGATCGGGTGCTGGTCATGGCGCAGGGCCGCATCGCCGGTGAACTCCCGGCCGGAGCGGCCACCCAGGACGCGGTCATGGAACTGGCCGTCCAGGGCCCGGCCACCGGGAACCGGCCCCCTGCCGGGACGGCGGAGGCGGCCGACGGCCTCACCGACACGGCCACCGAGGCGCCCGCAGCGGCCCCCGGAGCCTCCGCCACCTCGCAGAACCCCATGAAATCCCCTGGTCAGAGCGCGATGGAGGGCTCCGATGACTGAGTTGCTGAAGACGCCGGAGAAAACCCCTCCGGCCCCGGAGACGGGCCGCGGCGCCGCGTTCGGCGAATGGTTCACCCGGGCGATCCTGAAGAACGGCCCGCTGGGCGGTCTGATCGCGCTCGTCGTGGTGATGGCCGCGCTGTCCAAGGACTTCCTCAACGGCCAGAACCTCCTCAACGTCGGCGTCCAGGCGTCCGTCACCGCGATCCTCGCCTTCGGCGTCACCTTCGTCATCGTCTCCGCGGGCATCGACCTGTCCGTCGGCTCCGTCGCCGCGCTGTCCGCCACCGTCGTCGCCTGGGCGGCGACCAGCGAGGGACTGCCGGTGTGGTGCGCGGTCCTCCTCGGGCTGGCGGTCGGGGTGGCCGCGGGTCTGGTCTCCGGCGCGCTCGTGGCGTACGGCAGGCTGCCCGCGTTCATCGCGACGCTGGCGATGCTGTCGGTCGGCCGTGGTCTGGCGCTGGTCGTCTCCGGCGGTACGCCCATTCCGTTCCCCTCCTCGGTCAGTGCGCTCGGTGACACCCTCGGTGGCTGGCTGCCGGTCCCCGTCCTCGTGATGATCGCGATGGGGGTGATCGCCGCGGTGATCCTGGCCCGTACGTACACGGGCCGGGCGATGTTCGCGATCGGCGGCAACGAGGAGGCGGCCCGCCTCTCCGGCATCCACGTCAAGCGGCGCAAGCTCGTCATCTACGCGCTCTCCGGCCTGTTCGCGGCGGTCGCCGGTATCGTGCTGGCCGCCCGGCTCACCTCCGCGCAGCCGCAGGCGGCGTCCGGGTACGAACTCGACGCCATCGCCGCCGTCGTCATCGGTGGCGCCAGCCTCTCCGGTGGCTCCGGCAAGGCGTCCGGCACCCTCATCGGCGCCCTGATCCTCGCCGTGCTCCGCAACGGCCTCAACC
The DNA here is from genome assembly GCF_044497305.1 of Streptomyces sp. BBFR2. NCBI lineage: Bacteria > Bacillati > Actinomycetota > Actinomycetes > Kitasatosporales > Streptomycetaceae > Streptomyces > Streptomyces sp. BBFR2. Next base: position 4,920,692 of record NZ_CP172415.1, read on the forward strand.
TGCTGAGCGTCTCGGCGTTCTGGCAGCAGGTCGCCACCGGTCTGGTCATCGCCGTCGCCGTCCTCCTGGACACGCTGCGCCGCCGGAGCGCCCGGTGACCGCCCGGAACGCGGCGGCGGGCCGCGACACACGGTCCCGTACGGGACGGACCGGCACGGGACGGGCCCGTACGGCGGGCACCGGTACGGGCCGCCGGTGGGGCGTGCGGTGCGCGGTGGCCGCCGCGGTGGCCGGGCTGACGCTGGGGCTGGCCGGCTGCGACCGCGGTGGCGACACCGATCTGGGGCTGGCGCTCTCCACGCTCAACAACCCGTTCTTCGTCGGCGTCAAGGAGGGTGCGCAGGCGGAGGCGGACGCCCGGGGCCTGCACATCAACATCACCGACGCGCAGAACGACCCCACCCAGCAGATCAACCAGATGGAGACGTTCACCAGCCAGGACGTCCGGGCGGCCATCATCAACCCGGTCGACTCGGACGCGGCGGTGCCGGCGGTCGGCGTCGCCAACCGGGCGGACGTACCGGTCATCTCCATCGACCGCGGGGTCAACGGCGGCAAGGTCGGCTCCACGATCGCCTCCGACAACGTCGCGGGCGGCCGCCTCGCCGCGAAGACGCTCGCCGAATCGCTGGGCGGCAAGGGCAAGGTGGCGTTCCTGGAGGGCCAGCCCGGGACGTCCGCGGCCCGCGAGCGCGGCCAGGGCTTCGAGGAAGGCATCAAGAAGTACCCCGGCATCCAGGTCGTGGCCCGCCAGCCCGCCGACTTCGACCGGACCAAGGGCATGGACGTGATGGCGAACATGCTCCAGGCCCATCGCGATATCGGCGGGGTCTTCGCCGCCAACGACGAGATGGCGCTCGGCGCGTCCAAGGCGCTCGGGGCGCGCTCCGGCAAGGACGTCAAGGTCGTCGCGTTCGACGGCACCCCCGACGGCGTGACGGCCGTGCGCAAGGGCACGCTGACCGCGACCGTCGCCCAGCAGCCCCGACTGCTCGGCAAGAAGGCGGTGGACTGGGCGCTGAAGGCCGCCCGCGGTGAGAAGCTGCCCGCCTCGGTCAAGGTGCCGGTCGTCCTGGTGACGTCCCGGAACGCGGCGTCGTTCGACGGCTGAGCGGACCGTGGCCCGCACCGCCTCCGCCACCACCCGGACGGTACGGGCCACGGACGCCCGCCGTCCGGCCAACCGCCACCGGGCCACGCGGCAGCCGCGCCGGGCATGGCGGACAAGATTTTCGGTACGGACACGAGAGAGCGGAGCGGTGAAGGTGAATAAGGGAGAGGGGCGCGTGTACGACGTCCTCGTGGTCGGCTCGGCCAACGCGGATCTGACGGTCCGGGTGGACCGGCGGCCGGGCGCGGGGGAGACCGTACTCGGCTCCGACCTGGTGGAATCGGCCGGTGGCAAGGGCGCCAACCAGGCCGCGGCGGCGGCCCGGATCGGCGGGCGGACCGCTCTGCTGGCCCGGGTCGGCGAGGACGCGTACGGCGATCTGCTGCTCGCCGCGCAGCGTGAGGCGGGGACGGACGTGACGCCGGTCGTCGTCGACGCGGCGGCCCGCACCGGCACCGCGATGATCATCGTCGGCCCGGACGGCGACAACAGCATCGTCGTCTCGCCCGGCGCCAACGCCGCCCTCACTCCGCGGGATGTCGCCGCTGCCCGGCGGACCGTCGCCGCTGCCACCGTTCTCTCCCTTCAGTTGGAAATTCCGATCGAGACCGTGCGGGCGGCCGCCGCGACCGCCGAGGAGTGCGGGACCCGTGTCGTCCTCAACCCGTCGCCGGTGCCGGAGCGGCTGGCGCCCGAACTCCTCGCGGTGGCCGACCCGTTGGTGGTCAACGAGCACGAGGCCCGGCGGCTCTCCGGCGCCGCCGACGGCACCCCGCTGGACTGGGCGCACGCCCTGCGTGACCTGGGCGCCCGCTCCGTCGTCGTCACCCTCGGCGGTGACGGCGCACTGCTCCTGGACGCGGCGGGCCCGCACGAGGTGCCCGGTGTCAGGGTCGACGCGGTCGACACGACGGGCGCCGGCGACGCCTTCACCGGCGCCCTCGCCACCCGCCTGGCCCGCGGCGACACCCTGTCCGACGCCGCCCGCTTCGCCGTACGCGTCGGCGCCGCCGCCGTCACCGGGCCCGGCGCCCAGCCGTCCTACCCGACCCTCGCGGACCTGGACGCCTTGCCGCGCGACTGACCTGCGGACGGGGCGAGCGGGGCGGGCGGCCGGCTCAGGAGCCTCGGTGCCTGAGTCCGGGCGTCGTGGCCCGGCGCGGCCCGCCGCTTCCGCGGGGTTCCGCCGGGCTCGCCGTGCCAGTCGCCGCCGCCGTCAGCTCTCCCGGCCCGTACAGCGCGGCGCCCGTATCTCCCGCCCGGCAGCGGTCGCGATCCACGCGGCATCGGCCGCGAAGCCATGCCGGCGGAAGGGGAAGGGGTCCGTGGCGATCAACATGACCTCATCATGCGGCCACACAACTCATCCGCGCTGAGCCTGTGGATAACCTCGCCCGGCGGCCGGGCGCCGGCCGCTCACCCCACGACCGAAGCCTGTGCGACCGACCACCTACCGCCCGGCCGCCCCGGAGGAAACCCCGAGGTCAAGCCCCCGGTGACTGATGGGAATCCGCCGGCTCCGCACGCGTGATGGCCCGGAACGCCATCTCCGCCAGCTCCCCCTGGCCACGGACGCCGGGGTGGAACCAGTCCCAGGTGCTCAACTGCCGTTCCGTGAAGCGGTAGTCGAAGACCGCGGGGTCGAAACGGCAGAGGGAGTCCTCGGCGCAGACCTCCGCCAGCGCCTCGTTGTACGCCTTGACGCGGTCGCGCACCTGCTCGCGGCGCTCGGCCGCCCGCTCCGTCAGGTCGTCCGGATCGCGCAGCATGGAGCCGCAGATCCCCAACTGCCACACCTGCTTGCCCAGCGGATTCTTGCGCCCCTCCGACCACAGACGGAGCAGATCGGGCACGGCGGCGACGTACACCTGCGTCCGGGGCAGCGAGGTGCGCAGCTTCTTCATCGCCCGGGTGAAGTCGGCGCGGAAGGCGGCTGCCGGGGTCATCGCCCGCACCTCGCTGCGGCAGGCGTCGTTGGCGCCGATCAGCACCGTCACCAGCTCGGGCCGATGCGCCGCCGCGGCGCCGACCTGGTCCGGCAGATCGCTCATCAGCGCGCCGGTACGGGCGAGGTTCCAGCTCTGCCCCGCCGGGTGGTCCAGCAGCCGCCGGGCGAGGCTGTCGACCTGGGGGGAGGTACCGGTCGCCCAGGAGACCTCGGGGCAGTCGGACAGCACCGTGCAGGCGTCGAAGCCGACGGTGATGGAATCGCCGAGCGCCGCGATCGACGCCGGGGCGGTGCGCCATACGGGGGCGGGCCTGGCGGACGGTGCGGAAGCCTTCGGGCTCGGCCGTGCCGCCGGTGCGCCGGCGCCGTCCTCGCTGCACGCCGTGGCGGACAGCAGCAGCGCACCGGCGGCGAGGACGGCGCCCACGCGACGCCGCGCGCCCCCGGCACGCCATCGGGTGGGCACACCGACGGACCGCATCCGGAACCGATTCGTACGCCGAGAGGGAAACGGCCGGTCGATCTCTGTCATCGCCTGTCCCCTCCGGCGCGCGGGTGATATCTCTTCGAAGTGCCGACGGTACGTCACCCCTGGAACGGGGCCGCGGGACAGCCCCGTTCCGGATCGGCCGCGCCATGGCCCGAACGGGTACGCGCAGTCGGCGCAAACCTCTGGCAACCCGTCATTTCCTGTCCTTTTTATGACAGATTGCCGCATATTGAGTCCAATGGTGTTTACTGTAGGTCACCTGGCACGCCGGTACCGAAACGCTCACCGGAGCGGACCGACGGCGCTCGCCCCGGCCGCCCACGGGGCGGGTACGAGGCCGCCGGGGAAGGCGAACCTCGAACCGCACTGGAGGTCCCGGTGACGACCCGTGGAGTTCTGTACGTCCACTCCGCACCGCGCGCGCTCTGCCCCCACGTCGAATGGGCCGTCGCGGGCGTCCTCGGCGTACGCGTCACCCTGGACTGGATCGCCCAGCCCGCCGCCCCCGGCACCTGGAGAGCCGAATTCTCCTGGCAGGGCTCCGTGGGCACCGCCTCCAAGCTCACCTCCGCGCTGCGCGGCTGGCACCTGCTGCGCTTCGAGGTGACCTCCGAGCCCTGTGCCACGGCGGAGGGCGAGCGCTACAGCTCCACCCCTGACCTGGGCATCTTCCACGCGGTCACCGGAATCCACGGCGACATCCTCATCCCCGAGGACCGGCTGCGCGCCGCCGTCGTCCGCGCCGAGGGCGGTGAGAGCGACCTCGCCGCCGAGGTCTCCCGCCTCCTCGGCAAACCCTGGGACGACGAACTGGAGCCCTTCCGGCACGCCGGGGAGGGCGCCCCCGTCCGCTGGCTGCACCAGGTCGTCTGAGACCACACCTTCCCCTGGAGCGCACTTCAGCCTCTAACGTGCGGGCATGGCTGATCACATCTCGGTGGCGGTGCTCGGCACCGGCATCATGGGCACGGCGATGGCCCGCAACCTCGCCCGTGCCGGATACGACGTCCGCGCCTGGAACCGCACCCGCGCCCGGGCCGAACCCCTCACCGCCGACGGCATCCGCGTCACCGGCACCGCGGCCGAGGCCGTCGACGGCGCCGACACCGTCCTCACCATGCTCCTCGACGGCCCCGCCGTCCTCGACGCGATGTCGGCGGCGGCCCCGCACCTGGCCCCCGGCACCCTCTGGCTCCAGATGAGCACCGTCGGCATCGAAGGCATCGCCCCGCTTGCCGCGTTCGCCGCCGCCCACGGCCTGAGCTACGTCGACGCGCCCGTCCTCGGCACCAAGGCCCCCGCCGAACAGGGCGAACTGACCGTCCTGGCCGCCGGACCGGCCGAGGTACGGGAGCGGGCCGCCGCCGTCCTCGACGTCATCGGGCGCACCACCCGCTGGGTCGGCGACGACGGCGCGGACGGCCACGCCAGCCGCCTCAAGCTCGTCCTCAACAGTTGGGTGCTCACCGTCATCAACGGCGCCGGCGAGGCCATCGCACTCGCCGAAGGACTCGGCGTCGACCCGCGCGACTTCCTCGCCGCGGTCGGCGGCGGCCCGCTGGACCTGCCGTATCTGCAGCTCAAGGGCGAGGCGATCCTCTCCGGGGACCTGCGGCCCAGCTTCACCGTCTCCGCCGCCCGTAAGGACGCCCGGCTGATCAAGGAGGCCGCCGCGGCCGCCGGCGTCCGTATGGACCTCGCCGAGGCCGCCGCCGAACGGCTGCGCCGCGCGGAGGAGCTGGGCCACGGCGGGGAGGACGGCGCGGCGGCCTATCACGCCTCCTTCGGCACCTGACCCCGCGGCGCAGCGCGAAGGCCCGCCCGGTCGTGGTGACCGGGCGGGCCTTCGTACGTCAGCGGTGGGTTCAGACGGTACGGAACGCCAGCACGACGTTGTGGCCGCCGAAGCCGAACGAGTCGTTCAGCGCGGCGATGCGGCCCTCGGCGGGCAGCTTGCGGGCCTCGCCGCGGATGATGTCCACATCGACCTCGGGGTCGAGATTGTCGATGTTGATCGTCGGCGGTGCCGTCCGGTGGTACACCGCCAGGATCGACGCGACGGACTCGATGCCGCCGGCGCCACCCAGCAGGTGACCGGTCATCGACTTCGTGGCGGCGATGGCGATGTGGTCGGTGTCGTCACCGAAGACCTTGCGCAGCGCCTTCAGTTCGGCGAGGTCACCCTGGGGCGTCGACGTCGCGTGCGCGTTGACGTGCACGATCTCGGACGGCTTCAGGTCGCTGTTGTCGAGGAGGTGCCGCAGCGCCTGCGCGATGCCGTTGCCGGACGGCTCGGGCTGCACGATGTCGTGGCTGTCGGCGGAGATGCCCTGGCCGACGGCCTCGGCGTAGACCCGCGCACCGCGCTTGGCGGCGTGCTCCGCGGACTCCAGGACGATGACGCCGGCGCCCTCACCCATGACGAAGCCGTTGCGCGCGGTGTCGAAGGGCCGCGAGGCGCCCTGCGGGTCGTCGTTCGACTTCGACATCGCCATCATGTTGCCGAACGCGACCATCGGCAGCGGGTGGATCGCCGCCTCCGTGCCGCCCGCGACGACGATGTCCGCACGGCCGGTACGGATCATCTCGATGCCGTAGCCGATCGCCTCGGAACCGGACGCGCAGGCGCTGACCGGGGTGTGCACACCCGCGCGGGCGTTCACGGCCAGACCGACGTTGGCGGACGGGCCGTTGGGCATCAGCATCGGCACGGTGTGCGGGGAGACGCGGCGTACGCCCTTCTCCTTCAGCACGTCGTACTGGTCGAGCAGGGTCGTCACGCCGCCGATGCCGGAGGCGATGACGGTGCCGAGCCGGTCGGGGTCGACGGAGGCGTCCTCGCCCGCCTTGGCGGTGAAACCGGCGTCGGCCCATGCCTCCCGGGCCGCGATCAGCGCGAACTGCGCCGAGCGGTCCAGCTTGCGGGCCTGCGGCTTGGGGAGGACCTCACCGGGGTCGACCGCCGCACGGGCGGCGATACGGACCGGGAGGTCGGTGGCCCAGTCTTCTTCCAGGACACGCACACCGGACCGGCCGGCGAGCAGCGCCTCCCAGGTCGAAGCGCTGTCGCCACCCAGCGGTGTGGTTGCGCCGATACCGGTGACGACCACGGTGCGATTGGTCGCGTTCACGGGAATTCTTACTCCACGGGTAGGGGTCTGAATACGGCGCCACCGCGGGGTGGCGACATGCGCAGGAGCTGGATCAGCTCTGGTGCTTGAGGATGTAATCGGTCGCGTCGCCGACGGTCTTGAGGTTCTTGACGTCGTCGTCGGGGATCTTCACGTCGAAGCGCTCCTCAGCGGCGACGACGACCTCGACCATGGACAGCGAGTCGACGTCCAGGTCGTCGGTGAAGGACTTGTCCACCTTGACGTCCTCGGTGGGGATCCCGGCGATCTCGTTCACGATCTCGGCGAGACCGGCGACGATCTCTTCCTGAGTGGCGGCCATGATGGCGCTCCTTGGTGCTCTAGTGATAACTGACGGGTGAAGCTGGGCACAGCGGCCGGCACATCGGGGGACGGACGGCGCTGCGTAGATCTTGCCTAGGGGAGGGTAACGACCGTAGCCGCGTAAACGAGACCCGCCCCGAAGCCGATGACCAGCGCGGTGTCACCGCTCTTGGCCTGCCCGGTCGCCAACAGCCGCTCCATGGCGAGCGGGATGGAGGCGGCGGAGGTGTTGCCGGTGGTCTCCACGTCACGGGCGACCGTGACGTTCTCCGGCAGCTTCAGCGTCTTCACCATCGAGTCGATGATCCGCATATTCGCCTGGTGCGGAATGAAGACATCCAGGTCGCTCGGGCTGACTCCGGCCGCGTCCAGCGCCTGCTGGGCCACCTTCGCCATCTCGAACACCGCCCACCGGAAGACCGCCTGGCCCTCCTGCGTGATGGCGGGGTAGCGGATCGCCTCAGGGGCCGTCCGCTCCTCGGGGCCGTCGCCGCCGGGTACCGGCGTCGTGCGGTACGCGTCCCACGGGATGGTCTGCTTGATCGTTTCGGCTTTGTCGCCCTCGGAACCCCAGATGGTCGGGCCGATCGCGGGCTCCTTGGCGGGGCCGACGATGACCGCGCCCGCGCCGTCACCGAACAGGAAGGCCGTCGCGCGGTCCTCCAGATCGGTGAGGTCCGACAGTCGCTCCACGCCGATGACCAGCACGTACTCGGCGGAGCCGTCGGTGACCATGCCCTTGGCGAGGGTCAGGCCGTAGCCGAAGCCCGCGCAGCCGGCCGAGATGTCGAAGGCCGCCGGACGGCCCGCGCCGATGAGGTGCGCGATCTCCGTGGCGATGGCCGGGGTCTGCTTGAAGTGCGACACGGTGGAGACGACCACCGCGCCGATCTGCTCCGGCGCGATGCCCGCGTCGGCGATGGCCTTCCCGGCCGCCTCGACGGACATGACGGCGACCGTCTCCTCCGGGCCCGCCCAGTGCCGGGTGGCGATGCCCGAGCGCGAGCGGATCCACTCGTCGGAGGAGTCGATGTGCTTGAGGATCTCCTCGTTGGGCACCACACGGGTCGGGCGGTAGCCGCCGACGCCCATGATCCGCGCGTACGGGGCGCCCTTCGCGGGCTTGATCTTCGAGGTCATCAGCTTCGGTCTCCTTGTTCGGCCGACGGGTCGGCGACCGGAGAGCTGTGCTCGGCGATCAGGGTACGGGCCGCGTCGAGGTCGTCGGGGGTCTTCAGGGCGAGCGTCCGCACACCGGGCAGGGCGCGCTTGGCCAGACCGACCAGTGTGCCGCCCGGCGCCGCCTCGATGAGCGCGGTGACGCCCAGCTCCTTGAACGTCTCCATGCACAGGTCCCAGCGCACCGGGTTGGCCACCTGACCCACCAGGCGCCGCACCAGCTCGTCGCCGCCGGTCACGACCTGACCGTCCTTGTTGGAGACGTAGCGGGTGTGCGGGTCGGCGACGGTCAGCTCACCGACCGCGGACTCCAGCGCCGCCACGGCGGGGGCCATGTGGTGGGTGTGGAACGCGCCGGCCACCTTCAGCGGGACGACCCGCCGGGTGCCCTCCGGCTTGTCCGCGACGAGCGCCGCGATCTGCTCGGCGGTGCCCGCCGCGACGATCTGCCCGGCGCCGTTGACGTTCGCCGGGGTCAGCCCCAGCTTCTCCAGATGCGGGACGACGACGGCCTCCTCGCCGCCGAGCAGCGCCGCCATACCGGTCTCGGTGACGGCGGCGGCCTCAGCCATCGCCAGACCACGCCGGCGGACCAGCGTCATCGCGGAGGCGTCGGACAGTGTGCCGGCCAGCGCGGCGGCCGCCAGCTCACCGACGCTGTGACCGGCCGCGGCGCCGACACGCGCGGCGAAGTCCTCGGGCGTGGCGAACAACTGCCGGGAGGAGATCAGCGCGGACGCCACCAGCAGCGGCTGCGCCACGGCGGTGTCACGGATCTCGTCCGCGTCGGCCTTCGTGCCGTAGTGGATCAGATCCAGGTCGATGGCCGCGGACCACTCACGGAGCCGGTCTTCGACACCGGGGAGGTCGAGCCAGGGGGTCAGGAAGCCGGGCGTCTGAGCGCCTTGGCCAGGAGCGACGAGTACGAGCACCCTCACACTCTCTCTTGTGGGAGGTCCCGCCCGCCCGTGGGGACAGGGACGAAGAACCATCGGGGTAATTGTTGGTGTCCGACAAAAGTCTAGAGCTGCGCTTCTCCGTCAGCCAGGCGCCCCAGGATCAATGCGATACGCAGGGTGAAGGCCGAGCGCACATCGGACGGGGACCATCCGGTGACGTCCGTCACGCGTCGGAGCCGATAGCGCACGGTGTTCGGGTGGACGAACAGCATCCGCGCCGCGCCCTCCAGGCTGCTCGCCTGCTCCAGATAGACGCTCAGTGTCTCCAGGAGCGCGGAGCCCGCCTCCTCCAGCGGCCTGTAGATCTCCTCCACCAGTTGGTCACGCGCCACCGGGTCCGACGCCATCGCGCGCTCCGGCAGCAGATCGTCGGCGAGCACCGGCCGCGGGGCGTCGGGCCAGGCGGCGCAGGCCCGCAGACCGGCGGCGGCCGCCTGTGCGGAGCGGGTCGCGGCCAGCAGGTCGGAGACGACCGGACCGGCCACCACCGGGCCCGCCGCGTACGGCCCGATCAGCGCCTTCGCCGCCTTGAGCGGATTGTCGGAGCCGCCGGCGATCACCACCAGACGGCTGCCCAGGACGCCGGTCAGCACCTGGAGCTTGGCGTGCCGGGCGGCCCGGCGGATCGCCTCCACGGTCAGTTCGCTGTCGCCGTCGGGCGCGGTGCCCAGGACGACGCAGACGTGCTCGGGGGAGTTCCAGCCCAGGGCCGCCGCCCGGGAGACGGCGCCCTCGTCGGCCTCGCCGGAGAGCACCGCGTTGACGACCAGCGACTCCAGCCGGGCGTCCCACGCGCCGCGGGCCTCGGCGGCCTGGGCGTAGACCTGCGCGGTGGCGAAGGCGATCTCGCGGGCGTAGACCAGCAGGGCCTCTCGCAGGACCGATTCGTCACCGGGGGCCGCGACCTCGTCGATCGCCGACTCCATGACCTCGATGGTCGTCCGGACCATCTCCACGGTCTGGCGCAGTGTGATCGCCCGGGTCAGCTCGCGCGGTGCGGTGCCGAAGACGTCGGTGCTGATCGCCTGCGGTGTCTCGGGGTGCCGGAACCACTCGGTGAACGCGGCGATACCGGCCTGCGCCACCAGACCGATCCAGGAGCGGTTCTCCGGTGGCATCGCGCGGTACCACGGCAACTGCGCGTCCATGCGGGCGATGGCTGCCGCGGCGAGTTTGCCGGACGACTGCTCCAGCCTGCGGAGGGTCGCCTGGTGCGGATGAGGGGCGCGCGATGCGGGTTCAGACACGGGACAAGACTGCCTTATCGGGGCGGGCGGGTGGCGCGGCGGGGCTACGGTGACTGCATGATTCAGGTGCGCGCGGGCGCGGAACGCTATCGGGGCGGCGATCCGGAAGCCGGTATCGAGACGCTGCACGCGTTCTCCTTCGGCCCCCATTACGACCCCGGAAATCTGCGGTTCGGCGCACTGATCGCCTGCAACGAGGAGCGGCTCGCGCCGGGCGCCGGTTTCGACGAGCATCCGCACCGCGACACGGAGATCGTCACCTGGGTCGTCGAGGGCGAGCTGACCCACCGCGACTCCACGGGGCACGGGACGACGGTGCGCCCCGGCGACCTGGCCCGGCTGACCGCCGCCGGCGGCGTCCGGCACATCGAACGCAACGACGGCGCCGGACCGCTGCGCTTCGTCCAGATGTGGCTGGCCCCGACGGAGTTCGGGGGCACCCCTTCGTACGACGTGGTGCGCGGCCTCACCGACAACACCCCGTACGCCGTCCCGCGCGCCGGTGCGACGCTGCACCTCCGCCGCCCCGCCCCCGGCGAGAGCGTCGAGCTCCCGACCGCACCACGGGTGTATGTGCAGGTGGTCCGCGGTGAACTGCGTCTCGGCGACGCGGTGTTGCTCCCCGGCGACGCCGCGCGGCTCATCGACGAACACGGCGCACGGCTGCGCGCGGAGACCCCCGCCGAGTGCCTGATCTGGGAGATGGGGGCGGAGCCCGGATACGTGTGAGGGCGGGGGCGGGGGGCGCGGCGGGGGGCGCTTGCCGCGGTGGCGTGTGGCCGGGGCGCTGGGTGCTGTGGCGGAGGGCGCTCGGGCGGCGGTGTTGCGGGCGGGCGGCAGACCGGGGCCCGGCGTCCCGGCCGGTGGTTGAGGGGTTGGGGTTCTGTCGGTGGGGTGCTGGGCCCCGGCCGGGGTTCGGGCGGGCCGGGGTGGCGTTGTGGGTGCTGGGTGCCGGCGCCGGTGCTGCGTGCCGGGGAGCCGTAGCGGTGGGGCGTTCGGGGGCGAGGCGTCGAAGGCCGGTGGTGGTGGAGCGGGGGCCGGGGCCGTGGTGATGTGGTTGGCGGTGTGCCGCGTGCTGGGTGGCCGGAGGCGTGGTGGTGCTTGATGGCGGGCGGCAGGGAGCGGAGCGGTGGGGTGGCCGGTGCCGGGACGTCGAGGGCCGGAGCGGTGGGTCGGGCGGTTCGGTGCCGTGGCAGCGCGGCGGCCGGTGGGCGCCGGGGGTGACGGTGGGCCGGGCGGTGGGCGGCCGGGGCCTGTTCGCGCCCGGCCACCGGGTGTCAGGCGGAGCCGAGTTCGGCCAGGACCGCGTCGGTCAGCGGCGGCCAGGCGTCGATGGCCCAGGGGCCGAAGGCACGGTCGGTGAGCGCGACGCAGGCGGCGCCTGTATCGCCCGCCTCCGGGTCCACCCACAGGAACGTCCCCGACTGTCCGAAGTGCCCGAACGTCCGCGCCGACGACGAAGCGCCGGTCCAGTGCGGCGACTTTCCGTCGCGGATCTCGAACCCCAGCCCCCAGTCGTTCGGCTTCTGGTGGCCGTAACCAGGCAGTACGCCGGTGAGCCCGGGGAAGACCACGGAGGTCGCGGCGGCGACGGTCTCGGGCGCGAGCAGCCGCGGAGCCTGAAGCTCGGCGGCGAAGCGGACCAGGTCGGCGACGGTCGAGACACCGTCCTTGGCGGGGGAGCCGGCCAGCTCCGTCGCGCCCATCCCGAGCGGCTCCAGTACCGCCTCCCGCAGATACTGCGGGAAGGGGATCTCGGTGGCCTCGGCGAGGTGGTCGCCCAGCGCCTCGAAACCGGCGTTGGAGTAGATCCGGCGGGTGCCCGGAGCGGCCATCGTGCGCGGCTCGTCGAAGGCGAGGCCGGAGGTGTGGGCGAGGAGATGGCGCACCGTGGCACCCTCGGGCCCGGCAGGCTCGTCCAGCTCGACCGCGCCCTCCTCGATCGCCACCAGCGCGGCGTACGCCGCCAGCAACTTGGTCACCGAGGCCAGCGGGAAGCGGTGCTCCTGGGGCCCGTACGCTCCGGCCACGCTGCCGTCGGCTCGTACGACGGCGACGGCAGCGGTCGGCACCGGCCAGTTCTCGATCATCCGCAGGCTCTGCATGGGACGAGCCTAAAGGCCGCCCGCCCCGGTCCCGCAGGCCGGTCGGTGCGGGGCGCCCACCAGGCGTGGACGGCTCACCCGGGCTGGAGCGGCCGGCCGGGTGGGCCGGAACGGTCGGGACGGGGACGGCGGGGGTGAGTCCGGGTGGGAGCGCGGCAGGGAAAGAGCGGTTGAGGTCGGCATGGGCGGTCGTGGGCCCGGAGTGGTGGGTGCGGTGGGCGTGGCGCCACCCGACGCCGTACGTGGCGGAGGCGGTGCATCGGCCGTTCCGGGCGGTGGGTGGGAGTACGGGCCGTACCGTGGGGAGCCGGACCGGCGCTCGGAATGCCGGGCAACGGGTGCTGCGCAAGCGGCCGAGCGGCCCCGAACGGTCCGCGCCGGAGGCACCGCCTTCGCCGCCCGCGCCTCGGTGCGGCAGGAGCGGCCATGCCGGGGGCTGGAGCGCAGACACGGCGGGGGCGGTCCGCCCCGCATCGGGCGCTTGCCAAATCCCGGTCAAGATCACGCTTGCTTGGAGTGCACTCCAACTCTTTAGCGTTGGGTGACGTCGACGGGGGCGACAGCCGAACAGGGGAGACACGGCATGACGGTGACGCAGAGCGAGCCCGTGATCGAGGAGACGGTGACGGGCGGCGGGACGGTGTCCGTACAGCGGATGCCCGGCGGCCCGCAGTGGGTGACGCGGGGCTGCGCGCAAGAGGTGCTCCACCCGCGCCCGACCGGCCAGGACCGCTACTCGATCAGCGAGGTGGCGGCACATACCGGGCTCAGCGCCCACACCCTGCGCTGGTACGAACGGATCGGCCTGATGCCGCACGTCGACCGCAGCCACACGGGACAGAGGCGCTTCACCAACCGTGATCTGGACTGGCTGGCGCTGGTCGGCAAGTTGCGGCTGACCGGTATGTCCGTCGCCGACATGGTGCGCTTCGCCGGACTCGTCGAGGGCGGCGACGCGACCTTCGGCGAGCGGGAACGGCTGCTCATCGCCCACCGCGAGGGCGTACGGAACCGCATCGCGGAGTTGCAGGACACGCTCGCCGTGCTTGATTACAAGATCGATGTCTACGCCGATGCCCGACGCCAGGCGTCGGAGAGGAGCTGACCCGCCATGGGTGACGAAAAGATCGACACCGTGGAACTGGGCACCGGCGGTCCCCGCGTCGGTGTGCAGGGCCTGGGCTGCATGGGCATGAGCTTCGCCTACGGCCCGACCGACGCCGACGAGGCGAGGGCGACCCTGGAACGTGCCCTGGAACGGGGCGTGACCCTCTACGACACCGCCGACTTCTACGGCAACGGCGAGAACGAGAAGTTCCTCGCGCCCTTCCTCCGCGCCCACCGCGACGAGGTCGTGCTGGCCACCAAGTTCGCGCTCTCCTTGGACCCCGCCGATCCGCACAAGCGCGTCATCCGCAACGACCGCCCCTACATCCGGCAGGCCGTCGAAGGCAGTCTGCGGCGCCTCGGCGTGGACACGATCGACCTCTACTACATGCACCGTCGCGATCCCTCCGTCCCGATCGAGGAAACGGTCGGCGCGATGGCCGAGTTGGTCGCCGAGGGCAAGGTCAAGCACCTGGGGCTCAGCGAGGTGACCACCACCGAACTCCGCGCAGCCCAGGCCGTGCACCCGATAGCCGCCGTCCAGTCCGAGTGGTCGCTCTTCAGCCGTGACGTGGAGGACGGCGTGGTCGCTGCCGCCGCCGAGCTGGGCGTGGGCTTCGTCCCGTACTCGCCGCTCGGCCGGGGGTTTTTGACCGGCTCCTTCACCAGCGCGGAGAAGGAACTGGGCCAGGATGACTTCCGCCGCCAGCAGCCGCGCTTCACCGGTGACAACGCCGCGGTCAACGCCGCACTGCTGGAGCCCGTCCGTGCCCTCGCCGCCGCCCACGGGGCGACGCCCGGACAGATCGCGCTGGCCTGGGTCCAGCAGCGGGCCGAGGTCCACGGCCTGACCGTGGTGCCGATCCCCGGCACCCGCAGGCGCACCCGCGTCGAGGAGAACACCGCCGCCACGCGCATCCGGCTCACGGGAGAAGAGCTGGCGCTCCTGGAGCCGATCGCGGGGAAGGTCGCGGGCGACCGGTACACGGACATGACCTTCACCTCTGCCGGACGGGAGTGACGGACGGGAACGGGGAGACGCGGGGACCTGGACCGGTGAGGCGGGGCGGGTGCCCGGCCTCCCCGGTCAGGGGCCGCTTCAGGTGACGGCCGTGTAGCGGCCGAGTGTGATGGCGGCGAAGTTGCGCAGGGAGTCGGTGCCCGGGGCGAGGTAGCCGGTGTGGCCCTCGGCCCGTATCGCGGAGACCCGCCGCGCTCCGAACGCCGGATCGGTGGGGTCCTCGCCATGGCCCAGCCCCAGCACATCGACGTGGGGCACGTCACCTATCCAGTCCGTGGCGTCCCGTGCGGCCCACACCCGGGCGTAGGCGTCCACCGCCGCGGCCGAGGGACGGCGCATACCGGGGGAGCCGAAGACGATCAGATCTCTCGCGGTGTGGCCCAGGGCCGGACCGGCGAGACCGCAGACGACCGAGCCGTAGCTGTGACAGAGCAGCGTCGGCGAGGGGGCGCCGACCGCGGCGAGGCCGGACAGGAAGCGCACCAGCCGGGGCACGCCGGCCTCGGCGAGCCGCCCGGTCGCGGCGTCCGGCCCCAGACCTACCGGGGTGGTGTACCCCGTCCAGGCGATCACGGCCGTCCGGACCCCGGGAGCGTCGGCGGCCATCCGGGCGCGCAGCGACGTCGCCATCCCCGTCGGTGTGCCGTACGGATCACGGGCCCGGTCGAAGGTGGTCAGATCGATGTCGGAGCCGGGCACGACGACGGCGGTGCGCACCGCCTCCGCCAAGTCGCCGTGCACCTCCGCGATCTGACCGCGGCCGCGCGGATCGAAGGCGAGGATCTGCCGGCCGGGCGCGAGCAGTTCGGTATAGCGGTCGGCCGCCCGGCGCGCCGCCCGGTGGTCCTCAAGAGTGCCGCCCGGGGCGGTCGACAGCGCCTGCTGACGGCCCCGCTCGGCCCTCAGCGCGAGGGAGTTGGCCTGGTACCTCAGAGCTATGGGGGCGCCGTCGAGATTGCCGACGGTCAAAGGGTGCCGCACGGCGAGGATGTGCCGCTGGGCCGCGGTGAGCCGGTCGAAGAAGCGCGCCACGCCGTCCGGGGAGGCCGTCGCCGGATCCGGCAGCGGGACCCCCGCGGAGTGGTCCGCGCGCCAGGCGGCGACGCCCGGCGCGGGCCCGGTCACGGCGGTCTCGGCGGAGCCCGCGGCCCAGCCGCCCGTGCCCCCGGCGACGAGTACGACGAGCGCGGTGGCGGCCAGCGCGCGTCGGCCTCGTCGGGTGGTGGCTCGTAGCAGCGACATGGTGTCTCCTTCGTGGGGTGGTGCGACGAAGGAAACGTAGAAAAGTGCAAGGCGGGACGGCGTCAACCCTCGGAGCCAACTCCCGGGTGATACCGCAGTAGGGGGTCGGGCTCCGGGTCACCCTCGGGTATCACAAGATCTCCCCACACAGGGGGAGCGGCGGGCGCCGCCCTGCTCGTCGGTGACGCCGCGGCTCACCTCGGCCGGCCGCGTGGCCGGGGCGACCGATCACGTGCCGGTGCTTCAGGAACCGGGCCGCGCAAGGCAGTACGGCGCACCGTCCGGTCGGTGCGCGCACCCCGGGCGCCTCAGCGTGCGCCCGGCGTGACCAGCCCCGACTCGTACGCGAAGATGACCGCCTGGGCGCGGTCCCGCAGCCCCAACTTGGCCAGTACGCGCCCGATATGGGTCTTCACGGTCTGCTCGGCGAGGATCAGCGTGTCCGCGATCTCCTGGTTGGAGAGACCGCGGGCGATCAGCTTGAGCACCTCTGTCTCCCGCGGGGTGAGGCCGTTGAGCTGCAGCGCGGTGCTCTCCTTGCGGGGCGCCGGGCCCTGGCGTGCGAAATCCGCGATCAGCCGGCGGGTCACGGACGGAGCGAGCAGGGCCTCGCCCGCGGCGACGATCCGGACCGCCGAGATCAGATCGGCGGGCGGGGCGTCCTTGAGGAGGAAACCCGAGGCACCGGCGCGCAGCGCCTCGTAGACGTAGTCGTCGACGTCGAAGGTGGTCAGCATCAGCACCTTCGGGCGGTGGGTGACGCCCTGCGGCGGGGCGAGCAACTGCCGGGCCGCCTCCAGGCCGTCCATCTCCGGCATCCGCACATCCATCAGCACCACGTCCGGATGCACCCGGCGGCTCAGCTCGACGCCCTGGACGCCGTCCGGTGCGTCGCCCACCACGTCGATGTCGCTCTGCGCGGCGAGCAGCGCGGCGAAGCCCGCCCGCACCATGGCCTGGTCATCGACGATGATCACCCGTGTGGTCATGAGGAGTTGGCGTCCTTGTCGGTCGGAAGCGGTCGCGGCAGTGGGAGCCGGGCGGTGACCAGGAAGCCGCCGTCCGGCAGGGGCCCGGTCGTCAGCGAACCCTCCACCAGCCGCACCCGCTCCCGCATCCCCACCAGGCCGTGCCCGGTGCCGGAGGTCTCCCAGGCGGCGGACGGGATCGGCGGCGGGCCGTTGAAGATCTGCACCGTCAGCGTGGTGCCGTCGGGGGAAGGCACCACCGCCACCAGGGTCCGGGCGCCGGGAGCGTGCCGCACCACGTTGGCCAGGGCTTCCTGCACGATGCGGTAGGCCGAGAGGGCCACCGCCGGCTCCGGTGCCACCGGCCCGTCGGCCATCTCCAGGCCGACTGGCACACCGGCCCGTATGGTGGCCTCGACCAGCCGGGGAATCTCGTCCAGACCGGGCTGCGGCGCCTTCTCCGGACCGGTGTCCCGCTCCGCCTCCGCACTGCGCAACACCCCCAGCAGCCGCCGCATCTCCGCCAGCGACTCCCGGGCCGTCGTCGCGATGGCGGCGAACTCCTCCCGCGCCTGCGGAGGTATGCCCTCCATGCGGTACGGCGCGCTGTCGGCCTGGACGGTGATCACCGACATGTGATGGGCGACCACGTCGTGCAGTTCGCGCGCGATCCGGGCCCGCTCCTCCAGGAGGGTGCGGCGGGAGCGTTCCGCCTCGCTGATGGTCTCCTGCTCCCGCAACTTCCGCCGGGCGTCGCCGCGTTCCCGCAGGATGACGCCGACCAGCAGCACCATGCCGGACAGGACGAAGAGCAGCATCCAGGTGTTGTCGTTGCCGCGGGGTGTCAGCGGCTCCAGCAGGATGCCCACCACACCCGTCGCCGCCCAGACCGAGCCCAGGGTGCGGCGGCTCTCCCGCTGGGACAGCACCACCATCAGCGCCAGATAGCCCATGATCGCCGCCGGCGGCCAGGGCCAGGGCTGGGTCTGCGGGGAGGCGGCGAGCAGCACCGCGCAGAGCACGTCGGCGCTGAAGATCACCCACCATGCCGCCAGCGGCCGGACCACCGCGATCAGCAACGGCAGTGTCTGCGCCACTCCCAGAAGGCCGGCCGGGGCGGCGGGCATGCCGTAGTTCTCCCCCAGGTTATGCACGCCGACCGGCATCAGCACCGTGGTGAGGAGAGCGGCGAAGGCGTACGGGAGGCGGCGGACCCAGACCTTCCGGGCCGAGCCGAGCAGCGGTGTGCCGGGCCGTTCGCCCAGCCCGGCGAACGCGGTCAGGCTCCGGCGGACCACGTGCAGGGGGCGCTCCCGGGCCGGTGCGCGCGCCGCGCCGGTGCCGGTCGAGGAGGGGGAAAGGTCTCGGATCATCGCGCAGTCAATGTAAGCGGCCGCCGATGACCCGAACGTCATACCGGAGTGCGGAGCCGACCCCCTACCACGGTATGACCCAAGGTCACCGCCGTTCGCCCGGCGGGCCGCCACCGAAGGCCCGCACGGAATACCGCGTACGGCCACGGGCGGATGCGCGGCGGCTACAACTCGGCGAGAAGTTCGGCTTTCTTCGCGCTGAACTCGCCGTCCGTCAGCAGCCCGGCGCCGTGCAGTTCGCCGAGCTGACGGATCCGGTCGGCGATGTCGGCCGGATTCCGTCCGGTGTCCCCGGCCCGGCGCACCGGCGCGCACGCCGCCGGGTCCTGCCCGGACTGTGCCGTCCGCACCGCGGCCAGCACCGCCGCGGCGAACGGCAGCGACTCGTGGACGGGCCCGTAACCGAGCCCGAAGACCACGGCCGCGGGATCCTGGTCGGCTTCCCCGGGCGAGGTGTCCGCAGCGCTGCGCTCCAGGAGCCGCAGATGGCCGGTGACCAGCTCCGGCGAGCGCCACTCCACGCCGCTCAACTCGTCGACGCCGAAGCTCTGGTCGCCGCGCTTCCACTTCGCGGACGACGCGCCCGTCCAGAACCAGCGGAACGTCACCGCGCTCCCGTCGAACGACGCCTTGCCGTCGTACGCCTTGAAATGCAGCGGACCCTCGGGCGGCGCGACCAGATGGCGGTCGGCGCGCTCCCCGGCGTCCGGGCCCAACCGGCCGCGCAGCACCTCCGCGTACCGCGCCGCCGGGGCCTCGTCCTCGGCGGGCAGCACCAGACGGTACGGATCGGCCTCCTCCTTGAGCTGTCCGTCGGCCGCCTCCATCAGGGGGTCGGCGCCCGGCCGCGGTACGGCGTGCAGGACGACGGTGCCGCGTCTGCCCTCGGACAGCTCGACGGCGCTCAGCGCCTCGTACGGAATGCGCCGCTCGCCGAGCGCCTGGAACAGCTTCGGCCTGCGGATCCCCCGTTCGAAGCGGATGAGTACGGAGTCCGTTCCGAACTCCCAGACGGCGTGAAAACCGGCCAGCACATCACCCATGCGGCTCATCGTATGCGGCGGTTGCCCGCCCGTCCCCCTTATGAACACCTTGTACCGTCTGAGGCCGTCTGCTCCCGGCCGCCGCGGCGGATCAGACGAGCCCGGCGTCACAGCCGGAGTCGTCGGCCGCGCAGCGCACGTCCGTGAGCGCGCCCACGCCGACCTTCGCGAAGTTGCGCAGGCTCTCCGTGCCGGGCGTGAAGTACCCGGCGTGGCCCTCGGCACCGTCGGCCGACAGCAGCCGGCTGCCGAACGCCGGGTCGACCGGGTCGGGGCCGTGCCCCAGCCCGCCGACCTCCAGATACGGCACGTCCTGGATCCAGTCGTCGGAGTCCCGCATGGCCCAGAGCCGGGCGTGGGTGCCGAGCGCCGCCTTGTTGGCCGCGCGCATACCGGGGCTGCCGGCCACCGCGATGTCCCGCACGTTGGACGGCAGATCGCGGGCGGCCAGGCCGCACACCACCGAGCCGTAGCTGTGGCAGAAGAGCGAGACGGTGTCGGCGGCGGGCAGCGCCCGGGTCAGCTCCTGGAGGCGGACGGCGCCCGCCGCGGCGAGCTGCCCGGTGGCGGCCTCCACCCCGAGGCCCGCCGGGGCGGTGTAGTCGGCCCAGGCGATCACGGCGGTCCTGGCCCGCGGCCGGACGGCACGCTCGGCGTCGTAGAGCGCGTCCGCCATGCCCACGGGGGCGCTGGTGGCGCGGGTGGTGCGCTCGAAGTTCGTCAGGTTGGTGTCCACCCCGGGGACGATCACGGAGACCCGGCGGGCCGTGCCGAGGTCGCCGAAGACCTCCGCGGCGCGCCCGCCGCCCGCCGGATCGAAGGCCAGGATCTGGCGGCCCTTGGACATCATCGACTCGAAGCGGTGCATCAGACGGCCCGCGTCCTGACGGCCGGCGGGCGTGAGGCGGTGGTCGAGGGAGCGCCGCTCCTCGATCACGCGGGCCCGGTCGAGCGCGGTGCGGTTGGCCCGGTAGCGCAGCTCGACCGGCGCGCCGTTCATGTTGCCGACGACCAGGGGGTACCGGTCGGCGAGTTCCCGGCGCCCGGCGCGGTCCAGGGAGGCGAAGAAGGCCCTCAGCCGGGTCGGTGCCGCGTCCGGGTCGGGCAGTTGCCGGCCGTGGAACGTGGCGGTCCGCCAGCCGGCCTCCGCGGTGGCCAGCGGGTTTGCGTCCTCCTTGTGGCCTCTGATCGCGGTCCAGCCCGTGAGGGTGAGCATCACGAACACCACCGCCAGGGCGAGTGCCGCACGCCAGGCGGTGGACTGCAGGAATCCGAAGGAACCGAAGGAGGGGCCGAGCCCAGAGAAAGAAGTCACCGCGGGCCACCCTAGGAGACGCGGAAGGGCCCCCGTCCCAGGGGTGAGTCATGTCACGTTTCGCGGTGGGTAATTCGAACAAAGCGGACACCCGCGGTCGCGCGCCCCTGCTCAGAGGTGCGGCGCCGGACTCATCGGGAACCGGTGCGTCACGCCCCGCCGGTGCTGGGTGACGGTGCGTCCCGTCCGGGTGGCCCGGCGGCGCACCTCCCCGGCGCGCGGGCGGACCGTACGCGCCGGGCGCGCGTCACCCCTGCCCGCGCCAGTCGTCGTCCAGGGCGGGCCGGATGTGGTCGAGGTAGGAGTGGGTCAGCTCACGGATCGACGCCACGGTGAAGTCGTCGCCCTCGCTCCACGCCTTCCCGGCGGCGCGCATCACGCCGTTGAACGCCCCGACCAGCACCCGGGGGCGCGGATCCCGGTCCGCGTCGAGCCCCTCGCGCCGGGCGATCAGCCGGGCGATCTCCTCCTCCAGCTCGCAGGAGCGCCGCAGATGCGCGGCGATCAGCGCGGGCGTCGACTCGATCATCTGGTACGAGCGCATGTGCAGCTCCACCGGGACGATCGGCTCGATCGCGGCGCCGATGTCGTCCCAGGCGACCGCCACCGAGCTGCGCAGCGCGGTCAGCGGGGACTCGGCGGCGGGCCGGCGGCGCAGCTCCTCCAGGAACCGCGCCTCGACCATCTCCTGGACGGCGAAGACGACTTCTTCCTTGTTGCTGAAGTAGCGGAAGAAGGTGCGCTGCGAGACGTCGACGGCGGCGGCGATCTCGTCGACGGTCGTCTCCTCGTAGCCCCGGGCCGTGAACAGCTCCAGCGCGGCGCGGATGAGGGAGTCCCGGGTGCGTTGTTTCTTGCGGGCGCGCAGTCCGCACAGAGCCGCTTCGCGCGGCGTCGACGGGGCCATGCTGCGCCGCCTTTCCGATGGTGTTCTCGCTGCTCAGCATAGCTGTGAGCGAAATGACAGTTACCGACTCATGAATTATTTTGTCAACTGTCAGTGGCTGACATTAATGTCTGAGTATGAGTTCCCAGACCCCGGTTGCCCAGAGCGCGCCGGAACTTCCCGTACCGGAGCCCCGTAAGGGCTTGCGCGGCCATCCGTGGCTGACTCTCTTCTCCGTCGCGATCGGCGTCATGATGGTCGCCCTCGACGGCACGATCGTGGCCATCGCCAACCCGGCCATCAAGCAGGACCTGAACGCCTCGCTGGCCGATGTCCAGTGGATCACCAACGGCTACATGCTCGCGCTGGCCATCGCGCTGATCACCGCCGGAAAGCTCGGTGACCGCTTCGGCCACCGCCAGACGTTCCTGATAGGCATCGTCGGCTTCGCCGCCGCCTCCGGGGCCATCGGCTTCTCCAAGGAAGTCACCTTCGTCGTCATCTTCCGCGTGCTCCAGGGCCTGTTCGGCGCGCTGCTGATGCCCGCGGCGCTCGGTCTGCTGCGCGCCACCTTCCCCGCCGAGAAGCTCAACATGGCGATCGGTATCTGGGGCATGGTCATCGGCGCCTCCACCGCCGGTGGCCCGATCGTCGGCGGTCTGCTCGTCGAGCACGTCAGTTGGCAGTCGGTGTTCTTCATCAACGTCCCCGTGGGCGTGCTGGCGCTCGTCCTGGGCCTGGTGATCCTCAAGGACCACCGCGCCGAGAACGCCCCGCGGTCGTTCGACATTCCCGGCATCGCGCTGCTCTCCGGCGCGATGTTCTGCCTGATCTGGCCGCTGATCAAGGCGTCCGAGTGGGGCTGGGGTTCGATGCAGACCTGGGGCTTCCTGATCGGTTCGGTGGTGCTCTTCGCCCTCTTCGCGCTCCTGGAGACGAAGGTCCGCGAACCGCTGATCCCGCTGCGGATGTTCCGCTCCGTGCCGCTCACCGCGGGCACGGTCCTGATGGTCCTGATGGCCTTCGCCTTCATGGGCGGGCTGTTCTTCGTGACGTTCTACCTCCAGAACGTCCACGGCATGAGCCCCGTCGACAGCGGTCTGCACCTCCTGCCGCTCACCGGCATGATGATCGTCGGCTCGCCGCTGGCCGGCGCGATGATCACCAAGTTCGGCCCGCGTATCCCGCTGGTCGGCGGCATGGTCCTCACCGCCGTCGCGATGTACGGCATGTCCGGTCTGGACACCGGCACCGGCACCGGCGCGATGTCGGTCTGGTTCGCCCTGCTCGGTCTGGGTCTGGCCCCGGTCATGGTCGGCGCCACCGAGGTCATCGTCGGCAACGCCCCGCTGGAGCTGTCCGGTGTGGCGGGCGGTCTCCAGCAGGCCGCGATGCAGGTCGGCGGCAGCCTCGGTACGGCCGTCCTGGGCGCGGTCATGGCGTCCCGCGTGGAGAGCGACCTGCCGGGCAACTGGAAGGCAGCGGGCCTGCCGCCGGTCGACTCGAAGCAGTTGGCCCAGGCTTCCGACGCGGTCTCGGCCGGTTTCGCGCCGGTGCCGCCGCACACCCCGCCGGTGATCGGCCAGAAGATCGTCGCCGTCGCCCACGACACCTTCATCTCCGGCATGGGCCTCGCCTTCACCGTGGCCTGCGGCGTGGCGGTCGTCGCCGCCGTGGTCGCGCTGTTCACCAAGCGCGGTGAGAACGCGGAGGCGGGCGCGGGCGTCGGCCACATCTGAGCAACCCGCACCCCCGACGGCGCGCGGCGGCACCGGTCAACTCCGGTTCGGCCGCGCGCCGTCGCGCTGTCCGGCCCCGTGTCCGCTCCGCCGCGCGGAACCGGCGCCGCCGGGGCCGTCATCCGCGCCCCTCGCCCCGCCCCGCGCGTCAACTCCCCGCCGTACGCGCCCTTCCGTCCCGCCACCCGCGATGCCTTGCCCCGTCCGGCCCCGGCCGCCACCCCATTTCACTCCTTCAGGTGAGCCCCGCACGGGAACCCGCCGCGGCGCCGTACGCGCGGTCGGCTCGCGGACCCCTTGGTACGGCCGGGAGGAACGGTTTCCGCGCCGCCCCGCCGCCGCTGTCGAGGCGTCAACCCGACGCCACAGATGCTTGGCCCCGAGCCCTACTCTCCGTCCACATCGCCCCACCGGGTGGTGCTGCCGCCAGGGCCTTGGCAGCCGCCCCGGCCGCCGCCGAAGCTCGGCAGTGAACCCGCCGCGGGCAACCGGCCGGCGGCACACCCATCGCCGTATTCACGGGGGAGATTCCATATGCGTACGTACCGCAGCACCGCGCTCGTCACCGGCCTCGCCGCGCTGGCCGCCACACTCGTCGCGCCCGCCGTCCTCGCCGCACCGGCCGCCCACGCGGCGCCCGGCGCCAGGGGCGCCGCCTCCGGCGACTGCGCCAAGGGCCAGCTCTGCGTCTGGCCGAAGGCCGATTTCGGAGGGAAGCGGCAGACCTTCGAGCTGGCCGGCACCGACATCGACAGTTGTATCCCGCTGCCCAAGGGCACCACGGCCGCCTCGCTCGCCAACCGCACCGGCCGCCCGGTCACCACGTACCAGAGCGCCGAATGCGCCGAGACCGGCGAGTTCGACACCTACCCGGGCGGCGGTAGCTGGGTGCCCAGCTCGCCGTACGGCTTCCGCGCCGTGAAGATCTGGGAGAGCTGACCCGGCGGCGTCCGGCCCCGGAAAGGGCCGCGCCCCCGACCGGCGGACCGGTCGGGGGCGCGGCAGGCACCGTGCGGTGGCTCAGGCGTCGCCGCCCGCCTCCCCGGCGTCGGCGGCCGTGACGTCCAGCAGCTCGTAGCGGTCGATGGCCTGCTTCAGCAGCGAGCGGTCGACCTTGCCCTCCTTCGCCAGCTCGGTCAGCACACCGAGCACGATCGACTGCGCGTCGATGTGGAAGAAGCGGCGGGCGGCGCCACGGGTGTCCGCGAAGCCGAAGCCGTCGGCGCCCAGCGACTGGTACGCACCGGGCACCCAGCGCGCGATCTGGTCCGGCACCGCACGCATCCAGTCCGACACCGCGACCTTCGGGCCGGGCGCGTCCGCCAGCTTGCGGGTGATGTACGGGACCTGCTGCTCCTCCTCGGGGTGGAGCAGGTTGTGGCGCTCGACCTCGACGGCCTCGCGGCGCAGCTCGTTCCAGGAGGTCGCCGACCAGACGTCCGCCTTGACGTTCCACTCCTCGGCGAGGATCCGCTGGGCCTCCTCGGCCCACGGCACCGCGACACCCGAGGCGAGGATCTGGGCCGCGTGCTCGCCCTTCTCCCCGGCCTTGACCCGGTGCAGACCCTTGAGGATGCCCTCGACGTCCACGTCGGCGGGCTCGGCCGGGTGCTGGATCGGCTCGTTGTAGACGGTCAGGTAGTAGAAGACGTCCTCGGAGTTCTCGCCGTACATCCGGCGCAGACCGTCCTTGACGATGTGCGCGATCTCGTACCCGTACGCCGGGTCGTAGGCGACACACGCCGGGTTGGTCGAGGCCAGGAGCTGGGAGTGGCCGTCGGCGTGCTGGAGGCCCTCACCGGTCAGCGTCGTCCGGCCGGCGGTCGCACCCAGCACGAAGCCGCGCGCGAGCTGGTCGGCCATCTGCCAGAACTGGTCACCGGTCCGCTGGAAACCGAACATCGAGTAGAAGACGTAGACCGGGATCAGCGGCTCGCCGTGCGTGGCGTAGGCGGAGCCCGCGGCGATCAGCGAGGCGGTGCAGCCGGCCTCGGTGATGCCGTCGTGCAGCATCTGGCCGGTCGGCGACTCCTTGTAGGCCAGCAGCAGTTCGCGGTCGACCGACTCGTAGATCTGGCCCAGCGGGTTGTAGATCTTCGCCGACGGGAAGAACGCGTCCATGCCGAAGGTGCGGTACTCGTCGGGCGCGATCGGCACGAAGCGCTTGCCGATCTCCTTGTCCCGCATGAGGTCCTTCAGCACGCGGACGAACGCCATGGTCGTGGCGATCTTCTGCTGACCGGAGCCCTTCTTGGCACCCGCGTACGCCTTGTCGTCCGGCAGCGGCAGCGGCTTGGCGCGCACGACACGGGTCGGCACGTAGCCGCCCAGCGCCTTGCGGCGGTCGTGCATGTACTGGATCTCTTCGGAGTCACGGCCCGGGTGGTAGTACGGCGGCAGGCCGTCCTCCAGATCCTTGTCCGGGATCGGCAGCCGCAGCCGGTCGCGGAAGCCCTTGAGGTCCGCGACCGTCAGCTTCTTCATCTGGTGGGTCGCGTTGCGGCCCTCGAAGTTCGGGCCGAGCGTCCAGCCCTTGACGGTCTGCGCGAGGATCACCGTCGGCTGGCCCTTGTGCGCCTTGGCCGCCGCGTACGCCGCGTAGATCTTCTTGTGGTCGTGACCGCCGCGGCCCAGGTGCAGGATCTGGTCGTCGGTCATGTTCTCGACCATGGCGCGCAGCCGGTGGTCGCCGCCGAAGAAGTGCTCACGGATGTACGCGCCGGTCTCGGTGGCGTACGTCTGGAACTGACCGTCGGGCGTGGTGTTGAGCTTGTTGACCAGGATGCCGTCGCGGTCCTGCGCCAGCAGCGGGTCCCAGCTACGGTCCCAGACCAGCTTGATGACGTTCCAGCCGGCGCCGCGGAACTGCGACTCCAGCTCCTGCATGATCTTGCCGTTGCCGCGGACCGGGCCGTCCAGGCGCTGGAGGTTGCAGTTGACGACGAAGGTGAGGTTGTCCAGCCCCTCGCGCGCGGCGATGGAGAGCTGGCCCAGCGACTCCGGCTCGTCCATCTCGCCGTCGCCGAGGAAGGCCCAGACGTGGCTGTCGGAGGTGTCGGCGATGCCGCGCGCCTCCATGTAGCGGTTCATCCGCGCCTGGTAGATCGCGCCGAGCGGACCGAGGCCCATCGAGACGGTCGGGAACTCCCAGAAGTCCGGCATCAGCCGCGGGTGCGGGTAGCTGGACAGCCCGTCGGGAGCCTTCGACTTCTCCTGGCGGAACGCGTCGAGCTGCGCGTTGGAGAGCCGGTCGAGCAGGTAGGCGCGGGCGTACACACCGGGGGAGGCGTGGCCCTGGAAGAAGATCTGGTCGCCGCCCTTGCCGTCGTCCTTGCCCCGGAAGAAGTGGTTGAAGCCCACGTCGTACAGGGAGGCGGAGGAGGCGAACGTGGCGATGTGACCACCGACGCCGATACCGGGGCGCTGCGCCCGGGAGACCATGACGGCCGCGTTCCACCGGGTCGCGTTGAGGACCTTGCGCTCGATCTCCTCGTTGCCGGGGAAGAACGGCTCGTCCTTGGTGGCGATGGTGTTGACGTAGTCCGTGCTGCGCATCTCGGGCACGGCCACGCGCTTCTCGCGGGCACGCTCGATCAGTCGAAGCATGAGGTAGCGAGCTCGTTCCCGGCCTCGCTCATCGACGGCTGCGTCGAGCGAGTCGAGCCATTCCTGGGTCTCTTCGGGATCGAAGTCCGGGACCTGGCTGGGAAGGCCGCCAATGATGATCGGGTTTCGATCGGATCCGGAAGCCACGCTGTTCCTTTGCGTTCGGTTCATGTCGTGCCCTGCACGCGTTAGCTGCTGCGCACGCGGTCGGATGGTGTCTCTCTGTGCTGTCTTTCGGTGGTCGCGCCGCCTTCCATCGTGTACCGAGGCATCGGGATACGTCATCTCTACCGAGGGGTAACCCCAGGCGGGAAGCCGATGGAGGCGCGGGCCGCCGTGACAGGTCGGCCAAATCGCAACCATACGCCCATGTCGACAGAGGGTGACGTACTGAGGTACGGAATCCGCATGGGCGTCCGAAGGCCGGGTAGAACCCCGTGAGAGGGATCGCCGTGGCTGTCCACACCGCAAACCTGGCAGATCGTCGTGAGGTACATCACTTCGGCCTGTCCGGATGGGGTCGCAGTTGCGGCGAGACGCTGCCAATCGTCACCGTTTAGGCGGTCTCCGTGGCCGGGTACTTGCGCGATCCGTCCCGCCCGTGTGGACTACGCCCAATGCTCCGCGCACGCGCGGAGCGTTCCAGAGCATTTCCGAAACATGACAGGAGGCAATCCGTGAGCGCGACCGCGGACCACGCGGAGGAGCGGACCAACCTTGCCACCAGGCTGGGGTTCGAGCCCGGACAGGTGGTCCAGGAGATCGGCTTCGACGACGACGCCGACCACGATCTCCGCGAAGGTATTGAGGCCGTTATCGGCCAGGACCTCGTCGACGAGGACTACGACGACGTGGCGGATGCCGTCGTGCTGTGGTTCCGGGATGACGACGGCGACCTCACGGACGCGCTGGTGGATGCCATCGGCCTGATCGACGAGGGCGGCGTTGTGTGGCTCCTGACGCCCAAGACCGGGCGTGAGGGCTACATCGAGCCGAGCGACATCAACGAGGCCGCGCAGACCGCGGGTCTCTCCCAGACCAAGAGCATCAGCGCGGGCAAGGACTGGTCGGGCAGCCGGCTGGTCTCGCCGAAGGCCGGCAAGCGCTGAGCCACCGCTCCGCCAGCCGCACCCGAGCCCCCTCCGGACCCGTTCCGGAGGGGGCTCGGCGTTGTCCGGGGACGGCCTCCGGCGGGCCCGGGCGGGCGCGTAGGGTTGGGCCGATATCTGTTGAACGTGAGCGAAGGGATGCACCCATGGCGATCGAGGTCGGCGCGAAGGCTCCGGAGTTCGAGCTGAAGAATCAGCACGGCGAGCTGGTCACGCTCTCCCAGTTCCGTGGTGAGAAGGCCGTCGTTCTCCTCTTCTACCCCTTCGCCTTCACCGGCGTCTGCACGGGCGAGCTGTGCGCGCTCCGCGACGAGCTGCCCAAGTTCGTCAACGACGACGTGCAGTTGCTGGCCGTCTCCAACGACTCCCCGTTCTCGCTGCGCGTCTTCGCCGAGCAGGAGGGCCTGGAGTACCCGCTGCTGTCGGACTTCTGGCCGCACGGTGAGGCGTCGCGCGCGTACGGCGTCTTCGACGAGGAGAAGGGCTGCGCGGTGCGCGGCACCTTCGTCATCGACAAGGAGGGCGTGGTCCGCTGGTCGGTCGTCAACGGCCTGCCCGACGCCCGTGACCTGAACGAGTACGTCAAGGCGCTCGACGCCCTCTGAGCGGCCGCCCTGATGGCGCCGGTTCCCGCCGCAGCCGACATTCGCCGGTGATATCTGCGATCGGCGGGAACCGGTCACTAGGATCGATTCGTTGATCCGATGCCATGCACGATGGGGGCGCGAAAAATCTTGACGTACCCCTCGAATCTAGGGAGGACTCGTGGGAGTCAGCCTCAGCAAGGGCGGCAACGTCTCGCTGACGAAGGAAGCCCCCAATCTCACCGCCGTGCTCGTCGGCCTGGGCTGGGACGCGCGTACCACCACCGGTACCGACTTCGATCTGGACGCCAGTGCCCTGCTGACGAATGACCAGGGCAAGGTGGCCAACGACCAGAACTTCGTGTTCTTCAACAACCTGAAGAGCCCGGACGGTTCGGTCGAGCACACCGGCGACAACACCACCGGTGAGGGCGAGGGCGACGACGAGGCCATCAAGGTCAACCTCGCCGGTGTCCCCGCCGATGTCGCGAAGATCGTCTTCCCGGTGTCGATCTACGACGCCGAGACCCGCCAGCAGAGCTTCGGCCAGGTCCGCAACGCGTACATCCGCGTCGTCAACCAGGCCGACGGCAACGAGCTGGCGCGCTACGACCTCAGCGAGGACGCCTCGACCGAGACCGCCATGGTCTTCGGCGAGCTGTACCGCAACGGCGCGGAGTGGAAGTTCCGCGCCATCGGCCAGGGATACGCCTCCGGGCTGCGCGGCATCGCGCAGGACTTCGGCGTCAACGTCTGACCGCTCGCGGGTCCGCGCCTCCGTGGCGCGCGGCCCGCGACACCGCTCGACCACGTGCGGCGCCGTATGCCCCGCGAGGGGGTGCGGCGCCGCACGCGTGTAAAGGGGCCGTGGCCCACGGTGCGCCGCCGCCCGTCACGTCACCGGGGAGGAACCGAACACCATGAGCGTCACGCTCGCCAAGGGGGGCAACGTCTCCCTGTCCAAGGCCGCGCCGAATCTCACGCAGATCATGGTCGGTCTCGGCTGGGACGCCCGATCCACCACCGGCGCCCCCTTCGACCTCGACGCCAGTGCGCTGCTGTGCGCCTCGGGCCGGGTGCTGGGCGACGAGTACTTCGTCTTCTACAACAACCTCAAGAGCCCGGAGGGGTCCGTCGAGCACACCGGCGACAACCTCACCGGTGAGGGCGAGGGCGACGACGAGTCGGTCCTGGTCGACCTCACCGGCGTCCCGGCCCAGGTCGACAAGATCGTCTTTCCGGTCTCGATCCATGAGGCGGATCTGCGCGGCCAGAGCTTCGGCCAGGTCAGCAACGCTTTCATCCGGATCGTCAATCAGGCGGACGGCAGTGAACTCGCGCGGTACGACCTGAGTGAGGACGCCTCGTCCGAAACGGCGATGATCTTCGGCGAGGTTTACCGCTACAACGGCGAATGGAAGTTCAGGGCGGTGGGACAGGGGTACGCGTCGGGTCTGCGGGGCATCGCTCTAGACTTCGGGGTCAACGTTTCGTAAAGGCGCCACGCTGTTGGCGGGGGGCCCGCAGAGCTAGGGAAATGGGTAAGCAGTGCTCCTGAAAACCTTTGGCTGGTCGTTCGCCGTCACGGTGGTCGGCCTCGCCTTGGCCGGCGTGCTCTGGGGGTGGCAGGGGCTCGCGGTCGTCGGGATCCTCTCCATCCTGGAGATCTCGCTCTCGTTCGACAACGCGGTCATCAACGCGGGCATTCTCCGCAAGATGAACGCCTTCTGGCAGAAGATCTTCCTGACGGTCGGCATTCTGGTCGCGGTCTTCGGTATGCGACTGGTGTTCCCGGTCATCATCGTGGCGGTCACCGCGAAGCTCGGGCCCATCGAGGCGGTCAATCTCGCCATCAATGACAAGGCCCATTACCAGGAGCTGGTCACCGCCGCCCATCCGGCCATCGCGGCCTTCGGCGGCGTTTTCCTCCTGATGATCTTCCTCGACTTCCTTTTCGAGGACCGCGACCACAAGTGGCTCGCCTGGATCGAGAAGCCGATGGCCCGCCTCGGCAAGCTGGACACCCTCTCCGTCATCGTCGCGCTGGTCGCCCTGCTGGTCACCGCCATGACGGTCGCCACCGATGTCGCGCACGGCGGCGGTGACAAGACCGCCACGGTCCTGCTCGCCGGTGTCGGCGGCCTGATCACCTACCTCGTCGTCGGCGGTATCTCCGGGTACTTCGAGGACAAGCTGGAGGACGAGGACGAGGACGACGAGGAGGCGGCGGCGCCCGCGAAGAAGGGCAACGGCGCGGTCGTGGGCCTGGCCGGCAAGGCCGCGTTCTTCCTCTTCCTCTATCTGGAGGTCATCGACGCGTCGTTCTCCTTCGACGGCGTGATCGGCGCGTTCGCCATCACCAACGACATCTTCGAGATGGCGCTGGGTCTGGGCATCGGCGCGATGTACATCCGGTCGCTGACGGTCTTCCTGGTCCGCAAGGGCACCCTCGACGACTACGTCTACCTGGAGCACGGCGCGCACTACGCGATCGGCGCGCTCGCCGTCATCCTGCTCATCACCATCAAGTACGAGATCAGCGAGGTCATCACCGGTCTCATCGGTGTGGTGCTGATCGCGCTGTCCTTCGGCTCCTCGGTGGTGAGGAACCGCCGCGAGGCCGGGCCCGGCGACGGCAGCGAGGCGAAGGCCGAAGTATCCTCCGGCGTGTGACGCCGACCTGATTGAGGAACGCTCTCAGCGGGGCGGCCACGGGGTGCGGACCTCGGGCCGCCCCGTTGTCATCGGTCGATCTGTGGGGTGGGCAAGTGTCGTTCCTGGGGAACTTCTGGCGCGGTGGTGCGCCGGCGTTCGACAACGGCGGCGGTTCGTACGTCGTCGAGCTGACGAAGCGGAAGCCGGTGGTCTCGCTCAGCAAACAGGGCGCGGACCACGGCCATATGCGGGTCAATCTGCACTGGCAGATGCGGACCACGGATCTGGGCGACCGGAACACCCGGAGCCTGCGCACCCTGCTGCGGCACCCGAGCCGGATGTTCACGCCCGAGATGGTGCAGTCGCAGGGCCCGGCGGTCGTCAAGATCGACCTCGATCTGGCCTGCATGTACGAGCTGAAGGACGGCACCAAGGGCGTGGTCCAGCCGCTCGGCGACTTCCTCGGCGAGCTGAATGCCCCGCCGTATGTGCAGCTCAGCGGCGATGACCGGTTCGGTTCGCCGTCCGGCGAGACGCTGTACATCAACATGGACCAGAGCGACGAGATCAAGCGGCTGCTGATCTTCGTCTACATCTACGACGGCACTCCGGCCTTCGACCGTACGCACGCGGTGGTGACGCTCTACCCGACCACCGGGCCGCGGGTGCAGATCCGGCTCGACGAGCGGGCGCCGCAGGCCCGGTCCTGCGCGATCTTCACGCTGGAGAACGTCAAGGGCGAGCTGACGGTGCGCCGTGAGGTGAAGTACGTCTACGGCTTCCAGGCGGAGCTGGACCGGCTCTACGGCTGGGGGCTCCAGTGGGGCCGGGGCTACAAGTCGAAGACGTGAGCGCGGGCGCGGAGCCGGGGCGGCCGCCGTACCCGCGCCCGGCGGCTGAGCCGCGCCGTTCCGTTCGCCGTACCCGGGACCGGCCGCCGCGGCGGGGCAGCCGCTGAGTCCGGCCGCCCGCCGGGTCCGGTCCGATCGCCGTCCGCCGCGCCCCGGGGCGCGCCTTCCGCCGTGGGGGCCGTGCCGGGGCGCGGTGTTGTCAGCGTCGCTGGAACTGCGGGCCCTGGGGCGGCAGGACGAAGGACGGCTCCGGTGCGGGCGGTTGCTGCGGGTAGCCGTACGCCGGGGGCTGCTGCGGGTAGCCGTACGCGGGCTGCGGCTGGTACGGCGGCGGGGCCGGCTGCTGGTGCGGCGGGCCGGGGTAGCCGTAGGCGGGCCGGGCCGGGGGCTGGGCGGGCGGCGGCGGGACGTGCTGCGGGTAGCCGTAGCCGCCGGTCGCCGGGGAGCCCTGCGGCGGGGCGAGCGGGAAGGAGTCGGGGAGCCTGCCGGGCGCCGGGTCCGGGACGTGCTGGGTCGCGGCGTCCGGGTCGGACGCCGGGCGGCCGCCACCCGCCGCGGCGACCGGTGGGGTGGCCGCTTCCTCGGGCCACGCGGACGGTGGCGGGACCACCGGGCTGTCCTCGCCCGTCGCGGCAGGCCCGTCCGGGGCCGGCGGAGCGGCGGGGTGCGGTGCGGTGGCGGGCGGCGTCGCGGGGCGCGGGGCCGGTGCGGGTGCCGTGGGCGGTTCGGGGGAGTGGCCCTCGTCGTCCTCGTCGACGGAGATGCCGAACTCGGTGGCCAGGCCGAGGAGGCCGCTGTCGTAGCCCTGGCCGAGGGCGCGGAACTTCCAGTTGCCGGCGCGGCGGTACAGCTCGCCGCAGATCAGGGCGGTCTCGTCGCCGGTGTCGGGGGCGATGTCGAAGACCAGGAGCGGTTCGCCGTCGCCGCCGGCCGCGTCGTAGAGCAGAACCCGCAGGTCCGGGACGCGGGCGAAGGTGCCGCCGTCGGCGGAGGCGGTGAGGACGACGCGGTCGACGGAGGCGTCGAGGGTGGTGAGGTCCGCCTCCAGGCTGTCGGTCAGGCTCTCGCCGACGGGGGTCTTGGCCAGGTGGCGGACGCCGCAGTCGGGGTGCCGGGGCTGGTTGTAGAAGACGAAGTCGGCGTCGGAGCGCACGCGTCCGTCGGGCCCCACCAGCAGTGCCGAGGCGTCGACATCGGGGACGCCCGCGCCGGGGGTCCACCGCAGGACGGCCCGTACGGCCGTCGTGTCCACGGGTACGTTCGACCCCTTCAGCATGGCGTGCGTCATAGCGCAATCCTGCCTTCCCCGGGGCCGGGCGGACAACGCGGGGGGCCGGGCCCGCGGGGGCGTGTGGCGGGCGTGACGGGGTGATTTCCCGCCCGAGGGAACTTTCCGACACCCCGCGCACGTACGATTATCGGCTGGATCCAGAGGTCATGACGCAGCGGGTATGCCCGGTTCGCGCCTGTATACGGGGAGTTGTATGCGGCATTTTGGGCATCTTGGGCCCGACATCCGGAAGAAGTTGTTCCACCAGGAGCCGGCGGAGTTCACCGCCGCCTCGCCCGCCCGCACCCTCGCGACCGCGCTCGGCGCCACGCTCTACAGCCCCGCCACCCGGCCGCGCCTCGCCGACGACATCCTCAAACAGGCCGCCCGCGGCGTCGTCTCGATGGTCCTGTGCCTGGAGGACTCCATCAGCGACGCGGACGTCACGGACGGGGAGGCCAACCTCGTCCGGCAGTTCGCCCGGCTCGACGCGGCGGCCGGGGACGGCGCCGACCTCCCCCTCCTCTTCATACGCGTCCGCACCCCCGGCCAGCTCGCCGACCTCGCCCGGCGGATGGGGCCCGCGGTGCGCCGCCTCTCCGGCTTCGTCCTGCCGAAGTTCACCGCCGAGAGCGGCGCGGAGTTCCTTCAGACCCTGCGCGCCGCCGAGAGCGCCTGCGGACAGCGGCTCTTCGCGATGCCGGTCCTGGAGTCCCCGCAACTGCTGCACCTGGAGACCCGCCGCGAGACGCTGGCCGGGATCGCCGCGGCCGTCGGCGCCCACCGCGACCGCGTCCTCGCCCTGCGCCTGGGCGTCACCGACTTCTGCTCCGCCTACGGACTGCGCCGCGCGCCGGACATGACCGCGTACGACGTCCAGATCGTCGCGTCCGTCATCGCCGACGTCGTCAACGTGCTGGGGCGGGCCGACGGCAGCGGGTTCACCGTGACCGGGCCGGTGTGGGAGTACTTCCGGCTGCA
The DNA here is from genome assembly GCF_044497305.1 of Streptomyces sp. BBFR2. Classification (NCBI taxonomy): domain Bacteria; kingdom Bacillati; phylum Actinomycetota; class Actinomycetes; order Kitasatosporales; family Streptomycetaceae; genus Streptomyces; species Streptomyces sp. BBFR2. The sequence goes on from NZ_CP172415.1 coordinate 4,954,936, forward strand.
CGAGCGGATGTTCAAACCGCAACTGCGCCGCAGCCCGTTCCAGGGCCGCGCCGAGCAGCTTCGGACCGCGCTGATCGAGCACGACATGGACGGACTGCTGCGCGAGATCGAGCTGGACCACGCCAACGGCCTGCTGGGCAAGACCTGCATCCACCCCTCGCACGTCGCGCCGGTGCACGCCCTGTCCGTCGTCAGCCACGAGGAGTTCAGCGACGCCGCCGACATCCTGCGGCCCGAGCGCGGCGACGGCGGCGTCCTGCGCTCCGCCTACACCAACAAGATGAACGAGGTGAAGCCGCACCGCGCCTGGGCGGAGCGCACGCTGCTGCGCGCCGAGGCGTTCGGGGTGGCCCGCGAGGGCGTCGACTTCGTGGAGCTGCTCACCGCGAGCGTGCCGCGGGACTGACCCGGCGGACGCCGACGTACGACGGGCCCGGCACGGCGCCCGTATCCGCAGAGAAACCGACGGAGGAGAAGAAACGCGTGGTGTGGACGGGAGAATGGGTCGCTCGGCGGCTCGGGGTCTCGCTCAGCGGCGGGGACCAGTTGCCCGGGCTGCTGGGGCTGGCGCTGCGGCGCAACCCCAAACGGGCCCATCTGCTCGTCTCGCACGTGCTCGGCAAGCATGTGCCGCAGCGGCCCGGTGTGGTGCACGGCGTCGGGGTGGGGCTGGGCCGCCGGGTGCGCGCCCTGCTCGGTGACGAGGCGGCCGCCCGCGCGGTGGTCCTCGGCTACGCCGAGACCGCCACCGGACTCGGCCACTCCGTCGCCGACGGGCTGGGCCTCGCGCCGTATCTGCACTCCACCCGGCGGCCGGTGGCGGGCGTCGCCCCGGCCGGCGGTTTCGAGGAGGAGCACTCCCACGCCACCTCCCATCTGCTGCTGCCCGAGGACCCGGCGCTGCTCGCGGGCGACGGCCCGCTCGTCCTCGTCGACGACGAGTTCTCCACCGGCCGCACGGTCCTCAACACCATCGAGTCGCTGCACGCCCGCTTCCCCCGGCAGCGGTACGTCGTCGTCGCCCTCGTCGACATGCGCTCCGAGGGCGACCGCCGCCACCTGGAGAAGTTCGCCGCCGGGTTGGGTGCCCGCGTCGACCTCCTCGCGCTGGCCACCGGCGGCGTCCGGCTGCCCGCCGATGTGCTGCGGCGCGGCCAGGAGCTGGTCGCCGCCCACGACGTCCCGGAGCAGGCGCCGCCCGCCGCGTCGCGCAACGCCGCCGTCCGGGTCGACCTGGGATGGCCGGACGGCCTGCCGGACGGCGGCCGCCACGGCTTCACGCCCGCCCACCGCGCCCGGCTCGACGCGGCGCTGCCCGCCATGGCCGGCCGGATCCGCGACCACCTCGCCGGCGCCCGCCGCATCCTCGTCCTCGGCACCGAGGAGCTGATGTACGCGCCGCTGCGGCTGGCCCAGACCCTCGACGCGCGGCTCGCCGCACCCGGCGGCTTCGGCGCCCTGGACGCCGAGCGCGCCGCCGAGACCTGGGCCGCGGACCCCACCGGCGACGACGACGGCCCGGCGGTGTATTTCTCCACCACCACCCGCTCCCCGGTCCTCGCCGTCGACGACCCCGGCTACGCCCTCCGCACCCGCCTGACCTTCCCCGCCCACGACGACCCGGCCGACGGCCCCGGCCCGCGCCACGCCTACAACGTCGCGCCCGGCGCCGACCCGGCCCGCCGCTTCGACGCGATCGTCGCCGTCACCGACGCGCCCGGCGACACCCCCGCGCTCCACGCCCCCGGCGGTCTGCTGGACCGCCTCGGCGCCCACACCGACCGGCTGCTCCTCGCCGTCGTCCCCGCCCGCACCCCGCGCCCCGCCCCGGCGGATCCCGCACCGCACCGACAGGCCCCGACCGTGCCCCTTCCCGAACCGCTGCGCGGCCCCGCGTTCTCCTCGTACGCCCCGGAGGATGTCGGCTGGCTGCTCCAGGACCTGTCGGCGGTGACGCTGGAGGCGCCGACCGAGGAGCGGGAGGAGGCCATCCAGAGCGGCGGCGCGCACTACGCGGAGTCGCTGCCCGTCGAGTACCAGCCCTCCGAGCGCTACCAGGCGCTGTTCCACGCCGCGCTGGAGACCTCCGCCGCCCGTATCGCCCGCGCCGTCGGCGCCGTCACCGAGACCGTCCTCGCCGACCACGCGGCCCGCGGCCGGACGGCGGGCCCGCCGGTCCTGGTCTCGCTGGCCCGCGCCGGGACCCCCGTCGGCGTCCTGATGCGCCGCTGGGCACAGCACGCGCACGGCCTGGACCTGCCGCACTACGCCGTCTCGATCGTCCGGGGCCGCGGTATCGACACCACCGCGCTGCGCTGGCTCGCCGACCGCCACGACCCGGCCGACGTCGTCTTCGTCGACGGCTGGACGGGCAAGGGCGCCATCACCCGCGAACTCACCGCCGCGCTGGAAGAGTTCCCCGGCTTCGCACCGCGGATGGCGGTCCTCGCCGACCCCGGCGGCTGCGTCCCGGTCTACGGCACCCGCGACGACTTCCTCATCCCGTCCGCCTGCCTCAACTCCACCGTCTCCGGCCTGATCTCCCGCACCGTCCTCCGCGACGACCTGGTGGGCCCGGACGACTTCCACGGCGCGAAGTTCTACCGCGAACTGGCCGGCGCCGACCTCTCCGGCACCTTCCTCGAAGCGATCACCGCCCGCTTCACCGAGGTCGAGGGCGGCGTCGCCGCCGACGCCGCCCGCCTGGCCGCCGAGGACCGCCGCCCCACCTGGGAGGGGTGGGCCGCCGTCGAGCGGATCAGCGCGGAGTACGGCATCGACGACGTCAACCTCGTCAAACCCGGCGTGGGGGAGACCACCCGGGTGCTGCTGCGCCGCGTCCCGTGGAAGATCCTCGCCCGCCGCGGCGCCGGACCCGATCTCGACCACGTCCGTCTGCTCGCCGAGGAACGCGGTGTCCCCGTCGAGGAGGTCGGCGAACTCCCCTACGCCTGCGTCGGGTTGATCCACCCGCGCTTCACCCGCGGCGCGACCGGCGCCGACGGACGGACGGTGGCCTGATGACGCACACCCTCGTCGCCAGCGACCTCGACCGCACCCTGATCTACTCGGCGGCGGCCATGGACCTCACCATGCCCGACGCCGAGGCGCCCCGCCTGCTCTGCGTCGAGGTCTACGAACACCGCCCGCTGTCGTACGTGACGGAGACCGCCGCGGCGCTCCTGGCAGGACTGCCCGCCCGGGCGCTCTTCGTCCCGGCCACCACCCGCACCCGCGAGCAGTACCGCCGCATCCACCTGCCCGGCCCGCCGCCGCCCTTCGCGGTCTGCGCCAACGGCGGCCATCTGCTGGTGGACGGCGAGAGCGACCGCGACTGGCAGCGCACCGTCGCCGCCCGCCTCGCCGAGGGCAGCGCGCCGCTCGACGAGGTCCGCGCCCACCTGGTCCGCGCCGCCGACCCCGCCTGGCTGCTCCGGGAGCGGACCGCCGAGGACCTCTTCGCCTACCTCGTCGTGGAACGGGCGCTGCTGCCCGACGGCTGGATCGAGGAGCTGACCGCCTGGGCCGACGCCCGCGGCTGGTCCGTCTCGCTCCAGGGCCGCAAGGTCTACGCGGTGCCGAAGCCGCTCACCAAGAGCGCCGCGGTCACGGAGGTCCGCCGCCGCACCGGCGCCGCCGAAATCCTCGCCGCCGGTGACTCCCTCCTCGACGCCGACCTCCTCCTCGCCGCCGACCGCGCCTGGCGTCCCGCCCACGGCGAACTCGCCGCCACCGGCTTCCACGCCCCTCAGGTCACGGCCCTGCCCGAACGCGGCATCGCGGCGGGCGAAGCCATCCTGCGCGCCTTCTGCGAGGGGGTACGGGAGGGGGACGGCGTCCTGGGCGCACCGGTCTGACGGCGCGGCCCGGCGCCGACGGTTCGGGCGGGTGCGTCCGAGCAGGTCAGCGCCAGATACGGTAGGAGACGAAGACCTCCGGGCGTGGTGTGTTCCTGGACAGCTCCATCACACCGGGGGTCTTCTTCCGTACCCGGACACCGGCCACGGGGCTCGTACCGCCCCGCGCCCGCCGGGGTGCGTACCCGGCCGCCGCCTCCGGGCCCCGCGCCCGCCGGGCCCGTACCCCGGGCCCCGTGTCCGCGCCGGGCTTCGTCCCCACGGGCGCCGCGGGATCAGCCGCAGCAGCCGCCTCCGCAGCAGCCGCCCCCGCCCCCGGAAGGCGCGGGCGCCGCGGCGGATCCGGCCACGGCGACGGTGGAGAGCAGCTTCACGGTGTCCTCATGCCCCTCCGGGCAGAGGGCGGGCGCGGCGGACTCGGCCATCGGCCGGCTCAGCTCGAAGGTGGAACCACAAGGACGGCACCGGTACTCGTAACGAGGCATGGCGACAGATTAAAGGGGCGACGGATGAAAGGGCGCCCCGCCTCGGAGGGAGCCGTCACCGCTGGTGGGAGCGGTCCGAGTGGGAGCGGTCCGAACGGGTCGTTCCGCCCGGGTCGTCCCGTCCGGGCGACACTCGGCGGTCGGCGGCCGGGCCCTCAGCCTTTGCCCGCTTGCTGTGCCTTACCTGCCCCGAGTCTTGGCGCGCTTTCCCGGTCGGCGGTCGGCGGCCGGGCCCTCAGCCGTGGCCCGGCCTCCTGTACCTTGCTCGCCCCGGGTCCTGGCGCGCTTCCCGGTCGGTGGCTGTCGGCCGGTGGTCGGGCCCTCAGTCGTGGCCCGGCCTGCTGTGCCTTGCTCGCCCCGGGGCCCCCGGGCGCCGGGCCCGGCCCCCGCCCCTCGGGGCCCGGGCCCGGCGGGGTCAGGCCCCCGCCCGTCCGGTGTCCGGTCCGCCACCCTCCTGGAGCTGCTCCAGCGCCGCCTGCCGCGCGGCCGTCGGGCCGGGGGCGGGCGTCCGCCGGTGGGCCGCCTCGGGGTGGCGGGCGCGCCAGTACGGGTTGTCGTGCGGCAGACCGCCGCTGACCCGCCCGTACATGCCGAAGACCATCAGCAGCAGGCCCACCACGAAGCTGAACAGCACATTCTGGATCTTGAACGCGAGGAAGTTCGCGCCCGTCTCCAGCAGCGCCAGGTTCACGAACCCGCTGAGCAGGAACAGCACGCCCAGCACGATGTTGAGCGTCGACGCGATGTTGCCGCCGATGACCATGCCGCCGAACAGGATGACGCCCACGACGATCGACAGGACGCTCAGCGCACCGTTGGTGTTCAGCCCGGCGACCGTGTCGCCACCGGTGTCGAAGAACCCGATCTTGTCGAGCAGCCCGAGAATGCCGAACGCGACCAGGATCAGCCCCATCACGCCCGCGCCGACCCGGTAGACCTTGCTGAGCCGGTGATCGACCGGCAGATGCTCATCGAGCCGGGTGTGACGCAGTTTGCCCCCGCGGAACAGATTCGAGGGCCCGTGCAGACCGTGCGGCCCGACCCTCGTGGTCCCGGTAGCCCCAGTGGTAGCCATCTCCGGCCTCCCTCGCGCAGAACGTGCCGCCTGGGCAGTGCTGCTTCCCAGCATCCGCCAGACCACCACACCACGCCAACGGACCCCGGAGAGCGACGGAACGGCCGGGATGGGGTAAGGGGGCGGGCGTGCCCTACAGGCGTGGAACGGGTGGGGCCGGAGCGTGCCCTACGGGCGCGGAACAGGTGCGGGGCCCGATGCCGGAGCCCGGCGCCGGAGCCCGATGCCGGGGCGCGGACCGGGTGCGTCGTGGGTCGGCCGGTGCGTGGGCCTGTTCCGGAGTCTTGCTCGTCCGGGCTGGGGGAGGGGCTATGGATGTGGGGCCTGTGGTCCGGTGGCCGGGGTGCGTCGGGGGGCGGCCGGTGCGTGGGGCTGTTCCGGAGTCTTGCCCGTCCGGGCTGGGGGAGGGGCTACGGCCGTGGAGTCCGCGGTCCGATCGGTGGCCCGGGCGCGTCGGAAGTCTGGCGGCTCGGGGCCTGCTCCGGGTCTCGCCCGCCCGGCTCGGGGATCGGTCCAGGGGCGGGCTGCTGACTGTGGGGGCGCGTCGGGGCCCGGCTGCCTCGCGGGGCGCCCTGGCCCGGGGGCCGCCGTACGGGCCGGGAGCCCCGCCGTCCAGGCCGGGAGCATGCCGTACGGGCCGGGTTCCCGCCGTACGGGCCGGAGCCCGGCACCGGACCGTGGCCGGGCGCGCGCCCGGCCCGCTCACCCTCCCGGCTCGCTCACCCTCCCGCCCCGCCCCGTTCCTCCCGGATCTCGCGGACCACTCGCGCGGCGGTCTCGCGTACCGCCTCCGTCTCGGTCAGGAAGTGCCACCAGTCGGGGTGGCGGCCCTCCAGGCCGGCGACCGCGCGGTCCAGCCGGGCGACCGCGTCGTCCAGCGGGCGGGCGTGGCGGGGGTCGGGGGTGCTGCGGCCGGTCATCGCCAGCCGCTGGGCGTCCCGGATCGCGAACCGCGTCCGGTCGACCTCCTGCTGCCGGTCGAACGAGACCGCGTCGAGCCGCTGCAGCCGGTCACCCGCCGCCGACACCGCGTCGTTCGTGGTGTCCAGCAGCGCCCGGACCGTCGCCAGATGGCTCGTCGCGTCCGCCCACCGTTGCTCGTCCCGCGCCCGCTGGGCCTCCCGCAGCTTCGTCCCGGCCTGCGCCACGGCCTGCGCCGCCTGCTCGGGGACGCGCTGGAGGTCCTGCCAGCACGCCGCGCTGTACCGCCGCCGCAACTCGCTCAGCACCGGATCGACCTGCTCCGCCCGCGTCGAGATCGCCTGCGCGCGGGTACGCAGCGACACCAGCCGCTTGTCGATCTCCGCCGCCCGCTCCGGCAGCCGCTCGGCCTCCGCCCGCACCTCCTCGGCCTGCCGCAGCACCGCGTCGGCGCGCCGGACCGTCTCCTGGACGCCGTGCCGCCCCGCGCCCTCGTTGAGCTTGGTCAGCTCCGGCGCGAGCGCCGCCAGCCGGGCCGCCAACCCGTCGGCCTTCAGCCCCTTGGCGCGTACGGCGTCCAGCGCGTTGCTCGCCGCGAGCAGCGCCTGCCGGGCCCGCTCCACGGCGGGCGCCAGCCGCGCCAACTGCGTCTCCGCCGCCGCCAGCAGCGGCCCGAGCCCCTGCCCGAACCGCTCCAGATCGGCCCTGGTCCGCTCCAGCTCCTCCCGGGCCCGCGTCAGATCCGCCCGCGCCCGCCCGGCGGCCGCACCGTCCAGATCGTCGCGGTCCAGGTCATGGGCGTCGACGGCCGTGATGTACCCCTGGCTGACCTCGTCGATCCGCCGGACGAACCCCTGGTACTCCTCGGCCACCCGGCTCGCCCGCGGCGAACTGTCCACCGCGGTGATCGTCTCGATCGAGATCCGCAGATCCCGCTGCGCGGTGTCCAGCTCGTAGAACGCCGCCGCGGCCGCGTCCTTCGCCGCCTGCGCCTCGGCCCGCTGCCCGTCCCCGCGCCCGAACCACCGCCGCGTACCGCCCCCGGCGAACGCCGCCGGAACCACCGCGACCAGCAGCGGCAACGGCAGCATCATCAGCCCCACCGCCTCACGCAACGGCCCCCGACGGCCCCGACGGCGTGCTCGCTGCTCGTACGGCTGCGTGTGTGTCGCCGTCACATCCCTCTCCCGATCGGATCGCCCCGGAACCGGCTGCCATTCTCCCACCCGCAAGAAACGAACACACCGTCCGGTAAGTTCGCGCTACACCCGCTGGCTTGCGGTTCCGCCCGCACGGCAAGGTAGTCTGTCGCCTCGACCAGGGCGCATAGCTCAGCGGTAGAGCGCTGCTCTTACAAAGCAGATGTCGGCGGTTCGAATCCGTCTGTGCCCACCAGGGAGAAGGCCCCTCGCCGATTGCGGCGGGGGGCCTTTGGCGTTCGGGGGCGATGCCGAGTACCGGGGGACGCCGTTGTGCCGGGTCGGGCGTGGTGGGTGCGTGTGCGCTTGGGGGTCGGGGGCTCGCTTTTCCGGTGATTGCTGCATTGGCCCTGGTGGGGGCGGGCGTGGGCGGCCTGGAGGGGGCAGGGTGCCGCCGCCCGCGACGAGTGACGGTGTGAGCCTCTTGGGCGGAAGGCCCCTTGCGGAGATCCGCAGGGGGCCTTCCGTATGCACGGGCGCCCGGGTGTACGCGCGCCGGGGGAGTGCGCGCGGGCCGGTGCGGGGGCGGAGTCGGGTGCCGTCGGATCGTTCGGACCGTTTGTCGCCGAGGGGGCGGCTGTGTATCGTCGGAAGGGATGACTTGAAGTTTCAAGTAAATGTCCGTGTTCCCGTCCGAAAGAGCGGATTGCCATGACCACCCCCCTCGGTAACGTCCCGACCGCGCGTGCCGGTGCGCCGGAGCATCCTGATTCGTCCCCGCACGGGTATGCCGTGGGGCTGCTGGTGTTGCGGTTGGCCATCGGGTTGACGATGGCGGCGCACGGGGCGCAGAAGTTGTTCGGCTGGTTCGACGGGCCGGGGCTGGACGGGACCGGGCAGTTCTTCACGATGAGCGGGTACCCGGCGGGGCACGCCATGGCCGTGGTGGCCGGGCTCAGTGAGGTGCTGGGCGGGCTCGGGCTGGTCGTCGGGCTGTTCACGCCGCTGGCCGCGGCGGCGGTCGTGGGCACGATGATCAACGCGCTCGCCGTCAAGTGGGGTGGCGGCTTCTTCTTGCCCAAGGGTGTCGAGTACGAACTGCTGCTGACCCTGGGCGCCGCCGCCCTCGCGCTGACCGGCCCCGGGCGCTACGCCCTCGACCGCTGGGTGCCCGTCCTGCGCTCCCACCGGCTGCGGTACGGCGCGTCGGCCCTGCTCCTGGGTGTGGTGCTCGCCGGGATCGTGCTGCTGGTGCGTAACTGACGGCCGGGGTGTAGCTGACGACCGGTGCATAACGGGCGTCCGGTGTGTGAAGGGCGTCCGGTGCGTCGCTGACGTTGTCGTTCACCGCCGCTGCGGAGAGGAAGGTGGGTCCGGTGCCGGTGCGCAGGCTGAATCACGCGGTGCTGTACGTACGGGATGTCGCGGTGTCCGTGGCGTTCTACGGGGAGGTCCTGGGGCTCGTTCCGGTCGACGAGGTGCCCGGCCGGGCGGCGTTCCTCCGGGCGGCCGGGTCCCTGAACGATCACGATCTGGGGCTGTTCGCCGTGGGGGAGGGCGCGCCGGGGCCCGGCACCGGGCGGGTGGGGCTGTACCACCTGGCCTGGGAGGTCGGCACGCTCGGGGAGCTGGTCGCGGCCCGGGAGCTGCTGGTGGCGCGGGGCGCGCTGGTCGGCGAGAGCGATCACCTCGTGTCGAAGTCGCTGTACGCCAAGGACCCGGACGGCAACGAGTTCGAGGTCATGTGGCGGGTCCCCCGTGAGGACCGTCCGGGCCCGGACGAACCGGACCGGCTCCGCCCGCTGGACCTCGCCGCCGCGCTCGCCCGCTGGGGCCCGGACCGGGAAACGGGAGCGGCGGCCGGCCAGGCCACCTGAATCCGGCGGCCTCCGGTCAGGCGACCGGAAACCGGCGGCCTCCAGCCAGGCCACCTGAAGCGGGCCGCCCACCTGAAGCGGATCGCCCGCCTGCCTGAAGCGGGCCGCCCACCTGAAGCGGCCCGCCCGCCTGCCTGAAGCGGGTCGCCCGCCTGCCTGAAGCGGATCGCCCGCCCACCTGAAGCGGGCCGCCCACCTGCCTGAAGCGGCCCGCCCACCTGCCCATTCGCCTCGCCCTCGGCTCAGCCCCGGGTTCCTCTCCGTAACGGGGGAGGGGCGCCCGGGGCTTTCGGTTTCCGGGCCTGCGCTGTGCCGCTCGGCCCTGTTCTCTCGCCGTGCGGTCCGGGCGTCCCGCCCGCCGCCGGCCGGTCGTTCCGTTCCCGTACCGGGGAAGCGTCCGGCCGGGCGGTCCTGGGCGAGCCGTCCGGACCTGCCCCGCCCGGTGGCGCGCCCGTACGAGGCAGCATCCGCGCGCCGTACTCACCGGGCCGGGGCTTGCGGGCTTCGGCCGGCCCTGCGGTGTTTCAGTACTCCAGCGACGACAGGAAGCCGTGGAGGGCGTGGTCGAAGTGGGGGGTGTTCTCCAGGTTGACCATGTGGCCGGCGGTGGGGACGCGGACGCGGTGGGCGCCGGGGACGGTCAGGGTGAGGGTGTGGGCGTTGGCGGAGATGTCGTGGGTGTCGAGGTCGCCGTCGAGGACGAGGGTGGGGACGCGGAGTTCGGTGAGGCGGTCGGCGGCGCCCGCTTCCAGGGGCGTGCCGGTGCCGTCGGAGTGGACCTCGATGTTGGCCTCGGCGGCGGCGCGCAGCCGTTCGCGCAGTCCGGGATGGACGGCCTCGGGGGACCGGTGCGGGCCGTCCACCCAGGCGCGCAGGAAGTGCTCGACGTACCGTTCGATGCCGTCCTCCTCGCCGCTCGCGGCGGCCTGTTCCCGCAGGTGGGTGAGGAGGAACGGGTCGGTGAAGGGGCGTCCGCTGATGCCCGGTGAGGCGAGGGCGAGCGCCGTGACGCGGTCGGGGTGGGTCAGCGCCGCGTCGAGGGCCACCCGGGCGCCGTGGGAGAGGCCGACGAGGACGGCGCGGTCCACCGCGAGCGCGTCGAGCAGCGCCCGCAGGTCGTCGTGGTGGGCGAAGTCGCCGCTCGCGGTGGAGGAGAGGCCGTGGCCCCGCAGGTCGTACCGGATCACGCGGAGGCCGGAGTTGACGAGCCAGACGAACTGCTCGTCCCACATGCGCTGATCGAGCAGCGCGCCGTGCAACAGGACCACGGCGGGGCCGGTACCGGCGGCTTCGTAGAACAGCTCGCCGTCGTCGATCGGCACCGTGCCGTTCTCGACCTCGCTCCATGCGGTGATGCCCTGGGTCATGCTCCGTCCGTCCTGTGAGCCGTGTCGTACGAGGTGGAGTGGGGTGCGGCCCCTTCGGGGCAACGTCCGGAGCGTGCGGTGAGTGCCGGGAATCTCCGGTCCGGGCGGTGCGCCGGGGCCGGGCCGTTCCGGTCAGGTGGCGCCGGGCGGGCGGGGCGCCGCGTCGGGACGGAAGGTCACGACGAGATCGGCGTGTTCCCGGGTGGCGGCGACCAGCCGGGCGTTGGCCTCGTCCGAGGTGTGGACGAACCGCTCCGCCGCCTCGCGTGCGGCACCGAACCGCTCGTGACGCGCGATCAGGCGCCGTACGCGCTCCGCGCCGGGCAGGTCGACGTACCAGACCTCGTCCAGCAGGGCGCGGGCGCTCCGCCACGCGGGCGTGTCCAGGAGCAGGTAGTTGCCCTCGGTGATGACGAGCGGGACCTCGGGCGGGACGGGGAGGGCGCCGGCGACGGGGTCCTCGATGCGGCGGTCGAACTCCGGGGCGTACACGACGGATCCGGGGACGGGGTGGCGCAGCCGCGTCAGCAGGGCCGTGTAGCCGTCCGGGTCGAAGGTGTCCGGGGCGCCCTTGCGGCCGAGCCGGTCCAGGCGGCGGAGTTCGGCGGTGGCGAGGTGGAAGCCGTCCATGGGGACCAGCGCCGCCCGCCCGGCCAGCCGGTCCACCAGATGGGCGGCGAGCGTCGACTTCCCGGCGCCGGGCGGACCCGCGATGCCGAGCAGGCGGCGCCGCCCGGGCGTCGCGGAGGCGGCGAGCCGGCGGGCGCGCGTGAGGAGAAGCTGCGGATCCATGGTGGGTCCATGGTGCCTGAGCGGCGGGGTGCGCGGAGGAGCGGGTCGCTGTGCTGAGGGGCGGGCTCCGGGGTTCTTGCGGAGGGCGGGTGGGGGCCGTGGCCGGCGTGCGGTGGAACGGCGGTCGGGGCGCGGGTGCGTGGGGGAGCGGGCCGCCGCGCTGAGGGTGGGCTTCGGTGTCCCGTCGGGCGAGAGGGCTGTGTGGCCCGCTTCCCCGATGGGGCCGCCGCGCGCGGGGCCGGGCGGATCGGGCCGCTGCTCGTCATCCGGCTCGGTGGAGCGGCTCTGACCAGCGCCGATCAGGGCGTGGCCCGCCCTGCACCGCTCCGCGACCGCGCGGGCGGGGCGGGTGCCGGTGCCGTACGCGATGGGACCGGAGGGCGTCCGCAGGGTGGTGGACCGTGCCCCGGCCGGGCGGCAGCCGTCGGCCGCCCCCCGGCGCGGTGCGCATCCGGTACGCACAGGCCCCGCGTCCCCGCCTCCCGGCCGGGACCCGACCGCGCCGCGGCTTCAGCCCCCGTGTGCCCCGGCCCGCAGCCGCCACAACGACGTGACCTCCGCCGCCCGCGCCGCGTGCAGCGGGTCGGCGGTGTCGCGGGCGCGGGGGTGGCGCGGGGCGATGTCGTGGCGGGCGGCGACGGTCAGTCCGGCCGTCGCGAAGGCGTCCAGCAGCTCCGCGCGGGGGCGCAGGCCGAGGTGTTCGGCCAGGTCGGAGAGGATCAGCCAGCCCTCGCCCTCCGGGGTCAGATGGTCCGCCAGGCCGTTCAGGAACCCCCGCAGCATCCGGCTGCCGGGGTCGTACACGGCGTACTCCACCGGGGCGACCGGTTTGGCGGGGACCCACGGCGGGTTGCAGATCACCAGCGGCGCGCGTCCCTCGGGGAAGAGATCGGCCTCGATGATCTCGACCCGGTCCGCGACGCCCAGCCGCTCGGTGTTCTCCCGGGCGCAGGCGAGCGCGCGCGGATCCTGGTCGGTGGCGACGATCCGGCGTACGCCCCGCCGGGCGAGCACCGTGGCGAGGACGCCGGTACCGGTGCCGATGTCGAAGGCCAGCTCCGAGGAGGGCAGCGGCGCCTCGGCCACCAGGTCGACGTACTCGCCCCGGGCGGGGGAGAAGACGCCGTAGTGCGGGTGGATGCGGTCCCCGCCCAGCGCGGGGATCTCCACACCCTTGCGGCGCCACTCGTACGCCCCGATCAGGCCGAGGAGTTCACGCAGGGAGACGACCGAGGCGGCGTCGGAGGGCGCCGTCCCCGGGGCCGGCGGCCCGTACGCCTGGGCGCACGCGGCGCGTACGTCGGGGGCGCGCGGCAGCGGCACCGCCAGCTCCGCGTCGAGGGGGACGAGCAGCATGCCCAGGATGCGGGCGCGGTGGTTCTGGGCCGCGCGGTGCCGGTGGAAGGCGAGCGCCGGATCGGCGGGCGGCGCCTTGCGCGGCCGGCGGTCGATCCGGCGGGCCAGCGCGGTCAGCAGTTGCCGCGCGTTGTGGAAGTCGCCGCGCCACAGCAGCGCGGTGCCCTCGCAGGCCAGCTTGTAGGCGGCGTCGGCCTTCATCCGGTCGTCCGCGACCGCGACCCGCTTCGGGGGCGGCGCGCCGCTCTCGGAGCGCCATGCGGCGGTACGGGCCTCGTCGGCCTCGGTCCATGCGACGACCGGCGGTGCGTTCACCTGAATGTGCCTCGTGTGGATGGTGCGGAACCCCGGCCGGCCGCCGCGGGGCGGGACACCGCCCGGGGCGCCGGGCCGCCCCGTGGCGCGCGGGACGCGGCGGACGGGGGCGGAGCGGCGGGATGGCGACGGCCGACTCTACCCGGTGCCGGGTGGCCGCGCCGGGGCGCGCGGGGCGCCGCCCGGGCCGCCGCCCCCGGTGCGGGACCTTCGTCCCGTGCCGCGCGGCAGCCACCGGGGCAGGATGAGAACAGCGGTAACGGGACGAAGCACGTGGGAGGTGTCCAACCATCGCAGGGCGGGCTTTTCCGTACGGGCGGCGCCCCGGGGCGCTCCGGTCACGGTGCCGGGCCCCGGCGCCGCGGACGCGCCCGGCGCCACCGGCCCCCGCCCGCGGGAGCACCCCACAGAGCCAAGGAGTCACGCATGGACGGCAACCTTCCGGTCATCGTCGCGGTGGACGGATCCCCCGACAGCGAACGGGCGCTGCGCTGGGGCCGGGAGGCGGCGCGGGTGCAGACGGCGCCGCTGCACATCGTCCACGTCTGGCCGTACGCCACCGCGGAGCGGGCCGCCGCCGGGGAAGCGGGCGGCGACCCCGTCCTGGCGCGGCTGCGCGACGAGTGGGAGGCCGCCGAAGGGGAGGCCGAGCCGGTCTTCCGCAGCCTCGGCGGACTGCCCGACGGGGTCCTGCCCGCGCTGGGCGCCGAGGCGCGGCTGCTGGTCCTCGGCTCGCGCGGACGCGGCGGCTTCGCCAGCCTGCTCCTCGGCTCCAACGGCCTCGCCGCCGCGGGTCAGGCGGCCTGCCCGGTCGTCATCGTGCCCCGCCCCGACCGCGGCGGCGGACGCCGCGCGGAGGGTGAACGGCTCGGACTCGGCGGCCCGCAGATCGCCCTCGGCGTGGACGCGGAGGAGGACGAGCCCGGCGCCATCGGCTTCGCGTTCGCCGAGGCGAGCCGCCGCGGTGCCCGCCTGCGGGTCCTCTCCGGCTACACCTGGCCGCTCCTGATGCCGCCCGCCTTCGAATACCTCGCCGCCTACGAGGCCACCCAGCAGGAGTACGAGGACGCGCTCGCCGCCGAGCTGGCGAAGGTCCTCGACCCGTACCGCAGGCACCACCCGGAGGTCGAGGTGGAGACGGAGCTGCGCGGCGCCGACGCGGCGGGGATGCTGGTGGACGCCTCGCTGGAGAGCGACCTGGTGGTCGTCGCCCGCCATCGCCGCCGGCTGCCGCTCGGGCGGCGGCTCGGCTCGGTGGCGCACGCGGTGCTGCTGCACGCCCTCTGCCCGGTCGCCGTCGTCCCCGGTCAGGCCACGGTCGCCACGGGGGGCGCGTGACGGGGCCCGGCGGCGGTCAGGCCGAGGCGCGCCGTTCCGGGCGGCGCATCAGGAACGCGGCCGCCGATCCGGCGAGGACGAGGGCGCAGAAGGAGAGCACCGTGCTCATCCAGGAGGCGCCCAGCCACTGCCCGCCGAAGTAGCCGAGGCTGACGCTGTACGCGGCCCAGGCCAGACCCGCCAGCGCGGACCAGGGCAGGAACTCACGGACCGTACGGTGCGCCACCCCGGCGCCCAGGCTGACCACCGAGCGTCCGGCGGGCGCGAAGCGGGCCAGGACGACGATGGCGCCGCCGCCCCGGGTGAGGGCGGTGCCCAGCCGCTGCTGGGCGGCGGTCAGCCGGCGGGAGCGGCCGATCGCGCGGTCGAAACGGTCGCCGCCGCGCCAGGCGAGCCGGTAGGCGACCATGTCGCCGAAGACGGACGCGGTCGCGGCACACAGCACCAGCGCGAACAGTTCCGGCAGATGCGCGCCGCCGTCCACGGTGGCGCCGACCGCGCCCGCCGCGGTCCGGGTGCCCGCCGCCGCGGTCGCCGCGGCGATCACCAGCACACCGCTGGGCAGGAACGGTACGAAGACATCGAGCACGATCGAGAGGCTGACCAGCGCGTACATCCATGGGGTGCCACTGACGGGCCCCAGGCTTTCCAACAACGTGCCACTCCCGGTCCGAACCCCGCCGCGACGTCGCATGGGGCGGCAGGGGCGGCTCTACAGCCATACAGCGTACGCCTGGGAAGCGGCGGCTTTTGTCCCAGGGGGACAGATGTTGTTCGTTTCACGTTCCCCCGGGTGTTCCGGCCCGGTGCGCCCGGAACGCGGAACGGCGCCTCCCGGGGGCGAGCGGTGCGCCCGGGAAGCGCCGTGGGGCCGGCGGCGGCGCGTACGGACCGTGAGCGGTCGGCCCGCACGCCCCGCCGTGCCGAGCGACGGATCAGACGGTCGCCCTCGGGGCGTCCGCCGGGTCCGCCTCCGGTGTGCCGCCCCGGTTGCCGAACAGCAGCCGGTCGAGGGACCAGGCGCCGGGGCCGAGGAAGAGGATCAGCAGGAACGCCCAGCAGAACATCGCGGACGGCTCGCCGCCGTTCTGTATCGGCCACAGCGCACTGCCCTGGTGGACGGAGAAGTACGCGTACGCCATCGAACCGGAGCTGATGAGCGCGGCGGCGCGGGTGCCGAGCCCCAGCAGGACCAGGAGCCCGCCGACGAGCTGGATGGCGGCGGCGTACCAGCCGGGCCAGGAGCCCGCCGGGACGGTCGAGCCGGTGCCCATCGCGCCGCCGAGCACACCGAAGAGCGAGGCCGCTCCGTGGCAGGCGAAGAGCAGGCCGACGACGACCCGGAAGAGCGCGAGGACGTGCGGGGCGTACCGCGCGGTCAGCGGCGCGGACGCGGCGTCGGTGCCGGTATGGACGACGGTGGGTGGATTGAGCGGAGCGGACATGTGGGGACTCCTACGGTTTCGGAGGGGACGGGTAACCGATGGAGGCATAGGTTAGGGACGCCTAACAGTGCTTGCAAGTTCAATCTCTAACCCATGATGAGCCGTGCCGGACCTAATTGGTCTGAACCAATCATGCGCCCAGGACCGGCCACGCTCAACGGTCCGGACGGCGGGAAATCCACGCGCCCCGGCCCCCGGGTGTCGTGTGCCCCCGAGTGCCCCGTATGTCCGCGCCGTCCGCGCCGATGAGCCGCCCGCCCGCCGGGTCCCGGACACGCGAAAGCCCGCCTCCCGGAGAGGTTCCGGGGGCGGGCGGGGTGCGAGGGAGCGGCCGGGGCGCCCGGCCGGGATGCTCGCGCCGCGGGATCAGCAGCCGTCGAGGAGCTTCGTCAGCGTGGCCTTCTCCGCCGAGTCCGCCGTCAGCGCGTACACGTGCTTCACCCAGATCCACATCCGCGCGTACTCGCACTGGTACGAGGTCTTCGGCGGCAGCCACTTCGCCGGGTCCTTGTCGCCCTTGGCCTGGTTGAGGTTGTCGGTGACGGCGACGAGCTGGGAGTGGGTCAGATCGTTGGCGAACTCCTGGCGGTGCGCGGTCGTCCACGCGGAGGCGCCCGACTTCCACGCCTCGGAGAGCGGGACGACGTGGTCGATGTCCAGGTCCGACGACT
Organism: Streptomyces sp. BBFR2; assembly: GCF_044497305.1. Taxonomy (NCBI): domain Bacteria; kingdom Bacillati; phylum Actinomycetota; class Actinomycetes; order Kitasatosporales; family Streptomycetaceae; genus Streptomyces; species Streptomyces sp. BBFR2. The sequence continues at coordinate 4,971,574 of NZ_CP172415.1, forward strand.
GCGTCCACTTGGCGTCGTCGTACGGCGAGACCCAGGTGCCGCTGACCGCCGCGCACTTGTCGTCCGTCTTGACGTCGGTGCCGTCGCGCTTGAGCACCACCTCGCGGGTGTTGCAGGCGCCCTCCTGGGTGATCCAGTGCGGGAACTTGTCGCGGCTGTAGCCGTCGGACGAACCCTCGGGCTGCTCCTTGATCTCGGCGAGGTAGGTGCGGGCGGTGGCCGCGCTCGGCGGGCTCGGCGGCGCCGCCTCGGCGGTGGCGCCGGTCAGCGCCACCGTGCCGACGAGCGCGAGGACCGAGCCCGCGGCGACCGTGAGGCGACGCGCGTAGACCTTGGGCATCGTAACTCCCTTGACGTGGGGGGAAGTTGGAAGCGGGCGGCGCCCATGCTGACGGCCTCGGATGACCGGCGGACGGGCGCCAGGTAACAGAGTGACGACATGCCCACGTCAGTTCAAGGGCTTGACGCGGCGCCATGTTCGTGTCGGAGCACCGGGGTTGGGCGCTCCCGCGCACGCGCCCCCTGCCGCGGACCCGAGGGACGGCCGGCCGTCGGCGTACCCGGGCGGCCCTGGACTCCGGCGGATGCCGCCGCGCCGGTGGGGCCCGTGTGCCCGCGGCGGACGCGCGCCGCCGCCGGGGAGCGGGGGCGCCGCCGTGACCGCCGGGGTTCCTCGGGCGGATGTTCGCCATGGGGCACGGACGTGCACCGGGGCGTGGGATCGGTCACGCCGCCCGGCGGTCCGCGGGGCGTCCGTCCGGAGGTCTCCGGCGCGTCCGGGCGGACGGGGCGCGGCCGTTCGCCCCGGTGGCGGCGCGGCGCCGCGGGGCGGTGTGCCCGCGGCGCCGTTCGCGCGGGGGCGGGGGCACCACGTACCCTGGCCGGAGCAGAAGGGGAGTAGCTCTTCGCCGGACCGTCGACATACTGCCCGCCCTCGTGGCGGGCCGGCGCCCGGAGGCACGCGAGCGCCGGATCACCGGCGTACGCGGGCCAGCGAGACCTTCGGCCGCAGTGTCCTGACGCTGCCGTGCCGAAGCGACCCCGGATACGGGCCCCTCGGCGCGGCCCGACCGAACGAGGTATCCCGCCCCGTGTTCAGCCTTACCGTCGCCGCCGTCGTCTTCGGCGTCATCTTCCTCGCCGAGCTGCCCGACAAGACCGCGCTGGCCGGTCTCATGCTCGGCACCCGCTACCGCGCCTCGTACGTCTTCGTCGGCGTCGCCGCGGCGTTCCTCGTCCATGTGGCGCTGGCCATCGCGGCGGGCAGCGTGCTGACGCTGCTGCCGCACCGCCTCGTCCAGGGCGTGGTCGGGGTGCTCTTCCTGGCGGGCGCCGCCGTGCTGCTCTTCAAGAAGGGCGACGACGAGGAAGAGGTGAAGAAGCCCGCCGACCAGAGCTTCTGGAAGGTCTCCGGGGCGGGCTTCATGATGATCCTGGTCGCGGAGTTCGGCGACCTCACGCAGATCATGACCGCCAACCTCGCGGCGCGCTACGACGACCCGGTCTCCGTCGGCGTCGGCGCCGTCCTGGGCCTGTGGGCCGTCGCGGGACTGGGCATCCTGGGCGGCCGCACGCTGATGAAGCGCGTCCCGCTGAAGCTGATCACCAAGGTGGCGGCGGTCGTGATGCTGCTGCTGGCCGGGTTCAGCCTCTACGAGGCGATCGCCGGCTGAGCCGCGGCCGGGTGGCGGCCGGTGACGGCGCCACCCGGTGGCTCGGGGGCGCGCGGCCGGGGGCCGCGCGCCGGGTGGCCGTTACGCCGTGGCCGGGTCCCCGGCGGGCAGGCGCAGGGCGATCCGGCCGTCCGGCAGCGCCTCGACGCGGATGCCGGTCAAGTCGCCGACGTGCGCCGTCGGCGCGAAGGCCGCCGCCCGGTCGCCGACCCCGACGACCCGCATACCGGCCGCCCGGCCCGCCTCGATGCCCGCCTCGGAGTCCTCGAAGACCACGCAGTCCTCGGGCGCGAAGCCCAGCTCCGCGGCGCCCTTGAGGAAGCCCTCCGGATCGGGCTTGCTGGCGCCCACGCTCTCCGCGGTGATCCGTACCGCGGGCATCGGCAGCCCGGCGGCGCCCATCCGGGCGTCGGCCAGCGCGCGGTCCGCGGAGGTCACCAGGGCGTGCGGCAGTCCGGCGAGGGCGGCCATGAAAGCGGGGGCGCCGGGGACCGGCACCACACCGTCGGTGTCGGCGGTCTCCTGCGCCAGCATCCGCCGGTTGTCGGCGAGGTTCTCCGCCATGGGGCGGTCCGGGAGGAGGGCGGCCATGGTGGCCCAGCCCTGCCGGCCGTGCACCACCCGCAGGACCTCCGCGGCGTCGAGCCCTCGCTCCTCGGCCCAGCGCAGCCAGCAGCGCTCGACCACGGCCTCGGAGTTGACCAGGGTGCTGTCCATGTCCAGCAGCAGGGCGCGGGTGGTGAGCGTGGTGGTGGCCGGCATCGGCGGACTCCTGGGCGCTACGAGGGGCGGGGGCGCCGTCAGGAGGGCGGGGCCGCTGCGCGCCCGGTGCCGCGGGGAGAGGTCAAGCGGCTCCGCCCGCCGGTCAGGGAGTGCGGGCGGAACCACTTTGTTCCTACACGATACAAAGCGCGCCGGGGTGCGGACAACCGGCCCCCCGCCGAACGTTCGCGGACCCGCGGATGAACGCCGCGTGCACACCCGGGAGCGCGTGGCCCGCCACCTCTCGCCCCGGGCCGGTCCGGCGGCGATCCCGGACCCGCCGTGCCTGGTCAGCGGCCCGTGAGGGGCCCTTGGCCGCCGCTCGCGCGCTCTTGCCACGGCCGGGTGCGGGGCGGCCCGGGTGTGCCTGATGTCACGGCTGCGGGGGTGCGCTCGGGGTGGTGGCGCGGGGCCCGCCGAGGCACGGACGCGCTCCGGTTACGGTCCGGCGGACCCGCCACGCCCCGTCCGGACGTGACGGCGTCTCCGTTCATCCGCGGGCCCGTCCCCGGGGCGCCCCGGGGACGGACCCCGGTCCCCGCGCCCCGTCCCCGTGAGGTGTCACCCGTCCCTACGGCCCGTACGTGCGGGACTCCAGGGAGGCGCGGGTGGCGGGGCCGTAGACGCCGCGGGGGTCGTCCGGGACGGCGTAGTGGGTCTGGTAGCGGGTCACCGCGTCCCGGACGGCCGGGCCGTAGCGGCCGTCGACGGGGGCGGTGTAGAGGCCCAACTCGCGGAGACGGAGCTGGAGTTCGGTCACCCGGCGGCCGGTGGCGCCCTCGCGGAGGGCCGGCGGGGCGGTGGTGGCGCGGGCCGGCGGGCGCGGGTGCCAGGTGCCGGGGGCGGAGGCGGCCGCGTCCGGGGCGGGGCCGGGGGAGGCGGCGCGGGTGGCGGAGCGGGACGGCGGCAGCGCGCCCGCCGGGACGCGGTCGTCGGCGGGAGCGGTGTCCCCGGCGGTCGGCACCGTGCCGCCGGAGGGCGATGCCGCCCGGTCCTCGCGCCGGTCGGCGAGCGGGTCGCCCCCGAGCAGCCCGGCGGTCACGGCCACCGCGGTACCGGCCACCGCCAGGACGGCGGGCACGGCACGCCTCCCCGGGCGCGCGCCCGGCGGCGTACGGACCTCGTCGGCGGGTTCCGGACACCACACCGTCCGCGACGTCGGCCCCGCGACCCCCGCCCGGCTCCGGCGCACCGCCCCGGCCCGCGCCACCGGACGGACACCCCGCAGCCCGCGCAGGTCGGGCAACGGCGCGAGCGGCGGGCGGACAGTGGACGGCGTGGCCCCGGCCCACGGCGGGGCGACGGGCGGCGGGGTCGCGGCCCGTGGCCGGGCGGCGGGGGCCCCTGGCCGGGTGGGGGGCGGCGGATTTCCGTCCCATGGCCGGGCGGCGGGCGGTGGCCCTCCGGGCCAGGGCCGGCCGGTGGGTGGCGGGCCTCCGGCAGGCGGCGCGCCCCCGGCCGGAGCTTCCGGGCCGGACCGCCACGCGGGGTCACCCGGGGCCGGCGGGGCGGCGGGCGGTACGCCCCCGCTCCCCGGCCGGGCGGCGGGCGCCGGCCCCTGGGCCGGGACGCGCGGAGCGGGTCGCCGCCACGCGCCGCCGTCCGGCGCCGACGGCCCACCGGACGCGTACACCGCGTCGGCGGGCGGGGCGACCGACGCGTACACCGGGCCGTCGGGCGTGGCGGTGGACGCGTACGCGGGGTCGTCGGGCGTGGCGGTGGACGCGTACGCGGGGTTGTCGGGCGTGGCGGTGGACGCGTACGCGGGGTCGGTGGACGGGACCGCTGGCGCGGAGGCCGCGGCGAGCGGTGCGGCGGCAGGTGCGTACGCCGGGCCGGCCTGCGGGAGGGTGGGCGTGTACCCCGGGCCGGGGTCCTCGGGGTCGGGGAGTGTCACGTAGGGGCGTAAGCGGAGGGGGGCGAAGTCGTCGGGGGCGGAGACGGCGCACAGGCAGGCGGGGCGGCCGCCGCCGCTCTCCGGCGCCAGGCAGTACGGGCACCTCGCAGACGTCACAGCGGTTCCTCCCGCGGTGCCCGGAAACCCGACGTGTGCGCGGTGGCCCCGGAGCGGTCCGCCGTCCCCGCCTCCGGGCGTACGGCGGAGCCGCGCGGACGTGCCCCGGCCCGCGGTGGCACGGCGGGCGTTCGGCCGCTGCGATTATCCAGCGCCGCCCCGGCGCGCGCAGGTACTCCGGCACATCCGGTGGGCGTACGGCACAAGGCGGCCGGGTGGCCGCACGGGGCGGGCGCGGCGCACGGCGCGGCGGGGTGGTGCGCGGGGGCGCATCGTCCGGACGCCGCGCCGTGCGCCGTCTCCCGGCGGGCCGCCGCACCGGCGTTGTTCCCGCGCTCGGCGGGCCGGATCCGGCCATCACCCCGAGGATGGAGGAAGTGGCCGACCGCCGCGGACGGCCGTACCCGGTGGCGTCACCGCGCGCCGGACACGGTGCCCGCGCACCGGACGGGCCGGGCCGGCCGGGAAACCGTACGGGCCGGGACGCCGGAGACCGTACGGCCCCGGAACGCCGGAAGTACCGGGCCGGGAGCCCGGTGGCGGGCGGCCGGCGGGCTCCCGGAAACGGGGTCCGGAAGGCCGGAAGAGGGGAAGACGCTCATGGCGCAGCACACCGCGGCACCGGCGGGGCCCGCCGGGACCGGGGACCGGGGATCGGTCCTCGTCGCGATCGGCGCACTGCTGCTCGGCATGTTGATCGCCGCACTCGACCAGACCATCGTCGCCACCGCGCTGCCCACGATCGTCAGCGACCTCGGCGGACTCGACCACCTCTCCTGGGTCGTCACCGCCTACCTCCTGGCATCGACGGCGGCGACCCCGCTGTGGGGCAAGCTCGGTGACCAGTACGGCCGCAAGAAGCTCTTCCAGACCGCCATCGTGATCTTCCTGATCGGCTCGGTACTCTGCGGGCTCTCCCGGAACATGGGAGAGTTGATCGGTTTCCGGGCGCTCCAGGGCCTCGGCGGCGGCGGGCTGATCGTGCTGTCCATGGCGATCGTCGGGGACCTCGTGCCGCCCCGGGAACGCGGGAAGTACCAGGGGCTCTTCGGGGCGGTTTTCGGCGCCACCAGTGTGCTCGGGCCGCTGCTCGGCGGGGTGTTCGTGGACCATCTGAGCTGGCGGTGGGTCTTCTACATCAATGTGCCGGTCGGCGCGATCGCGCTGGCGGTCATCGCCGCCGTACTGCACATCCCGGTCCGCCGGACCAAGCACCGCATCGACTACCAGGGCACCGCCCTGATCGCCGCGGTCGCCGCCTGCTTCGTGCTGATGACCTCGCTCGGCGGCGTCACCTATCCGTGGGGCTCCTGGCAGATCATCGGGCTCGGCGTCCTCGGGCTGGTGCTGCTGGCCGCGTTCGTCGCGGTGGAGCGGCGGGCCGCCGAACCGGTGCTGCCGCTGCGCCTGTTCCGGATGCGGACCTTCGCGCTGACCGCCGTCATCGGCTTCGTCATCGGCTTCGCGATGTTCGGCTCGATGACGTACCTGCCGACCTTCCTCCAGGTCGTGCAGGGTGTCACGCCGACCATGTCGGGTGTGCACATGCTGCCGATGGTCCTCGGCATGCTGCTGTCGTCGACCGCGTCCGGGCAGATCGTCAGCCGCACCGGCCGCTACAAGGTCTTCCCGCTGGCCGGGACCGCCGTCACCGCGCTCGGTCTGCTCCTGCTGCACCAGCTCGGCCCGGCCAGCGGCGTCGCGGTGATGAGCCTGTACTTCTTCGTCTTCGGCTTCGGGCTGGGCCTGGTCATGCAGGTGCTGGTGCTCATCGTGCAGAACGCCGTCGACTACCAGGATCTCGGCGTCGCCACCTCCGGCGCGACCTTCTTCCGCTCCATCGGCGCGTCCTTCGGCGTCTCCATCTTCGGCACGATCTTCGCGAACAAGCTGGGCCCGCGCATCGCCGACGCGGTCGCGGGCCGCCCGCTGCCCCCGGGCATCTCACCGTCGGTCATCGCCGAGGACCCGCGCGTCGCGGGCCAGCTACCGCCCGCCCTGCGCTCCGGCGTGCTCGACGCCTACTCCACCTCGATCACCGACGTCTTCCTCTACGCGGTGCCCGTCGTCCTCGTCGCGTTCGTCCTCGCGTGGTTCCTGAAGGAGGAGCCGCTGCGCTCCAGCGTGACCGCGCCGGACACCACCGAGGTGCTGTCCTCCAACCCCGTCGAACGCTCCTCGTACGAGGAGTGCGCCCGCGCGCTGTCCCGCCTCGGCAGCCTGGAGGGCCGTAAACGGGTCTACGAGAAGATCACCGAGCGGGCGGGGCTCGATCTGAAACCGGCGGCCAGTTGGCTGCTGCTGCGCATCCGGCACCACGGCTCGGTGGAACCGGCCCTGCTCGCCGACCGCACCACCGTGCCGCTCGGCGTGATCTCCGAGGCCACCCGACAGGTCGAAGAGCGCGGTCTCGCCGTCCGCGAGGGTCTGGATCTGTGGCTCACCGACACCGGGCGGGTGGTCGCGGAGCGGCTTGCCGACGCCCGGCAGGAGTCGCTGGCCCGGATGCTCGGCGACTGGTGGACCAAGGACCGGCCGACCGATCTGACCGAACTGGTCCGCGAGCTGACCAGCGAACTCTGCGGCTCGGACGCCGAGGAACCGCACAACGGCGACGCCCGCCACGCCCTGCCCCGTACGGGCCCGGCACCACGGCCGCCGGATCTGGCGAAGTGAGGGGACGGGCGGCGGGCCACCCCGGCCGCGCTGCCGGTGCGGGCTCCGGCCCGGGGGCGGTCCCGGTACTCCCGGGCCGCCGTTCCCGGGCCGCGTCACGGTGCGGAGTCACGGTGCGGACGGCCCCCAGAGGCCGCGGCAGGGCCGGAAGAGTTGCCCCGGGGGAGCCCTCGTCCCGGTGACGCGGGCGGGGCGCCCGCGGTGGGCGGGCGCCCCGGATCGGTCAGGTCGCCGGCCCTTCGGAGGACCGGCACCGCGTCAGCCCTGCTTCGGACCGGCCTGCTGGACGACCTCGAACGACCAGAGGGTGGAGCCGGACGCCGCGGGCTTCGGCCGCTCGCCGCCGCCCTCGCCGCCACCCTGGTGGGCGGCCTTCATCGGACCCTCCATCCACGCCTGGAAGGACGCCTCGTCGCGCCAGCGGGTGTAGACGAGGTACTGGTCGGTGCCCTCGACGGGCCGCAGCAGCTCGAACCACTCGAACCCGTCGGACGAGTCGACGGTCCCGGCACGGGAGGAGAACCGCTGCTCCAGAACCTCACGCTGCTCGGCGGGGACGGTGAGTGCGTTGATCTTCACGATGCTCATGCCGCCATCGTGCCCCATCCAGCGGGGCGGCCGGGGGCCAGGTCCCCCGAGCGGACGCCGGGCCGGTGGCGGCCTCCGGACGCGTACGGGTCCCCGGGCGGCCACCGCGCGGCCCCACGGCGCGCCCCCCGGACGCGCCGGAGCCCGGTGCCGCACCGGCACCGGGCTCCTCCGTCGCTTCCCCGTATCCGTATCCGTACGGGACGGGACGCCGGTCAGGCGGCCGCGGTCGCCTTCTGGCGGGTGATGCGGACGACCTCGCGGGCCTCCGCGTCGGTCTCCACCGCGGGGGGCGAGCCGGGCAGCGGCTTGCGGGCGCTCTCCGACATCCGCCAGACCGCGATACCGCCGATGACGGCCGCCGCCATCATGTAGTAGGCGGGCATCATGCGGTCGCCGGTGGCGCCGATCAGCGCCGTGACGACCAGTGGGGTGGTGCCGCCGAACAGCGACACGGAGATGTTGAAGCCGATGGACAGCGAGCCGTAGCGGACCTTCGTGGGGAAGAGCGCGGGCAGCGTCGAGGGCATCGTGGAGGTGAAGCAGACCAGCAGCAGGCCCAGCGCGCTCATCCCGAGGGCGATGGCGAGCAGCGAGCCCTGCCGGATCAGCAGCAGCGCGGGCACCGACAGCACCAGGAACCCGGCGCAGCCCGCGGCGATCACCGGGCGGCGGCCGAAGCGGTCGCTGAGCCGGCCCGCGAACGGCTGGACGCACATCATCACGACCATCACCGCGAGGACGACCAGCAGCCCGTGGGTCTCGTCGTACTTCAGCTCCGAGGTCAGATAGCTCGGCATGTACGACAGGAGCATGTAGTCGGTGACGTTGAAGACCAGGACCAGGCCGACGCAGAGCAGCATCGAACGCCACTGGCCGAAGATCATCTCGCGGACGCCGACGCGCTTCTCCGCCTCGCGCCGCTCCTTCTCCTTCGTCCGCGCCTCCGCCTCCAACTGCGCGAACGCCGGGGTCTCCTCCAGCCGCATCCGCAGGTAGAGGCCGATGATGCCCATCGGGCCCGCGATCAGGAACGGGATCCGCCAGCCCCAGGACAGCAGGGCGTCGGTGGAGAGCAGCGCGGTCATCAAGGTGACCAGACCGGCGCCGCCGACGTAGCCCGCCAGGGTGCCGAACTCCAGCCAGCTACCGAGGAAGCCGCGCTTCTTGTCGGGCGCGTACTCGGCGATGAAGGTGGACGCGCCGCCGTACTCACCGCCGGTGGAGAAGCCCTGCACCAGGCGGGCGACGAGCAGCAGGATCGGGGCGCCGACGCCGATCGAGGCGTACGAGGGGATCAGGCCGATGCAGAAGGTGCCCGCCGCCATCATGATCATGGTGAGGGCGAGGACCTTCTGGCGGCCGATGCGGTCGCCGAGCGGGCCGAAGACCATGCCGCCGATCGGCCGGACGAGGAACGCCGCGGCGAACGCGCCGAACGTCGACAGCAACTGCGCCGTCGGGTTCCCGGACGGGAAGAAGACCTTGCCGAGGGTGACCGCGATGTAGCTGTAGACGCCGAAGTCGAACCACTCCATGGCGTTGCCGAGCGCCGCGGCGGAGACCGCGCGCTTGACCATCGCCGGTTCGACGACCGTCACCTCGCCGGTGGACTCTCTGGAGGACGTGCCCCCGGTGCGCTGTTCCGAGTCGGATGCGGCGGCCATCCGGCCACCACCCTTGCCGCCCTTGTCACGGGGCCCCGGTGCGACGGGGGACTGCGTCGGCACGTGCTCGCTCGCCTGCGCTCTCTGGGTCGACTACAAGAAAAAGTCCCGTCACGGGGTGACGGGCGAAAGTCGACCATAGGGGCAGACCCGGTCATCACGGACGGTGCACGGTTGACCGCGCAAGAGGTCGCCTACCCGCTCTCCGCAGGCCAAACGTGCCTTCGCGGGCCTTCCGGCGAGGTCCCGTGGTGTGAGCCATATCGCGGTGAGAGCCCGCAACCGCGCGCCGGGGTGACGCGGCCCACACGCGGTGCGCGCCCTTTCCGCGCCCGCTCCTCACACGCGCTTCTCCGCCCGCCGGACGACGTCACCGGGCAGGGCCGGTGACCCGCGCCGGACGACCCGCCGCCCGCCCGAGCGGGCCGTCGCACCGCCCCCGTACGCACGACCGGCGCGGCGGCCCGTCGGGCCACCGCGCCGGGGGATCGTCGCGTCACTCAAGGATCCGCCCGGTGCGCGCCGACCGCCACCCGGCCGACCGCCACCCGGGCGGCCCGGGTCACTCCAGCCACGCCTCGTACGACAGCACCGCACCGGCCGCCACCCGCGCGTCGGGGATGGCCGCCGTGGTCGTCGTCTCGTTGCCGAGGAGGCGGCCGGTCGCCGGGTCGAGGATCAGCATCTGGCGGATGCCGTCCATCGCCCCGGCGCGCCCGGTGCAGACGTACGCCTGCCCGGGGCGGCCCAGCCGGTCGGTGACCCGGCCCGCCGGGCGCAGATCGCGGGCGGTGGCGAGCAGCGCCACGACCGCGGCGTTCTCCCGCGGCCCCGGTGTCCACTCCTGACGGAACGCGGAGAGCGCCTGGAGCAACTGCGGCGTCCCGCCGTCGGCCCCGCCGTACAGCGCGCCGAGCAGCCGCCGCAGCGCCTCGGGGTCGTCGGGCGGCGGGGTCCGCGACGCCAGGCCGCCGCCGGACGCCTCGGCGCCCGCCGGGTACGCCACCCGGTGCAGCACCTTGCCGTCCTCGACGGTGCTGCGGCGGCCGTCGCCGGTGGTGTGGATCACCGGGCGGCCCGGATGGCGCGGATCGGTCGCCACCACCAGCTCGGTGCCGCTGCCGTCGGTGTTCCACCGGGTCAGCCGCTCCTCGGGCACGGTGACCGGCGGCGCGTCCGCGGTGCCGGTGCGGCGGTCCAGGTACCAGCTCTGCACATGGCTGCCGCGGCGCGGCCCGGCCGCCGGATCCGCCGCGTCCGCGTACCTCTCCGCGCGCCGCGCCAGCTCGGTCAGCGGCAGGGACGGGCCGCCGGACCGCACCTGGAGGGCGGCCGGGACGGCGGCCGCCGGGGCGGCGCCGGGCCCGGAGAGGGTGTAGGCGAGCACCGCGAAGAGGGCCAGCGCCGCCGCCTCGGCACGGAGTACCAGCCGGCGGCCGATCTGGCGGCGGCGGTTGCGGTACAGCAACTGGTTCAGGGCCCGCTCGGCCCGGTGGTCGAGGGGCCGCTCCCGCCACGGCCCGGTGTGCGCCGGCGCGGGGTCGGCCGAGCGCAGCAGCTCCAGTTCGTCATCCATCGCACTCGCCTCCTGCTCGCGCGGACACCGGCGTCCGCATCCGGTCGATCTGGGTACGGAGCCGCCCCCGCGCCCGGTGCAGCCGCATCGCCGCCGCGCCGCGGCCGCAGCCGAGGGTGACGGCCAGTTCGTCGACGGTCAGCTCCTCCCACGCCGTCAGCCGCAGCACCTCCTGGTCGGCCGGGGAGAGCCGGGCGAGCGCCTCGTGGACCCAGGAGCCGGGCCGCTCCGCGTCCGGGCTCTCCACCGTGCCCCTGCGGTGGGCGATCTCGTGGTTGCCCAGGCGGTGCAGGAGACGGCGGTGGCGGCCCTTGCCGCGCACCGTGTTGGCCAGGCAGTTGCGGGCCACCCCGTACAGCCAGGGCAGGGGGGAGTCGGGGAGGTCCGCGCGGCGGCGCCAGGCGGTGGAGAAGACCTCCGCGACTATTTCCTCGACCTCGTCCGCCTGCCCGTCCAGCCGTCGCGCCACGAAACGGCTGACCGCCCAGTAGTGGGCGCGGTAGGCAGCGGCGAAGGCTTCGTCCGTGCTCATGATCGGTTGGTGTCCGGCACGCCCCCGATCGTCACACGCCGCCGGGGTGATCCATCCCACGGCCCCGGCGGTGACGCGGGGCGGGGCGCCGGACACCTACCGGGCATGAGAACTCCCGTGAAGTGGCTGACGACCACGGACCACAAGGCGATCGGCACGCTCTATCTCGTCACCGCGTTCGCGTTCTTCTGCGTCGGCGGGGTGATGGCGCTGCTGATGCGCGCCGAACTCGCCCGGCCCGGCCTTCAGATCCTGTCGAACGAGCAGTTCAACCAGGCGTTCACGATGCACGGCACGATCATGCTGCTGATGTTCGCGACGCCGTTGTTCGCCGGATTCGCGAACTGGATCATGCCGTTGCAGATCGGCGCGCCGGACGTCGCCTTTCCCCGGCTGAACATGCTGTCGTACTGGCTCTATCTCTTCGGGTCGCTGATAGCCGTGGGTGGGTTTCTCACCCCGCAAGGGGCGGCGGATTTCGGCTGGTTCGCGTATTCGCCGCTCTCCGGGGCGGTCCGCTCGCCCGGTATCGGCGGCGATATGTGGATCATGGGACTGGCGCTCTCCGGATTCGGCACGATTCTCGGATCGGTCAACTTCATCACCACGATCATCTGCATGCGCGCCCCCGGCATGACGATGTTCCGCATGCCGATCTTCACCTGGAACGTGCTGCTGACCGGCGTTCTCGTCCTGCTCGCCTTCCCGGTGCTCGCCGCCGCGTTGTTCGCCCTGGAGGCGGACCGGAAATTCGGGGCGCACATCTTCGACGCGGCGAACGGCGGGGCGCTTTTGTGGCAGCACCTCTTCTGGTTCTTCGGGCACCCGGAGGTCTACATCATCGCGTTGCCGTTCTTCGGGATCATCTCCGAGGTCATTCCGGTCTTCTCCCGTAAGCCGATGTTCGGCTACATCGGACTGATCGCCGCGACGATCTCCATCGCCGGGCTCTCGGTGACCGTCTGGGCGCACCACATGTACGCCACCGGCGGCGTGCTGCTGCCGTTCTTCTCCTTCATGACCTTCCTCATCGCCGTGCCGACCGGCGTGAAGTTCTTCAACTGGATCGGCACGATGTGGAAAGGATCGCTCTCCTTCGAGACGCCGATGCTCTGGGCGATCGGCTTTCTCATCACCTTCGTCTTCGGCGGTCTGACCGGCGTCCTCCTCGCCTCCCCGCCGATCGACTTCCACGTCACCGACTCGTACTTCGTGGTGGCCCACTTCCACTACGTCATCTTCGGTACGGTCGTCTTCGCGATGTTCTCCGGATTCCACTTCTGGTGGCCGAAGTTCACCGGCAAGATGCTGGACGAACGGCTCGGGAAAATCACCTTCTGGACGCTGTTCATCGGCTTCCACGGCACCTTCCTCGTCCAGCACTGGCTGGGTGCGGAAGGCATGCTCCGCCGTATCCCGGACTATCTCGCGGCCGACGGCTTCACCACCCTGAACACCGTCTCCACGATTTTCTCCTTCCTCCTCGGCCTGTCCGTCCTGCCCTTCTTCCACAACGTCTGGCGGACCGCGAAATACGGGGAGAAGGTCGCGGACGACGATCCGTGGGGATACGGCCGTTCCCTGGAGTGGGCGACCTCCTGTCCGCCGCCGCGCCACAATTTCCTGACGCTGCCGCGTATCCGGTCCGAATCCCCGGCGTTCGATCTGCACCACCCGGAGATCGCCGCCGAGGACGACGCGCTGCGGAGCGGGGAGCGGGCGGCGTCGGTGTCCGGGCGGAGCGGCCGGGCATGAGCGGGACGACCGACGGGATGCGGACCGACGCGGCGATCAACGAGATCGAGGGTTTCCTGCTGTGGGAGGCGGAGAAGCGCCGGGCACGGAGCCGGGCGGAGGCGTTCTGCGCCGGGCTGCCCTGGCTCACCGAGGCCCAGCGCGCGGAGGTCGAACGGCACTACTGCCGCGACCGGACCGAGGTCTCCCGCGAGTGTCTGGAGCGGATCGCGGCCCGCGCCACCGAACTGCGCGCCGAGTACGAGGCCGTCCACCGGACGCTGCGGCGACGGCTGCTGACCGGGTACGCGGCGGGCACGGTCGCGGTGGTGACAGCGGCGGTGGGCTTCGTCCTGGGCGGTCGGTGAGGCGCCGGCCGGTGGAGGCGGCGGGTGCCGGTCCCGTGCGGCCCCGGGGCGGCGGTCCGGTTCCGTACGGACGCCGGGCCGCCGTCCCGCCGCCTCGCCGTCCCGCCGCCCCGTGGTGCCGCCGGTGGCCGTGGGGGAGCGGCCACCGGCGGCACCACCGGTGCGGTGCGTGGGCCGACCGGTGCGAGAGCGGTGCGTCGGCGGTGCGTCGGCGGTGCGGTGCTCAGCCGCCGAAGACGGTCAGCCGCCGGTGGTGCTCAGCCGCCGACGGTGATCTGGGACCCCGCGTCGGTGGTGTCGCTGACCGCGTAGGTGGCGTTGAAGTTCGAGCTGGTCGCGGTCGTCGGGCAGCCGAAGCCGCCCTCGACCTTCACCGGCACCGCCGCGTCGGTGAACTTCAGGGTGGAGGGCGCGCCGTTGGTCCAGGTGCCGTTGACGGTCGCCGCCGCCGTCGGCGCGGCGGTCACCGTACACGTCGCCAGCCCGCTGGTCTTCAGGACGAAACCGCCGGACGGCATGGCCAGCCCGGCGGTCGCCGGGGAGCCGTTCTGGAGGGCCACGGTCCAGTCGCCGGTCGTGGTGACGGTGGCGCTGACGCCCGGCATGCTCGTGGTGCAGGAGCTGTAGGTCGGCGCGGAGACGGCGCTGCTCACCGGCCCGGAGGCGTTGGTGTTGCCGGGCGCGGCGGGCACCTTCCCGGTGGCCTCGGAGGCGGTGCAGGTCACCGTCACCGACCCGGCGGAGAACGTCGCCGAGCCGGAGAGTTTCGCGGCGAAGGCGTGCCCGGCGGGCGTGACGGTGGTGGACGCGGCGGCCGTCCCCGGCGCGGGCGCCGGCTCGGCGGTCGCCGGTCCGGTCGCGGCGAACGTCAGCCCGAGGGCCGCCACGACACCGGCCGACGCGGTGAGCACGGTACGGGTCAGATGCTGGGACATCGCTGATCTCCTTCGTACGGGTGGGTGCCCGGAGAGTCCGGGCGGTGAGGGGGAAGTGCGGTGGTGCCATCCCGCGCGGCGGCGCACAGCGGCACGGCCGCGCGGCGCGGTGGGCGCGCGCGGGGGAGCCGCGCGCGGGGTGAGCGAGGTGGAACGGCAGCCGTACGGGGCCGGTCGGCCAGGGGGTGCCGTACGGAGAGGTCCTGCGGGGTACGGCGGCGCCCTGCGGGAGGTGCGCCGCGAAGGTGCGGGCATCCGCCGGGCCCGGTGCGGAGAGGTCCTGCGCGTCACTCCTGCCGGGCTACGGGCGGGACCTTCCGGGCGTCGGAGCCGGGCCCGCCGCCGTGCCTGCCTCCGGACCCGCCTCCGGACCTGTCTCCGGACCCGCCGCACCGGCGTCCTCCGCCCCGCCCGACGTGCCGTCCCCCTCCGCCACATCGGCGGTCACCGGCTGCCACGCGAAGATCAGCGCGCCGCCGAGGATGCCGAGGACGGTGCCGAGGAGGAAGCCGCCGAGGTTGGACATGACGAGTGCGGCGGTCGCGCCGAGGACGGTCAGGACGCCGGCGAGGGTCCGGTGCTGCGGGGTGAACCACGCCGACAGGCCCATCAGGATCATCACCAGCCCCATCAGTACCGACGGGACTCCGGCGATGCCCTGCTGGAGCATGATCTTCAGCGGGGCCAGCGGCAGGGCGCAGATCTCGGCCCCGGCGAGCGCCGCCGCCAGTCCGCCCCAGAAGGGACGGCTCCGGCGCCAGCGCCGCCAGCGGGCGCGGACGGTGGCGGCGCCCACCTCAGAAGCATTCCTTCGCGCCCTTGGAAATCTTCATGCTGAGCCCGGAGAGCCGGAATGTTCCGGCGTTGGTGGACCAGGCGGTCTGCCGCAGGTGGTTGATGGCGATGTCGTCGGCCTGCTGCGCGAAGAGGTCCTGGAGGCCCTTGGCGTCGGCCGGTCCCTTGCTCAGCGTCGAGGCGTCCCGGCCGATCTCGATGCCGTGGAAGGACGCGTCGCCGGAGAGCTGGGTGGCGTCGACGAAGAGGTTGGTCGCCCGGACGGGTTCGCCGGCGCCGGCGGTGAGGTTGAGCGAGATGTCGCCGAGAACCGGCAGGCGGGTGACGACCGACTGGCACAGGTGGTGCAGCTCAGCGGTCTTGATGGCGGTGACGGCGACCGGCAGCAGGTCGCCTCTCGCGTTGGTGTCCACGCTGCCGTACTGGGCGAATCCGTCGCCCGTGAGGCGGTCCGCGGACACTTTGAACTGCTGTCCCGAGACGGCGAACGAGGCGGCGAGCGCTCCGTTGGCGAGGGCGATGCCCAGGGCGGCGGTGGTGGCGACGGCCGGGACGGTCAGCACGGCGAACCGCCGCCAACTGATGCGTCCCGTGACATGTCTGCCGTGTGCGTCCTTCACGACGGATCCCCTTCGATGAGTGCGGTGGGTCGCGCTGTCGAACGTGTGGGGGGCGTGCCAGGTGCGGATGCGCGGTGTACGGTCCGGGCGCCGCGGCCGTCGGGCGGCGCGGGGCACGGGGGGCCGTGCGGCAAAACGGGAGCGGGACGGGGCAGGGCCTGTGGTCGGCGCACTGCCGTCGTCGCTGAACTACCGGTGTTACCGCGGGTGTTACCGGCGAGTTGAATGTAATTCCGCCGCTGTCCGCTGGCAAGGACACGCGTGCGACGGTTTTCGGCCGTCTGCGCGTCGGGGCGCCCGTGGCCCCGCGCCCTCGGGCGCCCGTACCGCCCGCCGCCCCGAGCGCGTACGGAGATCACCGCCCGGTGGCGTACGAAGACCCGCCGTCCCGGAGGCAGCGGGCCCGTCCCGTACGGCGGGGTGCCGGCTACGCGTAGCGCACCCGCATCTCCTTCACGCCGTTGAGCCACGACGAGCGCAGGCGCCGGGGGGCGTCGGTGAGGGCGATGTCCGGCAGGGTGTCGGCGATCGCCTGGAAGATCAGGTTGATCTCCAGGACGGCGAGGGACTTGCCGAGGCAGAAGTGCGGTCCGCCGCCGCCGAAGCCGAGGTGCGGGTTGGGGTCGCGGGTGATGTCGAAGACCTCGGGGCGCGCGAAGACGTCCGGGTCGTTGTTGGCGGAGGCGTAGAAGATGCCGACCCGCTGGCCCTCGCGGATCCGCGCGCCGCCCAGGGTGGTGTCCCGGGTGGCGGTGCGCTGGAAGGAGACGACGGGGGTGGCCCAGCGCACGATCTCCTCGGCGGCGGTGGCGGGCCGCTCGCGTTTGTACAGCTCCCACTGGTCGGGGTGGGTGAGGAAGGCGTGCATGCCGTGGGTGATGGCGTTGCGGGTCGTCTCGTTGCCCGCCACCGCCAGCAGCAGCACGAAGAACCCGAACTCGTCGGAGCCGAGGTTGCCGTCGTCCTCCGCGGCGACCAGCTTGCTGACGATGTCGGCGGCGGGGCACGCCTTGCGGTCGGCGGCGAGGTTCATCGCGTACGAGATCAGCTCCATCGCGGCGGTGGTGCCGACCTCTTCGGTGATGGCGAGTTCCGGGTCGTCGTAGGCGATCATCTTGTTCGACCAGTCGAAGATGCGGGCGCGGTCGTCCTGGGGGACGCCGATCAGCTCCGCGATGGCCTGGAGCGGCAGTTCGCAGGCGATGTCGGTGACGAAATCGCCGGAGCCGGAGCGGCGCGCGCCCTCGACGATCTTCCCGGCGCGCTCCCGCAGCGCGCCCTCCAGCGCCCGCACCGCGCGCGGGGTGAAGCCGCGCTGCACGATCTGCCGGACCCGGGTGTGCTCGGGCGGGTCCATGTTCAGCATGATCAGCTTCTGGACGTCGATCTGGTCGCGGGTCATGGAGTCGTTGAAGCGGATGATCGACGTGTTGCGGTGCGCGGAGAAGATGTCCGGTTTGGTGGACACCTCCTTGACGTCCTCGTGGCGGGTCACCACCCAGTAGCCGTCGTCGCCGAAACCGGCGATGTTGTGCGGCTGCGCGCACCACCACACCGGCGCGGTCCGCCGCAGCCGGGCGAACTCGGGGAGCGGGACGCGCGACTGGTAGACGTCGGGGTCGGTGAAGTCGAAACCCTCGGGCAGCGCGGGGCATGGCATCGGCGGCTCCTGATCCGGTCCGGCGCGGCCCGGCGGCCGGCCGTCGCGGGCCGGGTGACGCCGCCGCCACCACTGGTTCTGACGAGTCATCAGATGTCGCGGCGAAGGTAGTAACGAGTTCTACAAGTGGCAAGGGGCCCGGCGCCGGACGTTCGCGGGCAAGGGTGCCCCGGCGGCCAAATTCCGGCACGTACGGAGCGGACGCGGCACCTGCATGCCCCTTGCGCCGCCGGGGTACGGCTCATGAGACTGACCGCAGAACTAGAACGCGTACTAGTTCTTCTTCCGTGGGTGCCGCCACGCCCCGCGGACGCGAGGAGAGGACGAGTCAGTCATGGCCGCGGAACCCGTCATCGTCGAAGCCGTACGCACCCCCATCGGCAAGCGCCAGGGCGCGCTCGCCAACCTCCACCCCGCCTACCTCCTGGGCGAGACGTACCGCGAACTCCTCGGCCGTACGGGCCTCCAGCCCGACTGCGTGGAGCAGATCGTCGGGGGCACCGTCACCCACGCCGGCGAACAGTCGATGAACCCCGCCCGCAACGCCTGGCTCACCATGGGCCTGCCCTACGAGACCGCCGCCACCACCGTCGACTGCCAGTGCGGCTCCTCGCAGCAGGCCAACCACATGGTCGCCAACATGATCTCCTCCGGCGTCATCGACATCGGTATCGGCTGCGGCGTCGAGGCGATGTCCCGCGTACCGCTCGGCAGCGGCTCCAAGCACGGCCCCGGCAAACCCTGGCCCGACGAGTGGCACGTCGACCTGCCCAACCAGTTCGAGGCCGCCGAGCGCATCGCCCGCCGCCGCGGACTGACCCGCGAGGACGTCGACGCGCTCGGCGTCCGCTCCCAGCAGCGCGCCCGGGCCGCCTGGGCGGAGGAACGCTTCAAGCGCGAGACCTTCGCCGTCCAGGTCCCCACCACCGAGGAGGAACAGGCCGCGGGCCAGGGCATGTGGCGCCTCGTCGACCGCGACGAAGGGCTGCGCGACACCTCCATGGCGGCGCTCGCCGGCCTCAAGCCCGTCATGCCGCAGGCCGTCCACACCGCCGGGAACTCCTCGCAGATCTCCGACGGCGCCGCCGCCGTCCTGTGGGCCTCCAAACGCATGGCCCGCGCCCTCAAACTCACCCCGCGCGCCCGCATCGTGGCGCAGGCGCTCGTCGGCGCCGACCCGCACTACCACCTCGACGGGCCCGTCGACGCGACCCGCGCCGTCCTCGGCAAGGCCGGGATGACCCTCAAGGACATCGACCTCGTCGAGATCAACGAGGCGTTCGCCTCCGTCGTCCTGTCCTGGGCCCGCGTCTTCGACCAGGACCTGGAGAAGGTCAACGTCAACGGCGGCGCCATCGCGCTCGGCCACCCCGTCGGCGCCACCGGCGCCCGCCTGATCACCACCGCCCTGCACGAACTGGAGCGCCGCGACAAGGAGTTCGCGCTGATCACCATGTGCGCGGGCGGCGCGCTGGCGACGGGGACGATCATCCAGCGGCTGTGACGGCGCCGCGCCCCGGCTTGACCTTCACACCGTGCGAAGGTCTTGCCTGGGCCCCGGAGGTGGTCACGATGACCCTGCCGGAAACGGATACGGACACACCCGCGGACCGCGCCCTGAAGGCGCTGGCACACGGCGACGCGTCGGTACGGCTGCGCGCCGCGCTCACGGTCGGCACCGACCCGCGGCCGCCGCACATCGCCCCGCTGCTCGCCCGGTGCGCGATCGAGCCGGACTTCTCCGTACGGGAGATGCTGACGTGGGCGCTGACCCGGCACCCCTCGGACGCGACGCTCCCCGGACTCCTGGCGGAGCTGCGCTCACCGCGCGCCCAGGCCCGCGGCCAGGCGCTGCACACCCTGTCCAAGACCGGGGACCGGCGCGCCTGGCCCGCGCTCACCCGGTCCCTGCTGACCGACGCCGACGACGAGGTGGCCCGCACCGCCTGGCGCGCGGCGGTCGCCCTCGTACCGGAGGAGGAGGCACCGGAACTCGCCGCGGTGCTGGCGACGCAGCTCGGGCGCGGCGGGCGGGAGACGCGGCTGAGCCTGAGCCGGGCGCTGATCGCCCTCGGCGACGCCGGGACGTCGGTGCTGCGTGCCGCGGCGCACGGCCCCGACCCCCTGGTACGCGACCACGCCCTGGTCACGGAGGCGCTGCGGCGTGACCCGGACGCCGGGTTCGATTGCGCGGTGGAGGAGGCGAAGCGCATCGTGGCTCTCGGCACGGCCGGCCGGGAGGGGTGAGACGGTGCTGATCGGTGAGGTGGCGCGGCGCTCCGGGGTCAGCGCCCGGATGCTCCGGCACTACGACACGCTCGGGCTGCTGCGCCCGACGGGCCGCAGCGGCGCCGGGTACCGCGAGTACGCCGGCGACGATCTGCGGCGCCTCTTCCACATCGAGAGCCTGCGCTCGCTGGGGCTGTCGCTGCGGGAGGTCGGCCAGGTGCTGGACGGTCCCGGCTTCGCGCCCGCGGCACTCGTCGACGACCTCATCCGGCGCACCCGCGAACGTATCGCCGCGGAGACGGCGCTGCTCACCCGGCTCCGCCGGATCGGCGCCGCGGAGCCCGCCGACCGCGCGGACGTCCTGCGGACCGTCGCCCTCCTCCAGGAGCTGGGGTCGCCGAGCCCCGATCGCCGCCAACGGGCCGCCCTGGCCGTGGCGGCGGACCGCCCGGCACCGGTGGAAGCCCTGGTCGAGGCGGTGCTGAGCGAGCCGGAGCCGAATGTCGCCGGGGCCTTGAAATGGGCTCTGGCCCGTGCCGGGGACGGCGCGCCGCGGCTGCTGGCGAAGGCTCTCGACGCGCCCGGGGCCACCACCCGGCGGCGCGCCGTCCAGGCCCTCGCCGCGCTCCCGGACGCCGTGGCGCGCACGGAGCTGCGCGACGCCCTGGCCCACCCCGACCTCGCGGTCCGCCGGGACGCGGCCCTGGCGCTCGGCGCCCGGGGCCTGACCGAGGCGGTCCCCGTCCTCGTCGCCATGGTCGCCGAGGGCGCCAACGACGTGGACGCGGCCGACGCGCTGAGCGTTCTCGCGGCCGGTGCGCCGGTGGCCGAGGAGATCGCCGCCCGCCTCACCGCCCGTCTCGTCCCGGGCGGTGCGGGCGCCCCCGCCCGCCGCCGCCTGGCGCAGGCCCTCGCCGGTGTCCCCGGCCCCACGGCGTCCCGCACCCTCACCGACCTGACCCGGGACGAGGACCCCGGGGTGGCGGTGACGGCGCGGTACGTCCTGACGCTGCGGGAGCCGTCGCCGGGGGAGGAGGGGGCCGGGGGCGCGGGCCGAGCGGGCGGGGCGGGCTGACCGGGCGGGGCGGCGCCACGCGGTGGCGTTACGCCTCGCCCGCCGCTGCCCGCCGCTGTCCGCCGCGTCCGGCGGGCCGCGCACCGCCGGACGCCGTACGGAAGCCACCCCGTACGGCCCGCGCGCGGCACCCGCCCGTCACGCCTCGCCCGCCCCGCCTCCACCGGGCGCCGCGTGGGAGCCGGGGGCGCCCGCCGACGGTCCTGCCGCCGGTGATTCCGTGGGCGCGGCGGCTTCCGCGGGAAGGGCGGGCCCCGGGGGCGGGGCGGATCCCGCGTACGGAGCCGGTTCCGTTTTCGGATGAGTCCCCGCGTACGGCCCGCTCTCCGGCTCGCCGAAGGCCACCGGCACGTCGAACGTCGCCTTCCGGGTCGCCCGCCGCAGCGCCTTCAGCAGCGGGCCGCCGACCGTGAGGGTCAAGACCACCGTGACCGCCGCGCGCGGCAGGTCCCAGCCGAGGGAGGTGGCCAGGCAGTACGCCACGTACCGGGCGAGGTTGTCGGGGAGCGGGTCGCCGGGGACGAAGGAGACGCCGGAGGCCGGACCGGCGATGTAGGGCCAGCCCTGGAGGTTCATCACCAGGCCGTAGCCGACCGCGGCGAGCGCCCCGTACCCGGCGAGCAGGGCCAGTTCGCGGCCGCCGCGCAGCCGGTCGGGGCCGGGCAGCAGACCGGCGCCCATCGACACCCAGCCCATCGACAGCATCTGGAACGGCATCCACGGCCCGACGCCGCCGGTCAGCAGCGCGGAGGCGAACATCGCCACCGAGCCGAGGACGAACCCGAAGCCGGGTCCCAGCACCCGTCCGGCCAGCACCATCAGGAAGAACATCGGCTCGATGCCCGCGGTGCCCGCGCCGAGCGGGCGCAGCGCGGCGCCCGCCGCGGCGAGGACGCCGAGCATCGCGATGGCCTTGGCGTCCAGACCGGCGTCCCCGATCGTCGCGACCACCACGGCCAGCAGCATCGGCAACAGCGCGGCGAACAGCCACGGCGCGTCCGCGGAGTGCGCGAGCCCGGAGGCGGAATCGGCCAGCAGCGGCCAGCCGAACGCCATCACGCCGGTCGCCGAGACGAGTGCCAGCGCGACGACGGACCGGGGGCCGAGCCGTACCGCCCGCGCCTGCCGCCCGGTGCCCGTCGTCCGCTTCCGTACGGCGCTCACGGCGCGGTCTCCAGGGCGCGGGCGACCTGCGGCACCGTCAGCCACGGCAGCGGTGCGAGGACCTTCGCGACCTGCGGGGCGAAGGCGGGCGAGGACACCACGACCTCCTCGGTCGGCCCGTCGGCGACGATCTCCCCTCCGGCCAGGATGACGACCCGCCGGGCCAGTTCGGCGGCGAGTTCCACGTCGTGGGTGGCGAGGAGGATGCCGTGGCCCGCCGCGGCCAGCTCCCGCAGCATCTCGATCAGCCGCGCCTTGGCCGCGTAGTCCAGGCCGCGGGTCGGCTCGTCGAGCAGCAGCAGCGGGGGCCGCGCGGTCAGCACCAGCGCCAGCGCCAGCGCCAGCCGCTGCCCCTCGGACAGATCCCGCGGATGCGTCGCGTCCGTCACCCCGGGCAGCAGCCGTGCGACCAGCTTCCGGCAGGTGCCCGGCGCGGCGTCCGCGTCCCGGTCGGCGGCGGCGCATTCGGCGGCGACGGTGTCCGCGTACAGCAGGTCCTGCGGCTCCTGCGGCACCAGTCCGACGTGCCGGACGAGAGCGGTGGGCGCGGTGCGGTGCGGGACGGCGCCGCCGACGGTCACCGAGCCGGACGCCGGGGCGTGCAGCCCCACCAGGGCGCCCAGCAGCGTCGACTTCCCGGCGCCGTTGCGGCCCATCAGCGCGACGGTCTCCCCGGCGCCGACGGTCAGGTCGACGGCGCGCAGCGCTTCGGTACGGCCCCGGCGGACGGCCAGCCGCCGCACCTCGGCGAGCGGCGCCCCGGGGGTGGCCTCCGCGGCGCTCCGGTCGGCGGCGCGGCGCCGCAGCAGCCCGGTCCGCCGCGGACGGGCCGGGGGAGCGGCCCGCTCGGGCGGCGGCTGCGGGGCGTCGGTCCGCCGCGGCTCCGCCCCCGCCAGCCGCTCCCGCAGCGCGGGCGCGTGGCGGCGGGCGTCGCGGACCGACAGCGGCAGCGGCGACCAGCCGGCCAGCGCCCCCAGATCGACGACGGGCGGGCGGACGGGGGAGTGCGCCATCATCGCGGCGGGCGGGCCCTGCCGTGGTGCGGCGCCCGGCCCCGGCACCAGGATGACCTGGTCCGCGTACTGCACCACCCGCTCCAGCCGGTGTTCGGCCAGCAGCACCGTCGTCCCCAGGTCGTGGACGAGGCGCTGGAGTACGGCGAGGACCTCCTCGGCGGCGCCCGGGTCCAGCGCGGACGTCGGCTCGTCCAGCACCAGCACCTTGGGGTGGGCGGTCAGCACCGAACCGATGGCCACCCGCTGCTGCTGCCCGCCGGAGAGCGTGGTCAGCGCGCGGTCGCGCAGTCCGGCCAGCCCCAGCAGGTCCAGCGTCTCCTCGACCCGCCGCCGCATCACGCCCGGCGCGAGCCCCAGCGACTCCATGCCGTACGCCAGCTCGTCCTCGACGGTGTCGGTGACGAACCGGTCCAGCGGGTCCTGCCCGACGGTGCCGACCACATCGGCCAGTTCGCGCGGGGCGTGGGTGCGGGTGTCCCGCCCGGCGACGGTGACGCGGCCGCGGAGCGTGCCGCCGGTGAAGTGCGGCACCAGCCCGCACACCGCGTTCAGCAAAGTCGACTTACCGACACCGGAGGGTCCGACGAGCAGACACAGTTCCCCCTCGGCCACGGTCAGGTCCACCCCCCGCACGGCAGGCGCGGACGCCTCCCCGTAGGTGACCGAGACCTGCTCGAACCGGATCACTGGACGCGCTCCTTCGGGGGACGGACGGGGGAGAGGGGCCGGGCGTCAGGGGCGGGACGCTCCCGGCGGGGCGCCCGTCCGACGAGCCGGGCGGGGCCGGGGGCCGGGGGTGCGCATGGGGCCTCGGCCGGGGCGGTGCCCGAGTCGGGGGCCTCGGCCGGGCTCGCGTCCGCGTTGACGGCCGGGCTCGGGTCCGTGACCGGGGCTGTGCCCGAGTCCGGGGCTGTGCCCGAGCCTGGGGCAGAGCCAGAGCCCAGGCCCGCTCCAAGGCATTCCGCCCCGGCAGGCCGTCCCGCCCCGGCGGCCCCCTCCGTACCCTGCCCGGTCATATCCGCAGGCCGCGGCGCCACCCACGCCGGGAGCAGACCGACGAGGGCGGACAGGGCCGGCCACAGCGGCAGCCGGGGGGCGGTCAGCGGGACCGCCGGCGGGTGCAGGGCTTCGGGAGCGTAGCCGGCCGCCGTGATCAGCAGGGCGGCCACCGCCGCGCCGGAGCCCGCCACCAGCCAGGCCCGTACGCCCCAGCGTTCGGGCCGGTAGCGGGTGCGGACCGAGCGGCGGCCGCCCAGCCACAGGCCGGCCAGCGCCGCCGCCAGCCCGGCGAGCAGCAGCGGCAGGCCGAGGACCGCGCCCGCCTGCGCCAGCAGGCCGTACGTTCCGGCGCACACGCCCAGTAGACCGCCGAGGGTCAGCGCCGCCGTGATCCGCCGCACCGCGCGCGGTACCTCGGCGCGGCGGCCGTAGCCCCGCGCGTCCATCGCCCCGGCCAGCGCCACCGAACGCTCCAACGCGCCCTCCAGCACCGGCAGTCCGACCTGGAGCAGCGCCACGAACCCGCGGTCCGGGCGGCCGCGCAGCCGCCGCGCCGCCCGCAGCCGCCGCACATCGGCGACCAGATGCGGCGCGAACGTCATCGCCACCACCACCGCCACCCCCGCCTCGTACAGCGCACCCGGCAGCGACTTCAGCAGCCGCGCGGGGCTGGCCAGGGCGTTCGCGGCGCCCACACAGATCAGCAGGGTGGCGAGTTTCAGTCCGTCGCAGAGGGCGAAGACCATGCCCTCGGCGGTGACCCGGCCGCCGACCCGGACGCCCCGCGCCCAGTCGGGCAGCGGTAGTTCCGGCAGCGTCACCAGGACGTGCGTCCCGGGGATCGGTGAGCCCAGCACGAACGCGAACACCAGCCGGATGCCCAGCACCAGCAGCCCCAGCTTCACGAACGCGCCGTAGGACCGGGCCCACGGCGCGTCCGTCCGCCGCGCCGCCACCACATATCCGGCCACCGCGATCAGCAGCCCCAGCAGCAGCGGGTTGGTGGTCCGCGACGCCGCCGCGGCCAGTCCCAGCGCCCACAGCCACCAGGCACCCGCGTGCAGCGCCGTGCTCCGGGTGGCCTCCGGCGCCCTCATCCGCGACGGCGGCGGGCCTGCCACACCGCCGCCGCCCCCAGCGCCACGACCGCCGCGCCGCCGCCGAGCAGCCCCGCCGACGGACCGCCGCCGTCCGCCCCGGCCGACGGCTTCCCCGACGCCTTCGGTTCGCCCGCACCGCCGACCTGCTCCGCGCACCCGGCCTTCGGGTACTCGGCGATCCCGCACAGCATCCCCTGCGCGTCGTACCGCAGCGGCTCCGCCACCGCGGCCAGCGCCTCACCGGCCGACGCGTCCTCGGGCACCCGCGCGCACGCCGTCCGCTCCTTCGGCGGCCGCTCACCGCCGGGCGCGTCCGCCGCCGACCCGAAGTCGACGACGACACCGATCCGCTTCGTCCCGGACTTCTCCGGCGTACCGGCGCACAGCGTCTTGAAATCGGTGGCGGCGCGCGGCCGGGCCACCGCCGACGACTCGGCGCTGACCGTGAACCGGAAACCGGCCACCGCGCCGTCCGCGGGCCGCAGCGTCGCCGGACCCTGCGTCGCGTACGTCCACTTCCCGCCCGCGCCGTCCCAGAACGACCAGTACCGGTACGCCTGTCCCTGCGCCTGCGCCGGGCCCGCGAGCGGTACGGCCACCGCCCCGGCCAGCGCCAGCGCACCGGCCCACCGCGCGCCCCGCATCACTGCCCGCGCTTCCGGCGGCCGCTCAGCAGGAACCCGATGCCCGCACCCGCGGCGAGACCCACCAGGACCAGCCACCACGCGTTGATCGACCCGGTGTCCTTCTCCTCCGGAGCCGCCTTCTTTGCCGCGGTGGACGGCTTCGGACCCGTCGCGTTCAACGCCGCCACCAGGTCCGTACCGCCGAAGTCCCGCGGGTCGGTGCCCGTGGCGTGCGCCGCCAGCACCAACTGCGC
This sequence comes from Streptomyces sp. BBFR2, assembly GCF_044497305.1. NCBI lineage: Bacteria > Bacillati > Actinomycetota > Actinomycetes > Kitasatosporales > Streptomycetaceae > Streptomyces > Streptomyces sp. BBFR2. Next base: position 4,997,637 of record NZ_CP172415.1, read on the forward strand.
CCACGCCGCCGGGCCCGCCTGCTTCGCCCACGCCGGGCCGTTCTTCTCCAGCCACGCCAGCGGTTTCGCCGCCGCCGCGCCGTGCCCGCCGGCGGCCAGCGCCACCACCGCGTCGGCGGTGTTGCCGACGTCCGGCTGCGGCTTCGCGCCCGGCATCGCCGACATCAGATGCTGCCCGCTGCCGTCCATCTCCCGTACCAGGTACGCGCTCGCGCCCGACGCGGCCCGCCGCCGCGCGTCCGTCCCCGCTCCGGACGGCTCCTTCTTCCCGTCACCGCACTCCGGCGCGGCCACCGGCGTGGCGGCGCCGGAGCCCGCCGCCGGGACGACGAAGCCCTTGCCGAGCGCGCCGGTCGCCGCGGCGGCCGAGGCGTCCGCGTTGGCCGCCGCGCCCTTCAACTGGAACGTGAACGCGCCCCGCTCGGCGGGCTTGACGGAGCACCCGAGCCGGAACGTCAGCAGTCCCTCGTACGGCGTGTGCCCCTTCGGCGACGTGACCTCCGCCGGGTCCTGGCCCGCCGCGGTGAGCGCGCCGATGACCACCGACGTCGAGTTGGCGTCGCTGGGCGAACCGGGCATCGACGGCCAGCCGCCGTCGTCGTTCTGCACCGACTTCAGCCAGCGCACCGCCTTCTCCACCGTCGCGTCGTGCCCGCCGAGCGCCGCCAGCGCCTGCACCGCCGCACCCGTCTGGTTGGTGTCCCGCATCGTCGCCGCGCCGCACGCCTTCGCGGTGTCGGCCCGGTACGCGGGGAACGCGCCGTCGGCGCACTGCTGCCCGGCCAGCCACTCCACGGCCGCCGCGGCGGGCTCCACCCGCACGGTGTGCTGGGCGAGCAGTGCCAGCGACTGCCGCCACACCCCGTCGTACCGCGGGTCACCGGAGCCGTACAGGCCCGCGGGCAGCTTCGTGGGGGACGGTGCCGGGGCGGCGGTCGCGGCGGGCGCGGTCGCCGCGACCGGGACCAGCGCCGCGGCGCACACCACGGCGGCACGGCGCACCAGTGCGGCGCGGGAAGGGGCCAGGGGGGCCATCGGCGGGTGCCTCTCAGTCGGATCGCTCGGGGCGTCGCGGGGCGGACGGCCGTGCTCGGCCCGCCATCCGCGCGACGGCCGGGGCCGCAGGCGAAGGGCACCGGGCTCAGCTCCGTATACCTCGACGGTGCCGCCACCGTCCCGGCCGCTGCGCGCGGCCCGTCCGACGGCGGGAGCCTGTCGCGCCCCACCGGGTGTTCCGGCTCGTGCGGACGCGCCCACGGCGTACGTCCGCCCTGACGGTTGCGGGTCAGCGCCGGATTTCCACCGGCTTCCCCCGATCGGGCACACATGGAGTTGTCCGCACATTTTAGCGGTCACCCGGCCGGAATCCGCCGGTGCGGTGCGGGTGCCGGTGCCGGTGCGGGTGCCGGTGCGGGTACGGGTGCCGGTGCTCGTGCTGGTGCCCGAGGCGGTCGCCGTCGGGGCCGGTGGCCGTGCCGTACGACGGGTGGCCGGGCCCTGCGGCACCCCGGGGCGGCGGCGCAGGGCCGCCGCCCACCGCCCGGCCGGGCCCCGCGCCCCCGCCGTACGGTCGCCGCCCGGGCCGGGGCGCCGCCCGGTGACGGACGCCTCACACCGCCCGGTACGTCACCGGGTCCGAGCCCGCCACCGCCACCGCCCGGCCCCGCACCAGCAGCCGCCGCAGATGCGCCTCGGCCTCCGCCACCGCGATGTTCCGGGAGACGTACGGGATCCGCTCCCAGGGGCGGTTCCACTCCATCGCGACCGTGAGCTGCCACAGCGTCCGTGGCCGGGCGAGCAGCCGCACCAGGCCGTCCAGCCGCGCCTCGTGGTGATCGAGCAGCGCGCGGGCGCGCCCCGCCGCGTCGGTGAACGGGTGCTGATGGGCGGGCAGCACCTCCGCCGGGGCGAGCCGCGCGACCCGCTCCAGCGACGCGAGGTAGTCCCCCAGCGGATCGCCCGGCGCCTCGCCCGCCTCCTCGTACACCCCGATGTGCGGACTGATCCCCGGCAGCAGATGATCACCGGAGAACAGCCGCCCGAACCCGGCGCCCGGCCCGCCACCGGCCGTCCCGTGCCCGCCACCGGCCGTCCCGTGCCCGCCACCGGCCGTCCCGTGCCCGCCACCGGTCGTCCCCGGCCCGCCATCCGGCGGGACCCCGGGCCCGCCCCCGGCCACCCCCACCGCGCGCCCCGGGTGTGCCTCCTCCAGATGCAGACAGACATGGCCGGGCGTATGCCCCGGCGTCCATATGGCGCGCAGCCGGCGACCGGGCAGATCCAGCAGCTCACCCGGGGCGATGTGCCGGTCGGGCACCGCCGCCCGCTGACCGGGCAGCTCCCCGCCGCGTGCCGTGCGCAGCGGCGCGAGGTGTTCCTCGGGCGCCCCGGCGGCGGCCAGCTTCGCGGCCAGTCGCGCCCGCCACGCGGCGGGCCGCGCCGCCCGGGTGCGCCGTACGACGTCGGCGTCCGCCTCGTGCATCGCGATCCAGGCGCCGGACGCGTCCCGTACCGCCGCGGACAGTCCGTGGTGGTCGGGGTGGTGGTGGGTGAGCAGGACGCCGTGGATGTCGGCGACGGTGAAGCCGCAGGCGGCGATCCCGCCGGTCAGCGCGGACCAGGCGGCCGGGTCGTCCCAGCCGGTGTCGATGAGGACCGGGCCGCGGTCGGTCTCCAGGAGGTGGACGAGGGTGTGGCCGAGCGGATTGCCGGGGATCGGCACGGAGACGCTCCACACGCCGCCCCGGTGGTCGGTCACCTGCGTCATCCCGGCCCCTCTCGGTGTGCCCGCCCGTCGGGTTCGCAGCCGTATATCCGTATGCGCGCACCGGACCGCGCTGCCCCGGGGCGGTACGCCACGCCACTATAACTAGAACGCGTTTCAGTGGAGCGGCTCGCGGAGCCGGTTCCGGGGCCGATTCCGGAGCGGGGTTCCGGGGCCGGGTTCCGGAGCCGGTCCCGCCGTCGCCTTCCGCTCCCGCCGCCCCCTCCCGGCCGTGTGGACTCCTGCTCCGGGAGGTGGTATCAGTTCAACGACCCATAACTGACGTGCCGTCAGAATCCTGGTGCCGTCGCTCCGTCCACCCGGCGGGCGGCCCGCGGCGGCGCCGGACACGCGCGACGCGCAGGCAGTTGACGGAACGTTCCCACCCGCCCGCCACCGGATGCGCCACGCGGCCGACCGGGCCGCCGGACACCGGACGGGCGGCCGACCGCGGGAGGCGGCAGCCATGAGCGACCTCGTCGAACACGGCAAGCTCTACATAGGCGGTGAACTCGTCGACCCCGCCGGAACCGGCACCCTCGACGTGATCTCCCCCCACACCGAACAACCCATCGGCCGCGTCCCGCACGCCACCCGCACCGACGTCGACCGCGCCGTCGTCGCCGCCCGCACCTCCTTCGACTCCGGCGTCTGGGCCGACACCCCGCTCGATGAGCGCATCGCGGTCATCACCCGCATCAAGGACGCCTTCGCCGTCCGCAGCGAGGAGATCGCCAAGGTCATCAGCGCCGAGAACGGCACCCCTTACACCTCCGGCGTCATGGTCCAGGCGCTCGCCGCGATGCTCGTCTGGGACGCCGCCCTCACCGTCGCCCGCGACTTCCCGTTCGAGGAACGCCGCGCCGGACTCCTCGGCCCGCTCCTCATCCGCCGCGAACCCGCCGGTGTCGTCGCCGCCGTCGTCCCCTGGAACGTCCCGCAGTTCACCGCCGCCGCCAAGCTCGCCCCCGCCCTTCTCGCCGGCTGCTCCGTCGTCCTCAAGGTCTCGCCCGAGACCCCGCTCGACGCGTACCTCCTCGCCGACATCGCCACGGAGGCGGGGCTGCCGCCCGGCGTCCTGTCGATCCTCCCCGCCGACCGTGAGGTCAGCGAATACCTCGTCGGCCACCCCGGCGTCGACAAGGTCTCCTTCACCGGCTCCGTCGCCGCCGGCAAACGCGTCATGGAGGTCGCCGCCCGCAACCTCGCCCGCGTCACCCTGGAACTCGGCGGCAAATCCGCCGCCGTGATCCTCCCCGACGCCGACCTGGACGCCGCCGTCGCCGGGATCACCCCGTTCGCCTGGATGATCAACGGCCAGGCGTGCGTCGCCCAGACCCGCATCCTCGCCCCCCGCTCCCGCTACGACGAGATCGCCGAACGGTTCACCGCCGCCGCGAACGCCCTGACCGTCGGCGACCCCCTCGACCCCGCCACCGAACTCGGCCCCCTCGTCGCCCGCCGCCAGCAGCAACGCTCCCTCGACTACATCGCCCTCGGCCAGCGGGAAGGCGCCAAGATCCTCGCCGGTGGCGGCATCCCCGCCGACCGGCCCACCGGCTGGTACGTCGAACCCACCCTCTTCGGCGACGTCACCCCCGCCATGCGCATCGCCCGCGAGGAGATCTTCGGCCCGGTCATCTGCCTCCTCCCCTACGACGACGAGGCGGACGCGGTACGTATCGCCAACGACTCCGAGTACGGCCTGTCCGGCTCCGTGTGGACCGCCGACACCGACCGCGGCATCGACCTCGCCCGCCGCGTCCGCACCGGCACCTACTCCGTGAACACCTTCAGCATCGACATGCTCGGCCCGTTCGGCGGCTACAAGAACTCCGGCATCGGCCGCGAATTCGGCCCCGAAGGATTCGGCGAATACCTGGAGCACAAGATGATCCACCTCCCGGCAGGTGCCTGATGGCCGACCGCTGGCACCTGGAGGTCGACCACGGCGTCTGCATCGGCTCCGGCCTGTGCGCCGCCACCGCCCCCGACCGCTTCCGCCTCGACACCGCCCGCCGGTCCCACCCCGCCGCCCCCGAAACGGACGCCTCCGAAACGGTCCTCGCCGCGGCCGAGGGATGCCCGGTGGAGGCGATCACTCTCACCCTCGCACCCGACGGCGAGGCGATTTTCCCGCCGGAGGAGGAGTAGGGGAGGAATGAGGAGTAGGGGAGGGGCAGGGGAGGAGTGGCGGACGGGTGAGGGCGAGGGTGGGGGCGCCGGAATGCGGTGAAGGCGCCGTGCCGGAAGCGGGGAAGCGGCCGTGCCGGAAATCGGTGAAGCCGCCGCGCCGGAAGCGGTAACTCCGTTGCGAGCCCGGGTAGTTGGCCCGCAAGGGGGCCCGCCGACCCCTACGGGATCCCCCCTACGGGCCCCCACCACCGGGAAGCCGACGGCGAACCCGCACGACCGCCCCCGCCCCGGCGCCTCCCCGCCCGCCCGCAGGACGTTAGTGGCGCGTTATCCATACGACGGCGGAGCATCAGCGCCGAGCGGCAGTCTTACTTCCCAGAAGCCGGAAACACCCCCTCGGAAAGATCGGGAAGAACGTGTCGCACTACACCCGCCGTTACGCTCGCAAGGCAGCCGCCGCCATGGTGATCACGATTGCCGCCTTCGGGCTCACCGCCTGCCAGGACGGCGGCACCGACACCTCGTCCTCGTCCCCGGCCTCGTCCTCCGCCGCGGACAGCGCGGACGGCGCGGACGGCGCCAAGTCCTCCCCGGCCAAGGACCCCCAGGGCTCCGTCGGCGGCGCGGCGGCCAAGACCCCCAACAAGGCCGGTGTGAAGTGCACCGACCAGATCAACTACGCGGGTGACCCCCGCCCCAACGCCGAGATCAACTCCATCGGTGAGGAGACCGGCCACTGCCCGGCACCGCAGAAGGGCGACAAGCCGGCCGGCACCCCGAAGAAGCCGGGTGTGAAGTGCACCGACCAGATCAACTACGCGGGCGACTCCCGCCCGAACGCCGAGATCAACTCCATCGGTGAGAAGACCGGCTACTGCCCGACGCCGGAGAAGGGCGCCGCCAAGCCGGCCGGCACCCCGAAGAAGCCGGGCGTGAAGTGCACCGACCAGATCAACTACGCGGGCGACTCCCGCCCGAACGCCGAGATCAACTCCATCGGCGAGGACAGCGGCTACTGCCCGCCGGTCAAGTAACCGATAGGGAAACGGCGGTACACAAGGCGCCGCTGGTGCCGTGACCGCGTAGGTTCGCCGGGTTGGCGGTCGTGACGGTTGGATGTGCGGTGACGTCCGTTCGACCGCTGGAGGCGCGGTGGCCGAGCCTGTCCGCGTACGCGGATCGACCGGCGGAAGGACGGCTCAGGAGGCGGACGACTCGATCTCGCCCGCAAAGACGATGATCTGGTCGATGAGGCTCCGCCGCAGATGGACGACGTCCGTTCCCGCCAGGCGGGGGCCTCCGTCCGGTGTGGTGAAGACCCACTGGTATCGGGCCCATTCGCCGGGCATGTCCACCGATGAGCAGCGCACCATCGTGCCGGTCCCCGCCGGGTGGTGCCGGATGTCCAGCACGAACCGCTCGACCGCCGCGATTCCTTCGCTGCGGCCCAATGGCCCCCAGAAGACCACGTCTGAGGTCAGGGCCTGGGAGAGCAGGGCAGTCACATAGCTGTCGTCCGAGGCGTTGAACGCGGAGATGAACGTATCGATCGCGGAGCGTGCCGTCTCTTCCTGCATGCCCCAGTAATACCAGCCGTTGCACGTGCGCCCGTCCCGCGAGCCGGCCCCCGATCACGGTGGATCATCCCGGTCACAGCGCCGGGGAAACGGCCGGTGCGGAGGCCATCGGTACGGAAGCCATCGGTACGGAAGTAACCGGTACGGAACATCGCAGCGCGGGGAACCCGCACTGCACGCAGGGGCTCGACGCGGACGGCGTCGGGCCCCTGCTTCGTCGTGTGCTCCGTCGTAGGGAGGGGCGGTGCGCGTCGGGCGTGCCCGGCTGCGGCCGGTTTCCCGTAGGGAACATCCCGTAAGGGTCGAAATGGCCCCCTCGCGGGCCAACTACCCGCACCCCCACCGGAGCTAACCCACCCCGCCCCGCCCCGCGATCCCCCGCGCCCCCGCGCCCCCGCTCGTCCCCGCGCCTCCGCGCGCCTCCGCGCCCCCGCTCGCCCCCGAGGGCCCGCTCACCCCCGTCACCCCGATCAACCGGCACGCCATCTCGATGTCGATCTTCACCTGGGCGATCGACGCCCGGCCCGACAGCCAGGTGATCAGGGCGGAGTGCCAGGTGTGTTCGATGACGCGGACGGCGGAGAGCTGCTCGGGGGTGGGTGGGCCGTCGAGGCCCATGGCGTCGAGGATGATCGTGGTGGTGAGGCGGGAGACGGTGTCGACCTCGGGGCTGACGGAGCGGTCGGCGAAGGTGAGGGCGCGGACCATGGCGTCGGCGAGGTGGGGTTCGCGCTGGAGGGCGCGGAAGGCCCGCATGAGGGTCTGGGCGACGCGGGCGCCGGGGTCCTCGTCGGACGGCGGGCGTTTGCGGAGTGTGGTGTGGAGGTGTTGGAGCTGGTCCTGCATGGTGGCGACCAGCAGGTGCACCTTGGAGGGGAAGTAGCGGTAGAGGGTGCCGAGGGCGACGCCGGAGGATTCGGCGACCTCGCGCATCTGGACGGCGTCGAAGCCGCCGCGTCCGGCCAGCCGGGCGCTGGTGTGCAGGATGCGTCGGCGCCGTGCCTCCTGACGTTCGGTCAGGGGTGGACTCGCGGGAAGTGCCGGCCTGGCCGCCCTGGATTCCGTAGTCATATGTCCCATTCCATGGCATTTCGTCCGCGATGCGGTGCTGTGCCGGTGGTGCGATCGGCACAGCATGGCAGGGGCTCCGGCCGTGGCGCGAATCACCCGAGGCGGCTCCTCGCGCTCCCTGCCCGGCCGGTAGATTCAACAGCTCGTGAACTGATCAGTAGCTCTTCAGTTCTGAAACTTGTTCTAGATTACCGCCAGCGGTTACGCTCCGGCGGACGTCCAGTGAGGAAGGGGGCCGCGCGGTGACCGCAGAGGCCGTCCAGGCAGCGACGCCCCGCCCCGGTGGCACTCCCTCCACCACCGCCCGGCCGCCCGGCGACACCCCCCTGCGTATCGCGATGCTCACCTACAAGGGGAACCCGTTCTGCGGCGGACAGGGCGTCTACGTACGCCACCTCTCCCGTGAGCTGGCCCGCCTCGGGCACACCGTCGAGGTCATCGGCGCCCAGCCCTATCCGGTGCTCGACGAGGGCGTCCCGCTCACCGAGCTGCCCAGCCTCGACCTCTACCGTCAGCCCGATCCGTTCCGCACGCCCAAGCGCGGCGAGTACCGCGACTGGATCGACGCGCTGGAGGTCGCCACCATGTGGACCGGCGGCTTCCCCGAACCGCTCACCTTCTCCCTGCGGGCCCGGCGCCACCTCGCCGCCCGCCGCGGCGCGTTCGACGTCGTCCACGACAACCAGACCCTCGGCTACGGCCTGCTCGGCGGCCCCGGCGCGCTCGGCGCCCCGCTGGTCACCACGGTCCACCACCCCATCACCGTCGACCGGCGCCTCGACCTCGCCGCCGCCGACGGCGCGGCCCGCCGCCTCTCCGTCCGCCGCTGGTACGGCTTCACGCGGATGCAGAAGCGCGTCGCGCGCCGCCTGCCGTCCGTCCTCACCGTCTCCGGCTCCTCGCGCCAGGAGATCATCGACGACCTCGGCGTCCGCGGCGACCGCATCCACGTCGTGCCCATCGGCGCCGACACCGACCTCTTCGCCCCGGACCCGTCCGTCCCCGAGGTGCCCGGCCGGATCGTCACCACCTCCAGCGCCGACGTCCCCCTCAAGGGCCTGATCCACCTCGTCGAGGCGCTCGGCAAGGTCCGCACCGAGCACCCCGAGGCGCACCTCGTCGTCGTCGGCAAGCGCGCCGACGACGGGCCGGTCGCCGCCGCCGTGGAACGTCTCGGCCTCTCCGGCGCCATCGAGTTCGTCAAGGGCATCACCGACGCCGAACTGGTCGACCTGGTGCGTGGCGCGCAGATCGCCTGTGTGCCGTCCCTCTACGAAGGGTTCTCGCTGCCCGCCGCCGAGGCGATGGCCACCGGCACCCCGCTGCTCGCCACCACCGGCGGCGCCATCCCCGAGGTCGCCGGGCCCGACGGTGAGACCTGCCTCGCGGTGCCGCCGGGCGACGCCGACGCCCTCGCCGGGGGACTGCGGCGCCTCCTCGGCGACCCCGCCCTCCGCCACCGCCTGGGCGCGGCCGGACGCGAACGGGTCCTCGCCCGTTTCACCTGGCGGCAGGCGGCCCTCGGCACCGCCGAGCGCTACCGCGAGGCCATCGCCCGGCAGTCCGCCACCGCCCGCGCCTAGGGCCCCGCCCGCCCCACCGAGTTCCCCCGCCCCGACCCGCCGGACGAAAGCAGAACGCCGTGCTGACCGTCGACTTCTCCCGCTTCCCGCTCGCCCCGGGCGACCGCGTGCTCGACCTGGGCTGCGGCGCCGGCCGCCACGCCTTCGAGTGCTACCGCCGCGGCGCGCAGGTCATCGCCCTCGACCGGAACGCCGACGAGATCCGCGAGGTCGCCAAGTGGTTCGCCGCCATGGAGGAGGCCGGTGAGGCGCCCGCCGGGGCCACCGCCACCGCCATGGAGGGCGACGCGTTGGCCCTGCCGTTCCCCGACGACTCCTTCGACGTCGTGATCATCTCCGAGGTCATGGAGCACATCCCCGACGACAAGGGCGTCCTCGCGGAGATGGTGCGCGTCCTGCGTCCCGGCGGCCGTATCGCCGTCACCGTCCCCCGCTACGGCCCCGAGAAGATCTGCTGGGCGCTGAGCGACGCGTACCACGAGGTCGAGGGCGGTCACATCCGCATCTACCGGGGCGATGAACTCCTCACCAAGATGCGCGCCGCCGGGCTCGAGCCGTACGGCACCCACCACGCCCACGGGCTCCACAGCCCCTACTGGTGGCTGAAGTGCGCCTTCGGCGTCGACAACGACAAGGCGCTGCCGGTGAAGGCGTACCACAAGCTGCTGGTCTGGGACATCATGAAGAAACCGCTGGCCACCCGGGTCGCCGAACAGGCCCTCAACCCGCTGATCGGCAAGAGCTTCGTCGCCTACGCCACCAAGCCGCACCTGCCCGAGGCGGCCGCCAAGTGACGAGCCCGGGCCGTACCGAACGCCTCGTCCTGCCCGGCGTCCTCACCGCCGAACAGGCCGCCGCCACCGTCGCCGGCATCCTCGCCACCCAGCGCGCCGACGGCGCCATCCCCTGGTTCCGCGGCCACCACCTCGACCCGTGGGACCACACCGAGGCGGCCATGGCTCTCGACGCCGCCGGTGAGCACGACCGCGCCACGGCCGCCTACGACTGGCTGCGCCGCCACCAGAACGCGGACGGCTCCTGGTACGCGGCGTACGCCGACGGCGACGCGGACGAGCCCACCGACCGTGGCCGGGAGAGCAACTTCTGCGCCTACCTCGCGGTCGGCGTCTGGCACCACTACCTGTCCACCGGCGACGAGGCGTTCCTCGACCGGATGTGGCCCGCCGTCTACGCCGCCGTCGAGTTCGTCCTCGGACTCCAGCAGCCGGGCGGGGAGATCGGGTGGAAGCGGGAGGACGACGGTACGCCCGTCACCGACGCGCTGCTGACCGGCTCGTCCTCCGTCCACCACGCGCTGCGGTGCGCGCTGGCCATGGCCGAGCAGCGGGAGGAGCCGCAGCCCGACTGGGAGCTGGCCCTCGGCCGCCTCGGGCACGCGTTGCGCGCGCACCCCGAGCGGTTCCTCGACAAGTCCCGCTACTCCATGGACTGGTACTACCCGATCCTCGGCGGTGCCGTCCGCGGCGCCGCCGCCCGGGAGCGGATCGACGCGCAGTGGGACGCGTTCGTCGTCCCCGGGCTGGGCGTCCGCTGCGTCCTTCCCAACCCGTGGGTCACCGGCGGCGAGAGCGCCGAACTGGCCCTCGCGCTCTGGGCGATGGGCGAGTCCGACCGCGCCGTGCAGATCCTCCGCTGGATCGGACACCTGCGCGCCGACGACGGCATGTACTGGACGGGACGCGTCTTCGACGACGACGTGATCTGGCCACGGGAGCGGACGTCGTGGACCGCCGGTTCGCTGCTGCTCGCGGTGGCGGCGCTCGGCGGCGACGAGGCCACCACCTCGGTCTTCGGCGGCGAATCCCTTCCGGTGGGCCTCGCACCGGACTGCTGCGGCTGACCCGCCCGGGGCGGGCGGGAAGAACTCGCCGATACGTTCGGGAAATGGCCGCGCGTCCCGGAAACCGCCGTATTACGGTGCGGCCATGACTCTCCAAGGATCACTCAGCCACGAGCGGTACTGCGCCGAACTCCTCGCGGAGGCCGAGGCGTTCCGGGACACCGTGCGCGGCGCGGATCTCACCGCCACGGTGCCGACCTGCCCGGACTGGAAGCTCTCCGACCTGATCCGGCACGTCGGCGGGGCGCACCGCTGGGCCGGGACGATGGTCGAGCGCCGCGCCACCGACGCCGCCGCGTTCGACGACGTCCCCGGCGGGAAGGGCCCCGAGGGGGACGATCCGGACGCGCTGGACCGCTGGCTGGCCGAGGGCGCCGAGCAGGCCGTACGGGCGCTGCGGGAGGCCGGGCCGGAGGCCGCGGTGTGGACGTGGACGCCGTTGCGGCGGGCCGGGTTCTGGGCGCGGCGGATGACCCACGAGACGGTTGTGCACCGCGCCGACGCGGCGGTGACCGCCCGGGCGCCGTTCGAGGTCGCCCCGGAGGTCGCGGCGGACTGTCTGGAGGAGTGGTTCCAACTCGGCGAGCTGCCCGAGGTCGCGGCGCGGCTGGCCGCCCGCGAGGGCGTCAAGACGCCGTTCGCGCCCGGCCGTTCGATCCATCTGCACGCCACCGACGCCTCGCCGGAGCTGAACGCCGAGTGGCTGCTCGACCTCTCCGGCGACCGCGTCGTCCACCGCCGCGCCCACGGGAAGGCGAGCGTCGCGGTCCGCGGCCCGCTCACCGATCTCCTGCTGGTCGTCTTCCAGCGGCTGCCCGCCGACAGCGACCGCGTCGAGATCATCGGCGACCGCGAGGTGCTGGACGCGTGGCTGGAGTACGCGACGTTCGGCTGAGGTACGGGGACGGTCGGTCGGCGTAGGTGAACGCCCCGCCGGGGGACGGGCGAACGGCCCTCGCGGCGCCGCGAGGGCCCGCCCGGCGCCGCGAGGGCCCGCCCGGCGCCGGAGCCGACCCCGCCGCCGGAGCCGACCCCGCCGCCGGAGCCGCGCCCTGGCGGCGTCCGGCCCGCGCCCTGCCGGGAAAGGCGGGCGTGCCGGCCCGGTGGCCGATCAGGTGCCGGGCGGTGCCGCCGCCTCCAGCAGGGGCCAGCCGTCCATCTCCACCGTCGCCCGGCCCTCGTCCGGGCGCCAGCCACGGGCCAGCGCCGCGTCGAGCAGTGCCCGGACCGCGCCCGGTTCGTGCAGGTTCAGCGAGGGCCCGTGGCCCAGCCCCACGTCCCCGGAGCCCAGGGGGGCGCCGCCGGGCACGTACCGGCCCGGCCCGTCGGCGAAGACGAGGCGCAGTGAGCCGCCGGAGCCTGCCGGCTGGGGGTGCAGGGTGAGGGTTTCGCGGCAGTCCACGGGCCCGCCGGTCTCCCGCCGGTGGCTGTGGCGGAGGGTCCACAGGTAGGTGCGCCCTCCGGCGACCAGACGGCGGGGCTTCTTCGGATGACGGGGCATGGGTCGAGGGTATGCGGCCGGGCCCGGGGGGCGCCGCTCGACGGCGGTCACCCGTCGATGACGCCGGTCGGGGCCCGAGCGGCGCCGCTCGACGGCGGCCACCCGTCGATGAGGCCGGTCGGGGCCCGAGGGGGCCGGAGCGCCCGCCCTTACGTCATCAACTCCGCCATCACCCGCAGCGTGTGCGGATCGGGCGCCGTCACCAGCAGGTCGGTGACCGGGCCCGCCCGCCACAGCTCCAGCCGTTCCGCGATGCGTTCGCGCGGTCCGACCAGGGAGATCTCGTCGGCGAAGGCATCGGGGACGGCGCGGACCGCCTCGTCCCGGCGACCCGCCAGGAAGAGTTCCTGGATGCGGCGGGCCTCCTCGGCGAAGCCCATGCGGGCCATCAGCCGGGCGTGGAAGTTCTTCGCGGCGTGGCCCATGCCGCCGATGTAGAAGCCGAGCATCGCCTTGACGGGCCACAGCCCTTCGGTGACGTCTTCGCAGACCACCGCCCGGACCAGCGGCGCGATCCGGAAGCCTTCGGGCGCCTCGCGCAGCGACTTTGCGTACACGGCGGTGCGCAGCGGGGACCAGTACAGCGGCAGCCAGCCGTCCGCGATGCGGGTGGTCTGCGCGATGTTCCTGGGGCCCTCGGCGCCGAGGAGTACCGGCAGGTCGGCGCGGAGCGGGTGGGTGATCGGTTTGAGCGGTCTGCCGAGTCCGGTGGCGGTGGCGCCGCGGTGGGGGAGCGGGTGGTACGTGCCGTCCGATGTCACCGGGGCGGCGCGCCGCAGGACCTGGCGGACGATGTCGACGTACTCGCGGGTGGCGGTCAGCGGGCTGGCGGGGAACGGCTGCCCGTACCAGCCCTCGACGACCTGCGGTCCGGACAGCCCCAGGCCCAGCAGCAGCCGTCCGCCGGAGAGGTGGTCGAGGGTGAGGGCGTGCATCGCGGTGGCGGTGGGGGTGCGGGCGGCCATCTGCGCGATGCCGGTGCCCAGGGCGATGGTGGAGGTGTGCGCGGCGATCCAGGTGAGCGCGGTGAAGGCGTCCGAGCCCCAGGATTCGGCGGTCCATACGGAGGCGTAGCCGAGCCGTTCGGCCTCGCGGGCCAGTTCCAGATGGCGGGGGTCGGGGCCGCGTCCCCAGTAGCCGAGCGCCAGCCCCAGTCGCATGCCCGCCCCTCCCGCCGCCGGAACCGCAGAGCCCGCACCGGAACTGACGTAGCGTCAGAAACAGGCGGTGGCCGCACTGTACGACCGCCCACCGCACGACGCAACGGCCCCGCACCCACCTCGTACGCGCCCCCGCCGTCAACGCGGGAACGCCACCGCCACCGCCGACGCGGAAAAGTCACCGCCCCCGCCACCGACGCAGGAACGCCAACGCCCCTGCCGTCAACGCAGGAACGCCAACGCCACCGCCCCCGCCGTCAACGCGGGAACGCCAACGGCCCCCCGCCGCAAGGCGAGGGGCCGTCGAAAAAAGAGAGATACGCAGGTCAGCCGCGCTGGATGCCCGTCGTGTCCTGGAGGACGCCGCGGCGGCCGTCCTGGGTCTGGGCGATGAGGGCCTGGCCGCGCTGGTCGACCGCGAGGTACCAGGTGCCGGGCGCCAGTTCCGCGATGGGCGACGGCGAGCCGTCCTCGCCGTACAGGGGACGCGCCACCGGCACCGCGAACCAGAACGCCGCGAACTCCGCGGGCGCCGCCGCGCCCTGCGCGCCACCGGCCGTGGCGTCCGCCGGGGCGGGCTGCTGGCCGCCGTAGCTCTGCTGCGACGGGTCGGTCTGCTGGCCGCCGGGGTAGCCGTAGCCCTGGCCCTGCGGCTGCTGCTGCGCGCCCGGGTAGCCGTAACCGGGCTGCGGGCCCGTGCCGTACGCCCCGGGGGTCTGCGGCTTCGGCGCGCCGAGCAGGGGGGCGCTCAGGGCCGGGACCAGCGGCGTGGCGATGGCCCCCGCGGCCAGCACCAGCGCGGCGAGCAGGCCGAGGATCAGACCGGCCGAGGGGCCGCCGCTGCTGACGAGCGACCAGAACACCGTCCAGGCGGCGAAGATGGACAGCAGGGTGCCGATCTGGTTCAGCTCCAGACCGAGGACCTTGGGCGGCTGCGGCAGCGCCCGCCCGAGGATGATCAGCGCCGCGGCGGCGATGCCCGCGAGGTACACGCTCATCAGCAGCGGCAGCGATTCCCACGCGATGAGGCTGGTGGCGAAGGTGGAATAGAGCGGAAGGAACGAGGCGATGAACAGCAACACCGCTGCTCCGGTCACCACGCCGTCACCTCGACTGAGGGAGCGGATATTCAACGTAAAGGTCCTTTGTCGGTTTCGGTTTCGGGTCGGCGCTGACGCTCGGGTGCGCGGCGGGAGGCGCGGCGGTGGCCCCCCATCGTAAAGGCGAACCTATCGCCCGGACGGGCGGGCCGTCCCGCCGGTCGGTACGCCCCGGGGGAACACCGGGAGGCCGGGGGGACGTATTTCCGGGCCGGTGTTCCGCGGGGTCCGTCTCAATGCTCCAAGAAGTCCGTAATGCCCTCGGCGATGCCGCGTGCGGCCTTTTGCCGCCACTGCGCTTCGGTCAATTGCGCGGCGTCCTGCGCGTCGCGCATATTGCCGCATTCGATGAAGACTTTCGGGACCTTCGAGAGGTTGAGACCGCCGAGGTCGGAGCGGACGTCGAGGCCCGATCCGTGGTTGATGTAGTCGGCCGGTTCGCTGCCCGTCGCCGCCGCGAACCGCTTGACCAGCCCTGTGCCGAGGGTGCGTGACGGCGCGACGATCGCGGAGGTGTCCGCCTTGCCCGCGACGACCCGCGCCGGAAGGATCACGTGGAATCCGCGTTCCCCGGCGCCCGCGCCGTCGGCGTGCACCGACACCGCGGCGTCGGCGTGCGCCGCGTTGCCCCGCTCCGCCCGCTCGTCGACGCACGGCCCCCACGGCCGGTCGTCGTCGTGGGTCAGGACGACCTTGACGCCCTCCTGCCGGAGCAGCGCCCGCGCCCGCCGGACGACGTCGAGGGTGAACGACGCCTCGGGGTAGCCGCCGTTGGTGGCGGTGCCGGTGGTGTCGCATTCCTTACGGGCGTTGCCGACGTCGACCTGACGGGCGATCTCGGCGGTGTGGTCGCGGTTGCGGAGGTTGTGGCCCGGGTCGAGGACGACGGTCTTGCCGCGCAGCCCGGAGTGGCCGGTGGGGCTGGGTCCGCCGTGGCCCGCGCCGTGCCCGTCGGCGGTGTCCGACGGGACGGGCTTCGCGGCGCCGCCGTCCGGCGACGGGGCCGTGGCCTGCGAGGACGCGTCCCCGGTCGGCCGCCACAGGAACCAGCCCGAGGCCCCGGCGGCGATCACCGCCAGCAGCAGGACGAGGAGGAGCCCGCGCCGGCGGCGGGGCGGGGGGAAGGTGGAGGAGGGCCCGGAGAACACGTCGGTGATGGTAGCCCGCTCAGATTCCGGGCCCGGTGCGCCGCAGGACGTGCAGGGAACGGCAGACCGCCGTCTCGGTGAACGCGCCGGATTCCAGCGCCCGCCGGTAGATCCGCCAGGGCGCCTGCCCGCCGTCCGCCGGGTCCGCGAACACGTCGTGGATCACCAGCAGTCCGCCGTCCGCGAGGTGCGGCGCCCAGCCCTCGTAGTCGGCGCTCGCGTGCTCGTCGGTGTGCCCGCCGTCGATGAAGACCAGCCCGAGGGGCGTCCCCCACACCGCCGCGACCTGCGGCGACCGGCCGACCAGCGCGATGACGTGGTCCTCCAGACCGGCCGCGTGCAGGGTCCGCCGGAACGTCGGCAGGGTGTCCATCCGCCCGACCTCCGGGTCCACCACCGTCGGGTCGTGGTACTCCCAGCCCGGCTGCTGTTCCTCGCTGCCCCGGTGGTGGTCGACGGTGAGCGCCGTCACTCCGGCGGCGCGCGCCGCGTCGGCGAGCAGGATCGTGGAGCGCCCGCAGTACGTGCCGACCTCCAGCAGGGGCCGCCCGAGCGCCGCCGCCTCCACCGCGGCGGCGTACAGGGCCCGCCCCTCGTCCGCCGGCATGAAGCCCTTGGCCGCCTCGAAGGCGGCGAGCGTCTGCGGCGCGATCTGAACGTCGGCGGGCACGGCGGCCATGGCGTCCTCCTGGTCGTACGGTCCGTTCGGCGACCGCCCGGCGGGCGGCACCGGTGGCTCATCGTGCCGTACGGGGTCCCCGCCGCCTCGGGTGGGGCCGGAACGCGCGGCGGCGGCCCGGAAATCCGGAAAGCGGGGAAGCGGGTCCGTATTCCGGGAACCGATTCCCGCGTCCTCGGGGAACGGGCGCGGCGGCTTTTCCGGCACACCGGAATAGCGGCAATACGCCCGAGGGGACGAGGACGGGGACGGGGAGAACGACGGGGCGGCGGAAACGGGGAAGCGGGGGAGGGGAATGGGCCCGCCGCTACCGGCAGTCCGGGCAGTTGACCGCGCGGAGCCATTCATCGACCGGTTCGCCTTTTCCGGCGCCGCATTTGGGGCGCGGGTCGTCGGCGCCGGTGAGTTCGTGGACGCGGAGGACGTCCTCGCCGACGGTCCCGGAACGGGTCGGGGTGCGGGGGCCGTCCGCGCTGGTGGGGTGGGTGGTCACGGCTGGCTCCAGGGGTCTTCGGTGAGGACGTGGAGGGGGTGGGTGAGTCCGCCGACGCGGTGCTGGAAGGGTTCGGGTGGCGGTTGGGTCGGGTTGCCGGGCGGCTGGCCGGGCCAGATGCTCAGGGTGTGGACGCGGTCGCCGTCCGGGAGGGTGACGAAGAGGGCGTGGCCCCGTTTGATGTGGTCGCGGGCGGCGCGTTCCTCGCCCGCGTCCCAGGCCCACGCGCGGACCTGCCGGATGTGGTCCGGCGCGTCGTCCGCCTCCCGCGTCAGCCACGCCCACGGGGAGCGGACGGGTTCGGGTGCGATCCGCTCCGCGAGCCGGAGCGCCTGCCCGCGCAGCCAGCGGACGGCGAGGACGGGCGAGACGGTCCACAGCGCGCCGACGGTGTGCGTGGCCCCGGCGCCGGAGTGCGACTGCCGCCGCTCCAGCCGGACTTCGGCGAGATAGCCGGTCACAGGATCTCCCCCCGGCTGCGCGCGTTGACGAGCGTGATGCCCGCGATCAGCCGCTCGGCGCGGGACGGGCGCCGGAGGTGGGCCGCGTCGACCACCCACTCCTCGCCGCCGGTCAGCGACCGCAGCGACCACGCCCCGCACAACTCGCTCTTGGCGAAGGCGAGACAGCGGCGTTCGGCGTCGGCGACGAGTTCGCCGCGCTGCGGGCGGTATGGAGTCTGATCGCGTTTTCCGGACCTGCGTTCGACGGACACGATCGGTTCCTCTCTGTAGTTATTCCACTACCGGGAGGTTCAGGCTGGCCTAGTGTTTTGCTGTCTTCAACGTTCCGGTGCTGGAGGGCACGTTGGTAAACGTCAAGGAACTGAACCCCGAGGCGAGCCCGCAGGCCGCCTTCGGAGCACGCGTACGCAGCGCTCGTGAAGCGCGGGGGTGGTTACAGGACGAACTGGCCGAGAGGGTCGGCTACTCGGGCCGCCATATCTCGGCTATCGAAACTGGTCGTAAGCCGCCGACTCTGCGGCTTTCGCGGGGTCTTGATGAGGCGTTCGGCTTCACGGGGACTACGGAGTCGTTCGAGCGCGGCTGGGGCGAGATCAGGAACGGAAGCTTGCTGGAGGGCTTCCCGGAGTACCTGGGCCAAGAGGCCCGCGCTGCGGAGATAAGACTGTTCGACGTGGGCGTCGTTCCAGGACTGCTCCAGACGCCGGAGTACGCAAGCGCCATCGAAGAAGGTCATGTGCGGCGGGGCACGCTCACCTCCGAACAAGCAGCAGAACGGGTCGAGGCCCTGCTTGAACGGCAAGCGGCGTTGGTACGGAGGATTCCGCCCATGGTGATCGTGGTCCTGGATGAGAGCTGTATTCGACGGCTGATCGGTGGACCGAAGGTCATGGAGCGGCAGTTGGCCCGGCTTATCGCGTTCGCTGAACAACCGAACTCTGTGCTTCAGTTGGCTCCGTACGCCATGGGTGAGCGTCGCCCGTTCAACCGGGTGGTAAATCTGCTGACTATGCCGGACCGCTCCGTTATGTCCTACGTGGAGTCGCAGACCAACGGGCATCTGGACCGAGAGATCACGTCCGTGTTGCCGCTGGTGAGGGCCTACCATCAGCTACAGGCCGAGGCGCTTTCTCAGGCGGAATCCGTGGCCGTGATCGAGCAGTTGCGAAAGGGCTCCCCGTGACAACCGACTCCCTCCCCCTGACCTGGATCAAGTCCTCCTACAGCGGTAGCGGTGGCACTTGCGTCGAGTGGGCCCCCGCCCACGCGGCGGCCACCGGCATAGTTCCCGTCCGCGATTCCAAGGACCCGCACGGCGCGTCCCTGAGCGTCCCTGCCGCCGCGTTCGCGTCCTTCGTCGCGGGCGTCAAGGCCGGGGAGTTTCGCGCCTGAGCCAGGCCGACGTACGCCGAAAGCCCCGTCAGGTCCTCCGCGTTGGAGGTCGGCGGGGCTTTCGTACGCCCTCTCGCGGGCGCCGTCGCCGGGCTCCTACGCTCGGGCGCGACCGAGCGCGCTGACACACAGCGAAAGGGCACGCCATGACCACCGAATCCCCCCGCTGGTTCAAGTCCTCGTACAGCGACAACGGCGGCGACTGCGTCGAGATCGCCGCCGACCGCTGGTTCAAGTCCACCCACAGCGGCAACGGCGGCACCTGCGTCGAGGTGACCGCCGTCCTCGTCGCCTCGCACGGCGTCGTTCCCGTCCGTGACTCCAAGAATCCGGACGGGCCGAGGCTGAGCGTCCCGGCGACCGCGTTCGCGTCCTTCGTGGAGGGCGTCAAGGCGGGCGCGTTCCGGGACTGAGACAGGTCCGCGTACGGCAGGGCCCCGCCCGCCCCCGGATCGGGGGACGAGCGGGGCCCGGTGCCGTACGCGGCGGGCCGTTCCTACGCCCGCGCGACCGCTTCCAGGGGGCTGAGCGCGGCGGCCCGCCGGGCGGGGAAGGCGGCGGCGACCGCGCCGACGGCGAGGGAGAGCAGGGCCACGAGGGCGAGCGTGCCCCAGGGGAGGGAGAAGGCGTACTGCGGGATCGCGCCGTTGGCCAGTCCGCTGACCTTCCACGCCGCGAAGAGGCCACCGGCCATACCTAGCAGGGTGCCGAAGGCGGCGACGCAGACGGCCTCCAGACGGATCATGGTGCGGACGCCGGAGCGGTCCATACCGATGGCACGCAGGACGCCGATCTCCCGGGTGCGCTCCGAGACCGCCATGGCAAGGGTGTTGACCATGCCGAGCGCGGAGATCAGGACACCGATGCCGAGCAGTCCGAACATCAAGGTCATCAGCTCGCCCGCGACACCGGCCTGCTCCTGGACGAGCTGGTCGCGGTCCTGGACCTTCAGCAGCGGACTGTCGCCCACGGCGGCGCGCAGACGCTTCTCCATGCCGTCGGAGACCGTGCCGTCGGCGGTGTGGACCAGGACGCGCTGCACGGAGTCGCGCAGATAGCTGTGCCGCTGCACCTCGGGGCGGTAGCCGAGGACGTCCTGGGCGGTGGGGTTGTCCTGGTAGACGCCGACGACGGTGTAAGGCTCGTCGCGGTCGCCGGTTCCGGGGCCCATGCTCGCCTCGATCCGGTCACCGGTGGTGAGGTGATGGTCGCGGGCGAAGCTGCGGGAGACGGCGAGCCTGCCGGGGCCGAGGCCCTCGGCGGAACCGCTGACGAAGCGGAGCTTCAGCACCTCGTCCACGGTCCTCGGGTCCACCCCGGAGACCGACTTGACGAGCGGACCGGCGGAGAAGGTGGAATCCGCCACGGCGGAGACGGTCCGCACACCGGGCACGGCGGAGATCCGCCGGACGGCGGCGGAGCCGAGGTCGCCGATGGTGCCACGGGTGCTGATGACGTAGTCGGCGCTCAGCCCGGCAGCGGCCTGCGAGTCCAGCGCCCGGCTCGTGGACTCGTGGACGACGGCGAGACCGGAGACCAGCGCCGTACTGATCATCAGGGCGACGGCGGTGGCGGCGGTACGGCGCGGATCGCGCAGCGCGTTCACGCGGGCGAGGTGCCCGGCGGCGCCGAAGCGGGCGGTCACCCCGCCCAGCAGCCGGACCACCGGCCCGGCGAGCAGCGGGGCCAGCACGATCAGACCCGTCACGAGGAGGCCGCACCCGAACATCGCGGTCCGCAAGATCTCGTCATCGGCGCTGGTCGCGTCGCTCAGCGAGAACAGCAGGCCCACACCCGCGACGACGAGGACCGCACCGACCACACCACGGAGGCGGGAGACCACCACGGACGGCGGCCCTCCGGCCGTACGCATCGCCTCGACGGGAGCGATCCGCGCCGCCCGGCGCGCCGGCAGCCACGCGGCGAGCACGGTGACGCCGACCCCCACGACGAGCGAGGCGAGGACCGCCGCCGGGCCGATCACCAGCGGCCCGCTGGGCAACGCGTCACCGGACGTGTCCAGCACCGCAGGCAACGCCGTGGCCACCCCCAGGCCCAGCACGAATCCGAGCACGGACGCGGCGAGACCGACCAGCGCCGCCTCGGCGAGGACGGAGCGGACCACCTGACGGCGGGTGGCGCCGATCGCCCGCAGCAGCGCGATCTCACGGGTACGGCGGGCCACGAGCACGGTGAAGGTGTTGACGATCAGGAACGTGCCGATGAACAGCGAGACCACGGCGAAGAGCAGCGGCAGGCGCTCGTAGGCGCTGGTCGTGCCCGCGACGAAGACGGACTGCTGCGTGGCCAGGGCGGTGGCGGTGGTGGCCTCGGCCCGGTCGGCCGGCAGTACGGCGCCGACCCGGGCGGCCAGCGTGAACTGGTCGGTGCCCGGCGCGGCGGTCAGGTCCACCCCGCTGTAACGCCCCGGGGCGGCGAACAGCTTCTGGGCGGTGGCCTTGTCGAACACCGCCAGGGTGCCGCCGGCGTTCACCCGGCTGTCCGTGGTGGACACCAGGCCCACCAGGCGCTTCTTCAGGGCCGGTCCGTCCGTGGCGAGCGTCACGGTGTCCCCGAGGACGTACCCGGCGGCAGCCGCCGTCCCGCGGTCCAGCGCGACCTCACCGCCGTCGCGGGGGGCGCGGCCCGACGTGAGCGGATAGCGGGCGTCCCGCCCGCCGGGCCCGGGGACGTAGGCGACGCCGAGCTTGCCCCGCATGGTGTCGGCCCGCATCGGCGTGCCGTCCTTGGCGGCCAGGGTGACCGAACCGTCGGCCACCGGGCGGACGGAGGCGACACCGGGAAGGGCGGACAGCTTCCGGACCAAGGCGTCGTCCAGAGCCTCGTACTGCTCGTCGGGGGAGGTGCCCGGAACGGACTTCGGGCCCACGCTCACGTCGATGCCCGCGTAGTCCTCGGACATGGCGGCGCGGTAGGCGGCGGCGGTGGAGTCGGCGAAGACCAGGGAACCGGAGATGAACGCGACACCGAGACAGACCGCGAGCACGGTCATGAGCAGGCGGATCTTGTGCGCGAGAACGTTGCGCAGGGCAGTTCGCAGCATGGCGGGCTTTCGGAGTTGGGGGGACGGCGGGACGGTGAGAGAAGTCAGCGGCCCTGGGACTCGAACGCGAGCATCCGGTCGAGCACGGCGTCGGCGGTCGGGGCGTGCAGCTCGTCCACGAGCCGGCCGTCGGCCAGGAAGACCACCCGGTCGGCGTGGGCGGCGGCGACCGGGTCGTGGGTCACCATCACCACGGTCTGGCCCAGTTCCCGCACCGAGTCACGGAGGAAACCCAGCACCTCCGCGCCGGAACGCGAATCGAGGTTGCCGGTCGGCTCGTCGGCGAACACGATCTCCGGACGGGACACCAGGGCGCGGGCGACGGCGACACGCTGCTGCTGACCGCCGGAGAGCTGGGCCGGACGGTGCGCGAGGCGCCCGGACAGCCCCACGGTGGCGACGACGGCGTCCAGCCACACGGTGTCGAGCCGCCGCCCGGCGAGGCGCAGCGGCAGCGTGATGTTCTCCAGCGCGGTCAGGGTGGGCAGCAGATTGAAGCCCTGGAAGACGAAGCCGACCTTCTCCCGCCGCAGCTCGGTGAGTTGACGGTCCTTGAGCCGGGACAGCTCGACGTCACCGATCCGGGCGGAGCCCGAGGTGACCGGATCGAGGCCCGCCATGCAGTGCATCAGCGTCGACTTGCCGGAGCCGGACGGGCCCATCACCGCGGTGAACCGCGCCCGCGCGAACTCCACGGACACCGAGTCCAGCGCGGTGACCCGGGTCTCGCCCGCCCCGTACACCTTGGTCAGGCCCGTGGCGCGGGCGGCCGGTTCGGCGGCGGGGGGAGCGGAGGGGACGAACGTCTGTGACATGAGGACTCCGGCTGGGGAACGACGGCCCGCGAACACCGCGGGCCGGAGCGGACGTTCCTCATCCTTGCGGCCCTCACCTGCGTAAACGTCGTTCTGGAGGCGGTAGTTCAGCTCTGCCGAAAGGCAGGGGAGGCCGCCCGTCTCTGCCTTTCGGCAGAGCTTCGGCGGTCACCCCGCTCACGCCTTCGGCGGGGTCCGTTCCGCCTTGGGCCGGGTCCTGCTTCGCCTTCGGCCGGGCCTGCTCCTCCTTGGCCGGGTCCCGGCGCTGCGGGCGTCCGGAAGCGGTCCGGGTCAGGGGCGCAGGCCCGTGCGGTGCGCGAGGAGGGCCGCCTGGACCCGGCTCGCCGAACCGGTCTTCTCCAGGATCGCGCCCACATGCGTCTTCACCGTGCCGACGCCGATGGCCAGCCGCTCCGCGATGTCCTGGTTCGACAGGCCCTCCCCCAGCATCGCCAGGACCTCCCGCTCACGCCCGGTCAGCCGGGCGATCCGCTCGTCCGGTACGGCGGCCGTGCCACCGCTGTCCGGGACGCCGCCGCGCAGCATCCGGGCGATCACCGTCCCGGTGACCCCGGGGGAGAGCACCGCGTCACCGGACGCCGCCGCCCGGACCGCGCTGATCAGCTCCTGCGGCCCCTCGTCCTTCAGCAGGAACCCCGAAGCGCCGTCCCGCAGCGCCCGCAGCACGTTCTCCTCGTCACCGAAGGTCGTCAGCATCACCACGCGCGGCGCCGGATCGAGGGCGAGCAGCGGCCGGATCGCGCTCAGCCCGTCGCATCCGGGCATCCGGATGTCCACCAGCGCCACATCCGGGTGATGCGCGGCGGCCTCAGCGACCGCCCGGTGCCCGTCGGCGGCCTCGGCGACCACGTCGATGCCGTCGGCGTGCCGCAGGATCAGCCGCACCCCGTGCCGGATCATCGCCTCGTCGTCGGCGAGCAGGACACGGATCGGCCGGGCGGGCTCGGTCATGGGGTCTCCCAGGGAGCGGCGTCCCGTACGGACGGGACGGTGAAACGGTCGATGGAGATCAGGCGTCGCGAGGCATCGAAGCAGTACCGGGTGATGCGGAAGGAGCCGGGCCGGGCGTCCCCGGGCATGTAGACGCAGCCGGCCGCGCCGACGGGCCGCGACGGCTCGTGCCCGGTGGCCGCGGCACGCGCGGCCGGGATGTCGACGACCCCCTTCAGCTCCTGATAGGTCATGCCCGGACGCGGTTCCACCGGCCGGGCCGTCTGCCGCGGCTGGGCGTACACCAAGGCGACGGCGAGGGCCATCAGCACCCACAGCGCCGCGGCCCCGAGCGCGAACGCCAGCGCCCTGGCCGCCCGCGGTGCCCGGGTCGCCCGCGACAGCGCCGCCGCACCGCCGTCCGGGGCCGCCGGGGAAGCCTCCGCACCGCCCGGGGGCCGTGTCCGCGGGACGGTGTCGTCCGGCCGTGCCGGTACGGTCGCGGCCACCCGGAACCCGCCGGACGGCAGCGCCCCGGCCTCGAAGCTCCCGCCGAGCAGCTCGACCCGCTCCCGCAGACCCGTCAGACCGCGCCCCGTCCCCGCCTCGGACGGCGCGCCGTGCCAAGCGGGCGGCGCCCCGTTGCGGACGGTCACCCGCACCCTCCGGTCGTCCTGCTCGACCCGTACGGTCACGTGGGCGGCCGTCGCGTACCGGTGGACGTTCGTCAGGGCCTCCCGCACCACCCGGTGCACCGCGCGCCGCACCTGCGCCGGGCAGCCGTCGAGGTCGGGGCCCTCCCACTCCAGCCGGACCGCGATCTGGCCGTCCTGGGACTGTGCGACCAGCGCCTCGACGTCGGCCCGGGTGCCGGTGGCGTCGGTGAGCGGATCGGGACCGGCGTCCCCGCCGAGCGGGCCGAGGACGCCGAGGGCCTGCCGCAGCTCCCGCATCGCGTCCCGGGTGGTGCGGCGCACCAGGACGGCTTCCTCCCGCAGTTCCGGCGCGGCCCGGTCGAGGGCCAGCTCCAGCCCGCCGGCGTGCAGGGAGACGAGGCTGAGCCGGTGGCCCACCAGATCGTGCATCTCGGCGGCGATCCGCGACCTCTCCTGGGTGCGGGCCTCGCTGTCGGCGGAGCGGCGGGCCCGCTCGGCCGCGTCGCCGCGTTCGCGCAGCGCCCGCAGCAGCCGGGCCTGCTGACCGTGCACCGTCCCGACCAGACCGGGCACCACCACGGCGGTCACCGCCAGCACCAGCCCCAGCTCCACGCCGTGCACGATCGAACCGGTGCCGAGCGAGGGGCCGGCCGCGGTCGCGGAGATCAGGACCAGCAGGCCCGCGCCGCCGAGCAGCCGGACGCGGTGGCCCGGCCGCACCGTGCCGAGCGCCCCCGCGTACGCGGCACCCGCCGCCACCGGCCCGGCGACGGGCGCCGCCCCCGCCAGCACGGCGAGGACCAGGAGCACGGCCCCGGGCCGGCGCCTCCGCACCGGGAAGAGCGCCACCGCGACCGCCACCACACACAACTGGAGAACGGGGTGCGGCAGATTCCACAACCGCTGGGCGACCGCGAACAGGGCCAGGGCGGCGAAGGCCGCCCCGGCCGTCTCCGCGGCGCCCCGGCCACGTCCGCCCGGAGGCGCCGCAGCGTCCGGCCCGGGACGCCCGGCACGACGGAAACCGCTGATGAGGAGCATGCCGTCCAGTATTGGCCGCTCCGGGCGAGCGGGCATGGACCTCAAGACCGATCCGGGCTCTGCCTTTCGGCAGAGCCCCGGCCGTGGAGCGCCACCGGGGCCCGGCGCGGATGCCGACCGCCCGTTCCCGACCGGCCGTTCCCGTCCGCCCTGTTCCCGTTCGCCCTGTTCCCGTCCGCCCCGTTCCCGTCCGCCGTGGCGGGCTCCCGGGGCCACGGTGCGGACGCGGGGGCGGGCGGAGGGTTCCGGGCGGCCCCGCACGGGCGCCGTGCGCCGTGCGCCGGGGTGGAGCTTCCCGAGTGCCGGGGCGCGGGGCGGCGGGTGTCCCGGGGCAGGGTTGTACGGGGCGGTGAGGCGCGGCGGGGTGCCCGGGGCGCCGTGCGGACGCCGTGCCCGGCCCCGTCCGTCGTGGCGGCGTCCCGGCCATCGGGCTGGGGGCGGTGGGAGCGTTCCGGGCACTCCGCCCGGGGCGCCGTGCGCCGGGGTGGAGCTTCCCGAGTGCCGGGGTGCGGGGCGGCAGGTGCCCCGGGGCAGGGTCGCCCGGGGCGGTGAGGCGCGGCGGAGTGCCCCCGGGTCGGTGCTTCCCGGGGCGCCCGGAGTGGGGTTCCCCGGGGCGGTGGGGCCCAGGGAGGCGTTCACCGGGGGCCCGGCGTTCGCCGCGCGGCGGGCGGGGCGGGCCGTACCGTCATCCACCCCGTATCTGACCTTCCGTCAGATTGAAACGTGTTCTACTCTGCCCGCCATGGGCATCGGAATCACGCAGGAACACCGTGACCTGGCCGAGGCGGTAAGCGGATGGGCCGCGCGGACCGCGCCGCCCGAGGCGGTCCGCGCGACCGCCGACGCGGCGGGCTCCGGCACACCCGGCGACGCGGCCCGCCCCGCCCACTGGGACGACCTCGCCGCCCAAGGGCTCCTCGCCCCGCACCTCCCGGAGCGCCTCGGCGGAGGCGGCGGCACCGCACTCGACCTCGCGGTCGTCCTGGAGGAGTTGGGCGCCGCGCTCTTCCCCGGCCCGTACCTGCCCAGCGCCCTCGCCGCCGCACTGCTCCACCACGGCGGCGCGGACGACCTCGCCGCGCGCCTCGCCACCGGCGAGCGGATCGGCGCCGTCGCCCTCGGACCGGGCACCCTCACCGCCACCGCCGGGCCCGGCGGCTACGTACTCGACGGCGTCGCCCCGCCGGTCGCCGGAGGCGGCCCCGCGGACCTGATCCTGCTGGCCGCACGGGAGACGGCGGGGGACGGGGACGCACCCGGGGAGGCGCGCGGCGGCGTACCGGGGGAGACGCCCGGGGGCTTGCCCGGGGAGGCGCCGGGCCGGGCCGCCGACGGGGAGGCGCGGGATGCCGGGGCGCCGGACGCCGGGGGCGGGCCCCGTGGCGGGCGGCCGTCGGGTGCCTCGGCCGGGCGGCCACCGGCGGGCGCGTCCCGGCCCGCAGGGAGCGGCGCGCCCGCCACCCGCTGGTTCGCCGTGGACGCCGCCGCGCTCACCGTCCGCGTGCGGGGCGGCGCCGACCTGCTCCGGACCGTCGCCGAGGTACGGGCCGACGCCGTGACCGTGCCCGCCGCGCGGCGCCTCGCCGTCGACACCGGCCTCGTGCGGGACCTCGCCGGGGTGCTGTACGCCGCCGAGAGCTGCGGCACCGCCGCCCGGACGCTGCGCACCGCCGCCGAACACGCCGCCGTCCGCGTGCAGTTCGGGCGGCCCATCGGGCAGTTCCAGGCGGTCAAGCACCTCTGCGCCACGATGCTCATCCGCTGCGAGACGGCGCGGGCACTGGTCTGGGACGCGGCGCGGGCGCTCGGCGCGCCGCCCGCCGAACGCGCCCTCGCCGCCGCGCTCGCCACCGCCACCGCCCTCGACGCCGCCTCCGACAACGCCAAGGACGCCATCCAGATCCTCGGCGGCACCGGCTTCACCTGGGAACACCCCGCCCACCTGCACCTGCGCCGGGCCACCGCCACCCGCCAGCTCCTCGGCCCCGGCGACACCCACCGGCAGCGCGCCGCCCGCCTCGCCGCCGACGGCGCCCGCCGCACCCTCCACCTCGAACTCCCGCCCGCCGCCGACGCGTTCCGGCAGCAGGCCCGCACCGCCCTCGGCGCCGCCCGCGGCCTCGACCCGGCCGCCGCCCGCCGCGCCCTCGCCCCCACCGGGTACGCCGCCCCGCACCTGCCGCCCCCGTACGGACTCGGCGCCGGACCCGTCCAGCAACTCGCCATCCAGCAGGAGACCGCCGCCGCCGGCATCGAACTCTCCGGCCTCTCCATCGCCACCTGGGTCGTCCCCGCCCTCCTCACCCACGGCACCGACGCCCAACGCGCCCGCTACCTGCCGCCGACGCTCCGCGGCGACCTCGCCTGGTGCCAGCTCTTCTCCGAACCCGAAGCCGGATCCGACCTCGCGTCGCTGCGCACCCGCGCCGAACGGACCGCCGACGGCTGGCGGATCACCGGCCAGAAGGTGTGGACCTCCGCCGCCCGCGACGCCGACCACGCCATCCTCCTCGCCCGCACCGACCCCGACGCCCCCAAACACCGCGGCCTGACCTTCTTCGTCCTCGACATGCGCGCCCCCGGCATCACCGTCCGCCCGCTGCGCGAGATCACCGGCGACGCGCTCTTCAACGAGGTGTTCCTCGACGGCGTCGCACTCCCCGCCGACGCGGTCGTCGGCGCCGTGAACGACGGCTGGAAGGTCGCCCGCACCACCCTCGGCAACGAACGCGTCCACATGGCCGACCAGATGACGTTCGGCACCGGCCTTTCCGCCCTCCTCGACCACGCCGCGCGCCGCGACGGCGCCGTCCGCGCCCGCGCCGGGGCGCTCGCCGCCGAAGCGCACGCCCTCGGCTGCCTCACCCTGCGCACCACCCTCCAGCGGGTCGCGGGCGAGGAACCGGGCGCCGGGGCCAGCATCCGCAAACTCCTCCAGACCGCCCACCAGCAGAAAACCGCCGAACTGGCCCTGGAACTCCTCGGCCCCGACGGCGCCCTCGACGAAGGACCGGGCGCCCGCGCCCTGCACGGCTTCCTGATGTCGCGCTGCCTGACCATCGCCGGCGGCACCACCCAGGTCCAGCTCAACGTCGTCGCCGAACGCCTCCTCGGCCTGCCCCGCGACCCCGAGCCCCGGCCCCTGATCTGACCCGTATCCGGCCCGTGGCCGGGCCCTCGCCCGGCCTGTGCCCGGCCCCTCATACCCGATCCGTGCCGCGCCCCCGGGCGCGCTCGCCCCGTAGACGCCCCTGGAGACCCCCATGAGCGGCAAGGCGTACATCATCGGCGTCGGCATGACGCCCTTCACCAAACCCGAGAGCGGCGACCGGCGGTACTGGGACCTCGCCGCCGAGGCGGGCGGCAACGCCCTCGCCGACGCCGGAATCGGCTACGACGCCGTCGAACAGGTCCCCGTCGGCTACTGCCACCAGCAATCCACCGCGGGTCAACGCGCCGTCTACGGGCTCGGCATGACCGGCGTCCCCGTCTACAACGTCAACAACAACTGCGCGACCGGCGCCACCGCCCTGATGCTGGCCCGCCAGTTCGTCGAGGCGGGCGTCAACGACTGTGTCCTCGCCCTCGGCTTCGAACAGATGCGGCGCGGCGCCCTCGGCGCGGGCGCGGGCAGCGGCGACTTCGCGGCGTCACCCGTCGCCCGCCACTACGGCGTGATGGCCGCCGCCCACGGCTTCGCGCGAACCCCGCCCACCGCGCAACTCTTCGGCAACGCCGCCCGCGAACACATGGAGCGCCACGGCACCACCGCCGGACAACTCGCCGCCGTCGGCGCCAAGAACCACCGCCACTCCGCCCACAACCCGTACGCGCAGTTCCGCGACGTGTACACGGTCGAGGACGTCCTCGCCGCGCCCGTCGTCCACGCCCCGCTGACCCGGCTCCAGTCCTCCCCGACCTCGGACGGCGCCGCCGCCGTCGTCGTGGCCTCCGAACGGTTCGTCGCCGCCCACGGCCTCGCCGATCACGCCGTCGAGATCGCCGCACAGGCCATGACCACCGACACCGAGGCGAGCTTTTCCACCGGCACCTGCACCGACGTCGTCGGCACCCCGATGACCCGCGCCGCCGCCCGCCAGGTCTACGAAACCAGCGGCCTCGGCATCGAGGACATCGACGTCATCGAACTGCACGACTGCTTCTCCATCAACGAACTCCTCACCTACGAGGCGCTCGGCATGTGCGCCGAAGGCGCGTCCGGCGCGCTCGTCGCCGACGGCGCCACGACCTACGGCGGCCGTTGGGTCGTCAACCCCTCCGGCGGCCTGATCTCCAAAGGCCACCCACTGGGCGCCACCGGCCTCGCCCAGGCCGCCGAACTGGTGTGGCAGCTACGCGGCACCGCCGGGGAACGCCAGGTGCCCGGCGCCCGCACCGCCCTCGCCCACAACATCGGCCTCGGCGGCGCCGCCGTGGTGACCCTGCTCCGCAAGTGACGCCGGAAAGAGGCGAGTTGAACGGTGCGCGGGCCCCGAACCGGGCCTCCCCGGGTGCGCATCGGTCGTAGGTCCTAGGACCATGCCCGCGACCTGCGACGGGGCCGGGACCGGGCGGATATCCGATACGCGTTCGGTCCGGCGGGTGCGACCATTGCTCCATGCCCCCGACTGCTTCCCCGTCCACCGCCCTGTCCGCTCCACCCCGCCGCAGCGCGCCTCCCGGCTGGCTCGTCACGCTGCTGGTCTGCTCCGGTCAGTTCCTCGTCATCCTCGACGTCTCCGTCGTCAACGTCGCGCTGCCCGCCATGCGCTCCGGACTGGGCCTGAGCGAGCTGGGCCTCCAGTGGATCGTCAACGCCTACGTCATCACCTTCGCCGGTTTCATGCTGCTGGGCGGACGGGCCGCCGATCTCTTCGGCCGGAAGCGGATATTCGTCCTCGGGCTGGCGCTCTTCACCGTCTCCAGCCTCGCCGGGGGAGCGGCACAGGAGCCCTGGCAACTGATCACCGCCCGCTCCCTCCAGGGCATCGGCGCCGCCGTCCTCTCCCCGGCCACCCTCACCATCCTGACGACGTCCTTCCCGACCGGCCCCGCCCGCACCCGGGCCATCGCCACCTGGTCGGCGGTCGGCGCCGGAGGCGGCGCGGTCGGCGGTCTCGTCGGCGGCGTGCTCACGCAGTACCTGTCGTGGCGCTGGGTGCTGCTGATCAACGTCCCCGTCGGCGCGCTGGTGCTGATCGGCGCGGTGCTCTGGCTCACCGAGAGCCGCCAGGACACCGCCCGCCGCCTCGACATACCCGGCGCGCTGCTGGCCACCGCCGGTCTCGGACTCGTCGCCTACGGCATCGTGCAGACGGAGACGGCGGGTTGGGGCTCCGCCGCCGCACTCCTGCCGCTCATCGCCGGACTGCTGGTCATCGCCGCCTTCCTCGCCGTCGAGGCGCGCGCCAAGGCGCCGCTGATGCCGCTCGGCATGTTCCGGACGCGGGCGGTCTCCTCGGCCAACGCCGCGATGCTGCTCTCCGGCGCCGCGATGTTCTCCATGTGGTACTTCCTCTCCCTCTACGTGCAGAACGTCCTCGACTACTCCCCGCTGCGGGCCGGACTCTCCTTCATCCCGCACTCGCTGAGCATCGTCATCGGCTCGAAGCTCGCCCCGCGGCTGATGCGCCGCACCGGCGCCAAGACCCTCGCGGTCTGCGGCGCGGCGATCTCCGCCTGCGGCATGTTCTGGCAGGGCACCATGGGCGTCGACGGCACCTACCTCGGCACCCTGCTGGGCCCCGGCATCCTGATGGCCTTCGGCGCCGGACTCTCCGCCACCCCCGTCGCCGCCATCGCCACCTCCGGCGCCGCCCCCGGCGACCAGGGCCTGGTCTCCGGCCTGATCAACACCTCCCGCCAGATGGGCGGCGCCCTGGGCCTGTCCATCCTCTCCACCGTCGCCGCCGCCCGCGCCCTGTCCGGCGACGGCCCCGCGGCCCTGGCCGACGGCTACGGCCTGGCCTTCCACGTCGGCGCGGTGGTCCTGGTGGGCGCGGTCGTGCTGATGCTCATAGCCCTGCCACGGCGCAGGGAGGACGCGGCACACGCCTGAGGGCGCGTGCCTGACGGGGCGGGGCACGCCTGAGGGGGTGCGCCTGACGGGGCAGGGCACGCCTGAGGGGATCAGGCGCGTTCCCGTTCTGGGGTTGGGGGCGTTCTTTGCGGGGCGGTTGGCCGGTTTCGTATCCGGTGGCTTCGAGGCTGGAGGCCGGGTGGTGGTTTAAGCCCGGCCCTTTCGGGGCCTGGCGGCCGGGCGCCTTGTGCTCGGCGCCTTCGGGTCCGGGGATGGGGTGGCCGGGGCGGCCTCGTGCCTGTCGGGCTCCGGGGCTGGAGGCCGGGCGGCCGGGCCGGGGGAGCCCCGCCGTTCTGCCCGGGGTGGCCGTGGCTCCGCTCCGGTCCTGTGCCCGTTCTGCCCGGGGGCCCTGGCTCCGCTCCGGCCCCGTCCCGCTCCGTCCGGGGAGCCCGCCGCCGGTCCGTCTGGGGCCCGGCCCCGGCCCGTCCCCGTCCTCGCTACAGCCAGCCGTTGCGGCGGGCCGCGCGGACCGCCTCGATGCGGTTGCGGGTGCCGGTCTTGCCGATCGCGGCCGAGAGGTAGTTGCGGACGGTGGCCTGGGAGAGGTGCAGCACCCCGGCGATATCGGCGACGGTCGCGCCGTCCACCGCCGCGGTCAGCACATCGCGTTCGCGGGGCGTGAGCGGATTGGGGCCGGCGCTGAGTGCCGCCGCGGCCAGCCCCGGATCGATCACCCGCTCCCCGGCCAGCACCCGCCGGATCGCCGCCGCCAGATCCTCCACCGGCCCGTCCTTCACCAGGAACCCGGCGGCCCCCGCCTCCATCGCCCGGCGCAGATACCCGGGCCGCCCGAAGGTCGTCAGGATCAGCACCTTGCACGACGGCAGCCGGGTCCGCAGATCGGCCGCCACGTCCAGCCCGCTGCGGCCCGGCAGTTCGATGTCGAGCAGCGCCACGTCCGGCCGCGTCGCCAGCGCCTCCGCCATGATCCGGTCGCCCGCCGCGACCTGCGCGACGACCTCCATGTCCTCCTCAAGGCCCAGCAGCAGCGCCAGCGCGCCGCGCATCATCCCCTGATCCTCCGCGAGCAGCAGCCGCACCGGCTGCCCCGCCCGCTCGTCCCGCAGCATCTCGTCCACGGAGGGGAGAGTACGGGGCCGGGACACGGCACGGGGGCGGTTGGGCCGGTCCTGGCGCCATGGGGCGCGGTCGGGTCCGGTGCCATACCGAGCGGCGCTGTGCCGTGGGGTCCGGTGCCACGCCACGCCATGCCATGCCACGCCGTGCCACGCCACGCCATGCCGTGCGGTCCGGTCGGCGGTCCGGGCCTCGCGCACCCGGGCTCCGGGCACGTGCCCGCGTCCGCTCGCGCCGCGTCCGCCCGGGCCTGCGCCCGTTCCCCCTACGCCCGAGGCCGGGCCGGCCAAGGCCCCCATGCCTGGCCTGCCTGGCTGCCGTTCCCCGTACGCCCGGGGCCGGGCTCATGCCCGCGCCGTTCGGGGCCGTTCCCATGGCCCGTGCGCCCCGGGCCCGCGCCCCCGGCCGTGCGCTGCTCTCGTCCTCCGCGCAGGCCCGCGCCCCCGGCCGTGCGCCGCTCTCGTCCTCCGCGCAGGCCCGCACCCAGGGCCCGAGCCCCGGCCCGTAGCCTGCGCCCCGCTCCGGCCCATGGCCACCGCCCCGGGCCCGAGCCCCAGCCGTGCGCTGCTCTCGTCCTCCGCGCAGGCTCGCGCCCCGGGCCCGCGCCCCCAGCCGTGCGCCGCTCTCGTCCTCCGCGCAGACCCGCGCCCCGGCCGCCCGCGCCCCGCCCTGGGCCTGCACCCCGGGCCCGCGCCCCGCCCTGGGCCTGCGTCCCGCCCCGCCCCCGCCCCGCCCGGTGATGCGGACTCACCCGGCCGCGTCCGCCTCCGTCCGCTCGTCCCCCGTCCCCACCGGGACCTCGGCCGTCAGCCGGAATCCGCGACGGCCGTCGCGCCCGGAGGTCAGGGTCCCGCCCGCGGCGGCCAGTCGCTCGGCCAGCCCCCGCAGCCCGGTCCCGCCGCCCGACCGCCGGGAGCTGCCCTCCGGCGCCCCGGCCTCCGGAACCTCGGCTCCCGGCGCCCCGCCTTCCCGCACGCCGCCCCCGCCGGCTCCCGGAGCCCCCTCGCGGGCCCTTTCGTCGCTCCCGGCACCGGCGCCCTCGCCGCCCGCCCGCACCTGGCCCCGGGCCTCGTCCGCCCTCGCCTGGCCCTGGGGCTCGTCCGTCCCCGCCGGTCCCCGCCCGTCGTCCGTGACCGTCAGCCGGGCCCGGTCCTCATCCACCCGTACCACGATCGTGCAGCGGGTGGCGCCGCTGTGGCGGACGGTGTTGGTGACGCCCTCGCGGACCACCCAGCCCAGGAGCGCACCGGCCTGCGGGGGCAGCGGCGGGCCCGACTGGTGGACCTCCGGGGCGATACCGGCGGCCTCCAGCATCGAGCGGGCGCGGTCCAGTTCGACGGAGAGGCTGCCCTCGCGGTAGCCGCTGACCGCCTCCCGGATCTCCGTCAGCGCCTGCCGGCCGACCGCCTCGATGTCGGCCGCCTGCTCCAGCGCCGCGTCCAGATCGCGCGGGCCCAGCCGGCGTACCGCCTCCGCCTTGACGACCACCACGGACAGCGTGTGCCCCAGCAGATCGTGCAGATCGCGGGAGAACCGCAGCCGCTCCCGCTCCACCGCGCCGCGCGCCAGTTCCTGCCGGGTGGCGTCCAGTTCCTTGATGGTGTCGAAGAGGCTGAGGACCGTCGCCGTCACCATGCCGGACAGGAATGTGCCGTACCCGATGCCGAACGCGCTCTTGGGGTCGTGCTGCCCCATCAGGTATCCGGCCGAGCCGCCGAGCACCAGTAGCCAGAGCGCCAGTTTCCGGCCGCGCAGCGGCTGGACGGTGCCGGACGCCAGGGCCAGCAGCAGGAAGAACAGGTACCAGCTCCCGCCGAAGCCGAGGGCGACGGCGTAGGTGACGGCGGCCAGCGCGGCCAGCGCCCACACCGGCGCGGCCGTGGAGCGCAGCCGCGGGTTGAAGGAGAGGAAGACGACGGAGACGTAGAGGGAGTTGAAGGCCAGCAGTCCGGCACCGGCCAGCCACGGGTTACCGGTCCGCCCCTGGATGATGTGAGAGAACGCGCCCATCCCCAGCAGCAGCCAGGGCAGGAACGCGTACCGCCCCGGCCCCTTCCCGTGCCCGCGCGCCGACCACCGCCCCCGGCGCCCCGGGCCCCCTTCCCCGCCCGTCCCGTCCGCCTCCCGGGGCCGCCCCCACACCCCGCCGAGCCGGTCCACCCTGCGCCACTTAGCCCGGCGCCGGGGACCCCGTGCCGCGCCGGGCCCGTCCGCGTCCCGCGCCGGATCCCGGGGCCGCGAGGCCCCGCCGGCCGTCCCGCCGTCGCCCGCGTCCTCGGGGTGGTTCGTCCATCGCACTGTCATTCCCCCAGGTCGGGTCGGTCCTTCCGGTACGCGCGCCGTGCCCGGCGGGCCGCCCCGCTCCGGGCGTCGGCCGCGCGTCCCTCGTTCTCATGGTCATGACGGTACGCAGCGCCGACGCGGCGGGGCAGAGGAGAACGAGGGGGCCGGGCCTGGGACAAATGTCACCGGTGCGGCCCCGCCCCCTTAGCTGACGGGCCGTCAGGGGGGTTCCGGGTGCCGGGCGGATCGGCTATACAGGAGCCCATCGGCTAGAACGCGTTCTAGAAGTGCGGGTGCGACCGCAGCCACCGGCCGCACACCGGCCGGCCCCGGCCGTTCGGAGCCACCGGACACCACCGGACACCACCGGAACCCCCGCGCGCCACCGGCCCGAGCACCCGGCCCGCCCCGTCGGCCCGGAGGCCCGGAGGCCCGGCAGCCCGGGGCCCGGCCCCGCCCGCCGCCACCGGGCGCACGGCTCCGGCCCGCACCGCCCCGGGCCCGGCCCGCACCACCAAACGCGTCCCGGCCGACCCGTACGGCCCCGGCCCGTCGACGGTGCGGACGGCGGGCCGGGGTCCTCCTACGCGCGAAGGAGCGAGACAGCCCGATGCCCATCGACGTCGCCAAGGCCACCGGCGCCCCGCCGCGGACCACCGAACTCACCTGGGACCACAAGGACGTTCAGCTCTACCACCTCGGCATCGGCGCCGGCGCGCCCACCCCGGAGAAGGCCCACCCCGCCACCGACCCGGACGAACTGCGCTACACGCTGGAGAGCGCGCTGCACGTCCTGCCCAGCTTCGCCACCGTCGCGGGCGGGGGCATGGCGGTCGCCGGGGGACTGTCCGCACCGGGCATCGACGTCGATCTCGCCGCCGTGCTGCACGGCGGCCAGACCGTCACCGTCCACCGCCCCCTGCCGGTCTCCGGCCGCGCCACCCAGACCTCCACCGTGCCCGCCGTGTACGACAAGACCAAGGCGGCCGTCATCGTGCTGCGCTCCGAGGTCGCCGACGACGACGGGCCGCTGTGGACCTGCGACACCCAGATCTTCGTCCGCGGCGAAGGCGGCTTCGGCGGCGACCGCGGCCCCTCCGCCCGCACCGAGGTGCCCGAACGCGCCCCCGACCTCACCACCGAACGCCTCATCCGCGAGGACCAGGCCCTCCTCTACCGCCTCTCCGGCGACTGGAACCCGCTCCACGCCGACCCGTCGTTCGCGCGGCTCGCCGGATTCGACCGGCCCATCCTGCACGGCCTGTGCACCTACGGCGTCGCCCTCAAGGCCGTCGTCGACACCGCCCTCGGCGGCGACGTCTCCCGGGTGCGCGCCTACACCACCCGCTTCGCCGGGATCGTCCTCCCCGGCGAGACGCTGCGCCTGCGGCTGTGGCGCGACGCCCCCGGGCCCGGCCGCATCCAGGTGCAGGTCACCGCCGCCGACCGCGACGACGCCCCGGTCCTCGCCGACACCGTCGTCGACCACACCTGACCCGCCCCGCACCCGCGCCCGTCCCCGCACCGCCACCCGCACCGTCCGTTCGTACGAGAAGGAGCCGCACCGTGCGCGCAGCCGTACAGCACGAGACAGGACAGGACACCCTCGATGTCCTCGACGACGTCGAGGCGGTGGGCTTCGGGCCCGGCAAGGTCAGGATGCGGGTACGGGCCACCGGCCTGTGCCACTCCGACCTCTCCGCGATGAGCGGGGTACTGCCGCAGCCCACCCCGTTCGTCCCCGGCCACGAGGGCGCCGGCGAGATCCTCGACGTCGGCGACGGCGTCACCGCCCTCGCCCCCGGCGACCGCGTCCTGATGTGCTGGCTGCCCGCCTGCGGCGCCTGCCCGTCCTGCAAACGCGGCCAGAGCCACCTGTGTCTGGCCGGGTTCATGAACGCCGGGACGCCCAACTTCCGGCGGCCCGGCGGCGACGTCTTCGGCTTCGCCGGCACCGGCACCTTCGCCGAGGAGGTCGTCGTCGCCGCGCACTGCGCCGTCCCCATCCCCGACGACGTGCCGTACGACATCGCCGCCCTCATCGGCTGCGGCGTCACCACCGGCCTCGGCGCCGTCGTCAACACCGCGAAGGTGGAGGCCGGATCGTCCGTCGCCGTCATCGGCTGCGGCGGCGTCGGCATCTCCGTCATCCAGGGCGCGCGGGCCTGCGGCGCCGCCCACATCACCGCCGTCGACCCGGTGCCCGCCCGCCGCGAGGCCGCCCTCCGCTTCGGCGCCACCGAAGCCCTGGAGCCCGACGCCCTCGCCGACGCCAAGGCCAAGGTCACCGCGGGCGAGGGCTACGACTACGTCTTCGAGGTCGTCGGCAGGTCCGCCACCGCCCGCACCGCCTACGAGACCACCCGCCGCGGCGGCACCCTCTGCGTCGTCGGCGCCGGTGCCCTCGACGACACCTTCCAGGTCAGCATGTTCGAGCTGTTCTTCGACGAGAAGCGCATCCTGCCCTCCCTCTACGGCGGCGGCGACGTCCTGCGCTCCTACGAACGCGCCATCGCCCTGTGGCGCGCCGGACGCGTCGACCTCGAAGGGCTGATCACCCACCGCGTCCGCCTCGACGACATCAACGACGCCCTCGACCAGATGCGCACCGGCACCTCCCTGCGCACCTGCATCGAACTGTGACCGCCCCGGGCCGGGCGGCCGTACGGCGGCCACCCGGCCCCGCGACCGAGAGGAACGGCATTGACCGGCACCGCACTCCCCCTGGACGGCCGCACCGCCGTCGTCACCGGCGCGGGCCGCGGCCTGGGCCGCGCCGAGGCGCTGGAACTGGCGCGCCTCGGCGCCGCCGTCGTCGTCAACGACTTCGGGGCGCCGGGCCGCGACGGCTCCGGTGAGGCGTCCGCCGCCCCCGCCGAACAGGTCGTCGCCGAGATCACTGCGGCCGGCGGCCGGGCCGTCGCCCACACCGGCGACGTCGCCGACCACACACAGGCGGGCGAACTGATCGACCTCGCCCTCACCACCTACGGCGGCCTCGACATCCTGGTCAACAACGCGGGCATCCTCCGGGACCGGATGGTCTTCTCGATGACCGAGGACGAATGGGACTCGGTCATCCGCGTCCACCTCAAGGGCCACTTCAACACCACCCACTTCGCCGCGAAGCACTGGCGCGCCCGGTCCAAGGCGTCCGGCGCCCCCGCCTACGGCCGCATCGTCAACACCTCGTCCGAGGCGTTCCTCGCCGGCTCGGCGGGCCAGCCCAACTACGCCGCGGCCAAGGGCGGCATCGTCGGGCTCACCACCTCCACCGCGCTGGCGCTCGCCAAGTACGGCGTCACCGCCAACGCCATCTGCCCGCGCGCCCGCACCCGCATGACCGAGGACGTCTTCGCCGGCTTCGCCGAACCCGCCGACGGCACCCTCGACCCGCTGTCCCCCGCACACGTCGCCCCGCTCGTCGGCTACCTCGCCTCCCCGGCCGCCGCCCGCGTCAACGGCCAGGTGCTGGTCGTCCACGGCGGCATGGTCGCCATCGCCGAACGCCCCCGCATCGCCGCCCAATTCGACAGCGCCGAGGAGACCTTCACCTACGACGAACTCGACGCCGCCCTCACCCCGTACTACGCGAACCGCCCGGCGGGGGAGACCTTCGCCGCCACCGAGGTGCTGGGGCTCAAGCGGGGGTGAGGGCGGACGGCGGCGGGCGCCTCGGGCCGGACAACCCGGGCTGGACGCGGACTGCCCCGGGTTCGCCTCGGGCCGGACGTCCCGGGCCGGACGTCCCGGGGCGGACGCGGACTGCTCTGGGCGCCCGCCTCGGGCCGACCGCCGACCGCCGACCGCCGTCCGTCCGGGCCGTTCGCCGCGGGCCGGGGCGTGACCGGCTGCCGACCGGTCTCGGGCCGACCGCCGCGGGCCGCGCCCGGCGCCCAGCCCGCGCCCCGCACACGGCAACGGCCCCCGTCCCTTCCGCAGAAGGGACGGGGGCCGGGACAGGCTCCGGGGCGCCTGGAGATCAGGCGTGCTGGGGCTGCTTGGTGCGGCGGTGACGGCCGTTGGCGGCCGCCCTGGCCTCCTCCGTCGCTGCCGGACCGCGGTGCCTGCCGGAGCCTTGGGCCTCGGCGGCCTGGGCGGGTGCCTCCTGCGGGCGCGCCTCGGTCGTGTCGGTCTGGGCTTCGGGCATGGAAAGTGTCACTCCGTCGGATCGCTTACGGCTGTACGCGTCGAGGCCGCCGCGGTGCCGACGCCGGTGGCCGGCGCGACCAGCCGCGCGGGAACAACCCCGCGCTCCGTCAGGAGGGAAGGGCGGCCCCCGTCAGCCCCGCTGAATCCTAACGGGGCGGGTGATCACGCTCCACCGGGCCTCCCCGGCCGACAACGGCGCCTCCTGCAGCGGCACCGGACGGCAGGGAGAAGGGCGCGCGGCCCCCGTGAACGGCTCCCGGAACCCGGCCTCCGGCGGGGCGGGCGAGGGGGAGTTGCCGTCCCGGGGCGGCGGGAACGCCGCACCGATCGGGGCGATCCGCCCGCGGTCCTGCCACTGCCGGACGGGGTCCCCGTCCAGCCTGTTGCGCACCGGCAGCGGCGGCCGGGTGGTGTGCAGCCCCTGCATCGTCCGCCCCGCCCGGGACGGCCGCGACCGCTCCGCGTCCGGCGTCCGCACGGTGACCCCCGTCGGCGGCACGGGCACGGCGGCGGACACCGGCGGTACCGGCGGTACGTCCGCGGCGACCGGCACCGCGGGCAGCGCCGGAACCGGCCCGGGGCCCGCGGGCAGCGCCGCCACCGGGGCCGCCACCGGGGCGGGGGCCGGGACCGCCACCGGGGCCGGGACGGGCCCCGCCCCCGCCATCGGCTCCGCCGCCACCGCCCCGGCGAGCGACCCCGGACCCGCCACCGGCTCCGCGACCGGACCCGCCACCGGGCCGACCGCCGCTTCCGCGACCGGCTCCGCGACCGGTACCGCGACCGGCTCCGGGCCCGCCGCCCGTTCCACCGCCCGCTCCGTCGTCCACGGCCACAGCCCGTCGGACGGCTCCAGCGGTACGGCCATCCGCGCCAGCCCGCAGGGGACCGCTTCCGTGACGTACGGCAGCAGCAGCTCGCCGTCCGCGCTCCAGCGGCCCGATCCGGTCAACCACCCCTCGGGGGAGGGGAGTTGGCGCAGTTCCCGGTCGGCGGGGCGCCAGACGCCGAGGCGTTCGCCGTCGCCGTCCACGAGGTGCCAGGCCACCGCGCAGTGCTCGGGCGTCAGCATCTGCCGGGGCTGGACGGCGAACGGGGTGAGCGCCGCGTCCGCCGGGTGCAGGCAGGAGGGGAACCGCACCGGGAGCGCGCTGCCGAGGACGCCCCAGCCCAGGCGGTCCTCGCCCGGCGCGTCGGAGCGGACCAGCAGCAGTCCGCTGTCCGGATCGGCCAGCAGCAGCCGGTCGTTGCTCTCCTCGGTGATCTGGAGGAGGAGTGTCGTTTCGCCGCCGCGGCTCAGGTCGACGGCGACGGTCTTCGTCCGGCCGTCCAGCTCCTGATCGACGGCGAGCAACTGCCCGGAGCGGTCCAGCCAGGCGCCGCCGGAGCACCGCCCGGGAAGCTCCGCGAGGTGCTCGGGGCCGTCCGGACCTCCGTGCAGCAGCCACAGGGAGGTGGAGGTGGCGCCCGGCGTCAGCGCGTGGGCGCTGCGGCCGTCCGGCGCCGGGGGCAGCAGCGTCAGCTCCGGTGCCTCGATGGTGCCGAGCGGGAGTTCGCCGGTGTCCGGGCCCGACGGGTACAGCAGCGCGAGGGCGAAGCCGTCCTCGACGGGCCGCCGGATCAGCACCCGGCCGTCCGCCAGCGCCAGCAGCGCGCTGTCCGGCGCCTCCGGCGCCTCACCGGGCAGCGGTACGGCATAGGGCTCCGGTCCGCTCAGCGTCCAGCGCTCCGGGAACCGGTCGTCCGTCCCGTCACCCCGACGCGCCAGCCGGGCGGCGTACGAGCCGTCGGCGGCGATCGTCAGCGGCGCGCGGGGCGGACGTCCGGACGCCGCGCGGTCATCCCTGCCACAGACCGTCATCGGATGGTCACCTCCAGTCATCGGACCGAAGGTAGTTTTCGGACTTCCGGCCGATCAATGTGTGCGGTGAGGGTTCACGCATAAGGGTGGCGAAAGTCCGATTCGCCGGTGTTGATCAGGGTCCCTGTGCTGCGAGTTTCAAGCATGCGTAAAGTAAGGGCCGCCTAACCTCATGCTGTGCCGGGGGTCCGCCGCGCGTGGACCGCCCGCCCGACCCCCTGGAGTACGCGATGTCCCTTCGCCGCCGCGGCACCGCCGCCGCAGCCCTCGCCGCCGCCGGTGCCCTCGCCCTCGCGGCCTGCGGTTCCTCCGACGGGGGCGGCAAGAGTGACAACGGCACCGGCTCCAAGTCCGTCGCCCAGGGCGGCAAGGACTTCGCCAAGGCGGCGGAGGAGACCGCCAAGATGGGCACCGACGCCAAGGCCGGTCAGTTCCCCCGCGCCATCAAGCACGCCATGGGGACCACCGAGCTGAAGGCCGCGCCCAAGCGCGTCGTCGTCCTCGACGTCGGCGAGCTGGACAACGTCGTCTCCCTCGGCATCAAGCCCGTCGGCTACGCCCCCACCGAGGGCGACGAGTCGCTGCCGGACTACCTGAAGAAGGACGCCGGGAACCCCAAGAGCATCGGCACCATCAACGGCCTCAACCTGGAGGCCATCAACAAGCTCAAGCCCGACCTGATCCTCGGCAGCAAGCTCCGCGCCGAGAAGCAGTACCAGCAGCTCGCCAAGATCGCCCCGACCGTCTTCTCCATCCGCCCCGGCTTCACCTGGAAGGAGAACTACCTCCTCAACGCCGCCGCCCTCGACAAGACCGCCGAGGCGAAGGCGAAACTCGACGCGTACGAGAAGAAGGCGAAGCAGCTCGGCGAGGACATCGGGCCGAAGAAGCCGACCGTCACGATGCTGCGCTACATGCCGCAGTTCACCCGCCTCTACGCCCAGCAGTCCTTCATCGGCACCCTCCTCAAGGACGTCGGACTGCCCCGCCCGAAGAACCAGCAGGTCGACGACCTCGCCACCGAGGTCAGCCCGGAGAACATCAACCAGGCCGACGCCGACTGGATCTTCACCGGCGTCTACGGCGACCCGAAGGCCACCAAGCGGGACACCGCCGAGTCCAACCCGCTGTGGAAGAACCTCAAGGCGGTCAAGGACGGCCACGCCAAGAACGTCGAGGACGAGACCTGGTACCTCGGCCTCGGCGTCACCGCCGCCGACAGCGTCCTCGACGACCTGCGCGGATACCTCGTCAAGAAGTGACGTCCGGGCCCGGCGGCGCGGCGCCGGACAGGTGCCGCGCCGCACCGCCCGGCACCCGTCCGGCGCCCGCCGGGGACGCGGGACGGCGGGCCCCGGGCGGGAGGTAACCTTCCACCCGTGCCCGCACTGTCTGAAGTCCTCACCGCTCTCGACGCCCTCTGGCCCGCCGAGCGGGCCGAAGGGTGGGACGCCGTCGGCACGGTCTGCGGCGATCCCGAGGCGCGGGTCGAACGCGTGCTGTTCGCCGTCGACCCCGTCCAGGCCGTCGCCGACGAGGCGCTCTCCCTCGGCGCCGACCTCCTCGTCACCCACCACCCGCTCTACCTGCGCGGGACGACGACGGTCGCGGCGTCCACCTTCAAGGGCAAGGTCGTCCACACCCTCATCCGCGGCGGCGTCGCCCTGCACGTCGCGCACACCAACGCCGACACCGCCGACCCGGGGGTCTCCGACGCCCTGGCCGGCGCCCTCGACCTGCGGATCACCGGCCCGCTGGTGCCGGACGCCACCGACCCGCACGGCCGCCGCGGCCTGGGCCGGATCTGCGAACTGCCGCACCCGATGACCCTCGCCGAACTGACCGCGTACGCCGCCGCCCGGCTGCCCGCCACCGCGCAGGGCATCCGCGCGGCCGGCGACCCGGAGCGCGTCATCCGCACGCTCGCCGTCTCCGGCGGCTCGGGCGACAGCCTCTTCGACGCGGTGCGGGCCGCCGGGGTGGACGCGTTCCTCACCGCCGACCTGCGCCACCACCCGGCCTCCGAGGCCACCCAGAGCACGGGCGCCGTCCCCCCGGCGCTGCTCGACGCCGCCCACTGGGCCACCGAATGGCCCTGGTGCGAGCAGGCCGCCGCCCAGCTCGACGCCGTCTCCGACCGCCACGGCTGGGGCCTGCGCACGCACGTCTCCCGTACGGTCACCGACCCCTGGACCGCCCACGCGGCGTCCGTCCCGTCCACCCCGACACACACCACAGGAGCCCCCCGCTGAACGCCGCGCCCGCCGACCAGATCCGCCTCCTCGACGTCCAGGCCCTGGACGTCCGCCTCACCCAGCTCGCGCACAAGCGCAAGAACCTCCCCGAGCTGGCCGAGCTGACCACGCTGGAGGCCGACCTCACCCAGCAGCGCGACCTGCTCGTCGCCGCGCAGACCGAGGAGAGCGACACCACCCGCGAGCAGACCAAGGCCGAGCAGGACGTGGACCAGGTGCGCCAGCGCGCCGCCCGCGACCAGAAGCGCCTGGACTCCGGCGCCGTCACCTCGCCCAAGGACCTGGAGAGCCTCCAGCGCGAACTGGCCTCCCTCGCCAAGCGCCAGGGCGACCTGGAGGACATCGTCCTGGAGGTCATGGAGCGCCGCGAGGCCGCCCAGGCACGCGTCGCCGAACTGTCCGACCGGGTCGCGGCCGCCCAGGCCAGGACCGACGAGGTCACCGCCCGCCGCGACGCCGCGTACGCGGAGATCGACGCCGAGGCCGAGACGGTCACCAAGGAGCGCGAGCTGACCGTCGCCGACATCCCCGCCGACCTGCTGAAGCTCTACGACCGGCTGCGCGAGAAGCACGGCGGCATCGGCGCCGCCCGCCTCTTCCAGCGGCGTTGCGAGGGCTGCCGCCTGGAGCTGGACATCACCGAGCTGAACGACGTCCGCGCGGCCGCCGCCGACACCGTCGTGCGCTGCGAGAACTGCAGCCGCATCCTGGTCCGTACGCCCGACTCCGGTCTGTAGGCCGTGGTCCGCACCCTGACCGTCGAGGCGGACGGCGGCTCCCGGGGCAACCCGGGCCCGGCCGGTTACGGCGCCGTCGTCCTCGACGCGGCCACCGGCGAAGTCCTCGCCGAGGCCGCCGAGTTCCTCGGCACCGTCACCAACAACGTCGCCGAGTACCGCGGCCTCGTCGCCGGACTGCGGGCGGCGCACGCCCTCGACCCGGCGGCCCGTGTCCGGGTGCGGATGGACTCCAAACTCGTCGTCGAGCAGATGTCGGGCCGCTGGCAGATCAAGCACCCCGACATGAAGCCGCTCGCCGCCGAGGCGGCCGCCGCCCACCCGGCGGACCTGGTCTCGTACGAGTGGATCCCCCGGGCGGAGAACAAGCACGCCGACCGGCTCGCCAACGAGGCGATGGACGCCGGAC
Source organism: Streptomyces sp. BBFR2 (assembly GCF_044497305.1). Classification (NCBI taxonomy): domain Bacteria; kingdom Bacillati; phylum Actinomycetota; class Actinomycetes; order Kitasatosporales; family Streptomycetaceae; genus Streptomyces; species Streptomyces sp. BBFR2. Next base: position 5,041,946 of record NZ_CP172415.1, read on the forward strand.
GCGACGGCCGGCAGTGGCAGCCCGCCACCTCCCGCGCGGCGCTCGACACCCCGGCGCGCGGCGGTACGGACGGGGCCGCGGCGGTCACCGCCACGGGCACCGGCGCACCCGCGACGTCCGCCCCGGGCTGGGGCGCCGCCGACCTCGGCAAGCCCGCCACCCTTGTCCTGCTGCGCCACGGCGAGACGGCGCTGACCCCGCAGAAACGCTTCTCGGGCAGCGGCGGCACCGACCCGGAACTCTCCCCGGCCGGACTGCGGCAGGCCGAGGCGGCCGCCGCCGCGCTGGCCGCCCGCGGCACGATCGAGGCGGTCGTCAGCTCCCCGCTGCGCCGCTGCCGGCAGACCGCCGGGACCGTCGCCGACCGCCTCGGCCTCGACGTCCGCGTCGAGGACGGGCTGCGCGAGACGGACTTCGGCGCCTGGGAGGGGCTGACGTTCGGCGAGGTCCGCGAGCGGTACCCGGACGATCTCGACGCCTGGCTGGGCTCCACCCGCGCGGCGCCGACCGGCGGCGGCGAGACGTTCGCGGCGGTCGCCCGCCGGGTCGCCGCCACGCGGGACGCGCTGACCGCCCGGTACGCGGGCCGCACCGTCCTGGTGGTCACCCACGTCACGCCGATCAAGCAACTGGTCCGGCTGGCGCTCGGCGCCCCGCCCGAGGCGCTGTTCCGGATGGAACTGTCCGCCGCCTCGCTCTCCGCCGTCGCCTACTACGCCGACGGCAACGCCTCGCTCCGGCTGCTGAACGACACCTCCCACCTGCGCTGACGCGGTACGACGACGGGCCCGGCACCTTCCGCGGGTGCCGGGCCCGCCGTCGTCACGGTCGCCTCGTCAGTGCGTCAGTGCGTCAGTGCGTCAGCGCGGCGGCCTCGCGGGCGAGTTCGGTGACCTGGCCCCAGTCCTTCGCGGCCAGCGCGTCGGCCGGGAGCATCCACGTACCGCCGACGCAGCCGACGTTGGGCAGCGCGAGGTAGGACGGCGCGGAGGCGGCGCCGATACCGCCGGTCGGGCAGAAGCGGGCCTGCGGCAGCGGCGCGGCCAGCGACTTCAGATACGGAACCCCGCCCGCGGCCTCGGCGGGGAAGAACTTCATCTCCCGCACGCCCCGCTCCAGCAGCGTCACCACCTCCGACGCCGTCGAGACACCGGGCAGGAACGGCACCCCGCTGTCCTCCATCGCGGCCAGCAGCCGCGGCGACCACCCGGGGCTCACCAAGAACCGCGCCCCGGCCCCGCACACCGCCGTGACCTGCTCGGACGTCAGCAGTGTGCCCGCGCCGACCACCGCGTCCGGCACCTCGGCGGCGATGGCGGCGATGGCGTCGAGCGCGGCGGGCGTCCGCAGCGTCACCTCGATCGCCGGCAGCCCCCCGTCGACCAGCGCACGGGCGAGCGGCACGGCGTCGGCGACCTCCTGGATCACCACAACCGGAATGACAGGGGCGAGACCCAGCACGGAGGCGGGCACATCGGGCGCGGGGGAGGAGTCAGCGTGCGTCACGCGCCTATAGTGCGCCTCTCCGTGCGGGGGGCGCAACGGGCGTTGCGGCATATGCAACGAGTTAGAGATGAGGCGGGGCGGGCACGGGCGCGCGGTCCGCTGTTGACGGTCGAGGGTGACGGCTCGGTGCCGCGGCGCCGGTGATGCCCTGCGGCCCGGTGCCGTTACGGCTGGTGGGCGGCGGGGCGCCGCTGCCACGGAGGGCCGCCGGTGACGGGAGAGGGGCGGTGGGGGACGGTGCGCGTTGCCGGCCGAAGGCTGACACCTCGGGGCGGACGGCTCGCCGCCTGCAGCCCCGCCCCGCCCTCACAACTCCGTGACGATCACGTCCACCGCCCACGGGCGGCCCGCCCGCGCCGGGGCCTCGGCCTCCACCGCGTATCCGAGCGTGCGCAACGCCTCCACCAGCTCCGCCGGGTCCTCCGGGGACGCTCCGGCGGTCAGCAGATCGCGGACCATCCGCCCCTTCGTCGCCTTGTTGAAGTGGCTGACCACCGACCGCTTCTCCACCCCGTCCACGATCTTCGACTGGAGCACCCGCACCGTCGCCGTCCGCCCCGCGACCTCCCCCTTCGGCTTCCACGCCGTCGCGTACGCCGCCGACCGCAGGTCCAGCACCAGCCCCGACGCCGCGACCTGCGGCAACACCCGCGCCATCGGCTCCCGCCAGTACGCCCCGAGCGCGCCGGGACCCGGCAGCTTCACCCCCATCGAGCAGCGGTACGACGGGATCGCGTCACCGGGCCGCACCGCGCCCCACAGCCCCGAGAACACCAGCAGCGACCGGTCGGCCCGCTCCCGCGCCGCCGCGTCCAGCGTCGTCAGCCCCAGCGCGTCGTAGAGCACCCCGGTGTAGACCTCCGCGGCGGGCCGGGTGCCCGCCGTCCGCAGCGCCGCGTTCTTCGCGACCTCGCCCCGCAGCCCCACGCCGATGCCCAGCGTCTCGCGCGCCTTGTCCTCATCGCCCGAGCAGAGCGCGATCAGCTCCTCCAGCACCGTCTCCCGCGCGGCACCCAGCTCCGGCAACGACAGCCCGGCCACCTCCAGCGGCGCCCCCTCGCCCCCCGCGGCCTTCCCCTCGGACGGCGGCAACAGCACCAGCACGGTCTTCTCCTTCACACGACGAACGCGGTACGGGGCCCGGCCACGCCGAACCCCGCAAAAGGGTAGGTCCTGCCACCCACCACCCACCACGACGGAACCCCAGCTCGCGGCCGAGCCGGGACGCCTCCGGCCGAGTCGGCACGGGGCTGTGCCCGTGTGGCCCGGTGTGGCCCGGTCCTGTGTCTGGTCGTGCCCGGGGTCGGCCCGGTCCGCCCTGCTGAGGGTGCGCTTCGCCGTCGCCGCGACGGAATCGCGGCTCGCGGCCGGAGCCGGGACCCGCCTCCGGCCGAGCGGGCACGGGGCTGTGCCGGTGCGGCCCGTGTGGCCCGGTGGGCCCGTGTGGCCCGGTCCTGCGTCTGGTCGTGCCCGGGGTCGGCCCGGTCCGCCTTGCCGAGGGTGCGCTTCGCCGTGGCTGCGACGGAACCGCGGCTCGCGGCCGAGCCGGGACCCGTCTCCGGCCGAGTCGGCACGGGGCTGTGCCGGTGCGGCCCGGTGCGGCCCGGTCCTGCGTCAGGCCGTGCCCGTGCCCGGACCCTCGCCCGGCCTCGTGCCCGGGCCGGGCCCCGCACCCGCCCCGGCCCGTACTTCGCCCCGCACCGGCCCGGGGGCACCCACGGAACCCCAGCTCAACCCCCTGATGCCCCTGATGGCGGCCCGCACCCGACCGGCCCCGGGCCGCCCTGTCAAACCGCGCCGAGCGCGCCGTACCGCCTTACGCTCGGTGACATGCCCCGCCGCCCCATGCATGTGACCGACGCCGCGCAGGACCCGCTCGGGGCCGCACTGCGCGGGCTGCGCTGGCGGCTGGAGATCCCCGAGCACTTCCCGCCCACCGCGCAGGCGGAGGCCGACAGTGCGGCGCTCGCCCCGCGCATCCCCACCGCCACCGGCGACGTCGCCACCGCCGACAGCCTCGCCGACGCCACCGATCTGCCGCTCTTCACCCTCGAACGGCCCGGCGCCCCGGACCTCGACCGCGCGATGTTCCTCACCCGCCGCCCCGCCGGACGCGGCTTCCGCCTCCACTACGCCGTCGCCGACGTCGCCTCCTTCGTCACCCCCGGCGGCGCCCTCGACGCCGAGGCCCACCACCGCGTCGCCACCCTCGACCTCCCCGACGAACGGATCCCCCTCCACCCGTACGCCCTCAGCGAGCGGGCCGCCGGGCTCCTGCCCGACCAGGACCGCCCGGCCGTCCTGTGGCAGCTCGACCTCGACGCGGACGGCGATCTCACCACCGCCTCCGTCCGCCGCGCCCGGGTCCGCTCCCGCGCCCGCCTCGACCACCCGGCCGTCCAGCGGATCCTCGACGACGGCACCGCCGAGGAACCCCTCGCCCTGCTCCGCGAGACCGGACTGCTGCGCGAGGCCCGTGAACGCGCCCGCGGCGGCATCTCCCTGTACGTCCCCGAGGCCCGCCTCACCGTCCACGACGGCCACTACGCCCTCACCCACCGCGCCCCGCTGCCCGCCGAACGGTTCACCGCCCAACTCGCCCAACTCGTCGGCGTGGCCGCAGCCGACCTGATGCTCGCCGCCGGCACCGGCATCCTGCGCACCCTGCCCACCGCCCCGGACGGCTCCGTCGCCCGCCTGCGCCGCACCGCCCGCGCCCTCGGCGTCGACTGGCCGCACCACACGTCGTACGCGGCGCTCATCCGCGGTCTCGACCCGCACCGCGCCACCCACGCCGCGTTCCTCCAGGAGTGCGCCACCGTGCTGCGCGGCGGCGACTACCTCGCGTTCGACGGCCGCCCGCCCCCGCCGTCCGCGGCGATGCACGCCGCCGTCGCCCTGCCCTACGCCCACGCCACCGCCCCGCTGCGCCGCCTCGTCGACCGCTACACCTCGGAACTCTGCCTCGCCGCCTCGGCCGGAATCGCGCCACCGCCCTGGGTCCGCTCCGTCCTGCCCGGACTGCCCGCCACGATGGCGACCGGCGCCCGCCGCGCCGACGAGGCGGAACGCGAGTGCGTCGCCCTCGTCGCCGCCGCCCTGCTGCGCGACCGGATCGGCGAGACCTTCGACGCCGTCGTGACGGAGACCGGTGACGGTGCCGGAGCCGGTGCCCGCACCGGTACCGACGCCACCGGACCCGACGCCGCCGCCGGGGTCACCGTCCACCTCCGCGCCCCCGCCGTCGCCGGCCACCTCACCGTCCCGCCCGGCACCCCCGCGCCGCACCCCGGTGATGCCCTCCGCGTCCGCGTGGCCGCCGCCGAACCGGGCAGCGACCCCGTCCGCTTCACCCCGGCCTGACCGGCGGTTCCGGCCGGGTAGCATGGTCACCACGGCGGACGAGCCGGCCGGGCGGCCGCGTGAGGTCTTACGACCTCCCGAGGAACGTCCGGGCTCCACAGGGCAGGGTGGTGGGTAACGCCCACCCGGGGTGACCCGCGGGACAGTGCCACAGAGAACAGACCGCCGGCGCCGCAAGGCACCGGTAAGGGTGAAACGGTGGTGTAAGAGACCACCAGCCTCCGAGGTGACTCGGAGGGCTCGGTAAACCCCACCCGGAGCAAGGTCAAGAGGGAGCGCCCCGGCGCTCCTGCGCGGACGATCGAGGGCTGCCCGCCCGAGTCCGCGGGTAGACCGCACGAGGCTGCCGGCAACGGCAGCCCTAGATGGATGGCCGTCTCCCCTCGGCCCGCAAGGACCGGGGGTGACAGAACCCGGCGTACAGGCCGGTCTCGTCCGTCGGCTAGCTGTTAAAAGGGCCCCTGATCTGGAATTTTCCAGGTCAGGGGCCCTTGATTTTCCGTGGGGCGGGGCAGTCGCTCCCGGTGAGAGTTTCGGGCTGCGGCGCCCTAGGAATTCAGAGGGGCGGGGTCGCCGCCCTTGTTGATATGAGGTGTCACCTTTCCGGTTTTGGTTTCGACCCACAGGACTTCGTCCCGTCCGTCACCGTTGAGGTCGGCGAAATCGCGTCGTTGGGTTTCAGGGTCGAATTCACCGCCGTTGGCGATCTCGAATTCCTTTCCCCAGCGGGGCTGCCCGTTGCTTTCGATGCCGCCGTTCAGTGACACGTTCAGGGGCTTGGTCACGGTGCTGCTGACCAGGTAGTCTGCCCGATTGTCGCAGTCCGCGTCGGCGAAGGTGGGCACGTCCTTCTCGTTCAATCCGGTGGGACGGAATTGTCCGATGGATTTCCAATCGGGCTGATCGCCGTCGCTGCCCTCACGGTTGAACCACGCCTGTACGGTTCCGGAATCAAGGTCGAGCGTGAGGTGGTCGTCGCGTCCGTCCCCGTCGATGTCGGCAAATATCACCTTGGTGTTCCCTGCCGTGGCGCGGGGAATCCGCGCTTCGATCGTCCAGGTGGGTCGTCCGAGGGCGCCGGCTTCAACGATCTGCCGTTCCTTTGAAGCGCTCGTCTTCCATCCCTTCGCCGCTCCAGTTTCACGGTCGACCATCAGGTAGTCGTCGAGTCCGTCGCCGTCGAGGTCGGCGAAATCAATGTCATTCTGTGCGGAAAGACTGTCGGTGCCGGTGGTTAAAATTTTGCCAGGCTCTTCCCATCGGAACTGGTTCTTCTCATTGATCGCATTGAGGTTCTTCCATGCCTTCACTTCCCCGGTTTCGCGATTGACCACCAAGTAGTCGTCGAACCCGTCCCCGTTGACGTCGGCGAAGTCGACGTCCATACGTGCCGCATCGAATTCAGGGGATGTGCCGATGGGCCCCATTTCGTCCCAGCCGTGGTGGGCGCCTCCGCACTTGGCCGGAGAGGGCAAGGGAGCCGGCCGGGTGGCAGATGTGCCGCGTCCGGAGGGGGGAGTGCTCCGAGCCTCGCTCCCCGGTTTTCCGCCGCTGGTCTTATTCCCCTCGTCCTGGCTGGTCACCACGGGGATGACGGCGCTGACCACGCCGAACGCCCCGCCGCCGACGGTGGTGATCACAGCGGTGAGGAGAGCGACCTTGCCGGCTTCGCTCAGACCGCCGAACCATGCCCTGGCCCGGACCGTGCGTGAGCGCCGTGGGGGCGGAGGGGTTCGGTCCTCGCCGGAGTCGCCGCTCCGGTCCGAGTCGCCGCTCCGGTCCGGATCGCCGTTCTGAGATGACGGTGTCGAAGGCAATGCTCCCCCTTGACTCTCGGTCGGCTGACGAGCCCCAAGAGCCTAGGGCAATCGTGTGACCTGGACCACGGACGAGGCCGGGGGCGGCGGGGCGACGGTTGGTATCCGGCCTCGGCACGAGAAGGCCAGGAGGGGCGCGAACGACGGCTCCGCGGGCCAGGGGCCCGGGGAGCCGTCGCCGTTCACTCGCCTGTGCCCGTCTCTGTGAGCCCCGTCTGGATCAGCGGATTCCCCCGGCGACGTGAGACGAAGACACCCCGGCCCGGCGGCATCGGTCGGGGCCGGACGTTGCCGAGGACGTCGCCTTCGTCCGGGTCGCCGGAGAGCACCACGCCCTGCGCGCCCAGCTCCTTGATCCGCTGCATGAAGGGCTCGTACGAGGAGCGGCCCGCGCTCGCCGTGTTGCAGGCGATGAGGAAGCGGACGCCCACATCCCGGGCGAAGGGCAGGAGTTCGGTGAGCGGGGCGAGGGGGTTGCCGGCCGGTGTGGAGACGAGGTCGTAGTCGTCGACGATCACGTACACCTTCGGGCCCTGCCACCAGCTACGCGCCCGCAGCTCCTGTGCGGTGATGTCCGGGGCGGGGGTGCGACGTTTCATCAGGGCGGCGAGCGCCTCCACATGGTGGTCCATGGCGTTGGACATCGGGACATACTCCGCCAGGTGAGAGGGCGGGGCCGCGTCGAGCAGGGACCTGCGGTTGTCGATCACGAACATCTTGCATCTGTCACCGTCGTAGCGGTCGGCCAACTGCTCGATGAGCAGGCGCAGCAGGTTGGACTTGCCGGATTCGCTCTCGCCGAAGACGAGGAAGAAGGGGTCCTGTTCGAAATTCAGGAAGACCGGCTCCAGGTTGTTCTCGTCGAGGGCGAAGGCCACGCCGTGGTCTGGTGCCGCATGCCCGGCCGGCAACTGGGAGAGCGGCAGTTCGCGGGGCAGCAGACGGACGGCCGGGGCGACGGGGGCGGGCCGGTGCCGGGTGATCTCCTCGCGCATGGCGGCGGTGGCCTCGGACAGACCGGAGGCGGAGTGGCGGCCGTCGGTGCGCGGCACCGCGGCCATGAAGTGCAGCCCCTCGAGGGTGATACCCCGGCCCGGGACGCCCGGTGGCACGTTGGCCGCGGCCCTGCGGTCCAGTTCGGAGTCCATGGGGTCGCCGAGCCGCAGCTCCAGGCGGTTCATGAGCAGGTCCTTGAGGTTGGCCCGGACCTCCATGGTGCGTGAGGCGGTGAGCACCAGGTGGATGCCGTAGCCGAGGCCGCGCGCGGCGATGTCGTGGACCGCGGACTCCAGGGCCTCGTACTCCGTACAGAAGGTGCCCCAGCCGTCGATGAGCAGGAAGACGTCGCCCCACGGCTGGTCGGTCACCGAGATCTCGCCCTGGGCACGCATGCGGCGGAAGGTCGTGACGGAGTCGATGCCCGCGCTGCGGAAGTACTCCTCCCGGCGGGTGAGGACACCGTGGACCTCGGCGACGGTACGGCGCACCCGCTCGGGGTCGAGGCGTGAGGCGACGCCGCCGACGTGCGGCAGCCCGGAGAGGGCTGCCATGCCGCCACCGCCGAGGTCCAGCCCGTAGAACTGGACCTCCTGCGAGGTGTGGGTGAGCGCGAAGGAGGAAACGAGGGCGCGCAGCAGTGTCGACTTGCCGGACTGCGGGCCGCCGATGATCTGCATATGACCGGCGGCGCCGGAGAAGTCCCGGTAGAGGGTGTCGCGGCGCTGTTCGTAGGGCTTGTCGACGATCCCGAGGGGGACGACGAGCCGGCCCGCGCCCTCGTGGCCGGGCCGGGACAAGCTGCCGTGCTGCGCGTCTGCGGCGCCGGGGAGCAGGTGGTCCAGCGGAGGCGGGTTGTCGAGCGGGGGCAGCCACACCTGGTGCGCGGTCGGCCCCTGACCCTCCAGTCGGCGTACGACGACGTCAAGGACCGTGTCCGCCAGGGCGTTGTCCTGCGCCCGGGGCCGCGGATCAGGTTCGGGAGTCCCCGGGCCGGGCTGCTTGTGGTGCACCGGCACCGGGGCGGCGGTGAACGGGACCGGGCGGCGGTCCGTCTCCGGCTGCCCGTCGGCCGTCTCCGGGCGGTCCGGCACCGGCCGGTGCGCCCCGGAGACGTAGGCGGCCTTGAAGCGGTCCATCTCGTCGGTGCCGTACTTCAGATAGCCCGAGCCGGGGACGTTCGGCAGGTGGTACGCGTCCGGGACGCCGAGTGCAGCCCGCGACTCCGCCTCGGAGAACGTGCGCAGGCCGATGCGGTACGAGAGGTAGGTCTCCAGACCGCGCAGCCGTCCTTCTTCGAGGCGCTGCGAGGCGAGGAGGAGATGGACGCCCAGGGAGCGGCCGATGCGGCCGATCTGGACGAACATCTCGATGAAGTCGGGCTTGGCAGTGAGGAGTTCGCTGAACTCGTCGATGACCAGGACCAGGGACGGGACGGGGGCCAGGGCGGCGCCGAGGGAGCGGGCCTTCTCGTAGTCGTGGATGTTCGCGAAGTTGCCCGCCCGGCGCAGCAGCTCCTGCCGGCGGTTGAGCTCACCGCGGAGGGAGTCCCCCATGCGGTCCACCAGGGTCAGGTCGTCGGCGAGATTGGTGATCACCGCGGCGACGTGCGGAAGATCCGTCATACCGGCGAAGGTGGCGCCGCCCTTGAAGTCGGCGAGGACGAAGTTGAGCGTCTCCGAGGAGTGGGTGACCGCGAGGCCGAGGACGAGGGTGCGCAGCAGTTCGGACTTGCCGGAGCCGGTGGCGCCCACGCAGAGGCCGTGCGGACCCATCCCCTCCTGGGCGGCCTCCTTCAGGTCGAGCAGGACAGGGGTGCCGTCCTCGCCGACGCCGATGGGGACACGCAGCCGTTCCGCGCGGGAGCGGGGGCGCCAGGTGAGGGAGGTGTCCACGGATCCGGGATCGCCCAGGTCCAGCAGGTCGGTGAATTCGAGGTTGGCCAGGAGCGGCTCGTCCGGGTCGCCGCCGGGGGCCGGATGGAGCGGGGCGAGCTGGAGTGCCAGTGCCTCCGCCGCCTCGGGGCTGAGCCGGTCCGGGGTGCCTTCGTACACAAGCCCCTGCCCGGACTCCAGGCGCAGGGACCCGGGGTGCACATCGATCGAGAGACCGCCGAGCGCGCCGGTGATCCTGCCCGGTACGAGCTCGATGACGGTGACGCCCTGGATGCCCTCGGCCGTGGCGAGCGTGGACGTCGGGGGCGGAGCCGTCCCGTCGAGTACGACGACGAGGTGCGGCCGATCCAGGAGGGGCGGGCCGTCGGGCTGGAAGCGGGGGCGGCCTTCGAGCGGCCGCCCGAGCAGCTCGTCGAGGTCTGCCGCGCCGGTGGTGATGAGCCGGCCGCTGCCGGCGCCGTCGGTGTTCTCGCCCTGCACATGCGGTAACCACTTGGCCCACTCCCACCGGGGCGCGGTGTCCGGGGCGGCCGCGATGCCGACGATCAGGTCGTCGGGCGAGTGCAGGGCGGCCAACGAGGCGACGAGGGCGCGTGCCAGGGCCCGGACGGACTCCTCCTCGCCGCCGACGGTCACGTGGTAGAAGGCACGCAGTGAGATCGCCAGGGGCAGGCCGTCCACGGTGTCGTGCGTGGTGAGGAACCGCGACAGGGCGCCCGCGGTGAGGGGTTCGAGCTCGTCGGCGGGGGCGGTCTCGGGCGCGATGAGCGGGGTGGCGAGCTGCTGGCTGCCCAGACCGCCGCGTATCTGGGCGAAGTCATCGTCGCCGATGCGGCGTTCCCAGGTGCGGCCGCCCTCCGCGACGAGGGCCCAGAGCTGTTCCGGGGCGGGGTGAAGATAGAACTGTGCGTCGCGCTGCAGGCGCGCGGTTTCGGCGACCGAACGCCGGATTTTCGCCAGATGCTTCAGATAATCGCGCCGCATATCGGCGAGCTGCCCCTGGGTGCCGCGCCGGTGGCGGACGAGCATCGCGACGCCCATGGCCACCGTGGACGCGATCATGACCACGCCCATGATCTTCATGACCGGGTTCGGCGTCATGAAGAAGAAGACGACGGAACCGCCCATGCCGAGCATCGGGAGCAACTGCATGAGCGCGCCCTCCTGCTGTCCACGTGGCAGCTCGGGCGGCGGTGGTAACCGCACCGGCTCGGCGGGTACTTCCGACGGCAGAGCCCGCGGCGGCCGCTTGACCACGATCTGACCCAAAGCTGCGCCCCTCCCCTCGCCGGACAGCGCCCCTCGCACCCCCGTGGCGCCGGCTCCGTCCGCCGGGATCCTACTGGCGACCGCTGACACCGCGAGCGATAGTTTGGCGAGGCACGTTGTACACCCGCGGAATGCCGGTGAACGCGGGGGTGTTCGGGGCCGTTGGGGAAGACCGGTGGGCGTGGCAACCGGATTGCCGGCCTCCAGACCTGGGACAGCGTGGAGGGGGACGAGTCAGGTGAGTTCGGAGGTTCAGAAGGCGGGCCATGCGGGGGACCTACCCGGCCCCCGGGGGCGGACCGACCGCGGCACAGGCTTTCGCAGGGTCGTCGTCGCGGCGCCCGACGGCCGCCTCGACGTGGCGTTACCCGACGACGTGCCCCTCGCCCATCTCTATCCGGAAATCCTCCGCCTCTCGCGGCAGCGTCCGGTGCCCGGCGCACCGGTCGGCTATCACTTGATGCGGCGGGACGGCGCCGTACTCGACGAGGCGCGCTCACTGGCCGCTCAGCACATCGTCGACGGCGAGTTCCTCACACTGCGCCCCTTCTCCGATTCGCTTCCGCCCCCGGTCTTCGACGACGTCTCGCACGCCACTGCCAGCGCGGTCACCCGCGACCGCAGACTGTGGGACGACACCCTGATGCGTGGCGCCGGACTCTTCGGTTCCGCGGTCCTTCTCGTCCTGTTCGCCTTCGTGGTGTGGACCTCGGACCTGCGACGCGACATGCATGGTCTGCCAGGCGTCCTGACCGCGGTCTCCGGCCTGACGCTGCTCGCGCTCGCGATCGCACGCGCCCGGGTGTACCGGGACCGCGGCTCTTCGCTCGCCCTCGGCATCGGGGCGCTGGTGCATCTGGGCGTGGCCGGATCCGGACTGCTGCAGCCACCCGACGGACAGGGCGTCGGCCGGCTGCAGTCCCTGCTCGCCTGCGCCGCGGTGCTCGTGGCCTCGGTGCTTCTCGTGATCGCCACACCCAGCGGCGACGGCCCCTTCGTCGCCTTCGCCTTCGCCTCCGCCATCGGCCTGGGTACCACACTCGTGGCCATCCTGACCGGTCTGGAGCCGACCGAGGCCGCTGCGATCTGCGCTCCGCTGGTCATCGGCACGCTCGCGTTCCTGCCCGGCCTCTCGATCCGCTTCGCCCGCCTCCCCATCGGCTTCGACCCGCCCCGTTCGGACGCCGGTCTCGACCACCAGGACGAGCCCGAGCCGCACCCCGGTATCGACGCCGAACGCATCGCGGCCCAGGCGCGCCGCGGGCACGAGCTGCTCCTCGGTCTGGTCGGCGGCTGCGCGCTGGTCGCGGTGGGGGCCGCCGCCGTGCTCGGCTTCTCGGACGACCTGTGGGCCCAGCTCCTCGCGTTCGCCACCGGTGTGGCCATGCTGACGCGCGCCCGCCTCTTCCGGCACACGGCGCAGGTGGGCTGCGCACTCGCGGCGGGGCTGGCCTCCCTGGTGCTCCTGGGGCTCGGGCTCTCGCTCAACCCGCCCGCGCGGATGGTCCTGGAGGCGCTGCGGGGCGACACCACGGCGCTCGACATCCGCCTGGTCTGGCTCTCGGTGGCGGTGGCGGCGATCGCCACGGCCGTCGCCGCCGTCGCGCTGATCGTGCCGCGCAAGGGCGTCACACCGTTCTGGGGCCGCTTCCTCGACATCGGGGAGAGCTTCGTGCTCCTGACGCTGCTGCCGCTGTGCCTGGCAGTGTTCGACGCCTACCACGGGATGCGTTCTCTCTCCGCATGAGGCGCGGTACGGCGATGTGAGCTATCCATACCGCGGCCGGCCCCGGTACCCCCGAGGGACCGGCGGCCCGGCGGGGGAAAGGGGCAACGGATCCAATGGCATCACGGCGGGACGAACTCAACGCGTACACCTTCGCCAGACGGCGGCTGATCGCGCAGTTCCTGCAGCCGAGCGCGAGCGGTACGGAGGAAGCGTGGCCCCGGCCACTGCACGCGGTGCTGCCGGGGGCGATCGTCATGGTCGTCCTGCTGGCCGCGTTCGGTGCCTGGGGGATGTTCAAGCCGGCGGCGCCGCAGGGGTGGGGCAAGGCGGGCGAGCACGTCATCATCTCCAGCAGGTCGACCACCCGCTACGTGGTGCTGAGGACCGACGGCAAGGCCCAGCTACACCCCGTCCTCAACATGTCCTCGGCGAAGCTCCTGCTCACCCCGGACAAAGGCAAGATCATCAACGTCGACGAATCGGTGCTGGACAGCGGCCGGATCCCGCACGGACCGACCCTTGGCATCCCATACGCCCCCGACCGGCTGCCCGAGGCCAAGGAGGCCGGGGCCAAGAAGCACTGGGCGGTCTGCGAACGGCCCGGCGAGGGCGGCCGCGCGATCCAGAAGGCGGCCTTCATCCTCGCCCGGCGCGACATGAACCGGACCGAAGGCCCCGAACGCCTCACCGGCGGACAGATGCTGTACGTCCAGGGCCCGGACCGCACCCGCTACGTGGTCGACGCCGGGGGCACGGCATACCCGGTCGAGAACGACGAGGCGCTCCTGCGCGTGATGGTCGGGGACACGACGCCGCAGCGAGTCTCCTCCGGGTGGCTGGAGACCCTGCACAAGGGGGACGCGATCGACTTCCCCCGGCTGCCGGGCACCCCCGGGGCCGACGCCGGCATCGAGGGGCGGCTGGAGCCGGAGGTGAACAGGGTCGGCCGGATTCTGCAGGCCAGCTCCGGCACCCGCGCGCAGAAGTACGTCGTGCTCCGGGGCCGGGTCGCCCCCGTCTCGGACTTCATGGCGAAGCTCCTGCTCAACAGCGCGGAACTCTCCGCGCTCGGTCAGGCGGGCCGCGCGCAGCCCGTCAACGCGGGCACCTTCACCCCGGGCCGGCCCTTCGGCGCGGAGAAGAAGTGGCCGCAGCGGGAGCCGAACCGCGTCAACTCCGCGAGCACCGCGGAAGGTGGCCGGAGCACCGTGTGCAGCGTGCTGCGCGACGTGGACGACGACGGGGCCGGCAAGGGCGCCACCACACTGAGTACCTGGGCGGGCACCGCCTTCCCGGCGACCTTGCCCACCGGCTCCAGCAGCGCGTACGTCACCCCGGGCTCGGGCCAGCTCTTCCGCCAGTTCACGGGCGCGACGACCAACTCGGGCTTCACTTTCCTGATCACGGACACCGGCCTGCGCTACGCCCTGCAGTCCAACGGCGACCGCGCGACCGACGACGCGGGCATCGGCGAATCGGGCCCGGAGAAGCAGCGCGCGGAGCAGCGCGAGGCCCGCCTCGCGGAGGCCCGGCAGGCGCAGACCCGACTGGGCTACGCGAACGTCACCCCGGCCCCGGTCCCGGCGGCCTGGTCGGCCTTCCTGCCCACTGGCCCCCGCCTGTCGACCGGGGCCGCACTGACGCCGCAGGGGGCCTGAGCGATGAGGACGGCACACCGCGCTGCGGCCGCCCTCGCGGCCCCGCTCCTCGCCCTCGCCTGCCCGGCCGCAACCGCCCCCGCCGCCGCGGACGAGAGCCCGGGACAGTGCACGTTCCCGGACAAGCCCTACGCGGGCAGGCCCTGGTCGCTTCAGCGCGTTCTCCTCGACGAGCTGTGGAAACAGGCGACCGGCAAGGGCGTGCGCGTAGCGGTGATCGACACCGGGGTCGATGTGAAGAACCGTCAGCTCGCCGGGGCGGTGGACACGAGAAGCGGCCGCAATCTCCTGCCGAAGAACCTCAAGGACGAGAATGGCAACAAGATCGAACGCGGAAAAGAGAACGGAATTACGGATTCTGTCGGCCATGGCACAAAAGTCGCGGGAATCATCGCGGCCCGCCCGATGCACGGCACCGGTTTCACCGGCCTCGCCCCCGGGGCGACGATCATTCCGATCCAGCAGAACGACGCCGAGGGTCACGGCACGGCGGAAACACTCGCCGCGGCGATCCGTTACGCGGCGGGCCCGGCGCGGGCCGACGTGATCAACATTTCCCAGGACACGGCGGACGCCGTGGACCCCGCACCCGAGCTGAAAGAGGCGGTGGACGAGGCCTTGGCGGAAAAGACCGTCATCGTCGCGTCGGCGGGCAATGACGGCCTCGGCGGAAACGTCAAGGAAACCTACCCGGCGTCCTACGAGGGCGTTCTCGCCGTCGCCGCCTCCGACCGCAACAACGAACGCGCCGCCTTCTCCCAATCGGGCGAGTTCGTCGACGTCGCGGCGCCGGGGGTGGACATGATCTCCACGGTCCCCGGCGGCGGCCACTGCTCGGACGACGGCACCAGCTTCTCCGCCCCGTACGCGGCCGGGGTGGCCGCCCTCCTCAAGGAGAAGCGGCCCGGCTGGACCCCGCGCCAGATCAACGCCCAGATCATGCAGACCGCGGAGCGCGCCATCCCGGGCCACGACCGTCTGGTGGGCTGGGGCGTGGTCGACCCCGTGCGGGCGCTGACGGAGGCCGACAGGCCGATCGAGCATCCGGTGCCCGGCGATGACAGCGCCGGGAAGGCGAAGCCACCTTCTGCGATGACCCTGCCCACGGGGGAAACGCCGGAGGAACAGGTATCCCGCCTCGGTACATATGTGGCAGTCGGCAGTTCCGTTCTGGTGGCGGTTATCGCGGGCAGCGCCGTCGTCATGCGTGATGTCCGGCGAGTAAAACGGAAAAGCCGGCGGATGAGCTGATGAACGCCGGTCGAACTGACAACTCACCCATACCCGGATGTGCTCGAAAGCTCGACGGAAGTAGCGGAATCTCCGCCGGACGGAACCGCCGCCTGCTATGAACTGTGCGACGAGTAACGCGAGTTGGCCGAGAATCCGGTAAGGACTTTCCGGCGCTTTGACTACGGTGTCATGCACACGAACGGCTTCGATGGCGCAGCGGTTCCGGCGGACGGGAACAGCACCCGGCGGGGCCGACCGGGAAACGGGGAGGGGTAGCGGCGTGGCTGACGCAAGCGGGGGAGGCGGCGATCTCCGACTCGGGGTCGGTGCACTGGAGAGGTTCCAAAAACGCGTGGACGCGCTCCTGTCGGAGCTGGAGGGAGGTCCCGCCGGCAGTGCGGAAATGGCGGCTCAGCGCATCGCCCGCACCTCCCTCAGCGGCAGCAACGCCCCCTTCGCCGAGGCGGACGGTTTCCACCGGCAGTACAGCCGGGTCCATGAACAGCTCGTCTCACTTTCCAGGTCCCTGGGCGAGCAGATCACCATGCTGCGCATCGCCGTTCGGGGTACGGAGATCGGGTTCGAGAACCTGGAGGAGGAGCAGCGGGTTCGGTTTCATGCGATCAGCGACCGCCTCGTGACGGAGCGGGAGGCGGCGCTGAGGCAGCGGGACACCGCCGCTGACAAGCATGCCGACCGCAAGGACGAGAGCACCGGGTTCGACGTGGGGGAGGGCTGATGAGGGGAGGCGGGGACCCGCAGCTCGAGCCGACGCCCGAGCAACAGCAGAAGAAGACCTCGGCCGGGCTCCGGCAGCAGTTCCACGCGGTCGACGCCGTGGAAACGATGAAACCGTTCCCGGGCTTGCTCGGATTCGGAGGTGGTTGGGGAAACTTATTCGGCAGGACCGACTTCGCAGACCGTGAGCTCAACTCGATGCTCGACCTCCTCGAGACGGCCAATCCTCCGGACCTGGAGCACGTAGCTCGTGCCTTGGCCAAGGCACGAGACTCACTGAACGACGCGGCGAGGGAACTGGACGACTACCTCAAGAAGACGGACTGGGAGGGCGAGTCCGGCCGGGAGTTCCGCCGGTACGGCAGAGAACTCACCAAGCACGCCTGGGAAGTTGCGTCGTTCGCGAACGTGGCAGCCACACAGGTATCGGTGGCCGGTACAGGACTCGCGTCGGTCAGCAACTCCACTCCAAGACACCGCGACACGCGACTCGTCCCCAAGCGTCCCGAGGACTTCACATCCGTGGAGCGAACGGAGAACAACGCCGCGTACAAACAGGCCGTGGAGGTTGAGCGGAACCGGCAGGAGACCATCAACCAGATGAACCGGCTGGCCTCGTTCTACGCGGTCTCCGAGCAGAGCTTGGCGGCCCAGCAAGCACCTGCACCTCCCAAGCCTGTGAGGGCAGCAGTGCCTGAGCCCTCCGGCTCTGTCGGAGCGCGTCCGGGGGGTTCGTGGACGGTGGATGCGTTAGCAACTGGTGCAACGGCACACATCGGTCCAGGAGGGGGGAGGTTCGATGAGGCGTCGGAAGGCACCTCCTACGCATTGATCCCCGGCGCTTCCCCGTCCGGACCGGCTCCGGGGACGTCGGTCCAGATCGACACCACGGCACCACCGGTGGCCCCTGCCCCGAACCCTGCTCCCGCCCCCACAGGGTCAGGCCCCACCGGCCCTTCCGATGGACCGATGCTCCCGCCGGCAAGCCTCGGCACACCCCCGCCCAACGCCATGCGGCGCCCCGCCGGGGGCGGCAACGGCACAGCGAAGGCAACACCGCGCCCCGGCCCAGCCGTTGGGCAACCTGGCCGGCCCGGCACCACCGCCACGCCGACGGGAGGCACCGGCTCCGGCCGCAATACTCCAACGGCCGCGGGACGCCCCGGGCCTGTCGGGCGCCCCGGCGCCCAAGGAAGCAATCCCCCGGTCACGGGCCGGCCGAGCACCCGCGGCCGAGCAGGCACGACCGGCGGCGGGCCTGCGGCGACGGGAAGGCCGGGCACGGGCCGGACCCGTCAGCCCCCTATCACGGGTCGCCCCAGCGCTACGCAGCCCACCACAGGACGCGCGGGAACGAGACCGACCAGCGGCTCGACACGGACTCCGGGCGGAGGTGCCATCGGATCATCACCTGCGGCGCCCAGCCGTGGGTCCGCAGGCCGAACGGGCCAGTCAGGAGTGGTCGTGCCCCAAAGGTCAGCAGGCAGTCCTCGTCCTGCCGGCCGCGGCGCTGGCACACCTGCGGCGAATGGCGTCGTCGGCACCCCGCGCGGCGCCGCTGCGGGCTCCCGACCGGGCGCGGGAGATTTCACCGCCGGGGGCACCGGCCTGGCGGGCGGACGTCCGAACCGGCGACGCCCCGGCGAGGACGACCAGGAACGCGTCGGCAAGCGGTCTGATCACCTGGCCGAGGACGAGAAGACGAGGGAGCCCCGGCGGCGGAACACCGCGCCGCCGGCGATCGACTAGGCAGAGGGAAGGTTCGGAAGTCGGTATGACCGCAAGAATCAGCCACGCCCGCCGGAGCATGGTCGCCGTGGGATCCGTGCTCGGCGCGCTGACCCTCACCCTGTCGGGCGCGACGCCGGCACCCGCTGCCGAGGACGTGCGGTCCAAACAGTGGTACCTGGATGCCCTCTACGCCGAGAAGATCTGGAGGAAGACCACAGGCGAGGGCATCAAGGTCGCCGTCATCGACTCCGGTGTGAACCCCGACACCCCCTCGCTCAGGGGCCAGGTACTCGAAGGTGTCGATGCGACTGTCGAAAAGGGGGGAAGCACCGACGACACCGACGGCCAGGGCACCACCACGTCCGAACTGATCGCCGGAACCGGCAAGGGGGGTGGCCTCAAGGGGCTCGCTCCTGGAGCCAAAATCATTCCTATTCGAGTTCCGCTGCTCAAGCACGACGAGCTCCCGCCCGGGACCTGGATCGAACGCGACCCGCTCTATTACGCCATCCGCGCCGCAGCCGACAGCGATGCCCAGATCATCGCGGTCAACATCAGGAACGAACACGCCATCGGCAACAACGCGTATCAGGACTCTGCTGCTGAGTACGCGGCCAGTAAGGGAAAAATACTGATCGCGGGAACTGGTGATAACGCCAAAGAAGGTAACAAGCCCCTGTACCCGGCGAGAGAGCGACTTGTCGTCGGAGTTTCATCCGTCGACAAACAGGGGCACGTGGCCGACTACTCACAGCACGGGGACTACGTTCACCTCGCTGCCCCAGGGGTTGACATCCCGCGCTGGTGCGACACCAGTTTCCGGCACTACTGCGATGGAGGTGGAGCCAGCGCCGCCACGGCGATCGCTTCAGCATCGGCTGCCCTGATCTGGTCCGCCCACCCCGACTGGACCGCCAACCAGGTAATCCGCGTCCTCTTCGAAACGGCAAGTCGCAACTGGGGGAAGGACAGTCGCAGCAGCTATCTGGGGCACGGAATCGTTCGACCGATCTCCAGCACCGTCCGCGGCAAAGGGAGCCCTGGCTCTCCCAACATCAACCCTCTGACGCACAAGGACTCGATGGATGCCAAGAGTCCTTCCACTTCACTATCGACACAGCGCCCCGAGAAAAAAGAAAAGGGCAGGGTAAAAGCGCATGAGGCTGGCGAAGAAGCCAATGACGATAGCCAACCGGGCGTCGTCGCCGGTATCGCCGCCGTGGTATCCGCCCTGATCGCAGGCGTATTTTACCTGACCCGCAAGCGCCGTAATTCCTGAGCGTACCGAGGTCCTGTCCCCCGGCGAATCGTATACGTCGGCCTAAAAACCACACCGAGAAAGGAAGGCCCTTCATGGCAGTCCAGAAGGTCAATGACGAAGTCCTGCGGGGATTCGAGCAGGAACTCAACGACCGCTTCGGTTCCGTCAAAGCACAGCTCCATCAGCTACAGGCCGTGATCGACGGCATCGAGGGCAAATGGAAGGGCATGGGCGCCGTGTCCTTCGACCGCAAGCAGCGGGAGATCAACGAGCGCATGGCCCATATAGGCAACCTCCTGGCCCGCTTCCAGCAGGCGGTCGACGACAACCGCCGCATCGTCGGCAGCACCGAGCAGGAGGTCTTTCAGGCACTCAAGGGCATCGACACCGGGGCTGGTTCAGGCGCCGGTGCGGGCGGCGGCTCCTCCAGCTTCCACAGCATGTGACCCGCGGGAGCGCCGCTCCACCACCAGCACACGGACTTGAGATCAAACGGCGAGAGACAAACGGGAGGAATCATGGCCGTGGACGACGGCACGATGCTCGTCACCTATGCGGAACTTGAGCACGCAGCCCAGCAGATCACGAGCCAGGCCAAGAAGCTCGACGGTGACCTGGAAGCACTCCAGGCCCGTATGAAGGACGTCTCCGCCTTCTTCGAGGGTGAGGCCAAGACCGCCGCGGACGGTCTCCACCGCGAGTGGGACAGGAAAACCAGGGAGATCCACACCTCCCTGACGGCCATAGCCAACGCCGTCCGCGAGGCCAGCGCCGCCTACAGCGCGGCCGACAAGAAGGCCGCCGCCAACTACTGACGGCAACGACAGCACACATCACGCTCGCGGGGTGGGCACGCACGGGAGGTGTCCACCCCACGCACTGTGCCGTGGCGTAGGAGGAGGACCGCCGACGATGGCGTGGGACGAGTGGGAACATCTGAAGGCCGAGGCGGCGGAACGTACGTCGACGGGCATGCGGCTCAACAGCGGATTGCTTCCCGGCGATCCGGTCGCCGGAAACCGGTTGCTGTCGGATAAACGGGTCTGGTCCAAGGCCGGCGGTGAGCTCGCTGGCTTGAAGGGCGAACTCGGCAAGGCGGCCGGGAAACTGAGGGACGGCCAGCGGGGATTGGGCGATACAGCCGGGTGCCGGTCGGCCGCGGCGCAGCAGGAATTATTCGACTCGTGGGAGAAGTACGTCGAAAAGGTCTGTGACCGCTGTGGTGCGCTGGGCGCGCTCCTGGAGCGTTCCGGGCGCGACCTTTCCATGCCCGACAGCGAGGTCAGAGGCGAGCTGGACCGGCTCAAGCTCAGGTACGAGGACACCGAGGCTGTGGGCGGTTGGGCGAAGGGGAAGTGAGCCGTGGATTTCGCGACGCTGAAGGCGTTCGAACCGTCCGGGTACGAGGGAGCCGCAGACGGATACCGCGTCATGGGGGACTCGGCCGGGAAAGCGAAGAACGACATCGACAACCGGATCTCGGCGGCTGTCCGTAACCGAGTGGCGGGCGTGACCGCGACCGCCGCATTGGGTCACCTGAAGAAGTTGGCACAGAACCTTCACTACCTGCAGACGGAGTGCGGTCTCGTGAGCACCGCGCTGAACGGCTTTGCTTTCGACATGGAAGCTGCCCAGCGCAAATTGGAAGCGGCCATCGAGGACGCCCACGCCGCCCATTGCGAGGTGACGGCCGACGGTTCGGTTTCCTATCCGGCGGGCGGGGAGGAAGTCGACGGCAAGGTACCGGAAGGCGGCACGGTCACAGGAAGCACCGGGCCCTGGGACCCGGTGTCGGCGGCTGTGCGGCGCCAGGCGGCGGGCATTCACCCGAACCCGCATTACGGAAAGGCGTTGGGGTTCGCGGACCGTCTCGCCGACGCCGTACAGGAGGCCACGGAGACGGACGCAAAATGGGCCCCGAAGCTACTGGCTCTCAAGGCGGACGACGACCTGACCGTCTCCGGTAAGGACTGGGCGGATGTCCGGAAGGACATGACGGGTGTACGCGGGGCGGGTGAAAAGTACCTCGACTCCTTACCGCAGCCTCCCGAGGGCGGCTCCCCGAAGGACAATTCCTCCTGGTGGAAAGGGCTCACTCCGGAGGAGCAGGAGGAGTGGGTGTCGCTGCGGCCCCATGAGGTGGGTGGCCTTGACGGGCTGCCTTCCGTTGTCCGCGATGAGGCCAACCGCATCGTCTTCGCCGAGAAGAAGGCCCAGGTCCAGAAAGAACTGAACGGTATCCCGAAGCCGCCCGCCAACGAGTGGACGTGGATCACGTCGGGGGGATACCCCGCGAAGGTGCACACCGATGAATGGATGGAGTGGCACCGGCAGTACGGCGACCGGTACGAGAAGCTGACCAAGGCCCACGACGGAATGAAGAGCATTCAGAAGCGATTCGATGCGACCGGCAGGGACGGGCTGCCCGAGGCGTATCTGCTGAATTTCAGCGCGGAGGGGAACGGCCGGGCCGCCATCGCTACCGGAAATCCCGATACGGCTGATCACCAGGCTGTGTATGTTCCGGGCACCACCGCGAATCTGGGCGCGATCGACGGTGATATCGACCGGATGACCGAGCTGTGGCGCCAGTCGAACGCGGTGTCTCCCAGCGCTTCGGTCTCGACCATCACCTGGCTCGGTTATGACGCTCCGCAAGACATCGTCAAGGACTCGCCGTTCGAACATTACGCCTACGACGGGGCACCGGCATATCGGCAGTTCATGGAAGGTCTCGACGCTTCGTACAGCAGTTCCGGAGAGCCGCACCGCACGGCGATCGGGCACTCGTACGGCACGACGCTCATCGGGGCAGCGGCAGAGACCGGCGATCTCAAGGCCGACGACGTGATCTTTGCGGGAAGCCCTGGGGTAAAGGTTGGGTCGGCCGGCGAGATCGACGTCCCGAAAGGGCATGTGTGGAACGAGGAGGCGGACTGGGACTGGGTGCCGGACATCGGCCGGTGGGGCCATGGCGGCAGTCAGTGGAAGTTCGGCGGCGGCACGGCCATCACTCCCAGTGACGACGTTTTCGGCGCGAACCAGATGAACACACATGCCGAGGGAAGCGGACCGGATGCCACCAAAGGAGTCGAAGGCCATAGCGACTACTGGGGCAAGGATACGACCGCGTTGAAGAACCAAGCGCTGGTGGTCGTCGGAGAGTACGGCTATGTCACCGCTCCTTAGCGGTCAACTCCGCTCTCTGGGGGTGTTGTTGTTACACGCCAGAGCGTCACGAAAACACCGGACGAAACCTAGGAATTCCATGCGCCGTGTACTGTCACCCGCCGGGACCCTCGTTCTGGCCGGACTTCTCCTCACTGGATGTGGCATGACTGACAGTGGAAACGCAGATTCCCCCAGCGGCAAGTCCAGCGGATCGACCTCGGGGATCCCTTACGCGGGGACCGCCACCACCCAGGATGCATCCATCGCCTTGAAGCGGGTGTCCAGCCAGATCTACGACTTTGCCGGCGTCCCCGGAAGGGCTTCGAAGCCGGGGCCCGGTGTCAGAGAATGTGAGGGCAAGGACAGGGACACGTACTTCCAGATGTACCACCCCTGGAGTTTCGCGCCGAAGAACACGGGCGATGTCGGCATTGTCATGGAAAATCTCAAGGAGAAGCTCAAGACCGACGGTTGGGTCATCAAGGATCTTTACCACGACAACAGCCCCAATAAGGCGCTCAATTTGGTCGCCGACAACGATGAGAAGAAGGTCAGTGTCTGGATCGCTGAGCGGTCGAAGAGCAAGGTTCCGTTCCTCAGCGTCGAGGTCACATCCGGCTGCTACCGGATCCCGGACGGCCAGGAGATCGACCGGTTCTGACGGAGTGGGAGTGCTGAGTCGGCGCCGCCCCGGTGTGTCCGCACCGGGGCGGCGCCGTTCGTTCCGCCGGCCGGTGATCGCTCATCGGTTGGTGGCGGTTCGGCGGTGAATTCCCTTTTGGGTGCGGGATTGTCGGTCGGGGTGTGGGGCTGGGGTTGGCCGGAGGAGGTGGCGGGTGTCGCTGCGGCTGCCCGTTCGGGGCGGGGAGTGGTGTTCGAGGGTGGTTCCGAGGGGGTCGGGGGGTGGGGCCGGGGTGGGTGGCGGAGGGGAGAAGTCGCAGATGGGGGGCTATATCACGAGAGGTTGATGCACGCTACATCCATTCGGAGGTGTGGGCGTTGTTGAGCCATTGACAATCTGTGCCTGGGATCGCACACAGCGTTGATCGCGTTCCGTTTGTCCGTCGGAGGCATATGGGAGCGAACTCCCCGATCGTGTGCCCGGCGCCCCGGCCGTCGTCGCCGGGGGCGCCTGCCCGTGAAACAGCACTCCACACTCGGTGAGTGGTGGCGCAGAGGAGTTCAGGATGGCTGAGCGGATCGATCCGCAGCGCGCGGCGTCACACGGCCCGGACGCGAGGGCCGGAGCGCCGGTGGCCGAGGACGCCGGAAAGCTTGAGGACTGGCTTCTGGAGTGGGTGGCCGGGGCGAGTGGCCGGGCGCGCGGCGAGATCCGCGCGGACCGGCGGTTCACCTCGTACGGGCTGGACTCGATGGCGCTGACCCGGCTGGTCGCCGAGGCGTCGCGGCGGATCGGGCGGCCGCTCGCCGCCACCCTCGCCTGGAGCTGCCCGACCCCCGTGGAGCTGGCCCGGCATCTGGCCGGAGCGGGCGAGCGGTCCGAGCCGGTGGTGGCCGCGCCCGGCGGTGCGGCGGCGCGGGCGGTGGACGAACCGGTCGCCGTGGTGGGGATGGCCGCGCGGTTCCCCGGTGCGCCGGACCTCGCCGCGTACTGGGAGCTGCTGACCGAGGGGCGGGACGCGGTCGTCGAGACGCCGGCGGAGCGCTGGTCGGCGGACGAGTGGTACGCGCCGGGGGAGCCCGGCCGGATGGCCACCCGGTGGGGCGGGTTCCTCGACGCAATCGACGGGTTCGACCCGCTGTTCTTCGGGATATCGCCCGCCGAGGCACGTCATATGGACCCCCAGCAGCGGCTGGTGATGGAGCTGGCGTGGGAGGCGCTGGAGGACGCCGGGATCGTGCCGGGGAGCCTGCGGGGGCGCGAGGCGGGGGTGTTCGTCGGGGCGATGTGGAGCGAGTACGCCGCCTTGACCGCCGCCGATCCGACGCGGCTGACCGCGCACTCGGCCACCGGCGGTGACCTCAGCATCATCTCCGCCCGCGTCTCCTACACCCTCGGTCTCACCGGGCCCAGCCTGACGGTGAACACCGCGTGCTCGTCGTCGCTGGTCGCACTGCACCAGGCGCGGCGCAGTCTGCTCGCGGGGGAGTGCGACCTCGCGCTCGTCGGCGGCGTCAACCTCTTCTGCGACCCGGCGGGCACCGTCGCGATGTCGCACTTCGGCGCCATGGCCCCCGACGGCCGCTGCAAGGTGTTCGACGCCCGCGCCGACGGCTACGTGCGCGGTGAGGGCGGCGGGCTGGTGGTGCTCAAGCCGCTGTCCCGGGCCCGCGCCGACGGTGACCGTATCTACTGCACGCTGCGCGGCAGCGCCGTCAACAACGACGGGTTCAGCAACGGGCTGACCGCGCCCAGCCCGCAGGCGCAGGAGGCGGTCATCCGCCGTGCCTGCGCGGACGCCGGGGCCGACCCCGCCACCGTGCGGTACGTCGAGACCCACGGCACCGGCACCATGCTCGGCGACCCGATCGAGGCCGGGGCGCTGGGCGCCGTCTACGGGCCGGGACGGGCGGCGGACGCGCCGCTGCTGCTCGGGGCGGTGAAGAGCAACATCGGCCATCTGGAGGCGGCCGCCGGGGTGGCCGGACTCGTCAAGACCGCGCTGGTGCTGCACCACCGTCAAGTGCCGCGCAATCTGCACTTCGAGACGCCCAGCCCGCACATCCCCTTCGCCGAGCTGGGGCTCGCGGTGCCCACCGAGGCACGGCCCTGGCCGGGCGCCGCGGACGAGGAGGCGTGGGCCGGGATCAGCGGCTTCGGGTTCGGCGGCACCAACTGCCATGTACTGCTCTCCGGGGCGCCCCGGGAGGAGGCGGCGGAGACGGCGGGGACGGCCGTGCCGGGGGAGCCCGTCGCACCCGCGGCCGTCGCCGGAACCTCTGCCGACGCCTCCGCCGGAACTCCCGCCGACGCCTCCGACGCCTCTGCCGGAACTCCCGCCCACGCCCCCGGCGAAGCCACCGGCCCCGTCTTCGTCTTCGGCGGGCAGGGCTCCCAATGGCCCGGGATGGCCGTGGAGCTGATGGCGGAACCGGCGTTCGCGCGGGCGGTGCGGGACTGTGACCGGGCGCTCGCCCCGCACCTCGGCGGGCGCAGCGTCAAGGACCTGCTCACCCTGCGCACCGAACCGCTGGACGACACCGCCTCCGTGCAGTCCGCCGTCTTCACCCTGCAGGTCGCGCTCGCCGCGCTCTGGGCGGACCGGGGCGTGCGCCCGGCCGCGGTGATCGGGCAGAGCATGGGCGAGATCGCGGCGGCGCACGTCGCCGGTGCCCTCTCCCTGGACGACGCGGCGCGGCTGGTCGCCCTCCGCGCCGGACTCGTCGACGACCGGGCCCCCGACGGCACCATGGCCGTGGTGGGCCTGGACGCCGAGGCCACCCGCGCCGCCCTCGCCGCGCACGGCGCCGCCGACCTCGCGGTGGCCGTCGTCGGCGGACCGGACCGTACCGTCGTCTCCGGCGGCCGCGCCGCGATCGCGTCGCTGACCACGGCGCTCGCCGCGCGGGACGTCACCGTCCGCCCGATCGACGTGGACTACGCCTCCCACTCACCGCACATGGACCCGCTGCTCACCCCGCTGCGCAAGGCGCTGGCCGGGCTCGCCCCCGGGCCCGGCACCGTACCGATGTGGTCCACCGTCACCGGCGCGCCCGTCCCCGGCGAGGAGCTGGACGCCGCCTACTGGTGCCGCAACCTGCGCGAGCCGGTCCTCTTCGGCGACGGCATCGCACAGCTCGCCGCCCGCGGCCACCGCCACTTCCTCGACGTCAACCCGCACCCGGTCACCCAGCTCGACACCGAGCGGATCCTCGGCGGGCGCGGCGCGGCCCTGGTGTCGATGCGCCGCGGCGAACCGGCCGCGGCCCAGCTCGCCGTGACGGCCCGCGCCCTGCCGACCGCGCCCGCCCGCCCCGCGTGGCCCGCGCTGCTCACCGTCTCCGGACGCGACGAGGCGGCACTCGCCGAGGCCGCGCGCAAGATCGCCGGCCGTCTCGCCGCCGCCCCCGGCGACCTGCCCGGCATCTGCCACACCCTCGCCGCCCACCGCGGCCACCACGAGCACCGGCTCGCCCTCGTCGCCACCGACGCCCGGGAGAGCGCCGCCGTCCTCACCGCGTACGCGGACGGGGAGCGGCCGCCGGGCCCGGTGCGCGGCCGGGTCCGCGCCGCCGCCACCCGGACCGTCTTCGTCTTCCCCGGCCAGGGCGGCCAGCACGCCGCGATGGGCCAGGAGCTGTACCGGCAGGAGCCCGCGTTCCGCCGCGCCGCCCACGCCTGCGCCGAACTGATCCTCGCCGAGGGCGGTGTGGACCTGCTGCCCTGGCTGACCGGGGAGCGGCCGCTCGACCCGGACGCCATCGAGGAGGTCCAGCCCGCCGTGTTCACGGTCGGCGTCGCCCTCGACGCGCTCTGGCGGTCCTGGGGCGTCACGCCCGCCGCCGTCGTCGGCCACAGCATGGGCGAGGCCGCCGCCGCGTACGCCTCCGGGGCGCTGTCGCTGCCCGACGCGGTCCGGGTGATCTGCCGCCGCAGCGCGGCCCTGGCCCGGCTGACCGGCCGTGGCGCCATGCTGCTGGTGGACCTCGATGCGGACACCGCCCTCGCCCGGGTCGCGCCGTACGCCCCGAGCGCCGAACTGGCCGCCGCCAACGGGCCGCGCACCACGGTCCTCACCGGCGACGCCGCCGAGATCGCCGAGGCGGCCCGGAAACTCGACGCCGAAGGCGCCCTGGCCCGTGTCCTCCAGGTCGACGCCGCCGCCCACAGCCGCCAGGTCGAACCGCTCCTGCCGGACCTGCGCCGCGCCCTGAAGTCCCTGGCGCCCGGCCCCGAACAGGTGCCGTTCGTCTCCACCGTCACCGGCCGCGCCCACCCCGGCGAGGCCCTGGACGCCGGGTACTGGGCGCGCAACTTCCGCGAGCCCGTACGGTTCGCGGACGCCGCCGGGGAGATCGCCGGCGGCGGGCCGGTCTGCTTCGTCGAGATGGGCCCGCACCCGGTGCTCGCCCCGGCCCTGGCCGACCTGGTCCGCGCCCGGCAGGAAGGCGCCGCGACCGGCTCGCTCCGCCGCGACGAGCCGTACCGTACGACCCTCACCCGCGCGCTCGCCGTCCTGCACACCGCCGGCGCCGACCTGGACTGGGACCGCCTCCCGCTGCCCGCCGGACCGCTGACCGCGCTGCCCGCCCACCCCTGGCAGCGGCGCCGCTACTGGATCACCGACCCGCCACCCACCGCCGAGGACGGCCCGGACCCGGCACCCGCCGCCGACCGGATCGCCGCCGCCTCCTCACCCGCCGAGGCCGCCGCCCTGATCCGCCGCCATCTGACCGTCCATCTGGCGGCCCTGCTCGGCACGGACCCCGCCGACCTGCGGGACGACGTCCCGCTGCTCGCGCTCGGCGCCGGTTCGCTCGCCGCCATGCAACTGCGCAACACCCTGCTGGAGGACCTGGGCACCGACCTGAAGGTCTCCCGGATCCTCGCCGCCCCCTCACTCACCGCCCTCGCCGAGGAAGCCGCCGGCGCCACCGCCGGCACACGCCACGCCCCGGACGCTCCCACGGAGGTACTGCTGTGACCGACCCCACGGACCCGGTCCTCGCCGCCCTCGTCGCCCGCGGCGGCGACCTGCGGGCCGAGGCGGGCGCCCTCCGGCTGCGCGGCCCCGCCACCGTCCTCACCCCCGAACTCCGCGCCGACGTCGCCACCCACCGCGACGCCCTCCTCGCCCGCCTCGCCGACCGGCGGATGCTGCCCCTCTCCGGCATCCAGCGCCGCCTGTGGTTCCTCCAGGAACTCGACACCACCGGCACCGGCTACACCTTCAGCTACGCGAGCCGGCTGCGCGGCCGGCTCGACGTCGCCGCCCTCGACGCGGCCCTCGGCGCGGTCCTCGCCGCCCACCCGGGCCTGCGCGCCGGATTCGCCGAACTCACCGGCCACCCCGTGCAGTTCCTGCCCGACACCGCCACCGTCACCACCACCGTCCTCGCCCCCGGCCCGGACGGCGACTGGGCCGCGCCGCTGCGCGCGCACCTCGTCCGCCCCTTCGACCTGTCCCGCCCGCCGCTCCTCCGCTCCGCGCTGGTCCGCCTCGGCGACGACGACTGGATCTGGGGCGTCACCGTCCACCACCTCATAGCCGACGGCTGGACGTACGGCCTGCTGCTCGACGGCGTCTCCGCCGCTTTCACCGGCGCGGCGATCGAACCGGCCGCCGACTACGCCGAGTTCGTCGCCCACGAACGCGCCGTCGCCGACGCCCCCGCCCGCCTCGCCGCCCTCGACCACTGGGCGAAGACCCTCACCGACGCCGTCGCCGAGGCCCCCGCCGACCTGCCCACCGACCACCCCCGGCCCCGCGAACGCGGCTACCGCGGCGCCACCGCCTCGGCCACCTTGCCCGCCGCGACCGTACGGCGGCTGCGCGCCCTCGCCGAGGCGGAGGGCACCACCCTCTTCGCCGCGCTCCTCGCCGTCCACGGCGTGATGCTCGCCCGGCACACCGGCGCCGGCCGCGCCCTCGTCGGCACCCCGTACGCCAACCGCCCCGACGCCCGCTTCCACACCACCGGCGGCTGCTTCGTCTCCACCCTCGTCCTGCCCGTCGACCTCACCGGCGGCCCCGCCTTCCGCGCCCTCCTCGCCCGCACCGGCCGGACCTGCGCCACCGCCTGGGACCACAGCGACTACGCCTACGAGCAGCTCGTCGAACGGCTCGCCCCGCAGCGCGACCCCAGCCGCAACGCGCTCTTCCAGACCTTCCTCGCCCTCCAGGACCTTCCGGGCGGCCTCGACCTGCCGGGCCTGACCTGCGCACCCGTACCGTTCGACGCCGGCACCACCCAGTTCGACCTGGAGGTGTACCTCACACCCGCGCCCGGCGACACGCTGGAGCTGGAACTGCGCTACCGCACCGACCTGTTCGACCCGGCCACCGCGGACGGCTTCGCCCGCCGCTGGCAGCAGCTCGCCACCCGCCTCGCCGACGATCCCGACGCCACCACCACCCGCGTCCCCGTCCTCTCCGACACCGACCGGCAGGCCCTGACCACCGCCAACGACACCGCCCGGCCCTACCCGCACGAGGTCACCGCCGACGCGCTGTTCGCCGCGCAGGCCACCCGCACCCCCGACCGCACCGCCCTGCGCTGCGGCGACACGGAATGGACCTACCGCCACCTCGACGCACGGGCCGACGCCCTCGCCGCCCTGCTGCACACCGCGGTACGCCCGGGCGACCGGGTCGGCATCCTCATGCACCGCTCCGCCGACATGGTCGCCGCCGTCCTCGCCTCGCTGCGCGCCGGTACGCCCTTCGTCCCGCTCGCCCCCGACCTGCCCGCCGCCCGGCTGGCGCAGCTCGCCGCCGACTGCGGGCTGACCGCCGTCTGGACCGGACCGGACACCGCCGCCCTGCTGCCCGACGGCGTCCGCCCGCTGGACGCCACCGCCCCCGCGCCCGGCGGCCCGCCCCCGCGGGACACCGTCACCGACCCGCGGACGACCGCGGCGTACACCCTCTTCACCTCCGGCTCCACCGGCGTCCCCAAGGGCGTCGAGGTGCCGCACGCAGCCCTCGTCAACCTGCTCACCACCATGACGGACCGGCCCGGACTCGGTCCGGACGACACTCTCGTCGCCGTCACCGCGCTCTTCTTCGACATCTCCCTGCTGGAACTGCTGGCCCCGTTGCTCACCGGCGCCACCCTCGTCGTCGCCACCGACGCCGAGACCCGCGACCCCGACCGCCTCGCCGCCCTGCTGGAACGCCACGGCGCCACCGTCGCCCAGGCCACCCCGTCCACCTGGCGGATGCTGCTCGACTCCGGCTGGACCGGCCGCGCGGCGCTGCGCGTCTGGTCCGGCGGCGAAGCCCTCAGCCGCGACCTCGCCGACCGGCTGCTGGCCGCCTGCGCCGAGGTGTGGAACCTCTACGGCCCCACCGAGACGACCATCTGGTCCGCCCGCTGGCGCGTCACCCCCGGCGACGGCCCGGTCCTGCTCGGCGAACCCGTCGCCAACACGGCACTCCACGTCCTCGACCGGCACGGCATGCCCGTCCCGCCCGGCGTCCCCGGCGAGCTGTACATCGCCGGCGACGGCCTGGCCCTCGGCTACCTCCACCGGCCCGACCTGACCGCCGAACGCTTCGTCACCCTCGACACCGGCGACGGCCGCCCCGAACGCGCCTACCGCACCGGTGACCTCGTCCGCCGCCTGCCCGACGGCACCCCCGTCTACCTCGGCCGCACCGACGACCAGCTCAAGATCCGCGGCCACCGCATCGAACCCGAGGAGATCGAACAGGCCCTGCGCCGCCACCCGGCGGTCCGCGAGGCCGTCGTCGTCCCCGCCGACGGCGACACGCTCATCGCCCACCTCCTCGCCACCGACCCGGCCACCCCGCCCACCGAGGACGAACTCGCCGCCCACCTCGGCGGGTTGCTGCGCCCCGCCCTCATCCCGCAGCGCTTCGTCTGCCACCCCGACCTGCCCCGCACCGCCAACGGCAAGACCGACCGGGGCGCCCTGCGCCGCACCGCCGTGCCCGCGCCCCGCGCCGCCACCACCGGTGCCGAACCCCCGGAAAGCCCCGAGGAGCGGACCGTCGCGGCGGTCTACGAAGAGGTCCTCGGCACCGCCGGCATCGGCCGGTACGACGACTTCTTCCGCCTCGGCGGCCACTCGCTCGCCGCCACCACCGTCCTGTACCGGCTGCGCGAGGCCACCGGCGTCCGCGTCCCGCTGCCCGCCTTCCTCCAGGACGCCACCGTCGCGGCGGTCGCCGGGCACCTGCGGCCCGCCGATGACCTCGAAGCCGCCCTCGCCCTCCTGGAATCCCTCTCCGACGAGGAAGCGGCGGCCCTCCTGGCCGGAACCGACCCGGCCGCCTGAACTCCGTCCCCACCGCGGCGCCCGGCCCCGGGCGCCGCCCGGCGGCGGCCACCTCCCCAAGGCCGTACGGCCCGGCCGCCGCCCCGTACCACCTCCCCACCCTCCCCGAACCGAGCTCCCCCTCGGTCCCCACCCCTGGAGCCCTCATGACCGATCTCGCCAACCGGGTCAGCGACCTGTCCGACACCAAGCGCCTCGCCCTGCTGCGGCTGCTCGCCGAGAAGAACGCCGAGTCCCGCCTCCTGGAGCTGGCCGGCTCCCACCTGAAGGTGCTGCGTGAGGGCACGCCCCGCCTGTTCTTCTTCCCGGCGACGGAGGGCAGCGTCGCCTACATGAGCGGCTACGTCCCGCACATCCCGTCGCCCTGGGGCGTCTACGCCTGCCAGTCGCCCGGTCTCGACGGCGACCAGGCCCCGACCACCACCGTCGAGGAGATCGCCGCCCGCGGCATCGAGGAGATCCGCCGCATCCAGCCCGAGGGCCCCTACTACCTCGCCGGCAACTGCATGGGCGGCCTGCCCGCCTTCGAGGCCGCCCGCCAACTGGAGGCTGCCGGCGCCGAGGTGCCGCTCGTGCTGCACCTGATGCCGACGTTCGCCCGCGCCTGGAAGGAGCTGCCCGAGTCCGAATCGCTCCAGACCCGCGCCCTGCACGACTACGGCTTCATCATCGAGCGGCTGCTCGGCCACCCCGTCGACCTGCCGCTGGAGCGCATCGCCGCCGCCCCCGAGGAGGAGCGCACCGACATCCTGGTCGACTTCCTCGCCGCCCAGCCCGGCCTCGGCGGCACCGACCCCGAGGTGCTGCGCCACCGCATCGCCGTCTACCAGGCCAACCTCGGCGCGATGTTCGCCTACCGCCCGGCCGGCGGCCTCAAGGGCCGGCTGCACGTCCTGGCCGTCGGCGAGGGCACCCGCCGCGAGAACGTCGTCGACCCCGGCTCCCCGTACGCCAAGGCCCTCGGCGCCATGGACCCCGCACGCGTACAGATCGACAAGATCGACGCGGAGGCCAGCACCCTCTTCGACTGCGCGGAGCCGCACATGTCCCGCGTCGGCACCGCCCTGCGCGCCGCGGTCGACGGAGCCGCCCGATGAGCTGCCCCGTCAGCGCGGGCTACGACCCGCTCGCCCCCGCCTTCCTCGCCGACCCCTTCCCGCACCTCGCCGAACTCCGTACGCAGGCCCCGGTCTTCCACCACCCCGAGCTGGACATGTGGGTGGTCACCCGGCACGCCGACATCGAACGGATCATGAAGGACCACCGGACCTTCTCCGGCGCCAACACCCAGGAGCCGGTCTTCCCGCTGAACGAGGAGGCCCGCGCCCTCCTCGCCGACGGCTTCGGCACCAGCCCCACCATGTCCAACGGCCCCGAACCCAAGCACAGCCGGGTCCGCTCCCACTGCCTGAAGGTCTTCTCCGCCCGCCGCCTCGAAGTCCTCGCACCGACGGTCCGGGCCCGCGCCGACGAACTCATCACGCGGATGCTCACCCGCCCCCGCTTCGACGCCGTCAACGAACTGACCTACCCGCTGCCCGCCTCCGTGGTCTTCGCGCTGATCGGCTTCCCCGCCGAGGACACCGTGATGCTCAAGGAACTCGCCGCCGAACGGATGGTGTTCACCTGGGGCCGCGCCACGCCCGAGCAGCAGACCGACGTCGCGAAGTTCATGGTCCGGTACTGGAAGTACTGCGTCGACTTCGTCCACCGGCGGCTCGCCGAGCCCCGCGACGACTTCACCAGCGACCTCGTCCGCGTCCACCTCGCCGACCCGGAAGCCCTCACCGTCGACGAGATCACCAACGTCATCCACGCGATCAGCTTCGCCGGCCACGAGACCACCACCAACGTCGCCACCAGCGCCCTGCTGCGGCTGCTGTCCGACCGCGCCCAGTGGGAGGCGCTCTGCGCCGACCCCTCCCTCGTCCCGCAGGCCGTCGAGGAGGCACTGCGCTACGACCCCAGCCTCTTCACCTGGCGCCGGAAAACCACCCGCGCCGTCGACATCGGCGGCGTCACCGTCCCCGAGGGCGCGAAGCTGCTCCTCCAGATCGGCTCGGCCAACCACGACCCGCAGGCGTTCGACGACCCCGAGGCGTTCGACATCCGCCGCGAGGCCGCCCGTCACCACCTCACCTTCGGCCGCGGCATCCACTACTGCTTCGGCGCGCCGCTGGCCCGCATGGAGATCGGCACGATGCTGGAACTGCTCACCCGACGCGCCCCGGACCTGCGGCTGGCCGGGGAGCCCGTCGACTACCCGAAGAACATCTGCTTCCGCGGCCCGACGGAACTCTGGCTGGAGCACGACGCATGACCGCCACCACCGCCTACGAGCGGCTGTTCACGCCCATGGCGCTCGGCCGCCGCGAGGTGAGGAACCGCATCGCCTTCCCCGCGATGATCACCGGCCTGGGCGCCGGGAACCTCCCCACCGACCGCACCGTCGCCGCCTACGCCCGGATGGCGGCCGGCGGCGCCGGGATGATCGTCTCGGAGGCGCTGGCCGTCGACCCGACGTCCGCGCCCAAACCGTTCGCCCTGGTCACCTACGACCCGGCCGGACACGACGGCTTCGCGCGGATCGCCGACGCCGTCGAGGGCGCCGACTGCCGGATGATCGGCCAGCTCTACCACCTGGGCCGCAGCCAACTGTGGACCACCGACGGCGCCCGCCCCATGGGCCCCTCCGCCCTCCCTGACCACTACAGCCGCACCATGCCGCGGCCGATGACCCACGGCGACATCGCCCGGCTCACCGACGCGTTCGCCCGCTCCGCCGCCATGCTCGCCGCCCGCGGCTTCTCCGGCGTCGAACTCCACGCCGCCCACGGCCACCTCCTCTCCCTCTTCCTCTCCCCGTGGTCCAACCACCGCGAGGACGAGTACGGCGGCGACGCCACCGGCCGCTCCCGCTTCCTGCGCGAGACCGTCCAGGCCATCCGCGCCGCCACCGGCCCGGAATTCGTCATCGGCCTGAAAATGCCGGGCGACGAGGGCGTACGCGGCGGACTGCGCCCCGCCG
Organism: Streptomyces sp. BBFR2; assembly: GCF_044497305.1. Taxonomy (NCBI): domain Bacteria; kingdom Bacillati; phylum Actinomycetota; class Actinomycetes; order Kitasatosporales; family Streptomycetaceae; genus Streptomyces; species Streptomyces sp. BBFR2. The sequence continues at coordinate 5,076,267 of NZ_CP172415.1, forward strand.
ACGCCGCCGAGGTCTTCACCCGTATCCAGGAGGGCGCCCCCGTCGACTACGTCTGCTTCGCCCAGGGCACCATCGCGCCCAGCTTCGGCGACCACATCCCCGACGCCGCCTACCCGCCCAGCCCCTACCTGGACCTCCAGCGCGAGGTCCGGGCAGCGGCCGGGGGAGTGCCGGTCGTCGCCGTCGGCCGGATCCGCACCGCGGCCGAGGCGGAGACCGCGCTGCGCACCGGCGCCGCCGACCTCGTCGCCCTCGGCCGGGCCCTGGTCGCCGACCCGGACCTGCCCCGCAAGGCCCGCGCGGGCCAGGAGGACCTGATCCGGCCCTGCGTGTACTGCAACGCCTGCTGGGGCGAGGTGCACACCGGCCGCCCGGCCGCCTGCCCCGTCAACCCCGCCTTCGGCCTCACCGAGAAGGAGGCGCGGCCACCCGCCCCGGCCGCCACCCCGCTGCGGGTGACGGTCGTCGGCGGCGGCGTCGCGGGCCTGGAGGCCGCCCGTGCGGCCGCCGACCGCGGCCACCGCGTGACGTTGCTGGCCGGGCACCGCCTCGGCGGCCGCACCCGCGCCGAGGCCGCGCTGCCCGGCCGCGGTGACCTCGCCCGGCTCGTCGCCGACCAGGAGGCGGCGGCCCGCCGCTCCGGCGTCGAGATCGTCCGCGGCGCACCCGCGGGCGAGGCGGACGTCCTCGCCACGGAACCGGACGCGGTCGTCCTCGCCACCGGCGCCCGGATGCGGCCACCCGCCGCCGGCACCACCGCGATCGGCGACGTCCCCACCGCACCGGACACGCCCGCCACCGGCACCGCCGTCCTCCTCGCCGAGGACGACGGCGCCGCGGCCTGCGCCGCGGCCGAACTGCTCGCCGCCCGCCACCCGCGGACGGTGCTGCTCACCCCCCGCCTCGCCCTGGCCGAGACGGTCCCGTACACCAGCCGCCTCGGCATCCACCGGCGGCTGGCCGCCGCCGGCGTCGAGGTGATCACCGGCGCGGCCGCGACCACCCTGGACGGCACCACGCTCCACTACGAGAACGTCTTCAGCGGCGAACGGGCCACCGTCGACGGCGTCGGCGCGGTCGTCTGGTCCACCCCCCGCGTCCCCGCCGACGACCTCGCCGCCCCCCTGGAGGCCCGCGGTCTTCCCCTGCACCGCGTCGGCGACGCCCACGCCCCCGCCACCCTCCTGGAGGCCCTGAAGCAGGCCCGCACGGTCGCGGCGAACCTGTAGCCGCGGACGAGGACGGAGAAGGGCCGCCCCGGTGCGCTCGCGCACCGGGGCGGCCCTTCGGAACGTCCGGCCCCCGGCCCCTGTCCCGCGGACCGCTCACCGCGACCGCCACGGCGATCCGGGCCCGGTTCCGCTTCCGGGGGTGGATCCATCATCCCCGTACGGAGGGGCGTCTGTCACCGTCCCCCGGAATGATCTTTACGCCCGGTTCGTCCCCCTAGGCTTGCGGGCAACAGGCGCAACACGCCGATCCGACCTGGGAGTTGAGAGTGACGCACGACGTTGCCGCACTGGCCGTGGAACTCACGGACATGGCCGCGGCCGATCACCGGTCCGCGGTCCACGCGAACAGCGACGACCCCGCCGAGCAACTGGCCTGGCGGCGGCTGACCGCCCGGCACGGTGACCGGCTGGGCGAGATCATGGACACCTGCGGCTGGCCCACGGCGGCACTCGTCGGGGAGGAAGCCGCCCGCGCCGCCTGGCTGATCGCCCAGCACGCCGACCGGCAGCTCGACATCCAGCGCCGCGCCCTCCACCTGCTGGAACAGGCGGTCGCGGCAGGCGAGGCCGCCCCGCGCGACCTGGCCTTCCTCCGCGACCGCACCCGGGTCAACGAGGGCCGCGCACAGCTCTACGGCACCCAGATCGCCGGCGTACGGGACGGGGCGCCCATCCCGTGGCCCTGCGAGGAGCCCGACCGCATGGACGAACTCCGCGCGGCCGTCGGCATCGAACCCTTCGACACCTACGTCGCCAGGTTCTCCCCGGCCTGACGCCTGTTGGTCTGACGTCCGCCGGTCCGACGCCCCGCGCCCGTCCGCGCGGCGCGCACCACCGCTCACCTGCCGCGTTCCGGCCCGCCGGACACGGCGGAAGGGCCGCCCCGGCGCACTCCCGCACCGGGTCGGCCCTCTCCCGTCAGCGCCCTGGGCACTGTCCGACGGGTCGTGTGACCAGGTCGGCGGGCGCATCGTTCCCGCTGGTGTGGGGCGGGGTGATCTGCCGGATCGCAAGTGGGCCCGGCTTGAGCCGCACTTGCCGGAGAACGTGGGACGAGGCGGTCGTGGGAAGAGCCGTCGCAGGGTGATCAACGGCATCCTCTTCCGGCGGCGGACCGGTGTTCCGTGGCGTGATCCGCCGGCGCGGTTCGGGAAGTGGCAGACGGTGCACGACAGGCGCCGAAGACGGCCGGCGGACGGCATGGGGGAGAGGATCCTGCGAGCTGCCCAGGCCGACGCCGACGCGGAAGGCCGGATCGACTGGAGCATGGCCGGCGTGGACTCGGCCTCCTGCCGCGCCCCTCAGCACGCGGCTGGTGCCCGCACCGGCGCGGCGCGCGTATCCCCGGACGGCGGAGCCGGCCTGTTCGACATCGTTGCGATGAGGCCCGCACGTCGCTGGAGATGTTTCGGTCGAATCGCCCCCTGGATGAGCAGCAACGCGTGTGGCTGTGGATTGGATGGCGTCATGGATTCCGGTGGGATCGCGTTGGTGACGGACCCCAGCTCCCGCACCAGGAGTGGAGCCGTGCTGGCCGAGGCCGTGCGGCGGCTGACGGGCCGAGATCCGGTGTGGCTGGACGCGCGGGACTTCGCTGCGGGCGGCCGGGGCCGGGCGCGTGTCGACGGCGGTGTACTGCGTTTGGACGTGCCGGGCCGTGTGCCGGCGGTGTCGCCCGCAGGGGTGATCGTCTACGCGATCCCGCCTGATGTCCGTCACGCCATGGAGGGGTTCCAGCAGTCGCTGCGGGAGTCCGGAGCGGTGTGCCTGGGCACCGACACGCAGGCTTGGCGGACGGCCAGCGACAAGGCACTGACGGTCGAGGCGTTCGCGCGGCACGGCGTACCACAGATGCCCACCCTCTGCATGGACCGCCCGCGTCCGGAGGAGGCGATCGGGGCTTTCGTGCGGCTCGGGGGTGATGTGTGGGCGCGGCCGGCGCTCGGGTCCCGCGGACGGGACGTCTTCCACCTCACCGCCGTTGAACACGTGCGGACGGCCGTCGCCCGGTATGAGGCGTCCGGGGCACGGTGGCTGATGGCGGCGGACGCGGGCAACTTCGCAGACAACGGCCTGCGGCATCAGTACCGGGCGGTGATCCTGGAGGGCGAGGTGATCTGGGCGGCCGAGTACGTCCAGAGCCTCCCGGACGCCCCCTGCAACCTCGCTCGGGGCGGGGTTTCCACCGTCTTGGGGCCGGGCCGGTTGCCTGCCCATTTGCGGCCGCTGGCCGTGGCCGCGACCGCGTCGATGGGTCTGCCGTTCGCCGGAGTGGACCTGGCCGCCGAGAATGGCGGCGTGGTCTTCGAGGCCAACCTCCATCCGGGGCTCATGTCGGACGGCGCCCTCGAAGGTATCGCGGTGCCCTACGTCCAGGCCCACCTCAACCGTCTCCGGGCCCGTGGACTGTACTGAGATTCCCTTGTTCTCGGACCTCGGCCGCACCACTTCCCCGTGACCCGCTCCAGGGCCCCTCCAGCCGGTCACGGGACGCGGATGCGGTCCGGAACCGGGATCATCTGCGGGGCACCACCCCACTGTCCGGGCGTGATCAAAACGGCCGGCGGGCGGCATCCGCCGTCACTCGTCAGATGGATCTTCGTGACGCCGCCGCGTGAACGGCCGATCGCCTCGCCGGGGCGATGCCAGGCAGGAGCACGGCGTCGCCCCGGTACCCGTGCCGGTCGGTGTCGTGCCCCACCAGCACGCTGGTGAGCACGCCACACCGCGGAATCCACGCTCACCGCGCTCCAGCCGGTCCGCCCTCCGCGTCAGCATCGGCCTGGACCGCTTGCAGGACCTCCTGCCGCGTGCCGTCCGCCGGCCAACGCCGATGACGGTCACGCACCGTCTTCCAAGTTCCGCCCCGGGGTGCCCGTCCGCTGCCGGAAGCGGATGCCGTTGATGACCACGCGATGGTCCATCCGACGCCCGCCCCGACCCGCGTCCTTCGGTAGGCGCGGCTCCAGCCGAGCCCGCTCCCTGTCCGAAAGATCACCCCGCCACACCGAGCGGAACGAGGCAGCAGCCAGGTGGTCATCGGCTCACCGGACAGGCTCTAGCCCCGCCACCGCACCCCGTGCCGGTGGCGCAACCGGTGGATCTCCCACCAGGCCACCGCCGTCACCGACACCGGGCCGCCGAGGAACGCGCAGACCGCGAGCGGCGCCGGGCCCGGCGGCAGACCGCCCGACCGCAGGCCGAGGAGGGCGAACGCCCAGACCAGGACGGTGGTGACCAGCGCGGGGAGCACCGGATGCAGGGTGGACAGGTTGAAGGCGTGCCGCAGCGCCGGACCGGAGGCGAAGCCGAGGAAGAAGATCAGCCACCAGAACGGCGTCCAGCACACGAACAGCAGGAGCGGCGTGGTCAGCGGCCCGAGGTGGCCGGAGGCCACACTCATCGCCTTGAACGCCATCACGGCCCACAGCGGCACCAGCACCCAGGCGCCGAAGAACCACAGGGCGGACCGGCAGGCCGGCCACAGCTTCGTCCGCATGGTCCGCCGCGCCCCGGACCCGGCCGCCCAGAAGAGCAGCGCCACCGTCACCGCCGCGCTCGGCAGTGCCACCCAGGGGGCGAAGATCATCCGTTGCGTCACCTGTGACCCCGCGTCCGCCATGTCCTTCCACCCCCCGAACACGGCCAGCAGCGCCACCGACATGACGACAGCCACCCAGGCCCGCACCCGCTGCACCCGCAGCACCTCGCGGTCCTCGATGACCCCCTCCGGGCGCACGGGGAAGATCCGCCGCGCCAACAGCCGTGCTGTCCGGGCCATTTGGTAACCGATCAGCAGCGGCACGGTCAGCCACCACAGGCAGGGAACGGCCAGCGCGAGGATCACCCCGGGGGAGATCTGTCCCCGCCGCCCCCGCAACACCTCACCCAGCGGCGGCCATTCGTCCTCCCGTAACCGCCGCCACAGCGGTGTGTACGCCCGCGGCGGCGGGGCACTCGCGGGCGCCGGACCGTCGTACGGCGAGCGTCCGGACGGGCGAGGTGCGTCGATGCTCATGGGCGTCCTTCCCCGGTCCCGGAGAGGGACGCGGTACGGCCCGGCCACGGTTCCGGCCGGGCACCCGCCACCGAGGCGGGCCACGCCGGTCCCCGCCACCGGGCATGCGGCGGCCCCCGTTCCGTACGGACCGGGGGCCGGGGCGCTACAGGCTAGTGGGCGCTCCTGGCTCCCACCGGGAACCACGTCGCCCGGGACTTCTTCCACTCGTCGTGGGGGAGGTCCTTGGCCTCGGTGCCGTCGCCGTAGAGGTCGGCGGAGCCGTCGTCGGTGATGAGCTGGGCGCGGGCGCCGGGGGCGGTGAGGTCGGGGACGTCGACCACCGCTTCCCAGCCGCCGGGGTCCTTCGTCGGCAGGTCCTGGGCCTTGGCGGGCGCGTGGCCAGGGACGCCGTCCCAGGTGTAGAGGGCGTAGGGGGCGCTGTTGTCCTCGGCGTCCCAGGAGCCGGCGACGATCAGGTACTGGTCGGCCGCGTTCTTGCGGATGTCGCGGACGGAGAGGCCGCCGAGGTCCAGTTCGACGGGCTTGCCGACCGTGGCGCGGGCGCCGTCGGAGACGACCTTGTCGAAGTTGGTGACCGGCACCAGCAGCGCCTTGCCGCCCTTCTCCGGCGGCACCAGCGGCGCGCGGAAGCCGATGTACGCGGTGCTGGTCGAGCCCGGCGCGAACTCCAGCCCCTCGACGTTGAATCCGTCGATCTGCTTGGGCACCTGCCCCTCGGCCGTACCTGCGGCGAAGCCGTACTTGTCGCCGTGCTTCTCGTCCCAGGCCACCAGATCGTCACGGAGCTTCTTGTACGAGCCGCCGAACGCGAGGCGGGTTCCGGCGCCGGAGCCGCTGACCTCGGTGGTGAAGACGGTGGCGCGGTCCGGCTGGAACTTGCCCTTCTTGTTGTTGCCCAGCGAACCCGTCCAGTAGATCGTGTCGCCGACGCGGGCCGCCGCCTCGATGTCGATCTCCTTGGAGACGTCCAGCTTGTCGCTGAAGTCCCAGGTCCTGAGCGGAGCGCCGCCCGCCCGCCGGTCGTACAGGCGCAGCACGTTCGACTCGTCGTCGGCGATGACGACGTAACCGCCGCCGACGTCCACGGCGGCCGACGCGTCGCTGGAGCCGGTGAAGTAGCGGGTGTCCGCGGCGTGCTGGACGGCGGCGGACGCCGCGTAGTGCAGCGTGGCGGTCGCCGAGCCGCCGTCGCCGTCGGTGACCTCGATCGTCAGATCGGTGTAGCCGACGCCGCGGGCGGTGACGGTGAGGGTGCGGGTGGCGCCGTCGCCGCTGACGTGGACGTCCTTGGTGGCGGCCACCGAGGTGTCGGAGCTGGCGCGCGCCGACACCTTCAGCGCCGCGGCGTCCCCGCCTTCCAGCTCGACCCGCACCGACGGGTCGCCGGTGGCGCCGACCGCGCCGGAGAGGTAACCGGACGACAAGGAGATCTCCGGCCCGCCGGACGCGGCGGCGAGCGCGGTCCCGCCCAGCCCGGCGGCGGTGAGGCCGAGGACCGTGCCGAGGACCAGCGGTATCCGGCGCGGGGACCGGCGGGAGGTGGGGGACAGACGACTGCGCACGGTGTGCCCTTCGACGGCTCCGATGTCGCGAACAATGCCCGGACAATGTCCAAGGCCGCCGTCAACAGCGCCCTCACCCCCGGGCGTACACGGGGTGAACAGCGGTCGGCGGCGCGGCAACACGATACGGAGCGGTAGGGCTCGCGACCAGGTCCGGACCATGAGGATTTCGCGGTGGGGCGCCGGGGGAGGGCCCGGGCCGGGCGCCCCCGCGCCGCGGGGCGGGCGAGCGGCGCGGCGAGCGGCCCGGCGAGCGGCCCGGTCCGTCCGCCGCCGGGCCGCTCGCCATCGGGCCCGCCGCTGCCCGTCGAGGGGTCGCGGCGGGCCCGGCCCGACGGCCCCGCCCCCCCGTAACGCCCTTACAGGACCGGCCGGTTCACCCCTCCGGCAGGGCGGTGGCGGTGCCGCCGACATGGGCGCGGGGGTCGCCGTCGCGGAGTTCGACGGTGAGGAGACCGGGGCGGCCCAGGTCGTGGCCCTGGTGGAGGGTGAGGGTGACGGGCGCGGTGACGAGCCCGAGGGTGCGGGCGTAGGCGCCGAGGGCGGCGGCCGCGGCGCCGGTGGCCGGGTCCTCGACGACACCGCCGACGGGGAACGGATCGCGGACGTGGAAGACGGAACCGCTCTCCCGCCAGGCCAGTTGCAAGGTGGTGAGATCCAGCCGCCGCATCAGCGCGGCCAGGCGGTCGAAGTCGTAGTCGAGGTCGGCGAGGCGGGCGCGGGTCGCGGCGCCCAGCACCAGATGGCGGGCCCCGGCGTAGGCGATACGGGGCGGCAGCGCCGGATCGAGGTCGGCGGCGGGCCAGCCCAGCGCGGCCAGCGCCTCCGCGAGATCGGCCGGGGCGACGTCCGTGACGTACGGCTCGACGCTGCTGAGGGTGGCGACGAGGCGGCCGTCCACCTCGCGGACGGTGACCGGGACGGTGCCGGAACGGGTGGCGAAGACCAGCTCACCCGGACCGTGGCGCTCGGCGAGCGCCACGGCGGCGGCGACCGTCGCATGGCCGCAGAACGGCACTTCCGCGAGCGGGCTGAAGTACCGCACCGTGAACGCGCGTCCGGGGACGCCCAGCCCCTCGGGCGGCGCGGTGAGGAACGCCGTCTCGGAGTAGCCGACCCGCGCGGCGACGGCGAGCCGCGCCGCGTCGTCGAGCCCCGTCGCGTCCAGCACGACACCGGCCGGATTGCCGCCCGCCGGGTCGTCGGAGAAAGCCGTGTACCGCAGAACTTCGGGATCGGCGGCGGAGCGCACCGCCGTGCCGGTGCCGACCGGGGCCGTGGAACTGTCGTCGCGTGTCATGGCGGCGAGAACCCCCTGTTCCGACCCGCTATTCCCGAGCCCGGCCCACCCGGTGCGGGCCGCCCGTACGGCCCGGCGGCCCGGGGCCTCGCGTGTGCCCCGTACCGGGGCGGGCGGCCCGCCCCGGACGGGCCGGCCCGGGGAGCGGCGGCCCGCACCGGACCGCCTCAACCCCGCCCGATGTACGGCATGTTCGTCGCCATCACCGTCGCGAACTGCACATTGGCCTCCAGGGGGAGCGCCGCCATGTGGGCGACGGTGCGGGCCACGTCGGCGGCGTCCATGACGGGTTCGGGGGCGGTGGTGCCGTTCGCCTGGAGGATGCCGGTCCGCATCCGGCCGGTCATCTCGGTGGCGGCGTTGCCGATGTCGATCTGCCCGCAGGCGATGCGGTACGGACGGCCGTCCAGGGAGAGGGACTTGGTCAGGCCGGTCATCGCGTGCTTGGTCGCCGTGTACGCGACGGAGTGCGGACGCGGGGTGTGCGCGGAGACCGAGCCGTTGTTGATGATCCGGCCGCCCTGCGGATCCTGGGCCCTCATCGCCCGGAAGGCGGCCTGGGCGCAGAGGAACGCGCCGGTGAGGTTGGTGTCGACGACCGCCCGCCAGTCGTCGGCGGACAACTCGTCCAGCGGGACCGCCGGGCCGAACGTCCCGGCGTTGTTGAACAGCAGGTCGACGCGGCCGAAGCGGTCACGGACAGCGGCGAAGAGGGCGTCCACCTCGGCGGGCCGGGTGACGTCGGTGGGCAGCGCGAGGGGCGGCGGCCCCGGGGGCGCGGTCGCCGCCGTCTCCGCCAGGGCTCCGTCGCGCCGCCCGGCGAGCGCCACCCGCCAGCCCCCGGCGATCAGGGCGTGCGCCACGGCCCGCCCGATACCGGAGCCCGCGCCGGTGACCACCGCGACCCGTCCCTCACCCGCGGCGGCCCCGCCTGCACCGCCCGCTCCGTACGCCTCCGGCCCGGGCCCGGCCGGTGTCTGCTGTGCCTGTACCTGTGCCATGGCGGCAGGGTAGAACCCGCGAGCCGCCGGGCGTCGGGGTGTCTCAGGAAGCCCGGGGGCCCGCCCGCCCCCTGGGGAACAACCCCGGCCCACCCCCGACCGGCCTCCCGCCCCCTCACCCCCCGTGGAACCGCTCCAGCACCGCCGCCTTCGCCGCCGCGAACTCCTCCTCCGTCAGGATTCCGTCGCGCCGCAGTTCTCCCAGCTCCCGCAGGCGGCGCAGCAGCACGTCGTGGTCCTCGGCCGGAGCCTCCGGCGCCGCCGCGGTGCCCTGAGGGGCGGCGGCCTGGAGCGGCGCGGGCCCGCCCCGGGCCGGCGCGGACCCGAGCGCGGCAGGCCCGCCGGGGAGCGCGGCGGCACCGCCCGAGGGTGCCCCGGCCCCCCGTCCCGGCGCCTTGGGATGCGGCAGCCGGGCGGTGACCGCCGCCGCGACCAGGGCGGTGCCGCTCTCCTTCTTGAAGCCCCACAGTTCGATGGCGTGCGGATCGTGTTCCGGTGCGGCGGACGGTTTCACGCCGTGCGGCCGGAAGCGCAGGAACCCGGATTCCAGCCCGGCCGACGGCTGCCACTCCACCGCCGCCAGCTCGCCGAGGGTGAACTCCTGGGGCCCGGCGTTCTTCTTGTGCTCGGTGGTGTTCCAGCGCCAGGTGACGGTCACCTGTTCCCCGTCGAACGTCGCGGTGCCGTCGACGCCCGCCCCGGACACCGGTACCGGCGGGCCGGGCAGCAGATAGCGGTCGCAGGGCCCCTCCGGGACCTCCTCCAGCGTCATCGCCCGCCGGATCTCGTCGACGAAGTACTCCGCGACGCCGGTCCGGTCCGGGTCGACCGCCAGGTGGTACGGGCTCGCGTCGTCCGGCAGACGGCCGCCGGTGGCCTGGAGCAACGGGTCGGCGCCGTCCCGCAGCCGCAACCGCAACCGGCCGCCCTTGCGCGCCGGTTCGTACGAGATGCCGGCGAGGGCCGCCAGCGGGACGATGTGTTCGCCCAGTTCCTGCCGTAGCCGGTGCACCCCGCGTTCGCCGCCCGGCACGATGCGTACGGCCTCGCCGTCGAAGATCCAGGTGCCGTCCCGCGTCATCAGTTCTGCCATGCCCCGGAGCCTAATGAGCGGCCGGAGCGGACGCCCCGGGGCCGACGGGCACGGCCCCGGGAGCGCGCGCCGGGGGAGCGCGACGGGGCGCGGACGGCCCGGAAACGCGCCCGGCTCCCGGGACGCGCCCCTTCGGCCGCCGCCCGCGCCGCCCGCGCGGCCCCGCACCGCCCTCCCCGCTTTGTCCCGCCGCGCCCGTTGCGGGCCGAGTTGCCACCGAGCTGTCATGTATGCGTCGGGCACGGGACAGCGGCCCGCCGTCCGCCACCCCTGGAATCACCGGTGACAACCACCGTCAGGGGAGGGGCAGATGACCCAGCACGCAGCGCACGAGCAGGGGACGGCCGCGCACGACCAGGAGCTGCGGGACGCCGCCGCACACCTCGGACGGCGCCGCTTCCTCACCGTCACCGGCGCGGCCGCCGCGCTCGCCTTCGCCACCAACCTGCCGCGCCCCGGCGCCGCCCACGCCGCCGAGGCCGACCCGCGCCGCATCACCGAGAACCCGTTCACCCTCGGCGTGGCCTCCGGCGACCCGCAGCCCGGCTCCGTCGTCCTGTGGACCCGCCTCGCCCCCCGCCCCTACGAGCCCGGCAGCGGCATGCCCGCCGCCCGCGTCCCGGTCCGCTGGGAGGTCGCCTACGACGAGAAGTTCACCCGCCTCGCCGGCCGCGGCCGCGCCGACGCCCACCCGGAGTTCCACCACTCCGTCCACATCGAACCCACCGGCCTCGCCCCGGACCGCGTCTACTACTACCGCTTCCGCGCCGGCACCTGGATCAGCCCCGTCGGCCGCACCCGCACCGCCCCCGCCCACGGCGCCCGCAACACCGCCCTGCGCCTCGGCGCCGTCTCCTGCCAGGCGTACCACGACGGCTACTTCACCGCCTACCGCCACCTCGCCGACGAAGACCTCGACGTCGTCTTCCACCTCGGCGACTACCTCTACGAGTACGCCGTCCCCGCCAACGGCGGCGCCCGCAACTACACCGACCGCACCCTGCCCGACCGCTTCAACCACGAGACCGTCACGCTGGAGGACTACCGGCTGCGCTACGCCCTCTACAAGTCCGACCCCGACCTCCAGGCCGCGCACGCCGCCCACCCCTTCATCGTCACCTGGGACGACCACGAGGTGGAGAACAACTACGCCGCCGACACCAGCGAGGACGACGCCCCCCGCACGCAGTTCCTCGCCCGCCGCGCCGCCGCCTACCGCGCCTACTGGGAGAACCAGCCGCTGCGCCGCCCCCAGCTCCCCAACGGCGCCGACGCCCGCCTCTACCGCCGCTTCCGCTACGGACAGCTCGCCCAGTTCGACATCCTCGACACCCGCCAGTACCGCTCCGACCAGGCGTACGGCGACGGCTGGCACGCCCCCGGCCCGGAATCCGCCGACCCGGCGCGCACCCTCACCGGCGCCGCCCAGGAACGCTGGCTCCTCGACGGCTGGCGCTCCTCCACCGCCCGCTGGAACGTCCTGCCCCAGCAGGTCACCTTCTCCGAACGCCGCTCCACCACCGGCGACGCGTACAAGGTCAGCATGGACAGCTGGGACGGCTACCCCGCCTCCCGTGAGCGGCTGCTCACCGGCGCCGAGGCGGCGGGCGCCGACAACCTCGTCGTCCTCACCGGCGACGTCCACGTCCACTACGCCTTCGACATCAAGCGGGACTTCGCCCGCCCCGGCTCCCGCACCATGGGCGTCGAGTTCGTCACCACCTCGATCTCCAGCGGCAAGGACGGCGCGGACAAGCCCGCCAACTGGGACGCGTACATGGCGGCCAACCCGCACCTGAAGTTCTACAACGGCCGCCGCGGCTACGTGACCGTCACCCTCGACCAGGCCACCGCCCGCGCCGACTACCGCACCGTCTCCGCCGTCACCACCCCCGGCGCCCCCGTACGCACCGCCGCCTCCTTCGTCTCCGAGGCGGGCGCCCCCGGACTGAACCCGGCCTGACCGCGCTCCGGGGCGGACGGGCACCGCGCCCCCCCCGGCGGCCGGGCCCGCGCCCCGGGGCGGACGGTCGCCGGACCCGCCCGCCCCGGGGCTTCCGGTCCGCCCGCCCCGGCCGAACCGGCCGGAACCCGTCCGGCGCATGACACGATGGTGCGCGGCCATCAACAAAACTGGAGACGCTCATGACGGACGCCGCGCCCGGCACGGCAGAGAATCAGGACCTTCCCCCCATAACCGAGCGGGGCCCGGCGGCACAGCCGTCCGCGTCCCGCCGCACCGGACTCCTCCTCACTCTCGTCCTCGGCGGCCTCACCGCCGTCCCGCCGCTCTCCATGGACATGTACCTCCCGGCCCTCCCGGAGGTCACCCAGGCGCTGCACAGCCCCGCCGCCACCGTCCAGCTCACCCTCACCACCTGCCTCGCCGGCATGGCGCTGGGGCAACTCGTCGTCGGCCCGATGAGCGACAAATGGGGCCGCCGCCGGCCCCTGCTCGCCGGCATGGTCATCTACGTCCTCGCCACCGCGCTCTGCGCCTTCGCCCCCAACGCCGAGATCCTCATCGCCTTCCGCCTGCTCCAGGGCCTGGCGGGCGCCGCCGGCATCGTCATCGCCCGCGCCGTCGTCCGCGACCTCTACGACGGCGTCGCGATGGCCCGGTTCTTCTCCACCCTCATGCTGATCTCCGGCGTCGCCCCGGTCATCGCCCCGCTCATCGGCGGACAGATCCTCCGGATCACCGACTGGCGCGGCGTGTTCGTCGTCCTCACCGCCGTCGGACTCGTCCTGACCACCGTCGTCTGGCGCACCCTGCACGAGACCCTGCCGCCCGAACGCCGCCACGCGGGCGGCCTGGGGGAGACCCTGCGCACCATGCGCGACCTCCTCGCCGACCGGGCGTTCTCCGGCTACCTCCTCGTCGGCGCCTTCGGCTTCGCCGCCCTCTTCGCGTACATCTCCGCGTCGCCCTTCGTCGTCCAGGAGATCTACGGCGCCTCCCCGCAGACCTTCAGCCTGCTGTTCGGCGTCAACTCCGTGGGCCTGGTCCTGGTCGGCCAGCTCAACGGCAAGGTCCTGGTCGGCCGGGTCGCGCTGGACAAGGTCCTCGGCTGCGGACTGACGCTGATCGCGGTGGCCGCCACGGCGCTGCTGCTGATGTCGTCGGGCGTCTTCGGCCCGGTCGGACTGTTCCCGATCGCCTCCGGACTCTTCGTCCTGATGGCGTCGATGGGCCTGGTCATGCCCAGCACCAACACCCTGGCGCTGCTGCGCACCCCGCACGCCGCCGGCTCCGCCTCCGCGCTGCTGGGCACCTCCACGTTCCTCCTCGGCTCCGTGGCCTCCCCGCTCGTCGGCATCGCCGGGGAGCACACCGCCGTCCCGATGGCCGTCGTACAGCTCGGATGCGCCGTTCTGGCGCTGGCGTCCTTCCTCGGCCTGTGCCGCCCGTGGCAGCGTGGGGAGGGAACGGACAAAGCCACCACCGACGGAACGGCCAGGCTCTGAACACACCGAAACCACCCCCCGCCCCGGGCGCCACACCCGCCCCGTACGCACCGGTGCTCCGGCCCGGCACCCCCGCCGAGGCCGGACTCGACGCCGGCTGGACGGCGCGGCTGACCGACGGCGTCCGGGCCCTGCCGCACGGCCCGGACCCGTGGTGCGCGGGGGCCGTCGTCCTCGCCGGACGCGGTCGGGTCGTCGCCGTCGAAGCGGCCACCGGCTGGGCGGTCCGCCACCGCGCCTACGACCCGGCGACCGACCGCGGCGTCCCGCTACCCCGCGACGCCTGGGAGCCGATGCGCCCCGCCACCGTCTTCGACCTGGCGTCCGTCACCAAACTCCTCACCGCCCTCGTCGCCCTCCAGCACACCGAACACGGCACCCTCACCCTCGACGACGAGGTCCGCGCCACCCTCCCCGCCTTCGCCCCCGGCATCACCGTCCGCCACCTCCTCACCCACACCTCCGGCCTCCGCCCCGAACTGCCGCTGTACGAAGGCGGGAGCCGGGCCGAGCGGTTGGCGATGATCCGGGAACACGCCGCCGCCCCCGACGGCCGCCCCGGCAGCGGCCCCCGCTACTCCGACCTCAACTTCCTCGCCCTCCAACTGCTGCTGGAACACCGCACCGGCCGCGGCCTCGCCACCCTCGTCCGCGACGGCCTCACCGCCCCGCTCGGCCTGCACTCCACCGCGTACGGACCGCTCGCCCCGCAGGGCGTGGCGGCGACGGAGGACCAGCGGCGGCCCTGGGCCAAGGCCGACCGCGGCATGCTCCGCGGCGAGGTCCACGACGAGAACGCCTGGGCGCTCGGCGGCGTCGCCGGACACGCCGGCCTCTTCTCCACCGCCCAGGACCTCGCCGTCCTGAGCCGGACCTTGCTCAACGGCGGCGCGTACGGCACCGTCCGCGTCCTGCGGCCGGAGACCGTCGCCGCCCTCCTCGACCCGCCCGGCCTCGGCTTCGCCGTCGACCAGCCCTACTTCATGGGCGAACTGTCCGGCCGCGGCGCCGCCGGCCACACCGGCTTCACCGGCACCAGCCTCGTCCTCGACCGCGCCACCGACACCTTCCTGATCCTGCTCGCCACCACCGTCCACCCCCGCCGCCGCACCGCGGGCTCCGCGCCCCGCGCCGCGGCCGCCACGTGTCTGGCACGGGCGGTGGCGGAGTGGGACGAGGCGGGGCGAGGGGCGGGGTGAGCGGGCGGGGCGATGTCGGGGTTGTTCCCTAGGGGGCGGGTGGGCCCCCGGACTGACCCCTACCCGGTCGGCGGGGCACGGCCCCGGCCCCGACCCCCGGGAAGCCCCGGAGGTTTCCCGTAAGGGGAGGCCCGCCCGCCCCACCGGGACGTCACCCGCCGTCGCTCTCTCCCGTACGAGCAGCCGGTCCGGCCCCGACCCCCGAAAACCCCCGGAGGCTTCCCGTACGGGGCGCCCCTCGCCGACCCGTAAACTTGCCCGAATGCACGACGAACTGCGCGCCGCTCTGGCCGGCCTGCTCGACGGCCTGCCGCGCGCGGCGGCCACGCGGGCCGTCGACCGGTTGATCAGCCACTACCGCGGCACCACGCCCACCGACGCCCCGGTGCTCCGCGACCGTGCCGACGTCGCCGCCTACGCCGCGTACCGCATGCCCGCCACCTTCGAGGCCGTACGGTCCGCGCTGGCCGCGTTCGCCGCCCGGGCGCCGCGGTTCGCGCCGCGCACCCATCTCGACATCGGCGGCGGCACCGGCGCCGCCACCTGGGCCGCCGCCGCCACCTGGGACGGTCACCGCTCCACCGTCGTGGACTGGGCACAGCCCGCCCTGGACCTGGGCCGGGAACTGGCCGACGGCACCCTCTCCGGCACCGAGTGGCGGCGCGGGATCATCGGCGACGGCCTCACCGTCCCCGAGGGCACCGACCTGGTGACCGTCTCGTACGTCCTGGGCGAGCTGCGGCCCGAGGCCCGCCGCGCCGTGGTGGACGCCGCGGCCACCGCCACCGCCGTCGTCCTGATCGAACCGGGCACCCCGGACGGCTACCTCCGCATCCGCGAGGCCCGCGACCGGCTGACCGCCGCCGGCCTGCGGATCACCGCCCCCTGCCCGCACGGCGCCACCTGCCCGATCGTGCCCGGCGAGGACTGGTGCCACTTCTCCGCCCGGGTCAGCCGCTCCTCCCTGCACCGCCAGGTCAAGGGCGGCTCCCTGGCGTACGAGGACGAGAAGTTCGCCTACGTCGCGGCGCTCCGCCCGCCCGCGGCACCCGACGGGCCCGCGGCGCCCCGCATCGTCCGCAAACCGCAGCTCCGCAAGGGCCAGGTCCTCCTGGACCTCTGCACCGCCGAGGAGGGCCTGCGCCGTACGACGGTGACCAAGCGCCACGGCGACCGCTACCGCGCGGCCCGCGACGCCGCCTGGGGCGACACCTGGGAGTGAGCCCCGGGGTCCGTCCCGGGGCCCGTCCCCGCCCCGGGGGCCCGTGCCCGCCCCCGGGCCCGGCTCGCTCCCGCACCCCGAAGGGCGCGGCCCCTCGCCCCGAACCCCGGCCCCGCACCCCGAAGGCCGGGCCCGGCCAACCCGGCCCTGGCACCCCGAAGGCCCAGGTCCCGCGCCCCGGCCCCGCGCCCCGAAGGCCCGGCCCCTCGCCCCGAAGGCCGGGCCCGCGCCACCCGGCGCGGGAGAACCGGCCCCAGCGCCGAGGATCGCCCGGCCCTCCGGCCCCGCACCCCGAAGGCCGGGCCCGGCCAACCCGGCCCTGGCACCCCGAAGGCCCAGGTCCCGCGCCCCGGCCCCGCACGCCGAAGGCCGGGCCCGGCGCCACCCGGCGCGGGAGAACCGGCCCCAGCGCCGAGGATCGCCCGGCCCTCCGGCCCCGGAAGCGACGAGGCCCACGCTCCGAACGCCCGGCCCCGCGCCCCGAACGCCTCGGCCCGGCCCCACCCGGCGCGGGAGAACCGCCCCCGCGCCGAGAACCGCCTGACCACCAGGCCCCGGAGGCGAGGCCCGCGCCCCGCCTCCCACCCGGCCCCGTCTCTCCCCCCCCCGGGCCCGGCCCCACCCGGACCCGAAGGCCGCCTCCCCGGGACCGCTCCGGCCCCCGGCAGCTCCGAAGGGCGCCCTCACCGTGCGAGACGCCCCGTCTCGCCCCGTCCTCCCCGCTCGA
Source organism: Streptomyces sp. BBFR2 (assembly GCF_044497305.1). NCBI lineage: Bacteria > Bacillati > Actinomycetota > Actinomycetes > Kitasatosporales > Streptomycetaceae > Streptomyces > Streptomyces sp. BBFR2. The sequence continues at coordinate 5,093,092 of NZ_CP172415.1, forward strand.
TACCATCGCCCCATGCCCCCCACCCCCGCGCCCAACGCCGCGCGCCGCAGCGAGCGGTCCCGCCGTGCGATCTTCGACGCCGCTCTCGCCCTGGTCGGCGAGGTCGGCTACCCGCGTCTGACCGTCGAGGGCATCGCCGCCCGCGCCGGGGTCGGCAAGCAGACGATCTACCGCTGGTGGCCCTCCAAGGCGGCGGTCCTGCTCGACGCGTTCACCCAGGGCGTCGAGAGCTACGGCGAGGGGCTGCCCGACACCGGCGACCTCGCCGCCGACCTGAAACACGTCATGCGGAACACCTGCGACGAGTTCAACGACCCGGCCTTCCAGGCGCCCTACCGCGCGCTCGCCGCCGCGGGCGCCACCGACGAGGAACTCTCCCGCGCCTTCGTCGCCCGCCTGCTGGAGCCCGGATTCGCCGTCTACGAGGCCCGGCTGCGCACCGCCCGGGAAGCCGGGGAGATCGACCCGGACGCCGATCCGCGCATCGTCACCGAGATGCTGCTGAGTCCCTTCTCACAGCGCTGGCTGATGCGCACCGGAGAACTCACCCACGCCTACACCGACACCCTCGTCGACCTGGTACTCCGCGCGGTCCGCCGCCCCGGCTGACCACCACGCCCGATGCCCGTTCCCCGAGGAGCGGAGGCAAATGCCCCGCTTCGTCCACCCCGTACGGGCCCCGGATCCTGACACAGGTCACCCGGAGCGCCGGATGGTGGCAGCATTGTTCCCAGACCACCGCTCGAATTGAGGGGATAGATGGAACGCAAGAGCAGGTTCTCCCAGTGGCTGCGCCGGCCGAGGAGCGGATCGGACGGCGACGAGACGGACACGGGATCGGCGGCCGCACGCGGCCGCGAGGACCTGCTGCTGGCGGCGGCCGACGCGGGCTTCCCCATCGCCCCCGCCGCCCACCCCTCCGGCTACGGCTGTTCCTGCGAACGCATCGGCTGTCCCACCCCCGGACGCCACCCCGTCTCCTTCGGCTGGCAGACCGTCGCCACCACCGACCGCGACAAGGTCGCCGCCTGGATCCGCACCCTCCCCGAGGCCAACTTCATCACCGCCACCGGCATCACCCACGACGTCCTCGACGTCCCCGCCGAAGCCGGCCGCACCGCCCTGGAGCGCCTGGAGGCTGCCTCCGTCGAGCTGGGCCCGGTCTCGCTGAGCGGCGCCGGCATCGGCGACGGCCGGATGCTCTTCTACACCGCCACCCGCGGCACCCCGGACGACGAGGACGAATGGTGGCCCTGCGAGCTGGACTGCCACCCCGAGACCCTGGACGAACATCCGGGCCTGCGCTGGCACTGCCGCGGCAGCTACGTCCTGCTGCCGCCGTCCCGCCTCCCCGGTGACCGGCCCGCCGTCTCCTGGCTGCGCGGCCCCGAGCGCCCGCTGCCCGACCCGCTGACGCTGCTGGAAACCCTCACCGACGCCTGCGCCGAGTTCATCGGCCGCACCCCCGACCACGAGACGACCGCCTGGCCCATCGGCCGCTGACCGGGGCCCGCCGGGACGCCCGGCGGGCCACCGCCGCACCGCGCCCCCGGCCACCGGCCGCCGCGCCGCACCCGGCGCCCGCGGCTACGGCACCTTCGCCGACGTCCGCGCCTCGACGTAGTTCAACACCGTGACCTTGCCGCCCGCGCTCTTCGCCGGGACCTGCACCGCCTGCGCCGTCAGATTCGTCAGCGTGATCTTCGTGGCCTGTTCCACCGGCTTGTCCATCACGCCCTGCACCTGCGGCGACACCTGCATCGTCGAGCCCTCGGACACCGTCTTCTGCTGGTGGTAGAAGCTCGCGAAGAACACCAGCGCACCGCCGTCCTCCGTGCGCAGCGCCACCGGAGTGAACCGCGCCGGCTGATCCAGCCACTGGATCCGCGATTCGAGCGTGCGGGACTTCGCGTCCCGGTCCCGGCGCCAGGCGTCGGTCCGCGGCCCCGGCGCGAACAGACCGCCCTCGCCGGTCCGCAGATAATCCGCGTACGCCGTGCTCAGCTTCCCCGGATCCACCACCAGACCGCTGTCACCGCCCACCGGCACCGGCTCCGCGAACCCGTCCGCGTCCGTCTTGAACCGCGGCGCCTGAGCGCCGGAGAGCGCCGTCATGTAGACCGCCCGCCACGGGGCGTCGGCGGCGTCACGGCTGAACACCAGGAACCAGTGGGAGTACCGCCCGCTGCCGTCCTTGCGGTTGGTGACCGCGTCGGCGACGAAGAAACGCGGCCACCCCGCCTGCTTCGGGACCGTGAAACGCGGGTCGCGGAAGGTCAGCGGGGCGGCGTGCGGATTGCCCCCCGGGCGGACGGCGTGCGACGCCTTGATGCCCGCCCGGTCGATCATCAGCAGCGCGTCCGACTCGTACGTGGGATTGACGGCCGGATCCAGCGTGCGGGCCGCCTTGTTGAAGCCCTTGGTGAAGTCCTGGAGCGCCTTGGCGGCGTCAGCCTTCGTCACCGCCGGGACGATCTCCCGCTCGCCGTGCACCGTCACGCACCCGGTCAGCATCGCCAGCGCCGCCGCTGCCGACGTCAGTGCGAGCGACACCCGGAACGGCGACCTGCGTGTCATGGGGCTCGGGCTCCTTCGGGGCGACCGGGGCGGACGCGGACGCCGCCGGGGTGGCAGGATTCGGCGCCACCCTACCGGGGGACAGGAACACCGCGAGCGTGGGGACCAGATACACCGCCCACACCACGACCTGAAGCACCGTCGGATCCGGCTGGAAGTTGAAGATCCCCTTCAGCAGCGTCCCGTACCAACTGTCCGCCGGGATCTGCTCGCTGATGTCGAACGCCAGGGACGACAGCCCCGGCAGCCAGCCCGCCTCCTGCAGATCGTGGAAGCCGTACGCGAGGACGCCCGCCGCGACGATCACCAGCATCCCGCCGGTCCAGGTGAAGAACTTCGCGAGGTTGATACGGACCGCGCCCCGGTAGAACAGCCAGCCCAGCACCACCGACGTGGCCAGGCCCAACAGCGCGCCGACCAGCGGCCGCACGCCGTCCTGCGCCGACTGCGCCGCCGTCCAGACGAACAGCGCGGTCTCCAGGCCCTCGCGCCCCACCGACAGGAACGCGGTCACCACCAGCGCCGTGGTGCCCATCGCCAGCGCCGCGTCCAGCTTGCCGTGCAGCTCCTTCTTCAGATGCCGCGCGGTACGCCGCATCCAGAACACCATCCACGTCACCAGGCACACCGCGATGACCGACAGCGAACCGCCCAGCGCCTCCTGCGCCTGGAACGTCAGCTCCTGCGAGCCGAACTGCAGCGCCGCACCGAACCCGAACGACAGCAGCACCGCGAGCCCGATACCCGCCCACACCGGACGCAGCGCCTCCCGCCGCCCCGTCTTGACCAGATAGGCGATGAGGATGCAGACGACGAGGCTGGCTTCCAGCCCCTCGCGCAGACCGATCAGATAGTTGCCGAACACGTCGGTCCCTTCTCTTCCTTCATGGCGTTCGTGACGTACGGCGCCGGTGGCGCGGGCGGTTCAGGCGGACGTGAACAGCGCCCGGCCCCACCAGTCGGCGGCGTCCCGGACACCCGGCACCACCGCGAACACCGCGGAACCGACGTGCTGGATGTACTCGTTGAGCGCGTCGTGCCGCGCCAGCTTCCGCTGCAACGGCACGAACCCGTGGCGCACGTCGCGCTGGTACGCGAGGAAGAACAGCCCCGCGTCCAGCCGCCCCAGCCCGTCCGTACCGTCGGTGAAGGAGTAGCCGCGGCGCAGGATACGGATCCCGCCGTTGCTGTCGGGGTGCGCCAGACGGACGTGCGCCGTCGGCAGCATCGACGGCAGATGCACCGCGTCCCGCTCATGGCTGCGGCCCGCCGGGGCGCCCTCGGCCTTGTCCCGCCCGAAGACGTCCTCCTGCTCCTTGAGCGAGGTGCGGTCCCACGTCTCGATGTGCATCCGGATGCGCCGCGCGACGAGGTACGAGCCGCCGGCCATCCACGCCGCACCGCCCTTCGCCTCCGACGGCGGCACCCACACGTGCTTGTCCAGTGCCTTCGGATCGTCGCCCGCGACGTTCTCGGTGCCGTCCTTGAAACCGAACATGTTCCGCGGCGTCTGCGCGCCCGGCGTCGTCGACGACGTCTTGCCGAAGCCCAACTGCGACCAGCGGATCGCGACCTTGCCGAAGCCGATCCGGGCGAGATTACGGATCGCGTGCACCGCGACCTGCGGATCGTCCGCACACGCCTGGACGCACAGGTCGCCGCCGCTGCGCGCCTTGTCGAGGTTGTCGCCGGGGAACTGCGGCAGATCGATCAGCGCGTCCGGCCGCCGGTCGGCGATCTTGAAGCGGTCCCTGCCGTCCTTGGTGAAGAGCGTCGGCCCCACGCCGAACGTCAGCGTCAGCCGGGACGGCGGCAGCCCGAGCGCCTCCCCGGTGTCGTCCGGCGGCGCCTCGGCGAGCCCGCCGACCGCGCCGTCGCCGACCGGGTCGCCCGCCGTCATCGCGGCAGCCGCCTTCGTCCACTCCTTGAGCAGCGAGATCAGCGCCTCGCGGTCGTCGGTGATGACGTCGAACGCCGCGAAGTGCAGCCGGTCCTGGACGGCGGTGGCGATACCCGCCTGGTGCGCGCCGTGGAACGGCACGGCCGCACCGGCGACGGCGTCCGCGCCCGCCGGAGCGGCGTCCCCGGACCGCAGCGCCACGGCGCTGCCGCCCGCCGCGACGGCACCCACCGCCAGCCCCGCACCGCCCCAGCCCAGCAGCTTCCGCCGCGACGGCGCCGCCTTCTCCGCGGCGGGCGCCGGCGCCGCGGGCGTCTCCCCGGCAGACCCGGTCACTTGGTCACCGCCACCGCGGCGGCCAGCTTCGACAGCGGCTCGGCCAGCGCGTTCACACTGTCCGACAGCTTCTTGCGGTCCGCCTTGCCGACCGTGTCGTACGCGACGAAGCCGTCGGCGGAGCCCTTGTCGCGGTGGTCGTCGAGCTGCGCGCGGATCGCGGTGAACTGCCGGTCCAGCTCCTTCGCCAGCTCCGGCTCGTTCTTCGCGACCACCGGCTTCAGCAGCTCGTACGCCTTCTGCGCGCCCTCGACGTTGCCCTGGAAGTCGACCAGGTCGGTGTGGCTGTAGAGCTCCTCCTCACCGGTGACCTTGCCGGTGGCGACCTCGTCGAGGAGTTCCTTGGCGCCGTTGGCCATGCTGGTCGGCGTGATGTCGGCGGTGCCGACGCGCTTTTGCCAGTCCTTCAGGTCGGTGATGAGCCGCGCGGCCAGCTTCTTGTCGTCCGCGGTGATCTTCTTCTCCTGCCAGAGGGACTTCTCCAGCCGGTGCCAGCCGGTCCACTTCTGGCCGTCCTCCAGCCCGTCGGCCCGCACATCGACCTTCGGGTCGATGTCCCCGAACGACTCGGCGACCGGCTCCGTCCGCTCCCACCCGACACGGGAGAGGGCGTACGTCTTCTTCGCCTCCGCGACGTCCCCGGCGCGCACCGCGTCGGCGAACTTCCGCGCGGCGGGCAGCGTCCGGTCCGCCTCCCGCTGGACGTAGGTGCGGTACGCGGCGACCGCGGCGTCCAGCCGCGGGTCCCGCTTCGCGTCGGCGCCCTTGCCCTCGGCGGTCACCTTCCGGCGGAAGCCGTCGCCCTTCATCCCGGGCTTGCAGGCGACCTCGTAGTGGCCCGGCTTGATCTCGGCGGTGATCTCCGCCTTGGTGCCGGGGCCGATGTTCTCCCGCTCGGTGACGATGCGGTCGCCGGGCGCGTAGACATAGACCTCGGTGACCTTGGCGCCCTTGTTCTGCACGGCGAAGCGGACGTGCCCGGCGGGGAACGTGTCACCCGACAGCTCACAGGCGCTGTCGCTCGCCGTCACCTCGATCACCCCCTTGCCGCCCTTGCCGTCGCTCTTGGCCGCGCAGCCGGAGACGACGGTCAGAGCCGAGGCCACGGCGATGGCGGCGACGACGGGTGAGCGGAGGGCTCGCATGCGGGGCTCCAGTGGAGGCGAGGAACGGGATGGGGGCGATAAGGCGGACCTAAGTTATCTGAGGCTTACCTGAAAGATGCCCTCGTACGCCCGTGATCCGGCTCTCACGGGACACGGCACGGTGACGGAACGGTCGGGATTCCGTCATGGGAGAGTCAGCGAAAAGTCAAGTAAGGAGCGGGGGCGCCAGGTGGTCATGACGGCCCCCTGCCCCGGGCTGTCGCCCACCGCGGGCCCCTGCGCCTGCGCCGCCAGCCCCGCCCGTCCCGCTTCCCGGCCCCGGGCTCCTGCCCTGGAGCGCGCCGCTTCGATGTGCGGTGCCGGGCCCGTACCGCGACCCGTGCCCGGCCCCGCCTCGTCGTGCCGCCGGACCCGCGCCCGCACCGCCTCGCCTTGCCCGCCCCGCTTCCCGGCCGGGCTCTGCCCCGGAGCGCGCCGCCTCGATGTGCGGTGCCGGGCCCGTACCGCGACCCTGTGCCCGGCCCGGCCCGGCCCGGCCCGGCCCCGCCTCGTCGCGCGGTGCCGGCTCTGCACCGCCGCCCCCGCCCCCACCCCGCCGCCGCGACTTCCCGCCCCCACGCGACGGAGCCGGGCGGGCGCCCCGTGAAGGGGGCGCGGCCGCCCGGCTCCGCCATGACGTGAAGGGGGCACCGCCCGCCCCGCGCGGCCGCGGTTCCGCGGGGGGCGGGCGGTGCCGGGAGCCCGGCCGGGCTCCGGTGTCCGTTACAGCGGGCGCGCCCACAGGTCGTACTGGAGGCCGCCGCCGTCGCAGAACGGGTCCGCCCACTTGCCGCTGGAGACCAGGTCCGTACCGGCCTCCTGGCAGCCGCTGAGCGTCCAGAACTTCTTGCCCGTCCAGACGGTTCCGGGCGGGCCGTCCATCGGCTTGTGCTGCGGGGCGGCGTGGGCGGCCGGTGCGACGGCCTTCGCCTCGGCGGCGGGCGCGGCGCTGGCGCCGGTCTGCGCCGCGCCGAGCGCGGCCACCGCCAGCGCGGCGGTCGCGAACGCGCTGCCGAGGATTCGCCTGTTACGCATGGTGTGCATCCTTTCCCCGTGGTGCGGGGCTCCGTCGCGGCCCCGTCCCCCTGCACACGGATCCGGGCACCGCCCCGTATGACATCACGCCATGTGACCTGCGTCACATGACAGTGGTCCCACAATGATCCGATGACCGACATCGAAGTGCTCCGGGTCTTCTGCGGTGACGACGGCGCGGGCGGCAACCCGCTCGGCGTCGTCCGCGACGGCGCCGCCCTGCCCGGCCGTGCCGCGCGCACCGCCCTCGCCGCCGGACTCGGCTACAGCGAAACGGTGTTCCTCGACGACCCCGCGCGCGGCGCCGTCGACATCCACACCCCCTCCGTCCGCCTCCCGTTCGCCGGCCACCCCCTCGTCGGCCTCGCCTGGCTGCTGCGCGACCTCGGCCACCCGCCCGCCGTCCTGCGCCCACCGGCCGGGGAGGTGCCCGTCACCTACGAGGGCGACACCGTCTGGGTGCGCGGCCGTGCCGCCTGGGTCACCGAACGCCGCTGCGTGCGGTACGGCTCACCCGCCGAGGTCGACGCGCTGCCCGCACCGCCGCCCGGCGAGGGCTGGCTGTACGCCTGGGCCTGGCAGGACGAGACCGCCGGAACGGTACGCGCCCGCGGCTTCCCCCGCCGTGGCGACGGGATCGCCGAGGACGAGGCGACCGGCGCCGCCGCACTCCTCCTCGCCGACGCCCTCGGCCGCCCCCTCGACATCCGCCAGGGCGCCGCCTCCCGCATCCTCACCCGGCCGGGCCCCGACGGCACCGTCGAGATCGGCGGCCGGGCACGCCGGGCCTGACACCGCAAGGAGAAACGCAAGGGGAGCCGCAAGGGGCGGGTCCGGGGCGAAAGCCGCCCCGGACCCGCCCCGCCCGGCCCCGCTGCCGCTACGCGCTCAACGGGAAGCGCTCGCTCAGCGCGTGGAAGACCGCGTCGTTCAGCGCGAAGGCCCGCTTGCACTCGTCGATGATCCGCTGCTTCTCCAGATCGTCCGCCGGGACCGCGTCCAGCAGCGCGCGGTACTCCCGCTTGAAGGCGGCCGGATTGGCGATCCGCTCGAAGACGTAGAAACGCACCCCGTCGCCCTTGGGCGCGAAACCCCACTCCTTCTCGGCGGTGGCGCGCAGCACCTGCCCGCCCGAGAGATCGCCGAGGTAGCGCGTGTAGTGGTGCGCGACGTAGCCGCCGGGCCAGTGGCGGGCGCAGTGCCGGATGCGGTCGGTGTACGCCACCGTCTCCGGCAGCGGCGCCACCCGCGCGCGCCAGGACGGGCCGTTGGAAATGAGCCAGATCCCGCGCCAGCTCCGGCGTCCGGGCCAGCTCCGGCCGGACGAACGGCCCGGCGACCGGGTCCCCGGCCAGCCGCTCCGCCGCCTCCTCCAGCGCGCCGTAGACGAACCAGAGCTGCTCGGTGTAGCAGCGGTAGGCGCGCACGCCGTGCCGGGCGCCGATCAGGTCGGCCAGGAATGAATCGCCCGAGGTGGCGTCGTGCTGCGGCCGTGAGGCGGTACGGAGCTGCGTCGAGAAGGCGGCGGGCTCGGACGAGGCCGTGCTGGTCGGTTCCAAGGCTGACCTCCGGGAACGGATGAAGTTAGGTATGCCTTAGTAGATGCTGGGCGGTCGCCCCGGTCAACCCGTTCCCGACGAACTGTCGGTAAAAACCTCGACGCGGGCGCACCGCGCGGCGAACGCGGTGCGCCCCGGGCCGGTCAGGGCAGCGTGAGGATCTCCGCGCCGGTATCCGTCACCACGAGCGTGTGCTCGAACTGCGCGGTCCGCTTGCGGTCCTTCGTGACGACCGTCCAGCCGTCGTCCCACATGTCGTAGTCGTACGAGCCCAGCGTCAGCATCGGCTCGATGGTGAACGTCATGCCCGGCACGATGTCCGTCGTGTGGTGCGGGCTGTCGTAGTGCGGAACGATCAGCCCGGAGTGGAACGACGTGTTGATGCCGTGCCCGGTGAAGTCCCGCACGACGCCGTAGCCGAACCGCTTGGCGTACGACTCGATGACGCGGCCGATGATGTTGATCTGCCGCCCCGGCCTGACCGCCTTGATCGCGCGGTTCAGCGCCTCCCGCGTCCGCTCCACCAGCAGCTTCGACTCCTCGTCGACATCGCCGCACAGATACGTGGCGTTGTTGTCGCCGTGCACACCGTTGATGTACGCGGTCACGTCCAGATTGACGATGTCGCCGTCCTTCAGGACGGTCGAGTCGGGGATGCCGTGGCAGATGACCTCGTTCAGCGAGGAACACAGCGACTTGGGGAAGCCGCGGTAGCCGAGCGTGGACGGGTACGCGCCGTGGTCGCACATGAACTCATGGGCCACCCGGTCGAGTTCGTCGGTGGTCACACCGGGGGCGATGATCTTGGCGGCCTCCTCCATCGCCTGCGCGGCGATCCGGCCGGCGATCCGCATCCGCTCGATCGTCTCGGCGTCCTGTACCTCGGGACCGCTGTACGGGGTCGGCGCGGCCTTCCCGACGTACTCGGGCCGCGGGATCGAGGCGGGGACGGGGCGGGTGGGGGAGATCTTCCCCGGGGCAAGAAGCGACTGGCCAGACATGCCAGCGAGTGTATCGGCGGGCCATCGGGCAGGATGGCGGCACGGAAACGGACCTCAGGAGGCGGCGATGGCGCTGTTCAAGAGACGGACCGAGGGCAGGCCCGGCGAGTGGTTCTACTGCCTGCGGCACCAGAAGGTGGAAGAGGGCCCCGAATGCCGGGCCGCCGACCGCTTCGGGCCGTACGCCACCCGCGAGGAGGCGGCCCACGCCATGGAGACGGCCCGCGAACGCAATCTGGAGTGGGAGACCGACCCCCGCTGGCACGACCGCGGCACCAAGGACGACCCGGAGTCCTGACCCCCGGGCGGCCCGCTCACCCGGCCCGCCCGGCCGGGGCGGCCCCCGCCGTCCGGCCCCGGATTTCCCCGGCCCGCGGCCCCCGAGCCCCGCCTCCCGTCGCCGTAACGGCGCATTTCCGCGATTTCGTATCGTTACTCTCCCGATTCTTGACGTTACGAGTGGTAGTGGCGTTCACTTCAGCCGTTCCGGCAGCCAACGGGGAGAGAAAAACGAAATGAACGCACGAACGCGCCATATGGTCACCGGCGCGCTGGCCCTTTCTCTGGCTCTGCCGCTGGCCGCCTGCGGAAGCGAACAGCCGAAGGCGCAAGGCGACAACAGCTCCATCGGATTGCTGCTGCCGGACAAGGCCCCGCGGTACGACACTTTCGACCGCCGCATCATGGCCGCGAAGATCGCCTCCCGCTGCCTGGAATGCAAGCTCGAATACCGCAATGCCCTGGGCGAGGAGGACACCCAGCGCCGCCAGTTCGAGGAGATGGTCCGCGACGGCATCCGCGTCATCGTCCTCGACGCGGTCGACGCCAAGGCGGCCGGCCCGTGGGTGGACGCCGCCGCGAAGAAGGGCGTCAAGGTCGTCGCCTACGACCGCCTCGCCGAGGGCGCCATCTCCGCCTACGTCTCCTACGACAACGAGAAGATCGGCAAACTCCAGGCGGAGGGCCTGGTCACAGCCCTGGGAGCGCGCGCCGCCACCGCCCGCGTGGTGATGCTGAACGGCTCGCCCGCCGACCCCAGTGCCGTCGCCTTCAAGAAGGGCGCCCACGCCGTCCTCGACCGCAAGGTCGGCCGGGTCGTCTACGAGAAGGACGTCGCCGGCTGGTCCATCCCACTGGCCCGGAAGAAGTTCGCCACCGCCCTGAACACCCTCGGCCCGACGGGATTCGACGCGGTCTACGCCGCCAACGACGGAATGGCGGGCGCCGCCGCCGACGCACTCGAAACGGCCGGAGTGCGCGACGTTCCGATCGGCGGCCAGGACGCCGAACTCGCCGCACTGCAAAGGCTGGTGAAGGGGGTTCAGTCCTTCACCGTTTACAAGGAAGTCCGGCCCGAGGCACAAACCGCCGGAGAAATCGCCGTCGATCTGCTCCAGGGAAAGAGCATCACTTCACAGGCTCCGGCAACCGTCGACAGCAAGAGCCGCTCGCATATTCCCGCGAAGCTCTTCAACGCACAGCTCGTCACCCGGAAAAACCTGGCGGACACCGTGATCCGCGACGGCGCGGTACGCCCCGACCTCATCTGCACCGCGGAGCTGGCCGCCGACTGCAAGGAACTCGGCATCGGCTGACGCACCCGCCGCCGCGCCGCCCCCGGCCGGGCCCGCCGCGCACGTCACCACCGACACCGCCGCGCCGCACCCGGCCCCCGGTGTCACCACCGCGGGGGCGGCGGCGCCGTCAGCGCGTCGGCCAGGCGGGAGAGCCGGTCGCGGAAGCCGCGGCCGCCGCGCGGGGCGGGCCCGTGGTTCTCCCCGGCGGCGGCGCTGACCAGATGCTGCACCGTGTCCAGATCGAGCGGCGAGGCGTCGGGGCCCTCGCCCGCCGACGGCGGCGCCGTCAGCGCGTCGTGGGCCAGCGTGCGCAGCTCACCGTCCCCGCCGTCCAGCGTCAGCACGGTGGCGCCGCCGCGCCGGGCGTCGTGCACCCGCTCCAGCAGCCCGGCGCCCGGCGCCCACGGCGAGACGACCAGCAGGGTGTCGCCCCGCCCGGCCGACGCCAGCCGGTCGGTGGTCACCGACAGATGCGCCGGGCTCCCGGCGGGCGCCCGGTGCCGTACCAGCGTCGGCGACAGCTCCGGCAGCCCCGACCAGGCCGCCTCGTCGTCCAGATGCGCCGCCAGATGCCACGGCTCGTACGCCTCGCCGCCCACCAGCAGCAACCCGCCGTGCGGGACGACCGAGGAGCGCAGCGCCCCGGCGAAGCGGCGGGTGGCCTGCAACCACTCCGTCCCGGCGAGAACATCACGCAGCAACGCGACCCGTACGGCATCCATGGCCCGGCATCCTCCCGTGGGCCCGCCCTCCCCCCGCGGCGGTCGACCCCCGCATCACCCGAAAGGGGACGCCGCCCCGGGGGCGCGCCGGTCGGGGCCGGGGCGCGCCGGTCGGGTACGCCGGGCAACGACGGGCGCGCCGGTCGGGTACGCCGGGCGCGCCGGTCAGGAACGCTCCGGGGCCTTCCCGCCCGGCGCCTCACGGGCCGGGGGTTCCCGGCCCGGCCGTCCTTGGCCCGGTGCTCCCCGGTACGGCGCTTCCCGGCCCGCCGTCGCGGCCGCTCCCGCGTCCTCCGCCTCCGCCGCGAGGTGGTCGCGGGGCGCGTCCGGGTTCCACAGCCGGTGCAGGCGGCCCGGTACGTCGCCGCCGATCAACGCCACCACCAGCAGCGTTCCGGCGAATGTCAGACCGGCCAGCGCGCCGCCCAGGGAGCGGCCCTCGGCCAGCCGCGCGCCCAGCACCGGCGCCACCGCGCCGCCCAACGCGCCCACGTTGTACGTGAAACCCAGCCCGGCGCCGCGGCCCGCGGTCGGGAAGTGGCCGCCGAGGTAGCGGGGCAGCAGCCCGGAGACCCCGGTGCTCAGCCCCTGGAGCACGAAGAGCGACGCCCCGAGCAGGAGCAGGTGGTCCGCGACCGCGAAGACCGGGAAGACGAAGAGCAGCGACGCCAGCAGCGTGCAGACGTACGCCCGCCGCGCCCCGAAGCGGTCCCCGGCGAACCCCGCCAGCCAGCAACCCGCCATCGTGCCGAACCCCGCGAAGTACAGGACGCCGGTGACCTGCCCCGCGTCGTAGTGCAGCTCCGTCTTCAGATACGTCGGCAGCAGCGCCTGGAGCGGCCAGCTGTAGAGGAACGCGACGAACACCGTGCCGCTCAGCGCGAGATACAGCACCCAGCCGCGGGCGCCGCCCAACTGCACCGCCAGCGCGACGAGGGCCAGCCCGCCCACCACCGCCAACTGCGGCACCGCGCCCGCGCCGACCGGTGTGAACACCCCGAAAAGCGCGGCCGCCGCCACCGCCGCGACCAGGGAGTTCACCGTCGCCCGCAGCGGCGTCGCCAGCAGCGGCCGGAAGGGGTTAGGCGCCGCCGCCCCCGCCCCGGCGGCCGCCCGCCACTCGGCCGTCTCCGGCAGCGACCGGCGCACCCACCACGCCACCGTCAGCGGCACCAGCCCCAGATAGAACATCCAGCGCCAGCCCAGCGCCGGGACGACCCACTTGTAGCACTCGGCGGCGGCCACCGAGCCCAGGGAGAAACCGGAGATCAGAAAGCCGCTCGCCCGGCCCCGGAACCGGGCCGGCCAGCTCTCCAGGACATACGTCGCGCTCGCTCCGTACTCACCGGCCATGCCCATGCCGATCAGCAGCCGGGCGGTGAAGAGGCTGGTGTGATCCCAGGCGAAGCCGCAGGCGAACGTGGCGCACGAGTACAGCGCGATCGACGCGGTCATGGCCGTCTTCCGCCCGAAGCGGTCGCCGACCGCCCCGAGCACCGCACCGCCCAGCCAGCGGGTGATGAACGCCCCCGACACCAGGCTCGCCGCCTCCACCGTGTCCAGGCCGAACTCGTCGGCGATCTCCGTCAGGACGAGCGTGATCAGGACGAAGTCGAAACCGTCGAGGACGTAACCGAGCCAGGCGGCGAAGAACGCCTTCCACCGGGCACGGCCCACCTCCCGGTACCACGGAACGCCGCCCCGGGGCGGCTGCTGCACAGTGGGCACGGTGCCTCCCAAGGGGCCGGACGTGCGCGGTCTACGGGGGTGGCGCGGGCCTCACCGCGCCGGGAGCAGTCCGGCGGCGGTCAGCAGTCGGCCGACCTCGGCGACGGCCGCCGCGTCCAACGGGAGCTGGGGCGCGGCGGTCGTGCCGTGCGCGAGGACGCCGCGCAGCGCCAGCGCCGCCTTGAACGCCCCGAGCGCCGACGAACTGCGCCCCATCGCCTCCTCCGGGCCGACGTCCACCATGGCGAACAGCGCCGCCAGCCGCTCCTGTTCGGCGGCGGCCGCCGCCCAGTCCCCGGCCCGCGCCGCGTCGTACAGGCGGACGTACCCGGCCGGGTCGACGTTGCCGAGGCCGGGCACCACACCGTCCGCGCCCGCCAGCAGCGCGGCGTCCACGGTCAGTTCGGAGCCGGTCAGCACCGTGAAGCCGGGCGCCGGGCCGGTGCGGCGCCCGGTGCGGCCGCCCAGCGCGACCAGCAGCCGCCGCAGCCCGCCCTCGTCGCCGCTGCTGTCCTTGAGCCCGGCCAGCGTGGCGTCCGCCGCCAGCTCCCGCACCAGCGCGGCGGGCAGCTTGGTGTGCACGGCGACCGGGATGTCGTACGCGAAGAGCGGCAGGCCGGCGGTGGCGCGGATCCGGCGGAAGTGCGCGGCGATCTCGCGTGGATGGGTGCGGGTGTAGAACGGCGCGGTGGCCACGAGGGCGTCGGCGCCGAGGCGGGCGGCGGTGGCGGCGTGGGCGAGGACGCGGCGGGTGGTGGTGTCGATGACGCCGGCGAGCACCGGGACGCGGCCCCCGGCCGCCCGGACGACGGTGTCGAGGACCTGGGCGCGCTGCTCGTCGGTGAGGTAGGCGACCTCTCCGGTCGAGCCCAGTGCGAACAGCCCGTGGACGCCGCCGTCGAGGAGGTGGTGCACCAGGCGGGTGAGGGAGGCGGTGTCGACGTCACCGGACGGATCGAGCGGGGTGCAGACCGGGGGGACGACGCCGTGCAGCGGTGCGGGCAGTGCCATGGGCTCTCCAGCGGTGGTGCGGGTCGGGCGGACGCGCTCGGGCGCACCGTCCCATGGGACATCGGACATGGGATGTCCTATGTCTTGGGTCACAATAGCCCCGTGGACACGCGGTCGGTCAAGGGTCCCGGCCCCCGTCCGGGGACGGGTCGCGGACCGCCGCACGGCAGACGCGGGAGAGGGAGATTCATGGCGCGAGGCACGCTGTCCGAGGACGTTCAGGCGCAGATCAAGCAGCTCATTCTGGAGCGCGGGCTCACCCCCGGCGACCCGCTGCCCACCGAAGCCGATCTCGTCGCCCTCCTCGATGTCAGCCGCAACTCCGTCCGTGAGGCGCTGAAGGCGCTCCAGGCCATGCGCATCGTCGAGATCCGGCACGGCTTCGGCACCTACGTCGGCCCCCTCACCCTCGAACCGTTCGTCGAGGGCATCGCCTTCCGTGCCGCCGTCCGCCACCACCAGGGCGAATCCAGCCTCTACGAGCTGATGGAGGTCCGCGAGGCGCTGGAGTCCGGACTGATCGCCACCGTGGCCCGCGATCTGCCGCCCGAGGACCTCGCCGTCCTCAAGGGGCTCGTCGCCCGGATGGGGGAGGAGGCCGCCGCCGGGCACGTCGACGGCGCCACCGACCGCGCCTTCCACCTCGCCCTCTACCGCTCCCTCGGCAACCAACTGCTCAGCGACGTCCTCGACGCCTTCTGGGACGCGCTCCGCCGGGTCCGCGACGACCTCGCCGACGGCCCCCAGGACCCGCGGGTGACCCACCATCAGCACGCCGAGATCGTCGCCGCCCTGGAGGAGGGCGACGGTGACCGCGCGGTCGAGGCCATGCACCGCCACTTCGGCGACATCCGGCGACGGCTGGCGGAGTAGGGGCGGACGCGGGCGAGATGCCGCAGGTGCGGGGTGGCTGCGGCGCGGGCCCGGACCGGCCCTGGCGGCGCTCCCGGGCGGGCGTGGGGTGACGCCCCGGGGGGCGCGGCTCGGGCGGCTGCCCGGGGTGCCCCGCGCGGACGGCTCCGAGGGCGCCCTGTGCGGCCGGCTCCGAGGGGCCTCGCACAGCGGTTCTCCCGGGAGTCGGCCGCTCGTGTCTCTCCCGGCCGCCCGGCGGCGCCCCGGGCGGGACGGATGCGGCCCGGGCGGCGGGATGCCTCGCGCGAGCCGATCCCCCCACCCACCGGCCACGACCCGGCAGTCGCCCGCCCTCGCCCCGCCCCCCAACCGGCCCCAGTTCACCGCAAGTTAACGCTCCGTCAGTTATCTCGTAGCCGACCCCCGCGACACGAAACCGGGATATGTCCGGTCTCTTGACGCTCTATGGGGCGCTCCTTATGGTCACCGCAGGACGAGGGACGTCCTACGTCCGGCCGATGGGGGTGCCCCGTGGCATACGAGACGTCGGTGCCGTACCGCGCCGGGGACGACAGTCGCACCGCCTTCCGTATCCCCGCCGTCGTGCGCGCCCGCTCCGGGGCGCTCCTCGCCTTCGCCGAGGGGCGCCGTCACTTGGCCGCCGAACTGCCCGGCGGCACGCTCCACCTCGTCACCCGCGACCAGGCGCCCGCCGCCCGGCGCCGCGCCGCCGCCCGTTCCGCCGACGGCGGCGCCCGCCTCACCACGCCGTTCCGCCCGCAGGCAGGGGCGACCGGCCCCGCCCGCCAGGGCCGCCCCCTCTCCCTCGACGGCCACGGCACCCTGCCGCACTCCGGGCCCGCCGACCCGGCCGCCCGCGCGCGGATGACCGTCCGCGCCGACCGCCACCACGGCCGCGCCCGGCGCCCCGTCCACACCGTCTCCGGCCGCCCAGCCGCCTACGGCGCCCTCGTCCGCACCGGCCCCGCCACCGTCGGACCCCGCCGCGAAACCGGCGACGTCAGTGCGTACGCCACCCTCACCTTCCGCCGCATCCCCGTGGAGGACCTGCTGTGATCCACCGCCCGCCGCGTCGCAGAACGGTCCTGGCCACGGCAGCCGCCGCCCTCGCCGCTCCCGCCCTCGCCGGGTGCTCCGGCGCCACCGACCGGCCCGCCGCGCCCCGCCGCCGGAAGAAGGGCGAGAAGATCCGGCTCACCTTCTGGTCCTGGGTCCCCGGTATCGACAAACCCGTCGATCTCTGGAACCGCACCCACCCCGACGTCCACATCACCGTCGAAAAGGTCTCCGCGGTGGGCGGCCAGCAGTACGCGAAACTGCACGCCGCCATCAAAGCCGGAAATCCGCCGGATCTCGCCCAGATCGAATACCCCGTCCTGCCCGGATTCCTGCTCGACAACGGCCTTTACGACCTCGCGTCCCTCGGCGCCGCCCGGCACCGGAAACGCTTCGTCGGCTGGCAGTGGCGGCAATGCGTCTTCGGCGACGGCATTTACGCCGTTCCCCAGGCATCCGGCCCCATGGCCCTTTTCTACCGGCACGACCTCTTCGGGAAATGGGGCATCGAACCCCCGGAAACCTGGGACGCGTACGAAGCCGCCGCCATCGCCATCCGCGAAAAAGGTGCCTGGATCGACACCTTCGCCCCCGCCAACGGCAACCGCTTCGCCGGTCTCGCCTGGCAGGCGGGCGCCGCCTGGTACACCGTCCGCGGCGAGACCTGGACCGTCAGCCTCGACGACGCCCCCACCCGCCGCGTCGCCGATTACTGGCAGTCCCTCGTCGAAAGGAAACTCGTCAAGACGATTCCGGACCGGCAGAACGCCTGGTACAAGGACATCCAGACCGGCGCCATGGCCGCCTGGATCGGCGCCGCCTGGGGCGATGCGCTGCTCGCCGGAAACGCCCCCGCGACCGCCGGGAAATGGCGCGTGGCACCCCTCCCGCAATGGAGGAAAGGCGCCGACGCGCAGGCGAACTGGGGCGGCTCCACCACCGCCGTGCTCGCCGCCGCCTCCTATCCCGAGGACGCCCTGGAATTCGCCCTCTGGCTCAACACCGACCCGCGATCCCTCGCCCTTCTCATCGACGGCGGATACGGATTCCCCGGAGCCGCCACCGGCTACGCCACCGCGGATCTCGACGCCGAACGCACCTTCTTCGGCGGCCAGGAATACGGCAAGGTCTTCGCCGCCGCCGGCGCCCACGTCGACACCGCCTGGCGCTGGGGCCCCGGTGTCGACACCCTCTACCAACGCCTCGGCGACGCGTTCACCCGCGCCCTCGGCGACGGCACACCGTTCCGCGCCGCCCTCGCCGACGTCCGGCGCGCCACCGTCACCGACCTCCGCGACAAGGGCCTCGACGCGGTGAGCGGCACATGAGCCGCACCGTCCCCGACCGCCCGCGCGCCCCCCGCGCGCAGGCCCGCCCCGCACGCCCCCCGCGCGTCCGCCCCGCCGCCCGCGCCCGGAGCCGGCACACCCGCGCCGCCGCCGTCCTCCTCGCGCCCTTCCTCGGCCTCTTCGCGCTCTGCTTCCTCGCCCCGCTCGCCTACGCGGTGTACGAGAGCCTCCACCGCACCCACCGCACCGGACCGCTGGGGCTCGGAGGTCACCCCACCGAGACGTTCGCCGGGCTGGACAACTACGCGCGGGCCCTCGGCGACCCCACCTTCCTCGCCGGCTTCGGCCGCGTGCTGCTCTTCGGCGCCGTGCAGATCCCCCTGATGATCGCGCTGGCCACCGCCCTCGCCCTCCTCCTGGAGAGCGCGAGCGCCCGCGGCGTCCCCTTCTTCCGGACCGCCTTCTTCCTCCCGTACGGCGTCCCCGGCGTCATCGCCTCACTCCTGTGGGGCTTCCTCTACGTCCCCGGGATCAGCCCGCTCGTGGAGATCGCCGGGCAGTTGGGCGTCCACGTCGACTTCCTCGCCCGTGACACCGTCCTGTGGTCCCTCGCCAACATCGTGACCTGGCAGTTCACCGGCTACAACATGCTCGTCCTGATCGCCCAGCTCAAGGCCGTACCACCGGAGCTGTACGAAGCCGCCCGTATCGACGGGGCGAACGCCTGGCAGCTCGCCCGGCACGTCAAGCTCCCGCTGATCCGGCCCGCGCTCGTCCTCACCGGGCTCTTCAGCATCATCGGCACGCTCCAGCTCTTCGCCGAACCGATGGTGCTGCGCCCCCTCGCCGCCACCATCGACTCCGGCTACACCCCCAATCTGCACGCCTACAGCGCGGCGTTCACCGGCGACAATCCGCACACCGCCGCCGCCGAGGCGGTGCTGCTCGCCCTCGTCGCCTGCGTCCTGTCCTTCGGCTTCCTGCGGCTCGCCGGACGCGGAACGGACCGCGGATGACCGCCCCGCCGCTGCGCCACCGCATCCTGACCGCCACCCTCCTGACCGTCGCCGCCCTCTACTTCCTCACCCCCGTCTACTGGCTCGCCGTCTCCGCCACCAAGAGCACCGCCGACCTCTTCGGCACCTTCGGCTTCCGGCTCTCCCACCCCCACCTCCTCGACCGCCTCGGCGCCGTCCTCACCTACGACCACGGTGTCTACCTCCGCTGGTTCGCCAACTCCCTGCTCTACGCCGGGATCGGCGCCACCGCCGCCACCCTCCTGGCCGCCGCCGCGGGCTTCGCCCTCGCCAAGTACCGCTTCCGCGGCCGCGAGACGGTCTTCCGGGTGGTCCTCGCCGGGGTCCTGCTCCCGGGCACCGCCCTCGCCCTGCCGCTGTACTTCCTCTTCGGCGGTCTCGGCCTCGCCGACACCTACTGGGCCGTCCTGCTGCCCGGCACCGTCAGTCCGTTCGGCGTCTACCTCTGCCGCATCTACGCCACCGCCGCCGTCCCGGACGCGCTCCTGGAGGCGGCCCGTCTCGACGGCGCGGGCGAGACGCGGATCTTCGCCGCACTCGGGCTGCGGCTGATGACGCCCGCCCTCGTCACCGTCTTCCTGTTCCAGTTCGTGCACATCTGGAACAACTACTTCCTGCCGCTGGTCATGCTCTCCGACTCGCGGCTCTACCCCGTCCAGCTCGGCCTCACCACCTGGACCGGCTACGCCGACCGCCTCCCCGTCCTCTACCAGTACACGGTCGGCGGCGCGCTCCTCTCCGTCGTCCCGCTGATGATCCTGATGGCGGTCCTCCAGCGGTACTGGCGCACCGGGCTGGCCGACGGCGGTCTCAAGGCGTGACGGGGGCGCTCCCGCGGCGCCCCGGAACAAGATCGACAAGGTTGTCCACAGGCTGATCCGCGTCCCCGCCGCCCATGGCACCATCACTGCCATGACTACTGCTGACCAGACCCCCGCTGCCGATCCCGCCCTCTCCGAGAACGTCGCGACCCGCGCCAAGGCCGCCCTCAAGCGCGACCCCTGGGACCTGCCCGACGTCTCCGGGCAGATCGTCGGCGTCCTCGGCGGCACCGGTGACCAGGGCCGCGGCCTCGCCTACCGGCTCGCCAAGGCCGGACAGAAGGTGATCATCGGCTCCCGCGCCGCCGACCGCGCGCAGAGCGCCGCCGCCGAACTCGGCCACGGCGTCGAGGGCGCCGACAACGCCGAATGCGCCCGCCGCAGCGACATCGTGATCGTCGCGGTGCCCTGGGACGGCCACGCCAAGACCCTCGAATCCCTCCGGGAGGAGCTGGCCGGCAAGCTCGTCATCGACTGCGTCAACCCCCTCGGCTTCGACAAGAAGGGCGCCTACGCCCTCAAGCCCGAGGAGGGCAGCGCCGCCGAACAGGCCGCAGCCCTGCTGCCGGACTCCCGCGTCACCGCCGCCTTCCACCACCTCTCCGCGGTCCTCCTCCAGGACCCGGAGACCCACGAGATCGACACCGACGTGATGGTCCTCGGCGAATCCCGCGCCGACACCGACCTCGTCCAGGCCCTCGCCGGCCGCATCCCCGGCATGCGCGGCGTCTTCGCCGGCCGCCTGCGCAACGCCCACCAGATCGAATCCCTCGTCGCCAACCTGATCTCCGTCAACCGCCGCTACAAGGCTCACGCGGGCGTGCGGCTCACGGACGTCTGAGCCGCGGGGACCGGCCGGGGCCGGCCGCGGACGGGCGCCTGACGGCGGGCGTCCGGGCGCCGGGCCCGGCCGTGTCCCGGGCCCGGCCGTGTCCCGGGCCCGGCCGTGTCCCGGGCCCGGCCGTGTCCCGGGCCCGCCGTGTCCCGGGCCCGGCGGGCGTACGGCCGGTCGTTCGGGCGTACGCCCGTGCTCGGCGGGGGAGCGGCCGGTGCGGGGCGGTCCGGCGGGGGCGTGCCCGGCGCCGCCCCGCCCGGTGAGGGGGCGCGGCCGGTCCGGCGCACCCCGGCCCCGACCCCCGCCGGGCCCGGGGATCTCATGGGGGACACTGGGAGGGACCACACCATTCCCGACAGGAGCCGACCCCCATGCCCTCCGTTCCCTCGTCCCGCCCGGCCCCGCGACTGGCCGTCTTCGCCGTCGTGGTCTGCGTTCTCGCCGTGGCGGCAGCCGTCGTCTCGTTCGTCCGGGGTAGCTGGCTCGGCGTCGTCTGGATCCTGATGGCCGGGATCTCCAGCAACATGGCGTGGTTCTACGTCCGCCGTGACCGGCTGGCCCGCGCCGCCGAGGCGGAGCCGGCGGGCACGGGACTCTGAGCCGGCGGGACGGGCCCGGCGGGCGCGGCCCGCGCCCGTCCGGTCACCCCACCGGCACCTGCGGCTCGCCCTGCCAGAAGCGGAAGAATTCCTGGCCCCAGTAGGAGTCCCAGCGGGAGACGCCGAGGGTGTCGAGGACGGTGTCCACGAGCTGGAAGAAGACGTGGTTGATCTCCGGGACCCACAGCAGACCGAAGACGGCCAGCAGACCGAACGGCGCGAACGGGGCCACCTGGCGGCGCAGGGCGGGGGAGAGCCAGGGCTCGATGATGCCGTAGCCGTCCAGACCCGGGACGGGCAGGAAGTTGAGGATCGCCGCCGTCACCTGGAGCAGAGCCAGGAACGCCAGGGCGTAGCGGAACGGGTCGGGGACGCCGGCCAGCGAGTGGAGCCAGAAGGGCGCGCTGACGACGGCGGCGAAGACGATGTTCGTCAGCGGACCGGCGGCGGAGATCAGACTGTGGCGCCAGCGGCCCCGGATGCGGCCCCGTTCGATGAAGACGGCGCCGCCGGGCAGACCGATCCCGCCCATGATCACGAAGATCACCGGCAGCACGATGCTCAGCAGGGCGTGGGTGTACTTGAGCGGGTTCAGCGTCAGATAGCCCTTGGCGGCCACGGAGCCGTCGCCGCTGTGCAGCGCCGTCCTGGCGTGCGCGTACTCGTGGAGGCAGAGCGAGACGACCCAGCCGGAGACGACGAAGAGGAACACCGCGAAACCGGTGCTCGCGGCGAGCTGTTCGCTCCAGACGGCCCATCCCGAGACGGCCATTACCGCCACGAGGGCGAGGAAGACCGGGCTGACGCGGCGCTCGGCGTGCCGTATGGCGGTGGTCATCGTGCGGGGCTCCCAGAGGCGACGGCGGTGGACGTGCGTACGCGGTGTGGCCGGGCCGCACGGTACGGGTGACGGTAGCCCGACCGTATCGGCGGCGGGGCGGTCCGCGCACGGTGCGGGGGAGGGGTTCCGCAGGAGGCGTGCGCCGTACCCGCGTGCGCCCCGGTGCCGGGCGCGGGCCGGCCGCGTGGCCGTCCGCCCGCCCCGTGCGGAAGGCGTGCCACCGGTTCCCGGTACGGAATCCGGTGGTCGCGGGGCGGGCGGACGGGAGAAGGTGGGGCGGGCCCGTTCCGGGGGCGGCGGGCCGTACGGGGAGGAAGAGGGCGGCAGGTGACCGACAATGTTCGGGTGCGGTACGGAATTCTGGGCACGACGCAGGCGCTGAGGGCGGACGGGACGGCCGTGCCCCTCGGGGGCGCGCGGCTGCGCGCGCTGCTGGCCGCGCTCGCCCTGCGGCCGGGCCGCGCGCTGCCCACCGACGCGCTGATCGCGGACATCTGGGGGATGGACCCGCCGGCGGACGCGCACGGCGCGCTCCAGGCGCTGGTCGGACGGTTGCGGCGGGCCCTGGGGCACGCCGCGGTCGTCTCCGCCGACGGCGGCTACCGGCTGTGCGCGGCGCCGGACGCGGTGGACCTGCCGCGCTTCGAGCGGCTGGCCGCGGACGGCGCCGCCGCGCTCACCGCCGGCGACCCGCACCGCGCCGCCGCCCTGCTGGACGAGGCGCTGGCGCTGTGGCGGGGCCCCGCCCTCGCCGATCTCCCGGCGGCCCGTGCGGACGCGGTCCGGGCCGAGCGGCGGCGGCTGGACGCCCGCCGGGTGCGCCACGCCGCCGATCTCGCCCTCGGGCGGGCCGAGGAGGCGCTGCCGGGGCTGGACGCGCTGTGCCGGGACCACCCGCTGGACGAACCGCTCCAGGCGCTGCGGCTGCGGGCCCTGCGCGCCGCCGGCCGCCCCGCGCAGGCGCTCGCCGCGTACGAGGAGATCCGGGTGCACCTCGCGGACCGGCTCGGCGCCGACCCCGGCCCCGAACTCCGCGTGCTGCACGCCGAGTTGCTCGACCCCGTGGCGGGGGAGGGGAACCGGCCGGAGCCCGCACCGGGCGCCGCGGTACGGAACGGCGCCGGCCCGGCCCCGGGCACCCCCGCCGCACGGACCGGCCCCGTACCTGTCCCGCCGGAGCCCGGCCCCGCACCCGTACCGGACGCGGACGGGAACGCGCCGGAGCCCGGGGACATGCCGCCCGCGCCCGGGAGCGCTCCGCGTCCCCCGGACGGTGAGCCCTCCCCGGCCGCCCGCCCCGCCGCGGCGGCCCCCGCGCCGCGTCCCGGGAATCTGCGGGCGCGCCGTACCTCGTTCGTCGGGCGGGGGCGGGAGCTGGCGGGGCTGCGGGCGGATCTCGCCACGCACCGGCTGGTGACGCTGCTGGGGCCGGGCGGGGCGGGCAAGACCCGGCTGTCGCAGGAGGGCGCGGAGGCCGCCGCGGCGGCGCTGCCGGATGCCTGGCCGCAGGGCGTGTGGCTGGCGGAGCTGGCGCCGGTCGACGATCCGGCGACGGTGCCGGAGGCGGTACTCACCGCCCTCGGCGCCCGCGAGACGGTGGTCCGCGGCTCCACCGCGGAGGGGCTGCGCGCCGCCGGTGACCCGACGGCGCTCGATCCGCTGGGCCGCCTCGCCGAGCACTGCGCCGACCACCGGATGCTGCTCATCCTCGACAACTGCGAACACGTCATCGGCGCCGCCGCGGCCCTCGCCGAGCGGCTGGTCGGCGACTGCCCCGGTGTGACGGTCCTGGCGACGAGCCGGGAGCCGCTGGCCGTACCCGGGGAGGTGCTGCGCCCGGTGGAGCCGCTGCCCGACCCGGTGGCGCTGCGGCTCCTCGCCGACCGGGGCGCCGTCGCCCGGCCGGGCTTCCGCCTCGACGACGACCCGGCCGCCTGCGCCGAGATCTGCCGCCGGCTGGACGGTCTGCCGCTCGCCGTCGAACTGGCCGCCGCCCGGCTGCGGATGCTCTCCCCGCGGCAGCTCGCCGACCGTCTCGACGACCGGTTCCGGCTGCTGACCAGCGGCAGCCGTACCGCGCTGCCCCGCCAGCAGACGCTGCGCGCCGTCGTCGACTGGTCCTGGGACCTCCTCGACGCGCCCGAACGCGCCGTGCTGCGGCGGCTGTCCGTCTTCGCCGGGGGCTGGGACCCGGAGCTGGCCGAGGAGGTCTGCGCGGGCGACGGCGTCGACCGGCGGGAGGTCGCCGCCCTCCTCGGCTCGCTGATCGACAAATCGCTGGTGGTCGCCGCCCCGGCGGCGGACGGCCGGATGCGCCACCGCCTCCTGGAGACCGTCGCCGAGTACGCGGGCGAGCGGCTGGACGAGGCGGGCGAGCGCGCCGCCACCGAACGCCGCCACCTCACCGCCCACCGCGAACTGGCCCGCACCGCCGACCCGTTGCTGCGCGGCCCCGGCCAGCGGACCTGGCTGGGGCGGCTGGAGCAGGAGCACGACAACCTGCGGACCGCGCTGCGCCGCGCCGTCGCCGCGGGCGACGAGCACGAGGCGCTCTGCCTGGTGCTCTCCCTCCAGTGGTTCTGGACGCTCCGCGACCACCGGGCCGACGCCCGTACCTGGTCGCAGGCGGCGGCCGCGATGGGCCCGAACCCGTTCCTGCCGCCCGTCACCCCCGCCCCCGATCTCTACGAGCGGCCGATCGACGCGCCGCCCCCGATGAGCGCCGAACAACTCCTGGAGGCCCGCCGGGAGGTGCGGCTGGTGGAGCTGTCCAGCGCGGAGAACTACGCGGAGCTGCTGGAGGCCCCGGGGCGGAAGGAGGAGCTGGCCGGGATCCTCGTCGCGTACCGCGCGGGCATGCCGCAGACCTGCCGGGTGCCGGGCGTGCTCTGGTACTACCCGGTGCTGCTCTCCGGCCGGCAGCCCGATCTGGCGGACCTCGCCGACGAGGGCGTGGCCACCTGCCGGAAGCTGGGCTACGAGTGGGAGCTGGCCTTCGTCCTGCAACTGCGGGCGAAGATCCTCAACGACCGGCCCGGCGCGCTGGAGCAGGCGAGCCGGGACGCCGACGAGTCGCTGCGGCTGTTCATGGCGCTCGGCGACGACTGGGGCGTCGCCGAGGCGCTCTCCGGACGGGGCGAGGCCCGGTCGGCGCACGGCCGGTACGCACTCGCCGCCGACGACTACCGTGCGGCGATGCGGTACGCCGAGGAGCTGGGCGCCCACGGCCAGACGCTGATCCTGCGCACCCGGCTCGGCGGCGTGCTCGTCGAGGACGGGCGGGACGAGGAGGGGGAGCGGCTGCTGCGCGAGGTCCTGGCGGAGGCCGAGAGTGTCGCCGCCGGGCGGGACGCGATCCCGTTCGCGCGGCTGACGCTGGCGACGCAGATGATGGTGACCGGCCGTCCGGACACCGCGTACGAGCAACTGGTGCGGGTGCGGGGCGAGGCCCTGAGCTGGGGCCCGGAGCTGTTCGTCGGGATGGTGGACGCGGCGCTGGTCGCCGTGGAC
Organism: Streptomyces sp. BBFR2; assembly: GCF_044497305.1. Lineage (NCBI taxonomy): Bacteria > Bacillati > Actinomycetota > Actinomycetes > Kitasatosporales > Streptomycetaceae > Streptomyces > Streptomyces sp. BBFR2. The sequence goes on from NZ_CP172415.1 coordinate 5,118,544, forward strand.
ATCGAGCGGGGGCGCCCCGAGGAGCTGCTGCCGCGGCTGCGGGGCGCCCTCGGGCGGATGCGGGACCCGCTGACCCGGATGGTCGCCCCGGACCTGCCGGTGACGCAGTTGGTGACCGGCGCGCGGGCGCTGCTCGCGGTGCACGGCGAGCGCGCCGGGCGGGACGCGGCGCGGCTGGTGGGTGCCTTCGACGCGCTGTGGTCGCGGGCGCACGTCCCGCAGCGGCTGATCCGGCACACCCGGGCGGCGGCGGAGGCGGAGATCCGCGCGGCGGTCGGCGACGCGGCGTACGCGCGCGGACACGCCGAGGGCGGCGGCCTCTCGTTGGACGAGGCCACCGCCCTCATCTGACGCGAGCCGGGCGAAGGTCTCCCGGGGCGGTGGCCCCGGGCGCGTCAGGCCGGTGCCCGGCCGGCGGCGGACGCTCCCGCCACCGGCGCGGTGCGGTGCCGCGGGGTGCCGCACCACGGGTCAGGTCTTCGTACGGAACTTCTTGACCGCCAGCGGCATCGTGACCGCGGTGATCACCAGCGCCCAGCCGAGGGTGATCAGCACGGGGTGGGCGACGGGGCCGTGCCCGTTGATCAGGGCGCGGGCGGCGTCGGCGAGGTTGGAGAGCGGATTGACCTCGGTGAAGCCCTCCAGCCAGCCGGGCATCGACGCGGTCGGCGCGAAGATCGACGAGCCGAACTGGAGCGGCATCAGGACGATCATCGCCAGCCCCTGCACCGCCTGGGGCGTCTTCACCGACAGCCCCAGCAGGATGAAGATCCACATCAGGGCGGCGCCGAAGAGCGTCGACAGGGCGACCGAGGCGAGGAACGGCAGGAAGCCGCCCTTGATCTCCAGACCCAGCAGGAAGCCCATGACCAGCAGGATCGTGGTGGCGATCAGCATCCGGCCGATCTCGACGACGATCTTGGCGATCAGTACCGAGGAGCGGGCTATCGGCATGGTCCGGAAGCGGTCCATGACGCCCTTGCGGAAGTCCTCGTTGACGCCGGTGCCCACCGCCATGGCGATGTTCATGCCCATCATCGCCATCATGCCGGGCACCAGGTACTGCACGTACTCCTGCTGATGGCCCTTGCCGGCGATGGCGCCGCCGAAGACGTAGACGAACAGCAGGATGAAGATGACCGGCATCAGCAGGACGTCGAACATTGACTCCGGGTCGTGCTTGATCTGGAGGGCGTTGCGCCGGGCCAGCGCGGCGATGTGGCGCAGATTGGCGCGCAGCCCGATCCGGCCCTCGTCGGAGCCCGGCTTCGCCGCCGCCGGCGGTGTCAGTGTGGCGGCACTCATGCCGATACCTCCGCGTACTGGTCGTTCGCCCCGTCGTCGGCGGCGGACGCCTCCGAGGACTTCTGGCCGGTGAGGGCGAGGAACACCTCGTCCAGGCTGGGCAGATGGGTGCTGATCCCGGCGAGGGCGACACCGCGGCTGCCCAGCAGGCCGATCACCGCGGTCAGTTGCTCATCGCTGATGATGGGGACGTTGACGACCCCTTCGGCGGGGTCGGGGGTCGCGCCGCCGATGCCGTCGAGTCCGGCGTCGGCCAGCGCCGCGGCCACCGTGTCGAGGGCGGTGGGGTCGGCGGGCCGGACCTGGAGGGTGCGGCCGCCGACCTTGGCCTTCAGTTCGTCGACGAGGCCCTCGGCGATGACCCGGCCGCGGTCGATGACGGTCAGCTCGTTCGCCAGTTGTTCGGCCTCCTCCATGTACTGCGTGGTCAGCAGCACGGTGGCGCCGTCGCGGACCATGCGCTGCACCTCGTCCCACACCTCGTTGCGGGTGCGCGGGTCGAGGCCGGTGGTCGGCTCGTCCAGGTAGAGGACGGCGGGCCGCCCGATCATGGAGGCGGCGAGGTCGAGGCGGCGGCGCATCCCGCCGGAGTACTTGGCGGCCGGGCGCTTGGCGGCGTCGGTGAGCGAGAACCGCTCCAGCATCTCGTCGGCGCGGCGCCGGGCGTCCTTGCGGGACAGATCGAGCAGCCGGCCGATCATGTAGAGGTTCTCGAAGCCGGAGAGCTTCTCGTCGACCGAGGCGTACTGGCCGGTCAGCCCGATGGTGCGGCGCAGCGCGCGCGGCTGGCGCACCACGTCGTACCCGGCGACCACGGCGTGCCCGGCGTCCGGGACGAGCAGTGTGGACAGGCAGCGGACAAGCGTGGTCTTGCCGGCGCCGTTCGGTCCGAGGACGCCGAGCACGGTGCCTTCGCGCACGTCCAGGTCCACCCCGTCGACGGCTTTCACATCGCCGAAGTGCTTGACCAGACCGCGCACCTCCACGGCGTTGCCGCCCCGGGGGGTCTTCGTCTGTCGTGTCATGCCCCCTACGGTGCCGGGCCCCACCGACACCGCACCGACAACCCGCCGATACGAACGGGACGCCGTCGTTCCAGGGGTGGGGACGTACGGGCGCCGGCCCCTGGAACGCGGGCGTACCGGCCCCTTCCACGGACGGGGACGGCCTTGGAACGGCGGGGTGCCGTCCCGGGAACGCGGACGTGCCCCGGCTCTGGAACACGGGTGCCGTCCCGGGAACGCGGACGTGCCCCGGCCCTGGAACACGGATGCCGTTCCGGGAACGCCCGCGCACCGGCCTGGAACGCGGGCGTTCCCGGGACGCGCGGTCTAGTGGAACGTGTGCCGTTCCGCCGGGAACGTCCCGGCGACGACCTCCTCGGCGAACTCCTTCGCCGCGCCGCCCAGCAGCTCCCGCAGCGCGAGGTACTGCTTGACGAACTTCGGCACCCGGCCGGCGGTCATCCCGGCCATGTCCGTCCACACCAGCACCTGGGCGTCGCACTCCGCCCCGGCGCCGATGCCGACCGTCGGGATGTGCAGCGACCGCGTGACCTCGGCGGCCAACTCCGCCGGGACCGCCTCCAGGACCACCGCGAACGCGCCCGCGTCCTGCACCGCCTTGGCGTCCCGCAGCAACTGCTGCGCCGCCTCCTCACCACGGCCCTGGACGGGGTAGCCGCCGTACGCGTGGACCGACTGCGGGGTCAGCCCGATGTGCGCCATGACGGGGATACCGGACGACACCAGCAGCTCCACCTGGTGCGCGGAGCGCTCCCCGCCCTCCAGCTTCACGGCCCCCACGCCGGCCTCCTTGACCAGCCGGGTGGCGCTGCGCAGCGCCTGCACGGGGCCCTCCTGGTACGCGCCGAACGGCAGGTCGGCGACGATCAGGGCGCGCTCGGTGCCGCGGACGACGGCGGCGGACAGCAGGGTGATCTCGTCCATGGTGACCGGCACGGTCGACTCGTAGCCGAGGTGGCAGTTGCCCATCGAGTCGCCGACGAGCAGGACGGGGATGCCCGCCTCGTCGAGGACCGACGCGGTCATCGCGTCGTAGGCGGTCAGCATCGGCCATTTCTCGCCGCGCTCCTTGGCGGCGGCGATGTCGCGGACGGTGACCCGGCGGGAGCGGGTACCGCCGTAGAGGGACTTCACGGACCCGGCGGGCGTCGCCGCGGGCTCCGCGGCCGGTTTCCGGGCAGGCGAAAGCTGCGTCATGGTGACGGCTCCTGTTCTCATCTCGAAGCGCCCTGACGGCGTCTCCGGACTCCCCTCCATGCTGGCACGCGCCCCCGGGACGGGAAAGAGGCGGGCCACCCGGCGAGGGCGGGACGGGACGGGCCGCCCGGCGTGTGGGACGGGGGCCGGGCCGCGCGGGACGGGGCGCCCGTCCGTGGGACGGGGCGCCCGTCCCTGGGATGGGGCGCCCGTCCCGCGCCGCCGCCGGGCAGCCCGCGCCCGGCCTTCGTGCGTCGCGCCCCGGCCCCGTGCGTTCCCGTTCCGGCTTCGCCCGTCCCGTTCCCGCCTGTCCCGCCCGTGTCCGTCCCCGTTCCAGCTTCTCGTCCGTTCCCGCGCCCGTCCGTCCGCGTTCCAGCCTCCCGTCCGTCCCCGCGCCCGTCCGTCCGCGTTCCAGCCTCCCGACCGTCCCCGTTCCGCCGCGCCCTTCCCCTCCCCGGGGCGCGCCCGGCAAGGGCAGCGATACGGAACGGGGCCGTATCGAAAGGCGTACGCTGGCGGGCATGGCCAACTCCCCGACCCGCTCCGGCGTCCCGGGAGCCGGTCGCATCGACGCGACCGTGCACCGCCGCCGCTGGGTGATCCTCTCCGTGCTCATGCTCAGCCTGCTGATCGTGGTGCTCGACAACTCGATCCTCAACGTCGCGATGAAGACCATCGCGACCCCGGCGCCCGCCGGTCTGGGCGCCACCCAGAGCGAGCTGGAGTGGGCGATCAACGCCTACACGCTGGTCTTCGCCGGGCTGCTGTTCACCGCCGGACTGCTCGGCGACCGCCTGGGACGCAAGAAGGTCCTGCTCTTCGGGCTGGCGGTGTTCGGCGCCGGGTCGGTACTCGCCGCGTTCGCCGCCTCGCCCGCCCAGTTGATCGCCTTCCGCGCCCTGATGGGCCTGGGCAGCGCCTTCGTGATGCCCGCGACCCTCGCGATCTTGATGAACGTCTTCGACCGCGAGGAACAGCCCAGGGCGATCGGTGTCTGGGCGGGCGGCGTGGGCGTGGCCATCGCCGTCGGACCGATCGCCGGCGGGCTGCTGCTGGACCGCTTCTGGTGGGGCTCGGTCTTCCTGATCAACCTGCCGATCGTGCTGGTCGCCCTGGGCGCGATGGTCCGGCTGGTGCCCGACTCCCGCGACCCGGCGCCCGGCCGCCTGGACCCGGTCGGCGTCGTTCTCTCCGTCGTCGGTCTGGTCCTGCTGGTCCACGGCATCATCCGGGGCGGCCGGCTCGCCGACTTCACCGCCCCCGAGGTGGTCGCCACCGTCCTCGGCGGACTCGCCGTCCTCACGGTCTTCGTCGTCCACCAGCGGCGCAGCGACCACCCGTCGATCGACATCGGCTACTTCCGCAATCCGGCCTTCTCCGCCGCCGTCACCGCCATCGCGCTGGTCTTCTTCGCGCTGATGGGCGTCACCTTCTTCATCGTCTTCTACGTGCAGAGCGTGCGCGGCCGCACCCCGCTGGAGTCCGGGCTGCTGATCCTGCCGCTGGCCGCCGCGCAGTTGATCTTCGCGCCGCGGGCCCGGCACGCCGTCGGCCGCTTCGGCGCCCGCGCGGTGTGCACCGCCGGGATGGTCACCGTCGCCGTCACCATGGGCGGGCTGACGCTGCTCGGCGGCACCACCCCGCTGTGGGTGCTGGAGGTGCTCTTCTTCCTCCAGGGCACCGGCATGGCGCACATCATGCCGCCGGTCACCGTCTCGATCATGCAGGCGCTGCCCCGGGAGAAGGCCGGTTCCGGCTCGGCGCTCAACAACACGTTCCGGCAGGTCGGCGGCACCCTCGGCGTCGCGGTCCTCGGCTCGGTGCTCTCCACCGCCTACCGCGACGGCATCAGAGGCACCCTCGACGCCGTCCCCGGGCTGTCCGGGGAGGCGCGGCACGCCGCCGGGGAGTCCATCGAGGCCACCCTCGGTGTCGCCGCCCGGCTGGGCCCCGCCGGCCGGCCCCTGGCCACCGCCGCGCAGGACGCCTTCATCCACGCCATGCACCTCACCGCGCTGCTCTCCTCCGCCATCGCGCTGACCGGCGCCGTGGTGGTCGCGGCGTTCCTGCCCGGCCGCCCGACGGGCGCCGCGCCCGCCGCGGCGCCGCGCCCGGACGAGACCGCGCGGGCCCCGCGGTGACCGGCCCGCAGGCGTCCGGCCGCCCCGGACCGCCCGCCCCGGAGGCGGGGGACGGGCGCCGCGGCCGGCCCCGCTCCGCCGCGGCCGACACCGCCATCGTCGAGGCGGTGCTGCGCCTCATCGAGGAGGGCGCCGCCATCGGCGATCTGTCGATGGAGGGCATCGCCCGCGCCGCGGGGGTCGGCAAGGCCACCGTCTACCGCCGCTGGCCGGGCAAGGACGCCCTGCTGCTGGACGTCGTCCGCTCCCTGGACGACGACCTGCCCCCGGCGCGCGGCGACTCGGTCCGCGACGACCTCGTCGCCCTGCTGGAACACTTGCGCCGCCGCGGCCAGGCCAAGCGCCACTCCGCGCTGCTGCGCACCGTCCTCACCCAGGTGCAGGCGCAGCCCGCCGTCTGGCGCGAGTACCACGAGACGGTGATACGGGCGCGCCGCGAGGCGCTCCGCGCCGTCCTGCGGCGGGGGATGGCGCGGGGCGAGATCCGCGCGGACCGTGAGGTCGATGTGCTCGCCGATCTGTTCGTCGGCCCGATGCTGGCGCGGGCCCTGATCGACGAGGGGCAGGCGCTGCCCGAGGGGCTCGCCGAGCAGATCGTCGACACGGTGCTGGAAGGGGTGCGGCCGCGCCCCTGACGGCGGCGCCCGGTCCGTACGAGGGGCGCACGGCGGGGCGTCGCGCGCCGGGCCGGGGGAGGCATGTGCCCGTTCTGTCACAGGATGCGGTGGAGGGCCCTCGGCCGGAACTTCCCCCGTGGCCGCCTCGTCACTACGGGTGGAAAAGCGCCGTCCCACGATCACCTAGGGTCGGTGGGCGGAGTCGAGGCCGCGGTGGACAGAGCAGTGAGGGAAGCGGAATGGCGCAGGCGTACATGACGGAACCGGAGCAGGGGCCGGGTCCCGAACAGGCCGGTTCCCGGGCCGAGCGTCTGCGCAGGTGGTGGCGGCCGGAGCGGATGTGGCGGCGCGGCATCGTGCTCGCGGTGCTGGCCGTGGCGCTCGGTCTGCTGATGCTGCTGCACGCCAAGGTCCCCAACACCGTCGGCAACCTCGGCAGCCTGCTGGAGACGTTCCTGCCGTGGCTGGGTGTGGGCATCCCGCTGCTGCTCGTGCTGGCCGTGGTGCGCCGGTCGGCGACCGCGCTGGTCGCCCTGGTGCTGCCGGTCGTCGCCTGGACGAGCCTCTTCGGCGGTCAGGTCACCGGCAAGGCCGGCACCGGCGGCGATCTGACGTTCGTCACCCACAACGTCGACGCGGACAACCCCGACCCCGCGGCCACCGCCCGTGACCTGGTGGCCGCCGACGCGGACGTCATCGCCCTGGAGGAGGTGACGGCCAAGGCGCTGCCCGTCTACACCAAGGGGCTCGCGGCGGCGTATCCGTACCACACGGTCAAGGGCACCGTCGGGCTCTGGAGCAAGCGGCCGCTGTCCGACGCGGCGGCGGTGCCGATCAAGATGGGGTGGACGCGGGCGCTGCGCGCCACGGTGACCGCCCCGGACGGCGAGAAGATCGCGGTGTACGTCGCGCATCTGCCCTCGGTGCGGGTCAAGGTCAAGGCGGGCTTCACCGCCAGTCAGCGCGACGACAGCGCGGCGGCGCTGGGCCGGGCCGTCGCCCACGAGCCGCTGTCGCGGGTGATGCTCCTCGGTGACCTCAACGGCACGATGAACGACCGGTCGCTGGCCCCGCTCACCTCCCAGTTGCGCTCGGCGCAGGGCGCGGCGGGCGACGGTTTCGGCTTCACCTGGCCGGTGTCGTTCCCGATGGCCCGGATCGACCAGATCATGACCCGGGGCCTGACCCCGGTGGCGGCGTGGTCGCTGCCCGCCACCGGCAGCGACCACCTCCCGGTCGCCGCCTCGGTCAACCTCGCGGGCGGCTCCTGACCGCACCGCACCACCGGACACCGGGCGGGCGGAACGGCGGCGTTCCGCCCGCTCCGGCGTGTCCGGGGACGGCACGCGTTCCAGGGCCCGAGCGCGTTCCAGGCTGCACGCGTTCCAGGGCCCGAGCGCGTACCAGCCCGTCCGCGTTCCAGGCCGCACGCGTTCCGGAGCCCGCACGCGTTCCAGGCCGTACGTGCCCCGGGGCCGGGCGGCCCGACCCCGTGCGGCGGACGGCGGGGCGTGCGGCGTGCCGCCGGTGCCGCCGCACGTCCGGGCCCGGCGCTCCCGGCCCCGACCGGGCCCGGCGCTCCCGGCCCCGCGCCGTCCCGCCATCGCGCCGCGCCACCCCCGCCAGCACCCCACCGTGCGCAACGGCACACCCCGTCGTCACACGCGTGTCATCTGCGGGAATCGCGGACCTGTCAGACTTTGTTCCCCAACCGAACTTAACGAACGGACTTCACGAGGGGCCCGGCGGCATCCGTCCGCGCGGACGCCCCGCACCGTCCCCGTACATCTCCCGCTCCCGCCCCGCACCGCTCCGGAAGGTCTTCCATGCCCTTGGCTCTGCTCGCGCTCGCGATCTCGGCCTTCGGAATAGGCACCACAGAATTCGTGATGATGGGCCTGCTGCCCAACGTCGCGGACGATCTGGGCACCTCCGTGCCCACCGCCGGCTATCTCGTCTCCGCCTACGCCCTCGGTGTCGTCATCGGCGCCCCGCTGCTGACCGCGCTCGGCTCCCGGGTGCCCCGTAAGCCGATGCTGGTGGCGCTGATGGCGCTCTTCACCGCCGGTAACCTCGCCTCCGCCCTCGCCACCGACTTCCCGCTGCTGGTCGCCGGGCGGCTGCTGGCGGGGCTGCCGCACGGCGCGTTCTTCGGTATCGGCGCGGTCGTCGCCGCCCGGTTGGTGCGCGAGGGGCGCCAGGCGCGCGCCGTCGCCACGATGTTCCTCGGCCTGACCGTCGCCAACATCGTCGGTGTGCCCGCCGCGACCCTCCTCGGCCAGCATCTGGGCTGGCGCGCCACCTTCCTCGTCGTCGCGGGCATCGGCCTCGTCGCGATGGCCGCGCTCGCCCGCCTGGTGCCGCCGCTGCCCGCCGCGGAACGCACCGGGCTCGGCCGTGAGCTGCGCGCCCTCGCCGGGCGGCAGGTGCTGCTCGGCCTGCTCACCACCGTCCTCGGCTTCGCCGGCGTCTTCGCCTTCTACAGCTATCTCGCGTCGGTGCTGACGAAGGTCACCGGCTTCTCCGAGACCTCCGTGACGCTGGTGCTCGCCCTCTTCGGCATCGGGATGACGCTCGGCGCCCTCGCCGCGGGACCGCTCACCGACCGGGCGCTGCGCCCCACCCTCTACGGGTCGCTGGCCGCCCTCGCCGCGATCCTCGCGCTCTTCCCGCTGGCCGCGCCGTACAAGCCGCTGGTGCTGGCCGCTGTCGTCCTGGTCGGCGCCGTCGGCTTCATGACGACGACGCCGCTGCAGATGCTGGTGATGGAGAAGGCGCAGGGCGCGCCGACGCTGGCCGCCGCGTCGAATCAGTCGGCGTTCAACCTCGCCAACGCGGGCGGCGCCTGGGTGGGCGGCCTGGTCCTGTCGGCGCACCAGGGCTGGACGGCGCCCGCGCTGGTCGGCGCGGTGCTGGCCGCCGCGGGACTCGTGGTCGCCGTCACCGCCGGACTGCTGGACCGTACGGGGAAGGGCGGCGGCGCCTCCCGTGTGGTGGCCCGCGGCGGCGCCACGGAGGAGTCCGCCGGGGCGGCGGCGCAGGCCCCGGCCGCCCGCGGCTGACCGTTGCGGCCCGGCGCGCCCGGGCCGCAACTCCCGTACGGGCGGGGTCACTCGCGGTAGCCGAGCACCGTCATCATCCCGCTCTCCGAGTGGTACACGTTGTGGCAGTGCAGCATCCACAGGCCCGGGTTGTCGGCGTCCAGGTGGACCCGCACGGTGTGGCCGGGGCGCACGATGACGGTGTCCTTGCGGGCGCCGCCGGCCGCCAGCTCGAAGGCGTGGCCGTGCAGATGCATCGGGTGCCACATCGGGGAGTGGTTGCGGAACACCAGCTCCACCCGCTCGCCCTCCCGGACGGGGTAGCGCTGCGACGGCGTGTACGGCTTGCGGTTGATCGCCCAGTCGAAGCGGCGCATCGACCCGCTCAGCACGAGCTGATGGCGGCGGTCGACCGCACGGTCGGGCAGCCGCACCGCCTCCCCGCAGTCCAGGTCGAACGCGGTGACCAGCTTCCCGTCCAGCTCCCGGGGGCGGGTGGCGGGGCCGGGGGCCGCGCCGCCGCCGGTGCGCAGCACCGCCTGGGCCAGGTGCCCCTTGCCCTCGGCGAGCGCGGTGAGCGGGAAGACGCCGTCCTTGACGGTGACCAGCACGTCGTAGCGCTCGCTCATCCCGATCAGCAGCGTGTCGGTGTCGGCGTGCTCGACGGGGTGGCCGTCGGTGTGGGTGATCGTCATGGTGTGGCCGCCGAGCGCCACCCGGTACCCGGTGTCGCCGCCCGCGTTGATGATCCGGATCCGGACGCGGTCGCCGGGGGCGGCGGTGAAGGTCTCCGGGTCCTCCGCGGGCCGCCCGTTGATCAGATGGAGCGGGTAGTCGACGTTGCCCGCCTCGCCGCCGAGCAGGTCGCTGTGGGAGCGTTCCAGGACCCGTGACGGCCCGTCCGCCGTGACGGCCCGCATCTCGTGGCCGCTGTGGCTCATCCCGTGGTTCAGCTCCTTGAGGACCGCGTCCGGCGTGGACCCGTCGATCCCGTCCACCCAGTCGTCGAGGACGACCACCCACTCCCGGTCGTACGCGAGCGGCTCCCGCGGGTCCTCGACGATCAGCGGCCCGTACAGCCCGCGGTCCTGCTGCACCCCGACGTGCGGGTGGTACCAGTACGTGCCCGGCCGCGCCGTGGCGTAGTGGTACGCGAAGGACGCCCCGGGCGCCACGGGGTCCTGGGTGATGCCGGGCACCCCGTCCATGTCGTTGCGGAGCGCCAGTCCGTGCCAGTGGACGGTGGTGGCGTCCGGCAGGTTGTTGGCGAAGTCCACGGCCAGCGTGTCGCCCGCCGTCACCCGGATCTCCGGGCCGGTCAGCGCCCCGTCGTACGTCCAGGTGCGGACGGTGCGCCCGCCGAGCCGGACGGGTGCGGGCGTGGCGATCAGGGACATCCGCCGCACCGGGCCCTCGCCGCGCCGCTTCTCGGTGTCACGGACCCGGGGCCCGCCGGGGGTGACGTACCCGGCCGGTACGTCACCGGAGGCGGCCGGGGCCGCGTGGGCGGTGCCGCTGCCGGCGGAGCCGAGGAGTCCGGCGGCGACGGCGGCGGCCCCCGCCCCCAGCAGCGTCCGCCGTCCGGGCTCGGCGGGGCGGGCGGACGGATCGGTCAGCGGACGGGAGGGGCGCTCAGGTCGCATGAAGTACCTCGGGTGTCGGTGGGCGCACGGCCGGGGGAGCGGACGGGGACGGGGACGGGGCGGACGAAAGCCTGCCTCAAAAGCCAAGAAATGCGGACAAATCGCCGTTGGGGGAGTGAGCGGAAGGAGGGCGGGAGGGAGGCGGGGGAGTGTCGGGTGCGGGGTCGGTGGACGGTGCCGGGCGGCGCCCGGCGGGTCCGGTGATCGGGTGGTGCCCCGCGGGCACCTTACGACCTGGGGGCCGGGAAACCGCGTCGTCACGGCGCCCGGCACGGGCGGCACTCCTTCCTCCGGAGCCATGCCCGGCGCCGAGGAGTTACCCCCACGGGGTATGCGGGGGGGGCGCGCCGTCCGGTGGGCCGGTACGGACCGCCGGACGGGTGCGGGCCCCGGCGTGGACGGCGGTGGGCAGGGGCAGCGGCCTCGCGGCGCGCTCCGGGGGGAGTCCGGCGCGGCACCGCCCGCGTGCGGCACCTACCGAGGCCGGCCCTTCCGGCCCGCACGTGCGGCGCGCTCCGCGGCGGCCCGCACGTGCGGCGCGCTCCGAGGCGGAGCGCTCCGAGGCGGCGCGCTCCGCCCATACGCCCGGCCCGCCCTGCCCCCGAGGCCGCCCCGCCCCGCTCATGTGCCCCGCCCGGCCCCGTGTGCCCCGTCTCGCGGGAGAATCACCGCTCCGGGCGGGAGAATCGGCGCCGGGCGGGAAGAGAACGGGCAGGGCGCGGCCGGGGGCGGTGCGAGACGGATGAGCGGGAGGCCGCGGATGAACCGCAGCAAGGGCAGCAGTCAGGACAGCGGTGGCCAGGGCGGCGGCGGGCGGGGCGACGGCGGCGCCGGCCCCGTCGTCAGCGGTGACGGTGTGAGCGGTGACGGCGCCGGCGGGGTGCCGGGCGCGCTCCGCCGGCCGGGCGGCGCGGACGGGCCGGGTCCCGGCGCGCCGCCCGGCCGGATGGTGCGCGTCGGCGGGGTGCCGCTGCACGTCCTGCGGGAGGGCACCGGGCCCGTCGTGGTGCTCTGCGGCGGCCTCGGCATGGCCTGGTTCGACTGGGAGGACGTCACCGCGCTGCTCGCCCCGGACCGCACCGTCATCCGCTTCGACCGGCCCGGTCTCGGCCTGAGCGCCCCCGCGCCCGGCCCGCCGACCGCCGCCGCCGAGGCCGACCGGATCGCCGGTGTCCTCGACGCGCTCGGCCACCCCGGCCCGGCCACCGTCGTCGGCCACTCCATGGCCGCCTTCCACGCCGAGGCGTTCGCCCGGCTGCACCCGCACCGCTGCGCCGGCCTGGTGCTCGCCGACGGCTCCCTCGCCGACCCCTCCCGCCCGGTACTGCCCCGCGCCGTCCGGCACGCCTGGGCGGGCGGGGTGGCGGGCGCCGTCTCCGCCGCCGGGCTGCCCCGCGCCCTCGGTCCGGCCGGACGCCGCCTCGTCTCCCGCGCCGGGGCGCTCGGCCCGCACCCCGCGCACCCCTGGGAGCGCCCCACGTACCGCACCAGCCGCGTCGTCCGCGCCTGCGCGCTGGAGAACGCCGCCCACCCCTACCAGGCGGCGGAGGTGGCGGCGCTGCGCGAGGAGCGCGCGCTGCCACCCGTACCGGTGACGGTCCTCGCGGCGTACGGCGGCGGGGAGACGCCCCGGGAGCTGCGCTGGCTGGAGCGGCAGCGGGCGCTCGCCACCGAGCTGGGCGGCCGGTTCGTGGTGGCCGCGCCCGCCGGGCACCTGCTGATGGCGGACGCGCCGGAGGCCGTCGCCCGCGCCGTCCGGGAGCTGTGACGGGCCGCGCCCCGGAGGGTCACGCGCGGGTCAACGGCGGCTCCCCGGGAGGTCAGGACTGCCCCAAGCCGCCGGTTCTCCGCGCCGCGCACCGTGACAGACGGCGCCCGCGCGCCCCACGCTGACCATGGCGCTCTCGCCCGGCGCGCCCCGTGCGCGGCGGGCGGCGGTCCGAGGACACGGCCCGGCGGTTCTGGATCAGGCCAAGGGTGCGTAATGTGACGGTAACTCCCGAGCGTGATACTGGTGTGCCGGACGAGGTGCTCCCACACGTGTGGACGGGCCGATTGACCTGCGAGGATTGGTGAACCATGGACAAGCAGCAGGAGTTCGTGCTCCGCACGCTTGAGGAGCGTGACATCCGTTTCGTACGGCTGTGGTTCACCGATGTGCTCGGGTTCCTGAAGTCCGTCGCCGTCGCGCCCGCCGAGCTTGAGCAGGCGTTCGACGAGGGCATCGGCTTCGACGGCTCCGCCATCGAGGGCTTCGCCCGGGTCTACGAGTCCGACATGATCGCCAAGCCGGCGCCGGGCACCTTCCAGATCCTGCCCTGGCGCGCCGAAGCCCCCGGCACCGCCCGGATGTTCTGCGACATCCTGATGCCCGACGGCTCCCCCTCGTACGCCGATCCGCGCTACGTCCTCAAGCGGATCCTGGCGAAGACCTCCGACCTCGGGTTCACCTTCTACACCCACCCGGAGATCGAGTTCTTCCTGCTCAAGGACAAGCCGGTGGACGGGCGGCGGCCCACCCCCGGCGACTCGTCCGGGTACTTCGACCACACCCCGCAGAACGTCGGCATGGACTTCCGCCGCCAGGCGATCACCATGCTCGAATCGATGGGGATCTCGGTGGAGTTCAGCCACCACGAGGGCGCCCCGGGCCAGCAGGAGATCGACCTGCGGTACGCCGACGCGCTGTCGACCGCCGACAACATCATGACGTTCCGGCTGGTCATGAAGCAGGTGGCGCTGGAGCAGGGCGTACAGGCGACGTTCATGCCGAAGCCGTTCTCCGAGTACCCCGGCTCCGGCATGCACACCCACCTCTCCCTCTTCGAGGGCGACCGCAACGCCTTCCACGAGTCCGGCGCCGAGTACCAACTCTCCAAGGTCGGCCGGTCGTTCATCGCCGGACTGCTGCGCCACGCCGGGGAGATCTCCGCCGTCACCAACCAGTGGGTCAACTCCTACAAGCGCATCTGGGGCGGCACCAACCGCACCGCCGGCGCCGGCGGCGAGGCCCCCTCGTACATCTGCTGGGGCCACAACAACCGCTCCGCGCTGATCCGGGTGCCGATGTACAAGCCCGGCAAGATGGGCTCCACCCGCGTCGAGGTCCGCTCCATCGACTCCGGCGCCAACCCGTACCTGACCTACGCGGTCCTCCTCGCCGCCGGACTCAAGGGCATCGAGGAGGGGTACGAACTCCCGCCCGGCGCCGACGACGACGTCTGGGCGCTGACCGACGCCGAGCGCCGCGCGATGGGCATCGAGCCGCTGCCGCAGAACCTCGGCGAGGCCATCGACCTGATGGAGCGCAGCGAACTGGTCGCCGAAACCCTCGGCGAGCACGTCTTCGACTTCTTCCTCCGCAACAAGAAGCAGGAGTGGGAGGAGTACCGCTCCGAGGTCACCGCCTTCGAGCTGCGCAAGATGCTGCCGGTCCTGTAGTCCACCCCCGCCGTCGCCCGGCCCGGCGGCCGGGCGCACCCCGAGAGGCGCCCGCCATGGCACAACCCGCTCCGCAGGGCCGGCGGAGCAGCACCTTCACCCGGCTGCTGCGCCACGGCTTCACCGATCCGTCGGCCGCCGCCCGGCTGCTCCAGGCACCGGAACTCGCCGCCGTGTGCGAGGACCCGGTGCTCCTGGAGGCGTTCGGCGCGGTCGCCGACCCGGATCAGGCGCTGCTCGGGCTGGTCCGGCTCACCGAGGCGCAGGACGAGACGGAGCGGCAGCGGCTGCTGGCCACCCTGGTCACCGCGAAGCCGCTGCGGGACCGGCTGCTGGGCGTCATGGGCGCCTCCGAGGCGCTCGCCGACCACCTCGCCCGCCACCCGCACGACTGGCAGTCGCTCACCGCGTACGAGGCGGCCGATCTGCACCCGGCCACCCCGGAGTTCGAGGAGGCGCTGGCCGAGGGGGTGTGGGGCGAGGAGGGCGCCGTGCTGCCGCGGCCGGACGCGCTGCGCATCGCCTACCGCCGCTGCCTGCTGGGCATCGCCGCCCGCGACGTCTGCGGCACCACCGACGTCAGCGAGGCCGCCGCGGAACTCGCCGACCTGGCGACGGCGACCCTCCGCGCCGCCCTCCAGATCGCCTCCGAGGAGGCGCCGGGCGATGCCGCCGTCTGCCGCCTCGCCGTCATCGCGATGGGCAAGTGCGGCGGCCGGGAGCTGAACTACGTCTCGGACGTCGACGTCGTCTTCGTCGCCGAGGCGAAGGAGGGCACCGACGAGGCGGCGGCGCTCCAGGCGGCGACCCGGCTGGCGTCGCGGCTGATGCGGGTCTGCTCGGACGTCACCGCCGAGGGCACGATCTGGCCGGTCGACGCCAATCTCCGCCCCGAGGGCCGCAACGGCCCGCTGGTGCGCACCCTCAGCAGCCACCTCGCCTACTACCAGCGCTGGGCCAAGACCTGGGAGTTCCAGGCGCTGCTGAAGGCCCGGCCGGTGGCGGGCGACCCGGAGCTGGGCCGGGCGTACGTCGATTCCCTCGCCCCGCTGGTCTGGCAGGCCGCCGAGCGGGAGAACTTCGTCACCGACGTCCGGCAGATGCGGCGCCGGGTCATCGCGGGTATCCCCGTCGCCGAGGTCGACCGGGAGCTGAAGCTCGGCCCCGGCGGGCTGCGGGACGTGGAGTTCGCCGTCCAGCTCCTCCAACTGGTGCACGGCCGCAGTGACGCGACGCTGCGCAGCCCCACCACCCTCGACGCGCTGGCCGCGCTCGCCGCCGGCGGGTACGTCGGCCGCCAGGACGCCGCCGCCCTCGACGCCGCCTACCGCTTCCTGCGCACCCTGGAACACCGCATCCAGCTCCAGCGGATGCGCCGCACCCATCTGATGCCGGAGGACGACACCGATCTGCGGCGCCTGGCCCGTTCGCTGGGGCTGCGCACCGAGCCGGTCGACGCGCTGCGCGCCCAGTGGAAGTGGCACGCCCGCGAGGTGCGGCGGCTGCACGAGAAGCTGTTCTACCGGCCGCTGCTGGACGCCGTCGCCCACCTGGAGCCCGGCGAGACCCGCCTGTCGGCGAAGGCCGCCGGGCAGCGCCTCGAAGCGCTCGGCTACGGCGACCCGGTCGGCGCGCTGCGCCACATGGAGGCGCTGGCGTCCGGGGTGACCCGGAAGGCGGCGATCCAGCGGACGCTGCTGCCGGTGCTGCTCGGCTGGTTCGCCGACTCCGCCGACCCGGATGCCGGGCTCCTGAACTTCCGCAAGGTCTCCGACGCGCTCGGCAAGACCCCGTGGTACCTGCGGCTGCTGCGCGACGAGGGCGCCGCAGCGGAGAACCTCGCCCGCGTCCTGTCCGGCGGCCGTCTCGCCCCCGACCTGCTGCTGCGCGCCCCGGAGGCGGTGGCGCTGCTCGGCGCCGCCGACGGGCTGCGCCCGCGCGGCCGGGCGGCGCTGGAGCAGGAGGTGCTGGCGGCGGTCGGCCGGGCGGACGGCGCGGAGGCGGCGGTGGCGGCGGCCCGCGGGGTCCGCCGCCGGGAGCTGTTCCGTACCGCCGCCGCCGACCTGATCGGCGCGTACGGCACGGAGGACCACCCGGCCGAGGAGGATCACGGGCGGCTGCTGGACGCGGTCGGCTCCGCGGTCTCCGACCTGAACGCCGCGACGCTCGCCGGCGCGCTGCGCGCCGCCGTCCGGGAGAGCTGGGGCGACACCCTGCCGACCCGCTTCGCGGTGATCGGCATGGGCCGCTTCGGCGGCCACGAGCTGAGCTACGGCTCCGACGCCGATGTGCTCTTCGTCCACGAACCGCGCGAGGGCGCCGACGAACAGGAGGCCGCCAAGGCCGCGCAGGCCGTCGCCAACGAGATGCGGCGGCTGCTTCAACTCCCCTCCGCCGACCCGCCGTTGCCGATCGACGCGGACCTGCGGCCGGAGGGCCGTTCCGGTCCGCTGGTGCGCACCCTCGCCTCGTACGCCGCGTACTACCGGCGCTGGTCGCTGACGTGGGAGGCGCAGGCGCTGCTGCGCGCCGAACCGGTCGCGGGCGACGCGGAGCTGGGCCGCCGCTTCATCGAACTGGTCGATCCGCTGCGCTACCCGGCCGAGGGGCTGGGCGACGACGCGGTCCGGGAGATCCGGCGGCTCAAGGCCCGGATGGAGTCGGAGCGGCTGCCGCGCGGCGCCGATCCGACCACCCACGCCAAGCTGGGCCGCGGCGGGCTGAGCGACGTCGAGTGGACGGTGCAGCTCTTCCAGCTCCAGCACGGCTGGGAGCTGCCGGGACTGCGCACCACCCGCACCCGCGAGGCGCTGGCCGCCGCGCATCGAGCCGGTCTGATCGGCACCGAGGAGGCGCAGATCCTCGACGAGGCGTGGGTGCTCGCCGCCCGCGTCCGCAACGGCGTGATGCTGGTCCGCGGCCGCCCCGGCGACACCTTCCCCGCCGACGCCCGCGAACTGGCCGCCGTCGGCCGCTACCTCGGCTACGAGGAGGGCCACGTCGGCGAGATGCTCGACGACTACCGCCGCATCACCCGCCGCGCCCGGGGCGTGGTGGAGGAGGTGTTCTACGGGGGGTGAGCCGGGCACGGACCGGCCGGTGGCGCCGGTCCGCGGGGGACCGGCGCCACCGGCCGGTGCGGGTCAGTTGAGGGTGTCGGGGTCCGGGCCGGTCCGCAGGCCGCGGTCGAGTCCGGCGATCTCGGTCATCTCGGCGTCGGTGAGCGTGAAGCCGAAGACGTCGAGGTTCTGCCGGATACGGGCCGGGGTGACGGACTTGGGGATCACGACGTTGCCGAGCTGGAGGTGCCAGCGCAGTACGGCCTGGGCCGGGGTGACGCCGTGCGCCGCGGCGATCCGCACGATCGCCTCGTCCGCCAGGACCGCGCCCTGGGCGAGCGGGCTCCACGCCTCGGTGGCGATGGCGTGCTCGGCGTGGAAGGCGCGCAGTTCGGCCTGCTGGAGGCCGGGGTGCAGCTCCACCTGGTTGACCGCGGGCGTGATGCCGGTGTGCTCCATGAGCCGCTTCAGGTGCGGGACCTGGAAGTTCGAGACGCCGATGGCGCGCGCCCGGCCGCCGGCCAGGATCTCCTCCATCACCCGGTACGTCTCGACGTACAGGTCGCGGGCCGGGGTGGGCCAGTGGATGAGGTAGAGGTCGACGTGGTCCAGGCCCAGCTTGTCGAGGGAGGCGTCGAAGGCGGCCGCGGCGCGGTTCACGCCCTGGTCCTCGTTCCACAGCTTGGTGGTGACGAACAGCTCCTCGCGGGGGAGGCCGGAGGCGGCCAGCGCCTTGCCGGTGCCGCGCTCGTTGCCGTAGACCGCGGCGGTGTCGATGCTGCGGTAGCCGGCCTCCAGGGCGGACGAGACCGCGGCGTGGGTCTCCTCGTCGGGGACCTGGAAGACGCCGAAGCCGAGCTGCGGCATGGTCACGCCGTTGGTGAGCGTCACGTTCGGGACGGAGGTCATCAGGGGGTTCCTTTCACGGGGTGCCGTGGTGGCGGGGAGGGCGGCCGGCGGCGCGCGGGGGCGGCCGCCGGCCGGTCCGGGGGAGGGCCCGCGGTCGGTGTGCGGGCGCCGGGGGTGTCTTCCCGGTCTTCGCGGATCGGGGCGTGGCGTCCGGCGGGGACACCCCTGGGTCAGGAGTGGGCGGATCCCGCGGGGACGGGCGCGGCGGCCGCGTCGGGGCGGGCCGGGGCGGTCGCCGCTCCGGTACGGGCGGAGCGCCGTTCCAGCCGGTGGGAGACGACGGCCAGCACCAGGGCGGCGGCGGCCAGGACGGCGCCGACGGCGTTGGGGGCGGCGTAGCCGAGGCGGGCGGAGATCACCAGGCCGCCGAGCCAGGCGGCGAGGGCGTTGCCCAGGTTGAAGGCGCCGATGTTGGCGGCGGAGGCGAGCGTCGGGGCGCCGTGGGCGTGGTCGAGGACGCGCTTTTGGAGCGGCGGGACGGTGGCGAAGCCGAGCGCGCCGATCAGGAAGACCGCCACGACGGCCGTGGCCTTGCCGGAGGCGAGGAAGGTGAACAGCAGCAGGACGACAGCCAGACCGCCCAGGGCGGTGCAGAGCATCGGCATGAGCTTGCGGTCGGCGTACCGGCCGCCGATGAGGTTGCCGACGACCATCCCGGCGCCGAAGACCACCATCAGCCAGGTGACGGAGGACTCCGCGAAGCCGCTGACCTCGGTCATCATCGGCGCGATGTAGGTGATCGCGGCGAACACGCCGCCGAAGCCGAGGACCGTCATCGCCATCGCCAGGACGACCTGGCCGTTCCTGAAGGCGGCGACCTCGTCCCGCAGCCGTACCCCTTCCGGCTTGGGGACGTCGGGGACGAGCTTGGCGACGCCCGCCAGGCCCAGCACGCCGAGGGCGGCGACGATCAGGAAGGTCACCCGCCAGCCGGCGCTCTGGCCGACGTAGGTGCCCACGGGGACGCCGACGACGTTGGCCACGGTCAGTCCGGTGAACATCATGGAGATGGCGCCCGCCTTCTTCTCCGGCGCGACGAGTTCGGCGGCGACGACGGAGCCGATGCCGAAGAACGCGCCGTGGGCCAGCGAGGCCACGACCCGGCCGAGCAGCATGACGACGAAGACGGGGGCGACGGCGGAGATCACGTTGCCGGCGATGAACAGGCCCATGAGCAGCATCAGCATGTTCTTGCGGGAGATCCTGGTGCCGAGGACGGTCATGATCGGCGCACCGATCATGACGCCGAGGGCGTAGCCGGTGACCAGGAAGCCGGCCGTCGGTACGGACACCCCGAGATCCGCGCCGACCTGGGGCAGCAGCCCCATGATGACGAATTCCGTGGTGCCGATTCCGAAGGCTCCTATGGCCAGGGCCAGAAGTGCGAGCGGCATGACGAGGTCCTTCTGAGAGGCGGGGAGGGGACGCGGAGCAGAAGATGCATGAGCGCCTTACGTGCATCGACAATAGTTGCACACGATGGCTAATGGCAAACGCGGGTATAGTGGATCCCGTGATACGGCGGCGGAACCCCGCCGGCGCCTGCCGCCCGTACGACCCGACCGAGGGAGCTGTCCATGACCGCCACCGATCCGGCGATGACCGCACTGGCGCACAGTTGGTCGGCGCTCTCGCTGCTGCACGGCCGTATCGAGGGCAGCGTCGAGCGGGCACTGCAGTCCGGGCACGGTCTGAGCGCCCGCGAGTACTCGCTGCTGGATGTGTTGAGCCGCCAGCACGACGGCGAGGGCGGCCACCTCCAGATGCGGCAGGTCGCCGACGCGGTGGTGCTCAGTCAGAGCGCCACCACCCGGCTGGTGACCCGGCTGGAGGACCGCGGGCTGCTGTCGCGGTACCTCTGCCCCACCGACCGCCGCGGCATCTACACCGACGTCACCGACGAGGGCGCGCGTCTCCTGGAGGAGGCCCGGCCCACCCACAACACGGCCCTGCGCGAGGCCCTGGACCGGGCCGCCGCCGAGCCCGCGCTCGCACCGCTGGTGACCGCCGTCGAACAGCTTCAGGGCGACGTCGGCCCGGTGTGATCCACCGGGGGGGGGCGGCCCGGCGCCGGTGAGCCGCGCCCGGTCGCTCCCGCCCCCACCCGGCAGCCGAAATGCCGTCAACTCCCGTCACCGTGACGGGAGTTGACGGCATTTCGCGTTATCCGGCGTCCGCCGCCCGCATCCCCCGGACCCGGTCCAGTACGCCCGCCAGGGAGAGTTCGAAGGCGGTGTCGGCGCGGTGCGGGCCCGCGTGGGTGAGGGCCGCGGTGAGGCGGGGTGTACCGGCCGCGTCGGCGACCTCCCACATCGTCTCGGGGGCGGCCAGGTCGAGGGCGGAGCCGAGGACGACGTTCTCCACGGCGACGATCACGGGGATCACCTCGGACGGCGGGAACCCGGCGTCCAGCAGCACCCCGCAGGCCCGCTCGTAGAGCGCCAGCACGCGCGGGGCGCGGACGGGGGAGATGGTCAGCAGCGGGATGGTGCGGGGGTGGGCCGCGAAGGCCGCGCGGTAGCTGCGGGCCCACGCCTCCAGGGCCGCGTCCCACGGAGTCAGCTCCAGCGTGGCGGGGTCGATGGCCGCGCCGACGTGCTCACGCAGCAGCTCGATCACCCCGGCCCGCCCGTCGACGTGGTGGTAGACGGAGGCTGTGCGCACCCCCAGCTCCCGGGCTATCTGCGGCACGCTGAAATCGCCCTGCTCATCCACGAGCCGCAGCGCCGTCTCGCCGATCCGTGCCCGGTCCAGCAGCGGCGTCCGCGGCCTCGCCATGTCATCTCTCCCGCCCGTGAGGTCTTCCCGAATCGTACGGGCGGGGGTTACGGTGCAAAAACCGAAAGGCTTTAGGTTAAATTCCTTGCGGTCCCGTTGCCGTGCCCACCCCTCCCGCGCACCGGGCCGCCCTCCTCCTCCGCCGCAGAAGGGCACCCGCACGTATGGCCGCTCCCGCCACGACCCCGCAAGGGGCCACGTCCCGCCCCGCGCCACCCGGCGGCGCCCCGACGCTCCGCCGCGGCAGCCTCTCCGCCGCCGACATCGCCTTCTTCGTCATCTCCGCCGCCGCCCCGCTCACCGTCATGGCCGGAACGTCACCCGTCGCCATCGGCGCCGGCGGGCTCGGCGCCCCCGTCGGCTATCTGCTCGCCGGCGCCACCCTCGCCCTCTTCGCCGTCGGCTTCACGACCATGGCCCGGCACGTCCGCCACGGCGGCGGCTTCTACGCCTTCATCACCCGTGGCCTGGGCCGCCCCGCCGGATTCGGCGCCGCCACCCTCGCCCTCGTCGCGTACAACGGCATGCAGATCGGCGTCCACGGACTGTTCGCCACCGCCACCCAGGACGCCCTGGAAGCCTTCTGGGGTGTGCGTGTGCCCTGGCCGCCGCTGGCCTTCGCGGGGATCGCCGTCATCTGGTACCTCGGGTACCGCAGCATCGACTTCGGCGCGAAGGTCCTCGGCGTGCTGCTGGTCGCCGAGACCGGCATCCTCGTCCTGCTGGCCGGCGGCGTCCTGCTGCACGGCGGCGCGCACGGTCTCGCCGCCGACTCCTTCACCCCCGCGCACGTCCTGGTGCCCGGCACCGGCGCCGTCCTCGCCTTCGCGTTCGCCGCCTTCACCGGCTTCGAGTCGACGGCCATCTACCGCCGGGAGGCCCGCGACCCGGCCCGCACCATCCCCCGCGCCACCTACGTCGCCGTCGCCTTCCTCGGCCTCTTCTACGCCTTCATCATCTGGATCATCGTCCAGGCGTACGGCCCGGACCGGATCGTCGCCGCCGCCCTGCGCGACCCCTCCGGCCTCTTCTTCTCCGCCACCACCCGCTACGTCGGCGCCTGGGCCACCGACCTGATGCACGTCTTCATCGTGACCAGCATCGTCGCCTCCCAACTCGCCTTCCACAACGCCATCAACCGCTACGCGCTCTCCCTCGCCCAGGAGGGCGTACTGCCCGCCGCCCTCGGCCGCGTCCACCCCCGCAACCGCTCCCCGTACGTCGCCGGAGCCGTGCAGAGCCTCCTCGCCGTCCTCGTCGTGGCGGGCTTCGCGGTGGCCGGCGCCGACCCGTACCAGCAACTGCTGCTGTGGATGAACACCCCCGGCATGCTGGGCCTGCTCGCGCTCCAGGCGCTGACCGCCGCCGCCGTGCCGCTCTTCTTCCGCCGCATCAGCCACGGCGAGGGCCTGTGGCGCACCCGTGTCGCGCCGATCGCCGCCGCCGTGCTGATGACCGGCGCCCTCGGCCTCGTCATCTCCAAGATCGACCTGATGACGGCGGCGCCGCTCGCCACCAACACCGTCCTGGTCCTCCTCGTCCCCGCCGCCTTCCTCCTCGGCCTCGCCCTCTCCCGCCGGATCCGCCGCACCCGCCCCGCCGTCCACGCGGGCTTCGCCGCCGAACCGGCCGAATCCGACGGACCCGACGGACCCGACGGACCCGACGGACCCGACGGACCCGAGGGCGCCGACGGACCCGAGGCCGCCGGGGAGCGGACGCCCGCCGCCCCGCCCCGTCCCGCCGCCCCCGACCACCCCGCCGACGGTCCCTGACGACTGGCCCCCGCCCCCCTCTGAAACCGCACCACCCGAGGAGCCTTGCGTGACCACCGCATCCCCCGCCCCGCTGACCGCCGCCGACACCGTGCTGACCGGCGCCCGGATCCGCACCCTCGACCCGCGGCGCCCCTGGGCGAGCGCCGTCGCCGTCAAGGACGGCCGGATCGCGGCGGTCGGTGAGGAGGCCGACGTACGCGACTGGCGGGGCGCCGCCACCGAGGTCGTCGACCTGAGCGGCGCCACCCTCACCCCCGGCCTCGTCGACGGCCACTCCCACCCCGTCTGGGGCATCGACATGTCCGCGGGCATCGACCTCACCGCCGTCCGCGACCTCGACCAGCTCCGCGCCGCCCTCGCCACCGCCGCCCGCGATCTGCCGCCCGGCGGCTGGGTCACCGGCTGGGGCCTGGACCACAACGTCTTCGGCGGCCGCCCCGTCCACCGCGCCCTGATCGAGGACGCCCTCGGCGGCGCCCCCGCCTTCCTGCGGCTCTACGACGGCCACTCCGCGCTGGCCAGCGGCGCGGCGCTGGCCGCCGCAGGTGTCACCGGACCGCGCGCCTTCGCCCAGCGCGCCAGCGTCGTCTGCGACGCGGACGCCACCCCCACCGGGCACCTGATCGAGCACGCCGCGATGGACCTGCTGGCCGACGTCATCCCGCTGCCCGACCCCGCACAGCGCCGCGCCCGGCTGCTCGCCTCCCTGAACGAGATGGCCGCCGCCGGCCTGACCGGCGCCCATGTGATGGACATGCAGAGCCCCGGCGTCCCCGAACTCCTCGACGCGATCGAGGCGGACGGCCATCTCCCCGTCCGTCTCCGCCTCGCCCCCTGGTGCATGCCCGGCATCGACACCGACGGCCTCGACCACCTCATCGCCCTCCAGCGCCTCGGCGGCCGTCAGTGGCGGGTCGGCGGCGTGAAGTTCTTCATGGACGGCACCGTCGAGGGCGGCACCGCCTGGCTGGAACACCCCGACTGCCACGGCGAGGGCACCGACGCGTTCTGGCCGGACCCGGCCGCGTACACCCACGCCGTCCACCACCTCGCCCGCGCCGGGGTCCGCACCGCCACCCACGCCATCGGCGACGCCGCCGTCCGCCACGCCCTCGACACCGTCGAACTCCTCGGCGACACGGCCCGCGGGCGGCACCGCATCGAGCACATCGAGACCGTCCCCGGCGACCAACTGCCGCGCTTCGCCGCGCTCGGCGTCGCCGCCTCCATGCAGCCGCTGCACACCGCCTACACCCGCGCCGACCACACCGACGCCTGGTCCCGCCGGGTCGGCGAGGAGCGCGCCGCACGCGCCTGGCGCTGCCGCGACCTGCGGGACGCCGGCGCCGTCCTCGTCCTCGGCTCGGACTGGCCGATCGCCCACCACGATCCGCGCGCCACCCTCGCCACCGCCCGGCTGCGCCGCCCCGCGGGCGCCCCCGGCACCGCGCCCATCACCCCCGAACAGGCCCTCACCGGCCTGATGGCGCTGGAGGGCTGCACCTCGCACGCCGCGCTCGCCGTCGGCGAGGAACACGAGGCGGGCCGCGTCGCCCCCGGCTTCCGCGCCGACCTCACCGCCCTCGCCGCCGACCCCGTCACCGCCCCCGCCGACGACGTCGCCACCGCCCCGGTCCGCCTGACGATGTCCGGCGGCCGGATCACCCACCGGGGCTGACCCCCGGGAACCGGAACGGCCACGCGCCCCGGGGGAGCGGACTTCGGTCCGCCCCGGGGCGCGTGGCCGTTCCGCCGCCGGCCGCGCCTCGTTCCGGGCCTCGTTCCGGGCCCTGAGCCGGGTCCGGGCCGCACCGCGCCGGTGCGGATTCCGTGCACCGAGCCCCCGCGCGGCCACCCGGACCCGGACCGGGCCGCACGCCCACCGACGGCAGAGCCCGGGCCGGGGCGGGCCAGGGGGCCGCCGGCCCCGGCCTCACCCCCTCTCTCCGCCCCCCTCCGCGCCTGGCACGGTCGTACCGATGAGGCCCGCGAGGCGGTGCAGTTGCTCGGTGAGCGTCCGGCGTTCCTCCGGAGTGAACTGCGACAGGGCCGCGTACTGGCGGGCGCGCAGTTCGTCGCGCATGGCGGCCAGCCGGGCGGCGCCCTCCTCGGTGAGGCGGATGAGGACCTGGCGTTCGTCGTGCGGGGCGCGGCGCCGGGTCACCATGCCGCGGGTCTGGAGCTGCTGGAGCATGCGGGTGGCGGTGGGCACGCTGACCTCGGCGCGGGCCGCCAGCCGGCCGACCGGCAGCCCGTCGTCACCGGCGCCCTCGGCGAGCGGGGCGAGCAGGGCGAGCTGCGCCATGGACAGTCCGGTGGCGGACCGCCCGGCGGTGGCGGTCCGGGCCCGCCGCATGGCGCTGAAGAGCCGGTCGGCGGCGCGGGCCAGCTCGTCCACGCCGGGCTCCGCGGGGCCGTCGGCGGCGTCGGGGTTGCGCTTCTCTGGCATGAAAGTTAGCTTACTAAAAGAAATTCATTAGCAAGCTAAACGTTGGGAGGCGAGGGGTCATGACTCCCGCTCGTATCGACGTCCACCAGCACATCGTTCCGCCCGTCTGGGCCGAGACCCTCGCCGCCCGCGGCCTCGACTCCGGCGGCTGGGCCATCCCGGAATGGAGCTCCCGCGGCGCCCTCGCGATGATGGACCGCCACGCCATCGCCACCGGCGTCCTCTCCGTCACCGCCCCCGGCGTCCACCTCGGCGACGACGCGTCGGCCCGCGCCCTCGCCCGCGCCGTGAACGAGTACGGCGCCGAGGTCGTCAAGGACCGCCCCGACCGCTTCGGCCACTTCGCGAGCGTCCCGCTGCCCGACGTGGACGGCGCCGTCGCGGAAGCCGTCCACGCGCTGGACACCCTCGGCGCCGACGGCGTCGTCCTCATGTCCAACGCCCGCGGCCGTTACCTCGGCGACCCCGCCTTCACCCCCCTGTGGGAAGAGCTGGACCGCCGCGCCGCGAACGTCTTCGTCCACCCCGCCCAACCGCCGATGGACCTGCTCCCGGGCACCCCCGCCCCGCTCGCCGACTACGTCTTCGACACCACCCGCACCGCCCTCGACATGGTGCTGAAGGGCGTCATGACCCGCTACCGGCGCGTGCGGGTGATCCTCTCCCACGGCGGCGGCTTCCTGCCCTACGCCGCGTACCGCTTCTCCGGCCTGACCTCCACCGTCGTCGACCGCGAGCGCCCGGCCGAGGACGTCCTGCGCGACCTGAAGCGCTTCCACTTCGACACCGCGCTCTCCGCGAGCCCCAGCGCCCTGCCCGCCCTGCTCGCCTTCGCCGAGCCCGGCCACGTCCTCTACGGCAGTGACTGGCCCTTCGCCCCGGAGGAGGCCGGCGGCTACTACGACCACTTCCTGGAGACCTACCCGGACTTCACCCCGGGCCAGGCCGCGGCGATCGACCGCGCCGGCGCGGAGGCGCTCTTCCCCCGCCTGGCCCGCTGACCCCTAGGAGGCCGGCGCCGTCTCGACGACGTGCCGCGCCAGATGGTGCGGCAGCGTCCCGTACCACAGGCAGGCCACCGCGAAGCCGAACAGCAGGCACAGGGCGCCGCCGCACGCGTCCAGCCAGAAGTGGTTGGCGGTCGCGACGATCACCAGCAGGGTGAAGAACGGGTAGCACAGCCCCGCCGCCTTCACCCACGCCCGCCGGGCCAGCAGCGCCACCGTCAGCCCGCACCACAGCGACCAGCCGATGTGCATCGACGGCATCGCCGCGTACTGGTTCGACATCGACGCCAGATCCCCCGACGCCAGCGAACCCCAGGTGTGGTGCTGGACGAGGGTGTCGACGAACCCGCCGCCGGCCATCAGCCGCGGCGGCGCCAGCGGATAGAAGTAGTAGCCGACGAGCGCGACGCCGGTGGTCGCGAAGAGCGCGAGGCGGGCGGCGGCGTACCGCCCCGGGTGCCGGCGGTAGAGCCAGACCAGCACCCCGATCGTCACCACGAAGTGCAGCGTCGCGTAGTAGTAGTTCATCGGCACGATCAGCCATGTCACGGCGTTCACCGCGTGGTTGACGGTGTGCTCGACGGCGATGCCCAGGGCGTGCTCCGCCCGCCAGATCCCGTCGGCGTTCCGCAGCGCCTGCGCCTGCTGCTCGGGCACCGCGTTACGGATGACGGAGTACGCCCAGTAGCTGACCGCGATGAGCAGGACCTCGAACCACAGCCGGGGCGCGCGCGGGGCCCGCAGCCGGCTCATCCGGCCCGTCCGGGGAGGACGGTCCGCGGTCGCGCCGTGAGGCGGCGGGCTGACAGGACGGTCGTCCACGGTCCTCACATGCGCTTCACCCATAGGCAGACAGTTTGCCAGAAAAGGGTTACCCGTCTGTCATCCCCTGGTGGGGTTGGCGACGACCTGAATACTTCTAGGGGAGGATGCCCCGACCCCGCCCTACAGGGGCGGAGTGGAAGGCTCCGGAACCTTTGTCCGTTTCGATGGCGATACGGGCTCCGCGGGCGGCGCCTCCCCGGCGCCCCCGGGCCACGCCGGAGCCTTCGCACCGGCCCCCGCCCGGGGAGCCGACGCGGTCGAGCCCCGCACCACCAGCTCCGGGTGGAAGACGAACTCGCTGTGCGGCGCGGGCGTCCCGCCGATCTCCTCCAGCAGCGCCCGCACCGCGGCCTGACCCATCGCCGGAACCGGCTGCCGGATCGTCGTCAGCGGCGGATCGGTGAACGCGATCAGCGGGGAGTCGTCGAAGCCGACGACGGAGACCTCCCGCGGCACGTCGAGCCCCCGCTGCCGGGCCGCGCGGATCGCGCCGAGCGCCATCATGTCGCTGGCGCACACCACCGCCGTCGCCCCGCGGTCCAGCAGCGCCCCCGCCGCCGCCTGCCCGCCCTCCAGCGAGTACAGCGAATGCTCGATGCACCGCTCGGCGTCGGCGGCGTCCAGCCCGAGCTGTTCGCGGACCGCCCGGACGAACCCCTCGATCTTCCGCTGCACCGGCACGAACCGCCGCGGTCCGAGCGCCAGCCCGACGCGGCGGTGGCCCAGCGCCACGAGGTGGGTGACCGCCAGGTGCACCGCCGCCCGGTCGTCGGGGGAGACGAACGGCGCCCGCACCTCGGGGGAGAAGCCGTTGATCAGGACGAACGGCACGCCCTGGCCGCGCAGCCGGGCGTAGCGCTGCATATCGGCGGAGGTGTCGGCGTGCAGTCCGGAGACGAAGATGATGCCGGCCACCCCGCGGTCGACCAGCATCTCCGTCAGCTCGTCCTCGGTGGAGCCGCCCGGCGTCTGCGTGGCGAGCACCGGGGTGTAGCCCTGCCGCGTCAGCGCCTGGCCGATCACCTGGGCGAACGCCGGGAAGATCGGATTCTCCAGCTCCGGGGTGATCAGCCCGACCAGACCCGCGCTGCGCTGCCGCAGC
This sequence comes from Streptomyces sp. BBFR2, assembly GCF_044497305.1. NCBI lineage: Bacteria > Bacillati > Actinomycetota > Actinomycetes > Kitasatosporales > Streptomycetaceae > Streptomyces > Streptomyces sp. BBFR2. The sequence goes on from NZ_CP172415.1 coordinate 5,146,861, forward strand.
CGGACCGGGCGCTCGTAGCCCAGGACGTCGAGGGCGGCCAGCACCGACTGGCGGGTGGCCGCGGAGACGCCCGGTTTACCGTTGAGCACCCGGCTGACGGTGGCCTCGCTGACACCCGCCTGCGCTGCGATGTCGGACAGGCGGGCGGTCATGCCGGGGACTTTACCTTTCGCCCCTCAGATTGCCCACCAGGCGCAAGCGTCCCCGGGGAGCACCGCCGCGGCCCCCCGGACCGGCAGCGGAGTGCTGGCCAGCAGCAGCCGTCCGGGCGCCTCGAACGCGATGTCGCGGCCGGTGGTGTTGACGGTGCAGACCACCCCGGGGCGGGCGAACGCCAGCACCCCGTCGGGCGCCTCGCGCCAGCTCATCTCCCCGTCGCCCAGCCCCGGCAGCGCCCGCCGCAGCGCCAGCGCCGCCCGGTACAGCTCCAGCGTGGAGTCCACGTCACCGGTCTGCGCCGCCACCGACAGCCCGCCCCATCCGGCCGGCTGCGGCAGCCAGCTCCCGCCGTCCCCGAAGCCGTACGAGGGGCCGTCCGCGGCCCACGGCAGCGGCACCCGGCAGCCGTCACGCAGCCCCTCCTGCCCGGAGGAGCGGCCCGCGCGGCGGGTGAACGCCGGGTCCTGCCGGGCCTCGTCGGGCAGTTCGGTGACCTCCGGCAGGCCCAGTTCCTCACCCTGGTAGAGGTAGGCGGAGCCGGGCAGCGCCAGCATCAGCAGGGTCGCCGCGCGGGCGCGGGCGAGGGAACCGAGCCGGGTGGCGTGCCGGACCACGTCGTGGTTGGAGAGCACCCAGGTGGTCGGGGCGCCGACGGAGGCGGTGGCGGCCAGCGACGCGTCGATGACCTCGCGCAACGCCTCCTTCTCCCAACGTGCCGTGAGGAATTGGAAGTTGAAGGCTTGGTGCAGCTCGTCCGGGCGGACGTAGAGCGCCAGCCGTTCCGGGGTGGGCGCCCAGGCTTCCGCGACACCGATGCGCGCGCCGCCGTAGCTGTCCAGCAGGGTGCGCCAGGAGCGGTGGATGGCGTGGACGCCGTCCTGGTCGAAGAAGGGCAGCGTCTGGCTGCCGATCAAGGTGGCCTGGCTGTCGCACCCGATGTCCGGCAGGCCCGGCGCCTTGACCATGCCGTGCGCGACATCGATGCGGAAGCCGTCGACGCCGAGGTCGAGCCAGAACCGCAGGATCGCCTCGAACTCCGCGTGCACGTCGGGGTTGTCCCAGTTCAGGTCGGGCTGTTCGGGCGCGAAGAGGTGGAGGTACCAGTCGCCGCGTTCGGTGCGGGTCCAGGCGGGGCCGCCGAAGACCGACTCCCAGTCGTTGGGCGGCAGCTCGCCGCCGGTGCCGCGGCCGGGCCGGAAGAGGTAGCGCTCGCGGGCCAGCTCCGGGTCGCGGAACCACGGGTGCCGGTCGGAGGTGTGGTTCGGCACGATGTCGATGATCACCCGCAGTCCGCTCGCGTGCGCGGCGCGGATCAGCGCGTCGGCGTCCTCCAGACTGCCGAACAGCGGGTCGACCGAGCGGTGGTCGGCGACGTCGTACCCGCCATCGGCCTGCGGCGACGCGTAGAACGGCGTGAGCCAGAGCGCGTCCACGCCCAGCTCCTTGAGGTACGGCAGCCGTGCGCGGACCCCGCGCAGATCGCCGATGCCGTCGCCGTCGCTGTCCGCGAACGACCGTACGTAGACCTGGTAGATGACGGCGTCGCGCCACCAGCCGGGGCCGGGGTGCTGCCCGGTGGTGTGGCGGACGGGGGTGGGGGAGGTGAGCTGCTCGGTCATCTGCCGTCCCTCGGTGTGTGGGGAGGCGGACGGCGTCCCGCCGGTGCGGCGCGGGGCCGCGGGGGCGCCGTGCGCCGCCAGGAGCGATGCGCCTGGCACCGGAATCAACGCGCGGACGGGCGCCGGGTGACGGCCCGTGCGCCTTCTCCCCGCAGACCTTTCCAGCAACCTTGCAGAAATATTGCGCAAGGTCTTTCGGTTTTCTTACGGCGCTGTTACGTTCCACCACGCCATCTCAGGCGATTCCCAAAGGAGTTCACATGCGGCGTGGCATACGTGGCGTCACCGCCACCGCACTGGCGGCGGGCCTGGCCCTGACGGCGACGGCCTGCGGTGGCGGCGACGGCGGCGGGAGCGGCGGCGACGGAAAGATTTCCGGCACCGTCACCTTCTGGGACACCTCCAACGACGCCGAGAAGGCCACCTACCGCAAGCTTGCGGAAGGCTTCGAGAAGGAACACCCCGGCGTCCACGTCAAGTACGTCAACGTGCCCTTCGGCGACGCCAACGCCAAGTTCAAGAACGCGGCGGGCGGCAACGCCGGCGCCCCCGACGTGATGCGCACCGAGGTCGCCTGGACCGCCGACTTCGCCCACCTCGGCTACCTCGCCCCCCTCGACCACACCCCCGCCCTCGACAACCCGGCCGACTACCTCCCGCAGGCCCTCGGCTCCACGAAGTACGACGGCAAGACGTACTCCGTGCCGCAGGTCATCGACACCCTCGGCCTCTTCTACAACAAGCGGCTGCTGAAGAAGGCGGGCGTGGACGTCCCCAAGACCTTCGCCGAGCTGGAGTCCGCCGCGAAGAAGATCAAGGCGAAGACCGGCGCCACCGCCCTCTACCTGCGCGGCGACGACCCGTACTGGTTCCTGCCCTATCTCTACGGCGAGGGCGGCGACATGGTCGACGCCCGCGACAAGACCGTCGAGATCGACGACGATGCCGGCACCCGCGCCTTCGCCGTCCTCAAACGCCTCATCGACTCGAAGGCGGCCGTCACCGACGCCACCGACGGCCAGGAGAACCAGCTCAAGGCCCTCAAGGACGGCGACGTCGCGATGGCGATCGACGGCCCCTGGGACATCGAGGGCGCCCGCGCCGGCAAGGCGTTCACCGACAAGGACAACCTCGGCGTCGCGCCCGTCCCCGGCGGCAGCAAGGCCCAGGGCTCCCCGCAGGGCGGCTGGAACCTCTCCGTCTACGCCGGATCCGGCAACCTCGACACCGCCTACGCCTTCGTCAAGTACATGAGCGGCGCCGACGTCCAGCGGAAGACCACCGAGCAGCTCAGCCTGCTGCCCACCCGCAAGTCCGTCTACGCCCTGCCGTCGGTGAAGAAGAACGAGATGGTGAAGTTCTTCCAGCCGGCCGTCAACGGCGCCGTCGAACGCCCCTGGATCGCCGAGGGCAACTCCCTCTTCGAGCCGGTCAAGGTCCAGATGAACAAGGTCCTCACCGGCGCCGCCACCCCCAGCCAGGCGGCCGCGGCCACCGGCGACGCCTACCGGAAACTGCTCAAGGACTACAAGTGACCCTCGCCGCCCGCGCCCGCCGCGCGCTGGCACCCCACTGGTACGCCTGGACGATGGTGGCGCCCGTCGCCGTCGTCCTCGGCGTCATCATCGGGTTCCCGCTGGTCCGCGGCGTGTACCTGTCCCTGACCGACGCCGACGAGGCCAACGTCGCCCGCGACATCGGCATGAACCACCTGCCGGCCACCTACCACTTCACCGGCCTCGGCACCTACCGCGCGATCCTCACCGACTCCGTCTTCTGGGGGCGCCTGGGCTGGACCGTCGTCTGGACGGTCGCCTGCGTCGGCCTGACCTACCTCATCGGGCTGGGCCTGGCGACGCTCCTCAACCGCCCGCTGCGCGGCCGCACCGCCTACCGCCTCGCGCTGATCCTGCCGTGGGCGCTGCCCGCCTTCGTCTCCGTCTTCACCTGGCGGATGCTCTTCAACGACCGCAACGGACTGCTCAACTCCGTCCTGACCGGCGGCGGCATCGGCGCGGTCCCCTGGCTCAACGACCCGACGTGGGCGAAGCTCGCCGTCATCGCCGTCAACGTCTGGCTCGGCGTCCCCTTCATGCTCGTCGCCCTCCTCGGCGGCCTCCAGTCCGTCCCGGGCGAGCTGTACGAGGCGGCCGAGATGGACGGCGCCGGACCCTGGCAGCGCTTTTGGAACATCACCCTGCCGGGCCTGCGCACCGTCAGCTCCACGGTGATCCTGCTCTCCACCATCTGGACGTTCAACATGTTCCCGGTGATCTTCCTGCTCACCCGGGGCGGCCCCGGCGACGCCACGGAGATCCTGGTGACGTACGCCTACCGCCTCTCCTTCGTCGACAGCCCCCGCGACTTCTCCGGCTCCGCCGCCTGGGGCGTCCTGATCCTCCTGATCCTCTGCGTCGCCGCCGTCCTGCACCGCCGCGCGCTCCGCAAGCAGGGAGAGACGTGGTGACCGAGACCATGACCGACACCGGGGCACGGACCGGGACCGACACCGGGACACGCGCCGGGACCGGCACCGGGCCCGCCGCCGCGAAGGCCCCCCGCCGCCGCGGCGCGCGCTCCCCCCTCGCCTCCCTCGGCCTGCACGCCACCTTGCTGCTCGCCGCCGCCGTCGCCGTCTTCCCGCCCCTCTGGCTGCTGATCACCTCGTTCAAACCGAAGAACGACGCCTTCACCACCGCCGTCCTCTCCCACCCGACCCTCGCCAACTACCGCCATGTACTGGGCGGCACGTCGTTCCCGACCTGGTTCGGCAACTCCGTCCTCGTCGTCGGCGTCACCACCGTCGTCGGTGTCCTCCTCGCCGCCACCACCGGCTACGCGCTCAGCCGCTTCCGCTTCCCCGGCATGCGGCCGCTGCTGTGGCTGCTGCTGATCACCCAGATGTTCCCGGTGGCCGTGCTGATCGTGCCGCTCTACAACCTGATGGCGGGCCTGGGCCTCCTCAACCAGCCCGGCGGCCTGATCATCACGTATCTGACGATCGCCGTGCCGTTCTGCGCCTGGATGATGAAGGGCTACTTCGACACCGTCCCCGTCGAGATCGACGAGGCGGGCCGCGTCGACGGCCTCACCCCCTTCGGCACCTTCTGGCGCCTGGTGCTGCCGCTGGCCCGCCCCGGGCTCGCCGTCACCGGCTTCTACACCTTCGTCACCGCCTGGGCGGAGGTCGCCTACGCCTCCGCCTTCATGACCGGCGAGGAACACCTCACCCTGGCCGGCGGGCTCCAGACCTTCGTCAACCAGTACACCAACGACTGGGGCTCGATGACCGCCGCCGCCGTCCTCATCGCCCTCCCCGCCACCGCCGTCTTCGCCTTCGCCCAACGCCACCTCGTCGCCGGACTGACCGCCGGCACCACCAAGGGATGACATGACTCAGGACCAGACCGCACCCGCCCCGAGCCAGGACGCCGCCCGCCCCGACTGGTGGCGCGACGCGGTGATCTACCAGGTCTACCCCCGCAGCTTCGCCGACGCCGACGGCGACGGCATGGGCGACCTGGAAGGCATCCGCCGCCGCCTGCCCCACCTGCGCGACCTCGGCGTCGACGCCGTCTGGCTCTCCCCCTTCTACGCCTCCCCGCAGGCCGACGCCGGATACGACGTCACCGACTACCGCACCGTCGACCCGATGTTCGGCACCCTCGCCGACGCCGACGCCCTCCTCGGCGACGCCCACGCCCTGGGCCTGCGCGTCATCGTCGACCTCGTCCCCAACCACTGCTCCGACCAGCACGCATGGTTCCGCCAGGCCGTCGAGGAGGGCCCCGGCTCCCCGCTCCGCGCCCGCTTCCACTTCCGCGACGGCCGCGGCGCGCACGGCGACCTGCCGCCCAACGACTGGGAGTCCGTCTTCGGCGGCCCCGCCTGGACCCGCCTGCCCGACGGCCAGTGGTACCTCCACCTCTTCGCCCCCCAGCAGCCCGACTTCAACTGGGAGCACCCCGCCGTACGCGACGAGTTCCGCACCGTGCTGCGCTTCTGGCTGGACCGGGGCGTCGACGGCTTCCGCGTCGACGTCGCCCACGGCCTCGTCAAGGCCCCCGGCCTGCCCGACACCGGCACCACCGGGCAGCTCCGCCTCCTCGGCCAGGACGTCCTGCCCTTCTTCGACCAGGACGGCGTCCACGACATCTACCGCTCCTGGCGCACCGTCCTCGACGAGTACCCGGGCGCCCGCATCGCCGTCGCCGAAGCCTGGGCGCCCAGCCCCGAACGCACCGCCCGTTACGTCCGCCCCGGCGAACTCCACCAGGCGTTCAACTTCCACTACCTCGGCACCGCCTGGGACGCGACCGCCCTCCGCGCCACCATCGACGCCTCCCTCGACGCGATGCGCCCCGTCGGCGCCCCCACCACCTGGGTCCTCTCCAACCACGACGTGGTCCGCCACCGCACCCGCCTCGGCGGCGACCTCGCCCGCGCCCGCGCCGCCTCCCTGCTGATGCTGGCCCTGCCCGGCTCCGCCTACCTCTACCAGGGCGAGGAACTCGGCCTCCCGGAGGTCCTCCACCTCCCCGACGAGGCCCGCCAGGACCCCGCCTTCGCCCGCCGCACCGGCGCCGCCGGTCAGGACGGACTGCGCGACGGCTGCCGCGTCCCGATCCCCTGGGAGAAGGACGGCTGCTCCTACGGCTTCGGCCCCGGCGGTAGCTGGCTCCCGCTGCCCCCGGAGTGGAGCGCCCTCTCCGTCGCCGCGCAGACCGGCGACCCGGACTCCACCCTGGAGCTGTACCGCGCCGCCCTCGCGCTGCGCCGCTCCCACCCCGGTCTCGGCGCGGGCACCGACGTCACCTGGCTGGACGCCCCCGACGGCGTCCTGATCTTCCGCCGCCCCGGCGGCCTCGTCTGCACCGTCAACGCCACCGACACCGCCGTCCGCCTCCCCGCCCCGGGCACCCCCCTGCTCTCCTCGGGACAACTCCCGTCCGCCGACGCCGAGTTCATCCTCCCGCCCGATACGACCGTCTGGTGGGACGCGTGAGCGCACCCGCTTCCCGCGCCACCCCCCGCCTCGCCGACCTCGCCGCTCAGGCGCGGGTCAGCGAGGCGACCGCGAGCCGGGTCCTCAACGGCCGCGCGGGCGTCGCAGCCGCCACCCGGCAGCGCGTCCTCGCCGCCCTCGACGTTCTCGGCTACGAACGCCCCGTCCGGCTCCGGCGCCGCAGCGCCGGGCTGGTCGGGCTGGTCCTCCCCGAGCTGACCAACCCGATCTTCCCGGCGTTCGCCCAGATCATCGAGCAGTCGCTGGCGAGCCACGGCTACACGCCGGTCCTGTGCACCCAGATGCCCGGCGGCTCCACCGAGGACGAACTCGTCGAGCAACTGGAGGAACGCGGCGTCACCGGCATCGTCTTCCTCTCCGGACTCCACGCCGACACCGGCGCCGACCCGGCCCGCTACCACCGCCTGCGCGACAGAGGCGTCCCGTACGTCCTGATCAACGGCCACCGCCCCGACATCCCCGCCCCCTCCGTCTCGCCCGACGACGGCGCCGCCGCCCGCATCGCCGTCCGTCACCTGGCCGCACTCGGCCACACCCGCATCGGGCTGGCCGTCGGCCCCGCCCGCTTCGTCCCCTCCCGCCGCAAGGCGGACGGCTTCACGGCGGCGCTGACGGAAGTCCTCGCCCTGCCGCCCGAGACCGCCGCCCGCCGCGTCCGCCACACCCTCTTCACCGTCGAGGGCGGCCACGCCGCCGCCGACACCCTCCTCGACGACGGCTGTACGGGCCTGGTCTGCGGCAGCGACCTGATGGCCCTCGGCGCCGTCCGCGCCGCCCGCGCCCGAGGTCTGCCCGTCCCCGCCGCGGTCTCCGTCGTCGGCTTCGACGACTCCCCGCTGATCCCCTTCACCGACCCGCCCCTGACCACGGTCCGCCAACCCGTCCAGGCGATGGCCGCCGCCGCCGTCGACACCCTCATCGAGGAGATCCAGGGCCACCCCGTCCGCCACACGGAGTTCGTCTTCCAGCCGGAGCTGGTCGTACGCGGCTCCACGGGGCCCGCGCCGGGGTGACCCGGTACGCGGGCACCGCCCGGTAACGCGGGTTAACCTCACGGGAGTTGACGCCCTCGACCTCGGGAGGACGACCGATGACCGTGCACGTGACCGTCTGGGACGACCGCGACCGGACCGGAGCGGGCCGGGCCCCGGCGGACACCGCCGCCCCCGCCCTCTTCCTCCACAACATCTTCACCTGGGGCAGCGACCCCGCGTACGGATTCGCCGCCCAACGCCCCCTCGCGGACACCCGGCGGCTCCTCCTCATGGACCGCCGGGGCTACGGCGACAGCCCCGACACCCCGCGCAGCGACTTCGCCACCGACACCGACGACGTCGTGGCACTCCTCGACGACAGCCGCTACGCGGCGGGACCCGGCGGCGCCCACCTCGTGGCACACGGCAACGGCGCCGTCGCCGCGCTCCTCGCCGCCGCCCGCCGCCCCGACCTCGTCCGCTCCCTCGCCCTCATCCAGCCCTCCGCCTTCACCGCCGCCGCCGGCCATCCCGTCGTCGCCGCCCTCCTCGACCGGGTCCGCGACGCCGCCCCCGGCATCCCCGACGGCGTCACACCGGAGCAGTACCTACGGGCGTCCACCGAAGGGTTGGGGATGGCCATGCCCGAGCCCACACCGCGCCGCCTCCGCGCCGTCGCCACCTCCATGGGGGAGCGCCCCATCTGGGAGGCGGACATCCCCCTGGCCCCGCTCCGCGCCGCCGCCCCACCGCTCCTGGTGATCTGCGGAACCTGGGACGACGCCCCCGACGCCTACCGCGAACACGTAGGACGCCCCCTCATGGCCGTCGCCGAATCCCTCACGGACTCCCTCGACGGCCGCCTCCTACGGGTGCCCGGCTACTACCCGCACACCCAGGAACCCGCCGCCGTCAACGCGGCCCTACGGGAGTTCTGGGGCTGACCGCGTCAGCCCTCGTGCGCCGCGTACGCGACGAAGGCGGCCCAGGCCGTGGGCGCGACGGCGAGCTGGGGGCCGCCCTTGTCCTTGGAGTCGCGGATGTGGATGGTGGTGGGGCAGGGGGCGATCTCGATGCAGCTACCGCCGTCGGGGCCGCTGTAGCTGGACTTGTGCCAGGCAAGGTCGTTGGTGCTCAAAGTGCTCCTTGAATACGTTTCAACAGAGTTGCGGAATCTTCGGGAGTCAGGGCCTGAGAGCGCATCTTGGAGTAGCACTGCTGCATAATGCTGACTTCCTTCGCATGGGTAAAAATCTGGTTGTGCTTGTTGCCCTCGTTGTATGCGAAGTTTCGATGGTCCGTGGTTTCCAGTACCTGCAAGGAGCCATTGAGTCCTGCGTGGTCCGGTTGCCGTAGGGGCATTACTTGCAGGTCCACATTGTCAAGGGCCCCGCACTCCAGAAGGAAATCGATGAGGTCCCTGGTGACTTCGGCGCCTCCCGTCTGCCTTTCGATCACGGCCTGTTCGATGATGAAGCTGAGCGTCACCGAGGGTTTGCGATACAGAATCTCCTGGCGTCCCAAGCGGTAGCTGACACGTTGCTCGACCAATTCCTGATCGGGAATTGGAGGGGTGCTGACGAAGAGAGTCCGCATGTACCCCTCTGTCTGCACCAGCCCCGGAATGACTCGGCACTCATAGATGTAAAGCGAGCGCGCCTGCTTCTCCAAGTGTGCCCAGCGCTTGAACCACGATGGCACACCAGGAGGGCGTACCAAATACTCCCCGGCGGCCTTGATCGCCCCGAACGCGTCGAGGGCCTTCTCGGCTCGCTCGATGAAGTCGGGCGGAGGTAAACGCCGCCCCTGCTCGATCGATGCAATGGTCTCGGGCGAGAACTGCACCAGTTGGGCGAACGCCGCCTGCGTCAGCCCGGCTCGTTCCCGAAAGACCTTGACCACGGCTCCGAACGCCTTGAGGCTGTCCGTGATCTCCGGCTCCGGACTGACCTTACTTTTCGCCACTGCTCGGCACCTCCGCTGCGTACACCCGTACGTCATTCAACTCGGCGATCATCACGCTCGGTTACGCGCACTGTCCACTTTCCGCACCCGTACGCTGACCGAGCGTACGGGCTGAGGTACTGGCCAACGCCTCGTCCAGGGCGCCAACTTGGGCATATGCACGCTTCATCCGCCGCGCAAGCGGCCCCCACCCCCGTCACCGCGCGTATGTTCGCGCAACGCTTCAGCGCCACCCGGCGCGGCGCCCGCCTCGCCCGGCGGCTGGCCGCCGCCCAACTCGACGCCTGGGGCACCCCGTACGGCAGCGAACGGTCCGACACCGCCACCGCACTCGTCGCCGAACTCGCCGCCAACGCCGTCCTCCACGGCCGCGTACCGGGCCGCGACTTCGAACTCCGCCTCACCCTCACCGCCGGTCCCGCCGGACGCGACCGGCTGCGCATCGAGGTCGCCGACACCCGCACCGAGGCCCGCCCGCCCGGCCCGGACGCCCTGCGCCCGCCCGCCCCGTACGCCGAATCGGGCCGCGGTCTCCTCCTCGTCAACGCGCTCGCCGACCACTGGGAGGTCACCGACCGCCCCGGCGTCGGCAAGATCGTCCGCGCGGAGGTGACGCTGTGATCTCCCCACGCGCGGCGATAACCCATCCGCCGCTCCCGCCGTTGGGCAGGTTCCGCGCCGGGCATCCGGCGCCAAGTCCGCTGCTGCGTAAGGGAGTTCCATGGCGAAGACGATCGGCGGCACCGGCCGGGTGTCGGTCTTTCCGCTGCTGCACAACTGGCCGGACACGTTCGGCGTGACGGCGTACGCGACGACCGGACACTTCGGTGACACGGCCGTCGTCGGCCACCTCCCCCTGCCGGGGACACCGGACGCGTACCTCATGGACCTCGCCGCCCGCCACGCCGCACAACCGACGGAATGGGTGCTCTGCCTGGGGTGGAGCAGCCGCGTCGTCCCCAAACCCGGCGGCCTGGACCTCCGCGACGCGACCTGGACCCTGACCGTCGACGGCACCAGCGAACCCGCCAAACCCGTCTACGGCCACAGCAAACTGCTCGTCGGCCGCCTCACCCTCACAGACCCGGAAGCCCCCGACGACTCCGATGACTCCGTGACGTACACCCGCCACCTCGCCCGGAAGGTCCTGGCCAGCCGGGTGGGGGACTGACCACGACCACCCGACGCCGCCCGGCCCCGGAGCCCGGAGGCCGTTCGGGCGGCTCCGTCCCGCGCCGAACGTCACGACGTCACCGTCCGAACGGCGTGCCTGGAACGGCCCGGACCCGTACGCGACCGGACGCGGAAGATCCGTGCCGCCGACGGCCACGGCACTGGCATCCTCACGTAGAAGCCGACGACACGGGGGACGTGATGACGCGGGTCTGGGGACGACTGGCATGCGGCTGGGCGGTGGCCTTCGCCGCCCTCCACCTCTACTGGGCCCTCGGCGGCAGCCGCGGACTGGCCGTCTCCGCCGGACCGCTCGCCGAGGAACGACCCGGCTGGTTCGTGGCGCTGGGCCTGTGGGGAGTCGGCGCGGTCTGCCTGACCGGCGCCGCCCTGGGACGGCGCCTCACCGGCCCCCGCCCGCCCGGAACGCCGGGACGCCTGCTCACCGCCCTGGGCTGGTCCGCCTGCGCCGTACTGCTCGTGCGCGGCGCGGCCCTCCAGTTCCTGCTGCTCACCGGCGCCGCGGGCCCCGCCATCCAGATCAGCCCGGAACAACGCTGGTGGACACTGCTCCTCTGGAACCCCTGGTTCCTGCTCGGCGGCGTGCTCTTCGGACTGGCGGCACGAGCCTTCGGCCGCCCGGCCGCCCCGGAACCGTCATCTGCCTGACCGCACGCGGTGTGCGGCGCGTGGGACGCGCGGCAGGTCCGGGCGCGCCTCGCCCGGGGCATGGGCGCGGGCCGGACACGGTACGGGCCGGGACTCCGCCCGGCGCCCCGCCCCGACATGCACTCCTCCGCCACCCCGGCGATCCTGGGAACAGCGCATTTCCCGGGGCCGGGCGCGTACGAGGCCCGGCCTCCGCAGCCGACGAGGAGGGCGCAGTGGGACACCACCACCACAAGTCGAACAAGGCGGTCGAGGGCGACCCGGACGACGGCCACGGACGCGGCATGCCCCGGCGCCCCGACCAACGGCAGGCCGAACGCCGCACCGAGGAGGACCGCCGCGAAGCGGGCCTCCCCGACGACGCCGGGAAGGACGACGCCACCCGCTACGCCGAGGAACGCGCCGAGGTGGAACGCGAAGCCGACCGAGGCGACCTCCCCCGGAACGCCGCCTCCCGGAAGAACCGCACCCCGTTCCCGCCCTCCGACTACGAAGAGTGAGCACGCCGGCCCCTCGCGGGCACCGGGCAACCGCGAAGCGGCGAGCCGCCCGGGAAAGCCGGAGGTACGAGCCGAGCGCCCGGCGTACGGGTGGGCGAACCCGGCATACGGGCAGGTGAGCCCGGGGCACGCGCCGTCAGGCCGGAGGCACGGGCCCGGCGCGCGCGGGCGAACCCGACGTCCGTGCGGGGGCGTCGGAGGCACCGTCCCAGTCGTGCGGGCGAACCCGGGACACGCACCGACAAACGCACGGACAAGCCCGGAACATGTGCGGCGAACCCGGGCGGACCCGAGTGGATACGCAGCGGCGAGCCGACATACGTGCAGGTCAGAGGTACGGAGCTGGAATGAGTCAGGAACCCGAGCCGATCAGCGCCGCCGAACGCCGCGCGCTGGAACGGGAACGCGACGCCCTGCGCGCCGCCCGCGCCACCGACGCCCCGGCCCCGCAGGACTCCGACCAGGCGGGCGACCGCGCCGACGACGCCAACGAGTCGGAACGCATCGACGAGGCCACCCACATCGAGGTCCGCATCGACGAGATCACCCAACGGCTGCGCGACGGCGAACGCGCGGGCCTGCCCTCCGTCAACGCGGTCGGCACAGGCAGCACCGTCACCGTGCGCTTCCCCGACGGCGACCGCGCCACCCTCCACCTCGCACTCCTGTCATCGGAACGCGACCCCACCCTCATCACCACCGACAGCCCCCTCGGCCAAGCCCTCCTCGGCCACGAAGCCGGCGACCGCGTCGACTACACGACCCCCGACGGCCGCCGGACCGTCCACCTCCTCTCCGTCGGCGAACCCGGCCCGGAGAACGACCACTAGAGCCCCGGAAAACGGCCACTGGAGCCCCGGAAAACGGCCACTGGAGCCCTGGAGGACGGTCACTGGAGCTCTGGAGAACGGCCACCGGAGATCCGGAGAACGGCCACCGGAACCTCACCGGCAGCCACCGTCCCGGCGATCTCACCGGCAGACACGTTCCCGGCGCCCTCGCCCCTCGCGTCGGCCCGGTCTTCCGTTCCAGCCACCGGGTTCTTCCGCGCGGCTGCTGCCGTTCGTTCCACCCGTTCCAGGTCGGCGATCCGCCTGTGCCAGCCCGACGTTCCATCCGTTCCAGGTCGGCGTTCCACCTGTGCCAGTTCGACGTTCCATCCGTTCCAGGTCGGCGTTCCACCTGTGCCAGTTCGACGTTCCATCCGTGCCAGGTCGGCGTTCCACCCGGCACCAGGTTCTCCCGCCGCCGTGCACCGTTCCACCTCCCCGGCCCGGCCTCGCCGTTCAGCCGCCCAGGCACTCCCGTACGGCCGTGACCAGCCGATTCGCCCGTGCGTCGCCGTGGCCGATCATGCGGTTGGCGACGTACGCGAAGCCCACACCGAACGCGTCGTCCCCGAACGCGAACTGTCCACCCGCACCGTCGCTCCCGAAGCTGCGCGCGCCGAGCATCGGCCGGAACGGCGAATCCAGCAGAAAACCCGCACCCCAGCGGGCCCCCGCATCGAACCCCAGCCAGCCCGCACCGGACGACACCTCCCGCACCACATCCGTCACGGACTCCGGGGACAGCAGCCGCCCGCCCCCTTCCACCCCGCTGACGGCCGCCGCGTACACCCCGGCAAGGCCCGTCGCGGAAGCCACCGCGCCCGCACCCGGCAACTCCGCACCGAGCACCGCCGGATCGTTCCAGCCGTACGGCACGTCGGTACCGGGGAAGACCAGCGCACCGTTCATCGTCACGATCCGGCTGAGCAGATGCTCCGGCCCCGGCATCGCGGGCCGCCCCGCCGCCTCCGACAACCGCGCCCGGCCCGCCCACTCCGCCTCCGGCAACCCGATCCAGGCCCGCAACCCCAACGGATCACCCACCGCCGCACGGAAGTACGCCCCCGGAGTGAGCCCGGTCAGCCGCCGGATCACCTCACCCAGGACGAAACCGAAGACATGGCCGTGGTACTCGTACGCCGCACCCGGCTCCCACAGCGGCCGCTGCTCCTCGACCGCGCGCACCACCGGCGTCCACGCCGCGATCTCCTCGAACGTGAGCTTCCGGTCGAGGGCGGGTATCCCGGCACGGTGCCCGAGAACCATCCGGGAAGTGATGCCTTCCTTGCCGTGCCGGGCGAACCCGGGCCAGTAACGGGCCACCGGCACGTCCAGATCCAGCAGCCCCTCCTGCACGAGCAACTGCACACACACGCCGACCAGGCCCTTCGCGCAGGAGAACACCGGCACGGCCGTCTCCCGCTCCCACAGCCGCCCCGTCCGCCCATCGGCGGTCCCACCCCACAGCTCGACGACCTTCCGCCCGCCCACGAACACCGTGACGGCCGCCCCCAGCTCCGGAAAGTCCGCGAAGTTCCCCGCGAACGCCTCCGCGACGCCCCCGAACCCCTCATCCACCTCGCCGTGACAGCACCCCACCGGTCCCACCCCTCTCGCCCACGCGCCCCGACGCGCGTCCCCGACACCTCCCGGCGCACGGTGCGTCCCGTACGCCGTCCCAGCGACCGCGACCGTAAGACGGCCCCCTCCCCGAGGCGAATGAATTTCCGTACGAGGCGCCCGGCCCGGTCGGGCCGGAGGCCCGTATGACCGATCCCGTGGACGACGGGCGGACACGAGACGAGGGAGAAGCGGCCGCGAGGCAGAGCCTGGAACCCACCGGAACGGCTGTAACACGCGCTTTTTCGGCCGGAGTTGACCGGCGGGGGGAGGGGAGAGGAGAGAGGGGAGAGGGGCGGAACGCCGCTCGTTCCAGGCGCCCCACGCCCGTGCCCGTGCCCCGCCGCGTCTCCGCGTGCCCGCGTACCGCTCCGTCTCCGTGTCCCGCCGCCCGCCGCGCTTCAGACGCCGAACGCCGCCGGATAGCGGATCGTCCCCGACGGAACCGGCGCGTCCGGGTCCAGGGTGAGCGCCATCATCGCCTCGTCCGGCACCTCGAACGGCGCGCGGATACCGAAGCGGGACGCCGGCACGAACCCGAAACGCGGGTAGTACGAGGCATGGCCGAGGACCAGCACGAGGTTCTCGCCCCGGGCACGGGCCGCCTCCAGCGCCGCGCGGATCGCCGCCGACCCGGCACCGGACCGCTGCGCCGACGGCACCACCGCACAAGGCGCGAGCGCCAGCGCCGACCGCCCCTCGACATGACAACGGGTCAGCAGCGCATGCCCCACCGGCGTCCCGTCCGGCGTCAGCGCCACGAAGGACAACCCGTCGAGCCACGCCGAGGAATCGGCACGCAACGCGTCGACGATCCCCGCCTCGTCAGGAGTGGGAAAGGCGGCGAGATTGATCTCGCGGATGGCGGGAATGTCGGCCGGCGTCTCGGCGCGAGTGATCCAGGTACTCATGTCGTTTCATTCCAAGGTCGCAGTGGACGGGTCGTTCGTTCCAGGGCTGAAGAACGGTCATTCCAAGGACGGGACCGTTCGTCCCGGGACAGAGGGGCCGGCCCGGAACAGAAGCCGCCGCTCCAAGGAGGGAGCAGCCCTTCCGGAGCTGAGCACCGACCATCTGTTCCAGGAACAGAAGCGGCCGTTCCGGAGCGGAGTGAGGGAGCGGGGGAGCGGGCACCCCGTCCCCGGGACGGCCCCGGGAACGGGCGGAGCAACCCCGGGCGCAGAGCGCGGGGCGCAGAGCAGGGCGAATCACTCCCATGTCATATCGATACGCCCCCCGACAGCGCGGTATCCGGCGCGCCGGAACGCATCCGCCATCGGGACATTCCCGAGATCGGTGTTCGCCCGCACGCGCGGCACCCCCTGCCCGGCCAGCACACGGGTGCCCTCGGCGAGCAGCGCGTCCGCGTACCCGTTGCCCCGGTACGCGGGCACCACCCCCAGATACGCGATGATCGCGTGATAGCCGTTGTGCGCCGGAATCACGAACCCGACCGGCTCACCACCAGGCAGCACCCCGACCCGCCACCACTCCCGCGGACTCCGGTACCGCACCAACTCTTCCTCATACTGCTGAACCGCCGCCTCCCGCGCGGACATCCGCCCCAACGCGGCCCGGCTGTGCGCATCCAACGTGCCCTCCAGCACCGACGTCATCAACGCCAGCAACTCTTCACGATCCCGTGGCGACCGGAAGGAAAGCGCGGCAGCGGACACAGCTCCGGGCGACGCGGGCCGACCCCGCCGGACGGCAGCATCGGACGTCACGGGCAAGTCCTGCCGTGCGACGCCGGACGCCACCGGGGCATCCTGTCCCGGGCCCCTTGGCGGAACGGTGCCGTGTCCCGGGCCCTGCGGCCCGAGAGCGTCCCGTTCCCCCTCCCGAGGCCCGGCACCGTCGCGTTCCACGGCCTGCGGTGCGCCGGCATCCTGCGGCGTCCACTCCCAGCGCAGCCGCTCGACGAACAACCGGGCACCGGTCCGTTCCAGCGCCGCCATGCGGTTCTCCACCGCCCGCCGTTCCACCCGGTCCGCACGCCATGCGGGCGCGACGGAACGGAGATACTCGGGCCGTGCCCCGTCCGGCAACACCACGGGCAACGCGGCACGCAGCAGCCGCAGCCCCGCGTCGAACGGGTCGGGGCCCACGGCACCCGCCCCGGAACCGTCCGGACCGGGGGCCGTGTCGTCGAGATCGAAGATGTCCAGGAGCGCCGGGACGGCATCACCCGGCCGCGACCACCAGGCGACACGCGCCAGAACGCGGTCACCGTGCAGCGCCACCCACATCCACGACGGCTTCCGCCGTCCTTCGGCGAGGTCATCCGCCAACTCGTCATTGAGGCTGTACGGCAGGCGGCAGAAGAGTTCCAACTCTTCAGGGCCGGTCAGGGGCCGCAGAGTCAGCCCGGACACCTCGTCCGGCCCGTCCGGACCGCGTACGCCGGACGACGCCCCGCCCCGGCCCGGGGAGCCGGGAGCGCCCGAGGCACGGGAGCCGGCGGAGTCCACCGGGACGACGGCACCGTTCGGGCCGAGGGGGTCGTTCGGGCCGAGGGGGTCGTTCGGACCGGTGAAATCGTTCTGACCGGTGGGGGCATTCGAGCTGGTCAGGTTGGTCAGATCTCCAGAATCGTGCGGATTTCCCTTGGCGTTCGGCGTGCCAAGGGTGCCCGGATCGGACGTCGGGCGCGGACATCCGTCCGCGCACTGAGGGTTCGGCTGTGTGGTCAAGGCGCACTCCTACGAGGCGCGCCCGTTCCTCCGGGATCAGCGGGAATCCGCGTCCCGGGAGGACGCGGGCGCGGTGACGGCGAGGGTCATGCCTGCCTCCCCCTTCCATGGCCTGGTCGTCGTATGTCGTGGTCATCGGCCACACCCGCGGGCGGGCCGCAGACACATCTATCCGGGCCGGCACAACAACAGCAAACCCTTTTCCGGCGCTCCTGGAGGCCCCGAATCCCCGACGCACCGGAACGGCTGCGTCACCACGGTGCGGAGCCCGCGCCACCGGCCCGCCCGGCCGGGCGCGTGGGCCCGGACCACGGGGTGCCCGGACCTCCGACCGGACGGACCGGGGCTCGCCGGCGAACGTAACACCCTTGCAATCCCTTGCGTAAGACCTTGCGAGCAGGTCGGGGGAGCCGCCTTCCGCGACGAGGAAGGTCATGAAAAGTCTGCGGCCGATCGGAAGGCTTGCTGCCAACTCCCGTGTGAATCAATCGAGTTATGGCTAGTCCGGCTGCTGTTGCGACGCAGAGCCGCGACGTGGTGCAGCGGGGAGGTCTGGGGGAAGGGCCACCGAGGGGCGCTTGCCGACGACAGACCCGCAGACCGCCCGGGCACAACCGCTGCTCCGAGGCGAGCCCCGGGACGCCCTGCACGCCCACGCCCGACGATGTCCCGGGCCCCATCCCGGGAACTCGGCCCGGTCCACGTTCCAGGGAGGCGGCCCCACCGCACCCGAGGTGCCCGCCCTTCGCCCTGTGGAATCGATCACGGCCCCTGCCCACGCGTCACGGGGCCCTTTACGCTCCTTTGAACGGGCCGGACGGTGCGGCCGGGCGGGCGTCCCGGCCGGATCCCGCCCCGGTCGACGACCTGTCCCGCGTGAGGAGAATCGCCTGTGACCATCGCCCCCACCGGACACGAGAGCTACTACGAGCGCACCGACGAGCACCACTACAAGCCGACGCCCCACGCACAGGGCGCCTGGAGCCCCGACGAGCAGCACTTCGGGCCGGTCTCCGGACTCCTCGCACACGTCCTCGACCGGCACGTCACCGAGCGCACTGGGCCCGGCATGGCCCTGGCCCGCATCAGCTACGACATCCTCGGCCGCATCGCCTTCGAGGAGTGCGAGATCACCGTGGAGACGGTCCGCCCGGGCCGGACCATCGAACTGCTCGAAGCCGTCCTGCGGATCGGCGGCCGTCCTGTCGTCCGCGCCCGCGCCTGGCTCCTCGCCTCCCTCGACACCACCGCCGTCGCCGACAGTCCCTTCGAACCCATCCCGCACCCCGACACCCTCGCGCCGTGGAGCATGGACGACACCTGGGGCGGCGGCTACATCGCCTCCCTCGACGCCCGCCGCGTCCCCGCGCAGCGCAAGGGACGTACAACGGCGTGGCTCTCGTCCACCGTCGACCTGGTCGCCGGCGAGCCGCGCAGCGAACTCGCCTCCTTCCTCACCCTCGTGGACCCCGCCAACGGCATCGCCGTACAGCAGGACCCCACCGCGTGGATGTTCCCCAACGTCGACCTCACCATCCACCTGCACCGCACACCCCGGGGCCCCTGGACCGGCCTGGACACCACCGTCACCTTCGGCCCCGCCGGACAGGGCGTCACCAGTAGCGTCCTGCACGACATCCACGGCCCCGTGGGCCACGCGGAACAGATCCTCACCGTCCGACCCCAGCCCACCGGCTGACCCCCCGAAGGCGCGCCGGGGGCCAGAGCGCCACACCGGCTTGAACCTCTCCCGGGGGCTCCCCCCCCGCCCTCCCCACCCCTCGCTCCGGACTGCCTCACCCCCGGGCGCCCCCGCCCTCCCCGGCCGTGCCCACCTCTCCGGGCGGCCCCGGCCCCCTGCGCCCCGCCCCGGGCCCTCCCCGCGCCTGCCCCTCCCGCCCCTACCTCCCCTCCTCGTCCGGCACCCACCGCAGGACATCTCCCGGCTGGCACTCCAGCACGCGGCAGATCGCGTCGAGGGTGGTGAACCGTACGGCCTTCGCGCGGCCGTTCTTCAGGACGGCGATGTTGGCGGGGGTGATGCCGACGGCGGTGGCGAACTCGCCCACCGAGAGGCCCCGGCGGGCGAGTTGTACGTCGAGGTCGACGATGATCGCCATCAGATGACCTCGGCCATCTCGCGCTGCAGCTCCGTCGCCTTGTGCAGCAGGCCCCGCATGACGACGACCAGCATGGCGAAGGCACCGCCCACCCCGACGGCGGCGAGGGCGGCACCCAGCGCGCCGAGGACCTCCATGCCGTCATCGGGCGAGGGTATGGAGGCCAGCGCCAGATGCCCGGTCACGCCCGCTGCCAGCAGGGTGGCCACGAGGGAGGCGCCGATGATGGTGTCGACCCAGCGGAAGGCCCGCGGGGTGAAGAGCGCGTCGCGCCGCACCATGGCGAGCAGCCGCCATGTGGCGACGAGCCCCACCTGGACGCAGGCCACCCCGGCGATCGCTATCGCCACGTACGGCACGGCGAACGGGGCGTACGGCGGGAAGCGGTCGACCTCCTCGGCCGCGGCGCCCGGGATGATCACGAACTGAGCGAACAGGCCGAACAGGATCGCCATGGCGATGACGGCCCGGAGCGCGACGATGAGAACTCGGTGCATGTATCGAATATCGATGGGTTTCCATCGAAAGTCAATCGATATTCGAGAGATGGCGCGTGCGCGATCCGGGAGATGGCGCGTTCTTGTGCGTGCGCGTCGGACCGTCGCGGTGGCGCCTCAACTCGCCCGCGGTGTCCGGAAGATCCGGTCCAGTTGGTGCCGGAGGGTCGCGATGGCCGACTCCGGACTGCGCTGACCTGCCAGGATGCTCGTCCCCAGCCCGGCGGTCATGGCGAGAAGGGCGATCGCCTCGGTCCGGGTGTCGGTGTCCGCGGGGAGCAGTTGGGCCTCCCGGGCCCGGTCGAGCAGTCCGGCCACGGCGTCCTCGGCGGCGGCCGGGCGCTGGAGGTAGGGCTGGGCGGCGAGCGCCTCGTCGGTCACGGCGAGCAGCGTGTACGAGGTGAGGACGAGATGGAAGGCGCGGCTCTCCTCGTCGGTGGGGAGCGAGGTCAGCAGCAGGGTCTCGATGACCGTGCGTGGCCCGGGGTCCTCGCCGGCCGCCCGGAGCCGCGCGCCGACCCGCGCCCCGAACTCCTCGGTCAACTGCTGGAAGCCGTGGAGCAGGAGGTTCTCCTTGGTCTGGAAGTAGTACTGCACCAGGCGGAGGGAGATGCCTGCCTCGGCGGCGACGTCGCGCATGCCGACGGCGTGCAGTCCGCGGCGGGCCGCGACCCGGACGAGGGCCCGGCCGATCTCGGCGCGCCGCTCGTCGTGGTCCACGCGCTTGGGCATCGGTACTCCTCGGGTCGGCCGCTCCGCCGGGCCGCTCGCGGCCCCGGACCTTTTCATGGTACCGCTGTACCACCAACGTGGTACGGTCGTATCACGAAACCGAGGCTCCAGGAGGTGCCCCGTGCCCGACACCACCCGTGCCCCGGCCGGCATCGGCCGCTACGTCAACGCCACCCTGCGCGAACGGCACTTCGCCGCCTGCGACGCGGTCCACGCGCTGGGCGCCCCCGCCCGCGCCGAGTGCGACGTGGAGACGGACTTCGGGACCACGCACGTCTACCGGTACGGCCCGCAGGAGGGCACCGCGGCCGCCGCCCGCGCCGCCGGCCGCGTCCCGGTCGTCCTGCTGCACGGCGCCGGGGGCTGCGCCGCCATGTGGTACCCGAACACCCCGGCGCTCGCCGCGGAGCGCACCGTCTACGCACTCGAAACCCCGGGCGACGCCAACCGCAGCGTGCACCGCGCCCCGCTCCACCGGCCCGAGGACGCCGCCCGGTGGCTGGACGAGGCGCTCGCCGGGCTCGGACTCGACCGCGTCCACCTCATCGGCTCCTCGTACGGCGGCTGGCTCGCCCTCAACTTGGCGCACCGGCGGCCCGGACGCCTCGCCTCCGCGACCCTGCTCGATCCGGGCGGGCTGGAGAAGGTGGGGCTGCGGTTCTTCGTCTGGGTCTTCCTGAGCCTGTTCGCGACCGCCGCCCCCGCGGCGCTCCGCCCGCGCCTCGCCGCCTGGCTGGACCAACCGGTCCTCATCGTCCCCGAGTTGCGCACCATGGCACGGACCGGTGCCCGTTCCTACCGCATCCGCCGCCCGGCACCCGTACCGCTCACCGACGATGAACTGCGCACCCTGCGCACCCCGCTCCACCTGGTGCTCGGCCGGCGCAGCCTCCTCCTCCACCCCGAACGGCAGGCGGAACGCGTCCCGCGGCTCGTCCCCGGCACCCGCGCCGTGATCCTGGAACACACCGGCCACGGCCCGCAGATCGACCACGCCGACGAGGTCAACGCCCAGATGCTCGCCTACCTGGACGGTGTCGACGACGCGACCCGGGAGGGGGAAGGCGTGCCGGGGAGGAAGTGACGGCGAGGCCGGAGGAGGCGGGGCCGGAGCGGGCGGGACGCCATCCGGCCGTTCCACCCGTCACCTGGCCGTTCCACCCGTCACCTGGCCGTTCCACCCGTCACCTGGCCGTTCCACCCGTCACCTGGCCGTTCCACCCGTCACCTGGCCGTTCCAACCGCCATCCGGCCGTTCCACCCGTCAATTGGCCGTCACCCGGCCGTTCCACCCGTCATCCCGCCGTTCCACTCCCGTCCCGCGGCGCGTCCCGGCCGGCCCGCCATTCCCTCCCCGTTCCGTTCCACGGCGTGCGCCCCGGCCGTCACGGCGGGAAGCCCTGACGGCCGGGGCGCACCCGCATCCCGCTCACAGGTCCAGTGTCAGCGACGCCCCCCGCGCCCGGGATACGCAGATCAGCAGCGAGTCGTCGCGTTCCGCGTCGGTCAGCAGCTCGTCGCGGTGGTCCACCTCGCCCGCCAGTACCCGCTGCTGGCACGTTCCGCAGAACCCCTGTTCGCAGGAGTACGGCAGATCCGGCAGCGCCTGCTCACGGATGGCCCGCAGCACACTGGTGCCCGGCTCCACCGTCACCGTCCGGCCGGTGCGCCGCAGCTCCACCTCGAACGGCGCGTCCCCGGCCGCCTCTCCGGGCGCGGCGGGCGCGAACCGTTCGGTGTGCAGCGTCAGCCCCTCCGGACCGTCGGGCAGCAGCGCCGCCACCGCGTCCATCAGCGGATCCGGGCCGCAGCAGTACACCGCGGCGTGCGGCGGCGCACCGGCCAGCGCCGCCGCCAGATCCGGCCGCCCGTCGGTGTCCTCGGCCACCACCGTCAACCGCTCACCGCCCGCCAGCTTCTCCAGCTCCGCCAGGAACGGCATCGACGCCCGCGAACGCCCCGCGTACACCATCCGCCACGGCACCCCCTCGGCCTCCGCCTGCCGCACCATCGGCAGCAGCGGGGTGACGCCGATCCCGCCCGCGATGAAGAGATAGGCGTGCGCGTCGGCGAGCGGGAAGCGGTTGCGCGGCCCGCGCACCTCCACCTCCACGCCCTCCCGCAGCGCCTCGTGCACCTCCCGCGAACCGCCCCGCCCGTCCGCGATCAGCCGTGTCGCGACGGTGTACGAGTCCGGGTCCGCCGGATCCCCGCACAGCGAGTACTGCCGTACGGTGCCCGACGGCAGCACCAGATCGAGGTGCGCGCCCGGCTCCCAGCCCGGCAGCCCCGCGCCGGTCAGCCGCAGCGCCACCACCCCCTCGGCCGCCTCGCTGCGCTCCGCGACCCGCAGCCGCAGCGCCCCCGCGCCCCGGCCACCGCCCCGGCCCGAGACCGGCTCCTCCAGTGCGGGCATCGGCCACAGCGGCGAGCGCCGGATCCGGCGGCGCAGCGCACCGCGCGCCAGCAGCGCCGCGGCCACACCGCCCGCCGCCAGCGCGGTCCGTACGGCACGGGGACGGGTGATGACGGGCATCAGGCACCTCCGGGGGAGCCGGTCGCGGCCGCGACCGCGGCGGGGGAATGGGCGAGATAGGCCGCGGCCTGCTCGGTACTGCCGTGGTGCGAGGGGTGGTACGACGGGCTCAGGTACTGCGGGATGGACCGCAGCATCGCGCCCGGCTCGGGCAGTACGCCCTCCCGCCCGCCGCGCCAAAACTCCCGCGCCGACGCCTTGCCGTCGCGCAGCGTCGGATCGTTCTCCATGAAGAAACGGACGCCGCGCTGCCACAGGAAGACCAGCGCGCCGAAGGCCAGCGCCCAGGTGCGGGCCCGGCGCCGGTAGCCGCCGTCAACGTGCAGGAAGAGTTCGTAGGCGACCGACCGGTGCTCGACCTCCTCCGCACCGTGCCAGCGCAGCAGATCCAGCATCACCGGGTCGGCGCCCTTCGCGTCCAGCGCATCGGCGTTGAGCACCCAGTCGCCGAGGAACGCGGTGTAGTGCTCGATCGCCGCGATCAGCGCGATCCGCTCCCGCAGCCACCACGCGCGCGCCCGCCCCGGCGGCAGCGTCCGGTCCCCGAGCAGCTTCTCGAAGAACCAGTCCACCTGCGCGGTGTACGGCTCCGGGTCCAGCCCCTGCGCCCGCAGATGCGGCAGCACCCCGTCGTGCGCCTGCGAGTGCATCGCCTCCTGCCCGATGAACCCGATGACGTCCTCGCGCAGCCGGGCGTCGCGGATCAGCGGCAACGCCTGCTTGTAGACGTGGACGAACCAGCGCTCCCCGGCGGGCAGCAGCAGATGCAGCACATTGATGGTGTGGGTGGTGGACGGGTCCCCGGGCACCCAGTGGAGCGGGGTACCGGCCCAGTCGAACGCGACGTTGCGGGCCTTCAGCGGCACATGCTCCTGGGCGGCCGCTCCGGGCCGCGACGACGCCTTGTTAGACATGGCGTCAATGTACTGGTCGGTAAGGAGCCGTCAACACCCCTCGCACAGGGAAAATCCCGGGAACCGGCACCCCACACCCCACACCCCGCACGCCGTTCCCGGGACACACCCGCCCAGGCTCCGCCCGATCCGGGCACCGGCCGTCCGGTACGGGAACGCCCGCCGCCCCGCACCGGATCACCCGCCGACCCGAACGGAACGGCCGCAGCCCCGAACGGCATGGCCGCATCCTCTACGGGCCCGCCCCGCATTCCGTACGGGGCTGCCCGCGTCCCGCACGGGCCCGCCCCACATTCCAGGGGGCCACCCTCACCCCGTACGGGACGGCGTCCCCAGGGCCCGCCGGGCATCCCGTACGAGACGACTCGTCCTCCGCGCGAGACGCCCCGCATTCCCAGGATCCGTCTCGCATTGCCGGGAGCCGCCCCGCATTCCGTGCAGGCCCTCCCGCATCCCACGGGGGCCGCCCGGTGTTCCAGGCCCCCCCGTATCCGTAGGGGGCGGGCCCTGGAACGCGGAACGCCCCCAGGACCCGCCCCCACCGCCGTTCCGTCTCAGCCCAGCCCATCGATACGGCCGCCGTCGCGCAGACGGCCCGTCAGCCGGGCGTGGCTGCCCGCCGGGACCCGCAGGGTCAGCAGGCGTCCCGGAGCGCCGCCCCGGACACCGCCGGTCGCCGCGATCGATGTCACGTCCCGGCTCCCGGCGGCCAGCAGCCACCACGTCCCGTCACCGGACTTCCACAGCGCCCCGGCCAGCACCCGCGGGGCCCGCGGGCCGCACGCCGTACCGCCCTCGGCGGCCGCCGCCACCGCGCCCGTCGCATACGGCTGCCCGGCCGGCGCCGGGCCCTGGAACACCGCCAGCGTCCGGCTCCCCGGGCCCCGCCAGGTCTCCGCCCGGGCGCACAGCCACGACGCGGTCCCCGCCCCGCCCGGCAACGCCTGCCGGGCGAACGGCCACGCGTTCACCGACCGCACGCCAAGACCCCGCAACGCCGGAAGCTGACACGCCGTCCGCGCCCACGCCGTCCGCCCCTCCGGACCGTCCACCGCGCCCGGCGCCTGCGGCGTCCCGTACGTCAACCGCGCCGGGGTCGTCTCGCCCAGATCGGTCAGCAGCGCCCCGTCCGTCCGCAGCGCCGGCCAGGAATCGCACCCGCCGGACGGGCCCGGCGACGGCGCCGGGGCGCTCACCCCCTGCGCGTCCACGGCCAGCCGCTCCCCGGGCGCCCCCGGCTTCAGCAGATCCACCAGCCGCACCGACGACGCCCACGGGGCCGTCAGATAACGGACGTTACGGGCCGTACGGCTCACCACCAGCGCGGCCGCCGACGCGTCCTGCGCCCCGTCCGTCCGCGCGAAGTCCAGCGCCGCGCCCGCGTCCGTCGAACCGTCCGCCGCCTCCGCGTACCGCACCAGCCGCTGCCCGTCGTGGAGCAGCACCACCGCCGCGTGGTCCACCGCCCCCGCGAACAGCAACTGCGCGGGCCCGGCCGCCGGACCCGTCGCCGTACCGGGCGCCGCCGCCACCTTCACCTGCGGCCCCGGCCGCGCCCACACCGCCAGCGCCCGCCGCAGCAGCGCCTTGTCGCCGGTACGGTCACCCCGCGCCGGCCAGGCCGCGAAGTCCTCCCGCGCCGCCGACTTCCATGCCGTCGGCGACGACACCGTCAGCCGCGCCGGGTCCATCGCCGCCCGCGCCGCCGCGTTCTCCGCGTACGGCGGGGCCGCCGCCCCCTGCGGCCCCCAGCCCTGCCCCGGCAGCCCCAGCAGCGCCCCGCAGACCACCACCGCGACGCCCGCCACCAGCAGCGCCCGGCCGTGCTGCCGCCGCCGGATCAGATCGGTGGGCCGGGCCTGGAGCGCACACGCGTCGAACTCCGGCGACTCCAGCAGCGACCGGCCCCGCACCGCGCCCGGCGCCGTCACCTCCTCTGCCTCCGCCACCGCGACCTCCGGGTCACGCACCCCGGCGGCCGTCAGCGTCCGCAGGACCTCCTCCGGCGCCAGCCGTTCCAGGGAGCGCAGGACGTACGCCGCGCGCCCCGCGGCCGACAGCTCCGCCAGCTCCCGGTCCAGGGACAACTCCGCCGCCCCACCCGGCCGCGGCGCCAGCCGCACCCCCCACACCTGCGGCAACGGCCCGGGACGCCGCCACCGGCCGCCCGCCACCGCCAGCGCCTGACGCACCACCTGGACCCGCAGCACCGCGTACCCGGGACCGTCCGCCTCCGGGGCGCCGCGCTGGCCGGGCAGCGGCAGCACATCGGCAGCGGTACGGCGGCGCGGCAGGGCCCGCTGCGCCACGGCGTGCGCGGCGCGTACCCGGTGGCCCCGGCCACCGCCGTGCGGCAACACCAGGTACGCCAGCCGCACCAGCCGCGGATAGTGCGCCACCAGCGCCGCCTCCGCCTCCTCGACGTCCACCCCGTCCGGGCCGTCCGGACCCCGCGCGGGGTCGTGGCCGGTGACGCGGTCCTCGGGGGCGCTGTCCTTGCGGGAAGGTGTCGGCTGCTGTTCCACGCCCGGTGAAACGAGCGGGAACGAGGCCGGTCACCCGCCGGAACGAGGCCGGAACGGGTGACCGGAGGAGCGCCGGGCCCGGCCGCGGACGGCCGCCCGGCACCGGGCACGGGCCCGGGAAGGAACACACCCGCGCCCGCGGGACCGGTCACCGGCCCCACGGGCGCGTCCGTCAGATGTCCAGATCGAACTCGCCGTCGCGGGCGCCCAGCACGAACGCGTCCCACTCCGCCTTGGTGTAGCGCAGCACCACATCCGGCTCGGTGGAGTTACGCATCGCGACCGCACCGCGTTCCAGGAACGCGATCTCGACCGCCTCCTCCGCGTCGCCCGGGGCGCGCTGCCAGGTCGCGTCCGAGATGTCGAGGCCGTACAGCCACGTCTTCTCCGCTTCCTTCACCGCCGCCCTCTCGGCCGCTTCCCGATCCGCTGCTTCCCGCTCCGCTGCGGCGCTCATGCCGTTGTCCCCTCACTCACGTGGTCCTTCCGGCTCAGCGTACGGGGTGACCGGCCGGTCACCGGATGTTCCAGCGGCGGAACTCGGCCGTCCCGCGCGCCCCCGAACCGGAGTTGGCCGCGCACTGGAACATCCCGGCGTCCTGCGTCCCGGCGGCCCCCGGCACCCGCACCGTCCCGACCTCCCGCCACGTCGTCCCGCCGTCCACCGAGCACGCCCCGGTGTACGCGGCGCCGCCCGCCCCGTCGGCGCCCCGCACCAGCCGCAGCGTCACCGGAGCGGTCACCCCCGCCAGCCGTACGTTGGTGTCGAGGGTGCCGTCGCCCGTCGCGTCGTAGGAGAGCACCACGCCGTGGTCCGGGGTGACGGCGAGGTCGAGGAAACCGCGCGCCCCGGGCGAACCGGGCTCCGCCGTCAGGCTGTTGCGGACGATCAGGCCCGCGCGGGCCCACGGCGCCGTCGCGTCCTGCCGCACCACCTCCGCCCGCACCGACCCGCCCGGGACCAGCGCCCCCGGCCGGTACACCGCGCCGAACTCCGCGGTGGCGCGCCACAGATCGCTGCCGCCGCCGTGCACCGCGAACCGGTCCGCCCGCTGACCGAAAACCGCCTCGTTGGTGGTGACCGTCGTCCACCCTGCCGCCAGCGGCCCCGCCACCCACAGGGCGTCCTCGCGCACCGCCCGCACCCGCTCCGCACCGCGCGGCCCGTACGTCGCGGTCAGCGTGTACGGCAGCGCCCGCAGCGGTTCGGCCGGCGGGCCCGGCGGCGCCGTGACCTGCCAGTGCGCCCGGCCGGTGGCGCCCGGTCCGACGGACGGCAGCGACAGCGGACCGTCCGGCTCGGCCGCCGGCCCGCGCAGCGCGAAGTCCACCCGGCCGGTGGCGCGCAGCCCGCTGACGTTCCGCAGCGCCGCGCTCACCCGCGCCCGCCCGCCCGGCGGCAGCGCCACCGGCTCCGCCGCGACCGTCAGCGCCCCCTGGTACGGCGCCGCCGCCAGGACGTCCCGCACCCGCCGCGCGGTCCGGTACGCGTCGGTGACCGGCCGCTGCGGATGGCGCTCCCGCCGCCGTGTCCACGCCTCCTCCCACGCGTACCAGTCGAACGTCTTCGGCTCCCGCCCGGCCGCCAGCGCGTCCGCCAACTCGTCCAGGTACGCCCGCCACTGCGGCAGATACACCTCGCCGGTCAGCCCGTCCCAGTCGCGGTTGGCGTAGCGCGTCAGCTTCCCGCCGTCCGCCGTCGGGCGGTCCGCCCACGCGGTGATCAGGGTGCGGGCCGACCGTTCCAGCCGCGCCGCCAGCGCCGCGTCCCCGCCCGCCGCCGCCCGCGCCTGCGCCAGCCACGGCCCCAGCAGGAACCGCCGGTGCGCGCCGGCGGTCTCCTCGCTCAGATGCATCAGCCGCAGCCACAGCGCCGACAGCGCACCGAACGCCGCCGCGTCACCCCGCCCGTGCGCCTCCTGGAGCTGGGGGATCAACTGCCAGGAACGGTTGGCGAGCGCCTGCCGGGCCAGGTCGGTCAGATCGTGGCGGTAGGTGTCGGCGCCGCGCAGCGCGGGCCGGACGGCCAGCAGCGCGGCGAACGCGGTGTCCACCGCCGCCGGATCACACGCCGGGGTGTGCGTGGCGTGCGCCGTCCCCGACCGCGCCGCCAGGTCCGGCCGGGCCGCGAACACCGCGTCGTGCGGTCGCCCGTCGGCGCTCGCGATCTCGTACGCGCTGGTGCGCAGCGCGGCGAACGCGGCCCGCGCGGCGCCGTCCCGGCCCCCGTACCGGGCGTCCGCGTAGCCGTCGAACCACGCGGCGCGGTCCACCGGCCGTTCGTTCCACGCCAGCTCCGCGAAGAGCGCGAACGCCGCCGGGTCCCGTTCCGCCGCCTCCGGCATGTACGCCGTCCCGGCCAGCGCGCTGCCCGGCTTGTCCCGCCACACCGTGAACCGTTCCGTCCACCGGTGCGTCTTCGCGCCCAGCGTGGTGCGCCCGCCGAAGTTGGGGATCGTCCCGAACGCGTACGGCGTCCCGCGCCAGTCGCGTTCCCGGTCGGTGACGGTGTCCAGATCGCTCAGCCCGTCCACGATCAGCATCCGGTCCCGGTCGACGCCGTCCAGCAGCTCCGCCCGCGGGTTCTCCTGCCAGCCGAGGATCACCCACACCGCCCCGGGGCGCGCGGTACGCAGCGCCCGTTCCACCGCCCGCGCCGCGTCCGCCACCGGGACGTCCCCCGGATCGCCGCCCTCGTGCAGCAGATCCATCTTGAAGTGACCGGCGGGCCCCAGCAGTTCGCGTTGGTGGCGGTAGAACGCGGCGGCGACGTCGGCGAACGTACCGGTGCGCGGGTCCAGCCAGTCCGGGCGCCGCAGCCCCGCCCAGACGCCCTGCGGCACGGTGACCGCCCCCGGGTTCCGCGCCGCGAAGTCCACCGGCACCGTCCCGAAGTACCCCGGCAGCACCGGCTTCATCCCCAGGGCGCGCAGCCGGTCGGTGATCCGCCGCCCCAGTTGCGCCCGCCGCGCCAGCAGCGCCGGGTCGATCGGCCCGCCGTAGCCGCTCATGTTCTGCAGCAGCCACCACGGCTGGTGCGTGGGGAGCGGGATCCAGGCGCGCGCCTCGGCGTCGGAGTACCCGAACCCGGTCAGCAGCCGGTGGTACACCGCCTCCGCACCGGGCGTGACCAGCACCTCGTTCACCCCGTGCAGCGCCAGCAGATCGATCAGCCGCTCCCAGCGCGGCCAGTCCGCGTACGGGGCGGTGTAGCCGTCGTGGGTGTCGTTGAGCGCGAAACGGTGCGGCAGCGCGCAGGACCGCTCGACGGGGGCGCCCGGGGCGGGCAGCCGGGCGGACAGCGCCAACTGGTCGCCGCTCCAGGAGAAGTGGGCCCGGCAGGTGTGCCGCAGATAGTGGTACGCGCCGGTCAGCAGCGTCGCCGGGGAGGTCCCCGCGATCTCGATCCGCCCGGCGCGCCCGCCGACCCGGAACCGGTCCCCGCCCCGGCCGTCCGGGGGCAGCGGGACGAGCCGGAACTGCTCCGCGTGGCGCGGCAGCAACCGGCGCAGCGCGTCGTGCGCCGGACCGGCATCGAACGGGGCGCCGTCACCCACCGCGTCCGGGGCGGGGACGGCGGCGCCCCCGCCGAGCGTGGCGCGGGCCCCGAGCGCGGCGGCGGAGCCCAGCAAGGTACGACGGGTCGGACGGGACATGGCTGCCTCCACTGCTCGGCGGTCCTGCGGCGACACAACGGGGACGGTGCGGAAGCGCGCGGGCGACACGCCCGCACCGGCACGCTAACGGCCCCCGGCCACCACTCCAAGGAGGAGGACGGGCCGTTCCAGGACCGGGCCGTTCCGGGATACGCCCGTTCCTGGGGCAGCTCGTTCCTGGAGCTGACTGTTCGGGACCGGCTTGTTGCGGGATCTGGTCTCTTCCAGAGGCCGGCCGTTCAGGGCCGGGCCGCCCCGACCGGCCTGTTCCAGGCCCCGGTGATGTCCCCGCCCCTGCCGTGCCTGCACCGGTGGCCGTTCGGAGATCCCTCTCCTGGGACGGCTCGTTCCAAGGGCCGGGCGTTCCAGAGGCCGGCCGTTCCAAGCCCGGCTGTTCCGGGTCCAGCCCGTTCCAGGAGCCGGCTTGTTCCGGGGCCCGGCCGTTCCGGGCCCAGCCCGTTCCAGGGCTCGCTCGTTCCGGGATCCGGCCGTTCCAAGCCTGACCGTTCCGGGGCCGGCTTGTTCCAGGGGCCGGCCCGCTCCAAGAACCGGCCGTTCCGGGTTCAGCCTGTTCCAGAGTCGGCCCGGTCCTGGATCCGGCCGTTCCGGGCCCGCCTGTTCCAGGCCCACGCCCAGGCCACGCCTCCACCGTGCCCGATCCGATGACTCTTCAGCGCCCCTCACCCGGACCAGACCGCTCCAGGCCCCGCCCGTCCCGGAACCAGCCCGTTCCCGCCCCCGCCCGTTCCCGTCCCCGGCCCCACCGGTGACTGTTCGGCGGCCCCTCACCCGTACGCTCCCTCCCCTTCACGCGCTCGGACGGCACCCGCGGGGAGAGTCGGGGTGGGGCGCCTCACCGTTCCGCCCGCGCCCCGGGCGCGCGCCGCCGCCGTGCCCGTCCCGCTTCCCGACACCGCAACCCGTACCCCGCCGGTCGCGCCCCGGGACCGGCGTCCGCCACCGTTCCGCGGCCTCCCGCAGCCGGGAGACCGCCGTCTTCCCGGAGGGTTCGCCATGCGTACGGCCCCGACCGTTCCCGCCCACGACCCCGCACCCGCCGCCGGACCGCGGCCCGGCTACACCACCGCGCTCGCCGCCACCGACGCGGAGATCCGCGCCGCGCAGCGGCTGCGGCACCGGATATTCGGCCAGGAGCTGGGCGCCACCTTGCACACCGAGGTGCCCGGACACGACACCGACGCCCTCGACGCCCACGCCGACCACCTCGTCACCGTCCACCACCCCACCCAAGAGGTGGTCGGCACCTACCGGCTGCTGCCGCCCGGCCGCACCCGGAGGCTCTACTCCGACGACGAGTTCGACCTCACCGCCCTGGACGCGCTGCGCCCCTCCCTGATCGAGGCGGGCCGTAGCTGCGTCCACCCCGACCACCGCGGCGGCGCCGTCATCAACCAGATGTGGGCCGCCCTCGCCCGCTACACCCTTCTCTCCGGCCACCGCTACCTCGCCGGCTGCGCCTCCGTCCCGCTCGCCGACGGCGGCACCGCCGCGGCCCACGCCTGGGCACTCGCCCGCACCCGCCACCCCGCCCCGCCCGGCCTGCACGCCGTACCGCACCGGCCCTGGCTGCCCGCCGGGGAACTGCCCGGGAAGCCCGCCGCCGCACAGTTGCCGCCGCTGCTCCGCGGCTATCTGCGGCTCGGCGCCTGGATCGCCGGACCGCCCGCCCACGACCCGGACTTCGGCGTCGCCGACTTCTTCGTCGTCCTCGACATGGAACGCCTCGGCGACCGCTACCGCCGCTACTTCCTCGGGGAGGACACCGCCCCGCGCACCCCCGTGCCGCCCGGCCCCCGCGGACCGGAACGCCGCTCCCCGGAGCGCGTGGCATGACCGGCGGCCCCTGGGACACCGTCCCCGGCTGCGGCCGCCACTGCGCGCGCCACGCCCTGCCGCCCGTCCCGGCGGTCACCACGGCGCTGCGCGGCGCCGCGTTCGCCGCCACCGTCCGCCGGGCCCTGGCCGACGGCGGACACCTCGCCGACCCCGCGCGGCTGCGCGACCGGGCCCGTGCCCTGCTCGCCGCCCTCGGCATCCGCCTGGACGGCGGCGGGCCGCTGCGCGCACCGTCCACCGGGCCCGGCACCCTCATCGTCGCCAACCACATCTCCTGGCTCGACATCCCGGCGCTGCTCGCCGTGGAGCCGGTGCCGGTGCTCGCCAAACGCGAGGTCGGCACCTGGCCGGTGGCCGGCGGCCTCGCCCGCCGCGCCGGTACGCACTTCATCGACCGCGCCAGCCCCCGCCAACTCCCGCAGGTTGTCGGCGAGTTGACGGAGATCCTCGCCTCGGGCCGGTCCGTCGCGGTGTTCCCGCAGGCCACCACCTGGTGCACCGCCGACGGAGGCGTCTTCCGGCGCGCCACCTTCCAGGCCGCGCTCGACGCCGGCGCCCCCGTCCGCCCGGTGACCTTGACCTACACGCAGGGCGCACTGCCCTCCACCGTCGCCGCGTTCTGCGGCCCGGACAGCTTCCTCGCCTCGCTCCGCCGCGTCCTGGCCGCCCGCGGCCTCGCCGTACGGGTCACCGCGCACCCGGCGCTGCCCCCGGGACGCTGCCGCGACCGCCGCGAACTGGCGGCCCTCGCCCGCTCCGCCGTCCTCGCCGCCCCGCACCCGGACACACCGGTGCGCCCCAACGCCCCGGCACACCACGGGGGCTGAGCCCCGGACAGACGGACGGCCGGGCCCGCACCTTCGTGCGGACCCGGCCGTTCGCCGTACGGATCAGGCGCTGGGCACGTACTTGTACCCCACGCGCCGCACCGTGACGATCGACGCCCGGTGGTCGGCGCCGAGCTTCCGCCGCAGCCGGGCGATGTGGACGTCCACGGTCCGGCCGTCACCGACGTGCCCGTACCCCCACACCGTCGTCACGAGCTGATCGCGGGTGTGCACCCGGTGCGGATGCGCCACCAGGTGCGCCAGCAGCTCGAATTCGAGGTACGTCAGGTCCAGCGGACGGCCCAGCACCTGCGCCGTCCGCTGCTCCGGGTCGATCCGTACGACCTCGTCACCGGCGTGCGCGCCGGGGGCGGACGCGGCCTCGGAGGCGGGCTCACCGGGCGGCCCGGCGGCGGGGTCGGTGGCCGGGTGGCGGCCCGCCGCCGCGGCCTGTTCGGCCGGTACGAGGACGAGATAGCCGACCATCGGCGGGCGGCCCGGCAGCGCCGGCAGGCTGCCCTGCGGCGCGGGCAGCCAGGTCGCGCCCGCGGTCAGCAGCTCGGCGACCGGCGGCACCTCATCGGGTGCCACGGCGCGCAGCCGCTGCCGGCCGACGTGCGGGGGAGGGGAGGAGGGGAGGGGGGCCGTCGCGGAAGTGGCAGGCAGCGGGCGGACGTTCGTCATGGAATTCAGCTCTTTCGCGCAGAGAAGCGTCAGGGGACGTCGTGCGCGCGGGCAGGGCCGACGGCGCCGTTCAACGGCGTCGGACGGAAGAGGTGCGGGCCCGCGCTCAGTGCGCGCGGCAACACAGACGATCGAAGGCGTGCGCCTGGCGGGACGGCCAGAAGGGCTCGAGGTCGCTGCGACCCGTCGCGCTGTCATTGAGGCTGGCCATGTCGCCCATTGAAGCAGACGGCTGTTGATATGTCCTTCACATGGACCGAGATGTGAGACGGATCGCCCACATACTGTCGCCCCCGTCCCGGCGCCCGCCCACCCGCGCCCGCCACGGCGTCAGTTCGCCCGCCCACCGGTACGGGACGGCGCGGACGGGGGCGTACGGCGACGGCCCCGGGGGAGCGCGGAGCCGTCCGCGCGCCTCCGGGGCGCGCCGCCGACCGGCGCCCCCCCGGGCCGGGCCGGTCCACCGCCGGATGCGCGCGACCCCGGGTGATTCCGGCCCCCGCGCCGGGTTCCGCCACCCCGGGGAGCGGGCCCCCGCGGGGCAGACTGGCCCCATGACGACCCCGCGTATCGGACTTCTCGGCACCGGCTTCTGGGCACAGCGCGTCCACGCACCCGCCCTGGCCGCCCACCCCGGAGTGGAACTGACCGGCGTCTGGGGGCGCCGCCCGGAGGCGGCCGAGGAACTGGCCCGCGCCCACGGTGCCCGCGCCCACACCTCCCCGGACGCGCTGTTCGCCGACTGCGACGCCGTCGCCCTGGCGCTGCCGCCGGCCGTCCAGGCACCCCTGGCGACCCGCGCCGCCGAGGCCGGCTGCCACCTCCTCCTCGACAAACCCGTCGCCCTCGACCCGGACGCCGCCCGGACCCTGGACGAGGCGGCCGCCCGCGCGCACGTCGCCACCATCGTCTTCTTCACCGCCCGCTTCGGCACCCACGAGGCCGAGTGGATCGCCGGGCGCGCGCAGGAGGGCGGCTGGTTCACCGCCCACGCCGACTGGCTCGGCTCGGTCTTCGCCGAGGAGAGCGACAGCCCGTACGCCGCGTCCGCCTGGCGCCGCGAGAAAGGTGCCCTGTGGGACGTCGGACCGCACGCGCTCTCCGTCCTGCTGCCGGTCCTCGGCGACGCGGTGGACGTCGCCGCCCGCCCCGGGCCCGCCGACACCGTGCTGCTGACGCTGCGCCACCGGGGCGGCGCGGCCAGCTCCGCCACGCTCAGCCTGACCGCGCCCCCCGCCGCGGCGGGCGTCGCCGTCACCCTGCGCGGCACCGCCGGCGTCGCCGCCCTGCCGCACCGTCAGGACGGCCCGCTGCCCGCCTATCACCGCGCCGTCGACGCCCTCCTCCTCGCCGCCCGCACCGGCCGCCCGCACCCCTGCGACCTCCGCTTCGGCCGCCGCGTCACCGAGATCCTGGCGGCGGCGGAACAGGCGCTCGGCTGACGGGCCCGCCGGGCCCCGTTGGCGCATTCGCGCAGGTACGGGCGGGCGCGGGCCGTAGCGTCGGCGTACCGGCGGGCCGTCACGGTGCGGACGACCGGCCCGCCCGCGACAGCCGCCGCACCGCACCGCACGAAGGAGCCCACCCGTGACCGCCCCCGCCTCCCCGGACGCCGCCTACCCCGACGTCCTCCTCGCCGCCTTGCGCCGCGATCCCGCCCGTACGGCCCTGATCGCCGCCGACGGCACGGAGTTCACCGCGGGCGGGCTGGCCGACGCCGTGCACCGGACGGCCGCCGTGCTGGCCGCCCGCGGCGTCGGCCGCGGCACCACCGTCGCCGTGCTCAGCACCACCCTGCCCGCCGCCCTCACCGCCCGCTACGCCGCCAACCACCTCGGCGCCCGGGTCGTCCTGCTCTACGACGGGCTCGCCCCCGCGACCCTCGCCACCCTCGTCGACGGCGCGGACGCCGCGTTCCTGCTCGTCGCGCCGGACCTGGCCGGCACCGCCCGCGCCCTCCTGGGCCACCTGTCCGGGCCCCGGCCCGTCGTCCACACCCTCGGCCCGGTCCCCGGCACCGGGGACCGGCCGCCCCTGGGCGACGACCTGGCGGCCGCCTGCGCCGCGCTCCCCGGGACGCCCGACGTCCCCGGGGCGGCGCTCCCCGGGGACGACTGGTGCATCCGCCACACCGGGGGAACGACCGGCGTCCCCAAGGGAGTCCGGATGACGCACGCCCCCTACGCCCGCATGCTGACCCGCCCCATGGCCGCCGCCGGGGACCCGCCCCGCTTCCTGGCCGCCACCTCCCTCGCCCACCTCGCGGGCATCTTCACCGACGTCACGCTGGTGGCCGGCGGCACCGTCGTCCTGCGGCCCAGCTTCGAACCGGGCGACGTGCTCGCCGCCGTCGCCCGGCACCGCATCACCCACCTGTGGGCACTGCCGCCGCTCCTCTACCGCCTCCTCGACCACCCCGACCTGCCCGCCACCGACCTCTCCTCCCTCACCCGTGTCACCTACGGCGGCTGCCCGGCGTCCCCGGCCCGGATGCGGCACGCCGCCGAGGTGCTGGGCCCGGTGCTCTACGGGGAGTACGGCCAGTCCGAGGCGCTGTCGATCACCGAGGCGGTCCCCGCCGACCTCGACGTCACCGGCCCCGGCGGCCGCCTCACCGTCGGCCGGGCCCGGCCCGGCGTCGAGATCGCCGTACGGGACGCGGACGGCCGCACCCTCGCGCCGGGGGAGACGGGCGAGATCCATGTCCGGTCGGCGGGCGTGATGTCCGGATACTGGAAGCAGCCGGAGCGCTCCGCGGAGGTCCTGGTGGGCGACGGCTGGCTGCGCACCGGCGACATCGGCACCCTGGACGAGGAGGGTCGGCTCTACCTCGTCGACCGCGCCAAGGACGTGATCATCGTCGTCGGCGGCCATGTCCACCCGCTGGAGATCGAGGATCTGCTGCACACCCACCCGGACGTCGCGCAGTGCGCCGTCTACGGGGTGCGCACCGACGCGGGCGAGGAGGTGCACGCCGCGGTGGTCGCGGCGCCGGGCCGCACCGTCGACCCGGAGGAGCTGCGCGCGTTGGTGGTTCACGACAAAGGCGCCATGTACGCGCCGGTGGTGTTCCGGATCTGCGACGCGCTGCCGCTCACGCCCGTCGGCAAGCCCGACAAGGTCCGGCTGCGGGCGGCGGCGCAGGCGTCCGGGGCGGCGGCCACGGCCCGCTGACCGGGCCCGCCCCCGCACCGTCATATCGCCGCTGGTCAGGGCCGATTGTCAGTGGCCGGCCGTAGAATGGGAACCAGTAAGTGAGGGTTCACCCAGCATCTGGAGGTTGCCCGATGGCCCCTGCCACTCTGACGACGAAACCTCTTCCGGCCCACTCGCCGGCCAAGAAGCCGCTGCCCGCCGGTTGGCCCCGCGAGCGGTATGAATCCCACAACCGCCGCCTCAAGGCCATGCGCCTGGCGATAGCCCTGCTCGACACCGGGGTTCACGGCCCCGACCAGGCGCCCAACGGCCGCATACGCGCGATGGCCGAGACCATCGGCGTCCACCGCCCGTCCGACACCACCTGCCGTCTGGTGCGCACCCTGCTCTACGACAACTGCTGACCCGAACGCACCCGGGTGCGGGGGAGACCGGCACCGCGACAGGAGAACGGGCCCTCGCGGGCGTCGTGCTGACGCCCGCGAGGGCCCGGTATCCCCCCGATTCCCCCGTCGGACGGTTCCCGCGCCGAGGGCGCGGAGCCTTGGCAGCGAGCGGTACGTGCCGCCGGGCCCGGTATGCAGCCGAAGCGGCCCGCGCACGTCCGCGGAGGCGAACGCCCCCTTGTGGGCGTCCGGAGCCTGCTGCCCGCGCCGTGTCCACCACCCTTCCAGTCGCCTGTACGGCCCCGCAACGCCGGAGTGATGCCACTTCAACTCGCATTGATTGCTAGGAGGTTATGAATCCTGGAGGGTAGGGACATGACGAGGAACGGTGCGCCGCGCGATGCCCCTGTGCGGCATCTGAGGGCTTTCCTGGTGCTGGCCGAGGAACTCCATTTCGGGCGCACCGCCGCCCGGTTGTTCATCACCCAGCCCGCCCTCTCGCAGCAGATACGCACCCTGGAACGCGATCTGGGCGTCCGGCTGCTCGACCGCTCCACCCGCCGGGTCGAGCTGACCCGGTCCGGCAGGGAACTGCTCCCGGCGGTACGGGAGGCGGTGCGCGCCGCGGACCGGCTGCGGGAGGAGGCCGGGGCCCGCTCGGGCGCCGGGAGCCTGGTGATCGGCTCGTTCGAGAACATCGCGCTGATGGAGCCGGTGCCCGCCGTCATCGACACCTTCCGGGCGGCGCTGCCCGAGGTCGGCGTACGGATGCGGCGGGCCGCGTTCGACACCGCCACCGTGCTGCTGGAGGGCGAGGTCGACGTCGCGTTCCTCTTCCTCCCGGTGCCGGACGGGATCCAGTACCTGACGCTCGCCGAGGGAGCGCGGTGCGCGGCGATCAGCGCGGCGGACCCGCTGGCGCGACGGGAGATCATCAGCCTCGCCGACCTGCGGGACCGCCCGCATCTGGGCTGGTCACCACGGGTGCCGCGGGTCTACCGGGAGCACTGGTCCGCCGACCCGCGGCCGGACGGCGGCCCGGTGCGCTACACCGACCACGGCGTCGTCGACTACGCCGGATCGCTGCTGGCCATCGCCATGGGCGAAGGCATCCAACTCCCCCCGGCTGCCGCCCGCCGCCTGTACCCGAGGGCCGGCGTCTCCTACCTCGACGTCAAGGACCTGACCCCTTGGTCGATGGGGCTCGCCTGGCTCCCCGCCAAACGGGACCAGCCCCAGGTCAAAGCCCTGCGCGAAGCCGCCCGGCGGGTGGTGGCGGAACGGGAGGGGCCGGGCGGCCCTGACACGGGTGGCGTCGTCAGGCCGTTCCGGGCGGGCTGATCCGGTGCCCGAGCCGACGCCGGGCCCGAGACCGGGGAGGCTCCACCGGGGGCGCACCCTAGGCGTCGTCCTGGCCCGCCGTGTCCCGGGTGCTCCCCGCACCCCCGGCGTTCTCCGCGCCTCCGCCGCCTTCCGCATCGGTCGCTTCCGCCGTTTCCGCCGGCTCCGTCATCTCGGCCACCTCCGCCAGCGCTGATGTCAGCCAGGTGATCCAGAAGGTCTCCAGGTCGATGCCGGCGCGCAGGACCAGTCGGCGCAGCCGGTCGCCGGGGGCGTCGGCGGACCGGAAATCGCGTTCCTCGATCGCGGTGTACTCCGCCAACTGGCGGCGGTGCAGGTCGAGATGGCGGCGCAACTCCTCGTCGAGTCCGACGTGGCCGACGACGGCCGCGGCCCGCATCCGCAGCAGCAGGGCGTCCCGGGGCGGCTTGGGGTCCTGCGGTTCGGCCGCCCACGCGGTCAGCGCGGCGCGGCCGGACGGCAGCACCTCGAACTCCTTCTTCTGTCCCCGGGCCGGCTGCGCGGCCGGGAGCGCCCGGATCAGTCCGGCGGCCTCCAGCTTGCCCAGTTCGCGGTAGATCTGCTGGTGGGTCGCCGACCAGAAGTAACCGATCGACTTGTCGAACCGCCGCGTCAACTCCAGCCCCGACGACGGTTTCTCCAACAGGGCGGTGAGGATCGCGTACGGCAGGGACATGGACGCATCCTAGGCCGGTCCGGCCACCTGACGAGGGCCACGCCCGCCCGGGGCCCCGCCTGCGCGGACCGGCCCGGACCTGCGCGGACCCGCGTCCGGCCGGAGCCCGGCCCCGCGCACGCCCGGCCCCGCGCACGCCCCGGCCCGAGCCCGCCCCGGGCCCGAGCCCGCGCGGGTCCCGCCCGTCCGCCTTCCGCCCTCCCTCACAACCGGGCCGCGAGCCGCGTCCCCCCGTCGATCGCGCGCTTGGCGTCGAGTTCGGCCGCGATCTCGGCGCCGCCGGTCAGATGGACGGAGTGACCGGCGCGTACCAGCGCGTCGTGCAGGTCGCGGCGGGGTTCCTGGCCGGTGCAGAGGACGACGGTGTCCACCGCGAGGGTCCGGCGCTCTCCGCCGACCGTCAGGTGCAGCCCGTCGTCGTCGATGCGGTGGTACGTGGCGCCGGCGGTCATCGTCACGCCGCGGTGGCGCAGTTCGGTGCGGTGGATCCAGCCGGTGGTCTTCCCCAGGCCCGCACCGACCTTGGTGGTGCTGCGCTGGAGGAGGTGGACGCGGCGCGGCGGCGCGCTCCGCCGCGGGGCGGTGAGGCCGCCCGGGGCGCCGTAGCCGGTGTCGACGCCCCACTGGCGGAAGAAGACCTCCGGGTCCTGGCTCGCCGGTTCGCCGCTGTCGGTCAGGAACGCCGCCACGTCGAAGCCGATGCCTCCGGCGCCGATGACCGCGACGTCTTCGCCGACCGGTGCGCCGTCCCGGAGGACATCGAGGTAGCCGAGCACGCTCGGATGGTCGGTGCCCGGGATCGGCGGGGTGCGCGGGGTGACGCCGGTGGCCAGCACGATCTCGTCGTACCCGGCGCCGTCCAGCGCCTCGGCGGTGACCGGTGTGCCGAGGCGGACGTCGACCCGCCACCGCTCCAGCGCGTGGCGGAAGTACCGCAGCGTCTCGGCGAACTCCTCCTTGCCGGGGATCCGGCGGGCGATGTCGAGCTGTCCGCCGATCGTCGTGGCGGCGTCGAACAGCGTCACGTCGTGGCCGCGTTCCGCCGCCGTCACCGCGCACGCCAGTCCGGCGGGTCCGGCGCCGACCACGGCGACGCGCCGGCGCCGCCGCGTCGGCGACAGCACCAGCTCCGTCTCGTGGCAGGCCCGCGGGTTGACCAGGCAGGAGGTGATCTTCCCGCTGAAGGTGTGGTCGAGGCAGGCCTGATTGCAGCCGACGCAGGTGTTGATGGCCGCCGCCTCGCCCCGTCCGGCCTTGGCGACGAACTCCGGGTCGGCGAGGAACGGCCGCGCCATCGCGACCATGTCGGCGGCCCCGCCGGCCAGCACCTCCTCGGCGACCTCGGGGGTGTTGATGCGGTTGACGGCGACCAGCGGCAACTTCACCGCACCGCGCACCCGCCGCGTCACCCAGGTGTACGCGCCGCGCGGCACGGACGTCGCGATGGTCGGGATACGCGCCTCGTGCCAGCCGATCCCGGTGTTGAGCAGCGAGGCGCCGGCCGCCTCGACCGCCCCGGCCAGCTCGATGACCTCCGGCAGCGTGGAGCCGCCCGGCACCAGGTCCAGCATGGACAGCCGGTAGATGATCAGGAAGTCCGGCCCGGTCCGCTCCCGCACCCGGCGGACGATCTCCACCGGGAACCGCATCCGGTTCGCGTAGGAGCCGCCCCACCGGTCGGTCCGCCGGTTGGTGGCGGTCACCAGGAACTCGTTGATCAGATAGCCCTCGGAACCCATGATCTCGACGCCGTCGTACCCGGCGGACCGGGCCAGCTCCGCGGCGCGTACGAAGTCCTCGACGGTCCGCTCGACCTCGTCATCGGTCAGCGCGTGCGGGGTGAACGGGCTGATCGGCGCCTGGAGCGCGCTCGGCGCCACCAGGTCCGGGTGGTGCGCGTACCGCCCGAAGTGCAGCAGTTGGAGCGCGATCCGGCCGCCCTCGCGGTGCACCGCGTCGGTGATCAGCCGGTGCTCGGCGGCCTGCGCCTCGGTGGTCAGCGCGGCCCCGCCCTCGTACGGCCGCCCGGCGTCGTTGGGCGCGAACCCGCCGGTGACGATCAGCCCGACGCCGCCGCGCGCCCGCTCGGCGTAGAACGCGGCCATCCGCGCGAACCCGCCGGGCGCCTCCTCCAGCCCGACGTGCATCGATCCCATCAGGACGCGGTTGGGCAGCGTCACGGGCCCCACATCGAGCGGGCTCAGCAGATTCGGGTACGGGCTCGGGCTCATCGGGCCTCCTGGCGCGGCGACGGTCGTCAGGGATGTTCTAGGGCACCCGAGCGGAGTTGTGCAACAAGTTGCATAAAAGAGTGACCGAGGCGACGGGACGCGGGGCGGCCTGCGGTCGGCCTTGCCGGGACCGGCTCCGGCCTGCCTGGCCCTGCCCGGCCCGGTTCGGCCCTGCTCTGCCCTGTCCGGCCCGGGGTCTGCCCAGCCCGGCCTGGCTCTGTCCTGCCCGGCCTGGCCCTGCCCGGCTCTGACCTGCCCTGTCCTGTCCGGCCTGGCTCTGTCCGGCTCTGGCCTGCCCTGTCCGGCCCGGCCTGGCCCTGCCTGGCTCTCCCCGGCTCTGACCTGCCCTGCCCTGTCCGGCCCGGCCTGGCCCTGTCCGGCCCGGCCTGGCCCTGCCTGGCCCTGCCTGGCTCTCCCCGGCCCGGTCCGGCCTGGCCCTGTCCGGCCCGGTCCGGCCTGGCCCTGCCCGGGTTCTGCCCGGCCCGGCCTGGCCCTGCCCGGCTCTGGCCTGCCCGGGCAGGGCCGGTGCCGCCGTCGTCCGCCCCCCTCTGCGTCCGCTGCCTGTGTCCGGCCCGCGTCCGTCGTCCGCGCTGCGCCGGGCCCGCGTCCGCCGCCTGTGCCTGTGCCCGCTGCCGCCCGCCTGCGTCCGGCCCTCGTCTGTCACCCGTCCGCCTGAGCGTGTGGCCGCTGCCGCCCGCCTGTGTCCGGCCCGCGTCCGCCGTCCGCGCTGCGTCGGGCCCGCGTCCGCCGCCTGTGCCTGTGCCCGCTGCCGCCCGCCCGCCTGAGCGTGTGCCCGCTGCCGCCCGCCTGTGTCCGGCCCTCGTCTGCCGCCCGTCCGCCTGAGCGTGTGGCCGCTGCCGCCCGTCCCCGTCCCCGCGCCCCGCTCGTACGCCTCCGTCTCCGCACGGTCCCGTGTCCCGCGGCCTGTGTCCGGTGCGCGGCCCCCCCCCGCGTGCTCCGGATGCCCGGGGGCCGCCCCATGGGCGCGCCCTGCTCCCGCTCTCGCCCGCCTGCGCCTGGGGCGCCCCCGCCCCCGCGTCCCGCCCGTACCCGTCCACCGCGTACCGTCGCCGCCCCGCGCCCCACCCGCCCCCGCCGCACCGTGGGCCGTCTCACAGCGGTCTTCCCGTTCACCTGGCCCCAACTCGGTTACCTCTCAGTAGAGTTGCCGCATTCCGAGGGGTGGCCGCCGGCGCGTCACGTACGGGGACGACGACGCGCGCCGCGCCGACCGCCCGCCCGCACACGGAAGGGACCGCATGAGCACACCGTCCACGACGCTCACGCTCGACCACGTGGTCGACACCGACCGCTACCCGCTCGCCGACCCCGACGCCCCCGCCGCCCGGACCGTCATCGACCGGGCCCGCCGCGACCTGCGCACCCTCGGCTGCACCGTCCTCACGGACTTCCTCCGCCCGCCGCAGCGCGACGCCCTGCGCGAGGAGTGCGCGGACCTCGCCCCCCGCGCCCACTTCGCCACCGAGACCGTCAACGTCTACAACATCGCCACCGACACCCCGCTGCCCGAAGGCCACCCGGGGCGCCGCACCTTCCTGCGCGGCAACGCCTTCGTCCCCCGCGACCGCATCCCCGCCGACGCGCTCATCAGCCGGCTCCACACCGACCCTGACTTCCAGCGCTTCCTCGCCGCCTGCTTCGGCCTGCCCCGGCTGCACCCGCTCGCCGACCCGCTCGCCGGACTCGTCCTCAACGTCGTCGAACCGGGCATGGAACACCCCTGGCACTTCGACACCAACGAGTTCACCGTCAGCATGCTCACCCAGGAAGCCGCGGAGGGCGGCGACTTCGAGTACTGCCCCGGCATCCGGTCCGCCGACGACGAACGCTTCGACGACGTCCGCGCCGTCCTCGACGGTGACGGCGGCCACCTCGTCCGCCGCCTCCCGCTGCGCCCCGGCGACCTCCAGCTCTTCCGCGGCCGCTACGCGCTGCACCGGGTCAGCCCGGTCCGCGGCGCCCGGGCCAGGCACTCCGCGATCTTCGCCTACAGCGAGCGGCCCGGCGTCATCGGCAGCCTCGCCCGCACCCGCCAGCTCTTCGGCCGGGTCCTCCCCGCCCACGAGGCCGCCGCCCGCCGCGCGGTCCGCGGCGACACCCTCCTGGACTGACCAACCCCCG
The DNA here is from genome assembly GCF_044497305.1 of Streptomyces sp. BBFR2. Taxonomy (NCBI): domain Bacteria; kingdom Bacillati; phylum Actinomycetota; class Actinomycetes; order Kitasatosporales; family Streptomycetaceae; genus Streptomyces; species Streptomyces sp. BBFR2. Next base: position 5,190,390 of record NZ_CP172415.1, read on the forward strand.
TACGATTCCCGCTCGTTGAGCACGTCGCCCGTACGCATCCGTCGAATCGAGAGCCGCCATGCCCACACCCGAGGACACCGCACCCGGCACCACCTTCGCCCATGACGACCAGCTACCGAAGGTGCCGCTGCCCACCCTTGAGGAGAGCTGCGCCCTCTTCCTGGAGTGGTGCCGCCCGCTGCTGACCGACGCCGAACGCGCCGCCACCGAGGCCGAGGTGGCCGCCTTCCGCGCCCCCGACGGCCCCGGCCCCGTCCTGCACGCCGCCCTCGCCGCCTACGACGCGCTCCCCACCACCCATAGCTGGCTCGACACCTTCTGGCCCTACCGCTACCTCGGCCGCCGCGACCGCATCGCCCTCAACGCGAACTTCTTCTTCCTGTTCCGGGACGAGTTCCGGGACGAGTCCCGGGGCGGGGAGCCCGCACCGGGGACGGGCGCCGCACCGGCCGAGGGCGAGAGCGCCCCGGCCACGGCCGCCCTCGCCGCCGACCCCCAACTCTCCCGCGCCGCCGGCCTCATCGCCGGCGCCCTCCACCACAAGCGCCTCCTCGACGAGGAACGGCTCCCGCCCGTCCTCCAGCGCGGCCGCCCGCAGTCGATGGACCAGCACCGCTACCTCTTCTCCACCACCCGCATCCCCGGCACCGACCAGGACACCGTCCGCGCCCCGTACTCCGCCGAGTGGCCCGGCCCGTCCCGCGCCCGCCACATCGTCGTCCTCTTCCACGGCCGGATGTTCCGCCTCGACGTCCTCGCCCCCGACGGCACCCCCTACGGCCTCGACGACCTGCGCGCCGGGCTCGACGCCGTACGCACACTGGGCGCCGCCCCCGCCGAACCGGGCACCTCCGTCGGCCACCTCACCACCCTCGCCCGCGCCGAATGGGCCGACGCCCGCACCGCCCTCCTCGCCGACCCCGGCAACGCCGCCGCCCTCGACACCGTCGAAACCGCCCTCTTCTGCGTCTGCCTGGAGGACTTCGCCCCCGACGGCGTCCAGGAGGCGTGCGACGAGCTGCTGTACGGCGACCGCGGCAACCGCTGGTTCGACAAGGCCGTCTCCCTCATCGTCTTCGCCGACGGCCGCGCCGGCATCAACATCGAACACTGCGAACTCGACGGCACCACCGTCCTCGCCTTCGTCGACGGCCTCCTCGCCACCACCCCCGAGGAACACGCCCGCCTCGCCGGCGCCCGCACCCAGGGCCCGCCCGCACCGGCCCCGCTCACCTTCACCACCGACGACGCCACCCGCGCCCGCGTCCGCGCCGCCGCCGACGCCTTCGCCGCGTACGGCCGCGCCACCGCCACCCGCACCGTCACCTTCGACGACTTCGGCGCCGACACCGCCAAAGCCCTCGGCGTCTCCCCGGACGCCTTCGTCCAGCTCGCCTACCAACTCGCCCACCAGCGCGCCAAGGGCCACCTCGGCGCCACCTACGAATCGATCGCCACCCGGCAGTGGCGGCGCGGCCGCACCGAGGCGATGCGGGTGGTCACCGAGGAGATCCAGCGCTTCGTCGCCGCCATGGAGGACCCGGCCACCGACCCCGCCACCCGCCGCGCCGCCTTCCGCGCCGCCGCCCAGGCCCACGTCGCCCGCGCCAAGGACTGCCAGGCCGGCCGCGCCCCCGAACAGCACCTGTGGGAACTGGAGCTGATCCAGCGCCGCCGCGGCCCGGAACTCGGCCTCCCCGACCAGCCCGCCCTCTACCGCTCCCCGGGCTGGCTCACCATGCGCGACGACTACCTCAGCACCAGCTCAGCCCCCTCCGCCCACATCCAGTTCTTCGGCTTCGGCTCCACCAGCAGCCGCTGCATCGGCGTCGCCTACGTCCTCCTCCCCGACCGCTTCCACCTCTACCTCAGCACCCCGGAGAAGGTCGCGGAACCGATGCACACCTTCGCCGACCAGCTCCGTCGGGCGGTGACGGAGCTACGGGAACTGCTGGGCGAGGAAGGATGACCACGGCCATCCGCGACTGACGGGGCCGGCTCACCCCGTGAGACGGGCGGGGCCGCGGGTACGTCCGACCGCGGCCCGCCCACGGCTGACGGGGCCGGGCGCCGCGTTCGGCCATGCCCGGTCCGGCAGTGGTCCGGCAGCTACGGTCCCGTGGCCGCGGCCGAGGAGGCCGCGTCCGGCTGCGCGGGCTCAGGGCGCCCGGCCGGCCGTACGGGGCCGGGCGCCGCGCTCCACCGCGCGGCGCCCGCCGCCCCACCTTCCCCCCCCGCTCCCCCCCACTTCCCCCTCACTTCAACAACCGCGACATCCGCCGGTCCGCCAGAATCTTCCCGCCCGTCTGACACGTCGGGCAGTACTGCATCGACCGGTCCCGGTACACGACCTCCCGCACCGTGTCCCCGCACACCGGACACGCCTGGCCGGCCCGCCCGTGCACCCGCATACCGCTCTTCTTCTCCGCCTTCAGCTTCCCCGGCTCCAGCCCGCCCGAGCGCGCCACCGCGTCCGCCAGCGTCGTCCCGATCGCCGCGTACAGCACATCGGTCTCCTCCTCCGACAGCGACGCCGCCGCCTTGAACGGCGACATCCGCGCCACATGCAGGATCTCGTCCGAGTACGCGTTCCCGATCCCGGCCAGCACGCCCTGATCCCGCAGTACGCCCTTGATCTGCCGCCGCTCACCGCTCACCATCGCCCCGAACGCCTCCCGCGTGAACGCGGCGTCCAGCGGATCGGGCCCCAGCCGCGCCACCCCGGGCACCTCCCGCGGATCCCGCACCACATACACCGCCACCTGCTTACGGGTCCCCGCCTCCGTCACATCGAACCCGTCCCCCTCGACCAGCCGCACCCGCAACGCCAACGGCCCCTTCCCCGGTCGCGGCACCCCCTCCGGCACCTCCTCCCGCCACCGCACCCACCCCGCCCGCCCCAAATGCATCACCAACCGCAACCCCCCGACCCCCACATCCAGAAACTTCCCCCACCGCACCACGCCCCCGCACACCTCCCCCTCCAACTCCGTCACGGCGGGCTCATACGTCTTCAGCACACTGACCGCCACCGGAAAAACCCGCTCGACGGTCTTCCCTTCGACCCGCCCCCGCAGGTATCGGACGAGCGACTCAACTTCTGGCAATTCGGGCATGGGGTCAGTCTGGCGCAGCCGGGAAACTCCGGCGCGGTCGGAGCGGCGCCCGGCCGGGGAGCCGCCACCCGCACGGGCCGGTGGCCCCGGGCACCGCCGAGTGTCCGCCGCGTACTCGGACATACTCATGCAGGAGTCGTCCGGGTGCAGCCGGCGGCCGGGGCGAAGGGGGCGCATGCCGGTGGACGAGCAGAGCGTTCACAACGACATCAGCGGGCAGGTCCTGGGCCCGAGCCTGCAGGCGGGCATCATCCAGGGAGATGTGTACATCGGGGGCCAGGGGGCCGCCCTCCCGCCCGTACCGAGGCAGTTACCTCCCACCGCGCCGCTCACCGACCGTGCGGATGAGCTGCTGTTCCTGACGTCCCACTTCGATCGCTGTGTCCGTCGTGGCCACCCTTTCCTGGCGGCCATCAGCGGCCTGGGCGGCGTCGGCAAGACCGCTCTCGCGCTGGACTGGCTGCACTCCCTGAGACCGTCGCCGTCCGGCGGCCAGCTCTACGCCGATCTGGGCGCGCGGTCGCCGAGCGGGCCGGCCGACCCGGCGGAGACGCTCAGCCGCTTCCTGCGCGGCCTCGGCGTCGCACCGCAGCAGGTGCCGCACGCCCTCGCCGAACGCGCGGCGCTCTACCGTTCGCTGACCTCCCGGCGCCCGGTCGCGGTCCTGCTCGACGACGCCGAGAGCGCCGCCCACGTCCGTCCGCTGCTCCCCGGCGGGGGCAGCGTCACCCTGGTCACCAGCCGCGCCCGCCTGACCGGCCTCACCCTCGAAGGCGGTCACCAGCTCCACCTCGAACCGCTCGCACCGGACGACGCCGTCGCGCTGCTCGCGGACACGCTCGGGGACCACCGTGTGGCGGAGGACCCCGACGACGCCCGCGCCCTGGTCCGTCTCTGCGCCGGCCTCCCGCTCGCCGTACGTCTCGTCGGCGCGCGTCTGGCCGCCCGGCCGCGGCGCAGCATCGCCGTGATGGTCGGGGCCCTGTCCGAGGAACGCGGACGCCTCGACGCCCTGGCCATCGACGGGGACCGGAGCGTACGGGCCGCCCTGGACCTGTCCTACGGCGGTCTGTCCGCGGACGCCGCCCGGCTCTACCGGCTGCTCGGCACCCACCCGGGCAGACATGTCGACAACGGCCTCGCGGCAGCCCTGCTGGCCCCCACCGGGGCGACGGCGGGCGAGGCCGCGGAGCTGCTGGACGTCCTCCACGACACCCATCTGCTCACCGAGACGGGGGAGGGCCGCTACCGCTTCCACGACCTCGTACGGCTGCACGCCCTGGCGCGGGCCGAGGAGGACGAACCGGCGGCGGAACGCGCCGGGGCGCTGCGCCGTACAGCCGGTCACTACCTCGCCCTCGCCACCCTCGCGGAGCGCGCCATCGAGCCGCGGCGGACCGCTCTGGAGCGGGACCCGGCCTCCCGGGAGGCGCGCTCCGCGCCGTTCGGCAGCCGGGACGCGGAGGCGGCGCTGGACTGGCTGGAGCGGGAACTGCCCGACCTCGTCGCGGTCGTCCGGCGCGTCAGAACCACCGCCTTCCCGTGGTTCAGTTGGCAACTGGCCGATGCCATGTGGCCGCTCTTCCCCCGCCGCAAACACTACGAACACTGGCGCACCGTGCACAGGGAGGGGCTGGCCGCGGCCGAGGAGCACGGGGACCGGGTGGCGCAGGCCAGGATGCTGACCTCCGGAGGCCTGGGCGAGCTGGGGCGCGGCGAGCACGACCGAGCCCTGGACATGTTCGAGGCGGCGGCGGAGATCCTGGACGAGGACGGCGACGCCCTGGGGCACGCCCGGACGCTCAACTACCGCGGACTCGCCCTCCAGCGCCGCGGCGACGCGGAGGCGGCCGAGGCGCTGTTCGTCCGCGCCGCGGCCGAACTGCCCCGCCACGGAGATCCGCGCGCCGGCGCTCTGGCCCGCCTCAACGCCGCGGGAATCGCCCTCGACGCGGCCCGCCCGCAGGAAGCCGCGGCCGCCGCCGCGGCGGCGCGGGACACCCTGCGCGAGGCGGGCGACACCTACAACGCCGCCCGCGCGACGACCCTCCTGGGCCGGGCCCGGATGCTCGCCGGTGCGGTGCGGGAGGCGGAGGATCTGCTGTCCGAGGCGCTGACCGAACTCCGCGGTGTCAACGCCGGCTACGAGATCGCGCGGGCCCTGGAGGCCCTGGCCGAGATCGCCGGGAGCCGAGGGGAGGTCCCCTTGGCCAGGGCCCGCTACCAGGAGGCGCTCGATCTCTACGTCGGAGTGAACCGGACGGAACGCGCCGACGCGGTGCGCACCCGGCTGGGGGCGCTCGGCGCCGCCGGGTGACCGGCCGGCACCACCCGCACCGCCGCCGCGGCCAGCGCCCGCACCGGCAGACCGGCCACCAGCCAGGCGTGTGCCAGCGACGCCCAGATCTCCCACGACGCCACGGCGGCATGCCCGGAGCCCAGCTCCACCCAGGTGTCCCGCCACGGGGCACACCGCATACGGCACCTCGTGGGCCCCTGCGGGAGAGCCAGCACGGCCGCCCCGGGAGCGAGGTACGCCTCTCCGGCCGGCTCAGCGGCCCGGACCACCAGTACATCGGCCAGCAGCGGCCACGGGCGCGGCGCCGGAGGCGCGACACGCAGATGGTGATCGGTCACCCACCTGCCGCCGGGCAACCGCAGCCGCACCGTCGCCCGCACCGCCGTCACGGCGTCGGGCACGGGCGTCTCCCCGGCCACGGCGAGCAGCGTGGCGCCACCGGGGCCGGGCCCGCGGACACTCAGCCACCGCGCCGTCATGTCTCCGCTCCGCCCGCGACCCCGAAGTCCAGGGTGACCGGCAGCGACGCCGTCTCCGGTACCAGCCGCGCGGCCGGAGCCCGCAGCCGCAGCGTCCGGTAGATCAGCGACCGCATCCGGCGGGCGAACCGGCCCGGCTCCGAGGTGAGCCGGGCGGCCACCCGGGCGTAGAGCTCCGGCCGTGCCGCCGCGGCCGGAGCACGCAACTGCCGCCGCAGCGGGCGGTCGGCCCGCAACCGGGGCGCGAAGGAGCGCAATTCGGCCATGGGGGACCCGGGGTCCAGTTCCACCTCGGACGAGCCCGTGGTCAGCACCCGGGCGCCGGTCATCGTCCCGTAGAGGGCGGCGGAGCCGTGGTCCCCGACGATGATGTCGGACGCGACGACCGCGCCGCACCAGTCCGAGTACTGGCTGATCACCTGCACCCCCGCGCGTCCGAGCCAGGTCAGCCAGCTCTTGATCTGCCACTCCCCGTGCGCGTTCCAGATGTTCGGATGCAGCATCAGCGCGATGCTGTACTCGTCGCGCGGGAGATCCGCCGCCAGCCGTTCCAGCAGCTCCCACTCCTCGCCCAGCAACGACTGGGGCCCCCAGGTGGAGCAGGCGAGCACCAGCTCCTGGCGCGCTCCGGTGCGCAGCGCCTTCCGGTACAGCGCCCGCGACGGCATGCTCGCCCTGATCCGGTCGTAGCACGGGTCCCCCACCACATGGGCCACCGGCACCGCCTCCGGGCACTCGCGGCCGAGCCTGGCCAGCTCCTCGTCGTGGGAGAGCACGATCGCCGACGGGATGACGGCTCCGTCCCGCACCAGCCGCTGCCTGCTCAGCCCGTAGACACCACGCTTCGCCGGATCGGCCCCGGCGGCCGGATGCCCGGTCGGCGACGACACGAGCTTGTTGTGACCCACCCCGTGCGGCAGCACGATCACCGGTGCGTGCAGCTCGTGCAGGCTGCCGTGGCTGGCCGCCAGCGCCAGGTCGAACGGGAAGCTCACGGCCTGGGCCCAGGGGAGCACCAGCGCCCGGGTGCCCTCCAGGAAGGCGTCCACGCCCTGGCTGAAGACATCGGGTGCGACAGTGAAGATCACCTGCACCCGGGGGTCACCGTCGAGCAACCGGGCCGCGTCCAGCACCCGCTGCCCCGAGGTGACCGTGTGCACCACCGCGAGGATCTTCTTCCGCACCTTGCGGGTGGCCCACCGCTCGACGTCCAGCCGCAGCGGGACATGCCGCCACTCGAATCCCGATACCGTCATGTTCATTCGAACTCCCCCACGTTCAAAACGAGTTGACCGGTCCGATGTGCTGTGCCCGCGGTGTCCGCCCCGTCGGCCGACCCGCGGGTGCGGTCCTTCCGCCGCGGTTCCCACGGTGCGGGGGAGAGCTGTCACCGAGCCTGCAGATTCCTTGTACGGTTCCTGAGCCGCCGGTCAGCGCCGCGGAGAACCCGCCGACGGCACGCGCGGAAGCCGCCGGCGGCACGTGCGCCCCTGGCGCGACGGTGCGCCCCTGCCCACCCCCTCCGGTCCCTCCGGCTCCGGGCAACAGTTGAGATGAACCCCGCTCAGGCGTCCGGTGACCTCCGGACCGGGGTGGGAAGGCGAACCATCAGGGGGCGATGGTGGAACTTCTGTTACTGGGGCCGCTCGAACTGTGGCACGACGGCCACCAGTGGCCGCTCGGCTCTCCCAAGGCCCGCCACGTGCTGGCTTCCCTGTTGTACGCGTACGGGGAGCCGGTGGGCGTGGAGACGCTCGTCGACCGCGTCTGGGGCGAGGACGACGTCCCCGACACCCCCGTCGCCACCTTGCAGAGCTACCTGTCGCGACTGCGCGCCCTTCTGGCCGACGCGGTCGGCGACCGGGCCCGGATCGATCTCGTCTCGCCACGGCGCTACCGGCTCCGTGTCGCCGACACCGACGACGTCGACCTCTACCGCCTGCGGCGCATCCGTGCCGAGGCGCGTGCGGCGGCGGCGCGCGGTGACCGGGAGGGGGCCGTCGCCCGGCTGCGATGCGCCCAGGCGCTGTGGCGCGGCGACCCGCTCGCCGAATTCCCCGGAGCCTGGGCCGCGGCGGCGGGCGCGCGCCTGACCGAGGACCGCCGCTCCCTCCAGGAGGAACGCATCCACCTGGAACTGGAACTGGGCCGCCACACCGACCTGATCGGCGAACTCCGCGACCTCGTGGCGGAGAACCCCCTGGCCCAGCGGGCCGTCGCCGCCCTGATGCTGGCCCTCTACCGCTCCGGCCGCGACGGTGAGGCCCTGGAGCTGTACGCCACCACCCGGCACCTCCTCGGCGACCGGCTCGGCATCGACCCGGGGACGGAGCTGCGGACCCTCCAGAGCCGCATCCTCGCGCAGGACGCCGCGCTCGACGCACCCCCCGCACCCCGGCCGGAGCGTGACCCCGTCCCCGCCCCCGCCTCCGAGGCGCGCCCGGCCCCCGGGCCCGCGCCGAGCAGCACCCTGCCCCGCGACACCAAGGACTTCACCGGCCGCGCCGTCGAATTGCGGACCCTGCTCGCCACCCCGCCGCACGAGGGCCACACCACCGCCCTGCCACTGACCGTCGTCCACGGCATGCCCGGTGTGGGCAAGACCGCCCTCATCATCCACGCGGCCCACCGCCTGCGCGCCGCCTACCCGGACGGCCTGTTCTACGTCGACCTCCGCGCCTACAGCGACCAGCCCGCGTACGAACCCGCCGAGGCGCTCGCCTTCCTCCTGCGCAGCGCCGGTGTCCCCGTTCTGCGCAGCGCCGGTGGCCCCGATCCGCTCCCGGAGACCTTCGACGAACAGACGGCCCGCTGGCGGGAGTGGACCGCCCACCGCCGGATACTCGTCGTGCTGGACAACGCCAGGGACGCCGACCAGATCGTCCCGCTGCTCCCCGGCTCCGCGAGCTGCCGGGCGATCGTGGCGAGCCGCAACCGCCTGGCCGAACTGGACGGCGCCACCCACCTGCTGCTCGACGAACTCTCGCTCCCCGAGGCGTCCGCCCTCTTCACCCGGGTGGCCGGACGGGGGCGCTCCACGGACGACGCGGCTCTCCGCCGGATCATGCAGATATGCGGGGGACACCCGCTCACCCTGCAACTCCTCGCCGGCCGGCTGCGGCACCGGGACACCTGGGACCTGGAGCACATCGCCGAACGCCTGAGCCGCGCCGATGACCCCCTGGACGAGATGGGCGAACGCGTCACCGCGGCGCTCCAGCTCTCCTACGTCGACCTGCGTCCGGCGGCCCGGCGGCTCTTCCGCTACATGGCGCTGCACCCGGGACCGGACATCACCGTCGACGCGGCGGCCGCCCTGTGCGCCGCGGCGCCGGACGAGATCCGCCGCGCCGCCGACGACCTGCTGGACCGGCACCTCATCGAGGAACCCGTACGCGACCGCTACCAACTCCACGACCTCTTACGGGCCTTCGGGCGCCGCCTGTGCCGCGTGGAGATCCCCCGGTACGCGCGCCGGCAGGCGCTGAGCGGACTCCTCTCCTACTACCTGACGGCCGCCGACCGCGCCGAGCGCTCCGCCCACCCGGGATGGCCGCGAACCCCGGCCCTGGAGCGGGAATCCCCCTACGCCCCGGACTTCACCGTGCCCGGGGACGGCGCCGCGGACCGCGCCACCGTCTGGCTCACCGTCGAGCGCGCCAACCTCCTGGCCGCGGCGCGCACCGCGGCGGCCGAATTCCCGGAGTTCGCCGTCCTGTTCCCGCTCACCCTCGTGCACTCCCTCAAACTGTGGGGCACGGGCGAGGTGGCGGCCGAACTGCTCGACGCCGCCGTCACCGTGCTGCGCGGCACCGACGACCGGGCCACGCTGGCCCGTTCCCTGGTGGCGCGTGCCGACGTCCTGGCCCAGTCGGACCACGTACAGGCCCTGAGCTGCGCCCTTGAGGCGTACACCCTCTTCGAGACGCTCGGCGACGACCACGGCCGGGCCGACGCCTTCCTGCAGATCGGCCGGGCGCATCTGGCGGCCGGCCGCAGCGACGACTGCGGGCACGCACTGGAGCGGGCCCGGGAGCTCTACCGCGCGACCGGCGACCGGTACGGCGTGGCGGAGAGCTTCAACGTCCAGGGCGCGGCGTTGATCTTCAGCGCCGACTACCCGCGGGCGATGCGCTGCTTCGTCGAGATGCTGGGCATCCACCGCGGCCTGGGCGATCTGCACGGCCAGGCCAAAGCCTTCAACAACATGGGCGAAATTCATATGCACGAGGGCAAAAGGGAGAAGGCCCTGCACCATTACGAGCAGTCCCTGAAGCTGGTCCAGCGCTTCGGCGGACGACGAGAGGCCGCGATCCTCGACAACAACATGGGCGATGCCCATCTCGGAATGAACCAGATCGACCAGGCCCAGGCATTCTTCCGCCGGGCTCTGTCCAGCAATCGCGCCCGCGGCGACGCCGTCGGGGAGATGAACTCGCTGATCGGGCTGGGCCGGGTACACGCCGCGACCGGCCGGACGGAAGAGGCGATGCGCCACCTCCGCACCGCGGAGGACCTGGCTCTGCGCCTCGGCAACGTCTACGAGCGGCAGCGCGCCATGGTCGGCCGGGCCGATGCGCACCGTCTGGCCGGGGAATGGCAGGCGGCCCTGGAAACCTATGACGACGCGCTCCGCATAGCGCGAGAATTCGACTTCCCGCTCGACGCCGCCCACGCCCTGGCGGGAATGGCCCGCACCCACCTGAATCTCCACGGCAGCGAAACGGCCCGCCCCTACGCGGAACGGGCCCTGATGACCTACCACCGGCTGGGCGCCCGCGCCGAGGCGGACGCGCTCCGCCGCCTGCTCGGGCGGCAGAGCCTGCCGGCTCCCGAACCAGGGGCACCGGTCCGGGAGCCGACGGGGACGAAGGCTCAGCGGTCCGGGACCCGGTGAACCGCCGTCACCACATCACCTGATCGCAGTGGTACAGGGGCGCCGCCCGGTAGGGCATGGTCGCGGCAGGCGCGGCGGCCGACGCGGAAGTCGCCGCGAGGCCGGCCAGTGCCACCGTGAACGCGGCGCACGAGGCGAAGCGGATCACGGCAGCGCGGAAAGTTATGTGAAACAAAATAGGCCGTCTTTCGGTGTGAACCCATCATGGACCCCGCCGGAAACGGAAATTTCAGATGTGTCCGTGATCACCAGCGGGGGCGATAACGTACCCCAGCGCATGATCGAATTCTAATCGGCTGGGAATGCTCCTGGCATATTTTTCAGGCATATGCCTATGGGGTTTTCCTCCGAGGAAACGGCGGAAATCTCAAATTTCCCCAGCCCGGGTCCAGCCCACGCAAAAGCCGCCGACCGCACCCTCCGTGACAGGAGGGCGCAGCCGACGGCTTACCGAACCGGTGCCTTTACAGGTCGTAGTAAAGCTCGAACTCGTGCGGGTGGGGACGGAGCTGGATCGGGGCGATTTCGTGGGTGCGCTTGTAGTCGATCCAGGTTTCGATCAGGTCGGAGGTGAAGACGCCGCCCTGCTGGAGGTACTCGTTGTCGGCCTCGAGGGCGTCGAGGACGGCCGGGAGGGAGGTCGGGACCTGCTGGACGCCCGCGTGCTCCTCGGGGGCCAGCTCGTAGAGGTCCTTGTCGATCGGCTCGGCCGGCTCGATCTTGTTCTTGATGCCGTCGAGGCCCGCGAGGAGGAGCGCGGAGAACGCGAGGTACGGGTTGGACGACGGGTCCGGGGCGCGGAACTCGACGCGCTTGGCCTTGGGGTTGGTGCCCGTGATCGGGATGCGCATCGCGGCGGAACGGTTGCGCTGCGAGTAGACGAGGTTGACCGGGGCCTCGAAGCCGGGGACCAGGCGGTGGTAGGAGTTCACCGTCGGGTTGGTGAAGGCCAGCAGCGACGGGGCGTGCTTGAGGATGCCGCCGATGTAGTAGCGGGCGGTGTCGGAGAGGCCCGCGTAGCCCTGCTCGTCGTAGAAGAGCGGGTTGCCGCCCTGCCAGAGGGACTGGTGGACGTGCATACCGGAGCCGTTGTCGCCGAAGATCGGCTTGGGCATGAAGGTGGCGGTCTTGCCGTTGCGCCAGGCGACGTTCTTCACGATGTACTTGAAGAGCATCAGGTCGTCGGCGGCGGCGAGCAGCGTGTTGAACTTGTAGTTGATCTCCGCCTGGCCGCCGGTGCCGACCTCGTGGTGCTGGCGCTCGATCTGCAGGCCGGCGGCCTCCAGCTCCAGGGACATCTCGGCGCGCAGGTCGGCGTGGTGGTCGACCGGCGGGACGGGGAAGTAGCCGCCCTTGTAGCGGACCTTGTAGCCGCGGTTGTTCTCCTCGGAGCCCGTGTTCCACGCGCCGGACTCGGCGTCGATGTGGTAGAAGGACGCGTTCGCCGAGGTGTCGAAGCGCACCGAGTCGAAGACGTAGAACTCCGCCTCGGGGCCGAAGTAGGCGGTGTCGGCGATGCCGGTGGAGGCGAGGTACGCCTCGGCCTTCTTGGCGATGTTGCGCGGGTCGCGGCTGTACTGCTCGCCGGTGATCGGGTCGTGGATGAAGAAGTTGATGTTCAGGGTCTTGTCGCGGCGGAACGGGTCGAGGCGGGCCGTCGACAGGTCGGCGCGGAGCGACATGTCCGACTCGTGGATCGCCTGGAAGCCGCGGATCGAGGAGCCGTCGAAAGCCAGCTCCTCGTCGGGGTCGAACGCCTTCGCCGGGATCGTGACGTGCTGCATCACACCGGGCAGGTCGCAGAACCGCACGTCGATGAACTTGACGTCCTCGTCCGAGAGGTATTTCTGTACGTCGTCGGCGTTCTGGAACATCCCTACTCCTCCTTGCCCGGTCACCGGTCGGCGGACGCGGGGCTGATGCACGGAGCGCGACCTTTGGGGTGGCGCGCTTGCCCGACCATAGGCAGACGTGATTTCCCAAGCATGACCCATTTGTTTCGTCGGGGTTAACCGGGGCGCGGTCCGCCGCGCTCCCGATCATGCCTGGTCATGGCGTATCCGGCCGCTCGGCGGCGCCCCTCGGGCGGGGAAGGGGCGCGGTCACAGTACGGTGGACGGGTGGACAACAGGCAAGCAATCGGATCGTGGATCTCCGGCCCCCGCGCGGCCGCCGAGGACATGGGCGTCGAGTTCGGCCACCGCGGTGCGCAGCTCGGTCTGCCCGAGGAGGGCCCCGGCTCGATCGCCCGCCCGGGCCGCCGCTTCGCCGCCCTCTTCATCGACTGGGCGCTGTGCATGCTCATCGCGTACGGGCTGCTCAGCGGCGGTCGCGCGCAGTCGGCGAGCAACTGGGCGCTGGTCGTCTTCGCGGTCTTGAGCGTCCTGACGGTCGGCACCGTCGGCTTCACCCCCGGCAAGCGGCTGCTGGGGCTGCGGGTCGTCGCGGAGGGCGGCGGCCGCCTCTCGCTGCCGCGCGTGGTGCTCCGCACCGTCCTGCTGGTGATCGTCATCCCCGCCGTCATCTGGGACCGCGACGGCCGCGGTCTCCACGACCGCCTCAGCCGCGCGGTGCAGGTCCGCATCTGACGCCCCGGGCGCCCGCGCGCCGCCCGCCGCACCGCCCGTATTCGTTACGTATACGAAACGGTGGCGCCGGTGATCTCACGGTCCGTGACCGGCCACCGTGCCTCGGCCACCGTCGGGACGCCGTGACCGCCGCCGCACCAGCGGGAACCGCCGGAACGCCGCACGGCCACGGGGTTCCGGCGAGGGAACACCGTACGGCCACGGGATCCCGCCCCGGGGAACGCCGTACGGCCGACGGATCCGACCGGGAGGCGGCGCGTACGCCGCACACCCCGCCCACGGCCCCGTCCACGCGCCTGTCCGTCCACGCGCGCCATACAGAACGCCCCGGAGCCTTCAAGGCTCCGGGGCGTCGTGGCCGGTGGGGGAGGCGGGCCGGGTGTGCGGCCCGGCCGGGTGGGGACGGTCAGCGCATCTTGCCGCGCGGCGGGCGCATGTTCATGGGGCCCTTCGGCACCGGCATGTTGCTCATCAGGTCGCCGAGCGCGCGCAGCCGGTCGTTGACGGCGGTGACCTGCGCGCCGGGCAGGACCCGGGGCAGCTTCATCAGCCGGGTGCGGAGCTTCTTCAGCGGGACCTGGTCCTCGCCCTCACCGATCACGAAATCGTGGACCGGGGCGTCGGCGACCGTACGGGCCATCCGCTTCTTCTCGGCGGCCAGCAGTCCGCGCAGCCGGTTCGGGTTGCCCTCGCCGACCAGCACGATGCCCGCCTTGCCGACGGCGCGGTGCACCACGTCCTGGTTGCGGTTCATCGCCACCGCGGGGGTGACCGTCCAGCCGCGGACGTTCTCCAGCACCGCGGCGGCCGCGCCCGGCTGGCCCTCCATCTGCCCGAAGGCCGCCCGCTCGGCGCGGCGCCCGAAGACGATCGCCATCGCGAGGAAGGCCAGGACGAAGCCCAGGATGCCCGCGTAGACGGGGTGGCCGATCGCGAAGCCGACGGCGAGGAGAACGCCGAACACGACGATGCCCACGCCGACGACGACAAGACCGACCTTGGAGTCGACCCGACGGGTCATCTTGTAGGTCTGGGCGATCTGCTTCAGCCGCCCGGGGGTGCCGGCGCCAGCGCCGTCTGTGTTTGCCTTCCTCGCCATACCAAGAAGTTTACGTGGCCCGCGGACGGCGGGTCGCCGCGGCCTCCAGTACGTCCTGCGCCTCCTGCCGTTCGCCGGCCCGGCGCCGGTCCTCCAGGACCGAGTTCCAGGCGTTGCGGCGGGCGGTGCGCTGCCCGCCGCCGAGCAGCAGCGCCTCGACGGCGCGGAGCGCTCCGGTGACGGACGGGACGGGGCGTGCGGTGGCGCGGAGCGGCGCGGCCTGCATGGTGTGGGTCTCCCTCGGGGAGGTCGGCGGGGCGGACGCGGGGTGTGGGGCCATCGTCACCGGCGGGTGTTTCCGGCGGATGACCCGCCGGTCACGCCCGGGCGCGACGAGGAAGCGGCCCGCGCGCCCCCGGCCTGGGGGAGTGCGGGCCGCGTCCTCCTCAGCATGTGCCAGGTTTCACAAAGTGGCACGCCGGGGCGGCTCAGACCGCCTGAGTGGAGGCTTCGACCTCGCGCCGCTCGATCGCCTGCTGGTACAGCCGGCCCGCGCGGTACGAGGAGCGGACCAGCGGACCGGACATGACGCCGGCGTAGCCGATCTCCTCGGCCTCCTCCTTCAGCTCCACGAACTCCGCGGGCTTGACCCACCGCTCGATGGGGTGGTGGCGCACGGAGGGCCGCAGGTACTGGGTGATCGTGATCAGCTCGCAGCCCGCGTCGTACAGGTCCTGGAGCGCCTCGCTGATCTCCTCGCGGGTCTCGCCCATGCCCAGGATCAGGTTGGACTTGGTGACCAGCCCGGCCGTGCGCGCCTCGGTGATGACCTTGAGGGAGCGCTCGTAGCGGAAGCCGGGGCGGATGCGCTTGAAGATCCGCGGGACCGTCTCGACGTTGTGCGCCAGCACCTCGGGGCGGGACGAGAAGACCTCGGCCAGTTGGTCGGGGTCGGCGTTGAAGTCGGGGATCAGCAGCTCGACGCCGGTGTCCGGCATCGCGGCGTGGATCTGGCGGACCGTCTCGGCGTAGAGCCAGGCGCCGCCGTCCTCCAGGTCGTCGCGGGCGACGCCGGTGATGGTGGCGTAGCGCAGCTCCATGGTCCGCACGGACTCGGCGACGCGGCGCGGCTCGTCGCGGTCGAGCGCCTGCGGCTTGCCGGTGTCGATCTGGCAGAAGTCACAGCGCCGGGTGCACTGGTCGCCGCCGATGAGGAAGGTCGCCTCGCGGTCCTCCCAGCATTCGAAGATGTTGGGGCAGCCCGCCTCCTGGCAGACCGTGTGCAGGCCCTCGCTCTTCACCAGGCCCTGCAGATGGTTGTACTCGGGGCCCATCTTCGCCCGGGTCTTGATCCACTCGGGCTTGCGCTCGATGGGGGTCTGGCTGTTCCGGACCTCCAGGCGCAGCATCTTGCGTCCGTCGGGTGCGACAGCGGACACGTCGGCGCCCCTTTCTGCTATCGCGGCATTCGATTCAGCGGCGTACACCAGGGTACGCCCGGTATTTCGCACGTCTTTACGTGCTCGCCAACCCCGGATACGAGGTCCGCATTCCTTACGGTGCTCAGACCGCGCGGGGGAGGAGCTCCGCGCCCTCCAGGACGTCCCGCAGATGCTTCTCCACCGAGGGCAGCACCTCGGCGATGGTGATCTCGCGGCCCAGCTCGCCGGAGAGCGAGGCGACCCCGGCGTCCCGGATGCCGCACGGCACGATCTTGTCGAACGAGGTGTTGTCCGGGTTCACGTTCAGCGCGAAGCCGTGCATCGTGACGCCCTTGGCGACGCGGATGCCGATCGCGGCGAGCTTGCGGTCCTCACCGCGCTGCCCGGCGTTGGACGGCGCGTACTCGGGGCCGCGCAGCCGCGCGTCGTACATCTCGTCGTCGTCCTCACCGGTCTGCGGGGCGAGGTCGAGCTGGAGACCGCCGAGCGACGGGCGCTGCTCGACCGGGTCGCCGAGCACCCACACCCCGCTGCGGCCCTCGACGCGGGTGCCCTCGACGCCGAAGTCCGCGCAGACCCGGATCAGCGCCTCCTCCAGGCGGCGGACGTGCGCGACGACGTCGACCGGGCGCGGCAGCTTCTGGATCGGGTAGCCCACCAACTGGCCCGGGCCGTGCCAGGTGATCTTGCCGCCGCGGTCCACGTCGATGACGGGGGTGCCGTCCAGCGGACGTTCGTCGTCGGCGGTGCGGCGGCCCGCGGTGTAGACCGGCGGGTGCTCCAGCAGCAGGCAGGTGTCGGGGACCTCGTCGGCGAACCGGGCGGCGTGCACCCGGCGCTGTTCCTGCCACGCCGATTCGTACGGCACGGCGTCGGCGCCGAAGCCCAGATGCACAAAGCGCAGCCCCTCGGGTGCGGGGGTCTCCCCCCGAGAGATCGCAGTCACGGCAGCTCCTCTTCGCACTTCTGTCGCAGCGTGCTGCGACGTTCGATGCAGTTCCGCCGCATCCGTTCGATGCGGGCGTCTGCATGTCCGATGCCACTTCGCGCCCAGGCCACTGTACGGCCGCGGGGTGCGGCGGCCGGTGGCCGGGGGACCCCGGCGGGACGGACCGGCGAAACCGGCCGGCGGGTAGGGAAGGCGGGGGCGTGAGCCGGGTGAACCTCGCCGTGGAGTGCATGCTCCCTGCTCACACGATCGGATGAACGCGGTGCTCAGGCGGCCAGAAGAGGCCGGAAGGCCGTTACATTCGCGCCGTTCCACAAGGGCGACGAGCGTGCCGGACAGGGTCAGCCGGGCCCGGCGGCCCGGCCCGGAAGGCAGGAGACCGGTAAAGCTGATGACGGAACGACCCCCGCACCGCACGCCCAACCGCCGACTGGCCGCCCTCATCGCCGAGGCAGGGTTCTCCAACGCCGGACTCGCCAGGCGCGTCGACCAGCTCGGCATCGAGCACGGCCTCGACCTGCGCTACGACAAGACCTCCGTGACCCGCTGGCTGCGCGGCCAGCAGCCGCGCGGCACCACCCCGGCCCTGATCGCCGAGGTCTTCACCCGCAAGCTGGGCCGCCGCCTGTCGGCCCAGGACCTCGGCCTGGACGCCTGCGCACCCGTCTACGCCGGGCTCGAATTCGCCTCGACGCCCACCGAGGCCGTCGACATCGTCAGCGGTCTGTGGCGCAAGGACTCCGGCAGCCACGCCGAGCTGCGCAAGATCGCCTTCACCCCGGCCGGGCTGGTGGTGCCCAGCCGGGACTGGCTCATCGGCCGCCCCGACGAACGGGTGGCCCGCGGCGAGCTGGCCCCCGACGGCACCGGCCGGGTCCCGCTCCAGGGCCGGATCGTGGTGCCCCGCCAGCGCCGCACCGACCATCTCGACCGGGTCGGCGGCGCCCGGGTCACCGCCGGGGACATCGCGGCGCTGCGCTCGGTCGGCGAGCTGTTCCGCGCGCTGGACCACGCCTACGGCGGCGGCCACGCCCGCCAGGCCCTGGTGCGCTATCTGGAGCACGAGGCCGAGCCGATGCTGCGCGGCACGTACGGCGAGACGACCGGCCGCAAGCTCTTCGCCGCGGCCGCCGATCTGACCCGGCTGGCCGGCTGGACGTCGTACGACATCGTGGCGCACGGGCTGGCACAGCGGTACTTCGTGCAGGCGCTGCGGCTGGCGCAGGCGGCGGGGGACCGCGCGTACGGCTCGTACGTGCTGGTCACGATGAGCCGGCAGGCGGTCTACCTCGGGCACGGCCGGGAGGCGGTGCAGTTGGCGCGGGTGGCGCAGCAGGGGGTCGGGGGCGCGGCGCCGCCCGCCGTGCTGGCGCTGCTGCACGCGGCGGAGGCGCGCGGCCACGGCGTGATGGGCGAGGTACGGGCCTGCACGGCGGCGCTGTCGCGCTCCGAGCGGGCGCTGGAGGTCGCCCGGCCCGGTGACGAGACGCCGCACTGGGCGCGGTTCTTCGACGCGGCGCAGCTCGCCGACGAGCTGGCCCACTGCCACCGCGATCTGCGGCAGTTCCGGGCCGCCGCCCAGCACGCCGAGCGCTCCCTGGAGCTGCGGGCGCCGGGCTTCGCCCGCAGCCGCCTCTTCTGCCGGGTGGTGCTGGCCACCTCCCGGCTGGCCCTGGGCGAGCTGGAGCAGGCGTGCTCACTCGGCGCGGAGGCGGCGCTCCAGGCGGCCGACATGCGCTCGGTGCGCGCCCATGAGTACGTCGCCGAGTTCGAGCGGCGGCTGGAGCCGTACCGCGACGCGGCGCCGGTCCGGGGGTACCGGGACCGGGTGGCGGCCCTGGGGTGAGACGGCGGGGTCCGCCCGCCGGGCCGAACGGCCCGCACCGCCTTCGTGGCGGTGCGGGCCGTCGTGGTCCTCGGGTCCTGGGCGACCGGCCCGCACGGCCTCGGGGTGGTGCGGGCCGGTCGGGTCAGGCGGCCGTGTGCAGGGCGGCCGGTTCGGTGGCGGGCAGGCCGAGGTCGGTCAGGAGGGCGCGGGCGGCACGGCGGCCGGAGTCCAGCGCGCCCTGCACGGTGCTGATGCCGCGGTGGTCGCCGCACACGTACAGCCCGGCGAGCACCCGGACCGGCCGCTCCGGGTCGTGCGGGGCGGGCATCGCGGGGATCGCCGCCGGGGTGTGCCGCACGGCCAGCAGCTCCCAGTCGGTGGTGGCGGTGGCGTGGACCCGGGCGAGCTGCGGGCGGACCGCCGCGTCCAGGGCGGCGGCGGGCAGCGCGGCGGGGGCGCCGAGCACCACCGTCGTCAGCAGGGTGCGGCCCGTCGGGACGCGGGACGGGTCGATGGCGCCGGCCGCGTAGCTGCAGGCCAGCGGCGACTGCGTGGTCAGCAGCAGCGGTGTCTCGCGCGGGCCCGCCGGGCGCGGGCCGTGGCCGGGCGGGGTGGTGTGGTGCAGCACCGTCGCCGGGTGGAACGGCGGGACCCGCAGCCCCGGCAGCAGCGCCGCCGCGTCCCGGGCGCCGGTCGCGACCACCACCGCGCGGCAGCGCACCTCGCCGTGGTCCGCGGTGGTGACGGAGGTGGTGGCGACGGAGGTGACGCGGACGCCGGTGCGGACGGTGCCGGGCGGCAGGCCCGCGGCGAGCGCGGCGGGGAGCGCGGCGGCGCCCCCGGCGGGCAGGCAGAGCCGTCCCTCGGCGAACGCCCGCAGGGCCAGCGCGGCGCCGCGGCTGGAGCCGCCCAGCCGCGGATCGCCCAGCAGGACGCCGAGCAGCGGCCGCAGGAACGCGTCGTGGGCGCGCGGCGCGAAGACCGGGCGGCCGGACAGCGCGTCGGCCGCCGGGCGGTCGGGGGCCGTACGGTCGCCGAGGCGGTCCATACGCCGGTCCTGGGGGCGCTCCGGATGCCGGTCGGCGCGCGAAAGGGCGCGCGCGGCGGCGAGTGCGCCCCTTGTGCTCCGCAGTGCGCTGACTCGCTGGGCGCGCCGTCCGTTGTGCAGCCCGATCCACGGGGCGAACCGGCAGAGCTTCAGCGTCTCCAGGCCGGGGGTGCGCAGCAGGCCGGGTGTGGCGACGAGCGGCCTGCCGCCGTGGTCCAGGAGGAAGCCGTCGACGTCGTCGGTGGCCGACCGCCCGCCGATCCGCTCCGCGGCCTCCAGCACGGTGACCGTCAGCCCGGCGGCGGTCAGTTGACGGGCGGCGGCCAGCCCCGCAGGGCCGGCCCCCACGATGACCGCGTCCACGGCCGGTGAGGTGCGCTGCACGAGCCCCTCCTCAGATCGGTCCCGCCCGCCCGCACCGGGCCGGTACACGGGACGCCGGATGATGTGTCCAGGCACGGTAGGGACGGCCCGCGCCGGGCGGCCAGGGATCGCGCGGGGCGCGTCGGAGCGGACCGCGCGCCGGGGCCACGACCGCCGCCGCCGGGACGGGGCCGTGGCCCATGGGGCGGGAGCGGCTACGGGGCCGGGAGCGCCCGGAACCGGATCGCCACCTCCCGGTAGGGGAGGTGGCGGGGAGCGGCTACGGGGCCGGGAGCGGGCGCGTCGCCGCCCGAACGGGGCCGGCGCCGAGGCCCGTCGTTGCCCGAACGGGTCCGGCATCGAGGCCCGCGCCCGTACGGGGCCCGGTGGCCCGGCCCGTCGCCGGGCTCACGGTGTTCGGCGCCCCGCCGGCCCCTCGCCGCTGGTGAGGCTCCGGTGGGTCAAGCCCCTCGCCGCTCGTAAGGATCCGGTGGTCAAGCGCCCCGCCGGTCCGTGGCTGCCCGTACGGGTCCGGCGCCCCGCCGGTCCCTCGCCGCCCGGCGAGGACCCGCCGCCCCCGCTCCGCCCCGGCGACGTGGCCTCACGCCGCCCGGATCGCCTGCTCGATGCCGGGGTGGGCGAAGGTGAAGCCGTCGTCCAGGAGGCGGCGGGGGATCACCCGCTGGCTGCCGAGGACGTCTGCGGAGAACTCGCCGAGGGCCAGTCTCAGGGCCGCCGCCGGTACCGGGAACGGCGTCGGGCGGTGCAGCACCCGGCCCATCGCGGCCGTCACCTCACGGTTGGTCACCGGCTCCGGGGCGGTGAGGTTGACCGGTCCGGCGAGGTCGCCGTCGATCAGATGGCGCAGGGCGGCGATGTGGTCGTGCAGGGAGATGAAGCTCCAGTACTGGCTGCCGTCGCCCAGACGGCCGCCCAGGCCCAGCCGGAACAGCGGGAACAGCCGCCCCCAGGCGCCGCCCGAACGGGCCACCACCAGGCCGGTGCGGGCGAAGGCCGTCCGGATGCCGGCCTCCTCGGCGGGGGCCGCCGCGTCCTCCCAGTCGACACAGACCCCCGGCAGGAAGCCCTCGCCGGCCGGGGCCGTCTCGTCCGTGCGGCGGGCGCCGGTGTCGCCGTAGTAGCCGATGGCGCTGGCGCAGACGAAGACCCGCGGCGGGGTGTCCAGCGATGCCAGCGCCGTGGCGACGGCGGTGGTGCCGCGCACCCGGCTGTCGTGGATCTCGCGCTTGTACGCGGCGGTCCAGCGGTGGTCGCCGACGCCCGCGCCCGCCAGATGCACCACCGCCTCGCACCCGGCGAGCCCGGCGGTGTCCACCTCCTGACGTCGTGGATCCCAGCGCACCTCGTCGGGGGCCGCGGGCGGCCGCCGCACCAGCCGTACGGGGGTGTGCCCGTCGGCCCGCAGCGACCGGACGAGAGCTGAGCCGATGAGACCGGTCGAGCCGGTGATCGCGATCCGCATGGCGCCATACTGCCTGCCGGGCATCCGCCCCCGGGGGGATGCCGCGCCCCGTTATCCGCGGAAGCGTTCCCACAGGCGGGGCAGCCGGGCCTCCAGGGCCGCGTCGTCGTCGACGTCGACGTACGCCCCCAGCGGTTCGGCGGACTGCGGCGGCAGGCCGAGGTCCGGCAGCTCCGCGCCGGTCAGTCGCTCGTAGGCGTCATCGGCGGCGTACCCCAGCTCCTCGCCGTCGCCGTCCGTCTCCTCGTCGAACTCGCCGATCAGTACGGCGAGTTCGTCGGGGTCGTGCAGGGCGCCCTCGAAGGTCTCCCGGCCCTGGCCGATCAGCCAGCAGCGGAACGCGTCGAAGACGTCGTCGCTCGCGCCGTCCAGCAGCACCGCCGCCGCGGCCCACAGGTCCCAGGTGTACGCGCGGTGGTAGCGGGCCTCGAAGTGGCGGGCGAAGTCCAGGACGGATTCCGGGTAGCGGGCCAGCAGCCGCTCGGTCAGCTCGTCGGCGTGGTCGACCGGATCGCCTCCGGCCGCCGCGCGGGAGGCGTCGATCAGCTCCCAGAACTCCGTCTCGTCCATCACCGCTCCAGCATCGGGCCTGACGCAGGCGCACGCATGTGGAACGGCCCGCCGCCACCCGTGCGGCGGCGCCCGTCCGGTGGCCGGGACCGGGTGCGGGAGGAATGCCCAGGATGCGGCGGTACGCGCGGGACGGGTCCCGGAGTTGTTGATCAACGGCGGGGTGACCGGTGCAAGAATCACTCGTTGGAAGGCTGGCAACCCCCGGCACCTTCCGGTACCCGATCGGCAGACCCCATCCCTGAAGGGCGCTTCCACGCCATGCCCATGGACGAACGAACCCGCGCCGATGTCGAGCGGGCCGAGGCGGCCATCGTCGAGCACTACCCGCGTCTGGTGCGCCTCGCCCACCTCGTCCTGCCGCCCGCGATGGGCCGCCACCGCCGGGTGCTGGCCGCCCACGGCATCGTCCAGCGGGCCCTGCCGTCCACCGGACGCGAACGGGCCCGCGCCGTGCTCCCCGGACAGCGCAGCCCGCGGCCCGAACCGGGCTATCCGCTCGTCCGCTCGCGCGTCCTGGAACTGGCGCTCGCCCAGGCGAAACCGCCGCGCTGGCGCTCGCCGCTGCCGCTGGTGTGGGGACTGCGGCTCTTCCCGCGGGCCGGCGGCGCCGACGAACTCGCCCTGGACCAGGCGCTGTCCGCGCTCTCCGCCCCCGCCCGCGCCGCCGTCGCCCTGGGGTACCTGGAGGAGCTGGACGAGGACGAGGCCGCCCGGGTCCTCGACGCGGCGGGCGTCGCCGACCCGGCCGCCGCGCAGCGCGCCGCCGCCGCCCTCGTCCGCGACCTCGGCCCGGGGACCGCCGCCCTGCTGAACTCCGGCGAGTTCGACCCCTGCACCGTCCAGGCGCGCCCCACCGATCTGCTCCGGCGCCGCCAGGGCCGGCGGGTCGCGATCGCCGCCGCCGCCGTCCTGACGGCCGGTGCGGCGCTGCTCACCGCCGTCGGCGGGACGGACGCCGCCACGCCGCCCGCCCGGCCGGACCCGGCCGCCGTACGGGCCCGCCAGGTGATGGACCCCGAGCACCTGGTCCGCGCCCCCGACGACGCGTGGGCCGACACCTCCCGGGTGGACTTCACCGCCTGGTCGCCGCGGGGCGAGTACGCCGGGGACACGGCGCTCCTCGGGCGGGCCCTGCGGGTCTGGGGCGACCCCGGCGGCGACGTCCGCGTCACCGCCGCCGACGGCACCTCCACCCGGCCGCCGGACCAGCCGCCCAGGCTGCTCTACGCCGGGGTGATCGACGGCGTGACGGTGGTCGTGCTGCACGACGGCGACCGGCTGGTGCGGTACGCCGAGCCCGAAGGGGCCCCGCCGGAGCTGGAGTTCGCCCGCGTCGACGACGCCGACCTGACGACCTCCGGGGCGCTGGTGATCGGGCGCGGCACCGGATGGATGCGCTATCTCATCGCCCCGTGGATCACCGACACCACCACCCGCGACCTGCTGCGGCCCGGCGCCCCCGAGAAGGTGCTGCACGTCGCCCCGGACGGCGTCACCGACCGCATTCCGGCACCGCCCGCGGACGGTGCCGCCTGCGGGCGGTGGCCGGTGGCGCGCCTGCACTCCTCGGCGCGGATCACGGACCGGCACAGCTTCCTGCTGACCGACCTCGGCGACCTCACACCCGTCCACCTGACGTACGGCCCGGCCGGGAACGGCGGGCCGACCGCCGCGCCGCCCGCCGAGGCGACCGGCCGCGCGGCGCTGCTGAGCTGGGCCCGCACCGCCTGCTCACTGCGCCGGGAGCGGGGCGCCGGCGTCCGGTCCGTGAACAACTGGGTCTACGCCCGCCAGCGGCTGCCGGAGGACGGCACCACCGCCGACTGGGTGTGCAGCCGCGCCGACACCTGGCGCGGACCGGGCCGGGTCACCGTGCAGTTCGACCCCGGTCCGGCCCGGTCCGGCCGCCCCGCCCGGATCGTCGGCCGCGCCCGGGACACCGCCGCGTGCAGCCCGTACGGCCAGGCGGTCGTCGGCACGGCCCGCTGGCGCGCCGCCTCCGGCCGCTGGTACCTGCTCGCGGCGGGCAGCCCCGTGGTGCGCGGCCTCGACCTCACCGGTGCGGTGCACCGCACCACCCGCGCCACCACCCTCGCCGCCGCCGTCCCGGCGAACGCCCCGGTCCGGGTCGCCGGGGTGCTGCGCTCCGGAGGGCTGCTGCACGCGCTGCGGCCGTGAGAGGCGGGGCCGGGCGGCCCGCGCGGACCACCGCCGGGCGGCCCGCCCGTACGCCGCCGTCCTCCCGTACGTGACCGCCCCGGAGGGAAACTTCCGCAGGTCCCGGCGATACCTGACAGAAGATGTCGGGTATCGCTGGCACGGTCGCCGTGTACGGAACACCGCACACGGCGAGGAGTGGCAGGGATGACGACGGAACGGAACGGCGCGGCGGGCACGGGGCCCCTGGCGGGGCGGGTGGCGCTGGTGGCCGGGGCGACCCGGGGCGCGGGCCGGGCGATGGCCGTGGAGCTGGGCCGGGCCGGTGCGGTCGTGTACGTCACCGGCCGCACCACCCGGGACCACGTCAGCGAGGTGGGACGCCCCGGCGAGACGATCGAGGGCACCGCGGAACGGGTCACCGCCGCGGGCGGCACCGGCATCGCGGTCCCCTGCGACCACCTCGTACCGGAGCAGGTCGCCGCGCTCGTCGCCCGTGTCGACCGGGAGCAGGGACGGCTGGACATCCTGGTCAACAGCGTGTGGGGCGGCGACCACCTGCTGAAGTTCGACACCCCGCTGTGGGAGCTGGACCTCGCCGACGGCCTGCGGATGCTCCGCCTCGGCGTCGAGACCCACCTCGTCACCAGCCATCACGCGCTGCCGCTGCTGCTGCGCCGCCCCGGCGGTCTGCTGGTCGACATGACCGACGGCACCGCCGCCTTCAACCGCGCCTACCGCGGCAACCTCTGCTTCGACCTCGCCAAGAACGCCCCGCACCGCATGGCGTTCGGCCTCGCCGCCGAGACGGAGCCGTACGGCGCGACGGTCGTCTCGCTCACCCCCGGCTTCCTGCGCTCCGAGGAGATGCTCGACCACTTCGGCGTCACCGAGGAGAACTGGCGGGATGCCATCGCCCAGGAGCCGCACTTCGCGGTGGCCGAATCACCGGTGTTCGTCGGCCGCGCCGTCGCCGCCCTCGCCGCCGATCCCGACCGCGCCCGCTTCACCGGACAGTCGCTCTCCAGCGGCCGGCTCGCCCAGGTCTACGGCTTCACCGACACCGACGGCTCCCGCCCCGACGGCTTCGGCTACTTCGAGAACGTGGTGCTCGGAGGGGAGAAGGGGACGGCGGACGAGTACCGGTAGCGGACCGCGGCTGCGGTAGGGGTACGGGGCGGCCCCGTACCCCGCGCACCGGCCGGACGCCTGCCCGCCGCCCTCCGGTCACGTCCGCGGAACCTGCCGAAGGAGGGGCGCTTTTTCGCCAGAACGTGCGGCCTCCTGGCGCGGCTGCGTCATATGCCGCACGCTCGGTGGCGCAAGTTCCCGAGCGAGACCACATCCCGTGAAAGGAGCGCAGCCATGTCCGTGGTGACCGACAGCAGGCCGGCCGACGAGGCCGTGGCCGAGGCGAACATCGAGGGCGGCGACATCGTCACCGTCGACTGGGACACCCTCGGCATCGACCCGGAGAGCGACGGCTTCCACCGTCCCGTCGTCCTCTGCAACTCGCCGGTCTGATCCAGGCCGACGCCGGAGCGGGGCCCGCTCGCGCGGGCCCCGCCACCGGACGGCACGCCCCGTCCGGTGCGCACAGCCGCGGCGCCCGCCGCGCTCCCCGTCCGCACGCCGCCCGGCGGCGCCGGTGCCGGCCGCGCCCCGCCGGCCCCGGGACCCACAGGAGGTGCACCTGCCGATGGCCCCCGACAACCGCGTCACGCTGCCGACTCTCAAGGACGGCCGCAGCATCGTGCTGGAGCCGGACCGTCTGACGTTCGCCCGGGTCGACTCCGGTCTCGCCGAACGCGCCGCCCACTACGCCCACCTCGGCCACGGTGAACTCCCGCTCAGCGACCAGGACCGGGCCGTCTGGGCCAAGGTCGAACAGGCCCTGGAGGCGTGTGCCCCGCTGGTGCCCCCGGACTTCGGCGGCACCGCCGTCACCAAGCTCATCGTGGGCAACACCTACCACTGCAACATGGGCTGCACCTACTGCTACAACGAGCTGGACCTCAAGGACCGCAAGGGCTCCGAGGTCCCCGCCGGAATGACCTGGGAGACCGCGAAGGCCAGCATCGACGCGCTCTTCGCCCAGACCGAGGCGCCCGCCCTCCAGATGCTCTTCGTCGGCGGCGAACCGCTCCTGGAGAAGGAGATCCTGCGCAGGTCCGTGGCGTACGCCCGGGAGCGCTCCGCCGTCACCGGCCAGCGGATGTCCTTCGCGGTGTACACCAACGGCACCCTCATGAACCGCGAGACCATCGCCTGGGCCGGGGACGAGGGCGTCTCCCTCGTCGTGAGCCTCGACGGTCCGCCCGACCTCAACGACACCCACCGCATCTACCTCTCCGGGCGCCCCACCTCCAAGGCGGTGCTGCGCAACATCCGCCGCCTCGTCGACTCCGGCACCCAGCACATCCTCCGCGTCCGCGCCGTCAGCTCCCCGGCGACGCCGCTGGTCGCCCTCCACCGCTACCTGCTCGACCTGGGCTTCAACGAGATCCACGTACAGCCCATGTACGACGAGCACGGCATCGCGGCCGCCGAGGAGGAGGAGATGATCAAACTCCTGGAGTGGTACCGCGAACGGCTCCTGGAGGGCACCGCCATCGGCGTCATGCCCTTCGAAGGCTTCCTCGGCAAGCTGGTCCTCCGCGGCCGCGGCACCGGCTCGTGGTACCCCTGCTCCGCCGGGCGCAACGCCCTCGCCGTCGGCCCCACGGGCACCCTCTACCCCTGCCACCACTTCCTCGAAGAGGGCTCCTTCGAGATGGGCGACGTCCGGCAGGGCCTGCCGATCGCCGAGGTCCGCCAGCCGTTCTTCCAGCGCGTCGACGAACGCGAACCCTGCAACTCCTGCTGGGCCAAGCATGTCTGCGGCGGCGAGTGCTACCACCGCGCGCACGCCGCCGGCGCCGGATACACCGGGACGCTCCCGCCCACCTGCCGCCACCGCAAATCCCTCATCGGCCTCACCCTCGACGTCCTCGCCGACGTCGCCGCCCGCCGCCCCGACGTCCTGCGCGCCGTCGTCTCCCAGCAGTACTCCCGCATCACCCCGAACGACGCGGCGTACGCCCACACCGACCTCTCCCCGTACCGCGTATGACCGCCCCGCAGACCGCCACCGCCCCGCTCGACGCGCTCCTGACCGGCGCGGACTCCGGGCCGAAACACGTCTACGCCGGCACCCACCGGGTACGGACGCTCGACGACACCGTCGACCTGGCCTGGGCGCAGCGCCGCCGGGCCGGGATCTCCCGGGTCGCCGACATCACCGGCCTCGACACCCTCGGCATCCCCGTCTTCAACACGCTGCGCCCCCGCGCCGCCGCCGGGAACCTCACCGTCACCTGCGGCAAGGGCGTCGGCCGTACCGCCGCCCTGGCCTCCGCCCTGATGGAAGCCGTCGAACGGTACTGCGGCGAACAGCACGGCCGCCGCGGCCCGGTCGGCACCCTGCACGCCCTCGCCCGCACCCACAAGGTCCTCCACCCGCAGGCCCTGATCCCCGACCGGGCCTCCCCCTGGACCCTCGACGACCCCCTCGAATGGTGGCCGTACCGCAACCTCGCCACCGGCGAGGCGACCCTGCTCCCCGCCGAGACCGCCTTCTGGCCGTACACCTCACCCCACCCCTGGCTGCTGCGCTCCGCCGACGGCCTCGCCGCCGGCAACAGCCCCGCCGAAGCGGTCCTGCACGCCCTGTACGAGCTGGTCGAACGGGACGCCACCGCCTTCGGCGAAGTGCTCCGCAAGGGCCACGCCGTCCCCCTCGGCTCCCTGCCGCCGGAACCGGCCGCCCTCGTCGACCGCTTCCACGACCAGGGCATCGCGGTCCGCGTCTTCTCCTTCTCCCACGACATCGGCCTGCCGGTCTTCTACGTCACCACCGACGACCGCCGCGCCGGCGATCCGCTGCTCCTCAACGGCGGCGCGGGCTGCCACCTCTCCCCGCGGGTCGCCCTCCACCGCGCGCTGACCGAGGCGGCGCAGTCCCGGCTGAGCATCATCTCCGGCGGCCGGGAGGACATCGCCCAGCACGTCGCCCGGCGTGACGCGGGGTACGGGCAGGCGCGGGAGAGGATGGACGCCTGGGCCGACGGCTGGCCGTCCCGGCCCTACGATGACCACTCCGACCTGAGCACCGGCAGCCTGACCGGAGACCTCACCGCCGTCCGTGACCGGCTCGCCCGCGCCGGTCTCACCTCCGTCTACGCCACCGATCTGACCCTGCCGGAACTGCCGTTCTCCGTCGTCCGGGCCGTCGTCCCGGGCCTGGAGTTCTGCCATCAGGAGCCCGGACGCATCGGCCGCCGGATGGCCGCCGCCCTCCGGGAGGCCACCGCCCCCGCACACAGGAGCTGACCCCACCCGCCCATGGACGTGTCCGACACCCTCGCCGTCTTCGCCGGTCCCAGCCTGGCCGGTTCGCCGTTCACCGGGCCGCTCGCACCGTTCCTGCGGCCGCCGGTACGCGCCGGTGACCTGCGCACCGTCGCCGCCGGCCTCGCGCCCGGCGCCGTACTCCTCGTCATCGACGGGGAGTTCGGCCAGTCCCAGGCGGTGACGCTCACCGAGATCCGGGAGGCGCTCGACGCCGGGTTCCGGATCTACGGAGCCGCCAGCATGGGCGCGCTGCGGGCCACGGAGTGCGCCCCGCTCGGCATGACCGGACTCGGCTCCGTCGCCGCCGCCTACGCCGCGGGCCACCTGGTCGGCGACGACGAGGTCGCGCTCCTCTACGACCCGGACGACTACGGCCCGCTCACCGTCCCGCTCGTCAACGTCCGGCGGCTGACCGCACTGCTGGCGGGGTGGGGCGCCGACGCCGCCGACCGGGACCGCTTCCTCGCCGCCGCCCGGGAGCTGCACTTCCGGCGGCGGACCTTCGCCGCGCTGCGCCGCGCCGCCGACGCGACGCTGCCAGGACCCGCCGCGGACGCCGCGCGCGGACTGCTGGAGCCGTCCGCCCGCCGCGTCTGGGACGTCAAACTCGCCGACGCGGAGGCCGCGGTGAGCACGGTGCTCACCGGCCGGATCCCCGCACCCCGGCACGACGCGGCGCCGGTCCCGGCCGGGTACGCGGCCCTGCTCGACCCGGAGGCGGTGCCCGGCACGGAGCGGGACGGCCGGTGAGCGGCCCCTCGACCCGCACCGGCGAAGGACCCGAGGACGGGCCGGGGGAGGGGCCGGGGCCGGCCGGCGCCTCCGGTGACGTCCCGGCCGGAGCCTGCGACGACGTCCCGGCCGGAGCCTGCGGTGAGGCCCTGGCCGGGAACCTCGGTGATGTTCCGGCGGGGGGCTCCGGTGACGTGCCGATGAGGGGGCCCGGTGGCCGCCCGGCCGGGAACTCCGGTGGCCGCCCGGCCGGGAACCCCGGTGGCCGCCTGGCCGATGTCCCTGGTGACGCTCCGGGGAAGTTCCCTGGTCACGAGGGTGATGATGGCGGGAGTCCCTGCCGGGGCGCCGCATCCGGCACCGTGTCCGGCGCTGCTCCCGGCGACGGCGGGAGTGCCCACCGCGCCGCCGTGTCCGGCGCTGCTCCCGGCGACGGCGGGAGTGCCCACCGCGCCGCCGTGTCCGGCGCTGCTCCCGGCGACGGCGGGAGCGCCCACCGCGCCGCCGTCTCCGCCACCGTGTCCGGCGACGGCGGGCGTACCCGCCCCGCCGCGGTTCCCGGCACCGCCCTCGGCGGCCGGTTCCGGTTGCTGCTCGGGGCCGCCGTCGCGACGCGGTTCGCCGACGCCGGGCGGACCGCGGCGTTCGCGCTGGCCGCCACGGTGCTCTCCGGGGACCCGCGGGTCGTCTCGGCCGTCGCGGCGGCGTCGGTGCTGCCCTGGCTGCTGTTCGGGCTGCCCGCGGGGGCGCTGGTGGACCGCTGCGACAAGCGCCGGGCCTTCTTCACCGCCGACCTGTCGCGGGCGCTGCTCGCCACCGGACTCGCCGTCGCCGCACTGACCGGGCACCTCTCCGTCGCGCTGGTGCTGTGCTGCGCGTTCGCCCTGACCACCCTGCAGACCGTCTCCGACAGTTGCTTCAACAGCCTGCTCCCGGCGTTCGTGCCCAAGGAGTCGCTGGGGCAGGCCAACGCGCGGCTGAGCATGGCGCAGAACGGCATCGGCCAGTTCGCGGGCGCGCCCGCGGGCAGCACCCTCTTCACCTGGCAGCCGTTCCTCCCCTTCGCCGGGAACGCCCTGTGCTTCCTCGGCGCCGCCGCCGCGGTCCGCGGGCTGCCGCCCTGCCCGCCCGCGGCGGAGACCGGAGCCGCCTCCGGCGCGGGCCGCCGCCGCTCCTCGATCGGCGCCGACGTACGGGTCGGACTGCGCTGGATCGCCACCACCCCGCTGGTACGGGCCCTCACCCTGACCGTCGGGATCATGAACCTCGCCTCCGGGCTCTCCGCGGGCATCATGCCGCTCTTCGCCCTGCACACCCTCGGGATGCCGCGGGT
Source organism: Streptomyces sp. BBFR2 (assembly GCF_044497305.1). NCBI lineage: Bacteria > Bacillati > Actinomycetota > Actinomycetes > Kitasatosporales > Streptomycetaceae > Streptomyces > Streptomyces sp. BBFR2. Next base: position 5,221,108 of record NZ_CP172415.1, read on the forward strand.
CGCCTTCGGGGCGCTCGCCGGTGTCGCCGCCGCCGCCATGATCGGCGGCAACTTCCTCGCCGGACGGCTGATCCGCCGGATGCCGCCCGAGCGCGTCTCCCGGGCCGCGGTGCTCACCCAGATCGCCGCGTTCGCCGGGCTCGCCCTCGCCCCCGGCTACCCCGTCGCCCTGTGCTGCGTCGCCCTCCAGGGCTTCACCGCCGGACTCTGGAACGTGCCGGGGATGACCCTCCTGATGGAACACGCCCCCGCCGACCTGCGCGGACGCATCATGGCCGCCTACCGCACCCTCTCCATGAGCGCCGTCCCCCTCGGCGCCGTCCTCGCGGGCGCCCTCGCCTACCTCGCCGGAAACCGCGCCCCCTTCGCCGTCGCCGCCCTCTGCCTGACCGTGGCCGCCGCCCAGTTCGTCACGACCCGCCACCGCGCGACCCGCCCGGCCCGGGACTGAGAGAACGGCCGCCGACCGTACGGGACCGCCGTATGGGGCCCGTTGTACGGGACCGCCGGGCGGAGCCGGTGTACGGGACCGCCGGGCGGAGCCGGCGTGCGAGGTCCCCGGACGGGACCGCCGTACGGGCCCGCTGCACGAGGACGTTGTACGAGGCCCCGTACGGAGCCGCTGTACAGGACCGCCGTACGGAATTCGCGGGGCGGGGCCGCTGCACGGGGGCCGGGCAGGCCGGTGGTTCGGGCTCGGGCGGCGGGCGACGCCGGTCACCCGGCAGGTGGTACGGGTCCGGGCGGCGGGCGACGCCGGTCACCCGGCAGGTGGTGCGGGCCCAGGTGCCGGGCGACGCCGGTCGCCGCGGTCGGTGGTCGCCCGGCCGGTGGTCACCCGCCGTACCGCTCCGCCATCCGGCGGGCCGCCGCCGTGAAGCGGGCGCGCAGCGGCTCGGGTGCCAGTACCTCGCACTCGGGGCCCAGGCCGAGCAACTGCGCGTAGGCGACCTCGGCGTCCTCGACCGCGAGGGTGAGCGTCCACCGGCCGTCGTCCTCCGGGCCACGGGCGCCTGCCACCGCCTCGCGCGCCGCAGCGGGCTCCGTGACGTACGGCAGTTGCCGTATGCCGCGCTCCGTGAGCCGGAGCAGCACCTCCGTCCGCAGCAGCGACCGGGCGAACTGTGCCGCCCGCTCCGCCCAGAACCCCGGCAGATCGAACCCGGCGTCCCGGACGAAGCGCCCCTCCGCCACCGCCACACCGGTGAACCGGTCGACCCGGTAGATACGGAACGGAGCGCCGGACGCGGCGGTGGCCGGACCACCCGGCGGCCCGGCCACGCCACCACCCGGGCCCTGCGTCGAGCCGCCGTGACCGGCAACTCCCGCCGGGCCGTCGTGACCGGCGGCTGCCGCCGTGCTGCCGTGACTTGCAACTGCCGCCGGGCTGCTGTGACCGGCGGCTGCCGACGACCCGGCGCCCGCGCCGCCCACCGGACCGGGCGCACCCGTACCCGCAGCCTCCGCCGGACCGGGCGCGCCCCCGCCACCCACCGCCGAACCGGCCCCGCCCCCACCGGGCACCGCCGAACCGGCCCCGCCCCCACCGGGCGCCCCAGTCCCGGACGACCCCACCCGCGCCGCCAGATACCAGACCCCCGCCTTCAACACGAGGCCGTACGGCTCCAGTTCCCGTTCCACTTCCCGTTCCACGCCCCGTTGGCCCTCGTGGTCCTTGCGGAGGTAGCGGGCGCGTATCGGGTGGTCGCCCCACACCGCCTCGGCGACGGCCGGGAGTTCGGCGGGGGTCTCGGGGGTGCGGAACCAGGCGGGGGCGTCCAGATGGAAGCGCTGGGCGGCGCCGGACGCGGCCTCCCGCAGCTCGGGCAGGAGCGCCGCCGAGACCTTGAGGCGGGCCGCGGACGCCGCGTCCGCCAGCCCCATCTCGCGCAGCGCGGACGGCACACCGGACAGGAACAGCGTCTCCGCCTCGCTGCGGCCCAGGCCCGTCAGCCGGGTGCGGTACCCGCCGACGAGGCGGTAGCCGCCCGTCCGGCCGCGGTCGGCGTAGACGGGCACGCCCGCCTCGGAGAGGGACAGCACGTCCCGGGCGACCGTGCGCTCGCTGACCTCCAGCTCCCGCGCCAGCTCACCGGCGGTCAGCGACGGCCGGGACTGGAGGAGCAGCACCATCTTGATCAACCGGGCAGCACGCATGACCCCATCCTGCCGGGCACCACTGACAACGCCCGCCGCCCGGCCAACGCCCCACCGCACGAAGCCCGTTGACCGGCAACGGACCGGCGGGCCCTCCGTACCCCGGAACGGCCGACGGCCCGGCCCGCCGCGCCCGAAGGCGCGACCGGCCGGGCCGGAGGTTTCCCGTGCGAAGCCCGGGCGCGGTGGGTGATCTCCGCACGGGAGCGAGGGGGAGTGGTCCGCGGCGGACCGCGGACCATCCGGTTCCGAGGGGCGGTGGCCGGCGCGGGGCCGGACCGCCCGGAAGCGGGGCCGAACCGCCCCGCCCGCGGTCACGGGCAGGGGCGGCCCCTGGTCACAGGCCGTAGCGCGCCTTGGCCTCCTTGACCGTCTCCGGCTTGACGTCGCCCCGGCGGGCCAGCGCGGCCAGCGCCTGGACGGTCACCGACTGCGGGTCCACGCCGAAGTGGCGGCGGGCCGCGTCACGGGTGTCGGAGAGGCCGAACCCGTCGGTGCCGATGGAGGTCCAGTCCTGCTCGACCCACGGCGCGATCTGGTCGGGCACCGCCCGCATCCAGTCGCTGACCGCCACGACGGGACCGGGCGCGCCCTGGAGCGCACGGGTCACGTACGGGACGCGGTCCTCACCGTCGAGCCGGGCGGCGTCGCACTCCAGCGCGTCACGGCGCAGCTCCGTCCAGGACGGCGCCGACCACACGTCCGCGGCCACGCCCCAGTCCTCGGCGAGCAGGCGCTGCGCGTCGAGCGCCCAGTGGATGGCCGTACCGGACGCCAGGAGCTGCAGCCGCGGCGCGTCCTGCGCCGGGGAGGCCGCCTCCTGGAAGCGGTACAGACCCCGCAGGATCGCCTCCTCGTCCAGCCCCGCGGGCATGGCCGGCTGCACCTTGGTCTCGTTGTAGACCGTCAGGTAGTAGAAGACGTCCTCGGCGTCGGGGCCGTACATCCGGCGCAGACCGTCCTTGACGATCACCGCGACCTCGTACGCGAACGCCGGGTCGTACGAGAGCGCCGCCGGGTTGGTGGAGGCGATCAGGTGCGAGTGGCCGTCGGCGTGCTGGAGGCCCTCACCGGTCATGGTGGTGCGGCCGGCGGTCGCGCCGATGACGAAGCCGCGGCCGAGCTGGTCGGCGAGCGCCCAGAACTGGTCGGCCGTCCGCTGCCAGCCGAACATCGAGTAGAAGATGTAGAACGGGATCATCGGCTCGCCGTGCGTCGCGTACGACGTGGCGGCGGCGGTGAAGTCCGCGAGCGAACCGGCCTCGGTGATCCCCTCGTTGAGGATCTGACCGTCCTTCGCCTCCTTGTAGTACAGGAGCTGATCGCGGTCGACCGGGTCGTACGTCTGGCCCACCGGCGAGTACAGACCGGCCGACGGGAACAGCGACTCCATACCGAAGGTGCGGGCCTCGTCGGGCACGACCGGAACCCAGCGCTTGCCGGTCTCCTTGTCCCGCATCAGGTCCTTGACCAGCCGGACGAACGCCATGGTGGTGGCGATCTCCTGGCTTCCGGAACCCTTCTTCAGCGCGTCGAACGCCTTCTCCGACGGCATCGGCAGCGGCTTCGGCGTCACCTTGCGGGCGGGCGCGGGCCCGTCCAGGGCCGCCCGGCGCTCCCGGAGGTAGACCATCTCGGGGGAGTCCTCGGCGGGCCGCCAGTACGGGACGGTGTCGCCCTCCAGGGCGCTGTCCGGGATCGGCAGCTCCAGCAGGTCGCGCATGGCGCGGAACTCCTGCCCGGTGAGCTTCTTCATCTGGTGGTTGGCGTTGCGCGATTCGAAACCGGCGCCGAGCGTGTAGCCCTTGACGGTCTGCGCCAGGATCACGGTCGGCGCGCCCTTGTGCGCGACGGCCGCCTGGTACGCGGCGTACACCTTGCGCGGCTCGTGGCCCGCGCGGGAGGTCTGGAACAGCTCCAGCAGCTTGGCGTCGGTGAGCGAGTCGCCCAGCGCCCGCAGCCCCGGCGTGGCACCGAAGAAGTGCTCACGTATGTAGGCGGCGTCGCGGGTGGCGTACGTCTGGAACTGCGCGTCCGGCGTCTCGCGCAGCCGGCGGACCAGCGCGCCGTCGGTGTCGAGCGCGAAGACCTCGTCCCACGCCCGGCCCCACAGCGACTTGATGACGTTCCAGCCGGCGGCGCGGAACTGCGCCTCCAGCTCCTGAACGATCTTGAAGTTCGGGCGGACCGGGCCGTCCAGACGCTGCAGGTTGCAGTTGATGACGAAGGTGAGGTTGTCCAGACCCTCACGGCCGGCCAGCGCCAGGGCGGCGGTCGACTCGGGCTCGTCCATCTCACCGTCGCCGAGGAACGCCCAGACGTGGCTGTCCGCGGTGTCCTTGATGCCGCGGTGCTCCAGGTAGCGGTTGAACCGCGCCTGGTAGATGGCGGAGAGCGGGCCCAGACCCATCGAGACGGTGGGGAACTCCCACAGCCAGGGCAGGCGCCGCGGGTGCGGGTACGAGGGCAGACCCTCGCCGCCGGCCTCCTGGCGGAAGTGGTCGAGCTGCTCCTCGCTCAGGCGGCCGTCGAGGAAGGCGCGGGCGTAGATACCGGGGGAGGCGTGGCCCTGGATGTAGAGCTGGTCGCCGCTGCCCGTGCCCTCCTTGCCGCGGAAGAAGTGCTGGAAGCCGGTCTCGTACAGCCACGCCGCCGACGCGAAGGTGGCGATGTGGCCGCCGAGGCCGAGCTTGGAGCCACGGGTGACCATGGCGGCCGCGTTCCAGCGGTTCCAGGCCGTGATCCGGGCCTCCATCGCCTCGTCGCCGGGGAAGTCCGGCTCGGCGGCGGTGGGGATGGTGTTGACGTAGTCCGTCTCCAGGGGCGCGAGCGCCGGATCGGCGGTGTGTTCCACCGCGCGGCGCATCAGGTACGCCGCGCGGTGGGGGCCCGCCGCCGCGGTGACGGCGTCGAGCGACTCGCGCCACTCGGCCGTCTCCTCCGGGTCCCGGTCCGGGAGCTGGTCGAGCTGGCTGTACGGCAGGCGCACGGGATCGGGCATGGGTGGCCCCTTTCCGGACAGAGGGGGGAATGCGTTCGGCAGGCATTCGGCAGGCAGGGGTGTCGCGCCCCGCGGGCGACCATACGCCCCTGATCGATGATCGATCAACGCTCCCCGGAAGAATCACCGCAGGTCGGCACGGGGTGCCGCATACCCGGGCACCGCGTGCCAGACGAAAAACGGGGCGGGAACGCCGCCGTACGGCCGCCCCCGCCCCGGAGAAACCGCCGGTCAGACCCGCGGTGCGCAGCTCAGTACATGGGCCTTGAGCAGCGGGCCGATCCGCGGATCACGGCGCCGGAACGCGTCCACGATCTCCTGGTGATCCTGGGCGTGCGAGCGCGGCTCCGGGCTGAACCAGCGGATCGACAGCGTCGTCCACACCTCCACCCCCAGCGACTCCCAGGTGTGCAGCAGCACGCCGTTCCCGGCCGCCCGCACGATCTCCCGGTGGAACGCCACCGTGTGCCGCACCTGCGCCTCGCCGTCGCCCGCCCGGTCCGCCTCCCGCAGCCGCTCCACCTCGCGCTCCAGCGCCCCGGTGTCCCCGGCCAGCCGGCCGGCCGCAAGCTCCGCCGCCACCTGCTCCAGACCGGCCCGTACGGGGTAGCTCTCCTTGAGGTCGGCGGGGGTCAGGTCCCGCACCCGTACGCCCTTGTTCGGCGCCGACTCGATCAGCCGCAGCGACTCCAGCTCCCGCAGCGCCTCCCGCACCGGCGTCTGGCTGACCTCCAGCTCCACCGCGATCCGCCGCTCCACGATCCGTTCGCCGGGCTGCCACCGGCCGCGGACGATCCCCTCAAGGATGTGCTCGCGGATCTGCTCGCGCAGCGAATGGACGACGGGCGGGGTCATGACGGTGCTCCTCGCGGATGGGGTGGTGACGGAGACGATACGGGGCGTGGTCATCGCCCGGCGGCGGCCCGGGACACGGATCACACGTGGCGCTGCTCACGGCCGTCCGGTCCCGGCGCAGGTCACACGGGGTGGAACGCGAGCGGCCCCGCCCGGGAGAACCCGGACGGGGCCGTTGCACGCGCTGGTCGGCGCCTCGCTCAGAGACCGATCTCGGTCTCGAACTCGGCGGCTTCCAGGATCTGCTTGACCGTGGTCAGGTAACGGGCGGCGTCCGCGCCGTCCACCAGACGGTGGTCGTAGGAGAGCGCCAGGTAGGTCATGTCCCGGACGGCGATGGTCTCGCCGAGGTCGGGGTGGTTGATGACCACGGGGCGCTTGACGGTGGCGCCGATACCGAGGATGCCGACCTGGTTCGGCGGCACGATCACGGTGTCGAAGAGCGCGCCGCGCGAGCCGGTGTTCGAGATGGTGAACGTGGCTCCGGCGAGGTCGTCCGGGGTGATCTTGTTGGAGCGGACCTTGCCGGCGAGGTCGGCGGTCTTCTTGGCGATACCGGTGATGTTGAGGTCGCCGGCGTCCTTGATGACCGGGGTCATCAGGCCCTTCTCCGCGTCCACCGCGATACCGACGTTCTCGGTGTCGAAGTAGGTGATCGTGCCCTCGTCCTCGTTGATCCGGGCGTTGACGACCGGGTGGGCCTTCAGCGCCTGGACAGCGGCCTTGACGAAGAACGGCATCGGGGAGAGCTTGACGCCCTCACGCTGCGCGAAGGCGTCCTTGGCCCGCGCGCGCATCCGCATGATCTTGGTGACGTCCACCTCGACCACGCTGGTGAGCTGCGCCTGGCCGTGCAGGGCCTTCATCATGTTGTCGCCGATGACCTTGCGCATCCGCGGCATCTTGACGGTCTGACCGCGCAGCGGCGACGCCTCGATGACGGGGGCTGCGGCCTTCGGCGCGGCCGCGGCGGCCGGAGCCGGAGCGGCGGCGGCCTTGGCGGCCTCCGCGGCGGCGATGACGTCCTGCTTGCGGACGCGGCCACCGACGCCGGTGCCCTTGACCGTGGCGAGGTTGACGCCGTTCTCCGCGGCGAGCTTGCGCACCAGCGGCGTGACGTACGCGCCGTCGCCCTCACCGGCGGCCGGAGCCGGGGTGACGGGCGCCGGGGCGGCCGGAGCCGGAGCCGCGGGGGCCGGGGCCGGAGCGGCGGGCGCGGCCGGAGCCGGAGCCGGGGCGGCCGGGGCGGCGGGCGCGGGCGCCGGGGCCGCGGGGGCGGCCGGAGCCGGAGCGGCCGGAGCCGGGGCGGCGGGCGCGGCCGGGGCGGCCGGAGCCGGGGCGGCGGGCGCGGCCGGAGCAGCCGCGGCGGCCGAACCGATGACGGCGAGCTTGGCGCCGACCTCGGCGGTCTCGTCCTCGGCCACCAGGATCTCCAGCAGGGTGCCGGAGACCGGCGCCGGGATCTCGGTGTCGACCTTGTCGGTGGAGACCTCCAGCAGGGGCTCGTCCTCCGAGACCTCCTCGCCGACCTCCTTCAGCCAACGGGTGACGGTGCCCTCGGTGACCGACTCGCCCAGCGCGGGCAGCGTGACGTCGGTACCGGAGGCGCCACCGGCCGGGGCGGCGGCGGGGGCCGGAGCGGCCTCGGCCGCGGGGGCGGCCGCGGGCTCGGGCTGCGCGGCGGGGGCCTCGGCGGCGGCCGGGGCCGGGGCCGCGGCCGGGGCGCCGGAGCCGTCGTCGATGACGGCCAGCTCGGCGCCGACCTCGACGGTCTCGTCCTCGGCGACCTTGATGGAGGCCAGGATGCCGGAGGCGGGGGCGGGGATCTCGGTGTCGACCTTGTCGGTCGACACCTCCAGCAGGGGCTCGTCGGCCTCGACGCGCTCACCCTCGGCCTTGAGCCAGCGGGTGACGGTGCCCTCGGTGACGCTCTCGCCGAGCGCCGGAAGGGATACGGAAACCGCCATGGTTTCTGTTGCTCCTAACGGATGGTTTCCCGCGCGGGCCGGTGTCGGCCCGCGGGGAGGTGCGGATGTGGTCGCGCCCGGGACTGAGGGTCAGTCGTGGGAGTGGAGGGGCTTGCCGGCCAGCGCCAGGTGAGCCTCCCCGAGAGCTTCGTTCTGCGTCGGGTGCGCGTGAACGAGCTGCGCAACCTCGGCCGGCAGGGCTTCCCAGTTGTAGACCAACTGGGCCTCACCGACCTGCTCGCCCATACGGTCACCGACCATGTGGACGCCGACCACGGCACCGTCCTTGACCTGGACGAGCTTGATCTCGCCCGTGGTCTTCAGGATCTTGCTCTTGCCGTTGCCCGCGAGGTTGTACTTCAGCGTGACGACCTTGTCGGCGCCGTACAGCTCCTTGGCCTTCGCCTCGGAGATGCCCACCGAGGCGACCTCGGGGTGGCAGTACGTCACGCGCGGCACGCCGTCGTAGTCGATCGGCACGGTCTTCAGACCCGCCAGCCGCTCCGCCACCAGCATGCCCTCGGCGAAGCCGACGTGCGCGAGCTGGAGCGTGGGGACGAGGTCGCCGACGGCCGAGATCGTCGGAACGTTGGTCTGCATGTACTCGTCGACCAGGACGTAGCCGCGGTCCATGGCGACGCCCTGCTCCTCGTAGCCCAGGCCCGCCGAGACCGGCCCGCGGCCGATCGCGACCAGGAGGACCTCGGCCTCGAAGGTCTTGCCGTCGGCCAGCGTCACCTTGACGCCGTCGGCGGTGTACTCGGCCTTGTCGAAGAAGGTGCCGAGGTTGAACTTGATGCCGCGCTTGCGGAACGCGCGCTCCAGCAGCTTGGAGCTGTTCTCGTCCTCGACCGGCACGAGGTGCTTGAGGCCCTCGACGATGGTCACGTCGGTGCCGAAGGACTTCCACGCCGAGGCGAACTCGACGCCGATGACGCCGCCGCCCAGCACGATCGCGGACTTCGGTACGCGGTTCAGCTTCAGCGCGTGGTCCGAGGAGATGATGCGGTCGCCGTCGATGGTCAGACCCGGCAGCGACTTCGGCACGGAGCCGGTCGCCAGCAGGACGTGGCGGCCCGTCACACGCTCGCCGTTGACGTCGACGGAGGTCGGGGAGGAGAGCTTGCCCTCACCCTCGATGTAGGTCACCTTGCGGGAGGCGATCAGCCCCTGCAGGCCCTTGTACAGGCCGGAGATGACGTCGTCCTTGTACTTGTGGACGGCGTCGATGTCGATGCCCTCGAAGGTGGCCTTGACACCGAACTGCTCGCTCTCGCGAGCCTGGTCGGCGATCTCGCCGGCGTGCAGCAGCGCCTTGGTGGGGATGCAGCCGTTGTGCAGGCAGGTACCGCCGACCTTGCCCTTCTCGATCAGGGCGACGTCCAGGCCCAGCTGCGCCCCGCGCAGGGCCGCGGCGTAACCGCCACTGCCGCCACCGAGGATCACTAGGTCGAAAACGGTGCTGGCGTCGTTCGCCACGTCACGTCCTCCATGCATGGGTACGCCGGAGCCGGCCTTGCGATGCCGGTCGGCGGCTGTGGTTCGGCCGCTCTTCACGTCGGCCCTGGGTAAGGGGGGCCCTGTCCTGCCGAGAACCCATCTTCGCACTTGTTCGGTGAAGCTGGGACGGCGGGCCGGGCCTGGCGGTGGTACGTGAGCCGCCTCTCACGGGTTACTCGGGCGTAGGCGGCGCGTACCGCCACCTGAGGAGGGCGGGCGGGGCCTGCGGATTTCGTCGAGGGCGAACGCCGCACCCGCAGGGCGCCGAGGCCGCGGTGACCCGCGGCGCACCGACGGCCCCGGACGGTGAGCCCGGGGCCGTCGGCGCGCGAAGGGGAGCGGGGCTCAGCCCAGGTCGCCCGAGGCGGTGCGCTCGGCCAGCCGCAGCAGGGTGCGGACCGACGAGCCGGTGCCGCCCTTGTGCGTGTAGCCGTACGGCGCGCTCTCGTGGAACGCCGGGCCCGCGATGTCGAGGTGCGCCCAGGTGATGCCCTCGCCGACGAACTCCTTCAGGAACAGACCGGCGACCAGGCCGCCGCCCATCCGCTCGCCCATGTTGGCGATGTCGGCCACCGGGGAGTCCATGCCCTTGCGCAGTTCGGCGGGCATCGGCATCGGCCAGGACTGCTCGCCGACCTCGTCCGCGATCTCGTGGATCGTGGTGCGGAACGCGTCGTCGTTCGCCATGATCCCGAAGGTGCGGTTGCCCAGCGCCAGCACCATCGCGCCGGTCAGCGTCGCGACGTCGACGATGGCGTCCGGCTCCTCCTCCGACGCGCGGGTCAGCGCGTCGGCGAGCACCAGCCGGCCCTCGGCGTCGGTGTTGAGCACCTCGACCGTCTTGCCGCTGTACATCGTCAGCACGTCACCGGGGCGGGTGGCGTTGCCCGACGGCATGTTCTCGGCGAGCGCCAGCCAGCCGGTGACGTTCACCTCCAGGCCCAGCCGCGCGGCGGCGACGACGGTGGCGAACACCGCGGCGGCGCCGGCCATGTCGCACTTCATCGTCTCGTTGTGCCCGGCCGGCTTCAGCGAGATGCCGCCCGAGTCGTACGTGATGCCCTTGCCGACCAGCGCGAGCGTCTTCTCCGCCTTGGGGTGGGTGTGCGCGACGCGCACCAGCCGCGGCGGGGCCTCCGAGCCCTGGCCGACGCCGAGCAGACCGCCGTAGCCGCCCTTCTTCAGCGCCTTCTCGTCCAGCACCTCGACCTTGAGGCCGAACTCCTTGGCCGCCGCCTGCGCCTCGGCGGCGAACGACTTCGGGTTCAGCGCGTTGGAGGGGGTGTTGACCAGGTCGCGGGCGCGGTGGATCTCCGCCGCCAGCACCTGGGCGCGCTCGGTCGCCGCCTTGAACTCCTTGTCCCGCGGCTTGCCGCCGACCAGCGTGACCTCGGCGAGCGGCGCGGAGCCGCCGTTGCCGGCCTTCGCGGCCTTCTTCCCCTTGGCCGGGGCGCCGTCGCTGCGGAACGCGGTGAAGGCGTACGCGCCGAACAGCGCGCCCTCGGAGACCGCGGCAGCCGCCTCGGCGTCCTCCAGCGGCAGCGCGAAGGCCGCCTTCTTCGTGCCGTTCAGCGCACGGGCGGCGCTGCCCGCGGCGCGCCGCAGCGTCTCGTTGCCGTACGTCTCGCCCTTGGCCGGCGCGGCGCCGAGGCCGACCGCCAGCACGACCGGCGCCTTGAGGCCGTCGGCGGCGGGCAGCTTGGTCACCTCGCCCTCGGCACCCGTCGCGCCGAGAGTCTCCAGGACGGCGGCGAGCTTGCCGCCGAACGCCTCGTCCACGGCTTCGGCGCCGGTGGCGGCGACGGGGCCCTTGGCGCCCTTGGCCACGCCCACGACGACGGCGTCCGCGCGCGCCGTCGCGGCGGAGGAAGTACTGAGGGTCAGTGCAGTCACGGTGATGAAAGTCCTGTTCCGTCCGGGAATCCGTTCGCGCTCAGCAAGCAGCGTGCGGCCGAGCCTACGCTCGGGCCGCCCGCACGGAACGGGGCACGGCGCGGACACCCCGCCCCCAGAAGGGCCCGCAAGGAGGTCCCGCGAGGCACAACACCCTCCTCCGAGCAGGGGAGTTGAGGGGTTTCCGCCCGTTTCGGGGCGTCGGGGCAAAGAGGGGCGAACGGCTTGTTCCGCGGACGGAATGAGACCGGCGCCACAGTGACTCCGGGTGGGTGAGGCGCCGTCAACGGCCCCCGCGCGGCGGCCCGGCGGGGCTCAGCCCAGTGCCAGGACCACCAGCGCGGTCAGCGCCGCCGTCTCGGCGAGCGCGCCGAACACATCGCCCGTCACCCCGTCCAGCCGCCGCCGGCAGTGCCGCAGCAGCCCCTCGGCGACGGCCAGCGCCACCACCACCGCCAGCGCGGCGTGCACCGCGCCGGGCGCCCCGCCGACCGCACCGGCCGCGGCCGCCGCCGCGCAGACCAGCGCCGCGCACCCGGCCGCGGCGCCGCGCGGCACCGCCCCGGCGACCGCGGCGCCCAGCCCCTCCGGCCGCGCGGCGGGCACCCCCCGGCGGCAGGCGAGGGTCAGCGCGCAGCGCGCCGCGGTCGCCGACACGACGGCGGCCACGGCGCCGTGCGCCCAGCCGTCCGCGTACAGCCCGGACAGCGCCGCGACCTGCGCCACCAGCGCGAACAGCAGGGTGATGACGCCGAACGGGCCGATGTCGGACTGTTTCATCACGCGCAGCGCGTCCGCGGGCGGCTTGCCGCTGCCCAGACCGTCGGCGGTGTCCGCGAGACCGTCCAGATGGAGACCGCGGGTGAGCGCGGCGGGCACCGCGGCGGAACCGGTCGCGGCGAGCAGCGGCGAGCCGCCCGCCGCCAGCAGCGCGGCGCCGACCGCCGCCGCGACCGCCCCGACGACCAGCCCGGCCAGCGGGGCGCAGAGCATCCCGCCGCGCGCCGCCGCCCGGTCCCACCGGTGCACCCGCACCGGCAGCACGGTCAGCGTCCCGAAGGCGAACCGCAGCGCGTCCCCGGCAGCGGCCCGCTCCCCGGGCGTCGGCGGCGGTACGGATGCGGGGGCGGCGGAATCGGGCGTCTCGGTCATCGCGGCAGGCTATCCCGGAGGTGGGGGCGGCAGGCGGGACGGAAAGCGGCAAAGACGGCGAAAGCCGAGCATGTGGGATGGGTCACGGATGGCGCCGTGACGCCTCCGGACGGCCGGGAACGGCGCCCGCCTCCGCCGCCCGGCGCCGCGCCGCGACCTCCCACACCAGACACACCACCAGCGTCGCCGCGACCGCCGCCAGGTGCTCCTTGCCCGCGAGGTTGTTCTTGATGAACACCACCTCACCGGCCATCGCCGCCACCACCAGCGCACACGTCACCCGCGCCCGCAGCCGCCAGCACACGAACACCGCCAGACCCACCACCGCCGCCGACGGCCCGGTGTCCACCACCCACGCGTCCCCGGGCGGCAGCCCCACCGGACTGCCGGGCCCGATCCGCAGGCCCAGCCGCGCGTAGAGCGTCCCGGCGAGCGTCGCCAGATACGCCATCGCCAGCGTCCGCCACCGGCCCAACGTCACCTCCGCGATCCCGAACACCACCAGGACCTGCGCCAACGCGCCCCACACCGGCAGATCGAGCGCCGGGACGAAGAGCGACAGCGGCGTCCGCAGCAGCGCCAGCCACAGCGGCGTCCCGGCGGTCGGCGCCCCCGCCGCCTGCACCGGCCCGTACCCCCACGGCTGGTTCTGCACGATCTGCAGCGTCAGCGTCAGCGTCACCGACGCCAGCGTGAACGGGATCGCCCGCAGCCCGCGCGCCGCCAACGGCCCCCGCACGGCCCGCCACAGCGGTCCCCACTCGGCCTCCACGGCACGGCGCACCACACCACGCCGGACCGGCTCGCTCATCGGATGCTCCCCTGCTGCTCACGGCGGGCCGCGCCCGTACCGCTCCCGTCCCGAAGACCGCACGCCTCGGCGCGCACTGCCCCGAGCATGGCCCCGCACCCCCGCCACCTGCGGCATTTCACCGGGGCGCGGACGAGCGAATCGCCCCGCGCGCCACCGGCGCGTACGGCCCGGACCTCCGTACGGGGAGACGGGCGCGGCGGACGGGCGGCGCGGCCCGGCCGGCGGGCACACCCGCGCGACCGTCCACCGGACGGGGCGGTACGGGCCCGCCCCGGGGACGGCGCCCCACTCCCGACACGGCGCACGGCGCCCCTCCCGCATGAATCGGAAACCGGCCACCACCGGCCGGGAGGGGCCGCGGTCAGTCGCGGACCGGCAACTGCGCCGCCAGATCGGCGGCGGCCCGTACCAGCGGCAGCGCCAGCAGGGCGCCCGTCCCCTCGCCGGCTGTGACGCCGTGATCGAGCAGCGGGTTGAGCGCGATCCGGTCCAGCGCCTTGGCCTGCGCCGGTTCGCCGCTGAGCTGCCCGGCCAGCCACCAGTCCGGCGCGCGGAACGCCACCCGCTGCGCCACCAGCGCACACGCCGCCGACACCACACCGTCGAGGATCACCGGCGTCCGGCGCACCGCGCTCTGCAGCAGGAACCCGGTGATCGCCGCCAGATCGGCGCCCCCGGTGGTGGCCAGCAGCTCCAGTTGATCGCCGAGGACCGGACGGGCCCGGCGCAGCGCGTCACGGATCGCCGCGCACTTGCGCATCCACGCCAGATCGTCGATCCCGGCGCCGCCGCGGCCGGTCACCACCGACGCGTCGGTCCCGCACAGCGCGGCGATCAGCGTGGCCGCCGCGGTCGTCCCGCCGACACTCAAGTCACCCAGCACCACCAGGTCGGTCCCGGCGTCGGCCTCCTCGTCGGCGACCGCCATCCCGGCCCGGAACGCCGCCTCGGCCTCCTCGGCGCTCAGCGCGTCCTCGATGTCGATCCGCCCCGAACCGCGCCGCACCCGGTGCCGGGTGACCTCGGCGGGCAGCTCCCCGGCGTCGCAGTCCACCGCCATGTCGATCACCCGCAGCTCCGCACCGGCGCCCCGCGCCAGCACCGCCGCCGGGCTGGTGCCCTCCAGCGCGGCGGTGACGAGGTCCTTCGTACCGCCCGCCGGGCGCCCGGAGACGTTCAGCGCGGCCACCCCGTGGTCACCGGCGAAGAGCAGCACCCGGGCCCGCTCCAGCGGCCGCACCGGCACCTGCCGCTGCGCGGCGGCCAGCCATTCACCCAGCTCGTCCAGGCGGCCCAGCGCCCCGGGCGGCAGGGCCAGCAGGGCACGCCGCTCCTCGGCGTCACGGCGCGCACCGCCGTCGGGGCGCTCGATCAGGTGGGCGAAGTCATCGAGATTCAGGGCGCTCATTGGGCGCAGATTACCGGCACCGCCCGCCACGGCCGCGTCCGGAGCACGCGCGGTGCCCACGGCCCGCCCCGCACCCCGCCGCTCCTCGCCGCGCGGCCTCCCCGCGCCCCTCACCGCGCGAACCGCACCTCGCACACCACCGGCGTCCACGCGCGCAGCGCCGGGAAGCGCTGCCCGTACCCGCCGGCGGCGCCCGGTAGCGCCAACCGGCCGCCCGGCGACGGCAGTTCACGTACCGACGCGATGGCCGGATGGACGGCGGCGAGTGCGGCGAGCTGGCCGCGATCCAGGCTCCAGCGCACCGCGCCGGGCAGCGGCCCGGGGGCGAGCGCCCGGTACCGGCGGGCCACCGCCGCCGCCCGCCGCGGCAGCGCGTCGAAGACCAGCGCCCCGCCGGGCAGCCGCTCCGCGCACGCCGCCAGCAGCGCCCGCACCTCCCCGGGCGCCAGCCGCATCAGCAGCCCCGGCGCCGTCACGATCACCCCGCGGGACGGCTCGCCCACCGCGTCCAGCCAGCCGAAACCGTGCGCGGGACGGACCACCGTGCGGCGCCGCGCCCCGTCCGGCAGCAGCATCCGCCGCACCGCCGCCGTCTCCGGCGACAGCACCGAGAGCCAGTGCAACCGCCCGTTGTCCAGCCGCCAGTAGCCGGTGCCCAGCCCCTCGCCGAGCGCCACCACCGTCGCCTCCGGATGCCGCGCCACGTACGCCCGCACCGCCGCGTCCACACACCGGGCACGCCGCCCGGCCGCCCGCACCCCGGGCGGATCGACCGCCCCGGGCCCCTCGGGCACCGGCCGCACCGGACGCGCGGCGGGTGCGGTGGTACGGGCGTGGGCCCGCGGCGCGGTGCGGTGGCAGGCGCCGACGGGGGCGGCGGTCCCCGGCGCCGTGCCGGGGCCCGTCCGCGCGGTCGGCCCGGTCAGCTCCGTCAGCTCGGATTCGGTCACCGTTCAAGAGCACCCGCCGCCGGGCCGCCGGGCAAGCGGACACGTCCCCCGGCGGCCGCGTGTCATCCGCGCAGCGCAAGCGGCTGCCCGGCGACGACCAGCAGCACCTGCTCGCACTCGGCGCCGAACGCCGCGTTCAGCCGCCCCAGTTCGTCCCGGAACCGCCGCCCGGCCGGGGTCGCCGGCACCACCCCGGACCCCACTTCGTTGCTGACCGCCACCACCTGCCTGCGCGTCGCCCGGACGGCCGCCACCAGCGCGTCGGTCCGCTCCCGCAGCGCCCGCCGCCCGCCGGCCTCCCACGCCGCGTCGTCCCACGCCCCCACCTCGTCCATGACGTGCGTCAGCCACAGCGCCAGACAGTCGATGAGCAGCGGAGACGCGTCGAAGACCCGGTCGGCGGGGTCCTCGCCGCCCGGGCCCGGCCGCCGGTCGGCGCCCGGCTCCCGCGCCGGGCCGAGCACCGGGCCCGTGTCCCGCGCCCCGCCCGCCAGCAGCGGCACCAGCTCGCAGGTCTCCGCGGTACGCCACCCCGGGGGCCGCCGCTCACGGTGCAGCGCCACCCGCTGCGCCCACTCGGTGTCGCCGTCGCGTGTCCCGCCGGTCGCCACGTACAGCACGTCCGGGAAGGTCTCCAGCCGCCGCTCGGCCTCGGCCGACTTGCCGCTGCGCGCACCGCCCAGCACCAGCGTGCGCCGCGGCAGCTCCGGCGGCGCCCCGACCGGGAACTCCCCGGCCACCACCGTCGTCCCGTCCGGCACCGCCCGCGCGCCCGCCGCCGCCAGCCGGCGGTGCAGCTCCGGGCCCGGCGGCACCGTGTGGTCGAGGTGGACGGCGATCACATCGGTCGCCGCGTCCACCGCCCCGCTCGCCCGCAGCCGCGCCAGCGCGTCCGGCCGCCCGGCGACGTCCAGCAGCACCAGGTCGTACGGGCCGGTGCCGCCCATCGCCTCGTAACCGCCCGCCGCCGCGCCGTTGACCGGCCCGGCGGGGGCGGCGCCCGGCGGCAGGTACAGCAGCCGCTCGCCGCCTCCGCCGCCGATCTCGTAACCCGTCCCGGGGATGTCCACGGCGATGGCCCGCACCCGGTGCCCGTCCAGCAGCGCCAGCTCCCGCCCGTCCGCGACCCGGCCCGGCTGCGGCAGCCCCGCCGGGACCTCCAGCGCCGGACCGTCGTGCGGATGCGACAGCAGCACCTGCCGTACGCCCGACAGCGACCGCCCCGCGCGGGCGGCGGCGAACGCCGGGCCGGGCGTCAGGTCGATGAGCAGCGCGCCGTCGATGAGCAGCGCGGTCGCCGCCCGCGCCTCGTCGCCGACGGCGGTGGCGCAGGCCGCGCACGGGCAGCCGGGGCGCGGCAGCCCCCGGGGGGCTCCGGTGCCGAGCAGTGTCAGTTCCACCCGGCGATTTTCCCCCGGGCCGGGCCGCACAGCGCGCCGGGGGACCTCTCGACACGGCCGATAGGCTGCTGCCCGCACCACGTACGACCAGCAGGACAACACGCTCAGCAGCACATCACGGCACGGCGGACCGGGCCCCCGGCACGCCCGCCGCGCCCAGGACCCAGGAGGCGGACATGGCGTGGACGTGGCGGTTCGAGACGGCGGACGGTACGGAGGCGACACCCACGGTGGAGCCGGAGGAGTTCACGACCCAGGGGGACGCCGAATCCTGGATCGGCGAGGAGTGGCAGACCCTCCGCGACGGCGGCGTCGACCAGGTCCGCCTCTTCGAGGACGGCACCGAGATCTACGCGGGCCCGATGAGCCTCCACGCCGACGAGAGCTGACCGGCGCCCGGCACCGGACAACGACGAGGCCCGCGCCCCCTGCACCGGGGGCCGCGGGCCTCACGCCGTCACACCGGGGCGTCAGCCGCCCCGCACCCCGCACAGATGCAGCAGCCCGGCGACCGTACGGTACGGATCGGTCCGCCCGGCCCGCTCCTCGGCGCTCAGCAGCAGCTCCCGGCGGCGCGCACCGTCCGCACCGCCCTGCGCGGGCACCTGCGGCGCCGCGTCGGCCGAGGCGTCCGTGAAGACGCCGACGCCGTACCACTCCTGGAGCGGCGCGCCGATCCCGGCGAGCGAGGCGGTCAGCGCGTCCAGCCCGGACCGCGCCGCACCCCGCTCACCCTCCGGCGCCTCGAACGCGGCGAGCACACCGTGCCAGTCCCCGGCGAGCCCGGGCCGCATCGCCGCGGCGCCGGTGTTCCGCACCACGAGGGAGAGCAGACCACCGGGGGCCAGCACCCGCGCGAGACCCGCCAGATGCGCGTCCGGGTCCCGCGCGCCGCTCAGCAGCCCGTGGCAGAGCACCACATCGAACGAGCCGGGCAGGAAGTGCGCACCGGTGTCCCGGCCGTCCCCCTCGACCAGCCGCACCCGCTCCCGGATACCGTCCGGCTCCGCCGCGAGCGCGGCCCGTACGCCCTCCAGCGCACCCGGGTCCTGCTCCAGCGCCGTGACATGGTGACCGGCGCGGGCCAGCCGCAGCGCCTGCACGCCGTCGCCCGTCCCGGCGTCGAGCACCCGCAGCCGCTGCCCCACGGGGAAGCGCCCGGCGATCTGCTCCTCGATCTGCCGCCCGAGCAGCTCCTGCCGCACGGACGGCCGGACGACGGGAGCTGCGGGACGGTCCGCGGCGGCGGGCGCCGCGGGAGCGCCCTGCTGCGCCGGTACGGCGGGAGCCGGCAGTTGGGCCCCGGGGACGCCCGGCACGGGCGGAACGGGCCCCGCGGCGGGTGCGGCGGTCGCGGTCAGGGCCGCTCTCCGCGCTTGACCTGCGGCTTCGGCAGGCGTAGCCGGCGCATCTGGAGCGTGCGCATGACCGCGTACGCCTTGACGCCCTTGTGGCTCTCGTTCGGGAAGCGCTCCTTGAGCTGCTTGCCCATACGGAGCCAGATGCCGAGGGAGTCCAGCACGATCAGCACGATGATCACGAGCCAGAGCAGCAGCGCGATGTTCTGGATCTGCGGCACCCGGATCATGGTGAGCACCAGGATGATCACGGCCATCGGCAGGAAGAACTCGGCGACGCACCACCGCGAGTCGACGTAGTCACGGGCGAAACGGCGCACCGGACCCTTGTCACGCACGGGCAGATAGCGCTCATCGCCGCTGGCCATGGCCTCGCGCTGCTTGGCCATGTCGGCACGGCGCGCCTCACGCTGGGCCTTCGCCGCATCCTTGCGGTTGGCCGGCGTGTGCGCACGCGTACGGCGGTTGGCCTGCGCGTCGCTGCGCTTCGGCGTCGGGCGGCCCTTGGGGGCCTGCGGGTCGCGGGGCTGCTGGGGCTGGTCCGCGGTCACCTTGGCGGTCGCGGCCTGCTGATCCTTCGAACGGCTTCGGAACACAACACCCAAGGGTACGGGGTCGGCGGGTGTGAGCGGCGGTCCGAGGGGGAACGATCCGGCAACGGAACGGACCGGTCGAAGACCTCGTAACGGGACCGACCGGACGTGACCGTGGCCCTCCGGAGGCGCCCCTCCACCCTGTGCCGGAGCAATCCTCGTCCTGGAGGAGGAGCACATCCGGCTCCGAACAGTGCGGTAATGGAACCAGGGCCCGTACTGTGGGGTCTGTAGGTGTGCTGGAGTCCAACGCCCGAGGTAATTCGGTCAGAAGGGGGCGCGCGAGGCCCATGAGCGGTGTCATGAAGCGGATGGGGATGATCTTCCGCGCGAAGGCCAACAAGGCCCTGGACCGGGCCGAGGACCCGCGCGAGACCCTCGACTACTCGTACCAGAAGCAGTTGGAGCTGCTCCAGAAGGTGCGTCGCGGCGTCGCCGATGTGGCGACCTCCCGCAAGCGCCTGGAGCTGCAGCTCAACCAGCTCCAGGGTCAGTCGTCCAAGCTGGAGGACCAGGGCCGCAAGGCGCTCGCGCTCGGCCGTGAGGACCTCGCCCGCGAGGCGCTCTCGCGTCGCAGCGCGCTCCAGCAGCAGGTCACCGACCTGCAGACGCAGCACCAGAACCTCCAGGGTGAGGAGGAGAAGCTGACGCTGGCCGCCCAGCGGCTGCAGGCCAAGGTCGACGCCTTCCGCACCAAGAAGGAGACGATCAAGGCGACGTACACCGCCGCCCAGGCCCAGACCCAGATCGGCGAGGCGTTCTCCGGCATCTCCGAGGAGATGGGCGACGTCGGTCTCGCCATCGAGCGCGCCGAGGACAAGACCGCGCAGATGCAGGCGCGCGCCGGTGCCATCGACGAGCTGCTCGCCTCCGGCGCCCTCGACGACTCGACCGGTATGGCCAAGGACGACATCACCGCCGAGCTGGACCGCCTCTCCGGCGGCAGCGACGTCGAGCTGGAGCTCCAGCGGATGAAGGCCGAACTGGCCGGTGGCTCCTCCGCCGGACAGCAGGCCATCGAAGGCGGCCAGGGCGGTCAGGCGCAGCCCTCCGCCCCGCGGGACCAGCCGCGTTTCGACAAGCAGTGACCCACGCCGGCGGTTAGCCTCACAGGGATCGCCGGACCGCAGACGAGGGAGACCGTCGTGATCGTACGGATCATGGGGGAGGGCCAGGTGAAGCTGGACGACGTCCACTTCACCGAGCTCAACGCGTTGGACGACGAGCTGCTCGCCGAGATGGAGAGCGGTGACGAGGAGGGCTTCCGGCGGACGCTGGGCGCCCTGCTCGACGCGGTGCGCCGGATGGGCACCCCGCTCCCCGACGACGCCCTCGAACCGTCCGAGCTGATCCTCCCCTCGCAGGACGCCACGCTCGACGAGGTCCGCGAGATGCTCAGCGACGACGGACTGATCCCCGGCTGACCCCGGTCGGCGCCCGGCCCCGGGCGTCCACTCCAGCGCAGACGGACAGCGCCCCGGCCCCCGACGGGACCGGGGCGCTACCGTGTGCTCCCGTGACCCCTCCCGACACCGGCCGGGAAGCCCCGCGCCCCGGCCGCTTCCAGTGGCACCGGACGCACCCCCTGGCGTTCGACGCCGCCGTCGCGGTCTGCGCCCTCGCGGCGATCCTGTGCGGCGCGGTCGCCGGTCGCCACGGTCCGCACGGCGCGCGCCTCGTCGGGCACCCGCCGGAGCCCGCCACCGTCGTCCTCGCCGTCCTGGCGTGCGCCGCGCTGGTGCTGCGCCGCCGCGCCCCGCGTACCGTCCTCGCCGTCACCGGCGCGCTCACCCTCGTCGAACTGGTCACCGCGACCGGGCACTCCCGCGCCCCCGTCGCCGGGACGGCCGTCCTCGCGCTCTTCACCCTCGCCGCCCGCACCGACCGCCCCACCACCTGGCGGGTCGGCGTGCTCACCGGCGTCGCGCTGACCGCCGCCGCGATGCTCAACGGGCCCGGCCCCTGGTACTCCCAGGAGAATCTCGCGATCGTCGCCTGGACGGGGATGGCCGCCGCGACCGGTGACGCGGTCCGCAGCCGCCGCGCCTACGTCGACGCCATCCGCGAGCGGGCCGAGCGCGCCGAACGCACTCGTGAGGAGGAGGCCGGCCGCCGCGTCGCCGAGGAGCGGATGCGGATCGCCCGGGAGCTGCACGATGTCGTCGCCCACCACATCGCGCTCGTCAACGTCCAGGCCGGTGTCGCGTCCCACGTCATGGACACCCGGCCCGACCAGGCCAAACAGGCGCTGGCGCATGTCCGGGAGGCGTCCCGTTCGGCGCTCGGGGAGCTGCGTGCCACCGTCGGTCTGCTGCGTCAGTCCGACGATCCGACCGCGCCCACCGAGCCCGCGCCCGGCCTCGGTGTCCTCGCCCCGCTCGTCGACGGTTTCGTCCGTGCCGGGCTCCCCGTCGATCTCCAGGCGCCGCAGTCCGCCCAGGGGCTGCCCGCCTCCGTCGACCTCACCGCGTACCGCATCGTGCAGGAGGCGCTGACCAACGTCCGCAAGCACGCGGGCGACGGCGCCCGGGCCCAGGTCCGTATCGTCCGTACCGGGGACGCGCTGACCGTCACGGTGCTGGACGACGGCGCCGGGCGGGCGCCGGTGCCGCGCGGCCGGGCCGCGGACGGCGGCGGGGAGCCGGGCGGCGGCCACGGCCTCATCGGGATGCGCGAGCGCGTCCAGGCGCTGCGCGGCACCGTCGTCACCGGGGCCCGCCCGTCCGGCGGCTTCCAGGTGCGTGCCACGCTTCCCCTCCACCCCGCCCGTACGGAAGAGGCCCCGCTGTGACGATCAAGGTGCTGCTCGCGGACGATCAGGCGCTGTTGCGCAGCGCGTTCCGGGTGCTGGTCGATTCCGAGCCGGACATGGAGGTCGTCGGCGAGGCGTCGGACGGCGCCGAGGCGTACGAGCTGACCCGCGCGCACGTGCCCGACGTGGTCTTGATGGACATCCGGATGCCCGGCACCGACGGCCTCGCCGCCACCCGTCTGATCAGCCAGGACCCGCGGCTCGGCGGCGTCCGTGTGGTGATCCTGACGACGTTCGAGGTCGACGACTACGTGGTGCGGGCGCTGCGCGCCGGGGCGGGCGGCTTCCTCGGCAAGGGCGCCGAGCCGGATGAGCTGATCGCCGCGATCCGGATCGCCGCCGCCGGTGACGCGCTGCTCTCCCCGGCGGCCACCAAGGGGCTGATCGCGAAGTTCCTCGCCCAGGGGGAGGAGGGGCCCGAGCCCGGCGACCGGTCCGACGCCGCGCGGCGGCTGGCCACCCTCACCGGCCGCGAGCGGGAGGTCCTGGTGCTCGTCGCCCAGGGCCTGTCGAACGATGAGATCGCCGCCCGGCTGCAGGTCAGCCCGTTGACGGTGAAGACGCACGTCAACCGTGCGATGGCCAAGCTCGGCGCCCGCGACCGGGCCCAACTGGTGGTCACCGCGTACGAGACCGGACTCGTACGCCCACGGGTGCAGTGAGCGCGCGGGGGGCGTACTCCGATCGCGGTACGCCCCGCCTGCGGAAACCGACCTGGGAGCGAGGGAAACGGGCCGCGGCGTGACCGAAGGTGTAACCGGGCCGCTTTCCGTGTCCGCCGGCGCCCGGACGGCCGGGGGCGGCGCCCCGCCGCCGTGGCTGCCGCCCGGTCGCCGACCACTTCCGTCCCGCCGCCTTGAGAACCGAAGAAGGGCCGTCACCCATGTCCTGGCTGTCCCGCATCAGCCTCGTGCAACGGGGGCTGATCGCGCTGATGTCGATCGTCGCGATCGCCTTCGGCGCGCTGGCGATACCCCAGCTCAAACAGCAGCTCCTGCCCTCCATCGACCTGCCGATGGTCTCCGTGATCGCCCCCTACCAGGGCGCGTCCCCCGATGTCGTCGAGAAGCAGGTCGTCGAGCCGCTGGAGAACGGCATCCAGGCGGTCAACGGCATCAAGGGCGTCACCTCGACATCGAGCGAGGGCTCCGGCGTCATCATGGCGCAGTTCGACTACGGCAACGACTCCAAGACTCTCGTCGCCGACGTCCAGCAGGCCGTCAACCGGGCGCGGGCGAAGCTGCCCAAGGACGTGGACCCGCAGGTCGTCTCCGGCGGTACGGACGATCTGCCGACGGTCGTCCTCGCCGTCTCGTCCACCGAGAAGGACCAGCAGACCCTCGCCGACCAGCTCGACCGGACGGTCGTGCCGGATCTGAAGAACATCGACGGCGTCGGTCAGGTGAACGTCGGCGGGGTGCAGGACCGGATCGTCGCGGTCACCCCGGACGACAAGAAGATGGCCGCCGCCGGGATCGACGCCGCGGCGCTCGGCCAGGCGCTCCAGGCGGGCGGCACCTCGGTGCCGGCCGGTGCCTTCTCCGAGGACGGCCGCAGCCGGACCGTGCAGGTCGGCGCGGGCTTCACCTCCGTCGCACAGATCAAGGACCTGCGGATCGCCCCGGCGCCCGGCGCCGGCGGCGCGGCGGGCGGTGGCCGGGCCGGCGGTCCGGTCCGGCTCGGTGACGTCGCCACCGTCGCCGAGACGTCGGCCGTCCCGACCTCGATCACCCGCACCAACGGCAGGCCCAGCCTCTCCGTCACCGTGACGATGGACCAGGACGGCAGCGCCGTCGCCATCTCCGACGCGGTCAAGGACAAGCTCGACACCATCCGCTCCGGCCTCGGCGCGGGCGCGAGCGTCACCATCGCCTCGGACCAGGGACCGCAGGTCTCCCGGTCCATCGAGTCGCTGACCACCGAGGGGCTGCTCGGCCTGGTCATGGCCGTGATCGTGATCCTGCTCTTCCTGCTGAGCCTGCGCTCGACGCTGGTCACCGCGGTCTCCATCCCGCTCTCCGTCGTCCTCACGCTGATCGTGCTGTGGACCGGCGACCTCTCCTTGAACATGCTCACCCTGGGCGGTCTGACCATCGCGATCGGCCGGGTCGTCGACGACTCGATCGTCGTCCTGGAGAACATCAAACGGCACCTGGGCTACGGCGAGGAGCGGCGCGAGGCGATCCTCGCCGCCGTCAAGGAGGTCTCCGGCGCGATCACCTCCTCCACCCTCACCACCGTCGCGGTCTTCCTGCCGATCGGCGTGGTCGGCGGCATGGTCGGCGCCCTCTTCGGCTCCTTCTCCATCACCGTCACCGTCGCCCTGCTCTCCTCGCTGCTGGTCTCGCTGACCGTCGTACCGGTCCTGTCGTACTGGTTCCTGCGCGCCCCCGAGATCCCCGAGGGCACCGACCCCGAGCAGCTCCGCCGCGCGGCGGAGGAGAAGGAGGCGCGGAGCGCGCTGCAGCGGCTGTACGTGCCGGTGCTGCGGTTCGCCACCCGCCGCCGCGCGATCAGCCTGCTCATCGCCGTGGTGGTCCTCGTCGCCACCTTCGGCATGGCGCCGCTGTTGAAGACCACCTTCTTCGACCAGGGCGCGCAGGACACCCTGAGCATCCAGCAGGACCTGGCGCCGGGCACCAGCCTGACCGCCGCCGACAAGCAGGCCAAGCGGGTCGAGAAGGTCCTCGCCGGCACCGCGGACGTGCGGGACTACCAGGTCACCGTCGGCTCCTCCGGGCTGATGGCGGCCTTCGGCGGCGGCTCCGGCGCCAACCAGGCGAGCTACCAGGTCAAGCTCAAGGACGCGGCCGACTCCGACAAGGTCACCGAGGAGCTGCGCGCGGAGCTGGCGAAGCTCGGCCGGGCCGCCGGCACCACCTCCGTCAGCGCGGGCGGCGGCGGCTTCGGCAACCAGGACCTCAGCGTCGTCGTCAAGGCCGGTGACGCTGAGGTCCTGGCGAAGGCGAGCGAGCAGGTCCGCAAGGCCGTCGCGGGCCTGGACCACGTCACCGACGTCAGCAGCGACCTCTCGCAGTCCGTACCGCGGATCGCCGTGACGCCGAACGCGAAGGCCGCCGCGGCCGGTTACACCCAGGCCACGCTCGGCCAGGCCGTCGCCCAGGCCGTCAGCGGCACCCCCAGCGCCAAGGCCGTCCTCGACGACACCGAGCGCGACGTGGTCATCAGGTCCGCCCACCCGGCGACGACCGAGGCGGAGCTGAAGGACCTGCCGCTGCCGACGCCGTCCGGTATGGCCCGCCTCGGCGACCTCGCCACCGTCAAGACCGTGGCCGGGCCGGTGCGGATGACCCGGATCGACGGCGCCCGCTCGGCGACCGTCACCGCCAAGCCGACCGGTGACAACACCGGCGCGGTCTCCGCGAAGCTGCAGAGCGAGATCAAGGCCCTGAAGCTGCCGGACGGCGCCACCGCGACCGTCGGCGGTGTCTCCCAGGACCAGTCCGACGCGTTCGGCAAGCTGGGCCTGGCGATGCTGGCGGCCATCGCGATCGTCTTCCTGCTGCTGGTGGCGACGTTCCGGTCGATCGTCCAGCCGCTGATCCTGCTGATCTCGATCCCGTTCGCCGCCACCGGCGCGCTCGGTCTGCTGGTCGCCACCGGCACCCCGATGGGCGTCCCGGCGATGATCGGCATGCTGATGCTCATCGGCATCGTCGTCACCAACGCGATCGTGCTGATCGACCTGATCAACCAGTACCGGGCGCAGGGCCACGGCATCGTCGAGGCGGTCATCGAGGGCGGCCGGCACCGGCTCCGCCCGATCCTGATGACGGCGCTCGCCACGATCATGGCGCTGCTGCCGATGGCGCTCTCGCTCACCGGCGACGGCGGCTTCATCTCCCAGCCGCTCGCGGTGGTCGTGATCGGCGGTCTGATCACCTCCACCCTGCTCACCCTCCTCCTCGTCCCGACGCTCTACGCGATCATCGAGCTGCGCAAGGAGCGCCGGGCGGGGAAGAAGGCGGACAAGCGGGCCCGCAAGGCCGGCGATCCGCCCGCCGACGGCGCCCGCGACGACGAGCGGACCCCGGAGCCGGCCGGCGTCTGACGGCCCCTCCGGACCGGGCGTCCGGCCCCTCCACCAGCGGGAAGCCCCCGCGACCGCGTCCGGCGGCCGCGGGGGCTCCGGCGTTTCCGGGCTCTTCAGCGGTACGGGGCGGCCGGGCCGGGCGGTCCGGCCCGGGACAGGCCGGTCCGCGGCCCGCCCGCCGCGGCCCCCTCCGGGCGGCGCACCGGGGCCCGCCGTCACCCGGTGCGCCCCCGTCACCCGGTGCGCCCCCGTCACCGCCCGCCCGGACCGCGGCCCTCTCTCACCACCGCAGCGCCGTGAAATCCACCGGCCGCGGCCGCATCTCCCGCGCCCGCTCCGTCAACTCCCGCAGCCTTCGGGCCATCTCCTCCTCCGGCAGGTGCCTGCGGTCGCCGTGTCCGGGCAGCAGCCAGGAGAACCGCAGCCGGTCCGCGGTCCGGGCCAGCGACGCGGCCAGCTCGGTGACGGAGTACCAGGTGACGCTCTCCGCCACCTCCAGATCGCCGGTCGTCCGCGACCAGTAGAAGCTGTCGCCGCTGAAGCAGTACCGGTCGTCCGCGACGTACAGCACACTGCCGCGGGTGTGGCCGGGCAGCGGGTGGGCCACCAGCCCCTCGGCGATCTCCACCGGACCGGTGCCCCGCAGGACCTGATCCGCGTCCGGCGCCGCGTCCAGGTCGCCCTCGTGGATCCACAGCCGGGCGCCGAGGCGGTCGGCGTAGCGGCGGCCGTGCGCTGCGTGGTCCCGGTGGGTGAGCAGCACATCGGTCACCGGCCCGTCCGCCGTGAACCGCGCGGCCAGCGGTTCGGCGAAACGGGGCGTGTCGATCATCATCTGGGTGCCGTCCGGCCGCCGCAGCAGATACGCGTTGGCGCCCGCGGTGTGCGGCGAGTTGTGCCCGCACAGGCTGACCGTGTCGTCCAGCCGCAGCGGGTACGGATCGTGTTCCGCCGCCACCCGCCCGCCGCGCCGCCGCACCGACCGCGTCGGGCAGGCGAACGCCACCGCGTGCATCCGCCGCTCCTCCGCCGCGTCGCGCGGCTGCCGGACCACCTCGGACCGGCGGCCGATCTCCTCGATCAGCTCCGGCGCGAGCTGCCGCGCCACATCGCAGTTGGTGCACCGGTCGTCCACGTACCAGTCCCCGCCGTCCGCCATGTCTGCCACGTCCGCCTCCTCGACCCCTGTGACCCGTCGGTCCCCTGTGACCCGTCGGTCCTTCACTTCCCGGGCCCGAGGTTTCCGCACCACGCGGGAGAAGCGGAAGAGGGCCAGGCCCTTGTTTCTGCTGGTCATGGGCGCTCTGACCGGAGGGCTCCCGGCCCCGTCCGCGGGCCCGCGCACAAGGGCCCCGTACGGACCGCCCCGGCCCGGCCGTGGCTACGATGGCGCGATGAGCGACGACACCGGTGACGACACCTCCGAGAGCAGCTCCGGCGCGTCGCGCGGCTCCGGCGGGGGTCTTCCGGGCCTCGACACCCTGCGCCTCCTCGCCCGCTGGGAGCCCTGGGCGCTGCTGCTCGCACTGGTCGTGCTGGCCTTCGTCTTCTCCTGAGCCGGGGCCCGCGGCGGCCGCAACCGTACGGCGGGTCCGGAAGTCTGTTCCCGTATGAAGGCAACGGGAACGGCAAGACACCGGCCGAGGGCGTGGGCGGCGCTCCTGCTGAGCGCCCTCGGCTTCGCCGTGGCCGCCTGCGGCGGGGCGCCGGACGCCGGACGGCGGTCCCCCCAGGCGCGGCTGGACCTCACCTACGCGATGCGCACGTACTACCTCCCGCGCCCGGACGGGGAGCACCGGCCCAGCCCGTACGAGATCACCCTGAAGGCCCCGGAGAAGCCGGGCGGCGGAGCCGGGCCGGCCGTGCGGGGCGTCAAGGTGACGCTCGACCTGTCCGCCTTCGCGGGCCGCGCGAAGATCGGCCGGGTGAACAAGGGCTACGGCTGCGCCCGCTCCGGCGACGAGGTGGTCTGCGCCCTCGACGACATCAAGTCCGGCGAAGGCGCGATCTTCACCCCGTTCGAGCCGGAAGTCCTCCGCGACGCCCCGCAGGGCCCGGCCGGACGCATGAAGATGACCGTGACCAGCGCCAACGCCACCACCTTGCACCACACCACCGAGGTGGTCGTCGGCGCGCCCCGTCTGACGGCCCGGCAGGAGAAGCCCGTGACGGGCGTGGCACCCGGAGGCGAGATGCGGCTGACACCCGCCTTCGGCAACCAGGGCGACACCAGCACCGGCGACGGCACCGTCGTCACCCTCACCACCGAGCAGGCCACGCTCCGCCCCCGCTACCGCAACTGCCGCTACGACAAGCCCGTCCGCCCCACCCGCGCGGAGTGCGCCTTCCCCGGCGAACTGCGCCCCGGCACCGCCTACGAGACCGACGCCCCCCTCCTGGCCGTGGCCGACGAGAGCGCGCAGCGCGGCCGGTTCGACTACGCCGTGTACCGCGCCCACGAGCGCTCCGACGCGCAGTACGGCCCCCTCCTCGGCCCGTCGTCCCCGCGCGGGACGGGCCCGGCGCTGGGGCTGCGCCCCGTGGACGGCCGGGGCGAGGAGTTCACGGCCGACAGCAACGATGCCGACGGAATGGCCTTCTCCGGCCGGGAGTTCACCACCGACCGGGTCGACGACGTACGGGCCGTCCCCTTCCCGATCAAGGGCGCGGCGGGCGAGACGGTCATGGCCGATGTGCCGTTCGCGAAGGACTTCGCCGGGAAGGAGGTGCGGGTCACCCTGCCCGAGGGCCTCAGCACGGCGTCCGTCGACCCGGCGGGGTACCCGAGCGAGCTGACCTTCTGCCGTACGACCGGCCGCCGGACCGCGGTGTGCCCCTTCACCTCGTACGGCACCGTCCTCCCCGTCCGCATCGACGAACGGGTCGACGGCGCCCGGGGCGAGGTCCACGCACCGTCCGACCCGGCGACCGACCCCTGGCGGAAGAACAACACGGCGCCGGTGACGGTGGTGTACACCGGCTGACGGAACGGGGCCGCGCCCGCCCGGATCCACGGGCGGACGCGGCCCCGGCGGGCGCGCGGTCCGGCTACGGCAGCGCCAGCATCCGCTCCAGCGCCAGCTTGGCGAAGTGCTCGGTCTCCTTGTCGACCTCGATGCGGTTGACGGTCTTCCCGGCGGCCAGCGACTCCAGCGTCCAGACGAGGTGCGGCAGGTCGATGCGGTTCATCGTCGAGCAGAAGCACACCGTCCGGTCGAGGAAGACGATCTCCTTGCCCTCGGGGGCGAAACGGTTCGCCAGCCGGCGGACGAGGTTCAGCTCCGTCCCGATCGCCCACTTCGATCCGGCCGGCGCCGCCTCCAGCGCCTTGATGATGTACTCCGTCGACCCCACCTGATCGGCGGCGGCCACCACCTCGTGCTTGCACTCGGGGTGGACCAGCACGTTCACCCCCGGTATGCGGGCCCGGACGTCGTTCACCGACTCCAGCGAGAACCGCCCGTGCACCGAGCAGTGGCCGCGCCACAGGATCATCTTCGCGGCCCGCAGCTCCTCGGCGGTCAGCCCGCCGTTCGGCTTGTGCGGGTTGTAGACCACACAGTCGTCCAGGGACATGCCCAGATCCCGGACGGCGGTGTTGCGCCCCAGATGCTGATCGGGCAGGAACAGCACCTTGGTGGACGAGGCGTCCCCCTGCGCGAACGCCCACTCCAGCGCCCGCTTCGCGTTGGACGAGGTGCAGATCGTCCCGCCGTGCTTGCCGGTGAACGCCTTGATGTCGGCGGAGGAGTTCATGTACGAGACGGGCACGGTCGCCTCGGCGACGCCCGCCTCGGTCAGCACGTCCCAGCACTCCGCGACCTGCTCGGCGGTGGCCATGTCCGCCATCGAGCAGCCGGCCGCCAGGTCCGGCAGGATGACCTGCTGGTCGTCGCCGGTCAGGATGTCGGCGGACTCCGCCATGAAGTGCACACCGCAGAAGACGATGTACTCGGCGTCCGGCCGGGCGGCGGCGTCCCGCGCGAGCTTGAAGGAGTCGCCGGTGACATCGGCGAACTCGATCACCTCGTCGCGCTGGTAGTGGTGGCCGAGCACGAACACCTTGTCGCCGAGCGCCGCCTTGGCCGCGCGGGCACGCTCGACCAGATCCGGGTCGGACGGGGCCGGGAGGTCGCCGGGGCACTCCACGCCGCGCTCGCTCTTCGGGTCGGCCTCGCGGCCGAGCAGCAGCAACGCCAGCGGGCTCGGCGTTACGTCCAGGGGCTGGGCGGTGGTCACGACACGCACCCTCTCTTCTCCTCGGTGGGCGCGGCGGAGGCCGCACCGGGGGCCCGGGCGGAGGTGCCGCCGGACCCTTTTCGTCTATTTGACGCTATCTATCATATCCGCTTCACGTCACTTTGACGATGGCCATTGTGTCGATGTGACGCATCCGTACCCGCCGTTCCCGGGCGTCACAGCGGCCCCGCGCGCAGGTGTGCGAGCATGAGGAGGGAAGGTCAGCGGAGCCCGGCCGGGGCGGCCCGGAAGGGCCCGACCCACCACGCGCGCAGCCGGAATTAATCCGGGACGACGCCGGTTGCAGTTGGGTGCATCCGTTGACAAGCGGTCCGTACAACCCGGGAGAGATCAGATGAGCGTGCAGGACGAGAAGGCCGCCGTCAGTGACGGCATCATCCTGTCCGACGCGGCCGCGTCGAAGGTGAAGGCCCTGCTGGAGCAGGAGGGTCGCGACGACCTCGCCCTGCGGGTCGCCGTGCAGCCCGGCGGCTGCTCCGGCCTGCGGTACCAGCT
Source organism: Streptomyces sp. BBFR2 (assembly GCF_044497305.1). Lineage (NCBI taxonomy): Bacteria > Bacillati > Actinomycetota > Actinomycetes > Kitasatosporales > Streptomycetaceae > Streptomyces > Streptomyces sp. BBFR2. The sequence continues at coordinate 5,251,777 of NZ_CP172415.1, forward strand.
CTTCTTCGACGAGCGCTCGCTCGACGGCGATGTGATCAAGGACTTCGACGGCGTCAAGGTCGTCACCGACCGGATGAGCGCCCCGTACCTGGGCGGCGCCTCGATCGACTTCGTGGACACCATCGAGAAGCAGGGCTTCACGATCGACAACCCCAACGCCACCGGCTCCTGCGCCTGCGGCGACTCCTTCAGCTGACCGGCTGCGGGACGACAGACGGCGGAAGGCGGCACCCCGCGAGGGTGCCGCCTTCCGCCGTTTTCCGTACCCGGTCGTTTTCCGTACCCGGCCGTCCCCCGATTCCGTCCCCGGTCGTTCCCCGGGCCGCTCCGCCCGGCCCCGCCGCGCGGGCCGGCCGGACGGGGAGATCCGACCGGCCCGCACGGCCGGGGTCCGGACGGGGCGCGCCCGCCGGGCCGGCCGGGACTACTGCGCGGGCACCGGCTCACCCGTCGAGGCGTCCAGCACCTTCCGGTCGTCCAGCGGCGCCTTCAGCGTCACGGACCGGGTGAACTCCTTCGCGCTCTTCACGCACAGCCGCCCCGGCTCCTTCTCCTTGCCGGTGATCTCCGTCCGCACCGCCGCGTCCGACTCCCGTACGCGCACCGTGTACGTACTGCACACCCCGCCCCAGAAGTGCAGCGTCAGTTTCCGGCCGCCGTCGGAGACCGCGTACGCCTCCGCCGCCATCGCGCCCGGCTGCCCGGACGGCGCCGCCGACCCCTTCGCGGGACCGTCGCCGGGGTGGGTCAGATACTGCGGCTGCACCGCCGGGTGCGCCACCGTCGACGCCGCGTCCGGACCGTCGCCCGCGCCCGGCTGCCGGACCTCGAACAGCCATGACGGCACCAGCGCCTGGCCGCCCGAGACGTACTGCACCGACAGTCCGAAGACCGCGCCGGTCACCCGGGCCGGCTGCTGCGCCCGGGTCGGCGCCGGCTCGCACCGCGCGATACCGCCGGAACTTTCCGGCGCCGCGTCCGACGACGGGCAGTCGCCCGGAGTGTGGCTGCCGTCGCGGGAGTTGAGCCGCGCCAGCGTCCGCTCCGCGCTCAGCACCGGGTACTGGGCGCCCTTCACCGGACGCGCCAACTGCCCGCTGCCGCCGACCACTTGACCGTCCGCACCGACCTGGAGATCGCTCTGCCAGCCGTACGTCGGCAGCCCGCCGAGCACCGGATCGGCCCGCACCGTGCGCACCGCCCCGGACAGCCCGTGCGCGTCCAGCCGGGCGTCCGACTGGCCCAGCGCCGCCAGCACCGGCCGCACCGCCCGCTCCGCCGCCCGCTGCGAGACGGCGCCCGCGCCGCTGCCGTCGTCCCGCGTCGCGGCGTCCGGCCCGCCCCGGTACGACGGGCACCCCGGCGCCTGTGACGCCCCGCCGTCCGCGCCGCCGCCGGGGGAGGCGGGCAGTGCGCAGTTGGTGCCGCCGGGCGTGCCGTACGCGGAGTACGTCCAGGAGCCCGAGCCGGTCTTGGAGACCGTCAGGACCGGGCCCCGGCCGTCCCGCGCCGGCCCGCCGACCTTCCAGGTGGTGCCCTCGGACCGGACCTTTCCGGCCACATCCAGCGCCTTCGCCAGCCGCTTCACCGCGTCCGGCGCGATGGCGCCCCGGGGCCGGTACACCGGCGCGGCACCGGGCCCGTCCGGCAGCGCCTTCACCGGCCGGTACGCGGCGCCCTGCGGATTGGGCTCACCGGCGGCGATCTGCCCCCGGCCCTGGTAGCCGTCGAGCACCAGGGGCGGCGGCCCGCCCGCCGTGCCGTGCTCCGGGCCGTCGCCGCCCGCCGCCGAGGCCCAGTACGCGGCCCCGCCACCGGCCACCAGTACCGCCGCGGCCACCGAGACGACCGCGACCCGGTTCCGCCGCGACCGCGTGGCACCGGTCGATTCGGGGGTGGTGTCCTCGCTGTTCACCGCATCGCTCCTTCGGCTCCGCCGTCGTCGTACGCCCTCCGCGGGGGAGGGCACCGGTGGGACGCCGCCGGGGCGCGGACGGTTCCCGGGCCGGTGCGCCCGGCGTCGCGGGCGGCGCCCCCGGACCGGCCGGACCCGGGCGCACCACCGGGCGGGCCCGGGGCACGCCCCGGCGTCCCGGCCCGGCCCTACCCGGTCTCAGTCCCCGTACTCCGACATGCCGTCCACCAGCGCCGCGGACCGCGCCGGGACGCGTACCCCACGCAGTTCGGCGGCGCGGCCGGGCGGGGGAGCGGTGTGCGCGGAGCGCCAACGCGGCGCCATCCGCGCGCAGTCGCCGCGCAACTGGTCCAGCGACTCGGGCTCGGCGGCGTCCGGGCGCCGGACACCGGCGGGGGAGGTGAGGTGCTTCACAGGCTTGGTCATACCGGAACCGTACGCATCCGGCCCCAGTCGGGAAAGCCCTACTATGGGGTAGTTCCGGCAGGTGGGAGAGGCCCCGGGGAGCGGGTAGCGTGGTGCAACGCCCGCCCCTCCCTACGCCTCCGCAGGAGTAGACAGCCGTGCGTATCGCAGTCACCGGCTCCATCGCCACCGACCACCTGATGACCTTCCCCGGCCGCTTCGCCGACCAGTTGGTCGCCGATCAGCTGCACACGGTCTCCCTCTCCTTCCTCGTCGACCAGCTCGACGTCCGGCGCGGCGGCGTCGCCGCCAACATCTGCTTCGGCATGGGCCAGCTCGGCGCCACACCGATCCTGGTCGGCGCCGCGGGCAACGACTTCGACGAGTACCGCGCCTGGCTCGACCGCCACGGCGTCGACACCCGTTCGGTCCGCATCTCCGAGGTGCTGCACACCGCCCGCTTCGTCTGCACCACCGACGCCGACCACAACCAGATCGGCTCCTTCTACACCGGCGCCATGAGCGAGGCCCGCCTCATCGAGCTGCAGACCGTCGCCGAGCGCGTCGGCGGCCTCGACCTCGTCGTCATCGGCGCGGACGACCCGGAGGCGATGATCCGCCACACGGAGGAGTGCCGCACCCGCGAGATCCCGTTCGGCGCGGACTTCTCCCAGCAGATCGCCCGCATGGACGGCGAGGCGATCCGCACCCTCATGGAGGGCGCCGCCTACCTCTTCTCCAACGAGTACGAGAAGGGCCTCATCGAGTCCAAGACCGGCTGGAGCGACGAGGAGATCCTCGCCAAGGTCGGCACCCGCGTCACCACCCTCGGCGCCAACGGCGTCCGCATCGAGCGCGCCGGCGAGCCCGCCATCGAGGTCGCCACGCCCGAGGAGCACGCCAAGGCCGACCCGACCGGCGTCGGCGACGCCTTCCGCGCCGGCTTCCTCTCCGGCCTCGCCTGGGGCGTCGGCCTGGAGCGCGCCGCCCAGGTCGGCTGCATGCTCGCCACCCTCGTCATCGAGACCGTCGGCACCCAGGAGTACGAGCTGCACCGCAGCCACTTCATGGACCGCTTCACCAAGGCGTACGGCCACGAGGCCGCCGCCGAGATCCAGCAGCACCTGGCCTGACCGGCCCGGGGGCGCCGTCGCCGCCCCGAGGTGTGACCGCGGCCCCGTGCCCCGCCCCCGGGCGAGGAGCGCGGGGCCGCGGCATGCCCGGCCCGGCGCGTCCGTACGCCCGGCCGCCCGCGGCTTGCGCCCGAGGAGCGCGGCCCGCCCGATCGGGCCCGCGGCCCGCGCCCTGCGCCTCCGGCATACGCCCCGGCCGCCCCGGCGCCCGTCCGCGGCCCGCGCCCCCGGCGAAGCGCGCGGCCCGCCCGCCCCGGCCCCCTACACCCGCCGCCGCACCACGTACGCGGTGCCGTGTTCCCCTTCCAGGGGCCGCTCGCCGACGTACTCCTGACCCTGTGTCCAGCACCAGGCGGGGATGTCCAGCGCCGCCACCTCGTCGTCCGACCGGACCGTCACGGTGGCGCCCACCGGCACCCGGCCGACCGCCTTCGCCAGCTCGATCACCGGCACCGGGCACCGCTCACCCAGCGCGTCCACCACCAGCGACCCGGGCTCCCCGCCCGCCGGCGCGGCGGCCGTCCCCGGCGCGCCGAGCGCCGCGCGCACCTCCCGCACCGCCTCCGGCAGCACGTCGAGGAACCGCTCCACCTCGTCCGCCGTGGTCCCGGACGGCAGCGACACCCGGACGTTCCCCTCGGACAGCACCCCCATCGCCTTGAGCACATGGCTCGGCGTCAGCGTGCTGGAGGTGCACGACGAGCCGGACGACACCGAGAACCCGGCCCGGTCGAGACCGTGCAGCAGCGACTCCCCGTCCACGTAGAGACAGGAGAACGTCACCAGATGCGGCAGCCGCCGCTCCGGATCGCCCACCACCTCCACATCCGGCACCAGCGCCGCCACCCGCTCCCGGATCCGCGCCACCAGCCCCCGCAACCGCCCGGCCTCCGCCGCCGCCTCGGCCCGCACCGCCCGCAGCGACGCGGCCGCCGCCACGATCGCCGGGACGTTCTCGAAACCGGGGGAGCGGCCCGACTCCCGCTCGTCCACCGGCCCCCGCGGCGCGAACCGCGTCCCCTTCCGTACGGCCAGCAGCCCCACCCCGGGCGGACCGCCCCACTTGTGCGCACTGCCCGCCAGCACCGACCACGGACCCGGCACCGGTCCCCACGGCAGCGACTGCGCCGCGTCCACCAGCAGCGGCACCCCGGCCGCCGCACACGCCTCGGCCACCTCGGCCACCGGCTGCTCCGTACCCACCTCGTGGTTGGCGGACTGCAACGCCGCGAGCGCGGTGTCCGGCGTCAGCGCCGCCGCGAACTCCGCCGCCGCGACCCGCCCGGCGCGGTCGCACCCCACCTCCGCCACCGTCCCGCCGGCCGCCTCGTGCACCTGCGCCGCGTGCAGGACGCAGGAGTGCTCCACGGCCGACCGCACCAGCCGCCGGCCGGTCCGCCGCCGCCCCGCCAGCACGCCGGACATGCCCGAATGCACCGCTTGCGTACCCGAAGGGGTGAAAACCAGCTCGTCGGCCCGGCACCCCAGCGCCTCCGCGGCGGCCTCCCGCGCGGCGTCCAGCAGCATCCGCGCCCGCCGCCCCTCCCGGTGCAGCCGGGCCGGATCGGCCCAGCCCTCGTCCAGCGAGGCGAGCAACGCCTCCCGGGCGACGGGGTGCAGCGGAGCGGAGGACGCGACGTCGAAGTAAGGCACGTACGAGACGGTAGCGGCCGCCCGCGGCGCCGCGGGCGCCACCGCCGCAGGCAGCCGCGCGGCCCGCCGGACGGTCCCGGGCGGGGCGTCAGATCCCGGGGGAAGGCGGGCATTCGGGGGCGGGAGAGAGGCCGCGGACCTGCCGGAACCACCCCTTCGGGGAGTGACGCGCCGCGTTGGGCACCCTCCCCGCGCACCCTCAAATAGCGTCCAGTAGGGTTTGGTCCGCATAAACATCCAAACCCCTGCCCGCGCCAGGGCCGGCGACCGACCAGCGAGACGGCCGCAGCCGGTCTCGCGGGCGAGACTCTCGGGAAGGCGCTACGTGAGTCCCAACGGCTCCGACCGCTCGTCGCGGCGCCCGATGCGGCGGAAGCTGCCGCAGGTGCTTGCTGCGGGCCTGGTCCTGGCGACCGCGACTGGTTGCACATCAAAGGACTTCCCCCGCCTCGGTATGCCGACGCCCGTCACGGACGAGGCGCCGCGGATCCTCTCTCTTTGGCAGGGCTCCTGGGCCGCCGCCCTCGCAACGGGCGTGCTGGTCTGGGGCCTGATCATTTGGAGCGTGATCTTCCACCGCCGCAGCCGGACCAAGGTGGAGGTCCCCGCACAGACCCGGTACAACATGCCGATCGAGGCGTTGTACACCATCGTTCCGTTCATCATCATCGCGGTGCTCTTCTACTTCACCGCGCGCGATGAGAGCGAACTCCTCAAGACGTCCAAGAAGCCGGCCCACGTGGTGAACGTGGTGGGCTTCCAGTGGAGCTGGGCGTTCAACTACGTCGAGGACGTGGACGGCAACAAGTCCACCGCCGCGAACAAGGACGAGCTGAAGCAGCTCAAGGCGATCCCCGACAAGTGGAAGAAGGGCTTCCCGGCCGGCGCCGACGGCGTCCACGACGCCGGTACCCCCGCCACCCGGGACCCCGACACCGGTAACCCGGGCCCGACGCTCTGGCTCCCCAAGGGCGAGCGGGTCCAGTTCATCCTGACCTCGCGTGACGTCAGCCACTCCTTCTGGGTGGTGCCCTTCCTGATGAAGATGGACGTCATCCCGGGACACACCAACGTCTTCGAGGTGACCCCCAACAAGGAGGGCACCTTCATGGGCAAGTGCGCCGAGCTCTGCGGCGTCGACCACTCCCGGATGCTCTTCAACGTCAAGGTCGTCTCCCCCGAGAAGTACCGGGAGCACCTGAAGGACCTGGCGAAGAAGGGCCAGACCGGCTACCTGCCGTCGGGCGAGGACCAGACGGCCCACGCCAGGAACGCGGAGACCAAGACCAAGTGAGCATCCTCAACGAACCCCAGGGTGCCGCCGCCGATTCGGCTCCGGCAGCACCGCCCGTACGGAAGAAGCAACCAGGCATCGCCGTGGTCAAGTGGCTCACCACCACCGACCACAAGACGATCGGCACGATGTACCTGGTCACTTCGTTCGCGTTCTTCTGCATCGGCGGCGTGATGGCGCTCCTCATGCGCGCCGAGCTGGCCCGTCCGGGCACGCAGATCATGTCGAACGAGCAGTTCAACCAGGCGTTCACGATGCACGGCACGATCATGCTGCTGATGTTCGCGACGCCGCTGTTCGCCGGATTCGCCAACTGGATCATGCCGTTGCAGATCGGCGCGCCCGACGTGGCGTTCCCGCGGCTGAACATGTTCGCGTACTGGCTGTACCTCTTCGGCTCGCTGATCGCGGTGGCCGGGTTCCTCACCCCGCAGGGTGCGGCCGACTTCGGCTGGTTCGCCTACTCCCCGCTGTCGGGCGTCGTCCGCTCGCCGGGCGTCGGCGCCGACATGTGGATCATGGGTCTGGCCTTCTCCGGCTTCGGCACGATCCTCGGTTCGGTCAACTTCATCACCACGATCATCTGCATGCGCGCCCCCGGCATGACGATGTTCCGCATGCCGATCTTCGTGTGGAACGTGCTGCTGACCGGTGTCCTGGTCCTGCTCGCCTTCCCGGTCCTGGCCGCCGCGCTGTTCGCCCTGGAGGCGGACCGTAAGTTCGGTGCCCATGTATTCGACGCGGCAAATGGCGGCGTACTGCTCTGGCAGCACCTCTTCTGGTTCTTCGGACACCCCGAGGTGTACATCATCGCGCTGCCGTTCTTCGGCATCATTTCCGAGGTCATTCCGGTCTTCTCCCGGAAGCCGATGTTCGGTTACATCGGTCTGATCGCCGCGACGATTTCCATCGCCGGTCTTTCGGTGACCGTCTGGGCGCACCACATGTATGTGACGGGCGGCGTACTTCTACCGTTCTTCTCGTTCATGACATTCCTCATCGCGGTCCCGACCGGTGTGAAGTTCTTCAACTGGATCGGCACGATGTGGAAGGGCTCACTGTCCTTCGAAACACCGATGCTCTGGGCGATCGGCTTCCTGATCACCTTCACCTTCGGTGGTCTGACCGGCGTCATCCTGGCGTCGCCCCCGATGGACTTCCACGTCTCCGACTCGTACTTCGTGGTGGCCCACTTCCACTACGTGATCTTCGGTACGGTCGTCTTCGCGATGTTCTCCGGATTCCACTTCTGGTGGCCGAAGTTCACCGGCAAGATGCTGGACGAGCGCCTCGGCAAGATCACGTTCTGGACGCTGTTCGTGGGCTTCCACGGCACGTTCCTCGTGCAGCACTGGCTGGGCGTCGAGGGCATGCCGCGTCGTTACGCGGACTACCTCGCGGCCGACGGCTTCACGACGCTGAACACCATCTCGACGATCGCGTCCTTCCTGCTCGGCCTGTCGATCCTGCCGTTCTTCTACAACGTCTGGAAGACCGCCAAGTACGGCAAGAAGGTCGAGGTCGACGACCCGTGGGGCTACGGCCGCTCCCTGGAGTGGGCGACCTCCTGCCCGCCGCCGCGGCACAACTTCCTCACGCTGCCGCGTATCCGGTCCGAATCCCCGGCGTTCGACCTGCACCACCCGGAGATCGCCGCGCTGGACGCCCTCCAGAACGGCCACGGTTCGGCGGATGACAAGGCTCTCGCCGGCGGCAAGGAGGCTGGCAAGTGAAGATCCAGGGCAAGATGTTCATCTGGCTCTCCGTCTTCGTCCTCGCCATGGCGGTCGTCTACGGCGTCTGGTCGAAGGAGCCGGCGGGCACCACCGCGCTGTTCCTCGCGTTCGGTCTGTGCATCATGATCGGCTACTACCTGGCCTTCACGGCCCGGCGGGTCGACGCGGGCGCGCAGGACAACGAGAACGCCGAGGTCGCGGACGACGCGGGTGAGCTGGGCTTCTTCAGCCCGCACAGTTGGCAGCCGCTCTCGCTGGCCGTCGGCGGTGCCCTCGCCTTCATGGGCGTCGTCTTCGGCTGGTGGCTGATCTACTTCTCGGCACCGGTCATCCTCGTCGGCCTGTTCGGCTGGGTCTTCGAGTACTACCGCGGCGAGAACCGCACGCAGTGACCACGGCACTCGTGCCGTAAGGGCGGGCCCGGACACCTCAACTGGTGTCCGGGCCCGCCCCGTTTGCAGTCCTCCAGCGCGCCGCTCCCGGGATTTCTCCATATTTTTGGTACATGAGTCCCAGACCCCGAACCCGGACGGTGCTGAGCTGCGGCCTCCTGCTCGTGCCCCTCGCGGTGTCCGCCACCGCGTGCGGGGGCTCGTCGTCGGAATCGCTCTCCGCAAACCCCTACGACGCGGCCGACCAGATCACGTCCAACACTCCGGACGGGACACGGAAGGCGGACCCCAACAAGCCGCTCGAAGTGTCCGTCACGGACGACGAGGCGCGCATCACGGACGTCACCGCCACCGACGCCTCCGGCCGCTCCATCCGCGGCGAGCTGACCGCCGACGGCAAGCACTGGCGCACCACCGTGCCGCTCGCCGCCGGCGTCCGCTACACGGTGCAGGTCAGCACCGAGAACGAGGACGGCGACCCCGGCCGCAAGACGCTCCACGTCGCCACCAGGGGCGGCGGCGACCGGCTCCAGGTCACCTTCGGCCCGGACAGCGGCGAGTACGGCGTCGGCCAGCCGGTCACCGCCAAGCTCAGCCGGGAGATCAAGGACCCGCAGGCCCGCGCGGTCGTCGAGAGCGCCCTGAAGGTCGACTCCACCCCCCGCGTCCAGGGCTCCTGGTACTGGGTCGACGGCAAGACCCTGCACTTCCGCCCCAAGGAGTACTGGCCCGCGCACGCCGCCATCGAGGTGCACAGCAACCTGGAGGGCCTGAAGATCTCCAAGGGCCTCTACGGCGGTCCCGCCAAGCCCGTGAAGCTCACCACCGGGGACAAGGTCGTCTCCATCACCGACGCGGCGTCCCACACCATGACGGTGCTGCGCAACGGGCGGCAGATCAACACGCTGCCGGTCACCACCGGCAAGCCCGGCTTCGACACCCGTAACGGCGTCAAGGTCGTCCTCGCCAAGGAGAGTTTCGTCCGGATGACGAGCGGCAGCATCGGCATCCCGGACGGCAGCTCGGACTCCTACGACCTGCCCGTCTACTGGGCGACCCGGGTCACCACCAGCGGCGAGTACGTGCACGCCGCGCCCTGGTCCGTCGGATCGCAGGGCGCGGCCAACGTCAGCCACGGCTGCACGGGCATGTCCACCGGCGACGCCGAGTGGTTCTTCAACACCGTGCGCGTCGGCGACATCGTCAAGGTCGTCAACAGCGGCGGCGAGGACATGGCGCCCTTCGGCAACGGCTTCGGCGACTGGAACATGCCCTGGCAGGAATGGCGCGAGGGCAGCGCCCTCAGGAACGGCGGCGCCACCACCACAGGGGCCGCCGAGCGGCAGCGGGAGCCCGCGGATGCGGCCCGGCTGCGCCCCGAGGTCTGAGGGCGCCTCAGACGGCCGCTCAGCTACGTGTGAGAACCCGTCCGCGCAGCAGCGACGCCAGCGCGTCGGCGAACGCCACCGGGTCCACCGGATGCGTCACCGCCGCGTCCGCGCGGCTCCAGGTGGCCAGCCAGGCGTCCTGCGGGCGCCCGATGAGCAGCAGCACCGGCGGGCAGTGGTAGATCTCGTCCTTGATCTGCCGGCACACGCCCATCCCGCCCGCCGGCGCGGTCTCGCCGTCCAGCACGCACGCGGCGATACCGCCCTGCTCCAGCGCCTCCAGGACGGCCGGCAGGGTCGCGCACTCCAGGATCTCCACCGGCGGGACATCGGATGCGGGCTGCCGCCCGGCGGCCAGCCTCACCTGCTCGCGGGTGGTGGCGTTGTCGCTGTAGACCAGCACCGTGGCAGTCGCCTGCATCGTTCCTCCACGCTTCGAAGCGGTACGGACCGGGGCGGCGCCTGTGCGGCGGACGCCCCCGCCGTAGGGGGCGCTCGGATGCTACTCCCGCAGGGGCCGCCGACAGGAGGGTCCGTACGCCACCAAGATCTGTCCGACGGTCCGTCAGGACTGGTCACGGTACGGCACCGAGGCCCCGCGGCGGGCTCCGCTTCCCTCCTTCGGGGGAAGCCGGAAGAGGCCCGTGGGAGCAGGGCATACGGCCTTGACACACCGAACGGCACCCCCCGGAGTGAGGGCGGGATAAGCGACCGACATAATGTCGGTCGTGGCGACAGCAACGACAGTAGAAACCGGGCACGCGCACCCGTCGGTCAATCGACCGAATCTCACCAGCGTCGGAACCATCATCTGGCTGAGTTCCGAGCTGATGTTCTTCGCGGCCCTCTTCGCGATGTACTTCACCCTTCGATCGGTGACCGGTGCCGAGTATTGGAAGGAAACCTCCGATGCGCTGAACCTTCCGTTCTCCGCGACGAACACGACGATCCTGGTACTCAGCTCGCTGACCTGCCAGCTCGGTGTTTTCGCGGCGGAGCGCGGCGACGTCAAGAAGCTCCGTACGTGGTTCGTGATCACGTTCATCATGGGCGCGATCTTCATCGGCGGTCAGGTCTACGAGTACACCGAACTGGTCAAGCACGAGGGCCTCTCGCTCTCGTCCGGCCCCTACGGTTCGGTGTTCTACCTGACCACCGGCTTCCACGGTCTGCACGTGACAGGCGGTCTGATCGCCTTCCTGCTGGTCCTGGGCAGGACGTACGCGGCCAAGAGGTTCACCCACGAACAGGCCACCGCGGCCATCGTCGTGTCCTACTACTGGCACTTCGTCGATGTCGTCTGGATCGGCCTCTTCGCCACGATCTACCTGATCCGGTAACCGGTCCCGACCGGGAACCGCAGTTCAGACAGACATAGCCAAAGCATCGACGCAGAAGATCCTGACACCGGGGTAATCCGTGAAAAAGCTCTCCGCACGACGGCGCCATCCGCTGGCGGCGCTCGTCGTCCTACTCTTCGCGCTGGCGGTCACTGGGGGGCTGTACGCCGCGTTCGCGCCGGCGGACAAGGCTCAGGCCGATGACACCGCCCAGTCTCTTGCCATCAAGGAGGGCAAGAAGCTCTACGCCGTCGGCTGCGCAAGCTGCCACGGCACCGGCGGTCAGGGCTCGTCCGACGGCCCGAGCCTGGTCGGTGTCGGCGCCGCAGCCGTCGACTTCCAGGTGGGCACCGGCCGTATGCCGGCCCAGCAGCCCGGTGCCCAGGTGCCGCGGAAGAAGCCCATCTACAACCAGGCGCAGACCGACCAGCTGGCGGCGTACGTCGCGTCGCTGGGCGCCGGTCCCTCCGTGCCGGGCAAGGATCAGTACAGCCCGGACGGCGCCGACGTCGGCAAGGGTGGCGAGCTGTTCCGCACCAACTGCGCGCAGTGCCACAACTTCACCGGCAAGGGCGGCGCCCTGACCAACGGCAAGTTCGCGCCGACGCTCGAGGGCGTGGACCCCAAGCACATCTACGAGGCCATGCAGACCGGCCCGCAGAACATGCCCTCCTTCGGCGACGGCACGCTGTCCTCGGAGAACAAGAAGGACATCGTCGCGTACCTCGGCGCCGTCAACGGCGATGACACCGCGAGCCCCGGTGGCCTGGACCTCGGTGGTCTCGGTCCGGTCAGTGAGGGTCTCTTCGGCTACATCTTCGGCCTGGGCGCGCTGGTCGCGGTCGCCATCTGGGTCGCTGCCCGGACTACGAAGGCCAAGAAGTCATGAGTGAGACTGGACGACACGCAGACGTGCCAGAAGAATCCCTTCCGAGTGAGCGCACCGCTCACGACAGTGCGCCGGCGAAGGCGGACAACCCCTTCGCGGACCCGGGTCTGCCCGCGCACGAGCACCGCATCCAGGACATCGACGAGAAGGCCGCCCGGCGCTCCGAGCGCGTCGTGGCCTACTTCTTCCTCCTGTCGATGCTCGCGACCGTCGCGTTCATCGCGTCGTACGTGATCTTCCCGATCGACAAGATCGTCTACATCTGGCCGATCGGGCACATCAGCGCGCTGAACTTCTCCCTGGGTCTGACCCTGGGCGTCGCGCTCTTCGCCATCGGCGCCGGTGCGGTCCACTGGGCCCGCACGCTGATGTCGGACGAGGAGGTCGCCGACGACCGGCACCCGATCGAGGCGGAGCCCGAGGTCAAGGCCAAGGTGCTCGCCGACTTCGCGCAGGGCGCGAAGGAGTCCGGCTTCGGTCGCCGCAAGCTGATCCGCAACACGATGTTCGGCGCGCTGGCCCTGGTGCCGCTCTCCGGCGTCGTCCTGCTGCGCGACCTCGGGCCGCTGCCCGAGAAGAAGCTGCGCACGACGGGCTGGAAGAAGGGCATCCGCCTGGTCAACCAGTCCACCAACCTCCCGCTGCGTCCCGAGGACATCGCGGTTGGCTCCCTGACGTTCGCCAAGCCCGAGGGCCTGGAGGAGGACGACGAGGAGTTCAACAACAAGATCGCCAAGGACGCCCTGATGCTCGTGCGGATCCAGCCGCAGAACATCAAGGACAAGCAGGAACTTGAGTGGTCGCACGAGGGCATCGTGGCGTACTCGAAGATCTGCACCCACGTCGGTTGCCCGATCAGCCTGTACGAGCAGCAGACCCACCACGTGCTCTGCCCGTGCCACCAGTCCACCTTCGACCTGTCCGACGGCGGTCGCGTGATCTTCGGCCCCGCGGGCCACGCGCTTCCGCAGCTGCACATCACGGTGAAGGACGGCTACCTCGAAGCCGTCAGCGACTTCGCGGAGCCCGTCGGCCCGAGCTTCTGGGAGCGCGGATGAGTAACGAGACGAGCGCGACCACCGCGCGTCGCGGCCAGGCGCCGCGGGGCGAGCGGATCGCCGACTGGGCGGACGGCCGGCTGGGCATCTACAGCCTCGCCAAGGCCAACATGCGCAAGATCTTCCCGGACCACTGGTCCTTCATGCTGGGTGAGATCTGCCTCTACAGCTTCATCATCATCATCCTGACCGGCGTCTACCTGACGCTGTTCTTCCACCCGAGCATGGCCGAGGTCACCTACCACGGCTCCTACGTGCCGATGCACGGGATCCGGATGACCCAGGCGTTCGAGTCGACCCTGGACATCAGCTTCGATGTCCGCGGTGGTCTGCTGATCCGGCAGATCCACCACTGGGCGGCCCTGATCTTCCTGGCCGGCATGATGGTCCACATGATGCGGGTGTTCTTCACCGGCGCCTTCCGCAAGCCGCGCGAGGTCAACTGGCTGTTCGGCTTCCTGCTGCTGGTGCTGGGCATGTTCACCGGCTTCACCGGCTACTCCCTCCCCGACGACCTGCTCTCCGGCACCGGCGTGCGGTTCATCGAGGGTGTCATCCTGGCGATGCCGCTGATCGGCTCGTACCTGCAGATGTTCATCTTCGGCGGGGAGTTCCCGGGGCACGACATCATCCCGCGGTTCTTCACGGTGCACGTGCTGCTGCTGCCGGGCATCATGCTCGGCCTGCTGGTGGCCCACCTGATCCTGGTCTTCTACCACAAGCACACGCAGTTCCCGGGTGCCGGCAAGACCAACAAGAACGTCGTCGGCATGCCGCTGCTGCCGGTCTACATGGCCAAGGCCGGAGGCTTTTTCTTCCTGGTCTTCGGTGTCATCTCGGTGATCGCGGCCGTCGCGAGCATCAACCCGGTGTGGGCCATCGGCCCGTACCGCCCGGACCAGGTGTCCACCGGCGCCCAGCCCGACTGGTACATGGGCTTCGCCGAGGGTCTGGTCCGTGTCATGCCGGGCTGGGAGTGGAACTTCTGGGGTCACACCATCAACTTCGGTGTGCTCATCCCGATCCTGATCTTCCCGCTGGTGCTGGTGGCCATCGCGGTCTACCCGTTCATCGAGTCCTGGGTGCGGGGTGACAAGCGCGAGCACCACATCCTGGACCGTCCGCGCAACGCCCCGACCCGTACCGGTTTCGGTGTGGCCTGGCTGGTCGCGTACTTCGTGATGCTGATCGGTGGCGGTAACGACCTGTGGGCGACCCACTTCCACCTGTCGATCAACTCGATCACCTGGTTCGTGCGGATCGCGTTCTTCGTCGGCCCGGTGCTGGCGTTCATCGCGACCAAGCGGATCTGCCTGGGTCTGCAGCGCCGCGACAAGGACAAGGTGCTGCACGGCCGCGAGTCGGGCATCATCAAGCGGCTGCCGCACGGTGAGTTCATCGAGGTCCACGAGCCGCTCAGCCAGGAGCAGCTGCACGTTCTCACCCAGCACGAGCAGCCCGCGCCGTTGGAGCTGGAGCCCGAGGTCGACGAGAACGGCGTCGAGCGCAAGGCCACGCGGTCGCAGAAGCTGCGTGCCAAGCTCTCGAAGGCGTACTACGGCGAGGACAACGTCATCCCGAAGCCGACCGTCGAGGAGTACAAGGAGATCAGCAGCGGCCACGGCCACCACTGATCACCGAGCCGCCGTGAGGACACGGCGGTAGTGAGACGCCACCCAGAGGGCCCCGTCCGGACACCGGACGGGGCCCTCCGGCCGTTCCGCGGCTCGATAGGGTTCCCCCATACGCAGGCACGAACCAGGAGTGTGGACCATGAACGTTGCGACCCCGGCAGGCGGCGACAGCGTGGCGGCCCGCACCTGGCCGGATGTGCTGAACGCCCTCCTCGGCGGCCGGGACCTCACCGCCGACGACACCGCCTGGGCGATGGACCGGATCATGCGGGGCGAGGCCACCGACGCGCAGATCGCCGGGTTCGCGGTGGCGCTGCGGGCCAAGGGCGAGACCGTCGCGGAGATCTCCGGACTGGTCCGCGCGATGTACGCGCACGCCCGGCTGATCGACGTACCGGGCCCCGGCGTGGACATCGTCGGCACGGGTGGCGACGGCGCCAAGACCGTCAACATCTCCACGATGTCCTCGATCGTGGTGGCCGGTACGGGTGCGAAGGTCGTCAAGCACGGCAACCGCGCCGCGTCGTCGGCGAGCGGCTCCTCCGACGTCCTGGAGCAGCTCGGCGTCCGGCTGAACCTCTCGCCGCGGCGGGTCGTGGAGGTCGCCGAGGAGGCGGGTATCACGTTCTGCTTCGCGGTCACCTTCCACCCGGCGCTGCGGCACGTCGCCGCCGCCCGCGGCCAACTGGGCATCCGCACCACCTTCAACGTGCTGGGCCCGCTCACCAACCCCGCGCGGGTCCAGGCGCAGGCGACCGGTGTCGCGGACGCGCGGATGGCGCCGATCCTCGCCGGGGTGCTCGCCGAGCGCGGCTCGTCCGCGCTGGTCTTCCGCGGGGACGACGGACTGGACGAGCTGACGACGACCGCGACGTCCCGGGTGTGGATCGTGCGGGACGGCGCGGTGCGCGAGGAGACGTTCGACCCGCGGGACGTCGGCATCCCGCTGGTGCCGGTCGAGGCGCTGCGCGGCGCCGACGCCGCGTACAACGCCGGGGTGGCGCGGCGGCTGCTGGACGGGGAGAAGGGGCCGGTGCGGGACGCGGTGCTGCTGAACTCCGCGGCGGCGCTCGCCGCGCTGGAGCCGGCCGCGGCGCCGCTGGCCGAGCGGATCCGGGCCGGTATGGAGCGGGCCGCGGAGTCGATCGACTCCGGGGCGGCCAAGCGGGCGCTGGAGCGCTGGGCGGCGGCCAGCAACGCCTGAGCGCCGCACGGCCGCTACGGGACTCGCCCTGATTCCCGTAACGGCCGGCAACGCCTCAGTGCCGCACGGCCGTTGCGGGGAATTCCGGGCGAGCCCGGTCCGATGTGATCTCAGTAATCGGACCGGGCTTGCGCCGTTCCGTGCATATGGCATGATGCTGCGCAGGTCACGAGTGACAGCGACACAGGCCCCGGCCCGCTGTCCGGCAACCCTCCTTCCGTGGCGGGGTGCCCCGGGTGATGACCAGGCCGCAGGCAGCGAGGTCTGCGGCAAGCGCGGATCCCTCGCCAGGGATCCTGGTCCTCAGAGGGAGAACTTCCGTGAACCAGCGAATGCGATAGGGCTGTAAAAGCCCCCTCTCCAGCTTTTCGCTTCTCAGTAATTCCAGCGCTCCGCCGCTGCTTTTCCTGCCCGGATTCCGCCGCGCCCTTCCGCGATATCCGTATGCCCGCGCGCGGTGAATTCGCCTTTCTCTCACGGGAGTTCGCCATGTCTGTCTCCACCGTTGCCACCGACCGCCCCGTTTGTTCCCCGCTGGACGTTCTGGGGCGAGATGTCCTGGTGCCGCTGGTCACCGGCGGGGAGGTCGGCTACGCCGCCCTCGACTACGCCGCGAGCGCCCCCGCGCTCCAGCGGGTCTGGGACGACGTGGCCGCCTACGCCCCGTACTACGGCAGCGTGCACCGCGGCGCCGGCTACCTCTCGCAGCTCTCCACCGACCTCTTCGAGAACGCCCGCGCCACCGTCGCCGGCTTCCTGGGCTGCCGCGACGACGACCAGGTGATCTTCACCCGCTCCACCACCGACTCCCTCAACCTGCTGGCCGCCGCGCTGCCGCCGGCCACCCGGGTCTTCGTCTTCGAGACCGAGCACCACGCCTCGCTGCTGCCGTGGGAGCGGCGCGACGGCGTCGAGGTCACCTACCTCGACGCGCCCCGCACCCCGCGCCAGGCCGTCGACATCCTGGAGAAGGCCCTCGCCGCCCGCGAGCCCTACGGCCCGGCGCTGGTCTGCGTGACCGGCGCGTCCAACGTCACCGGCGAGCTCTGGCCGGTCAAGGAACTGGCCGCCGCGGCGCACGCCCACGGTGCGCGGATCGTGCTGGACGCCGCACAACTGGCGCCGCACCACCCCGTCGACCTCGCCGAACTCGACGTGGACTGGGCCGCGTTCTCCGGCCACAAGCTGTACGCGCCGTTCGGCTCCGGTGTGCTGGCCGGCCGCGCCGACTGGCTTCAGGAGGCCGACCCGTACCTGGCCGGCGGCGGCGCCAGCCGGACCGTCGCGCGGCGCCCCGACGGCGGCGTCGATGTCGCCTGGCACACCAGCGCCGCCCGCCACGAGGCCGGTTCGCCCAACGTCATCGGCGCCTACGCCATCGCCTCCGCCTGCCAGGCCCTCACCGAGGCCGGCTTCGACACCCTCGTCGCCCGCGAGCAGGAACTGATCGCCCGCGTCCGCACCGGCCTCGCGGAGGTCCCCGCCGTCCGGATCCTCTCGCTCTTCGGCGACGACGCCCCCCGCGTCGGCGTGCTCTCCTTCGTCGTCGATGGCTGGAACAGCTCGCACTTCGCGGCGGCGCTCTCCGCCGAGTACGGCATCGGCGTCCGCGACGGCCTGTTCTGCGCCCACCCCCTGGTCCGCACGCTGCTGGGCGGCGCCCCCGACGAGCCCGGCGAGTGCGGCGCCCCCGACGCGGCCCCCGGCGAGCGCTCCCTCAACGCGATCCGCGTCAGCTTCGGCGCGGGCACGCCCGACGAGCACGTCGACCGTTTCGTCCGCGCGGTCAAGGAACTCGTCGCGGACGGCGCGCGGTGGAGCTACCGCACGGAGGAGGGCCGGTGCGTGCCGTACGCGGCCTAGGCCGCGGGTTTTTCCGACGGGGGTGAGCTGGTCGGGCCCGGCCGCTTGCGCGGGGCCCGGCCGCTTGCGCGGGGCTTTTTCCGACCGGGGTGACCTGGTCGGGCCTGGTCTTTCCGCTTGCGCGGGGCCTGGCCGCTTGCGCGGGGCCGGTTCGTGAGGGTGGCTTTCCGGCGGGGGCGTTCGGGCCTCTTCCGCTTGTGCGGTGCGGATTCGCTGTGCGGGGCGGGCCGTTGTGGTGGGTGCGGTTCGTGGGCCGCTTTCTCTCCGTTGCGCCTGCGGCGGGCGGGGTCGCTGCGCGAGGCTTTTCGGCTGCGGGGCCGGACCTCCGGACTTCGTCCTGCGGTCCGGCCCCTTCCGTGGGTGGGTGGGGAAAGACGGTGGCTGGGGTTGTCGGGGAGGTGCCTCCAGGAGGGGCGCGCCTCAACAACCACGTCCGGTGGGGGCGAGATCGGTGGCCCGCTGTCGCCCCGTCCAGTTGAGTCGGTCCGTCTGCCCGCGTCGGTCCGTCTGCCGCGTCGGTCCATCTATCCGGTTCGCTCCACCTGCCTGATGGGCCCTGCCCGCCCCAGTCGGCCTGCCCACCTGAGTCGCCCTACCTGAGCCTGCCCACCTGAGTCGCCCTACCTGAGCCTGCCCACCTGAGTCGCCCTACCTGAGCCTGCCCACCTGAGTCGCCCTACCTGAGCCTGCCCACCTGAGTCGCCCTACCTGAGCCTGCCCACCTGAGTCGCCCTACCTGAGCCTGCCCACCTGAGTCGCCCTACCTGAGCCGGCCCGCCTGAGCCGCCCTACCTGAGCCGCTACACCTGGTTGGCGAATGGTTGGCGAAGAACAAGAACGGCGGCACACGCCCCAACAGCCCGAACGCCGGAAAGCCGACGACAGCGGTACGCCCCGACGGACCGCATGGTGGGAGGGCCGACCGACGGTCGTACTCCAAGGACCTGGGCAGCGGGAGGGCCGACGACGGTCGTACTCCAGGACCTGGACAGCGGGAGGGCCGACGACGGCGGCGTACTCCAACGTCCCGGACTGAGGGAAAGCCGACGATGGCGGCGTACCCCAACGCCCCGAACGGCCGGAAAGCCGACAACGGCGGCGTACCCCAACGCCCCGAACGGCCGGAAAGCCGACAACGGCGGCGTACCCCAACGCCCTGAACGGCGGGAAAAGCCGACAATGGCGGCGTACCCAGTGGACCGAACGACGAGGTGAGGTCGACGACGGCGGCGTACCCCCACCGGCCCCTCACCACCCACCCACGGGAGGGGGCCCTCCGGAGGACGAAGTCCGCAGGAGGGCCCCCGCTCCCGACAACCCACGCCCGCCGCAGGCGCAACGGCGCTCAGCCACTACGGCGGGAAAGGTGGCAGAAGACAGAGCCCGCCGCAGGCGCAACGGCGCTCAGCCACTACGGCGGGAAAGGTGGCAGAAGACAGAGCCCGCCGCAGGCGCAACGGCGCGCAACCACCACGGCGGGAAGGGTGAAAGAGAACGGGCCCCGCCGCAGGCGCAACAACGCCCAACCACCACGGCGGGCAAGCCGAAAGACCGCAGGCACCGGCCCCGGCCCGCAACGCCCGCCGCAGGCGATCGGTCCGCCGCAGGCGATCGGTCCGCCGCAGGCGAGGACGGCGCAAGGCCCGCCGCCCAGGCGTCAGGTGTCGAGGCCGATCGCGAACGCCGCCTCAAGATCATGCTGCGAGTACGTGCGGAACGCGATGTGCGTCTCGGTGGAGGCCACGCCGGGCACCTTGCTGATGCGGCCGGGGATGACGTCGGCGAGGTCGTCGTGGGCGGCGACGCGCACCATCGCGATGAGGTCGTGGGCGCCGGTGACGGAGTAGACCTCGCTGACGCCTTCCAGGGCGGCGATCTGTTCGGCGATCTCCGGGATCTGGTCCACGCTGGTCTTGATGAGCACGATCGACGTGATCACGGCTGGCTCTCTCCCTCGGTCGCAGGCGTGTTCTCCCTGGTGACCCCCACAGTAGCGGGCCGGTGGCGGGCCCACGCGTAGAGGAAGCCCAGGGCGAAGCCGACGACGTGGGCGAGGTAGGCGACGCCGGGTCCGGCGGGGTCGCGCCGGGCGGCGAGCCATTGGAGGGCGAACCAGAACAGCAGCACCACCCAGGCGGGGAAGCGCAGCGGCAGGAAGAAGAGGAAGGGGAAGAGGCTGGTGACGCGGGCGCGCGGAAAGAGGTAGAGGAACGCGCCCAGGACGCCGGAGATGGAGCCGGAGGCGCCGACCAGCGTCTGGCCGGAGGCGGCGTGCGCGGCGGCGAAGCCGACGAGCGCCAGGTAGCCGGTGACGAGGTAGAAGACGGTGTACGCGGTGCGGCCCATGCGGGCTTCGGTCATCTGGCCGAAGACGTGGAGGAAGAGGGCGTTGCCGAGCAGGTGCAGCCAGCTCCCGTGGACGAAGAGCGCGGTGAGCGGGGTGAGCCAGGCGGCCGGGTGCCCGGCCCACAGGTCGCGGGGGATGACGCCCCAGCGCGCGAAGTACGCGGTCTGTGCCGAAAGGGCCGCGTCGCCGGTGCCGTACAGCGGGTTGAGGCCGGAGGCGGGGCCGAGGACGAAGAGGGCGCAGCAGAGGGCGATGAGGACGGTGGTCACGGAGTACGTACGGCGGGCGTCCGGCGGGGTGTGCGGCCGCCGTGGCCGGGGGGAATCGGGCGGTGGGGGAGGCAGGGGCGGCGCCGTCATGAAGGGGATCATGCCGCAATGGGGGCAATCGGGGCGGACTGCCTCGCCGCGTCCCGTCTCCTGGGCGGTGCCCGCGCGGCCGTGCCGTCAGGCCGTAGGGTTACGGTCGGTACTTTGCGTACTTCCCGCAGTTCGACGGCGCACCGCGTGAGGCCGCACCATCCGCACCGCACGAGTAGGAAGAAGGACGATCACGATGGCTGTTCCTCTGCCGACGGACCGGACCCGGTGGCGCTGCACCCTGTGCGGCAACCTCACCCGTTTCGACGTGACCCGTACGTCCAAGGTGGTGGAGTACACCCACCTCGACCTGGCCGGTGAGCCGAAGGTCGAGGAGCGCGAGGTGCTCAGCGACGCCATCGAGTCCGTGCGCTGCCGTTGGTGCAACGCGGTCGACCAGATCGAGCTGGTCGACCGGCCGGGCGCGGACGCCTGAGGATCGGGGCGAGTAGAGCGTGGTGGAGCGTCCAGCAGGGGAGTCGGGGGCGAACGGGACGGCGTCCGGCGGTGCGGGCGAGGAGGCCCTCGACCGCCCGCTGCCCGAGGGCGTCCGGCGCCGTGTCGTGGCGCTCACCGCGGACGCGTTCGGCACGCTGACGGTCGCCGAACTCCCGCCACCGCTGCGGCAGTACGCCCGCTTCACCCCGTCGCGGCGCGCCAAGTTCGCGGGCAACGCCATGGCCGCCGCGCTGGCGGGCGACGCCGTCTTCCGCCAGCGCATCGCCGGGCAGGTCCGCGAGGCGCAGCCGGAGATCGCCGGGGCGCTGGAGCACGGCACCCCGCCCGCGGCCGCCGATCCGCTGGACGTCGCGGCGGTGGCGTACGTGCTGCGCCCCGACGGCTGGTCGAAGCTGGTCGAGGCGGCGGGCGAGGAGGCGCAGCGGGCCCGCGCCGAGCGGGCGGGCGAGGAGGCGGAGCGCGAACTGGCCCGGCTGCGTGAGGAGCTGGCGGCGGTCCGCGCGGACGCCCGCGCCGACGCCGACCGGGTACGCGCCGAGCTGGACGCCGCCCGTAAGGAGACCGACGCGCTCCAGCGGAAGCTGCGCAGCGCCCTCAGCGACGTCAAGCGCGGTGCGGCGGCGGTCCGTAAGGCGGAGGCGGCGCTGGAGTCGGAGCGGTCCCGGGCGGCGACCGAGAAGGCGGCGGCCGACAGTGAGCTGCGCCGGCTCAAGGCGCGGATCGGGGAGAGCGAGGCGGCGCTGGAGACCAGCCGCCGCGCCGCCCGGGAGGGCCGCAGCGTCGAGGACATGCGGGTGCGGCTGCTGCTGGACACCGTCCTGGACGCGGCCCAGGGGCTGCGCCGGGAGCTGGCGTTGCCGCCCGCCGGGGTGCGGCCCGCCGACACCGTCGAGGCGGTGGAGCCCGGCCGGATGACGCCGAAGGACATCGCGGCCCGTGCGCTGTCGGAGACCGATCCGGCCCTGCTCGATCAGTTGCTGGCGCTGCCGCAGGCCCATCTGGTGGTGGACGGCTACAACGTCACCAAGACCGGTTATCCGACGATGCCGCTGGACAAGCAGCGGCTGCGGCTGCTGGGCGGCCTCGCGGTGCTCGCCGCGCAGACCGGCGCGGAGATGACGTGTGTCTTCGACGGTGCGGAGCTGGCGGCGCCGGTGCTGCTGGCGCCGCCGCGCGGGGTGCGGGTGCTGTTCAGCAAGCCGGGTGTGACGGCCGACGAGTTGATCCGGCAGTTGGTGCGCGCGGAGCCGCCGGGCCGTCCGGTGGTGGTGGTCTCCACCGACCGTGAGGTGGCGGACGGGGTGGCGAAGGCCGGGGCGCGTCCGGTGGCATCGGCCCTGTTGCTCAAGCGACTTGCGCGGGTCTGACGGACGGCGTGCCCGGGGGTGACGGGTCGACGATTTGTCCGTTCCTTGCTCTCTGACCGTCAAGTGCCCACTACAGCCCGTGTGATGTTGGTAAAACCTGGCCTCGTCGGGGTGTTTTTTACCCTGGGGGATTTGAAGCGATCACAACTCGGTTACTAAGGTCGGGCCTCGAACCTTCATGCAGTTGATCATCCACCCGGGATGAACAGTGAAGGAACCGCCGAGTCCGCGGCGTACGCGCGGAGCCGGGGCCACCACCCCCCACTTCCCGGTAGGCGGCTGAAGGAAGAAGGAGATCGCCCCCGTGGCGTCCCACCGTCGACCCAAGCAGCCGAGCCGTACTCGTGTGACCGTGCTCACCGCGACCGCCGCGGCGGCCGTCGCCCTCTCCTCCCAGGCCGCGCAGGCCGCCCCGTCGAAGAAGGACGTCAAGTCCGAGGTCGACAAGCTCTACGAGCAGGCGGAGCAGGCGACCGAGAAGTACAACGGCGCCAAGGAGCAGCAGCAGAAGCTCCAGAAGGAGGTCGCCGACCTCCAGGACAAGGTGGCCCGCGGTCAGGGCGAGCTGAACGAGCTGCGCAAGGGCCTGGGTGCCGTCGCCTCCGGCCAGTACCGCAGCGGCAGCATCGACCCCTCCGTCCAGCTCTTCCTCTCGGGTGACCCGGACACCTACCTGGAGAAGGCCGCCACCCTCGACCAGTTGAGCGGTAAGCAGGCCGATCAGCTCAAGGTCATCGCGGACAAGCAGCGCCGCCTCGCGCAGGAGCGCGCCGAGGCCGCCAGCAAGATCCAGGACCTCTCCGAGACCCGTAAGGCGCTCGGGGAGAAGAAGGACGAGATCCAGGGCAAGCTCGCCAAGGCGCAGGAGCTGCTCAACACCCTCACCGCCAAGGAGAAGGCGGCGCTGGAGGCGAAGGAGAACCGCGCCAACCGCTCCAACGACCGCGTGGACCTCGGTCACGACGTCCCCGCCTCGCAGCGCGGTGCGGCCGCCCTCGCCGCGGCCCAGACGAAGATCGGTTCGCCCTACGTGTGGGGCGCCACCGGCCCGTCCTCCTTCGACTGCTCGGGCCTGACCTCCTGGGCGTACCAGCAGGCCGGCCAGTCGCTGCCGCGCACCTCGCAGGCGCAGGCCAGTGCCGGTACCCGTATCGGCATGAGCGAGCTGAAGCCGGGCGACCTGGTGCTCTTCTACGGCGACCTGCACCACATCGGTCTCTACGCGGGCAACAACACCGTGCTGCACGCGCCGAAGCCCGGCGCCGCGGTCCGCTACGAGTCGATCAACAACATGCCGTTCCAGTACGGCGTCCGCGTCTGACGCTCCGGGCCACCCGCCCGGCCGTCCGCGCCGCACACCTCCCGCCCCGTCGGTGACCTCCCCGGTCGCCGGCGGGGCGGTGCCGTTGCCGCCGCCCGGCCGGACCCCAGCGGTTTCGCCGCCGTACGCCGCCGCTTACGATCGGCCGCATGGCAGGTCAGGGTGTACGGCGACCGCCCCGGGCCACGGCCGCGGGGTGCGCCGTGCTGCTGACCGCGGTGCTCGCCGCCGCGACCGGCTGTGCGCGGCAGCCGCCGCCGAGGGACCGGTTCCCCGAGGTGCAGCGGATGCTCGACGCCCGTGCGCGGGCGGTGCGGCAGCACGACGAGACGGCGTTCCTCGCCTCCGTCGCCCCGGGCAGCTCCGGCTACCGCGACCGGCAGCGGCGTGCCTTCCGCGCGATGGCGGAGCTGCCGCTGACCGGCTGGCGCTACGACCTCGTCGCGACGGACGCCTTCCCGCTGGCGTCCGGTGGCGGGGAGGCGATGGCCGCCAAGGTCGAACTCCGCTACCGGCTCAAGGGGTTCGACGCCGAGCCGGTGACCTCCGTGCAGTATCTGACGCTGACCCGTACGGACGGCCGCTGGCGGATCGCGTCGGACAGTGACGCCGCCGCGTCCGGTCATACCGGTACCCGCCAGTTGTGGGATCAGGGGCCGGTGGCGGCGGTGCGGGGGCGGCACGCGCTGGTGCTGGGGGCCGCCGGGGACCGCGGCCGGCTGACGGATCTGGCGCGGCGCGCGGACGCGGCGGTGCCCGCCGTCAGCGCCGCCTGGAAGGGCCGCTGGAGCGGGCAGGTGGTGATCGAGGCGCCCGGTTCGGTCGCCGGGATGGCCCAACTGCTGGGCAGCGGCGACCCGTCCGCGTACGCCGGTATCGCGGCGGTGACGACCGGTGAGGCGGGTGCGCAGGCGAAGGCGCCGGCGGACCGGGTGATCGTCAACCCGGAGGCGTACGCGGACCTCAACGACCTGGGCCGGGCGGTGGTGCTGACCCACGAGATCACCCATGTGGCGACCCGTACGGCCACCACCGGCGACACCCCGCTGTGGCTCTCGGAGGGGTTCGCCGACTGGGTGGCGTACCGGGGGCGGCGGCATGCGGCGGCCGCGGCGGCGCCGGAGCTGTCGCGGGCGGTCGCCGCCGGTCATCCGCCGCGCGGGCTCCCCGCCGACGCGGACTTCGGCTTCACCGGCGGCGCCGACCGGCTGGCGAAGGCGTACGAGTCCGGCTGGCTGGCCTGCCGCATGATCGCGGACACCTGGGGCGAGGCGAAACTGCGGGCGTTCTACCGGGCGGCGGGCGGCGTGACGGCGGGGGAGGGGCACGGGGGGCCGGGGGCGCCGTCGGCTTCGCCGTCGGCGTCGGTGCCGTCCCTGAAGCCGTCGCCCGGGGGTGGTGCGCCATCCGGTACGCCGTCCGGTGGGGCCGGGGACGGCTCGTCGTCCGACGCGTGGTCCGGTGGTGACACATCCGGCGGGCCGTCCGGTGGTGCGCCGTCCGGGACCGCTCCCGGGGAGCCCTCCGGGGCGGGCGAGGCCGGGAAGCGGGCGGGCGCCGGGCACCCGGGGGCGCCCGTGCCCGGGGCGGCGGACGACCGGCGTCCGGCAGCCCGTGACGCCCGCCTCGATGCCGTACTCCGTTCCCAACTCGGCCTGGATCTGGGCCAGTTCACGAAGAAGTGGCGGGCCTACCTCAAGGGGGCGCTGAAGGGCCACTGACGGGAAGGCCGGGCCCGGGTGCGCTGCCGGATCCTTCCGTCGCGCGTTGCGCCTCCCGGGCGGGGCGCCCACGGGGGCGCCGCTCTTGTCGAAGGCCCGGACCCGGCCCCGCGCCCCGGCCCCGTGCCCCGGCCCCGTGCCCCGGGCCTGCCGTCCGGCGGTGCGGCCCGGCTCTCAGCCGTAGGGCATGGCCCCTGACGTCCGCAGCGGGGCCTGGCCATGCCCGGGCGGACGGCAGGGGCCTCCGTCCCTTGGAGCGTGACGTCCGCGACCGGCCCGGCACAGGCCCGGCGGCACGGCCCCGTGCCCCGGGCCTGCCGCCCGGCGGTGCGGCCTCGCGCCCCGGACCTGGCATCCGGCGGCGCCGCCCCGCGCCCCGGACCTGGCATCCGGCGGTACGGCCCCGGCCTTCCGGGCGTGTGCCGGGTGCGGGGCCCGTCCCGGCGGGCGGCCGCGCCCCGGTTCCGCCCGGTCACAGGCTCCGCCGACGGCGTCACGCCCCGACCCGCCCCCGGTCCCGCTCCGCCTCGACCCGGTACTGTCGGCCAGGGGCGAGGCCGGTGGGTCGCGCCCGCCGAGCCGAGACGACGCCGAGAGAGCAGCGTGCACAAGACCCTCATCGTCACCAACGACTTCCCGCCACGTCCCGGCGGCATCCAGGCGTTCCTGCACAACATGGCGCAGCGGCTGGACCCGACCCAGGTCGTCGTCTACGCCTCCACCTGGAAGCGCGGCGCCGAGGGGCGGGAGGCCACCGCCGCCTTCGACGCCGAGCAGGAGTTCCCGGTCGTCCGCGACCGTACGACGATGCTGCTGCCCACCCCGGCCGTCACCCGCCGCGCCACCGCGCTGCTGCGCGAGTACGGCTGTACGTCGGTGTGGTTCGGGGCCGCGGCGCCGCTCGGGCTGATGGCGCCCGCGCTGCGCGCCGCCGGGGCGCGCCGGATCGTCGCCACCACCCACGGCCACGAGGCCGGCTGGGCGCAGCTCCCCGCCGCCCGGCAACTGCTGCGCCGCATCGGCGAGGGCACCGACACCCTCACCTACCTCGGCGAATACACCCGCCGCCGGATCGCCGCCGCGCTCACCCCCGAGGCCGCCGCCCGGATGGTCCAACTCCCGCCCGGCGTGGACGAGAAGACCTTCCACCCCGGCTCCGGCGGCGACGAGATCCGCGCCCGCCTCGGCCTCACCGACCGGCCCGTCGTCGTCTGCGTCTCCCGGCTCGTCCCGCGCAAGGGGCAGGACACCCTCATCGAGGCGATGCCCGCGATCACCGCCGCGGTGCCGGACGCCGTCCTGCTGATCGTCGGCGGCGGTCCGTACGAGAAGGAGCTGCGGGCGCTGGCGGCGCGTACCGGCGTGGCCGGATCGGTGCGGTTCACCGGCGCGGTGCCGTGGGCGGAGCTGCCGGCCCACTACGGCGCGGGCGATGTCTTCGCGATGCCGTGCCGCACCCGCCGCGGCGGTCTCGACGTCGAGGGCCTGGGCATCGTCTACCTGGAGGCGTCCGCCACCGGACTGCCCGTCGTGGCCGGTGACTCCGGCGGCGCGCCGGACGCGGTGCTGGACGGCGAGACCGGCTGGGTGGTGCCCGGCGGCTCCCCGCGGGCCACCGCCGAACGCGTCGTCGCGCTGCTGGAGGACCCGGAGCTGCGCCGCCGGATGGGCGAGCGGGGCCGTGCCTGGGTCGAGGAGAAGTGGCGCTGGGACCTGCTCGCCGAAAAGCTGAAGGAACTGCTCTGAGGCGCTGAGCCGTACGGCTTCACGGACGCGTTCCGGTCCCGGAACGCGTCCGTGAAGCCGTGAGCCGGGGAATGCCCCGAGGCCGGCTGCGGCCCCTCGCCGAGCGGAACGCGACCGTCCCCGTGGCGGGCCGTCCGGTCACGGCGCCGGGCCGCCCCTGGTACGGCGCCGGGCCGCCCCCGGCCGCGGCGCCCGGCGACCAGGCGCAGCGGCCCCGTACGCCCGGCCGGTCCCCGGGCACAGCGACGGGGCGCGTCCCAGCGGTCCGCGCCCCGTACGCCCGTCGTGCGGGACCCGTCAGCCCCGGTAGAGCGCCTCGATCTCCTCGGCGAAGTCCTTCGCCACCACGTTGCGCTTGAGCTTCAGGGACGGCGTGACGTGGCCGGAGTCCTCGGTGAGCTGGGTGGGCAGGATGCGGAACTTGCGGACCGACTCGGCCTTCGAGACCGCGGCGTTGCCGTCGTCCACGGCGCGCTGCACGGCGGCCAGCAGCTCCGGATCGCCGGCGAGCGAGACCGCCGTGGAGTCCGCGGGGCGGCCGTGCTCGGCGGCCCAGCGCGGCAGGAACTCCTCGTCGAGGGTGATCAGCGCGCCGATGAACGGGCGGCCGTCGCCGACGACCATGCACTCCGCGATCAGCGCGTGCGCCCGGATACGGTCCTCGATCACGGCGGGGGCGACGTTCTTGCCGCCCGCCGTCACCAGGATCTCCTTCTTCCGGCCGGTGATGGTGAGGTAGCCCTCCTCGTCGAGGGTGCCGAGGTCGCCGGTGTGGAACCAGCCGTCGGAGAGCGCCTCGGCGGTGGCCGCCTCGTTGTTCCAGTACTCCGTGAACAGATGCTCGCCGTGGAGCAGCACCTCACCGTCGTCGGCGATCCGCAGCACCGAGCCGGGCAGCGGCTGGCCGACGGTGCCGATCTTCTGCCGGTCCCACGGGTTGAACGCGGTCGCCGCACAGGACTCCGTCAGGCCGTACCCCTCCAGGGCGGAGAAGCCGATGCCGCGGTAGAAGTGGCCGAGGCGTTCGCCGAGCGGGGCGCCGCCGGAGATGGCGTGCGTGGCGCGCCCGCCGAGGACGGCGCGGAGCTTGCCGTAGACCAGCTTGTCGAAGAGCTTGTGGCGCAGCCGCAGGCCGAGCCCCGGGCCCGCGGCGGTGTCCATCGCCCGGCTGTACGCGATGGCGGTGTCCGCCGCGCGGTCGAAGATCTTGCCCTTGCCGTCGGCCTGCGCCTGGGCGCGCGCCCCGTTGTAGACCTTCTCGAAGACCCGCGGTACGCCCAGGATCAGCGTCGGCCGGAACGAGGCGAGGTCGTCGGTGAGGTGCTTGATGTCCGGCGCGTGCCCCAGCTTGATCGGCGCCATCACGCACGCGATCTGCACCAGCCGGCCCAGGACGTGCGCGACCGGCAGGAAGAGCAGGACGGACGACTCACCGGTCGAGAACAGCGGCCGCAGCCGTTCGACGACGTTGCCGACCTCGGCGAAGAAGCTGCGGTGGGTGAGCACACAGCCCTTGGGGCGGCCGGTGGTGCCGGAGGTGTAGACGATCGTGGCGGGCGAGTCGGCGTCCGCGAGGGCGGAGCGCTCGTCCACCTCCTCGTCGGTCAGGGCGGCGCCCGCGGCCGACAGCCGGGCGACGGCGTCCCGCTCGATCTGCCAGATGTTCGCGAGCGCGGGCAGCCGGTCGCGTACGGAGGTGACGGCCGCCTCGTGCGCGGGCGTCTCCACCAGGCAGGCCACCGCGCCGGAGTCACCGAGGATCCACTGGATCTGCTCGGCGGAGCTGGTGTCGTACACCGGCACGGTGATCGCCCCGGCGCTCCAGATGGCGAAGTCCAGCAGCGTCCACTCGTAGCGGGTGCGCGACATCAGGCCGATCCGGTCGCCGGGCTGGATGCCGGAGGCCATCAGCCCTTTGGCGACGGCGCGGACCTCGGCCAGGAACGCGGTGGCCGTGACGTCCTGCCACACGCCGTCGACCTTCCGGCCCACGACCGCCACATCCGGATGCTGCGCGGCGTTGCGGCGGATGAGATCCGTCAGATTGCCGTCTGCTGGGACCTCGTACAGGGCCGGAAGGCTGAACTCGCGCAAGACTGCTGCTCCTCATTGGCGCCGGTGCCACGACGCTGTGTGCTGCACCGGTTCGGTCCATGACTGGCAGGGGACTGGACTGCCCGGACGTTACCCACCGGTATTGCTTTGGGGTAGAGGTCGCGGCCAGATGTTCGATGCGTCACATGTCAAGGGTGCGCCGTGGGGCTCACGGCCCCACCTGCGAGGGCGGGCCGCCCGCGCAGACTAGACCAGCGTTTCGGTGACCGGAAAGTAACCGGAAGGGCGGCCCCCTCCCACCCGGCGGAGCCCGCGTCCTAGGCTGCTGACATGCGACTGCACGTGGTCAGTGACGTACACGGCAACAGCCGGGACCTCGCCCGGGCCGGGGAGGGCGCCGACGCCCTCATCTGCCTCGGCGACCTCGTGCTCTTCCTCGACTACGCCGACCACGCGCGCGGCATCTTCCCCGCCCTCTTCGGCGCCGGTAACGCCCGCCGCCTCATCGACCTGCGCACCGCCCGCCGCTTCGACGAGGCCCGCGCCTTCGGACGCCGCCTGTGGGGCGAGCTGGACGCCACCGGCGCGTCCCGCGAATCCGTCATCGAGACCGCGGTCCGCGAGCAGTACGCCGAACTCTTCGCCGCCCTGCCCACCCCCACCTACGCCACCTTCGGCAACGTCGACATCCCGCGGCTGTGGCCCGAGTACGCCCGCGAGGGCACCACCGTCCTCGACGGCGGGCGCGCCGAGATCGGCGGCCGCGTCTTCGGCTTCGTCGGCGGCGGCCTGCCCTCCCCGATGCGCACGCCGTACGAGGTCGACTACGAGGAGTACGCCGCCAAGATCGAGGCGGTCGGCGAGGTCGACGTGCTCTGCACCCACATCCCGCCCGAGGTCCCCGAACTCTGCTACGACACCGTCGCCCGCCGCTTCGAGCGCGGCAGCGCCGCCCTCCTCGACGCCATCCGCCGCACCCGCCCGCGCTACTCCCTCTTCGGCCACGTCCACCAGCCGCTCGCCCGCCGGATGCGCATCGGCGCCACCGAGTGCGTCAACGTCGGCCACTTCCGCGCGACCGGTCGGCCGTACGTCCTGGAATGGTGAGCCGGCCCGCCCCGCGCGCCGCCCGCACCACCGGGCCCGCTGGTGTCCGGCGGCGCCGCGCCGCGCGGTAGCCTTCAGCAGCACCAGGACAGCGGGTTCGACGCGAGCCGGGGGCCGGGCCGTACCGGCGCAATCGGCATGGAGGAGTCACGGCGATGGCCGAACACACCAGCTCTAGCATCACGATCGCGGCGCCGCTCGCCGAGGTGATGGGAGTGATCGCCGACTTCGAGCGCTACCCGCAGTGGACCGGCGAGGTCAAGGAGGCCGAGGTGCTGGCCAAGGACGACCGGGGCCGCGCCGCCCAGGTCCGGCTGCTCCTCGACGCCGGCGCGATCAAGGACGACCACACCCTCGCCTACACCTGGACCGGTGACGACGAGGTGAGCTGGTCGCTGGTCAAGTCCCAGATGCTGCGCTCCCTCGACGGCTCCTACCGCCTCGCCCCGGCGGACGGCGGCAAGGCCACCGAGGTGACGTACCAGCTCACCGTCGACGTCAAGATCCCGATGCTCGGCATGATCAAGCGCAAGGCCGAGAAGGTCATCATCGACCGGGCGCTCGCGGGCCTGAAGAAGCGCGTCGAGGCCGGCCCGCAGGGCACCGCCGACGCGGCCGGGGCCCACTGACCGTGCGGACCGTCCTCGTCACGGGCGCGGGCGGCGCCGGCCGCTCCACGCTCGCCGCGGCCACCGCGCTGGCCGCGGCCCGGCAGGGCGCGCGGACCCTGCTGCTCACCGGCCGGTCCGACGCCCCGCAGACCGTCCTGGGCACCGCGCTGACCACCACGGCCACCGAGATCGCCCCCGGACTGCACGCCCGCGGCATCGACCCCGGCGCCCGCTTCCGCACCGAGTTCCTCGCCTTCCAGGAGCGCGCGGGCGCCGCCCTCGACCTGCTCGGCGCCACCCCGCTCGACGCCGACGAGCTCACCGAACTCCCCGGCGCCGCCGCCTTCGCGCTGCTGCACGCCCTGCGCGCCGCCCACACCGCCGGCACCTGGGACACCGTCGTCGTCGACGCCCCGCCCGCCGACGAAACGATCCATCTCCTCGCCCTCCCCGCCCAGGTGCGCCGCTACCTGCGCCGGCTGCTGCCCCCCGAACGCCAGGCCGCCCGCGCCCTGCGCCCGGTCCTCGCCCAGCTCGCCGGCGTCCCCATGCCCGCCCAGAAGCTGTACGAGGCCGCCGAGCGCTGGGAGAGCGAACTCGCCGCCGTCCAGGCCGTGATCGACGCACCGGGCACCACCGTCCGGCTCGTCACCGACGCCGGTCCCGTCGCCGCCGGGGCGCTGCGCGCCGCCCGCGCCGGACTCGCGCTGCACGGCCGCCGCACCGACGCCGTCCTCGTCAACCGGCTGCTGCCGACCGGCTCCGCCGACCCGTTCCTCGCCGCGCTCTCCGGCGCCCAGCAGGACGCGCTGAAGGAGCTGCGCGAGGAGGTGACGGACGTCCCCGTTCACGAGGTCGCCCACCTCGGCCGCGACCCGCGGGGCCTCGACGACCTCGCCGGTCTCCTCGGCCCGGACGCCGCCCGCGTCGGCGCCACCGCGGAGACCGCCACCCGCGCCGCCGACCCCTGGACCGTCGAGGACCGGATCGCCGACGAGGGGCTGCTGGTGTGGCGGGTGCCGCTGCCCGGCGCCGCCCGCGAGGGGCTGGGGCTGGTGCGCCGCGGCGACGAGATCGTCGTCACCGTCGGCCGCCACCGCCGGATACGGACCCTGCCCTCGGCGCTGCGCCGCTGCACCGTCACCGGCGCCGGACTGCGCGAGGGCGTGCTCCGGATCCGCTTCACCCCGGACCCGGCGCTGTGGCCGGAGGACGGCTGATCCGGCCACCCCCGTTCGGGTACCGTCGAAGGTGAGTCCCGTCCCGGCCGCCGGGCGCACCGGCGCGCCGCGGTCACCCGCCGCAGGAGCCCACGGAGCCCGTCATGAGTGATGCCACCGACCGCCCGGCCGCCGCGCCCGACGCCGACGCCTGGGAGACGGCCTGTGCCGAGGACCTCGCCGCGGAGAAGGCCCGCCGCCGGGCCGAGCGGGGCGTCCCGCCGGGCAGCGCCGCCGACGAACTGCGCAAGCTCGCCGACGCGGTGACCGGCAAGCTCGCCGGCATCCAGCTTCCCGGCGCGCTCGGAGGCGCCGCCGCGTCCACCGCTGTCAGCGGTCTGCTCCGCCAGGCCAAGGCCGCCGTCGAGCCGGTCGTCGAGCGTCACCCGGACGTCTTCGACCACCTCGCCGCCGCCGGTTCCGAGCTGCTTGCCGCCTACCGCTCCGCCGTCGAGGGCGGCGAGGCCCGCTGGACCCGCAAGGAGACCGGCGACCGGCCGAAGGCCGCCGGACGGCCCGAGGACCCCCGCGACGACGACGGCCCGGCGGGCACCGAGCGCATCGACCTCGACTGACGCCCCGGGGGAGCGGGCCCCGGCCGCGCGCGGCCACCGCTCCCCGGACGTCGCCCTCCCCCTCTCCCCGCTCCGGTACGGTGGATCACGGCGGGGTTCGAGAGACAACTGAGGGACATATGGGACTCACCATCGGCGTCGACATCGGCGGTACGAAGATCGCGGCCGGTGTGGTCGACGAAGAGGGCTCGATCCTCGACATCCGCACGGTGCCGACCCCGCAGACCGCCGACGCGCTGACCGACGCCATCGCCGACGCGGTCCGCTCCGTCGGCGCCGCCCACCGCGTGGAGGCCGTCGGCATCGGCGCGGCCGGATACGTCGACGACAAGCGCGCCACCGTCCTGTTCGCACCGAACATCGACTGGCGCCACGAACCGCTCAAGGACAAGGTCGAACAGCGCGTCGGCCTGCCCGTCGTGGTCGAGAACGACGCCAACGCCGCGGCCTGGGGCGAGTACCGCTTCGGCGCCGGCGCCGGTCACAGCGACGTCATCTGCATCACGCTCGGCACGGGCCTGGGCGGCGGCATCATCATCGGCAACAAACTGCGCCGCGGCCGCTTCGGCGTCGCCGCCGAGTTCGGCCACATCCGTGTCGTCCCGGACGGTCTGCTGTGCGGCTGCGGCAGCCAGGGCTGCTGGGAGCAGTACGCCTCCGGCCGCGCCCTGCTGCGCTACGCCCGCCAGCGCGCCGTCGCCACCCCTCAGGACGCCACGGTCCTGCTGGGGTTGGGCGACGGCACCCCCGAGGGAATCGAGGGGCGGCACGTCAGCGAGGCGGCCCGCCGCGGTGACCCGGTCGCCGTCGACTCCTTCCGCGAGCTGGCCCGCTGGGCCGGTGCGGGCCTGGCCGACCTCGCCTCGCTCTTCGACCCGTCCGCCTTCATCGTCGGCGGCGGCGTCTCGGACGAGGGCGAGCTGGTCCTCGACCCGATCCGCAAGTCGTTCCGCCGCTGGCTGGTCGGCAGTCAGTGGCGGCCGCACGCCCAGGTCCTCGCCGCCCAACTCGGCGGCCGGGCGGGGCTGGTCGGCGCCGCCGACCTCGCCCGCCAGGGCTGATCCGCCGCCCGCCGCGTCCCGGACGCGGCGGGCGCCGTTCGTTCCCGGGCCCCGTCGGCGTAAGGAGCCGCCATGACCGTGCCTACCGGGCTTCCGAAATCGCGTACCGCACCGGACGGTTCGGCCGTCGTGCGGGTGCTCAGCTACAACGTCCGCTCGCTGCGCGACGACGAGGCGGCGCTGGCCCGGGTGATCCGCGGCTGCGCGCCCGACCTCGTCCTGATCCAGGAGGCGCCGCGGTTCTTCCGCTGGCGCAAGGCCGCCGAACGGCTGGCCCGCGCGAGCGGCCTGACGTACGTCACCGGCGGGGCCACCGCCACCGGCCCGATGATCCTCGCCACGCTCCGCGTCCACGTCGAGCGCACCGCCGACATCCTGCTGCCCCGCACCCCGGGCCTGCACCGGCGCGGCTTCGCCACCGCCGTCGTCCGCGTCGGCCGGGCCCGCTTCGGCGTCCTGAGCTGCCATCTCAGCCTCGCCGCCGAGGAGCGGTACGCGCAGGCCGGGCGGCTGCTGGCGGAGCTGGCCGCGCTGGACGTGCCGTACGCGGTGGCCGGCGGGGACCTCAACGACCGCCCCGGCGGCCGGAGTTTCCGGCGGCTGGCCGGGGAGCTGACCGACGCGTGGGCGGCGCGCCCCTGGGGCGGGGAGTTCACCTCGACGCCGCGCGCGCCGCACCAGCGCATCGACGCGCTCTTCACCACCGGCGGCGTGGAGGTGCTGGGCTGCGGTGTCCCGCACCCGCTGCCCGGGGTGCGGGCGGCGGATCTGACGGCGGCCACCGATCATCTGCCGGTGCTGGCGGCGCTGCGGATCCCGGCGGTGGCGCGGTAGCGGCCGGACCGCCGCGCCGCCGCCGGGGAGCGGGCCCGGGCCCACGGCGGGAAGCTGCTCCGGGGTGCCGTGGGGTTCGGACCGCCGCGCCGCCGCCGGTTCTGGCCGGGGCACCGCGGTGCCGTGGCTTCCCGGTGGCGGCGCGGTAGCGGTCAGACCACCGCGCCGCTGCCGGGCGCGGGCCCGTCGTCGTCCTCGTCGTCGCTCTTCATCCGGGCCACCAGCGTCGCGAAGCCGCCGAGGAACCCGCCGATGCCCAGCACCGTGATCCACCACGTCACCGGCTGCTGGAGCAGCACCATCAGGATCAGCAGCAGCGGACCGCCGAGCACCGCGATCCAGGCGAACTTCGTCGTGACGTCGGCCTGCGGGAGCGGCGGCGGCTCGGGCGGGGTGAAGTGGCCCTCGTCGGACGCGTCGAAATCGTCGTCGGACGGCTCGGCGGCGTTCCAGTCACGCGGGCCGACGCCCGGCGCGTACACCACGAAGCTGCCGGGGGAGCGGGGCGCCGCGGGGGCGGGCGGCGGCTTCGGTCCGGCGTCCGCGGTGTCCTCGGGCGCGCCGTCCTCGTCCGGGGCGCCGGACGCCGGGGCCGCGGGACCGGACCGTTCGGCTGCGGGCCGCCCGGTGGCGGGCCGTTCGGTGTCGGGCGTGGCCGGGGGGCCGGTCCTCGCGCCGCCGGGCTGTTCGCCGCCGGCGTTCTCGCCGCACACCTCCCGGCGGGCGTCGTCCCACGCCGGTTCCTCGCCGTAACCCGCGACGATCTGGGCCCAGGCGGCCTCTTCGTCCAGCGGATCCTGGGGATCGCGGGGGCTACGCTCCGCCACGGGCCGCCGTCCCCTCGTCCGCCGGGTCGGTCAGCGCGCCCGGGGCCAGCCGCCCGATGAAGGCGGCGGTGTCGCGGAAGATCTGCTCGGCGTCGTGGTCGAGGGTGGCGACGTGGTAGCTGCGCTCCAGCAGCCGTTGCGTCACGTCCGTCGACGACACCCGGGCCAGGATCCGCTCCGAGTCGGCCGGCCGCACGACATGGTCCTGCGGGCTGGTCATCACCAGCAACGGCTGGGTGACCTGCGGGAGTTCGCCGTCCACCAGCCGGAAGAACCGCCGTACGGAGTGCGCGGCGTGCAGCGGTACGCGGTCGTAGCCGATCTCTTCGGCACCGGGCTTGGCGATGTCGCTGACCAGCCCCTTCGTCGTCGGGACGAGGTGGCGCAGCACGGGCAGCAGCGGCGCCGCCGCGTCGTGCACCTTGTTGGCCGGGTTGACGACCACGACGCCGTCGATCGCGTCGCCGTGCCGGGCGGCGAGGCGCAGCGCCAGCGCGCCGCCCATCGACAGCCCGCAGACGAAGACCTTCGCGCACCGCTGCGTCAGCGACCGCAGCTCGCGGTCGACCTCCGCGTACCAGTCCTGCCACGTCGTGACCGCCATGTCCTGCCAGCGGGTGCCGTGGCCGGGCAGCAGCGGCAGTGTGACGGTGGCCCCGCGGTCGGCGAGGTACTCGGCCCAGGGACGTACGGACTGGGGGGAGCCGGTGAAGCCGTGACACACGAGGACGCCGACCTCTCCGCCGTCACGGCGGAACGGTTCGGCTCCGGGAAGGAGCGGCACCGGGGAACTCCGATCGATGGGGAATCTCGCTCGTCACCTGCAGCGTACGCGGAGTGACGCCGGTGGGGTAAGGGCGATTCCGCGATGCGGGGGCCGCCCGGCCCCGGGCGGCGGCCCGGAGGCGACGAGGCGGGCCCCGGGCCGGGTTAAGGTCTTTGCGTCACACACAGGAGGCAGTCGGTTGATCTACGGCGCAATGAAGTTCTCCCTCGGCGGTTCGCTCAAGCTGGCGTTCCGTCCCTGGGTGGAAGGCATCGAGAACGTCCCCGCCGAGGGTCCGGCGATCCTCGCGAGCAACCACCTGTCCTTCTCGGACTCCTTCTTCCTGCCCGCGGTCCTCGACCGCAAGGTCACCTTCATCGCGAAGGCCGAGTACTTCACCTCGCCCGGCGTGAAGGGGAAGCTGACCGCCGCGTTCTTCAAGGGCGTCGGACAGCTTCCCGTCGACCGCTCGGGCGCGCGCGGCGCGGGCGAGGCGGCCATCAAGAGCGGCATCGAGGTGCTGGAGCGCGGTGAGCTGTTCGGCATCTACCCGGAGGGCACCCGCTCGCCCGACGGCCGCCTCTACCGCGGCAAGCCCGGCGGTCTGGCCCGCGTGGCGCTGGCCACCGGCGCGCCGGTCATCCCCGTCGCGATGATCGACACCGAGAAGGTGCAGCCGCCCGGCAAGGTCGTGCCGAAGATGATCCGCCCCGGTATCCGCATCGGCAAACCGCTGGACTTCACGCGCTACCAGGGCATGGAGGGCGACCGCTTCATCCTGCGCTCGGTCACCGACGAGGTGATGTACGAGATCATGAAGCTCTCCGGCCAGGAGTACGTCGACATCTACGCGACCGCCGCCAAGCGGCAGATCGCCGACGCGAAGAAGAAGGCCGAGGCCGAGGCGAAGCGGGCCGAGGCGGAGACGAGGAAGACCGAGGCGCCCGGCAAGGGCAAGGGCCGCGGCACGGACGGACCGGGCAGGGCCGGGGCCGGGGCGTAGACGCGCCCCGGCGAGGGGTGGGGGCCGGGAATGACGGACACCGACATAGGGACACAGGCGGGCGGGCGCACGGCGCCGGACGCGCCGCGGCCGGGGCTGCGGATGTCCGTGGAGCTGCCGCTGTGGCGGGCGCTCACCGGCTACCGCGTCCTGACGCTGATCTACACGTGCTGCCTGGTCGCCTCGCAGTACGACGCGTACGTGCATCCGCTGGGCGCGGTCGGCTACATGGCGGCGCTCGCTCTTTGGACCGCGTGCACCTGGCGCCACACCACGTCGGCGGAGCGCTGCACCCGGCGCTTCCTGCTGTGCGACATCGGCTTCGCGGTGGGCGGCATCCTGCTGACCATGGTCGTGGAGTCCCATGAGCGGATCATGGGCGGCGCGGCCACGCTGCCGTCGATCTGCACCGCGGGCTCGGTCCTCGGCTTCGCGATCAAGGGCGGCTGGCGGTGGGCGATGGCCGCGTCCAGCGCGGTGGCCGTCGCCAACCTCGTCGAACGCGAGGAGCTGGCCGGGAACACCATCCACAACGTCGTCCTGGTCTGGGTGGCGAGCGTGGCGATCGGCTACGTCGTCGAGGTGGCCCGCGACAGTGAGCGCACGCTCGCCCGTGCGCTGCAGATCGAGGCGGCGACCCGGGAGCGGGAGCGGCTGGCCCGCGATATCCACGACAGCGTCCTGCAGGTCCTCGCGATGGTGCAGCGGCGCGGCGCCGCGATCGGCGGGGAGGCGGCGGAGCTGGGCCGGATGGCCGGGGAGCAGGAGGTCGCGCTGCGGACGCTGGTGGCCGGCGGGCTGGTCCCGCAGCCCCGCGCGGGCGGCCCGGCGGTCACGCCGCCGGTGGCCGCCGCGCCGCCCGAGGACGCGGCCGGCGGCCCGTGCGACGTACGGGCGCTGCTCGCCCCGTACGCCGGGAGCGGGGTGACGTTCTCCGAACCGGGCTCGGCCGTGGAGCTTCCGGCGCACGCCGCGGGGGAGCTGGCCGCGGCGGTCGGCGCGGCGCTGGACAACGTACGGGTGCACGCCGGGGACGGCGCCCGGGCGTGGGTGCTGCTGGAGGACGAGCCGGAGGCGGTCGTGGTGACGGTCCGGGACGACGGGCCGGGCATTCCCGAGGGGCGGCTCGACGACGCCGAGCGGGAGGGCCGGCTCGGGGTCGCGCTGTCGATCCGCGGGCGGCTGCGGGATCTGGGCGGCACCGCCGAGTGGCTGTCGGTCCCCGGACAGGGCACCGAAGTGGAGTTGACCGTTCCCAAGGGCGCACCGCCCGAGGGCCGACGCGGCGGAAGGGCGCGCGCATGAGTGACCAGGACGGACCGGGCCCGGTGGGCGGCGGTGGCGACGGGATCCAGGTGATGGTGGTCGACGACCACCCGATGTGGCGGGACGCCGTCGCCCGGGACCTGGCGGCCGCCGGCTGCGAGGTGGTGGCCACCGCGGGCGACGGTCCGCAGGCGGTCCGCCGGGCCCGCGCCGTCGTGCCGCAGGTCCTCGTCCTCGACCTCAACCTGCCCGGACTGCCCGGCGCGCAGGTCTGCAAGGAGGTCGTCGGCTCGCACCCCGGCGTGCGGGTCCTGGTCCTGTCGGCCAGCGGGGAGCACGCCGATGTGCTGGAGGCGGTGAAGTCCGGCGCGACCGGCTATCTGCTGAAGTCGGCGAGCACCGAGGAGCTGCTGGACGCGGTGCGCCGGACCGCCGCCGGTGAGCCGGTCTT
The DNA here is from genome assembly GCF_044497305.1 of Streptomyces sp. BBFR2. Lineage (NCBI taxonomy): Bacteria > Bacillati > Actinomycetota > Actinomycetes > Kitasatosporales > Streptomycetaceae > Streptomyces > Streptomyces sp. BBFR2. The sequence continues at coordinate 5,290,777 of NZ_CP172415.1, forward strand.
CACACCGGGGCTGGCCGGGCTGGTCCTCGGTGAGTACCGGCGGCTCGCGACGGAGCCGGCGCCCGCCACCCCGGACGAGCCCGGCGCCCCGAGCCTGACCGACCGGGAGACCGAGGTGCTGCGGCTGGTCGCCAAGGGGCTGTCGTACAAGCAGATCGCCGAGCGGCTGGTCATCTCGCACCGCACGGTGCAGAACCACGTCCAGAACACCCTCGGCAAACTCCAGCTCCACAACCGCGTCGAGCTGGTCCGGTACGCGATCGAGCGCGGGCTCGACGACGTCTGAGCGCGGGGTGCGGCGGCTCTCCCTCCGAGGGGAACCGCGTCACCTCCGCGCCCCGCTCCCGCCCGTACGGGTGATCGTCGGACGCCAACTCGCCCCCGGCGCGCGGGAGTCGGCCGCGCGCCCGTCCCGGAGTGACCCAGATCACGTCTAGCGTGACCGCATCGGTTCGTGCGGGGCCGTGCGCGGCCCTCTGACGGGATGTAGGTGAAGGCGATGCGGGTCGGAGTGCTGACCGGCGGTGGCGACTGCCCCGGTCTGAACGCGGTGATCAGGGCCGTCGTCCGCAAGGGCACGCAGGAGTACGGGTACGGCTTCGCGGGCTTCCGCGACGGCTGGCGCGGGCCGCTGCGGGGCGATGTCCGGCCGCTGGACATCACCGCGGTCCGCGGCATCCTGCCGCGCGGCGGTACGGTCCTCGGCTCGTCGCGGACCAACCCCTTCCAGGAGGAGGACGGCGTCCGCCGGATCAAGGAGACGCTGGCCAAGGAGGAGATCGAGGCGCTGATCGCGATCGGCGGCGAGGACACCCTCGGCGTCGCGGCGCGGCTGTGGGAGGAGCACGGCATCCCCTGCGTCGGCGTGCCCAAGACCATCGACAACGACCTCTCGGCCACCGACTACACCTTCGGCTTCGACACCGCGGTCGGCGTCGCCACCGAGGCCATCGACCGGCTGCACACCACCGCCGAATCCCATATGCGGGTCCTCGTCGTCGAGGTGATGGGCCGCCATGCCGGCTGGATCGCCCTCCACTCCGGGCTGGCCGGCGGCGCCAACGTCATCCTCATCCCGGAGCAGCGCTTCGACATCGCGCAGGTCTGCGCCTGGATCGAGTCCCGCTTCCGGGTCCGCTACGCGCCGATCGTCGTCGTCGCCGAGGGCGCGATGCCGAAGGACGGTCAGATGGTGCTGAAGGACGGCAGTACGGACGCGTTCGGGCACGTCCGGCTCTCCGGTGTGGGGGAGTGGCTGGCCAAGGAGATCGAGGTGCGGACCGGCAAGGAGGCGCGGACCACCGTCCTCGGTCACACCCAGCGCGGCGGTACGCCGAGCGCCTTCGACCGCTGGCTGGCGACCCGCTTCGGGCTGCACGCCATCGACGCGGTCCACGCCCGCGACTTCGGCTCGATGGTGGCGCTGCGCGGCACCGACATCGTCCGGGTGCCGCTGGCCGAGGCGACGGCGCAGCTCAAGACGGTCGATCCGGCGCTGTACGCGGAGGCGGGGGTGTTCTTCGGCTGACCGCGCGGGCGGGGCGGGCGTGGTCCCGGGGCGCCCGCCCGGGCGCCCGCCCCGGGGTCGCGTCCGCCCGTCGCTCCACCGGGCCCCCGCCCGCCCGCGTCGCGGTGGTGCCCGGCGCCCCGCCCCGTATATTCGCCCCGGCGGGCAAAAGCCGCGAAACGGTCGGATGGGCCGGTGTGCGGGGCGAGGAGGAGGGCGTATGGAGATCGTCGCGTTCGGGGTGCAGGCCGATGAACGGCCGTTGCTGGAGCGGGCGTTCGCCGGGCGGCACCAGGTCCGCTGTCTGGACGTCAACCTCGACCGGGACACCGCGCCCATCGCCCACGGCTACGAGATCCTCACCACCGACGTCAACGCCGAACTCTCCGCCGAGGTCCTCCAGACCCTCTTCGCGGGCGGTACGCGACTGGTCGCCCAGCGCGCCACCGGCTTCAACAACATCGACCTCCAGGCCGCCGCCGACCTCGGCATGACCGTCGGCCGGGTCGCCGCCTACTCGCCGTACGCCGTCGCCGAGTTCGCCTGGGCGCTCGCCCTCGCCGTCGACCGCCGGGTGATCCGCGCCGCCCAGCGCACCCGGCTCTTCGACTTCCGCCTCGACGGGCTGATCGGCCGCGACCTGCGAGGACGCACGGCCGGCGTGGTCGGCACCGGCCGGATCGGCGAGGCGTTCACCCGCATCGCGCACGGCTTCGGCATGCGCCTGCTGGGCTGGGACCTCGCCGAGAACCCGGCCTGCCGCGACCTCGGGATGCGCTACGTCGACCGCGACCGTCTCCTCGCCGAGTCCGACCTGATCACCCTGCACGTCCCGCTGACCGACGCCACCCGCCATCTCGTCGACGCCGCCGCGCTGGCCGCCATGAAGGACGACGCGCTGCTGGTCAACACCAGTCGCGGCGGACTCGTCGACACCACCGCCCTCGTCGAGACCCTCAAATCCGGCCGGCTCTCCGGCGTCGCCCTCGACGTCTACGAGGAGGAGGCCGGGATGTTCTTCCACGACCGCTCCCTCGACGTCATCCGCGACGACGTCCTCGCCCGGCTGATGACCTTCAACAACGTCCTCGTCACCTCGCACCAGGCGTACTTCACCGCCGACGCGGTCGGCCAGATCATCGACGCCACCCTCGCCAACGTCGAGGACTACCTGGCCGGCCGCGACGGCGCGAACCTGCTCGTCACACCAGAACGGCCGCCAGCAACTGAGCGGTGAGCCGCGCCCCGTCCAGCGTCAGCACCGACTCCGGGTGGAACTGCACCCCGGCGAAGCCCGGCCCGCGCGCCGCGTGCACCTCGCCGGTGGCCGCGTCCCGGCTCAACTCCACCCGGTGCATGGCCAGTTCGGCGGCGGTGGCGTCGTCGCAGCGGGCGGTGAAGGTGTTGTAGAAGCCGACGGTCTCCGGCCGCCCGAAGAAGTCGATCCGCTCCTGCGCCCCCTGGAACGGCACCTCCTTGCGGACGATGTCCAGCCCCAGCTCCGCCGCCAGCAGCTCATGGCCGAGGCAGACCCCGAGGACCGGCCGGTCCGCCGCCCGCCCGCCGATCAGCTCCGCCGCGAGCGACCGCAGCAGGCGCATCTTCGGGTCGGCGGCGTCGGACGGATCGCCGGGCCCGGGCCCCAGCACCACCGGCCCCCGGTGCGCCCGCACCGCCTCCCGCAGCCCCGGCGTGTCGAACCGCCGCACCGTCACGCCGAGCCCCGACGTCCGCAGCAGATGCGCCAGCATCGCGGTGAAGGTGTCCTCCGCGTCCACGACCAGCGCATGGCCGCGCAGCGCCGCCACCGGCTCGGCGGACCGCATCCGCAGCCAGAACGGCGCCAGATCCGCCCGCCGCGCGGCCAGCGCCGCCCGCACCCGCGGATCGTCCGCCAGCCGCGGCGCCGCCCCGTCCGCCACCGGCCGCGCCGCCGCCCCGTCCGCCGCCGGCCGCGCCGCCGCCCCGTCCGCCACCGGCCGCGCCGCCGCCCCGTCCGCCGCCGGCCGCACCCCCAGCGCGGTGAGCACCCCCGCCGCCTTCGCATGCGTCTCCGCCACCTCGCCGTACGGGGCCGACGCCCGCACCAGCGTCGCCCCGACCGGCACCCGCAGCCGTCCGTCCGCGTCGATGTCGGCGGTCCGGATGAGGATCGGCGAGTCCAGCGTCTGCGCGCCGGACGCGTCCCGGCCCAGCAGTGCCAGCGCGCCCGCGTAGTAGCCGCGCCCCCGCCCGTCGGCGGCGCGCGGTTCGTGGCGCGCGATGACCCGGCAGGCGTTCTGCACCGGCGAGCCGGTCACCGTCGCCGCGAACATCGTCTCCTTCAGCACCTCCCGCGCGTCCAGCGAGGTCCGCCCGCGCAACTCGTACTCGGTGTGCGCCAGATGTGCCATCTCCCGCAGCCGCGGGCCGACGACCACCCCGCCGCCGTCGCCGACGGTGCACATCATCTTCAGCTCCTCGTCCACCACCATCGACAGCTCCTCCACCTCCTTGCGGTCGCCGAGGAACGCCAGCAGCCCCTCGGCGGTGGGGCCGCCCGCCGGGTAGCGGTAGGTGCCGCTGATCGGATTCATCACGACGGTGCCGCCGCCCGGCACGTCCGGCCGCGCCCCGGTCATCCGCACATGCACCTCGGGGCTGGCGCCGACCAGCGTCCGCGTCCCGGGGCGGTGCACCACGTACGTCCAGTACGCGCCGCGCTCCCCGGCCAGCAGCCGCCGGAACAGCGCCAGCGCGTCGGCGGCGCCGAACCCGTCGATCGCGCCCTCGAAGGTCCGCCGGATCACGAAGTTGGCGCCCGCCCCGCTGCCGATCTCGTCCCGCACCACCCGCCCGACGATCTCCGCGTACGCCTCGTCGGACACGTCGAACGCCCCGTCGCGCACCGCCACGCCGTGCGCCGGCAGCGCGGCCAGTACGGCGTCCAGCGGCAGTTCGTACGCGGTGTGCGGGCGCAGGACGGCGAGCGGGGTGGCGTCGTCGTGGGCGGTGAAACCGCGCTCGCGGATCTGCCGGAACGGGATCAGCGCCAGCGCGTCGGTGACCGGCGCGCCGGAGCCGTCCGGACCGTCGCCGAGCGGGATGTCCGCCAGCCGCTCGACCTCGGTGACGTCACCGAGCAGCACCTCGACGAGGGAGCCGTCGCGTCCGGGCGAGCGGCGGCGCAGCAGCGCGAACGGCGGGCAGCCGGGCGCCAGCAGCCGCCGCACCAGGGCGGCGGCGTCCTGCGGCGCGGCGGGGGAGGGGTGAGACATACCGGGTTCCTTCCGGGAGGAGGAACGGCCGGTGGATGCACCGAAGGCCGCCCCTCGGGCGGCCTTCGCGGAGTTCGAGTGAGTACGCGCGTATCAGCGGGCCGCCGGATGAGCGGTCCACCACCAGTTCATGACGTGCGGCGCGTACATGCCGGGCACCCTACCGGAGCCCGGCGGGCCCCGCGGCGACCGTCCGCACTCCGGACGGGGCGGGCCGCGGACCGGTACGGAAGCCGGGGCGGAACCGGTACGGAGCCGGGGCGCGGACCGTCCGGACACCCGGTGCGCCCCGTCTCACACTCCGGGCGGCGTCCGGACCCCCTCCGCCGACCCCGTAATGTGGGAGATGTGACCGTGAACGCTGAAACCCACGCCGGTGGCAACACCTGGCGAGACCTGCCCGCGGCGCAGCAGCCCGACTGGCCGGACCACGAGGCTCTGCGCGATGTGATCGCGGAGCTGGAGTCCTATCCGCCGCTCGTGTTCGCCGGGGAGTGCGACCAGCTCCGCGAGCGCCTGGCCGCGGTCGCCCGGGGTGAGGCGTTCCTCCTCCAGGGCGGCGACTGCGCGGAGGCGTTCGACGCCGTCTCCGCCGAGCACATCCGCAACAAGCTCAAGACGCTTCTCCAGATGGGCGCCGTCCTGACCTACGCCGGGTCCGTCCCGGTGGTCAAGGTCGGCCGGATCGCCGGCCAGTACAGCAAGCCGCGCTCCAAGCCCACCGAGACCCGCGACGGCGTGACGCTGCCGACCTACCGCGGCGACTCCGTCAACGGCTTCGAGTTCACCGAGGCGGCCCGGATCCCGGATCCGGAGCGCCTGAAGCGGATGTACCACGCCTCCGCGGCGACGCTGAACCTCGTCCGTGCCTTCACCACCGGCGGCTACGCCGACCTGCGCCAGGTGCACGCCTGGAACCAGGACTTCGTGAAGTCGTCGCCCTCGGGCCAGCGCTACGAGGCGCTCGCCCGCGAGATCGACCGCGCGATGAACTTCATGAACGCCTGCGGGGTCGACCCGGAGGCGTTCCGCACCGTCGAGTTCTTCTCCTCGCACGAGGCGCTCATCCTCGACTACGAGTCGGCGCTCACCCGCACCGACTCGCGCACCGGGCAGCTCTACGACGTGTCGGGCCACATGGTCTGGCTCGGCGAGCGCACCCGCCAGCTCGACCACGCGCACGTCGAGTTCGCCTCGCGCATCCGTAACCCCGTCGGTGTGAAGCTCGGTCCGAACACCACCGCCGAGGACGCGCTGGCGCTCATCGAGCGGATCGACCCGGACCGCGAGCCGGGCCGGCTGACCTTCATCACGCGGATGGGCGCGGACAAGATCCGTGACCGCCTTCCCGAGCTGGTCGAGAAGGTCACCGCGTCGGGCGCGCAGGTCGCGTGGATCTGCGACCCGATGCACGGCAACACCTTCGAGGCGGCCTCGGGCCACAAGACCCGCCGCTTCGACGACGTGCTCGACGAGGTCAAGGGCTTCTTCGAGGTCCACAAGTCGCTGGGCACCCACCCGGGCGGCATCCACGTCGAGCTGACCGGCGACGACGTCACGGAGTGCGTGGGCGGCGGCGACGAGATCTTCGTCGACGATCTGCACCAGCGCTACGAGACCGCCTGCGACCCGCGGCTCAACCGCAGCCAGTCGCTGGACCTGGCCTTCCTGGTCGCGGAGATGTACCGCGACCAGTGAGAGAGCCGGTCGCGGCGTATGCGACACACCTGTGGGGCGCGGATCTGTGATCCGCGCCCCACGGCGTTGTGCCCCTCCGGCGTTGTGCGGCCCCTCCGGCGACAGGTAAGGTAAGGGTTACCTCACTGAAGATCAACGGGATCGACGGGGCCGACTCGCGCGGAGGTGGACCGGGTGTACGTGTGCTCCTGCTTCGGCATCACCGAACAGCAGGTCCGCGACCACGCGGAGACCGGCGCCTGCACGCCCCGCCAGATCGCCTCCGCCTGCAAGGCGGGTACCGACTGCGGCGGCTGTGTGCGCCGCATCCAGGCGCTGCTGGGCCGGGGCGCCTGCCCGCGCCGTGAGCTGATCGACAAGGGCGCCGCCGAGCCGCTGACGGCGCGGGTCCCGGAGGTCTCCCCGGAAGCCGCACCGGCGGCCGCGGAGGCGGCGCCGTCGCTGCCCCGGGTGGTGCGGACGCCCCCGGCGTTCCGCGAAGCGGCCTGACCGCGCCCGTACGCGGCGGTCTCAGCTACTGGGCTGCTCGACGAGCTGGGCGATGTACAGCGCCTCGCCGAGCTTCTCCACCAGCTCCAACTGCGTGTCCAGATAGTCGATGTGGTGCTCCTCGTCGGCGAGGATGCTCTCGAAGATGTTGGCCGAGGTGATGTCGCCCTTGGCGCGCATCAGCTCGATCCCGCGCTTGAGGCGGTCGATCGCCTCGACCTCGACCTGCCGGTCCGCCTGGAACATCTCGGTCACCGTCTGGCCGATCCGGACGTGGAAGAGCCGCTGATAGTTCGGCAGTCCCTCCAGGAAGAGGATGCGGTCGGTGAGAATTTCCGCGTGCTTCATCTCGTCGAAGGATTCGGCGCGGGTGTACTTCGCGAGCTTCGGCCAGCCGAAGTTCTCCTGCATCTTCGCGTGCAGGAAGTATTGATTGATCGCGGTCAGCTCGGCGGTCAGCTGCTCGTTGAGAAATTCGATGACCTCGGGGTCGCCCTGCATGGCTGCGGGCTCCTTCCGCGCGGGAACAGGCAAGTGCGGCGCATCTTTGCACCGCCCGGAGCGTAACGTCCAGTAAGTGCACGCTTACTGTGGATTGCCCGTTTCGTCTCCCGTTGGTCAGGGGCACCCCTTCCGGTCTGACACCATGGAGGCATGGGTCAGCCGGAAAGCCGCGAAGCGGAGCATCCCCAGCTCCCTCCGGGGCAGCGACCGCAGCGGGGCTGGCCCGTCACGCACTACGGCCCGGTGCCCAAGTTCCGGCCCGAGCGCTGGGAGTTCCGTGCCTTCGGTGCCACCGCGGACGGCGTCAAACACTGCTGGACGCACGAGGAATTCGCCGCCCTGCCCTATACGACGGTCGTCGCCGATATGCACTGTGTGACGAAATTCAGCATGCTGGGCGCCGAATGGGGCGGCGTCCGTACGACGACGATCCTCGATCTCGCACCGCCCGCCCCCGAGGCCACCCATGTGATGGTCTGGGCGGAATACGGATTCAGTTCGAACCTGCGCCTGGAGGATTTCGCGGCGGAGAACTGCCTCTTCGCCACCCACCGCTCCGGCGAACTCCTCACCGCCGAACACGGCTTCCCGGTCCGGCTGATCGTCCCGCACCTCTACGCCTGGAAGGGCCCCAAGTGGGTCCGCGGCATCGAGTACATGACGGCCGACCGCCGCGGCTTCTGGGAGGAGCGCGGCTACCACAACCTCGGCGACCCCTGGCGCGAACAGCGCTACTCCTACCAGGAGGAACCAGGGGACGGCCCCGAGCTGTGACCGGCCCCGGCCGGTGAACGGGGAGCCGGATCCGGGGCTCCGGCGGGGCGCGTGCTGCGGCGGGCCGCCGGGCCTCCCCGCCGGGTGGCTTCGGCCGGGCCTCCGTGGTTTCCGGCAGCCGGATGACTCCGGCCGGGCCTCCGTGGTTTCCGGCAGCCGGATGACTCCGGCCGGGCCGCCCCGCTTTCCGGCAGCCGTCGGCCCGGCCCCCGTTCCGCGGGCGAGCCGCCGGTGTGAGGCTTCCGCCCGGCCAGGCGGTGCGCGGGCCCGGTGCCGTCCCGGATGCGGCCCGCCCCGGTCCGTCCGGCACCTCGGTGGCTCGCGCCGGTACGGCCCCGTACCGGCAGGTCAGCAGTGGGCGCCCGCGCGCAGTTCCTTCAGACGGGCGACGTCGGCGGCATGGCCCTCGGGGCCGCCGGGGGTCTCGATCACCAGCGGGACGCCGTCCGTCGCGGGGTGGGTGAACAGCTCGGCGAACGGGGCCGCCCCGATGTGCCCGGCGCCGATGCCCGCGTGCCGGTCCTTGTGGGCGCCGACGACGTCCTTGGAGTCGTTGGCGTGGATCAGCCGCAGCCGGCCCTCGCCGGTGATCTCCGTCAACTCGTCCAGCAGCGCCTTCATCCCGCCCGGCGCGGCCATGTCGTGGCCCGCGGCGAACGCGTGGCAGGTGTCCAGGCAGACCCCGAGCTTCGGATGGCGCTCCAGCACCTCGAAGTACGGCCCGAGATCCTCGGCGAGCGCGCACAGCGACGCGCCCTGCCCGGCCGTCGGCTCCAGCAGCAGCCACGGATCGTCGTCGTGCACCAGCTCCGCCAGCAGCGGCCGCATGTGCTCCCCGGCCTGCGCCAACGCCTCGGCGCGCGGCCGCCCGCCGGTCGCCGAACCGGTGTGCACGACGACACCGCGCGCCCCGATCTCCCGGCCACGGCGCAGTGAGTGCCGCAGCGACGCCACCGACTTCTCGACGGTCGCCGCGGTGTGCGAGCCGAAGTTGATCAGGTAGGGCGCGTGCACGTACGCCGGTATGCCCGCCTCGGCGCAGCCGGCCCGGAACGCCTCGTCCTGCGCCGGGTTCCCCGCCGGCGTCGCCCAGCCGCGCGGATTGGCGACGAAGACCTGGACCGCCTCACCGCCCATCGTGCGGGCGTAGGGAAGACCGGTCTTCGCCAGACCGCCGGCGACCGGCACATGGCCACCGACCGGATTACGGAGCCGGCCGCGCGCGGCGGCGTCTGCGGGGGAGGGATGGTTGCTCACCCCACCAGGGTGCCAGGCCCCACCGACAACGCGGGGCGGGGGCGGTGCGCCGCCCAGGCCCCGTGCCGGAAGCCGGTCACCCCGGCCCGGCCCCGGCAGCCGGGACCGGGCCCCTACAGCGCCCCCTTGAGCTTGATCGTGATCGTGCTGCCCTTCGGCGCCTGCTCGCCCGGCTCGACCGACTGGGACTCGACGGTGTCCTGCGGGAAGAGGAACGGCTTCTTGACCTCCACCGCGAAGCCGAGGTCGGTCAGCCGCTTCTTCGCGTCCTCGACGTTGTGGCCGGTCACCTCCGGCACGGTGACCATCTCCGGGCCCAGCGACAGCGTCAGCGTCACCGTCTCGCCCTTGCCGAGCTGCCCGCCGGCCGGGGACTGGAGGGCGATCGTGCCCCTGTCCTGGGGGGAGTGGACCGGCCGGTCGGCGAACTTCACCACGAAGCCCTCGTCCCGGAGCGTCTCCACGGCGTCGTCACGGTCGTCACCCGTCACATCGGGCACGTCCAGCGCCGCGCCGCGGCTCACCGTCAGCGCCACCGCCGTGTCGGGGTGGCGCTCGCTGCCCGCCGCCGGGTCCGTCCGGATCACCGACCCCTTGGCGACCTCGTCGCTGAACTCACGGCGCGTCGCCCCGGGCACCAGCCCGCGGTCGCGCAGCATGCGCCGGGCGTCGGCCAGCGGGGTGCCCGACAGGTCCGGAACGCGGACGATCTCCGGGCCGCGCGAGACGGTCAGCGTGACCGTGCCGGTGCCGCGTATGCGCGCGCCGGTGCCCGGGTCGGTGGCCATGACATGACCGCGCCGCACATTGGGGCTGAAGGCCCGCACCACCTTCACGCCCAGACCCTCGTCCCGCAGCGTCCGCTCGGCCTTCGCCTGGGCCATGTCCAGCACCGCGGGGACGGCGGTGAACTGCCCGGCGGTGACGTACCAGATGCCCGTACCGCCCCCGAGGACGAGCAGTACCGCGGCGACGATCGCCACCAGACGGCGGCGCGGGTCGGCGAACGGACCGCGCCGCGCGGGCGGCGCCGGGCGCAGCCGGGTGGTCGGCTCGGACGCCGGGACCTCCAGGCGGCTGGTGCGGTTCAGCGCCTCCTCGGGCGCCGCCCCGCCGCCCGCGAGACCGGGCAGCGGCGGCTGCACCACGACCCGCGGCAGCACACTCGTCCGCTCCTCGCCCGCCGGCACCTCCCTGGCCTGCGGCGGCACCGCGTCCAACTGGGCGTCGGTCAGACCGGACCGGGTCTCGCGCGCCGCCGACAGCAGCGCCACCGCGTCCTCGGGGCGCCCCCGAGGATCACGGGCGGTGGCCCGCGCGACCAGCGCGTCCAGCGGCGCGGCGAGGCCCGGCACCGCCTCGGACGGCGGCGCGACGTCCTCGTGCAGATGGCGGTGGAGCACCTGGGCCGCCGTGCCGCCGGTGTGCGGCTTGGCGCCGGTGAGCATCTCGTAGAGCACCACACCGCAGGCGTAGACGTCGACGCGGGCGTCGGCGGTGCCGTCCTCGATCTGCTCGGGCGCGAGGTACGAGACGGTGCCCAGGACCGCGCCGGTGGTGTCGGTGTGCGCGCCGACCGTGCGCACCAGCCCGAAATCGGCGACCTTGACCCGGCCGTCGTCGCCGATCAGGACGTTCTCCGGCTTCATGTCGCGGTGCACCAGGCCCGCGCGGTGCGCGGCGCCCAGCGCGGCGAGGATCGGCTCCAGCACGTCCAGCGCGGCCCGCGGCTGGAGCGCGCCCCGCTCGCGCAGCACGTCGCGCAGCGTGCACCCGGCGACGTACTCCATCGCCAGATAGACGTACGTCCCGTCCGTGCCCTGGTCGAAGACGCCGACCACATTGGGGTGCGAGAGCTTGGCGACCGACTTCGCCTCGCGGATGAAGCGGTCCACGAACGCGCCGTCCACGGCCAGCGACGGATGCATCACCTTCAGGGCGAGCACGCGGTCGAGCCGGGTGTCCAGGGCGCGGTAGACCGTCGCCATGCCACCGGCGGCGATGCGCGCCTCGACGCGGTACCGGCCGTCGAGCAACTGCCCGACCAGGGGGTCCTGAAGGGTCGTATCCACGGCAGACGAGTCTACGAGGAGGCACCGACACCGCGGCCCGCCCGGCCGCCCGCCCGGGTGCACTGAAGCCGAACGGTGACCGGAACCGGCTCCGGGGCGGCGCGGCACGCCCCGCCGCCCCGGAGGTCAGAACGCCGGGCGCTCCGGGTCCAGCTCCGCGCGGCCGTCCCGCGGTGAGGACGCCAGCGCGAAATGGCGGCGCGGGATGCGCCCGGCGCGGAACGCCAGCCGCCCCGCGTCGACGGCGTACCGCATCGACCGCGCCATCAGCTCCGGCTCCTGGGCGCGGGTCACCGCCGACGCCAGCATCACCGCGGCGCACCCCAGCTCCATGGCGAGCGCGGCGTCCGAGGCGGTCCCGGCGCCCGCGTCGAGGATCACCGGGACCCCGGCGCGCTCGGTGATGAGCTGGAAGTTGTGCGGGTTGCGGATGCCCAGACCGGAGCCGATCGGCGAGCCCAGCGGCATGATCGCGGCGCAGCCGGCGTCCTCCAGCTTCCGGGCCAGCACCGGATCGTCGCTGGTGTACGGCAGCACCGTGAAACCGTCGTCCACCAGGGTCTCCGCCGCGTCCAGCAGTTCCACCGGGTCGGGCAGCAGCGTCCGCTCGTCGGCGACCACCTCCAGCTTGACCCAGTCGGTGCCCAGCGCCTCCCGGGCGAGCCGGGCGGTGAGCACCGCCTCGCCGGCCGTGAAACAGCCCGCGGTGTTCGGCAGCACCTGGATCCCGTGCCGGGCGAGGACGGAGAGGACCGAACCCTGGACGGTCGGGTCCAGGCGCCGCATGGCGACCGTCGTGAGCTGCGTCCCCGAGGCGAGCAGCGCCCGCTCCAGGACGTCCAGGCTGGGCGCGCCCCCGGTGCCCATGATCAGGCGGGAGGTGAACTCCGTACCCCCCAGGGTGAAGAGATCGTCGGCCACCGGTCAGCCTCCCTGGACCGCGGTCAGCACCTCGACGCGGTCACCGGCGCCGAGCAGGGTGTCCGTCCACCGGGAGCGCGGGACGACGGTCTCGTTGACCGCCGCCGCGACCCCGGACGGGGCGGTGGACAGCGTCGCCACCAGACGGTCCAGGGTCAGCCCGCCGGGGATCTCCCGGGGGGCGCCGTTGACGGTGACCGTGACCGGTGCGGACGAGGCGGATCGGGCGGATGGGGTCGGTGTGGTCATGCCTGCTGCTCCTGGAGGACGCGTCCCGGGGCGGCCGGCGCACCGGCCCCCGGGGCGAAGCGGTCGGGGGAGAAGGGGCGGGCCTCCTCGGGCAGCCGCCCCGTGGTGAGCGCCTCGGCCAGCGCGTCACCGGTGATCGGCGTCAGCAGCACGCCGTTGCGGAAGTGCCCGGTGGCCAGCAGCAGCCCGGGCAGCGCCGTGGGGCCGAGCAGCGGCGCGTTGTCCGGCGAGGCGGGCCGCAGCCCCGCGCACGTCTCCACCAGCGGCAGCTCCGTCAGGCCCGGCACCAGCTCGTGCGCGTCCCGCAGCAGCTCGTAGACGCCGCCCGCGGTGACGGTGGTGTCCCAGCCCAGCTCCTCCGTGGTGGCGCCGACGACCAGCTCACCGTTCTCCCGCGGCACCAGGTAGAGCGGCCCGCCGCGCACCACGGCCCGTACGGTGCGGGACAGGAACGGGGCGCTCCCCAGGGGCATGCGCGGCATCCGCAGCCGCAGCACCTGGCCCTTCACCGGGCGCACCGGCGGCCGCACCTCGTCCGGCACGCCCGCCAGCCGCCCGCTGAGGCTGCCCGCGGCCAGCACGGTGCTGCCGGCCGACACCTGGGTGCCGTCGGCCAGCTCGGCGCCGGTGGCGCGGCCCGCGGTGACCGTCAGCCGGGCGGCGCGGGTGCGGTGGAAGACCACCCCGGCCCGTTCGCAGGCCACCAGCAGCGCGGCGGTCAGCCGCCGCGGATCGGTCTGGTGGTCGCCGTCGACCCGCAGGCCCCCGCGCACGCCGGGCGCGAGCATCGGCTCCAGGCGCCGGCACTCACGCCCCGGCAGCCAGTGGGACTCCAGCCCGCACCGCACCTGGAGTGCGTGGAGTTCGCGCAGGTGGGCGCGGTCGTCGGCGTCCAGCGCCACGGCCAGGGTGCCGCAGGCGCGGTAGCCCGCGTCCAGGCCGCTCGCCTCCTCCAGCTCCGCCACGAAGTCCGGGTAGCGGCGGGCGGACGCGAGGTTGAGGCCGAGCAGCGTCTCCTCGCCGTAGTGCAGTTCGGTGACGGCGGCGAGCATCCCGGCGGCGACCCGGCCCGCGCCGCCGCCCGGCTCCGGATCGGCCAGCGCGGTCCGCAGACCGCGCCGCGCGGCCCGCCAGGCGGTGACCAGCCCCATGAGGCCACCGCCGATCACCAGGACATCGGGGTGCGGCGGTGGATGCTGCGGGCTCTGAGGTGTGACGGATGGCGGCATGGGCGTCCAGCCCCTCCCTTCGCCGGCATGACCCGGATCAGGTTCGTACGGTCGGAGGCCGGTCAGCCTCCCTCTCAGCCCGGTGCGTCCGGGCTCCCGCGAGTGCGTGTCCGCCTCACCCTAGTACCCGCCCCCGAGGACCCGTAAGGGAGTGCCCGCCCGCCCCGGGGCGTGGCGGACGGGCCGTGACGCTGTGTCAGAGATCTCCTCGCGCGGTGCTGCGGACGGCCTCCCGCGCCGCCCTAGAGTGACCGGGTGAGCGAGCAGAGCAAGTCCCCCCAGGCCCCTGACCACACGCCGCGCGTGGTGATCGCCGGCGCCGGTATGGCGGGCGTGCAGACCGCCGTCGCGCTGCGCGAGAACGGCTGGCACGGTGCGATCACCCTCTTCGGCGACGAACCGCACCCGCCCTACGACCGGCCGCCGCTGTCCAAGGCGGTCCTGCTGGGCAAGGCCGACGGCGCCGCCTTCGACGTCGACTTCCGCTCCCTCGGCATCGACCTGGAACTGGACCACCCGGTGACCGGCATCCGCCCCGCCGAACACCTGCTGGACACCGTGCGCGGCCCCGTCCGCTACGACCACGCCGTCCTCGCCACCGGGTCCGCACCCCTGAAGCTGCCCGGCACCGAGGGCCACCCCGGTGTGCACCTGCTGCGCACCCTGGACGACGCGCGCCGGCTGCGCCCCGTCCTGGCCGCACGGAGCGACGTCGTCGTGGTCGGCGCGGGCTGGATCGGCGCCGAGTTCGCCACCGCCGCCCGGGAGGCGGGCTGCGCCGTCACCGTCGTCGAGGCCGCCGACCGCCCGCTGGCCGGGGCGCTGCCCGCCGAGGTCGCCGCCCACATGACGCCCTGGTACGGCGCGGCCGGGGCCGACCTGCGCACCGGGGCGCGCGTCGCCTCCGTCGAGCAGCGCGGCGTCGTCCTGGACGACGGCACCGCCCTGCCCGCCGACGCCGTCCTCGTCGGCATCGGCGCCCGCCCCGTCACCGGCTGGCTGGCCGGCTCCGGCATCGCGCTCTCGCCCGAGGACGGCTCGGTCCTCGCCGACGACCGGCTGCGCACCTCCGCCCCCGACGTCCACGCCGTCGGCGACTGCGCCTCCTTCCCCTCCGCCCGCTACGGCCGCCGCCTCCTGATCCACCACTGGGACAACGCCCTCCAAGGCCCCCGCACCGTCGCGCGGAACATCACCGGCGACCCTGCAGAGGCCACCGTCTACGACCCGGTGCCCTACTTCTGGTCGGAGCAGTTCGGCCGCTTCGTCCAGTACGCGGGCGACCACGGCGGCGCCGACGAACTGGTGTGGCGCGGCGACCCGGACGGCGCCGCCTGGTCGGTCATCTGGCTGCGCGACGGCGTCCTGGTGGCGCTGCTGGCGGTCGGCAGGCCCCGCGACCTGGCCCAGGGCCGCCGCCTCATCGAGCGCGGCGCCACCCTGGACCGGCTGCGCGCGGCCGACGCGTCCGTCCCGCTCAAATCCGCGGTGCGCTGAGCCGGACGGGGCGTACGGCGGCCGGACCGGCGCCCGCGCGAAGGCCGTACGCCGGTGCTCCGGCACGCCACGCGGGCCTCGCGCGGCGATGCCCGGCTACCGACTGTCAGTGCGAGGTGGCACGCTTGTCCTGTGACCGAGATTGACGCAAACATCGATGGACTCGTCCCCGCCTGGCTCACCCTCCCCGACATCGCCGAAGCGTTCGGCGTCCAGGTGACGCGCGTACGGCAGTTGGTCAAGGAGGGCCAGCTGATCGCCGTGCGCCGCGGCGAGAACAGGGCACTGCACGTGCCGGCCGATTTCATCCAGGACGGCAAGGTCGTCAAGGGCCTCGTCGGCACCCTGACGCTCCTGCGCGACGACGGCTTCGCCGACGAGGAGATGCTGGAGTGGCTCTTCACCCCGGATGAGTCCCTGCCCGGCACCCCCGCGCAGGCCCTGCGCGAGAACCGCGGCACGGAGGTGAAGCGCCGGGCGCAGGCGCTCGCCATGTGACGCCCCGGGCGGGCCGCACCCGGCCCGCCCGCGCCCATCAGCATCCGTAAACCGCTACGAGGTGGCGTACGCGCCGGACACCCGGCCGTACGCCACCGCCTTGGGGGAGCACCCGATGACGACCCGGACCCACGCCGCCCGCGCCGCGGCCCTCGCCGACGCCCGGCTCTACCTCTGCACCGACGCCCGCACCCGCCAGGGCGACCTGCCGCAGTTCCTGGACGCGGTGCTCTCCTCCGGGGTGGACATCGTCCAACTGCGTGACAAGGGCATGGAGGCGGCCGAGGAACTGCGCCATCTGGAGACCGTCGCCGACGCCTGCCGCCGCCACGGCACCCTCCTCGCCGTCAACGACCGCGCCGACGTCGCCCACGCCGCCGGCGCCGATGTGCTCCACCTCGGCCAGGGCGACCTCCCGGTCCCCGCCGCCCGCGCGCTGCTCGGCCCGGACGTCCTCATAGGCCGCTCCACGCACGCCGAGGCGGAGGCCGACGCCGCCCTCACCGAGCCGGGCGTGGACTACTTCTGCACCGGACCGTGCTGGCCCACGCCCACCAAGCCGGGCCGCCACGCCCCGGGCCTCGGCCTCGTCCGGTACACCGCCGCGCAGGCCCCCGCGCGCCCCTGGTTCGCCATCGGCGGTATCGACGCGGGCAACCTCGACGCGGTCCTCGACGCCGGCGCCCGCCGGATCGTCGTCGTCCGCGCCCTCACCGAGGCGGACGACCCCGCCGCCGCGGCCGCCGCGCTCGCCCGCCGGATACGCGAGCGGGACGCCTGACCCGGCGGAGACCGGTCCGCGTGCGGGCGGCCCGCCCGCGCCTTCCTGTCCACCCAGTGGACAGGAAGTGTGCCTATTCCGGCATTACACCGGAGCCGGTTGGTGACCGTCCCATGGGTGGATAACCTTCCCGTATGGCCCTAGGTACCGCTTCCACCAGGACTGATCGCGCACATACCGTCCGTGAGCTGCTCGCTTCCGGCAAACAGTCGTACTCGTTCGAGTTCGCCGCCCCGAAGACCGAGAAGGGCGAGCGGACGCTGTGGAACGCCATCCGCCGCATCGAAGCCGTCGCCCCGACCTTCGTCTCCGTGACCTACGGAGCGGGCGGCACCTCCCGTGAGGGCACCGTCCGCGCCACCGAGCGCATCGCCACCGACACCACCCTCACCCCGGTCGCCCACCTCACCGCCGTCAACCACTCCGTGGCCGAACTGCGCAACATCATCGGCCAGTACGCCGACGCGGGCATCCGCAACATGCTCGCGCTCCGCGGCGACCCGCCCGGCGACCCCATGGGCGACTGGGTCAGCCATCCGAAGGGCATCACCTACGCCGCCGAACTGGTCCGCCTGATCAAGGAGTCCGGCGACTTCTGCGTCGGCGTCGCCGCCTTCCCCGAGATGCACCCGCGCTCCACGGACTGGGACACCGACGTCGCGCACTTCGTCGACAAGTGCCGCGCGGGCGCCGACTTCGCCATCACCCAGATGTTCTTCTACGCCGAGGACTACCTCCGGCTCCGCGACCGCGTCGCCGCCGCGGGCTGCACGACGCCGATCATCCCCGAGATCATGCCCGTCACGAACGTCCGGCAGATCGAGCGTTTCGCGCAACTGAGCAACGCCGCGTTCCCGCCCGAGCTCGCGGACCGCATCCTGGCGGTCAAGGACGACCCGTCCGCTGTACGCTCCATTGGCATCGAGTACGCGACGGAACTCTGCGCGCGCTTGAGGGCCGAGGACGTGCCCGGGTTGCACTTCATCACCCTGAACCACTCCACGGCGACCCTGGAAATCTACGAGAATCTGGGGCTGCACCAGCAGTCCTGATCACGGTGCCGCAGCGCGGCGGAAGAGGGGCGTACATGGGCTGGGCGGTCCTCTACATCGCATTCGGATGCGTCGCGCTGTGGCTGCTGGGCGAGGTCCTCCTCCAGCACAAGGCCCGGCTCCGGTGGCGGTTGCTGGCCTTCGTCGGATTCCTCGGTGTGGTGGCGGGCGTTCTGCTCCCGTCGGTCCTCGTCATCGCGCTCGGCGCCATCGCGTTCGCCACCGGCCAGACCTACGTCACGCTCTCCTTCCGCCGCGGCTTCACCACCGGCTGGTCGCTGCGCGGCGCACCGCGGGAGAACAACCGCCGCCGCCGGGCGAAGTCCGGCGCCCGCCGCCCCGCCCTGCACGTCTCCGACGTCGAGGAGACCACCCCGCCCCCCGCCGGGGACGGCCCGGAGCCCGCGGACGGCGCCGCCCCCGGCCCGTACGACGCCGCCCCGCCCCACGGCACACCGGACGGCCACCCGTCCCACGACGGCTACGGCCCCACCGGGCAGCCGGGCCAGGACAACGCCTGGACCACCGGCGGTCACGACGCCACGGGACAGCCGGACCTGGCCGGCGCCTGGACCACCGGCGGCCCCGCCTTCGAGGGCCACGGCACGGGCCCCGCCTTCGACGGCCACGGCAGCGCCCCCGCCTTCGAGGGCCACGGCCAGGAGGCGGCCGCCGTCTACGCCCCGCAGCCGCTCCCCGACGAGACCGGGCAGTACGGCATCTACAGCCCCGACGCCCGCTCCGTACCGCACGGCTCCGACGCCTACGCCACCGCCTTCGGCGGGCAGCCGACGGACCACGACCCCTACGGCCACGGCGGCGGTTACGCCCCCGGCACCCAGGACGCGTACGCCGATCCCTACGGCTCCTACGCCCCGTACGGCACCGATCCGGGTGCCCCGGCGGCCGGGCCCTACCCCGGCGCCCAGCCGTACCCGCCGCACGACCCGTACGCACCGGTCGACCCGTACGCCCAGCAGCCCTACGGGGCGGGGTACGGCACCTCGCTCCAGGACTACGGCGACACCCCGCCCGGCGGGGTCTGGGTGCCGCAGCAGCGCGACGGCGTCCGCCCGCCCGCCGAGCCGCCCCACCCCCAGGCACCGCAGTACGACCACGAGGGACAGCAGTACCGGTACTGACGGGGCGTCACTTACCGCGCCGGTACCAGGGATACGGACTAGGGACGTAGACCCGGAGCGTGCGACCGGGCGTTCGCGGTGACCGCCCCCGCCGAGCCGCGTACGACGGTGCCGACCGGAGCGGTTCACCGTCAGCCGCTGCCGCTGCCGGTCCCGTCGCCGTGGTGTCGCGGGCCGGGCGGTCCTGCGAGGCGCCCGCGAAGTCGCCCACCGGGCCTGCCTGTCAACGGGTGCGACCCAAGGTCAGGACGACCCGCGCCAGTCCTCGCCGTTGACGATCAGTCCGGCGACGATCGCTCCGGACATCCCGGCGTGCGCCACCCCGCCGCCCGGGTGGGACCAGCCGCCGACGGCGTGGAGCCCGGGTATCCGGGTGGTGTTGGCGGGGCGCAGGAACCGGCCCCCGCCACCGGCCAGCGCGGGTCCGGACAGCAGCGCCTCCCCGGACGGCGGCAGCACCTCACGCCACAGCAGCCGCTCCCGCAGACCCGGCACCGCGGCCTCGGCGTACTCCGTCATCCGCGTGGCCAGTGCCTCGGCCGCGTCCGCGGTGAGACCGCCGGGCCCGGGCGCCGCCACCGTCGCCGTCAGCGTCACCGCCTCATGGGCGTCGTCGGGCCGGGTGGCCGGGTCGTCGGGCCGCAGCACCGTCACCGTCGGTCGCGCCGCCGGGGTGCCGTCCCCGCCGAACACCGCGGCCAGCTCCGCCGCGCGGTCATCGGTGTGCACCACCGTGCGGTGCGCGGCGCCGTCCGGCCGGGCACCGCGCAGCGCCAGCGCCACCGTCATCCGGGCGGGCGCCGGGCCCGGCTGCGGACCGGCCGGGGCGTCCTCCGGCTCCCACGGCGCACCGCCGGGCACCAGCCCCGCCAGCGCCTCGGGGGCGACCCCGGCGATCACGTGCTCCGCCTCCGTCACCTCGCCGTCGGCGGTGACGACCCCCGCCGCCCGGCCGTCCGTCACCACGATCCGCTCGACCGGCGCCCCGAAGCGGAACTCCACACCGCGCGCCACGCACCGCGCGTGCAGCGCGTCGGTCAGCGCCCGCATGCCACCGGCCGGGTACCACGTCCCGAAGGTCTGCTCCATGTACGGCAGCACCGCCGCGCTCGCCGGGACGGCGCGCGGATCGAAACCGTACGCCAGGGCGTGGCTCTCCAGCAGGGCGATCAGCCGCGGGTCGGACAGCTCCCGGCGGGCGATCTCCGCGAGCGTCGCGGTCGTCGGACCCTTGCCCCGGCCGAACAGGCCACGGCGGCGCACCGCCGGATACGGATCGCGCCCCAGCACCTGCCACTCCGACCACAGCGGCTCCTCCAGGAGCGGTCTGCGGGTGGCGTCCCAGGCGTCGCGGGCGCGGCCCAGGAAGTCGCTCCAGCGCTCCCCGGTGCCCGCGCCCAACGCGCCGTCCAGCGCCGCGAGGACACCGCCGCGCGAGGCGTTCGGCAACGCCACCGCCGTGCCGTCCGGGAAGACATGACGGCTCGCGGGATCGACCTGGGTGAGCGTCAGCACGCTCTCCAGCGGCTCCCGGCCGGTCTTGACGAAGAGATCGCGGTAGACCGCCGGGAGGTGCAGCAGCGCGGGCCCGGTGTCGAACCCGAAACCCTCCCGTACGAAGCGCCCCAGCGCCCCGCCGTACGTCGCCTCCCGCTCGCACACCACCACCCGGTGGCCCGCGACGGCCAGCCGCGCGGCGGCCGCCATCGCGCCCGCGCCCGCCCCGATCACCGCAATCCGTGCCATGTCCGCGACTGTATCCGCACCCACTGACAACACCCGCACCACGGCCCGGCGGTCGGCCTCAGCGCGGGACGGGGTCCGCCTCCGCGGCGGCCCGCAGCCGCTTCTCCTCGCGGCGCTCACGCCGTCGCCGCAGAGAGCGGCGGATCCGCGACCAGAGCAGGAGCACCAGCGCCAGACCGGCGACCAGCAGCGTGGCGGCGATGACCGCGGCCACGACCGGGTGGAACACCGCGAACGCGACGAGCCCCGCGACCCCGAGGTCCTCGACGAGACTCACCGCGATGTTGCTCGCCGGCTCCGGCGAGGTGTTGACCGCGATCCGCGCCCCCGCCTTGACGAGGTGGCTCAGCAGCGCCGTGGTGCCGCCGACGGCGCCCGCCGCCAGTTGCGGCAGCGAGCCGTCGTGCCCGGCCAGCAGCGCCGCCACCACACCGCCCGCGACGGGCCGTACCACCGTGTGCACGGCGTCCCAGACGGAGTCCACGTACGGGACCTTGTCGGCGACGGCCTCGCACAGGAAGAGCACCGCGGCGGCGATCAGCACATCCGGGCGCTGCAACGCGTCCGGCACCTCGTCGGTGACGCCGGCGGCGCCGAGCAGGCCGAGGAGCAGCACGACGGCGTAGGCGTTGATCCCGCTCGCCCAGCCACTGGTGAACACCAACGGGAGTACGGACATGCCGGAGATCGTAGAACAGCCCGGGAACGGGGTGCGCACGCCCGGGGACGGGGTGCTCAGGGGTGAGTACGCGTACTCAGACGGCGAGATGAGTAGGTACGCGGATGGGCCGGACCCCGCCGGAACGACAGAGTGGGGTGCACCGAAGGGACGCGGCGCCGCACCGCCGGCACGGGGCGGCGGAGCGGCGCGGCATCCCGGACGTGACGGGGGAAAACACGGGGGAAGCACGGGGGATACGGGGGAAGCGCTGTCCTGGTCGGATCGGTGGGGGAACGATCCGTGCCAGGGCAGCGCGCTTTCCGTTTCCGTCCCGGGGACGGCGACGCGGCCCCGGCGCCCCCGGGGAACGGCGGCGCACCCTAGGAGCGGACCCGGACCGCGCGTCCGGGCGGCGCCCCGACGCTCTCCGGACAGTGGCCCGTTCGGCCCGTGACTCAGCTCGGGTGGCCGCTCACCCGCCCCTGGAGCAGCCGGGACAGCGCCGCGTGCACCTCGTCGAGGGAGCGGTCCGGCTGGTACGACTGCCAGTCCAGCGCCGCCACCAGCACCATCCCGAACAGCGCCGACGCGGTCAGCGGCACGTCGATCTCCTCGCTCAGCTCACCCTCGGCGACGGCCTCGCGCAGGACTCCCTCCACCACGGCCACGGCCCGCTCGCGCACCACCATCAAGGTGGACTGCCAGGCGCGGTTGGTGCGCCACAGTTCGGCCACGTAGAGCTGGGTGAGCGACGGGTAGCGGGAGATGAAGTCCAGACCGGCGCGGATCATCGCGTCCAGGGCGTCGATGCGGCTGCCACCGCGGCCGGTCACCTTCTCGGCCGCCTCCTGGAGGGAGGTCGCCAGCAGTTCGATGCCGTGCCGCAGCAGTTCCTCGAAGAGAACGTTCTTGCTCGCGAAGTTGTAGTAGACCGTGCCCTTCGCGACCCCCGCCCGCTCGGCGATCTCGTCCACCGTGGTGGAGGAGAAGCCCTGTTCGGCGATGAGGGTGACCGCGGCGTCGAAGAGTTTGCGCCGGGTGGCGTCGCGGCGTGAGTGGGAGCTGTCCATGCAGGTGATTGTGCCGGTCCGCGGCGCCCGCCCGCTCACGGGCACAGCCCCGGGCGCAGCGCTTCCGTCCATGCCACCTGCCCGCCGCGGGCGGTCGGCGCGGCCGGCAGGTGGCGTTCCCGCGGTGGACACCGGCAGCGCCGCCGCCCCTGGCGCACCGGTAACGGCCGACCGCCCCCGGCGAATCGAGGCAGTGAAGGCATCGCCCTTTGTGCGAGGGGGTGTTGAGGAGCGGGGGTGGCGGCCCCGGGCGGTGTGCCGGCCGGTGACGGCCCCGGGGGTGCGCGTGGTGGTGCGTGGTCCGGGGCCGTTCCGCGAGGCCCGCGCCGGGCGGGCGTTGGCGTTACGGGTGGGGACGCGGCGGGCGGCGGTGACCGGTTCGGGGCGGTCGGCCTGGGTGGCCGCGCCGGGCGCGGACGGGGCCGCTCGATCGGGCCCGTACGCCTTCAGAATTCTACGAAAGCCCAGCTCAGGGCCGATTGTCAGTGGTGTGCCGCAGGATGGGGGCAACGGTTCCGAACCGGTTTGCGACGACTGGAGGTTCGTCATGGCAGCTCGTCCCGCAATGGGCAGCTCCGCTGCGTACGGTCCCCCGAGCGATGTCCACCCCGTTCTGCGGCGTTCGGCAGCGCCACCCGCCGCCCTCACCCTGCTCACCCAGGCCCAGCAGGGCCTCACCGAAGCCGAAACCCTCCCCTCCCCGAACGAACGCTTCGCGACGGCCCACCTCGCCGCGCTGCGCACCGCCGCCGCCGTGCTGGCGGTACGGGGCCGGCCCGAGGCCACCCCGCGCCGCCGCCGGCGCATCCGCAGCGTCTGGGAGGTGCTGCCGGAGGTCGCCCCCGAGCTGACCGAATGGAGCGCCCTCTTCGCCGCCGGAGCCGACCGCCGGGCACGCGCCGAAGCAGGCATACCGGGCGCGGCCGGCCCCCGCGACGCCGACGATCTCCTCCGCGCCACCGCCCACTTCCTCCGCCTGGTCGAGCGCATGCTCCTGCTCCAGCCGTCCCTCCCGCCCCAGCGCGCGGGATGACGGGAGGGATGCCGCAGGCGGGCGGGGCGGCTCCCCCGGGGCTGAGCCTTTGCCGGGGGAGCCGCCCAGCCAGGGCAGGAGTCGCCCCGAGCTGGGCGTTATCAGCATCTGGGGAGGGGGCCCTCTCCTCGGCCCACCGCTTCCGGGGCGGGCCGAGGGCCCGTCCCTGCTCGGGTCACCGGGCACCGCCCCGCGCTTCGCACCCCTGCGGGCGGGCGCGGGCGGCATGCCGGGCACCCGTAGGCGCCCGGCGACCGTCGCCGGGCTGTGCCCTTCCCGTGCGGGGCGCCGGAAGACGCAGGTGGCGCCGCAGGTCGCGGAGGGCGCGGGACGCAATAGGGTGGTGGGCGCCTAGTTGTTCTGCCCCTCCGAGGAGCCACCCGCCGTGTCTGACCCGCTGCGCCCGCGCGCATCCCTCCGTACCGCCGTGGTCTGGGAGGTTCTCAGGGACGCCCTGGAGCGCCGGGCCGGGGCCGCCGGGCGCGATGTCCTCGACGTCCTCGACACCGGGGGTGGCACCGGCAACTTCGCCGTGCCGGTCGCCCGTCTCGGCCACCGCGTCACCGTCGTCGACCCGAGCCCCAACGCCCTCTTCGCCCTGGAGCGCCGCGCCGCCGAGGCGGGCGTCGCCGACCGGGTACGGGCCGTCCAGGGCGATGCCCACGGCCTCTTCGACGTCGTCGAGCGCGGCGGCTTCGACGCCGTCCTGTGCCACGGCGTCCTGGAGTACGTCGACGAACCGGCCGAGGGCGTCCGCAACGTCGTCGCCGCGCTGCGGGAATCCGGCACCCTCAGCCTCCTCGCGGCCGGGCTCGGCGGCGCCGTGCTCGCCCGCGCTCTCGCCGGGCACTTCTCCGAGGCCCAGCAGGCCCTCACCGACCCGTCCGGCCGCTGGGGCGAAGGAGACCCGGTGCCCCGCCGGTTCACCGCCGACCAGCTCTCCGGTCTGGTCACCGGCGCCGGGCTCCAGGTCGGCGCGGTGCACGGCGTACGGGTCTTCTCCGACCTCGTGCCCGGCGTCCTCGTCGACACCGAGCCCGGCGCGATGGAGGCGCTGCTGAAGCTGGAGGCGGCCGCCGCCGAAGAGCCCGCGTTCCACTCCGTCGCCACCCAACTGCACGTCCTGGCCGAGCGCGGCTGATCACCGCCGGTGGCCGGCCGCCGGGTGCGGTCGGCCACAGCCCACCCGATCAGCCCCTTCTCCCCGTATGATCGAGGGACGACGTTCCGGCATGACGGATAGGCGGGTGGGGAATGCAGGCAGCATCACCACCGGCCGCCCTGGCGGCCAGGACAGTGGACTGGCGCAGAGGGGCGGGTTTCACCGGGGCGAATCCCTGCCTATCCTGAAAGGGCCGCACCCGGTCGCCCCCGCGACCGACGAGTAGGAGGACTCCGTGCCGCTCTCGGAGCACGAGCAGCGCATGCTCGAGCAAATGGAGCGAGCGCTGTACGCCGAAGATCCCAAGTTCGCGACAGCGCTTGAGGGAAGCGGGCTGCGTACGTACACCCGGCGACGGGTCTACCAAGCGGTCGTCGGCTTCCTGGTCGGTATCGGCCTGCTCATGGCCGGCATGGTCGCCCAGCAGATCTGGATCAGCGTCGTCGGCTTCCTGGTGATGCTCGGCTGTGCCGTCCTCGCCGTGACCGGGTGGCGCAAGGCCCCCAAGCCCGGCGAGCAGCGCCCCGGCGCCGCCGGTAAGCGCGGCAGGGCGGGCGGAGCGCCCGCGCGACGCCAGTCCGGCGGCCGCCGCTCGGTGATGAACCGTATCGAGGACCGCTGGCAGCGCCGCCGCGACGAACAGGGCCACTGAGCCCGCGTTCTCCCGCATCCGGCGCTCCGCGAGCCGCATGTCCGCGCCGATTGGCCTGGGGCACTGGGGCTCGGGTGGCTCCCGGAACCCTGTGGCCGTCCGTCGGCGATTCGTTGCGTCGCCGGTGCGCTGAGCGTCTCGTGGGTCTCATGACTTCGTGGGTCTCGTGACCTCGTGAATCCCGTTTCTTCGACGGGGCCGTCCGTATCTGGGTGGCCCCGTCGAAGTGCGTCATGGGACGAGTGCGCCGTGTTGCTCCCCGCTGGGCCCCTCTGGGCTGCGGGCCCGTGGACCGTGCCGACGGCCTGGCCGGGGACCTGTCCCGTGTGGGAGGTCGCCGTACGGGGCCGGAGATCGCCGGACCGCGGATCGCGTGGTGCCAGGCCCGGCCCGCTCTCCCGGCTGCCGTCCCGCTCGCCGTACGCCGAGCCCTTGGGCCACGGCGTACGGCGTTCGTTCGTGTCAGGTTCGTCGGCCGCCGGGGTGCAGTGCGGTGGTGAGGCGGCGGAGGGCGGTGGTGGCGCGGCCGGAAACGCGGCGTCGGCGGAATGCGTGCCACCGGGTGGTGAACGTCCGGAACAGACGGTCTGCGGAGCGGGGGAGCAGTGTCGCCCGCCACCGTGTCGCGCGGGACGCCTGTGCCCGCAGGGCCGTACGGATCAGCCGGACGTCGTCGGCCACCTGCGGTGCGGGCCGCGGACGGGCCGCGTACAGGGCTTCCTCGACCGCGCCGGCCACCCGGTGCACGGCCTCGGCGGGCCGGGGCGGTAGTGCGGCGACGCCGATCAGCCGGTCGGCGGTCCGGCGCGGGGTGAGCGTTCCGTCCGGCGCGATGCCCAGGTCCCGGGCGGTGTCGATCAGCTCTTCCCAGGCGGCGAGGGTGGCCGCCGGGCCGTCGGCGGAGAGCCGCCGCGTACGGGTCCGGGACCGCCACAGCGCCGGGAGCGCGGCCACCGCGAGCAGCAGCGGGCCGCCCAGCGTCAGGGCGATGACGCCCGGGACGGAAGGGCCGCCGCCCGACGGGCCGTCGCCCGGGACCGAGGGGGCCGCCGCCATGCAGCCCCCGGAGCCCGCCCGCTGGCCGGGGCCGCAGGACGGATCCGGCCGCGGGGCGCCGGACGGTGTGGTGGGCCGGGTCGGCTGCTGTGCCGGGGACCCGGGGGAGGTGTCCTGCGAGGTGTCCGGAAGGGCGTACTCCGGGATGGTGCCGCGGCTCGGGGTGGGCTCGAAACGGGTCCAGCCGATGCCTTCGAAGTACAGCTCGGGCCAGGCGTGGGCGTCCCGCAGGCCGACCGACGTCGTTCCGTCCGGCTGCTTGGTGCCCGGGGTGAAGCCGACGGCGACCCGCGCCGGGATGCCCAGGGTGCGGGCCATCGCGGCCATCGAGAACGAGAAGTGGACGCAGAAGCCCTCCTTCTGCGTAAGGAACCGGGTGATCGCCTTCACCCCGCTGCCCGCGCGCACCTCGGTGTTGTAACGGAAGCCGCCGTCGGTGGCGAACCAGTCCTGGAGCTTGACGGCCTTCGCGTACGCGGTGGCCGCGCCGCGGGTCACCTGCCGGGCCGTCGCCGCGACCACGGGCGGCAGCGAGGCGGGCACCTCGGTGTACTCGTGCCGCAGCGCGGCGGGCGGCGGCGGGGCCTCGGCGAGCTGCCGCGCCGTGGGCCGCACCCGCAGGCTCTCCACCTGGTACTGCAGGCCGCGGGTGTTCTGACCGCGGTCGCCCACCAGGGTGCGGCCCTGCTCCTCGAAGCGCCACCGCCCGGAGATGCCGATCCGGGAGGCCGGGAACGGCATCGGGAGCCAGTTCTGGCCGTACCACTCGGCGGTCGAGATCGAGGTGTTGATCCGGGTGGTGGCGACGTCGGGGGAGAGGCCCGCGGGACGTGGCAGTTGCTCGGGCACATCGGTCACCGTCCGCTCGGACGGCTTCCAGGCCGTGCCGTCGAACTGGTCGAGTGCCACGATCCGCAGATACAGGTCGCGGGTGTCGTCCGCCGTGGTGCGGTAGTTGAGGACCTCCTTGTCCTCGGGCTGGTTCAGGCTGTTCTGGAGGGAGACGAGCGGGTTGACCGCCGAGATGGTGCCGCCGCCGGAACCTCCGTCCCGGCCGCCCGTGCCGAGCAGCCCGCCGCCCAGCGACGGCAGCGCCGCGGGGACGGCGACGGCGACGCCGAGCGCCAGCGCGCCGATCCGCCGCCCGTGGCGCACCGGAGCGGCCCCGGCCGCCGCCTTCCCCGACCACGGCGACCACCGGGAGGTCCGGGCCGCCGCCCCGCCGAACACCCGGCCCCACCGCGACAGCCGTTCGCCGCCCTCGGCCAGCAGGAGCAGCAGATAGCCCGCGGCGGCGATCAGGAACCACAGCCAGCCCGTGCCGCCCGGCGCCAGCCCCGCCGCGACCGAGTAGAGCGCCAGCAGCGGCAGTCCGGCGGGTGCGGCGCTGCGGTACGTGACCGCCAGCGCGTCCACGACCAGGCCGATCAGCGTCACCCCGCCGACCAGCAGCAGCCGGATGCCCGGCGTGAGCGGCGCCGGGCTGGCGTACCGGCTGACGTCGGCCACCCCGGACCGCCCGAGGCTGATCAGCTCCGCCACGGCGTCCGGGCCCGGCAGCACCCCGAGGACCGCCTGCCCACCGGCGTACAGCGCGGTCAGCGTCAGCAGCGCCGGCACGGTCTGGGCGACGATGACCAGCGGGCGCGGCCACGGCAGGCGCCGTGCCCCGGCGCCCGCGGCCGTCACCAGCGCCACCAGCAGCGCCGCCTGGAGCATCCAGCCGACCGGACCGACCAGCGGCACCAGCGCACAGGACGCGCAGAGCGTCGCCACCGCCGCCCACAGCGCAGGCCCCCGCCCGCTCATCCGCGCCCTCCCGCCCGCACGGCCCGGCCACCCACGGTGCCCCGGCCGACGCCCGGCGTCCGCCCGTCCGCCATGGCGCGCCGTCCGCGCGGCCCTCCGCCGGCCCGTCGGCCGCTCAGGCCGCTCACGTTCCGCCTCATGTCCCGCTCCCCGCCCCCGCTGCCGCGCCGTCCGTGCCCGCCGGGGTGTACGGCGTGGCCGCCGCGCCCGCCCAGGGACCATCGGAGGGTATGCCGCCCGCTCCGTCGGCCGCCCGCCACAGCGCGGGCAGCGAGGCACCGGGCGCCACCGGCAGGGCCGTCCAGCCCGCCGCGCGGAAGATCCGCAGCCGGTCGTCGAGCGTCCCGGGGCGGGCGCCGGACCGCGCCTCCCGGGAGTGCTGTGCCCAGGCGGCGCCGTCCAGGACGAAGGCGACCGCGGCCGTACTGCGCCGCCGCATCCGCGCGGCCGCCTCGGCCGCCGCCTCGTCCAGCTCCCCGAAGAACGCGATCAGCAGGCCCTCGCCGCCGCGCAGCGCCTCGTACGCGGCCGAGAGGTCCGGCTCCCCGGACGGCTCCGCCACGGCCAGGGCGTCCAGCAGCAGACCGGCCGTCGCGGCGGGGTCCGCACCGCCCGGCCCGCCGGCGGTGCCCTCCGGGCCGGGCACCGAGGTGCCGGTGTCCGTCAGCAGCCGTACGGGGAAACCGCGCTCCAGCAGATGTACCGAGGCGGAGGCGGCGGCCGCCACCGCCCACTCGAACGCCGACTCCGGGCCGACGCCGTGGTGGGCCGCCTCGCGGGTGTCGAGCAGGACCGTGCACCGCGTCCGCCGCGGCTGCTCCTCCCGGCGCACCATCAGCTCGCCGTGGCGCGCCGTGGACCGCCAGTGGACCCGGCGCAGATCGTCACCGTGGCGGTAGCCGCGCGGAATGACGTCGTCCTCGCCCGCCAGCGCCGCCGAACGCCGCCCGTCGCCGTACCCGGACGCCTCCCCGGCCATCCGTACGGGCGGCAGCGGCTGGGTACGGGGCACCGCCGTCAGCGTGTCCGAGACACCGAAAGCGCAGGTCAGCTCGCACATGCCGAACGGGTCCGCCAGCCGCAGCTCCAGCGGACCCAACGGGAAGCGCCCCCGCAGATCCGACCGGACGCGGTACGACACCTCCCGGCGCCCGCCCGCCTCCACCCGGTCCAGGACGAACCGCGGCCGCGGCCCGAGCACGTACGGCACCCGGTCCTGGAGCATCAGCACGCCCGTCGGCAGCCGGGAGAGGTTCTCCACGGACAGCCCCACCCGGGCCTCGGCACCCACCGGCACCCGGGCCGGGGTGAGCGTGCGGCGGGCGGCGAGGCGGTAGCGCGTGCGGTGCAGCACCAGGACGCAGACCAGCGGCAGCGCCGCCAGCAGCAGCCCCACCCGCAGCAGATCCGCCTGGCCCAGCAGATACGCGCAGATCGCGGCGGCGACCCCCGCGGCGAGGAACGACCGGCCGCGCGTCGTCAGCCCGGCGAGGGCGGCCCGCAGCCCGCCCCGCCCGCCGGTCTCCGGGCCGCTCCCGCCGGACATCACAGCTCCCGTACGCCGGGCGGGCGGCGGTCCGGAGCATCCGCCCGGGCCTGCCGCGCCGGGTCCGGAACCGGGACGCGGTGCAGGATCTCCAGCACGATCTGCTCCGCGCCGCGGCGGTTCAACTGCGCCTGCGACGTGGGCAGCAGCCGGTGCGCGAGGACCGGGACGGCCAGCGCCTGCACATCGTCCGGGAGCGTGTACTCCCGCCCGGCGAGCGCCGCGGCCGCCTTCGCCGCGCGGACCAGGTGCAGCGTCGCCCGCGGTGAGGCGCCCAGTCGCAGATCGGGATGGGAGCGGGTGGCCGCCACCAGCTCCACGGCGTACCGGCGCACCGCCTCCGCCACATGGACGGCCCGCACCGCCTCGGTCAGCCGCACCACGTCCTGGGCGCGGGCCACCGGCCGCAGGCTCTCCAGGGGCGACGCCGCGCCGTGCACGTCCAGCATCCGCAGCTCGGCCGCCGGGCCCGGATAGCCCACGGACACCCGCGCCATGAAGCGGTCGCGCTGCGCCTCCGGCAGCGGGTACGTGCCCTCCATCTCCACCGGGTTCTGGGTGGCGACGACCATGAACGGGCTGGGCAGCTCGTACGTCCGGCCATCCATCGTGACCTGACGCTCCTCCATGGACTCCAGCAGCGCCGACTGGGTCTTGGGGGAGGCGCGGTTGATCTCGTCGCCGATCACGAACTGGGCGAAGATCGCGCCGGGCTTGAACTCGAACTCCTTGCTCCGCTGGTCGAAGACGCCGACACCGGTGATGTCGGAGGGCAGCAGATCCGGCGTGAACTGGATGCGCCGCACCGAACAGTCCAGGGACCGCGCCAGCGCCTTGGCCAGCATCGTCTTGCCGACGCCCGGCACGTCCTCGATGAGCAGGTGCCCCTCGGCGAGCAGCACCGTGAGCGCCAGCCGTACGACCTCCGGCTTGCCCTCGATGACACCCTCGACCGACCGCTGCACCCGTTCGGCAGTGGTGGTCACATCAACGAGGCTCGCTCGCTCGTCATACGTCGTCACCGGCCCTCCTCGGCCCTTCCCCGTGCCCGCGCTGAACAGAGGATCTCCCGCACCGGACCGGCGCCTTCCGTACGGCCCGGCCCGCCCCCTCACGCGGCGCCGTCCCCGGCCGGGCCGGGGCGGTGCCACCCCCGCATTCTCACCGCCGCGCGCACCCGGCGTCATGGCCTGTGGACAACTGACGGCGTTTCGCCTGGGCGGGTGACGGCCGGCCGCCCGCGTCCGGGCAGCACGGAGCCGGGCACGGGACACGCGTCCCGCACCCGGCGCCGGTACGAGGTCAGCGGGGGAAGATCTCCCGCAGCAGACCGGTGGTGACGTCGAAGACGAAGCCGCGGACGTCGTCCTTGTGGAGCAGGAACGGCGAGGTGCGCACCCGTTCCATCGACTGGCGGACGTCCTCGTCGAGGTCCTTGAACGCCTCGACGGCCCAGGTGGGACGCTGGCCGACCTCGGCCGCCAGATCGTGGCGGAAGTCCTCGGTGAGGCCCAGCAGACCGCAGTCGGTGTGGTGGATCAGCACCACCGACCGGGTGCCCAGCGCGCGCTGGCTGATGGTCAGGGAACGGATGATGTCGTCGGTGACGACGCCGCCCGCGTTGCGGATCGTGTGGCAGTCGCCCAGTTGCAGACCGAGCGCCGCGTGCAGGTCGAGGCGGGCGTCCATGCAGGCCACGACGGCGACGTTGAGGACCGGCCGGGCATCCATGCCGGGGTCGCTGAACGCTTCGGCGTACCGCTCGTTGGATGCGACGAGGCGGTCGGTGACGGTGGTCCCGGCGGTGTCGTCGGCCGGGGACGGCGACGGTGAAGCAGATATGGACATGGCCTCACCGTAGCTCCGGCCGCCGGATCCGGCCGCACCTGGGAGCGGGCATAGCGGATGACATCACCCCTTGTGACGTAATCCACATGGGGTGTTACGGAGCCCCCGTTCGGGTGAGCGGTGGCCCGAACAGCCGCTCCGGGACGCGCGGAACCGGTTGATTGACCGGGGAAGACGGTGGACTAAAGTGGCGCGAAGTGGGAGGCGTGACGCTCTCCTCGGTCCCCGAAGCCCTCGCGTGCGCACCGCACGTACGGTTCGGCCTCCTCCCGCTCCAGCGGCCTTCCGACGCCAATTCCCCGTCGCCGGAGAGCCACTTCCCCTTCAGAGCGGGCGGGGACCAAGCGGTACGTGCGGCACCCCGCCAGCGGCCGGGGACCCACCTGCCGCTCACCCATCGGAAGGCTTATGAGCGAGCGCAGCGAGCGAATCAGAAAGAGGTGCGCCCGCCCCGGATGCGGGACCGCCCGGCGAAGCGAGGTCCGCGCATGAGCGCCCACACCCGCCACGTCCCCGTCATGCTCCGGCGCTGCCTGGACATGCTCGCCCCCGCCCTCGCCGAGCCGGGCGCCGTCGTCGTCGACTGCACCCTCGGCCTCGGCGGGCACAGCGAGGCGCTGCTCGCCACCTTCCCCGCGGCCCGCCTCATCGCCCTCGACCGCGACCCCTCCGCGCTGCGCCTGGCCGGCGAACGGCTCGCCCCGTACGGCGACCGCGCCACCCTGGTGCACGCCGTCTACGACGAACTCCCCGAGGTCCTCGACCGCCTCGGCGTGCCCCGGGTCCAGGGCGTCCTCTTCGACCTCGGCGTCTCCTCCATGCAGCTCGACGAGGCCGACCGCGGCTTCGCGTACGCGCAGGACGCGCCGCTGGACATGCGGATGGACCAGACGACCGGCATCAGCGCCGCCGACGTCCTCAACACCTACGCGCCCGGGGAGCTGGTGCGGATCCTGCGCTCCTACGGGGAGGAGAAGCAGGCCAAGCGGATCGTCGAGGCGGTGGTGCGCGAGCGGGCGAAGGAGCCGTTCCGCAACAGTGCCCGGCTGGTCGAGCTGATCCGCGAGGCGCTGCCGCAGGCGGCCAAGCGGCACGGCGGCAACCCCGCCAAGCGCACCTTCCAGGCGCTGCGCATCGAGGTCAACGGCGAGCTGGCGAGCGTGGAGCGCGCCGTGCCCGCCGCGGTGAAGGCGCTGGCGGTCGGTGGCCGGATCGCGGTCCTCGCCTACCACTCGCTGGAGGACCGGATCGTCAAGCAGGTCTTCGCCGCCGGTGCCGCCAACACCGCGCCGCCCGGCCTGCCCGTCGTCCCCGAGCAGTACCAGCCGCGGCTGAAACTGCTCACCCGGGGCGCCGAACTCCCCACGGAGGAAGAGGTCGCCGAGAACCGGCGTGCGGCCCCGGCCCGGCTGCGCGGCGCCGAACGCATCCGCGAGGACATCGCGTGACCCCCCGGGGGCGTTCGCCGAAGGGGCCCTCCCGCCTCGTGGCGCTGTTCCCCGGCGGGAGCAGCTCCGCCGCGCGAACGCCCTTCGTCCTGCTGGTCGTCGTCCTCCTCGGCTCCGGGCTGCTCGCCCTGCTGCTGCTCAACTCGGCGCTCAACCAGGGCTCGTTCGAGCTGAGCCGCCTGGAGAAGCGGACCGACGAGCTGACGGACGACCAGCAGGAACTCCAGCAGCAGGTGGACGCGGTCTCCGCCCCGGGTGCCCTCGAACGCCGCGCCCGGGAGCTGGGCATGGTGCCGGGCGGCAATCCGGCGTTCCTCGCCCCGGACGGCACGGTCCGCGGCAAGCCGAGCGAGGCGACGGAGGAGCCGCGTCCGCTGCGTGCCCCGGCCGGCCCGTCGCTCCCCGGGGCGCTCGGCGGCGGCGCCACCCCGGGGGCGACGGCCACGCCGGGCGCCCCCGGGACGTCCGGCGCCACGTCCCCGGACGCCGCCGCCACCGCCGCCGGTGCCCCGTCCGCCGGTGCCCCGGCCTCCGGCGCCGCGTCCGCCGCCGTGTCCCGCCCGCGTGGTGCGGCCCCGGCCGGTCCCGTGCGTCCGGCCGCCGGGCCGTCCACCGCGGCCGTCCCTTCCCCGACAACCTCCGGCAGGTGAACCCGGTGACGGACCAGGCCCCCCAGCCGTACGACGCGCCGGACCCCGCGTCCCGCCACCGCGCCCCCGCGGCGGACGGGAGCGGGACGGCCCCCGGGGCCGCGTCCGCCGGCGTGCCGCACGGGCAGGCCGCGTCATGACCGCGCCCAAGGACCCCCGGCGCCGCGTCCCGCGCCCCGCGCAGAGCGGCGGCGCCCGCCGTCCGGCACCGAGGAACGGCCGCCCGGCGCCCAAGGGCGGCCGTCCCGCGGCAGGCCGTCCCGCCACCGGCCGCCCCCCGGCCGCCCGCCGCCCCGCCAAGGCCGCGCCGCCGCGGCGCCCGGCCCGGCCCGCGCCCGTGCTCCGGCTCGGCAGCCCCCGGCCCCGGCTGCGGCTGGTCGCCGTGGCGCTGACGCTGGTGATGCTGGTCTTCGTGGTCCGCCTCTTCCAGGTGCAGGCCGTCGACGCCGCCGCGTACGCCGCCAAGGCCAACGTCAACCGCTACGTCCCGGTGACCCTGGCCGCCGAACGCGGCGCCATCACCGACCGCTCCGGCACCGATCTCGCCACCACCGTCGACGCGTACGACATCACCGCCGACCCCAGCCTGCTGGCGCCCGACAAGATCAAGATCGCGGACGCCCCGCGGCGGGCCGCGGCGCTGCTCGCGCCGGTCCTCGGCGAGGACCGCGCCACCCTCGCCGCCAAGCTGGCCAAACCCTCCTCCCGGTACGTCGTCCTCGCCCGCCAGCAGACCCCACAGGTCTGGAAGAAGATCAAGGACATGCGGACGGAGCTGGACAAGAAGGCGGCCGCCGCGCCGAAGAAGGCGCGCGAACCCAACGTCCTCGTCGGGATCTTCGCCGACCGGCACAGCAAGCGCGTCTACCCGGGCGGCGCCCTCGCCGCCGGTGTCCTCGGCTTCGTCAACAGCGCGGGCAAGGGCGGCGGCGGGCTGGAGGCCCAGTTGAACAAGGCGCTGGCCGGCAAGGACGGCAAGCTCGTCTACGCGCAGTCCGGCGGCCGCCGGGTGCCCACCGCCGACACCCAGGAACACCCCGCCGTCCCCGGCACCGACGTCCGCCTCACCCTGGACCGCGACATCCAGTGGGAGGCGCAGAAGGCCATCACCGAACAGGTCACCGAATCCAAGGCCGACCGCGGCTACGTCGTCGTGCAGGACACCCGCACCGGCCAGATCCTCGCCCTCGCCAACGCCCCCGGCTTCGACCCCAACCACCTCGACCGGGCGAACCCCGCGGCCCTCGGCAACGCCGCCCTCACCGACGCCTACGAACCGGGCTCCACCAGCAAGCTCATGTCGATGGCCGCCGTCCTGGAGGAGGGCGCCGCCACCCCCGCGACCCGCGTCACCGTCCCCAACCGCCTGCACCGCGGCGACCGGCTCTTCGCCGACGACGTCGACCACGACACCTGGCACCTCACGCTCAACGGCGTCCTCGCCAAGTCCAGCAACATCGGCACCATCCTCGCCACCGGCCAGCTCGGGAAGACCCAGCCCGAGGCCAACCGGGTGCTCCACTCCTACCTCGACAAGTTCGGCATCGGCCGCCCCACCGGGCTCGCCTTCCCCGGCGAGACCGACGGCATCCTGGCGAAGCCGCAGGACTGGAACACCTCGCAGCAGTACACGATCCCGTTCGGCCAGGGCCTCTCCCTCAACGCCGTCCAGGCCGCCTCCGTCTACTCCACCATCGCCAACGGCGGCGAGCGCGTCGCCCCCACCCTCGTCCGCGGCACCACCGGCCCGGACGGCCGGTACCGGCCGGCGCCCGCCCCGGAGAAGACCCGCGTGGTGAGCCCGAAGACCGCCCGGCAGCTCGCCACCATGCTCGAATCGGTCGTCGACGACCGGGAGGGCACCGGTGCCGCCGCGAAGATCGACGGCTACCGCGTGGGCGGCAAGACCGGCACGTCCAACCGGGTGGATCCCAAGACCGGCCGCTACCACGGCTACACCGCGTCCTTCGCCGGTTTCGCCCCCGCCGACGCCCCCCGCATCACCGTCTACTGCGCCGTCCAGAACCCCACCAAGGGCAGCTACTTCGGCGGTCAGGTCTGCGGACCCGTCTACCAGCAGGTGATGAAGTTCGCGCTGAAAACCCTCCAGGTCCCGCCCAGCGGCAGCGCGCCCCCGAGGCTGCCCGTCACCTTCACGCCAGGCGACTGAAAACGAGGCAACATCGCCGTGACGACGATCACTCCCCACCAAACACCCGACCCGGCGCACGACTCCCGCCCGCGGCCCTCGCTTCGCCTCGGAGCCGCCGCGCCCGGTACGCTCACCGCCGTGTCACATGCTGAACAGTCCCCCAACGCCCAGAAGGACGCCTCCGGAACTTATCCGGGAGCGCCCCGCCCCGAGGAGGTCCGGCCCACCCCCCTGGCGGTCCTCGCCGAGCAGCTGGGCAACCCGGCTCCGGAAGCGGCAGACGTCCAGGTCACCGGCATCACCCACGACTCCCGGGCGGTCCGTCCCGGTGATGTCTACGCGGCTCTGCCCGGGGCCCGCCTGCACGGCGCCGACTTCGTCGCCCAGGCCGCCGACCTCGGCGCCGCGGCGATCCTGACCGACCCGACGGGCGAGAAGCGCGCCGCCGGGACGGGCCTGCCGGTCCTCGTCACCGAGGACCCGCGCGCCCGGATGGGTGCCCTCGCCGTCTCCATCTACGGCGCGCCGGGCGAGGACCTCCTCCAGATCGGCATCACGGGGACCTCCGGCAAGACCACCACGGCGTATCTGATGGAGGGCGGGCTCAAGGCCGCGGCCGAGGCCGACGGCAAGGGCGCGCTGACCGGCCTGATCGGCACCGTCGAGACCCGTATCGGCGACGAGCGCATCAAGTCGGAGCGGACCACCCCCGAGGCCACCGACCTCCAGGCGCTCTTCGCCGTCATGCGCGAGCGGGGCGTCGGCTCCGTCGCCATGGAGGTCTCCAGCCACGCGCTGGTCCTCGGCCGGGTCGACGGCTGCGTCTTCGACGTCGCCGTCTTCAACAACCTCAGCCCGGAGCACATGGAGTTCCACTCCGGCATGGAGGACTACTTCCAGGCCAAGGCCCGCCTGTTCACCCGCGCCCGCAGCCGCGCCGGTGTCGTCAACCTCGACGACGAGTACGGCAAGCGGCTGGCCCGCGGCGAGGCCGAGGTCCCGGTGACCACCTTCTCCGCCGAGGGGCACCCGGACGCCGACTGGCGCGCCGCCGACGTCGAGATCGGCGCGCTCGGCTCGACGTTCACCGTGTACGGCCCGAACGGCGAGAAGCTGCGGGCCGCCTCGCCGCTGGCCGGCCCGTTCAACGTCGCCAACGCGCTCGCCGCGATCACCGCCCTGGTCGTCGCCGGGATCGACCCGCAGACCGCCGCCGACGGCGTCGCCGCGGTCCCCGGCGTCCCCGGCCGGCTGGAGCGCGTCGACGCCGGTCAGCCGTATCTCGCCGTCGTCGACTACGCGCACAAGACCGACGCCGTCGAATCGGTTCTGCGGGCCCTGCGCAAGGTGACCGACGGCAAGCTGCACGCCGTCCTCGGCTGCGGCGGCGACCGCGACCCGCACAAGCGCGTCCCGATGGGCGCCGCGGTGGCCCGCCTCGCCGACACCGCCGTACTGACCTCCGACAACCCGCGCTCCGAGGACCCGCTCGCGATCCTCGCCACGAT
The DNA here is from genome assembly GCF_044497305.1 of Streptomyces sp. BBFR2. Classification (NCBI taxonomy): domain Bacteria; kingdom Bacillati; phylum Actinomycetota; class Actinomycetes; order Kitasatosporales; family Streptomycetaceae; genus Streptomyces; species Streptomyces sp. BBFR2. Next base: position 5,328,045 of record NZ_CP172415.1, read on the forward strand.
GCTCGCGGGCGCCGCCGAGGTACCGATCCACGAGCGCGGCACCGTCCTCGTCGAGGAGGAGCGCGGCGCCGCCATCGCCGCCGCCGTCGCCCGCGCCGAACCGGGCGACACCGTGATCGTCGCCGGCAAGGGCCACGAACAGGGCCAGGACATCGCCGGAGTGGTCCGCCCCTTCGACGACCGCCAGGTGTTGCGCGAGGCCATCGTGGCCTCGATGTCCGAGCAGCAGCCGAACCACCAGGGATGACACACCGCCATGCGCGCACAACCTTTCCGCTGGTCTCTTCCGCCGCTCGCCGGGGGTGAGCTGTGATCTCCCTGACCCTCGCCGAGATCGCGAGCATCACCGGCGGGCAGCCGCACGACATACCGGACCCGGAACTCCAGGTCACCGGCCCGGTCGTGCAGGACTCCCGGCAGGTACGCCCCGGCAGCCTCTTCGTGGCGTTCGCCGGTGAACGCGCCGACGGCCACGACTTCGCCGCCGGCGCGGTCGCCGACGGCGCGACGGCGGTCCTCGCCGCCCGCCCCGTCGGCGTCCCGGCGATCGTCGTCGACGACGTCGTCGCCGCGCTCGGCGCGCTGGCCCGCGCCGTCGTCGGGCGGCTGGGCACCAACGTCATCGCCCTCACCGGCTCCGCGGGCAAGACCAGCACCAAGGACCTGATCGCCCAGTTGCTGCGGCGCAACGGCCCGACGGTGTGGCCGGAGGGCAACCTCAACAACGAGATCGGCCTGCCGCTCACCGCGCTCCGCGCCGACGAGACCACCCGCCACCTCGTTCTGGAGATGGGCGCGCGCGGCGTCGGCCACATCCGCTACCTCGCGGCGCTCACCCCGCCCCGGATCGGTGTGGTCCTCAACGTCGGCAGCGCCCACATCGGCGAGTTCGGTGGCCGCGAGCAGATTGCCCTGGCAAAGGGCGAACTGGTGGAAGCGCTGCCCGCCGCGGACGAAGAGGGGCCCGAAGGGCTTCCGCAGGAGGGTGGCGGCGGGCGACGGGCGGGCGGAGTGGCCGTGCTCAACGCCGACGATCCCTACGTCCGCGCCATGGTCCACCGCACGAAGGCCCGTACGGTCCTCTTCGGCGAGGCGCCGGAGGCCGACGTCCGTGCCGAGAATGTCCGGCTCACCACACTCGGTCAGCCCGCCTTCACGCTCCACACACCCTCCGGGTGCAGCGAGGTGACCATGCGGCTGTACGGTGAGCACCACGTGTCGAACGCGCTCGCCGCGGCCGCCGTCGCCCACGAGTCGGGCATGCCCGTGGACGAGATCGCCACCGCGCTCTCCGAAGCCGGCACGCTCTCCCGCTGGCGGATGGAGGTCACCGAGCGCGCGGACGGCGTGACGGTGGTCAACGACGCCTACAACGCGAACCCCGAGTCCATGCGAGCGGCGCTGCGAGCGCTGGTCGCGATGGGCGAAGCCGGCAAGGAGCGGGGCGGGCGCACGTGGGCGGTGCTCGGCGAGATGGCCGAGCTGGGCGAGGACGCCCTCGCCGAACACGACGCGGTCGGACGCCTGGCCGTCCGGCTCAACGTCAGCAAGCTCGTCGCGGTCGGCGGCAGGGAAGCCGCCTGGCTGCGGATGGGCGCTTACAACGAGGGTTCGTGGGGTGAGGAGTCGGTGCACGTGTCCGACACACGGGCGGCGGTGGACCTGTTGCGCAGCGAGCTGCGGCCGGGGGACGTCGTGCTGGTGAAGGCATCCAGGTCGGTGGGGCTCGAACGGGTCGCGGCGGCACTGCTGGAGGGTGAGGGCGTACAGGGCGCCGAGAGCGGGTCCGCGACCCGATGAACTCCATGAAGCAGATCCTCTTCTCCGGAATGATCGGGCTCTTCCTGACCCTGATCGGTACCCCGCTGCTGATCAAGCTGCTGGCCAAGAAGGGCTACGGGCAGTTCATCCGCGATGACGGCCCCCGCACCCACGGCAGCAAGAAGGGCACGCCCACCATGGGCGGTATCTCCTTCATCCTGGCCACGATCATCGCGTACGCCCTGACGAAGGTGATCACCTCCAGTGACCCGACGTTCTCGGGTGTGCTGGTCCTCTTCCTCTTCGCGGGGATGGGCCTGGTCGGCTTCCTCGACGACTACATCAAGATCGTCAAGCAGCGGTCGCTGGGTCTGCGGGCCAAGGCGAAGATGGCCGGCCAGTTGATCGTCGGTATCGCCTTCGCGGTGCTCTCGCTGCAATTCGCCGACCTGCGCGGTGCGACGCCGGCGTCCGACCGGATCTCGTTCACCCAGGACTTCGGCTGGCAGATCGGCCCGGTGCTCTTCGTCATCTGGGCGCTGTTCATGATCCTGGCGATGTCCAACGGCGTGAACCTCACCGACGGTCTCGACGGTCTGGCCACCGGCGCCTCGGTGATGGTCTTCGGCGCGTACACCTTCATCGGCATCTGGCAGCACCAGGAGTCCTGCGCCAACGCGATCACCGCGGGCCCCGGCTGTTACGAGGTCCGTGACCCGCTCGACCTCGCCGTCGTCGCCTCCGCCCTGATGGGCGCCTGCTTCGGCTTCCTGTGGTGGAACACCTCGCCCGCCAAGATCTTCATGGGTGACACCGGCTCGCTGGCGCTCGGCGGCGCCCTCGCCGGTCTCGCGATCTGCTCCCGCACCGAGCTGCTGCTGGCCGTCCTGGGCGGTCTGTTCGTCCTCATCACCATGTCCGTGGTCATCCAGGTCGGCTCGTTCCGCCTGACCGGCAAGCGGGTGTTCCGGATGGCGCCACTCCAGCACCACTTCGAACTCAAGGGGTGGTCCGAAGTCCTTGTCGTGGTCCGCTTCTGGATCATCCAGGGCATGTGCGTGATCGTCGGCCTGGGCCTCTTCTACGGCGGCTGGCAGGCCGCCAAGTGACCGCCGGATTCGCGGGCGCGTACATCACCGTCGCCGGTCTGGGCGTGAGCGGCATCAGCGCCGCCCGCGCCCTGGCCGGCCGCGGCGCCCACGTCACCGTCGTGGACGGCGGCGACGGCGAGCGGCAGCGGGCCGCCGCCGCGGAGCTGGAGAGGTGGGCGGAGAAGGAGGCCGCCGAGGGTTCGGTCACCGTCCGCCTCGGCGACGGCGCCACCCTCCCCGAGAGCACCGGCCTCGTCGTCACCTCGCCCGGCTGGAAGCCGGACAGCCCGCTGTTCACCGCGGCCGCCGAGGCCGGGGTGGACGTCGTCGGTGACGTCGAGATCGCCTGGCGGCTGCGCGGCCCGGACGCCGCCGACTGGCTGGCGGTCACCGGTACCAACGGCAAGACCACCACGGTGCGGATGCTCGCCGCGATCCTGGAGGCCGAGGGCCTGCGCACCACGGTCGCGGGCAACATCGGCACCCCGATCATCGACCTGGTCCTCGCCCAGGACACCGAGCACTACGACGTCCTCGCCGTGGAACTCTCCAGCTACCAGCTCCACTGGGCCCCGTCCGTACGGGCCCACTCCGGCGCGGTCCTCAACCTCGCCCCCGACCACCTCGACTGGCACGGCTCCATGGCGGCGTACGCCGCCGACAAGGGCCGGATCTACGAGGGCAACACCGTCGCCTGCGTCTACAACGTGGCCGACGAGGCGACCGAGGACCTGGTCCGCGAGGCCGACGTCGAGGAGGGCTGCCGCGCGATCGGTTTCACCCTCGGCACGCCCGGCCCCTCGCAGCTCGGCGTCGTCGAGGGCCTCCTCGTCGACCGCGCCTTCGTCGAGAACCGCCACAAGCAGGCCCAGGAACTCGCCGAGGTCGCCGACATCACGCCGCCCGCCCCGCACAACATCGCCAACGCCCTCGCGGCGGCGGCGCTGGCCCGTGCGTACGGCGTACGGCCCGCGGCGGTCCGGGAGGGGCTGCGGGCGTTCCAGCCGGACGCCCACCGCATCCAGCACGTCGCGGAGGTCGCCGGTGTGACGTACATCGACGATTCCAAGGCGACCAACACCCACGCGGCCGAGGCGTCGTTGGCCTCGTATGACCACATCGTCTGGATCGCCGGGGGACTCGCCAAGGGAGCCACCTTCGACGAGCTGGTGCGCACGGCCGCGGGACGGCTGCGCGGGGTGGTGCTGATCGGTGCCGACCGGGCGCTGATCCGCGAAGCCCTGGCGCGACACGCCCCCGATGTCCCGGTGGTCGACCTCGACCGGACCGACACTGGGGCGATGTCCGCGGCGGTCCGCGAAGCGGCCGCCCTGGCCGGGCCCGGTGACACGGTGCTCCTGGCCCCGGCCTGCGCCTCGATGGACATGTATCTGAACTACAACAAGCGCGGCGACGCCTTCGCCGACGCGGTGCGCGAGCTGAACGCACCAGGCCGGTAGCCGCTCGTCCCGCTCCCGTCGAGGATCTGCGGCCCGCACTGTGGAGGGGACGAGATGACGGCCCGATCGGCGAAGACGGCGCCGCCGCGGCCGCGGCGCACCGCCGCCGCGCCGCGGCCGCCGCGTGGGGGCCGCCGCCCGACCGGCGGCGCCCCGCGGCGGCTCTACACCCGGGTCCGGCGGGCCTGGGACCGTCCGCTGACGGCGTACTACCTGATCCTCGGCGGCAGCATGCTGCTCATCGTCCTCGGTCTGGTGATGGTCTACTCGGCCTCGCAGATCAAGGCGCTGCAGTCCGGGCTCGCGCCGAGCTTCTTCTTCCGCAAACAGTTGATGGCCGCGGTCATCGGCGCCGTGCTGCTCCACCTCGCCGCCCGGCTGCCGGTCCGGCTGCACCGCACGCTGGCCTATCCGCTGCTGGCCGTCTCGGTGTTCGCGATGTGTCTGGTGCAGGTGCCGGGGATCGGGGTCGCGGTCAACGGCAACCAGAACTGGATCAGTCTCGGCGGCGCCTTCCAGATGCAGCCCAGCGAGTTCGGCAAGCTCGCGCTCGTCCTGTGGGGCGCCGATCTGCTCGCCCGCAAGCAGGAGCGGAAGCTGCTGACGCAGTGGAAGCATCTACTGGTGCCGCTGATCCCGGTCGCCTTCCTGCTGCTCGGGCTGATCATGCTCGGCGGCGACATGGGCACCGCGATCATTCTCACGGCGATCCTCTTCGGACTGCTGTGGCTGGCGGGCGCTCCGACCCGGCTGTTCGCCGGGGTGCTGGGCGCCGCGGCGGTGATCGGCGCGCTGCTGATCAAGACCAGCGCCAACCGGATGTCCCGTCTCGCCTGCATCGGTGCGACCGATCCGGGCCCCAGCGACCAGTGCTGGCAGGCGGTGCACGGTATCTACGCGCTGGCCTCCGGCGGATTCTTCGGTTCCGGGCTCGGCGCGAGTATGGAAAAATGGGGTGAACTCCCTGAACCGCACACCGACTTCATCTTCGCCATCACCGGGGAGGAACTGGGACTGGCGGGGACGCTGTCGGTGCTCGCCCTGTTCGCGGCTCTAGGCTATGCGGGTATCCGCGTGGCCGGACGCACGGAGGACCCCTTCGTGAGGTACGCCGCGGGAGGTGTGACCACCTGGATCATGGCCCAGACCATGGTCAACATCGGTGCGGTGCTCGGCCTGTTGCCGATCGCCGGCGTCCCGCTCCCGCTGTTCTCCTACGGAGGCTCCGCCCTGCTGCCGTCGATGTTCGCCGTCGGGCTGCTGATCGCCTTCGCGCGTGACGAGCCCGCGGCACGGGCGGCGCTGGCCGCGCAGGCCACGCGGCGGCCGGGTTCCGGAAGGAAACCGGCCGGGGTGAGATGGAAGACGATGAGACGGCGCGTCACGAGGCGACCGTCCGGAGAGCGGTGAATTTCGGTGCATGTCGTACTCGCCGGCGGGGGGACCGCCGGCCACATCGAGCCCGCGCTCGCCCTCGCGGACGCCCTGCGGAGGCAGGACCCGACCGTGGGGATCACGGCCCTCGGCACGGAACGGGGTCTGGAGACCCGGCTCGTCCCGGAGCGCGGCTACGAGCTGGGACTGATCCCGGCCGTACCGCTGCCCCGTAAGCCCACCCCCGAACTCATCACCGTCCCCGGGCGGCTGCGCGGCACCATCAAGGCGGCCGAGCAGATCCTGGAGCGGACGAAGGCGGACTGCGTCGTCGGCTTCGGCGGCTACGTCGCGCTGCCCGGCTACCTCGCCGCCAAGCGGCTGGGCGTGCCGATCGTCGTCCACGAGGCCAACGCCCGCCCCGGCCTCGCCAACAAGATCGGCTCGCGGTACGCCAAGTACGTCGCGGTCTCCACCCCGGACAGCAAGCTGCGCGGCGCCCGCTACGTCGGCATTCCGCTGCGCCGCACCATCGCGACGCTCGACCGGGCGGCCGTCCGCCCCGAGGCGCGCGCCGCGTTCGGGCTCGACCCGAACCTCCCGACGCTGCTGGTCTCCGGCGGCTCCCAGGGCGCGCGCCGCCTCAACGAGATGATCCAGGCGGCGGTTCCGGCGCTCCAGCGCTCCGGCATCCAGGTGCTGCACGCGGTCGGCCCGAAGAACGAACTGCCGCACGTCGACAACATGCCGGGGATGCCCCCCTACGTCCCGGTACCGTACGTGGACCGGATGGATCTCGCGTACGCCGCGGCGGACATGATGCTCTGCCGCGCGGGCGCGATGACCGTCGCCGAACTCTCCGCCGTCGGGCTCCCCGCCGCCTACGTCCCGCTGCCGATCGGCAACGGCGAACAGCGGCTCAACGCCCAGCCGGTGGTCAACGCCGGCGGTGGACTCCTCGTCGACGACGCCCAGCTCACCCCGGAGTGGGTGCAGTCCACGGTCCTCCCGGTCCTCGCCGACCCGCACCGGCTGTACGAGATGTCCCGCGCGGCCTCCGAGTTCGGCCGCCGGGACGCCGACGAACTCCTCGTCGGCATGGTGTACGAGGCGATTGCCCAGCGGAACAGCTAGACGAAAGGCAGGGGGAGCGTGGCCGGACCGACCGCCGCCCGCAGCGGTACCAAGGGGGCGCCGGTCTCCGGCCCGCCCCCCGCCGAACCGGCCCGCGCCCGACGGCGTTTGTGGCCACGCCTCCCCGCCCGCCGCGGTCTGATCATCACTCTGATCGCGGTGTTCCTCCTCGGCGGCTTCACGGTCTGGGCCCTCTACGGCTCCGACTGGCTACGGGTGACGGGCGTCCGGACCTCCGGCACCCGCGTGCTGACCCCCCGCGAGGTGACCGAAGCCGCCGATGTCCCGCTGCACACCCCGCTGGTCTCGGTCGGCACCGACGAGATCGGCGCCCGGTTGCGCCACCGGCTGCCGCGGATCAAATCCGTGGACGTGGTCCGTTCCTGGCCGCACACCATCGCCTTGAAGGTGACCGAAAGGGTGCCGGAACTGGTCATGCCCGAAGGCGGCAAGTACGTCGAAGTCGATGCCCAGGGCGTCCGTTTCGCGACGGTGCCCGCACCTCCCAAGGGCGTTCCCGCACTTCAGCTCGCGGCGGACAACGCCCCGAGCCTGGACCGCTTCGGCCCCGCCCGGCTGCGCCGCGCCGCGGTCGAAGTGGCGTCCAGCCTCCCCAAAACCCTTCATCATCAGGTCAAAACCGTGCGCGTGACGTCGTACGATGCGATCACACTCGAACTGAACGGGAACCGCACGGTGCTGTGGGGAAGCAGTGAACGCGGCACCCGGAAGGCCGCGGTGCTGACCGCTCTCCTCAAAGCCGCGCGTGACGCACGCCACTTTGACGTATCCGTTCCCAGCGCACCTGCGGTGTCCGGGAGTTGACGGCCGTCGTCGCAGGCCAGCCCCCTGGATGGCTATCACCGCGGGTGATCACATAGGGTGAAAAGAAAAACGGGAGGTTCGGCGTGTTCGTTGAACGTGCGCCACTTGTCGACTTAGTGTCTCGTTCCAAAGGGACTTTGCTTCCAAGGAACACGGATACAAGTAACCCTAAACTTCAACGTTAGGGTTCGGGTCGGCATTAACGGACCGTCCCATCGGCATCAGTCGGCGTCCACAAGGAATGTGAGGCGGCGACACGTAACTCGAGGCGAGAGGCCTTCGACGTGGCAGCACCGCAGAACTACCTCGCAGTCATCAAGGTCGTCGGCATCGGCGGCGGTGGCGTGAACGCCATCAACCGGATGATCGAGGTCGGGCTCAAGGGCGTCGAGTTCATCGCGATCAACACCGATGCGCAGGCGTTGCTGATGAGCGACGCCGACGTCAAGCTCGACGTCGGCCGCGAAATGACCCGCGGACTCGGCGCCGGGGCCAACCCGGACGTCGGCCGTAAGGCGGCCGAGGACCACCGCGAGGAGATCGAGGAGGTCCTCAAGGGGGCCGACATGGTCTTCGTGACCGCGGGCGAGGGCGGCGGCACCGGCACCGGCGGCGCCCCCGTCGTCGCCAACATCGCCCGTTCGCTGGGCGCCCTGACGATCGGTGTGGTCACCCGGCCGTTCACCTTCGAGGGCCGCCGACGGGCCAACCAGGCCGAGGACGGCATCGCCAGCCTCCGCGAAGAGGTCGACACCCTCATCGTCATCCCCAACGACCGCCTGCTGTCCATCTCGGACCGCCAGGTGAGCGTGCTGGACGCGTTCAAGTCGGCGGACCAGGTGCTGCTGTCGGGTGTCCAGGGCATCACCGACCTGATCACCACGCCGGGCCTGATCAACCTCGACTTCGCCGACGTCAAGTCCGTGATGTCGGAGGCCGGTTCGGCGCTCATGGGTATCGGCTCGGCGCGCGGCGACGACCGCGCGGTGGCCGCCGCGGAGATGGCGATCTCCTCGCCCCTCCTGGAGGCGTCCATCGACGGCGCCCGTGGCGTGCTGCTCTCCATCTCCGGCGGCTCGGACCTCGGTCTCTTCGAGATCAACGAGGCCGCGCAACTGGTCAGCGAGGCGGCGCACCCCGAGGCGAACATCATCTTCGGCGCGGTCATCGACGACGCGCTCGGCGACGAGGTGCGCGTCACCGTCATCGCCGCGGGCTTCGACGGCGGTCAGCCGCCGGCCCGCCGCGACACGGTCATCGGCTCCTCCTCGGCCAAGCGCGAGGACCCGGCCCCGGCCCCGAGCCGTCCGGTCACCCCGCCCGAGCCGCGTTCGTCGTCCTTCGCCGGACTGGGCGCGGTGCCGGTGCGCGACGAGGAGCCGGCCCCGGCCGAGTCCTCCTCGCTGGGCGAGGTGCTGTCCCCGCAGCCCACCACCCCGCAGGTGCCCCCGGCCCGTCCGTACTCGGACACCGCGGCCGAGGAGCTGGACGTCCCCGACTTCCTGAAGTAGCCGAAGCACAGCAGTGATAGGGCAGCAGCGGTACGCGAGCGGCGCGCACTTCGCCTTCACCGACAGGTGGGGCGGGGTGAGCGCCGCTCCGTACGATCAGCTCAATCTCGGCGGCGCGGTCGGCGACGACCCCGCGGCCGTACGGGAGAACCGTGCCCGCGCCGCCCGGGAGCTCGGCCTCGCGCCCGGGTCCGTGGTCTGGATGAACCAGGTGCACGGCAAGGACGTCGCGGTGGTCGACGGACCGTGGCGCGACGACGCCATCCCCTGTGTGGACGCGCTGGTGACCACCCGCCGGGGCCTGGCCCTCGCGGTGCTCACCGCCGACTGCACCCCGGTACTCCTCGCCGACCCGGTCGCCGGGGTCATCGGCGCCGCGCACGCCGGGCGGCCCGGGATGGTGGCGGGCGTGGTGCCCGAAACGGTCCGCGCCATGACCGCACTGGGCGCGCGGCCCGACCGGATCACCGCCCACACCGGACCGTCGGTGTGTGGACGGTGTTACGAGGTGCCCGCCGCGATGCGGGACGAGGTCGCGTCCGTGGTCCCCGAGGCGTGGGCGACCACCTCCTGGGGCACCCCGGCGGTCGATGTCACCGCGGGTGTCGTGGCCCAACTCGCCGCCGCCGGCGTACCGGTCAGTGAAGATTCCCACATCTGCACCCTGGAATCGGCGGACCACTTCTCCTATCGGCGCGACCGCACCACCGGGCGGCTCGCGAGTTACGTATGGCTGGACGGGGCGTTGTGACGGATCGCAGGACGGAACTGGCCGCCAATCTGGCGCGGGTCGAGGAGCGCATCGCGGCCGCGTGCGCCGCCGCCGGGCGCCAACGTGACGAGGTCACGCTGATCGTGGTCACCAAGACCTACCCGGCGAGCGATGTACGGCTGCTCGCGGAGCTGGGAGTGCGTCAGGTCGCGGAGAACCGCGATCAGGACGCGGCGCCGAAGGCCGCCGAATGTTCTGATCTGCCCCTTACTTGGCATTTTGTTGGTCAACTGCAGACCAACAAGGTCCGCTCCGTGGCCGGCTACGCCGGGCTCGTGCAGTCCGTCGACCGCGCCCGTCTGGTCACCGCGCTCTCCAGGGAAGCGGTGCGCGCGGAGCGGGAGATGGGGTGCCTGATCCAGGTGGCGCTGGATGCCGAGGCGGGGGAGCGGGGTGACCGCGGCGGGGTGGCGCCGGACGGTGTCGCCGCTCTCGCGGAGGCGATCGACGGCGCTCAAGGGCTGCGCCTGGACGGTGTGATGACGGTCGCACCGCTGGCCGGGCCGTATGCCGGGCGCCAACGGGCCGCGTTCGAGCGGCTCATGGAAATCTCAACCGACCTGCGCGCCGCTTATCCTGCTGCCACCATGGTGTCGGCGGGCATGAGCGCGGACCTGGAGGACGCCGTGGCGGCCGGAGCGACACATGTGCGCGTCGGCACTGCGGTGCTCGGAGTCCGTCCACGCCTCGGGTAACGTCGCCAAGCAAGTCGGACCACAGCACAAAATATGGTCATTCCCGTAAAAAATGGGACAGGCCCAGTGGATCCAGGGCACCCGGTGACGGAGCCGATCCACCACAGAGCGGAGGACGCAGAGAATGGCCGGCGCGATGCGCAAGATGGCGGTCTACCTCGGCCTCGTGGAGGACGATGGGTACGACGGCCGGGGGTTCGACCCCGATGACGAGTTCGAGCCCGAGCTCGATCCGGAGCCCGACCGCGGGCGGCGGCAACAGCAGCAAGTGCAGCCGGAGACACGCCCGGAGCGGGAGGAGCCGGTCAGATCCGTACAGCCTCCCGCGCAGCGTGAGCCTGCTCCGCTGCCCGCGGAAAGCGGACGACCCGCCCGAATCGCCCCCGTGGCATCCATCACACCCGACCGTCCGAATCTGGAGAAGAACGCACCGGTGATCATGCCCAAAGTTGTGTCCGAGCGGGAGCCTTACCGCATCACCACACTGCACCCCCGGACCTACAACGAAGCCCGTACCATCGGGGAACACTTCCGTGAGGGCACTCCGGTGATCATGAATCTCACGGAGATGGACGACACCGACGCGAAGCGACTTGTCGACTTTGCCGCCGGGCTAGTCTTCGGTCTGCACGGCAGCATCGAGCGCGTGACGCAGAAGGTGTTCCTGTTGTCGCCTGCTAACGTCGATGTCACGGCGGAGGACAAGGCCCGTATCGCAGAGGGTGGGTTCTTCAACCAGAGCTGAGACGCAACACCGGGCACACCGAGGCCGCGAGGCCGACACGAGGGATCAGGGGAGAGGGACGCGCGAAGATGAATGTCTTTGGGCAGGTGATCTACATCGCGCTGTACTGCTTCCTGATCGTGTTGATCTTCCGGCTGGTGATGGACTACGTGTTCCAGTTCGCCCGTTCATGGCAGCCAGGCAAGGCAATGGTCGTCATTCTCGAGGCCGCTTACACCATCACGGATCCGCCACTCAAGCTTCTGCGGCGGGTCATCCCGCCGCTGCGTCTCGGGGGCGTGGCGCTTGACCTGTCCTTCTTCGTATTGATGATCATCGTATACATCCTGATCACCGCTGTGAGGTCGGTGTTGTTGGTGTGAACGATACGGTCTTGCCGATTGCCGACGACTACGTTGAGGTGAAGTAGAGATGCCGTTGACCCCCGAGGACGTGCGGAACAAGCAGTTCACGACCGTCCGCCTCCGAGAAGGCTATGACGAGGACGAGGTCGATGCCTTCCTCGACGAGGTGGAAGCCGAACTGACCCGTCTGCTGCGGGAGAACGAGGACCTGCGCGCGAAGCTGGCCGCCGCCACGCGGGCCGCCGCGCAGAACCAGCAGCAGGGCCTGCGTAAGGGACCCGACCAGCAGCAGGAGCAGCAGCAGCGCGGCGGGGCCCCGGTGCCCGCCGCCATATCGGGTCCGCAGCCGGTCCCGCCGCAGCAGCAGGGGATGGGTGGACCTCCCCAGCTTCCCGGCGGTGCACCCCAGCTGCCCGCAGGTCCCGGTGGACACGGCCCGCAGGCCGGTCCGCACGGCCCCGGCCCGATGGGCCCCGGCGGTCCGATGGGTGGCGGCCCCCTGGGCGGCCCCGGCGGTCCGCAGCAGTTGCCCCAGGGCGGGCAGCAGCAGGGCGGTCCCGGCGGTGACAGCGCGGCGCGCGTGCTGTCGCTGGCGCAGCAGACCGCCGACCAGGCGATCGCGGAGGCCCGTTCCGAGGCCAACAAGATCGTCGGCGAGGCGCGTTCGCGCGCCGAGGGCCTGGAGCGGGACGCCCGCGCCAAGGCCGACGCGCTGGAGCGGGACGCGCAGGAGAAGCACCGCGTCGCGATGGGCTCCCTGGAGTCCGCCCGCGCCACGCTGGAGCGCAAGGTCGAGGACCTGCGCGGCTTCGAGCGCGAGTACCGCACGCGTCTGAAGTCGTACCTGGAGAGCCAGCTTCGTCAGTTGGAGAACCAGGCGGACGACTCGCTGGCCCCGCCGCGGACCCCGGCGACCGCGTCGCTGCCGCCGTCGCCCTCGATGGCGTCGGCCGGTGCCGGCTCCATGGGCGGTGGCAACCACACCATGGGTGGCGGTCAGTCGATGGGCGGCCACAACGGCGGCTCCAGCGGCGGCCCGTCGTACGGCGGCCAGCAGCAGATGGCGCCCGCGATGACCCAGCCGATGGCTCCGGTGCGGCCGCAGAGCCCGCAGCCGATGGGCCAGGCGCCGTCGCCGATGCGCGGCTTCCTCATCGACGAGGACGACAACTGACGTAGACCGGCGCTCCGCGTCGCACACGTTCGGCAATCAGGGCCGGGCCCCGAGGGACATGTTCCCCCGGGGCCCGGCCCTTTCGCGTGTGCGGAGCGATGGGGTGCGCCGGAATGGGGTGGTGGGTGTGGGGAGTTGGTCCGGCTTCCGGCGGACGCCCGGCGGGCGTGATGCGGGCCGGCCGTTGCGAGGTTCGCGGTCCGGCGCGTTCTGCCGGGGTTGTCAGCCGTGGTGTGCGTCGCGTCCCCCGTTCGTGCGGCGCTCGTTCGGGGGGTGGTGGCCCGGGGTGGCGCGGCGGGTGCCGGGCGGGAAATCGCACCGGTCCGGACGGAGAACGTGCGGGTGCCCGGCCCCGTCGGGCGGGAACGCACCGGGCGGCCGGGCCGGTCGGGGCGGAGAACGTACCGGGTGCTGGGCCGGGGCCGGGCGGAGAACGTACCGGGTGCTGGGCCGGGGCCGGGCGGAGAACGTGCCGGGTGCTGGGCCGGGGCCGGGCGGAGAACGTGCCGGGTGCTGGGCCGGGGCCGGGCGGAGAACGTACCGTCACCCGGCCTCGTACGAGGGGAAACATCAGCTCCGGGACCTGCCGGGGGTGAGGGTGAGGCGGCCCCGCCGTGCGGGGGCACGCCGGGGGCGCCGGGCGGGGCGTCACGCGGGGGGCCACGGCCCGGGGTCCGGGGGAGCGCCGGGCCCCGGCGCACGCGAGGTGTGCCGGGGCCCGGTGCCGTACGGCGGGCGGGGCCCGCCCGGGGTTATGCCTTGCGGAGGCGGAAGGTGAGGTTCAGGGGCTCGTCGGTGAACGGGGCGCCGTAGCCGTCGGTGGTGCCGGACGCCTCCTGCTCGGTGGCGAAGGCGGTGGCCAGGACCTCGTCGGCGATGAGTGCGGCGTGCTCGGCCAGGGCGGTGCGCAGCTCCGCGTCGGGGGTCTCCCAGCGCAGGGCGATCCGGTCGGAGACGTCCAGTCCGCTGTTCTTGCGCGCCTCCTGGATGAGGCGGATCGCGTCGCGGGCCAGACCGGCGCGGCGCAGCTCCGGGGTGATCTCCAGGTCGAGGGCGACGGTCGCACCGGCGTCGGACGCCACCGACCAGCCCTCGCGCGGGGTTTCGGTGATGATCACCTCGTCCGGGGCGAGGGTGACGGTCTCGCCGTCGACCTCGACCGTGGCCTCGCCGTCGCGCAGCGCCAGCGAGAGCGCCGCGGCGTCGGCGGCGGCGACGGCCTTGGCGACCGCCTGGACGCCCTTGCCGAACCGCTTGCCCAGGGCCCGGAAGTTGGCCTTGGCGGTGGTGTCGACCAGCGAGCCGCCCATGTCGGAGAGGGCGGCGAGCGAGGTGACGTTCAGCTCCTCGGTGATCTGCGCGCGCAGGTCGTCGGAGAGGGCGGCGAAACCGTGCGCCGCGACCAGCGCGCGGGAGAGCGGCTGGCGGGTCTTCACACCGGATTCGGCGCGGGTGGCCCGGCCCAGCTCGACGAGCCGGCGCACCAACTGCATCTGCGCGGACAGCTCCGGGTCGATGAGCCCCGGGTCGGCCAGCGGCCACGACGACAGGTGGACGGAGTCCGGCGCCTGCGGGGTGACCGGCACGACCAGGTCCTGCCAGACCCGCTCGGTGATGAACGGTGTGAGCGGCGCCATCAGCCGCGTCACCGTCTCGACGACCTCGTGCAGGGTGCGCAGCGCGGCCGGGTCGCCCTGCCAGAAGCGGCGGCGGGAGCGGCGCACGTACCAGTTGGAGAGGTCGTCGACGAAGGACGACAGCAGCTTGCCGGCGCGCTGGGTGTCGTACGCCTCCAGCGCCTCGGTGACGCCCTCGACGAGAGTGTTCAGCTCGCCGAGCAGCCAGCGGTCGAGCAGCGGGCGCTCGGCCGGGGCCGGGTCGGCGGCGGAGGGGGCCCAGTGGGAGGTGCGGGCGTAGAGCGCCTGGAAGGCGACGGTGTTCCAGTACGTCAGCAGGGTCTTGCGGACGACTTCCTGGATGGTGGTGTGGCCCACCCGGCGGGCGGACCAGGGGGAGCCGCCGGCGGCCATGAACCAGCGGACCGCGTCGGCGCCGTGCTGGTCCATCAGCGGGATCGGCTGGAGGATGTTGCCCAGGTGCTTGGACATCTTGCGGCCGTCCTCGGCGAGGATGTGGCCCAGGCAGACGACGTTCTCGTAGGACGACTTGTCGAAGACGAGGGTGCCGACGGCCATCAGCGTGTAGAACCAGCCGCGGGTCTGGTCGATGGCCTCGGAGATGAACTGCGCCGGGTACCGCTTCTCGAAGAGTTCCTTGTTGCGGTACGGGTAGCCCCACTGCGCGAACGGCATCGAGCCCGAGTCGTACCAGGCGTCGATGACCTCGGGTACGCGGGTGGCGGTGAGCGCGCAGCCCTCGTGGGTGCAGCCGAAGGTGACGGCGTCGATGAAGGGGCGGTGCGGGTCGAGGCCGGACTGGTCGGTGCCGGTCAGCTCGGTCAGCTCGGCGAGCGAGCCGACGCAGGTCAGGTGGCCCTCCTCGCAGCGCCAGATGGGCAGCGGGGTGCCCCAGTAGCGGTTGCGGCTCAGCGCCCAGTCGATGTTGTTCTGCAGCCAGTCGCCGAACCGGCCGTGCTTGACGGAGTCCGGGAACCAGTTGGTGTTCTCGTTCTCGCGGAGCAGGGCGTCCTTGACGGCGGTGGTGCGGATGTACCAGGACGGCTGCGCGTAGTAGAGCAGCGCGGTGTGGCAGCGCCAGCAGTGCGGATAGCTGTGCTCGTAGGCGACGTGACGGAAGAGCAGGCCGCGGGCGTCGAGGTCGGCGACGAGCGCCTCATCCGCCTTCTTGAAGAACTCGCCGCCGACGAGCGGCAGCTCCTCGGCGAAGGTGCCGTCGGGGCGGACGGGGTTGACCACCGGCAGGCCGTAGCTCTTGCAGACCTTGAGGTCGTCCTCACCGAAGGCCGGGGCCTGGTGGACGAGACCGGTGCCGTCCTCGGTGGTGACGTAGTCGGCGTTGACGACGAAGTTGGCGCCCTCCAGCTCGACGAAGCCGAACGGGCGGCGGTAGGCCCAGCGCTCCATCTCGCGGCCGGTGAACGACTCGCCGGTGGCGCTCCAGCCCTCGCCGAGCGCCTTCTCCAGCAGCGGCTCGGCGACGACCAGCTTCTCGTGGCCGTCGGTGGCGACGACGTAGGTGACGTCCGGGTGGGCGGCGACGGCGGTGTTGGAGACCAGCGTCCAGGGCGTGGTCGTCCAGATCAGCAGCGACGCCTGGCCGGCGAGCGGGCCGGAGGTCAGCGGCAGCCGGACATAGACGGACGGGTCGACGACCGTTTCGTAGCCCTGCGCCAGCTCGTGGTCGGACAGGCCGGTGCCGCAGCGGGGGCACCAGGGGGCGACGCGGTGGTCCTCGACCAGCAGGCCCTTGGCGAAGATCTCCTTCAGCGACCACCACACCGACTCGATGTAGTCGGGGTCCATGGTGCGGTACGGGGCGTCGAGATCGGTCCAGTACCCCATGCGGGTCGTCAGCTCGGCGAAGGCGTCGGTGTGGCGGGTCACCGACTCGCGGCACTTGGCGTTGAACTCGGCGATGCCGTACGCCTCGATGTCCTTCTTGCCGTTGAAGCCCAGCTCCTTCTCGACGGCCAGCTCGACGGGGAGGCCGTGGCAGTCCCAGCCGGCCTTACGGTCGACGTGGTAGCCCTGCATCGTGCGGAAGCGGGGGAAGACGTCCTTGAAGACGCGGGCCTCGATGTGGTGGGCGCCGGGCATGCCGTTGGCGGTCGGGGGGCCCTCGTAGAAGACCCACTCGGGCCGGCCCTCGGACTGCTGGAGGGTGCGGGCGAAGACCTTCTGTTCCTGCCAGAAATCGAGCACGGCGTGCTCAAGGGCGGGTAGGTCGACCTGCGCGGGCACCTGGCGGTACTGCGGCTGCTCACTCATCGGGTTCCTCCGGCGGACACCTGCTGCGTTCTCCGTCCGGAGGGACGAGAGCACTGCTCCCGCGGTACCACCCTCCTTGGCGGTGGGCCTGCCACCGCCCCCTCATTGGGGTCGCGCTGCCGGTTCTACTCGCCCGGGACGTGCCACGGGCTTTCTTCCGGCGGCTCCGGGGTGATCTTCACGTCGCGCACGCCTCCGGGCTCCCACCGTCCCCGGATCGCTGCTGGCTGCCTACGACGCTACTCGTCCCATCGACGCCTGTCGCTGCGCCCAGTGTACGGGGCGGCGGGGACGGTGACCGACCGGTTTTCCCCGGTGGGGGCCGGGCGCCGCCGCCACCCGAACGCGGGCGCGGGGCGGACGGTGCGGCGGCCGGGGCCGCGGGGCGGCCGGGCCCGTGGCGGGCCTGGTGGTTGGCCGGGTGGCGGCGGGGGCAGAACCGGGGCGGAGCGGGGGTATGGGCGGTGCGTCCCATTGCCGCACCCCGTGTGGCGATTTATCGTTCCCGTCACGATTCGCGAACAAGATCACATAGGTGAAGGGGTCGCGGCCATGGTGGCGAAAAAGTCCGCCGCGCAGAAGAGCACGACACCCGCCGAGGAGCCCGGCGCGGCCCGTCCCGCCGCTCCGCAGGACACCGGGGCGACGGACTCCGGCACCCCGGAGACACCGGCCGCGACCCGGAAGGCCCCGGCCGGGAGGACGGCGAAGAAGGCCCCGGCGAAGAAGGCCCCGGCGAAGAAGGCGGCGGCGAAGAAGGCCGCGCCGCGGAAGACGGCCGGGGCCGAGGTCCCGGCGAAGAAGACGGCCGCCGCGAAGAAGACGGCGAGGAAGACGGGAGCCCGGACGGTGACGGAGAAGACCGCGGCGGCGCACGGCACGGACCCGGCGGCAGCCGCGGCCCTCACGGCCGCCGCCCCCGACGACCTGGCCGTCCGGCCCGGCGAGGACCCCTGGACACCGGAGGAGGTCGACGAGGCGCGGGCCGGTCTGCTGGCCGAGGCGGAGCGGCTGCGGACCGAGATCGCCGCCTCCGAGGACGCCATCGCCGGGCTGATGCGCGACTCCGGGGACGGCGCGGGCGACGACGAGGCGGACACCGGCACCAAGAACATCACCCGCGAACACGAGCTGGCGCTGGCCTCCAACGCCCGCGAGATGCTGCTCCAGACCGAACGCGCCCTGGGCCGCCTGGACGCGGGCACGTACGGGCTCTGCGAGAACTGCGGCAACCCGATCGGCAAGGCCCGGATGCAGGCGTTCCCCCGGGCCACCCTCTGCGTGGAGTGCAAACAGAAGCAGGAACGGCGCGGCTGAGGGGGCGGGCGGCGGCCCGCCGAGGGGCGCGCTCCCGTATGAGGGGACGCGCGCCCGGGTGCGGCCGGGTGCGTGGGGCTCCCTTCCGTACGTCGGGTCGCGCCGCCCGGTCCCGGCCGCGGCCACGCTCGCCCTCGCCCCGCGCCGCCCGGTCCCTGCCGCGGCCACGCTCGCCCTCGCCCCGCGCCGCCCGGTCCCTGCCGCGGCCACGCTCGCCCTCGCCCCGCGCCGCCCGGTCCCTGCCGCGATCACGCTCGCCCCGCGCCGCCCGGTCACGGCCGCGCTCGCCCCGTGCCGCGCCGCTCGGAGCCGCGTCCTCCCGCCCCGGGCCGCCGCTCCGTGCCCGTATCCGGCCCCGTTCACGGCCGTCCGCGCCCGCCCGTCGCCCCGTGCACCCGGCCCCGGCGTTCCCCCGGGTGGGTGCCGTACCCTCGTTCCTCAGCCAGGCGCGGCCTGGCGGGGACGCTACGGGTTGAGGGACGCACACAGTGGCAGAGGCGGAACGCATCACCGGTACGCCGGAATCCGGATCGGGTTCCGGGGCGGACTCCGACGCGGGTTCGGAGGGGGGACGTCCGGCGGAGCCGGAGCGGGGCGAGCGCCGCGGCAAGCGTCGTATCCCGGCGCTGCTGCTGGTCGCGCTCGTCGCGTACGTACTGGATCTGGGCAGCAAGCTGCTGGTGGTCGCGAAGCTGGAGCACCACGCGCCGGTCGAGGTCATCGGGACGCTGCTCCAGCTCTCGGTGATCCGTAACCGCGGGGCGGCGTTCAGCATGGGGGAGGCGCTGACGATCTTCCTCACCATCATCGCGGTGGCGGTGATCGTGGTGATCTTCCGGATCGCGCGCAAGCTCTACAGCCTGCCGTGGGCGATCGCGCTGGGGCTGCTGCTCGGCGGCGCCTTCGGCAACCTCACCGACCGGCTCTTCCGCTCGCCGGGCGTCTTCGAGGGCGCGGTGGTCGACTTCATCGCCCCGGCGCACTTCGCGGTCTTCAACCTCGCCGACTCCGCGATCGTCTGCGGCGGCATCCTGATCGTGATCCTTTCCTTCCGGGGGCTGGACCCGGACGGCACGCTCCACAAGGACTGATCCGCCCCGCGCGGGCGGGCCCGTCGGCCGCCGGGCGGGCCACCCCGGTCGGACTGCCATACTCGTGGGGTGAGCACGCTTCCCGATATCCGCACCCTGCCCGTACCGGACGGCCTGGAGGGCGAGCGCGTCGACGCCGCGCTGGCCCGCATGTTCGGCTTCTCCCGTACGAAGGCCGCGGAGCTGGCGGCCGCCGGCAAGGTCCGGGTCGACGGCTCCGAGGTGATGAAGTCCGAGCGGGTGCACGGCGGCGCCTGGCTGGAGGTCGAGATGCCGCAGGCGGCGGCGCCGGTCGAGATCGTCGCCGAGCCCGTCGAGGGCATGGAGATCGTCCATGACGACGACGACGTCGTGGTGATCGTCAAGCCGGTCGGCGTCGCCGCGCACCCCAGCCCCGGCTGGAGCGGCACCACCGTCATCGGCGGGCTGGCCGCCGCCGGATACCGCATCTCCACCTCCGGCGCCGCCGAGCGCCAGGGCATCGTGCACCGCCTCGACGTCGGCACCTCCGGGCTGATGGTCGTCGCCAAGTCCGAGCGCGCGTACACCCTGCTCAAGCAGCAGTTCCGGGAGCGGACGGTCGACAAGCGCTACCACGCGCTGGTGCAGGGCCACCCCGACCCGATGAGCGGCACCATCGACGCCCCCATCGGCCGCCACCCGCAGCACGACTACAAGTGGGCGGTGACCGCCGAGGGCAAGGCGTCGGTGACCCACTACGACCTCATCGAGGCGTACCGCGCCGCCAGCCTCCTCGACATCAAGCTGGAGACCGGGCGGACCCACCAGATCCGGGTCCACATGTCCGCCCACCGCCATCCTTGCGTCGGTGACCTGACGTACGGCGCGGACCCGACGATGGCCAAGCGGCTGGGGCTGACCCGGCAGTGGCTGCACGCGATGCGGCTCGGGTTCGAGCATCCGTCGGACGGCCGCTGGGTCGAGTTCGAGAGCGCCTACCCGGAGGATCTCCAGCGGGCGCTGGACACCGTGCGGGACGAGAGTTCCTGACGCTCCGCCGGGTTTCGGGGGCGGTCAGCATCGGAAGGTGACCGTCCGCTTTCTGTCCGGTCATGGCAGGCTTGGGGCGAAAAGTGATCGATCCCGACACCGGAGCGTAACCCCGTGGACCAGCTCGCCCTGCTGTTCGTGCTTCTCCTGGGGGCGGTGGTCACGGTCCCGCTCGGTGACCGGCTGGGCCTGCCCTCGCCGGTGCTGATGACCATGGCCGGTGCCGTCCTCGCGCTCCTGCCGTTCGTCCCCAACGTCGACATCCCGCCCGAGTACATCCTCCCGCTGGTGCTGCCGCCGCTCCTGTACGCGGCGGTGCAGCGCACCTCGTGGCGGCAGTTCACGGCGAACATCCGCCCGATCTTCCTGCTCGCCGTCGCGCTGGTCTTCGCCACCACGGCGGCGGTCGCGGCGGTCGCCCAGGCGGTGGTGCCGGGCATGCCGCTGGCCGCCGCGGTGGTGCTCGGCGCGCTCGTCGCCCCGCCCGACCCGGTCGCCGCGACGGCGGTCGCCGGCAAGCTGGGGCTGCCCCGCCGCATGGTCTCCATCCTGGAGGGCGAGGGCCTGTTCAACGACGTCACCGCGATCGTCCTCTACCACGTCGCCCTCGCCGCGGCGGTCAGCGGCACCTTCTCCGTGCCGGGCGCGGTCGGCTCCCTGGTGCTCTCCGCCGTCGTCGCCCTCGCCGTCGGTCTGGTCATCGGCTGGGTCGCCAACAAGCTGATGGGCGTCCTCGGCGACCCGACGCTCCAGATCGGCCTGACGCTGCTGGTGCCGTTCGTCGCCTACGTGCTCGCCGAGGAGTTCCACGGCTCCGGTGTGCTGGCCGTGCTGA
Source organism: Streptomyces sp. BBFR2 (assembly GCF_044497305.1). Classification (NCBI taxonomy): domain Bacteria; kingdom Bacillati; phylum Actinomycetota; class Actinomycetes; order Kitasatosporales; family Streptomycetaceae; genus Streptomyces; species Streptomyces sp. BBFR2. The sequence goes on from NZ_CP172415.1 coordinate 5,349,093, forward strand.
CCTGCGCGCTCTTCCTCGCCGAGTACGCGGTCGACGCCGACGACGTGATGGGCCGCCTCGCCGGCTACACCTTCTGGGAGATCGTCGACACCCTCGTCACCGGCGTCGCGTTCGGACTGATCGGCCTGGAGCTGCACAACATCGTCGGCTCCGCGTCCGGCCACTGGAGCGAACTGCTGCGGGCCGGTGCCGCCGTCGTCGGTGTGGTCGTCGTCGTCCGGCTGCTGTGGCTGCTGCCCGCCGCCTGGCTGGCGAAGCGGATGCACAAGCGGCGCGACTACGACGAGGACATCCCGATGTCGTGGCGGGAGACGATCATCATGTGGTGGTCGGGGATGCGCGGGGTGGCGTCGGTGGCGCTGGCGCTGGCCATCCCGTACACCGTCGACGGCGGCGGGGACTTCCCGGCGCGCGAGGAGATTCTCTTCATCGCCTTCGCGGTGGTGCTCACCACCCTCATCGTGCAGGGGCTGACGCTGCCCTGGCTGGTGCGCAAGCTGCGGGTGAAGGCCGACTCGGAGGCCGAGGACGAGCTGGAGCGGGCGCTGGCGCTCCGCGTCATCAAGGCGTCCAAGCACCGCCTCAAGGAGATCCTGGAGGTCGAGGAGCTGCCCGAGGAGATCAGCGAGCAGCTCGCCCGCCGCGCGTACGACATCGGGGCGCGGATCGCGCCGGACATCGTCGACGACGACCGGCGCGAGCACTTCGAGAAGCGCATCACCCGGATGAAGAAGGTGCAGCGCATCCAGAACGAGATGCTGTCCGCCGCGCGCCACGAGGTGCTCGCCGCCCGCAACGAGCCGGGCGCCGACCCGGAGATCGTCGACCGGGTGCTGCGCCAGCTCGACATGCGCAGCCTGCGCAGCACACCGGAGGCGCACGGGTGAGCCGTGCGGGGCCCCGCACGCTCAGCGCTCCTCGGCGGTGCGCTGTCTGCCCAGCTCCGGGGCGCGGTCGCCGGGGGCGGACGCGGTGGTGATCCGCGGCAGCGCGGAGGGGTGTTCGGCCGCCAGCCAGGCGATCATCCGCTCGCGGACCCGGCAGCGCACCTGCCACAGGGCGTCCGAGTCGCGGGCGGTGACCAGCGCGCGGACCACCAGCGTCGACGGTGTGGTGTCGGTGACCAGCAGGCTCCAGGCACGGCCGTCCCACTCCGGGCACTCCTGGAGGATCCGGTGCAGCTCCTCGCGCATCTCCTCCAGCGGCGCGGTGTGGTCGAGGTGGAGGAAGACCGTGCCGGTCAACTGGGCCCCGCCGCGCGACCAGTTCTCGAACGGGGTGCCGGTGAAGTACGACACCGGCATGGTGATCCGCCGCTCGTCCCAGGTCCGCACGGTCAGATACGTCAGGGTGATCTCCTCGACCGTGCCCATCTCGCCGTTGACCACGACCGTGTCACCGATGCGGACCATGTCGCCGAAGGCGATCTGGAGTCCGGCGAAGAGGTTGCCCAGCGTGGACTGGGCCGCGACACCGGCGACGATGCCCAGCAGTCCGGCCGAGGCCAGGACGGAGGTGCCGACCGTCCGCATCGCCGGGAACGTCAGCAGCATCGCCGCCGCCGCCACGATGATCACGATCGCGCTGACCACCCGCTGGATCAGCGTGATCTGCGTCCGCACCCGCCGTACCCGCGCCGCGTCGTGCGCGCTCGCGGCGTAGCGCGCGTACGACGACTGGACGATGGCCGCCGCGGCGCGCACCGTCAGCCACGCCGACGCGGCGATCAGCACCAGGGTCAGCGTCCGGCCGATGCCCACCTGGTGATCGCGGACCAGGTCGAGGCCGGTCGCGTCGTACGACCCGCGCAGCAGCGCCGCGCAGAGCAGGACCTGCAGCGGTATCCGGCAGCGCCGCAGCGCGCCCCACAGCGGGGTCTCGGGGTGGGCGGCGTCGATCCGGCGCAGTACGCGGTCGGCGAGCCAGCCCAGGACGGCCGTGACGACGACCGAACCGCCGATGACGCTCAGCGGGCGCAGTACGTCCTCCAGGGACACGTCGCGTTTCCTCCTCGGCTCGGGTGCCCGTCCGCCGTACCCCGGTGGGCCGGCGTACGGCATCAGGGCACCGTACGGCACCCGGCGCGCGGCGGCTGTGACGGGGGCCGCGCCCCGGCCTGGCAGGATGGGGGGCTGCCGTTTCGACCCCAGGGAAGTGATGTACGTGCCGCCCACCAGCGAGTCCGCGACCAGCGGTGCCGCGACGATTGTGCTGTTCCACTCGGTGTGCGGGCTGCGCCCCGCGGTGCACGCCGCCGCCGACCGGCTGCGGGCCGCGGGCCATGAGGTGATCGTCCCGGATCTGTTCGACGGGCGGACCGCGGACTCCGTCGGTGACGGTATGGAGATCAAGGAGGAGATCGGCAAGGAGACGCTGCTGCGGCGCGCGGTGACGGCGGCGGCGCCCTACTCCGACCGCGGTCTGGTCTACGCCGGGTTCTCCTTCGGCGGCGCGGTGGCGCAGAATCTGGCCCTCGCCGACGAGAAGGCCCGCGGGCTGCTGCTGATGCACGGCACCTCGGACATCGCCGAGGACACCGAGGCCGACGATCTGCCGGTCCAACTGCACGTCGCCGACCCGGACCCGTTCGAGCCGCACGACTGGCTGACCGCCTGGTACCTCCAGATGCGCCGGGCGGGCGCCGATGTCGAGGTCTTCCGCTACCCGGGCGCCGGCCACCTCTTCACCGACCCGGACCTGCCCGACCACGACCCGGAGGCGGCGGAGAGCGCCTGGCGGACCGCGCTGGGGTTCCTGGAGACGCTCTGAGCCTCCGGGGCGGAAAGGGGGCCGGGCCCGTTCCGGCCCGGCCCCCGGCCCGGTGCGCACGGCCACGCCCCGCGCGCCCCTGACTCACCGCACCGGCGTGTCGCTCCGCTCCACCCGCTGCGTGCCCGACCGCGTCCGGTACGAGCGCACCAGCTCGCTGGTCGCCTCCGGGTCCCGCTTGTCGGAGACCGCGAAGTAGTCCATCTGCGTCCGCTCCGCGTCGACGTCCAGGACGCCGTAGCCGTGCGCGTCCATGTCCAGCCACTTCACATGGCGGTTGGCGGCGCGGACGGCGGTGGCCGCGGGCAGCGAGAGGGTGCCCGGGGCGACGTGCAGGATGTCGTCGAGGTTGTCCGAGGTGACGGAGGTGACCACGAACTCCGTCGCCACCGGCGCGGTCGCCGGGTACGTCGCCGCCTTCACCGGCACGTCGTTGGCCCACGCCATGTGGATGTCGCCGGTCAGGAAGACGGTGTTGCCGATACCCCGGTCGCTGAGGTGGCCGAGCAGTTCCCGGCGGTCGTCGGTGTAGCCGTCCCACTGGTCGGTGTTGACGGCGATGCCCTCCTTGGGCAGGCCGAGGAGTTCGGCGAGCGGCCCGAGCAGATGTGCCGGGACGGAGCCGAACGCCACCTGGGAGATCATCACCGACGTGCCGACCAGCCGCCACGCGGTGTCCGAGCGCTCCAGACCCGCCTTGAGCCAGTCCAGTTGGGCCCGCCCGGTGAGCGTGCGGCCCGGGTCGTCGACCGCGCCGCTGCCCGGCTTCGCCTGCTCGTCGCGGAACGACCGCAGGTCCAGCAGGTGCAGATCGGCGAGGGTGCCGAAGCGCAGCCTGCGGTAGGTGGTCCCGGCGGTCGACGGGCGCACCGGCATCCACTCGAAGTACGCCTGCTTCGCCGCCGCCATCCTCCGCGCCCACGGGCCCTCGGCGTCCGGCTGGTGGTTGACCGCCCCGCCCGACCAGGCGTTGTCGGCGAACTCGTGGTCGTCCCACATCGCGATCACCGGGTGCGCGGCGTGCATCGCCAGCGCGTCCGGGTCGGTCTTGTGGACGCCGTGCCGGACGCGGTAGTCGGCGAGCGTGAGGAGTTCGTGGGCGGGGGAGTGCGGCCGGACGACCTCCTTGAACTCCGGGTACTCACCGGATTTGTACTCGTAGAGGTAGTCGCCGAGGTGCAGCACCGCGTCCAGATCGGCGCGGGCGGCGAGGTGGCGGTAGGCCGAGAAGTAGCCGGACTCCCAGTTGGCGCAGGAGACCACCCCGAAGCGGACGTTGCCGGCCGCCGCGTCGTGGGCCGGGGCGGTACGGGTGCGGCCCACCGGCGAGGTCCGCCCGCCCGCGGTGAAGCGGTAGAAGTACGCGGTGGCCGGGCGCAGCCCGCGGACATCCGCCTTGACGGTGTGGTCGCTCGCCGCGGAAGTCCGTACGGTGCCGTGCGCCACGACGCGGGTGAAGCCGCGGTCGGCGGCCACCTCCCAGACGACGTCGGTGGCCGCGCCCCGGCCCGAACCGGGGACCGCGTCCGGACCGGGCGTCACCCGGGTCCACAGCAGGATGCCGTCGGGCAGCGGATCTCCGGACGCCACACCGTGGCAGAACTCCGGCGCGGGCCCGGTCGCGCCCTTGCCGGCGGCGGCGGACGGTGCCGCGGAAGCGGCGGAGGCGGGAGCGGCCGCGGCGAGCGGCAGCAGGGCGGCGGTGGCGGCCGCGGCCGTCATGGCGGTACGGCGCGAGAGCTGGTCATGATCGGTCACGGCCGCTCACCCTACTGGCCGGTACGGGCGGCGGGCAGCCTCCGGACACGCCGGAATCGGAAATTCTTTCGCCCGCCGCCTGCCGGACACCTGCCGCGTCGGCTCAGCGCGCGCTCGGGTCCTTCTCGCCCTTCGCGATACCGGGCGCGCCGCCCGGCGCACCGTCCTTGGCGGCGCTCGGGTCCTTCTCGCCCTTCGCGATGCCCGGCGCGCCGTCCTTCCCGGCGCTCGGGTCCTTCTCCCCTTCGGCGACGCCGGGCCCGCCCTGGGCCGGGCCGAACTCCTTGTCGATCATCTTCTTGAAGTTGGCGTCGGCGAGCTGGTTGTACTGCTCCCGCGTCATCCGCCGCTGCGGTACCGGCGGCAGCTCCAACTTCTTGTCGCCGTGCAGGAAGGTCGGGGTGCCCTTGACGCCCTTGCGGCCGAACTGCGCGGTCATGTCCATCGCCCAGCGGTCGTAGGTGCCCTTCTTCACCGCCTGCTCGAAGCCCTTGTCGTGTGCCAGCTCCGGCACCTCGGACGCGATCTTGAGGAGGACGGAGTCCTTGGCGAACGCGTCGTCCTGCTCCTCGGGGTGGTTCTTCAGCGAGTACAGCGCCGACTTGTACTTGAGGAACGCCTCCGGGCCGACGTTCAGCGCCGCGCCGAGCGCGCTCAGCGCGTTCTTGGAGCCCTCGCCGCCCTGGGCGCCGTCGAGGAAGGTGTACATCGTGAAGCGGACCTTGTACCGCCCGTCCTCGATGTCCTTGAGCAGGGAGGCGCCGGAGGACTGCTCGAACGACGCGCACATCGGGCAGCGCAGATCCTCGAAGACCTCCAGGGTCTCCTTGGCGCTCTTGTCGCCGATCAGGATCTCGGTGCCGTTCTTGCCCTGGGTGTGCGCCGGGGCGACCGGTTTCGCCTCCTTGGCGGCTTCCCACCCGGTCGGCTCGGTCGCCTTCACCACGGCGAAGCCGGCGCCGCCCGCGACGACGAGGACGCCTGCCACGACGGCGGCGACCGTCAACTGGCGCCGTACCCGGTCCTTCTTCTTCTGCCGCTCCCGCTCGGCGCGGATCCGCTCACGCGCGGCCGACGGGCTCTTCCGGCCGGTGCCGTTGCTCATCTGTCTCCCGATCCCTCGGTGCTGCGGCTGGCAGTTGCGTCGATGGCGTACGCACCGGGGAACGGCGGGCCGCGGTGCGGCAGGCAGCGGATCAGGAGGAGCGTGGGGGGCATGCCGGGAGTCTGCCATGTCCACGGCAGACTCCCGGGTCAAGATTTGGCATCGGGCGGCGGGCACGCGCCCGCCGCCCGGAGCCCTACTTCAGACCTTCACCGACGATGCGGTTGAAGTCGTCCGGGGTGGACGGGGCGACCTTGTTCGGGCCGCTCTGGATCCCGATCTCCTTGCCGTCGAGCTTGACCGTCGGGGTGTTGTTGACGTCCTTGTGCGAGTTGAACTCGACGGACATCTCCAGCGCCCAGCGGTCGTAGACGCCCGCCTTCACGGCCTTCTCGAAGTCCTTGTTGCCCTTCAGCGCGGGCACGGTGTCGGCGACCTTGAGCAGGTAGTTGTCGTCGGCGAACTTGTCCGGACCCATCTCGTCCGGGTGGAACTCCTTGGAGTACAGCGCTTCCTTGTACTTGAGGAACGCGTCCGTGCTGACGTTCAGTGCCGAGCCCAGTGCGCTCAGCGCGTTCTTGGAGCCGGTGCCCTTGAGGTTGGAGTCCAGGAAGGTCGCCAGGTGGAAGCGGGCCTTGTACTTGCCGTCCTCGATGTCCTTCTGGACGATCTCGCCGACGTTCTGCTCGAAGTTGGCGCAGCCGGGGCAGCGCGGGTCCTCGAACAGCTCCAGGGTGTGCTTGGCGTCCGCCTTGCCGATGACGAGGGTGGTGCCCTTGGCGCCGGCGGTGTGCGCGGGCTTGACCAGCTTGGCCTTGGCCGCCTTGGCCCACGCCTTGCTGTCGCCCGCCATGTCGCTGACGGTGGCGGTGGCGCTGGTGGTGTCGCCGCCACCGGACTTGGCGACCATGACGCCGATGCCGCCGGCGATCGCCAGCACCGCGACGATCGCGCCGCCGACGGTCAGTTGCCGCCGCATCTTGTCCTTCTTCGCCTGCCGCTCACGCTCGGCACGCAGCCGCTCGCGCGCCGCCTGCTTGTTGGCCTGGGTGTTGCGGTTGCTCATGACATGTCTCCGGAGAAATCCGTGGGAAGGGTGTGCGGTGCGTACGGAACGCGTACGCACCCGGGAAAAGGGAGCGGTACGCGGGCTGCGGCCCGGAAAAGGGCTCAGGCAGCGAGTACGCAGGGCGGTCCACGGCGGACGACGGAGTGCACCAGCAGCGGCGGGCGGGGTGCGGGCGGATCACCGGCGCCCCGGCGGGCGGCCGGCCGCCGAGGGGCGGGCACCCGTACGCACAGCGCGACGGCGGCCAGCAGCGGGCGGAACGCGAAGTGGGCGACCGCGCCGAGCAACTGCGCCAGCGCCGCCTCGCCGCGGCGCAGCCAGGCGGCGGCCACCAGCCCGACCAGCAGATGCGCGACCAGCAGCAGCCACCCGGACCCGGCGGGGAAGGCGAGCAGCGGCCCGGCGCCCCGCCCGGAGAACTGCGCCAGCGGGGCACCGACGTCCCCGCCGCCGCAGAGCAGATCGATGCCCAGGGTGTGCAGCGGACCGGTCACCGGGCCGCCGGAGAGGCCGTAGCAGGCGTGCTGGCCGTAGCTGAAGACCGCGTCGGCGGCCAGTTCCAGCGGCAGCAGCAGGGCGGCGATCCGCCCGAAGCTCCGCTCGCCGCCGGCCAGCGCGTAGGCGAGGGCGAAGACCGCGCCCGAGACGACGGCGACGGTGGTGAGCGGCAGCGGCATCCGCGTCAGCAGCACATGGGACGCGGCGGACAGCGCCACGCACAGCGCTGTGAAAAGCGCCGCACGCACCGCCCGCAGGTGTGCCGCCGAGATGTCCATCGCCAGCGAGTGTGCCATGAACCCGCGCGAGCGGTCCCCGAGGGTGCGGGCCGGACGCCGTTCCCGGTGGCCGGTGGCCGGTTTCCGCAGCGTGCGGGCGGCTTCCGGGGTGGTGCGGCGGCCACCGGGGCGGGCGCCGCGGGGGATCGCCGCGAGCCGTCCGCCGCCCGTCCGCGGGGGCCGGACGGGCGGGCGCGCGCACCCGCGTCACGGGTCGCGGCGGAGCCGCGTTGTCGGTGCCGGGCCGTAGACTCCGAAGCTGCCCACACCTTCCGCGGTGCGGCGCCCCGGGCGCCGCCCGTAGCTCGTCGTGCCCCCGTCCGCCGCCCTTCTCCGGAGGTCTCCCGCCGTGACCAAGCCGCCCTTCACGCACCTGCACGTCCACACCCAGTACTCGCTGCTGGACGGTGCCGCGCGGCTCAAGGACATGTTCGCCGCGTGCAACGAGATGGGCATGACGCACATCGCCATGTCCGACCACGGCAACCTCCACGGCGCGTACGACTTCTTCCACTCCGCGCAGAAGGCGGGGGTCACCCCGATCATCGGCATCGAGGCGTACGTCGCCCCCGAGTCGCGGCGGCTCAAGCGCAAGGTGCAGTGGGGCCAGCCGCACCAGAAGCGCGACGACGTCTCCGGTTCCGGTGGGTACACCCACAAGACCATCTGGGCGGCGAACAAGACCGGGCTGCACAACCTCTTCCGCCTCTCCTCGGACGCCTACGCCGAGGGCTGGCTCCAGAAGTGGCCGCGGATGGACAAGGAGACCATCGCCCAGTGGTCCGAGGGCCTGATCGCCTCCACCGGCTGCCCCTCCGGCGAGCTCCAGACCCGGCTGCGGCTGGGCCAGTACGAGGAGGCCAGGAAGGCGGCGGGCGAGTACCAGGACATCTTCGGCAAGGAGCGGTACTTCCTGGAGCTGATGGACCACGGCATCGACATCGAGCGCCGGGTCCGCGAGGACCTCCTCAAGATCGGCAAGGAGCTGGGCATCCCGCCGCTGGTCACCAACGACTCGCACTACACCTACGCGCACGAGGCCACCGCCCACGACGCGCTGCTGTGCATCCAGACCGGCAAGAACCTCTCCGACCCCGACCGCTTCCGCTTCGACGGCACCGGCTATTACCTCAAGTCCACCGACGAGATGTACGCCATCGACTCCTCGGACGCCTGGCAGGAGGGGTGCCGCAACACCCTCCTGGTCGCCGAGCAGATCAACACCGACGGCATGTTCGAAAAGCGCGACCTCATGCCGAAGTTCGACATCCCCGAGGGCTACACCGAGGTCACCTGGTTCCAGGAAGAGGTCCGGCGCGGCATGGCCCGCCGCTTCCCCGGAGGCATCCCGGACGACCGCCAGAAGCAGGCGGAGTACGAGATGGACATCATCATCCAGATGGGGTTCCCCGGGTACTTCCTCGTCGTCGCCGACTTCATCATGTGGGCGAAGAACAACGGCATCGCGGTGGGCCCGGGCCGTGGCTCCGCGGCCGGTTCGATCGTCGCGTACGCCATGGGCATCACCGACCTCGACCCGATCGAGCACGGGCTGATCTTCGAGCGGTTCCTCAACCCCGAGCGCGTCTCCATGCCCGATGTCGACATCGACTTCGACGAGCGCAGGCGCGTCGAGGTGATCAGGTACGTCACGGAGAAGTACGGCGCCGACAAGGTCGCCATGATCGGCACCTACGGCAAGATCAAGGCGAAGAACGCCATCAAGGACTCCGCGCGCGTCCTGGGCTACCCGTACGCGATGGGTGACCGCCTCACCAAGGCGATGCCGGCCGACGTCCTCGGCAAGGGCATCGACCTCTCCGGCATCACCGACCCCAAGCACCCCCGCTACAGCGAGGCGGGCGAGATCCGCTCGATGTACGAGAACGAGCCGGACGTCAAGAAGGTCATCGACACCGCCAAGGGCGTCGAGGGGCTGGTCCGGCAGATGGGTGTGCACGCGGCGGGCGTGATCATGTCCAGCGAGCCGATCGTCGACCACGCCCCGGTCTGGGTGCGCCACACCGACGGCGTGACCATCACGCAGTGGGACTACCCCCAGTGCGAGTCGCTGGGCCTGCTGAAGATGGACTTCCTGGGCCTGCGCAACCTCACCATCATGGACGACGCCGTCAAGATGGTGGAGGCCAACAAGGGCATCAAGCTGGACCTCCTGGAGATCCCGCTGGACGACCCCAAGACGTACGAACTCCTCTGCCGCGGTGACACGCTCGGCGTCTTCCAGTTCGACGGCGGTCCGATGCGGTCGCTGCTGCGCCAGATGCAGCCCGACAACTTCGAGGACATTTCCGCCGTCTCGGCCCTGTACCGCCCGGGCCCGATGGGCATGAACTCCCACACCAACTACGCCGAGCGCAAGAACGGCCGCCAGGAGATCACCCCGATCCACCCGGAGCTGGAGGAGCCGCTCAAGGAGGTCCTGGGCCTGACCTACGGCCTCATCGTCTACCAGGAGCAGGTCCAGAAGGCCGCCCAGATCGTCGCCGGGTACTCGCTCGGCGAGGCCGACATCCTCCGCCGCGTGATGGGCAAGAAGAAGCCCGAGGAGCTGGAGAAGAACTTCGTCCTCTTCCAGGCGGGCGCCAAGAAGAACGGCTTCAGCGACCAGGCGATCCAGGCACTGTGGGACGTCCTGGTCCCGTTCGCCGGCTACGCGTTCAACAAGGCGCACTCCTCCGCGTACGGCCTGGTCACCTACTGGACCGCCTACCTCAAGGCCAACTACCCGGCCGAGTACATGTCCGCGCTGCTCACCTCGGTCCGTGACGACAAGGACAAGTCGGCGGTCTACCTGAACGAGTGCCGCCGCATGGGCATCAAGGTGCTGCCGCCGAACGTCAACGAATCGCTGGCCAACTTCGCCGCCCAGGGCGACGACGTGATCCTCTTCGGCCTCACCGCGGTCCGCAACGTCGGCCAGAACGTCGTCGATTCGATCATCCGGTGCCGCAAGGCCAAGGGGAAGTACACCTCCTTCCCCGACTACCTCGACAAGGTCGACGCGGTCGTCTGCAACAAGCGCACCACCGAATCGCTGATCAAGGCGGGCGCGTTCGACGAGATGGGCCACACCCGCAAGGGCCTCACCGCGCAGTACGAGCCGATGATCGACAACGTCGTGCAGGTCAAGCGCAAGGAGGCCGAGGGACAGTTCGACCTCTTCGGCGGCATGGGCGACGACAGCGGCGACGACGGCCCCGGCTTCGGCCTCGACGTCGAGTTCTCCGACGTCGAGTGGGACAAGACGTACCTGCTCGCCCAGGAGCGCGAGATGCTCGGCCTGTACGTCTCCGACCACCCGCTCTTCGGGCTGGAGCACGTCCTCTCCGACAAGGCGGACGCGGCGATCTCCCAGTTGACCGGCGGCGACTACTCCGACGGCTCGATCGTCACCATCGGCGGCATCATCTCCGGTCTCCAGCGGAAGATGACCAAGCAGGGCAACGCCTGGGCCATCGCCACCGTCGAGGACCTCGCCGGCTCCCTGGACTGCATGTTCTTCCCCGCCACCTACCAGCTCGTCTCCACCCAGCTCGTCGAGGACGCGGTGGTCTTCGTCAAGGGACGGCTCGACAAGCGCGAGGACGTGCCGCGGCTGGTCGCCATGGAGATGATGGTCCCCGACCTCTCGGAGGCGGGCGCCAACGCCCCCGTCACGATCACCATCCCGACGCTGAAGGTCACCCCGCCGCTGGTGGAGAAGCTCGGCGAGGTGCTGACCAGTCACCGCGGCTCCACCGAGGTACGGATCAAGCTCCAGGGCACCCGCAAGACCACGGTCCTCCGCCTCGACCGGCACCGCGTCACGCCCGACCCGTCGCTCTTCGGCGATCTGAAGGTGCTGCTCGGCCCGTCCTGCCTGGCCGGCTGAGAGCACACCGCACACCTTCGAGGGGCGCGCCCGCAGCGGGCGCGCCCCTCGACTTCCCTGCGGCGGACGTCCGTTGACCTCCGCCCGCGGCGGCGCTCACCGCGCCGCGTCACCTGTGTTCCGGATCAGTTGTGCCCGAAGCGCCGCTGGTGCTTGCGCGCGACATCCGCCGGGCTGCCCTGCGCCGTGTGCTGCTGCGAGTGCTGGATCGCCTCGATCGTCGACTTCTGCGCTTCCTCGCGGCCCTGCTGGGCCGGGCCGCCCCGCTGCTGCTTACTTCGGTCCTTCTTGTGCTTGGCCATGACCGTGCCTCCTGAGGGGGATCCTGTGATCGGGCCGTGACCAGACTTACACGCGGGACGAAACCCTGCATTTCCGGCAATTACCATGGGTGAGAAGGGGATCCGCGCGCCGCGCCCACCCCGCTCGCCCGCGGACCCGTCCAATCCGCCACGCCGAAGATCGAGTTCCGGCAGTTAACCCCCGTACGGTCGGGCAGACTCGAAGGAAAGCCGAAGGAAACTCGCACCGGGGGGCGATCGGACTTCAGCACCTCCAGGGAAGAGGGTGGATCGTGGATCGCTGCGTCGTCCTGGTGGACGCCGGGTACTTGCTCGGAGCCGCCGCCAGCCTGCTTGCCGGAGAGCCCGCGAGGTCCCGGATCACCGTCGATCACGCGGCCCTGATCCAGGGGCTGCGCCGCCGCGCCGAGGCCGACACCGAGCGGCCGCTGCTGCGGATCTACTGGTTCGACGGCGCCCCCGACCGCGTCCCGCAGCCCGAGCACCGCCGGCTGCGCGTGATGCCCCGCGTCACCGTCCGGCTCGGCGCCCTGACCCGCAGCGACGGCCGCTGGGCGCAGAAGGGCGTGGACGCTGCCATGCACGCCGAGCTGACCGAGCTGGCCCGTAACCGCGCCTGCTCCGACATCGTCCTGGTCACCGGCGACGGCGATCTGCTGCCCGGCCTGATGTCCGCCAAGGAGCACGGCGTCGCCGTCCACCTCTGGGCCGTCCAGGCCGCTGACGGCGACTACAACCAGTCCGAGGACTTGGTCGCCGAGGCCGACGAACGCCGCGTCCTGGACCGCGCCTGGATCACCCGCGCCATCCGCGCCAAGGAGCTGGGCGGCCCCTGCGCCCCGCCGCCCGCGCCCCGCCCGGAGATCGCCGCGATCCTCTCCGCGCCGCTGCCCGAGTCCGCGGTGGCCGCCGCCGCGGCCGCCGCGTCCCCCGCCCGCCCCGACGGCGACCGCCCCGGCACCGACCGCCCGGCACCGGCCACGCCCGCCCGGAACGGCGGCCGCGACACCGCCTCCGACACCAACGGCTCGCCCGCCGCCAAGGTCGTCCCCACCCCCAAGGATCTCGCCGGTCTCGGCCGCGCCCACGGCACCGCCCCGGCCTCCGCGGCGTCCCAGCAGCCCGCCCCGAGCGCCACCCTGCGCTGGTCGTCCGACCGCGGCTGGGTCGAGCGCGGCGGCCCCGCCGGCGAGCCCTCCGAGACCGCCTCGCTGCCCACCCTCGCCCAGCTCACCAGCGCCGAGCAGCGCTGGGCCGACCGCGAGGAGGACATCACCGCCGTCAGCGGCGACCCGTTCGAGGTCGGCCAGGTCTTCGCCCGCCGCTGGACCGAACGCCTCTCGGACACCGTCCACCTCCAGCAGCTCTCCACCGAGTACCCGCGCATCCCGCACCGCATCGACGGTGAACTGCTGCGCTACGCCGCCCGCTTCGGCCTCCTCGCCCACAAGGACGACCAGATCGACGAGCACGACCGGTACGCGATCCGCGCCGGGTTCTGGCGCGAGGTCGACGTGCGCACCGCCGCCGGGCACGTCCCCGCCGCCGACTGACCGCGCCGCGCCCGCCGCCCCGCGGGCCGGGAGCGGTCCGCGGGCGCGTACCCTCATAGCTCGTGAGCACGGGCACGGAACAGGCGGAACACGGCGGAACGGTCTGCGCCGTGCGGGACCTGATCAAGACGTACCCCGCGGTACGCGGGCGCCGGGGCGCGGCACGCACCCCCGAGGTACGCGCCAACGACGGCATCAGCCTCGACGTCCGCCGCGGAGAGATCTTCGGACTGCTCGGCCCCAACGGCGCAGGGAAGTCCACCCTCGTCCGCCAGCTCACCGGACTGCTCCGCCCGGACTCCGGCACCGTCCGCATCCTCGGCCACGACGTGGTCCGCCACCCCGACCGCGCCGCCCGGCTCCTGGGCTACCTCGGCCAGGAGTCCACCGCCCTCGACGAGATGACCGTCGCGCTGGCCGTGGAGACCACCGGCCGGCTGCGCGGGCTGGGGCCGCACGAGGCCCGCGCCGAGCGCGACGCCGTCCTCGCCGAACTCGCCCTCGACGCGCTCGCCGACCGCCCGCTGAAGAAGCTCTCCGGCGGCCAGCGCCGCCTCGCCTGCTTCGCCGCCGTCCTCACCGGCGACCGTCCGCTCCTCGTCCTGGACGAGCCGACCACCGGTATGGACCCGGTGGCCCGCCGTGCCGTCTGGGCCGCCGTCGACCGCCGCCGCGCCGACCGCGGCGCCACGGTGCTGCTGGTGACCCACAACGTCCTGGAGGCGGAGACCGTCCTGGACCGCGTCGCGGTGATCGACCGCGGTCAGGTCATCGCCTGCGACACGCCCGGCGGGCTGAAGGAGCGGGTCAGTGACGAGGTCCGGCTCGATCTGGTCTGGCGTGACCGGCCGCCGCTCGACGTCCCCGAGGTCGCGGCGCTGGAGCCCGCCGCGCGCGTCGCGGGCCGCCGCTGGACGCTGCGGCTGCCCGCCGACGCCGCCCGCGCCGCCGTCGCCGACGTCACCTCCGGTGCCGCCTTCGCGGCGCTCGACGATTTCACTCTCGCCACCCCGAGCCTGGAGGATGTCTACCTCGCGCTCGGCGGCCGCGCCGAGGGACTGGTCAAGGCGTGAACCGCCGGGCCGCCGAACCGAAAGGCAGAGTGAACGCGTGAGTGGGGTTTCCGCGCGAGCGGTGGCCGGGGCGGCACCGGCGGACGGGCGGGCGCGGCCCGGCGACGCCCCGGAGGCGCACCACGACCGGGAGCCGTGGCCCGCGCCGCTGGCCCCGCGCGCCCGGCTGCTGCCCGCGCTCGGCGCCGTCTACCGCGCGCAGCTCTCCCGCGCCCGGGTCGCCCGTATCCCGCTGCTCTTCGTCGCCACCTTCCAGTCCGTCGGGATCATGGTCCTGATGCGCGGGGTGGCCGACGGGCCCGCCGAGGCGCGGGCCGTGGTCGCCGGGTCCAGCGTGCTGGTCGTCGCCTTCGTCGCGCTCAACCTGCTGGCGCAGTACTTCGGGCAGTTGCGGGCGGGCGGCGGGCTCGACCACTACGCGACGCTGCCGGTGCCGCCCGCCGCCGTGGTGCTGGGCGCAGCCGCCGCGTACGCGTCGTTCACCGTCCCCGGCACGGTGGCCACGGCGGTCATCGGCTGCGTGCTGTTCCAGTTGCCGATGGCGCATCTGTGGGTGCTCGCCGCCGTGCTGCCGCTGGCCGGTGCGGCGCTCGCCGGGCTCGGCGCCTTCCTCGGGCTGCTCGCGCCGCGTCAGGAACTGGCGACGCTCTGCGGACAGCTCGGCATGTCGGCGGCGCTGCTGCTCGGGGTGCTGCCCGCCGAGCGGCTGCCCGCGGTCCTCGGTCTCGCCCGCGATCTGCTGCCGTCGACGTACGGCGTGGAGGCGCTGATCCGCACCTTCGACGCGGACCCGGACTGGCTGGTGGTCGCCGTCGACCTGGGTGTCTGCGCCGGGGTGGGGCTGCTCGCGCTGACCGCCGCGACCTGGGCGTTCCGCCGCGCGGCGACCCGCTGACGTACCACCGCCGCGGCGGCGGGCGCGGCCCGGCGCCGTCCTGCCGCCGGAGCCACCCCGCCCACCTGGCACGATGACGGGGTGACCGCACCGCTGACGCCACGCGACGACCAACCGTCCGACGAGCCGCCCACCCCGCCGACCGACACCGGCGCGGGGTCGTCGGCCACCCCGCCCGCGCATCCGCCGACCGGTGAGGCGTCCGACGGCCCGCCGCTCGGCCAGGAGCTGCGCGAGGCGGCGCTGACCGCCCTCGTCCTCGCGCTCATCGGCGCGCTGCTCGGCCTGCTCTGGCTCTGGCTGGCCCCGCGCGTCCCGCTGATCGCCAACACCCACAGCGTCTACCTCAAGGACACCGAGGGGGAGGAGGCGATCGGCGCCGACGGTGTCTTCCTGCTGCTCGCGGCCGGTTTCGGCATCGTCAGTACGGCCGTGCTGTTCCGGTTGCGCCGCCGCGGCGGGGTGCCGCTGGTGATCGCGCTGGCCGTCGGCGGACTCCTCGGCTCCGTCCTGGGCTGGCAGCTCGGCATGGTGCTCGGCCCGACCGACGACCTCGCCGCCCACGCCGTGCAGGTCGGCCCCGGCGTCGTCTTCGACGGACCGCTGCGCCTCCAGGCCATGGGCGTCCTGCTGGCCTGGCCGATCGCCGCGATGGTGACCCAGCTCGCCCTGACCGGTCTCCTCGCCCCCCGCGACGAGGAACTGCTGCCGGGGACACCGGTGCCGGGGGCGCCGGACCTGACGAAGGACGATCCGGCGGGCTGACGGCCCGGCGCGGTGACGGCCCGCCGGTGCGTACGCGGCGGCGGGCCGGAAGCAGCCGCGTACGGCGGGGATCGCCGCGTACAGGGCGGTCGCCGGACGCCGGGAGCGGCCGGACGCGGGCGTCCGGCCGCTGCCGCCGCGCACGGACCGGTCCGCCCGCTCAGCCCCGTCCGATCGGCGCCACCACGGCGCCGGTGAGGGTGACGAGGTCCGCGGGGGAGAGTTCGACCTCCAGGCCGCGGCGGCCGGCCGAGACGCAGATGGTGGGGCGGCCCTCGGCCGAGGCGTCCACGACCGTCCGCAGCCGCTTGCGCTGGCCCAGCGGGGAGATGCCGCCGCGGACGTAGCCGGTGCTCCGCTCGGCGGCGGCCGGATCGGCCATCGCGGCCCGCTTGCCGCCCACCGCCGCCGCCAGCGCCTTGAGGTCGAGGGAGCCGGAGACCGGCACCACCGCGACGGTCAGCGCGCCGTCGACGTCCGCCAGCAGCGTCTTGAACACCTGCTCGGGCGCGACCCCGAGCGCCTCGGCGGCCTCCTCGCCGTACGAGGCGGCGGCCGGATCGTGGGTGTAGGCGTGCACGGTGAAGGGCACGCCCGCGGCGGTCAGCGCGACCGTCGCCGGGGTGCCGCCCGCCGCGGCGTGCGTGCCCTGGGCCTTCTTCGACTTCTTGGACAACTCGTCGGCGCCTTGCGTTCGGGAACGGGGGAGGCGGGCTCGCGGGCCGCGGCGGATCAGTTGGGGCTGGTCGGCCGCCGGGTCAGATCCACCGCCGGCAGCGACGGGAGCTTACCGAGCACCGCCGACTCGCGGCGCAGGATCTCCAGCTCCTGGCCGAGCCGGTCCGCGGTGTCGGCCGCCGCCAGCAGCCGCTGCTTGGCCGGGACGTCGAGCACCGCCGCCGCGGCCACCAGGTACGACAGCACCGACGGATCGCCCGGCAGATCCTGCCCGCCGGCCAGCGTCCGCTCGTTCGCCCAGGCCAGCCGCTTCTGATACGTACGGAACGCCCGGACCACACCGGACGCCAGCGCGCCCGCGCCCTCGCCGCCGTCCTCGTCCAGCTCCTCGACCTCGGCGGTCAGATACGGCCCGGAGGCGTCCACCGACAGCAGCCGGAAGCGGGTGGTGCCGGTGGCCAGCACCTCGTAGCCGGAGTCCTCCTCGGGGGACTTCGGCCGGATCGTCGTCGCGTCGGCGACACAGCCGACGGTGTGGAACGCGGCCATCGGGTCGTCACCGAACCCGGCGGCGGGCCCGTCCGCGGCCGGCAGCGTGGCGTCCGGCATGCCCTGGGCGGTCGGTGCCACCTCGCGGCCGTCGCGGATCGCGATCACCCCGAACCGGCGCTCGTCCTCGGGCAGCTCACCGAGGTCGCGCATCAGCGCCCGGTAGCGGGCCTCGAAGACGTTCAGCGGGAGAACGAGTCCGGGGAAGAGCACCGAGTTGAGCGGGAAGAGCGGAAGCCGTACGGAGGTCACAGCGGGTAAGCCTAGAGGCTGGGCCGCGCCGCCCGGATGCGGGGAGCTACGCGGAGGGCGAAAGCCCCGGTGACGGCGGGTGCGGAGCGGGCGGGGAACGGGCCGCACCGCGTTCCCGGCGAGCGCCGCCCGGCGCCGCTCACCGCCCGTCCGCCCCCGCTACTGCCGCCGCAGCAGCCGTGACGCGCCCGCCGCGACCGTCGTCGCCAGGATCCAGCCGGCGATGATCAGCACCGCCGCCACCCACTGCGCGCCGCCGCGCGGGTTCCACGCCGCCCGCTGGCCGAGGTCGATCACCGGCAGCAGCAGATCCAGGACGTACAGGTACGGATTCCACGGCGGCGCCTCGTCCGCCTTGAGCGGCGGGGGCGGCGAGGAGGTGAAGAAGACCGTGCCCAGCGCCCACAGGATCGCCATCCACAGCGAGGCCCGCCCGGGGCGGTAGCCGTACGCCACCGTCCAGTCCTGGAGGTAGCCCCACGCCTTCCCGGCCAGCGGTAACGTCTCGCGCCGCCGCCGCTGCTTGGCCAGCAGCACCACCCGCGCGTCCGCGTCCTCGCCGCTGGAGCGCAGCGCCGTGGCGAGCATCTCGTACGGCTCCGGGGCGTACTCCGGGGTCGCCGCCGCCACCCACTGCAACCGCGCGGACAGCGGGAAGTGGCCCCGGGGGATCAGCGTCTCGTAGGCGAAACCGGCCATCTGGAGGCTGCCCGCGCCGGGCCAGCTCGCGGAGCGGTCGACGAGGTTGACGACCCGGGCACCGGAGACGATCACCCGGCCCCGCTGCGGCCGCTCCCCGAGGAACCGCAGCTCGGGCGTCTGGATACGGCGCAGCGACAGCTCCTGGTCGGACTCCATCACGAACCGCGCGTGCTCCAGATCGACCGCGTCGCCGAACCGCCCGTCGTCCAGCCGCATCCCGCCCTCGCACTCGAACCGCTGCATCCGCGTGCCGCGCGGCGGCGTGGTGACCGTGCCGTACGCCGGGGTGTGGACCGTGCCGAACGGCGGCGTGGCGCCGGAGGCGAACGGGGAGTTCACCAGGCCCGCGGCGGTCAGGTGCAAGGTGCGCTCGACGGTGAGCTGCGGGGCGTTCAGCGCGCGGCGGCCGAACGGGTTGCTCAGCCGGCTGCCGCGCAGACTCAGCGACCCGCCGACGGTCGTCCCGCGCAGCGACAGCTCGCCGTACGACTCCAGCATCTCGGCCTGGAGGTCCTGGGTGACGGTCATCCCGTCCGCCGTGATCGAGCGGCCCTGTCGGTCCTTGTGCACCACCGCCTGGCTCAGCAGCAGATCCGTGCCGATGTGCGCGTCCGTCAGCCGGACGCCGGAGAGCACCACGCACCGCGGCAGGTGCAGATCGCCCTCGGTGGTCAGCCGCGCCGCCTCCACCCGCGGCATCGCGCAGTTCACCAGCCGCAACGTCGTGAAGTGCGCCTCCGGCAGGACGACCTCGCCCTCGAACCGGCAGTCCCGCAGCTCCACGAATGGCTTGATAGAGCCGCCCGCGACGTCGAGGATGTCGGTGATGTACGCCCCGGTGACCTTCAGCGCCGAGACCCGTCCGGGCTGTGCCGGCGGCCCGTCGAGCAGCAGCAGTGCCAGCACCCGCGCGCGTATCCGGCGCTCCGGTCCCCACAGGTGGCGGCCGTGCGGATCGTCCCGGGCCGGATCCCCGATGTGCAGGTCACAGGTGCTGCCGTTGCGGAACGCCTGCCACATGCTCCATTCCGCCGACGTGAGCTGCAGATCCGCCGGTGCGTCCCCGTCCCCGGGTTCGAGCACGTCGCGTCCCCCTTCCGTTCGATGTCCGGATGCGCCCGCGTGTCGCCCGCCGTCCGCGCGCCACACCGGTACGCGGAGCGGGAACCGGGGGCGGGCGGCGGGACACGCCGAAGCCGTCATCCGGCCTTTGCCCGCCCCGTGACCTGTTGAACACGCGTGGTCAGGGCCAACTCCGGTCAACTTCACGGGCCCGTCCGCAGCGCATTGTGCGGTGTATCACTGGGTGATACGGCGGGCCGGGCCGGAGGGCGGGTCTGAGACACTGGGAGGGTGATCTCCCGAATCGATCTGCGCGGTGACGCCCTTCCCGAGGGCGGCGCCCTGCGCGACCTGCTGCCCCGTGCCGAGTTCGACGTGGAAGCCGCCCTGGAGAAGGTGCGGCCCATCTGCGAGGACGTACGCCATCGCGGCACCGCCGCGCTGATCGACTGCGCGCGGCGGTTCGACGGTGTCGAGATCGAGCGGGTCCGGGTCCCGGCGGAGGCGATCGAGCGGGCCCTGGCCGAGCTGGACCCGGCCGTCCGCGCCGCCCTGGAGGAGTCCATCCGGCGCGCCCGCCTCGTCCACCGCGAACAGCGCCGTACGGACACCACCACCAAGGTCGTCCCCGGCGGCACGGTCACCGAGCGCTGGGTGCCGGTCGAGCGGGTCGGGCTGTACGTCCCCGGTGGCCGCGCGGTCTACCCGTCGTCCGTCGTGATGAACGTCGTCCCCGCCCAGGAGGCCGGGGTCGAGGGCGTCGCGATCAGCTCGCCGCCGCAGAAGGAGTTCGGGGGCCTGCCGCACCCGACGATCCTCGCCGCCTGCGCCCTGCTCGGCGTCGACGAGGTCTACGCCGCCGGTGGCGCCCAGGCCATCGCGATGTTCGCGTACGGCACCGACGAGTGCCGCCCGGTCAACCTCGTCACCGGCCCCGGCAACATCTACGTCGCCTCCGCCAAGCGCCTGCTCAAGGGCCGGATCGGCATCGACGCCGAGGCCGGGCCCACCGAGATCGCGGTGCTCGCCGACGCCACCGCCGACGCCCGCCACGTCGCCGCCGACCTGATCAGCCAGGCCGAGCACGACACCCTCGCCGCCGCCGTCCTCGTCACCGACTCCGCCGAGCTGGCCGAGGCGGTCGAGGCCGAGCTGAAGACGCAGACGGCCGCCACCAAGCACACCGAGCGGATCACCGAGGCGCTGGCCGGACAGCAGTCCGCGATCGTCCTCGTCGACGGTCTCGACGACGGGCTGACGGTCGTCGACGCGTACGGCGCCGAGCACCTGGAGATCCAGACCGCCGACGCCCCGGCCGTCGCCGCCCGGGTCCGCAACGCCGGCGCGGTCTTCGTCGGTCCGTACGCCCCGGTCTCGCTGGGCGACTACTGCGCCGGCTCCAACCACGTCCTGCCGACGGGCGGCTGCGCCTGCCACTCCTCGGGCCTGTCCGTGCAGTCGTTCCTGCGCGGCATCCATGTCGTGGACTACTCCCGCGACGCGCTGGCCGAGGTCGCCCACCATGTGGTGACCCTCGCCGAGGCCGAGGATCTCCCGGCCCACGGCGCCGCGCTGAAGGCCCGGTTCGACTGGAAGGTCCCGCAGAGCAAGTGACGAACAGCCCCGACGCGTTCCCCTGGGACGCGCTCCCCATCCGGGACGAACTGCGCGGCAAGACCCCGTACGGCGCCCCGCAACTGGACGTACCGGTCCGGCTGAACACCAACGAGAACCCCTACCCGCTCCCCGAGGAGCTGGTCCGGCGGATCGCCGAGCGGGTCGCCGACGCCGCCCGCGACCTCAACCGCTACCCGGACCGCGACGCCGTCGAGCTCCGCACCGAGCTGGCCCGCTACCTCACCCGCACCGGCGGCCACCCGGTCACCGCGGAGCAGGTCTGGGCGGCCAACGGCTCCAACGAGGTCCTCCAGCAGTTGCTGCAGACCTTCGGCGGTCCCGGCCGCGCGGCCCTCGGCTTCGAGCCCTCGTACTCCATGCACGGGCTGATCTCCCGCGGCACCGGCACCGAGTGGATCTCCGGACCGCGCCACGACGACTTCACCATCGACGTCGCGGCGGCCACGGCGCTCATCGCCGAGCGCCGCCCGGACGTGGTCTTCATCTGCTCGCCGAACAACCCGACCGGCACCGCCGTCGACGCGGAGACGGTCCTCGCGCTGTACGACGCCGCGCAGGCGGCGCGAGCGGCGACCGGCGGCGCGCTGGTGGTGATCGACGAGGCGTACGGCGAGTTCAGCCACCGGCGCTCGCTGCTGCCGCTGATCGAAGGGCGGCGCAACCTCGTCGTCTCGCGGACCATGTCGAAGGCGTTCGGCGCCGCCGGGCTCCGCCTGGGCTACCTCGCCGCCGACCCCGCCGTGGTCGGCGCCGTCCAGCTCGTCCGGCTGCCCTACCACCTCTCCGCCGTGACCCAGGCGACCGCGCTGGCCGCCCTGGAGCACACCGACACCCTGCTGAAGTACGTCGAGCAGTTGAAGGCCGAACGCGACCGTCTGGTGGCGGAGTTGCGCGCGGCGGGCTGCGAGGTCGTCGACTCCGACGCCAACTTCGTGCAGTTCGGCCGGTTCGACGGCGCGGGCGGCGCGCACGCCGCCTGGCAGGCCCTCCTCGACCGGGGCGTCCTGGTCCGGGACAACGGTGTGCCGGGCTGGCTGCGGGTCACCGCGGGAACCCCGGCCGAGAACGACGCGTTCCTCGAAGCGGTACGCCAGATCATGAAGGAGCCAAGCGCATGAGCCGCGTCGGACGCGTCGAGCGCACGACCAAGGAAACCTCGGTGCTCGTCGAGATCGACCTCGACGGTACGGGCCAGGTCGATGTGTCAACGGGTGTCGGTTTCTACGACCACATGCTCGACCAGCTCGGGCGCCACGGTCTCTTCGACCTCACCGTCAAGACCGACGGTGACCTGCACATCGACACCCACCACACCATCGAGGACACCGCCCTCGCGCTCGGCGCCGCCTTCCGGCAGGCGCTCGGCGACAAGGTGGGCATCTACCGCTTCGGCAACTGCACCGTGCCGCTCGACGAGTCCCTCGCGCAGGTCACCGTCGACCTCTCCGGCCGCCCGTACCTCGTGCACACCGAGCCGGAGAACATGGCGCCGATGATCGGCACCTACGACACGACGATGACCCGGCACATCTTCGAATCCTTCGTGGCCCAGGCACAGATCGCCCTGCACATCCACGTCCCGTACGGCCGCAACGCCCACCACATCGTGGAGTGCCAGTTCAAGGCGCTGGCGCGGGCGTTGCGGTACGCCAGCGAACGCGACCCGCGCGCCGCCGGAATCCTCCCCTCCACGAAGGGTGCCCTGTGAACGGCCTGTCGACCGTCTTCATCCTGGTCGGTCTCTTCCTCGTCGGCGGCATCTACTCCTTCTGGAAGCAGAAGATGCCCCGCAGCCTGATCACGCTGCTGTCCATCGGCGCGGCGATGTGCCTCGTCGCCGGGGTGATGCGGCTGGAGGTGTGGAATTGACGGCCGCGAAGAAGGTCGTGGTCTTCGACTACGGCTTCGGTAACGTCCGCTCCGCCGAGCGCGCGCTGGCCCGTGCCGGCGCCGATGTGGAGATCACCGGCGACTACGACCGCGCGATGAACGCCGACGGGCTGCTCGTCCCCGGCGTCGGCGCGTTCGCCGCCTGCATGAAGGGGCTGCGCGACGCGCGCGGCGACTGGATCGTCGGCCGCCGCCTCTCCGGCGGCCGCCCGGTCATGGGCATCTGCGTCGGCATGCAGATCCTCTTCGCCCGCGGCATCGAGCACGGCGTGGAGGCCGAGGGCCTCGACGAGTGGCCCGGCACCGTCGGCCCGCTCAAGGCCGACGTCGTCCCGCACATGGGCTGGAACACCGTCGAGGCGGCCGACGGCTCGCGTCTCTTCGCCGGTCTGGACGCGGACGCCCGCTACTACTTCGTCCACTCGTACGCGGCGCACGACTGGGAGCTGGAGATCGGCAACCCGCACATCGCCGCCCCCAAGGTCAGTTGGGCCACCCACGGTGCGCCCTTCGTGGCCGCGGTCGAGAACGGCCCGCTGTGGGCCACGCAGTTCCACCCCGAGAAGTCCGGCGATGCCGGAGCCCAACTGCTGAGCAATTGGATCGAGACCCTGTGATGGCCCACCCGAAGCTCGAACTCCTCCCCGCCGTCGACGTCCGCGACGGCCAGGCCGTCCGCCTGGTGCACGGCGAGTCCGGCTCCGAGACCTCCTACGGCGACCCGCTCCAGGCGGCGCTGGCCTGGCAGCAGGCCGGTGCCGAGTGGCTGCACCTCGTCGACCTCGACGCGGCGTTCGGCACCGGCGACAACCGCGCGCAGATCGCCGAGGTGGCCCGCGCCATGGACATCAAGGTCGAGCTGTCCGGCGGGATCCGCGACGACGCCTCGTTGGAGGCGGCGCTCGCCACCGGCTGCCGCCGCGTCAACCTCGGCACCGCCGCGCTGGAGGCCCCCGAGTGGGTCGCCAAGGTCATCGCCGAGCACGGCGACAAGATCGCGGTGGGTCTGGACGTCCGCGGCACCACGCTCCGCGGCCGTGGCTGGACCCGCGACGGCGGTGACCTCTACGAGACGCTGGCCCGCCTCGACTCCGAGGGCTGCGCCCGCTACGTCGTCACCGACATCAACAAGGACGGCACGCTCCAGGGCCCCAATGTCGAGCTGCTGAAGAACGTCTGCGCGGCCACCGACCGCCCCGTCGTCGCCTCCGGCGGCGTCTCCTCCCTCGACGACCTGCGGACGCTGGCGTCCCTGGTGCCCGAGGGCGTGGAGGGCGCGATCGTCGGCAAGGCGCTCTACGCGAAGGCGTTCACCCTTCAAGAGGCGCTCGCGGCAGTGTCGTGACCGGATGACCGAAAGGCGGCGTGATGACCATCGAGCGGGTACGGACGGACAGTCCCTGGGAAGAGGCGATCGGCTTCGCCCGCGCGGTGGCCGCCGGTGACCGGGTCCTGGTCGCCGGCACGCTGCCGCTCGCCGGCGGCGTGCTCCAGGGCGAGGGCGATCCGTACGAACAGACGAAGGCCGCCTTCGGCAACGCCCTGGCGGCCCTGGAACCGTTCGGGCTGGACGCCTCCGCCGTCCTGCGCACCCGGATGTATCTGACCCACGCGCGGGACGTGGACGCCGTCGGCCGGGCCCACCGGGAGATCTTCGGCGCCGCGCCGCCGGCCGCGACCCTCGTCGTGGTCTCCGGCTTCGTCGACTCCCGCGTCCTGGTCGAAGTAGAACTGGAAGCCTTCAAGCAACCGGAAGGCTTCACGCAACCCGAAGCCTCCAAGCAACCGGAAGGCTTCACGCACCCCTCCGAAGGAGCCTGACGCCATGACCTTGGCGGTCCGAGTCATCCCCTGCCTGGACGTCGACAACGGCCGGGTCGTCAAGGGCGTGAACTTCCAGAACCTGCGCGACGCGGGCGACCCCGTCGAGATGGCGCGGATCTACGGTGAGGAGGGCGCCGACGAGCTGACCTTCCTCGACATCACCGCCTCCTCCGGCAACCGCGAGACCACCTATGACGTGGTCCGCCGCACCGCCGAGCAGGTCTTCATCCCGCTGACCGTCGGCGGCGGGGTGCGCACCGCCGAGGACGTCGACAAGCTGCTGCGGGCCGGCGCCGACAAGGTCGGTGTGAACACCGCGGCGCTCGCCCGGCCCGAGCTGATCCGGGAGATCGCGGAGCGGTTCGGCAGCCAGGTGCTGGTGCTCTCCGTCGATGCCCGCCGGGTGCCGTCCGACGACGGCGCCACGTCCTTCGAGGTGACCACGCACGGCGGGCGCCGCTCCGCCGGGGTCGACGCCGTCGAGTGGGCGCACCGCGCGGCGGAGCTGGGCGCCGGGGAGATCCTGCTGAACTCCATGGACGCCGACGGCACCAAGGACGGCTACGACACGGAGATGATCGAGGCGGTCCGCAAGCACGTCTCCGTCCCCGTCATCGCCTCCGGCGGCGCGGGCCGCCTCGCCGACTTCGCCCCCGCCGTGGCCGCCGGCGCCGACGCGGTCCTCGCCGCCTCCGTCTTCCACTTCGGCGACCTGCGCATCGGCGAGGTCAAGGGCGCCCTGCGGGAGGCGGGCCACCCGGTGCGCTGAGGCCGGGAGCCGGCCGGTGCCGTCGGCCCGCCGGGCCCGGTGGGGGAGGCGGTGCCGGGGGCCGTACGGGCCGGGACCGACCCGTAAGGGGAAAGCGGGCCGCAGGGGGAAGCAAGCTCAGCCGGACGCGGCGCCGTGGCTCCGAGCGCGGCCGAGCCGCGAGCCCGGCCGGACGCGGCGCCGTGGCTCCGAGCGCGGCCGACACGCAAGCCCGGCCGGACGCGGGACCGTGGCTCCGAGCGCGACTGAGCCGCGAGCCCGGCCGGACGCGGGACCGTGGCTCCGAGCGCGACTGAGCCGCGAGCCCGGCCCGCCCCCACGCCCTCACACCTCCACGTGGCGACCGCCCCGCCCTCAGACCCCCAGCTCCGCCTGCCGGGCGCCCGCCACCGCCTCCGGGTCGCCGGTCAGTTCCACGTCCACGGCCTGCTGGCGGCCGAAGGCGAAGAGGGTCAGCTCGCCGGGCTCGCCGACGACCGTCACCACCGGGGTGCCCCGGTGGGCCACCGCGGTCCGTCCGTCCGGGCGCCGCAGCACCAGGCCCACCGGCGACTTCCGGCCCAGCAGCTTCGCCATCTTCTCCAGCCGCGTCCACAGCGCGTCCGCGAAGACCGGGTCCACCTCCCGCGCCGCCCAGTCCGGCTGCGCCCGCCGTACGTCCTCGGCGTGGACGTAGAACTCGACGGTGTTCGACGCCTCGTCGATCTGCTTCAGCGCGAACGGCGACATCCGCGGCGGGCCGCTGCGGATCAGCCCCAGCAGCTCGTCGTACGGCTTCGCGGCGAACTCCGCCTGGACCCGTTCCAGCCGGGCCGCCAGCGGCTTGAGCAGCAGGCCGCCCGCCGCGTCCGCCCGGCGCTCGCGCACCACCACATGGGCCGCCAGATCGTGGGTGCGCCAGCCCTCGCAGAGCGTCGGCGCGTCGGGACCGGCGCTCTCCAACAGGTCGGCGAGCAGGAGCCGTTCACGCTTCGCATGGGTCGACATACGGTCAGCCTACGACCGGCCCCGCCGCCCTGCCACGCACGGGCGGCCCGCGCCACCGGACCCGCACGGCACAATGGCCCCATGAGCAGCCGCGCCACCGACACCACCGCCACCGACCCGCGGGACCGGACCGCCCCGGACGGCCCCGCGGCCCCCGGCAGCACCGCCCTCGACCCCGCCGTCGCCGCCCGCCTCAAGCACGGCGCGGACGGTCTCGTCCCGGCCATCGCCCAGCAGTACGGCACCGGCGAGGTCCTCATGCTCGGCTGGATGGACGACGAGGCGCTGCACCGCACCCTCACCACCGGCCGCTGCACCTACTGGTCCCGCAGCCGCCGCGAGTACTGGGTCAAGGGCGACACCTCCGGCCACGTCCAGCGCGTCCGCTCGGTCGCCCTCGACTGCGACGCCGACACCGTCCTCGTCACCGTCGAGCAGACCGGCGCCGCCTGCCACACCGGGGCCCGTACCTGCTTCGACGCCGACGTGTTGCTCACGGACGGCGACCAGTAGGCTCCGCTGCCATGACCACGGGAACCACCGGCACCGCCACACCGGACCTCGACAGCTTCCGCACCTTCGCCAAGGACCGCCGGGTCATCCCCGTCACCCGGCGCCTGCTGGCCGACGGCGACACCCCGGTGGGCCTCTACCGCAAACTCGCCGGGGAGCGCCCCGGCACCTTCCTCCTGGAATCCGCCGAGAACGGCCGGACGTGGTCGCGGTACTCGTTCATCGGCGTCCGCAGCGCCGCCACCCTCACCGCCCGCGACGGCGAGGCCCACTGGCTGGGCACCCCGCCCGTCGGCATGCCCTCCGGCGGCGACCCGCTGGCCGCGCTCCGCGCCACCGTCGAGGCCCTGCACACCCCGCGTGACCTGCTTCAGGACGCCGGTCTGCCGCCCTTCACCGGCGGCATGGTCGGCTACCTCGGCTACGACGTCGTCCGCCGTCTGGAGAAGATCGGCGAGCGGACCGAGGACGACCTCGGGCTGCCGGAGCTGACCATGCTCCTCACCTCCGACCTCGCCGTCCTCGACCACTGGAACGGCACCGTCCTCCTCATCGCCAACGCGATCAACCACAACGACCTCGACACCGGCGTCGACGAGGCGTACGCGGACGCCGTCGCCCGCCTCGACGCGATGGCCGACGACCTCGCCCGCCCGGCGCCCGCGAGCGCCGCCGCGCTGCCGCCGTCGGAGCTGCCGCCGTTCACCGCCGAGTGGGGCGGCGCCGCCTACCAGGACGCCGTCGAGGACATCAAGGAGCGCATCCGCGCCGGTGAGGCGTTCCAGGTGGTGCCCTCGCAGCGCTTCGAGACGCCGTGCACGGCGAGCGCCCTCGACGTCTACCGGGTGCTGCGGGCCACCAACCCCAGCCCGTACATGTACCTCTTCCGCTTCGCCGCCGACGGTGACCGCGGCGCCTTCGACGTGGTCGGCTCCAGCCCCGAGGCGCTGGTCAAGGTCGAGGACGGCCGCGCCATGGTGCACCCCATCGCGGGGACCCGCCCGCGCGGCGCGGGCGTCCAGGAGGACCAGGCCCTCGCCGACGAGCTGCTGGCCGACCCCAAGGAGCGCGCCGAGCACCTGATGCTCGTCGACCTGGGCCGCAACGACCTGGGCCGGGTCTGCGCGCCGGGCAGCGTCGAGGTCGTCGACTTCATGTCGGTGGAGCGCTACAGCCACGTCATGCACCTGGTCTCCACCGTCACCGGCACCGTCGCCGAGGGCCGCACCGCCTTCGACGTCCTCACCGCCTGCTTCCCCGCGGGCACCCTCTCCGGCGCGCCCAAGCCCCGCGCCCTGCAGATCATCGAGGAGCTGGAGCCGACCCGCCGCGGGCTGTACGGCGGCTGCGTCGGCTACCTCGACTTCGCCGGCGACTCCGACACCGCCATCGCCATCCGCACCGCCCTGCTGCGCGAAGGCACCGCGTACGTGCAGGCCGGTGCGGGCGTCGTCGCCGACTCCGACCCGGTCGCCGAGGACACCGAGTGCCGCAACAAGGCCGCCGCCGTGCTGCGCGCCGTCCACACCGCCAACCGCCTCGGCGGCTGACCTCGCGCGCCCCCGAGCCGCCCGCGGCACCGGCCACCCCGTGGCCCGGCCGTCGCGGGCGGTGCGCGATAGTGGGGGAGTGAGTGCCGCAACCCAGCCCCCCGCCGCCACCGCGCCCGCGCCCACCGCCCGGCCCCGCAGCGCCCGGCGCAGCCTCGCCGCAGCCCTGCTGCTGGGCGCCGCCGGTTCCGCTCTCGTCCTGCTCGCCTCGGGCCGGGTCTGGTCCCGGGGCACCGCCGCCCTCGCCCAGGGCGATCTGCCGCGCTCGGTGACCGGCTCGGACGTCACGGGCGTCCCCGCCGCGCTGGCCGTCGTCGGCCTCGCCGCGCTGGTCGCGGTCTTCGCGGTACGGCGCGCCGGACGGTACGCCGTCGCCGCCCTCCTCGCCCTCAGCGGCGCGGGCACCGCGCTCGCCGCGGCGCTCGGCCACGGCGACACCACCGCACTGCGCGAACAGGCCGCCACCGCCGTCGGACTGAGCGGTACGGATGTGCATCACGTCACGCACAGCCTCTGGCCGTGGGTCTCCTTCGCGGGCGGCGTACTGCTGCTGACCGCCGGTCTCCTCGCGCTCCTCTTCGGCCGCCACTGGCCCGCGATGTCGGGCCGTTACGAGCGCACGGCGGGCGGCGCGCGCCCGCCGCGCCGGGCCGCCGCGCCGGTGGACCCGGACCGTCCCGAGGAGCTGTGGAAGTCGCTCGACCGGGGCGAGGACCCCACCCGGTAACGGCGTTTCCCCCGGCATCGGTGACAATGGACGACGAGGTATCACCGCGCCCCGATCCGGCGCGACAGAGCTACGAGGAGCACTCATGTCGAGCAGTGGCCACGGACACACCCCCGCCGCCTGGACCGGCGTCATCATCTCGTTCATCGGCTTCTGCGTCGCGGGCGCCTTCACGGTCCTGGCCAACGTGCCGGGCTTCTGGGCCGGCATCGTCCTCATCGGTCTCGGCGCCGTCGTCGGCGGTGTGATGCGCGTCGCCGGCCTCGGCTCGCAGCCCAAGCGCTCCGCCGCCCCGGTCGCCGTGGCCCAGCCCCAGGAGGGCTGACCCGCGTGGCGCCCCGCCCGGCGCCACACCCCGCACCTGCGAAGGCGCCGCTTCCCGGTCGCCGTCCGCCGTACCCCGTACGGCTGCCGGGAAGCGGCGCCTTCGCGTATCCCCCGGGACAATCGGCGGGGTGAACGCACCCGTGGCCCCGCCCCGGCCCGCAGCCTCCCGCCCCGCGCCGCCCGGTGGCCGCCCGGGAGCGCCGCGCCGCCTCGCCGCCCCGCTGGGCACGGCCGCCGCCGCGGTCGCCGCCTTCGGCTACGTCGGCGCCGTCGACCCGAACCGCCCCGGCCACTACCCGGTCTGCCCGCTGCTGCACCTGACCGGCCTGTACTGCCCGGCCTGCGGAGGGCTGCGCAGCGCCCACGCGGTGGCCCACGGCGAGCTGCCCGCCGCGCTCGGCGCCAACGCCGTGGCGGTGGCCGGGTACGCGCTCTGCGCGGTGTTCTGGGCGGTCTGGACGGTGCGCGCGGCGCGCGGGCTGCCGACCGCCGGGCCGCGCCCGCGCCCCGTCCACTGGTGGTCGGTGGCCGCCGTCCTCGCGCTCTTCACCGTCGTCCGCAATCTTCCCTTCGGCCTCTTCCTGCGGCCCTGACCTGGGGCGCCGCTGTCCAGGTCGTGGGACGGCAGCGGCCGGGTGCCCGACCTGCGGCCGCGGCCGGATACCATCGGAAGTGCCTACGGGGAGTACCGCTCGCCGCCGGCGCCCGTCCCCTCCACCGCTTCAGAAGGAGGCCGCTCGCGTGAGTGTGCTCGACGAGATCATCGACGGAGTCCGCGCCGACCTCGCCGAGCGGCAGGCGCGCGTCAGCCTCGACGAGCTGAAGGAGCGCGCCCGCGCCGCCCGCCCGGCCAAGGACGGCGTCGCCGCCCTCAAGGGCGAGAGCGTGACGGTCATCTGCGAGGTCAAGCGCTCCAGCCCCTCCAAGGGCGCGCTGGCCGCCATCGCCGACCCGGCGGGCCTCGCCGCCGACTACGAGGCGGGCGGCGCCGCGGTGATCTCCGTCCTCACCGAGCAGCGCAAGTTCGGCGGCTCGCTCGCCGACCTCGAAGCGGTCCGCGCCCGGGTCGACATCCCGGTGCTGCGCAAGGACTTCATCGTCACCGCCTACCAGCTCTGGGAGGCCCGTGCGTACGGCGCCGACCTCGCGCTGCTGATCGTCGCCGCGCTGGAGCAGGAGGCGCTGGTCTCGCTCATCGAGCGGGCCGAGTCGATCGGCCTGACGCCGCTGGTCGAGGCGCACGACGAGGAGGAGGTCGAGCGCGCGGTGGCCGCCGGCGCCAAGATCATCGGCGTGAACGCGCGCAACCTCAAGACCCTGGAGGTCGACCGCGGCAACTTCGCCCGGATCGCCCCCGAGATCCCCGACCACATCGTCAAGATCGCCGAGTCGGGCGTGCGCGGCCCGCACGACCTGATCGCGTACGCCAACGACGGCGCGGACGCCGTTCTCGTCGGCGAATCGCTGGTCACCGGCAAGGACCCGCGCACCGCCGTCGCCGATCTGGTCGCGGCCGGCTCCCACCCCGCGATCCGGCACGGCCGGGCCTGAGGACGGAAAACCACCCCATGACCGCCACCGGCACCCACCGCACCGCCCGGGAGCAGTTCCCGGGCGCGTCCGGCGTGCCCGGTGGCAGCGAGACGCCTGACGGCCCCGGCCCCGGCGGTCTCGCCCTCACCGGCCACGGACCCGCTCCGGTGTGCCGCATCCGCCGGGTACCGCGCCGCGCGGCCGTCCGCTGCGCGCTGCCGCCCTGGCACCGCGGCTGCCGGGCCCCCGCGCGCCGGGTGCACGGCCGCCGGGTCAGGTACCACATCGGCTCCGAGCCCGGCC
Organism: Streptomyces sp. BBFR2; assembly: GCF_044497305.1. Taxonomy (NCBI): domain Bacteria; kingdom Bacillati; phylum Actinomycetota; class Actinomycetes; order Kitasatosporales; family Streptomycetaceae; genus Streptomyces; species Streptomyces sp. BBFR2. The sequence goes on from NZ_CP172415.1 coordinate 5,380,354, forward strand.
AGACCAACGGCATGCGATGGCGCCGGGGGCCCGTGCGCTGACGCGTGCGCGGCCCCGGCGGCCGGTGCGTGGCGGTACGCCGCCGCGGGCCGCCGGTGTGCCGTCCGGCGGGAAGCCGTGGCCGGATCTCCGGCCGGGTGCCTCCTGCCGGTGTCCTCATGGGCCGGTCGCCCGTTAGACAGCGCGCGGCGCCCGCACGGTACGGGGACGCCCGGTGGCCGTGACCGGCACCGGGCCCTTCACCGGCCATCCGGCGGACGCCCGACGGCCGTACGGCCACCGGGAGCCCGTACCCCGGAGGCCGGACCCGTCGGCGTACCCCGTCCGCGCCCGGCACCACGCCCGCGGCGGCGCCTGCCCCCTTTACGTCTCCACACGTCACCCCCTCTTCTTTTCTCTCCGAATGACCCAGATGTCCGGGGCGAGGGCCCCGGCAGAGGAGTGCTCAGATGTCCTCCGAATTCTTCGTGCCCGACCCGGAGGGGCTGGTCCCCGGCCCCTCCGGCTACTTCGGCGCCTACGGCGGCAAGTTCATCCCCGAGGCGCTGGTCGCCGCGGTCGACGAGGTCGCCGCCGAGTACGAGAAGGCCAAGGCCGACCCGGCGTTCGCGGCCGAGCTGAACGAGCTGATGGTCAACTACACGGGGCGGCCCAGCGCTCTCACCGAGGTGCGGCGGTTCGCCGAACACGCCGGTGGCGCCCGGGTGTTCCTCAAGCGCGAGGACCTCAACCACACCGGCTCGCACAAGATCAACAACGTGCTGGGGCAGGCGCTGCTCACCAGGCGGATGGGCAAGACCCGCGTCATCGCGGAGACCGGCGCCGGCCAGCACGGCGTCGCCACCGCCACCGCCTGCGCCCTCTTCGGCCTCGACTGCACCATCTACATGGGCGAGATCGACACCGAGCGGCAGGCGCTGAACGTCGCCCGGATGCGGATGCTCGGCGCCGAGGTCATCGCCGTGACCTCCGGCAGCCGCACGCTCAAGGACGCCATCAACGAGGCGTTCCGCGACTGGGTCGCCAACGTCGACCGCACCCACTACCTCTTCGGCACGGTCGCCGGACCGCACCCCTTCCCGGCGCTGGTCCGCGACTTCCACCGGGTCATCGGCGTCGAGGCGCGGCGGCAGATCCTGGAGCGCGCCGGGCGGCTGCCCGACGCCGCGGTCGCCTGCGTCGGCGGCGGCTCCAACGCCATCGGCCTCTTCCACGCCTTCCTGCCCGACGAGAGCGTCCGGCTGGTCGGCTGCGAGCCCGGCGGCCACGGCGTCACCACCGGCGAGCACGCCGCCACCCTCACCGCGGGCACCCCGGGCATCCTGCACGGCTCGCGGTCGTACGTCCTCCAGGACGAGGACGGGCAGATCACCGAGCCGTACTCGATCTCCGCGGGGCTCGACTACCCGGGCATCGGCCCGGAGCACTCGTACCTCAAGGACACCGGGCGGGGCGAGTACCGCGCGGTCACCGACGACGCGGCGATGCAGGCGCTGCGGCTGCTGTCGCGCACCGAGGGCATCATCCCGGCGATCGAGAGCGCGCACGCGCTGGCCGGCGCCCTGGAGCTGGGCCGCGAGCTGGGCCCCGACGGCCTGCTGCTGGTCAACCTCTCGGGCCGGGGCGACAAGGACATGGACACCGCGGCCCGCTACTTCGGGCTGTACGACAACGCCGGTGAGGGAGAGAAGTGATGACGGGGACGACGACGGGCAACATCGCGCTGCTGGACTCGGTGCTGGCGACGGCGCGTGAGGAGAACCGCGCCGCGCTGGTCGGCTACCTCCCGGCCGGGTTCCCGACCGTGGAGGGCGGCATCCGCGCGGCCACCGCGATGCTGGAGGGCGGCTGCGACATCGTCGAGGTGGGCCTGCCGCACAGCGACCCGGTCCTCGACGGGCCGGTCATCCAGACCGCGGACGACATCGCGCTGCGCGGCGGTGTGCGGATCACCGACGTCATCCGCACGGTCGGCGAGGCGCACGCCGCCACCGGCGCCCCGGTGCTCTGCATGACGTACTGGAACCCGGTCGACCGCTACGGCGTCGAGCGGTTCGCCGCCGATCTGGCCGCCGCGGGCGGCGCCGGATGCATCCTGCCGGACCTGCCGGTCCAGGAGTCCGCCCAGTGGCGGGCGGCCGCCGAGCGGCACGGCCTGGCGACCGTCTTCGTCGTCGCGCCGAGCAGCCTGGACGCACGCCTGGCCGAGATCACCGCGGCGGGCAGCGGCTTCGTCTACGCGGCGTCGCTGATGGGCGTCACCGGCACCCGCGAGTCGGTCGGCCACGAGGCGCGGGAGCTGGTCCGCCGCACCCGCGCCACCACCGACCTGCCGGTCTGCGTCGGCCTCGGCGTCTCCAACCCCGAACAGGCCGCGGAGGTCGCGGAGTTCGCGGACGGCGTCATCGTCGGCTCGGCCTTCGTCAAGCGGATGCTGGCCGACGAGGGCGACTTGGAAGCCGCGCTCGCCGGGGTCCGGACGCTGGCCGGGGAGCTGGCGGCCGGGGTGCGCAAGCGCTCCTGACGCCGCCGGGGGCGGGGCCGGGCGGGCCGCGGGTACGTGTGTGCGGCGCGGCGGGTTCCGTCCCCCGATAGGGCGAACATCGGTGCGGAGGGGTGCGGCAGCGCCCCTCCGCTTCGTTTTCCTGGGGTGAGCCAGAAGAACGATGACGGTAAGAGCAGCGCCCGTGAGCGGTTGAAGGCACAGCGTGAGAAGGAGAAGGCCCGCGCCCGGCGCAACCGCCAGGCGATCGTCGCCGGAGTGGTGGTCCTGGCCTTGGCGGTGGCCGGCGCCATCGCCGTCTGGGCGTCCAACTCCGGCGGGGACGAGGAGAGCGCCAAGCCGCTGGCCGTGCCGAAGGGCGCGCGCGGCGGCGACCGGCCCACGGTGCCCGTCGGCGCGTCCGGCGCCCCCTCCACCCTGACGGTCTGGGAGGACTTCCGCTGCCCCGCCTGCCAGCAGTTCGAGACCGGCTTCCGCTCGGTCATCCACGAGCTGGAGGACGCCGGGCAACTGAAGAGCGAGTACCACCTCGTCACGATCATCGACGGCAACGGAGGCGGCACCGGCTCCCTCAACGCCGCCAACGCAGCGCTCTGCGCCCAGCACACCGGCCACTTCCGCGCGTACCACGACGTCCTCTACAGCAACCAGCCGCCGGAGCAGCAGGACGCGTTCGCCGACAAGAAGAAGCTGATCCAGCTCGCGGGCAAGGTCCCCGGGCTGACCACTGACGCGTTCAAGCAGTGCGTCGAGTCCGGTACGTACGACGCCTTCGTCCGGCGGTCCAACGACGCGTTCACCACGTCCGGCTACCGCGGCACCCCGACCGTGCTGCTCAACGGCAAGGATCTGGCGAAGGAGAAGAACGGCCAGTTCACGCCCGCGGACTTCAAGAAGATGGTGTCGGACGCCAACAAGGGCAAGAAGCCGGCCGAGTCCGCCTCGCCCCAGGGCTGATCACGCGGCGCCCGCCCGGGACGGCCTTGTTACGCAGCCGTTGCCGGGCGGGTTGCCGCCGACCCCGCCCGGCGGGGTAGCGTCGTGCCTGCCATGGACCTCGCATTCATTCCCAGCCCGTCGGTCGGCGTCGTACATCTCGGCCCGATCCCGCTCCGGGGCTACGCGTTCTGCATCATCATCGGTGTCTTCCTGGGCGTCTGGCTCGGCAACAAGCGCTGGGTGCAGCGCGGCGGCCGGTCCGGCACGGTGGCGGACATCGCCGTCTGGGCGGTGCCCTTCGGCCTCGTCGGCGGCCGGCTCTACCACGTCATCACGACGTACGAGCCGTACTTCGGCAAGGACGGCCATCCGCTCGACGCCTTCAAGGTGTGGGAGGGCGGCCTCGGTATCTGGGGCGCGGTGGCGCTCGGCGCGGTCGGCGCGTGGATCGGCTGCCGCCGCCGCGGTATCCCGCTGCCCGCCTACTGCGACGCGCTCGCCCCCGGTCTCGCCATCGGCCAGGCCGTCGGCCGCTGGGGCAACTGGTTCAACCAGGAGCTGTACGGCCGTCCGACCGATGTGCCGTGGGCGCTGAAGATCAGCGACGACCCGGCGATCGGCCGCATCGGCGGCACCTACCACCCGACGTTCCTCTACGAGTGCCTGTGGTGCCTGGGCGTCGCCGCGCTGGTGATCTGGGCCGACAAGCGGTTCCGCCTCGGCCACGGCCGGGCGTTCGCCCTGTACGTCGCGGCGTACTGCACGGGCCGCGCCTGGATCGAGTACATGCGGGTCGACGAGGCGCACCACATCCTGGGGCTGCGGCTCAACGTCTGGACCGCGCTCATCGGCCTGGTCCTCGCCGTGGTCTACCTGGTCGTCTCCGCCCGCCGGGTGCCGGGCCGCGAGGAGATCGTCGAGCCGGGCGCCCAGGAGGCCCTGGCCGGTGGTGAGCCGGCGGACGCGAAGGCGGCGGACGGCTCCGCGAAGGCCGAGTCCGGTGCCGCGGCGGAGAAGGACGCCGGGCCCGCGGAGGACGGGCCGGACGCCGGGGAGGCGGAGAAGTCCGCCGAGGGCGAGGCGAAGGCCGCCGGGAGCGGCAAGAAGAGCTGAAGAGCGCGCCGTCGCCCCGGGCGGCGGCCGTACGTCCACAACGCCGCGCCGGGCGGAACCGTAACGGGTTCCGCCCGGCGCGGCGTTGTGTGCGCCTCTCCCGGGCCGGTGTGCGCCGTCCGCGCCCGGCGGCCGGGCGCCGCCGTGCCGCGGTCCGCCGGCCCGTTCGGACGGCGGTGTGCGGGCGGCCGAGGACCGCCGTGCCGCGGGCCCTGTGAGCGGGATCTCATGGCGGGCTGCCGGAAGAAACCGCAGGTCAGAGAGGTAAGTTCGGCCTTCCTTGCTAGCGGTGGAGGGGCCGTCACGCCTAGTTTCGAGGTGTTGGAGGGGAAAGTGCCGAGCAGCGGCCCACACCTCGTTGAAGGGAGTAGGTCCCTATGTCCGTCATCGATGTCATGGATGTCCCGGCGTCCACCCACGCCGCCCACCGCGACAACCACACGCACCGCGACGTCAACGGCGGCTGGCTGCGCCCCGCCGTCTTCGGCGCGATGGATGGCCTGGTCTCGAACCTCGCGCTGATGACCGGCGTCGCCGGCGGCGCGGTCTCCCAGCAGACGATCATCATCACCGGACTGGCCGGGCTGGCCGCCGGTGCCTTCTCGATGGCCGCCGGTGAGTACACCTCCGTCGCCTCCCAGCGCGAGCTGGTCCTCGCCGAGCTGGACATCGAACGGGACGAACTGCGCAAGCACCCGAAGGACGAACGGGACGAGCTGGCGGCCCTCTACGTCTCGCGCGGGGTGGAGCCGGAGCTGGCCGGGAAGGTCGCCGAACAGCTCTCCCGCGACCCCGAGCAGGCGTTGGAGATCCATGCCAGGGAGGAGTTGGGTGTCGATCCGTCCGACCTTCCTTCGCCCGCCGTGGCAGCGGTTTCCTCCTTCGGATCGTTTGCGCTGGGCGCGTTGTTGCCCGTACTTCCTTACCTTTTGGGCGCTTCCGCGCTGTGGCCCGCGGTGGTGCTGGCGCTGCTCGGACTCTTCGCGTGCGGGGCGGTCGTGGCGCGGGTGACGGCCCGCTCGTGGTGGTTCAGCGGGGTGCGGCAACTGCTCCTCGGTGGCGCGGCCGCGGGTGTGACGTACATCCTGGGAGCGGTGTTCGGAACCGTCGTAGGGTGACGCTCCCATGCGGGAGTTCGCATAATTATTGAGTTACTCAGCGGTTTCGTCTCCGTGACCACCGGGCATAAGGCCGGGGCGCCACACGGGCAATGTCGCTCGGTGGGCGCCCCGTTTCCGGACCGGGTTGTCTGTCCGCGACCTCACACACCGCAGTCACGGTGTCCGCATGTTGGAAGGCTCTATCCGCTTCCTGAGAAGCGAGCCATCCTGTAACCTGCACGAAATTTCGCGGAGGGCCAACGTCGTCCCTCGGCAGTGCCTATGCCACGACGACGTTGGGAGAGCCGATGCGTTCCGCGTCCACGCACTCCGCGACCACCGCCGGCGCCACCCGCGCCGCCTGGTCGCCCATGGACGGGCGCCCCGCCCCGCAGGGGATGTACGACCCGCGCAACGAGCACGACGCCTGTGGTGTCGGCTTCGTGGCCACGCTCACCGGCGAGCCCGGTCACGCGCTGGTCGAGCAGGCGCTCACGGTGCTGACCAATCTGGAGCACCGCGGTGCCACCGGCTCCGAGCCCGACTCGGGCGACGGCGCGGGCATCCTGCTCCAGGTGCCGGACGCGTTCCTGCGCGAGGAGGTCGCCTTCGATCTCCCCGAGGCCGGCGGATACGCCGTCGGTATCGCCTTCCTGCCCGCCGAGGCCCATCAGGCGGCCGCGGCCGTCTCGCAGATCGAGACGATCGCCGGGGAGGAGGGCCTGACCGTTCTCGGCTGGCGCGTCGTCCCCGTCGCCCCCGAACTCCTCGGCAACGGCGCCCGCGCCACCATGCCGGCCTTCTCCCAGCTCTTCGTCTCCGACGGGGAGAGCACCGGTCTGGCGCTGGACCGCAAGGCGTTCGCGCTGCGCAAGCGCGCCGAGCGCGAGGCGGGCGTCTACTTCCCGTCGCTCTCCGCCCGCACCCTCGTCTACAAGGGGATGCTCACCACCGGGCAACTGGAGCCGTTCTTCCCGGACCTGTCCGACCGGCGGTTCGCGTCGGCCATCGCCCTGGTCCACTCGCGGTTCTCCACCAACACCTTCCCGAGCTGGCCGCTGGCCCACCCGTACCGCTTCGTCGCGCACAACGGTGAGATCAACACCGTCAAGGGCAACCGCAACTGGATGCGGGCCCGTGAATCGCAGCTCGCCTCGAAGCTCTTCGGCGACCTGGACACGGACCGGCTCTTCCCGGTCTGTACGCCGGACGCCTCCGACTCCGCCTCCTTCGACGAGGTGCTGGAGCTGCTGCACCTGGGCGGGCGGTCGCTGCCGCACGCGGTGCTGATGATGGTCCCCGAGGCGTGGGAGAACGCCCCGGCCATGGACCCGGCCCGGCGCGCGTTCTACCGCTACCACTCCACGATGATGGAGCCCTGGGACGGCCCGGCGTGCGTCACCTTCACCGACGGCACGCAGGTCGGCGCGGTCCTCGACCGCAACGGGCTGCGCCCCGGCCGCTACTGGGTCACCGATGACGGTCTGGTCGTGCTCTCCTCCGAGGTCGGCGTCCTCGACATCGACCCGGCCAAGGTCGTCCGCAAGGGCCGCCTCCAGCCGGGCCGGATGTTCCTCGTCGACACCGCCGAGCACCGCATCATCGAGGATGACGAGATCAAGGCGGAGCTGGCCGGCGCCCACCCGTACCAGCAGTGGCTGGACGAGGGGCTGATCGACCTCGCGGACCTGCCCGAGCGGGAGCACATCGTGCACACCCACGCCTCGGTCACCCGCCGCCAGCAGACCTTCGGCTACACCGAGGAGGAGTTGCGGGTCCTGCTCGCGCCGATGGCGAAGTCCGGCGCGGAGCCGATCGGTTCGATGGGTACGGACTCGCCGATCGCCGCGCTCTCGGCCCGTCCGCGGCTGCTCTTCGACTACTTCACCCAGCTCTTCGCGCAGGTCACCAACCCGCCGCTGGACGCCATCCGCGAGGAGCTGGTCACCTCGCTGATCTCCTCGCTCGGTCCGTCCGGCAACCTCCTGGAGCCGACCGCGGAGTCCTGCCGCAGCGTCACCCTGCCGTTCCCGGTGATCGACAACGACGAGCTGGCCAAGCTCATCCACATCAACGCCGACGGCGACATGCCCGGTATGGCGGCCGTGACGCTCTCCGGGCTCTACCGCGTCGGCGGCGGGGGCGAGGCCCTCGCCGCGCGCCTGGCGGAGATCTGCGCGGAGGCCGCCGCCGCCATCGAGGCCGGCGCCCGGCTGATCGTCCTCTCCGACCGGCACTCCGACGCCGAGCACGCCCCGATCCCGTCGCTGCTGCTCACCTCGGCCGTCCACCACCACCTCATCCGTACGAAGCAGCGCACCCAGGTGGGGCTGCTCGTCGAGGCCGGTGACGTCCGCGAGGTGCACCATGTCGCGCTGCTGATCGGCTACGGCGCCGCCGCCGTCAACCCGTACCTGGCGATGGAGTCCGTCGAGGACCTGGTCCGCGCGGGGACGTTCCTGCCCGCGGGCACCGACCCCGAGGAGGCCATCCGCAACCTCATCAAGGCGCTCGGCAAGGGCGTTTTGAAGGTCATGTCCAAGATGGGCATCTCGACCGTCGCCTCCTACCGCGGCGCGCAGGTCTTCGAGGCCGTGGGCCTGGAGGAGACGTTCGTCGACACGTACTTCCACGGCACCGCCACCAAGATCGGCGGCGCGGGTCTGGACATCGTCGCCCAGGAGGTCGCGGCGAGGCACGCCAAGGCGTACCCGGTGTCCGGTATCGCCGCCAGCCACCGCGCGCTGGACATCGGCGGCGAGTACCAGTGGCGCCGCGAGGGCGAGCCGCACCTCTTCGACCCGGACACCGTCTTCCGGCTCCAGCACGCCACCCGCTCGCGCCGCTACGACATCTTCAAGCAGTACACGGACCGGGTGAACGAGCAGTCCGAGCGGCTGATGACGCTGCGCGGCCTCTTCGGGATCAAGGGCGCGCGCCCGGCGGTCCCGTTGGACGAGGTCGAGCCCGCCTCGGAGATCGTCAAGCGGTTCTCCACCGGCGCCATGTCGTACGGCTCCATCTCCCAGGAGGCGCACGAGACGCTCGCCATCGCGATGAACCAGCTCGGCGGCAAGTCCAACACCGGCGAGGGCGGTGAGGACCCGGAGCGGCTGTACGACCCGGCGCGCCGCTCGTCCATCAAGCAGGTCGCCTCCGGCCGCTTCGGTGTGACCAGCGAATACCTCGTCAACGCCGATGACATCCAGATCAAGATGGCCCAGGGCGCCAAGCCCGGTGAGGGCGGTCAACTGCCCGGCCACAAGGTCTACCCGTGGGTGGCGAAGACCCGGCACTCGACGCCCGGCGTCGGTCTGATCTCGCCGCCGCCGCACCACGACATCTACTCCATCGAGGATCTCGCGCAACTGATCCACGACCTGAAGAACGCCAACCCGGCGGCGCGGATCCACGTGAAGCTGGTCTCCGAGGTCGGCGTCGGCACCGTCGCCGCCGGTGTCTCCAAGGCGCACGCGGACGTCGTCCTCATCTCCGGCCATGACGGCGGAACGGGCGCGTCTCCTTTGACGAGCCTCAAGCACGCCGGTGGCCCCTGGGAGCTGGGCCTGGCCGAGGCGCAGCAGACGCTGCTGCTCAACGGCTTGCGCGACCGGATCGTGGTGCAGACCGACGGGCAGCTCAAGACCGGCCGTGACGTGGTCATCGCCGCGCTGCTGGGCGCCGAGGAGTTCGGTTTCGCGACCGCGCCGCTGGTCGTCTCCGGCTGCGTCATGATGCGCGTCTGCCACCTCGACACCTGCCCGGTCGGTATCGCCACCCAGAACCCGGTGCTGCGCGAGCGGTTCAGCGGCAAGGCCGAGTACATCGTCAACTTCTTCGAGTTCATCGCCGAGGAGGTCCGCGAACTCCTCGCCGAGCTGGGCTTCCGTACTCTCGACGAGGCGATCGGTCACGCCGAACTCCTCGACACCACACGGGCGGTGGACCACTGGAAGGCCCAGGGCCTCGACCTCGGCCCGCTGCTGCACGTGCCCGAGCTGCCCGAGGGCGCCGTCCGCCACCAGGCCGTCGTCCAGGACCACGGGCTGGCGAAGGCGCTGGACAACGAGCTGATCCGGCTCGCCGCCGACGCGCTGGCCGCGGACACCCCCGAGGCCGCGCAGCCGGTCCGTGCGCAGGTCGCGATCCGCAACATCAACCGCACCGTCGGCACCATGCTCGGCCACGAGGTCACCAAGAAGTTCGGCGGCGCCGGACTGCCGGACGACACCATCGACCTCACCTTCACCGGCTCCGCCGGCCAGTCCTTCGGCGCGTTCCTGCCGCGCGGCATCACGCTGCGGCTGGAGGGCGACGCCAACGACTACGTCGGCAAGGGCCTCTCCGGCGGCCGGATCGTCGTCCGCCCGGACCGCGGCGCCGACCACCTCGCGGAGTACTCCACCATCGCCGGCAACACCCTCGCCTACGGCGCCACCGGCGGCGAGCTGTACCTGCGGGGCCGGGTCGGCGAGCGGTTCTGCGTCCGCAACTCCGGCGCCACGGTGGTCTCCGAGGGCGTCGGCGACCACGGCTGCGAGTACATGACCGGCGGCAGTGCGGTCGTCCTCGGCGAGACCGGACGGAACTTCGCCGCCGGTATGTCGGGCGGCACCGCGTACGTCATCGACCTCGACCCCGACCGCGTCAACAAGGAGCTGGCCGGTGCGGTCAGTCCGCTGGACGACGCCGACAAGGAGTGGCTGCACGGTGTGGTGCGCCGCCACCAGGAGGAGACCGGCTCGACCGTCGCCGCGAAGCTCCTCGACGGCTGGGACGCCGCCGCTGCCCGCTTCAGCAAGGTCGTCCCGCCCACCTACCAGGCAGTGCTCGCCGCCAAGGACGCCGCCGAGCAGGCCGGACTCTCCGAGTCCGAGACCCACGAGAAGATGATGGAGGCGGCGACCCATGGCTGACCCGAAGGGCTTCCTCAACCACGACCGCGAGGTCGCCACGGCCCGTCCCGTGACCGAGCGCGTCCAGGACTGGAAAGAGGTCTACCGGCCCGGCGCCCTGCTGCCGATCATCAGCGAGCAGGCGTCGCGCTGCATGGACTGCGGCATCCCGTTCTGCCACAACGGGTGTCCGCTGGGGAACCTCATCCCCGAGTGGAACGACTACGCCTGGCGCGACGACTGGAGCGCCGCGTCCGAGCGGCTGCACGCCACCAACAACTTCCCGGAGTTCACCGGGCGGCTGTGCCCGGCGCCCTGCGAGGCGGCGTGCGTCCTCGGCATCAACCAGCAGCCGGTGACCATCAAGAACGTCGAGGTCACCATCGTCGACAAGGCGTGGGACAGCGGCGACGTCACCCCGCGCCCGCCCGAGCGGCTCTCCGGCAAGACCGTCGCCGTCATCGGCTCCGGCCCGGCGGGACTGGCCGCCGCCCAGCAGCTCACCCGCGCCGGTCACACCGTCGCCGTCTACGAGCGCGCCGACCGCATCGGCGGGCTGCTGCGGTACGGCATCCCCGAGTTCAAGATGGAGAAGCGGCACATCAACCGCCGTATCGAGCAGATGCGGGCGGAGGGCACCAAGTTCCGTACGGAGACGGAGATCGGCCGCGACATCGACGCGAAGAAGCTGCGCAAGCGGTACGACGCCGTCGTCATCGCCGCCGGCGCCACCACCTCCCGTGACCTGCCGGTGCCCGGCCGGGAGCTGAACGGCATCCACTTCGCGATGGAGTACCTGCCGCTCGCCAACAAGGTGCAGGAGGGCGATCTGACCGTCGCCCCGATCACCGCCGAGGGCAAGCACGTCGTCGTCATCGGCGGCGGCGACACCGGCGCGGACTGCGTGGGCACCGCCCACCGGCAGGGCGCGGCGTCCGTCACTCAGCTCGAGATCATGCCGCGGCCGGGCGAGGAGCGCGGCGCGGGCCAGCCGTGGCCGACGTTCCCGATGCTGTACAAGGTGACCTCCGCGCACGAGGAGGGCGGCGAGCGGATCTACTCGGTCTCGACCACGCACTTCGAGGGCGACGAGGACGGCAACGTCCAGTGGCTGCACCTGATCGAGGTGGAGTTCAAGGACGGCAAGCTGGAGCAGAAGCCCGGGACCGAGCGGAAGATCCCGGCGCAACTGGTCACCCTGGCGATGGGCTTCACCGGTACCGACCGGGAGAACGGGCTGGTCGAGCAGTTCGGTCTGGAGCTGGACGCCCGCGGGAACATCGCCCGCGACGCGGAGTTCGCCACCAACGTCCCCGGTGTGTTCGTCGCCGGTGACGCGGGGCGCGGCCAGTCGCTCATCGTGTGGGCCATCGCCGAGGGCCGCTCCGCCGCCCGCGGGGTGGACCGCTTCCTCACCGGAGCCAGCGCCCTGCCGGCTCCCATCAAGCCGACGGACCGCGCACTCGCCGTGTGACGGTACGTCCCTTCCTGTCCCGTACAACGGCGTACGGCGGCATGGGTCCCGGGAGCGATACCGGGGCCCATACCGCGACGCCTGCCTGATTCCCCGACCGGCGGGCGGGCGTCGCGCGTCTCTTGGCGGGCCGCCCGCCCCTGACGTGGGGCGGACGGCCCGTACCGCTGAAGAGCCCGCCCGTACCGGAAGTGGTACGGGCGGGCTCCGCGCCGGTGGCCGGGGTGTTACTTCCCGGCTTCGTCGTCCTCGGCGACCAGCCGGGCCGGGAAACCGCCGGTGGCGATCGGGCCCCAGCGGCGCGGGGTGACCCGGATCAGGGACTTGCCCTGTGTGCGCATGGCCTCGCGGTACTCGTCCCAGTCGGGGTGCTCACCGGCGATGTTGCGGAAGTACTCGACCAGCGGCTCGACGGACTCCGGGGTGTCGATCACCTCGGCCTCACCGTCGATCTGCACCCACGGGCCGTTCCACTCGTCGGACAGCACGATCACGCTGACCGACGGCGCCCGGCGGGCGTTGTGCACCTTGGCGCGCTCGGGATACGTCGACATGACCAGCCGGCCGTCGTCGTCCACCCCGCAGGTCAGCGGCGAGCCCTGCGGTGTCCCGTCGGAGCGGCGGGTCAGCAGGATCGCGCGGTGCCGGGGACGGACGAACTCCAGCAACTCGGGCAGGTCCACTCGGGTGTTACGGGCGATGGAGGGGCTCATGGGCTCAGCCTAGGGGGTGGAGCGCACTCGAAGGCCCGTGTCGAACGGGTACGTACGGGGCGGGTGGGAGCGGTGTGGTCAAGGCGGGGGAGAGGACGTGCGCCGGTGCGCGGGCGTCCGCACGGCCGTCGTTTTCGAGCCGGCACGCAGCTCGGCCGTGCCCCGGGCGTGCGGGTGTCCGGTGCGGTCCCGCGCGGTCGCCCGGTGTGATGCCTGGTGCGGCCCCGGCGCGCGGGCGCTCCCGGTGTGACGTCCGGCGGACGGCCGCTCCCGGGGCCGCCGGGCCCGGTCGTGTCCCGGCGCCCGGCCCCGCATCACCGGAAAACGGGCCGGGGCGGGCCGGCAGAGGTACCGCGGCGCCCCACACGCCGCGGTACCCCTGCCGCCCCGCCCCGGCCCGCCGGAGCCGCCCGGACCGCCGTCCGCCGGGGCGTCGCGGGAAGGGGCGCGGCGCCGTGCGGACGGCGGGTGCGGCGGCGGTTCAGCGGTGACCGGCCAGCGGTTTGCCGGTGGCCGCGTCGACCAGGGTGCGGTGGCCCAGCGGCTGCTTCAGCTCCACCGTGACCTGGTCGGTGGCCAGTTGGGCGGTGCACATCTTCTTGTCGTCCTTCTTGCGGCTCCAGCCGGACACCACGACCAGCTTCTCCGACTCGCGTACGTGCGCGCCGTACTTCGCGTCGCAGGCGCCGTGCCCGACGGTCACCGTCACCTTCCGCGCCGAGACGCCCGGCTTGTCGGCCCCGGCCAGCGGCAGCAGCGCCTCCTTGTGCCCGGCGACCGGCTCGACCTTCGGCCAGTCCCGCACGATGGTGTCGGCGCGCTGCTCGAACGCGCTCCGCTTGCCGGGCGGCGCGGCACCGACGGTCTGCTTCGCCTGGCCGCACCCGGCCAGCGCCGTACCGGCGGCGGTCAGGGCGATCAGGGCGGCCAGGGTGCGCCGGGCGGCGCGGCTCTTCCCGGCGGGGGTGCGGGTCCGCGGTGCGGTGGGGTTCCACATGTCTGCCTCCTCGGGTCACGCATGGGACGGAGCCGGGGCCGATCGGGTTCCGCCCCCGTCCGCGGGATCCGCCGACGGCGGAGGACACCGCGCCGCGGCGGCCGGCTCCCGCTGCCCGGCGGCGGGAGCGCCGCCATGTCCTCTCCCGTACGGAGCCGCCGGCCGACCGGCACCCGCCGCTCGCCGTCGGGTGCCCGCTCATCGCGCCGCGCTGCCCGGGGCGGGAGCGCCGTCGGCGGCGTGGCGGCGGTCCGCGTGCCGTACGGAGATCCGCTGGTCGGCGGCGCGCGGGCGGTGCCGGGCGGGGTGACGCCGGAGCCGGGGCGGCGGTGATGGGGCGTGTGGGGCGGCCGGGGCCAAGGGAGTTGGCGGGTTGCACACCCTTGTCACGCTGAGCGTCCGCTCACATAATCACAGAGCGCTTTACGGACTCATCCCCCACTGGGTCCGCAGGCCGCACGGCAGGCTGCCTGTTCCGCAGCCGTGCCGCGCACCGGCTCCGGTGGGGCACGCGTTCGTCCTCGACGTGCAACCCCCCACGAAAGGAAGCCCGTTGCGCAGCTCCCTGAAGCACCTCAAGAGAACCGCCGCCGCCGGCGCCGTCGCCCTGGCCGCCTTCAGCCTCCTGCCCGGTACGGCCTTCGCGGCGCCCGCCCCCGACACCTCCGGCTCGGTGGGCACCAAGGTGGTCGGCGGCACCAAGGCCGACCAGGGTGAATTCCCCTTCATGGTCCGGCTGTCGATGGGCTGCGGCGGCGCGCTGTACGCCAAGGACATCGTGCTGACCGCGGCGCACTGCGTCGACGGCAGCGGCCCCAACACCGACATCACCGCCACCGGTGGCGTCGTCGACCTGGAGGACCCGGCCGCCGTGACGGTCAAGTCCACGGAGGTCCTCCAGGCCCCCGGCTACGACGGCAAGGGCAAGGACTGGGCGCTGATCAAGCTGGAGAAGCCGATCGACCAGCCCACCCTGAAGATCGCCCAGGACGACAAGTTCAACAACGGTGACTTCACCATCGCCGGTTGGGGCGCCGACAAGGAGGGCGGCGACCAGCAGCGCTACCTCCTGAAGGCGACGGTGCCGTTCATCGACGACGCCACCTGCGAGAAGGCCTACGGCGACTCGCTGACCCCGGGTGACGAGATCTGCGCCGGCAAGCTCGACACCGGCGGCGTCGACACCTGCCAGGGCGACTCCGGCGGCCCGATGTTCCGCAAGGACGAAGCGGGCGAGTTCATCCAGGTCGGCATCGTCTCCTGGGGCGAGGGCTGCGCCCGCCCCGGCAAGCCCGGCGTCTACTCCGAGGTGAGCACCTTCGCCGCGGACATCCAGAAAGCCGCGTCCGGCCTGGGCGCCTGAGCTCTCGCCGACGCGTCCCCCCACCGGTGTGGCGGACTTCCCCCGGTCCGCCGCACCTGACCGCCCCGGTACCGGCCGGCCCCGCCGGTACCGGGGCGGTGCGCGTACGGGGGCGGCCGTCCGCTCCGGCCCGCCTTCCGTTAGTCCAACTGCTCTCCTCCCTTTGTCCATAGGCGCGTCCGGCCCGGCGGCCGCACGCTGTCCGGCGACAGGCACCGCGGTCGCGATCAGGAGGACAGCGCGCGTGAACGAAGAGAGAACGGAGCCGGGCGGACCCGGCCGGCGGGCGGTCGTCGCCGCCACCGCACTCGCCTCGGCGGCGGCCGCCCTGCCCCTCGGCGCGGGCACCGCCCTCGCCGCGCCCGGCACCCGCCGCGGTACCGCGGTGCCCGGCGCCCGCGGCGGTGCGGAGCTGCGCTCCCCGGAGCTGACGGTCCGCGTCGCCACCGGATTCCCGCAGGTCGTCGCGTACACCGACCGGGCCACCGGCGCCGTGCTGCACGGCCGGGCGGACGCGGTGCGCGAGGTGCTGATCGACGGGCGGGCGCACACCCCCGAGGTCACCCACCGCGCCGCCGCCGACCGCGTCGCGTACACCCTCGATCTCGGCTCCGGTACCCGGATCGGGGTGGAGATCGCGGTGGCCGGACGGACCGTCACCTGGCGGGTCACCGGCATCGAGGACAGTGCGGCACTGCCCGTCGGCACGCTGGAGATACCGGGCCTCGCGTTGCTGAGCGTGCGCAGCGATCAGCCGGGCGCGCAGTTGCTCGCCGCCCGTATCGACCTCGACAAATCCCGCAGCGGCGACACCCTGGTCACGCCCCGGCCGGACACCGCAGCCGATCCGGAGCCGGTCGGCTGCGCCTACGCGGTCGTCGCGACCGGGGAGCTGGCCGCCGCCGTCGAGACCAACACCGTCCAGGACGTGCCGACGGCCGCGACGTCCTGGGAGAACGGCCGGCTGTGGCGGCGGACCGTCCGCGAGGGCGGGCTCGTCACGGCGCGGCTGGGCCCCGGGCAGTGGACCCACCGGGCGAAGGGCGCGCCCCGCGACGCCACCGAACCGCTGCCGTGGGCCACGGTGATCGTCACCGGGGACCGCAA
Organism: Streptomyces sp. BBFR2; assembly: GCF_044497305.1. Taxonomy (NCBI): domain Bacteria; kingdom Bacillati; phylum Actinomycetota; class Actinomycetes; order Kitasatosporales; family Streptomycetaceae; genus Streptomyces; species Streptomyces sp. BBFR2. The sequence continues at coordinate 5,396,558 of NZ_CP172415.1, forward strand.
CGGCGACGGCGTCGCCGACTGGCAGGACGGGGCCGCCGCGCTGCGGGACATCATGACCGAACCGGCCGGCGCCGCCGAGCAGCATCTGCGGGTCGTCGCGCACATCCCGTTCAACTTCGCCAGCCAGGCCACCAACCCGTTCGCCGTCACCCTCGACAACGTCAAACGGATCGCGCTGGCCACCGACGGGCTGCGGCAGTTCACGCTGCTCAAGGGCTACCAGTCCGAGGGCCACGACTCCGCGCACCCCGACTACGCCGGGAACTACAACGTCCGCGCCGGTGGCCTCGACGGCCTCAACGCGCTGCTGCGCGCCGGAAGGACGTGGGGCAGCGACTTCGCGGTGCACGTCAACGCCACCGAGTCGTACCCGGAGGCGCACGCCTTCTCCGAGGAGCTGGTGGACACCGCCGATGAGCAGTGGGACTGGCTCGATCAGTCGTACCGCATCGACGCCCGCCGCGATCTGCTCTCCGGAAGGCACGCCGCCCGGCTGGCGCGGCTGCGCGCGGAGACCGATCCGGGGCTGACCACCCTCTACTTCGACGTCTTCCGCGAATCGGGCTGGAACTCCGACCGTCTCCAGCGCCATCTGCGCGACCAGGGCTGGCAGGTCGCCTCCGAATGGGGCCACGGACTGGAGCGTTCCTCCCTCTGGTCGCACTGGGCCAACGAGACCGACTACGGGCCCGACACCTCCCGCGGCATCAACTCCCGCCTGATCCGCTTCGTCCGCAACCACCAGAAGGACGTCTTCGCCGACAAGTGGCCGACGCTGCTGGGCGCGCCCCGGATGGGCAATTTCGAGGGCTGGACCGGCAAGACCGACTGGTACGCCTTCCTCGCCGTCGTCTGGCGCGACGCGCTGCCCGCCAAGTACCTCCAGGCGTATCCGATCCGCACCTGGGACGCGCACGAGATCACCTTCGAGGGGCCGGGCCGCACCACCGTCTCCGACGCGGGCGGCGTCCGGCGGATCACCACCGACGGGCGGCTCGTCCTGGAGGGCGGCCGCTATCTGCTGCCCTGGGAGCCGCGCCGCGCCGCCGACCCGGCGAAGCTGTACCACTACAGCGTGGACGGGGGCGCCTCCACCTGGGACCTCCCGCGCGGCTGGGCCGGCGCCGCCGAGGTGTACGTGTACCGCCTCACCGACCGGGGCCGGGCGGCACGGCGGCGGCTGCCGGTGCGCGGCGGGCGGATCACCCTCGACGCGGAGCCGGGAGCCGCGTACGTGGTGTACCGGCACGAGGCGCCCGCGGTCCGCGACCCGCGCTGGGGCGAGGGCACCCCCGTCGCCGACCCCGGCTTCCACGGCGGCACGGCACACTGGCGCACCGCGGGCCCGGTCTCCGCCGTCACCAGTGCGCTCGGCGATCCGGAACTCGTCGTCGCGGCGGGCGCGGCGGCCACGGTCTCGCAGCGCCTGGACCGGCTGCCGCCCGGCGATTACGCGGCGTCCGTGCAGGTCGAGGTGGGGGAGCGGGCCGGGCAGCGGCGCCGCGCCGCGCTGGAGGTGCGCACCGCCGACGGGGCACGCGCCGTCAACTGGGCCGACACCTCCACCGCCGTCAACCACGTCGCCGCCGACCGCAAGCACGGCACCCGTTTCCAGCGGCTGACCACCCGCTTCACCGTGCCCGAGGGCGGCGGCCCGGTCATCCTCGCGCTGACGGCGGCGGCCGGTGCGCCGCGGGTGCGGTTCGACAACGTCCGGGTGGTGCCCGCCGGGCGCGGCGGCCGGCCCGGCACGCTGGTGTACGAGGACTTCGCGCACGTCCCGCAGGGCTGGGGTGTCTTCGTCAAGGGCGACGCGGGCGGCGCCACCGACCCCCGCACCCACCTCAGCGAGCGCCACGCCCCGTACACCCGCCGGGGCTGGCACGGAAAGGCCGTGGACGACGTCCTCGACGGCGCCGCGTCGCTGAAGTCCCGCGGCGAGAACACCGGCGTGGTCTACCGCACGGTCCCCCACACCGTCCGCTTCCGCCCCGGCCGCCGCTACCGCGTCTCCTTCTCCTACGCCAACGAGAAGGCCGGCCAGTACGCCTGGATCACCGCCGTCGACGAGCCCGCACCCCGCGAACTGGACCGCCGCCCGCTCCCGGTGGCGACCGCACCGGCCACCTTCACCTACGAGTTCACCGCCCCGGACGACGGCGAGACCTGGGTGGGCCTGCGCAAGACCGGCGACGACGGGAAGGCCGAGTTCGTGCTGGACGGGTTCGAGGTGCGGGAGGTGTGAGGGCGGGGGCGGGGCGGCTCACGGCACCAGCCGCACCGCCCCCGCCCCCTCCGCCCCGGCCAGTTCCAGCAGCAGGACCTCGTTCGGGCCCTCGCGCAGCACCGGGCCGGGCACGTACAGGGTGTGCTGCGGGCCGGCCGACCAGTAGCGGCCCAGGGGGAAGCCGCCGAGCCAGGCGAAGCCGCGGGTCCAGCCGGGGAGTTCGAGCCGGGCGTCGCCGGTGCGGCCGGGCGGGACGGTGACCGTGCCGTGGTGCAGGCCGCGGGCGCCGGGGCGGGGCGGGGCGAAGGGGAGGCGGGCCACGGCCGCGGCGTCCTCGAACGCGTCGAGGCGCAGGCCGCGGGCGCGGACGCCGTGCAGATACTGGCGCTCGTGCAGCACCCCGCCGGTGAGGCCCTTGGGTTCGCCGAGGCGGGGGCCGTAGTTGACCCGGCCCAGGGACTCCACCCACAGCTCCACCTCCGCCGGGCCCGGTACGTCGCCGAGCAGCGCGTCCTCGGTGTCCAGCTCCGGGCCCGGCACACCGTCCACGAACGTCACGGCGCGATCCCGCAGGCCGCGGACCCGCAGCGGGTACGGCTGCCGGGGGCCGGGGACCCGCAGCCGGTAGCGGACCAGCCCGCGGTCCACGTCCAGCTCCTCGAAGGCGGGCGGGACGGGCGCGGTCACCTCCGGGCCGCCGAGCACGTCCAGGACCGCGCCGGGCGCCGCCCATCCGTCCAGGCGGACGTCGGCGGGCGCGCCCAGCACCGGCCAGGGCGCGGGCGGCTCGGGCGGCGGGGTGTCCGCGTACGGGGCGAGAGCGTCGCGGAAGAGGGCGAACTTGGCGGTGGGGCGGCCGCGTTCGTCGATCGGGGCGGCGTAGTCGTAGGAGGTGACGGTCGGCTCCAGCGGGCCGTCGTGCAGCGCGCCCGCGCGGTTGGCGCCCGCGTGGCCGCCGAAGCTGGTGCCGCCGTGCGCCATGTAGAGGTTGACGGACGCGCCGCACTCCAGGGCGGTCCGCAGCTCCCGCGCCGCGCGCCGCGCGTCGTCCGGCGCGGGCGTCTCGCCCCAGTGCGCGAACCAGCCGCACCACAGCTCCGCGCAGAACAGCGGACCGGACGGCCGGTGGCGGCGGAGCGCGGCGAACGCCTCCCGGGCGCCCGAGCCGAAGTTCACCGCGGCGAGCACGCCGGGCAGCGAGCCGCCGGTCAGCATGTGGTCCTCGGGCCCGTCCGAGGTGAACAGCGGCACCGTCACCCCCCGCTCGCGCAGCAGCCGCGCCAGCCACGCCAGGTAGCCGGTGTCCGACCCGTAGGAGCCGTACTCGTTCTCCACCTGCACCAGCACCACCGGGCCGCCGGTGGTGCACTGCCGGGAGACGATCTGCGGCAGCAGCGCCGTGAACCAGCGCTCCACCGCCCGCAGATACTCCGGGTCACAGGTCCGTACGCGGCGCCCCAGCGGTCCGGTCAGCCAGTGCGGCAGCCCGCCGTTCTCCCACTCGGCGCAGATGTACGGACCGGGCCGCACGATCGCCCGCAGTCCGGCGCGCCCGGCCGCGTCCAGGAACCGGCCCACCGCCGCGACGTCCCGCAGCTCCCCGGGGCGGGGCTCGTGGAGGTTCCACGGGACGTACGTCTCCACGCAGTTCAGGCCCAGTGCGCGCAGCATCGCGAGCCGGTGGTCCCACTGCGCCTCGTGCACGCGGAAGTGGTGCAGTGCGCCGGAGAGCAGCCGCACCGGCCGCCCGTCCAGCAGGAAATCCCGCTCGCCCACCGTGAATCCGGCCGCCTCGTACGCCACCGTGCCGCCCGCCCTCCGTCGCCGCCGTCCGTGCCGCCCACCCTCGCCCCCTGGCCAGGCGGCGGTCCATGGACAAAGATCGGCGCTGTTTGGACGGAGCGGCGGCGGACCGTACGGGCGGCCCGCGGGAGGGCCGGAGATGTACCACACCTGGATGCGCTACTTCACGCCCACGCCGCTCCACCACCGTCTCGGCCTGGTCTGCCTGGGCGTCGGCCTCCAGCACGGCACCCTGCCGCCGGTCGGGCCGCGCACCCTGGACCACCACGTCGCGCTGGTCATCAGCGCCGGACGCGGCTGGTACGCGGGGCCCGACGGCCGGATCCAGGAGATCACCGCCCCCGCCCTGCTGTGGCTGCTGCCGGGCGTCGTCCACCACTACGGCGCCGATCCGGACAGCGGCTGGGACGAGAGCTTCGTCGACTTCACGGGACCGGCCACCGCCACCTACCGGGAGCTGGGGTACATCGACGCGGACCGCCGCCCGGTGCCGCTCACCGACACCGTCGCGGCGCGCGCCGCCGTCGGCCGGATCGCCCGCGCCGCGCGCCGCGACAACCCGCTGCTGGAGGTGGAGACCTCCGCCGCCGTCCACGAACTCCTCGTGGCGCTGCGCCGGGCCCGCGCCGGGAGCGACGCGGACGGCGACCCGGTGCTGCGGGCGCTGGCCCGCGACGCCTTCGCACCGCTGACGGTGGCCGGGCACGCGGCCCGTAACGGCATGACCCCGGCCGCGCTGCGCGCCGCGGTGCGCGACGCGGCCGGGTGCACGCCCAAGGACTATCTGCTGGGCATCCGGCTGGGCCGGGCCAAGGAACTGCTGGCGGCGACGGAGCTGCCCGTCGCCGCCGTGGCCCGCCGGGTCGGGTACGACGACCCGGCGTACTTCAGCCGGCTGTTCGCCCGCCGGGTCGGCGTCTCCCCGGTCCGCTTCCGCGAGCGGCAGGGGCGCAGTGTGCCGGGCGGCTGGTCCGACACGGTGCCGGACCCGGACGATCCGCCGGTGCTGCGGTCAGGGGGAGACCTCCTCCAGCGGCCGGTCGCGGGTCTCCTCGGCGAAGAGGGCGGCGGCCGGCGCACCGGCGGCGGCGACCGCGGCGGGCGTTCCGAACGCCGCGGGCAGCCCGGGGAGGCCCGCCCTCCGCCGCGGACCGGACGTCCGCGCGGCAGCGGGACCACCCGCCCACACGGCCACGGAAGCTCCCCGTCCGCGAAGTTGTCCACACCCCGTGCGGCCGAACGGGGGTGTACGGCAGCATGAGCCCATGCCCGCACTCCAGCGCGACGAGGCGCAGACCCGAGCCGGACTCCTCGACGTCCGCCACCACTCCATCCACCTCGACCTCACCCAGGGCGAGAAGCACTTCGGCTCCCGCGCCGACATCCGCTTCGCCGTCCGCGACGGCGCCCCCGTCACCACGTTCTTCGAGGCCAAGCCCGCCGCGCTGCGCTCCGTCACCCTCGACGGCACCCCTCTCGACCCCTCCCTCCTCGACGACAACCGCTTCCCGCTCACCGGCCTCGCCCCCGGCGAACACGAGCTGTGCGTCGAGGCCCGTATGTCCTACTCCCGCACCGGCGAGGGCATGCACCGCTTCACCGACCCCGCCGACGGCGAGAGCTACGTCTACACCCAGTTGTTCATGGAGGACGTCCAGCGCGTCTTCGCCACCTTCGACCAGCCCGACCTCAAATCCGTCTTCGCCCTCACCGTCACCGCCCCCGAGGAATGGTCCGTCCTCGCCAACGGCGTCACCACCCACGAGGGCGGCGGTGTCTGGCGCGCCGCCCCCACCCCGCCGCTCTCCACCTACCTCGTCGCCGTCGCCGCCGGCCCCTGGCACTCCGTCCGCACCGAGCACGCCGGGCTGCCCTTCGGCATCCACTGCCGCCGCTCCCTCGCCCCGTACCTCGACGCGGACGCCGAGGAGATCCTCGACCTCACCCGCCGCTGTTACGACCGCTACCGCGACCTCTTCGACGAGCCGTACCCCTTCGACTCCTACGACCAGGCGTTCGTCCCCGAGTTCAACGCCGGCGCGATGGAGAACCCGGGCCTCGTCACCTTCCGCGACGAATTCGTCCACCGCTCCGCCGTCACCGACACCGAACGCCAGACCCGCGGCATGGTCATCGCCCACGAGATGGCCCACATGTGGTTCGGCGACCTCGTCACCCTCCGCTGGTGGGACGACATCTGGCTCAACGAGTCCTTCGCCGAGTACATGGGCTACCAGGTCCTCTCCGAAGCCACCCGCTTCACCGACACCTGGGTCGACTTCGGCACCGTCCGCAAGAGCTGGGGCTACGAGGCCGACCAGCGCCCCTCCACCCACCCGGTGGCCCCCGCCCCCGAGGACGTCCCCGACACCGCCTCCGCCCTCCTCAACTTCGACGGCATCTCCTACGCCAAGGGCGCCTCCGCCCTGCGCCAACTCGTCGCCTGGATCGGCGAGAAGGACTTCCTCGCCGGTATCAACGACCACCTCACCCGCCACCGCTTCGGCAACGCCACCCTCGCCGACTTCCTCGACTCCCTCGCCCGCCACACCGACCGCGACGTCCCCGGCTGGGCCGCCCGCTGGCTGCGCACCACCGGCCCCGACACCCTGACCGCCACCGTCGAACCGCAGGGCGACACCTGGCAGCTCGCCCTCACCCACCACGGCAGCCGCCCGCACCGCATCGCCATCGGCCTCTACGACCAGGACACCGCCGCCTCCGCGGGTGCGCCCCCCGCCCCGCCCCGCCTCGCCGCCCCCACGACCACGCGCGTCACCCCTCCCGCCCCTGCCCCCCTCGCCCTGCGGGACCGCTTCGAGGTCGACATCCCCCAGGACGAAGGCACCACCCGCCACACCCTCCCCGGGCCCGTCCCCGCCCTCGTCGTCCTCAACGACGGCGACCTCAGCTACCTCAAGATCCGCCTGGACACGGCCTCCTGGGAGACCGTCGCCCGGTCCCTGTCCGGCATCCCCGCCGCCGACGGCGGCGCGCTCACCCGGGCCGTGCTGTGGACGGCCGCCCGCGACATGGTCCGCGACGGCGACCTCGCTCCCGCCGCCTACCTCGACCTCGTCCGCCGGCACCTGCCCGCCGAGCCGGACCCCGCCGTCGTCGCCGGAGTGCTGCGGTTCGCCCGCACCCCCGTCGCCGACCGCTACCTCCCCGCCGCCGAACGCCACGCCGCACTGGGCACCCTCACCGCCCTGAGCCGCGACATCCTGCGCCACACCGAAGGCGCCACCGACCTCACCGCCACCAGCCTGCGCCTGATCGCCGTCCGCGCCTTCATCGACAACGCCACCTCACCCGAGGGCATCCAGGACTGGCTCGACGACGGCAGCGTCCCCGGCGGCCCCGGCCTCGACCCCGAACTGCGCTGGCGCATCCTCGCCCGCCTCGCCACCCTCGGCGCCCTCGCCCCCGAGCACATCGACGAGGAACTCGCCCGCGACCCCAGCGCCACCGGCACCGAGGGCGCCGCCCGCTGCCGCGCCGCCCTGCCCGACCCGGCCGCCAAGGAAGCCGCCTGGCAGGCCCTGTTCACCACCGACGCCGACGCGGCGCCCTCCAACTACCTCTTCACCGCCACCGCCACCGGCTTCTGGGCCCCCGAACAGCACGACCTCCTCCGCCCCTATGTGGCCCGCTTCTTCACCGACGCGGTCACCCTCGCCACCCACCGCGGCCCCGCCCTCGCCGAAGCCGCCACCCGCCACGCCTTCCCCACCCCCTTCATCGACGACGAAACCCTCCACCTCGGCCACGCCTGCCTCGCCACCGACACCCCCACCCCCGCCCTGCGCCGCGGCCTCACCGACCAACTCGACGACCTGGCCCGAGCCCTGCGCATCCGAAAAGCACAGCCTTCCGCCGACCGGGCCCCCGAAGCCTGACCTGGTTCTCCCGCAGGGCGGACCGACGAACGGCACGGGGCGCCGGCCTCACGTCCGCCCTGCCTTGAGCCGCCCCCGGCCTGCCTTCCGGCCTGTCCGGCCGGTCCTCCGGCCTGTCCGGCCGGTCCTCCGGCCTGTCCTGCCCGTCCTCCGGCCTGTCCCGGCTCGCCCTCTGGCCTGCGCTGCCCGTTCTCCGGCCTGCCTCGGCTCGCTTTCCGGCCTGTCCTGCCCGTCCTCCGGTCCGGGCCTACCCTGGCCCGTTCTCCGGCCTGCCTCGGCTCGCTTTCCGGCCTGCGCTGCCCGTTTTCCGGCCTGCCCGGCCCGCCTTCCGGCCTGTCCGGCCGGTCCTCTGGCCTGTCCCGGCTCGCCCTCTGGCCTGCGCTGCCCGTTTTCCGGCCTGCCTCGGCTCGCTTTCCGGCCTGTCCTGCCCGTCCTCCGGTCCGGGCCTACCCTGGCCCGTTCTCCGGCCTGCCTCGGCTCGCCTTCCGGCCTGCCCGGCCCGCCTTCCGGCCTGTCCCGGCCCACCCTCTGGCCTGGGGCAGGCCCGCCCTTGGGGCAGGCCCGCCTCGGTCCACTTGGCTCCCGCAGGCGCGGCCCGCCCCGCCTGCCCGATTCGCCGGCTTCCCGGCCCGAGACCCCGGCCGCTCCGTAGATACGGACGCGGGGCACCCGATCGGGCCCGCGATACGCGAGTCGCCCCCCTCGGCCTGGACATGACGGCTCGCCTTCCTCGGCCCGGACATACATGCGCGGGGCACCCCATCGTTCCGAGGCCGCACCCCGGCCCCACCCACGAGGTACAAGCCCCCACCCGGAGCCACCCCGGGCCCCGCCCCCGTCTTCCTCCCCGTCGACCGCCGACCCCACGGCGCCCCACTCACCAGGCAGGCCCCACTCCGTAGACCGCCAGGCCCGACGCACCCCCGCCCCGGGCCACACCGCCCAGACCGTCAGGCATGAGGCCGCACCGCCCCACCGGCCGCCCGGCCTGACACACCCACCTCACCTCGCCCGCCGCGCCCCAGGCCACCACGCCCGCCGACCGCCAGGCATGAGCCCCCCACCCCGCCTCGCCCGCCGCGCCCCAGGCCACACCACCGCCCCACCGCCCGCCAGGTACGAGCCCACCCCACCTCACCTACCGCCGGGCCCCGCCCCCCGCTCTCCCCACGAGGGACCGCGCAGCAGCCGGCCACGACATCGCCCTCCGGCCCCCGCCCCCATTCCGCCGCGCCCCACCCGAACACCTGCGGCACTCGCCTCCCACGAATGGGTGGAACCACCGCCCCCGGTGGCTACGTACCGTACGAGGAAAGTAACTTAGGGCCGCCTAATGACGGGCCGTCCGCGAGACGCGGGACGGCCGCTCCCACACCAACTCCCCACATGGAAGGGCACGTTCATGCCTGTGCCCGCCACCGACGCCGCCCTCGCGGGCGGTATCGAAGGCCCCCGCGCGCTCCGTCCCCTCCTCGACACCGTCCTCGGCGCCCTCGCCGACGGCGCCGCGGACCGCGCGGGCCCCCTCCCCGCAGGCGGACCGGACGCCGTCGCCCGCGCCGTCCGCACCGCCTGCGCGCCCCTCCTGCCCGACGACGGCGACGGCGCGCACACCGCGCTCGCCACCCTCATCCGCACCCTGGCCGCCGGCGCCGCCGACCCCGCCGATCCGCACTGCGCGGCCCATCTGCACTGCCCGCCGCTGGCCGTCGCCGCCGCGGCCGATCTCGCCGCGTCCGCCCTCAACCCCTCCATGGACTCCTGGGACCAGGCCCCCGCCGCCTCCGCCCTCGAAGCCCTCGCCACCCGCGAACTCGCCGCCCTCGTCTTCCCCCACGCGCCCCGGCCCACCCCGTCGAAGGACGACGCCCACGCGCCCGGCGACGGTCCGGACGCCCTGCTCACCACCGGCGGCACCGAGTCCAACCAACTCGCCGTGCTCCTCGCCCGCGAAGCCGCCCGCGCCACCCGGCCCGCCCAGGGGGAGCGGTACGCCGGGGGAGCGCGGCACCCCGTGGCGGCCGCCCGCACCCGCGAGCCCCGCACCGCGGGCGGCCCGGCCCCGGCCACGACCGCCCTCGCCCCCGCCATCGGCGCCCAGCGCCGCCCCGCCGACGCCCTCCCGCCACCCGCCGCGGCGGACGCGCCCCCGCTCCGTATCGTCTGCGGCGCCAACGCGCACCACAGCATCCACCGCGCCGCCTGGCTCCTCGGGCTCCCCGCACCCGTCACCCTCCCCACCCCGGACGGCGTCCTCGACCCCGCCGCCGTCGACGCCGCCCTCGCCCGCCTCCACGGCCCCGTCCTGCTCACCGCCACCGCCGGCACCACCGACTCCGGCGCCCTCGACCCGCTCGGGGCCCTCGCCGACCTCGCCGACCGCCACGGCGCCCGCTTCCACATCGACGCGGCCTACGGCGGCGCTCTCCTCTTCAGCGACGCCCACCGCGGACTCCTCACGGGCCTGGACCGCGCCCACACCGTCACCCTCGACCTGCACAAACTCGGCTGGCAGCCGGTCGCCGCCGGACTCCTCGCCGTCCCCCGCACCGCCGATCTCGCCCCCCTCGACCACCGCGCCGACTACCTCAACGCCGACGACGACACCGAAGCGGGCCTGCCCGACCTCCTCGGCCGTTCCCTGCGCACCACCCGCCGCCCCGACATCCTCAAGGCGGCCGTCACCCTCAAGGCCCTCGGCCGCCGCGGCATCGGCGATCTCGTCGACCGGACCCTGGCCGCCGCCACCACCCTCGCCGACCTCATCGAGGACCACCCCCACCTCGAACTGCACTCCCGCCCCACCCTCACCACCGTCCTCTTCCGCCCCACCGGGGTGGACGACGCCACCGTCGCCGCGATCCGCCGCACCCTCCTCGCCGACGGGCACGCCGTCCTCGGCCGCGCCGCCACCTCCACCGGACTCTGGCTCAAGGCCACCCTCCTCAACCCGCACACCGACGCCGGTGACCTCGCCCACCTCCTGAAGCTCGTGGAAGGCCACATCCCCTGATGACCACCGCGCACCCGGCCGGCTCCGCAGCCCCCACCGACCCCCTCGACCTGGCGGGCATCGGCATCGGCCCCTTCAACCTCTCCCTCGCCGCCCTGGCCCAGCCCCTGACCGGCCTGCGCACCGCCTTCTACGACCAGCGCCCCGCCTTCCACTGGCACCCCGGCCTCCTCATCGACGGCGCCACCCTCCAGGTTCCGTTCCTCGCCGACCTCGTCACCCTCGCCGACCCCACCAGCCCCTGGAGCTTCCTCAACTACCTCCGCGGCCGCGACCGCCTCTTCCCCTTCTACTTCGCCGAGCGGTTCCACATCCACCGCACCGAGTACGACGCGTACTGCCGCTGGGTCAGCGAGAACCTCCCCGCGCTCCACTTCGGCCACCAGATCGACGCCGTCCGCTGGAACGCCCCCCACGCCGTCTTCGAGATCGACTACACCCGCCTCGGCGCCGACGGTGAAGCCGAGGCCCTGGGCCGCGGTCACGCCCGCAACCTCGTCCTCGGCATCGGCACCGCCCCGTACGTCCCCAAGGCGCTGCGCCCCCTCGCCGAGGCCCCCGCCGCGCCGGTCCTGCACTCCGCCGACTACCTCGACCACCGGGAGCGGCTGCTCGCCGCCGACCACGTCACCGTCGTCGGCGCGGGCCAGTCCGGCGCCGAGATCTTCCTCGACCTGCTGCGCGCCCGCCCCGAGGGCCGCGAACGCCTGCACTGGCTCGCCCGTACGCCCGCCTTCGCGCCCATGGAGTACAGCAAGCTCGGCCTCGAACACTTCACCCCGGACTACACCCGCTACTTCCACGCCCTGGCCGAACCGGTCCGCGACGCCCTCGTCCCCGGCCAGTGGCAGCTCTACAAGGGCATCGACCACGACACCCTCGCCGCCATCCACGACGAGCTGTACCGCCGCACCCTGCACGGCGGCTGGCCGGACGCCGTCCTCACCCCGGGCGTCCACGTGGCGGCCGCCGACCGCACCCCGGGCGGCGGCGTCGAACTCCACCTCACCCACCCCGAACAGGACACCCGCACCCGCCTGACCACCGACGCCGTCGTCCTCGCCACCGGCTACCGCGAACGCCGCCTCGACACCCTCCTCGCCGCCCTCGACCCGTACATCCGCCGGGACGCCGCGGGCCGCCCCCGCATCGACGCCGACCACCGCATGGTCCTCGACCCCGCCGTCACCGGCGCCGTCCACGTCCAGAACGCCGAACGCCACAGCCACGGCGTCGGCACCCCGGACCTCGGTCTCGCCGCCTGGCGCAGCGCCACCATCCTCAACTCCCTCACCGGCGACACCCCTTACCCGCTGCCCGACCGCACCGCCTTCACCACGTTCGGCCTCCCGCACCCCACCGGTCCCGCAGCCGTCACCCCGCCCCGGACGGCCCCCGCCCACCACGCCTGACGCGGCGTCATATGACATCCGCGCGCCCCGCCCGCCGCTCATCGGAGCGGCGGGCCGCGCATTTCAATAGTCGTCAACAGCCTTTCATCCAGCGGCCGTTGGGCAGTCATCGAGGCACCGTTCTCTACCAGTGGGTACGGCATAGGGTCGCCTCATGCGCCGAGCGAAAATCGTTTGCACACTGGGACCGGCCACCGACACATACGAGCAGATCAAAGACCTCGTCGTCGCCGGTATGGACATCGCACGCCTCAACCTCAGCCACGGCGGCTACGCCGATCACGAAGCGCGCTACGCACGGGTCCGCGCGGCGGCCGAGGACACCCACCGCAGCGTCGGTGTCCTCGCCGACCTTCAAGGTCCGAAGATCCGCCTGGGCCGTTTCCGCGAAGGCCCCGTACTTCTCGAACGCGACGACACGTTCACCATCACCGTCGACCCCTCCGTCGAGGGCGACCGCCACCTCTGCTCCACCACCTACGACGGCCTCGCCGCCGACGTCACCACCGGCGAACGCATCCTCGTCGACGACGGCAAGGTCACCCTGGAGGTCACCGGCACCGACGGGCCCCGCGTCCACACCCGGGTCATCGAGGGCGGCATGGTCTCCGACCACAAGGGCCTCAACCTCCCCGGCGTCGCCGTCTCCGTCCCCGCCCTCTCCGGCAAGGATCAGGACGACCTCCGCTGGGCGCTGCGCACCGGCGTCGACCTCATCGCCCTCTCCTTCGTCCGCAGCGGTCACGACATCGAGGACGTCCACCGGATCATGGGCGAGGAGGGCCGCTTCCTCCCCGTCATCGCCAAGATCGAGAAGCCGCAGGCCGTCGAGAACATCGACGACATCGTCGCCGCCTTCGACGGGATCATGGTCGCCCGCGGTGACCTCGGCGTCGAAATGCCGCTGGAGGCCGTGCCGGTCGTCCAGAAGCGCGCCGTCAAGCTGGCCAAGCGCAACGCCAAGCCGGTCATCGTCGCCACCCAGATGCTGGACTCGATGATCGACAACTCCCGGCCCACCCGCGCCGAGGCGTCCGACGTCGCCAACGCCGTCATCGACGGCACGGACGCGGTGATGCTCTCCGGTGAGACGAGCGTGGGGAAGTACCCCACCGAGACCGTCCGCACCATGAGCCGCATCGTCACGGCGGCCGAGGAGGACATCCTCGCCAAGGGCCTGCCGCCGCTGACCGACCGCAGCAAGCCCCGCACCCAGGGCGGTGCCGTCGCCCGCGCGGCCGCTGAGATGGGCGACTTCCTCGGCGCGAAGTTCCTCGTCGCCTTCACACAGTCCGGCGACACCGTCCGCCGGCTCTCCCGCTACCGCTCGCCCATCCCGCTGCTCGCCTTCACCCCCGACCCGGCGACCCGCTCGCAGCTCAACCTCACCTGGGGCGTGGAGACTTTCCTCGGTCCGACCGTCGCCTCCACCGACGAGATGGTCGCGCAGGTCGACGAGCAACTGCTGAAGATCGGCCGCTGCGAACGGGGAGACCTCGTGATCATCACCGCCGGTTCGCCGCCCGGGGTCCCCGGCTCCACCAACCTCGTCCGCGTCCACCGCATCGGCGAGGACGACGGCGGGAAATAGCCGCCGCTCCGCCGGAGGAAACAACCGTCCGTGCGCGGGCGTTGATGCCGGGCCGAGGTTCTGACCGCCGTTCCTGTCAGCGCTTCGGCCCTCTGCGTGCCCGCGGCGGGAAACCGGTACGTACCGCCGTACGGGGAAAGGGGCACCGGGTCTCTCGCGAGGGGAGGGCTACCGGGCGCGCTCGTCACGACGGGTGAAGATCACCGATCGGCGGAGCGAGGACTGGCCTTCAAAAGTGAGGCGAAGTGCCCTGGGTGGGATTCGAACCCACACTGTCGGTGGTTTGAGCACCGTCCCTCTAACCGGTTGGGGTACCAGGGCCTTGGGAATCGAAGGCTGAGGAGCCCCCGTCGTGCTCCCACCATACAGGAGCTGGGTACGCTAAAGGGGCACCACCTGCCTGAACGAGGAGACCCGTGAGCGCCGCCGAGCCCGAGCAGCCCGCCGCCGATGATGACCGGTCGCACGTCCCGCCGCTGACGACGCGCGTCGTGATCGCCGAGGACGAGGCCCTCATCCGTCTCGACCTCAAAGAGATGCTGGAGGAGGAGGGCTACACCGTTGTCGGTGAGGCCGGTGACGGGCAGAAAGCCGTCGAACTGGCCCGTGAACACCGCCCGGATCTGGTCATCCTCGACGTGAAGATGCCGATCCTGGACGGCATCTCCGCCGCCGAGCGGATCGCCGGGGAGAGCATCGCCCCCGTCCTGATGCTGACCGCCTTCTCCCAGCGCGAGCTGGTGGAGCGTGCCCGGGACGCGGGCGCGATGGCCTATCTCGTCAAGCCGTTCTCCAAGAGCGACGTCGTCCCGGCCATCGAGATGGCGGTCAGCCGCTTCACCGAGCTGAAGACGCTGGAGAAGGAGGTCGCCGACCTCACCCAGCGGCTGGAGACCCGCAAGCTGGTCGACCGCGCGAAGAGCATCCTGCAGACCCAGTACGGGCTGACCGAACCGGCCGCGTTCCGCTGGATCCAGAAGACGTCGATGGACCGCAGGCTCTCCATGCAGCAGGTCGCCGAGGCGGTCATCGAGGACGCCGAGGAGAAGAAGCAGAAGGGCCAGAAGGAGCCGAAGGACCAGCCGGGGCAGTAGCCCGGAGTGTCCGTCCGCGTGGCCCCGTCACCGTCGTACGGTACGGGGCCACGCGTGTGTCCGGGACGGTACCGGGCCGTGCGGTCGAGGGCGGCGGGCGGGCGCGCCCTCAGCTCCGGTAGGCGTCCTCGGGGGCGTCCCGGAGCATGCAGGTCAGGCGGGCGGTGCAGACCCGCTTGTCCGCCTCGTCGGTGATCACGATCTCGTACGTCGCGGTGGACCGTCCCCGGTGCACCGGGGTGGCGACGCCGGTCACCAGGCCCGAGCGGACCCCGCGGTGGTGGGTGCAGTTCAGGTCCACGCCGACGGCCAGCTTCGACGGGCCGCCGTGCAGCATCGCGCCGACCGACCCGAGGGTCTCCGCCAGCACCGCGGACGCGCCGCCGTGCAGCAGCCCGTACGGCTGGGTGTTGCCCTCGACCGGCATCGTGCCGACGACACGGTCCGGACCTGCCTCGATGACCTGCACGCTCATCCGGCTGCCGAGATGCCCGGCGGAGAAGAGCGACGGCAGATCGAGGCCGGGCCCGGCCCACTGGTCGAGGACCTCCTGCGGGAACGTGGTGGTCTGCTGCGTGCCCAAGTGCTCGCTCCGTCCGCTCGTCCGTGCTGATCGGTGATCCGGATGTTCCTATCAGCCCGGCCCGGAGCCGCCGGGCCCGGGGTCACCGCTCCGGGGCCCCGCCAGCCCTGTTGTCCTGTGGCCGCTCCAGCCGGATCACCACGGACTTCGACGCCGGGGTGTTGCTGGTGTCGGCGGTGTGGTCGAGCGGGACGAGCACATTGGTCTCGGGGTAGTACGCCGCCGCGCAGCCCCGCGCGGTGGGGTAGTGCACCACCCGGAATCCGGGCGCGCGGCGCTCGCTGCCGTCCGTCCACTCGCTGACCAGGTCGGCGTAGTCACCGTCGGCGAAGCCGTGCTCCCGGGCGTCCTCGGGGTGGAGCAGCACGACCCGGCGGCCGTTCTTGATGCCGCGGTAGCGGTCGTCGAGGCCATAGATGGTGGTGTTGTACTGATCGTGCGAGCGCAGCGTCTGGAGCAGCAGCCGGCCCTCGGGGACGTGCGGGTACTCCACGGGCGCCGCCGTGAAGTTGGCCTTCCCGGTGGCGGTGGGGAAGCTGCGGCTGTCCCGGGGCGCGTGCGGCAGGGTGAAGCCGCCGGGGCGGGCGACCTTGGCGTTGAAGTCCTCGAAGCCGGGGATGACCCGGGCGATGCGGTCGCGGATCGTCCCGTAGTCGCGGGCGAACTCCTCCCACGGCGTACGGCTCCGCTCGCCGAGGACGCGGCGGGCCATCCGGGCCACGATCGCGGTCTCCGACAGCAGCCGCGGACCGGCCGGGGCCAGCCGCCCCCGGGAGGCGTGCACCATGCCCATGGAGTCCTCGACCGTCACGAACTGCTCGGCGCCGCCTCGCACATCGCGCTCCGTACGGCCCAGCGTCGGCAGGATCAGCGCCCGCGCGCCCGTCACCGCGTGCGAGCGGTTGAGCTTGGTGGAGACGTGCACCGTCAGCCGGGCGCGCCGCACCGCCGCCTCGGTGACGTCGGTGTCGGGGGTGGCCGAGACGAAGTTGCCGCCCATCGCGAAGAACACCTTGGCGTCGCCGTCGCGCAGCGCCCGGATGGCCCGGACGACGTCGTAGCCGTGCTCCCGGGGCGGCGCGAAGCCGAACTCCTTCTCCAGGGCGTCGAGGAAGGCGGGCGCGGGCCGCTCGAAGATGCCCATGGTGCGGTCGCCCTGGACGTTGCTGTGCCCGCGCACGGGGCAGACCCCGGCACCGGGGCGGCCGACGTTGCCGCGCAGCAGCAGGAAGTTGACCACCTCGCGGATGGTGGGCACCGAGTGCTTGTGCTGCGTCAGGCCCATCGCCCAGCACACGATGGTGCGCCGCGAGGCGAGGACCATCTCCGCCGCCGCGTCGATCTCCTCCTGGCGCAGCCCGGTGGCGCGCAGCGTCTCCTCGGGGTCGGTGGCGCGCGCGGCGGCCGCGAACTCCTCGAAGCCGTGCGTGTGCGCGTCGATGAACTCCTGGTCGAGCGCGCCCTCGGTCTCCAGGACACGCCGGCACAGCGCACGGAAGAGCGCCTGGTCGCCACCGATGCGGACCTGGAGGAAGAGGTCGGTCAGCGCCGTGCCGCCGCCCGCCAGACCGCGTGGCGTCTGCGGGTTCTTGAACCGCTCCAGACCGGCCTCGGGCAGCGGATTGACGGAGATGATCCGCGCGCCGCCGGCCTTCGCCTTCTCCAGCGCGGTCAGCATCCTGGGGTGGTTGGTCCCGGGGTTCTGCCCGGCGACGATGATCAGGTCGGCCTTGTAGAGGTCCTCCAGCAGCACGCTGCCCTTGCCGACGCCGAGGGTCTCGGTCAGCGCGGAGCCGGACGACTCGTGGCACATGTTGGAGCAGTCGGGGAGGTTGTTCGTGCCGAACTCGCGGGCGAAGAGCTGGAAGAGGAAAGCGGCTTCGTTGCTGGTGCGGCCCGAGGTGTAGAAGACCGCCTCATCGGGCGATCCGAGGGCCGTCAGCTCCTCGCCCAGGATGTCGAAGGCGCGCTCCCAGGAGACCGCTTCGTAGTGCTCGGCGCCCTCGGCGAGGTACATGGGGTGGGTCAGCCGGCCCTGCTGGCCGAGCCAGTAACCGCTGCGTCGGGCGAGGTCCGCGACGGGGTGCGCGGCGAAGAACTCCGGGGTGACGCGGCGCAGTGTCGCCTCCTCCGCGACGGCCTTGGCGCCGTTCTCGCAGAACTCCGCGGTGTGCCGCTGCTCGCCCTCGGGCCAGGCACAGCCGGGGCAGTCGAAGCCGCTCTTCTGGTTGACGCGCAGCAGCGTCAGGGCCGTACGGCGCACGCCCATCTGCTGCTGCGAGATGCGCAGCGCGTTGGTGATCGCGGGGAGGCCGACGGCGGAGTGCTGGGGTGCGCCGACCTCGGGCGCGTCCTGAACCGGATCGGATGCGGGCGGCTTGCCTGCCATGACGCTCTCCCTCGGGCCGTGGGCCGCCCGGCGCACGGAGGCCGGGCCGGATCGTTGCCGTGCACATCCGATCCTGTCATGGACCGCGGCGGGCGGGCAGAGCCTGTGGACAACGCCGCGACGGCGGGACGGACGCCTTTGGAAAACTCCGCGCGGAGCCCGCCGCGGGCGGGGTTGGGCCACCGGCCGCCGCCCCGCTCCCGGCCGCCCGCGCGCCGCCCGTCACGGTCGCGGCGTGGATTGTCAGTGGGGCGTGGCAGGATCGGGGGCGTGGCAGCAAAGGCAGCGAAGAAGAGCGAAACGACCGGCACCGCAGCGGTGGGGGACGACCGTCCCCGCCTGCTCCTGATGGACGGGCACTCCATGGCCTACCGGGCGTTCTTCGCCCTGCCCGTGGAGAACTTCACCACCGCCACGGGGCAACCGACCAACGCGATCTACGGCTTCGCGTCCATGCTCGCGAACACCCTGCGTGACGAGGCGCCCACCCATTTCGCGGTGGCCTTCGACGTCTCCCGCAAGACCTGGCGCTCCGAGGAGTTCCCCGAGTACAAGGCGAACCGCTCCAAGACGCCCGACGAGTTCCGCGGCCAGGTCGAGCTGATCGGCGAGCTGCTGGACGCGATGCACGTCAAGCGCTTCGCCGTCGAGGGCTTCGAGGCCGACGACGTCATCGCCACGCTCACCCAGCAGGCCACCGCCGAGGGCTTCGCCGTCTCCATCGTCACCGGCGACCGCGACTCCTTCCAGCTCGTCACCGACGACGTCACGGTCCTCTACCCCACCAAGGGCGTCTCCGAGCTGACGCGCTTCACCCCGGAGAAGGTCGTCGAGAAGTACGGCCTGACCCCCGCCCAGTACCCGGACTTCGCGGCGCTGCGCGGCGACCCGTCGGACAACCTCCCCGGTATCCCCGGCGTCGGCGAGAAGACCGCCGCGAAATGGATCAACCAGTTCGGTTCCTTCGCCGAGCTGGTGGAGCGGGCCGAGGAGGTCAAGGGCAAGGCGGGCCAGAACTTCCGCGATCACCTGGAGGCCGTCAAGCTCAACCGACGGCTGACGGAGATGATCCGCGACGTGGAGCTGCCCTGTGGCCCCGGTGAGCTGGTCCGCGAGGCGTACGACCGCGAGAAGCTCACCGCGTTCCTCAACGGCCTGGAGATCCGTAACCAGGGT
This sequence comes from Streptomyces sp. BBFR2, assembly GCF_044497305.1. Taxonomy (NCBI): domain Bacteria; kingdom Bacillati; phylum Actinomycetota; class Actinomycetes; order Kitasatosporales; family Streptomycetaceae; genus Streptomyces; species Streptomyces sp. BBFR2. Next base: position 5,415,745 of record NZ_CP172415.1, read on the forward strand.
CTGCGCGACCGGCTGCACGCCGTCGATCCGGGCGCGGACCAGGGCGCCGACGAGCCCGCCGCGGCCGGCGGCGTCGAGGTGGACGGCACCGTCGCCGGCGCCGGTGAGCTGGCCCCCTGGCTCGCCGAGCACGGCACCGGCCCGCTGGGCGTCTCCACCGTCGACGTCTGGTCCCTGGGCAGCGGCAGCGTCGCCGAGATCGCGCTGGCCACGGCCGGGGGCCCGGCGATCTGGTTCGACCCGGCGCAGCTCGACGAGGCCGACGAGCGGGCCTTCGCCGCCTGGAGCGCCGCCGCCGACCGCCCCAAGGTCATGCACAACGCCAAGGGCCTGATGCGGGTCTTCGGCGAGCACGGCTGGCGGATCGACGGCGTCACGATGGACACCGCCCTCGCCGCCTACCTCGTCAAGCCCGGCCGCCGCTCCTTCGCTCTCGACGCCCTCTCGGTCGAATATCTCGGCCGCGATCTGGCCCCGGCCGCCGAGGCGGGCGGCCAGCTCGCGTTCGGCGCCGACGAGGAGGCCGAGGCCGACGCCCTGATGGCCAAGGCCCGTACGGTGCTGGATCTCGGCGCCGCCTTCGAGACCCGGCTCGCCGAGGTCGGCGCCGCCGAGCTGCTGCGCGACGTCGAGCTGCCCACCAGCGCCCTGCTGGCCCGTATGGAGCGCGACGGCATCGCCGCCGACCGCGGCTGGCTGGAGCGGATGGAGCAGCAGTTCGCCGGGGCGGTGCAGCAGGCCGTCCAGGAGGCGCACGCCGCGGCGGGTCACGAATTCAACCTCGGCTCGCCCAAGCAGCTCCAGGAAGTGCTCTTCGGGGAGCTGGGCCTGCCGAAGACGAAGAAGACCAAGACCGGCTACACCACCGACGCCGACGCCCTGGCCTGGCTCGCCGCCCAGACCGAGAACGAGCTTCCGGTGATCATGCTGCGCCACCGCGAGCAGTCCAAGCTGCGCGCCACGGTCGAGGGCCTGATCAAGACCATCGCCGCGGACGGCCGCATCCACACGACGTTCAACCAGACCGTCGCCGCCACCGGCCGCCTCTCCTCGACCGACCCCAACCTCCAGAACATCCCGGTCCGCACCGACGAGGGCCGCGCCATCCGCCGCAGCTTCGTCGTCGGCGAGGGGTACGACACCCTGCTGACGGCCGACTACAGCCAGATCGAGCTGCGGGTGATGGCCCACCTCTCCGAGGACGAGGGCCTGATCGAGGCGTTCACCTCCGGCGAGGACCTGCACACCACCGTCGCCTCGCACGTCTTCTCCGTCGCCAAGACGGAGGTCGACCCGGAGATGCGCCGCAAGATCAAGGCGATGTCGTACGGCCTGGCCTACGGCCTGTCGGCGTTCGGGCTCTCGCAGCAGCTCGGCATCCAGCCGGACGAGGCGCGCAAGCTGATGGACAACTTCTTCGAGCGGTTCGGCGGTGTGCGGGACTACCTCCAGCGGGTCGTGGAGGAGGCCCGCGCCACGGGATACACCGAGACGATCCTCGGCCGCCGCCGCTACCTCCCCGACCTCAACAGCGACAACCGCCAGCGCCGCGAGATGGCCGAGCGGATGGCGCTGAACGCCCCGATCCAGGGCACCGCCGCCGACATCGTCAAGATCGCGATGCTGAAGGTCGACGAGGCGCTGCGGGCGGCCGGACTGACGTCCCGGATGCTGCTCCAGGTGCACGACGAAATCGTGGTCGAGGTGGCGCCCGGCGAGCGCGAGCAGGTCGAGGAGCTGCTGCGCCGCGAGATGGCGGACGCGGTCGAGCTGCGCGCCCCGCTGGACGTCTCCATCGGCGTCGGCACGGACTGGGAGTCGGCCGCCCACTGACGGCCCGTCGGCCACGGTCGCGCCACCCGCCGTGGCCGCTGGACCGGCTCCTCCCAGGCTCTGCCGCACGCCCCTCCGACCTGCTTCCTTCCGCAGGCCGGAGGGGCGTCGGGCCTCCCTGTCCCGCCAAGGTTCCCGGGTCTCACGGGGGCTGTCGCCCGCCGTGCCTCCGGATGGTCCAGGACGGCAAGAACGCGTTCCCGGTACCGGCGGCCTGATGAGCAGGCCGGAGGCCGTTGTCTTCCCGGTCCGGATCGCGACGGCCGACGGCCGACAGGCACGTGACGGGGCTTTCCTGAAGCGGCCGGCGAGTTCTTGAACGTACCGAATCCCGGAAAGGGGCAGAGCGTGCAGTGGGGTGGCCCGGGGCGCGACCGGGCGCCGCTCCCGCCCCGTGCGGCTCGCCGCGCCTGCCTCGCCGCTCCCGCCCGTGCGGCTCGCCGCGCCCGCCTCGCCGCGCCCGCCTTGCCACCTCCGTCGCCGTGCCCGCCCGGCCCTCGCCCGAGCGTGAACGACAAGTGATCGATAAGTGGTCAATTCTGACCGATACGGTTCACCATCTCGGCCGAGGATGGCGGTAGATGTGCGTCTCAAGGTGTCGTAGTGTCGCGTCCGTTGGCGCGCAGGGGAGCACGCAAACGGCGGCTCCGGCGCGGTCCACCACGGAGGGGGAGGCACGCATGGCAGCCACGTTCGGGCGGCGGGTCCGCCGAGGAGCCGGGTCGGCGGCGATCGCGGCCCTGGTAGTGGCCGCCCTGACGGCTTCTCAGGCCCCGGGCACCGTCGAACGCGCCGAGGCCCGGGAGCGCCCGCCGCAGCCGCCCGCCGACTTCACCGTCGACGGCGACTCGCCGTACTACACGGATCTGCCGCCGCTCAACAGCCCCGTACCGCCCGACGGTTCGGGGAAGAAGCCCGGCGGTTCACACGGGAAGCCCGGCCGGCCGGTCGTCACCGGGCCCGCCGAGGCCGGAATCCCCGCCACCGTCCTCGCCGCGTACAAGAAGGCCGAGGCGAGTGTCGGCGCCACCGATCCCGGCTGCCGCCTGCCGTGGCAGTTGCTCGCCGCGATCGGCAAGGTGGAATCCGGTCAGGCGCGCGGCGGCGCCGTCGACTCCGAGGGCACCACCCTGCGGCCCATCGTCGGCCCCCAGCTCAACGGCAAGGGCTTCGCCCGTATCACCGACACCGACCAGGGCCGTTACGACGGTGATCTCACCCATGACCGTGCGGTCGGCCCGATGCAGTTCATCCCGTCGACCTGGTCCCAGGGCGGCCCCGACGGCAGCGGATGGGGCGCTGACGGCAACGGCGACGGCAAGAAGGACCCCCACAACGTCTTCGACGCGGCGCTCGCCGCCGGCCACTACCTCTGCGGCGGTGGCCGCGACCTCTCCTCCGCCCGCGACCTGGACCGTGCCGTCCTCGGCTACAACCACTCCCAGGACTACCTGCGCACCGTCCTGTCCTGGTACGCCTTCTACCGCAAGGGCACCCACGAGGTCCCGGACGGCACCGGCGTCCTGCCCGCCCGCCACCGCGACGGCGGCACCGTCCGCCCCGGGACCGGACCGTCCGGACCCGGCCGCACACCGGACGACCCCACGAAGGGCGCCGCGAAGAAGCCCGGCAAGAAGCCCGGAAAGGCCCCGGCCAAGGACCACGACAAGAACCGGCCGGACGCGCACGACCCGTCCCCGGGCGGCACGCCGCCGGCCACCGGTGGCACCCCGGGCGACTCCGGCAACAACGGCACGGGCGGCACCAGCGACACCAAGCCGCCCACGGACCACTCCGACCCCGCGCCCCTCACCGCCCTCGTACGGACCGGGGACAAGGACCTCACCGCCACCACGGGCGAGAAGTTCACCACCCCGCCCCAGGTACGCGCCCAGGACGCCGCCGGTGAACCCGTCGCCGGCGCCCCCGTACGGTTCACCGTCACCGGCACCACCGGCAGCCGCTTCCCGGACGACGCCACCGACGTCACCGTCACCACCGGCAAGGACGGTCTGGCCACCGCCCCCGAGCTGTGCGCGGGCGACAAGGCCGGAACGTTCACCGTCCGCGCCACCGCCGTCGGCCGCGCCGTGCCGCCCGTCGACTTCTCCGCCACCGTCGAGGCGCCGCCCGCCCCGAAGGCCGACACCCTCACCCGCACCTCGGACAAGGCGCTGACCGTGACCGCGGGCGACAGCTACGCCGCGGGCAGCATCGCGATCAAGGCGAGCCACCGGGGCGAGCCCGTCGCGGGCGTCCCCGTCACCGCCACCATGGTCACCGGCGCCCCCGACCTCCCCGTCCCGAACCTCACCGGCCCCTACTTCGCCGACCCCCAGGACGGCGAGGCTCCCGGGGGCGCCGCGCGCCGCACCCTCACCGGCCTCACCACCGACGCCCACGGCCTGCTGAAACTCCCGGAGATCCGCACCGACGCCGACCACACCGGCACCTTCCGGCTCCGGCTGACCACCGACGACGGCGCCGTCCTCACCCTCGAACTCAAGGTCACGGCCCCCACCGGCTGACCGTCACCGCGCCGCCACCGCCGCCCCGCCCACCCCGGGCAGGGCGGCGGTGTCACGTGTTCTCATCTCGGCCGCCCGTTGCTACGGTGCCCCCTCCCTGACGACGCATCAGCTCCCGGGAGCCGCCCATGCGCGCCCTCACCGCGGCCGCCACCGGTCTCGCCGCCGCCCTCCTCCTCGTCCTGGCCCTCACGGCGATCGGCGCCCCCGACGGCACCACCTCCCCCAAGCCGCTGCGCACCACCGTCCCCGCCCACCCCTGACGGCACGGACGCCGCACACCCCGCAAGGGAAGGGACGCACCGCCATGCGCCGCAAAGCCAGCCTGATACTCCTCGCCGCCGCCGTCTTCTGCACCGCGCTCTCCCCGCTGCTGCGCTGGTACGCCTTCCCGCGTCTGGCGAAGATCCCGCCCAGCCAGTACCAGGACACCGTCCTGGTCGCCGAGCCCGCCACCCTCGTCGACTACGGCACCATGAAGGCGAAGAAGGTCCCCAGGCTCACCGTCGTCCAGACCCTCAAGGGCGACGTCGCCGCCGCCGACCGCATCGAGCGCACCGCGGACCGCGACGTCGTCGTCTGGGACACCCTCACCTACGTCGCCGGGCCCGATGGAAAAAGGGTCTCCCAGATCCCCGAGCGCTACATCTTCGACGCCCACAGCCAGGAACCGGTCCACGCCACCGGCGAAAGCGTCGACGGCGACGCCGTACGCCGCGACGGCATCGAGTACAAATGGCCCTTCCTCGTCGAGAAGCGCGACTACGCCTACTTCGACGCCCAGACCCGCACCTCCGCCCCCATCCACTACAAGGGCACCCGCACCTTCCACGGCATGGAGGTCTACTACTTCGAGCAGACCATCCCCTGGACCGAGGTCGCACTGCCCAAAAAACTGCCGGTCAAGGGCGTCACCGCGGACTCCGTACGGAAGATGGGCACCGCCCGCTGGTACACCACCAAGCGCATGTTCTGGGTCGACCCGGTCACCGGCGCACCCGTCAACGGCGAGGAGATCCACAAGGAGGAGCTGCGCGGCGGCGACCTGCTCCCCGGCGGCGGCAAGGTCACCGCCTTCGCCGGACACGTCAAGATGCGCCCCGACTACGTGGACGCCGTCGTCGACCTCGTCTCCTCCCAGCGCACCCTGGTCCTCCTCCTCACCAGCTACCTGCCCTGGGGCTTCCTCACCCTCGGCCTCGCCCTCCTCGCCCTCAGCCTCACCCTGGAGGCCCGCTCCCGCCCCACGGGCCCGCCCCCCACGGCACGGCCCGTTGTCAGTGGGGGACCGTAGGGTGAAACGGAGAGAGGGGAGGAGAGGGGAGGGGAGTACGGATGAACGCACCGCCGTCGCGGTCGAGTTGACCGGCCACAGTGCCACCCGGCGAGCCTCGTGCGGCGTCTCATACGCGACTGTCTGACGGCCCGGTCCCGCCTGCGTCTCCCCGGTGTCCAGCACGTCGCCGGGCATCCGATGGGCGTTCCCGACCGGGCCGGTTGTCCGTCACCCCGTTACAGCGAAGGCCCCGTCCGGCACGCCGCCCGCCGCCACCGTCCCTGCCGGAGCGACCCTCCGCCACCTCTGATACAGCCGTCTCTGCCCCCACCACGACCGGCCCCGTTCCTTCACCCCGGCAGCGCCCGCCCGGACCGGGGCACCTCAGCCCTGCCTTCCCTTCGCCTCCCTCGTCCCCTTCATCCGCGCCGTCGTGTACCGCGTCGGCTCGGCCGCCGACGGATCCTCCGGCCACGGATGCTTCGGGTAACGGCCCCGCAGCTCCGCCCGTACGGCCCGGTAGCCGTCCCGCCAGAAGGACGCCAGATCCGCCGTCACCGCCGCCGGACGCCCGGCGGGGGAGAGCAGATGGACGAGGACCGGTACCCGACCGCCCGCCACCCGCGGCGATTCCTGCTGCCCGAACATCTCCTGCACCTTCACGGCCAGCACCGGCTGCGCACCGCTGTAGTCGACCCGCACCCGTGAACCGCTCGGCACCTCGATCCGCTCCGGCGCCAGCTCGTCGAAGCGCACCGCGTCACCGGAGGCCCACGGCAACAGCCGCCCCAGCGCCGCCCCGGCGTCGATCCGCTCCAGATCCGCCCGCCGCCGCGCCCGCCCCAGCTCCACGCCCAGCCACTCCCCGGCCCGCTCCAGCAGCGCCGCGTCCGACACATCCGGCCACGGCTCCCCCAACTCCCCGTGGAGAAAGGCCATCCGCTGCCGCAGCGCCACCGCCCCCGCCGACCAGCGCAACAGCCCGACACCCTCCCGCCGCAGCCCCTCCACCACCGCCGCCCGCACCGCCCCCGCGTCCGGCGCCGCCAGCGGACGCGTCACCAGCTCGATCGCCCCCAGCCGCGCCACCTCCCGCGCCACGACCTCACCGTCCGCCCACCGGACCTCCTCGCCACGGGAGTACAGCGCACCCGCCGCCGCCCGAGCCGTCGCCTCGTCGATCACCGCCGCCAGCCGTACCCGCGCGGACGCCGAAGCCACCGGACGGTCCGCCACCGCGACCGCCAGCCACCGCGCCTCCCGCAACCGCGAACCCGCCTCGCCCGTCTCCGCCCGCGTCCCGGACGCCATCAGAAAACTGCCGCCACCCCGCGCCCGCGCCACCCGCTCCGGAAACGCCAACGCCGCCACCAACCCGGCCACCGCGTCGTCGTCCCCCGCGCCACCGGAGTGCCCGAGGGACCCTGCGGAGCCGTCCCCGGCGCTCGCCCCCTCACCCCCCGAACGCCCACGGACCCCCGGGGAACCGCCCGTGGCACCCGCCCCCGCGCCACCGGAGCGCCCGTGAGGTTCTGCGGAGCCGGCCCCAGCGCCCGCCCTCGAACCACCGGAGCGCCCGCGGGCCCCCGGGGAACCGGACCCGGCCCCCGCACCACCGAAGTCCCCCCGGCCCTCCGCGCCCCCACCCCCGTCGCCCGGACCGTCCGAGTCACCCTCCGGCCCCAGCCCCGTCACCGCCGACGTCAGCCGCCGGGCCTCCTGCCGCCACCGCGCGGCGTACGCGTCGCCGCCCCGCCGCGCCTGCCGCCACGCGGCCGCCAGATCGTCCCCGTACGATCGCGGCGGCTCCTCGCTCAGCAGCGCCACCACCTCGGCGGCCCGCCGTACCCCCACCTCCCGCGCACCGTCCAGCAACGCCCGCGCCAGCCGAGGCTCCACGCCCAGCCGCGCCAGCCGCCGCCCCCGCTCCGTCACCCGGCCGTCCGCGTCCACCGCGCCGACCGCGCCCAGCACCTCCCGCGCCGCCGCCATCGCCCCCGCGGGCGGCGGATCCAGCAACGCCAGCCCCGCCGCCGACGGATCACCCCAACACGCCACCTGCAACGCGAACGCCGACAGCTCCGCCACCTCGATCTCCGGGTCGGGGAACCGCGGCAACCGCCCGTCCTCCCCCTCCGACCAGCAGCGATACACCGCCCCCGGCGCCTCACGCCCGGCCCGCCCCGCCCGCTGCCGGGCCGCCGCCCGCGACGCCCGCACCGTCGCCAGCGCCCCCAGCCCCCGCGCGTGATCCGTCCGCGGCACCCGCGCCAGCCCGCAGTCCACCACCACCCGGACCCCCGGCACCGTCAGACTCGACTCCGCGACTGCCGTCGCCAGGACCACCCGGCGCACCCCGTCACCCCCGGCCAGCACGGCGTCCTGCACCTCCGCCGGAGCCCGCCCGTGGACCTGCAACACCTCCGCGTCCACCCCGGCCAGCAGCCCCGCGACCCGCCCGATCTCCCCGGCCCCCGGCAGAAAACAGAGCACATCCCCCGACCGCTCCCGCAGCGCCCGCCGCACCACGCCCGCCACATGCGCCAGCAACGCCGGATCCACCCGCATCCCGTGCGGCGGCCGCACCGGACGCTCCGGCGGCGCCCACACCACCTCCACCTCGTACGAGGTGCCCTCCGCCGTCACCACCGGAGCAGGCCCCTCCGCACCGCCCAGCAGCGCCGCCCACCCGGCCGCGTCCGTCGTCGCCGACGCCGCCACCAACCGCAGCTCCGGCCGCAGCGCGGCCCGTACGTCCAACAGGAACGCCGCCGCCGTGTCCGCGTCCAGATGCCGCTCATGGCACTCGTCGAGCACCACCACATCGACGCCCGCCAGCTCCGGATCCCGCTGCAACCGCTGAAGCAGCACCCCGGTCGTCACCACCTCCACGGCCGTACGCGGCCCCACCCGCCGCTCCCCGCGCACCGTGAACCCCACCCGCTCACCGACGCGTTCCCCCAGCAGCCACGCCATCCGCCGCGCCGCCGCCCGCGCCGCGATCCGCCGCGGCTCCGCCACCAGCACCCGCCGCCCCGGCCCCGGCCCCACGAGCCCCGCCAGCTCCAGCGGGACCAGCGTCGTCTTACCCGTACCGGGCGGCGCACACAGCACCGCGCTCCCCGGCCCGTCCAGGGCCTCACGCAGCGCAGGCAGCGCGGAACGGGCGGGCAGCAGACTCAGTACGTCATCGCGGATCACCCGCCCAGTCTGCCGCCCCCGCCGGCACCACCGGACGGGCCCGCCCGCTCACCGCAGCCGGCTCACTCCGCCTCGCACACGAAGATCGCCGTCCCCGGGATCAGATACCCGCGCAACGGCGACCAGCCGCCCCACTCCTGCGTGTTCTCGTCCGGCCACTCCGGCTCCACCAGATCCACCAGCCGGAACCCGGCCGCCACCACGTCCCGCACCCGGTCACCCACCGTCCGGTGATGCTCGACGTAGACCGCGCGCCCGCTCTCGTCCTGCTCGACGTACGGCGTCCGGTCGAAGTACGACGCCGCCACCGACAGCCCCTCGGGCCCCGGCTCGTCCGGGAACGCCCAGCGGATCGGATGCGTCACCGAGAACACGAACCGCCCGCCCGGCCGCAGCACCCGCCGCACCTCACGCAACACCCGCACCGGATCCGCGACGAACGGAATCGCGCCGTACGCGGAACACGCCAGGTCGAACGCGCCGTCCCGGAACGGCAACGCCCCCGCGTCCGCCTCCACCAGCTCCACCGCACCGCCCGGCGCGCCGTCCGCCCCGTCCGCGAGCCGCAGCGCGTGCTGCAACTGCCGGTGCGAGAGATCCAGCGCCACCGGGTGCGCCCCCTGCGCCGCCAGCCAGCGCGCGCACTGCGCCGCGCCCGCCCCGATCTCCAGGATCCGCAGGCCCTTCAGCCCCTCCGCCGGCCCGAGCAGCCCGGCCCGCTCCTCGTCCAGCCCCTCAGGTCCCCAGATGAACCGGTCGTCCCCGAGGAACGCGCCGTGCTCGTTCTGGTACTCGTCGGCGTTCCGGTCCCACCAGCCGCGGCTGGCCTGGCTGCTTTCCGTTGCCGAGGCATGACGTCGGGTCGCCTCCGGCTCGTACTCTTGGTTCATCGCGCCCGTCGTCGTAGTCTTCGCTGAACTTGCAGCAGTAGGGACGGCGAGGCCCTTCAGGCCCCGCGGAACATCACGCGTGCCGGTAATCGGGCGTTCTGCCCTGGGTGTGCGGCTTCGCGCATTGACCCTGCCCGGCTGCCCCCGTATGCTACAAGTTGCGCTGCGGGCTTGTGCGCCTCAGACGGAGCAGGTCGCGCTCGCATCTGTATGTATGTCCCCTCGGTTTTCGAGGCGTTTCGGTTGGCTCCGGTTCCATGCGGGGCTCTCGGGGAAACGCCTCTGACGCTGTCCGGCTTGTGCAGAAGCGATAACGGCTCTCGGCGTAGCAGTACCTACGACTTCAATGTCCGTACCGGAGCCCTTTCCCACATGACGAGCAGCACCGAGACCACCGCCACCACCCCGCAGGTTGCGGTCAACGACATCGGTAACGAGGAAGCCTTCCTCGCCGCGATCGACGAGACGATCAAGTACTTCAACGACGGCGACATCGTCGACGGCGTCATCGTGAAGGTCGACCGGGACGAGGTCCTGCTCGACATCGGTTACAAGACCGAAGGCGTGATCCCCAGCCGCGAGCTGTCGATCAAGCACGACGTCGACCCCAACGAGGTCGTCGCCGTCGGCGACGAGATCGAGGCCCTGGTTCTCCAGAAGGAGGACAAGGAAGGCCGCCTCATCCTGTCCAAGAAGCGCGCTCAGTACGAGCGTGCCTGGGGCACGATCGAGAAGATCAAGGAAGAGGACGGGATCGTCACCGGTACCGTCATCGAGGTCGTCAAGGGTGGTCTCATCCTCGACATCGGCCTCCGTGGCTTCCTCCCGGCCTCCCTGGTCGAGATGCGTCGCGTCCGCGACCTCCAGCCCTACGTGGGCAAGGAGCTCGAGGCCAAGATCATCGAGCTGGACAAGAACCGCAACAACGTGGTCCTGTCCCGCCGCGCCTGGCTGGAGCAGACCCAGAGCGAGGTCCGCCAGACCTTCCTCACCACCCTCCAGAAGGGTCAGGTGCGCTCCGGCGTCGTCTCCTCCATCGTCAACTTCGGTGCCTTCGTGGACCTGGGCGGCGTCGACGGTCTCGTCCACGTCTCCGAGCTGTCCTGGAAGCACATCGACCACCCCTCCGAGGTCGTCGAGGTCGGCCAGGAGGTCACGGTCGAGGTCCTGGACGTCGACATGGACCGCGAGCGCGTCTCCCTGTCGCTCAAGGCCACCCAGGAAGACCCGTGGCAGCAGTTCGCCCGGACCCACCAGATCGGTCAGGTCGTCCCGGGTAAGGTCACCAAGCTCGTTCCGTTCGGTGCGTTCGTCCGCGTCGACGAGGGCATCGAGGGCCTGGTCCACATCTCCGAGCTGGCCGAGCGCCACGTGGAGATCCCGGAGCAGGTCGTCCAGGTCAACGACGAGATCTTCGTCAAGGTCATCGACATCGACCTGGAGCGTCGCCGGATCTCGCTGTCGCTGAAGCAGGCCAACGAGTCCTTCGGTGCCGACCCGACGGCCGTCGAGTTCGACCCGACCCTGTACGGCATGGCCGCGTCCTACGACGACCAGGGCAACTACATCTACCCCGAGGGCTTCGACCCGGAGACCAACGACTGGCTGGAGGGCTACGAGGCCCAGCGCGAGGCCTGGGAGAACCAGTACGCCGAGGCCCAGCAGCGCTTCGAGCAGCACCAGGCGCAGGTCATCAAGTCTCGCGAGGCCGACGAGCAGGCTGCGGCCGAGGGCGCTGCGGCTCCCGTGGCCGGTGCCGGCAACACCGGTGGCGGCAACGCCGGCGGCGGCTCGTACTCCTCGGAGTCGGCGGACAACTCCGGCGCCCTGGCGTCGGACGAGGCCCTGGCCGCGCTCCGCGAGAAGCTGGCCGGCGGCCAGAGCTGAGAAGCTCCCCGCTAGGCACTAGCCGATAGGCGAAGGCCCGCCCCACTTCGGGGCGGGCCTTCGTCGTTCCCGGAGCCGACCGTGGCACGAGGAACGAGCACCGCGCCGGGGCTCAGCTCAGGGCCCGGGCCGCAGCCCTGCCGTTCGGCCTTCGCGGCTCAGCCCACCGGTATCCCCGGGTTGGCGATGCCGCGCCCGCCGGTCACGGTGTTGTCGCCCGCGATCGTCACGGAGCACTGCTTCGCGTCGTAGTTCGTGATGTTGAAGCCGTAGCGGCCCTTCCCGGAGGCGCCGCTCAGGTCGGACTTGTTTCCCTTGAAGACGGTGCCGCAGCCCCAGCCGTCCTCCTGGGTGTGGGTCTCGTAGCCGTTGTTGGTGGTGTGCTTGCCGGTGTTCTTCTCCACCAGGACGTCGTTGCCCTTCACATCGACCCAGGAGTCGTCGAAGTTCGCGCCGGTCAGCCCGCTGCCGTCGAAGGTGTTGCCGACGATCTTCGTGCCCGTCGTGCCTTCCTTCACGTCGACATTCTCACCGCCGACGCCCGGGCCGATGGTGTTGTTGAGGACCTGCACGTTGTCGCTGTGATCATCGGTGCCGCCCGCGCTGCCGACGTACACGCCCTCGCCCATTCCGCTGCCGCCCTTGCCGGTGTCGCGGATCGTCGAGTTCTTGATGACCCCGTTCTTGCTGGACTTACGGAAGTGGACGCCTTCCATGTCCAGATCGCGCACGGTCACCGAGTCGATCACGACGCCGTTCGCGCCGTCCATCATGATGCCCTTCTGGCCGCCGGAGACGGTGATGCCCTTGATCGTCCAGTACGAGGCGCCGTTCAGGTGCAGGCCGTAGCCGCCGCCTGCGGTGAGGATCGCTTTCGGTGATCCCGTGAGCGTGATCCGGGACCCGGAGCTGCCCGCGGCCGACGTCTTGAAGTTGCCTTTGTAGGTGCCGTCGGCGAGCTGGATCGTGTCGCCCGGCTTCGCGTCCGTGAGGGCGGACTTGAGCTGCGACGCGTTCGCGACGTCGATCACGCGGGCGGGGGAGGCGGCGGGGGAGGCGCCCGCCGTGCCGGCCACGACCGCGCCGACGGCCAGGGCGAGAGCGGCCGAGGTGGTGAGAAGAGGACCGGTGCGCATTCATCTGCCTTTCCGTATATGAACGTGGGGCGGAAATGTGAATCGCGAGAGTGGTCGAGAAGCTAGGGGCGCGGCAGTTCGAGCGTCAAGAGCCCTGCACGGGCATGAACGAAGACGCGGTTCAGAAGAGTGAACGAAAGGTGATGTGCGGGTGCACACGCCGCCATCCGGACCCCGTACCACCATGGGACCGTGTCACGTCATCGGAAGGACGCGAAGCGGCCGGATCCTCCACAATCCTCTGGAGCGTGCCGTTTCCCTTTCCCTGGCCGGAGACCCCGAGCCCGAGCGCGGGAAGACGGCGGTCCGACAGCCCGGCGACCCGGTCCCGCGACGGAACGGCGGCGGAAAACCTGGCCGGACGTTGTCGCGCCGACGATCACAACCGGGAATGTGGCACCCCGGCCGGATGTTGTCCCAGAGGACGCGAGGAGGAGCGGACACTGTGTTGGATCCCCAGGGATTGTACGAATGGGAGCCGAGCGGGCTCGCGGAGGTGGAAGCCATCACCGCCGAGGACTCCGCCGGGCTGGTGCTGCTGTACCACTTCGACGGCTACATCGATGCAGGCGAAACCGGCGACCAGATCGTCGAACGGTTGCTGGACGACCTGCCTCACCGCGTCGTCGCCCGCTTCGACCACGACCGGCTCATCGACTACCGGGCCCGCCGCCCCCTTTTGACCTTCGACCGCCACCGCTGGACGGCCTACGAAACGCCCAGCATCGAACTGCGGCTCGTCGAGGACACCACCGGCGCGCCCTTCCTGCTGCTGTCCGGGCCCGAACCGGACGTCGAATGGGAGCGGTTCGCCGCCGCTGTCCAGCACATGGTGGAACGCCTCGGCGTACGACTCTCCGTCAACTTCCACGGCATCCCGATGGGCGTCCCGCACACCCGCCCCGTCGGCATCACCCCGCACGGCAACCGCACCGACCTCATGCCCGGCCATGCCGACGTCTTCGAAGAGGCCAAGGTCCCCGGCAGCGCCGAGGCTCTGATCGAATTCCGGCTCGCCGAAGCGGGACACGACGTGCTCGGTGTCGCCGCACACGTCCCGCACTACATCGCCCGGTCGCCCTATCCGGACGCCGCGCTCACCGCACTGGAAGCGGTGACCGCCGCGACCGGCCTGGTCCTGCCCGGCGCCGCCCACTCGCTGCGCACCGAGGCACTCCGCACCCAGGAAGAGATCGAACGGCAGATCTCCGAAGGGGACGAGGAACTGGTCGCCCTGGTCAGCGGGTTGGAGCACCAATACGACGCGGTGGCGGGCGCGGAAACCCGCGGCAACCTCGTGGCGGAAGCGGTCGAACTGCCGTCCGCCGACGAGATCGGCGACGAACTCGAACGCTTCCTGGCGGAACGCGAGGCCGATGGCGGGGGCGCTTGACAGGCGGGGGAGACGGGGCGCGGCGGGGGCGATCTTTGAGGTTGGTGGACCTTGAGACCGGCGCTCTCCGGGATGGTGGCTTGCTCAGGGCTGCCGTGTGCTGACGGAGCGGTGGTTCAGGGGCCTGGGTTCCGCGGTGCGGGAGCCTGGCCTTCGGGCTTGGCGCCCCTGTGCTCGACGCCCCTTGTGCAGGGGCTTCCTGCGTCTGCGGAGGCCGATGCTTTTGATTCCGGTGGTCCCGAGCGGGGCCGTGAGCTCTGCGTATAGCGTGGGTGCATGGTGAAGGTGGGATTGACCGGCGGAATCGGAGCCGGCAAGAGCGAAGTCTCGCGGCTGCTGGCCTCCTACGGTGCGGTGATCGTGGACGCGGACAAGATCGCACGCGAAGTCGTCGCCCCGGGGACACCCGGACTGGCGGCAGTCGTGGCGGAGTTCGGCGATGACGTGCTGACGGAGGACGGGGCCCTCGATCGCCTCAAACTCGGCGGCATCGTCTTCTCCGACCCCGCCAAACTGCAGGCCCTCAACGCCATCGTGCACCCCCTCGTCGGAGCCCGCTCCGCCCAACTGGAAGCCGCGGCCGGGCCCGATGCCGTCGTCATCCACGACGTACCGTTGCTCACCGAGAACAGTCTGGCCCCGCTCTACGACCTGGTCGTTGTCGTCGACGCGGCCCCCGAAACCCAACTGGACCGGCTGGTACGCCTGCGAGGCATGTCCGAGGACGAGGCGAAAGCCAGAATGTCCGCCCAGGCCAGCCGCGAACAACGCCTCGCCGTAGCCGACCTGGTCATTGACAACGATGGCCCGTTGGAAGCTCTGGAGCCGCAGGTCCGTGAGGTTTGGGAGCGGGTGGGGGAGGGGTGAGGTGGGGGGCTTTTGGGCTTCCCCTCCCTCCCCCCGCCGCCCCTCCCGCCCCGCCCCTCCCCCTCCCCCCTCCCCCCTCCAGCCCCGCCCCTCTCTGCCGTGCTCACATCCGCGTCGTGTAGTTCTGCGTTTCGGTGACGACGGTCTGGTGTGCCTCGCTGATCTCTCGCCGACCTTCCCCCGGGAATGCGCGGGCGGATGTCGTGGTTGTGCGATGAGAATCCGACCGGGTGGTCCAAGAGGGGCACTCGGTACGTACCGGAAGGAGGCCGCCGTGCAGCAGCGCAGCCCCGAGACCTACGTCATCGACTACCGTGCCGCGGAGCAGTTGCTGGACGCCCGTGACCCCCGCGGCGCGATCCGGCTGCTCGATTCGGTCATCGCCGCGCACCCGGAGAACACCGCGGCGCGACTGCTGCGTGCTCGTTCCTTCTTCCTCGCTGCGCAACTCCGCCCGGCTGAGATGGAGTTCCAGGTTGTACTGGAGCGTGAGCCGGACAACGCGTTCGCGCATTTCGCCCTGGGGCGGACCTTTGAGCGGGCCGGTCGCCCGGACGAGGCGCAGCGCCACTTCCGCCTTGCCGCAGCCCTCGATCCGAGGCCCGACTTCATCGAAGCCGCCCGTTTCGGCTCCGGCGCTGACGAAGCCGGCCCCGGTCTGCCGCCTGCTTCCACTGTCTGAGCGTGCACTCCGGGAACCTGGAGCGGCCCCGCCTCGGCTTCCCTTCTTCTTCCTTTCCACGGGACGGTGACGTGGAAGGGGTGCCGGGGCGGCAGGGCTTTACGGGGGACGTGTTCTGCGTGGTCCGGATGGCCGAGGCCGGGTGAGAGCGTTGTTCTGCCCGCGGTCGGGCTCGTAGGGCGGTATGTCCTTGCCCGGCTGATAGTGCGGCCCCTGGTGGATGTGCCGGATGACCATGGCCAGGTCCATGAGCGTCACCATGGCCAGGGCGGCGCAGGCCGCTGCCCAGCCGGGTCTGCCGGTCATGACGAAAGCCACGGTTCCGGCGACGGCCCAGACCAGCCCCCAGATGATCAGGCCGAAGCGGATTTTCAGCGGACTGCGTGCGTGGAGAGGTTCATTTCCCGTGCGCATTGCCATCCATCTCCCGACTCCATGGTCCTCCCGAAACGCGACGTCGTCACTCACCAGCCCGTAGCGCCCCGTCACCCTGTGTATGAGGCGCGAGCCGTAGGTGGGGGCGGGGCGGTGAGGGGTGGGAGCCGCGGTACCGCTCCACTGCTTTCGCGCCGCTCTCCGTGCCTTCCGGTCAGCGCCAGGGGTGGGAGGCGCAAGGGCACTCCGGTATAGGTGCCGGAGGTCGTGCCGGTCCAGTGCCCCGAGGCCGGGGTGCGTCCAGCCGGGTCCGGTATCTTCTGCCGGCTTCGGAGTAAGGGGAGGGTGCGCGGTGGCGCGAGCGGTAGTGAGCCGACCGGAAGGCCTTCGTCGCTGCGGACTGTTCGGGACGGGGGCGGTCGTGGAGCGGGTGCGCATGAGTACCTCCTCGACGGAAAGCATCGTCACGTCGTCACGGAAAGTGATTTCGTGACTTACTGTAACTATCTTGTCGCTGATGCGCGAGACCTTTCATGGGCTGTGGACAACTCTCACGTCGGGGTTCGGTATCGAGCGGTGCGCGTGAGCACATGTGGCTGCGGACGGGAGGAAAGTCGCAGCTCAGGGGTGATTGTCAGTGGTGTCTGGTTCTATCGATTGCGGATCGGTCGAATCGATCCGCGGGCGTAAGGCGCTCGCGTCGGAGCGGAGTGAAGCGGGGGAGGAGGGGCTGTGCGGGCGACCGTAGACTCGCAGGCCGGGCTCGAATGGCGGACGGGGGCTGCTGGGCCGGCGAGGAATATGACCGTGAGTGATCAAGGGGCAGGGGTGAGTATGGCGGCGGAAGGCGGTCGGGCGGAGCATGTCGGCCCGACCGGAAGCGCCTCGCCGGGCGAGCCCTCTGCCGTCGGGGATGCGGCACGCAGGGACTTGGCCGCGTGTGCCGCGGTTTTTCTGCCCGGCTCGCCGCCACGCGCCGGAAGCGTCGCGTTCTGGCGGCCGGACGGGGCCCCGCTCCCGTACGGGAACGGTGACGGACGCGACGGTGGAGTGGGAAGCGGCGGGGTGGCCCCCTGCAATCCGGCCGCCCGCGCCGCGCGGCTGACCGTCGCCCGTCGCCATGGCAACGGCGCACGGAGCCGCACGGTCCCGGCCGTGCTCCTGCCGATCGCCGACGCGCTTCCGCTGCTGCTCGACGCCCGGAGCGTCCCCGGGGCCCACCCGGCGGTCGCCTGCTGGGGCGCCGCCGCCCGCCACGCACTCCACCTCGTGGCGCGGGGACGGCTGCTGCCCGGTCTCACCGAGGACGACATCGACGCCTGGCGCGCCGGGCCGCTCGACCCGGATGACGCCGCCCACCTCGCCGCCATCGCCGCGGCCATGCCCGGCGAGGCGTACGCCACACCCCTGCCCGGCACCCGCCCTTTGCAACTCCCTGACCCCGTCGCTCTCGTCCGGCTCTTCGTCGACGCCGTCACCGACACCCTGCCGCGCACACCGGGCGCCGCACTCCTCGCCGGGCCCGCCTTCGCCGCCCAGGCGCCACGGGCGATCCCGGGGGCACGGGAATGGGCGGCCGAAACGGCCGCCGGTGCGGACGCCGGAGTACGCCTCTCCCTCCGCCTGGGCCTCGCCCCGCACCGGCTCTTCGACAGCCCAGGCACACCGCAGCCCGGCGACGGACACGACACGGGCGGTCCGGAGCGGAACGCCGCCGCGGCCGTACTCCAGGTCCACAGCCTCACCGACCCCACCCTGGTGATGGACGCGGCTGACCTGTGGGACGGCGCCGGGGCCGACCGGTTCGGTCCCCGCTCGCGCGTCGATACGCTCCTCGCGCTCCGCCGGGCCGCACGGATCTGGGCCCCGCTCGGCCGACTCCTCGATCGGCAGGTCCCCGACGTCCTGCCGCTCGACGAGGAAGAACTCGGCGACCTGCTGGGCGCGGTGACGCCCCGGCTGAAGGCCGCCGGAGTGGCCGTCCACTGGCCCCGGGAGCTGGCCCGCGGCCTCACCGCCACCGCCGTGATCCGCCCCGCCCCCGGCACCGCAGCCGACGGATTCGGCTTCTTCGACACCGAACAGCTCCTGCAATTCCGCTGGCAACTGGCGATGGACGGGGTGCCGCTCACCGAGGCGGAGATGGACGAACTCGCCGAGGCGCACCGCCCCATGGTCCGGCTGCGCGACCGATGGGTGCCGGTCGACCCGGCCCTGGTCCGTAAGGCCCGCAAGCGTGAACTCGGACTGCTGCAACCGGCCGACGCGCTCGCCGCCACCCTCGACGGCACCACGGACATCGACGGCGAAAAGGTGGAGGTCGTCCCCCTGGGAGCGCTCGCCGCGCTGCGCGAGCGCCTCACCGGACCCGCCCGCCCGCTGCCCCAACCGCCCGCGCTCCGCGCCACCCTCCGCGACTACCAGCTCCGCGGTATGACCTGGCTCGACACCATGACCTCCCTCGGCCTCGGCGGCTGCCTCGCCGACGACATGGGCCTGGGGAAGACCGTCACCGTCATCGCCCTCCACCTCCACCGGAACCCCGCCGACCCGGTGCTCGTGGTCTGCCCCGCCTCCCTCCTGGGCAACTGGCAACGCGAGATCGAGCGTTTCGCCCCCGGCACCCCCGTACGCCGCTTCCACGGAGCGGGCCGCAGCCTCGACGGCGCGGACAGCGGATTCGTCCTCACCACCTACGGGACGATGCGGAGCAGCGCCGCCCAACTGGCCGGGCGCCGCTGGGCCTGGATAGTCGCCGACGAGGCCCAGCACATCAAGAACCCCGGATCCGGTACCGCCAGAGCGCTGCGTGGCATCGGGGCACCCGCCCGTATCGCCCTCACCGGCACCCCCGTCGAGAACAACCTCTCCGAGCTCTGGGCCCTCCTCGACTGGACCACCCCCGGGCTCCTCGGACCGTTGAAGACGTTCCGCGCGCTGCACGCCAGAGACGTCGAGGGCGGCGAGGTCCCCGGCGCCGCGGAACGCCTCGCGCGGATGGTGCGGCCCTTCGTCCTGCGCCGCAGGAAATCCGATCCCGGCATCGCCCCGGAACTCCCGCCCAAGACGGAGACGGACCACCCGGTGGCGCTCGGCCGCGAGCAGGCCGCCCTCTACCGGGCGGTCGTCCGGGAAACCCTTGCCGCCATCGAAGGCGCAGAGGGCATCGCCCGCCGCGGCCTGGTCATGAAGCTGCTCACCGCGCTCAAGCAGATCTGCAACCACCCGGCCCAGTACCTCAAGGAGGCCGCGCCGGGACTCGTCGCCCGCTCCGGCAAGCTCGAACTCCTCGACGAACTGCTCGCCACCATCCTCGCCGAGGGCGGCGCCACCCTGATCTTCACCCAGTACGTCGAAATGGCCCGGTTGCTCGAACACCACCTCCACACCCGTGGCATCCCGAACCAACTGCTGCACGGAGGCACCCCCGTGGCCCGGCGCGAGGAGATGGTCGACCGCTTCCAGTCCGGCGACATCCCGGTCTTCCTGCTCTCCCTCAAGGCCGCGGGCACCGGCCTGAACCTCACCCGCGCCGGCCACGTGATCCACTACGACCGCTGGTGGAACCCCGCGGTGGAGGAACAGGCCACCGACCGTGCCTACCGCATCGGCCAGACCCAGCCGGTCCAGGTACACCGCCTCATCACCGAAGGCACCGTCGAGGACAACATCGCGGAACTCCTCACCGCCAAGAGAGCGCTCGCCGACGCGGTGCTCTCCACCGGAGGCACCGCACTCACCGAACTCTCCGACGCCGATCTCGCCGACCTCGTCTCACTCCGGAGGCCCACGTGAGCCCACGCCCCACCTCCGGCCCTCCCGATCCGTTCACCGGCGGCCCCCGCCGTCGCCCGGCGGGCCGACCGGGCGCCCCCGGCGCCCCGCCGTTCCGCGACCGGCACGAGACCGGACGCAAAGCCGCCGAGGACCGTCTCGCCCGCGCCGACCGCTCCCGCACCTTCCCTCCACTGCCACCGCACACCACCGGTGACACCTTCGCCACCACCTGGTGGGGCCGCGCCTGGCTCGACAACCTCGAAACCATCGCCCTGGACCCCGCCCGGCTGAGCCGCGGCCGCGGCTACGCCCGCGACGGCCACGTCGACACCGTCAACATCACCCCCGGGCGCGTCCTCGCCACCATCCGCGGCAGCCGGCCACGCCCCTACAGCGCCGAGATCCGTCTCCGCACCCTCCCCGACGAGGAGTGGGACACCCTCCTGGAGACCGTCGCCGCCCAACCGGACCACCTGGCCGCACTCCTGGCCAAGAAGCTCCCCGAAACACTCGCGCACGGCACCGTCCCCCTGCTGCCAGGGTCCGGAGACTTCACGCTCCGCTGCTCCTGCCCCGACCACGGACGGCCCTGCAAACACGCCGCCGCCCTCTGCTGCCACCTGGCCCGCCTCCTGGACGCCGACCCCTTCGTCCTGCTGCTCCTGCGCGGCCGGGGTGAACGCGAACTCCTCGGCGAACTCACCCGCCGCAGCGCCGTCCACACCGCCCGGGAGACCCACCGGCACCGCGAGAGCCACACCACCGATACGCCCCGGGACACCGCCGGGCCTCACGCGGCGCACGGCCCCCGCCCGACGGAACCGCCCCCGGCTGACACGCACCGGACCGGAGGACCGCCCCGCCCCCTCGCCCCCGCCCCGCACCGGACGCCACCGGAAAGCCCTGGCCCGGCGGCAGAAGCCCCCTCCACCCCGGCGCCTCACCACGGGCACCCCCAGGCCCCCGCACCCCGATCCGCGAGCACCCCGCGCGGAGTGCCGGCCCGCGACGCCCTCGCCGCTCGCCCCCGCCCGCCGCTCCCGCCGCCCCTGCCGCTCCCCGACGCCCCGGGAACCACCCCGGCGCTCCCTGACGGCACCGGCCTGCCCTTCGACCCCGCCGCCCTCGAATTCCTCGCCGCCGACGCCGCGTCCCGGGCCCACACCCGTCTGGCCACCGCCGGACACCCCGGCGCCCGCCGCCCCGCGCAATCCGACCCGGCCACCGCACTCACCCCCTGGCAGGACGCCCTCCGCCTCGCCGCCACCGCCCACCCCACCGCCGGGCTCACCTCCGCCACCCGCGCCCTCTTCCGCGATCTCGCGGCAGCCACCGGCCGCACCATCGAGGACGTCGCCCGCTCCGTCGCCGCATGGCGCCAGGGAGGACGTGAAGGACTCGCCCTCCTCGAAGCCCCCTGGGACCCGCCCGCCGGAGACTTCGACCGGGCCCGCAGCGCCCTGCTCGCCGCAGGTCACCCGCCCCTGCGCCCCGAACACAACCGCCTCACCGACCCCGACCGCCGCCACCAGCTCCGCTTCGGCCACGACGGCCGCTGGTACCCGTACGAATCCGACCCCGGAGCCGACGTCTGGTGGCCCACCGGCCCCGCCGACCCCGACCCCGCGACCGCCCTCCGCAACCTCCGCACGCGATGACTAACCTCACTACGGTGGAAGGACTCGACACACTCACCCGCTCCCTCGCACAGCGCACCCCCGAGCAGCTCGCCGCACTCCTCACCCGGCACGCGGCCCCGCTCTCCCTGCGCCCCGCAGCCACCGGACTACGGGACCTCGCCACCGCGCTGTGGTCGTACGAAACCCTCCACCACCTGGTGCTCCATCTCGACCACCCCCGGCTCCAGGTCCTCGCCGCCACCGCCCGCATCAGCCAGGACCACGCCGGCCAGGACGCCCCGGCCCCCGCCGCCCCCTCGTCCGGCGCCGACTACCAGTCCCTCATGGCGCACCGGCTCTCCTTCGCCCGGCTGGCCAGCGAACCCGTCGCACCCGACGCCACCTACACCGCCCTCGGCGCCGCCTCCGGGCCCGCCCGGGCCACCGCCGAAGCCGCCCTGCGCTCCCTCTGCGACGACGGAATCGCCGCCCTCACCGAAGACGGCCACATCGTCGTCCCGCCCCGGACCGCCCAGCTCCTGGCCGCCGCCCCCCTCGGGCCGTTCACCGCGACCCCGCCACGACCGACCCCGTACTCCGCCCGGACCGGCACCCGGCCCCTCGCCCCCACTGCGCTCCACGACGAATCCGCCGCCGCGGCAGCCACCCTCGCCACCACCGCCGAACGCCTGCTCGCCGCACTCGCCATCCAGCCCGCCGCCCTCCGCAAATCCGGCGGACTCACCGTCCGCGAGACCAAACGCCTCGCCAAGGCCGCCGCCGCCACCGAAGCCCACACCCGTCTCCTCCTCGACCTCGCCCTCGCCGCGGACCTCATCGCCCTGACCCGCACCCCCGCCGGCATCACCGCGCTCCCCACCGCCGCCTACGACGACTGGCTCACCCGCACCCCCGGCGAACGCCTCGCCCCCCTCCTCACCGCCTGGTCATCCCTGTGGGGCCTCCCCACCCACACCCCGTACGGGGAAACCCCGACCGCCCTCGTCCGCGGCCACGACCGGCACGCCCCCGCCCTCCGGCACGCCCTGCTGGCCGCACTCGCCACCGTCCCCCTCGGTACGGGCGCGCCCCTCCCGCCGCTGCCGGACGCCGCACAACCGGACGCCGACACCGCCGCACACACCCCGCTGCGGGAACTCCTGGACACCGCCCGATGGCACCGCCCCCTCGCCTTCGACGCCCAGCCGCAGATCGAGGACCGCGCCCTCCACACCCTCCACGAAGCCGCCTACCTGGGCCTCGTCGCCCACGGCACGCTCACCCCGCTCGGCGAGGCCCTCCTCGCCGACCCCCGGCACCTCGACCCGGCGCTCCACGACCTGCTGCCCGCGCCCCTCGGCCACGCCCACTTCCAGGCCGACCTGACCGCCGTGGTCCCCGGCCGCCCCACCACCGCCCTCACCGACCTGCTCACCGCCACCGCCGACCGCGAATCCGAGGGCCACGCCGTCACCTGGCGCTTCACCCCCGCATCCGTACGCCGCGCCCTCGACGGCGGTCACCGCCCCGCCGACCTCCTCGACGCCCTCGCCGCGGCCTCGGCCGACGGCCGCCTGCCCCAGCCCCTCACCTACCTCATCGAGGACGCCGCGCGTGCCCACGGCCGGGTACGGGTGGTCCCCGCCGCCTGCTGCCTCCGCTCCGACGACGAGACCCTCATCGCCGAACTCGCCGCCCACCGCGCCCTGCGCCACCTCGGACTCCGCGCCCTCGCCCCCACCGTGCTCATCAGCAACCGCCCGCCCGCGGACACCCTCGAAGCGCTCCGCGCGGCCGGTTACGCCCCCGCCCTCGAATCCGGCACCGGCGTCACCGAGGTGGAACGCCGCCCCACCCACCGCACCCGGACACCCGTCCCCGTCCGCGACCCCGACGCCACACTGGCCCTCGCCCGCCGCCTCCTCGGCACCCCCGCACCCGCCTCCGCGGGTTATCCACAGCCCTGACACGCCACTGCTTGCGTCAAGTAGCGTTTCACCGTATGGAGTTGGGCATGGTGTAGCGGGGGAGGCGGGGATGGGGGCGGGTGGGCGACGGAAACGTGCCGAATGGTGTCTCGGGCGACGCCCAGCGCGAAGCGATTCAGGCGGGAGTGATCGAAGGGACGAGGCAAGCCCCGCCATACCCGAAAGATCCCAGTTCGTAGACCGCGAGCCGACGCTGGCTGTCATCGGCAGCTGGACCGGGGTCCCCATGGTGCGCCGCGCATCGCGGTCCTGAGCAGTACGGCAGGCGATGAGAAGAGCACCGTTGTACGCCGATTGGCACACCGGAGTGAAGCCCGCTACCTCGGTGGCGCCTTCTGAGTTTTCCTCGGTGATTCGTCTAAGCCGACTTTGCCGGGCTGTGGAGTACCTACCTCTCTCCCTGGGGAAGTTCTCCGCTCTGCTCCGCCGCTGCACCGTAAGAGACCAGGTGCTGATGACGCTCGACGACGTTACCCGAGCCTGATCAGGCCCGTGTCCTGATTCCGGGTCCCGGGGAAGTGTGGTTCTCGCGACGAGCCAGGGACGGCTCAGCGAGCTGATGATGGATGGAGCCCAGCCGATGTCCCTGGAACCGCTGACGCCGTATCACGGCCTCCAACTGCTGCGACGCCTGTGCGGAGAGAATCGCATCGTCCCGGACGATGAGGACGCCTGGCGCATAGTGGAGTACTGCGGCGGCCTCCCCGTGGCCCTCCACGTTGCAGCTGTCCGTCTCGCGACCCATCCCCGGTTGACCACTAAATCCCTCGCCGCCGAACTCGCCGATGAACACCATCGCCTGCAGGCCTTGCACATTGGCAAGGAACGTACGGTCTCTGCCGTCTTATCCATCACCTACGACGGCCTCCCTGCGGAAGCAGCCCGGCTCTACCGGCTCCTGGCCTTACACCCGGGGCACAGATGGGATGCCACCTCCGCTGCAGCGTTGACCGGAACGGCGCTCGCTGAGGTTCAGGAACAGCTCGACAGGTTGGAGCGCGCGACCCTGGTCACCGTCATGGCCGACGGCCGTTACTCCTTCCACGATCTTGTTCGCCTTCACGCCCTCGAGAAAGCCATCCACACGGACTCCGTCCCCGAACGCACCGAAGCCGTACGGCGAGTGGTGAACCACCTCCTGGCCCGTACTGTGCAGGCCAACCTCTCCGTGATGGCCCCAAGGATGCGCATCGGAACGTACGTCGAGCGACTGGACGGTGCAGAGAGAGCTCCGACCTTCGACAACGACCAGCAGGCTCTGGACTGGCTTGACACCTGGCGCGGCGAGCTCCTCGCCGCCCAGCACACCGCAGCGGAACACGGCTGGCACCGGCTGGTCTGGGAACTCGCCGAAGCTCTCACCGCGCTTTACATCAACAGGCGCTATGTCCATGATTGGGTGCGGTCCGGGGAACTGGGCGCCGCCCACGCCGCTGCTGATGGCAACCCGGCTGCTGAGGCCCGACTGCGCGCTCTCCTGTCCCGCCCGCTGATGGATCGCGATGAACCGGAGCGTGCTCGCAGCGAGCTGGAGATCGCCATTACCAAGGCCGACGCATCCGGCCATGCACTGCTCCGGGCCTCCGTCCGTGAGTTCTACGGCCGGTACTGGGACCGCTGCGATCCGGCCCGGGCCATCGTGACGTATGAAGAGGCGATGGTGTTCTACCGCGCAGCGGGGGACGCGCGGGGTATCGCCATGGGCAGCTACTTCATGGGCTGCGCCGAACACGCTCTTGGCCGTACCGAGCAGGCCCTAGGCACACTGCGGGACGCCTACAACCGGTTCATGACGCTGGGTGACCGCAGGATGGGCGCCCGTGCCCTGGCAGCCGTCGGAAACGCCAAGCGCAGTCTCGGTCGGAACGACGAGGCTGTCCTGCTCCTGGAAAAGGCGGTCGACATGCTGCGGGAGCGAGGTGCCCTCCACTACGAGGCGCCGGCACGCGAGACGCTGGCCGCGATAGCCGAGGAGCGCGGCGATCGCGCGCTGTGGCGACGCCACTTGACCGCGGCGCTGGCGATCTACGAGGCATACGGACTGTCCCGCGCGGAAAAGCTGCGCCGAAGCCTGACTCACGCCGCGGAGGAACCTGAGGGAGCGTTCGGGGCTGGTCTTCGCGGCCGTCCTGGTGCTTCTGAGACACGGTGACACCAGGCGGTGCTCAAAGCCGGTCCGCGAACTCTCCGACGGCCGGCGTCATCCGGTACGCATCTGGCTGCGTGGAAAAGCTCGAGGTCGCCGCACCGCCTCGCTGGACGATGCGGAGATCGGTGCGCCCGGCGAGGTCGCCGATAGTGAAAGCGACCGTTTCCAGGGGGCGCCCCGAGCTCACCAGTGTGTGGACGAGTGCTGCAGCGATCACCGCACCGTGACGGTTTTCCGAAAGCGCTGCTGTGACAGTCCGGCCGTCGCGGAGCCCTACCCGGCAGCTCGTGTCGGCGACAGCTGTCGAAGCGAGCAGACAGCCCGGATAGCGTGAGAGCACATCCGCGATCCACTGGTCGGCGATGGCGGCGGACCCCGCAACGGTGTCACGGACCAGCACGGATGCGTTCTCCGCCAGCTCTCGGTCCTGCTCCAGATCGCTGCAGGACAGATGGCGGAACGTGTTGGCGGAGGGCGACGGCCCAGCAGAAGCGAAACCGTTCTCGGCCTTGTGCGCGGTTCCGGGGGCGGTCTCCGGAGCTCCTCCTCCGCCTGCCCAATGGCGGACCACGGCGGGCGTCCGGCTGAGGACCACCTGCGGGCCAGTGCGAGAGTCATGGACCTCGCACGTGACGTTCACCGCGGTGATGCCAGGGCGCGGGTCCGCCGGACGCGGGCACTCGGGGGCGAAACGCGGCAGAGGGGTGGGGTGCTCAGGAAGGTCGAGGCGGAGGAGGCCGTAGATTGCGGTACGCAGTCGGTTCAGTGCGTGGCCAGGCGGGATGAGTGCCTTGGCCCCGAGTCGGCTGAGGGATTCGCTGTCGGTTGGCCCGAGGATATTGGTGTCCAGGGCGCGTTCGATCTGCGGACGAAGCGGGGCACGGGCTGCGAGCCGCGGCACCCGCCTGCCCAGTTCCGCCATCGGCGTACCGGGAACCGCCTCTTCCTCGCTGAACGCGCCGAGCAGCAACGGCTTGCCCAACGCGGCACCGTAGAACGTCACCGAGCCGTGGTCGCCGATCAGCAGATCTGCGGCGACCAGGGCGGCCTGCCAGCCGTCCGTCGGCGGGATGCGCAGCAGGCCCGCGCTGAGCGGGGAGGCGAGCAGCGAACGGAGCTGGTAGACGCCGTGCGCGGAAACGATGTTGGGGTGGGTCACCAGGGCCACCGCGTAATCGTCCATCGGCAGTTCGGCGAGCAGTCGGGCGGGCAGCGTGGGGTTCTGGCCGAGGAGCGACCGGTCGCGCCAGGTCGAACTGAGCACGATCAGGCGACGGCTGCCGGTGACGCCGAGCGCATCGCGGTAGGTGGCGCGCAGATCCACACCGTTGACCAGTGTGTCGTGGCAGGGGTCGCCGATGAGTAGCGTCCGGCCCTTGGTCAGGGGGTGAGCGGCGGCCAACTGCTCTGCCTGGTCGGGGTGGGAGACGGCGAGCCATGCCCGGCCGCTGCGCAGCAGTGCGTCGGGGACGACTCCGGCGAGACGGTCCTGGTCACTGCGGGAATCCGGTACGACCTTGTGGAACCCGACGCCGTGCGGCAGGACGAGGACAGGAGCGGTGTGGCCCTCGACGGCGAGGTCGGCATTCTCGGTGGCCGTGATGACCAGGTCCGGAGCTAGGTCCCGGTACTGGTGCCAGGGCAGTACCCGGGCGCCCACGGAGCGGATCAGGTCGTGGACACCGTCGTTGAAGGCGGAGCTGGGGTCGAAGGCGAAGACCAGATCGACACGGGACTCGTCACGGAAGACCGGGCCCAGGACATCGAGCACCCGGACGGTGGAGGTGACCGTCCGGGCGATGACCACGACGGTCCGCTCCGTGGGGAACGTCCGCCAGCGCTCGGGGTCCGCCCCGACCGGCACCCGTAGCGGAGGGATCAGACCGTGACTGGTATCGAGCATGTCCCCACACTGGCATCCACGCGCCTCCCTGCCCTTGTCCAGCCTGTCGTCAGCACCTCTCACCGGTTTCCGAAACCCCTGTCTGATCTTGGCGCTTCCGTGATTCACCACCGTAAGTCAGGGATGGGCACGTCGTCGTGTCAGGGCCTTCGCTCTGTCGGAGCAGGATCGCATCAGGTAGGGGGATGGAAGAGCAGGACCACGCGCAGGTCACGGCGAGGAAGACCGGTGGCGGTCAGAAACGCGGCGCCCCCTCACCACTCCGTCGCCGCCTCGCCCCCCGGCCCCGTCCGTCCTGGAGGCGGGCCCGATTCGTGCGGCGGGAGCGGCGGGTTCCCGTCCGCCGCAGCTTCGCCGTCGGCGACGCGCGCCCCGTCGACGAAGGGACTGGCAGGGGACACCGAACGGCCCGGTGGCAGGGCGGTTGAGGGGAGAGACCCCGAGGAGGGCGGAGTGATCAACGGGAGTGGGGAGACGACGGGCAGCCGCCCCGCGGGCGCGGGACGGGTACCGAGTGCGGCCGGAGCCGCGAGGTCCGGGTGGCCACCGCGGCCCGTGGACCGGTTCGTGGCCGAACGCAGCATGCGGTGCACCGGTCCCCGGGCGAGGCGCGCGACCGTGGAAGGGAGCGGCCCGGTGGCGCCCGGCCGACGCGTGTCCTGGCCGGTGGCGAGCGTCCACGGCGTGTGGAGGAGACGGCCGACGGTCCGCTGCAGACCGCGGGCGAGCGCCGGAGCGTCCAGCCCGTGGCGGTGCAGCCCGTCGCGCAGCGCCACTGCGGCGTGCGCGGTGGCGCTCAGCCCCCGGCCGTCCGTGGCGGGGAACGTGGCCACGGCGTCGCCCAGCACGAAGAACCCTGTGGGCCAGGCCGTCAGCTCCTCGTACCACCGCCGGTGGCCGGTCGTGCTCCGGGAGAGCCGTACCTCGCTCAGCGGCTCCGCGTCGGCGATGAGTTCCCCGATGGCGCCGTCCCCCACGCCACGGGCGAAAGGCACGAAGCGGTCGGCGGTGTGCGACGGTTCCGCGCCGGGCGCTCCCGCCAGCGTGACCAGCCAGCACCCGTCCTCGATCGGCACCAGGCTCGCGTACCGGTCGAGCCCGCGCCCGGCGCCGGGGCCCGTGCCGAGCACCGCGGGACAGCTTCCGGAAGGGGCGCGGAAGACGCGGGTGGCAAAGGTGAAGCCGTCGTCCACGACCGTCTCGCGGACCTCCGGAAGGCCCAGGGCGACCAGGTGCTCCGGGGTCCGGGAGGCCCGCCCCGTCGCATCGATCACCAGATCCGCGTCGAGCCGCTGGGCGGCGCCGCTGAGCGTCTCCCGGATCCGTACGCCCGTGACATCCTCCGGCGTGCCGGTCAGGCCCTCGGCCTCGGCGCCGTCGAGGAGGGTGACACCGGGCAGCGACAGCACCTGCTCGCGGACCACCCGTTCGAGCAGGTCATGGGAGGAGGAGAGGAGCGAGCCGGGAGGTGTCCGGCGGCGGATCCGGCTCGCCGCGGGGGCGGGGCCCGCGGCCGGCGGCAACCGCCGGGCGCCCACCTCCAGCAGCCGCCCCGTCACCCCCGGCAGCAGTTCCTCGACGGTTTCGGCGACCGCGGTGGTGAGGAACGACGCCTGCCGAGGGTGGGGGAGCGCCCGCCGTGACGCCGGCTCCCGGGGCACCGTCTCCTCCTCGACGATCACCACATCGGCGTGCCCGGACAGCGCCGCCGCCGCGAGCAACCCCGCGACGCCGCCCCCCGTCACCACGGCGAGATACGGGTGGGTGAAGTGGAGCCCGCCGCTGCTCATACCGCTGGGCGTGTTCATGGGCAGCCTCTTTCTCCGCAGGTGCGCGCGATGACCGGGCGGGCGAGGGGCGCCGGGAGGAACGGGGGAACCGGCGCCGGGCGTGCCCTGCGCCGCGCGGCCGCCACGACGGCGCCGGAGGCAGCAGTGAACGCGGCCGATACCGACGGGAGGGCGGACAGCCTCGCGCGCACCCGGCGGACCCCCGCAGTCAGGGGTAAATCCGGGAGCTGAACGTCCTGACATCGCGGCGCGAACGCCGGTACGCCGACGGATTTCCGCATCATGACCCCCCTCAGCCCGTGCACACCCCGTGAACCCGCCCGGTGGTGCGCCCCGTCGTCCGCCCGTCGCGCACCCCGTGGGCGGCTGCCCCGTGGCGGAGCGCGTGCGGCCCCTGGGAGCGTGGCCGTCCCGACCTGGAGACGGCGGACACGACACCGGATCGTAGGCCGCGGAGATCGCATGCGATACCCGCAAGTATCCGAGGGGCACACGGGAGCCACCCCGCCGATACCGGTGCGTAGATCTGATGCAAAACGACGCAATGGGCGGAAAGCGCGCGGGCAGTTTCTCGCGAGGTGAGAAAAGCCGGCGGACTTTCTCGTCTGACGCGGCACAACGGGCCGGGAAACCCACTGGGGTTGGCGTGAAATGGTCGGACGGAACCCCGCACACGGGAGGCGTGCCTACCCTGTGCGGGCACAGCACCGAGACCCCTGAGGGAGAGTCGTGCACGCGATCGTGATGCGAGAATTCGGCGGCCCCGAGGTGCTGCGGACCGAGGAGGTCCCCGAGCCCGGCCCCCGCGCCGGCCACCTGGCGGTCGAGGTGCACCTCGCCGGGATCAACTACGCGGACATGCACGTCCGGGGCAACACTTACCTGGCGCCGGTCGATCTGCCGTACATCCCCGGCAACGAGGTCATGGGGACGGCGGACGGCGGACGCCGCGTCATCGGGCTCTCCCGGGGCGGCGGTTACGCCGAACGGGCCCTGCTGCACCGCCGCGTCACCTGGGACGTCCCCGACGGCGTCAGCGACGAACAGGCCGTCGCGCTGGCGCTCCAGGGCAACAGCGCCTGGCACCTGCTGTTCACCACGCTGGGCGTCAGCGCCGGGGAGAAGCTGGTGGTGCCCGCCGCCGCGGGCGGGGTCGGCTCGCTGGCCGTCCAGCTCGCCGCGCACGCCGGGGTCGAGGTCATCGCCCTCGCCGGGAGCGAGGAGAAGCGGAAGCTCGCCGTGGACCTCGGCGCCCACGCGGCCGTCGACTCGACCGCCGAGGACCTGACCGAACGGATCCTGGAGGCCGCCGGCGGACCCGTCCACGCCGCCCTGGAGATGACCGGCGGCGACACCTTCCACCGCACCCTCGACGCCGTCGCCCCGCGAGGCCGCCTCGCGGTGTACGGCTACGCGAGCGGCGAGATGGCACAGGTGCCCACCCGCCACCTGATGGAACGGTCCCTCACCGTCTCCGGCTTCTGGCTGCCGCAGCTCTACGGCGACCGGACCGCCCTGCCGACCTCGATGCGGGCGCTCTTCGACGCGGTCGAGGCCGGAACCCTCACCCCCCTCACCGGCGCCCGCTACCCGCTCGACCAGGCGGCGCGCGCCCACCGCGATCTGGCCGCCCGCACCCCGACCGGCAAGCTCACGCTCGACGTCAGGAACCGGACCTCCGCGGCCACGCCGGGCAGCGTGGCCTGAGACCGGCCCGGGCATCCGCCACCGGCGAGCCGCGTGGCATCCGGCGGCGCCCGGCACCACCACCGTGCGCCCACGGGCGCTGACCACTGCCAGGGGAGAGAGCACACGATGGGTAACCGCATCACCGCGCCCGACACCGTCGCCATGTCCGCCGGTCCGGCCCCTGCGGGCGCCACCACTCGCAGGAAGACCGCGCGCCGTCCGCGCGTCGCCGGGGGCACCGCACGGACGACAGGATCCGGCCATGCGGAGCGGGTCTTCCTCGTCCAGACCGCCTTCGCCGAACTCGGCGGATCCGCCCACGGCCCCGGCGAGATCGCGGAGTTCACCGGCCTGGACGACTCCGTCGTCTACCGCATCCTGCAGTCCGGCATCTACCAGCAGATCTTCGAACGCGTCGACCGCGGCCTCTACCGGCTGCGCACCTCGGCCGCCCGGCTCGCCTTCACCGCACTCGACCACCGCCTCGACGGCGCCATCTCGCAGACGGTGCTGCGCGAACTGCGGATGGCCACCGACGGCGGTCTGGCGTTCCTCTACATGGTGGCGCCGTTCTCCGGGGCGCAGCGGCAGTGCGTCGACATGGCCGTCGGCGACTCCGACCTCGCCGAACTGGGCATGACGCCCCGCGATGTGCTGTCCGTGACGCGTTCCCTGCGCACCGGGGCCTCCGGCCGGACGATCCTGGCGTACCTGCCGGAGAAGCTGCAGCAGCGGGTGCTGGCCGAGCCCGTGCCCGACCAGGCGGGGCCCGGCGTCTACCGGGACAACGACGCGCTGAGCGCCTCGCTGGCCGAGGTCCGCGACCTCGGCCACGCCCTGGGCTACGAGGAGTGCATGGCCGGGTGGAACTCCTGCGCGGCGCCCATCATCTGGGACGGCGCGATCATGGGGGCGGTGCTGCTGCTCAAGCTGAAGTCGGTGATGCCGGAGGCGCCGCACAGCGTCATCGAGGCGACGAAGGAGGCGGCGGCCGAACTCAGCCGCTACGGCGCGGCCCGCCCGGGAGCCGACGAGAGCTGAGCCGCCGGACGGCACCGGTCCGGGCCGCCCCGGCACCCGCTCACCGCCCGGTGGACCGGACGCGGTGTCGCGGACGGCCGCCGCGGCGTACGGTCGGACGGCCGCCGCACCGACGGCGGCACCGGAACGGCAACGGGGACAAGGGGAACCGATGGACGCGGAGTTGACGGCACTCGCCACGGCCGGGGCGACGGCCCTCGTACAGCAGATGGCCACGGAGGGCTGGGCGCAGGTGCGAGGGCGGTTCGCCGCCTTCCTCGCCCGGCGGCGCGGGGACGACGAAGAGGCGCTCCGGGAAGAACTCGACGCCTCGCGGGACGACCTGACGGCCGCGCAGCGGGACGGGGACGAGGACCCGGCTGCCGACGTCATCGCCACCTGGCGGAGCCAACTGCGCCGACTGCTGCGCGAGGATCCGGACGCCGCCGAGGAGCTGGCGGCCCTGGAGGCGGAGTGGCGGCCCGCACCGGACGCGGTGTCGGTCCGCGAGGTGCACAACGTCATGAGCGGCACCGTGCAGCAGGGCACGGTGATCCAGGCCGGGGTGATCTCCCACCTCCACCACGGGAACGGTCCCTCCCCGCGCTGACCCACGGGAGGCCGCACCCCGCCGGCGTGCACAATGACGGGGTGCGGCTCCATCCGATCACCTGGGAACGACTGACCGACGCGCTCGCCGAACGCATCGCCGCCACCCCGGCGCAGGACGGCGGCCCCTGGCTGCGGATCGCCATCGACGGCGCGCCCGCCGCCGACCCGGGACAGCTCGCCGGAGCGCTCACGGAGGCACTGCGGCTGCGCGGCCGGCCCGCCCTCCCCATCAGCACCCACGGCTTCCTGCGCCCCGCCTCGCTGCGTCTTGAGTACGGGCACACCGACCCGGACGCCTACCACGACGAGTGGTTCGACCGGCGCGCCCTGTGGCGGGAGGTCTTCCAGCCGCTGGACCCCGGCGGCACCGGCCGGATCCTGCCGGATCTGTGGGACCCGGCCGCCGACCGGGCCACCCGCAGCGACTACGTGACCCTGCCGCCCGGCGGCGTCCTGCTGCTGCACGGGCCGCTGCTGCTCGGTCATTGGTTCCCCTTCGATCTCACGGTGCACCTGAGGCTGTCCGCCGCGGCCCTCGCCCGTCGCACTCCGCAGGAGGAGCGCTGGACGCTGCCGGCCTTCGCGCGCTACGAGGACGAGACCCGTCCGGCCGACGCCGCGGATGCCGTCGTACGGGCCGACGATCCGCGCCGCCCGGCCTGGAACGGACCGGCCTGACCGGCGGACCTGGGGGTGCTCCGTGCCGGGGCCCGGCTCAGACCAACTGCCGGATCTCGCCCCGCACGCGGTAGAAGCCCCCTGCCGCCGGAGCGAGTCCGTCGACGACATAGCGCGCTCCGGGGCGGCGTATGTGCCGGGGGAACTGCACGTTCCAGGACGGTTCGAAGCCGTCGGACACGACGTGCACCCGCAACCGCCCGCCCTCCTGGGCGCACTCCACGACGATGCCGGAGGCGGCGGTGGCCGTCACCGTCTGCACCGTGGCCGACGGGGTGTAGGTGGGCAGCGCGGCGGCCGACTTCACGTCCTTGGCGACCGGGACCGTACCGGCCCGCGCGGCCGTCACGGCGGCTTCGCTCGCGTCCACACAGACCAACGAGCCGTCCGTGGTCACCATGTACAGCTTCTCGTCGAGGTACTGCATCGACAGGGCGGAGCCGCCGCCGGTGCCGAGCTTCCACAGCCGGGTGCCGTCGGCGGCGAAGCAGTACACCGAGGACGCCGAGTCACCGGCGAAGACGTACCGGCCGCCGGGCGCCGTGGCACAGGAGTAGACGACGGTGTCGCAGGTGTACGTGGCCTCGACCGCACCGTCCCGCTTCGCCAGCCGCTGCACCACACGGCGGTCCGTACCGGCGTAGACCGAACCCTCCTCCTGCCAGCCGAAGAGGACCGCGCCCCGGGTGGGGGCGTGCCACATCTCGCGGCTGCCGTCGGCGGCGTACGCGGTCACGCCTCCGCTGTGGCCGTGGAAGACGGCGCGGTCGTCGCGCCGCACCATCCAGGCGGCGCTGCCGCTGCTGC
The DNA here is from genome assembly GCF_044497305.1 of Streptomyces sp. BBFR2. Classification (NCBI taxonomy): domain Bacteria; kingdom Bacillati; phylum Actinomycetota; class Actinomycetes; order Kitasatosporales; family Streptomycetaceae; genus Streptomyces; species Streptomyces sp. BBFR2. Next base: position 5,449,845 of record NZ_CP172415.1, read on the forward strand.
GGCGCGACCACTGGTACTCGTCCTCGTGATCGATGACCGTCAGGCCGCCGTCGCGGTCCGCGACGTTGAGGATGCCCTCACGGATGTCCAGCCAGAAGATGTCGACGTCGGGGGCGATGTCGTACGCGGCGAACGGCAGTTTCGAGGAGAGGTCGTACACCGAGCCGTCGTCGCAGCCGGCGTAGATCCAGAAGTCGTCCGCCACCAGGCATTTGACGCCCGCCGGGAGCTGGTAGCGGGCCAGCACCTCGCCGTCGTGGCCCAGGGTGTGGACGTCGCCGTTCTGATTGCCGACCCAGCAGCGGTCGGCGTCGACGTGGATGCCGAACGCGGCGGAGCCGGTGCGGAACCGCCACAGGACGGGGGCGACCGCGCGCGCCGTCGACGGCGTCGAGGTGACCTGGCGGCGCGTCACCGGCCGGGCGGCGCGCTGCCCCTGGACCGCAGGGGCGTATCCCTTGCGGACCTTCTCGCCGATCTTCTTGGCGGCCGCCGCCCGCGCCTTCTCCGCCGTCGGGAAGGAGGAACGCTGCGACTGCCCGGCCGCGCCGATCCGGCCGTAGCGGACCGCCACCTCCGTCCCGCTCACCGTCACCTCGTAGAACTTGTGCGCCCCGCCGCCCTCCTGGGACAGCTCCAGATACGTCGTGGATTCGGACATGGCGATCCCCTCCCCGGGCGGTCCCGTTGACCTTCCCCGCTGCTGAGAACCGTAGGGCCGACCACTGACAACGGACCGGTTCCGCGGCCGCCGCCCGGCCCCTGACGGCCTCTCACCGGGCGGCGGTTAGCGTGGGCCCGTGACGTTTTCGAGCAACGCGACCGGCGACAGCCCGGCGCTCCCCGGCAGTCGCGGACCCCACGCGACCACGGACGCCCTGCCCGCCTCCGTCGGCGCCGTACGGATGTCCTACGCGCCCGATCCCGACGGCGACCCGGACCCGGGCGAGATCGTGTGGACCTGGGTGCCGTACGAGGAAGGGGACGGGCGGGGCAAGGACCGGCCGGTGCTGGTCGTCGCCCGGGAAGCGGCGGGGACGCTGCTCGCCGTCCGGCTGTCCAGCAAGCCGCACGACCAGGACCGGGAGTGGCTGGCCATAGGCACCGGACCGTGGGACCGGGCGGGCCGTGCCTCGTGGGTCGATCTGGACCGGGTCCTGCGGTTGCACGCCCAGGGCATGCGCCGGGAGGCGTGCGCGCTGGACCGGGCCCGCTTCGGTCTCGTCGCACGACGGCTCCAGGAGCGCTACGGCTGGCGCTGAACCGGCCGGCCCGGTCCGCGACCGGCCGGTCCACGGGACGGCCGGTCGCGCGGCAGCGACCACGGCGCCCCGGGACCGGCCGGTCAGGCCCCGGTCAGCGCCAGGATCTTGCTCACGGTGTTCCAGTTCCGGGAGGTGGCGGTGACGCCGAGCGGGGCCCGGCCCACCGCCTGCGCGAGCTTGGAGCGGCCGATGCCGTCCTGGCAGTACAGATACAGCTCCCGTCCGACCAGCCGGAAGCTGTCGGGGGCGAACGCCGCTTGGTCGAGGGCGTCCAGCCGTGAGGTGTCGGCGGGCGCCGCGGACAGGAACGTGACGTGCAGGGTCCGTGGCTCCGCCACCGCCCGCGGGTACGGATTCGCCGCGACGGTCGCGGCGAACTCCGCCGCGGTGCGTACCACCACCGGCACCGTCAGCCCCAGATCGGTGAGGATCCGCTCCTGGAGCAGACGTGCGGTCTCCTCGGGAGGCGTGCCGGGATCGGCGAAGACGAGGTTGCCCGTCTGGAGGAGGACGGTGACGTCCCGCAGCCCCGCCGACCGCGCCAGCTCCAGTTGGCGGGCCTTGGGGAAGGAGTTGTGCCCTCCGACGTTGATACCGCGCAGCAGCGCGATCTGTGTGGACATGGTGCCGCCTTCCGGGCGCCGCGCGGTCAGAACAGGGGAGCGGGCAGGACGCCTTCCAGGGCCAGCAGGATGCGCTTGGCCTCCAGACCGCCGCCGAAACCGCCGATACCGCCGTCGCTGGCCACCACCCGGTGGCAGGGGACGACGACGGGCAGCGGATTGGCGCCCATCGCCGCACCGACCGCCCGTGCGGCGCCCGGCTCACCGACGCGGTCGGCGAGGTCCTGATAGCCGACGACGTTGCCGTACGGCACACCCGCGTCGAGCGCGTGCAGCACCCGGGCGTTGAACCCCGAGGTCAGCGACCAGTCCAGGGGAACGGTGAAGGCGGTCAGCTCGCCGGAGAAGTACGCCGTCAGCTCCGCCACCGCCACGGACAGATGCGGTATCTCCGCGCGCGGGCCCGTGCCGAAGAGCCCCTCCAGCCGGGCCAGGGCCCGCCGGGTCGTCCGCTCGTCGGCATGGAAGGAGACCTGGACCAGGCCCTGCTCCGTCGCCGCGAGCAGCAGCGGCCCGATGGGGGAGTCCGTCCGCGTCCACGCCCAGTCGCGCCGCGGGTTCCGCGCTGAGTCCTGCGCTGCATCCGTCACGCCTTCAGCGTAGGGCGTGGCACTGACAACGCGGCGGCGGGCGGATCCGGGAGCCGGTCCCCGGATCCGCCCGCCAGGCCGTACGGCCAGGTCAGAGACCGTTCTCGCGCAGCGCGGCGCGGATCGTGTCCGCGGTGTTGCTGATGACGCCGTCCGCACCGGCACCGGCCAGCTTCACGGCCGTGGCGGTGCTGTCGACGGTCCAGGTGTAGACCTCCAGCGGGCGGCCGTGCGGCCCGCGCAGCGCGTGCACCGCCTTGATGTATGCCGGGGTGGTCACCGTGTACGACGGGTTGATCTGGTCGCAGAACCGCGCGTACTCGGGCAGCTCGGCGACGGTGGGGTTGCCGAGGAAACCGGTCTTGATGTCGGGCCGCAGCAGGTGGACGGTCTTCATCGCGTCCCCGTTGAAGCTCTGGATGATCAGGCGGTTCTTGACGTGGGCGCGGTCGAGCCAGCCCTGGTGGCGGAGCTGGGACAGGACCTGGAGCTCGATGCCCGGGTACAGCTCCGGCGACTTCAGCTCCAGCAGGAGCCGCTGGTGGTTGTGGGTGACCGCGGTCATGTACTGCTTGAGGGTCGGCACCCGCTCGCCGGTGAACTTCGCGCCGAACCAACTGCCCGCGTCCAGCTTCTTGATCTCGCTCAGCGTGAAGTCGGCGACCTTCCAGGGCGCGCGGTCCGGGAACACCTTCTCGACGTCGGTCGTCCGGTTGAGCGTCGTGTCGTGCATGACGATCAGCTCACCGTCCTTGGTGCGCTGCACATCGTTCTCCACCCAGCGGGAGCCGCGCCGGTGGGCCTCGTCGATGGAGGCCAGGGTGTTCTCGGGCGCGTGGGTGGGGGCGCCGCGGTGGGCGACCGTCACGGTTCTGTGGCCGCCGCCGGCGGCCTGGGCGGTGGCTGGGGGCAGGACGAGCGTGGACAGCCCCAGGAGTGCGCCGGTGAGGGCGGTGGCGACGGTGCGAAGACGCATACGGACTCCTCGTGGACGTCGTGGACGTGACCGGGTGTGAGGTGTGCGGAGAGGGGTGCGACGTGGCCTGACGCCGTGCCGGACGGCCAGAGGTTCGCAGCCGGGCGGTACGGAGAGGGAGGCGAGGGATGGACAGAAACTGAACGAGAAGTGGCCGGTGTTCCGTGTTTGAGGCGCGCGGTGACAGGTTGTCCGGAATCGCCGTGCAACAGATGGACGCTCCGGCGCCGTCCAACTTGCCGGAGTGACGGCGAACCCGCATCCCGACCGACGGTTCGTCACCCTTAGCGCCTCTGACCGGTTTTGGCCTTACCGGAAGACCGGAGGGTGTGACTCCGGATCACGGGTGGGACACCGGACGGCCACGGGGGAGGGTGAGGCCCGCGGGGTCCGACGGATCAGGCCGCCGCGGGGCGGCTCCGGGGGCGCCCGGGCCCCGGCCCTACGCCTGTGCGCCGGGCGTGCGCACCCGTCCCCTCCGTCCCGCCGACCGCTCCCTGCTGTCCGACCCCTTCGCCGGGCACCTCTGCCGGCGCGCCCGTCCGTGCGGTACCCGCCCCGTACCGCCCGTCTCCCGCGCCCGCCGCGCTCGCCGAGGGAGAGGGGCGGGCCGTTGCGCCGTACGGGCGTGTGCTCCGGAACCGCGTGTGGCCCGGCGGCCGCCCCGGGGTCGTCCGGCGGGCCGGGCGTACCGCGCGGCAGCCGGGACGTCCCGCGCCGACGGCCCGCCCACCGGATGAACGCGCTGGTCGGACGGGTTTCCCGGCCGGATGTCAGTGGTGGGTCGTACGGTGGTTTCCATGCGGCCCGTATCGAAGATCGAACGCACGGTGGCGCCTTTCGAGGTCGTCAGCCCCTATCAGCCCAGCGGCGACCAGCCGGCGGCCATCGCCGAGCTGGAGCAGCGCATCCGCGGCGGTGAGAAGGACGTCGTCCTGCTGGGCGCGACCGGCACCGGAAAGTCGGCGACCACCGCGTGGATGATCGAGAAGCTGCAGCGCCCGACGCTCGTCATGGCGCCCAACAAGACCCTCGCGGCCCAGCTCGCCAACGAGTTCCGCGAGCTGCTGCCCAACAACGCCGTCGAGTACTTCGTCTCCTATTACGACTACTACCAGCCCGAGGCGTACGTCCCGCAGTCCGATACGTACATCGAGAAGGACTCCTCCATCAACGAGGAGGTCGAGCGGCTGCGCCACTCCGCGACGAATTCCCTGCTCACCCGGCGGGACGTCGTCGTGGTCGCGTCGGTGTCCTGCATCTACGGCCTGGGCACCCCGCAGGAGTACGTCGACCGCATGGTGCCGCTCAAGGTCGGCGACGAGATCGACCGCGATCAGTTGCTGCGCCGCTTCGTCGACATCCAGTACACCCGCAACGACGTGGCGTTCACCCGCGGCACCTTCCGGGTGCGCGGCGACACCATCGAGATCTTCCCGGTCTACGAGGAGCTGGCCGTCCGGATCGAGATGTTCGGCGACGAGGTGGAGGCGCTGTCGACGCTCCATCCGCTGACCGGCGAGGTGATCAGCGAGGACCGGGAGCTCTACGTCTTCCCCGCCAGCCACTACATCGCCGGTCCCGAGCGCATGGAGCGCGCCATCGCCGGGATCGAGGCGGAGCTGGCCGGCAGCCTCGCCACCATGGAGAAGCAGGGCAAGCACCTGGAGGCCCAGCGGCTGCGGATGCGCACGACCTACGACATCGAGATGATGCGCCAGGTCGGCTCCTGCTCCGGTATCGAGAACTACTCCATGCACATGGACGGCCGCGAGCCCGGCTCCGCGCCGAACACCCTGCTGGACTACTTCCCCGACGACTTCCTGCTGGTCATCGACGAATCGCATGTGACGGTGCCGCAGATCGGCGCGATGTACGAGGGCGACGCCTCGCGCAAGCGGACCCTCGTCGAGCACGGCTTCCGGCTGCCGTCCGCCATGGACAACCGCCCGCTGAAGTGGGAGGAGTTCCTGGAGCGCATCGGCCAGACCGTCTACCTCTCCGCGACCCCGGGGAAGTACGAGCTGGCGCGGTCCGACGGCTTCGTGGAGCAGATCATCCGCCCGACCGGGCTGGTGGACCCGGAGGTGGTGGTCAAGCCCACCGACGGGCAGATCGACGATCTGGTCCACGAGATCCGGGCCCGGACGGAGAAGGACGAGCGCGTCCTCGTCACGACCCTCACCAAGAAGATGGCCGAGGACCTCACGGACTACTTCCTGGAGCTGGGCATCCAGGTCCGCTATCTGCACAGCGACGTCGACACCCTGCGCCGGGTGGAGCTGCTGCGCGAGCTGCGGGCGGGCGAGTACGACGTCCTGGTCGGCATCAACCTGCTCCGTGAGGGGCTGGACCTCCCCGAGGTGTCCCTCGTCTCCATCCTGGACGCCGACAAGGAGGGCTTCCTGCGGTCCGGTTCGGCGCTGATCCAGACGATCGGACGGGCCGCGCGGAACGTCTCCGGCCAGGTCCACATGTACGCCGACAAGATCACCCCGGCGATGGAACGGGCGATCGACGAGACCAACCGCCGCCGGGAGAAGCAGCTCGCCTACAACAAGGCCCACGGCATCGACCCGCAGCCGCTCCGGAAGAAGATCGGCGACATCGTGGCGACCCTCGCGCGCGAGGAGATCGACACCCAGGAGCTGCTGGGGACGGGCTACCGCAAGGGCGACTCCGGGGCGCCGGCCAAGGCGCCCGTCCCGGAGCTGGGCGGCAAGGCGGCGAAGGGCGGCAAGCGCGCCAAGGCGGGCAAGGCCGCGGCGCCGACCGACCGGCCCGCCGCCGAGCTGGCCGAGCTGATCGAGGAGATGACCGAGCGGATGCGGGCCGCCGCCGCGGACCTCCAGTTCGAGGTCGCGGCGCGGCTCCGGGACGAGGTCGGCGAGCTGAAGAAGGAGCTCCGTCAGATGCGGGAGGCCGGTGTGAGCTGACCGCCGGGTGCCGTACCGCCGCGCGCCAGGCCCCGCCGGGCGCGCGGCACACCCGCTTCACCGCACGAGAGACCGGCACCCACCAGCGGTTTTTACCTTTCCATTTACTTTCCCTTGGTCTTCTTTTACTCTTGCTTCGCGGAGGGGAGTATTCCTGCAACGACGTCCCCGTCATCACGGATCACGAGTGTGACGCGATCCCGGGGCGGCGGCCCGGCGGCCTTCGGGAGCCGGGCGGAAGAGACCTCCGGCAGCCACGACGCTGTACGTGCCGTTCGACTCTGCCGGAGGAGCAGTGGACGTTTCCCTGACCCTGTGGGTGCTGACCATCCTCGGTCTCAGCGCCCTGATCGCCGCCGATTTCTTCATCGGCGGCCGTACCCCGCACGAGGTCTCCCTCAAGGAGGCCGGAATCTGGACCGGCGTCTGGATGACGCTCGCCGCGCTCTTCGGACTCGGGCTGCTGCTGTTCGGCGGCAGCGGTCCGGCCGGTGAGTTCTTCGCCGGATTCATCACCGAGAAATCCCTGAGCGTCGACAACCTCTTCGTCTTCGTCCTGATCATGGCGAAGTTCGCGGTCCCGGCCGTCTACCAGCAACGGGTGCTGATGGTCGGCGTACTGATCGCGCTCGTGCTGCGGGCCGGTTTCATCGGCGCCGGCGCCGCGATCATCGCCAACTTCTCGTGGGTCTTCTACCTCTTCGGCGCGTTCCTCATCTGGACCGCGTGGAAGCTCGTCAAGGAGGCCATGGCCGGTGAGGAGGACGAGGAGTTCGAGGAGAACCGCTTCCTGAAGACCGTCGAGAAGCGCTTCCCGTCGACGGACGTCTACCACGGCACGAAGCTCTTCGTCGTGGAGAACGGCAAACGGCTGATGACGCCGATGCTGATCGTCATGCTGGCGATCGGCACCACCGACGTCCTCTTCGCCCTGGACTCCATACCGGCGATCTTCGGCCTCACCCAGGACCCGTACATCGTCTTCACGGCCAACGCCTTCGCCCTGATGGGGCTGCGGCAGCTCTACTTCCTGATCGGCGGGCTGCTCAAGAAGCTGGTCCACCTCTCGTACGGGCTGTCGGTCATCCTCGGCTTCATCGGGGTGAAGCTGGTGCTGCACGCGCTGCACGAATCGGGGGTCGCGGTCCCGGAGATCAGCATTCCGGTCTCGCTGGGCGTCATCTGCGCGGTCCTCGTCGTCACCACCGTCACCAGCCTCCTCGCCTCCCGGAAGCAGACGGAGCGGGAAGCGGAGCAGCGGGACACCGCGGGCGTCTGACGGCGCTGCCGTACGGGCCGGGGCGTCCGGCCACCGGACGGCAACGGCGGGCCCCGCACGCCGGAGCGTGCGGGGCCCGCCGCCCGGGATACGCGGGCGCGGCTACCAGCCGCGCCCGCGCCACTCGGCGAGATGCGGGCGCTCCGCGCCGAGCGTGGTGTCGGCGCCGTGCCCCGGATAGACCCATGTCTCGTCGGGGAGCTGATCGAAGAGCTTGGCCTGGACACCGTCGATCAGGCTCGTGAAGCGCTCCGCGTCGCCCCAGGTGTTCCCCACGCCGCCAGGGAAGAGGCAGTCCCCGGTGAACACATGGGGAGCGCCGTGCGGGTCGTCGTAGATCAACGCGATGCTGCCCGGGGTGTGGCCGACCAGATGCCGTGCGGTCAGCTCGACCCGGCCGACGCGCAGCACGTCGCCGTCGTCGACCGGTACGTCCGTGGGCACCGGAATGCCCTCGGCGTCGTACCGCCCCGCGTACGTCCGGGCGCCTGTCGCGTCGACGACCTCGCGCAGGGCGCCCCAGTGGTCACCGTGCCGGTGGGTGGTGACCACCGAGGCGATACCGCTGTCGCCGATCAGGGCGAGCAGGGTGTGCGGCTCCGCCGCCGCGTCGATCAGCAGTTGCTCATCGGTCGCCCGGCACCGCAGGACGTAGGCGTTGTTGTTCGCCGGACCGACCGCGACCTTCGAGATCATCAGGTCGGTCAGCTCGTGCACGTCGGCCGGTCCGCCGACCTTCACTGCTCCGCTGTAGGCCATGACGCCAGCTTAGAGCGGGGGTACGACGGGCAGCGCGCCGCCGTCGACGGTCAGCTCGTCCGGCTCACCGCGCCCGGTGAGCCAGCCCAGCAGCGCGGTGGCGGGACCCGTCACCACCAGCGGCGAGGCGCCCTCGGCTGACTGCCCGGTGCGCCGCGACCGTCCGTCCGCCGTGCGCAGCTCCAGTGCCGGAAGCCCCGGGTGGCCCGCGAATTTCACGCCGGTCAGGAAGTCCAGCTCCGCGTCGGTGAAGGCGGCGGGCAGCCGGTCGAGGGTGTAGCCGATCCCCAGGTCGACGTGGTGCAGCTCCACCTCGCCGAGCCGTCGCAGCGGCAGCCGGTCGGCGCGCTCCGTCACGCCGTTGCGCATCTCCACCCGGAATCCCCACCGGTCCGCCGGGAGCGCCCGCGCGGCGGCGGTGAACCGCTCCCCGCTCTCCCGCAGGTCGTCCAGATGTGCCGCCAGCGGGCGGACCGCGTCCCGCCGGATGTCGGCGGTACGGGTCTCGGCGTCGGCGTACATCGGTGTGGGGACGTCCGTATGCGCCCAGGTGAAGAGGTTGACCAGGGCGTCCGCGTTACGGGACAGATGGGCCAGGACGTGGCCGCGGGTCCAGTCGGGAAGCAGGGACGGTTCGGTGACCGCGGCATCGTCGAGACCGGCGACGGCGGTCAGCAGCCGCTCGGTGGCCTCGTTGACGGCGGCCACATCGTGCGCGAAATCAGGCGCGTTATCGGTCATGCCCCGACGCTAACGCCGCGGACGCGGCTGCGGGAGACCGCCGGAACCGGCCACACCGCTCCCCCGCGCGCCCCGGGACGAGACCGGTGCGCCCGGGGGAGCCCGGCCACGTACGGGGTACGCCGAGGGCGCGGCGCCACGGCTCACCAGGCCCGGGGCCGGTACGCGCCGATCGCCGCCCGGGGCCGCACCGCGCGCGCCATCCCGGAGTGCGCCCCCTTCCTGAGGAGTGCGCCCCGCCTGCCATCGGGTGCGCCGCTATACCGCGGCCTCGCGGGGGGCGCCGAACCACCGCAGCAGCGCGTCGTCCAGCCCGTCCGGCGACACCGGGGAGCCGTCCCCCGGGGCCGCCACGGCCCACGCCGTACAGCCGTCGGGTCGTATCAGCAACGCGGCGGGCGCGGGCCCGGTGGGGCGGACGGTGAGTACCCGCAGCCGGTCCGTGTGGCCGGCGGCGCGGGCGCGCAGCGCGGCGTCGTCCGCCAGGTCGAGCAGCAGACCGTGCCCGGAACGCAGATGGTCGCCGAGCCGGGTGCCGTCGGAGAACAGCAGGTCGGGGGCGCTGCGGCCGATCAGGGGATGGTCGCCGGGCAGATCCACGCGGTGCAGGACGCCGGAGATCCGCTTCACGAAGAAGGCGGTCGCCTCGGCGGTCCCGGCCAGCTCCGCGAGGACGCCGCGCAGCGCCCGGGCGTGCGACTCCGGCCGCATCAGCGCCACCTGGGCCCGCGTCCAGTCCAGCACCCAGGCGCCGAGCGGGTGCCGCTCCGCCGTGTACGTGTCCAGCAGGCCCTCCGGGGCCCATCCCCGGAGCGTCGCGGCCAGCTTCCAGCCGAGGTTCACCGCGTCGCCGATGCCGAGGTTCAGCCCCTGGCCGCCGAAGGGCGCGTGCACATGGGCGGCGTCCCCCGCCAGCAGCACCCGTCCCTTGCGGTACTCGGGGACCTGCCGGGCGTTGTCCGTGAAGCGGGTCGCCGACAGCACCTTGGTGACCGTGACGTCGACGCCCGAGGTGCGCCGCAGCGACGCCTGCAGCTCCGCCGCGGTGACCGGCGCCCCGCGGTCGGCGGGCGGGCCGTCGAACTCCACGGTGAGCATCCGCCCCGGCATCGGCCCGTACGCGTAGACGCCGGTGTCCGTGCCGTTCCACCCGGTCTTCAGGCCCTCGCCGCCGGTCATCTCGACGAGCGCCTGCCGGCCGGTGATCTCCGGTGCGGTGCCCGGGAACGGGAAGCCCGCGAGCCGCCGGACCGTGCTGCGCCCGCCGTCGCAGCCGACCAGCCACCCGGCGCGCAGTGTCCCGCCGGTGGTGTGGACGGTCACGTGGTCGGCCGCCTCGTCGAAGCCGGTCAGCTCCACGCCGCGGCGGACGGTGACGCCCAGCTCCGCGGCGCGGTCGGCGAGCAGCCGCTCCAGCTCCGCCTGGGGGACGAGATGGATGCCCTCGACGGCACCGGCGGCGCGGAAGTCCGGGTCCTCGGGGTCCAGCAGATCGCCGTGGAGCATGATCCCCGCGAAGTGCCCGGCGAAGCGCGGCGGCCGTACCGGACCGTCCCCGTCCGCCACCCCCCGCTGCCGCCGGAACGACGCGAACCGCTCCAGGGCCGCGCGCTGCACCTCCTCCAGGGCGGGCAGCAGGCCGCGACGGTAGAGGGCCTCCGCGGTCGGTGTGTTGATCGCTCCGGCCTTGATGGTGGTGTCCACCTCCGTCAGCCGCTCCAGAACCACGACGCCGACCTTCGCCAGCGCGAGTTCGCAGGCCAGCATCAGCCCCACCGGCCCGCCGCCCGCCACGACGACCTCCGTGTCCGGTCCGGTGCCCGTTGCGGTGTCCGTGCGCATGTCCCACCCCTGTCCGTATCGCTTACCGAACCAAGAGTGTAGTGACTAAAAAAATAGGGCAAGTAAAATATCGCCCATGGGAGCGATGGGAACGGTGAGCGAGGGGCGCGCGGGCGGACCGGCGGGCGTGGATCCGGAGGAAGCGGGCCTCACGCTGCGGGAACGCAAGAAGCGGCGGACGCGGCAGCGGATCTCGGGCGAGGCGACGCGGCTGTTCATCGAGCGCGGCTTCGAGCAGGTCACGGTCGCCGAGGTGGCCACCGCCGCCGAGGTCTCCGCGATGACGGTCTTCAACTACTTCCCGCGCAAGGAGGACCTCTTCCTCGATCGCGTGCCGGAGGCCGCCGGACTGCTCGTTCACGCGGTACGGGACCGGGGGCCGGGCGAGGCGCCGCTCGCCGCGCTGCGGCGGCTCGCGACCGGGCTGCTGGCGTCCGGGCACCCGCTGGCGCAGGTGGGGGAGGGGTTCGGGAGCTTCTGGCGTACGGTTCTCGACTCGCCCGCGCTGCGGGCCCGGGGGCGCGAGGTCCTGGAGGAGCTGGAGGAACTGCTCGCGGTGGAGCTGGGCCGGGCCACCGGTGCGGCGCCGGGCGATCCGGAGCCCCGGCTCGCGGCCGCGCTGATCGCGGCCGGGTGGCGGGCCGCGTACGCGACAGCGGTGCGGCGGCAGCTCGACGGTGACCCCGCGGAGGCGGTCGCCGTTGAGCAGGCGGAGGTGCTGGAGCGCACTTTCGACGCGCTGGAACGTGCCCTGCCGGTGCTCGGCGGGGAGCGACGGCCCGGCTGACCTGCGCGGGTGCGGGCGGGGCCGGAGGTGGCGGTGATCGGGAAGGATCCGGCGCCGCCACACGTTCGAGTGAAGCGGGGCAACGACGACCAGAATTCGAATGCGCGTGCTATAGGCTCGTGCGTGGCATCACTCAGACAGTGCCGTGGCGGTCCCCATACCCTGGGAAGGGGTTCCGCTCCGCTCCGCCGCCTCCGCTCATCACCGGGCGGCGGACGCGGTCCCGCGGCTCCCCGCCCACTCCAAGAAAGGTGCCGACCGGCGTGGCCGACCGTCTCATCGTCCGTGGCGCTCGCGAGCACAATCTCCGCAACGTCTCGCTCGACCTCCCCCGCGACTCCCTCATCGTCTTCACGGGGCTCTCCGGGTCGGGCAAGTCCTCGCTCGCCTTCGACACGATCTTCGCCGAGGGGCAGCGGCGCTACGTCGAGTCGCTGTCCTCCTACGCCCGGCAGTTCCTCGGGCAGATGGACAAGCCCGATGTGGACTTCATCGAGGGGCTCTCCCCCGCGGTCTCCATCGACCAGAAGTCGACGTCCCGCAACCCCCGCTCGACGGTCGGCACCATCACCGAGGTCTACGACTACCTCCGCCTCCTCTTCGCCCGTATCGGCAAGCCGCACTGCCCCGAGTGCGGCCGCCCGATCGCCCGGCAGTCGCCCCAGGCCATCGTCGACAAGGTGCTGGAGCTGCCCGAGGGCAGCCGCTTCCAGGTCCTCTCGCCGCTGGTCCGCGAGCGCAAGGGCGAGTTCGTCGACCTCTTCGCCGACCTCCAGACCAAGGGGTACAGCCGTGCCCGGGTCGACGGTGAGACGATCCAGCTCGCCGAGCCGCCGAAGCTGAAGAAGCAGGAGAAGCACACCATCGAGGTGGTCGTCGACCGCCTGACGGTGAAGGAGACCGCCAAGCGCCGGCTGACCGACTCCGTCGAGACCGCCCTCGGGCTCTCCGGCGGCATGGTTATCCTCGACTTCGTCGACCTCGACGCCGACGACCCGCAGCGCGAGCGGATGTACTCCGAGCACCTCTACTGCGCCTACGACGACCTCTCCTTCGAGGAGCTGGAGCCCCGCTCCTTCTCCTTCAACTCCCCCTTCGGCGCCTGCCCGGACTGCACCGGCATCGGCACCCGGATGGAGGTCGACCCGGAGCTGATCGTCCCCGACGAGGACCGCTCGCTCGACGAAGGCGCCATCCACCCCTGGTCGCACGGCCACACCAAGGAGTACTTCGGCCGTCTGGTCGGCGCGCTCGCCGACGCCCTCGGGTTCCGTACCGACATCCCGTGGGCCGGACTGCCGCAGCGCGCCAAGAAGGCCCTGCTCAACGGCCACCGCACGCAGATCGAGGTCCGCTACCGCAACCGCTACGGCCGTGAGCGCGCCTACACCACGCCGTTCGAGGGCGCGGTGCCGTTCGTCAAGCGGCGCCACAGCGAGGCGGAGAGCGACAGCAGCCGCGAGCGCTTCGAGGGGTACATGCGCGAGGTGCCCTGCCCGACGTGTGAGGGCACCCGGCTGAAGCCGATCGTCCTCGCGGTCACCGTGCAGGGCAGGTCGATCGCCGAGGTCGCGGCCATGTCGATCAGCGACTGCGCCGACTTCCTGCGCGAGATGACGCTCAACGCCCGCGAGAAGAAGATCGCCGAGCGGGTCCTCAAGGAGGTCAACGAGCGGCTGAAGTTCCTGGTCGACGTCGGTCTGGACTACCTCTCGCTCAACCGCGCCGCGGGCACCCTCTCCGGCGGCGAGGCCCAGCGCATCCGGCTCGCCACCCAGATCGGCTCCGGTCTGGTCGGCGTCCTCTACGTCCTCGATGAACCGTCGATCGGCCTCCACCAGCGCGACAACCACCGGCTGATCGAGACGCTGGTGCGGCTGCGAGACATGGGCAACACCCTGATCGTCGTCGAGCACGACGAGGACACCATCAAGGTCGCCGACTGGGTCGTGGACATCGGTCCCGGCGCCGGTGAGCACGGCGGCAAGGTCGTGCACAGCGGCCCCATGCAGGAGCTGCTGGCCAACAAGGAGTCGATCACCGGCCAGTACCTCTCCGGCCGGCGGTCCATCGTGACGCCGGAGATCCGGCGCCCCGTCGATCCGGCCCGCTGCCTGACGGTGCGCGGCGCCAAGGAGAACAATCTCCGCGACATCGACGCCTCGTTCCCGCTGGGCGTGCTGACCGCCGTCACCGGAGTCTCCGGCTCCGGCAAGTCCACGCTGGTCAACGACATCCTCTACACCCACCTGGCGCGTGAGCTGAACGGTGCCAAGACGGTGCCCGGCCGGCACACCCGGGTGGACGGCGACGACCTCGTCGACAAGGTGGTCCACGTCGACCAGTCGCCCATCGGCCGTACACCGCGCTCCAACCCGGCGACGTACACCGGGGTGTTCGACAACATCCGCAAGCTCTTCGCCGAGACGATGGAGGCGAAGGTCCGCGGCTATCTGCCGGGGCGTTTCTCCTTCAACGTCAAGGGCGGCCGCTGCGAGAACTGCTCGGGCGACGGCACGATCAAGATCGAGATGAACTTCCTGCCGGACGTGTACGTGCCGTGCGAGGTCTGCCACGGGGCGCGCTACAACCGCGAGACGCTGGAGGTGCACTACAAGGGCAAGTCCATCGCCGAGGTGCTGGACATGCCCATCGAGGAGGCGCTGAGCTTCTTCGAGGCGGTGCCGGCCATCGCCCGTCACCTCAGGACGCTGCACGACGTCGGTCTGGGCTATGTCCGCCTCGGCCAGTCCGCGCCGACCCTCTCGGGTGGTGAGGCGCAGCGCGTCAAGCTGGCCAGCGAACTCCAGAAGCGGTCCACGGGCCGCACGGTCTACGTCCTGGACGAGCCCACCACCGGGCTGCACTTCGACGACATCAGCAAGCTGATCACGGTGCTGTCCGGGCTGGTCGACAAGGGCAACACGGTCATCGTCATCGAGCACAACCTCGATGTGATCAAGACCGCCGACTGGATCGTCGACATGGGTCCCGAGGGCGGCAACGGCGGCGGCATGATCGTCGCCGAGGGCACCCCCGAGCAGGTCGCCTCCACCCCGGCCAGCCACACCGGCAAGTTCCTGCGGGACATCCTCGGCGACCGGGTCAGCGACGCCGCCACCTCGGGTGCCCTCGCTGCGGCGAAGCCCGCCAAGAAGCCGGCGGCGAAGAAGGCGACCGCCAAGACCACCGCCGCCAAGGCCACGGCCAAGAAGACCGCCGCCAAGAAGACCGTGGCGAAGACCACGGCGAAGAAGGCGACCACCAAGGCCCGCCGGTCCTCCTGACACCGCGCCGGCACACGGGCCGCCGCCCCCACGCTCCCCGGAGCGAGCAGGGCGGCGGCCCGTCCGTCTACCACTGCTCCGAGCCGACCGCACCGCCCCGCTGATACCTGCGGGGGAGATCCGGCCGCACCATCCCGCAGATATCCGCGGGGGAGCCCCGGCCGTGTCGCACCTCCCGTACGGCCCCCGTACGGCCCGTACGAACACGACCGAACCGAGGGCCGCACACAGCCCCGAGCACCACAGGAAACCCGCATGCCGCCCCCGGCCCCGGGCACCCCTGGCCCCGGGCACCCGCGGCCCCAGGCACCCGCGGCCCCGGAAATCCACAGCCCCAAGCACCCCCGGCCCGGCGCACCTCACGGCCGCAACGCGGCCCGATCCCCGGTGCGTTACCGCGTCAGTTCCGAGGCCCACGGCGGCTCGGCGCCCGCGCGGGCGCAGGTGAGGGCGGCCGCGCGCGCCGCGAAGGTCAGGATGTCGCGCCAGTCGTCGGTGCCGAGCGTGGTCAGAGCCGCGCGGGAGAGCGCGTCGTGGCCATGGAGCCGGTGGAGCAGCGCCGCGTTGACGGTGTCCCCCGCGCCGATGGTGTCCACCACCGGGCCCCGCACCGCGGGCACCGACACCGCGGAGCCGCCCTCGGTCCACACCGTCAGCCCGTCGCCGCCACGGGTCAGCACCACCGCGGCGGGCCCGGCGGCCAGCCACTCCCGGACCGCGGACTCCACCACGGAACCGTCACCGTCCCCCGCCCCACAGCTCTCCTCCGCCCCCGCGAGCCACCGGGCGTCCTCCTCCGACAGCTTCAGCAGCGTCACGTAGGGGAGCCAGGAGCGGAACCGGGCACGGTAGGCCGCCGGATCGGGGATCAGGGCGGGCCGGACGTTCGGGTCCAGCGCGGTGAAGAGCCCGCGTCCGGCCTCGCGCCGCAGCAGCGTCTCGTACGCCGTCGCGCCCGGCTCCAGCACCAGCGAACAGGTGCCGAAGGAGAGCGCGCGCACCGCGTCGGGCAGCGCCTCCGGCACGGTGAACAGGCGGTCGGCGGTACCGTCGGCGTAGAAGCCGTAGCCCGCCGAACCGCCGGGGGAGATGTCCGCCACGGCCAGCGTGGTCGGCTCGTCCCCCCGCTGCACCAGCGTGGCCTCCACCCCGGCCGCGTGCAGACCGTCGAGGAGCGCGGTCCCGAAGGTGTCCCGGGAGAGCCGCGAGCAGAAGGCGACCGCGGAGCCGAGGCGGCCCAGGGCGATGGCGGTGTTGTACGGTCCGCCCCCGCGCCGGGGCAGCAGGGCGGGCAGTTCCTCCTCGGGAGAGCCGCCGCGCGGCGCGGGGACGAGGTCGATCAGTGCCTCACCGGCGACAACGATCACGGGGCGGACTTCCTTCCGTCGGTGGCCGGGGCGGTCGGTGGCGCCGTGCCCGGCCGGGGGGTGGTGACGGCGCCGTCAGGGGGTTCGGGGCAGCCGCACGAGGTGCGGTGTGCCAGCGTGCACGGCAGCCGCAGGGTGCGCGGCGCCCGCCCGGGGTCGGCCAGCCGGTCCAGCAGCAGCCGGACCGCCGCCGCCCCGATCTCCTTGCCGGGCTGGGCGACGGCGGTCAGCCGGGGCGTGAACAGATCGGCCCAGGAGAAATCGTCGAAGCAGGCCAGCGCCACGTCGTGCGGCACCCGTAGTCCACGGGTGCCCAGGGCGCGCAGCGCGCCGATGGTCATCGCGTTGTTGGCGGTGACCAGGGCGGTCGGCGGGTGGGCGGCGGCCAGCACCTGATGGGTGGCGGCCTCGGCGCCCGCCGCCTCGGAGTTGCCGCCGGCCAGCAGCGCCGGGTCGTTCGGCAGCCCGCGCGAGCGGAGCCCCGCGCGGTATCCGGCGACGCGTTCGGTGGTGGTGCTCAGCCCCGGCAGCCCGGCGATCAGCCCGATACGGGTGCGCCCCAGGTCGGCGAGGTGTTCGACGAGTTGCCGCATGGGCGCGGTGTTGTCGGCGCACACCTGATCGTGGGCGTCGCCGGCCAGCCGGTCCAGGAAGACGGCGGGCACGGACCGGCGGGTCAGATAGCCGACCATCTCCGACGGCTCGGCGGACGGCGCGACGATCACGCCGTCCACCCGCCGCTCGTGCAGCAACTGGACGACCTTCCGCTCGTGGACGGGGTCGTCGTGCGGATCGGCGAGCAGCAGGCCGTACCCCGCCTCCAGCGCGCTCGCCTCGACGCCCTGGAGGATCTCGGTGAAGTACGGATTGCTGATCGGGGAGACCGCCAGCCCGATCGAGCGGGTCCGGGCGGTCACCAGCGAACGGGCCAGCGTGTTGGGGGTGTAGCCGAGTTCGTCGATGGCGCGGAGCACTGCGGCGCGGGTGGTGTCACGCACCGGACGGGTCCCGTTGAGGACGTGCGACACCGTGGCGACGGAGACCCCCGCGTGCCGTGCCACGTCGGCCATCGTCGTCATCCGGCTCTTCCTTCCGAACGTGCGGCGCCGTGGCCGGGTGCCGCGGCGGTTCCGGCACCGCGGGGGCGCGCGGCCGGGCACCGGGCGCCCCGTACGGGCCCGCCCCGTACGGGCCCGGGTGCGTGGCCGGGAAGGCTCCGGCCGTCCGCCGCCGCGGGCGGCGTACGGCGCGGGAACCGGGCATGGGTGCGGGGGTCGGGGCGGTGCACCCGCCCACCGTAGCGGTCCCCGCACTGGCGCGTAAACGCTTGCGTAAGCGTTTACGCGCGGGCTACCTTCCCGGCATCGAACCCGCACGACGTCGTGAGGAGGCGCCGATGCGCGCTCTTGTGGTCACCGAACCGGGCACCCCCGACGGCATCGCCGTCACCGAGGTGCCCGATCCCCGTCCGGGGCCAGGTGAGGTGCTGGTGCGCGTCGCGTCCTGCGGACTGTGCGGTACGGACATGCATCTGCTGGACGGTGAACTGCCCGCCGCGCGCTACCCGTTGATCCCCGGGCACGAACTGACCGGCGAGGTCGTCGAGTTGGGTGAGGGGGTGACCGCCCCGGCCGTCGGCACCCGGGTCGCGGTGGATCCCAACATGCCGTGTGGCACCTGCCATTACTGCCGGATCGGCCGCGGCAACCTCTGCGCCGACTACCGCGCCGTCGGCGTCACCCGGAACGGTGGCTTCGCCGAACTGGTCGCGGCGCCCGCGAGCTGCGCGTACGCACTGCCCGACGGGCTCTCGGCGGCCGCCGCCGGGCTCGTCGAACCGCTCTCCTGCGCGGTGCACGGCCTCAACCGGCTGCCCCGCCGCCCCGGGGAGCACTACCTGATCTACGGCGCCGGGACGATGGGCCTGATGATGGCCGCGCTCGTCCGGACCGCCGGCGCCGCCTCGGTATCGGTGGTCGACCTCAACGCGGACCGGCTGGCCTTCGCCGAGTCGTTCGGCGTGGACGCGGCGGTGACCGACGCGAGCGCCCTGGGGCGGGCGCCCGGTTTCGAGGTGGTGATCGACGCCACCGGGGTCGTCGCGGCCATCGAGGACGGTCTCGGACGGGTCCGGCGCGGCGGGACGTTCCTCCAGTTCGGCGTCGCCGATCCGGCCCGTACGGCGTCGTTCTCGCCGTACCGCGTCTACCACCACGAGATCGACATCCTCGGTTCGATGGCGGTGCACCACAGCTTCGGGCCCGCGATCGACGTGCTGGCGGCCGGACTGGACCTCGACCCGCTGGTCAGCGATGTGCTGCCGCTCGACGACGCCGCCGAGGCGGTACGCCGCTTCCGCTCGGGCACCTGCCGGAAGATCCACCTGACGCCCGCCTGACACGGCCGGACCGGAACTCCCGGCCCTCCGCCCACGGACGTCCCACGCCGGCCCGGCACGGCCGGACGGGAGGCGCCGAGGGGGTGCCGGTAGGGTCGGGAACCGGTAGACGCCGACCCCGTGACACCTCTGGAGCAGCCATGAGCCAGCCACCCGCCCGCCGAACCGTCCTGCGTGGCGCCGCGCTGGTGGGCGCCGCGGGCTTCGGGGTGGCGGCGTGCTCCGGCGGTGCGCAGAAGGACAACGGCATGCCCGACAAGGCGATCGCGCTGGGAGACGCCGCCGACGTCCCGGTGGGCGGCGCCAAGCTCTACCGCGAGAACCGGCTGGTCGTCTCGCAGCCCTCCGAGGGCACGTTCAAATGCTTCAGCGCCAAGTGCACCCACGCCGGCTGCGTGCTCTCCCAGGTGACCAAGGAGGAGGGCGACTGCTCCTGCCACGGCAGCCGCTTCGACGTCACCACCGGTCAGGTCCTCCAGGGCCCGGCCACCGAGCCGCTGCCGGAGATCCCGGTCAGGAACAAGGGCGGCAAGCTGATCGTGGGCTGAGACGGGGCGCCCGGCAGGCGCGCTCCTGGGCGCCCGTCCGGTGGCTCATGTCTGTGAGGCGGGGCGCACCGATCAGCAGTGTGCGCCCCCTTCGCCGGGGCGCGCGGACCGGCCGCTCACGCCCCGGCGCGGACCGTCCCCGGCGCCGGGCACGCCGCCGCTCGGGGCGCCGTCCGGCCGCTCACCCCCAGTCCCACGCGATCCCCACGATCCCGGGCCGTACGCCCTGTTCCACCAGGTGGACGGCGCGGTGGCGGCCGCTCAGTGTCAGCTCCTGGCGGCCGGCGGGCGGGGCGCCGGCCGAGGAGCGGGTGAAGCGGCGGCACCGTACCGGGAGCGCCGTCTCGTCGAAGCGCACCTGGAGGACGTACTGTCCGCCGGCGAAGCGGAAGCCGCGGAAGTACTCGGCGCTGGGGCCGCCGGTGCCGTCCTCGAAGGCGTAGCCGAAGACGTGGGTGTCGCCGGCGCGCAGCCGGGTGTCGAACAGCAGCTCCGCGACCACCACCCCGGCCTCGGCGTCGCCGCGTACCCGTCCCAGACGGCAGTTCTCCGCCGCCCGGACCGTGACCCGGGACGGATCGCAGCCCACGTCACCGCGGTGGATGGCCACATAGCGGTCCACACCGTCCCGGTGCGCCCGGACCACCTGGAGCGATTCGCGTTCGCCCAGCTCCCGCCGGGGGCCGATGCGGACCCGCTCGTGGTGGCCCACGGTGTGCAGCCCGTCGTCGGCGGGGGTCTCCAGCTCGGCGAAGAGCTGCTGGAGCGCGTCGGCGGGCTCCACCAGCGCGCGGTACGAGCGCGCCGACGGGCGGTCGCCGTCCCGGGCGCCGCCCTCCGGGACCAGCAGCCGGTGCAGTGACCGCTCGGGCAGCTCCAGCACCTCCTCCAGGGCGCGCACCGCCCGCAGCGACTCGGGACGCTGCGGGCGCCGGGCGCCCTGCTGCCAGTAGCTCAGGCTCGTCACGCCCACCTTGATGCCGCGCTGCGCGAGTTTGTGCTGCACCCGGTTGAGCGCCAGACCGCGGACGCTCAGCGCGCTGCGCAGGGCCAGGTGGAAGGGGCCGGTCCGCAGCAGTTGCGCCAGCTCGGCCGTCTCGGGAGTGTTCCGTGCCATCTCTCAACCTCCGGCGCGCGGGTGAACGTTCACTACCGGATCGCACGGCGCGCGCCCTGACCGCGAATTCACTGCGGTACGCCGGGCACCGGCCGTTCACACCCGGGCCCGTCCGTCCACACCCCCATGTCACCCCGCATTGAAGCGTGTTGACCTGCCTGCGACAACACCCGATGCTCCTTCGCAGCATCCGGATGCGCTCCTCCACACCCCACCGCCCCGTTCGGGAGGAACGCCATGTCCCGTCCCCGCACCGTACGCCGCAGACGGCTGCCGGCCGCCGCGCTCGCCGCCGTCGCCCTCACCGCCTTGCCCGCCGCCTCCGCCACCGCGGCGCCCGCCGCGCCCCGTTCGTCCACCGCGTCCGCCACGGCGCACCGGGCCGCCCCGCGCGCCGCCGCGAACAGCCTGGACATCGCCATGCAGGCCCAGGAGAACAGCAACTGGTGCTGGGCCGGCTCCGGCAGCACCATCGCCGCCTGGTTCGGCAGGAACTACAGCCAGAACCAGTTCTGCAACGCCGCTTTCGGGCGCCCTCAGAACACCGACTGCCCCAACGACCAGGCCACCTTGGGCAACGTCCAGAACGCCTTCGACTGGATGGGCCTCAACCCCGGCTCGTACGTCAGCGGCTACCTCAACTACGCCACCGTCCGCGGCGAGATCGATGCCCGGCGCCCCGTCGAGACCCGCATCCAGTGGGCCTCCGGCGGCGGTCACATGCACGTCCTCTACGGGTACGACGCCGACCGCAACTGGGTGCGCTGGGGCGACCCCTGGCCCTCCAACAACCGCTACAACTGGGGCGATTACGGCTACTACGTCAACGGCAGCGACTTCTCCTGGACCCACTCCCTCTACCGGATAGGAGCCTGAGGCCATGACGCAGCGCACCGCCCTCAGGGCCGCGGCCGCCGGCGCCCTCGCCACCCTGCTCTGCGGCTTCGCCGCCCAGACCTCCTGGGCCGCCGTGCCCGCGCCGCCCGCGGCGCCGTCCCGGGCGAGCGTCACCGCCGCGCACGAGGCCGCCGCCGCCCCCGCCACGGTCGCCACCCTCGCGCAGTTCTTCGCCCACGACGGCTCCCTGACCGCGGCGAAGGCCGCCCCGCGCGTCGGGGACCGCACCGTTCCGGTCTACACGCTGTCGCCCGACTTCGTCCGCCGTACGCCCGGCGCCCCCGTGGCCCGGCTGGACTTCCTCGCCACCGGAGCCGTCGCCTCCGACGGCCGCACCGCCTCGGTGTGGACGGTCCGGCGCGGCGGCTCCTGGAAGGTCGTCAACATCGCCACCGGGGACGACGAGACCCGCGCCGCCGCGGCCGGATCCCGCCTCGCCGCCGGGGGCACCGTCTTCCACGAACCGCAGATCAACGCCTGGTACGTCCAGCAGGGCGACCGCATCCGGCCGCTCGGCGCCGAGGCGCGCGAGGCCATCGGCGACCGGGGCACCACGGTCGCCGCCTACCAGCGCCGGGTCGCCGCCGCCTACGGCGACAAGCTCCCCGGCTCCGCCTACGACCGGCGCGGCGAGGCCGGCGGCTACGGCGCCCCCGCCGCGGCGGAGCACCCCGCGCCGCGGACCGGCGCCCGGGAGCGGACCGCCGCCGCGGCCGGTGACACCGTCCCGGTGACCGCCGCCTCGGCCGTCGCGGGCGCCGCCGCCCTGGTCGCCCTGGGCCTGACCGGCGCCACCGCGGTACGCCGCCTGCGCCGCCGCTGACCGGGCGCCCCGTCCGTCCGCCTCCCCGCGGCGGGCGGGGCGCCCCGCCCGCCGCGGGGAGGCGGACGGCCCGGCAACATCCCCGGGCCGTGCCCCCCCCGCGCGCCGCCCTCCCCGGACCCGCCGCCGCGGTCCCGCCCCCGCCCCGCACGGGCCCGCGGATTGTCAGTGGCGGTCAGTAGGGTGGTGGTCATGGCAGACCCCAGCAGCTACCGACCCAAGCCGGGACAGATCCCCGACTCGCCGGGGGTCTACAAATTCCGCGACGAGCACGGCAGGGTCATCTACGTCGGCAAGGCCAAGAGCCTGCGCCAGCGCCTGGCCAACTACTTCCAGGACCTGGCCGGCCTCCACCCCCGCACCCGCACGATGGTCACCACCGCCGCCTCCGTGGAGTGGACCGTCGTCTCCACCGAGGTCGAGGCGCTCCAGCTCGAATACAGTTGGATCAAGGAATTCGACCCGCGTTTCAACGTCAAGTACCGCGACGACAAGAGCTATCCGTACCTCGCGGTCACCCTGGGCGAGGAGTTCCCCCGCGTCCAGGTGATGCGCGGCGCCAAGAAGAAGGGCGTCCGCTACTTCGGCCCCTACGCCCACGCCTGGGCCATCCGCGAGACCGTCGATCTGATGCTCCGCGTCTTCCCCGTCCGCACCTGCTCCGCGGGCGTCTTCAAACGCTCCGCGCAGATCGGCCGCCCCTGCCTGCTCGGCTACATCGGCAAGTGCGCGGCGCCCTGTGTGGGCCGCGTCTCCCCCGAGGAGCACCGCGAACTCGCCGAGGACTTCTGCGACTTCATGGCCGGCCGCACCGGCGCCTACCTCCGCCGCCTGGAGCGCGCCATGCAGGAGGCCGCCGAGGAGATGGAGTACGAGCGCGCCGCCCGTCTGCGGGACGACATAGGGGCGCTCAAGCGGGCCATGGAGAAGAGCGCCGTGGTCCTCGCCGACGCCACCGACGCCGACCTCATCGCCGTCGCCGAGGACGAGCTGGAGGCCGCCGTCCAGATCTTCCACGTCCGCGGCGGCCGGGTCCGCGGCCAGCGCGGCTGGGTCACCGACAAGGTCGAGGCCGTCACCACCGCCGGTCTCGTCGAGCACGCCCTCCAGCAGCTCTACGGCGAGGAGCGCGGCGACGCGGTCCCCAAGGAGGTGCTGGTCCCGGCGCTGCCCGAGCCCGTCGAGCCCGTTCAGCAGTGGCTCTCCGAGCGCCGCGGCTCCCAGGTCTCGCTGCGCATCCCGCAGCGCGGCGACAAGAAGGACCTGATGGCCACCGTCGGCCGCAACGCCCAGCAGGCCCTCGCGCTCCACAAGACCAAGCGCGCCTCCGACCTGACCACCCGCTCCCGCGCCCTGGAGGAGATTGCCGAGGCCCTCGGGCTGGACGCGGTGCCGCTGCGTATCGAGTGCTTCGACATCTCCCACCTCCAGGGCGACGACGTCGTCGCGTCCATGGTGGTCTTCGAGGACGGTCTCGCCCGCAAGAGCGAGTACCGCCGCTTCCAGATCAAGGGCTTCGAGGGCCAGGACGACGTCCGCTCGATGCACGAGGTCATCGGCCGCCGCTTCCGGCGCTACCTCCAGGAGAAGCAGAGGTCGGGGGAGTGGACGGAGGAGCCCGCCGCTCCCGAGGAGGGCAACGGCGAGGCCGGTGCCGCCGACCGCGCCGAGGCGGCGTCCGGGGAGCCGGACCCGATGGCCGGCCGCCCCACGGACGAGGAGGGCCGCCCCAAGCGGTTCGCCTACCCGCCGCAGCTCGTCGTCGTCGACGGCGGCGCCCCCCAGGTCGCCGCCGCCCGCCGCGCCCTGGACGAGCTGGGCATCGACGATGTCGCCGTCTGCGGTCTGGCCAAGCGGCTGGAGGAGGTCTGGCTGCCGGAGGAGGACGATCCGGTCGTCCTGCCGCGCTCCAGCGAGGGCCTCTACCTCCTCCAGCGCGTCCGCGACGAAGCCCACCGCTTCGCCATCCGCTACCAGCGCACCAAGCGCGGCAAGCGGCTGAAGTCCTCACCGCTGGACGCCGTGGCCGGGCTGGGCGAGAGCCGCCGCCAGGCGCTGCTCAAGCACTTCGGCTCGCTCAAGAAGCTCCGGGCGGCCACGGTCGAGGAGCTGTGCGAGGTCCCCGGCGTCGGCCGCAAGACCGCCGAGTCGGTCCTCGCCTCACTGGCCGGTGCGACACCCGCCGGGCCCGCGGTGAACACCGCCACAGGAGAGATCATTGAGGATGACGGGGCCGCCCCGGCCACGTTGTCATCGGAACGGGGGCGGGATTGATGAGCACACCGCACAACACGCACGAAACCGCGACATCCGAGAAAGACGGTGCACAGGTGAGTACGGGCACGATGCGCGAGTCCGACCAGGGGGAGAGCGCCGCCATCCCCGAACTGGTGATCATCTCCGGTATGTCCGGCGCCGGCCGCTCCACCGCGGCCAAATGCCTGGAGGACCTCGGCTGGTTCGTCGTCGACAACATTCCGCCCGAGCTGATCCCCCCGATGGTCGACCTCGGCGCCCGCTCCCAGGGGAACGTCGCCAAGATCGCCGTCGTCGTCGACGTCCGCGGCCGCCGCTTCTTCGACAACCTCAAGGAATCCCTCGCCACGCTCGACGCCCAGAACGTCAAGCGCCGCATCGTGTTCCTGGAATCCTCCGACGAGGCACTGGTCCGCCGCTTCGAATCGGTCCGCCGCCCGCACCCCCTCCAGGGCGACGGCCGGATCGTCGACGGCATCGCCGCCGAGCGTGACCTGCTGCGCGAGCTGCGCGGCGACGCCGACCTCGTGATCGACACCTCCAGCCTCAACGTCCACGAGCTGCGCGCCAAGATGGACGCCCAGTTCGCCGGCGAGGAGGTCCCCGAGCTGCGGGCCACGGTCATGTCCTTCGGTTTCAAGTACGGCCTGCCGGTCGACGCGGACATGGTCATCGACTGCCGCTTCATCCCCAACCCGCACTGGGTCCCCGAACTGCGCCCCTTCACCGGCCTGAGCGAAGAGGTCTCCGACTACGTCTTCGACCAGCCCGGCACCAAGGAGTTCCTCGACGGCTACGCCGACCTGCTCCGCATCGTCGCCGAGGGCTACCGCCGCGAGGGCAAGCGCTACGTCACCATCGCCGTCGGCTGTACGGGCGGCAAGCACCGCTCCGTGGCGATGTCCGAGAAGCTCGCCCGCCGCCTCGTGGGCGAAGGGGTGGAAACCGTCACCGTCCACCGCGACATGGGGCGCGAGTGACCGGCCGTGCCCTGCGGCTGCGCCGCGTCCGCAAGCTGGTCCCCGGCGCCCGCCCGCACAAGGGGACACCCAAGGTGGTGGCGCTCGGCGGCGGCATGGGACTCTCCGCGTCGCTGACCGCGCTCCGCCGGATCACCGGCGATCTGACCGCCGTCGTCACCGTCGCCGACGACGGCGGCTCCAGCGGTCGCCTCCGTGACGAGCTGGGCGTGCTGCCCCCGGGCGATCTGCGCAAGGCGCTGGCCGCCCTGTGCGGCGACGACGACTGGGGCCAGACCTGGGCGCGCGTCATCCAGCACCGCTTCCAGAGCGGCGGTGAGCTGCACGACCACGCGGTCGGCAACCTCCTCATCGTCGCGCTGTGGGAACAGTTGGGCGACCACGTCCAGGCGCTCGACCTGGTCGGCAAGCTGCTCGGCGCGCACGGCCGGGTGCTGCCCATGTCGGCGGTCCCGCTGGAGCTCCAGGCCCAGGTCCGCGGGCACGACGCGGCGCGGCCCGAGGAGGTCACGACCGTCCGCGGCCAGGCCACCGTCGCGCTCACCCGCGGTGAGGTGCAGTCCGTCCATGTCGTCCCCGAGGCGCCGCCGGCCGTCCCGGAGGCGGTCGCCGCGGTGCGCGACGCCGACTGGGTGGTGCTGGGCCCCGGCTCGTGGTTCTCCTCCGTCATCCCGCATCTGCTGGTGCCGCAACTGCGCGAGGCGCTGGAGGAGACCAAGGCGCGCAAGGTCCTCTCGCTCAACCTCGCGCCGCAACCCGGCGAAACCGATGGCTTCTCCCCGCAGCGTCATTTGGAGGTTTTGGCCCGACACGCCCCTAAACTCGCCTTCGACGTGGTGCTGGCCGACCGGGACGCCGTGCCCGACATCGAGGGTCTGACGACTGCCGCCAAGCAGCTCGTCGGCAGCGAGGTCGAGCTGGCGGCGGTCGCCGCCCGGGGCGACGCCGCCCGGTCGCCGGGCGGCGCCCCCGACCGGCACGACCCCGAGCTGCTGGCCGCCGCGTACGACCGTATTTTTCGGATGCATGGAAGGATCGGCCCATGGCGATGACGGCAGCGGTGAAGGATGAAATCTCCCGGCTCCCCGTCACCCGGACCTGCTGCCGGAAGTCGGAGGTCTCGTCGATCCTGCGGTTCGCGGGCGGTCTGCACCTGGTGAGCGGGCGCATCGTGATCGAGGCGGAGCTGGACACGGGCATCGCGGCCCGCCGGCTCCGCAAGGACATCCTGGAGATCTTCGGGCACTCCTCCGACCTGGTGGTGATGGCCCCTGGCGGGTTGCGGCGCGGCAGCCGGTACGTCGTCCGGGTGGTGGCGGGCGGTGATCAGCTCGCCCGTCAGACCGGACTGGTCGACGGCCGCGGCCGCCCGATCCGCGGCCTGCCCCCGCAGGTGGTGTCCGGGGCGACCTGCGACGCCGAGGCGGCCTGGCGCGGGGCCTTCCTCGCCCACGGTTCGCTGACCGAGCCGGGCCGCTCCTCGTCGCTGGAGGTCACCTGCCCCGGCCCCGAGGCGGCGCTGGCGCTGGTCGGCGCGGCGCGGCGGCTGGGCATCGGCGCCAAGGCGCGCGAGGTCCGCGGGGTGGACCGCGTCGTGGTCCGGGACGGCGACGCGATCGGCGCCCTGCTGACCCGGCTCGGCGCCCATGAGTCGGTGCTGGCCTGGGAGGAGCGCCGGATGCGCCGCGAGGTGCGGGCCACCGCCAACCGCCTCGCCAACTTCGACGACGCCAACCTCCGCCGCTCGGCCCGCGCCGCGGTCGCCGCCGGAGCCCGGGTCCAGCGGGCCCTGGAGATCCTGGGCGAGGAGGTCCCCGAGCACCTCGCGGCGGCCGGGCGGCTGCGGATGGAGCACAAGCAGGCGTCCCTGGAGGAGCTGGGCGCCCTCGCCGATCCGCCGCTCACCAAGGACGCGGTGGCCGGCCGGATCCGCCGTCTGCTGGCGATGGCCGACAAGCGCGCGCAGGACCTCGGCATCCCCGGCACCGAGTCGAATCTCACCGAGGAGCTGGCCGACGGAATGGTCGGCTGACCCCGTCACAGCATGCGTGAAAACCTGCTCCATCGCAGGTCAGAGGCGGTTTGCCCCCGGTGTCCGAGGTGATGCCGGGGGCTTTGCGTCTCCGGTGGTGAGTGTGCGGTGGCGGCCGATGTCAATGTCACGTATGTCTCGCAATGGGGGTAGGGTCGAAGTCGGTCGGGGACATCCCATACAGCTCGCCGGTATCGCTGCCGGCGCACCAACGAGGAGATCGGTTTCGTGACGATCCGCGTAGGCATCAACGGATTCGGCCGCATTGGTCGCAACTACTTCCGCGCGCTCCTGGAGCAGGGTGCGGACATCGAGATCGTCGGTGTCAACGACCTGACCGACAACGCCACCCTGGTCCACCTGCTGAAGTACGACACCATCCTGGGCCGCCTCAAGCAGGACGTCAGCCACACCGACGACACGATCACCGTCGGCAACATGACGTTCAAGACCATGGCGGAGCGCGACCCCGCCAACCTCCCGTGGGCCGAGCTGGGCGCCGACATCGTCGTCGAGTCCACCGGCATCTTCACCAAGCGTGCCGACGCCGCCAAGCACCTCGCCGCCGGCGCCAAGAAGGTCCTGATCTCCGCGCCCGCCAAGGACGAGGACATCACCATCGTCATGGGCGTCAACCAGGACAAGTACGACGCGTCGAAGCACGACGTCATCTCCAACGCCTCCTGCACCACCAACTGCGTGGCGCCGATGGCCAAGGTCCTCCTGGAGAACTTCGGCATCGTCAAGGGCATGATGACGACGGTCCACGCCTACACCAACGACCAGCGCATCCTCGACTTCCCGCACAAGGACCTGCGCCGTGCCCGCGCCGCGGCGGAGAACATCATCCCCACCACCACCGGTGCCGCGAAGGCCACCGCGCTGGTGATCCCGGAGCTCGCCGGCAAGCTGGACGGCATCGCCATGCGCGTGCCGGTCCCCACCGGCTCCGTCACCGACCTCGTCATCGAGCTGGAGCGCGAGGTCACCAAGGACGAGGTCAACGCCGCCTTCCAGAAGGCGTCCGAGGGCCAGCTCAAGGGCATCCTGGAGTACACCGAGGACGCGATCGTCTCCTCGGACATCGTCAACTGGCCGGCGTCCTGCACCTTCGACTCCTCCCTGACCATGGTCCAGGGCAAGAGCGTCAAGGTCATCGGCTGGTACGACAACGAGTGGGGCTACTCCAACCGCCTGGTGGACCTGACCTCCTTCGTCGGCGGTCAGCTCTGATCTCCACCGGCTGAGGCCGGCGGGTGCCCCGTGCCACGGGCGCCCACGCACCGAGATGTACGGTCGGGGCTCGTACGACGCGACGACGCGTCGTACGAGCCCCGAGCCATGGCTGATCTGATGCAACGGAGTCATTCCTCAATGAAGACGATCGACGAACTCATCGCCGACGGGGTCGGGGGCAAGCGGGTGTTCGTCCGCGCCGACCTGAACGTGCCGCTCGACGGCGCGACCATCACCGACGACGGCCGTATCCGCGCCGTCCAGCCGACGATCGCCAAGCTCGCCCAGAACGGCGCCAAGGTCATCGTCGCCTCCCACCTGGGCCGCCCCAAGGGCGCCCCGGACCCGGCGTTCTCGTTGGCCCCCGCCGCCGCCCGGCTCGGCGAGCTGCTGGGCCGCGACGTCGCCTTCGCCACCGACACGGTCGG
The DNA here is from genome assembly GCF_044497305.1 of Streptomyces sp. BBFR2. Classification (NCBI taxonomy): domain Bacteria; kingdom Bacillati; phylum Actinomycetota; class Actinomycetes; order Kitasatosporales; family Streptomycetaceae; genus Streptomyces; species Streptomyces sp. BBFR2. The sequence continues at coordinate 5,479,012 of NZ_CP172415.1, forward strand.
CGACTCCGCCCGCGCCACCGTCGCCTCCCTGGGCGACGGCGAGGTCGCCGTGCTGGAGAACCTGCGCTTCAACCCCGGCGAGACCAGCAAGGACGACGCCGAGCGCGGCGCCTTCGCCGACCGGCTGGCCGAGCTGGCGGACCTCTACGTCGGCGACGGCTTCGGAGCCGTGCACCGCAAGCACGCCTCCGTCTACGACCTCCCCGCGCGCCTCCCGCACGCCGCCGGCGACCTGATCGCCACCGAGGTCGCCGTCCTCAAGCGCCTCACCGAGAACGTCAAGCGCCCCTACGCCGTGGTACTCGGCGGCGCGAAGGTCTCCGACAAGCTCGGCGTCATCGACCACCTGCTGGAGCGCGCCGACCGCATCCTCATCGGCGGCGGCATGGCATACACCTTCCTCGCCGCCCAGGGCCACGAGGTCGGTATCTCGCTGCTCCAGAAGGACCAGATCCCGGCCGTCCAGGGCTACCTGAAGCGGGCCGAGGAGAAGGGCGTGGAGTTCGTGCTCCCCGTCGACGTGCTGGTCTCCGCGGACTTCCCGGACCTGAAGACGAAGGCCCCGGCCAACCCGGACACCGTCGCCGCGGACGCCATTCCGGCGGACAAGGAGGGCCTGGATATCGGCCCCCGCACCCGCGAGCTGTACGCCGCGAAGCTCGCCGACGCGGCCACCATCTTCTGGAACGGCCCGATGGGCGTCTTCGAACACCCCGATTACGCGGGCGGCACCAAGGCCGTCGCGCAGGGACTGCTGGACTCGTCCGCCTTCACGGTCGTCGGCGGTGGTGACAGCGCCGCCGCGGTCCGTCAGCTCGGCTTCGACGAGAATGCTTTTGGCCACATTTCGACCGGCGGCGGCGCCAGCCTCGAATACCTCGAAGGCAAGACGCTCCCCGGCCTCGCCGCTCTGGAGGACTGAACCACCGTGACTGCTCGTACCCCGCTGATGGCGGGCAACTGGAAGATGAACCTCAACCACCTGGAGGCCATCGCCCACGTCCAGAAGCTCGCCTTCGCGCTCACCGACAAGGACTACGACGCCGTCGAGGTCGCGGTCCTGCCGCCCTTCACCGACCTCCGCTCGGTGCAGACCCTGGTCGACGGCGACAAGCTGAAGATCAAGTACGGCGCCCAGGACATCTCCGCGCAGGACTCCGGCGCCTACACCGGTGAGATCTCCGGCGCCATGCTCGCCAAGCTGAAGTGCACGTACGTGGCGATCGGCCACAGCGAGCGCCGCCAGTACCACGGCGAGAACGAGGAGATCTGCAACGCCAAGGTCAAGGCCGCCTACAAGCACGGCCTCACCCCGATCCTCTGCGTCGGTGAGGGCCTGGACGTCCGCAAGGCCGGAAACCAGGTCGCGCACACCCTCGCCCAGGTCGACGGCGCCCTCAAGGACGTCCCCGCCGAGCAGGCCGGGACCATCGTGATCGCCTACGAGCCCGTCTGGGCCATCGGCACCGGCGAGGTCGCCACGCCCGAGGACGCGCAGGAGGTCTGCGGGGCGATCCGCGGCCGCCTCGCCGAGCTGTACAGCCAGGAGCTGGCGGACAAGGTCCGCATCCAGTACGGCGGTTCCGTCAAGTCCGGCAACGTCGCCGCGATCATGGCGCAGCCCGACGTCGACGGTGCCCTGGTCGGCGGCGCGGCGCTGGACGCGGACGAGTTCGTGAAGATCGTCCGCTTCCGCGACCAGTAGCAGCTATGACGACGGGCCCGGCCCGTCGTACCCTGTCGGGGCCGGTCCGGCGCTCAGCGCGCGGTCCGGCCCCGCACGATGTCGCCGCCGTGTGCCGCGCGGCCCGCACCGGCGTCATCCCTACCGTCCGCAGTCCTAGAGAGTTGGTCCAGCCGTGGTCATCGGGTTCTCGATCGCCCTCATCGTCTTCAGCCTGCTGATGATGATGCTGGTGCTCATGCACAAGGGGAAGGGCGGCGGCCTGTCCGACATGTTCGGTGGCGGTATGCAGTCCTCCGTCGGCGGCTCCTCCGTCGCCGAGCGGAACCTCGACCGCATCACGGTCGTCGTGGGTCTCCTGTGGTTCGCCTGCATCGTCGTGCTCGGTGTCCTGATGAAGCTCGGTAGCTGACACGGTGTCGGGGACGCGGCCTATCATGAGGGCGGCGTCCTGTCGCGGGCGGTAACTCCCGTCGCGGGGCGCGCGTTGGGCCTTTCAGAGACCGGAGCGCCCGCAGCGCAGCTGCCGCGCGATGCTGTGCAGCACCATTACGCAGGGAGTTACGACCGTGGCAAGTGGCAACGCGATCCGAGGAAGCCGGGTCGGGGCGGGGCCGATGGGGGAGGCCGAGCGGGGCGAATCCGCGCCGCGTACCCGGATCTCCTTCTGGTGCGCCAACGGGCACGAGACGCAGCCCAGCTTCGCCGGCGACGCGCAGGTTCCCGACACCTGGGACTGCCAGCGCTGCGGTTTCCCGGCGGGCAAGGACCGGGACAGCCCGCCGGACCCGCCGCGCACCGAGCCGTACAAGACCCACCTCGCGTATGTGCGCGAGCGCCGCAGCGACGCGGACGGTGAGGCGATCCTCGCCGAGGCACTGGCCAAACTCCGCGGCGAGATCTGACGCCGCATCGCCTGTACGAACGGCCCGGCCGGAGAGGGAACACCCCTCTCCGGCCGGGCCGTTGGCGTTCCGGGTGCCCCGCGGAGCGGTGTGCGGCGCCGTCCGGCCACCCGTGTGCCGACAGCGGACAGACCCCTCATATCGCGCCCTGATCAACTAAATTGGAGGACGGCGGGGCCGGTACGAGACGAAGAAGGCTGATGTCCGAGATGAACGCAGAAGGCCGCAGCAGGCTCGATCAGATGCCTGAGTGGACGGCGCTGGGCGCGCACCGCGCGCAGTTGGGCGATCCCCAGTTGCGTGATCTGTTCGCCCAGGAGCCGGAGCGCGCCGGGCGCTACACCCTTCAGGTGGGTGACCTGCACATCGACTACTCCAAGCATCTGATCACCGACGAGACGCTGCTGCTGCTGAGGGAGCTGGCGGCGGCGACGGGCGTGAGCGAACTGCGGGACGCCATGTTCCGCGGCGGGAAGATCAACGTCACCGAGGGCCGTTCGGTGCTGCACACCGCGCTGCGCGCCCCCGGCTCCGCGGTGATCGAGACCGACGGGCAGAACGTCGTCCCCGCCGTCCACGCCGTCCTCACCAAGATGGCGACCTTCGCCGACCGGGTCCGCTCAGGCGACTGGACGGGCCACACCGGACGCCGTATCAAGACGGTCGTCAACATCGGCATCGGCGGTTCCGACCTGGGTCCCGCCATGGCGTACGAGGCGCTGCGCGCCTACACCCACCGGGACATGCAGTTCCGCTTCGTCTCCAACGTCGACGGTGCCGATCTGCACGAGGCGCTGCGCGATCTGGATCCGGCCGAGACGCTGTTCGTCATCGCCTCGAAGACCTTCACCACCATCGAGACGCTGACCAACGCCACCTCGGCGCGCGCCTGGCTGCTCGACGGGCTGGGCGCCGACGAGAAGGCCGTCGCCAAGCACTTCGTGGCGCTCTCCACCAACGCCGAGAAGGTCGCCGCGTTCGGTATCGACACGGCCAACATGTTCGAGTTCTGGGACTGGGTCGGCGGCCGCTACTCCTACGACTCGGCGATCGGTCTGTCGCTGATGATCGCCATCGGTCCGGAGCACTTCCGGGAGATGCTGGCCGGGTTCCACCTCGTCGACGAGCACTTCCGTACCGCCCCCGCCGAGGAGAACGCGCCGCTGCTGCTGGGCCTGCTCGGCATCTGGTACGGCAACTTCTTCGACGCGCAGTCGCACGCCGTCCTGCCGTACAGCCACTATCTGTCGAAGTTCACCGCCTATCTCCAGCAGCTCGACATGGAGTCCAACGGCAAGTCGGTGGACCGCGAGGGCCGTCCGGTGCGCTGGCAGACCGGCCCGGTGGTCTGGGGCACGCCCGGCACCAACGGTCAGCACGCCTACTACCAGTTGCTCCACCAGGGCACGAAGATGATCCCGGCGGACCTCATCGGCTTCGCGCGGCCGGTGGCGGACCTGGAGCCCCGTCTCGCCGCCCAGCACGATCTGCTGATGGCCAACCTCTTCGCCCAGGGCCAGGCACTGGCCTTCGGCAAGACGCCGGACGAGGTGCGCGCCGAGGGCGTCGCCGAGGAGCTGGTGCCGCACAGGACGTTCCGCGGCAACCACCCCACCACCACGATCCTCGCCGCCGAACTCTCCCCGTCCGTCCTGGGCCAGTTGATCGCCCTCTACGAGCACAAGGTGTTCGTCCAGGGCGCGGTGTGGAACATCGACTCCTTCGACCAGTGGGGCGTGGAGCTGGGCAAGGTCCTCGCCAAGCGGGTCGAGCCGGCGCTCACCGAGGGCGCCGAGGTGCCGGGCCTGGACGCCTCGACGGCCGCTCTGGTCACCACGTACCGCGAGCTGCGCGGCCGGTGATCCCACGGGCGGCCCGCGCGCCCGTATGACGAAAGGGCTCCCGCACCAGGCCGGTGCGGGAGCCCTTTTCGCCGTGTGTCAGGCGGAGGCCGGCGGGTAGAGGTCGCGCGGCAGCCGGGCGGCCGCCGCCTCGTCCAGCAGCCACAGGGTGCGGCTGCGGCCCCGGGCACCGGCGGCCGGGGCCTGGATCTCCCCGGCACCGGACAGTGCCATGGCCGTGGCCTGCGCCTTGTCCTCACCGGCGGCCAGCAGCCACACCTCCCGCGCCGCGCGGATCGCGGGCAGCGTCAGCGAGACGCGGGTGGGTGGCGGCTTCGGCGCGCCGCGCACCCCGACCACCGTGCGTTCGGTCTCCCGCACCCCCGGCAGCTCCGGGAAGAGGGAGGCGACATGGGTGTCCGGGCCGACGCCCAGCAGCAGGACGTCGAACGACGGCACCGGGCCGTGGTCCTCCGGGCCCGCCGCGGCGGCCAGTTCGGCGGCGTACGCCTCGGCCGCGGCGTCCACGTCGTTGCCGTACGGGCCGCCGGCCGGGGCCATGGCGTGGACCCGCGCCGGATCGAGCGGGACGGAGTCGAGCAGCGCCGTGCGGGCCTGTGTCTCGTTGCGCTCCGGGTCGCCGTCCGGCAGGAACCGCTCGTCGCCCCACCACAGGTCGAGGCGGGACCAGTCCACGGCGTCCCGGGCGGGCGCCCCGGCGAGGGCCGCGAGCAGCCCGTTGCCGTTGCGCCCGCCGGTCAGCACGACGGAGGCGGAGCCCCGGGCGGCCTGGGCGTCCACGATCTTCGTGATCAGCCGGGCGGCCGCGGCCTGGGCCATCAGCTCCTTGTCGCGGTGGACGACGACCTGCGGTGCGCTCACTTGGCGGCCGCCTTCTTCGCCGCGGCCTTCTTCGGCGCGGGCTTCGCCGCCTCCTGGCCGTCCTCGGCGGCGGCCTTGGGCGCGGCGGTCCGGGCCGCCTCGCCCAGCCGCTCCACGCCGTACTTCAGCGCGGCGGCGAAGGTGTCGTCCGGGTCGAGCCGGCGCAGCTCCTCGGCGAGCAGCTCGGAGGTCTCCCGCCGCTTGAGCGCCACCGCCCGGTCGGGCTGGCCCTGCATCGACAAGGTGGCCAGCGAACCGTCCGCCCGGTCCAGCACGATCGGCCCGCCGTCCGTCTCCAGCCGTACCGCGGTCAGGCCGGGGCCGGACGAGACGGTGCGCTCGACGGGGACGTCCAGCCGGCTGGCGAGCCACATGCCCAGCAGCTCGCAACTGGGGTTGAACTCCTCGCCCTCCACCACGGCGGAGGTGATCCGGCACGGCATCTGATCCAGCGCCGCGGCCAGCATCGAACGCCACGGCGTGATCCGGCTCCAGGACAGGTCCGTGTCGCCGGGGGTGTACGTGGCGGCGCGGTCGGTCAGTTCCTGGATGGGCTGCTCGGAGGCGTAGGCGTCGGTGACGCGGCGCTGGGCGAGCGCGCCGAGCGGGTCCTTGGCCGGGTCCAGCGGGCCGTTGACCGCCCACCAGACGACGACGGGCGCGTCCGGCAGCAGCAGCGGCAGCACCACGGACTGGGCGTGGTCGATCGCCTCGCCGTACAGCCGCAGCACGACCGTCTCGCCCGTACCGGCGTCCGCGCCGACCCGGACCTCGGCGTCCAGCCGGGCCTTGGCCCGGTCGCGCGGGGTCCGGCTGACCCGCTTGATGACGACCAGGGTCCGCGAGGGGTGCTCGCGGGACGCCTCGTTGGCCGCCTTCAGGGCGTCGTAGGCGTTCTCCTCGTCGGTGACGATGACGAGGGTGAGCACCATGCCGACGGCGGGCGTGCCGACGGCGCGGCGGCCCTGCACCAGCGCCTTGTTGATCTTGCTGGCCGTGGTTTCCGTCAGGTCGATCTTCATGGGCGACGCCAGCTCCGTCCGTCTCGTGCGAGCATTTCGTCCGCCTCGGTGGGCCCCCAGGTGCCGGCCGGGTACTGCGCCGGCTTGCCGTGGCGGTCCCAGTACTCCTCGATCGGGTCGAGGATCCGCCAGGACTGCTCGACCTCCTCCAGCCGCGGGAAGAGGTTGGCGTCGCCCAGCAGCACGTCGAGGATGAGCCGCTCGTACGCCTCGGGGCTCGACTCCGTGAACGACTCGCCGTACGCGAAGTCCATGGAGACGTCCCGCACCTCCATGGAGGTGCCGGGGACCTTCGAGCCGAAGCGCACGGTCACGCCCTCGTCCGGCTGCACCCGGATGACCAGGGCGTTCTGGCCCAGCTCCTCCGTCGCGGTGTGGTCGAAGGGGGAGTGCGGCGCCCGCTGGAAGACCAGTGCGATCTCGGTGACGCGGCGGCCCAGCCGCTTGCCGGTGCGCAGGTAGAAGGGGACGCCCGCCCAGCGGCGGTTGTCCACCTCCAGCTTGATCGCGGCGTAGGTGTCGGTCTTCGACTTGGGGTCGATACCGTCTTCCTGGAGGTAGCCGACGGCCTGTTCACCGCCCTGCCACCCCGCGGTGTACTGGGCGCGCACCGTCTCCTTGCCGAGGTCGGCGGGGAGCCGTACGGCGCCCAGCACCTTGGTCTTCTCCGCGACCAGCGCGTCCGCGTCGAAGGAGGACGGCTCCTCCATCGCGGTCAGCGCGAGCAACTGGAGCAGGTGGTTCTGGATGACGTCACGCGCCGCGCCGATGCCGTCGTAGTAACCGGCCCGGCCACCGATGCCGATGTCCTCGGCCATGGTGATCTGCACGTGGTCGACGAACGAGCGGTTCCACAGCGGCTCGAACATCGTGTTGGCGAAGCGGAGCGCCAGGATGTTCTGGACGGTCTCCTTGCCGAGGTAGTGGTCGATGCGGAAGACCGCCTCGGGCGGGAAGACCTCGTGGACGACCTGGTTCAGCTCCTGGGCGCTCTTGAGGTCGTGGCCGAAGGGCTTCTCGATGACGGCGCGCCGCCAGCCGTCCTTCTGGTCGGCGAGCCCGTGGTTCTTGAGCTGCTTGACGACCGTGGGGAAGAACTTGGGCGGCACGGACAGGTAGAAGGCGAAGTTGCCGCCGGTGCCCTGCTCCTTGTCCAGCTCCTCGATCGTCGCCTTCAGCGTCTCGAACGCGGCGTCGTCGTCGAAGTTGCCCTGGACGAAGCGCATCCCCTGGATGAGCTGCTGCCAGACCTCCTCGCGGAACGGCGTACGCGAGTGCTGCTTGACGGCGTCGTGCACCACCTGCGCGAAGTCCTCGTCCTGCCATTCGCGGCGGGCGAAGCCGATGAGGGAGAAGCCGGGCGGGAGCAGACCGCGGTTGGCGAGGTCGTAAACCGCCGGCATCAGCTTTTTACGCGACAAATCGCCCGTGACGCCGAAGATGACCAGGCCCGACGGCCCCGCGATACGCGGGAGCCGTCGGTCCGCGGCGTCACGAAGCGGGTTCGCTCCATGAACTGCGGTCAAGGTGTCAGCCCTCCGAAGGAGCGAGGCGCTTGAGCTCCGCCTCGGTGGACTTGAGCAGGTCGTTCCAGGAAGCCTCGAACTTCTCCACGCCCTCGTCCTCCAGGAGCTGCACGACCTCGTCGTACGAGATCCCGAGCTTCGCGACGGCGGCGAGGTCCGCACGGGCCTGCTCGTAGGTCCCGCGGACGGTGTCGCCGGTGATCTCGCCGTGGTCACCGGTCGCCTGGAGGGTGGCCTCCGGCATGGTGTTGACCGTGCCCGGGGCGACCAGCTCGTCGACGTAGAGGGTGTCCTTGTACGCCGGGTCCTTGACGCCGGTCGAGGCCCACAGCGGACGCTGCTTGTTGGCCTGCGCCTTGTCGAGGGCGGCCCAGCGCTCCGAGGAGAAGACCTCCTCGTACGCCTCGTAGGCCAGCCGGGCGTTGGCGAGCGCCGCCTTGCCCTTGAGGGCCTTGGCCTCGTCGGTGCCGAGGGCGTCGAGCCGCTTGTCGATCTCGGAGTCGACGCGGGAGACGAAGAACGACGCCACCGAGTGGATCTTGGAGAGGTCCAGGCCGGCGGCCTTCGCCTTCTCCAGACCCGTCAGGTAGGCGTCCATCACCTCGCGGTAGCGCTCCAGCGAGAAGATCAGCGTGACGTTGACGCTGATGCCCTTGGCGATCACCTCGGTGATCGCCGGCAGACCCGCCTTGGTGGCCGGGATCTTGATGAGGGTGTTGGGCCGGTCCACCAGCCACGCGAGCTGCTTCGCCTCGGCGACGGTGGGCGTGGTGTGGTGGGCCAGGCGCGGGTCGACCTCGATGGAGACCCGGCCGTCCTGGCCGTCGGTGGCGTCGAAGACCGGCCGCAGGATGTCGGCGGCGTCCCGGACGTCCGCCGTCGTGATCATGCGGATGGCTTCCTCGACGGTGACCTTGCGGGCGGCCAGATCGGCGACCTGCTGGTCGTAGCCGTGGCCGTCCGAGATCGCCTTCTGGAAGATCGACGGGTTGGTGGTGACGCCGACGACGTGCTGCTGGTCGATCAGCTCGGCGAGGTTGCCGGACGTGATGCGCTGGCGCGACAGGTCGTCCAGCCAGATCGCGACGCCTTCATCGGAGAGGCGCTTGAGTGCGTCTGTCATGGGGATTGCATCTCCTACTTGTTCGTGTACCGGCGTCAGCGCGCGGTGGCTTCCAGCGATTCCCGGGCGGCGGCGGTCACCGCGTCGGCGGTGAAGCCGAACTCGCGGAAGAGGACCTTCGCGTCGGCCGAGGCGCCGAAGTGCTCCAGCGACACGATCCGCCCGGCGTCGCCCACGTAGCGGTGCCAGGTCAGGCCCACGCCCGCCTCGACGGCGACGCGCGCCTTGACCGAGGGCGGCAGCACGCTGTCCCGGTAGGACTGCTCCTGCTCCTCGAACCACTCGACGCAGGGCATCGACACCACGCGTGTCGGGACACCCGCGGCCTGGAGCTGCTCGCGCGCCTCGACGCAGAGCTGCACCTCGGAGCCGGTGCCGATCAGCACGACCTGCGGGGCGCCGCCCTCGGAGTCGAAGAGGACGTAGCCGCCCTTGGCCGCGTCGTCGTTCGCCTCGTACGTCGGCACGCCCTGACGGGTCAGCGCCAGGCCGTGCGGGGCGCCCACGCCGAACTCCTTCGTGTAGCGCTTGAGGATCTCGCGCCATGCGATGACGGTCTCGTTGGCGTCGGCCGGGCGTACGACGTTCAGGCCCGGGATGGCGCGCAGCGAGGCCAGGTGCTCGACCGGCTGGTGGGTCGGGCCGTCCTCGCCCAGACCGATGGAGTCGTGCGTCCAGACGTACGTCACCGGCAGGTGCATCAGCGCGGAGAGCCGGACGGCGTTGCGCATGTAGTCGGAGAACACCAGGAAGGTGCCGCCGTAGATGCGGGTGTTGCCGTGCAGCGCGATGCCGTTCATCTCCGCGGCCATGGAGTGCTCGCGGATGCCGTAGTGGATCGTGCGGCCGTACGGGTCGGCGCCCGGCAGCGGGTTGCCCACCGGCAGGAACGACGACGTCTTGTCGATCGTGGTGTTGTTGGAGCCGGCGAGGTCGGCGGAGCCGCCCCACAGCTCGGGCAGCACCCCGCCCAGCGCGGCCAGCACCTTGCCGGAGGCGGCGCGGGTGGCGACCGCCTTGCCGGTCTCGAACGCCGGGAGGTGCTCCTCCCAGCCGGCCGGCAGCTCGCCCGCGGAGATGCGGTCGAACTCGGCGGCGCGCTCGGGGTTGGCGGTCCGCCAGGCGGCGAACGCCTTGTCCCACTCGGCGCGGGCGTCGCGGCCGCGGTCCAGCGCCTCACGGGTGTGGGCCAGGACCTCGGGGGCGACCTCGAAGGACTGCTCCGGGTCGAAGCCGAGCACCCGCTTGGTGGCGGCGACCTCGTCGGCGCCCAGGGCCGAGCCGTGCGCGGCCTCGGTGTTCTGCGCGTTCGGTGCCGGCCAGGCGATGATCGAACGGGCCGCGATGAACGACGGGCGCTCGGTCTCCGCCTTCGCCGCCTCCAGCGCGCGGGCCAGACCGATCGGGTCCAGGTCGCCGTTGGGGAGCTGCTCGACACGCTGGACGTGCCAGCCGTACGCCTCGTACCGCTTGAGGGTGTCCTCGGAGACCGCGGTCTCGGTGTCGCCCTCGATCGAGATGTGGTTGTCGTCCCAGAGGAGGACGAGGTTGCCGAGCTTCTGGTGGCCGGCGAGGGAGGACGCCTCGGCGGAGATGCCCTCCTGGAGGCAGCCGTCACCGGCGATGACCCAGATGGTGTGGTCGAACGGGGAGGTGCCCGCGGGCGCCTCCGGGTCGAACAGACCGCGCTCGTAGCGGGCGGCCATCGCCATGCCCACGGCGTTGGCGACACCCTGGCCCAGCGGGCCGGTGGTGGTCTCGACGCCGGTGGTGTGGCCGTACTCCGGGTGGCCCGGGGTCTTGGAGCCCCAGGTGCGGAACGCCTTCAGGTCGTCCAGCTCCAGGCCGTAGCCGGCGAGGAAGAGCTGGATGTAGAGGGTCAGGCTGGAGTGGCCGGCGGAGAGGACGAACCGGTCGCGACCGGTCCACTCCGCGTCGGCCGGGTCGTGCCGCATCAGCTTCTGGAAGAGAAGGTAGGCGGCAGGAGCCAGGCTCATGGCCGTACCAGGATGGCCGTTTCCGACCTTCTGCACGGAATCCATGGCCAGGACGCGGCCGGTATCGACGGCCCGCTTGTCCAGTTCGGTCCACTCGATGTCTGTGGTGGTCGGCTTGGTGCTCACCCTGATTCAGGGCTCCTCTCCACATGTCGAATACCGCGGACGGTATGTCCGCCAGGCGGTGTCGAGCCTACCCCTGCCGGTGCGTGCGTCTTTTCGACTTCTCGACGCGGAACCGGCGCCGCCGCCCGGTGGAGTACACCTCCTTCGGGGGAACCGGCGCCGTATCCCCGGCATTCCGGACGTGCGGGACGCGGCCTCCGTCCCCCAGACTGCCGGGCGCGGTCCGCCTTCGCCTCTTGTAGGAGGAGAGCGGGGCGGCGGAGCGGTTACCCGGCGGCGCGGTCGGCGAACCCAACACGAGCGGACCCCCGCGAAGATCGCGGTATGGCCAACGTCTAAAGTGGCGTGGTACGCGCAAGCCTCACGGTCGCCAGGGCCGGATGTGCTTGCTGGCCTTTATCTCCGCGGTGAAAGCCGCTGATGTTACTTCCAGGGGTGTGCGTGACGGCCGTCGAATCCCGTCCTGCGGGGGCGCTCTCTCAGAGCCCCGGGAGTCCGAACCCCGGCCACCGGCCGTTCGGCGCCCGCGTCAAGGCGTTCATCGCGCTCACCAAGCCGCGCGTCATCGAGCTGCTGCTGATGACGACGGTCCCGGTGATGTTCCTGGCCGCCGGCGGCGTCCCGGACCTCTGGCTGGTGCTCGCCACCTGTATCGGCGGCTATCTCTCGGCGGGCGGCGCCGCGGCGTACAACATGTACATCGACCGCGACATCGACGCGCTGATGGACCGCACCGCCCAGCGCCCGCTGGTGACGGGCATGGTCTCGCCGCGCGAGTGCCTGGTCTTCGCGACCGCGCTCACCGTCGGCTCCACCGCGTGGTTCTGGTACCTCGTCAACCCGCTCTCGGCGATGCTCTCGCTGGGCGCGATCCTCTTCTACGTCGTCGTCTACACGATGATCCTCAAGCGGCGCACCAGCCAGAACATCGTCTGGGGCGGTATCGCGGGCTGTCTGCCGGTGTTCATCGGCTGGTCCTCGGTGACGAACTCCCTCTCCTGGGCCGCGGTCATCCTCTTCCTGGTCATCTTCTTCTGGACGCCGCCGCACTACTGGCCGCTGTCGATGAAGGTCAAGGACGACTACGAGCGGGCCGGTGTGCCGATGCTCCCCGCCGTCGCGGGCAACAAGGCCGTCGCCCGGCAGATCGTCCTCTACAGCTGGGTGATGGTCGGGGTGTCGCTGCTGCTCCAGCCGCTGGGGTACACGGGCTGGTTCTACACCGTGGTCGCGCTGGCCTGCGGCGCGTTCTGGCTGCGGGAGGCGCACGGCCTCCAGGCCCGCGCCAAGGCCGGCATCACGGGCTCCAAGCTCAAGGAGATGCGGCTCTTCCACTGGTCGATCACCTACGTCTCGCTCCTCTTCGTCGCCGTCGCGGTGGACCCCTTCCTCCGCTGACCTCGTACGTTCCTCCGCAAGGCCCGTCCGGCACGCTCCGGGCGGGCCTTCGCGCCGTCCGGGGGCGCCGCACGGGCGGGATGCGCGGGCACCTCTCCCCAAGAGCCCTACCGGTGGGTAGCATCGGGGTATGGCAGACACCAAGCAGGCGGACGAGCAGCCGGCGGCCGAGGAGCGGGCGGACGCGCGGGCACAGAAGCGGACGGAGCGGCACGCGGCGCGGCTCGCCAAGGAAATGCGGTCCTTCGCCGCCGCGCACGGCGGCAGCGCCGAGGGGCAACTGGCGCACATCGGCCGCGGCCGGATCCGTATCGCCCTCGTGGGCGCCGACGGCGGGTGGGGCAACCTCGTCGCCGGCTCCCGGGAAGAGGCGCGGGCGGGCGCCGAGCGGGCCGGGATCACCCTCCAGGACGACTTCGACGGCGACCTCGCCGCCAAGGTGCGCACCGGCCGCTACGAGTGGACCCGGATGGCCGGGATCCAGATCGGCGGCCCGGCCGACGGCTGAGCCCGGCCGGCGCGGACGTACGAAGGAGCCCACCGGGCGCGTGACCTGCACGCGCCCGGTGGGCTCCGTTCCGTACGGGGTGCCCCGAGGGGCGGCGGTCAGCCCGCGGCGGCCGGTTCGGCGGAGCGGACCGGCTCGGCACCGTCGCCGCTCTGCTGCTCCGGCAGCTCCACGAGCGGGCCGCGGTCGCGCAGCGCCAGCACCACGCGCAGCGCGGCGATCCACACCAGCGTCGAGCCGAGCATGTGCAGCCCGACGACCAGTTCCGGCAGCCCGAAGAAGTACTGGACGTAGCCGATGACGCCCTGGAGGAGCAGGCAGACGACGAGGTCGCGGACGGCGCGGCGGGGCGCGGCGGGCGCCTTGACCGCGCGCAGCGTGAACCACAGGGCGATCGTCAGACCGACGACGATGTAGACGAAGTCGACGTGCAACTGGGTGACCTCACGCCAGTCCAGCGGGATGCGGTGGACCTTCCGGGCGTCGCCCGCGTGCGGCCCGGTGCCGGTGACGAGGGTGCCGACCAGCGTCAGCACGGCGGTCGCGCCCAGCAGCACCCAGGCCAGTTGGCGCACCGGCCGCGCGACCAGGTCCCGCGGCGCGTCGTCCCCCTCGGCCGCGCGCCGCCAGGTGATCACGGCCACCGTGAGCAGCCCGGTGGAGAGCAGGAAGTGCCCGGCGACGATGTACGGGTTGAGGCCGGTCAGGACGGTGATGCCGCCGACGACGGCGTTGCCCATGACGATCCAGAACTGCGCCCAGCCCAGCCGGGTCAGCGACCGGCGGTGCGGGGCGCGGGCCCGGGCCGCGATGATGAACACGCCGATCACCACGCAGAGCACGTAGGTGAGCAGGCGGTTGCCGAACTCGATCAGGCCGTTGACGCCCATCGCCGCCGTCGGCGTCAGGCTGTCCGGCGTGCAGCGCGGCCAGGTGGAGCAGCCGAGGCCGGACTGGGACAGCCGCACCGCGCCCCCCGTGACGACGATGACGACGGCCATCACGACGGTGGTCAGCGCGGCCCGTCGCACCAGGCGCGCGGAAGGCTGCCAGACGCGGGCGATCAGCTCGAGGGGGTTCAGCGTTTTCGGCACGGGGGACATCGTAGGCGCCGCCTTGTGCAAAGTTTCACGAGGGGTGCACAGGGCCCAGGGCGGTACGTAGTGCGACGGAACGGCCGGGGCGGCGGGCCGGGCGCGGGGGCACGGATCCCGGGGCGCCGGAGCGTCACCCGATGACGGTCCCGTGGCCGGGTGACCGGGCCGACCCGGGCGCGCCGGGGTGGCCGCCGCGCCCGGGGCAGCCCGTCACTCCCAGCGGAAGAACCGTGCCGCGGCGCCCAGCCCGAGCACCGCCCAGACGGCGAGGACACCGACGTCGCCCCAGGGGAGCGCGGCCCCGTGCTGGAGGACGGCGCGCAGCCCGTCGGAGAGCGCGGAGATCGGCAGCAGCCCGAGGACCGTCTGCGCCGCCTGAGGGAACTTCGTCAGCGGCACGATGACGCCGCCGCCCACCAGGAGCAGCAGGAAGACGAGGTTGGCGGCGGCCAGCGTCGCCTCGGCCCGCAGCGTCCCGGCCATCAGCAGCCCGAGCCCGGAGAACGCCGCGGTGCCCAGGACCAGCAGCGCGGCGACCGCGAGCGGGTTGCCCCGCGGCGACCAGCCCAGCGCCAGCGCGACCACGGTCAGCAGCGCGATCTGGAGCACCTCGGTGACCAGCACCGCGCAGGTCTTCGCGGTCATCAGGCCCCAGCGCGGCAGCGGCGAGGCGGCGAGCCGCTTGAGGACGCCGTAGCGCCGCTCGAAACCGGTGGCGATGGCCTGCCCGGTGAACGCCGTCGACATCACCGCGAGCGCCAGCACACCGGGCGCCAGGAAGCCGACGGCGCTGCCCGCGCCCGTGTCGATGATGTCGACGGCGGAGAACAGCACCAGCAGCAGCGTCGGGATGACGACCGTCAGCAGCAACTGCTCGCCGTTGCGCAGCAGCATCCGGGTCTCCAGCAACGCCTGCGCACGGATCATCCGCGCCAGCGGCGCGGCCCCGGGCCGCGGGGTGAACGTACCGGTCGCGGTCATACCCGCAGCTCCTTGCCGGTCAGGTCCAGGCTGTGCTGTCCCGGGGGGCGACCCCAAGGCCCCCGGTCGGACGGTGTGTGGTGCCGGCTCATACCCGCAGCTCCTTGCCGGTCAGGTCCAGGAAGACGTCTTCCAGGGTGTGCCGTTCGACGGCGATGGAATCGGGCAGGACGCCGTTCTGGGCGCACCAGGAGGCGACGGTGGCCAGCATCTGGGGGTCCACGGCGCCGGTGACGCGGTAGTTGCCGGAGGCCGGTTCGGCGGCGGTGCTGTCCTCGGGCAGCGCCTTGCGGAGCGACGCGAGGTCGAGACCGGGCCGCCCGGTGAAGCGCAGGGTGTTCTCCGCGCCGCCCCGGCACAGCTCCTCGGGGGTGCCCTGGGCGATGACCCGCCCGCCGTCGATGATCGCGACATCGTCGGCCAGTTGCTCGGCCTCGTCCATGAAGTGCGTGGTCAGCACCACACTGACGCCGTCGGTCCGCAGCTCGCGGACGAGGTCCCAGGTGGCGTGGCGGGCCTGCGGGTCGAGGCCGGCGGTCGGCTCGTCCAGGAAGACCAGCTCCGGGCGGCCGACGACGGCCATCGCCAGCGCGAGCCGCTGCTGCTGGCCGCCCGAGAGCCGCCGGTAGGTGGTGCGCCCGCAGCTCCCCAGGCCCAGCCGCTCGATCAGCAGCCCGACGTCGACCGGGTCGGCGTGCAGGGACGCGGTGTGCCGCAGCATCTCCTCGGCACGGGCGCCGCTGTAGACGCCGCCGGACTGCAGCATCACGCCGATCCGGGGCCGCAGCCGCGCGGCGTCGGCGACCGGGTCCAGACCCAGCACCCGGACCGTTCCGGCGTCCGGGCGGCGGTAGCCCTCGCAGATCTCGACGGTGGTGGTCTTCCCGGCGCCGTTGGGGCCGAGGAGGGCGGTGACGCCGCCGCGCGCGACGGTCAGGTCGAGGCCGTCCACCGCGGTCTTGGGGGACCGGGAGCCGTACCGCTTGACCAGGCCGGTGACCTCGACGGCGGGCGCGCGGCCGGAGGTCCGGGGGCTCCCCGGGGAGGTGCTGGGCATGCCCGGCAGTCTACGGAGCGCGCGGCGGGCGGCCGCCGCCGGGCCGGGCTCGCGGAGCGCGGGGCGGCGGCGGGGCGGCCGTCCCCGGGTGCGGCGGTCCGGCGAAGTTTTTTTTCCGGGCTTTCCCGGGCGTCCGCGCGAAGATCGCGGTCTGCCGCGGTCCCGCTCAACAGAGGGCTTCCGGGCCTCCTGGCACCCCCGCATTTAGGTAACCCTAAGTGATCGAGGACACCGTTGGGTGGCCCCGCCGAGGGTTGTCGCGGCTCATGGAATTACGCAACAATGGCGTTGTGAAAAACGCGAGCGAGGAACGGAAGGGGTCCCCGGCCGGTACGGCCGCCGGGGCGCGCCCGGCCGTGTCCGAGCAGTCCGCCCGGGGCGTCGCCGCGCAGGACGAGCAGCAGGGCACGCGTAACCGCGTCGCCCGCTCCATCCTTGATCACGGTCCGTCGACCGCCGCCGAGCTGGCCCTGCGTCTGGAGCTGACCCAGGCGGCCGTCCGCCGTCACCTGGACGCACTGGCCGCCGACGGCGTCGTCGAGCCCCGTGAGAAGCGGGTCTACGGCGCCCGTGGCCGCGGCCGCCCCGCCAAGGCGTTCGCCCTCACCGACTGCGGCCGGGACGCCTTCGACCAGTCCTACGACGAGCTGGCCGCCGCCGCCCTGCGCTGGATCGCGGAGAGCGCCGGCGGTGGCGGGAAGGGTGAGGCGGCGGTCGCCGAGTTCGCCCGCGCCCGGCTGGCCGCGCAGGCCGAGGGATACCGCCGGGCCGTCGAGGCCGCCGGCCCCGAGGACCGCACCCGGGCCCTGGCCGAGGCATTGACCGCGGACGGGTACGCTGCTACGGCGCGCAGCGCGCCCAATTCCCAGCTCGGTGAACAGCTCTGCCAGCACCACTGCCCGGTCGCCCATGTCGCCGAGCAGTTCCCGCAGCTGTGCGAGGCGGAGACCGAGGTCTTCTCCCGTCTGCTGGGGACCCACGTACAGCGGCTCGCCACCATCGCCCACGGCGACGGGGTGTGCACGACCTTCATCCCGAAGGCGGGCGCGCACGGCACCACCGCGCCCGACACCACGAAGACCACCACAGCATCTGCAAGCACGGCCGGGAGGAACCCCGCATGACGCTCCCCACGGAGACTGCCCACCCCGAGCTCGACGGACTGGGCAAGTACGAATACGGCTGGGCCGACTCCGACGTGGCCGGCGCCTCCGCCAAGCGCGGTCTGTCCGAGGCCGTCGTCCGCGACATCTCGGCCAAGAAGAACGAGCCGGAGTGGATGCTCAAGCTCCGTCTCAAGGGCCTGAAGCTGTTCGACAAGAAGCCCATGCCCAACTGGGGCTCCGACCTCTCGGGCATCGACTTCGACAACATCAAGTACTTCGTCCGCTCCACCGAGGAGCAGGCCGCCTCCTGGGAGGACCTGCCCGAGGACATCAAGAACACCTACGACAAGCTGGGCATCCCCGAGGCGGAGAAGCAGCGCCTGGTCGCCGGTGTCGCCGCGCAGTACGAGTCCGAGGTCGTCTACCACCAGATCCGCGAGGACCTGGAGGAGCAGGGCGTCATCTTCCTGGACACCGACACCGCGCTCAAGGAGCACCCGGAGCTGTTCCAGGAGTACTTCGGCACGGTCATCCCGGTCGGCGACAACAAGTTCGCGTCGCTGAACACCGCGGTCTGGTCCGGCGGCTCCTTCATCTACGTCCCCAAGGGTGTCCACGTCGACATCCCGCTCCAGGCCTACTTCCGGATCAACACCGAGAACATGGGCCAGTTCGAGCGGACGCTGATCATCGTCGACGAGGGTGCCTACGTGCACTACGTCGAGGGCTGCACCGCCCCGATCTACAAGTCGGACTCGCTGCACTCCGCGGTCGTCGAGATCATCGTGAAGAAGGGCGGCCGCTGCCGCTACACGACGATCCAGAACTGGTCGAACAACGTCTACAACCTCGTCACCAAGCGCGCCGTCGCCTACGAGGGCGCGACGATGGAGTGGATCGACGGCAACCTCGGCTCCAAGGTCACCATGAAGTACCCCGCGGTGTACCTCATGGGCGAGCACGCCAAGGGCGAGACGCTGTCCATCGCCTTCGCCGGTGAGGGCCAGCACCAGGACGCCGGTTCCAAGATGGTCCACATGGCGCCGAACACCTCCTCCAACATCGTCTCCAAGTCGGTGGCGCGCGGCGGTGGCCGTACCTCGTACCGTGGTCTGGTCGAGATCGGTGAGGGCGCGGCGGGCTCCAAGTCCAACGTGCTGTGCGACGCCCTGCTCGTCGACACCATCTCCCGCTCGGACACCTACCCCTACGTCGACGTCCGCGAGGACGACGTGTCGATGGGCCACGAGGCGACCGTCTCCAAGGTGAGCGAGGACCAGCTCTTCTACCTGATGGCCCGTGGCCTGACCGAGTTCGAGGCCATGGCGATGATCGTGCGCGGCTTCGTCGAGCCGATCGCCAAGGAGCTCCCGATGGAGTACGCGCTGGAGCTCAACCGGCTGATCGAGCTGCAGATGGAAGGCGCGGTCGGCTGACGGCCACGGAACACCACTGACCGACGCGGCGGCCTTCCTCGGGGAAGGCCGAGTATCGCAACCAGAAAGCGAGCACGACGACAGCCATGGCTGAGGCTCAGAACATCCCGGCGGGTTCCACGACCACCGGTTCCATCGCGGTGGCCGCGGAGTCCACCGTCGCCACCCGCATGAGTGCGCCGCCCTCCTACGACGTGGCGGACTTCCCGGTGCCGCACGGCCGGGAGGAGGAGTGGCGGTTCACCCCCCTCGCGCGCCTGAAGGGTCTGCACGACGGCACCGCCGTCACCGAGGGCGGCGTCCTCGTCGAGGTGGAAACCCCGGCGGGCGTCACCCAGGAGACCGTGGACCGCGACGACCCGCGGGTCGGCAAGGCCGGCAAGCCCGTGGACCGCGTCGCCGCGCAGGCGTACAGCTCGTTCGACAAGGCGTCTGTCGTCACGGTTCCCAAGGACACCCAGCTCACCGAGCCGATCCGGATCTCCGTGCACGGCCAGGGCGGCACCGCCTTCGGCCACCAGGTCATCGAGCTGGGCGCGTTCGCCGAGGCCGTCGTCGTCATCGACCACACCGGTGACGCCACCCTCGCCGCCAACGTCGATTACCTCATCGGGGACGGCGCCAAGCTGACCGTCGTCTCCGTCCAGGACTGGGACGACGCCGCCGTCCACGTCGGCCAGCACAACGCGCTGGTCGGCCGCGACGCGAGCTTCAAGTCCGTCGTCGTCACCTTCGGCGGCGACCTCGTCCGGCTGCACCCGCGCGTCACCTACGCGGCGCCCGGCGGCGAGGCGGAGCTGTACGGCCTGTACTTCACCGAGGCCGGCCAGCACCAGGAGCACCGGCTCATGGTCGACCACGACACCCCCAACTGCCGCTCGCACGTCACGTACAAGGGCGCCCTCCAGGGCGATGACGCGCACGCGGTGTGGATCGGTGACGTCCTCATCCAGGCGGCCGCCACCGGTACGGACACCTATGAGCTGAACCGCAACCTCGTCCTCACCGACGGCGCGCGGGTCGACTCGGTCCCCAACCTGGAGATCGAGACCGGCGAGATCGTCGGCGCCGGCCACGCCTCGGCGACCGGCCGCTTCGACGACGAGCAGCTCTTCTACCTGATGGCCCGCGGCATCCCGGCCGAGGAGGCCCGCCGTCTGGTCGTGCGCGGCTTCTTCGCCGAGCTGATCCAGCAGATCGGCCTGCCGGACGTCGAAGAGCGTCTGATGCGCAAGATCGAGGCCGAGCTGGAAGCGGCCGCGGCATGAGCTACGTACGTGTGGCGACGCTGGGCGAGCTGGCGGAGGACACCCCGAAGCGGGTGGAAATCGACGGCACGCCGGTCTCCCTCGTCCGTACCGAGGGCGAGGTGTTCGCGATCAACGACATCTGCTCGCACGCGAACGTCTCCCTGTCGGAGGGCGAGGTCGAGGACTGCTCGATCGAGTGCTGGCTGCACGGATCGGCCTTCGACCTGCGCACCGGCAAGCCGTCCGGCCTCCCCGCGACGCGCCCCGTCCCCGTTTACCCCGTCAAGATCGAAGGAGAGGGCCCGGAAGCCTCCGTGCTCGTCTCCGTCACCCAGGAGTCCTGAGTTCCCCATGGCAACGCTTGAGATCCACGACCTGCACGTCTCCGTCGAAGCCGAGAACGGCCCGCGCGAGATCCTGAAGGGCGTCGACCTGACCGTGAAGCAGGGCGAGACGCACGCCATCATGGGCCCCAACGGCTCCGGCAAGTCGACCCTCGCGTACTCCCTCGCAGGTCACCCCAAGTACACGATCACCGGCGGCACCGTCACCCTCGACGGCGAGGACGTCCTGGAGATGTCCGTCGACGAGCGCGCCCGCGCCGGTGTCTTCCTCGCCATGCAGTACCCGGTCGAGGTCCCCGGCGTCTCCGTCTCCAACTTCCTGCGCACCTCCGCCACCGCCGTCCGCGGCGAGGCCCCCAAGCTGCGGCTGTGGGTCAAGGAGGTCAAGGAGGCCATGGAGCGCCTGCACATGGACCCCGCGTTCGCCGAGCGCAACGTCAACGAGGGCTTCTCCGGCGGTGAGAAGAAGCGCCACGAGATCCTTCAGCTGGAGCTGCTCAAGCCGAAGATCGCGATCCTCGACGAGACCGACTCCGGTCTCGACGTCGACGCCCTGCGCACCGTCTCCGAGGGCGTCAACCGCGTCCGCGAGACCGGCGAGGTCGGCACCCTGCTGATCACCCACTACACGCGCATCCTGCGCTACATCAAGCCCGACCACGTCCACGTCTTCGCGGCCGGCCGCATCGTCGAGTCCGGCGGCGCCGAGCTGGCCGACAAGCTGGAGGCCGAGGGCTACGAGGAGTACACGAAGGGCGGCGCGACCCTGTGACACAGATTCCGGGCCTCCTCGACACCGAGGCGATCCGCAAGGACTTCCCCCTCCTGGACCGCCAGGTCCACGAGGGCAAGAAGATCGTGTACCTGGACAACGCGGCGACGTCGCAGAAGCCGCGCCAGGTGCTCGACGCGCTGAACGCCTACTACGAGCGCCACAACGCCAACGTCCACCGCGGCGTGCACGTCCTCGCCGAGGAGGCCACGGAGCTGTACGAAGGCGCCCGCGACAAGGTCGCCGCCTTCATCAACGCTCCCAGCCGCGACGAGGTGATCTTCACCAAGAACGCCTCCGAGTCGCTGAACCTCGTGGCCAACATGCTCGGCTGGGCCGATGAGCCCTACCGCGTGGACCACGACACCGAGATCGTCATCACGGAGATGGAGCACCACTCCAACATCGTGCCGTGGCAGCTGCTGTCGCAGCGCACCGGCGCGAAGCTGAAGTGGTTCGGCCTCACCGACGACGGCCGGCTCGACCTCTCCAACATCGACGAGGTCATCACCGAGCGGACGAAGGTCGTCTCCTTCACCCTGGTCTCCAACCTCATGGGCACCATCAACCCGGTCGAGACGATCGTCCGGCGGGCCCAGGAGGTCGGCGCGCTGGTCGTCATCGACGCCTCGCAGGCCGCCCCGCACATGGTGCTGGACGTCCAGGCGCTCCAGGCCGACTTCGTGGCCTTCACCGGCCACAAGATGTGCGGCCCGACCGGCATCGGCGTGCTCTGGGGCCGCCAGGAGCTGCTGGAGGACCTTCCGCCGTTCCTCGGCGGCGGCGAGATGATCGAGACCGTCTCGATGCACTCGTCGACGTACGCCCCGGCGCCGCACAAGTTCGAGGCGGGTACGCCCCCGATCGCGCAGGCCGTGGGCCTCGGCGCGGCCGTGGACTACCTCACCGCGATCGGCATGGAGAAGATCGCCGCGCACGAGCACGCGATCACCGAGTACGCCGTCAAGCGGCTGCTTGAGGTCCCCGACCTCAAGATCATCGGCCCGAGCACGGCCGAGGACCGCGGGGCGACGCTCTCCTTCACGCTCGGCGACATCCACCCGCACGACGTCGGTCAGGTGCTCGACGAGCAGGGCATCGCGGTCCGGGTCGGCCACCACTGCGCGCGGCCGGTCTGCCTGCGGTACGGAATTCCTGCGACCACCCGTGCGTCGTTCTATCTGTACTCCACCCCGGCCGAGGTCGACGCCCTGGTCGAGGGCCTGGAGTACGTCCGCAACTTCTTCGGTTAGTACAAGACGACGCGGTTGACCACGCACAGCGGATGAGGACGAGGACTGACTGAGCCGTGAAGCTGGATTCGATGTACCAGGACGTCATCCTGGACCACTACAAGCACCCGCACGGGCGCGGTCTTCGGGACGGCGATGCCGAGGTGCACCACACCAACCCCACCTGCGGGGACGAGATCACTCTGCGGGTGCGGCTGGACGGCACGACCGTCGCGGACGTGTCCTACGACGGCCAGGGCTGCTCCATCAGCCAGGCCAGTGCCTCGGTGCTGAACGACCTGCTCGTCGGCAAGCAGCTCGGGGAGGCGCAGCGGATCCAGGAGACCTTCCTGGAGCTGATGCAGTCCAAGGGCAAGATCGAGCCGGACGACGCGATGGAGGAGGTGCTGGAGGACGCCGTGGCGTTCGCCGGCGTCTCGAAGTACCCGGCACGGGTGAAGTGTGCCCTGCTGAGCTGGATGGCCTGGAAGGACGCCACGGCCAAGGCCCTTTCCGAGGAGGCGACGACCGCATGACCGACACGCCCGAGAACACCCTGACCAAGCCGGCCTCGGAAGAAGAGGTCCGCGAGGCCCTGTACGACGTCGTCGACCCCGAGCTGGGCATCGACGTCGTCAACCTCGGCCTGATCTACGGCATCCACATCGACGACGCCAACATCGCCACCATCGACATGACGCTGACGTCCGCGGCCTGCCCGCTGACCGACGTCATCGAGGACCAGGCGAAGTCCGCCACGGACGGCATCGTCAACGAGCTGAAGATCAACTGGGTCTGGATGCCCCCGTGGGGTCCTGACAAGATCACCGACGACGGCCGCGAGCAACTGCGTGCCCTGGGCTTCAACGTCTGACCGACGCCCCGTCACCCCGTACGGCCGTGTCCTTCCGAACACCTCGGAGGGCGCGGCCGTCGGCGTGTGCGGACCCTCTATGTGTACACCTGTACGCATCGCCGGTTAGGCTCCCGCCATGGGCTATCTGACGCTGGCCGGGGCGATCGTCTCGGAGATCCTGGCGACCACCGCGATGAAGTACAGCGACGGCTTCAGCAAGCTGTGGCCCTCGCTGGCCACCCTGGCGGGCTACCTCGTGGCCTTCGCGCTGCTCGCCCGGACACTCAGAACGATGAGCGTCGGCACGGCGTACGCGATCTGGGCCGGGGCCGGTACGGCGGTGATCGCGGCGATCGGCATGGTCTTCCTCGGGGAGAGCGCCGGCCCGTTGAAGATCCTCGGGGTGCTGCTGGTCATCGCGGGCGTCGTGGTGCTCCACATGGGCGGGGCGCACTGATGGCCCGGCGGCACGACCCCGAGCGGCGGCAGCGGATCATCGACGCGGCGATCGGTGTGGTCGCCGCCCACGGCATCGCGGGGCTCAGCCACCGCGCGGTCGCCGCGGCCGCCGATGTGCCGCTCGGCTCGACGACGTACCACTTCGCCACCCTCGACGATCTCCTCGTCGCCGCGCTGGAGCAGGTCAACGCGGCGTGGCTGGCGGACTTCGGCCGCTGGGCCGACGGGCTGGGCGGTGACGCCCCGGCGGCGGACGACATCCTGCGGTTGGTCGCCGACCTGCTCGCCGGGGACCGCTCCCGGGTGACGCTGGAGTACGAGCTGTATCTGGCGGCGCTGCGCCATCCGCGGCTGCGTCCGCTGGCCGCCGACTGCCTCGACGCGATGGCGCGGCTGCTGGCCCGCCGCACCGGCGATCTGCCCACCGCCCGCGCGCTGGTGGCCTTCGCCGACGGACTGCTGCTCCAGCACCTGCTGACCGGCCGCCCCTTCGAACCGGACGCGCTGCGGGCCGGGTTGACGGCGGCGCTGGCCTGAGGAGCGGACGGCCCGGGGCGCCGGGGTGTGTGGCGGGGCCCGCCGCTGGGGTTCGCGGCCTGCCTGGGGCGGTCCGGGGTGTGCCGGCCCTGACGGGCGGGCGGCCGGGACGTGCCGGGCTCGCCGACGGGGCGGCCCCGGGTGGCCGGGCGTACCGGACCGGACCACCGGGGCGGACCGGACTGCCGGGCCCGGCGGAGGCCGTCCCGGGCGGGCCGCGAAGCGGTGGGCCGGGCGGCCCCCGGGGCGCCGCGCCGACGGGGCCCCGGGGCGCCGCGCCGACGGGGCCCCGGGACGGTGGGCCGGGCGGGCTCCGGGCGGCGGGCCCGGTCGATGAGACCGGTTCGCCTCGGCGGGTGCCCTCCGGTTAGGTTTTCGGCATGACCGATGCTGCTACCTCCCGTACGACCGGCGCCGTCGCCGCCGGGCTCGCCACCGTCACGCCCGACGGCACCGTCCTCGACACCTGGTTCCCCGCGCCCGTTCTGGACGCCGCGCCCGGCCCGGCCGGTACCGAGCGGCTGACCGCCGAGCGGGCGGCCGAACTGCTGGGTGAGGCCGCGCCGCAGGCCGTCGGCCCTGACCCGGTCCGTGGCGTCGAGGTCGTGGCCGTCCGCACGGTCATCTCCTCGCTCGACGACAAGCCGCTCGACGCGCACGACGTCTACCTGCGCCTGCACCTGCTCAGCCACCGGCTCGTCGCACCGCACGGCCTGAGCCTGGAGGGCCAGTTCGGGCTGCTGGCGAACGTCGCCTGGACCTCGCTCGGCCCGGTCGCCGTCGACCAGGTGGAGACGGTCCGCCTCAACGCCCGCGCCGCCGGCAAGTACCTCCAGGTCACCAGCGTCGACAAGTTCCCGCGGATGACCGACTACGTCGCGCCCGCCGGGGTGCGGATCGCCGACGCCGACCGGGTGCGCCTGGGCGCCCACCTCGCGGCCGGTACCACCGTCATGCACGAGGGCTTCGTCAACTTCAACGCCGGTACGCTCGGCACCTCCATGGTCGAGGGCCGGATCAGCGCGGGCGTCGTCATCGGCGACGGCTCCGACATCGGCGGCGGCGCCTCCACGATGGGCACCCTCTCCGGCGGCGGCAAGCAGATCATCTCCATCGGCGAGCGCTGCCTGCTCGGCGCCGAGTCCGGCATCGGCATCGCCCTCGGCGACGAGTGCGTGGTCGAGGCCGGTCTGTACGTCACCGCCGGGACCCGCGTCACGCTCCCCGACGGTCAGGTGGTCAAGGCCCTGGAGCTGTCCGGCGCCGACAACATCCTCTTCCGCCGCAACTCCACCACCGGCGTCGTCGAGGCCCGCCCGAACAAGGCGACGTGGGGCGGCCTCAACGAGGTGCTGCACAGCCACAACTGAGCGGCCCCGCCCGGCCCCGGCGAACGCCCCCGTACCCAGCGGTGCGGGGGCGTCCGCATGCGGTGACGCGGAGTTATCCACAGCCCTACCGGCCGGGCGCGGGCCGATCGTAGGGTTGGTCCCATGCGTGATCTTGCAGCGGGGATGCGGTATCTGGCCAAGGGCCAGCGGTGGGTCGCCGGGCACGGGCGGTGGTGGGGCTTCGGGATGATCCCGGCGCTCATCGCCCTGGTGCTCTACGGGGCGGCGCTGACCGCCCTGGCCCTCTTCTCGGGGGACGTCGCGGCCTGGGCCACGCCGTTCGCGGACGGCTGGGGCGCGCCGTGGCAGGGGCTGCTGCGCGGCCTGTTCGTGGCGCTGCTCGTCGCCGGCGGGCTGATGCTCTCCGTGCTGACCTTCACGGCGGTGACGCTGCTGATCGGCGACCCGTTCTACGAGTCCCTGTCGGAGCGGGTCGAGGAGTCCGAGGGGCACTGCCCGCGCGGGCCGGAGCGGTCGCTGTGGCGGGAGATCTGGATCGCGCTCTGTGACAGCGTCCATGTGCTGCTGCGCGCGGCGCCGTTCGGGATCGCGGTGTTCGTGCTGGGCTTCCTGCCGTTCGTCGGGCAGACCGTCGTCCCGGCCGTCGGCTTCTGCGTATCGGGCTTCTTCCTCGCCATCGAGCTGACGTCGGTGGCGATGCAGCGCCGCGACATACCGGTGCGCGAGCGGCTGCGTCTGCTGCGCGGCCGCAAGGCGCTCGCCGTCGGCTTCGGCACCCCCGTCGTCCTGCTGTTCCTCATCCCCTTCGCCGCGGTGTTCCTGATGCCGGGCGCGGTGGCCGGGGCGACGCTGCTGGTACGCGATCTGGTGCCGGCGCAGGACGAGGGCGACGAGGCGGACGGGCCGGGCGCCGAGGTGCCGGGTGCCGCCGCCGGGCCGGTGGGCGCGGGGGCGGCGCCGTGGCCCGGCGCGGGCGGTCCGGCCGGTGCGGACGGCCGGGGTGGTCCGGGCGGCGGGTTCGGGCCGCCGCCCGCACCGTTCACCCCGGGGACGTGACGGGGCCCGGGGCGCCGGTGGCGTACGGGCCGCGGCGGTCTCGTAGAGCCGCGGCGGGCCGGGCTGCCGGCGGCGCCCCGGGCGGGGCGGCTCAGGGGCGGATCCGCAGCACCTGCGGGTCGTGGTCGCTGGCCTGGTCGGCGTACTCCGCGTTGAGGTGCACCACGTCGTAGTCGGCGTTCCTCAGATGCGGGCTGGTGAGCATGTGGTCGAGGACCTGGGAGTTGCCGGCGTAGACGTAGCCGTAGCGCTCGGCGCGGGGCAGGCCGTTCACCCGGTCGGTGAGGACGCCGCCCGCGGTGAGGGTCTTCAGGGCGGGGGAGAACTGGTAGTCGTTGAGGTCACCGGCGACCACCACATCCGCCTCGGGATCCTTGGCCAGCAGTTCCTTGACGAAGCCGTTCACCAGACCGGCCTGGGCGGTGCGCTGCTTCTCGGAGCCGCGGGCGGGCCGCTGGAATCGGCTGTCGAGGCCCTGGTCGCCGCCCTTGGAGTTGAAGTGGTTGGCGACGACGAAGAGCCGGCTGCCCGGACGGCCCTTGACGGCGAACTGTCCCACCAGCGGTTTGCGGCTGTCCTGCCATGCCGGGTCGGCCGGTGCGATCCGCCCCGGGGAGGCGGAGAGTGTGGCCCTGCCGTGGTCGGCGCGGGGCTCGACCGGGGTGGTGGCGTCGCCGCCGGGGATGTCGGTGAAGTCCACCTTCTCGGGGTTGTAGAGGAACGCGACCCGGATGTTGCCGCCGGGCTGCCCGCCGTCCTTGTCGTTCTCGGGGTCGATCTGCCGCCACTCGTAGGCCGGGCCGCCCGCCGCCTCGACGGCGTCGGTCAGCTTCTTGAGCGTGCCGTCCGCGGCGACCGTGCCGTCATCGGTGGGGCCGCTGTTGTCCTGGACCTCCTCCAGGGCCACCACGTCCGGCGCGGCGAGGTTCTTCACCAGCCCCTTCGCCAGCCGGTCGAACTTCGCCTGCGGGGTGGCGGGGGAGAGGTTCTCGACGTTGTACGTCGCGACGGACACCTCGCCGGGCCGGGCGGCGCGGGTCGTCTCCGGGGCCGGGGCGTGGCCGGTGAGCTTGCCCAGCGCCGTGGCCTGGAGGGTGTAGCCGCCGAAGTTGTCGTAGTCCAGCGGGCCTTCGGTGGTCCCGCCGAGGGTGGTGCCGACATCGGCCGCCGGGAAGGGGTGCGTATCGAGCGGCAGCAGTGAACCGACCTTGATCCGGGCCGGGTTGGGGTCGGCGT
Source organism: Streptomyces sp. BBFR2 (assembly GCF_044497305.1). Classification (NCBI taxonomy): domain Bacteria; kingdom Bacillati; phylum Actinomycetota; class Actinomycetes; order Kitasatosporales; family Streptomycetaceae; genus Streptomyces; species Streptomyces sp. BBFR2. Next base: position 5,506,795 of record NZ_CP172415.1, read on the forward strand.
AGGAACCGTAGAGGACGCCGCCACGCGCGGTGCGGGAGTGCTTCGGGTCGGCGGTCACCCACAGCTCGTGGTGGGCGTTGGCCGGGCCGACCACGGGCGCGTCGGCGACCGAGACCCGCATGCCCTCCAGGGACTCGTAGCGGTCCAGGGCGTAGGAGCGGGGGCGCAGCGGCAGCGATTCGATGCTGCCGCCGTGCGCGTCGGGTGCGTAGGCGCGGGGGATCGCGGCGGCGTCGAGGCGGACGGCGGCGGGCAGCGGCCGGCCGGACGCGGTGACGTTCCAGGTGGCGCCGGTCAGCTCGGTGACGGACTGGAGACCGGCGTCCTTGCCGCCCGGGTAGTACTCCTCGACCGTGCCGTCCAGGGTGACCGCGTCACCGACGGCGACCTTCGGCGTCGTCCGCCCGGTGAAGACGAAGAGCGCCTCGCTGGTCGCGGGGGAGTCGTCCGGCTTCGGGTCCTGCACCCAGAAGCCGCGGGCGGAGCCGAAGGCGCGCAGCGCGGTGACGGTGCCGGGCACCCCGGATACCTGCTTCCCGGCGAGCGGGGAGAGGCGGGTGGTGCCCTGGATGTCGTGGATACGGGTGCCGGCGGCGTGGGCGGTCTGCGGGAGCGCCACCAGTCCGGCGGCGAGCGCGGCGGCCACGGCGGCGGCGACGGTGACCGGTCTGCGGAGCGGGCGGCGGGACGGTGAGGACGGCATGGCAGGCGCCTCCGGAGGGTGGGAGAGGACGGTGCGGAGCGGGGCGGGACGCGGGATCCACGCCTTCTACGCGCGTCAATCTCTTGTGCGCCCGGGGGAGTTGTCAAGGTGTTCCGGATGGCCGGGAGGGGGCCGCGGGGTGAAGCGTCCGGCATGCGCGGAATTCCGTCTACGCTGGGGCGCGCACGAGCCGAAGTCCCTTGAGGAGCTGAGCCCCAGATGTCCGCAGACCGCCCGACCCTGCCGCCGGTGCGGCTGCACTCCGACGCGGAACTGGCCCGGGACGCGCTGAGCGCTCCCTTGATGGCACGGGCCGCGCAGCTCGCCCGCTGGGCCGAGCGGGGCGTCCCCGTCGGGGTCGGCGGCGAGATCCTGGAGGAGTCGCTGGGCGCCGCCACCGAGCACCTGGGCCTGGCCGCCGACGAGGACGGCGCCGGGCTGACCGCCGAGGCGTGGCAGCTCGCCGTCGACACCGGGCTGGTCGAGGTCGAGGAGACCGCCGAGGAGGACGACGCGGAGGACGGCGCGGCCGTCGGCCTGGCCAGGCCCGGCGAGGAGCTGACGCAGCTCACCGGCGGCAGCCCGCAGGACATCCTCGACATCTGGCTCGGCGGTATGGAGACGGTGCTCGCCGACGCGGTCGCCCCGGACCTCGCCGACCTCGCCGACCAGCTCGCCGACGGCGGCGAACTGGACCTCGACGCGCTCGACTGGAACCCCGAGGAGGAGGCCGAACTCCTCGACGGCATCCTCGGCAACCTCTACCTGCTGACCGCGCTCGGCGACGCGCCCGGCCAGAGCGTGCCGCTGCCCGCACTCGCCGCCTCCATGATCGTCCCCGACGACATGGAGGAGCCGACCGACGACATCCTCGAAGAGGTCTCCGAGGCGATGATGCGCCTGGACGACCAGTTCCGGGTGCTGGAGCCCATCGGTCTGGTGGCGTACCAGCCGGTCGACGAGGCGCTCATCGAGGAACTGGACGACGCGGGCGAGACGGTCCGTCACGCCGAGCCGCTGACCGACGAGGACGTCACCCGCTACGGCATGGTCCGGCTGACGCCGCTCGGCGTCTACGCGGTCCGCGCCCGGATGCGGGAGGCGGGCGTGTACGCCCCGGCCGTCGGCGACCTGCGGGACGCCGCCGCCGGAACGCTGCTGGACGCGCTGCCCGACTACCCCGAGGAGCTGGCGCGGGAGGAGTCCGAGCAGTGGCTCGCGGCCCGTACGCCCCTGGACGCCGCGCGGGAGCTGCTGGCGGCGGCGCGCGGTGACGACGAGCGGGCCCCGCTGCGGCGGCTCGCCGCGCAGCAGACGCTGGCGCTCGCCGGTGCGGACGCGGAGCCCGCGCTCCGCGAGGTGCTGGACGACCGGCAGTTGGGCGGGCTGGCCCGGGTCTGGCTGACGGAGCGCGGGCTGCCCGGCATCCCCGAGCCGTCCCAGGACATGATCTTCTGGCTGACCGTCGACACCATCGCGGCCCAACTGGGCACCGCCGACGAGGACACCGAGGAGCTGCGCGATCTGGTCGCGGGGCTGACCGGCCGGCACAGCGGCTTCTTCGACGCGGTCTGGCAGGTGGACCACCCGGCGACCCCCGACGTCCTGGAGGCGATGGGCCGGCTGCACCCCGACCGCAAGGCCGCCAAGGAGGCACGGACGGCCGCCTTCAAGGCGCGCTCGCGCGCGGAGGGCTGACGCGGGCGGCAGCCCGGCACGGCGGGCGGCGCGGACACGGAGGTGTCGGCGCCGCCCATCGGCGTCGCGGGGCGGTGGTCCGGGCGGGGTTCCGGGCGTGGGCTGATGGTGCGCGCGGATGTTTCGACGGCTGACGCCCGGCCGCGGGTCGGTGACGTCGGGTAACACCCGGCTGTCCTGGAATCCGGCTGTCCCGGAATCCGGCCGTGCCCAGGGAGGCGGCTCCTCGTGTAACGCCTGACCGCGCTTTGGCCACCCCGGGTATCGCCCGGCCGCGCACCGGCCACTCCTGGTGCCTGGTCGCACCTTGGGATCCGGCCCCCTCCTGAGATCCGGCCGCGCCCCGGGAGCCGGTCACAGGGGCGACGTCCAGCCGCGCCCCGGCCGGCCCGGGTAACGCCCAGGAGCGCCCCGGGGAATGCCCGGAGGCCCGCCCCGGCCGCCCCGGCCGCCCCGGGCACGCCCCGGCCGCCCCAGGCAACGTCCAGGACCGCCCCGGGTAACGCCCGGAGACCCGCACCGAGGCCCAGCCCTGCCCCGGGAACCAGCCTTCGGCGGAACCCCAGCCGCACACGTCTCCGCCCAGGGCGGCTCAGGCCCAGGTCCAAGGGCAGCCCCACCGCACCCCCACCACAGCCCCACCCCACCCCTGGCCCCACACGCCCGGGCCCCTCTCCCCGGTTGCCGTGCCCCGTTCACCTTCCGTTCGCGGGCGGGCGGGATCGTGGGTTCCGTAGGTACAAGGGACCGAATCAGGCCGTCCAGGAGATGACCATGTCGCTGACCCGGAGAGACTTCGCCAAGCGTTCCGCCGCCACCGGTGCCGGGGTCGCCCTGGCCGGGAGCGCGGGGGTGCTGGCCACCGCACCCGGCGCGGTCGCCGCCGGGCCCGCGGAGGGCGGTGCCGCGGACGGCCCGGGGTACGGGCCGCTCCTGGCCGACCCGGAGGGCATCCTCGCGCTGCCGGCCGGATTCTCGTACCGCGTCGTCACCCGTACCGGTGTCACCAGGCTCGACAGCGGGGAGCCGACGCCCTCGCACCACGACGGCACCGGAGCCTTCGCGGGGCCGCGCGCCACCACCCTGCTGGTCAACAACCACGAGGTGAAGGGCCACCGCGCCGACCAGCCGCACCCGGTGCCGCTCGCCGCGGGGCTGGTCTACGACCCGGCGGCGGGCGGCGGCTGCACGGTCGTGGAGGTCGCGCAGGACGGCACCCCGGTCGGTGAGCGGGTCGGTATCGCGGGGACGTCCACCAACTGCGCGGGCGGCACCACACCGTGGGGCACCTGGCTGACCTGCGAGGAGACCGAGGACAAGGCCGGTCAGCGGGGCATGACCCGGGACCACGGCTATGTCTTCGAGGTCGATCCGCACGACCTCGCGGCGGGCCGCGACCCGCGGCCCGTCAAGGCGCTGGGCCGCTTCGCCCACGAAGCGGTCGCCGTCGATCCGCGCCGCGGCCACCTCTACCTCACCGAGGACGCCGACACCCCCAACGGCCTGCTCTACCGCTGGACCCCGCCGTCCGGCTTCCGGCACGGCCGCGGGCGGCTGCGGACCCTCGCCGACGACGCCGGGACGCTCGCCGCGTTCCGCTGCTTCGACTCCGGCGGCCGGTTCGTCGACGACCTCTCCCGCGCGACCCGGCCCGGCACGGTCTACGGCGTCGACTGGGTCGAGGTCCCCGACCGCGACGCCCGCACGACCTCCGTGCGACGGCAGTTCGCCGACGGCGAGATCACCCGCGCCCGGAAGCTGGAGGGCCTGTGGTGGGCCGACGGCGGCGCGTACGTCGTCGCCTCGTACGCCCGTGACGAGAGCCCCGTCCGCCACGACGGCCAGGTGTGGTTCTACGATCCGCGCCGCCGGACGCTGACGCTGAAGCTGCGGTTCGGCGTCAACCCGGACCCGGGGCGGGACGGCGCGTTCGACGGTCCGGACAACATCAGCGTCTCACCGCACGGCGGGCTGATCATCGCGGAGGACGGCGACGGCGTTCAGCATCTCTTCGGCGCCACCGACGACGGCCGGACCTATCCGATCGCCCGTAACGAGATGAACCTCGGCACCGAGGAGGAGCCGGAGTACAGCGAGTTCACCGGCCCGGTCTTCGCGCCCGACGGCCGCACCCTCTTCGTCAACATCCAGGAACCCGGCCTGATGCTGGCGATCACCGGCCCGTGGCGCCGCCAGGAGGGCCCCGGCCACCGGCGGTGACGCCCCCGTGACCGCCGGGCCGTGCGGAATCCCCGGCGCCCACGGGCGTTGAAGGAGAGATGAGCCCGACGACACGGACGACCCGCTTCTCGGTCCTGGACCGCTCCCGCACCCGGCAGGGACACCCGGACGCGGCGGCGCTGCGCGACACGGTGGCGCTGGCCCGCCACACCGAACGCCTCGGCTACCACCGCTTCTGGGTGTCCGAACACCACGGCGTGCCGGGCGTCGCCGGGTCCGCGCCCACGGTGCTGGCCGCCGCCGTCGCCGCGGCGACGGACACGATCCGGGTCGGTACGGGCGGGGTGATGCTGCCCAACCACCGGCCGATGGTGGTCGCCGAGCAGTTCGGGGTGTTGGAGGCGCTGTTCCCCGGCCGGATCGACATGGGCCTGGGCCGGTCGGTCGGGTTCACCGACGGCGTCCGCCGCGCGCTGGGCGCCGACAAGACGGCGGGCGCGGACTTCGCGGACCAACTCGCCGAGCTGACCGGCTACTTCGACGGCACCCAGCACGCCCATCCGCAGGTCCGCGCCCGGCCCGCCGAGGGGCTCCGCGTCCCCGCGTTCGTCCTCGCGACGGGCGCCGGGGCCCGGGTGGCGGCGGAGGCGGGGCTGGCGCTGGTCATCGGGGAGGTACGCGGCCGGAGCCGGATGCGGGAGGCGATCGACGGCTACCGCGCGGCGTTCCGCCCGTCGGCGCTGTGGCCGCGGCCGTACGTCATGGTGGCCGCGACGGTCGCGGTCGCCGCCACCACCGACGCCGCGTACCGGCTGCTGCTCCCGGAGGCGTACGCCATGGCCCACGCACGCACCCACGGCGTCTTCCCGCCGCTGCGGCCGGTGGCCGGCGGGTCGGCGGCCGAGCCGGTGCTGGGCGCGCGCGAACGCGGTTACGTCGAGGAGGAGTTGCGCGGCCGGATCCACGGCACGGAGGCGGAGGTGGCGGACGCGCTGAAGACGCTGACCGAGGAGACCGGGGCGGACGAGGTGCTGGTGACCACCAGCACGTACGACCGCGAGGCGCTGCTGGAGTCGTACGCCCGGCTGGCCCGGGTGGCGGGGCTGCGGGGGCGGACGGAGGAGGAGTGACCGGTCGGGGCCGCCGTCCGGGGGCCGGCCCCGGGCCGGTCACCGGACGAGCCCTCGGCGGTAGCGGATGTCCGGCACCGGAGGCGGCGGAGGTGCCGGGGCGGCCGGTCGGGGGCGGGACGGGAACGGCGGCGCGGAAGCGGCCGGAAGCGGCGGGCCCCGGCCCGCGCTCAGGCCGGGGCCCGCCGCTTCCGCGCCCGCAGGCCGGGAGGCGGGCACGGCCCCGCCTCGCCCTCACCTCAGAGCGCCGCTCCGCCCGGCTTGATCATGCCGCGGACGGTGCGGGCGTCGACGAACTCGCCCAGGGCCGTCATCTCCCACTCGCCGGAGTACTGCCGGATGAGCTTGGCCATCAGGACGCCGGTGCGGGGCTCGGCCTGGGTCAGGTCGAAGCGGACCAGTTCCTCGCCGGTCTGCGCGTCGCTGAGGCGGCAGTACGCCTTGGCGACATCGGTGAACTTCTGGCCGGAGAAGGAGTTCACGGTGAAGACCAGGCCGGTGACCTGCGGCGGGATGCCGCCGAGGTGGACGGTGATCACCTCGTCGTCGCCGGAGCCGTCGCCGGTGAGGTTGTCGCCGGAGTGCTGGATGGCGCCGTTGAGGACGGACAGTTTGCCGAAGAAGCAGTTGTCGATCTTCTTGCGGTCGGGGCCGTACGCGATGACGGAGGCGTCCAGGTCGATGGACTTCCCGCGGAACGCGGGCTCCCAGCCCAGCCCCATCCGGACCGAGCTGAGCAGCGGGCTGCCGTTCTTGACCAGCGAGACCGTCTCGTTCTTCCGCAGGCTGACCCGGCCCTTGTCCAGATTGATCTTCCCGGGGGCGGGTGGCGCCGGAGGCGTGACGCCCGGCGGCGGGGCCAGCGGGGCGGGCGCCCCGGCCGGCGGCGCCCACTGCCCGGCGGGCGGCGCGGGGGCGGCCTGCGGGGCGGGGGCGGGCGGCGCGGCCGGAGGGGCGGCGGGGGCGGCTGCCGGGGGCGCCGCCGGTTCCTCGACGGTGACGCCGAAGTCGGTGGCGATACCGGCCAGCCCGTTGGCGTAGCCCTGGCCGACGGCGCGGACCTTCCAGGCGCCGCCGCGGCGGTAGATCTCGACGACGACCAGTGCGGTCTCCGGGCCGAGTCCTGGCGGGGTGAAGGTGGCGAGGACGGCGCCGCTGTCCGCGTCGCGCACGGTGCCGGTCGGCTCCGTACCGGCGAAGGTGGCGCCGGGGGCGTCCGGGCTCGCGGTGACGACGATCTTCTCGATCTCCGCGGGGATCGCGGTGGTGTCGACGGTGATGGTGTCACCGCCGCCGGGTGCCCCGGCGCCGTGGGTCACCCCGGGGCCGCCGCTGGGCTGGTTGTAGAAGACGAAGTCGTCGTCGGAGCGCACCTTGCCTGCGGCGGTGAGCAACAGGCCCGAGACGTCCAGCCGCACGGGGGCGGTGACGTCCACCGCCACCCGCGCGGCGCCGAGCGGGAGATTCGAGCCAGGAGTCATTGCGGTCATGCCAGCAGTAACGAACGGCTCGCCTTTGCGGTTCCATTACCCGCCCCGTCCGGGGGAGCGTGGTTCCGCGGGCCCCGCCGGACGCGTTCCGGCGGGGCGGGCGGTCAGCGGCGCTCGCGGGAGTTGCCGAAGAGCAGCCGGTAGAGGATGAGCAGGACGAGGGAGCCGGCGACGGCCGCGACCCAGGTGGACAGGTCGAAGATGTCCTTCGGTATGGGACGGTCCAGGATCTTGACGGACAGCCAGCCGCCGACGAACGACCCGACGATGCCGGTGAGCGTGGTGCCCACCAGCCCGCCCGGGTCCCGTCCCGGCAGCAGGATCTTGGCGATGACGCCCGCGATCAGCCCCAGGACGATCCAGCTGACGATTCCCATGGTGTGTTTCCTCGTTCCTGCGCGCCGTGGCGCCGGTGTGACGTGCGGTTTCGGTATCTGACGTGTCGCCCTCAAGGACGCTGTGAAGGGCCCGCGAGTTCCCTTCGGCGGCGGACCGGGACGGCGAAGACCCGACCGTACGGCGCGCCCGGGTCAGTGCTGCCAGCGGGGCGGGTCGGTGCAGAACGCGCCGCCCAGGTGCGCGTGCGCCGGATCGTCCGGGTCCAGTTCCCCCTGGGCCGCGATGAGCGCCGCCGCGTACGGCTCGGAGTCGTCCTGCGGCTCGTACCCCAGGGCGCGGGCGGTCGACAGGTCCCACCACAGGCGGGTGTTGGCGGACGAGCCGTAGGCGACGGTGTGGCCGACGTTCTCGGCGGTGAGGGCGGCGTGCAGCAGCCGGGCGCAGTCCGCCGGGCTCAACCAGAGCGACAGCATCCGCACGGAGGTCGGCTCGGGGAAGCAGGAGCCGATGCGCAGCGAGACGGTCTCGATGCCGTGGCGGTCGTGGTAGAGCGAGGCGAGGTCCTCGCCGAACCCCTTGGACAGACCGTAGAAGGTGTCCGGGCGGCGCGGGGTGCCGACGCCGATCGCGGCGGAGCCGTCCGCCGGGCGCGGAGTGTAGCCGACGGCGTGGTTGGAGGAGGCGAAGACGACGCGGGGGACGCCCGCCTCGCGGACCGCCTCGTAGAGCTGGTGGACGCCCTCGATGTTGGCCCGCAGGATCTGCTCGAACGAGGCTTCCAGGGAGATCCCGGCGAGATGGATGACCGCGTCGACGCCGTCAACCGCCGCGCGCAGCGCCTCCCGGTCGGCGAGCGGTGCGGTGATGGCGTCGGGCGCGTCCGGTACGGGGCGCTCGTCGAAGAGGCGCAGCCGGTAGCCGTACGCGGGCAGCAGTTCGTGCATCAGGCGGCCCATGCCGCCGGCGGCGCCGGTGAGCAGGACGGTGCGGGGTGCGGGCATGGCGGATCCTCCGGCGGGAACGGCGTGACCCCGGGACGTCGGCGACGCGTGCGCGCGGGGCGGCGTTCAGAGGTGTGGACACGGTCGTCAGCACCGTAGGGAGCGTGATCGCCGGTGGTCAATACGCCGAAGGCGGCGGGGTGTTCGCCGTGCGGCGGGGAACGGCCCGTCCTCTTGACCGCCGGTCGCGGGCTGCTCTAGCGTGGCGCCGTTCAGAAATATGGACATTGGTCAGAGACGTGCACGTCGGGGTGGTGGGCCGCCGTCCGTCCGCGACCCATCCGCAGTCCGCCGGTGCCGCGGGGGCTCCGCACCGCCCCGGCACCGCACGCCAGGGAGGGCCCGTGACCCCAGCCTCGCCGCTCGCCGACCGCCTCGACGGAGTGCTGTTCTTCCCCGTGACCACCTACGCGCCCGACGGCGAGGTGGATCTGGACGCCTACCGCGCCCATGTGCGGCGCGGCGTCGAGGCCGGTGCGGGCGCCGTCTTCGCCTGCTGCGGCACCGGGGAGTTCCACGCCCTGACGCCCGAGGAGTTCGCGGCGTGCGTCGGCGCGGCCGTCGAGGAGACCGCCGGACGGGTGCCGGTGGTCGCCGCGGCGGGCTACGGCACGGCCCTCGCCGTCCGCTTCGCCCGCCTCGCCCGCGAACAGGGCGCCGACGGGCTGCTCGCCATGCCGCCCTACCTCGTGCGCGCGGGGCAGGACGGGCTGCTGCGCCACTACCGCGCGCTGGCCGCCGCCACCGACCTGCCGGTCATCGTCTACCAGCGGGACAACGCCGTCTTCACCCCGGACACCGTCGTCGCGCTCGCCCGCACCCCGGGCATCATCGGCCTCAAGGACGGACTGGGCGACCTCGATCTGCTCCAGCGCATCATCAGCGCCGTCCGCACCGAGGCCGCCGGCTCCCGCTTCCTCTACTTCAACGGCCTGCCCACCGCCGAACTCACCGGCCCCGCCTACCTGGGCCTGGGCGTGCACCTGTACTCCTCCGCCGTCTTCGCCTTCGCCCCCGAGATCGCCCTCGCCTTCCACCGCGCGCTCACCACCGGCGACCGGGAGACCGTCGACCGCCTGACGGACGGCTTCTACCGCCCCCTCGTCGACCTGCGCAACCAGGGCCACGGCTACGCGGTCTCGCTCGTCAAGGCGGGCGTCGGACTGCGCGGACCGGACGCGGGCGAGGTCCGGCCACCGCTCGCCCCGCCGGACCCCCGCCACGTCGAGGAGCTGCGCGCCCTGCTCGACCACGGACTCACCCTGCTCCCCGGTACGGACGGCCCGGCGGGCGCCGCCTGATGCGTGCCGCCGCCTTCCTCTACCCCTGGGACGTGGTCGGCGACCCCGGGGCCGCGCCCCGCCTCGCCGCGCTGGGCATCCGTCAGGTCACCCTGGCCGCTGCCTACCACTCCACCCGCGCCCTGACCCCGCGCCACCCCCGCCACCGCGTGGTCACCGCCCGCCACTCCGCCGTCCTCTACCCGCCCGACCCGCGGCGCTGGGCGGGGCGGGCGCTGCGCCCCGCCGTCCAGGACTGGATGCCGGGCCCCGACCCGTACGGCGCGGCCGCGGCGGCGCTGGCGGACGCCGGGATCGAGGTGCACAGCTGGGTCGTCCTCGCCCACAACTCCCGCCTGGGCGAGGAGCATCCGGACACCTCCGTCCGCAACGCCTACGGCGACCGCTACCCCTGGGCCCCGTGCATCGCCCGCCCCGAGGTCCGCGACCACCTCGTCACCCTCGCCGCCGAGGCCGCCGTACGGCCCGGCGCGCACGGCACCGAGCTGGAGTCCTGCGGCTGGTACGGCATGGCCCATCTGCACGCCCACGACAAGACCGGCGGGGTGCCGCTCACCGGCGCCGCGCAGTACCTGATGTCGCTCTGCTTCTGCACGGAGTGCCGCCGCGGCTACGCCGGGCTCGGGCTGGACGCCGACGAGTTGGGCGCGGCGGTGCGCCGGGCGCTGGAGCCGGTGTGGTCCGGGGCGGCGCGGCCCGCCGCCGCGGACCGGGCGGGGGAGTGGGCCGCCGTCGAGGCGCTGCTCGGCGCCGACCTGGCCGCCGTGGTGCGGGCCTGGCGGGCGCGGGCGGCCGGGGGGCTGCGGCGCGCCGCCGTCGCGGCCGTCCGCGAGGCCGCCGCCCCCGGCTTCCGGGTGCTGCTGCACGCCGATCCGGCCGCGCACCGCTGCGGCGCCAACGCCGGTACCGATCCGGCCGGGGTGTTCGGGTACGCCGACGGTGTGGTGGTGCCGTGCGGTCCGGACGCGGCGCAGCGGGCCGAGGCGCTCGGGCCGTTCGCCGCCGCGCCCGGCGCGGCCGGTGCGACCCTCGCCGCCAACTTCCCCGTCGTCTCCGGGATGGGCGGCAGCCCCGCCACCCTCGCCGCGGACGCCGCGCACGCCGCCGCGCTGGGCGCCGGTGAGCTGCGGCTCTACCACGCGGGCCTGGCGAGCGACGCGGATCTGGCCGCCGTCGGCACCGCGCTGGAAGCGCTCGGCCGCGTGCCGGCGAACGGTTGACCGGGGCGGCTCCCGCGGGCCGCCCCGGCCGTCTGTGGCCCCCCTGGGTGGTGGCTATCCGGTGCCCGCGGAAGGGACGGACACGCTCCCGCGCCCGGCGTCCCCGCAGGTCAGCAGGTGCGCCACCGGCCGGGTGGCGGCGCCTGGGGCCCCGCCGTCCCCATCGGACGCGACCGCGCCGGCGGTGAGGAGCGCGGCATGGCCGTCCGCCCGGCGCACCCCGACGGCGGCGCGCGGCGGCAGCGCGGCCGGAGCGTGCCAGGCGGCGGGTCCGGCCCCGGCCCGCCCGGTGACGGCGGTGGCGCCCGGGCAGCCGGGCGGGACGCCGTCGCGGAACCGGTCCGCGGGCGGCGCCGGGAGCGGGCCGTCGTGGCCGGGCCCGGCCGGTGCGCCGTCGGTCCCGGCGGCCGGTACCCGGAGCCGGAGGGGCGGCGGCGCCGTCTCCCGGACAGCGGAGCGCGCCGCCGGGCCGCCGAGCCCGTGGGCGGCGAGCGGCCGGTGCGGCGCGGTGGTCCGGGCGCCGACGGATATCAGCCAGCCCCCGGTGCCCACCGCGGCGAGCGCCAGGAGCAGCGTGCCGTTGCCCGCCCTCCCGCGCCGCCGCCTTCCGGGTCCGGTTCCGGGCGCGCCGGACATGTCAGGCCCGCCCGGCGGCGCGGCGGAACGGCCCGGGGACACCGGCGGGGCGCTCCGGGACGGCCGGACGGCGCGCGGCTGCGGGGGCGCGCCCCGGGCCGGTGACGGCCGGCGCGGTACCGGTGCGCGGGCGGGTGGCGTACACGACGAAACCTCCGTGCGGTACGGACGCGGCGCCCTCGCGCCGGCGGATTTCCGTACCTGCTGCCTTTCGAGATAAACCGCCCGGCGCGCCGTGAGCCTGCTGACGTCTTGTCAGAACGCCGCCGGCCGACCGGCCCACCGCCCGCCGTGATCGCGATCTTCGCAGGTCGGAAGGCGTGTCACGGCGTGTCGGGCCCGCCCGGGGCGCGCTGGGGTGAACGGGTGAGCCGCCGCGGCCCGTCCACCGCTCGGCCCGCAGGTGGCACGGCGTGGCGCGGCCGCGGCGGCGGTCGGCCGGGGTCAGAGCCGGCGGGTCGCCAGCAGCAGCCGGTCGCGGGCGTCGAAGAGGGTGTCCTTGAGCAGTTGCTCGTGATCGGGCGTCAGCCGCGCCACCGGGACCGAGCAACTGATCGCGTCGCGCGCCGGGGAGCGGTAGGGGATCGCGATGCCGAAGCACCGCAGCCCCAGCGTGTTCTCCTCGCGGTCGACCGCGTACCCCTGCTCGCGGACCGTGTGCAGCTCCTCGATCAGTTGCTCGCGGTCGGTGAGGGTGTGCTCGGTCAGCGCCGTCAGCTTCGCCGGGAGCAGCTCGCGGACCTGCTCGTCGGAGTACGTGGCCAGCAGCGCCTTGCCCAGCGAGGTGGAGTGCGCGGGCAGCCGCCGCCCGACCCGGGTGAACGGCCGCAGGTAGTGCTGGGACTGACGGGTCGCGAGATAGACGACGTCGACGCCGTCCAGCCGCGCGAGGTGGATGGTCTCGGTGGTGTCGTCCGAGAGCCGGTCCAGCGTCGGCCGGGCCGCGGCGACCACGTCGTCACCGTCGATGTACGCCGTGCCGACCAGCAGCGCGCGCACCCCGATGCCGTACCGCGTACCGGTCGCGTCGGTCTCCACCCAGCCCAGCTCGACGAGGGTGCGCAGCAGCATGTAGAGGCTGGACTTGGGGTAGCCGACGGCTTCCTGGACGGTGGCGAGGCTGTGCATACCGGGGCGGCCCGCGAAGAACTCCAGCAGCTCCACCGTCCGTACCGCGGACTTGACCTGCGCTCCACCCGTCTCCGTAGCTGACATCGCCCTTGACCCCTCTGATCGGCCCGCCCTAGAGTCCCAGAGGTTCAGTATCCGGGACGCCGTTCAGCATATCGAACGGCCTCCGGTCTGCGGCAAGAGTTGCGCTCGGGAGGAATACGCGGTGACCACAGCGGCGGCAGTACCAGTCTGGAGTGTCGACCCCCGAACCGGGAAGCGGCGCGAACGGGTCGCGGTGGAGGCCACCGCCGCCGAGGTGGACGCGGCGGTCCGCGCCGCCCACGCCGCCCGCCCGGCCCTCGCCGACCGCACCGCCCGCGCCGCCCTGCTGCGCCGCGCCGCCGACCTGCTCGACGGCGCCGGCGCCCGCGTCATCGAGGCCGCCGACGCCGAGACCGCGCTCGGCCCCGGCCGCCTCACCGGCGAACTGGCCCGCACCACCTACCAGTTGCGCGCGTGCGCCGACGCCGTCGACGAGGGCGCCTTCCTCGACGTACGGATCGACCACGCCGACCCGTCGCTCACCCCGCCCCGCCCCGACCTGCGGCGCCACAAGATCCCGCTGGGCCCCGTCGCGGTCTACGCGGCCAGCAACTTCCCGCTCGCCTTCTCGGTGCCCGGCGGCGACACCGCCAGCGCCCTGGCCGCCGGGTGCCCGGTCGTCGTCAAGGCCCACCCCGATCACCCGGCCACCTCGGAACTGGTCGCCGCGCTGCTGCGCCGCGCCGCCGCCGACACCGGGCTGCCCGAGGGCGTCGTCGGCCTGGTCCACGGCTTCGGCGCCGGGGTGGAGCTGGTCCGCCATCCGCTGATCGCCGCCGCCGGGTTCACCGGCTCGGTCCGCGGCGGTCGCGCTCTCTTCGACGCGGCGGCCGCCCGTCCGCACCCCATCCCCTTCCACGGCGAACTGGGCAGCCTCAACCCCGTCGTCGTCACCGCGGCGGCGGCCGCGGAGCGCGCCGAGGAGATCGGCGCCGGGCTCGCCGCGTCGGTGACGCTCGGCACCGGCCAGTTCTGTGTCAAGCCCGGCCTCGTCCTCGTCCCCGAGGGCCCGGACGGCGACCGGCTGCTGACCGCGCTCACCGCCGCCGTCAGCGACACCGAGGCGGGCGTCCTCCTCGACCACCGGATGCGGGACGCCTTCATCGACGGGGTCCGCGCCCGCGCCCAACTGCCCGGTGTCGAGACGCCGGTGACGCCCGGCGCGGGCGGCGAACACACCGTCGGCGCCGGGTTCCTGACGGTGCCCGCCGCCCGCCTCCTCGACGACCCCGACGCCTACGCCCTGCTGCTGGAGGAGTGCTTCGGCCCGGTGACCGTCGTCGTCCGCCACACCGGCGACGACGCGGTCGGCGCGGTCCTCGCCCAACTCCCCGGCAACCTCACCGCCACCCTCCACCTCTCCGCCGAGGAGGGCGCGGGGACGGACCCGGCGGGCCGCGGCGCCCGGCTGCTCGCCGAGGCCACCGCGCTCGCCGGACGCGTCGTCGTCAACGGCTGGCCCACCGGCGTCGCGGTCGCCCCCGCCCAGCACCACGGCGGCCCCTACCCGGCCTCGACCTCCACCGCCACCTCGGTCGGCGTCACCGCGATCGAACGCTGGCTGCGCCCGGTCGCCTACCAGGACACCCCGCCCGCACTCCTGCCGCCCGAACTCCGCGACGGCAACCCGCTCGGCCTGCCCCGCCGGGTGGACGGGCGGACGGAACGGAGCTGACGGGGCATCCGGTGAACGCCGAGGCAGGCGCCCGGCCCGAGGGGGCCCGCGCGGTGGATCCCGCCGACGCCCGGGTCCGGCCGGGGGCCGCCCGGCGTGCCCGGGCGGTGCGTGTTCCGGCCGGGTCCGCCCGGCGTGCCAGGGCGGCGCGTGTTCCGGCCGGGCACGTCCGGTGACCCCCGCCGCTACCGGCGCCCTGACCGTCCGCGCGGGCGGCGCCGGGGATCTGGGGCCCGTCGTCGCGCTGCACGCCCGGGCCCGTGCCGCGTACGACCGGGCCCGCCACCCCGGGGACGCCCCCGGCCCGGACACACACCGCCCGGCGGCCGACCGGGACTGGCGGCACGCGCTGGCCGGGCCGGACGCCCGGATGCTCTGCGCCGAGCGGGACGGCACCGTCGTCGGCGCCGCCTGCCACGGACCGGCCGCCGCACCCGGCACCGTCACCCTCCACCAGCTCCAGGTCGATCCCGCCCACTGGGGCACCGGCGTCGGCCACGCCCTGCACACCGCGTGCCTGCGGGCGTGGCGGGCGGCCGGGCACACCGCCGCCACCTTGGACGTGGTGTGGCACAACCGCCGCGCCCGCGCCTTCTACACCGCCCGCGGCTGGCGCCCCGACCCGTCCCGGGGTGCCGCCCCGGACGCGACCCACATCGGCCTGGCGCTGCTGTTGGACGACGGCGCGCGGCGCCCGGACGCCCGCCCGGACGCCCGCTCAGGGGGCCGGAACCGGTAGGCCGCGGGGCCGTACCGGGCCCCGCCGTACCGTCCAAGATCGTCCGGTACAGAATGACCCCTATGCCGATATCGCACCCGCCGTTGACGGCCACCCCCGACGACGCCCCGCTGATCAGCCGGACCCTGGTCCGCGCCTTCGATGACGACCCGATGATGCGCTGGTTCTTCCCCGACGACGCCACCCGCGAGGCGTCGCTGGGCCGCTACTTCACCACGCTCTTCACCCGGCAGTACGTCCACGCCGGGGTGTGCGAGCACACCGGTGCGGCGGTGTCGTTCTGGGTGCCGCCGGAGGCGCAGGACCGGGCCGTGCCCGACGCGGCGACCATCGCGGAGCTGACGGCCATCCTCGGCGACCGGGCGGGCCTGTTCGGCGAGGCGGTCGAGGCCGCCGCCGCGTACACCCCCGCTGAGCCGCACTGGTCCCTGGCGCTCCTCGGCGCCGACCCGGCCGTCCAGGGCCAGGGCCACGGTGCCGCCCTGCTCCGCTCGGGCCTCGCCAAGGCCGACGCGGCGGGCCGGCCCGCCTATCTCGAATCCTCCAAACCGGCCAACCTCCCCGTCTACGAACACTTCGGATTCACCGTCCGCGACGAACTGCGCCTCCCCGGCGGCGGCCCGGTCCTGTGGACGATGTGGCGGGAGCCGGCGGCTTAGACATCCGTCTCCGGCGCGTCGCGCGGACGCGCCGGAATTCCGTTCCGACCGCTCTCCGGCGGACCAAAGCCTTCAAGGTGACCGTGCACAAGGGCCCGTCGAGCCAGTGCTGGTCCACCCCGAAGGGCAAGGGCGAGGACGTCTTCGTGGCGGGCATCACCCGGATCACCAAGGGCTGCTGAACGGCTCCCCGGGGCGGGCGGCCCGCGACGGAAACGCCGCCCGCCCCGGCGGACGACGTGCCCCCGGCACCGGCGACGGCCCACGGCACGGCGCCGGCTCCGGCCCGGAATATCCTGCCCGCTGTCCGGGTTGTCCCCGTGCCCGCCCCGTACGAGGAAAGACATCCCATGCGCGTCGAAATCTGGTCCGACATCGCCTGCCCCTGGTGCTACATCGGCAAGGCCCGCTTCGAGGCGGGGCTCGCCGCGTTCGCGCACCGGGACGGTGTCGAGGTGGTGCACCGCTCCTTCGAGCTGGACCCGGCGGCGCCCGCGCCCACCGATGTGCCGGTGCTGGAGATGCTGGCGGTCAAGTACGGCGTCAGCCGGGAGCAGGCCGAGGCGATGGAGGCACGCGTCGCCGAGGCCGCGCGCGGTGAGGGCCTGGGCTACCGCTCGGACCGCGTCCACGGCAACACCTTCGACCTCCACCGGCTGCTCCACCTCGCCAAGGCGCACGGGGTCCAGGACGCCCTGCTCGGCGCGTTCTACCGCGCCAACTTCGCCGAGGCACGCCCGCTCGGCGACCGGGACACCCTGGTCGCCCTCGCCGCCGGGGCCGGCGTCCCCGCCGAGGAGGCCGCCCGGGTGCTGGCCGACCCGGACGCCTACGCCGACGCGGTACGCGCCGACGAACGTGAGGCCGCCGAACTGGGCGCCACCGGCGTCCCGTTCTTCGTCATCGACCGCCGCTACGGCATCTCCGGCGGCCAGCCCGCCGAGGTCTTCCGCCAGGCCCTGGAGCGCGCCCACGAGGAGAGCGCGCTCCGGACGCTGCCGACCGGGGACGCCGGGGTCTGCGGGGACGACGGGTGCGCGGTGCCCACCGCGTAGAACCGCGCCGCGAGCACGCCGGCGGAGGGGCGCCGCCGGCCGGAGCCGCCATGGACGCGGCGTCCCCGGCGGCGCACAGTGGGGGCATGCAGCGACACGACTCACTCGGCGGAGCCGAGTTCGCGCCCGGGAACCCGTATCTCAACACCGCATCCGGCGGGCTGCTCCCGGCCCGTTCGCGGACCGCCCTGGCGGAGGCGGTCGAGGAGGCCGCCACGTACGGCACGATGGGCCGCGACTACTTCGGGCCGGCCGAGGAGGCCCGGCGGGGGTTCGCCCGGCTGCTGGGGACGCCGGCCGAGCGGGTCGCCGTCGGCAGTTCCGTGGCGGTGCACTCCGCGTTCGTCGCCACCACCCTGGAGCCGGGCGCGGAGGTCCTGGTCCCCGAGGGCGACTTCAGCTCGCTGGTCAACCCGCTCGCCGCCGTCCCCGGCATCACCTTCCGCACCGCGCCGCTCGACGCGCTCGCCGACGCGGTACGGCCCACCACCTCGCTGGTCGCGTTCAGCGCCGTGCAGTCCCTCGACGGGCGGATCGCCGACCTCGACGCGGTCCGCGCCGCCGCCCGCGCGCACGGCGCCCGTACCTACCTCGACGTCACCCAGGCCGCGGGCTGGCTGCCGCTGCGCCCCGAAGGCTTCGACCATGTCGTCTGCGGCGCCTTCAAATGGCTGCTCTGCCCGCGCGGCACCACCTTCCTGGCGTTCGGCGACGGCGCCCTCGACGGGGACGGACCGCGGGCCCGGCACGCCGGATGGGTCGCGGGCGAGGACCCGGCGAAGTCCTGCTACGGCCCGGTCACCCACCCCGCCGCCACCGCCCGCCGCTACGACGAACCGCACGCTCTGCTCTCCTACGTGGGCGCCGCCGCCTCCCTCGCGCTGCTCGGCGAGATCGGCGTGGCCGCGGTGCACGCCCACAACACCGCGCTGGCCGACCGCTTCCGCGCCGGGCTGACCGCCCGGGGCCTGGCCCCCCGCCCGGCGCCCGGCTCCGCGATCGTCTCCGTACCGGCCCCGCCCGGCGCCGCGGACCGCCTGGCCGCCGCGGGCATCCGCGTCGCGGTCCGCGGCGGCCTGCTGCGCGCCGCCTTCCACCTCTACAACGGCACCGACGACGTCGACCGGGCGCTGGAGGTCATCGGGGAGGGGTGAGCGGACGACGGCCGGAGGCGGGGGCCCGCCGCGCGCCGGGGCCGGAACCGTGCGCCGGGCCCGGAACCGTGCGGCGGGCCGCGAGGCCAGGCCAGGTCAGGTCAGGCCAGGTCAGGTCGGGAACGCGGGCCGACGGCATCCGCGCCCGGCCGGCCACCTGAGCCCGGCCGCGGACCGGTCCGAGCCCGGCCGGCCCCCGAACCCCGGCCGTCCGGCGCCGCCACACCGCGGCCCGTGGCCCGCCCCGCCTCACACCTCCCCGCGCACCATCCGCAGCAGCCGGTCCAGGACCGCGCCGTCGCTCACCCGCAGGCCGTCGTGCTCCCACTCGTTGGTCACCCAGACCCGCATCCCCTGGATGCGTTCCGCCGTCGCCAGGGAGTGCGCGGTGTCGACGTACATGTCGTCGAAGTAGACCGCCGCGGCGGCCGGTACGGTGTTGGCCGCCAGTCGGGCGGGGTCGTACAGATCCGGCCAGTCACGCCGTTCGGCCAGCTCCTGGGCGGTCTCCTTGAGCGGGCGCAGCGCCGGATCGGTGTCGAAGAGCCACGGGTACATCATCTCGCCGGTGAAGTGGAGCGGTCCGTCGCCGTCCAGCACCGTGTCCACGTCGAACTGCGGATACGCCGTCAGCCCGTCGCGCACCCGCTGCGCCGCCCACGCCGTCGGGCCCGGATCCACCGACCGCTGCCCGTAGATCGCCTCGTGCACCACCGCGAACAGCGGCGCCGCGGCGTGCGACAGATGCGCCCGGACGCCCTCCAGGAACGCGTCGCCCAACTCCCGTCCGGCGGGGCCGGCCACCCACGCGTCGGCGAGCAGATGGTGCAGGACGTGCGAGCCGCTGCCGCTGCCCAGCAGCATCCCCAGCGCCTGGAACGCCCGCGGCGTCAGCGTCCCGCCGCCGGGCAGCCGCACCTCCCGCTCCCGCAGGTACCCGGCGATCTCCCGCGCCGCCGCCACGTCCTGCGGATACCGGGCGTAGTGCGCGGCGTTCTTCCGGGCCACCCGCGGATACGCCGCCCGGTAGACGTCCTCGGCGCTCACGTCGAGACCCGGCAGCCCGCCGGTCACCAGCGCCTCACGCAGCCCCTCGGGCGCCCGCGAGAGATACGCGACGGTGCAGAAACCGCCGAAGCTCTGCCCCAGCACGCTCCACGGGGTGTCCGCTCCCGCCAGCCGGCGGCGGAACAGCTCGGCGTCCCGGACGATCGCGTCGGCGCGGAAGTGCGCCAGGTACGCGGCCTGTTCCCGGGGCCCGCCGCGCAGCGGCAGCGTCTGCCGGTTGGCGGGCGTGGAGCGTCCGGTGCCGCGCTGGTCGAGGAGGAGGACCCGGTAGTCCTCCAGCGCCCGGCCCAGCCACGACTCCCGGCCCAGCGGGCGCGGCGCGGCGTTGCCGGGCCCGCCCTGGAGGTACACCAGCCACGGCAGCGCGGCGCCCTCCCGGCCCGCGGCGACCGCCTCCCGGCCGTAGACCTCGATCCGCTCACCGCCCGGGTCGTCATGGTCCAGCGGCACGTCCAGCACATGGTCGGTCAGGGTCACCCCGGGCAGCCGGTCGACGTTCATGGCCCGTCCTCACTCCCTCTCACGGGTGCGCCCGCCACCGCCGGGCGGGCCCGAACACCCTGGCCGGACCCTATGAGGTGACGGCCCGGCAGCGGAGAAGCACCCCGGGAACGCACGGCGCGGCCGCCGCACAGCCCAGGCTGTGCGGCGGCCGCGCGGGTGCGGCGGAAGGTGCCTCAGCGCACCGGCGTGAAGTCCCGGGCGCCGATGTACTCCGGGCGCGGCACGGGCGCCGCGAACGGTTCCACCGCGGCGTTCTCCACGCTGTTGAACACGATGAAGACGTTGCTGCGCGGGTACGGCGTGATGTTGTCACCGCTGCCGTGCATCGCGTTGCAGTCGAACCACGTCGCGGAGCCCGCCTTACCGGTGAACAGCCGGATGCCGTGCTCGTCCGCCATCCGCGTCAGCGCCTCGTCCGACGGGATACCGGCGTCCTGCATCTGGAGGGACCGCTTGTAGTTGTCCTTCGGCGTCTCGCCCTCGCACCCCACGAAGTGCCGGTGCGAACCGGGCATGATCATGAGGCCGCCGTTGGTGTCGAAGTTCTCGGTGAGCGCGATCGACACCGACACGGTCCGCATGTTCGGCAGTCCGTCCTCGGCGTGCCAGGTCTCGAAGTCCGAGTGCCAGTAGAAACCGGACGCGCCGAAGCCGGGCTTGACGTTGATCCGGGACTGGTGGACGTAGACGTCGGAGCCGAGGATCTGACGGGCCCGGCCCACCACACGCGGATCGGAGACCAGCCGGGCGAACACCTCGCTGATCTTGTGCACCTCGAACACGGACCGGATGCTCTGCGACTTCGGCTCGACGATGGAGCGCGGGTTCGCGCGCATCTCCGGGTCGCCCACCAGCCGGTCCAGCTCGGTGCGGTACACCGCGACTTCTTCCGCCGTCAGCAGTTCCCCGATGGCGAAGAAGCCGTCGCGT
Organism: Streptomyces sp. BBFR2; assembly: GCF_044497305.1. Taxonomy (NCBI): domain Bacteria; kingdom Bacillati; phylum Actinomycetota; class Actinomycetes; order Kitasatosporales; family Streptomycetaceae; genus Streptomyces; species Streptomyces sp. BBFR2. The sequence goes on from NZ_CP172415.1 coordinate 5,527,493, forward strand.
TCGAAGTCGCTCAGCTCGGACGGCTGGAACGGGCCCGCCGTGCCGGGCTGCGACCACACCACCGGGTCCTTCCGCGGGGTGATCACCTCGGAGGTGCCGCGGCTCGGGTACAGGTCGGCGGTGCGCTCGGGTGCGATGGTCATGGTGTTGCCTTCCTCTCCTCTCGTACGTGCTCCGTGGATGCCGGGGGCCGTCCGGTGGCTACCGGACGCGGGGCGCCGTTCAGGCGTCGGCGCCGTCCTCGGTCAGCAGGGGGTAGACGCCGTTCTCGTCGTGGTCCTCGCGTCCGGTGACCGGCGGGTTGAAGACACAGACGCAGCGGAAGTCCGTCTTGGGCCGCAGGGTGTGCTTCTCGTGGCCGTTGAGCAGGTACATCGTGCCCGGGGAGATCCAGTGCTTCTCGCCGGTCTCGTCGTTGGTCAGCTCGGCCTCGCCCTCCACGCACAGGACCGCCTCGATGTGGTTGGCGTACCACATCGACGTCTCGGTACCCGCGTACAGCGTGGTCTCGTGGAGGGAGAAGCCGACGCGCTCCTTGGCGAGCACGATGCGCTTGCTCTCCCAGGTGCCGGAAGCCGCCTTGACGTGGCGGTCGGTGCCCTCGATGTCCTTGAACGAGCGAACGATCACGGTGAGTCGGTGCCTTTCTGTGGAACGGTGACGAAGTGCCGGGCGCGGTGCGTGGTCAGACGCGGTCGCGGACGGCGCGGGCGAGGATCCGCAGACCCTCGTCCAGCTCTTCGGGGGTGGTCGTCAGCGCCGGGAGCAGCTTGACGACCTCGCTCTCCGGCCCGGAGGTCTCGATCAGCAGACCCAGGTCGAAGGCGCGCTTGGCGATCTTGTTGGCGAGGCTCTTGTCGCGGAACTCCATGCCCCACACGAGTCCGCGCCCGCGGTACTCGACGATGGCGTCCGGGTGTTCCTCGGCGATAGCCTTCAGGTGCGACTCGACGATCTCACCGCGGGCCAGCGTCTGCTTCTCCATCTGCCCGTCGGCCCAGTACGTGTCGAGCGTCGCGGCGGCGGTGACGAACGCCGGGTTGTTGCCGCGGAAGGTGCCGTTGTGCTCGCCCGGCTCCCACAGGTCCAGCTCCGGCTTGAACAGCGTGAGCGCGAGCGGCAGTCCGTAACCGCTGATCGACTTCGAGACGGTGACGATGTCCGGCACGATGCCCGCCTCCTCGAAGGAGAAGAACGCGCCGGTACGGCCGCAGCCCATCTGGATGTCGTCGACGATCAGCAGCATGTCCTGCCGGTCGCACAGCTCCCGCAGCGCGCGCAGCCACTCCGGGCGGGCGACGTTGATGCCGCCCTCGCCCTGCACCGTCTCGACGATGACCGCGGCGGGCTTGTTCAGTCCGGAGCCGGCGTCCTCCAGCAGCCGCTCGAACCAGAGGAAGTCCTCGGTGGCGCCGTCGAGGTAGTTGTCGAACGGCATCGGGGTGCCGTGCACCAGCGGGATACCGGCGCCCGCCCGCTTGAAGGCGTTTCCGGTCACCGCGAGGGAGCCCAGCGACATGCCGTGGAAGGCGTTGGTGAAGGACACGATCGACTCGCGGCCCTTGACCTTACGGGCCAGCTTCAGCGCCGCCTCGACGGCGTTGGTGCCCGTCGGGCCCGGGAACATGACCTTGTAGGGCAGGTCCCGCGGCCGCAGGATGATGTTCTGGAACGACTCCAGGAACGCCCGCTTCGCGGTCGTCGACATGTCCAGGCCGTGGGTGACGCCGTCCCGCTCGATGTAGTCGATCAGGGCGCGTTTGAGGACCGGGTTGTTGTGGCCGTAGTTGAGCGAACCGGCGCCGGCGAAGAAGTCCAGGTAGGTGTGGCCGTCCTCGTCGGTCATGCGGCTGCCCTGCGCGCGGTCGAACACGGTCGGCCAGCTACGGCAGTAGCTCCGCACCTCCGACTCGACGGTCTCGAAGACACTGAGGTCGGGCTGGGTGATGGTCACAGCATGCTCCTGGGAGATGAGTGGCGTGGGGGATTGCGAAGTCCGGGGTACGGGCCCGTCCGGCCGGTGGCACCGGGTGCCACCGCGGGGCCCGCGGGGTGGTGCGGTCAGAGACAGGGGACGTCGGGTGCGGTGAACGGGCCGATGAGGTGCAGGACCTCCGGCTCGTGCCCCTGCTCGGGGAAGAGCGCCGCATCGAAGAGCGGCTCGCGGCGGTGGGGCGCGCCGTGGCGCTCGGCGAACGAGGAGAAGAGCCGGTTGGACGCGGTGTTGTCCGCGGTGACCGTCGTCTCCAGACGGCTCACGCCCCGTTCCCGCGCCGTACGGGTGGTCAGCCCGTCGAGCAGGGCGGCCGCCAGGCCACGCCCGCGGTGCGCGTTGTCGACGGCCACCTGCCACACGAGCAGGGTGTCCGGACGGTCGGGGCGGATGTAGCCGGTGACGAAGGCGGCCGGCACTCCCTCGGTGTCGCGGGCGACGACGGAGGTGGCGGCGAAGTCACGGCACCACAGCAGGTAGCTGTAGGAGGAGTTCAGGTCCAGTGTCCGGGAGTCGCGGGCGATTCGCCAGATCGCGGCTCCGTCCTCCATGCGTGGGGCGTCGAGCTTGAAACCCTCCGGCAATTCCTTGATATCGCTTCGGGCACGTGCATGGTCTGCTTGTGCGGCGGTCATGGGAATTAAATTTACCGAGGGAAAAAGCAAATTGCATCGCGGGCAGGGGTTACGCGGACGGACGCTTTGTGTTATCGCGCGGGGGCGCCCGAGCGCGCGGATCCCTTGCGAGATGTATGCTTTTGTACCGGAAATCTCGGACGAAGCGGGCGGCTTGTGGAGTCGGTCACAGGTCCGTAACGTCCCTGACTCGGATCCGAATTCTGGCTTCCGGCGCTAGCGGAATCTTGGCGTTTGAGGTCGGGAAAAGCGGGAAGGAGAATACGGGAAGCTGGCATCCAAAGAATTGGGAATTTGCCAGCGGAAGATTCTCCGCAAGGTTGCCTCAGGCACCCCGAGAGGAACGTTCGGAAAGCGCCGGAGTGGATTGCGTTCACGGAAATGCACCGGCGTGCGCGGGCGCGCGGAGGGGGCGCCGTGAGCCTGCGCATAAAGTGCCGTCATGACGTCGAAGAGTGAAGGTGCGGCGCTGCACCTCAAGGGGCGGATCCTGGTCGGGCCGGACGACGTGCGCGACGAGATGTGGGTCGTCGGCGGCCGTATCACCTACGAGCGCCCGCGCGCCGCCCGCGAGTTCACCACCGTCGAGGGCTGGGTGCTGCCCGGTCTCGTGGACGCCCACTGTCACGTCGGGCTCGATGCCCACGGCCCCGTCGACGCGGCCACCGCCGAGAAACAGGCGCTCACCGACCGCGACGGCGGCGCGCTGCTGCTGCGCGACGCGGGCTCGCCGTCCGACACCCGCTGGATCGACGACCGCGCCGACCTGCCCCGGATCATCCGCGCCGGACGCCACATCGCCCGCACCCGCCGCTACATCCGCAACTACGCCCACGAGATCGAGCCGGACGACCTCGTCGCCTACGTGGCGCGGGAGGCGCGGCGCGGTGACGGCTGGGTCAAGCTCGTCGGCGACTGGATCGACCGCGCCACCGGTGATCTGGGCTCCTGCTGGCCGCCGGGCGAGGTCGCCGCCGCCATCGCCGAGGCGCACCGGCTCGGCGCCCGCGTCACCGCCCACTGCTTCGCCGAGGACTCCCTCGCCCCGCTGGTCGAGGCGGGTATCGACTGCGTCGAGCACGCCACCGGACTGACCGAGGAGACCATCCCGCTCTTCGCCGAACGGGGCGTGGCGATCGTCCCGACGCTGGTCAACATCGCCACCTTCCCGGACCTCGCCGCGGGCGGCGAGAAGAAGTTCCCGCGCTGGGCCGACCACATGCGCCGCCTGCACGCCCGCCGCTACGACACCGTCCGCGCCGCCTACGACGCCGGGGTGCCGGTCTACGCCGGAACGGACGCGGGCGGTTCACTGGCGCACGGGCTGATCGCCCAGGAGGTCGCCGAGCTGCGCAAGGCCGGACTGCCGGCGAAGGCCGCGCTCTCCGCCACCACCTGGGGCGCCCGCGACTGGCTGGGCCGCCCCGGCCTCACCGAGGGCGCCTCCGCCGACCTGGTCGTCTACCCCGAGGACCCGCGCGCGGACGTCCGGGTGCTGGCCGCACCGCGCCGGGTCGTACTGCGCGGACAGATCATCGGCTGAGGAGTGGCACCGGGTGCCACAGGGGAGCGCGGGGCGGCCGGGAACGGGTGGGCGCGGACGGTGAACGGCGCCGGGCGGTGCGTCCGGGCGTGGACGCGGCACGGGCGCCGGGCGGTGCTGAGGGCGCGGGTGCGTCGCAGGGGGTGCTGAGGGCGCGGGGCCGGGCGCTGTGCGCACCCGGCCCCGCGGTCCCGGGCGTTCGCCCCGGGCCCCTCACGCCTGCCGGGCGTCCCGCCGTCCCGTACGCGCCATCCACGCGGCGACCAGCGCGCCGGAGATGTTGTGCCACACGGAGAACACCGCGGCGGGCAGTGCGGCCGCCGGGCTGAAGTGCGCGGTGGCCAGTGACGCGGCCAGACCGGAGTTCTGCATGCCGACCTCGAAGGCCATCGCCCGGCTCGCCGGAGGGCCCAGCCGCGCCAGCTTGCCCGCGCCGTAGCCGAGCGCCAGGCCAAGTCCGTTGTGGAGCAGTACGGCGACGATCACCAGGAGCGCCGCGTCCTTGATCGCGGCGGCGCTGCCGGAGACCACGGCGAGCACGATGGCCGCGATGGTCACGGCGGAGAGCCAGGGCAGCGCCCGCAGCACCTTGTCGACATAACGACCGGCGATCAGCCGCACCAGAAGCCCGGCCACCACCGGCAGCAGCACCGTCTTCAGGATGTCGGTGACCATCACCCCGGCGTCGACGTCCAGGAACTGCCCGGCGAGCAGCAGTGTCAGCGGCGGCGTGACCAACGGAGCCAGGACGGTCGAGACGGTGGCGACGGAGACCGACAGGGCCACGTCGCCGCGGGCCAGGAACGTCACGACGTTGGACGCGGTGCCGCTGGGCGCGCAGCCGACCAGGATCACACCGGCCGCGAGCTGCGGCGGCAGATCCAGCACGGTCGCGATCAGCCAGCCGAGCCCCGGCATGATCACGTAGTGCGCCACCAGGCCCAGACCGACCGCCCAGGGCCGCTTGGCGACGGCGGCGAAGTCCGGCAGCGTCAGCGTCAGCCCCATCGAGAACATCACCACACCGAGCAGCCACGGCACCGCGGGCGCCCAGCCGGTGAAGTGCGACGGCCACAGCAGCCCCACCGCGCCGGCGGCGATCACCAGAAGCGGGAAGACCGTGACGGCGCGCCGGGCGGCGCGGTCGGACGAGGGGAGATCGCCGTGGGCCGCGGCCGGTACGCCGCCGCCCGCCGGGGACGCGGCGGCGCCGGTCGCTACGGGGCGCCCGGCCGTCTCGCCGGAGGGCTCTTTCGGAGGATTCGTCTGCTCGTTCGACACGGCGGCACTGTAGCCGCCACCTCCGTGTACGGCGCAACAGATCCGGATGCTGGACGCCCGGCCCCCTGCGCGCCCCGTCGAGCCGCGCCTTCGCGGGGTGACGTGCGCACGGCGGTCTTCGGGTGTTTCCGGGGCGGCCGTGACGGGCGGGCCCCCTGCATCCCGTGATTCGAATGTGTGAGCGAGAAACACTCATACGAATGAAATCACCATTCGTGGCTGCCTGTTCACCCTGCGTGCGTACAGTATGGATGGGTCGAGGTCACCGGCCGTCGCGATGTCCCCCATTGGCGCGGACGGTGGCTCCATTCCTCTGTGGGGGTTCCACACACGTGTCCACGAGTTCCACCAGTCCGTCCGGCATGCCCGCCTCCCCGCGGACCGGCCCTGACTTCACGGCCCCGGCGCGTCGTCCCGCGCGCCGGCTGGCCCACGCGGCGGTCGCCACGGCGCTCGCCGCGGGCCCCGTCCTCCTCGGTGCCGCCCCGGCCCACGCCGCCGACCACGGCACCGCCGGCGCCTCCGTGCTCCGCACCGGTCTGGACGTCAGCCTGCTCAACAAGGCCGTCACGCTGCCGCTGAACGTCACCCTCAACGAGGTGCACGCCCCGGCCGACGCGAAGAAGACGGCGCTCAGCGTCGACCTGGACGGCGTCGACGGCGGTAAGCCCTTCTCGGTGCTGCGCGCGGACGTCGCCACCGCCCGGGCCACCGCCGACGCGGCGAAGTCCGAGGGCTTCAGCAACCTCGCGCACGCCAAGGTCAACGTCCCCGGTCTGCCGCTGCTCTCCCTCATCGAGGTCGAGAAGGTCACCTCCCGCGCCGTCTGCGCGGCGGGCGAGCGGCCCACCGCCTCCTCGAACGTGCTCGGCACCGTCAAGATCCTCGGCAAGGCCGTCACGCTCACCGCCGGCGGCACCACCGAGGTCAAGGTCCCCGGTGTGGGCGAGGTCCGCCTCGGCCTCTCCAAGACGCAGACCACCTCCAGGAGCGCCGCGGCCACCGCGCTCGACCTCAAGGTCGGCGTCAACCCGCTCAAGCTGAACGTCGCCGAGGTCAACGGCCGGGTCCGGCTCGCCGAGGCGAGCTGCACCACCCCCGGTACCGACCCCGGCCAGGGCACCGCGGGCGGTTCGACGACGGGCGGCTCCGGCGGCTCCTCGGACGGCGGCGCGACGACCGGCGGGTCCTCCGGCGGGCAGAACGGCGGCGCCACGACCGGCGGTTCGACGGCGGGCGGTGACGGCGGCTCGACCGGCGCCACCACCGGCGGCTCCGGCTCCGGCGGCCAGGACGGCGGCGCCTCCGGCGGCTCCGACCCGCGGCCCCAGGGCGGCGGCGACGGCAACCTCGCCGAGACGGGCAGCAGCTCCACCACCCCCTACCTCGCGGGCGGCGCCGTGGTGCTGCTCCTCGCGGGCGCCGGCTCCGTCGGTTACGCCCGTAAGCGCAAGGCCGCCACGAGCGGCTGACACGACCCCGTACGCCGGGCCGGTGCCGTGGGGGCGCCGGCCCGGGGTGCGGTCCGGGCGCGGTCCGCAACCCCGTGCCCGCCAACGGTCCGTGTGCCGTCTCCCGCCCGCAGCCCGGGCGGGAGACGCCACCGGCACCAGGGCGGGACGGACGGCGTCCGGCGATGCGGGGCCGGCCAGGTGGCGGTCGGCCCCGCATCTTCCTGTCCGGGGGAGCGGGGGCGCCGCGGCCGGTGGCCGCCGCACGAACCGTCAGCTCCGGCCGGGCGCCGAGGCGTTCAGGCCCCCGCCGCGGCCGTTGGCCGCGCTACGAACGTCAGCTCCGGCCGGGCGCCGCCGCGTTCACGCTGCCCCGGCCCACCCGGGGCGGCCCCGCGCGCGGGCCCCGGGCGGCGCGGGCCCTCAGCCGGGGGCCGACCGCAGGCCCTGGTCCCGGGCGGCGCGGTCCCTCAGTCGGGGGCCGACCGCAGGCCCTGGTCCTGGGCCGACCCGGTGCCCACCTTCGCCATCGCCTCCGCGAGGGCGGTCGTGAAGCGGTCCGTGGTGGTGCGGTCGCGGACCGCCAGGCGGAGCCAGTCGGGGCCCAGGCCCGGGAACGTATCGCCGCGGCGGACCGCGAAACCGCTGGTCCGCAGGGCTTCCCGGACGGCCGCCGCGTTCGCCAGCCGGATCAGGACGAAGGGGGCCTCGGCGGGGCCGACGACCCTCACGCCGGGGAGCCGCGTCAGCCGCGCCACCAGATGGGCCCGGTCCGCCGTGGTCCGCCGCGCGGCGGACGCCGCCTCCGCCAGCGCCGCCGGGCCGGAGCACGCCTCGGCCGCCGTCAGCGCGGGCGACGACACCGGCCACAGCGGCTGCGCCCGCGCCAGTTCCGTCACCGTTCCCGGCTCGGCCAGCAGATAGCCGATCCGCAGCCCGGCCAGCCCCCAGGTCTTCGTCAGACTCCGCAGCACCACCAGCCCGGGCAGATCCGTCCGCCCGGCCAGCGACTCCCGTTCGCCGGGCACCGCGTCCATGAACGCCTCGTCCACCACCAGCGTCCGCCCCGGGCGTGCCAGCCGGGCCAGGGTGTCCGCCGGGTGCAGCACCGACGTCGGGTTGGTCGGATTGCCGACGACGACCAGGTCCGCGCCGTCCGGGACCGCCGCCGGGTCCAGCCGGAAACCGTCCCGCTCACGGAGGACCACCCGCTCCACCGTGTGCCCGGCGTCCCGCAGCGCCGCCTCCGGCTCGGTGAACTGCGGATGCACCACCACCGGGCGGCGCGCCCGCACCGTCCGGGCCAGCAGGACGAACGCCTCCGCCGCACCCGACGTCAGCAACGTCCGCGCCACCGGCACCCCGTGGTGTGCCGCGACCGCGCGCCGCGCCGCCGTCCCGTCCGGGTACGCGGCGAGCGAGTCCAGCGAGGCGGTGAGCGCCGCTTTCAGCCACGCCGGGGGCGTCCCCGTACGGACGTTGACCGCGAGATCCGTCAACGCGGCGGCGGCGCCGCGGACCTCGGCGTCGCCGTGGTGGCGCAGATCGGGTTCGGCCGCCGGACGCGGCGCGGGGTCAGCCGACGGCGACACGGTGCTCCGCCTCCGACCGGACCGCCTCGCGGTAGCGCGCCGCCACCGCGTCGGCCACCTCCGCCACCGCGCCGACCGGTTCGGCGCACGTCACCTCGGACTCCGGGTGCGCCGCGCCCCAGCCCTCGGTCTGCAGCCGCAGCCGCTCCTGCTCGGCGCCGGACAGCGGGAAGCACGGCAGCACCACGATCCGCCCCGGCGCGTCCGGTCCGGGCACCGCCGCGCCCAGGACCCGGCAGCGCTCAAGACCCGCCGGGACGTCCGGCGCGGCGTACGACAGGAACGCCGTCTCGACCCCGGCCAGGCCCCGGCCCTCCCACAGCAGCCGGGCGGCCCGCGCCACCTCGGCGTTGGCGTGCGGGTCCCCGGAGCCGGCGCCCACCAGCAACACCGTCGTCCGGGCCCGGTCGCGCGGGCGCCGCGCCCCGCCGCCCAGCGCCTCGTCCAGCCGCCGCTCCCACGCGCCCAGCAGCGCCGGATGGCCGTCCGGGGCCTGCCCCTGGACGAACGACAGCCCGGCATGGCGCGCGGCCGCCGCCGTCAGCTCCGCGGCCGGCCCGCGCCGTACGGGCCCCTCGGGCAGCAGCGGCACCGTCACGACCTCCGTCGCGCCCCGGGCGGCGAGCGCGTCGACCGCCTCGGCCAGCGGCAGCGCCGACGGCGCCCGCCCGGGGAATCCGGCCGCCGCCGGGACCTCGGGACAGCGCTCGGCGACCGCGTCCAGCAGCGTGCGCAGGGCCTGCGCCCCGTCGTCGTCACGGTCGCCGTGACCGGAGATGAGCAGGGCGGGAGGGGTGGTCACAAGTTCTCCTTGGGGGCCGTACGCCGGCGGGGCCGGGCCGGGTGACGAAGGGACGACGATAACCGAGGGGCGGTGCGGACCGGCGCGGTGGTGGCCGGGGGCCGCCGCGACCGCGCAGGTGGCCCGCGACGGCCCCGCGGGAGGGGCGGACTTCCGTTTGCCGACGAGCAGTTGGGCGCCGGGCCCGGCCGCCAGCAGCGCCGCCGCCTCGGCCACGCTGGGCGTCCCGACGGCCGCCAGCGCCGCCGCCGAACCGCCGCCCGGCACCCGCACCCCGGCCAGCTCCCCGGCCGGGAACGCCAGCAGCGCGACGCCCAGCCGCCGGGCCGCGCCGGTCAGCCCCGCCTCGGCGGCCTTCGCCCCGACGGTCGCCAGCGCGGCCACCGTCCCGCCCGCCTCCGCCAGCGCGGCGCGGACCAGCGAAAGCACCTCGTCCTCCGGGACGCCCCGCGCCGCGCCGACGCCCACGTACCGCGGCGTGTCCGGGGCCGTCACCGGACGCCCGCCGGGCGGCGCGCGGAGGTGCGGGGAGGACGCCGCGTCAGTAGGAAGGGGGCAGAGCCGGGGGCGAACCGGCGGGAAGGGGTGCGGCGGTGCCGGTCCTCATCGCGTGCGGCGCGGTCCTGATGACGCTGCTGGGCGGCTGGGTCGCCCAGCGCGTCACCGACCGCCGCCACCTCGTGCTCGGACTGGCCGGTGGTCTGATGCTCGGCGTCGTCGGCCTCGACCTGCTGCCGGAGGCACTTCACGCCGCCGGGCGCCCGGTCTTCGGCGTCCCGCTCGCGCTGCTCTGCTTCGTCCTCGGCTTCCTCGCCGCCCACGCCCTGGAACGCCTCCTCGCGGTGCGGCGCGCCGCCCGCGGCAGCGGTCCGCCGGGCGCCGCCGGGGCCGTCGCGCCGAACGGCGGCCGTATCCCGCAGGTGGGGCTGACCGCCGCCACCGCGATGGTGCTGCACAGCGTCATGGACGGCTTCGCCATCGGCCTCGCCTTCCAGGCCGGGCACGGCATGGCCACGGCGGTGGCGCTCGCCGTCATCGCCCACGACTTCGCCGACGGCTTCAACACGTACACGATCACCAGCCTGTACGGGAACGCCCGGCACCGGGCGCTGCTGATGCTCGGCGCGGACGCGGCGGCGCCGCTGGTGGGGGCGGCGGCGACGCTGTTCGTCACCCTTCCGGAGCAGTGGCTCGGCGGCTATCTCGGGTTCTTCGGCGGCGTCCTGCTCTACCTGGCGACCTCCGGCATCCTGCCCGAGGCCCACCACGACCACCCGGTGCTGCCCACGCTGGCCTGCACGGTCGCCGGGGCGGGCGCCATCTGGCTGATCGTCGGCCTCGCGGGCTGACCGGCCCGCCGCCGCGCCGCCCGCCACCACCGCGCTCATACCGCGACGGCCCCGTGCCCGAGGCGTACCGCGCCGCGCGGGCCGCGCACCACGGCGGTCAGCGCGGCGGGGCCGGCGGTCGCCGCCGCGTCCGGCCACCGTCCGCCGAGCGCCGCCAGCCGTGCGGCGGCCGCCGCCGGATCGGGATCGGTCACCGCGAACGCCTCCAGCGCCGCCGCGGGCAGGTCCGCGGCCGCCGGATGCGGGGTGGTGCCCCAGTCGAGGAGGAACGGGGTGGTGGTGCCGCCCGCGCACGGCGGCGTCAGCTCCCAGGAGAGCCGCCGGCCGTCCGGGGCACGGCGGCCCATCGCCGCCGCGTCGCCCGGGTCGTACCCGGCGGCCCGCGCCCGCGCCACCCGCTGTGCGAGACCGGTGGCCCGCAGCGCCCAGGTGACCAGCCGCGGCCCGGTCAGCGCGTCGATGCCGAACCAGCGCGGACCGTCCGGTTCCGGCTGCTCCGGGTCCGGGCCGATCAGCTCCAGATACGCGCCGGAGCCGAGCGGACCGGCCAGCCCGAGCAGGCGGTTGCGGGTGCCGCGGCCCGGATGGCTGCCGCCCGTCACCGGCCGCAGCCCGGTCAGCTCGGCCACCTCCTCGGCGGCGGCAGCCAGGTCCGGCGCCGCGTACACCAGATGGTCGAGGACGGCCGGTGCGGCGCTCACCGGGCACCCGCCGCGGCGGCCACGAAACGGGTGGCGAGCGACGGCACCGCCGCCCAGTGGACGTGCAGATACGACGCGTGCACCCCGCCGGAGGTGAAGCCCTCCACCCGCCGCGCGGGGTGGGTGACGCCCCACGCCGGGGACGCGCCCGCGCCCGGCTCCACGGCGGTGCGGTGGAACTCGTGACCGCGCACCCGGGTGCCCGCCGCGGCCAGCGCGTTGTCCGTCAGCGCCACCGCCTCGCGGTAGCCGAGCGTCAGCCGCTGTGTCATCCGCGCGTCGGCGGGCAGCACCCCGCACATCGGCCGCCCGTCCAGCGACCGGGACAGGTACAGCAGCCCGGCGCACTCCGCCGCGACCGGCGCGCCCGTCGCCGCGAGTGCGGCCACCGCCGCCCGCAGCGGCGCGTTCGCCGACAGCTCCGGGGCGTGCACCTCCGGGAAACCGCCGCCGATCACCAGCCCCCGCGTCCCCTCCGGCAGCCGCGTATCGCGCAGCGGATCGAACGGCACGACCTCGGCGCCCGCCGCCCGCAGCAGCTCGGTGTGTTCCGCGTACGAGAAGGTGAACGCGGCGCCGCCGGCCACCGCGACCACCGGGCGGCCCGCCACCGCACCACCCGCCGCGGCGACCTCCGCGGCCGGGTCCCACACCTCGTCCGGCAGCTCGCCCGCGCTGCGGGCCAGCGCCAGCAGCGCCTCCAGATCGCAGCCCTCGCGCACCCGCGCGGCCAGCTCCCGTACCGAATCCACCGCCTCCGCGCGGCGTTCGGCGACCGGGATCAGGCCCAGGTGGCGGGAGGGGGTACGGACCTCGCCGGTGCGGCGCAGCGCGCCCAGCACCGGGACGCCGGACGACTCCATCGCCTCCCGCAGCAGCGCCTCGTGGCGGTCCGAGCTGACCTTGTTGAGGATCACCCCGGCCAGCCGCACCTCCGGGTCCCAGGACGCGAAGCCGTGCACCAGCGCGGCCACCGACCGGGACTGCGACGACGCGTCCACGACCAGCACCACCGGCGCCCGCAGCACCTTCGCGATCTGCGCCGTCGACGCCAGCTCGCCCTGGCCCGACGCGCCGTCGAACAGCCCCATCACACCCTCGACGACGGCGAGATCGCAGCCCCGTGCGCCGTGCCGGAACAGCGGCGCGATCCGCTCCGTACCGCACAGGTAGGCGTCGAGGTTGCGGCCCGGACGGCCGGTGGCCAGCGCGTGGTAGCCCGGGTCGATGTAGTCCGGGCCGACCTTGTGCGGCGAGACGGCGAGCCCCGCCTCGGCGAACGCGGCCATCAGGCCCGTCGCCACCGTCGTCTTGCCCGCCCCGGACGCGGGCGCGGCGATCACCAGCCGGGGGACCGTGCCGCTCATGCCACACTCACCATTCGATGCCCCGCTGGCCCTTCTGGCCGGTGTCCATCGGGTGTTTCACCTTCGACATGTCGGTGACCAGATCCGCGAAGTCCACCAGCGCCTGCGGCGCGTTCCGCCCGGTGATCACCACATGCTGGGTGCCGGGCCGCTCCCGCAGCGCCGAGATCACGTCCTCGGTGTCGATCCACCCCCAGTGCAGCGGGTAGGCGAACTCGTCCAGCACCAGCAGCTTGTACGTCTCGGTGGCCAGATCCCGCTTGACCTGCTCCCAGCCCTCGCGCGCCGCCTCCTCGCTGGAGGCCAGGTCGCGCTGGACCCAGGACCAGCCCTCGCCCATCTTGTGCCAGGCGACGGTGCCGCCCTCGCCACTCTCGCCGAGCACCTTCAGCGCCCGCTCCTCGCCGACCTTCCACTTCGCCGACTTCACGAACTGGAACACCCCGACCGGCCAGCCCTGGTTCCAGGCGCGCAGCGCGAGCCCGAACGCCGCCGTCGACTTGCCCTTGCCGACGCCGGTGTGGACGAAGACCAGCGGCCGGTTGCGGCGCTGGCGGGTGGTGAGCCCGTCGTTCGGTACGACGGACGGCTGTCCCTGCGGCATTTACGCCACCTTCCTGGAGTCCGAGATGTGATGCGCGGCGGCCGTACCCCGCCCGCCGCGGAGATTTTGTACGAGCCCCGACACGCTGTCCGCGCGCAGCTCGTCGAGGGTGACGGCGGGGCCGCCCAGCTCCCGGGCGAGCGCCCCGGCCAGACCCAGCCGCACCGGACCGCTCTCGCAGTCCACGACGACGGACGCGACGCCCTCGGCGCCCAGCAGCCGCCCGGCGCGCGCCGCCCGCTCCAGCGGCGACGGCGCCCCGGAGCCGGTCGCCCGGCCGTCGGTGACGACCACCAGCAACGGCCGCCGCGACGCGTCCCGCATCCGCTCCACCCGCAGCACCTCGTGAGCCTTGAGCAGCCCCTCGGCGAGCGGGGTGCGGCCCCCGGTCGGCAGCGACGCCAGCCGCGCCGCGCCCGCCTCCACCGACGACGTCGGCGGCAGCGCCAGCTCCGCCTCCCGCCCCCGGAACGTGATCATGCCGATCTTGTCGCGCCGCTGGTACGCGTCGAGCAGCAGCGACAGCACCGCGCCCTTGACCGCGCTCATCCGCTTGCGCGCCGCCATCGACCCGGAGGCGTCCACCACGAACAGCACGAGGTTGCCCTCCCGCCCCTCGCGGACCGCCTCCCGCAGATCGTCGCGGCGCACCACCAGGCCCGGACCGCGCCGCCCGCGCGCCCGCTGGTGCGGCGCGGCCGCCTGCAACGTCGCCGCCAGATGCAGCTTGCCGAGCGCACCGCGCGGCCGCCGGGACCCGGTGGTCCGGCCGTGCGCGGTCCGCGCCCGCGAACGGCGGCCGTCCGCGCCCTCGCCCAGCCCCGGCACGTCGAGGCGCCGGGTGGCGAACGGCTCGCCCGCCGCCACCGCCGCCTGCTGCGCCGCCGGGGCCCCGGCCGGACGGCCGTCGGGCTCACCGCCCGGCTCCGCGCCGTCGCCGTCCCGGCCCGGCGCGGGCCCGCTCTCCCGCGGCCCCGGCACGCTCTCCTCCCGCGGCGGCGGCGCACCGCCCCCGTCGGGACCGCCCCCGTCCGGGCCACCGCCGTCCGGCCCGCCCCCGGGCCCGCCGTCCGGCCCCTCCGGCTCACCGTCCGGGCCGCCCTCGGGCCCGCCGTCCTGCGGACCGTCCGGCTCCGGGTCGTCCTCGGGGGCCGACTCCTCCAGCAGCCGGTCGAGCTTCTCCTCGTCGAGACCCGGCGCGTCGAACGGGGCCCGGCGCCTGCGGTGCGGCAGCGCCAGCAGCGCCGCCCGCCGGACGTCCTCGGTGCGTACGTCCGTCCGCCCGGCCCACGCGGCCAGCGCCGTCGCGGTCCGCGCCATCACCAGGTCCGCGCGCATCCCGTCGACCTCGAACCCCGCGCAGACCGACGCGATCTGCCGCAGCGCCCCGTCGCCGAGCCGCACCGAGGACAGCAGCGCCCGCGCGGCGGTGATCCGCTCCCGCAGCGCCGTCTCCTCGCCCGCCCAGCGCGCCGCGAACGCCGCCGGGTCGTCGTCGAACGCCAGCCGCCGCCGGACCACCTCCACCCGCCGCGCCGGGTCCCGGTCCGCCGCGACCTCCACGGTCAGCCCGAACCGGTCCAGCAGTTGCGGACGCAGCTCGCCCTCCTCCGGGTTCATCGTCCCGACCAGCAGGAACCGCGCCGCGTGCCGGACGGAGACGCCCTCCCGCTCGACGTGCGAGGCGCCCATCGCGGCGGCGTCCAGCAGCAGGTCGATGAGGTGGTCGTGGAGCAGGTTGACCTCGTCGACGTAGAGCAGCCCGCGGTGCGCCCGGGCGAGCAGCCCCGGCTCGAAGGACTTCACGCCCTCGGCCAGCGCCCGCTCGATGTCCAACGCGCCGACCAGCCGGTCCTCGGAGGCGCCCACCGGCAGCTCCACCATCCGGGCGGGCCGGTGCGCCGCCTCGTCCGCCCCGTGCGGCCCGTCCGGGCAGCCGGGGTCCGGCGCGGCCGGATCGCAACTGAAGCGGCAGCCGTCGACCACCGCGACCTGCGGCAGCAGCTCGGCCAGCGCCCGGACGGCGGTGCTCTTGGCGGTGCCCTTCTCGCCGCGGACGAGGACGCCGCCCACCGCCGGGCTGACGGCGTTCAGCAGCAGCGCCAGCCGCAGGTCGTCCATTCCGACGACGGCGGTGAACGGATAGCGGGCGCTCATGTGGCGATCACTCCTTCATGCGAGGTGCGGCCGTCACCGGCCGCCCGGTCCGTGCCCTCGGGCACCCTTGCGTGACGTCCTGGCGCCCTACGCGCCCTCACGGCGCCCCCGGCGGGACGAACGGCAGCCCCGGCGGGACGCCCTTCTCGATCAGCCGCAGCAGCGCACCGGTGTCGGCGTGCTCCTCGATCAGGTCGCCGAGCCGGTCCAACTGCTCCTCGCGCAGCGCGCCGAAGCTGGTGTCCGGCGCCGGGACGAACGCCCGCCCCGCGTCCGCCGCCACCCGCGCGAGGAACGCCCGCCGGAACGCGTCGCTCTCCAGCGACCCGTGCCAGTGCGTCCCCCACACCGACCCCGACCGGCAGCCGTCCAGCGGCCGCCCGGCGTCGTCGGTGAAGAACGGCTCCCCGCCGCTCACCTCGGCCACCCCGTGATGGATCTCGTACCCCTCGGCTGCCGCGCCCAGCGCCGTACCGACCGGCCTGGCCAGCGTCTTCTCCACCGCGAACCGCACCCGCAGCGGCAGCAGCCCCAGGCCCGGCACGGTGCCCGCCCGGGACTCCACCTCGTCGTCGATCACCTCGCCGAGCATCTGGTAGCCGCCGCAGATGCCCAGCACCGGACGGCCCTCGGCGGCGCGCCGGGCGACCGCGTCGGCCAGCCCCCGCTCCCGCAGCCAGGCCAGCGCCCGCACCGTGCCGCGGGTGCCCGGCAGCACCACCAGATCCGCGTCGGCCAGCTCCTCGGCGCGGTCGACGAACCGCACCACCACGCCCGGTTCGGCGGCCAGCGCGTCCACGTCCGTGAAGTTCGACATCAGCGGCACCGCCGCCACCGCGACCCGCAGCACGTCCGCGCCGTGCGGCGGCGCCACCACGGACTCGCGGACCGCGCCGCGCAGCGACACCCGCAGCCCGTCCTCCTCGTCGATGCCCAGCCCGTGCGTGAACGGCAGCACACCGAGCGACGGACGCCCCGTCAGCTCCCGCAGCATCTCCAGCCCCGGCTCCAGCAGCGTCACATCGCCGCGGAACTTGTTGACGAGATACCCGGCGATCAGCGCCTGGTCCTCCTCGGCCAGCAGCGCCGTCGTCCCGAAGAACGACGCGAACACCCCGCCGCGGTCGATGTCACCGACCACCACCACCGGCAGCCGCCCGGCCCGCGCGATCCCCATGTTGACGATGTCGGTGCGCCGCAGATTGATCTCCGCCGGGGAGCCCGCGCCCTCACATATCACCACGTCATGGGCGCGCCGCAGCTCGGCCAGACACTCGGTGACGGTGCCGAGCAGCTCCTCGCGGCCGGCCGGGCGCGCACCGCTCCCGGGGCGCCCGAAGTACCCCCGCGCGCTCATCTCGCCGACCGGTTTGCCCAGCAGCACCACCTGGCTGCTGCGGTCCCCGCCGGGCTTGAGCAGCACCGGGTTCATCAGCGCCGACGGCTCCACCCGGGCGGCCGCCGCCTGCATCGCCTGCGCCCGGCCGATCTCCGCGCCGTCCCGCGTCACGAACGAGTTCAGCGACATGTTCTGCGCCTTGAACGGCGCGACGTCCACGCCCTGCCGCACCAGCCAGCGGCAGATCCCCGCCGTCACCACGCTCTTGCCCGCGTCGGAGGTCGTCCCCGCGATCAGCAGTCCGCCGCCCGTCACCGCACCCCGCCCTTCCGCCGGGCGAGGGCCGGACGCACCGCGCCCGCCAGCAGCCGCCCGGCCACCGTCACCGTCAACGCCCCCACGCTCACCCGCCGCGAGAGCCGCACCGCCCGCGCGATGTCCTGTGTCGCCACCGCACGGCCCCCGCCGTTCAGCCGCGGCCGGTGCTCGACACGCCCGCCGTACGCCAGCGTCCCGCCGAGCCGTACGCCCAGCGCGCCCGCGAACGAGGCTTCCACCGGGCCCGCGTTGGGGCTCGGATGCGCGCCGCCGTCCCGCCGCCAGGCCCGCAGCGCGCCGCGCCGGTCCGGGGCGGCGAGCACGGTGAGCGCGGCGGTCAGCCGGGAGCCGGGCCACCCGGCGACGTCGTCCAGCCGCGCCGACGCCCAGCCGAACCGGCGGTGGCGCGGCGACTTGTGACCCACCATCGCGTCGAGGGTGTTCACCGCCCGGAACGCCACCAGCCCCGGGACACCGCCGACGGCGCCCCACACCAGCGCGCCCACCACCGCGTCCGAGGTGTTCTCCGCGACCGACTCGACGACCGCCCGCGCCATCTGCGCCTCGTCCAGCGCCTGCGGATCCCGGCCGCACAGATGCGGCAGCCGCCGCCGTGCCCGGTCGAGGTCCCCGGCGGCCAGCGCGTCGCCGACGGCCCGCGCCTCCCGGCCCAGTGAGGTACCGCCCAGCACCGACCAGACGGTGGCGGCGGTCAGCGCGGTGACGGCGGCGGTCCGTACGGGGGAGGGGGCGGGCGCGGTCCCGCGTACCGCGCGGGTCAGCAGCGTGGCGCCGGCGGTCGCGCCGCCCGCGCAGAGCAGGGTATGGACGGCGCCGGCACCGCGGTGGTCGCGCCAGAGCCGGGCCTCGACGGCCGCCGCACCGCGCCCGAAGGCGGCCACCGGATGGCCGCGCCGCGGGTCGGCGGCGAGCAGATCACCGAGAAAGCCCAGGACCGCACCGCACGCGTAGCCGGCGTGTTCGGCACGCATCGGATCAGACCGCCGTCACGCCTCGGAGGGACTGCGGCAGGGAGGATCTGGCAGGGCGGCCGGGCATGGCGGTATGTCCTCACTCAGGGTCCGCGCCCTGGTTCGACGTGACGGCGACAGGAGTCTCCTGGCTTCCCGGATCGGCGCGTCCCCCGGCCTTCCAGTCCTGGCGTGCGCCCGTCGGGCGTGCACGGGGCGGACCGTGACCTTCGTCGGAGGTGCGCTCCCCGGTGACAGTGGCGGGACCGCGCCGGATTCACACCGGACTTCCTCTGCTGTCGCCGATTGGCGTGGGAAGTCCACCACGCCCCGCCAACCCCGTCAACTCACCCGTGACCTGCGACGCCGTGGTATCGCGGGCCATGTGGCAGAGGCCACAGGACCGGCACGACGCACGGCGCCCGGCCACCGCTCAGGTGCGGTGACCGGGCGCCGGGTACGCCGTGCCGGACGGGTCAGGCGGCGACGATCAGATAGATGCCGTACGCCACCGCCGCCGCGCAGACCGCGTAGGCGGCGAGGCCGCCGATCCGCGCGCCGGCGCCCGGGGCACCCGCCGTGGCGGGCGCGCCCTCGGTCCGGGTACGGGCCGTGCCGACGATGCCGACCGTGAACAGGCCCACGATCCCGACCGTCACCACCAGGGTGACGCCGAAGACCTGGCCGAGAGCTGCCCAGTCGATGCTCATGCTGCGGTTCCTCAGATTCGGGCGGTCAGCCGGCGGCTGTCGCGGTCTTGGCGCGCGGGGCGCTCGCGGCGGGGGCGGACTCCTCGCCCTCGACGGGGTTCAGCGACCCGGCCGGGGGAGGGGAGACCGTCTGGAGGGCCGCGGTGACCACACCGGGCGGCTCCGTGAACTCGGTCTCGTTGACGTTGTTGTGGTCGATGGGCTTGCGGCGGGACGCGGCCCAGATGGCGCCGCAGATGCCGAGCGCGAGGATCGCGACGGCCGTGACGCCCCAGTCACCCTGGTCGGCCAGGAGCGCGGCACCGGCGGACACCAGGCCCGCGGCCGGCAGCGTCAGGCACCAGGCGACGACCATCCGTACCGCCGTCGACCAGCGCACCACACCGCCCTTGCGGCCCAGACCCGAACCCATCACCGAACCCGAGCAGACCTGGGTGGTGGAGAGCGCGAAGCCGAGGTGCGAGGAGGCCAGGATGGTGGCCGCGGCGCCGGTCTGGGCGGCGAAGCCCTGCGGCGGCTGGATGTCGGTGATGCCCTTGCCCATGGTGCGGATGATCCGCCAGCCGCCCAGGTACGTCCCCAGGGCGATGGCCATACCGGCCGAGGCGATGACCCACAGCGGCGGGTCGGAGTGCGGGGCGACCACACCGCCGGTGATCAGCGCGAGGGTGATGACACCCATCGTCTTCTGCGCGTCGTTGGTGCCGTGCGCCAGCGAGACCAGCGCCGCCGAGGCGATCTGCCCGGCGCGGTAGCCCTTGGCCGTCTCCTGCTCGTCGCGGCCCCGGGCCAGCCGGTACGTCAGCCGGGTCGCGGCCATCGACGCGATACCGGCGACCACCGGGGCGGCCACGGCCGGGATCAGGACCTTCATCACCACGGCGCCGCCGTGCACACCGCCGGTGCCCACGGACACCAACGTGGCGCCGATCAGACCGCCGAACAGGGCGTGGGAGGAGCTGGAGGGAAGGCCGGCGAGCCAGGTGAGGAGATTCCAGACGATCGCGCCGACCAGACCGGCGAAGATCACTTCAGGTCTGATACCGGCGCTTTCGTCGATGATCCCGCCGGAGATGGTCTTGGCGACCTCCACGGACAGGAACGCGCCGACGAGGTTGAGGACCGCCGACATCGCCACCGCGATCTTGGGCTGCAGCGCGCCGGTGGAGATGGTGGTGGCCATGGCGTTGGCCGTGTCGTGGAAGCCGTTCGTAAAGTCGAACACCAAGGCCGTGACGATCACGATCCCGATGAGAAGCGTGATGTGTTCCATTCACCCAGGCAATCAGTTCGATGGTCAGTGACGCCGGAAACGTACGAAGGGTGGGTGAACGGGAGATGAACGTGGCCGGGCCCGGTAATGACGCCGTCGCAGTGTTCGGAAGGAGGTATCTCACACGTCACTTGCACCCCATCTGTATGTGGCTCGAATGAGCTGCCGCTCGGCCCGAATATGGCTTGTTCCGCCGCCCGTGAACAGCATCCGAACGACCCCGTCGCAATCCGTCACCCCGCTGGTGGACGCCCCGCCCCCTCGCCCCGCCCCGCGTCCCCCTCCGCACGCGGACCTGGCGCGAATCCACGGCCCCCGCCACCCCGCACGCCTGGCCGAAACCCCCGGCCCCCGGAACGCCCCGCCGTTCGAGCGCGGCGCACGCCGCCCCACCTCCCGCGCCTCCGTACGCCCGCCCCGGACCGCACCGGCACCCCCACGCGAACGCACTCGCGTCGAACGGACCGACCGGCCTCCACGGCGGCGGGCCGTCGCCCGCGGCCGGGCTTCTGCCGCCCTCTCCGGGGCGGTCCGCCGCGCGGGCGGATCTCCCCGGAGCCCCCGCCCGGTCCGTACGCGATGGGCCGTCGGCGGGGCTCCCCGTATGAACGGACTTCCCGTAACGGCGCCGGCCCCGGCCGCCGCGGCAACGGCCCCGTTCCTCCGGGGCGGCCCGCCCCGCCCCTCCCATGCCAGGCCGCCGCGCGAGCGCCCGAACGGCCGCCCGGCCCGTACAACGACGGGCCCACCGTCGCCCCTCCCGCGTAGCCGCCCCTCCGAGGGCCGCCCCGCCCGTACGGTGACGGCGACCCGCCGCCCACGCATCGGAGGAACCCGTGACCCGTCCCAGCGTCCCCGCCCCGCAGCCGGACCGGCCCGGGGCCGATGCCCTCGCGGCCGCCTGGGAGGAGGTCGTCGCCACCGCCCGCCGTACCGTCGCCGACGGGCTCGTCGTCGGCACCTCCGGCAATGTTTCGGCCCGCGTCGGCGACACCGTCCTCGTCACGCCCAGCGGCGTCCCCTACGACCGCCTCGGCCCCGGGGACCTCACCGCCGTCGGTCTCGACGGCCGGCAGTGCGCGGGCAGCCTCCCGCCCACCAGCGAACTCCCCATGCATCTCGCCGTCTACCGCGCCACCGACGCCACGGCCCTCGTCCACACCCACGCCCCGCACGCCACCGCCGTCACCGTCCTCACCGGCGAACTCCCGCCCGTCCACTACATGACCGCCGCCCTCGGTGGCCCCGTCCGCGTCGCCCCCTACGCCCCGTACGGCAGCGACGAACTGGCCGCCCACGCCCTCGCGGCGCTGCGCGACCGCACCGCCTGCCTCCTCGCCCACCACGGCACCCTCGCCCTCGGTGCCACCCTCGACCAGGCCCTGGACCGCACCGCCCAACTGGAGTGGATGTGCCAGGTCTGGCTCCTCGCCTCGTCCGTCCCCGGCCGCACCCCGTCCCTCCTGACCGCCGCCGACCTCGCCGAGACCGCCACCCGCCTGCGCGGATACGGCCGCCATCCCCAGGACACGCCGTAGTCCGCGGCCCCGGCTCACCCGTACGCCCCGTCCGCTGGCCGCCCCCGGCACCCGGCTCCACACTGAAGACGTGCGCCTGGCTCCTGCGGCGGCTGTGGCCGTCACCACCGTGATCGGTGCCGGTGCGGCCGCGGTGGCGGCCGGCCGGTACGCCGGGGGCGTCGCCCTCCGGCCCTCCCCCCAGGTGCCGTTCCCTGGGGACTCGCGCCTGACCGTCCACGCCACCGGCGACGGCACGGTCACCCTGACCCGCAGCCTGGCATCGCTGCGCCCCGGCACGTACGGCCTCTCCGGCCCCGGCTGCCACGCGATCACCGGCCCGGTGGTGCACCACACCCCGCACCCCGCCGACACCGTCGTCCGCCGCCTGGAACGGATCACCCACGGCGCGCTCCCGCCCGGCACCCGGGTGCGGCTCACCCCGCAGGTGTACGCCGGAAACCCCCGCGACGCCCTCGGCCTGACCTGCGCCGACGTCGATGTCCCGGGCGAACTCGGACCGCTGCCCGCATGGTTCCTGCCGGGTGTACGCGACACCTGGGTGATCACCGTGCACGGCCTCGGCACCACCCGCGAGCACCCGATGAACGTCATGCCGTTCCTCCACCGCCACCGGCTGCCCGTCCTCGACCTCGCCCACCGCAACGACGCGGGCGCCCCGCAGACCCCCGACCGGCTGCACCACCTCGGCGACTCCGAATGGCGCGACCTGGACGCCGCGATCCGCTACGCCGTCCGCTACGGCGCCCGCGACGTCGTCCTCCATGGCTGGTCCACCGGCGCCACCATGGCGCTGCGCGCCGCCGCCCGCTCCGGTATGCGCGACCGCATCCGCGGCCTCGTCCTGGACTCACCGGTCCTCGACCGGCACGCCACCGTCCGCGCCCTGGCCACCGCCCGGCACGTACCGCGGGCCCTGCTGCCGCTCGCGGTCCGCGCCGCCGAGGGCCACACCGGACTCCCCGTCGACCGGCCCGGCGACGCCGTCGACCCGGACACCCTCACCGTCCCCACCCTCCTCTTCCACGGCCCGGACGACATCCTCGCCCCCTGGGCCGCCTCCCGCGCCCTCGCCGCCCGCCGCCCGGACCTCGTCACCCTCCGCCCCGTGCCGCACGCCCCGCACGCCGCCATGTGGAACGCCGACCCCGCCGCCTACGAGGAGTCCCTGCGCCGCTTCCTGACCCCTCTCATGTGACCGCCCGGACCGCGACGGCCCTCCCGCACGGGTACCGGACGGCGCGACCCCCGGACATACGGGGGGACAACTCCCCACAACCGTGATGGGTCGCCTGGGTGAACCCCGCTGAGCGGGCCGTTTCCCGTCGTCCGATTGGGTTTTCGGGCCATCAGCGGCAAGACTGCTCCTGTGACGTCCCGTACTCCGCGCGACTCCCGGCTCCGACTCGTCCCCAGGCAACCGATTGCCGCCGCCCGCCGGGCGGTGAGCACCCGGACGGCCCGTCCGGCCCCACGCCCGCCCGAGGGCACCCCGCCGCCCGCGGAACTGGCGCGCCAGGCCCGCGCCGCACTCTCGGGCGCCGCCCGCCTGGCCCGCTGGGCCGACGGCGCCACCGCCGGACTACGGGCCGGGCGCGACGGCGCCCTCCCGGCGGCCGACGTGGAGCGCGCCGCCGAGGCCCTCGGCCTGTCCGCCGCCGAGGTGCGCGCCGACTGGGACCGCGCCCGCCTCGCCGGACTGATCGAGCTGCACGGCGGACTCGCCCGCGCCGGCTGGCGGCTGCGCGCCTGGGACCGCGACGACACCGCCGCCCTCCGCGGCTGGGTCGCCCTCTTCGACGCCTGGTCGCTGGCGCTGCCGTCCCCCGAGGGCGCCGGGCCCGCCATCGTCGGCGAGGTCGTCGAGGCCGTACCGCAGCTTCTGTCGCTGCTCCATCTGTCGGCCGGTCCGGTACGCCTCCAGGCCCTGCTGGACATGCTCGAACAGCGCGTCGCCGAGCTGCGCACCGAGCGCTGCGAGGTGCCGTACGGCCCCCGTGCCGAGCCCGCGGACGGCGACGCGGCCGACGAGGAGGCCCGGGCCCCGCTCACCGCCCTGCTGGACTGGGCGCTCGCCGCCCTGACCGCGGTCGGCGCGCTGGTGCCCGCCGACGGCGCCCCGGCCCCCGCCCCGGACGACGGCGACGACGCCCGCGAGGCGCAACTGACGCCACTGGGGCACTGGTCGGTCTGGGTCAAGCTGGAGCAGATCTGCGTCGCGGCACAGAGCCCGGCGGGCAACATCGAGCAGACCGCCGCCGCCATGCTCCGCGGCTGCGCCCGGCTCACCCCGGGCCCGGCCCGCGCCGAGTACCGCGCCTGGCTCGCGGCCCGCTCGGTCGGCTCGGCCGTCGAGGAGCTGCTGACCGTGGCGCGCGGCGAGGACGCCCTGCTGCGCGGGCTCGCCTTCGAGGCGCTGCGCGCCGTCGGCGCCCCGGCCGAGGCCGCCGTCCGCGCGGCCGCCGACGAGGCGGCGCTGCGCCCGTACGTCCTGCTGTGGCTCTTCGAGCACGAGGGCGGCGACCCGGACAACGCCCTCGACGTGCTCACCCGCGAGGAGTCGACCTGGCTGTGGGTGGACACCGCCGCGGCCGTCGCCGACCACGGTGAGAGCCAGTTGCTCATCCGCCACCTCGACTCGGCGGTCCAGGGCTCCGTCCCGCGCCTCCTCGAAGAGGTACGCGCCGTGGGCCACCCGCGCACCGTCCAGGTCCTGGTGGCGCTCGCCGCGGCGCACCCCGACCCGGCGCTGGCCAAGGCCGTCCGCCGCGCCGCGTTCCAGGTGCACACCGGCGGCGTCTGAGGCCCGGGGCCGCCGGACCACCACGGCCCGGCGGCCCGGCGGGGCGGGGGACGGCCGCCCCGCCGCTCCCCGTCATCCGTCCGCGCCCGGCGCATACGTACCGAAGCTCCAGACATTGCCCTCGGCATCGCGCGCCATGTAGTCGCGGGAGCCGTACTCCTGGTCCCGGGGCTCCATCAGGACCTCCGCCCCGGCGGCCCGCGCCCGTGCGTGATGGGCGTCCACGTCCTCGACCACGACGTAGACACCGCTCGGCCCGGCACCGGCCATCGCCGCGTCGAAGGCGCCGCCGTGCCCCTTGGAGCCGAGCATCACCCGTCCGTTGCCGTAGGACAGCTCGGCGTGGACGACGGCGCCGTCCTCGCCTCGGTACACGGCTTCCTCGGTGAAGCCGAAGGCTTCGGTGAGGAAGCGGATCGCGGCCGGTGCGTCGCGGTAGAGAAGGGTGGGGAAGAGGGTCGGGTGCTGCGGGGTGTCCGGCATGGTGTCCGCCTCTCCGGGAGCGCGTCCCGTTCCGCACGGCTCCGCGCGCCGCCCGCGCGGGCATCCGTGAGATCTGCCTCACAGTCTGCCGGGGACCACTGACAACGCACCCGCGGCAGCCGCGCACGCCACCGCGCCGGGCGGCCCCGTCTCACGTCCGCGGCCCGCCCGGCGGCCGGGAAAACCAGTTGTGCGGCACCGTTAGACTGCCTCGTATGGCAGTTCTCCTCTGGGTTCATTAGACGGCGTAGACCGCTCTCGGACCGTCCGTCCATTCCGCCGTCACCCTGCCCTGGAGTTTTTCCGTGATCACCGCTTCCGGCCTTGAGCTGCGCGCCGGCGCCCGCGTTCTCATCGATTCCGCTTCCTTCCGTATCGCCAAGGGCGACCGCGTCGGCCTGGTCGGCCGCAACGGCGCGGGGAAGACCACCCTCACCAAGGTCCTGGCCGGTGAGGGCATCCCCGCCGCCGGTTCCGTCACCCGCTCCGGCGAGGTCGGCTACCTCCCGCAGGACCCGCGCACCGGCGACATGGACGTCCTCGCCCGCGACCGCATCCTCTCCGCCCGCGAACTGGACACCGTCCTGCGCAAGATGCGCGAGAACGAGGACCGGATGGCGAACGGCAAGGGCGCCACCCGTGAGAAGGCGATGCGCAAGTACGAGCGCCTGGAGACGGAGTTCCTGACCAAGGGCGGGTACGCCGCCGAGGCGGAGGCGGCGACCATCGCCGCCAGCCTGGGCCTGCCCGACCGGATCCTCGCCCAGCCGCTGCACACCCTCTCCGGTGGTCAGCGCCGCCGCGTGGAGCTGGCCCGGATCCTCTTCTCGGACGCCGACACCCTGCTGCTCGACGAGCCGACCAACCACCTCGACGCCGACTCCATCGTCTGGCTGCGTGACTACCTCAAGACGTACCGCGGCGGCTTCATCGTGATCTCCCACGACGTCGACCTCGTCGAGACCGTCGTCAACAAGGTCTTCTACCTCGACGCCAACCGCGCCACCATCGACGTCTACAACATGGGCTGGAAGCTCTACCAGCAGCAGCGCGAGGCCGACGAGAAGCGCCGCCGGCGCGAGCGGCAGAACGCCGAGAAGAAGGCCGCGGCACTCAACTCGCAGGCCGACAAGATGCGCGCCAAGGCCACCAAGACCGTCGCCGCGCAGAACATGGCCAAGCGCGCCGAGCGCCTGCTGGCCGGTCTCGAGGACGTCCGCGCCGCCGACAAGGTCGCCAAGCTGCGCTTCCCCGACCCCGCGCCGTGCGGCAAGACCCCGCTCACCGCCGAGGGCCTGTCGAAGTCGTACGGCTCGCTGGAGATCTTCACCGACGTCAACCTCGCCATCGACAAGGGCTCCCGCGTCGTCATCCTCGGCCTCAACGGCGCCGGCAAGACCACGCTGCTGCGGCTGCTGGCCGGGGTGGAGACCCCCGACACCGGCGAGGTCCGCCCCGGCCACGGCCTCAAGCTGGGCTATTACGCGCAGGAGCACGAGACGCTCGACCCGGACCGTACGGTCCTGGAGAACATGCGCTCCGCCGCCCCGGACATGGACCTCGTCGCCATCCGTAAGACGCTGGGTTCCTTCCTGTTCTCCGGCGACGACGTCGACAAGCCCGCCGGGGTGCTCTCCGGCGGTGAGAAGACCCGCCTGGCACTGGCCACGCTGGTCGTCTCGTCCGCCAACGTCCTGCTGCTCGACGAGCCGACGAACAACCTCGACCCGGCCAGCCGCGAGGAGATCCTCGGCGCGCTGCACACCTTCACCGGCGCCGTCGTCCTCGTCTCGCACGACGAGGGCGCGGTGGACGCCCTGGAGCCGGAGCGGATCATCCTGCTCCCCGACGGCGTCGAGGACCTGTGGGGTCAGGAATACGCGGACCTCGTCGCACTGGCGTGACGGCGGCGGGCCGCAGGTCCGCGCATCGATCATTCGGCCGACGGGTGATCCATCATCTGAGTGAGAACGGCTCGTACACCGGCGAGCCTCCAAGACGGAGCCGGGCCCCTGTGGCCCGGCTTCCGTCGTTTCCGGCACACCTCTGCTGACCTGCGGTTTCCCGGGCGGCAGCGGCGTCGTGCGGCGATTTCGGTGGGTGTCGGAGGCCCTTGGGCAGATTGTCCGGACGCGTACGGTCTCGGACGGCTCCTCACAGACCTTGCCGAATGGGTGGCCAGGAACGCGGGGAGGGGTGATCATGAGAAGTCCAGAGCGCACTTCCCATGAGGAGGCACGGGTGGCCGAGACTCTGAAGAAGGGCAGCCGGGTGACCGGCGCCGCGCGCGAAAAGCTCGCGGCAGACCTGAAGAAGAAGTACGACTCCGGAGCGAGCATCCGGGCGCTGGCCGAAGAGACCGGTCGCTCCTATGGATTCGTCCACCGGATGCTCAGCGAATCCGGTGTGTCCCTGCGCGGTCGGGGCGGAGCAACGAGGGGCAAGAAGGCCGCCTCGGCCTGACGACCGCGACTCCGACGGGTGTCCCCCCGGTCGGTCGAGCAGACGACCGGGAGGTTACCGTTCAGTCACTTACGCACGCTGGTGCGACGGCTGACTCGGAGGCATTCTGATGACTCTGCTCGACA
The DNA here is from genome assembly GCF_044497305.1 of Streptomyces sp. BBFR2. NCBI lineage: Bacteria > Bacillati > Actinomycetota > Actinomycetes > Kitasatosporales > Streptomycetaceae > Streptomyces > Streptomyces sp. BBFR2. The sequence continues at coordinate 5,554,991 of NZ_CP172415.1, forward strand.
AGGACGGTGTGCGGCTCACCGTGGACGACGCGCTCGCCACGGTGACCCTCGCAGGCGCCGCCAAGCGCAACGCCCAGTCGCCCGCCATGTGGCGGGCGCTGGCCGAGGCCGGGGCGCTGCTGCCGGGGAGCGTCCGCGTCGTGGTGCTGCGGGGCGAGGGCAAGTCCTTCTCCGCGGGCCTCGACCGCCAGGCGTTCACGCCCGAGGGGTTCGACGGCGAGCCGTCGTTCCTCGACATGGCGCGCGGCCCCGAGCACGAGATGGACGCGATCATCGCCTCGTACCAGGAGGCGTTCACCTGGTGGCGGCGGAACGACCTGGTGTCGATCGCCGCCGTCCAGGGCCATGCGATAGGCGCCGGATTCCAGCTCGCACTCGCCTGTGACCTGCGGGTATGCGCCGATGACGTGCAGTTCGCGATGCGCGAGACGAGCCTTGGCCTGGTGCCCGATCTGACGGGGACCCATCCGTTGGTCCATCTCGTCGGCTACGCGCGGGCGCTGGAGATCTGCGCCACCGGGCGCTTCGTCCACGGTGAGGAGGCGGGCCGGATCGGCCTGGCCAACCTCGTGGTTCCCGGTGCCGAGCTGGACGGCGCGGTCGCCGACCTGGCCGCCGCTCTGCTGGCCCCGCCGCGGGACGCCGTCATCGAGACCAAGGCGCTGCTGGCCGGTGCGGTCGGCCGCGGCCCGGAGGAGCAGCGTGCCGCCGAGCGCGCCGCTCAGGGCCGTCGCCTGCGTGATCTGGCGGGCCTGGGGGAGTGAACCCGTAGGGCGTGGCCGGGCGCCTGTGACGCCGTGCGCCCGTGGGCGGCCGGTGCCCGGTCACCCGTCGTCGACGGCGGTGACCAGTACCGCCACGGCCACCGGCGGGGTGCGGGCCGTGCCCGCCGCCGTACGGACCGCGTGGGCGACGTCCGCCGCCCGGTGGCCCGGGCCGGTCGCCACCTGGACCAGGAGTCCGCCCGGCACCTCCCGTACCGGCCGGGAGGCGCCGCCCAGAGTGGCGGCGAGGCGTGTCACGCCGGGCACGGTGAGTACCGCGTCGGCCACCGGGTCCGGGGCGCCGGCCTCCCGCGGGCTGAGGCCGATGTCCGGTCCGGGTGGCGCGGGGCGCTCCCGGGCCGGTGTTCCGGTGGGGTCGAGTACGCCGGTGATCCGCAGGTCCACGGCCGTGACGGGCAGGCCGAGTGCCTGGTCGGCGGTCTCCAGCAGGGCTGTGCGCAGGTCCCCGGCGGTCTTCGGGAGAGGGCGTGCGGAGGTCGCCGTGAGATCCGCGGTGATGCGCAGCGGGCCCGGGGGCAGTGCGCTGGGCGGGGCGGGTGCGGGCGGCCGGGCGGCGTTGTCGTCCAGCGGGGCGAGGCGCAGTGGGCCCAGGCGCAGGCCGGGCAGGAGGGCGGCGCGGGCCCGCAGCAGCCGGGCCGCGGCCTCCTCGGTGATCCAGCAGCCGTCCGCCGGGCCGCTCAGGGGCAGCACCCGGCCGGCTCCCAGCTCCCGGCGCACCCTGTGCGCCCACTCCGCCGCGGCCACCGCGTCACCCCCAGGGCTGTCGTCCACCGTTCCGCCTGCCGCCCGTCCTCGTAGCGGTGACGGGCGTGCTTCCAGCCTGCCGCAGCCGGGCCCGCGCGGCAGGGTGGTGCGGCCCGGGGCGCGGGGGCGCAACCCGGGTGCCGCAGTAGGTCGGGCGGGTCCGGGCGAGCGCACCTAGCGTGGGTGGGAGCGGTGACGTCTTCCCCGGAAAGGGACGATCGGCGATGGCGGAAGAACAGTGGAACCGGACCGAGCCCTCCTCGGGCGGCGCGTCGGAGGCGAAGGCCCCGGGCGGTAAACGCGGCGGGGGCGATCCCGCCTCCCGTGGGCGGACCACCATCGCCGACGGCGTGGTGGAGAAGATAGCCGGGCTCGCCGCCCGGGATGTGGTGGGCGTCCACGCCATGGGCAGCGGGCTGGCCCGCACCCTCGGCGCGGTACGTGACCGGGTGCCCGGCGGCTCCCGCTCCGCGCCCGTCGCGCGCGGGGTGAAGGCCGAGGTCGGTGAGGTGCAGACCGCGCTCGACCTGGAGATCGTGGTGGAGTACGGCGTCTCCATCGCCGAGGTGGCCCGCGATGTGCGGGAGAACGTCATCTCCGCCGTGGAGCGGATGACCGGCCTGGAGGTCGTCGAGGTCAACATCGCGGTCAGCGACGTCAAGCTGCCCGACGAGGAGGACGAGGACGAGGAGCCGGAGAGCCGTCTGCAGTAGACGGCCGGCAGCGGTTTCGTCCGGAGCGGGAGCGAAGGAGCGCACGATGAGCATGGCCGTGGTCGGTCTTCTGGCCGGTATGGCGCTGGGCTTCGCCGGATACTTCGGCGGCTTCGGGGCGTTCGTCCTGGTGGCGGCGCTGGGCGCGATCGGGTTCGTCGCCGGGCGGTTCCTCGACGGGGACCTCCAGGCCGGGGACCTCTTCCGGCCCCGGGCGCGCGACGACCGGCGGCGGTGAGCCGCGGTGGCGACGGCGTCGACGGCGCCCGGAGCGGCGGCCGTCGCCGAGGTGGCGTCCGGGGAACGGGGCGCGACCCGCGTCGCGGACCGGGTGGTGGCGAAGATCGCCGCCGCGGCGGCCCGCGAGGCGCTGCGCGCCGCGGCCGGCGGCGCCCGCACCGGCGCCCACGCGAGTGTCACCGTCCGGCGGCGGGACGGGCGGCTGCCGTTCGGCGAGGCCCATGTGCACGTCACCGTCGAACTGGGCTACCCCGCCGCGATCGGCGCGCGGTGCGCCGAGGTGCGCCGTCAGGTCACCGCGCGGGTCGGGGAGTTGGCGGGCATGACGGTGTCCGAGGTGACCGTGGAGGTGGAACGGCTGCGCTCGCCGCTGGAACGCGACCGGGAAAGGGTGCGATGAGCGACGACGAACGCGCCGCCACCGGGCGGGCGGTGACCCTGGAGAAGGAACCCGAGCCCCTACCCGGCGGCGGGCACGGGCGGGCGCGCCGGTTCTGGTCCGCCCGCCGCCTGCCGGCCGCCGTGGTGGCGCTGCTGGCGCTGGCCGGGGCGGGACTGCTGCTCTACGACGTGGCGGCGGTGCGCGCCGACCGGCCCGCGATGGCCTGGCGCCGCCGCCTGGCGCGGGAACTGGCCACCCGCCCGCTCGACGACCCGTGGGTGCTGGGCTGCGCCGCGGCGGCGATGGCGCTCGGCCTGTGGCTGCTGGTGCTGGCGCTCACGCCGGGGCTGCGGAAGGTGTTGCCGATGCGCCGCGCCACGCCCGATGTCCGGGCCGGTCTCGACCGGGCCGCCGCCGCCCTGGTGCTGCGGGACCGGGCGATGGAGGTGTCCGGCGTGCAGTCCGTCAAGGTGACGGCCGGGCGCCGCAAGGTGAAGGTGGCGGCTGTCTCGCACTTCCGGGAGCCGGACCGGGTACGGGCGGATCTCGATGCGGTGCTCGGCGAGGCGACGCACCGGCTGGGGCTGGCCCGGCCGCTGCGGCGCTCCGTCCACGTCCGCCGTCCCAAAAAGAGGTGAGCGAGTGATGCGCAGGGTCCGGCGCGGCGTCAACCGCGTACTGCTGGGGCTGATCGGAGCGGTGTTGCTGGTCGGCGGCGCCGCGGTGCTCGCCGCCGGTCTGGGACTGCCGTCGTCGTGGCACCTCACGCTGCCCGACGGCTGGCCCTGGACGCGCCGCGACGAGGTGCTGCTGCCGGCGGCGGACCGTACCCGCTACACGGACCGCGGCTGGTGGTGGCCGGTCGTCATCGCCGTCCTCGCCGTCGTGGTGCTGCTGCTCCTGTGGTGGCTGCTGGCGCAGCTCCGGCGCCGCCGGCTGGGGCAGCTCCTGGTCGACAGCGGGGACGGCGAGGGCGCCTCGGTCCGCGGCCGGGCGCTGGAGGACGCGGTGGCGGCGGAGGCGGGGGCGCTGGAGGGGGTGGAGCGCGCGGACACCCTGCTGTGCGGCCGCCGGACCGCGCCGCAGCTACGGGCCGTGGTGGCGCTCGCCCCGCACGCCGATCCCGGCGCGGTTCTGCTGCGCCTGTCGGACGGGGCGGTGGCGCACGCCCGCACCTCCACCGGGCTGCCCCGGCTGCCCGCCGAACTCCGGCTGCGGGCGGTACGGCACCGGGCGGAGCGGGTGAACTGACGCGGCGGGCGGGGCCGGGCGGCACGGAGCCGGCCCCTGGGTCGCACCGCCCGCCGCACCGCCGCACCGCCTCGCGCGGAGCCCGGGCCACGCGCCCGCGCCCTGCCCGCACCATGCGCGCGCCGCGCCGCACCGCCGGCCCCGTCAGAATCCGCGCCGCCCGGCCCCGTTCCCCGCTCCGTCAGAACCCCCGCAGAGCCCCGCCGTCCACCGGCACCATCACGCCGGTGACGTACGACGCGGCGGGGGAGAGCAGGAACGCCGCGGTGCGGCCGAACTCGTCGGGGTCGCCGTAGCGGCCCAGCGGGATCTTCGCGCAGTTGCGGGCGCGGCTCGCCTCGGGGTCGCCGGAGGCCGCGTCGAGCTGCGTCATCCGGTCGGTGGCGATCCGGCCGGGCAGGATGCCGACGACGCGGATGCCGCGCGGGCCGACCTCGTCGGCGAGCGACTTGGCGAACCCGGCGAGCCCGGGGCGCAGCCCGTTGGAGATGGTCAGCCCGCCGATCGGCTCGTACACCGAACCGGAGAGGACGAAGCCGATGACGCCGCCCTCGCCCAGTTCGGCGGCGACGGCGCGGGCGAGGCGGACCGCGCCGAGGAAGACGGTCTCGAAACCGTCGCGCCACTGGTCGTCGGTGAGTGCGGCGGTGGTGCCGGGCGGCGGGCCGCCGACGCTGATGAGGATGCCGTCGAGGCGGCCGAAGTGTTCGCGGGCGGTGGCGATCAGCCGTTCCGGCGTCCGCGGGTCGGCGTTGTCGGCGGCGACGCCGACGGCCCGTTCGCCCAGTCCGGCGGCGGCCGCGGCGGCGCTCTCCGCGGAGCGGCCGGTCAGGACGGTGCGCGCGCCGTCGGCGGTCAGCGCCCGTGCGGTGGCGAGGCCGAGGCCGCGGGTGGCTCCGGTGACGAGGTACGTCCGGTCGGTGAGTCCTAGATCCATGGCCTCTAGTCTGCCCCCGGCCCGCCGAAGAGGGTGAAGGCGGTTCCGACCAGGCCGATGTGGCTGAACGCCTGCGGGAAGTTGCCGAGTTGCCGGCCGGCCACCGGGTCGTACTCCTCGGCGAGCAGCCCGACGTCGTTGCGGAGCGCGAGGAGACGGGAGAACAGATCGCGGGCCTCGCGCCGGCGGCCCGTCAGGTGGAGCGCCTCGGCCAGCCAGAAGGAGCAGGCGAGGAACGCGCCCTCGGCGCCGGGGAGCCCGTCGGCCGCGCCGTCGCCGGTGGCGTAGCGGAGGATCAGCCCGTCGCGGGTGAGCGCGGCGCGGACCGCGTCGACGGTGCCGATGACGCGGGGGTCGTCGCCGGGCAGGAAGCCGAGGCGGGGGATGAGCAGGGTCGCGGCGTCCAGCGCGGTGGAGCCGTAGGACTGGATGAAGGTGGACCGCGCGGCGTCGTAGCCCCGGGTGCAGACCTCGCGGTGGATGGTGTCCCGCAGCTCCCGCCAGCGCCGCAGGTCGCCGCGGGCGCCGGGGACCGCTTCGAGGGTGCGGACCGCGCGGTCGACGGCGACCCAGGCCATGACCTTGGAGTGGACGAAGTGCCGGCGCGGGCCGCGGATCTCCCACAGGCCCTCGTCCGGTTCGCGCCAGGTGCCGGCGAGGTACTCGACCAGGGCGCGCTGGATGTTCCAGGCGTGCGGCTGGGACGGCAGCCCGGCGACGCGGGCGCCGTGGAAGGCGTCCAGCACCTCGCCGTAGACATCGAGTTGACGCTGATCGACGGCGGCGTTGCCGAGGCGGACGGGCGCGGAGGCGGCGAACCCGGACAGCCAGGGCAGTTCGGACTCCGGCAGCCGCCGCTCGCCCGCGACGCCGTACATGATCTGGAGGTCCTCGGGGGCCCCGGCCACCGCGCGCAGCAGCCAGTCCCGCCAGGCGGCCGCCTCGTCGAGATAGCCCGCGCCGATCAGCGAGGTGAGGGTCAGCGAGGCGTCGCGCAGCCAGCAGTAGCGGTAGTCCCAGTTGCGGACGGAGCCGAGCGCCTCGGGCAGTGAGGTGGTGGGCGCGGCGACGATGCCGCCGGTCGGGCCGTACGTCAGCGCCTTGAGGGTGATCAGTGACCGCAGGACGGCGTCGCGGTGCGGCCCGGTGTAGCGGCACCGCGCCGACCACTCGCGCCAGTCGTCGAGGGTGCAGTCGAGGGCGTCGTACGGGTCGATGATCCGCGGCCGCGGATGGTGCGAGGGATGCCAGGTCAGGACGGAGGCGTAGCGCTCGCCGGGCGCGACGGTGAACTCCGAGCGGGTGCTGAAGTCCTTGCCGTACGTCGTGACCTGCGGTTCGGTGCGCAGCCAGACGGCGTCCGGGCCGGCGACGGCGGACCGGCAGCCCTCGGCGCGGCGCATCCACGGCACCACCCGGCCGTAGTCGAACCGCAGCCGCAGCACCCCGCGCATCGGGACGTGGCCGCGCAGGCCCTCGACGATGCGGACGACGTCGGGGGCGCGGTCGCGCTGCGGCATGAAGTCGGTGACCTTGACGCTGCCGTCCGGGGTGTCCCAGACGGTGTCGAGGACGAGGGAGTCGCCGCGGTAGGAGCGGGTGGCGCGGGCGTCCGGGTGGGCGGGCGCCATCAGCCAGTGGCCGTTGTCGCGGTCGCCGAGGAGGGCGGCGAAGCAGGCACCGGAGTCGAAGCGCGGCAGGCAGAGCCAGTCGATCGACCCGTCCCGGCCGACGAGGGCGGCGGTCTGCAGATCGCCGATGAGCGCGTAGTCCTCGATGCGTGGGGGCACCCAGCGGGCCTTCCCGCCGGGCCGCGCCGCTATTCGGGGGTGGCGGCCGTCCGGGCTACGGAGGCGTCCGCCGGAGCGGCGCCCGCGGTGTCCGCCTCCCGCGCGTCCGGTCCGGACCCGGTGGCGCCCGGCTCCGCCGTGTCCGTCCCGTCGGTCCCGTCGGTCCCGTCCGTGTCCGCCGCCGCGGCCATCCGGTCGCGGCGCTCGCGGCGGACGAGGACGACCCAGCCGACCGGCACCGCCGCCGCGAACAGCCACCACTGCACGGCGTACGCCATGTGCGGGCCGATGCTGTCGTGGTCCGGGTCCGGCACCAGCTCGGGCGTGTTGTGCGGGGTCTTCGGCGCGGTCTGCTCGATGTACCCGGCGAGGACCGGGCGGTGCAGCAGCTTCGCCTGCTGCGCGCTGTTGATCAGCATGACCTGGCGGTCGGGCAGACCCTGCCGGTCCTTGATCCCGCTGCCCTCGGTGGTCTCGTCGGCCATCATCCGGCCGGTCACGGTGACCGTGCCGCGCGGCGCGGCGGGCACGTCCGGGAACTTGGTGAGGTCGCCGCCGGCCGCGATCCAACCGCGGTTGACCAGCACCGTCCCGCCGTGGCCGAGGTCGAGCGGGGTGAGGACGTAGTAGCCGATGGTCGACTCGTCGGCGGCGGTGCGCTGGCGGACGACGACCTCGTGCGCGGTGTCGTACGTACCGGTGGCGGTGACCGTGCGCCACATGTCGGCGCGGGGCAGGGGGCGCCCCGGGGCGGTCAGTTCGGTGACCGGTACCGGCTTCGCGTGGAGGCTGCGGTCGATGAGCTGGTTCTGCGCGACCCGGTGCTCATGACGGTGGAACTGCCAGAAGCCCAGCTTGACCATGGCCGGGATCATGGCGAGGCCCACGAGGGTGAGGATCACCCATTGCCGGGACAACAGGAAGCGGTACACGGCTTCGACGGTACCTGGCGCGCGAACGCCGCCGAGCAGGGGGTCCTGCCCGCGGCGCTCCCGTACGGGGCGGGCGGCGGCGCCGCTCAGACCCGGTCGACGATGCCCTGCTTCCCGGCGGCGCGGGCGCAGTGGGCGCCGCAGAACCACTGCCCCTCGGCCTCGACGCCCTGGCCGATGATCTGGACCCGGCAGTGATCGCAGATCGGCGCCATGCGGTGGATGGCGCAGGCGAAGGAGTCGAAAGTGTGCCGGGCGCCGTCCTTGGTCTCCACGTGGAAGGCCAGGTCGTAGTCGTTTCCGCATACTTCGCAACGAGTCATGCGCCGCATCGTGCGGACCGCGGCGGGACGGGGCAAGGCCATCGGCCCCGGGTCGCGGGCGCGGCACCCGACCGGCGCAGCGGGCACCGGCCGGCCGCCGCCGCGGTCACCCGGCGGCGGGCCGGACGTCCTGGAGGAGCTGCATGAAGGCCGCCTCGTCGATGACGGTGGTGCCGAACGTGCGGGCCTTGGCGGTCTTGGAGGTCCGCGCGTCCGGATCGTTGGTCACCAGCAGGCTGGTCAGGCGGGACAGGCTCGTCGCGACATGCAGCCCGGCCTCGATCGCGCGGTCCTCCAGCAGCTCCCGGTCGACGGAGGTGTCCCCGGAGAACGCCACCCGCATGCCCTGCACCAGCCTGCCCCCGGCCTCGTACCGCCCCGGATTGGGATACGGGCAGGCCGGACGCTTACGGGCGGGACGCCAGGAGGTGGGGCGGTACGAGGAGGAGGCGCCCGGGTACTGCCGGGGCGCCGGGGTCTCGGACCACTCGGTGAGCGGCTGGCAGGCCAGCAGCGGGAGCCGGAGGTTCTCCCGGGCGGCGCGGCGCAGGCTCGGCCGGAAGGTCTCGGCCAGCACCCGGGCATCGTCCAGCGCGTGGTGCGCCTGCTCCTGGACCACGCCGTAATGGGCGGCGAGGGTCTCCAGCTTGTGGTTGGCGAGCGGCAGGCCCAGCTCCTTGGAGAGGGCGATGGTGCACAGCCGCCGGCTCACCGGGGCGACGGCCGTGGCGCGGGCGTACTCGCGGGCGATCATCGACCAGTCGAACATGGCGTTGTGGGCGACCAGGACGCGGCCTTCGAGGCGCCGGGACAGCTCGGGCACGATCTCCGGGAAGAGCGGCGCATCGGCCAGCACCTCGCTGGTCAGGCCGTGGATCCACACCGGCCCGGGGTCGCGCTCGGGATTGACCAGGGTGTACCAGCGGTCCTGGAACTCGCCCCGGGCGTCGAGCTGGTAGACGGCGGCGGAGATGATCCGGTCGTCCCGGGCGAGGCCGGTGGTCTCGACGTCGACCACGGCGTACCCCTCGGGGTAGGCGTCCGGCCAGGGGACCGGCGGGGTCTGCGGGCCCGGCTGCTGCCCGATCCTCGGCGCGATCGGGTCGGCTGCTGTGTGGTCTTCGAGCATGGTCCCTGAGGATACGGGCCACCACTGACAGCCACCGCACCCCCCGTCGTCCCCGTGGCCGGACTCCGCCCGTCGCCGCACCCGTCCGGCCAACGGCGGCCACCACAAAGGGAAACGGGCAAATAGCATTCAAGCGGGGCATTCTCCCGATGATTGGTTACCGACGGTAGCCCTCGCCGGGAACTGACACTCCGTCTTACATACTTCTCGGTAACTCCCTCTGGTCCGGCCCCCGGAACCGCGCTTATCGTGCCGGGTATGCCGCACCTTCCCGATGTCGTGTTGTGGTCCGTCCCCGCGTTCGTCCTGCTCACCGCCGTCGAGGTGGTGAGCTACCGGCTGCGTCCCGACGAGGACGCCGCCGGCTACGAGGTCAAGGACGCGGCCACCAGCGTCGGCATGGGACTGGGCAGTCTCGTCTTCGACGCCCTGTGGAAGATCCCGATCGTGGCGATCTACTCCGCCCTCTACGCCCTCACCCCGCTACGGGTGCCCGTGGTCTGGTGGACGCTGCTCCTGATGCTCCTCGCCCAGGACTTCCTCTACTACTGGTCACACCGCGGGCACCACGTCATACGCGTCCTGTGGGCGTGCCACGTCGTCCACCACTCCAGCCGGAAGTTCAACCTCACCACCGCGCTGCGGCAGCCCTGGACGAGCTGGACGGTCTGGCCGTTCTACCTCCCGATGATCGCGCTCGGCGTCCACCCGGCGGCCGTCGCCTTCTGCTCCGGCGTCAACCTCGTCTACCAGTTCTGGGTGCACACCGAACGGGTCGGCAAGCTCCCCCGGCCCGTCGAGTACGTCCTGAACACGCCCTCCCACCACCGGGTGCACCACGCCTCCCAGGGCGGCTACCTGGACCGCAACTTCGGCGGCATCCTCATCGTCTGGGACCGGATGTTCGGCTCCTTCGTCCCGGAGACCGAGCGCCCCGTCTACGGCCTCACCAAGAACATCGCCACGTACAACCCGCTGCGCGTCGCCACCCACGAGTACGCCGCCATCGCCCGCGACCTCCGCACCGCCGCCACCTGGCGCGAGCGAGCGGGCCGCGTCTTCCGCGGCCCGGGCTGGCAGCCCGCGGGGCCGACCGGGCCGGGTTCCGCGGGCCCGGCCCCGGAAGCGGCGGCCCCGGAAGCGGCGGCCCCGGAAGCGGCGGCCCCGGAAGCGGCGGCCCCGGAAGCGGCGGCCCCGGTGCCGTCCGCCCCTGCGGCCGCGTCGTCCGCCCCCGGATCGCCCACCCCGGTGCCGTCCGTCCCCGCCCCGGTGCGGTCCGCCCTCGAATCGTCCGCCCCCGCCCCTGCCTCCGTGCCGTCCGCCGCCGAGCGGGGTGCCGGGTGAATCCGCCGCGCCCCCGGCCTCGTGCCGCGCGTGCGCTGCTGGCCGTGTTCGCGGCGTTGGCCGCCGTTCATCTCGTCGCGCTGCTCGTCGGTGCCGCCGCCGGGGCCGACGGCGGTGCGGGCGCTGTGGCGCACGCCGTGGTGCCGGCCACCAAACCGGCGCTGATGCCGGTCCTCGCCGGGTACGCCCTCGCCCGGGGCGGTCCGCCGCTGGTGGCGGCGGCGCTGCTCCTCGGGTGCTGCGGCGACACCCTGCTGCAGATCGGCGGCGACCTCCTCTTCCTGCTGGGCATGGCCGGATTCGCCGCCGGACACGTCTGCTACCTCGTCCTCTTCGCCCGGCACGGCACCGCGCCCGGCCGGGCCCGTACCGCCGCGGCGGCCGGGGGGTACGTACTCGCCTGGGCCGTCCTCGTCGCCCTGCTGTGGCCCGGTCTCCCCGCGGACCTGCGGGGCCCGGTCGCCGGATACAGCCTGCTGCTGACCGGTATGGCCTTCGGGGCGTTGCGGGCCGGACCGTACGCCACCGCCGGCGGGCTGCTCTTCCTGCTCTCCGACACCCTCATCGCCACCGGGATCGCCGCCTGGCCCCAGGCCCCCGCCCCGCAGTTCTGGATCATGCTCACCTACATCGCCGCCCAACTCGCCCTGACTCTGGGCCTGTTGCGCACCACCGCACGCACCGCACCGCCCGCGCCCACCGGACCGCGCCCCGTCCGCGTCTGAACACACCGGCGGCCGAGCCGCGTTGGACGGCCCGCACTCCGCCCGCGCCCGACCGCGCTCCGCACCGCTCGCCCGCCGCCCGCCCCGGGGTGGCCCGTGACCGCCGCCGGGGCGTACGTCCTCCCCGCCCCCGACGGGCCGCCGAACTCCGAGGCTCCGCCCGGCCGGACACCGCCGTCCGAGCCCGCCGCCCCTCCCGCACCCCGGCCGCCCGGTGCCAACACCCTTCGCGCGCCGCCCCGATGTCCGGCGGCACCGGCGCGACCTCGCCCTCCACCCGCCGGAGCGCCCGCCGGAGGGCAGCGCACACCGCCCCCCCCGAGCGCCCCCTACTCCGGTGGATTTCCTCCCACACCCCCTGTCGCCACACCCGCACCACCTCTACGATGCGTGATCCCTATCACTTACGCGCCCTTTACCATCGGGTCCGCGGTGGACCGGGTCCGCCGCGGACACCATGCGTCAGGAGAAACCGTGAGCAGCGCACCGCCCACCGGCCCCGGGCCGCAGGAACCGCCCGGCCCCGCCGGGCCCCCGACCGCCACCGCCCCGCCCGCCGGTGACGCGGCCCCCGGGCGCGCACCGCACCCGTACACCGAGGTCCAGCGGAGTGCGGAATTCGGCGAACTGCGCCGCGGCCACCGCGCGTTCGCCTTCCCCCTCACCCTCGCCTTCGTCCTCTGGTACCTCGTCTACGTCCTGCTGTCGAGCTACGCGGGCGGCTTCATGGCGATCAAGGTCGCCGGTAACGTCAACGTCGCCCTCGTCCTGGGCCTCGCGCAGTTCCTGACGACGTTCCTCATCGCCTGGTGGTACTCCCGCCACGCCGCGAAGCGCCTCGACCCGAAGGCCGAAGCCATCAAGAACCGCCTGGAGGGCGACGCATGACCGCCGCGCACCCGCTCGCCCTGCCGCTCGCCGCCGGCGGCGCGGGCGAACACCGCACCCTGATCATCAGCCTCTTCGCCGTCTTCGTCGCCGCCACCTTGGCCATCACCCTCTGGGCCGGCCGCCAGACCCGCGGCGCCGAGGACTTCTACGCCGGAGGACGCCAGTTCAGCGGCTTCCAGAACGGCCTCGCCATCTCCGGCGACTACATGTCCGCCGCGTCCTTCCTCGGCATCGCCGGAGCCATCGCCCTCTCCGGCTACGACGGCTTCCTCTACTCCATCGGCTTCCTCGTCGCCTGGCTCGTCGCCCTGCTCCTGGTCGCCGAACCGCTGCGCAACTCCGGCCGCTACACGATGGGCGACGTCCTCGCCTACCGGATGCGCCAGCGCCCGGTCCGCACCGCCGCCGGCACCTCCACCATCGTCGTCTCGATCTTCTACCTGCTCGCCCAGATGGCCGGCGCCGGCGCCCTCGTCACCCTGCTCCTCGGCATCACCAGCGAAACCGGCAAGATCCTCGTCGTCGTCCTCGTCGGCATCGTGATGATCCTCTACGTCACGATCGGCGGGATGAAGGGCACCACCTGGGTGCAGATGGTCAAGGCCGTCCTGCTGATCGCCGGCACGCTGCTGATCACATTCCTCGTGATGCTGAAGTTCCACTTCAACATCTCCGCGCTGCTCGGCGCCGCCGCCGAGAACAGCGGCAAGGGCGCCGCCTTCCTGGAGCCCGGCCTGAAGTACGGCACCACCGCCACCTCGAAGATCGACTTCATCTCCCTCGGCCTCGCCCTCGTCCTCGGCACCGCCGGACTGCCGCACATCCTCATCCGCTTCTACACCGTCCCCACCGCCAAGGCCGCCCGGAAGTCCGTGAACTGGGCGATCGGCATCATCGGCGTCTTCTACCTGATGACCATCGCCCTCGGCTTCGGCGCCGCCGCCCTCATCAAGCCCGAGGAGATCACCGCCGCCAACAAGGCGGGCAACACCGCCGCCCCGCAGCTCGCCGAGGTCATCGGCGGCGGCGCCGGATCCACCGGCGGCGCGGTCCTCCTCGCCGTCATCTCCGCCGTCGCCTTCGCCACCATCCTCGCCGTCGTCGCGGGCCTCACCCTCGCCTCCTCCTCGTCGTTCGCCCACGACATCTACGTCAACGTGATCCGCAAGGGGGACGCCACCGAGAAGGAGGAGGTCGGCGCCGCCCGCTGGGCGACCGTCGGCATCGGCGCCGTCGCCATCGTCCTCGGCGTCTTCGCCCGCGGCCTCAACGTCGCCGGCCTCGTCGCCCTCGCCTTCGCCGTCGCCGCCTCCGCCAACCTCCCGACGCTCCTCTACAGCCTCTTCTGGAAGCGGTTCACCACCCAGGGCGCCCTCTGGTCCATCTACGGCGGCCTCACCGCCTCGGTGCTGCTGGTCCTCTTCTCACCCGTCGTCTCCGGCAAGGAGACCTCGATGTTCCCCGCCGCCGACTTCGCCTTCTTCCCGCTGGAGAACCCCGGCCTGATCTCCATCCCGCTGGGCTTCCTCCTCGGCTGGCTGGGCTCCCTGCTCTCCACCGAGAAGCCGGACGCCGACAAGTACGCCGAACTGGAGGTCCGCTCCCTGACCGGCACCGGAGCGCACTGACCGGCATCCGGACGGGGCGGTGGCGTCGTAGCTCCCTACGACGCCACCGCCCCGTCCTCGTGCGTCTCACGCCTGCCCGCTGTCAGCCCCATCGCGTAGGCTCGAAGGAGCGACGAACACCACAGGGACCGCACCCGGGAGGGGCCTCGTGCTTATCGACACCTTCGGACGTGTCGCCACCGACCTGCGCGTCTCCGTCACGGACCGCTGCAATCTGCGCTGCACGTACTGCATGCCCGAAGAGGGCCTGCAGTGGCTCGCCAAACCCGATCTGCTCACCGACGACGAGATCGTCCGCCTCATCACCCTCGCCGTCGACCGCCTCGGCATCGACGAGGTCCGCTTCACCGGCGGCGAGCCCCTGCTGCGCCCCGGACTGACCGGCATCATCGCCCGCGTCGCCCGGCTCGCCCGCCGCCCCCGGATGTCCCTGACGACCAACGGCATCGGCCTGGAGCGCACCGCCGAAGCCCTCCGCGACGCCGGACTCGACCGCGTCAACGTCTCCCTGGACACCCTCCGCCCGGATGTCTTCCAGGCCATGACCCGCCGCAAGCGCCACGCCGACGTGCTCCGCGGCCTCGCCGCCGCCCACGCCGCCGGCCTCACTCCCGTCAAGGTCAACACCGTCCTGATGCCCGGCCGCAACGACGACGAGGCCCCCGACCTCCTCGCCTGGGCCATCGAGCACGGCTACGAGCTGCGGTTCATCGAGCAGATGCCGCTCGACGCCCAGCACGGCTGGCAGCGCGACGGCATGATCACCGCAGGCGACATCCTCGCCTCGCTGCGCACCCGCTTCACCCTCACCCCCGAGGGCGAGGAGCGGCGCGGCGCGGCCCCCGCCGAACGCTGGATCGTGGACGGCGGACCGCACCGCGTCGGCGTCATCGCCTCCGTCACCCGCCCGTTCTGCCACGCCTGCGACCGCACCCGGCTCACCGCCGACGGCCAGATACGGACCTGCCTGTTCGCCACCGAGGAGACCGATCTGCGCGCCGCCCTGCGCTCGGGCGCCCCGGACGACACCCTCGTGCGCATCTGGGAGCGCGCCATGTGGGGCAAGAAAGCCGGATCGGGCCTGGACGACCCGTCGTTCCACCAGCCGGACCGCCCCATGTCGGCGATCGGCGGCTGACCGCCGGTCCACCGGCCGCGCGGCGCTCAGCCCTCCCGGTCCGCGGACTCCCACTCCTCCAGCGACACCACGTCCTTGAGGAATCCGCGGACGCCGAGGAACTGCGACAGATGCTCCCGGTGCTCCTCGCAGGCGAGCCAGGTCTTACGGCGCTCAGGGGTGTGCAGCTTCGGGTTGTTCCAGGCCAGCACCCACACGGCGGGCGCACGGCAGCCCTTCGCGGAGCAGATGACGGCACTGTCGCCGGAGTCCGGCACGTTCGGGAGGTTCACGCCCTTCACCCTACGTTCCGCGGACCGGCGCGGCTCGGGCACATCGGGCGGGCCACCGGACGGTACGTCAACTCCCGTGCCACGGCGGCGGATACAGGACGACGCCGGGCAGCCACGGGGGGAGCCGCCCGGCGTCGGTCCATCGCTCCGACGGGGGATGCGGAGCGCGTACGCAGTATGTCACGCGCCGCTCGGCGAGGTGCACCGGAACGGAATGATTGAGCTGAGGTTTTCTTGAGCCTGCGCGGGGCGCGACGCTACCGGCGCGATACCCCGCAGGTCAGTCGGCGGCCGGGCCCCGACCACCCGGGTCCGCCGCCCCGTCCGCCGGATCCGCCACCGGCCCGCCGCCGGACGCGAGCGCCGGCCGCGTCGGCGCGGCGACGAACGTCGACGGCAGCGACGTCACGTTCTCCCGGCCCGCGTTGGCGATCACCACCGCGACGTACGGCAGCGCGAAGCCCAGCACCAGCGTGGCGATGGCGACCGGCCGTTCGACGTTCCACAGCACGACGGTGAGCACCACGGCCAGCGTCCGCACGGTCATCGAGATCACATAGCGCCGCTGCCGCCCGCGCACATCCTCCGACAACCCCCGCCGCGCCCCCGTGATCCGGAAGGTCTCGGCGCTGCTCTGCTTCCGCATCACGCTCCACCATCTGCCAGGCCGCATCCCGCGGCCGCCGTCTGTCCGCCCCGCCGTCCGCCGGGACGCCGCGGGGTGGGCGGGACGGTGCGGACACGACCGGAGTCCCGCCGGATTCTCCCCGATTCCGGACACTGACACGGTACGCCGCCCCCGCGCCGCGGACGAGACCGGGGCCGCCACCGGAGTCCGGGCCCGTACCCGCTCCGGCTCCGCGTGCGGTGTGGCGGGTGCGGCGCGACACTGGCGGGGCACGGTCCGCTCCCGCGCCGAACCAGGAGGCGACATGAATTGGTTGTGGGCCCTCATCGTCGGTCTGATCCTGGGACTGATCGCCAAGGCCATCATCCCCGGCAAACAGCAGATCCCGCTCTGGCTGACGGTGCTCTGCGGTCTGATCGGCAGCGTCCTGGGCAACTGGGCCGCCACCGGCCTCGGCGTCAACGACACCCGGGGCATCGACTGGATCCGCCACCTCTTCCAGCTCATCGGCGCGGTCATCATCGTCGCCGCCGGGGACCGCCTCTGGGTCGGCGTACGCGGCAACCGCGCCCGCCGCACCTGACCGGGGCAGGCCCCGAACGCGCCGGACGGCCGGTGCGCACCCGCGCACCGGCCGTCCGGACGAGCCGTGAGGAAAGGGCCGTCAGACGCCCTCGACCTTGGCGAGCTTGCGGCCCGCCTTGAGGTACACACCCTCGCCGGACGGCGCCTCGGCCACCACCTCGGCGAGCGGCCGCACCGCGTCCGCCTCGGCGATCACCACCGTCTGCTGCCCGTCGGCGCCTTCGACGACCAGCTTCAGCGCGTTCTGCTTCGCCAGCCGCCGGGCGGCCGAGGCGCTCGGCGTGAACTCCAGGACCTTCGTCAGCACCGCCGCGACGCTCTCCGCGCCGTGCGCCGCGACATCGACGGACGGCAGCGAACCGACATCGGTGAACGACTTCTTGGAGAACTGCGCGGTGAACCCGGCCCGCGCGGCCATCGCCGCCTCCAGGCCGTACAGCGCGGTCACGACCTCGCCCGCGAGGATCTTCTTCAGATCCATCGGGTGCAGCGACCGCTCCTCGACCCGCTCGAGGGCGAGGGCGATCTCGTCGTCGGTCCACTCCGTCCACGCCTTGAGGTACGGCTCCATCAGCCGGTCCGGCACCGACATGATCTTGCCGAAGACGTCGTCGGCGGGGGCGCTCAGACCGACGTAGTTCCCCTTCGACTTCGACATCTTGGCGCCGGTGCCGTCGGTGCCCTCGATCAGCGGCATCGTCACGACCAACTGCGGCTGCTGCCCGCGCAGCTCCATCAGCTTGCGGCCCATCTGGAGGTTGAGCAGTTGATCGGAGCCGCCCAGTTCGACGTCGCAGGCGAGCGCCACGGAGTCCAGGCCCTGCGCGATCGGGTACAGCAGCTCCGTCATCGTCAGCCCGGACCCGGCCGCCAGCCGGTTGCGGAAGTCCTCGCGCTGCAGCAACTGCGACGCCGGGACCTGCGAGAGCAGCGACAGCAGCTCCGGGAAGGTGTACGGCGCCAGCCACTCGCTGTTCTGCCGGAAGCTGACCTTCTCGAAGTCGAAGAACGGGCGGACCTGCTCGCGGTAGGTGGCGAGGTTGGCCGCGATGTCCTCGTCGGTCAGCGGCGGACGCTCGGCGGTACGGCCCGACGGGTCGCCGATCTTGGCGGTGAAGTCACCGATGATCAGCGTGACGGAGTGGCCCAGCCGCTGGAACCGGCTCAGCACGATCAGCGGCACCGCGTGCCCGAGGTGCACATCGGTCGCGGTCGGGTCGATGCCCAGCTTGATGTGGAGCCCCTCGCCCGCGGCGCGGCGCTCCTCGATCCGCTCCGCCAGCTTCTCCACACCCGGCAGCACCTCGACGGCGCGCCCCGCGATCAGCGCCGCCTGCTCCTTCGGCGGCAGATCCGTCAGGTCGAGATAGCGCCGCGCGCCCGTCTCCCGGAGCAGCTCCTGGACGGTGGTGTCCGTGGAGAGGTCGGCGGAGAGCAGGGTCGTGGCGCGGGCGACGGATTCGCCGAGGCGTGTCATGGCGTTCCTGATCGGTTGTGGTTCCCGGACGGGAGGACGAGGCGACAGTCTATTCGCTGCGTGTCCACCGCCCTCGCCTCCCCGGACCGCCCCCGTCCCCGCTCCCGTACGGGCCCGGGCCGCGGCCGCCCCGGCACCGCCCGGCGCCGCCGTCCGGGGCCCGCCCGGCGAACGTGCCCGCCGCCCGCGCGCACACCGGTCGCGGATTGGAGGGATCCACCACACGACGGTCCGTACCGGGCGCCGGACGGGCAGCGCCACGGTCGCTGTGGACGGTGCGGACAGCCGCTTCTGTAGGGACCCGACAGTCACGGCGCGCCGCCCCTGTCCGGCCTCGATTCTCCGTACGGGCCCGGTGACCGATAGTTTCATTCCAAACGCAGACGGATCAGGAAACGAAAGGGTGATCTCGTGAGCCGCTCGGTTCTGGTCACCGGAGGCAACCGCGGCATCGGCCTCGCCATTGCCCGCGCCTTCGCCGAGGCCGGCGACAAGGTCGCCATCACCTACCGGTCGGGCGAGCCCCCCGAGGGGTTCCTCGCCGTGAAATGCGACATCACGGACGCCGAGCAGGTGGACCAGGCGTACAAGGAGATCGAGGAGAAGCACGGTCCGGTCGAGGTGCTGGTGGCCAACGCCGGTGTCACCCGCGACCAGCTTCTGATGCGGATGTCCGAGGAGGACTTCACCTCCGTCCTCGACACCAACCTCACCGGCACCTTCCGCGTGGTCAAGCGCGCCAACCGCGGCATGCTGCGGGCCCGTAAGGGACGCGTCGTGCTGATCTCGTCCGTGGTCGGGCTGCTCGGCGGCGCGGGCCAGGCGAACTACGCGGCCTCCAAGGCGGGCCTGGTGGGCTTCGCCCGCTCGCTCGCCCGGGAGCTGGGCAGCCGTAACATCACCTTCAACGTCGTCGCCCCCGGGTTCGTCGACACCGACATGACCCGTGCGCTCACCGACGAGCAGCGGGAGAGCATCGTGAAGCAGGTGCCGCTGGCGCGCTACGCCCAGCCCGAGGAGATCGCCGCCTCGGTCCGCTTCCTGGCCTCCGACGAGGCCGCGTACATCACCGGAGCCGTCATTCCCGTGGACGGCGGATTGGGCATGGGTCACTGATCAGCATGAGTGGAATCCTCGCAGGCAAGCGCATTCTGGTCACCGGAGTGCTGACCGAGTCGTCGATCGCGTTCCAGGCGGCCAAGACCGCCCAGAACGAGGGCGCCGAGGTCATCCTGACCGGCTTCGGCCGGCTCTCCCTCGTCGAGCGGATCGCCAAGCGGCTCCCCAAGGAGGCGCCGGTCATCGAGCTGGACGTCACCAACCAGGAGCACCTGGACGGTCTCGCCGACAAGATCCGCGAGCACCAGGGCGAGGACGCCCGCCTCGACGGCATCGTGCACTCCATCGCCTTCGGCCCGCAGGGCGCCTTCAACTTCCTGGAGGCGAGCTGGGAGGACGTCGGCACCGCGGTCCAGGTCTCGGCGTACTCCTACAAGTCGCTGGCCATGGCCTGCCTGCCGCTCATGGAGCGCGGCGGCGCCATCGTCGGTATGACCTTCGACGCGCAGATCGCCTGGCCGAAGTACGACTGGATGGGTGTGGCCAAGGCGGCGCTGGAGAGCACCAACCGCTACCTGGCGCGCGACCTCGGCCCCAAGGGCGTCCGCTGCAACCTCGTCTCGGCCGGTCCGATCAAGTCGATGGCCGCCAAGTCCATCCCCGGTTTCGAGTCCCTGGCGGACGTGTGGAACCACCGCGCCCCGATCGGCTGGGACCTCGCCGACCCGGAGCCGGCCGGCCGCGGCGTCGTCGGCATGCTGTCGGACTTCTTCCCGCGTACCACCGGCGAGATCGTGCACGTCGACGGCGGCGTGCACATGATGGGCGCCTGACCACCCCCGCCCGCACCGCACGGCGCGCGGACGGCCCCTGACGCACCGTCACCCGTCCGTCCCGCCCGCTCTCCTGCCCGTCCCGGTCCGCCGGGGCGGGCAGGAGACGTTCGGGGGCCGTACGGCGGCGGGGAGCGGATCAGCCGGGGCCGCGCAGCGCCGCCCGGCAGCCGAACGGCAGCAGGCTCGCCTCCGCCGCCGCCCGCTCGCCGTCGCCCTCCCGGATCGCCGCCACCAGCCGCGCGTGGTCCATATGGGCCTCCGGACGCAGCTCCTCCCCGACGTCGGCGCGCAGGAAGTCACGGAGTACGCCCCCGAGGTCGGCGTAGATCTCCGCCAGCACGTCGTTGTGCGAGGCCGCGACCACCGCCATGTGCAGCGTCGCGTCCGCCTCGACGAACGCGTCCGCCGCCCCCGACTCCCAGGCGCGCTCCCGGCGCTCCAGAAGGGTGTCGAGCTGCCGCAGGTCGTGCGCGGTGCGGTGGCGGGCGGCCAGCCGCGCCGCCGATGCCTCCAGGGTGCTGCGCACCTCGGCGATGTGCCCGGGGTCGGCGTCGGCGAACCGGCGGTTCATCACCCCGGCCAGCTCACTGGTGGCCACGACGTAGGTGCCCGAGCCCTGCCGGATGTCCAGCAGCCCGTTGTGCGCCAGCGCCCGCACGGCCTCCCGCACGGTGTTCCGGGCCACCCCGAGCTGCTCGGTCAGCTCCGGTTCGGTGGGGATGCGCGCGCCGACGGGCCATTCGCCGGAGGTGATCTGGGCGCGCAACTGCGCGATCACCTGATCCGCCAGCGCGGAGCGGCGGGGGGAGGTCAGGGGCATGGCTGCGCTCCGGGGTACGGGGAGAGGGCGGTGGTGGACGGCGCCGCCGGGACCGGGCCGGGCAGGGCGCCGGGGAGAGGGCGGCCACCGTCGACTGGACAGGCAATCATCCTATGATTCTATGATGAGGGCATGGCAGAAGACGACCTGGCGACACTCCACGCCGCCGACCGGCCGGCCCCCGGCACCACCGCACCCCCCACCGGCAGCACCGCCGACGACGGACGCCCCGTGACGGACGCCCCGGCCCCGCCCCGCTGGCTCGGCGGCGTCGTCATCGCCGGCCTCGTCCTCGCCGCGCTCAACCTCCGCCCCGCCATCACCAGCCTCGGCGCCCTCATGGAAGAGGTACGCGCCGGGCTCGGCATGAGCGGCACCGTCGCCGGACTCCTCACCTCCGTCCCCGCCCTCTGCTTCGCCGCGTTCGGCATCGCCGCCCCCCGGCTCGCCCGGCGCCTCGGTCCCGGCGCCGTCGTCTGTGCCGGTATGGCCGCCATCGCCGTCGGCGTCGCCGTACGCCCCTTCACCGGCAACACCGCCGGCTTCCTCACCGCCAGCGCACTCGCCCTCGCCGGCATCGCGGTCAGCAACGTCCTCCTGCCCGTCGTCATCAAGAGCTGGTTCCCCGACCGCGTCGGCCCGATGACCGGCGTCTACTCCATGGCCCTGGCCCTCGGCACCTCCCTCGCCGCCGCCACGACGGTCCCGCTGACCGCCGCGGTCGGCGGCTGGCGCCCCGGCCTCGCCCTCTGGGCCGCCCTCGCCGTCGCCGCCGTGATCCCCTGGATCCTGATCGTGCGCCGCCGCGGCACCACCGCCGCACCCGGCGCCGCCGGCCACGCCGCGGAACGCCCGATCCGCATCGCCACCTCACCGACCGCCTGGTCACTGGCGGTCTTCTTCGGCCTTCAGGCCACCGCCGCCTACATCACGATGGGCTGGATGCCGCAGATCTTCCGCGACGCCGGGGTCTCCGCGGGCACCGCCGGTGTCCTCCTCGCCGTCACCATGGCCATCAGCGTGCCGCTGTCGTTCGTCCTGCCGCGGATGGCCTCCCGCATGCGCCACCAGGGCCCGCTCGCCGCCTCCCTCGGCCTCTGCGGCCTCGCCGGCTACGCCGGGCTCTGGTTCGCCCCCGCCTCCGGCGCCTGGCTCTGGGCCCTCCTCATGGGCATCTCCAACTGCGCCTTCCCGCTCGCCCTCACCATGATCGGGATGCGCGCCACCAGCGCCGCCGGCGTCGTCAAGCTCTCCGCCTTCGCCCAGTGTGTCGGGTACCTCATCTCCCTCCCCGGCCCGCTCCTCGTCGGCGCCCTCTACCAGCACAGCGGCGGCTGGGGCATCCCGATCGCGCTGATGGCGGGCCTGATGGTGCCGCAGATCGCGGTGGGCGTGCTCGCCGGCCGGGACCGCCGCATCGAGGACGAGACCTGAGTGCGACACTGACCCCATGCCTGTACTCGAACCCAATCCCCAGGGCGGCCAGAAGAAGCTGCTCACCGTCCTCGGCGTGATGCTCGCCGTCACCGTCGTCATCGCCGTCATCGCGAGCATCGCCGCCAACTGACGCACCGGACCGGGGCCTGTGCGCGTACGCCCGGGGTGTATGACACGGCGGCGCCCGTCCCGGCGGTCGGTGTCCGCTGGGAGGCACCGCCCTTACGGAGGACTCCGGCGGGTGGCGCGAGGTGCGGCTTCCGGAGCGGGTCCCCGCGCCGCCCCCCTCGGGCGGCCCCGGCCGGACGGCGGCGCCCGCGCGGGCCCCGGGCCGATGGGCGAACAGATCCCCTACGGGATCACTGGGGGTCATCCCGGATAGGAACGCTCACCCGTTCCTCGTACCTTCGAAGAACACCGCACCCCGCGGTGGCGCCCCGCCCCACCCGCGGCGCGCTCCGATCCGTACGGAGGCGACCATGCCCGCCGCATCCCGCCACACCACCGTCCCCGTGCCCCCGCGCGCCGCGACCCGGCCCGCGCCCCGCACCGCGCCCGCACGGCGAGAGCTGCCGTGGTGGGCGCCGGCACTCCCCGTCGTCCCCTTCACGCTCCTGCTCGCCCTGCCGGCGGCCTCCGCCGCACCGGCACCCACCGCGGTGACACACCTCCTGGAGATAGCGGCCCGCGCCCTCTCCGCCTGACCGCCGCGGAGCGCCGTCACCCCCGGAGGGGAGCCTTCCAACACCCCGCGCCCCGCGCCGTCTTTCATGCGAAGCTGGGACGCATGAGCGCCGATACACCTCGCCGGATCGTCCTCCTCCGACACGCCAAGGCCGAATGGACACAAGAGAGCGACCATGAGCGCCCGCTCGCCGACCGCGGCCGTATGGACGCCCCCGCAGCCGGACGACGGCTGGCCGGGGCCGGGATCACCCCCGACCTCACCCTCTGCTCAAGCGCCGCCCGCACCCGCGAGACATGGAAGCTCTTCGTCGGCGAGCTGCCCCAGCGCCCCAGGACCGTCTACGACGACCGGCTCTACGAGGCGTCGCTCGGCGAACTCATCGCGGTGCTCAACGAAACGTCCGACGAAGTCACCAACCTCCTCGTGGTCGGCCACAACCCGGGCGTCCACGCACTCGCCGACGCACTGGCGGGCGAGGCGGAAGGAGACCTGCTGGCGCGCATGAACCGCGGCGGATTCCCCACCTCGGCGATGGCCGTCATCGAGTTCAACGGCTCATGGAAGTCCGTCGAGCACGGCGTGGGACGCCTCACCGCGTACTGGCCGCCCCACGAGTAAGGACCGCACCCCCTGCACCTGGGGCGAACGGGGCCTGCCCCCGAGGCTTCGAGCCTGGGGGGCAGGACCGCGCGGGGCCGGTCCGTGTGCCCAGGCTGAGCCGGGCGGGGAGCGGACCGTGCAGGAACCAGCCCGTGGAGGGAGCGGGCTGTGCGAGAGCTGGGCTGTGGAGGTACCGGCTCAGGAAGGGACCGGGGCCGTACCGGTCGGTTCGTACGCGAACGACCGGGGCCGATGGTCCGACCGCTTGGGGGAGGGGAGGGTGGGGAGGGGGGAGGCCCCCCAAGGGGCCCCGAAGCCCAACCCCCTCACCCCACCCCCCTCACCCCAAATGCGTCTCCGCCGCCTCGACCTCTTCACGTGTGATGCCGAGCAGGTAGAGCACGGTGTCGAGGAAGGGGACGTTGACCGCGGTGTGGGCGGCCTCGCGGACGACCGGTTTGGCGTTGAAGGCGACGCCGAGGCCCGCGGTGTTGAGCATGTCCAGGTCGTTGGCGCCGTCGCCGATGGCGACGGTCTGGGCCAGCGGTACTCCGGCCTGGTGCGCGAAGCTGCGGAGCAGCCGTGCCTTTCCGGCGCGGTCGACGATTTCGCCGGTGACCTTGCCGGTGAACTTGCCGTCCGCGACCTCCAGGGTGTTGGCGGCGGCGAAGTCCAGCCCCAGCTCTTCCTGGAGTGCGTCGGTGACCTGGGTGAATCCGCCGGAGACGACGCCGACCTGGTAGCCGAGCCGCTTGAGGGTGCGGACGAGGGTGCGGGCGCCCGGCGTGAGCCGTACCTCCTTGCGGACCTTCTCCACGACGGAGGCGTCGAGCCCGGCCAGCAGGGCGACCCGGGCGTGCAGTGACTGTTCGAAGTCCAGCTCGCCGCGCATCGCCTGCGCGGTGACCTCGGCGACCTCCGCCTCGCAGCCGGCGTGCGCCGCGAACAGTTCGATGACCTCGTCCTGGATCAGTGTCGAGTCGACGTCCATGACGACCAGCCGCTGTGCCCGGCGCTGGAGTCCCGCCGACACCACGGCGACGTCGACGCCGAGGAGGGCCGCCTCCGGTGCCAGGACGGAGCGCAGCGCGTCCGTGGCGGCGCCGGAGACCGCGAACTCCACGGCCGTCACCGGGTACTTGGCGAGCCGGAAGATCCGGTCGATGTTGCCGCCGCAGGACGTTATGGCGGCGGTGATCGCGGCGGTGCACTCGGCGGTCAGCGGATGGCCCAGCACGGTGATGTGGGACCGTCCGGTGCCGCGTGGCCGGTTGTCGCCCCGGCCGGAGATGATCTCCGCCTGGAGGTTCAGCGACTCGGCCCAACTGTGGACGGTGGCCCGCAGGCCGCCCTCGGAGGCGCCGTCGGCCCCGGAGGAGGGCACGGTGACCAGTGCGCACAGCACTATGCGGCCACGGGTCACGACCTGCTCGATGTCCACGACATCGACGGAGTAGGCGGCGAGGGTGTCGAAGAGACCAGCGGTGATGCCGGGCCGGTCCTTCCCGAAGATCTTCACGAGAAGGGTCGGTACGTCATCGCCCGGTACGGCGGTGGCAGGCGGGGTCTGCGATGCGCTCATGGTGCCTTTACGGTAACCGCCCGCCGCGTCCGTCCGTACATCTGTCCGTCGTTCGGACCGCCGCGCACAGTGGCCCCGGGCACGGCCCCGGAGCTGCGGTATCGGCCCGCGGCGCCTGCCCGGGACGGCCCAGGACCGCCCCGCACCTGATCGTTATGGACTCGTGTCCGCACCCGCCCACCGGTCCGTTCCGGCCCTCCCGGCGGCCGGAACGGACCGGTCCGGGGCGGATCGCGGTGGACGGTTTCGCCGCTCCGGTGTGGTTTGACGGGTGCCGTCCGGGCCTTCGTACGGGCGTGCCGTACGCGGGGTGCGCCGGGCCCGCGTCCCGGTTTCCGGTAGGCGGGCCGAGCCTGAAATAGTTCCCCACGATGTTCACCAACCCTGGATTCCCATACAGGGCGTCACTCGGGGGACTATGTAATGGGGCGTGGAGTGCCTGAACTCGTACTGGAATTGAACGGTAGGACCTGGACGCTCGATCCGTCCCGGTCCTACAGCGTGGGCCGTGATCCGCAGGGCGACCTGGTGCTCGACGACGCCAGGGTCTCCTGGCGTCACGCCGTCGTGCGGTGGGCCGGCCACGGCTGGGTCATCGAAGACCAGGGCAGCACCAACGGCACGTACGTCCAGGGGCAGCGGATCCAGCGGACGGAGATCGGCGCCGGTTCGGCCGTGCACCTGGGCAACGCCACCGACGGTCCGCGGCTCGCGCTGTCGGACGCCGCCGCACCGGCCGCCGGTGCCTACAGCGCGCCCGCCGCGCCGCAGCAGGCCGCCGCCCAGGGCTGGCAGCAGCCGGCGGCGCAGCAGCAGCCGCCCGTCCAGCAGGGCCACCAGCCGCCGGCCGCGCAGCAGCCCTACGTCCCGCAGCAGGCCCACCAGCCGCAGCAGGCTCACCAGCCTCCGCAGGCCCGGCAGCCGGCCCCGCAGGCGGGCGGCGGTGCCCGGCAGCCGCAGGGCGACCGCAGCCCGACCACATTCCACCGGCTGGAAATGGACCGGGTGATGCGCATCGGCCGTGCGCTGGAGAACGAGCTGGTCGTCTCCGACCTCCAGGTCTCCCGCCACCACGCGGAGTTCCACGCCACTCCCGACGGCCGTTTCGAGATCCGTGACCTCGGCAGCCACAACGGCACCTACGTCAACGGTCAGCCGGTCCCCAAGTCCGGCTCCGCCCTCATCGGCCCGAACGACATCATCGGCGTCGGTCACTCCACGTTCCGCCTGGTCGGCGACCGGCTGGAGGAGTTCGTCGACACCGGCGACGTCTCCTTCTCGGCGCGCCACCTGACGGTCACCGTCGACGGCGGCAAGCAGATCCTCAAGGACGTGTCGTTCGGCGTTCCGGAGAAGTCGCTGATCGCCGTCATCGGCCCGTCCGGCTCCGGCAAGTCGACGCTGCTCAAGGCGCTCACCGGCTACCGCCCCGCCAACGAGGGCGATGTCCTCTACGACAACCGGAACCTCTACAAGCAGTTCGCCGAGCTGCGGCAGCGCATCGGTCTGGTCCCGCAGGACGACATCCTGCACAAGGAGCTGACCGTCCAGAAGGCGCTGCGCTACGCCGCCAAGCTCCGCTTCCCCGGCGACACCGCGGAGGCCGAGCGTGAGGCGCGTATCGACGAGGTGCTGCACGAGCTGAAGCTCCATGTGCACCGGGACAAGAAGGTCACCTCGCTCTCCGGCGGTCAGCGCAAGCGCGTCTCGGTCGCCCTGGAGCTGCTCACCAAGCCGTCGCTGATCTTCCTCGACGAGCCGACCTCCGGTCTCGACCCGGGCATGGACCGCGACGTCATGCAACTGCTGCGCGGTCTCGCCGACGACGGGCGGACCGTCCTGGTCGTCACGCACTCCGTCGCCGAGCTGGGCATCTGCGACAAGCTGCTGGTCATGGCGCCGGGCGGCGGCGTCGCCTACTTCGGCCCGCCCGAGGAGGCGCTGAACTTCTTCCAGTACGACACCTGGGCCGACGTCTTCTCGGCGTTCGAGAACTACCGCGACTACGACTGGATGGGCCGCTGGCGCGGCTCCCCGCACTACCAGATGTACGCGGCGGACATCGACGCGGTCGCCCCGCAGTCGGTGCAGCTCCAGGCGCCGCCCGCCCGGGCGCAGCAGTCGCAGAGCTGGGGCTCGCAACTGTGGACGCTGATGCGCCGCTACGTGTCGGTGCTCGCCTCCGACCGCGGCTTCCTGGTCCTGATGCTGGCGCTGCCCGCGGTCCTCGGCATCGTCTCGATGCTGATTCCCAGCGATTACGGCTTCGGATACGGGCCGGACAACCGGCACGGCGCGAACCGTGACGCCTCCACGATCATGCTGATCCTCGCGGTCGGTATGTGCTTCTCCGGCGCCGCCAACTCCGTACGTGAGCTGATCAAGGAGCGGGTCATCTACGAGCGCGAACGGGCCACCGGCCTGTCGCGGTCGGCGTATCTGATGTCCAAGGTGATCGTCCTGGGCGTGGCCACCGCCTTCCAGGGCGTGATCATCTCGGTGATCGGTTTCTCCACGCGGACGATGCCCGACGAGGGCGTGATCTTCCGCAACGCGCCGGGCGTCGAGATGACGCTGGCGATCATCGCGCTCGGCTTCACCTCGATGATGTTCGGCCTGATCATCTCCGCGCTGGTCAAGACCGCCGAGAAGACCATGCCGCTGCTGGTCATGTTCGCCATCGTCCAGGTCGTCTTCACCGGCGTGCTCTTCCAGTTGTTCGACACGCTCGGTGTCGCGCAGTTCTCCTGGCTGATGCCGTCGCGCTGGGCCGTCGCCGCGATGGGTGCGACCGCCGACATGAACCGCCTGCTGCCCTGGGAGCCGGCCAACCCGATCAAGGGGACGCCCGCCAACCCCGATCCGCTGTGGCAGCACCAGCCCGGTGTCTACGTGATGGACATGATCATCCTGATCACGCTCGGCGTCGCCCTCGCCTTCGTCGTGGCGCGCCTGCTGCGCCGCCACGAGCCGGAGGTCATGCGCAAGTGACCCGGCGCCCGTAGCGCACCACCGCCGAGGGGCGGCACCCGTGATCGGGTGCCGCCCCTCGGCGGTGCGGACGCGGTCCGGCTCAGTAGGCCGAGTTGACGTTGTCCATCGAGCCGTACTTGTCGGCCGCGTAGTTGCAGGCGGCGGTGATGTTGGCGACCGGGTCGTAGATGTCCCAGGAGGTGCCGGCGACGTGGTACGCCTGGAAGGTCGGGGCGATCACCTGGAGCAGGCCCTTGGAGGGCACGCCGTTGACGGCGTTGATGTCCCAGTTGTTGATGGCCATCGGGTTGCCCGCGGACTCCCGGATGATGTTGCGGTAGATGCCGTCGTACGAGCCGGGGATGCCCTTGCTGTTCATGATGTCGAGGGACTGGCGGATCCAGCCGTCGAGGTTGTTCGCGTAGGTCTTGACCGGCGTCTTCGCGGCGGTGGGCAGCGCGGCGCGGTCGGTGGACCGGCTGGCGGTCCGCTCGGCGGCGCGCTCCTTCGCGGCCTTCGCCTTGGCCTCGGCCTCGGCCTTGGCCTTCGCGGCGGCCTTCGCCTTGGCGGCGGCCTCGGCCTTGCCGGCCTTCGTGGAGGCGTCGGCCTGCTTGGCGATGGTGGTCTGCTGGGCCTGCGCCGCGCTGCCGACGGTGGTGCTGAAGGCGACGGGCTGCACGTTCGCGGCCGTGGCCTGTCCGGTGGTCTGACCGGCGTCCGCGCCCGGTACGACGGTGAAGGCGAGGGCGGCGGCACCGGCCGCGGCGATGCCGGCGGCGGAGAGCTTGTGGGTCCGCGTCAGGCGGTCAAGGCCGAAAAGGGCGTGCTTGGACATGGCGAAGTAGACCTTCCGATGGGGGACGTCGCAGGGGGCCGTGGTTGGCGGAGAACGCCGGGTGGGGACCGCGGCGCCGAGCGACGGGAGCCATTCTTAGCGGCCGTAAATTCGCCGGGCAATGAGGTGACGTACGACCCCGGGTAGTGGAACCCGGGTGCCCGATCTTGCGTCGTGCGGGCGAGCGCCCCAGCTCATACGGGTTTCAGGGGCGACTAAAGAGCGTCGTAGGTGACCTGTGCCCTATGCGCGGCGTCACACCCGGCGAACGTTTACCTCGCCGGGTGTGATCGCAACTGCACAGTATGTGCGGGGCCGGATGTGGCTCAGACCTCGACCAGCACCTGGTCAAGGGACTTCCGGACCAGATCCGGCACCTCGCAGTCCTTCGCCGGGTATCCCACGGGGATCACCGCGAACGCCTTCTCGTTGGCCGGCCGCCCCAGAACCTCCTGGAGGAACCGCATCGGACTGGGCGTGTGCACCAGCGCCGCCAGCCCCGACAGATGCAGTGCGGACAGCAGCATCCCGACCGCGATCCCCACCGACTCGTCCACGTAGTAGTGCTTGCGCTTGGTGCCGTCCTGGCCCAGCCAGTGCCGCTGCTGGAACACCACGATCAGCTCCGGCGCGTCGGTCAGATGCGGCTTGACCGCGTCCGTCCCCAGCGGGCGCAGCGCGGCCAGCCACTCCTCACCCAGCCGCCCGTCGTACGAGACGCGCTCCTCCTCTTCCGCCGCCGCCCGGATACGCCGCCGCACCTCGGCGTCCTTGACCAGCACGAACGTCCACGGCTGCTGATGCGCTCCGGACGGCGCGGTGGCCGCGCAGGCGATGGCGTCCCGTACGGCCTGCTCGGGCACCGGATCGGTGGAGAACTGCCGCACGGTCCGCCTGCCGTCCATCCGCTCCCGCAGCTGAGCCGCGCGGGCGAGCGACTCCGCCGCCGGTATGCGCGCGGGCCGGTACGGAACGGTCCGGTAGGGATCGCCGTGGGTCGGGGTCCAGGTCCTCGTCGGTTGTGTCATGCGCCGAGTCTGGAACCGGGCGCCGCCCTCCGGGGCGCGGACCGCCGAATCCGCGGACTTCGGCGCGATCCGCGTGGTCGGGGGAGCGGAGGGTTGCCGACGAGGATGCACAGTGCCCCTATATAGGGGACTGGGTGACATTCATGCAGAGTGCGAAAAATGACCTGTATGTCCCCTATGGGGAGGTGGGGGAAGCGTGCGGGGACGCGAACGGCCGCCGGCGGCGCGCGACCGTGCCCGTACGGGGCGCGCCTCACGCACGGCCGTACCCGTACGGGATCGGCACCCCGGCCGGTCCCCGGGGCGTAGGTCCGCAGACCGAGGACCGGCGCGGCGGTGGACCGATACCTCCCCCGCGGGGCGCCGGTACCGTGAAGCCATGACCAACGGACCGGGAGCCGGAATCCCCGCGGTGAGCAGCGCGATCCTCGCGATGAGCCGGCATCTGGAGGTGCGGGACGTCCTCAAGACGATCGTGGCCTCGGCCCGGGAACTGCTCGACGCCGAATACGCCGCCCTCGGCGTGCCCGACGACCACGGCGGCTTCGCGCAGTTCGTGGTGGACGGTGTCAGCGAGGAGCAGTGGAAGGCCATCGGCCCGCTGCCCCGCCAGCACGGCATCCTCGCCGCGATGCTGCACCACGCCACCCCCGAGCGCCTCGCCGACGTCCGCGAGGACCCCCGCTTCGGCGGCTGGCCCGCCGCCCACCCCGACATGTCCGACTTCCTCGGCCTGCCCGTCGCCGACGGCGACGAGATCCTCGGCGCCCTCTTCCTCGCCAACAAGCGCTGCCCCAAACCGGCCGGGAGCTGCGGCTTCACCGCCGAGGACGAACGCCTGCTGGGCATACTCGCCCAGCACGCCGCCATCGCCCTCACCAACGCCCGCCTCTACGAACGCAGCCGCGAGCTGACCATCGCCGGGGAACGCGCCCGCCTCGCCCACGAGCTGCACGACGCCGTCGCCCAGAAACTCTTCTCCCTCCGGCTCACCGCCCAGGCGGCCACCGCGCTCGTCGACCGCGACCCGGGCCGCGCCAAGGACGAACTGCACCAGGTCGCCGCGCTCGCCGCCGAAGCCGCCGACGAGCTGCGCGCCGCCGTCGTCGAGCTGCGGCCCGCCGCCCTCGACGAGGACGGGCTCGTCGCCACCCTCCGCTCCCAGGCCCAGGTCCTCGACCGCGCGCACACCGCCGAGGTCACGTTCGACGCGCACTGCGTCCGCGCCCTGCCCTCGTCCCAGGAGGAGGCGCTGCTCCGCGTCGCCCAGGAGGCGCTGCACAACGCGCTGCGGCACAGCGGCGCCGAACGCGTCGAGGTCACCCTCGCCCGGCACGGCCAGGGCGCGCTGCTCAAGGTCGCCGACGACGGCTGCGGCTTCGACCCCGGCGCGGTCCGCACAGCCGGCCGTCACCTGGGCCTGGTGTCCATGCGCGACCGCGCCAACGGCGTCGGCGGCGTACTCACCGTGAAATCGGAGCCCGGCAAGGGCACCGCTGTGGAGATGGAGGTGCCCGGTGGCTGAGCACGCCGGAATCGGCAACCACGACGGACAGGGCGACGCCCGCGAGCGACGGCACGCCCCGCCGGGCGGCACCCCCGCCCCCTCCGGCGCCGACGAGCCCCTCGCGGAGCCCGCGGGCGCCACCGGACCCATCCGGGTGCTGCTGGTCGACGACCATCAGGTCGTCCGCCGCGGTCTGCGGACGTTCCTGGAGATCCAGGACGACATCGAGGTCGTGGGCGAGGCGGCCGACGGGACGGAAGGCATCGCCGCCGCCGAACGGCTGCGCCCCGACGTCGTCCTGATGGACGTCAAGATGCCCGGCACCGACGGCATCGAGGCCCTGCGCACCCTGCGTGAACTGGCCAACCCCGCACGGGTGTTGATCGTCACCAGCTTCACCGAACAGCGCACCGTCGTCCCCGCCCTGCGCGCCGGGGCCGCCGGATACGTCTACAAGGACATCGACCCGGAGGCGCTGGCCGGCGCCATCCGCTCCGTCCACGCCGGGCATGTGCTGCTCCAGCCGGAGGTGGCCGGCGCCCTCCTCGCCCAGGACGAGGGCACGGGCGGCCAGGGCCGCGGCACCACGCTCACCGAGCGGGAGAGCGAGGTGCTGGGCCTGATCGCCGACGGACGCTCCAACCGCGAGATCGCCCGCGCACTCGTCCTCTCCGAGAAGACCGTCAAGACCCACGTCTCCAACATCCTCATGAAACTGGACCTCGCCGACCGCACCCAGGCCGCCCTCTGGGCCGTCCGCCACGGGATCGGAGCCTGAACCCGCGCCGGAGCCGGTCCCGCCGCCGGAGCCGGCCCCGCTGCCCGGGCCCGGGACCGCCCGCCGGAGCCTGACCGCGTCACTGGAGGGGCGGCCGGTGCACAGCGGCCCGGTACGGCGTGGGGGGCGATCACCGCACAGAGCCTCGCACCGATGCGGGCACCCGTCCGGTGCGAGCCCCGGCCCGCAACCGGCCCCGCCCCGCCACGGGCCGAGCCGCCGCACCGAACCGGCCCGGAACGGGTGCGGGACGGGGCCCCACGTGGTGCCCTGCCGCGGTCCGGGCGGCCGACCCGAGGCACGGCCCCGCACCGCTGTGGGCCCCCGATCCGCTACGGGAACCAACTCATACGCAGCCCCCCGCCGCTACGGGCCCGCCCCGCCGCACCGACCCGGCCCGGAACGCGGTCCAGGCCGGGCCCCACGCCCCGGACCCCCGCGTGTCTCCCTCACCCCCGCCGTTCCCGCTCCTCCACCGCCGCGTTGTACGCCGCGACCTGCGCCCGCCGGGCCGTACGCTCCACCGGGCGCAGCGCCTGCGCGCGGGCCGCGATCTCCGACGAGCTGACCGCGCCGCCGTGCTCCCGGCCGTCCCCGCCCGCGCTCCGGGCGATGGCGATCAACGCCCCGACCCGCTGCGCCAGCTCCAGCACCCGCACCGCGCGCGGCGGATACCCGGGCGCCAGCACCTGACGTCCGGCCTCGGCCCGCGCCCGGTACGCCTCCAGCGCCGCCTGCGCCACCGGACCGGAACCGGCCACGTCCAGCCGGGTCAGCGCCTCGGTCGCCTCCCGTAGCGCCTCCGCCAGTTCCCGCTCCGCCTCGCCCAGCGACGGCACGTCGGCGGGCGGCGCCTCCCGTACCGGCAGGCACTCCCACACCACCTCGACATGCACATCCGGCCCGGCGCCGCCGTCCGGCCCGGCCCGGTGTATCTCCGGCACCAGACCCACCCCGGCGCCCGTGGCCAGCACCGCCTCGCCGGCGTCCAGCGCGCGGGCGTTGAACTCCGCAGGCCCGCTCAGCCCCAGCGGATGCCCCGGCGCGGGCAGCGCGACCCGCAGCCCCACCGCACCCATGGCCCGCAGGCGCCCGAGCGCCAGCGTCAGCCCCACCGGCGCGGCCTCACCCGGCAGACCGCGCACCCGGTGCACGGCGTCGTCTTCCGCGATCCGCTCCGCGGCATCATCAAGCGAGACAAGTCCGGCCAAAAGGGCATTTCCCCATGCCGCCAGCCGTCCCGAACGAGGTTCATCGAGCATGGTCCCCAGCCTAGGGAACGGCACTGACAACGAGTGGCGTAGGTTTGCAGGGGGGAGGCGCCCACAGGCGCCGTGACGACCGAGAAGCAATGGGAGACAGGGCACTCATGAGCGATGTGCTGGAGCTGGTGGACGTATCCGTGGTCCGCGAAGGGCGGGCTCTGGTGGACCAGGTCTCCTGGTCGGTGAAGGAGGGCGAGCGCTGGGTCATCCTCGGCCCCAACGGCGCCGGCAAGACCACCCTGCTCAACCTCGCCTCCAGCTACCTCTTCCCCACCAAGGGCAGCGCCACCATCCTCGGCGAGCGCCTCGGCAAGGTCGACGTCTTCGACCTCCGCCCCCGCATCGGCATCGCCGGAATCGCCCTCGCCGACAAGCTCCCCCGCAGCCAGACCGTCCTGCAGACCGTGCTCACCGCCGCCTACGGCATGACCGCCCACTGGCAGGAGAACTACGAGGACATCGACGAGCAGCGCGCCCGCGCCTTCCTCGACCGCCTCGGCATGACCGAGTACCTCGACCGGAAGTTCGGCACCCTCTCCGAGGGCGAGCGCAAGCGCACCCTCATCGCGCGCGCCATGATGACCGACCCCGAGCTGCTCCTCCTCGACGAGCCCGCCGCCGGTCTCGACCTCGGCGGCCGCGAGGACCTCGTCCGCCGCCTGGGCCGCCTCGCCCGCGACCCGTACGCCCCCTCGATGGTGATGGTCACTCACCATGTCGAGGAGATCGCGCCCGGCTTCACCCACGTCCTGATGATCCGTCAGGGCAAGGTGCTCGCCGCCGGCCCCCTCGAACTCGAACTGACCTCGGCCAACCTCTCCCGCTGCTTCGGCCTCCCCCTCATCGTCGAGCGGAACGGCAGCGACCGCTGGACCGCCCAGGGACTGCCCCTTTCCTGACGCTTTACGCCCTGTTCCCGCGGAGCGCCCCCGCCCTACCATGAAGCGGTGGACGCATGGGTGTGGTGGCTGATCGCCGCCGTGGGACTGGGAATTCCGCTCGTCGTGACCGCGATGCCCGAGTTCGGGATGTTCGCGGTCGGCGCCGTCGCAAGTGCCGTCACCGCAGCGCTCGGTGGCGGCACTGTCATACAGTTCCTCGTCTTCGCCGCGGTCTCCGTCGCGCTCGTCGCCGTGGTCCGCCCCCTCGCCAACCGTCACCGCACCCAGCGGCCCGGCTTCGCCTCCGGCATCGACGCGCTCAAGGGCAGGAGCGCCACCGTCCTGGAGCGCGTGGACGGCGCGGGCGGCCGCATCAAGCTCGGCGGCGAGATCTGGTCGGCCCGCGCCCTCGACGGTGACCGCAGCTACGAGCCCGGAACGCAGGTCGACGTCGTGGAGATCGAAGGCGCCACCGCCGTGGTGCTCTGACCGGAAAACGTTGTGGTCATCTGACCGGAACGCGCTGACGACCCACCACGAGTCTGAAAGACTCGATCAACACCCAAGCCGGCCACGGCCGGAGGACCAGACGAAGGGCACGGGAGCTGCAGTGGCACCGATCATCATCGTCCTGATCATCCTGGTGGTGCTCGTGTTCATCGCACTCATCAAGACGATCCAGGTCATTCCCCAGGCGAGCGCCGCCATCGTCGAGCGCTTCGGCCGCTACACCCGCACCCTCAACGCGGGCCTCAACATCGTCGTTCCGTTCATCGACACGATCCGCAACCGCATCGACCTCCGCGAACAGGTCGTGCCGTTCCCGCCGCAGCCGGTGATCACCCAGGACAACCTCGTCGTCAACATCGACACCGTCATCTACTACCAGGTCACCGACGCCCGCGCCGCGACCTACGAAGTCGCCAGCTACATCCAGGCGATCGAGCAGCTCACCGTCACCACCCTCCGCAACATCATCGGCGGCATGGACCTGGAGCGCACCCTCACCTCCCGCGAGGAGATCAACGCGGCGCTCCGCGGCGTCCTCGACGAGGCCACCGGCAAGTGGGGCATCCGCGTCAACCGCGTCGAGCTGAAGGCCATCGAGCCGCCGACCTCCATCCAGGACTCGATGGAGAAGCAGATGCGCGCCGACCGCGACAAGCGCGCCTCCATCCTCCAGGCCGAAGGTGTCCGCCAGTCCCAGATCCTCACCGCCGAGGGCGAGAAGCAGTCCTCCATCCTCCGCGCCGAGGGTGAGGCCAAGGCCGCCGCGCTCCGCGCCGAGGGTGAGGCCCAGGCGATCCGTACGGTCTTCGAGTCCATCCACGCCGGCGACCCGGACCAGAAGCTGCTGTCGTACCAGTACCTCCAGATGCTCCCGAAGATCGCCGAAGGCGATGCCAACAAGCTCTGGATCGTGCCCAGCGAGATCGGCGACGCTCTCAAGGGCCTCGGCGGCGCCCTCGGCAACTTCACCCCCGGCGGCGGCAAGAGCGACCCGCTCGTCAAGTCCCCGACGCCCCGCCAGGCACCGCCCATCGACTGACGTACCCGCCCTCAGGGGGTGTCTCCCCGGTCGCACGGACCGGGAAGGCACCCCCTGTCGCATGATCGACCGCAGCCGCACCGCACCGATACGGGGGACCGCATGACCACCTGGGAAGCACTCGCCGTCCTCGCCGCGGGCCTCGGCGCCGGAACCATCAACACCGTCGTCGGCTCCGGCACCCTCATCACCTTCCCGGTGCTGCTGGCCGTCGGCCTCCCACCGATCACCGCGAACGTCTCCAACTCGCTGGGTCTGGTGCCCGGTTCGCTCAGCGGCGCCTTCGGCTACCGCCGCGAACTGGCCGGCCAGCGCTCCCGCATCCTCCGCTTCGGCATCGCCGCCCTCCTCGGCGGCTCAGCCGGCGCGGCCCTGCTGCTCGCGCTGCCGTCCGACGCCTTCGACGCGATCGTGCCGGTCCTCATCGCCATCGCGCTCGTCCTCGTCGTCATCCAGCCCCGCCTCGCGGCGGCGCTCCGCGCCCGCCGCGCCCGCAACGGCATCACACCCCGCCGCGACGGAGGCCCCGTCCTCCTCGCCGGACTGACCCTCGCCAGTGCCTACGGCGGCTACTTCGGCGCGGCCCAGGGCGTCCTCTACCTCTCGATGACGGGCCTGGCGCTCGACGAGGACCTCCAGCGGCTCAACGCCCTCAAGAACGTCCTCACCCTGCTCGTCAACGCCGTCGCCGCCGTACTCTTCCTCTTCGTCGCCCACTTCGACTGGACGGCCGTCGCACTCCTCGCCGCCGGCTCCGCTCTCGGCGGCCGCATCGGCGCGGTCCTCGGCCGCCGGCTGCCTCCCGCCGTCCTGCGCGCCATCATCGTCGTCGTCGGCGTGGTGGCCATCGTCCAGCTCGTCCGCTGAGACCCCGCCCCGCGGAAGGGCCGGACGACGGCCACCTCACCCGGCGCTCACGCCGCGGGCGACGCCCACCCCGGCAACTCCTCGCGTACGGACACCCCGAGCGCCGACAGCATCGCCTCCGCGGGCGTCGGCTCGAACGGCCGCCGCAGCAGCCGCATCCCGGCCTGCTCCGGCGTACGGTCCGCCTTCCGGTGGTTGTCCTCCGCACACGAGGCGACCGTATTCAGCCAGGTGTCCTCGCCGCCGTGCGACCGCGGCACGACGTGATCGACGGTCGTCGCCCGCCGCCCGCAGTACGCGCACCGGTACTGATCCCGCACCAGCACGCCCCGCCGCGACCACGGCGCCCATCTTCGGAACGGCACCCGTACGTACCGGCTGAGCCGGATCACCTGCGGCACCGGCACCTCCACCGAAGCGGCCCGCATCCGCAATCCCGGGTGGGCGTGCTCGACGACGGCCTTCTCCTGCATCACCAGCACCACGGCCCGATGCGACGTCACCGTCGACAGCGGTTCGAAGCTCGCGTTGAGCACCAACGTCTCCCGCATCCCGCCCACCTCCCGGCCGTTCGCCCCCGCGGCGAAGTGGCTCCACTGTGCAGGGGAAGCATTTCCCGCCACAACGCAATTTCCCCATGCCACAAGGGAAATGACGGGTAACCGGCGAACGAAGGAAAGGCGCCGCACGGACACGCGAAGGGCCCGGAACACCACGGGCGACAAGAGCGTACGGAAAACCGGGCACGCCCCGGGGCCCGTACTCCACGGGAGGGGGTGCGCCCCGGATCCCACCCCCGTGTACCACCCGGATCCGGAGCGTACGGCCGGCGAGGCGACCGGACGCACCACGCGCCCGGCCCCCGGCGAGCGGAGGGCGACACACCTGCGCCCCGGCGCTCCCGCCGCGGCGGTACCGGCTGCCCGGTGACTCGAACGAGCCACCGACCGGAACCACCCTGCGTGCGAGGAACACCGGGGCGCAACGCAATTACGGGCCTCAGCCCTCCGCGGGCACCTCGAACTCGGCCACCAACTGGGCCCGCCCGAGCGTGTGGAACCGCAGGTTGAAGCCGACCACCGCGGGCGACGCCTCGCCGTCGGGACCGAGCTTCTCCTGGTCGACGGCGTACACCGTGAAGACGTACCGGTGCGGACCGTCCCCCGGAGGCGGCGCCGCGCCGCCGAAGTCCCGCGTCCCGTAGTCGTTACGGACGTGGACCGCGCCCTCGGGCAGGCCCTTCATCTCACCGGACCCGGCACCCGCCGGCAGCTCCGTCACCGACGCCGGGATGTCGAACACCGACCAGTGCCAGAACCCGCTGCCGGTCGGCGCGTCCGGATCGAAGCAGGTGACGGCGTAACTCTTCGTCCCCGCGGGCGCACCCTCCCACCGAAGCTGCGGCGAACGGTTGCCCTCGGCGTACACCTGCGCGGAACCCAGCGTCCCGCCCGGTGCCACCTCGTCGCTCAGCACCGTGAACTCCGGTACCGGCGGGTGGAAATCGTGCGGGAGCGGCCGCCGCTTCAGCTCGGACACCTCGACACCTCCTGGTCGCTTGCTGACACTGTCCGGCCAGGTTAGAGCCAGTTCCGCTTCCCGCCGACCTCGGCCAGCCAGTGGTGGAGATACCCCGCCCAATCGGTCTGCTGGTAATCGTGCAGCCCCACCGTGAACGACCGGAACGTGTCCGATCCGTCGCTGATCAGCCCGCCCTTCTTGTCCATCTCCAGCACCACGTCCATCTCCCGGTCGTCGGCGACGAACGACAGCTCGACCTCGTTGAGCCCGCGGTACTGCTGCGGCGCGGAGAACTCGATCTCCTGGTAGAACGGCAGCCGCTGCCGCGTCCCCCGGATGTGCCCCTGCTCCAGATCGGCCGCCTTGAAGCGGAAACCGAGCTGCCCGAACGCGTCCAGGATCGCCTGCTGCGCCGGAAGCGGGTGCACATTCACCGGGTCGAGGTCCCCGGAGTCCACCGCCCGCGCGATGGCCAGCTCCGTCGTCACCCCCACACTCATCCCGCGCAGATGCTGCCCGAGGAACGTGGTGATCGGCGTCTCCCAGGGAATCTCCAGCCCGAACGGCACGGTGTGCGCGGCACCGGCCTCCACCTGGAACGCCCCGCCGAGCTGCACCTTGGTGAACTCGATGTTGCGCTTGACCTCCTCCTCACCGCCCTCCACCTCGACGCGCGCCTGCAGCCCGACCGACAGCCCCTGGATGTCCTGGGCCACCGATCCGCCCTGGATCCGCACCTCACCCTGGACGACGCCACCGGGCACGACGTTCTCCTCGAAGAGAACCGTCTCCACCGACGCGCCTCCGGCCCCCAAGCTCGCCAGCAGCTTCTTGAACCCCATGTCCGTCCTCCCCAGGCCCGACGCCTGACCTCGCTCCGGCAGCCGCGATCGCGGCTCGCCGCTGTCAACGGAAACCGGCGGCCGCCGGTTCCCCCGCCCTAGCCTCCCAAGGGCGCCCGCCCACGCCACGGCGCCCCCCTCTTCACTGCACTACTCTCGGCGCACATGACCGACGTACCGGAACGTATGCCGCTCGCCCACGCCTTCTTCGACCGTCCCGTCCTGGAGGTCGCCCCCGACCTCCTCGGCCGCACCCTCGTGCGCACCACCCCGGACGGCCCGATCGAACTGCGCCTCACCGAGGTGGAGGCGTACGAAGGCGAACGCGATCCCGGCTCGCACGCCTACCGCGGCCGCACCGCGCGCAACGCCTCGATGTTCGGCCCGCCCGGCCACGCGTACGTCTATTTCATCTACGGCATGTGGTTCAGCCTGAACTTCGTCTGCGGCCCCGAGCACCACGCGAGCGGAGTCCTGCTCCGCGCCGGCGAGATCCTCACGGGTACGGAGCTGGCCCACGCCCGCCGTCCCAAGGCCCGCCGCCCCCACGAACTGGCCCAGGGCCCGGCCCGCCTCGCCACGGCCCTCGACATCGACCGCTCCCTCGACGGCACCGACCTCTGCACCGGACCCGGCGCCCCCCTCACCGTCCTGCACGGCACCCCGCCCGCCCCGGAGCGCGTACGGAGCGGCCCCCGCACGGGAGTGGGCGGCGAAGGCGCGGCCCACCCGTGGCGCTACTGGATCGACGACGAGCCGACGGTCAGCCGTTACCGCCCCCACGTACCGCGCCGCCGCACCGCCAAGGCCACGTGACCCGCACCTCAGCTCCTTGACGCAGCTACCTCGAACGTCTAACGTGGCCCGAGCCGCTGGACAAGGGCAGCGCTATCTGCGCAGCCGGTCAGCGACACCACCACTACCCAAGCTCGATTCCCCAAACGGGGTCATTTTCGCGTTGCCGAAATTCGACCGCGTCGCTCGATTATGAGCCGCCCGGGAATTCCGCTAAAGTAGTGACCCGCCAA
>NZ_CP172415.1:5597500-6382500 GCF_044497305.1 Streptomyces sp. BBFR2
ATGGGCTGTCACCCGCTGCTGAACACATAGGCAGTGTGGAGGGAACGCGGGGAAGTGAAACATCTCAGTACCCGCAGGAAGAGAAAACAACCGTGATTCCGGGAGTAGTGGCGAGCGAAACTGGATGAGGCCAAACCAGTCACGTGTGATACCCGGCAGGGGTTGCGTGGTTGGGGTTGTGGGATCTCTCTTTCACAGTCTGCCGGCTGTGAGGCGAGTCAGAAACCGTTGGTGTAGGCGAAGGACATGCGAAAGGTCCGGCGTAGAGGGTAAGACCCCCGTAGCTGAAACATTGACGGCTTGCTTGAGAGACACCCAAGTAGCACGGGGCCCGAGAAATCCCGTGTGAATCTGGCGGGACCACCCGTTAAGCCTAAATATTCCCTGGTGACCGATAGCGGATAGTACCGTGAGGGAATGGTGAAAAGTACCGCGGGAGCGGAGTGAAATAGTACCTGAAACCGTGTGCCTACAAGCCGTGGGAGCGTCGCACAAGGACTTGTCCTTGTGTCGTGACTGCGTGCCTTTTGAAGAATGAGCCTGCGAGTTTGCGGTATGTTGCGAGGTTAACCCGTGTGGGGGAGCCGTAGCGAAAGCGAGTCCGAATAGGGCGTTTTAGTAGCATGCTCAAGACCCGAAGCGGAGTGATCTAGCCATGGGCAGGTTGAAGCGGAGGTAAGACTTCGTGGAGGACCGAACCCACCAGGGTTGAAAACCTGGGGGATGACCTGTGGTTAGGGGTGAAAGGCCAATCAAACTCCGTGATAGCTGGTTCTCCCCGAAATGCATTTAGGTGCAGCGTCGTGTGTTTCTTGCCGGAGGTAGAGCACTGGATAGGCGATGGGCCCTACCGGGTTACTGACCTTAGCCAAACTCCGAATGCCGGTAAGTGAGAGCGCGGCAGTGAGACTGTGGGGGATAAGCTCCATGGTCGAGAGGGAAACAGCCCAGAGCATCGACTAAGGCCCCTAAGCGTGTGCTAAGTGGGAAAGGATGTGGAGTCGCAGAGACAACCAGGAGGTTGGCTTAGAAGCAGCCATCCTTGAAAGAGTGCGTAATAGCTCACTGGTCAAGTGATTCTGCGCCGACAATGTAGCGGGGCTCAAGCACACCGCCGAAGTCGTGTCATTGCCATATGAGCCCTAACGGGTGTGGTGATGGGTAGGGGAGCGTCGTGTGCCGGGTGAAGCAGCCGTGGAAACGAGTTGTGGACGGTTCACGAGTGAGAATGCAGGCATGAGTAGCGATACACACGTGGGAAACGTGTGCGCCGATTGACTAAGGGTTCCTGGGTCAAGCTGATCTGCCCAGGGTAAGTCGGGACCTAAGGCGAGGCCGACAGGCGTAGTCGATGGACAACCGGTTGATATTCCGGTACCCGTTGTGAAGCGTCAAACATCGAGCCCATTAATGCTAAGGCCGTGAAGCCGCCCTGATCTCTTCGGAGTTGAGGGGAGTGGTGGAGCCGCTGACCCAAGGTGGTAGTAGGTGAGTGATGGGGTGACGCAGGAAGGTAGTCCAGCCCGGGCGGTGGTTGTCCCGGGGTAAGGGTGTAGCCCGTCATCTAGGCAAATCCGGATGACATGGTGGGTGAGACCTGATGCCGAGCCGATTGTGGTGAAGTGGATGAT
Organism: Streptomyces sp. BBFR2; assembly: GCF_044497305.1. Lineage (NCBI taxonomy): Bacteria > Bacillati > Actinomycetota > Actinomycetes > Kitasatosporales > Streptomycetaceae > Streptomyces > Streptomyces sp. BBFR2. Next base: position 5,599,132 of record NZ_CP172415.1, read on the forward strand.
CCTATGCTGTCGAGAAAAGCCTCTAGCGAGTTTCATGGCGGCCCGTACCCTAAACCGACTCAGGTGGTCAGGTAGAGAATACCGAGGCGTTCGGGTGAACTATGGTTAAGGAACTCGGCAAAATGCCCCCGTAACTTCGGGAGAAGGGGGGCCATTGCTGGTGATCGGATTTTCTCCGTGAGCTGGTGGTGGCCGCAGAGACCAGCGAGAAGCGACTGTTTACTAAAAACACAGGTCCGTGCGAAGCCGTAAGGCGATGTATACGGACTGACGCCTGCCCGGTGCTGGAACGTTAAGGGGACCGGTTAGTCATGATTCGTCATGGCGAAGCTGAGAACTTAAGCGCCAGTAAACGGCGGTGGTAACTATAACCATCCTAAGGTAGCGAAATTCCTTGTCGGGTAAGTTCCGACCTGCACGAATGGCGTAACGACTTCTCGACTGTCTCAACCATAGGCCCGGTGAAATTGCACTACGAGTAAAGATGCTCGTTTCGCGCAGCAGGACGGAAAGACCCCGGGACCTTTACTATAGCTTGATATTGGTGTTCGGTTCGGCTTGTGTAGGATAGGTGGGAGACTGTGAAGCGGCCACGCCAGTGGTTGTGGAGTCGTTGTTGAAATACCACTCTGGTCGTGCTGGATGTCTAACCTGGGTCCGTGATCCGGATCAGGGACAGTGTCTGGTGGGTAGTTTAACTGGGGCGGTTGCCTCCTAAAGGGTAACGGAGGCGCCCAAAGGTTCCCTCAGCCTGGTTGGCAATCAGGTGTTGAGTGTAAGTGCACAAGGGAGCTTGACTGTGAGACTGACGGGTCGAGCAGGTACGAAAGTAGGGACTAGTGATCCGGCGGTGGCTTGTGGAAGCGCCGTCGCTCAACGGATAAAAGGTACCCCGGGGATAACAGGCTGATCTTCCCCAAGAGTCCATATCGACGGGATGGTTTGGCACCTCGATGTCGGCTCGTCGCATCCTGGGGCTGGAGTCGGTCCCAAGGGTTGGGCTGTTCGCCCATTAAAGCGGTACGCGAGCTGGGTTTAGAACGTCGTGAGACAGTTCGGTCCCTATCCGCTGTGCGCGTAGGAGTCTTGAGAAGGGCTGTCCCTAGTACGAGAGGACCGGGACGGACGAACCTCTGGTGTGCCAGTTGTTCTGCCAAGGGCATGGCTGGTTGGCTACGTTCGGAAAGGATAACCGCTGAAAGCATCTAAGCGGGAAGCCTGCTTCGAGATGAGGGCTCCCTCCCACTTGATGGGGTAAGGCTCCCAGTAGACGACTGGGTTGATAGGCCAGATATGGAAGACCGGTAACGGTTGGAGTTGACTGGTACTAATAGGCCGAGGGCTTGTCCTCAGTTGCTCGCGTCCACTGTGTGGTTCCCGGGTTGCGAACAGTCGCAATCGCTGGTTGAACCAAGTTTCACCTTTTAATTGAAGAGTGTGCTTGTTCGCTAGAACCCGATAGGGTTTCGGTGGTCATTGCGTTAGGGAAACGCCCGGTTACATTCCGAACCCGGAAGCTAAGCCTTTCAGCGCCGATGGTACTGCAGAGGGGACTCTGTGGGAGAGTAGGACGCCGCCGAACAATATTTCAGGACCCTTGGTCCCAGCGTTCATGCTGGGACCAAGGGTCCTTTTTGTTTTTCCCGAAGCGCGCCGAAGTGGTCGGTGCGTGAGAATGACTGCAGTACCGAAGACAGGAGTCACGTCGATGTCCACCAACTCTTCCGACGATCGTTCGGAGCGCCGTCCGCAGCGGCGCGATGACGGCGACCGCGGTGGTTTCCGGCGTGATGACCGGGGTCCGCGACGTGACAACGACCGTGGCGGGCGCCCGTCCGGTGGCGGGTACGGCCGGCGGGATGACCGTTCGTCCGGCGGTGACCGGGGCGGATTCCGCCGTGACGACCGCAGGGATGAGCGCCGTGATGACCGGGGTGGCGACCGCGGTGGGTTCCGTCGCGATGACCGGCGGGACGACCGGGGTGGATTCCGGCGGGATGACCGTTCGTCCGGTGGCGAGCGTGGGGGATTCCGTCGGGACGACCGGCGGGATGAGCGCCGTGATGACCGCGGGGGTTTCCGTCGTGACGATCGCGGTGGTGACCGTGGGGGGTTCCGGCGGGATGAGCGTCGTGACGACCGCCGTGATGACCGGGGTGGCGACCGCGGTGGGTTCCGCCGTGACGAGCGGCCGTCGTTCCGGCGGGATGACCGTCCCTCCGGTGGTGACCGTGGGGGCTTCCGGCGGGACGACCGCAGGGACGACCGGGGCGGGGACCGCGGTGGGTTCCGCCGTGACGATCGTCGTGATGAGCGGCGTGATGACCGTTCGTCCGGTGGCGAGCGGGGCGGCTTCCGTCGGGACGACCGGCGGGATGAGCGCCGTGATGACCGCGGGGGGTTCCGTCGTGACGATCGCGGCGGTGACCGTGGGGGGTTCCGGCGGGATGAGCGTCGTGACGACCGCCGTGATGACCGTGGTGGCGACCGCGGTGGGTTCCGCCGTGATGACCGCCGGGACGACCGTGGCGGCGATCGCGGTGGCTTCCGGCGGGACGACCGTGGTGGTGACCGCGGTGGCTTCCGGCGGGACGACCGTGGTGGTGACCGTGGGGGCTTCCGGCGGGACGACCGTCGCGATGACCGGGGCGGCGACCGTGGTGGGTTCCGGCGGGATGACCGGCGGGACGACCGTGGGGGTTTCCGGCGGGATGATGAGCGGGGGCGGCGGCCTTATGGGGCCGGGCGTGGGCGTGAGGAGCGGCGGGATGACCGTCGGGACGAGCGGCGGGAGCCGATCAAGCGGCTGCCGATTCCCGATGACGTCACCGGTGACGAGATCGACAAGGATGTGCGGCAGGAGCTGCTGAGCCTGCCGAAGACGCTTGCCGAGGATGTCGCCAGGAACCTCGTCATGGTGGCGAAGCTGCTGGATGAGGACCCGGAGCGGGCGTACGGGTACTCGCGGGTCGCGCTGCGGCTGGCGTCGCGCGTCGCGGCGGTCCGGGAGGCGGCGGGCTTCGCCGCGTACGCCGTCGGTAAGTACAGCGAGGCGCTGGCGGAGTTCCGGGCGTCGCGGCGGATGACCGGCAGCGTGGAGCTGTGGCCCGTCATGGCGGACTGCGAGCGCGGTCTGGGCCGGCCGGAGAAGGCCATGGCGATGGCCGGTGAGCCCGAGGTGGCGAAGCTGGACAAGGCCGGGCAGGTCGAGATGCGGCTGGTGGCCGCGGGTGCGCGCCGGGACATGGGGCAGGCGGAGGCCGCGGTGGTGACGCTGCAGAGCCCCGAGCTGGCGTCGAACGCCGTGCACCCGTGGACGGCGCGGCTGCGCTACGCGTACGCCGACGCGCTGCTGGCCGTCGGCCGGGAGGACGAGGCGCGCGACTGGTTCGCCAAGGCGCTGGAGGCCGACCAGGGCGGGACGACCGACGCGTCGGACCGGCTGGCGGAGCTGGACGGGGTGGAGTTCACCGACGCGCTGGACGAGTCGGCGGACGACGAGGACGGCGCGGAGCCCGCGGACGTGCGGGCGGAGGACCGGGACGCGGCCGCGGCCGGTGCCGAGGACGTCGTCGACGCGGCGGTCGATGTGGCCGACGAGGACGCCGGTGAGGTCATCGAGGCCGGTCAGGAGCGTGCCGAGGACCGTGCGGACGGTGCCGGGGAGGCCCCTCAGGGCGGTACCGGTGAGGACGGTCCGGGGCGTGCGGAGGACGGTGAGCCCCGGAAGGGCTGAGCCGGTGGCGCGTCGCGGATGACGTGATGGACGGAGGGCGGGATCCCGTGAGGGTCCCGCCCTCCGTGCATGGTGGGGTCACCGGGGGCGCGGGCCGGGCGCCCACGTTCGGGGGTGTTTTCCGGGCGGCGGTGCCGGGCCGGCGAGGCGATTGCCGGGGGGCGGCTCGGGAGGTTCGTGGCTGAGGGCTTGCGGGGCGGGGTGTAGCTGCCCGGCGCCTTCGCGGGCGCGGGCTGGGGGACCGCTCGCCCTGGGTGCACCGCCGGGGTTGGGCGGCGGACGAGACTGCCCCGCGGCCTGACCGGCGTACGGGCGCGCCTTGGGGCGGCGGCCCCCGGCGGTATGGGCGTCTCTCCGGGGCTGACCAGCGGACGGGCGTGCCCACGGTCTGACCGGCGTACGGGCGCGTCTCGGGGCAGGCGGCCCCCGGCGGTACGGGCGTCTCTCCGGGGCTGACCAGCGGACGGGCGTGCCCACGGTCTGACCGGCGTACGGCGCGTCTCGGGGCAGGCGGCCCCTGGCGGTACAGGCGTCTCTTCGGGGCCTGACCAGCGGACGAGAGCGGCCCTGGCCCAGATGCCCTGGGCCCAGATCAGCGTACGAGCGTGCCCCCGGCCTTGGGCGTTGACCAGCGGTAGCGGCGTACCCCTGGGCACGCCCCCTGCCCGGGAGGAACCACAGCGCCCAGGGCGGACCGGGCCGTAACGCCTGAGGTGCCGCTGCTCGCCTGGTCAGTGGTGGGGGGAGTCCAGGGTGCGGAGGACCAGGCCGGTGGCGGGTTTGGGGCCGAAGGAGGTGGATTTGCGGGGCATGGTCACGCCTTGGCGGGCCAGGTGGCGGACGGTCTCCTCGGTGGCGGCGCGCATGAGGACGGCGGTGCCGCCGTGGCGGGCGGCCTGGGCGAGGGCGGCCTCGGTGTGGTGCAGGTAGCTGATGTCCGCGGGGTGGTCGGGGACGCGCCAGACCGTGTCGAGGAGGACGGAGTGCAGGACGGTGGCGTCGAGGGTGCGCCAGCGTTCCGGGCGGTCGCCGCGTACCGCTTCCTTCAGCAGGCGCGGGTCGGGGCGGTCCAGCAGGTGGAAGGTGCCGGTGCCGTCGGTGAGGACGAAGGCGTTGCCCGGGGTGTTCTCCAGCGCGGCGAGGGCGGCGGACGCGTCGCCCTCCAGCGGGCGGGCGCGGAAGGCGTCGCCGAGCCGGGCCAGTGCCTCGGCGGGCGGCAGATGCGGCAGCACCCGGTGGATGGCACGGACCTGGAGCGGGTGGCGGGCGGTGTCGACGAGCAGCACCAGACCGGAGGCCCAGGGGGAGTCCGGGCCGGTGTCGGCGGCCTGCTGGTGGAGGCGCTGGTAGGTGGCCCAGCGGTGGTGGCCGTCGGCGATCAGGGCCTGCCGGCCGGCCAGGTCCGCGTCGATCGCGGCGAGTTCGGCCGGATCGGTGACGGCCCACAGCCGGTGGGTGAAGCCGTCCTCGGTGGTGGTGGCGAGCAGCGGGGCGCGCCGGACGGCGGTCTCGATGACGGCGGTGGCGCCGGTGACCGTGCCGTCGCCGCGGTAGGCGAGGAGCAGCGGTTCGAAGTTGGCGGCCGCGGCGCGCATCAGCTCCGCGCGGTCCTCGACGACCTCGGGGATGACGTCCTCGTGCGGCAGCACCGGGCCGTCCAGCCGCAGCGAGCCGATCAGCCCGCGCTGGAGGATGTCGCCGCTGCGCTGCTCGTAGACGTAGAGCGCGGGGTGCGGGTCCGGGGCGAGGACGCCCTCGGCGCGCCAGCGGGCCAAGGTGGCGGCGGCCTGCCGGTGCCGGGTGGCCGGGTCGGCGGCCTGGGGGAGGATCAGCCGCACGATGTTGTACGGGTCGGCCGTCTCCAGCAGCCGGACGCCGTCGGGCCGGACCACGACGTCGTACGGGGGAGAGGTGACCGCGGTGAGACTGCTGATCCGGTCCGGGGCGTAGCGCAGTCCACGGAACGGGAGGAGGCGGAGGCCGTCGGTATCGGTCATTGGAAAATGCTAAGGCGCCCACCGCGTACGGGATGATCGGGGGCGAGCCTGGAAATGGCTGGATGTATCGGTGGTCCGTGGCGCGGGCCGCGTGGTGGGGCGGACGGGACGTGAGGGTCCGCGCCGGGGCGCGGTGCGGTGCGGGCGGTGAGGAGCGAAGCGGTATGACGGAGCGGATGCGCGGGCGGCCCGACGGGTGCGGGCGGGCGCTGAGCGCGGAGTACGACACGGCGTTGCTGGACCTGGACGGGGTCGTCTACTCCGGGGGCCTGGCCCTGCCGCACGCCGTGGACGCGCTGACCGCGGCGCGCGAGGGCGGGATGCATCTGGCGTATGTGACCAACAACGCGGCCCGCACCCCGCAGACGGTCGCCGGGCAACTGGCCGGATTCGGGTTGCCGACCGAGGCGTCGGACGTGGTCACCTCGGCGCAGGCGGTGGCCCGGTTGATCGCCGAGCAGGTGCCGGCGGGCTCGCGGGTGCTGGCCATCGGCGGTGAGGGGCTGCGGGTGGCGCTGCGGGAGCGCGGGCTGGAGCCGGTGGAGTCCGCGGACGACGATCCGGCGGCGGTGGTGCAGGGGTTCGACGCGGGCGTCGACTGGGGGCGGCTGGCCGAGGCGGCGTACGCGGTGCAGCGCGGGGTGCCGTGGTTCGCGTCCAACACGGATCTGACGATCCCCCGGGAGCGGGGGATCGCGCCGGGCAACGGCGCGCTGGTCGAGGTGGTGCGGGCCGCGGCGGGCGGGGCGCCGCAGGTGGCGGGGAAGCCGCAGCCGCCGATGCACCGGGAGACGGTGCTGCGGACCGGTGCGCGCCGTCCGCTGGTCGTCGGGGACCGTCTCGACACGGACATCGAGGGTGCCTTCAACGGCGGGGTCGACGCGCTGCTGGTCCTCACCGGCGTCACCACGCCCGCCGGGCTGCTCGCCGCGCCGCCGCCGCACCGGCCCGCGTACGTCGACGCCGACCTGCGCGGACTGCTGGTGCCGCAGCCGGCGGTGGTGCCGGACGGCGACGGGTTCCGGTGCGGTGGTCTGCGGGCGGTGGCCCGCGACGGCCGGTTGGAGGCCGGGGGTGAGGGCGCCCCGCTGGACGGTCTGCGGGCGCTCTGCGCGGCGGCGTGGACGGCGGCGGGCGACGGTGCGTACGCGGGTGAGGTGGAGCAGGCGCTGCGGGCCGTGGGGATGTGAGCGCGGGGCGGGCCGGGCGGCTGCCGGTCGGCGCCTCGGGTACCGGCTTCCGCCGGGCACGCGGCGCGTCCGGCCCGGCGGCCCCGTGCATCGGGCCCGGCGCCCGCCTCGTGTCCGGCCTGGCGCCCGCCGTGCGTCCGGCCTGGCGCCCGCCTCGTGCCCGGGCGTCGGGTCCGGCGCCCCCGTGCCTCAGGTCCGGCGCGCCCGCCTAGTGTCGGGCGCCGGGCGGTCTGGCTGTCCCTCGTCACGGTGGCGCTGTGCGCGGTCTTCGCCGCACGTCCCGTGTCCGGGCGTCGGGTCCGGCGCCCCCGTGCCTCAGGTCCGGCGCGCCCGCCTAGTGTCGGGCGCCGGGCCGCCTGGCTGTCTGACGCTCCGCCCGCCGTTCCCCGTACGCCCCGCGGGTTTCCGCCGTACCTGCCCGGGCCGGGTGCTCGCCCCGTGCCTGAGGGTGGCGCGGGCGGCCCCGCACCGGTCCTCGCGCGGCCGATCCCGTACCGCTTCGCGCCGGTCCGGCCGCGCGTCCGGCCCGCGCTCGGCCCCGCGCCCGGGCGCTCATCCCGCCCACGGGCTCCAGGCGGCCCCGCGTACCCGGCCCAGGTGCTCGTCCCGAGCCCGGGCGTCGAAACGGCTCGGCCCGGGGGCGCCCCGTGCGTTCCTCTCAGCGGACCTTCTTCGCGTCGCGGATCGCCTTGGTGAGCTGCTCGATGAGGGGGGTGGCGCCGGCGTAGGAGAAGCGGGGTTCGCTGGACCAGGGGGTGATCTGGTCGGCCTTGACGGCGGGGAGCTGGGACCAGGAGGGCTTGCTCGCCAGGTCCTTGGGCTGGAGGGTGGCGGTGCGGTTGTCGAGCAGGAGCACGTCCGCGCGGTACTTGTCGGCGTTCTCCCAGCTCAGGGACTCGAAGTAGCCGCCCTTGTCGAGGTGGTCGGGGACGATGACGTCCACGCCGAGCGACTTGTAGTACATGAGGTCGGCGTTGATGCCGGGGTTGGACGCGTAGAAGAGGTCGGCGCTGCCGGAGCAGGCGAGGACCTTGACGGGGTTGGCCTTGGCGGCGGCGCGCAGTGCGGCGCTCGCCTTCTCGAAGCGGGCCTTGGCGTCGGTGACGCGCTTCGCCTTGAGATCGGCGCCGAGCGCTCCGGCCAGCTCCGCGTACCGTTCGATGATCTTGACGAGCGGGGTGCGGGAGGAGGTCAGCGCGATGCTCGGGGCGAGCTGGTTGATCTTGTCCTTGCGGTCGTCGGGGACGAACCACAGGGCGCCCGGCTCGTACATGTTGGTGATCAGCAGGTCGGGGCGCAGGCCCGCGTACTTCTCGACGCTGAACTGGCCGTAGGCGTTGCCGATGATGGTGACGTCGTCGACGTCGAGGCCGCCGGCCTGCGGGTCGGGCTTGCCGTTCGTCAGCTTGGTCGGGCCGAAGACGCCGACGAGGCGGGTGTCCGCGCCGAAGTCGTGGAGGGCCGCGGCGGTGCCGGTGAACGCGACGATGCGCTGCGGGGTGTGATCCAGTGTCACCTTCTTCTTGCGGTCGTCGGTGAACGACCAGGTGCCGCCCGCCGCCCCGGAGCCCTTGCCGCCACCGCCACCGCAGGCGGCGAGGAACGCGCCGATACCGACGGCGCCGCCGGCGGCGAGGACGCCGCGTCTGGACGGGGTGAGGGGGCGGGAGGTGCGCATGGGAGGTGCTTCTTCCTGGAAGGGGCGGGGGGATCAAGAGGTATGAGGGTAGGCTAACCTAACTCTTCGTGTTGGTAGACAGTCCCCCCGAAACCGCCGCGGCCTCGGCGGCGGTGACGCCGTCGCGGCGTCGTACGACGCGCCTCGCGGGGCTGGTCGCCGCCCTCGCCGCGCTCGCCGTCCTGACCGCGCTCGGCCTCGCCGTCGGCGCCAAGCAGATCCCCCTCGACCAGGTCTGGCACGGCCTCTTCCACTATTCCGGCACCGACACCGACGTCATCGTCCACGACGTCCGGATGCCCCGTACCCTCCTCGGGCTCGCCGTCGGCGCGGCCCTCGGGCTCGGCGGCGCCGTCATGCAGGCACTGACCCGCAACCCCCTCGCCGACCCGGGACTGCTCGGCATCAACGCCGGTGCCGCGGCCGCCGTCGTCACCGCGATCAGCGTCCTCGGCATCACCTCGCTCACCGGCTACGTCTGGTTCGCCTTCCTCGGCGCCGCGGTCGTCTCCGCCGCCGTGTACGTCCTCGGCGGGACCCGGGGCGCCACGCCCGTACGGCTCGCCCTGGCCGGTACCGCGCTGACCGCCGTCCTCATCGGCTACACCAACGCGGTCAACCTCCTGGACTCCGCGGCGCTGGACAGGATGCGGTTCTGGACGGTCGGTTCGCTGGCCACCGCCACCCTGCCGACGTTCACCCGCATCGTGCCGTTCCTCGCCGCCGGGGCGGTCCTCGCGCTGCTGCTGGCCCGGCCGCTCAACGCCGTCGCGCTCGGCGACGACCAGGCCCGCGCGCTCGGCGCCCGGCTCACCCGCACCCGGATCCTGGCGATGTGCGCGGTCACCCTGCTGTGCGGCGGCGCCACCGCCGCGTGCGGGCCGATCGTCTACGTCGGGCTGATGGTGCCGCACGCCGTCCGCGCGCTGACCGGGCCCGACCTGCGGTGGATCCTGCCGTACTCGGCGGTCCTCTCACCGGTGCTGCTGCTCGGCGCGGACATCCTCGGACGGATCGCCGCCCGGCCCGGTGAACTCCAGGTCGGCATCGTCACCGCCCTCCTCGGCGGACCGGTCTTCATCCACCTCGTACGGCGCCGGAGGACGGCTGAGCTGTGAACACCCCCGTGACCTGCGCGCCGGACGACCGGCGCCCCCGGCGCACCACCACGCTGCGCACGCCCGGCGGTCTGTCGCTGCGGCTCGACGTCCGCGCCGTCGCCGCCGGGGCGGTGCTGCTCGCCCTCGCCGCCGCCGCTGCCGTCGCGCTCATCGGCTCCGGAGACTTCCCGCTGACCCCCGCCGAGGTGCTGCGGGCGCTGACCGGCGGCGGGGACGCCGGGCAGCGGTTCATCGTCCGTGAACTGCGGCTGCCGCGCGTCCTGGTGGGACTGCTGGTCGGCGCCGCGTTCGGCATCGCCGGGGCGGTCTTCCAGACGGTCTCGCGCAATCCGCTGGGCAGCCCGGACGTCCTCGGCTTCGGCCAGGGCGCCTCCGTCGGCGCGCTCTTCGTCATCGTGTATCTGCACGGCGGCACCTTCGCCGTCGCCGCCGGCGCGGTCACCGGCGGCATCGTCACCGGCCTGCTGATCTTCCTGCTGGCCTGGCAGCGCGGCATCCACGGCTACCGCTTCGTCCTCGTCGGCATCGGCGCCGCCGCGATGCTCTACGCGCTCGTCCTCTACCTGCTGACCAAGGCGAACATCGTCGAGGCCACCAGCGCCACCACCTGGATGACCGGCTCGCTCAGCGGCCGCGACTGGTCCCACGTGTGGCCGCTCGCCGCCGTCTGCGCCGTCCTCGTCCCGCTGACCCTGGCGTACGGGCGGCCGCTGCGGATGCTGGAGATGGGCGACGACGCGGCGAGCGCGCTCGGCGTCCGCGCCGGGCGGGTCCGCGCCGTGACGCTGCTCGCCGCCGTCGTGCTGGTCGCCGCCGCGACCGCCGCCGCCGGGCCGATCGCCTTCGTCGCGCTGACCGCGCCGCAGCTCGCCCGGCGGCTGACCCGCGCGCCCGGGCCCAACCTGCTGCCGTCCGCCGCGATGGGCGCCGCCCTGCTGGTCGGCGCCGACTGGGCGACGCAGCGGCTCTTCGGCGCCGACCAGCTCCCGGTCGGCGTCCTCACCGGCGCCCTCGGCGGCGGCTACCTCGTCTGGCTGCTGGCCACCGAGCGCCGCGCCGGACGGATCTGACCGCGCGCCGCCCGACCCGACAACACCCCCAGGAGCCCTGAAGTGAGCCGTCTCGCGGCCGAGCACCTCACCCTCGCCTACGACCGCCGGGTCATCGCCGGTGACCTCTCGGTGGAGATCCCCGACCACTCCTTCACCGTCATCGTCGGCCCCAACGGCTGCGGCAAATCCACCCTGCTGCGCGCCCTGTCCCGGATGCTCAAACCCACCGAAGGCCAGGTCCTGCTGGACGGCGCGGCGCTCTCCTCGTACCCGGCGAAGCGGATCGCCCGCACCCTCGGGCTGCTGCCGCAGTCCTCCGTCGCGCCCGACGGCATCACCGTCGCCGACCTCGTCGCCCGCGGCCGCTACCCGCACCAGGGCGTCCTGCGCCAGTGGTCACGCGAGGACGAGCGGGTCGTACGGGAGTCGATGGCGGCCACCGGCATCGGCGACCTCGCCGGGCGGTACGTCGACGAACTCTCCGGCGGCCAGCGCCAGCGGGTGTGGATCGCCATGGCACTCGCCCAGCAGACGCCGCTGCTCCTCCTCGACGAGCCCACCACCTACCTCGACATCCAGCACCAGATCGAGGTCCTCGACCTCTGCGCCACCCTCCACGAGGAACAGGGCCGCACCCTCGTCGCCGTCCTCCACGACCTCAACCACGCCGCCCGCTACGCCACCCACCTGATCGCGCTGAAGGACGGCCGGGTCGTCGCCGAGGGCGCGCCGTCGGACATCGTCACCGCGGAACTGGTCGAATCCGTCTTCGGACTGCGCTGCCAGGTGATCGACGATCCGCAGACCGGCACCCCGCTGATCATCCCGGCCGCCCGCGCGGCCCGGCGCACCGCCGCTACAGCAGCTTCCTGAGCCGCAGCAGATCCCGCACCCCGGCCTCCAGCCGCACCCGGCCGCGGCCCCAGGCGCGGGCGAAGTCCAGCCGGCCGTCCACCAGGGCGATCAGATCGTCCCCCGACATCGCCAGCCGGATCTCGGCCTTGTACGGCGGCGGCCCCGGCACGCTCCGCACGTCCTCGATGGTGCCGTGGGCCAGCCGGCCCAGGAACGTGACGTCGGGGTCGGTGAGGCGGCAGCTCAGCGAGCGGTCGAGCGCGGCGGCGCCGCGCACCTCGCCGTCGGCGCCGGAGAGGTTCCGGGCCAGCCGGTCGAGCGCCGCGCGGCACTGGTCGAGAGTTGCCATCGCCGCCGACGATAGCCCCGCGCCCCGCCGGTCCGCCGCCGCGGCGCCCCGGCGGACCGGCGTGGCGGGCCCGCCGTTCGCGGTAGCGTCAAGGGCATGCACGAGCCGACGCCGGGAGCCCCCGTGGAGCCGAACGCCGCCGACGGAACCGGCGCCTCCGCAGAGCCGGAAGCCGCCGCCGGGACCGGCACTCCCGATGGACCCGGGGTCCCCGACGGACCTGGCGCCCCCGCGGAGCAGGCAGCCGCCGACGGGACCGGCACCGCCGACGACCCCGCCGCCCCGCGGCCGCTGGGCATCGCCCCCGACCCGACCGGCGAGCCCGCCGTGGACGGACCGCTGCGCCGCCTGGCCGACGCCGACCACCTCGCCGTCGGCGCGCATCTCGCGGTGTACGAGGATGTCCACCGCGGGCTGCGTGACGCGCTGGCCGCCCTCGACCAGAACCCCGGGCCGCCCGCCCCGGCCGCCCACGGCACGACGAAGAACGACAACAGGAGCTGAACCACGGTGGCAGGAGTGGCACGACGCCGACTCGACGCGGAGCTGGTGCGCCGCAAGCTGGCCCGCTCGCGCGAGCACGCCGGTCAGCTCATCGCCGCGGGACGGGTGACCGTCGGCGGCACGACCGCGACCAAGGCCGCCACCCAGGTCGCCACCGGCGCCGCCGTGGTCGTCCGCGAGGACGCGAGCGACCCGGACTACGTCTCGCGCGGCGGCCACAAGCTCGCCGGCGCCTTCGCGGCGTTCGTCCCCCTCGGGCTCGAGGTCGAAGGCCGCCGCGCCCTCGACGCCGGGGCCTCCACCGGCGGTTTCACCGATGTGCTGCTGCGCGCCGGGGCCGCCCACGTCGTCGCCGCCGACGTCGGCTACGGCCAGCTCGCCTGGTCCCTGCAGAGCGACGAGCGGGTCACCGTCAAGGACCGCACCAACGTCCGCGAGCTGACCCTCGACCAGATCGACGGTGTCCCCGTCGACCTCGTCGTCGGCGATCTCTCCTTCATCCCGCTGGGCCTGGTCCTGCCCGCGCTGACCGCCTGCACCGCGCCCGGCGCCGACCTCGTCCTGATGGTCAAGCCGCAGTTCGAGGTCGGCAAGGAGCGTCTGGGCAGCGGCGGGGTGGTGCGCAGCCCGGAGCTGCGCGCCGAGGCGGTCCGTGCCGTCGCCGCCCGCGCCGCCGAGCTGGGGCTGGGCGTTCTCGGCGTGACGGCCAGCCCGCTGCCCGGGCCCTCCGGCAACGTCGAGTACTTTCTGTGGCTCCGCGCCGGGGCGCCCGCACTCGACCCGGCGGATGTCGACCGTGCAGTGGCGGAGGGGCCGCGTTGACCACCACACAGGCAGTACAGGAGAGCGCACCGCAGCAGGGCGAGGACAGGGCACGGACGGTGTTCCTGCTCGCCCATACCGGCCGCCCGGCGGCGATCCGCAGCGCCGAGCGCGTCGTGACGGGGCTGCTGCGCCACGGCATCGGCGTCCGCGTCCTCGCCGAGGAGGCGGCCGATCTGCCGCTGCCCGACGCCGTCGAACGCGTCGCGTCCCGGCAGAGCGCCGCCGAGGGCTGTGAACTGCTCGTCGTCCTCGGCGGGGACGGCACCCTGCTGCGCGGCGCCGGTTTCGCCCGCACGTCCGGGGTGCCGATGCTCGGCGTCAACCTCGGCCGGGTCGGCTTTCTCGCCGAGGCCGAACGCGACGACCTCGACAAGGTCGTCGACCGCGTCGTCACCCGCTCCTACGAGGTCGAGGAGCGGATGACCCTCGACGTCCTGGTCCGGAACAACGGCAGCATCGTGCACACCGACTGGGCGCTCAACGAGGCGTCCGTCGAGAAGGCGGCCCGGGAGCGGATGCTGGAGGTCGTCACCGAGGTCGACGGCCGTCCCGTCTCCCGCTTCGGCGGCGACGGCGTCGTCTGCGCCACCCCCACCGGCTCCACCGCGTACGCCTTCTCGGCGGGCGGGCCGGTCGTCTGGCCCGAGGTGGAGGCGCTGCTGATGGTGCCGATCAGCGCCCACGCGCTCTTCGCCAAGCCGCTGGTGACCTCGCCGACGTCGGTGCTGGCGGTCGAGGTGCAGCCCAAGACGCCGCACGGTGTGCTCTGGTGCGACGGGCGCCGCAGCGTCGAACTGCCCGCCGGCGCGCGCGTCGAGGTCCGCCGCGGCGCCGTCCCGGTCCGCCTGGCCCGGCTGCACCACGCCTCCTTCACCGACCGGCTGGTGGCGAAGTTCGCCCTGCCGGTGGCGGGCTGGCGCGGCGCCCCGCACTGACGCCCGCGCCCGGTAACGGGCGGTACCGGGACGATCCCGGGCGTGGCGCGGGCCGGGCGGCCACCCCGGCGGGTGGCCGGGGCGGGAGTCCGTCGCGAGGGGGCCGGTGGACCTCGTAAGGTCGTATCCGTGTTGGAGGAGATGCGGATCCGGTCCCTGGGTGTCATTGATGACGCCGTAGTCGAGCTGTCCCCGGGCTTCACGGCGGTGACGGGTGAGACGGGCGCGGGCAAGACCATGGTCGTCACCAGCCTCGGCCTGCTGCTCGGCGGGCGCGCCGACCCCGCGCTGGTGCGGATCGGCGCCAAGGCGGCGGTCGTCGAGGGGCGCCTGACGATGGACGCCGCGGCGCCCGCCGCGGTCCGTGCCCAGGAGGCGGGCGCCGAGCTGGACGACGGGGCGCTGCTGATCAGCCGCACCGTCTCCGCCGAGGGCCGCTCCCGCGCCCACGTCGGCGGCCGGTCCGCCCCGGTCGGCCTGCTCGCGGAGCTGGCCGACGAGCTGGTCGCCGTGCACGGCCAGACCGATCAGCAGGGGCTGCTGCGCCCGGCCCGCCAGCGCGAGGCCCTGGACCGCTACGCCGGGGACGCCGTCGCCGCCCCCCTCGCCCGTTACGCCGCCGCCCACCGGCGGCTGCGCGCCGTCGCCACCGAGCTGGACACCCTGACCACGCGGGCCCGCGAACGCGCCCAGGAAGCCGATCTGCTGCGCTTCGGGCTGGAGGAGATCGCCGCCGTCGAACCGCAGCCCGGTGAGGACACCGCGCTCGCCGCGGAGGCTGAACGTCTCGGCCACGCCGAATCCCTGGCCGGCGCCGCCGGTGCCGCGCACGCCGCGCTGGCCGGCAACCCGGAGGACCCCGAGGGCGTGGACGCCGCCACCCTCGTCGCCGGGGCGCAGCGCGCGCTGGACGCCGTCCGCGCCCACGACCCGCAGCTCGCCGCGCTCGCCGAGCGGGTCGGCGAGATCGGCATCCTGATGGCGGACGCGGCGGGCGACCTCGCCGGGTACGCCGACGGGCTGGACGCCGACCCGCTGCGGCTCGCCGCCGTCGAGGAGCGCCGCGCCGCGCTGACCCATCTGACCCGTAAGTACGGCGAGGACATCGACGCGGTCCTGGCGTGGTCCCAGGAGAGCGCGGAGCGGCTGGCCGAACTGGACGGCGACGACGACAAGATCACCGAGCTGACCGCCGAACGCGACGCTCTCCGCACCGAACTGGGCGCCCTGGCCCAGGAGTTGACCGACGCCCGGACGGCCGCCGCCTCCCGCTTCGCCGCCGACGTCACCGCGGAGCTGGCCGAACTCGCCATGCCGCACGCCCGGGTGAGCGTCGACATCCGCCAGACCGAGGCGGCCGAGGAGAGCGAGGGCATCGTGGTCGGCGGCCGGTCCGTCCTCCACGGTCCGAGCGGCGCCGACGAGGTCGAGCTGCTGCTCGCCCCGCACCCGGGCGCCCCGCCCCGCCCGATCTCCAAGGGCGCCTCCGGCGGCGAACTCTCCCGCGTGATGCTCGCCGTGGAGGTCGTCTTCGCCGGTTCCGACCCCGTCCCGACGTACCTCTTCGACGAGGTCGACGCGGGCGTCGGCGGCAAGGCGGCGGTGGAGGTCGGCCGCCGCCTCGCCCGCCTCGCACAGTCCGCGCAGGTCGTCGTCGTCACCCACCTCCCGCAGGTCGCGGCCTTCGCCGACCGTCAGTTGCTGGTCGCCAAGACCCACGACGGCTCGGTCACCCGCAGCGGCGTCACCGTCCTGGAGGGCGAGGATCGCATCCGCGAACTCTCCCGCATGCTGGCCGGTCAGGAAGATTCCTCCACGGCCCGCGCCCACGCCGAGGAACTGCTGGAGACGGCCCGTACGGGACGGTGACGACGGACCGCCGGCCGAGGGGAGCGGGATGAACGGGGAACGGGCGTTCCGCGCGGACGGCCGGGGGAGCGGGGCGCACGCGCCGGTCACGGACGGCCGGAGGGACGGGGCGCGGGCCATCCGCGCGGACGGCCGGGCGGCGGCGCTCGCGGGCGCGGTGGCCGTCACCCGTGCCGGGTACGCGGCGGTGCGCCGCCGGCCGCCCGGGGGCGCGGCGCGGTGGCGGCGCACCAACCATGCCGGGCGCCCGGTGACGCTGTACGCCGGGCCCGCCACCGCCCTCGGCGCCGCCTGCGCGGTGGCCGCCGCCCCGGGGGCGCCCCGGGCCCGCGCCGCCGCGGCTCTCACCGTCCTCGCCGCGGGCGTCTGCGGCGCGGTGGACGATCTGCGTGCCGCGGGCGATCCGCGGCGCGGCTTCCGGGCCCATCTCACGGCGCTCGCGCACGGTGAGGTGACCACCGGCGCGGTCAAGCTGTTCGGTATCGGCGGTGCCGGGCTCGCCGCCGGGGCGGTGCTGCGGCGGCGGCCGGCCGACGCGCTGCTCGCGGGCGTCGTGGTGGCCGGCAGCGCCCATCTGGTGAACCTCCTCGACGTCCGGCCCGGCCGCGCCGCCTGCGCCGTCCTCGCCCTGGGGGCGCCGGGCCTGCTCGGCGGCGGCCCCGCGGGGCGGGCGGCGGCCGCCCCGGTGGGCGCCGCGGCGGCCGTCCTCGCCGCGCACGCCGCCGCGCTGGTGGCGGCGGCGCTGGTGGGCGACCGCCGGACCCGCTCGCCCGGCCCGGCCCCGGCCGGGCACCGGGGAACGGGCGTTCCCTCCCCCATGGGGGTGGTCCAGGGGTCGGGCGGGTGAGACATCCCACCTGAACGGCGGGCGAACGGTGCGGAATTGACGCGCGCGGCCTGGCATCCTGGTGCGCGGTGCCACGGCGGGCGCCACGCCCCGCCCCCCGCGCGCGCCCCCGGAGCCCGCAGGCTCCCCGCGCGCCCCCTGTACACCTTCCGGTGACCCGCCGGTGTGCGCTCCGCCCGACCGTTCCGCCGTACGGATCCCAGCCCGCCGACCCAGGAGTTCCCGCCGTGACCCGTACGCCGTCCCCGCCGCCCGGCCGGGCGCCACTGCGCGCGGTCCAGGTGCTGGGCCACGGCGCCGCGGGCAGCGCCGCCCACGTCCGCGCGCTCACCGCCGGCCTGATCGCCCGGGGCGTCCGGGTCACGGTCTGCGCCCCGCGCCCGGTCGAGGAGGCGCACGGCTTCGCCGCGGCCGGGGCCCGGTTCGTCCCGGTGGCGGCGGGTCCGGCCGCGCTCGCCGCGCTGCGCGGCGCCTTCCGCGACGCCGACGTGGTCCACGCCCACGGCGTACGGGCCGGGTCGAGCGCCCTGCCGGTGCTGCGGACCGTGCGCGGCGCGCGCGGCGACCGCCTGCCGCTCGTCGTCACCTGGCACACCGCGGCCCGCGCGGCGGGCGCGCTGGTGCGGCTGCGGGAGCGGCGGCTGGCGCGCGCCGCCACCGTCGTCCTCGGCGCTCGCGCCGGGCTCGTCGACCGCGCCCGCGAGCGCGGTGCCCGCGATGCCCGGCTGGCCCCGCTCGCCCCGCCGGGCCCCCGGCCCGCCGATGACGGCACCACCGACCGCGGGCACCACAAGGTCCGGGCCGAACTGGGCGCGGTGGACCGCCCGTTGCTGCTCGCCGCCGGACCGCTGGAGGAGCGCCAGGAGCACGATCTGCTGCTGGACGCCGCGCACGCCTGGACCGCGCGTGAGCCCTGCCCGCTGCTGGTCGTCGTCGGTGAGGGCGCCCGCCGCGCCGCCCTCCAGCGCCGGATCGACATCGAGGAGTTGCCCGTCCTCCTCGCCGGAGACCGCGCCGACCTGCCCGAAATCCTCGCCGCCGCCGATGTGGTGGCCGTCCCGGGCCGCTGGGAGGCCCGGCCGCCGCTCGCCCTCCAGGCTTCGGCCGCCGGGACGCCGCTGATCGCCGCCGCCACCGAGGAGCTGCGCGAACTCCTCGGCCCCGCCGCCGAACTGATCCGCCCCGGCGACGCGGTCGCCCTCGCCCGCGCGGTCTCGGGCCTCCTCGACGACCCGGACCGCCGCGCCGCCCTCGCCGCCGCCGGCCCGCTCCGGGCGGCCGACTGGCCCACCGAGGATGCCGCGGTCGCCCAGGTCCTGAGCGTCTACGACGAGGTGGCCCGCCCCGTCCGTCCCCGCACCCCGGCCTGATCCGGCACCGCCCGGCGCCGTTACGGTGACCCGGACGGAACGGCGGGTGCGCGGGCCCCGGGGCGGAAGGCGGGCGGACGGATGACGGCAGCGATGGCGGGCTTCGCGCTCTTCGCCCTGCTGATGACGGTGGTGCCGGGCCCGGACACCCTGCTGGTCCTGCGCAACTGCCTGCGCGGCGGCCGCCGCTCGGGCGCGGCCACCGCCCTCGGCGCCGCGGCGGGCTCCCTGGCCTGGGCGGTCGCCGCGGCCTTCGGCCTGGCCGCCGCCCTCCAGCGCTGGGACGCGGCCTTCACCGCCGTACGTCTCCTGGGCGCCGGCTATCTCGCGGTGCTGGGCGTCCAGGCGCTGTGGGCGTGCCGCCGCTCCGCCGCGCCGGGGCCCGGCGCTTTTGGGGGGACGGCGCCGGAGGCGGCCGGCACCGCGCTGCGCGGCTTCCGCCAGGGCCTGCTGAGCTGCCTGCTCAACCCCAAGGTCGGGATCTTCTTCGTCGCCGTGGTCCCGCAGTTCCTGCCCCGGGGCCGCTCGGTCCTCGGCGCGACGCTGCTGCTCGGCGCCGTCGACGCGGTGATCGCCGCCGGCTGGCTCCTCCTCGTGGCCCTCGGCGCCGGCCGCCTCTCCGCCTGGCTGCGCCGCCCCCGGATCCACCGCGGCCTGGAGGGCACGACCGGCGGCGTCCTCGTCGCCCTCGGCGTGGGAACGGCACTGGAGACGGCCGCCGGTTGAGCGGGCGCCGGACCGGCCGGGCCTGAACGGAAGCCACCCGGCAGCCCGGCGCGGACCGGCTCCCCGGTCACCGGCCCGGCGGTGCCTGACGCGTCCGGTTCCGGCGGAAGCGGACCGTCACCCGGCGCCCCGCGCGATGCGGGTGTGCCGGACCTGAGCGGATGAGGCCGTCCGGGCACCGGCCCGGCGCTCCGGCCACCCGGCGCGGCCCGCCCCGGGGCCGGGAGGAGGCCACCCGGCCCGGCCGCGGCCCGTCCGCGGGGCCGGACGGAGGCCACCCGTCCGCGGCCCGTCCGCGGCCCGGACGGAGGCCACCCGGCCCCCGACCCCGGGCTTGAACGGAAGCGACCCGCAACCCCGCAGCCCGGCGCGGGACCGGCCGACCGCCCCCGCCCCGCCGGAAGCGGTGATCCGGCGGCCTCGCCCCTACCCCCGCTCCGCGTGCCGCCGCGCCCGCAGGGCGAGCCGTAGCCCCAGGACCGTCTGGGGGTCGTCCAGGTCGGTGCCGAGGAGATGGGCGATGCGGGCCAGGCGGTCGTAGAGGGTCTGGCGGTTGACGTTGAGGGCGCGGGCCGTCTCCGCCTTGCGGCCGGCGCTCGCCAGATACGCCTCCAACGTCGGCAGCAGCGGCTGACGGGCCGCCTTGTCGTGGCTGATCAGCGGGCCGATGGCGCGGGTCACGAAGTCCGCGAGGACCTCCTCGCCGCCGTGCTCGCGCATCCGCCACAGCAGCAGTTCGATGTCCAGGCGCCGCGCGTCGTACCAGGGCTGGTGCGCCAACCCCTGCGCCGCGGCCGCCGCCTGGGCCGCGTGCCGCAGCCCGGGCCCGGCCGCCGCCCACTCGCCCGCCGCGCCGACCACCACCACCGGCCGCGCCGCCGCCGGACGGTCCAGACCGGCCCGCGCCACCCCGGTGTGCAGCGCCTGCGCCACCCGGTCGGCCAGCGCCTCCCGGGCCCGTCCCGCGCGCAGCGCCACCAGCAGCGGCACCCGCCCCTCCACCGGCCGGACGCCCAGCAGCACCGGCACGCCCAGCGCCGTCAACTCCTCGCGCAGCGCCTGCGCCAGCACCGCCCAGCCGCCGTCCGACACCAGCCCGGACGGCAGCCGCATCACCACCGGCAGCACCGGATCGCCGCCCGGCCGGAACCCCAGCAGCCGCGCCTGCCCCGGCGCCTCGGCCGCCGACACCCGGCCCTCCGCGAGATCGGCCAGGAAGTCGCCCCGGCCCCGCGCCGCCAGTACCTCCTCCTGACGGGACTGGAGCATCACCACCGCCAGCAGATCGGCCGCCCGCGCCGCCGCGATCCGGTGCACCGGCACCGCCGGGGAGTTGACCGGCAGCAGCACCAGCCGCGCCCGTACCGCGTCAGGGCCCGGCCCGCCCCCGGGCACGTCGACGCGGACACCGGTCTCCCGCAGCCCTTCCCAGGCCAGCAGCGGATCGGCGTCCGCGGGCCCGTCGCCGCCGCCCTGCGGTCCCGCCGCGTACAGCGGACTGCCGTCGGCCGACTCCAGGCAGAGCGGATTACCGGTGAAGTCGGCGAGCAGCCGCAGCACCTCCGGCGCGCCGCCGCCGCGCAGCAGCGCGTCCGTACAGCGCCGGATGAGGGCGTCGGCGCGGCGCAGCAGTGTGTAGTGGCTGTTGACGATCTCGGTGTGGATCTCCTCGGTGACCGTGACGTACGGGACCTCACGGTGGAGCTGGATCAGGGTCAGACCGCAGTCGCGGGCCGCGTCGACCAGCGCCGCGGGGAGCGTGGTGAAGCGCGCGCCCAGCTCCACCACGAGCGCCGCGATCCGCCGGTCGGCGAGATCGCGGACGAAGGCCCGCTGCTCGGTGGGGCGGGCACCGAGCCCCAGCCCCGTGGTGAGCAGCAGCTCACCGCCCTTGAGCAGCGAGGCGATGTTCGGCACCTCGCCGGCGTGCACCCAGCGCACCGGACCGTCCAGCCCGTCGCCGCCCGCCACCACCTCCGGCAGACCGCGCCGCAGCGCGGGCAGCTCCAGCGCCCTGCGTACGGTGATCTCCGCTTCGATCGTCGTCTCCGGCCCCATGGCACCGACCGTACCCGGCGCGCGTCGTCCCACGTCACGGCGGACGCCGGCGGTCACCGGACCGTCAGCCGGAGGAGGCGCGGACCACCAGCGTGGCCGGGGTGACGACGGACGCCGGGCCCGCGTCCCCGGGGTCGGTGATCTCCCGCAGCAGCATCCGCGCCATCAGCCGCCCCAGCTCCGTCACGTCCTGCCGCACCGTGGTCAGCGGCGGATCGCAGCGGACGGCCGGCTCCAGATCGTCGTAGCCGACCACCGCCACGTCCCGCGGCACCCGCCGCCCCCGCTCCCGCAGGGTGCGCAGCGCCCCGGACGCCATCAGGTCCGAGCAGACGAAGACGGCGTCCAGCTCCGGCGCCGCGTCCAGCAGCCGGGCCATCGCCGCCCGACCGCCGTCCGCGGTGAACCGGCCGTCCGCGACCAGCCGGGGATCGTACGCCCCGGGCGCCAGCGCGTCGCGGTATCCCGCCAGCCGGTCGGCGGCCGAGGTCTGGTCGAGCGGTCCGGTGATGACGGCGACGGTGCGCCGCCCGCGGGCGCGCAGATGCCGTACGGCCTGCCGGGCGCCGTCGCGGTTGTCGGTGTCGACGTACCGCACCCCCGGATCGTCCGCGGCGCCCGCCCAGCCGGGCCGTCCGCCGTAGACCACCGGCAGTCCGGCGCGCACCGCCACCGACGGCAGCGGCGCGTCGTGGTGGAGCGAGAACATCAGCGCGCCGTCGACGTGCCCGGCGGCGAGATAGCGGCCGATCCGCGGCCAGTCCGCGCGGCTCTCCACCAGCAGCAAAAGCGGTTGGGTGTCCGCGGCGGCCAGTTCCCGGCCGATGCCGCGTAGCTGCCGTCCGAAGAACGGGTCGCTGAACACCCGCTCCTCCGGTTCGCCGACGACCACGGCGACCGCGCCGGTGCGCCGGGTGACCAGGGAGCGGGCCGCGCTGTTGGGGACGTACCCCAGCTCGGCCACGGCCCGCGCCACCCGCTCGCGCACCGCGGGCCGGACCCCGGCCCGGCCGTTGACCACCCGCGAGACCGTCGCCCGTGAGACCCCGGCGTGCGCGGCGACCGCCTCCAGTGTGGGCCGTCGGCTGTTCGGATCCGCCACCGTCCAACTCCTTTTTCTCCAGAGCGGGTTGACGCCGCCCCGCCGAGTCGGCAGGGTGCTCCCACGCGTGAGAGCGCTCTCATCGGCGCCCGCGAAGACTCCTCCCGTACCCCCCACCGTGTCGAGGAGAATGACATGATCATGAAAATCAGGATGTGCGTGGCCGCCGCCGCCTGCGCCCTGGCGGCGGCCGTACCCCTCTGGTCCGCCCCGCCCGCCGCCTCCGCCGGAGAGGCGGCCCCCGCCTTCCAGGAGGTCTGGCGCACCGACTTCGACGGCGCGGCCGGATCCCGCCCCTCCGCCGATGACTGGATCACCGACACCGGCACCGGCTACCCCGGCGGGCCCGACCACTGGGGCACCGGCGAGGTCCAGACGTACACCGACGCCCCGGAGAACCTCCAGCTCGACGGCGCCGGACACCTCAAGATCACCGCACTGAAGAAGGACGGCGGCTGGACCTCCGGCCGTATCGAGACCCAGCGCACCGACTTCGCCGCACCCGAGGGCGGCGCCCTGCGCATCGAGGCGCGCATCCAGTTGCCGCAGGTCAGCGGCGGCAAGGCCCTCGGCTACTGGCCCGCCTTCTGGACGCTCGGCGCCGACTTCCGCGACACCGGCAACTGGCCCGCCGTCGGCGAGTTCGACGTCATGGAGAACGTCAACGGCGCCGACACCCTCTGGGGCACCCTGCACTGCGGCGTCACCCCCGGCGGACCCTGCAACGAGACGGATGGCAAGGGGGGTTCGCACCCCTGCACCGGCTGCCGGGACACCTTCCACACCTACGCCCTCGAACTCGACCGCACCGACCCCGCCCACGAGAAGCTGACGTGGTTCCTCGACGGCGTCGCGTACCACACCGTCGCCGCCTCCGAGATGGACGCCGACACCTGGGCCCGCGCCACCCACCACGGCCACTTCGTCCTGCTGAACCTCGCGATGGGCGGCGGCTTCCCGGACGGTGTCGCCGGCCACGCCACCCCCACCGACACCACGGAACCCGGCGCCTCCCTGCTGGTCGACAACGTTGCCATCTCGGTCGCCGCACCTGCCTCCGCCCCCACCCCGTGAAGGAGTCACCCGTGATCAGCCGCCGTACCCTGCTCGGCTCGCTCGCCGCCACCACCGCCGGACTCGCCCTCGCCCCCCGGGCGTTCGCGCAGCCCGCGCCCCTGCTCGGGAACACCGCCGCCGCCGGGATGCCGCTGCATGTCGTCAACAACACCGGCGCGTACGAGAACGCCTCCATCAGCGTCTACATCGTCGGCAACGACGGCACCCAGCAGGTCCGCGTCACCCCCGACGGACAGCTCGCCCCCGTCGCCCTCGGCGACAACGGCCCGGACGGCTTCACCGACTACGCCATCCCGCTCGCCGGCAGCGGCACCACCACGGTGAACCTGCCGCAGATGTCCGGCCGGATCTACGTCGCGCTCGGCGACAAGCTGAAGTTCAAGGCGGTCGAGGACGGCAACGGCAAGGCCGCGCTCGCCTACCCGGCGGGCTGGGTCGAGGGCGACCCCAACTACCCGGTGCTGCACGACTGCGCGGAGTTCACCTACAACTCCGGCGGTATGTACTGCAACACCACCATGGTCGACATGTTCAGCGTGCCGCTGGAGATCAAGCTCAACGGCGCGAAGGAGCAGACCACCGGCACTCTCAAGGACGGCGCCCGCGCCAAGGTCTTCTCCGACGTCAAGGCGGCCGACGGCTTCGGCAAGCTGGTCGTCGGCGACAAGCGCGTCATCGCCCCCGGACACGGCCTGGACAGCGGCCTGTTCGCCGCCGACTATCTCGCCCCCGCCATCGACGAGGCGTGGTCCACGTACGAGGGCAAGGACCTCAAGGTCACCACCAACGCCGGGACCTTCACCGGCCGGGTCTCCGGCGGCAAGTTCACCTTCACCGGCCCCGGCAACGTCTCCTTCGACAAGCCGTCCACCCGCGACGTCCTCTTCTGCGACGGCGCCCTCGCCGCGCCCAACGACGGCACTCTCGGCCCGGTCGCCGCGATCCTCGGCGCCGCCCTCAACCGCTCCATCCTCACCACCGCCGACGCCCAGCCCGGCACCGATCCGGCCGCCTTCTACCAGCAGCAGCTCACCAACCACTACGCCAAGGCCATGCACGAGGCGACCCGCGACGGCAAGGCGTACGGCTTCGCCTTCGACGACGTCGCCGGGTTCGCCTCGTACATCGAGGACGGCGCCCCGAAGGAGATCACCCTGACGCTCACCGCGTTCTGACGGGACGTGGGGCGGCCGCCCCGGTGACCGCCTCCGCGGCGGCGGCCGGGGCGGCCGTTCCGCGGACACCGGGCGGCCACCCTCACCTGTCACCGGTGGCCGCCCTCAGCCGTACACCGAGCGGCCACCGGTCCGCGGGCACACCGGGGGCGGCCCGGCGACCGTCCGCCGCCGCGGCCCCGTCCCGCCCGCCGTGGTCCCGCCCCGCCCGCCGTGGTCCCGCCCCGGCCGGTGGTGCCCCGCCCCGCCCGGCGGCGCACCGTTCCGGCCGGTGGCGCCCCGCCCCGCCCGGCGGCGCACCGTTCCGCCCGGTGGTGCCCCGGCGGCGCACCGTTCCGGCCGTCCGGCCGCCCGCCCTGGCCGGATATCGGTGGGGGTCGCGCCGCCCCCGCTCCTACGCTGGGCCGCATGTCAGGTACCGCACACACGTCCGACGGCCCGGCCGATCGCATACGGTCCGGGCCGCCGCCCGGGCCGGACCGTACGGCTGTCGCCGCCGTCCAGCGGCGCACCGTCCGGGTCCTGATGTCCGCGCAGGTCGTGGCCGGCATCGGCATCGGCTCGACGCTCTCGGCGGGGGCGCTGCTGATCGGTCGGCTCAGCGGCTCGGAGGCGCTCGCCGGGCTCGCCACCACCTCCGCGACGCTCGGCGCCGCCCTCCTCGGCATCCCGCTCGCCGCGCTCTCCCGCTCCCGGGGCCGCCGCGCCGGCCTGGGCGCCGGCTGGCTGATCGCCGCCGCCGGCACCCTGTTCGTCCTGCTCGGCGCGCACCTCGGCCGCCCCGAACCGGTCCTCGCCGGCACCCTCCTGCTGGGCGCGGGCACCGCCGCCAACCTCCAGTCCCGGTACGCCGCCGCCGACCTCGCCGACGACGGCAACCGCGCCCGCTCCCTCTCCCTGGTCGTCTGGTCGACCACCGTCGGCAGCGTCATCGGCCCCAACCTCACCGGTCCGGGCGAGCCCGTCGCCCGCGCGCTGGGTCTGCCCGAGGAGTCCGGGACGTTCCTCTTCTCCGCCGTCGCCTTCACCGGCGGCTGGGCGATCAACCACTTCCTGCTCCGCCCCGACCCGCTCCGCCTCGCCGCCGAACTCACCCGCACGGAGAACGGCGGGACACCGGGCGCACCCGGGGAGCGGGGGGCCGGGCCGGGTGAGCTGGGGAAGCCGGGGGAGCCCGTTCGGGGTGAGCCGGGGGAGCCCGCTCGGGGGGAGCCCGCACCGGCAGCCTCCGCCGCGCCCGCCCCGGGCGCACCGGCCCCGGGCTCACCGGCCGCCCCCGCCGCGCCCGCCCCGGGCTCACCCGCCCCGGGCTCACCCGCCCCGGACGCACCGGCCGCCCCCGCCACCCCGCGCTTCACCGCCCGCTTCGCCGAGGCGCTCCGGGTGGTCCGCGCCGTGCCCGCCGCCCGCCTCGGCCTGGCCACGATCGTCCTGGGCCACGCCGTCATGGTCTCCGTGATGACGATGACGCCGATCCACCTCGCCCACCGCGGCGCGGGCCTGAGCGTCGTCGGCTTCAGCGTCAGCCTCCACATCGCCGGGATGTACGCGCTGTCACCGCTGGTCGGACGGCTCGCCGACCGCCTCGGCCGGATCCCGGTGATCCTCTTGGGCCAGGCGCTCTACCTCGTCACGGCCACCGTCGCCGGACTCGCCGGCACCAGCCACACCGCCACCGTCGGCGCCCTGTTCACCCTCGGCCTGGGCTGGTCCTGCGTCACCATCGCCGGCTCCACCCTCCTCACCGAGTCGCTGCCCACCGCGCAGCGCTCCGAGATCCAGGGCCTCGCCGACACCCTGATGAACCTCGCGGGCGCGGCGGGCGGCGCCGTCGCCGGCGGCCTCGTCGCCCTCATCGGCTACGGCGGCCTCAACGCGGCCGCCGCCCTCCTCACCCTGCCCGTCTTCGCCCTGACCCTGGCCCCCCGCGCCCGCACCGGGAACTGACCACCGGCGCACACGGAAGGGGCCGCCCCACCCGGGACGGCCCCTTCCCCACGTCTGCGCCCCGCGGCTCAGCCGCCGCCGTACGCGCCGCTCGCCGTCAGCCGCAGCGCGGTGTCGATCAGCGGGACGTGGCTGAACGCCTGCGGGAAGTTCCCCACCTGGCGCTGGTTGGCGGAGTCCCACTCCTCGGCGAGCAGCCCCAGATCGTTGCGGAGCGCCAGCAGCCGTTCGAAGAGCGTGCGCGCCTCCTCCACCCGCCCGATCATCGCCAGATCGTCCGCCATCCAGAACGAGCAGGCCAGGAACGCGCCCTCGTCGCCCTCCAGACCGTCCACCCCCGCCTCGTCACCGGAGGTCGGGTAGCGCAGGATGAAACCGTCCTCGGTGGACAGCTCCCGCTGGATCGCCTCGATGGTGCCGATGACGCGCTTGTCGTCCGGCGGCAGGAACCCCATCTGCGGGATGAGCAGCAACGACGCGTCCAGCTCCCGGGAGCCGTAGGACTGCGTGAAGGTGTTGCGCTCCTTGTCGTACCCCTTCTCGCAGACGTCCCGGTGGATCCGGTCGCGCAGCTCCTTCCAGCGCTCCAGCGGCCCCTCGGCGTCGCCCGCCTCGATCAGCTTGATGGTGCGGTCCACCGCGACCCATGTCATGACCTTGGAGTGGACGAAGTGGCGGCGCGGCCCGCGGACCTCCCAGATGCCCTCGTCCGGCTCGCTCCAGTGCTTCTCCACCCAGTCGATCAGCTTCAGTTGCAGCAGCGAGGCGTAGTCGTTCCGGGCCAGCCCCGTCATGTGCGCCAGGTGCAGCGCCTCGATGACCTCGCCGTACACATCGAGCTGGACCTGCCCCGCGGCGCCGTTGCCGACCCGCACCGGCCGGGAGTTCTCGTACCCCGGCAGCCAGCCCAGCTCGTTCTCGCCCAGCTCCCGCTCACCGGCGATGCCGTACATGATCTGGAGGTTCTCCGGGTCCCCGGCGACCGCCCGCAGCAGCCACTCGCGCCAGGCGCGCGCCTCCTCGCGGTAGCCCGTCCGCAGCAGCGACGACAGGGTGATGGCGGCGTCCCGCAGCCAGGTGAAGCGGTAGTCCCAGTTGCGTGAGCCGCCCAGATCCTCCGGCAGCGAGGTGGTCGGCGCGGCCACGATCCCGCCGGTCGGCGCGTACGTCAGCGCCTTCAGCGTGATCAGCGACCGGACCACCGCGTCCCGGTACGGCCCGTGGTACGTGCAGTGCTCGACCCACTCGCGCCAGAACTCCTCGGTGGCGGCGAGCGAACTCTCCGGCTCGGCCAGCGCCGGCGGCTGGTGGTGCGAGGGCTGCCAACTGATCGTGAAGGCGACCCGCTCACCCGGCGCGACGGTGAAGTCGGAGTAGGTGGTCAGCTCCTCGCCGTACGTCTGCGCCGTCGTGTCCAGCCACACCGAGTCCGGACCGGCGACCGCGACCGTCCGCCCGTCGACCTTGTGCACCCACGGCACCACCCAGCCGTACGCGAACCGCATCCGCAGCTCGGAGCGGACCGGGACGGTGCCGCTGACACCCTCGACGATGCGGATGAGCTGCGGCGCGCCGTCGCGCGGCGGCATGAAGTCGATCACCCGGACGGTGCCCTGCGGGGTGTCCCACTCCGATTCCAGGACCAGCGAGTCGCCGCGGTATCGGCGGCGGTCGGCGGGGAGCGGGCGGGTGCCCTCGGAGTGCGCGGGGCCCATCCGCCAGAAGCCGTGCTCCTCGGTGCCCAGCAGCCCGGCGAAGACCGCCGGGGAGTCGAAACGGGGCAGGCAGAGCCAGTCCACCATGCCGTCCCTGCACACGAGTGCGGCGGTTTGCATATCGCCGATGAGTGCGTAGTCCTCGATGCGCCCGGCCACGTGCGTCTCCCGTCGAACTGGAGTCACGCCCCCTCGGGACGTGATGGCTGTCCGTCCTGCCCATGAAACGTTGTCGAGCAGCGGGACCGGAGAACGGGCGGGGGTGGTGCCTCACCGGACGGCTCGTAACGAGTGTCCGAGCAGGATACGACGGCCTCCGGGGCCCCGCGCGAC
This sequence comes from Streptomyces sp. BBFR2, assembly GCF_044497305.1. NCBI lineage: Bacteria > Bacillati > Actinomycetota > Actinomycetes > Kitasatosporales > Streptomycetaceae > Streptomyces > Streptomyces sp. BBFR2. Next base: position 5,627,593 of record NZ_CP172415.1, read on the forward strand.
GCCCGCGAACAGGGGTGTCACTCGTTCGGGTGACGTGGGGCGGAGGAGGTGCGGAGGGCGCCGCCGGGCGCGACCATCCCCGGTCGCTGATAGCCTGGTATCCCGTGGACCGGTGGGCCCCACAAATGTCACGGCAGATGTCACGGCACCCCCGAGCCGCAGCGAAGGCACCCCTCGTACAACCGGGGACGGCGCCGCATCGCACCTCTCCACTCGCGACCACGGGAGCCCCCTCTTGGCCATGCCGCCCTCTGCTTCTCGAAAGAACGCAGCCACGACGACCAAGCACATCTTCGTCACCGGGGGCGTCGCCTCCTCGCTCGGCAAGGGCCTGACGGCCTCCAGCCTCGGCGCGCTGCTCAAGGCGCGGGGCCTGCGGGTCACGATGCAGAAGCTCGACCCGTACCTGAACGTCGACCCCGGCACGATGAACCCGTTCCAGCACGGTGAGGTCTTCGTCACCAACGACGGCGCCGAGACCGACCTGGACATCGGCCACTACGAGCGCTTCCTCGACGTCGACCTCGACGGCAGCGCCAACGTCACCACCGGCCAGGTCTACAACACCGTGATCGCCAAGGAGCGCCGCGGCGAGTACCTGGGCGACACCGTGCAGGTCATCCCGCACATCACCAACGAGATCAAGCACCGCATCCGCCGGATGGCGACCGACGACGTCGACGTCGTCATCACCGAGGTCGGCGGCACGGTCGGCGACATCGAGTCGCTGCCGTTCCTGGAGACCGTCCGCCAGGTCCGCCACGAGGTCGGCCGGGACAACGTCTTCGTCGTGCACATCTCGCTGCTGCCCTACATCGGCCCGTCCGGTGAGCTGAAGACCAAGCCGACCCAGCACTCCGTCGCCGCGCTGCGCAACATCGGCATCCAGCCCGACGCGATCGTGCTCCGCGCCGACCGCGAGGTCCCCACCGCCATCAAGCGCAAGATCTCGCTGATGTGCGACGTGGACGACAACGCCGTGGTCGCCGCGATCGACGCCCCGTCGATCTACGACATCCCCAAGGTGCTGCACGCCGAGGGCCTGGACGCCTACGTCGTCCGCAAGCTGGACCTGCCGTTCCGCGACGTCGACTGGACCCAGTGGGCGGACCTGCTGGAGCGCGTCCACAACCCCGACCACGAGGTCAAGGTCGCGCTGGTCGGCAAGTACATCGACCTGCCGGACGCCTACCTCTCGGTCACCGAGGCGCTGCGCGCGGGCGGCTTCGCCAACAAGACCCGCGTGAAGATCAAGTGGGTCACCTCCGACGACTGCAAGACTCCGGCGGGCGCCGCCGAGCAGCTCGGCGACTGCGACGCGGTCTGCATCCCCGGCGGCTTCGGCGACCGCGGTGTGGACGGCAAGGTCGGCGCGATCACCTATGCCCGCGAGCACAAGCTGCCGCTGCTCGGCCTCTGCCTGGGCCTGCAGTGCGTGGTCATCGAGGCGGCCCGCAACCTCGCCGGTATCGAGGGCGCCAACTCCACCGAGTTCGACCCCGCCGCCGCCCACCCGGTCATCTCCACGATGGCCGAGCAGATGGACATCGTCGCCGGTGAGGGCGACATGGGCGGCACGATGCGGCTCGGTATGTACCCGGCCAAGCTCGCCGAGGGCTCGATCGTCCGCGAGACCTACGACGACGCCCCCTACGTCGAGGAGCGCCACCGCCACCGCTACGAGGTCAACAACGCCTACCGCGGTGAGCTGGAGAAGAAGGCCGGTCTGGTCTTCTCCGGCACCTCCCCGGACAACAAGCTCGTCGAGTACGTCGAGTACCCGCGCGAGGTGCACCCCTACCTCGTCGCCACCCAGGCCCACCCGGAGCTGCGCTCCCGCCCGACCCGCCCGCACCCGCTCTTCGCGGGCCTGGTGAAGGCGGCCGTCGCGCAGAAGACGGGCGCCGGGAAGTAAGCATCACCCGGCCGTTACGGTGGAGCCGGGGCAGGGATCTCGTACGAGGTCGCTGCCCCGGTTTCTGCGTTGATGAGGACAATCAGGAGGACGCATGAGGATCGAGGACACCCCCGAGGAGTGGACGGTCACCGCGACCACCACGCCGTTCACCGGGAACAAGACGAGCGTGCGTACCGACGAGGTCGTCATGCCGGACGGCTCCACCGCCCGCCGTGACTACCAGGTCCACCCCGGTTCGGTGGCCGTCCTCGCCCTCGACGACGACGGCCGGGTGCTGGTCCTGCGCCAGTACCGCCACCCGGTGCGCCACAAGCTGTGGGAGATCCCCGCCGGACTGCTGGACGTCCCCGGCGAGAACCCGCTGCACGCCGCCCAGCGCGAGCTGTACGAGGAGGCGCACGTCAAGGCCGACGACTGGCGGGTGCTGACCGACGTCTACACCACGCCGGGCGGCTGCGACGAGGCGGTCCGCGTCTTCCTCGCCCGAGGTCTGGCCGAGGCGGAGGGCGAGCGGTTCGCGGTCTCCGAGGAGGAGACCGACATGGAGCTGGCGCGGATCCCGCTGGACGAGCTGGTACGCGGCGTGCTCGCCGGGGAGCTGCACAACAACTGCCTGGTCGTCGGTGTCCTGTCGCTCGTCGCGGCCCAGCGGGGCCCCGGTCTGGAGACGCTGCGCCCGGCCGACGCGCCCTGGCCGGCCCGCCCCTTCGACGCCTGATCCGCCGCCCGCCCGGCGCCGGTCCGCCGGGCCCGCCACCCTCCCCGGTCGGATGATCCGCTGATCCGGCGGAGTGACCCGAACGCCAATGCCCGCGCGGAGCACGGGGCATGACGGGGTGTGAACTACGCTCGTCAGCGTTCCCGTCCGCGACCGGCGGCGGGCTCGTATGCGCAGGTGGACGCAGGTGGACGGGAGAGTGGCCCGTGACGGACCAGGCGGTGGGCACTGGGCGCCGTCCCCCGGAGACGGCGGGACACGCCGCCCCGGCGGACGGCGGACGGGTGCCGAAGGACGACGGCGACGCGGCGACCGGTCCGCGGTCCGTGACCGTGGCCGCCGGTCCGGAGCCCGCGACCGTGGCCGCTGGGCCCGACGCGCAGGAGGCGCCCGACAGCTCCGACGTGCCCGGGGCGAAGGGCGTTCTCGGGGCGACGGCCGATGCGGTGGCCCCCGCCCCGGTGACCGGGCGGCCTGTGCCCGCCGGGCCGCCGGTCGACGGGGCCCTTCCCGGCATGCCGTCGGCGCCGCCGACCGCCTTGTCGTCGGTGCAGCCGGCCGGGGAGCCCGCCGCTGCTGTACCCGCCATGCCGCCGTCCGCCATGCCGTCCGTGACGTCCGTGCCGCCGTCCGCCATGCCGTCTATGCCGTCCGTGCCGCCGGCCGGGAAGCCCGCCCCCGCTGTACCCGCCATGCCCACCACACCACCGGCCGCCGCTCCCTCCTCCGAGAAGGCCGCGCCGCCGCCCGTCCCGCCCGCCGCGCCCCCGCTCTCCGTGCCCGTGCCCGTGCCCGTGCCCGAGGCCGACTCCATCCCCCGCGCCGTCGTCGTCCCGCCGCGGCCCGCCGGCCCGCCGCGAGGTGCGGCGGGAGCTGTGCCGGCGCGGGGGCTGCTGGGCCGGTCCCGGGAGCTGAAGGCGCTCCGGGCCGATATCGAACGGGCCGGGCTCGACACCCTCTCCGGGCGCAAGAGCCCCCGCAGCCGGGTGCTGCTCATCGCCGGGCGGCCCGGCTGCGGCCGGACCGCGCTCGCCGAGGAGCTGCTGCGCACCTTGTCCGACGGGTATCCGGACGGCGTGTTCCGGGCCCGGCTGTCCGGCCCCGGCGGCGTCCCCGTACCCACCGGTGACGTCGCCCGCGGGCTGCTCACCGCGCTCGGTGCCACCGCACCGGCGGGTTCGGACGACGACGAACCGGCCGAGGCGCTGCGCGCGGCGCTGACGGCCCGCCGCGCGGTCCTCCTCCTCGACGACGCGCCCGGCGCCGAGTACGTCGACCCGCTGCTGCCCGACGCGCCGGACTGCCTGGTCGTCGTGGTGTCCGAGGGCCCGCTCACCGGCATCCCCGACGTCCGGCCGTGCACCCTGGGCGGACTGGACGGGGCCGCCGCGGTCGCGCTGCTGGCCCGGTTCGCGGGGCCGGTACGGATCACCGTGGACCCGCGGTCGGCCGACGCCGTGGTCGAGGAGTGCGGCGGGCAGCCGGCCGCGCTGGTCCTGGCGGGCGGCTGGCTCGCGGCCCGCCCCAAGGCGTCCGTATCGGACCTGCGGACGGCGCTGCGCACGGTGGAGCCGCCGGACGAACTCCCCGTCGGCGAACGCCCGTTGCGCCGCGCCTTCCTGCTGGCCCACGACGCGCTGCCGCCGTCCGTGGCCCGGCTGCTGCGGCTGCTCTCCCTCGCCCCGCCCGGCCTGGTCGACGCGCACACCGCGTCCGCGCTGGCCGGCTCCACCCTGGAGACCGCCGGGACCTCCCTCGCCGATCTGGCCGCGCTCGGGCTGCTGCACCAGGAGCCGGACGAGCCGGAACCGCCGGCCGTACGCCCCGGATCCGGCGGCGCCGACGGCGGCCCCCGCTACCGGCTCCCCGGCTGCCTCGCCACCGCGGCGGCGGAGCTGCTGCGTGTCTACGAGCGTCCGGCCGAGATCCAGTTGGCCCGCGCGCGGATGCTGGAGCGCACCGTCCGGCTGCTCCAGTCCTGCCGGGGGAGCGGGGAGCCGGCCGGATCGCCCGCGCGGGAGCGGGCGGACTCGCTGCCGTACGCGCTGCGCTTCCCCTCCCGCGCGGCGGCCGCCGCCTGGCTGCGCCGCCGCCGCGCCGCCCTGCTGGACGCGGCCCGCCTCGCGGTGTCCGACGGTGAACTCGACACGCTGGACCGGCGGTTGATCGCCACCCTGGTCCGCACACTGATGGCGCACGAGGGCCCGGAGGCTGCCGCCGGTGACCTCTACGCCCTGCACGAGTTGGTCCTGGAGGTCGCCGAACGCCGGGGTCTGGGCCGGGAGAAGGCCGCGGCGCTGCTCAACCTCGCCGATCTGGACGGCGGCGCCGGCCGTACCGAGGCGGCGCTCGCCCGGTACCGCGCCGCCCTGGAGGCGGCCCGTTCCGCGGGCGACACCGTGGCCACCGGCCGCGCCCTGGAATCGCTCGGCGGCACCTACAGCGAGCTGGGGGACTGGCAGCGCGCCGCCGACTGGTACGGCCGCGCCCTGGAGCTGCGGCTGAGCCGGGGCGAGAGCGCGGACGCGGCGCGGCTGCACGGCCGGATCGGCGCGGCGCACGGCCGGGCCGGACGGTGGCCGGAGGCGCTCAAGGAGTGGCGCGCCGCCGCCCGTACCTCCCGCAGGCTCGGTGATCTCGCAGGTCAGGCGCGTGCGACGGCGGAGGTGGCGCGAGTGCAGGAGCGCGCCGGACGGCCCGAGGAGGCGCTGCGGACCTCACTGGAGGCCCTGCACACCGCACGTGGCGCGGATGACATGGGCCTGGAGGCGGGGCTCCAGCTTCGGATTGCGGACCTCCTCGACGGGCTCGGCGACCCGGCAGCCGCACGGCTCCACCGCGCCGCAGGGGAACAACTCCTCCAAGATCATCCCAAGTGACCTACGAAATCGGTGGTGGTCTTGAAAAGAATTAATGCTTTGCAAGGCTAGACAAGAGAGGATCCTTCAATAGACTGGGTTCGCCGCGTCGCTCGCGGTCAGTTCCGTCATGTGTCACATGAGGGATAATTCTCCTGTAAGCACTCTTTCAAGGACCGTGATCGACGTGAAGGTCGGCATCCCCCGCGAGGTCAAGAACAACGAGTTCCGGGTGGCGATCACGCCCGCCGGTGTCCACGAGCTGGTCCGCCACGGCCACCAGGTCGTCATCGAGAAGGACGCCGGTGTCGGCTCCTCCATCCCCGACGAGGAGTACGTGGCCGCCGGCGCGAGCATCCTCGACACCGCCGACGAGGTCTGGGCCACCGCCGACCTGCTCCTGAAGGTCAAGGAGCCGATCGCGGAGGAGTACCACCGCCTCCGCAAGGACCAGACCCTCTTCACGTACCTGCACCTCGCGGCCTCCCGTGAGTGCACCGACGCGCTGCTGGAGTCCGGCACCACCGCCATCGCCTACGAGACCGTCGAGACCGCGGGCCGCGCGCTGCCGCTGCTCGCCCCGATGTCCGAGGTCGCGGGCCGTATCGCCCCGCAGGTCGGCGCCTACCACCTGATGCGCCAGGCCGGTGGCCGCGGTGTGCTGCCCGGCGGTGTCCCCGGCGTCCAGGCGGGTAAGGCGGTCGTCATCGGCGGCGGCGTCTCCGGCTGGAACGCCGTGCAGATCGCCGTGGGCCTCGGCTTCCACGTCACCCTGCTCGACAAGGACATCAACAAGCTCCGCGAGGCCGACAAGATCTTCGGCACCAAGGTGCAGACGATCGTCTCCAACGCCTACGAGCTGGAGAAGGCCGTCGTCGAGGCCGACCTCGTCGTCGGTGCGGTCCTGATCCCCGGTGCCAAGGCCCCCAAGCTCGTCACCAACGAGCTGGTCGCCAAGATGAAGCCCGGAAGTGTCCTTGTCGACATCGCGATCGACCAGGGCGGCTGCTTCGAGGACTCGCACCCCACCACGCACGCCGACCCGACCTTCCAGGTCCACAACTCGGTGTTCTACTGCGTCGCCAACATGCCCGGCGCGGTGCCCAACACCTCCACCTACGCGCTGACCAACGCGACGCTGCCGTACATCGTCTCGCTCGCCAACAACGGCTGGGTCGAGGCGCTGCGCCGCGACGCCGCGCTGGCCAAGGGCCTCAACACCCATGACGGCAAGGTCGTCTACCGCGAGGTGGCCGAGGCGCACGGCCTGGAGTCCGTGGAGCTGAGCGACCTGCTGGGCTGAGCGTCAACTCCGCGTGCCCACGCGGAAGAAACCGGCCGGGTCCCGTCGACGGGGCCCGGCCGGCCGCGTTGGCGGCACGCCCGTACCACGCCCTCGGAGCGGCACCGGCGCGGGGGCGCGCAACTCGCGTCGTACGTAACCCTTGAGGTGATTCGCGCACCCCCGAAGCCTCGTCTGCGCGCGGCTTGCACCCTTGACATGGGCGGGTTTCTTATCCGTCACATCGCGCCGGGTCGGGTGGATTGTGTTGCTGCGGACGCCCGACACGCCATAGAGTCGCCAACCGTCGGCATGGTGTCACGCTGACCTATCGATAAGTTTCCTGGTTACATCCAAGGAGGTACGACGACTTGTGAATGAGTCGACAATTACTCCCGGAGGTGCTCAGCCAGGAGCGGTTGCGCGGGGCCAGGCCCCCTCGGGGCACGAGGCTGTCGGCTCCGCAGCGGTCCGTACCCTCGCAGCCCACCCGAGCACGACCTCGACAGCCCACCAGAGCATGGACGGCCATTACGTGAACGCCACGGCCGGCGACCGGGGCAGTGGAGATTCCACCCGTCTCGCCGACTACGACGACCTGCCCCAGGGGCATTTCTACGATCCGGACGCGGAGTACGAGCCGGACCCCGAGTACGCGGCCACGCTCGCGCCGGACGCTGCCCGTCAGCGCCGCGAGCGCGTCGGCCCGACCGGCCGTCCGCTGCCGTACTTCCCGATCCCGGGACCGCTGTCGGAGCACGGCCCCGCCAAGATCATCGCGATGTGCAACCAGAAGGGCGGGGTCGGCAAGACCACCTCGACCATCAACCTGGGCGCCGCACTTGCCGAGTACGGGCGCCGGGTGCTGCTCGTCGACTTCGATCCGCAGGGCGCCCTGTCGGTCGGCCTCGGCGTCAACCCGATGGAGCTGGACCTGACGGTCTACAACCTGCTCATGGAGCGGGGCATGTCGGCCGACGAGGTGCTGCTCAAGACCGCGGTCCCCAACATGGACCTGCTGCCCAGCAACATCGACCTCTCCGCCGCCGAGGTGCAGTTGGTCAGCGAGGTGGCGCGGGAGTCGACGCTGCAGCGCGCCCTCAAGCCGCTGATGAACGACTACGACTACATCGTCATCGACTGCCAGCCCTCGCTCGGTCTGCTCACCGTGAACGCGCTGACGGCGGCTCACAAGGTCATCGTGCCGCTGGAGTGCGAGTTCTTCGCGCTGCGCGGTGTCGCGCTGCTCACCGAGACGATCGAGAAGGTCCAGGAGCGGCTCAACCCCGACCTGGAGCTGGACGGCATCCTGGCGACGATGTACGACTCCCGCACCGTGCACAGCCGTGAGGTGCTGGCGCGCGTCGTGGAGGCGTTCGACGATCACGTTTACCACACCGTCATCGGCCGTACGGTCCGCTTCCCCGAGACGACCGTCGCGGGCGAGCCGATCACCACGTACGCCTCCAACTCCGTCGGTGCCGCCGCCTACCGTCAGCTCGCCAGGGAGGTGCTCGCCCGGTGTCACGCCGAGTGAGTCTGCCGGGCGCCGACGAGTTGTTCCGCACCACCGGGGGCACGGGCCTGCAGTCCTCACCGCCCCGCCGTACGGCCGAAGCCGGCGACGAGGCGCCCCGGGTGCCGTCGCCGGTCGGTGAGGCCGAGGCGGCGGACGTGCCCGCGGCGCGTACCGCACCGGCCGAGCACGGCGGGCGGGACGCGGAGCAGGAGGGGGCCGGCGGGCACCGCCGGGCGGAGAGCCGGGCGGCCCAGGAGGCCGCCGTCCCTGCCGGACAGGCAGGCCGCCGCCGCGGTGGCCGGGGCGCCAACCGCCGCCCCAGCGGCCGCGAACGCCACGACGAGAAGATCACCGTCTATGTCTCCGCCGAGGAGCTGATGGACCTGGAACACGCCCGGCTGGTGCTCCGCGGTGAGCACGGGCTCGCCGTCGACCGCGGCCGGATCGTCCGCGAGGCGGTCGCCGTCGTCCTCGCCGACCTGGAGTCCCGCGGCGACGCCAGCATCCTGGTGCGGCGGCTGCGCGGTCGTTAGGCCCGGCCCGCCGACGACCGGCGGCCGCCCCGGGCCCCGATAGCCTGCCTCCGCGCGGGCCCGCCGCCCGCGCGCCAGCCAGCCCGCCCGCGGGGCCCGCAGCACCCTGGACCACGATGCCGACGACCCAGCACGACACCGCCTCCCCGCGGCCCCCGCGCCGTCCCCTCGGCCGGGGGGCCACGGACGGCACGGCGGACCCGGAACCGGACCCGGCGGACCCGGGGCGCGCGACCGACGCGGACGGTCCGGACGGGCCCGCGGCGGCGGAGGCACCCGGAGCCGGAGCGCCGGAGCCCGCCGCCCCCGAGGAGGCGCCGGAGCCCGCCGCCCCCGAGGAGGCGCCGGAGGCCGACGCACCCGGGGCTCCGGAAGCGGACGCGGGCGGAAACGCGGACGAGCCGCCCGCCGCCCCCGGTGCTACGGAGCCCACCGGCCCGGTTGCCACGGAGCCCGCCGCCCCCGGTGCTACGGAGCCCACCGGCCCGGTTGCCACGGAGCCCGCCGCCCCCGGTGCTACGGAGCCCGCCGCGCCCGGAAGCACGGACGAGGCGCCCGACGCCCCCGCCGACGGCCGTTTCACCGTCCGGCTGGACAACTTCGAGGGGCCCTTCGACCTCCTCCTGCAACTGATCTCGAAGCACAAGATGGACGTCACCGAGGTCGCGCTCTCGCAGGTCACCGACGAGTTCATGGCGTACATCCGGGCCATGGGCACGGACTGGGACCTCGATCAGACCACCGAGTTCCTGGTCGTCGCCGCCACCTTGCTGGACCTCAAGGCCGCCCGGCTGCTGCCCGTCGCCGCCGTCGAGGACGAGGCGGACCTCGCGCTGCTGGAGGCCCGTGACCTGCTCTTCGCCCGGCTGCTGCAGTACCGCGCGTACAAGCGGATCGCCGACATCTTCGGCGAGCGGCTGGCGGACGAGGCGCGCCGGTACCCCCGGACCGTCGGGCTGGAGCCGGAGCACGCCGAGCTGCTGCCGGAGGTGGTGCTGGGCATCGGCCCCGAGGGGTTCGCCCGGCTCGCCGTCAAGGCGATGCAACCCCGGGCCCGTCCGCAGGTCTACACCGACCACATCCACGCGCCGCTGGTCAGCGTCGCGGAACAGGCCGAGGTGGTGGCGGCGCTGCTGCGCGAGGCGGGGGCACGCACCTTCGCCGAGCTGGTGGCCGACGCCCCCGACACCCTCACCGTCGTGGCGCGCTTCCTGGCGCTCCTGGAGCTGTACCGGGAACGGGCGGTGGCCCTGGACCAGCCGGAGGCCCTGGGGCCGCTGACGGCCCGCTGGACGGGGACCGACGGGGCGGTGCCGCAGGTCACCGACGGATACGAGGGACGGCCCGCCGACGGGCCGGAGGACACGGCGGACGGCACGTCCGGCGGCAGCGAGGACGAGGACGACGAGGAGGAACGCGCGTGAGCGGGCCCGGTGAGGCGTACGACGTCACGGAGCAGGGCGGGCCCGCGCGGCCCGCGGAACCGGTCGGCGCGCCCGTCGTCGCGGAGCTGGAGCTGAAGCCCGCGCTGGAGGCCGTCCTCATGGTCGTCGACGCCCCGGCGACCGAGGAGCACCTGGCCCGGGTGGTGCGGCGGCCCCGCCGCGCGGTCGCGCTCGCGCTGCGCGAACTGGCGGACGAGTACACCCGCCAGGGCCGCGGTTTCGACCTGCGGCTGGTCGCGGGGGGCTGGCGGTTCTACGCCCGCGCCGCGTACGCGGACGCCGTGGAGGGCTTCGTCCTGGACGGGCAGACGGCCCGGCTGACCCAGGCCGCGTTGGAGACTCTGGCCGTGGTCGCGTACCGTCAGCCGGTCAGCCGTTCCCGGGTCTCCGCCGTACGCGGGGTCAACTGTGACGGCGTGATGCGCACCCTCCTCCAGCGCGGGCTCGTGGAGGAGGCGGGGACGGAACCCGAAACAGGTGCGATCCTGTACAGGACGACGACGTACTTTCTGGAGCGGATGGGCCTGCGTGGCCTGGACGAGCTCCCGGAGCTGGCACCGTTCCTCCCGGAGGCGGAGGCGGTCGAGCGCGACTCCCCGGAAGGTATCCCGTCGTTCGAAGTGGACGACAGCGGCGACTCTCAGACGGATCATTGATGCGAAGCAGCGGCAGGAACAGCACGGGCAGCGGCGGCGGTAGGGGCAACTACCGTGGCGCCGGGAACAAGCGCGACGACAAGCAGCAGCGCGCGGGCCGCCCCCGTCCCGAGGAGCGCCGCTACGACGTGGGCGAGTCCGGCGGGCCGGGCGGCGAGGGCCGCGGCCGCGGCGGGGCCCCGAAGAGCGGCGGCGCCCGGGGCGCCGCGGCCCGGGGCGGCGCGAAGGGCGGCCCCCGTACCGGCGCGAAGCAGGGCGGCCCCAAGGGCGGTCCGCAGCGTGGCCGGGGCCAGGCGCCGTCGCGCCCCCGCGAGCTGGACGCCAAGATCGAGGAGCGCAACCGCGCCCGCCACAACAAGCCGCAGGTCAAGACCCCGAAGACGTTCGGCGAGCAGGAGGGCGAGCGGCTGCAGAAGGTGCTGGCCCGCGCCGGTATGGGCTCGCGGCGGGCGTGCGAGGAGCTGATCGAGCAGGCGCGCGTCGAGGTCAACGGCGAGATCGTCCTGGAGCAGGGCGTCCGCGTCGACCCGGAGAAGGACGAGATCAAGGTCGACGGCCTCACCGTCGCGACCCAGTCGTACCTCTTCTTCGCGCTGAACAAGCCCGCCGGGGTGGTCTCCACGATGGAGGACCCGGACGGCCGCCAGTGCCTCGGCGACTACGTCACCAACCGTGAGACGCGCCTCTTCCACGTCGGGCGGCTGGACACCGAGACCGAGGGCATCATCCTGCTCACCAACCACGGTGAGCTGGCCCACCGGCTGACGCACCCGCGCTACGGCGTGCAGAAGACCTACCTCGCCGCGATCCAGGGCCCGCTGCCGCGCGAGATCGGCCGGATGCTCAAGGACGGCATCCAACTGGAGGACGGCTACGCCCGCGCGGACCACTTCCGCGTCGTGCAGCAGACCGGCAAGAACTACCTCGTCGAGGTCACCCTGCACGAGGGCCGCAAGCACATCGTGCGGCGGATGCTGGCCGAGGCGGGTTTCCCCGTCGACAAGCTGGTGCGCACCGCGTTCGGCCCGATCGCGCTGGGCGACCAGAAGTCCGGCTGGCTGCGCCGCCTGACCAACACCGAGGTCGGCATGCTGATGCGCGAGGTCGACCTGTAACGGACGCCGCTTGCCCGTAACGATCACCACCCCTTATTGTCACTGTGACGATTAAGGGGTGGTTTTCATGGGTACCGCGGCGACCGGCGCACTGATGGGGCTCGCACTGGGGGACGCGCTCGGTTATCCGACCGAGTTCCAGGGCGTACCGGCGATCCTGGCCGAACACGGCGACTGGCGCCGGCTGCCGCTGCCGGAGCCCGCGCTCATCACCGACGACACCCAGATGACGCTGGCTCTGGGCCGGGCGCTGGAGCGCGCGCGGCCCGCCGGGCCGCTCACCGCCGCCTTGCTGGAGCCGGCGGCCCGCGCCGAGTACATCGCCTGGTGGCGCTCCCCGGAGAACAACCGCGCCCCCGGCACCACCTGCCTCACCGCCTGCGCCCGGCTCGCCGAGCCGGGTACGCACTGGAGCGAGGCGGCGCCGATCCGCTCCAAGGGGTGCGGCGCCAACATGCGGGTGGCGCCCGTCGCCCTCGTACCGGGCCTTTCCGCGCGGCAGCGCTCCGGCGCCGCGCAGTTCCAGGGCGCCCTCACCCACGGCCACCCCACCGCGCTCGCCGCCTCCGACCTCACCGCGTACGCCGTCCGGGCCCTCGCCGACGGCGCGCATCCGCACGAGCTGACCGCCCTGCTGCGCGCGCACGCCCACGCCTGGCGCACCGTCTACCGGGAGGACTGGCTCGGCGACCTGTGGCGCCGCTCGGGGGACGCCACCCCGCAGCGGTACGCCGCCCGCGGCTGGGACGACTGCCTGGGCGTCCTCGACCGGCTGGACGCCGCGCTGCGCGCCCCGGACCGCGAGGCCGACCCCTGCGCGGCCACCGGCGCCGGCTGGATCGCCGAGGAGGCGCTCGCCACCGCCCTGTACTGCTTCCTGCTCTTCCCCGACGAGCCGGTCGCCGCGGTCCGCCGGGCCGCCGTCAGCTCCGGCGACTCCGACTCCCTCGCCTGCCTGGCCGGGGCGTTCGCCGGGGCCCGGCTCGGCGCCGACGCCTGGCCGAAGGAGTGGACCGACCGCATCGAGCACCGCGACGAACTGCTGGCCCTGGGCGCCGCCTGGGACGTCTGACCGGCGGCGGCCGTCCGCGGACCGGTCGCCGCCGCACGGCTGTCGGTGGTCCTGGCTACCCTTGATCGTGTGCGTGCGGGGTGTGCGCACCGAGGCAGGGAGCAGCAGGTGAGCGTACGAGCGGTCCGCGGGGCCGTCCAGTTGGAGCGGGACGACGCCGAGCACATGCACGAGCGGGTGGGCGACCTCCTCACCGCGCTCCTGGAACGCAACGCGCTGCGGCCGGACGACCTGATCAGCGTGTGGTTCACCGCCACCCCCGACCTGCACAGCGACTTCCCGGCCGCCGCCGCCCGCCGCCTGGGGATCACCGACGTCCCGCTGCTGTGCGCCCAGGAGATGGACGTCCCCGGGGCCATGGAGCGGGTGGTGCGGGTCCTCGCCCACGTCGAGACCGGACTGTCCAAGGCCGGCATCGCGCATGTGTACCTCGGCGCCACCGCGGCGCTGCGAAAGGACATCGCCCAGTGAGATCCGCACTCGTCATCGGCACGGGCCTGATCGGCACCTCCGTCGCGCTCGCCCTCCAGGCCCGCGGGGTCCGGGTCCATCTGGAGGACCACGACCCGGCGCAGGCCCGTACGGCCGCGGCGCTCGGCGCGGGGACCGACACCCCGCCCGCGGGCCCGGTCGATCTCGCCGTCGTCGCGGTACCGCCCGCGCATGTCGCGCAGACCCTCGCCGGGGTGCTCCGCCGCGGCGCCGCCCGCGCCTGCATCGACGTCGCCAGCGTCAAGGGCGGCCCGCGCCGCCAGCTCCAGGAGCTGGGCTGCGACCTCTCCGCCTACCTCGGTACGCACCCGATGGCCGGCCGGGAGCGCTCCGGCCCGCTCGCGGCCACCGCCGACCTCTTCGAGGGGCGGCCCTGGGTCCTGACCCCGTCCCCGGACGGCGACACCGAGGTCCTCAACCTCGCCCTGGAGCTGGTCGCGCTCTGCCGCGCCGTCCCGGTGGTCATGGACGCCGACGCGCACGACCGCGCCGTCGCCCTCGTCTCGCACACCCCGCAACTGGTCTCCAGCCTGGTCGCCGCCCGCCTGAAGGACGCCGACGAGACCGCGGTGCGCCTGTGCGGCCAGGGCATCCGGGACGTCACCCGCATCGCCGCCTCCGAGCCGGCGATGTGGCTCGACATCCTCTCCGCCAACCCCGGCCCGGTCGCCGACATCCTCGCCGAGGTCGCCGCCGATCTGGACGGTACGGTCCGCGCGCTGCGGGGCCTGGAATCCGCGGACGAGCAGAAGCGGACCGGCGGCGCCGAGGGCATAGCGGATGTGCTGCGCCGCGGCAACGCCGGGCGCGAGCGGGTGCCCGGCAAGCACGGCGCCGCCCCCGCCGCGTACGAGGTCGTCGCCGTCCACATCGGTGACCAGCCCGGTGAGCTGGCCCGGATCTTCGCCGACGCGGACCGCGCCGGGGTCAACATCGAGGACGTCCGCATCGAGCACGCCACCGGTCAGCAGGCCGGTTTCATCCAGCTCATGGTGGAGCCGGGCGCGGTGCCGCAGCTCACCGCGGAGCTGCGGGAGCGGGGCTGGTCGATCCGCCGCTGACACCGTGGACCACGGGCCGCGGGGGAGCCAGTAACCTTGACGGAGGCCATTCGGCCCGTGGACCCCCGCCCCGTGCAACCAGAAAGGTGTTCACCACCGTGGAAACCGCCGCCCGGACCGCCCCGGCTGCAGTGATTGTCGCCATCGACGGCCCCGCTGGCACGGGCAAGTCCAGCACGTCCAAGGCGGTCGCCGCCAAGCTCGGCCTCGGCTACCTCGACACCGGCGCCCAGTACCGCGCGATCACCTGGTGGATGCTGAACAACGGCATCGACGTGAACGACGCCCAGGCGGTCGCCGAGGCCAGCGGCAAGCCCGCGATCGTCTCCGGCACCGACCCGGCCGCCCCGACCATCGCCGTCGACGACCTCGACGCGGCCGGCCCGATCCGCACCCAGGAGGTCACCGCCGCGGTCAGCGCCGTCAGCGCGGTCCCCGAGGTACGCACCCGGATCACCGAGCTGCAGCGCGCCATCGCCGCCGAGGCGCCGCACGGCATCGTCGTCGAGGGCCGCGACATCGGCATCACGGTGCTGCCCGACGCCGACCTGAAGATCTTCCTCACCGCCTCCGCCGAGGCGCGCGCCGCCCGCCGCAGCGGTGAGCTGAAGGGCAAGGACGCCGGCGATCTGGCGGCCACCCGCGAGGCCCTGATCAAGCGCGACGCCGCCGACTCCTCCCGTAAGACCTCGCCGCTGGCGAAGGCGGACGACGCCGTCGAGGTCGACACCACCGAGCTGACGCTGGAGCAGGTCATCGAGTGCGTCGTCACCCTCATCGAGGGCGCGGGCGCCGCGAAGGCGGGGCGGGACGCCCGGTGACCACCAGCGACGTGGCCCCGAGCGAGGCGGGCGCCGCGGTCGGCCGGCGGATCGGCATCGGCCTGATGTACGGCCTGTGGCGGCCCCGGGTGCTGGGCGCCTGGCGGGTGCCGTCGGCCGGGCCGGTGATCCTGGCGGTCAACCACGCGCACGGCCTCGACGGCCCGATGCTGATGGGCACGGCGCCCCGGCCGGTGCACTTCCTGATCAAGAAGGAAGCGTTCATCGGCCCGCTGGATCCGTTCCTGCGCGGCATCGGCCAACTGAAGGTGGACCGATCCACCACCGACCGCAAGGCGATCACCGACGCCCTCGCGGTGCTGGAGAACGACGGTGTGCTGGGCATCTTCCCGGAGGGCACCCGGGGCGAGGGCGACTTCGCCTCGCTGCGGGCCGGTCTCGCGTACTTCGCGGTGCGCTCCGGCGCGCCGGTCGTCCCGGTGGCGGTGCTCGGCTCCGCCGACCGCAGGAGCCGTATCGCCCCGGCGGTGCCGCCGCTGCGGGGCCGCGTCGACGTCGTCTTCGGTGACGCCTTCGAGGCGGGCGACGGCTCGGGGCGGCGCACCCGCAAGGCGCTGGACGAGGCGACCGTGCGGATCCAGGGCAGGCTCACCGCCCACCTGGAAAACGCCAGGCGCCTGACCGGGCGCTGACCGACACTTGAGCGGCGGACCGACGCGGCCCGCCGATGAGAAGCCACGCGGCGACGCCGCACAGTGAGCAGGACGAGGAACGGACTTCATGAACGACCAGATCGACACCGGCGACGAGCACGGTGCGCTTGGCGACGCCGAGTACGCGGAGTTCATGGAGCTCGCCGCGCAGGAGGGCTTCGACCCCGAGGAGGTCGGCGGGGACATCGCGGCGGCCGGACACGGCCCGCTGCCCGTCCTCGCCGTCATCGGCCGCCCCAACGTCGGTAAGTCGACGCTGGTGAACCGCATCATCGGCCGCCGTGAGGCGGTCGTCGAGGACCGGCCGGGCGTCACCCGCGACCGCGTCACCTACGAGGCCGACTGGAACGGCCGCCGCTTCAAGGTCGTCGACACCGGCGGCTGGGAGCAGGACGTCCTCGGCATCGACGCCTCCGTGGCGATGCAGGCCGAGTTCGCCATCGACGCGGCCGACGCGGTCATCTTCGTCGTCGACTCCAAGGTCGGCGCGACCGACACCGACGAGGCCGTCGTCAAGCTGCTGCGCCGCTCCGGCAAGCCCGTCGTGCTCGTCGCCAACAAGGTCGACGGCCCCTCCGGCGAGGCCGACGCCGCGATGCTCTGGTCGCTGGGGCTGGGCGAACCGCACCCGGTCTCCGCGCTGCACGGCCGCGGCACCGGCGACATGCTGGACGCCGCCCTCGACGCGCTGCCCGAGGCGCCCGCGCAGACCTTCGGCACCGCGCTCGGCGGCCCCCGCCGCATCGCCCTCATCGGCCGCCCGAACGTCGGTAAGTCCTCGCTGCTCAACAAGGTCGCCGGGGAGGAGCGCGTGGTCGTCAACGAACTCGCCGGCACCACCCGCGACCCGGTCGACGAGCTGATCGAGCTGGGCGGCACCACCTGGAAGTTCGTCGACACCGCCGGTATCCGCCGCCGTGTCCACCTCCAGGAGGGCGCCGACTACTACGCCTCGCTGCGTACCGCCGCCGCCGTCGAGAAGGCCGAGGTCGCCGTCGTCCTGATCGACGCCAGCGAGTCGATCAGCGTGCAGGACCAGCGCATCATCACCATGGCCGTGGAGGCCGGACGCGCCCTGGTCATCGCGTACAACAAGTGGGACACCCTCGACGAGGAGCGCCGCTTCTACCTGGAGCGGGAGATCGAGCGGGATCTCGTGCAGGTGCCGTGGGCGATGCGGGTCAACGTCTCGGCGCGTACCGGCCGCCACATGGAGAAGCTGGTCCCGGCGATCGAGACGGCGCTCGCCGGGTGGGAGACCCGCGTCCCCACCGGCCGGCTGAACGCCTTCCTCGGCGAGATCGTGGCCGCCCACCCGCACCCGATCCGCGGCGGTAAGCAGCCCCGCATCCTCTTCGGCACGCAGGCGGGCACGAAGCCGCCGCGGTTCGTCCTCTTCGCCTCCGGCTTCCTGGAGGCGGGCTACCGCCGCTTCATCGAGCGCCGGCTGCGCGAGGAGTTCGGCTTCGAGGGCACGCCGATCCACCTCTCCGTCCGGGTGCGGGAGAAGCGCGGCCAGAAGAAGAAGTGACGGCGGGGGCCGGGCCGTACGGTCCGGCCCCGCTCCGGGCGGCGCCCGGTCGCAGGACTCAGTGGTCGTGCGGCCGGGCGCTGTGCTTGCCCGGCGGCAGGGCGGGCAGGGCGCCCCGCGGCCGGTAGGGCTGTCGGGCGACGCGCTCCCACTGGCCGGGGGAGGCGGCGGTGCGGCTCCAACTGCTGCCGCCGTGGCCGGTACCCGGCTGTTCCTCCTCGCCGGTGCGGTCGCCGGGCAACGCCCGGAACGCCCGCCGGTACTCGGCGTACAGCGCGTCGTAGATCGGGGTGGCCGAACGGCCGGTGCCCGCGGTGCCGGGATCCTGCGACGGACGCATCCCGGGGATCTGCTGCGGAGGGCGGGGGCGCGAGAAGGGGTCATAGGGGTGCACGTCTGCACCAACGAACCCGGATCGCCGGGGATGCGGCTCCGGTCCCGAAATGACCGATCGCGGGGGCGTTCCCGGTACGTCGTACGGGAACGCCCCCGCGATCGGCGGGGCCGGAGCTCTCTCCGGAACGCTCAGGTGCCGGCCAGCGGCATCTCGCCGGCGACCAGGACGCCCCGGGCGGCGGCCTTCTCCATCGCCTGGCGCATCAGGTCCTCCCGCGGCTGGTGGCCGATGGCGCCGGCCGGTGCGGCGTACATCAGCACCGACTGCGCCTTGGTGGCGGCGGCCCGCCAGCCGTCGGACACGGCCAGCGGCTGGTGCGCCTGCCACCAGGCGGCCTGGCTGCCGGTGTTGCCCGGCTGGAGCACGGCGTGCAGCTTGCCCATGGCGAGCAGCGCCGACCAGCCCGGGTTCGGCGCGGGCAGTACGTCCATGTCGGTGACCGGGTGGAAGCCCTGCTCCAGCAGGAGCGGCAGGAAGTCGTCGTCCAGGCTGACCGAGCCGGGGCGGGCGATCGGGCCGTCCGGCTCGACGACCAGCGCCGCCCGCAGCTCGCCCGAGACCAGCACCAGCCCGCAGGTGATCCCGAGCGTCGCCTGGCGCTCGCTCACCGGCACCGGGCGGGTGGGCGCGGTCCCGGACCGCTGCGCGGCATGGATGGACTGCACGGCGCCCTTGAGCTGCTCCTCGGAGACCGAGACGACCTGCGAGGGGATGCAGGTGGCGTGGGCGAAGGCGAGCACCGCGGTCTCCTCGCCGACGAACAGGACGGTGCTGGTGCGCTCCTGCTCGCTGTCGCCCGGGGTGCGGCAGGAGGTGCAGTCGTAGCTGCCGGGGGCGTCTCCACCGGCCAGCAGGCGGTCGGCTTCTTCGTCGCCGATCTCGGCGCGAACGTCGTCGCTGACGTCGAGCATGCGCGGCACGGGTGGCTCCTCGATCTCTGCGGGGGTGCCGGGGGACCCCGGCAGGTACGGGGCCGGGTGTCGTCCCCGGCTCGCCGACATGGACAACGGGTGAGCGGCGGCCGGAGTCACGCGCGGACCGGCACGGAATCGAACCGATCACCGCACACGGGAATGGAGTACCGAAAACGGTCGTCGGACGCCAGACCCCGCGCACGTTCCGGGACGGAACGGGGCGCGTTCCGGGCGGCGCGGGGGCGTGGCGCGGGCGCGGCAGGGGCGGGGCGACCGGGCGCGGTGTGCGGTGCCCAGGTGCTCGGCCGGGGCCGGACGCGCGGCGGCCGGACGCGCGGCCCCGGGCGGGATCCGCGACCGTCCCGGGGCCCTCGTACGCCGCGGATCCCCCGTACGCCACGGGGCGCCGCCGGCCGGGTGGGGCGCCGCCGTGGCCGGGCGTGGCGGCGGGCGGTGTCCGCGACGGCCGCCTACGGTGCGGCGATGCCCGCCATGCCGGATGCCCCGGAACCCGTCGTCACGCCGCCCCGTCGTCCGGTGCGCCCCGGGCCGCTGGCCGCCGCCGCGCTGCTGTTCGCGCTCGCCGCCGCCCCGTCCGCCGCAGCGGACCCGGGGCCGGCGCCCGTGCCCGGTGCCGGGACCGTTCCCGCCTGTGCCGCGGACGGCTGGCCCTGGGGCTGCGTCGCCGAGTGCGAAAGCGGCGGGAACTGGCAGCTCAACACCGGTAACGGCTACTACGGCGGGCTCCAGTTCCGGCAGAGCACCTGGGAGGCGCACGGCGGCCTCGCGTACGCCCCGCGCGCCGACCTCGCCCCCCGCGCGGCGCAGACCGCGGTCGCCGAGAAGGTCCTCGCCGCCCAGGGCTGGGACGCCTGGCCGGTCTGCTCCCGGCGCTACGGGCTGAGCGGCCACGGCTACGGGGACCCGCCGACGGCGTCAGCCGTCACCGGGGAGGCCGCCGCCCCCGGCGTGCCGGACGCCGGGGAAGCCGGGCCGTACCCGCGGGCCCCGTGGCCGTTCCCGGACGGCCGTGCCCCCGCCCCGTACTGACGGGGGCTGATGTGGAATCAGCGCCGCAGGTTCCGTCATATCGCTACCGATGACCTAACTTTCTCCGAACAACTTGGCATAAGCCCTCAACCTGGAACCGTTCCGCCCGGTCCAACCGTTCAGCAGTCGGACGCACGGCGACCTCCTGTACGTCCGCGCGGGCCCGCTCGCGCGGCGCCGCCCACCCGGGGGGCCGCGTACCGCGTCCGCGACACGATCCGGCGCGAGGGCGACCGGAAAGCCAGGGGATACGGGACGGATGCAGATCTCATTCCTGATTCACAACGCGTACGGCATCGGTGGGACGATCCGCACGACGTTCAACCTCGCCCACGCGCTCTCCGCGCACCACGACGTCGAGATCGTCTCCGTGCTGCGCCACCGTGACACCCCCGTCCTCGGACTCGGCCCCGCGGTCCGGCTGCGCCACCTCGTGGATCTGCGCGAGGACTCGCCCGGCTACGACGGCAGGGACCCGGCGTTCGGCCGGGCGGCGAAGGTCTTCCCCGCCGCCGAGGGCCGCTTCGGTCAGTACAGCGAGCTGACGGACCGGCGCATCGCCCGGCATCTGCGCCGTATCGAGGCGGACCTCGTCGTCGGCACCCGCCCCGGGCTCAACGTCCACATCGCCCGGCAGACCCGCCGCGGTGTGGTCCGCGTCGGTCAGGAGCACCTCACCCTCGACTCCCACAGCCGGGCGCTGCGGCTGGCGCTGCGCGGCGTCTACCCGCGCCTGGACGCGCTCACCACCGTCACCGAGGCGGACGCCGCCGCCTACCGCCGGCTGCGGCTGCCCGGCGTCCGTGTCGAGGCGGTGCCCAACAGCGTGCCCGCGCCCGGCCTCGCCCCGGCCGACGCCACCGGCAAGTGGGTGGTGGCGGCCGGCCGGCTCGCCCGCGTCAAGCGGTACGACGTGCTGATCCGGGCGTTCGCCGAGGTCGCGGCGGCCCGCCCGGACTGGCGGCTGCGGATCTACGGCGGCGGCTCCGAGAAGGCCGCGCTGCGCGCCCTCATCGACGAGCTGGGCCTGTACAACCACGTCTTCCTGATGGGCCCGGCCAGCCCCCTGGAGCCGGAGTGGGCCAAGGGCTCGATCGCCGCGGTCTCCTCCAGCCTGGAGTCCTTCGGGATGACGATCGTGGAGGCGATGCGCTGCGGACTGCCCGTCGTCGCCACCGACTGCCCGCACGGGCCCGGCGAGATCATCGACGACGGCGTGGACGGCAGACTCGTCCCGGTGGGCGATCCCGGCGCGATGGCCGGGGCGCTGCTCTCGCTGATCGACGACGACGCGGCGCGCCGCCGGATGGGCCGCGCGGCGCTCACCGCCGCCGCCCGTTTCGACCCCGCCCGGATCGCCGCGCGGTACGAGGCCCTCTTCGGGCAGCTCCTCGCGGAGAAGCGGGGCAACCGCCTGCGCGGCGCGCTGCACCGTACCCGCGGCGCCCTGCTGAGCGGCGCCTACGTCACCAAGGACGCGGCGAGCGCCGCACTGAGAGGGGTGCGGACGGTATGAACACCTCGACGCGACCGCCCGCGGCGGGTTCCGCCGAGGGCACCGGCGGCGCCCCGCCCGCTCTGACGGCCGACTGCATCGCCGACTCCGCGGGCGGCCTCACCTTCGATCTGGCGGCCCCGCCGGACGTCCGCACCACCTGGAGCGCGGCGCTGGTGCTGCGGCTGCGCGGCGCGGACGCCGAGGAGGTCAGGCTGCCGCTCGGGCCGAACGGCGAGGGCGGGCTGCGCGCCGTCCTGCCCAGCACCGTCGCGCTCGCCGAGGGCCGCTGGCAGGTCTACGCCGACCTCGGCGACGGCCACGCCCCGCGCCGCCTGCTGCCCGGCCTCAACGACCTGCGCTCCCTGGTGGACCGCCGTCCGCTCGCCGGGATCGGCCGCCTCGGCGTCCGCATCCCGTACACCACCAAGCTCGGCAATCTGGCGCTGCGGAGCTGGCTGCGCGGCCCGCACGCGGAGGCCGGGGATATCCTGGTGGACCGCGCGGGCATGACCGCCGAGGGGCGGCTCTACGGCGCGCTGCCCGGGCCGGGCGCCCACGTCGAGGCCCGCTCCCGCCGCGCCGGCGGCCCCACCGTCACCGCCCCGCTCACCGCCGACGGCGCCTGCTTCTCCTTCACGCTGCCGTACGAGGGCCCGGCCGGGCACTGGCGTGGCGGCAGCGAGCCGTGGGACCTGTGGCTGGTGCCCGCCGAGGGCGCGCCGCCGGTGCGGATCGGCCGGCTGCTGGACGACGTCGCGGACAAGAAGCAGGTCTTCTCCTATCCCGCGATGCCGGTCCCGGCGGCCGGCGCGGAGGTGCGGGTCGGTCCGTACTACACGCTCGACAACGATCTGTCGCTGCGGGTCGCGGGCCCGGAGACCACCGACTGACGGGTCATCGGCTCCGGGTCTTCCGGTGGGCCGCCGCGGCCCGCCGGGCGGTGTCGGCGGCCACCTCGGGGTGGTGCAGGTCGAAGGCGGGCGACTCGGAGCGGATGCGCGGCAGCGTGGTGAAGTTGTGCCGCGGCGGCGGGCAGGACGTCGCCCACTCCAGCGAGCGCCCGAAGCCCCAGGGGTCGTCCAGCTCCGTACGGACGCCGTGGTGGGCGGTGTACCAGACGTTGTAGAGGAACGGCAGCGTGGAGATGCCGAGCAGGAACGCGCCCGTCGTGGAGAGCGTGTTGAGGGCGGTGAAGCCGTCGGCCGCGAGGTAGTCGGCGTAGCGGCGCGGCATGCCCTCGGCGCCCAGCCAGTGCTGGACGAGGAAGGTCAGGTGGAAGCCGGTGAAGAGGGTCCAGAAATGGATCTTCCCGAGCCGCTCGTCGAGCAGCTTGCCGGTGAACTTCGGCCACCAGAAGTAGAAGCCCGCGAACGTCGCGAACGCCACCGTCCCGAAGACCACGTAGTGGAAGTGGGCGACGACGAAGTACGTGTCGGTGACGTGGAAGTCCAGCGGCGGTGAGGCGAGGATGACGCCGGTCAGCCCGCCGAAGAGGAAGCTCACCAGGAAGCCGGCGGACCACAGCATCGGCGTCTCGAACGACAGCGAACCGTGCCACATCGTGCCGATCCAGTTGAAGAACTTCACCCCCGTCGGCGCCGCGATCAGGAACGACATCAGCGAGAAGAACGGCAGCAGCACCGCCCCGGTGGCGAACATGTGGTGCGCCCAGACCATCACCGACAGCGCGGTGATCGCCATGGTGGCGCCGATCAGCATCACGTAGCCGAAGACCGGTTTGCGGGAGAAGACCGGGATGATCTCGGTGATGATGCCGAAGAACGGCAGCGCGATGATGTAGACCTCCGGGTGCCCGAAGAACCAGAAGAGGTGCTGCCACAGCAGCGCCCCGCCCCACTGCGGCTCGAAGACGACCGCCCCGAAGCGCCGGTCCGCCTCCAGCACCAGCAGCGCCGCCGCCAGCACCGGGAACGCCATCAGCACCAGCACCGACGTGAAGAGGATGTTCCAGGTGAAGACCGGCATCCGGAACATCGTCATGCCCGGCGCCCGCAGCGTGATGATCGTGGTGACGAAGTTGACCGACCCCAGGATCGTGCCGAACCCGGCCAGCGCCAGGCCCATCACCCACAGGTCGGCGCCGATGCCGGGGGAGTGGACCGGCGAGTTCAGCGGCGCGTACGCCGTCCAGCCGAAGGCCGGGCCGCCCTCCGGCATGAGGAACGCGCCGAGGACCATCAGCCCGCCGAAGAGGTAGAGCCAGTACGACAGGGCGTTCAGCCGAGGGAAGGCGACGTCCGGGGAGCCGATCTGCAGCGGCATGATCGCGTTGGCGAAGCCCGCGAACGCCGGGGTGGCGAAGAGCAGCAGCATGATCGTGCCGTGCATGGTGAACGCCTGGTTGAACTGCTCGGCGCTGATGAGCTGGAGTCCGGGCCGGGCCAGCTCGGCCCGCATCACCAGCGCCAGCACCCCGCCGATCAGGAAGAACCCGAACGAGGTGATCAGGTAGAGATACCCGATCCGCTTGTGGTCCGTCGTCGAGAGCCAGTCGGCCAGCACCCGTCCGGGATGCCGCGCCCGGACCGGCCGGACGGCGGGCACGGTGTCGGTACCCATGCGCTGCACCTCGTTCGTCGGGGCGGACCGGCACCGGGGCGGACCGGACCGGGGGACGGGCCACATGATGCGCGCGGGGCCCGGAGGGAGCGAGGGGGCGCTCCGGTCCGTTCCGGTGGGATTCGCCCGCGCCGCCTCGGTGGTGGCGCGGGGGCCGCCGGAGGCGCGGTGGGCGGTGCGTCGCCCGCCCGGAGGACCGATGTGCGAAAAGTGTGTGTGGAATGTGTCTCATTTCGCGGGCCGGTGGCTCCGGTGAATTCCCCCGGCGGCCGGGAATCCGGAGGCGGGCCGAGGGGGAATTCCGGCCGCGTCCGGTCATCCGCGTAAAACACCCGGATGGTTGTCCGGAATTCGCGCCTCGCGTAATGGCGGGCGCTTTGTTTTCCACCCGGATGCGCCGGTGTACGGCGCGTAGGAGTGACGGAAGTTACCGCAAACGCCGAGCCGCCCGCCGTGACACAAGTGTGACCAATGAAAGACCGTGAAGAGACCGGAGCGCGGAACCGAACGCCCTTCCGCGTGTCGCCGCCGGCGCCTACCGTGGCAGACATGGCACCCGAACCACAGCTTCCGAACGGCCCCGACGACGACCCCGAGGCGTATGTCGGCCTCGCCCGGCAGGAGGCGGAGGAGCGCGCCGGCGAGCGCGGCTGGAGCACCGTCCGCGCCCTGCCGCCGGGCGCGCTGATCACCATGGAGTACCGCGCCGGACGGCTCAACTTCGAGGTCGAGGACGGCCGGGTACGCCGCAGTTGGCGGGGGTGAGGAGCGCCCGCGTACGGACGGCGAAGGCCCTGGCCGCTCGCGGGAGCGGCCAGGGCCTTCGTGGCGGGGGGCGGGTGTGCGTACCGGCCCCGCGGGGTGGGGGCGGCCTCAGCCGCCGGGACCGCGCCCGGTGACCGGGCTCAGCGGGGTGGTGCGCGGCAGCCGGTCGGCGTGCGGCGGGCGGCGGCTGCCCGCCGGGGTGACCGGCGCCCGCTCCGCGCGGGAGATGTGCGGCCGCGCGGGGTGGTGCGGGCGGCCGTCCGGCGCGCGGGTGGCGCCGGAGTGCGCCGACGGGCCGGAGGGGACGGTGTCGTGGCGTACCACCTCGCCGTCCGGGGTGACGCGCTGCGGGGAGAGTCCGGCGGGCGCGGCGGCCGGCAGCGGGCCGCGCAGCGAATCGGGGCGCAGCCGCAGCCACAGCCGCAGGATGTAGCCCATCAGGCGGTCCTCCGCCCAGATGATCCCCGGCTCGATCCACGGCAGCGCCAGCAGCACCAGCAGACCGGCGGCCCAGCCCAGCAGGACGTCGCTGACCCAGTGCGTACCGAGGTAGACGGTCGTCATGCCGACGCCCAGCGCGCCCAGCGCGGCGATCACCGAGAGCGTCCTGCGGCGCAGTGAGGTGGTGGCCAGATACGCCAGCACACCCCAGGTGACCACGGCGTTCGCGGTGTGCCCGGACGGGAATATGTCGCCGCCGAGCCACATCTCGTTGGAGCCGACGGCCGTCGCGTAGTGCGGTCCGAGGCGGCCCATGCCGATCTTCGCGGCGCCCACCGTCATGTTCAGCAGCAGCAGCGAGGCGCCGAGGACCAGCAGCGGGTGGAGGTTGCGCTGGCGCCAGCAGCGCCAGCCCAGCCACGCCGCCACGGCGACCGCCGTGGGGCCGCGCTGCCCCAGGACGACGAAGTAGTCGAGGAAGGCATGGATCGACGGCCACTGCTTGTAGGGCCGGAAGAACATGACCTGCCAGTCGAAGGTGACCAGCCAGGTGGAGGCCAGCACTCCGGCCACGATCACGAGATACACCGCCAGCGTGCCCCAGAACAGCCATTGGCGGGTCGGGGTCATGCGTGGTCGGGCGCGATCGGGCGGGTGCCCCTCCCTCTGGTCCAGCTTCTCATCGGTACGCACTCAATCGACGTTACCGCGTGTGATGTAGGCGCCTGGTCAGACCGTGCGCTTTGTAATGACGATGTGATGTGGAATGTGCCCGCGAAGTTACCGGGCGACGGGGAATCGGAACCGAATTAACGGAGAATCGGATTCCCGTCCGATCCACGCGCCGCACTTCGGCGAGAGCTTTATCTTCTTTTCGCCACGGTTGTTTATCCGTGCGCGGCACGGCCGTCGCCCGCCGTTTCCCCCGGGCCGCCCCGGTCACGGAGGGGGACTGCCCGGTCACTGAGGGGGATCGTCCGGTCACGGAGGGCCGGTGCGTGCGGCCGGGGGACGGGGCGGGGACCGCCGCCCGGTGCCGGTGCGGTCGGACCCGCGGCGCCGGTCACGGCGGGCCGGTGCCGTTGAGCCAGAACGCCCCGTAGAGCGCCGAGCCCACCGCCACCGCGCCGATCAGCAGTCCGGAGCGGAGCGGACGCCACCGGGCGAGCGCCGCGGCGAGCGGCAGCAGCAGCGGGTACGCCGGGAGCATCAGCCGCGGCTTGGAGCCGAAGAAGCCCTTCGCGGTGAGCGCGAGGAACACCACCACCCCGCAGTAGGTGAGCAGCGGCAGCGGCTGCCCCTGCCGGACGCCCGTCACGTAGAGGACGAGGACCAGCGCGACCCCGGCGGTCAGTCCGAGGCCGCCGGCCCAGCCGGGGCCGGTCAGCAGGCCCCACAGGAAGCGGCCGAAGGCGAGACCGCCGTCGAAGCCGTTGCCCCAGGCGCCCTGGACGTCGAGATAGCCGGTGAGGCTGTGCCGCTGCGCGCCGACCCACAGGAAGTAGCCGCACCAGCCGAGCGGCGCCAGCAGCACACCGGTCACCAGTCCGCGGCGCCGGGCCAGGCTCGACCGCAGGGTGGCGCCGCCCGCCCGGTCGGCGCGGAGCGCCGCCGCGGCGGTCAGCCACACGGCGGCGGCGACGGCGGCGCCGACCGGCCGGGTCAGCCCGGCCAGCGACGCCAGCACCCCGGCCCACACCCACCGCCCGGTCCACACCGCGTACACGCCCCATGCCGCGAGGGCGGTGAAGAGCGACTCGGAGTACGCCATCGACTGCACGATGCCGATCGGCAGCGCGCCCCACAGCGCGGCCAGCGCGACCCCGGCGCGCGGTCCGTACAGCCGCTCGCCCGTCGCGTACAGCGCCCAGGCGGCGGCGAGGGAGGAGAGCCAGGCGACGGCCATGCCGGCGTCGGCGGGGGAGAGCGGGGTGAGCGCCGAGCCCAGCCGCTCCAGCCAGGGCAGCAGCGGGAAGAACGCGAGGTTGGAGTGGGAGCCGCCGTCGGGCAGCGGCACGGTGTAGCCGTAGCCCAGCTCCGCGACGCGGGTGTACCAGAGGGAGTCCCAGCGGGCGGTGAGCAGCGTGTGCCAGCTCGCGCCCCGTGCGGCGGACCAGACGGCGAGGACCGCCCAGCCCAGCAGCCGGATCGCCGCGAAGGCCGCCAGGCCCGGCAGTGCGCGGCGCAGCGCGCCCCGTGCGGCGGGGCGGCACGGCGTCCGACCGGGGGCGGCGGCCGAGGCGAGATCGTTCATCCGGACGATTATCCAGGTGCCCGGTGTGCGCCGTACCGGCCCCGGCCGGGCAACTGCGGGCCCTGCGATACGCGTCTCATCAGGAGGTGAGCCTCACGACACCGTTCTCCACTCGCGTAGTCTGACGTCTCAACTCGCCCGTGCCGCCGGTTCGACCCGGGGCTTTTTCGTGCCCCGGTCCGCGGCCGCGAGTGCCTGACAGGGAGGTACGTGCATGACCGGGACGAGCCCGTCCGGCACGGGACGGACGGCCGGCGTTCCCCGGCTCCCCGGCGGGGGCGCGAACCGCTGGACCGTGCTCATCGTGCTCTGCGTCAGCCTGCTGTTCGTCGCGCTGGACACCACGATCCTGTACGTGGCCGTGCCCTCCGTGACCGAGGATCTGCGTCCCGGGCCGGTGGAGCTGCTGTGGATCGTCGACGTCTATCCGCTGATCGCGGCGTCGCTGCTGATCCTCTTCGGCACGCTCGGCGACCGGGTGGGACGGCGCCGGATCCTGCTGCTGGGCTACGGCCTGTTCGGCGCGGCGTCGGCGCTGGCGGCGCTGGCGCCCGATCCGCAGGTGCTGATGACGGCGCGGGCGCTGCTCGGTATCGGCGGCGCCATGATCATGCCGGCCACGCTGTCGATCCTGCGGCAGGTCTTCCCCGACCGCCGGGAGCGGGCCGTCGCCATCGGGGTGTGGAGCGCGGTCGCCGCGGTGGGCGCGGCCGTCGGGCCGGTGCTCGGCGGCTTCCTCGTCGAGAACTTCTGGTGGGGTTCGGTCTTCCTCATCAACATCCCGATGATGCTGATCATGCTGCTGATCGGCCGCTGGCTGCTGCCCGAGTCGCGGGGTGAGCGCAACGGCCCCTGGGACGTGGTCGGCGCGGTGATCGCGGCGCTCGGCGTGCTCGGCGTCGTCCTGGGCGTCAAGCGGATCGGCGGCGGCACCGCCGTGCTCGGCGTGACGACCCTCGGCCCGATCGTGCTGGGCGCCGCGCTGCTGGTCCTCTTCGTCCGGCGCCAGCGCCGCCGGGAGCACCCGCTGATCGACATGCGGCTCTTCGCCCGGTCGGCGTTCGGCACCTCCGTCGGCTGCATCGTGCTGGCGATGCTGGCGCTGGTCGGTCTCCAGTTGATAGCCGTGCAGTACCTCCAGCTCGTCCTCGGACTCTCGCCGCTGCAGACCGGGCTGCGGATGCTGCCGCTGGTCTTCGCGGCGATGGCGGCGGGCCTCACCGGCTCCCGGATCCTCCAGGTCATCGGCCCGCGCACGATGGTCTCCTGTGGCTTCGTGCTCACCGCCGGCGCGGTGCTCTGCCTGACCGCGATGAACGCCACCGACCGTTTCTGGCTGCTCTGCGCCGGTTTCGTCCTCCTCGGCTTCGGCTTCCAGTCGACGCTCTTCGGCGCGTACGAGTCGATGCTCAGCGAGGCGCCC
Source organism: Streptomyces sp. BBFR2 (assembly GCF_044497305.1). NCBI lineage: Bacteria > Bacillati > Actinomycetota > Actinomycetes > Kitasatosporales > Streptomycetaceae > Streptomyces > Streptomyces sp. BBFR2. The sequence goes on from NZ_CP172415.1 coordinate 5,656,610, forward strand.
CCGGAGCAGGCGGGCGGCGCGGCGGCGATCGGCGAGACGTCCTACCAGCTCGGTGCGGGGATCGGTGTGGCGCTCCTGGGCAGTGTCATGAACGCCGCCTACGCCCCCGGGATCGGCCATGTCGCCGGGGTGTCCGCGCGGGAGTCGGCCGCCGCGTCGCACTCGCTCGGCGAGGCGTACAAGGTGGCGGCCTCGCTCGACGGTCCGGCCGGGGCGGCGCTGCGGGTGGTGGCCCGCGACGCCTTCGTGCGCGGACTGCACATCACGCTCGTCGCCAGTGCGGTGCTGCTGCTGGCCGGTGCGGCGATCGCGCTGCGGCTGCCGCGCCGGGCGGCGGACTCCGCCGAGCGCGCCGAGGGGGACAACGCCCCCGGTCTGGACAGCGAACCGGCCGCCGCGCGGACCCACGGCTGACGGCCCGCGCTTCTGCCCTTTCCTCCGCCCCACCCCGCCGCGTCGGCTCTTGCCCGCGCGGCGGGGTGCGCCGTACCGTCGGACCGCGCTGTAACTACCACTGCTAGTTTTTCGCCGATCTGCCGGAGGCCCCGCCATGCCCGCCACGCCCTCCTCGCCGCTCCCGCCGTTCGACGCGGCTGACCCGCTGGGCCTCGACGACCTCCTCACCGACGAGGACCGCGCGGTACGCGACACCGTCCGCCGCTGGGCCGCCGACCGCGTCCTGCCGCACATCGCCGACTGGTACGAACGCGGCGAACTCCCCGGCATCCGCGACCTCGCCCGCGAACTGGGCTCCCTCGGCGCCCTCGGCATGTCCCTGACCGGCTACGGCTGCGCCGGCGCCTCCGCCGTCCAGTACGGTCTGGCCTGCCTGGAGCTGGAGGCCGCCGACTCCGGCATCCGCTCCCTCGTCTCCGTCCAGGGCTCGCTCGCCATGTACGCGATCCACCGCTTCGGCTCCGAGGAGCAGAAGCAGCACTGGCTGCCGCGGATGGCGTCCGGCGAGGCCATCGGCTGCTTCGCCCTCACCGAACCGGACCACGGCTCCGACCCCGCCGGGATGCGCACCCACGCCCGGCGCGACGGCTCCGACTGGATCCTCAACGGCCGCAAGATGTGGATCACCAACGGGTCGGTCGCGTCGGTCGCGGTCGTCTGGGCCGCCACCGACGACGGCGTCCGCGGCTTCGTGGTCCCCACCGACGCCCCCGGCTTCGCCGCCCCCGAGATCCGTCACAAGTGGTCGCTGCGTGCCTCGGTCACCAGCGAACTCGTCCTGGACGACGTCCGGCTCCCGGCCGACGCGGTGTTGCCCGAGGTCCGCGGACTGCGCGGTCCGCTGAGCTGTCTCAGCCACGCCCGCTACGGCATCGTCTGGGGCTCCATGGGCGCGGCGCGCGCCAGTTTCGAGGCGGCGCTGGAGTACGCGCGCACCCGTGAGCAGTTCGGCCGGCCCATCGGCGGTTTCCAGCTCACCCAGGCCAAGCTCGCCGACATGGCCGTCGAGCTGCACAAGGGCGTCCTGCTCGCCCACCACCTCGGGCGGCGGATGGACGCCGGGCGGCTCCGCCCCGAGCAGGTCAGCTTCGGCAAGCTCAACAACGTCCGCGAGGCCATCGAGATCTGCCGCACCTCCCGCACGATCCTGGGCGCCAACGGCATCTCCCTGGAGTACCCGGTCATGCGGCACGCCACCAATCTGGAGTCGGTGCTGACCTACGAGGGCACCGTCGAGATGCACCAACTGGTGCTGGGCAAGGCGCTCACCGGGCTCGACGCGTTCCGCTGACGGGGAGCGGGCGGCGGACGGAGAACCTGTCCGCCGCCCGTGTCCGGACAGCGAAAAGCGGAGGGTGGGGCGGTGTGTGCCGCCTTCCCCTCCGCCGGACGGAACCGGGCCCGCGCCCGGTCAGCTCTGGTTGAAGAAGCCGCCGTTGCGGTCGCGCGGCTCCCCGCTGACGACGCGGTAGTCGGCCGGGGTGAGCAGGAAGACCCGGGTGGCGACGCGCTCGATCGAGCCCCGCAGGCCGAAGGCGAGACCGGCGGCGAAGTCCACCACGCGCTTGGCGTCGGCCGATTCCATCGCCGTGAGGTTGACGATCACCGGGACGCCGCCGCGGAACAGCTCACCGATGCCGCGGGCGTCCCCGAATCCGTCCGGGGTGACCGTGGCGATGCGGGTGCTCTGGTCCTCGGCCGGGCTCTCGGCCACCCGCAGACCCGGGTCGGTCACCCAGGAGCCGGTCCCCTGGGCCCCGTGCTCAGGTCCCTCGGCATAGTCGTCGTCGTAGTAACGCTCGTCATCGTTGTCGTCGACGAGGCCAAGCCAGGCACTCGCCTTGCGCACCGATCCCATGGACGCCTCCTCTCACCCGCGGTGTCTGTATGTCCGCCCCCCTATGGTCCTTCATGAGGCGGAGGGTGTGCCAAGTGGATAGCCGCCGCACGGGGGGTTCGTGACAGTTCTGGTGCAGAGCGGGTGGCAGCTTGTCAGATTCCGTGGGCGGTACGGGAACTGACGTGGTGACGGAAATCACGATAGGGGTGGGTGGTGCGCGGTGTCGACATACGGGCCACCGGAAGCCTTTTCGACCACCGGGTAGGTTCCGGTGGGGGACCAGGGCATCTGTCCGACGTCCGGGAAAACGTCCCGGGGCGGTACGGCCGGCGGGCCGCCCCGGGAGGGGCGGGCGGCGGCGCGGGGCACGGGCCGTGCGGGGGCGGGCGGTCCGTGCCCCGGGGCGTCAGCGGACTTCCGGCGGGCTGATCCGCGAGGCGGGCAGCGCCGAGCCCGTGGTGGCCCACTTCTTGAGGACGGTGCGGTAATCCCCGCTCTTGATCAGGTGGTTGACGGCGGCGCGGAAGGCGGGCGCCAGCGGGCTGCCCTTCTTGAAGGCGAAGCCGACGTCGAGCCGGTGGTAGGTGTTGAGGTACCGCAGCCCGGGCTGGCGGCTGACGGCGTACCGCAGTCCGTTGACGGTGCTCATCACCACATCGGTGCGGCCCTGCTGGAGCGAGGCGTAGAGCGCGGACTGCTCGGCGTACGTCTTGACGTCGTACGGCTTCTTCCCGGCGGCGGCGCAGCGCGGGCGTTCCCGCTCCAAGGACGCCTCGAAGGTGGTCCCGGCGCCGCTGGCGACGGTCAGACCGCACAACTGGGTCAGCGTGGTGACCTTCTTCAGGGGGCTGTCCGCGCGGACGGCGAAGCCCTGGCCGTCGTTGATGTAGGTGACGAAGTCGATGGTCTTGCGGCGTTCGTCGGTGACGCCGAAGTTGCCGGTGCCGACGTCGTACCGGCCGCTGCCGAGGGCGGGCAGGATCGCCTCGAAGCTGGCGGGCTCCCGCTTCAGCCGCAGGCCCAGGACCTTGCCGACGGCGTCCGCGAGGTCGATGTCCTGACCGGCGACGGTCTTGCCGTCCGGCAAGTAGAAGGCGGCGGGCGGCGAACCGATGCTGGAGGCGAGCGCGAGGGTGCCGCGGGCGCGTACCTCGGCGGGGAGCAGCGCGGCGGCGGCCGGGTCCTTCGCGATGCCGGAGACGACGTCGGCGGTGGGCAGGGCGGTGCCGTGGCCGCCCGGTGTGTCCTTGCCGGTGTCCGCGGGCTCGGCGCACCCGGCGAGGGTCAGCGCGGCGGCGGCGAGGAGGGCGGCGGCGCGTACCGCGGTCCGGGCGGGGGAGGTGGGTCTGCTCATGGCCGGCGGTTCTCCAGGGACTTCTCGAACGGCAGTGAGCCGATCGACTCCGGTGGTGCGGTCAGGTCGAAGAGCGGGCGGTAGCCCGTCGCGAGGTAGAGGCCCCTGGCCTCGGGCTGGCGGGACCCCGTCGTCAGGTAGAGGCGGGTGTAGCCGTGGGCGGCGGCCTCCGCCTCCAGCGCTCGGAGGACCTGGCGGGCCAGCCCCCGGCGGCGGTGCGCGGAGTGCGTCCAGATGCGTTTCAGCTCCGCGGTGCGGGCGTCGTGGCGGCGGTAGGCGCCCCCGGCGACCGGTTCGCCGTCCTGCAGGAGCAGCAGGAACGCGCCGTGCGGCGGGGCGAACGCGGACGGCGGGTACTCCTGGGAGAGGTCGGCGGGGTGCCCGTAGCGGACGGTGTACTCGTGGGTCAGCTCGTCGAGCAGCGGGCGGGCGAGCGGGTCGGTGACGGTGGTGTGCAGCACGGTGGGGCCGCCGGCGCGGCGGACGGCGGTCACCGGACCGGCTCCGCGACGGCCGCGTCCGCCTCCGTACCGGGCGCGTACGGCCAGTCCAGCGGGTCGGGCAGGGCGTGGCGCAGTTGCGGCAGCACCTCGGCGGCGGTCAGCCGCAGGACGTCGGCGCGGCGGGCGAAGGGCAGTCCGGCGGTGTCGACGGAGAAGAACTGCAGCGCGTGGCCGTAGGCGCGGTGCTGCTCGGCGATCTTGCCGGCGATCCGGTCGGGCGAGCCGATGAACATCGGCCCGTGGTCGGCCGCCTCGTCGACGGTGCGGAAGGGCGTGTTGTTGCCGGGCACGTTCCGGGCGGCGACGGCGCTCTCGTAGTACGGCGCGAACTCCCGGCGCGCGGTGCGGTCGTCGGCCGCGGCGTACAGGGTGCCGCCGGAGCCGACGAGGGCGGCGGCCGGATCGTGGCCGTACGCCTCCCAGCGGGCGCGGTAGCGGTCGATGAGGGCGGCGTAGCGGGGCACCGGCTGGATCGCGTTGGCGGAGAAGAGCGGGTCGCCCCACAGGGCGGCCAGTTCCACGGAGCGTTCGCTGGTGGCGCTGCCGTGCCAGACGGTGGGCGGCTGCTGGTGGGGGCGGGGCAGGGTGGTCGCGTCGGTGAGCGGCGGGCGGAAGGAGCCGGACCAGGTGACCTGCTCCTCGCTCCACAGCCGCCGCAGCAGTTCGTAGTTCTCCTCCTGGAGGGCGTACTGCTCGGCGCTGTCGCGGCCGAAGAGCGCCCAGGGTTCGGGCGCGTTGCCCTTGCCGATGGTGAGTTCCAGGCGGCCGCCGGAGAGCTGGTCGACGGTGGCGTAGTCCTCGGCGACGCGGACCGGGTCGAGGGTGGAGAGCACGGTGACGGTGGTGAAGAGCCGGATGCGGTGGGTGCGCGCGGCGATGGCGCCGAGCACCGCGGGCGGCGAGCTGGACAGGAACGGCGGGCCGTGCCGCTCCCCGACGCCGAACGCGTCGAACCCCAACTCCTCGGCGAGCACCGCGAGTTGGACGACCTCACGGAACCGTTCGGCGGGTGGGACGAGATACCCGGACCGGGCGTCCGGGGTGTGATCGATGAGTGTCATGACGCCGAAGCGCATAGGTGTGCGCCCTTCTTCGAGGGTGCCGGCGGGAGGGAAGGCAGGGGTGGGGGACGCGCCGGTCCGTGCGGACCGGGCGGGCGGGGGCGGTGGTACGCCGGAGCCGGGGCGGCGGGCGCCGGGGGTCCGGGAGGTGCGAGGGGAGGTGTGCCGGCGGGCGGCACGGATGTGAAGGCGCGGTGGCGGGAAGGCGGAACCGCGGATCGGCCCGTCCGGCGAAGGCGGCGGGCCTCAGGGCAGGGCGTCAGCTCAACAGGAGGACGACCACACTCGACCGAAGTCGATGTGGTCGCGGGTGACCAGCCACTGCCATGCGTTCATGCGGCTAAGTGGAACAGGCATCCGGTTGTGCGTCAACCGGATCCCGGTGTTGTTCACAGTGCGGACAGCCTTGACAGAACAGCGTGTTGACCCCCTAGCCTCGGTCCACGGCCGTGCTGAGGGGCGCGGCCCGTTCCGCCTGTGAAGGCGCATCTCCCGTGTTCGATCACCGCATCCACGGAGCCTTCGCATGCCTTCCGGCACCCTCCGCACCTCCGCCGTTCCCCCGTCCCTCCCCACGTCCGCCGACGGACGCCCCGAGGGCGCGACGCCGCCGCGCATCGTCGCCCGCCGCCCCCTCGGCCAGTGGGCCGCCGCCGCCGTCGTCCTGGTGCTGCTGGGCCTCGTGCTCCGCTCCGTCGCCGGGAACGACGCCTTCCGGTGGGACCTCGTCGCCGCCTACTTCCTGACCGTCCCGGTCCTGAACGGTCTGCTGCTCACGCTCTGGCTGACCGCCGCCGTGATGATCCTCGGCTTCACGCTCGGCACCCTGCTCGCCACCATGCGGCTCTCCGCCAACCCCGTGCTGCGCGGCGTCAGTTCGGGCTACATCTGGCTCTTCCGGTCGATGCCGGTCCTGGTCCAGCTCCTGTTCTGGTTCAACATCGGCGCGCTCTACCCGACGATCCTCGGCGTCCGGACCGTCACCCTGCTCTCGCCGCCCGCCATCGCCGTCATCGGACTGACCCTCCACGAGGCCGCGTACGCCGCCGAGGTGGTGCGGGCCGGGATCCTCTCCGTGGATCGGGGGCAGACCGAGGCGGCCCAGTCGCTGGGGCTCGGCCGGTGGCGGCGGCTGCGGCGGATCGTGTTGCCGCAGGCCATGCGGTCGATCGTGCCGCCCGCCGGGAACATGCTGATCGGCACCCTCAAGGGCACCTCGGTCGTCTCCATGATCGCCGTCAGCGACCTGCTCTACTCCGTGCAGCTCATCTATCACCGCACCTACCAGGTCATCCCGATGCTGCTGGTCGCCACCGTCTGGTACGTGATCATCACCTCGCTGCTCTCCGTCGGCCAGCACTACGTCGAGCGGCGCTACGCCCGCGGCACGGCGGGTGCCCGGTGAGCGCCGCGCAGCGCCCCGCCGTGGTGATCGTCGGCGCCGGGCCGCGCGCCACCGGCATCATCGAACGGATCGCCGCCAACGCCCCCGAGCTGTACGGCGACGCCCCGCTCGATCTGCACCTCGTCGATCCGTACCCGCCGGGCGGCGGCCGGGTCTGGCGCAGCGACCAGTCGCCGCTGCTGTGGATGAACTCGCTGCCCGACGACGCCACCCTCTTCACCGACGACACCGTGGAGATGGCCGGGCCGGTGCGCCCCGGCCCCTCCCTCGCCCAGTGGTGCGCCGCGGTCCGCTCCGGCGGCATCCGCACCACCCCGGACGCCACCGCGGCGGCCGCCGCCCTCGGCCCGCGCGACTTCCCCGGCCGCCGGCTCCAGAGCGCCTATCTGACCTGGGCCTACGAGCGTGCGGTGGCCGTGTTGCCGCCGCGGGTCGCCGTCCATGAGCACCGGCGGCGCGCGGTCCGCGTCGCCGGGCCCGCCGACGGCCGCCAGCGGGTGTGGCTGGAGGGGAGCCCCGCGCCGCTCACCGCCGACGCCGTGCTGCTCACCCTCGGGCACCTCGACGCCGAACCCGACGCGGAGCAGCGGGAGTTGCTCCGCTTCGCCGACCGCCACGGGCTGACCTACCTGCCGCCCGGCTTCACCGCCGACATCGGCCTCGACGGGCTGCGCCCCGGCGAGCCGGTGCTGGTCCGCGGCTTCGGCCTCGCCTTCATCGACCTGATGGTGCTGCTCACCGAGGGCCGCGGCGGCCGGTACACAGAGGGCGCCGACGGGGAGCTGACGTACCACCCGTCGGGCCGCGAGCCGGTGCTGCACGTCGGCTCCCGGCGCGGCGTCCCCTACCGCTCCAAGATCGGCTACGAACCGGACGCGCCGCGCCCGCCGCTGCCGCGCTTCCTCGGCCCCGCCGAGGTCGACGCGCTGCTCGCCCGGCCCGGCGGCTTCTCCTTCGACGACGACGTCCGCCCGCTGATCGAGGCGGAGCTGGGCTTCGCCCACTACCACCGCCTCTTCACCGCCCACCCCGAACGCACCCGGCTGCCCTGGCCCGCCTTCGAGCGCCGGTACGCCGCCGGGGACGCCGCCGCCCGCCGCGCACTGGCCGAGGAAGCCGTTCCCGACCCGGCCGACCGCCTCGACCTCACCGCCCTCGACCACCCGCTGGCCGGCGTGCGCCTCCCGGACGCCGACGCCCTCCAGGACACGCTCCGCGCCCACATCCGGGCCGACCTCACCCGCCGCCACGACCCGGCGTACAGCCCCGACCAGGCCGTTTTCCTCGCCCTGCTCTCCGTCTACGGTCAACTGATCCGGATCGGCGACCGCGGTCCCTGGTGGCACGGCTTCTTCAGCTACCTGGCCTCCGGACCGCCCGGACCCCGGCTGCGGCAGCTTCTCGCCCTCTCCCGCGCCGGACTGGTCCGCTTCCTCGGGGCCGGTGCCACCGTCACCGCCGACCCGGTGACCGGACGGTTCACGGCCCGGTCGGCGACCGTGCCGGACGCCGTGACCCCGGCCCGCGCCCTGGTCGAGGCACGGCTGCCGGCACCGACCGTGGCCCGCTCCGCCGACGCGCTGCTGCGCGCCCTGCACGCCGACGGCGCCGCCGTCACCCCCGGCGGACTGCTCGCCGTGAACCCGGCCGACAGCCGCCTCCTCGACCGCGCGGGCCGCCCGCACCCGCGCCGCTTCGCCCTCGGCCCGCACACCGACGCCCGCTCCAGCGGCGCCTTCACCCGCCCCCGTACCAACGCCCCCGTCTTCCGGCAGAACGACGCCACCGCGCGGGCGCTGCTCACCTTCCTGACCGAGCGCGCGGCGCCGCCCGCCGCGCCGCTCCGCCCCGCCCGCCCCGCCACCCGCGAGGACCGCCATGCCGCTGACCGCTGAACCGCCCGCCGCCACCGCGGCGCCGCCCGCCGACGGCCCGGACGCCCTGCGGGTGGTGCCGGTACGCCACCCCTGGCGCTGGGTGGCCGTCACGGTGACCGCCGTGCTCCTCGCCCAGTTCGTCCACGGTCTGGTCACCAACCCGGCCTGGGAATGGGGGGTGTTCGCGCAGTACGTCTTCGCCCCCGCGGTGCTGCACGCCCTCGGCACCACCCTCCAGCTCACCGCCTACGGCACCGCGCTGGGCTTCGCCCTCGGCATCGTGCTGGCCTTCGCACGGCTGTCGGCGAGCCCGTTCCTGCGCGCCGTCGCGCACGGCTACGTCTGGGTGTTCCGCTCCGTCCCGCTCATCGTCCAGTTGCTGTTCTGGTTCAACCTCGCCTACCTCTACCGCCGTATCGACGTCGGCGTCCCGTTCGGCCCCGGCTTCTTCTCGTTCGCCACGATGGACCTGGTGGGCCCGATGGGCGCGGCGGTCCTCGGGCTCGCGCTGCACCAGGCCGCGTACGCCGCGGAGATCGTCCGCGGCGGTGTCCTCGCCGTGGACGCCGGGCAGCGGGAGGCGGCCGCCGCCCTCGGCATCCCGCGCCTGCGCCAACTGCGCCGGATCGTGCTGCCGCAGGCCATGCGCGCCATCGCCCCGAACGCCGCCAACGAGGTCGTCTCCCTCTTCAAGGGCACCTCGATCGTCTCCGTCATGGCGATCGGCGAACTCTTCTACCAGGTCCAGGTCATCTACGGCCGCAACGGCCGCGTCGTCCCGCTGCTGATGGTCGCCACCGTCTGGTACGCGCTGCTGACCGGCGCGCTCTCCCTCCTCCAACACCACGCCGAACGCCACTTCGCCAAGGGGGCCACCCGATGAGTACCCGGACACCGATGGTCGAGGTCCGCGCCGTCCGCAAGAGCTTCGGCTCCCTCGACGTGCTCAAGGGGGTGGATCTGGAGGTCGCCGCCGGTGAGGTCACCGTCGTCATCGGCCCGTCCGGCTCCGGCAAGTCCACCCTGCTGCGCACCCTCAACCACCTGGAGAAGGTCGACGGCGGCACGGTCGCCGTGGATGGCCGACTCGTCGGCTACCGCCGCTCCGGCGACCGGCTGTACGAGCTGCGGGAGCGGGAGATCCTGCGGCAGCGCACCGATATCGGCTTCGTCTTCCAGGACTTCCATCTCTTCCCGCATCTGACGGTGGTGGAGAACCTCACCGAGGCGCCCGTGGCCGCGCTGGGCCGCTCCCGCGCGGACGCCACCGCCACCGCGCTGGCCCTGCTGGAGCGGGTGGGCCTCGCCGACAAGGCCGACGCCTATCCGCGCCGGCTCTCCGGCGGCCAGCAGCAGCGCGTCGCCATCGCCCGCGCCCTCGCCCTGGAGCCCAAACTGCTCCTCTTCGACGAGCCGACCTCCGCGCTCGACCCGGAGCTGGTCGGCGAGGTCCTCGACGTCATCAAGGACCTCGCCCGCCGCGGCACCACGATGATCGTCGTCACCCATGAGATCGGCTTCGCCCGGGAGGTCGCCGACACCGTCGTCTTCATGGACGACGGCCGCATCGTCGAACAGGGCCCGCCCGCCCAGGTGCTCGACGCGCCCCGCGAGGCCCGCACCAAGTCCTTCCTCTCCAAGGTCCTGTGACATGCCCGGACCCCGCGACCCCGCCCCGAGGAGCCCCGCCGTGAACCGCCGCCGAGTCCTGACCGCCGCCCTCGCCCTCGCCGCCACGCCACCGCTGCTGGCCGCGTGCGGCTCCGGCGCGGCCGTCGACGACACGGCACCTGTCGGCGCCGCCGGCGGACCGAAGATCAACATCGGCCCGGACCAGCACCGCGTCCGCGCCGCGAAGAACGCGAAGGCGGCGGCGCTGGTGCCCGCACGCGTGCGCGCCGCCGGCGAACTGCGCGTCGGCGTCTCCGCCGGCAGCTCCCCGCCGCTGACCTTCTACGCCACCGACGACCGCACCCTCATCGGCGTCGAGACCGACCTCGCCACGCTGGTCGCCGACGCCCTCGGCCTCCGGCTGCGCCTGGAGGCGCTGTCCTGGGAGAACCTCTTCGTCGGCCTGGACAGCGGCAAGCTCGACGCCGTCCTCTCCAACGTCACGGTGACCGAGGAGCGCAAGGAGAAGTACGACTTCGCCACCTACCGCCGCGACGAACTCGCGATGGAGGCGCCCAAGGGCACCCGCTGGCACGTCCGCGGCGCCGCGGACGTCTCGGGGAAGACCATCGCCGTCGGCACCGCCACCAACCAGGAGAAGATCCTCCTGGAGTGGAGCGAGGAGAACGAACGGGCCGGCCGCGCGCCCGTGGCCATCCGCTACTTCCAGAAGAACTCCGACACCTACCTGGCCCTCGAATCGGGCCGTATCGACGGCTACTTCGGCCCCAACCCGTCCGTCGTGTACCACGTCGAGACCGCCGGGCGGACGCGGAGCGCCGGGCAGTTCTCCGGGGGCGGTGACACCGTCCAGGGCAAGATCGCCGCCACCACGAAGAAGGGCAGCGGACTGGTCGGCGCGTACGCCGCCGCGCTGCGCGCCGTCATGGCCGACGGCACCTACCGCACCGTCCTCGACCGCTGGGGGCTGGGCGCCGAAGCCCTCACCACCTCGCAGATCAACCCGCCCGGACTGCCCCGCACGTTCTGACCGCGCCCGGCATCCCTATCGGAAGGCACCCCCCATGGCCTCACCCGCACCGCGCCCGATCCCGTTGGCCGTCGCCCTCGACGCCCCGCCGGACCCCGGCCGCCCGGCCGCACCGGAACGCTTCGACGCGGCCGGCTACCTCCGGCTGGTCCGCCTCGCCGAGCGCGGCACCCTCGACTTCGTCACCCTCGGCGACGCCTTCGGACGCCCCGGCCCCGACGCGCTCGCCGTCCTGTCCCGGGTCGCCCCGGCCACCACCCGTATCGGCCTCGTCCCGACCGTCACCACCACCCACACCGAGCCCTTCCACGTCGCCACCTCGATCGCCACCCTCGACTGGGTCAGCGGCGGCCGGGCGGGCTGGCGGCCCGATGTCTCGCTCACCGCCGCGGAGGCGGCGCTCTTCGGCCGCCGCCCGGCGCCCGCGCCCGACGCGGCATGGCGGGAGGCGGGCGAGGCGGCGGAGGTCGCCGCCCGGCTCTGGGACAGTTGGGAGGACGACGCCGAGATCCGCGACCGGGCCACCGGCCGCTTCGTCGACCGCGACAAGCTCCACTACGCCGACTTCGCGGGGGAGTTCTTCTCGGTCCGCGGCCCGTCCACCGTGCCCCGGCCGCCGCAGGGCCGCCCGCCCGTCGTCATCGACGCCACCGGCACCGGGCCCGGCGGCACGGACGCCCGGCGGACGGCCGCCGCCCACGCCGATGTCGCGCTGGTCCGCGCGGACGATCCGCTCACCGCCTCCGCCGCCCGCGACGACCTGCGCGCCCGCGCCCGCGCGCTGGGCCGCGACCCGGACCGGCTGCTGGTCCTGGCCTCGGTGGAGATCGAGCTGTACGCCTCCGGGGACGCCGTCGCCCTCGCCGAGCTGATCGGCGACTGGTACGCGGACGGCGCGGCCGACGGCTTCCATCTGCGCCCCGCCGACCCCGGCCGTGACCTGCGGTTGCTGGTCGACGGCACCGTTCCGGTCCTCCAGCACCGCTGCCTGCTCCGCCGCTTCTACCCGGGTGCCACGCTCCGCGAGCACCTGGGTCTGCCCCGCCCCGCCAACCGCTACGCCCGCACCCGGGAGGTCTCGCGATGACCGACGCCCCGCACCCGTCCGACCCGTCCGCGCCCCGGCAGATCCATCTCGCCGCGCACTTCCCGGGCGTCAACAACACCACCGTCTGGGACGCGGCCCCGTCCGCCGCCGGCGCGGCCCGCCATGCCTCGCTCGGCAGCCAGATCCGCTTCGACTCCTTCGTCCACCTCGCCCGGACCGCCGAACGCGGACTCTTCGACTTCTTCTTCCTCGCCGAAGGACTGCGGCTGCGCGAGCACAAGGGCCGCATCCACGACCTCGACGTCCTCGGCCGCCCCGAGTCGCTGACCGTGCTGACCGCGCTGGCCGCCGTCACCGACCGGCTGGGCCTGGCCGGCACCGTCAACGCGACCTTCAACGAACCGTACGAACTGGCCCGCCGGTTCTCCTCGCTCGACCATCTCAGCGGCGGCCGGGCCGCCTGGAACGTCGTCACCACCTCCGACGCCTTCACCGGCGAGAACTTCCGCCGCGGCGGCTACCTCGACCGGGCCGACCGCTACACCCGCGCCGCCGAGTTCGTCGCCGCCGCCCGGAAGCTGTGGGACTCCTGGGACGGCCCGGCGCCCGAGCCGGTACGCCACCGGGGTGCGCAGTTCGACCTCGCCGGACCGTTCACCCTGCCGCGCTCCCCGCAGGGCCACCCGGTGATCATCCAGGCCGGGGACTCGCCCGAGGGCCGGGACTTCGCCGCCGCCACCGCCGACGTGATCTTCACCCGGCACAGCAGGCTGGAGGCGGGCCAGGCGTTCTACGCCGACGTCAAGGGGCGCCTGGCGGCCCACGGGCGGCGGCCGGACGACCTCAAGATCATGCCGGGGGCGACCTTCGCCCTCGGCGACACCGCCGCCGAGGCCCAGGAGTACGCCGCCGAGGTCCGCCGCCGCCAGGTCTCCCCGCAGAACGCCCTGCTCGCCGCCGAGCAGGTCTGGGGCGTCGACCTCTCCGCGTACGACCCGGACGGACCGCTGCCGGACATCGACCCGGACCCGCACTCGGAGCTGGCCCAGGGCCGCGTCAAGATCACCGACCCGGCGGCGGTGGTCGCCAAGTGGCGGGCGCTGTCGCAGGCCAAGGGGTTGTCGCTGCGCGAGACGGTGATCGAGACCACCGGGCGGCAGTCGTTCATCGGCACGCCGGAGGCGGTCGCCGCGGAGATGGACGCGTTCGTCCGCGCCCGGGCGGCCGACGGCTTCATCCTCGTCCCGCATCTCACGCCCGACGGCCTCGACCCGTTCGTCGACCGGGTCGTCCCGCTGCTCCAGGAGCGCGGGGTGTTCCGCACCGAGTACACCGGCAGCACCCTCCGCTCCCACCTCGGCCTTCCGGAGGCGACCACTCCGGTATGGCAGGGTGAGGCGTCATGAGCACCGACGCCCGCGCGGCATGGCTGACCTGGCACGAGCGGCGCACCGCCGACATCTCCCGCCCGTACGGGCCGCTGGCCCTGACCGGCACGTACTGGCTCGCCGACCACCCCGACGGCCGCGTCCCGGCACTGCCCGGCCGCTGGCTGGAGGACGGCGACGCGGTCGTCCTGCACGCCACCGCCGCCGACGGGCTCACCGCCGACGGCGCCCCGCTCGACGGGGAGATCCGCCTCGGCCCCGACGCCGGGCCCGAATCCGCCCGCATCGCCCACGGCGAGCGGCGGCTGCCGGTGCTGCGCCGCGAGGGCCTGTGGGCGGTCCGCGACTTCGACCCCGCGTCCGACGCCCGCCGCGCCTTCACCGGTATCGACGTCTACGACCACGACCCGCGCTGGACGGTGCCGGGCCGCTTCCGCCCGTACGGCGAGGACCGCGCCGTACGGGTGCCCAACGCCGACGGTGTCCGGCGGGAGCTGGGACTCGCCGGGGAGCTGGCCTTCACCGTGGACGGCACCGAGCACACGCTCCAGGTCGCCGTCGAGGGCGACGGGTCGCTGTGGGCGGTCCTCGCGGACGCCACCAGCGGCTTCGAGAGCTACCGTTTCCGCTTCCTGCGGCCTCCGGCGCCCGCCGCGGACGGCACCGTCACCGTCGACCTCAACCGCACGCTGCTGCCGCCGTGCGCCTTCGCCGACCACTTCATCTGCCCGTTCCCGCCGCCCGGCAACACGCTGCCGTTCGCGCTGCGGGCGGGGGAGCGGAACCGTTCCGGCGGCTGATCCGTCCCACCGCCGACCGAGGGGGTCAACCGCCGTCCCGGCGCACCCGAGAGGGCCTGCCGGGGCGGCGAACTCCGCTCCGCCCCGCGAGGGTTGACGCCACCTCGGACACCCCCGTGTACCCCCGCCCTCTTGCGCGGCGGCCCGATCCGTCCGAAACTCCCGTCAGCGCTTGTCAGGGGCACGTAAAAATGATCGTGCGGATCGCGGGTTCCTCACCGCGGTGCCCCTCGGCTGCGCCTCACGGGCCGCCGCAGAGCGCGGCCCACCGATCCCCTCGGAGGAATCACGTGAGGAACGAGCGCACCATTTCCCGCAACGGCGTCCCCAGACGCACCCGACTGCTCGCCGTGACGGCCGGGCTGCTGGCCGTGGGGGCCCTCGCGGTCCCCGCCGCCAACGCCCAGAACCCCGCCGCGACCCCGAAGTACAGCGCCGCTCAGCTCGCCGCCGCCGGCTCCGCCGTGCGCGCCGCGAACGTCCCGGGCACCGCCTGGGCCGTCGACCCGGCCACCCGTGAACTGGTCGTCACCGCGGACAGCACCGTCTCCCGGGCCGACCTCGCCAAGATCGAGCGCGCGGCGGGGAGCAACGCCGGCGCGGTACGCGTCGAGCGGACCTCCGGCACACTGCGCAAGCTGATCTCCGGCGGCGACGCCATCTACGCGCCGAGCTGGCGCTGCTCGCTCGGCTTCAACGTCCGCAGCGGCAGCACGTACTACTTCCTGACGGCGGGTCACTGCACCGACGGCAACCCGCCCTGGTACAGCAACTCCTCGCACACCACGAGCATCGGTCCGACCGCCGGATCCAGCTTCCCCGGCAACGACTACGGCATCGTGAAATACACCGGATCGGTCAGCCACGAGGGCACCGTCGGCGGCCAGGACATCACCAGCGCCGCGACCCCGGGCGTCGGCCAGACCGTCACCCGGCGCGGCTCCACCACCGGCACCCACAGCGGCAAGGTCACCGCCTTGAACGCCACGGTGAACTACGGCAACGGCGACATCGTCTCCGGCCTCATCCAGACCACCGTCTGCGCCGAACCCGGCGACAGCGGCGGCCCGCTCTACTCCGGGACCACGGCCCTGGGCCTGACCTCCGGCGGCAGCGGCGACTGCACCTCGGGCGGTACGACGTTCTTCCAGCCCGTCACCGAGGCGCTCAGCGCCTACGGTGTCAGCGTCTACTGATCCCCTCGGCGCCCACGGTGTGAGCGTCTGCTGATCCCCCTCGGGGGCGGTCCGGCCGGCCGCTCCTGACCTGCTGATATCGGCATGGCACCGGACGACGGTCCGGTACGGGCCGGGTCCCTGTCCGCCGGCGGACAGGGACCCGGCCTCCCGCGTTCCGGCCACGTACGGCGTCCCGCCACTCCGGGCATACCATAGTAAAGAGCGCAAACCGGTCGGAGTGCTGGATGTCGGTCTGGGGGTCGTGATGCTGGAAGAGCTGGTGACCGGCGGGGTCGCCCTCGCCTCGGCGGGCGCCGTCTATCTCCTCGCGGCGGCGCGCGTGGTCAAGCAGTACGAACGCGGTGTGGTCCTGCGGCTGGGCCGGCTGTCCTCGGCGGTCCGCGGCCCCGGCTTCACCATGATCGTTCCGGTGGTCGACCGGATGCGTAAGGTCAACATGCAGATCGTGACGATGCCGGTGCCCGCCCAGGAGGGCATCACCCGCGACAACGTCACCGTCCGCGTCGACGCCGTCGTCTACTTCAAGGTCGTGGACGCCGCCGACGCCGTCATCGCCGTCGAGGACTACCGCTTCGCGGTCTCCCAGGTCGCCCAGACCTCGCTCCGCTCCATCATCGGCAAGAGCGATCTGGACGATCTGCTCTCCAACCGCGAGAAGCTCAACCAGGGCCTCGCCGTGATGATCGACAGCCCCGCACTCGGCTGGGGCGTCCAGATCGACCGGGTGGAGATCAAGGACGTGTCGCTGCCGGAGACCATGAAGCGGTCGATGGCGCGCCAGGCGGAGGCCACCCGTGACCGGCGTGCCCGCGTCATCAACGCCGACGCCGAGTTCCAGGCGTCGAAGAAGCTGGCCGAGGCGGCGCAGGCGATGTCCGACCAGCCCGCCGCTCTCCAACTGCGGCTGCTCCAGACCGTGGTGGCCGTCGCCGCCGAGAAGAACTCCACGCTGGTGCTGCCCTTCCCGGTGGAGCTGCTGCGCTTCCTGGAGCGCTCCGGTCTCCAGGCCCAGGCCGAAACGGCCCGCGCCGAGGCCGGCAGCCGCACCCCGCCCCCGCCGTCCGGCGCGAGCGCCGACGCGGCCCACCCCGATCTCGGCCCGGACCCGGCGCACCGGCCCGGCCACTACCTCGGCGAGCCCGGGGAAGCGGCGACCGGGGAGGAGTGGGGGCCCCTCCCACCGGTCGAGGACGTGGCGGGCATCGAGGACATCCACGACACCGTCGAGGACGTGGCGGACGCCGGACCGGTCGAGGACGGCGGGGCGGACGGCACCACGGGCGCCCGGCCACGCGATATCCAGGAGTAGTTGACCGACCCTGCAGAAGGTGACGCCCTGAAAGGCGGGCCCCGCGGCGGACATGCCGCGGGGCCCGCCTCGCGTCTCGCCGCGTGACCCGTACGCGTAACCGGCGCGTGCCCCGTACGCGTTCCCGCCCCGTGCCCCGTACGCCTTCCCGACGCGCGGCCCGTTCGCGTTCCCGGAGCGCGGCCGGCTCGGCGCCGGAGACCGGCGCCCCCGGGGCGGACCCCGTACACGACCGCGCGCACATCCGCGTACGAGCACCCGCGCGAACCCTCCTGCGCAGGCGCCTCCGGGTGGCGTTCTCCGCCCGCGTACCGAAGGGTTTCGGCCAGGGGGTGGCGCGGCGCGGGGGGTGGGTGCCGGGGGCGGAGGTGTCCGTACTCGGGACAAACGTGCGCGCATATCGGTGTGACCGCGGGGTGGGGGAGCGGTGAACTCCCGGCGGCGAGACCGGAACTCGGTCTTGTGCACGGGTGAGACGGGTGGGAATACTCGGCGGCGCACGTTGGCATGGACGCGACTTCCCGGTGCGCGGTGGGAAGGCGTCCGTCCGTGACCTGTTCCCCCACACTCTCGGGTCCGTGTCCCCCTAGCGGGCCCTTCCCCCCACGGGAGGTACCGAGTTGAAGCACCGTCGCACACCCCAGCGCCGTACGGTCCTGGCGGGCGTGGGAGCCCTGGCTCTCGCCGCCACCGCCACGCTCACTCTGAACAGCGCCAACGCGGCAACCGTCCCCGCCCCGGCCAAGCTCTCCCCGGCGGCGGCGACCACCCTCGCCTCGCAGGTGAACACGGCGGGCACCGCCGGTTCGTACTACGACGCCCAGGCCAAGAAGCTCGTGGTCAACGTCGTGAACGACACGGCGGCCCGGTCCGTCCGGGCCAAGGGCGCCGAGGCCAGAATGGTCAAGTACTCGATGGCCCAGCTCGACTCGGCGCGCAGGACGCTGAAGGCCGACGCCACCATCCCCGGCACCTCCTGGGGCGTCGACCCGCGGACCAACAAGGTCGTCGTCACCGCCGACCGCACGGTCAAGGGTGACGCGCTCGCCAAGTTGACCAAGGTCACCAAGGGCCTGGGCGACAAGGTGGCGTTCCGTCAGATCAAGGGCGAGCTGCGTCCGCTGGTCGCCGGTGGCGACGCGATCTGGGGGAGCGGCGCCCGCTGCTCCCTCGGCTTCAACGTCGTCAAGGACGGTCAGCCGTACTTCCTGACCGCCGGGCACTGCGGTAACGCGGTCCAGAGCTGGTCCGACCAGCAGGGCGGCCAGGAGATCGCCACCACCGAGGACTCGACGTTCCCGGGCAACGACTTCGCGATCGCCAAGTACACCGGGGACACCGACCACCCCAGCGAGGTGGACCTCTACAACGGCAGCACCCAGAAGATCACCCAGGCCGCGGACGCGACCGTCGGTGAGAAGGTACAGCGCAGCGGCAGCACCACCCAGGTGCACGACGG
The DNA here is from genome assembly GCF_044497305.1 of Streptomyces sp. BBFR2. Lineage (NCBI taxonomy): Bacteria > Bacillati > Actinomycetota > Actinomycetes > Kitasatosporales > Streptomycetaceae > Streptomyces > Streptomyces sp. BBFR2. The sequence continues at coordinate 5,674,971 of NZ_CP172415.1, forward strand.
CACGGTCAAGGCGCTCGACGCCACCGTCAACTACCAGGAGGGTTCGGTCGAAGGGCTGATCCAGACCGACGTCTGCGCCGAGCCCGGCGACAGCGGCGGCGCCCTCTTCGACGGTGAGTCGGCCCTCGGCCTCACCTCCGGCGGCAGCGGCGACTGCTCGCAGGGCGGTGAGACCTTCTTCCAGCCGGTCCCCGCGGCCCTGCAGAAGTTCGGCGCCGAGATCGGCTGACGCGCCATCAGGCCGCCTGACCGCCGGCCCCCCGGCGCGGTGCGGCGGTGGCCCCGGCCCCCGGACGTGTACGGCGTCCGGGGGCCGGGGCGCGTCCGGACCCGCTAGAAGGAGAAGACGCCGTTCGCGCCGGCGCGCAGCTCACAGGAGTTGGCGAAGGTGTGCGTGTACGACACGCGCCTGCCCTGCCAGACACCGTCCGCCGTGACGACGACCGGGTCCCACTCCCGGGTGCACACCACCCCCGCGCCGTCCGCGCGGGTCACCTTGTCGAACTCGCCGCCCACCGCCCGCAGCCGGTTACAGGCCGCGCCGGGGGAGGGGTGGGTGCCGGACGCCTTCGGCATACAGCTCAGCGTCACGGCGCGCTGCACCGCCGCGTCCGCGCGGTGCTCACCGTGGCCGACCGTCAGGACGAGGGCGGACGGGGCGTAGAGCCCGCCGGACCGGGCCGGGGCGCGGTCCGCGGCCGGCGTGGTGGCCGCGGCCGGTGCGACGACTGCGACCGGGGCGGCGGTGGTGACCGGCGGGGTGGTGGCCTGCGCGGTGGAGGCGAGCGCGCCGGTGACCAGTGCCGTGCCGAGCGCGACGCCCCCAACGATGTACCGCATTGCGAACACTCCTTTGTCCGTAGGTGCAGATACCGGACGGGAGTCTGGCCCAGCCGCCGGGCGTCCGCATCTCCGTCGCTCACTTCGAGTCGATGGATGAACGCTGTACGTAGTGGCGCGAAGGGTGTGGTGACAGTGTGGAGATTTCGAGCGTAATCGGTGCCTTCGCTGTTGGCGCGGGGTGCGCTGCCGCCACCGTCCGGCCCGTCCGCGCGGCGGGGGAGCGGATCCGGCCGTGGCCCCCGGGGTGCGCCCGGCGCCCGGCGCTCCCCGAATGGCCCGAAGCCGGTGCGTACGGGGCGGCGGGGCGGCCCGGACCCGGTGGTTCCGGGGCCCCGGGCGCGCTGTCGGTGCGCGTAGGCGGCGGCCCCGGCCCGTCCGCTCAGGGGCGCGGTGTCACCGGCGCCAGGCTGTTGTTGCGGCGGTCGCGGTCGCGGAGCGCCGCGAGGACGACGCTGACCAGCACCCCGCCGAGGGCCCAGGCGCCGAGCACCAGCAGCGCCGCGGTCATGCCGTTGCCGCCGAAGTAGGCGACGGAGCGGGACGCCCAGGTCCCCGCGCCCGGGGGCAGCGCTGGACCGATCGCCCGCCAGAAGGGCGGCAGCAGCGGATACGGGTACGCGCCGCCCGCGCTCGGGTTGCCGAACACCACGATCACCAGGATCGCCAGCCCGATGCCCACGACGCCCAGCAGGGTCTGGAACGCCAGAGTGGTCGCCCCCACCGCGAAGACGATCAGCGCGCCCAGCCCCCACAGCCCGAAGAGGCTGCCGGGCAGCGCGTTCAGCACCGGGCCGATCACCACCGCACCGGCCAGCCCGGCGATGATCGAGTAGAGGGCGAGGGCGGCCAGCCGGATCAGCGCGCGGTGGGTGTTCGCCGGGCGGGCGCCCGAGCTGATCGCGAGGATCGCGGCACACAGATAGCCGCCCACGCACCACCCCACGACCAGGTAGAACGACGACAGGCTGCGCGAGTCGCCGCCCGCCGCCGGCCGGACGTCCTCGGTCCGTACGGTGCGGCCCTGCGCCTTGTCCGCCGCGGTGACGACCGCCTCCGTCGCCTGGGACAGCGCCGCCCCGCCGCCGCTCGTGACCAGCAGCCGGTCGGTGGTGGAGCGCGGGTCGACGACCAGCGCCGCGTCGATCTTCCGGTCCCGCAGTTGCCGGAGCGCCGCGTCGCGGGAGGGCAGTGCGCGCGGGTCCAGCGGCGAGCCGGGCAGCTTGCCGAGCTTGGCCACCAGCTCACCGCGGGCCTGCGCGGGCGCGACCACGCCGAGCGCGATATCGGTCGGCTTCGGCGCGTGGAAGGCACCGGCGTAGGAGGCGATGAACGCGATCATCAGGCCCAGCACGCCGGTGACGAGCAGCGCGGCGCGGGTGGTCACCGCGCTGCGCACCTCTTGGCGGAAGGTCGTCCGGGTGCCGTCGTCGGTCGTGGCCATGGGCCGCTCCTCGCCGTGTCGCGCCGGTGCTCGTACCCGGCTGTGCTCCCACATCCTCCGGTCGGCGCAGCCATCGCGCAGAGCGGACGGGGCCGAATGACGGAGGGACCGGGCCCGGCGGGCGGCCGCGGTCCGGCGTGTCCGGCCCGCTCGGGGGCCGTCCGCCGGGCCCGGTCAGGCGATGGCGTAGTGGGCGAGGGCGGGTTCGAGCGTGCCGAAGGCGGTGTCCGCCTCCGCGGTGACGATCGCGGTGATCTCGCCGTCGGGCCTCCCTGCCAGGGTGAGTTCCTGGATGCGGGTGAACAGGACGCGGTGGACGGCGCCGAGCAACCCGGCCGCGGTGCGCACCGCGATGTCGTCCGGCGAGGCGCCGGTGGCGGTGGCGAGGGCCTGGGCCAGGGCGTGTTCGCGCTGGTCGTGCAGGCCGCGCAGACAGGCGGAGAGGGTGGGGCTGTCGGCGACCATACGGGCGAAGGCGGGGCCGGAGAATCCGGCGACGGGGTTCGCGGTCGCGGCGTCGTCGGCGAAGGCGCGGTGCAGCGCCGCGAGGGCGGATTCGCCGGTCCGCCGGGTGGCCACGGTGTGCGCCAGGGAGGCGGTGAACGCGTCCTGGTGGTCCAGGGCCAGATCCTCCTTGCGCGCGAAGTAGTTGGTCACGGTCTTCTTGGCGACCCGCGCGGCGTCGGCGATCTCGGCGATGGTGGTCCGCTCGAAGCCCTGGTCGACGAAGAGGCGGGTGGCGTGGTCGGAGATGAGCTGCCGGGTCTCCTGCTTCTTGGATTCGCGCAGGCCGGTGGGGCGCGCGGGCGGGGCGGTGTCGTTACCCATGGGCCAATCTTACTCTCGTGGCATTTTTATATTGACGGCGAGAATGCGCCAGGCTAACTTTACGCCCGTCGTAAGTTTGCCATCGAAGAAGGGGGCGGGCGAGCCGTGGCCGGGGTGACCGGACCGCGCTCCGTCCGTCGAGGAGAACCGTCTTGCAGATCACCGCGTCCACCCTCTCGCTCACCGTCGACGACGTCGCCGCGTCCCGGCGGTTCTTCACCGCCCACCTCGGCTACACCGAGCGGGCCGCCGCCGAGGGATTCGCCGCCCTGTCGCGCGACGACGCCGCGGTGGACCTCGTCCTGCTCGCCCGCGGTACCGAGGTGCTCCCGGCCGATCAGCGCGACCGGCGCGCCTCCGGTCTGATCCTCGCTCTCACCTGCGCCGGTATCGCGGACGAGGAGCGGCGGCTGCGCGCCGAGGGCGTCGAGATCACCCTGCCGCTGCGCGAGGAGCCCTGGGGCGAACGCCTCTTCCAGGTCACCGACCCCAACGGCGTGATCGTCCAGTTCGTCGAGTGGGTGGCGGCCGGGGACGGCGTCTGACCGCCCCGCTCGTACCCACCCACCCGTACGGCCCAAAAGCCGGGCCGCCGACCTCGAAGGACCGCACGTTGTCCCCTGATCCCCAGGCCGTTCACCCGCTGCCCGCACATGAGCGCGTGGTGTTCCTCAGGCCGCTGATCACCTCGCCGAAGATCGTCGTGGGTGAGTACACCTACTACGACGACCCGGACGGCGCGACCGCGTTCGAGGACCGCAACGTCCTGTACGCGTACGGCCCCGAGCGGCTGGTCATCGGCCGGTACTGCGCCCTCGCGACGGGCGTCCGCTTCCTCATGGCGGGCGCGGACCACCCGACGATGGGGGTGTCCACCTTCCCGTTCACCATGTTCGGCGGCGACTGGGCCGAGCGGACCCTGGAGATCGTCACCGCCATGCCCAGCCGCGGTGACACGGTCGTCGGCAACGACGTCTGGTTCGGCCACCACGTGACCGTCATGCCCGGTGTCCGTATCGGCGACGGCGCGATCATCGCCGCCGGTGCCGTCGTCACCGCCGACGTCCCGCCGTACACGATCGTCGGCGGCAACCCGGCCCGGCCGATCCGGCAGCGGTTCGACGACGAAGGAGTGGCGCAGCTCCTGCGCGCCGCGTGGTGGGACTGGCCCGCCGACCTCGTCGCCGCGCACGCCCACACCCTCATGGCCGGCACCCCGGCCGACATCGCCCGCGTCGCCGCCGAGCACGGTACGGAGAAGCCTCTGTGACGACCCCCGCGACCCACGTATCCATCGAGGAACACCCGGTGGCCGATGCCGGGGCCGGGCCGTACGCCCTCACCACCGGGCCCGACGGCGCGCTGTGGTTCACCCTCGTGCACGGCGGACGGATCGGCCGGCTGGTCCCGGGCGAAGAGCCGGCCTCGTACCCGCTCGATCCCGGCAGCGGGCCGACCGTCATCACCCCCGGGCCGGACGGCGCGCTGTGGTTCACCGAGTACCGGGCGGACCGGATCGGGCGGATCACCACCGGCGGGAGCGTCGACGGGTTCGCCCTGCCCGCCCCGGGCAGCGGACCGTTCGGTATCGCGGCGGGCCCCGACGGCGCGCTCTGGTTCACCGAGACCGCCGCCGACCGGATCGGGCGGATCACCACCGACGGGCACCTCACCGAGTTCCCGCTCCCGGTCACGGGCGCGTTCCCCTCCGCGATCGCCGCCGGGGGCGACGGCGGGATGTGGTTCACGCTCAACCAGGCGAACGCCATCGGCCGGATCGGCATGGACGGCGCGATCACCCACCACCCGCTGCCGACGGAGGCGGCCGGACCGGTGGGGATCGCCGCGGCTCCTGACGGCGCGCTCTGGTTCGTCGAGATCGCCGCCGGTCAGCTCGGGCGGATCACCACCGACGGGCACATCACGGAATTCCCGCTGCCGGATCGCGCCGCCCGGCCGCACGGCGTCACCGTCGATTCCGGCGGCACCGTGTGGTTCACCGAATGGGGCGGCAACCGCGTCGGCGCGCTCACCCCCGGCGGCGCCCTCACCGTCCACGACCTGCCCACGCCCGGCTCCGAGCCGCACGGCATCGCGGTGGGCCCCGACGGCGCCCTGTGGACGGCGCTGGAGACCGGAGCGCTCGCCCGCGTCGCCCCGGCGGACGGCGCCGTCCGACCAGGCCGCCCGCTTTCTTCGCACCCCTAGCGCCCCTCGTACAGCACCCCCTCGTACCCATCGCCACCAGCGGCCGCCCGTCCGGCGGCCGGAGAGGAACACCGATGAAATACGCACTCGTGATCTTCGAGACGGACGCGTCACGCCGCCGGATCCGGACCGACCGGGAGGCCCACCGCAAGGAGTACGAAAGCTGGATCGGCGCGCTCGCCGCGGCCGGGAAGCTGGTCGGCGGCGAGGCCCTGGAGACCGAGCACACCGGTCCGGTGACCGTGCGCGCCGCGGCCGACGGGACGTCGACGGTGACCGAGGGGCCCGCGCACACCGGTGCGGAGACCCTGGGCGGCTGGTTCCTCGTCGAGGTGGCCGATCGCGCGGAGGCCGTCGAACTGGCCAGGAGCCTGCCCACCCCGGAGACGATCGAGATCCGCCCGGTCCTCGAATCGGCCTGACCGGATCCGTCCCGGTGGCGCGGTGAGCCGGCGCCGCGCCACCGGGACGGCCCGGGCGCACGGCCCGCACGGCAGGTCCGCGCCACCGGGCCGGTGGCCCGCCCACGCGGGACGCCACCGGCCCGTACGCCCCGCCCCGCCGGGCGCCGCGCCTCACACCGTCAGGACGATCTTCCCCGCGGTGCGCCCGGTCTCGCCCAGCTCATGGGCCTTGGCCGCGTCGGACAGCGGGAACGTCGCGGCGATCTCCGCCCGCAGCCGGCCGGCCGCCGCCAGCTCCGCGAGCGCCCGCATGCCCTGCTGGTCGTGCTCGACGACGATGCCCTTCGCCCGCACCCCGAGCCGTTCGGCCTCGGCGCGCACCGCCTCGTCGGTGCCGAGGATGCTCACATAGCTCCCGCCCGGCCGCAGCGTGCGCAGCGACCGCGGGCCGTACTCCCCGGCGATGGTGTCCAGGACCACGTCCGCGTCGCGCACCGCCTCGGCGAAGTCCACCGCGTGGTAGTCGATCATCTCGTCGGCGCCCAGCCCGCGGACGAACGCGTGCTTCGGCGCGCTCGCGGTGCCGATGACGTACGCGCCGCGCGCCTTGGCGATCTGCACCGCCAGATGGCCGACGCCGCCCGCCGCCGCGTGGATCAGCACCCGCTGCCCCTCGCGCACCCCGGCGGTGTCCACCAGCGCCTGCCAGGCGGTGAGCGCCGCCAGCGGCAGCGCGCCGGCCTGGACGTGGTCGATCTCCGCGGGCTTGGGCACCAGCGCCCGCGCGGGGGCGAGGACGTACTCGGCGAAGGCGCCGACGCCGTCCGGGTAGGGCAGCATCCCGAAGACCTCGTCGCCCACCTCGTGCAGCGCCGCGCCCCAGCCGAGTTCTTCGACCACGCCGGACACGTCCCAGCCGAGCACCAGCGGCAGCGGGCGGGAGACGGTGGTGCGGCGCTGCCGGTTCTTCCAGTCGGTCGGGTTGAGCCCGGCGGCCCGCACCCGTACCAGGACCTGGCCGACGCCCGGCACCGGCCGCTCGCGTTCGGTCTCCGTCAGCACCTCGGGGCCGCCGAAGGTGTCCTGGCTGATCACTCGCATCGTGTTCGTCATGGCTCCACCGTGCCCGACCGGGGCGGCCGGGAAAATGGCAGGATTGCCATCCTCCGCTAGGATCCTGCCATGCCCGCTCCCGCATCCGCCCCGGTGGCCGCCCCGCACCGCGTCGTCGTCCTCGCGCTCGACGGCGTCTACCCCTTCGAACTGGGCATCCCCGCCCGGATCTTCGGCGCCCTGCCCGACCGGTACACCGTCCTCACCTGCAGCGCGGACGGCCGCCCGGTCCGCACCCGCGCCGATTTCACGATCACCGCGGACCACGGACCCGAAGTCCTCGAATCGGCCGATACGGTGATCATTCCCCCGTCCGGGGCCACCGAGGCACCGTCCGCCCTGGCCCGCGTCCGCCCCGGCGCCCGCCTCGTCTCCATCTGCACCGGCGCCCGCGTCCTGGCCGCCGCCGGACTGCTCGACGGCCGCCCGGCCACCACGCACTGGTACGAGGCGCCGGAGTTCGCCCGCCGCCACCCGCGCGTCCGCGTCGACCCGGACGTGCTCTTCGTCGACGACGGCGACGTACTGACCTCGGCGGGCGCCGCCTCGGGCGTCGACCTCTGCCTGCACCTCGTCCGCAGGGACCACGGCAGTGAGATCGCCAACCGGGTGGCCCGGGCGTGCGTCGTCCCCGCCTGGCGCGACGGCGGGCAGGCGCAGTACATCGAACGCCCGGTGCCGCCGCCCGCCGCGGAGAGCACCGCCCCGGCCCGCGCCTGGGCGCTCGACCACCTCCACCTGCCGCTGACCCTGGCCGACCTGGCCGGCCGGGCGCGGATGAGCGGACGGACCTTCGCTCGCCGCTTCCAGCAGGAGCTGGGCATGAGCCCCGGCCGCTGGCTGATCCAGCAGCGCGTGGACCGCGCCCGCCACCTGCTGGAATCCAGCGACCTCTCCGTGGACCGGATCGCCGGCGAGGTCGGCTTCGCCACCGCCGCCTCCCTCCGTCAGCATCTCCAGGCGGCGGTCGGCGTCTCCCCGCTGGCCTACCGCCGCACCTTCCGCGGCGGCGCGGCGGGCGTGGCGGGACCGTCCCGCGCGGGCGCGTCCGGCGCGGCCGGGGACCGGCGGGTGCCCGCGGGCACCTGAGCCGCCGGGATGCGGGGCCGCTGCCGCGCCGGGTCACGGGGCTGCCGTCGCCGCCGGGCCGCCGGAGGCTCACACCGCGGCGCGCCGCACCAGCCGCGCGCCGCACCAGCCGCGCGGCGCATCAGTCGCATCAGCCGCGTGCCGCGCCCGCCGCGTGCCGCGCCCGCCGCGTGCCGCGCCCGCCGCGTGCCGCGCCCGCCGCACCCGCCGACCCCCGTACCGCCGCTCCCCGTACGCCGACTCCCGGGGCCCGGACCTCGGGTCACCGCGCCCCCGCACCGCCGGGCGCGCAGACTGGCACCGTGGCCGTGAGACGCAGCGCCGGACTGCTGCTGTTCCGCCGCGCCGGCGGCGGTGCGCAGGTGCTGCTGGCGCACATGGGCGGGCCGTTGTGGGCCCGGCGCGAGGCGGGTGCCTGGACGGTGCCCAAGGGGGAGTACGTGCCGCCGGAGGAGCCCCGGGACGCGGCCGTGCGGGAGTTCACCGAGGAATTGGGGCTGCCCGCGCCGCCAGGCCCGTACCTCCCGCTGGGCGAGGTCCGGCAGACCGGCGGCAAGACCGTGACGGTCTGGGCGGTCGAGGCGGATCTCGACCCGGACGCGATCGTGCCCGGCACCTTCGAGATGTTCTGGCCGCCCCGCTCCGGCACGGTCCGCGCCTTCCCGGAGGTCGACCGCGTCGCCTGGTGCACCCCCGACGAGGCCCGCGCCCGCCTGGTGACGGCCCAGCGCGCCTTCCTCGACCGGCTCGCCGCACACCTCGCGGCGGGGGAGTGAAGCCCCGGCCACGCGGCGGCTCCCCGCTGCGGTGACCCCGTGGCTCCCGGTGCGGCTCCCCGGACAGCTCGTGGTGCGGCTCGGCTCCCGTACGCGCGTGTCCGCGCCGGTCCCTCAGCTTCGGCCGCGTACCGCCCGGTGGTGCTGGCGGGCGAAGAGGTAGGCGGCGCCGGTGGCCAGCAGCGCCATACCGCCGAGGGCCGGCGGCCCCGCCTCCCCCTCGCCGCTCGTCCCGCGCCCGGCCTCCTGCCCGCCGCGCTCCGGCCGGTCCCGGTGTGCCGCGCCATGGGGGAGCGCGGCATTCCGTACGACGGCGGGGTACGGGCCCGGGGCGTCCCGTACGACGGCGGGGCGCGGCTGCGGGGCGCGGGCGGCGGCGGGGGTGGTGCAGGCGAGGGTCCCGGTGAGCGCGGCCAGTGCGGCGAGCGCGAGCGGGACCGGACGGACGGGGACCACCGGCGTGCGGGAGGCCGTGCGGAGTACGGGCATCGGGATCTCCTTGTCGCGCCGGTGCCGGAGCGGGTGCGGTGGGGGGCCGGGCGGCGAACGGCAGTACCCTCCCCGGCATGCCGGGCGCCGACCCGCGCACCCGCCCCGGCACCGGAGACGCTAGCCAACCCGCGCCGCCGATCGGGCGCCCGACCGGCCTCCGGGGTGATCCATAAGGCTCTCTTAAGGTCCGGCTAAGCGCCGGCTCAGGTTCCCGCCGTCCGGCCGGATTCCGGCAGCTCGCGGGGCCGGAGAGGGCTTGAGGGGAAACCGCTTCCAGGGTCCTGTCGAGAAGGGGCCCGCCACGAGATATCTTGATGTCAAGCAATGTTGCAGACGTGGAGCGGAGCACCGGTGACTGACTCGACCATCATCTACACCCACACCGACGAGGCGCCGGCACTGGCGACCTACTCGTTCCTGCCGGTCATCGAGGCGTACGCCTCGACCGCGGGCGTCGCCGTGGAGACCCGCGACATCTCGCTCGCGGGCCGGATCATCGCGAGCTTCCCCGAGCGCCTGCGGGAGGACCAGCGCATCGACGACGCCCTCGCCGAGCTGGGCGAGCTGGCGAAGACGCCGGGCGCCAACATCATCAAGCTGCCGAACATCTCGGCGTCGATCCCGCAGCTCAAGGCGGCCATCGCCGAGCTGCAGGAGCAGGGCTACGCGCTGCCGGACTACCCGGACGACCCGAAGACCGACGAGGACAAGGACGTCCGCGCCCGGTACGACAAGGTCAAGGGCAGCGCCGTCAACCCGGTCCTGCGCGAGGGCAACTCCGACCGCCGCGCCCCCGCGTCGGTCAAGAACTACGCCAAGGCCCACCCGCACCGCATGGGCAAGTGGACCGCCGACTCCAAGACCAACGTCGCCACCATGGGCGTGGACGACTTCCGCTCCACCGAGAAGTCCGCGGTCATCGCCGCGGACGGTGCGCTGCGCATCGAGCTGACCGGTGACGACGGCTCCACCACCGTGCTGCGCGAGTCGGTGCCGGTCCTCAAGGGCGAGGTCGTCGACGCCTCCGTCATGCGCGTCGCCGCGCTGCGCGAGTTCTTCACCGCGCAGATCGCCCGCGCCAAGGCCGAGGGCGTCCTCTTCTCGCTGCACCTCAAGGCCACGATGATGAAGGTCTCCGACCCGATCATCTTCGGGCACGCGGTGCGCGCCTTCTTCCCGAAGACCTTCGCCGAGTACGGCGACGTCCTGGCCGCCGCGGGCCTGACCCCGAACGACGGTCTCGGCGGCATCCTCAAGGGCGCCGAGGCGCTGCCCGAGGGCGCGGCCATCAAGGCGTCCTTCGAGGCGGAGCTGGCCGAGGGCCCCGAGATGGCGATGGTCGACTCCGACCGCGGCATCACCAACCTGCACGTCCCGTCCGACGTCATCGTCGACGCGTCCATGCCGGCCATGATCCGCACCTCCGGCCACATGTGGGGCCCCGACGGCCAGGAGCACGACACCCTCGCCGTCCTCCCCGACAGCAGCTACGCCGGTGTCTACCAGGTCGTCCTCGACGACTGCCGTGCCAACGGCGCCTTCGACCCGGCCACCATGGGCTCGGTGCCCAACGTCGGTCTGATGGCGCAGAAGGCCGAGGAGTACGGCAGCCACGACAAGACCTTCGAGATCCCCGCCACCGGCACGGTGCGCGTCCTCGACGGCAACGGCGACACCGTCCTGGAGCAGGCCGTCGGCGCCGGCGACATCTTCCGCATGTGCCAGACCAAGGACCTGCCGATCCAGGACTGGGTCAAGCTGGCCGTCACCCGCGCCCGCGCCACCGGCGCCCCGGCCGTCTTCTGGCTCGACGAGGACCGCGCCCACGACGCGCGGCTGATCGCCAAGGTCAAGACGTACCTCGCCGACCACGACACCGACGGTCTGCGGATCGAGATCATGTCGCCGGAGGCGGCCACGGCCTTCTCCCTGGAGCGCATCCGCCGCGGTGAGGACACCATCTCCGTCACCGGCAACGTCCTGCGTGACTACCTGACGGACCTCTTCCCCATCCTGGAGCTGGGCACCAGCGCCAAGATGCTCTCCGTCGTCCCGCTGATGAGCGGCGGTGGCCTCTTCGAGACCGGCGCCGGCGGCTCCGCGCCCAAGCACGTCCAGCAGCTCGTCAAGGAGAACTACCTGCGCTGGGACAGCCTGGGCGAGTTCCTCGCGCTGGCCGTCAGCTTCGAGCACCTGGCGTCGACCACCGGCAACGCCCGCGCCCAGGTCCTGGCCGACACCCTCGACCGCGCGACCGGCACCTTCCTCAACGAGGACAAGTCCCCCAGCCGCAAGCTCGGCGGCATCGACAACCGCGGCAGCCACTTCTACCTGGCCCTGTACTGGGCCCAGGAGCTGGCCAAGCAGACCGACGACGCGCAGCTCGCCGAGGCGTTCGCGGCGCTCGCCAAGACGCTGACCGAGCAGGAGGCGACCATCGTCGACGAGCTGATCGCCGTCCAGGGCTCCCCGGTCGACCTCGGCGGCTACTACCAGCCCGCCGCCGCCAAGGCCGCCGCCGTCATGCGTCCGTCGGCCACCTTCAACCAGGCGCTGGCCACCCTGAGCTGATCCGGCCCGCGGGGTGCCTCCCGCGCCCCGTCCTCCGCCCCGTCCGGCACCCGCCGGGCGGGGCGGAGGTGTGTCCGGGGCCTGCCGGGCGGGGCGCGGGAGTCTCCGGAGCCCGCCCGCCCCGGCTCCCGTACCCGGCTCCGTACGGGCGGCGGACCGGAGCCCGTACGGCCGGCGGGCGCCGGGTTACGGCCATGCCGTGGCCGGTGGACGCCCAGGAGCCCGGCGGCTGCCCTGGCTCGTTCGGCACAGTCCGGAACCTGCATAGGTGGTTGCTACAGCTACCCCGGCGTACCGTGATCAACGTGGTCGGCTGCCGCAAATGCGGCGGCCCGCTTCCTCTTAAGGAGCCGCGAGATGTGTGGAATCACCGGATGGATCTCCTACGACCGTGACCTCACCGCCGAGCGTCCCACCCTTGAAGCCATGACCGAGACGATGGCCTGCCGCGGACCGGACGCCGCCGGGATCTGGCTCGGTACCCATGCCGCGTTCGGCCACCGCCGCCTCGCCGTCATCGACATCGACGGCGGCAAGCAGCCGATGTCCGTCGAGCACGACGGCCGTACCCTGCTCGTCACCACGTACAGCGGCGAGGTCTACAACTACCGTGAACTGAAAGCCGAGTTGGAGGGCCTTGGGCACTCCTTCCGGACGCAGAGCGACACCGAGGTCGTGCTCCACGCCTACCTGGAGTGGGGCGAGGCGTTCACCGAGCGCCTCAACGGGATGTACGCCTTCGCGCTCTGGGACCCGCGGACCGAGGAACTCCTCCTGGTCCGTGACCGTATGGGCATCAAGCCCCTCTATTACCGGCCCACGCCGCACGGTGTGCTCTTCGGTTCCGAGCCCAAGGCGATCAACGCCCACCCCGAGGTGCGGCCCGCCGTCGATGCCGAGGGTCTCGCCGAACTGATCACTTTCACCAAGACCCCCGGCCACGGCGTCTTCAAGGGCATGTACGAGGTCCGCCCCGGCCACACCGTCCGCGTCACCCGCGACGGTCTGACCACCCGCTGCTACTGGGCCCTTCAGGCGCGAGAGCACACCGACGACCTCGACACCACCGTCGCGCACATCCGCGGTCTGCTGGACGACATCGTCGCCCGCCAGCTCATCGCCGACGTCCCGCTGTGCTCCCTGCTCTCCGGCGGCCTCGACTCGTCGGCGATCACCGCGCTCGCCGCCGGCGCGCTGGCCGAGCAGGGCAACGGCCCGGTCCGCTCCTTCGCCGTCGACTTCGCCGGCTACACCGAGAACTTCACCCCCGACGACCTGCGCGGCACCCCCGACGGCCCGTACGCCCACGCCCTCGCCGAACACGTCGCCTCCGACCACCACGACATCGTGCTGGACACCGCCGCGCTGATGGACCCGGGCCACCGCGCCGCCGTCCTCGCCGCCCGCGACCTGCCCAACGGCTTCGGCGACGGCGACACCTCCCTCTACCTCCTCTTCAAGGCGGTACGCGAACAGTCGACGGTCGCGCTCTCCGGCGAATCGGCCGATGAGATCTTCGGCGGCTACCGCTGGTTCCACGACCCCGAGGCCGTCAACGCCGACACCTTCCCCTGGATCGCCGCCGGCGTCTCGGGCCGCTTCGCCGGCGGCAACGCCGTCCGTGAGGCGCTCATCGACCGCGGGCTCCTGGAACGTCTCGACCTCAAGGGCTACGAGGACCGCCGCTACCGCGAGGCGCTGGCCGAGGTTCCCTACCTCGACAGCGACACCGGGCTCCAGCGGCGGATGCGCGAGGTCAGCTACCTGCACCTGACCCGTTTCGTGCAGATCCTCCTCGACCGCAAGGACCGCGCCTCGATGGCCGTCGGCCTGGAGGTCCGCGTCCCGTTCTGCGACCACCGCCTCGTCGAGTACGTCTTCAACACCCCCTGGTCGATGAAGACGTTCGACGGCCGCGAGAAGTCGCTGCTGCGCGCCGCCGTCCGCGATGTGCTGCCCGCCTCCGTCGCCGACCGGGTCAAGAGCCCGTACCCCAGCATCCAGGACCCGGGGTACAACGAGGCGCTCCGCAACGAACTGCGGGACGTCACCGCCGACCGGAACGCCCCGGTCAAGCCGCTGCTGGACTCCGCGATCGTCAAGGAGGTCACCGCCGAGGGCGCCACCGAGGACATCCGTCCCGGCGCCGAACTGGTCCTCGGCCTCAACGCCTGGCTCCGCACCACGGGCACCACGCTGGACCTGTGAGCCGGACCGCCCCGGGGAGCACCACCGCTCCCCGGGGCGGACCTCCGGCCGCGCCGCCCGGAGTGCCGGGCCCGGGCGGCGCCCCGGCGAGGCCGCCGGGCGAGGCCGCCGCCGCGGACCGCCCCGGCCCCCGCCCCGCCCTGCCGCACAATGGTGCGACACACGCGTCCCGGCCCGCACCGGGCCGTCCCCCGCACCCCAGGAGCGCCCGCCGTGTCCTCGCCGCAGCACCTCCGGATCAGCCTCGACCCCCGGTCCGCCGACGCCCCGTTCGAGCAGGTCCGCGCCACCATCGCCGACCGGGCCAGGTCCGGGGCGCTGCCCGTGGGCTTCCGCCTCCCCACCGTCCGCGGTCTCGCCGGTGAACTGGGCCTCGCCGCCAACACCGTCGCCAAGGCGTACCGCGCCCTGGAGGCCGACGGGGTGATCGAGACCCGCGGCCGCAACGGCAGCTTCATCGCCGCGGCGGGCGACGCCGCCGGGAAGGAGGCCGCCACCGCCGCCGCCGACTACGCCCGCCGCGCCCACCGCCTCGGCCTGGACCACGACGCCGCCCTCGCCGCCGTCCGTGACGCGCTCCGCGCCGCGTACGGCACCGGCGGCTGACCCGGGGCACCGCGCGCCCGGACATGCCCGCCCGTACGGCTGCCCGAATCCCGCGGCGGGCCCGGCCTATCGTGACGGCATGAGCAACCTCGATCTCAAACCCGTCACCAAACGCTGCGGGGGCAACGGCCGCACCGGGCCGGTCCGCGACGTCCAGCCCGGCAAGCAGGTGCCGCTCGGCGAATCCACGCTGGTACGGCGGCTGCTGCCCAACCTCGGCCGCCGGATGGTCGGCGCCTGGTGCTTCGTCGACCACTACGGTCCCGACGACATCGCCGGTGAGCCCGGTATGCAGGTGGCGCCGCATCCGCACATGGGCCTGCAGACCGTGAGCTGGCTGCACGACGGGGAGGTGCTGCACCGCGACAGCCTGGGCAGCCTCCAGACCGTCCGCCCGCGCGAACTGGGCCTGATGACCTCGGGCCGGGCCATCGCGCACTCCGAGGAATCACCGCGCGAGCACTCCCGGCTGCTGCACGGCGCGCAGTTGTGGGTCGCGCTGCCCGGCGAACACCGCCACACCGAGCCGTCGTTCGAGCACCACGGCGAGCTGCCCGTCATCACCGGCGCCGGCGGCCTGACCGCCACCGTCATCCTCGGCGAACTGGCCGGCGCCGCCTCGCCCGGCACCACGTACTCGCCGCTCGTCGGCGCCGACCTCGCCCTCACCGCCGGGACCGGCGCCCGGCTGCCGGTCGACCCGGACTTCGAGTACGCCGCCTTGACCATCTCCGGCGAGAGCGAGGTCGACGGGGTCCGCCTCGCCCCCGGCTCCCTCCTCTACCTCGGCTGCGGCCGCACCGAACTCCCGCTCCGCGCCCCCACCGACTGCGCCCTGCTCCTCCTCGGCGGCGAACCCTTCGAGGAGAACCTCGTCATGTGGTGGAACTTCGTCGGCCGCAGCCAGGAGGACATCGAGCAGGCCCGCGCCGACTGGGTGAACGGCGACCGCTTCGGCACCGTCCACGGCTACGACGGCCCGCCGCTGCCCGCCCCGACCCTCCCGGGCGTACCGCTGAAGCCGCGGGGGCGGGTGCGGTGAGCTGGGGGGACGGCGCGGGCGAGCCGTGAGCGGCGGCCCGCGGGCCGGAGAGCGGCCTGAGCCGCGGTGCCGGGCGATACCTGTACGCGGCGTCGCCGACCCTGGCGGCGGCTCCGTGTCCGGCAGCGGTGCCGGCGCGCCGCCGACCGGTACGCCGCGCTCCCGGCCGGTCCGGTGGCGCGCTGACCGCACATCGCCGACGTCCGTTCGCGGTGCCCCGGACGGCCCGGCCACTGTCAGTGCCCGGCCGTAGAGTTCGGCGTGTGACAGCCCTCAACTGGTGCCAATTCGCGGCGACATGCCTCGTCATCGTGGTCGCTTCCGCAGTGTTCAGCAGAATGCTGAACTCCGTCGTCACGGTGTTCTCGCGATCCTGGCGGTACGCGGGCGGGCCGACGTTCCCTTTCACGTTCGGTCTCCCGTACCTGCTGTCGGCCGGCCTCGCCTCCCGTGTGCGGCTCAGTTGCCGGAGCTTCGGTGTGCGGTTCTCGATCTCCGGCCCGGTGCTGACCTGGAAGATCAAGGACAGCTCCCGGGCTTTCACCAACATCCCGCTCTTCGGGGTGGTCAGCGCCGTCCACCTCCCGGCGTTCGCCTTCCTCGCGGCGGTCGTGCTCGCCACCCCGCTCGTCCGCCGGGCGTACGAGTCGCAATTCGGCACGCTCGGTGAGCGGGACCACTTCTATCTCGCCCTCGCGCTGTTCGTCTTCGCCGTCCTCTGGTGGCCCATGGAGGTGCGCAGGGTCCGGGACATCGTCCGCGAGGAGAGCGCCCGCACGGCCTTCTACCACTGCTGCCGGTGTCTGGCGGACTGCCGCCGCGCCCGGGAAGGGAAGATATCCCTCCTCCAGTTCGACGCGCAGATCCACCGTTTCGGCCGGGTGCTGGTCCGCTTCGGGCGGCCCGGCCCGGAGTGGGTGAGCCCGGAGCGCAGGCGCCAACTGGCCGAGCACACCGCCCGGCTGGCCGCCGCCCTCGACGCCGGCTCCGCGCGGGTTCTCGAAGAGGGCGATGAGGCCCTGTCCGAGTTGGCGAGGCTCCTGGCGAGAGTCCTGGAACGCCTCGCGCAGGAGCGGTGGCTGGCGCTCCTGGACGAGAGTGAACTCCCGGCCTATCAACCGCCTTCCGCGGAGGACGAGGAGGCGGAGATCCGTCAGGCGGACAGCCGTGTCGTCCTGGTGGGCGCCACCGCGGCGGCTGTCCTCGTCGGTGTCATGATCAGCCTGGGGGTGCCCGCCGGAGCGGTCGTTCCCGCGGCCCTGATATTCCTGCTCGGCCCGGCGACCATCTGGGGCAGCAAGAAGCTCGGGAGCCCCCGGCAACTCCTCGACGCCATGCGCGGCGGTGTGACGCAGCCGCCGGAGGCCCCGCAGCCGAACGGCGCCCCGGCGGCGGCCCCCGCTGTGCCGTCACCGGCCGCGCCGGCGTCCGGAGGTGCCTCCCGGCCGGCCGGGTGAGGTCCACCGGCCCCGCGGGCGGCGAGGGGGATCCGCCGGGGCGGGGTGCTTCTCCCCGAGCGCACCGCCCGTACCGGTGCGCTTCAGGTGAGGCGGAGGCGCTTCCTCCGCTCTCTCCCGGATGTCCCCACGAGGGGCTCACCGAAGGGCAGGCCGTAGGACGTTCGCGCCGACGGCGCCCGGGCGACCGCTCCTGCCGTGCGCTTCACCCGTTCCGCTCCAGCCACTCACCGGCCTGCCGGGCGTACTGCGGGGCCCGCGGTGGCCGGCGGGGGAGCGGGGACCGGGTGCGAGGATGGCGGGATGGGATCTGAGGACGGCTATCTGCTCGACAACGCCCGGCGCGAGGCGGGGCGCCGCTTCGATACGTTCGCGGAGCTCTTCGACCCGTGGACCTTCGCCCACCTCGACCGGCTGGGGCTCGGCGCGGGGTGGCGCTGCTGGGAGGTGGGCGCGGGCGGCCCGTCGGTGCCCGCCGGGCTCGCCGCGCGCGTCGGGCCGGCCGGCCAGGTCTGGGCGACGGACCTCGACACCTCGTGGCTGACCGGCCCCGGCGACGCCGTGACCGAGGTGCTGCGGCACGACGTGACCCGGGACGCGCCGCCCGCCACCGGCCTCGATCTGGTCCACGCGCGGTTGGTGCTGGTGCATCTGCCGGACCGGGTGGCGGTCCTCGAACGGCTCGCCTCGGCGCTGCGGCCCGGCGGCTGGCTGGTGGTGGAGGACGCCGACCCGGCGCTCCAGCCCCTCGCCTGCCCCGCCGAGGAGGGACCGGCGGCGGAGCGGGCCGAACGTATCCGCCGCGGCTTCCGCGCGCTGCTCGCCGGGCGCGGCGCGGATCTCTCCTTCGGCCGCTCCCTGCCGAGGCTGCTGCGCGGCGCGGGGCTGGAGGACGTCCGGGCCGAGGGGTACTTCCCGGTGACCGCGCCCGCCTGCCGGGAGTTGGAGGCGGCGACGGTACGGCATGTCCGCGGGCCGCTGACGGAGTCCGGGGCGGCGACGGACGCGGAGGTCGACGCGCACCTGGTCTGGCTCGCCGAGGAGGACGCCGCCGTCACCCCCGCGCCCCTGATCACCTGCTGGGGCCGTCGCGGCGGAGGGTGACCGTCCGGCCGTCCGGAGCCGGCGGCGGGCCGGGGCGGCCGGGACGCTTTCCGGCGCGCGGCGCCCGGGCCGGTCCGCCGACGGGGCGGGACGGTGCGCGAGGCCGCGCACCCCGCCGTCTCCGATGTGACCCACCTCACTCGAACTCCCGTGGATCTCCGGGAAACCAGCGGCAACCGGGGTGCCCGCCGCACGTCTCACGCTATGGAGGCCCCAACAGGGAGCCGGTGTCCGTACGGGGGAAACGGTGCGGACGCCGGTCCTCCGTACACCGTGAGAGAGCGAAGGTTTCCATGTCCGCACGCCCCGCCCCGAAGTCCGCCCGCCGCTCCGGACGGCTGCGCATCCTGCTGGGCGCGTCCGTCATCAGCGCCGTCCTGGGCGGTGGCGCGGCCGTGACCGCCCACGCCGCCGACGGTGGCCAGGGGCCGCGCCCCGTCCCCGCCCCGGCCGCGGTCCCGGCGAAGTCCGGTCCGGGCCCCGTCCGCGACTCCGAGGTGGCCGAGCCCGTCCCGGCGGAGAAGGGCCGTCCCGCGCACCCGGCGGCGGAGCCCGTCCCCGCCGGGAAGGGCCGCCCCGCGCACGCCGCCCCGGCCCGCGGCTCCGCCGCGAAGCCCGTCCCGGCGGAGAAGGGCCGTCCCGCCCACGCCGCCCCGGCCCGCGGCTCCGCCGCGGAGCCCGTCCCGGCGGAGAAGGGCCGTCCCGCCCACCCGGCGGCGGAGCCCGTCCCCGCGGGGAAGGGCCGCCCGGCCCGCCACGAGACCGGTATCCCGGCGGCGAACCCGGCCTCCGGCGGCAAGGCGGCCCGCCCCGTCCCCGCCCCTGCCGCGCTCCCCGGCAAGGCGGGCGACGGCGTCCCCGCCCCGGTGGCGCCCAGGGGCTGACGCCTCCGCCCGGTGCCGGGCCGTCCGCAGTTGCGGAGCGGGTGGTCCGGCCCGGAGCGGGCCGGGGCGGGCCCATGCCTGAGCGGGGCCGGAGCGGCCCGGATCGGTGCGGTGGGCCGGCTGAGCGGTACGTGCCGGGGGCCGGTTGACGAGGCCCGGTCCGATCCGGCGCGGACCGGCGGTGGCCCGCGCCGGACCGGTGTCCGACGCGGCACGGCACGACGGCCGGGGAACGCACCCGGCCCTGCCCATGGGGAACTCGCCCGGCCTTGCCCATGGGGAACTCGCCCGGCCTTGCCCTGTGGGGAACGCACCCGATCCTGACGCCCGACAGGGACGCATCCGGCCCGCACCGCATCGCGCCCCGCCCCCCCCCACGCGGTGTCCGCCCCGCGCGGCACGCCCGGCCCCCGCGCCCGCCCGGCGCGCCCCGACCAGGGCACGCGCCCGCTCCACCTGCCCGATCCCGTACCACCCCGCCGGAACCGGCCCCGTACGCCCCACCGCACTCCACCCCCGTACGCGTCCGCCGTGCCCCAGGCGTGCCCCAGGGGGGCGGCCGGCCCGTACCCCGCACACCCACGGAAGAAGGAACCATGCGCGATACCCATGCCCGTACCGGCGCACCTCTGGCGGCGCGCGCCGCCGTACGTATCTCCGCGTCCGGGCGCGGAGGCTTCGCGCGGCGGGCGGCGGTGACGGCGGCCGTCACGTTCGGGCTCGCCGCGGCGGGTGCGCCGGGGGTGCTGGCGGCGCCGGCGCCGGGCGGCTCGCCGGCCGAGGGGAAGGTGCTGGCGCACGCGGCGGCGGCCACCGCCGAGGACGAACAGCGGGTGCGTGCCTACTGGACGCCCGAGCGCGTCGCCGCGCTGAACACACCGGTCAAGGACGTCCCGCCGCGCTCCGGGAAGGACGGCGCGCCCTGGAAGAAGGGCGGCGACGTCACCGCCACCGTGGGGCGGCTCTTCTTCACCGACCACGGGGAGGACGCCAGTTGCACGGCGACGGCGGTGAGGAGCGCGAACGGCAGCACCGTCGTGACCGCGGGCCACTGCCTCAACGGCACCGACCTCGCCGGTGAGCACAACCAGTGGCAGCGCAACGTCCTGTACGTCCCCGGGTACCACGACGGCAAGGCCCCCCGGGGCACGTTCGTGGTCCGCTGGTCGGTGGTCAACTCCGTCTGGCTGGAGAACGATCAGATCCACGCCCGGTTCGACGCCCACGACCAGGGCTTCGCCGTCGTCGGCCGCAACGAGCGCGGCCAGAGCCTCGCGCAGGCCACCGGCGCCGCCCAGGGCATCTCCTACGACGCGCCCGGTGACCGTACGGCCGTCCAGTTCGGCTACCCCCGGGCCGCCGCCGATCCGGCCCGCGAGGGGCTGCCCGAGTACACCGGCCGGGAGTTGGCCTACTGCGAGGGCGGGCCCCGGCAGTACCCGGGCACCCCGGACCACACCGAGCCCGCCGGCCTCTGGGGCACGGCGTGCGTGATGGGCGGCGGCGCCAGCGGCGGGCCCCGGCTGAGCGGCTTCTCCGCCGCCACCGGGCGGGGCGACGTCACCGGCGTGAACACCCAGTCCGCCTTCATGGACGCCGAGGGGAAGGCGTGCGAGGAGGCGGCCGGTCCCGGATGCGTAAGGCACCTCGTCGGACCGCAGTTCACCACCGCGCTCACCAAGCCGCTCCATGACAAGGCCGAGCGGCTGAGCTGACCGCCCGCCCGGCGGCGCCACCGTACGCGCTGCCGCCGCTCCGGGCCGCTCCCGCGCCGGGCCCCGGACCGTCCCGGTCCCGCGCACCCGGGAACCCGGCCGCCCCCACCCGTAGACCACAACGATCAGGATCAGGACCTCATGAAGAAATCCACCGTCCGCCGCGGGCTGTTCCTGACGGCGCTGGGCTGCGCCCTCGGCGCCGCCGCCGTCGCCGTGCCGGTGCACGCCGTCCCCGCGCCGCCCGCCACGTCCCCCGCGTCCGCCGTACGGGAGGCCCGCTACGACCTCGGCGACCTGGCGTTCACCCCGCCCGCCGCGCTCGGCTACCAGGGCCGCGGCGAACTCGCGGGCACCGTGTACTACCCGGCGCGGCTCACCGGAGGCCCGCACCCCGTGGTCCTGATGCAGCACGGCCACTGGGAGACCTGCGCCGACACCGGGGCGCAGGCCCGGCACACCGCCGCCGCGAAGGCCCGCGAACAGGCCCTGAAGCGGGGCGACAAGGCCGAGGCCGCCCGCCAGGAAGCCCTCATGGCGAAGGCCGCCGAGGCGCTCTGGGCCTGGCCCTGCGCCCGGGGCACCGCACCGATCCCCAGCAGCACCGGCTACGACTACCTCGGCCGCGCCCTGGCGGCCCGCGGCTTCGTCGTCGTCTCGGTCGGCACCAACGGCATCAACGCCACCGACTCCGGACAGGCCGACTCCGTCTACCGGGTGCGCGCCGCCCTCATCGAGCGCCATCTGCGGCTCTGGCAGCGCCTGAGCGCCTCGGGCGACGGGCCGCTGCGCGGCGCCCTCACCGACGCGCGCGACGGCTCCCCCGTACGGGCCGACTTCCGCGGCCGACTCGACCTGGGGCGGGTCGGGCTCCTCGGTCACTCCATGGGCGGCGGCGGGGTCATGCAGGAGATCGCCGACGCCCACCGCGCGGAGCTGCCCGCCGGGATCGGCATCAAGGCCGCCTTCGCCCTCGCGCCCACCGCCACCTGGGACGGCGAGCCGGTGACCCGGACGCCGTTCGCCGTCATGTGGGGCACCTGCGACGCCGTCAACACCGGCGACTACTTCGAGCAGAACCGCGCCGCGACCCGGGCGCCGCTCTACAAGTACACGCTGACCGGCGGCAACCACGACTTCTACAACCGCCAGTGGTCGCCCTCCAGCGGCCAGGTCGCGGCCCGCGACGACGCCGAGCCGGGCAAGCGCCCCGGCACCTGCCGCACCCAGTACCTCGACCGCGACACCCCGCGCCAGGACCACCGGCGGCTGTCGGAGGAACGCCAGCGGCGGATCACCGGCGACCGGGTGACCGCCTTCTTCGAGCGCTACCTCCAGGGCCGCACGGACCGCCTGCCCTACCTGAAGGGCGAACGCCCCTTCCCCGGCGAGCCGGCCGGGACCGTCACGACGTCCGTCGCCGGGAAGTGACCGGGCCCGCCACGGCGCGGCGGGCACCAGGCCCCTCCCGCGGGTCGCGCCCGACCCTTTAACCTGATCCGGGTCGAGGGGCGGGCGCCGTCCGCCCCGCGCCCGTCCGTAGCGCCGAAGAGGCGACGGCGGAGCCGAGTTGAGGTGGGGATCAGACATATGGCGAGATTCAGGATGAGCCGTCGCGGCCGGGTGGCCGCGTACACGATGGCGGGCACGGTGCTCGCCCCGCTGCTGGCCGGGCTCGGCGCCGCGCCCGCCCAGGCCGCGTCCGGCTCCTGGTGCGGTGGCGCACAGGGCCCGTACCAGAAGCAGGCCGAGAAGTTCCTGGGCCGCAAGGCCGACGGCAAGCAGTCCCAGGGCGACTGCCGGGCGATCCGCGCGTTCCAGGTCAGCCACGCGATCCACCCGCAGTACGGCTACGCGGGCCCCGTCACCTGGAAGATGATGAAGGTCGTCAAGCGGCAGCAGGACGCCCGCTCCAACCCCAACCGCGCCGGCCGCTGCCCCGTCAACCGGGGCCGGATCGCCTGCGTCGACCTGACCCGGCAGATCAGTTGGATCCAGGACGGCCGGCACCTCGTCAAGCGCCCGGTGCCGGTCCGCACCGGCCGTAATGGCAACGAGACCCGCACCGGCCTGCACAAGGTCTACTGGCGGCACAAGAACCACGTGTCGTCGCTGTACCACGTCGCGATGCCGTACTCGCAGTTCTTCGACGGCGGCCAGGCGTTCCACGCGATCAGCGGCAGCGTCTGGTCCGCCCCGGGCTCGCACGGCTGCGTCAACATGCGCACCGCCGACGCCAAGGCGTACTGGAAGCTGCTGTCCACCGGCGACGACGTCTTCGTCTACGGACGCAAGCCCGGCACCTGATCCGCCGCACCGCACACGACGGCGCCCGGGACCGCGACGGTCCCGGGCGCCTGTGTGTGAGAGGCGGTCAGCGCCGCGCGGCCGCGGTGACCTCCGAGGCGTCCACCAGGACGTACCGGTGGTTGAACTGCACGGTGTAGTACCGCTTCGCGCCGTGCACCACCTTGCCGTTGGACGGCGAGAAGTCCGCGGCGGCCTCCGGCTCACCGCTGGTGACATACGCCTGACCCGCGCGGATGCCGTAGTTCCTGGCCGTCAGCGGCGTCTGCTTCGACGGCTTCACATCCGCCGGGTACTCGGACTCCTGCGGGTAGGCCGTGCCGTACACGTGCGCCGCGCCCGTACCGGCGGGCGTCACGATCCGCACATTCTTCGCCGGAGTGGTGTTCCGGCCGCCAGGGTTGTGGATCCAGCCCTTCTGACCGTCGAACCAGAGGGCGGTCCAGTCGCCCTCCTGACCGGCCACCACGAACTGCTGCCCCGCCTGGACGGTGGTGCTCCAGTCCGCGACGGCGTCCGTACCGGCCTTGTCGTCCTTACCGGCGTGCACGACCGGGTCGAGCAGCAGCGGCGCGTCCTCGGCGGGCGCGCTGCGCACGAACAGGGCGCTGGACGGCCCGCGCCGCGGCCCGCACTCCGTCACCTTGCCGGACGGATCGTCGGCCGGGCAGACGGTGTAGGTCTGCTGGTTCTCCTCGAAGCCCGGGGTGATGGTGACCGCCGAGCCGACCGGGCCGACACCCCGCGCGCCCTCGTCGACGGGCGCGCCGAGCAACCGCATGAAGCGCGTCCAGTCCCAGGCGTTGCCCGGGTCCCAGTGCATGCCGGCGAGCGTGTCGTCCGAGGGGCCGGGGACGTTGTCGTGCCCGAGTATGTGGCGCCGGTCCAGCGGGATGCCGTACTTGGCCGCCAGCCACTTCACCAGCTCCGCGGTCTTCTCGTACACGGTGGGCGTGTACCAGTCCGCGCCGTGCGCCGAGAAGCCCTCGTGCTCGATCTGGACGGCGTGCAGGTTGCTGGCGTAGTTGCCGTCCCCGAACGCGATGTCCTTGTCCGGCACCATCTGCGTGACCTCGCCGTCGGAGGCCCGCATGACGTACTGCGCCGAGGAGCCGCCCGCCTTCTGGAACGTCTCGATGGCGTTGTCGTACGAGCCCTCCGTGGTGTGGAGGACGATCTGCGAGATCTTGACGCCGTTCGCCGGACGGTCGGAGACCTGCCCGTTGGAGGGCGCGGCCGGAACGAACTTGCAGGTCAGCGTCGCGGGGCACTCGGCCTGCGGCGCCGGTGCGTCGGTGAGGCGCAGCTTGGCGAACTGCCGGGCGACCGGCTTGGCCGACGGCACGGCCCGGAGGGAGAGCGCCTTGCCGTCCGCCGCCCGCTGCCGCGCGCCGGAGGTGATCGCCGCGAAGACCGAGTCGACGTACGAGGTGGCGGCCTTCTTGTCCGTCAGCCGGCTGTACCTGGCCACCGCCGCGGTCCACTGCGACGGATCGGCGGACGTCTTGCCCGTCAACCGCTTCTGGTACGAGGCGAGCAGCGCGGCACCGCCGCGGATGTTGTCCGCGGAGCGGTGCCGCAGCTTGTCGGCCGGGAGCCCGGTCAGCTCGGCGGCGGCCCGCAGGGTGTGCAGCTCGGGGTGGCCGGCGAACGAGGTGAGGTCGGAGCGGCCGGCGGCACCGGCGGGACCCCCGGAGACCATCTGCGGCGTCACATCGGTGAGGTTCATCAGCCCCCAGCCGCCGGTCTGGCTGTAGCCGGAGTGCTGCTGCCAGCCGGACTCCTGACGGGCCACGCCCAGCAGCACCGGCAGCGGTACGTGGAACTCCTTGGCGGCCGCGGTGAATTCGGCCTGCAGCGAGGGCGTCGGCGCCTCGTCGTTCTGTGCCTGCGCGAGCGAGGGCAGGAAGGCGAAGGCACCGGCGGCGAGTGTCCCGCCGAGGACCGCCGCGGGAAGCCAGCGCTTCTTCTTGCGCTTGTGCAAAATATTCCCTTCGAAGCGACGGCGCGCCGGGTGACGAGGGCGGGAGGACCGTGAGGTCACACACGGGCGCCGGGTGGGGGGCGGCGCCCAACCGCGCGGACACACCTCGGGCGGATCGGATCTGATCGCCTCGGCGGGGGCGGTTTCGGCACCGCAGGCCATGAGATCAGAAAACCTGTGCGGTTCCCAGGCCGGCAGCCGATCGTGACCTCACCTTCAGCGAGGCTTTATCCGTCGTTGGCCGGGGGAGCGGGGCGCCGCGGCCGGTGCCCGGGGGCGGGTGACGCCCCATCGGCTCTTCCGCGGCGGGCCCCAGGGCGGCGCACCGCTCCACCGCTCCCGCACGGCGGGGCGCCGCACGCCGCCGTCCGGTCGCCCCGGGCCCGGACGTACGGCGGGAGCGACGGCAGCCCTCGCCCCGCCTTCGTCGGGCGGGGCGAGGGCGGGCGCGCCGGTGCGGCTAGCGGGACGCGTACGGCAGCAGCGCCATCTCCCGGGCGTTCTTGATCGCGCGGGTCAACTGCCGCTGCTGCTGTGCGGTGACGCGGGTGATCCGGCGGCTGCGGATCTTGCCGCGGTCCGAGAGGAACGTCCGCAGCAGCGCGGTGTCCTTGTAGTCGACGTAGGTGATGCCCGCCCGGTCGAGCGGATTGGGACGGGGCCGGGACGCCTTACGGGGCGCGGGACGGCGGGGCATGGCAGAACCTTTCGGGGAATTGGAGTCGGAGTCGGACGGGGGAGGCGGGGGTGGGCAGGGGCGGAAGAGGCCGTGGCGGGCGCCCCCTCAGGACGCCGGTTCCAGCAGGGCGTCGAAGGCGGCCGGGAGGCGCTTCCACGCCTCGCGGCCCGCGGCGCACTCGGCGTCCGTCAGCAGACACGAATCGAGCAGCCGCGCCAGACCGTCCCGGTCGAGGCCGGGGGCGGTGAAGACCAGGTGCTGGCAGCAGTCGCCGTACTCGGGGTGCCAGTCCAGGGCTGCGGCCGCGCGGCGTACCGGCGGCACCAGCTCCCAGGCCGCGTCCGGCAGCGAGGCGAGCCACGGCCCGGCGTTCTCCACGCACAGGGCGCCCCCGGCGGCGTCCCAGGACAGCAGGGTGTCCGGGCGGTCGGCGAGCCAGAACCGGCCGCGGCTGCGGGCCGCCGCACACGCCAGATCCTCCAGCGCGTCGTACAACCGCTCCGGGTGGAAGGGTCGGTGGCGGCGCCAGACCAGGGTCGTGACGCCGGACTCGTCCGCCTCCTGCGGCAGCAGCGCGCACGCCGGATGCTGGGCCGCCGCCGCGGCCTCCACGTCGAACCCGCTGTCCTCGCCGAGCGCGGCCCGCACCAGCAGCCCGGACGCCGCGGGGATGCGGCGCGCCGTCGGATGCAACTGGGCCAGCAGCGCGTGATCGGCGTCATCGGCGTCCGGACTGCCGACGACGGCGAGGACCGGCGCGTACTCCAACTGCCGGGCCCAGGTGTCGCCGACGGTGCGCTGATCGGCGGCGGCCGCGGCGAGCCCCGCCTCGGCGAGGTCGTCACCGTTGGCCAGGACCGGCAGGACGAGCGCCGGATCGACGGCGGTGACGACCGTGGTGAGGCGCAGCCCGTCCCCGGCGTGCGCCGCGACGACCTCGGCCATCGCGCGCGGCTCCACCGAGTCCCACAGCTCCACGACGGCCAGCCGGTGCGGTCCGCTGTCGGCCAGCCGCCGGAGTTCGGGGACCAGATCCTCCCGCAGCGCACAGCAGGCACAGTCGTTGACCAGCGGTGTTTCGCCGCGTGACAGTTCGCCTCCGGCGTCGCGGAGGGTCCGCAGCACGGTGCCGCCGGACGCGGCGGTCAGGTCGTGGTGGAGGGCGACGGCGTCCGGTACGGCGGTCAGCAGCCGCCGGACGACCTCCCGCCGGGCCTCCGCGTGCAGCCCGCCGACGAGGACGACGGGCAGCGGGCGTCCGGTGCCGCTCATCGGCCGCCTCGCCGTTCGTCCCGCAGTCCGTAGCGGCGCTCGAAGCGTTCGACGCGTCCGGCGGTGTCCAGGACGCGGGTCTGCCCTGTGTAGAAGGGGTGGCTGTGCGAGGAGATCTCCACGTCGATGACGGGGTAGGTGCGGCCGTCCTCCCATTCGACGGTGGTGTCGGAGGTGGCGGTGGAGCGGGTGAGGAAGGCGAATCCCGCGGCCTTGTCGCGGAAGACGACGGGGCCGTAGGCGGGGTGGATTCCGGGCTTCATGGCGGGTCTTTCCTGTCTGTTCCGGTTGCTTCGCGGATGCGGGGTCTTCGGCGTGTACGGGGGGCCGTGCCGTCCGTCACGGCGGTACGGGCCGCTCAGCGTTCCTCGCGGAAATCGACGTGCCGGCCGGCGACCGGGTCGTACTTGCGCAGGACGAGGCGGTCGGGGTCGTTCCGGCGGTTCTTGCGGGTGACGTAGGTGTAGCCGGTCCCGGCGGTGGAGCGGAGTTTCACGACCGGGCGGAGTTCGTTGCGAGCCATACCGCTACTATATGGGAATGGTTTTCATTACCGACAATGTGTCCAGGGAAAGGTGACCCGTCTCATGTCCGCCCACTGCCAACTGACCGGAGCCAGGCCCGGCTTCGGCAACGCGATCTCCCACTCGCACCGCCGCACCTCCCGCCGCTTCGACCCGAACATCCAGCGCAAGCGCTACTGGCTGCCGAGCGAGGGGCGCCACGTCCGCCTCACACTCAGCGCCCGTGCGATCAGGACGGTGGACGCCATCGGCATCGAAGCGGCGGTCGCGCGGATCCGTGCGCGGGGAGGGAAGGTCTGATGGCCAAGCAGAGCAAGATCGCGAAGAACGAACGGCGCAAGGCGGTCGTCGCCCGCTACGCGGCCCGGCGCGCCGAACTGAAGGAGATCATCCGGCGCCCCTCGTCCGGCGACGCCGAACGCGCCGCCGCCCTCGCCGAGTTGCGCCGCCAGCCGCGCGACGCCAGCGCGACACGGGTGCGCAACCGTGACAGCGTCGACGGCCGCCCCCGCGGCCATCTGCGGAAGTTCGGGATGTCCCGCGTACGGATGCGCGAGCAGGCGCACGCCGGATTCCTCCCGGGGGTCACCAAGTCGTCCTGGTGACCCTCCGGCGCCGGGCCGCGCGCCCGGCGCCCGTGGTGCCGCGCCCCGCCCGGGCGCGGCACCACGCACGCCGGTGCGGGGCGCGCCGGAGCCTCCGGGAGCGGGCGCGGTGGCCGCATTCCGCCGGGCGCCGGGTTGTCCGGTACGGGTGAGGCGGACGGGGTTGAAGTCATGTCCTCTGGCGGACAACTCCCCCAATAAACCGGGGCACTTGCCGTGAACTCTCCACGACTTTTGACATGAGCACTTCCGGTTACTCGTCAGTGCTGCTACTAACGAGTCGGCAGAGATCCTGCCTCAGGGAGGTTCCATGAGACTGTCCCGCGTCGCCAAGGCGACGTCCGCCCTCTTCGCCGCCATGGCACTCGTGCTCACCGGCGCGAGCGCCGCCACCGCCGCCACCGCCGCCGAACGGCCCCTGGCCGCGACCGGCTACGTGGCGCTCGGCGACTCCTACTCCGCCGGCGTCGGCGCCGGCAGCTACGACAGCGCCAGCGGCTCCTGCAAACGCAGCACGAAGGCGTACGCCGCACTGTGGGCGGCCGCCAACTCCCCCTCGTCCTTCGACTTCACCGCCTGCTCCGGCGCGAAGACCGGCGACGTGCTGAACGGCCAGCTCGCCCCGCTCAGCTCCTCGACCGGCCTGGTCAGCATCAGCGTCGGCGGCAACGACGCCGGGTTCACGGACACCATGACCACCTGCGCGCTCCAGGGTGAGAGCGCCTGCCTGGCGGCCGTCTCGAAGGCCGTCGGCTACATAGACGACACGCTCCCCGGCCAGCTCGACGGCGTCTACGGCGCGATATCCGAGAAGGCGCCCTCCGCCCATGTGGTGGTCCTGGGCTACCCGCACTTCTACAAGCTCGACGGCAGTTGCTCCGTGGGCCTGTCCGAGAAGTCCCGCGCGGCCATCAACGGCGCCGCCGACGAGATCAACGGCGTCATCGCCCAGCGCGCCGCCGACCACGGCTTCACCTTCGCCGACGTCAACTCCACCTTCGCCGGCCACGAGCTGTGCTCCGGAAGCCCCTGGCTGCACAGCGTCACCGTGCCGATCGACGAGTCGTACCACCCCACGGCCGCCGGTCAGTCCGACGGCTACCTGCCGGTCTTCCGCTCCGCCGCCTGACCCGGACCCACTCGGCTGTACGGGAGGGTTCCCCGATCGGGGGCCCTCCCGCGGCGCGTCCCCCGCCCGGCCCCGCCCTGCCGGGGGATCAACTCGCCCTCCGCGCGCCCCCGTACGCGATCTTCCGTAGGGTGTCGGACAACACCACGGCGAGGCAGGTGAAACCGATGGCCGGTCTGCACGTGTGTCCTCGGGGAGAGATAGGGTTACCCTGCCCGGGGCCGGGTGCCCTCGTACGGGTGGGGAGAGTCATGGAACAGATAACAGTGCGCAGCAGGGCGCGAGTCCCTGCCATCACCTGCAAGAGCGGCGCGTCCAGTGCGCGCCTCGACCGTCACCTCGCGGTGCTGGGCGGCCCTGCCATCCCGCAGCGTGAGGCGCAGGGCGCCACGTCACTGATGCAGGAATTGACGGCTCGTGATCACATGCGTACGCGGCGCAGCCGCGGCGCACGGGTGTCGTTGTTCGCGCCGCTGCGCAGGCTGCGGCGTTCGCTTTTCGGCGGCCACGGCTAACCCGCGGCTGACCTCGGCACCCCGGCGGCCACGCCGTCCCGGTGCGGGACGGCGGCCCCCCGCCCACCCGGCCCGGGACGGCACCGCCACCCACCACCCGGCACCCGTGACGGGTGGTTCTCCCTTTTCCGGGCCCGATTTTCCGGGCCCGCCGTCCGGCGGGTTCACAGCAGCGCGAACTGCCCGCCCGGCCCCTCCTCCTGATGGTCGAGCACGGACGCCGGGCGCCGGGCCCGCGCCGGTACCGGCAGTACTCCGGCCGCCCGCAACTGGTCCGTCCCGATGCCCGGCGCCCGCACCGCCTCCTCCCGCAGCGCCGCGCGCTCCGGTTCCAGCTCGGCCAGCAGCGCCAGGACGGTGACCAGCTCCAGCAGCTCCGTCGTCCACTCCGGCGGCCAGCGGTCCGTACCGAGCGCCGCCAGCGGCTCCTGGCTGTCCGCCCCGGCCCCCGCCGACCGCGCCGCGCACCATTCGTGAAGGACCCGCACCCCGTCCACGTGGTACGCCCAGGCGCCCGCCGGTACGGGGGCGATCCGCCCGGCGCCGAGCAGCAGCGCCTCCTCGTCCGCGTCGTACGCGCAGCTCGCGGGCAGTCCGCGGGGCGGCAGCGGGGCCCGGACGTACGGGCGGCGGCCGCCCGGCATACGGGGGCGGGTGCCCGCGGGGCCGCCGCGGTCGTGCGCCCCGCGGGTCTGGAGCCACAGCAGGCGCTCGCCGAGCGCCACCCCGCGCTCCCACAGTCCGGCGTCCGCGGGCAGCGGCACCGCGCAGCCGCCGGTGGCGGGGAGCGCCGCCGCCATCGCCCACGCCAGGACGTCGGCGGGCGCCACCGGGCGGGCCAGCCGCTCGGTGAGCAGGGCGGTCAGGCCCGGGGCGAGGTTCGGCTCGCCGCCGCCGGGACGTTTGTGGAGCGGGCGGATCCGCCCGGCCCGGCCGGCCGGTGACCGTCCGTCGGGCAACGCCGCCGTGCACAGCAGCGGCGGTTTTGTACCGCGCGGCTGCGGGGCCCACTCCACGACGAAGAGCTGCCGGGCGTCGGCGACCCGCCACAGCTCCGGCCGGGCCACGTCGAGCAGCCGGTGGTCGGGGAGCAGCCACCGCAGGTCGTGGCCGCCGTGGGCGTACCGCACCGGCTCCGGGCAGCTCCCCGGCGCGTCGGCCAGCGCCCCGGTCGCGGTGGCCTGGCCGGGCAGTTGCCCGACGGCGGTGTGCGGGGTGCGGGCGCGCGAGGGGTGGAGCAGCCGGGCGCGTTCGGCGGTGTCACCGGCGGCGGCCAGCGCGTCCCAGCGGCGGCGCAACGCCGCCGGATCGGGGCCGGTGACCCAGGTGCGGCCGGGCCGCAGCGGCGGCACCGACCAGGGCAGCAGATCGGACAGCAGTGGCGCGTCCCGCTTCGCCGTCACAGGCAAGTCCCTCCCGGACCGTTCGGCCGACCCCGGCATCGTAGGACGCGTGGGCGCCGTCCTGCCCGCGGGGCGGACGCGGGCCTTTCGTGCTCAGGGGGTGAACACGGGGTTCCGCTCAGTGATCTTGGCGGGTACGGTCCTGGCCCGACGCCCCGGTGGCCGAGCGGGGAGCGCCGCGCCCGGCCGGGGCACGGAGGGAGAACGCCCATGACGGAGACCGCCGTCGCCGGTGCGCGGACCGCGGCCCGGCTCGACCGGCTGCCGCCGACGCGCCGCCACCGCAGGATGACGCTGATCGTCGGCGTCGGTGCCTTCTTCGACCTGTACGAGATCTTCCTCGGCGGGGTGCTCGCCGCCGTCCTCGCCGAGAAGTGGGGGCTGGGGCACACCGCGAAGTCCTGGGTGATCGCCGCCGGTTTCCTCGGGATGTTCGCCGGCGCCAATGTGCTGTCGGTCCTCGCCGACCGGCTCGGGCGGCGCCGGATGTTCCTCGTCAACCTCGGCGCCTACTCCCTCTTCTCACTGCTCTCCGCCTTCGCCCCGGACCTGGGCACCCTGCTCGCGCTGCGCTTCCTCGCCGGGCTCGGGCTCGGCGCCGAACTGGTCCTGGTCGACACCTACCTCGCGGAGTTCCTGCCCCGCGCGGTCCGCGGCCGTTATGTGGCGTACGCGTACACCGTCGGCTTCCTGGGCGTCCCGGTCGCGGCGCTGCTCGGCGCCCGGCTGGTCGCCGGGGAGCGGGTGCTGGGCATCGACGGCTGGCGCTGGCTGCTGATCGCGGGCGCGCTGGGCGCCGCCTTCATCCAGGTGATGCGGCGCGGGCTGCCCGAATCGCCGCGCTGGCTCGCCGTCCAGGGCCGCGAGGCGGAGGCGGAGGCGATCGTCCGGCAGTTGGAGGACGAGGCGGCGGCGGAGAGCGGCGGGACGCTGCCGTCGGTGCCGGAGACGGAGAGCGCGCCGGAGCGCCGGGTGCCGCTGGGGGAGCTGCTCCGCGGCGCCTACCGGCGGCGGACCGTCATGTGGTGGATCTTCCAGGTGCTCCAGACCGTCGGCTACTACGGTTTCGGTTCCCTGGCGCCGGTCGTGCTGACCGCCAAGGGCCACACCGTCACCGACTCCCTGCTCTACGCGGCGCTCAGCTACTGCGGCTATCCGCTGGGCTCCGCGCTCTCCGTCCCGCTGATCGACCGGATCGAACGCCGGACGCTGATCATCGCCGCCGCGCTCGGGATAGCCGCCTGCGGCCTCGCCTTCGGCTTCGCCGCCGCGCCCTGGGCGATCGTCACCTTCGGCTTCCTGCTGACGGTGTGCAGCAACGTCTTCTCCAACGCCTTCCACATCTACCAGACCGAGATCTTCCCGACCGGGGTGCGGGCCGGCGCCATCGGCATCGCGTACTCGCTCTCCCGTCTGACGTCGGTGGTGTTGCCGTTCGTCGCGCTGGGCGTCCTCACCGCGCTGGGCCCGGTGGGCGTCTTCACCGGCTCGGCGGCGCTGATGGTGCTGCTCTGCCTGGACGTGGCGCTGCTCGGGCCGCGGACCACCGGCCGCAGCCTGGAACGCATCTGACGGGGAGCGGCCCGCGGCTCAGTCGGCGTCCAGGGTGACGGTGAAGGAGAACCGGTCGCCGCGGTAGTGGATGTGCGTGACGTCGACCGCCCGGCCCGACTCGTCGTAGGTGACGCCGGTGTAGTGCAGGATCGGGCTGAGCAGCGGCACCCGCAGCAGCCGGGCGGTCGCCGGGTCGGCGAGCCGCGCCTCGACGGTGTCGGTGATCCGGCTGATCCGGACGCCGACGGTGTCCCGCAGCACCTTCGTCATCGGCCGGTGTTCCAGATCGGCCGGATCGATACGGGCGGCGACCTCGGGGTGGACGTAGTTGCGGGCGTGGTTGGTCGGCTCGCCGCTCGCCTCGTCGCTGCGCAGCCGGACGTACCCGGCGACCTCCCGCAGTCCGGGGAAGAACTCCGCGACGTCCGGAGGCACCGGCACCGGGCCGTGCTCCAGCAGCCGGGCGGTCATCCCGGACTGCTGGGCCACGATCGCGTCCACCGAACCGAGCAGCCGCACCGGGGCGCCGCGCCGGGCGTGCGGCTCGATGAACGTGCCGCGCCGCCGGTGCCGGCTGATCAGCCCCTCCGTCTCCAGCTCCTTGAGTGCCTGACGCATCGTCAGCACGCTGACGCCGTAGTGCGCGGCGAGGGCGTCCTCGGTCGGCAGCCGCAGCGGCGCGTCCGGGGAGCGGCCCAGTATGGAGGCGCGCAGCGACTGCGAAACCTGGTACCACAGGGGCAGTTTGCGGTTCAGCGCGAGCGAGTCGGGTGCGAAGGTCGTCACAGGGCGTCCCCCGGTGTCACGGGCGGAAATGGCGCTGGAGACCCTGCCACACGTCGTCGTAGCCGCGCTGCAGGTGGTCGGCCTCGGCGGCCTGATCGGTCAGCGTCAGCGGCCAGCGGGTCTCGAACATGAAGGCGAGGCCGTCGTCGATCTTCTGCGGCGCCAGCTCCGCGGCGCTCGCCCGCTCGAACGTCTCCCGGTCCGGGCCGTGCGCCGACATCATGTTGTGCAGCGAGCCGCCGCCGGGCACGAACCCGCCGCGCCCGCCGGTCTTGGCGTCGTACGCGCCCTCGATCAGGCCCATGTACTCCGTCATCACATTGCGGTGGAAGTACGGCGGCCGGAAGGTGTCCTCGCCGACCAGCCAGCGCGGCGCGAAGACCACGAAGTCCACCCCGGCCAGCCCCGGGGTGTCGGACGGCGAGGTGAGCACGGTGAAGATCGACGGGTCCGGGTGGTCGTAGCTGATCGACCCGATGACGTTGAAACGGCGCAGGTCGTAGACGTACGGGACGTGGTTGCCGTGCCAGGCGACGACATCGAGCGGGGAGTGGTCGTACGTCGCGCTCCAGAGGTTGCCGCAGAACTTGTTGAGCACCTCGACGGGCCGCTCGGTGTCCTCGTACGCGGCGACGGGGGCGCGGAAGTCCCGGGCGTTCGCGAGGCCGTTGGCGCCGATCGGGCCGAGGTCGGGGAGTTGGAAGGGGCGGCCGTAGTTCTCGCAGACGTAGCCGCGGGCGTGGTCGCCGGTGAGCACGGCGCGGAAGCGGACGCCGCGCGGGATCAGCGCGACCTCGCCCGGTGCGGCGCGCAGCACGCCGAACTCCGTGTGCAGCAGCAGCGCGCCGCTCTCCGGGACGATCAGCAGTTCGCCGTCGGCGTCGCCGAACACCCGGTCCGTCATGGAGGAGTTGGCGTGATAGAGGTGCACCGCCATACCGGTGCGCCGCGTCGCGTCGCCGTTGCCGCCGACCGTCCACAGGCCGTCGACGAAGTCGGTCGGCTCCTGCGGCGCGGGCAGCGGGTCCCAGCGCAGCCGGTTGGGGTCGGGCACGCAGTCCGTGAACGGCGCCGAGCGTACCCCGCGCCGCGCGACGCGGGTGTACGGCGGGTGGGCGGCCGACGGGCGGATGCGGTAGAGCCACGACCGGTGGTTGCGGTCGCGCGGCTCGGTGAACGCGGAGCCGCTGAGCTGCTCGGCGTAGAGGCCGAGGGGGGCGCGCTGGGGGGAGTTGCGGCCCTCGGGCAGTGCGCCGGGCACCGCCTCGGAGCTGTGTTCGTTGCCGAATCCGGTGAGGTACGTGAGGTCCGGCTCCCCGGCCGCCGCGTCCGTCCGCTCCGTGCCCGTACCCGTCATCGTGCGCTCCCGCCGATCGAGGAAACCTGGAATCCTATGGGAAACCCTAGGATTGGCGGGGAGGGGCGTCAACGGAGACTCCCGGACGCCCTGGCCGGATCTCGACGGCCCGCCGCTCCGGAGGGCCCCGGCGGCTCCGGAGGGCCCGGCCGCTCCGGAAGAACCGGCGCGGCTCCCGGCGGCTCCGTCGGGGCCCCGCCCGGCGGGCCCGGCCCGCCGCGCCGCGCTCCCCGTCCGGGTGACGTCCGGTCACCCCGCCGATCGCCGGGCAGGATGGAGGGGTGCAGCAGCCCACCCCGCTCCGCCGCGTCCCCGTCCAGCGCCGCAGCGCCCAGCGTCTGGCCCGCATCCTCGACGCCTGCTCCGTCGAACTCCAGGAGGGCGGCTACGAGAGTCTGAGCACCCGCGCCGTCGCCGAGCGCGCCGGGGTGCCGATCGGCTCCGTCTACCGCTTCTTCCCGCACAAGCGCGCCATGGCCGAGGCGCTCGCCGGGCGCAACCTCGACGCGTACGCCGACCGCATCACGGCCCGGCTGACCGCCCCGGACGCACCGGACGGCTGGCGCGGCGCGATGGACGTGGTCGTCGACGAGTACCTCGCCATGAAGCGGACGGTGCCGGGCTTCGCGCTCGTGGAGTTCACCGTTCCGGCGCCGCGCGACGCCCGCGGGGCCAACCACGCGGTCGCCGACCGCCTCCTCGGGCTGCTCGCCGCCCCCCTCGCGCTGGACGCCTCCGGCGAAGGGCTGCGCACCGCCTTCCTGGTCGGCGTCGAGGCGGCCGACTCCCTCCTCCAGCTCGCCTTCCGGGTGGCCCCGGAGGGCGACCCCGGCATCGTCACCGAGACGAAGCGGCTGCTGCGCGGCTATCTGGCCCGCTACCTCGACGCGTGAGCCGGGGCGGCGCACGGCCGTGACGGGGCCGGACGCGCCGCCGCGGGAGGGCCCGGCCCGGCGCCCGCGGCGGACGGCTCACGGGGCCGCCGGTGACGCCCGCCCGGCCCATATATCCGTTTCACCTCGGTGACCTGGTGTTTTGCTCGTATTGCTCGCACGTCAAGACCTTGTTAACGCGAGTTTCGGCCACCTAACGTCACCTCGACCGCCATCCCGGCGGGTGTTCAAGGGCGAACGTGAGGTTTCCCGTGCTGACAATCCTCGGATTTGTCATGATCGCCACCTTCCTGGTGCTGATCATGATGAAGAAGATGTCGCCGATGGCGGCGCTCGTACTCATCCCCGCGCTCTTCTGCGTACTCGTCGGAAAGGGCGCGCACCTGGGCGATTACGTGGTCAAGGGGATCGGCGACCTGGCGCCGACGGCCGCGATGCTGATGTTCGCCATCGTCTTCTTCGGCGTGATGATCGACGTCGGGCTCTTCGATCCGATCGTCCGGGGCATCCTGCGGTTCTGCAAGGCCGATCCGCTGCGCATCGTCGTCGGTACGGCGGTGCTCGCCGCGATCGTCTCGCTGGACGGCGACGGCTCCACCACGTTCATGATCACGGTCTCCGCGATGTACCCGCTCTACCGGCGCCTGAAGATGAGCATGGTCGTCCTGACCGGCGTCGCCGCCACCGCCAACGGCGTGATGAACACCCTGCCCTGGGGCGGCCCGACGGCCCGCGCCGCCACCGCGCTGAAGCTGGACGCCGGCGACGTCTTCGTCCCCATGATCCCCGCCCTCGCCTGCGGCCTCGCCGCCGTCCTCGTCCTGGCGTACGTCCTCGGGCGCCGCGAGCGCAAGCGGCTGGGCACGGTCACCTTCGACGGCGCGCACGCGGTGGCCGAGGCGGCGGAGAGCGAGCAGGTCCTGGCCGGTGCGGGCACCGCGACCGGCGGCGGCGCGGCGGCCCGTACGGCACCGGTCTCCGGCGGTACGGACGCCGACGGCACCACCGACGACGGCACCACGGACGACGGTTTCCAGGGCCTGGACCCGCACCGCGCCACCCTCCGCCCCAAGCTCTACTGGTTCAACGCCGCGCTCACCGTCGCGCTGCTGACCCTGCTGATCCTCCAGACCCTGCCGATCCCGGTGCTCTTCCTGCTCGGCGCGGCCCTCGCCCTCACCGTCAACTTCCCGCGGATGAACCTCCAGCGGGAGCGCATCGCGGCGCACGCCGAGAACGTCCTGAACGTCTCCGGCATGGTCTTCGCCGCCGCCGTCTTCACCGGCGTCCTCACCGGCACCGGCATGGTCGAGCACATGGCCCGCTGGCTGGTCGGCAACATCCCGGACGCGATGGGCCCGCACATGGGCCTGGTCACCGGTGTGCTGAGCATCCCGCTGACCTACCTGATGTCCAACGACGGTTTCTACTTCGGCATCGTCCCGATCCTCGCCGAGGCCGGGGCCGCCCACGGCGTCGACCCCGTCGAGATCGCCCGCGCCTCCCTCGTCGGCCAGCCGCTGCACATGTCCAGCCCGCTGGTCCCCGCGGTCTTCGTCCTCATCGGCATGGCCCGCGTCGAATTCGGCGACCACACCCGCTTCACCATGAAGTGGGCCGCCCTCACCTCGCTCGTGGTGCTGTGCGCGGGCCTGCTGATCGGCATCATCTAGCCGGTACCCGTAAGCCCGCGCGGGCGGGTCCGCGTCCCGGACCCGCCCGCGCCCCCACCACGCAGAACGGAGACGGCGTCCCGTGACGGAACCCGCGAGGCCCGGCCGGGGCTGGCTGCTGCGGCTGGTCCTCACCTTCTCCTGCGCCCAGGGAGCGGTGAGCATGGCCCGGCCGGCCGTCTCCTACCGGGCCCTCGCGCTCGGCGCCGACGAACGCGCCATCGGCGTCATCACCGCCGTCTACGCCCTGCTGCCGCTGCTCGTCGCCGTACCGCTGGGGCGCCGCACCGACCACGGGCGGTGTGTGCCGCTGCTGGTCACCGGCGTCGCGCTGATCACCGGCGGCTGCGCGCTCAGCGGTCTGGCCGCATCGCTGCCGGTGATGGCCGCCTGGAGCGGGGTGATGGGTCTGGGCCACCTCTGCTTCGTCATCGGCGCGCAGTCGATCGTCGCCCGGCGCAGCGCCCCCGAGGACCGCGACCGCAACTTCGGCCACTTCACCATCGGTGCCTCCCTCGGTCAGCTCGTCGGGCCGGTCGCCGCCGGGCTGCTCATCTCCGGGCACTCCGGCGCGATGGCCGCGACCAGCGCCCGGGCCCTGCTGATCTCCGCCGCCGTCGCCGCCGTCTCCTACGGGGCGCTGTGGCGGCTGGAGCACCGCCCCGCGCCCGGCGGCGCGCCCGCGACGGCGGACCGGCCGGCGCCCGTCCCGGTCCTCGGCATCCTGCGCACCCGGGGCGTCGCGGCGGGCATCTTCATGAGCCTCGCGGTCCTGTCGGCCACCGACATCCTCACCGCCTACCTCCCGGTGATCGGCGAGGACCGGTCCATCGCCCCGACCACCATCGGCCTGCTGCTGAGCCTGCGGGCCGCCGCGACCATCGCCTGCCGCCTGGTGATGACCCCGATGATCCGCCTGCTGGGCCGGACCACGCTGATGGCCGGGAGCTGCGCGCTCGCCGGACTGCTCTGCGGCGGTCTGGTGCTGCCGGTGCCGGTGGCGGCGCTGGGCGTGATGCTCACGCTGCTCGGCTTCTGCCTGGGCGTGGGGCAGCCGCTGTCGATGACCACCGTCGTCCAGGCCGCGCCGGACCGGGCCCGCTCCACCGCGCTGGCGCTGCGGCTGACCGGCAACCGTCTCGGCCAGGTCGCCGCGCCCGCCGCGGCCGGTCTGCTCGCCGGACTCGCCGGTACGGCCGCCCCGTTCGTCATGCTCGGCGCCCTGCTGCTGGCCTCCGCGGGCATCGCGGGCCGTCCGCCGAAGTCGGAGAAGACCGCCGGCGCGGGCACCGGCCCGTTCGCGCCGCCCGGTACGGACCGGCCCGCCGGCGCCCCGGCGCGGGAGGAGCACCGGGGCTGAGGGCGGGCGTCCGCCGGGCTCAGACCGCCACGGCGGTCTTCGCCCCGGCGCCGTCCACGGCATCGGCGGGCGCCGCCGCGCCCACCCGCCGCAACCGCGGGAAGGTCGGTGCGGCGACCAGGAAGACCAGCGAGACGAGGACGAACGGCCAGGTGAAGGTGTGGCCGCCGGACGGGGCGAAGAGCGCCGCCATCGCCGAGCTGAGGCCGGTCGCCGCGGCCGCCGCGGCCACCGCGTAGCCCAGGCTCCAGGCGTCGGCGACGAGGAACACCCCGCACAGCGCCATCGCCACCAGCACCGCGTTGTACCCCATGGTGCCCTCGGCGACGTCGACGGCGGGTGCGCCCATCGCCCAGGCGGTGAAGATGCCCACCGCGCTGCCGACGCAGGCCATCACCCCGGCCCGGCGGCTGGCCACGAAGATGCCGACGAGGAAGATCAGGCCGACGTACCACTGCGGCATGAAGAAGATCTGCGCGAAGTCGGCGAAGAAGGCGTGCCACAGATCGGTCCAGTTGAGCGTGGTGGGGCCGCCCGCCGGGTGGGTCAGCGCGGCGAGCCCCTCACCGTTGTGCCAGATGTGCTCGAAGCCGGGCGCCGCGATCGTCATGGAACTGGCCATCAGGCAGTACGGCAGCGTGAACGTCGGCAGGTCCCAGGTGGCCAGGACGCGGGCGGCGGCGCCGGTGACGACGGTGACCACCGCGCTCCCGGCGAGCGCGAGCAGCATGGTGGAGAGGTGGTCGGCGCCGAGGAAGACGGCGAAGCCGACCGCGACCAGACAGGCGTTGAAGCCTTCCAGACCGGCGGTGATCCGGTCCCGGTCGACGCCCAGCAGCCGCGCGGTCGCGGTGCCCACCGCCGTGCCGAGCAGCCCGTAGACGCCGTACCGCCAGCCGGAGGCGAACAGTGCGGCGGTGAAGAACGCACCGGTGAGGGCGCTGGGCAGGAAGTCGACCTGTGCCTGGCCGCGGAGCACCGCCAAGGCGAAGTTCCACAGCCGCTTGCCGGGGGCGGCCGTGTCCGGTTGCGGCGCGGTGCCCTCCCTCGTGCTCTGCTGGCCCA
Source organism: Streptomyces sp. BBFR2 (assembly GCF_044497305.1). Taxonomy (NCBI): domain Bacteria; kingdom Bacillati; phylum Actinomycetota; class Actinomycetes; order Kitasatosporales; family Streptomycetaceae; genus Streptomyces; species Streptomyces sp. BBFR2. Next base: position 5,714,858 of record NZ_CP172415.1, read on the forward strand.
CCATGCCTCCAGATGACCGGAATGCCCCTGCCGGTCAGAGGCGGGTGCACTCTACATCTAAAGGCTGTGCGGGACGGGTGCGGGTGCGCGGGTGAACCCGCCGGTCACGGACGGTGCGGAGCGGGTCGCCCATGGTGCAGCGCCAGCCCGTCGACCAGCGCCAGCAGTCCGGCCTCGAACGCGCCCTCGTCCACCCGCCGCTGGTGCTCCGCCAGCAGATGCGCCTGCCCGAGGTGCGGATAGGCGTCCGGGTCGTACGCGCCCGGATCGTCGACGAAGCCCCGGGCGAACGAGCCGAGCGCGGACCCGGCCACGAAGTAGCGGACCATCGCGCAGACCCGGGTCGCCTGCGCCGGGGGCCAGCCCGCGTCGACCAGCCCGCCGAACGCCGCGTCGGCCATCTTCAGGCCCGCCGGGCGGCGCCCCGGACCCTGCGCGAGGAACGGCACGATGTGCGGATGCGCGGCGAGCGCCGCGCGGTAGGAGCGGGCCCAGCCCAGCAGCCCGCCCCGCCAGTCGCCGTCCGCGAAGGCGGAGACGTCGACCTGCGCGATGACCGTGTCGGCGACCGCGTCGAGCAGTTCGTCCTTGGTCGCGAAGTGGTTGTAGAGGGACGGGCCGCTCACCCCCAGCTCGGCGGCGAGCCGGCGGGTGGACAGCGCCGCCAGCCCCTCCGCGTCGATGAGCGCCAGCGCCGCACCGACGATCCGGTCGCGGCTCAGCAGGGGCTTGCGGGGACGGGCCATGCCCACATCGTAGAGGCCGCCCCACCGCTGATCAGCGGCGCGGACGGCGGTACGGACGGCGGTACGGACGGAGGAGCGGGCCGGGGCGCGGCCCGACCGATGGCGTCCGTCCGGGCGGTCCCGCGAGGCCCCGCGGATATGTGCTAAGCGTCCGCTCACCCGCGCGGTAAGGTGTGCGGTCCGTCCGTGGAGGGTCCGTGGCGGAGGAAGAACGGGGTGTGCGATGGGCACCGAGGCACGGGAGGCGGCGGGCACCGGCGACGAGTGGGCCGATGTGGTCCCGGACGCCGCACGGCGCCTGGTCCGCGCCGCCGTGGAGGCGTTCGCCGAACGCGGCTACCACGCGACCACCACCCGCGACATCGCGGGCCGCGCCGGAATGAGCCCCGCCGCGCTCTACATCCACTACCGCACGAAGGAAGAACTCCTCTACCGCATCAGCGGCATCGGTCACGAGAAGGCCCTCGCCATCATGGCCGAGGCCGCCGCCGCGGACGGCAGCGCCGCCGAACGGCTCGCCGGTGCCGTCCGCACCTTCGTCCGCTGGCACGCCGAGCACCACACCACCGCCCGGGTCATCCAGTACGAACTCCAGGCGCTCGGCCCCGAGCACTACGCCGAGATCACCGCGCTGCGCCGCCGCACCGACCGGCTGCTGCGCCAGATCATCCAGGACGGCGCGGACTCCGGTGAGTTCCGCGCCGAGGACGTGCCCGGCACCACCCTCGCCGTCCTCTCCCTCTGCGTCGACGTCGCCCGCTGGTTCACCGCCGACGGCCGCCGCACCCCCGACGAGGTCGGTGTCCTCTACGCCGGGCTGGTCCTGCGGATGGTGGGCGCGGGGGAGAGCTGACGGAAGGCGGGCACGGCACGCGCGCCCGCCTTCCGTACGCCGTGGTCAGAAGGTGAACCGGCTCACCGACTCCGCCACGCACACCGGCTTGCCGCCGCCCTCACGCTCGATCGTCACCGCCGTCGTCAGTTGCACCCCGCCGGGCACCTCTGTGACCTCCGCGATCCGCGCGGTGGCCCGCACCCGGGACCCGACCGGTACGGGTGCGGGGAAGCGGACCTTGTTGGTGCCGTAGTTGATGCCCATCGCCACGTTGTCGACGCGCATGAGCTGCGGGACGAGGGCGGGCAGCAGCGACAGCGTCAGATAACCGTGCGCGATGGTGGTCCCGAACGGACCGGCCGCCGCCTTCTCCGCGTCCACATGGATCCACTGGTGATCACCGGTGGCCTCGGCGAATTGATCGATCCGCCGCTGATCGATCTCCAGCCAGTCGCTGGGACCCAGCTCCTCGCCGACCGCGGCCCGCAGCTCGTCGAGCGATCCGAACACCCGGGGCTCAGCCATCCCGTCCGCCTCCTGATTTTTCCCGCGCCGCCCGGTCACGCCCTCCCGGACGCCCGTCGCCGCTGACCGTGTACTGGTTGCTCCCTGCGCTAAGCGCTTGCTCAGCATGCGGAGTGGCGATGCCGCTGTCAACGGAGTGGGGCCGGGGCCGGCGGTGGGGCGCGATGGGTTGCGGCGGGTTGGGGGCCCGGTCTGGCGGGTGGTCCGGGCTTGGGGGCGGTCCGGGCTCGGGGGGCGGTCCGGCCTGGCGGATGGTTCGGGCTTGGGGTGGCCCGGTCTGCGGGTGGTCCGGGCTCGAGGGTGGTCCGGCCCTGCGGATGGTTCGGGCCTGAGGTGGCCCGGCCTGCGGGTGGTCCGGCCCTGCGGATGGTTCGGGTCGGCGTACGGCCTGCCCTGGTGGGCGTGGCGGGTGAACCGGGCTGGTGGGCGGCCCGGGCCCCGGGGTGGCCCGGTCGGTGGACGGCCCGGCGGTCGGTGGGCCGGGGGCCGGGTCCTAGGGTGGGCCCGTGCCTCAGCTTCCCTTCAAGGTCCACGAACTCACCGTCGGCCAGCTCTCCGCGCGCAGCGGCGCCGCCGTCTCCGCGCTGCACTTCTACGAGACCAAGGGCCTGATCAGCAGCACCCGCACGGCCGGGAACCAGCGCCGCTACACCCGCGACACCCTGCGCCGCGTCGCCTTCGTACGTGCCGCGCAGCGGGTCGGCATCCCCCTCGCGGTGATCCGCGACGCCCTCGCCGAACTCCCCGACGGCCGCACCCCCACCCGCGACGACTGGGCCCGCCTCTCCGAAGCCTGGCGCGCCGAACTCGACGAACGCATCGGCCAACTCCTCGACCTGCGCGACCACCTGACCGACTGCATCGGTTGCGGCTGCCTCTCCCTGGAACGCTGCGCCCTCTCCAACCCGTACGACAACCTCGGCCAACAAGGCCCGGGCGCCCAGCGCTTGCGGGTGGACCGGGGAAGGGCCGAGCCGGCGGATGCGGCGGACGACTGCGCGAAGGGGGGCCCGGGACCGTGCGAGCCGGGGGCGGGGGAGGAGCGGTGAGGTGGCTCCCGGAGGCGGTGCGCTGAGCCCCGGCGTCCTCGTGGAGTGAAGGAAACCTCTGATCCGATAGGCAGGACCGCTGGTCAGAGAGGGTGCGCCCCGTGTGTGCGGGGGTGGTCCCGGTGCCGTCGGGGTCAGAGGCTCGGACGCGGAGTGCGCCCCGTGTGTGCGGGGGTGGTCCGACGAACGACGCCGTGTCCGTGTGGTACGACGCGTGCGCCCCGTGTGTGCGGGGGTGGTCCCCTCTCCGCCTTCCGCAACACACCCGCCGACGGGTGCGCCCCGCGTATGCGGGGATGGCCCGGGTGCTCAGAGTGTGAGCACCCCCGGTGGTGAGTGCGCTCCGCTCCGCGGAGGTGGCCCCAACCAGGGCTTCGGCCCGGTGGTTGTCGACTGGTGCGCCCTGCGTGTGCAGGGGCCTCGCCCCCTTACTGCTGAAGGCTCCGGTATTCCCCGCCACCGGATATGGACTCCCGCGCGTCCGCCGAGGCACCCCCGGCTCCCCGGGCCGCCCCCGGCGGAACCCCTCCCGCCCCCAACTCCAGCGCGGCCGCGACGAGTTCGGCGTTGTCCCGTGCCGGGGTCCCGTCCGGCAGCAGCAAGGTGTCCTCGATGCCGATGCGGGTGGCCAGGCCCAGACGGAGGGCGAGGCGCAGCACCGGCCAGGTGCCGCCCTCCTCGCCGTGGAGGAGTACCGGGCGGCCGTGGCGGGCGGTGCCGAGTGCGGCCAGCAGGCGCCGGGCCGTGGCCGGGGCCGTCGTCGCGTCGGTGTCGGTGACCTCGGCCAGCACCCGCAGCACCCGGGGGCGCAGCGGTGAGCGGGCGAAGCGGGCGGCGCCGGTGGTGCCGGACCATATCCCGGCCTCCACCGCCACGCCCCGGGCGAGCAGGGCGGCGGCCACCTGCTCGGCGCCGGGCTCGTGCCAGTTGACCGAGGCGTGGTCGGGCAGCAGCTCCCAGGAGCGTATCCGCGCCACCCGCCGCGCCGGGTCGGGCTCGGCCCACGCGCCCGTCGTCACCCCGACCGGGACGGACACCGCCGCGCGCAGCGCCTCCAGGACGGGGGCGACCACCCGGGGCGAGAGGGAGTCCCGCCCGCAGGGGGTCTTGGGGTGGACGTGGACGGAGGTGGCCCCGGCCGCGACCGCCTGCCGCGCGGCCTCGGCCAGCGCGGTCGGCGACAGCGGCACCGCGGCCGAATCCGCCGCGGTGCGGGCTCCGTTGAGAGCGACCTGAGTCATGCCCCGATGCTGGCACAGGGGTCTGACAACGCCGCCGCGAGGGACGGAGCCCGTACGTGCGGACAGCCGTTCAGGCGGCTATCGAGGCCCCGAAGCGCACCCCGGGCCCGGCCACCGCACCGGCCGCCGTCCCCGTACCGGCGCCCGTACCGGTGGCGCCGGCCGCGCCGGACGTGCCGCGCCGGGCCGCCGCCAGGGTCTCGCGGGTCAGCAGGGCGGCGGGGGTGATCACGCCGCAGTCCGCGCAGACCGGGCCGGCGGCGCGGCGGTCGGGGTCGGCGAGCGGGTGGAAGCGGGTGGAGCCGCACACCGGGCAGTCGTGCCGGGGGCGTCCGGACTCCATCGCCGCGATGACGGTGCGCAGTACCGCCGCGAGGGGGGCCGCCGGGTGGCGGTGCGGCGCCGCGCACGGCACGATCTCGCAGCCGCCCCAGGTGCGCCGGTGCCAGGCGTCGAGCGCGCCGGGCTGCCGGATGCCGTCCCGCTTCTCCCGGCGGCGCCGCGTGGTGCACTCCGCCTCGTACGCGAGCCACAGGGCGCGCGCCTCCTCCAGTTCGGCGAGGGCGGCCAGCAGGCGTGCCGGGTCGGGGTCGCGGTCCTGCGGGGCGATACCGGCCCGGGTGCACAGGTGGTGCCAGGTCGCGCGGTGCCCGTAAGGGGCGAAGCGCTCCAGGCATTTGCGCAGGGCGGTGCGGCGCCGTGTGGTGAGGAGCCGCGGATCGCGGACCTGCGTCGCGAAAGCTCTGAAACCGGCCATATTCATCCCACCTCCGTGGGGAGGACCCGACTGGACACGGAAGGGACGCGGCGGAAGGCCGCCCGGATCCATCGAATTTCCTTGCGGATGCCGGGTGCGGGGGCAAAAAGGGCAGGGGTTGTCCGGTGACCCGCGAGGGATACGAAAAGGTGACTGTTGTTCATCTTCCCGGGAGGAGGTAACCGGCGGTAACGTCCGGCCCACCCGCCTCCCGAGGAGCAGGAATGCGACGACGTACCGGAAGGCTCAGGACCGCCGCCGCGGCAGCCCTGTTGGCCTTGGGTGCCACGCTCTTGGCACCGCCCCCCACCGCCATCGCGGCCGACGGCCCCGATGACTCCGACTACTGCCAGGGTCAGTGCGCCGACATCCTGCCGCCGGGCGCGACGGGCAACGCGACCCTCGCCGAGATCCTGGCGAGCAAGGTCTTCGGCACCCACCCCGCGCACTCCGACGACCAACTCGCCCCGTACGGCGCCCTGGCGAGCGGCTACCCGTCGCTCACCGACGACACCCTGACCGACTTCTTCAACGACGCCTCCTTCGGCGTTCCCGAGGGCCAGGTCGCCAAGGTCACCGCACCGCGCGACGACGTCACCATCACCCGGGACAAGAAGACCGGCACCCCGCACATCAAGGGCACCACCCGCTACGGCACCGAGTTCGGCGCCGGGTACGCGGCGGGCCAGGACCGCCTCTGGCTGATGGACCTCTTCCGCCACATCGGGCGCGGTGAGCTGACCTCCTTCGCCGGCGGCGCCCTCGCCAACCAGGGCCTGGAGCAGGAGTTCTGGCCGCAGGCGCCGTACACCGAGGCCGATCTCCAGGCGCAGGTCGAGCGGATCCGGGACACCAACGGCGCCCGCGGCAAGCAGGCGATGGCCGACGCCCAGGCGTACGTCGACGGCATCAACGCCTACCGCGAGCAGTCGAAGAAGGGCCGCTACTTCCCCGGTGAGTACGTGCTGACCGGGCATGTCGACGCGGTCACCAACGCCGGGGAGATCCAGCCCTTCAAGCTCACCGACCTGATAGCTCTCGCGTCCGTCGTCGGCGGTCTCTTCGGCAACGGCGGTGGCGGCGAGGTCCCGTCCGCCCTCGCGCTGCTGTCCGCGCAGCAGAAGTACGGCGTCGAGAAGGGCACCGCGCTCTGGGAGTCCTTCCGCGAGCGCAACGACCCCGAGGCCACCAAGACCCTCCACGACGGCCAGAGCTTCCCGTACGCGGTCAAGCCCGCCAAGGCCGAGGGCGTGGCGCTGCCCGACCGCGGTTCGGTCACCCCCGAGCAACTGGTGTACGACCGCACCGGCGCGGCGGGCGACAAGAAGCCCGCCCGGGAGCCGGTCCAGGCACCCGCCAAGTACCGGAAGCTGGAAGGGCTGTTCAAGGACGGTGTGCTGCCCAAGGGGAGCTTCGACGTGACCCAGCACCGGGGCATGTCCAACGCCCTGCTGGTCTCCGGCAAGCGCACCGCCAGTGGCCATCCCGTCGCCGTCTTCGGCCCGCAGACCGGCTACTTCGCCCCGCAACTGCTGATGCTCCAGGAGATCCAGGGGCCGGGCATCAGCGCCCGCGGCGCCTCGTTCGCCGGCGTCGGCATGTACGTCCAACTGGGCCGCGGCCAGGACTACGCCTGGAGCGCCACCTCCGCCGGCCAGGACATCACCGACACCTACGCCGTCGACCTGTGCAACACCGACGGCTCCCCGGCCACCAAGGACTCGGTCGCCTACCGCTACCACGGCACCTGCGTGCCGATGGAGAAGCTGGAGCGCACCAACTCCTGGAAGCCGACCATCGCCGACCCGACGGCCGCCGGCTCGTACCGGATGCAGGTCTTCCGCACCAAGTACGGCACCGTCACCCACCGCGCCACCATCGGCGGCAAGCCCGTCGCCTACACGGCGCTGCGCTCCACCTACCGCCACGAGGCCGACTCCATCATCGGCTTCCAGATGCTCAACGACCCCTCGTACGTACGCGACGCGGCGACGTTCCAGCAGGCCGCGCAGCACATCGGCTACGCCTTCAACTGGTTCTACGCCGACTCCCGCGACATCGCGTACTACAACAGCGGCCTCAACCCCGTCCGCAATCCGAGGACCGACCCGGCGCTGCCGATCAAGGCGGCACCGGAGTACGAGTGGCGCGGCTACCGGCCGGAGAACAATCTCACCGACTACACGCCGCCCGCCGAGCATCCGCAGTCGGTCAACCAGGACTACTACGTCTCCTGGAACAACAAGCAGGCCGCCGACTACGACTCGGCGGGCTTCGGCAACGGCCCGGTGCACCGCGCCGACCTCCTCGACGACCGGGTCGCGGCCCTCACCGCCGAGGGCGGCGTCACCCGCGCCGCGCTGACCCGGGCGATGTCCGAGGCGGCCGTCACCGATCTGCGCGGTGAGGACGTACTGCCGGAGCTGCTGCGGGTGCTGCAGAGCGCGCCGGTCACCGATCCGCAGCTGAAGAAGGCGGTGCAGCGGCTCGATTCGTGGCGCCGGGACGGCTCCCAGCGCCGGGAGACCGCCGCCGGATCACACACCTACACCCACCCCGACGCGGTCCGGCTCATGGACGCCTGGTGGCCGCTGCTGGTCGAGGGGGCCTTCGCCCCGGAGCTGGGCGGCGATCTCTACAAGGCGCTGCGCGCCAATCTCGCCGTCGACGAGTCGCCGTCGGCGGGCCACGGCCCGACCGGTGCGCACGCCGGATCGGCCTTTCAGTACGGCTGGTGGAGCTATGTCGACAAGGACCTGCGCTCGGTCCTCGGTGAGAAGGTGCGGGCGCCGCTGGCCCGCCCGTTCTGCGGCAAGGGCGACCTCTCCGCCTGCCGGGACACCCTCCTCGACACCCTGCGCGAGGCGGCCGGGAGGACCGCCGAGCAGGTCTACCCGGGCGACGACACCTGCAAGGCCGGCGACCAGTGGTGCTCCGACGCGATCATCCACCGCGCCGTCGGCGGCCTGACCCACACCGCGATCAGTTGGCAGAACCGCCCCACCTACCAGCAGGTGGTGGAGTTCCCCGCACACCGCTGACCGGCGGACGCACGAAGCACACGAGCCGGTCCGGGGCACCCGCCCCGGACCGGCTCGCGTCGCGGCGGGCTCAGCCCAGTTCGCGGGTGCGGGTCTCCGGCAGCGCCAGGACACACAGCAGGGACACCACGGCCATCGCGCTGACGTACCAGCCGACCGACGCGGAGCCGAACGCCGACTGGAGCCGGGTGGCGACCAGCGGGGCGACGGCGCCGCCCAGCACCCCGCCCAGGTTGTAGGCGAGCGAGGCGCCCGAGTACCGCACCGTCGTGCCGAACAGCTCGGGCAGATACGCGCCCATCGGCCCGTACACCACGCCCATGCAGAACAGCGCGCCGCCGATGCCGAGGGCGATCAGCGCCGGCTGTCCGGTGTCCAGCAGCGGGAAGAGCACCAGGCCCCACACCACGGCGAGACCCGTACCGGCGAGGACCAGCTTGCGGCGCCCGAAGCCGTCCGAGCGGGTCGCGGCCAGCCACGTCCCCGCGGCGAGGAAGAGACAGGCGACCAGCGACAGCCCCAGCATCGTGTTCCGGGAGACGCCGAGGGTGCCGGTGGTGTACGAGAGGCAGTAGGTCGTCGCGGTGTAGAAGAGGCCGTACGCGATGATCATGCCGCCGGAGCCCAGCAGCAGCTCCTTCGGATGGCGCTTGAAGACGTCGAGCGCCGGGACCCGTCCGGCCTCCTGCGCGGCCCGCACCTTCGCGAAGACCGGCGTCTCACTGATCTTCAACCGGACGAAGAGGCCGACGCCGACCAGCAGGAACGACAGCAGGAACGGCACCCGCCAGCCCCAGGACCGGAACGCCGCGTCGTCCAGGACCGCGGACAGCAGCCAGAACACGCCGGTCGCGGCGAAGAACCCGACGGACGGGCCCAGTTGGGGGAACGCCGCGTACAGCCCGCGGCGCCGCTTCGGCGCGTGCTCGACGGCGAGCAGCGCCGCGCCGCCCCATTCACCGCCCAGCCCGATGCCCTGCACGAAGCGGAGCAGCACCAGCAGCAGCGGTGCCCAGATGCCGAGCGTGGCGTAGCCGGGCAGCAGGCCCACGAACGCCGTCGACAACCCCATCATCAGCAGCGACGCCACCAGGACGGACTTACGGCCGACCCGGTCGCCGAAGTGCCCGAAGATCAGCGAGCCCAGCGGCCGGGCGGCGAACGCCACCGCGTAGGTGGAGAACGACGCGAGGGTGGCGTTCACCGGGTCGAGCCCCGGGAAGAACGCGTCGTTGAGGACGAGGGCGGCGGCGGTGCCGTAGATGTAGAAGTCGTAGAACTCGATGGCCGTGCCGATGAAGGAGGCCACCGCCACCCGGCGCAGGCTCTCCCCGCCGCCCTCCGCGGTGGCCGCGGCATCCGCCGTTCCCGGCCCGTTCTTCGCTGGTGTCGTATCGGTTTCCACGAGCCGCATGCTCTTGGCCGGTGAGCGGTGCAGTCAATGGGTGGGACGCTTCGTCTCGAAATGCGAGACATGGAAACGTGATCCCCGGCCGCGCCCCTACGGATACCGCAGGTAGCGGCGGCGTACGGCGCGGAAGCGGGCCAGGTCGCGCTGCCAGGCGCCGACCACCTCGTCCGTCCCCGCGCCCCGGTCGATCATCGTGCGGACGGTCGCGGAGCCGGTCAGCCGGTCGATGCCGTGATCCGGCCGCCAGGCGAAGCCGCCCCACACCCGTTTCGCCGTCACCAGCAGCGCGATACCGGTCCGTACCGGGTCGAACGCCGCCCGGTCCGTGATGTGCAGTTGCACCCCGCCGACCGTCCGCCCCGCGAACTTCGAGAACGCGGGCGCGAAGTACGCCTCCCGGAACCGCACACCGGGCAGCGCGAGCCCGTTCGCCGCCGCGGCCCAGCGGTGGTCGACGCCCTCCGCGCCCAGCAGCTCGAACGGGCGGGTGGTGCCGCGCCCCTCGGAGAGGTTGGTGCCCTCGAACAGGCAGGTCCCGGCGTAGACCAGCGCGGTGTCGGGCGTCGGCATGTTCGGGCTCGGCGGTACCCACGGCAGCCCCGTCGCGTCGAAGAAGTCACCGCGCCGCCACCCGGACATCGCCACCGTCTCCAGCCGCACCGCCCGCCCCGCGTCCGCCGCCACGAACTCCCCGTTGAACAGCCGAGCCAGCTCCGTCACCGTCATCCCGTGCGCCTGCGCGATCGGTTTGCGCCCGACGAACGACGCGTACGCCGGATCGAGCACCGGCCCCGCCGCGTCCCGCCCGGTCACCGGATTGGGCCGGTCCAGCACCACGAACCGCTTGCCCGCCAGCGCGGCGGCCACCATGCAGTCGTACAGCGTCCAGATGTACGTGTAGAACCGCGCGCCGGCGTCCTGGATGTCGAAGACGACGGTGTCCACCCCGGACGCGGTGAAGATCTCCGCCAGCTCCCCGCCGCTCTTCCCGTACGTGTCGTAGACCGGCAGTCCGGTCGCCGGATCGTCGTACCGGCCCTCCGAGCCGCCCGCCTGCGCGGTGCCCCGGAAGCCGTGCTCGGGGCCGAACACGGCGCGCAGCCGCACCCGTGCGTCGGCGTGCAGCACGTCGACGATGTGGCGCAGCTCGGCCGTGACGCCGGTCGGGTTGGTGACGATGCCGACGGTGCGGCCGTCGAGGAGGCGGTAGCCGTCGGCGGCGAGCCGGTCGAAACCGGTCCGCACCGGGCGGCGGACGGGGCCGTCCGGTGGCGCGGCGGAGGCGGTGGCGGGCGCCGCGCCGGCGGCTCCGGTCGCGGCGAGACGGCCGAGCAGCAGACGTCGGGACAGGGGCATGTGCGGCCCTCCGGGAACGGTGAGCGGACAGGGTCCGTGCCGAGCGCACCGTAACCCGCCCGCGCGCCCCGGGGAACGCGCCGGACATGGCGCGTCCGGCTCTTCCGCTGCCACATACCGACTGGTTAGTCTCCTCCCGGGGGAGAGCCGAACGACGGTAGGGAGAGCCAGCGTGGAAGCCGTACGGGACAAGGCAGTTGTCGTCACCGGGGCGGGCGGGGGGATCGGAGCCGCACTGGCCCGCCGCTTCGCCGCCGAGGGTGCCCGCGTCGCCGTCAACGACCTCGACGCGGCCAAGGCGGCGAGGACCGCCGCGGAGATCGGGGGCACCGCCGTCCCCGGGGACGCCTCCGCCGTTGTCGCCGCCGCCCGTGAGGCGCTCGGCGGCGACATCGACATCTTCTGCGCCAACGCCGGCGTCGGCACCGGCGGCGGCCCCGGGGCGCCCGAGGAGGACTGGGCCCTGGCCTGGGACGTCAACGTCATGGCGCACGTCCGCGCCGCCCGCGACCTGCTGCCCGGCTGGCTGGAGCGCGGCGCCGGGCGCTTCGTCTCCACCGTCTCCGCCGCCGGCCTCCTCACCATGATCGAGGCGGCGCCCTACAGCGTCACCAAGCACGGCGCGTACGCCTTCGCCGAATGGCTGTCGCTGACCTACCGCCACCGCGGCGTCGCGGTCCACGCCATCTGCCCGCAGGGCGTCCGCACCGACATGCTCGCCGCGACCGGAGCCGCCGGGGAACTGGTCCTCACCCCCACCGCCGTCGAACCGGAAGCCGTCGCCGACGCCCTCCTCGACGCGATGGCCGAGGACCGCTTCCTCGTCCTGCCGCACCCGGAGGTCGCCGCCTACTACACCGCCCGCGCCACCGAACCCGACCGCTGGCTCGGCAGCATGAACCGTCTCCAGCAGAAGCTGGAGCAGACCGAAGGCAGGTAGCCGCCCCGGGCGCACGGCCACCCGCCACGCGCCCCCTGCCGACCGGGCCGCCCCGCGCGGCCCACCCCAGGGCGGCCGACCGCCGCCCCGTCCCTCCCCGCACGGCATCCGGCACCGGCCGGTCCCCGTACGCCACCGGCCCCGGGCCGCGTACGGCGGATCCGGTGCCCAGGACGAAAGGGCCGCATCCGATGACCTCCTACCAGGACAAGCCGTGGCTGGCGCAGCTCACCGAGGCGCAGCGCGCGCCCGCCGACCCGCCCGCCTCCCCGCTGCACGCCTTCCGTGACGCGGTCCGCCACGTACCCGAGCGCACCGCCCTCGCCTACTTCGACGCCCGCCTGACGTACGCCGAGACCGACGCGCTCTCCGACACCGTCGCCGCCCACCTCGCCGCCCGCGGCTTCCGCCCCGGCGACCGCGCCGTGGTGATGCTCCAGAACACCCCGCACTTCGTCCTCGCCGCCCTCGGCGTCTGGAAGGCCGGCGGCGTCGCCGTCCCCGCCAACCCCATGTACAAGGCGGGCGAGATGGCCCATGTGCTCTCCGACGCCGAGGTCACCGCCGTCATCTGCGCCGACCACACCTGGGACGCCTTCCTCCGCGACACCGCCGCCGCCCAGCCGTCCGTACGCATCGCCCTGACCGCCTGTGAGGCGGGGCTCCAGACCCGCGACGACACCCGGGTGCTGCGCCCGGAGCGCCTCGGCCCCCGGGAGGGCGCCGACGACCTGCTGACGGTCGCCCGCGGCGCCGCCGCCGGGCCGGTGCCCGCCCCCGGCGGACCGGCCGCCTCCGACCCCGCGCTGATCAGCTACACCTCCGGCACCAGCGGCACCCCCAAGGGCGCCGTCAACACGCACGGCAACCTCGCCTACAACGCCGAGCGGCAGCGCACCGGCCTGGGCCTGCCCGCCGGTTCCACCTACTTCGCGCTCGCCCCGCTCTTCCACATCACCGGCATGGTCACCGAACTGGCCGCCTCCTGGGCCAACCACGGCACCCTCGCCCTCACCTACCGCTTCGACCCGGGCACCGTCCTGGACGCCTTCCTGGAACACCGCCCGGCCTTCACCGTCGGCCCCGCCACCGCGTTCATGGCGCTGCTCGCCCACCCGGGCGTCACCCGCGACCACTTCTCCTCCTTCGCGATGATCGCCTCCGGCGGCGCCCCCGTCCCGCCCGCCCTGGTGGAGGCGTTCCGCGCCGGATCCGGCCGCTACCTCCACAACGGCTACGGCCTGACCGAGACCTCCGCCACCCTCTCCACCGTCCCGCCCGGCCGCGAGGCGCCCGTCGACCCGGAGTCCGGCACCCTCGCCGTCGGCGTGCCCGGCCCCGACGCCGTCGTCCGGATCGTCGACGAGAAGGGCGCCGACGTCCCGTTCGGCACCCACGGCGAGATCGTGGTCCGCGGCCCCCAGGTCGTCGCGGGCTACTGGCGGCAGCCCGACGCGACCGCCCGCGCGATACCCGGCGGCGAACTGCGCACCGGCGACATCGGCTTCATGGACGCCGGCGGCTGGCTCTACGTCGTCGACCGCAAGAAGGACATGATCAACGCCTCCGGCTTCAAGGTCTGGCCCCGCGAGGTCGAGGACGTCCTCTACACCCACCCGGCGGTGCGCGAGGCGGCCGTCGTCGGCATCCCGGACTCCTACCGCGGGGAGAGCGTCAAGGCGTACGTCAGCCTGCGGCCCGGCGCCACGGCGGACCCGGCGGAGCTGACCGGACACTGCCGTGAGCGGCTCGCCGCGTACAAATGTCCCCGGGAGGTCGAGATCCTGCCCGAGCTGCCGAAGACCACCAGTGGGAAGATCCTCCGGCGGGAGCTGCGTGACCGCACCCGCCCCGGCGGCCGCTGACCGGCTCCGGCTCCCGCGAACGACCCGCGCGACGACGAAGGAAACAGGTGACGGCGATGGCCGCAACGAAGGACGGCGACGGCACGAAGCCGGTGGCGCAGCGGTTGCTGGCCACCGCCACCCGCCTCTTCGCGGAGCGCGGCTACGACCGCACCTCCGTCCAGGAGATCGTCGACGCGGCGGGCGTCACCAAGGGCGCCCTCTACCACTACTTCGGCTCCAAGGAGGACCTGCTCCACGAGGTCTACGGCCGGGTGCTCCGCCTCCAGCAGGAGCGCCTGGACCACTTCGCCGGGGCCGACGCGCCGGTGGAGCGGCGGCTGCGCGACGCCGCCGCCGACGTCGTCGTCACCACCCTCGAAAACCTCGACGACACCAAGATCTTCTTCCGGTCGATGCACCACCTCGGCCCGGAGAAGGACAAGCAGGTACGGGCCGAACGCCGCCGCTACCACGAACGGTTCCGCGCCCTGATCGAGGAGGGCCAGCGCACCGGCGTCTTCGCCACCGACGTCCCCGCCGACCTCGTCGTGGACTACCACTTCGGCTCCGTCCACCACCTCGGCACCTGGTACCGCGAGGACGGCCCGCTGACCCCGCAGGAAGTGGCGGACCATCTGGCGGAGCTGCTGCTGAGGGCGTTGCGGCCGTAGGCCGTGTCCTGTGCGGTGAGTTTGCGGAGCCGTTTGCAGCGGCGGAGGGTTGCGGCGAGGCCGGGAAGGCGAGGTGGTTGCGGGCCCTGTAGCGGGGCCCACCGGATGGCCTTGACCTGCGAGTTTGCGCGCCTCGTGCGGGCCGGCTTCGTCCCGGGACGGCCCTCGCCGGTCAGCCGGCCCGGGGCCGGCACAGCGGTCGGTGTCCGCCGTGCCGGCCCCGGGTGGTGCTGAGGTCCGCGGTTGGTGGAGGTCAGGTCTTGTAGCGGGCGGCGGCGAAGTTGAGGTGGTTCGTCGTCGCTCCGCCCACCAGGACGATTCTGTTGGCTGTCTGGAGGGTGACGGCACGGCCGCCATCGCCCAGACCGGCGAAGTCGGTGCGCACAGCGCCGCCGATACCGAAGGTGGTGTCGGGTGTCCCGTTGGTGTTGAGCCGGTAGACCGCGAAGTCTCCGGCCACCGGGTCGGCGAAGCTCGCCAGGCCCGTGGTCTCGCCGATGAAGCCTCCTGCGACGATCTTCCCGTCGCTCTGGAGGACCAGGCCGCGCACCCCGTCGCAGAGCACCGTGGGGTTGATCTGCGTCTTGCCCGCGGTGCCGAATGCGCTGTCGAGGGTGCCCGCCGAGTCGTAGCGCGTCCAGCCGGCCTTGACGTCTCCGCTGATTCCGACGGGGTCGGTGGAGTCGGTGTCCCCGCCGAGGACGATCTTGCCGTCACTCTGCACGGTCATGGCGAACGCCAGGTCGTTGAGCCCGTTGAAGTCCGTGCGCACGAGCCCGGAGCTGCCGAATGTGCTGTCCAGGCTCCCGTCCGCGTTGAACCGCGCAAGGAGGAAGTCGTCCTGGGTGAGGGCGGTGCTGTCGAACCCGGCGACCAGGAACGCGCCCGTGCTCAGCAGGGACAGGGCGAAGAGGTGTCCCGCGTTGCCGAGGGACACGGCCTCCTTGCCCGCACCGCCCGCGAAGGTGGTGTCCAGGCTTCCGTCGGGGTTGAGCCGGATCAGGCCGGCGTTGGCGCCGGCCGCTCCGACGCCGAGGATCTTGCCGTCGGGCTGGAGGACCATTCCGCGGATGGCGTCCCCGGTGGGGCCGCTGATGTCGTAGATGGCCACGCCGCCGGAGCCGAAGCCGGCGTCGAGGGTGCCGTCCGGGTTGAAGCGGACCACCGCGATGTTGCCGGCCGCCTCGGAGCCGGCGAAGCCGCCCACCACGATCTTCCCGTCGCTCTGGATGGCGACGGCACGTGCGACGTCCTCCGCCGCGCTGAGGGAGAGGGTGACCTTGCCGCCGGTGCCGAAGGTGGTGTCCAGGCTGCCGTTACGGTTCAGCCGGGCCACTCCGAAGTCTCCGGTGCTGGCATCACCGACCCGGCCCGCCAGTACCAGCTTCGCGTCGCTCTGGAGCGCGACCGCGTTGGCGATGGAGACCGCACCGAAGTCGATGCTGACCTTGCCGCCCGTCCCGAAGGACGGGTCCAAGTCACCGGCAGCCATGGCGCACCTCATGAAATGTCATGAATATGGATCTCACAGCGAACTCCTCTTCGTCGTGTCATGCCGTGTCAGGCCGCCCCTGCGTGCGTACCGGTCGCGTAGAGCTCTGTCGCCGCGTCACCGCACACACGCGGTTCCAGAGACTGGAATGCCCGCGGTGGTGATCCTGGTGTGGTGCGGGTGCCGACGCTGCCCGTCCAGGCCGGGTGGGCCCGGAAGCGCCGTGTGGGGCGGCTGGTCATGCGGATATGCCCGCATGTCTGATCGCTAATCACCACAATCACGCAGCAAACCGCCGCAAACGCCGCCCGTTTGCGAGCGGTACATGCCAAGGGCACTGGTCGTTGGCCTTTGTGAGCCCTGGCTTCGCCGGCTTCCCGGAACGGCATTCACACGCTCAAACCGACGACCGGCGGTTCCGGGGCGTCAGCACGCGCTCGGCGGCTTCGCCGGCCTTGCCGGGGGGACGCACGCTGCCCCGGCCCTGGCTGACCCCGCGGTGGCCGGCGCCGGAGCGTGCGACCCGGGCCCTGCGACTGCTGGAAGCCGGCCGGGCGGTGCTGCTCGGCCAGGCCCTGAATGCCCGCGGTGATCTCACCGGCCTGAACCGGAAGCACCCCGATCCGGCCGCCCGGTTCGTCCGGCTGCGCGACCAGCGCGACCAGCCCGCAGACGCTTCAGATCCCGCTGACAGGGGCGAAGGCATCAACGCCCTCGCGGCGCGGCGGGAGGGCGCCGTGTGCGACCGGCGCCGACTGGCCCGCGACTTCGCCCAGAGCCCGGCTGGGCCGCCGCCGGTCGTGGAGAGCGGTGTCCTGGCTGAGCGGCTGCGGACGCCTCCACCGACGCCCCGAAGACAAGGCGGAACACTTCCTTGCCTTCGCCGGCACAGCCGCAGCCCTCATCGCCTATCGCCGCCTCACCAAATGGAACAGCGTCTTGGGCCGTGTCCTGTGGTGAGGGGAGCGTCGGCCGCCATCATGGGGCGGGGTGCGTGGAGTTGGGCCGTCCCGGACGGGGTGTGGGAGATCGCCGAGCCGCTGATCCCGCCGTCGAAGGTGCGGCCGCAGGGCGACCCGGTACTTCAAGCCCAGCGCCTGCACGCCGACACGGCGTACGAAGCCTCTCACCCGCGCAGACGGTTGGGGGGCAAGCGCGCATCGTCTGTGGCAGTCATGGGTCCCGCGGCCGTCGCGCTTCCCGCTGCCGTAGTGCCCCCACAGATGTCACAGGAACACCGGCGCTCCGCCCGGCGTTGTGGCCCCGCAGGGGGCGCATCCGACCCCTACGGAATCCGTTCGACCCCGCCCTACGGGTGGTCCGGCGCGCCCGCCCTCATGACACGCCGCACTCCCGCGCCGGCTCCGCTCCCTCCAGGAACGGCCCCGGTGCCACCGCCCCCTACAGGTACCGCTTCAGCTCCCGCCGGGCCAATGACCGCTGGTGTACCTCGTCCGGGCCGTCCGCCAGCCGCAGGGTGCGGGCCGCGGCCCACAGTTCGGCCAGGGGGAAGTCCTGGCTGACGCCGCCCGCGCCGTGGAGCTGGACCGCCTTGTCGAGGATGTCGACGACGGTGCGCGGGGTGGCGATCTTGATGGCCTGGATCTCGGTGTGCGCGCCCTTGTTGCCGACGGTGTCCATCAGCCAGGCGGTCTTGAGGACCAGCAGCCGCAGTTGTTCCACCGCGACCCGTGCGTCCGCGATCCACTCCTGTACCACGCCCTGCTGGGCCAGCGGCTTGCCGAACGCCTCGCGGGAGACCGCGCGGCGGCACATCAGCTCGATGGCGCGCTCCGCCATGCCGATCAGCCGCATGCAGTGGTGGATCCGGCCGGGGCCCAGCCGTGCCTGGGCGATGGCGAAGCCGCCGCCCTCCTCGCCGATGAGGTTCGCCGCGGGCACCCGGACGTTCTCGAAGAGCACCTCGGCGTGGCCGCCGTGGTAGTGGTCCTCGTAGCCGTAGACCTGCATGGCGCGCTTGACGGTCAGGCCGGGGGCGCTGCGGGGGACGAGGATCATCGACTGCTGGCGGCGGATGTCCGCGCCGTCCGGGTCGGTCTTGCCCATGACGATGAAGATGCGGCAGTCCGGGTGCATCGCGCCGGAGATGTACCACTTGCGGCCGTTGATGAGGTAGTCGCCGGAGCCGTCGGTGGCCTTCTCGATGCGGGTCTCGATGTTCGTCGCGTCCGACGAGGCGACATCCGGCTCGGTCATCGCGAACGCCGAGCGGATCTCCCCGGCCAGTAGCGGCTCCAGCCACTCCTTGCGCTGCGCCGCGTCGCCGAACTGCGCCAGTACCTCCATGTTGCCGGTGTCGGGCGCGGCGCAGTTCAGCGCGGTCGGCGCGAGCTGCGGGCTGCGGCCGGTGATCTCGGCGAGCGGGGCGTACTGGAGGTTGGTGAGCCCGGCGCCCAGTTCCGCGTCGGGCAGGAAGAGGTTCCACAGCCCCTGCCGCCGCGCCTCGGCCTTCAGCTCCTCCACCACCGGCGGCGTCTGCCACGGCGAGGCCAGTGCGGCGCGCTGTTCGTGTGCCGTCGCCTCCGCGGGCAGGACGTGCTCGTCCATGAAGGCCAGCAGCCGCGCGCGCAGCTCCTCGGTACGGGCGTCGAATGCGAAGTCCATGGGTGCCTCAGCCTTCCTTGAGGGTGGTGAGTCCGTGGTGGATGAAGACCGGCACGAGTTCGCCGATCCGGTCGAACCCGGCGCCGACGGTCTGCCCGAGCGTGTACCGGTAGTGGATGCCCTCCAGGATCACCGCGAGCTTGAACCACGCGAACGCGGTGTACCAGGCGATCGCGGAGGTGTCCCGCCCGGAGCGCTCCGCGTAGCGGGCGATCAGCTCCTCCGGCGCCGGGTGGCCGGGCGCGCCGCTCGTGGTGGAGACCGGCGATTCGGCGAGCCCCAGGTCGGAGCTGTACATCGCCAGCAGTCCGAGGTCGGTCAGCGGGTCGCCGAGGGTGGACATCTCCCAGTCGAGGACGGCCGTGGGGGCGTCGTCCGCGCCGATCAGTACGTTGTCGAGCCGGTAGTCGCCGTGGACGACGGCGGGCGCGGGCGAGGCGGGCAGTGCCCGGCCCAGCCCCTCGTGCAGCGTCTCGATGCCCGGCAGGTCGCGGCCCCGGGAGGCGGCCAACTGCTTTCCCCAGCGCCGCAGTTGGCGTTCCAGGAAGCCGTCCGGGCGCCCGAACCCGGTCAGTCCGACGGCCTCCGGGTCGACGGCGTGCAGCTCGACGAGGGTGTCGACGAGCGACAGCACCACCGCCCGGGTCCGCTCGGCGCCCAGCGGCCGCAACTGCTCCGCGGTCCGGTACGGCACGCCCTCGACCAGCTCCATCACGTAGAACGGCGCGCCGATGACGGACGCGTCCTCGCACAGCAGCAGCGTTGCGGGGACCGGTACCGGCGTGGGGTGCAGGGCGCTGATCACCCGGTGTTCGCGGGCCATGTCGTGCGCGGTGGCGAGGACGTGGCCGAGCGGCGGGCGGCGCACCACCCAGGAGGAGGTGCCGTCGGTGACGCGGTAGGTGAGGTTGGACCGCCCGCCCTGGATCAGCTCCGCGCGCAGCGGGCCGGCCGTCAGGCCCGGCCGTTCGCGCTCCAGGTGGCGGCGGAGCGCCTCCGGGTCGAGTCCGGGCGGCGCCTGCGCGTCCGTGCCCGGCGGGGGAGGGGTGCCCTTGCTCATGTGGCCTCCATGCGGAGTGGACGGTTGGTCAGGCCCTCGCCGGTGAGGTCGAGGATCCGGCGGTCGGACGGTGCGGTGCGGTGGCGGCGCCGGGCGTGCCCGGGGGCCGTCGCCGGGCACCCGCGTACGATCATGCCGACTAGTCGGTATGGAGTCCAGTGCCCCGGCGTGGGGGATGGGTCACGCGCCACCGAGGTGGCGGAAAAGCACGGCCCCGGCACACGGACGGCGGGGCGCGGCCGGTACCGGTCGGCCGGGCCCGGACCGGCGACCCCCGGCACACGGACGGCGGGATACGACGGGGGCGCGGGGCAGTACGCCCCGCGCCCCCGGTCGCCTCCCGCGCCCCCGGTCGCCTCCCGCGCCCCCGGTCGCCTCCCGCGCCCCCGGTCGCCTCCCGCGCCCCCGGTCGCCTCCCGGCCCCCGGTCGCCTCCCGCGCCCCCGGTCGCCTCCCGGCCCCCGGTCTCCTCCCCGGCGTGCCCCGGTCACCTCCCGGCGCGCCGCCCGCTCAGGCGTGGCAGGCCACCGGCACCCCGCCGTTCATCACCGTCATGTCACCGAACCCGGCCCGGACGTCCAGCGGCGCACCGGGCTCGGCGCCCTCCAGCTCCGCGTACGCCCGGTGCAGATTGGCCACCAGCCGCTCGCTCTCGGCCAGCTCCGCGAACGGCCCGAGATCGGCGCCGCGCGCCGCCTCCAGCGGGGTCAGCCCGGCCGCGTGACTGCGCCGCGCCAGCTCGTCGGTGAACCGCAGGTACGCCTCGACGGTGTCGTACACCTCGGGTCCGGTCACCGGCCCGTGGCCCGGCACCACCGTCGTCGCGTCCAGCGACCGCAGCAGCTCCAGCGCGCGCAGCGACCCGGCCAGCGACCCCATGAACACGAACGGTGTACCGCCGTTGAAGACCAGGTCGCCGGTGAAGACGGTGCGCTGCCGCGGCAGCCACACCACCGTGTCGCCCCGGGTGTGCGCGACGCCCGGGTGGATCAGCCGCACCTCGGTGTCGCCGACGTACAGCGTCAGGCTGTCGGTGTACGTCAGCGACGGCGGCGTCAGCACGATGTCGCCGAAGTCGGTCTGCGGCCACACCGCCTCCAACTGGTGCCCGGCCGCGAGGAGTTCGCTGCGGCACTCGGTGTGCCCGATGATCGTGGCCGCCGGGGCGAAGACGGCGTTGCCGTAGGTGTGATCGCCGTGGTGGTGGGTGTTGACGACGGTACGCGGCGCGGGCGCCCCGCTCTCCGCGATCCGCCGGGCCAGCAGCCGCGCCCGGCGCTCGGTCGCGGCGGTGTCCACCAGCAGCGTCGTGGCGCCGTCGGTCACCACCCCGGCGTTGTTCAGGCACCAGCCGCCGTCCGGCTGGATGAACGCCGAGACACCCGCGGCCACCTCGGTCAGCCCCGGCTCCTCGGGGACGGCGTCGGACACGGGACGGGAGGTTCGGGACATGGAAGGCTCCTCGGTATGACGGATTCCGCCGCCGCCCGGAGACCCGGCACCGGACCATGGCACCCCCTCCGGTACGGCGGCCGCGTCACCGTACCGCCGCACCTCAGGCCCCCGGCCCGCCGCCCACGCGCAACGCCACGACCTGACGCAAGGGACGGGAGAGCGCGCCGGACCTGGCCGTTCTTCCGCCTCCGACCCGTACGGAGCGAGGCCCCGGCCGCCCGGCACGAGCCCCGCCCGGCGCGGCCCCCTCACCCTCCGCCGACCACCACCCCGCCCAGCACCGCCACCGCGACCGTGCACAGGGCGGCGAGGCCCGCGCAGCGCGCGTCCAGGGCCGCCGGGCGGCCGGTGGCCAGTGCCCGCATCCGGCGGTGTGCCGTCAGGCCGAAGAGCAGCCAGGCCACTCCCGTCAGCGCCACGGCGCCGATCGCCGCCGCGCCCGGTGCCGTGCCCTGGGCCAGCCGCCGGACGGCCAGCGCCACCACGACCGTGCAGGAGAGCGTGGTGCGCCGCCAGGCCAGCCGGGTGCGTTCCGGCTGGAGCCCGGGGTCCCGCGCCGCGCCCCCGCTCACCGCGTCCAGCCGACCGCGACCAGCACCACCATCGCGGCGGCCAGCGCCCCCACGACCAGCGCCAGCAGCGACGGGAAGCGCGTCATCGGCAGATCCTCGCCGCGCCGCATCGCCCGCTCGCACCGCACCCAGTGGTGCACCGCCCGCACCCCGCACAGCGCCCCGGCCGCCAGCAGCACCACCGTGAACGCCGTCCGCAGCCCCGGATGCAGCCGCGGCAGGAACTGATCCACCGCGAAACCGCCGCCGACCAGCGCGAGCCCGGTCCGCAACCACGCCAGCAGGGTCCGCTCGTTCGCCAGCGAGAAGCGGTAGTCCGGGGTGCGGCCCTCCGCACCGATCCGCGCGGGCGACCACCACAGCCGCACCGCCTCCCGCACCGGCCGCCCGCCGCCCGGCCCCGTCGCTCCGCCCCTGGACTCCCCGACCTCCGCCATCAGCGGCCCCCGCCGGCGCGCCACTCCGTGAGCCGCCGGTACGCCGCGAGCCCGTCCGGTGTCCACTGCCACTCGGTCAGCCGCCGCGTCAGCTCCTCCTCGGTGACGAAGGCGTGCCAGGCCACCTCCGACTCCTGCGGCGCCACCGGCAGCGCGCACCGCACCTCGTACACCGCAGACCACCACTGGCCGCCGTCCCCCTCGTAGAGGAACGAGAAGCGGTGCTCGGGCCGGTCGAGCCCCCGGACGCCCAACTCCTCCTCGGCCTCCCGCAGCGCCGCGTCGTCGTAGCTCTCCCCGGCGCCCACCACCCCGCCGACGAACATGTCGTAGAACCCGGGGAAGACCAGCTTCCGGTCCGTCCGGCGGTGGACGAAGATCCGGTCCTCCAGGTCCCGGACGAGGATGAACGCGCAGCGGTGCCGCAGCCCCCGGGCGTACACCTCGCCGCGTGGCGCCCGGCCCACCACCCGGTCCTGTTCATCGACGATGTCGAGCACTTCGTCCGCGTCGAGCGGTTGCTGATCGGTCATACCGCCATGCAACCACCGGCCCGCCGCCTCCGGGCCGCCGGGCCCGCCGCCTCAGTGCGGTGCGAGCGTCCGCGCCCGGGGGTGCGGCCCCGACCCCGGCGGCATCGCCGGATGACGGCCGATCAGCACGATCCCCACCACGATCGCAACGATCCCGGCCGCCTGCCAGGCCAGCGCGCCCGGCGTCATCCGCAGCCGGTCGCCGAGGAACCCGACCCCGCACGCGATCCCGGCCAGCGGCTGCGCCGCCGTCAGCGCCGGCAGCGACAGCCGCAACGGCGCCGTCTCGAACGCGCTCTGCACCAGCACCAGCGCCGTCACCCCGAGCGCCACCACCGCGTACGGCTGCCAGCTCGTCGCCACCGCCGCCCAGCCGCCGGCGGTGAACCGGTCCCCGCTCATCCGCGTCAGCGCGTCCTGCAGCCCGTAGAGCAGCCCCGCCGCGGTGCCCAGCAGCGCCGCCTCCAACGCCATCCACACCCGCTTCGCGACCGCGGTCAGCAGCAGCGCCGTACCCAGGACCACACCGATGATCAGCCACTGCCGCAGCGGATCGGCGGTCGCCTGCCCGCCGTGCGGCCGCCCCGCCACGATGAACGCGGTCACCCCGCCCGCCAGCAGCCACAGCCCGGCCCACCCGCTGCGCCCCAGCCGCTGCCTGGTCAGCCACCGCGACAGCGCCATCGCGAACAGCAGATTGGTCGCCAGCAACGGCTCGACCAGCGTGATGTCACCCATCCCCAACGCGACCGCGCCCAGCGCCATCCCGCAGACCATCAGCCCGATCCCGGCCAGCCAGCGCGGCATCCGCGCCAGATCGAGCAGCAGCCGCAGTGAGAGGAAGTCCTTCATCGGCGCGTGCTGCGCCGCCGCCTGCTGGAAGACGAACCCCAGCCCCAGACAGCAGGCCGCACCGACGGACAGCACGATCACAGTCACGGACAAGGACATACACCTCATATCAGGCGGCATGGAGGTGAACCCGAGGATATCCACCCACCCCCGCCCCCGCCCCGGCCTCGGCCCCACCGACCCCCGCGCGCCGTTCCATCCGGCCCGCCCCGAGCCCTCCGCAAGCCCCGCCCGTCCCCGTACGACGCACGCGGACGCTCCGCCCCACCGCCCTGCCGCAAGCCGCCGCACTCGGCCCGCATCCGCCTAAGCTCCGCCCGTCCCCGTACGGGACCCGCACGCGGAAGCTCCGGCCCGCCCGTACGCACCACCCGCCCCGGCTCGCCCCGCCAACCCGCCGCACATCGTCCGCACCGGACCGGCCCCTCCGCGAGCCCCGCCCGTCCCCGTGCACCCCGCCCGCAGGCACCCCGCCCCCGGCCCCGCACCGCCCCCACCCTCCGTGCTGACCGGTCGGTAGGACTGTTGACGCCCGTACCGGCCTGCGCGGAGGATCGGATCACCACGGCGTCCGGGGCGTCCGGCACGCCCCGGTGAGGAGAGCTGACGATGGCGTACGACGCTGATGTGATCGTGATCGGAGCGGGCCTGGCCGGCCTCGCGGCCACCGCGGAACTGGCCGACGCGGGACGGAAGGTGATCCTGCTCGACCAGGAGCCCGAACAGTCCCTCGGCGGTCAGGCCCACTGGTCCTTCGGCGGCCTCTTCCTCGTCGGCTCACCCGAGCAGCGCCGCCTGCGCATCCGCGACAGCCACGACCTGGCCTGGCAGGACTGGCTCGGCACCGCCGGATTCGACCGCCCCGAGGACCACTGGCCCCGCAAATGGGCCGAGGCGTACGTCGACTTCGCCGCCGGGGAGAAACGCTCCTGGCTGCACCGGCAGGGCGTCCGGTTCTTCCCCGTCGTCGGCTGGGCCGAACGCGGCGGCTACGACGCCACCGGCCACGGCAACTCCGTCCCGCGCTTCCACATCACCTGGGGCACCGGGCCCGGCCTCGTCGCCCCCTTCGCCCGCCGGGTCCGCGAGGGCGCGGCCCGCGGCCTGGTCGACCTCCGCTTCCGCCACCGCGTCACCGGCCTGACCAGCACCGCGGGCGCCGTCGACACCGTCAGCGGCGACATCCTCGTCCCCTCCGACGCCGAACGCGGCACACCCAGCAGCCGCGAGACCGCCGGCACCTTCACCCTTCGCGCCCAGGCTGTGATCGTCACCTCCGGCGGCATCGGCGGCAACCACGACCTGGTCCGCGCCAACTGGCCCGAACGGCTCGGCACCCCGCCGCGCCACATGCTCTCCGGCGTCCCCGCCCACGTCGACGGCGCGATGCTCGGAGTCGCCGAGAAGGCCGGCGCCCGCCTCATCAACCGCGACCGGATGTGGCACTACACCGAGGGCATCGACAACTGGAACCCGATCTGGCCGAAGCACGGCATCCGCATCCTCTCCGGCCCGTCCCCGCTCTGGCTCGACGCGACCGGCAAACGCCTGCCGGTGCCGCTCTTCCCCGGCTTCGACACCCTCGGCACCCTCGACCACATCATGCGCACCGGCCACGACCACACCTGGTTCGTCCTCACCCGCAAGATCATCGAGAAGGAGTTCACCCTCTCCGGCTCCGAACAGAACCCGGACCTGACCGGCAGATCCATCCGCGACGTCCTCGGCCGCGCCCGCGGCGGCACCCCCGGCCCCGTCCAGGCGTTCCTCGATCACGGGACCGACTTCCTCACCGCCCGCACCCTGCCCGCCCTGGTCCGCCAGATGAACGACCTGACGGGCGAACCGCTGATCGACGAGGCCGCGCTCACCCGCGAGGTCGTCGCCCGCGACCGCGAGATCGCCCACCCCTTCACCAAGGACCTCCAGGTCACCGCCGTGCGCGGCGCCCGCAAGTTCCTCGGCGACCGCCTCATCCGCACCGCCGCCCCGCACCGCCTGCTCGACCCCAAGGCCGGCCCGCTCATCGCCGTACGGCTGCACATCCTCACCCGCAAGACCCTCGGCGGCCTGGAGACCGACCTCTCCTCCCGCGTCCTGACCGACGACGGCACCCCCCTGCCCGGCGTCTACGCGGCGGGCGAGGCCGCAGGCTTCGGCGGGGGCGGCGTCCACGGCTACCGCTCCCTCGAAGGCACCTTCCTCGGCGGCTGCCTCTTCTCCGGCCGCACCGCGGGCCGCGCGGCAGCACGCGCACTCGCCTGAACGGACCCCTCCCGCTGCGCCCGCCCCGGCCGGTGACAGGCCCGCTCCGAGGCGCTCCGGCCGGGGGCGCGAGCTTTCCCGAACGAGCCCTCCCGGCGCGCCCGGCGGCCCGGCGGGCCCTCTCCGGAGCCCCGGCCGGGCCGCGGCACGCACCGTCCTGACCCGCGGATACGTGACGGGGCCGCACCGGCTTCCCGCCCGTACGGCCCCGTCGCGTATCCCCGGCGCACACCGTCCTGAACGGCGCCGCCGCAGCGACGGAACACGCGGTACGGAGCGGAGCACCGGGCGCGGACGGGGCCTCCGGGAAGGGCAGGCCGCCGAGCCTCCGGACGAGGGCGGCCCTCCAGGCCTCCGGGCAAGGCCGCCCGCCCCGCTCACTCCTCCAACGCCGCCCGTACCCGCCGCGACACCGTGAACGTGTACAGATCGAGCACCCCGGGCGGCTCGGCCAGACCGGGCCCGCCGGCCCGTATCCACGCGGCGATGTCCGCCAGCGCGTCCTCGTCGTTGACCAGCCCCAGCCACACCGGACGCCCGCCCGCCGCCCGCCCGGCGGCCGACGGCTGCACCACGACCACGTTCGCCTGATCGCAGACGTCCAGGCACTCCGAGGCCCGCACCGGCGCGGCGCCCCCGAGCGCCGCCCGCAGCCGCGGGATCTGCCCGGCATGATCGACGCCGGGAACCTTCGCCCCGTCACCACAGCAGCAACCACGGCAGACGGTGACCCGGCACGGAGTCTCGGCGGCCACCCGCCCGGAACGCTTGGAAGTCATCCGGCTCATGCTACGTGCGCCCCGGACCGCGGCCCCGGCCCCACCGCCCCTTCCCGCACGCACCGCCACCGGGCGGCACCGGACAACCTCGGACGGAAGGGACCGGAACCGCACTCCGAAGCCGCTCACCGCACCGCCACCGGCGGCACCGCACCACCTCGGACGAACGAAGGCCGGAACCGTGACCCCGAAGCCGCACCGCCACCGGGCGGCGCCGCACACCCCTGGACGAAGAGGGGCCGGAACCGCACCCCGACGCCGGTCACCGCACCGCGGACCCGCTCAGAAGTGCCGCACCAATTCCCCGAACGCCCCGAGCCGCAGCACCTTCCCGTCCGCCGGATCCAGCTCCGCGTGCTCCAGCACCCACGTCCGGTCGTGCGGGATGAACACCGCGTTCAGCCCCGCCGACCGGGCCGGAAGGATGTCCGACCGCGGCGAGTTGCCGATCATCCACGCCTCCTCCGGCGCCACCCCGTACTCCCGCACCAGCCCCGCGTACGTGGCCGCCTCCTTCTCCGGCACGATGTGCACGCCCCGGAAGTGCCCGCCCAGCCCGGACGCGGTGACCTTGCGCCGCTGCTCCTCAGCCTCGCCCTTGGTGAGCAACAGCAGCTCATGGCGTCCGGCCAGCTCCGCCAGCGTCCGCTCCACCCCGTCGAGCAGCTCCACCGTCCCGCCGTCGAACGCCGCCGCCCACCCGGCGATCCGCGCCGCCTCCCGCGCGTTCGCCTCCCGCCCCCGCAGCCGCGCCAGACACTCCCCGAGGCTGCGCAGAAAGACCTTGCTGCCGTACCCGTACGTCACCGCGTTCGCCGCCTCGATCCCGTCGAGCACCGCCCGCACCTCGTCCCGCCCGAGCCCGGGACGCTCCATCCAGTCCAGGAACTCCTCGATGACCCGCTCGAAGATCACGTTGTTCTCCCACAACGTGTCATCCGCATCAAAGATCAGCACCCGCCCACCCTTCCCCGCACCACTCCACCAACGGCGCGCAGGTTACGGGGGCGGGCCCTGCGGACGCATCGGAATTACCCGGGTGCGCCCGCACCGCCGTCACCGCCCGGAAAAGCAAAAAGACCCCAGTTGAACTGGGGTCTTAGCTGGTGTCCGAGGGGGGACTTGAACCCCCACGCCCGATAAAGGGCACTAGCACCTCAAGCTAGCGCGTCTGCCATTCCGCCACCCGGACAAGGTGTCTGCCGTTGCGACCTGGGCCGTTCCGACAGAGAAAACAATAGCAAACCTTTCGGGGTGCTCGATCACCCTCATGCCGCACCCGGCGCGCGCCTGTGACCAGGGCATGTCGGCAGCATTGCGGCCTTGGGCGGAGCCCGGCCGGGGTGGAGGATGGCGGTGGACCCCGCCGCGGGCGGCTCCTCGGGGGAGCGCGCCGCGGCCGCGAACCCAAGGAGGCAGCGTGAGCGAGTCACAGCCGGCCCGTACGGTCACCGGCGAGGACGAGGTCGTCGACCTGTGCCGGGACCTGATCCGGATCGACACCAGCAATTACGGCGACCACTCCGGCCCCGGCGAGCGCGTCGCGGCGGAGTACGTCGCGGAGAAGCTCGCGGAGGTCGGGCTGGAGCCGCAGATCTTCGAATCCCACCCGGGCCGGGCCTCGACGGTCGCCCGTATCGAGGGTGAGGACAGCTCCCGCCCGGCCCTGCTCATCCACGGCCACACCGACGTCGTCCCGGCCAACGCCGACGACTGGACCCACCACCCGTTCTCCGGCGAGATCGCCGACGGGTGCGTCTGGGGCCGCGGCGCCGTGGACATGAAGGACATGGACGCGATGACGCTGGCGGTCGTCCGCGACCGGATGCGCTCCGGCCGCAAGCCGCCCCGCGACATCGTCCTGGCCTTCCTCGCCGACGAGGAGGCCGGCGGCACCTACGGCGCCCGTCACCTCGTCGACAACCACCCCGGCCTCTTCGAAGGTGTCACCGAGGCGATCAGCGAGGTCGGCGGCTTCTCGTTCACCGTCAACGAGAACCTGCGGCTCTACCTCATCGAGACGGCGCAGAAGGGCATGCACTGGATGAAGCTCACCGTGGACGGCACCGCCGGCCACGGCTCGATGATCCACCGCGACAATGCCATCACCGAACTCTCCGAGGCCGTCGGCCGGCTGGGCCGTCACGAGTTCCCGGTACGCGTCACCAAGACCCTCCGCCACTTCCTGGACGAACTGGGCGACGCGCTGGGCACCGAACTCGACCCGGAGAACATGGAGGACACCCTGGCGAAGCTCGGCGGCATCGCCAAGCTCATCGGCGCCTCCCTCAAGAACACCGCCAACCCCACCCAGCTCGGCTCCGGCTACAAGGTCAACGTCATCCCCGGCCAGGCCACCGCCCATGTCGACGGCCGTTTCCTGCCCGGTTACGAGGAGGAGTTCCTGGCCGATCTCGACCGGCTCCTCGGCCCCCGCGTCAAGCGCGAGGACGTCCACGCCGACAAGGCCCTGGAGACCAGCTTCGACGGAGCCCTGGTCGACGCGATGCAGTCGTCGCTGCTCGCCGAGGACCCGATCGCGAAGGCCGTGCCGTACATGCTCTCGGCCGGGACCGACGCCAAGTCGTTCGACCGGCTCGGCATCCGCGGCTTCGGGTTCGCGCCGCTGAAGCTGCCGCCGGAGCTGGACTTCGCGGGCATGTTCCACGGCGTCGACGAGCGGGTGCCGGTGGACGGGCTGAAGTTCGGCGTCCGGGTGCTGGACCGCTTCATCGACGCGAGCTGAGCCCCTCTCAGATAGGGGGAACTGCCCAACATCTAGGGGTTTTTCGCTGGAAAGAGTGAATGCTGTGCCTTGTTCGTAGCTTGACCGCCCTCCATCTCGTTGCAGGCTGTGCGGTCCGCGGCTGGGATCGCACTGCCAACGTAGGAGGATTTACATGATCAAGAAGGTCGTCGCTGCCGCGGCGCTCACCGGTGGATTCGTGCTCGCCGGCGCGGGCCTGGCCGTTGCCGACTCGGGAGCCAAGGGTGTCGCCGTCGGCTCCCCGGGCGTGGTTTCCGGCAATGTGATCCAGGTGCCGGTGCACATCCCGGTGAACGTCTGCGGCAACACGGTCTCCGTGATCGGGCTGTTGAACCCCGCCTTCGGCAACACCTGCATCAACGACTGAGGTCGCATCTGCACCCGTAAGGGTCCGATCCGGTCGGCTCCGGAACGCCTTCCGCGTTCCGGAGCCGCTGGGGATTTCGGCGGGCGGTGCGCTCCCGCGTCCGTCCGCATCCGCAAGGCACAAGGCAGGGGAACAACCTATGAGACAGGTCGCACGCAAGGGCCTGATCACCGTGGCGGCCGCAGGCGGCATCCTGGCCGCCACCGTCGGCTACGCACACGCCGACGCGGGCGCTCAGGGAGGCGCGGCACGCTCACCCGGTGTCGCATCCGGCAACTCCGTGCAGGTCCCGGTCCACGTACCGGTCAACGCCTGTGGCAACACCGTCAACGTCGTCGGTCTGCTGAACCCCGCGATGGGCAACAGCTGCGTCAACGGCTCCGGTGCCCACG
Source organism: Streptomyces sp. BBFR2 (assembly GCF_044497305.1). NCBI lineage: Bacteria > Bacillati > Actinomycetota > Actinomycetes > Kitasatosporales > Streptomycetaceae > Streptomyces > Streptomyces sp. BBFR2. The sequence goes on from NZ_CP172415.1 coordinate 5,744,872, forward strand.
GCACTTCACCGGGCGCCGGCCAGTCCGACCAGGGCGGCAAGCCCGCAGGTCAGGGCGGGGAGCAGGGCAACGGGCACGGCAGCCCGTCGCATGGCTCGTCGGCCGAGGGCGGCGCCACCGGTTCGCCGGGTGTGGCGTCCGGCAACAACGTCCAGGTGCCGGTCGACATCCCGGTCAACGCCTGTGGCAACAGCATCGACGTCATCGGCGCGCTCAACGGCGCGTCCGGCAACGAATGCGGCAACGACGCGGTCCCGACCCGGCCGGCTCACCCGGCCGAGCCGGGGACGCCGGAGAAGCCGTCGCAGCCGTCGGAGCCGCAGCACCCCGGTGAGCCGGTGAAGGAGCACCCCTCCACGCCGGGACCGCGGCCGCAGACGGAGTCGCACGCCAAGATCGTCACCACTCCGGGGCCGGTGCGTGAGCTCGCGCACACCGGTGCCGGATCGATCGGGTACGCGGCCTCGGCCAGCGCCGGGCTGATGCTCGGTGGCGCCCTGCTCTACCGCAGGGCACGACGCGCCGCACGCGACTGAGCAGCGTCTTCACGGCATCGCAGAACGGAGCGGGCCCCGCCACACCGGCGGGGCCCGTTTCGTATGTCCGTCAGCGCTCGCGTGTCCGTGAGCGGTCGCGCGGCGCCGTTGTGTCCGGCCGGCGCGCGGGGGTGGGGGCGCAGCCCGTAGGGCGGCCCGGCGCGTCCCGGTGGGCGCGGCGTAGCGGCGGTGCGCACCGTCACCGGGCCGTGGGCGCGGTCACCAGGTGGCCCGGAGCTGGCGGATGATCCGGCGGCGCAGCCGCACCTTGCGGCTGCCGTCGGGGTTCAGGCGCAGGCGGTCCAACTCCCAGTGTCCGTACTCGGCGTGGTCGGTCAGCAGGCGTGTGGCGGCCTTACGGGAGACCCCCCGCGGCACGTACACATCGCAGAATTCGTATTCCGGCATCGCATCTATTGTGCGGGACCGGCCCCGGTACGGATAGCGTCTGCCTCATGTCTGATGCTGCGCAGCCTTCCGCTGCCGAGGTACGTGCCGCCGCCGAGGCGGTCAAAGCCGCACTGGACCGTCACCTCGACGCGGTGGAACGCCGCTCGGGGCAGGACGATCCCGCCGTCTACGCCGCGTTCGACGAACTCGCCGCCGCGGCAGAGGTCTACGACGAGCTGCTCTACGACACCTACGACGAAGTCACCCCCTTCGAGATCCCCGGAAGTGACCACCTCCCCGCCTACCAGGGGCCGGAGGAACCCAATGCGCTGAGCGTGCTGATCCGCCGGGACTACGCGGTCGCCGACCCGCAGCGGCTGCTCCATCAGGCACAGCGCGTCGCCGATCTCGATCCGGACTCCGCGGACGACGACGGCCGTGCCCCGGGGGAGGGCCGTGGCGCGGCGGGCTCCAGCGTGTACGCGGCGCTCGGGGTCCTCTTCGGTGAGTTCGAACCGGACGAAATCGCCTCCCGGCACAAGGAGTTCGGCCTGGAGGAGGGCGACTCCACACTCTGGGTCGCGGCGGCCGACGATCCGGCCGAGCCGGGGGAGTGGCTGTCGGAGCCGTTCGAGGACATCGATCCGCAGCAGGTGGTCTGCCGGTTCGACGTCAGCTCGGTCTTCGACGAGGAGCTGGAGGAGGACGAGGGGGACGGCCGCGGGCGGCACGAGCGGGGCCGCTGAGCGCCCGGCTCGGGTGCGCGGCGTCCTGGCGAGGCCCCTAGCGCCCGCCCTGATCCGGCCGATCCGATCCGGTCGATCCGGTACTGCCCTGGTCCGTCGGGAACGCAGGTGTTCCCGACGGACCGGGGCAGCGGTGTGTCCGGGGTGGCCGCGCCGGTGTGCCGGGTGCGGCGCGGCCGGCTGGTTGGGGAGGGGCAGGGCTGCGGTGCTGGTGCCCGCCTGGCCGACGGGGCGCCGTCCGGGACGTACGGAGCGGGTCGGACGGCGTTGTACGCCCCGGGCGTGGCGCCCGGGCCCGGGGCGGGTGTGTCAGTCCAGAGGGGGCGTCTCCGCCGGGGGCTCCGCGTTCTGCTGCTGGAGGAGGGCGCGGAGGCGGGTGGTGCGTTCCTTGGCCGGGATGTCGGCGACGGCGCGGGGGAGGGCCTGGTCGACGCCCTGGACCACCGACAGGTGGCGTTCGCCGCGGCTGAACGCGGTGTAGACCCATGCGCGGTTCAGCCCCTGGGCGGCGTCGCCGGGCAGGACGACGACGGCCGCGGGCCAGCGCATCCCGGTCGCCTGGTGGGCGGTGAGCGCCCAGCCGTGCCGGACCGCGCCCGCCTCGACGCGGGCGCGGTCGATCACGAGGGCCGTGCCGCCGCAGTCGAGCCGCAGCCCTTCGGCGTCCGCTCCGGTGACCGTGGCGGGCACGGTGCGCCCCGGGGCGGGGGAGTAGGCGACGCGGTCCCCGGGGTCGAAGCCGCCGAACCGGCCGGGGCCCGGATTGAGGCGTTCCTTGAGTGCGGCGTTGAGCGCGCGGGTGCCGGCCGAGCCGCCGTGGCCGACGGTGATGACCTGTGTGTCCCGCGGCGGTACGCCCAGCGCCCGGGGCACCGAGTCGGCCACCAACTGGACCGTGCGGTGTACCGCCTCCGGGGCGTCCCGTACGGGGACGATCACCACCTCCTTGCCGGGCGCCTCCACCGGGTTCAGCTCCCCGATGCCGATGCCGGAGACCAGCTCCCCGACCGGGCCGGGGTCCGGGGTGCGGGAGGCGATCTGGGGGCAGCAGCGGGCGGCCAGCAGGTCGGCGAAGAGGCGGCCGGGCCCGGCGGACCAGAGCACCCCCGGGTCACCGCTGAGCACCAGCCGGACCCCGTCGGCCAGCGACTCGATGAGCACCGCCGCGGTCTCCAGATCGAGCTGCGGGGCGTCGAGGACGACCAGCAGGTCGAGGGCGAGCGCGCCGTCCGCGTCCCGGCCCGGCCCTTCCTGACCGGACAGCAGTCCGGCGACGGTGACCGCGGCCTCCGCGTCCTGGCCGGTGAGCTGGGCGGCCAGCCGGGCGCGGCCGTTGCCGGTGTGGGTCGCGGCGTACGCGCGCAGCCCCAGGGCGCGGGCGGCGGCGACCAGCGCGGCGGGCTCGGCGCGGGCCGCCTCGGCGCCGGTGTGCGCCACCAGGCCGCTGCCGGCCACCGCCCGGATCAGCTCACCCGCGGAGGGGGAGGGCGCCGCCGAAGCCGCCGCCTCCCACGCGGCGGCGGACGGCCGCGCCGGTCCGGCGGGAGCGTTCTCGCCGCTGCCGTCGCCATCGCTGGAGGCGGGGGTGGTGCCACCGTTCACCGCGGGGGTGCCGCTGCCGTCGTCGGTGCCCTCGGAGTCTGCCGCCTCACCGCTCTGGGAGGCGGGCGCAGCTTCCGTCCCGCCTCCGGAGCCGTCCCCGGCCTCCGGTCCGGCCTCCTGGGCCTCCGGCGTCGTCCCGGCGTCCGCCTGACCGGCCTCCGGCCCGACCGCCTCCACGGCCTCCGGCCCGGCGGCTGCCGTGGCGATCCCGGCCTCGGCCTCCGGGGCTTCCGGCTCGGCCCCCGGGGCCGCCTCCCCGGCTGCCGCCGCGGCCCCGGGCTCGGTCTCCGTGGCCGCCGGAGCCTCCGCCCCGGCCACCTCTGCCTCGTCGGCCCCGGCCTCCGTCCCGTCCGGCGCCGCACCCCGCGCGCCGTCTCCCGCCGCCTCGAACGTGGAGAGCAGCCGGGCGAGACCCTCGGCGACGCTCTCCTCGGCCATGGCGTAGCGGTCGAGGCCCAGGAGTACCCGGACGGGGGCCTCCTCCTCGTCGTCCGGGGCGTGGTGTGCGGGGCCGGGGGTGTCGAGGGGGTCCTGGAAGACGAGGGCGGCGCCTTCGGCGAGGGCGTGCTGGAGCGCTTCGTCCGGGTCCGGTACGGCCCGCTGGGCGAGCGCCGCCCGCAGCGCGGGGGCCTCCAGCGCGGAGTGTCCGGCCAGCGCGGCCTGCTCCAGCAGCCAGCCGACGAGGGCGACGGCGCGCCGCTCGTCGCCCGGCCCGCAGGCGGCGCCGAGCAGCGCCCGGGCGAAGGTGTCGGCCTGCTCGGGCCGCACACCGGGCACCGCGAGGAGCTGCCACGGGTCCTCGCGCAGCGCCTCCCCGGCCCGCTCCCCGAGGACCTCGGCCGCCTTGCCCGCCAGCGCCTCCGGGGCGCCGCCGGCCGCCAGCACCTGGCGTACGCCGTCGATGCCCTCGGCGGTGGGCGGCAGCGGGCGGGGCGGCGCGGCCGGCTCCGGCCGCCGCTCCCCGGAAGGGGCCGCCGCCCGCGCCGGGGCGCCGCCCGGCATCTCCGGGGCGCCCTGCGGGGGCCGCCCACCGCCCGCCGGGCCCGCCGGGGAGGGTGCCGCCGTGGGCCGGGCGGCCGGGACCCGCGGCGCTTCGGTGAAGAACGACGCGGCGGAGCGCTCACCGCTCTCCACCGCCCGCACGGCGGCCGCCAGCGCCGCCGCCGTGGCCTTCCCGCCCGGAGCCGGGAGGCCGGACCCCGCGCCACCGGAGCCCCGCGCCCCCTCGGAGCCTCCCGCTCCCTGCTGCGCCTCGCCCGTACCGGCAGCCTCCGCCCGGCTGCCTGAGGAAGCCGTCTCCGCCCGCTCATCAGCGGTCCGGCTCCCCGGAGAAGCCGTCTCCTCCGGGGAGTCCGACAGTGCTTCCTCCTCCGGGCCGCCCGGGGAACCCGCATCCGCCCGCTCACCCGGGGCAGCCGCCTCCGCCGGGCCCCCGGGCACGGCCGGCTCCGGGGCCGCCTCCGCGGGGGCGGGCGGGGTGCCGGGCGCGGCCTTCTGCTCGGGCGCGGTCTCGCCGGCGGGGCGGTCGGTGTTCACAGCGTGCTCCAGTGGTGATCGGAAATGGTGGTGGGCCGGGCCGGGACGCCGTCCGGCGCCCGGATGATCTCGTCAGGAAGCGTAAGCGCCGCCACTGACAACGCCGCCGCACGCGGCGCCGTCGTACGCGCGCCCAGGGCCGGGCCACCCGCGGGCCTGCCCCGGCGCGGGCCGACACGCCGGTCCGTACCGGCGCGGGCCACTGCTTCGCACGGCTCTCCCATGCCGCCGAGGTTAGGTGCCGCGGGCCGCGCGCAGGGGGCCTGTGGACAACCCGCTCATGACGGCGGGCGGCGGCGCGCGCTAGAGTCCCCGCGACGTGACGTTACTGATCGGTAAGGGGAGCGGCATGAGGCTTGGCATCAACCTCGGGTACTGGGGCGCCGGGATGGACGGCGACAACCTCGCCGTGGCGCAGGAGGCGGACCGGCTCGGCTACGCGGTCTGCTGGGCCGCCGAGGCGTACGGATCCGACGCCCCCACCGTCCTGTCCTGGGTCGCCTCCCGCACCGAGCGGATCGACGTCGGCTCGGCGATCCTGCAGATCCCGGCCCGTACCCCCGCGATGACCGCGATGACCGCGGCCACCCTCGACTCGCTCTCCGGCGGCCGCTTCCGGCTGGGTCTCGGCGTCTCCGGACCGCAGGTCTCCGAGGGCTGGTACGGCGTGAAGTTCGACAAGCCGCTGGCCCGCACCCGCGAGTACGTCGACATCGTCCGCAAGGCGCTCTCCCGTGAGCGTCTGTCGTACGAGGGCGCGCACTGGACGCTGCCGCTGCCCGACGGTCCGGGCAAGCCGCTCAAGCTCACCGTCCATCCGACCCGTGAGCGCATCCCGCTCTACGTCGCGGCGATCGGCCCGAAGAACCTGGAGCAGACCGGTGAGATCGCCGACGGCGCGCTGCTGATCTTCCCCTCCGCCGAGCACCTGGAGGAGACCGCGCTCGCGCCCCTGCGGGCGGGCCGCGCCAAGGCGGGGCTGACGATGGACGGCTTCGACGTCTGCCCGACGCTGCCGCTCGCCGTCGGCGACGACGTCGACGCGCTGGCCGACATGTTCCGCCCGTACACCGCGCTGTACGTCGGCGGCATGGGCAGCCGCAAGCAGAACTTCTACAACAAGCTCGCCACCCGTATGGGATACGGCAAGGAGGCCGCCGAGATCCAGGACCGGTATCTGAGCGGCGACAAGGACGGCGCGGCCGCCGCCGTCCCGCGGCGGTTGATCGACCAGACCTCGCTGCTCGGGCCCGTCGAGCGGATCGCGGAGCGGATGCAGGCGTACGCCGCCGCGGGCGTCACCACGCTGACGCTGGCGCCCGCCGGATTCACCCTGGACGAGCGGATCGCCGCCCTGCGCGCGGGCACCGAGGCGCTGGAGAAGGCCGGGCTCGCCTGAGACGGCAAGCCGCCCGGTGCACGGGCACCGGGCGGCTTGCGGACCGCGGCCGTGGTGGGGGCTCGGGGGGCCTCCCCGCCACGGCCGTCACCGGAGACAACGCCGTGCCGTCCGCCCGGTTACGTCCCGGTTCCTTCGCACGGAGGAACGATCCTTCGCCTCCGGTTGCCGGGGCCGCCGCCCCGCCCTTGACTTTTCCTCCAGGCATGTCCTTCGGAGGTGGCGCTGATGCTCTCGGCCCGGAGCCTGTTCCAGGAAATCCTCGACGACGACGAGGCGTACCGGCTCTTCTGCTCCATCGCCGCGGGCGGGGAGGCCCAGGGCGGCTGGGAGAACGGGCGGATCGCCGCCCTCATGCCCGACAACCGGCGCGACCTGGCGCCGAAGGCCGCCCGGCACGGCGCCGACGAGGACAAACACGGCCGGATCTTCCGCGCCCTGCTGCGCAAACGCAACCTGGAGGCGGCCACCGTGCCCGCCGCCGCCGACTACACCATGCTCCTGGAACGCCGCGGTATCGGCCTCGCCCACGACCGGCTGCGCGCCGCCGAGCCGCTCACCGAGGAGGACGTCATCACCTACCTCGCGCACAGCCGGGTCACCGAGCAGCGCGCGTCCGAGCAGATGCGGCTGCTGTGCAAGCACTTCGCCGACCACCCCGAGCTGGGCCGCGCGGTCCGGATGATCTCCCACGACGAGGACAACCACCTCGCCTACTGCCACGAGGAACTGCTCCGCCTCGCCCGCGACGGCCACGGCCGCACCATCCAGCGGATCCTGCGCGACTGCGCGCTCGCCGAGATCGCCGTCCACCGCGACGTCAGCCTCGCCGTCATGGACCGTATGGGCCGCATCCTCGGCTGGCCCGCCCCCAAGGCGGCCCTGCTCACCGCCGGTATCCACCTGCTCTACGGCTACGAACGCCTCATCGGCTGGCGGCGGATGGTCAGCCTCACCATGCCCGAGCGGCGCGACGCCCTGGGCGGGCCGGTCACCGAGTACGCCTGAGCCGGGCGCCCGCGCCCGCGCCCCCCGCGCCGCCGTTCACAGCCAGCCGCGCCGCTTGAACAGCCGGTACAGCGAGAACTCGATGACGGCCATCGCCAGCAGCACCCCGGCGTAGCCGTAGCGCCAGCCCAGCTCCGGCATGCTGTGGAAGTTCATGCCGTAGACGCCGGCGATCAGGGTGGGCACGGCGGCCAGCGCCGCCCACGCGGAAATCTTGCGCATGTCGTCGTTCTGCCGTACCCCCATCTGCGCCAGATGCGCGGAGAGGATGTCGGACAGCAGCCGGTCCAGGGCGTCCACCGAGTCGTTGGCGCGCGCCAGATGGTCGCTGACGTCGCGGAAGAAGGGCCGCGAGCCGTCGTGCACGAACGGCACGCCGTTCCCCTGGAGGCGCGCCATCGGCTCGGTCAACGGGCCCGTGGCGCGCCGGAATTCCATCACCTGGCGTTTGAACGCGTAGATCTCGGCGGCGGTGTTCCGGCTCTCCGAGCGGTCCGGGGAGAAGACCTCGGCCTCCAGGTCCTCCAGATCCGTCTGGAGTTCGCCGGCCACCTCCATGTAGTGGTCGACCACCGCGTCGCTGACCGCGTAGAGGACCGACGTCGGGCCGTGCCGCAGGATGTCCGGCTGGTGCTCCAGACGCCGCCGTACGGCCGCCAGCGGGCCGGTCTCGCCGTGCCGGACGGTCACCACGAAGGCGTCGCCGACGAAGACCATCAGCTCCGTGGCGGTCACGGTGGCCGCCGCGTCGTCGTAGGCGACCGGTTTGAGCACCAGGAACAGCGAGTCGTCGTAGACCTCCAGCTTCGGCCGCTGGTGCGCCTTGAGGGCGTCCTCGACGGCCAGCGGGTGCAGCCCGAACTCACCGCTGATCCGCTCGAACTCCGCCGGTGTCGGCTCGTGGACGCCCAGCCACAGGAAGGCGTGGCCGCGCTCGCGGCGGGCCTCCCGGAGCGCGGTCGGGAAGTCGTCGGGCAGCTCCGTGCGGCGCCCGTCCCGGTAGATGGCGCAGTCCACGATCACACCAGGCATTCTCGCTCCGGTCCCGTACTCCTGCCAGGGAACGTAGGGTGGCCGCCATGCCCACGCTGATCCTGGTGCGGCACGGCCGCTCCACCGCCAACACCTCCGGCGTCCTCGCGGGCCGGACACCCGGAATCGCCCTGGACGAGCGCGGTACGGCGCAGGCCGCGGCGCTCCCCGCCCGGCTGGCGGAGGTGCCGCTGGCCGCCGCCGTCACCAGCCCGCTCCAGCGCTGCCGCCAGACGCTCCGTCCGCTGCTGGACGCCCGCCCGGAGCTGGTGCTGCACGCCGAGGACCGCATCAATGAGTGCGACTACGGCGACTGGTCGGGCCGCAAGCTCGCCGAGTTGAGCGGCGAACCGCTGATGGAGGTCGTCCAGCGGCACCCGTCGGCCGCCGCCTTCCCCGGGGGCGAGTCGATGCGGGCCATGCAGGCGCGCGCGGTGGACGCCGTGCACGACTGGAACGCCCGGATCGAGGCGGCGCACGGCCCGGACGCGACGTATCTGATGTGCTCGCACGGCGACGTCATCAAGGCGCTGGTCGCCGAGGCGCTCGGCCTCCATCTCGACCTCTTCCAGCGCATCTCCGTCGAGCCCTGCTCGGTCACCGCGATCCGCTACACCCGGCTGCGGCCCTTCCTCGTACGCCTCGGCGACACCGGGGACTTCGGCGGGCTGATGCCTCCGCCGGACGCGGCGGGCGCCGGGGACGCCGGTGAGGCGGCCGTGGGCGGTGGTGCGGGAGCACCGTGATCAGCGGGCGCAGTAGGGTGGTGCGACGGCGCTGTCCGTGACACCTCTGTGAACCGTGCCGTGAGCGCACTGACCGCACTGAACCCAGGGGCCGCAGCGACCGCTCAGCCCCCGCAGTCGAGCAATCGGAGCAGGACCTTGTCCCGTCAGGTGTTCTTCTACGACGCGCCGGACCGCTTCGTGGCCGGTACGGTCGGGCTGCCTGGCCGCCGGAGCTTTTTCCTCCAGGCCACCGCGGCCGGCCGGACCACCAGCGTCGCCCTGGAGAAGACGCAGGTCGCCGCGCTCGCCGAACGGATCGACGAGTTGCTGGACGAGGTGGTGCGGCGCAGCGGCGGCAACGCCCCGGTGCCCGCCGTCGCGCCCTCGGAGCTGGCCGACACCGCGCCGCTGGAGACGCCGGTGGAGGAGGAGTTCCGCGTCGGCACGATGGCGCTCGCCTGGGACGGCGAGGACGAGCGCATGATCATCGAGGCGCAGGCGCTGGTCGAGCTGGACGCCGACAGCGAGGAGGACCTCGCCGAGGCCGAGGAGCGGCTGCTCCAGGACGACGAGAACGGCCCGCCGATGCTGCGGGTGCGGATGACCGGCACCATGGCGCGCGCCTTCGCCAAGCGCGCCCTGGAGGTGGTGAACGCCGGACGCCCGCCGTGCCCGCTGTGCAGCCTGCCGCTCGACCCCGAGGGCCATGTCTGCCCGCGCCAGAACGGCTACCGGCGGGACGCCTGACCATGGAACCCACCGCAGAACCGGCGCTCCCCGGCCCCGTCTCGCCGCCCGACGGCCCGGCCGGCGCGGACCGGGACACCGGCCGCGAGGCCGTCCCGGCGGCCCTCCCGGACGACGAGGACCTTCAGGCGGCCTTCCTGAACGAAGGGGAGCTGACCGTCCGCGGCCGGATCGAGGAGGCGTCCAACGCGGTCCTCTTCTGCACCGTCACCCACGACGGCCGGACCGCGGACTGCGTCTACAAGCCCGTCGCCGGGGAACGGCCGCTGTGGGACTTCCCCGACGGCAACCTCGCCCAGCGGGAGGTCGCCGCGTACGAGATCTCCCGGGCGACGGGCTGGGGCCTGGTCCCCGTCACGGTGCTGCGCGAGGGGCCGTACGGGCCCGGCATGGTGCAGCGGTGGATCGAGGTGCCCGGCGAGGAGGAGATACCGCCGCTGCTGGCGCTGGTCGAGGGCGACGAGCCCGGACCGGGCTGGAAGGCGGTCGGGTTCGCGGAGACCGGGCAGGGGCGCCCGGCGCTGCTGGTCCACGCCGACGACGCGCGGCTGCGGCGGCTGGCGGTGCTCGACGCGGTGGTCAACAACGGTGACCGCAAGGGCGGCCATCTGCTTCCGGGGCCCGGCGGGCGGCTCTTCGCCATCGACCACGGTGTGACCTTCCACACCGACGACAAGCTCCGCACCCTGCTGTGGGGCTGGGCCGGGGAGCCGCTGCCCGCCGAGGCGGTCACAGTGCTGGAGGGGCTCCGCGCCGAGTTGGCGGCGGGCCGCCCGCTCGCCACCCGGTTGGCCGCACTCCTCACCGCCGCCGAAACCGCCGCACTGCGCGCCCGTGTTGCCGCTCTGCTGGCCTCCGGCCGGCACCCCGAGCCCGGCGGTGACTGGCCGCCGATCCCCTGGCCGCCGGTCTGACACGGCCTCGTGGCCCGGCGCGCGGCGTGCCCCGGGGGAGCGTGGACCGGCGCGTGAAGCACGTTCCGGTATCGAACGCAAGAACGCCTATCAGGCCAATACCGGCCCTCCGGTTCGTATGCGGAACCAGCATCCGGTTAGGCTCAGGACATGCATGCATGGCCCGCTTCTGAGGTCCCCGCCCTGCCCGGTCAGGGCCGCGACCTGAGGATCCACTCCACTGCGACCGGCGGACGGGTGACCCTCGACCCCGGTCCCGTCGCCCGTATCTATGTCTGCGGCATCACGCCGTACGACGCCACCCACATGGGGCACGCGGCGACCTACAACGCGTTCGACCTCGTGCAGCGCGTGTGGCTCGACACGAAGCGCCAGGTTCACTACGTGCAGAACGTCACGGACGTCGACGACCCGCTGCTGGAGCGGGCCGTCGCCACCGGGGACGACTGGACGGCGCTCGCCGAGCGCGAGACCGCGCTGTTCCGCGAGGACATGACGGCCCTGCGGATGCTCCCGCCCCGCCACTACATCGGAGCTGTCGAGGCGATACCCGGCATCGTCCCGCTCGTCGAACGGCTCCGCGACAACGGCGCCGCCTACGAGCTGGACGGTGACATCTACTTCTCCGTCGAGTCCGACACCCACTTCGGTGAGGTCTCCGGGCTCGACGCCGCGGCGATGCGGCTGCTCTCCGCCGAACGCGGCGGCGACCCGGAGCGGGAGGGCAAGAAGAACCCGCTCGACCCGATGCTGTGGATGGCCGCCCGCGACGGCGAGCCGAGCTGGGACGGCGGCTCGCTGGGCCGTGGCCGCCCCGGCTGGCACATCGAGTGCGTGGCCATCGCCCTGGAACACCTCGGCATGGGCTTCGACGTCCAGGGCGGCGGCTCCGACCTGGCGTTCCCGCACCACGAGATGGGCGCCTCGCACGCCCAGGCACTCACCGGCGAGCACCCGTTCGCCAAGGCGTACGTCCACGCCGGGATGGTGGGCCTGAACGGCGAGAAGATGTCGAAGTCCAAGGGCAACCTGGTCTTCGTCTCGAAGCTGCGCCGCGACGGCGTCGACCCGGCCGCGATCCGGCTGTCGCTCCTGTCCCACCACTACCGCAGCGACTGGGAGTGGACCGACGCGGTGCTGACGGAGGCCGTCGACCGGCTGGCCCGCTGGCGCGCCGCCGTCTCCCGCCCCGACGGCCCGCCCGCCGAGGCGCTCCTCGAAGAGGTCCGCACGGCCCTCGCCGATGACCTGGACACCCCCACGGCGCTGGCGGCCGTCGACCGCTGGGCCGCCGCCCAGGAATCCGGCGGCGGCAGCGACGAGGGCGCGCCGGGCCTGGTCTCGCGGACGGTGGACGCACTGCTGGGCGTCGCCCTGTAACCACCCACCGACCCCGAAGGGGCGCCTCCGCATCGGCGGGGGCGCCCCTTTCCGTATGCGGGACCGGTGGCGCGGGCCCGGGACGGCGGTGGGAGCGGGACGGGCGGGGCGCTGAGCGCGGCGACCGTGACCGTCCCGCCGTGGGCCCCGCGGCGGGGACCTGAGCGCGGGGGGAGTTGCGGGGCGCGCCCGTCCCCGTATTCCGCCCCGGGCCGCGCCCGCCTGCGTACACCGTCCGACCCGCCGGCCTCGCGGATACGCCGGGTGCGCCGGACCGGGGGAACGCCGACGGGCGGGGCCGGGCCGCCGTGGCCCCGCCCCGCCCCGCCCGTCGGCGTGTGGCGTCGCGCCTACCGTCCGTCGGCCTCCGGGCCGTCCGGCGGGTCGGCTCCGGCGTCCTTCGGGTCCCGTGGCTCCCGGGGGAGACGGGGGAAGGAGCGGCCGGAGCCGGTCTGCGGGTCCCGGCGGCGCAGATAGCGCTCGAATTCGCGGGCGATGGCCTCGCCGGACGCCTCCGGCAGGTCCGCGGTGTCCCGCGCCTCCTCCAGCGTCTGGACGTACTCGGCGACCTCGCTGTCCTCGGCCGCGAGCTGGTCCACGCCCAGTTGCCAGGCGCGGGCGTCCTCGGTCAGCTCGCCCTGCGGGATGCGGATGCCGAGCAAGTCCTCCAGGCGGTTCAGGAGCGCCAGGCTGGCCTTCGGGTTGGGCGGCTGCGAGACGTAGTGCGGCACCGCGGCCCAGAGGCTGACGGCGGGCACCCCGGCGTGGGTGCATGCCTCCTGGAGGATGCCGACGATGCCGGTGGGGCCCTCGTAGCGGGACTCCTCCAGATCCATGCGGGTGGCCAGGTCGGTGTCCGAGGTGACGCCGCTGACCGGCACCGGCCGGGTGTGCGGGGTGTCGCCGAGCAGCGCGCCGAGCACCACCAGCATCTCCACGCCCAGCTCATGGGCGAAGCCGAGGATCTCGTTGCAGAACGAGCGCCAGCGCATGCTCGGCTCGATACCGCGGACCAGCACCAGATCGCGGCGGCGGCCCTTGCCGTCGGAGTCCTCGACGCGGACGACGGACAGCCGCGTGGTGGGCCAGGTGACCTTGCGGACGCCGTCCTCCAGGAAGACGGTCGGACGGTTGACCTGGAAGTCGTAGTAGTCCTCGGCGTCGAGCGCGGCGAAGACCTTGCCCTGCCATTCCCGGTGCAGATGAGCCACGGCGGCGGAGGCGGCGTCGCCGGCGTCGTTCCAGCCTTCGAACGCGGCCACCATCACCGGGTCGATCAGCTCGGGAACACCCTCCAGCTCGATCACCCAGCGCCTCCTTCCGGCCGGTCGTCCGCCGCTGAGCGGCGCCGGCACCCCGTTTCCTTGCGTGCGCCCCCCAGCCTACGGGGTCCGTGGCGCCCGGCCGCAGCCCCTGTGCACGAATGGGTGCGCATTCATCCGAGGTGTTCGGAAGGGTCTTCGAGCCACTTCCGTACGGGGTCTGGACGGTGCCGCGCGGGCGACGCTATACATCGGATGACCGGGAAAGGTCCGATCTCCTTCGTCCTCGCACTTGTGTCTTCCCGCCACGACGACCCGAGGGGCGTGCGCATGGCCGTCACCGACACCGTCACCGAGCTGGAGGTCCACGACGTCCGCTTCCCCACCTCGCGGCAGCTCGACGGCTCGGACGCCATGAACCCCGACCCCGACTACTCCGCCGCCTACGTCGTCCTGCGGACCTCCGGCGGCCCGCCCGGACACGGCTTCTGCTTCACCATCGGCCGCGGCAACGACGTGATGGCCGAGGCGATCCGCGCCCTCGCGCCGTACGTCGTCGGCACCCCCGCGCCGCTCACCGCGGACGCGCTCGGCGCGCTGCACCGCACCCTCACCCACGATTCGCCGCTGCGCTGGCTCGGCCCGGAGAAGGGTGTGATGCACATGGCGGCGGGGGCGGTGGTCAACGCCGCCTGGGATCTGGCGGCGACCCGCGCCGGGCTGCCGGTCTGGGAGTTCCTGGCCACCATGACCCCCGCGGAACTGGTCGCGCTCGTCGACTTCCGCTACCTCACCGACGCCCTCACGCCCGGCGAGGCGCTGGCCATCCTGCGCGCCGCGGAGCCGGGACGGGCGGCGCGTACCGCCCGGCTGCGGGCCGAGGGCTACCCCGCGTACACCACGTCACCGGGGTGGCTCGGCTACGACGACGGGAAGCTGGTGCGGCTCGCCGAGGAGGCGGTCGCCGACGGCTTCCGGCAGATCAAGCTGAAGGTGGGCGCGGACCTCGGCGACGATCTGCGCCGGATGCGGCTGGCCCGCGCCGCCGTCGGACCGGCGGTACGCATCGCCGTCGACGCCAACCAGCGCTGGGACGTGCCCGAGGCGGTCCGCTGGATGACCGCGCTCGCGCCGTACGCGCCGTACTGGATCGAGGAGCCCACCAGCCCCGACGACATCCTCGGCCACGCCGCCGTGCGCGCCGGGCAGCCGGTGAAGGTCGCCACCGGTGAACACGCCGCCAACCGCGTGGTGTTCAAACAACTGCTCCAGGCGGGCGCCGTCGACTTCGTGCAGATCGACGCGGCGCGGGTCGCCGGGGTCAACGACAATCTCGCGATCTTGCTGCTCGCCGCCAAGTACGGGGTGCCGGTCTGCCCGCACGCCGGCGGCGTCGGGCTGTGCGAGCTGGTCCAGCACCTGGCGATGTTCGACTACGTGGCGGTGTCCGGGAGTTGGGAGGACCGGGTCATCGAGTACGTCGACCACCTCCACGAGCACTTCACCGACCCCGCCGTCGTCGAACGCGGCCGCTACCGCGCCCCGGCCGCGCCCGGCTTCTCCGCCCGGATGAAACCCGCCTCGCTCACCGCCCACCGCTTCCCCGACGGCCCGGTCTGGCGTGCTCCCGGCGCCCCCGGGCCGCGCGGACCCCAGGAGGTCACCGCATGAACCGGTTACCGGCCGACTTCGCCGGACAGGGCGCCCTCGTCACCGGCGGCGGCTCCGGCATCGGCGCGGCCACCGCCGCCCTGCTGCTGGCCCGCGGCGCCCGCGTCGCCGTCCTGGACCGCGACCCGTCCGGCGCCCCCCACGGCGCGGTCCGCCTCACCGCCGACGTCACCTCCGACACGGAGGTCCGCGCCGCCGTCGAGACGGCGGTCCACGCCATCGGCGGCGCCCTGCACACCGTCGTCGGCAACGCCGGGACCGGCGCCGTCGGCACCGTCGAGGACAACGACAACGCCGAGTGGGCGCGGGTGCTGGACGTCAACGTCCTCGGGCTGGTGCGCACCGCCCGCGCCGCGCTGCCGTACCTGCGCCGCGCCGCCGTCACCGCGCCCGGCCGGGTCTCGCTCGTCCACACCTGCTCGATCGCGGCCACCGCCGGACTGCCGCAGCGCGCCCTCTACAGCGCCAGCAAGGGCGCGGTGCTGTCGCTGACGCTGGCGATGGCCGCGGATCTGCTGCCCGACGGGATCCGGGTCAACTGCGTCAACCCCGGCACCGCCGACACGCCCTGGGGCGGCCGGCTCCTGGAGCGGGCGGACGATCCGGCGGCGGAGCGGGCCGCGCTCTGTGCCCGGCAGCCGATGGGCCGGCTGGTGACCGCCGAGGAGGTCGCCGCCGCCCTCGTCCACCTCGCCTCCCCGGGCGCCTCCGCCGTCACCGGCACACAACTCGCCGTCGACGGCGGCATGCAGGGACTGCGCCCGCGCCCCGCCACCTGACCGCCGCCCGGCCCGCCCCACCACGACGGAGGATGAGCATGAGACCGCGTCCCACCACCGCCTCGGCCTGCGCCGTGCTGCTGGCCGTCGCCGCACTCGCCGGCTGCAACCGCGGCAGCGACGCCGCCGCCGGGCGGATCGGTATCGACGTCCCGCGCACCGACACCGACTTCTGGAGCTCCTACCAGCGCTACCTGGAACGCGGCATCGACGAGGACAAGGTCCCCGCGCTGCCGCTGTCCACCTCCCAGAACGATGTCGCCAAGGTCGTCTCCAACGTCCAGGCCCTCACCGACCAGGGCGCGAAGGCCGTCGTCATGGCCCCGCAGGACACCGGCGCTCTCACCACCGCCCTGACCCGCCTGGCGGCCCGGAAGATCCCCGTCATCAGCGTCGACACCCGCCCCGACAAGGGCGCCGTCTACATGGTCGTACGGGCCGACAACCGCGCGTACGGCGAGAAGTCCTGCGACTACCTCGGCCGTAAGCTCGGCGGGCACGGGCGCGTCGCCGAACTCCAGGGCGACCTCAGCTCCGTCAACGGGCGGGACCGCTCCGAGGCGTTCGCCGCCTGCATGAAGAAGAAGTACCCGAAGATCACCGTGCACGAGCTGGCCACCGACTGGAAGGGCGAGGTCGCCTCCGCCAAGCTCCAGAGCCTGCTGGCCCAGCACCCGGACCTCGACGGGCTCTACCTCCAGGCCGGCGGCGCGTTCCTCCAGCCGGTCCTCGCCCTCCTCAAGCAGGAGAAGCGCCTGCGGCCCGCGGGCAGCCCCGGCCACCTCACCGTCATCTCCAACGACGGCATCCCCGACGAACTCACCGCCATCCGCGCGGGTCAGATCGACGCCACCCTCTCCCAGCCCGCCGACCTCTACGCGCAGTACGCCCTCTTCTACGCGCGCGCCGCCCTGGCGAAGAAGACGTTCCGGCCCGGCCCGACCGACCACGGCTCCACCATCGTGAAGATCCCCAACGGTCTGGAGGATCAGCTCCCGGCGCCCCTCGTCACCAAGGAGAACGCCGACGACCCCGCGCTCTGGGCCAATCAACTGGAGAAGAAGTGAGCGCGCGGGGCGGGCCGCCCGGGGACGGCGGCAGCGCTCCCGGCGGCCCCGCCGCCGCGCCCGGTGCCGGACGCCCGCCCGGTGAGCGCCCCGCGTCCGGCGCCCCGCCCGCCACAGGTCCCGCCCCGCCCGCCGTACGCGCCGAGAACATCGGCAAACGCTACGGCCCGACCGTCGCCCTCGACGGCGTCGGGCTGACCGTCCGGCCCGGCGAGGCCCACGCCCTCGTCGGGCGGAACGGCGCCGGGAAGTCCACGCTGGTGTCGGTCCTCACCGGTCTGGTGCGGCCGGACACCGGCACCGTCACCTTCGCCGGGCGGCCGGCGCCCCGCCCCGGCGACACCGCCGCCTGGCAGCGCCGGGTGGCCTGCGTCCACCAGCGGTCCATGACCGTCCCGGACCTGACCGTCGCGGAAAACCTCCACCTGGGGCAGCTACCGCGCGGCCGGCTGCGCTGGCGGGCCCTGCGCGCCCGCGCCCGCGAGGTGCTGGCGGAGTACGGCGTCGACGTCGACCCGGCCGCCCGGATCCGGGAACTCGGCGTGGAGCAGCGGCAGTTCGTGGAGATCGCCCGCGCGCTGACGCACGGCGCCCGGCTGATCGTCCTCGACGAGCCGACCGCCCGCCTCGACGCCGCCGGGATCGACCGGCTCTTCACCGAGCTGCGCGCCCTGCGCGCACGGGGCGTCGCCTTCCTCTTCATCTCGCACCACCTCCAGGAGGTCCACGCGCTGTGCGACACGGTCACCGTGCTCCGGGACGCCCGGCACGTGCTGACCGCGCCCGTCGCCGGCCTCTCCCGGGACGCCCTGGTCGAGGCGATGACGGGGGAGCGGCCGTCCGCCGCCGCCCGCCGCCCGGCGTCCGGCCCGCCCGGCGCCGAGGTGCTGCGCACCGAACGCCTCGCCCTGGACGGCCACTTCGCCCCCGTCGGCCTGACCGTACGGGCCGGGGAGGTGGTCGGTCTGGCGGGCGCCGCCGGGAGCGGGGCCACCGCCCTCGCCGAGACGCTGGCCGGACTGCGGGCCCCCGGCGGTGGCCGGATCACGGTCGGCGGCCGCCCGGTCCGCACCGGCTCCGTCCCGCACGCGCTGGCCGCCGGGATCGGCTACGTACCGGAGGACCGCCACCGCGAGGGGCTGGTCGCCACCCGCAGCGTCGCCGAGAACGTGACGCTGACCGTGAGTGACCGGCTGGGCCCGGCCGGGACCGTACTGCCGTCCCGGGCCCGGGAGTTCGCCCGCCGGATGATCACCGCGCTGGACATCAAGACGGCCGGGCCCGGGGCGCCGGTGACCGGGCTCTCCGGCGGCAACCAGCAGAAGGTCGTCATCGCCCGCGCCCTGGCCCGCGACCCCCGGGTGCTCGTCGCGGTCCGGCCCACCAACGGCGTCGACATCAAGTCCAAGGAGGCGCTGCTCTCCGCCGTACGGCAGGTCGCGGACGAGGGCGCCTGCGCACTGCTCGTCTCCGACGAACTGGACGACCTGCGGATCTGCGACCGGGTCCTGACGCTCTTCCACGGCCGGGTGACCGGCGAGTTCGCCGCCGGATGGCGCGACGGGGAACTGGTCGCGGCGATGGAGGGGATGGGGGCGCCGGGCGGCGGAGCTTTGGCGGGTGGCGGCGCGGCTTCCGGTGGCGCGGCTCCCGGCGGGCCGGCAGCGTCCGGCGGCCCGGCGGGGCTTGGTGGCTCGGCGGGGCCCGGCGGCCCGGCAGCGTCCGGCGGCCCGGCGGGGCTTGGTGGCTCGGCGGGGCCCGGCGGCCCGGCAGCGTCCGGCGGCCCGGCGGGGCCCGGCGCTCCGACTCCGTCCGGCACTCCGGCGGGGCCCGGCGCTCCGACTCCGTCCGGCCTCCCCGACGGTCCCGGTGCTCCGGCCGGGCTCCCCGATGGCTCCGGTGCTCCGGGCGTGCCTCCCGCCCCCGGCGGCGGTTCCGCCGACCCGTCCCCGCCCGGCCCCGGAAGTTCCGCGCACCCCTCGCCCCACGCACCGGAAGGAACCGCGCCATGACCGAGACCGCAGCGCCGCCCGACGTACCGGCGGTGGCCCCGGCGTCCGGGCGGCGTGCCCGGACGGCGGGGCCGGGCCGCTGGCGGGACTTCTCGCTCGTCCCGGTGATCGTCGTCCTGGGCGTCATCGGCTTCGTCGTCTCGCCCGCCTTCCTCACCCGCGACAACCTCGTCGGCGTCGTCCAGCAGTCCACCGAACTGGGGCTGCTCGTACTCGGCGAGGCGTTGATCCTGA
Organism: Streptomyces sp. BBFR2; assembly: GCF_044497305.1. Classification (NCBI taxonomy): domain Bacteria; kingdom Bacillati; phylum Actinomycetota; class Actinomycetes; order Kitasatosporales; family Streptomycetaceae; genus Streptomyces; species Streptomyces sp. BBFR2. The sequence goes on from NZ_CP172415.1 coordinate 5,763,915, forward strand.
TCAGCGGCCGGATGGACCTCTCGCTGGAGTCGACCATCGGGCTGGCGCCGGTCGTCGCGCTCTGGCTGGTGACGCCCGCGCACGGCGACCGTTTCACCGGCCTGGGCGCCCTCCCCGCCTGGTCCGCCGTCCCGCTCTGCCTCGCCGTCGGCGCCGCGATCGGCGCCGTCAACGGCTTCCTCATGCTCAAACTCCACGTCAACGGCTTCATCGCCACGCTCGGCATGCTCACCGCGCTCCGCGGCCTCCAGGTCGGGATCTCCGAGGGCCGCTCCATCGGTGATGTCCCGCCCTCCTTCGCCTACCTCGGCGGCGCCGTCTGGCTCGGCGTCCCCGCCGCCGTCTGGATCTGCCTCGCCCTCTTCGCCGCCGGGGGCGCCGCCCTCGGCTATCTGCGGCACGGGCGGGCGCTGTACGCGGTCGGCGGCAACCCGGAGGCGGCCCGCGCCGCCGGTATCCGCGCCGACCGGCTCACCTGGACCGTCCTCGCCCTCGGCGGACTCCTCGCCGCGTTCGCCGGGATCCTCTACACCGGCCACTACGGCGCGGTCTCGGCGAGCCAGGGCAACGGCTGGATCTTCCAGGTCTTCGCCGCCGCGGTGATCGGCGGTATCAGCCTCAAGGGCGGCCGCGGCACCCTCTTCGGCGCGCTGACCGGCGTCCTCGCCCTCCAACTCGTCATCAACGTCATGACGCTGGCCGGGGTGCCGCCGCTGTGGACGCAGTTCCTCAACGGCGCGATCATCATCGTCGCGCTGGTCATCTCCCGGTTCGCCGGCGGCGGCAAACAGGACTGACGAGGAGCCGGACGCCATGACCCCACCGCCCCGCGGCCCGCGCCGCCTCGGCCGCACCGCCGTCACCGTCCCGCCCCTCGGCCTCGGCTGCGCCCCGCTCGGCAACCTCTACCGCGCGGTGGACGAGGACGACGCCCGCGCCACCGTCCGCGCCGCCCTCGCCGCGGGCGCCACCCACTTCGACACCGCGCCCCACTACGGCGTCGGCCTCGCCGAGGAACGCCTCGGCCGGGCGCTGCGCGGCCACGACCGCGCCGGATACACCCTCGCCACCAAGGTCGGCCGCCGTCTGCGGCCGCTCGCACCGGGGGAGACGCCCGCGGGGGAGGGCTTCGTCGCCACCCCCGCCCGCGCCCGGACCTGGGACTTCACCCGCGACGGCATCCGCGCCACCCTCGACGCCTCACTGGCCCGCCTCGGCACGGACACCGCCGACATCGTCTATCTGCACGACGTCGAGAACCATCTGCCCGAGGTGTACGCCACCGGCTACCCGGCCCTCGCCGAACTCCGCGCCGAGGGACGCGTCGGCGCCATCGGCTTCGGCATGAACCGCAGCGACGTCCTGGCCCGCCTCGTCGCCGACCTCGACGTGGACGTGGTGCTCTGCGCCGGCCGCTGGACCCTCCTGGAGCGCACCGCCCTCGACGACCTGCTGCCGGTCTGCGCCCGCCGCGGAGCCTCCGTCATCGCCGGCGGCGTCTACAACTCCGGCCTGCTCGCCGACCCGGCGCCCGGCGCCCCGTACGACTACACGCCCGCCCCGCCGCACCTGGTGGCCCGCGCCCGCGAACTCGCCGCGGTCTGCGCCGCGTTCGGCGTGCCGCTCAAGGCCGCCGCGCTCCGCTTCCCGTTCGCCCACCCGTCGGTGGCCGGGGTGGTCGCCGGCGCGGCGGACGCCCGGGAGGCCACCGAGAACGCCGCGCTCTTCGGCCACGACATCCCCGACGCGCTCTGGCCCGCCCTCGTCGACCGCGGACTGCTCGACGCCGACGTACCGCTGCCGCCGGACACGCCCTGAACCACCCGGCCGGGCGCGTCCGAAGCCCCGCCGGGCGCGCCCGGCGCCGCGGGGGAGCCGGACGCCCCGCCCCGGCCCGCCAGGCCCGCCAGAACCCCCCACCCCGGAGACCCGATGCGCATCGACGCCCACCACCACCTGTGGGACCTCGCCCGCCACCCGCAGCCCTGGATGACCGGACCCTGGGCCGACCCGCTGCGCCGCGACCACACCCTCGCCGAGCTGATCCCGCAGCTCGCCGCCCACCGCATCGACGCCACCGTCCTCGTCCAGTCCTCGTCGTCCACGGCGGAGACCGCCGACCTGCTGGCCGTCGCGGCCGGACCGGGGCCGGTGCGGGGCGTCGTCGGCTGGGCCGACCTCACCGATCCGGAGCTGCCCGCGACGCTGGCCGGGCACCCGCCCGCGCTGGTGGGCCTGCGCCACCAGGTCCAGGACGAACCGGACCCGGACTGGCTGGTCCGCCCCGACGTCCTGCGGGGCCTGCGCGCCGTGGCCGCCGCCGGACTCGTTTACGACCTGCTGGTCACCCCGCGCGAGCTGCCCGCCGCGCTCGCCGCCGCCCGCGCCGTGCCCGAGCTGGCGTTCGTCCTGGACCACGCGGGCAAACCGGCGATCGGCGGCGGCGGTGACGCGGGCTGGGCCGCCGCCCTGACCGCCCTCGCCGCCCTGCCGCACGTCAACTGCAAACTCTCCGGCCTGGTCACCGAGGCCGCCCCCGCGCACCGCCGGCCCGACCGGCTCCTGCCGTACGCCCGGCACGTCCTCGACACGTTCGGCCCCGGCCGGGTCCTCTTCGGCTCCGACTGGCCGGTCTGCACCCTCGCCGCCGACTACGCCACCGTCCACGCCCTCGCCGAGACCGCCACCGTCCACCTCACCCCCGCCGAACGCGCCGCCGTCTTCGGCGGCACGGCGACCCGCGTGTACGGACTCGGGGAACCGGACGCCCGGACGGACTGAGGGCGCCACGGGGCCGGAACCCGGCGCGGGAGGGCCCCGCCCCTCACAGCGTCGAGCGCAGCCACTGCTCCACGCTCGCGATGTGGACCGTCGCCCACGCCCGCGCCGCCTCCGCGTCACCGGTGCGCAGGGCGGCGAGGATCGCGCGGTGCTCGGTGAGCGTGCGGGCCACCGCGTCCTTCTGTGTCAGCCCGCGCCAGACCCGCGCCCGCGTGGTCGGCCCCGACAGGCCCTCCAGCAGGGAGCAGAGCACGGAATTCCCGGACGCCGCGACGATCCGCCGGTGGAACTCCAGATCCCCGGCGACCAGCTCCTCCACCGAGGGATCGGGCCCCAGCGCCGCCAACCCCGCCTCCAGCGCGTCGAGTTCGGCCGCCGCGATCCGCCCGGCGGCCATCGCGGTGGCGGCGGGCTCCAGGATCCGGCGGACGGCGAGGAACTCCAGCACCGTGTCGTCGCGGTGGAAGTCCACCACGAAGCTCAGCGCCTCCAGCAGCAGTTGCGGATCGAGGCTGGTCACGTACGTGCCGTCGCCCTGCCGTACGTCGAGGATGCGGATGAGCGACAGCGCCCGCACCGCCTCGCGCAGCGAATTGCGCGACAGGCCCAGCTCCGCGGCGAGTTCGCTCTCCTTGGGCAGCCGGTCGCCCGGCCGCAACGCCCCGGAGACGATCATCGCCTTGATCTTCTCGATGGCCTCGTCAGTGACCGCCACGGCCGGCCTCCCCCGTTCCGATCCGCCGGACGCCCTCCCAGACATCCGATGTCTGGGCCCATTATGTACCGGCCTGCGAACCCATCCCCAGGCCGGTCGGTAACGGACGGTCCGGCGGCCCGCCCGCCGCCCGCGTCCGCACACGCCGAAGGGGCGGCTCCCGTACGGGAACCGCCCCTCCGCCGGACCGTACGCGCGTGGCGTACGCCCTCGGCTCAGTTGTCGAGCATGCCCTTCACCTTGGCGCGGACGTCCTCCGTGTCCAGGCCGCGGATGGTCAGCGTGGTCCGGCGGCGCAGCACGTCGTCCACGGTCTCGGCCCACTCGTGGTCCCGGGCGTAGGCGACCTGCGCCCAGATCTCCGGCGCGTCCGGGTGGATGCGCTCGGCCAGCTCCGGGTTCTCGTTGGCCAGGCGCGCGATGTCGAACGAGAGCGAGCCGTAGTGCGTGGCGAGGTGCCGCGCGGTCTCCGGCGCCATCTGCGGGCCGTCGGCGGTGCCGTCGACCAGCAGGCGGTGCGCCACCGCGTTCGGGTTGGCGATACCGGGCAGCGGGAGCTTCTTCGGCAGGCGCGCGATCGGCTCCATGTCGCCGGCCAGCGGGTGGCCGGGGAGCGCGGCGAGCTTGTTCATGACCGTACGGCCGATGTGGCGGAAGGTCGTCCACTTGCCGCCCGCGACGGACAGCATGCCGCCGCTGCCCTCGGTCACGACCGTCTCGCGCTTGGCCTTGGAGGTGTCGCCGGGGCCGCCGGGCAGCACCCGCAGACCGGCGAACGAGTAGGTGATCAGGTCGCGCGAGAGCTGCTGGTCACGGACGGAGAAGGCGGCCTCGTCCAGGATCTGGGCGGTGTCCTTCTCGGTGACCGCGACGTCCGCCGGGTCGCCCTCGTACTCCTCGTCGGTGGTACCGAGCAGCAGCATGTCCTCCCAGGGGAGGGCGAAGGTGATGCGGTACTTGTCGATCGGGGTGGCCAGCGCCGCCTTCCAGGGGGAGGTGCGCTTGAGGACCAGGTGCGCGCCCTTGGACAGGCGGATCGAGGGGGCCGCGTTCGGGTCCTCCATCTTGCGCAGGTGGTCCACCCACGGGCCGGTCGCGTTGAGGACCAGGCGGGCGTTGACGCCGAACTCCTCGCCGTCGGTGCGGTCCTTCAGCTCGGCACCGGTGACCCGGCCCTGGGTGAAGCGCAGCCCGGTGACCTCGGAGTGGTTGAGGACCGTGGCGCCGGCCGCGACGGCGGCGCGGACGGTCATCAGCGCCATCCGGGCGTCGTTCATCTGGTCGTCGCCGTAGACCGCGACGGCCTTGAGGTTGTCGGTCCGCAGCTCCGGCACGTCGCGCTGGGCCTTGGCCGGCGATATGACGTGGCCGACGCCGTCCCCGAACGCGGAGAGCGCGGAGTAGGCGAAGACACCGGCGCCGAGCTTGGCCGCGCCGTGCGGGCCGCCCTTGTAGACGGGCAGGTAGAAGGTGAGGGGGTTGGCGAGGTGCGGCGCCACCTCACGGGAGACCGCACGCCGCTCGAAGTGGTTCTCCGCCACCAGCTTCACCGCGCCGGTCTGCAGGTAGCGCAGTCCGCCGTGCAGCAGCTTGGAGGAGGCGGAGGAGGTGGCGCCGGCGAAGTCGCCGGCGTCCACCAGGGCCACCCGCAGTCCGGCCTGCGCGGCGTGCCAGGCAGTGGAGATGCCCAGGATGCCGCCACCGATCACCAGGAGGTCGTACGTCGCCTTGGACAGCTGTTCCCGGGTCTCGGCGCGGCTCGGGGTCGAACCGTCGGCCGGGTGCGTCCCGAGTGCCGGGACGCTCTGCAGGGTGCTCATTTGATTACTCCTCGACAGTGTCGTCGTCGAGCCAGCCCATGGAGCGTTCCACTGCCTTGAGCCAGCTCTTGTATTCGCGGTCACGGGTGGCCGCATCCATCCGGGGGGTCCATTCGGCGGCCCGGCGCCAGTTGGCGCGCAGCTCGTCGGTGCTGGACCAGAAGCCGACGGCCAGACCGGCCGCGTAGGCAGCGCCGAGGCAGGTCGTCTCGGCGACCATCGGGCGCACCACCGGCGCGTCCAGGAAGTCCGAGATGGTCTGCATCAGCAGGTTGTTGGAGGTCATACCGCCGTCGACCTTGAGCGCGGTCAGCTCGACGCCGGAGTCCTTCGTCATGGCGTCGGTGATCTCGCGGGTCTGCCAGGCGGTGGCCTCGAGAACGGCGCGGGCGATGTGCGCCTTGGTGACGTAGCGGGTCAGACCCGCGATCACGCCGCGCGCGTCGGAGCGCCAGTAGGGGGCGAACAGGCCGGAGAAGGCCGGGACGAAGTACGCGCCGCCGTTGTCCTCGACGGTGGAGGCCAGCGTCTCGATCTCCGCGGCGGAGTTGATCAGGCCCATCTGGTCGCGCATCCACTGCACCAGCGAGCCGGTGACCGCGATGGAGCCTTCCAGCGCGTAGACCGCGTCCTGGTCGCCGATGCGGTAGCCGACGGTGGTCAGCAGACCGTTGTACGAGTTCACCGGCTGGTTGCCGGTGTTCATCAGCATGAAGGTGCCGGTGCCGTACGTGGACTTGGCCTCGCCCTGCGAGAAGCAGGTCTGGCCGAAGAGCGCGGCCTGCTGGTCACCGAGGGCGGAGGCGACGGGCACGCCCGCCAGGGTGCCGGCGGCGGTGGTGCCGTAGACCTCGGCGGAGGACTTGATCTCCGGGAGGACGGCGGCGGGGATGCCGATCGACTGGAGGATCTTGTCGTCCCACTCCAGCGTGTGGAGGTTCATCAGCAGGGTGCGCGAGGCGTTGGTGACGTCCGTGACGTGCACACCGCCGTTCACACCGCCGGTGAGGTTCCAGATGACCCAGGAGTCCATGGTGCCGAAGAGGATGTCGCCGCGCTCGGCGCGCTCGCGCAGCCCCTCGACGTTGTCCAGCAGCCAGCGGATCTTCGGGCCCGCGAAGTACGAGGCCAGCGGCAGGCCGGTCTCGCGGCGGAAGCGGTCCTGACCGACGTTGCGGCCCAGCTCCTTGCAGAGCGCGTCGGTCCGGGTGTCCTGCCAGACGATGGCGTTGTGGACCGGCTCACCCGTGTGCTTGTCCCACAGCAGTGTGGTCTCGCGCTGGTTGGTGATACCGATCGCCTTGACGTCGTCGGCGGTGACGCCGGCCTTGGCGACGGCGCCGGCCACGACCTGCTGGACGTTCTCCCAGATCTCGGCGGCATCGTGTTCGACCCAGCCGGGCTTGGGGAAGATCTGTTCGTGCTCCTTCTGGTCGACCGACACGATGCGGCCGTCCTTGTCGAACACGATGCAGCGGCTGGAGGTCGTGCCCTGGTCGATGGCCGCGATGAACGGACCGTGACCGTGGGAGGAGGTGGAGGGGGTGTCGCTCATGGTGTGCTCCAGTGATTCTGTGCGGGCGGGGGCGTTACGGGCACGCGGCTCAGGCGAACGCCACCTGATAGATGCCACCGGCGATGGCTCCGCCAATCAGCGGGCCGGCGACCGGGATCCACGCGTAGCCCCAGTCGGATCCGCCCTTGTTCGGCAGCGGCAGCAGCGCGTGCACGATACGCGGACCGAGGTCGCGGACCGGGTTGATCGCGTAGCCGGTCGGGCCACCGAGCGACAGACCGATACCGACGACGACGAACGCCACCAGCAGGGAGCCGATCGGGCCGACGCCCTTGCCGTCGTCGCTCAGGCCGAGGTTGAGGATCGCCAGCACGAGCACGATGGTGGCGATGATCTCGGTCACGAGGTTCTGAACTGCGTTCCGGATCTCCGGACCGGTGGAGAAGATGCCGAGGACCGGGCCCGCCTTGGGGGCGGTCGCCTTGTCCACCATGCCTTCCTGGCCGTTGTGCGCGGCCAGGACCTCCGGGTCGGTCAGATGCGCCCGGAACTGCCCGTAGTACGACAGCCAGACCAGCACCGCACCGATCATGGCGCCGAGCAGCTCACCGGCGAAGTACACCGGCACCTGGCTCCACTCGATGCCGCCCTTGATGGCGATACCGACGGTGACCGCGGGGTTGAGGTGCGCGCCGGACTTTGCGGCGATGTACGCGCCCGTGAGTACGGCGAAGCCCCAACCGAGGGCGATGGCGACCCAGCCGGCCTCATACGCCTTGGAGCGCTTGAAGGTGACGGCGGCGCAGACGCCACCGCCGAGCAGTATCAGAACAGCGGTACCGATGGTCTCGCTGAGGAAGATGTCGGAGCTGGACACCCGCGACTCCTTTGTCCTTCGTCCAGGGGAAGGCGAACCCCGGGTCTCCGGTGGTCCGCGCCCTCCGAGAGGGCTGTGGTCGGCCCCGCGGCACTGTCCACCATAACGAATATTGTCGTGTGGTGTTCGACAATGCCGACCGACGAACGGCAGTTTTGTTCACCTGTTTGGTGGCGTCAAGGGTTCTGTGGCGAAAAAGTCGCGTGAACAATCAGTCGCAATACGGTCAGAATCGGCCTGCGCCCAGATCCCTGGACACAGCGCGTGCGCAATCCCTGACAGCAGCGACGATTTCCGGCCGCACCGCGCCCTCCCGGCACACCCGCTCCACGGCACCCGTGATGCCCACCGCACCCACCGGCATCCGCCGCCGGTCGTGCACCGGCGCGGCCACCGACGCCACGCCCTCCCACGTCTCCTCGACGTCCGCGGCCCACCCCCGCGCCCGGGTCAGCTCCAGCGCCGTCTCGAACGCGTCCGCCCCGGTCACCGTGTGCGCCGTGAGCGCTTCCCGCTCCACCTCCGCGACCTCGCTGTGCGCCACCGGGTCGTACGCGCACAGCACCTTGCCCAGCGCCGTGCTGTACAGCGGATGCATCGCGCCCACCTCCAGCACCTGACGGCTGTCGTCCGGCCGGAAGACGTGGTGCACGATCAGTACGCCCTGCTGGTGCAGGACGCCGAGGTAGACGCTCTCGCCGCTGGAGCGTGCCAGGTCGTCGGTCCACACCAGGGCGCGGGCCCGTAGCTCGTGGACGTCCAGATAGCTGTTGCCCAGGCGCAGCAGCTCGGCGCCGAGCTGGTAGCGGCCGGACGCCGGGTCCTGCTCGACGAAGCCCTCCTGCTGGAGGGTGCGCAGGATGCCGTGGGCGGTGCCCTTGGCCAGGCCGATCGCCGAGGAGATGTCGGACAGTCCCAGCCGCCGTTCCCCGCCCGCGAGCAGCCGCAGCACCGCGGCGGCTCGCTCCAGCGACTGGATGGTGCGTGCCATCGGACAACCTCCAAGATGCGCGGTTCGACAATGCGGAACGATATAGGTCCATGCCGAACCACGGGAGGGCCGGACTCCGCTCCCGATCATGGCCGAGGTGCGACCGGCCGGGGGACGGCGGGCCGTCCAGGCGGTGGAACACCGGAACACCTGTCCCGGACCTCGGGCTAGGCTGGCCGCGTGCGCCGTCCACCGGAGGGCGCAAAGCCGACAGCCGTCGCAACCAGGGGAGCACCTCCATGGCCTCGTACACGTCCACGTCCTCCAGCGCGTCCCGCGTCGACTCCTTCCGCGAGGCGCTGGCCTCCCGGGTGGTGGTCGCCGACGGGGCGATGGGCACGATGCTCCAGGCGCAGGACCCCTCGATGGAGGACTTCCAGCAGTTGGAGGGCTGCAACGAGGTCCTCAACATCACCCGTCCGGACATCGTCCGATCGGTCCACGAGGAGTACTTCGCGGTCGGCGTCGACTGCGTGGAGACCAACACCTTCGGCGCCAACTTCGCCGCGCTGGCCGAGTACGACATCCCCGAGCGGGTCTTCGAACTCTCCGAGGCGGGCGCCCGCATCGCCCGCGAGGTCGCCGACGAGTTCACCGCCTCGACCGGACAGCAGCGCTGGGTCCTCGGCTCGATGGGCCCCGGTACCAAGCTGCCCACCCTCGGCCACGCCCCGTACACCACCCTCCGCGACGCCTACCAGCGCAACGCCGAGGGCATGATCGCCGGCGGCGCCGACGCGCTGCTGGTCGAGACCACCCAGGACCTGCTCCAGACCAAGGCGGCCATCCTCGGCGCCCGCCGCGCCCTCGCCGCCACCGGCACGAACCTCCCGGTCATCTGCTCCGTCACCGTCGAGACCACCGGCACCATGCTGCTCGGCTCCGAGATCGGCGCGGCGCTCACCGCCCTGGAGCCGCTCGGCATCGACATGATCGGCCTCAACTGCGCGACCGGCCCCGCCGAGATGAGCGAGCACCTGCGCTACCTCGCCCGCCACTCCCGCGTCCCGATCTCCTGCATGCCCAACGCGGGCCTGCCGGTCCTGGGCAAGGACGGCGCCCACTACCCGCTCACCGCCGCCGAGCTCGCCGACGCCCAGGAGACCTTCGTCGGCGAGTACGGCCTCTCCCTCGTCGGCGGCTGCTGCGGCACCACCCCCGAACACCTGCGCCAGGTCGTCGAGCGGGTCCGCGGCCTGACCCCGCCGGAGCGCGAGCCGCGCCCCGAGCCCGGCGCCGCCTCCCTCTACCAGACCGTCCCCTTCCGCCAGGACACCTCGTACCTCGCGATCGGCGAGCGCACCAACGCCAACGGTTCGAAGAAGTTCCGCGAGGCGATGCTGGCGGGCCGCTGGGACGACTGCGTGGAGATGGCCCGCGACCAGATCCGCGAGGGCGCCCACATGCTCGACCTCTGCGTCGACTACGTCGGACGCGACGGCGTCGCCGACATGGAGGAGCTGGCCGGCCGCTTCGCCACCGCCTCCACCCTCCCCATCGTCCTGGACTCCACCGAACTGCCGGTGCTCCGCGCCGGACTGGAGAAGCTGGGCGGCCGCGCCGTCATCAACTCCGTCAACTACGAGGACGGCGACGGCCCCGAGTCCCGCTTCGCCAAGGTCACCGCCCTCGCCGCCGAGCACGGCGCGGCGCTCATCGCCCTCACCATCGACGAGGAGGGCCAGGCCCGCACCCCCGAGCACAAGGTCGCCATCGCCGAGCGCCTCATCGCCGACCTGACCGGCAACTGGGGCATCGACGAGTCCGACATCCTCATCGACACCCTCACCTTCACCATCTGCACCGGCCAGGAGGAGTCCCGCAAGGACGGCATCGCCACCATCGAGGCCATCCGGGAGCTCAAGCGCCGCCACCCGGACGTCCAGACCACCCTGGGCCTGTCCAACATCTCCTTCGGCCTCAACCCGGCCGCCCGCATCCTGCTCAACTCCGTCTTCCTCGACGAGTGCGTCAAGGCGGGGCTGGATTCGGCCATCGTGCACGCCAGCAAGATCCTGCCGATCGCCCGCTTCGACGAGGAGCAGGTCACCTGCGCCCTCGACCTGATCTACGACCGCCGCGCCGAGGGCTACGATCCGCTCCAGAAGCTCATGGAGCTGTTCGAGGGCGTCGACACCAAGTCCCTCAAGGCGGGCAAGGCCGAGGAGCTGGCCGCGCTGCCGCTGGAGGAGCGCCTGGCCCGCCGCATCATCGACGGCGAGAAGAACGGCCTGGAGGCCGACCTCGACGAGGCGCTGCGCACCACCCCCGCCCTCGACATCGTCAACAACACCCTCCTGGAGGGCATGAAGGTCGTCGGCGAACTCTTCGGCTCCGGCCAGATGCAGTTGCCGTTCGTCCTGCAGTCCGCCGAGGTGATGAAGACCGCGGTCGCCCACCTCGAACCGCACATGGAGAAGATCGACGACGGCGAGGGATCGGGCAAGGGCACCATCGTCCTGGCCACCGTCCGCGGCGACGTCCACGACATCGGCAAGAACCTCGTCGACATCATCCTCTCCAACAACGGCTACAACGTCGTCAACCTCGGCATCAAGCAGCCGGTCTCCGCGATCCTGGACGCCGCCGAGGAGCACCGCGCCGACGTCATCGGCATGTCAGGACTGCTGGTCAAGTCCACGGTGATCATGAAGGAGAACCTGGAGGAGCTGAACCAGCGCAAGATGGCCGCCGACTACCCGGTCATCCTCGGCGGCGCCGCCCTCACCCGCGCCTACGTCGAACAGGACCTCCACGAGATCTACGACGGCGAGGTCCGCTACGCCCGCGACGCGTTCGAGGGGCTGCGCCTGATGGACGCGCTGATCGCCGTCAAGCGCGGCGTGCCCGGCGCCGCCCTGCCCGAGCTGAAGCAGCGCCGCGTCCCCAAGCGTGAGACGGCCGAGCCGGCGGCCGAGGAGCCCGAGGGCTCGGTCCGCTCCGACGTCGCGACCGACAACCCCGTCCCCGCCCCGCCGTTCTGGGGCACCCGCGTCGTCAAGGGCATCCAGCTCGCCGACTACGCCTCCTGGCTGGACGAGGGCGCCCTCTTCAAGGGCCAGTGGGGCCTCAAGCAGGCCCGCACCGGCGACGGCCCGACCTACGAGGAGCTGGTGGAGACCGAGGGACGGCCGCGGCTGCGCGGCTGGCTCGACCGGCTCCAGACGGAGAACCTGCTGGAAGCCGCCGTCGTCCACGGCTACTTCCCGTGCGTCTCCAAGGGCGACGACCTCATCCTGCTGCACGAGGACGGCACCGAGCGCACCCGCTTCACCTTCCCGCGCCAGCGCCGCGGCCGCCGCCTGTGCCTGGCGGACTTCTTCCGCCCGGAGGAGTCCGGCGAGACCGACGTCGTCGGCCTCCAGGTCGTCACCGTCGGCTCCCGCATCGGCGAGGAGACCGCCAAGCTCTTCGCCGCCAACTCCTACCGCGACTACCTCGAACTCCACGGCCTCTCCGTCCAGCTCGCCGAGGCGCTGGCCGAGTACTGGCACGCCCGGGTCCGTGCCGAGCTGGGCTTCGGCGGCGAGGACCCGTCCGACGTCGAGGACATGTTCGCGCTCAAGTACCGCGGCGCCCGCTTCTCCCTGGGCTACGGCGCCTGCCCCGACCTGGAGGACCGCGCGAAGATCGCCGATCTGCTCCAGCCGGAGCGCATCGGCGTCCACCTCTCCGAGGAGTTCCAGCTCCACCCCGAGCAGTCCACCGACGCGATCGTGATCCACCACCCTGAGGCGAAGTACTTCAACGCCAGGTGAGCGCCCGGGCCGTAACGCCAGGTGAGCGCCCGGCCGTCCGCCGCCCGAACGGCGGACGGCCTCCTTCCGCGTCACCCCGCGGACCGGCGCGCACAGTCGTACACTGGTCGGTCCGGTAGCGGCCGGTCATCACCCCACTCCGGGGCGGTGGCCGGCCCTTTTGTCCCTCAGGGGACCCTCACGGAGGTGGACGGATGACCAGCAGCATCCCCGCGGCCGACTCCCGGGCGGTCGAGGACACGGCTCTCCAGGCGGTCTTCCTCGACCTGGACGGCACCCTCGTCGACACCGAGGGTTTCTGGTGGGAGGCCGAGTCTGAGGTCTTCGCCGAGCTGGGCCACGTCCTGGACGACACCCACCGCGAGGTCGTCGTCGGCGGTCCCATGACCCGCAGCGCCGGATATCTGATTCAGGCCACCGGCGCCCGGATCGGCCTGACGGAGCTGAGCGGACTGCTCAACGCCCGCTTCGCCGCCCGGATCGGCCGCGGGGTACCGCTGATGCCCGGCGCCCGCCGGCTGCTGGCCGAACTCTCCGCCCACGGTGTGCCCACCGCCCTGGTCTCCGCCTCGCACCGCGCCATCATCGACCGCATGCTGCACTCCCTGGGCCCGGCCAACTTCCATCTGACGCTCGCCGGTGACGAGCTGGAGCGCACCAAACCGCATCCGGATCCGTACCTCACCGCCGCCGCCCGGCTGGGCGTCGATCCGGCGCGGTGCGCGGTGGTGGAGGACACCCTCACGGGGGTGCGCGCGGGGGAGGCGGCCGGGTGCCGCGTCGTGGCCGTGCCGTCGGTGGTGCCGGTGCCGCCCGCGGCGGGCCGGACCGTCGTCCGGTCACTCGAAGAAGTTGATCTTTCTTTTCTTCAGGCGCTCATCACGGAAAGCAATTGAGGCATGCACTGAGCGTTCCTCCGGGAAAGCGGTAAGAACTCAGGGCAGCGACCTGCTCATTTTCCGTGACGTATACCCTGGCCGAATTCCCGCATTGCCGCTCCCGCCGGGGCGCGTGACGTTTCTCACGCGCCTCGGCGTCGACAGGTGTCATCACGGGTGTTCCAGGTGGGTCTGCGAGCCTGATGTGCGGGGGTAAGTGTCCGGATTCATTGATCAACGCCCGCTTCGTTCCCGCGTCCGGTAATCGGAGACCTGTGTTCTGTTATCCGGTGTCCCTATAACGGCAACTCCGTTGCGGCCCGGACCCGATGGCTGTTCCTACTAATGTCGACGTGAGCAACACCTCTGCGCTGATAAGGAACCTGCCGACGATGAATCGCAAGACCTTGGTGCTGCCGGCTCTGGCCGGTCTGCTCGCCCCCGTACTCGCGGCCTGCGGCGGCCCGGACGGTGCGGACGGGAGCGATCCCATCGTCGTCGGGGTCGCCACGCAGATCGAGGCCACCAAGGATGCCCCCGCACCGTTCGATCCGGCGCAGGCGTACGACGTCGACGCGATGAACGTGCTGCGCGGCACCCTCCAGACGCTGCTGCGGCTGCCCAGAACCGGCACCACGCCGGTGCCCGAGGCGGCCAAGACCTGCGGCTTCCGGGACACGCGGAACGAGCAGTACCGGTGCACCCTCCGCAGCGACCTGAAGTTCTCCAACGGCCACGCGCTCACCGCGCAGGACGTGAAGTTCTCCATCGACCGCGTGCAGAAGATCAACTACGCCAACGGTCCGGGCACGCTCGTCAACGACATCGACAAGATCGAGACGCCCAGCGACACCGAGGTGGTCTTCCACCTCAAGAAGCCGGACGCCACCTTCCCGCAGAAGCTCACCACGCCCGCCGCGGGCATCGTCGACCACCAGGTGTACCCCGGGGACCGCCTCTACAGCGGCTTCGACCTCGTCGGCTCCGGCCCGTACACGCTCAAGGCCGAGCGCAGCGGCGAGCGCGTCACCAAGATCGTCTTCAGCCGGAACCCCGGCTACAAGGGCGCGGTGAAGCCGCTGAACGACAAGGTCGAGATGCGGTTCTTCCCCAGCTCGTCCGCGATGGAGAAGGCGCTGCGCAAGGGCCAGATCGACCTGATGAACCGCGGTCTGTCGCCCGCGCAGGTCAAGGGCCTGCAGAACTCCCGTGACGAGCACATCTCCCTCCAGGAGATGCCCGGCCAGGAGATCCGTTACCTCGCCTTCAACACCAAGGACCCGTCGGTCTCCAACCCGGCCGTCCGCCAGGCGATGGCGCAGGTCGTCAACCGCTCGCAGATCCTGCGTGACGTCTACTCCTACGTCGGCGACCCGCTGTACTCCCTGGTGCCCACCGGCCTCACCGGCCACATCAACTCCTTCTTCACCAAGTACGGCAACCCCAGCGCCTCCGCCGCCCGCCAGATCCTGGAGCAGGCGAACGTCCACACCCCGGTGAAGCTGACCCTGACGTACACCGAGAACCACTACGGCGCGAGCACCGCCAAGGAGTTCGAGGCCCTCAAGCAGCAGCTCAACGCCAGCAAGCTGTTCGACGTCGACATCAAGGGCATCGACAACTGGCAGCAGTTCCGCACCGACTCCTCGAACGGCAAGTACGCGGTCTACGGCATGGGCTGGTTCCCCGACATCCCGGACGCCGACAACTACGTCGGCCCGTTCCTCGGCAAGGGCAACTTCCTCAACTCGCCCTACCGCAACACCAAGATCGAGACGCAGTTGATCCCCGGCACCCGCCAGCAGACCGACCGCAACGCCGCGGGCGCCGGCTTCAAGGAGATCCAGAACATCCTCGCCGACGACGTCCCGATCCTCCCGCTGTGGCAGGGCAAGCAGTACGTCGCCGCCCGGGACGACATCACCGGTGTGGAGTGGGCGCTCAACTCCTCCTCGGCGCTGCAGATCTGGGAGCTGGGCCGCGGCGTCTCCGAATAACCCGCACGACACAGGAGGGGCCGGTCCGGGAAACCATCCCGGACCGGCCCCTCCGGCCGTTCCCACAGCCCCGGACCGGGGCCCGCGCCGCCGCTACTGGGCGCCGGGGCGCACCAGCCCGCTCTCGTACGCGTACACCGCGGCCTGCACACGGTCGCGCAGCCCCAGCTTCGTCAGCACATGGCCCACATGGGTCTTGACCGTCGTCTCGCTCACGAAGAGATCCGCGGCGATCTCGGCGTTCGACAGCCCGCGCGCGACCAGCTTCAGCACCTCCACCTCGCGGTCGGTGAGGGTGTTCAGCGTGTCCGGCACCGGCTCCTCGCCGGACGGCAGATGCCCGGCGTACTTGTCGAGCAGCCGGCGCGTGATGCTCGGCGCGAGCATCGCCTCGCCCGCGGCGACCACCCGGATCGCCTGCACCAGCTCGTGCGCCGGGGCGTCCTTGAGCAGAAAACCGCTGGCCCCCGCGCGCAGCGCCTCGACGACGTACTCGTCCAGATCGAAGGTGGTCAGCACCAGCACCTTGGCCGGGCCGTCCTTCGCCGGGCCGGTGATCTGACGCGTCGCCTCCACACCGTCCATCCGCGGCATGCGGATGTCCATCAGCACCACATCGGGCTGGAGCGCCCGGACCTGCTCCAACGCCTGCAGACCGTCACCGGCCTCACCGACGACCGCCAGATCCTGCTCGGCCTCCAGGATCATCCGGAAACCCGTACGCAGCAGCGGCTGGTCATCGACCAGCAGGACGCGGATTGCCACCACTTCTCCTTTGTTGGACCGGCTCCATTCTGCCCTGCTCCGGCTACGCGCCGTCCGCCGGGCGGATCTCCAGCGGATACACCGGGGGAGTGCCGCCGAACTCCGGACAGTGCGCCTGGTGATCGCACCAGCCGCACAGCTTCGTCGGCCGCGGCCGCCAGTCGCCCGTCGCCGTGGCCTTCCCGATCGCCTCCCACAGCGCCAGCAACTTCCGCTCCACCGCGAGCAGTTCACTCTCGCCCGGGTCGTACGTGATGACGTCACCGCTGCCCAGGTAGACGAGCTGGAGCCGCCGCGGCACCACCCCGCGCAGCCGCCACATCACCAGCGCGTAGAACTTCATCTGGAACAGCGCGCCCTCGGCGAACTGCGGGCGGGGCGCCTTACCGGTCTTGTAGTCGACGATCCGGACCTCGCCGGTCGGCGCGATGTCCACCCGGTCGATGAAACCGCGCAGCCGGAGCCCCGAGTCCAGCACCGTCTCGACGTACAGCTCCCGGTCGGCCGGCTCCAGCCGGGTCGGGTCCTCCAGCGTGAACCACCGCTCCACCAGCGCCTCGGCGTCCGCCAGCCAACCGGCCAGCCGCTCGCCCGCCGGGTCGTCGGCGAACAGCTCCGCCAGCTCCGGGCGCTTCGCCAGCAGCTTCTCCCACTCGCCGGCCACCATCGCCCGCGCGCCACCCGCCGTACGCTCCGCCGCCGGCGCGTCGAACAGCCGCTCCAGCACCGCGTGCACCACCGTGCCCCGCGTCGCCGCCGGACTGGGCTGCTCCGGCAGCTTGTCGATCACCCGGAAGCGGTAGAGCAGCGGACACTGCAGAAAATCGCTCGCCCGCGACGGCGACAGCGCCACCGGCGGCCCGGGCTGCCCCGAGCGCGCGACGGGCCCCGCCGCCTCCGTACGCGGGCCGTCGCCGGCCGCCCGCGGATCCGCGGCCGTGGCCTGCGGCCCGATCGCGGCCGCCCGCGGTCCGTCCGCCGCCGCGGCGTTCCCGGCCGCGACCGCGCCGTCCGCCGACGGCCCGTCCGCCGGCCCCTGCGCGTGCCGCTCCCGCGCCGTGTCCGCCCCGGCATTCTCGGTGCTCGTTCCCATGACACCCGACCCTACGGCCCGCCACTGACAACGCCCGCGCCGCGGAGCGCCGCCACGGCACCGCCCGCGCCCCGCGACGGATCCGTGACGGTGGCTCGGCATACCATCGAGGCCAGAACCCCTTTGCCCTGCACGATCGGGAACGATCACGCCGAGCAGGCGCGAAGGCCGTATCCGACGAGGGGACGCCGTGGACGACAGCGGGAAGCCGCAGGACCCCAAGGAGCCGCAGGGCCCCGAGGAGCACCGGCCGCCCCAGTCGGCCGAGCCGCCCCCGGGCCCCGGGGCCGGTCCGCGCCGCACGGGCCGCGGCGCGCCGAGGCCCCGCCGCCCCAAGGGCACCGGCGGCGGCATCCTGATGGGCCGCCCCTTCGGCGTGCCGGTCTACGTCGCCCCGAGCTGGTTCCTCGTCGCCGCGCTGATCACCTGGGTCTTCGGCGGCCAGCTCGAACAGGTCCTGCCGGAGCTGGGCGCCCTCCGCTACCTCGTCTCCCTCTTCTTCGCGGTCGCCTTCTACGCCTCGGTGCTCGTCCACGAACTGGCCCACACCGTCGCCGCCCTCCGCTTCAAACTCCCCGTACGCCGCATCCAGCTGCAGTTCTTCGGCGGCGTCTCGGAGATCGAGAAGGAGACCGAGACCCCCGGCCGGGAATTCGTCCTCGCCTTCGTGGGCCCGCTGCTCTCCCTGGCCCTGGCCGGTGTCTTCTACGGAGGCATGCGGCTGGTCGAGCCGCGCACGGTGCCGGGCGTCCTGATGGCCGGCCTGATGATCTCCAACCTCATCGTCGCGGTCTTCAACCTCCTGCCCGGCCTGCCCCTCGACGGTGGCCGGATGCTGCGCGCCGTCGTGTGGAAGCTCACCGGCCGCCCCATGACCGGCACCGTCGCCGCCGCCTGGGTGGGCCGCGCCCTCGCCGTCACCGTCCTCATCGGGCTGCCGCTGCTGACCCATTCCGGTGCGCTCGGCCGCCCGCCCGCCGACATCACCGGCACCGACTCCCTCACCGACGCGCTGCTCGCCGCCGTCCTCGCCGCCATCATCTGGACCGGCGCGGGCAACAGCCTGCGCATGGCCCGCCTGCGCGAACGCCTCCCCGACCTGGGCGCCCGGGCCCTCACCCGCCGCGCGGCGCCCACCGGACCCGACACCTCCCTCGCCGAGGCGCTGCGCCGCGCCAACGACGCGGGGGCCCGCGCCCTCGTCGTCGTCGACCCCGGCGGCGAGCCCACCGGCATCGTCCGCGAGGCCGCCATCGTGGGCGTACCGGAACACCGCCGCCCCTGGGTCGCGGTCGGCACGCTCGCCCAGGACCTCAAGGACGGCATGCGCGTCCCGGCCGACCTCTCCGGCGAGGAGCTGCTGGAACACCTCCGCACCACCCCGGCCAGCGAATACCTCGTCGTCGAGGAGACGGGGGAGATCTACGGCGTGCTCTCCGCCGCCGACGTCGAGCGTGCCTTCGTCACCGCCATGGCCCGCCACTCCTGACCGCCGTGCGGGCCGGTCCCGGGGCCGCCGCCGGACGCCCGGACACCCGCTGGTCCGGGGCACGCCCCCGGGGCCGGTAGGCTGGTCACATGTCCGAACCGACCGGTGCCGCCCGCCGTCGCGGGCCCTTCAAGGTCGGGGACCAGGTCCAGCTCACCGACCCCAAGGGACGCCACTACACCTTCACGCTCGAAGAGGGCAAGAGCTTCCACACCCACAAGGGAGCCTTCCCCCACGACGAGCTGATCGGTGCTCCCGAGGGCAGTGTTGTCCGTACCACCGGGAACGTCGCCTACCTCGCGCTGCGCCCGCTGCTCCCCGACTACGTCCTGTCCATGCCCCGCGGCGCCGCCGTGGTCTACCCCAAGGACGCGGGGCAGATCCTGGCGATGGCCGACATCTTCCCCGGCGCCCGGGTCGTCGAGGCGGGGGTGGGATCCGGCTCGCTGAGCAGCTTCCTGCTCCGCGCCATCGGTGACCAGGGAATGCTGCACTCCTACGAGCGCCGCGCCGACTTCGCCGAGATCGCCACGCAGAACGTCGAGCGGTACTTCGGCGGTCCGCACCCCGCGTGGACGCTCACCGTCGGCGACCTCCAGGACAACCTCTCCGACACGGAGGTCGACCGCGTCATCCTGGACATGCTCGCCCCCTGGGAGTGCCTGGAGGCCGTCTCCAAGGCGCTCGTCCCCGGCGGCATCCTCTGCGCGTACGTCGCCACGACCACGCAGCTGGCCCGCACCATCGAGGCGATCCGCGAGCACGGCACCTTCAACGAGCCGTCGGCCTGGGAGACCATGGTCCGCACCTGGCACGTCGAGGGCCTCGCCGTCCGCCCGGACCACCGCATGATCGGCCACACCGGCTTCCTGCTCACCGCCCGCCGCCTCGCCGACGGCGTCGAGCCCCCGCTGCGCCGCCGCCGCCCCGCCAAGGGCGCGTACGGCGACGACTACACCGGCCCCGGCTCCGCCTCGGGCGGCGCCAAGGACGCCTCCGCCAAGGACGCCGCCGAGCGCGGCTGACGGCCGGTTTCCGGCCACCGAACAACCGGGCGCCGCCGATGAGTTCCCTCCGGGGAACCGTCGGCGGCGCTCTTTCGTTTCCTGGGTGTTCCCGGCGTGAAACTCGGGTCCCACTGGTTCCTCGGCGCCCCGTCCTGTGGAACGATGCTGGGCACTCCCACCGCCACAGCACTTCACAGGAGTTACCCCGCGTGCAGCCCTTGGCAGGCCAGGACCTTTCGCACACCCAGCCCCGCCCCATGCACTGGCTCACCACGGCCACCGCGATCGCCGCGGTCATCGCCGCCGGGTCCTTCGTCCAGCCTCCTGATGCGACCGCCACCACCACCGCCGCGAAGCCCGGCCACACGGCGCCCGCCCCCGACGCGCGCGCCGTGAGCTTCCCCGTCGAATGCGGCCCCAACCGCCTCGATGTGGTGAAACAGGTCTCCGGCGATCTCGACGGCGACGGCACCACCGAAACCGTCGCCTCGGTCCGCTGCCACAGTGAGACCGGCACCCCGCCCAGCGGCGTCTACGTCCTCGCCCGCACCTCCGGCGCCAAGGCCACACCCCGCATCGTGGCGACCCTCCTGGACCCCTCCCGGAAGATGAGCGTCCAGGACCTCGCGCTGCACGACGGCACCATCGCCGCGACGCTCCTGGGCTACTCCACGCTCGACGTCCCGCGCTGCTGCCCGGACATCAGCACCGACACCGAGTGGCGCTGGCAAGGCGGCAGGTTCCTCCGCACCGACAACCGGGCGGCGCCGGGCACCACCGGCGTCTGACCGCGCACCTCCGGGGCCACGGTCCGCCCCGTACCCTCCGACGACACACCGGACCGTACGGGAGCCCCGCCCAGGGCCCCCTTCCGGAAAGCCGAAGGCGGCGGTCGCGATCCGCGCCGCCGCCACTCCCGGTCCGCCCCGCCTACTCCGCGTCGGGTCCGTAGACCTCCACCTGATCGGCGACCCGCCGCACATGGATGCAGTCCCCGGGGCACTCCTTGGCGGAGTCCCTTACGTCATTGAGGAGCGGCAGCGGGACCGGCGTCGTCGCGCCCTTGTCCTGGAGCAGCTCGTCGTCCGCGCTCTTGACGTACGCCAGCCCGTCGATGTCCAGCTCGAAGACCTCCGGCGCGTACTGCGCACAGATCCCGTCCCCCGTGCACAGGTCCTGATCGATCCAGACTTCAAGCTCTGGACGGGCTTCTTCCTGCACGGTCATCTCGCCTGCCGTTTCCTGCGTACGTGAAGCAATTTTGTCTAAGTGGCGCCAGCCCTGACGGGTGTTGACCGTCCCGACGATACAACCGGTCGCTTTCCGATGTTGTTCGGTGGGTATTCCCTTGGTGAGCGGACGTGCGCAAGGGTGAAGATCGGACACGCCCCGACCGTCTTTTCGATCTAGGGGTTTCAACCCGCACCCGCCCAGGTAGGGTCAGGAAGCGTCCAGCTCCCCTTGGAGGAGGTGAGGACCGTGGCAGCCCACGACGACGACATCAACCACGGCATCCGGCCGGGGCGGGGGTCCGAGGATCCCGCCGGTCAGGTTGCCTATCTTGAGCAGGAGATCGCCGTCCTGCGACGTAAGCTCGCCGACTCTCCGCGGCATACGAGGATTCTCGAAGAGCGGATCGTCGAGCTGCAGACCAATCTGGCCGGCGTTTCCGCGCAGAACGAACGCCTCGCGAATACGCTGCGCGAGGCGCGCGACCAGATCGTCGCCCTCAAGGAAGAGGTCGACAGGCTCGCCCAGCCGCCGGCCGGCTTCGGCGTCTTCCTGCAGGCCAATGACGACGACACGGTCGATATCTTCACCGGCGGCCGCAAGCTCCGGGTGAATGTCAGCCCGAGCGTGGAGAAGGCCGATCTCCGGCGTGGCCAGGAGGTCATGCTCAACGAAGCGCTCAACGTGGTCGACGCCATGGAGTTCGAGAGCGCCGGCGACATCGTCACGCTCAAGGAGATCCTGGAGGACGGCGAGCGCGCCCTGGTGGTCGGGCACACCGACGAGGAGCGGGTGGTGCGGCTCGCCGAGCCGCTGCTGGAGACGACCATCCGCCCCGGCGACGCCCTGCTCCTCGAACCGCGCTCCGGCTACGTCTACGAAGTCATCCCCAAGAGCGAGGTCGAGGAGCTGGTCCTCGAAGAGGTCCCGGACATCGACTACAACAAGATCGGCGGTCTGGGAGGCCAGATCGAGCTGATCCGGGACGCGGTCGAGCTGCCGTACCTCTACCCCGACCTCTTCAAGGAGCACGAACTCCGCCCGCCCAAGGGTGTCTTGCTCTACGGCCCGCCCGGCTGCGGCAAGACGCTCATCGCCAAGGCGGTCGCCAACTCCCTCGCCAAGAAGGTCGCCGAGGTGACCGGGCAGCCCGCGGGGAAGAGCTTCTTCCTCAACATCAAGGGCCCCGAGCTGCTCAACAAGTACGTCGGCGAGACGGAGCGGCACATCCGCCTGGTCTTCCAGCGCGCCCGGGAGAAGGCCAGCGAGGGCACGCCCGTCATCGTCTTCTTCGACGAGATGGACTCCCTCTTCCGCACCCGGGGCTCCGGCGTCAGCTCGGACGTGGAGAACACCATCGTCCCGCAGTTGCTCTCCGAGATCGACGGTGTGGAGGGCCTGGAGAACGTCATCGTCATCGGCGCCTCCAACCGCGAGGACATGATCGACCCGGCGATCCTCCGCCCGGGCCGGCTCGACGTGAAGATCAAGATCGAGCGTCCGGACGCCGAGGCGGCCAAGGACATCTTCTCCAAGTACCTCACCGAGCGCCTGCCGCTGCACACCGACGATCTCGCCGAGCACGGCGGCTCGCGGAAGGCAGCGGTCAGCGGCATGATCCAGTCGGTCGTCGAGCAGATGTACGCGGAATCCGAGGAGAACCGCTTCCTGGAGGTCACCTACGCCAACGGTGACAAGGAAGTCCTCTACTTCAAGGATTTCAACTCCGGCGCGATGATCGAGAACATCGTCGGCCGGGCGAAGAAGATGGCCATCAAGGCTTTCCTCGAACACGACCAGAAGGGTCTGCGGGTCTCCCACCTCCTCCAGGCGTGCGTGGACGAGTTCAAGGAGAACGAAGACCTGCCCAACACCACCAACCCGGACGACTGGGCCCGTATCTCCGGCAAGAAGGGCGAGCGGATCGTCTACATCCGCACGCTGGTCACCGGAAAGCAGGGCGCGGACACCGGCCGCTCCATCGACACGGTCGCGAATACCGGCCAATACCTGTAAACCGCGTTCCGGCTGCGGATGTCCTGCACGGGGCGTCCGCAGCCGGACGCTTTTCCGGGTCCGGAAACCGCTCCTGGAAAGCCGTACGGCCAAAACCGTACTGGAGCAATGACTGCCATGATCTCCCCAGTACCGCAAAGGCGCTCTAGGCTCGTGGGTACCGCCGCGTCACACGGTACGGAAACGGGGATCGCATACGGATCGGAAGCGCAGCGGTACGTGAGCGCCGACCTCATCCGGGGGCGCCGCCGGGCAAGGAGGGCCGCATGACCGTACGGCGAGTAATGGGAATCGAGACCGAGTACGGAATTTCCGTCCCTGGTCACCCCAATGCCAATGCCATGCTCACCTCGTCCCAGGTCGTCAATGCCTATGCGGCGGCGATGCACCGGGCACGCCGTGCCCGCTGGGATTTCGAGGAGGAGAATCCGCTGCGGGACGCCCGCGGCTTCGATCTCGCCCGTGAGGCCGCCGATTCCAGTCAGCTCACCGACGAGGACATCGGCCTGGCCAACGTGATCCTCACCAACGGCGCGCGCCTCTACGTCGACCACGCGCACCCCGAATACAGCTCGCCCGAGATCACCAACCCGCGGGACGCGGTGCTCTGGGACAAGGCCGGTGAGCGGATCATGGCCGAGGCGGCGGAGCGGGCCGCGCAGGTCCCCGGCGCCCAGCCGATCCACCTGTACAAGAACAACACCGACAACAAGGGCGCCTCCTACGGCACGCACGAGAACTACCTGATGAAGCGGGAGACGCCGTTCTCGGACATCGTGCGGCACCTGACGCCGTTCTTCGTCTCGCGGCAGGTCGTCACCGGCGCGGGCCGGGTCGGCATCGGCCAGGACGGCCGGGACCACGGCTTCCAGATCAGCCAGCGCGCCGACTACTTCGAGGTCGAGGTCGGCCTGGAGACGACACTCAAGCGCCCGATCATCAACACCCGCGACGAACCCCACTCGGACGCGGAGAAGTACCGCCGCCTGCACGTCATCATCGGCGACGCCAACCTCTCCGAGATCTCCACCTACCTCAAGCTGGGCACCACGGCGCTGGTCCTTTCCATGATCGAGGACGGTTTCATCGCCGTCGATCTCGCCGTCGACCAGCCGGTCCGCGCCCTTCACCAGGTGTCGCACGACCCCGGTCTGCAACACCTGATCACGCTCCGCAGCGGGCGCACGCTCACCGCCGTACAGCTCCAGATGGAGTACTGCGAGCTGGCCCGCAAATACGTCGAGGACCGTTACGGCGCGGACGCGGACGACCAGACCAAGGACGTGCTCGGGCGCTGGGAGGACGTCCTGGGGCGGCTGGAGAACGACCCGATGAGCCTGGCCGGCGAACTGGACTGGATCGCCAAGCGCGAGCTGATGGAGGGCTACCGCCGCCGCGACGGCCTGGACTGGGACGCCGCCCGGCTCCACCTCGTCGACCTCCAGTACGCCGACGTCCGCCCGGAGAAGGGGCTCTACAACCGCCTCGCCGCCCGGGGGAAGATGACGCGGCTGCTGGACGAGGCGGAGGTCGTACGGGCCGGTCTGGAGCCGCCCGAGGACACCCGGGCGTACTTCCGGGGCCGCTGCCTGGAGCAGTACGCCGACGACGTCGCGGCCGCCTCCTGGGATTCGGTGATCTTCGATCTGCCGGGGCGGGACTCCCTCCAGCGGGTGCCGACCCTGGAGCCCCTGCGCGGTACCCGGGAGCACGTCAAGGACCTGCTGGACCGCTGCCGTACGGCGGAGGACCTGGTGAGGGCGCTTTCCGGCCGCTGAACCCGTCAGGGATTCACCGCCTGATCGCGGCTGAAAGGGCCGCGTGGCGGGAATGATCGGGGTGTCCCCCGGACGTTGCATCAAGTGCAGGGCCGATGTCAGAGGGGCCTTGTAGGGTCGGATCTTGAAAGTCACATCGAGCGGGGCCGAACCGAGCGGGGTGAGGGTAATGGCGACCAAGGACAGCGGCGGCGGTCAGCAGAAGGCGACGCGTTCCACCGAAGAGGTCGAGGAGCAGACGCAGGACGCAGAGGCGTCCGACGACCTCAAGGAGCGCCAGGAAAAGCTGTCGGACGACGTCGATTCGGTGCTGGACGAGATCGACGACGTGCTCGAGGAGAATGCCGAGGACTTCGTGCGGAGCTTCGTCCAGAAGGGCGGGGAGTAACCGCAGCGCGGGTCAGGGCACGGCGCCGGTGGTGTCCCGCGCGGCACCACCGGCCGTGTCCGGCACGCTCCGGCTCCCGTCCGGGCCGGTCGCCGTCGGCGGATGGCGGCCCGTCAGCCTCCTGCGGGCGCGCGGGCCGTGCGGCCGGAGCCCGGTTCCACCACCCATGTGGATCACGCCCGCGGGGCGGGTAGGGTCCCGGTCGTACAGTGCTTCAGCTGCACCGCAGCCTGGGACAGTCAAGCAGCGGCCCGTCGCCCCGAGGCGGCCGGCCGAGTATCCGGAAGGAAACGTGTGGAAGCCAACACCCGTAACACCGGGCGTCTACCAGCTGCCTTCCTGACGCCTGGATCCTCGTCGTTCATGGACTTCCTCGGGGAACACGCCCCCGGCCTGCTGCCGGGCAGCCGCCCGTTGCCGCAGGTCCAGGGCGCCATCGAGGCGCCGCACGGCACGACCATCGTCGCCGCGTCGTTCCCGGGCGGTGTGGTGCTCGCCGGTGACCGGCGGGCCACGATGGGCAACGTCATCGCCCAGCGCGACATCGAGAAGGTCTTCCCGGCCGATGAGTACTCCGCGGTCGGCATCGCCGGTACCGCGGGGCTGGCCGTCGAGATGGTGAAGCTGTTCCAGTTGGAGCTGGAGCACTTCGAGAAGGTGGAGGGCGCGCAGCTCTCCCTGGAAGGCAAGGCGAACCGCCTCTCCACGATGATCCGGGGCAACCTCGGCATGGCCATGCAGGGCCTCGCCGTGGTGCCGCTCTTCGCCGGGTGGGACGTCGACCGCGCCAAGGGCCGCATCTTCTCCTACGACGTGACCGGCGGACGCTCCGAGGAGCACGGCTACGCGTCGACGGGCTCCGGCTCCGTCTTCGCCCGCGGTGCCCTCAAGAAGCTGTACCGCGACGACTTCACGGAGCATCAGGCCGTCACCGCCGTCGTCCAGGCGCTCTACGACGCGGCGGACGACGATTCGGCGACCGGCGGTCCCGACATGGGCCGGCGGATCTACCCCATCGTCACGGTGATCACCGACGAGGGCTTCAAGAGGTTCACCGACGCCGAGGTCGCGGAGGTCGCCCGCGCCGTCTACGAGCGCCGGCTCCAGGAGCCCGACGGTCCCCGTGCCGCGCTGCTCTGAGGGAAGGACGGCGGGCGGATGCGCGTGCCAGTGAGAGAGCCATTGACAGAAAGGGACGGATAACCGGTGTCGACGCCGTTTTATGTCTCACCCCAGCAGGCCATGGCCGACCGCGCCGAGTACGCCCGCAAGGGCATCGCCCGCGGCCGCAGCGTCGTGGTGCTGCAGTACACCGACGGCGTGGTCTTCGTCGCCGAGAATCCCTCCCGGGCCCTGCACAAGGTCAGCGAGATCTATGACCGCATCGCGTTCGCGGCGGTCGGCAAGTACAACGAGTTCGAGAATCTGCGGATCGGCGGGGTGCGCTACGCCGACCTGCGGGGCTACACCTACGACCGCGCCGATGTGACCGCGCGCGGGCTGGCGAACGTCTACGCCCAGACGCTGGGCACGATCTTCTCCAGCGCCGCCGAGAAGCCGTACGAGGTCGAGCTGATCGTCGCCGAGGTCGGGGAAGCTCCTGAGGACGATCAGATCTACCGGCTCCCGCACGACGGCTCGATCGTCGACGAGCACGGTTCGGTCGCGGTGGGCGGTAACGCCGACCAGATCAGCAGCTACCTCGATCAGCACCACCGCGACGGTATGACGCTGGGCGAGGCGCTGAAGCTCGCCGTGGACTCGCTGTCGCGGGACAACAACGGCGGGGAGCGCACCCTCACCGCCGAGCAGCTTGAGGTCGCCACGCTCGACCGCACCCGCCCCCAGCAGCGCAAGTTCAAGCGGATCCTCGGCAGCCACCTCTCCCGGCTGCTGGACGAGTCCACGGCGGACACGTCCGGAGACGCGGACGGTACGGCGGATTCCGCGGCGCCGGACGCCACCGAGGACGCGGAGGCGACCGGCGGCGGCACCGCGGAGAAGAAGCGGAAGCAGAAGCCGGAGGACGACGCCTAGCGGCGCGTCACGGCATCCGGGTCCGGGCCCGGTCGGTGCGCCCCGGCGGGACATCCCGCCGGGGCGCACCGCGTCTGTGGCGGGGTTCGGCCCGGGCCCGCTGCATGCCAGTGCGGCCTTCCGGACGGCGGCCGGTTCGCAGACGCCGTGCCCGTACGGCCTCCTGCGAGGGGCGATCGGCCTGAGCCGCACCCGCCTCCCGCGCTGCGTATCCGTCAGGGATCGGGGCCTGGCCCGCTCGTACCGCCTCCCGGCGAGGCCTTGGCCTCAGGTCAGCCCGTACCGGCCTTCTGTGAGGGCCTTGCTCCGCCTTGCCCGAGCGGACTCCCCGTGGTCCGACCGCGCCTCAGTGCCGCCGCACCAGCCGCCCGCCCGGCCCGTGCCGTACGGCGGGCCGCTACGCGGGTGCCGGTCCCGTCGAGCCGCGGGTGATGAGGTCGACCGGGAGGGGGCGGGCGGTGGGGCGGTGGCCGTCCAGGGCGGCGAGCAGGGCGCGCATTCCGGCGGCGCCGAACTCCTCGGCGGGCAGTCGTACGGTCGTCAGCTCCGGCTCGACGGCCACGGCCAGTGCCAGGTCGTCGAAGCCGGTGACCGAGACGTCCTCCGGTACGCGCAGGCCCAGCCGCCGTACCGCCTTGCAGGCGCCCGCGGCCACGATGTCGTCGTCGCAGATCAGCGCGGTCGGGCGGGGGCCGGGGGCGGTCAGTGCGGTGTGTGCGGCGGTCAGCCCCGCCGTGACGGAGAGGGCGGTCGGCACCCGGCGGAGCGAGACGCCGGGCGGTGCGGCGAACGCGTCGGCCAGGGCGCGGCCGCGGACCTCGAAGGTCCAGGAGGCGACGTCGGCGGCGAGGTGGCCGATGCGGCGGTGGCCCAGGGCGAGGAGGTGCGCGGCCACCTGGCGGGCGCCGTCGGCGATGTCGAGGTTGACGGTCGCGGCGGCGCGGTCGTCGGCCGGATCGTTGTCCAGCATGACCAGCGGGAGCCCGGCGTCGTGCAGGGCGGCGAGCGCGTCCACGGCCATCGAGGAGGCGATCACCCCGTCGAGGCTGGTGCGCGCCGAGCCGAACGGGTCGGGGGCCGGGCCGATGCCCTCGGGCGAGGGGTAGAGCACGACACCGAAGCCCGCGTCGGCGGCCGCGCGGGTGGCGCCCGTGTGCACCCGCGCGAAGAACTCGGTGGTGAGCGCGGGGACGACGAGGAGTGCGGTGCGGGTGCGGCCGGTGCGCAGGCTGCGGGCGGCGAGGTTGGGGCGGTAGCCCAGGTCCCGGGCGGCGGCGCGCACCGCTTCGGCCTTGGCGGCCGAGACCCGGCCGCGCCATTTGCCGCCCAGGACGAGCGAGACCGCCGCCTGGGAGACCCCGGCGGCCCGGGCCACGTCCCGGCTGGTGACGTGGGCGGCTCCGGCGGTCCGCCCGGTGTCACCGGCCGCCGGCCGTGTCGCGTCGTCGCTGCTCACCGGCGGTTTCCTCCTGATGGTCGGGCGGGCGGCCTGGACCCGCGAGTGCCGACATGATACGTATGACGCCGGAAGTTATACGTATCATGTCCGGCCGTACCGGACGAGGAAGGGGCGGCATGGCCGCGGGATATGCGGAGCTGCTGCGGACCAGGCACGCGGCGCGGCTGCTGGCCGGCACGCTGATCGGACGGTTGCCGAACGCCACGGCGGCCCTGGCCGTGGTGCTCTTCGTCCGCGCCGAGGGCGGCAGCTACGCCCTGGCCGGCGCGCTCTCCGCCGTCTACGGCGTCTGCACCGCCATCGGCCAGCCGCTGCTGGGCCGCGCCGTCGACCTCTACGGACAGCCGCGGGTGATGCTGCCCGCCGCGGTGATCTCCGCGCTGGGCGCGGCGCTGCCGGCTGTCGTCGGGCTGCACCCGGTGGCGCTCACCTGCGTCGCCATGGTGATCGCCGGACTCTTCACACCACCGCTGGAGGGCGGACTGCGGGCGCTGTGGCCCACGGTGCTCAAGCGGCCGGAGCGGGTGCACGCGGCGTACGCGCTGGACGCGGTGGCGCAGGAGGTGATGTTCGCGGTCGGGCCGCTGCTGGTGACGCTCTGCGTGGCCGCCTGGTCGGAGCGGGTGGCGCTGCTGGTCATCCATGTCATCGGGGTGCTCGGCGCGCTCTGGGTCGTGGTGTCGCCGCCGTCGCGGCAGTGGCGCAGCGAGCCGCGGGAGGCGCACTGGCTGGGCGCGTTGCGCTCGTCCGGGATGCTGGTGCTGATCGGCGCGTTCTTCTTCGTCGGGCTGGCGCTCGGCTCCATCGCGGTCGCCGCGGTGGCGTACGCCGACGAGCACGGCGGCGGCATGGTCTCCAGTTGTCTCCTCTCGGCGCTCGGCGTCGGGGCGCTGGCGGGCGGTGTCGTCTACGGGGCGCGGGAGTGGCCCGGACGGCCCGAGGGGCGGCTGCGGCTGCTTGTCGCGCTGCTGGCGCTGGGGTACCTGCCGCTGGCGTGCGTCCCCGGTGTGGTCGGGATGACGGCGTTGACGGGGCTTGCCGGGGTGTCCCTGGCACCCGCGCTGGCCTGCGCGTTCGTCGTCGTGGACCGGCATGCGCCCAAGGGCACGGTCACGGAGGCGTTCTCGTGGCTGGTGACGACCTTCGGCGTCGGCTCGGCGGTCGGCGCGTCGGTGGTGGGGCCCGCGGTGGAGCGCGGGGGAGCGGCCGCCGGCTTCGCCGTCGCGGCCGCTGGGGGCGTCGCCGCGCTGCTGGTCCTGGTGGCGACGAAGCGCTTCCTGGGAGATCCCGTACGGCCGAAGCAGCTCGTACTCCCGGCGGAAATTGATCGCAACGGGGCCGTCGAACCCGGTTTCAGAGCACGCCGTCAGGCGTAATGTTCAGTCATGGACCGCCGCATTTTCGGGCTGGAGAACGAGTACGGCGTCACGTGCACGTTCAGGGGACAGCGCCGACTGTCGCCTGACGAAGTGGCGCGGTACCTCTTCCGCCGTGTCGTGTCATGGGGCCGCAGCAGCAATGTCTTCCTGCGGAACGGCGCCCGCCTGTACCTCGACGTGGGATCGCACCCGGAATACGCAACCCCCGAGTGCGACAACGTGACGGAACTCGTCACCCACGACAAAGCAGGCGAGCGCATTCTCGAAGGTCTTCTCGTCGACGCCGAACGCCGCCTGCACGAGGAGGGAATCGCGGGCGACGTCTATCTCTTCAAGAACAACACCGATTCGGCGGGTAACTCCTACGGCTGCCACGAGAACTATCTCGTCGCCCGCCACGGGGAGTTCTCCCGGCTCGCGGACATTCTCATTCCCTTCCTCGTCACCCGGCAGTTGCTGTGCGGCGCGGGCAAGGTGTTGCAGACCCCGCGCGGCGCGGTCTACTGCGTCAGCCAGCGCGCCGAGCACATCTGGGAGGGCGTCTCGTCCGCGACGACCCGCTCGCGCCCGATCATCAACACCCGCGACGAACCGCACGCCGACGCCGAGCGGTACCGCCGGCTGCACGTCATCGTCGGCGACTCCAACATGTCCGAGACGACGATGCTGCTGAAGGTCGGCGCCACCGATCTGGTGCTGCGCATGATCGAGGCGGGCACCGTCATGCGGGATCTGACGCTGGAGAACCCGATCCGGGCGATCCGTGAGGTCAGCCACGACATCACCGGTCAGCGCAAGGTCCGTCTCGCCAGCGGGCGCGAGGCGTCGGCGCTCGAAGTCCAGCAGGAGTATTACGAAAAGGCGGTGGATTTCTGCGACCGCCGCGGAATCCGCACCGGCACCGTCGAACGCGTACTGGAGTTGTGGGGCCGTACTCTCGGCGCAATCCGCGATCAGGAACTCGGCCGCGTCGCCACCGAGATCGACTGGGTGATGAAACATCAGCTCATCGAGCGGTACCGCGCCAAGAACAACATCACCATGTCGCATCCGCGGGTGGCTCAGATAGATCTCGCGTACCACGACATCCACCGCCGCAGGGGGCTCTACTACCTTCTGGAGCGGAAGGGACAGGCGGCCCGGATCTGCAACGATCTGAAGATCTTCGAAGGCAAATCGGTGCCGCCGCAGACCACCCGGGCGCGGTTGCGCGGTGATTTCATCCGCCGCGCGCAGGAACAGCGCCGCGATTTCACGGTGGACTGGGTGCATCTCAAGCTGAACGACCAGGCGCAGCGGACGGTGCTGTGCAAGGACCCGTTCCGCAGCGTGGATGACCGGGTGGAGAAGCTGATCGCCGGAATGTGAGGGTGTCCGGCGGCGAAGTGCCGGGAGCCGCGGGCTCCCGGCACTTCGCCGTGTTCGAACGGGAAGGGCCCCGGACCTCAGGTCGTAGAGTGGCGGGCACTGGCCACCACCCCCCGATCCCGAGTGGGACTGATGAACCTCACGAAAAACACCCGTCGCGCTGCCGCCGCCGCGCTGACCGTGCCCCTTCTGCTGTTCACCGCCGCCTGCGGGTCCGACGACAAGGAGTCGGGCAAGACGGTCGCCGATGTCCAGGGCAAGGTGGGCGACCAGCCGGAGATCAAGGTCTCCAAGGGCGCCAAGGTCGCACCGGACATCGTCACCAAGACCCTGAAGCAGGGCTCGGGCACGAAGGTCGAGGACGGCTCCACCGTGCGTGTCGACTACGACGGCAAGCTGACGAAGGGGCAGAGCCTCGGCAGTAGCTGGGACGTCCCGCCCGGCTCCGGCAAGGCGGCCAAGGGCGAGCCGCGGCGTCAGGTCGTCGTCGAGCTGAACGACCAGCTCGCGCAGATGCAGCAGCAGCTACCGCTCCCGGTCAAGGTGCTGGAGGCGCTCAAGGGCCAGAAGGCGGGCAGCCGCGTCCAGCTGGAGGGGACCGCCAAGGCGTTCCTCGGTGAGCTGCCGCCGCAGGCCAGCGTGAAGCCGGACGACGGCATGGTGTACGTCGTCGACATCGCCGGTGCCGAGAAGGTCGACAAGAAGGCCAAGGCCGAGGGCGCGCAGGCCAAGCCCGAGGACGGTATGCCCGAGGTGAAGGCGGAGGGCGAGAAGGCCGCCGTGATCACCGTGCCCAAGGGGGAGAAGGCGCCCGCCGACCTCAAGCAGCAGGTGCTGATCAAGGGCAAGGGCAAGGAGGTCAAGAAGGGGGACGCGCTCGTCGCCCAGTACACCGGCGTGAAGTGGGAGGACGGCAAGAAGTTCGACTCCTCCTGGGACCACGGCGGCGCCACGACCTTCCAGATCGGCTCCGGCTCGGTCATCAAGGGCTGGGACGACGCGCTGGTCGGCAAGCACGTCGGCGACCGCGTCGAAATCGTGATTCCGCCGAAGCTGGGCTACGGTTCCTCCCCGCAGTCCGATCTCGCCAAGAACACCCTGGTCTTCTCCGTCGACATCGTCGACGCGTTCTGACCCGGGTCTGCGAGACTGGCGCGGCCATCGCACGGAAACATACGTAGGAGCACACCCGTGAGCATCGACAAGCCCGAGATCGACTTCCCCGAGGGCCCGGTTCCCACCGATCTGGAGATCGTGGACCTGTGGGAGGGTGACGGGCCGGTCGCCAAGGCCGGGGACAACGTGAGCGTCCACTACGTCGGTGTCTCCTTCAGCACCGGCGAGGAGTTCGACGCGAGCTGGAACCGCGGCAAGCCGCTGCAGTTCCAGCTCGGTGCCGGCCAGGTCATCGCCGGCTGGGACAAGGGCGTGCAGGGCATGAAGGTCGGCGGCCGCCGTCGGCTGACCATCCCCGCGCACCTCGCGTACGGCGACACCGGCGCCGGCGGCGGCCGGATCGCCCCCGGTGAGACGCTGATCTTCGTCTGCGACCTGGTCTCCGTCTGAGATCACGCCGCACCCCGAGGGCCCGTGCCGCAGCGCACGGGCCCTCGGCTTTTGCCCCGGGCGCCCGTGGCGGTACGGTCACGGATCGGGAGTTCCACGAGAAAGGGCGCCGATGGCGATTGCCAAGGCCGAGCGGCTGATGAACCTGGCGCTGTGCCTGCTGGGTACCCGTCGCCCGCTGACCAAGCGCGAACTGCGGTCGTCGATCGAGGCGTACGTCGAATCGTTCGGTACGGGCGACGACGGCGGATCCGACGACTCGTTCAACCGCATGTTCGAGCGGGACAAGGACGACCTGCGCGAGCTGGGCCTGGTGATCGAGACCGTCGAGGGTCTGGAGGGCGACGTCGGCTATCTCGCCCGCCGTGACAGCAACCGTCTCCCGCCCATCACGCTGGACGCCGAGGAGGCCGCGGCCCTCGGGCTCGCCGCCAAGATCTGGCAGCAGGCCAGGCTGGCGGGCGCGGCCAGCGGCGCCTTGCAGAAGCTGCGCGCCGCCGGGATGCCGCTGGCCTCCGGGGACGACGCCGCCGACGCCCCGCACAGCGCGCTGGAGCCGCGCATCCCCGCCCACGAGGCCGCCTTCGAACCGCTGATGCTGGCCTGCCGCGACCGCCGTCCGGTCGTCTTCGACTACCGCAAGTCCAACGCCGCGCACCCCGAGCGCCGTCAGGTCGAGCCGTGGATCCTGGAGTGCTGGCGCGGCCACTGGTACCTCGCCGGCTGGGACCGCGACCGCCGCGCCGAACGCGTCTTCCGGCTCTCCCGGATCACCGGCAAGGTCCGCTCCCGGCAGGGCGCGTTCACCGCGCCGGTGCCCGACCACGTCACCGTCCGCGAGACCGTCGAGGGCTGGGCGGGGGAGACCGCGACCGGCACCGCCCGCATCAGGCTGCGCGCCGGGCACGGCTATCCGCTGCGGGCCCGCGCGCTGACCGTCCGTGAGCTGGGCGACGGCTGGGACGAGTTGGAGATCCCGAACGGACGCGGGCTCGACGCCTGGCTCGTGGAGTTCGGGCCCGGCGTGGTGGTGCTGGAACCGGCCGAACTGCGCGCCGATGTCATCGACCGGCTGCGCGCCGTGGCCAAGGGCTGAGGGGGAGACGCCACCCATGGCGACCAACGCGATCGATCAGACCCGCCGGATGCTGTCCCTGGTGACGTACCTGCGTGAGCGCCCCGGCGCCCGCGTCAGCGATGTGGCCCGCGCCTTCGGCATCACCGAGGACGAGCTGATCGCCGACCTCGACGTCCTGCCCATGTGCGGGACGAGCTTCCGCGGCGGCGACCTCCTCGACATCGACACCGACGGCGACCGCATCTGGTGGCACAACCCCGACGACGTCGCCGCCCCGCTGCGGCTGGCCGCCGACGAGGCCACCGCGCTGCTGGTCGCGGCGCGCGCCGTGGCGACCCTGCCGGGCCTGCGCGAGGGCGACCGGCAGGCGCTGCTGCGGGCCACCGCGAAGCTGGAGGCCGCGGCGGGCGAGGCGGCCGGGGCCAGCTCCCGGGTGTCGGTGACCTTCGAATCCGAGGGCGGCGTCTTCGCCGACGTGGACCGGGCCATCGCCGAGCGCCGCCGCCTGTGGCTGCGTTACTACTCCCCGGCCCGCGACGAGCTGACCGAGCGTGAGGTGGACCCGATCCGCCTGTTCGCCGTCGGCCACACCTATATGGAGGCGTGGTGCCGGCTCTCCGAGGCCCGGCGGACCTTCCGCCTCGACCGGGTCGCGGAGATCAGGTTGCTGGACGCGCCCGCCGACCCGCCCCCGGTCGAACTGCGCGACCTCTCGGAGGGGCTCGTCCAGCCGGCCGCCGAGGACCCGGAGGTGTGCATCGAGGTCGGGCCCGGCGGCCGCTGGGTCGCCGAGTACTACCCGCACGACAGCGCCGAGGAGCTGCCGGACGGCGGGCTGCGGATCACCCTGCGCACCCCCGACCCGGCGTCGCTGCGGCGGCTGGCGCTGCGGCTGGGCCGCGACGGCCGGATCACCGCACCGCCGGAGCTGGCCGACAGCGCGCGCCGCGCCGCCACCGAGGCGCTCGCCGCGTACGGCGAGTGAGCGCGCCCCTGTCACGGTGAGGAGAGACAGCGAAGGATGACGACGACGGCGACCGGCACCCTGGCGGATGTGCCCGCACCGGTGCTGTTCAAGGCGGCGTGCCCCGACTGCCGGGGCCGGTTCGAGTTGGCGTCGGACGCCTTCCGGCTGGCCATAGGGGGCAGCCGGAAGACCACGTTCTACTCCTTCACCTGCCCCGACTGCGGCCGTGCGGTGCGCCGCCCGGCCGGGGAGCGCATCGTCGAACTGCTCACCGGCGGCGGGGTGCGCACCCTGCGGCTGCACACCGGCTGACCGCGCCGCCCGTGGGCGGCGGTGCCCCGCGCCCCCGTTAGGCTCGTCCCATGTTCTGGCCCATGCTCGCTGTCGTCCTCGGCTTCCTCGGCATCGCCGTGCTCGGGGTGCTCGCCTTCCGTGTCTTCGTCGAGGTGCGGCGGCTGGCCGGGCAGGTGGGGGCGGCGTCGGAGCGGATCCAGCGGGCCGCCCGGGACCTGGAGCGGGCGGCCACGCCGCTGGCGGCCCGGGCCGGAGGGGCCGCCTCCGGGGAGCCGGGATCCGGGAAATCCAGGGGTTGACGGGACGCCATCACCGCGTTTAAGGGCGGTACGCTGGGGCGCGGGTCCGGCGGGCGTGGCGCGTACGTGTCCGGGAGTGCGCACGGGGGTTGCCCGGCGTTCACCGGTGAGCGTTACGATCGCTCAAGCACGGTGGGCGGACGGATGTCCGGCCTGGTCAGGTAGTCCCATCCTCAGCCGCCTCGGTGAGAAGGTATTCGCTTATGTTTGGAAAGATCGGTTGGCCCGAGCTCGTACTGCTCCTGGTCATCGTGGTCGTGCTGTTCGGCGCCAAGAAGCTTCCCGACATGGCCCGCTCACTCGGCAAGTCCGCCCGCATCCTCAAGAGCGAGGCGAAGGCGATGAAGTCGGAGAGCGCCCAGAAGGAGGCCGCTCCCGCCGACCCGCCGCAGGACGACGCACAGGCCGCGCCCCGGACGATCAAGGCCGCACCCGGTGATGTGAACAGCGCGCGTCCGGTCACCGAGACCGACCGCACCGCGTAGCCGACCCGAGGGCCCTGACCGGGTGGCGGATCCGGCCGCCCCCACCGGATGAGATGAGGACGAGGGGTGCGCAAGTCCGTCCCCAACAAGCAGAAGCGGGAGAAGGATCCCGAGGGGCGTATGCCGCTCGTGGAGCACCTGCGGGAGCTGCGTAATCGCCTTGCCAAGGGCGTGCTGGCGATCGTCGTGATGATGATCGTCGCCGCGTTCTTCTACGAGTCGATCATCAACTTCTTCACCAAACCGATTCTGCAGACGATCGGCTGCGACTCCCTCTTCACCGACCTGGCCAAGCAGAGCAAGGGCCGCTGCGCGAACATCGTGATGATGGACCTGCTCGGTCCCTTCACCCTCGCGCTGAAGGTCTCGCTGGTCTCGGGTGTCATCCTCGCCGCGCCGGTCTGGCTGTACCAGCTCTGGGCCTTCCTCGCCCCGGGGCTGCACAGCAAGGAGAAGAGGTACGCGCTGAGCTTCGTCGGCGCGGGCTTCCCGCTCTTCGTCGCCGGTGCGTACTTCGCGTACGAGGTGATGCCGACCACGGCGCGGGTGCTGATCGAGTTCACCCCGGCGGGCGTGGACAACCTGCTGACGCTGGACAAACTCCTCGATCTGATCACCCGCATGGTGATCGTTTTCGGCCTCTCCTTCGAGCTGCCGCTGCTGCTGATCATGCTGAACTTCGCCGGGGTCCTCTCGGGCAAGCGGATGCTCGGCTGGTGGCGCGGCATGATCATGGGCATCACGGTCTTCGCCGCCATCGCGACGCCCAGCACGGACCCGGTCACCATGCTGCTGCTGGCCGGCCCGATCTGGCTGCTGTACTTCGGTGCCGTACTCATCGCGCTCTCCCGGGACGCGCGGCGGCGGCGCCGGGAGGATTCCGGGCCGTCCGACGACGAGGCGTCCGACCTGGACCTGACGCCGCAGCCGATCGGGGAGATGGAGCCGGTGGGCGCCCCGCCGGAGCTGCCCGAGCAGGCGAGCGGATCCGGTGACGACCGGCGCCACCGCGGTGAGCTGGACGATGTGACCTGACACGTGCCGAGGTGACGGTGAGGCGGGGGGCCGGTGGGCTCCCCGCCTCCGTCGTTCCCGGGATGCGCTTGCCCCGGCGTACGGGGCCGGGGGCCGGGGCGTACCGGAGGGGATGGTGCCGGATAAAGCCGGGCCGAGTGTCAGAGGTGGCCGGTAGGCTCGTGAGCACGATGACCGAGGACATGTCTCCTGCTGAGCGCTATGCCGCCGCCAAGCTCCGTGCGGCCGAGCAGGCCACCGCACTCGCCCCTTTCCGTGAGATGTACGACTTCCCCCTGGACCCGTTCCAGCTCGACGCCTGCCGTGCCCTGGAGGGCGGCAAGGGTGTGCTGGTCGCGGCGCCGACGGGCTCCGGCAAGACGATCGTCGGCGAATTCGCCGTCCACCTGGCTCTGACCCAGGGCCGCAAATGCTTCTACACCACCCCCATCAAGGCACTGTCCAACCAGAAGTACCAGGACCTGGTGCGGCGGTACGGCCCGGAGAAGGTCGGCCTGCTGACCGGGGACAACAGCGTCAATTCCGAGGCGCCGGTGATCGTGATGACCACCGAGGTGCTGCGGAACATGCTCTACGCGGGCTCACAGTCGCTGATAGGGCTCAGCTATGTGGTGATGGACGAGGTGCACTACCTCTCCGACCGCTTCCGGGGCGCCGTCTGGGAGGAGGTGATCATCCATCTCCCCGAGTCGGTGACGCTGGTCTCGCTGTCGGCGACGGTCTCCAACGCCGAGGAGTTCGGCGACTGGCTGGACACCGTCCGCGGTGACACCGAGGTGATCGTCTCCGAGCACCGCCCGGTGCCGCTGTGGCAGCACGTCCTCGCGGGCCGCCGGATGTACGACCTGTTCGAGGAGCGGGAGGGCCGCGGCGGTGGCCGGCGGGAGGTCAACCCCGATCTGGAGCGGCTGGCCCGGTTGGAGAACAGCCGCCCCACCTTCGGCCGGGACAAGCGCCGCGGCCGGAATCTGCGCGAGGCGGACCGCGAGCGTGAGCGGCGCCAGCGCAGCCGCATCTGGACGCCGAGCCGCCCCGAGGTGATCGACCGGCTGGACAACGAGGGCCTGCTGCCCGCGATCACCTTCATCTTCAGCCGCGCGGGCTGCGAGGCGGCCGTCCAGCAGTGTCTGCACGCGGGGCTGCGCCTCAACGATCAGGAGGGCCGGGAGAAGGTCCGGCGCATAGTCGAGGCGCGGACGGCGGGCATCCCCGACGACGACCTCCATGTGCTGGGGTACTTCGAGTGGCTGGAGGGTCTGGAGCGCGGGATCGCCGCCCACCACGCCGGGATGCTGCCGACGTTCAAGGAGGTCGTCGAGGAGCTGTTCGTGAAGGGGCTGGTCAAGGCCGTCTTCGCGACCGAGACGCTGGCGCTGGGCATCAACATGCCGGCCCGTTCCGTGGTGCTGGAGAAGCTCGTCAAGTGGAACGGCGAGCAGCACGCCGACATCACCCCGGGCGAGTTCACGCAGCTCACCGGGCGGGCCGGGCGCCGCGGTATCGACGTCGAGGGCCATGCGGTGGTGCTCTGGCAGCGCGGGATGAATCCGGGCGCGCTGGCCGGTCTCGCCGGTACGCGGACGTATCCGCTGCGCTCGTCGTTCAAGCCGTCGTACAACATGGCGGTCAATCTCGTCTCGCAGTTCGGGCGGCACCGTTCGCGGGAGCTGCTGGAGATGTCGTTCGCGCAGTTCCAGGCGGACCGGTCGGTCGTCGGGATCTCCCGTCAGGTGCACAAGAACGAGGAGGGGCTTGAGGGCTACCGCGCCTCGATGACCTGCCACCTCGGCGATTTCGAGGAGTACTCCCGGCTGCGGCGGCAGCTCAAGGAGCGGGAGACGGAGCTGGCCAAGCAGGGCGCGGCGCACCGCCGGGTGGCGGCGGCCGCGGCGCTGGAGAAGCTGCGGCCGGGCGACATCATCCACGTCCCGGCGGGGAAGTACGCCGGGCTCGCGCTGGTGCTGGATCCGGGGATGCCCTCGGGCCGCACCGACCGGCAGCGTGGATACGAAGTGGCCGACGGGCCGCGGCCGCTGGTGCTGACCGCCGAGCGGCAGGTCAAGCGGCTGGCGGCGATGGACTTCCCGGTGCCGGTCGAGGCGCTGGACCGGATGCGGATCCCGAAGTCCTTCAACGCCCGCAGCCCGCAGTCCCGTCGCGATCTGGCGTCCGCGCT
This sequence comes from Streptomyces sp. BBFR2, assembly GCF_044497305.1. Classification (NCBI taxonomy): domain Bacteria; kingdom Bacillati; phylum Actinomycetota; class Actinomycetes; order Kitasatosporales; family Streptomycetaceae; genus Streptomyces; species Streptomyces sp. BBFR2. Next base: position 5,803,157 of record NZ_CP172415.1, read on the forward strand.
GCGCACCAAGGCCGGGCACTACGTTCCGTCCCGCCACCGCAAGAAGCGCTCGGAGGCGGCCGACGACCGCGAGATCGCGCGGCTGCGCAAGGAGCTCCGGGCGCACCCCTGCCACGGCTGTGACGAGCGGGAGGACCACGCCCGGTGGGCGGAGCGCTATCACCGGCTGCTGCGGGACACCCGGCAGTTGGAGCGCCGTATCGAGGGCCGGACGAACACCATCGCCCGTACCTTCGACCGGATCTGCGCGCTGCTGACGGAGCTGGACTACCTGGAGGCCGACACCGTCACGGACGAGGGGCGGCGACTGGCCCGGCTCTACGGCGAGTTGGATCTGCTGGCCAGTGAGTGTCTGCGTGAGGGTGTCTGGGAGGGGCTCGGCCCCGCGGAGCTGGCCGCCTGTGCGTCGGCGCTGGTCTTCGAGGCGCGGCAGGCGGATGACGCGGTGGCGCCGAAGCTGCCGTCCGGCAAGGCGCGGGACGCGCTCGCGGAGATGGTGCGGATCTGGGGCCGGCTGGACGCCCTGGAGGAGGACCACAAGATCAATCAGGCGGAGGGCGTCGGCCAGCGCGAGCCCGACCTCGGCTTCGCCTGGGCGGCCTACCGCTGGGCATCCGGCTTCGGCCTCGACGAGGTGCTGGCGGAGGCGGAGATGCCGGCCGGTGACTTCGTCCGCTGGTGCAAGCAACTGGTCGACGTCCTCGGCCAGATCGCGGTCGCCGCCCCGCCCGGCGGTACCGTCGCCCGCACGGCCCGCAAGGCCGTCGACGGTGTGCTGCGCGGTGTGGTGGCGTACTCGTCGGTGGGGTGAGGACCGAGCCCCGGGCCGAGGGCCCGGGACCGCTGATGCGGCGCCCGTCTCCGGGGAGGAGGCGGGCGCCGCTGCGGTGAGGGCGGGTCACGGGGTGGCCGGGCCGCTCCCGGGGGCGGCGACGCCGTACGGGGACGCCGTGCGGCGCCGGTGGCGGAGGGCGGCGCGCAGGGGGAGGAAGAGCAGCAGCCCGAACGGCGAGAGCAGGATGGTGAGGACCAGGAGCGGTCCCATGACCAGCGGATGGATGCCCAGGGACCGGGCCTCGCGGTACATCCACTGACCGATGAAGAGGTCCCAGGCGATCACCTGCGCCCAGATCGCCCCGGCGCCGCCGCCGAGCGTCATCAGCTCTTGGAAACCGGCCAGGTCCGGGTGGCGCACGGCGGCCCACAGCTCGGGGAAGACCGGGACGGCCAGCGCGAGGTAGACGGCGATCACGGGGAGCAGCGGTAGCGGTGACGCGGCGACGCGGTCGGTCAGCCGGCGGCCGGGGGCGAGGATCAGCAGCGCCCAGAACGGCGCCGCGCAGAGGAAGGCCAGATCGAAGAGGGTGCTGTCGGTCATACGGTCAACTCCGTGGATGGGGTGGGGTGTCGGTGGGGGCCGGGCCGCGGGTGGCGGGCCGCGGCTTTTGGGGGCGCCGCGCCATGGGCCTGCCGTGTGGCGGTGTGTCAGGCCGGCGACCGGCGGGGCACTTCCGGGGGCAGGTGCGGAGCGAGGGTGCCGCCGGGGTGGCGTAGCGCCCTGGCCGTGGCGGCGGCGGTGAGGAGGGTGAGGCAGGCCAGCGCGGTGAGGGTGGCGGCGTCCGGGCGGGTCAGGGCCTGGCCGCGCAGCGCCTGCCAGGTGAGGAGGGTGAGCAGTGCGGCGGCGGATCCGGCGGCCACCAGGACGAGACGGAGCCGCACCCGCTCCGCGCGCAGCCGGGGAAAGCGGGCGCCGAGCGCGTCGATCCCGTGGAGCAGGAGCGGGAGCGCCTGGAGGGCGTGCATGCCGAAGAAGTGCGGTATGCGCAGGTCACCGCCGGTGGTGTTCCAGCCGGTGACCGGCATGGCCGGGCCGCCGTCGGGGACGCCGACGCTGTGCGCGCCGATGGCGGTGCGCAGCGCGCCCGCGGCCTGCTGAGCCGGCGTCGGCAGCAGCATCAGTGCGCCGAGCAGCAGTCCGGCCAGCCCGAGCAGCATGCCGAGCCGGATCGCCCAGGTCGCGGCGGGGTCGCCGAGCCGGGCGCGGAAGAGGAGTACGGCGATCACGAGCGTGCCCGTCCACAGCACGGCGATGGTGACGCCCATGACCTGGAAGAGCGCCCGGTCCAGCGGGGTCGCGACGTTGAAGTGGCTGGCGCGGCCGCGGATCGTCTGGCCGACGATGATCGCCATCTCGGTGATTCCGGCGGCCACGACGGCGTGCGCCGCCCACCGGCCGGTCCGGGTCGGGCCGCGGCGGCCGAGCATCCAGGCGAGGGTCAGGCCGTAGGCGGCGAACGACACCGCGAACTTGAAGGGCTTCAGCCAGATCGGCGCGCCGACGAGTACGCGGTCGTCGGTCAGCAGGCCGACCGCCGCGACGACGGCCAGGGCGGCCATGGCCCAGGAGAAGACGCGCAAGGAACGGAATCCGGGCATACGGGTCCCCCAAGAATGGATAGTGGCGCTTTCTGCTATCTGATAGCTGGACTATCTATGATGGGGAGTGACATGGCAAGGCCGGGCGGCGCGGAGGCTCGGTGGCACGGCGCCCGGACAGGGGCCGTGCGGGAGAAGGGCAGCGGATGCGCATCGGGGAATTGAGCCGCGAGACCGGCGTGGCGGTGCCGACGATCAAGTACTACGTCCGTGAGGGGCTGCTCCCCGCCGGGCGGCTGACCAGCCCGAATCAGGCGGTCTACGAGGAATCGCACGCACGCAGGCTGCGGCTGATCCGCGGTCTGATGGAGGTCGGCGGGCTCTCGGTCGCGGCGGTCCGGGAGGTGCTGGCGGCGGTCGATTCGCCGGAGCCGGTGCACAAGGTGCTGGGTGCGGCGCAGCACGCCGTCACCCCGCCGGTCGGCGGCGAACCCGGGGGGCTGGAGGAGGCGCGGAACGCCGTCGCGGAGCTGGTGCGCCGCCGGGGGTGGCGGGTCGATCTCGCCAACCCGTCCGTGGAGGCGATGGCGGTGACGCTGGCCACCTTCCGCGACATCGGCCACGGCGCGTTCGAGGAGGTGCTGGACGACTACGCGGAGGCGTGCGAGCGGATCGCCCGCGCCGATCTGGAGTTCGCCGGGCGCGGCGCGGAGGTGGACCGCCTCGTGGAGAGCGTGGTGGTCGGCACCGTACTGGGCGATACGGTGCTCGCGGCGATGCGCCGGCTCGCACAGGTGGACGCGTCGGCCCGGCGCTTCGGGACGGCGCCGCGCTGACGGGGTGTCATCTTCCGGGCCGCTGCCGTGCGGTGACGAGTGGGAGCGTCAGGGGGCGGGGGCCCGTCGTCCGTTCCGTGACGTTGCCCCGGGGCGGCGCGGAGCCTCGGCTCGGTGAGGGGACCCGGGGTCCAGGTCGGGAGCGCCCCGCCCGGGTCGGCCCGCCCCGTCGTCGCCCCGTACGGACATGACGGCGCCGCCCGGTGTGGGGGTGTGCCCACGCCGGGCGGCGCCGTTCGGTGTCTGTGCTGCTCAGGCGGCTGTGGCGGGCTCCTGCTCCGCCTCGATGCGCTGGTTCCAGTCGCGCTTGGACGCCTGCCAGCCGTCCTCGTCGTGGCCGCTGCGCCAGTAGCCCGAGATCGACAGAGCCTCGCGCGGGATGCCGTGCTCGACGCGCAGCACGCGGCGCAGCTCCTTGACGAAACCCGCCTCGCCGTGGACGAACGCCTGGACCTGCCCGGCGGGGAAGTCCAGTGCGGCGACGGCGGCGACGAGCCGGCGGCCGACCGGTGCGGTGCCGCGGTGCAGCCAGGTGATCTCGGCGCCCGCCGGGGCCGTCAGCTCCTGCTCCTCCTCGGGCCCGGCCACCTCGATGAAGGCGCGCACCGGCGTCCCCTCCGGCATCCGGGCCAGCGACGCCGCGATGGCGGGCAGCGCGCTCTCGTCCCCGGCGAGCAGATGCCAGTCCGCCGTGGTCCCGGGGACGTACGCGCCGCCGGGGCCGAGGAAGCGGATCTCCTCGCCCGGCTTCGCCGCGGCCGCCCACGGGCCCGCGATGCCCTCGTCGCCGTGGATCACGAAGTCGACGGTCAGTTCGCGCCGCTCCGGGTCCCAGGCGCGCACCGTGTACGTACGCGTCCGGGGCCACTGGTCGCGCGGCAGCTCGGCGCGGATCTGCGCGATGTCGAACGGCTCGGGGTAGGTGACGCCCTCCAGCGGGAACACCAGCTTGATGTAGTGGTCGCTGTAGGTGCCCGCGATGAAGGCCGCGAGGCCCTCGCCGCCGAGGACCACCCGCACCATGTGGGGGGTGAGCTGCTCGGTGCGCCGGACCTCGGCGCGGTGCAGCGTCTGCTTCTTGCGGGCGGGTCGCTCTGCTGCCACGGCGGTCTCCCCTGAGGACGCGATAATTGGTTAGGATTACCTAACTTAGCAGGTCACCCCTGGAGTGTGTCGAGCAAACGGCGCAGTGAGCTGCCCAGGCCCCACCGTGTGGCGAGCGATTCCAGCCGTTCGGGGTCGGCGGGCTCGCGGGGGAGTGCGAAGTCGCCCTCCGGCACCGGTACGTCGGTGGCCACCCGCACCACCTTCGGGGCGACCGCCAGGTACGGGCCCGCCTCGGTCAGCCGCCGGCGCTGGGCAGGGGTGAGCTTCGAGGCCGGATCGGCGGCCGCCGCGATGATCCCGGCCAGGTCGCCGTAGGCGTCGAGCAGCTTCGCCGCGGTCTTCTCGCCGATGCCCGGCACGCCCGGCAGGCCGTCGCTCGGGTCGCCGCGCAGCAGCGCCAGATCCGCGTACCCGCGCCCGTCGACCCCGTACTTCTCGCGCAGCAGCGCCTCGTCGGTGAGCTGGAGGGTGCCGACGCCCTTGACGGGATAGAGGATGCGGACGCCGCGGGCGTCGTCGACGAGCTGGTAGAGGTCGCGGTCGCCGGTGACGACGTCGACCGGGCCGCTCGCGCGGGCGGTGAGCGTGCCGATGACGTCGTCCGCCTCGTACCCCGCCGCGCCGACGCGGGCGATGCCCAGCGCGTCCAGGACCTCCTCGATCACCGGGACCTGCGGGGAGAGGGTGTCCGGGATCTCCTCCTCGTCCGGCGCGGCGGAGCCCGCCGGGGCCTCGGCCGCGACGCGGTGCGCCTTGTAGGAGGGGATCAGATCGACCCGCCACTGCGGACGCCAGTCGGCGTCCATGCAGGCGACGAGGGAATCGGGGTGGTGGTCCTGGACGAGCCGGGCGATGAAGTCCAGCAGGCCGCGCACGGCGTTCACCGGGGTGCCGTCCGGGGCCCGGACCGACTCCGGGACGCCGAAGTACGCGCGGAAGTAGAGGGAGGCGGTGTCGAGGAGCATCAGGCGTCGAGTCACCCCCGCATGATGCCGCACGCGGAAACCTCCCAGGTGTACGGCTCAAACGTGACCCGGATGTGAGGTGGGTCACCGGACGGTTTGAGCCAGATAAAGGGGGGCAGGCGCGCAGCCGGAGAGGACCCGATAAGCGTTTCAACATTTTTATCGGTGAAGGCGAGCGGATCTCGTCCCTCTCCACGACCTGTCTACGGGGGTGGCAGGTCGTTCTCGTGCGACAAGAGAGGTGTATGTGTCCAGGCTTCAAGCCGAGCACCTGTACATGGTGTTCGGCAGACGACCGAAGGACGCGGTGCGCAGGCTCCAGGAGGGAGCCGACCGCGGGGAACTGCGCGCCGAGGGCACGACCGCCGCGGTGATCGACGCGTCGATCGAGGTGGACGAGGGCCAGATCTTCGTCGTCATGGGTCTCTCCGGGTCCGGTAAGTCCACGCTGCTGCGGACGCTGAACGGGCTGCTGGAGCCGACCGCCGGAACCGTCCGGTTCGACGGCCAGGACCTGACCTCGCTCAGCCCCAAGGAACTGCGCAAGGTCCGCTCCGAGAAGATCTCCATGGTCTTCCAGCACTTCGCCCTCTTCCCGCACCGCAGCGTGCTGGAGAACGCCGCCTACGGTCTGGAGGTCCAGGGCGTCCCGCGCGAGGAGCGGGAGAAGCGCGCCTACGAAGCCCTGGAGCTGACGGGGCTCAAGGGCTGGGAGAAGTCCTGGCCCGACGAGCTGTCCGGCGGTATGCAGCAGCGCGTCGGGCTGGCCCGCGCGCTCGCCACCGACGCCGACCTGCTGCTGATGGACGAGTCCTTCAGCGCGCTGGACCCGCTGATCCGCCGCGATATGCAGGATCAGCTCCTGGAGCTGCAGAAGACGCTGAAGAAGACCATCGTCTTCATCACCCACGACCTCAACGAGGCCATGCGCCTCGGCGACAAGATCGCCGTCATGCGCGACGGCCGTATCGTGCAGATCGGCAGCGCCGAGGACATCCTCGTCCGCCCGGCCAACGACTACGTCGCCTCCTTCACCCAGGACGTCGACCGCACCCGGGTGCTGACCGCCGGCGCGATCATGACCGCCGCCGACGACGTGCTCGGCACCACCGCCCCGGACGGCAAGAAGATCGCCACCCTCGACGACTTCCTCGCCGCCGCGCCCGCCGTGGTCGTCGCGGACACCCCGATCGTCGATCTCTTCACGCCCTGCTCGCTCAGCACCGTGCCGGTCGCCGTCGCGGACAAGGCGGGCAAGGCCATCGGCGCCATCCGCGCCGACCGGCTGCTCGCCGCGCTCGGTGAGGGCGAGGAGGAGTCCGCGGCCGCCGTCCCGGCGCCGGCGGACGAGCCCGCGAAGCCCGCCGCCGACGCGAAGAAGGACGCGGACGAGGACAACGACCCCGAGGGCAAGGTGAGCACCGGTGCCTAGAATTCAGATAGGTAGCTGGGCCAGCGACGCCGTCGACTGGCTGACCAAGCACGCGGCCTGGCTCTTCGACTTCGTCACGCAGATCCTCAACGGCCTCTACACCGCCATCCACGCGGTGCTGGCCGCTCCCGAGCCGCTGCTGCTCGCCGGTATCTTCGCGATCATCGCCTGGTGGCTGCGCGGTCTGCCGGCCGCGGTCCTCACCTTCCTCGGCTTCGCGCTGATCGACTCGATCGAGCAGTGGGACGAGACGATCTCGTCGCTCTCGCTGGTGCTGGTCGCCTGCATCATCACCATCCTGGTCGCCGTGCCGCTCGGCATCTGGGCCGCCCGCAGCCGCGCCGTCGGCGGTGCGCTGCGTCCGGTCCTCGACCTGATGCAGACGATGCCCGCGATGGTCTACCTGATCCCGGGCATCCTCTTCTTCGGCCTCGGTGTCGTCCCCGGCATCGTCTCCACCATCGTCTTCTCCATGCCGCCCGCCGTCCGGATGACGGAGCTGGGCATCCGGCAGGTCGACGAGGAACTGGTCGAGGCGGCCGAGGCGTTCGGCACCCATCCGCGGCGCACCCTCTTCCGGGTGCAGCTTCCGCTGGCGCTGCCGACGATCATGGCCGGTATCAACCAGGTCATCATGCTGGCGCTGTCCATGGTCGTCATCGCCGGTACCGCCGGTGGCGGCGGTCTGGGCGGTTCGGTCTACAACTCGCTCAGCTCCGTGGACGTGAAGCTGGGTGCCGAGGCGGGTCTCTCCGTCGTCATCCTCGCCGTCTACCTCGACCGGATGACCGGCGCCCTCAACCAGCGGGTCTCGCCGCTGGGCCGCCGTGCCCTCGCCAAGGCGCAGGCCGCGCTCGGCGGGATGAAGTTCCTGCGCTGGAAGCCGGCCACCTCGCTGGCGACCGTCGGTGTCGTCGTCCTCGCGCTGGTCGCGGGCGGCATGGGCTACTTCGGCAAGAACTCCGGCGGCGGTGCGGGCGGCACCGACGGCAACGGCCGTGCGATCACCCTCGGCTACGTCAACTGGGACGAGGGGCGCGCCACCACCTTCCTGTGGAAGGAGATCCTGGAGCAGCGCGGCTTCAAGCCGAAGCTCCAGGCCCTCGACGCCGGTCCGCTCTTCGCCGGTCAGGCCCGCGGCGACATCGACGTCCAGTCCAACGCCTGGCTGCCGACGACGCACGAGGCGTACTGGAAGCAGTACAAGGACAAGCTGGAGGACCTCGGCGCCTGGTACGACAAGACGTCGCTGGAGATCGCCGTCCCGTCGTACATGAAGGGCATCACGTCCCTCGACGACCTCAAGGGCAAGGGCGACACGTTCGGCGGCAAGATCACCGGTATCGAGCCGGGCGCCGGTGAGATGAAGATCCTCAAGGACAAGGTCCTGGGGGACTACGGTCTGTCCGGCGAGTACAAGGTCCAGGACTCCTCGACCTCCTCGATGCTGGCCGAGCTGGACCGTTCGATCCGGGCGAAGAAGCCGATCGCCGTCACGCTGTGGTCGCCGCACTGGGCGTACAACAAGTACGACCTGACCAAGCTGAAGGACCCCAAGGGCGCCTTCGGCTCCGGTGACAGCCTGCACATGCTGGGCCGTAAGGGCTTCTCGAAGGACGAGCCGCTGGTCGCCGGGTGGATGAAGAAATTCCACCTGGACGAGGACCAGCTCACCAGCCTGGAGAACGAGGTCACGAAGGCCGGCAACGGCCATGAGCAGGACGGCGTCCGCGCCTGGCTGAAGAAGAACCCCGGTCTGGTCGACAAGATCGCGCCGTCCAGCCACGTCTCGTACGCCAAGGGCAAGGACGCCGGCAAGGCGCCCGACATCGGCTACCCGGCGTGGGACGAGGGCATCGCCACCACGTACCTGTGGAAGAACGTCCTGGAGAAGCGCGGCTACAAGCCGAAGCTGCACAACCTCGACGTCGGCCCGATGTGGACCGGCCTGTCGACCGGCCAGATCGACGTGGAGACCGACGGCTGGCTGCCGGTCGCGCAGAAGCAGTACTGGGACAAGTACAAGAAGGATCTCGTCGACGTCGGCCCCTGGTACGACAAGACGTCGCTGGAGATCGCGGTGCCGTCCTACGTCAAGGACGTCAAGACCCTCGACGACCTGCGCAAGCACAAGGACGAGTTCGGCGGCAAGATCATCGGCATCGAGCCGGGCACCGGTGAGATGAAGCGGCTCAAGAGCACCGTCGCCCCGGCGTACGGTCTGGACGGCTTCCAGGTCACCTCCGCCGGTACCAGCGCGATGCTCGCCGAGCTCCAGCGGGCGTACGCCAAGAAGGAGCCCATCGCGGTCGTCCTGTGGTCGCCGCACTGGGCGTACAGCAAGTACGACCTGACCAAGCTGGCGGACCCCAAGGGCACCTGGGGCGCCGAGAACCACATCACCTCCATCGGGAACAAGAGCTTCCCGAAGGAGTTCCCGGAGTTCCACGGCTGGCTGAAGAACTGGAAGATGACCCCCGATGAGCTGGGCAGTCTGGAGAAGGACATCCAGGACGCCGGCAAGGGCAACGAGGACAAGGGCGTCCAGAAGTGGATCGACGCCCACCCGGGCATCGTCGACAAGATGGCTCCCGTGAAGTAACGCGCACGGCACACCCGTCGCACGGGTACGGGCCCCGCCTCCGGCATGACGCCGGGGGCGGGGCCCGTTCCGTGTACGAGCGGTGGGGGAGCGGGGGCGGCTCCGGGCCCGGTGGCTTCCGGGGCGGGGCCGTGTCTCCGGGGCCGCGCCTTCCGTGTCCGGCTCCGGCCCCGCGTCTCCGGAGCTGAGCCGCGCCCGGCCCGCTCAGTCCGTCGCCGTCGTGGCCGTGCCGCCCGCCGCGGCGACCAGCGCCGCCACCACCCGGACGTCCTCGCCGGCCTCGGGATGCCACTGGACGGCCAAGGTGAACGCGGGGGCGTCCGGGTCCTCCAGCCCCTCGACCGTGCCGTCCGCCGCGTGCGCGGAGATCCGCAGGTTCCGGCCGAGGCGGTCGACGGCCTGATGGTGGTAGGTGGGGACGGCGACCTCCTCGGGCAGGACGGCGGCGAGGGCGGTGCCGGGGACCGGGGTGACGGTGTGCCGGGCGAACACGCCGGGCGGGCCGTTGTGCCCGTCGAGGTGCTGGAGGAGGGTGCCGCCGCGCGCGACGTTCAGCAGTTGCAGCCCCCGGCAGATGCCGAGCAGCGGGACGGCCGCGGCCGACGCCGCCTCGATCAGGGCGAGTTCCCAGGCGTCCCGGGCGGGCGCGGGCGGTCCCGTCCGCGGGTCCGGTTCGGCGCCGTAGCGGGCCGGGGCGACGTCCGCACCGCCCGCGATGATCAGCCCGTCCAGCCGGGCGACGGTGGCGGCGGCGCGCTCCGGCGCGTCCGGCGGCAGCAGCGCGGCGATCCCGCCCGCCCGCTGGACGTGCCGGTGGTATCCGGCGGGCAGCACGGCGGCGGGCTGCGTCCACACGCCCCACCGCGCCGCGTCCTCCAGATAGGTGCTGATGCCGATGAGCGGCCGGTGCATCGGGGCCTCCGTACGGTTGCGGGTCGGTGATCGGGCTCGGGGCGCGGCCGGTCAGCCGCGGTCCAGTTCCGCCTCGGCGGCGGCCAGCGCCGCGAACTCCTCCTCGGGCGCCGCGGCCACCAGCCGGTGCCGGGAGTAGCACGCGAAGTACAGCAGCGCCACCGCGTACACGCCGAGCGCGATCAGCGCCGCGTCCTTGTCCACCAGGAACGTCGCCACCAGCGCGGCGCAGGCCAGGACGAGGGCGACCGACGACGTCACCATCCCGCCGGGTGTGCGGTACGGCCGGTGCAGCCCCGGCTCGCGGCGCCGCAGCACCAGATGCGAGAGCGCCATCAGGGCGTACGAGATGGTCGCGCCGAAGACCGCGACGTTCAGCATCCGGGCGCCGTCGCCGGTGGCCGCCGCGAGGGCGAAGCCGAGGGCGCCGGGCACCAGCAGGCCCAGGTAGGGGGCCTTGCGGCGGCTCGTCAGGGAGAGGAAGCGGGGCAGGTATCCGGCGCGGGAGAGGGCGAAGAGCTGCCGCGAACCGGCGAAGATCAGCGAGAAGAACGACGCCACCAGACCGGCGAGCCCGGCGTAGTTGACGATCCGGCTCACCGCCGTCGGCGTGCCGTGCGGCTGGAGCGCCTGCACCAGCGGATCGCCGACCGACCGGATCGCCGCGCTGCCCCGCGCACCGGTCGCCGCGGTGAAGGTGACCAGCGCGAGCAGCAGCAGCACGCCCATCGCGGCGGCCATCGCCCGCGGCAGCACCCGCGCCGGATCCCGGGTCTCCTCCGCCGCCAGCGGTACGCCCTCCACCCCGAGGAAGAACCACATCCCGAACGGGAACGCCGCCCAGATGCCGAGCAGCCCGAACGGCAGCCAGGACGACGCGCCGAACGCGTGCGGCCGCACCGGGATGTCATCGAGCGCGTCCACGTGGAAGTCGCTGAACGCGGCGAGCGCGAAGACCAGCAGCGCGGCCACCGCGACGGCGGTGACCACCAGGCTGAAGCGCAGCGCCTCGCCCACGCCCCACAGGTGGATGCCGATGAAGAGGACGAAGCAGGCGAGATACACGGGCCAGCCGGAGTGCAGGCCGAACAGGCCGAGCGATTCGACGTAGTCGCCGATGAAGATGGAGATGGCGGCGGGCGCGAGGACGTACTCGATGAGGATGGCGGTGCCGGTCAGGAAGCCGCCCCAGGTGCCCAGCGCGCGGCGGGCGAAGCCGTAGCCGCCGCCCGCGGTGGGCAGCACCGACGCCAGCTCCGCCAGCGCGAAGACCAGGCAGGTGTACATCAGGCCCATCAGCACGGCGGCGATGGCCAGTCCGCCGAAACCGCCGTGGGCCAGGCCGTTGTTCCAGCCCGAGAAGTCGCCGGAGACGACGTAGGCGACGCCCAGTCCGGTCAGCAGCAGCGGGCCCGCGCTGCCGCGCCGCAGCGACCGCCGCTCCAGATAGGTGTCCTCCGGCGAGGCACTCCCGGTGCCGGTCCGGGGCGGTGCGCTCTGCGGTTCCGTACGGTCGGCCATCAGCCGCTCCTGCCTCGCCGGTCGGCCGGGACGCCCGGGACGGACGGCCCGAATAAAGGTTCAGCGGCATACCTTTACCCGGCTGGTGGGCGGGGCGCAAGACCTCTGCGGGAAAAGGGCGGTTACCGGACCGGGCAAGAGGGACGTGTCCGGCGTACGGCGCCTGCCGGCCCGTCACGGAGGCCCGCGATCGGCGCTCCCTGCGGACGCGGGCCCGGCGCCCGGCCCGGCGCGGTCCCGCCGCCCCGTGCGCGCTCCGCCGCGTCCGCCGCCCCGTACGGACCGCGCCCGCCGCCCCGTACGGCGCGCCGCCCCCTCACCCCGCGGGCCGGGTCAGGAACCCCCGCAGCAGCGCCGCGGTGCCGCCGCAGTGTTCGCGGGCCACCTCGCGGGCGCCGTCCGCGTCGCCCTCCAGGACCGCCTCCACCAGCGCGTCGTGCTGGGCCTGGGAGTGCTCCAGGTTGCGGACCAGCAGCGGGATGCCGTCCAGCAGGTCGTTGACGCGGGCGCGCACCGCCGCGTACTGCGCCGCCAGCGAAGGGGAGCCGGACAGCTCCGCGAGGGTGAGGTGGAGGAGGGTGTCGCAGCGGCGGTAGTCGGTCAGCGGCGCGTCCCGGGTGGCGGTCAGGCAGCCGCGCAGCCGCGCGGCGTCCGCCTCCGGCAGTCCGTGCGCCGCGCACAGCCCGGCGGCGCCGGTCTCCAGCACCTCGCGGAAGCGCAGCGTGTCCTCCAGATCGATCCGGTCGGTCCGGCGGCGCAGCTCCGCCTCGCCCGGACGCGCCTGGCGTACGCGGACGAACGTGCCGCCGTACCGCCCGCGCCGGCTCTCCACCAGCCCCTCGTCCGCCAGGACCTTCAGCACCTCGCGCAGCGTCACCCGGCTGATGTGCAGCCGCTCGGCCAACTCCCGCTCCGCCGGCAGCCGTTCGCCCTGCGCCACCAGGCCGAGCCGGACGATCTGGAGTATCTGCTCCAGCGCCTCCTCGAAGCCGTTCCCCGCCCGCACCGGCCGCAGTACGGGTGCCAGTCCATCCGCCGCACCGTCCATCCCCGACCCCTTCCCAACCAATGGTTCGTATGCATACCTTATTCCGGCCGGGGCGCCCGAGCGCTCTCGCGACCGCAGCGACAGGAGGCAACACCGTGGCCCACCGCACGCCCCCGCTCTCCGTGGAGGAGCTGAGCGCACTCGTCGCCGCAGGGGAGATCGACACCGTCGTTCTCGCCTTCACCGACATGCAGGGACGGCTCCAGGGCAAGCGGTTCGCCGCCCGCCACTTCCTCGACACCGTCCTCGACCACGGCACCGAGGGCTGCAACTACCTCCTCGCCGTCGACGTCGACCTCAACACCGTCGACGGCTACGCCATGTCCTCCTGGGAGCGCGGCTACGGCGACTTCGCCATGCACGGCGACCCGGCCACCTTGCGCCGCACCCCCTGGAACCCGGGCACCGCCTTGATCACCGCCGATCTCGCCTGGCACGACGGCAGTCCCGTGACCGCCTCGCCCCGGCAGATACTCCGCCGCCAGCTCGACCGCCTCGCCGCCCGCGGACTCCACGCCTTCGCCGGCACCGAGCTGGAGTTCCAGCTCTTCAAGGACACCTACGAGGACGCCTGGTCCCGCGGGTACCGCGACATGACCCCGGCCAACCAGTACAACGGCGACTACTCCGTCCTCGGCACCGGCCGCGTCGAGCCCGTCCTGCGCCGCATCCGCAACGAGATGGCCGCCGCCGGGATGACCGTCGAGTCCGCCAAGGGCGAGTGCAATCTCGGCCAGCACGAGATCGTCTTCGTCTACGACGATGCCCTCACCACCTGCGACCAGCACGCCGTCTACAAGACCGGCGCCAAGGAGATCGCGGCTCAGGAGGGCATGGCGCTCACCTTCATGGCCAAGTACGACGAGCGCGAGGGCAACTCCTGCCACATCCACCTCTCGCTCCGCGACGACGACGGTGCGCCCGTCCTCGCCGACCCCGACGCCCCGCACGGCATGTCCGCGCTGATGCGCCACTTCCTCGCCGGACAGCTCGCCGCGCTGCGCGACTTCACCCTCCTGTACGCCCCCAACATCAACTCCTACAAGCGCTACCGCCCCGGCTCCTTCGCCCCCACCGCCGTCGCCTGGGGCCCCGACAACCGCACCTGCGCGCTGCGCGTCGTCGGCCACGGCGCCGCCCTCCGGCTGGAGAACCGGCTGCCCGGCGGCGACGTCAACCCCTACCTCGCCGTCGCCGGAATGATCGCCGCCGGACTCCACGGCATCGACCGGAAGCTGGAGCTGCCGGACGCCTGCACCGGCAACGCCTACGACGGCGACGCCGCCCACGTCCCCGCCACCCTCCGTGAGGCCGCCGGCCTGTGGGAGCGCAGCGCCCTCGCCCGGGACGCCTTCGGCGATGACGTCGTCGACCACTACCGCCACATGGCCCGCGTCGAACAGGACGCCTACGACGCGGCCGTCACGGACTGGGAGCGCTTCCGCTCCTTCGAGCGCATGTAAGGACTGCCCGTGCCGCACGAGCTGGACATCATCAACCCGGCGACCGAGGAGACGGTGGCGACCGTCCCCGTCACCCCGCCCGAAGAGGTCGACGCGGCGGTCCGGCGGGCCGCCGCCGCCCAGGAGAAATGGGCCGCCCTCGCCCCCGCCGACCGCGCCCGGCTGCTGCGCCGCTTCGCCGACACGGTCGACACCCATATCGACTCCCTCGCCCGTCTCGAACTCCTGGAGGCCGGACACCCCCTGGCCAACGCCACCTGGGAGGCGGGCAACGTCCGCGACCTGCTGCACTATGCGGCCGGGGGAGCGGAGCGGCTGACCGGCAGTCAGATCCCGGTGGCCGGCGGCCTCGACGTCACCTTCCGCGAACCGCTCGGCGTCGTCGCCGTCATCGCCCCCTGGAACTTCCCGATGCCGATCGCCGCCTGGGGCACGGCCCCCGCGCTCGCCGCCGGCAACGCCGTCCTCCTCAAACCCGCCGAGACCACCCCGCTCACCGCCCTGCGCCTGGCCCGCCACGCCCTCGACGCCGGGCTGCCCGAAGGGCTCTTCCAGGTCCTGCCCGGTGAGGGCAAGGTCACCGGCGCCGCCCTCGTCGACCACCCCGGCGTCGCCAAGGTCGTCTTCACCGGCTCCACCGCCACCGGCCGCCACATCGCCGCCCGCTGCGCCGAGCGGACCAAACGCCTCACCCTCGAACTCGGCGGCAAGAGCCCCAACATCGTCTTCGCCGACGCCGACCTGGAGGCCGCCGCCGCGGCCGCCCCCGGCTCCTTCCTCGACAACACCGGCCAGGACTGCTGCGCCCGCAGCCGCATCCTCGTCCAGCGCTCCGTCCACGACCGCTTCCTGGAACTGCTGGAGCCCGCCGTCAAGGCGTTCACCGCCGGCGACCCGGCCGACCCCGCCACCCGCATGGGCCCGCTCATCTCCGCGGCCCAGCGCGACCGCGTACGGTCCTACGTCCCCGAGGGCGCCCCCGTCGCCATCCGCGGCGAGGCCCCCGAGGGCAAGGGCTTCTGGTACCCGGCGACCGTCCTCACCGGCCGCCCCGACGACCGCGCCGCCGTCGAGGAGATCTTCGGCCCGGTCGCCGTCGTCCTCCCCTTCGACGACGAGGCCGACGCCATCCGCCTCGCCAACGCCACCGACTACGGCCTGTCCGGCTCCCTGTGGACCCGCGACATCGGCCGCGCCCTGCGGGTCTCGCGTGCCGTCGCCGCCGGGAACCTCTCCGTCAACTCCCACGCCAGCGTCCGCTACCAGACCCCGTTCGGCGGCTTCAAACAGTCCGGCATCGGCCGCGAACTGGGCCCCGAGGCCCTCACCGCCTTCACCGAGACCAAGAACGTCTTCATCAGCACCGAGGAGTGACCGTGACCGACCAGACCCCCGTCTGCCGCCGCCTGGTGGACCGCACCGCCGTCGTCACCGGCGCCGGCAGCGGCATCGGCCTGGCCACCGCCCGCCGGCTGGCCTCGGAAGGCGCCCGCGTCGTCTGCGCCGACATCGACGAGGCGGCCGGAAAGGCCGCGGCCGACGAGACCGGCGGCCTCTTCGTCCAGGTGGACGTCACCGATTCCGATCAGGTCGAGGCGCTCTACCGCACCGCCTTCGAGACGTACGGCTCCGTCGACATCGCCTTCAACAACGCCGGGATCTCGCCGCCCGAGGACGACTCCATCCTCACCACCGGCCTCGACGCCTGGAAGCGCGTCCAGGAGGTCAACCTCACCTCCGTCTACCTCTGCTGCAAACACGCCCTGCCCTACATGCGCGAGCAGTTCGAGCGGACCGGACGCGGCGGCTCCATCATCAACACCGCCTCCTTCGTCGCCGTCCTCGGCGCCGCCACCTCCCAGATCAGCTACACCGCGTCCAAGGGCGGCGTGCTGGCGATGTCCCGCGAGTTGGGCGTGCAGTTCGCCCGCGAGGGCATCCGCGTCAACGCGCTGTGCCCCGGGCCGGTCAACACCCCGCTGCTGAAGGAGCTGTTCGCCAAGGACCCCGAGCGCGCCGCGCGCCGTCTGGTGCACGTGCCCGTCGGCCGTTTCGCCGAGCCGGAGGAGATCGCCGCGGCCGTCGCCTTCCTCGCCAGCGACGACTCCTCGTTCGTCAACGCCGCCGAATTCCTCGTCGACGGCGGCATCGCGGGGGCCTACGTCACCCCGGTGTGAAGGCTGGGTAAAGTCGCACGTCACAGCCGGGGCCGACGCCACCAGGGGCCGGCCCCGGCGCCGTTTTCCATCCGCACGGACACCGGAGTCCCCCATGCGCAGACCCGCCCTCGCCCTGGGCCTGGCCGCCGCCGCTCTCCTCGCCGGCAGCGTCCCGGCGACCGCCGCGGCCCCCGCCCGCGCCGAGTCCGCCCACCCCACCCGCTGCCCGCAGCTCTCCCGCGACCTGCCGTGGTACGGCCACAACCGCGCCAAGCTCCAGCGCACCATCGACACGCGCGGCACCTGCGAGAACCCGGGACTCGCCCACGGACACGGCCGCGCCCCCGTCGCCGCGTTCGACTGGGACAACACCATGACCAAGAACGACGTCACCGACGCGACGCTCAACTGGTCCCTGCTGAACGACAAGATCCTGCGGCCCGCCCACTGGCGCGACACCAGCAAGTGGATGACGCCCGCCGCCGACCGCGCGCTGACCGCCGCCTGCGGCACCTCCGTCCCCGTCGGCGCCCCGCTGCCCACCTCCACCAACGCCGCCTGCGCCGACGAGATCCTCGAAATCCGCGCCGAGGCGAAGACGATGAGCGGGCAGGAAGCTTTCGCCGGCACCTGGAACCACCGCCGTACCGTCCCCGAGTACGCCTGGGTGCCGCAGCTCTTCGCCGGTCACACCGAGGACGAGGTCCGCTCGTACGCCGCCGCCGGCCGCAAGGCCGCCCTCGCCGCGCCCGTCGGCGCCACCGTCAAGGTCGGCACCCACACGCTCCCGGCGTACGTGCGCTACTACGCCCAGCAGAAGGACCTGGTCCGCACGTTGCGCAAGGCCGGGTTCGACGTCTACATCGTCTCGGCGGGCTCCAAGCCGGTCACCGAGGTGTGGTCCCGCGCCATCGGCTTCGACCGCGCCCACACCATCGCCATCCGCAGCATCCTCGACGACGAGAACAAGCTGACGTACCGGACGCAGGGCTGCGGCGACATGCCCGACTCCCAGGGCGACGCCATCCCGTACATCGACGGCAAGCGCTGCTGGATCAACCAGGAGATCTTCCACCTCAAGGGCGCCGAGGCGTGGCGCAAGCAGGACGCCGCGCACCGCATCGCCCTCGGCGGCGGCGACGCCGACACCGACTCCACCTTCGTCGCCGACGCCACCGGCGCCCACCTGGTGATCAACCGCAACAAGACCGAGGTCATGTGCCGCGGTTACGACAACGCCGACGGCCGCTGGGTGATCAACCCGATGTTCATCGACCCGCTGCCCCGCAAGTCCGGCACCTACCCCTGCGCCACCCGGGGCCACATCAACACCGACGGCGTCCTCGGCCCCCTGCGCCGCCCCGACGCCACCGTCGTCCCCGACCAGCGCGACCGGATCCACGGCTGAACCACCACCGGGCCGCGCGGGGTTGTGCGCGCGGCCCGGCGGCGGGGCCTCGCCGGGACCGGAGCCGGGGGAGCCCGGAGCCCCGGGCTTCCACGAGGTCAGGTCCGGCACAGGCCCCGGCGGCCCGCCCATGGACTCGGGGCTCCGGGCGTCCCCGGCCCGGAGCGCGGCCTTCCCGGGGCACTCCCGGGTGCGCCCGCTCCCGGGAAGCCGCACCCGAAAGGCCCGCCGACCGGGGTGGTCACCCGTCCCGGGGCGGGCACCTCGGGGCGGGCGCCCGGGTGCGCCCACTCCGCGAGGCGTCCGGCCCGCCGGTCGCAGACGCCCCGGGTGCGCCCGCTTCCGAGACGGCCGGTCCCGGCAGACCCGCCGGTCGCAGGGGCCCCGAGTACGCCCGCGCCCGAGGCGGCCGGTCCCGGTCGGTCCGCCGGTCCCGTCGATCCGCCGGTCCCGGTCGGCCCGCCGGCCGAATCGGCCCCCGGTGCGCCCGCTCCGCTACAGATACGTCCGGCCCTCGCCCCGGTACGTCGGCACCGTCGCCACCACCCGGTCACCGTCCACCAGGTGCAGCGTGTCGAACCGTTCGCACAGCTCACCGGCCTTGGCGTGGCGGAACCAGACCTTGTCGCCGATCTCCAGCCGGTCCGCCGCGGCGCCCAGCAGCGGTGTCTGCACCTCGCCCGGCCCCTCCTGCGGGTCGTACCGCAGCCCGGCCGGGAGATACGGCTCCGGCAGCCGGTCGGCGCCCGCCACCCCCGACGCCGGATAGCCGCCGCCCAGGACCGTCACCACCCCGGGGCCGGGGCGGCGCACCACCGGCTGTGCGAACAGCGCCGCCGGACGCCCCCGGAACGACCGGAAGTTGTCGAACAGCCGCGGGACGAACAGCCCGGAACCGGCCGCGATCTCGGTGATCGCCGCCTCCGCCGCCGTGTGCTGCACGCTGCCGGTACCGCCGCCGTTGACGAACTCCAGCCGCGGCGCCACCGCCCGCACCGCCCGCACCGCCTCCCAGCGCCGCGCCGCCAGCTCCTTGCGCGCCACCGCCTGCACCGTCCGCACCGTCCGCGAGAACACCGGCCGCCCCGCGACCTCGTCGCCCACCCCCGCCACATGCCCCTCGTACGCCATCAGCCCGACCAGCCGGAAGCCGGGGCGGCGCACCACCTCACCGGCCAGCTCCGCCAGTTGGGCGGGGCGGCGCAGCGGCGACCGGCGGGCGCCGATCCGCAGCGCGCCGCTGAGGCGGTACGAGGTGTCCAGCTCCAGGCAGATACGTATCTCCGCGCCGCCGTCGGCGGGCCGGCACGCGTCGATCAGGTCCAGTTGCGCCGGATCGTCGGCCATCACCGTCACCGCGGCCGCCGCCCGCGCGTCCCCGGCCAGCTCGGTGAGTGCCGCGCGGTCCGCCGTCGGATACGCCAGCAGCACGTCACCGAAGCCCGAACGCGCCAGCCACAGGGACTCGTCGAGCGTGAAGCTCATGATCCCCGCGAAGCCGTCCCGGGCCAGCACCCGCTCCAGCAGCGCCCGGCAGCGCACGGACTTGCTCGCGACCCGGACCGGTTTGCCCCCGGCCCGCCGCACCAGATCGTCGGCGTTCGCGTCGAAGGCGGCCAGATCGACGAGGGCCAGCGGCGCGTCCAGCCCGGCGGTCGCCCGGTCGTAACGGGCTTTGTCGTCATACGAGGTGGCGGGATCCTGGGACATGGCGGCAGCCTGCCAGAGACCGCTACCCCTGGGTAGGGGCGCGGAACGCCGCCGGCGGACCACGGGGGTTCGGGCCGGACCACGGGAGACCGTAGAGTGTCCGGACGCCGTGACCAGCAGGTCAGCGGCGCTTTACTGGGATACGGACCACCTTGCCCCGATTGCCGTGCGGGGGCGGGTGCGTGGCGCGAGGGGGCGCGGGTGAGCACCGAGGCCGAGTGTGCCGGAAAGCAGCAACGCCCCCCGATACCTCCGCCCCCGGCCTACCCACCGGCCAACCTGGAACGCGACACGGCGAGCCTCCCCGTCATCCGCCTCGACGCCGCAGACCCGCCCCCGCCCGTCCGACCCGCGCCGTCCCCCGCGAAAAGCGCCTCCCCGGTCCCGCCCCGCCCCCTGACGGACCCGGTGCCGCCCACCTCGCTGACGGACCCGGCCCCGCCCCGTCCGCTGTCGGACCCTGCACGGCCCCGCTCGCTCACGGAGCCGGTACCGCCTCGTCCGCTGACGGAACCGGGGTCGCCTCGTCCGCTTGCGGAGCCGGTGGCGGGCCCTCCGGCGGGGGCCACGGAGGGCGAGCCGTCCGTCCCGTCCGCGAACGGCCGGTCACCGAAGCCCAAGGCGCGCGGCGGCAAGGTCCGGTCGGCGAAGGGACGGCTGCTGAAGGGCCGCACCCCGGGCCTGCGCCGCCGCGGCGGCGAAGCGTCCCCGGACGGGCTGGGCCGCCCCTCGGGCCCGCGCCGCCCCGGCGGCGAGACACCCCAGGACGGACAGGGCCGCCCGTCCGGCGCGCGCCGCCCCGGCGGGGACGCGGCGAAGGGCGGCCTGGCAGGCGTCTCCCGGGTACCGGCGGGCACCTCGCCGGTCCCTGCCGCGGCCCGCCGCGCCCCCGCCCCGCCGCCCGCCGCGGCCCTGGACGGCC
This sequence comes from Streptomyces sp. BBFR2, assembly GCF_044497305.1. Lineage (NCBI taxonomy): Bacteria > Bacillati > Actinomycetota > Actinomycetes > Kitasatosporales > Streptomycetaceae > Streptomyces > Streptomyces sp. BBFR2. The sequence continues at coordinate 5,823,618 of NZ_CP172415.1, forward strand.
CCGCCTCCGCCGTCCCGCCCGCCCCGCTGCCGGAATCGGTCACCGGCCCCGCGCCCGCCGCCCCGCCCCGGGCCGTACCGCCCCGCCCCGCCGCCGAACTGGACGGCCCGGCCCCGTCCGCGTCCTCACGATCCCTCCCGGAGGCGCCCGTGACGCGGCCATCCACCGCAGGCCACCCCGCACCCGGGGACGCCCCCGACGACACCCCGCCACCCCCGCCCGCTTCCGGCCCCGCTCCGGAACGGGGCTCCGGTACGCCGTCAGCCCGGGGCAAGGCTGCGCCGTCCGGTACGGGCGTCGGCCCCGCCGGGTCGTCCGGTCCCAATTCGGGGACCGGCCCCGCCGTCCCGCCGGGCTCCGGGCCGGGCCCCGGTACGGGCTCCGCGTCGGCTTCCGGCCCGGCGGCAGGCCCCGCTGTGCCGTCTGATCCGTCCGAGCCGTCTGATCCGTCCGCTCCGGGCCCGGTGCTGCCGCCCGCTTCCGGCTCCGCTTCGGACCAGGGCTCCGGTACGCCGTCCGCCCGGGGGGAGGCTGCGCAGTCCGGTACGGGCGCCGGCCCGGCCAGGTCGTCCGGTCGCAATTCGGGGACCGGCCGTGCCATGTCGTCGGGCTCCGGACCGGACTCGACTTCGGCCCCAGGCCCGGCCACAGGCCCCGCTGTGCCGTCTGATCCGTCCGAGCCGTCCGCTCCGGGCCCGGCGCTGCCGCCCGCTTCCGGCCCCGCTCCGGAACGGAGCTCCGGTACGCCGTCCGCCCCGGGCCCGGCTGCGCCGTCCGGTGTGGACGCCGACCCTGCCGCGCGGTCCGGCTCCGGTACGGGCGCCGACCCAGCCGCGGCGCCCGGTTCCACCGGCCCGTCGGGCTCCGCCTCCGGACCGGCCCACGCCCCCGACCAGCCATCCGCCCCGTCCACCCCGCCCCCGGCGCCCGCCTCCCCGCCCCCGTCCGACGACCCGTCCGACGGCCCCCGCCCCTCCGGCACCCGTATCCCGTCGCAGCCGCAGCCGTCCGCGCCCGGCCCCGTGCCTCCCGGTGAGGACGAGGAGACGGCCGTGCTGCGCCGGGTGCCCGCCGGGCCTGTTGGCGGGCCGGGCGGCGGGGACGGAGCGGGGCCGGACTCCGCCCCGGTACCCGCGCCCGCGGCGACGTCCGCCTCGGTCTTCTCGGCCTCGGCGGAGGCGGAACCGGCGTCCGCGCCGCCCCGGCCGTCGCCCGCACCCGTACGGACCTCGGCCTCGGCGACCCCGGCGCCGGATCCGGCGATCCCGGTGCGCGGGCCGGACGGTGCCCTTCCGGTGCCGCCGCGGCCGAAGGCGCCGCCCGTCATGCCCCCGGCGGACACCGCCCCGCGCCCGGGGCGCACGGACGCCACCGCGCGCCCCGCCGCCGCGCCCACCGCACCGGCGCAACCCACCGTGCCGCCCGCCCCCACCGCGCCTCCGCGCCCGGCGGCCGCGCCCGCCGCCGCACCGGGTTTCCGGGACACCGCCGCCTACCACCTGGCCCGCAGCCAGGGCCTGTGGGCGCCCCGCGAGGGCGCCGCGCACCGAGCCCGCGCGGCCACCCCGGCCCCGGCCCCGGGCGCCGCCCCGCCCCCGGGGCGCTCCGGCGGCCCGTTCCGTCCGCGTACCCCGCTGCCGCCGCAGGCCGCCACGCCGCTGCGCCCCGCCCGCCCGCTGTCCGCGCCGCGCCGCCCCGTCTCCCGGGCGTTCGCCGCCGCGGCCTGTCTCGTCCTGGGCACCGGGCTCATCTGCGGCGCGGTGGCCGGAAGCTGGCTCACCGAGGGCGCCGACACCCGTACCGCCGCCCAGATCGCGTACGACAACGGCCGCGACGCCTGGCACAACGCCTCCGTCGACGCCCTCTTCCCGCCGGTCGTCGACGGTCTCGGCGCCGGGCCGGGCGGCTCCGACCGGCGCTGGACCCGCGTCGCCGTCGCCCCGGACAGCTCCTGCCGGGGCGCCGAGAACCCGGAGCTGACCAAGGCCCTCGCCCCGGCCGGATGCGTACGCCAACTGCGCGCCACCTACCTCGACGCGACCCGCACCGACCTCATCACCGTGGGCGTCCGGACCGCCAAGGCCGACCAGGACACCATGAAGGCGCTGCGCCACCGCTTCGCCGCCAGGAGCCGCACCGGCGACGCGGACCTCATGCCCCGCACCTACGCACCCGAGGGCACCCCGGCCGCCCTCTTCGGCGCCGACCAGCGCGCCACCTGGACCGTGCGGGTGCTCACCGACATCCCCGTCGTCGTCACCGCCGTCGCCGGGTTCGCCGACGGCCGCACCGTCCCGACGCCGCAGCCCGCCGCGGACGCCGTCCGCCCCGGCACCACCACCGTGGCCGCCGAGGCAGGACTCGGCCACGACGCCAAGGGCCTCGCCGACCGTATCGAGGCCACCTTCCGCGCCGCGGCCGGCAGCACCACCCGCACCACGGAGGCATCCCCGTGACCCGAGCCCCGCGCCGCGCCGCCGCCGCGCTGACCGCCCTGACCGCCTCCCTGACCCCGCTGCTGACCGCCGCCCCGGCCCGCGCCGACGGCATCCGCGCCCAGGAGTGGGCGCTGGAGGCCCTCCACGCCCAGGACGCCTGGAGGACCACCAAGGGCAAGGGCGTCACCGTCGCCGTCCTCGACACCGGCGTCGACACCGACCACCCCGACCTGCGCGGCTCGGTCGACCCCGAGAAGGACCTCATCGGCTTCGGCGCCGGTCCCGGCGACCCCCAGTGGGCCGTCCACGGCACCGGAATGGCCGGGATCATCGCAGGTCACGGCCATGGCCCGGAGAAGAGTGACGGAGTGCTCGGCATCGCCCCTCAGTCCCGGATACTCCCGGTCCGGGTGATCCTGGAGGACGACGACCCGGCCCGGAAACGCGCCCGCGCCGAACGCGCCGGGGCCCTCGCCGACGGCATCCGCTACGCCGCCGACCACGGCGCCGACGTCATCAACCTCTCCCTGGGCGACGACAGCGTCTCCGCCCACCCCGAACCCCGCGAGGACGCCGCCGTCCAGTACGCGCTCGGCAAGGGCATACCCGTCATCGCCTCCGCGGGCAACGGCGGCGAGGAGGGCAACCGCGCCTCGTACCCCGCCGCCTATCCGGGCGTCATCGCCGTCACCGCCGTCGACCGCTACGGCAACCGCGCCGACTTCTCCACCCGTCACTGGTACGCCACCGTCGCCGCCCCGGGCGACGAGGTCGCCACCGCCAACCCGGACCGCACCTACTACGAGGGGTGGGGCACCAGCCCCGCCGCCGCCTTCGTCTCCGGCTCCGTCGCCCTCATCCGCGCCGCGCACCCCCGCCTGAGCCCCGCGCAGATCCGGCAGCTCCTCATGGACACCGCGCGGGACCGCCCCGACGGCGGCCGTGACGACGACCGCGGCGCGGGCACCGTCGACCCGGCCGCCGCCCTCGAAGCCGCCGCCGACCTGGAGCCCACCGCCCAGAAGCCGGTCCCCGCCGCCCACACGGCGCGCCACTTCGGCCCCGGCCCCACCCCCGAGAGCCACGGCACCGCCCCCGCGGGCTGGTTCCCCTGGACCGCCGCGGCCGCGGGCACCGCCCTCCTCGCCGCCGCCGCGGCCCTCTGGCGCGACCGCCACCCCACCCGCCTCTTCCGCTAGCCGCCACGCCCTCCCGGCCCGCCGCCTAGGTCTCCGGACCTCCTCCGGTGGCCCGCGGTGATCGTCCGCGGGCCCGATGCCGCGCCCCGCCGCGCAGATCACCCTTGTGGTGTACCTGCCGATAAGGAGCGCACGATGACGTACATCGAGAACATGCGGTACCCCGAGCCCCGCTACCACGGCGCCGAGGGCGAGGTGAGCGCCTCCTTCCGCCCGGCCACCGCCCCGCCGGAGGTCTCCTCGCCCGGCGGATCCACCAGCTACCTCGCCACCCAGGAGTCCACCGGCGGCGAATTCGGGCTCTACAAGGGGGTGCTGGGCCCGCGCTCCGCCGGAGCCAAGACCCACTTCCACCGGGCGATGTCGGAGTCCTTCTACGTCCTCTCCGGCGAACTGGAGCTGTTCAACGGCGACACATGGGTCACGGGCCGTGAGGGCGACTTCCTGTACGTCCCCGCCGGCGGCCTGCACGCGTTCAAGAACGTCACCGACGAACCCGTCTCCCTGCTCATGCTCTTCGCCCCGGGCGCCCCGCGCGAGGAGTACTTCGAACGGGTCGCGGAGATGTCGCAGCGCAGCCCCGAGCAGCTCAAGGAGTTCCGCCTCCGGCACGACAGCTACTTCACGGAGGACTTCAGGACGGACCACACCCGGTAGCCGCCGACCGGGCCCGGACCTCCCGCCGGGGACGGAAAGGGACCCGGCCCCGTACGGAACGACGGGCCCGGACCCCTGCGGGACGCCCCGGAGATGTCCCCTACCTCCGCGCCCCCGGAGCCCCCGCGGGCAGCGGTTCGACGCCCGCGACGCGGCGCGCCCGGTCCGGCTCGATCAGCACCATCACGCGCCGTTCGCCGGGGACCAGCCACTCGTACCGCTCGGTGCCCCGGTACACGCGCGCCAGCCGGTCCATGTTCCGGTCCGCCTCCGGGCCTTCGACGAAGCGGACGGCACGGCCGCGGATCTGCACCCGGTCGTAGAGGTCGGCCGGGTCCGCGTGGGAGAGGCAGATCCGGGGGTCGCGGCGGAGATTGCGCTCCTTGACCCGGCCCACGGAGGTGTTGATCAGCAGCAGGTCTCCGTCCAGCCCCACCCACATGGGGCTCACATGCGGCGCCCCGTCGCCGCCCACCGTCCCGACGTACCAGATGTGCGCCGCCTCGACCCGCCGGCGGATGTCCTGCGAAAGCTTGATCATGCCGCCCATCCTGCCCGGGCACATCCGGCATACGGGGCGTGAGCGACACGATCGATACCTCCCGAATTGGTGTGCCCCGTCCCGCGCGGCCAGGGGGCCGCCCACCCGGGAAGCGCGGCCCCGCACCCGCCCCCGGCCGCCCGCTCCCGTGCCGCTAGGCTCGCCCCGTGGCGCAGAAGAACATCCCGGACCCCGGTTTCTCCGACGACGACGGCTCCGCCGACCCGGCCCTCGCGGCCGCGCTGGCCGCCTACGACCGTGACCGGAGCGCCGAACCGCGGCTCCTCGCGGCCCTCTCCGGTGCCCGCGTACTGGTACCCGTCGTCGCCGTCCTCGGCGAGAGCGAGACCGGCCCCGACGGGCTGCGCCGCGAGAAGACCAGCGATATGGCCGTCCCCACCCTCCAGGCACCCGACGGCCGCCGCGCGCTGCCCGCCTTCACCTCCACGGCCACCCTCCAGCGCTGGCGCGCCGACGCCCGTCCGGTGGCCGTCCCGCTCCGCCAGGCGCTGCTGGCCGCCTCCCACGAACAGGCCGACACCGTCGTCGTCGACCTCGCCGGGCCCGTCACCTACCAGCTCACCGGCCCCGCGCTCCGCGCCCTCGCCGAGGGCCGCCAGGACGCCGACCCGCGCACCGACCCGGCCGTCCTCGACGCGCTGCGCGCCCTTCTCGCCGCCGAGCCCGCCGTCCGCCTCGCCCACCTCGCGCCCTCCGCCGAGACCGACGCGACCCTCGCCCTGGGACTCGACCCGGACGCCTCCGCCCCCGGCATCGCCCACCGACTGGCCCAGTCCCTCGCCGCCGACGAGGAACTGCGGGCCCGGCTCGTCCGCGGCCTCGACCTGGCACTGCTGCCGCCCGGCGCGGACGCGCCCGAGGAGCCCTTCTACCGCCGCTGACCCCGGCGGCCGGCCCCTCCGCCCGGCCCCGGGCCGCGTCCGCCCGACGGGCGCGCCGCTCTCCCCGGCCGCACAATGCGAGGACAGCTCGGGAGTCACGCGAGGAGAGCCTCCATGGAGACCACGCAGACCCGCACGATCCTGTCCGAATTCCTCGGCACCCTGCTCCTGGTGTTCTTCGGCGTGGGCGCCGTGGTCCTGGCCGGTGAGTACATCGGGACCTTCGGCATCGCGCTGAGCTTCGGCTTCGTCATGCTGGCCATGGCCTACTCACTCGGCCCGATCTCCGGCAGCCACATCAACCCGGCGGTGACCCTGGGCATGCTGCTCTCCCGCCGTATCGACCTGCGGACGGCCGTCGAGTACTGGATCGCGCAGGTGCTGGGCGCCATCGTGGGCGCGGCGGTGCTCTTCCTCGTCGCGAAGCAGATCCCGGGCCTGAAGACGAGCGAGTCCTTCGGCTCCAACGGCTGGGGCGACCGCTCCGCCGTCCACCTCAACACCGGCGGCGCCTTCGTCGCCGAGATCGTGTTGACCTTCGCCTTCGTCTTCGTGGTGCTGGCCGTCACACACAAGGTCGCGGTCGTCGGCTTCGCCGGTCTGCCCATCGGCCTGGCGCTGGCCATGGTCCACCTCGTCGGCATCCCGCTCACCGGGACGTCGGTCAACCCGGCGCGCAGCATCGGCCCGGCGCTCTTCGCCGGCGGTGCCGCCATCACCCAGCTCTGGCTGTTCATCGTCGCCCCGCTGATCGGCGGCGCCCTCGCCGCAGCGGTGCACCGCTGCACCCACCCGCCCTACGCCCCCGCCCTCGTCGCCGACGAGGTCGCCGCGACCCCGGACAAGGACTGACGGCGCGGGTACGAAGAGGCCCGTACGCGAGGAGCCCCGGACCGCGGTGCGCGGTCCGGGGCTCCTCGCGTACGGCGGGCGGCCCGGTCAGCCGTAGACCGGCCCGGTGAACTTCTCGCCCGGCCCCTGACCCGGCTCGTCCGGGACGACCGACGCCTCACGGAAGGCGAGCTGCAGCGACTTCAGCCCGTCCCGCAGCGGCGCCGCGTGGTACGAGCCGATCTCGGTGGCGCTGGCCGTCACCAGACCCGCCAGCGCGTGGATGAGCTTGCGCGCCTCGTCGAGGTCCTTGTGCGCGTCGCCCTCCTCGGCGAGCCCGAGGTTGACCGCGGCGGAGCTCATCAGATGCACGGCGACGGTGGTGATCACCTCGACCGCCGGGACGTCCGCGATGTCGCGGGTCATCGCGTCGAAGTCCGGTTCCGACGCGTGCGGGGCGTCGGGCTGCTGCGGGGTCTGGTCACTCATGTCGGGGCGCTTCGCTTCCTGCTGGGACGGGATCGGGTCCAGCCTAAGTGGTCGGCCCCGGACGCCCTCCGGGGGCCGTCCCGGGCCCGAGCGTCCCGGACCGGTCGGCCGTAGCGGGCTCCTGGGGCAGAGCGCCGCAGCCGCCGGAGCCTCCCCGGGCCTGGTGCTGCACCACTTCGGCTCGAAGGCAGGACGGGCTCCGGGAGGAGGCGGACCGGTGCCGCGCGGTCGGACGCCATCTGCCCTTCGTGCGCCTCGGCCCGCGCCGGACGTGAAGTCCGGGGCCCCGGCCCACCGGGGCGGCCGGCCGCCCCCACGGGCACGCCCGCCTTCCGCACGGATGTCCGCATCCGCCTGGGGGTCACCTCTTGACTCGTGTATTCTGGTGTTCCGACCGGCCGGACACCCAGGTGACCGGCCCACAAGTGGAGGCTCCGATCTCCCACCCGGCCGACCTCACGGTTGGCGGGTCAACGGTCCGGCTGCGCCCCGCGGAGACCTTCGCGGCGGTGCTCCTGAACCCTTTCACGGAGCCCCGCCTTGTGTCCCGTCCGGGGCGTTTTTCGATGCACCGGCGCGGTTGGTCACACCGAAACAGAACGCGGCAGTCCGCCAGGCCGTCGCGTGGTGCTACCGAGGAGGATCCATCAGCGCCGAGCCCCGCATCAACGACCGGATTCGCGTCCCCGAGGTGCGACTCGTCGGTCCCAGCGGCGAGCAGGTCGGCATCGTGCCGCTTGCCAAGGCCCTGGAGCTTGCGCAGGAGTACGACCTCGACCTGGTCGAGGTGGCCGCGAACGCACGTCCGCCGGTCTGCAAGCTCATGGACTACGGAAAGTTCAAGTACGAGTCGGCCATGAAGGCCCGTGAGGCGCGCAAGAACCAGGCGCACACGGTCATCAAGGAGATGAAGCTCCGGCCGAAGATCGACCCGCACGACTACGACACCAAGAAGGGTCACGTCGTTCGGTTCCTCAAGCAGGGTGACAAGGTCAAGATCACGATCATGTTCCGTGGTCGCGAGCAGTCCCGCCCCGAGCTGGGCTTCCGACTGCTGCAGCGGCTCGCGGCCGATGTGGAGGACCTCGGCTTCATCGAGTCGAATCCGAAGCAGGACGGCCGGAACATGATCATGGTCCTCGGTCCGCACAAGAAGAAGACCGAGGCGATGGCCGAGGCCCGTGAGGCGCAGGCCGCCCGCAAGGCGGAGCGCCAGGGTGGAACTCCCGCCGAGGAGTCCCACGAGGAGCCCGCCGAGGCGTGATTCCCGGGCGAGTCCCGGACGTCGCGCCGGGCACCCGTCCCGGACACCAACCGATACATCTGACGCTCCCGTGCCGGCCCGGCCAGCGGGAGCGCCACTGACGAGGAGAGAACGGCGCATGCCGAAGAACAAGACCCACAGCGGTTCCAAGAAGCGCTTCAAGATCACCGGCTCCGGCAAGGTGCTCCGCGAGCGCGCCGGCAAGCGCCACCTGCTCGAGCACAAGTCGTCCCGCGTGACGCGTCGCCTCACCGGCAACGCCGAGATGGCCCCGGGCGACGCCGCGAAGATCAAGAAGCTTCTCGGCAAGTGAGTCGTCGCGCCCCCGCCGGGTGGCGCGCGACCAGGACCGGGACTAAATCGAACCGGGCCGTGTGACGACCTCCACGGCCCCGCTACAAGGAGTTAAGAAGTGGCACGCGTCAAGCGGGCGGTCAACGCCCACAAGAAGCGCCGGGCGATCCTGGAGCAGGCCAGCGGTTACCGTGGTCAGCGCTCGCGCCTGTACCGCAAGGCCAAGGAGCAGGTGACCCACTCCTTCGTCTACAACTACAACGACCGCAAGAAGCGCAAGGGCGACTTCCGTCAGCTGTGGATCCAGCGCATCAACGCCGCTGCCCGCGCCAACGGCATGACCTACAACCGCTTCATCCAGGGTCTGAAGGCCGCCAGCATCGAGGTCGACCGCAAGATCCTCGCGGACCTGGCTGTCAACGACGCGAACGCGTTCGCCGCGCTCGTCGAGGTTGCCCAGAAGGCGCTCCCGAGCGACGTCAACGCCCCGAAGGCCGCCTGAACACCGGCCTGACGACGTGACGAGCGGACCCGCAGGCACCGGCCTGCGGGTCCGCCGCCTTTTCACCGGACGCCCCCGCCCGTCCCCGCACCGAACCATAGAAGCGAGCCGCCGCCCATGGGCACTCCCGAGCTGATCTCCCCGCGCTCCCCGCGCGTCTCCGCCGCCCGGCGGCTGGCGCGCCGCGCCTTCCGGGCCCGGGAGCGCCGGTTCATCGCCGAGGGCCCGCAGGCCGTACGCGAGGCCATCGCGCACCGCACCGGCGGCGAGCCCACCCTCGTCGAGCTGTTCGCGACCGTCGAGGCGGCGGAGCGGCACGCCGAGATCATCGCCGCCGCGCACGCCGCGGGTGTCCGCGTCCACCACGCCGACGACCGCACCGTCGCCGACATCTCCCAGACGGTCACCCCGCAGGGCCTGGTCGGCGTCTGCCGTTTCCTCGACTCGCCGTTCGACGCGGTCCTCGCCGCCCGCCCGAAGCTGATCGCCGTCCTCGCCCACGTCCGCGACCCCGGTAACGCCGGTACGGTCCTGCGCTGCGCCGACGCCGCGGGGGCCGACGCGGTGGTCCTCACGGACGCCTCCGTCGACCTCTACAACCCCAAGTCCGTCCGCGCGTCGGTCGGCTCGCTCTTCCATCTGCCGGTCGCCGTCGGCGTCCCCGTCGAGCAGGTGATGGCCGGGCTGCGCGGCGCCGGGGCGCGGCTGCTGGCCGCCGACGGCGCGGGCGACCGCGACCTCGACGCCGAACTGGACGCCGGCGCCATGGGCGGCCCCACCGCCTGGGTCTTCGGCAACGAGGCGTGGGGCCTGCCGGAGGAGACCCGCGCCCTGGCCGACGCGGTCGTACGGGTGCCCATCCACGGCAAGGCCGAGAGCCTCAACCTCGCCACCGCCGCCGCCGTCTGCCTCTACGCCTCGGCCCGCGCCCAGCGCACCGCGGGCGGCTGCCGCGCCGTCCCGTCCGCCTGATCCCGTCCGCGGCCCGGCGCAACCCCCGGCCGCCCGCCGGTGTTGTCAGTAGGGTGACGGGCCGGGGCCGGAGGGGGCTGGTGGAGATGGACACGTGGACAGCGGGCGGGACGGGCGGCGGGCCGCCGGGGCAGGGGCCGCGCGAGGCGGCGGACGGGCCGCTGGTGGCGCCGGACGAGTTGCCGGACGGGCTGGTCGTCGCCGATGCCGGGGCCACCGTCATCTGCTTCAACGCCGCCGCCGCGAAGATCACCGGCATCCCGGCGGCCGAGGCCCTCGGCCGCCCCCTGGACGAGGCGTTGCCGCTCCAGGACATCGAGGGCCGCCGCTGGTGGCGGCTGACCGATCCGTACGGCGGTCTCGCCATCCGGCGCGGGCAGCCGGAGCGCAATCTGCTGCTCGGCGGGCGTGAGGTGCTGGTCTCGGCCCGTTACCTGCGCGACGGGCGGACCGGGCCGGTCCGCCGGCTCGTCGTCTCGCTGCGCGGTACCGAGGCCCGGCGGCGTACGGAGGTCAGCCATGCCGAGCTGATCGCGACCGTCGCCCATGAACTGCGCTCGCCGCTGACCTCGGTGAAGGGGTTCACCGCCACCCTGCTGCGGAAGTGGGAGCGGTTCACCGACGACCAGAAGCGGCTGATGCTGGAGACCGTCGACGCCGACGCGCACCGGGTGACCCGGCTCATCGCCGAGTTGCTGGACATCTCCCGGATCGACTCCGGGCGGCTGGAGGTGCGCCGCCAGCGGATCGACATGGTCGCGGCGGTGCGGCGCCACGTCCAGGCGCAGATCACCGCGGGGCGCGACCCCGGCCGTTTCATGATGCGGGTCCGCGGGGCGCTGCCCGACCTCTGGGCCGATCCGGACAAGGTCGACCAGGTGCTGAGCAACCTGCTGGAAAACGCGGTGCGGCACGGCGAGGGAACCGTCACCATCGACGTGACGGCGGCCACGGTGACCAGCGGGGAGGGGACGGCGGTGACGGTGAGCGACGAGGGGGCCGGGATCCCGGAGGACTCCATGGGCCGGGTCTTCACCCGCTTCTGGCGCGGCAGCAAACGCGGCGGCACCGGCCTCGGCCTCTACATCGTCAAGGGCATCGTCGAGGCGCACGGCGGCACCATCACCGTCGGGCGGGCCCCCGCGGGCGGTGCCGAGTTCCGATTCGTCCTGCCCGCCGCCACCCCGGCCTTCATGGCCTGACCGCGCGGCGGCGGGCGCCCGCCCGGGGCACGGACCGGCGCTGTCGGCCCGTCCCCTTAGACTTGCCCTTTGGCACCTTTGGCGCACAAGCATCGCGGGCACAGCGCGGGCTCGGCATCCGAAGTTTGTGATCGAAGAGGCGAAGTGAAGCCAAGCCAGACCACCGGAAGCACGGGAAGAGATGTCCGCACCCAATAAGTCGTACGACCCTGTCGAGGTCGAAGCCCTGAAACCGGAAGAGATCGCCGCCCGGCTGGACGAGGCGCTGGCCGCCATCGCCGCCGCGGGCGACCTCGAAGCGCTCGCCCAGGCGAAGATCGCGCACACCGGTGGCACCTCGCCGCTCGCCCTCGCCAACCGCGAGATCGGCGCCCTGCCCCCGCAGGCCAAGGCGGAGGCCGGCAAGCGCGTCGGCCAGGCCCGCGGCCGGGTGAACCAGGCGCTCAAGGCCCGCCAGGAGGAGCTGGAGGCGGAGCGCGACGCCCGCGTGCTGGTCGAGGAGGCGGTGGACGTCACCCTGCCGTACGACCGCACGCCCGCCGGCGCCCGCCACCCGCTGACCACTTTCATGGAGCGGGTCGCCGACGTCTTCGTCGCGATGGGCTACGAGGTCGCCGAGGGCCCCGAGGTCGAGGCGGAGTGGTTCAACTTCGACGCGCTCAACTTCGTGCCGGACCACCCCGCGCGCCAGATGCAGGACACCTTCTTCGTCCAGGGCGAGGGCACCAAGGGCGACGAGTCCGGGGTCGTGCTGCGCACCCACACCTCGCCGGTCCAGGCCCGTACGCTGGTCGACCGTGAGCCGCCGGTCTACGTCGTCTGCCCCGGGCGCGTCTACCGCACCGACGAGCTGGACGCCACGCACTCCCCGGTCTTCCACCAGATCGAGCTGCTCGCCGTCGACGAGGGCCTGACCATGGCGGACCTCAAGGGCACCCTCGACCACATGGTCAAGGCGCTCTTCGGCCCGGACATGACCACCCGCCTGCGGCCGAACTACTTCCCGTTCACCGAGCCGTCCGCCGAGATGGACATGGTCTGCTACGTCTGCCGCGGCGCCTCCGTCGGCAACCCGGACCGCCCCTGCCGCACCTGCTCCAGCGAGGGCTGGATCGAGCTGGGCGGCTGCGGGATGGTCAACCCCCGGGTGCTGACCGCCTGCGGTGTGGACCCGGAGAAGTACAGCGGGTTCGCGTTCGGCTTCGGCATCGACCGGATGCTGATGTTCCGGCACAACGTGGAAGACATGCGCGACATGTTCGAGGGCGACGTCCGGTTCACCCGGCCGTTCGGGATGGAGATCTGAGATGCGTGTCCCGCTTTCCTGGCTGCGGGAGTACGTCGACCTGCCGGCGTCCGAGACCGGCCGTGACGTACAGAAGAAGCTGATCGCCGTCGGCCTGGAGGTCGAGACGGTCGAGAAGCTCGGCGAGGGGCTGACCGGCCCGCTGGTGGTCGGCCAGGTGCTGACCATCGAGGAGCTGGAGGGCTTCAAGAAGCCGATCCGCTTCTGCACCGTCGACGTCGGCGACGCCAACGGCACCGGCGAGCCGCAGGAGATCGTCTGCGGCGCCCGTAACTTCGCCGTCGGCGACAAGGTCGTCGTGGTCCTGCCCGGCGCCGTCCTCCCCGGCGACTTCAAGATCTCCGCGCGCAAGACGTACGGCAAGAAGTCCCACGGCATGATCTGCTCCGGCGACGAGCTGGGCATGGGGGACGACGGCAGCGGCGGCATCATCGTGCTGCCCCCGGAGACCGAGGTCGGCACCGACGCCATCGCGCTGCTGGAGCTGGTCGACGAGGTGCTGGACATCGCCGTCACCCCCGACCGCGGCTACTGCCTGTCGCTGCGCGGCGTGGCCCGCGAGGCCGCCACCGCGTACGGCCTGCCGCTGCGCGACCCGGCGCTGCTGGACGTCCCGCCGCCGAACTCCGGCGGGTACGCCGTGAAGGTCTCCGACCCGATCGGCTGCGGCCGCTTCACCGCCCGTACGGTCAGTGGTCTGAGCCCCGAGGCGCGCTCGCCGATCTGGCTCCAGCGCCGGCTGCAGAAGGCCGGGATGCGCCCGGTCTCGCTCGCCGTCGACATCACCAACTACGTGATGCTGGAGCTGGGCCAGCCGCTGCACGCCTACGACCGCGCCACGGTCCAGGGCCCGATCGGCGTCCGCCGCGCCACCGGCGGCGAGGAGATCACCACCCTCGACGGCGTCAAGCGTGTGCTGGACACCGAGGACCTCGTCATCACCGACGACCGCGGTCCGATCGGCCTGGCCGGTGTCATGGGCGGTGCCAACACCGAGATTGCCCGGGGCGTCAGCGACCCGGAGACCGGTGAGGTGCGCGGCACCACCGATGTCGTGATCGAGGCGGCGCACTTCGACGCGCTCTCCATCGCCCGTACGGCCCGGCGGCACAAGCTGTCGTCGGAGGCGTCGCGGCGCTTCGAGCGCGGGGTGGACCCGCAGGCGGCCTCCGCCGCGGCGCAGCGCACCGTCGATCTGCTGGTGCTGCTGGCCGGCGGCACCGCCGACCCGGGCGTCACCGAGATCGTCTCGCCCAGCGCCCCGCGCACCCTCACCATCCCCGCCTCGCACCCGGACGAGGTCGCCGGTGTCACCTACGGCCGGGAGACCGTCGTCCGCCGCCTCCAGCAGGTCGGCTGCGACGTCTACGGCCAGGATGAGCTGGTCGTCACCGTGCCGTCGTGGCGTCCCGACCTCACCGACCCGAACGACCTCGCCGAAGAGGTCATCCGGCTGGAGGGCTACGAGAACCTGCCCGCCACGCTCCCGCTGCCGCCCGCCGGCCGCGGGCTGACCGAGCGGCAGCGGCTGCACCGCCGCGTCGGCCGGGCGCTGGCCGGCGCCGGGTACACCGAGGCGCTGAACTACCCGTTCATGGGGGCGGCCGTCCTCGACCAGCTCGGCATCGAGCCGGGCGACGCCCGCCGCCGCACCGTCACCCTCGTCAATCCGCTCTCCGACGAGGAGCCCGATCTGCGTACGACGCTGCTTCCGGGCCTCCTCGGCGCGCTGCGGCGCAACGACGGCCGGGGCACGCACGACCTCGCGCTCTTCGAGACCGGCCAGGTGTTCCTGCCGACCGGTGCGGAGAAGCCCGCGGTCCGGCTGCCCGTGGACCGCCGTCCGACCGACGCGGAGATCGCGGAGCTCAACGCCGCGCTCCCGGCGCAGCCGCGCCGCGCCGCCGTGGTGCTGGCCGGCGCCCGCGAGCAGGCCGGCTGGTGGGGCAAGGGCCACCCGGCGACGTGGGCGGACGCCGTCGAGGCGGGCCGGAGCGTCGCCCGGGAGGCCGGTGTCGAGCTGACCGTCCGTCAGGACCAGTTGGCTCCGTGGCACCCCGGCCGCTGCGCCGCGCTCGTGGTGAGCGTCGGCGGTACGGAGGAGACCGTCGGCCACGCCGGTGAGCTGCACCCGCGGGTCATCAAGGCGCTGGGCCTGCCGGAGCGCACCTGCGCGATGGAGATCGACCTGGACCGCGTCGAGGCCGCCGCCGATGGCCCGCTGCGGGCCCCGCGGATCTCGTCGTTCCCGGTGGCCACGCAGGATGTCGCGCTGATCGTCGACGCGTCGGTGCCGTCCGCCGCCGTCGAGGCCGCGCTGCGCTCCGGCGCGGGCGAACTCCTGGAGTCGCTGCGGCTGTTCGACGTCTTCAGCGGCGAGCAGGTGGGCGCCGGGAAGAAGTCGCTGGCGTACGCGCTGCGCTTCCGCGCCGCCGACCGCACGCTGACCGCCGAGGAGGCGTCGGCCGCCCGTGACGCGGCGGTCGCGGCCGCCGCCGAGCACACCGGGGCGGTGCTGCGGGGCTGACGGTGGACCGTGCCGTTGACGGCACGGGACACACGAAGGAGTGAGGGCGCGACCGGCTTCATCGCCGGTCGCGCCCTCTCCTTTTCCCGGGGTGCGCGGCGCCCTCCCGCAGGCCCGTGCGCAGGGCCCGGAAAGGCTCGCGCCGGGCGGTGACACCTCCCGCGCGGCAGGTGGTGTACCGGTTCTTCAGCCACCCCGCGCCACCCCGCTCCGGGCGCCTCGCGCACCGCCGCGGGGCGCATCCGCGCAGGTCCGGACGCGCCCGTGCGCGCGCCCTGTACCACCTCACCCGATGGAGTGATACAGATGCGCACCGTGGGGGCCCGAGCACGTAACGTCGACACAATCGTTGCGGCCGACACGGCCCGCCGCCCGCGCGGCGGGGGTGGTGCGGCCGCCGCGCTGCCCGCTGTGGGATCCACAGGCAAGGGGGACCAACGGCATGATCCGTAGTCGGGTGAATGACGGAGCGCGCGCGGATGCCACACGCGTCCGGTGGACCTTCGTCCTCGCCCTGCCCGGCCTGTGGGTGTTCGCGGTGCTGGCCTGGGAGCTGTCCTGGCCCAGCAGCGGACAACTGCTCCAACTGCTCGCCGCCGCCCCGGCCATCGCCTGCGCCGCCACCGGCCGCCGGCTCTGCGTGGTGATGGGCGGCGCCTGCGCCCTCCTCGCGCTCGTCCCGTTCGACGGCGCCCCGCCGATCGGCCCCGGACTGCCCGCCCGCGCCGTCAACTGCGCCGCGATCCTGGCGGTGGTGGGCGCCAGCTATCTGATGGCCGGGCGGCGGCTGCGGCTGCTGCGGGAGCTGGAGCGCGCCCGGGAGGTGGCGGCCACCGCACAGCGGGCGCTGCTGCCCCCGCTGCCGCCGCGCATCGGCACCGTGATCCCCGCCGCCGTCCACCTCTCCGCCGACGAGGGCGCCTCCATGGGCGGCGACCTCTACGACGTGGTGGCCACCCGGCACGGCGTCCGGGCGGTGATCGGCGATGTGCGCGGCCACGGTCTGGCGGCCCTCGCGACGGTCGCCGCGATGCTCGGCTGCTTCCGCGAGGCCGCCCATGACGAGCCCGAACTGGACGGTGTGCTGCGGCGGTTGGAGCGCGCCCACGCCCGTCATCTGGCGGGCCGCGACCCGGCGGTGGCGCCCGGTCCGTTCGCCCCGGACGCCGAGGAGTTCGTGACCGTCCTGCTGCTGGAGATCGCGCCGGACGGGTCGGTCCGGGCGCTCAACTGCGGGCACCCGTGGCCGTACCGCGTCGCGCCCGGGGTGGTGGAGCCCGCGGCCTGCGGTGAGCCGTTGCCGCCGCTGGGTCTGTTCCCGCTGCCGTGCGCGCTGGAGACGGTGGCGTGCGGGCGGCTGACGCCCGGTCACGGGCTGCTGCTCCACACCGACGGCGCGCACGACGCGCGGGGCGTGGACGGCGGGTTCTTCCCGCTGGTCGAGACGGTGCGGCAGTTCTCCGGGGCGCGGGCGGACGCGGTGGTCGGCGGGGTGCACGACGCTCTGCTGCGGCACGCCCGGGGCCGGCTCACCGACGATGTGGCGCTGGTGATGCTGAGCGCCGCGCCGCCGCGCCCGGACGGCCCGGCGCCGGCTGGGCCGGGCCGCCCTCCGGCCCCCGGCGCGGAGCCACGCCCGCGTACCCAGCCGCCCGCCCGCCGGCTCCCGGCCCCGGTGACCGCGGTGCCCGACCCGGCCCGCGTCCCCGAGAGCCGTCCCGCGCACGGCTGCTGACGAGGCGTCTTCACACCCCGTGTGAAGCGCGGTTCACTACCGTTGACGTACGGAGCCTGTACGGCGACGAGGTAGGAGCCAGCGGCCCGTGGGCGGGCCCGGCGTACCGGGAGGCCGGTTCATATGGAGCCCAACACCCTGCTCGACGCGATCCTCGACGAGGCGGGCATCTCGCACGCCGGTCTCGCGGCACGCATCAACCAACTCGGCCGCCACCGCGGTCTGGCGCTGCGTTACGAACACACCGCCGTCGCCCGCTGGCTCAAGGGCCAGCGCCCGCGCGGCCAGGTACCCGACCTGATCTGCGACATCCTCACGGCGCGGCTGCACCGCCAGATCGGCCTCGACGACATCGGTCTCGGCCGTCCGGGCGCCCGTCACTCCGCCACCACCCCGCTGTCCGGTTTCGTCGACCGGGCCACCGCCCTGTGGCGCTCCGACGAACAGCAGCGCGCCCACGTCGTCGACGCCCCCGCCCTCACCGGGACGTCCGCGGTCATGCCCGTATGGGAGTGGGAGAACCCGCCCGAGGACTCCGACGTCTCGCGGGACGGGCAGGCGCGGGTCGGCATGGACGACATCGAGATGCTGCGTGCGGCCCGTACCCACTACGAGCATCTGTACCGCAAGGCCGGCGGGGTGGCGACGCGGGCGCGGATCGTGGGGTTTCTCAACACCGAGGCCGCGCCGCTGCTGCGCGGCAGCTACAGCGACGCGACGGGCCGTCAGCTCCACCGCGCGACCGGCGGTCTGGTCGCCGTCGCGGGCATCTGCGCCTACGACTCCGACGCCCTGGGCCTCGCGCAGCGCTACTTCCACCAGGCGTTACGCCTCGCCAAGGCGAGCGGCGACCGGGGGCTCGGCGCGTACATCATCGCGTTGCTGGTCAACCAGTCGCTGTTCGTGCGGGAGTACCGCCAGGCGGTGGCGTTCGCGGAGGCGGCGCTGCGGACCGCGGGCCCGCAGATCACCCCGGCGCTCGCCGCCGATCTCTACGCGATGCAGGCCAAGTCCTACGCCCGGCTCGGCGACGGTGCGGGCGCGCTCACCTGCATCCGGCGGGCGGAGGCGGCGGCGGAGCGCATCCGGCCGGGCCTGGAGCCGGCCGAGACCGGTTACGTCCAGCCGGGTCTGGTGAATGTGCAGGTCGCGGAGGCGTTGCTGAGCCTCGGTGACCTGCGGGCCGCACGGGAGCAGGCGGACGCCGCCGTGGACACTCCCGCGCACGACCGGGGCCGGGTCCACCGGCTGGCGATGCTCACCCACATCGAGCTGCGCCAGGGCGACGCGGACCGGGCGGCGGCGAACGCGGCGCAGATGACCGAACGGGCCAGGGGCGTGGAGTCCCAGCGCTTACGCGACCGGCTCCGGGCGGTGCGCGAACATCTGGCTGAGACCGGTAGCTCCGCGACCGACGCGGCGGCCGATCTCATCGACGAGGTGCTGCGCATACCGCTGTAGGGCGATCCCGCACCGGGCCCGTGTCACCTTGCCGGACTACGCGGAAGGTGGCAGACAGTGCGCTGGGACAATCTCGCGGAAGAGACCGTGTACGAGAACCGCTGGTTCCGGGTGAATCTCGCCGATGTGCGGATCCCCGACGGCCGGCACCTCGACCACTACCTCATCAGGATGCGGCCGGTGGCCGTGGCCACGGTGGTCAACGAGGCCAATGAGGTGCTGCTGCTCTGGCGGCACCGCTTCATCACCGACTCCTGGGGCTGGGAACTGGCCGCGGGCGTCGTCGAGGACGGCGAGGACATCGCGGCGGCCGCCGCCCGGGAGATGGAGGAGGAGACCGGGTGGAGGCCCGGCCCGCTCACCCATCTGATGTCGGTGGAGCCGTCCAACGGCCTGACCGATGCCCGGCACCACATCTACTGGTCCGACGAGGGCACCTACACGGGCCCGCCGGAGGACGGCTTCGAGTCCGACCGCCGGGAGTGGGTGCCGCTGAAGCTGGTGCCCGACATGGTGGCCAGGGGCGAGGTACCGGCGGCGAACATGGCCGCCGCACTACTGATGCTCCATCAACTCCGCCTCGGATGAGGCACGTTGAGGGAAAAGGGGCCGGGCCTGGGCGAGTCGCGGCTGAGGCTCGCTGAGGCATGAGAGACCGGCTGTGGCCGGTCGAGGTTCGGCGCCGCCACCTCCGGGCGGCGGCGCCGGGACCGGTCACCGGGCCAGCACCTGCCAGACGCTCACCACCACCGCCGCCACGGAGGCGAGCGCGGCCACCGAAGGCAGCGGCCAGCGCCCCTGCTCCAACTGGGCGATGCGGGCGTTCAGCTCGTCCGCGTCCCGCTCGTACTGCGCGTTCCGCTGGGCGAGCAGCGCCAGTTCGCCGTCCACACGGGCGCTGCGCACATCCAGACACCGCCTCAACTCCGCCACATCGGTGGCTACCAGCTTGCGTTCAGGGTGGGCGGTCACTTTCCGTTCCTCTTTTCCGCTGTCGCGACATCCGTCGTCCTGGGTACGGGAACCAGTCAACTGCCGCGAAGCCGAAGGCGGGAGCGTGTGCGCCGCACTTCTGTGGGTCAGTGGCGCACACCCCGTGTGAAGTGACGGAGAGTGAGGAAGCGGGGAGGTGGGGGAGGTGGGTGGGGTGTGTGGGGCGGGGGATGGGGCGGCGGTTCGTCTTCCGGGGGCGGGGCGTCAACCGTGCGCGGGCGCGGATCAATGAGTACGGCGAGAAGCCGGAACCGCTCCGACACCCACCCTCGCCACCACTGCCTGCCTCGCACCGGACGGCTCCCCGTCCGGTGCTGCTCCCCGCAGCCCGGAGAAACGCCCGGCACTCCGGAACTCACGTGGTGGATCGAGGCCCGGACCCCGGGGAACGAGTACGTCGAGCGCGCCACCAACTCCAGATCGTGTGACCTACCAGAGCGAGCGCGACGGCAACTGCGAGGAACCGAACGGTATTCCAGGTGTTCATGACGACCGCTTCTCGCCCACGCGACTCGCCAGCCAGGCGATTTGAGGTCTCATAAAAGGCCGCGAGCGGGATGAGCAGCCGGAAGAAAAGGCCGCCGATGCCCGGCGCTCGCGCGAGGTTTCCCAGGAACCCAAGGGGTATCCCGAAGGTAAACGCCAGCACTCCCCACACCCCAATTTTGGATCCCGCGTCCGAGGTGCCGAATTGTGATCCGTCCGGAGTGGCAAGGACCGAGTCCTTCAACAGGTAGTAAGTGACCACTCCGATGGCCAGCCCGAAGGGGGCAAGGAGAACTGATTCGATTTTTGACCGGCGGAAATAACCTATCAGGAACGCGTAACAGGCCCATGACCATCCGCCGGAGAAAATGGCATCCGCGACCATGTCGACGGGACTGTCCCAATTGCCAGCGATAGGCCCTGCCAGGCCAAGCAGGAATCCCACACCAAGTGGCGTGGCCAGTGACGCGGCATGAGTGCCCGCAAATTTGAGCATTTCTCTTCCTCGTCCGTTAATCCTGGCGGAGGCGGCAACGCCTTGGGGCTACCACCCCGCTCGGAGGGGGCGCCATTTCCGCTCTCGGTGCGGGTGGCTTCGAGGGCGTCCTCCGTGTTCAGGGCGGTTCGTGCACGGTGAAGTGCCGGTCACCTCGCCCTCGCCGGGAATTTCTGCCGTCTGTGTTGCTCCCCCCTCATGCCTTCGCAGTCTCCGTTGACCTGCTGCGCCGTCTGACGCGCCGCTACACGACGCCCGGGTAGCCGAGAGGCACGGAGCTGCCGCCCGACGCGCCTCCGGGCGGGGGCTACGCGACGCCGAAGAACACACTGCCTGCTCCCCCCAGGCGGGGGGAGCGGACGTACGCATCGATCGCGCGGATCAGATCGGCCTCGCTGATGCGGCCGTCGCCGTCGCCGTCCAGCCGGCCCAGCACACGTGAGACGTCTCCGGCGAGGTCCCATATTTCGAGGTACCGCCTCAGCGTCTGCTCACCGATGGAGCCGTCGCGGTTCACATCGATGACCTTGAACATCGCCGCTCCGAAGGCCGCGACGGACTTGTACAGATCTGGGTCCGTGGCGATCATGCCGGCAGCGGTGCGGTGCTGTTCGCGGGACAGCCTGCCGTCGGCCTTCGCATGGCGCCGCAGACCGGCCCAGTACTCCCGGTAGAAGCGCTCCAGAGCCTTCGCCTCGTCGGAGTCCGCGTCGAGTCCGTAGGCGGCGCGGCAGCGACCGGCGATCTGCAGGTAGTCGTCCTCGCTGACGTAGCCGTCGCCATCGGCGTCGGCGGCGTCGAACAGGCGGTCCAGGTTGCCGATGCGGTGGAGGATGCGCTCGGGCGGGGCGCCGACGGTCGCGGCCAGGTGCTCCCGGAGCTGCGCGTGGCGGAACTGGTAGACCGCTCCGACCTTGCGCAGGATATTGCGCTCCCAGGCGTCCTGCAGGAACGCGTCCAGGTCCTTCGGCAACCATCCCGACCGGGGCAGCCAGATCTGGGCCAGCACCACCCACCGCCCCCAGGCGGTCATGGTGCCGACCCCGAGCGCGATCATGGATCCGGCCACCAGCCCGGCCCCGACACCGGCCAGGGCGCTGTCCGACGCGGATCCGAACAGGGTGCCCCACCCGATCCCGATCACCAGCCCGACGGTGAGCAGCTGCTTGAGCACGGTGGCGCGGTTCGTTTTCAACAGGTCCGGCGGGTGGGTGCTTTTCTCCCGCGGGATGGCGGTTTCGAACCCGGCCCCGAGCGCGGCGACGAGTCCCAGCACACCCCCCAGGCCGATTCCTGCCGCGAGCAGCATCGCCGAATTCAGGGCGATCAGGGGGCCGGGATAACGCAGGGAGGCCGTCACCGCCGCACTTCCGAGTGCCCACAGGATTCCGAACAGGAGACCACCGGCGAGCCCGCCCGTGACTCTGGGGCGGAGGCTCTCCCGCAGTCTTTTCCCCGTCCCGTTCCTCTTCCAGCCGTGAAGCCTGATCTCCATGAGCGACGGTTCGAACTGAGGGCCGCCGACCTTCATCCTCGTGACGAACCCGTGCATGAGAGCAAAGGTGAGACCCATCGCGAGCCCGTTCGCCGGGCCGGTGATGCCGACTGCCACGAGCCCGTGCAAGGGCCCGTACAGGAGCAGGCCCTCGGCCCCGTAGACGAGCCCGGCCACGAGTCCGCAGACTGTTCCGACCGTGATCCCGACCCGCAGCATGAGCCAGCGCAGCTGCACGGTGGTCCCCAGCCGCCACCATTCGATGTCGGGCGTTTTGAGTTCCGTCAGATGTGCGGCGAGGTAGCCGAGCCAGTGTCGGGCGCGTTCGGAGTCCCAGCGCCGTGCCGAATCTTTGTCGAGAAATCGCTCGTAGGCGGTGGGGATGAAGGTGTCCAAGAGGTGCTTCTCAAGGTCTTCCCGGGTGCCGAATGTCTCGACGTTCAGCAGGTCCGCGGGGTCGAGACCGGATTTGTAGACGAACCGGGCAAGCGTGACCATCAAGGGGGTGGTCAGTACGGCGGCGAGGTTGGCGCCGGCCGGTGTGTGCTGCCGGCTGCGCAACTCACGCAGAACGGGGGCCCACCCGGTCTCGGTCTCGGGGAAGGCGTCCGTATCGTCGGGGAGAGTGGTACCGGTGGTCTTCTGCAGATAACTGACGGCGTCGTCCGAGGTGACGTCGGTCAATTCGACAGCGACGACGTAGGGAACAACATGGGTTTCTTCCCTGGCGGCTTCGATTTCGGCGCGGCGACTGGTCACGATCCGCGGCAAGAGGAGGCTGTTGAGTTCCTTCAGCGCTTTTTCGCGCAAACCGATGGCGATCTCGTCGAAACCGTCCAGGATCGGCAGCACGTAGCCCTCACTCACCAGCGCCTCGGCCCGCGTGATGTCGCCGGGGCCTTTCTCGGCGAGAAAGGCGTGGTCCCGCTCCAGTCGGCCGATCAACCATTTCCGCAGCGATAGGACGCCGGGATCCCAGGACCCGAGACTGAAGATCACCGGCACCGGCTCTGACGCCTTGCGTGTGGTCAGACGGGCCAGTGCGAAACGCAGTGCCAGGGCGGTCTTCCCTGAGCCTTCCCGCCCCAGTATCACGAGCCAACGGGAATCCGACTGCTCAAGGACGTCCGCGAGATCCACCGGGGGAGCAGGTGTCTCCTCGGTCTGGTCGTCGGGGTTGCCTTCGTGGCCGGGCGCTTTCTCCAGCACCAGCCGCCAGCGCAAAGGCAACCCCCCGTCCATCAGGTGTAGTTGCTCCACCTCAGGCTTTAGGCGCGTACGGACAGCAAGTGCGAGTGCATCGGCATTGCCGGCCAGCTCGCCACCAACGGATTGTTGCTCGGCGCGCACCGCAGGTACGAGCCGTTCGACCAAACTGGCGAGTGCTTCCTCGGCGGGGAACTCCGCAGGGAATTGCACGATGACATTGCCGTCACCCTGGGCGACAATGCCCGAGTTGACCCCGATCTGGATCAGCGCTTGACCGTCCGGCGGGTGAGCCGCAGGGCCGGCGGGCTCCGGCTCCTGCGGATCCGGCGTGATGTTCACCGATACTGGATGATCATCGAGTTGTCGCCCATGGAGATGATCCCGGCATTGTCCGTGACGGAAACGCTGCGCGCCCCGGGGACCTGTGTGTCCGGGGGCTTGGGCAGCATCCGTGACAATTCATCGGCGAACTTCGGGTTGTCCCTCAGCGCCTTTCCGATCTGCTCGCGCAGTGCGGCCTGCGCGTTCGGGTCCTCGCCCCTCCCCGCCAGGTCGGTGACGGCGCCCTTGACCGACCCCGTGTCGGTGTCGCGGTGCAGAATCCGGGCGAGCAGCCGCTGTCCCAGCCGTACCGTCGCTCCGGCCGCCTCGTCCTCGGCCCTGGTCAGCACGCCGACGCCGTATGCGCCCACTGCCGCTTCCACTGCAGGTACGACCTGGCCGAGCAGAGTGTCGATCTCCGTCACCCGAGGCACCTCCCTCTTCGCGTGAACAGTCAGCTTTCCGTGGTGGTTCCCACCGCCCGGCAGGTCGGCACCTGCTGTCCTACCTGCCGCCTTGCTCGACCCTCCGTCACGCAGACGGTGGCCGTTTCACTACGACTGCCGAACGTATGCGGTGCCGGACTGCTCGTCGGTCACGGCACCGATGTCTTCACCCTCCAGCAGGCCCGGGAGTTGGCTGTTCACATCGGCGCCACCGCAGGCCCGCGCACCGACACCCTGATGGCCGGCCTGGTGTGGAACATGGCGCCCCATCAGCAGGTTCTGGCCCTCTGCGACCCAGCGATCCGCGCTGCCGTGCGATGCGGCCCTGCCGCCGTGCCCCCGACGCGGAGGGACGGCAGCAGCCAAGCCCCTCCTGTGGTGACCGACATGGGCGCTTCCGTCCTTGACGCCTTCGATGAGCAGGCCCCGCTGCGGGACGGGAGGACGCTGCTCTTCTCCGCCGTCGCTGCTGGGACGGCCGTTGTTCCTCCGCCGCGCACCGAGGCCGAAGGCGGCGGCGCATGCCGCGAGCACACCCACGGCCAGCAGGATGAGATCTCTGGTGTCCTGCCCGCCGGCCGAGGTCTTGCCGGCGGGTGGGGGCTCAGCCGACCCCGGCGCCGCATGGGTGGGGGCCGCCATCGTCGGGACGCCGGGCATGCCGGGGCTCGGCTCGCCGGGCGTGGACACGCCGTGGGTTGCGGGGGCGGCGCCCACCGAGCCGGTCGTCGGCCGGGGAGCGGCAGCACCCACAGAGCCGGTCGTCGGCCCGGGAACCGGCGCGCCCGCCGATCCGGTCGTCGGCCGCGGAGTTACGGAGGTCCCCGATCCGGTCGAAGGGTGCGGAGTGGCGGAGGCGCCCGAGCCCGGCTTCGTGACGTCGAAGGACGTCACGACATTACTCTGGCCGGTGTTCAGTGTGCACGGCGCGTCGGCCGTCAGCCACAGATTGCCGTTCCTCGCGGCGAGGTGGAGCATGAGGTCGCCTGCGGTGACCGTGCCCTTGCCGGGATGGCGGAAGGTGGGGGCGGTCGCGCCGGCGGTTGCGTTGATGCTGAAGGGGCCGGACGCGGGGGCGTTGGTCGTGCTCAGCCGGAAGGGCACCGTGAGGTCGAAGTCATTCTGCGGCGCGGCCACATGGGCCCTCGCGTCCGCCGTGCCCCCGATGGACTTCATGCCGGCCTTGGCGAGCCACTGCGTGAAGCTCGCGTCGACCTTTGCCACCGCCTTGACGGCGATGGTCCTGCTGGGCGCTCCTACTGCGACCGATTTCGGAATGTCCGAGGTAATCTTCACCGTCATCGGCTGATTGCCGATCATCTGGGCCGAGCACGTATAGGCGAACGTGCGCGTAAGCGGTTGCGCGGAAGCCTCTCCGGCTCCGATAACGCCCACCATCCCGCTTGTTGCTGCCGAAATCACGGCGACCGCAAGGATGATCTTCACCCTTGGCCTGCCGCACCTGACGTTCATGAGCAATCCCCCGTTCACTGTGCGGGTGTGCGATTACGGAACGACTCTCCCTTTCTTCGAAACGGAGCATGCTGTTCGGATTGTGTGTGCCCGTGCCGGATGTTCGGCACCCGGCCGATTCCGATCAACAGGGCATACAAGGTTACTTGGAAGACGCGATGTGCGCGGCTCTGGTTGCGTGAGAACTTAGCGCACCACTCGGATCGCTCCAAAACGCCTTGATGGGGGCATCTCCAGGGATCTTCTTCCTGCTGAATAGAGATCAGAAACCGCGAAGCCCGTGCTTGTCGATGGATACTGGTCAGTATTTCTTCAGTCGCAGCGGAGAGCTGGCGGTCAATTAGGGGGGCGGAATCTGTCCTGTACCGGCGGCCCGTGGGCCGGGCCACCGGTACAGGGAGCGTCAGCGACGCCGTCGCGGGCGAGGCAACGGGCGGGCCGCGACGGGCCGGAATTCCGCCGTCCCGGGGTGGCTCATGCGGGCGCCTCGTGCCGGTCGTCCTCGCCACGCACCGTGTCGGAGGCGATCTGGCCGGCCGGCAAATCCAGGAACAGGCTTTCCGGCTCGGTGAGTTGCTCGTAGGTACCCTCCCGGGCGATCCGGCCCGCGTCGAGGACGACGGTCCGCTCGGCCACGGCCAGGTTGGCGAGCCGGTTCGCCACCGCGCCAACCGTGATCAACGATCACGGCATCGACGCGCCATCGCCCCCCGCTTCGGCGCCCGGTCCGGGAACAACGGCTCGGTCCTCGCCCATTGGGCGTCAGCCAACGGCAGACATCAACCAACGATCAGATGATCCGAAGCAAACGCCCTGGTCGGGGCCGATCGGAAGTCAGGCGCTCCTGGGGATTTTTCAGGGAGCTCCAGCTCTGTCCCAGGGACTCTTCAGGGACTTTCCGCTGTGCAGGCGGGCAAGGGCCTGACAGCTCTGAAAGGATCAAAGTGCCAGGTCAAGACAGGTTTCTGGTCGGCCGACCGCGTTTTGCGAGGCCGAGAAACGATACTGACCGCGCTAGCTGCGCTACTGGTGGGAGGAGGGCCCTCCGTAGGTGGCGAAAGCATCAGGAGGCAGTGCCGCGAATGGCACTGCCTCCTGGTGAAACTGCCTTTGTGCGACGGCAGTTGACGGCGCCGCCGACCTGCTCAGTACGCGTAGAACCCCGACCCGCTCTTGCGCCCCAGCCGCCCCGCGTCGACCATGCGGGCGAGGAGCGGGGGAGCGGCGTAGAGGGGCTCCTTGTATTCCTCGTACATGGAGGCGGCCACCGAGGCGACGGTGTCGAGGCCGATGAGGTCGGAGAGCTTTAGGGGGCCCATGGGGTGGGCGCAGCCCAGTTCCATGCCGTTGTCGATGTCCTCGCGGCTGGCCATGCCCGACTCGAACATCCGGATCGCGGAGAGGAGGTACGGGATGAGCAGGGCGTTCACCACGAAGCCTGAGCGGTCCTGGGCGCGGATGGCGTGCTTGCCCAGGACGTTCTGGACCAGCGCCTCGGCGCGCGCGATCGTCTCGTCGCCGGTGGTCAGCGCGGGGATCAGCTCGACGAGCTTCTGCACCGGCGCCGGGTTGAAGAAGTGGATCCCGATGACCTGGTCGGGGCGGGAGGTGGCGACGGCCAGCTTCACCAGCGGGATGGAGGAGGTGTTGGACGCGAGGATCGCGTCCGGGCGGGTCACGACCTGGTCGAGAACCTGGAAGATCTCGGTCTTGACCTGCTCGTTCTCCACGACCGCCTCTATGACGAGATCGCGGTCGGCGAACTCCCCGAGGTCCGTCGTGAAGCTCAGGCGGGCGAGCGCGGCGTCCCGTTCGGCGGGCGTGATCTTGCCTCGGTCGGCGGCCTTGCCGAGGGAGTTGGTCAGACGGGTGCGCCCCAGCTCCAGGGCTTCGCCGGTGGTCTCGGCGACCATGACCTCCAGCCCGGAGCGTGCGCACACCTCGGCGATTCCGGCGCCCATCTGACCGCAGCCGACCACGCCGACGCGTGCGATGTCGGTGAAAGTGTCCGTCACCTCGTGCCTTTCGCTGATCTACGGGACCGGGCGGGGCTCCGTAGGGGTGCCGGACCCGCCTCGGCCACCCAAGTTACTCGTACGGGTACCGGGCTCCCGGCGCCGGGGCGGGCATTCTGACCTCCAAGAATGCGACCAAAAATGGACAAGTTGGGGGTATTTGATGAGACGGATCACACGCCGGGGCTTCGCTGTCGCGGCGCTCGGGGCCGCCGCGTGGTGCACCGGCGGGCCCGGGACGGCCGCCGCGGCGCCGCGCGGGCGCCCGGCGCCGGAACCGGCCGCCGGGCGGCGGCATCCGCACCGCGCGCTGCGCGGGATGTGGCTGGCGACCGTCGCGGGCCGCGACTGGCCGTCCCGCCCGGGGCTGCCGCCCGCCGAGGCGCGCCGCGAACTCCTCACCCTGCTCGACGCCGCCGCGGACCGCCGTCTGACCGCGGTCTTCTTCCAGGTGCGGCCCACCGCCGACGCGCTGTGGCCGTCCCCGTACGAACCGTGGTCGGAGTACCTCACCGGACACCAGGGCCGCGATCCCGGCTGGGACCCGCTGGGCTGCGCGGTCCATGAGGCGCACCGCCGGGGGCTGGAGCTGCACGCCTGGTGCAACCCGTACCGCGTCGCCCTCCACGACGACCCCGGGCGGCTGGTCCCGTCCCATCCGGCGCGCCGCCACCCGCACTGGGTGGTGCGCCACGGCGGGAAGCTCTACTACGACCCCGGGCTGCCGGAGGTCCGGCGTTTCGTCCAGGACGCGTTCCTCGACGCGGTGCGCCGCTACCGCGTCGACGGGCTCCACTTCGACGACTACTTCTATCCGTATCCGGTCGCGGGGGAGGCGTTCGGCGACGACGCCTCCTACGCCGCGTACGGTGCGGGCTTCCCCGACCGGGCGGCGTGGCGGCGGCACAACACCGAGCTGCTGGTGCGGGAGACGGCGGCGCGGGTCGCGGCGGTGCGCGGGGCGACCGGGCGGCGGGTGCGGTTCGGGGTCAGCCCCTTCGCGGTCTGGCGCAACCGCGCCACCGACCCGGCGGGCTCGGACACCCGCGCCGGGGTGCAGTCCTACGACGACCTGTACGCCGACACCCGGCGCTGGGTACGGCGGGGACTGCTCGACTACCTGGCCCCGCAGGTGTACTGGCCTCTCGGTTTCGAGGCGGCGGACTACGCGCGGATCGTGCCGTGGTGGGCGCGGACGGCGGCCGGTACCGGCGTGGACCTCTACCTCGGGGAGGCGCTGTACAAGGCGGGCGACCCGGCGCAGCCCGTGCCCTGGCAGGACCCGGCCGAACTCTCCCGCCACCTCACCTTCGCGCGCAGGTATCCGCAGGTGGGCGGCCATATCTTCTTCTCCGCGAAGGAGGTGGCCACCGATCCGTCGGGGGCGATGGCGCGGGTGGTCGCGGACCACTACCGGTAGCGGTGCAGCGGTACGGAGGCCGGTGATACCGGTTGATGCCGGTTGGCGCCGGTGACGGCACGGTGCCCGGCGTGCGTGTGCGGCGTCGCCCGGTGCGGGGTGGCGCCGCACAGGCCGACGCGGGGCCGGGGCGGCCCCGCGTCGCGGTGGTGCCGTCCGGGGCGCGGCGGTGGGGCGCGCCCCGGGGCCGGTGCGGGCTAGCGGGGGTGGGGGGTCGGTTCGTGGCGGACGACGGCGTCGGGGCCGGGCGACAGGATCGCCTCGTGCCCGTCCTCGTCGCGGACGCGGAACGGCGGATCGCCGTGGTCGCCCAGCACTTCGATGATCTCGACGACGTGGTCGCCGTGCCCGACGGTCCTGCCGTGCACCAGCAGCCGGTCGCCCTTGGTCGCATGCATCAGGGGTCCTCCCGCCTGGAGGCCGTACGGCTGCTCGGCCGGGCGGCCTGGCCAACGGATCACGGGCCGGGACGGCCCGGATGGCGGTACATGCCGTTGCGGCCAGTTTACGTCGGGGGGCGTGCGGCGCATCCGGCGCGCGGGGGCGGGGCGGACGCTGCGGGTGGGGGCCGGGGGCCTGGTCGTGGCGGGGAGCGGGGCCTTCCGCAGGGCCGTGGGCTCGGCTTTCCGTGGGTCGCGGGTCGCGGGTCGCGGGCCGGGGGCCGAGTCGCGGGTCGTGGGTCGTGGGCCATTTCCCGCGTGTTGCCGTGCCGTCCTCCCGTAGCGCGGGGGCCGGTGGTGCGTCCGTCCGGCGTGCGGGCCCTCCTCTCCGGCGGGGCCGGTGCCTTCCGTAGTTGGCGCCGTCCTCCGGCGGTCCGCGCGCGGTCCTCCCGTAGCGCGTCGGGTGGCCGGTCCGCCTGCGCGGGAGGGGCTGGGGCGCCGCCGGGCCCCGGCCCCCGATGACCGCTGCCTCCGGCCCCGGCCCTCGGCCTCGGGGCGGCTCGTCACGTCGTCCGCCCCGGGGTGCTCAGCTTCGGCTGCGCTGGGTGACCACGATGCAGGCGAGTACCGCGAGTGCCGCCAGGGGGGCGGCGGGCGGGAGGTGTTCGCCGAGCAGGGTGACCGACCAGAACAGGGTCAGCAGCGGCTGCGCCAGTTGGATCTGGCTGGCGCGGGGGACGCCGATGGCGGCCATCCCGCGGTACCAGACGACCATTCCGGCGAAGGTCGAACCGGCGGCCAGCCACAGCAGCCCGGCCACCGCGTGCGGGGTCGGGTGCAGGGGTTCGGCGGACAGGGCGAGGGCCGAGCCCGTCACCGTCACCGGAAGCGCCAGGACCAGCGCCCAGCCGATCACCTCCCACCCCGGCATCGAGCGGGCCAGCCGCCCGCCCTCGGCGTAGCCCGCGGCGCAGACCAGCAGCGCCCCGAAGAGGTAGAGGTCACCGGCGCTCGGACGGCCGCCGCTCTGCTGCAGGGCGAACGCGATGACCACGACCGCGCCGGTCAGCGCCGCGGCCCAGAACGTCCGCGACGGCCGCGTCCCGGTGCGCAGCGCGGCGAACGCGGCGGTGGTCAGCGGCAGCAGACCGACGACCACCGCCGCGTGCGAGGTGGTCGTCGTCTCCAGCGCGAGCGTGGTCAGCAGCGGGAAGCCGAGGACGATGCCGCCGGCGACGACGGCGATACCGGGCCAGTGGCGCCGGGCGGGCAGCGGGGTGCGGCGCGCCGCGAAGCAGCCACCGGCGACGGCGGCGGCCAGGACGCTGCGCAGCATGACCACCGTCCACGGCCCCATCCCCTCCAGCGCCCAGGCGGTCGCCGGAAAGGTGAGCGAGAAGGCGGCGACACCGAGCACGGCCAGGAGGACCCCGCGGCGGCGGGGGTCGGAAGGGGCGTCGGGGGCGGAGGGAGCGGCGCCGGACCCGGTGCCGGTGGGCGCGGCATCGGGCCGGGCGCCGTGCGTGGCGGTGCCGGACGCGACGCCGGTGGGCGCGGCCGTACCGGGGCGGGCGCCGGGTGCGTCGGCGGCGGCCTCTCCCCGGGTGGTGGGGTCCGTGCGGGGCTCCGGGGCCGACTCCGGTGGGGCGCTGGAGGCGGGCGGAGCGGTCTCGACCGTTATCCCCGACGAAGCGGTAGCGCTATCGTGTGCTCTCATGCATGAGCGTAGCAGCGTCGCCGAACTGGCCGCAGCCCTGCGGGAAGAGGTCAACCGCTACTCACCGGGGGAGAAACTGCCGTCGAGCCGGGCGCTGCGGGAGCGGTTCCGGGTCAGCCCGGTGACGGTCTCCCGGGCGCTCGCCGAGCTGGCCGCCGAGGGGCTGGTCGTCACCCGGCCCGGGGCGGGGGTCTTCCGCGCCGCGCCGCCCGCCCGCGCCGCGCGTCCGGTCGACACCTCCTGGCAGGAGATCGCGCTGAGCGCGGAGGGCGCCGCCGACCAGGTGCCGCGCAGTGTCGACGCCTCCGGGGTGCTCGCCACCCTCGCGGGGCCCGCGCCCGGCGTCGTCGAGCTGAGCGGCGGCTACCTCCACTCCGACCTCCAGCCCGAACGTGCCCTGGCCGCCGCGCTGGCCCGGGCCGGCCGCCGTCCGGGGGCCTGGCGGCGGCCGCCGCTGGAGGGGGTGCACGAGCTGCGGGCGTGGTTCGCGCGGGAGATCGGCGGACCGGGCGGCACGCTGGCCCCGAACGACGTACTGATCACGGCGGGCGGTCAGAGCGCCCTGACCGCCGCGGTGCGGGCGCTCGCCCCGCCCGGCGCGCCGGTGCTCGTCGAGTCGCCGACCTACCCCGGTGTGCTGGCCGTCGCCCGCGCGTCCGGGCTGCGGCCCGTACCGGTGCCGGTCGACGCGGACGGGGTCCGTACCGATCTGCTCGCCGACGCGTTCCGGGCCAGCGGCGCCCGGCTCTTCGTCTGCCAGCCGCTGTTCCAGAACCCGACGGGCGCGGTGCTCGCGGACGGGCGGCGGCGCGAGGTGCTGCGGGTGGCGCGGGCGGCCGGTGCGTTCGTGATCGAGGACGATTTCGCGCGCCGGCTGGCCCACGCGTCCGCGCCCGCGCTGCCGCCGACGCTGATCGCCGACGACGAGCACGGCACCGTCGTGCACGTCGGCTCGCTGACGAAGGTGACGTCCCCGAGCCTGCGGGTGGGGGCGCTCGCCGCCCGCGGGCCCGTCCTCGACCGGCTGCGCGCCATCCAGGTCGTCGACAGTTTCTTCGTCCCGGGGCCGCTCCAGGAAACCGCGCTGGAGCTGGTGGGTTCACCGTCCTGGCCGCGTCATCTCCGGCTGATATCACGGGAGTTGGAGACGCGGCGGGACGCGCTCCTCGCCGCGCTGCACACCCGGCTGCCCGGCCCGGCGGCAGCGGACGGCGGTACGGCGCTGACGGCGCCCCGCGGCGGCTGCTACCTCTGGCTGCGGCTGCCGGACGGCACCTCGGAGGAGGCGCTGGCCGGTGCGGCGCTGCGCGCCGGGGTCTCCGTGGCCCGGGGCCGCCCGTACTTCCCCGCCGAGCCGCCCGCGGCCCATCTGCGCCTCGGCTTCGCCTCCGCCTCCGGCGCCGCCGAACTCGCCGAGGGCGTCCGCCGCCTGGCCGCCGCCTGGCACGAGGCCGCGCCCTGAGCCCCGTACCGGGAGGGCCGGGAAGGGGTCGACGCACGCCGTGCCGGTCTGCGACGCTCCGGCCATGACCACACCGCTGCCCACCGGCTACGAGCTGTCCACCGACCCCGAGCGGCTGGAGCGCGCCCGGGTGCACCGCTGGCTGTCCGAGGACACCTACTGGGCGGCCGGCCGCTCCCGGGAGCGGCACGAGCGCGCGATGGCCGGCTCCCTCAACTTCGGCCTGTACGTACGGGATCCGGCCCGCCAGGTGGCGTACGCGCGGGTGGTCACCGACCACGCCACCTTCGCCTGGCTCTGCGACGTCTACGTCGATCCGGGCCATCGCGGCAAGGGTCTGGGCACCGCCCTCGTCGAGGCGGTCGCCGCCGATCTCACGGCGCGCGGGCTGCCGCGGCTCGTCCTCGCCACCCGGGACGCGCACGGCGTCTACGAGAAGGCCGGTTTCCGGCCGCTGCCGGTGCCCGGGGAGTGGCTGGCGCGGCCGCTCACCGCACCGGACGAGTCCGGCCGCTGACCGCCCGGACCCGTCCGGCCCAGCCGCCACCCGGTCGGCGTAGCGCCGCCGGTGACCTGCGCGGATGACGGTCTGCGGGGCCCTGGCGGGGCCGGCGGGCCCGGTATCGAGGTGCGGGCGGCGGGCCGCCGGGGTCTGCTCGGTGCATGGTTCTACGGCACGTCCTGCGACACGCACCGGCCACCGGCGCCCTCGCCGTCTCGCTGGCCCTGACCGGCGCCGGGCCGGTCCTCGCCGCGGGCGAGGCGCACCGGGCGGTCGTCCAGCCCGATCCGGTCGCCCCCGGCGAGGAGTTCTCGGTCTCCGACGGCGGCGGCTGCCGCGGCAGGACCGGCGAGGCGACCTTCGACGGCGCGGGCATCCCGGCACTGAAACTCTCGGCACTGCGCGACCAGGTGGGCGGCACCGGGCGGGTCCCCGAGTCCACCGAACCCGGTACGTACAAGGTGACCGTCGTCTGCGGGGCGGGGGACGAGGGGGGCGGCCGGGAGGGCGGGGCGAGCGGCCACCGGCCCGGGGCGGGGCAAGGACAGGGACACGGTTCCGGTGGCGTGCCGTCGCCTTCGGCGGGGGAAGGCGGCCCGGCGCGGCAGAGCGCTCCCGGTGCGGAGGGCGGTGCGGACCTCGGGGTGGACGGCGGTGCGGACGGGGATGCCCCGGCGGCGGACGGGGGGCTGCCGGAGGGGACGTTCCCCGGCAGCGGCGCTTCGTCCGGTGCGGGGCTGTCCGGGGAGGGGTTGCCCGTGCCTGGTGAAGGCGGTGCGGGTGTGCCGGGTGACGGTGGGGTGCCCGGGGCCGGTGATCCGGGTGCGTCCGGCGGTGCTCTGCTGCCCGGGGACGGGGCGGCGGGCGGCGCGTCCGGGGGTGGTGCGGACGGTTCGGCCGGTGCTGGTGCTGGTGCTGGTGCTGGTGCCGGTGCCGGGGCGGCCGCGGGTCCGGCGGGTGGCGGTCCGGCGGGTGCGGCGGCGGGTGCCCGGACGGTGACCCCCGTGCGGTCGGGCCACGGTGCCGTACCGGGCTCCGGAGGCGGGAGCGGTGGCGGTGGCGGGCACGGGTCGGGGAAGACCACGCTGACCGGCACTTTGACGGTCGTCGCCGCCGACCACGGACGGCTGCCCAAGGGCGGCTCCGACACCGGTCTCGGCGGTGCCGCGGGCACCGGTCTGGGCACCACGGCGCTCGGCGGCGCCCTGCTGGCCGGGGCGATCGGCTGGGGAATCGTCGATCACCGGCGCCGTGCCCGGGAGGAGGGCGAGGACTGAGCGGGGACCGGGAGGCGGTGCGGCCGCGCAGGCGCCCGGTGGGTGGTGGGGCGGACACTGGAGGGGTGAGGAGGTACGTCATGCGCAAGGTGATCGACTGCCGGGACTACCCCAGCGAATCGCGGTGCACGCTCACCATCTCCGGCGAGGAGGAGGAAGTGGTACGCGCCGCGAGTGAACACGCCGTATCCGTCCACGGGCACGCGCCCGGCCCCGAACTGCGGGAGCAGATCCGGGCCGCGCTCAAGAACGAGATACCGCAGCACGCCTGAGTCCGCGCCCCCGCGACGCCCGTCGCGGGGGCGGCGTGCGCCCCGCGCCGCCCCCGACGACCGGCGCGCCGCGCGCGGCGATGCCCGGCGACGGCGGGCCCGCGGGAGCGATGCCCGCCCTGGTGCGGCCGCCGCCCACACCGCGGTGTACGCCACCGGCCACGTACGCCACAGGCCCGGACAACCGTTGGCGCCTCGGACCACCCCCCCGGCCACGTACGCCACGCTTTCGGGGCCACCGGCCGGTCCTGGGCCACTGCCGGTTCAGGGGCACCGCGCACCCGGACCTCGCCGACCCCGGACCGCGCCGACCCCGGACCTCGCGGGCCCGGCCCCCGCCGGCCCGGCCCCGCACGACCCGGAACGCCCCGCACGACCCGGAACGCCCCGCCGCCCCGCCGCCCCGCCGGCCCTGCGCACGGGCTCCCGCAGGACAGCCCCGCGGCACAGGCACCCCGCGGCACAGCCCCGCCCCGCCCGTCAGGTCAGCGACGTCTCCTGGAAGTCCTCGGGGACGAGTTGCAGCAGCTCCTCGCGGCTGGGGGAGGTCTGGCGGCTGAGGCGGCCCGCCTGGCGGGTGACCAGGGATTCGAAGACCTTCCGGGCGTAGCGGGCGTTGCCGAAGTTGCGGTCCCGCGGGACCGTGGCGAAGTGGGCGCGCAGCAGCGCCTCCAGCTCCGGGGCGCAGGTGTAGCCGCCCGCCTCGGCCTGCCGGTTCACGATGATCACCAGTTCGTCGGCGTCGTAGTTGCCGAACTCCACCCGCTGCGAGAAACGCGAGGTCAGACCGGGGTTGGAGGCGAGGAACGAGCCCATCTCCGCCTCGTAGCCGGCGGCGATGACGACGACGTCGTCGCGGTGGTCCTCCATCAGTTTGACGAGGGTGTCCACCGCCTCCTGCCCGAAGTCGGTGCCGCCCCGCTCGGACGGGGTGAGGGTGTACGCCTCGTCGATGAAGAGCACTCCGCCGCGCGCCTTGTTGAACGCCTCGGTGGTCATCTGCGCGGTGTGGCCGACGTACCGGCCGACGAGATCGGCGCGCGCCACCTCCACCACCTGGCCGCCGGCGAGCACGCCCAGCGCCTTGAGCAGCTTGGCGTAGAGGCGGGCCACGGTGGTCTTGCCGGTGCCGGGCGGGCCGACGAAGACCAGATGCCGGCTGAGCGACGGTGACGGCAGCCCGGCCGCCTCCCGCTGCTTGGCGTTGGCCAGCAGATGCACCAGGTCCGAGACCTGCCGCTTGGCCTCCGCCAGCCCCACCATCTGCTCCAGCTCGCCCAGCAGCGACTCCAGTTGGCCCTCGTCGCCACCGGCCGCGCCCGCGCCGACACCGGAGCCGGGGGCCTCGCCGAGGTCCTGCGGCAGCAGCCGGACCATGTCGGCGGGGGTGGCGTTCACCTCGTTCGCCAGGCGGAACGCCTGCCGGTCCACCATCTCCTCGAACACCCCGCGGGCGGCCCGTCCGTTGCCGAACGTCTCGTCCCGCGTCATCTGCCGGAAGAGCTTGTCCAGACCGGTCCGGGCGGCCGGGTCGAGGGCGTACTCGTGCCGTTCGCAGATGCTCTCGACGATGGTCACCAGCTCCTCCACCGTGTAGTTGGGGAACTCCACGGTGCGGTTGAACCGCGAGGCCATGCCCGGGTTCGACGACAGGAAGCTGCGCATCTGCGAGGAGTACCCGGCGGCGATGACGACGACGTCGTCGCGGTGGTCCTCCATCAGTTTGACGAGGGTGTCCACCGCCTCCTGCCCGAAGTCGGGGCCGCCGGAGCCGCCCTGGGCGGTGAGGGTGTACGCCTCGTCGATGAAGAGCACCCCGCCGAGCGCCTTGTTGAACGCCT
Source organism: Streptomyces sp. BBFR2 (assembly GCF_044497305.1). Classification (NCBI taxonomy): domain Bacteria; kingdom Bacillati; phylum Actinomycetota; class Actinomycetes; order Kitasatosporales; family Streptomycetaceae; genus Streptomyces; species Streptomyces sp. BBFR2. Next base: position 5,859,743 of record NZ_CP172415.1, read on the forward strand.
CCGTCGTCTTGATCGCCGTACCGCCGACGACCTGCGCCACCAGATCCTGGCGCGCCACCTCCACCAGATGCCCGTACCGCAGCACCTCCAGCTCGGCGAGGATCGTGCCGTAGAGGCGGGCCACGGTGGTCTTGCCGGTGCCCGGCGGCCCGGCGAAGACCAGGTGCCGGCTCATCGGCGGCACCGTCATGCCCATCTCCTCACGGCGCCGCGCCATGCGGTTGAGGCTGACCAGCGTGGTCACCTCGTGCTTGACGGACGCCAGCCCGACCAGTTGGTCCAGCTCCTCCAGCGGGGAGGCGGGCGCCTTCTTCTTGGGCTTGGCGTCCTTGGCGGCCTCGGTGTCCTTCTCCGGGGCCGGCGCGGTGTCCTCGCGGGCGGGCCCGGCGGCGTTGTCCGTCGCGCCGGTCGCCGCCTCCCAGGCGGCGCTGCCCGCGGCCGGGACGTCCGGGGCGCCGCCCGCGGGCCTGCCGCGCTCCGCCGCCGGGGCGGTGGCCGCCGTGTCGCCGTGGATGTCGGCCATGCCGTTGCCGCGTGACATGACCTCCTCCAGCAGGGCGTTCTCGCTGACCACCGTGCGGTGCACCCCGGCGCCGCCGTTCTCCCAGGTGGAGACGGACCGCAGGGCGAACTGCCCGTCGGTGTGGGTCAGGACGCCGTCGCCGCGGTTGCCGAAGACCTCGCAGCCGGTGAAGGTGCCCGAACCGCCGGCCGCGACGAGGATGCCGTTGCGCTCCCCGTCGTGGAAGCGCGACTGCGTCGCCACGACGTTGGCGCCCGCGCCGACCGACAGTCCGTCGCCGGTGGTCCCGGCCACGTCGCAGTCCCGCAGCCGCGCCGACGCGGTGCCGGACACGGCTATCCCGGCCGCGCCGCTCTGCCGGACGACCAGCATGGTCAGCCGGGCCCGGGACTCGCCGCCGATCTGGACGCCGGTGCGCCGGACGCCGGTGATCTCCAGGTCCTCGAACCGGCCCTGGCTGGTGTCGCACACCTCCAGTCCGTGCGCTCCGCCGCCGGTCAGCACCGTGCGCCGCAGCGTCGGCCGGGCGTCCTCGGCCACCCGCACCGCGATGCCCCGCGGCTCCGTCACCGTCAGCCGGTCCAGCTCCGGTACGCAGTCCTGCGTCAGCTCCACGCCGGTGCCCCGGACGTCCGTCACCCGCAGGTCGACGAGGACCGGCCGGGCCGCGCCGCCCACCCACAGACCGGTGTCCTCACTCGCCTCGACGGCGCAGTCCTCGAACCGGCCGCGCGCCGAGTCGTACATCCGCAGGCCCTGCCCGGCGGTCCGGGTCACCCGCAGCCGCCGCACCAGCGGATCGGCGTGCTCGGCGACCGTCACCCCCTCCTTGCCGGTCTCCTCGACGCGGCAGTCCTCGATCAGGACCTGGTTACGGCTGGCCAGGTGCAGGCCGACGCCCTTCGTCCGGTGGATGCGGCAGCGCACCATACGGGTGGAGCTGTCGTCCTCCAGCGCGACGCCGGGCTGCGCCGTCCCGGAGAAGTCGCAGTCCTCGACGGTGCCCTGACCGTGGCCGCTGACGTACAGGCCGTTGCCGCGCGCGTCGCGGACCGTGCAGCGGCGCACCAGCGGGTCGCCGTGGGCGCCGATGACGATGCCGGACGCGCCCAGGTCGGCGAGCCGGCAGTCCTCGATGACGCTCTCGGCCTCGCTGGTGACGACGATCCCGGCGCCCTTGGGGTTGGTCACATCGCAGTCGCGCATGGCGAGGGTGCCGGTGTCGCGGGCGAGGACGGTGGCCCACGCCGCGCCGGCGACCTCGCAGCCGTCCAGCTCCAGTTGGCCGTCGGCCACGTCCACGGCGGGGTGCTCCGGGTCGCTGCCGTGCACCACCAGGCCGGTCAGCTTCACCGCCTCGGCGGCCACCGTGACGGCGGATCCGGTGCGCGGCGTGATCCGTACCGTGCCGCGGCCCTCCGCCGCGACGACGGTCACGATGCGGGTGAAGACCAGCGCCTCGGCGTACCGGCCCGGGGCCACGGTGATCAGCGCGCCGCTCGGCGCCGCCTGCACCGCCTCCGCGAGCGTCGCGAACTCCCCGGACCCGTCTGGCCCCACGGCCAGCACCTGACGGCTCATCGCCGCTAACTCCCTCCAGGACCCGGCGCCGTGACAGCGCCGGGCCCGAACGTGCTCACTCTGCGCGGCATTCGGCCTTCACCTGGGCGGCGGCGACGTGCGCCAGCGTCGAGGTGTCGCCCTCCCAGTCCTGCCCGGCGTTGTTCACCCGGAGGGTGAACCGGCCGCCCTCCACATGGACCGTGGTGCCGAGTACCCAGCTTCCCTTGTTGCGGGGCTGGTCGATGTGGAAGCCGCCCAGGTCCCCGCCGTACCACTTGGTGCCCTTGTGCACCGAGTATCGCGCGGGGGCCCCGCCCACCTCCACCGGGCTCTCCCCCTGGGGGATGTAGACCGAGATGCGGCAACTTGCCGACTTCATCCCGGAATTGAACGCCCAGTACGCGGTCACGTCGGAGTCCGGCGAGTCCGCGTCGCCGGACATCGGTATCGCCCGGGAGCCGCCCCCGCAGCCCCCGGCCCTCGACCCGCCGGTCCGCGTCAGCCACCCCTCCTTGCCGTCGCCGTACGCGCCGATCTCGTGGTACCCGGCGCTCGCGGTGTTCGCGCAGGTCGGACCGGCGAGCGCGGTGAAGGTACGGGTCGCCAGCGTCCGGGCGTGCGCGTCGGAGCCCGTGTCGTCCGCGCCGGCCTTGTCGCCGTGGTCGGCGGTGCCGGCGGTGGGGTCGGTGCGATGGCCGGTGTCGCCGTCGGTGTGCGGGCCGGAGCCGGTGTCGCCGGTGCTGCCGTTTCCGGGGGCGTTGCCGTCGCCGGCGGGCGCCCGGCCGTCCGACCGGGGGGCCGTGCCGCCGTCGTTGCGGACGCCGCCCGGGACGGGCACGAAGCCCTTGCCGCCGTCGCTCCCGGCGTCCGGCAGCGGCTGCGTCAGATCACCGGCGGCGTTCGTGGGGGACGCGGCGAAGGTCTTGCTCAGCGCGGAGATCGCGAACGGCGCGCCCAGCAGCACCACACCGGCCAGCGCCGCGCCCGCCACCACACCGGGGGAGACCCGGCCGCCGCTCTCCGCCCTGGCACCCGCGCCCACAGCACCGGCCGCCGCGCCCGCCGCCGCGTCGGTGCGGCGGAAGAGGCCGAGGCCGCGCCGCCCGGCGGACGCCTTCTTCCCGTCGGCCGCGCCCGCCGCCTCGGTGGCGGTGGTGGCGGCCGGCTCTTCGGTCTCCGGCGCGGCCGCGCCGTCGGCCGCGGTCGCCGCGCCGGAGCCGTCCCCGGAGCCGTCCGTGGCGCCGTCCGCACCCGGTCCGTCGCCCTCCGTGTCCTCCGCCTGAGCCGTCCCGGGCAGGGGCGCGCCGGGCCGCAGCACGGTCGCGCCGGTGGCGGCTCCGGTGGTGGCCGGGGGCGCGTCGGCGGCGTCCGCCGGGGCGTCCGGCCGCTGCTCCCGCTCCGGGCGGAGGGCCGCCCCGCCGGCCGGTGTCTTCGTGGTGCCCGCCGACGTGGTGGGGGTGTCCGTGGACGGGGTGGGCGTGGCGCCGGCCGGTCCGTTCCGCTCCGGCCGGGGCTGCGGCGCGTCGGTGGACGTGTCGCCGGTGGCTCCGGCGGCACCGGCCTCTTTCGCGCTGCGGGAGTTCGCCGTCTCGTCGGTCATGGTGAGTTCCGCTTCACTCGTCGGGTGTTGGGGGGTGTGGGGCGCCGCCGTGCGGGACGCGGGGCGTTCCGTGCGGCGGTGGCCCGGGTGCGGGTCAGTAGTTCTTCATCGCCTCGCCCAGTGACGTGTTGAGCGCGGCGGCCCAGACCGCCAGGCCGTCCGGGGGCTCGGACAGCGTCAGCGGGCCGGAGGTCTCCGGTACCGGGCGCGGCCCGTGGACACCGAGGGCGTCGCCCGGCAGGTCGAGGTGGAGCAGGAGCGGTGCGCCCGCCCCGCCTTCCCACTGGGCCAACTCTTCCAGTCTCGCCGCCTGTTCGGGCGTCAGGTGGGGTTTCACATAACGATCGAGGAAATGCTCGCGGCTCATCCGCTCGCCGCCGACCAGCACATCCGTGCCGTCCGCGGCCGTCAGATGCACCGTCTGCCGGTCGCCTGCCGGTGTCTGCTGGGCCGTCAGCAACGCGTCCAGCAGCGCCTCGCGCTGCGCGTCGTCGGCGTCCCCGTAGGGGCGGGCGGGCAGATGCCAGCCGGAGTCCACCCGGATCGCGCTCTGCTGCACCCCGCCGGTGCCGCGCAGCACCGCCTCGGGGCTGTACCGCAGTTGCAGCGCGTCGTCCAGGGTGAAGGTCCGCTCGAAGACGTTCTTGTCGGAGAGGTCCGGCAGCCCGAACACGTCGAACGTGTCGTACGTGGCCACCTTCACCACCACGTTCACGGAGGTCGGGGTGTGCCGCTGCCAGTGCACGGTGCGGTCGACGGAGTTCTTCTGCACCGAGAGCTGGCCGCCGGAGTCGTGCTCCAGGGTGTTCGTCACCGTCGAGGACCCGGCGAAGCCCTGCTTGGCACCGGCGAAGCTGCCGGTGACGGAGCCGCCCAGCTTCGTGCCGACGGCGTCGGTGTGCGCGTCGATGTCGTTCTGGAAGTCGTAGTCGGACCGCTCGCCGGTGCCCTGGTGCCAGCCCTGCGACAGGCCCAGGACGCCGGGCCGGAACTCGACGGTGACCTCGGCGTGGGTGTAGGTGGCGACCCCGCCCTCCGCGGTGAGGCGCGTCGAGAACGTCGCGGTCCGCGTCGGCGGCGTGCCCAGACCGGTCCGCGCCATGTGGCGGGCCAGCTCCCGGGCGCCGATCAGTTGCTGGAGCTGGCCGTTGTTCCGGGGTTCGGCGAAGACCTTGGCGGCGCCGGGGTGTGCGGCCAGCTCCGTCATCAGCCGGGTGAACAGCGTCCTCCCGGCCCTCTCGTCCATGTCGACCAGCACGTCGTGGTTCAAGAACTCCTGGGCCGTGATGGGGGACATCGGGACGGGCGTGCCGGTCACCGGGCCGGGGAGCTCGGACCGGGGGACGAGGACCTCCTCCCGGACCGGGAGGGTGATCTCGTGCGGCGTGTTCCGGTCGGGCGAGAACCAGTCGGCGACCTTGTCGATGCCCTCCCCGAAATTGCGCGCCTTGCCGAGCAGCAGGGCGTTGAGCAGTTGCGAGGCGTGCGAGGAGGTCGCCACCGACAGTGTCAGGGTCGCGTCCGTCTCGTAGACGAACAGCTCCTCCGGGACGGTCGTGTACGCGTCGTGGCGGCGGATCATCACGCTGCTGTTGTTCGCGACGCCGTTCGCGGCCGAGCGGGTCCCGGACAGCGACACCGTGGCGCCGCCCCCGGGGTTCTTCCCCCCGGCGCCGAGCGTGACGGCCCGGCTGTGCTTCTTGGTGGTGCTGAACTGTTCCTCGACGCGGGTGTTGGACTGGATGTAGCGGGACAGGACGCCGTGCGCCGTCTTCCCGGTGAAGCGGGCGTCCGTGGTGTCCCGGTCCAGCCGCAGGTGGACGTCGACGTAGGTGTGGTGGCCGATGCCGTCGGTGCGCACCCGCAGGGTCAGTCCGGTGTCGCGCAGCAGGCTCGACAGGCGCCGCAGTGACGCGCCGTCGAGGATGCTGTCGGCCCTGCTCTTCATGACGCCGGCCGGTTCGTCGAGGGTGTGCAGCGGGCCGAGGACCTGCGGCGCCGCCTTGGCCAGCAGCGGGACGAGCGCGCTGAGCACCCGCTGCGAGAGCGTCCGGTCCAGCTCGGTCTGCCGCTCGTCCGACACCTGCGTCAGATCGAGCGGCCCGTCCTCGTGGTGCTCCTCGTGGTTCTCCCGCCGACCGGCGTCCTGCTGTTCCCGCGGCGTCCGGCTGTGCTCCTGTTCCTGGTGCGGGGCGTTCGCGGTGGCGTCCGGCGGGGTGGGGTGCGGGGCGGGGGCGGGGAAGAGCCCGGTGGTCATCGACATGATCGGCAGCTTGGCCAGCGCCTGAGGCACCTGGGCCTCCTGAGCCGACTTCTCGGCCAGCACCGGACGCTGCATGGTCACGCCGCCCGGCACGTACAGGGTGGAGCTGAGCCCGCCCCCCTTCCAGGTGCCCCACATGTTGTTCCGGGTGACGGCGATGTCCAGCTCGAAGACGATGTCCAGGCTGTGGTGCTCGTGCGGTACGTCGAGGGAGGAGAACTCGCCGGGGTGGGTGTCGTCGATCTCGATGGCGGTCCGCGCCTTGGAACCCGTCCACGTCTCCGAGTAGCCGACGGACCCGTTGCCGCTGTTCTCGCCCTGCTTGCCCTCGTACGCCACGCTGCCGCCAGACGTCCAGGCGTTGCCGCCGGAGACTTGCGTCTTCCGGGTGTGGCGGAGCATGTACTCGCTGAGGCTGAACGCGGACAGGTCCTGCGTCTGCTCGCTGAGCGCCCGCCTGTTGCCGGTGACCGCCCGCACCAGCAGATACACATGCGAGTCGGCGAACTGCTTGCCCACCACGAACCGCCCCGGCAGCGACTGCGCGTCGCTGCTCAGCATCCCCTTCAACTGATCGGTGGTGATCATGTGCTGGAGGTACGAGACGACGTACGGCGGTACGTGCAGCTCGGCCAGCATCTCCGCGGCGGCCTCCCGCAGCGCGCGGGCGTGCCGGACGTGGTCGATACGGTCGTTGGGGTGCAGCCGCTCCGGCGTGAAACCGTCGGGCAGCAAAACGTCGGCGAAGGTCACCGTCTTGCCGTTCCACACCGGCTTCGGCGCCCGTCGCACGACCGGCGGCGGGCCGTCGTCCCCGCCGTCGCCGTGCTCGGTGACCGGCAGCTCGGTGAGGGACTTCGGCACCAGGTACTGCACCCCGCCGGACGAGGTGGTCACGTGCGGATCGGACGTCTCGGAGGTGACGCCGGTGACCTTCTCGGCGCGGACCGACACCTGGTAGCGCGCCGGGTAGTACTCGTGCCACATCTCCCCGGTCGCGTTGGTGCCGTGGTGGCCGAAGGCGTACGTCGTGACGCCGTTGGTCAGCGAGACGTCACGGGAGCGCCCGAAGGTCAGGCCGGGCGGGGTGACCGTCAGCCCGCCGCCGCTCCCGGAAAACGAGGAGCCCAGCGAGAGGGTCTGACCGTTGCCGACGGTGCCCGTGGTGGCCAGCCAGTTCCAGAGGGTGTGCCAGTTCTGGGCGACGCCCTCCTTGACCGGCAGCCGCCAGGGGTGGTCGGTGCCGTCGCCCTCGTGGCGTTCGCCCTTCACCTCGAAGTGCAGCAGCAACTGCGTCCCGTTGTCGCCGCGCGGCCCGAGGAACGTCAGGTGCAGCCCGTCGCCGAACACCTCCACGGTATGGCGGGAGAGTTCGTTCACATGGAGCCGGAGTTCCAGGAAGCGGTTGAGCTGGTCGAGGTGGCGGGCGCGGTGCTCCGGCGTCAGATGGGAGAAGCCGACGTCCTTCTCCGCCTGGATGGCCCGCTCCCGGAAGTGGCCGACCAGGTGCGAGAGACCGGAGACGCCGAACCCTTCGTACAGACCGAACTTCGGCGGGCTCGGCGGCGGCGTCATCAGCCCCGGCGGCGGGTGCGCCTCCTCGCCCGCGGCCTGCGCCAGCCGGTACTCGAACAGCTCCGTCAGATGCTCCGGGATGTGCACGACCAGCCGCACCGGGACGGACCGCGACGGCATCGGCGGGAACGCGCCCGCCTCGGTGAGCGACGCCTCCATCGTCAGGTTCACCTCGTACGGGACGCTCTTGCCGTTGAAGCGGACGGTGCTCAGCGTGCCGCCGGTGTTGCCCTCCATCAGGGACGAGGAGTCGGTGCTGCTCAGCCCGAAGGAGAACGGGAACGACAGCGACGGGTCGTGCTCGGAGAGCTTCGGTCCGACGGTGAGGTCCACGCCGAGACTCTTGCCGCCGCCCTGGGACGTGGTGTGGAACAGCGAGTCCCAGGCGCGCACATTGCTCGCCAGCCCGGCGTCGAACGCGTCGCCGACCCGCTTGACGGACCGGATCTCCGTCCGGACGTCCGAGACGTAGTGGCGCCCGCCGCTGTGGACGGAGGGCAGCCGGGTGGTGCTCAGCATCCGGGAGAAGTTGGCGAGGGTGCCCATCTCGCCGAACCAGTTGTTCAGGAACTCGCGCGCCCGCGACCCCGGCTCCATGTGCGCATACGGTGCGGTCAGCAGCGGGACGAGCTGTTCTTGCCCGCTGCTCTCCCGGACCAGGAAGAACGAGTCCTGGAGCGCGCGGGTGACGCGGCGGCGGTCTTCGGGGGTCCGCGGGGTGACCTCCCAGTCGTGGCTGGTGTGGTTGGCCTCGTGGCCGGTCAGCTCACGGGGGAAGGCCACCTCGACCGGCAGGTGGCGCTGGAGCGGCGTCGGATCCGGCGCGGCCTTGGGCACGCCGTGCAGTTCGACGTGGACGGTGGCGTGGTTGAAGGCGAAGTGTTCCTGCTCGCCGCTGAACACGAGCTCCGGGCGGTCGTAGGAGTTGTGCAGGAAGCTCTGCCCGGCGGAGGCGCTGGACGAGCCGGTGAGGTTGAGGCCGAGGCTGAGCACCGCGTGTTCGTCGCCGGGCGCGTACGAGGTGGTGCTGGTCATCGACCGCGAGTTGCTCACGGTGTGGGTGCCGCCGCCCTGCCGGTTGACGATCGCCTCGCGCTGCCCGACGACCTTCGCGCCGTGCGGCAGCCGCCCGGTGGCCTCTTGGCCGGGCAGGTGGCGCGCCCCGTGCCGGGACATCCCGTCGAGCTTGAGCGTCAGCCGGTACTTCGACTGCCGGTCGTCGTACAGGGGGAGCGTGAGCCCGTTCTTCCCCAGCGCCTGCCGTACGAGAAGGGGGCCGTCGGGGCTGGAGAGCTTCTGCCACACATCGTGGGAGACCTTCTCGACCAGGGCGTTCTTGTGCCCGGACGACAGGGTCGTCCCGGTCTGCTCGACGGCGGACCGGATGAGCGAGGTGAGCGACGCGGGACGCTCCCCAGGAACGCCGACAGGGATGTCCCCGATCCGCACGACCGACCCGAACTGCCCGAGCCGATGCTGCCCGTCCTCCCCGAACCCCCGCGGCGGCTCCGGCTGCCGGACGGGCGGCTGCGGCTCGGCGGGGGTGGCCGCCGGGTCGTGGTCCGGGTTGTCGTGGTGCGGGTCGTGGTGCGGTTCGTCGTCCGGGGTGTGGGCCGGGGGCTCGTGGGGGTGCTCTTCCTGGGTGTCCTGCGGGGTTTCGGTCGGATCCTCGGTCGGTGTGTGCTGTGGGTCTTCGTGCGGAGTTTCGGTCGGGGTGTTGTTCCGGCTGTCGTCCTGGTTGTCGTTCCGGGGCTCGTCCTGGCTTTCGTTCCGGTTGTCGTCCCGCTCGTCGTCCCGGCTGTTCTCCCGGGGCTCGTCCTGGTTCGCGGTCGGGTCGTTCTCCGGGGCCTCGTTCTGGTTCGCCTGCCGGTCCTCGTCCTGGTCGTTCTCCCGGGGCTCGTCCTGGTTCTCGGTCCGGTCCTCCTCCCGGTCCTTGTCCTGCTCCTCGTCCCGGGACTCGTTCCTGCTGCGGTCCTCGTCCGTACGGTCCGTACGGTCCGTGTGCTCCGACTGTTCTGACTGCTCCGTGTGCTCCGTGTGCTCCGAACGGTCAGAGCGGTCCGAACGGTCCGTGTCGTCCGGCCCGTCCGTGGAGTTCGGGCTCGTCGGATGGTGGCTGGCCGGGTCCCGGTCCGTGGAGTTCTGGTTCTCCGGGGGGTGGGGGGCGTCGGTGGGCGGTTGGGCCGGGGTGTCGATGTGGAGGCGGCGGGGGGCGCCGGGGGTGCCGGGGCCGTCCCAGTGCATGAGGCGGTGCAAGTCGGCGTTCTGCTCGGGGGTGAGGTGCGGGCGGACGTACCGGTCGAGGAAGTCCTGCTCGCTCAGGTGCTCGTCACGGACGAGGACGGTGCCGTCGTCGCCCGCGGTGACGTGCCAGGTGGTGCGGCCCTCGGTGACGTCCGTGTCCTGGGCGGTGCGCAGCGCGTCGAGCATGGTGGCGGTCCGCTGCTCGCTGCCGGCGTGGTGCGGGGCGAGGTACCAGCCGGATTCGACCCGGACCGCCGCCTCGGTGACGCCGCCCACCTCGCGGACCACCGCCTCCGGCGAGTAGCGCAGTTGCAGCATGTCGTCGAGTTCGAAGCTGCCCCGGTAGATGTCGTCGCGGGTGACGGCTCCGAAGTCGATGACGTCGGCGGAGCTGTCCGCGGCCAGTTCGACCGTGACCTTGAGCTTGGTGGGGCTGTGGCGCAGCCAGTGCACGGTGCGGTCGATCGACTCGGTGGGCATGGAGGTGAACGCGCCGCTGTCGTGCGTCTCGGTACGGCTCTGCTTGACCTTGCCCGCGAGGTTCTGGGTCATCTTTCCGGTGGCCGCGGCGAAGTTGGCGGTGGCGGAGGAGCCGATGCTGCGGTCCTTGCCGAGCCCGGACGACTGGGTGTTGTACTGGTACTGGTAGTCGGAGCGCTCCGAGGTGCCCTTGACCCAGCCCTCCGACGTGCCGAACTCCGGCTGGCTGAAGGTGAGTCTCAGGTGTCCGTAGGTGAGCGTCGTGACACCGGCCTCGCTGGTCAGGCGCGCGCCGAAGGTGCTGTCCTCGGTGGTGGCCGCGCCCAGGCCCGAGCGGTGCAGATGCCAGGCCAGCTCACGGGAGTTGAGAAGCTGGCGGAGCTGTTCGCGGCCCTTCTGGCCCTTCTGCGCGAACTTCTTCGGGGCGCCGGGGTGCGCGCCCAGTTCCTTCATCAGATCGGTGAAGAGCTTCCGCGACGACGACTCGTTCATGTCCAGCAGGACGGTGTGGTTGCGGAACTCGTCCTTGCCGATCGGAAGCGGGGGCGTCTGCGGCGGAGGCTGCTGCGACGGGTGCGCCTGTGATTCCTGCTGTCCGGTCCCGTGTGATTCCTGCTGTCCGGCCCCGTCCCCGGTCTCGTTCCCGGGCTGCTGCCCGGTCTGCCGCTCGGCCTGCGCGAGCTGCTCCGGGGAGAGTTCGGAGCGGGCGACGATGACCTCTTCCCGGACGGGGACGGAGAGGGTGTGGGTGCCGTCCTCGTGCCGGGTGATGTGCTGCCACAGCGCTTCGGCGCCGCCCTTGATCGTGCCGGCCTGACCGAGGAGCAGCGCGTTGACCAACTGGGACGCGTGGCTGACGCTCTCGACGGTCAGATCGATCGTGCCGTCGACCTCGTAGACGTACAGCTCTTCCTCGGAGGTCGCGTACGCGTCGTGGCGGCGGATCATGATCGCGTCGCTGCCGGAGAGCGTGGTGCTCCGGCCGAAGCCGAGGGAGATCCCCGGCGCGAGGCCGTTGCCGCCCTTGTCGACGGAGGGGCCGGCGCCGAGCGACTCGGAGTGCTTGACGGTGTGGGCGACGGCTTCCTCGGTGCGGAGGTGGGACTGCGTGTACCGGGAGAGCACGCCCTTGGAGACCTTGCCGGTGAAGTGCGCGCCGTCGGTGCCCCGGGTGAGCTGGGCGACGATGTTGGTGTACGTGTGGTGGCCGACGCCGTCCGTCCGCATCCGGATGTGCAGGCCCGTACCGCGCAGCACGCTGCCGGCGCTCTGGAGGGAGCGGGCGTCGAGGATGCTGTCGCCCCCGGACTCCGTCAGGGTGCCCGGCTTGTTGTAGTCGTGGTTCTTGCCCAGCGCGTCCGGTGCGTGCTTCTGGAGCAGCTCCTCGACCGTCTTCAGGATCGAGGACGACACCGGGGGCGGCGATCCGGCGTCGTCGCCGGCCTCGTCGTGGTTCGCCGCCGTCGGGTCGGTGCCGCGGGGCGCCAGGTCCACGGTCATCGCCGTCAGCGGCAGCTTCGCCAGATGCTCGGGGACCTTCGCCTCGGCCGCCGTCATCGTGGTGTGCTCCGGGCGCAGGTACGACACACCGCCCTCGACGTGCACATCCTTGACCAGGACCTGCGGCGTTCCCCACGTACCGAGCAGGTTGGTGTCGCGCTGGACGACGCTCAGCCGCCAGATGACGTCGGCCTCGTGCTGGCGGTGCGGCAGCGTCTGCTCGACGAACTGGCCGGGGTGGATGCTGGTGACCTTGACGGTGGAGTTGCCGGTCGAGGTGGCCTTGGAAGCGGAGGCGTCGCCGGACGCGCCGCCGGTCACGTCGCCGTTCTCCCGGGAGCCGCTGAGGGCCGCTCCCAGCCCGAGGGAGTTGGTGATCACGGTCTTGTCGGTGCTGGTGAAGCGGCTCATCGCCTCGTCCAGCGTGAAGTTCGCCAGCTCCTGCGTCTGGTCGAAGCTCTTGTCGTTGACGGTGATGGCCTCGACGACGAACTGCACGTTGTTGTCGGTGAACGTCTTCTCCCGCACCAGCCGCCCGGCCGACGACTGCGCGTCGCGGTTGAGGATGCCCTTGAGCTGGTCGGCGGTGAGCAGCTTCTCGACGTAGGGGATGGCGTCCTGCCGGGGGATGCCCGCGTCCTCGAAGAGCTTCGCGGCCGCGCGCTGGAGGTCCCGGGCGCCGTGTACGTGGTCGATGCGGTCCTGGGTGCCGATCCGGTTCTCGGTCATCCCCTCCGGCGTCTTCAGCGGCGGGTAACTCTTCTTCTTGCCGATGGAGTTCGGCTCGACGTCGGTGACGGTGACCTGATGCCGCCGCGGGGACGCGGGGGGCTGGTGCGCGGTGGAGTCCTCGCCGGTGGGCGTCTCTTCGGCGGCCGGGTGGTCCTCGGCCGGCAGCGACTTCGGCACCATGTAGTCGGCACGGCCGTTGACGGTCTTTCGCACCACCGGCGCCCGCCCCTCGTTCAGGACCTTCGTCCCGGAGACGTGCTCGGCCTCCACGGACACCTCGAAGACGACCGGGTACGAGACGTGCCACATCTCCCCGGTGACGTTGGCGCCCATGTGCGAGAAGCCGTACGTGGTGGTGCCGTCGGACTCGGAGTGGTCGCGGCCCCGGGAGAAGACCGCGTCGGCGGGGGTCAGCGAGAACTGGTCGGTGACCGCTTCGGAGAAGGTGCCGCCGATGTTGAACGACTGGCTGGTGGTGTGGGACTGGGAGTCCTGGAGCCAGGACCAGATCGTCGGCCACTTCTGGACGGTGACGTCGTCGACCGGCCACCAGGCGTGCGCCTCCTCGCCGGGCCGGGCGGGGCGGGCCGAGACGCCGAAGTGCATCAGGAGCCGGCCGTTTTCGCCCTTCGGGCTGCGGAACGTCCGCTGCACACCGCCGTTCAGCACGTCGGACGCCATGTGGGAGAGCTGGTCGGCGTGGAAGTGCGTGGTCAGGAACTCGTTGAGGGCATGCCGGTACTCCTTCTCCCGGGCGATGCTCTTGTGCCGGAACTCCGTGCGCGTCTCGACGCGGCGCGCGTCGTGCAGGAAGGTCTTCGGCAGATCGGCGAGCCCCTGGAGCCCGAAGACGCTGAAGAACCCGCGGGTCGGGGGCCGCTCCGGCGGTCTGAGCTGCTCCCCGGCGCTGTTCCGGCCGTCCGTGGTGTCGTCCCGCGGCGCCTCGGTGATCTCGTCGGGGTTCTCCTCGGGACGCTCCTCGGTGTGCTCGTCGGGGCGCACCTCGGAGTGTGCGCCGGTGTGCTCGTCGTCGGTGAGGGCGGTGTCGTCGTGGTCGCGCGGGGTGGGGGCACCGGCGTCGGACGTGGTGTGGCCGGTGGGCTGTTCCTGCGCGGAGTGGTGGCCGCCGTCCTGGACGGCGATGTGCGCGAGCTGCTCCTCGAAGTGGCCGGTGAGGTGCTCGGGGACGCGGATGATCACGGTCACGTCCTGGGCGCTGGAGAAGTCCGCGCTGCCCACAGGGTTGAGCCCCGCCTCGACGTGCAGCGTCATCTCGTACGGGACGCTGGGGCCGTTGAAGCGGGTGGTGTCGGAGGTGCCGCCGGTGTACCCCTCGGTCAGTGACGTCGAGTTGCTGGTGCCGAGGCTGAAGCCGATCGGGAAGGACAGCATCGGCAGCGCGTCCGGGCCGATGACGACGGTCCCGTCGACGGATTTGCCGCCGCCCTTGGACGCGGTGTGGAACACCGAGTTCCAGTCGCGGGTGTTGCCGGCCAGTCCCACCTGCGTCGCGTCACCGACCCGGCGCACGGAGCTGACCCCGGCGCGCACCTCGGCGGCGTAGTGGGTCCCCTTGTGGACGGTGGACGGCAGCAAGGTGGAGCTGAGCATCCGGTGGACGCTCCACAGCGTGCCGTGTTCGCTGAACCAGTTGTCCAGCATCCGGCGCGGCGCGGAGTCCGGCCCCATCGACGCGAACGGCCTGGTCAGGGCGGAGGCGAGCGAGGACTGGCCGTGGCTCTCCTGGGCGATGAAGAACATGCCCTGCACCGCCCGCGCGAGCCTTTGCCGCGCCCCGTCCGAGTCGGCGCTGCGAACCTCCCACGGGTGCTCGGTGTGGTTGGCCTTCGGGTCGGTCAGCTCGGTCGGGAAGGTCACCTCCAGGGTGTCCCGCGCCGTGGACTCCCAGTGCAGGCCACCACCGTCGCGGCGGATGTCCGCGGAGAGCGTGACGCCCTCGAAACCGAAGTGCTCCCGCGTACCGGAGATCTTCAGCTCCGGGCGGACGTAGGTGTTGGTGAGGTTGCTGTGGCCCTTCGACGCGCTGGAGGAGCCGGTCAGCGTCACCTTCGGCTTCACGCCCACCTCGTTCACGGTCGTGGCGTGCGAGGTGGTGGCCGACAGGCTGCGGCTGTTGCTCACCGTCGAACTGTCGCTGACGTTGTAGTTGACCGCCGCTTCCCGCTGCCCGGTGTCCTTCTCGCCGTACAGGAGCTGCCCGGTCGCCTTGGCGCCGTACGCGCCGCCGTGGGCCGTGACCGTGGCAGCGCCGGGCGCGGACGTGGCGCCGGGCGCCGGGACGGGTCCGGGCGGCGGCGCGTTGAGGTGCTGCGCCGTGTCGCGGTCCACGCCGTTCAGCTTGAGCGTGACGGTGTACGTGTTCTGGAACCGGCCCACCGGGACGCGCAGTCGCAGCCCGTCCTCGTCGAAGAGTTTCCGGGCCAGGTACTGCCCGTTGGTACCGGAGAGTTCCTGCCACAGGTGGTCGGTGAGCTTGTCCGCCAGCCGGTCGCGGTTGGCGGGCTTCAGCGGACCGCCGCGCAGGAAGCCGTGGGAGCCGTGGGCGTTGTCGAGGGCCGACCGGATCAGCGTGCGGAGCCCGGTGGGACGCTCCCCGCCCGCCCCGAAGGAGACGTCCCCGAACCGCTGGACCCGCCCGAACTGGCCCAGCCCGTACCGCCCGTCCTTCCCGAAACCCTGCGGGACCTCGACCGCGACGGGGCGGGGCGGGGTCTCCTCCGGAGCGGGGCGGTGGGTGTCCGGCTGATCGTCGGCCGGGTGCTCGCTTCCGTGCTCGTTCTCCTGCTCGTCGCCTTGCTCGTCCCGGTGCTCGTCCCGGTTCTCGTCCCCGTCGTGCCGCGGGTCGTCGTCCTGCCGGCCGTGGTGCCGCTCGTCGTTCCGGTCGCCGTTCCGACCTGCGTCGTTCTGCTGCTGGTCGTGCTGGTCGCGGTCCTGCTGCTGGTCCCGGTCCTCGTGCTGCTCCTGCTCGTGCTCGTGGTGCTGCTCCTGCTCGTGGGCCGGGTCGTGCTGTGCGGTCTTGGGGCGGGACGGGCCGGGGGTGGGGGTGGGGGTGTCGAGTGGCAGGTCGGACGCGGTCTTGGTCACGGCCTGGTAGTGCGCGTTGCCGGGTTCGTGGAACACGTGGAGGGGAGTGTGGCCGGCGGTGTCGTCGAGCGGGTACGGGTGGAGCACCGGGTCCTTGTCGGTCTCCGAGCGCGGCCCCACGGTGAGCAGGGTGAGGCCGGCGCCCCGCATCACGGGGGTGGTGGCGAGGAGGTGCGGGAGGTAGTCGGCGAACGGCGAGTTCCACAGGCCGTTCCCGCCCTCGGCCGCCGCGAGGATCAGGCCCGTGGTCTTCAGCTTCTGGGCCTTCTGCGGGGTCGGTGCGACGGTCAGCAGA
Source organism: Streptomyces sp. BBFR2 (assembly GCF_044497305.1). Taxonomy (NCBI): domain Bacteria; kingdom Bacillati; phylum Actinomycetota; class Actinomycetes; order Kitasatosporales; family Streptomycetaceae; genus Streptomyces; species Streptomyces sp. BBFR2. The sequence goes on from NZ_CP172415.1 coordinate 5,875,623, forward strand.
TCCGCGTAGCGGCTCTCCCGGACCAGCGTCCGCCACGCCTCGTGCTGTTCCGCCTCGGTGCCTCCGTTCAGCCCCTGGTCGATGCGTTCCTTCAACTGCTGGATCTCGTCCGGCGTGCGGAGGCCGGGGGAGCGGGTCAGGGTGTCGAAGACGTCGTTCCGCACGATCTCGACGGGGCCGACGGCATCGTGCTCCGCCAGAATCTCCGAGTTCGCCTTGATGTGCGCGGTCAGGTGGTCGCGCAACTGCCGCACGTTCATGCCGCGAAGCTGCGGCAGCACGTTCTGCTGATGGGCGCCGACCAGCACGGAGGTGAACAGGCAGTCGCCGTCCCCCGCGACGTTCAGCACCTGGTATTCCTCGTTGCTGTCGCGCAGGGGGTACGTGGCGACGGTGGAACGGTGCCGGGTGACGAACTCCGGCGGTGTCACCGTGACCGCCTCGTCGTTCTTCGGGACGCTCGGATCGGTCTGATCGGTCTGATCGGTCTGACCGGTGTGGTTCTGATCGGTGTGGTTCTGACCGGTGTGGGGCTGGTCCGCCGGATTCTCGTCCGAGTGGGTCCGGTCCGTCTCGTTCTGGTCCGAGTGGGTCTGATCCGTGTGCTCTTGGCCCTGATCCGTGTGCTCTTGGCCCTGATCCGTGTGCTCTTGGCCCTGATCGGTGTGGCTCCGGTCCGTGGAGGTCAGGGTGGTCAGATCGCCCCACTTGCCGCCGGACGGTTCCGGCACCGGCTGCTTCTGCTGCTCCTGTTCCTGCTTCTGCTGCTGGTTCTGCTCCGGCACCGGGTGTTCGTCGGTGATCTTCTCGGACGAGGTCGGGGTGGGCTGCGGCTGCTGCTGGACGCCGTCGGACTGGTCCCCGGAGGTGCCGGTGGAGTGCTCGGTGGACGTGGTCGGGCCGGTGGACGTGGTCGGGCCGGTGGCGACGGCATCGTTGTCGTCCGAGGACGTCGCGATCTTCTGTGTGCCGTTGTCCTGGGGCGGCGGGGTGTTGTCGGACGAGGTGCCCGTCTCCGTGTCCGTCTGCCGCTGTCCGTGCTCCGTGGGCGCGGTGTGCTGCGTGCCGTCCGTGGGGTGGCCGCCGGCCGGCGGGGTGGCGCCGTCCTTCGGGGTCTCCTGCTTCGGCGTCTGCGCGGTGGGGGAGGGTGCGGTGTTGCTCTGCGAGGTGTGGGCGGGCGGGGACTGCTGCTGGCCGGTCAGGGCGGCGGCGCCCGCGTGGACCGCCGCCGTGTTCCGCAGGTCGTTCTCGTGCGTGCCCCGCGACGGATCGTCGTCCGTCGTGCGGACGTTGCCGTCGGCCGGAGCGGTGTGCGCCGGGTCGGTGACGTCGCCCTGAGAGGGCGTGGCGGTGTGGTCCTCCACGGTGACCTGGTCCGTCTCCGTGAGGGACTCCTGGTCGGTGACCGGCTCCTGCTCCGTGACGCTGGGCGCGTCCTGGTAGTGCCCGGGCGGCGGGAGGCGGCGGTCGCCCCCGTCGCCGCCGCTGCCGCCGCTCGCGGTGTTCTGCTGGGACGAGGAGGACGCGGAAGCCGTCGAAGAGGTGCCCGGACCGCCGCCGGAGGGCTGGTGGTCGGTGGTCTGCTGCCCGCCGCCCGTGGACGTGGTGTCCGTCGCCGGGTTCTGCTGCCCGTCGCTGGAGGTCACCGGCGGGGTGTACGCGTTCGGCTCGGTGGGCGGCAGACCCCGGTCGTCCCCGCCGGCGGTGGGCAGCGGCGCCGGTGAGTGCTTGAGGGCGTCGGTCAGCGCGGCGGCACCGGCGATGCCGCCGACGGTGCCGAGGTGGGTGACCGCCTGGCCCGCCGCCGCCGAGGCGCCGGACATCGCGGTGACGTTGAAGCTCTTGTCGTCGGAGAACAGCAGGTTGTAGAAGCCCTCGGACAGATACGCCTGACCGGCCACCGCGCCGGTCATCCCGGCGAAGGCGCTGCTCTTGGCGGCGATGTGGTTGTTCCGGTCCGCGATCGTCTTGAGCACGGTGTCGGGCAGGTGGGTCAGCGTCTGGTGCACGGCGGGGGCGAGATGCTGGCCGCCGCCGTTGTCGAGGGTCTCCTTCAGCGCGGGCCGGCTCTCGTTGCCCCAGCTCTTGGCGAAGGCGTTCCCGTACTGCTTGCCGAGGTCGCGGGCGGCCTGCTCGCCCAGCGTGTCCTTGAAGGTGTGGCTGAAGAGGTCGCCGAAGTCGTCGCTGATCTTCTTCGTCGCGGTCTCGCCCATGCCCTTGCCCGCGGCGGAGCCGCCGAGGGGACGGAGCAGGTCGTCGGCGTTCTTGGTGATGATGTTCTGGACGCCGCCGGCCAGGTTCTTGGTGGTGACGTCGGCGACGGTGTCGATGGCGAACGACAGCTCGTGGGTGATCTCGTTGGCGACGTTCTTGGCCACCGGCCCGGCGAACAGGTCGGACAGCTTCTGCCCCGCCTTCCCGCCGAGCAGCGACAGCGGCCCCTCCAGCAGACCGTCGAGCAGCCCGCCCAGCGCCGCGTCCTTGGTCAGGCTCATGTCCCAGTCGTCGCGGTGGCCCTTCGCCATCTGGATGCGCTGCGCCAGCCCGTCCAGCGCGGTGCCGATGGACTCGTTGATGATGACGTGCAGGGCGAGATGGTCCAGGAGCGAGCGGAGCAGACGCTGAAGGAACGACGCGGTCTTGATCTTGATCTCGGGGATCTGCTCGTACCGGAACGTCGCGATGGCGATGGCGATCTCGATCAGCATCTCGGTGATCTGGAGGATCGCCAGGATCTTCATGTACTCGATGTTGAGCGAGGAGGTCTTGGACATCTTCGCCAGACCGCCGGTGACCTCCTGACCGGCCCGGACGTAGTTGCGGTCGCCCGAGGTGAACTCCGAGAGCGACGCCGCGTACGCGTTGGCGGTGTCCCCGTCGATGCTGTTGCGCATCGTGCCGACGATGTGGGTGATCCGGTCCGGCAGTTGCTGCAACTGCATGCTGACCTTCTCGTACCCCTCGCCCATCTCCCACAGCGTGCCCTCGTTGGCATTGCTGATGGACTGTCCGGTCAGGATGATGAAGATGACGTTGACCTGCGGTGGTACCTGGATACTGCCGCGGCTCACCGGGTCATCCGCTGCTTGAGGTGGTGGGTGAGGGAGGCGTTGAGGTCTTCGGCGTTGGCGAAGGACTTCTGGGTGCCGAGAGTGCGCTCGGCCGTGTCCTCGAAGGCGGTCGCGAGGTTCTTCAGCAGTTCGCTGCAGGCGTCGGTCGCGGGCAGGATCGTCTTCCGCAACTGCTCGGACGTCTCATCGCCGTGGCCGCACGCCTCATCCGCCAGGCGGGAGACGGTCAGGGCCTGCGCGAAGATCTCCCGGGCGATGGCGGACAACTCGTCCGTCTGGGACGCCCCGTGGTTTATCCCGCTCAGATCGGCAGCCAGATTCTCGGCCACGGCCGTCTCCCTTCGTCCCCATCACATCCGTCGCACACCGGCGGCCCGGTCGGTGCCGCCGTACCGCAGTGCCGTACGGGAACCCGTACGGCACTGCGCGTTCATCCCGTTGCCCCGTCAACCCTGCTGCTGACCGGGGAGCGTGCCCCGGGTGAAGGCGCTCAGGAGGTCGTCCAGCGAGGAACGCCCCTCGGACATCGCCTTCATGTCGAACCCCTCGGGCAGGTGCGGCGCCATCGTCCGCTCCTTCGCCTCGGCGGCGTCCTCCTGCGCCCGCTGCACCGTCTCCAGCAGCGCCTTCGCCAGCTCCGCCGCGGCCATCGAGCGGTAGCGGGTGCTGTGCAGCTTGATGCCGGTCACCCGGCCCTGGGCGTCAGCCGTGACGCTGAGCAGATGATCCTTGGCCGTAGCCGTCACGCTGACCCTGTCGAGACTCTCCCGCGCCGCCCTGGCCTGCGCGTGAGCCTCCTCCAGACGTTCCAGGGCGTCCTCCATACGGCCCATCAGCGGGTTGCCATTCATCGGTCTCTCCCAGGTATGCGGTGTCGGCGAAGAGTGCGGTGCCCGGACGGCCCAGCACGGTGGGCGCCAGCTCCGGGTCGGTGCCCCACACGGCGGCGTCCTCGGCCAGCCAGGTGGTGCGCTCACGCTCCTGATTCTCCTGCCCCTTGCCGCCGCCCATTCCGTTGGCCATCGGCGGGAACAGCGGTACCCCCGAACCGTTCTTGCCGCCGGACGACGAGGTGGAGATCGGGCCGCGCACACCGCCGGTGCCGTTGGACCCGGAGGTGCCGGACGTCCCGCTCGTCCCGCTCTGGCCGTTGGACGAGATGGGGATGTTGCCGGAGCCGGTGCTCGTGCCGGGACGGAAACGGCTGGAGGAGGTCGGCGGCGGTGTGTACTTCTTCGAATCGTCCGGCGACCAGTGCCGCAGGTCGGACCGGCCCGGGCGTGGCGGCTTGTAGGTGATGTCCTTGCCACCCGTCAGATCCCGGCTGCTGCCCGGGTTCTGGTACGGGTTACGGCGGTTCCCGGTCGTGCCCGGCGGCGGCACGCTGCCCGGGTGGCGCAGGTACGGCGGGATGTTCCCGTCGCCCTTGCCGTCGCCGGTGTTGCCGGGGTTCAGGTCGCTGCCGAGGCCGTTGCCATTGCCGGTGTTGCCCGGGTTGAGGTCGCTGCCCAGGCCGTTCTTGTCGCCGTTGAGGCCGGTCCCCAGGCCGTTGCCGTTGCCGGTGTTCCCTGGGTTGAGGTCGCTGCCCAGGCCGTTCTTGTCGCCGTTGAGGTCGCTGCCCAGACCGTTGCCGTCCCCGGTGTTGCCCGGGTCGAGGTCGCTGCCGAGCCCGTTCTTGTCGCCGTTGAGGTCGCTGCCGAGGCCGTTGCCGTCGCCGGTGTTGCCCGGGTCGAGGTCCCCGGTACCGCCGTCGCCTTCGCCGGTACCCGGCGGGAGGTCCTTGTCGGTGTCCTTGTCGGTGTCGGGCAGGTTCTTGTCGAGGTCCTTGTCCGGGTCCTTGTCGCTCGTGCCCGGCGGGGGCGTCGCATTGCCGCCGTAACCACCGCCGTTGATCGCGTTCTCGATGCTCGGCGGTACGGGAACGAGATCCAGCGCCGACTGGGTGTACGCCGCCTTCAGCTTGGTGTTGATGTCGGGGACCTTGGCGTTGAGGTGCTGCTGGGCGGTCTGCAGCCAGAGTTCCTTGGCCTTCGCCTCGACCTGCTGCCAGGCGGACTCCTGGTCGATGTACCCGATCGTCTGCCCGTTGAGGACGAGTTGGGTGGTGCCGTGGCCGCCGCCCGGGTCATCCTTGTGGTTCACGTCCAGGCCCGACAGCACCTGCTGCAGCGCCCCGGCCGGCGTCCACGTCGGCTGCTGCCGCCAGGTGGTCAGGCTCTGCCGCATCTCGTCCACCGCGGTCCGCAGCGCCTGCCCCGCCTGGTTGATCGCGCCCAGATAGCCGCCGGACCCGCCGGGTCCGCCGGTCAGGTGGTCGATCTCCTCGAACGCCCGGGACAGCCGCATCAGCACGTCCGCGAACGAGGCGGACGCCGACCCCTTCCAGCCGCTCTCGGGGGAGTCCAGCTTGGCCCGCCACTGGTCGAGACCGATGTGGAAGTTGTTGAAGTACTGGATGGCGCCCGTGAGCTGTTCCTGGGCGGAGGTGAAGCTGGGCACCGACGTGACATCCGTGCCGGCGCCGCCCAGCGCGTCGACCACCTTCGTGGATCCCGCGCTGAGCTGGTACCAGGGGGACTTCTCGTCGTCCAGGCCCTCCTGCCCCTCCAGCATGGCGATACCGGCGGTCCGCGACAGCCCGCGCCCGTCGTCGTACCGCGTGACCCACTGGCCCTTCCACGGGTCCTGCCCGAGGGCGTAGTTCCAGTACGCGTGGGTCCAACTGACCGCGGTGACCGACTCCAGAGTGGGGATGAGGGTCAGCGCGGCGCCGCCCGCCGTCCCCTTCTGGAAGAAGGAGTTCAGCAGTTGGGACCAGTTCGTGGGGTCGGCCATGGGTCTGCTCCTGCGTGGGGTGCGGTCGGGGGCGGAGGGCGGCCGGGCCCCTCATGGAGCCGCCGCCACCCCGATCAGGCGGTGGTGTTCTGTTCGCCCTCGGTGTTCTGGGACCCGCCGCCGTTCTGGGTCCCGCCGTTCTCGTTGCCTCCGCCGTTCTGGTTGTCGGTGGTCGAGCCCGTCGGCTGGGTACCGCCGGAGCCCCCGCTGCCACCGCTGCCGCCGGAGCCACCGCTGCCACCGGAGCCCTTGCCGCCCGCCGACAGCGCGCCGCCGATGATGCTCTGGAGCTGCTGGGACGTCAGTTGGGTGTTCTCTTCCTCGATGTTGCTCATGGCGGTGCTGGTCTCAAGAAGCTGGACGATCATCTGCTCCGAGAGGTTGTACGCGGTGTCCAACTCCTTGAGCAGCGCCGTCGCCGCCGCCTTGAAGCGGCTCTGCAGATCGACGGCCGGCTGGTAGTTGGGGCCGCCCGGAAGCAGCTTGTCGGGGCCCTGGAAATGCCCGAGCGTCAGACGGGCCCGGTCGGCCGCGTCCCGCAGGTTGGTCAGCTCGTTCTCCCGGAAACCCTCCAGGGTCGCCTTCGTGAACGTCAGGGTTCCTTTGTCGTCCGCCATGTCTCGCTCCTGCTGGGTGAGGGCCGCGCACCCGGCGCGGGCCAACGGTGTCCGGTGCGGAAGTACGCGGTGATACGGGGGAGGGGCCCGCCGCGGGGCGGGCCCGGAGGCGGGCGGTGCGCGGTCAGCCGGCTCCGCGCACCGCCCGTACGGAGCGTCAACTGGCGGTGAGCGCGTTCCACTTGTTCTGCTCGGAACCGTCGACGTGCTGGTAGTTCGCCCGGACCTGGCCCAGCGTCCTGCCGCCCATGCCCAGCGTCGCGCGCATCTCGTCGACCTTCTGGATCCAGACGCGGTGCGCGGCGTCGTACGCCTCGATGGTCTGACCGCTCATCTCGCTGCGGACGGTGTTGACCTGGGCGTTCAGCTCTTCCAGGTAATTCTCGATCGTCTGCGTGTAGTTGATGAGTTCCTGGTGGCCCTGGTCCATGGCCGCGTGGTTGGTGCTGAAATCGGAGAAGCTGGGCATCTGGGACGTCCTCACGAATCGATGGGATGACAGGGGGGAGTGGCCGCCCGGGTGGCGGCCCGGTCACGGACCGCCGAGGCAGGTCCGCCCGCGCGTCGCTCAGCGGGGGTTGGTCTGCGACACCCAGTGCTTGGTCAGACCGAGGTTGTCCGACTCGTTGGTGGTGAAGTTGTTGCGGGTGCCGCCGAGCTGGTCCCCCATCGCCTGGAGGGAGTCCATGAGCCCCTTGAGCTGCGTCTGCCAGGTGGCCAGGGCGTCGCCGAAGCCGCCCGACGCGTTACCCGTCCAGGTACCGGCCAGCGCGATCTTGCTGTTCTCCACGCTGGAATGGATGTTCTGGCAGCTCACGTGCGTGTTGTCGATGGCCTTCGCCGCGACCTGGAGCGCGTGCTCAGTACTGGTGAACTGGTTTCCGGCGACCATGCGGAACTCCTCGGAGATCGGCGCCGGACGCGGACCCGGTGTCCGTGTCCCGGCGGGAACGTGCGGTGAACGGCGCCCGGGACGGGGCGGGCGAAGGACGGTACGTCATCCGGCCGCTCCCTTCCCGGAGTCTGGGGTGGCGCTCGCGGCGGCGCGGCACTCGGGATCCTCCGGTGCCTGCGGAGCCGACAGCGCGGGCTGCGCCGCCGCCACCGGATCGAGCACCGGACCCGTCGGCAGCAGCCGCAGCAGCGCGGACGGCAGCCGTACGGTCTCCGGCTCGGTGAACGACAGGGTCTTCAGCACCGCGTCGGAGGCCAGCGGGTACTTCGTCCCGTCCCCGGTCACGAGGTACGGCGCACCGGTGGTCCGGCCGCTGCCCGCACCACCGCGGCCCGGCAGCGGACGCGCCAGCACCGCCGTACCGGGCTGCGCGGTCACCAGACCCGGCTGCGGGCAGCCCGGCGCAGTGCTCTGCCGCGGGACGACCGGACGGCCACCGGCCAGCCGGCGGTCGGTCAGGGTGATCCGCTGCACCGGCGCGCCGCCGTGCGGGGTGACGGTCAGACAGGGCACGGCACCGCCCGGGGCGACGGCGCGGGGCGGCGCCGCGGGCAGCCCGGCCAGGAACTGCGCCGGCTCGCCCTTGGCCAGTGCCGGCCTGACCTGGTCCGGGGTGAGGGCGACGGCGGTGGGCGCGGCCCCGCCGTACGCCTTCTTCCGGGTGTCGGCGTCACCGGTCAGCAACTGCGAGCCGGTGAGCGTGAACGGCACCAGCCCGTCCTTGGTGAGCAGGTAGTACTGGTCGGCGGAGCTGGGCGTGCGCACCACGAAGAACTGGCCGACGGTCCGCTTCGTCCCGCCGATCTCCGGTCCCGCCGCGCCCCGCCCGGGGACGTCCGGCGCCGTCAGGTCCGGCCCGGCGGGGATGGCGGCGAGGAACGACTCGTCCACCGCGACCGGGTCGACGGTGCCGTAACCGAGCGCCTGCACGGCGCCGCCCTTGTCGTCCAGCCGCAGCCGCTGACCGTGCCAGAGCAGGAAGACCTTCTCCTTGGCGTCCTGGACGAGGACCGCCCGGGAGTCCGGCAGCGGCGGGCTGCCGGCGCTCACCCCGATCCCCACCGAGGTGGTCGCCAGCTCCCGCCCGTCGTCGCCGGTGCGGCTGGTGGCGCACACCTGCCAGGCGCCCCGGGAGAGCGCGGCACCCGACGGCAGCGAGTCGGGCGCGTCCGGGATGCCGATCGCCGTACCGCGCGGCACACCCGCGAGCGACTCCTGCGAAACCTCCTGGACCAGGCCCTTCGCACCGACGGCGAGCTTCGCCGAGGTGTAGTTGAGGACCGGGCGCAGCTCCCCGCCGCCGTAGAGGTACCGGGCGCCGGTCTCCTTCTCCACGATGATCGCGCCCGCCTGCTGCCAGGCCGTCGATCGCCCCGGGAAGAGCAGACCCGACACCGCGAACCCCACGCAGAGCAGCAGTCCGATGGCGAGGCCGATGACGGTCCCGCGCTTGGTACGGCCCATATGGGTGTCGATGGCGTCCGGGTCGGCGGAGAGCATGCTGGAGGTCAGGCGTCCCACCACGAAGGAGTACGCCTGGACCTGGTCCCGCCGTGACTGCATCTGCTCTCCTGCCACCGTGCTGCGCCCACTGCTGCCGGGCTGTGTTGTCGTGGTTCTCGGGACCGGACCGCGGGCCCGCGCCGGACGCGGACCCGCCGGGAAGGCGTACGGCGGTGCGCGGATCCGGTCGTCCGCCGCGCACCGCGGGGGTCAGCTCAGCCAGGCCCGCAGGGCGCCGAGCGCCCCCAGATCGATGAGGACGAGGGGGAACAGCGCGATCGCGCAGGCCGAGTGGAGCAGATCGGCGGCGCGCCCCCAGTACGGCACCAGCCGGCGGCCGGGCAGTGCCCAGGAGGCGATGGTCAGTCCGGCGCCGACCAGGAGCAGCACCAGCAGGACGAGCGCGCGGGTACCGGGGGAGCCGTGCCAGGCGAAGCCGAGGGCGGGCAGCAGCAGTCCGAGGCAGCCGGGGAGCACCACCGACAGCCGCTGGCGGGCCCCGGCCATCGCACGGGCGTGCAGCACCAGCAGCACGCTGAGCACCGCGCCGAGCGTCAGCGGCTCCCAGCCCCGCCCGGTGGAGAGCGCCACCAGGCACACCGCGCACAGCAGTCCGCAGGCCGCGTAGAGAGCGGTCATGTAGCGGTCGGCGACGCGGGTGCGCTCCAGGACGTCGGTGGAGGAGACCGGGTCGATGCCCTCCTGGAGTTCCTGGGCGTTGGTGGGCAGCGGCGGCAACCGCAGTCCGGCCAGCCGGAACGACAGCAGCGGTACGAAGGTGCCGAGGACGACGGTGACCGCGGCGACCGGACCGGCCGCCTCGGACGGCGCGAGCCCGGCGGTCAGCCCGAGGGCGCCGCCGACCGCGGTGAGGAGGAAGCCCAGCAGGACCGCGGTGAACAGCGGCGCCGCGGACGCCGCCGCGGCCAGCGCCAGGATCGCCGCGCCGCTGCCGGCCGCGGCGCCGGCCAGCAGCCGCGCCCCGAGCAGCGGGTCACCGGCCGGCCCGGCGGGCACGAACCAGCCCGCCACGAAGAGATAGGGGATGGCCAGCAGACCGAGGGTGGTCCCGGCGACCGCGTCCCCCACGGCCCGGGAGGCGCCGACCGCGCCGAGCAGCAGCAGGAGGCCGACCCCGGCGGTGGCCACGGAGTGCAGCAGCGGCAGACCGCTGGTGGCCAGCGGGACCAGCCCGGCCAGCAGTACGGCGGAGCCGAAGCCGAGGGCGAGACGGCGGGTGCCCTGCGGGCCCCACTGGTCGGCGCGCTCCCGCATCCCGGTGGCGACGCCGTCGACGAGGTCGTCGAAGTGCACGGGGGGCAACTGCTCGCGCCGTGGGCGCAGATGGAGCGTTTCGCCGTCCCGGAGGCCCAGGTCGGCGGGGGTCGACTCCTCGTCGAGGGCGGGGCGGCCGAGCCGCTGGAGGACCCAGCCGCCGTGCTCCACACCGGTTTCGTCGAGGTCGCCACCCGGGACGGAGCCGTGCTCCAGAAGTGACGGCATCACCTCGACCAGGGGCATGTCGGCCGGCAGACCGATCTCGAAGGAGCGCTCAGGCGCCTTGACGACGATCTTGCATATGTCGGCAACGATGGTGCTGCTCACGTCAGTTCTCGCCTTCCACCCCAACGTCGAGGGTCTTCAGCCAGGACGTCCCGCCGAGGTGGCGGCTCCCGCTCCGGTCGGACAGGTCAACGACCGACCGGTACAAAGCGGATAGACATCCGATGGCTGTGCCGACGCCTGTTCCTTGGGGGAGTGGGCCGTTGCACGGGCCGCGGAACGTCACGCTCCCGGCGCGACAGCATCGCTCTGCCTGCGTGGAGGGCGTCCTGGTGGAGAGGAAGTTAACACAAGTCTCTTTACAGATGACCGGTCCTGACGAAATCTTGAGCGATCTTCGTCGGGGCGGGCGGAAGGGCCCCGGAAGCGGCCATGGCATCATCTGGCCCACCAGCCCGACGCGCCGCCGATCGCCCGCTGTTGACGCCGCCGCCCCCTGCCCGGACACCCCCTCCGCCAGGGTCCGCCGGCTCCGGGGGCGGCCGGTTCCCGTACGTACCGAGAGGACCCGTGTGAGCCTCATCCTCTTCCGCCGTCCACCACGCAGGCCGGGCCCTGAGGTTCCCGGTGGCGAACTGGAATTGCAGGAGCCACCGGTCCTCCCCGAGCGGACCAGCAACCTCTCCGCGCTCTTCACCTACCTGCCGATGGCCGTCGCCTCCACCGGCATGGTGCTGATCTTCCTGCGGCCCGGCGGCGGCAGCGGCGTCTTCACCTACATGGTCGGCGGCATGATGCTGGTCAGTACGTTGGCCATGCTCATCGGCCAACTCGTGCGCAGCGCCGGGGAACGCAAACAGCGGCTGAGCGGTGACCGCCGGGACTACTTGCGCTACCTGTCGCAGAACCGGCGCCGGGTGCGCGAGGCGGTCGTCGGCCAGCGTGACGCCCACGCCTGGCGCAACCCCGACCCGGAGGCGCTGCGTTCACTGGTGCGAACGTCCCGGCTGTGGGAACGGCGCACCTCCCACGACGACTTCGCCGAGGTCCGTCTCGCCGTCGGCGACCAGCGGCTCGGCATGCGCGTCGCGCCCATGGAGACCAAGCCCGTCGAGGACCTGGAGCCGCTCGCCGCCCACGCGCTGCGCCGCTTCATCCGCGCCTACACCTCCGTCGCCGACCAGCCCATCGCGCTTTACCTCCGCGGCTATGCCCGTGTCCAGTTGCGCGGCGACGACGAGACGGCACGCGCCATGGTCCGGGCCCTCATCGGACAGCTCGCCGTCTTCCACGCCCCCGAGGAACTGCGCCTCGCCGCCTGCACCTCCAAGGACACCCTGGAGCACTGGGAGTGGCTGAAGTGGCTGCCTCACGCACTGCATCCGACCGAGCACGACGGGGCCGGACAGCGCCGGCTGGTCACCGACGACACCACCGAATTCGCCGAACTCCTCGGAGGTCTGCTCTCCGACCGCCCGCGGTTCGACCCGCAGGCCGCGCCCGGTAAGGAGGAGCCGTTCACCGTCGTCGTCCTCGACGGTGCCGGCATCCCGGGCGACGACCGGCTGGCCGGCGGCGGCTACCGCAACTGCGTCGTCATCGACCTGGGCGCCGGCCTCGCCTGGGGCGGCCCGCACACCCTCGGCCTGGAGGCCGAACCCGGCCATCTGCGCGCCGTCGGGCGGGACCGCAACGGCCGCGAGACCGTCTCCCGGCTCGGCCGCCCCGACGCCCTCGCCCTCGTCCGCGCCCGCGCCCTGGCCCGCATGATCGCGCCGTACCGGATGAGCGTGACCACCGAGGTCGCCGAGCCGCTGGAGTCCGACTTCCAGCTCACCACCCTGCTGGGCATCTCCGATCTGCACACCCATGAGCTGGAGCGGTTCCACGAGTTCCGCGGCCCGGGGGAGCGCGACCGGCTGCGCGTCCCGGTCGGTGTCGCCGCCGACGGCTCGCCCGTCGAGATCGACCTCAAGGAGTCCGCGCACAACGGCATGGGCCCGCACGGCATGCTCATCGGCGCCACCGGCTCCGGCAAGAGCGAGCTGCTGCGCACCCTCGTCACCTCGCTCGCCCTCACCCACTCCTCCGAGATCCTCAATCTCGTCCTGGTGGACTTCAAGGGCGGCGCCACCTTCCTCGGCCTGGAGAACCTGCCGCACACCTCCGCCGTCATCACCAACCTCGCCGACGAGGCGGCGCTGGTGACCCGTATGCACGACGCGGTCCACGGCGAACTGATCCGCCGCCAGGAACTGCTGCGCGCCGCCGGCAACTACACCAACAACCTGGAGTACGAGAAGGCCCGTCTCGCCGGGACCCCGCTGGCGCCGATGCCGTCGCTCGTCATCATCGTCGACGAGTTCAGCGAACTGCTCGCCGCCCACCCCTCGTTCATGGACCTCTTCGTCATGATCGGACGGCTCGGCCGCAGCCTCGGCGTCCATCTGCTCCTCGCCTCCCAGCGCCTCGACGAGGGCCGCGTCCACCAGCTCGAATCGCATCTGTCGTACCGCATCGGCCTGCGCACCTTCTCCGCCATGGAGAGCCGCGGCGTCCTCGGTGTCCCCGACGCCCACCAACTGCCGCCCGCCCCCGGCAACGGCTACCTCAAGAGCGACACCGCCACCCTCACCCGCTTCAAGGCCGCCTACGTCTCCGGGCCCTACGAGGCCCGGCGCCGCAGCGCCCCGAGCGCCCAGGGCGGCGGCTCGGCCGTCCCGTACCGCTCCGGCTACGTCGCGCCCACCCGGCCCGTCGTCCCCGCCGAGCCCGAACCGGACGGGGACCGCGAACAGCTCACCCTGCTGGAGACCGCCAACCGGCGCCTGCTGGACGCCGGCGGCCCGCCCGCCCACCGCATCTGGCTGCCCCCGCTGGACGTCCCGCCGACCCTCGACGAGATGCTGCCCGCCGGCCCCGAGGACCTCGCGCGCCGCTACGACCCCGCCAACACGGAGCCCGGACCGCTGCGGGTGCCCGTCGGTGTCATCGACCGCCCCTTCGACCAGCGGCGCGACCCGCTCCTCGCCGACCTCTCCACCACCGGCGGCCACCTCGGCGTGGCCGGCGGCCCACAGACCGGCAAGAGCACCCTGCTGCGCACCGTCATCACCGCGCTCGCCCTCACCCACACCCCGCGCGAGGTGCAGTTCCACTGCCTCGACTTCGGCGGCGGCAACTTCGGTGTGCTGTCCGGACTGCCGCACATGGGCACCATCAGCAGCCGCGTCCACACCGAACGCATCCAGCGCACCGTGGGCGAACTGGAGAACCTGCTGACCCGCCGTGAGGAGCAGTTCGCCGACGCCGACATCGACGGCATCGCCGACTACCGCAGGCGCCGCGCCGCCGGGGAGTTCGCCGACGACCCCTGGGGCGACGTCTTCCTCGTCGTCGACGGCTGGTCGACGCTGCGCAACGACTTCTTCGACCTGAGCCAGGACATCGCCCAACTCGGCTCTCGCGGCCTCAACTACGGCATCCACCTGCTGATCTCCTCGCCCCGCTGGGCCGACATCCAGCCCGCCCTGCGCGATCAGATCGGCAGCCGCTTCGAACTGCGGCTCGGCGACCCGGTCGACTCCGTCGTCAACATGCGCAAGGCCAAGGAGGTCCCCCGTATCCCCGGCCGCGGTCTGACCGAGGACACCTACCACTTCCTCACCGGACTGCCCCGCACCGACGGCGACGGCAACGCCGCCACCCTCACCGAGGGCACCCAGGAGACGGTCGCCGCGATCCGCGCCGCCTGGGGCGACCGCCCCGGCGCCCCCGCCGTGCGGATGCTGCCGAACACCGTCCACGCCACCGAACTGCCCGCGCCGGCCGGCCGCGACGTCCCGCTCGGCCTGGAGGAGAACGAACTCGCCGCCTTCCGCCAGGACTTCGACGCCGACCCGCACCTCCTCGTCATCGGCGACACCGAGAGCGGCAAGACCAACCTGCTGCGCCTCGTCGCCGACTCGATCGTCCGCACCCACACCGCGAGCGAGGCCAAGTTCGCCTTCGTCGACCTGCGGCGCGAGCTGTACGACGCGGTGCCCGAGGAGTACCGCCTCGACTACGCGGTCTCCCTCGACGCGGCACGCGAGATGGTCCGCAACTGCGCCGCCTCGATGCGGCCCCGCATCCCCGGCCCGGACATCACCCCCGACCGGCTGCGCAAACGCGACTGGTGGAAGGGCCCGCAGGTCTTCCTCATCGCCGACGACTACGACCTGATCGGCGGCGGCGGAATCGGCGCGCAGAGCCCGTTCGAGCCGCTGATCGACATCCTCACCCAGGGCTCGGAGATCGGCTTCCACCTGATCCTCGCCCGCGCCGCCGGCGGCGTCGCCCGCGCCATGAACGACCCGCTGCTGCGCCGCCTCGTCGAGGCGAACACCAACCGCCTGCTGCTCTCCTGCCCGCCCGCCGAAGGCGTCCTCTTCGGCGACGTCCGCCCCCGTACGTACCCGCCGGGCCGCGCGCAGTGGATCGCCCGCCGCCGCAACATCCAGGTCCAGACGGCGCTGCTGGCGGAGAAGGAGCACTAGGAGCGCCGCCCGCGGAACCCGCTCGGAAGCGGAAAGTGCCGGTCATCCCCGTACACGGCGGGGGGCCGGCACTTTTCCGTTCCCGAGCGGGCCGCCCCGCCGCCCCGTACGGCACCGCCACGCGGCCGACTGCGCCCGCACGCCGCATCCGCGCCCCGGGCGCGCCCGCCCGGGCGCACCATGACCGGACCGCCCCACGACGAGGAACCCGCAAACGCCATGACCTTACGGATAGCCCTCACCGCCGAACCGGTGCCGTCGCACGTCACCGCGCTCGACTACGTCATCGGACCGGCCCGGGAACAGGGCCACGAGATCACCCTCCACGCCCCGCCCATGTTCCGCCGCGAGGCCCGCCGCCGGGGCATCGCGTACCAGCGGGCGGGCACCGACTGGACCTGCGAGCCCGGTGTGCAGGAGACGGCGAGCGCGATCCGGCTGCGGCACGGGAACGCCGCCTTCAACCGTCACGTCTTCGGACAGCTCTGGCCCGAACGGGCCGGCGCCAAGGCCCGCGATCTGCTCGCCGCCTGGCGCCGGGACCGGCCCGACCTCGTGATCGCCGAATGCAGCGACCCGGGCGCCCACCTCGCGGCCCGGGTCCTGCGGCTGCCGCTGCTCGCGGCGGACAACGGCCTCGGCCCGCTGCTGCGAGACCTCTGGGACACCGATATCGCACCCGCCCTGCACCCCCTCCACAAGCAGTACGCACAGGACGCCCCGGCCCTGCCCCCGATGCTCACCCCCGCCCCGCTCCCGTGGTTCCACCGGACGCCCCCGGCCGCCGCGTACCCGGTCCGGCGCACCGTCGCCGACCACCGGACCGTGCTGCCCGAGTGGCTGGACCGCGCCCCCTCCACGCGCCCCCTCGTCTACGCGAGCCTGGGCACCCTGACCACCGCGATGCCGGGACTGCGCCCCACCATCGAGGGCGTCTACCGGGAGATCCTGGCCGCGCTCACCGCGCTCGGCTGCGACGCGGTCGTCTCCGCGGGCGCCCTCGCGTCCCGGCTGACCTGCGACGATCCGCGCATCACCGTGGTGGCGCACGTACCGCAGCCCGCGCTGCTGCACCGCGCCGACCTCTTCGTCACCCACGGTGGCCGGGCGTCCCTGCTCGACGCGGTCCAGGGCGCGACCCCCGTCCTGGGCCTGGGCGTCCTCGCCGACCAGCCCGCCAACGCCGCCGCGTTCGCCCGGCACCGGCTGGGCCGGGCACTGCCGCTCACCGCACCGCGCGAGGAGATCGCCACCGCCTTGACGGACCTCCTCGGCGACCCTCGGTACACCGACGCCATGGCCGACGCCCGCACCGCCCTGGCCCGGCTGCCCCCGCTCGACCTCACCCGGCTGCCGGAACTCCGCTGAACACACGACGGCGGGGCGCGCCGGGCATCGTCCGCCCGGTGCGCCCCGCCGTTCCGCGCCGCTACGGCGCGCGCCAGCCGCGCGCCCGGCCCCGGGGGATCACCACCGCGAGCAACGCCGCCACCGCCGCCACCGCGGCGACGCCGCCCGCCATCGCCCACACCGGCCCGGAGGCGACCTGGGGCGGCGGCTGATCGGCCTGGTAGGCGGCGGCGACCGTGCCCTTGCCGGGCGGGGCGGTGCCGTCGCCCGGCCGCAGCGCGGCCACCGCGCCCTCCGGGTCGACCATGCCGTAGCCGGTCGCCGGATCCGGGACCGCCCCGGCGCCGCGCACCGCCGTGGCCCGCAGCCGCTCCCGTACCGCGTCGGCCGACAACTGCGGATCGCGGGCCCGGACCAGCGCGGCGGTCCCGGCGACGAACGCCGCCGCCACCGGGTCGCCGCTCCCCGTGAAGTGCCCGCCGCCGGGACCCACGCTGAGCACCCGGTCGCCGGGGGCCGTCAGATCGACGCGGACGGTCGCCCCGCCCGGCTGAGCCGCCTGCCGGGGGTCGCCGCCGAGCGGTTCGCCCGCCACGTTGACGGCGGCCACGCTGATCACCCGCGGATAGGCGGCGGGGTAGGAGACCGCGCGGCTGTGGCTCTCCGTACCCGCGCCCGCCACCACGACGACATCCTTCTTCTGCGCGTACGCCAGCGCCGACTTCAGCGCCCCGCTGGAGCGCGCGGCACCCACGCCGACCAGGACCACCCGCGCGCCGTCGTCGATGGTCGCGCGGATGCCCGCGGCCACCGTGTCGGGGTCGGCGTCGTCGCTGTACCCCTCCGCCTCGACGGACGCCCCGACGATCCGGGCCTGCGGGGCGACGCCCTCGAAGCCGATGCCCGCGGCGGGGGCGGCGGCGACCACCCCGGCGAGGAAGGTGCCGTGCCCGGAGCAGTCCTTGCCGGTGCCGGACGCCCGCCCGGACAGCGCCGGGACGGAGGCGTCGAGTCCGCCGTCGACCACCCCGACCGTCACCCCGCGGCCCTCGCTGAGCGGATGCGCCTTCTCGGTACCGAGCAGCTTCTGCGGCCACGGCGTGGCCCTGGCCAGGGCGGAACTGTGCTTGACGCACTTCGTGGTGTCGAGCGACGTGGAGATCTGCGGCAGTACGGCGGAGTCGGCGAGCGGGGCCGCGACGGCCGGTACCGGCGCCGCCCCGGCGAGCAGGACGCAGCCCACCGCGGTGGCCCGCAGGGAGAATTTCCGCCGGCGGTCGGACACGAAAATGCCTCCTGGAGCAGGTCGGACAGCGGCCGCCCGCAGCGGCCGTCCTGTGCTTGACCGGGATCATACGCAGAACCCCCCGGCACACGAACGCGCAGCCGACGTGCGCCACTTTGTCCCCCCACCCGGAAACCGGACCGCCCCGCCGGAACACACCGGGACGGCAACGGGGAGGGCGACGGGGGGAGTTGGCGGGTGCGGGCGAGGGGGAGAGTGCGGGCGGGTCCGGGGCGCGGGCGGTCGGGCCCGAGGGGTCCGGGCCCGAGCGGCTGAGGCGGAGGTCTGAAGTGCAAGCCTGAGGCGCGGGCTTGAGCCGTTGCCCTGGGGTGCGGGGGCCCGGCGCCGGAGTCCTGGGCCTGAGGTGCGGGCCGAGGCACTGTCCCGAGGGGGCTGGGCTTGAGGCGCGGGCGGCCCGGTCCGAGGTGCGGGCCCAGGGTGCGGGTCCGAGGCGCGGGCCCAGCTCCCACCTCGGCCGACGGCCCGCCCTCCTCGGCCGGCAAGCCCCGGCCCGCACCCTCGTCCCCGTAGGAAAAGCCTCCTACCCGCTCACACCGCCGGCTTCCGGGCCTCGATCAGGAAGCGGGTGGTCCGGGCCTGGAACGGGCCCTCGGCGCGGATCTTCTCGTCCAGCTCGCGCAGCCGGTCGCGGTAGGCGGCCACGGTGAAACCGGGCACCATCCAGATCACCTTCCGCAGGAAGTACACCACCGCGCCGATGTCCTGGAACTCCGTCCGCAGCGACTCCGACCGCAGGTCGACGACGTCCAGACCGGCCGCCTCGGCCCCCCGCCGGGCGTCGTCCGGGTGGCGGCGGCGCCGCACCTCCGCCGGCTGCGGCCCCAGGAAGAACTCCACCAGCTCGAAGACGCTCGCCGGGCCGACCTGCTGCGACAGATACGTCCCGCCCGGCTCCAGCACCCGGGCGATCTCCTGCCACCACACCGTCACCGGATGCCGGCTGACGACGAGATCGAAGGCGGCGTCGGCGAACGGCAGCGGAGGCTCGTCCGCGTCCGCGACCACCACCACCCCGCGCGGCCGCAGCAGCCGCGTCGCCGTGGCGACGTTCGGCGGCCATGCCTCCGTCGCGGCCACCAGCGGCGGCAGCCGATCGACCCCGGCCAGCACCTCCCCGCCGCCGGTCTGTACGTCCAGCGCCGCCGACGCGCGCGCCATCCGCGCCCCCATCAGCCGCTGATACCCCCACGACGGGCGTTCCTCCGTCGCCCGCCCCGCGAGCCAGGAGAAGTCCCAGCCGTCCATCGGAGCCCGCTCGGCCTCCGCCACCAGATCCTCGAACGTTCGTGACACGCCCCGATGGTCCCACCCCCCTCACGAGCCACCGGGTCACCACGCGGCGGACGTCTCCGGCCGCTCCCGACCGGACGCCGTGCCCGTCCGTACGGGCCTTCTGGTCGCCGCCGTCTCCCGGCCGGGAGACGGCACGGGCGTGGTCCGACGAGCGGACCGGCCGCGCCGAGGGCCGCCGGCGGCGTGCGGACGCCCCGGGTGAACTCATCGCCGCCGGACAGGCCGGCCGACCGCGGCACCCCTCACGCCGTACGACAAAAACCGCGATGTCCCTTTCGCCGCCCGCGCGCCGGAACAGCTCTGTAACAGACCTCCGCCGCACCGAACGCGGGGCGCCGCTCCCGCCGTCTCGCCGGGTGTTCCGCATGCCCGCCGGGCGGGCGCGGGCCGCCGTGGCTGAGGTGGCGGCGCGCCGCGGGACGTACCGCGGGCCGGAGTGGTCGCGGGAACGTGAGGAGCACAGCGATGAAGCGCATCATGATCGCCCTGGGCGTGGTCGCCGTACTGGCGGTGGGCGCGGCGGTGACCGTGTGGAACATGACGGGGGACGGCTCGGTCGCCACCGCCGAGGGGTCGGTGGTGCCGCGGGCCGAGGTGGAGGAGCGCGCGGTGAGCGACTTCCCCTACCCCGGCGACGAACCCGACGCGGTGAAGTGCCCCGGAGGTCTGTCCGCCGAGAAGGGCGCGGTCGTACGGTGCACCGCTGTCTTCGGGGAGAAGAGCAAGACCATGGAGGTCTCCGCCGACGAGGTCGAGGGCGACCAGGTCACCCTCGGCTTCGGCCTGCTGAACCGGGGCTGAACGCCCGCCGGGCCACCGGCCGCGCCCGCCGCGCCCTTGGCCTCGGTCACCGCACCGACGGGCGCGGTCCCTCCCCTGTCTCTCCCCGTCTCCCCCGCGTCCCCCGTCTCCGCTCCGTCCCCTCCGTCAGGCCCTCCCCGTCAGGCGTGGAAGCCGATCGTGCCGTAGCCGGGGTGGTCGGCGGCGAGCCGCATCCAGCCGAGGCTCTGCTGCACCGCTTCGGCCACGTCGTCGCCGACCGGCTCCGGGCGGGGTATCCGCCCCTCGTCGACGGCCCGCTGGGCATCGGCGAGCTGCTCCAGTGCCTGGAGGATCCGCTCGTGCGTCCAGACACCGGCGCTCACGGTGTCGGTCCGGGGCAGGGGGGCGGGCATCGGGCCGAAGAAGTCCGTGAGGGCGACCGCGGTGACGCCGAGGCCCTTCAGACCCTGGTCGACGGCGGAGAGCCAGGCGCCGCGGTGCGGGGTGAAGTGGTCGTTCGGGAGGAAGGAGCCGGTCGAGGAGCACAGCCGCTGGTAGGCGTTGGCGTACGCGAAGGAGTGGGATCTCCGCTCGCTGAACGGGCCGCCGTTGACCACCGCCTGGAGCGCCTCGTCGGCGGTGGGCGCGCCGTTCTCGATCTCGTGGTCGAAGTACTCGTCGTCCGCCTTCATGTCGTAGCCGAAGTTGATGCGGATGTCGCCCAGGACATCGTCGTCGCGGGAGCCGATCATGGCGTGGACGGCGGCCACGTCGACCAGGTAGACGTGCAGGGAAGAACTCATGGCACGAACATAAGTGACCCCACTGACATCACCGGCCGACCGGGCGCCTCCGGGCCCGCGGAGGCGGTGCGGTGAGGGCCCGGCCCCTGCGCGCAGACGCTCCCCACGGCCCCTGGAACGGTCCCGGATGCCCCCGGGGAAGGCCCAACCAGGCTGCCGAATCAGGTGGTTGGCCCCGTGCCCCGCGCCTCGCGGAGGGCCGGCCGTACGGCTTCGCCCACGAGTGCGTGGGCCGTCCCGCCGGGCAGCGCGGGCAGCTCCGCCCAGTGGGTCACGAACTCGTCGTCGGGGAGGAAGGGGCCTTCCGTGCCGGGTTCGCCGGGGTGCGTGGCGCAATCGTGCGGCTCGGTGCCGTCGTCGGCCGTGGGGCCGTAGGTGTATCCGTCGGAGTCGAAGAAGCAGTCGTGGTGGACCACGCCGGCTCCGCAGGTGTGCACGGTGGCGAAGACCATCGGCCTGACCAGCCAGTACGGCTGCCCCACGCCCCGTTCCGACTCGGCGCGGGTCTTGGGAGGGTAATGGCCGGTGACGGCCACGGCCACGGGCCGGCCGCCCTGCCGCGGCAAGCGCTCGCGTGCGTCGATCCAGGTGACCGCGGCTTCGAACTGTGCCATCTCGTCGCTCCTTTGTACCGGTGCCGACCGGGCCGCTCTCCGGACCCCGCCCGTACCTTCTCTCCGGACTCCGTTCCGCACCATAAGGACCCCCGCGGGATGATCGGGGTTGCCAGGAAGCTCCCGGCGGAGGCGGAGGCGGAGGCGGAGGCGGAGGCGGAGGCGACGGCGAAGAGCGCGGCGGCGAAGGCCGCGCCGCCTCCGGCCCGGCCGGCGAGCCCGTGAGCGTCACCCGCTCCGGAACGATCGGTGGGTCACTCCCGCCGCCCGTCCACCGAATGGATTGCATAAAACTGCCGTCGACCGTATAGTCATGCCATCGAGGAGGAGGGTTCCATGGCGGTACGTGCAGCAGTGGCCGGAGCGAGCGGATACGCGGGGGGTGAGGTCCTGCGTCTGCTTCTGGGGCACCCGGAGGTCGAGATCGGCGCGGTGACCGGGCACTCCAACGCAGGTCAGCGCCTGGGCTCCCTCCAGCCGCACCTGCTCCCGCTGGCCGACCGTGAGGTGCGGCCGACCTCCGCCGAGGTGCTGGCCGGGCATGACGTCGTCTTCCTCGCGCTGCCGCACGGACAGTCCGCGGCCGTCGCCGAGGAGCTGGGCCCGGAGGTGCTGGTCATCGACTGCGGCGCCGACTTCCGGCTGCGGGACGCCGCCGACTGGGAGACGTTCTACGGCTCGCCGCACGCCGGTTCTTGGCCGTACGGGCTGCCCGAGCTGCCCGGCGCGCGGGCGGCGCTCCAGGGGACGAAGCGGATCGCGGTGCCGGGCTGCTACCCGACCGCCGTCTCGCTGGCGCTCTTCCCCGCCTACGCCGCGCGGCTCGCCGGGCCCGAGGCGGTGATCGTCGCCGCGTCCGGCACCTCCGGCGCCGGTAAGTCCGCCAAGCCGCATCTGCTGGGCTCGGAGGTCATGGGCTCGATGAGCCCGTACGGCGTCGGCGGTGGCCACCGGCACACCCCGGAGATCATCCAGAACCTCAGCACGGTGGCGGGCGAGCGGATCGGTGTCTCGTTCACACCGATGCTCGCGCCGATGCCCCGCGGCATCCTCGCCACCTGCACCGCCGAGGCGCTGCCGGGCGTGGACGCGGCGGCGGTCCGCGACGCGTACGCGAAGGCGTTCGCGGACGAGCCGTTCGTGACGCTGCTGCCCGAGGGGCAGTGGCCGGCGACCGCCGCGGTGTACGGCGCCAACACCGCGCAGCTCCAGGTCACCCTGGACCCGGCGGCCGGGCGGATCATCGCGATCTGCGCGATCGACAACCTCGCCAAGGGCACCGCAGGCGGCGCGGTGCAGAGCATGAACCTCGCCCTCGGCCTCCCGGAGACCACCGGGCTGCCGCGCGTCGGGGTGGCCCCGTGACCCGTACGGGCGGGCAGTACGGGGCGGGCGCCGGGGCCACGACGGACCCGGCCGGAGAGAAGACCGAGGAGAAGCAGTGAGCGTCACGGCAGCACAGGGATTCACGGCGGCGGGCATCGCCGCCGGGATCAAGGAGAACGGCAACCCGGACCTCGCCCTCGTGGTGAACCACGGGCCGCGCCTGGCCGCCGCGGGCGTCTTCACCTCCAACCGCGTCAAGGCCGCGCCGGTCCTCTGGTCCGAGCAGGTCCTCAAGGGCGGCGAGGTCTCCGCCGTTGTCCTCAACTCCGGTGGCGCCAACGCCTGCACCGGCCCGCAGGGTTTCCAGGACACCCACGCCACCGCCGAGAAGGTCGCCGCCGCCCTGAACGCCGCGGGCCACGACCGGGACGGCGGCCACGCCCCCGGTGCCGTCGCCGTCTGCTCCACCGGCCTGATCGGCGAACCGCTGCCGATGGACAAGCTGCTCAGCGGCGTCGACACGGCCGTCGCCCAGCTCACCGCGCACGGCGGCGAGAAGGCCGCCATCGCCATCAAGACCACCGACAGCGTCCACAAGACCGCCGTCGTCGCCGGTGACGGCTGGACCGTCGGCGGGATGGCCAAGGGCGCCGGGATGCTCGCGCCGGGCCTGGCCACCATGCTCGTCGTCCTCACCACCGACGCCGACGTGCCCGCCGCCCGACTGGACACCGCGCTGCGCGCCGCGACCCGCACCACCTTCGACCGCGTCGACTCCGACGGCTGCATGTCCACCAACGACACGGTGCTGCTGCTGGCCTCCGGCGCCTCCGGGGTCGTCCCGGAGACCGCCGCGTTCGCCGAGGCCGTCCGCGCCGTCTGCGACGATCTGGCCCGGCAGCTCATCGGCGACGCCGAGGGCGCCAGCAAGGACATCCGCATCGAGGTGGTGGGCGCCGCGAGCGAGGACGACGCCGTCGAGGTCGGCCGCTCCATCGCCCGGAACAACCTCCTCAAGTGCGCCATCCACGGCGAGGACCCCAACTGGGGCCGGGTGCTCTCCGCCATCGGCACCACCTCCGCCGCCTTCGAGCCCGACCGGCTGAACGTCGCCATCAACGGCGTCTGGGTCTGCCGGAACGGCGCCGTCGGCGAGGACCGTACCCTCGTCGACATGCGCTACCGCGAGGTGCGGATCACCGCCGACCTCGCCGCCGGCACCGAGTCCGCGGTCATCTGGGCCAACGACCTCACCGCCGACTACGTCCACGAGAACAGCGCGTACTCGTCGTGACGCACCGCCCGTTCGCCGCCCGCGTATCCGCACCGAGCCCAGCCAGCGAGGCCGTCGCATGAGTACCCGTAAACACACCGCGTTGCCGAAGGCCCGCACCCTCATCGAGGCGCTGCCCTGGCTGACCCGGCACCACGGCAAGACCGTCGTCATCAAGTTCGGCGGCAACGCCATGATCGACGACGACCTGAAGAACGCCTTCGCCCAGGACGTCGTCTTCCTGCGCCACGCCGGACTCCGCCCGGTCGTCGTGCACGGCGGCGGTCCGCAGATCAGCGCCCAACTCGACCTCCTCGGCCTGGAGTCGGAGTTCAAGGCGGGCCTGCGGGTCACCACCCCCGAGGCGATGAACGTCGTCCGGATGGTGCTCGCCGGGCAGGTCCAGCGCGAACTGGTCGGCCTCCTCAACCGCCACGGCCCGCTCGCCGTCGGTATGACCGGCGAGGACGCCCAGTTGATGACCGCCACCAAGCACTACGCGTCGATCGACGGCGAGCGCGTGGACATCGGCCGGGTCGGCGAGGTCACCGCCATCGACACCGGAGCCGTCCAGGCCCTCCTCGACGACGGCCGGATCCCCGTCATCTCCTCCGTCGCGGCCAGCGGCGACGACGGTGACCACGGCGTCTTCAACGTCAACGCCGACACCGCCGCCGCCGCCCTCGCCGCCGCGCTGGGCGCCGAGACGTTGATGGTCCTCACCGACGTCGAGGGGCTCTACGAGGACTGGCCCGACAGCGACGAGGTCATCTCCCGGCTCACCGCCACCGAACTGGAGGCGCTGCTGCCGGACCTGGCCAGCGGCATGGTCCCCAAGATGCGCGGCTGCCTGCACGCGGTCCGCAACGGCGTGCACACCGCCCGGGTCATCGACGGGCGGGTCCAGCACTCGATCCTGCTGGAGATCTTCACCGATGAGGGCATCGGCACGATGGTCGTGCCGGACGACGACACCGACAGCGGCACGGACGAGGGGGCGGTATGAGCGACACCACCGGCAACACGGAATTCCAGCAGCGCTGGCAGGGCGCCCTGATGGACAACTTCGGCACCCCGCGCCTGGCCCTGGTCCGCGGTGAGGGCACCACGGTCTGGGACGCCGACGGCGCCGCCTACCTCGACTTCCTCGGCGGCATCGCGGTCAACGCCCTCGGCCACGCCCACCCCGCGGTGGTCCGCGCCGTCACCGACCAGGTGCGGACGCTCGGCCACGTCTCCAACTTCTTCGTCTCCGGGCCGACCGTCGCGCTCGCCGAGCGGCTGCTCGCCCTCGCCGGGCGCCCCGGACGCGTCTACTTCTCCAACTCCGGCGCCGAGGCCAACGAGGCGGCCTTCAAGATCGGCCGCCGCACCGGCCGCACCCACATGGTCTCCACCACCGGCGGCTTCCACGGCCGCACCATGGGCGCCCTGGCCCTGACCGGCCAGCCCGCCAAGCAGGAGCCCTTCGCCCCGCTGCCCGGCGACGTCAGCTACGTCCCGTACGGCGACGTCGAGGCGCTGCGCGCGGCGGTCACCACCGACACCGCGTTCGTGATCCTGGAGCCGCTGCAGGGCGAGAACGGCGTCGTCGTCCCGCCGCCCGGCTACCTCCGGGCCGCCCGGGAGATCACCGCCGCCACCGGCACCCTCCTCGTCCTCGACGAGATCCAGACCGGCATCGGCCGCACCGGCCACTGGTTCGCCGCCCAGGAGGAAGGCGTCGAGGCGGACGTCGTCACGCTGGCGAAGGGGCTGGGCGGCGGGCTGCCGATCGGCGCGACGCTGGCGTTCGGCCCGGCCGCCGAGTTGCTGACGCCCGGCTCGCACGGCTCGACGTTCAGCGGCAACCCGGTCGTCTGCGCGGCGGCGCTCGCCGTCCTGGACACCATCGAGCGGGACGGACTGCTCGACCACGTCAAGCGGGCCGGGGAGCGGCTGCGCTCCGGGATCGAGGCGCTGGCGCACCCCGCCGTCGCCTCGGTCCGCGGTGCGGGCCTGCTCCTGGGTATCGTCTTGACCGAGCCCCTCGCGCCTCAGGCGCAACAGGCGGCTCAGGACGCGGGCCTGCTGGTGAACGCGGTCGCGCCGGACGTCATCCGGCTCGCCCCGCCGCTGATCGTCTCCGACGACGACGTGGACACGTTCCTCCGCAAGCTGCCCGGCGTCCTCGACACGGCCCGCGAAGCGGCCGACGGGGAACAACGATCCGGAGACTGACGAAGCGATGATCGACGCGCAGGACGACAACGAGACCCTCGGCGGAGGTCAGGCCGTACCGCAGACCCGTACCGCCCGCCACCGCCGGATCGTGGACATCCTCAACCGGCAGGCGGTCCGCTCGCAGAGCCAGCTCGCGAAGCTCCTCGCCGACGACGGACTCTCCGTCACCCAGGCGACGCTCTCCCGCGATCTGGACGAGCTGGGCGCGGTGAAGATCCGCAACACCGGCGGTGAGCTGATCTACGCGGTGCCCAGCGAGGGCGGCGACCGCACCCCGCGGGCGCCGCTGGGGGAGTCGGCCAAGGAGGAGCGGATGCGCCGCCTCTCCGGGGAGCTGCTGATCTCCGCCGAGGCGTCCGCCAACCTCGTCGTGCTGCGCACCCCGCCGGGCGCCGCGCAGTTCCTCGCCTCCGCCATCGACCAGGCCGAACTGCACGACATCCTCGGCACCATCGCCGGCGACGACACGCTGATGCTGATCAGCCGCGACCCGGCGGGCGGTCAGGCGCTCGCCGACCACCTGCTGCGACTGGCCCAGAAGGCGCACTGAACCACCGACCGGGCCCGGCGACCGCCGCGCCCGGTCCGTGCCGTACGCACCGATGGCCCGGACACCCCGCGGGATGTCCGGGCCATCGTCACGTCCGGCGGCTCAGCCCGCGTGCTCCTGACAGCCCACACAGCACCGGGCGTACGGCAGGATCTCCAGCCGCTCGGCGGGCACCGGCTCGGCGCACCGCACACAGACGCCGTACGTGCCCGCGTCCAGCCGCGCCTCGGCCTGCCCGATCTCCGCGAGGACCTGGCGGATCGCGGCGGTCTGCGAGGTCAGCAGCGCGTCGGTACCGGGCGGCGCCCCGCCCTCGATGGCCGTGAGCTGCGCCAGCCGGGCGTCGCGCTCGTGCGCCAGGCGCCGGCGGGCGTCGTCGGCACCGATCCGTTCGGCAGGGGTCTCGGCGCGGGCCGCATCAGGCGACATCGTGGACGGTTCCTTTCGCTGCGCCACGGGATCGGCGGCGGGCGTGCCCCGGCCCGGACACGGGACCGGGCCGGGACGCGGCCACCGCCGCTCCCGGTACGCCACCGGCTGCGTACCGGGGCGGGCGGGTGACGGGACGGCGGGCGGCGGTCACCGCCCGGCCGGGAGCGCCCGCACCGCGACGCCGGGGCGACGCACCGCCCGGCGAGCACGGCACCGCCGCCCCCGGTCCACCCTGACCGCCGCCGCCCGCCCCGTACATGGGTGACACCACCCATCTCCGGGTGCGCCGGGGCGGTATCCGCGCCTCCGGATGGGCCCCGCGCCCGATCGACGGTGCCGCCCGGGGACCGGCAGGCTGGGCGCCGACCCGGGCGCCCCCATGGGTCACGGCGGATGGGAGAGTGACCCGGATCAAGGAGGTGTGGCGCGCGGTGTCGCTGTTCTGGCGGATCTTCGGGCTCAACGCGGTGGTGCTGGGAGCGGCCACCGCGTTGCTGCTGTGGGCGCCGGTGACCGTTTCGGTGCCGGTGGGGCTGACCGAGGCGGTGGTGCTCGTCGGCGGTCTCGTCGTCATGCTCGTCGCCAACGCGGCGCTGCTCCGCATCGGTCTGGCCCCGCTCGACCGGCTCACCCAGCGGATGGTCACCGTCGACCTGCTGCGCCCCGGCCACCGGCTGCCCGTCAACGGCCGCGGCTCCGTCGCCGTCCTGCTGCGCACCTTCAACGAGATGCTGGACCGGCTGGAGTCCGAACGCGCCGCCAGCACCGCCCGCGCCCTCTCCGCCCAGGAGTCCGAGCGGCGCCGTATCGCCCGGGAGCTGCACGACGAGGTGGGCCAGAGCATGACCGCGGTGCTCCTGGAGCTGAAACGCGCCGCCGACCGCGCCCCGGAACACCTGCGCGGCGAGCTGCGCCATGCCCAGGAGACCACCCGGCTGTCCCTGGACGAGGTCCGCCGCATCGCCCGCCGGCTGCGCCCCGGCGTCCTCGACGACCTGGGCCTGACCAGCGCCCTCACCGCCCTCGCCACCGACTACGCCACCCACACCGGGCTCACCGTGCGCTGCCGCTGCGACAGCGGCGTACCGGAGCTGGGCGCCGCCGCCGAGCTGGTGGTCTACCGCGTCGCCCAGGAGGCGCTGACCAACACCGCCCGGCACGCCGACGCCCGCACCGTCGAACTGACCCTGCGTCAGAAGTCTGGGGCGGTGGTGCTGGAGGTCCGCGACGACGGCCGCGGCATGGGCCGGGCGCGCGAGGGCGCCGGTCTGCGCGGGATGCGCGAGCGCGCCCTGTTCATCGAGGCGGGCCTGGACATCGGACCCGCGCCCACCGGCGGCCTCGCCGTCCGGCTGACCGTCCCGCTGCCCGGCGAAGGAAAGGGAGCCGCATGACCGGCCGCACCGCGCCCGGCCCCGTCCGCATCCTGCTCGCCGACGACCACGCCCTCGTCCGGCGCGGCGTCCGGCTGATCCTGGACGGCGAGCCGGACCTGGAGGTCGTCGCCGAGGCGGGCGACGGCGCCGAAGCCCTCGCGCTGGCCCGCGAACACCGCCCCGACCTGGCCGTCCTGGACGTCGCGATGCCCCGGATGACCGGCCTCCAGGCGGCCCGGGAACTCTCCGCCGCACTCCCCGGCACCCGGCTGCTGATGCTGACGATGTACGACAACGAGCAGTACTTCTTCGAGGCGCTCAAGGCGGGCGCGTCCGGCTACGTCCTGAAATCCGTCGCCGACCGGGACCTCGTCGAGGCGTGCCGCGCCGCGATGCGCGGCGAGCCCTTCCTCTACCCCGGCGCGGTCACCGCCCTGATCCGCCACTACCTCGACCGCGTCCGCCAGGGCGACGGCGTACCGGAACGCATCCTCACCGCCCGCGAGGAGGAGGTCCTCAAACTCGTCGCCGAGGGCCACTCCTCCAAGGAGATCGCCGCCACCCTCGTCATCAGCGTCAAGACCGTCGACCGCCACCGCGCCAACATGCTCCACAAACTCGGCATGCGCGACCGCCTGGAACTGACCCGCTACGCGATCCGCACCGGCCTGATAGAGCCGTAACGGCAACGCCGACGGCGGAGCGGGTGGAACGGCTGGAACGGCCAGGACGGGTGGAACGGCTGGAGCGGGTGGATCGGCCGGAACAGCAGCCAGGACGGGTGGAACGGCCGGACTGGATGGAACGGCCGGAGCGAGTGGGACGGCTGGAACGGCCAGGACGGGTGGAACGGCCGGAGCGGGTGGAACGGCCGGAACGGCCAGGACGGGTGGAACGGTCAGGACGAGTGGAACGGCCGGAACGGTCAGGACGGCTGGAACGGCTGGAACGGACGGAACGAATGGCGGGGAAGGGGAGGGGCGGTATGGCGCGCTACGACGAGCGGCAACCGGGGGGCCCGCCCGCCCGCACCCCACGCCCGCCTGCCCTCCGCGCCTCGCGTGCCTGCGGATCCCGCGTCCCGCGTACTCCCGCCCTCCGCGCGCTGCCCGGCCCCGCCCTCCGCGTCCTCCTGCTGCTCACCGCTCTGCTGCTGGGCGTGCTCCCGCCACCGACGGGGGAGCGGGGGGCACCGCCGTCCTCCTACGCGGCGGAAGCCGCCCGCCCGACGGGTGCCGGGTACGCGCCGGGCGGCGGGCCCGCGCCGGATTCCGCGTTCGCCGGGGGAGCCGCTTCCGGGCCGGGCGCGGTGCACAGGGCCGGTGCCGCCTTGGGGCCGCGCACCCCCGCCGCCCCGTCCGTTCCCTTCGCCCCGGGCGCCGCCTCCGGGCCCGGCGCTGCCCCGGAGCCTCGCGCCGCTTCCGTTCCGGGGGGCGGTCCGGAGCGGGGAAACGCCGCCCCGGGCACCCATTCCGGGCCTCTTCCTCCCGCCCCGTCCGGCGCCCTCCCGCATCCGGGCGCCCCCTCCGAAGCGCACTCCCACGCCACCCCGCACGCCCCGGCGCCTTTGGCGGCCGCCGCCGTGTCCCCGCATTCCGGGGCCTCCTTCGTCCGGGGTCACCGGTCCGTTCCCGCGCTCCGGCAGCCGGTCCCCGTGCTGTGTGCGGGGCCGGGCGCCGGGCCCGAGCCGACGTCTCACCCGCCGGCGGGCACGCCGCCCGCCGGGGTCCTTCCCGTACCGCCGTACACGGGGCCGCGTCCGCCGCGGATCCGGGCCGCCGCCGACGGCGTGCCCGGGTTCGCCGCGCGGCCTCCGGCCCGCGCCCCGCCCTCCTCCGGCAGTTGACCGACGTCCTGTCGCATTCCACCGCGCCCGGCAACGCCCGGACGCGGTATGCCTGTTGGAGGCATCATGACCCGCGCCACCAGGGTGCGCGCGCTGCTCGCGTGCGCCGTGCTCGCCCTGTCCGTCCATCTCGCCGTGACGCAACCCGTCCGGCTCGGTCTCGATCTGCGGGGCGGTACGCAGCTCGTTCTGGAGACCCGTGACTCCCCGTCGGCCACGGCCGACCGGGACGCCACCGACCGCACACTGGAGGTGCTGCGCCGCCGGGTGGACGCCCTCGGCGTCGCCGAACCGACCCTCGCCCGCTCCGGTGACCACCGCATCGTCGTCGAACTCCCCGGCGTCCAGGATCCCGCCCACGCCGCCGGCGTCCTCGGCCGCACCGCCCAACTCACCGTCCACCCCGTCCTCGGCACCGCGGCCCCCACCGACCACCCGGCCCCCGGCAAGAACGGACCGGAACGGACCGGGCCCGACAAGGCCACCTCGGCCCCCGGCAACACCCCGGCCGGAACAGACAGCGACCCCGCCGGTCCCGGCACGCCCCCGAAGACTCCCGGCAAGGCCCCGGGCGAAGGCTCCGACAAGGACCCGGACAAGGACCCCGGCAAGGACCCCGGCAAGGGCTCCGCCCCCGTGGTCCTGCCCGACGAGTCCGGCACCCGGCTGCGGCTCGGCCCGCCCGCGCTGACCGGTGCCGGGGTGGAGAGCGCCACCGCGCGGTTCGACGCGGAGGGCGGGGCGGGCTGGCACATCGCCCTCGACCTGCGAGGACCGGGGGAGCGCGCCTGGCAGGCGCTCACCGCCGAGGCGGCCTGCGCACCTCCGGGTGATCCGGCCCGCCGCGCCGCCATCGTCCTCGACAACAAGATCATCTCGTCGCCGCAGGTCGATCCGTCCGTCGCCTGCGAGGCCGGTATCACCGGCGGCGCCACCCGGATCACCGGCGGCTTCGACCAGGAATCCGCCAAGGAACTCGCCCTCCTGCTCAACGGCGGCGCCCTCCCGGTCCCCGTCGAGACCGTCGAACAGCGCACCGTCGGCCCGACCCTCGGCGCCGCCGCCCTCGACTCCAGCGCCCGCGCGGCGCTCCTCGGCACGGCCCTGACCGCGGCCTTCCTCGCCGTCGTCTACCGCCTCCTCGGCGCCCTCGCCGCCACCGCGCTCGCCTGCTACGCGCTGCTCTCGTACGCCGCGCTGCTCGCCGTCGGCGCGACCCTCACCCTCCCCGGGCTCGCCGGTTTCGTCCTCGCCATCGGGATGGCCGTCGACGCCAATGTGCTGGTCTTCGAGCGGGCCCGCGAGGAGTACGCGGCGGGCGGCCGCACCCGGAGCGGCGCGCCCCGGCGCAGCCCCCGCGCCGCGCTCACCGCCGGCTTCCGGCACGCCTTCAGCGCCATCGCCGACTCCAACCTCACCACCCTGCTCGCCGCGGGCCTGCTCTTCGCCTTCGCCTCCGGCCCGGTCCGCGGCTTCGCCGTGACCCTGTGCATCGGCGTCGTCGCCTCCATGGTGAGCGCCCTGCTGATCACCCGCGTCCTGGCCGAACTCACCCTCTCGCGGCGGCCGGTGACCCGCCGCCCGCACCTGACCGGCCTGGCCCGCCCCGGCCGGGTCCGCACCTGGCTCGAACGGCGCGCCCCCGACCCGCTGCGCCACCGACGCCGCTGGCCGCTGCTGACCGCTCTCGCGCTCGCCCTGGCCACCGCCGGCATCGTCGTACGCGGTGTCGACCTCGGCGTGGAGTTCACCGGCGGCCGGATGATCGAGTACACGACCACCGCCCCCGTGGACGCCGAACGCGCCCGGGACGCCCTGAGCGACGCGGGCTTCCCGCGCGCGGTGGTCCACACCTCGGGCGCCGAGGAGCTGACCGTCCGCACCGAGCCGCTGTCCGCCACCGACGGGAAGCGGATCACCGACGTGGTCGCCGGTCTCGGCGGCGGCGCGGAGAAGGTACGGGACGAGCAGATCGGGCCGAGCCTCGGCTCCGAGCTGCGCCGCGGCGCGCTGATCGCCCTCGGCGTGGCGCTGGCCGGGCAACTGCTCTACCTCGCGGTCCGCTTCCGCTGGACCTTCGCGCTCGCCGCGGTCGCCGCCCTCGTCCACGACGTGGTGGTGCTGGTCGGCGCCTTCGCCTGGCTCGGCAGGCCGGTCGACGGCGTCTTCCTCGCCGCACTGCTGACCGTCGTCGGCTACTCCGTCAACGACTCCGTGGTGGTCTTCGACCGGGTCCGCGAACTGTGGGCCGCCGACCGCGCCGCGCCGCTGCGTACGGTCGCGGGCCGGGCCCTGCTCCAGACGGTGCCGCGGACGGTCAACACCGGCATCGGCGCGGTCTTCATCCTCGCCGCGCTCGCCGCCCTGGCCGGTGACTCCCTGACCGACTTCGCGGTGGCCCTGCTCATCGGCATCGGCGTCGGCACGTACTCGTCGATGTTCACGGCGCTGCCGCTGGCCATCGCCCTGGAGAAGGTGAGCGGCGCCCCGCCGCCGTACCCGGCCCGCCCGCGCGGCCCCCGCACCCGCCGCCCGGCGGGCGAGGGCCTGCGCCACGACACGGGCGCCCGGGTCTGACCCGGAGGCGGTGTCCCGGCCCACCCGGCCGGGACACCGCCCGTCCGGGTGCGTCCGCACACGAAAAAACCCGCCGGCCTGGAGATCTCTCTCCGGCCGACGGGCCTTCGCACCGTCGGGACGACAGGATTTGAACCTGCGACCCCTTGACCCCCAGTCAAGTGCGCTACCAAGCTGCGCCACGTCCCGGTGCATGAACCGACCGGAAGAGTCCCGGTCGGGGCGTGCAGAAGAAAAATACCCTGTCCGGTGCCCGGAGACCAAAAGCGGGGTCCCGGAGCGCTCCCCGACGGGGCCCGGGCAGGGGCGGGCGGCCGCACCGGCGGCGCGGCGCGCGGCGTGTTTCGATGAGGTATGGCCACACAATCTTCCGGACAGGCGTCCGCCGACGGCCTGCGTATCCGCCGGGTCTACGAGGAGCCGGAACCGTCCGACGGCGCACGGGTGCTGGTCGACCGGCTCTGGCCGCGGGGCCTCTCCAAGGACCACGCCGACCTGACCGAATGGTGCAAGGACGTCGCACCCTCGACGGACCTGCGCCGCTGGTACGGGCACGATCCCGAGCGGTTCGCGGAGTTCGCCGACCGCTACCGCGAGGAGCTGGCGCGGGACGCGGCGGCGGGCGAGGCGCTGGAGCACCTGCGCGAACTCGCCGGCGAGGGCCCCATGACGCTGCTGACCGCCACGAAGGACCTCCCGCACGGCCATGTGCAGATCCTGCTGGAGGAGCTGCGCGACGCCGGCTGACGGCTGGGTCGTTCCGGAGCCCGGCGCTCGGAGCCCGGCGCCCGGCGCCCGGAGCCCGGAGCCCGGAGCCCGCACCGCCGGGGCTCCGGCGCGCGCCCGTCACCCACCGTATTGACGAATCATGCAGCCCACTGCATACTTATGCTCATCAGCGTAGAGATCGCGCCGGGGAGCCGGGGCCGCGTGCCTCGTGCCCGCCCGCTCCGGTGGTCCGTCGCGGACGTGGCCGGACGCGACCTCGCCCGGTCCGGCTCGTTACCTACTCGACCTTCGTACGACGGCCGCCTGCCCGCCCCGCGCGGACGGGCGGTGGTACCTCACCACCTCCGAGGAGCAGCAGTGAGCAGCAACAGCGGTGACGTCCGGCTCTGGGGCGGACGGTTCGCCGACGGTCCCGCCGAGGCGCTGGCCCAGCTTTCCGCTTCCGTCCACTTCGACTGGCGGCTGGCCCCCTACGACATCGCCGGCTCGCGTGCCCACGCCCGCGTGCTGCACAAGGCGGGACTGCTCACCGCCGACGAGCTGGAGCGCATGATCGCCGGGCTCGACCGGCTGGAGGCGGACGTCGCCGACGGCTCGTTCACCGGCACCGTCGCCGACGAGGACGTGCACACCGCCCTGGAGCGCGGGCTGCTGGAGCGGCTCGGCGCCGACCTCGGCGGCAAGCTGCGCGCCGGACGCTCCCGGAACGACCAGGTCGCCACGCTCTTCCGGATGTACCTGCGCGACCACGCCCGGATCATCGGCGGGCTGATCGCCGACCTCCAGGGCGCACTGATCGGCCTCGCCGAGGCGCACCCGGACGTCGCCATGCCGGGCCGCACCCACCTCCAGCACGCCCAGCCGGTGCTCTTCGCCCACCACGTCCTGGCCCACGTCCAGTCGCTCTCCCGGGACGCCGAGCGGCTGCGGCAGTGGGACACGCGGACCGCCGTCTCGCCGTACGGTTCGGGCGCGCTGGCGGGCTCCTCGCTCGGGCTCGACCCGGAGGCGGTCGCTGCCGACCTCGGCTTCGAGCGCGGCAGCGCCGGGAACTCCATCGACGGCACCGCCTCGCGGGACTTCGTCGCGGAGTTCGCGTTCATCACCGCGATGATCGGCGTGAACCTCTCCCGGATCGCCGAGGAGATCATCGTGTGGAACACGAAGGAGTTCTCCTTCGTCACCCTCCACGACGCCTTCTCCACCGGCTCGTCGATCATGCCGCAGAAGAAGAACCCGGACATCGCGGAGCTGGCGCGCGGCAAGTCCGGCCGTCTCATCGGCAACCTCACGGGTCTGCTGGCGACGCTCAAGGCGCTGCCGCTGGCGTACAACCGCGACCTCCAGGAGGACAAGGAGCCGGTCTTCGACTCCTGCGACCAGCTGGAGGTGCTGCTCCCGGCGTTCACCGGCATGATGGCGACGCTCACCGTCAACCGCGAGCGGATGGAGGAGCTGGCCCCGGCCGGGTTCTCGCTCGCCACCGACATCGCGGAGTGGCTGGTCAAGCAGGGTGTGCCGTTCCGGGTGGCGCACGAGGTCGCCGGTGAGTGCGTGAAGGTCGCCGAGGCCGAGGGCAAGGAGCTGGACGAGCTGACGGACGAGCAGTTCGCGAAGATCTCGCCCGAGCTGACGCCCGAGGTCCGCACCGTCCTCAACGTCCCCGGCGCGCTCGCCTCGCGCAGCGGCCGCGGCGGCACCGCGCCGTCCGCCGTCGCCGTCCAGCTCGCCGAGGTCAAGGCCGACCTCGCGCTCCAGCAGGAGTGGGCCGCGGCCAAGCGCTGACCCGCACCCGTACGCACCGACGGCGGCCCTTCCCGCGGGGGAGGGCCGCCGTCGGCGTACCGGCGCCCCGGTGAGCCGTACGGGACCCCCACCGCTTGAATGAGACGCGCATGTCTCATTCGGCTAGGGTGTGTCTCATGGCTGTGGACCGCTCCCATGTACTCACGGCCGCCGCGGCGCTGCTCGCCCGGCGGCCGACGTCCTCCATGGACGAGATCGCCCGCGCCGCCGGCATCGGCCGCGCCACCTTGCACCGGCACTTCGCCGGGCGCGACGCCCTCATCCGCGCACTGGAACAGCAGGGCATCGAACAACTCGCCCGCGCCCTGGACGCCGCCCGGCTCGACGAGGACGCCGCCCCGGAAGCGCTCCGGCGGCTCGTCGCCGAGACCGAACCGGTCGCCGGTGTCCTCGCCTTCCTCTTCACCGAGAACCAGCTCTTCGAGGACGGGGAGATCAACGAGGGCTGGGCCCGCCTCGACGCCCGGATCCACGCGCTGTTCCGCCGTGGCCAGGAGGAGGGCGACTTCCGTATCGACCTCAGCCCGGCGTGGCTGACCGAGGCGCTCTACGGCCTGATCGGCGCCGGTGCCTGGGCCGTCCACGACGGACGGGTGGCCCGTAACGACCTCACCCATTCGATCGCCGAGCTGCTGCTCGGCGGCGCACGACGGAGCATGGAGCAATGACCGAGAGCACAGTGGCGGGCCCCGGCTCCGCCCACGAGGACCACCCCCGCCCGGGACGCTGGCTGGCGCTCGCCGTCCTCGTGCTCGCGGTGCTGCTGGTCGGCGTCGACGCCACGGTGCTCGGCCTGGCCACCCCGTACCTCAGCGAGGACCTCCAGCCGTCCGGCACCCAACTGCTGTGGATCGGCGACATCTACTCGTTCGTCATCGCCGGTCTGCTGGTCTCGATGGGCAGCCTCGGCGACCGCATCGGACGGAAGAAACTGCTGCTCATCGGCTCCGTGGTGTTCGGCGCGATGTCGGCGTTGTGCGCGTACGCGACCAGCCCGGAGATGATGATCGGGGCGCGGGCGCTGCTCGGTGTGGCCGGGGCGACGCTGATGCCGTCCACCCTCGCGCTGATCCGCAACCTCTTCCACGACCCCCGTGAGCGCAGCCTCGCGGTCGGCATCTGGGGCGCGATGGCCTCGGCGGGCACCGCCGTCGGCCCGGTCCTCGGCGGCTTCCTGCTGGGCCACTTCTGGTGGGGTTCGGTCTTCCTGATCAACCTGCCGGTGATGGCGCTCCTCGTGATCGTCGGCGCCCGGGTCATCCCCGAGTCGCGCAACCCCGAGCCGGGGCCCTGGGACCTGCCTAGCGTCGGGCTCTCCCTCGTCGGCATCGTCGCCGTGGTCTACGCGATCAAGGAGGCGGCGGCGCACGGCTTCCGCTGGGACATCGCGGTGGCCGCGGTCGTCGGCGTCGCCGCGCTGGTGGTGTTCGTCCGCCGCCAGTACAGCCTCGACTCGCCGCTGCTGAACATGAAGCTCTTCCACCACCGGGGCTTCTCCGGCGCGGTCCTCGCCGACCTGCTGACCATCCTCGGCCTGTCCGGACTGGTCTTCTTCCTGTCGCAGTTCCTCCAGATGGTGCAGTTGCGGCCGCCGCTCAACGCCGGACTGGTCGAACTGCCCGCGGCGGTCGGCGCGGTCGGCGCGGGTCTGGCCGCGGGGTACGTCGCCCGGCGGCTCTCCGTCCGCGTCGTGGTGGCCGGCGGGCTCGCCGTCGTCGGCCTGGCGCTGGCCGGCTGCGTCACCCTGCACGCCGACACCAGCACCCTCGCGCTGACCACGATCCTCTTCGTCGTCGGCATCGGCGCCGGCTTCGCCTTCACCGTCACCGCCGACGTCATCCTCTCCAGCGTCCCCAAGGAGGAGGCGGGCGCCGCCTCCGCGGTCTCCGAGACGGCGTACGAACTGGGCGCGGCCCTCGGCATCGCCCTGCTCGGCTCCATCGTCACCGGCATCTACCGCGGCTTCCCCGCCCCGGCGGGTGTGGCGGACGACGCGTCCGCCGCGGCCCATGAGTCGCTGGGCGGCGCGGTCGAGGCGGCGCGGACCCTGCCGGCGGATCAGTCCGCCGCGCTGCTGCGCTCCGCGCAGGACGCCTTCGTCGAGGGCCTGGACGTCGCGGCGGGCGTCGGCGCCGTGCTGCTGCTGAGCGCCTCGGTCGTCGCGTGGTTCCTGCTGCGCGGCCAGAAGCTCGGCGACAGCCCGGAGAAGCCGTCCGCGGAGGATCAGCGGGGGACGGGGGCGGCGGCCTAGGACGACTCTCCTGGCGGCGCACGGTGCGCGGGGCTCGCCGGCCGGGCACGGACCGATGAACACCTCCATGATCACCACTCACGGGCCGTGGTTGAATCGCCGCACGTGAAGGCGGGGGGCCGAGGCGTCTCCCGATCCGACCCGCCGGCAACCGGACATGAGACACCGAGGAACCCTGGATGCGCACCTTGATCAGCACGGCCTTCATCTCGCTCGACGGCGTCGTGGAGGCCCCGGGCGGCGAGCCCGGCTACCGGAACGCCGGCTGGACCGTCAACGACATCGAGTTCCTCCCCGAGGCGTTCGACATCAAGGGCCGCGAGCAGAAGGAAGCCGCGGCGATGCTGCTGGGCCGGGTCAGCTACCAGGCGTTCAGCCCGGTGTGGCCGGACATGGCGGACTTCGCCGACTACAAGGTGATGCCGAAGTACGTCGTCTCCACCACCCTCACCGAGGACGACCTGGTGACGAACTGGGGCGAGACGACGATCCTGCGCTCACTCGACGATGTCGCCGCCCTGAAGCAGACCGAGGGCGGCCCGGTCATCGTCCACGGCAGCGCCTCCTTGAACCGGAGCCTCTCGGACGCCGGCCTGATCGACCGGTACCACCTGCTCGTCTTCCCGCTGCTGCTCGGCGCGGGCAAGCGCCTGTTCAGCGCCACGGACAAGGACGCCCAGAAGCTGAAGCTGGTCGAACACGAGGCGTACGCCAACGGCGTCCAGAAGAACGTGTTCGACGTCGTCCGCTGACCCGGCTCCCGCACCGCCCGGTCCCCCGCCGCACCGCTCGGAAAAAGGCCGCGCTCCCGCTCCCGTAAGCCCGCCGGGGGCCGAACCCCGTACGTCCTGAGCTCACGCCCGTACGTTCCGCTGCCCCGCGCCCCGCCCCCGTACTTGCCCGGCCGTCCGGTTTGGGTGCGGACGGGGGACGTGGCGGGGGGCGGCGGGGCGTGTCGGGGGCAGGGTGCGGGCGGGCCGCCACCATGATCGCCACGGCGCGCCGGGCGTACCGGTGGCCGGCAAGCCGATGTCCGCCGCCCGTTCACGTCCGCGTCGCGTCGCGGAGATCGGCGCGCCCGCCCCGCCCGCTTGACTCTCCGTCCGTTCCCATCCGCCCGGGACTCCCAGGAGAGTGACGCAGTGCGCGAGATCGGACGACGTTCCTTCCTCACCGCGGCCGGAGCGCTGGCCACCACCGGCGCCATCGCCACCCCCACCTACGCCACCGGCCACGCCCGCGACGCGGCCACCGCCACCGAGTACGTCGACGTCCAGCTCCTCAACATCACCGACCTGCACGGCTACCTCCAGGCCGCGCCCGGCGGAAACTCCGTCATCACCGGCGCGGGCGGCCGCAGATACACCGTCGGCGGCGTCCCCTACCTGGCCGCCCACCTCAACGCGCTGCGCGCCGGGCACACCAACTCCGTCTTCTTCGCCCCCGGGGACCTCTTCTCCGGCTGGGAGTTCGACACCGCCTCCCTCGCCGACGAGCCCACCATCGAGGCGCTCAACGCCATGGGCCTGGACTTCGCGTCCGCCGGGAACCACGAGTTCGACAAGTCGGCGCGGTACCTCACCACCCACATGACCGGCGGCCAGTCCTACCCCGTCGTGGGCCGCGACGACGCCTTCAAGGACTCCACCGGCCGCCGCTTCAAGGGCGCCGACTTCCCCTACTACAGCGCCAACGTCACCCACGCCGGAACCGGGAAGACCGTCCTGCCGCCGTACAACATCGTGCACGTCGACGCGGGCGGCGGCCGCACCCTGCCGATCGGCTTCATCCACCTCACCGCCATCGGCACCGAGTCGTTCCCCGGCTCCTACCAGCCCGGACTGCGCACCCTCGACGAGCTGGAGACCGCCAACCGCTGCGCCGCCGAACTCAAGGCCAAAGGCGTTGGCGCCCTCGTCCTGAGCATGCACGACGGCGCCGTCGCCGGCTCCGACTTCAACAGCGGCACCAACCCCTCGGGGCCCGCCTACGAACTCGCCCTGCGCGTCTCGCCGGACATCGACGCCATCGTCACCGGCCACTGGCACTGCGCCTTCTCGATGATGCTGCCCGACCCGTCGGGCCGCCCCCGCCCGTTCGTCGAGGCGGGCTGCTACGGCCAGTTGATCAACGAGATCACGCTCCGCCTCGACCGCACCACCGGCGAGGTCGTCCGCGAACTGACCACCACGACCAACCACCCCAACACCCGCGACATCACCCCCGACCCCGTCCTCCGCGAGATCGCCGACTACTGGGCCGGATACGGCACCCGCCGCGCCGCCACCCCGCTCGCCACCCAGACCGCCTCCTTCACCCGCACCCGCAAGAGCACCGGCGAGTCCACCATGGGCAACCTCGTCGCCGACTGGGCACTGTGGGCCGGACAGCAGCCCCTGGACCCGATGGCCGACCCGGGCGGTCCCGCCAACACCCCCGCCGACCTCGCCCTCATCGCCGTCGCGCCCCGCCAGGGCCAGGCGATCATCGCCGCGGACCTGGCGCACGACGGCGCCGACGGCACCGTCACCTTCGGCGCCGCCTGGAACGCCGTCGGCTTCGGCGACCCGATCATGACCGTCACCGTCACCGGGCGTCAGCTCCACGACGCCCTGGAGGAGCAGTGGGCCCCGGCCTCCGGCGGCACCCTCGGCTTCGCCCCGCTCGCCGTCTCCGGCAACGTCCGCTACACCTTCGACGCCACCGGACCGGTCGGCAAACGCGTCGACCCGGCCGAGGTCTTCATCGACGGCCGGCCCCTCGACGAGAAGCGCGCCTACCGCCTCGCCGCGCCCTCGTACACCCTCATCAACCAGGACGGCTTCAGCGCCTTCCTCGGCTTCACCGAACCGGTGCGCCACACCCGCGACTTCGAGAGCTTCGTGGCCTTCGTCCGGCAGCGCAAGCGGCTCACCCCCGCCGCCACCGACCGGGTCCGGGTGAAGAACGCCACCGCCCCCGGCGCCCGCACCGGCACCGTCACCGAGAGCCCCCGGCTGCTCCTGGCCGACGGCACCGAGGTACCGCGCCCCGAGGCGGCCCTGCGCACCGCCCGCACCGGTGGCCCGGAGGGACAGCGCGGCGGCTTCCGCGTCCCCTGCTGACCCGCGCACACGGCGACGGGCCGCACCCCCACCGGGGATGCGGCCCGTCGTGCGGTCCCACAGGTCAGGCGGCGCGCGCCTTCGTCGCGTACACGTCCACGTACTCCTGGCCGGACAGCTCCATCACGTCGCTCATCACCTCGTCGGTGACGGCCCGCAGGACGTAGCGGTCGCGGTCCATGCCGTCGTAGCGGGAGAAGTCCAGCGGCTCACCGAAGCGGACCGTCACCTTGGCGATGCGCGGCACGCCCTTGCCGCCGGGCTGCACCTTGTCCGTGCCGATCATCGCGAACGGGACGACGGGCGCGCCGGTCATCAGCGTCAGCCGGGCGATGCCGGTACGGCCGCGGTAGAGACGGCCGTCGGGGGAGCGGGTGCCCTCCGGGTAGATGCCGAACGCGTGGCCCTGCTCCAGGACCCGGCGGCCGGTCATCAGCGCGGCGACACCGCCGCGCCCGCCGTCACGGTCCACCGGGATCATCCCGGAGCTGCGGAAGAACCACGCCATCGCCCGGCCCTTGAGCCCCTTGCCGGTGACGTACGCGTCCTTGCCGATGAAGTACACCGGCCGCTTGACGACCAGGCTCAAGAACAGCGAGTCGATGAACGTGACGTGATTGCCGGCCAGGATCACCGGGCCGGTCTCCGGGATGCGCTCCACGCCCTCGACCGTGGGGCGGTACAGGACACGCATGACGAATCCGAGAATCGCCTTCAGCAGAATGCGGGACAACGGGCCCTCCGGGCGTGACGGGTCGGCGGTGACGGGTGGACGACGGAGCTGCGGCTACAGGACGATACTCGCGAGTCACCTACGGTCGCACACCGGGTTCATCCGGTCGCCATGCGCAGTTGGCCCCCGTCTGCGCCATGTTCTCCCGGAATCCCCCGCCCGTCTCCCCGGACGCCCCCGGTCGTGCATACGATCGACCGGCCGCCCGGCGATCACCCCACGGCGCCGGGGCGGCCGATCACACGAACCGAGAGCAAGGAGCGGGGATGCACCAGGGGCAGCAGCCGGGACGGCGCAGGATTCTGGGGGCCGCCGCGGCCCTCGGCGCGAGCGCGGCGGTGCTCGGCGCCGCCGGACCGGCCGGGGCGGCGGACCGTGCCGGAGCGGAGGGCGCGACCGCGGCGGCCGGCCGCCGCGGCCACGGCGGTGAACTGCCCGTCCCGCTGATCGTCGGCCACCGCGGCGCCAGCGGCTACCGTCCGGAGCACACCCTCGGCTCCTACCAACTCGCCCTGGACATGGGCGCCGACGTCATCGAGCAGGACCTCGTCCCCACCAAGGACGGCCACCTCGTCTGCCGCCACGAGAACGACATCACGGCGACCACCGACGTCTCCGCGCACCCCGAGTTCGCCGACCGCAAGACCACCAAGACCGTCGACGGGGTGAAGCTCACCGGCTGGTTCACCGAGGACTTCACCCTCGCCGAGCTGAAGACCCTCCGCGCCAAGGAGCGCATCCCCAAGACCCGCCAGCACAACACGCTCTACGACGGCGTGTGGGAGGTGCCCACCTTCGACGAGGTGCTGCGCTGGGCCGACCGTGAGGGCCGCCGCCGGGGCCGCCGCGTCTGGCTCCACATCGAGACCAAGCACCCCACCTACTTCCGCAAGCTGGGCCTCGGTCTGGAGGAGCGGCTCGCCAAGGCGCTGCGCGCGTACGGACGCCACCGCCGCACCTCGGCGAACTTCCTCCAGTCGTTCGAGCCGGACAGCATCCAGCGGCTGGGCAAGCTGGTGGACTGCCCCAAGGTCGTCCTGCTGGACGCGCCCGACACCCGGCCGTGGGACTTCGTCGAGTCCGGTGACCCGCGCACCGTCGCCGACCTGATCAAGCCCGAGGGGCTGCGCTGGATAGCGGGCTTCGCCCAGGGCATCGGCCCGGCGCTGGATCAGATCATCCCCCGGGACGCGGACGGGAAGTCCGGCCCGCCCACCCCGCTCGTCAAGGACGCGCACGCCGCCGGTCTGGTCCTGCACCCCTACACCGGCCGCAACGAGAACACCTTCCTGCCGGCCGACTTCCGCCGCGGCACCGACCCGAACGCCTACGGCGACGCCCGGGGTTACTTCCGGGCCTGCCTGGCGGCCGGTCTCGACGGGATGTTCTCCGACAACCCGGACACCGCGCTGCTGGTGGCCGAGGAGTTCCGCCGGGCCTGATCCGGCCGCCGCCCGCTCCGCTCCCCGGGGCGGGCGGCGTCGGGAATGTCACAGCGGTGGGCGGTTCCGTTCCGGAGGCGGCGCCGGGCCCGCAGAATGCCAGGGCCTGCCGCCCCACCCGTCCGCCCCGCCTCCGGGCGGCGGCGTAAGTGTGAGGTGACAGGCGCTCGCGGCGCGATTGCCGCCGGCACTTTCCGGGGAGCCCTGGAGAGCACCGGCGGCGGCCACGCCGGAGCGGTGGCGTCTGCCGGGCGCCGCCGGTCAGGGCCATCGTTCCGGGCGCCGCCGCCACCCTCATGGCGTCCGGAACACCGCGAACCGAGAAGGGGAGGCAGACGCGCATGGGCACGAGCGTGACCATCTCTGCGGCGACCGACCAGGACGCCGAGCAGATCCTCAAACTCCAGTACCTCTGCTACCAGCCCGAAGCGGCGCTGTACGACGACTACGGCATCGAACCGCTCACCCAGACCCTGGCCGGGCTCCGGGAGGAACTCGCCACCGGCTGTGTGGTCGTCGCCCGCCTCGGGGACGAGGTGGTCGGCTCGGCCCGCGGCACCGTCGACGCCGACGGCACCGCCCGTATCGGCAAGCTCATCGTCCATCCGCGGCTGCAACGGCACGGTCTCGGCGGCCGGTTGCTCGCCGCCGTCGAGGCGCGCCTGAGCGCGGAACGCGCCGCCACCCGCTACCGCCTCCTCGCCGGCCACCGCGGCGACGGCGGTCTGCGCCTCTACCGCAGCCACGGCTACGCCCCCGTCGCCACCGAGGAGACCGGCCGCCGGTTGGGCCGCGTCACGCTGGAGAAGCAGGCGTACGTCACCGGAGCCTGAGCCGCGCGCCGCGGGGCCGCACCCCTCAAAGGCCCCGCGGCACGGCCGTACCCGCAGGTCAGGCCGTACGCGACCGCCGCAGCCAGAGCAGGCCGGTCACCGGCAGGATGACCGGGATGAAGAGATAGCCCATGCCGTAGTCCGACCAGACCGTGGCGTCGGGGAAGGCGGCCGGATCGGCCAGCGTCCAGGTGCCGACGCCGAGGACGCCCAGCAGCTCCAGCGCGCAGCAGACCAGCGCCGCCCGGCGGGCGCCCTCACCGCCGCGCACCAGCGAGAAGGTGATGAAGCCGTAGACCACCGCGGAGACGGCCGAGAGCGAGTAGGCCAGTGGCGCCACGTGGAACTGCGCGATGAGCTGGTACAGCGAACGGGACGCGGCGGCCACGGTGAAGATGCCGTAGAGCGCGACCAGCAGC
Organism: Streptomyces sp. BBFR2; assembly: GCF_044497305.1. NCBI lineage: Bacteria > Bacillati > Actinomycetota > Actinomycetes > Kitasatosporales > Streptomycetaceae > Streptomyces > Streptomyces sp. BBFR2. The sequence goes on from NZ_CP172415.1 coordinate 5,919,693, forward strand.
CGTCCGGGGCCGGTGCCCAGCGAGCGGCGGCCGCTCCCCGCGGCGGTTTCCTGCGTGACGGTCCTCGTGGACTCAGCCATGGCTGCCTCCCCAGATGTCGAAAAGCCGGACCTCCAGCACGGCCAGCACCACGGCGCCCGCCGCGACGGTGGCCGAGCCCCAGCGGGTGCGCTCCGACAGCGACATGAAGCCGGTGCCCGGTACGCACGCCGCCGCGCCGATCAGATAGGCGAGGAAGAGCGCGGTGCCCTTGGCGGGGGAGTGCCCGCCCGCCAACTGCACGATGCCGACGACGAGTTGCACGATCCCGAGGAGGGAGACGACGGCCATGCCGATGAAGTGCCAGTCCTTCGTCGGCTCGTCGCGGTACGCGGCGAAACCGCACCAGGCGGCCAGGGCGAGAGCGGTCACACCGACCGCGATCGTCAGGGCGTCGATCACCGGGACCTCCGCGCGGCACGGCGGCGCACCGTGGGGTTGTGGGGCATGAGGCGATGCTAATCGGCCCGTACCGGACGATCGCCCCCGGGCCCGGCGCGGCGACGGGGGAGCGGTGAGGGTGAGCGGGTGTGGCGGCGTGCGGCCCGGTGGCGGGTGTGGCGGCGGCGGGCCGGACGCGGCCCGCCGCCGCACCGCCCGCCACCGCCGCTTCCGGGCCCGCGCGAGAGGGGCCGGCCCCTCTCGCGTCGTACGTCCGGTGCCGCCCGCCGTGGCGTTGGCCACACGCGTCCGATCCGTACCGCGCGGACGAATCGCCCACGTGGGCCCGTGCGCGCGCGTTCGCGCAGGCCGTGCGGGCGGGGAGTGGTGGAGGCGGTGCGCGTACCCGAGCGGGGGCTGTCCACGCTCCGACATTCACTGTCCGCTATTCGGACACAGTGGCTCGACTAAGACGCTTGTCTGGTTTACTTGCCGCCATGACCACGACGAGCAGCCGCACCCCTGCGACCGAGGCGATGACGACGCCCGGTGCTCGTTGCATGTGTCGAATGTGTGACCGCTGAGGGCCCCCGCCTGAGCCTCGCGCCCCGAAGCGAGACCTGCTGCCATGAGCCGAAAGTGTCCGTCCCCACGGAACCGGCCACCCCGCGTCACCGGAGCCCGAAGCCCGCTCTTCGGCGTCTTTCAGGTCCCCGGTTTCCCATGCCGCGAAAGAATGCCCCGTGTCCGGCGGAGAGCCGCCGGGCACTCGACAGTGACGGAATTCCCTGTGATCACCACAACGGGCCTGACCAAGGTCTACCGCTCAGGAGACCGCGAAGTCACCGCGCTGGACGGCGTCGACCTGCACGTCCGCGAGGGTGAGGTCTACGGCGTCCTCGGCCAGAGCGGCGCCGGCAAGTCCACCCTGATCCGCTGCCTCAACCTCCTGGAGCGGCCCACCTCCGGCACGGTCACCGTCGCCGGGACCGACCTGACCGCACTCGCCGGCCGCAAGGAACGCGCGGGCGCCGCCCTGCGCGCCGCCCGCAGCCACATCGGCATGGTCTTCCAGCACTTCAACCTGCTGTCCTCGCGCACCGTCCAGGACAACGTCGAACTGCCGCTGGAAATCCTCAAGGTCGACCGCCGCGAACGCTCCCGCAAGGCGCTCGAACTCCTCGACCTGGTGGGCCTCGCCGACAAGGCCAAGGCGTACCCGGCCCAGCTCTCCGGCGGCCAGAAGCAGCGCGTCGGCATCGCCCGCGCCCTGGCCGGCGACCCCAAGGTCCTCCTCTCCGACGAGGCGACCAGCGCCCTGGACCCGGAGACCACCCGCTCCATCCTCCAACTGCTGCGCGACCTCAACCGGCAACTCGGCCTGACCATCGTCCTCATCACCCACGAGATGGACGTCGTCAAGACGATCTGCGACTCCGCCGCGCTGATGAAGGGCGGCCGCGTCATCGAGTCCGGCACCGTCTCCGGGCTCCTCGCCACCCCCGGCTCCGAACTGGCCCGTGAACTCTTCCCGGTGGGCGGCGAACCTTCCGGGGAAGGCCGCACCGTCGTCGACGTCACCTTCCACGGCTCCGCCGCCACCCGCCCGGTCATCTCCGAGCTGTCGCGCACCTACAACGTCGACATCTCGATCCTCGGCGCCGCGATGGACACCGTCGGCGGCAAGCAGATCGGCCGGATGCGGATCGAACTGCCCGGCCCCTTCGAGGAGAACGTCGTCCCCATCGGCTTCCTCCGCGAACAAGGACTCCAGGTCGACGTGGCCGATGCCGCGGACGCCGCCGACGCCCCCGCCGGAGCCACCGCGCCCGCCACCACGCTCCGGAAGGACGCCGCCAAGTGAGCTGGAACGACATGCAGCCGCTGCTGTACAACGCGTGCCTCGACACCTTCTTCATGGTGTGGTGGGCGACCGTCTGGGCGGTCGTCGGCGGACTGCCGCTCGGCGTCCTGCTGGTCCTCACCGAACGCGGTGGCCAGCTCGGCAACGCCGCCGTCAACAAGGTCATCAGCATCGTGGTGAACATCGGGCGGTCGCTGCCCTTCATCATCCTGATGATCGCCCTGATCCCGTTCACCCGCTTCGTGATCGGCACCTCCATCGGCCCCAGCGCCGCGGTCGTCCCGCTCGCCATCGGCGCCATCCCGTTCTTCGCCCGTCTGGTGGAGACCGCGGTACGCGAGGTGGACGGCGGGCTGGTCGAGGCCGTCCAGTCGATGGGCGGTGGCACCTGGACCATCGTCTTCAAGGTCCTGCTGCCGCAGGCGATGCCCTCGCTCGTGGCCGGTCTGACCAACACCGTCATCACCGTCATCAGCTACTCCGCGATGGCCGGCGCCCTCGGCGCGGGCGGTCTGGGCAGCGTGGCCATCACCTACGGCCAGCAGCGCTTCGACACCCGCTTCATGATCGTCACGGTGGTCCTGATCATCGTGATCGTCACCGCCGTCCAGCTCATCGGCGACCTCGCGGTACGCGCCCTCTCCCGCCGCTCCTCGCGCGCCGACGCCCCCCGCGGGGTGCTGCGCCTGCCCCGCCCGCGCAAGGCGAGCGAGCGCGTCGACCGGGACAACGCCCACCTTCTGTGATTCCCCGGTCCGGACCCTTTGCCGGACGGCCGAAGTCCCGCGCGTCGTGCGGGACCCATGAGAAAGGCACTCTTCGTGCGTAACGTCATCAAGCTCACCGGGGCGGTCGCGGCCGCCGCCGCCCTCACCCTCGGGCTCGGCGCGTGCAGCGCCCCCTCCGACCCGGAGACCACCAAGAAGGGCGACGTGAACGCGCCGCTCACCGTCGGCGCCACCTCCGTCCCGCAGGGCCAGATCCTCGACTTCGTCAAGAAGAACCTGGCCGCGAAGGAGGGACTGAAGCTCAACGTCCGCACCTTCGAGGACTACACGCTCGTCAACCCCGCCACCGAGAACGGGGAGCTGGACGCCAACTACTTCCAGCACAAGGAGTACCTCGACGAGTACAACAAGAAGGAGGGCGGCCACATCGTCCCGGTGGTCAACGTCCACCTGGAGCCGATGGGCCTGTACTCCAAGAAGCACACCAAGCTCTCCGAGCTGGGCTCCGGCAGCGTCATCGGCCTCCCCAACGACCCCAGCAACCAGGGCCGCGCCCTCAAGCTGCTCGCGTCCAAGGACCTGATCACCCTCAAGGACGACAACGCCGACAACCCCGGCCTCAACGACGTCAAGGACGCCAAGGGCCTGAAGTTCCAGGAGGCCAAGGCCGAGACGCTGCCCTCCTCCCTCCCGGACTACGACGCCGCGGCGATCAACGGCAACTACGCCATCCCCGCCAAGCTCAAGCCGTCCAAGGACGCGCTCGCCATCGAGCCGGTCCAGGGCAACCCGTACGCCAACTTCCTCGCCGTCAAGAAGGGCAACGAGGACGACCCGCGCGTGAAGAAGCTCGCCAAGCTCCTCAACTCCGACGCGGTGAAGAAGTACATCGAGAAGACCTACACCGACGGCTCCGCGCTGCCCTCCTTCGGCAAGCCCAAGAGCTGACCGCGTCCGGCACCGCCGGCGGCCCGTGCCCAGCCCCGCGCTGCGCACGGGCCGCCGTGCTTGGCGCATCCGCGCCGGAATGCTGCATGCTGGTGCACTCACGAAGGTCGACAAGTGATCGAAAACGACCCGTAACTCCCCGGAGCCCTACGGTCGACAGCGTTGGAGCAGCGGCATGAACCCCACCTTTCCGGATATCTCCATCAGCACGGACCGGTTGGTGCTGCGCCCCTTGGACGAGGACGACATCCCCGCCCTCGCCGAGATGATGAACGACGAACTCGTCACCGCCTGGACCGGAATACCGCAGCCCTACACCGAGGACCGCGCCCGCCACTGGGTCACCCGCTACGCACCCGGTGAACGCACCTCCGGCCGCGGCATCGACCTCGCCGTCACCGAATTCCTCACCCAGCGCCTGGTCGGCATCGTCCAGCTCGGCAACACGAGCTGGCGGATCCGCTCCACCGAGATCTCCTACGTCATCGCCCCTTGGGCCCGCGGTGAGGGCTACGCCTGCGAGGCGGCCCTCGCGGTCGCCCGGTGGCTCTTCGGCGACCAGCGGTTCGAGCGGCTGGAGCTGCGCACCGCGGCCGGCAACACCGCCTCCCAGCAGGTCGCCCAGAAGATCGGCTGTATCAGCGAGGGTGTGCTGCGCAACGCCTTCATCGCCCGCACCCGCACCGAGGACGGCGGCTGGACGGACATCCGCACCGACCTCATCCTCTGGAGCCTGCTCCCCGAGGACCTCGACGTGCCCGCCCGGAAGGTCGACGCCAACGGCTTCGCCTACCCGGAATGGAACTGACCGGGCGCCACGCCCCCGCTCCCGGCCCACCGCCGGATCCGGCCGCGTCCGGCCGCGTCCGGCCGTGCCCGGTGCGCTCGGGCCACGGCGCGGGATGCGGCCGGGTGGCGGGCGCCCGCCGTCCCGGGGCCGCGGCCCGGCCCCGCCGGGGGTAGTCTCGCGGTGCCACTCCCGCGCCCACCTGCGACGCGACGGCTCCGCATCCCGCCCCCACCCGCGACAGGAGACTGACGAAGCATGGCCGACCGGGTCACGGTCATCGGATGGGACGGCTCGCCGCTCACCGCCGCCGCCCGCTCCGCGCTGGGCGCCGCGACCCTGGTGGCCGGCGCGGCGCACCATCTCGCCCTCCCCGAGGTACCGCCCGCCGCCGAACGCGTCCGCCTCGGCAGCGTCGCGCTCGCCGCCCGCCGCATCGCCCGGCACCGCGGCACCGCCGTCGTCCTCGCCGACGGCGACCCCGGCTTCTTCGGCGTCGTCCGCACCCTGCGCGCCCCGCAGTACGGCCTGGAGGTCGAGGTCGTCCCGGCGGTCTCCGCCGTCGCCGCCGCCTTCGCCCGCGCCGGGATGCCCTGGGACGACGCCCAGATCGTCGTCGCCCACGGCCGCGACCTGCGCCGCGCCGTCAACGTCTGCCGCGCCCACCCCAAGGTCGCGGTCCTCACTGCCCCCGGGGCCGGCCCCGCCGAACTCGCCCTGCTGCTGGGCGGCGTGCACCGTACGTTCGTCATCTGCGAGGCGCTGGGCACCGACCGCGAACGGGTCACCGTCCTCACCTCCGACCGGGCCGCCGACCACGACTGGCGCGACCCCAACGTCGTCATCGTCATCGGCTCCACCGGGCGCGCCGACGACGCCGGGGACCGCCCCGGCGGCTGGATCGCCGGCCAGGACGTGGGCCACCCGGTCGGCCCGCGCGGCTGGGGGCTGCCGTCCGGCGCGTACGGCGGGGTGTCCGGCGAGGGCGAGGCGGTGCAGCTTCGCACCGCCCAACTCGCCCGGCTCGGGCCCCGGCTGGGCGATCTGGTGTGGGACATCGGCTCCGGCAGCGGTGCCGCGGCGGTGGAGGCGGCGCGGTTCGGTGCCGCCGTCATCGCCGTCGACGCCGACCCGGACGCCTGCGGCCGCACCACCGCGGTCGCCCGCCGCTACGGCGTCCAGCTCCAGGTCGTCCACGGCCGCGCCCCGCAGGTGCTGGAGGACCTGCCGGAGCCGGACGTGATCCGTGTCGGCGGCGGGGGAGTGCCGGTCGTCGCCGCCTGCGCGGCCCGCCGCCCGGAGCGGATCGTCACCCACGCCTCGACCCGCGACGAGGCCGAGGCGCTCGGCCGCGCCCTCGCCGACGGTGGCTACGACGTCGAGTGCGCACTGCTCCAATCGGTCGATCTGGACACCTCGGCCTGGGTGGAGCGCGAGCGCTCCGTCGTCTTCCTCCTCGGTGGATATCGCGTTCCTCACCCGTGACCTGGCCCGTCACCGGCGCGGGGTAGGCTGGCGGATCGTTGCGCCGCCGTTCCGCGTTCCGCTTCGTACGTCAATATCCGGTAAATGCCACGGTTTTGGCTGGATATCCGGATAACCGGCTACGACGCTCGGAGAGCGGAGGTGCCGTGAGGCGTGCCCGCTCGTATCCGCCACCGGGCGGAGGGCGTGCCCCGGCCGCGCGCCGCACGAGCGGTGGAAGGAGCACTTACCGATGGGCGAGGGGTACGCATGACCGACACCGGCCAGGTCCTGGGCGAGGGACAGCCGGAGCACGCGGGCGAGCAGGCCGGGCAGCCGGCGCCCGCCTCCCCTGCCGGCCCCGGTGCTCCCGAACAGTCCGGCGCGGCGCAGTCCGACGCGTACGGCTACCCCGGCGGGCCCGGTGTGGTGGTCGACGACGACGATCTGCTGCTGATGCCGGCCGCCCAGGGCGCCTGGACCGAGCAGGCGGACCGTCAGCCCCGTCCCGCCGCCCCGCACCCGCAGCCCGCGCGGCGCCCGCTGCACATGGGCCCGCCGGTGCCGGACGCCACCGGCGGCGTCGTCCGTTCCCTCGCCGACCGCGGCCCGGCGGCCCCGCCGCAGCCGATGCCGGTCCGGCAGTCCGGGCCGCCCACCGTCGGCCCCGAATACCTCGACGTCCCCACCGCGGGTGCCCCGCAGTCCGAGACCGCTCCGCAGCAGGACTCCCAGGCGTACGCCGCGGGGCCCGGCCAGGCACCCTTCGCGGAGCCCGGCCCGCAGCCCGAGGACCCGGCGCACCCCGTCGCGTACGACGCCCCCGGCGCCGCACCGCTGCCCGGCCCGCAGCTCGGCGAGATCCCGCCGCAGGTCACGCCGTGGGACGAGGCGTCGGCCCAGGCGGTCGCGGTGCCGGTCGCGCCGGTGGACGGCGCGCAGCCCGGCGCCCACCCGGTGGCCGGTCCGCAGCAGCCCGGCGCCGCGCAGGCCCCGCAGCCCGCGACCGCGCCGTTGTCCGCCGAAGCCGTGGAGCCCGGTGTCCCGGACGCACCGGCCCCGGGGGCCGTACCGGCCCAGGCGGAGCCGTCCGCGCAGGACGGGCCCGCCGCCGAGGGCGGCCCGGCACCGCAGCAGGGCCCCGAGGACGCCGCCCCGGCCACCGTCCCGCAGGATGCCCCGCAGGAGCAGCCGGTTCAGGAGCAGGCGGCCCAGCCGGAGGGCGAGGCCCCGGTCGTTCCGCAGAACGCCGACGGCGTCGTGCAGCCTGCCGCCGCGCAGCCGGAGCAGCCGGTTCCTGGTGCGGAGCCGCAGCCCGCCGAGGCGAGCGCCGACGTGCCCGCGGCGGAGGCCGCGGAGGCCGGTGCGCCGGGTGCCGAGGTCGCCCAGGACGGTGCCGGCGCTTCCGTACCGGCGACCGAGGCCGCGGACGGGACCGCTCCGGTCGCCGTCGGGCCGGAGTCCGCCGCGCCGGAGGGTGCGGACGGGGCCGCTCCGGCGGTCGCCGACGTGTCTGAGGGAACGTCCGGTGACGCGTCCGGTGAGCCTTCTGGTGAGGTGGGCGCCGCCGTGCCCGTGGAGACCGTGCCCGAGGGGGCCGTGGCGGAGGACGCCGGGGCCCAGCCGGACCAGGCGGCCCCGGAGCAGCAGGGCGCGGGGGAGGCCGAGGCCGCCCCGTCCGTGCCGCAGTCCGGGGAGGGGCAGGCGCCTGTCCCCGGGGAAGCCGAGGCCGTGGAGGGCGAGGCGCCCGTGGAGGCCGTGCCCGCCGCCGGTGCGGAGGTCACCGAGGGCGCGGCGGCCGGGGCGGAGGGCGCTGAGGCCGCTTCCGAAGCTGTCGCTTCCGAAGCCGGTGATCAGGCCGAGGCCGGTGGCCAGGGGCAGGCCGTCGAGGCCGCCGTATCCGAGACCGCTGCTGTCGAGACCGTTGTTGCCGAGGCGGCTGTTGCCGAGACGGCTGTTCCCGCGGCCGGTGCGGAGGACGCTGCTCAGGAGCAGGTCGCCGAGGTGGCCGAGACCGGTGGCCACGCCGAGGCGTCCGCTGCCGAGGGGGAGCCCGAGGCCGTCGCCGTCGAGGGGGAGCCCGGGGCTGTCGCCGCCGGGGCTCAGGTCACCGGGGCCGGGGCCCCGGCTGACGCGTCCGCGCAGTCCGCCGCCGGTCTTCCCGTGGCCCACGCGGTGGTGGACCCGGCCGCGTCCGACGCGGTCGTCCCGGAGCCGTCCGACGGCGCCGGGCCGCAGCCCGGCGCCGACGCCTCTCAGAACGCCGCGCAGGAGCAACTCGCCCAGGAGCACCCCGAGGACGCCGCCCCGCAGCCGGATACGCCGGCCGGACCGGAAGCCGTCGCCGAGGCGCAGCCCGAGACCGGTGCCGCGACCGACGCCGAGGCCGCCACCGACGCCGGGCCCGCGACAGAGCCCGCCGAGGCCACGGCCGCCGCCGAGCCCGGGCCCGCACCCGAGGCCCTCGTCACCGGACCCGCCGCCCCCCCCGCCCAGCCGCAGATGGCCCCGGTGGAGCCCGTCCCGGGCCCGTACGCGTCCGGGCCGGCCGTGCCCGGCGGGCCCGTGCCCGCGCCGCTGCCCGCCACCGCGACGCCGGCCGCCGGTACCCCCATCGCGGGCTGGCCGCAGACCGTACCCCCGGCCGCCCCCGAAGCCGTACCGCACCCGCAGGACGGGACCGGCGCGCCCCAGGGCACCCCGCCCCACGGCGCCCCGGAGGCCGTGGCCCACCCGGAGGCGGACCCCGCGCGGACGCCCGCCGGCCCGGAGCGGCCCGCCGCCGAAGCGACCGCCGCGTCCGGCGGGGCGCAGGCCGACGGCGTGGAGAACGGCGAGGCGAACGGCCCGGAGCACCCGGCGCCCGTCTCCCCCCAGGGCGCCGAGGCCGCCGCCGAAGCCCCCGGGCCGGAGGCCACCGCCCCCGCGCAGCCCCCGGCGCCCGGTTACGACGAGTCCGAGCGGGCCGCCGTCCACCGCGTCATGCGCGAGCGCCGCGACATCCGCAACGGCTTCCGCCCGGACCCGATCCCCAACGACGTACTGCTGCGCGTCCTGGAGGCGGCGCACACCGCGCCCAGCGTCGGGCACTCCCAGCCGTGGGACTTCGTCGTCATCCGCTCGGCCGAGACCCGCGAGCGGATGCATCAGCTCGCCACCGACCAGCGGAAGGCGTACGCCGAGTCGCTGCCGAAGGGCCGGGCGAAGCAGTTCCGTGAGCTGAAGATCGAGGCCATCCTCGACACGCCGGTCAACATCGTCGTCACCGCCGACCCGACCCGCGGCGGCCGCCACACCCTCGGCCGCCACACCCAGCCGCAGATGGCGCCGTACTCCTCCGCCCTCGCCGTCGAGAACCTCTGGCTCGCCGCCCGCGCCGAGGGCCTCGGCGTCGGCTGGGTCAGCTTCTTCGACGAACGGCAGATGGTCACCGAGCTGGGCCTGCCCGAGCACCTGGAGGTCGTCGCGTACCTCTGCGTCGGCTACGTCGACGAGTTCCCCGAGGAGCCGGAGCTGATGCAGGCGGGCTGGGCCGAGCGCCGCCCGCTGTCCTGGGTCGTCCACGAGGAGACGTACGGCCGCCGCGCCCTGCCCGGTGAGGACCCGCACGACCTGCTCAGGGAGACACTGCACGGCATCCGTCCGCTCGACGCCAAGGCGCTCGGTGAGGCGTGGGAGCGGCAGAAGCGGATGACCAAGCCCGCCGGGGCACTGGGCATGCTGGAGATCATCTCCGCGCAGTTGTGCGGGCTCTCCCGCAAGTGCCCGCCGCCGATCCCCGAGCCCGCCGCCGTCGCGATCTTCGCGGGCGACCACGGTGTGCACGCCCAGGGCGTGACCCCCTGGCCCCAGGAGGTCACCGGCCAGATGGTCGCCAACTTCCTGGGCGGCGGCGCGGTCTGCAACGCCTTCGCCACCCAGGTCGGCGCCGAGGTGTGCGTCGTGGACGTCGGCGTCGCCACCGAACTGCCCGCCGCCCCCGGGCTGCTGCCCCGTAAGGTCCGCGCCGGTACCGACGACTTCACCGCCGGGCCCGCGATGTCCCAGGAGGACGTGCTCAAGGCGGTCGAAGCCGGGATCGAGACCGCCAGGGACCTCGTCGCGGCCGGCAACAAGGCGCTGCTCACCGGCGAGATGGGCATCGCCAACACCACCGCGTCGGCCGCCCTGATCAGCGTCTACACCGGCACCGACCCCGCGGAGATCACCGGCCGGGGCACCGGCATCAACGACGAGACGCACGCCCGCAAGGTCGATGTCGTCCGCCGTGCGCTGGAACTGCACCGCCCCGACCCGGCCGACCCGATCGGCGTCCTCGCCGCGGTCGGCGGTCTGGAGCACGCCGCCCTCGTCGGACTCATCCTCGGCGGCGCGTCCCTGCGGACGCCGGTGATCCTGGACGGTGTCAGCGCGGGCGCCGCCGCCCTCGTCGCGCACGCCATCGCCCCCGAGGCGCTGGCCGCCTGCATCGCCGGGCACCGCAGCGCCGAACCGGGCCATGTCGCCGCCCTGACCAAGCTCGGGCTGCGTCCGCTGGTCGATCTCGATCTGCGGCTCGGCGAGGGCACCGGCGCCCTGCTCGCCCTGCCGCTGGTGCAGAGCGCCGCCCGCGCCATGCACGAGGTCGCCACCTTCGACACCGCGGGCGTGACCGAGAAGGACTGACCCGGCCCCCGCGCTCACGGGTCCGGCGCCCCGCCCACCGGCGGGACGCCGGGCCCGCCCTTCGGGTACCGGTCCGCTTCCCCGGCGCACCGGCAGCCGGGGCGGACCGCGGCACGGCCGGACACCCCGCCCCACCCCTGCCCCCGCCCCTCCCGGGCCCCCGGAGCAGGCCACCTCGCCCCCTATAGGCTGGGAGCCGGGCCGTCACCCGTCACCGGGGCCGGTCCCGGCGGCGCCCCGGGACGCCTCCCCGCCGTTCCACCGCCGCAGCGGCCCGTCCCCGCCGCAGCCGCCCCATCCGCACAAGGAGCCGTACCCATGGCCGAGCACGCCGCCGAACACGCCGCCTACCCCGTCGGCCTGCGCCTGTCGGGCCGCCGCGTCGTCGTCCTCGGCGCCGGCCAGGTCGCCCAGCGCCGGCTGCCCGCCCTCCTCGCCGCCGGCGCCGACGTCCTGCTCGTCTCGCCGTCGGCCACCCCCTCCGTCGAGGCGATGGCCGACACCGGCGAACTGCGCTGGGAGCGCCGCCGCTACCGCCCCGGCGACCTCGACGGCGCCTGGTACGCCCTGATCTCCACCGACGACCCCGAGGCCAACGCCGCCGCCTCCCGCGAGGCCGAGGAACGCCGCGTCTGGGCCGTACGCTCCGACGACGCCGAGGCCGCCACCGCCTGGACCCCGGCCACCGGCCACAGCGAAGGCGTCACCGTCGCCGTCCTCACCGGCCGCGACCCGCGCCGCTCCGCCGCCGTCCGCGACGCCGTCGTCGAGGGCCTGCGCGACGGCTCCCTCGCCGCCCCGCACCACCGGGCCCGCACCAAGGGCGTCGCCCTCGTCGGCGGCGGACCCGGCGACCCGGACCTGATCACCGTGCGCGGCCGCCGGCTGCTCGCCGAGGCGGACGTCGTCATCGCCGACCGCCTCGGCCCCCGCGACCTCCTCGCCGAACTCCCGCCGCACGTCGAGATCATCGACGCGGCGAAGATCCCCTACGGCCGGTTCATGGCGCAGGAGGCCATCAACCAGGCCCTCATCGACCACGCCAGGGCGGGCAAGGCCGTGGTCCGGCTCAAGGGCGGCGACCCCTTCGTCTTCGGCCGCGGTATGGAGGAGGCCCAGGCGCTCGCCGAGGCGGGCATCCCCTGCACCGTCGTCCCCGGCATCTCCAGCACCATCTCGGTGCCCGGCGCCGCCGGTATCCCCGTCACCCACCGCGGCGTCGCCCATGAGTTCACCGTCGTCAGCGGCCATGTCGCCCCCGACGACCCGCGCTCCCTCGTCGACTGGCCCGCCCTCGCCCGGCTGCGCGGCACCCTCGTCGTCCTGATGGGCGTCGCCAACAGCGCCGCCATCGCCGCCACCCTCATGGCTCACGGCCGCTCCGGCGACACCCCCGCCGCCGTCGTCCAGGAGGGCACCACCGCCGCCCAGCGCCGCGTCGACGCCACCCTCGCCACCCTCGGCGAGCGGGTCACGGCCGAGGGCGTGCGGCCCCCGGCGGTCCTCGTCATCGGGGACGTCGTCGCCGTCGGCGGTACCGCCGAGTAGCCCTTCCCGTCCCCGGCATTGGCTCCCCGACACCGACAAGGCACTATCTCCCCGTGGCAGAAATCATCACCGTCGACGACCCCGACGACCCCCGGCTGTACGACTACACCGGCCTGACCGACGTCGCACTGCGCCGCCGCCGGGAGCCCGCCGAGGGCCTGTTCATCGCCGAGGGCGAGAAGGTCATCCGCCGCGCCCGGCACGCCGGTTACCAGATGCGCTCGATGCTGCTCTCCGCCAAGTGGGTCGACGTCATGCGCGACGTCATCGACGAGGTCCCGGCGCCGGTCTACGCGGTCACCCCCGAACTGGCCGAGCGGGTCACCGGCTACCACGTCCACCGCGGTGCCCTCGCCTCCATGCGGCGCGAACCGCTCCCGGACGCCGCTACGCTGCTCACCACGGCCGGCCGCGACGGCGCGGCGCCCGTGCGGCGCATCGCCCTCTTCGAGGACATCGTCGACCACGCCAACCTCGGCGCCGCCTTCCGCAACGCCGCGGCCCTCGGCGTCGACGCCGTCTTCCTCACGCCCCGCTGCGCCGACCCCTTCTACCGGCGGTCGGTGAAGGTGTCGATGGGCGCGGTCTTCCACGTCCCCTGGACCCGGCTGACCTCCTGGCCGGCGGAGATCGACCTCTTCCGCCGGGAAGGGTTCGTGACGGCCGCCCTCTGCCTCGCCGAGAAGTCGATCACCGTCGACGAACTGGCCGCCCGCCGCTACGAGAAGCTGGCGCTCATGCTCGGCACCGAAGGCGACGGCCTGTCGGTCGAGGCGCTGCGCGCGGCCGACGAATGGGTCCGGATCCCGATGGCGGCAGGCGTGGACTCCCTCAACGTCGCCGCGGCGTCGGCGGTGGCCTTCTACGCGACGCGCCCCTGACCACACGGCGGAATCCGGCCGACGGGACAACGGGGCGGCGGAGCCGCCGGGAAAGGCAGGAGAAAGCCCGCCCCTCGGAGCGCCCTCCCACCCTGCCCCGTACCCGTATGCCCCGCGGGAACCGCCCGGCACCGCGGGCCATATCGCGCCCTCATCGTGCGGAGCGACGAAGGACCCCGACGAGTACGGGCTTTTCCGTCCCCCGGCGATGAAATGTGCACTCACCCCCGGCCACGGAAATACGGTGAGCGCCGCCGCCCGGAGCGTGTACGGGGAAAGCACCCCGGAAGAATCCCGGACGGAATCCGGTGCGCACGAGAGGAATCCGCATCCGGTGCGCACGAGGGAAATTCCGCCGGACGCCGGGTGGAGAATTCCGCGGCGCCCGGCGGAATTCCCGCTCCGGCAGCGGAAATGCGGGGGAGGACAGCGGGGCGCCGACCGGCCGGCGCGGATCGGGTCGGCGCCCGCAGAGCCGCCCGGCCCGGCGGGGGGACGCGTACAGCCGCCTTCCGCCCGCCCCGGAAACACGTCAGGCCCACCCCCGGAGCCCGGCCCCGGACGTACGGCCGCGTTACCCGCCCGCGTTCCGCCGCGACGCGGCTCAGCCCGCCGCGCCTCCGGCGGAACCATCGCCTCCGTCGGACGGCCCCGGCACCGCCCCCGCGACGCCCGGCCCGGCCGGTACGGACCGCCCGCCCAGCCCGCGGGTCGGCCCCTGGCAGCCCTGCGCCGCCGCGATACCCAGCGCGACCAGCAGCGTCACCGTCACGAACACCAGGATCCGCTGCCGCATCAACCGCCGGTCGGGCCCCGGCCGACGGCCGCCCGCGGTCGGCCGCGACGGCGTCCGGCGGCCCCCGCCGGGCCGCGCCGCGGGCACCTTCCCCGCGGGCCGTCCGCCGCTCTGCCGAGGCCCCGGGGACGAGACGGGCCCGGCGCCCCGCGCCCCCGCCTCCCGCTGCGGTGGCCGGGACGTCCCCCCGGCCGCCGGACGCGGCGCGGGCGTCCCGGCCGTGCCCCGCTCGGTGCGTTGACGCGCGTAGGCATCGGCGCGCCGCCCGGTGGGCCGCTCGCCGGGACGCCGGGCTTCCCGGGCGGGCCCGGCCGCCGCGCCGCCGAGGGCACCGTCCTGCGCGACGCCCGACAGCCCGTGCGCCTCGCGGGCGGCGATCTCCTTCAGCCGCAACGACAGCGACAACGTACTGGGCCGGTCCGCCGGATCCTTCGCCAGACAGGCCGCCAGCAGCGGCGCCAACGCGTCCGGCACCCCGGCGAGCTGCGCCTCCTCGTGCACCACGCGGTAGAGCATCACCTCAGAACTGCCCTGCCCGAAGGGGGAGTCGGCGGTACAGGCGTACGCGAGGGTGGCGCCCAGCGCGAAGATGTCCGTCGCCGGGGCCACCGCGGCGCCCCGCACCTGCTCGGGCGCGAGAAATCCGGGCGAGCCCACGGCCGTCCCGACATGCGTCAGCGTGCTGGCACCGGTCGCCCAGGCGATCCCGAAGTCGATGATCCGCGGCCCCTTGGGGGACAGCAGGATGTTGGACGGTTTCAGGTCACGGTGGACCACGCCCGCGTCATGGACGGCGAGCAGCCCCTCGGACAGTGCCGCCCCGATCGACGCGACCTGCGCGGGATCGAGCGGCCCCTCCTCGTTCACCTTGTCGTGCAGCGACGGGCCCGGTACGTACTGGGTGGCGAACCACGGGCGGTCCGCGTCCAGATCGGCGGCGACCAGCCGCGCCGTGCAGCCGCCCCGGATCCGCCGGGCGGCCGACACCTCCCGCGCGAACCGCGAACGGAACTCCTGGTCCTCCGCGAGATCCGGGCGGATCACCTTCAGCGCCACCCGCTGCCCGCGCTTGTCCGAGCCGAGGTAGACGACGCCCATCCCGCCCGCACCGAGCCGCCGGTGCAGCCGGAACGTCCCGACGACACGCGGGTCCTCGCGCCGGAGCCGCATCATCGCCATGTCCGTCCCCTACCTGCGGTGGGCAAGACCCACTCCGTGCCAACCGTCTGACGTGGCACAGCTTACGGATTGACGGCCCGGCGCGCTGAGAGGCCGCGCACGAGCCCCCGGAGGGCACCACCGTCACCGGCGACACCCCCGCACCACAGGGCGATTTCCGGCCGACCACCCGCCCTTGCCCGCTCCTCGCCCCAACCCCCGCCTCCAGCAGGGACATTGACCCGCCGGACCACCTCCGCACGCCGGCCCCGCCGTACGCCCGGGAAGGATGCCACCGCGCCCAAGTCGCGGCGGACCGGGCGGAATCCGGGCCGCCCCGGACGCCGGCGGGCGGCCCCCACCATCCCGGGAGTGAGAGAAGTCACCCGTTGGGGTTTCTGTCCGCGCGCGACCGGGATGCGCCTGCCGCCCCGGGACCGGACAACTCGCCCTCCCCGCCGCACCGGAGCACCGCCCGCCTCAGTGGCACCTTGAGCCCGTTCTGCAACCAGCGGAGTACGTCCCCCGCCCGCCCTCCTCCTCCCGTAGGCCGCTCACCGGTACGACGGGCTGACGCCCGGAACCCGCCCACCTGCCTACTGTGGAGCCCGAGCGGCGGGCGCCGTAGCTCGTCCCCCGAGATTCCACGCCCGCCGCCACCACCACACGACAGGAGCCGGGATGACGGACCCCCAGGGGCGCACGGCATCGTGGGCACGGTGGCGCGAACGCGTCGCTCCGCCCGCCGCCCGCCGCGCTTCGGGCACCCGCCATCCGCTGCTCGCGGTCGCCATGGCGCTGCCGCTCGCGCTCCTGCTCGGTGTGGTCTTCGGCGGCTGGGAAGCCGTCATGACACAGGCGTCGTCCGTGGCCGTGACGCTGGGGCGCTGAACGGCGCCCCGGTCCCGGGAGAGCGGCCCGGGACGGGGGAAGCGCGGCCCAGCCCCGTGGGGACGGGGGTGGCGCGGACGGCACGAGTGGCCGGGCATCTGGGGAGATGCCCGGCCACCGGGTTTCTCCGGCCCAGGTGAGATCTCCGCGGATCCGCCCCCGTACGCCAACTCCCCGCTCCTGTACGGCGGATGAGCGGCACCGGCAAAGTTCCGGCAACGCCGAAGGGCCGGAGCGACTGACGCCGCTCCGGCCCTTCGTTCTTCTCTGTGGACGATACTGGGATTGAACCAGTGACCTCTTCCGTGTCAGGGAAGCGCTCTCCCGCTGAGCTAATCGTCCTCGGGACCATGGCGAACCGAAATCCTCCATGGGTACTGCGTGCGCGATACTGGGATTGAACCAGTGACCTCTTCCGTGTCAGGGAAGCGCTCTCCCGCTGAGCTAATCGCGCGGGGCCCGTCGATCTTACCGGGCAGTGGACGATACTGGGATTGAACCAGTGACCTCTTCCGTGTCAGGGAAGCGCTCTCCCGCTGAGCTAATCGTCCTTGGAGGTGGAGACGGGATTTGAACCCGTGTAGACGGCTTTGCAGGCCGTTGCCTCGCCTCTCGGCCACTCCACCTGGAGCGTAGGGGTTCGGGAAGATCCCCCACTTCGAGCGGACGACGAGACTCGAACTCGCGACATCCACCTTGGCAAGGTGGTGCTCTACCAACTGAGCTACGTCCGCAGGTGACTCTCCCGGACCGGGTCCGGGAAGCTACCGGGCCTCCGGGGCGCTTGCGCTTCCCGGCGACGTGTTGAACTCTAGCGGATTCCCGGGCCAGCACAAAAACGCGTTTGCGCAGGTGCCACGCGTCCGGCTCGCCCACGGCGCCGGACGGGGCCGCGACCTAGACTCGCTGACGTGCACGACCTCCCTCCCGTGGCCCGCTTCGGCGGCCGCATCGCCACCGATCTCCGCGACGTCACCACCGACCCCGCAGCCCTGGATTCCACAGGCTGGTGGGCGGTGGTGGCCGGGTTCGAGGGGGAGGTGATCTGCGCCCGCTTCGCCGACGTCCGGCCCGCCACCCCGGCCGACGCCCCCGACCCCCGCGCCTGGCACGGACCCGCCCCCGGGGCCTGGCGCACCTCCCTGGACCGCGCCGCCTACATGGACGGGGTGCGCCGCATACGCGCGTACATAGGGACGGGGGACGTCTATCAGGTGAACCTCTGCCGGGTGCTGAGCGCGCCGCTGCCCGATCCGGACCGCAGCGACATCGACGCGCTCACCGCCGTACTGGCCCTCGGCAACCCCGCGCCGTACGCGGGCACGATCCGGCTCCCGGCGCACGGCGTCGAGGTCGCCACCGCCTCGCCCGAGCTGTACCTGCGCCGCGACGGGCACACCGTCGACTCCGGCCCCATCAAGGGGACCGGGCGCACCGCCGCCGATCTGACGGACAAGGACCGCGCGGAGAACGTGATGATCGTCGACCTGGTCCGCAACGACCTCGGCCGGGCCTGCGCCACCGGCAGCGTCACCGTCCCCGCGCTCTGTGCCGTCGAGGAACACCCCGGCCTCGTCCACCTCGTCTCCACCGTCCGCGGCGAGATCGCGGAGCACCGCCTCAAGAGCGCCTGGGCCGACCTCCTCACCGCCACCTTCCCGCCCGGCTCGGTCACCGGCGCCCCCAAGGAGAGCGCGCTGCGGATCATCGGCGAGCTGGAGACGGCGCCCCGCGGCCCGTACTGCGGCGGCGTCGGCTGGGTCGACGCCGACCGCGGCACCGGGGAGCTGGCCGTCGGCATCCGCACCTTCTGGATCGACCGCGCCGGGAGGGACGGGCCCGAGCTGCGGTTCGGCGCGGGCGCCGGGATCATCTGGGACTCCGACCCCGAGCGGGAGTGGGCGGAGACCGAGCTGAAGGCGCGCCGGCTGCTCGCGGTAGCGTCGGGCGAGCACGGTGTGAACGGAAGGACAGGGCGATGAAGATCTGGCTGGACGGCGAACTGCGGGAGGCCGGCGGCGCCCGGGTGTCCGTCTTCGATCACGGTCTGACGGTCGGCGACGGTGTCTTCGAGACCGTCAAGGCCGAGGGCGGCCGGGCCTTCGCCCTCACCCGCCACCTGGAGCGGCTGGCGTACTCCGCCCGCGGCCTGGGACTGCCCGAACCGGACCTCGACGAGGTGCGCCGCGGCTGCGCCGCCGTCCTCGACGCCCACCCGGTGCCGCTCGGCCGTCTGCGGATCACCTACACCGGCGGCGAATCCCCCCTCGGCTCCGACCGCGGCGACGCCCCCGCCACCCTGGTCATCGCCCTCGGCGAGGCGACCCGCCGCCCCGACACCACCGCCGCCGTCACCGTCCCCTGGGTACGGAACGAACGCGGTGCGCTCACCGGGCTGAAGACCACCTCGTACGGCGAGAACGTCGTCGCGCTCGCCCGCGCCCGGGAACGCGGCGCCTCCGAGGCGCTGTTCGCCAACACCGTCGGCGCGCTCTGCGAGGGCACCGGCTCCAACGTCTTCGTCGTCCTCGACGGCGAACTGCACACCCCGACACTGGCCTCCGGCTGCCTGGCGGGCATCACCCGCGCCCTCACCATCGCCTGGGCGGGCGCCAAGGAGACCGATCTGCCGCTGGACGTCCTGGAGAGCGCCGAGGAGATCTTCCTGACGTCCACGCTCCGCGACGTCCAGGCGGTGACGCGGATCGACGGCCGGCGACTCGGCGACGCGCCGGGCCCGGTGACACGCGCCGCGATGCGCGCCTTCGACGCGGGCGCCGCCGCCGACTTCGACCCGCGGTGAGATGACGGGCCGCGGCGGCGGGTAGAAGGCCCTCGTGACCACCACGCTGCGTCCCGCGGGACCGGAGGACCGAAGCGGCGCGGGCCACCGCGCCCGCCGCTACGACATCTGCGACAACAGCCGCCGGGTGGGCGGCGTCCGCCTCACCACCGACCCGCTCACCGGGCCCGCCACCGGCCTCATCGAGGCGCTGGAGGTGGACGCCGCCGACCGCCGCCGCGGCCGGGCCACCGTCGCCGCGCTCGCCGCCGAGGAGGTGCTGCGCGGCTGGGGCTGCCGCCGTATCGCGCTGACCGTCCCCGCCGGCGCGGAGGGCGCCCTGCGCCTCGCGGCGGCCCTGGGGTACACCGAACGCGCCCGGCACCTCGCCAAGGTGATCGTCGGGGCACCGCCGCTGCCGCCCGGCGCCGAGGACCGTCCGCTGGCGGCCGCCGCCTACCCCGACTGGCGCGCCGCCGCCGTCGCGGACCGCGCCCGCCTGCTCGCCGCACCGGGCCTGACCTCGGAAGAAGCCGCACAGGCGGCGGAGGCCGAGCACCGCGCGCTGCTTGTGGAGGGCGCCGCCACCCCGCACCACGCGCTGCGGACCCTCACGGTCGGCGGCACCGGCGTCGGCCACGTCTGGACCGACCTGCGGCCGCCGGACCTGCCGGGCGGCCGCGTCCTCGACCTCCTCGTGGCCCCGGAGCACCGCGGCCACGGCCACGGCCGGGCCCTGCTGGGCGTCGCGGAGCGGGAGTGCCTGGCCGCCGGGGTGCCCCTCGTCGCCCTGACCGTCCGCACGGACGACACCGCCGCACGCGGCCTCGCCACGGCCTGCGGGTACCGCCCCACCGGATTCCTGCTGGCCAAACCGCTGCTCTGAGCCGCGGCCCGGCCTTCGGGGCCCTCGCCCGCCGCGTCCCGCGAGGGCCGGGAAACCCCTAGGTGAGCAGCCGGTCCGCGATCTCCTCGATCCGGGCGCGCAGCCCTTCCTGGCTCGCGCTGCCGTCCAGCAGCTCCCCGCCGATGACGTACGTGGGGGTGCCCCGCACGCCGATCGCCTTGCCCTCGGCGTGGTCGGCGTCGACGATCAGCAGATGGCGGCCGTCGATCAGCGCGGTGTCCAGCTCGTCGGAGTCCAGTCCCAGGGTGTCCGCGACCTCCAGCAGCAGCCGTTCGCCGGAGCGGCCCAGCTCCTCGGTGCGGGCCAGCACCGCCTCGGTGAACTCCCGGCCCTTGCCCTGCTCGGCGGCTTCCTCTGCCGCCTGCGCCGCCGCGTAGGCGTACTTGTGCTTCTCCAGGGGGAAGTGCCGCAGCCGGATCTCCAGCCGGTCGCCGTAGCGCTCGCGCAGGGCCCGCAGATCGTCCTGGGCGGCGTGGCAGTCCGGGCACTGCAGCTCGCACCAGACGTCCAGGACGACGGGCGTGGCGGACGGGGTGCCGGTGGCGGGGGAGTCGTTCATGGGGCCAGTCTTCCAGTCCGCCGGGCGGGAGGGGCTACAGGGCCTCGGGAGGAGGCCGACCCGGAGATCTCCCTGATCATCACCGCCGGGCATGGCACCCGGGGCGCCGGGCAGGGCAGGATGGAGGAGGGGACGCAGAGTGCTCCCTCCCACCCAGGGCAGGAGGACCCGATGCTGACATCGACCGTATGCGCCGCGGTGTCGGCGGCGGGCCTGGCCGTCGCCGCGCTGACGGCCTACCGCAAGCGTTTCCTCGCCGCGACGCGCATCGCGGCGTTCGCCCTCATCCCGGTCGGCCTGGCGATGACCGGCATCATCGACTGGATCACGGGGCTGGTCCTGAAGCCGACGGTCTGGGCCGGGTTCGGTCTGCTGGCGGTCTCGGCCGTGCTGTTCGTGATCGGCCGCGCCGTGGAGCGCCGCCGGGGCGGCGCCGGCAGCCGCAAGGAGCGCCGGGCAGCCCGCCGGGCGATGGTCGCCCCGGGCGCCGCCGCACCCTCCCTCGGCTCCGGCCCCACGGGGCCCCGGCCTGCGGGCAAGGGGAAATCGGCGGCACCTGAGGATGACTTCTCGGACATCGAAGCGATCCTCAAAAAACACGGGATTTGATGAACTCCCGCCACTGAGGGGTTAATTGGGCATTCGCGACCGATCGGCTGCGCCATGATCGTCGCGAAATGAACGATGAGTGCGCCCTGGCCCGGGATGAAGCCCCGGCCCCCGAACCGCGCGGATGTCTTTTCGCGCTGTCCCAGCCGCCCCTGATGCTCTTCCTCGCCTTCATCGGCCTGCTGCTGCTGATGGGCGCCGTCCATGACCTGTTCCTCCAGTGAGGGCCGGGACGTGGCCGGTGTGCCTCAGTCCGCCGCCTCCCGCTGCCGCGCCCGGTAGGCGGCGACGTGCAGCCGGTTGCCGCAGGTCCGGCTGGAGCAGTAGCGCCGGGAGCGGTTCCGGGAGAGATCGACGAAGGCGTGGCGGCAGTCCGGCGCCTCGCAGCGCCGCAGCCGCTCCCGCTCACCCGCCACCACCAGGAACGCCAGCGCCATGCCGCAGTCGGCCGCGAGATGGTGGGCGACGGAGGCGCCCGGCGCGAAGTAGTGGACGTGCCAGTCGTAGCCGTCGTGGTCCGTCAGTTGCGGGGTGGTGCCCGCCGAGGCGATCAGCGCGTTCAGCAGCTCGGCGGCGTTGCGGTCGTCGGGAGCGGCGAAAACCTCCGCGAAGCGGGCGCGCAGGGTGCGTACGGCGGCCAGATCGGCGTCGCCGAGGGTGTCGACGCCGCTGATGGCGTGCCGCGCGGTGAACTCCCGCAGCGCGGCCGGATCGGCCAGGGTGTCCGGGCTGCCGGGCCCCTCCGGGACGGTGTTCAGCAGGTCGACGACCGTGTCCAGGGCGCACCGGGTGTCGTGCGTGATCATCACGGTTTCGCTCCCAGGCAGGGTGGAGCGGCCGGTTCACCGCTCCCGGGTCCTTGCGGAATGGTCGCCGACTCTAGCGCGTCGCCCACGCGCCGGCGCCGTCGCCGCGGTGGGTCCGCGGCGTCGGCGCCGGAGTGTGCCGTATGAACTTGTCGGTCCCGCGGCGTCTCCCCGAGTCGGACGCCGCGGACGTGTGCGGGTTGGTTGCGGTGGGTGGCTGTGGTGCGTCTCAGCTCTCCGCGAGGATGTGGGAGAGCTCCGTGTCGAGATCGAAGTGCCGATGCTCGGTACCGGGAGGTACCGCGGCATCGGTCCTTTTGAGGAACGATTCGAGGGCCCGTGCGGGGGCCTCCAGGAGGGCCTCGCCTTCCGGGGAACTCAGGGCGATGCAGACCACGCCCTGTCCGTGGCTCCGGGACGGCCAGACGCGGACGTCGCCGGTGCCGGTGGGCCGGTGCAGGCCCTCGGCGAGGAGATCGCGGGCGAAAACCCACTCGACGGTCTCCTCGGCTCCGGTGTGGAAGGTGGCATGCACGGCATAAGGATCGGCCGTGTCATACCGCAGGCCCGCCGGTACAGGCAGTGAGGACTCGCTCGACACAACGAGGCGCAGGTGCAGCTCGCAGCTGACCGTGGTGTTCATAAGCGCCAGGGCCTTTCGCTCAGTGTGCGCTCGGGGATTCGCACGTCGGCGAAATCGACATGCCACCTACGGTGCCGTTGTAAACCCCTCTGAGCGTTTTGGGTGGCTTCGGGTACCTCTGATGGCGGATTGAAAGATCGTCCCCCATGGTCATTCCGGCAGACCGAGGCACTCCGGCACGTTGGCGACGTGGATACGGAGAGTGAGGAGGCGCTCCGGCGGGGGCGCCGCGGCGATCACCGGTGCGCGTCCGTCGCGCTGCCGCTGTCGCCCCGCTCCGGCCGCGGTCCGTCGGCGCGCATGTCCGCGGCGTCGTGACCCTCGCCGCCGTTCCGCGTGATCTTCGCCGGCCACCTCGCGGCGATCGTCAACGGCGTGGCCGTGCCGCCACCCGGCCCCGGCCCCGTCCGGCGGACGGTCGCTGCCGGGCCATGCGGGCCGCCCGAGGCGCCGTACCGCTCCGCGACGTCGCGGACCCGTGTGGCGGCGCGGGCGGTGGTGACCTGTGGCGGCGGGGGCCTGTGTGGTCACGGGGGCCTGCCGACGTGGGGTAATGTGTGCCGTGCGCCGGGCGATTAGCTCAGTGGGAGAGCGCTTCGTTCACACCGAAGAGGTCACTGGTTCGAACCCAGTATCGCCCACCCCGGCCGAAGGTCCGGAGGCTCCAAGCCTCCGGGCCTTCGCGGTTGTTGGGTTCCACCGTCCTCGGGGCGGCAGACTGACCCCATGCTCTCCTGGCCGTGCGCCCTCCACCGCTACCGCTTCCGCAGCGTGTGGCTGCTGCCCGCCGCCCCGCCCGCCGTGGTCTACGCCGTCCTCGAACGCGTCGAGAGCTATCCGCTGTGGTGGCCCCAGGTGCGTGCCGTCGACCGCGCCGGTGAGCGGGGCGGGACCGCGCGCTTCCGTTCGTTCCTCCCGTACGACCTGGACGTCGTCGCCGGTGAGGCGGCGCGGGATCCGCGCGCCGGGATGCTGGAGGTGACGCTCCACGGTGATCTGGAGGGGTGGGTGCGCTGGACGGTCGCGGCGCGCGGCGGCGGGACGCGTGTCGTCTTCGAGCAGGAGGTCGAGGTGCGCAAACCGCTGCTGCGGCGGCTGGCGCTGCCCGGACGGCCGCTGTTCGTGCTCAACCACGCGTTGATGATGCGCTCCGGGCGGCGGGGGCTGGCGGCCTGGCTGGCCCGTTGACGGCGCCGGGCGGTGAGGTCCAAAGAGGGGGCGCGGGAGACGCCGTACGGGGTGCGGGAGGGAATTTGTTGGAAACCCGCGGCGGCCTGTATTGTTCACGTCGTTCGCGAGGGAAACCCCGCCGACATCCGGGCGATTAGCTCAGTGGGAGAGCGCTTCGTTCACACCGAAGAGGTCACTGGTTCGAACCCAGTATCGCCCACCGGAATCAAAGATCCGGGTCGTCAAATGGCGGCCCGGATCTTTGCGTTGCGCCGATGATTCCCGAACAGCCCGTGCCGTTCCGGACGGTGGCGCGTCCCCTCAGCCTTCCGGGGGCGCGGTGGCCGGTGCCGGTGTCCGCATCGGCCACCGCGCGTCGGCCGGAGTGGCCGCGCCGCCCGGGAACCACGTCTGCCGGTCGCGTACCTGGGCCTCGTACCACGTCGTCTGGAGGGCGTGGAGTTCGTCCGGGCGCAGGCGGGCGAGGCGGGCGGCGAAGCGGCGGCCCAGCGTGCGGGTGAGTTCCAGGACGGCGAGGGTGTCCTCGGCGGTGCGCCCGGAGCCGTTGCGGTCGTTGTCGAAGACCTTGACGTCGTAGTGGGCGCGGAGGTCGGCGAGGGTGCGGGTGCCCTTGCGGTAGCGGTCCAGACGGGTGTCGAGGACCAGCGGGTCGAGGACGTACAGCGGGTGGGTGCCCAGATACGCGGTCAGGGAGGTGGCGCGGTGGCGCGTCGCCTCGCGGTCCAGGAGCGTGAGGGTGAACGGGGCGTTCAGCACGGCCACCGGGCGGCCGGACGCCGCCTGTGAGGTCAGGGCGCGGGCGATCTCGTCCACGGCGGGCGCCGGCCAGCGGCCGCGGCGCGCGAGGTGCCCGGCGGTCAGGCCGTGCGCCGCCGCCGCGCTCCCGGAGATTTCCACGCCGGGGCTGATCAGCCAGCGGGTGAGCGCGGGGGCGGCTCCCGGGGTCTCCTGGACGGCCAGTGCCGCCGCGATGACCCGGTCGTTCTCGGGATCGTCCCCGCTCGCCCCGACGCCGAACGCCGCCAGCGGACCGTCGTACCAACTCGGCACCATCGCCCCTCCTCGCACTCCGACATCACGGCGCGGGCGCGCGGTGGCGTCCGGCCGCTCCCGGCCGGTGCCTGTGCGCCGAGCCGCCGGGGACGGCGCGACGACCCTCGGCCCGAGCAGGTGATACCCGCCCCATGGTGTCGCCGAACCGCTTTTGTTTGCGGGCCACTTGGCGGGGAGACAAACCAAGAGGACGGGACGCGGGCCCGGCGGTGGCCCGACGCCGTACCGGAGCGCTCCCGCGAGGATCAGCCCGCACCCGGCGCGGCCGTACGCCGGCGGTCCGGGCGGGCCGCCGTCCCCGCGCACCGCGTCCGCCCCGCCGCGTACCCGGGCGGGCCCGGCTGCCCTGCCGCTCCACCGGACGACCCGGCCGGCCCCGGTGACCGGCCGCGGCTCTTCGAGGACCGGGCCCGGTGCGGACCGGTCCGGGAGGGAGACCGTGATGCACCGGCCGACCGACGAACCCGCCGCGCCGGGCCCGCAACTGCCGGGCGCCGGTATCCCGCTGCCCGATCCGGCGGCCCTCGACCCCGCGATCCTCGGCGCGCTGCTGGCCCGGCACGGCTGGCACCGCACGGGCGGCCCCGGCGGGCGGTACGCGCGCTGGACCCCGCCGGGCGGCGGCGCCGGGCTGCTGGTGCCGCAGGACCGGCGCTTCCCCGAGTGCGCCGAGCTGCTCGCCGAGGCGCTGGCCACCTTGAGCGTCAGCCCGGCGCCGTACGCCCGTGAGGTGCTGCTGGGGATGGCGGCGCTCAGCGACGAGGTGCGCTGGGAGCGGCTGACGCCGGGGGAGGGATCGGTGGTGGCGCGCTGGGTGGCGCAGGAGCAGTTGCGCGGCGCGGCGCGCGCCACGCTGACCGCCGCGGCGCTGGGTAGCTGCGCCCGCGCCGGGTACTACGGGTCCCGCTACCGCGCCCACGCCGAACGTTTCCTGGCCAAGGCGCTGATCGGGCCGGCGCCGGAGGGTCGCCGGGTCGCCGCGTTCCTGCCGGTGTCGGCCGGCCGGGATCCGGTGATCACCCTGTACCGGGCGCTGCGTGCCGCCCGCGACGCCACCGACCACCGGCACGCCACCGGGGGCGACGAGGCGTTCGACGCGGCGGTGGTGTCCGGCGTCTGCCACGAGCTGGTGCAGGCGCTGATCGCGCTGGTCCACGAGGGCGGCGGCATCCGGATCACGGTGGACTGGTCGCCCGGGGCGGGCCCGCCGCCCGGCTGCCCGGTCCGCCCCGGCCCGGTGGAGTTCACCCCGGGCGACCTTCCGGCGCTGGCGGACGCCGCCCAGCGGTACGTACGGGGCGAGCCGTCGCTGCCGGTCCGGGTGACGGGCGTGGTGGTGCGGCTCCACCGGGAGCGGCCCGGCGGGGGAGTGGTGCGGCTGCGGGTGGTCTCCGGGGCGGACGTGGCACAGGTGCGGGCCGCGCTCGGCGACGACGACTACCGGGTCGCGGGCCAGGCCCATCTGATGGATGTCCCGGTCCGGATCAGCGGGCGGCTGGAGAGCCGCGGGGGGTTCCGGCGGCTGACGGGGGCGCGGGGTGTCGTTCCGGTGCCGGTGGGGGAGGCGGAGGAGCCGTGAAACCCGGCGCCCGGGGGACCGGTCCGGCCGCCGGCGACCGGCCGCCGTGGGCGCCTCCGCCCACGGGGCCGCCTCCCCGACCCGCGAACCTCGCGGCGTACCGGCGTACCGGCGTACTGGCGTACCGGCGTGCCGGCGTGCCCCGGGACGAGCCGCCCGGCCCCCGGTGACCGCCGCCCCCGAAGGCATCCGCGGCCCCATTCCTCCCGGGGCGGACGGGCCCCGGCAAACCGTTTCGCGGTCCGGGCCACGGGATCGGTACGATTTGGCTGCGCAGCAATCGCTGACGCGCAGCAGACATGACAGGAGAGACCGGTGTCAGACGTCCGTGTGACCGTCCAACGCGATTCCGAGCGGGAAGAACGCGTGGTGACCACGGGCACTACGGCCGCCGACCTCTTCCAGGGCGAGCGCGCCGTCGTCGCCGCGCGGGTGGCCGGGGAGCTGAAGGACCTGGCGTACGAGGTGGCCGACGGCGAGACCGTCGAGCCCGTCGAGATCACCTCCCAGGACGGCCTGAACATCCTGCGGCACTCCACCGCGCATGTGATGGCGCAGGCCGTGCAGGAGCTGTTCCCCGAGGCCAAGCTCGGCATCGGCCCGCCCATCAAGGACGGCTTCTACTACGACTTCGACGTCGAGACCCCGTTCCAGCCGGACGACCTCAAGCGCATCGAGAAGAAGATGCAGGAGATCCAGAAGCGCGGCCAGAAGTTCGCGCGCCGGGTCACCACCGACGAGGACGCCCGTGTCGAGCTGGCCGACGAGCCGTACAAGCTGGAGCTGATCGGCCTCAAGGGCAACGCCGCCGATGCCGCCGAGGGCGCCGACGCCGAGGTGGGCGGCGGCGAGCTGACCATCTACGACAACCTCGACGCCAAGACCGGCGAGCTGTGCTGGAAGGACCTCTGCCGAGGCCCGCACCTGCCCAGCACCCGCGTCATCCCCGCCTTCAAGCTGATGCGCTCCGCCGCCGCCTACTGGCGCGGCAGCGAGAAGAACAAGCAGCTCCAGCGGATCTACGGCACCGCCTGGCCGACCAAGGACGAGCTCAAGGCCCACCTGGAGTTCCTCGCCGAGGCCGAGAAGCGCGACCACCGCAAGCTCGGCGCGGAGCTGGACCTCTTCTCCTTCCCGGAGGAGCTGGGCCCGGGGCTCGCGGTGTTCCACCCCAAGGGCGGCGTCATCCGCAAGGAGATGGAGACCTACTCCCGTAAGCGTCACGAGGTCTCCGGCTACGAGTTCGTGAACACCCCGCACCTCTCGAAGGAGAAGCTCTTCGAGATCTCGGGGCACCTCCCGCACTACGCGGAGGGCATGTTCCCGGCCATCGAGTTCGACGAGCAGAACTACCGCCTCAAGGCGATGAACTGCCCGATGCACAACCTCATCTTCAAGTCGCGCGGCCGCTCCTACCGCGAACTGCCGCTGCGCCTCTTCGAGTTCGGCACGGTCTACCGCTACGAGAAGTCCGGCGTCGTGCACGGCCTGACCCGCTCGCGCGGCTTCACCCAGGACGACTCGCACATCTACTGCACCAAGGACCAGATGCCCCAGGAGCTGGACACGCTCCTGACCTTCGTGCTGGACCTGCTGCGCGACTACGGCCTGACCGAGTTCGAGCTGGAGCTGTCCACCCGTGACGACTCCGACAAGTTCATCGGCACCGACGAGGACTGGACCGAGGCCACCGAGGCGCTGCGGCTGGCCGCCGAGAAGCAGGGTCTGCCGCTCGTCCCCGACCCGGGCGGCGCCGCGTACTACGGCCCGAAGATCTCCGTGCAGGCGAAGGACGCCATCGGCCGGTCCTGGCAGATGTCGACGATCCAGGTGGACTTCAACCAGCCCAAGCGGTTCGGTCTGGAGTACACCGCGGCGGACGGCTCCAAGCAGCAGCCCGTCATGATCCACCGCGCGCTGTTCGGCTCCATCGAGCGGTTCTTCGGCGTGCTCCTGGAGCACTACGCGGGCGCCTTCCCGGTGTGGCTCGCCCCCGTCCAGGCCACCGGCATCCCGATCGGCGACGCCCACGTCCCCTACCTCCAGGAGTTCGCCGACGAGGCGCGCGCCCAGGGGCTGCGGATCGACGTCGACGCGTCGTCGGACCGGATGCAGAAGAAGATCCGCAACGCCCAGAAGAGCAAGGTGCCCTTCATGGTCATCGCCGGTGACGAGGACGTCGCGTGCGGCGCGGTCTCCTTCCGCTACCGCGACGGTTCGCAGAAGAACGGCATCCCGCGCGCCGAGGCGCTCGCCGAGATCGTGGACGCGGTGGAGCGCCGTATCCAGGTGTGAGCCCGCGCTGGAACGCCCGTCCGGGCCCCGGTGAGCAGCCGCTCGCCGGGGCCCGGCCGTATGTCCCGCGCCCCGGCTACTCCTCGCCCTCCTGCCGGAAGCGCCGCACCAGCCAGGAGGAGAACGCGCCGACCACCGCGCCGACCAGCGCCACCCCGGCGCACATCAGCCCGGTGGCGATGAAGCGCCCGCGCGTGGTGACCGGTGTCACATCGCCGTACCCCGTCGTCGTCAGCGCCGCCACCGCCCACCAGGCCGCGTCCCCGAGGGAGTGGATGCTGCTCCCGGGTGCCGTCCGCTCGTCGTGCAGCACGGCCAGCGCCGCGGCGAACCCCAGCAGCAGCGCCGACAGCCCGGCGTACACCATCACCCGGGCCTCCAGCGGCAGCCGCGGCCGCCGGTGACGCAGCCGTTGCCGGTCGTGCAGCTCGACCAGCCGCAGCGGCCGCAGCAGCGGCAGGAGCACCACCAGCAGATCGAGCCACCGGGTCCGCGCGAAGCGCCGCCGGTCGGGGCTGAGGGCCAGCCGCGTCAGATACTCCGCCACGAAGCAGGCCCAGGTCACCGCGGTCACCGCGGACCAGGCGTCCCGCGCGCCGGGCGGCAGGCCGGGCGTCAGGACCCGTACCGCGTACGCGAGCAGGAAGAGCAGTGAGGCGGCGAGGAGCCAAGGGTCGGCGCGCTTCTCCCACGCCGCCAGACGGTCGTTCCGGTCCATCGGCCCAGCATCGGGGAGCGCGCGGGGCGGTGCGCCCCGGCGACACGCCGCGGACGGCGGACGCCATATGCTGGCCGGTATGACGAGCGAGCCGGAGCAGCAGATCGGAGTCGGGACGCAGGACGCCTTCCAGCGCCTGTGGACGCCCCACCGGATGGCGTACATCCAGGGGGAGAACAAGCCGAGCGGTCCGGGGGCCGACGACGGCTGTCCGTTCTGCGCGATCCCCGCCAAGTCCGACGAGGACGGCCTGGTCGTCGCCCGGGGCGAGCACGTCTACGCGGTGTTGAACCTCTACCCGTACAACGGCGGGCATCTGATGGTGGTGCCGTTCCGGCACGTCGCGGACTACACCGAGCTGGACGGCGCGGAGACCGCGGAGCTGGCGGAGCTGACCAAGCACGCGATGACCGCGCTGCGTACCGCGTCCGGCGCGCACGGCTTCAACATCGGTATGAACCAGGGCGCGGTGGCCGGTGCGGGTATCGCCGCCCACCTCCACCAGCACGTCGTCCCGCGCTGGGGCGGTGACACCAACTTCATGCCGGTGGTCGGCCACACCAAGGTCCTGCCGCAGCTCCTCGCCGACACCCGGCGGATGCTCGCGGACGCCTGGCCCGCCTGACGGCACCGCCGCCCCCGGGGCCCGTCCGCCGCCCCGGGGCGCGCCGCTCCTCCGAAGAGCCGAACAAAACACCTCCTTCCGGTCCGTTCCGCTCTGTAATGGAGTGGTGACTCCTCCGGACCGCCGTTCCGTGCTACGCGTGGCCGCCGCGGTGGCCGCGGGGGCGGCCGCCACCGCCTGCACCCGCGGCGCCGCGGGCCCCGCGGCCACCCGCGCCACCGCTCCGGCCACCCCGCGCCCGGCCTCGCCCCGCCCGGCGCACGCCGCCCGGCCGCCCACCCGCGCACCGGGCCTGCCCGCGCAGATCGCCCACGGCCCCCGGCGCGGGGACGCCGTCGCGCTCACCTTCCACGGTCAGGGCGATCCGAAGACCGCCACCGCACTGCTCCGCGAGGCCGAGCGGGCCGGCGCCCGCGTCACCGTGCTGGCCGTCGGCGTCTGGCTCGACGCACAGCCCGCGATGGCCCGCCGCATCCTCGACGGCGGCCACGAACTGGGCAACCACACCCTCCACCACCGCACCATCTGCGCCCTGCCGGAGGACGAGGCGTACGCGGAGATCACCGGCTGCGCCGACCGGTTGCGGGCGCTGACCGGCACCATCGGGAGCTGGTTCCGCCCCTCGCGGACGCGGTACGCCACCGACCGGGTGGTCCGCCTGGCCCGCCGGGCCGGCTATCCGCACGTCCTCTCGTACGACCTCGACTCCCTCGACGCCGACGACCCCGGCGCGCCCGCCGTCCGGCGCACGGTGCTGGACGGGGTCCGGCCCGGCTCGGTCGTCAGCCTCCACCTCGGGCACCCCGGCACCGTCGCCGCGCTGCCCCCGATCCTCGACGGCCTGCACCGGCGCGGTCTGCGCGCGGTGACGACTACGGAGCTGGTGACCTGATGGCTGACCGGACCCCCGCCCTCCGCCGCACCCCGCGGAAGGCCGCCCTGCTGGCCGCCGCCTGCGCGCTGCTCGCCGCCGGCTGCGGCACCGGCGGCGACACCGCCGCCCGCGCCCCGCACACCGCGCGCCCCGCGAGCCCGTCCCCGGCGTCGGCCGCCCGCCCGGGACTGCCCGGTATGCCGCCGCCGCTCGACCCGCACGACCTCTACGCCGCCGACCGGCCGGGCAAGCTGGCCCCGCAGGTCAAGGACTTCCCGTCGATGGTGTACGTCCCCAACACGATCTCCCACACGGTCAGCGTCATCGACCCGCGGACGTACAAGGTCGTCCGGACCATGCCGGTGGGCATACAGCCGCAGCACGTCGTACCGTCCTGGGACCTCAAGACGCTCTGGGTCAACAACGACCGCGGCAACAGCCTCACCCCGATCGATCCGCGCACCGGCAAGGCGGGGAAGACCGTCGCGGTGCACGATCCGTACAACCTCTACTTCACGCCCGACGGCAAGTACGCGGTCGTCATGGCGTCCATGGACAAAGAGCTGGTCTTCCGCGATCCGCACACCATGAAGGTCCGCAAGACCGTGCCGGTGACCTGCGCCGGGGTCAACCACGCCGACTTCTCCGCCGACGGCCGGTATTTCATCGTCTCCTGCGAGTTCTCCGGCGAGCTGCTCAAGGTCGACACCGCGAAGATGGCGGTGACCGGCCGGCAGAAACTGCCGCGGCACGGCGCGATGCCGCAGGACGTCAAAATCTCCCCGGACGGGAAGACCTGGTACATCGCCGATATGACGTCCGACGGGGTGTGGGTCCTCGACGGCGACCACTTCACCCGGCCCGAACTGCTGCGCACCGGCAAGGGCGCCCACGGCCTCTACGTCAGCCGCGACTCGAAGCGGATGTACATCTCCAACCGCGGTGAGGGCACCGTCTCGCTGCTGGACTTCGCCACCGGCCGCCTCACCGGGAAATGGCACATCCGCGGCGGCGGCAGCCCCGACATGGGCGGCGTCTCCGCCGACGGCAAGACCCTCTGGCTCTCCGGCCGCTATAACTCGGAGGTCTACGCCCTCGACACCCGTACGGGGAAAACCCTGGCGAAGATCCCCGTCGGCAACGGCCCGCACGGCCTCGCGGTCTACCCGCAGCCCGGCCGCTACTCCCTCGGCCACACCGGCATCTTCCGCTGACCCCGTACAACGGCCGACTCCCGTACGGGGCGGGCCCGTACGGGAGTCGGAAGCGGGGGAGCGGGGCGGCCGGCTACGCGGTGTACTCGTCGGCCTTCCGCGGCTCGACGCCCTGGACCGCGCCGCTGAGGAAGAGCGAACGGCCCTCGAAGCGCTCGGTGTCCACGCCGTTCGCCTTCAGCACACCCAACGCGGCGGTGTGGACCGCGCGCAGGACGGGGGTGGCCGCGCGCAGCGCGTCATCGGCCATGAAGCGGTGCCGCCACGGCTTGTCCGCCCAGACGTGCCGCAGCCCGAACGGCTCGGGCAGCGACAGCTTGCCGCCGAGGAAGTCCAGCACCGGCGGGAACCACGTCAGCGGCGCCCGGGCGGCGAGCCGTACGACCTCGGTGGGGTCGATCAGCGGCAGCGTCTGCTTGCGGGTCTCCCAGAACTTGATGACCTTCGCGACCTCTTTGGTCTTGGGCGACGGCTTGCTGGTGAACAGGGAGTTGACCGGGCCCAGGGCGTGACCGGTGACCTCGATACGCAGCGTCTCGTGCAGCACCGTGACGGTGATCAGCAGCGTCAGCACCAACTGACCGTCCCACAGGACGAACTGGACGCCCAGGTAGTGGCGGTTGCCGCTGCCGAACTGCTGCTCGTTGCAGATCCGCTCGACCTCGTGGCCGCGGATCTGGAAGGCGTCGGTGTCCGTGCCGTCCGGGCGGCTGACCTCCTTGGCCTTCTCCCCGACCGGCGCGACGATCCAGTGGTTGACCTGCGGCGCCTGCTGGAACCCGCCGGTGTGCAGGGGGCTGCGCTCCAGCATCCGCAGCTTGTCGTGGATCGCCCGGACCACGTCCCAACTGCGGAACGGGTGGATCTCCGTGCCCTCCTTCGCCGGCTTCAGCTCCTCGGCCAGATGCCAGCTTCCCCAGCGCGTCCCCATCCCGAGGATGCCGCGCGGACCGGCGTAGAAGACGACGTTGCTGCGCTGCTCGGCGGTGAGCTTGGCGAGATTGTGGCGCAGCGTCTCGGCCGCGATCTCGCCCGGATCGCCCGGCACCGCCTCGGGGATCTTCGCGCCGACCCCGCCGCCGTCCAGCAGCCCCTGCCACGCCTCGCGCAGCAGCACCGCCGTCCGCTCGCAGATCTGCTTGGCGAACCACCAGCCGATCACCGGGACGACGACCATGGCGCGGGCGTACAGCGGCCAGAAGCCCGTCGTGGGCAGCTTGATCAGCAACAACACCGAGGCCAGCGCGAGGATGCCGAGCAGCGCCGAACCGCCGACGGAGGTCTTGCCGTCCTTGGCGAGGTACTTCTTGAGCTGGAAGCCGCCCAGCCACACCAGCACACCGGGCAGGAACGCCAGCCCGCACAGCAGCATGAGCACCGTCAGCTTGGCGTCCCGCTGCTTGCGGATGCGGGTGGCCGCCAGACAGTGCTCGACGACGACCTGCGGCTCGGTGCCGAAGGACTGGATGAGCGCCTTGCGGCCGCCGCCGAGCATCCGCGTCTGGATGGCCCGGGAGAACGCCTCGCCGAGGTTCGGCTCGAAGAGCGAGAGTTTGGGCTTCTTGATCTCGGAGGCGCCGGATTCCGAATCGGCCTTGGAGATATCGGCCAGCGGACTGTCCCGGTAGGCCGCCGAGGCCAACGCCTGGGTCGCCGCGGTCTGTCCCGCGCCTCCCAGGAGCGGGACCTGCGCCCCGGGACTGAAGTCGAAGCCGTCTGCTGCCACTGCCCGCCCCCAACGCCGCACCATCACTGCCGCGGCTCTTTACCCGTCCACCGCTCCTGGCACACCTGCCGAGCCCGTCCGCTCAGCGTACAGGCGGGGCCGGGCCCAAGGGAGTTGACCGGCCCAACGGCCCGTCAATCGTTGACTATGCGCCGTTCTCCCGGCCGCCCCGCACCGCCGCCGCCAGGTGCGGGGGCATCGGTTCGTGGCGCAGAGGGGTCCGGGTGAAGCGGCCGGTGCCGTGGGCGAGCGAGCGCAGATCGACGGCGTAGCGGGCGATCTCCGCCTCCGGCACCTCGGCGCGTACCCAGGTGCGGTCGCCCGTCTCCTCCTGCTCGGTGCCCACCACCCGTCCGCGCCGCCCGGACAGATCGCTCATCACCGCTCCCACGAACTCGTCCGGAATCAACACCGCGACCTCCGCGACCGGTTCGAGCAGCTCGATCCGCACCTGACCGGCCGCGTCGCGCAGCGCCAGCGCGCCGGCCGCCTGGAACGCCGCGTCCGAGGAGTCCACCGTGTGCGCCTTGCCGTCCCGCAGCGTGACGCGGATGTCGACGAGCGGATACCCGGCGGCCACGCCCTGCGCCGCCTGGGCGCGTACCCCTTTCTCCACCGACGCGATGAACTGCCGCGGCACCGCGCCGCCGACCACCGTGTCCGTGAACTCGACGCCGGAGCCCGCGGGCAGCGGCTCCACGTCGATCTCGCAGATCGCGAACTGCCCGTGTCCGCCGGACTGTTTGACCTGCCGCCCCCGCCCGGACGCCGCGGCGCCGAACGTCTCCCGCAGCGGTACGCGGTAGGCGACGGTGTCGACCCGGACGCCGTACCGGGTCCGCAGCCGCTCCAGCGCGACCTCCGCGTGCGCCTCGCCCATGCACCACAACACCACCTGGCCGGTGTGCGGATGCTGCTCCAGGCGCATCGTCGGATCCTCCGCGACCAGCCGCGCCAGGCCGTGCGAGAGCTTGTCCTCGTCCGCCTTGCCGTGCGCCTCGATGGCGACCGGAAGCTGCGGATCGGGCATCGTCCACGGCGCCATCAGCAGCGGCTCGCGGCACGACGACAGGGTGTCGCCGGTCTCCGCGCGGCCGAGCTTCGCCACGTACGCCAACTCCCCGGCCACCGCCTGCGGCAGCGGCCGCTGCTGCTTCCCGGACGGCACGGACAGCGCGCCCACCCGCTCCTGCACGTCGTGGTCGGCGTGGCCGCGGTCGGTCAGACCGTGCCCGGAGACGTGCACCGGCTCGTCCGGCCGCAGTGTGCCGGAGAAGACCCGCACCAGCGACAGCCGTCCGACGTACGGATCGGAGGTGGTCCGCACGACCTCGGCGGCCAGCGGGGCGGACGGATCGCAGGGCGGCGCCGGGCGCGGTGCGCCGTCCGGCGTGGTGACCTCCGGGGCCGGGCGCTCGCCGGGTGCGGGGAAGCCCCGCACGATCAGGTCCAGCAGCTCCACGGTGCCCAGGCCCTGGCGGGCGGCGGCGGTGGCCGGTGCCGCGATGAGCGCCGGGTGGAAGGTGCCGCGGGCGACCGCCGTCTCCAGGTCGGCGACGAGCGAGGCGAGGTCCAGCTCCGCGCCGCCCAGATAGCGGTCCATCAGCGTCTCGTCCTCGCTCTCGGCGATGATCCCCTCGATCAGCCGGCCGCGCGCCTCGTCCAGCAGCGCCGGCTCCGCCCCGGCCGGCTCCCGCTCGGCGCGCCCGTCCGGCCCGTACTCCGCGACCCGGCGCGTCAGCAGATCGAGCAGTCCGGTCACCGGCGCCCGGCCGTCCGCGCCCGCCGCGCCGTACAGCGGGAGGTACAGCGGGAGCACCGCGTCCGGATCGCCGTCGCCCAGGGCCGTACCGCAGCCGCGCAGGACGGTGGCGACATCGGCGCGGGCGGCGTCGAGGTGGGTGAGGACCAGCGCCCGCGGCATGCCGACCGCCGCGCACTCGGCCCAGAGCGCGCGGACCGCCCCGGTCACGTCCTCCGCGGCGGAGACGGTGAAGAGGGCCGCGTCCGCCGCCCGCAGCCCGGCCCGCAGCTCCCCGACGAAGTCGGCGTACCCGGGGGTGTCCAGCAGGTTGATCCGGCAGCCGCGCCACTCCAGGGGGATCAGCGAAAGCTGG
Organism: Streptomyces sp. BBFR2; assembly: GCF_044497305.1. Classification (NCBI taxonomy): domain Bacteria; kingdom Bacillati; phylum Actinomycetota; class Actinomycetes; order Kitasatosporales; family Streptomycetaceae; genus Streptomyces; species Streptomyces sp. BBFR2. The sequence goes on from NZ_CP172415.1 coordinate 5,955,541, forward strand.
ACCGAGCGCTGGTGCCGCTGCTCGATCGGGTCCTGGTCGGAGAGGGTGTCGCCGTCCTCCACCCGCCCGGCGCGTCCGGTGGCTCCGGCGGCGACGGCCAGCGCCTCCACGAGGGTGGTCTTGCCCGCGCCGCTCGGGCCGGCCAGCACCACGTTGCGGACGGCGGCGGGGCCGGCGGCGGCCCCGGGGTCTGCGCCCGGCTTCTCGTTCATGCCCTCGCCTCCAGGTCGTCACCTTTGCGGTGATTCGAGCTTTCCACCGCGGTGGGGGCCCGTCCACAGGGAGCGGCGGGGGAGTGGCCGTCCGCGCCGGTCACCGGTTGTTCCCGGGCGCCGTGGTGGGTGCGCGGCGCCCGGGGAGCGCCTGGCTACGATGGGCCAGCCGGTGGCCCCTTGACCGCACGGCCCGTATCGACCTCCGGGAAGGCCATGCTGAACAAGTACGCGCGTGCGTTCTTCACGCGTGTTCTCACGCCGTTCGCCGCCCTGCTCATCCGCCTCGGCGTCAGCCCGGACGCGGTCACCCTCGTCGGTACGGGGGGCGTGGTGGCCGGCGCCCTGGTCTTCTACCCCCGAGGTGAGTTCTTCTGGGGCACCGTCGTCATCACCCTGTTCGTCTTCTCCGACCTGGTCGACGGCAACATGGCCCGGCAGCTCGGGCGCTCCAGCCGCTGGGGCGCCTTCCTGGACTCCACCCTCGACCGGGTCGCCGACTCCGCGATCTTCGGCGGGCTCGCCCTCTGGTACGCGGGCGGCGGCGACAGCATGCTGCTCTGCGCGATGGCGATCTTCTGCCTCGCCAGCGGTCAGGTCGTCTCGTACACCAAGGCGCGGGGTGAGGCCATCGGGCTGCCGGTGAACGTCAACGGGCTGGTCGAGCGGGCCGAGCGGCTGGTCATCTCGCTCGTCGCCTGCGGGCTGTCCGGCCTGCACGCCTTCGGGGTGCCCGGCGTGGAGATCCTGCTGCCGATCGCCCTGTGGGTCGTCGCCGTCGGCAGCGCCGTCACCCTCGCCCAGCGCGTGGTGACGGTCCGCCGGGAATCCGCCGAGGCGGACGCCGCCTCCCACGCGGGGAACGGCGTATGAGCCGCCTCGACACCGACCGGCTCACCGACGCCCTCTACGGGCTCGGCTGGAGCACGGTCAAGAAGCTGCCCGAGGGCGTGGCGGTCCGCCTGGGCCGGACGATCGCCGACGCCGCCTGGCGCCGCCGCGGCAAGGGCGTGCTGCGTCTGGAGGCCAACCTCGCCCGCGTCGTCCCGGACGCCACCGAGCAGCGGCTGACCGAGCTGTCCCGTGCCGGGATGCGCTCGTACATGCGCTACTGGATGGAGTCCTTCCGGCTGCCGGCCTGGAGCCCCGAGCGCATAACGACGGGCTTCACCGCGCAGGACGTCGACCGCCTCAAGGACGCGCTGGCGAGCGACCGCGGCGTCATCCTCGCCCTGCCGCACATGGCCAACTACGACCTGGCGGGCGTCTGGGTGACCACCGCGCTCGGCGTCCCCTTCACCACCGTCGCCGAACGCCTCAAGCCGGAATCCCTCTACGACCGCTTCGTCGCCTACCGCGAGGGCCTGGGCATGGAGGTGCTGCCGCACACCGGCGGCGCCGCCTTCGGCACGCTCGCCCGGCGGCTGCGTGACGGCGGTCTGGTCTGCCTCGTCGCCGACCGGGACCTCTCCAGCTCCGGCGTCGAGGTCGACTTCTTCGGCCACGCCGCGAAGATGCCCGCCGGACCCGCGATGCTCGCCGCCCGCACCGGCGCGATGCTGCTGCCCGTCACCCTCTGGTACGACCGCACGCCGGTCATGCGCGGCCGTATCCACCCCGAGATCGAGGTCCCGGCGGAGGGCACCCGCGCCGAGAAGACCGCCGCCATGACCCAGGCGCTCGCCGACGCCTTCGCCTCCGGCATCGCCGCCCACCCCGAGGACTGGCACATGCTGCAACGCCTCTGGCTCGACGACCTGGAGCCGCGCGACGCGGCCCGCGGAACGGAGAAGCCGTGAGAATCGGCATCGTCTGCCCCTACGCCTGGGACGTCCCCGGCGGCGTCCAGTTCCACATCCGCGACCTCGCCGAACACCTCCTCTCCCGCGGCCACCACGTCTCCGTCCTCGCGCCCGCCGACGACGGGACGCCGCTGCCGCCGTACGTCGTCTCCGCGGGCCGCGCGGTGCCGGTGCCGTACAACGGCTCCGTCGCCCGGCTGAACTTCGGCTTCCTCTCCGCCGCCCGGGTCCGCCGCTGGCTCCAGCACGGCGCCTTCGACGTGATCCACATCCACGAACCGGCCTCGCCCTCCCTCGGCCTGCTCTCCTGCTGGGCGGCGCGCGGACCGATCGTCGCGACATTCCACACCTCCAACCCGCGCTCCCGGGCGATGATCGCCGCGTACCCGATCCTCCAGCCCGCGCTGGAGAAGATCAGCGCGCGCATCGCGGTCAGCGAGTACGCCCGCCGCACCCTCGTCGAGCACCTCGGCGGCGACGCGGTGGTCATCCCCAACGGCGTGGACGTCGACTTCTTCGCCCGCGCCGAGCCGAAGGCCGCCTGGGAGTCCGGGCCCGGCGGGGACGACGGGCGGCCCGGCGCCACCCTCGGCTTCATCGGCCGGATCGACGAACCCCGCAAGGGCCTGCCCGTCCTGATGCGCGCGCTGCCCGCGATCCTCGCCGCCGTCCCCGACGCCCGGCTGCTGGTCGCCGGACGCGGCGACGAGGAGGAGGCGGTCGCCGCGCTGGCGCCCGAACTCCGCCCGCACGTCGAATTCCTCGGCATGGTCAGCGACGAGGACAAAGCCCGCCTGCTGCGCAGCGTCGATCTGTACGTGGCGCCGAACACCGGCGGTGAGTCCTTCGGCATCATCCTCGTCGAGGCGCTGTCGGCCGGTGCGCCCGTCCTCGCCAGCGACCTCGACGCGTTCGCCCAGGTCCTCGACCAGGGCGAGGCCGGGGAACTCTTCGCCAACGAGGACGCCGACGCCCTCGCCGCCGCCGCCGTCCGCCTGCTGCGCGACCCCGCCCGCCGCGCCGAACTGCGCGACCGCGGCTCCCGGCACGTCCGGCGCTTCGACTGGTCCACCGTCGGCGCCGACATCCTCGCGGTGTACGAGACGGTCACCGAGGGCGCGGAGCCGGGCCGCTCCGTCGCCCCCGACCAGCCCGCCGGGCGGGCCGCCCGGGACTGACCGGCCGCTACGGCCCGTGATCCCCGGGGCCGCCCGCGCCCCGGGGGCCCGCCGTCCGGGCCGGTAGGGTGACGCCGCGTGACCACCTTCATCTGGATCGCGGCCGTCGCCGTCCTCATCGGCATCTACCTGAGCTGGACCGCCGGCCGCCTCGACCGGCTGCACGCCCGCATCGACGCGGCGCGCGCCGCCCTCGACGCGCAACTGCTGCGGCGCGCCTCGGTCGCCCAGGAGATCGGCACCTCCGGCGTCCTCGACCCCGCCGCCTCGATCGTCCTCTACCAGGCGGCGCACACCGCCCGGCAGGCGCCGGAGGACGGCCGGGAGGTCGCCGAGAGCGAACTGTCCCAGGCGCTGCGCGCCACCCTCGGTGAGCGGGAGCAGGTCGACGCGGTCCGCGAGGCGCCCGGCGGTGAGCGGACCCTCGCCGAGCTGACCGCCGCCGTCCGCCGCGTCCCCATGGCCCGCCGCTTCCACAACGACGCGGTACGGGCCGCCCGCGCGGTCCGCCGCCACCGCCTCGTGCGCTACCTCCGCCTCGCCGGGCACGCGCCGTTCCCCCTCGCCTTCGAGATGGACGACGAGCCGCCCGCCGTCCTCGGGGACCCGCACACCACCGCCTGACATCCGGCGCCACGAGCCACCGGCTGCCAATTGGCCCTTTCCGCACCCCCCTCACCAGCGGTTGTGTGGGTGAAGCAGCGAAACCACCCGCACAGAGTGAGGTCAACCGTGTCCAGCACGCCCACCACGCCCCAGACCCCCGAGACCGGAACCGCCCGCGTCAAGCGCGGCATGGCCGAGCAGCTCAAGGGCGGCGTGATCATGGACGTCGTCACCCCGGAAGAGGCGAAGATCGCCGAGGACGCCGGCGCCGTCGCCGTCATGGCCCTGGAGCGGGTGCCCGCCGACATCCGCAAGGACGGCGGCGTCGCCCGGATGTCCGACCCGGACATGATCGACGGCATCATCGACGCCGTCTCCATCCCGGTCATGGCCAAGTCCCGCATCGGCCACTTCGTCGAGGCGCAGGTCCTGCAGTCCCTCGGCGTCGACTACATCGACGAGTCCGAGGTCCTCACCCCCGCCGACGAGGTCAACCACTCCGACAAGTGGGCCTTCACCACCCCCTTCGTCTGCGGCGCCACCAACCTCGGCGAGGCCCTGCGCCGCATCGCCGAGGGCGCGGCCATGATCCGTTCCAAGGGCGAGGCCGGCACCGGCAACGTCGTCGAGGCGGTCCGCCACCTCCGCCAGATCAAGGGCGAGATCGCCAAGCTGCGCGGCTGCGACAACAACGAGCTGTACGCCGCCGCCAAGGAGCTGCGCGCCCCGTTCGAGCTGGTCAAGGAGGTCGCGGAGCTGGGCAAGCTGCCCGTCGTCCTCTTCTCCGCCGGTGGTGTCGCCACCCCCGCCGACGCCGCGCTGATGCGGCAGCTCGGCGCCGAGGGCGTCTTCGTCGGCTCCGGCATCTTCAAGTCCGGCGACCCGGCCAAGCGCGCCGCCGCCATCGTGAAGGCCACCACCTTCTACGACGACCCGAAGGTCGTCGCGGACGTCTCCCGCAACCTCGGCGAGGCCATGGTCGGCATCAACTGCGACACCCTGCCCGAGGCCGAGCGGTACGCCAACCGCGGCTGGTGAGCACGGACATGACCACCCCCACCATCGGAGTCCTGGCCCTCCAGGGCGACGTCCGCGAGCACCTGGTGGCGCTCGCCGCGGCGGACGCCCTGGCCCGGCCGGTACGCCGCCCCGAGGAACTGGACGGTCTCGACGGGCTCGTCATCCCCGGCGGCGAGTCCACCACGATGTCCAAGCTCGCCGTCGCCTTCGGCATGCTGGAGCCGCTGCGCGGCTTCGTCCGCTCCGGCCGCCCGGTCTACGGCACCTGCGCCGGAATGATCATGGTCGCCGACAAGCTGCTGGACGCCCGCGCGGACCAGGAGACGTTCGGCGGCATCGACATGATCGTCCGCCGTAACGCCTTCGGGCGGCAGAACGAGTCCTTCGAGGCGGACATCGACATGACGGGCATCCCCGGCGGACCCGTCCACGGCGTCTTCATCCGCGCGCCCTGGGTCGAGTCCACCGGCGCCGCCGCCGACGTCCTCGCGAGGTACGACGGACACACGGTGGCCGTCCGGCAAGGTAACGTCCTCGCCACGTCGTTCCACCCGGAGCTGACCGGCGACCACCGTGTGCACGCCTTCTTCGTGGACATGGTGCGTACGGCGGCCTGACGCGCTCCCGGTAGGATCGGTGCGTTGGTTTCTCAATGGGTTACGCGAAGGAGACAGGCGGATGTCCGGCCACTCTAAATGGGCTACGACGAAGCACAAGAAGGCCGTGATCGATGCCAAGCGCGGCAAGCTCTTCGCGAAGCTGATCAAGAACATCGAGGTCGCGGCCCGGACCGGCGGCGCCGACCCGGACGGCAACCCGACCCTCTTCGACGCCATCCAGAAGGCCAAGAAGCAGTCGGTTCCCAACAAGAACATCGACTCCGCCCTCAAGCGCGGCGCGGGTCTCGAAGCCGGTGGCGCCGACTACGAGACGATCATGTACGAGGGTTACGGCCCCAACGGTGTCGCGGTGCTCATCGAGTGCCTCACCGACAACCGCAACCGTGCCGCCTCCGACGTCCGCGTCGCGATGACCCGCAACGGCGGCTCGATGGCCGACCCGGGCTCGGTCTCCTACCTCTTCAACCGCAAGGGCGTCGTCATCGTCCCCAAGGGTGAGCTGACCGAGGACGACGTCCTCGGCGCGGTCCTGGACGCGGGCGCCGAAGAGGTCAACGACCTCGGCGAGAACTTCGAGGTCATCAGCGAGGCGACCGACCTGGTGGCGGTCCGCACCGCCCTCCAGGAAGCCGGCATCGACTACGACTCGGCCGACGCCAACTTCGTCCCGACCATGCAGGTCGAGCTGGACGAGGAGGGCGCGCGCAAGATCTTCAAGCTGGTCGACGCGCTGGAGGACAGCGACGACGTGCAGAACGTCTTCGCCAACTTCGACGTCTCCGACGAGACGATGGCCAAGATCGACGCCTGACGGGGCGTTCCTCCCCGTACGACCGACAGCGGCCCGCCGGTGCGAACCGGCGGGCCGCTTCGGCTGACCGGCGCCGCCCTGCCCGCGCGCGGCGGCGCCCGGCCCTGACCCGACGCGTTGTCAGTGGCAGCCGATAGCCTGCACGAACAGGCCGGCGCTCCCCGCGTCCGGCCCGCCGGACGACCGAGGAGAGGCCATCGTGCGCGTACTGGGCGTGGACCCCGGGCTCACCCGCTGCGGCGTCGGCGTCGTGGACGGCGCCGTCGGCCGCCCGCTGACCATGGCCGGCGTCGGCGTGATCCGCACCCCGGCCGACGCCGACATCGCCGACCGCCTCGTCCTCGTCGAGCGCGGCATCGAGCAGTGGCTCGACGAGCACCGCCCCCAGTACGTCGCCGTGGAGCGGGTGTTCAGCCAGCACAACGTCCGTACGGTCATGGGCACCGCCCAGGCCAGCGCGGTCGCCATGCTCTGCGCCGCCCGCCGCGGCCTGCCGGTCGCCCTGCACACCCCCAGCGAGGTCAAGGCCGCGGTCACCGGCTCGGGGCGGGCCGGGAAGGAGCAGGTCGGCGCCATGGTGACGCGGCTGCTGCGGCTCGACGCCCCGCCGAAACCGGCCGACGCCGCCGACGCCCTCGCGCTCGCCATATGCCATATCTGGCGCGCCCCCGCCGCGGGCCGCCTCCAGCAGGCACACGCCGCGGCCCGCCGCGCCGCACCCCCCGCCCGTACCCCCGGCGTCCGCCGGGCCGCTCCCCAGAAGGGCATCCGATGATCGCCTTCGTCTCCGGGCCGGTCGCGGCCCTCGGACCGGACACCGCCGTCGTCGAGGTCGGCGGTGTCGGCATGGCCGTCCAGTGCACCCCCGACACCCTCTCCGGCCTGCGCATCGGCAAGCCCGCCCGGCTCGCCACCTCCCTCGTCGTCCGCGAGGACTCCCTGACCCTCTACGGCTTCGCCGACGACGACGAGCGGGCCACCTTCGAGCTGCTCCAGACCGCCAGCGGCGTCGGCCCGCGCCTGGCCCAGGCCATGCTCGCCGTGCATTCCCCCGACGCCCTGCGCCGCGCGGTGGCCACCGGCGACGAGAAGGCCCTCACCGCCGTCCCCGGCATCGGCAAGAAGGGCGCCCAGAAACTGCTGCTGGAGCTGAAGGACCGCCTCGGCGCGCCGCTCGGCACCGGCGGCGCCCCCGCCCCCGTCACCGCCGGCTGGAGCGATCAGCTCCACGCCGCGCTGATCGGCCTCGGCTACGCCACCCGCGAGGCCGACGAGGCGGTCGCCGCCGTCACCCCGCAGGCCGACGCCGCCGTCGCCGAGGGCGGCACCCCGCAGATCCCGCAGCTCCTCAAGGCGGCGCTGCAGACCCTCAACCGCACCCGCTGAGCCGCCGCGGGCCCCGCCCGCCCGGCGCCTTGATCCGTACGCACCACCCTGGCGGCCCCGCCGCCCCGACCCCGCGAGGCATTCCGCAGTGAACTGGGACGACACCGCACCGTCCGCCGCGACCGACCCGGCCGCCGACCGGCTGGTCGGCGCCGCCGCCGACGGCGAGGACACCGCGGTCGAGGCCGCGCTGCGCCCCAAGGACCTCGGGGAGTTCGTCGGCCAGGAGCGGGTGCGCGAACAGCTCGACCTGGTCCTGCGCGCCGCCCGCGCCCGCGGCGCCACCGCCGACCACGTCCTGCTCTCCGGCGCCCCCGGCCTCGGCAAGACCACCCTCTCGATGATCATCGCCGCCGAGATGGGCGCCCCGATCCGCATCACCTCGGGCCCCGCCATCCAGCACGCCGGCGACCTCGCGGCGATCCTCTCCTCCCTCCAGGAGGGCGAGGTCCTCTTCCTGGACGAGATCCACCGGATGTCCCGCCCCGCCGAGGAGATGCTCTACATGGCGATGGAGGACTTCCGCGTCGACGTCGTCGTCGGCAAGGGCCCCGGCGCCACCGCCATCCCCCTCGACCTCCCGCCGTTCACCCTGGTCGGCGCCACCACACGGGCCGGTCTGCTGCCGCCCCCGCTCCGCGACCGCTTCGGCTTCACCGGCCACATGGAGTTCTACGCCCCGCCGGAGCTGGAGCGCGTCCTGCACCGCTCCGCCGGGCTCCTCGACGTCGAGATCGACACCGAGGGCGCCGCCGAGATCGCCGGCCGCTCCCGCGGCACCCCCCGTATCGCCAACCGCCTGCTGCGCCGCGTCCGCGACTACGCCCAGGTCAAGGCGGACGGCGTGATCACCCGCGCCACCGCCGCGCGCGCCCTCGACGTCTACGAGGTCGACGCCCGCGGTCTGGACCGCCTCGACCGCGCAGTCCTCACCGCCCTGCTGAAGCTGTTCGGCGGCGGCCCCGTCGGCCTGTCCACCCTCGCGGTCGCGGTGGGGGAGGAGCGCGAGACCGTCGAGGAGGTCGCCGAGCCGTTCCTGGTACGCGAGGGTCTGCTGGCCCGCACCCCCCGGGGCCGGATCGCGACACCCGCGGCCTGGGCCCACCTCGGTCTGGTCCCGCCCCAGCAGCAATCGGGGGCGGCGGGACAGCAGGGTTTGTTCGGCGCGTGACGGCGCGGGGCGTGGCCGGGCCAGGAACTGCGGTGCGATGTTGTGCGTTGTTCCACTGGTGCGGACTGACTTAGACTCCGCCGATGCCGTCCCGTAGGGGCCGGCTTTCCACCCCCGCTATATGAGACCGCGGCTCAGCGGTCGTGCGAAGGATTTCCGTCCCGTGAGTTTCATGACTTTCTTCCCCTTCATCATCCTCATCGGGGCCATGTTCCTGATGACCCGCTCGGCCAAGAAGAAGCAGCAGGCGGCCGCGCAGATGCGTAACGAGATGCAGCCGGGCACCGGCGTCCGGACGATCGGGGGCATGTACGCGACCGTCAAGGAGATTCACGACGAGACGGTTCTCCTGGAGGTCGCTCCCGGCGTGCACGCCGTCTACGCCAAGAACTCCATCGGCGCGGTCCTCGCCGACGAGGAGTACAACCGCATCATCGACGGTGCCGACCCGGTCGTGCCCGACGACATCTCCTCGCTGACCGGCGACGACGCCACCGTTTCGGGTGAGAAGTCCGACAAGATCGACCTCGGCAAGAAGGGCGCCGACCTCGGCAAGGACGGCGCCGCGGCCGACGCCGAGCCCGCGGCCGACGAGAAGTCCGACGAGAAGTCCGACGAGAAGTCCGCCGACGAGGCCCCGGCCGCCACGTCCGAGAAGGACGCGTCCGCCGCGGAGAAGAAGTCCGGCGACGCCGACGCGAAGTAGCCCGCCCCACGGAACCGCGACGCGTCCGCTGCGGGCGCCGCGGTTCCGTGACCGTCTAGGCTCCGGCGGGGGCACGTCCCCACAACACTTCGTGGCCGCTCGGCAGAGACTCCCCGCCGAGCGGTTGGACAGGGAGAAACGAGAAGGTGGCAGCACCGAAGAAGGGCCGCAGGGCGCCGGCCGGCCAGGGCAAGCCGGGGCGCACCCTGGTCCTCATCCTGATCGCCATGGTGGCGCTGGTCGGAGGCATGTTCGCCTCCGGCACGCTGACGCCCCGGCTGGGAATCGACCTGGCGGGCGGCACCAGCTTCACGCTCCAGGCCCAGAACCAGCCGGGCAAGCCCAACGCGATCAACGAGACCAACATGAAGACCGCCGCGGACATCATGGAGCGGCGCGTCAACGGGCTGGGTGTGACCGAGTCCGAGGTCCAGACCCAGGGCACCAACCACATCATCGTGAACATCCCCAAGGGGACGGACGCGAAGCAGTCCCGCCAGCAGGTCGGCACCACCGCCCAGCTCGGCTTCCGCCCGGTGCTCACCACCACCGCCGGCGGCAAGACCCCCGAGCAGCCCTCCGGCACCCCCTCGGCGGGGACCGAGCCGGGCGGCAAGGACGGCAAGTCCGGCAGCGACGCCAAGGACGGCAAGGCCACCGACGGCAAGAGCGGCGCACCGACGCCCACCGCGAGCGCCACCACCCAGGGCCGCGCCGTCACGGACGCCCTGAAGAAGGACCCCACGCCGGGCGGCTCCCCCTCGCGGAAGCCCCAGGCGCCCGCGACGCCGCCCGTCCCGGGTGAGACCGGCATCCCCGCGGCGCTCCAGAAGCAGCTCGCCGCCCTGGACTGCTCCACCAAGCAGAACCGCGCCCTCGCCGGTGAGCGGGCGGCCGGCACCAAGCCCAGCGACCCCGTCGTGGCCTGCAAGGACGACGGTACGCAGAAGTACGCGCTCGGCCCCGTCGGCGTCGAGGGCACCGACGTCAAGGACGCCAAGGCGGTCTTCGACGGCCAGACCGGCCAGGGCTGGATCGTCCAGATGGACTTCACCTCCGACGGCGGCAAGAAGTTCGCGGACATCACCGGCCAGCTCGCCACCAAGATGCAGCCGCAGAACCAGTTCGCGATCGTCCTGGACGGCGCGGTCGTCTCCGACCCGCGCGTCAGCCAGCGGCTCAACGGCGGTAGCGCCACCATCTCCGGCGGCTTCACCCAGCAGACCGCCGAGGACCTCGGCAACATGCTGTCGTACGGCGCCCTGCCGCTCTCCTTCAAGATCGCCGACGAGACGACGGTCACCGCGGCGCTCGGCGGTGAGCAACTGCACGCCGGTCTGATCGCCGGTGCGATCGGCCTCGCCCTCGTCGTCGTCTACCTCGTCGCCTACTACCGGGGCCTGGCGCTGGTCGCGCTGGCCAGCCTCGGGGTCTCGGCGGTCCTGACGTACACGATCATGACGCTGCTCGGCCCGACCATCGGCTTCGCGCTGAACCTCCCGGCGGTCTGCGGCGCCATCGTCGCCATCGGTATCACCGCCGACTCGTTCATCGTCTACTTCGAGCGCATCCGGGACGAGATCCGCGAGGGCCGCTCCCTGCGACCGGCCGTCGAGCGCGGCTGGCCGCGTGCCCGCCGGACGATCCTGGTCTCCGACTTCGTGTCGTTCCTGGCCGCCGCGGTGCTCTTCATCGTCACCGTCGGCAAGGTCCAGGGCTTCGCGTTCACCCTCGGTCTGACCACGCTCCTCGACGTCGTCGTGGTGTTCTTCTTCACCAAGCCGCTGATGACGCTGCTGGCCCGCCGCAAGTTCTTCGCCGACGGCCACCCCTGGTCCGGCCTCGACCCGCAGCGCCTGGGTGCCAGGCCCCCGCTGCGCCGCCGTCGTCCCGCCGCCCCCACCCAGACGAAGGAGGCGTGAGATGTCCAAGCTCGGCAACCTCGGCGCCCGGCTCTACCGCGGTGAGGTCGGCTACGACTTCATCGGCAAGCGGAAGATCTGGTACGGCATCTCGATCCTCATCACCGTCGTCGCCCTCGCCGGCCTGGTGGTGCGCGGTCTGAACATGGGCATCGAGTTCTCCGGCGGTGCGGTCCTCACCACGCCGAAGACCTCCGTCTCCTCCTCCGAGGCCCAGCACCTGGCCGAGTCCGCCTCCGGCGGTCAGCAGGCCGTGGTGCAGAAGCTCGGCGGCGGCTCCCTGCGTATCCAGATCAGCGGTCTGGACACCAAGCAGGCGGTCCCCGTCCAGGAGAAGCTGGCCGAGGACCTGAAGGTCCCGGTCAAGGACATCAACACCCAGCTCGTCGGCCCGAGCTGGGGCGAGGAGATCGCCAACAAGGCGTGGCTGGGCCTGGGCATCTTCATGGTCCTGGTGGTCATCTACCTCGCCATCGCCTTCGAGTGGCGGATGGCGCTGGCCGCCCTGATCGCGCTGATCCACGACCTGACGATCACGGTCGGGGTCTACGCCCTGGTCGGCTTCGAGGTCACCCCGGGCACGGTGATCGGTCTGCTCACCATCCTCGGATACTCCCTCTACGACACGGTCGTCGTCTTCGACAGCCTCAAGGAAGCGTCCAAGGACATCACCAAGCAGACCCGCTTCACCTACAGCGAGGTCGCCAACCGCTCCATCAACGGCACGCTGGTCCGTTCCATCAACACCACCGTCGTCGCGCTGCTGCCGGTCGCCGGTCTGCTGTTCGTCGGCGGCGGTGTGCTGGGCGCGGGCATGCTCAACGACATCTCGCTCGCCCTCTTCGTCGGTCTCGCCGCCGGTGCGTACTCCTCGATCTTCATCGCGACCCCGCTGGTCGCCGACCTGAAGAACACCGAGCCGCAGATGAAGGCGCTGGCCAAGCGGGTCAAGGCCAAGCGCGCCTCGGCCGCCGCCAAGGAGGCCGAGCACCCGCGGTCCCAGGACGGTGCGGACCCGGACGGGCCCGAGCCGGAGGGAGACGAGGCGGCCGCCGGCCTGGTCGGCCCCCGTACGCAGCCCGCCGCCCGTAACCGCGGACGCGGCCGCCCGTCGGGCAAGCGCCGATGACCGCCCCCGCCGCCCTGCGCGAGCTGCTGCTGAGCCGGATCACGGACGTGCCCGACTACCCGCAGCCGGGCGTGATGTTCAAGGACATCACCCCGCTGCTGGCGGACGCGACCGCGTTCGGGGCGCTGACCGACGCCCTCGCCGAACTGTGCGTCCGCCACCGCGCGGACAAGATCGCCGGACTGGAGGCGCGCGGCTTCATACTGGCCGCCCCCGCCGCCGTCCGCGCCGGCGTCGGTTTCGTCCCGGTCCGCAAGGCGGGCAAGCTGCCCGGCGCCACCCTCGGCCAGACGTACGACCTGGAGTACGGCACGGCCGAGATCGAGATCCACGCCGACGCGCTGGAGCCGGGCGACCGGGTCCTGGTCATCGACGACGTCCTGGCCACCGGCGGCACCGCCGACGCCTCGCTCCAGTTGGTGCGGCGTGCGGGCGCCGAGGTCGCGGGCCTGGCGGTCCTGCTGGAGCTGGGTTTCCTGGCGGGCCGCGAGCGGCTGGCGCCCACGCTGAAGGGCGCTCCGCTGGAGGCCCTGGTCACGGTCTGATTCCGGCCGCCCGCAGTACGGCGCCGGGGCACCCGGGGAGCACCTCCCCGGGCGCCCCGGCGCCGTCGTTGTGTCCGCCGTCACGGCCGCAGGAGTGGACCGGCGGCCAGGCCGATACGATGGCACCCCGGCCCGGTCGTGGCGCGATCGTGGCCTTGTGGTCCGGAACCACTTGAGGAGTGCTCTTGCCAGACGAGGCCCAGCCGCTCTCCCCCCGGCCGCGTCCGGCGGGATCCCCCGACGCGCCGGGGGCCGAGCCGAAGCCGCGGGCCGCGGGCCCCGCGGGCGCGCAGCCCGACCCCCGGGAGGCCACCCGCGACCGAACCGCGCCCCGGCCCGGCCCGTCCGCCGGTGACGCCGGAGCGCCGGACACCGCCGGGCCGAAGCCGTCCGACGGGTCCACCGCCCGTCCGCAAGACCCCGAACCGGCCACGCCCCGGCCCCCGGCCCCCGGGCCGAAGCCGGGCCCGCCCGCCAAGGCCGACCGGCCGGCCCCGGTCGCCAAGCCCGCACCGTCCGCGTCCGCCGGGCGCTCCGGCTCCTCCAGCCGGGTCCGCGCCCGCCTCGCCCGCCTCGGCGTGCAGCGCTCCAGCCCGTACAACCCGGTCCTGGAGCCGCTGCTGCGGGTGGTGCGGAGCAACGATCCCAAGATCGAGGCGGCCACGCTCCGGCAGATCGAGCGGGCCTACCAGGTCGCCGAGCGCTGGCACCGCGGCCAGAAGCGCAAGAGCGGCGACCCGTACATCACGCACCCGCTCGCGGTGACGACGATCCTCGCCGAGCTGGGCATGGACCCGGCCACGCTGATGGCCGGGCTGCTGCACGACACCGTCGAGGACACCGAGTACGGCCTCGACACCCTGCGCCGCGACTTCGGCGACCAGGTCGCGCTGCTCGTCGACGGCGTCACCAAGCTCGACCGTGTGAAGTTCGGCGAGGCGGCGCAGGCCGAGACGGTCCGCAAGATGGTCGTCGCGATGGCCAAGGACCCGCGCGTCCTCGTCATCAAGCTCGCCGACCGCCTGCACAACATGCGCACCATGCGCTACCTCAAGCGGGAGAAGCAGGAGAAGAAGGCCCGCGAGACGCTGGAGATCTACGCCCCGCTGGCGCACCGGCTGGGCATGAACACCATCAAGTGGGAGCTGGAGGACCTCGCCTTCGCGATCCTCTACCCCAAGATGTACGACGAGATCGTCCGTCTCGTCGCCGAGCGGGCCCCCAAGCGCGACGAGTACCTGGCCATAGTGACCGACGAGGTCCAGGCCGATCTGCGCGCCGCCCGCATCAAGGCCACCGTCACCGGCCGCCCCAAGCACTACTACAGCGTCTACCAGAAGATGATCGTCCGCGGCCGGGACTTCGCGGAGATCTACGACCTGGTCGGCATCCGCGTCCTCGTGGACACCGTCCGCGACTGTTACGCGGCGCTCGGCACCGTCCACGCGCGATGGAATCCGGTCCCCGGCCGGTTCAAGGACTACATCGCGATGCCGAAGTTCAACATGTACCAGTCGCTGCACACGACGGTCATCGGCCCGGCGGGCAAGCCCGTCGAGCTGCAGATCCGCACCTTCGACATGCACCGCCGCGCCGAGTACGGCATCGCCGCGCACTGGAAGTACAAGCAGGAGGCCGTCGCCGGCGCCTCCAAGGTCCGCACCGACGTCCCCAAGGGCGCGGGCGGCAAGGGCGACACCGTCAACGACATGGCCTGGCTGCGGCAGTTGCTCGACTGGCAGAAGGAGACCGAGGACCCGGGCGAGTTCCTGGAATCGCTCCGCTTCGACCTCTCCCGCAACGAGGTCTTCGTCTTCACCCCCAAGGGCGACGTGATAGCGCTGCCCGCCGGCGCCACCCCCGTCGACTTCGCGTACGCCGTCCACACCGAGGTCGGCCACCGCACGATAGGAGCCCGCGTCAACGGGCGCCTCGTCCCGCTCGAATCGACGCTGGACAACGGCGATCTGGTGGAGGTCTTCACCTCCAAGGCGCCCGGCGCCGGGCCCTCGCGGGACTGGCTGGGCTTCGTCAAGTCCCCGCGCGCCCGCAACAAGATCCGCGCGTGGTTCTCCAAGGAGCGCCGGGACGAGGCGATCGAGCAGGGCAAGGACGCCATCGCCCGCGCCATGCGCAAGCAGAACCTCCCGATCCAGCGCATCCTGACCGGCGACTCACTGGTCACCCTGGCGCACGAGATGCGCTACCCGGACATCTCGTCGCTGTACGCGGCGATCGGCGAGGGTCATGTCACCGCGCAGAGCGTCGTCCAGAAGCTGGTGCAGGCGCTCGGCGGCCAGGACGAGGCGACCGAGGACATCGCCGAGTCCACCCCGATCCGCCGCTCCAAGCGGCGCTCCAGCGCCGACCCGGGCGTGGTGGTCAAGGGCGTCGACGACGTCTGGGTGAAGCTGGCGCGCTGCTGCACCCCGGTGCCGGGGGACCCGATCATCGGGTTCGTCACCCGCGGCAGTGGCGTATCGGTTCACCGCGCCGACTGCGTCAACGTCGACTCCCTCTCCCGGCAGCCCGAGCGGATCCTGGAGGTCGAGTGGGCGCCCACCCAGTCCTCCGTCTTCCTCGTCGCCATCCAGGTCGAGGCGCTGGACCGCTCCCGGCTGCTGTCGGACGTCACCCGCGTCCTGTCCGACCAGCACGTCAACATCCTCTCCGCGGCCGTCCAGACCTCCCGCGACCGCGTGGCCACCTCCCGCTTCACCTTCGAGATGGGCGACCCCAAGCACCTGGGCCACGTCCTGAAGGCGGTCCGCGGCGTGGAGGGCGTCTACGACGTGTACCGGGTGACGTCGGCGCGACGGCCCTGAGGGCCGCACCGGCCCCGATGTGAGAGAACCCCCGCCCGGACCCGAAGGCCCGAGCGGGGGTTCTCCTGCGCTCCGGTGGCTCAGCCGCCGAACTCCTCCAGGCCCTTCAGCGCCTGGTCGAGCAGCGCCTTGCGGCCCGCCAGCTCCCGGCCGAGCTTGTCGGCCTTGGCGGTGTTACCGGCCGCGCGCGCCGTCTCGATCTGCTTCTCCAGCTTGTCGACGGCGTCCTGGAGCTGACCGGTCAGACCCGCGGCGCGGGCCCGCGCCTCCGGGTTCGTCCGCCGCCACTCGGCCTCCTCGGCCTCCTGGATGGCGCGCTCGACGGCGTGCATCCGGCCCTCGATCTTCGGGCGGGCGTCGCGCGGGACGTGCCCGATGGCCTCCCACCGCTCGTTGACCGAACGGAACGCGGCCCGCGCCGCCTTGAGGTCGGTGACCGGCAGCAGCTTCTCCGCCTCGGCGGCCAGCTCCTCCTTGCGGGTCAGGTTCTCCCGCTGCTCGGCGTCCCGCTCGGCGAAGACCTCACCGCGCGCCTGGAAGAAGACGTCCTGCGCGCCGCGGAAGCGGTTCCACAGGTCGTCCTCGTACTCGCGCTGGGCGCGGCCCGCGGCCTTCCAGTCCGCCATCAGCTCGCGGTACCGGGCGGCGGTCGCTCCCCAGTCCGTCGAGGCCGACAGCGCCTGCGCCTCGGCGACCAGCTTCTCCTTGACCTTGCGGGACTCCTCGCGCTGCGCGTCCAGCGACGCGAAGTGCGCCTTGCGCCGCTTGGAGAACGCCGAGCGGGCGTGCGAGAAGCGGTGCCACAGCTCGTCGTCCGTCTTGCGGTCCAGCCGCGGCAGGCCCTTCCAGGTGTCGACCAGGGCGCGCAGCCGCTCACCCGCCGCCCGCCACTGCTCGCTGGCGGCCAGCTCCTCGGCCTCGGCGACCAGCTTCTCCTTGGCCTGGCGGGCCTCGTCGCTCTGCTTCGCCTTCTGCGCCTTGCGCTCCTCGCGCCGCGAGTCGACGGTGGCGACCAGCGCGTCGAGCCGCTTCCTCAGCGCGTCCAGATCACCCACCGCGTGGTGCTCGTCGACCTGCTTGCGCAGATGGTCGATCGCGGCCGTCGCGTCCTTCGACGACAGGTCGGTGGTCTTGACCCGGCGCTCCAGGAGGCCGATCTCGACGACCAGGCCCTCGTACTTGCGCTCGAAGTAGGCGAGAGCCTCCTCGGGGGTTCCCGCCTGCCACGATCCGACGACCTGCTCGCCATCGGCGGTACGCACGTACACGGTCCCCGTCTCATCGACGCGGCCCCATGGGTCGCTGCTCACAGCGCCTCCTCCACATGACACCGACGGGGCGTGCGGCCCCCCGGCGTCGTCCACAGTTTCTGTCCGCCGAGGCTGTGCCCCGGCCGGTCCGACGGGCTGTCTTGCGGGAGAGGGGCCGGCCGTCGGAGCAGGCACCCTCCACATACGCCAATCTAGGCGACCCGGCGGTCGGCTGTCCGCATCCAGCGCGACCCAATTCCACCGGCCCGGACCTCCGCCGACCTCGGCGGACGCCCCGGATCCCCGCTCAGGAGGCGGTGACCGTCGCGCGGTTGATGACGACGGTGGCGTTCGGCACGGTGTTGCCGGTCTCCTGATCGGGCGAGGACCCGGCGGCGGCGATCTTCTTCAGGACGTCGGTGCCACCGGTGATCCGCCCGAACGGCGTGTAGTTCGGCGGCAGTTCGCTGTCCTGGTAGACGAGGAAGAACTGGCTGCCGCCGGTGTTACGGGTCTTCTCGTTCTTGCCGTCGTAGCGGTTGGCCATCGCGACCGTGCCCGCCGGGTAGACGTCGCCCTTCAGCCGGGGGTCCTTCAGGTTCTCGTCCGGGAGCGTGTAGCCCGGGGTGCCGCTGCCGGTGGCCGTCGGGTCGCCGCACTGCAGGACGTAGATCCCGGAGTCCACGAGCCGGTGGCAGCGGCTGTGGTCGAAGTAGCCCTGCTTCGCGAGGAAGGCGAAGGAGTTCACCGTGTGCGGCGCCTTCGCGGCGTCGAGCCGGAGATCGATCTCCCCGCAGGTGGTCCGCAGCTTCGCGGTGTACGTCGCGGAGGTGTCCACGGACATCTCCGGCTCCTTCTTCCACGTCTTCTTCGACGGCGCGCCCTTCTCGGGGCGGGCGCACGGGTCGGCCGGCCGCGTCGGTCCGGCCGCCGCGGCGTCGTCGCGGTCGCCGCCGGCCAGCCCGGCGGTGGCGTACGCGGCACCGCCCGCGGCCACGACCACGGCCAGGACGCCCGCGATGATGACGTTGCGGCGCTTCGCCTTCTGCCGGGCCTCGGCCCGGCGCTGCTGCTGGCGCGCGTACTTCTCCCTGGCGAGCTGCCGCCGTCGCTGATCGCTGCTGACCACCGGTCGTCTCCTGTCCTGCACTGCGTGCCACGCTCGGTCGCTCGGGCCACGGCCGGGCGACGCCCCTCGGTGTCGCGGCGCCCCGGGCCACCGGCCGTGGCCGTACCGTATACGGGTTCGCCGCCGCCACAGGTGCGCCGGTAGGCTCTGGAGCTGCCGAGTTGTTCCGGGAGCGGCCGCCTGCGCGAGGCGCCCGACCCCACGACCTTTAAGGACGAACGTGCTGATTGCCGGGTTCCCCGCCGGGGCCTGGGGGACCAATTGCTATCTGGTCGCCCCCGCCGCCGGCGAGGAGTGCGTGATCATCGACCCGGGCCACCGCGCCGCGCAGGGCGTCGAGGAGGCGGTCGCCAAGCACCGGCTCAAGCCCGTCGCGGTCGTCCTCACCCACGGCCACCTCGACCACGTCGCCTCGGTCGTCCCGGTGTGCGGCGCGCACGACGTGCCCGCCTGGATCCACCCCGAGGACCGCTTCATGATGAGCGACCCGGAGAAGGGGCTCGGCCGCGCCATCGGCGCCCCGCTCATGGGCGAGCTGACGGTGGGGGAGCCGGACGACGTCAAGGAGCTGACGGACGGCTCCACCCTCGAACTGGCCGGGATGGAGTTCTCCGTCGCGCACGCGCCGGGCCATACCAAGGGGTCGGTGACCTTCCGGATGCCCGAGCAGGCCGACATTCCGCCGGTCCTCTTCTCGGGCGACCTGCTGTTCGCCGGCTCCATCGGACGCACCGACCTGCCGGGCGGCGACCACGCCGAGATCCTGCGGTCGCTGGCACGCGTGTGCCTGCCGCTGGAGGACTCGACCGTCGTCCTGTCCGGCCACGGCCCCCAGACCACCATCGGCCGCGAGCGCGCCGGCAACCCCTTCCTGCGGGAGCTGGCCGACGGCCTCGGAGCGGGCACCACCGCCCCTCCGCGACGAGGAATGTGACGAGACCTTCCGTGAGCACCTTTCAGGCCCCCAAGGGCACGTACGACCTGCTTCCCCCCAATTCCGCGACCTATCTCGCGGTCCGCGAGGCGATCTCCGCGCCGCTGCGCAACTCCGGCTACGGCTACATCGAGACGCCCGGCTTCGAGAACGTCGAGCTGTTCGCCCGCGGTGTCGGTGAGTCCACCGACATCGTGACCAAGGAGATGTACGCCTTCGAGACCAAGGGCGGCGACAGGCTCGCACTGCGCCCCGAGGGCACCGCCTCCGTGCTGCGCGCGGCCCTGGAGGCCAACCTCCACAAGGGCGGCAACCTCCCCGTCAAGCTCTGGTACTCCGGTTCGTACTACCGCTACGAGCGTCCGCAGAAGGGCCGCTACCGCCACTTCTCGCAGGTCGGCGCGGAGGCCATCGGTGCGGAGGACCCGGCGCTCGACGCCGAGCTGATCATCCTCGCCGACCAGGCGTACCGCTCCCTGGGCCTCAAGAACTTCCGCATCCTGCTCAACTCGCTGGGCGACAAGGAGTGCCGTCCGGTCTACCGCGCCGCCCTCCAGGACTTCCTGCGCGGCCTCGACCTGGACGACGACACCCGCCGCCGCGTCGACATCAACCCGCTGCGGGTCCTCGACGACAAGCGGGAGTCCGTCCGCAAGCAGCTCACCGGCGCCCCCGCGCTCCGCGACTACCTCTGCGAGGCGTGCAAGGCGTACCACGAGCAGGTCCGGGAGCTGCTGACCGCGGCGGGCGTCACCTTCGAGGACGACGCCAATCTGGTGCGCGGTCTCGACTACTACACCCGCACCACCTTCGAGTTCGTCCACGACGGCCTCGGCTCGCAGTCCGCGGTGGGCGGCGGCGGCCGGTACGACGGTCTGTCCGAGATGATCGGCGGCCCGGCGCTGCCGTCCGTCGGCTGGGCGCTGGGCGTCGACCGCACGGTGCTGGCCCTGGAGGCGGAGGGCGTCTCGCTCGACATCCCGGCGGCCACCGCCGTCTACGCGGTCCCGCTGGGCGAGGAGGCCCGCCGGGTGCTGTTCGCGCGGGTCACCGAGTTGCGCAAGGCCGGGATCGCAACGGACTTCGCCTTCGGCGGCAAGGGCCTGAAGAACGCCATGAAGTCGGCCAACCGCTCCGGCGCCCGGCTGGCGCTGGTCGCCGGTGAGCGCGATCTGGCCGAGGGCGTCGTCCAGTTGAAGAACCTGGAGAGCGGCGAGCAGACCGCCGTCCCGCTGGACGCGGTGGTCACCGAGGTCCGGCGCACGCTGGGCTGATTCCCCGCAGCGGCACGGGGCCGGCGGGGGCCGGGGCGGGCACCTTCGGGTGGTCCGGCCCGGCCCCCGCCGGCCGTTCCGCTCCGGGGCCCGCCGTTCCGCTCCGGGGCCCGCCGTTCCGCTCCCCGGAGCCGGCGTCCGCGTCAAGGCGGCGCCCGGCCGTTCATCCTCCCGGCTGGTCCGGCCCGGCGCCCGTAGAGGAAAGCCGGACCGGAAAACGGCGACGGCGCTGTTCGCGGCCGTGGCACGGCGGGGCGACGGCCCGCGCGGGCCGCCCGGCGCGGCCCCGGAGGCGTTCGTCTTTATGTCCGTCGAACGGTGGCACGGGCCGCGGTTGGGGCAGAATGTTCAGGCGGCCGCTGCTCGCGGGCCCGCTCTTCCACCCCACCCCACAAGGGATCGACGGAACTCGCGATATGACGACGACAGCGCTTGACGACGTGTCCACCGACGACGACCGCGAAGGCGACCGCGGCACCATCGGCGCGGGCCGCGGACTCGCCTGGCTGCTGGTGATCACCGGTGCGCTGGGCATTCTGGCCTCGTGGGTCATCACGACCGACAAGATCGAGCTGCTGAAGGATCCCAACTTCAAGCCCGCGTGCAGCTTCAACCCGATCATCTCCTGCGGCAGCGTGATGCAGAGCGCCCAGGCCGAGGTCTTCGGATTCCCGAACCCGATGGCCGGGATGCTCGCCTTCCCCGTCGTCGTCGCGATCGGCGTCGGCCTCCTGGCGGGGGCCCGCTACCGCCGCTTCTACTGGATCGGCCTGAACATCGGCACCCTGCTGGGCACGGTGTTCTGCATGTGGCTGATGACGCAGTCGCTGTACTCCATCAACGCCCTGTGCCTGTGGTGCACGCTCACCTGGTGCGTCACGATCCTGATGTTCTGGTACACCACCGTCCACAACATCAAGCACGGCATCATCCCGCTCCCCGCCGGCCTGCGCGGCGCGGTGCTGGAATTCCACTGGGTCGTCCCGGTCCTCTGGTACGGCGTGATCGCGCTGCTGATCCTGACCCGCTGGTGGTCGTACTGGTCCTCGCTGCTCTGACGGCCCCCGCGCCCTCTTCCGCCCGGCCGCCGGTCCTTCGTGGACCGGCGGCCGGGCGGCGTTGTCAGTGGGGTGGCATAGGCTCGTGAGCGTGGAGCCCGACCTGTTCACCGCCGCCGCCGAAGACCGTCAGGAGAAGGACCCGGCCGGGTCCCCCCTCGCCGTACGGATGCGTCCGCGCACCCTCGACGAGGTCGTGGGCCAGCAGCATCTGCTCAAGCCCGGCTCGCCGCTGCGGCGGCTGGTGGGGGAGGGCTCCGGGGGGCCCGCGGGGCCGTCCTCGGTGTTCCTCTGGGGGCCGCCCGGGATCGGCAAGACCACCCTCGCGTACGTCGTCAGCCAGGCGACCAACAAGCGGTTCGTGGAGCTGTCGGCGATCACCGCGGGCGTCAAGGAGGTGCGGGCGGTCATCGACGGCGCGCGCCGCGCCTCGGGCGGCTTCGGCAAGGAGACCGTCCTCTTCCTCGACGAGATCCACCGCTTCAGCAAGGCCCAGCAGGACTCCCTGCTCCCCGCGGTGGAGAACCGCTGGGTCACCCTGATCGCCGCCACCACCGAGAACCCGTACTTCTCGGTGATCTCCCCGCTGCTCTCCCGCTCGCTGCTGCTCACCCTGGAGCCGCTGACCGACGACGACCTGCGGGGGCTGCTGCGCCGGGCGCTCACCGCGGAGCGCGGTCTGGGCGGTGCGGTGACGCTGCCCGAGGACACCGAGGCCCATCTGCTGCGGATCGCCGGCGGGGACGCCCGGCGCGCGCTGACGGCGCTGGAGGCGGGTGCGGGCTCGGCGCTGGCCAAGGGCGAGGCGGAGATCACCCTCCGGACCCTGGAGGAGTCCGTCGACCGCGCCGCGGTCAAGTACGACCGGGACGGCGATCAGCACTACGACGTCGCCAGCGCGCTGATCAAGTCCATCCGGGGCTCCGACGTCGATGCCGCGCTGCACTATCTGGCGCGCATGATCGAGGCGGGGGAGGACCCGCGGTTCATCGCCCGGCGGCTGATGATCTCGGCGAGTGAGGACATCGGGCTGGCCGATCCCTCCGCGCTGCAGACGGCGGTGGCCGCGGCGCAGGCGGTCGCCATGATCGGCTTCCCCGAGGCCCGGATCACGCTGAGCCAGGCCACCATCGCGCTCGCCCTGGCCCCCAAGTCCAATGCCGCGTACATGGCGATAGACGCGGCGCTGGCCGACGTCCGCGCAGGTCAGGCCGGTCCCGTCCCGCCGCATCTGCGCGACAGCCACTACAAGGGCGCCGAGAAGCTGGGCCACGGCCAGGGGTACCAGTACCCGCACGACCTGCCCGGCGGCATCGCGGCCCAGCAGTACGCTCCGGACGCGGTGCACGGCAAGCGCTACTACACCCCGACCCGGCACGGCGCCGAGGCCCGCTACGCCGAGGTGGCCGACCGGGTCCGGGCACGGCTGCACGGCGGCGCGACGGAGAGCTGAGGCCGGCGGGGGCTGCCCGGTACGCGCCGGGCCGCGTCAGTCTTGTCCGGCCGCGTCAGCCTTGTCCGGCCGGGCCCGGCCTTGCCTGGCTTCGTCCGGCCGGGCCCGGCCCCGTGCCGTCCAGGAGGTTCGGGCCGCCCATGTGAGCCGACGCCTGCCGCTACCCGAGGCCCACCGGCCCGTACGGCGCGTACCACCGAGCCGGGCCCGTGCTGCCCGGGTGCGCCGGGATGCAGCCGCCCGCAGCCATCAGCCGTCGGAGCCTCGGCGCCCCCGTGGGTCGGAGACCCCGCCACACCCGCCCTCGCACCCGAGACGTGAGCCCCCCGCCACGGCCCCCGAGACGCAGGCCCCGCCGCTACCGCACCCGAGGCGCAAGCTCCCGCCATCTCGCCCGAGGCGCGGTCTCCGCCGTCACTCCTCCGCGGCTTCGAAGAGCGTGTGCATCGCGCGGCGCAGTTCGGCCACGTCGCGGACGGGCTCGGGGAAGTCGAAGCGGGCGTCGAACGGCGGCCGGCCCTCGCCGATGAAACGCACCCGTAGCCCGAAGCGGTCCAGGGCCACCGGCGTGGCCTCGTCGCGGGCGCCGCACATCCCGGCGCTCCGCGCCCCGAGCAATCCGCACAAGCCGCGGACCTGCGAGCCGTGCGCGGTGTGCAGATGCTGGAGCAGTTCGGCCTCGTGGGCGACGAGCGGATCGGGCACGGCGGCGGCGAACTCGTCGGGCTCGGCGCTCTCCGCGCCCCACAGGTCGTCCACCACGCACTCGCCGACCTCCAGGCGCAGCATCATCCAGGCGGCCCGCCCGGGAATCCCGGGTGCCGCCTGCGGCTGGAGCGCCTCGCCGATGCCGAGCAGCTCACCGACGGGGTGCCGCTCGGCGAGCAGCGCCGCGCAGCGGGCCCGGTCGTCGTTGCGTACGGGGGTGAGCCAGCCCGCCACCCAGGCGCGGCCGCGCACGCGGTGGGGCACCGAAACGGGGGCGACATCGGTGATCTCCATCACGGCTGCCAGGTCGTCGTCCTGGGCGTACGCGGCGGCGCGGGCGGCCGCACACTCGCCAGGAGCCAGCAACAGCACGTCTCCCTCGGGAGTCACGGTCCGGCAGACCGGTGCCGAGAGCCCGCTCGGGTCGGGGTCCTCGACTCCGGGAATGCTCAGCGACCCCATACCATTGGATTCGACGAGGGTGCGTACGCGCTCGGCCGCCGATGGCCGGGCGTCTTCCACGGGACGCGGCTGACCCGCCTCGGTGCCCTGAGCGGCATCGGGCAGGGGGATCCCAGGTCGAAACATGCGTTCTCCTCGCGCTAAGGTAAGCCTCACCTAACTTACATGGAGGTCCGTTCCACGTGAACCAGTCGCGTCCCAAGGTCAAGAAGTCCCGCGCGCTCGGCATCGCCCTGACGCCGAAGGCCGTCAAGTACTTCGAGGCCCGTCCCTACCCGCCCGGCGAGCACGGCCGTGGCCGCAAGCAGAGCAGTGACTACAAGGTCCGGCTGCTGGAGAAGCAGCGCCTGCGTGCGCAGTACGACATCAGCGAGCGCCAGATGGCGCGTGCCTACGACCGCGCTCGGAAGGTCGAAGGCAAGACGGGCGAAGCCCTCATCGTCGAGCTTGAGCGCCGTCTGGACGCGCTCGTCCTGCGTTCGGGCATCGCCCGCACGATCTACCAGGCGCGCCAGATGGTCGTTCACGGCCACATCGCCGTGAACGACCGCAAGGTCGACAAGCCCTCCTTCCGCGTCCGCCCCGGCGACGTCGTGATGGTCCGCGAGCGCAGCCGCGAGAAGCACCCCTTCCAGGTGGCGCGCGAGGGCGGCTACGCCCCCGACGGCGAGACCCCCCGCTACCTGGAGGTCAACCTCCAGGCGCTGGCGTTCCGCCTCGACCGGGACCCCAACCGCAAGGAGATCCCGGTGATCTGCGACGAGCAGCTCGTCGTCGAGTACTACGCCCGCTGATCCAGGCGTAGCCACCGGCACCACCCGGCCCGTCGTTCCCCGCTCGCGCGGGGCGGCGGGCCGCTGCCGTTCCCCGGCCGCGCGGCGTACGGGCCACTCGCGGGCAGCCCGCGGTCCGGCCCGTACAATCGGCCGGTCGCCTGCCTCCGGGCCCCGCCCGCCGCCCCGTAAACCGGTCGGACGGGCCGTTACGGCGCGATAGGGTCGAGGTGCCGTTCGGACCGCACGGTGCCGGGGCGGATCAGGCGGAATGGCCAGTTCGGAGAGTGTCGGAGAGTGGTGCCAGCGTGACCGGTGGAGAGGTGGCGGGGATCCTGGTCGCCGTCTTCTGGGCGATCCTCGTGTCGTTCCTCGCCCTCGTGCTGGTGAGGCTCGCGCAGACGCTCAAGGCGACGACGAAGATGGTGGCCGAGGTCTCGGACCAGGCCGTTCCGCTGCTGGCCGACGCGTCCGCGACGGTCCGCTCGGCGCACACCCAGCTCGCCCGTGTCGACGCCATCGCCTCCGATGTCCAGGAGGTCACCGCCAACGCCTCCGCGCTCTCCTCGACCGTCTCCTCCGCCTTCGGCGGACCGCTGGTCAAGGTCGCCGCCTTCGGCTACGGCGTACGCCGCGCGATCGGGAAGAAGGGCGCACCGCGGCCCGAGCCCACCGTCGTCGTCGGCCGTACCCTCCCCGGCGCCCGCCGCGGCGGGCGCCGCAACCGCCGCTCCAAGGACTGATCACCGCGATGTTCCGCCGCGCATTCTGGTTCACCACCGGCGCCGCCGCCGGCGTCTGGGCCACCACCAAGGTCAACCGCAAGCTGCGCAGCCTGCAGCCCGACAGCCTCGCCGCGCAGGCCGCGGACAAGGCCGTCGAGACCGGCCACCGGCTGCGCCGCTTCGCGCTGGACGTCCGTACGGGAATGGCGGACCGTGAGGAACAGTTGCACGAAGCGCTGGGCCTGACCGCACCCGGTGACGTCCGGGAAATGCCCGTATCGCGCCCCCGCGCGGTGCTCGAAACGCCCCACCCCACCACGAGAGCGACCGGACCGTCCGGGATCGCCGGACCGACTGGAAATGAGGACCACTGATGGAGTCGGCAGAAATCCGCCGCCGCTGGCTGCGCTTCTTCGAGGAGCGCGGGCACACCGTCGTGCCGTCGGCGTCGCTCATCGCGGACGACCCGACGCTGCTGCTGGTCCCCGCGGGCATGGTGCCCTTCAAGCCGTACTTCCTCGGTGAGGTCAAGCCGCCGTGGCCGCGCGCCACCAGCGTGCAGAAGTGCGTGCGTACGCCCGACATCGAAGAGGTCGGCAAGACCACCCGGCACGGCACGTTCTTCCAGATGTGCGGCAACTTCTCCTTCGGCGACTACTTCAAGGAAGGCGCCATCAAGAACGCCTGGGAGCTGCTGACCAGCTCTCAGGAGGACGGCGGCTACGGCCTGGAGCCGGAGAAGCTCTGGATCACCGTCTACCTCGACGACGACGAGGCCGAGCGCATCTGGCACGAGGTCGTCGGCGTGCCCAAGGAGCGCATCCAGCGCCTGGGCAAGAAGGAGAACTACTGGTCCATGGGCGTCCCCGGCCCCTGCGGACCGTGCTCCGAGATCAACTACGACCGCGGCCCGGAGTTCGGCGTCGAGGGCGGCCCGGCCGTCAACGACGAGCGGTACGTCGAGATCTGGAACCTCGTCTTCATGCAGTACGAGCGGGGCGCGGGCATCGGCAAGGAGGACTTCGAGATCCTCGGCGAGCTGCCCAGCAAGAACATCGACACCGGCCTCGGCCTGGAACGCCTGGCGATGATCCTCCAGGGCGTCCGCAACATGTACGAGACCGACACCCTGCGCGTCGTCATCGACAAGGCCACCGAGCTGACCGGCGTACGTTACGGCGCCTCCGACGACACCGATGTCTCGCTCCGCGTCGTCGCCGACCACATGCGTACCTCCACGATGCTCATCGGTGACGGCGTCACCCCGGGCAACGAGGGTCGCGGCTACGTCCTGCGCCGCATCATGCGCCGCGCCATCCGCAACATGCGGCTGCTCGGCGCCACCGGCCCGGTCGTCGCCGAGCTGCTGGACACCGTCATCAAGACGATGGGCCAGCAGTACCCGGAGCTGCTGGAGGACCGCCGCCGCATCGAGACCGTCGCCCTCGCCGAGGAGGCGGCCTTCCTCAAGACGCTGAAGGCCGGCACCAACATCCTCGACACCGCCGTCACCGACACCAAGGCCGCCGGCGGTACGGTCCTCCCCGGCGACAAGGCGTTCCTGCTCCACGACACCTGGGGCTTCCCGATCGACCTCACCCTGGAGATGGCCGCCGAACAGGGCCTCTCCGTGGACGAGGACGGCTTCCGCCGCCTGATGAAGGAGCAGCGGGAGCGCGCCAAGGCCGACGCCCAGGCCAAGAAGCACGGCCACGCCGACCTCTCCGCCTACCGCGCCGTCGCCGACGCCTCCGGCGCCACCGAGTTCACCGGCTACCGCGCCACCGAGGGTGAGTCCACCGTCGTCGGCCTGCTGGCGGGCGGCGTCTCGGCGCCCGCCGCCCACGAGGGCGACGAGGTCGAGATCGTCCTGGACCGCACCCCCTTCTACGCCGAGGGCGGCGGTCAGCTCGCCGACACCGGCCGGATCAAGCTGGACTCCGGCGCCGTCGTCGAGGTCCGCGACGTCCAGAAGCCGGTCCCCGGTGTCGTCGTCCACAAGGGCGTCGTCCAGGTCGGCGAGGTCGTGGTCGGCTCCAGCGCCTATGCCGCGATCGACGTGACCCGCCGCCGGGCCATCGCCCGCGCCCACAGCGCCACCCACCTCACCCACCAGGCGCTGCGCGACGCCCTCGGGCCGACCGCGGCCCAGGCCGGTTCGGAGAACTCCCCGGGCCGCTTCCGCTTCGACTTCGGCTCCCCGGCGGCCGTGCCCGGCGCCGTCCTCACCGACGTCGAGCAGAAGATCAACGAGGTGCTCTCGCGTGAGCTGGACGTGCACGCCGAGGTCATGAGCATGGAGGACGCCAAGAAGCAGGGCGCCATCGCGGAGTTCGGCGAGAAGTACGGCGACCGGGTGCGCGTCGTGACGATCGGCGACTTCTCCAAGGAGCTGTGCGGCGGCACCCACGTCCACAACACCGCCCAACTGGGTCTGGTGAAGCTGCTGGGCGAGTCGTCGATCGGCTCCGGTGTCCGCCGGGTCGAGGCCCTCGTCGGCGTCGACGCGTACAAGTTCCTCGCCCGGGAGCACACCGTCGTCTCGCAGCTCACGGAGCTGGTCAAGGGCCGTCCGGACGAGCTGCCCGAGAAGATCTCCGGTGTGCTGGCCAAGCTGAAGGACGCCGAGAAGGAGATCGAGAAGTACCGCGCGGAGAAGGTCCTCCAGGCCGCCGCCGGTCTCGCCTCCGGTGCCAAGGACGTCCGCGGGGTGGCCCTGGCCGCGGCCCAGGTTCCCGACGGCACCTCCGCCGACGATCTGCGCAAGCTCGTCCTGGACGTCCGCGGCCGGATCCCCGGTGACCGGGCCGCCGTCGTGGCGCTGTTCTCGGTCGCGGGTGGCCGCCCGGTCACGGTCATCGCCACCAACGAGGCCGCCCGCGAGCGCGGTATCAAGGCCGGTGACCTGGTCCGTACGGCGGCCAAGACGCTCGGTGGCGGCGGTGGCGGCAAGCCGGACGTCGCCCAGGGCGGCGGCCAGAACGCCGCGGCTGTGCCCGAGGCCCTGGAAGCCGTCGAGCGGCTCGTCGCCGAGGTGGCCTGAGCGTAGTGAGTGAGATTCGACGCGGTCGGCGGATCGCCGTGGACGTCGGGGACGCCCGCATCGGGGTCGCTTCGTGCGACCCCGATGGGGTGCTCGCCACACCTGTCGAGACGGTCCCCGGACGGGACGTCCCGGCGGCGCACCGTCGCCTCAAGGCGATCGTCGAGGAGTACGAGCCGCTGGAGGTCGTTGTCGGGCTCCCGCGTTCCCTGAATGGCTCAGAGGGGCCCGCCGCGGCCAAGGTTCGGGCATTCGCCCAGGTATTGGCCGAAAACATCGCCCCGATCGAGGTGCGGTTGGTGGACGAACGTATGTCCACGGTGACCGCCGCACAAGGGCTGCGGGCCTCCGGGGTGCGCAGCAAGAAGGGCCGCTCGGTCGTCGATCAGGCGGCCGCGGTGGTGATCCTCCAGAGCGCGCTGGAGACGGAACGGACCTCGGGCCGGGCTCCGGGAGAATGCATCCGAGTGGTCATCTGATGCCAGTACGGTAACGTTCCGCGATGCGACGCGGCGAAGACGAGCCGCGCAGGTAGAGGCGGGTCGGTACCACTCAGCGCCGGACAGGAGCGCGCCCGCCTCTCGGCTCAAGGGGATCGATGACCGAGTATGGCCGGGGCCACCGCTCCGAACCGTGGCACCCCGAGGACCCGCTCTACGGAGACCAGGGGTCCTACGGAGGGCACGCGCAGGGCTCCCCGTGGGGCGGCCGGGACACCGCTACGGCCGCTCCGCAGTACGACGACGGCCGGTACGGCACCCCGCACGGCGGGGTGCCGTACGACCCGTACGCCACCCCGGCGCCGCACGATCCGCTCACGGATCCCTACCCCGACCCGTACGCCGCCGCCGGCTACCCGTCCGCACCGGAGCCGCAGGGGTACGCGCAGAACCCGGGCCACCAGCCGTACGACCCGGGGCCGTACGGGCCCCAGTACCCGCACGACCAGCGGTATCCCCAGGAATCCCCGTATCCGCAGGACCAGGGGTACGCCGGGCAGCCGGGCCACCCCCAGGAGCCGCAGTACCCGCACGACGGGCAGTACCCGCACGACGCTCAGTACCCGCATGACCAGCGGTATCCGCAGGACGAGCGGTACCCGTACGAGCCGCAGTACCCGCAGGATCCGGCCTACGGCGACCCGCACCACCAGCAGG
Organism: Streptomyces sp. BBFR2; assembly: GCF_044497305.1. Taxonomy (NCBI): domain Bacteria; kingdom Bacillati; phylum Actinomycetota; class Actinomycetes; order Kitasatosporales; family Streptomycetaceae; genus Streptomyces; species Streptomyces sp. BBFR2. The sequence continues at coordinate 5,985,440 of NZ_CP172415.1, forward strand.
GCCCGCAGCCGTACCCGCCCCACGACCAGGCTCCGGCCCCGGCACCGCAGGCGCCCGTGGACGCGCCGGAGGACGACTGGCGGTCCGACGGCGGGCGTGAGCCCGGCGACGGCCACGCGTTCTTCGCCGACGATCCGGCGGACGACGGGCCGGAGGCGGACGACGAGGACGCGCGACCGGCCACCGACCGCTCCGGCCATGAGGGCCGCGGCAAGAAGACCAAGCGCCGGGGCGGCTGCGCCCGGTTCCTCATCGCCGCGGTGATAGCCGCCGGCGTCGGCACGGTCGGCTATTTCGGCTATCAGTTCTACGAGAGCCGTATCGCCAGCCCTCCGGACTTCGCGGGGGAGGGCGCCGGCGCGCTCCAGGTGGAGATCCCGGACGGCGCCCCGCTCCAGCAAATGGGCCAGATTCTCAAAAAGGAAGGTGTCGTCAAGAGTGTCGATGCCTTCACCGCCGCGGCGAAGGAGAATCCGAAGGGTTCCGCGCTCCAGCCCGGCAGTTATTCGATGCGCCGCCACATGTCGGCGGCGGCCGCCGTCGAGCTGATGCTGGACCCGAAGAGCCGTAACGGCCTGACCGTCCAGGAGGGGTTGCGTGCCGGTGCGGTGTACGACCTCATAGACAAGAAACTCCGGGTGAGGTCCGGTACCACGAAGGCCGCCGCCGAGAAGAATCTCAAGAGCCTCGGACTGCCTTCCTGGGCCGATGACTCGGAGAAGATCAAGGACCCGCTGGAAGGGTTCCTCTACCCCTCGACGTACAACGTGGGCGGTCAGGCCACCCCCACCGACGTGCTGAAACAGATGGTGGCGCGGGCCGATCAGGAGTACAAGCGTTACGACCTGGCGGCGAACGCGGAGAAGTACCACCTCGATTCCCCGCTCCAGTTGCTGACCGTGGCCAGCCTGACGCAGGCGGAAGGCATCACCCACGAGGACTTCCGCAAGATGGCCGCCGTCATCTACAACCGGCTCGAACCGGGCAACTACGCCACCAATCAGAAGCTCGAATTCGACTCGACGTACAACTACCTGAAGAACCAGAGCAAGATCAATATCGGGATCGGCGAGATCAGGAATTACAACGATCCCTACAACACCTATTTCTACCGGGGTCTGCCGCCCGGGCCGATCGGAAATCCCGGCGCCGACGCACTGAAGGCGGCGGTCGACCCGGACAACTCCGCGAAGTGGCTCTTCTTCATCTCCGTCGACGGCAAGAAGACCGACTTCACCACGAATCTCACCGACCACAACAAGCTCGTGCAGCAGTTCAACGAACGGCAGCGGGCGCGGAAGCAGAATGGCTGAGGACAAGGCAGTGACGGACACCAAGCAGGCAGCGGTCCTGGGATCGCCGATCGCCCACTCCCTCTCGCCGGTCCTGCACCGCGCCGCCTACCGCGAGCTGGGCCTGGACGGCTGGGAGTACGGCCGCTTCGACGTGGACGAGACGGCGCTGCCCGCCTTCGTGGAGAAGCTCGACGCGAGCTGGGCCGGCCTCTCGCTGACCATGCCGCTCAAGCGCGCGATCATCCCGCTGCTGGACGGGATCAGCGCCACCGCCGCCTCCGTGGAAGCCGTCAACACCGTCGTCCTCACCGACGATGGGCGCCGCACCGGCGACAACACCGACATCCCCGGCATGATCGCGGCGCTGCGCGAACGCGGTGTGACCCGGGTCGAGCGCGCCGCCGTCCTCGGCGCCGGGGCCACCGCCTCCTCCGCGCTCGCCGCGCTCGCCCAGCTCTGCGACGGCGAGGTCACCGCGTACGTCCGCAGCGCCCCGCGCGCCGCCGAGATGCGCGGCTGGGGCGAGCGCCTGGGCGTCGCGGTCACCACCGCGCCCTGGGAGGAGGCGGCCGAGGCGTTCCAGGCGCCGCTGGTCGTCGCCACCACCCCGGCGGGCACCACCGACGCCCTCGCCACCGCCGTCCCGGAGGCGCCCGGCACCCTCTTCGACGTGCTGTACGAGCCCTGGCCCACCGCGCTGGCGGCCGCCTGGTCGGCCCGTGGCGGTGCGGTCGTCGGCGGGCTCGACCTGCTGGTGCACCAGGCCGTCCTCCAGGTCGAGTTGATGACCGGGCGGGCCCCGGCGCCGCTGGCCGCGATGCGCGCGGCGGGCGAGCGGGCCCTCGCCGCCCGCTGACGGGCCGCTTCCGTCCACCTGGTCCGTTCCCTGGACGCGGAACGGTTCGTCCTCCGTGGCGTGGGAAGATCGGGGGAGACCGTAGGCGCGGTAAGCATTTCAGAGGAGGACCGTTGAGCAGGTTGCGCTGGCTGACGGCGGGGGAGTCGCACGGCCCCGCACTTGTGGCGACGCTGGAGGGCCTCCCGGCCGGCGTCCCGATCACCACCGATCTGGTGGCGGACGCGCTGGCCAGGCGTCGGCTCGGCTACGGCCGTGGCGCCCGGATGAAGTTCGAGCGGGACGAGGTCACCTTCCTCGGCGGTGTCCGCCACGGCCGCTCGCTCGGCTCGCCCGTCGCCGTGATGGTCGGCAACACCGAGTGGCCCAAGTGGGAGCAGGTCATGGCGGCCGACCCGGTGGACGAGGCGGAGCTGGCCGAACTGGCCCGTAACGCCCCGCTGACCCGGCCGCGCCCCGGCCACGCCGACCTCGCCGGGATGCAGAAGTACGGCTTCGACGAGGCCCGCCCGGTCCTGGAGCGCGCCTCGGCCCGGGAGACCGCAGCCCGCGTCGCGCTCGGCGCGGTGGCCCGCTCCTTCCTCAAGGAGGCCGCCGGCATCGAGATCGTCAGCCACGTCGTCGAGCTGGCCGCCGCGAAGGCCCCGTACGGCGTCGTCCCCACCCCCGCCGACGTCGAGAAGCTGGACGCGGACCCGGTGCGCTGCCTGGACGCGGACGCGAGCAAGGCGATGGTCGCCGAGATCGATCAGGCCCACAAGGACGGTGACACCCTCGGCGGCGTCGTCGAGGTCCTGGCGTACGGCGTGCCCGTCGGCCTCGGCTCGCACGTCCACTGGGACCGGCGGCTGGACGCCCGGCTCGCCGGTGCGCTCATGGGCATCCAGGCGATCAAGGGCGTCGAGGTCGGCGACGGCTTCGACCTGGCGCGGGTGCCCGGCTCCAAGGCGCACGACGAGATCGTCGCCACCGAGGACGGCATCCGCCGCTCCACCGGCCGCTCCGGCGGCACCGAGGGCGGTCTGACCACCGGCGAGCTGCTGCGGGTGCGCGCCGCGATGAAGCCGATCGCGACGGTGCCGCGGGCGCTGGCGACGGTCGACGTCACCACCGGTGAGGCCACCAAGGCGCACCACCAGCGCTCGGACGTCTGCGCCGTGCCCGCCGCCGGCATCGTCGCCGAGGCGATGGTGGCGCTGGTCCTGGCGGACGCGGTGGTCGAGAAGTTCGGCGGCGACAGCGTCCCGGAGACCCGCCGCAACGTCCAGGGGTACCTCGACAACCTGGCGATCAAGTGACCCCGCGCGCCGTTCTCGTCGGCCCGCCCGGCGCGGGCAAGTCGACCGTGGGCGCGCTCCTCGCCGAGCGGCTCGGGGTCGGCTACCGCGACACCGACGCCGACATCGTCGCGACGGCCGGGAAGCCGATCGCGGAGATCTTCATCGACGAGGGCGAGCCGCACTTCCGTGAGCTGGAGCGGCAGGCGGTCCGTACCGCCGTCGCCGAGCACACCGGGGTGCTCTCCCTCGGCGGCGGCGCGGTCATGGACGATACGACGCGGGCGCTGCTGCGCGGGCTGCCGGTCGTCTTCCTGGACGTCGAGCTGGCCGACGCGGTCAAGCGGGTCGGCCTGGACGCGCCGCGGCCGCTGCTCGCGGTCAACCCGCGCCAACGCTGGCGCGAGCTGATGGCGGCCCGCCGCCCCCTGTACACCGAGGTCGCGCGCGCGGTGGTCACCACCGGCGGCCGCACCCCCGAGGACGTCGCCGAGGCGGTCCTCGACGCACTGGAGTCCGGGCCGGCCGCGGGCGAGGACCCGCGCGCCCCCCGCAGGAAGGAAGAGGCATGACGGAGCAGGCCACCCGCATCCACGTCGGGGGTACGGCGGGCAGCGAACCGTACGACGTGCTCGTCGGGCGGCGGCTGCTCGGGGAGCTGCCCGGCCTGATCGGCGACGGCGTCAAGCGCGTCGCCGTGCTGCACCCGGAGGCGCTGGCCGCCACGGGTGAGGCGCTGCGCGAGGATCTGGCCGGCCAGGGCTTCGAGGCCATCGCGATCCAGTTGCCGAACGCCGAGGAGGCCAAGACCGCCGAGGTCGCCGCGTACTGCTGGAAGGCGCTCGGGCAGACCGGCTTCACCCGCAGCGACGTCATCGTCGGCGTCGGCGGCGGTGCCACCACCGACCTCGCGGGCTTCGTCGCGGCCACCTGGCTGCGCGGGGTGCGCTGGATCGCGGTGCCGACCACCGTCCTGGGCATGGTGGACGCCGCGGTCGGCGGCAAGACCGGCATCAACACCGCCGAGGGCAAGAACCTCGTCGGCGCCTTCCACCCGCCGGCCGGGGTGCTCTGCGACCTCGCGGCACTCGACTCGCTGCCGGTGCACGACTACGTCTCCGGGCTCGCCGAGGTCATCAAGGCCGGGTTCATCGCGGACCCGGGCATCCTCGACCTCATCGAGGCCGACCCGGAGGCCGCGAAGCGTCCCGACGGCCCGCACACCCAGGAGCTGATCGAGCGCGCGATCCGGGTCAAGGCCGAGGTGGTCTCCGCGGACCTCAAGGAGTCCGGGCTGCGGGAGATCCTCAACTACGGCCACACCCTGGCGCACGCCATCGAGAAGAACGAGCGGTACAACTGGCGCCACGGCGCGGCCGTCTCCGTCGGTATGGTCTTCGCCGCCGAACTCGGCCGGATCGCCGGCCGGTTGGACGACGCGACCGCCGACCGCCACCGCGCGGTCCTCGGCTCCGTCGGCCTGCCGCTGACCTACCGCGGCGACCAGTGGCCCAAGCTGCTGGACACCATGAAGGTCGACAAGAAGTCCCGCGGCGACCGGCTGCGCTTCATCGTCCTGGACGGTCTGGCCCGGCCCACCGTCCTGGAGGGCCCGGACCCCGCCATGCTGCTCGCCGCGCACGCGGAGATCGCCGCGTGAACGAGCGGAGCGGGAAAGCCGTCAAGAGGTGCGTCCCCGGCGCATGCCGGGCCGAGCGGAGCGAGGGATGGGCATGAGCCGCCGGGTACTGGTCCTCAACGGCCCCAACCTCGGCCGCCTCGGCTCCCGCGAGCCGGACGTCTACGGCGCCACCTCCTACGCGGGCCTGGTCGCGGAGTGCGCCCGGCTCGGCAAGGAGCTGGGCCTGGACCCCGAGGTCCGGGAGACCAATGACGAGGGCGAGATGGTCCGCTGGCTGCACGAGGCCGCGGACGGCGCGATCCCGGTGGTCATCAACCCCGGCGCGTTCACGCACTACTCGTACGCCATGCGGGACGCGGCGGCGCAGCGCACCGCCCCGCTGGTCGAGGTGCACATCTCTAACCCGTACGCCCGCGAGGAGTTCCGCCACAACTCGGTCATCGCGGCGGTGGCCAGCGGTACGGTCGCCGGCTTCGGCATCGGCTCGTACCGTCTCGCGCTGCGCGCCGTCGCCGAGGAACTGACCGGCTGACGCGGTCCGGGCCGGGGCCGCGCCGCCGCGGAACCGGCCCGGTGGCGCGCGTGCCCCGGGTACGCCCCACGCACCGGAGGCCGCCCCGTCTTCCCGGCGGGCGGCGGGATTTTCCGGATGCGCCCGGTGTGGCACCTTCCGCCGCCCCCGGCCGTTCACACCGTGAGCGCCGTGGGCGGTACCGTTCCTCAGCAGTACCGCACGGCCGCGGCCACGGCGCCGGACCGGCCCGCCCGGCGGGCGCCCGGCATCCGCGCACCGCACCCAGTCGATCCCACGAGACGGAGACCACCGGATGCAGTACGCAGTGGGGGCTCCGCTGCCGCCCCGCCACCAGACGCAGGAGCAGGGGGCGACCCTGAGCTGGACCCCCGGCCCCGGTCACCCCGTGCCGCCGGGCCCGCCGCCGTCGCCGTCCGCGCCGCCGCACCCGGGCACCGGGCAGCCGGGCGCCGTCCCGCCCGGGTCCGGTCATCCGGGCGCCGCTGGTGCGGGCCCCGGTCACCCGGGCGCCGCGCAGCCCGGGTGGAGCGCCCCGGCGCCGCACTCCGCGCCGCCCGTCGCGGACACCACGGGGACCGCCGGGGCCACCGGCCATGTCCCGCTGCCGCCCGGCGCCCCCGTCGCGCTGCCCAGCCCCCCGCCCGGCACCGCCGCCCCGGACGCCGCGCACACCGCCGTCGCCGTGCTGCTCATAGGCCCGGCGGGGGCGGGCAAGACGAGCGTCGCCCGCCACTGGGCCGACTGCCGCCGGGTGCCCACCGCGCACATCAGCCTCGACGACGTCCGCGAATGGGTGCGCTCCGGCTTCGCCGATCCGCAGCAGGGGTGGAACGACCACTCCGAGGCGCAGTACCGCCTCGCCCGCCGCACCTGCGGCTTCGCCGCCCGCAACTTCCTCGCCAACGGCATCTCCTGCATCCTCGACGACGCGGTCTTCCCCGACCGCCCGGTCGTCGGCCTCGGCGGCTGGAAGCGCCATGTGGGTCCGGGCCTGCTGCCGATCGTGCTGCTGCCCGGCCTGGAGATCGTCCTGGAGCGCAACGCCCGCCGCAGCGGCAACCGCCGCCTCTCCGACGAGGAAGTGGCCCGGATCCACGGCCGGATGGCGGGCTGGTACGGCTCCGGCCTGCCGATCATCGACAACTCCCAGCACGACGTCGCCACCACTGCGCGGATGCTCGATGACGTCCTCGCCCGCAGCCTCGCCTCGCCGCCGAGCTGGTGACCGGCCGGCGGCGCGGGGGAGACGGCGGCGGCCGGTCCGGGCCGGGTACCCCGCTCGGCGGCTCCCGGACGGCCGACGGGGCGATTCGCCCGTAAGCTCAGGATATGTCCGAGCTGTACGCGGCCCGGCGCACGCGGCTGCGGGACCGCTGCGCGGCGACCGGGAGCACCGCCGCCCTGATCTCGCGCCCCGCCAACGTCCGCTATCTCACCGGTTGCGCCCCCACCGGCGCCGCACTGCTCCTGGGCCCGGCCGAGGACGTGCTCCTCTGCGGCGCCCCGCTGACCGGCGACCCCTCCGAAGGGCGCCCCGCCGAGGACGTACGCGTCACGGTGCTGCCCGCCCGCGGCGGCGACCCCGTCGTGGCCGGTGCCGATCTGGCGGCGAAGACCGGCGCCGCCACCCTCGCCGTCGAGGAACACCATCTGACCGTCGCCCGGCACCGGGCGCTCGGCCGCGTCGCGCCGCGGCTGCGTCTGTCCGACGTGGCCTGCGCCGTCGAGGCACAGCGGCTGGTCAAGGACGACGACGAGATCTCCTGTCTGCGCATCGCCGCGGAGATCACCGACCAGGCCCTCGGTGAACTCCTGGAGTCGATCCTGGTCGGCCGCACCGAGCGGCATCTCGCCCTGGAGCTGGAGCGCCGTCTCGTCGACCACGGGGCGGACGGCCCCGCCTTCGCGACCTCGGTGGCGACCGGCCCGCATTCCGGGCGGCCGGGGCATCTGCCCACCGACCGCCGGGTCGAGGAGGGCGACTTCCTGAGCGTCGGCCTCGGCGCGAACTACCGCGGCTACCGCTGCGAGATCGGCCGCACCTTCGTCATCGGCACCACCCCCGCGGACTGGCAGATCGAACTCTACGATCTTGTTTTCGCAGCCCAGCGGGCCGGCCGGGAGGCGCTGGCGCCGGGTGTGGAGTGCCGTGAAGTGGACCGGGTGACCCGTCATCTGCTGGAATCCGCAGGGCACGGTGAGCGTCTCGGACCGTGGACCGGGCACGGTGTGGGGCTCGAAATCGATGAGGACCCGCAGTTGTCGCCTGCGGCCATGGGTAAACTGGACGCTTGCGTGCCGGTCACCGTCGAGCCAGGGGTCCACATCCCCGGCCGTGGGGGTGTCCGGATCGACGACACCCTCGTCGTCCGCCCCGAGGCGGACGGCGGACCCGAGCTACTCACGATCACTACCAAGGAGCTGCTCGCCCTGTGAGCCACCGGGCTCGCTGCGGGCGGTTTCTCGGTACCCACCTGCAGTCCAGGAGATTCCGCAACCGTGGCTTCCACGAACGACCTCAAGAACGGCATGGTGCTCAAGCTCGAAGGCGGCCAGCTCTGGTCCGTCGTCGAGTTCCAGCACGTCAAGCCCGGTAAGGGCCCGGCCTTCGTCCGCACCAAGCTCAAGAACGTGCTTTCCGGCAAGGTGGTGGACAAGACCTTCAACGCCGGCGTCAAGGTCGAGACGGCCACCGTCGACAAGCGCGGGATGCAGTTCTCGTACATGGACGGCGAGTACTTCGTCTTCATGGACATGGACACCTACGACCAGCTCATGGTCGACCGCAAGGCCGTCGGCGACGCCGCGAACTTCCTCCTGGAGGGCTTCGAGGCCGTCGTGGCGCAGCACGAGGGCGAGGTGCTCTACGTCGAGCTGCCCGCCGCCGTCGAGCTGGTCATCGCGGAGACCGAGCCGGGCGTCCAGGGCGACCGTTCCACCGGTGGCACCAAGCCCGCCAAGCTGGAGACCGGCTACGAGATCCAGGTGCCGCTCTTCATCACGACCGGCGAGAAGATCAAGGTCGACACCCGCTCCGGTGAGTACCTCGGCCGGGTGAACAGCTAACCGTGGCCGCCCGTAACAAGGCCCGTAAGCGCGCCTTCCAGATCCTCTTCGAGGCCGATCAGCGCGGGGCCGACGTGCAGTCCGTGCTCGCGGACTGGATGCGGCACGCCCGGACCGACCCGCGGCAGCCGCCGGTCAACGAGTTCACCCTGGAGCTCGTCGAGGGGTACGCGGACCACGTCGCCCGCATCGACGAACTGCTCGACACCTACTCCGTCGACTGGCCGCTGGACCGGATGCCCGTCGTCGACCGCAACATCCTCCGGCTCGCCTCGTACGAGCTGATCTGGGTGGACGCGACGCCCGACGCCGTGGTGATCGACGAGGCGGTGCAACTGGCCAAGGAGTTCTCCACGGACGACTCCCCGGCCTTCGTCAACGGTCTGCTGGGCCGGCTGAAGGATCTGAAGCCGAGCCTGCGGCGCGAGACGCGATAGCAGCGGCACGTCCGGGGCCCACCCGGCGGCACCCGTGAAAGGGCCCGGAGCGCGCGGTACCGGCGCTCCGGGCCCTTCGCGCTGCCCCGGGCCCTCGGGACCTCGTGAGCCCCGGCCCCGGCCGCCGCACGATCACCCGCGGCCCGTGGAGAACGACGAAACCGCCGCCCCGGCACTCCGGGGACGGCGGTTTCTCGGTTCTGCGGAAGGGGAGCGGCTCAGAGGTCGTCGTGGGCGACCGCGCGGCGCGCGTCGGCGTCCAGCACGCCCCAACTGATCAGTTGCTCGGTGAGGACCGAGGGGGACTGGTCGTAGATCACCGCGAGGGTGCGCAGGTCGTCCTGGCGGATCGAGAGGACCTTGCCGTTGTAGTCGCCGCGCTGGCTCTGGATCGTGGCGGCGTAGCGCTGGAGCGGGCCGGCCTTCTCCTGCGGGACGTGGGCGAGACGCTCCAGGTCCAGCACCAGCTTCGGCGGGGGCTCGGCGGCGCCGCCGGGCGTCGTGCCGGGCAGCAGCTCCTGCACGGGCACGCCGTAGAAGTCCGCCAGCTCGGCGAGGCGCTGCACCGTCACGGCGCGGTCACCGCGCTCGTACGAGCCGACGACCACGGCCTTCCAGCGGCCCTGCGACTTCTCCTCGACACCGTGGAGCGAGAGGCCCTGCTGGGTGCGGATGGCGCGGAGCTTGGCCCCGAGCTGTTTGGCGTATTCGCTGGACATAAAGCTCCCCAGACACCTGAATCGAATCGATATGCGGCACCGCCGCGCGGCTGGTAACTCACTGTGAGGTTACGCAGCGTAATCCTCGTTCGTCAAGCCGAGGCGGTCAGCGGGGGCTTTCCGGGGGCGCCCGAGGGGTCTCGAACGGCCCTGCTAACCTGTACGGCGGTACATCCGACGTCCTTTAAGGTCCGTCCCGTGAGGCGGAGAAGGAGGTCCGTTTCGCATGGACGCAAGCAATTCCGACGTACGCGCATCCGGTCACGCATCCGACGTGGCCCCGCAGCCTCCCGCGCGCCCGGTGCTCGAAGGCCCGGACATCGCGCGGATGCTGACCCGTATCGCCCACGAGATCGTCGAGCGCGCCAAGGGCGCCGACGACGTGGTGCTCCTGGGCATCCCGACGCGTGGTGTCTTCCTCGCCCGGCGGCTCGCCGCCAAGCTGGCGGAGATCACCGGCCGCGCGGTCCCGGTCGGCTCGCTCGACATCACCATGTACCGCGACGACCTGCGCCTGGGGCCCGCCCGCGCGCTCGCCCGCACCGAGATTCCCGGTGACGGCATCGAGGGCCGCGTCGTCCTCCTCGTCGACGACGTGCTCTTCTCCGGCCGCACCATCCGCGCCGCCCTGGACGCGCTGAACGACATCGGCCGGCCCCGCGCCGTCCAGCTCGCCGTGCTCGTCGACCGCGGCCACCGCGAGCTGCCGATCCGCGCCGACTACGTCGGCAAGAACCTCCCCACCTCGCTGCGGGAGACCGTCAAGGTCCAGCTCACCGAGGAGGACGGCCGCGACGCCGTCCTGCTCGGTACCCGTCCCGCCGACGACACCGTCTCGGCCGAGCGGCCCACCCGGACCGGCGAGCGCTAGCGCGGCCCCCGCACGGACCCGGCGCGCCCGGGGCCGTACCGCTGCCTGCCCTCCCGGCGGACATACCCGTACGCCTTTCTCAACCACGGAGAAACCGGATGAAGCGTCACCTCATCTCGGCCGCCGACCTCACGCGCGACGACGCCGTCCTGATCCTCGACACCGCCGAGGAGATGGCCCGGGTCGCCGACCGGCCGATCAAGAAACTTCCCACCCTGCGCGGGCGCACCGTCGTCAACCTCTTCTACGAGGACTCGACCCGGACGCGGATCTCCTTCGAGGCCGCCGCCAAGCGCCTCTCCGCGGACGTCATCAACTTCTCCGCCAAGGGCTCGTCGGTCTCCAAGGGCGAATCGCTCAAGGACACCGCCCTCACCCTGGAGGCGATGGGCGCCGACGCCGTCGTCATCCGCCACCACGACTCCGGCGCCCCGCACCGGCTGGCCACCTCCGACTGGATCGGCGGCTCCGTCGTCAACGCCGGTGACGGCACCCACGAGCACCCCACCCAGGCGCTGCTGGACGCGTTCACCATGCGCCGCCGCCTGGTCGGCGCGGACGCCGGGCTCGGCAAGGACCTCTCCGGCCGCCGCATCACGATCGTCGGTGACATCCTGCACAGCCGCGTCGCCCGTTCCAACGTCCATCTGCTCACCACGCTCGGCGCCGAGGTCACCCTCGTCGCGCCGCCCACGCTGGTGCCGATCGGCGTGGAGAGCTGGCCCTGCGAGGTCTCGTACGACCTCGACGCCGTCCTCGCCGCGTCCGACGCCGTGATGATGCTGCGGGTGCAGCGCGAGCGGATGAACGCCGCCTTCTTCCCGACCGAGCGCGAGTACGCCCGCCGCTACGGGCTGGACGGCGAGCGCATGGCCCGGATGCCCGAGGACGCGATCGTGATGCACCCCGGCCCGATGAACCGCGGTATGGAGATCACCGCCGAGGTCGCCGACTCGCCGCGCTGCACCGCCGTGGAACAGGTCACCAACGGTGTCAGCATCCGGATGGCCGTCCTCTACCTGCTCCTGGGCGGCAACGAACCCGCCCTCACCACCACCGCCCGCACCGAGGAGAGCAAGTAATCATGAGCAAGACCCTGATCCGCGGGGCGAAGATCCTCGGTGGCGAGCCGCAGGACGTGCTGATCGACGGCGAGACCATCGCCGAGGTCGGTACGGGCCTGAGCGCCGAGGGCGCCCGCGTCGTCGAGGCCGCCGGCCAGATCCTGCTGCCGGGCCTCGTCGACCTCCACACCCACCTGCGTGAGCCGGGCCGTGAGGACTCCGAGACGGTCCTGACCGGCACCAAGGCGGCCGCCGCCGGCGGCTTCACCGCCGTGCACGCCATGGCCAACACCTTCCCCGTCGCCGACACCGCCGGCGTCGTCGAGCAGGTCTGGCGGCTGGGCCAGGAGTCCGGCTACTGCGACGTCCAGCCGGTCGGCGCGGTCACCGTCGGCCTGGAGGGCAAGAAGCTCGCCGAGCTGGGCGCGATGCACGAGTCCCGCGCCGGGGTGCGGGTCTTCTCCGACGACGGCAAGTGCGTCGACGACGCGGTCATCATGCGCCGCGCCCTGGAGTACGTGAAGGCGTTCGACGGCGTCGTCGCCCAGCACGCGCAGGAGCCGCGGCTCACCGAGGGCGCCCAGATGAACGAGGGCCTGGTCTCCGCCGAGCTGGGGCTGGGCGGCTGGCCGGCGGTGGCCGAGGAGTCGATCATCGCCCGCGATGTGCTGCTCGCCGCGCACGTCGGCTCCCGTGTCCACATCTGCCACCTCTCCACCGCCGGCAGCGTCGAGATCGTCCGCTGGGCCAAGTCCAAGGGGTGGAAGGTCACCGCGGAGGTCACCCCGCACCACCTCCTCCTCACCGACGAGCTGGTCCGCAGCTACAACCCCGTCTACAAGGTCAACCCGCCGCTGCGTACCGAGGCGGACGTGCTGGCGCTGCGCGAGGCGCTGGCCGACGGCACCATCGACTGCGTCGCCACCGACCACGCCCCGCACCCGCACGAGGACAAGGACTGCGAGTGGGGCGCGGCGGCCATGGGCATGGTCGGCCTGGAGACCGCGCTCTCCGTCGTCCAGCACACGATGGTCGACAGCGGACTGCTGGACTGGGCCGGCGTCGCCGACCGGATGTCGTTCCGCCCGGCGCACATCGGCCGCCTGACCGGCCACGGCCGCCCCGTCTCGGCAGGCGAGCCCGCCAACCTCACGCTGCACGATTCCGCTTACCGTGGAGTGGTGGACCCCGCGGGCTTCGCCTCCCGCAGCCGCAACACCCCCTACGAGGGCCGTGAGCTGCCGGGGCGCGTCACCCACACCTTCCTGCGGGGCCGGGCAACGGTCGTCGACGGGAAGCTGGCGTGACACCTCACCTCCTCACCTCCGCAGCGGCACAGAAGTCCGCCGAGGTCACCGACTGGGCCGCGCGGATCGGCTGGGTCGTCGGACTCCTGCTGTTCGTCGCGCTCCTCTACTGGCTGATGCGCCAGGGCTGGAAGTGGCGCGGCACGCTCCAGAGCGGGCTGCCCGAACTTCCGACCGGCCCCGATGACCCGGGCGAGGCCCTGCTGACGGCATCCGGCCGCTACCACGGCTCGACCACCGCCGGGCAGTGGCTCGACCGGATCGTCGCCCGCGGCCTCGGCACCCGCAGCCGCGTCGAGCTGACCCTGACCGAGCGGGGGCTGGACGTCGTCCGGCCCGGCGCGAGCGACTTCTTCATCCCGGCGGACGCCCTGCGCGGCGCCCGCCTCGACAAGGGCATCGCGGGCAAGGTTCTCCCGGAGGGCGGTCTGCTGATCGTCACCTGGACGCACGGCGGTACGGAGATCGATTCCGGTTTCCGCTCCGACCGGGCCGGCGACCACCCCGCCTGGGCCGAAGCGGTCAACCGCCTCAGCCCCTCACACACCACCAGCACCACCCAGCACACCGAAACGGAAGGCGCACGATGACGACCTCCACCAGGGGGACCAAAATCCCCGCCGTACTCGTCCTGGAGGACGGCCGCAGCTTCCGCGGCCGCGCCTACGGGGCCGTGGGGGAGACCTTCGGCGAAGCGGTGTTCTCCACCGGCATGACCGGCTACCAGGAGACACTGACCGACCCCTCGTACCACCGCCAGGTCGTCGTCATGACCGCGCCGCACGTCGGCAACACCGGCGTCAACGACGAGGACGACGAGTCGCAGCGGATCTGGGTGGCGGGCTACGTCGTCCGCGACCCCGCCCGGGTCCCGTCCAACTGGCGCGCCAAGCGCTCCCTGGACGAGCAGCTTCTCGCCCAGGGCGTCGTCGGCATCAGCGGGATCGACACCCGCGCCCTCACCCGGCACCTGCGCGAGCGCGGTGCGATGCGGGTCGGGATCTTCTCCGGCGATGCGCTGCCCGACGAGGGCACCATGCTCGCCAAGGTCCGCCAGGCGCCCGAGATGGCCGGCGCCGACCTCAGCACCCAGGTCGCCACCAAGGAGGCGTACGTCGTCCCCGCGGTCGGCGAGAAGCGCTTCACCGTCGCCGCCGTCGACCTCGGCATCAAGGGCATGACCCCGCAGCGGATGGCCGAGCGCGGCATCGAGGTGCACGTCCTGCCCGCCACCGCCACCGCCGAGGACGTCTACGCCGTGGACCCCGACGGCGTGTTCTTCTCCAACGGTCCGGGCGACCCGGCCACCGCGGACGGCCCCGTCGCCGTCATGCGGGAGGTTCTGGAGCGGAAGACCCCGCTGTTCGGCATCTGCTTCGGCAACCAGATCCTCGGCCGCGCCCTCGGCTTCGGCACCTTCAAGCTGAAGTACGGCCACCGCGGCATCAACCAGCCCGTCCAGGACCGCACGACGGGCAAGGTCGAGGTCACCGCGCACAACCACGGCTTCGCCGTCGACGCGCCGCTCGACAAGATCTCGGACACGCCCTACGGTCGCGCCGAGGTCACCCACGTCTGCCTGAACGACAACGTCGTGGAGGGCCTGCACCTCCTCGACCAGCCGGCGTTCTCCGTCCAGTACCACCCCGAGGCCGCCGCGGGCCCGCACGACGCGGCCTACCTCTTCGACCGCTTCGTTACGCTCATGGAGGGCCAGCGTGCCTAAGCGCACCGATATCCAGTCCGTCCTGGTCATCGGCTCCGGCCCGATCGTGATCGGTCAGGCAGCCGAGTTCGACTACTCCGGCACCCAGGCGTGCCGGGTCCTGAAGTCCGAGGGCCTGCGCGTCATCCTCGTCAACTCCAACCCGGCGACGATCATGACCGACCCGGAGATCGCCGACGCCACCTACGTCGAGCCGATCACCCCGGAGTTCGTCGAGAAGATCATCGCGAAGGAGCGCCCGGACGCGCTGCTGCCGACGCTCGGCGGCCAGACGGCCCTCAACACCGCGATCTCCCTCCACGAGGCCGGCACGCTCGACGCGTACGACGTCGAGCTGATCGGCGCCAACGTCGAGGCGATCAACAAGGGTGAGGACCGCGACCTCTTCAAGGAGGTCGTCGAAGAGGTCCGCCGCAAGATCGGCCACGGCGAGTCCGCGCGCTCGTACATCTGCCACTCGATGGACGACGTCCTCAAGGGCGTCGACGAACTGGGCGGCTACCCCGTCGTCGTCCGCCCCTCCTTCACCATGGGCGGCGCCGGCTCCGGCTTCGCCCACAACGAGGAGGAGCTGCGCCGCATCGCGGGGCAGGGCCTCACGCTCTCCCCGACCACCGAGGTGCTCCTGGAGGAGTCCATCCTCGGCTGGAAGGAGTACGAGCTGGAGCTGATGCGCGACAAGAACGACAACGTCGTGGTCGTCTGCTCCATCGAGAACTTCGACCCGATGGGCGTGCACACCGGCGACTCGATCACCGTCGCCCCGGCGATGACGCTGACCGACCGCGAGTACCAGATCCTGCGGGACATCGGCATCGCCGTGATCCGCGAGGTCGGTGTGGACACCGGCGGCTGCAACATCCAGTTCGCGGTCAACCCCGAGGACGGCCGGGTCATCGTCATCGAGATGAACCCGCGCGTCTCGCGCTCCTCGGCGCTCGCCTCCAAGGCCACCGGCTTCCCGATCGCGAAGATCGCCGCGCGGCTCGCCGTCGGCTACACGCTGGACGAGATCCCCAACGACATCACCGAGGAGACCCCGGCGTCCTTCGAGCCCACGCTCGACTACGTCGTCGTCAAGGTCCCCCGCTTCGCGTTCGAGAAGTTCCCCGCCGCGGACGCCACCCTCACCACCACCATGAAGTCGGTGGGCGAGGCCATGGCGCTGGGCCGCAACTTCACCGAGGCGCTCCAGAAGGCGCTGCGCTCGCTGGAGAAGAAGGGCTCGCAGTTCGCCTTCACCGGTGAGCCGGGCGAGAAGGACGAGCTGCTGGTCAAGGCCCAGGTCCCGACCGACGGCCGGATCAACACCGTCATGCAGGCGATCCGCGCCGGCGCCACCCCCGAGGAGGTCTTCGACGCCACGAAGATCGACCCGTGGTTCGTCGACCAGCTCTTCCTCCTCAAGGAGGTCGCCGACGAGATCGCCGCCGCCGACCAGCTCGACGCCGGGATACTGACCGAGGCCAAGCGCCACGGCTTCTCCGACGCCCAGATCGCCGGCATCCGCGACCTGCGCGAGGACGTCGTCCGCGAGGTCCGCCACGCCCTCGGCATCCGCCCGGTCTACAAGACGGTCGACACCTGCGCCGCCGAGTTCGCCGCCAAGACCCCGTACTTCTACTCCTCCTACGACGAGGAGAGCGAGGTCGCCCCGCGCGAGAAGCCCGCGGTGATCATCCTGGGCTCCGGCCCCAACCGCATCGGCCAGGGCATCGAGTTCGACTACTCCTGCGTCCACGCCTCCTTCGCGCTCAGCGACGCGGGCTACGAGACCGTGATGGTCAACTGCAACCCGGAGACCGTCTCCACCGACTACGACACCTCCGACCGGCTCTACTTCGAGCCGCTGACGCTGGAGGACGTGCTGGAGATCGTCCACGCCGAGCAGCAGGCCGGACCGGTCGCCGGCGTCGTCGTCCAGCTCGGCGGCCAGACCCCGCTGGGCCTGGCGCAGGCGCTCAAGGACAACGGCGTACCGATCGTCGGCACCTCCCCGGAGGCCATCGACCTCGCGGAGGAGCGCGGCGCGTTCGGCCGGGTGCTGACCGAGGCGGGACTGCCCGCCCCCAAGTACGGCACCGCCTTCTCCTTCGACGAGGCCAAGGCC
The DNA here is from genome assembly GCF_044497305.1 of Streptomyces sp. BBFR2. NCBI lineage: Bacteria > Bacillati > Actinomycetota > Actinomycetes > Kitasatosporales > Streptomycetaceae > Streptomyces > Streptomyces sp. BBFR2. Next base: position 6,002,345 of record NZ_CP172415.1, read on the forward strand.
ATCGCCGCGGAGATCGGCTACCCGGTCATGGTCCGCCCCTCCTACGTGCTGGGCGGCCGCGGCATGGAGATCGTCTACGACGAGCCGTCGCTGGGCGAGTACCTCACCCGCCACGCCGGTCTCATCGACCAGCACCCGGTCCTCATCGACCGCTTCCTGGACGACGCCATCGAGATCGACGTCGACGCCCTCTACGACGGCACCGAGCTGTACCTCGGCGGCGTCATGGAGCACATCGAGGAAGCCGGTATCCACTCCGGCGACTCCGCCTGCGCCCTGCCGCCCATCACCCTCGGCGGCCACGACATCAAGCGGCTGCGCGCCTCCACCGAGGCCATCGCCAAGGGCGTCGGGGTCCGCGGACTGATCAACATCCAGTTCGCGATGGCCGGCGACATCCTCTACGTCCTGGAGGCCAACCCCCGCGCCTCGCGCACCGTCCCCTTCACCTCGAAGGCGACCGCGGTGCCGCTGGCGAAGGCCGCCGCCCGGATCTCCCTCGGCGCCACCATCGCCGAACTGCGGGCCGAGGGCATGCTGCCGAAGAGCGGCGACGGCGGCACCCTGCCGCTCGACTCGCCGATCTCCGTCAAGGAAGCCGTCATGCCCTGGTCCCGCTTCCGGGACGCCTCCGGGCGCGGCGTGGACACCATCCTCGGCCCGGAGATGCGCTCCACCGGCGAGGTCATGGGCATCGACTCGGTCTTCGGCACCGCCTACGCCAAGTCGCAGTCCGGCGCGTACGGCGCGCTGCCCACCAAGGGCCGGGCGTTCGTCTCCGTCGCCAACCGGGACAAGCGGTCGATGATCTTCCCCGCCCGGGAACTCGTCGCCCACGGCTTCGAACTGCTCGCCACCTCCGGCACCGCCGAGGTGCTGCGCCGCAACGGCATCAGCGCCACCGTGGTCCGCAAGCACTCCGAGGGCGAGGGCCCGAACGGCGAGAAGACGATCGTCCAGCTCATCCACGACGGCGGCGTCGACCTCATCGTCAACACGCCCTACGGGACCGGCGGCCGCCTCGACGGCTACGACATCCGTACCGCGGCGGTCTCCCGGGGCGTGCCCTGCCTGACCACCGTCCAGGCGCTCGCCGCCGCCGTCCAGGGCATCGAGGCGATGTCCCGCGGCGACGTCGGCGTCCGCTCCCTCCAGGAGCACGCGGAGCACCTGACCGCCGCCCGCGACTGACGACCGGCCCACGAGGGGGACACCGCACTCCGGTGTCCCCCTCGTCATGGGCACCGCCGCCCCGGAGCCCCACGAGGACCCCACCATGTACCAGACGTTCTTCCACCTGATCTTCAAGCGGATGGACCCCGAGAAGGCCCACCACCTGGCCTTCGGCTGGATCCGGGCCGCCGCCCGCACCCCCGTCCTGCGGACCTTCGCCGCGGCGGCGCTCGCGCCCCGCCACAAGGAGCTGCGCGTCGAGGCGCTCGGCCGCCGGATGCACGGCCCGTTCGGTCTGGCCGCCGGTTTCGACAAGAACGCCACCGCCATCGACGGAATGGCGATGCTCGGCTTCGACCACGTCGAGATCGGCACCGTCACCGCGCAGCCGCAGCCCGGCAACCCCAAGAAGCGCCTCTTCCGGCTCATCCCGGACCGCGCGCTGATCAACCGCATGGGCTTCAACAACGACGGTTCGGCCGCCGTCGCGGAGCGCCTCGCCGCCCGCACCCCGGTCTTCCGCACCACCCTCGGCGTGAACATCGGCAAGACCAAGGTGGTCCCCGAGGAGGAAGCGGTCGGCGACTACGTCACCTCCACCGAACGCCTCGCCGCCCACGCCGACTACCTCGTCGTCAACGTCTCGTCCCCGAACACCCCGGGACTGCGCAACCTCCAGGCGGTCGAGCACCTCCGCCCGCTGCTGACCGCCGTCCGCGAGGCCGCCGACCGCACCGTCACCGACCGCCGCGTCCCGCTGCTGGTCAAGATCGCCCCGGACCTCGCCGACGCGGACATCGACGCCGTCGCCGACCTCGCCCTCGAACTGGGCCTGGACGGCATCATCGCCACCAACACCACCATCGCCCGCGACCCGGGCCTCAAGTCCGACCCGGCGCTGCTCAACGAGGCCGGCGGGCTGTCCGGCGCGCCCGTCAAGGACCGCTCCCTGGAGGTGCTGCGCCGCCTCTACGCCCGCGTCGGCGACCGCCTCACCCTCGTCGGCGTCGGCGGCATCACCACCGCCGAGGACGCCTGGCAGCGCATCCTCGCCGGTGCCACCCTGATCCAGGGCTACAGCGCCTTCATCTACGAAGGCCCCTTCTGGTGCCGCGCGCTCCACAAGGGCCTCGCCGCCCGGCTGCGCGACAGCCCGTACGCCACCCTCGCCGACGCGGTCGGCGCCGAGCACGAGCAGGTGACCGCATGACCCAGGCCCCCACCCCCTTCGGCGCGCGCCTGCGCCGCGCCATGGACGAACGCGGTCCGCTCTGCGTCGGCATCGACCCGCACGCCTCCCTCCTCGCCGACTGGGGCCTGAACGACGACGTCGCCGGGCTGGCCCGCTTCACCCGCACCGTCGTCGAGGCGCTCGGCGACCGGGTCGCCGTCCTCAAGCCGCAGTCCGCGTTCTTCGAGCGCTTCGGCTCCCGCGGCCTCGCGGTCCTGGAGACCGCCGTCGCCGAGGCGCGCGAGCGCGGCGCGCTCGTCCTGATGGACGCCAAGCGCGGCGACATCGGTTCCACCATGGCCGCCTACGCCGCCACGTACCTCGACCCGGCCTCGCCGCTCTTCTCGGACGCGGTCACGGTCAGCCCGTACCTCGGCTACGGCTCGCTGCGCCCGGCCCTGGACCTCGCCGCCACCCACGGCTGCGGCGTCTTCGCGCTCGCACTGACCTCCAACCCGGAGGGCGCGGAGTTCCAGCGGGCGGTGCGCGAGGACGGCCGGAGTGTCGCGGCCACCGTCCTGGGCCACCTCGCCGAGGAGAACGCCACGGCCGAGGGCCTGGGCTCGTACGGCGCGGTGGTCGGCGCCACCCTCGGCGATCTCTCCGCCTTCGACCTGTCGATCAACGGTCCGCTGCTGGCGCCCGGCATCGGCGCCCAGGGCGCGACCCCCGCCGACCTGCCCACCGTCTTCGGGGACGCGGTCCGCAACGTGCTGCCGAGCGTCAGCCGGGGGGTGCTGCGGCAGGGGCCGGACACCGGCGCGCTGCGCGATGCGGCGGCCCGGTGCGCCGACGAGGTGCGGGCGGCGATCGATCAGCAGGAGGCCCAGCAGTAGGTTTAGTCCGGATTTGTCCTGGTCAGCAGAGTCTGACCAGGACTTTTCGACTGTTCTCGCTGACTCAAGCGCTGTCGGCCGCTAGTCTCCGACGAGAGCACCGCACGTAAGAGCGTTGCTCGTTGCTCCGCTCGTGCGGGGCGACTAGGTTCCACACCGGTCCGTATCCGACAGTTCTACATCCGAGGTGACGTAGGCGTGGCTCTTCCGCCCCTTACCCCTGAACAGCGCGCAGCTGCGCTTGAGAAGGCCGCCGCGGCTCGCCGGGAGCGCGCAGAGGTCAAGAATCGGCTCAAAAACTCCGGCGTCACCCTCCACGAGGTCATCAAGCAGGGCCAGGAGAACGAGGTCATCGGCAAGATGAAGGTCTCCGCGCTGCTGGAGTCGCTGCCGGGCGTGGGCAAGGTCCGCGCCAAGCAGCTCATGGAGCGCCTGGGTATCTCCGAGAGCCGCCGCGTACGCGGCCTGGGGTCCAACCAGATCGCCGCCCTGGAGCGGGAGTTCAGCGCCTCGGCTTCCTGATTTTCCGGCACAGCCCGGAAACTGGAATAATCGCTGCATGGCTGCAACATCCCGGGGGACGACCCCCGTGCCCCCGGACGCTCGTCCGCGACTGACCGTGCTCTCCGGCCCCTCGGGGGTCGGCAAGAGCACGGTCGTCGCTCATCTGCGCAAGGTGCACCCCGAGGTCTGGCTCTCGGTTTCGGCGACGACCCGCAAGCCCCGTCCCGGAGAACAGCACGGCGTTCAGTACTTCTTCGTCGACGACGAGGAATTCGACAAGATGATCGCCAACGGTGAACTCCTGGAATGGGCGGAATTCGCGGGTAATCGCTACGGCACCCCGCGCCGCGCGGTGCTCGACCGGCTGGAGTCGGGCGAGCCCGTCCTGCTGGAAATCGACCTCCAGGGCGCCCGCCAGGTGCGCGAATCGATGACGGAGGCGCAGCTCGTCTTCCTCGCCCCGCCGAGCTGGGACGAGCTGGTCCGCCGCCTCACCGGCCGCGGCACCGAGGCGCCCGATGTGATCGAGCGCCGCCTGGAGGCCGCCACGGTCGAACTGGCCGCGGAGAAGGAATTCGATATGACGCTCGTCAACACCTCCGTCGAGGGCGTCAGCCGTGAGCTGCTAGCCTTGATGCTGCGGCGTAATGGGGACGGAAAGACCGCGGACTGACACCGCGGATCTCCGGCCCCCGCCAGAGTTTTTGCTTCACCACCGGCTTCACACCCCTTCGGAAGGCAGAGAGTGTCCTCTTCCATCACCGCGCCCGAGGGCATCATCAACCCGCCGATTGATGAGCTCCTTGAGGCCACCGACTCGAAGTACAGCCTCGTGATCTACGCGGCGAAGCGTGCGCGCCAGATCAACGCGTACTACTCGCAGCTCGGCGAGGGCCTGCTCGAATACGTCGGTCCGCTCGTCGACACCCACGTCCACGAGAAGCCCCTGTCGATCGCGCTCCGCGAGATCAACGCGGGTCTGCTGACCTCCGAGGCCATCGAGGGCCCCGCGCAGTAAGCACCGCACCACCACACCGAGGGCCCGGCAGCGCGACTGCCGGGCCCTTGGTGTGTCATGGGGGCACACCCGCCGCGGGCGGACGGCCGCCGGCCGCCGCCACGGGGCGATCCGGACCGAACTCGGGGAGCACGAAGCGATGGACAAGCAGGAGCGCACAAGGCCCAGGGTCGTGCTGGGGGTCAGTGGTGGCATCGCCGCGTACAAGGCGTGTGAGCTGCTGCGGCGGCTGACCGAGTCGGGGCACGACGTCCGGGTCGTGCCGACCGCCGCCAGTCTGCACTTCATCGGCGAGGCCACCTGGTCGGCGCTGTCCGGCAACCCGGCCACCACCGAGGTCTGGGAGTCCGTCCACGAGGTGCCGCACGTGCGCATCGGGCAGGGCGCCGATCTCGTCGTGGTGGCGCCCGCCACCGCCGACATGCTGGCCAAGGCGGCCCACGGCATCGCCGATGACCTGCTGACCAACACCCTGCTCACCGCCCGCTGTCCGGTGGTCTTCGCCCCCGCGATGCACACCGAGATGTGGGAGAACCCCGCGACGCGGGAGAACGTCGCCACGCTGCGGCGCCGCGGCGCGCTCGTCATCGAGCCCGCGGTCGGCCGGCTCACCGGCGTCGACACCGGCAAGGGCCGCTTCCCCGACCCCGTCGAGATCTTCGAGCTGTGCCGCCGGGTGCTGGCCCGCGGTCCGCGCGCGCTCACCGCGGATCTGGCCGGGCGGCACGTCGTCGTCTCCGCGGGCGGCACCCGCGAGCCGCTGGATCCGGTCCGCTATCTGGGCAACCGCTCCTCGGGGCGGCAGGGCTACGCGCTCGCCGCGACGGCCGCCGCGCGCGGTGCCCGGGTCACCCTCGTCGCGGGCAACACCGAGCTGCCGGACCCGGCGGGCGTGGACGTCGTCCGTATCGGGACCGCCGTCGAGCTGCGGGAGGCGGTGCTGGCGGCGGCGCGGGACGCCGACGCGGTGGTGATGGCCGCGGCGGTGGCCGATTTCCGCCCCGCCGCGTACGCCACCGGGAAGATCAAGAAGAAGGACGGGCAGGAGCCGGAACCGGTCACGCTGGTCCGCAATCCGGACATCCTCGCGGAGCTGTCCGCCGATCGGCCCAGCCCCGGGCAGATCGTTGTCGGATTCGCCGCCGAGACCGACGACGTCCTCGCCAACGGCCGCGCCAAACTCGCCCGCAAGGGCTGTGACCTGCTGGTCGTCAATGAGGTGGGGGAGCACAAGACCTTCGGGTCGGCGGAGAACGAAGCCGTGATCCTCGCCACGGACGGTTCCGAGACGCCGGTGCCGCACGGGCCGAAGGAAGCGCTCGCCGACACGGTGTGGGACCTCGTCGCGGGCCGTCTGCCGGGCGCCGCCGACGGCTCCTGACCCCCGCGCCGCACCGGCCCCGCGGGTTCGCGCCACGGCGGCGGCCCCCTTGACCCGCGGGGCCGTACGGCTGATCGTCCCCTTGTGGGCCGTGGTGTGCCAGGTCACGACGGATCCACAAATCGAGACTGAGTGTCCGAACCTCGCACACGACCGATAAACTGGCCAGCGGATCGGGTCGAGCGCAGCTCTCGAACCCCTCCGCCAATGATCAGCCAGCAGCCGCTGCAACCCCAGGGAGCGATGTGTCCCGCCGCCTCTTCACCTCGGAGTCCGTCACCGAGGGCCACCCCGACAAGATCGCTGACCAGATCAGCGACACGATTCTCGACGCCCTCCTCAAGGAGGACCCCACCTCCCGGGTCGCCGTCGAGACGTTGATCACCACCGGCCTGGTCCATGTGGCCGGCGAGGTGACGACGAAGGCGTACGCCGACATCCCCAGCCTTGTGCGCAACAAGATCCTCGACATCGGCTACGACTCGTCGAAGAAGGGCTTCGACGGCGCTTCCTGCGGCGTCTCGGTCTCCATCGGCGCGCAGTCCCCGGACATCGCGCAGGGTGTCGACACGGCGTACGAGACCCGTGTCGAGGGCGATGAGGACGAGCTGGACAAGCAGGGCGCGGGCGACCAGGGCCTGATGTTCGGCTTCGCGTGCGACGAGACGCCGGAGCTGCTCCCGCTGCCGATCTTCCTCGCGCACCGGCTCTCCCGCCGCCTGTCCGAGGTCCGCAAGAACGGCACCATCCCCTACCTCCGCCCCGACGGGAAGACCCAGGTCACCATCGAGTACGACGGTCACAAGGCCGTCCGCCTCGACACCGTCGTGGTCTCCTCGCAGCACGCCAGCGACATCGACCTCGACTCGCTGCTGGCGCCCGACATCCGCGAGTTCGTCGTCGAGCACGTCCTCAAGGAGCTGGTCGAGGACGGCATCAAGCTGGACACCGACGGCTACCGCCTGCTGGTGAACCCGACCGGCCGCTTCGAGATCGGCGGCCCGATGGGCGACGCCGGTCTGACCGGCCGCAAGATCATCATCGACACCTACGGCGGTATGGCCCGGCACGGCGGCGGCGCGTTCTCCGGCAAGGACCCGTCGAAGGTCGACCGCTCCGCGGCGTACGCGATGCGCTGGGTGGCCAAGAACGTCGTCGCGGCCGGTCTCGCGGCCCGCTGCGAGGTCCAGGTGGCGTACGCGATCGGTAAGGCCGAGCCGGTCGGTCTCTTCGTCGAGACCTTCGGTACCGCCACGGTCGACACCGACAAGATCGAGCAGGCCATCGGTGAGGTCTTCGACCTCCGCCCGGCCGCGATCATCCGCGACCTCGACCTGCTCCGCCCGATCTACGCGGAGACCGCCGCGTACGGCCACTTCGGCCGCGCGGACGCCGACTTCACCTGGGAGCGCACCGACCGCGTCGACGCGCTGCGCAAGGCGGCGGGTCTCTAGGACCTCCCGTCCGGGGCGCCCCCGGACAGCCGAGCGGCCCCGCACCGGATCTTTCCGGTGCGGGGCCGCTCCGTACGTATGGGGCCGTCCCTGTGCCGGGCCGTCCCTCCGGCGCGGCATGGCCGACCGGCGCGGTGCGGCAGCCGGATGCGCGGCGCGCGGTCCGGTCAACCCGCTTTCGTGGGTTCGGCGGTGACTTCGGCGCAGGGTACGCCGGCCGGTACGGGGCCGGGGTTCCGCGGGGCCCGCCGGGCGCGGACCTTGCCGATCACGTCGAACTGGTTGAGGACCAGCCCGAGGACCACCAGGGTGATGGCGGTGGCCTTCAGGGCGCCCAGGGGCTCACCGAGGAACAGCACCGATGACGTCATGCCGAAGATCGGCACCAGCAGCGTCAGCGGCGCGACCCGGGAGGTGCGGTAGGTGCGCAGCAGATGGCCCCAGAGGGCGAAGCCGAAGAGGATCGCCGGATAGACCATGTAGAGCAGTGAGCCGAGGCCGGTCCAGCCCATGGTGGTGAAGGAGTGCTCGACGGTGCCCCAGCCGCCGAGGCCCAGGGACATCAGGAAGAGCGGGACGGGCGGCACCAGGCTCGCCCAGACCGTGAACGCCAGCGCGTTGTCCGGCCGGGCCTTCTTGATGATCAGGTTGGCGATGCCCCAGCACAGCGAAGCGCCGACGACCATGACCGTACCGGCCGCGGTGACCGAACCGTCGGTGACGGCGGCGACCAGCGCCATGCCGCCGGCCGCCACCGCGAACCCCACCAGGAAGCGGGGGCTGACGCGTTCGCCCAGCAGCCCCGCCGCCAGGCCGATCGTCCAGAACGCCTGGAGCTGCATCACGACCGAGGCGAGACCGGCCGAGAAGCCCAGGTCCATCCCGGCGAAGAGCAGCCCGAACTGGCCGATGCCGAAGAACAGTCCGTACAGCAGGAGAGGGCGCCACGGCACGTTCGGCCGCTTGATGAAGAAGACCGCGGGGACGGCCGCGAGCAGGAAGCGGAGCGACGCCAGGAGGTAGGGGTCGAACGAGCGCAGTCCGATGTCGATGACGGTGAAGTTCGTTCCCCAGATGACCATCACCAGGACGGCGCCCAGGAAGGTGGACAGTGGCAAGAACCGCTCCTCTTTCAGGGGTGTGCTGGGGCCCTGGGCGGGGCCGGGGCGGTGGGGAGGGTCCGGAGTGTTCCGGTCACCACTCCGCGCCGACGAGTTCGCCGGGGGTCGCGCCGGACAGCCGGTAGCGGTCGGCGGCCACCGGGCGCCCGGTGTAGAGCCGCAGGACGTCGGGGATGTCCGCGGTCAGCTTCGCGGTGGGCCGTCCGGGCACGGCGGTGCCCAGGGTGAGCCGCCGGGTGGGGAGCTGGATCTCCACCCGGGGCGTGCGCACGACCCGCCCGTGGCGGCTGAGCAGGGTGAGAGCCGCCTGGTGGCCACGGCTGTGGTACGGATCGTCCAGGCCGATCGCCTCGCGGATGTCGCCGCCGTGCATCCAGGTGCCGAGCGCCGCCAGATCCTGGGCGCCGCCGGCCGCCCGGATGGCCGGGACCGCGTCCGTCAGGCCCTGCTCGAACTCGTCGATGACCTGCTTGAGCGGCCAGGAGCGGCGCTCTGCGACCTCGCGGTGGTTGCGCTCGTGGCCGGTGGGGCGAGACGGGTCCGCGGCGAGGCGGGTGAGGGCGGCGCCGCAGCGTGCGACGAGGTCACGGACGGTCCGGTCGCCGCAGACGGTGGGCCGCCGCAGATCGGCCTCGGGCAGGATGCGCAGCCGCGGGACGAGGGTGTCGCGTTCGGCGCGGAGCACCACATCGGTGGCGGCGGGGATCTGCAGGATGGTCATCGCGCTCCCGCCCCGAAGTCGCGCGCCTCGACGCGGTACGGAGTGCGGAGGGCGTCGATACCGCTGACGGCCGTGCGCCGGTCGGGGATCCACTGTTCGAGCTGGTCGGTGGCGGATTGCATAGCGGACTCCTTCGCGAAAGGCGGGACGGGGGAGGGCGGAGCGGGCCGGAGGGACCGGATCCCGGGCGGACCGGAGCGACTCTTCCCGCCGCCGCGCAGCGGGAATTCGGTGAGAAAGCGCAGGCGTCGGCCCGCTTCACCGGCGGGGCGGCGGAAGGCGCGCGGCGGAATGCTGGAATTGCGGGTGTGAGCGCAGCGCGGCGCGGCTATGAGAATGTCGCGCATTCTTTTGGAATTCGGACTGCGGAAATTCCTGCCCTCCCGGAGCGAGAGCTGCCGCCGCTGCGCACCGGCCGGCCCGACCACGATTCGCGTGCCGTACGCGGGGGTGAAGTCCCCGCTCCTTGGCACCCCCTCGGATGACGGTGTCCCGTACCGCATGACCTCGCGGTACGGGATGCGGTACGCCTCGGACGGGCGGCTGCCGAACCGTCGGTGTGCGGCGACGGAACGCAGCTCCCGTCGCGGTCCGGGCGAGGTGGCCGACGGCATTCCGTTCCCTTTCGGCGAGCGGCGGGGCGAGGTCGCGCGGGCTGGGCGCACGGTGTGATCAGTGGTGTGGTGGCCGGTACGAGGAAACGGGAGTGAATGCGCACGGGAAGAGAGGGGAGGTGGCCGGGGAGTAATGAGGTCCGAATGTCCTGCGGGGGTGTCGGTCCTGTCCGATCAGGGGCTGGATGGCCTGGCGGAAAAGAGAGAAAGGGGGTTTTCCTTTCGTGTCGGTGTTGTCGCTGGAGTTCCTTCCTTACGGGGCGGTCCGACTATTGCAGAAGCTTTTCGGAAGTGGGAAGCGGTTGTCTGTGCGGTAAGTCTCGCCGAGGGGTGTGTTGCGTCGTTTCCGGCCGACTTTCCGGCGTCGCCGGGCGGCCTCCGGCCTGGCCGTTCCGGCGTACCGGGGCTCTCTCCGGCGAAAAGGGAACGACGCGATTTCGCTCCCATGTTTGAAGCGGCGCCACAGGCGTTCGGGGCGAGGGGCCGCGCGCGAGCGCCACGGCACGGTACGGAACCGGCCCCGCCCGGCCCTCGGGGACGGGCTCGCGCGCCCGCCGTTGTCAGTGCCGTCTGCTAAGACTGGATGCCGTGAGCAGGGACGACGGGCACCAGGGGGCGGACGCGGGCGAGCAGCTCGCCCTCATCCGGGCGAGCGTGCGGGAAACCAGGACGGCCCGCGCCAAGCCGCGCACCTGGCGCGGCGCCGAGCCCGCCGCCGAGCTGCCCGTCGCCCGCGTCCTCGTGGACAAAGGCCTCGTCCACCTCGACCGCTACTTCGACTACGTCGTCCCCGCCGCCATGGACGCCGAGGCGCGCCCCGGCGTGCGGGTCCGCGTCCGCTTCGGGGCGGGCGAGAAGGGCGGGCGCCGCGAGGGCGGCAAGCTGGTCAGCGGTTTCATCGTCGACCGCGTCGCGGAGAGCGACTTCCGCGGCGTCCTCGCCCCGCTCGCCCAGGTCCTCTCCCCGGAGCCGGTCCTCACCCCCGGGCTGCTCGCCCTGTGCCGCGCCGTCGCCGACCGTTACGCGGGCAGCCTCGCCGACGTCGTCCAGCTCGCCGTTCCGCCCCGCCGCGCCCGCGCCGAGGCCAAGGAATCCCCGCCCCCGCTGCCGCCCAACGCCCCGCCCGACCCCGGCAGTTGGCAGCGGTACGGCGCCGGTCCCGGCTTCCTCGCCGCGCTGTCCCGGGGGGACGCGCCGCGCGCGGTGTGGACGGCGCTGCCCGGCGCCACCTGGCCCGGCGAACTGGCCCGCGCGGCCGCCGCCACGCTCGCCGCGGGCCGCGGCGCACTGATCGTGGTGCCCGACGGCCGCGCCGCCGCCCGGGTGGACGCCGCGCTCACCGCCCTCGTCGGCGACGGCCGCCACGTTCTGCTCACCGCCGACGCCGGGCCCGAGGAGCGCTACCGCCGCTGGCTCGCCGTCAGCCGCGGCTCGGTACGCGCCGTGATCGGCACCCGCGCCGCGATGTTCGCCCCCGTCGACCGCCTCGGCCTGGTCGCCCTCTGGGACGACGGCGACGCCGCGCTCAGCGACCCGCACGCCCCGCAGCCGCACGCCCGAGAAGTGCTGATCCAGCGCGCCGTGGGGGAGCGGGCCGGATTCCTGCTCGGCGGCGTGAGCTGCACGGTCGAGGCGGCGCAGCTCGTCGAGACCGGCTGGGCCCGCCCGCTGGCCGCCGACCGCGAGCGGGTGCGCGCCGCCGCCCCCCGCGTCCGTACGGTCGGTGAGGGCGACGAGGCGCGGGACGAGGCGGCCCGCGCGGCCCGGTTGCCGACGATGGCCTGGCAGGTGGTGCGCGAAGGGCTCAAGCACGGCCCGGTCCTCGTCCAGGTTCCCCGGCGCGGCTACGCCCCCCGGTTGGCCTGCGCCCGCTGCCGGACCCCGGCCCGCTGCCGCGCCTGCGCGGGCCCGCTCCAGTCGCCGGGCGCCGATGACCTGGTGTGTGCCTGGTGCGGCCGGGCGGAGGCGGACTGGCACTGCGCGGAGTGCGGCGGCGCCCGGTTGCGCGCGCAGGTGGTGGGTGCCCGGCGGACGGCCGAGGAACTGGGCCGCGCGTTCCCCGCGGTCCCGGTGCGCACCTCGGGCCGCGACCACGTCCTGGCGACGGTGCCGGACGCCCCCGCGCTGGTGGTCTCGACCCCGGGTGCCGAGCCGGTCGCGGAGGGCCCCGGATACGCCGCCGGGCTGCTGCTCGACGGCTGGGCGCTGCTGGGCCGCCCGGATCTGCGCGCCGGGGAGGAGGCGTTGCGCCGCTGGCTGACGGCCGCCTCGCTGGTCCGCGGTCAGGAGGCGGGCGGCACGGTCGCGGTGATAGCGGAGCCGACACTGCGGCCGGTCCAGGCGCTGGTGCGCTGGGATCCGGTGGGCCACGCCGTCCGTGAGCTGGCGGAGCGGGCCGAGCTGGGCTTCCCGCCGGTCTCCCGGATGGCGGCGGTCACCGGCCGCCCCGACGACGTCGCCGCGCTGCTGGAATCCGCCGAACTCCCGCCGGGCGCCGAGGTGCTGGGCCCGGTGCCGCTGCCGGTCACCGATCCCGGGCGGCCTCGCCGGCCCGGCGATCCGCCGCCGGGCGAGAGCTGGGAGCGGGCGCTGGTGCGCGTACGGCCCGGTCAGGGCACGGCGCTGGCGGCGGCTCTGAAGGCGGCCCGCGCGGCCCGGCTGGTCAAGCGGGAGGGGGAGGCGGTCCGGGTCCGGATCGACCCGCCCGACCTGGGCTGAGCGCTGCCCGGCGGCCCGGCCGTGGCCGCCGCTCGCGGGGCGCTGAGCCGGGGTCTCCCGTACGCCCCGGCCCGCGGGCGCGTGGCGGAGCGGGCCCGCGCCGGGCGCCCGTCCGGCCGTGGAGGAACGGGCCGTCAGCCGTTGCGCGGTGCGGGCAGCGCGCCGGTGCGGGGCTCCTCGCGGGTGCCGGTGGCGGGCTGCGCCGGCATCGAGCGGGCCGCGGGCACCGACGGCGTACCGGGCAGGCCGGCGGCGACGGCCACCGTGCGCGAGGTGGTCGCCTCGGGGGAGCGGTGCGCGGCGTCCGCGCCCTCGGCGCCGTGCTGCGCGGCCCGGCGGCCGCCGTAACGGCGGTGCACCGCCTGCTTGGTGACGCCGAGCGCGGAGCCGACCGCGTCCCAGGAGAAGCCCAGCGAGCGGTCGAAGTCGACGGCGGCGGTGACGAGCGTCTCGACGCTGTCCCGCAGCTCCTGGGCGAGGCGGACCGTGGGGGCGGGCGCGCGCCCGTAGACGACGAAGCCGGCGGAGGGGCCGGTGCGGCGCGGCCGGTAGACGTTGCCGAGCTGTGCGGTCAGGGTGCGCAACGCGTCCACCTGCCGGCGTACCCGCTCGATGTCGCGTACCAGGAGATGCAGGCTGGCGCGCGCCTGGGCGTCGTGGGTTGCGTGGTCGGCCATGTGAAAGCCTCTCGAACCGGCGTGGAAAGGGAAAAGGACGAGGCGGGCCGAGTCCGCGGCCCGGCAACGGTCAATGCTGTTTGACCAACGCGGCAGCGGCGGCTCTGGTCACGGTGTGGGGGCGTAACAGCTCGTCAGCACGGCGCGGTGCGCCCCGTACGCCCCCGGCCCGCAGGGGGAGTTGCCCGCCCAGGGCGCCGCCGCGGTCACGGGGACCTACGCCGCCGGGCCGCGGTGCGCACCGCACGGGGCCCGGCGCGGACCGCGCGGACGGACGGCACCGGGCGGGCGGCCGCTCCGGGCCCCGTGCGCCCGGTGGACGCGGTGCCCGGCCGTAGACTGGTGCGCCGTTCCGCAGCGTGTGAGAGGTAGTGCGCCACCCATGAGGCTCGTCTTCGCCGGTACCCCCGAGGTCGCCGTACCTGCCCTGGATGCCCTGATCGCCTCGGACCAGCATGAGGTGGTGGCCGTGGTGACCCGGCCGGACGCCCCGGCCGGCCGGGGCCGGCGGCTGGTCGCGAGCCCGGTCGCCGAGCGGGCCGCGGAGGCGGGCATCGAGGTGCTCAAGCCCGCCAGGCCCGGCGACCCGGAATTCCTGGAGCGGCTGCGGGAGATCGCCCCCGACTGCTGCCCGGTCGTCGCCTACGGCGCGCTGCTGCCGCAGTCGGCGCTGGACATCCCCGCCAAGGGCTGGGTCAACCTCCACTTCTCGCTGCTCCCGGCCTGGCGGGGCGCGGCGCCCGTGCAGCACGCGGTGCTCGCCGGGGACGAGGTGACCGGCGCCTCCACCTTCCAGATCGAGAAGGGGCTCGACTCCGGCCCGGTCTTCGGTGTGCTCACCGAGGAGATCCGCCCCACGGACACCGCCGGTGACCTGCTGACCCGGCTCGCCTTCGCCGGGGCCGGGCTGCTCGCCGCGACGATGGACGGCATCCAGGACGGCACCCTGCACGCCGTTCCGCAGCCCGCCGAGGGCGTCTCGCTCGCTCCGAAGATCGAGGTCGAGGACGCCCGGGTGGACTGGTCGGCGCCCGCGCTGCGGGTGGAGCGGGTGGTGCGCGGCTGCGCCCCGGCCCCCGGCGCCTGGACGCTGTTCCGCGGTGAGCGGCTGAAGCTGATGGCCACCGCCTCCGCCGGCCCGGACGCCGATCTCCACCTCGCCCCCGGCGAACTGGCCGTCACCAAGAAGGCCGTGTACGTCGGCACCGGCAGCCACGCCGTCGAGCTGCTGTGGGTCCAGCCGCAGGGCAAGAAGCCGATGAAGGGCGCCGACTGGGCGCGCGGCGTCCGTATCGACCCGGGCGAGATCATCGGCGAGTAGCCCCCGGCCGCCCCGGAGCGGCGGCCCGCCGAAGGGCCGCCGCTTCCGGGTTCCGCGCTCCGTGCCTCCGGGTTCCGCGTTTCCGGGTTCCGTGCCTCCAGGCTCCGCGCTCCGGGCTTCCGGGTTCCGTGCCTCCAGGCTCCAGGCTCCGTGTTCCGGGCTTCCGGGCTCCCCGCTTCCAGGCTCCGTGCCTCCGCGCTCCGGGCTTCCCGCCCCGCGCGTACGCTGGTCACACATCCTTTTTCTCGTACCCGGAGCACCTTTTCGTGAGCCAGCAGCCGCGTCGCCGTCCCAGCAAGCCCTACCGCCGCCCGCAGAAGGACCCCGTCCGGATCCTCGCGTTCGAGGCGCTGCGGGCCGTCGACGAGCGGGACGCCTACGCCAACCTCGTTCTGCCGCCGCTGCTGCGCAAGGCGCGCGAGAACCCGGACTTCGACAGCCGGGACGCGGCGCTCGCCACCGAGCTGGTCTACGGCACGCTGCGCCGCCAGGGCACCTACGACGCGATCGTCGCGCAGTGCGTGGACCGCCCGCTGCGCGAGGTGGACCCGCCGGTCCTCGACGTCCTGACCCTCGGCGCCCACCAACTGCTCGGCACCCGGATCCCCACCCACGCGGCGGTCAGCGCCAGCGTCGAACTGGCCCGGGTGGTGCTCGGCGACGGCCGCGCCAAGTTCGTCAACGCGGTGCTGCGCAAGGTCGCGGCGGCCGATCTGGACGCCTGGCTGGAGCGGATCGCCCCCGACTACGACGAGGACGCCGAGGAACACCTCGGTCTGGTCCACGCCCACCCCCGCTGGATCGTCTCCGCCCTGTGGGACGCGCTCGGCGGCGGCCGTGCGGGCATCGAGGACCTGCTGGAGGCGGACAACGAACGGCCCGAGGTGACGCTCGTCGCCCGCCCCGGCCGGTCCACCGCCGGGGAACTGCTGACCGCCGCGGGCGAGGACCGCGCGCTGCCCGGCCGCTGGTCGCCGTACGCGGTGCGGCTGGCCGAGGGCGGTGAGCCCGGTGCGCTGGACGCGGTGCGCGAGGGCCGCGCCGGGGTGCAGGACGAGGGCAGTCAACTGGTCGCGCTGGCGCTGGCGAACGCGCCCGTCGAGGGCGAGGACCGGCGCTGGCTGGACGGCTGCGCGGGGCCCGGCGGCAAGGCCGCGCTGCTGGCCGCGCTCGCCGCGGAGCGCGGGGCGGCGCTGCTCGCCTCCGAGAAGCAGCCGCACCGCGCCGGCCTGGTGGCCCGCGCCCTGGACGGCAATCCGGGGCCGTACGCGGTGATCGCCGCCGACGGGACCCGTCCCGCATGGCGGCCGGGCGCCTTCGACCGGGTGCTGGTCGACGTGCCGTGCACCGGTCTCGGCGCGCTGCGCCGCCGCCCCGAGGCCCGCTGGCGCCGCCGCCCGGAGGACCTGGACGGTTTCGCGCCGCTCCAGCGGGAGCTGCTCCGCCAGGCGCTGGCCGCCGTGCGGGTCGGCGGTGTCGTCGGCTACGCGACCTGCTCCCCGCACCTCGCCGAGACCCGCGCCGTCGTCGAGGACGTCCTCAAGGGCCGCGGCGGCGCCCCCGCCGGTGCCGAGTGGATCGACGCCCGCCCGTTGATGCCCGGCGTCCCGGCGCTGGGCGACGGCCCCGACGTCCAGCTCTGGCCGCATCTGCACGGCACGGACGCGATGTATCTGGCGCTGCTGCGGCGTACCGCCTGAGCGGGCGGGCGGCGGGCCCCGGCGTCCGCCCGCCCGGTACGCGCACCGGCGGAAACGTGAACGGCCGGCGGCCGCCGTGGCCGGTACTCGATCCCGTAGGGGGTCGGGTACCGGCCACGGCCGCTCGCCGGCCGCGCCACTGTCCGCGGGGGTGTGCGGTCAGACCGCCGGTGCCGGGTACGTGGGGTACTCCACGCCGGAGACGTACTGCACGACGCGGATGACCTGGCAGGAGTAGCCGAACTCGTTGTCGTACCAGAGGTAGAGGATGGCGTTGTCGCCCTCGACCTTGGTGGCGCCGGCGTCGACGATCGAGGCGTGGCGCGAGCCGATGAAGTCGTTCGAGACGGCGTCGGGGGCGCTGGTGAAGTCGATCTGACGCTTCAGCGGGGAGGTCAGCGATACCTGGCGGAGGTGGTCGAGGACCTCTTCGCGGGTGGTCTCGCGGGCGAGCTGGAGGTTGAGGATCGCGATGGAGACGTCCGGCACGGGCACCCGGATCGAGCTGCCGGTGATCTTCGCCTTCAGGTCGGGCAGCGCCTTGGCGACGGCGGAGGCGGCGCCCGTCTCCGTGATCACCATGTTGAGCGGCGCCGAACGGCCGCGCCGCTCCGACTTGTGGTAATTGTCCAGCAGGTTCTGGTCGTTGGTGAACGAGTGGACGGTCTCGACGTGGCCGCGCACGACGCCGTACTCGTCCTCCATCGCCTTCAGCGGCGGGACGATCGCGTTGGTGGTGCAGGAGGCGCAGGACAGGATCTGCTCGTCCGGCTTGATCATGTCGTGGTTGACGCCGTGGACGATGTTCGGGACGTCGCCCTTGCCCGGGGCGGTCAGCACGACCTTGTCGACACCGGGGCGCAGGTGCTTCGAGAGCCCCTCGCGATCGCGCCACTTGCCGGTGTTGTCGATGAGGATGGCGTCCTTGATGCCGTACGCCGTGTAGTCGATCTCCGACGGGTCGTTGGCGTAGATCACCTTGATCTCGTTGCCGTTGGCGACGATGGTGCTGTTCGCCTCGTCCACGGTGATCGTGCCCTGGAACTGGCCGTGGATGGAGTCGCGCCGCAGCAGCGAGGCGCGCTTGACCAGGTCGTCGGCGCCGCCGCCGCGCACGACGATGGCGCGCAGCCGCAGACCGTTGCCGGAACCGGCCTTCTCGATGAGGAGGCGGGCCACGAGGCGGCCGATGCGGCCGAAGCCGTAGAGGACGACGTCCCGGCCCTCGCGGCACTCGATCTTGTTGGCGCCGGTGGCGCCGGCGACCGCCTCGGCGGTGAACTCCTCGATGCTCAGACCGCGCTCGTCGGCCTTGTACGTCGCGGCGAGCATGCCCAGGTCGATCTGGGAGGGGCCGAGGTCGAGCGTGGTGAGCGCCTGGAGGAACGGCAGGGTGTCGGTGACCGACAGCTCCTCACCGGCGATCTGCCGGGCGAAGCGGTGGGTCTTGAGGATGCTGACCACCGACTTGTTCACCAAGGAGCGGCTGTGCAGCAGGACGGTCACGTCCCGCTCGCGGTGCAGCTTCCCGATGATCGGGATCATCGACTCCGCGATCTCCTCGCGGTTCTTCCAGTTGGTGAACGAGTCGTCGTTGACAGTCACAGGCTTATCTCTCGATCGAGCTAGGCGGTGCTCATATGCTAACCCGACGCAATTTCGATACTCCGGGCGGTGTCCGGAGGGCGAACGGGAGGCGGTCGCGGCGCCCGGGTCCGTGACCGCCGGGCCGGACCCGCGCGGACCCGGGCCCCGGGAGGGCCTGCGAAAGCCCCGTAACGGCACGCCATACTGGGGACATGGCCTTGATCAACCCCAGCATCCTGTCCGCGGACTTCGCCCGGCTCGCCGAGGAGGCGCGTGCCGTCGAGGGCGCCGACTGGCTCCACGTCGACGTGATGGACAACCACTTCGTGCCCAATCTCACGCTCGGGGTGCCGGTCGTCGAGTCGCTCAGCCGTGCGACGGACACCCCGCTCGACCTCCACCTGATGATCGAGGACCCGGACCGGTGGGCCCCGCAGTACGTCGAGGCGGGCGCGGGCTCGGTGACCTTCCACGCGGAGGCGGCGGCCGCCCCCGTACGGCTGGCGCGGGAGATCCGGGCACAGGGCGCGCGGGCGTCCATGGCCCTCAAACCGGCCACCCCGATCGAGCCGTACGAGGATCTGCTGCCCGAGCTGGACATGGTGCTGATCATGACCGTGGAGCCCGGCTTCGGCGGGCAGGCGTTCCTCGACATCATGCTGCCGAAGATCCGCCGCACCCGTGAGCTGATCTCCCGGCACGGGCTCCAGATGTGGCTCCAGGTGGACGGCGGGGTCTCGGCGTCCACCATCGAACGGTGCGCCGAGGCGGGCGCCGACGTCTTCGTGGCGGGCTCCGCCGTCTACGGCGCGGACGACCCGGCCAAGGCCGTCCGTGAGCTGCGGGAGCAGGCCGTGGCCGCGACCCCGGCGGGTTGGGGCTGCGCCCACTGACCCCGGGCGGCGGGGCGGATTCCGGCCCGCCGCCGCTCCTTTCGTCCTCGCCCCGCCCGCGGTTTTCCGTGCCGCCACCGGCCGTTCACGGCCGCAGGGTGGTGGTCCCCGTCCACCGTGGGTTTCTGCAAGGATGAGCAAAGACTCGATCAGATGCGCAGCAGGGGAGATTTTCGTGGTAGCCAGCCGCCCGCAGTCCGGTATGGGCCCCGCCGAGCTGGTGCAGGCCGCGGCCATGGCCCGCCGTTTCTATCTGGAGGGCAAGTCCAAGATCCAGATCGCCGAGGAGTTCGGCGTCAGCCGTTTCAAGGTCGCCCGGGTGCTGGAGACGGCGCTGGAGCGTGACCTCGTACGGATCGAGATCCGGGTGCCGTCCGAGCTGGACGCCGAACGCTCCGACGCGCTGCGCGCCCGCTACGGCCTGCGGCACGCCGTGGTCGTCGAGTCCCCGGCCGACGCCTCCGAGGACGCCGCCGACCCGGAGAACCTCGGCGAGGTCGCCGCCGACCTGCTCGGCGAGCTGGTCACCGAGGGCGATGTGCTGGGGCTGGCCTGGGGCCGCTCCACCATCCACATGGCCGCCGCGCTGCACCGTCTCCCGCCGTGCACCGTCGTCCAGCTCACCGGCGTCTACGACGCGGGGACCGCCGACCGAGGCTCCGTCGAGGCGGTCCGCCGGGCCGCCGACGTCTCCGGTGGCGAGGCGCACCCGATCTACGCGCCGATGCTGCTGCCGGACCCGGCGACCGCCGCCGCGCTGCGCGGCCAGACCGGCATCGCCCGCGCCTTCGAATACTTCGACCGGGTCACCGTCGCCTGCGTCTCCATCGGCTCCTGGGAGCCCGGCGTCTCGACCGTCTACGACATGCTGAGCGAGGACGAGCGCGCGCACTACGCCTCGCTGGGCGCCGCCGCCGAGATGTCCGCGCACCTCTTCGACGCCGAGGGCCGCCGGATCGGCCGCGATCTGGGCGAGCGGTGCATCACCGTCGAGGCGGACCGGCTGCGCCGGATCCCCGAGGTCGTCGCCATCGCGGGCGGCCGCCGCAAGGCCGCCGCGATCGGCGCGGTGCTCCGCTCCGGCCTGGTCACCAGCCTGGTCACGGACACCGCCGCCGCCGATCACCTGCTGCTGGAGACGGGCCCCGGCCCGCGCCCGGCGCTGGAGCGGGCGGACCCGGACGGGGCCTGAACCCGCCGCCCGGGGAGGCGGGCCGGCCCCGGCGGCGGCCGGTGGCCCCGGGCTCCGCGGACCCCGGGGAGCGCCGCCCGTACCGGACGGAGCCGCCTCGGGCGCCGCACGCTCCCGGACCGCGCGCCCCGGCGGCGCCCCGTACCGCGCGGCGGAACCGGCGCGGCGGTCCGGCGTCCGCTGTGACAGCATCGGCGCATGAAGATCCGCTTCTCCGTCCGCCCGGCAGCCGTCGCCCTCGCGGCGCTGCTCTCCGGGCTGCTGCTGGTCCTCACCGGATGCGGTCCGGGCCATGCCTCGTCCGCCTCCTCCCCGGGGCCTTCCGCCACCCGTACCGCCGCCTCGCGTCCGGCCGGGACGCCGGAGTGGGCCGACCGGATGGCGACCGTCCCGGAGCGTGAGCTGCCGAACGAGGCGCGGCGGACGCTGCGGCTGATCGACGCCGGGGGCCCGTACCCGTACCGCAAGGACGGCACCGTCTTCGGCAACTACGAGAAGCGGCTGCCGAAGCGGGCCCGGGGGTACTACCACGAGTTCACCGTGCCCACCCCGGGCGCCCGGGACCGCGGCGCGCGGCGGCTGATCACCGGTGAGCGCCACGAGATCTACTACACCGCCGATCACTACCGGAGCTTCAAGGCGGTGCTGCGGTGACCGCCCCCGTGCCGCGGCCGCTGGCGGCGGTCCTCGGCGGCGCCACCCCGCCCGGCGTGCTGTCCTGGCCCGCCGGCCGGCCCGTGGCCGACGCGCTCGCCGCGGCCGCCGCCGCCGGATGGCAGGGCGTGGACCTCGACCTCGCCGGTGTCCTGGACAAGGCCGCCTTCCTCGACCTCTGCGCCCGTGAGCTGCGCTTTCCCGACTGGTTCGGGCACAACTGGGACGCGCTGGCCGACTGCCTGACCGATCTGTCGTGGTGCCCGGCCGCCCGCGGCCGGCTGCTGGTGATCACCGGCTGGCAGGAGTTCGCGGCCGCCGCGCCCGAGGACTGGCATGTGGTCGAGAACGTCATCGCCGACGCGGTGGCCCACTGGCGCGACACGGACACCGGCCTCGCCGTGATCCTCACCCGGGGGCCGGCCCGGCCCGCCGCGGACTGACCGGCCGCCGTTTCGTCGCTTCGTACAGCCCGCCGCGGCGGGCTGTCGGATGATCGCATCACCGCAGGTGGCGGCCCGTATCCTGGCGGTATGCGATTCCTGAACCCGAAGAACGGTGCCCTCGAAGAGTGTTCTTCGGTGCCGTACGACCTGACGTACGACGATGTGTTCATGGTGCCCGGCCGCTCGGCCGTCGGCTCCCGGCAGGGCGTGGACCTCGCCTCGCCGGACGGCAGCGGCACCACGATCCCGCTGGTGGTCGCCAACATGACCGCCATCGCCGGCCGCCGGATGGCCGAGACCGTGGCCCGCCGCGGCGGGCTCGTCGTCATCCCGCAGGACATCCCGATCGAGGTCGTCACCGACGTCGTCACCTGGATAAAGCGCCGCCATCTCGTGCTGGACACGCCGATCGTGCTGTCGCCCGTCGCGACCGTCGCCGACGCGCTGTCGCTGCTGCCCAAGCGGGCGCACGGCGCGGGCATCGTCGTCGAGGGCGGCCGTCCGCTCGGCGTGGTCACCGAGCACGATCTCGCCGGGGTCGACCGCTTCACGCAGGTCTCCGAGGTCATGTCCAAGGACCTGCTGGTCCTGGACGCCGACGTCGACCCGCGCGAGGCGTTCAACCGCCTGGACGCCGCCAACCGCAAGCTGGCGCCCGCGGTCGACGAGGACGGCATGCTGGTCGGCATCCTCACCCGTAAGGGCGCGCTCCGCGCCACCCTCTACACCCCCGCCACCGACGCCGGGGGCAAGCTGCGCATCGCCGCCGCCGTCGGCATCAACGGCGATGTGGCCGGTAAGGCGAAGGCGCTGCTCGACGCCGGGGTGGACACCCTCGTCGTGGACACCGCCCACGGCCACCAGGAGTCCATGATCAGCGCGGTCAGGGCCGTCCGGGCGCTGGACCCGCAGGTCCCGATCGTGGCGGGCAACATCGTCGCCGCGGCGGGCGTCCGCGATCTGATCGAGGCCGGGGCGGACATCATCAAGGTCGGCGTCGGACCGGGCGCGATGTGCACCACCCGGATGATGACCGGCGTGGGCCGCCCGCAGTTCTCCGCGGTCCTCGAATGCGCCGCCGAGGCGAAGAAGTACGGCAAGCACGTCTGGGCCGACGGCGGGGTGCGCCACCCCCGCGACGTGGCGATGGCGCTGGCCGCCGGTGCCTCCAACGTCATGATCGGCTCGTGGTTCGCCGGCACCCTGGAGTCGCCCGGCGACCTCCAGCACACCGCCGACGGCCGTCCGTACAAGGAGAGCTTCGGCATGGCCTCGGCCCGCGCGGTGCGCAACCGCACCAGCGAGGAGTCCGCGTACGACCGGGCCCGTAAGGCGCTCTTCGAGGAGGGCATCTCCACCTCGCGGATGTTCGTCGACCCGGCGCGCCCCGGCGTCGAGGACCTGATCGACTCGATCATCGCGGGCGTCCGCAGCTCCTGCACCTACGCGGGTGCCGCCTCGCTCGCCGAGTTCGCAGAGAAGGCCGTGGTCGGGGTGCAGAGCGCCGCCGGTTACGCCGAGGGCAAGCCGCTCCACGACAGTTGGAGCTGACCTCCGTACGTCCCGCGGGGGCCCGGTCGCCGGAACGTTCCGGCGACCGGGCCCCCGCGGCGTTCGCGCAGGCCACGCCCGCCGCGCGGGGCGGTGTGCGGCGCCCGTACGATCGGGTGGTGGGCGCGCAACGAACCACCGGGGCCACGCGCGGTGCGCAACGTTCCGCCGTGGTTGCGCAAGGAACCTGCATTACGGCAGGTCAGGGCCGGGCCGTAAGGTCAAGCGCTGTACGTGGAGTGGCGGGGACCGTCTGCTCGGCGGTCTCCTGCTGCGGGTGTGTTCCGCCTGCCCGCACGCCGACCGCCGCCGGTCACCGTCCCTCGTTCCCCGACCGGCAGCGATGAAGGAGCCACCCCAGTGTTGGAGCACGGCGCGTCCCCCGGGGGCAGCGATCCCCGGCCCCCGTTCGCGGGTGGTCTCGGTACCCGGTTGATGCGGCGCAAGCCCGTCGAACGGCTCGTCGCCGAGGGCGGGCAGGGGGAAGGCGGCTCGCTGCGCCGCTCGATGGGCATGTGGCAGCTCACGATGATCAGCATCGGCGCCACCCTCGGTACCGGCATCTTCGTCGTCCTCGGCGAGGCGGTGCCCGACGCCGGACCGGCCGTGATCCTCTCCTTCGTCATCGCCGGTATCACCGCCCTCTTCTCGGCCCTCTCCTACGCGGAGCTGGCCGGCACCATCCCGGTCTCCGGCTCGTCGTACTCGTACGCCTACGCCACCCTCGGTGAGCTCATCGCCTGGGTCTGCGGCTGGTGTCTGATCCTGGAGTACGGCGTCTCCGTCGCGGCGGTCGCGGTGGGCTGGGGGCAGTACCTCAACGAGCTGCTGTCCGGGACGATCGGCGTCACCATCCCCGACGCGCTCTCCCAGCCGCCCGGCAGCGGCGGGATCTTCAACCTTCCGGCGCTGCTGGTCGTGATGCTCGCCATGGTCTTCCTGCTGGGCGGCGCCAAGGAGAGCGCCCGCGCCAACACGATCATGGTCGCCGTCAAGATCGTCGCGCTGCTGCTCTTCTGCGGTGTCGCGCTCCAGGGCGTGCGGTCCGGCAACTACGCGAACTTCATGCCGATGGGCATGGCGGGCGTCAGCGCCGCCGGAGCCACCCTCTTCTTCTCGTACATCGGCTTCGACGCCGCCTCCACGGCGGGGGAGGAGGCGCGGAACCCGCAGCGCGACCTGCCGCGCGCGATCATGCTGTCGCTGCTCATCGTCACCACGCTGTACTGCCTGGTCGCCGCCGTCGCGGTGGGCGCGCTGCCCTGGCAGCGGTTCAAGGGGTCCGAGGCGGCGCTCGCCGGGATCCTCAAGGAGGTCACCGGGCAGGACGTCTGGGCGGTGCTGCTGGCCGCCGGCGCGGTCGTCGCCATCGCCAGCGTGGTGCTGACCGTGCTCTACGGTCAGACCCGCATCCTCTTCGCGATGTCCCGGGACGGGCTGGTGCCCCGGGTGTTCTCCAAGGTGCACCCGAAGTCCGGCGCGCCGCGCGCCAACACCGTCATCGTCTCGCTGTTCTGCGGGGTGCTCGCCGCCGCCGTACCGCTCGGCCAGCTCGCGGACGCCACCAGCATCGGCACGCTCTTCGCGTTCGCCCTCGTCAACATCGCGGTGATCGTGCTGCGCCGGACCCGTCCCGAGATGCACCGCTCGTTCCGTACCCCGCTCTCGCCGCTCTTCCCGGCGGTCGGCTTCCTCCTGTGCGTCTACATGATGGGCAGCCTCTCCCCGGTGACCTGGGCGGTCTTCGGGATCTGGATGGTTGTCGGCCTTGTGGTCTACTTCGGGTACGGCATGCGCCGCTCCCGGCTGGCCCCGTCAGAGAAGTGATCCACCCGCAGTGCGACTGAACGACCTCGACGAACGCATCGTCCACGCCCTCGCCGAGGACGCCCGGCGCAGCTACGCCGACATCGGCCAGGAGGTCGGGCTCTCCGCCCCGGCGGTCAAACGCCGGGTGGACCGGCTGCGCGCCGAGGGGGCCATCACCGGCTTCACGGTGCGCGTCGACCCGGCGGCGCTGGGCTGGGAGACCGAGGGGTACATCGAGCTGTACTGCAGCCGCAACACCTCGCCCGAGGCGATCCACCGCGGTCTGTCGCGCTACCCGGAAGTGGCGTCCGCCTCCACCGTCACCGGTGACGCGGACGCCCTCGTCCAGGTCTTCGCCGCCGATATGCGCCACTTCGAGCGGGTCCTGGAGCGCATCGCGGGCGAGCCGTTCGTGGAGCGCACCAAGTCCGTCCTCGTCCTCTCGCCGCTGCTGCGCCGCTTCAGCTCCGGCTCGCCGGGCTGAGCGCGGACGCCCCTGCGGGCCCGGTGGTACGGCTCCGGCCCGGCCACCGGGCCCGGTGCGTGGCCCCCACCGCGCGGCCCGGCTCCCGGTGGTGCGCCCTCACCGCCCCCGCAACGAATCGCCGCCCCGCCCCCGATACGCGCAACAAATCGCTCATCGGGACGCAACGGAGGCGCCTTGTCGCAGGTCAGCGCGGGCCCGTACGGTCAATGCGTCCACCGCGAACCATCCGCCGAGGGGTCCCATGTCGTCGCTGCGCACCGCCCTGTTCCAGAGTTCGGGCAGGCCCGGCGACCCGGCGTACAACCTGGCGCTCCTCGATGCGGCCGCGCGTGACGCGGCCGCTTCCGGTGCCGGGCTGCTGGTCACCTCCGAGCTGTTCGTCACCGGCTACGCCATCGGCGACGACCTCCACCGCCTGGCCGAGACCGCGCACGGGCCCGCCGCCCGCCGGGTCTCCGAGATCGCCGCGGCCCACCGCATCGCCATCGCGTACGGCTACCCGGAGCGCGCCCCCGAGGGCCCCGAGGTCTACAACTCCGTCCAGCTCACCGGCCCCGACGGCGCCCGGCTCGCCACGTACCGCAAGACCCATCTCTTCGGCGACTTCGAGCACGCGCACTTCACACCGGGCACCGAACCGGTCGTCCAGGCGGAGCTGGACGGTCTCCGGATCGGGCTGCTGATCTGCTACGACGTGGAGTTCCCGGAGAACGTCCGGGCGCACGCGCTGGCCGGTACGGACCTGCTGCTGGTACCCACCGCCCAGATGCACCCCTTCCAGTTCGTCGCCGAGTCGGTCATCCCGGTGCGCGCCTTCGAGAGCCAGCTCTACGTCGCGTACGTCAACCGCACCGGCCCGGAGGGCGCCTTCGAGTTCGTCGGGCTGAGCTGCCTGGCCGGGCCCGACGGCATCGTCCGCGCCCGCGCCGGACGCGGTGAACAACTGGTCACCGCCGAGGTGGACGCCGCCTTCCTGCGAGCCTCCCGGGACGGCAACCCCTACCTCGCCGACCGGCGCCCGGAGCTGTACGGCGCCCTCGGCTGACCCCGGCGCCCGCCGCCCCGGCCTGCCGCCCCCGCCTTCCCCACCCCGTTCCACCCCGCCCTGCAAGGAGCCGTACCCGATGACGTCCACGGTGCCCACCGCCGCCCACCACGCGGACACCCAGCCGCCGATCACCATGTTCGGCCCGGACTTCCCGTACGCGTACGACGACTTCCTCGCGCACCCGGCGGGCCTCGGCCAGGTACCGGCGACCGAGCACGGCAAGGAGGTCGCCGTCATCGGCGGCGGACTCTCCGGCATCGTCACCGCCTACGAGCTGATGAAGATGGGCCTGAGGCCCGTCGTCTACGAGGCGGACGAGATCGGCGGGCGGCTGCGCACCGTCGGCTTCGAGGGCTGCGACCCCTCGCTGACCGCCGAGATGGGCGCGATGCGCTTCCCGCCGTCGTCCACCGCCCTCCAGCACTACATCGACCTGGTGGGCCTCGAAACCCGGCCGTTCCCCAACCCGCTGGCGCCGGACACCCCCTCGACCGTCGTCGACCTCAAGGGCGAGTCGCACTACGCCCGCACCGTCGAGGACCTGCCCGAGGTCTACCACCAGGTCATGGACGCCTGGAACGCCTGCCTGGAGGAGGGCGCGGACTTCTCCGACATGAACCGCGCGCTGCGCGAGCGGGACGTGCCCCGCATACGGGAGATCTGGTCCCGCCTCGTGGCGAAGCTCGACAACCAGACGTTCTACGGCTTCCTCTGCGACTCCGAGGCGTTCAAGTCCTTCCGCCACCGGGAGATCTTCGGCCAGGTCGGCTTCGGCACCGGCGGCTGGGACACCGACTTCCCCAACTCCATCCTGGAGATCCTCCGCGTCGTCTACACCGAGGCGGACGACCACCACCGCGGCATCGTCGGCGGCAGCCAGCAGCTCCCGCTGCGCCTGTGGGAGCGCGAGCCCGGCAAGATCCTCCACTGGGCGCCGGGCACCTCCCTCGCCTCGCTGCACGGCGGCGCGCCCCGCCCCGCCGTGACCCGGCTGCACCGCACCGCCGGCAACCGCATCACCGTCACCGACGCCGCCGGCGACATCCGCACGTACGAGGCGGCGGTCTTCACCGCGCAGTCCTGGATGCTGCTGTCGAAGATCACGTGCGATGACGCGCTGCTGCCCATCGACCACTGGACGGCGGTGGAGCGCACCCACTACATGGAGTCGTCCAAGCTGTTCGTCCCGGTGGACCGGCCGTTCTGGCTGGACAAGGACGAGGAGACGGGCCGGGACGTCATGTCGATGACGCTCACCGACCGGATGACCCGCGGCACCTACCTCCTCGACAACGGTCCGGACGCGCCCGCCGTCATCTGCCTCTCGTACACCTGGTGCGACGACAGCCTCAAGTGGCTGCCGCTGGACGCGGGCGAGCGGATGGAGGTCATGCTGAAGTCGCTGGCCGAGATCTATCCCAAGGTCGACATCCGCAAGCACATCATCGGCAACCCGGTCACCGTCTCCTGGGAGAACGAGCCCTACTTCATGGGCGCCTTCAAGGCCAACCTCCCCGGCCACTACCGCTACCAGCGGCGGCTGTTCACCCACTTCATGCAGGACCGCCTCCCCGAGGACAAGCGCGGACTCTTCCTCGCCGGTGACGACATCTCCTGGACGGCGGGCTGGGCCGAGGGCGCCGTGCAGACCGCGCTGAACGCGGTGTGGGGCGTCATGCACCACTTCGGCGGTGCCACCGACGCCACCAACCCCGGGCCCGGTGATGTCTACGACACCATCGCGCCGGTCGAACTTCCGGAGGACTGACCCCTGCCGGAAGCCCTGAACCGCCCCGCCCGGACCGTCCGCCCAACGGTCCGGGCGGTGGCGTATCAGCCCAGCGGCGTCAGCAGGCAGCGGCCCACCAGACCGGTGCCCGCGTCCAGCCGCTCGGCGCACTCCCGCGCGAACTCCGGGGCCCGCCGCGCGCCCCACAGCATCCGCGCCGCGGCCCACGCACCCTCCCGCGCCCGCTCCAGACTCCACGCCCCGGCCAGATACGCCAGCGGATCGGTGACGTCCAGCCCCTCGGGGCCGGGCGCGAGGTGGTCGCGGGCGTACTCCTCCAGACCGGCGAGCGCCGCGCCCAGCCGGTCGAACTCGCCCTCCAGCCAGGACGGTTCGCAGCCCAGCGCCTGAGCGGCGTCGACCACCGCGAGTACCAGATCGTGCCCGACCTGCGCGTTGATCCCGGCCAGTGCGAACTGCAGCGGACGGACGCCCGGATGGTGGCGCAACTGGAACAGCGGCCGCCAGCACGCCGGGACGGGCAGCCCGACGGCCGCCGCGTCCACCGCCGCCGCGAACCGCCGCACCAGCCGCAGCTCCAGCTCGCCCGCGCCCGCCGCTCCCGCGCACAGCCCCGCGGGGGCCGCCGCCCGCGCCTGCCGCGCCGCCGCGAGCGCGGCACGGGTGAAGACGGCCACGCCGTCGCCGTCCGGCAAGGTGTCCGCCGTCGCCCGCAGCCGCGCCCGGACGGCCGCCGGACCGTGGGCCCCGCGCGCGGACGGGACGGCCGTGGCGCGTCGCTGAGTGGTCGTCATCGGGTCAGCGTGGCACCGTACGGGCGAACAATGCGGGATCCTGTGTGGCTTTGACCGGAACGGGGTAATTACCGGCGCGCCCTCTTGTGACCGCGGCCGCCGTGGCGGGGAGGGCAACGGCCCTTGAGAACCGCATACTTCCGGCGCACGGGGGCGCCTCGCGCGCCAACGCGGCGCCGGACACCGGAGGTTGGCATGTTCCGACGGCACACCGCCGCACTGACCGCCCCGCTTCTGGCCCTGGCCGCGACCCTGGTCGCGGCGGCCCCCGCCCAGGCCGTACCGGCCGACAAGCCCCGAGTGCTCGCGCGCTGGACGCAGACCGGCCCGGCGAGCTACACGCAGTGGGCCGACGCCCGCGCACACCGGGCGAAGTGGTCCGCGTACGGCTTCGACTGGTCCACCGACTACTGCTCCTCCTCGCCCGACAACCCGCTCGGCTTCCCGTTCCGGATGTCCTGCGCCCACCACGACTTCGGCTACCGCAACTACAAGGCGGCCGGTACCTTCGCGGCGAACAAGCCCCGCCTCGACACCATGCTCCACACGGATCTCCGCCGGGTCTGCACGCGCTACACCGGCGCCAAGAAGAAGTCCTGCGACGCGCTCGCCTGGACGTACTACCAGGCCGTGAAGCGGTTCGGTCACTGAGCCGCGGCGGGTGGCCCGGGAGCCTTCCGGGCCACCCGCCGCACGGCGCGCCACCTGAGCCGCACCCGTACGCTTCCCGCGTTGAGTTTGTCCAGAAGCGATCGTTCGACTATGAATCACCTCGGCTCTGTGACGTGCAGGGCGTCGCAGAGGTGGAGAGTGATCATGGCTGGTTTCGGGTGGAAGCTGCATGGCGACGGGCGGCACCTGGAGCCGGGGGAGGTGGTCAAACCCGGCGAGCGCCTCACCTGGGGGCGGACGATCGGGCTCGGCGCCCAGCACGTCGTCTCGATGATCGGGGCGTGTTTCGTCGCGCCGGTGCTCATGGGGCTGGATCCGGGGCTCGCCCTCATGGCGTCCGGTGTGGCGACCCTCCTCTTCATGCTCATGACGCGGGGCCGGATCCCCAGCTACCTCGGCTCCTCCCTCTCCTTCGTCGGCGTCTCCGCCGTCATCGCGGGGCAGGGCGGGGACGCCGGGACCCTCACCGGCGCGATGCTGGTGGTCGGCGCGTGCCTCGCCGGCTGCGGGATCGCCATCCACGTGCTGGGCGCCCGCGTCATCCACGCGGTGCTGCCGCCGCCGGTGACCGGCGCGGTCGTCATGCTCATCGGCTTCAACCTCGCGCCCGTCACCGCCTCGACGTACTGGCCGCAGGACCAGTGGACGGCGCTGGCGACGATGCTCTTCACCGGCCTCGCGCTGGTCGTGCTGCGCGGGTTCTGGTCGCGGATCGCGATCTTCCTGGGGCTGCTCTTCGGCTACGCGCTCTCGTGGGTCCTGGACCGCACCGCCGGGCAGCTCCACTCCGCCGACGGCTCCGGCAAGATCACCGACCACTTCCGCATCGACTTCTCGGGCGTCGCCAAGGCCGACTGGATCGGCCTGCCGACCTTCCACGCCCCGAACTTCTCCGCCTCCGCGATCCTCGTCGCGCTGCCCGTCCTGGTGGCGCTGGTCGCCGAGAACGCCGGGCACGTCAAGGCGGTCGGCGAGATGACCGGCGACCCGCTCGACGACAAGATGGGCATGGCGATCGTCGCCGACGGCACCGCCACCGTCCTGTCCACGGCGGTCGGCGGCCCCGCCACCACCACCTACGCGGAGAACATCGGCGTGATGGCCGCGACCCGCGTCTACTCGACCGCCGCGTACACGGCGGCGGCGGTCTTCGCCCTGCTCTTCGGCCTGTGCCCGAAGTTCGGCGCGGTGGTCGCCGCGATCCCCGGCGGCGTCCTCGGCGGTATCACCGTCATCCTCTACGGCATGATCGGCCTGCTCGGCGCGCAGATCTGGATCCGCAACAAGGTCGACTTCACGGTGCCGCTGAACCTCATCCCGGCGGCCGCGGGCATCGTCATCGCCATCGGCGGCGTCTCCTTGAAGATCACCGACCACTTCGAGCTGGGCGGCATCGCCCTGGGCACGCTCATCGTCCTCACCGGCTACCACAGCCTGCGCTGGCTCTCCCGCGCCGCCGCCCGGCCCCGCACCCCGCTCCTCGACGCGGGCACCACGGAGTACGACGACGGGGCCGCGGGGAAGAGGGACTGACCT
Organism: Streptomyces sp. BBFR2; assembly: GCF_044497305.1. NCBI lineage: Bacteria > Bacillati > Actinomycetota > Actinomycetes > Kitasatosporales > Streptomycetaceae > Streptomyces > Streptomyces sp. BBFR2. Next base: position 6,033,233 of record NZ_CP172415.1, read on the forward strand.
GCGGTCGGGCCGGTCACGCGGGGCGGGTACGGGCGAGGGCCCGGGCCCGCCCCGCCCGCGTTCGCGCCGGGGCACGCCTCCCGGCCGGAGCCCGGGCCCGCCCCGCCCGCGTTCGCGCCGGGGCACTCCTCCCGGCCGGAGCCCGGGCCCGCTCGTCCGGACCGGCCGCGTCCGCCCCCGGCGCCTGGCTCCGGCCGCGTCCGCCCCCGGCGCCCGGCTCCGGCCGCGTCTGCTCCGGCCCGGCTCCGTCCGTGTCACGTGCGGTCCGGGGCCGCCCGCCGCCTGCCGCCCGCCCCGCCTCGTCGCGCCGGGCCCGCCGCCCGCCCCGCTTCCGCGCTCCGGCTCCCCGTCGCCGCGCGTCCGGCTCCGGCCGCGTCTGCTCCGGCCCGGCTCCGTCCGTGTCACGCACGGTCCGTAGCCGTCCGCCGTCCGCCGCCCGCCCCGCCCCGCCTCGTCGCGCCGGGCCCGCCGCCCGCCCCGCTTCCGCGCACCGGCTCCCCGCCGCCCCGCGTCCGGCCCGGCGCCTCCCGCCGCGCGTCCGGTCCCGTCGCGAGCCGCCGCCGTCCCGGACGTTTACGTCGCCCTAACCCGCACCGCACCCGGCCCTGGCCCGGCCCTCCGTAGGATCGGCAGCGTCAGGGAAACCGGGCGGCGCCGGGCGGTGTCCCGGGCGGCCCGGGGCCGTTCGCGAGAGGGAGGTCCCATGCCGGTGTTCACCGCGCACCCCGCCGGCACCGGGCAGGGCGCCCCGGACGGCAGCCGGCGGCCCGGCGGACCCGAACCCCCGGACGTCGGCGGACCGGCCGGGTTCTTCGACCTCTCCTGCGACCGCAACCCCTCGCACACCGCCGTCGAATGCGCCGCCGAGACCCTGACCTACCGCGAACTGGACCGCCGCGCCAACCGCCTCGCCCACCTGCTGCGCGACCGCGGCGCCGGACCCGGCCGCCGCGTCGGCATCCTGCTGGAGCGCTCCTGCGCCACCTACGTCGCGCTGCTGGGCGTCCTCAAGAGCGGCGCCTCCTACGTCCCGCTCGACGTGTCGTTCCCCGCCGACCGGCTGGCCTTCATCGCCGCCGACTGCGGCCTGCACGACCTGGTCACCACCGCGTCGCTGGACGCCCGCACCCGGGAGCTGCCCTGCGCCGTCCTGGCCCTGGACCGCGCCGCCGACGCCCTCGCCCGCGCACCGGACACCCGGCCGGACATCCCCGACGACCCGTCCGGCGAGTGCTACGTCATCTACACCTCCGGCACCACCGGACGCCCCAAGGGCGTCGCCGTCTCCCGGGCCAACATCGTCGCCTTCCTCCGCGCGGCCGTCCCGCTCTACGGCGTCACCGACCACGACCGCGTCCACCAGGGCCTCTCCCTCGCCTTCGACTTCGCGCTGGAGGAGATCTGGCCCGCCTGGATGGCCGGCGCCACCCTCGTCGCCGGGCCCGACGAGGCCCGCCGCGCCGGACCTGAGCTGACCGCCTTCCTCACCGAACGCGCGATCACCGTGCTCTGCTGCGTCCCCACCCTCCTGACCACCCTCGACCCGGAACTGCCGGCCCTGCGCACCCTCCTCGTCAGCGGTGAAGCCTGCCCGCCGGGGCTGGTCCGTAGCTGGTCGCGGCCCGGCCGCCGCATCCTCAACGCGTACGGCCCGACCGAGACGACGGTGACGGCCACCTGCGCCGAACTCACCCCGGACCGGCCGGTCACCATCGGCACCCCGCTGCCCGGCTACCGCGTCTACCTCCTCGACGAGGCGCTGCGGCCCGTCGCGCGCGGGGAGAGCGGGGAGATCTGCATCGGCGGGCCGGGCGTCGCCCTCGGCTACGTCCGCCGCGCCGACCTCACCGAGGACCGCTTCCGGCCCAACCCGGTGGCCCGCGACCGCGCCGAGGCGCCCCGCATCTACCGCACGGGCGACCGCGGCCGTCTCACCCCTTCCGGGGAGATCGAGTACCTGGGCCGGATCGACAACCAGGTCAAGATCCGCGGCTACCGCATCGAACTGGGCGAGATCGAGGAGGTGCTGCGCCAGGACCCGGCCGTCGAGAACGCCGTCGTCGTCCCGCGCGAACGCGACGGCACCTCCCAGGACCTGATCGGGTACGTCACCCGGAAACCCGGCCCGGACACCGGGGGCACCGCGAACACCGGGGACACCGGGGACACCGGGGACACCGGGGACACCGCGAACACCGGGGACACCGGGGATGAACCGCTGCGCGAGCGGCTGCACGCGGCGCTGCGCCGCACCCTGCCCGCGTACATGATCCCCGCCTTCGTCGAGGTGCTGTCCGCCTTCCCGCTGCTCACCGCCGACAAGGTGGACCGTGCCGCTCTCCCCGCACCGGTCTCCCCGCCGCTGGGCCGCCGCGCCCGGCCGCCCACCGGGCCCCGTACCCCGATGGAGCGCCGGATGGCCGCGCTGTGGCAGGACGTCCTGGGCGGCGGCACCGTCTCCACCGACGACGACTTCTTCTGCGACCTGGGCGGCCACTCCATGACCGCCGCCCGGCTGATCTCCCGGATGCGGCAGGACCCGGAGCTGAGCGGCCTCGCCATGGGCGACCTCTACGCCCACCCGACCGTGCGCTCCCTCGCCGCGTACGCCACGGCGGACCGCGAGCCCGGCGGAGCGGAACCTTCCGCCCCGCCGCCCGCCCCGCTGCGCCACTCCACCCTCCGGGTGCTGACCTGCGGCATCGCGCAGGTCGCCGGGGTCTGCACCTGGCTGCTGCTGCCCGCGTTCGCCGCGGTCGTCCTGCTCTACCGGCTCTGCGACAGTTGGGACCTGCCGGTCCGCGCACCGCTGCCGGGCAGCGCCCTGGACACCGTCGCGGGACTGCCGGTGCCCACCTTGATCCTGCTGGAGGCGGGGTGGCTGGTGCTGACCCTGCTGGTGGTACCGATGGCCGGCAGCCGGCTGCTGATGGCGGGCGTGCGGCCGGGCCGGTATCCGCTGTGGGGCGTGGTGTATCTGCGGTTCTGGCTGGCCCAGAAGCTGCTGGTCCTCTCGCCGCTGGTGCTGCTGGCCGGCTCACCGCTGCTGCCGCCGGCGCTGCGGCTGGCCGGCGCCCGCATCGGCCGCCACTGCCATCTGCCGACGGTCATCGCGCCGCCGTCGCTGGTGGAGATCGGCGCGGGTACCGCCCTCGGCTACGGCGCCCGCGTCGAGACGTACACCGTCGAGGGCGGATGGCTGCGGCTCGCCCCCGTCCGGATCGGCGCCGGATGCGGTGTCGGCACCAACAGTGTGGTGCTGCCCGGCGCGGTCCTCGGCGACGGCGCCACGGTCGGCGAGCAGTCCCTCGTCCCCGAGGACACCACCGTCCCGGCGGGGGAGCACTGGTCGGGCTCCCCGGCCACCCGGCAGGACGCCCCGCCGCCGCTGCTGGCGGACCTCGGCGCCCGCCCCGACGACCGCCGCTGGCCCGCCCCGGTGGTGGCCGGGTTCGCGCTCGGCGCGTTGTTCCTGCTGCTCCTGCCGCTGCTGATCACCGTGTGCGGCTCCTGGCTCGTCATCGCCGTCACCCACGGCGTCGGCGCCGGCTGGGGCTGTCTCGCCGTCCTGGCCGCCGCGCCGCTGATGGTCCTCACGAGCTGCGCCGCCGTCCTCGCCGTCAAGCGCGCGGTGCTGCCCGTCGCCCGCCCGGGCATCCACCCCGAGCGCAGCGCCTTCGGGCTCCGCAAATGGCTCGGCGACGGCATGATGACGATGAGCCTGACCTTCACCCAGGCGCTCTACTCCACCCTCTACGTCATCCCGTTCCTGCGCGCCCTCGGCGCCCGCACCGGCCGCCGGGCGGAGGTCGCCACCGTCACCTTCGTCGACCCCGACATGCTCGACGTGGGCCCGGAGAGCTTCCTCGCCGACGTCAGCGTGGTGGGCCCGGCCGTCTTCCACCGCGGGCACCTCGCCCTGGCGCCCGCGCGGGTGGGCCGCCGCAGCTTCGTCGGCAACGGCGCCCTGCTGCCCGGGGCCGGCCGGATGGGCGACAACAGCCTCCTCGGCGTCCACTCCGTCGCCCCCGCCGAACCGATCGCCCCCGAGACCACCTGGCTCGGCTCGCCCGCGATCTTCCTGCCGCACCGCGAGGCCAGCCCCGGCTTCCCCGAACGGCTGACGTACGCCCCGACCCGGGGCCGGGTACTGGCCCGCCTCGCCGTCGAATACTTCCGGGTGACGCTGCCCGCCACCCTCGGCCTCCTCTCCGTCCTCGGCGGGTACCACCTCTCCCTCGCCCTGGCCGCGCTCCTCCCGCCGGTGGCGCTCTTCCTCCTCATGCCGCTCGTGCTGATGACCGTCGGACTGGGCTGCGTGCTGGCCACGGCCGCCGTGAAATGGCTGGTCGTCGGCGGCTACCGGCCCCGCGTCGAGCCGCTGTGGAGCATGTGGGTCCGCCGCACCGAGCTGGTCACCGGGCTCTACGAGAACCTCGTGGTGCCGACCGTGATGACCTACCTGACCGGCACGCCCTGGGCCCCGCTGGTGCTGCGCCTCCTCGGCGCCCGGATCGGCCGCCGGGTCTGGCTCGCCACCACCTTCCTCACCGAGTTCGACCTGGTGAGCGTGGCGGACGACGCCGCCGTCGGCCCGTTCACCTCGCTGCAGACCCACCTCTTCGAGGACCGGGTGATGAAGATGGACCACGTCACCGTCGAGCGCGGCGCCTCGGTGGGCACCCGCTCCGTCGTCCTCTACGACGCCCGCGTCGCCCGCGGCGCGGCCCTCGACGCCCTGTCGCTGGTGATGAAGGGCGAGGCGCTGCCCGAGGCGACCCGGTGGCGGGGCATCCCGGCCGCCCTCCGCCCCGCCGCGCCGTCCCGCACCCCCCGTGGAGCCCGTCCATGACCACGCTCACCACACCCCCCTTGATCAGCTTCTCGCCGTCCGGCGCGGTGACCGGCCCGCACGTCGCCGGGGACCTGCCGGGCCCCCGCTCCGCCGAACTCCTCGCCCGCCAGGACCGCTGGGAATCCGCGGCCCGCGTCTACCCGCGCCATCTGCCGATCGCCCTCGCCGACGGCGACGGCCCCTACGTCCGCGACGTCGACGGCAACGTCTTCATCGACTTCCTCGACGGCGCCGGGGTCCTCCCGCTCGGCCACAACCACCCCGAACTGCTGCGCGCCGCCGCCCGTCAGCTCGGCGTCCTCACCCACGGCCTGGACTTCCCCACCCCGGTCAAGGACGCCTTCACCCAGGCCCAGCTCTCGATGCTGGCCCCCGGGATGCGCCACCGCACGAAGATCCACTTCTGCGGACCGACCGGCGCCAACGCCGTGGAGGCGGCCGTCAAGCTCTGCAAGATCGCCACCGGCCGCTCGGACGTCGTCGCCTTCCAGGGCGCCTTCCACGGCACCACGTACGCCACCACGGCGCTCAGCGGCCCGGTGGCCCGGAAGGACGCGGTGCCCGGCGGCATGTCCGGCGTCCACTTCTTCCCGTACTGCGGCCCCGGCCGCTGCCCGGAGGGACCCGGCCCCGACGGCTGCTCCCGGCACTGCGCCGACCAACTGGAACGCGCCCTGACCGACGCCACCAGTGGTGTCCCGCTGCCCGCCGCCGTCCTCATCGAACTCGTCCAGGGCGAGGGCGGCAGCGTCCCGGCCCGCACCGCGTTCATCCGCCGGATACGGGAGCTGACCCGCGCCCTGGACATCCCGCTGATCGCCGACGAGGTGCAGACCGGCTGCGGCCGCACCGGCACCTGGTTCGCGTTCGAGCAGTACGGCATCGAACCCGACGTCATCGTGGCGTCCAAGGCGCTCAGCGGCATCGGCCTGCCCGTCGCCCTGATCCTCTACGACGCGGCGTTGGACGTCTGGGAGCCGGGCGCGCACATCGGCACCTTCCGCGGCGACCAGCCGGCGTTCGCCGCCGGGGTGGAGACCGTCCGGATCATGCGCCGCGACGACGTGCTCGGCAACGTCCGGGCCCGTGGCCGCCAGTGCGCCGAACTGCTGGCGCCGCTCGCCGACCACCCCTGGGTCCGCGACGTCCGCGGCCGCGGCCTGATCCGCGGCGTCGAACTGGCCGACCCCGCCGACGGCCGGCCCGCGACCGAGGCCGCCGCCGCCGTCCAGGCGCTCGCGCTGCGGCACGGCCTGATCACCGAACTCGGCGGCCGCGGCGACGCCGTCGTCCGGCTGCTGCCGCCGCTCGACGTCACCGCCGAGGTCGTCGGGACGGCCTGCGCCATCCTCCGCGACGCCGTCACCGCCGCCTGCCGCCCCCGGCCCGGCGCCGCGTTCTGAAACCGCCCTCGAAGGAGCCGTCATGGCGCTCATCGTCCAGAAGTACGGCGGGACCTCGGTGGGGAGCCCGGAGCGGATCCGCCGGGTGGCCGCCCGCGTCGTCGCGGCGCACGACGCGGGCCACGACGTCGTCGTGGTGGTGTCCGCGATGGGCGCCACCACCGAGGATCTCCTCCGCCTGGCGGGCGAGGTGAGCCCCGAGCCCGTCCCCCGCGAACTCGACATGGTGCTGACCGCGGGCGAGCAGATCGCGAACGCGCTGGCCGCGATGGCCACCGCCGCGCTCGGCGCCCCGGCCCGCTCGTTCACCGGACCGCAGGCCGGGCTCTGGACCACCACCGTCCACGGGGACGCCCGGATCGTCGCCGTCGAACCGCGCCGGGTGCGCGAGGCGCTCGACCACGGCGTGATCCCGTTCGTCGCCGGGTTCCAGGGCCGCAGCCGCGAGAGCGGCGAGATCACCACGCTGGGCCGCGGCGGCTCCGACACCACGGCCATCGCCCTCGCCGCCGCCCTGGAGGCCGACGTCTGCGAGATCTGCACGGATGTCGACGGCGTCTACACCGCCGACCCGCGCACCGACCCCGCCGCCCGCCTGCTGCGCCATCTGACGTACGCGGCGATGCGGCGCCTGGCCGCGGACGGCGCCCGGGTGCTGGCACTGCGCGGGGTGGAGTACGCCGCCCGGTACGGGGTGACCGTGCACATCAGGTCCTCCTTCCACGACCGGCCCGGCACGGTGCTGTCCGCCTCGCCCGCCGACCCGGCCGAGCCTCCGGTGGCGGGCGCGCCCGGCCGGATCGGACCACGGACCGTGGTGGCCCGGACGCCCGCCGCCCCGACCGGCGCGGAGCCGCGGCCCGTCCCGGCGGGCACCGGCGGCGGCCGCACCCCGGCCGCCCGGCCGCTCACCCCCGCGCACCCCGGCACCGTCCGGAAGGCCGCCGGATGAACCGGACCCCGGCGGTCCGCACCGTCGGCCGCGACCCGCGCCCCGGCGCCGTACCACGTCCGGGCGCCCCGGAGGTGTGGCTGCTGCCCGACCCCGCCGGATATCTGCGCACCCGGGGACCGGACGCCGCGGCCCTCCTCGCCGCCGCCGAACGCCGCCGCGCCGCCGCCCTCGCCCCGCCCCGCGCCCGCCTCCGCTACACCGCCGCCCATCTGCTCCTGCGCGAACTGCTCGGCGCGTACCTGCACCGCGACCCGGCGGACGTGACGTTCGTACGGGAGCGGTGCCCGCACTGCGGCGCCCCGCACGGCAGGCCGCGGGTGGCGGACGCCGCGCTGCACTTCTCGCTCTCCCGGGGCGGCGGGCCCGTCCTCCTCGCCTTCGGGGACGCGCCGGTGGGCGTCGACGCGGCGGCGGTGCCGTCCCCGTCCGCCGCCGCGGAGATCGCCCGGCTGCTGCACCCCGGCGAGCGCGCGGACCTGGCGGCGCTGCCCGCCGCCGACCGCCCCGCGGCGTGCGCCCGCTGCTGGACCCGTAAGGAGGCGTACCTCAAGGGCGTCGGCACCGGCTTCGTCACCGGGCCCGCCGAGGTGCGCGTCGGCGCGGGACCGGAGCCGGTACGGACCGGCCCGTGGCGGGTGGTGGATCTGCCGCTCGGCGGGGCGGCGGCCGTCGCCGCCTGCGCGTACCGGGAGCGGACGGGCGGCCCGGTCAGGTGGTGGCGGCGTCGAGATCGCGGTGGATGACGCGGGACGCCGCCTCGATGGTGGCGATGCCGTAGCCCATGGTGCGGTTGGCGCGGGAGAGGACGGCCAGACCGTAGTCGTGGCCGCCGCCGGTGAAGGCGCCGACGCTGTGCACCCGCCAGCCGTCGGCGGGCCGCGGCAGCCAGCCGTTCTTGACCTGCGCGGTGACGTCCGCCGGATGCCCGGCGGGGGCGCCCCACCGCTGGTCGGGCGCGACGTGCCCCATCAGCCCGAGGGCGTACGCGCGGGCGGCGGGCCCGAGTACGTCGTTGTCGTGCGTCAGCAGCCGCAGCAGGGTGAGCTGGTCGTCGGCGGTGATCTGGGTCAGCCCCCAGGCCGCCCCGTCGCCCGGCACGGTGTGCGCCATCTTGGCCAGGGTCAGGAAGTGCCGGACGGTGCCGGGCCCAAGCTGCCGCCACAGCGCGTTGGTCGCGGCGTTGTCCGAACGGGTGATCATCGCGGTGGCCAGCTTCCCCTCGCGGCCGGTGAGCGGCCGGTGCGCCTCCTGCGCCTGCCGCAGCAGGGCACCGAGCACGGTCACCTTCACCACGCTCGCCGAATCGAAGGCGGCACCGGCCCGGAACCGGCAGGTGGTGCGGGTGGGCGCGTCGTAGAGGGCCAGCGCCGGGGTGTCCGCGCGCCCCCGGAACGCGCCCGCGATGTCCCGGGACAGCGTGTCCGCGAGGCCCGGCGCACCGGACGTGCACACGACCCGTTCACCCCCCACGGCGGCGGATCCCTCCGCCCGGCCGCCGGACGCCGCGCCCCCGGTGGCGGCGAGGGCCGGAGCGGCGGAGCCGAGTGCGGTGAGCAGCACACCGGCGGCCACGGCGGCGGCCCGTGCGCGACGGGGGAGACGGGTACGGGGCATGGGAAATCCTCTTCGCTGAGAGCCGGGCGCACCGCGAACGGCGGGGCCGGGAACCGGCGGCCGGACCGGACCGGCGGACGGAGGGCCCGGGGAAGACGCCTGCCCGGACCACACCGGGAGACGGCGGAAACCGGCGGTACGGACGGCAGAGGTACGGACGGACGTACACGACCGGTCATGGCCGACGATAGGGGCAAACGGGGCGATCGCCGCAGCTCAGCGAGGTGATGTGCGACACCTGCCCGCGCGGGACGGGTGTGCTGTCCACCGGCCGGGGCCGGGCGGCACCGGCGGCGGCTCACCCACCCGGCGGGGCCGGGCGGCACCCGGCGGCCTTCCCCGCACGCCGCCGCACGCCCCGGGAACCGCCCGGATCGTGCCCCACGTCCCGGCCCCCGGTCAGCTCCGCGCGATCAGCCACGTGAACCGCGCGTACGGCGCCCGGCGGGTCACCATCAGGCGGCCGCCCTCCGCCTCGACCAGGGAGCGGGCGAGGGCGAGGCCGATGCCGTGGCCGGGGGCCGGACCGTTCTCCTGACGGCGGGCGAACACGTCCACCCCCTCGGGCAGCCCGGGGCCCTCGTCCGCCACGTCCACGGCGACGACCCCGGAGGCGTCCCGCGCGGTGACCGTCACCGCGCCCGTACCGTGCGCCACCGCGTTGGCCAGCAGCACGTCGAGCACCTGCCGCCCGGCGCGCGCCGAACCGACCGCCTCCGGCAGGTCCTCCTCGGCCGTGACCCGCAGCGAGCGGCCCCCGGCCGTCAGCTCGGCCCGCCAGCGCCGCTCCGCGTCGGCCAGCAGCCCGCCCACATCGAGCGGCGCCCGCTCGGGCACGTCCCGCGCCAGATCCAGCAGCGCGCCGAGCGTCGCCTCCATGTCGCCCAGCGCGGCCAGCGCGGCGTCCCGCGCCGCCCGCGCCACCTCGGGCGGCGCGTCCGACGGCACCGACTCCAGCTCCAGTTGCACCCGGGTCAGCGCCGTCCGCAACTGGTGCGAGGCGTCCGCGCTGAAGGCCCGCTCCCGGCGCAGCAGCTCCGCCACGCGCTGGGCGGCGCGGTTGAGAGCCCGGGCCACGTCGTCGGCCTCGGGCAGCCCGGTGACGGCGGCGCGCGCGGTCAGATCGCCGTCCTCCAGCCGCGCCGCCGTCGTCGCCAGCTCCTCCAGCGGCCGGGCCAGGCTGCGGCTGGAGCGGAACGACAGGGCGACGGCGACGCCGACCGCCACCGCCGCGAGCGCCAGCATCCCGGCCCAGGTCACGGCCGCCCGGCGCAGCGGCCCGTCGGCCGGGAAACTGACCCGCACCACGGCCCGGACCCGCTCCGAGGTGCCCACGGGTACCGCGGCGACCTCCCGGTCGCCGACGCGGTGTGAGGAGACCGAGCCGTCCAGGGCCTCGCGCACCGGCAGATCGCCGCGCGGCGGACCGGCGGCGCGCAGCGGGCCGGACGCCCGGACGAGGTGCCCGGCGAAGTCGTAGACGCCGACATGCGTACCGGGCCGCAGCGGCGGCAGTTCCAGCGGGTCCCAGCGGCCCCGCACATCGGCCGGGACGTTCACCGCCACCCGGGCGGCCACCTGCTGGAGCTCCTGCACCTCGTCCTGCCGGTACAGCCGCAGGATGACCACGCCCAGCGGCACCGAGAACAGCAGGACCGCGCAGACCACCGCGATGACGCTCGCCTGGAGGATGCGGCGGCGCACGGTCAGCTCGTCGGTGGTTCGAGGCGGTAGCCGTAGAGCCGCAGCGTCGTGATCCGGATCATGCCGCCCAGCTTGCGGCGGAGCGCGGCGACGTGGACGTCGAGCGTCTTGGTGGGGCCGAACCAGTTCTCGTCCCACACGTCGCTCATCAGCTCCTCCCGGCTCACCGCCTGCCCGCCGGCGAGCACGAGACGGACCAGCAGATCGAACTCCTTGGGCCGCAGCTCCGTCTCGCCCTCCGGGGTCAGACACCGCCGGGCCGCGCGGTCGATCTCCAGCTTCCCGTGCCGCAGCAGCCGGGCGGCCCCGGCGCCGTCGGGCGCGGCGCGCCGCAGATGCGCGGCGAGCCGTGCCTGCAGCTCGGCGAGGCGGAACGGTTTGGTGAGGTAGTCGTCGGCGCCCGACTCCAGCGCCTGGATGACGTCCATCTCGCCGGTACGGGCGCTCAGCACCACCAGGACCGCGCCGGGCAGCAGTTCGCGCAGCTCCCGGCAGAGTTCGAAGCCGTCGGCGTCCGGCAGCCCCAGGTCCAGCAGCACCAGATCGGCCGGTCCGAGGGCCGCGCGGGCCCGGGCGGAGGCGCCGTCAGGGCACCAGTCGCTGTCGTGCCCCAGGCCCCGCAGCGTCCTGGCGAGGCGGTCACCGATGGTCTCGTCGTCCTCGACAAGCACGATGCGTGCCACAGGTTCATGGTACTGACGCCCCCGGCCGCCGCATCCGCGAACGGCCCGGCACCGGGGTGACGCGGCAGGCCGTCAGGCGGCTCCGCCCGCCCGTCCGGGCCCGCCGGTCACTCGCCCTGCGACCACGCCGCGACCGGCAGCGAGAGATAGACACCGACCTCGCGCAGGCCCGTCGCGGCCGTCACCTCGTCGTACAGCAGGTCCGCCCGCTCCTGCCGGTTGGCGGCCCGGCTCCCGAACCACTTCGACCGCACCTCGATCACCACATCCAGCCCGCTGCGGTCGTACGGCCCGAGCGGCCGGAACCGCAGCTCCACATCGCCGGGCCGCAGATCCCCGTCGTAGGGCTCCTCGGGACACTCCACCGCCACCGACACCAGGTGCGGGAGGACGGAGCCGAGCTGACGCAGCGTCGCCCCGTCGACCCGGGGCGCGTAAGTGATCTCCACGAGCGGCATGCGTCCACCCTAGGGGGCGTCCCGCGAGCCCCGGCGTCCGGAGTCCGCTCACGGGCCCCTGCCCAGCCGCGACGACCGTGCGGAGCGCCTGCCGCAGCCACCTGATACTCCTCGGTAAGGGGTATATCTGGCCACCCCTGGGACTCCCCGGCCCGGGGCGGGAAAAGCGGTACGGCCATGGACCCCGCCTCGGCGCCGGGACGTGATGGGCGTTCTGTTCCCGCTGGTCAATAGGGAATTTGGCCACATAACACCCTCCGACTGCAGAAATGTGGAGTGCTGTCGGCCGAACCCCCCGAATGGCTGCCTACGGTGGTTTCTCGCCACTCCGTATGCAGTCAGGGAGTACCACTCATGAGCGTTGAAACCCTCCGGTCCGCCGACCCCGTGACGTACGGCCAACTGGTCCCGGTCACCGTCTTCTTCGACGACCTCGACCCCCTGGGCATGCTGCACAACTCCCACTACCCGGTCCTGGCCGAACGCGCCTGGGCCGAACTCGGGCGCCGCAACGGCTTCGTCCTCGACGGCAATTGGACCGCCCCGAGCGACACCTGCATCGTGGCCAAGGAGCTGAAGGTCTCCTACGAGCGCCCGATCATGCTCCCCGGTGACTACGCCGTCCACCTCTGGACAGAGAAGATCGGCCGCACCTTCCTGACCTACGGCTTCCGGATCTGCGCCGCCGACGGCACCGAGACCTACGCCCACGGCCACCGTGTGGTCGTCCGCATCGACCCGCAGGCCCAGCGCCCCGCCCCGTGGTCGGACCGGGCCCGTGCGATGGCCGTGGACCTGCTCCGCCCCTCGGAGGACGAGACGCCGGAGGCGGGCATCACGGTCTGACCGGGGGAACGCCGCCCGACCGGCCGGAGCGCGCCGCACCGGTCCGGCACCGTACGCGCCGCGCCCGGCGGCTCCGCCTACGGTGCCGGACCGACCCGCGCCCCCGGGCCGCACGTCACGGCCGAGGCGGCGCCGGGATCTCCGCGGTGGCCGACGGCGCGGAGGCCGCCCCGCGCTCCGGGACGCGCAGCACCCGGGCCCCCGCGATCAGGCCCACGGCCAGGGCCGTCACCACTGCGAACGACACCGTCAGGGAGGTCACCTGGGCGATGCCGCCGATGGAGGACGGTGCGATCAGGCTCGACGCGTAGGTGATCGTCGCGACCCCGGCGATGGCCTGCCCGGGGGCGGGCCCGCTGCGTGCCGCGGCCGCGAACGCCAGCGGCACCACCACCGCGATCCCCAGCCCGACCAGCGCGAACCCGGCCATCGCCACCACCGGGTGACGGGCGGCCACCACCAGCAGACCGCCGGCGGTCGCGAGGGCACCGCCGAGCCGTACGGTCCGCACCGGGCCGAAGCGGGCCACCACCCGGTCGCCCACCAGCCGGGCCACCGCCATCGTGCAGGCGAACGCCGTGGTGGAGGCGGCCGCCGGGCCCGCGTCCGCCCCCAGGACATCCCGCAGGTAGACCGCGGACCAGTCCAGCCCGGCGCCCTCGGCGAACACCGCGCAGAACCCGACGGCCCCGATGACCAGCGCCGACTTCGGCGGCAGCGTGAAGCGGGGCGGCGCGGGCCCGTCCGCCCCCGGCGGATCCAGCACCCCGCCGCAGACGAACGCGCCCACGGCGGTCAGGACGAGAGCGGCGGCGCCCAGGTGCAGGCGGGCGTCCGTACCGGCGTGCGCGGCGACCGTGCCCGCCGCCGAGCCGAGCAGCGCGCCGACGCTCCACATCCCGTGCAGCCCCGACATGACCGGCCGCCCCAACCGGTCCTCCGTCTCGACCCCCAGCGCGTTCATCGCCACATCCGACATGCCCGCGCTCGCGCCGTACAGCAGCAGCGCCGGGCAGAGCGCGTACAGCCCGGGGGACAGGGCCGGGAGGATCAGCGACAGGGTCCACAGGGCGAGCAGACCGCGCAGCGCCGTACGGGCGCCGAAGCGGTGGCTGATCCGCCCGGCGAGCGGCATCGCCAGCGAGGCGCCGATCGCGGGGAAGGCCAGCGCGACACCGAGTTCGCCCGTGCCGATACCGGTGTGCTCCTGGATCCAGGGCACCCGGGTGGCGAAGCTGCCGGTCACCGCGCCGTGGACGAGGAAGACCAGGGCGATGGCCCACCGGGCGCGCCGCAGCGCCGGGGCCGGGGGCGCGCCGCCGGGGCGCGGGGGAGAGGGGGAGGCGGGTGGGGGAGAGGCGTCTTCGCGGGCACCGTTGCCGACCATGGCGCGCAAACTATCAGGAACCCTGCCTATTAATAAGGGAGTTGCGCAGACGGTTCGGGAGCCGTCGCGAGCACGGTTCGCGGGGCGGGGCGGATGAGGCTGCGAAGGCGTCGCGAAGGCCGTTCGCGGAACGGGGCGGAAGCGGCTCGCGGGGGCGCCGCCGACGCGGCTCGCGGGGCGGCCCCGAGAGCGTCGGCGAAGCCGTCCACGGGCCGCTGTGAGGCCGCCCGCGAGGTGGGTGCGGGGCGGGACCGCGGGGCAACTCCGGGTTTTCCACAGGCCGTTCGCCGGGGCGGGCGCGGATGAAAGGATCCCGCCATGCACGCACCGCGCGCGGCGGCCGCCGGCCGTACCGCCTCACCGAGTACCGCACGGCGGATCAACGACCGCCTCGCCCTGCGGCTCCTCCAGGACGAGGGCCCGCTGACGGCGGGCCGGCTCAAGGAGCTGACCGGCCTGTCCCGGCCGACCGTCGCCGACCTCGTCGAACGGCTCCGGGCGGCCGGTCTGATCACCGTCGTCGGCGAGACCGGCGCCCGGCGGCGCGGCCCGAACGCCCGGCTGTACGGCATCGTCGCCGACCACGCCCACCTCCTCGCCCTCGACCTGCGCGGCCATGGCGCCACCGTCGCCGTGGCGGACCTCCTCGGCCACCTCCGCGCCGAACGCACCGTGCCCGTCGCCGACGGCACCCCGCCGCCGGACGCCGTCCGGGCCACCCTGCGCGCCGTCGACGCGACCCTGGCCGCCGCGGGCGCCGCCACACCGCACACCGTCGCCGTCGGCGCCCCCGGCCTGATCGATCCGGAGAGCGGCCGCATCGGCGGTACGGACTGGATCCCCGGCTGGCACCGCGCGGTGGTGACCGCGCTGCGCGCCCGCCCCGGGACCTCGGTGCTGCTGGAGAACGAGGTCAACCTCGCCGCGGTGGCGGAGGCCCGCGACGGCGCGGCCCGGGACCGGGACACCTTCGTCCTGCTGTGGCTCGGGCACGGCACCGGCGCCGCCGTGGTCCTCGACGGCCGCCTCCGCCGCGGCGCGTCCGGCGGCACCGGCGAGATCGGCTTCCTCCCCGTCCCCGGCACCGGCGGCCTCCCCTCGTCCCACGGCTGCGCCGGCGGCTTCCACTCCCTCGCCGGCTCAGCGGCGATCACCCACCTGGCGGCGGAACACGGGTTCGCCCTACGGGCCCCGGCCCCCGGGCCCGCCTCCGCCCCACGGAGCGCTGCCCCCGAGCCTGCCGACTCCGGGCCCGCCTCCGCCCCCGGCCCGGCCGACCCCGCCCCCGCCGCGGAAGCGCTGGTCCGGGCCGCGCTCGACCGGGCGGACGGAGCCGCCTTCCTCGATGAGCTGGCCGCCCGGGTCGCGCTGGGGGTGGCCTCGGTCAGCGCGGTCCTGGACCCGGGCTGCGTGGTGCTCGGCGGTGAGGTGGGACGGGCCGGAGGCCCGGAGTTCGCCGCGCGGGTCGCCGTGCAACTCGCCCGTATCTCCCCGCTCGCCACCGAGGTACGGGCCGGGACGGTCGGCGGCCGCGGCGTGCTGCGCGGCGCCGTCCTGACAGCGATGGACGCCGCCCAGGACGCCCTCTTCCCGGGCACCCCCGAACCACCCCGCTGACCACCCGCACCACGGGCCCCGGCCGCGGTGGAAACCGGCACCACGCCCACCGACGCCACCCCCGCAACCACCCCGCCCGGCCCCGACGCCCGCCCCGAGCCCCGACGCCCGGCCCTCCGCGACGAAACCGCTACCGGCCCCCGACACCAGCACCGCAAGCGCCCCCCGCCCCGGCCCCGAGGCCCCGCATCCGCCACTCCGCCCCGGCCCCAACGCCCGCACCGGCCGGCCCTGCATCAGCCCCCCGCACGGCCCTGGCCCCGACGGCGCCCCCGTACCGGCGGGAGGCCCGCCCCCGTACCGTCGCCCGCCCCGCTCCCGTCCGTCCCTTCAGACCCGCCACCCTGCCCGTTCCGCCAGGAACTGTTCGTAGGTCCGCTCGCCTACGGCGTGGCCGGGGGCCAGGTTCTCGCCGGCGCGGAAGCCCGCCATCGTGCGGCCGGGCAGCCACAGGGGGACCGGCAGGCGCCGGCGGCCCCCGTAGCGCAGGGTGAGGCGGACGGCTTCGCGGGCGGTCAGCACCTGCGGGCCGCCCATGTCGGGGACCCGCCCGGCGGGCTCGCCGAGCGCCAACTCGGCCATCCGCGCGGCCACTTCGCGCACCTCGATCGGCTGGACGCGTACCCCCGACGGGTACGGCAGCAGCGGCGAGTGGGCGCCCGCCTTCACCACCCGGAGCACCAGATCGTGGAACTGCGTCGTCCGCAGGATCGTCCAGCCGGTGCCGGACTGCTCGACGATCCGCTCCACCGACCGCTTGGCCTTGTAGTAGCCGAGCGGAATGCTGCCCACGCCGACGATCGAGATATGGACCAGATGCCGCACTCCGGCGGCCCGCGCCGCGGCCACCAGATGGCCCGCCGCCTCCTCGTCCCCGCCCGACGGCGTCGACGCGCAGTGCACCACCGTTTCCACGCCCGCTACCGCTTCCGCCAGCCCGGTGCCGTCACGCAGGTCCACCGCGTGGTGACGCGGCCCGGGGACGGGCGGAGCGGCCGGGAGCCGCCGGCTCAGCGAGCGGACGTCGTGGCCGCCGTCGAGCAGCCGGCCGACGACGGCGCGGCCGAGTGTGCCTGTACCGCCGGTCACCAGAAAAGTCGCCATCGCGGATCATTCCTTGAGGTCGGAAGGGTGAGGAGCGCCGTCGTGACGGGGGGTCCGCCGTAGGCGTGACATCCATTCCAGCCCGGATACGCCGGGGAAACCGGTGCTGGGCGAAGCTTGTGAGGCACCCCACAGGGTTCGCCCGCATGGCCGACGATCAGCCGTGGCACACTGGCCGTGTACTGAAACAAGCAGCAGCGCACTCCGGGGTCGGTGTAATTCCGAACCGGCGGTAACAGTCCGCGACCCGTCCGCAGCCAGCGGCCGGTTGAGCAGGTGAAATTCCTGCACCGACGGTGAAAGTCCGGATGGGAGGCAGTGCGCGGCGGGCGAGCTTCGGTGACCGCCGCAGGTGGCGAGTCCGGTGCTTTTCCGGACGGTCCTCCTTCTTCCGTGGCGTGTACGCCTTGGCTTGTTTCCGCTTCTGCCGTCCAGGCAGCCCCGGAGTCCGTGCCCGAAGAGGCAGGAGGACCCGGTGGCCACCCAAGCTCCCGTCGAGACCGCGGCGATGCGCCGCGCCGTCGCACTCGCCGCCCGCGGGCTCGGGCACACCAGCCCCAACCCCGTCGTCGGCTGCGTCATCCTCGACGCCGACGGCGCCACCGTCGGCGAAGGCTGGCACCGGCGCGCCGGCGGCCCGCACGCCGAGGTCCACGCCCTGGCCGAGGCCGGTGAGCGGGCCCGCGGCGGCACCGCGCTCGTCACCCTGGAGCCCTGCAACCACTCCGGCCGGACCGGGCCCTGTGCCCGCGCCCTCATCGACGCCGGTGTGGCCCGCGTCGTCTACGCCGTCCCCGACCCCAACCCCACCGCGACCGGCGGCGCCGCCACCCTCGCGGACGCCGGGGTCGACGTCGAGGGCGGACTCCTCGCCGACGAGGCGGCCGCCGTCAACGAAGCCTGGCTCACCTCCGTGCTGCGCCGCCGCCCCTTCGTCCTGTGGAAGTACGCCGCCACCCTCGACGGCCGGATCGCCGCCGCCGACGGCACCAGCCGCTGGATCTCCTCGGCCGCCTCCCGCGCCGACGTCCACCGGCTGCGCGCCCGGGCGGACGCCGTCGTCGTCGGCTCCGGCACCGCCCGCGCCGACGATCCGCAGCTCGGCGCCCGCGTCAGCGGACTCACCGACGACGAGGTCACCCAGCCGCTGCGGGTCGTCGTCGACTCCGGCGCCTCGGCCGTCAAGCCCGGCGCCCGCGTCCTCGACGGCACCGCGCCCACCCTGATCGCCGTCGCCGAGGACGCCGACGCCGCCCACCTCGAAGGGCTCGCCCCGCTGGTCCGGCTGCCTCGCGCCGCCGGGGGCCGCGGGCTGCGGATCACCGCCCTCCTCCACGAGCTGTACGCCCGCGACGTCCGCTCCGTCCTCCTGGAGGGCGGGCCGACGCTCGCCGGGGCGTTCCTCGCCGCCGGCACCGTCGACAAGGTCGTCGGCTACCTCGCGCCGGTCCTGCTCGGCGCCGGGCCCGCCGCCGTCGGCGACGCCGGAATCACCACCCTCGCCGACGCGTTGCGCCTCGATGTGACCGAGACCGCGCGCCTCGGCCCCGATCTGCGGATCACCGCCACCCCCGTCCGTCCCACCCCGCACGAGGAGATCTGACGTGTTCACCGGAATCGTCGAAGAACTGGGTGAGGTCACCGCCGTGGAGAACCTCGGTGACTCCTCCCGCTTCCGCCTGCGCGGCCCCGTCGTCACCGACGGTGCCCGGCACGGCGACTCGATCGCCGTCAACGGCGTCTGTCTGACGGTCGTGGACACCGCGGACGGCGAGTTCACCGCGGACGTGATGGCCGAGACCCTGCACCGCTCCAGCCTCGGCGCGCTGACCGTCGGCTCGCGGGTCAACCTGGAGCGCCCGATGGCGCTCGGCGGACGCCTCGGCGGCCACCTCGTCCAGGGCCACGTCGACGGCACCGGCACGATCACCGAGCGGACCCCCGGCGAACACTGGGAGATCGTCAAAATCGCGCTGGAGCCGCAGCTCGCCCGCTACGTCGTCGAGAAGGGCTCGATCACCGTCGACGGCGTCAGCCTGACCGTCGTCGACGCCGCCGACGGCCACTTCACCATCAGCCTGATCCCCACCACCCTCGCCCTGACCACCCTCGGCATCAAGCAGGCCGGCGACCCGGTCAACCTGGAGGTCGACGTCCTCGCCAAGTACGTCGAGCGGCTGCTCGGCGACCGTGCCACCACACCCGGGGGAGCACTCCGGTGACCGCGACCACCTGGCTCAACGGCGAGGCGTTCACCCTCTTCGGACAGCACGTCATCTGGTCCGACATGATCGGCAACACCATCGGCCTCGCCGCTCTCGCCCTCGGCTGGCGCCGCTCCATCTGGACCTGGCCCGCGCAGTTCCTCTCCGGTCTCATCCTCGTCGCCGCCTACGCCTCCGCCCATCTCAGCGGCGGCGTCGGCAAGCAACTGCTGGTCATCGTTGTCGCCCTGTGGGGCTGGCGGTCCTGGCGCCGCGGCCGCCGGCAGGCGCAGGACGGCTCCATCGCCGTCCGCTTCGCGAGCTGGCGCGAGCGCGGTCTGCTGCTCGCCGTGACGGCCGCCGGCACCGCCGCCGTCGGCGGGCTCTTCACCCTCGTCCCGCAGCTTTCCTGGAACCCCTGGCCGGACGCGTACATCTTCGTCGGCACGCTCGCCGCGATGGTCGCCCAGGCCCGCGGGCTCGTCGAGTTCTGGTTCGCCTGGCTCCTGGTCGACCTGGTGGGCGTCCCGCTCGCCTTCGGCAGCGGCCTCGCCTTCTCCGGCCTCGTCTACGTCGTCTACTTCGCGCTCGTCATGTGGGGCCTGCGCGACTGGTGGCTGCGCTCGCGCACCGGCGCCGCCACCGCCCTGGAAGGAGCCGCGGCATGACCGCACTGCAGAGCTGGTACGAGTCCGGGCCCGCCGGCGATGACGACGCGGACCTCTCCCTCGACCCCGTCGAGCGGGCCATCGCCGACATCGCCGCCGGCCGCCCCGTCGTGGTCGTCGACGACGAGGACCGCGAGAACGAGGGCGATCTCGTCCTCGCCGCGGAGAAGGCCACCCCCGAGATCGTCGCGTTCATGATGAGCGAGTGCCGCGGCCTGATCTGCGCGCCCATGGAGGGCCCGGAGCTGGACCGCCTCGCGCTGCCGCAGATGGTCGAGCACAACACCGAGTCGATGCGGACCGCCTTCACCGTCTCCGTCGACGCCACCGACGCGCACGGCGTGACCACCGGCATCTCCGCCGCCGACCGCGCCGCCACCCTGCGGCTGCTCGCCTCCGGGGATTCGCAGCCCGGCGACTTCGTCCGCCCCGGCCACATCTTCCCGCTGCGCGCCCGCCCCGGCGGCGTCCTCGTCCGGAGTGGTCACACCGAGGCCGGCGTCGATCTCGCCCGCCTCGCCGGACTCCGCCCGGCCGCGGCCATCGTGGAGATCGCCGGGGAGGACGGCACCATGCTGCGCCTGCCCGAGCTGGTGCCGTTCGCCCGCAAGCACGGCCTCGCGATCATCTCCATCGAGGACCTGATCGCCTACCGCCGCCGCTCGGTCCCCACCGTCCGCCGCGAGGCCACCACCCGGCTGCCCACCGCGCACGGCGACTTCACCGCGTACGGCTACCGCTCCACCGTCGACGGCGTCGAACACATCGCCCTGGTCGCCGGCGAGCTGGGTGACGGCGATGACGTTCTCGTCCGCGTCCACTCCGAGTGCCTGACCGGCGACGTCTTCCACTCGCTGCGCTGCGACTGCGGCCCGCAGCTCCAGGCGTCGCTGGAGCGGATCAGCGCCGCCGGCCGCGGCGTGGTCATCTACCTCCGCGGCCACGAGGGACGCGGCATCGGCCTGCTCTCCAAACTGCGCGCCTACGAACTCCAGGAGCGCGGCCGTGACACCCTCGACGCCAACCTGGAGCTGGGCCTGCCCGCCGACTCCCGCGACTACGCGGCCGGTGCCCAGATGCTGGCGGACCTCGGCGTCCGCTCGGTGCGCCTGCTGACCAACAACCCCGACAAGACCGCCGCCCTGGCGCGCCACGGCCTCACCGTCTCCGGACGCGAGCCGATGCCCGTCCAGGCCGGTGAGCACAACCTCCGCTACCTGCGCACCAAGCGCGACCGCATGGGCCACGACCTGCCCTGGCTCGACCACCGCGACCAGCGGTGACACCCCTCCCGACCGTCCCGACGACATCACCACCACCACGAGGAGAACCGTGAGCGGCAAGGGCGCACCCGAACTGACCGTGAAGAACTGCCGGGACCTGCGGGTCGCCGTGATCGCCGCGCAGTGGCACGCGCAGGTGATGGACGGTCTGGTGAGCGGCGCCCTGCGCGCCCTGACCGACCTCGGCATCGACGAGCCGACCCTGCTGCGGGTCCCCGGCACCTTCGAACTGCCCGTCGTCGCGAAGGTCCTCGCCGGCCGCGGCTACGACGCCGTCGTCGCGCTCGGCGTCGTCATCCGCGGCGGCACCCCGCACTTCGACTACGTCTGCCAGGGCGTCACCCAGGGCCTGACCCAGGTCGCCGTCGACACCGGCGTCCCCATCGGCTTCGGCGTGCTGACCTGCGACACCGAGCAGCAGGCCCTCGACCGCGCCGGCCTCGCCGGCTCCACCGAGGACAAGGGCCACGAGGCGGTCACCGCCGCCGTCGCCACCGCCGCCACCCTCCGGACGGTGTCGGAACCCTGGCGCTGACGGGAACGGGCGGGGCGGGCCGGGCGCGGCGGGCCGGGGCGCGGCGCGCCCACCGCGCCGAGCCACCGCCGCCCTTCACCGGAGGCGCTGCGCGCCCGCCCCGCCGGTGCGCCGCCCCTCACCCGAGGCGCTGCGCCCCCGCCCGTCGCCCGCCACCACCCTTCACCCGAGGCGCTGCGCGCCGCAGCCACATGGCCCGCTAGGGTATGGAGCACCATGTCCAAGAAGACGTTCGAGGAGCTCTTCGCCGAGCTCCAGCAGAAGGCCGCCACCGGCGACCCCGCCACCTCCCGTACCGCCGAGCTGGTCCAGTCCGGTGTCCATGCGATCGGCAAGAAGGTCGTCGAGGAGGCCGCCGAGGTCTGGATGGCCGCGGAGTACGAAACCGACGACGCCGCCGCCGAGGAGATCTCCCAGCTCCTCTACCACCTCCAGGTCATGATGATCGCCAAGGGCATCTCCCTCGACGACGTCTACGCCCACCTCTGAGCCTCCGCTCACCCCGCGACACCCCACCCACCGAAGGAAGAAGAGCACCTCATGCTGCGCATCGCTGTCCCCAACAAGGGTTCACTGTCCGAGCCTGCGTCGGCGATGCTCCATGAGGCCGGCTACCGCCAGCGCAAGGACCGCCGGGAGCTGGTCCTCGTCGACGCGCAGAACGAGGTCGAGTTCTTCTTCCTGCGCCCCCGCGACATCGCCGTCTACGTCGGCTCCGGCAAGCTCGACATCGGCATCACCGGCCGCGACCTGCTGCTGGACTCCGGCTCGCAGGCCGAGGAGATCCTCCAGCTCGGCTTCGCCGGCTCCACCTTCCGGTACGCGACCCGCCCGGGCACCGCCACCGACGTCAAGGAGTTCGGCGGCATGACCGTCGCCACCTCCTTCTCCGGCCTGGTCAAGAAGCACCTCGCGGACAACGGCGTCGACGCCGACGTCGTCCACCTCGACGGCGCCGTCGAGACCGCCATCCAGTTGGGCGTCGCCCAGATCATCGCGGACGTCGTCGAGACCGGCACCACGCTGCGCAACGCCGGACTGGAGATCATCGGCGAGCCGATCCTCACCTCCGAGGCGGTCGTCATCCGCCGCACCGGCGCCCCCGCCGACGACCCGAAGGTCCGTCAGTTCCTCCGCCGCATGCAGGGCGTCCTCGTCGCCCGGCGCTACGTGATGATGGACTACGACATCCGGGTGGAACACGTCGAGAAGGCCGTCTCCCTCACGCCGGGCCTGGAGTCGCCGACCGTCTCCCCGCTGCACCACGAGGGCTGGGTCGCGGTCCGCTCGATGGTCCCGTCCAAGGACGCCCAGCGCATCATGGACGAGCTGTACGACCTCGGCGCCCGCGCCATCCTCACCACCGGCATCCACGCCTGCCGCCTCTGACGGCCCGCCGCCCGCCCTCCCCACCCCGACGGAAGACCACGACGTGTCCGCGCCCCTGCCCAGCCTGCCGGTGACCTTCCGGCCGACCCGTACCCGGGTCGTCCTGTACCTCGTCGGACTCGTCCAGTTCGCGGCCCTCACCGCCATCGCGCTGGCGCTGCCCAAGCTGTCCGGCGGGGAGCGGATCAGCTTCGTCTTCGTCGGGCTGCTGGTGCTCGCCGTCCTCCTGCTGCTCGCCCGCCCCAAGGTGGTCGCGCGGCAGGAGGGCGTCACCGTCGTCAACCTCACCACCCGCCGCGAACTGGCCTGGGCCCAGGTGCTGCGGGTCAACCTCCGCCAGGGCGACGCCTGGGTCCACCTCGACCTCGCCGACGGCACCAGCCTGCCCGCGATGGGCATCCAGCCCGGTATCGCCCGCCAGCAGGCCGTCCGCGACGCCCGCGCCCTGCGCGACCTCGTCGAACTCCACGGCACCGGCGGCCCCGCCACCGCGTGACCCGCGGCCTCGCCACCGCGTGACCCGCCGTCCGGGCGACCACCCGGTGGCTCTGCCATGACACGCGCCCCGCTGTTTACCCTGTTCCCCAAGGCGCGCTCCGCGCCCCGCCCCGCCCCGGGGCCACTGCGACCTGAGGAGTGACTCCTTCCAGCAATGGACGGATCGTCCTGTAGTACCTGCGCCGCCCCCTGCGACCCCCCGGATACGACGGAGGCGGCGGCATGACCGGCCCCCTCCTGCTGCTCGCCGCAGCGCTCGTCCTCATCCTGGCCAACGGCTTCTTCGTGGCCGCCGAGTTCGGGCTGGTCACCGTCGAGAAGGCCGACGCCGAACGGGCCGCCGACGACGGTGACCGCCGCGCCGCCACCGTCGTCGCCGCCCTGCGGGAGCTGTCCTTCCAGCTCTCCGGCACCCAACTGGGCATCACCATCACCTCGCTGGTCGTCGGCATGCTCGCCGAACCGGCGCTCGCCGCCGTCCTCGACGGGCCGCTGACCGCGACCGGGCTGCCCCGCGGCGCCGTCTCCGGCATCTCGGTGGTCACCGGCATGCTCGTGGCCTCCGCCGTACAGATGGTCGTCGGCGAACTGGTCCCGAAGAACTGGGCGGTCTCCAAGCCGCTCCAGGTGGCCCGCTTCGTCGCCGGACCGCAGAACGCCTTCTCGCGCTTCTTCCGCCCGGTGATCACCCTGCTGAACACCGTCGCCAACCGCCTCGTCCGCGCCCTCGGCGTGGAGCCCACCGACGAACTGGCCTCCGCCCGCACCCCCGGCGAACTGGTCTCCCTCGCCCGCCACTCCGCACAGGCCGGCGCCATCGAACAGGACACCGCCGACCTCTTCGTCCGCACCCTCTCCCTCGGCGACCTGACGGCGGAGAACGTCATGACGCCCCGGGTCCGCGTCAGCGCCCTCCAGACGTCCGCGACCGCCGAGGACGTCGTCAACCTCACCCGCGCCACCGGCCTGTCCCGCTTCCCCGTCTACCGCGCCCGCCTCGACGAGATCGTCGGCATGGTGCACCTCAAGGACGCGCTGGCCGTCCCGGCACACGAGCGGCTGCGTACGCCCGCCGCGCGGATCGCGGTGCCGCCGCTCCAGGTGCCCGCGACGCTGCCGGTCGCCCCGCTGCTGGAGCGGCTGCGCAGCGAGGCGCCGATAGCCGTCGTCGTCGACGAGTACGGCGGCACCGCCGGCGTCGTCACCCTGGAGGACATCATCGAGGAACTGGTCGGCGAGGTCCGCGACGAGCACGACCGGGTGGACCTGCCCGAGCTGGGTCAGGCGCCCGCCGAGGACGGCCGCCCCGCCTGGGACGCCGACGGCGGCTGCCGCGTCGACACCCTGCGGCGGATCGGCCTGGAGGCCCCCGACGGCCCGTACGAGACCGTCGCCGGACTGGTCGCCCACATACTCGGCCGGATCCCGGCCCCCGGTGACACCGCCGAACTCGACGGCTGGCGGCTGCGGGTACGGCTGGTCGCGCACCACCGCGCCGAGCGGATAAGGCTGGTGCGGACGGCTCCCGCGGGCGCCGCCCGGGAGAGCGCCGGCGTCGGGGCGGAGGCCGCCCGGTGACCTTCGCCCAGCTCCTCCTCGCCGTCCTCCTCGTCCTCGCCAACGGCTTCTTCGTCGGCGCCGAGTTCGCCCTCGTCTCGGTCCGCCGCAGCCAGATCGAGCCGCTGGCCACCGAGGGCTCCAAGCGGGCCCGCCAGGTGCTGCACGGCCTGGAGAACCTGCCGCAGATGATGGCCGCCGCGCAGTTCGGCATCACCGTCTGCTCCCTGACCCTGGGCGCCGTCGCCGAACCGACCGTCGCCCGGCTGCTGGAACCGCTCTTCGCCGCGGTCCGTCTGCCCGCCCCGCTGATCCACCCGCTCGGCTACGCCATCGCGCTGGCCGTGGTGGTCTTCCTCCACCTCGTCATCGGCGAGATGGTGCCGAAGAACCTCGCGATGGCGGCGCCCGAGCGGACCGCGCTGTGGTTCAGCCCGGGTCTGGTCGCCTTCGCCCGGCTCTGCCGTCCGGTCACCGCACTGCTCGGTGCCTGCGCCAGGGGAGTGCTGCGGCTCTTCCGCGTCGAGCCCAAGGACGAGGTCGAGGCGGTCTTCACCAGCGAACAGCTCACCCACCTCGTCGAGGACGCCGGACAGGCCGGACTGCTCGCCCCGTCCGACCAGGAGCGGCTGGCCGACGCCCTGGAGCTGGGCAGCCGCCCGGTCACCGACGTCCTCATCGACCGGGCCCGGCTGGTCACCGTCGACGCGACGGTCACCCCGCGCCAGGTGGAGGAGCTGACCGTCGCCACCGGCTACTCCCGCTTCCCGGTCTGCGCGCCGGGCGGCGCCTACATGGGCTACCTCCACGTCAAGGACGTCCTCGACCTGGAGGAGCGGGACCGCGCGGTGCCGCAGCGGATCTGGCACCCGATGACGACGCTCCGCGCCGAACTCCCCCTGGACGACGCGCTGACCGCGATGCGCCGGGCCGCCTCCCACCTCGCCGCGGTCGCCGGCCCCACCGGCCGGGTGCTCGGCCTCGTCGCACTGGAGGACGTCCTGGAGATGCTGGTCGGGGAGGTACGCGACCCGGCGCACCGTACGGCGACTCCCTCGCACGGCGCCCGCGACGCGGCCGTGCCCGTCCCGGCTCCCGCCGCGGACGGCGCCGGAGCGGCCGGGAGCGCCGGGCGCCCCGACGGGGAGCGCGCGCTGACCGGCTGACCGGACACCGGCCGAAGGGGCCCGTCCCGCCGCCGCGCCACCCGCGCGGATCAGAGCGGGGCGGGCCCCGCCGCGTCCGGCCCGCGTCCGGAGCGCACCTCGCCGTACGCCTGGATCAGATCGGGCAGCCGCAGCGTGGCGAGGTCGTCGCGGCCCGGGGTGCCGCGCCAGGTGGCGAGCCGCAGATCGCGGTAGGCGCAGCTCTTCTCGTACAGGGTGCGCAGGAAGCGGCCGTTGCCCAACTCGTCGATCCAGCCCTGGTCGACGACGTGGCCGCTGATGCTGCGCAGCTCGTCGCGGGCCTCGTCGTCCCAGCGGTCGCCGTTCTCCTCGGCCAGCACCTCGCCGATCGCGGTCAGCTCGGCCGGGCGGTAGCTGGGGAAGTCGACCCGGCTGGTGAACCGCGACGACAGCCCCGGGTTGGCGGCCAGCAGCCGGTCCATGCCCTCCGGATAGCCGGCCAGGATGACGACGAGCCGGTCACGGTTGTCCTCGGCCCGCTTCAGCAGCACCTGCAGAGCCTCGTCGCCGTACGCGTCGCCCTTGCTGTAGCCGGTGTTGGCCAGGCTGTACGCCTCGTCGACGAAGAGGACACCGCCGAGCGCCGAGTCGATCAGATCGTTGGCCTTGACGGCGGTCTGGCCCAGGAACTCGCCCACCAGATCGGCGCGCTGGGCCTCCACCAGATGGTCGCCGCCGAGCAGTCCCAGCGCGTAGAAGACCCGGCCCAGGATGCGGGCGACGGTCGTCTTGCCGGTGCCGGACGGTCCGGAGAAGACGAAATGCCGCTTGGGCGGCTGCACCGGCAGGCCCTGCCCGGCCCGCAGCCCGGCCATCCGAAGCTGCGCGGAGAGCGCCCGCACCTGCCGTTTGACCGGCTCCATGCCGACCATCCGCTCCAGCTCCGCCAGCGCCTGCTCCAGCAGCACCGGATCGGCGGGCCCGGCCGCCCGCCCGGCGCCGCGCCGCCCGGGCACCGCCGCCTTGTACCGCGCCGCGGTCGCCGCGTCCGCCACCCCGCCCGCCGCCTCCGGGAAGCCCGCCTCACCGGCCGGTGCCTCCCAGCCGTCGGCGGTGTCGAGCGAGGCGAACGGATCGGGGTCGCGCCCGGCCCGCTGCCCGGCGGCGGGCACCGCGGCGAGATCGCCGCCCTCCTCCAGACCGTCGGCCTGGGTGATGGTGGCCAGCCGCGCCGCGGTGTCCATGAACGCCCGGTCGACGCGGTGCACCGCACGGTAGAGGGGGAGGGCGGCGGCGCTGCGGCCGGTGCCCTCGTGGGCGCGGGCGAGCCAGTACCGCAGCTCCTTACGCTGCGGCTGCTCGCTGCGGCACCGCATCAGCGCGGCCGCCAGCAGCGGCGCCGCCTGCCCGTACATCTCCAGCCGCACCCGCGCCATCCCGCCGAACAGCCCGGCCTCGATGCCCAGCGACGGATCGTCCAGCAGCGGTTCGGTGTGGCGTACGAGCTGGTCCCAGTCCTTGACGAGATAGGCGCGGCAGGCGTGCAGGAAGCGGACCTGCGGATCGGTGTCGACCGGCGGGCAGCCGGCCAGCGCCTGGTCCAGCTCCGCGATATGGCGGCCGTCGAGCCAGTGGGAGGCGTGCGCGAGCAGCAGATCGCGGCGGCTCTCCAGCACCGGCTGCACCCACCAGCCCAGCCAGTACCAGGAGTTGAGGGGGCGTCGGTGACGGCTGCGCTGCTCGCCGAAGCGGTCGCGGTGGCGGTACATGTGCAGCAGGGCGGTCGAGGTGTCGGCGCGCAGCGCGTGCAGCCCCAACCAGGCGTCGGCCATCGTCGGATCCGCCTCCACCGCGGCCCGGAACTCCTCCTCGGCCTGCGGATACGCGCCGACGGTGTAGGCGTCGACCGCGCGCAGCCAGGCGAGTTCGGCCGGGGCGGGCGGCGAGTCCGGTGTACCCAAGTCCATCGCATCCCCCACAGAACGTGCCCCGGTGTGCCCCCGACCTGCCACCACGCGCCGCCCGAAGTGCCGTACGCCGTACGGGTGTTGCCACCGTCCCGCAGTCGTCACCGGCCCCTCGCACGCCCCTGCCGTGGCACCGACTCGCATGGTACCCGGGGTGTCGCCGCAGGCCGTAGGGGGCGACAGGGGATGCGCGACAGGGGACAGAAGGGGGCGCACACGGCGCGAACGAGGCGGTGACCCAGGGTGAGGGGGAGTGGCTGCCGGAGGCGGCGGAAAGGGGCGCCAGGGCAGAACGAAGCCCCCGATCACGGGGGAACAACCGGGGGCTTCGCGTCTGCGGGCGGCTCGTGAGCCGCACAATGAGAACGTAAGTCCTGTACGCCCCCCAGGTCAAGCCGAGTTGGGCAGTCGGCGGGTCCTTGCCACCCCGGGGCCGTACTGCCCCCAAGTCCGGTGACGCACAGTAAAGGTGACGTTCCTTCAGGTTGCCGAATCGGGCCCCTCGGACACCTCGTACCCCACCCTCCCCTGACGCACCAACAGGTCGGCGTACGGGCGCGACGGATCCGCCGCGAAGTGGGTGCGCTCCGCCGGGATCCAGCCATCCCAGAACTCCGCGAGCCTCGGACCGTCCCGCCGCCGCCCCCGCTCCCAGGAGCGTTCGTCCGCCAGCTCCATCCACAGCAGACAGGCCAGCCGGGGCCGGAGCGCCCGCCGCCCGACGCCCACCCCCTCCACCAGCACCACCGGCTCCGGGTCCACCTCCCGCACCTCGGCGTACTCCCGGCGCACCCAGTCGTACACCTCGTACCGCGCCCGCTCGCCCCGGGACAGCGGCACCAGCACCTGCTCCCGGAACCGCTCGGCCCAGCCGAAGAGCCACGCGTGGCAGGCCAGGTCATCCGTGCGGATGACCGGCGCGCCGCCGAGCGCCGCCGCCAGCCGTCCGGCGAAGGTGCTCTTGCCCGACCCCGCGTGCCCGTCCACCCCGATCAGCCGCACCGGGCCGCAGGACGGCGGGAGCGCGGCGAGGCGGGCGGCGAGCGGGGCCAGGGTGTCGTTCACCGCGCCAGGGTACGTACGCCGTGACCGCCGCTCACACCGGCCCGGCGACGCGCGTCCGACCGCTGGCCGGAACGCGGCGGCACCGGCGATAGTTGATGCCTGCCTCCCACGGGCGCCGCGGCCGTACGGCCCGGTGCCCGCCCGCCCGTGGTGCCCGGCGCGTCGCCCGGCCCCACCCGACCGTGTCCGCCCGCCCGTCCGCACCGCTCGCGTTCCGTACGCCGCACCCGACTGGGGGAATCCCGATGACACCTTCCGCGCCCCGCCGCACCGTCCTCGCCGCCGCACTCGCCGCGGCCGTCACGGCGGCGGCCCCCGTCGCGGCCGCCGCCCCCCGCGGCGCCGCCCCCCGCGGCGCGTCCGGTGCCGCGCCGCGGGCGCCCCGCCCGAGGAGAACCGTGGAGTACCACGCCTGGACCACCGCAGCCGACTGGTCGCACGGCACCCACGACGGCACCGGACCGGCGCCGTCCGCCCGCGCCGGCATCCGCCTGCGGACCCCCGCTGGCACCGCCGAGTACCACGACCCGCACACCGGCTCCACCGCCGCCTGGGAGTACGCCACCTGGACCGGCCCCCACCACACCCTCACCGTCCCGGCCACCGAACTCATCGCCTCCTGGAACGCCCTCACCCCGCCCGGCACCTGGCTCACCGTCGAACTCCGCGCCGCCTACTCCGGCGGCGGCCGCACCCCCTGGTACGTCATGGGCCGCTGGACCTCCGGCGACGGCGACACGGACATCCGCCGTACCTCGGTCGACGATCAGAAGGACGGCCGCAGCAGCGTCTCCACCGACACCCTCGCGATCGACGACCCGGCGAGCGGTACCCGCTTCACCGGGTACGCCCTGCGCGTCACCCTGCACCGCACCCCGGGCACCACCGCCACCCCCACCGTCCACCGCCTCGGCGCGATGGGCTCGGACGTCCCCGCCCGCTTCGAGGTTCCGGCCTCCGCCCCCGGCCCGGCCGCGGGCCGCGAACTCGCCGTCCCGCGCTACTCCCAGGAGATCCACAAGGGGCAGTACCCCGAGTACGACAACGGCGGCGAGGCGTGGTGCAGCCCCACCTCCTCCCAGATGATCATCGAGCACTGGGGCCACCGCCCCGCCCCCGAGGACCTCGCCTGGGTCGACCCGTCCTACGCCGACCCCCAGGTCTGCCTCGCCGCCCGCCGCACCTACGACAACCAGTACCAGGGCTGCGGCAACTGGCCCTTCAACGCCGCCTACGCCGCCACCTACCCCGGCCTCCAGTCCGTCGTGACCCGCCTGACCTCCCTCACCGACGCCGAACACCTCATCGCCGCCGGCATCCCCGTCATCACCTCCCAGTCCTTCCTCGCCCCCGAACTCACCGGCGCCGGCTACGGCACCGCCGGCCACCTCATGACCCTCATCGGCTTCACCCCCGACGGCGACGTCATCGCCAACGACCCCGCCTCCCCGGACGACCCGGCGGTACGGCGCGTCTACCGCCGCCGCGAGTTCGAGAACATCTGGCTGCGCACGAAGCGGTACGACGCGAAGGGGCAGGTCAGGAGCGGTAGCGGGGGAGTGTGTTACCTGTACTTCCCCGTGAACTCAGCACCAACTCAGCACCGCGTCCTGCGGGACCTCGGGATCGTGTAGCGGTCACGCCGCCAGGTGGACCGACAGC
Organism: Streptomyces sp. BBFR2; assembly: GCF_044497305.1. Lineage (NCBI taxonomy): Bacteria > Bacillati > Actinomycetota > Actinomycetes > Kitasatosporales > Streptomycetaceae > Streptomyces > Streptomyces sp. BBFR2. Next base: position 6,063,814 of record NZ_CP172415.1, read on the forward strand.
TCCTGCGGGAGGTGGCCCTGGAAGGTCGTCGTCACCACTTGGCGGCAGCGCTCGCGCCCGTCCTGGGTGAGGTGCCCGTACTGGTCGACCGTGACCTTGATGGAACGGTGTCCGAGCCAGCGGGACACTTCGTGAAGGGCGACTCCATTCGTCAAAGTCAGGGTTGCCCATTTGTGACGGAGGTCGTGCGGTGTGTACGCGCGGAGTCCCAGGCGCTTGACGGCTCGATCCCAGGAAGCACGGACGAGGCAGGGGTGGGTCATTCCTCCCTGTTGATTGACGATGGGGAAGCGATCGGAGTAGGCGGAAAGGAAGCCGGGGAGCGGGATGTCACGCCACTCTCCTTCCTTTCGGTGCTTCAGGGGTGCGTAGCGTGCTACGTAGAGGCCGTTCTTCTCGCGGTTTCGAACTATTTGGCGCCGCAGACGCAAGGTGCCCTCTTGAAAGTCATCCGGGAAGACGCCAAGCGATTCTCCTATGCGGAGGCCGCCGCACGCCATCAGCCATATAGCCGGTTCCAGGCGCGGTCCGATGCTGTGGGCTATGGCTTGTATTTCTTCGAGGCTCGGAAGATTCCGCTCGTCGACCGGAATCACAGGGTTGGCGGGTTTCTCTGCTTCCCGGACGGGGTTGGTGAAGATGCGCTTGTGGCGCATCGCGTGGGAGAAGAGTGACGACAGTGCGATGCTGCGCGACTCGATCGTGTTCGGCTTGGCCCCGTCCTTCGCCCATCGGGTGTACAGATCTTCCACGTCTGCTGCCGTCACCTGTGCGATGGTCTTGCGGCCCAGATAGGGCAGGACGTGCAGTCGCAGGATCCGCTCGTACGACTCCCAGGTGCCGCCCGACAGGAGAACCGCGTTCAGCCAGTCATCGGCATAGCGGCGCAGCGAAACCTTCCCCGCGCTGGGATCGATGTAGGTGTTCTCACGCTTGTCGTTCTCCGCTTTGGTGGCGAAGTCCACCGCATCTTTCCTGCGGCTGAACGATTTCTCACGCTGCCGGGCACCGCGGCCGCCAGGCTCGCGGTAGCGCACAACCCAGCGCTTTCCCGAAGCGTCGGCGCCCTTGTCTAGGATCGTAGCCACGTGCACACCAATCTGTTTGAATCTGCCCGGAAGGTCTCTGGGTGGGGTGTGCTGTTGTAGCTCGAATTTCCGGCCGTGCAAAATGCGTTGTGGCGTGAGAATTTGGCAGCGGGACCTACCCGTTCCCTCTCTGCCGTCTGTGCTGGGAGCGGAGCTCGATGTGCTCGACCTGATCACGCGGCCATGTGCACTCCTGGAGGACACTCCGTTCGCCCTCGGGCCAGACATGCGGCCGCGAGAACCGCTGACCGCGTACTTCTTGGACCTGGTGAAGCACGTAGGGGCGGAGAGCCTGCGCGACTACGCGTACGATCTGATGGCGCTGGAAGGCTTCCTGGGCAGGTGCTCGATCCACCAACCAGTCTGCTGTCGGCTACGGAGCTGGTGGCCTTCCGCCGATACGACCTTGCGCTGCAGCCGTCCCCGGTGGGGCTGGCGGCGTGGAGGCGGAACTGGGTTTCGACCGAGGGGTTTTACGGCTGGGCGGTCGACGTGGGGCTGTTGGCGTTCCGTCCGCACCGGAAGCCATCAGGGCAGCTTCCTGCTCCTTCGCCCTCCCGAGGCAGGGGCCTGAGGAGTTCACCAGCTCATCTAACGGGCTACCCGCGACAACCTCACCGAATCTCGCTCAAGAATTAGTCGATAAATCTCCGAGTTCTTCCCGGCCTGACCTCTCCATTGGGTGAGGAAGCCGTGGTGGCCAGGGTGCGGGATGGTCTTCGCCCCGCACCCGTACGATGTGCGGCAGAAGTTCCTCGTACGCGGCCGCGGCGCCAGGCGCGTCCCCCGCCTTCGCCCCGCCACATTGCGAGGTTGCCGCGGGTAGTCGTGGCCAGAGGCATGCTCAATATCTGTTGGCCGGTGCCAGTATCCGTTCACCTGCCGTCGCAGAGGCAAGCCCGTGCACCGCCGTTCTCCAGCATGTGCGCAAGGCGGTGGCCGGTGTTGCGGACAGGCGCCGGTCGAAGAGGTCCAAGAGGCCCGCGACGGAGGCTGCTTCGGTGCCGAGTGTGTCGGCAGTCTCCGCAAGGGTTAAGCCCGCGAGCCGGTGCAGGACGACGGCATCGGCTTCGCCGGCAGGAACGAAGTGGTAGAGCGCGCTGGCCGGCGCGCCCCCGGTCGCAGTGGCGCGCCGGATGCGACGGGTGATCGTGGACCACGCGACGGTGGCGGTGCGCGGGCCGGCCAGAGCCTCGTGCCAGGTGAGCACGAGATCCCCCAGGGCGTGCTGGAGGACATGGGTGGCGGTGATGCGATCGGCGATGACCTGGCGGACGTAGCGCTGGTAGGCATCGTGGTGGAGCTGACAGAACGCCGAGAAGTCGACGGGCAAGGCCACCGTGACGGAGTCGCTGACTCTGTGACGGGGGCGCGCGGCGGTGGCGCCGGCGGGAGAGGGCGGCAAGGAGTTCCCCGAAGAGTTGAGAGCGAGTGGCGGTCAGCCGAAGGCACCGGCCGGCAGATGAGGCCCCTCATCGCCTGGATCTCGTGGCGTGCGGGAAAGCTCGTCGACGCGTTCCCACAGCACGCGCAGATCGTCGACGTCGCCGTACAACGCCCGCGTCAGGTCCCGCACGACCGGCCATCGCAGGCACGCGGCGGGGGGCAAACCGGGGCCGAGAAGATCGGTGACATCGTCCATGAGCAACTGCACGTCAGGGCGCCGCAGCAGAAGGTACAGGTCGGGCTGGAGGCTGGCCAGGTGCAGACCCCGCAAGGCGCCCTGAAGGGCGTGGACGGCATCCTCATACGTCTGGCAGTCGTCATCGACCGCGGGCGGCAGCCCGTTGGCAAGATTCCACAGGTAGATCAGGTCTCCGGAGTCGGCATCGCAGGCGCGAGCGAAGGCTTCCGCGACCTCCCAGGACGGAGTTCTCCCGCCGACCATGATCCGGTAGACGTACGACGTGGAGACCTCCATGCGCGAGGCCAGGGTCGACATCGAGCGTTCGCCCCACCTGCTGCGACGCAGATGGGACAGGGCGTGGGCCAGACGGCTGCCGGGCTCACCCGGCCGGGAGCGGTTGGCTTTGCCGACGATGACACGTCGTGACGCATGGGGCGTGAGCACCGTCCGGGTCTGGGCAGGGCGGCGCTGCTGGCGCCGCTGGAGCGCCTTGTTGACCTTCTCTTCCGAGAAGTTCCGCTTGAGCGTGCTCTCCGAGGTTTGCATGGTCTTGGCGATCTCGGGCCAAGTGACGCCGTTGTCCTTGGCCTGGCGGATCGCGACAGCGATGCCGTCGGCGGTGTCGCGTTGCAGGGCGACGTAGTTTTCGAGGAGCTCAAGAGGCAGGGCCGGGACAGGCTGACGTGCACTGCGGTCGACAGCCTGAGCGCGGGCGAGGGTGGACTTGCCGATGCGTCGGACCGCGTCGTCGTAGAGGCGTCGCGGCTTGACCGTCGTGCCGCTACGCGTGCGGTAGGAGGCGCTTCGGCACTTCGTGCTGCAGTACGTCCGGCGTCGGCCGGTCGCGGGGTGGCTGATGGGGGTACCGCACACAGGGCAGGTGCTGGTCTTCGTCATTGAAGTTCCCAAAGCGAACGAAGGTGTGGAGATGGCTCCGCGCGGGTCACCGCTCGGAGCTTTCGTCGCGCGAGGGGCGCGATGTGGGCACGCCGTGACGCAAAAGGCACATGAGGGCGCGCCGGAACACAGCAGAGCGCGGGCCGGGGGTCCGGCAGTCCCGGCTGCCGGACCCCCGCTTCCTCTACACCACCGTCTTGCAGCGCAGATGGAACGAGGAGCGGTTCGCGACGGCGGCCAGTGGCGTCGCCACCCCGACGAGGACCAGAGCCGGCACGCCGTAGATGAGCACGAGACCGAGGACGGCGGCGGCGACGAACGCGCCGCCGCCGATGGTGACACGCGTGTCCACAGACGTTTGACGTTGGCAAATGCGGTGCATGCTAGTTTCGAATCCGCTGGTCAGTGCCTTGTGCAGGCAGCGCACCAGACGCGAAGGAATAGGCACGTACGCCTCCTTGAACTTCGTGATCACGGGTGGTTGAAGGGCCCTGAGGGATGGTTGTCCGCCGAGCTCCCAGGGTCCTTTGGCCCAAAACCCTAGCCCTTTCCGCATACGGAGAGTCGCCAAATCATCACGAAAGCGCGATAGCTGTTCATCGTATGTAAGAAAGCAACGGGCGTCCCGCTCTCACCCGCGAACAGTGGTTCCCTTGTCGTACATGCCATCCGTCGGGATGACTGGCTTCGCCATATGCGCCTGCGAATGGCCAGACGTCGCTGGTGCCCCAATGTTCGACCGCCGTAAGTGGAATTTCATCTTCCAGTGCAGGTGCAAGGGCTACCGTCGCCTTAAGGGGCCCCTGTCCAGCATGGGATGTAGGGCTTCACCTTCATAAAGGCCACGCACTCATCTCTCGCTACCACCACGACCGAAGGAGAGCAGCCAAAACCTCAAGGAGGCCCACGACGCCCGCCTGTACCCGACGGCATACGCCCTGCCCCGGCCTTGCCCTCACCCCTGCGCGACGCGGCTGATGGCGTCCGCGTGAAGACTCCACCCCACCTGGCCACACTGACCGCAGGGGCCACCGTTCGGCCGGGCCGTAGCCCGACGCGCATCGCCTGCCCGGCCGCCTCTCGAAGCGGTCGCCCGTCACTTCGGCGTCGGCCTTTCCCGGGCGCTGACTGAGCAGGCAAGATCCATACCCATGAAGGTTCTGGTGATGGGTGGCACGTGGTTCTTGGGCAAAGAGGTTGTGCGCGGCGCGCTGCGGCGTGGCTGGGATGTCACGACGTTCACTCGCGGGCGCTCCGCACCTGACGTGCCGGGTGCGACCCCGGTTCATGGGGATCGGACGTCGCCGGAAGACCTTCAGCGTCTCGTCGGAAGTGGCCCTTGGGATGCCGTGATCGACACCTCCAGCTCCGACCTGCCGCCCCGGGATGTGCTTCTGGCGACCCGAACGCTGCACAACGCAGTTGCCCGATGGGTGCACATTTCGACGGTCTCCGTGTACGAAGGGTGGCCCCACGCCCCCCTGACCGAGGACTCCCCGCTGTTGGTGTGCCCGCCGGATGCCGATGAGGCCTTCGGGTACACCGGGGCCGACGGGTCGCCAACGAAGTACGGCTTCCAAAAGGCGGGAGGCGAGCGCGCGGTCACCGAGGTGTTCGGGGAACGGGCAGTGCTTCTGCGGCCCGGTGTCATCCTCGGGCCAGGCGAGTACATCGGCCGGCTGCCGTGGTGGCTGAACCGAGCGCACCGCGGGGGGCCCATCGTCGCCCCTGCGCCAGCCGGGCGTTGGATCCAGCCGGTCGATGTGCGTGATGTAGCAGCCTTCGCGCTGGATCAGGCCTACCGGGAAGCCGGAGCAAAGGGCGCCGCGTACAACATCGCCCATCCCGAAGGCATCGACTTCCAGGGGTTCTTGGCCGCTTGCCTGGAGGCGACCGGTGGCGCCGGCAGTCCCGTGTGGACCCCTGCCGAGCATCTGCTTCACCACGGGGTGAAGCAGTGGACGGAGCTACCGCTGTGGCGTACGCACGCTGGCGTGTGGGCCGTGGATTCTGCGAGGGCAGTTGCGGCGGGGCTCCGCTGCCGACCGATCCGTGAGACGGTTGCGGATACCTGGGCCTGGCTGAGTGCCGGTGGCCACCCTGTGACGCATCCTCGGTGGGCGAAACACGGCATCGCCCCCGAGAAGGAGGAGAAGATCCTCGCTTCCGGGGGCGACGGCCTCTGACCCAGGTCAGCTCTCCAGAGCGGCCAGCGCCGCCCCGGGGCCGAGCTGGTGTGCGTCGGACATCCGGGTGAAGTCCTCGATACGGAGCGCGAGTTCGCGCGCGGCGGGGACAGGAGCGAACCGGCTGTTGGTCAGCATCCGGCGCACCCGCGCCGTACGGGCCAAGAGGCCGGGTGCCCGCTGGCCCCGCGGCACCTCCCATACCGGCGTCATTGCGTGGACTGCGCCATCGAGATCTTCTCGAAGAAGCCGTGCCATGGCCAGGTCGGCAGCGGCGCCACCGACCACCCTGACCGCTCGCCCCGCGGCCGGCCTGGCAGATGCGAAAGCCAGAGACTGCTTCGCTGCCGCTTCAGCTCCTTCCGCGTCCCCGATGAGCAGGAAGGTGGAAGCGTTCGACATGGCGAGCCTCTCGGCACTGAACCCGAATTCACCCGCCACTTCGTCGTGCAGATCGTCTCTGCTGCCAAGCCCTTCCGACTGGGAGGACTCCAGGGCCCGTCGGGCAGACGAAACATCGCCCAGATGACCGTGCGCTCGGGCTTCGATGGCGGCAAGACGTCGTCGTCCGACGTCGCCGAGCCCGTCGAAGGACTGGGCCCGACGCGCGACCTGCGCGGCCTCATTGGGCATCCCGGAAAAGTACGCGATGTAGCTGAGAATTCCTCCGGCGAACGCTCGCAGCGGATCGAACCTGGCCGTTTCCCCGTACAGGCTCGCGGCACGGGAGAGTCGTCGCGCGCTGTCGAATGAGCCGAGGTCGAAGGCTGCTGTGGCGAGCAGCGCACACGCTTGCCCCGCGAGAATCAGCAGTTCTTGCTCCTGGGCAGGTACCTGAGTGCGCTCGCGTTCCGCCTCTGCTTCCTCCCTCAGCTTCTTCGCTTTACGGAATACGTCGAAAACGGCGACGCTGCTGTAGCTGCGTGCCAGGTTGATCACGTCATCGCGCAGCTGATCAAGCGTCGTGTCGGAGATGGAGTCGGCGGCAGCTGCCCGAGCTTCGCTCTGGGCATCACGTGCGGTCATGGCGATCTCGTCTTCCAGGTTGAACGCGGCTTCGGGCAGTTCCGGCGAGGGCGGCGGCCCGAACAGGTTCGCAACTTCCACACCGAACATGGCTTCCACAACACGGCTCGCATCGGCTCCAGGAAGGGCCACTCGCCCAGAGGTCCATCGTCGGAACTGCGATTCGGAGACGGACAGGTTCCGGAGACCTATTTCATCCGCCTTCCGTCGAAACTCGCGCTCGAAGTCGACGTAACGCAAACGGCGTTGCTCCACCAAGACCTTGAGCAGCGTTCCGTTGGTCTGCCCCATGCCGGCTCCTGTTCAGCACTTGCGCTCGCGGATCCCTCTCCCTAGAGGAGAACCTTCGAACAGGCGCTAGTGCAACACCTTCCCGGCACATGACGTGTTGACGCTATCCGCACGACATCTTTGCCACCGAGATGAGCCGCATGTGGCACCCGCTACGCCATGGCGATGGCACCCGTCGGTGACTGACTCTGGGGCATCTCCGCTCCACCTTTCGTGGAGCGACCTACGTAGTTCTGCCTGCCCGATTTCAAAGGTGGGCTTCGAAATGGACGAGAGGGCCACGATGTCTTTCCGGCACACGGTGCACCCTTCAGTCCGTCCTGCTCACGTCAGTAGGACAGACCGACTCCTGCGGCTCATCAGCAGGCTTCACGACGACTACCTGGCCGAGTACGACGACGACCTCAACGCCGTACTCGGAGCTGGCCCGGAGGGGATTGCCGGGAGCCGCCGGACACCTGGGTTGATGCGGCGCCAACCCGATACCCCCACCGCTCAGGGGCCGGATGCCGGCTCCGAGCGCGTACTGCGCGCCCAGCGGTTGGACCGTCTGCTGGGGCAGGCCGTCAACATGGCCCGCGCCGCCGCCCGTCGCTGCCCGTCGTCGGAGTTCGCTGGGGCGATCGACCGTGCCGACAAGCTCCGCACCGGGCCGACCGCAGCTGCCAGCGCCGATGAAGCGCATATCCGCCGGATGGCGATGGCTGCCCAGGATTTACTCGACAGGCTGGATCCTGGCGACGCCGCCGCGCCACTGCCGACGTTCGACCTGCTGCCCCGGGGGTTGTGGTGCGCGTGAGCAGGCCGCTGCCGTCCGCGTACTGGGCGCACCTGGACCGCACCAGCGCCGGTGGTCTGTCGGTCGGCAGAGACACCGACGGACCGGTCCCGCACAGCCTCGTGGCGCCGAGCCCTGGCTCGGCCCTGGAGTGGATGCGCGAATCCGTCCGTGCGGCCCTGCTCGACCTCGACCGCGCCGGTTTCGACTGCGCGTGGGGGTGGCTGGGGGATCACCGCGCCGCCGCCGACGCCGCGGCCGGCCTTCTCCAGGGACACCCCACTCGCTTCGCCGTGACGACGCCGTCGGGTTGCTGGTCCTGGAGCGCCGCGCCTGTCGGCGCCCTCCTGCCCCTCACGTGCCATGCCCCGCCGTCTGCAGCCTTCGCGCGGCCGCGTCCTGGAGGCCCCCGCGCGGAGCCGCTCCCTCTCCTTGCCCGCGACCGACTGACCGTCCCTGAAGGGAATTTCTGACTTCATGTGCGCCCATACCCCGCCGTGTCCCTCTGCCGATTCCACCGACCGCGACGCTGCGCACCCTGTGGCGGCCCATCCCGAACAGGGTTGGAGCCTGTTGTGCAACGGCGTCCTGCTCTTCGACGACACTGGCGAACTGCTGCCGGGCGGCGAGGCCATCGGGCCGCGCCGCCCGCAGGCCCGCCTGGCGGTGGCCGTGTGAACACCGCCTCCGTGATGCTTTCGATGGTCGAGGGTTACGCCGACCTGGAGCTGTGCGTCCGACGGGGCGGCCCCTCGGGGCGCTTCCGGCTCAGCTACACCTCCGAGGCACCCGGTGACCGGGACCTTCGCGATGTCCTGTGGGACCGCGATGCCCCGGCCGGACAGCGCGACCGCATGCTCTACCTGGACTGCGCGATGTGCGGGCAACCCGTCCGGCAGATACGCAGTATCCGAAAGCCTCGGCTCGGCCCTGGGCTGCTGTTCCTCGTGCCGGGCGGCGAGGACTTGGAGCGGACGGTGCGGACGGTGCTGCCGCCGGTGTGCCTGGCGCACACGCCCGCGGCGGTACGGCAGAGCATGGCCTTTCAGCACGACCATGCCGCGCTCCTCGTTTCCGAACATCGCCTCTACGGCGTCATCGGCACCCCGTACCGCTGGGCCGGTCACTACGTTCAGCCGCTCCCGCCGAGCGACGACCCCGTGGCATACGGATCGTTCGAGGCGCGCTGGCGCCTCGCCCGCCTCCTTGTCCGTGAGCTGACCGAGTACACCGTCGTAGACCACGCCGACCTCACGGAGGCACGGTGACCACGGCGCTCCCGGTGTACCCGCGGCGGCGTACGGCTCCGGTGGACCACCACCGACTACGCCCTCGTCGTCCTGCCCGACTGCCCCGCGCAGGAGGACGCTGCCTCTTCTCCGGACACGACGGTGACCGCCGATGACCCAGCCCCCGCCCTCCGAGCCCCGATGCGCCTGCGGTGAACCGGCCGTCGAGGACTTCTACCTCGACTCCGCCTCCGGCCCGGTGCGCACGGTCTCCCTCTGTCGCTTCTGCCGTTACGTCCCCAACGGCGCCCCGTCTCCGGCGCTCTGGGCCATCGCAGCCCGGGGACTCGGCTCTCTCCCCGGCACGTCAGCACCGGACGCACCCCGGTGACCACCTCTTCCAGACTTTCCGCAAGGAGAAGCGCATGACCGCCGAACAACCGCTGCGCGTGGGCACGTACAACATCCGCGACGGCGGCGCACCGGACTCCCAAGACTTTGCCCGCCAGCTCGACCTCGTCGCCGGGCTCGACATCCTGGGCATCCAGGAAGCGAAGCACTGGAACCGTGACCGCGAACGCCGACTGCACGACGCCGCCCGAGCCCTGGGAATGCGGCCCTTGCTCACCCCCTCGGCCAACCACGGCTGCCATCTGCTGCTCCTCGTCCGGGCGCCTCGCGTGCGGATTGTCGAGCACACCCCCACCATCGCCGCGGGAACTTTCCACCACGCCGCCAGCCGCACGCTGATCGAGGTCGACGACCGGTACCGCATCACCGTCCTGCACACCCACCTCAACCCGTTCAGCCCCGACATGCGGCTGGCCGAGACCGGCTGGCTGACGGAGTACGCGGAAGAGGGCCGCCGCACCCTGCTCCTGGGCGACCTCAACACCATTGGGGCGGACGACCCCGACCCCGACGACTGGTCCGACATCCCCTGGCACCTGTACTCCCGGCACCGCGAGATCCGGTCCGATGGCACGTACGGCGGTGCGGACCGCCGCGCAATCCGTGCCCTGTCGGTGGCGGGATACGCCGACCCCTCCACCCACCTCGGGGTACCTGCCGTGCCGACCACCGGACACTGGCCGGGCGCCGAGGAATGGATGCGCAGGAGCGACTACGTACTCCTCTCCGAAGCCCTGACCCCGGCCCTGACCGACTGGCGCGTTGTCGACACCCCGGTCGCCCGCATGTCGAGCGACCACCTTCCCGGTATCGCGACCCTCGACCTGGGGGCCCTCGTCCCGTGACGGTCCCCGAGATCCCGTACACGGCGGCGTGGCCCCAGGAGACCGACGTCACGCCGCCCGTCACCGTCCGCGTGAGCCGGAGCGGCTACCCGGCCCTCGCTTTCCGGGGCGAGATGCCTCACGATCGCGACCACCACGGCGTCCTGTGGCGCCGCCAGATCATCGCCCCGGGACGCGGGCGTCCTGTTGCGGGGCGCGTCCACTCTCACCGGCAGCGCACCGCGATGACCGACCTGCTGTGCCATGTGTCCGCCGACCCCGCCCTCAGCGGACACGCACTCCACGACACCCCGCCCTCCGGCGAACTCTCTGCGAGCAGGACGCTGTTCCTCCTCAGCGCCGAAGTGCGCGAAGGGCATGTGACAGCCACACCACCGTTGTGTCACCGCTGCGCGCCGCGCGTGGCGCGCGCCCGCGGCAGCCGCAAGCGCAGCTACACCGCCGTCCTCGTCGACGAGGTCCGCCCTTGGGGCGTCGCCGGCCTCCTCTACGACCCCACGACCCTCCGCCCCCACCCCGCCGCGGACGGCGGCCTCACCGCCGTCCGCTACCGCAGTCCCCGGGCCCCCTGGGTCGTCGCCCACCAAGCCCTCATATCCCTCCACGGCATCACCCCCGTACGCCTGAAACTCCGCAGCTCAGCCGCCTGACGGCCCCCGACAGCCTGACATCCCCGTCCCCGGCAGCGCTGTGCCCGCACAACGACAGGAGAGTTCATGCTCACCGCACCGACGTACCGCAGTGTGGAGGGGGCCTACCTGGGCCTTCTCCGCCTGGCGTCCACCAACTTCGAGCAGCGCATCGACGCGCGGGGTAACGCGGCCCGGGAGGTGACCGGTGTCAGCTTCCGGTTGCCCGATCCGCGTCAGCGTCTCCCGTACCTGAAGGCGCGCAAGGCGAATCCGGTGTTCCACTACGCCGAGGCGCTCTGGTACCTCGCGGGGCGCCGGGATCTGGAGATGATCGGCTACTACGCCCCGTCGATGCGCGCCGGTTCGGCCGACGGCGTCACCCTCGGCGGCTCCGCCTACGGCCACACGCTCTTCACCCCGGCCGACGGCGATACCGTCGCCCCGTTCGACCGTGCCCTGGATCTGCTGCGCACGGAGCCGGACAGCAAACGGGCGTACGTTCCCGTCTTCTCCGCCCGCGAACTGGAGGACGGCAGCAACCCGGACGTGGCGTGCCTGGCCGGCCTCCACCTCATGGAACGCGGCGGACGCCTGCACATGGTGTGCCACATGCGGGCGAACGACCTCGACTGCGGCCTGCTGTCCGACGTGTTCTCCTTCACGATGATCCAGGAGTACGCGGCCATCCAACTCGGTCTGGAGTTGGGCCCGTACACCCACACCATCGGCTCCGCGCACGTCAACGACCGCAACGCGGAGCGGGTCAGGACGGTGCTGCACGAGGCGGACGTCCGGCCGAACCCGCTCAGCTTTCCCGTCACTTCGATGCCGGCGTCGACCGGCCCCGAAGTCCTCGAACGCGTCCTGGAGCACGAGGAAGCGCTGCGCACGAACACGGAGTCGTACTCGGCGAAGGACATCGCCGGCCTCGGCATCGAGCCGTACTGGCAGCAGGTGATCGTGTTGTTCGAGACCTACCGGCAGATCGTGCACGACCAGGCCGACGCCGTCAGCCCCGACATCCTCGACGCCCTGGACCCGGGGCTGCGGTGGCTCGTCGAACACCGCTGGGCCGCCTGCGCACCGACCGGGGGAGCGGGGCGGTGAGGGGCAGTGTGGACTTCAACCGCTGGGCGGTGGTCCTGTGCAAGCCCGACGCGGTCGAGCGGGGGCTCGTCGATGCCGTGCTGGAGCGGATCGAGGACGCGGGCGTCGTCGTGCGTGCCCGCACGGAGCTGGTCGCCGCGGCATGGCAGGCCCACGTCGCCTTCCGCGACATGCTGGCCGATCCCGGCCGCTTCCCGCCGGACCTGCCCTCGCGCCTCGACGACACGTATGCCGGACAGCCGGTCACCGTCGCCCTCGCCCACGGCGGCCCCGACATCCACGCCCGCCTGCGCCGGCTGATCGGCCACACCGATCCGACCCAAGCTGCTGCCGGCACCATCCGCGGCGACCTCGGCGCGGACAGCCTCGCCGCCGCCGGCCGGGAGAAGCGCCTGGTGAGGAACCTGGTGCACACCTCCGACGACCCGCCCTCCGCACGCCGCGACTTCGGCACCTGGTACGGACCCGGCCGAGCGCTGCAGGTCTCCGACTTCTCCCGCTGCTCGGTCATTCTGTGCAAGCCCGACGCGAGCGAGCGTGGACTGGTCGACGCCGTGCTGGAGCGGATCGCCGCCGCGGGCGCCACGGTCACGAACCGGTGCGAGACCACCGTGCAGCCCTGGCAGATCCACGTGCACTACTGGGACCTGCTCGCCGGCGCCGACCGGTTCCCCGACCGGGACATCCCCGCGTGCCTGGAACAGGAGTACGCCGGACGCCAGGTCACCGTCGCCCTCGCCCACGGCGAGCCCGGCATCCACGCCCGGCTGCGTGACCTGCTGGGCCACTTCGACCCCACCCACGCCGCACCCGGAACGATCCGCGGCGACCTCGGAGCCGACAGCTTGGATGCCGCGCTGGCCGAGCGGCGCCTTGTCCGCAACCTCGTGCACACCTCCGACGACCCGGACGCGGCCCGCCGCGACGTCGGCACCTGGTTCGGCGCGACCTACCGCGAACTGCTGACACAGCCCGTCCCCGCCCAGAGCACCCGCCCGATACCCGACACGCTCCAGCCCAGGAGGACCCCGTGAACGTCCCGGTTGACCGGACCCGCCGTCCCCTGCCGATCCTCTCCGCCGACCAGGTCGGCAGTCTCAAGCCGGCGCTCGCCGACGTGATCGAATACCGAAAGTCCGGGTTATCGCTGAACTGGATCGTCGGCTGCCCGCTCGACTGTGGCTACTGCGTCCGGCACCTCTTCGACAACTTCGAGATGAAGGTGCCCCGCCGCCTCATGGACGACGAAGCCGCCGCCGAAGCACTCGTCGGTCACCGCTACTTCCGCCCGCACCGCACCCCGATTCAGCTACTGAACCGGGCGACCGACCCCATGCTCCCGGCCGTCAAACCGCACCTGTTCGCCGTGCTGCGCAACCTCGACCAGCGGGGGCTGACCAACCACGTCCTGATCATCACCCGCTGGCGCGTCGGCGAAGAGGACTGCGCCGTCCTCAACTCCTTCGACAACCTGCGCCTGACCGTCCTGGTGACGCACTCCGGCATCACCGACGAGCGGATCGAACCGGTCGACTCCGCCATCGCCGCCCGCAGCCTGCGCACCCTGCACGACAACGCCGAGCGGTACCGCGCCGTCCTGTACTGGCGGCCGATCGTGCCCGGCCTCAACGACAGCGACGCCCACCTGGCCCGCGCCCGCGAACTGTCCGCCCACGCCCACGCCACGGTCTTCACCGGCCTGTTCTTCCGCAACGAGATCGCCGACTACTACCAGGCCCACGGCCTGCCGATGCCCTACGACGACACCGCCCGCCGCAAGATCATGCCCGAGGCCGCCGAGCAGCGGATTCTCGACCACTTCCGCACCCCGGACAATCCCTCGGCGCCCTGGGGGGCGCTGTTCCGCAAGACCAGCTGCGCCGTGGCGTACGCGCACGGTGAGGCCGACTACAACGGTCACTACGGCATCCGGGAGCTGTGCGACATCTGCCCCGCGGAGCAGATCGCGCGGTGTAAGTCCGCGTGGGGCCAGCCGGACCTCGCCGAAGTGACGAGGGAAGCCCGCGTGTTGGGCGCGACCGGCACGGTGGAGATCGACGAGCGGGCCATCATCGTCGAGGGACTGGACGAGCCGCCGCGCTACTTCCTCCAGCACGGCCACGGCTATCAGTGCCACGACCGCGACAAGCCCCACCACTACCGCCGGCACGGCCGCGCCCCGATCGGCTGGACGGCGAAGGACGGAACGATCACGCCATGAACTTCTCCTCTTGGCCCCCGCTGCTCGTCGTCGACGTCGAGGGCAACGGCGCCACGCCGCCCGACCTCGTCGAGGTCGCCGCCCTTCCGGTGCGCGACGGGCGCCCGGACACCGGCACGGCGGGCGCGTGGCTGACCAGGCCCAAGAAGCCCGTCACACCGTTCGCCGCGCGCATCCACGGCCTGACGAACGAACGGCTGGCGACCGCGCCGGGCTGGGAGGAGATCTCCGGTCAGGTCCACGCGCTGCTGGACGGCGCGTGGATCTGCGCCCACCACGCCCACGTCGACTACCGCGTCCTGCGAGCCCACCTTCCGCAGTGGCAGCCCGCCGGCGTCCTCGACACACTCCGGCTCGCCAAGGCCGTCCACCCTGGTCTGCCGAAGTACTCCCTCGACGCGCTGCTCGCCCACGTCCGGCCCGACCTCACGCAGGCCCCTGCCGTCGGACGGCACCGGGCCACCTACGACGCCTACGCCACCGCGCAGCTCCTGCTCGCGCTGGCCGCGCACTTCGAAACCTGGGGCCAACTCGTCGCGGCGGCCGTGCCGCCCGGCATGCCCGGCGCCCCCGAACCAGAAACGGACCCCACCCTATGGTGAACAACCCCTTCCGCATCGGCGTGCTCGGCGCACCCTCCACCGGCGCGACCCAACTGCTGCGCCGAATCGAGATAGAGCTGCGCGGGCACGGCGTCGCCGTCGCCCGCACCGGCGGCATCGCCAAGCGGGCCGCTGCCGCCGGCCTGCCGAAGATGCAGCACCACACCGATACGTCCACCGAGTGGATCATCGGGCAGACCATCGCCGACGAAGCCCTCGCCGCCCGCACAGCGCAGGTTGTCCTCGCCGACCGCGCCGTGCTCGACGCCATCCCCTACTACACCGCGGCGCTCGCATACCGCGACGACGACCGGGTCGCCACCGAGACCTGCCTGATCGCCCGCCGCTACACCACCGTGAAGTACCACGTCCTGCTCGCCACGGTCCTCGACCCCGAGATACCCGTCGATGCTGCCCACCCCATCGACCCGCGCTACCGCGCCCTGGTCGACAGCCACCTCCACGACGAGCTGGGCGGCTCCTTCCTCGCCCACTCCACGCGCCGTGTCACCAGCGCCGCCGACAGCAAGGACGCCGCTGTGCAGCACGCCGTCGACGCAGCCCTGCGGGCGGTGGCCGCATGACCGGCACACCACCCGGCGGCAGCCTCCACCTCGCCGGAAAGACCGTCTCCCGCCTGGGTCTTGGCACCATGCGCCTGACCGGCCCCGGCACCTGGGGCTACCCCGACAACTGCGCCGGCGCTCTCAACCTGCTCCGCCACGCCGTCCACACCCACGGCATCACCCACCTCGACACCGCCGACGCCTACGGCCCGCACACCGTCGAACACCTCATCCGCGAAGCCCTTTTCCCCTATCCGGAGTCGGTGCTGATCGCCACGAAGGTCGGCATGCTCCGCACCGGCCCCGACCTCTGGCACCCCCACGGCCACCCCGCCTACCTCCGCGCCTGCGTCGAAGCGAGCCTGCGGCGCCTCGGCGTCGACCAGCTCGACCTGTGCTACCTCCACCGCATCGACCCCACCATCCCGTTGGCCGACCAGGTAGGCGTGCTGCACGCGCTCCAGGGCGAAGGGAAGATCGCCCACATCGGCCTGTCGAAGGTCACCCCCGAACAGATCAAGAACGCCGGCCACCACATCCCGGTAGCCGCCGTGCAGAACGTCCTCAACGCCACCGCCGACCACCACGACCCCGCCCTCGACCTGTGCCGAACCCTCAACATCCCCTACGTGCCCTACCGGCCGCTCAACGCCGGAACCCTCGCCCGGGACACGGACCCCGGAGCCGCCCTCCGCTGGCTGCTCGACCTCGGCCCCCACGTCGCCCCGATCCCCGGCACCAGCTCCCGCACCCACCTCACGGAACTGGTGAACTCCCTCACCCAGGAGCCCCCGGCCCCCGCCGAAAGGGCACCGCAGTGAGCCCCGGCTCCGGCACCACGCGCGCTCCCCGGTGCCCGTACGAGAACTGGCGCCCCGCCATCGACTGGGCCGTGGTCGTCATCCCCGTGGAGAACGACCGCCTCGTCGTCATCGACACCAGCGGATACGGACACCTCGGCCTGCCGGGCACCGTGGTGCCTCCCAGCACCGACCCGGCCGAGGCCGCGCGATTCACCCTCCTCGGCCATGAGACCGGCCTGCCGATCACCGAGCGCATCGCCGTCGAGCGCACACAGACCCGCCGACGCCAGGTCAACGCCCACCTCTTCCGCACCGCCACCCTCACCCACCACGAAGCCGCGACCTTCCGCACACGCGACGGAACCCTCACCCGGATACTCACCCGAAGGGACGCCCTGCCCCTTCTCCCCACCCGAGCCCGCGAACGCGCGCTGAAGGCACTCGCCTCCTGAACCGAACCCTTGTGAGGCCGGCCGAACCGTTCGGCCTCACAAGGGACAGCACACCGGAATCGTCAGATGTGCCGCCGCGCGAAGCGCGCGCTCGCGCACACCGCGCCTGAAGCCCAGCGTCGCCTTACGCAAGACCAATATGCGTAAAACCACCTAATCGGACAATATGTCCACATGGCTGGGCGAATACGTGACCTGGGCGAGGCAGCGGACATCGCGTGCCGCCACCTCGCCCACGCCGACACGGACGCGTCTCCGGAGCCGATACCGGACGGCCCCGGCGCCGTCCGCTCCGTCATCGAGGCGGTATGCCGCCGCATTGGCGCCCCGGTCGTCTACGGGGGAGCCGTCCGCGGGCCGTACGTCCGCTGGACCATGGAGGACCGCACCCTCCTCCTGACACGGAACACCGCGACCACCCTGCACCTGGCCGTCCGGGAACCACACGACCTGGCGCAGGCCGAACGGCAACACTTCGAGCCCGACCTCCACGACATCGACTTCGCCCGCCTGCCGTACATGTGGCGCCTGCACCTACACCCCTCGTGGCCACCGCCGCCACGCCTAGCCGCGGCCCCGGACTGGCTGACCCTGGAAGCATCCCTCGCCGCACTCCTGCGCAGCTGCGCCGTCTACGCCCCGCAGGTCCTCCCGTCTCGCGGGCACTTCGGCTTCAACATCACCACCAACGGTGCCGGGAACGGAAGCCGGACGGTGGGTGTCGCCCAGAGCGGCCCGGGCCTGACCGTGCTGGTGGACGACTGGGCCGGGCCCGAACCGACACCCCACGACGAGATGCTGCGACGAGGATGGGACCACCCGCTCGCCGGCTGGTGGGGACACGACGTCCTCGACCCCGACGAAACCGCCCACGCAGCCGAGCTGCTGATCAACGAGCTACGCCTCGACGCGCGCACCCCCACCGACCTGCGCCTCACCGACACATCGGCAGACCCTGGCCGCCTCGTCATGCCCGGTCTGACACTCGCCCCCGCCTGACGGGACAGGCCCTACGCCGCCCCGGCGTCGGGCTCCGGATGTGGCACGCGTCGCTTCAGCACGGCCTCGACATCGATCCGCTGCTGCCCCGTGGCCTCCGCATGGGCGACCACCAGCTCATGCACCTCGGGCGTCTCCACCGAAAGCGTAGAGCGCGCCCGCCGACCACTACCGCACGGCACCGCCCACACGACCTCCAGGCCTCCGGAAGGGCACCCGAAGCTACCGGTACCGGCCCCAGCCGGCAGGTATCTCACCGCCAGTAGCCGCACGCTGCCTACTCAGCGGTTTCCCATCCACACAATCCTGCCGGTGGACCCGCCCCGCGCACTCGCTTTGCCCTCACAGATTTTCTCCAGCGCAACCGGATCGACCCCGAGATCCGCAGCGAGCGCACGTACGACCTCCATCACGTCCGCCAGCTCACCGGGCGCAGAGAAATCGTCAGCCGCCAGGACCTCGCGGACCTCCTCTTCGAGTTTGTCCCGCAGCCGTCTGCGGTACGCCTGCGATCCGGCGACATACCAATGCGGGTCCGCTCCGCTCTCCCCGATGATCCGCGGGATCTTGTCCCGTACCAGCTTGCCGTCCACGGGGCAGTCCACGGTTCTCCCCTCGCAGGTGAGCGACGCCGACCGCCGCTCACCTGCGGGCGTCCGTCTCGCCGTCTGCAGAAGGCGCCCTCCGGGGGGTACACCTGGCATCCGGCTCAAGCTGCCCGAAGGTGGCCACCCTCGCCAAGTCCGTCTTCGCCGATCGGGACCAGGATCACGAGCCGGCAGGACGGAGCCGCCGCGGAGAAAAGAGTGGTGCATTCGAGCAGGGCCGGCTGCCCGCCGTTGGCTTCCAGGCGCACCCGGTATCGGAGCGGCCCCCCGCCTTCGGTCACGTCCGCCTCTCCGTTCCACAACCCGACTAGGTAGGCGTCGGTGCCGACCACATCGTTGATGATCGCGCGCACCCCGAGATCATGGGGGTACTGGATCGAGGTAAACCGCAACATCGCGAGATACGCCCTGGCCTGTTCCTCCCAGTCGAGGAGGGCCTGTTGGCCCGCACCTAGACCCCAGCGCATGAGATTCGCGTCGTGTTCCGTCGCCCACGGAAACCACTCGGCCAGGATCGAGTTGTACGCGAGGACATCCCATGTGGGGCCGAGCAGCCACGCGGGGTGGGGCTGCTGGTCAAGGACGTGCTGCAGCGACCGGAGCGTGGGGGCGTCCAGATCCGGGCCCTCTGGCCGGGCGACGCCGCCCATGTTGCAGAGCATGAGCGCGCGAACTTCGTCGTGGGCGAGGAGGAAAAGATCGGAGATCGCGAGGCACTGCTCCCGGGCGAGGCGTCCGCCCCGCCCGGCCTCCAAGTCCTGATACCAGCGCCCGGAGCGGTCGATCGCCTCAGCGACTTCTGTCTGCGTGATCACCCGGCCACGCCGCTGGCTCGCCTCCGTGCGCCAGGCGCGTAGCAGGTCCCCGAGCGTCCACTGGCGTAGGGGCGGCCTCGCTCGCCACACAGATTCCCGGGGAGCCATCCCTATCCCTTCACGCGTCTTGCCGTGCCCGCGCCACCTCCCCGAGCGGTAGGCGACAGCGTGCCCCTACCTAAAGCGGCACCACCGACTGTACGTAATGGAGAATCGATCTTGTTGACCCTCGGAACGTAAAGCTGAACCGCGCTACGGGGATTCTGGGAATTGTTAACTTGCCGCCCCGACGAATGTCCCACAGGGGTGCGATACGGACATTGGGACCGGAAATTTTTTTCGCATCTTCGAATACGAAAAAAATTTCCGGTCATCGATACTGTCCATAGTTCTTCTTGATCGCCGGGGTCGTGCTGCCACTCGGGGAGGTGCCTCCTTCGCTCAACCGCGCGTTTTGGCGCTAAAAGTGATCCGGCATCAGTTGATCAAGGGTATTTCATTCTCGATTCTACGCGCATAGATCCGTTGTTTCTGGCGCGTTGACTGGCAGTGCTCGGTGCGATTTAAATCGTCCTTACCGGCCGGTTCGCCGGAACGGTCGGTTCGTGGAGGGTCGGGACGTTGAGGCGTGTATCGCGAATGAGTGCGCAGCCGTGCGGTGGTTCCCGAAAACAGGTTTGGGCTGAGACGGATCTCACCGCGTACAGCGGGAGTGCGGCCGACTGATCTTGCAGGCTGGACTTGGAGGAGCGGTCCCCATATGTTCCTGGTCCCCGCGAAGACGGAAGCGTCATCCGGGCAGGCCAGGGAGGGGTGACGCATGCGCGGACCGTGAAGTCCGCCGGGGTGAAATGAGACCGGCGCCCGGGAGCTACCAACTCCCAGACGCCGGGCCGGCACTCCGAGGAGTACCGATTCACATCTCGCGGGCGGCGGGGCTTTTGCACGAGAACCGTCGCGCCGCGTCCTACGAAAAACGGAGTATCGCATGTACACCGCCGACGGCGGAAGTCCGGCCTGCCCGGACGCAGCGCGACAGAAGCGTCTCGCGGTTCAGCTCGCCGACATGATCCCCGGTGCGGCGACCGTCCGCGTCAGTTTCAACGATCCGAGCCATTCCTGGCCTCACTCGCACGCCATCGCGAAGGACACGGCCGGGGAGACGATCGACCTGAACCGGACGACGGCCAAGGTGGCGGCCCGCTGGATTCTGCGGGCCTGGCCCGACCTGGATCGGAGCTGGGTCTACACCTTCGACCTCGCCACGGCAGCCCTCACCGCCGGTGATCTCGCTGCAGACGGGGGTCGCTGACATGGCGCGGATACGAACCATCAAGCCGGAGGCGTTCACCTCCGAGTCCCTCGCCGAGGTGACCGTCGAGGCCGAGCGGACCTTCTTCGGCCTCCTCACCCAGGCCGACGACCACGGCCGCCACCGCGACAACGCCGCCATCATCGCAGGGCTCCTGTGGCCCCTGCGTGCCGAGCGCACCAGCGTTCATGTCGAGGACGACCTCCAGCAGCTCGCCGACGCCGATCTCCTCTGCCGGTACACCGGGTGCGACGGCAGGCGGTACCTGCACATCGTCACCTGGTCCAAGCACCAGAAGATCGACAAGCCGAGCCAGTCCCGGTTGCCCGCCTGCCCGCAGCACCATGCGGCGGACCGGTGCGGCCCCTGCAAGGGGACCTGTACCGAGGCGTCGCCCGCCCTTCCCCGAGGGGGCGTCGAGGATTCGCCGAACCCTCACCGAATCCTCGATCGGCGCGCACCGGCCGCGTCGACGGTCCCCGAGCCCCGAAGCGCGGCTCCGACCGCCCAGCAGGGCGACCTCGTCGAAACCGCCGCCACTCCTCGCCGGGGAGAGGTCGAAACTGCAGGTCAAGCGACCTTCGCCGAGGATTCCCCGAAGTCTCGGGGAGGGCTCTGGGAGGGTTCGGGTACTGGATCTAGGATCTTGGATCCTGGATCTTCTTTCCCTACGGGGCGCACAGCGCCCGCCACTCAGGTCTCGGCCAATCAGTTCGTCGGCGAGTACGTCAGCGCGTGCGACAAGCGCCCGCCCAGCGACGTGATCGGGCACCTCGGGCGGGTCGTCAAGAAGCTCTTGGCCGAGGGCATCGACCCGCAGCACATCCGGGCCGGGCTGTCGAAGTTCGCTGCCACCCCGAAGCATCCGAGCGTGCTGACCAGCATGGTCAACGAGGTCATGAACGCACGCTCCGGTGGTTTGGCGCGGCCGGGGTTCAGCTCTAACCTGCCTGCCCATCAGGGGTGGACCAACCCGGTCGATGCTGCCGCCGCCTACGCCGAGGAGCTGTGATGGGCACTCGTACCCGCGAACCGCAGCCCCTCGGCGAGGGCGCCTTGGACCGGATGGCCCGGATCCTGGCGGCCCGCAGCATCGACCCGACCACCGTCGCCGCGCCGACCGGCGAGCCCGAGCCCCTCTCCCCGCTCGATGCCCTGTCCGCCGGCATGCCCCCGCGCTACCGAGATGCCGTTGCCGATCACCCCCAGGTGCTGGCCTGGGCCCGGGACGTCGCCGAAGCGGCCGTCGCTCCGAGCCGGGGAGCCCGGAGGCAGGTCACCACTGGCCCCAGCCTGCTGATGGCCGGAGTCGTCGGTGCGGGCAAGACCCACCAGGCGTACGGCGCGGTCCGGAGACTGGTGCAGAGCGGCGTCGGCGTGCGCTGGCGCGCGACCACCGCCGCCGACCTGTACGCCGACCTCCGCCCGCGGGCCGGGGTGGACAGCGAACGGGAGCTGGCGGCCGTCAGCCGCTGCCCCGTGCTGATCCTCGACGACCTCGGCGCCGCGAAGGCCACAGAGTGGACCGAGGAAGTGACGTACCGGCTGGTCAACCGCCGGTACAACCACATGCTCCCGACGCTGATCACCACCAACCTGCGCATCAGCGACCTCCGGACCTACCTCGGCGACCGCGTCACCTCCCGGCTCGCGCAGATGACCACCCGCGTCGAGTTCGAACCGGTCGACCGCAGACGCCACCACACCGCGGACTGACCGCCGAAGACCGCCACGCCGGGCCGCGTCCGCCGCGCGCCCGATGCACTCCCGACCCACCGCACCCCTCCGCCGACGCCCTGCGCGCGGAGAGCGATCGGAGCACCCGCATGACCACCACGACGATCACCCCTGCCCGCCACCGGTCACTCGGCGACCACACCTGGCAGGACGAGGCCGTCTGCCACAGCACCGAGTACCACCCGGTGAACCCGGACATCTTCTTTCCCGAGCCGGACGAGACCGAAAAAATCGCCACCGCGAAGGCACTGTGCGGCCAGTGCCCGGTCCGCCGCACCTGCCTGGACGTCGCCCTCGAAACCGGCGACAGGCACGGCATCCGAGGCGGCATGACCGAGGAAGAACGCGAGCCGTGGCACGAGAAGCTCGCCAGCCGCCTGGACTACAGCCGCGTCAACGCCACCGTCGCCGGACGCGACGTCCACCTCACCAAGGCCGAGCGCCGCGCCGTCGTCCACGCCGCCTACCGCCACGGCCTGACCGTAGAACGCCTCGCGTGGCTCCTGAAGGTCACCGAGGAGCACGCCCAGAAGCTTTACCGCGAAACCTGCCGGGCTCTGCGCAACCGGACCCTGGAACAGACGACGAAGACCGGCGGCGAGTTGGTCCGCGACGACTTCGGGACGGCGGCGTGAGCACCATGAACACGCCGAAACCGGCGCACATCAACGGCTGGGACCGCGCGGTCGTCATATCCCTCGGCGGCGCGGCGTGCGCCCTGTCGTACGACGCTCTTCAGCAAATGGCCCTTGCCATCCACATCCGGGGTTTCCTGACGTACCTCTTCCCACTGGTGATCGACGGGTTCGTCGCCTACGGCGTCCGCACCCTCCTCGTCCTGCGCGCCGCTCCGATGCGCTCCCGGGTGTACGTGTGGACGCTCTTCGGCACCGCCACCGCCGCCAGCATCTGGGCCAACGCGCTTCACGCGGTGCGGCTCAACGAGGAAGCGGTAGCGGGCACCGGGCTCCGGCTCGGGGACACGGTGGTCGCGGTGCTGTCCACCATCGCCCCGCTCGCGCTGGCCGGAGCCGTCCACCTCTACATCCTCATCGCCCGAGGCCCGGTCAAGGGCAGTGGCCACGAGGACCTCGGTCACCACGGCCGTGGCCACGACACCGAGAACACCCGGACTGACCGAGCCGGCCAGCAGCAACAGCTGATGGCCGGTCGGGCCAAGGCCGATCAACCGGTCACCACTCTGACCGGCCGGCCACGGCTGCCCCTGGACAAACCAGCCCCCGACTCCCGGTCACTCACCGGCGACAGCATCCCGGCGGACAGCAGGCCGTTCGCCGGTGGCCGGGACCAGCCGGACAAGGCCGCTGACCTTCCCGGAGAGCCGGACACCACGCGGTCGGTCACCGACCGTACCGGCGACACCGCCCCGGCAACCGGCGGCACCGCCCCGGCAACCGGCGGTCAGGAAGGCCCGACGCAGGTCCCCGCCCCACCGGTCACCGACCGGGCCTCCCGGACCCCCGGTGACCAGCGGCCGGACCCGGACACCGAGGAACTGCTGAAG
The DNA here is from genome assembly GCF_044497305.1 of Streptomyces sp. BBFR2. Lineage (NCBI taxonomy): Bacteria > Bacillati > Actinomycetota > Actinomycetes > Kitasatosporales > Streptomycetaceae > Streptomyces > Streptomyces sp. BBFR2. The sequence goes on from NZ_CP172415.1 coordinate 6,087,571, forward strand.
ATCGCCCGGTCAGCGGCCAGGGCCGAGGACAAGCTGACCCGCAAGGTGGTCGCCCAGGCGATCCGCGGCCAGCAGATCCCGCTGTCCAACGACACGCTGACCACCCTCATGGTTCAGCTCCGTGAACAGCACGGACAGCAGGCCGCCTCCGCCCGGAACTGACCTGCCACCACCCGAAGCGGGTGACCGGCCGGATACCCCGGCCGGTCACCCGCCCCACCCCGGACACGTGTCCCACAACTTTCCGCAGCGAACCGGAGAACCTTGATGCGCACCCGCCCGGCCACCCCCACCGAGGTCGACTCCTGGCTGGCCGTCCTTCACCAGCACGGCCACCTTCACCACGCCGAAGTCGGCCCCGACACCACCTGGACCGTGCAGCGAACCCGGAACAGCCGCCCGTGGACCCTGCACGACCCGGTCCTCGCGATGGACTGGATCGAGGAACTCGTCCGCGCTATCCGCCAGCAGAACCCGGAGACACGCCGGTGACCGCCAACGACCCGGCCCCCACCACGGGCGGACAGCACCGTGACCCCACGACGGCTCCTGGCGGAGCAAGTTGTCGCGTACGACGGTCCTACGGCCCGTCGTACGCACTTGCCCCCGCCCAGGAGGGCGAGGGAGGCCCGGTTGGTTCCCGAGCGAGGGCGCACGGGGACCAACCGGGCGACCAGCACCAGGGGGCGCCGACCGGAGGAGGAGAAGCCGACGACAACGCCGGCCGCGAGCAGCCGAGCCCGAGCACGCCCGCCTTCCCCGACCGCACACCGCGCCGCCGCAGCCGCAACCCGAGCCAGCGCACCCGCAAGACGACCACCCGCCTCTCCGACACCGAGAAAGCCGAGATCACCACCGCCGCCAAGCAGCGCGGCATCACCGTCGCCCGCTTCCTCGCCACCGCCGGCCTCTCCGCCGCCCGCGGCACCACCCCCGTACACACCAACGAAAAGCTCGACACGGCCATCGACGAACTCGCCGCCCTGCGCACCGCTCTTGCCCGGATCGGCAACAACATCAACCAGATCGCCTACGTCCACAACGCCGGAGGCCAGCCCCGACCTGGCGAACTCGACCACGCCCTGACGACCCTGCTCCGCCTCCTGGCCCGCATCGATGCCACAGCCGACACCCTGGTGAAGAAGCGGCTCTGATGGTTCCCAAGATCCGACGCGGCTCACGTACCCACGGCCTCCTGGTCTACCTGTACGGACCCGGCAAACGCGACGAACACATCGACCCGCACCTCGTCGGGAGCTGGGACGGCTTCGCCCCCGACCCCGGACGTGACACCAGCCCTGATCCCAAGGCCACCCTTGCCCGCCTCACCGCCGCCCTGGACCTGCGCGTCAAGCAGACCGGAGCCGAAGCGCCGGCCCAGCACGTCTGGCACTGCTCGGTCCGCACCGACCCCGACGACCGGCACCTGTCCGACGCCGAGTGGAACACCGTCGCCCGCCGCCTGGTCCGCGCCGTCAACCTCGCCCCCGAAGACGATCCGGACGGTTGCCGATGGGTCGCCGTCCGGCACGCGGACGACCACATCCACATCGTCGCCACCATGGTCCGGGGCGACCTGCGTCGCCCCAGGATGAACTACGACTACAAGAAGGCCCAGGCCGCATGCCGCCGCATCGAAAAGGAATGGGACCTGCGCCGACTCAAACCCGGCGACGGCACCGCAGCCCAGAACCCGACCAGCGCCGAACGCTTCAAGACCGAGCGCACCGGCCGCCCCGAAGCCCCACGCGAGACGCTCCGCGAAGCCGTCCGCCAAGCCCTCGCCGGAGCCGCCACCGAAGAAGAGTTCTTCACCCGGCTCCACGAGGCCGGCCTGCGCGTGAAGATCCGCAACGCCCCGTCCGGCGACGCCCTCGGCTACAACGTCGCGCTCCCCGGCGACCGCAACCGCGACCACGAACCGATCTGGTACCCCGGCTCCAAGCTCGCCCCCGACCTCTCCCTGCCGAAAATCCGTCGCCGCCTCGCCGACGAACTTCCCGGCCCGACGACGCCCTCCGCCCCCAGCAGCTGTTACCACTGGTCGCCGCCCGCCCGAGCCCGCCGCAGCGCCACCGACATCGCCGAGCACGCCACCCTCCTGCTCGACAACGACGAAGACGAGGCCGCCGTGCAGCTCGTCGGGATCGGCGAAATCCTGGACGCGGTCGCCCAGACCTCCCCGGCAGCCACCCGCACCGAACTGCGCGCCGCGGCCCGCGCCTTCGAACGTGTCACCCGCAGCCACGTCCGAGTGGAACACGCCGACATCCGGGCACTCCGCTCGGTGGCCCGGAACATCGTCCAAGCCGGCAGCGCCCTCGGCCGCGGCGAAGACGGCGGCACCACCGCCATGCTCACCTCCACCCTGGTCCTCGTCGCCCTGGCCGCCGCCCGCTGGCACGCCGCCCGCGGCCACACCCAGCAGGCCCACGCAGCCCGACAAACCGCCGAACACCTACGAGCCGCCTACCGCCAAGCCGCCGCCACACCGATGCGGACCCTGCGCGACCAAGGCCGTGACCTGCCCGAAGCCGAACGCCGAAGCCACGAGGCCACCATCCGTACGGCCTTGGGGACGGATCGACTACGAACGGACCTGCCGAAGACCGATGCCTTGACCATCACCCTCGCCCAGGCCGAGCACGCAGGACACGACCCCAAGGCCCTCCTCCAACAGGCCATCGAACTGCGCGAACTCGACACCGCCGAGGACATCCACGACGTCCTCGTCTGGCGTCTGCGACGCCTCGCCCACCTTCCCGCGCACCCGGGCGAAGCGCCCCGCCGCCCGAAGACCGGTATCAGTCGGCCCAAGTCCTCGGCCGACCGCACCCGGACGGCACCTGCGGCAACAAACCGCCCCACCGTCTCCGACCCGCGCCGGCGCCCGCCACGTCGCTGATCGGCGTGGCAGAGCGATGATCGCCCTGCCACGCCCTGAAAACCCTCTGGACAACCGATTCCACCGGCTGTTACGGATGGAAACAGAAAGCCCCTACCGGGAGATGACGCTCGTGCCCAGAACCACCGCCCGCCCCGCGGCGCCGGCCCCCGCCCCGCCCATCGTCCCGGAGACCACCGACCCCTTGCTGCAACTCGAACACGAGACGCAGCCCACCAGCGGCCCCGACGCGACGCGCTGCCTGAGCCACCCGCCCGAGCTGTCCCTCCGCGGAATTCCCGTGACGTGCTCGGCTTGCCGCGCCCGACGCGACTGGCTGCTCATCAACCACCGCCGCAGCGTCTGGATCGTCTGCCGGTGCAGCAACCAGTGGCTCGAGCCCGAGATCACGCGCGCCGACTTCGACGCCTTGATCGCCATCCCGGACTCAACGATCTACCCCAGCACCGAACAGGCACTCACCGCACTCGGCTTCGACGGAGCCTTCGTCGGCACTTACCTCGACTGAGCGACCGACGGCAAAGGCCGGGGTGGGTTTCCGACGCGTCGGAACTTGTCCTTGCCCTGTTCCCTGTCAAGTTCTTCTGTTCAGCTCTGCATGGGCAGTATCGCCAGTCCACGGACGTCTTCCATTATGGGACCCACGGTGAACGCCGACTCACGTCTTTCGGACGGCGTGCTCTTAAGTGCCGCCTGATTGGGGAGCCCAGCAGAATTGCTCCACCGTCGGCCTGAAACAGATGACGCGTATCGTTACTCTCCAACGGGAGCGCCCTCCAGCGCTGCTGAGTAGGTGAGTTCGGGGTTGTCCAGCGCCCACAGGCACATACGCCGCGCCATGCGTGGTGCCAGGAGAAAGTGGATGCCCTGGACCGGATTCTTCCTTGGCATCACGCTCAAGGTCTCGCGTCGAGAGCTGCCTGGCCGGTCATACCGGCGACGGCCCATTCTGAGCGGTCTGCCCACTGCCGTTCACCCCCAGGTGATCCAGGGTTCGGTTCATTACCTGAAGCGCGAGCGACAGAGACTCCTCGTCTTCAACGACGCTGAACACCTCCTCGATCTTTCGGCGGACGAGGAGCTTCTCGTCCGCCGTCTGATCGATCTCCGCGGCGTGGAGCGTTTCCTGAAGCTGTTTGAAGGCACAGAGAACGGACTTGATTTTCTCCTCCGGATCACCAGCCGCGAACTGAAGATCGGCATACCGGCTAACCCACCAGACAGGACCGAGGGCCGGATCAGTGAGACGATCGAGTAGTAGATCAAGCTCAACTGTCTCTCGTGCGTGTGCTGACCGTAGCGCCATCTCCCCTTCGATTCGCTGCAGTGCCACCTTCCTTATCGGTCTGGAAACGCGAATTCGCACGCGCCCTTCCACCCGGATCCGCTTCTCGTGATCCCAAAGTTCATGACTGAGAGCGGAGTTCATGGCGTCCTCTGCGGCGGCAGATTGCAGCAGGGGATACGTACGGGCCACGCCCCCCAGTTCTTCTCTGAGGAGATTCCGGGCCAGTCCGTCCGGGGCAAGTGGGCGAGGGGCAGGAGATTCAAGGTTCATTCGCCACCGATAGCGAATCATGGCGCGATGGTGCAGCCCGTAGTCTTTGCTTTCCAGACATGCGGAGAAGGAGCGGTGATCAGAGATCCTCCGCTCCTTCAGCCAGTCGAGGATCCTGATCATTGCGCTACGGGATCCGCCTCAGCCTGGTCACGGAGACGCTGTTCTGCCAGGTCGACTCCAGATGCCACAGCAAGGGGATCATCCTCCACCTCGACATCCTGGACGAAATCAGTAAGGAACGCGTCAATCAAAGCGTCCTTCAGTGGCCCCTTGGCCTTGACCACGGCCTTGATGAAGGGGCCGCCAATCCCTGTGGACCCACCAAGTGCAGTGATGAGGTCGACCACCGGACCTGACGGCAAGCGGTCAGCCTCCGCGCCCGCTCGCCAGTTCAGCAGAACTCGCTGAGCCGGGATGGGGTCAGCGCTGTGCTGAATGATGTGCTGCCAGGCTTCGAACAAGCGTCGACGGATCGCTTCCCCGGCTTCTCCGGGCTTCGTCAGGGCCACTGCGAGTGGTTCGTTTTCCAACTGGTCCGCACTCGGCGGGACGCTATAGACGTCGAAGAAGACCTGCCGATCCGCCCCGCTCGACTTCCCCGCGCTCGTACTCCAAGTGACGACGGTGTCGGTTACAAGAGGTGCGAGGTCGTCGTCAACAGCCAGCGCGCGTACGGCATTGACCGCTTCCTTCCGTGATTCCTCGACGCCCGAGGAATCGAGGATATAGCGCGCCCGGGTCAGAGCCTGGCTTGGATACGTCTTCCCAAAGGGTCCTGAGCAGGCTCGGGCGACGGCACACTGGCGTTCCGGCCGCGACTTCCCCTTTGCCCACGTGGCTAGCTCAGCCCTTACTTGACTTCCAAGTACAGGGTGCACGGCGAGTTCAGACAGGAGATCGCCAACAAGCCCCTGATGCTGCTTGCCGCCGTCGCGGAGCCACCCTTCTGCCAGTTCGAAGATCGGAATTACGCCTACGGTCTCCGCGAGGCGTGTCAGCGCTGCAGCAATCGCGTCGAGATGATTCTTGGCTGGCCCCTGACTGATGTTTTGGAGCCACTGCTTCAGTACTTCATCGGTCAGCTGTCGGTGCTTCGTCCAGAGGTACCGCAGGATCGCCGGTCCTTGCGATTCGTGGATGAGAGACGCAGCGCCGGTGGACGTGTCGAAGGACATTCCTGCCGGATCGAGTCGCTTCGGTGCGTCCGGCCTCGCCAGGAGACCGCCCTCAGGCTTGGGGAATTTGATCCCCGGCGCGGCAAGGAGAAGATCCGCGCTGTTGAGCACTACCTCGGCGGGTGCCTTATTCAGGAAGGCGCCAGCGATACGGATGGCTCTGGTCTCGACCTCTTGGCTACCCCCGGCGAACCATTCGGTACTCAAATGGCTTTCCCAGCCCTGGTACTCGTCGAGGGCATCTGAGTCCCTCATACCATTGGCCTTTGCGATGATCGACGCAAGCCGAACCGCCTCACCGGGTGCACAGTCCGGTGGCAGAAGGCCGTGGAACAGGCTCTCCTTGTTGTCGATCCACTCGGAGCGATCCCGTGTCAGCTCGTCACTGTCGAGGTACTTCCTGACGACGGCTGTGGGGTTGGGTCGCTCGATCTCCCTCACAAGGATCTCAGTCTGGGGCCCACCAGCCCGGGCCTGGGACCAGGCGGCCTTTGTCGTGATGATGGCCATGCAGCTACCTGCCTTGCGCAGGACGGAGGCGTAGGTCACGAGGTCGCTGTAAAAGGCGTCGGGGAGTGGTCGCGTGACACTGCGCAGATTGAGGAGATAGCCCGCGCCATGTTCCTCGGGCAGGCAAGCCACATCTGGTTCGTCCCAGTCGGGCAGCAGCTCGAACACTCGATCGGTCGGAACGTTCGTGGCCGCAAGCAGCCGCAGCCCGGCAGATCGGCGGCCATGTTCTTCGGCCGCGAGCAGGACCACGATGTGGACGTTGGCCGTGCCCCCAAAGTGTAGACGAACGGCTTGCGCGGCATTGTCGAAAGTGTCACCCGGGCTCACGAAGCGGTTCGCCGGCATGAGCTTGTTCGGGTCGACCTGACGAGGCCGGAGATGTCGCAAGCCGGTCAGATAGTTCGTGATGTTGTTGTCCCGGCCCGCGGTGTTAATGCTGCCGAGGGCGAAATTCCCCGTCACGCTTGGCCCGGATGCAGGGTCAGCCTGATTTTGATTCGGCGACGACATCAGCGAGCCCCTCCGAAATTGTTGTCCCGCCCTGCAGTGTTGATACTGCCGAGAGCAAAGTTCCCCGTCACGGTCTGCTGCGAGACGGCGGGCGTCTCAACTCCTTGCGCCTTCAGTGCGTCAATGAGTTCCTGGAGCGCTTCCGGCTGATCATCACCGACGCAGGAGGCGAGGATCTCCCGCACCGGCACCTGCACACCCCCGACCATGGCCGCTCGCTGTTCAGGCTCGAGGGCCGCCACGGCCTGTTCCAACGTGTCAAGCCGGGTCAGCACTTCGGCTTCACCTTCCGCGCCTTCTCCCTGGCCGCGTCGCCAAAGGCCCACGATGCGCTGGCGCGTGTAGCCGTAGAGGTCGGTACCCATCGTTCCCGCCACAGCACCACTCGCTACGGCCAGAAGCTCAACTGGTGTCGACACGGCACTCCCCCTGGGTGTCGGCCAGCCCAGCCCCACAGTGATGTTGAGCCTGCTGGTCCCCGTTACTTAACCGCTGATGATAGGACCATGACGCTTACCCGGTCTGCTGAGCTTTTATGGTGGCTGGATTCTGTCCCGCACTTGGACGAGCGGCACCAGAGGTACGGAGGCTTCAGGCAATCGGGGAGCGGAACGGGACGACGTTATCGGGGGCCGGGGCGTCGGCCGGTGTCGGTAGGCGCACCCGCTGGGTGAGGACGGCACCAGCAAGAGCGAGGCCGGTGGCCTCTGGTTGAGCACGTAGAAGGCCGCACCTGCCTGATCGGTAGGGGCGGCCTTCTAGGGCTCGGTCAGGTTTGGGCGAGGTGATTCGAGAGATCGAGGGCGGCGGTCGCGACCTTGAGTGCGGCGCACAGACCGAGCACTTCGTGGAGGGTGGGCCGGACCAGGTGTGGCCAGTCGTCCGGGGCGGCCCGCCAGGAGGCGAGATGCACTTCGGTGGTGGCAAGGCCGAGGTGAGCGGTGATGTTCCAGCCTGCGGTCGGGGCGGGTTCCCAGTGAAGGCGGATGCGGCCATGAGGGAGTCTCGGTGCTTCGGCGGACAACCAGGTGATGTCGAGCGGCCCGTCGGGGCGAGCGGAGACGCGCTGGACCAGCGCACCGCGCACGGTGTTCGGCATGGGGCGTACGGCGAGGACGTGCAGCGGGAGGGCGTGAGAAGGGTGGGGGTGCGACGAGATGGGAGAACTCCAGAGGCAGTGGGGTGATCAGGCCCAGGCGAGGGCGTCGCTGACCTCCGCCGGGAGGTAGTCCTCCTGGCCGTCGTCAGCGATGAACGCCTTGCCGTCCCGGACGATGACCTCCGTCCCCAGGTAGTGGGTGAAGGGGAAATCAGGGTTGACGGCGAGGCGGACCGGCAGGTTGGGGTCGAGGGCCTGGAGCTGGCAGAGCAGATGACCGACGGTCAGGCAGTGGGGCACGAGGTCCTCCGGGAGCGGGTCGGTGTCGGGGTGCCGGTACGCCGGCACGTGTTGAAGAGAGCGGGGCCGCGCAGCATGGCGGGACGAAGGCGCTGACGGGCTGATGCCGAGCGAGGGACCCGGTTCGAATCGCGGGATTCCGCCGGTCGTGGAGAAGCGGTTAACGGTGGGCGATGAGGGCGGCGATGAACCCGGCAACCGCCTCGGCGGGGGTGTCCGGGCCGAACTCCTGGGTCCACGGGGCACCTTCGTCGGCCTGTACCCGGACCTGCCAGACGATCTTGCGCCCCCACGCGGCAGGGTCTTCGGGGAGCCAGCCGATGTAGACGCTGCCGTCGGGGCTCGTCGCGTGGACATTGGCCTCGGGAGTGTCGACGCGGGCCCAGCCGAGGCTGTCGAGGAGACCGAGCACCGGCGTCGCGCTGTGATCGGAAGAGAGCCAGCCTCGGTATTCCCCGGCAGGACGGACGATGGCGGGGAGGAGGGTGCTGCAGGCGTTCACGGTTGGACCATCCCTTCGTTGACCTGCGGTTTTTGCGGGCCCCCGTACGTTGACATGCGGTGCGCCGACGTACGTAGTCCTTTCCCGGGAAGCGGCGTCTGCCGTGGGCGAACTGGAGCCGACGGCAGGTAGTTCACCGTCCGGGAATGGACCGGCGGACGTGGCTGTCGTACCTGGGTTGCGGCAACGGGCTGCACGAGGCCGGAGGAGGAGCAGGCGTGGACGAGCCGAGCAGACATTGGGACGGGGCCGGTCTGGAGCGCAAGATCCGTGCTGCCGGGCGACCGTGGACGGTGGGCGACATCGCGATGGTCGCCGACGGTCAGTGGGCCGTGGGAGCGCAGTCCGACGAGTGGGGGGACGAGGACACGGTGGTGGAGGGCCGGGCCGCAGACGGGCGCCGCGCCGAGCTGACGTTGGACGAGCTTGCCCGCGCGGTGGACCCCCACAGCGGGCAGGTCCACCGGGACGAGGACGACGCGGAACTCGACTGATCACGCAGAGGCGTGGCCCCGGGCCGGTCGCCGCCGGGCGGCAGCAGCCGACGAAGCGGCCCGACCGGACACACCTGGCCGAGGCCCGTAGCACGGCCTCGGAACCGGGTCAGCGACTCCGGCGTGGGACCGACGGGTTGACCAGCGGCTTGGCCCCGAGGGCAGGTACGGAGCTGCCCGGCCGGTTCTGCGCTGAGGACGCCGTACGGCTGCGGGCGGCCTTGACCCGGAGGTCGGCGGCCGTCCGTGGGAAGCGCGCGCGTTCGACGGCCTGCGCGACCGCGGTACGGCGTACATCAAGCGGGGTCGGAGCCTGAGGAGCCCGATGCACAGGGGGAGCTACGGGGGTCAGCGTGACCAGGTCCTCCAACTCCCGGTGGATCTGGTGCCGCTCACGGATAGCCGGGGCCGCGTCGGCCATTTCGGCCGCCGTCGCGGCGATCAGGTGGGACGGAGTACGGGCGGTGAAGACCGCCTCCGCGCGTGTGTCCCAGCCCGGCGGGCCGGCCCACAGCGTGACGGTTTCGTCGTCCCAGCCGGACAGCCGGTTGTCGATCAGAACGCCCGCTTGCTCGTCAGGGGCGATGAACTCGACGGTGCCGCGCTCGGCCGCGCCGCGGGCCCAGCCGGCATCGATCAGCGGCTGGACGGAGTCGGCCCAGTACATCGACGGGCTCGCCAGAAAGCGTGCCTTGCCGTCGTAGGGAGCGGCTTCGGCGTAGTCGCGGGCCAGGGCGGTGGTGAGACCGGCGACGATCTCGGCCGGGGTGACATGGTTGAAGGTTGCCGTCCAGCGGGGCGGGGACACGGCGTCCTCGGACGCGGTGATCTTCCACAACTCGAAGTCGTCGCCGAACCAGCCGATCCGGATCCTCTGGTCGGGCGAGGTGACGAGGAGCTGGCAGGGGCCTTCGTCGAGGTAGTGGTGGGGCCACTGGGCGACGGGGGCGAATCCGGCGTCGCCGGTTCCGTTGGAGCCGGCCAGGTACATCGGGCTGACCAGTACCTGCTGGTGGGGATCTTGGGCGTGGGAGTGCTGACTACTCATGATCGAGGCTCCGATGGTGCAGGGGGAGCGCGCGCGGAGCGGGCGGTCTGGCCGACTGCACGCGGGCGCCGCAGAGAAGTTCGAGGGACGCGGTCAGTTCTCGGAGTCACCCGGTTCACCGGCCGCGGGCGGGCTTCGACAGGGCGGTGATCGCTGCCGGTACGCGCGGTTGTGGCTGTGGTGCGTGACTGAACAGGGCGCTCGGCGCGGCGCTGCGGCGCAAGGCCGCCGCGGTGCGGGGTCCGTCCGGCCTCTGCGGGACGGACGGGTGGGTCCGAGCAACTGCCGCGACGGGTGCAGGGGCCGAGTACTTCTGTGCGGTGACGGGACTACTCCAGTGCTCGACGGCTGTGTAAACGGGGCCCAGTGCCCGTCCGGCGTCGGTCAGGGAGTACGGGGCGCCATAACGCGGTCCGGCGCGGGTGGCCAGGCCATCGACCTGAAGTCGGTTGAGCCGCTGCTGGGTGGTGACGAGGTCGAGCCCGGTGGCTTCGGCGACGTGGCTCAGCCGCGCGGCGCCCGCATCGAGGGCCTGGATCACGGCGGTCGAATGCCGCAGGTGCAGGCGTCGCACCGCGTCCTCGACTCGCTCGGCGCCAGCCGTATCGCCGAGCGACAGGTTGCTCTGGGACCAGTCCGAAAGGGCGGCGTGTACCTGGGACAGTGATCCGCCGAAGGCACTGAGCTGGTACGGAGCCCCATGGCGACCGTCGACCCGGGTGACGAGTCCATCCGCGTGCATCTGGGCCAGCCGCTTGCCGACGAGCTGCTCGCGGATGAAGGGGAGCCGGACGGCGACGTCACGTACACGCATGGGGCGGCCCTGCTCCGCCAGGGTCTGAACCGACCAGTTGGTCCACTTCGGCGCTATCAGAGACAGGGCATCCTCGACACGCTGGGCATCGACCGTGCTGATCGAGGCGGGGGAGGACTGTGAGGGGGTGTACATGGCGACGTTCTTTCTGCGGGGTACAGCGGGAACGGGACTGCTGGTTGACCGTGCTGGTTGCGGGGCGACGGAGGAGCGACGGCGTCACCGGGAACCACCGTGAAGGTGGCGAACACGCGGGAAGAGCCGCCTCGCGCCGACGTGGAGCCGGCCGATATCGGGCTGCTGATCAGTGGCGCCGTAGGGGGCTCAGTCGGCGGCTTCCATCCGGGCGAGCAGTGAACGGACCAACGTAGGAAGGCTGTTGGGCTCGTCGCTGACTGCTACGTGGTCGGTGGCCTGACCGCGGATGTGTCCGGCATCTTCGAGGAGGCCGCTGGAGATCTCCCTGCAGGCGTCGGTGATGCGGGAGGCCGCGAGCAGCGAAGCGGAGAGGGCGAAGTCGAACTCGCTGTCCTGCTCCTCGTCGACGGGTGCGGTCGAAATCGGGGCCGAGGGGTCCCCGGGGATGCCGAAGTGGGCGCAGATCTGGTCGGCCGAGGCGGTCAGCTCGGCGAGGGACTCGGTGAGCCACCCCAGTGCGGAGGCGTACGAGGCCAAGGTGAAGAGGCCCGCCGGTGTGGCGGTGACCAGGTCTTCGGCCACGAAACTTTCGAGCCGGTCGGTCAGCTCGCCGATGACCCGGGGACCGGTGGAGAGCGCGCCCAGCACGGGGTGCAGGTAAGAGCGGCTGGCGACTGTCGGGTACTCGGCAGTGAGCATCCCGGAGACGCTGTGCGCGGCCTCGGTGAGGAGTCCCGCCAGCTCGGCACGGGTCGGAACAGTGCGGTCGGTGGTCATCGCTGGGGAACCTTTCGGGGGTCGGTAGTGGGTCGGACTGCTATTGGTGACGTCGCCGGGGTCGCCGTCGGCCGGCTGGCCGCGTGGGGAGAACGAGACTGAGCGGCCTGCACACGCGCCTCGGCTGCCGGGCCCTTCTCGGCGGCCTGGTGGACGCCGGCGCGTAGCTGGGCCGAGCGGTAGACCTCGTAGCCCTTCCGGCTACCGGCGGCGACGAGGTAGATCTCGCGTTGATGATTCGATGAGGGCGGGGCCGAGCGGAACTGGATGACCATCCGGTAGGAGACAGACGGGTCGACGTAGACCTTGTGGAACCCCGCCAGGCGGCCCTTGAGCGGCAGGCAGTCGTCACTGCCGTGCACCAGGTGCTGCAGCTCCAGCAGAGCCAAGTCACGGATTCGGTCGGGGAGTTTTCGCAGATCCGCGATGGCATCGGGGTGCGCGGCGAAGGCGAAGCGGGCGCGGCTCACATCGACCTCCCCGGCCCCGGGCGCCACGCTGTTCCCGCCGACGGCGTGGTGCGGGCCTCGACGCCGGCCTTCGGGGCCGCGGAGGCGCCGGTCGATCGAGTGAGGGCGGCGCGGGCCCGGAGAGCGGCTGCGTCACCGTGGTATTCCGGCGGCTGCGGCAACAGGCCGCAGCGGTCGTCCAGCCACTGCCGGGCGGCGTCCTCGTCGGCGAAGGCGCCCTCGCGCATTGTGTACGTGTGTGACTCGAAGTCCCCCTCTTCGAGGAAGACGCGAATCGACGCTTCAGCAGCGGTGGAGTCGCGGGTCAACGTCCACGTCTCGCACGGGTCGAAGTCCGAGGTGGAACTGTCGAGGACCTCGTACCGGGCGCCGGACGCGCGGAGCCTCTCCTCCACCCGCGTCGTGAGAGCGTCGGCGGGCTTCATGAAGTCGCCACCGACCTGAGTCCGCTCGGGTGGACAACCGCGTTCGACCAGCCAGTTCTGAGCGAACGCCACGCTGGAGTGGTCGGTCGACTCGAACGTGAACGTGTTCTGGTTCAGATCCCGCGCGACCATGATCGCCCGGATCTGGGGCGCACCGGGCACGCCCCAGGTGACCGAGCCGTCGTGGGCGAGGACGAAGCTGTGGGAGCCGTTGGGAGTGGTGTGGTGCTCGGCCAGGACGGTGAGGTCACCGGCCCAGAACCGCTGCTCCGCGTACTCGGAGTCCGCGTCGGCGGGCTCGAAGCCATCGAGGCCGAAGTCGAGGTCGTTGCTCATGCAGCCAGCCCCCGCTGTTCGGGCGCAGGGGTCGCCAGCACGCGGTGGTTGGGACGGGCCGGGCTCGTGGTGCACGCGGCGAACGGGCCGTCGGGGGCGCGGAGGTGCACCAGGGTCTGGTCCAGGTGATCTCGGTGCCACGTCGAGGGGCCGGACAGGCCGGCCTCGATGTCGGTGAGTTGCTGCCAGGCGAGCCAGAGGCCATGGAGCCGGGCGACGGCCTCGGGGTGCTCGTGCCACTGCGCGCACCATGGGCGGTTCGTGCTGATCTCCCGGCCGTACACAGGGAGGAGGAGGTAGTTCACCCAGTCGCTGAGGGAGGCGAGTTCGGCGACGTACGCCTCACCGCCCAGGGCGAGGATGAACACCGAGGTGGGGTCGCCCTCGCCGGCCCCGGATGGCTCCGGGGCCGGCGAGCTGTCGGTCGGTTCGGTGGCGGTGGTGTCGGGCGCGGGTTCGGAGCCCAGGCGGTCGAGGATGACGCCGTGCTGCCGGACCTCGGCCATGGTCTTGGCGAGGGTGCTGGCGAGGTCGTCGAGATCTCCGTCGGGAACGCGGAACGGTTCTTCGGGGCCGGGCGTGGCCGTGCTGGTGTCGGGCATGGGCGTGCTCCCTCTGCGGTCGGTGGCAGGGAGAGGGTCCGGAGAAACCGCGATTTGGTCCGGCCGGAGAAACCCGGTAGTAGGCGCTACGCCGTTGTGCAGCGGGGGCAACGGGGAATAGGCGGTGCGAGCAACTGCACCGCACGGGTCGCCTGTTGGGGTACGACGCCGTTGCCGAGGGCGGTGAGCTGAGCTGGCCGTCCGAGCCCCGGGGTGGCGGTGACCCAGCCGGGTTCCAGGCCCTGCATCCACTCCACGAAGTCGGCGCGGAGCCGTCCGGCCGCGTCGGTGGGCGGCGGCGCGGGACGGGTGAGCCTCTCCCATCGGGCGATGGATCCTGCGTACGCGCCCCATCGCTGGGCTGCTGCTCCCCGGTTTCCGGAGCTGGTTCCGTCCAGAGCGACAGAACTGCTACGGGCGGAGGGGAGCGCCTGCCCGGTCGGTGTTCCGGGGCTTCCGGCCCGCCTGCCCGCAGCGGGGGAAGGAGCGACGCCGCCGCGCTCGGCAAGGTCAAGTCCCCGTTGCCGTGCCGTTGGTTGGGTGAGCCCTTGGTTCCGTCCGTCGCCTTCGGCGTCGGCAGGAGCCATTCGACCTCGTCGGCCAGGTTCGGACCGTGGCCCCCGCTCTTCCTCTTCGAGGGGTGCTGCGAGCCGCCGTTCTTCGCGAGGTTGCTGGTCGGTGTCTTGAGCAGGGTGTTCGGAGGGCCAGGCGGCGAGGAAGATCCGCTCGCGGCGGTGCGGGGCTCCGACGTCGGAGGCCCGAAGCATGAGCCACCTCGCGTCGTACCGGAGGTCGGCCAGGGAGCCGAGTACGGCACCGAGTGCCCGCACAGGAGGCTGACCTGGGGTGTCTCCCAGACACCACGGGCAGAATTCCACGTCGCCAGGGGAACCGGCGGGTGAGGTGAGGAGGCCGCGCACATTCTCGATCACCACCAGGCAGGGGCGGAGGGCTTCGACCGCACGGGCGACGTGCAGCCACAGCCCGGAACGGGTGTGGGGGGCGAGTCCGGCCCGGCGGCCGGCGACCGAGACGTCTTTGACAGGGGAAGCCGGCTGTCAGGACGCACACCCGGGGAGCGGAGGCCCAGTCGATGGTCGTGATGTCGCCCAGGTTCGGAACGCCGGGCCAGTGGCGGGCCAGGATGCGTGAGGTGTTCGGATCGACCTCGGCGTGCCAGGCCAGGGTGCCGCCGAGGGCGGCCTGTACTCCTAGGTCGAGGCCGCCGTACCCCGAACAGAGCGACCCGATCAGCGCACGACGCGCGATGGTGGTCTTCACGTCACCGGCTCCGAGCGATCCGGGCCGCAGGAGCCGCTGCTGCTGGGGCAGGAGCGGGAGGTGAAGCGGACGCTGCGAGGGCGGATCGGCGGCGGGCGGCCTGGAGGCGCGCGGACTGAGGCGACACCGCTTCCGCTGCGATGTGAAGGGAGTTGGCGGCATCGCGGAGAACGTGGTCCGCCGTTTCGAGGGACTCGCCTACCACCTGCGTGGCCGCTTCGCGGGCATCTCGAACATCGGGCTGGTCGCGATGGTGCTCGGTCAGGTCCAGGAAGGAGAGCTGGTGGGCCACCGCCCCGAGAGCGGATGCCGCCTCGCCCGCAGGCCGCACGGCACCGGCGAAGCCGTCGATGACCCGCAACGTGTGGGCATCCCGGCCCTGGTCGGCGGCGCGGAAGAGGAGGTCGTTGCCCAAGTCGGTGATCATTTTGCCGAGTTCGGAAATCTGCCTGGCGACGGTGACGCCGTCGGGCGAGCGGTGAGGGTCTCCCTCGACCGGGAGCTTGCCGCGCTGGGCATCGAAGGCTGAGGCCATGGCGCGCAGCGCCAGGGCGTCGGTGACGCGGGTATTGCTCATGGTGAATCCCTATGGAGGAGGACGAGCGGTGGGCGGGGGATGCGTCAGCCGTGGCTGCGAGAGGGCGGTCGCACGGGGGCGGGGCTGGGCGCACGGCTGATCCGGGCCGGGGACGGCGAGGCGGAGCGCGGGGTGCTGCGCGCGAGGGCGGCATGTACCTGCGCGGGGGCAGGTCGGTTCGGCGAAGGAGTCGGTGGCGTCTGCGCCGGAGGGGGACGTCCGTTCGCGGATTGCCAGCGGGTACGGACGTCGTCGAGCGGGCCGAGCGCGTGCAGGGCATGGTTGATGAGCTGCCCGGGGGCCAGGGTCTCGTTCTCCGCCAAGGCGCGGATGGCGCGTGCGGAGGTGGCCGCCGTGCGGGTGACCGAGGAGCGCATGACCTGCTCCCCGAGCCACTCCGCGCTGCCGGAACTCCCGCCGTCGCAGAGGGCGGTGAGCTGGTCCCCGGAGAGCGTGCCGTCGGCCAGCAGGCCGCGCCGTTGAGCTTCCCAGAGCAGTGTGATCCGGTCGATGGGCTCGCCCCGGTGATGGAGCGCGCCGAGGCAACGGTAGAGCTGCCCATGGGCCGGGTCGGCGAAGTCGCCCGGCCACAGCCACCCGACCACCTCGTCCACTGCGTTCGACTGCTCAACGAGGACGGCCAGAAGGAAGCGTTCGTCCTCGACGACGCGGTCGGCCCGAACCGGTGGCGCGACCGGTCCGGTGGCGGGCGCGACGGGGAGTGGTTCGGCGCCCCACCGCCGTGCGAGATCGCTGAGTACCCCGGTGAGAACGTCGGCGTGGTGCAGGGCTCCCTCGACGTCACCCCGCAGCGCGTCGGCACGCACTGCCTGGTGAAGGCGGACCGCGTGTTCCGTGATGGTGCGGTGGATCGCGCCCTCCAGCACCATGCGGCCGTACACGGGAGCGTGTGCGGGGCGCGGGCAGGACTGGATGAGGGTGTGGGCGTACGCCGAGGTCAGCCCCCGTATGTGGAGGTCGGCCTCGGCGACCGCATCGGTCACCCACGACAGCGGCACGGGCTTTTCCGTGAGCGCGGGGTGGCCGTCGTCGCGGAGCGTGCGCAGCGCGGCGAACAGCGCTCGGTGGACGGGTCGGGAGAAGTGATCCGGTGCGAGCCAGTCCAGGTACGAGAGCTGGTCCGGGTCGAGCAGGACGGCGCCGAGTACCGCCTGCTCCGCGGTGACCAGCGGGGTCATCGCCGCTCCCTGGCACCAGAGGTGGCGGCCCTGCTCTGACGGGCATGGAGGTCGGCGACCGCCTGGTCGGCCGCGGCCATCGCCTGGGAGAACCCGTTCAGCGTGCTGGTGAACGTGGGGTCGGTGACGGGAAACGCTCCGGGACCGCTGACCCACCACCACCGACCGTCGCGCAGGAGGACCGGCGCGTGGGCGAGCCGCTCGGGGCGCGGCGTGAGCGTGCTCATGCCGACAGCCCGAAGTCGTCGCGGTCGTGGGTCTTCGCCAGGGCCCGTTCGGTGATGGCCTTCGTTGCGCGGGCCGAGGTCGGGCCGATCACCTTGGCGCAGGGCTCCTTGTACCAGGGCTGGAGGTTGAGCATGGCGATGCGGATGCCGGTGGCCAGGAGCAGCGCCTTGCCCTTGGGCAGGGCCCGGATCGCGTCCGGAGGCAGGACCCGCTCGGTGCGCATGCTCACGGAGGTGGACTTGCCGCTGTCGCTGTCCGAGACGGAGACGGTCTGCACGTCGTGGTCACCCACCTGCCTGCTGAGGCGGTCGGCGAAGTCCGGGTCGTCGATTCCGGAACCGACGATCTTGATCGTGGCCGCGGACCAGAGTGCGTCCATGCCGGCCTCGCCCCAGCACCGCTGCCCTTGCCGGTAGCTCTGCAAGATCGTCATCGGGATGACGCCCCGGCTGCCCAAGTGGCTGTACAGGTCGGGGAGATCGCTGATCCGGCACACGTTGGCGGCCTCGTCGAGGACGCACAGGGCGGGCGGGTCGAGCCGTCCTCCGGCGCGTTCGGCGGCGACGACGGCCGCGCGCATCACCGCGTCGGCTGCCGCGGCGATGATCGCCGAGGCGCTGCCGCCGCCGTCCTTGCTGAGGAGATACAGCGTGTCGCGGGACGTGGCGAAGGCGGAGGGCTGGAACTCGGGGAGATCCTTGTGCGGCGTGACCCACGCGGCGACATCCGGGTCGAGCAGACAGCTCGCGTATTGCCGACTCGTCTCATAGATGCCGTCGCGGGTTTCGGTGGCGCCGGAGACAGTGCCCTGGAGCTGGGCGGCGACCGCATGGTGACCGGCATCGGTGAGCAGGTCCACCGGGGTCCGGTCGGACGGAGTGGCGAGCCAGGCGAGAACGTCGGTGATCGGCCGCCGGTGGCTCGCGGCGGCCAGGAACAGCGCGCCGAGCGTGTTGCTCGCCGCGGTGGACCAGAAGTCCGAGCCGCTCGACTCATCCACGCTGGCGGTGACGAAGTGCTTGGCCAAACGTTTCGCCCCGGCCAGGTCGCGGGCGTCGGCCAGGATGTCCCACCACATCTGGCGCGGATGGTGGGCGATCTGCTGCGGGTCGAGCGTCCAGACCGTGCCGACCTCGGCGCGGGCGTCGACCGTCGCGGTGAACGCGTCAGCCGCCGCCTTGTTCGAGGTGAGCAGTACCGGCCCGGGGGCGGAAAGGATCGCTGGGATCGCCAGAGCGGAGGTCTTGCCGCTGCGTGGCGCCATGATCGCGACGATCACGTCCTCCCAGGAGGCGCGGACCTCGGCACGGCCCGGCGAGAGCGTGCCGACGAGGACGCCGCGGTCGGCCGGCGCGATCTCTTTTCCACTCCCTGCCGCTCAGGCTCGGCCGCAGGCTCTGGGCCTTGGTGGCGATCTCCTTGCCCGTCAGCGGGGCGAGGTCCGCCCTGCGGGCGAGGCCGGTCTTCGCGCCGCCACGCATCCGCATCCACAGAAGGAGGCCGACGACGGCGAGGCCGAGGGAGACCAGAGCGGGGACGATCCGGGTGCCGATCAACAGGGCGGTGGAGCCCAGGTGCGGCCACAGGCCGTCGGGGTGCAGCAGGGCATCGACGACCCTGAAGTCCACCCAATCTCCACTTCCGAAGAGGGAGTTGGTGATGTTCCCTGATGTCCAGGCCAGGGAGCCGAAGGTGAAGGCGGTGCCGAGGACACCGAAGAGGAGATAGAGGAGCGCGTCGACCCCGGTGGTGGCCGAGGGCGCGCTGGTACGCGGGGCGGGCATGCTGAGTCCTGGGTGAGCGCAGGCGGGTCGGGGGCGGGGCGCGGAGCACTCTTCTGCTGGTCATCGAGGCAACTCCTGTTCAGGAAGGAAGCTGGCGGTCCGGCTCACCGTGTCCGCGGTTCGGGGGCCTGTGGCGGGTGTACTGCAGGGGCGGCGCCCCCGGCGCCGGGGGTCGGGGAGACCTTGGCCTTGGCCGCTGCCGGTGAGGGGGAGAGGGCGGCACTTCGGGAGTCAGGGGGCGGCGCAGAGCGCGCCCGAGTCGTAACCCGGGCCTGCTGCGCGGAATTGATACGGCCCAACGCAACGTCGTATTCGATGAGTTCCGATTGGGCTGCACTGACGAGTTCGGCGGCGACGCCGAATTGGTCGGCGACCCGGTACACGCTGTCGTCGAGATCGTTGATCTGCTCGCCTGCCGCTTCCAGTGCCTCCCGGGCGCGTTCCAGCGCGCCGTGTTCGGGATGCAGGAGGTGGTCGACCGCGTGTCGAAGGTCCTCACCGTTCTCGGCGGACCTGATCTGGTCGGTGATGCGGAGGAGCTCCGCCCCGGCGGTGTACGGCCCGAGCGGAAGCGCAGGGGTGGCCGTCCGAGTGGCGTCGAGTCGGTGGTCGAGGTCGACGTCGTAGCGGGCGGCGTGGAGCATTTCGGCTGCGTGGGTGGCGATGGCCACGCGTTCAGCGGCGGGTGTGGTGGTGGGGAGACGGTGGCGTCGGCCGTACCAGTCCTCGATCTGCTGGAACCCGGCGTGCGTGAGGAGCGTGGCGGAGACGTCGTCATCGGCGCCCTTCGCCGTGACGCTGCCGCTGGGCTCGGCGGTGATGGTGATGGAGAGGCGGGGCACGTGGCTCTCCTGCGTGAGGTGTTCGGGGCGAGGGCTGGTGCCCGGCTGAGGTGGGTACCAGCAGGTCAGAAGTAGGGGTTTTCGGTCGGCCGGTCTGCCGTGGTGGCGGCGTGGAGCAGCTCGGTGAGGTCGTCGGGTTCGGAGAAGCGCTGGTCGATCCACCACCCGGCGCGGGTGAGGGTGCGGGCGGTCTCCTCGATCTCGGCCCACTCCGTCTCGTCGGTCTCCCCTTCGAGGACGAGGGCGGTGTAGGCGGCGGTCAGGACCTGGTGACGGCAGCGCACGCCCCAGGCGACGGCTCGCTCGGTCCCCTCCAGCGGGGGCATCCGGTACTGCTGCGACCAGGCTTCGGACGCGGCCTGCTCTTCGGCCCGCTTGGCCTTCAGCCAGGCCGCCTTTTCCTGTTCGTCGTCTTCCTTGGAGGCCCGCCAGCAGTCGGTGCACTCCTGCTTGGCGAGCCATTCGGCGAAGCCCGCGCGGCGGTCGGCCGCCCGGTCGGACAGGTCGCGCTCGGCCGAGTGGCCGCAGGAGTGGGCGATCTGCCAGATGGTCTTCACGGCCATGGGAACTGCTCCTTACGGAAGGGTCAGCGGTTGCGGGAGAAGGCGATGCGCGGGTCGACCGGCCCTCCGGACACAGCGGAGACGGCGGGGGCAGGAATCGGTGGCTTGCCCGGGATGCCGGTGCGGGCCGGGCTGGCGGCGAGCGCGGCAGCGCCGAGAGGGGATGCGCGGGCGGTGGATTCCTGACCGCGCTCGTGGCGGGCCGCGGGCGCAGGGAAGTGGCGCGCTGATACGTCCCGGGCGAGGAGAGGCTGTACGGCTACACGGAGACCGGACCGGTGCATCGACACCGTGGCGCTGGCGACCTTCCCCAGTGCCTCGCCACGGTCGGTGGCGGGCAGCGTGTAGATGTCCAGCTCCGGGGCATGCCGCCAGCCGTGCTCTTCCAGGAGGCGCCGGCCGCCGAACGCGGAGGAGTGGTCGCCGGTGGCCGCGACGATGCCGAGCTGCGGATGCTCGGCGAACACGACGTCGGGCTCCGCCCGCAGGGCCCGGCCACGGGCGAAGGCCGCGCCGGAGTCCAGGGCGGGGTCGAACGCCGCGTCCGCGTCGACCTGGTAGCCGGCCTTACGCAGCAACGCCACGGCCCGGGTGGTACGGGCCTGCCCGTCGTGCTGCTGGTCATCCAGGGCGTACAGCGTCGGGTGGTCCGGGACGGGGTGGAAGTCGAGCCGTTCCAGCATCCAGGTGCCGGCGGCGAGTTGTTTCGGGTTCGTGGCGACGATGCCGTGGTCGGGATGGTGGCCGACTGCGATGTCGAGCAGCGGCTCTTGAGCGGGGGTGGGCATGGCAGATCCATCCGGTGCAGGCTCGGGGAAGGGGGGCGGAGGCCGAGGCGGATCTGCTGGTGAGGGGCATGGCGCGCTCCGAGGTGGGGTGCGGTCGACGACCGGGGCGGGTAGAGGTGGCGGTGTTCCACGAGGATGCGGTGATCGGCGGGTTTGGCCTTGCCGGAAGTCGGTGCTAGAGCGTCAGCGGGTGCGACGCGGGGCAGCCGGAGGCGCCGTAGGCGGCGCCGGAGGGATTGTGGGCGACACCGGGCGGGTGCCGGTCGTGGATCGTGCACGGGCTGCCTGGGCACGGTCGGGTGGCGCGGAGCGATCTTGATCGGCCCGGGTCACCAGGTAGTCGGCCGCCTGAGCCAGCGCCGCGCCTTGGTACGACAATTCGTCGGCGTAGTGCCACCCTTCGCCGTTGCGGATCTTCCGAGCTTCGTCGCCGTAGAGTCCCCGCGAGCCGGGCTGTGAGGCGTCCATGAGGGCCATGACCTGCTCCCACTCCTCATGGAGCCGACCCGCCCGTTCCAGCGTGGTGTCGATGCCGCGCAGTCGGCGGAGGCCGTTACTGATCGGCCCCTCGGCGTAGTCGGCGTCCCGGGCGGCGGCGCGGACACCGGCCAGGACCTCGGGGCCGTGGTCGAGGAAGACCTCGACGTGTTTCCATGCTTCGGCGTCGCGTGCGACCTTGCCGGCCTCGTAGCCCTTCTCATCGATGGGCCAGCCCACGTCGTCGCAGAAGGAGTCCGAGACCGCGTCCCAGGCATCGGATGCTCGCCGGATGCCCGCAGCGGCGGCGGCCAGCGCAGGAACGTGATGCCGCCATGCCAAGGGGTCTGAAGCCGTCTCCATCTGCTCCTCACGGAACCCGGGCGACGACGAGGAGGAATTGATCATGGTTCTCACTTTTCGGCGTTGCTGCTCACCAGGAACGGGCGGTGAGTGGTGACGGGGAGGGCCTGGACTAGGCGGCCATGCGGGCGTCGGTGTCGAACAGTTCGCGTTCGGCCGGGTGCAGGAGGTGCTGGGTGATGAAGGACCGGCCTGCGACTTTCCACAGGCCCCGGCCCTTGGTGAGGGCGGACACGGCCTGGGTCTCGACGCCCGTCAGGCCGAGCAGTGAGGCTGCGGCGGTGAGCTGGTCGGGTTCCTGGCGGTAGATGATCCGGGTGGAGCAGTCGGCCAGGAGGCCCTCGGCCAGTACCCGGCCGCGGGAGCCGGCGTCGCCTGCGCTGAGCAGGTCGGAGAGGCGGTGGATGATCATCAGGTTGGCGATGCCGAGACCGCGGCTGAGCTTCCACTGTGACTGCATGCGTTCCAGCAGGCCGACGTGACGCATCACGCGCCAGGTTTCGTCGTAGATCACCCAGCGGCGTCCGCCGTCGGGGTCGGCGAGGGCGCTTTCCATCCATGCGGAGGCGCAGGTCATGGCGAGGACCAGGGCGGTGTCGTCGCCGGAGCCGCCGAGGCGGGAGAGGTCGATGGACAGCATCGGGGTGGTCGGGTCGAACGACACCGTCGATGGGGCGTCGAACATCCCGCTCAGGTCGCCGTGGACCAGGCGGCGCAGGGCGTGTGCGAGGTCCTGCGCTGCGGCTCCCATGTGTCCGGCATGGTTGCCGAGGGCGCGGTCGAGGCGCTCGGGTGAGCCGAGGGTGTGCGCGATGTCGCCGAGCAGCGGCACCGTGCCGCCGGCCTCGGCTTCGGTGACGACGAGGTCGAGGGCGAGGTCCAGCGCGGTGTGTTCCATCGGCTGGAGATCGCGCTTGAGGACGGTGCGCGCCAGGCCGGCCA
The DNA here is from genome assembly GCF_044497305.1 of Streptomyces sp. BBFR2. Lineage (NCBI taxonomy): Bacteria > Bacillati > Actinomycetota > Actinomycetes > Kitasatosporales > Streptomycetaceae > Streptomyces > Streptomyces sp. BBFR2. Next base: position 6,110,284 of record NZ_CP172415.1, read on the forward strand.
GGAGCAGCAGACGCCGCTTGCGGACCTCGGCCGACCAGTCCTCCTCGCTCACCGAGGCGGGCCGGGCCGGTGCGTTCAGGGGGTTCAACCGGCCCGGGAGTCCCGGGCCCAGGGCGATGCTGTGGCCGCCGAGGGCTTGTGCGACGGCGGTCCATTCGCCCTTGGGGTCGCAGGGGACGTAGATCCGGTAGCCGTGGGCGATGGCCCGGGTGGCGATGGACTTGGCGAGCGCGGACTTGCCCATGCCGATGATCCCGGCCAGGACAGCGTTCGGATTGGTGAAGCCCTCGATCCGCCCGCTGTTGTACAGCGAGAACGGGTCGTAGCAGAACGCGGCCTCGGCGTGGACGTCCCTGCCGATGAAGATGCCGTCCGCGCCCAGGCCGCCCTCGGCGAGGAACGGGTAGGCCCCGGACACGGTGGCGGTGGTCATCCGGTGGGCGGGCAGGCGGAGCTTGCCGCCGCGGGCGGAGGAAGGGCCGGGGCGCCCGGACGGCGGGTACGTCGGACGAAGTTCCGGATCTCGGGTTTGTTCGGCGCGGTGGCGGGGCGGGGCTCCGGCGAGACGGGCCTGACGGCGGGCCTCGGCGAAACCGGTACGGGCGGCACGCTGCTGGGCGCGGGAGGCCCTGCGGGGGACGAACAAGTGTGAGGCGCTGGCGCGAGGGCGGGGCATGAGCGTTCTCCAGAAAGCGGGCGGTTCAGCGGCGGATGAGGCCGGTGAACGGGGAGTGAAGGTCGGCCGGGGTGGTGCGGCGGCGCACCAGGTGCGCGGTGCGCTGGTGGCGCTGGCAGATGGTCAGCTCGGGTGCCCCCTCGGGCAGCCCGGCCTGGCACGCCTCGGGTGCGGGTACTGCGCCGGAGTCCGGCCGGGGCGCCGCGTGGTAGGCGGCGTGGACGTGGTCGGCGGCCTGCCAGATGCGGGAGCGGGCGGTCCGGAGCTGGTCGCCTTCGGCCGGGATGAGCTGCCCGGTGCGGGTGACGTGGGCGTCGAGCACGGCGTGCAGCGCGACGAGGTGGGCGTGCAGGGCGTCCAGCTCGTCGCGGGTGGTGACGAGGGGCCCGGCCGGGATGTTGAGGGCGCGGTGGAAGTCGAGCGCGGCGGTCGCGAAAGGCACAAAGTCTTGCGCGGACGGGCTGATGGTGCGGGACATGAAGTGCTCTCTCGGAGGCGGTGGGGCCGGGGTCAGGCGGCGAGGGCGAGCGGCATGGCGGCGGCAGTGAACGCTTCGGCCTGCTGCCAGGTGAGCGGCCTCAGATCGATCTGCGCGCCGACGGCCGCCGTCTCCACGACCGCGCACGCGGAACGCAGTTCCTCCTCGGAGTCGGCCGAGACGGTCAGCAGACCGGTCAGCGCGACATCCGCGTGGCCCGAGATGAGCTGCCGCTCCCGGGACTTGATGTCCTGGTACTCGACCGAATCCGCCTCGGAATCGACCTGGCCGCGCCGGGCCCGCTCGGCGGCGTCGGCGATCACACTGGCCTTCTTGCGCTGCACATCGCGCAGGGCGGCGTCCAGGTCCTTCGGCTCGTACGACAGCGACAGTGTCCGCCGGACCCCGGCGGTGAACAGGACCTGGTGGAGGAAGCCCGCCGACGTCTCGGTCCGGGGCCAGTTCTCCACCCAGTACGTGGCGTGGACGGCCGAGTCGGTCGCGATGTGGTCCGCCTTCTCCACGACCACGACGGGACCGGCAGCAGCAGGATCCGCCTCGGGACGCCCGGCAGGGGACCAACGGTCCAGCGCGGACAGGGCCTTGGGGTCGTACGCGGTGCGCACGACGGCCGCGATCTCGGCGGCGGTGAGCCAGCCGGTCGGGTTGAGCCCGGCGGTGCGCGCGGCCTGGTCGAACGTCGACGTCAACTGCGCCAGCACGCTGAAGCTGCCGGTCAGGCCGCCGCCGGCCTGGTTGATCAGACGCCGCGCGGCCTTGGTGTCCAGCGAGATCGCGACGTACGCCTCGTGGGGAGCTGCGGCAGGTCCCGCGCTCTGGATCAGCTCACCGTAGAGCGCCCCTGCTACCGGGGCGTCGGGGTGGCCGTTCTCCTCCCAGTACCGGCGCAGCGCGTCACCGGAGTCCGGGACGGTGCGCTCGATCACCTGGATCCGGGCGATCTGGCCGGTGCGGGCGAGCGCGGCCAGCGCGCGTCCCCAGCCGTTGACGTTGGTGTTCTGCGTCGCCGGGTCGAGCAGCGCGTAGGCGCGGGAGGACACCTTGACGACGGCGGTCAGCGTGCCGGTGTGCGGGTGGTGGACCGCGCCGTACCGGCCGTCGGGGGCGGTGATCACCCGCAGGCTGGCCGCGGTCCCGGGCAGGTGAAGAAGCCCTTCGCGGACCGGGCGGCGGGAGGGCCGGGTGAGCCAGACCAGATGCCCTCGCATCCGGCGAAGGGCGTAACGGGCGACGATCGGCGCCCACTCGGCCAGGGCCCGGCCGCGGTAGCGGAAGAAGACGAACAGCGCGGTGGCGGCCCACAGCGGGATGACCTGGAGAGCGCCGGTCACGCCGCGCGTGAGGATCACGGCGAACAGGAGGAGACCAACGACGCCCACGGTGATCAGTTGCGGGGCGGTCAGGCCGAGCAGGATGCCGCGCCTGCTGCGGTGGGGGAACTTCACGGTGGCCGTGACGGCTTCGGCCGGGGGCTTGTCAGACATGGCGATTCCAAGGTGGGGAGCGTGCGGAGACGGGGGAGTGGGACGTTCTTCTGGAGGGCCCGGCGGACTCCGTATCCGGTGGTCGGCTGAGGGAGGGGCGGGCTGCGGGGCACAGCCCGCCCCTGTTGTGGTGGTCAGGCGCCCGGAGGCGGCTGCTTGGGGAACACCCAGTTCGTCGGCGTCGGCGAACCGGCCGCCGACGGACCAGCGGAAGCCGGCGGCGGCCCGGCAGGTGACGCCGCACCCACCCGGGTCATGCCGCCGACCGGAGCCGAGGCACCGGCGGGAATACCGGAGGTGTCGGCGGGGCCTGCGCCGGAGACTCCCGCGTCGGCTTCGCCGGGCCGCGTGATCAGTGCAGGGATTCCGGGGCGCTGGATGCGCGCCCGTCCCTTATCGCCGGAGGCGTTCGGATCTTCGCCGTACCGGAAACTGGTCCGGGCCTTGGGCACACCGGCGTCGATCCCCTCCTTGCTGAGGCTCCCGCCCGACGGGCTGATCCCGGAGGCGACCCCGTCGGCACCCGTGCCGGGGACCTGGTTCGGCCCCTGCGGAGAAGGTGCTCCGACCCCGGCCTGCACGGCCAGGGTGCCCGCGGTCTTCGCAGCTCCGGCGGCAACCGCCAGGCCGGCGACTCCGGTGCGGTGCAGATCGTCCTGGCCGCCGCCGTCGCTCGCCCAGTGGACGAACTTGTAGGTCGCGTACGGGCACAACAGCACCAAGACCATCACGACAAGGCCCGCCATCGCGTCGGACAGGGCGCTCATGCCGTCGTGCGTGTCGGAGGCGCCCATGGCGGAGACGCCGATCAAGAAGACCACGGTCATCAGGAGTTTCGAGACCACCAAGGTGGCGGTGGCCTCGATCCAGCCGCGCCGCCAACGTTTGGCGACGTCCCAGCCACCGCCGGCACCGGCGAAGACGGCGAGCGCCACCATGACCAGCACGCCGACCTTGCGGGCGACCATCACGCCCCAGTACAGGAAGGCGCCGAGCGCGCAGCCGAAGGCGATCAGGGTGGGAACGCCCCACCCGAAGCCGAACATCGCCCCCAAGGCGTTGACCTTGATCACGCGGCGGATCGCGTCGTCGACAGAGGTGTTGGCGGCGTGGAACAAGCCGTCGGACAGGGCGTCGACCACGGTGACGGCAACCGAGGTGAAGGCGATGGCGCAGAAGGAGAACAGGACACCGGTCATCGTGCCGATCGCGGCCTGGGCGAGGGCGCGTTCGTCCCGTCGCCAGGCCGCGAGCATCAGCTGGATGCAGAACGTGCCGACGGTCAGGGCAAGCCCGATGGGCAGCAGCAGCGCGTAGTTGTCCCGGAACCACCCGGCACCGAGGTCGATGGCGGTGGTCTGGTTGACGGCCTTGCTGGCGAGATCTGAGGCGGTGGCCGCCAACTCGCCCGCCGACTTCGCGATCCACGCTCCGATGCCGTCGGTGACGGTCCCGGCAGGGTTGGTGGCGAAGTCGACGGCGCCGCACACCGAGTCCATCAGCGGGAGGTCGCAGACTCCCATGGCAATACCTCCTTTCCGGAGGAGAGGTCAGGGCGCGACGGACGGCATGACGCCGGCCAGCGCGCAGGGATGGTTCGGTCGGCACTGGACCGCGAGGGTCGTGAAGCGGCTCTCCGCGCCGGCGGCGGGCGAGCCCTTCCAGGCGATCGACTGCTTTCCGGAGACCGTGACGGCGTAGACGGACGTACGAGTGATCGCTCCGGGGTCTGCCTTCAGGGCCTTGGTGAAGGCGTCCGGGAAGTGGCCCTCGTGCACCGTGGCCGTGGCGAACTGCCTGTTGGCGGCCATTTCCTTCCACAGCACAGGCGAAGGGACGATCGCGTCGACGGACGCCCGGTCGGCGTACTTGGACTCCGGCGTCAGCCACCCGCGCAGCGCGGACACCAGCTCACGCCGGGAGTACGCCCGGGTGTCGTAGGACCACAGAGCCGCCGCGGCGGCCTTGCCGAACACGACCGGGTCACGGGTGGTCGGTGGGGCCGGGAGGGACTTGGGGTGTGTCCCGGGCGAGGAGGCCGTGGACGGCGAGGTGGTCGGAGCGGCTGAACTCGCATGTGCTGCCGCATCATTGGACTGGCTCCGGCCGTCGCGGGTGAGATATGCGGTCAGTCCGGCGAGGGTGACGAGCACCACCAGGACGACGCTGCCGAGCAGCGCCCGGCGGCGCACGCGAGATGCGCCGCCGGGGCCCCCGCTGCGGGAGGCAGAGGCGAGGGAACGTTTCGTCATGGTCAGTGGACCTGCGTTCCCAGCCCGCTGAAGAACGCGACCGTCCCGTTCGCGGCGCCCAGCAACAGCGCACAGCCCGCGCTGACCAGGACGCCCTTCTTGCCGTTGGCCTCGGCCTGGTGACCACCGGAATGGTGGCCCCAGGCCCAGACGCCTGCGCTGACGACGAGCGCCCCGACCACCGCGATGATCGCGAAGAGGGAGACGGAGCCCATCACTTGCTTGAGGACCGGCAGGCCGGGCAACCCGCCGCTGTTCGGCTTGATTCCGGGGTCGTAGGCAAGCTGGATGAGTGTGTCGGCGAGAACCACGACAAGAACTCCAGTTCGAATATGGGCACGCTGAAGCCCGAAGGGGCGAAGCGGCGGTGAAAGAGGAGAGAGGGAGGGGGAAAGCGCCGGTCAGAGGACTCGGCGGGCCGCGAGGATCTGCGGCTTCCAGGACGCGAGGGTCGCGATGCGGACCACGTCGCCGGTGTGCGGGGCGTTGACGATCAGACCCCGGCCGATGAACATGCCGACGTGCTCGGGGACCGCGGCCGTCCCCTCGGTGAAGAGAAGATCACCAGGCTCAAGAGCATCGGCCGAGACCGACGTGCCCTCCTTGACCTGCGTATACGTCGTCCGCGTGAGGGACACCCCGGCGGCCTTGTACGCCTGCTGCATCAACGAGGAACAGTCGCAACGACCCATGGGATCGACGCCGTGGGAATCGGTACAACGACCGCCCCACTGATACGGCGTGCCGAGCTGACCGAGCGCCCAGCGGATCGCCGTCCGCGCCTTCTGCGGAGCATCCGCCGGAATCTTGTATCCGGCCGGCACCGCGCCGGGCGGGATCTTCCCGAAGCCGGTCCCGTCCCCGCCGGCCGCACAGCCGCCCGCGCCACCGGGCGCGGCGCTGTTCACGGCGTCCGAGCCGGACGGTGAAGGACTCGGTGCCGAGTCGCCCCTCGGCAGCAGGGGTGCGATCGCCTTCTGCAGCGCGGTGGCCAACGGCTCCCACTTCGCGTACGCGCCGGGAAAACCGGACCGCTGCACCGCCTGCGCGGCCTGGGCCACGGAGAGCGACTCCCAGCCCGACACCTTCTTCAGCCCCGCGTAGAACTTCGCCGACGCGTGCACCGGGTCGAGAATCTGGCTAGCCGTCCCCCAGCCCTGCGACGGGCGCTGCTGAAACAGACCCAGGCTGTCGCGGTCGCCGTACGACAGATTCCGAAGACCGCTCTCCTGTAGCGCGGTGGCCAGGGCCACGATCTGCCCGCGGGCCGGGATGCCCATCGCGACCCCGGTGGCCTGGATGGTCTTGGCGTTCGGCACCTGCTCGGACGGACGGCCCAGTCCAGGAACGGAGACCGCCCCCTTACCGCCGCCGGCCAGGATCGCCTTCACCTGAGCGGCAACGGCCGAAGCATCAACACCCTGCGAGCTACTGGTCGGGCAGGCGGCGGAGGCGCTCCCGGCGCCGATAGCGAGGATCGGGACGGCCAGCAGCAAGGGTGCGGTGGCGCAGAGCCCGACCGTGGCTCCGACGGTCTTCTTCATCGCCGCCGCCGTTCACCAAGGCGACCGCTCCGAATGGAGAACGGCGCCGGGCCAGGGCGTGGGCGTATCAGGGCATGCTGCATCGCAGCGGCTCCTTGAGTTCGTAGGAGGCGCGGCGCCGACTTCTCGTGCAAAGCCGTCGGCACCGCGCCGATGTGAATCCGCCTCTCAGGACGGGCCCAGGTCAGAGGAGTTGGTAGCTCCCGGACGCCGGTATCAGGTCACGCGCGGCAGCCAGCCGCGCTCGTAATCTCAGTCGATACACAAGGTGCTCCTCACGGAGTCGATAACGAGAGGGCATGCTGTCCGAGCCGCGCATGAGGCGCAAAAGTCCTGGTCAGCACAGGTCAGCAGGGTGAGCGGGGCTCCTTCCCGGTGACGAGGCGAGACAGTAGAACGGAATTCCGGCCGCACCAAACGACCTCCACGGCCAGCCCTGGAGCACGGCACGGTTCGTTAGGCGCGGCTGGGAATCGCGGCTAACCTCCGGCGCACCTCGCTCGACGCGACCGCCGTTGAGCGCCGTCCGGAGAGCGGAGGTTCAGTCCCTCCGCGCCCTGAAAGAGGCCCCCGCATGAGCTACACGCTGCACCGAGGCGACGCCCTCACCGTGCTGAAGAACCTGCCCGACGAGAGCGTCAACGCCGTCATCACCGACCCGCCCTACAACTCCGGCGGACGCACCAGCTCGGACCGCACCGGCCGCACCGCACGCGCCAAGTACGTCACCAGCAACAGCGCGCACGACCTGGAGAACTTCCCCGGAGAAAACCGCGACCAGCGCAGCTACCGAAGCTGGCTGACCGCCCTGCTCACCGAGGCGTACCGGGCGTCCACCGAGCACGCGGTCGCCGTCGTCTTCTCGGACTGGCGCCAGGAGCCGACCACCTCCGACGCCCTGCAGATGGCGGGCTGGACCTGGAGTGGCACCATCCCGTGGATCAAGCCCGCCAGCCGGCCCCGCAAGGGTGGCTTCAAGCAGTCGGCCGAGTTCATCACCTGGGGCGTCAAGGGCACCCTCGACCGGGACCGCGACCTCTACCTGCCCGGCGACTTCACCGCCTCCCAGCCCCGCAAGGGTCGAGTTCACATCACCCAGAAGCCCGTCGAGGTCATGCAGCAGCTCGTCCAGATCTGCCCCGAAGGTGGCACCGTCCTCGACCCCTTCACCGGCAGCGGCACCACAGGCATCGCCGCCCTACGCGAAGGCCGCAAGTTCGTAGGCATCGAACTGTCGTCGCACTACGCCGACATCGCCGAGCGAAGGCTCCAGGAGGAACTGACCCAGGACGACTTCGCCTTGGCGGGACCGGAGCAGTGAACGTGAGAACCATCAGACCGGAACTCGCGAACCTCAGATGGAAAGAGGGCGGCTGGTGCATCGTGAATCCGATACACCAGCCGCCCTTCCGCCTGTCAGGCCGCCTGGAACGCCATGCGGATCAACGGCTCCGCCTTCTCCAGATCGCCTGCCGACGTGATCCGCACCTCCACGTCCCCCGTCCCGTGATGCCCCACGCCGCGCATATCGCGCGTGAAGCCCTCCTCCCAATCGATCCTGTCCGGGTCAAGGGAGAGATACAGCAAGATCACCTCGTGCTTCGGTCGGAAGACCACCGAGGCGAGGTTCGTCATGCGCCGGTAGGCGATGTAGTACCGAAGAGGCACCACCTCGACCTCACCCCACGCGGTGAGGCCCTCGTCCAACTCGGCGTACAGGGCCTGCAAGGAGGAAGGCGCGGTGACCGGGGTCGCCTGGAACGACGATCTGCTGCTGACACCGTCGTCGGGGCCGGGCAGATCCGGCGCTCGACGGTGCTGCCGCTTCGGACCGGGATGCGGAACTCCTGGGGAGGAGTCGACCAGCATCAGGCTAAGCAGCCCGCCGTCGAAGACCCGGTAGCGGATCAGATCGATTCGCTCGCGCAGCCGCTGCACCGCGACCCGGTCGTGGTGGGAGAAGCTCGCCGCGATACAGACCATCCGCGCGTTGCGCCAATCGACCGACTCCGCGACCTCTTCACCCAACCTCTCCTTGACCAGCGCCTCGAACTCGTGGTGCGCCGAGTCCAGCCACGACAGATACGAAACGGCCTGAGACAGGACACCGCTCTCGGCGCCCTTTTTGTACTCGATCACCACGGGAGAGTTGTTCTCATCGAGTCCGAGCGTATCGATCCGCCCCCGATGCCAAGGCCCCGTCACGTACTCCGAGGCCAGGAACCGGATCCCCAGCATTTCCTCCATCCCGGCCTCGATCCGACGTTGAAGCTCAACTTCCAACGCCACCGCCGAACCCCGAAGCTCCACGTCACGGCCAGCAGCATCCTGCCGAAACAGCATCAGGTCGGTCACCAGGCCCCCTCCACGATCGGTACGAGGGGGTAATCGAAATGGGCGTGGGAGTATTCCGCCAAGGAAACCCATGGTCGCGGGAACTGCACCTGCTGCTCGACGGGCCAGCTCAGTCCCCACAGCTTGCGGCACGACGTGTTCAGCAGGGCTGGTCGCCGGCATTGGGCTCGCCGAGTACGCGCAGCTCGTTTGCGGTGCGACTACACCGCGCGATGCGAAGCCCAGGGCGCACCGTGAACTTGGCAGGGCAATGCCTCTCCTTCCGGTGCATCGTGGCGATTCCGAGGAGGTAGGGGACAGATGTCGCGAAACGCCTGGGAGCCCGACAGCCATGCGCCTCAGCATGCTGCCGGGCCGGAGTAGCGGCCGGAGAATCGGGAGTACACCAGAGTCACGCGCACCACGCGTGCGTCGTGCCTGTTGGTCACACTCGCCGATAGAGGCACTGGAGCATGGAAGGGTATTGACGCAGTGCGTTCACAGCTCCTATCGATAACACAGATATGGCCCGCTTCGTGGCCGAGGTACTGGTAGGTGCACGTACCAGTAGAGTGACCTCTGCCGCGGTTCTGCTCGGCAGTCGTGGCGCAGTTTCAGCGCCACGCCGGTCCCAAGAGCACGACCGGAGGTTTGCTGCAAAATCCTTCTGGTCCGTGCTGCTGCATCCGCCCCTGATCTGCGGTTTTACTGTGGGATCGCCCCTTGGAGGGGTACCAACGCGAGCGCCGGGTGCGTCAGCGGATCCCCGGGGGCGGCCCTCATCGCCCCTTGGAGGGGTACCAACTGATGCACAGGCCGGTCTCTGCTGGTGCCGAACCGGGCCCTCATCGCCCCTTGGAGGGGTACCAACTGTACGGAGCGACGCCCCTCACGGACGACACCTCCACGCCCTCATCGCCCCTTGGAGGGGTACCAACGCGGCGATGAGGGCGCCGGTCGGGGTGTGCGCGTGCCCTCATCGCCCCTTGGAGGGGTACCAACTATCGTCCGGAGCCCCCCCCGGAGATCACCACGACGACGCCCTCATCGCCCCTTGGAGGGGTACCAACACGAGATGGACGACCCGTACGAATTCGACGGCAGGCGCCCTCATCGCCCCTTGGAGGGGTACCAACGGGCCGCTGGAGGGCGTCCCCACGATGCCGGGGGCTCCGGCCCTCATCGTCCCTTGGAGGGGTACCAACTCGGCGACGAGCCCTCCCGGCACCTCGCCCAGGACGAGCCCTCATCGCCCCTTGGAGGGGTACCAACATGGCGTCGGGGACGCTCAGCAGATCGCGCAGCTCGGGCCCTCATCGCCCCTTGGGGGGTACCAACGTGAAACGCTCCAGCGCCAACCCGCAGTACAGCGTGGGTCCTCATCGCCCCTTGGAGGGGTACCAACACGGGGCCGCGCTCGTCACGGCGTTCACCACCGACGTCCTCATTGCCCCTTGGATGGGTTCCAACATGGTGAGGCGTTGCCGGGGAAACCGGCGTGTGCGGTTCGTCCCCATCGTCCCTTAGGAGGGTCACCAATGCGAGATGGCCCCACGTGATGTGCCGGCCGTCGTGCCGCCCTCATCGTCCCTTGGAGGGGCTAACGGTGGGCCTGGACAGCGCTGAGGCTCTTGCTGCGTGTCGTTGCCACCTTTGAGTGGGTAGCTGCGTTGTTCTCTGTGTGTGGACTCTCGGCAGGAACGTTCCCGCTGCGCGGCGTTCGACTAAGAGTCTCCGTATCCGACGCGCAGGCGGTCGCGGGCGCTCCTCCATGGTGGCAGGTAGCACTGACAAGTGGATGCCGATTTGTGATGGCCGAGGTGAATCTCAGTCGGATGGGCTGTGTCTGATGGTGGCGTTCGTCAGGAGCACACGGTCCTTGGCTCGTCGCATCGCGATGCCCCTGGGACTGATGTCATTGCAGGTGCAGACGTTCGGAAGGTGCAATTTTTCAAAACCTCCTTCTACCAGTCATGTTGGCTGATTTTTGGGGATGTGGCGGCGGGGAGTCCCGATGCTTTCGTGAGTGGCGTTACGCACTGCTGGGCGGTATTCGAAGTCGGCTTGGGTATCGGGATTTTTTTGTGGAGGAACGGATGAGGTTGCGGGTGGAGGTGATGACGGCCGCGCCGGAGTTGCCGTGGGTGAGTGTGTTGGCACCAGGTAGAGGGCTCGTCTACGACCTTCTGGGGCGGGCGGCTCCCGGGCTGGGAGCGCGCCTACACGCGGAGGGATGGGGCCGACACGGCATGGCGCCGTTTGGACACGGAGCCCCTCTGTTTCCCGCGGCGCGTCGCCGCCGCGGGCGGTATGCGGCCGGTGGTCGTGGGGTGCTTGAGTTCGGCAGCCCGCTGCCGGAGGTAGTGGAGGCACTGGGGACGGGCCTGGCCGGCCGCGAGTTGCTGGACTGGGGTGGGGTGGCTTTGCGGCTGACGGGGATGCGGGCGGTGGAGCCGCCTGAGTTCGGGGCAGGGCGAGTGCGGTGGCGCACCGCGACACCAGTGGTGATGAAGGGCTCGGGCCGGGACGCGACGGGCGCGATGGGCCCGCGGGAGGCATGGTTGCTGCCTGGAGAGCCGGAGTGGCCCGCGTACATGCAGGGGAACCTTCGTCGCAAGGCCGAGACCCTGGGCCTTGATGCCGGGGTGGAGCTGGAGTCCGTGAGTTGGGTCGGGCCGAAGCGGTCATTCGCTGTGGGGAGCGGGTTGAAGCCTGGGGCCGCGGTTGAGGTGGAGCTGTCCGGCCCGCCGGAGACATTGCGCGCGCTGTGGAGCTGGGGCCTGGGCCAGGCGAATTCCGCTGGCTTCGGATGGGTGAAGGCATGACGCCCCCGATTGGGGAGGCCGACCGTCAGTGGCAGCTCGTGCTGACCCCTCATCCTCTGCAGCGGGTTGGGGCGTATGCGCTCGCGGCCCTGGCAGGGGAGCGGGATCCGGAGCTGCTGGGCCCGGGGGGTTTTGAGCGTGCGGTCGAGGAGCTGGTCGGGAACGCGGTGCAGGCGTCGGTGCGGGAGAGCAAGGCGGTGGACGGGTTCTGGCAGAAGATGAGCCTGTCGTTCTTCCCCAACTCCCCGATGAACCATCCGGGCCGACGTAAAGGGAAGACCGATGACGGACGTCCGAAGTCAGATGCGGATGTGCGGGAAGCGGTCCGGGCCTGGCTGACCGAACCTGAAGCGGCGCTCGGCGAGGGAGTCGGCTGTGCGTTGTGTGGGCGGGAGGCTTGCGGGTTCTACGGTAAGCGCGACGTGGTGCTGGCCGAGAGTGAGGCATACCGGAACACAACGCCACGCGGCCATGAGGGATTGGCGCTGTGCTGGCCGTGTCTGGCGTCCTTCTACGCATTGCCGTATGGGTGCCAGCTGACGGGGGGCTCGTCGGTGGCCCTGCACAGTTGGAATGAGCCTTTCCTCGCCCAGGTCGTGACACGGCAAGTGGGCCGCAATCGTCGCCTCGCGGTCAGCGGGGATGAGTCGAAACGGCAGACCGAAAGCCGTGAGCTGGTGGCAATGCGGGCGTTGCGCGCTTACAGCGAGCGGTTCACCGCAGGGGTGGATCTGCTGATCTTCAACAACAACAACCGCGGCCAGCTACTGGAGAGCCACAGCGTTTCCCAGCCGTTGGCGGAGTGGCTGCGTCGCACGAGTCGGCTGCAGGACCTGCGCCGCGCCTTCACCGTCCTGGTACGAGCCCATCGGACAACGAATGTGTCCGGGGCGGTGGGACTGGCGCGCAATGCGTTCCGTGCACCGACTCGCATTCTCTCCACCGGGACACGGGGCCTGACGTCTCTGATGGAGGCGCCGGATCCCGACGTAGTAGCGGCGGCCGAGGTGGCTGGTCTGCTGGTGACTTTCGCACATGAGGTGATGCAGGTGAACGAGAAAGACCTGGCCGAGATCCGGGCCACCGGACACAAGCTCGCCGGCCTCTGGGCCGAGGAGAAGAGCATCGCTCCGCTCAAGGAGCTTCGACGCCTGCTCCGGACCCCGGGGAAGTTGCGAGGTTGGTTGACGAAGCAGAGCGTGGCGTGGGCCGCCGACCCTGGACTCTTCGCCGAGGGGCCGTTGATCAGTGTGCGGGCCCATGTGTTGCTGTTCGACGTCGAGCAGGAAAACCGGGGCTGGCTGCACCGAGATCTGCTGCTGATCAGCGTGCTGGAAGAGCTGGCCCGGAGGGGCTGGACACCGGATGACGATGCGGAACCGGATGAGGTCTTGGCCGAATTGGACGAGGCCGACCGCAAGTTCATCAACAACGAGGATGAGGAGGAGGGCCAGTGAGCTTTCTGGTGGGAAAGATCGTGCAGGATGTCGTGGCCGGTGCCCCGAACAACGGCGAAGGTGAAGACAACGTCGGCAAGGTCAAGGCGCTGCGGGTCGGCCGCGACACCTACCCCTACGTCTCCGCGCAGGCGTTCCGTCGCTGGCTGCGCGATTGCCTGCCCGCGGGCGAACCACGCTCCGCGGTGACCCGTTCGGGTAAGGGACAGAACCAGCAGGCATACACCGCAGGCCGCCCGGACCAGTTCTTGGACGATGACCTGTTCGGCTACATGGTGGCGGTCAAGAAGGAGAGCTTCCAGCGGGATACGGTCCTGGCCACCGGCACGCTGGTATCCGTGGTGCCGCAGCGGCCGACGTCGGACTTCGGCACGATGAGCCGTGACTTCCCGGCGGGGGAACACCCGGTCATTCACCAGCACGAGCTGTACTCTTCGGCCCTGGCCGGCGACATCTTGCTGGATCTGCCGCGGGCCGGGGTGTTCGAGACCGACGGCAGCGGACTACGGGTCGCCCTGAGCCCGACGGCCGCCAAGGAAGCGGCCGCTGCCGGAGCGGATCAGGTGACCTTCCGCGGAACTGCGGCACTACGACTGCCGATTGCAGAGCGTCGGCGCCGAGTGGGACTGCTGCTGCGGACGATGGCGGTGCTGCGGGGAGGAGCGAAGCAGGCTCTGCACTATGGGGACCGAACGGCGGCCATGGTTGTCTTGGCTCCGCTCAAGGGCGGAGTGAACCCCTTCACTCGCGTTCTCGGGCAGCGGGATGGCAAGCCGGAGTTCTCCACGGACGTGCTCCGCGAAGAACTCCATGCGTGGGCCGACGAGCTCGACGGTGCGATCAGGATTGGTTGGGCCCCAGGATTCCTGGGGGACCAACGCGAGCGGGTGCGCCGTGAACTGGAGGACCTCATCGAGGCCGGCCAGGTCGTACTCGACCACCCGCGCCGCATCCTCACCGGTCTGGCCAAGGAGATCGAAGACGGTACCCACGACAGCTGGTTCGAGGACTCGCAGTCATGACGCCACACACCCTCCGGGGGGAACGGGAGGCGCTGGAGGTGACCGTCACCGCTCCGGTCGTCTCCTTCCGCAACCCTCTCTATACCGGTGTGCAGGTCACGCTTCCCTGCCCGGCCCCGACGACGGTGGGGGGCATGCTCGCCGCCGCTGCCGGAGGCTGGAGTGAGGTCGACCCGAACATGGTCTTCGCCATGACCTTCCACGCCCGCGGTCAGGGCACCGATCTGGAGACCTACCACCCTCTGGACGCGTCCGGGAAGGCGACGACTCCGGCACCTCGCCAGCGGGAGTTCCTCGCCGATGCCACCTTGCGGCTGTGGCTCTTCGACGACCTGGATCTGTGGCGAGCTCGGCTGCGCAGACCGCGCTGGCCACTGAGGCTGGGCCGAAGTCAGGACCTCGTAGGTCTCCGCCTACGACAGGTTCCCGTCCTCAGCGAGCCCGGATTCCAAGGCTCAGCCCTCATCCCCGATGGACTTGAGGACGCGCTCGGAACACGTTTGCGACTGCCCGCCGCTGTAAGCGTCGATCGCGGACGTACGCGATGGGGCTCTTTCCGCTTCGATGCCACCGGCCGCGCGCACGCCCACCTACCCGGAAGCTGGTCAACTCCACAGGGCCAAGGTCTGGTCCCTCTGGGCTCACCGCACCCGGTGACGCTCGACGTTTCTCAGCCCACCTGAACGCCCCTTCGCGCGAAAGGCGCTCTCGCGTTGGATCCCCTCACCGAGTTCCTGGCGAAGAGCGCCAGGGCGAACCGTCCGGCGGAACTTCTCACCAGCCACCTATCCGACACCCTCTCCGCCGCAGGCGAGCTGCGGCGGAGAGTGGGCCGCCTGGAGGTCGCCGAGACCATCGTGGGAGGGAAGTTCTGGGCCGCTACGGCCCTGGCCGCCCTCGCACACGACGCCGGGAAACTCCCCGACGGATTCCAGGACATGCTCCGCGGCAGGACCCGCATCTGGGGTGAACGCCACGAAGTCCTCTCCCTCGGCTTCCTTCCGCACTTGGTCAACGATCCGGACCTGCTGCTGTGGGTGGCCAGCGCCGTCGCTACCCACCACCGGCCACTGACAGGCGAAGCCGGCCGCGACCTGCAGACCCTCTACGGACTCAGTGATGTAGAGGAAATCCGCGACCGCTTCACCCCCATCCCCGAGACCGGCGCCACCGCTCTGCTGGACTGGCTACGCGCCACGGCGGCCGCCGCGGGCCTCCCCATCCACGCTCCAACCGCCCCTTCCGGCTTGATCCTGCCGACCCTGCTGACGACGACCCACGAGATGCTGGGGCAGCTTCTCGACCATTGGTCGCTCCGCTCCGCAGACCCGGACGAAGGACTGACCGCCGTCCTCCTCCAAGGCGCGGTCACCCTGGCCGACCACCTCTCCTCCGCCCACCAGCAACTGGCCACCACACAACCACTGGACGCCTCGACCCGATCCCGCATCGACAAGCACCTGGCCCAGCGCGGCGCCACGGCCCGGCCCCACCAGATCGCTGCCGGCGACGTAGTAGGGCACCTGCTGTTGCGGGCCCCCACCGGCAGCGGAAAGACCGAGGCCGCCCTCCTCTGGGCCGCCACCCAAGTCGCCCACCTGGCCGATCACACAGGCGGCGTCCCCCGCGTCTTCTACACGTTGCCCTACCTGGCCTCCATCAACGCCATGACCACCCGCCTCCAAGGACTCCTGGACAACGAACGGGCGGTCGGCGTGGCCCACTCCCGTGCCGCCTCCTACCACCTCGCCCGCGCCATCGCCCCCGAAGACGGCCAAGACAGTGACCCCGACGGCACTCCCTGCCGAGCCGACGCCGCAGCCAAAGCCGTCTCCCGCGCCGCAGCGACCAAGCTCTTCCAGGAAACCCTCCGCGTCGGCACGCCCTACCAACTGCTGCGCGCCGCCCTGGCCGGCCCCGCCCACTCCGGCATCCTCGTCGACGCCACCAACTCCGTGTTCATCCTCGACGAACTGCACGCCTACGACGCCCAACGCCTCGGCTACATCCTGGCCAGCGCCCGCCTGTGGGAACGCCTCGGCGGCAGGATCGCCGTACTCTCCGCCACCCTGCCCAAGGCACTGGCCACACTCTTCACACAGACCCTGGCCCACAGCACTACCGAGGTACACAGTCCTGACCTGGGACTACCACCACGCCACCGGCTCACCACCCGCGACTACCACCTGACCGACCCCCAGGCCACAACCGAAATCCGTCGCCGCTTGGCCAACGGCGACAGCGTTCTCGTCGTCGCCAACAACGTCGCCCACGCCCTGGAGCTCTACGACACCCTCGCCCCCGCAGCCCACGCACACCATGGCCCCCGATCCGCGTTGTTGCTGCACTCCCGTTTCAAACGCAGGGACCGCTCCGCCATCGAGAAGGACATCACCGAGCGCTTCGGCACCCGCGGACCACGGCAACCGGGCCTGCTCGTGGCCACGCAGGTGGTGGAGGTCAGCCTCGATGTGGACTTCGACGTCCTGTTCACCGCCGCGGCCCCACTCGAAGCCCTCCTGCAGCGCTTCGGCCGCATCAACCGCATCGCATCGCGACCACCGGCCGACGTCATCGTCCACGCACCGGCATGGACCACCCATCGAGGATCCAACGGTCACTTCGCAGATGGTATTTACCCTCGCGAGCCGGTCGAAGCCGGATGGGACATCCTTACCGAACAGGATGGCCGCATTGTCGACGAAGCCGACGCGACTCAATGGCTCGACACCATCTACACCAGCGCCTGGGGGGCTCAGTGGCGCACCGAGGTCCTTGAGCACCGCGATGCCTTCGAGCGAGCCTTCCTCCGATTCGACTACCCCTATGACGACCGGGATCACTTGACCGAGCAGTTCGACAAGCTCTTCGACGGCACCGAAGCGATCCTCGCCACCGACCTGGACGCCTATGAAGCAGCTCTCCAGCAGGCTCCCGAACCTGCTGCGGGCCGCCTTCTCGCCGATGAATACCTCATCCCCATGCCGCACTGGACAGGGCGCCTGGCCACCTACGAAAGACGCCTCAACGTCCGGATCATCGACGGAGAATACGCCACTGACCGGGGACTGACCAGCGTCAACAGGATGCCCCAGCAGACGTACCAGCCGGGCGAGGTCCTGTGATCACCACGCAGGACGTCGGAGGCGTCCACATCAAATACCTCTACCACTGCCGCCGCCAACTGTGGCTCTACCTCCGAGGTATCCGTCCCGAACACCTTAGCGCGACCGTCCAACTCGGCGAAGCCGTTCACGACACCTCGTACAACCGCAACAGCCCCGTCGACCTCGGCGCCGCGCGCCTCGACTTCCTTGACGGCCACCACTGGGTCCACGAAGTCAAATCATCTACCCGCCCCACCGCGGCCGACGCAGCCCAAGGCCGGCACTACTGCCACCGACTGCACCACCTGGGCATCGACGTCAAAGGCGCCGTCCTGCACTACCCCAAGACCCGACGAACGCAACGCCACCTCTACACACCCGAGGCCGCGCAACTGGCCGAAGCCGACATCGCCGACGTACTCACCGTCGCGGCAGCCGCCACCTCACCAGACTGCCTGGCCCGCAGCCGGTGCCACGGATGCAGCTTCACCGACTACTGCTGGACGGAATGACCATGCCCGCAGCCTCCCGAACCTACTGGCTGACCACCCCGTGCCGGATCCGCCGCAAAGACCAATCCCTCGTCATCACACGTGAATCCGCACCCGACGTCTACATTCCGGTAACCGATGTCCGCGACGTCATCGCGTGCGCCGAAACCGACATCAACACATCCGTCATCGCGCTCCTCAACCGGCACCGCATCAACGTCCACTTCCTCAGCTACTACGGCGACTACGCCGGCTCCCTCCTCACCTCCGACACCAGCACCTCCGGCGAGACCGTCCTGGCCCAAGCCCAGCTCGCCGAAAACCCTACAGCCAGTCTGGAGATCGCACGCACCATAGTCGACTCCTGTGCTTTCAACGTCCGCCGCGTCATCGACCGCAAACTGCTCGCCCGCCCCTATTCCGTACTGCAAAACACCCTGCACACCGCCGACTCCACAGCCCACTTGATGGGCGCCGAAGGAACCTTCCGACGCTCTGCCTGGGAAGTCCTCGACACCAAACTCCCCACCTGGCTCCAACTCGGCGGCCGCAGCCGACGCCCACCGAAGAACGCGGGGAACGCCTTCATCAGCTACATCAATGGCATCACCTACGCCCGCGTCCTCACCGCCCTGCGCCTGACGCCGCTGCACACCGGCATCGCCTTCCTCCACAGCAGCATCGAACGGCAGCGACACTCCCTCGTCCTCGACCTCTCGGAAATGTTCAAGCCGCTGTTCGCCGAACGCCTCCTCCTGCGCATGGCCAACCGCAACCAGCTCAAACAGCACCACTTCGACCGCGACACCAACCAGGCCATGCTGAGCGAACCGGGCCGCAAATTCGTCGTCCAAGCAGTCCGAGACGAGTTCGCGGTCACGGTCGCCCACCGCAGCCTTGGACGTCCCGTGGCCTACGACGAACTCCTCTACCTCGACGCGCTCGCCCTCACCCGCAGATGCCTGGAAGGCACCGCGTACAAGCCATTTCGGATCTGGTGGTGACAATCGATGTACGTGGTCGTCGTCTATGACACCGCCGCCGAACGAAACCCAAGGATCCTGCGAACCTGCCGCCGGTACCTCCACCACGTCCAACGCAGCGTCTTCGAAGGCAACCTCACCAATGCCCAACTCCGACGATTCCAGGCAGAGGTCGAGGGCGTCCTGGACTTGTCATACGACAACGTCCTCGTCTACAGCTTCCCTCCCGGGGCCACACCCGTACGCCACGAATGGGGTGCGACTGAGCCTGCACCGTCCGACGTCATCTAGCAGCGATATCGTCGTGGGTGTGGCCCGTAATTTCAGCAACACTCCGAAGTCGGTAACGTCACCGGAGGTCTGCTGAAGGATCGCCGTCCAGGAGGCGCTAAAGCTGCCTTCCGACCTGCAGATTTACCGTGGGGACCTCATCGCCCCTGAGAGGGGTACCAACATGCGCTCCTGGACGGCCGGGTCGGTGGCGGCCTTCGACCTCATCGCCCCTGAGAGGGGTACCAACCCGAAGAGGTCGTCGTAGTACCTGGCGGCGCTGATGACCTCATCGCCCCTGAGAGGGGTACCAACGTAGAGACGATCCACCGTGCGGAACTTCCCGCAGGAGGACCTCATCGCCCCTGAGAGGGGTACCAACGCGACGCCGGGACGCTCCCCTTCCTGCGGGTGCCAGGGACCTCATCGCCCCTGAGAGGGGTACCAACTTGCCGGTGGGGAATCTGGGCCCGGCGCCCGTACGGACCTCATCGCCCCTGAGAGGGGTACCAACTCGCACCCCCGACGGCACGGACGGATCACCTCCTCGCGACCTCATCGCCCCTGAGAGGGGTACCAACTCGCGTGACAACCGCACGACGCGCCCTCGGGGCAGGAGACCTCATCGCCCCTGAGAGGGGTACCAACATGGTGGAGGTGGCGGCGCTCGCGCTGGCGCTGGAACGACCTCATCGCCCCTGAGAGGGGTACCAACGTGACGATGTCGAGGAACGCCAGGTCGTCGCTCAGAGGGACCTCATCGCCCCTGAGAGGGGTACCAACGCCGAAGGGGGCGGTGTGTCTGAGGCGGAGGTGCGGGCGACCTCATCGCCCCTGAGAGGGGTACCAACTGGCGGCGTTCATGCCGCAGGACGTCGGCGCGGACGGCGACCTCATCGCCCCTGAGAGGGGTACCAACGCCATCGCCTTGGTCTGCTCGGTGAGGCGAAGCGTCGACCTCATCGCCCCTGAGAGGGGTATTAACGCGACGTGGACGCCGCCGTCGGTGGTGGCCGCCAGCGACCTCATCGCCCCTGAGAGGGGTACCAACCCAGCTGCGGTGCGTTCGCATCCCGTCGGCTCTGGAGACCTCATCGCCCCTGAGAGGGGTACCAACTCGGCCCGCCGGGCGCGGGAAAGTCCACCTTCGCCCAGACCTCATCGCCCCTGAGAGGGGTACCAACGAGGAGGATGCGGCATGGGGTGCGGCGCGAGATGCGGGACCTCATCGCCCCTGAGAGGGGTACCAACACGGAGTACCCGGCGCCGGTGGGCCAGTGCTCCACCGGACCTCATCGCCCCTGAGAGGGGTACCAACATGAAGAACACCGGCTTGAACTTCGGCGTCGGCCGCCGGACCTCATCGCCCCTGAGAGGGGTACCAACGAGGACGAAGCGGAACACCTTCTCCGGGCGCAGGCCGACCTCATCGCCCCTGAGAGGGGTACCAACCCGTGGTGCTCCCAGATGAGCACCGTCAGGACTTCACGACCTCATCGCCCCTGAGAGGGGTACCAACAGTCCCATGGGGGAGGTCTTGGTGTGCATCCGGCTGGACCTCATCGCCCCTGAGAGGGGTACCAACCTGACGGTCGGCCTGCCGGTGGTCGCGTGGTCCCGGGACCTCATCGCCCCTGAGAGGGGTACCAACACGACGGTCGCCCCCTCGGCGCGGAGGGCAGCGAGGAAGACCTCATCGCCCCTGAGAGGGGTACCAACCGACGCCAGTAGCGATGAGGCCGGGGCCGCCCCACTGGACCTCATCGCCCCTGAGAGGGGTACCAACACGTAGGCGGCGAACAATTCCCTGCACTCCGCCGGGGACCTCATCGCCCCTGAGAGGGGTACCAACGTGCTCCCGACTCGGAGGTACCGGGCCCGCTCCCCTCGACCTCATCGCCCCTGAGAGGGGTACCAACTTCAACCGGACGCGTAGCTGGGAGTGACCGTACGGTGGACCTCATCGCCCCTGAGAGGGGTACCAACGCGGTCGGCCACTCGCACAATGCAGCCCCGGGCGGTGACCTCATCGCCCCTGAGAGGGGTACCAACACCCTGTGGGCCATCGACCAGTCCATCCACTACACCGACCTCATCGCCCCTGAGAGGGGTACCAACACGGCAACGGCGACCCCGACGCCGCCGTCCGCCACGACCTCATCGCCCCTGAGAGGGGTACCAACAGCGGGTTCAGCCGGCCGATGCCGTCGCCGATCCGTGACCTCATCGCCTCTGAGACGGGTATCAGCGCTTAGAGCCTCCGCGTGCCCCGCCGGCCCCACCGTGGCCCTCATCCTCCCTGAGAGGGGTACCGACGGCAGTGGCCAGCATGGTGAGCGTGGTCGCCGTGTCGGTCCTCATTCTCTCTGAAAGGGTTATCGATATCACCATCACGGCGCCTCGGCGTTCATGATGACTCCTGCTCACGGCAATTATTCTCCAGCCAGTCCTTGATTTCGCTGGGTCGGAACCGTAGTTGTTGCCCCACACGAAAGCTGGGGATGGCCTGTTTTTCGTGATTGTCGTAAACCCAGGAGGCAGGCTTCTTGAGAAACTGGGCCAGGAGCGGCACGGTCCACATGTTTTGATCCATAGCTGTTCACGTCCGTAGGTCGGGAGTGCGACACGATAAGGACGGATCGCGGCCGCGCCAAACGTTCCCATGCAGCGTCACTTGAGTTTGCTGACGCCATCGACAAGAGGTGCTTGCATAGGCGGCTGCCTTGAAGATGAGATCGCTTGAGTTGGAGCGTGAGGGCGTCTGTGTCCCAGGAGTGTCCGCTGCTCGGTGTGGGGTACGGAGCCCAGCACCGATCCAGCACACCGCCCCTGAACGGACCGTAAGGGGCGGCAGTGGAACTCAGCACGAAGTCAGCACGGCTCGGCTTGGGCTCGTTCGGCGTGGACGAGCCCAACCCTTTGACCTGTGTGTTTGTCAGGAGTGGCGGTATCTGCTAAAGAGCTGCGTTCCAGTTCGAGAACATCTGGCTGCGCACGAAGCGGTACGACGCGAAGGGGCAGGTCAAGAGCGGTAGCGGGGGAGTGTGTTACCTGTACTTCCCGGTGGATCTGACGGCGGGGCAGCGGCGGGTTCTGGGGGAGATCGGGATCGTGTAGTGGCCATGCCGCCAGGTGGACCGGCAGCCCCTTCCGGGAGGTGGTTCCGGAAGGCCGTCGTCATCACCTGGCGGCAGTGCTCGCGCCTGTTCCGGGGGAGGTGTTCGTACGGGGCGAGCGTGGGTTGGGGGTTGGTGTCCGGGCCGACGGGGTTCGTACCTGTCAGGTACCCCTTCAGCGCCTGCATGTTCACCGGGGCGATCGCGCGGTGCACGACCGGTTGAGCCTGGCCGGCGAGGGCGGCAGGACCGTGGTGCTGCGCCGTGTCAGGGGGTCCCCGGCCCGGTCCGAGGTGCGTACGGGAGGAACATCCCGTACGGCCGTCGGTGCGTTGCCGGTTGTCGGGTCATTCGTTGTGCAGCATGTATGCCCACGCGGGTTGTTCGCCGCCGGTTTCGTCGGCTCCTGCCAGTCGCGCCATGACCCAATAAGGCGTTTGATCCCGCTCGGAGTGGCCCGGGGGGAGGAGGGCGCGGGTGCGGTATCCGGTGAGCCACAGGGCGACCATGGTGAGGAAGGAATCCAGACTGCGTGCGGCGGGAAGAGCGGCCAGATACTCCTCGTCGGGGCCGGTCGGGACGCGGAGGACGTGTCCGGTGGGGCCGTCGATGACGAGCTTTCCTCCCATCCATTTGCCGATCTGGAAGAAGGGGCCGCGTTCTGCCACGGGGGGCACGTCGTCGGGCCATTCCACCTCGTCGAAGGGGTCGATTTCCCAATCCCCGTACGGCAGGAGTGCCATGGCGCCCTCGCGCAGATCCGGCAGGCCGAAATCGGTGTAGAGAGCGCGGGTCGGCTGGTGGGTCAGTCCGGCGGGAATGTCCTCGGGTTCGGTCCGGTAGATGTCGTCCTCGGGGAAGAGGGAGAGCAGGTCGCTGTGGTGCGGGGGAGTGGCGTCAACGGGGTGGCTGGGGCCCGCGTCCGCGTAATCCCGGGACAGAGGTTTTTCCCGGGAGCCGAAGGTTTCCGAAAGGTCCACGCCGTCCGCCGGCTGGAGGGCGATGATTCCCAGGTCGCCGCCGAACACGACGGTATCGCCCACGGTCAGCGGGGTGCACGGAAGGAGGAACGCGCTTCTGTTCCGGGGCGGCGGAGAGGAGGCGAAGAGTTCGCTGAGGCGTGTGGGGTGCTCGGAATTCCCGTCGGACCGCGGGGCCGCCGGGGCCGGTGGTGCGGTGGTCGGAGGCGTGGTCAGGTCCGTGCGGTGTTCCTGCGGAATTTCTCCCTCTTCCCAGGGGCCCGCGAGGAGTTCGCCCGTATCCAAGTCTCTTACGGAGACGTACGGGTGAGGTGATCCGTCCACCGTGCGTTGCTGCAATGCGGCGAGGGCGGGCCGGCCCTGCCGGTGGACTTCCGCCAGCCTGACGAACCTGCCCGCTTCGAGGAAACGCGGATGATATCCACCCGGCGGCCGCCAATGGGTCCATTTCGTACGCCAGAGAAGTGAGACGCCGGAGGAGGCCACGGACGACGCGAAGGCGATATCGCCGCGTGAGAAGGCCATCATCTGTAGCCAGGAAGCCCATTCGCGCTGACTTCGCGGTACAACTCCCCAGCCCCACAGATGAAGTGCGTCGGCGGCGGGACTGTTGCCGGGAACGATGAAGCTGCGGCTCCGCGCCGAGTCCATGAGTGCGGCATGCGGGACATGGGCCACCGCGCGCCCCTCACGCAGCAGGTCTTCGTACGTCCCCGCCTGTACGGCGTGCATGGCGAGCCCGGCGGCGGCGTACTGTCCGACGGCTCCGGCCCTGGCCCACCCTTCCGGATGACGGAAATCGGCGGAGGTGCGCAGCAGCCAGTCGACCAGATGCCGGCCGACGCGCATGCGTTCCTCGGTGTCGGCCCGGTGCCGGAGGGCTTCGGCCACCGCCTCGTCGGTGAAGGAAATCCCGAGCGGGCCCTCCAGCAGAACGTCCGTATGCTCCCGCGCCAGTGCGGTGAGTTCGTCCGGAGAGATGGTTTCGCCGGTCAAGGCGGCGACGAGCTGTGCCCACACCGGTACGGGCACGCAGCGCGGCTCCGCCAGCGCCAACGCCCGTACGGGAGCGGACGCCGCCACCGCCGGGAGCGGCCCGACGGCTGCCGCGGACAGCCGGAACACCGCCTCGGGGGCGACGCGGGACGGCAGCAACTCGGGCAGCACATGGACCATCACGGCCAACTTGCCGCGCGCCAGCCACGGAAGGACCCAGGTCACCAACCGCTCGGGTTCGTGCGACCGCCGTGTCGATCCGGCGCGGTGGGCGTTGGCGACCAGCAGCAACCGGTCCTCGGGCCACGCGCCCAGCGCGAAACGCCAGTGGTCACGTACCTCCGGGGACAGATCGACGCCGAGCGCCACGAGAGCCTGCCGCATGACCTGGTCGGCGGTGAGACCGGTGGCATCGACGAGAACGCTGCCGGGTACGCGCGCGTGCACCTTCCGCAGGACGGCCGAGGCGTCATGACCGACCGGAGTGGCGAGAAAGGCCACATGGCCACTGCGTCCACCCGTACGCCACCATGCGCCGACACGGTCGGCGACCTCCCCCACGGGAATCGCGGGGATGCTGGCGGTTGGCTCGGGCACGATGCCCCTCCCTGACGTGCGTCGATGAGCGAGTTGATGAAGTGAGGTGATGAGAGGTTGAGGTGATGAGAGGTGATGAAGTGAGTCGGTGAAGTGAGCCGATGAAGTGTGTCGATCACCGGTGCTTGGCGGATTTCACGGCCCGTCAACTTCGTTGTGGGGCAGTGCTGTAGTGGGCGTCGCGGGGCCCGTCCGGCGCCCGACGGGCTGTCGGGAGGTCGCCTCAGCCGGTGGGGCGGCGCAGGCCGCGGTAGAGGGCGATCGCGGAGTCCGGCGGGAAGTTGGGGACATAGGTGACGGCACCGTCGCTTTTGGCGATCACCATGTGACTGCCGCCCAGCGGAGTCCGGGCGCCGGGGGGCGGCGGGGGCATGACGGCGTGGATGAGAAAACCGATGTCGAACTCCGCCACATGCAACGGCGCCGGGTTTCCTGCCGGATCCAGAACCTGAAACCGGGCCCGGGCGGCGGTCAGCGCCTCTTCGGCGGTGACGGGGACGGGCCGCACCGGTTCCGGTGCGCCGGAAGGTGACACGGAATCTCTCCGATCGGTGGAAAGCGGTGAAGGGCGACTGTAGGACAGGTGCGGTCGTGCGGCGGAACTCGGGTACGGAGTGCGGCGGCGCCGGACCGGCGGACTCGGCATATGTGCCGTATATGCGCCGCCGGGCCGTTGACATGCCGAAATGGCGAAATACCCGAACGCCGGGGGACGGGGATGCCGAAACGCCGAGAATCCGGAACGCCGGAACGCCGGAACGCCGACAAGCCGGAACGCCGACAAGCCGGAACGCCGACAAGCCGGAACGCCGACAAGCCGGAACGCCGACAAGCCGGAACGCCGGAACGCCGATCCGGAGCCGAGCCCGGCGGCGTAGCCAGCGCCGGAGCCGGGCCCGGCGGGGCAACCATCGCCCGGCCCCGGCGGTGCGGCTGTGCGGAGTGCGGCGCCCGTCCTCAGGTGGACGCGTCCGCCCCTTCCCGCTCCTGCCCGTCGGGCTCGCTCCGTGTCCCGTCCCCGGGGCCGGGGGGCTCCGCCGTTCCGGGCTCCCGGCGGGCCTTGCGGCGCGGGTACACCAGCCCCAGGACCGGGCCGGTCAGCAGCGTGGTGAGGATCGCCATCGCCACCAGCAGCGCGTACAGACCGTGGTCGAGGAGGCCGAGCCGCAGCCCCACCCCGAGGATGATCAGTTCGGTGAGGCCGCGGGTGTTCATCAGCACCGTCAGGGTGCCGGCCGTACGACGGTCCAACCGGTGCAGCCGTGCCACCGGGTACACCCCCAGCGCCTTTCCCAGGACCGCCGCGGCCATCACGAGGCCGAACTGTCCCAAATGCCCGCCGGCGAGGGAGCCGAGATCGACGTCGATGCCCACCACGACGAAGTAGACGGGCAGCAGCACCCCCGCGAGCTGACCGAAGACGCCGGTGACGTCGCGCCGCCACAGATGCGGCTGCTCCCTGGGCAGCGCGACCCCGAAGAGGAAGGCGCCGAAGATGGCGTCCAGTCCGATCCACTGGGTGAAGGCGCTGGACGCCAGCAGCCCGGCGAGGACCACGGCGCGCAGATGCCCCGGCCCGTTGCCGCCGGCCCGCGCCCGCAGGCGGCGCAGCAGCGGCCGCACCACCGTGAAGAGGAACAGGGCGAAGGGGACGACGAGCGCCGGCCACACCGGGGAGCGCCCGGCGCCGTTGGCCGCGACCACCACCGCGAGCAGCACCCACGCCAGCACGTCCCCGGCCGCCGCGGTGGTCAGCGCCTGGCGCCCGACCGGGGTGCGGATCATGTCGCGGTCGTGCAGCACCTTCGTCAGGACCGGGAACGCGGTCACCGCCAGGGCGACGCCCATGAACAGCACGAACCCGGTCGCTCTGCCCTCGGGGACGGGTAAACCTCCGTACAGCGCCAGCAGCACACCCGCGCCGAACGGCACCAGGGTGCCGGTCACCGCCAGGCTCCCGGTCGCCCAGCCGCGCCCGCGCAGCTCCGCCGGGTCGAACTCGGCGCCGACCAGGAACATGAAGAGGACGACGCCGAGTTGGGAGAGCAGCTCCAGCGGGCCGCGGACCTGGGACGGGAAGAGCACGGCGGTGATCTGCCCGTGCAGCAGGGTCGGGCCGAGGAGGAGCCCGAGCAGGATCTCCCCCATGACGGCGGGCTGGCCGAACCGTTCGGCCAGCCTGCCCCCGCCCGGGCCAGGACCACGACCAGCGCCAGATCGAGCAGCAGCAGTACGTGACCGTCCATCCGCACTCCTCAGGGCTTGCGGGCCAGGCCCACGACCGAGCTGTAGCGTTCGGGGTTCTCGGTGACGCGCTCCGGGTCGTCCGGCCGCCACAGCGGCGGGTACACCATCCCGGGCTCGACGGGTTCGAACCCGTCGAGGAGCGCGTCGATCTGTGCTCGCGAGCGGAGCGTGAACTCCGTGTACTCCTCCTGGTAGAGGGAGTCGATCGCCAGTGCGTCGGAGGTGTCGTCCGTCGCGACGGAGAGCGCGAGATGGCTGCCCGGGACGAGCCGTTCGCGGTAGGCGGCGAGGGCGGGGCGCACCTTGGTGTCGGGGAAGAAGTGGATCAGGTTCAGCACCAGCACGGCGACCGGCCGGCCGAAGTCGATCACCTTGCCGATCTCCGGGTCGCCGAGGATCCGCTCGGGTTCGAAGAAGTCGCCGAGGACGCTGACGGCACGGTCGTCGCCCGCGAGGATCTCCTGCCCGTGCCGGACGGCCACCGGATCGATGTCGACATAGGCGACCCGCGCCTTCGGATCGGACGCCCAGGCGGTCTCGTGCACACTGCCGCGCGCCGGGATGCCCGAGCCGATGTCGAGGAACTGATCCACCCCCTGCCCGACGAGGTACCGCACGGCGCGCCGCAGGAACTTGCGGTTCGCCCTGATCAGCAGGACGAGCCCGGGAGCGGCCCGGATCGCCTTACGGCCCAGCTCCCGGTCGACCTCCAAATGGTGCTTGCCGCCCAGCAGATAGTCGTAGAGCCGGGCGATGCTGGGCTTCTCGGTGTCGACGTCTTCGGTGACCCAGTTCGGCTGGGCGGTCATCGGACCTCCTCGGAAGGCGGAGCGACCTCTGCCGCGCCGCGCAGCGCGGGCAGTCCGTCGATGCTCGCGCCGTTCGTCGTCTGCCAGTAGGTGTCGAGGTATTCCTGGTCCCGTTCGGCGAAGACGCGGTCCAGGGTGGTGCGGTCGGCGCGGTGGTCCATGAGCGGGACCGACCAGCCGCAGGCGTCGCTGACCCGCTCGATGTCGGCCACCACGACGGCGCGCTGGCCGCCGGTGCTCTCCTTGGAGAAGTGCCGGCGCAGCGACGCGAACTCCGGGTCGCCGGGGAGGACGAACCGTCCGGTGCCGTGCAGCCGCACGATCTTGGGCCGTCCGGCGAAGGAGCAGAACATGAAGGTGATGCGCCCGTTCTCCCGCAGGTGGGCGATCGTCTCGGCGCCGCTCCCGGTGTAGTCGAGGTAGGCGACCCGGTGTTCACCGAGCACCGCGAAGGTGCCCTCCATCCCCTTCGGCGAGACGTTGACGCGTCCGTCCGCGGCCAGCGGGGCGGAGGCGACGAAGAACAGGGGCTGTTTGAGCAGCCAGGCGCGGATCTGGTGGTCGATCTTCTCGTAGACCTTGGCCATCGTCCCGTCCGTTCAGCCGGTCACTCCGGTCTGCGGCCGGGGGACGGAGTCCGCCCGGCGCACCCTGAGCCGCGGGGTCAGTTCGAGGTAGAGGCCGCCCACCGCCTCCCGCGGTGAGGTCGGCATGGCGTTCATCGCCTCGTTGTGGCCGTTGGCGATCTTCTGCTGCCGGGCGATCTGCTCGGTGACCTCGTTCATGGCCTCGCCGCCGTCGGAGGTGTCGTCGAGGTCCTCGATGCCGGTGACGATGTGGAGGAACGACTCGTAGAGGTTGAGCATGTGGCGCTCGCGCCGGGTGAGCTTGTCCGCCTCGAAGAACTGCGTCTTGCGGTTGTAGCTGTTGTAGAAGAACGAGACCACGATCAGCAGCCGCTCGTACGCCTGGTGGTACGCCTTCTCGTAGAAGCTCAGGGCCTCGTCCTCGTCGAGCTCCCCCTCCAGGATCGCGCTGATCGACGCGGCGGCCAGCAGCGCGCTGAAGGTGGACAGGTGCACGCCGGTGGAGAGCAGCGGGTCCAGGAAGCACGCCGCGTCGCCGACGAGGAAGTGGCCCGGACCGCACTTGCGCTCCGAGACGTACGAGTAGTCCTGTTCCACCTTGACGCCGGAGACCTGGCGGGCGCCGTCGGCCATCGCCGCGATACGGGGGCACCGGGCCATGGCGTCCTGGTAGACGGCCTCGATGCTGCCCAGGCGCTCACGCTCCTCGGCGAACGCGCTCTGCTTGGCGACGAGCCCGATGGAGGTCGTCCCGTCGTGCAGCGGGATGGCCCAGAACCAGCCGTAGGGGACGGAGCAGACCGCGATGGCGCCCTTCGGGCCGACGTCGAGCGGGGTGACGTCCCGCCAGTAGGACCAGACACCGATGTTCTTGAACGCCTCGTGGTAGTGCCGGTTGCGCAGGTACTTGGTCGCCATCACCCCGGCCCGTCCGGAGGCGTCCACGAGGTGGTCGAATTCGATGCGTCCGGTGCGGGAGCGGTCCTTCGCCGACGCCCACAGCGCGGCCACCGGACGGTCGCCCTCGAAGAGGATCTCGGTCACCTTCGTGCCTTCGCGCACGTCGACGCCCAGCTCCTTGGAGTTCTCCAGCAGCAGGTGGTCGAACTCCGAGCGGATGACCTGGTAGCTGTGGCGGTTGGCGCCCGTCAGGTGGTCGAAGTCGAGGTCCCAGTTCTCCGGCCCCCACTCGAAGTACGCGCCGTCCTTGCGGACGAAGCCGTGGTTCTCGACCTTCTCGCGGGCGCCCAGCAGATCCAGGACCGGCAGGACGGACGGCAGGATGGACTCCCCGATGTGGTAGCGGGGGAACTCCGCGCTCTCCAGCAGCGTGACCTCGATACCTTGCCGGGCGAGCAGTCCGGCGGCCGTGGAGCCGCCGGGACCGCCGCCGATCACCAGCACCTTGGTCCGTTCGGTCGGCTGTGCAGTCATGGTGTGACCTCTCTCGTCGGTGGGTCGAAGCTGCCGGGGCGCAGGGCCACGACGCTGCCGGTGTACGGACCGGCCAGGGCGACATGGCCGCGCTGCCATCGCGTGCCGTGACCGGTCATCGGGTCGCGCAGCCCGCCGACCCCGGCGCCGCGGGCCTTGGCGTGCGCCTCGCGCGTGGTCCAGATCCGGTACCAGCGCGCCAGGTGCCGGGGGCTTCCGGGCCGGGTCAGCAGGGTGCGTTCGTGCGGGGTGAACAGGCGCCGGGCGAGCGCCGCCGAGGCGTCACGCGCCGCGAGGTGTTCGATGTCGACGCCCACGCGCATACCGCTGGTCACGGCGAGCGCCACGTACGGGCCGGAGTGGGAGATGTTGAAGTCGTACGGTGCCCTCGCTCCGGGCGCGCCGGGGTCGAGGCACGGCCGTCCGCCGGCGCCCCGGGCCAGGGGCACCCGGCGGGGCGGCACACCCAACTCGGCACCGAGCACCCGGCGGGCGAGGACGCGTCCGCCCGCGTGCTGGAGACGGTGGAGCCCGTCCCCGATGGCGTCCAGAGCGTCCCGCTCCTGAGCGGTCAGCTCGGGCGCCGCGCCCGCCGACGCCGCCGGGGTACGTGGCCGGATGCGGGCCAGCCACACCTCGACGGGTCTGCCGAAGAGCCGGTGCACGGTGCGGCGCGGCGGCAGGAGCAGGGCGGACGGCGCGGTCAGCACGCGGCCGCGGTGCGGATCCGGTCGGGAAGGTCCGGGCAGTCGGCCCCGAACCGTTCCGACAGCGCCGCCAGCCAGCGTTCCAGACCGAACGCCACGCAGGAGGTGAACGCCGGTGACCCGTCCGCGAGGTGGATGCCGCAGCGTTCGCCGAAGAAGTTCCGGTGGAAGTTCACCGAGGCGATCGCGAGAGTGTCCCCGTGGACGAACTCCTCCTTGACCGGGAAGAGCCGCTGCATGAGCGTCCGGGCGGAGTCCTGCTCGAAGAACGGATCGGTCGCCGGCCGCACCGCCAGCGGCAGCCCGAGCCGCCCGGCGAACGCGGAGATCCGCTCCTTGAACGAGGCGATATGGGCCAGCACGCTGTCGCGGTCACCGACACAGATGACCTCACGCATGCTGAACCCGAGCAGCCGGCGCAGCCCCTCGTAACGCGTCTCCCGGCGGAAACAGGTGGCGACCGTGGTGATCTTCACGGGCGCGTCGAGCCGCCGCCCCGCCAGATCGAGATAGGCCGCGTAGCACGCCGCGGACGGCAGCGCGTACGAGGCGGGGCCCAGCAGGGCGGGGGCGATGGCGGTGTGGTCCGTGTGCGTGAGCTCGTCCGCGCACTCCTCGCGCGCGCCCGTCGCCAGCAACGCCAGATGGGGGAAGTTCGTCCAGTAGTCGAACCGGGCCAGTTCCGCGGTGGGGAGCAGCGGCGGGTACTGGCGTGCCTCGGCCCCGGCACCGGCCGCCCAGGACAGCACGGTCTCCTCCAGCGCGGCACGGACGGCGAGTTCGCGCGGACCGAGGACGGCCAGCGGCGCCCGTGCGGTGTCCGCCGCCGGGGTGTCAGTCGGGTACGGCATCGAAGAACCTTTCCCGGATGCGGCGCAGCGTGCGGAAGTCCTCGGGGGACACCTGGTCCAGGGAGATCTCGCGGCCGCTCTGCTCCTCCAGCACATAGAGGAAGTTGACGAAACCGAGGGAGTCGAGCACGCGGTTGTCGATCAGGTCGTAGTCGGGGTCGATCGTGCCGAGATCGGGGCGGCGTTCGAGCAGGAAGTCGACGACCAGGTCGCCCGTCCTGCGCGGCGTCGTGTCCTGCGGGGAGTCGGTCATACCCGGGGGATCCTTTCGTCCGAGAAGATGCCCTCACCCGTCATGTGTGAGGTGGAGCGCTTCAGTACGCGCTGGGTGAAGTCGTCGAAGCCCGGGTCGGCGAGCACGGCGCGGCGCACGGCGTACGGCTCCGGGATACCGGCGTCCCGGAAGGCCGCGGGGTTGCACAATCCCTCGACGGAGTTGCGCATGTACCGCTTCAGATACGTCTCCAGCTCCCGGAGCTGGGCCGCGCCGAGCCGCTGCCGCAGGTCCTTGTGGAGCAGCGCCACGATCTGCCGGCCGAAGGCGATGTGGCGCGACTCGTCCTGGTGGTGCACCTTGTTGATCTTCCGGACGGTCGGGTCGAGCCGTTCGTCGTCGCCCATCCGCCGGTTGAAGACGTCCACCAGCTCCTCGAAGATCAGCAGCCGGGCGAAGAGCAGGAAGGTGTCCGCCTCCGGGACGGACGGCGCGGCGAACGCCATCGACCGGTCCGGGTAGACCTTGCCCGCGTACCGGAGGCAGAACGTGGCGAAGAACCACATGTGGTCGTTCTCCTCGCCGATGATGTGGTGGAAGTACTCCGACGCCACGGCGAAGGGCGGCGTGTGGATGCGGGCCACCAGCTCGCTGAGCAGTTCCCGGATGCCGTGCACGTTGAGGCTGTAGAAATTGACGCTCTCCCACTTGCTGAGCGCCTTGAGCTGCTCGGTGGTCAGCCGGGAGCCGGCCTCCGTGCCGTGGACGGTGAGGAGTTCCGGGGACATCCAGTACCCGTCCTCGTCGATGCGGTCGGGCCACCGGAACAGCTTGAAGGGGTCGTAGTAGTCCCGCTCCGACAAGGTGACCAGCCGGTCCAGGATCGAACGGAACCGCTCGTCGCCGCCGAGGATGTCCGGCAGTTCGGCGAGGTGGTCGGGGGTGCGGGTGGCGGTCTGCGGCTCGGTCATACGGGGGATCCCTCCGGGGAGGCCGTTCTGCGGATGGTGGTCCTGCGGTGCGGGGTGACCGCCTCGCCGCCGCAACGGTGGGTGGCCATCAGCCCGTCCGCGGCCATCGCCGCGGGCAGCAGGCGGTTCATCCGGGAGCCGATGGACGCCTCGGCGAGGCCGGGATGGGGCTTGGCCGCGTACGCGGTCAGCCAGGTGAAGATCGGATCGACCGGTTTGGTCACCCCGTCGTCGTCCGTGACCTCGACCCAGGAATGCGCCAGGTCGAGCATGCCCAGCAGCCAGCCCCGCCGGGTGAACGCCCGGTAGCCGGCGGCCTCGAACTCCTTCTGCAGGAAGAGACTCGCGGAGATACAGGGCGACACCCCCGCCGAGAGCACCCGCTCGTACTCCCACTGCAGCGGTTCCGGGAGCCGGACCCAGCGGTGGCCCAGGGCGAAGAAGTCGTCGACGATGCTCCGCAGCTTCGGCGACCTGAGGTCCATCAGCGCGCCGCTGGTGGAGACATGGCCGGAGAAGCGCAGCGGGCCGGGTCCGGTGTGGCGCAGTACGTCACCGGTGATCTCCGCGCCGGCCGGTTCCACCTGCCACGAGTGCAGGGCGCCGCCCACGGCTTCCGGGAGCATCCGGGCGTGTGTCCATTCCGGGCCGGCGCCGCAGACCTCGCGCGGACAGGAGAGGTTCACCACGAAGTTCCAGTCGAGCCTGGCCGTCCAGGTCTCGGGCCCGCCGTGCATCCAGCGCAGCGCGTAGGCGATGGCCTTCTCCGGTACGGACTGCCCGGAGCCCGAGGCGAGCGCGAGATTGAACAGGTCGAAGCGGTCGAACCACTCGTCACCGGGCGCACCGGTCGTCGGCAGTCCGGCCGCGATCAGCGCGTCGAGCGTCTTCTCGCCGCAGCGGAGGGTGTCGAGGGCGGCGGTGCGGTCGAAATAGCCGACCCGGTGGTCCTCCGGCACCGCGTAGAGGCCGTCCAGCGCGGTGAGCCAGCGCTTGGTGCTCTCATCGATGGTTTCCACATGCATCCCCTGGATACCCGGGCCGGCTATTCGGCGGCCGCGGCGACGACGAGCTTGCCGATGACGTCCGACACGTCTCCGACGGTGAGCAGGTTCTCGGCCTGTTCCTCGTCGAATTCGAAGAGGTTGAACTCGGATTCCAGGGCCAGGGCCAGTTCCAGGAAGGAGATGGAGTCGTAGCCGAGTTCTTCGATGAGCCGTTCGTCCCGGGACACCGTCTCCTTACGGTTCGGTGCCATGTCCCGGATCACGTCCTGCACCCGGTCGACGGTCTTTTCATACAGTGACATCGGGGGATCCCCTTCCGCTTCATGAAGTTCGCTGATGGGGCCGGAGGCCGCGCAGTGCGCCGGCGCGGACCACCGGATGCGGCTCCGGCCAGTTCTCCGCGTAGGCGTCGAGCGCCGCCTCCAGCGCCGATCGCCAGGCCCGCTCCGCGCGGGGCTCCAGATGCCCCAGACCGATGGCGGCGAGCTGCCGGGTCATCCGCCGGCGGGACGCCTCCCAGCGGCCCGACAACTGTGCGGCGTGCCGCACGAGCGCGGCGGTGAGCTTCGGACCGGTGGCCCGCCGCCCGGGGTTCACCAGGACGCGGACCGTGTCGCCTATCGCGTGCAGGTAGGTCTCCGCGACGGTGTCGGCGTGGCCGCCGCGCACTCCGGCGCGGACCGCGGACACCCCGAAGGTCAGATGGCGCGCCTCGTCGCGCGCGACATGGGTCAGGCCCTCGCCGAGGGCCGTCAGCCCGCAGGCGCCGGCCAGTTCGCGCAGGGTCCGCAGACCGGGCGCGGCCAGCAGCCCCTCCGTCATGAGGTGGTAGTGGACCACCGCCCGGTACCAGGCGGCGGCCTCGCCGCCGCTCTCCCGCACCGCGCCGGTGGCCGCGCGCAGCACGGGGGCGTAGATCCGCCCGTACCCCGAGGCGCCGCCCAGTTCGCCGTCCGGTTCCAGGGCCTCGGGCGCCACCGCGGCGGCGTCCTGGAGATACCGCTGGAAGAACTGCACATGGCGGGCCTCGTCGGCGAGCTGGGTGCACAGGTATATCCGGTCCGCCTCGGTGGGGGCGTGGTCCGCCAGCGCGCTCAGGGTCCGGGTGACACACGACTCGCCGATCTCCAACTCGGCGAGGGCGCCCAGGAGTTCACCGCGCGTGTAGGGACGGAGCGCGGCGAAGACCGGGGCGTCACGCGCCACCTCGACCCGGGCGACGCTCCACTGCTGGACCTCCCACCGGTCGTACAACTGCCGCGCGGACGGCAGCCCCACCTCACCGGCCGGACGGGCGGGATCCCCCGGCACCTCGTCCTCGTCCGCCGCCTCCGGTTCCGCCCGGGCCGGACCGTCCGGTGCGGAGGAGGCGTCCGCACTTCCGGAGGAAGCCCGCGGCGGCTCCTCGCGCAGCGGCCGCCAGACGCCCGCGCCGTCGGCCAGTTCCTCCCAGAGCCGGCGCCGCCGCGGCTTGCCGCTGGTGGTACGGGGCAGCGCACCGGGCTCCGCCCGGACGACCAGCACGCGTGCGGTGCCCGCCGTCGCCTCGTGGGCGCAGCGCGCCGCGGTGTCCGCCCATTCCGGGGTCACCTCGCCCTCGGCGCAGACCGCCGCCACGGCCGACTCCGGGGTGGTGCCGAAGGTCACGGCGAAGCGCGGTGCCGGGCCGCCGGCGGTGGCGAGGATGCGGGCCTCCACGTCCTCGGCGTGCACCCGTGCGCCGCGGACCTTCATCGCGTGCCCGAGCCTGCCGAGTACGTACACCTCGCCGTCCAGCAGGAAGCCGGAGTCGCCGGTACGGAATCCGCCGGGCTCCCGGCCGTCCCGCGGCGGCTGCGGGACGTACCCGGCGAACAGCGAGGTGCCGCTGATCCTGATCTCGCCGAAGGTGCCGGGCGGGAGCGGGGTGCCGTGCTCGTCGACGACCGTCACCCGCGTCCCCGGCAGCGGCGGGCCGCACCCGGCGAGCCAGCCCGTCCCGGTCGCGGCGTCCTCGCCCAGCACCCCTTCCCCGGCCACGGTCACGGGCGCCCCGAACGTCAACGGGGTGTCCGCAAGGCGCACCGTGCGGGTCTTCCCGCCCGCCGGCACCCCGCTCACGACGAGGGTCGACTCGGCGAGGCCGTAGGCACCGGTCAGGGCCCGCGCGGTGAAGCCGTACGGTGCGACCAGGCGGTGGAAGCGGGCGACGGCGGCGGGGTCGATGCGCTCCGCCCCGAGGATCGCCACGCGCCAGCGGGAGAAATCCATCCCGTCGAGCGCCTCCGGGCGCACCCGGCGCGCGGCGTAGGCGTATCCGAAGGGCGGTGCGGTGGTGAGGGTGGCGCCGTGGCGGCCGAAGCACTCCAGCCACCGCTCCGGTGCGCGGATGAACTGACGTGGCGTCATCACCCGCAGATCGGTGCCCGCGGCCAGCGGTGTGAGCAGGCCGCCGATGAGCCCCATGTCGTGGTGGAGGGGCAACCAGTGGGCGAACGCGTCCTGCTCGTCCCAGCGCAGCCAGGACCGGATGGCCGCCACGTTCGCCGTGAGGTTCTCCCAGGTGATCCGCACCCCTTTGGGGGCGGCGGAGGAGCCGGACGTGAACTGGAGCAGCGCCGTCGCCTCCGGCGCCGGGCGGGCGGGGGAGCGGGGCTCCGTGCCGGTGGGCCGGCCGTCGTCGAGGGACAGCACGCGCGCCGTCGATCCGGCCTCCCGTACGGCCTCGCGCACCGGTCCGGCGGAACGGCCGTGGGTGAGGACCGCGGCGGGGCGGGCCACCCGCAGCAGACCGGCCAGGCGGGCGCGGTGGGCCGCCGCGTCCGGGAAGGACGACCTCGGGGGGTGGGGGGCCGGCACCATGCCCGCGGCCAGCGTCCCGGCGAACGCGGCGGCGAAGACGTCCGGCGCGTCGATCACCAGAGAAACGGTTCCTCCGGTGCGGGCGCCGGAAAGGCGCAGAAGCTCAGCGGTGTCCCACGCCTCCGCGGCGATCTCCGACCAACTGCGGAAATCCCATTCGCCGCTCCGGCCGAGCACCCGTATCCCCCGGTCGGGGCGGGCGCGGGCAAGCCATTCCCCTATCACAGCACAGGCTCCCGTTGGCCGTTGAATCCAAGAAGTCGACCTGTCGCCGTCGGACTCTAGGGGGAGTGCGTCGGGAGCGTCCATGTCCCAAAGGTCAATTGACAGGTTTTTCGGGGGGACTAAACTCATCAACCGCACCGGTGGGCCGAATGCCCCGCTTTTCGATGTCGTTGACGCCTGGCGAATTTCGCTTCTTGTAGAGGTGATGCCCTGTCACTACGATCGCGACCATGAATCAGCCCGAAACGGCACCGGTGCGGCGCCTTTGGTGTGCAGTTCTCTTCGGATATCTGGCCCTCGGAGCGACACTGCAGGAATTGCCGAATTATGTGGTGCAGAAGTACGGCGGCGGACCCACGGTCGTCGGACTCACGGTGGGCATCGCCTTCGCGGGAACGGCCCTCACCCGCCCGATGGCGGGACGTGCCGGAGACGCCGGTCTCGCCCGCCGGGTCTCGCTGACCGGAGCCGTGATCACCACTCTCTCGGCCGTCGGGCAGTTGCTGGCGCCGAACGTCCCCACCCTCGTGGTCTGCCGGCTGATCATGGGCGTCGGGGAGGCGGCACTGTTCTCCGGTGCGCTGCCGTGGGTCATCGCCGGGGTCGCCGCCAACCGCAGGGGGCGGGTATCCGGCTGGTTCGGGCTGTCGATGTGGGGCGGACTCTCGGTGGGCCCGCTGCTGACCGTACTGACGCACCGCCTCAGCGGCACCACGGCGGTGTGGTGCGTGATCACCGTCCTGCCCCTGCTCTCCGCGGTCCTCGTCGGCTCCACCCGGCCGCAGCCGCACTCCGCGGCGCGGGGCAGGCTGCGCCCGCGGACCTGGCGCGATCTGGTCCCCCGGGGCGTCGGCCTGCCGGGCCTGTGCCTGGGCCTCTCCGCCTACGGCTACGGCACCCTCACCGCCCTGCTGGTGCTGTACCTCTCGCACGACCACATCGGCGGCCAGCAGGTGGGCCTGGTGGTCTTCTCCGTCGCCTTCCTGCTGACCAGGGCGCTGGGCAGCCCGCTCGCCGACCGCTACGGCGGCGTACGGGTGGCCCGCACCGTGCTGCTCGTGGAGGCGGCCGGACTGCTCATGCTCTCCTTCGCCGGCGACGCCGCCATGGCGCTGCTCAGCATCGCCGTCACCGGCGTGGGACTCGGCCTGATCTACCCCTCGACCAGCGCCATCACCCTGCACCGCACCGGCGCCCTGCAACCGGGCGTCGCCATGGGCACGATGACCTCCTTCTGGGACCTCGGCATCATGGCCGCCGGCCCCGTCAGCGGTCTGGTCGCCGACCTCTTCGGCTACGGCAGGGCCTTCGTGGTGGCCGCCGGGGTCACCGTGGTGGCCATGGGCTTCACCTGGGCCATCGGCAACGCGCGCCCCGCCGCCGGAGCCACGGCGCCCGCCCCCGCGACCGACACCGCGGCGGTCTGACATGCCCTCACCGGCCCCGTTACGGCTCTTCCTCCTCCACCACGCCGGCGGCTCCGGCGCCCACTACGACAAGTGGCGTCCCCTCCTCCCCGCGGACTGGGAGATCCACACCCCCGACCTCCCCGGCCGCGGGAGCCTCGGCGCCCACCCCCCTGTGACCACCTGCGCCGAGGCGGTCGCCTTCCTCCGCCAGGGGCCGCTGTCCCGGCCGGGCGACGCCCCGTACGCCGTCTTCGGCCACAGCCTCGGCGGCATCGTGGCGTACGAACTCACCCGCACGCTCCAGGAACTGGGCGAGCCCCTGCCCGTCTGGCTCGGGGTGTCCGCGTGCGGGGCGCCGCCCCTGGGCGATCCGGTCGACAGGTCCTCCTGGACGGACGAGGACCTGCGCGGCTGGCTGGCGTCCGCGGGCGGCACCGCCGCCGAGGTGCTGCGGCACCCCCTGGCCTGGCAGCTCTTCGGCCGGTCCGTCCGCAGCGATCTGCGCATCGTGGACGACTGGCGCCCCGATCCGGACGCGCCGCCGCTCCGCGTCCCTCTCGCCGCCTTCGGGGCCGAGGGCGACACCATCGCCCCGCCCGACCGCCTCCGGGGATGGGACCGCCGCAGCCGGCACCCCCTCGGCGTCCATCTGCACCCCGGCGGCCACTTCTATCTCCACGACCGACCGCAGAACGTCGTGCGGCAACTCCGGAAGTCCATCGAGGCGGTCCGGAAACGGCCCGCACTGCGAGGTGAACCGTAATGGCATCAGGGATACGGCGACTGACCGCGGCGGCGGAAGGGCTGCCGATCCAGGTCACGGTGCGCGGCAGCGGCACGCCCGTGCTGCTCCTCCCCGGGGCGACGGGCATGCCCTTCGGCTACGCCCCGCTCATCCGCCTGCTGTCCCGCAAGTGCGGCCTCGTCACCTACGACCGGCGGGGCCACGGCCACAGCGCCGTCGAGGGCGACGAACCCGTCTCCGTCACCGACCACGCCCGGGACGCGGAAGCGGTGCTGACCGCCCTCGACGAGGGACCCGTCCACATCGTCGGAAGCAGCGCCGGGGCGCTGATCGGCCTGGAGACCCTCATCCGCTGCCCGCAGCGGGTGGGAACGGTGCTCGCGCACGAGCCCCCCGCCGTGCCGCTGCTCGACGACGCGGAGCGCTGGCAGACCTGGTACGCGGACATCGTGGGGATCAACCGCGCGCTGAGCACACGGGCCGCGTTCGACTACTTCTTCGCCCATGTCCTGTCCGACGGCACGGGCGAGCAGGCCGCCATCGGCGTTCCCGATTCCCAGCTCCCCGAGTGGGACGTCTATCTGCGCCGTGAACTCACCGGGATCGTCACCCACCCGCTGTCCCCGGACGCGCTCCGCGCGGTCCGGGAGCAGATCGTCCCGGCGCTCGGTGCCGACAGCCGCGAGCGGTGGCACGGGCGGGTGGTGACGGAACTGTCCCGAATGGTGGACCGGCCGGCGCTGGAGGTACCGGGCGGGCATCTCGCCCCCACCTATCAGCCGGTCCCCTTCGCCGAGGCCGTGTCCCGGGCTTTCGCGCTGTGACCGGGAAATTCTCCGGCTGAACCGCTGGACGGAAACGGGAGCGGCGGCCGGCGTCCGGCGAAGCGCGCGGATTTCCCGCCGGACCGCCGCCCCCGAAGTAATTCCCGTCCGACGGCTCCGGGCAGTACTATTTTCCTTCCCCGCCGGGGGTGCGCCATCCGGAGGGACCCGGAATCGGTTCCGGCACCAAAAATTCCGCGGTCAGCGCCGGAGGCCCGGGAAAATGACCGCAAAGTGCTGTGGGCCGGGCCCGCGGGCCGCAATACGATCGCGCCCATGACACCTCCCCCTTTCGGCCGTGCTGCCTGCGCGATGGTGACTCCTTTCGCCGCCTCCGGAGAACTCGATCTGGACGGTGCGCGGGAACTCGCCGAGCATCTGGTGACGGAAGGCTGCGACGCCCTGGTGCTGAACGGAACGACCGGCGAATCCCCCACCACCACGGACGCGGAGAAAGCGGCCCTCGTACGCGCCGTCGTCGAGACCGTCGGTGACCGCGCGCGGATCGTCGCGGGCGTCGGCTCCAGCGACACCCGCCACGCGCGGGCACTCGCCGCGCAGGCCGAACAGGCCGGAGCCCACGGCCTGCTGGTGGTCAGCCCGTACTACTCCCGGCCGCCGCAGGAAGCCGTCGCCCGCCATCTGACCGCGGTGGCCGACGCCACCGAGCTGCCGGTGCTGCTCTACGACATCCCCGCCCGCACCGGCGTCGCGCTCACCGCCGACACGCTCCTGCGGCTCGCCGAGCATCCGCGCGTCCGAGGGGTCAAGGACTGCGCGTACGACCTCATGAAGTCCTCCTCGGTCCTGGCCGCCACCGACCTCGCCTACTACTCCGGGTGCGACGACCTCAACCTCCCGCTGCTGGCCATCGGCGGCACGGGATATGTGAGCACCGTCGCCAACGCCGCACCGGGCGCGGTGAAAGCGGTGCTGACCGCGTACGAGGCGGGCGACCGGGACGCGGCCCGCCTGCGCCACCGGGCTCTCACCCCGCTGATCGAGGCGATGATGTACGGCGGCACCCCCGGCACGGTGACGGCGAAGGCCCTGCTCAACGCCGCGGGCCTGCCCGGGGGGCCGGTGCGCGGACCGCTGCTCGACGCGGACGAGGTGACCGCGTCCCGGCTGACGGAGACGCTGAAGGGACTGCCGGCCGTGCACCCGCGGGGCTGAGCTGAATCCCGCAGGCGGGGAAACGGTCTTTCCGGGGATTTCCGGAGGGGGTCGGGTAAAACCCCGAAACGTCGAATCGGTCTCGCGCAGGGCAATGGGCCGGGAGTCCGCCGGTGTGATCGGGCGATGCGCCCATTACTTTCACCGAGCGCTTTCGCCGAGCCGCAGCTCAGGCGTTCTTTCCGCGGTGAAACATACACCCGGCGAAAATCTTGTGCGCATGTGGCATACGTCACACCGGAGTTGTACCTTCCCTCAAATATGAACGCCCATCTAGAGTTGGTTGACGGTGCCTCAACTGCACTGGGGCGTCCGGCCACGGTCGAAGGGGGAGGGCGTCATGCAGGTTTGTCGGCACGAGGTGGCGGCTACGACAGCGCCGGTCGGCGGAGTGTGCCGGGACAGGGAATCGGCTCGGGGCGAGTGGGCGGAAGAGCTGGGGAAGGTCCATCTGCTCTCCGCCCGGGAGATGCAGGTTTTCCGACTGCTGGGGGAAGGCTGCTCGAACCGCAGCATTTCCCTGGAACTGGCGGTGTCGGAGCGGACCGTCAAAGCCCATGTCGCCCAAATCCTCCAGAAGTTGCGCGTCACCTCCCGATTACAGGCCGGGCTCGTCTCCTACGCCCACCGGCTGTTGAACGAAAGTACAGTTCTCTGTTCCTGCGGATTCCGGTAGAAAGGTGCCGACCGCACACGGCCGTGCGGTCCACCGACCGGCACGCCCTTGCCGCTGCACGGAAGATCGGCCGCCTGACCTGCGCATATTCCACACGATACGGTCACCCGCCGTCGACTGTCCGTGCTCCTCCGCGCTTTCGCGGATGACGGACGAAAGGGCCGCGGCGGCGGTCTTCGAAGGCTCCGGTTCGCGAGTCCCGCCGGCCGAGGAGGTCCGGCGCCCGCAATGGGTGATCATCCGTTGTGCGGGTGATCCGGGTGAGGGCAGGCGGCTCACGGATCCGGTTCCTGCCGGAGACCGCGGCTTTCGGTAAGGGCCTGCCGGCACTGCCGGACTTCCCCGCCGGGGCCCGGACTTCCCCGCCGGAACCCGTGCTTCTGCCGGAACTCTCCCGGGCGTTCCGGGGCCGTCGAGGCGTTGAAGGATTTCGGCTCTCCCGGAAGGGGCCGGGCGCGGAAAGAAACATCTCCGGGCCGGGCCCGCTGCCGTGGAGGGATCACCGTCCGGCGGAAGACGGAGAAGTCCCCGGCGGCGAAGTCCGCGGAGAATCCGGATATCGCCGAGGCGAATGTCGTGGCGTTCCGGGCGGCGTTCCGGACGGGCCGGAATTCCGGGGAGATGACAGAGGTTTCGCGGCCTCCTGCGCGGCCGTGCCGACGCCGAGGGCGTTTCCGACGGGGACGGGACGGGGACGTACCGCAACTCTCCGATATCGCCCACCACCGCCTTCGTCCTCACCCGCCTCGCCGGCCCCGAATCCTCCGCCACACCCCCGTCCGAGCCCGCCGCGAAATCCGGCGCCCGGTCCACGGCGCCCTCATGACCGGACAACCCGACGCCGCCGTCGAGCGGAATGGCACGGCGGCCTCGGTGCCCTCCTCGTCGGGACCGGCGGGAGCGGACCGTGGCTGCCGCGGACGCGGGTCGCGTCGAGCGGCTGCCCCGAAGCGCGCCGTCCGCGCCGGGGCAGGCGTGCCGCGTGCCGCCAGGATCCGTTCCTCCGCTCAGCTCCCGGTGCGCCACCTGTGATCCGGCAGGAAGGTCACGTCGTACCGCTGGGGCACGGTCTCGAACGCGTGAGGGTCGGGGACGTACGGCGTGCGGGGCGTGCCGTACTCCTCGGTGGGGGTGCCGAGCGTTTCGAAGAACCGCTCGAAGGTGCCGCCGGGACCGGCCGCCACACCGACGATCCGGCTGTGGTGGCGCTCGATGCGGTACGCGTGGGGGCAGTTCTTCGGCACGAAGCCGAAGTCCCCGGCCGTGAGCAGCTTCTCGGACTGCTCGCCCTTCGTGTCCTCCACGAACAGGCGCACGGCCCCGTCGGTGACGTAGAAGACCTCGTAGGTGTCGGCGTGGGAGTGGGCGGGGATGGTGTCGCCCTTGGGGCCTTCGCAGGTGAAGAAGTTGAAGGTGTTCTCGGTCTGCTCACCGCCGGCGTAGACGGTGATCAGGTCGGTGAAGAGGTGGGCGCGGTCGCCCTCCTCCTTCTCGATGAAGTACGGGATTCCGGGCTCCGCCGGGATGCGTGAGCGGGTGCGGTACCGGGTGGCGAACTCGATGGTCATGCGGTTCCTTCCGGGAGATCACCGGCGCGCGACGGGCCGGCGGGACGGGCTCCCCCCGAAGCTATTTCCGCCCGGCGGCCGCGACCGGCTTAACTCGGGCATGTGATGAAGGAAAACGGACACATCGCGGACGGCCGTGGTCCGGACGGGGTCCCGACCGTCGCCTACCGCCCCGGCGCCGGGCGGCCACCGGGCCTGGAGATCCTCGGCCTGCCCGAGCTGGCCGCCCGCGCCGCCGAGCGGGGGCGGCCCCTCACGCGCGCCGCACGGCCGGCGTTCCACCTGGTCATCGCGGTGCGCGGGGGGTCACTGCGGTGTTCGGTGGACCTCACCGGGCACCGCCTGGCGGCGGGCGACTGGCTGTGGGTGTGGCCCGGCCAGGTGCTCCGGTTCCCCGACGGGCCCGGGGCGTGCGACGCCGCCGTCCTCGTCTTCCCGACCGGGTTTCCCGGCGGGGCGACCGATGCGCTGATCCGGCACGGGGAGCACCTGGCCCAGCGGCTCGTGACGCCCGGCCCGGAGCGGCAGGCGGCGCTGCTGGGCCTGCTGGACGCCCTGGTCGCGGAGGCCGCCGACCTCGGTGATCTGCCGTTGGACGCCTACCTCCAGACACTGCGCGACCTGCTGTCCGTCCTCCTCATCCGGCTGGTCCACCTCGCCGACCCGCGGCGCGGGGCGCGCACCGGCGACAGCGAGGCGTTCCGGCGCTTCCGGGAGGCGGTGGAGGACGGCTTCCGCCGCACCCACCGGGTGGCGGACTACGCGGCGCGGCTCGGCTACAGCCGCCGGACCCTCACCCGCGCCACCCGCGCGGCGCTGGGCTGCGGCGCCAAACGCTTCCTCGACGACCGGGTGCTGCTGGAGGCGAAACGCCTGCTCATCCACACGTCGCTGGCACCATCCGCGATCGGCGAACGGACCGGGTTCGCCCACCCGACCGCGTTCAGCTCGTTCTTCCGGCAGCACACCGGGATGACCCCGAGCGAGTTCCGGTCGGTGACGCAGCCCTGAACCGGGGCGGCCCGGTCCGGGCGGCGGAGGGCTTACCGGCCGATCCG
Source organism: Streptomyces sp. BBFR2 (assembly GCF_044497305.1). Classification (NCBI taxonomy): domain Bacteria; kingdom Bacillati; phylum Actinomycetota; class Actinomycetes; order Kitasatosporales; family Streptomycetaceae; genus Streptomyces; species Streptomyces sp. BBFR2. The sequence continues at coordinate 6,154,266 of NZ_CP172415.1, forward strand.
CGATGGCCGAACGGAAATGGGCCAACCGGACGCGGTGGAGCCGCCGGCTCGCGCGCTGCCGTCCGTACCCAGGGCTGCCGAGCAGGTGACGCCGGAGGAGATCGGACCGGCGTCTGCCGGTCCGATCCGCCAGGGCGGCGGGCGTGCCGGGCCGGGTGTCCGATGCCTCGCTCCCCCCGTACGGGGCGCCGCACGCCCGGGCCGGCCCCGTGTCCCGCCGAGGGGCGACCGCGGGCCGTGGCCGGAGGCGCCGGACGGCTCCACCTGATTGCCGGAGAGAGCGGGCGGCGGCTGCGGGTACTCGTGAGATGCCGGAGCGCCCCGTGGTCGGGAAGCTCAACGTCCGTTCGTGGGGAGAGCCCATGGCCGAAGGCCGGTTCGTCGACTCCGCACATGGTTTCCAGGCGTATCCCAGCGGCGCCCGTTCCCAGCGGGTCTGGGAGCCGGGGGAGCATGCCGTGATCGGGGTGAGCGCGGGGAACAGCTACTTCACCCAGGAGCGGCTGGCCGGCCTGCTGCGGTGGGCGAGTCACTACTTCTCCGCCGTCGACGTCATCTACACGGATGTCCACATCGACACGATGCTGGTCGCCCTGGGGGACGAGGCCGGGCATGCGGGGAAGCACGCCACCTCGCAGATCAGGGACGTCCGGCGGCGGGTACGGCGGGCGGTCGAGCGGTTGGGGGCCGCCTCGGACAAGGTGCGGACGCGGCCCATGTCGTCCTTCTTCGAACTCGCGGAGTACCGGGCGGTGCGGTCCCGGGTGGGGGAGGCGGTCGGGTCCAGTGCCCGGCTCTCGGCCGCGTGTGAGGAGATGGTGCGGCACTTCCTCGACGGCCGGCAGGTGCCCGGCGAGCGGGAGCCGCACGTCATGGGCGCGGGGCTGAAGTATCTCCTGGCCGAACTGCCGTTCTTCGTGGACAGCCCCGGCATCCTGGGGGTGGGGTCGTCAGCGGTCTGCTACCACGTGAGCACCCCGATCGTGGAGTACTTCAAGGAGCCGGACCACGACGTCCTGTCCGCGGCGCCGAATCAGGGCTATCTGGTCGTACGGCCTTCCGCCTGGGCGCCCGGGGAGGCCGGGTGAGCGCCGGCCGGGACGCCGGGGGCGGACCGTCCGGCGGCTCCCGGCTGCTGGGCCTCAGCGACGGTCTGCTCGTCGCCCGGGCGTTGCACCTGGTGGCCGCGGCGGGCGTCGCCGACGCGCTGGCCGGAGGGCCGCGGCCGGTCGGTGAGCTGGCGGCGGCCACCCGGACGCACCCGGACACGCTGGGCCGGCTGCTGCGGGTACTGGCCGGGGAGGAGGTCTTCCACGAGGTGGAGCCCGGGGTCTTCGGCCTCACCGAGACCGGGCGGTACCTGCGGTCGGACCACCCGGACTCGGTCCACGCCATGCTGGCCTTCTCCGAACTGGTGGGCCGCTCGTTCGCCGACGCCATGCACAGCCTGCGCACCGGCGAGGCGACGTTTCCGCGGACCTACGGCGCGCCCTTCTTCGAGTTCCTGCGCGCACAGCCCGAAGCGGACCGCCTGTTCAACGCCGCGATGGCCCAGGCCACCCGGAGGGACACCGCGGCGCTGATCGACGCGTACGACTTCGGCGGGGCGCGCAGGATCGTGGATGTCGGCGGGGGCGACGGCGGCCTGCTCCTGTCGCTCCTCGGGGCGTTCCCCGGTACGGGCGGCGTGCTGTTCGATCAGCCTCATGTGGTCGCGGCGGCCCGGGAGCGGATCGGCGCGGCGGGGCTGGCGGGGCGGTGCGAGGCCGTCGCCGGTGATCTGTTCGGCGCGTTGCCGCCGGGCGGTGACCTCTATCTCCTGAAGTGGATCCTGCACGACTGGCCGGACGCGGAAGCCGTCGCCGTCCTGCGGGGCTGCCGGCAGGCCATGGGGACCGGCGGACGGTTGCTGGTGATCGAGCGGATGATCCCGCGGGGCGGCCGCCCGCACCCGGCGAAAACGCTCGACCTGGTGGTGCTCGTGCTGCTGGGCGGCCGGGAGCGGACCGTCCCGGAGTACGAGGCGCTGCTGGCCGAGGCGGGCCTGTCGGCGCACCGTGTGATCGACACCGGGTCGGGGCTGAGCATCCTGGAGGCCCGGCCCGCCGACGCACCCTGATGGCCTGACGGCGGTGGTGCGGTGCGGGAGCCCGGCGAGCGGTGTCAGGAAGCCGGAGCGGTCGCGGCGGTCCCGGACGGAGGCGTCCGGAGGGCGGTGGCCATCTGCCGGCACATGCCGTCCAGCAGGGCGGCGTAGTCACGGTTCTCGTTGGGCGCCTGGTGCATGAGGTCGTCGAGGGCGGCGCGTACCGGGACCAGATCGGAGCAGGCGCCACCGCCGTCCTCGTGGAGCGCGAGGACGCGGCGGGCGCCGTCCATCAGCCGGTAGAGCGCGTACGCCGACGGCTCCTGCAGCAGCCGTCGGGCGCTGCTGAGGAAGTAGGCGGCCAGCAGCGCCAACTCCTCCTGCTGCCGGGCCTGCCGGTCTTGGTCATCCGGGGTGCGGGGGGTGCCAGGATTCATGGCGGACCACTTCCTGCCGGGCGCGGCGGGGGGAGGGGGTGAGCGGCCGGGCGGGACGGCCGACGGGAACGAGCAGCACGGGTTCGAGAGGGCCGGGCAGGTCCAGCAACATCTGGATCGGTTCGGTCAGGAAACTGCTCACCGGGCAGCCGCCCAGGCCCAGGGCGTGTGCGGCGAGCAGGAAGTTCTCCACCGCCATGGCCACACACAGGGAGCCGACGTCGCGCAGGTGGGGGTCGTCGGTCATCCGGTCCCGGTCGACGCAGGCGACCAGGACGAGCGGGGGCACGCCGATGATTCCGGGTGCGAACGCCCGGATGCGCCGCACCCGTTCCGGCGCGCGTACGGCGAGGAAGGCCCAAGCCTGTTTGTTGGAGGCCGAGGGCGCCGCCAGCATCGCCTCCAGCAGGGCGTCGAGTGTCTCGTCACCGACCGGTTCGGCGGTGTAGGAGCGCACCGCGCCGCGGGTGCGGATGATGTCCAGCCCGTCCGCGCCGGGGGCCGGTGCGGACGGACCGGAATCCGGTCGCCGTCGACTGTCCACGGCTACTCCTTACGTGCGCTCAGCAGGAGGTTCACCGGCGCGGCGCCACCGTCCCCGTCGGCCGTGCCGGGCAGCGGCTCCCAGGTGACATCGGCGAAGCCGGAGGAGGTGAGGACGTCCTCCAGCGTTCCGCAGGCCCAGTGGTGCACGGTCAAGGTGGTCGCCGGGACGGTGGGTACGGAGATCGTGTACGCGTCCCCGTCCCGGACGTGCGCGGGGCGGTGCACGACGAAGCCGTTCGCCTGCGGGACGCCCGTCGGCAGGCCCGGATTGCCCACCAGCGCGAGCAGCCGCCCCGACGGGGCGAGGTTGGCGCAGACCCGTTCACACATCCGCGCGAGGGTTCGCCGGCTGTCGGCGTAGTGGAGGACGGCGACGGCGATCGCTGCCGAGAATTCCCCCAGCACCGGCAGCGCGGCGAGGTCGTGCACCTCGTAACGCACCCCCAGCGGCTCCCGCTCCTCCGCCCGCCGTGCCTCGGCGATCATCGGCGCGGACACGTCCACCCCCACGACCTGGGACGCCCCGCGCCGCCTCAGCGCCCGCACGTACGCCCCGGAGCCGCACCCGACGTCCAGCACCCGCGCGCCCCCGACCGGCCCCAGCGCCCGCAGCAGCGCGGGCATCTCCACCTGCTCGCGGTAGGGACCCACCACCTGCTCGATATCGGCGTCCCGCACCGCGATCGCGTCGTACTGCTGAACCATGGGGCCTCCTGCTGCACAGCGGATGCCGCATCCGTCCCCGCCCGCGGCGGTGCGCACACCGGACTGCGGCTCCATGACCCGGAAGGCCGCCCTGCGGCGCTCCGGCCGGGTGAACGGTGTGCGGATACGGCCGTCGCCCGGGCCGTGGCGACCGGCCGCGCGGGGCCGGGGAGAGGAAGGGAGGGCGGTAGCGCCGGAGGGTCACCCGAGGCCGTCGGTCACCAACCCCGCCGCCACCGCCGCCCCGTCCGTGCGGATCTCGGCGCTCAGCGCCTCCGCCCGTGCCCGGGTTCGCGGGCTCAGGGCCGTCCCGAGCGCCGCGTTCAGGGCCGCGGCGGTCGGGACCGGCCCGTCGAGCGCGGCGCCGATCCCCAGCGTCGCCACCCGGTGGGCCCAGTACGGGTTGTCCGAGAGCTGGGCGGGGACCACGAGCTGCGGTACGCCCGCGCGGGCGGCGGTCGCCGTCGTGCCCGCGCCGCCGTGGTGCACCACGGCGGCCACCTGACGGAACAGGCGCTGATGGTTGACCTCGCCGAGGGCGAAGCAGTCGTCCCGGTCGTCGATCAGGCCCAGACCGGCCCAGCCCCGGGAGACCAGGGCCCGGTGGCCCCGGGCGCGGAGCGCCTCGATCGTCGCGCGGGCCAGTTCCGGTGCGGCGTTGATGCTGCCGAAGCCCACGTAGACGGGGGGCGCGCCCGCCGCCAGGAACGTCATCAGGTCGGCCGGGAGGGGGCGTTCGTCCGGCAGGCTCCACGCGCCGGTCTGGACGACGTCGATGCCCGGTGTCTTCCGCCACGGTCCCAGGGCCGGGTCCGCCGCCAGCCAGGGCCGGTCGGTGATGACGTGGGCGTGGACGTCGTCGACCGGTGGCAGGCCGAGCGCCGCCCGGTGGCCGTTGAGCGCCTCGCCGAACTCCGCGTGGACGAGGCGGGCGTCGTGTTCCCACCGCGCCCGGTTGCCGTCCGCCTCAGGCCCGGGCCAGCCGGGCCGGGGCGGCGGCGCGTGGTGCGGTGACGGTAGCTGGACCGCCGCGTAGCTCACGTAGATGTAGCGAAGGCCCGCGGATTCGGCCACGGACCGGGCGGCTATCTGCGCCAGACCGGCCGCCACCAGCGTGTCGCATCCGTCGGCCGCCGCGGGGAAGGCGCCGAACTGCGCGTCGACCAGCTCGCTCCGGTACCGGGCCAGATCCGCCGCCGAGGGCGGTGCCGTACCGCGCATCAGCTCTCCCACCGGCCGGCCGACCGGCGTCAACTCCACGCCGATACCTGCCAGCCGCGCCGCGAACTCCTCGTCCGGCGGGGCGCACATCCGCACCTGCGCACCGCGCTCCCGCAGCCGTACCGCGAGCGCCACCAGGGGTTCGACATCACCGCGCGTTCCGTATGTCGACAGCAGCACCCGCATCGCGTCGCCTCTTTCCGTTCCGTCGTCCAGGATCCGGCCGGGGCCGGCGCGGCCTTCGGACGGGCCCGTCCCCGGTGCCGTGCCGGCCGCGACAGCCGGGCGGGCAGCAGTGTACGGGGCGGACGGGAACGGGTGTGCGGGCCAACTGGGCGCCGTCACCTCCGACTTCCGCCGCGGGGCGGTGCCGGGCGCCCCCGCGGCCGGGAGGTCGCCGATCGCCGTCCGGCTCTCGCCCGGGGCCGTCCCCGGTGATTACGGTGAGTGCCCAGCGCGCCTCCGGCCCGCGTCGCGGTGCCGGCCCCGGGCCGCCCGCCGCCGGTGGGGGCGCGGATCCCGACCGCCCACAGAACGTGAGAGCCACTCGATGCCTGGATCGTCCGCGTCCGTTCCCGATGTCTCCGTCATCCTGCCGTGCGCCGGATTCGGCACGCGTTTCAGCGCGCCGTACCCGAAGGAGCTGCACTCCCTGGCTCCCGGGGTCACCGTGCTCGACCGCAGCCTGGAGGCGGTCGTCGCGCTGGCCGGAAGCGGGCTCGCCGTACGGCTGGTCGTGGTGATCGGACCGCACAAGCTGGACACGGTGCGCTATCTCGCCCGCTATGCCGACACCTTCCAACTGGTCTTCGTCTACCAGGACGACGTCGGGGCGCCCGGTCTCGACGGCGCGATACGGTCCGCCCTGCCGCTGACGCGGGGACCGGTGGCCCTGGTCCTGCCCGACATGGTGCTGACCGGCCCGGACAGCGCCGGCAGCCTGCTCGCCGCCGTGCGGCGGACCGGGACGGCGGGCTGGAGCGTGGTGGCCACCGAGGAGCGGGACCCCGCGGTGCTGCGGCAGATGGGCGCGCTGGCCGTGACGGGGGAGGGCGGCGTCCTGACGGTGCGCACCGCCGCCGAGAAGCCGTCGGACCCCACGGGTTTCCACGCGTTCTGGGGCATGGTGACCGCCACCGAGGACGAGGCCCACCGCCTGCCCGACGTGGTGCGCGAGGGAGTGAGCAGCCCCTTGGTCGGCGCGGCCGTCCACCTGGTGGAGGGGATGGTCAACTACAACACCGCCCTCGGCTGACGCCGCACGGGACGGGCCCGGCCGCACCCGGCCGCCCGGCCGTGCCGGACGGGGTAAGGGAACACGGGCGGGCGAGCGCGCCCGCTCCGCGCCGACAGGAAGGACACCCTCCATGACGACCAGCCCGCCCCCGGGCGCGGACAGCCTGGCCGCGAGCGAAGCGAGGCTCGACCGGTGCCGGGACCGCTACGCGCTGCCCGAGGGGTACATCGCGGCGGCGGACTCCCCGTGGCTGCCCTTCGTCCCGAACGTGATGATCAAGCACCTGACGTTCGACATCCGCAGCAACTCCGCCGCCAACGTGCTGTGGGTGCGGTCCGGCGGCTCACTGGGCCGCCACCGCCACCGCGGCCCCGTCTCCGGCTACGTACTCGAAGGGAGTTGGCGCTACCAGGAGTACGACTGGGTCGGCCGCCCCGGCGACTTCGTCCGGGAGAGCCCCGGACGCACCCACACCCTGCTCTCCGACGAGGGCATGAAGACCGTCTTCTGGCTCAACGGACCGGTGGAATTCCTCGACGAACACGACCGGGTGACCGAGGTGATGGACGTCTTCCGCCTCATCGACCACTACGAAAGCGGCTGCCGGGAACAGGGCGTCCCCATCAACCGGGCGCTCTACCTGTGATCTGAGGGCCCGTGGGCGGCGGCGCGGTGTCCCGCCGCCCGGGGGCCGTCAGGTGAGCGGGGAGAAGGCGGTCGGCCAGGCGATGACCGAGGTCGCGTCGAGGATCTGCTCCGGGGCGCCGGGCGGGGGCCACAGACCGGCGGCGTAGAGGTCCCTGCGGAGGGCGACCCGCTCGTCCAGGCTGCGGAACGGCCAGATCTGGAGAATCCGGTCGGGGCCGTCGAGCGCGTACATCGCCACCGTCAACGGATCGACGCGGTGCCGGGCGGGCAGCGCCTGCCGCCAGCCGGCGAGGGTCGCGGGCAGCCCTCCCGGGCGCAGGTGGTAGTCCCGGATCTCGTAGACGGGCCCGAACCGGCCGGTGCGTACCGGCGGGACGAACGGGAAGGGCGCGAAGCTCTGCAGCGTCAGATCGGTCAGGTGCGCGGGGCCGCCGAACGGCACGACGCTGCGGCGCGCCCGCGCCCGCTCCCGGCTCAGCTCCGCGTCGTCGGTGAAGCCGCGCAGCACCATCAGTCGCCCCAGCGGACCGTTCTCCGTCTGCCAGCAGCCGAGCAACCTGCCTTCCGCGTCCGGGTCCTCGACCCAGGGCAGGACCCCGGCGGCGGCCTTCTCCGCGTCGAGAAGCCGGAAGGACAAGGTCGCCAACTCGTAGCGCATGCCCTGCTGCGACGCCTCGACGTCCTCGCCGCTGATCGGTACGGGCTGATCCTCCGTCACACCGCGCCTCCCGCAGATGGTTGGTGCGACAAAGGTACCGGCCCGCCCGTCACGCCCGCGGCGGCCCCGTCGCCCCCACCGCCAGGGCGGAGGCACCGGTCCACGCGGCCGCGTACGCGAAGCCCACCGCCGGGCCGAACGCCGTCCAGAGCAGGCCGACGGCGGCCGAGGAGGCGAAGTCGCCGAAGGACTGCACCAGTCCGAGCAGCCCGAAGCCGCTGCCGCGCAGCGCGTCCGGCAGCATCCTCGCCACCAGCGCCGACTCGGCGGTCTCGACCAGCCCGATACCGCTGCCCGCCAGCACGAAGGCGGCCAGCAGCGGCGGCCAGCCGTGCCAGGGCACGGCGAACATCCCGTACGCCGCCAGATAGAGGACCCCGCCGGCGGCGAAGGCGGTACGGGGCCCCGCCCGGTCGATCCAGTGGCCGCCGAGGTAGGCCACGGCGGCGGCGACGGCGTTGTGCGCCGCGTAGATCAGCACGGCCAGCGAGGTGGCGGCGGCGAGGTCGCGGGCGCCGTGGTGCAGGAGTTGGGTGGCGCGCAGGATGAGGAGGGTGACGGCGATGTTGCCGGTCTCGAAGAGCGCCACCGGCAGCAGCGCGCGGGCCATCCCGGCGCGCCGCAGATCCCCCAGGCGGAGCCGGATACGGCGCCGGGCGGCCGGCTGGGCGAGGGTGCGGCGGGCCTCGCGTCCGGCGTAGGTGATGGCCAGCGCCGCCAGCAGACCGGGCAGGGCCGCGCACCAGAGGGTGGCGCGGATGCCGAGCAGGGAGACCAGCAGCGCGGCGAGGAGCGGTCCGGCGACGGCGCCGAGGTTGTCACCCGCCCGCTCCAGGCCGAAGGCCCGCCCGTAGGCGCGCGGCGGGGCGAGCGAGGCCAGCAGCGCGTCCCGGGACGGCGACCGGATGCCCCGCGAGGTCCAGGCGAGCGCGCGCAGGGCGCCGACCTGCCACACGGACTGCGCGAGACCGAGAGCGCCGGTGGCCAGCGCCGTACCGAGGTAGCCGCCGGTGGCGATCCGGGCCCGGCGCCCGGGGGAGTCGGCCGGCGGGCCGCCCGCCAGCTTGGCGAGGCCGGTCAGCGCGTCGCTGACGCCCTCGACGACGCCGAGCGCGCCCGGCGACGCGTGCAGGGTGGAGGTGAGGAATCCGGGCAGCACGGCGGTCGCGATCTCGTGCCCGGAGTCGCTGAAGAAGCTCGCCGCGCCGACGCCGCCCACCCCGGCGCTGTACCAGCCGCTCCGTCCGTCCCGCCGCGGCCGCCGCCCGGTGTGCTCGTCCATGGGCACGTGCCTACCGGCCGGTGCGCGGTGGCGCGGTACGCCACGCCGGACGCGCACCCGGCGCCGTACGCCCCGGTCACCGGGCGGGCAGCCGCACCGGGCACGGCGACGGCGCGCCGGGCGGCGGGAGACGGGCGGCGCACCCGCTTCCGTACCGCCCGCCGCACCGCCCGCCGTCCCCGGCCCCGCGCCGGACCGCGTACCGTGCGGCCCGGGGCGCGAGGCGCGCCGCGGCCCGGAGACACCGGGGACACGGGGGCATGGGATACGGGGACACGGGGACACGGGCGGATCGCCGCCGGCACCGCCGGGGCGGCGGCCGGGGCGCCGTGCACACGGCCCCGGTGACGGAGACGGACGGACAGGACGACATGGCCGATCACGGGCTCGCGGGATACGAGCGCACCACCTTCACGCACGACGGCGTCACCCGGGAGGTGCTGCGCCGCGGCACCGGGCCCGCCGTCGTCGTGATGGCCGAGGTACCGGGCATCACGCCCAAGGTCGTGGAGTTCGCCGACCGGGTGGCCGCCCTCGGCTGCACCGCCGTCCTGCCCGTCCTGTTCGGCACGCCGGGACGCGATCCCCGTCCGCCGGTGCGGGGCCGGGCGTACCTGGCGTCCACGATGCTGAAGCTGTGCGTGAGCCGGGAGTTCACCCTGTTCGCCACCGGCCGCAGCTCCCCGGTCGTCGGCTGGCTGCGGGCGCTCGCCGCCCATGAGCACGAGCGGTGCGGCGGCCCCGGCGTCGGGGCGATCGGCATGTGCGCCACCGGCGGCTTCGCGCTCGCCATGGCCACCGACGAACGGCTGCTCGCCCCCGTCCTGTCGCAGCCCTCGCTGCCGCTGCCGGTCACCGCGGGGCGCCGCCGCGGTATCGACATCTCCCCGGCGGAGTTCGCCGTCGTCAAGGACCGCTGCGCCCGCGGCGACCTGCGGGTCCTCGGCATGCGGTTCCGCGGCGACCGCTTCGTCCCCGAGGAGCGGTTCGCCGCCCTGCGCCGCGAGTTGGGGGACGCGTTCGTCGCCGTCGAACTGGACGACGCGGACGCCAACCCCGACGCCCTCCTCCCGCCGCACTCCGTCGTGACGGAGCATCTGATCGACGCACCGGGCCAGCCGACCCGCGCCGCCCTCGACCAGGTCCTCGACCTCTTCCGTACGCGGCTGCTGTCCCAGGGGGCGCGGGCGGCGGGGCCGGGCGGCGACGGCTGACGCCCCGCGCGGACCGGCGGCGCCGCGGGCACGGGCCGCCGGGCCCCCGCCGCTCACCCCGCGGGCACGGGCGCCGGTGGCCGCGGCGGACGCGCGACAATGGACCTCGGATATCCCGTTGGGAGGGATATCGGGAGGGATGGGAACGCGATGAGGCACCGCAGTGTCGCCGATCTGATGACGCCCGGCGCCGTCGCCGTGCAACCGGGCACGGCGTTCGGCGAGATCGCCCGGCTGCTCGACGAGTACGACATCAGCGCCGTACCGGTGGTGGACGAGGCGGGACGGACGCTCGGCGTCGTCTCCGAGGCGGACCTGCTGCGGCGGCACATCGACCGGACCCCGTCGAACACCGCCGGCTCGCTCATGACCAGCCCCGCCGTCGTGGCGCGCCCGCGGTGGAGCGCCATCCGGGCGGCCCGGCTGATGGACGAGAAGGGCGTCAAGCGGCTGCCGGTGGTCGACGACGAGGGCCTCCTCATCGGCGTCCTCAGCCGCGGCGACCTCGTCCAGCTCTTCCTGCGGCGCGACCGCGCGATCCAGGAGGAGATCCTGGAGGACGTCCTGACCCGCACGCTGAACGTCCCGCCGTCCGCTGTCACCGTCGAGGTCTCGGACGGCACGGTGACGCTCAGCGGCACCCTCGCCCGCCGCAGCCTGGTGGTCGTCGCGGTGCGCCTGTGCGAGAGCGTCGACGGCGTGGTGGAGGTGGTCAACCGCCTCACCTACGAGACCGACGACCGGGCCGCCCTCCGGAGCCGGGAGCCGGTGGAGCCGCCCGAGCCGGTGTGAGCCCGGGGGCGCCCGGAGCCCGGCGGGTGGGATCCGGTGGGCGGGATCCGGCCCCGGCCCCGGTCCCGCACCCCGCCGCTCCGGTCGGCCGGGCCGCAGGTCACCCCGCCTGGGAGCTGTCCTTGAGGGTGCCCCAGCCGTGCCAGCGGTCGATCGTGATCCAGGCGGTGACCCGGGCCCGGTCCCGCCGGGGGTACGGGGTGCCGAGGTAGTGGTGGGCCAGCCGGTCGATGTCCGTCAGATCCGCGTCCGGACGGAGTTCGGTGACGCGGCCGACGAGGCTGAGATGGGTGTACCAGTTGCCCTCGTCGAGCACGGTGAGCGTCACCCGCGGATCATCGCGGAGGTGCGCCAGCCGCCGGCGGCCCTCATCCATGTTGACCATGACGCGGCCGTCGTCCCAGAGGTACCAGGTGGCCGTGGACACGGGTTGCCCGTCCGGCCGCAGGGTCGCGATCACGGCGGGATTGGCCTTCGCCAGCATGGCGGTCGCGGTTTCGGGCAGCGGCGGCTTCGACACGGGGCACCTCACGGTCGGGTCCGGCGGACGGGAGGAGCGCCACCGTCCCGGGGATTCCGGCCTTGCGGACCCGCGACCGCGAAGCGGCTCGCGAGCCCGGGATCCGGCATACGGACCGGAAACCCGGCACACGGACCGGGACCCGGCACACGGACCGGGACCGGCCCGCGGTCCCGCGCCCGGAAGCCCGGCTCCCGCGGGTGGCGCCCCGGCCATGCTGTCCGCCCCGCCGCCGGACCGCCATCCGGCGTGGTCCGCTCCCGTGAACCGGCCCGGAGTCCCGGTCCCGCACCCCACACGCGTACGGCCGCCGCACCGGCCCGCCCCGGCACGGCGTCCGGTTCCTCCCGTCGCGCCCTGATTGCTCCGGCGTCGGTCCGGGAACACCTGCGCCATGCCACTCGATCAGAACGAGGCGCCGGTCCTGGCGGCGCTGGCCGCCTACCACCGCGAGGACCGGCTGCCCTTCAGCCCGCCCGGCCACAAACAGGCCCGTGGCGCCGATCCGCAGGTCCGCGCGGTCCTCGGCGACGCCGTCTTCCTCGGGGACGTCCTGGCCTCCGGCGGCCTCGACGACCGGCGCACCCGCGGCCGGGTCCTGGAGCGCGCCGAACGGCTGATGGCCGAGGCCGTCCACGCCCGGCACACCTTCTTCTCCACCTGCGGCAGCTCCCTCTCCGTCAAGGCGGCCATGCTCGCCGTCGCCGGACCCCACGAGAAGCTGCTGATCGGCCGCGACGCCCACAAATCCGTCGTCTCCGGCCTGATCCTCTCCGGCATCCGGCCCGTCTGGATCGACCCCCGGTGGGACGCCGAGCGCCATCTCGCGCACCCGCCGTCCGCACCGGACGTCGCCGCCGCCTTCGCCGCCCACCCCGACGCCAAGGGCGCGCTGATCACCAGCCCCACCCCGTACGGGAGCTGCGCCGACCTCGCCGCGCTCGCCGCCGTCTGCCACGAACGCGGCCGCCCGCTGATCGTGGACGAGGCGTGGGGCGCCCACCTGCCGTTCCACCCCGACCTGCCGTCCTGGGCGATGGACGCGGGCGCCGACATCTGCGTCACCAGCATCCACAAGATGGGCAGCGGTCTGGAACAGGGCTCCGTCTTCCACCTCGGCGGCGATCTCGTCGAACCGGCGCTGCTCAAGACCCGCGCCGACCTCCTCGGCACCACCAGCCCCGCCGTCCCGATCTACGCCGGTCTCGACGGCTGGCGCCGCCAGATGGCCCGCCACGGCCGTGAGCTGATGGGCCGGGCCCTCGCCCTCGCCGACCGCGTCCGCACGGAGATCGAGGCGATCGACGGTCTGCACGTCAACGACCGCGCCGATTTCTGCGGCCCCGGCCTCGCGGCCGATCTCGACCCGCTGCCCGTCGTCATCGACGTCTCCGGCCTCGGCGTCAGCGGCTACCAGATCGCCGACTGGCTGCGCGCCCACCGCCGGGTCGACGCCCACCTCGCCGACCACCGGCGGATCAACACCCAGCTCACCCACGCCGACGACGAGGAGACCGCGGGCGCGCTGCTCGCCGCCGTACGCGCCGCCGCCGCTGCCGCACCGGACCTGCCCGCCGCCCCGGCCGTACAGGTCCCGGACCCGGCCGCGCTCCGGCTGGAGCAGGCGTGCCTGCCGCGCGACGCCTTCTTCGGCCCGACCGAGGACATCCCCGCCGCGGCGGCCGCCGGACGCGTCGCCGCCGAGATGCTGACGCCCTACCCGCCCGGCATCCCCGCCGTCCTGCCGGGCGAATGCCTCACCGAGCCCGTCCTCACCTATCTGCGCACCGGCGTCGCCGCGGGGATGAACGTCCCCGACGCCGTCGACCCGGAGCTGAGAACCCTGCGCGTCCTCAGGGACCGCCCCGCCCGCCGCGCGCCCGGACCCCCGGCGGCGTACCGTTGACGCGGACCTCTCCGCTCCTGACACGCCCCCGCCGACGCGCCGCCGCACGGCCGGAAGGTGAGCCATGACCCGAGCCCTCGACGCCCTGCGCCCCGTACCGGACATCGGCGGTCTCACCGCCGTCGTCACCGGCGGCTCCCGGGGGCTGGGCCTCCTCCTCGGCCGCCGGCTCGCGCAGCACGGCTGCCGGGTGGTGCTGCTCGCCCGGGACGCGGCCGAACTCGACCGGGCCGTTCTCCTCGCCGGGCGCGCCGCCGGGGGACCGGTGCGCGGGCTGGTCTGCGACGTCCGCGACGAGGCGGCGGTGTACGACCGGTTCGCGGAGATCGCCGCCGCCGAGGGCGGTATCGACCTGACCATCGCCAACGCGGGCATCATCCAGGTCGGCCCCGCCACGGCGCTCGGCCCGGACGGCTTCCGGGCGGCGCTGGACTCCGTCTTCACCGGCGCGCTGCACACCTCCCTCGCCGCCCTGCCCTACCTGCGGCGCAGCCCCGTCGGCGGCCGTCTCGGGCTGATCGGGTCGGTGGGCGCGCTGGTGCCCGTACCGCATCTGGTGCCGTACGCGTGCGCGAAGTCCGCCGTCGCCTCCCTCGCGGCGGGGCTGCACGCGGAGGAGTCGCCGCACGGCGTCACCGTCACCGCGGTGCACCCGGGGCTGATGCGGACCGGCTCGCACCTCCAGGCGTACTTCGGCGGGGACCGGCGGCGGGAGTACGCGTGGTTCTCGGCGCTGGCCGGGCTGCCGCTGCTGTCCATGGACGCCGAACGGGCCGCGGACCGGATCGTCGGCGGGATGCGGCGGCGCCGCCCGCGGATCGTCCTCACCCCGGCCGCCAGGATCGGCGCCAAGCTCAACGGCGTCGCCCCGGTGACCACCACCCGCCTGATGTCCGCCGCCGCCCGCGCGCTGCCGCGGGGCGACGCCCCGGCGACGGTGACCGGCGCCGAGGTCGCGGCCGGTGACCAGCCGCCCGCGCCCCGGCTGCGCGCCGTCCTCGGCGTCCTCAACGAACGCGCCGCCGACCGCTTCAACGAACGCGCCCGTAAGGCGAGGTGACGCGGCCGCCCCGGCGGGATCCGGCCGGAGATTGACGTGTTCCGCGCGCCGGGAACGGCCGAGCGCGCCGCCCGGCGTGGTGCCGGGGGCGCGCTCGGCAAGCGGGGCGCGGGCCCCGCCGGTGGTGCGGGTGTTACTCGACGATGCCGGACTTCTCGATGGTGATCTTGCCCTTGGGGGTGCCGCTCTGCGAGCCGAGGCCCTCGATCTTCGTCACCAGGTCCTGGCCCTCGACGACCTCGCCGAAGACGACGTGCTTGCCGTCGAGCCAGGAGGTGACGACGGTGGTGATGAAGAACTGCGAGCCGTTGGTGTTCTTGCCGGCGTTCGCCATCGACAGCAGGAACGGACGGTCGTGCTTGAGCTGGAAGTTCTCATCGGCGAACTTCTCGCCGTAGATGCTCTTGCCGCCCGTGCCGTTGTGGTTGGTGAAGTCACCGCCCTGGAGCATGAACTGCGGGATCACGCGGTGGAAGCCGGAACCGGCGTAACCGAAGCCGTTCTGGCCGGTGGCCAGCTCACGGAAGTTGCGGGCGGTCTGCGGGACGACGTCGTCGTACAGCTTGAAAACGATGCGGCCGGCGTTCTGGCCGTCGATGGTGATGTCGAAAAATACGTTGTTGCTCATGGAAGCATTGTGGCACCCGGTGCCCACCGCCCCGTGCGCACCCTCGGCCCGTGGTCCGGTGGCGGCGCGCTACGGCTTCGGCGCCTCGTCCGTGGTCGCCCGCAGGTCGGCGAGGAGTTCCGCCTGCCCGGCGAGGACCCCCGTCAAGATCGTCCGGGCGACCCTGAGCAACTCCGCGACCTGCGGGTTGGCCAGGGAGTAGTGGACGGTCGAGCCCTCTTTGCGGGTGGTGACCAGCTTCGCCCGGCGCAGGACCGCGAGCTGCTGCGACAGGTGCGCCGGTTCGAGTCCGATCTCCGGCAGCAGCTCCGCCACCGCGTGCTCGCGCCGGCTCAGCAGCTCCAGTACCCGGATGCGCGCCGGGTGCCCCAGCGTCTTGAAGAACTCGGCCTTGAGTTGGTACAGCGGCGTACTCATCACGCCCCCACTTCCCCGGCGCGGCGGGACGGCCCGGCCGGACCGTCCGCGGCGTACCGCGTCCATCCGCTCGTCGACGACATCGGCGCTCCTCCTCCCGCGCGCTGACGGGCGGCCGACGTGCGCGGGAACCGAAGCCACCGGAGGCCGACGGTGGTGACCTCGGCGATCGCCAAGATTATCAACTCCGCCGGTCACCGGAGGCGGGCCCGTGCGGGGGCCGGGCCGCCCGCGAGGCGGCCTCCGGACCGGCTCACAGCGGCAGGCAGACCCGGATCGTCTTGCCCCGGCCGTCCGGATCCGGGAGCACTCCGGCGGTGCCGCCCAGGCCGAGGGTGAGCTCCATGACGGTGGCCAGCCCGCCGTCGGCGCTGCCGACCGCCGAGCCGTACAGCGTCGGCTGGTAGGGGTGCCGGTCGTGGACCGCGAGGGCCAGGCGGTCCCGGCGCGCCGCGTAGACCACGGTGAGCTGGGCGGAGACCGGGGCCGCGTGCCGGACGCTGTTGGTGACCAGCTCGGCGAGGATCAGCAGCGCCGGGCCGACGGAGGGGTGGTGCGGGCCGATGTGCCACTCGGCGAGGACCTGCTCGGCGGTCTCCCGGGCCACCCGGACCGCTGCCGGGAGGGTGGGGAGGGTCAGCACATGCCGCTGCCGCAGCGATTCGAGCCCCCCGATCACTGCTTCCCCCGGTGGCCGCGCCACGATGCGAACGTCATCACCACAGCATCTAATCAATTGCCAACTTTCGCAATTCAGCAGATCGTGAGGGTGGTGTGACCTCATCGGTGTGGTCCGGCGGCGCGGCCGGACGGGCCGTCAGCGGGCCGCGGGCTGCGCCGGAACGGCGAGGGAGACCGGGAGCCGCGGGGGCGTCAGGGCGCCGGAGCCGCGCCGGGCGAGGCGGAGGACGGCGGCGGACACCCGGGCGACGGCGTCCGGGACCTGACGGAAGCTGGGGAAGTCGTTGATGTCGACGATCACCGGGCCGTCGGGGCCGTACAGCACATCGACGCCGTAGAGATCGAGGCCGAAGGCGGCGCCGGTCTCGGCGGTCATCCGGGCGACCTCGGCGGGGAGCGGTACGCACCGCTCGCGGACCGCGTGCCCGGGGTGGAGCGGCGAGCGGCGTTCGGTGGCGAAGAGTTCCCCGGCGACGCTGTAGACCTTCAGGTCGGTACCGGAGTTGGGGACGTAGGGCTGGGCGATCAGCAGCCCGGGGGAGGGCTCGTGGTCGGCGCCGGTCAGCTCGTCCGGGGTGCGGACCAGGCGGACGGCGCGGCCGGAGCTGCCGTCGGCGGGCTTGACGACGAGCGGGAACTCCGCCTCGGGTATCCGCGCGAACTCCTCGGCGCGGGCGGCCGCGTACGTCACGGGTACGGGCAGCCCGTGGGTGCGGGCGATGACCGCGGCGAGCGCCTTGTCGCGGACGCCGCGGATGGCCCGGACGTCGTTGACCGTCGTCAGGCCGGTGTGCGCGGCGGCCTCCAGCAAGGTGAGGCCGGGGCCGCCGGAGACGGTCTTGAGGACCCAGGCGTCGTGGTCGCCCGCGGTGACGGCGGAGGTCAGGGGCAGCAGGGCGCGGCCGGGCCGGATGATGTCCACCGTGTGGCCCCAGGCGCCGAGTTGGGCGATCACCTCCCGGGGCATCCCGTCGTGACGGTACTGCTCCTCCACCAGGAAGCAGAGCTTCATCGATCCCACCCCGATCGCCGCACGTCCACCGTCCGCCCGGCAGATCCTTGACCTTGACATGCGGATCTTACGCGGGCATTCGGGGCGGGGCCGCCGCGTTGCCGGAGGGGGTCACGGGCGGACGGACCGGCGCCCGGCCGGGGGAGCGGCGGGGCGCCGGCGCCGGGCCGGAGGGCGGTGCGGGCGCGGTGGTCCGGGGTGCCGCGCGGCCCTCCGGAGGCTCAGTCCTCGTAGTAGTTGTTGACGATCACGTCGGGCTCGTCGTCGTCGAACGCCTCGTTGAGGAGGGCGCCGCCGACCAGGCCGGCCGCACCGGCGCCGATGAGCGCGCCGGTACCGAACCGGCGGCCCTGCTGCGGCTGTTCGGGCTGCGCGGGCGCCGCCTGCGGGTACCCCGGCTGCGTGGGCTGCTGCGGGTAGCCGGGCTGGGGGTAGCCCTGCTGCGGTGCGGTGTAGTACGGCGGCGGGGTGGTCCGGACGCGCTGGGCGCATCCCGGGCACGAGGTGATCTGGCGCGGCACGCCCCACTGCGGCGACCACAGGACGGGCGTCGTGCCGGGGCCGTGCGCGGGGTCGAAGAAGCAGGTCATGTCGGTGGCTCCGATCGTTTCGGGGTGGGGCGCGGGGGCCGGGACGGTGTGTCCTGCCGGGAGGAAGGCGGCGGGCTCCGGGGGGAGCGGGGGCACGGGGGGTGCGGGCGGTGCCGCGGGCGGCTGCGGGGCGGCCGGTTCGGGGCGCAATACGTCGACGCCGTAGTCCTGGGCGATACCGGCGAGCCCGGAGGCGTACCCCTGGCCGATGGCGCGGAACTTCCAGTCCGCGCCGTGGCGGTACAGCTCACCGAAGACCATGGCGGTCTCGGCGCCGCCCGCGCCGCGCAGGTCGTAACGGGCGAGGTCGGCGCCGTCCGGGGTGGCGACCCGGATGTGGGCGGTGGTGACCTGCGCGAAGCTCTGGCCTCGGGTCTCGGCGTCGTAGAGCGAGACCGGGAAGACGATCTTGTTGATGGCGGCGGGCACGGCATCGAGGTCGATGTCGAGCCGCGCGTCGTCGCCGCTGCCGTCGGACGGGGCGCCGGGGGAGAGGACCACGGAGCCCTCGGGGCTGCGGAGGTTGTTGAAGAAGACGAAGTGCGCCTCGGACGGGACCTTTCCGGAGGCGTCGCAGAGCAGCGCGCTCGCGTCCAGGTCGCAGCCGGTGTCTGCGGTCCGCCAGCCCAGCCCCACCCGCACGGTGGTCAGGCCGGGGGCCTGTTTGCCGAGCGATACGTTGCCGCCCTTGGTCAGGGCCACCGTCATCTCTTCCTCCACAACTGCCGCACCTCACGGCGTTCTTCGGGCCCCGAGATCCTATGGTTCCCGGATTGCGCAATGCATGAAGTATGCCTGCTCGGTGCGGGTGCCACGGCGCCGACCGGCGCCTTTTCGGCCAGGCGGCGGGGTGGGTGACCGATACCGCCCGGCCGGGCGCCGGCGTCCGGCCCGGGTTGCCGGGGGTGGCCGTGAGATGGGCCTCGCGGGCGTCGTGGTCGTGCTCAGCGGCGCGCAGTTCCGGATCGACGGCCGGGTCATCGCCGGCTCCGACGACCTCGTGCGGGCGATCCCCCACACCTTCCCGCTGGCGGCGGCCTCGCCGGCGCTCATCGTGCTGACCGTCGCGGTCAACCTCATGGCCAACTTCGTCGCGCCCGTCCACGCGCTGGTCAACCTCTTCCCGCAGCGGCTCGACTTCCGCCGCGCGGCCGTCGTCAGCGCCGTCGCCGGCCTGGTGATCCTGCCGTGGAACCTCTACGACAGCCCGGTCGTCGTCGAGTTCTTCCTCGGCGGGCTCGGTGCGCTGCTCGGCCCGGTCTTCGGCATCGTGATGGCCGACTACTGGCTGATCCGCCGCACCCGCGTCCACGTCCCGCACCTCTACACCGAGGACCCCGGGGCGGGTTACGCCTACCGCTCGGGCGTCAACCCGCGCGCGGTGGCCGCGCTCCTCCCCGCCGCCGCCGTCGCCGTCGTGATCGCGCTCGTCCGGTACTTCTCGGCCCTCTCCGGCTTCTCGTGGTTTCTCGGCGCGGCGCTCGCCGGCGTCCTCTGCGTGGTGATGCCGGGCCGGGCGCGCCACCCCCACGAGGACGTGGACGGCGAGGAGATCGCCGTGCCCGGCGCGTGACGGTGCCCGGACCGCGGGCCGGTGCGTCCGGACGTACCGGCCCGCACGGGGCCCGGCCCGCGCCCGTCGCGGCGGCGGTCACCATCGCCGAATCCCTCGTCCGCCTCGGCCTGCGGACGTCCAAGGTCCGCACCTACGCCCCACCGCGCCCGAAGCGCTTCCGCGCCTGGCCCCCGGCCGCGGACGGGCGCGGCTGAGGCGTCCGGGGCGGCCCGGGGCGCCGTCCGCCCGGCCCGTCCGGCCTCTTCGGGTGCGGGCCTCGGCCGGACGGGCGAGCGCCTGGTGACGCCCCCGCGATAAGGAGAAAAACTGCAAATCGGGACATAAGGTCTCCGGTGTGCCGTGGCGATCACGGCGCCCGATCCCACCGCACCGCGAAGGGGACCTCATGCCCGTCCCGGAGCTGACCGTCACCGCCCTCGACCGGGCCGCCGCCCGCCTGGTGGACCCCGGTCCGTACGCCCCGCGGCCCGTACGGCCGGACGGCGGCGGGCCGGGGCCGTGCGGCGGGGCGGACCCTGTGCGTCCGCACGGCGTCGGCGCCCCGGACCCGGTACGCCCGGACCTCCGGGAGCGGGCCGCGTGGGAGGGGATCGCCGCGGGCTGGGGACGTACCGCGCCCGCCGATCCGGTGGCGCGGCGGCTGGTCCGCGCCACCGTCGGTGAGCTGGTCGAGGAGGCGCTGCGTGCGGTGCCCCGGCACGGGACCCGGCCGGATGTGGAGGTCCGGTTGCCCGGCCGGTTCGCCCGGGCGCTGCCGGACTGGGCGCACCGCCGCCGGCCCGGCCTGTCGTACCCGCCCAGCACCCAGCTCGCCGTCACCGCCGAGATCCTCCGGAGCTGGGGCTGGCAGCAGCGCCCCCACCGGCTGCGCGACCGCCGCGGGCGCCGGTGCGTCTGCGGGGCGCTCCTCGGCGCGGTGGCGCTCGGCATCGGCTCCGAGGACGCCGCCGCCCGCGCCGCCGCCCACATCCTCGGCGAACTCCGCCACCGCGGCTGGCAGGCGCTGATCGGCGACTGGAACGCGGTCCCCGGCCGCACCCGGGAACAGGCCGTCGAGCTGGTGACGGCGGCACGGGGGCGGGCCCTGGCCGCGGGGGAGTGAGGGACGGCCGACCGCCGGAGCGCCGACGGGGTCGAGCGGCCGGATGGAGCCGGAGAACGAGACCGGATGGAGCCGCAGAACGAGAACGGGGCGCCGGGGTCCGGACGGCGCCGGAGAACGGGGCGGCGGGGCCCGGGCCGCGCGGCCCGGACGCCGGAGAAACGGCCGGGGCCCCGCCGCCCGGCAGGCGGTCCGGGGCCCGGCGGTGGCGTCGGTCAGGCCGCTTCCCCGGCCTCCTCCTCCGGGACCGAGATGACCCAGTGGGTGTCCTGGCGCGGGCGCAGGTAGCACGCCCAGTACAGGGCCGCCGCCGCGACGATGCCCCCGGTGATCGCCAGACTCTCGGTGCTCTGCTGCCACAGCACCCACACCAGGACCAGGACGAGCAGCGCCGGGATCACCGGCCACAGCGGCATCCGCCAGGCCGCCCGGTGCTTGTGCGCGCCCCGGCGGGAGACCAGCGCGCCCAGCGCCACGAAGACGTACATCGCCGCGACGGCGACACCGGTGACCTCGCTCAGGGTGTCCAGGTTGACGAAGCACAGGGCCGCCCCCGGCACGCCCACGGCGAGCGTCGCCACCCACGGGGAGCCGAAGCGCCGCCCGAGGTGGGACAGGGCGCGGTTGACGCCGCCCGGCCAGGCCGCGTCGCGCGCCGAGGCGAACACCACCCGGGAGTTCTGGATCACCATCACGATCGCCGCGTTGATGATCGCCAGCGCGATGCAGAGGCTGACGAACGTCCCGACCGCCGAATTGCTCCAGGACTCCACCATGCCCGCGACATCACCGGAGGTCAGCGTCGCCAGATCCGGTGCGCCCAGCGTGATCGCGACGACCGGTACGAGGACGACCGCCGCACCGATGCCCAGCGTCCACAGGACCGTGCGGGAGACGTTGCGCCGCGGGTTCTCCATCTCCTCGGCGAGGTACACCGCCGTCGAGAAGCCCTGGAGGATGAAGAGCGCGGTGGCCAGGCCGGTCACCACCAGGCCCGCGGTCAGCGCGGTGGTGTGCCCGTCGGGCGCCGCGATCACGGGGTGGACCAGGACGGACGCGGAGCGGCTGGTGTGGCTGAAGCCGAGGAAGGCGACGACCGCGGCGGCCACCACCTCCAGGACGAGGAAGATCCCGGTGATCCAGGCGTTGGCCCGCAGATCGAGCAGGCCCATCGCGGTGGCCAGCAGCATCACGCCCGCGGCGGTCCACTGCGGATCGAGATGGGCCAGCGGCGCCAGGTAGTCGGCGGTGCCCAGCGCGATGATCGGCGGCACGATCATGACGACGATCAGCGACAGCACGAAGACCAGCCAGCCGGCCAGCCGCCCCATCAACGTGCCGACCATCGCGTACTCGCCGCCGGAACTGGGGATCAGCGTGCCCAGCTCGGAGTAGGTGAAGGCGACGCCGATACAGAGCACGGCGGCGATGGCGATGGTGAGCGCGGCGCCGGTGCCCAGCGTCGCGAAGGAGTCCGGCACGATCACGAAGAGTGAGGAGGCCGGTGTCAGACAGGAGAGGGTGAGCAGGGTGCCGCCCACCACGCCGATCGAGCGGTTGAGCTTCGGCGCTCCGCCGGTCGCGGCGTCCGTGCCCGCCCCGGCGGCGGGCGCCGGATGCGGATCCGCCGCGGGGGTCGCGGAGGCAACGGGTGTGGAGGGCGTAGTGGTCATCCGTGTCCCATCGTGCGAGCGGCCGAGGAGCGTGCCGAAGAGGTGGTGCCACGAAGCGGTGCGGCCCGGAAAGCGCGGAAGAGACGCGGCAGGGACGCGGTCGCCGTTTCGGTGACCGAATGAAACCCCCGTCCCGCAGGCGCGTCAAGGTTTCATAGGGAATTCACTGGACGACGAAATCCGTTGCGGGGAAGGGGCACGGGGGAGGTATTGGCGTCGCGTGGATGACCGTGGAACGGAATCGGTGGCCACATGGGGCGCGGGTCATGCGTCGGGCGGAGGCGGCCCGGTGACCGCGGAGCCGGGGCCGTGAACGGCCGGTACGGCTCCGGCGCGACGGGCCCCGGCCCCGCGGGAAGGCGCCCCGGCCGCGCCTGCCCCGACGCCTGTGGAATCCGTCGCCCGACTCCACCCGCCTCCGCGAAAGAGCGCCTGGGAACGCCGTTGACCTGCTGAAGGAAGCGGGACCGGCCGCCCCCGGCCGACGGCGCCGCCCCCTGCCCGGGAGGCCGCGCCCGCCTGCCGTCCGCGTCGCGGGACGGGGGTGTGCCGGTGCGGCGCGCGGCACGGATCCGCCTCCTCCCTCATGGCCGCTTTTCGGCCATCCCGGGTGCGGATGCCCGGCGCACCGGAGGTACCGTGGAGCGACGCGGCGCCCGCGGGCGCCGCACGGCGGTGGGGCCCGCCGTACCCAACCGCGGCAGTACGCCGCCAACGGTCCCTACTTGCGATGACGTGCGCCCGGCGACGGTGCGCCGCGAGTAGGAGAGGCAGATGGTGAAGGCACAGGAACCCGTGTGTGACGATCCGGTCGACCCCGGTACCGGCGTCCCCCCGCCCGCGCGGCGCCGCACCCCGCGCAGCGGTCAGGGCGCCGTCGTCGGTGCGGTCGCCCTCGGCGGTGCCCTCGGCGCCTGCGCCCGCTACGGCGCCACCCTGCTGTGGCCCACCCCGGACGGCGGCTTCCCCTGGACCACGCTGGTGGTCAACTCCGCCGGCTGCGCCGTCATCGGCGTCTTCATGGTGATCATCACCGAGGTATGGGCCGCCCACCGCCTGGTACGGCCGTTCTTCGGCACCGGCGTCCTCGGCGGCTTCACCACCTTCTCCACCTACGCCGTGGAGATCCAGCGACTGGTGGCCGACGGCCGGGCCCGCGCCGGGCTCGCCTACCTGGCGCTGACCCTGGTGGCGGCGCTGGTCTCCGTGACGCTCGCGGCGACGGTCACCCGCCGCCTCGTCGAGAGGAGGCAGAAGTGAGGATCACCGGTTCCGCGCTGCGGGCGACCGTCTACGTCGGGGAGCACGACACCTGGCACCACAAGCCGGTCTTCGTCGAGATCGTCCACCGCGCCCGCGCCGCCGGGCTCGCGGGTGCCTCCGTCTTCCACGGCATCGAGGGCTTCGGCTCCTCGTCCGTCATCCACACCAGCCGTCTGCTGTCGCTCAGCGAGGACCTGCCCGTCGCCGTCGTCCTCATCGACACCGAGGAACGCATCCGCGGCTTCCTGCCCCAACTCGACGAGGTGATGGGCGACGGCCTGGTCACCCTGGACGTCTGCGAGACGCTGCGGTACACGCGGAGCGAGGTGCGCCGGTGAACTGGCTGCTCGTCGTCGTCGGCGCCGCGGTCGGCGCCCCGCTGCGCTACCTCACCGACCGCGCCGTCCAGTCCCGGCACGACTCGGTGTTCCCCTGGGGCACCTTCACCGTCAACATCTCGGCGTGCGTGATCCTCGGGCTGGTCACCGGCGCGGCGTCGGCCGGCGCGGCCTCGTCCCAGGTGCGGCTGGCACTGGGCACCGGGCTCTGCGGGGCGCTGTCGACGTACTCGACGTTCTCGTACGAGACGCTGCGGCTGGCCGAGGACGGTGCGCGGTTCCTCGCGCTGGCCAATGTCGTCGCGCAGCTCGTCGCGGGACTCGGCGCGGCCTTCCTGGGCGTGACGCTCGCCGGGGCGCTCTGGGGCACCTGACCGCACCCGGCCCGACCGCACCGCGCCCGACCGCACCGCGTCCGGGGCGCCGCACCCGGCGTACCGGGTGCGGCGCGCGGGTCACAGGTGCGAGGCGATGGCCGGGATCAGGTCCTGGAAGGTGCGGCCGTGGGCGGGGGAGCCGAGGGCGGCCATCTGCCAGCCCTGGTCCGAGCGGTACACCTTGGCCATGATCTGCGCGGTGTGCTCACCGCCGCCGTCGAGGGTGTAGCGCGCCAGCTCCTGACCGGTGGTCTCGTCGACCAGGCGGCAGAAGGCGTTCCGCACCTCCTGGAACGTCTGCCCGGTGAAGGAGTTGACGGTGAAGACGATCTGGTCGACGTTGGCCGGCACCTGCCCCAGGTCCACCAGGATCGACTCGTCGTCACCGCCCTGCCCGGCGCCGCCCACGCGGTTGTCACCGGTGTGCCGCACCGAACCGTCGTCGCTGATCAGATGCTGGAAGAAGACGACGTCGACGGGCTGCTGACCGGCGAAGAGGACCGCCGAGGCGTCCAGGTCGATCTCCTTGGCGGTGAGCTTGGCCCAGAACCCCTTGCGGCCCGCGGCCTGCCAGCCCAGGCCCATGCGCACGAGGGTGAGCGCGCCGCCGTCGGACTTGCTCAGGCTGATCTTCTGGCCCTTGCTCAGGTTTACGGACATCTGATGTTCCTCTGTCGTGGCGGTGGGCCGGGCGGTGCCCACCGGACGACGGGCGTGCCGCGGGCGCGCCGGCCCGGCTGCGGAAACCCAGAATCTACAGCACTGTAGAGAAAGCGGGGACGGTGCGCACGGGCCCGGCGACGGAGCGGCGCGCGGGGCCCGCCCGTTCCCGGACGGACCCCGCGCGCCGCCGCCGTCACCTCTGGCTGTTCGACGGGCCGAAGAACTCGACCGCGGCGATCGCCACCTGCTTGTCCGGACCGGTCCCGTACGCCGTGTCCACGGTGAGCCGCACCTTGATCACGTTCCCGTACCGGAACGCCTGGTGCTGGAAACCGCTGCCCTGGTCGAGGTTGATGACCCGGGTCTCGGTGTGGCCGTTGTCCATGGTGATCAGCGCCGTGATCTTGTGCGGCTGCGCCGACTTGGTGAGCGCCTCGGCGTGGCCGGACTCACCGGGCGTGATGCCGATGTCCAGCAGCCGCACCGGGTCGGAGAACTTCGCCTCCAGCCAGTTCCCGGTCCCCGGCGAGACCCCGGGGCCCCACCAGGTGTTGCTGAACGGGTCGAACGCCTGGTCCGGGCCGTGCTTGGCGAACGAACGGGACGCGGTGGAGGTCGCCGGGTTCACCAGCGCCCGCTTGGCGAAGTGGTCCTTGACCGCCTGGACGCCCTCGTCGACGTGGAACAGCCCGAACACGACGAGGCCGGCCGCCGCGGCCATGACCAGCCACCGCAGGATGCGCCCGAGCTGCCAGCGCAGCCGCGGCCGGTCCCCGGCCCACGGCTGCTCACGGTTGCGGCGGTCGAACAGCCGCCGCCACCACGGCAGCCGCACCGGGCCCTCCGGGGACGACGCCATCCGCATCGCACAGCGGCAGCAGAAGTGCCGGTCCGGCCGGTTGGGCGTACCGCACCAGGGACAGGCCACCCCGTCCACGGTCTGGTACTCACCCGGTGCCCGGACCTGCGGCCGCTGCGCGACCGGCTGCCCCGGCAACACCGGCGCCACGGACGACCGCTCCTGCTCACCCTGCGGATCGTCGACCGGCACGAGCAACGCGCGGGCACGCGCCCGCTCGTCCTCGGACGCATCACCGGTACCGGAGGCGGAACCGGACTCGGACCCCGTGGTGCCGCCGGTCCCGGAGGAACCCGCTGTACCGCCGGTCCCTGCCGTGCCGCCGGTGCCGCCGGTGCCGGCGGAACCCGCCGTACCACCGGTGCCGGAGGACCCGGCGCTCCCGGCCGTCCGCTCGCGTCCGGAACCGGAGGTGCCGGACGAACGGTCGGGTGCGGCCGGGCCGCCCGGGGCGGGCGGCAGGTCCGCGGTGTCCTCTTCCGGGCCGCTCGGCGCCCGGCCCGCGGCGGTGGACGGTGCCGGGCGGGCGCCGCCGGGCGTCCAGCGCAGGACGGCGCCGCAGGTGTCGCAGAACGGCTGTCCCGCCTCGTGCGGCGTACCGCACTGTTCGCAGGCCGAGGGGCGCGCGTCCTGGCCGGAGGCTCCGGAGGACGGGCTGTTGCTCATGTCGGTGAGGTCCTTTCCGCCGTCAGCACCTCGACGGTGTACGGCATGTGGGCGGGGCGGGCGGCCGCCACGAGGGCGTCCAGCCGGTGGGTGTCCGCGGCGGTCGGCGCGGGCAGCCGGAGCGTGACGTGCAACCGGGGGCGGCGCTCGCCCGGGGCCGGGCCGCGCGGGCGGGCGCTCCACGCCGCCGCGCCGCTCTCGGAGATCTCCGGTACGACGCCGAACGCCAGCCGCACCGTCTCCGCCAGCCCGCGGCGGGTACCGCGTATCCGGTGCAGATGGGCCGCCGCGGCCACCGCGGCCCGCAGCAACGCCTCCCCGGCGGCGTCACTCTCGTCGATGCCGTCGGTGTCGGCCCCCACCCACCAGCCCAGCCAGCGGGTGAAGTCGGCCGGCGCCAGCGAGGGCCGGAAGTAGGTGTCCAGGCAGTCCAGGACGTTGACGATCGGGGCCACCACCTCGTCCAGACCCGCGACGAAGTGCTGTGCCAGCACGTCCTCCGCGAAGACCGCCGGCAGCATCGGGCCCAGCGGCAGCGACGACTCAAGGCCGTCGACCGAGCCCCTCACGACGCGTCCCCGATGACCCGGACCCGGTGGTCGAAGGAGAACACCAGCGACGAGGGGTCGAGATCGATACGGTCCGACTGGTCGCCGCGCCGGCCGGTCAGCGGGTCGGCGGGGTGCAGCAGCACCTCGTCCACCAGCTCCACGCCCGGCACCCGCTGGAGCACCGCGAACACCTCACCGGCCTGCACCGGACGCCCGAACGGCCAGCCGGTGCCGTCCGCGCCGCCGGTCAGCGGATCGAGGTGGCGGTAGAGCGCGTCGTGCGCCTCCCGCCGCACCCGGTCCACGTCCACACCCCGGAACGCGTGCAGCGTCGAGACGACCGTGACGCCCTGGTAGAAGGGCGGGCCCACCGCGAGCCGGGTGCCGATCAGCCGCCGGTCGTCCAGATACCGCGTCACCCGCTCCAGCAGCGAGTCCGCGGGCACCAGTTGCTCGAACCGCAGCCGCCCGCCCGGGTCCGGCACCGCCTGCGGCACCACCAGCACCCGCACCGCGTACGCCCCGTGCTCCTGCTCGTCCCCCGCCAGGCAGGTGATCCGGGCCGTCTCCGGCGCCGCCCGCCGGGCCAGCTCCTCGTAGTCCCGCAGCGTCACCGCGCGGTCCTGCGCCCGCAGGGTGATCGGCGCGCGGGCCCGCGCCTCCTCGACGGTCTCGCCGTCCACCCCGCCGTGCGCCGCCTCCCGGTTGATCACCTCGGCGACGTACGGGACGGAGTCCCGCAGCGCGCGCACCGCGCCCCGGGCGACGTTGCCGGTGCGGCCACCGCCGGTGCGGTAGCGGCGGGCCCGGATCACGGCGCTCTTGGGCGGCACCATGCCGTAGTGGCGCAGCGTCCCGTCGGGCTGGCGCACCGACGGGCCGAACGCGATCTCCCCGGTGGTGGCGTCCAGCGTCACATGCCGGTCGCCGGGGCCGGACGCCGCGAAGTGCGGTACCACCTCCCAGTCCGCCCAGCCGTCGTACTCGGCGACCTGGAGGTGGAGCGGCGGGGTGTCGCCGACGACGGGCGTGTGGGCCAGCCGCAGCCGCTGTCCGGGCAGTCCGGTGGACTCACCGAGCGTCTCGTCGCGCACCGTCTCGGCGTGCACCGCCGGGACGGTGCCGCCGATCGTGAACGCCTCCGCCGACCGCACGGTGGGGGAGAGGGTGTAGAAGGGCTGGCCGGACGCCGGTTCGGTGACGCGGCAGCGTATCCAGCCCGCCTCGTGCCGCCCCGAACGCGACAGCACATGGCCGCCGGGTACGTGCAGCACCACGTCACCGGGGCGGTTGAGACCACCGGTGGTGTCCTGGTCGACCTCGCACGCCGCCCAGCCGTCGGCGGTCCACGCCTCCCACACCAGCGGCGGCTGCCGCGGGTCGACACCGACACCGTCGACCCTGCTGTCGAGGCGCAGCGCCACCGCGCAGTGCGGCACCGCGGCGCTCAGCCCGAGCAGCATGCAGTCGCCCGGACGCGGCGCCTCGGTGAAGCAGAACAGGTCCTGGCCCTCTTCGAGGTCGTCGGTCCGGTCGGTGACCGGCTGCCCCTCGTTCTGCACCGCGAGGTGGGCGAGCGAGGACGGCACCACCGTCAGCTCCCGCTCGGTCGCGAAGGTCACCGCGTCCTCGCTGTCCGCCCGCACCGTCGCGCTCTCCGTGCCCAGCGGCACGATCACCGGCTCGTCCTGCGCCGCGGACAGCCAGAACGTCAGGTCCGTCCGCGCCGCCGACGGCGGGAAGAGCGTGATGCCGACGAGGTCGAGGAAGGCGAGGTGGTTCTTCTCCGGGACGCGGTTGAGCCGGTAGACGATCTGGTCGGCCATGTGCGCGACGGTCTCCACCAGCGTCACACCGGGGTCGGACACGTTGTGGTCGGTCCACTCCGGGGCGCGCTGCTGGATGTAGCGCTTGGCGTCGTCGACGAACTGCTGGAAGCGCCGGTCGTCGAGGTTGGGGGAAGGCAGGGCCATCAGCGGTCGCTTTCGGAGGACGGGCCGCCGGAGCCGGGGCCGGAGGCGGAGTCGGACTCGGGGCCGTCGTGGGTGGGGATGACGTAGAAGGGGAAGACGAGGTTGCGGGGGTTGTTGGTGCCACGGATCGTGTAGCGCACGTCGATGAAGAGGACGCCCGGCTCGTCACCGGCGGAGACCTCCACGTCGTGCACCTCGATCCGCGGCTCCCACCGGTCGAGGCTGGTGTGCACCTCGTGCTGGATACGGCCGGCGGTCGCCTCGTTGATCGGCGCGAAGACCATGTCGTGGATGGCGCAGCCGAACTCCGGCCGCATCGGCCGTTCACCGGGCGCCGTCGCCAGCACCAGATGGATGGCCTCCTCCACCTCCCGCTCCCCGGTGACCAGGGCGATCCCCCCGGTGGGACTGATCCGCAGCGGGAACGACCAGCCGGATCCGACGAATTGTTCAGGCATCAGATCACCGGTACCCCGTCGACGGTCACGTAGCCCGCGAGCATGACCTGGGCCGCCCCGATCGTCATGTTGCCGGTCGCGACGATCTGCATGAGCGCGCCGGCCATCAGGTTCACGTCGGCGCCGCCGGCCATGTGCAGCATCCCTCCGGCGTCGATCGTGCCCATCCCGCCCGCGTGCAGGTTGAACATGCCGCCGCCCTGGAGTGCCAGGTCGGCGCCGCCCTTGACGGACATCGCGCCGCCCGCCGTGAGGCTCATCGCCCCGCCGGCGAACAGGTTCATCGCCCCGCCCGCCCGCAGGGACAGACTGCCCTTGGACTCCACGGACACCGTCGTGTTGCCCGTGATGCTGACGCTGCCCTTGCTGTCGACCGTGATCCGTGTCTTGGTGCGGTCGAGTTCGACGGTCAGCCGGTCATCCCCGGTCCGCAGCCGTACCCCGCGTTTGCGCAGCCCGGTCTTCTGGCTGAGCAGATCGACGCGGTTGTTCTCCCGGTCGGCGACGGTGTGCCGGCTCGCCTTCCCGCTGAGCCGGTCGTGCAGCGGCACATCGCCCCTGGCCGGCTCGTCCTTGCCGTTGTACAGCCCGCCGATGACGTACGGGTGGTCCAGCGCCCCCCGGTCGAACGCCACCAGCACCTCGTCCTTGACGTCCAGCGGCACGATGCTGCCGCCCTTCACACCGCCCCACTGCACGGTGCGCGTCCAGTCGCTGACGTACTTGTCGTCCAGCCACGGGAACCGCAGCTTGACCCGGCCCTGCTTCTTCGGGTCCTTCACGTCCGTGACGACCGCGTTGGCGACGGACGGCAGCCGGGAGGAGACGGTGCCGCCGCCGGACGCCACGCCGTACAGCGACCGCCACTGGCGCCCGCTGACGGTCACCCACGTCTCGTAGTGCCGCCCGGAGGCGAAGACGTGCCGCACGCCCGTCGCCGTGTACTTGCCCTCGAAGGGCTCGCCGACGTCGGTGAGGGTCACCGGGGTGTCCGGCCGCAGCTTCGGCGCGCCGCGCACGGTGACCTCCAGCTCCGCGAAGGACGCCGTGACGTCGTCGGCCAGCGCGTCCGCCGCCCGCTTGACCTGCGCCTGCTGGTCGTAGGGCGTACTGGTCTCGACGAGCGGGGAGGTCGGGAACGCCGAGGCGGCCTTGCCCGGGGTGGTGCCGATGGCGAAGCCGGGGTTGTCCTTCGCGTTCGTCCGCTCCCGCAGCGCCTTCTTGCCCTGCACGTCCCAGCCGCGCGCCTCCGTCCGCGGCACCTGGTCGGCGGCGGCGACGGCAGAGCGGCACCGCAGGATGTCGACGCCCGCCTGGAGGACGTACGGGCTCTTGTCGCCCGGTGTGCTCTCCGGCGGGGCGCCCGACGCCCGGTCAGGGGTGACGAACTGGAAGCGCCCCTTCGGGTCGAGGAACATCACCTTCTCGTTCTCGTCCGCGAGGCGGGAGAGGAAGTCCCAGTCGGAGACGTTGTCCTGGGTGAGGAAGTCGTACGTCCCCTTCGTGGACTCGATCTTGCCGATGGTGATGCCGCTCTTGGTGACGAGCTTGCGGGCGATGGCCGCCGCCGTCATCCGGGTGTAGCCCGCGACGCGGTGCTGGCGCAGCATCCGGTGGCCGAGGTCGTAGCCGCGCACGAGGGTGAACGTACCGGTGCCGTCGTACTCCGTCTCCAGGGCGGTCACCTCGCCGGTGAGCAGCGGGTCCTGGGCGCCCTTGCCGTCGGCGACGGGCGCCAGGACGACCTTGGTGCCGATCTTGATGCCGGCCGCCCCGAGCAGTTTGCGGTACGGGTCGCGGAAGGTGAGCTGGAAGGCGCCGGGCACCCCGGAGCCGAGGTCCACCCAGGCGTCCGAGAGGTACGGCAGCAGTTTCTTCGGCAGCGGGGAGCCGCCGATCTTGACGTGGATGACGCTGGAGTAGGCGAGTTTCGTCATGCGCCGGTCACCTCCTCGACGGCGGGCAGCATCAGTTCCACGCCGGGCGACAGCCGCGACGGGTCGTCGATGCCGTTGGCCGTGGCGATGGCCCGCCAGGCACCGGCGTTGCCGTACTCCCGCCACGCCAGCGACTGCAGCGAGTCACCGGCCACCAGCCGGTGCACCCGCCGGGCGGTGAGCGCACCCGAGGTGGGGTTCTGCCCCGCCGTCTCCGTGGGGATCTCGCTCAACTGCACCTGGCAGGTGGCCCGGATGGGCAGCCCGGTGGTGCCGAACAGCGTGTACGAGACGTTGACGGAGGAGACGTACGCGGTGAAACGCGCGGTGGAGAACCCGCCCCACTGGAAGATCACCCACGGCGTCGACGGCTGCTTCGCGGCGATGCTCGCCTTCGTCACCTCACAGCAGAAGAGCAGCGAATCGGCCTTCTTCAGCACCTCGTTGCTGTCCGGCTTGTCCGAACAGTCCAGGAAGATGTCCAGGTTCAGGTCCCGGGGGTAGGAGCCGATGAACTCCGGGAGCGCGCCGTCGCGCACGGCGGGCGCGGGCGTCGTCTTCCAGTCGGTGCGCTGACTGAGCGCCAGTTGCGAGGGGTTGAAGTCGAAGTTGAACGTCTTGATCAGCGCGCCGGGTGCCCGGCTCTCGCCGACCGGCGGTTCATGGATCGCGAGGGAGGCGCGGACCAGGCTCTTGCCCGCGCCCTTGCCGCCGGACCGCGGTGCCATCACGCACCTCCCGCATCGGTGAAGCCGTGGTGGGTGATCTCCAGGACCTCGGTGGCCACGCTCGGGCTCGCCGGGTCCAGGGACGGGCCCTGCCAGCGGACCGGCAGCACGTCGATGAGGCCCCAGCGGGCGACGACCGAACCGTCCGCCCGCAACGCCGCGATCTGTGCCGTGGGCCGCCGCACCCCGGTGGTCACCGACGAGATCCACGCGGCGACCTTCGAGGTGTCCGGGGTCAGCGGGCGGGTCAGCCGGATGCTGGAGAACGTGACACGCGACGGCAGTTGCCAGACGAAGCCGTTGTTGCCGCCCTCCTGGTGGTGTTCGATCTCCACCTCGGAGGCGAGCCCTTCACAGCCGTTGAAGTACCCCAGACTCTCGCCGTCGATGGTCAGGGTGAAGAAGATGGTGGATCCCGGATCGAGATCGCTGGGCATCGAGGCGGCCTTTCTGGTACGGACGTGAGGGCGAAGCGGGGGTGCGCCGGGTCAGCGGCGCGGATCGCGGAGTCTGCCGATGCGCTCCCGGTCGTGGCGGAACTCGGCCTTCAGGCGGGGGATCAGCAGCCCGACCAGCCGGTGCACCAGCTCGTCGACCTGCCCGTCGGTGAGGTTGCGGGCGTCGAATCCGCCACCTTCCTGCTTGGCGGACCGCTTCGCGGACTTCTCCTTCGGCAGATGACGGTTGCGCGCGGAGGTCCGCAGCGGCTGCTGCTCGCGGCCCTGCTCCCGTTCCGGCTCGGCGGGCGCGCTCTTCGCGGTGACGGCCAGGGCCTTCGCCGCGTCGTGCGCGTCGGAACCGCCCTTCTCCAGCCGCGCCCGCTGCGAGGACCCGTCCTGTTCCGGGGCGCGTTGGACGGTCGCGGGGAACGGGGCCGGGACGGGCGGCGCGGCGGGCACGGCACCGGTCCGCGGCTGCGCCGGTGCCCGCACCACGGGCGCCGGTCCGGCAGCGGACGGTACGACGGGCGGCACCGGCGCCACGACGGGCGCGGGCCGCGGCGTCACCGGCGCGGCCTTCCGCTGCACGGCGGGCACGGCGGGCGGCCGTCCACCGGACGCGGCCGGGAGCGGCACCGGCGGCCGACGCGGCGCGTCGCCCGGACCGTCCGGTGCCGCACGCAGCGGCACGGCCTGCCGGGCGGCGGGCTCCGGCCCGGCGGATCGCACCGCGGCCCGCGGCCCGGCGAGCGCCGTGCTGACGGCCGGGACCTGCGGCGCCGCGCCGCCCGGGAGCTGCCGAAGCTGTACGGGCGCGGCGGGCGCGCCCCCCGGCGCCGGGGCACCGGGCACGGGCGCCGGGGCGCCGGGCGGCGGGACCGGTCCGCCGGTGGGCCGCGCCGACGGTGTCCGGCCCGCCGTCGGCTGCGGCAGCGGCGCGGTGGGCGCGCCCGGGACCGGGCCGTTCCGCAGCGGCGCGGCCGCCGGAGCGGTACGGCGCTGCACCGGGGCGGCGAGCGGAGCGGCAGCGGCCATGGCCGAGGTCAGCGGACGTGAGGACGCCAGCGGCAGGGCCGCGGCCGGACGGGTCGCCACCGGACCGGCGGGCGTGGCGGACGGGCCGGAAGCGGCTGCCGGGCCCGGACGGGAAGCGGCCGCCGCGTCCGGACGCACGACAGGCGCGGTCGGCTCCGCGGGCGCCGTCACCGGTGCCGCCGGGCCCACCGGCTCCGACGGCGCGGTGCGGACGGCGGGCGGCGTCGTGCCGGACACGGCGCGGGCGACCGGCGCCGTCACCGAGGAACGCGACGCGTCCCCCGGGGGCCGCCCGCTCTCCATGGGCACCGGGCCCGCGCCGGACGGCCGGGCCGCCTCGGGCCGCCCCACGGGGACGGCACGCTGCACCGGCGCGGAGCCGCTCCCCGGACGGGCCGGAGACGTGGCCGCGGAGCCCGGGGCCCCGGGTGCGCGGTGCGGTACGGCAGGGGTACCCGTCGTCGGGCCGGTCAGCTTCGTCCCGGCCTTCGGCGGAGTGGTCAGCGGGGCACCCAGCAGCGGGCGCCGCCGGGACTCCCCGGCTCCGGACGGCGACGGCGCGGTACGCCGGGACACCGGCAGGACCGGACCCGCGGAGGCGGACGCCCCCGGCGCGGGCGGCGAAGAGGCGGTCGGGGAAGCGGAGTTGCCGGAGGCCGGGCGGGCCTGCGCCGAGGGGGCCACCGCATCCGGAGCAGCGGCCGTACGCGGCGCCGGGCGTGCGGACGCCGGTGCCGCCGGAGTCACGGGCGGTGCCCCGGCGGACGGTGCGGACGGCGCCGGAGCGGCCGGTGCCGCGGGTGCCTGCGGCGCCGGTGCGCCGGACGGGTCCGGCCGCTTCTGCACGGGAGCGCCGGACGGCGCCGGTGCGGCGGGTGTACCGGAGGCGGCCGACGGCCGCGTGGCACGGGGCGCGCCCAGTCCCGGGCGCGGGGTGCCGCTCGCTGCGCTGCGCTGCACCACGGGCGTACCGGTACCGGAGGAGACCGGTCCGGCGGCGGGGGTCACGGGCGTACCGGAAGCCGCCCGGCCCGACGGGGCGCCGGGACCCGACGGGGCGGACGGGGACGCGGACGCCGCGGGCCGGGAAGACGGCGCGGCCGGGCCGCCGGGTGCCCGGGCAGCCGGGCCCGCTCCGGAGCCCTCCGGAGTGCGGGGCATCGTGGACGCGGCGTTCCCCGTCGTACGCGACGCGTCGGGCGCGGCCAGGGCGCGGGCGACCGTCAGCGGACGGTCGCCGCCCGCCGCCGGTCCGCCGGTCGGTCGCGTACCGGGGTCACGGGGCACTCCCGTGGCACGGGAGACGGGAACGGCATCGGACGCCCCGGTGCTCACCGGCGCCCCGAGCCCCTTCCGCGCCCCGGCATCCGACGCCGGGGCGGAACCGGACGGAGGCGAGGACGGCGACGGGGCGGACGCGGGACCGGCGGCGGAGGCCGCACCCGGTGCCGCACCCCGGTCGGAGCCGGAGCCGGAGCCGGAGCCGGACGCCGGAGCACCCGGACGCGCGGACGCGCCGGAACGCGCCGCACCGCCCGGCGTACCGGACGTACCGCCGGCCCCGGGCCGGAGGGGCGCGCCGACAGGGCCGGTGGCGCGGGCAGGCCGCGGCGTTCCGGCGTCGGAAGGTGTGGTGGGGGCGGCCGGGGCCCTCTGCACGACGGGCAGCGGGCGGGCGAGCCCGGCCGGACGGTCACCCGCGGGGCGCGCGGCGGCGTCACCGGACGGGACCGGAGCGTCCGGGGTGCGGGACGTACCGGACGCGGGGGAGCCCGTGGCACGGGCGGGAGCCGGGGCGGCCGGAGACGGCGCGGGGCCGGCCGGGGGAGCCACCGGACCGGCCGGTGCGCCGGGCGCCGTCCGGTCGGCGCGCGCCGACCGCTGGACCGCCGGCGGCGCACCGGCCGCGGACGACGGAGCGGCGGGCGGCGGGGCGGCAGCGGCGGGCGGGAGCGGAGCGTGTGCCCCGCCCGCCGGGGAACCGCCGCGGTCCGCACCCGTGGCGGACGCGCCGGGCCCCGGTACGGAGTCCGTACCGGAACGGGGCGCGGCCGCCGGGCGGTTCGCGGGCACAGGCGTGGACCGGGGCGCCGGTGCGGGCCGGGCAGCCGGAGCGGCCGCCGCACCGGGCGGGGCCACCGGCAGTTGCCGGCGCTGCACCGCGGTGCGCGGAGCGGGGCCGGCGGCGCCCGCCCGCGCGCGGGGCGCCGACGTCAGCGACGCCGGGCGGGTGGCGGCGGGGGCCACCGGGCGGACCTGGGGGCCCGTCGCCCGTGCCACCGCGACCGGGGCCGCCGGAGCGTCGTCGTACGCCGCGCCGTCCGTGCCGGACGGCGCGCCCGCGGGCGCCGGACGCGGGCCCGCGACGGGCAACTCCGGTACCTCGGCGGCCGGTTCACCGGCGGCGCGGACCGGGGCGGCGGAGAGCTGCGAGATCCGTCCGCCGGGCCCGCCGTCGAGCACCGCGTGGGTGAGGGTGCCGGTGAACGACGGGTTCTGCCACGTCGTCAGCGACGGGCCGAACCCGCGGTCGGCGACGGTGTCCGCCCGGTCGGCGAAGGCGCGCTGGATCGGCGGCAGCGCCGACCAGCCGGCCGTGGCGGGCCGCCCGGTGTCCGCGGCGGCGTCCGCCGGAGCCGGTGCCGCGGCGGTGGGGCCGGCGGACGCGGTGGACGCGGCGGCAGCGCCGTCCGTGAGATCCGCGCGGCGGCCGCGCAGCCTGTCGAGAAGTCCCATCAGCCCTCCGCCGCCGCGCGGTTGACCAGCGCGGCGATCTCGTCGGCGTACCGGCGGCGGTCCCCGTGTTCGAGGTCCAGGATGTCCTCCAGGCTCCAGTGGAAGTGGTAGGCGACGTACGCGATCTCCGCGTGGATACGGTCGGCCGCGTACGTCACGATTCCCCCAGGCGGCTCCCGCCCAGCTCCACCTCGAACGGCTGCTCGCAGTGCGGGCAGGTCACCCCGGCCCGGGTGTGCCCCTCCGCGTTGACCTGCCGGTAGAAGTCCTGGAGGAACGCCAGGTCGGAGGCGAACATGTTCTCCACGATCCCGTCGTGCACCTGGTGCAGCGTGCCGAGCCGGGTGATGACGCGGCCCAGCAGCACCACCGACAGATACGCCGGGTTCTCCTGGACCCTGATGTCCCGCAGCGGCACCAGTTCGTCGCGGGCCGTCGCCAGCCGCATCGAACCGGTGCGGTGCACCACACCCGCGTCGTCGACGTAACCGCGCGGCAGCTCGAACTCGAACTCGGTGCGCAGCGGTGCCCGTTCGGCGGCGGGCGCGGGGGCCGGTGCCGCGGTGGGGGCGGGCGCCGCGGGGTCCCCGCCCGGCGCCGCGGGTGCGGCGGCCGGGTCGGGAACGGCCGCGGGCCGGGAGGCCGTACGGCGCATTACTCGATGACCAGTTCTTCGAAGGTGATGGTCACGGTCTCGGTCAGCGCGGACGCCTCACCGGCCTTGACGGTGGAGGTGTCGACCTTGCTGCACCAGGCGTTGCGCATGTTGTAGCGCTTGACCGGGGTGTTCATGTAGTCCATGACCATGATCGTGGCGTTCTTCCGCGCCGTCGACATCTGACCGTTGACGGACTGGGTGATCCACTGGTTGAACGCCGCGGACTGCGTCATACCGCGCACGACCGTGCAGGTGCCGGCCTTCTTCACGCCCGGCAGCTTCTTCGTGACGGGCTTGCCCTGGCTGGAGACCTGCTGGTACTCGATCACGTCCTGCTCGATGCTCAGGCCGCTGACCTCCTGGAGGTACTCGACCATGACGCCGTCGATCTGGAGGCCGAAATTGTGTGAGGTGAGGGAATCACCGGGCTGCAGACTCATGGGTCGCTCTCTGTGCTGGGCCGGGGGACACCGGCGCGGATGCCGGACCCCCGGAAAACGGAACGGTCAGGTGTGAACGGGGCGGGGCGTGGCCCGGGGCCACGCCCCGCCCCCGGCGGCCCTACTCCTCCAGCTCGCCGCTGCCGCTGGAGAACTGCGCCAGCCGGAAGATCACGAACTCGGCGGGCTTGACCGGCGCGATGCCGATCTCGCAGATGACCCGGCCGAGGTCGACCGACTCGGTGGTGTTGGTCTCGGCGTCACACTTCACGTAGAAGGCGTCCTCCGGCCGGGAGCCGAACAGGGCGCCGTTACGCCACTCGTTGACGAGGAACGCGGAGACGTTCCGCCGGATCCGGGCCCACAGCGCCTCGTCGTTGGGCTCGAACACCACCCACTGGGTGCCGATCAGGATCGACTCCTCCAGGTAGTTGAAGTACCGGCGGATGTTGATGTAGCGCCAGGCCGGGTCGGAGGAGAGGGTGCGGGCACCCCACACGCGGATACCGCGGCCGGGGAACGCCCGGATGCAGTTGACGCCGACCGGGTTGAGCAGGTCCTGCTCACCGCGGGTGATCTGGGTCTCCAGATCGACGGCGCCGCGCACGACCTCGTTGGCCGGGGCCTTGTGCACACCGCGCTCGAAGTCGTTGCGCGCCCAGATGCCGGAGACGTGACCGCTCGGCGGAACCATCCGCGCCTGACCGGACGCCGGGTCGAAGACCTTGATCCACGGGTAGTACACCGCGGCGTACTTCGAGTCGTAGCCCGCCGTGTCCTGGCGCCACACCCGGATGTCCCGGGCGTTGAGGCCGGGCGGCGGGTCGATGACGGCGACGCGGTCACCCATCAGCTCGCAGTGGGCGATCAGACCGAGCTGAACGGCCTTGACCTCCTCCAGGCCGATGGCGCCCCGCTGGTAGGCGGCCATCAGGTCGGGAACGGCGACCATCGAGATCTCGTCGACCGCCTCCAGACCACCGAAGCCGGTGCGGTCGGCGGAGTCACCGAGGTACTCGGCGGGGCCGGGGTGGACGGCCGGGACCGCGCCCGGGGCGGCGGGCGCCGGAGCCGCCGGCGTCTGGACGGGCCGCGCCAGCTCCACCGTCTGGTTGTCGGGCCGCGCGAGCTGGGACGAGGGCGCCGCCTCCAGCACGGTGATCAGCTTGGAGCGTTCCTTGACCTGCGTGACGACGTAGTTGCGGGTGCTCTTCTTGGCACTGACGTCGAAGGTCTCGGCGACCTTGTCGCCGTCCTTGACCAGCAGCCGGAACCGCTCGGCGGGTCCCTCACCCTCCGGGTCGGCGACCTCGACGCTGAGCGCGCCGCCACCGGTGCCGGACGCCAGCGCCCGGACCGCGAAGGTGCCCAGGGCGGTGGGCTCACCCGGCGTCAGCTCGGCGGGCGCGGCGGCGGCCGGCACCGCGGCGGGCGCGGCGGAGCCCTGCGCGCCGTCAGCGGCGCCGCCGACCCGCACCACGTAGGCGGCCGAACCGCCGTTGTTGAAGAACCCGTACACCGAGTGGGCGAGGTAGTAGCCGTCGGTGAACTCGCCGAAGGCGGCCACGTACTGGGACCAGTTGGTGACCAGAGTCGGTTCGTTCAAAGGCCCCGTGGGCGCCAGGCCCACGAAGGCCGCCACGGACGTCCCGACCCCCTCGATCGGGCGGGAGCCACTGGCGACCTCCTCGACGTAGACGCCGGGCGACAGATACGACGGCATGCGCTGGTTCTCCTCGGGGTACGACAACCGTATGACGGTGGAGTACGCCACTGTTGCCGTGGCCTCGCGGAGTCCGGAAGGTCCGTCGGGGCCGTAGCGGGGGCAGCGCCGATGCCCCAACGGGCAGCCGGGGCCCGCACATCGGGTCGTCGGACGCGGCGTGAGGCCCCCGTTGACCTGCGGTGGGCCCGCTTCCCGGGCAGCCCCGGGGCGCGGGTGCACCCCGTGCGGGCCCCGAGGGCAGCCGACCCGGTCCCTAGGGGCAGCCGACCGTGCCCCCAGTCCTGCGACACGCCCCCCGGCCTCGCCATACGGTCGCCGTATGAGCCTGTGGACCTCTCTCGAACCCGCCTCGACCACCGTGGACCCGGGCGGCAGCACCACCGTGCGGCTACGGCTGCGCAACACCGGCGACGTCGTCGACGAATACCGTTGCGTACCGGTGGGCGATCTGGCGCCCTGGACGACCGTCGAGCCCGGGACCCTGCGGCTCTACCCGGGCACCACGGGCACCGTGGAGCTGACCTTCGCTCCGCCGCGCACCCCCGACGCCGCCGCGGGCCCCCACCCGTACGGTGTGCAGATCATCCCGACGGAGTTCCCCGAGGCCACCACCGTCCCCGAGGGCAACATCACCGTCACCCCGTTCAGCGAGGTCCGCGCCGAACTCGTCCCCACGAACGTCACCGGCCGGTTCCGCGGCCGTCCGCGGCTCGCCATCGACAACCTCGGCAACGTCAAGCTCACCGCGTCCGTCAGCGGACACGACAACAGCGATCAGTTGTCGTACGAGATCAACCCGGCGAACGTGCAGATCGAGCCGGGGCGCGCGGCGTTCTTGAAGACCACGCTCAAGCCGCGGCAGATCATCTGGGCCGGCGCGGCGCAGTCCCGGCCCTACACCCTTTCGGTGCAGCGCTCCGGCGCCGAACCGCTGCCGGTACGCGGTACGTACCTCCAGCCCGGGCTGCTGCCGCGCTGGCTCGGCGTGCTGTTCAGCCTGCTGCTGGGGCTCGCCATCGCGTTCGTGATGATCTGGCTGACGTACAAGCCGGAGGTGCTCACCAAGGCGCAGGACAAGACCCCCGACCAGACGGGGCACACCATCCAGCCGTCGGCGCCCGCCCAGCCGACGCCGCAGCAGCCCACGGAGGATCCGAAGAAGGACCAGGGCGGCGACGGTGGCGGCGGGAACAAGCCGAAGCCGGACCCGAACGCGCGGTTCCGCAATGTGCTGCTGCGCAACGGCGCCACGCAGAAATGCGCCGACCTGCCCGACGCCGGGCGGGGGAAGCTGGGCGGCCCGGTCTGGCAGTTCACCTGCAACAACGTGCCCGCCGATGACAACCAGATCTGGAGCTTCGAGCTGCTGCCGGGTGGCAAGGGCGCGGGCCCCGACGGGCACAACCTCTTCCAGCTCCGCAACGTCAAGGACGGCTACTGCATGGATCTGCCGGGCCGGGACGCGGCGGGCAAGGGCACGAAGCTGATCGAGTCCGCCTGCCGGGGGTCGCGGGACGGCAACCAGGGCTGGTGGTTGGAGCAGATCGAGGGCACCCGCCTGTGGTGGGTCCACAACTACAACAGCGGCGGCCTCTGCCTGGACGTCTACGGCTACCACAACAAGGGCGAGGACATGGCCGACCGGCTGCCGCTCACCCTCTTCGACTGCTCCAAGGACGACGACCAGGGCTGGATCATCGACAAGCCGTGAGCCGTGAGTTCTGAGCCGTGGACGGAAGGGCCCGCAGTTCCCCGGGAACTGCGGGCCCTTCCGTAGGGGGCGGGCGTCCTCACCAGCCGGCGTCGTCCAGCACCAGCCGCCCGCCCTTGCGGTACTCACGGCGGGCGCCGGTCAGCAGATCGGCGTCGGTGACCGGTTCACCGCGCCCGGCGGCGGCGTACGCGGCGGTGACCACCGCGCTGCGGATCGAACCGCCGGACAGCTCGAACTCCCGGGCGCACCGCCCCGGATCGATGCCGTCCGCGCACGGTACGTGCGCCAGGCTGTGCCGCCACAGCGCCAGCCGCTGGTCGGCGTCCGGGAACGGGAAGTCGACCACCAGGTCCAGACGCCGGGTGAACGCGTCGTCGATGTTGGCCCGCAGGTTGGTGGTCAGCAGGGCGATGCCGTCGAACGCCTCCAGCCGCTGGAGCAGATAGGCGCTCTCCATGTTGGCGTACCGGTCGTGCGCGTCCTTC
The DNA here is from genome assembly GCF_044497305.1 of Streptomyces sp. BBFR2. Taxonomy (NCBI): domain Bacteria; kingdom Bacillati; phylum Actinomycetota; class Actinomycetes; order Kitasatosporales; family Streptomycetaceae; genus Streptomyces; species Streptomyces sp. BBFR2. The sequence continues at coordinate 6,195,364 of NZ_CP172415.1, forward strand.
ACCTCCGACCGCTTGCCGAAGACGGCGTCGGCCTCGTCGAAGAGCAGCACCGCGTCGGTGCGGTCCGCCTCGGTGAAGATCCGCTCCAGGTTCTTCTCGGTCTCGCCGACGAACTTGTCGACGACGGAGGAGAGTTGGACGACGTAGAGGTCCAGGCCGAGATCGGCGGCGACCACCTCCGCCGACAGCGTCTTGCCGGTACCGGAGTCCCCGGCGAAGAGTGCCAGCACACCCCGGCCCCGGCCGCCGCCCGCGCTCAGCCGCCAGTCGCCCAGGACCCGGTCACGGTGGCGGGCGCGCAGCGCCAGCTCCCGCAGTTGTCCGAGCGGGCCGTCCGGCAGCACCAGATCGCCCCAGCCGACGTCCGGACGGATCCGCCGGGCGTGCCGCTCCAGACCGGACGCCGACTGCTGCCGGGCGGCGTGCCGCAGATGCGCGGCGCTCAGCGCGGTGCCCTCCAGCGCGGCCAGCGCCCGCGCGGCGGCGGCCGCCCGCCGGATCCGGTCCTCGTCGAGGTGGTACGGGGCGACCGTCACCGCCAGGTCGAGGTCCGGCGCGGCGGCGTCCGCGCCGAGCGCCGCCTCCCAGGCGTCCACCGCGCCCGCCCGGGTCCGCGGCGCCTGGAGCACCAGCGGATCGTGCGCGCACCACAGCGGGTCGTACGGCCGCTTCCCGCACAGCAGCACCGGGACGTCAACCGCCGTCAACTCCCTGATCAGCGGCCCCGGTTCGTCCGGCAGCGGGGAGACGACGACGGCGTGGTCCCGCAGCCGGGCCTCCCGCAGGAGCGCCGCCACCGGGCCCCGGCCGTCCGGCGCCGCGCCGGGCTCGGACGGCTGCTGCCCGCGCGGCGCGGCGGGCGGCGTGTAGTGCAGCGCCGCACGGCCCGCGGCCCGCAGTGCGGCCACGGCGCGCGCCAGCCCGTCGCCCTCGCGGTGCTCGCGCAGATAGACGGTGGCCGGGCCCGCCGCGAGCAGCGCGCCGAGCTGATCGGCCGGATCGGGCGCCGCGTCGGCCGCGTCGCCGGGCAGCTCCGTGACGTACCCGGCGAGCGCGGCGTCCGGGGTGGCGTCGCCCAGCAGATGGGCGGCGACCCGGTCCGGGACGCGGAGCGACCGGCCGAGGAACGGCCGGTCGGTCTCCTCGATGTGCAGCAGGCCGTACGCGGACAGCGGCGCCGAGGGGTGGAAGCGGGCCCGCGCGGCGGCGCCCGCGGCGTCCGGCGCGAGCAGCCCGCACAGGTCGAGGGCGAGCCCCGTGGTGGCGCGCCGCCGGCTGACGTCGTCGTTGAGGTACGCGTACAGCGGCTCGAAACCGCGGTCAAGGTCGGGGGCGAGGGCGATGAGCAGGACGGTGGCGTCCAGCGGGGTCAGCCCCAGGCGCCGGGCGAGGACCGCCAGCCGGTCGCCGGGCTCCGCGCCGTCCGCCGGCTCCGGCTCCGCCCACTCCGCTGACGGGACATCGGCCCCGTCCGCGCGGTGCAGCCGGTGCCGCACCGCGTCGTCGGAGAGGTACAGGCCGCGCAGCGGGTCGTCGGCCGTCGGGTCGTCGGCGCTGCGCCGGGTGACCAGCGCGGCGGTCCGCTCGTGCAGCGCGGCCAGCCGCCCGGCCAGCGTCCGCGCCGGGCCGCCGCCGGCGGGGATGTCACCGCTCACCGGGCGCCTCCGCGGCGTCGGCGCCGGCGTCGGGCCGTGCGGCGGGGGACGCGGGCCGCGCCACGTCCTTGAGGTGGCGTTCCTGGTGTGCGCGGGGCGCGTCCGCGAGGGGACCGTCCAGCTCCCGTGCGGAGACCACCGCGCCCTCGGTGACCGGCGGTCCCGCGTCGTACTCGGGGAAGCCTGGGAACGGCACGGTCAGCATGAGGTCGACGGAGGGTTTCAGCTCCCCGCCGAGCGCGGAGAACAGTTCGGCGCGGGAGCGGGCGTCGCCCGGTGTGGCGCCGACGACGAGCGGCACGCTCAGCCCGAGCGCCGCCAGCGCGCGCGGCAGCCGATCGGGCGGCAGCAGCTCGTGCGGGAGCATCGAGGCGAGGGCCGCCGACAGCAGCCGGTGTTCGTCCTGCGGCCGCTTCGTCCAGGCGGTGACGAGGTACGACAGCCGGAACCAGCGCGGCGGGCGCCGGCGGCGGACCACGGCGCCCCGCTCGTCCCGTACCGGCATGGTGCCGCCCTCACGCCGCCCGGTGTCCTCGCGGATGTCGTACAGGTAGGCGTTGAGGGTGGGGGAGTTGCGCCGGGACGCCCAGGTGCGGGTCGGCGCGTCGAAGGCTATCTCGATGCCGGTGCCGGCGAGCACCCCGCCGGTCAGCAGCCCTTCGATGACCTCGTCCACTTCGTGGATCATTCAGTGTCGCTCCAGTCGGCCGCGTACGGCCCTCACGAGATGTAGCCCTCGCGCAGCGCGTAGGCCACGGCGTGCGCGCGGTTGCGCAGGTTCAGACGGGTCGTCAGCCCCTGCATGATGTTCTTGACGGTGCGTTCGGAGTACGCCAGCTTCCGGGCGATCTCGCCGGTGTCCATCCCCTCCGCGACCAGCCGCAGCGCGTCGACCTCGCGCTGGGAGAGCCCCGAGGGACGGACGCCGGGGACACCGAGCGTGCCCGGACGGAGCGAACCCACCTGGCTCAGCAGCCGTCCGAGCAGATCGGCGGGGAGGTCACCGTCGCCCCGGGAGGCGGCGATGACCGCCTGGAGGAGCCGGTTGCCGGTGGCCTCCCGGCGCCAGACGATGGCGCCGACCCCGCATTCGATGATGTCCAGCAGCTCCGCCTCGCGGATCAGACTCACCACGAGGACGGCGTGCAGTCCGTCGCTGCGCACCAGCCGCCGCAGCCAGCCGAGCATGGTCTCGTCGAGGGACTCGGTGAGCAGCACCGCGACGCCGCCCGACTGCTGCGCGGTCGCCTCGTCGACGAGGTCGATCATGGCGTGGCGGCGCAGTTGGCTGATGGTCCCTTCCCGGGAGATGGGATCCGGTGCGTGCACCACAACGGGAATGCGCTGTGCGGGTTCCTCCACGGCTGTCCTGAATGAGCCGCGCAATTGCTGTCCTCCCGTGCCGATCGCCGCGCCGGTACGGAGGTATTTCCGCAGCGGCCGATCCGTGTCCTCACGATGACGTCACTTGATGTGGTATCAGACGGAGAGATGAAGGGGGAGACGGGGATGGTTGCACACGCGATCCACCTGTGACGCAATTGTCGAAGAAAAGTACGGCCCGACAGTGAACCGATCACGTTTCCGCAGGTGTCGGCGGTGCGCGGGCGACGGTAACGGCCCTGAACCATTGGGTTAAATTAGGTCATCTGGCGAATTGTGACCCCGGCGCACAGGGAGCACTCCGGGGTTTCCGGCAGGAGATGTGCCCCGTGCGACCTCCCGTTCCCTCCGGACGCGGAATTGCGTTTTCGAGGGAAAGGTGATCGTGCTGCCGAAGGTGTGCACGCCTTCACTTTTTGTCCGAAGTTTGCGGTGAATCGGTGAACCGGCGGGGAAATGCCGCCCCGCCGCGCCCCGCGTCCCGGCGGCGGGACCGGGGCGGACGGCCCCGGGGAGCGCTCGCGTCCGCCCGGCCCGGGGAGGAGCATCGGACGGGTGAGTGCCCCGTGCCCGATCCTCTTCCTCGACGTCGACGGCCCGCTCAACCCGTGGCAGGCCCCCATCGGGCGGGCCCCGGCCGGATACACCACCCTGCCGATGCGCCCCACCGGCTGGGCGGAGCCGCACCCACCGCTGCCCGTACGCCTCGACCCCCGGCACGGCCCGCTGCTGCTGGGCCTCGGCTACCGCCTGGTGTGGGCCAGCACCTGGGGAGCCGAGGCCAACACCTGGATCGCCCCCGTCCTGGGCCTCCCCGCCCTCCCGTACGTGGACTGGCCCCGGCCCCCGCACCGCGCCCGCGACGGCGTGCACTGGAAGACCCGCCGGCTGGTCGCCGTCGCCGACGACCACCCGTTCGCCTGGGTCGACGACGAGATCGCCGACCCCGACCGCGCCTGGATCGCCCACCACCACCGTGGCGAGTCCCTGCTGCGCCGCGTCGACCCGGCGACCGGCCTGCTCGACGAAGACTTCGCCGCCCTACGGGCCTGGGCACGGGGGGAGTGAGGGGCGGCCGGGGGCGGTGGCGCGGGGCGGTGCCCCCTCTCAGCCGACCGGGCCCGTTCCGGCGCCGGGCCATGCCGTGCGGAGGTGCCTGGTCCGCCGCGGTACCGGCCGCCGACCGCGCTTCCGTACGGCGGTATCCGGCGGCGATGCCGGCGGTGCGTGACGGGGGACCGTACGGGGCCGGGCGGTCACCGTCGCGGCGCGTGACGGAGGGCCCCGTACGGCGCTCGACGGTCACGGTCGTGGTGCGTGACGAGGGCCGTGCGGGCCCCGCCCCGTGGCCCTCAGCGGCCCGGCCCGGCGCCCGCTCCCGCGTCGCGCCCGTCCCTCCGGCGCCGCTCGTACGCCCCGTGGGCCGCCACCGACGCCGCGACCACCGTGGCGCCGATCAGCCAGCCGCCGACGACGTCCGACAGCCAGTGCACGCCCAGGAGCACCCGGGTGAAGCCGACACCGGCCATCGAGACCGCCACCACCGCGACGGCGGCCCGCCGCACGGCCGGACGGCACGCGTGGCGCCACAGCAGCCAGAGCACCAGCCCGCCCGCGACCGTCACCGACAGCGCGTGTCCGGAGGGGAACGCCTGATAGTGCGCGGAGTCGACGGGGTCCGGCCACACCGGACGGTCCCGGTCCACCGCCGCCTTCAGCCCCTGCTGGAGGGCGGTGCCCGCAAGCGCGGTGGCGGCCACCCAGACCGCGAGCGGCCACGCACCGCGGCGGACGAGCACCCCGGCCACCACCGCCAGCAGTGCCCGCATCGTCCAGGGATCCCACACCCAGTCGGTGAGGATCCGGTTGACGTGCGTCCAGCCGGGCGCGCCGACGGCCGTGGCGTGCAGCGTGTCCGCGACGCTCCGGTCGAGCCCGACGAGCGGCGCCCAGCCCGCCGTGACCAGCAGGGTCAGTACGACGGCCGGCACGGCACAGCCCACCAGGACGGCCGACGCCGAACCCGGGGACGGACGACGGGACGGGGAGGTGCCGAGGGGGCGCGGAGCCGGCGCCGCGCGCCGTTCTGACGAAGCCATGCGCAGATCTTCGCGGACACCCGCCGCCCGGCACCACGTTCCGCCCCGACGCCGGCCCCGTCCCGCCACGCCCCGGCCTCCCCGCCCGGAGTCGGCCGCCACACCCCGTCACTTCCCTTACGGGTACGGCACGATGGCGCGATCCCTCCCGGGGCACACCGCCCGGCCCCGGGCCGCCCGGTCACGTCAGGGCGTGCAGCCCCGGGACGAATGTGATCAGCAGCGGTACGGCCGGGACCAGCGCGGCGTACGCGGTGATCCGCAGCCGGCGCGCGGGCGAGAAGCGGACACCGGGCGCCAGCAGCCGGTCCACCCGCTGCGGCACCTGCCCCAACTGCTCCGGGCACGGCCCGAAGACCCCGCGGTCCTCGTTCATCCCGACCAGCGCCAGCGCCGTCGTCAGCCGGCCGAAGCGGCGCGACGCCACATCGTCCGCCGCCAGTTCGACCAGCCGGTGCACCTGGTCCCGGAACGCGGCGAACACCGGGACCTGCGGAAAACCGGCCGCGAGCGCCGAGGCGCAGTGCAGCAGCAGATCGTGCCGGGCCCGGGCGTGGCCCTGCTCATGGGCGAGCAGCGCATCGAGCTGACGGCCCTTCAGTCGCCGCAACGCGGCCGTGGTGACGACGAGTTGGGGCGCACTGCGCTGGAGCCACCACGCCTCGGGGCGGTCGCTCTCCAGGACCACGAGACGGTCACCGGAGCGTTCCTCACCGGGCAGCAGCGGCGCCCGGCGCAGCAGATCCGCGCGGCGCTGCCGGCGGCGGGCCCGCGCGGCGCGCACCTCACGGGTCAGCGCCACCGCCGTCCACACCCCGCCCCCGGCGAGCAGCAGCGCCAGCGAACCGGCCCACGGCCCGTAGGTGTTGAGCGCGTACGCCTCGACGACGACCCGGGGCGCGAAGCCGAACACCGGGCCGCGGACGGCCTCCCAGGCGGCCGCCGCGCTCAGCGCCATCGCCAGCCCGCAGCAGAGCAGCACGGCGGCGACCACGCACTGCCAGACCCACAGGGCGAGCACCGGTTCCCGGTCGGGCCAGTCCGAACGGGCCATCAGCCGCGGCGCCGTCGACGCGGCCAGCACGCCGAGGATCATCAGCGTGAGGGGGACCATCATGCGGTCAGCCTATGAGCGCCCCGCTCGCGGACGGTACGGCGGCGTTCCGGAAGTGACGCATGCCACCCTCACCACAGGTGTGACACCACCGCTCCCGGCCACGGCCCCCACGGGCCGACGGACGGCGCCCACCGGAGACGCGCTGCGCCGTAACGCCTCCCTCGGAGACCTGCCGCGCCGCCCCGCCTCTCGGCACAGCCCCGCCTCCCGGCGGACCGCGGCACCGTGCGGGCGGGCCCCGCGGTCAGAGGGCCAGTAGCATCACGAACATGCCGAGGCTCATCGCCAACCGGCAGGCGCCGAACGCCTCGGCCCGCCGGAGCACGGGAGTGGCCAGGGCGGCACGGGAGCCGGCACCGCTCTCCGGGAGACCGGCCGGAGAGCCCTCCGCGGGGCGGCCGGAGGCGTCTACCGGGAGCGCCGCGCCGCCGTCCGCCGGGCCGGGACCCGTAGCCGCAGCCCCCGCGGAGGCTGGGCTCACGGGCGCCGCTCCCGCGGGCACCGCGACGGTCTCCCCGCGCTCCGCCCCGGCGTCCGGTATCAGCCGGGACCCGGCGAGGAGGACGGACCCCGCGTAGTAGACGAGCAGCGCACCCGTGACCAGGGGCGGGCCGCCCATGGCACCGTGCCCGGTGTGGTCCATGGCCGACGCGCCGCCGTGCCCGCCCGGCATCGTCATCGGCGCCGTACCGGACACCGCCGGGTCCGCGGCCAGGAGCGGGGTCATCGCCAGCGCCATGTAGACCATCGCCAGCGCGTCGACGGCGTGGTGCGCGTGCCGCAGCCGTACGGCCCGGACGGCCGCGGCGGTGAAGACGGCGGCGTACCCCCACGGCAGCCACGGCGGCGGCGTGACCAGCGTGGCGGGCACCGCCATCACCGCCATCGCCAGCCCCATCAGCGCCTGGGCGCGCGCCCGGTACCGTTGCGCCGCCGTGCCGTGGCGCGCCCGCGACAGGCAGTACCCGCCCGCCACCGCGCACACCACCACCAGCAGCCAACTCGTCAGCGACGGCCCGTGCACCCCGACCTCCCCCCAGGTCCGGTACGACGCGGCCACCCCGCGGCCGGCCGGACGCCGATCACGTACGCCCGCAGGATGCCCAGGCCACCGGGGGCGCAAGGGAGCGCACGGGGGCAGGCGGGGAGCGCGGGACCGGGTGCCCCGGGGAGGCCCGGAAAGCCGGTGCCACCGGGCGGACCGGCGTCGGCCCCGATGCCCGGAACCGCAGGTCAGGGCCGGTAGCGCAGGGGGTGGTCGGCGGGTACCTCGACGAGGACGAGGCGGTGTCCGTCCGGGTCGGCGATCCACATCTCGACCAGGCCCCACGGCTCCCGGACCGGCGGCCGCAGGACCTCCACGCCCCGCGTCACCAGCGTCTCGTGCGCCGCGGCCACGTCCGCCACCTGGAGCCATAGCTGAAGCGTCCGTCCGGGCGGGGTGTCCGACCGGCCGGAGACCTCCAGGAAGCCGCCGCCCAGGAAGTACACCGTGCCGCGCTCGGGGCCGGTGCCGAACTCCCGGTAGATCTCCAGCCCCAGCGTCTCGCCGTAGAAGGCCCGGGAGCGCTCGGGATCCGCGGGCCGCACCAGCACTCTGCTGCTCAGTACCTGCACCATGCGCCGGACCCTACGCGCCGGGGACGTACGGCCGCGGGCTCCCCGTCCGCCGGGCGGGTCCCGGACCGGCCGGGCGCCGCCCGCACCGCGGCGGGCGGACACCAGGAGTCCGTCGGCCGGGCGCCGCGGACGGCCCGGCCACGGTGTCCGCCCGGCTCGTCACCGGGACGGAAGGCCCTGATGAACCGGCGTGTCGCCTTGCTAGTCTCGCTGCGCGCCCGGCCCCGGCCGCCGCATCGCCACCGCCCGCCCGAGAGGACCCGCACCATGCCCACCGGCGAACTCGTCTTCCGTTCCGCCACCGACGCCGACATCCCCGCGCTCGTCGCGCTGATCGAGTCGGCCTACCGGGGCGACGCGAGCCGGGCGGGCTGGACCACCGAGGCGGACCTGCTGGAGGGGCAGCGCACCGACCCCGAGGGCGTCGCCGCCGTGGTGCGGCAGAAGGACGGCCGGCTGCTGGTCGCCGAGCGCGACGGTGAGCCGATCGCCTGCTGCCAGCTCGAACACCGCGGTGATCACGTCTACTTCGGTATGTTCGCGGTTCGCCCGGCGCTCCAGGGCGGCGGCCTCGGCAAGGTGATCCTCGCCGAGGCGGAGCGCGCCGCCCGCGCCGCATGGGGCGCCCGGGAGATGCGGATGACCGTCATCCGGCAGCGCACCGAGCTGATCGCCTGGTACGAGCGGCGCGGCTACCGGCGCACCGGAGAGCTGAGCCCGTTCCCCTACGGCGACGAACGGTTCGGCATCCCGCAGCGCGCCGACCTCGCCTTCGAACTGCTGGTCAAGCCCCTCGGCTGAGCCCCGCGCCGCCGGGCGGTCCGGCGCCGGACCCGCCGTGCACCGCCCGCGGGCCCGGCGCCGGACCCGCGGTGCACCGCCCCGCCCCACCGGCGCCTCACGCCCCGGGACCGCAGTCCACGGCCCGTCCGGCGCGGTCCCACCGGCGCTCCGTGCTGCTGTACGGAGCCTTTCCCGGCGCGGTCGGTCTCCTACCAGCGCCCCGTACCGACGACCCGCTCCAGGAACTGCCGGGTGCGCGGCTCGCGCGCCGCGCCGAACAGCTCCTTCGGGGTGCCACGCTCCCGCACCACCCCGCCGTCCAGGAAACACACCTGATCGGCGACGTCCCGGGCGAACCCCATCTCATGGGTGGCGAGCACCATCGTCATGCCCTCGTCCTTCAGCCCGCGTACCACCGACAGCACCTCGCCCACCAGCTCCGGGTCGAGCGCCGCGGTGATCTCGTCGAGCAGCAGCAGCCGGGGGCGGCAGGCCAGCGCCCGGACGATGGCGACGCGCTGCTGCTGACCGCCGCTGAGCCGGTCCGGATAGGCGTCCGCCCGTCCGCCGAGCCCCAGCCGCTCCAGCAGCTCGCGGGCGCGGGCCTCCGCCTCGTCCCGCGCCACGCCGTGGACCCGGCGCGGCGCCAGCGTGATGTTGTCCAGCACCGTCATGTGCGGGAAGAGGTTGTACGCCTGGAAGACCACGCCGATACGGCGGCGCACCGCGTCCGCGTCGGCGCGCGGGTCGGTGATCTCCTCGCCGTCCAGGAAGATCGCCCCGTCGTCGATCTCCTCCAGCAGATTCGCGCACCGCAGCAGCGTCGACTTGCCGGAGCCGGATGCCCCGATCAGCGCCGTGACGGTGTGCGGCGCCACCTCCAGATCGACGTCCCGCAGCACGACCGTGCCCCGCCCGTACGTCTTGCGGACGGCCTCCAGCCGCAGCACCGGCGCGGCACCCGGCTCGCTCATACGGTCCCTCCCTGGGCGCGGCGCCGGTCCATCCGGGCGGTCACCCAGTCCGTCAGCCGGGTCATCGGGATCGTCAGGGCGACGAAGACCAGCCCGGCGACCACGTACGGCGTGTAGTTGAAGTCCTTGCCCGCGATGATCTGCGCCGCGTACACCGCGTCGACCGCCCCGGCGATCGATACCAGACCGGTGTCCTTCTGGAGCGAGACCAGATCGTTCAGCAGCGGCGGCACCACCCGCCGTACCGCCTGCGGCAGCACCACGAACCGCAGCGCCTGCCCGCTCGACAGGCCCAAAGACCGCGCCGCGGCCCGCTGCGAGGGGTGCACCGATTCGATCCCGGCGCGGAAGACCTCGGCCACGTACGCGGAGTACGTCAGGACCAGCGCCGCCCCGCCGAGCAGCACCGGATCGGTGGTGACGCCCTGGAGCCGCAGCGCCGGGACGCCGAAGACCACCATCAGCAGGCAGATGATCAGCGGCAGCCCGCGGAAGAAGTCGGTGTACGCGGTGGCCAGCGCCCGCAGCGGGAAGAACACCGGGCCGCGCAGCGTCCGCGCCACCGCCAGCGCCATCCCCAATATCAGCACCGCCGCGCCGCACACCACCAGCAGTTGCAGATTGAGCAGCAGCCCCTCCAGCACCTTCGGCAGCGCCTTACGGGCGTACGCGGCGCTGAAGAAGGTCTCGCGGGTGCGCTGCCAGCCGGGCGATCCGGTGATCACGACGTACAGCACGGCGGCGGTGACCAGCGTGCTCAGCGCGGCGACGGCGGTGGCGCGGTGGGTCCGGGTCCGCTTGTACCGCTCCCGCGCCAGTCGCCGCGCGGACGGGACGTAGCCGTCGTCCCCGGCGGTGTCCGGCGGGCTTTTCGTGAGGTTCATTTGAGCACCGGTGCGTGGGCGGCGTCGGCCAGCCACTTCTTCTCCAGGGCGGCGAGGGTGCCGTCCTTCCGCAGCGCGTCGACGGCCTTCCGCACGCAGCCGGTGATCCGGCTCGCCTTGTCGAGGACCAGGCCGAACTGCTCGTCACCGGTGTCCGCGAACTGCCCGACCACCTTGGCGTCCTTCACCTCGGCGGAGGTGATGTAGAACGCCGTCGGCAGATCGGTGAGGATCGCGTCGACCTGGCCGTTCTTCAGCGCGGACTTGGCGAAGTCGTTCTTCTGGTAGACCGCGGGCCGCCGATCGGGGCGGATGGTGTCGTTGATGACGTCGAGGCTGGTGGTGCCGACCTGTGCCCCGAGCCGTACGCCCTTGAGATCGGCGATGCTCTTCGCCCCTGCCGCCTTCGAGCCCTTGAGCGCGACGACCGCCTGCCGCACGTCGTAGTAGCCGGAGGAGAAGGCGACGGCCTGCTTCCGGGAGGCGCTGATCGAGATCTGGTTGATGTCGAAGTCGAACTTCTTCTCACCGGGCGCGAACGCGTTGTTGAACGGCACGGTCTGCCAGCCGACCGCGGACCGCGGGTAGCCGAGCCGGTCGGCGACCGCGTAGGCGACGGCCGATTCGAACCCCTTGCCGTTCGCCGGATCGTCGCCCTGGAACCACGGCGCGTACGCGGGCTTGTCGGTGCCGACGGTCAGCTTCCCGGCCCGCACGGTGTCGAGCTTGCCGGGCGCACAACTCGCCGGGGCCGCCGCGTCGGACGAGGCGTCCTGCGGCGCACAGCCGACGGCGGCGGCCCCCGACAGGGCGGCACATACGGCGAGCAGGACGGGTCGGTTGGCGAGGCGCATGGCGGGAGAGTGACAGGACGAGCGGCCATCTGTCGAGATCATTGCGGAAAACGTCCGGATGCCGGGACGAGATTGCACGCCCGTGAACTGCGGATTTCGCACGGAGACGCGCCGTCGCGGCGGGGGTCGCCACCCGTAGGCGCGCCCCCGCCCCGCCGCGAACCGCCCGCCCGCACACCCCGCTCCGGACGCGAACCACCCCGCGAGCGACGAGGCGCACGCCCCGCGAGCCACGCGGCGCACGCCTCGTCCCAAGGCAGCCCGTCCTACGCCGTGAACCGCACCGCCCGCCGGATCTCCGGCCGGTCGGTCACCACGCCGTCCAGGCCGAGCCCGCGGGCCAGCCGCAGGTGGTCGTGGGTGTTGACCGTCCAGGCCACCACCCGCAGCCCCGCATGGTGGGCCCGCTCCGTCAACTCCAGTGTGAGACGGCGGATGTTGAGCGAGAGCATCGTCGCGCCGACCGCCAGCGCCCGGTCCACCACATCGGTGCCGTACCGGCTCGCGACCAGCGCGGTACGGATGCCCGGCACCAGTGTCCGGATGGCGGCCAGCGCCTCGTCGTGGAAGGAGATCACCTCGACCCGGCCGGTCAGATCGCGCGCCCGCAGCACCTCGGCGAGCGCCCGCGCCGCCGCCACGTCCTTGATCTCGGCCTGCAACGGCGCCCGGACCGCGTCCACCACCTCCTCGAACACCGGGATCCGCTCGCCCCGCCCGGCGTCCAGTTCCCGCAGCTCCGCGAGGGTCTGTTCGGCGATCGGCCCGCTGCCGTCGGTGGTCCGGGACACGTCTGCGTCGTGCATCACCACGAGCGCGCCGTCCTTGCTCAGATGCAGGTCCAGCTCGACGATGTCGAGCCCTTCACGCTCGGCGCGGACGAACGACCGGAGGGTGTTCTCCGGCTCCACGCCCATCATTCCGCGGTGTCCGATGGTGAGAAAGGACAAGGCTGCCTCGCTTCTGTCGGCTCGGTACTGCTCTGACATCGCCACGCGCTCCGCGGCGGCGCCGTGGCCCCGCACCCGGAACGCCCCGGGCGCCCGGCCCCGGCGACGGCCCGCACCGGCATCCGTCCCCACCACGATCCCGAGCACAAAGCCGTACGAAATGGCGCACATCCTAACGGCTCAACCGGGCCCCGTAAGCGGCGTGGACCGGCCGTCGCGCGCCCCGCCGGGCGCCCCGCGATCCGTCCGCCGGGCCGCCGGCCGAAGCCGTCCGCCGGGCCCCGCAACGGACGGTGCCCCCGGCCCGCCGGCCCCGAGCACCCGCCCAGGGGTATCTGTCCGCCCCGGCCGTACGCGAACCCGCTCACCCGCGCGTGGGCGCGTCCCCGCCGGGCTGACGCCGCCCCGGGATGGCCCGCTCGCGGGGCGACGAGACGGTGAACACGGTGAGAACATGTCGCTCCGCCCGGCAGGGACAGGAAAAATCCTCGTGATCTGGGGGTGCGGACGAAATAATTTTCACCGCCCCCTCTTGAGTGGAAGAACCTGGCTGGTTACGGTGGGTGCACCACACGATCTACCGCCGGAGGGCAGTCATGACGGAAATCCTTTCGCCTGTGGGTGCTCGGGCGAGTGCCGCGACCACGGAGCCGGTGACCGCGCACCCGGCATGGCCCGCCCTGAAGGACGCGGTCGAGACCATCCGGCCGTGGCAGTCCAAGGACGGCTCGATCGATCTGAGCGCCGAGGGCGCACCCACCGCAGAAACGGTTCGCCGCGAGGTCGACCGGATGATCGCCGCCGTCGGCGAGCTGGCCCCGCTGCTCCCGCACGACGCCGCCTACCACGAGGCGCTCGCCGCCGACCTGCGCCGCTGGGCGGACGGCGGCTTCGGCGTGCCGGACTTCCTCGACTCCCTGCTGGCCTTCCAGCCCGCGCGGCAGCGCGCCGACGGCCTCCAGCACCTCGTGCTCTTCCCCATGTACACGCAGAACGGCAACCCGGACCGCAACTTCGAGGCCGTCGTGCTGCGCATGGTCTGGCCCGACTGGCTCGCCGAGCTGGAGCGCACCCGCTACGACAACCCGCTCTTCTGCGGCATCACCTTCGAGGACTTCACCGCCGGGTACGACACCAACTCCGCGGTGCTCTTCCCGGAGACCATCGCGGTGCGCAAGGCCCCCGAGCGGTTCAGTTGGGGCGGCATCTTCTGCGACCGCGAGGCCGCGCGCTTCCGCCGCGTCAGCGAGGCGGCCGTCGCCACGCTCGGCATCGAGCTGCCCGACGACATCCGCGCGCTCCTCGCCGACCAGGACCGCTGCCAGCAGGCGTTCGTCCTGTGGGACATGGTCCACGACCGCACCCACAGCCACGGCGACCTGCCGTTCGACCCGTTCATGATCAAGCAGCGCCAGCCGTTCTGGATGTACGGCCTGGAGGAGCTGCGCTGCGACCTCACCGCCTTCCGTGAGGCCGTGAAGCTGGAGGCCGAGGGGTACCCGCAGGCCCGCGACGTGCAGTACGCGGTGATCTTCGACCGGATGTTCCGCTTCCCGGTCACCGGCGACCGCAACCGCAACTACGACGGTCTCGGCGGCCAGCTCCTCTTCGCGTACCTCCACAAGCACTCCGTCGTACGCTGGACGGACAACACTCTCCACATCGACTGGGAGCGGGCGCCGAAGGTCGTGGGCCGGCTCTGCGGAGAGATCGAGCAGCTCTACCGCGACGGCATCGACCGGCCCAAGCTGGTCCACTGGTTCGCCGCCTACGACCTCGTCTCGACCTACCTCGCCCCGCACCCGGGTTCGGTCTGGGCGAAGGGCCCCGACGCCCTCGACCTCGACCAGCCGCCGCGCAAGCTGGTGGACGACGTGCTGCCCGACGAGTTCCCGCTCAGCATGTTCTACGAGGCCCTTGCCAAGAAGCTGCGTACGGTGATCGCTTCCACCAAGGGCATCACGGCCGGCCACGAGATGCCGGCGGCGGCGTGAGCTTGCCCCACGCCACCACCGAAACCGCAGGTCAGCCAGGTGTCCAGAAGGATGAGGAGGCGACGGAGATGAGCACTTCGACGGGCGGCCAGGGGTCGCTGGAGGGCGCGGTCATCGCGGTGGCGGGCGCCGCCGGGCCCGCCGGGCGGGCCACCCTGCTGCGGCTGGCCGAGGCGGGTGCCACGGTCGTCGGCTGTGACGCGGACGCCCAGCGGCTGGCCGAGGCGGTCGACGCCGCCCGGTACGCCCACGGCGGCGCCACGGTCATCGGTGACACGGTCGATCTGCTCGACCCGGAGCAGACCCGGGAGTGGGCGGGCCGTACGGAGAAGGAGTTCGGCCGCATCGACGGGCTGGTCCACCTCGTGGGCGGCTGGCGCGGCTCGAAGACCTTCGGCGAGACCGACCTGCACGACTGGGACCTGCTGCACAACCTCCTCGTCCGCACCGTTCAGCACACCTCCCTCGCCTTCCACGAGGCGCTCCAGCGCTCCGGGAACGGCCGGTACCTGCTGACCAGCGCCGCCGGGGCGAGCAAGCCCACGGGCGGGAACGCCGCGTACGCCGCGTCCAAGGCGGCGGCCGAGGCATGGACGCTGGCGCTGGCCGACGGCTTCCGTAAGGCGGGGGGCGAGGAGGGCCCGCGGGCCGCGGCTGCGATCCTGGTCGTCAAGGCGCTCGTCAACGACCAGATGCGCGCCGAGCGACCGAACGCCAAGTTCGCGGGCTTCACCGACGTCACGGAGCTGGCCGAGGCCATCGCCGGGGTCTGGGGCCGGCCCGCCCGGGAAGTGAATGGAAAGCGTCTGTGGCTGACCCCCGAGCCGTGAGCGCCGGCAAGACCGACGCCCGGCAGCACCACGACACCCAGGTACGCGGCTTCGCCAGCGACAACTACGCGGGCGCGCACCCGGAGGTCCTGGCCGCCCTCGCCCTCGCCAACGGCGGTCATCAGATCGCCTACGGCGAGGACGAGTACACCGCCCACCTCCAGCGGGTGATACGCAGCCACTTCGGGCAGCGGGCCGAGGCGTTCCCCGTCTTCAACGGCACCGGTGCCAACGTCGTCGCGCTCCAGTCGGTCACCGACCGCTGGGGCGCGGTGATCGCCGCCGAATCGGCCCACATCAACGTCGACGAGTGCGGCGCCCCGGAGCGGGTCGGCGGCCTCAAGCTGCTGACCGTGCCGACCGAGGACGGCAAGCTCACCCCCGAGCTGATCGACCGCGAGGCGTACGGCTGGGACGACGAGCACCGCGCCATGCCGCAGGTCGTCTCGATCACCCAGAGCACCGAACTGGGCACGCTCTACACCCCGGACGAGATCCGGGCGATCTGCGAACACGCCCACGAGCGCAACATGGTGGTGCACCTCGACGGCTCGCGGATCGCCAACGCCGCCGCCTCCCTGGACGTACCGATGCGGGCGTTCACCAACGCGGTGGGCGTCGATCTCCTCTCCCTGGGCGGTACGAAGAACGGCGCCGTCTTCGGTGAGGCGGTCGTCGTCCTCAACCCCGACGCGGTGCGGGGCATGAAGCACCTGCGGAAGCTGTCGATGCAACTGGCGTCCAAGATGCGCTTCGTATCGGTGCAGTTGGAGGCGCTGCTCGCCAAGGATCTGTGGCTGCGCAACGCCCGGCACGCCAACACCATGGCGCAGCGGCTGGCGGCGGGGGTGCGGGAGGTCGCCGGGGTGGAGATCCTCCACCCCGTGCAGGCCAACGCGGTCTTCGCCCGGCTGCCGCACGCCGTCAGCGAACGCCTCCAGAAGCGCTACCGCTTCTACTTCTGGGACGAGGCGGCCGGCGATGTGCGGTGGATGTGCGCCTTCGACACCACCGAGGAGGACGTCGACGGTTTCCTCGCCGCCCTCCGTGAGGAGATCGGCGCCGCCTGACGGCACTGTCTGAATAGCTATGCACCCGGCCGGAAAGTCATTGACTGCTGGCCGGGTGCGTCGTTACGCTCCCGGCGCATGGAGCTGATCCAGGACACCCCGGAAATCTCGGCCTACTTGGCGGTCAGTGAGGCCATCGACCACGACCACCCGCTGGTCCGGGCCACCGCGACACTGCTGCGCGCCGAAGCCGCCGACGCATACACATACGCCAAGGCCGCCTTCGAATTCCTCCGCGACACCGTCCCGCACTCCCACGACGCCGACGATCCGCGCGTCACCTGGCGCGCCTCCGACGTCCTGGCGCGGCGCACCGGCATCTGCTTCGCCAAGTCCCACGCCCTTGCCGCCCTGCTGCGCGCCGAGGGCATCCCCGCCGCGCTCTGCTACCAGAAGCTCGACACCCTCCACGGGCTGATCGCGCTCAAGCTCCCCGGCGGCGAATGGGCGCGCCAGGACCCGCGCGGCAACAAACCGGGTGTGGACGCGCAGTTCCGCACCGACCAAGAACAGCTCGCCTGGACCGTCCGCCCGGAGCGGGGCGAGGCCGACTCCCCGGTGCTGTACGCCGAACCGCTGCCCGCCGTCCTCCGGTGCCTGCGGCAGGCGGCCGACCGGGCCGAACTGTGGCGCACGCTCCCCACCGACTTCTGAGACGGGAGGCCCGGGAAGTCGTACGCCCCGGGCGGAGCCGTCAGGCGGGCGACCCCGGCGCCGCCGGTGCCGTGCCGCCCAGGTGGGCCGGGATCCACCAGGTGTCGTCCGGACCCTTGGGGCGCACCGGATAGGCGCGCTGCGCCGCCTCCAGCAGATCCTGGACGCGCGAGCGCAGCCGGTCGGTGATCTTCTCCGCCTGCTCGTCCGGGTCCGCCGCCATCGGCTCGCCCACCCGGATCGTGATCGGGAAGTGGTTGCGCCCAAGGTCCCGCTTGTGCCCCTTGGTCCACAGCCGCTGGGTGCCCCACAGCGCCATCGGCAACAGCGGGACGCCCGCCTCCTGCGCCAGGCGCACCGCGCCCGACTTGAAGCCCTTCAGCGTGAACGACTCCGAGATCGTCGCCTCCGGGAAGACGCCGATCACCTCGCCCGACCGCAGCGCCGTCAGCGCGTGCCGGTAGGCGTGCACACCCTGCGCGCGGTCCACCGGGATGTGCTTCATCGCCCGCATCAGCGGCCCCGACACCTTGTGCCGGAAGACCGACTCCTTGGCCATGAACCGCACCAGCCGCTTCGCCGGACGGGCCGCGAGACCCGCGAAGACGAAGTCGAGGTATCCGATGTGATTGCTCACCAGCACCGCGCCGCCGCGCTGCGGAATGTTCTCCGCCCCCGCGATGTCGAATTTCAGGTCGAGCGACTTGAAGAGGGTGCGCGCGGCACCGATCACCGGCGGATAGACCAGTTCGGCCATGTCGGGGGACCCCATTTCTGTGCCCGGGGAGGGTTCTCCCGGCGGAAACCTACGCAGCCGTAAGAAGCGGCTTCCGCCAGATCGTGCCCGATCACAGGCGTCGCGGCTACCACGGGGGCCGCCCGGACCGGGAGATTCTCGTCACGTACGCCCCGTCCGCCTCGCGCCCCGTGCGCCCGGGGCGTACCGTCCGCGCCCCCGCGGCGGGGAGAATCGCGGACGCGGCGACGGGAATCATTCCGGTGCCGCGGGCGCTGCACTGCAACGACGAGTGTCCGCACCACCCCACACCCAGGAGGCCGACGGTGCCCCAGCAGGACGACGGCGTACGGCTCGGTGCGGAGAGCCTGGGCGCCGAGCTCGGTGAGCGGGCCACGCTGGTGCAGTTCTCCAGCGTCTTCTGCCAGCCCTGCCGCGCCACGCGCCGCACCCTCGCCGAGGTCGCCGCCATGGTCGACGGCGTCACCCATACCGAGATCGACGCCGAGTCCCGGCTCGGTCTCGTCCGGCGGCTGCGCATCACGGGCACCCCGACCGTCCTGGTGCTCGACGCGGAGGGGGCGATCGTGCGCCGCGCCGCCGGTCAGCCCCGTAAGGCCGATGTCATCGCGGCACTGGGCGAGGCGGTCCGTGATTGATCTCCCACAAGCCCGGGGCCCCTTGACGCTGTGTACCGCACATCGTCACTCTGACGTTATGCGGCGAGGAACCCTTCTGTACGGACGCGCCCACGTGGATCTGCTGCGGACCGCGAGCGCACGCTGTCCGGGCGTGTGAGCAGCGACGACACCTCAGCCACCGGTCCCGCCACGGCGGCCGGCGGCTCTGCCACGGCTCGTACACCTCAGCAGAAGGACAATTCCATGACGGCATCGCCCGATCTCGGCACGCCCCGCACCGCCTCCCCCGACCTGTTGCGTTCCGTCTTCCGGCAGCACGCCGCGGGCGTCGCGGTGATCACCGCGCGGGGCGAGCGTCCCGTCGGCTTCACGGCGACCTCGCTGACCTCCGTCGCCGCCGAACCGCCGCTGCTCTCCTTCGGCGTCGCCACCACCGCCTCCTCCTGGCCGGTGCTGGCCGAGACCGACCACCTGGGCGTCCACATACTCGGCGAGCATCAGCGGGAGCTGGCCGCCACCTTCGCCCGCAGCGGTGCCGACCGCTTCGGCCCCGCCACCTCCTGGCGTACCGGCCCCGAGGGCGTACCGCTGCTCGACGGCGTCCTCGCCTGGCTGGTCTGCCGGGTCGTCGCGCGCGTCCCGGCCGGTGATCACCGCATCGTCCTCGCCCAGCCGCTGCTCGGCGACCCGGCGGGGCCGGGCCGTCCGCTCCTGTACCACCAGGGGCGCTTCAACGCGCTGCGTGACTGACCGGTTCCCGTAACGCTTCGTCGTCCCCGGGTCGGGGCCGTTGGCTAGGTCACAGTTCAGCGGCCTTGATTCCGGGGACGACACTGTATGTACTGGTGAGTAATATCGGGGTCGGCGCGGGGATTCCGAACCGACCCGGAGCCGCCCCCACAGGCGCCTATGCTGCCAGCACAAGGCAGTTCTGAAGAGACGAAGCAGGTAGGAGAGCCGGCGTGAGCTTGAGGATCGTTGTCTGTGTGAAGTACGTGCCCGACGCCACCGGCGACCGGCACTTCGCCGAGGACCTGACCGTCGACCGGGACGACGTGGACGGCCTCCTCTCGGAGCTGGACGAGTACGCCGTCGAGCAGGCCCTCCAGATCAAGGAAGCGGCCGACGACGCCGAGGTCACCGTCCTCACCGTCGGTCCGGAGGACGCCAACGACGCGCTGCGCAAGGCGCTGTCGATGGGCGCCGACAAGGGCATCCACGTCGAGGACGACGACCTGCACGGCACCGACGCGCTGGGCACCTCCCTCGTGCTCGCCAAGGCCATCGAGAAGGCCGGCTACGACCTGGTCGTCTGCGGTATGGCCTCCACCGACGGCACCATGGGTGTGCTGCCCGCCCTGCTCGCCGAGCGGCTGAACGTCCCGCAGGTCACCCAGCTCTCCGAGGTCGCCGTCGACGGCGGCAAGGTGACCGGCCGCCGTGACGGCGACACCGCCAGCGAGCAGCTCGAGGCGTCGCTCCCGGCCGTCGTGTCCGTCACCGACCAGTCCGGTGAGGCGCGTTACCCCTCTTTCAAGGGCATCATGGCCGCCAAGAAGAAGCCGGTGGAGTCCTGGGAGCTGGACGACCTCGACATCGACGCGGACGAGGTCGGTCTGGAGGGCGCCTGGACCGCGGTCGACGGCGCCGCGGAGCGCCCGGCCCGTACGGCCGGCACGATCGTCACGGACGAGGGCGAGGGCGGCAAGCAGCTCGCCGAGTTCCTCGCGGGCCAGAAGTTCATCTGAGGCCCCGGCCGGGCACCGGATCCGGCCACCCGTAACCGCCCTCATTCTTCCCGCAGGAGAGTCACCCCATGGCTGAAGTCCTTGTCTACGTCGACCACGTGGACGGCGCCGTCCGCAAGCCCACCCTCGAACTGCTCACCCTCGCCCGCCGCATCGGCGAGCCCGTGGCCGTGCACCTCGGCGCCGGTGCGGACACCGCCGCCGCCACCCTCGCCGAGCACGGCGCGGTGAAGGTGCTGGCCGCCGACGCCCCCGAGTTCGCCGAGTACCTCGTCGCCCCCAAGGTCGACGCGCTCCAGGCCGCGTACGAGGCGGTGTCCCCGGCCGCGGTGCTGCTGCCGTCCTCCGCCGAGGGCAAGGAGATCGGCGCCCGCCTCGCGGTGCGCATCGGCTCCGGCATCATCACCGACGCCGTCGACCTGGAGGCCGGTGACGAGGGCCCGGTGGCGACGCAGTCCGTCTTCGCCGCGTCCTTCACCACCAAGTCGCGCGTCACCACCGGCACGCCGGTCATCACCGTCAAGCCCAACTCCGCCGCGCCCGAGGCCGCTCCGGCCGCGGGGACGGTCGAGCAGCTCGACGTGACGATCTCCGACGCCTCCAAGGGTACGAAGATCGTCTCGCGCACCCCGCGCGAGTCGACCGGCCGCCCGGAGCTGACCGAGGCCGCGATCGTGGTCTCCGGTGGCCGTGGCGTCAACGGTGCCGAGAACTTCCCGGTCATCGAGGCGCTCGCCGACTCGCTCGGTGCCGCCGTCGGCGCCTCGCGTGCCGCGGTCGACGCCGGTTGGTACCCGCACACCAACCAGGTCGGCCAGACCGGTAAGTCGGTCTCGCCGCAGCTTTACATCGCCGCCGGTATCTCCGGCGCGATCCAGCACCGCGCCGGTATGCAGACCTCCAAGACGATCGTCGCCATCAACAAGGACGCCGAGGCCCCGATCTTCGATCTGGTCGACTACGGCGTCGTCGGCGACCTCTTCGACGTCGTCCCGGCCCTGACCGACGAGGTCAAGACCCGCAAGGGCTGAGCCGTCACGGGCCGGCCGGTCCGCCCTCACGGCGAAGGCCCCGTACGCACCATGCGTACGGGGCCTTCGCCGTGCGCCTTCAGTAGCCGGCGGCGCCGTCGATCCGCTCGCGCAGCAGGTCGGCGTGGCCGTTGTGGCGGGCGTACTCCTCGATCATGTGGGTGTATATCCAGCGGAGGTTCAGCTCCCGGCCGCGCGGGGCCGAGAAGGTCTCGTCGAGGCCGCGGCCGGCCACCGCCGCGTCGCACGCCGCGGTCTCCGCGCGGAACGCCGCGAGGTCGGCCTCCGCGCCGTGCGGGGTGCCCTCGTCGTGGTCGGCGTCGATGTTCTCGTCCGTGATGTGGAGCGAGGGGAGCAGCTCACGGTTGAAGCGCTGGCGGAACCAGGCGCGTTCGACATCGGTGAGATGGCGGACCAGCCCGAGGAGGCTGAGGGTGGAGGGCGCCGCGCTGCGCAGGGTCAGTTGTTCACCGGTCAGGCCCGCGCATTTGGCCAGCAGGGTGTCGCGGTGCCAGTCGAGCCAGCCCTGCAGCATCTCGCGCTCGCCGACGGCGGCGGGCATCGGGCGGCGTTCCACGGAGGGTGCGATCCAGGTCGTCATGGGGTGAGTCTGCCGGGGTGCGCCGTACCGTGCCAGGCACTTTGCGGCGTCATGGACCGGCGCTCCGGACGGCCCTGCCGCCGGGAACCGGGTTGCCGGTGTTCCGGCGGCGTCATCCGTGACCGCGGCGCCCGGGGCCGTGCGGCCCGTGATGTGCGAAAAGAGGTGTTGACCTTGCCACCTGCCACGGCTAGCTTCGCTATACGGATTGTTGATTCCGTAACGCGGAAGTGCTCGTCTCGTGGGCGGGCGTAACCCTCGGGAGGATGTCGAATGGGGCAGCAGGAGACCGTGGCGACCAGCCTGGCGGACACCGTACGCGAGGGCATCGGGGCCTTGCTCGCCGACGTCGACGCGGACCTCGCCCGCCGGTACCCGGGCGACCCCGGCACCCGCCAGCCGGTCCACACCGTCTACGTGCCCGGTGACGCCTTCACCGCCACCACTCTGCGGACCTGGGGCGACGAGGCGCTGGCCGCCCTCGACGCGCACGCCCCGGACGCCGGCGCGCTCGCCCGCGTCCTCGGTATCCCCGACGACCTCGCGGGCCCCGTCCACGACCGCGTCCGCGCCAAGCTCAGCCGCGAGCCGGTCGAGGATCTGCGGATCGACTTCGAGGACGGCTACGGCAACCGTCCCGACGCCGAGGAGGACGAGGCCGCCGCCCGCGCCGCCGCCCTCGTCGCCGCCGCGTACCGGGACGGGAGCGCCGCCCCCTGCATGGGCATCCGCATGAAGTGCATGGAAGCCGCTGTCCGTGACCGCGGCATCCGCACCCTCGACATCTTCCTCACCGGACTGATGAACGCCGGCGGACTGCCCGAAGGCCTGGTCCTCACCCTGCCCAAGGTGACCTACGCCGAGCAGGTCACCGCGATGGCGCGGCTCCTGGAGGCGTTCGAGCGGGCACACGGCCTCGCCGACGGCTGCATCGGCTTCGAGATCCAGATCGAGACCACCCAGTCCATCCTCGGCGCCGACGGCCGCGCCACCGTCGCCCGCATGATCGAGGCCGCGGAGGGCCGGGCCACCTCGCTGCACTACGGCACCTTCGACTACAGCGCCTCCTGCGGCGTCAGCGCCGCCCACCAGTCGCTGGACCATCCGGCCGCCGACCACGCCAAGGCCGTCATGCAGGTCGCCGCCGCCGGCACCGGCGTCCGCCTCTCCGACGGCTCCACCAATGTCCTGCCCATCGGCACCACCGAGCAGGTCCACGCCGCCTGGCGGCTGCACCACAAACTCGTCCGCCGCTCCCTCGCCCGCGCCTACTACCAAGGCTGGGACATGCACCCGGGCCACCTCCCGACCCGCTACGCCGCGGTCTACGCCTTCTACCGCGAGGGCCTGGAGCAGGCCGCCGCCCGGCTCGCCGCCTACGTGAGCAAGGCCGGCGGCGCGGTCATGGACGAGCCCGCCACCGCCAAGGCGCTCAGCTCCTACCTGCTGCGCGGTCTGGACTGCGGCGCCCTCGACACCGACGAGGTCGCCCGCCTCACCGGACTGGCCCGCGCCGAACTGGACGCGCTCGCCGGCCGCCCGGCCCGCACGGCGTGAGACGACGAGCCGCCGCCGCGGGGGAGCGGCGGCCCGCCCGGAAGTCTCAGGCGAGCGGTGGTCCGCCCCGGCGGTGAACGGCGGCCCGCCCCGGGGTGAGCGGCGACCCGCCCGGGAGGCCGCTCACCCGGGGGAAGGACCGCCCCCCTCACCCCGCCAGTTCCGCGGCCTCCTGCCGCAAGGCCTGTACGACCGCCGCGACCGGCGGCGTCACCGGACCCGGCAGCCGCACCACGGCCACCCGCCGCACCTCCTCGGCGACGCCCTCGACCGCCACCAGCCGCACGCCCGGCGGCAGCGCCGGACGCAGCGCCTCCGGAACCGTCGTCACGCCCGCGCCCGCCGCGACGAGGTGCAGCTTCGTCAGCCAGTCCCGTGCGCTGTGCGCGGCCCGGGGCCGCCCCGGCAGGCCGGGCCAGATCCCGAACAGCGCGCCGTCCGCCCCGGGCGGCCCGGTGATCCACGCCGCCCCGGCCAGCTCCCGCGCCGTCACCGAGGCGCGTCCGGCGAACGGCCCGTGCGCCGCCACCGCCACCCGCAGCCGTACCTCCAGCAGCGGTTCGACCCGCAGTGCGGGCGCGTCCGTGTCGGGGGAGCGGTGCGGTGGGCGCGAGGAGAGCAGCGCCAGATCGAGCCGTCCGCTGCGCAGCGCGCGGACCAGTGCCGGGGTGCCCGCCTCCCGTGTCACCGTCCGCAGCCGCGGCCGGCCTCGCCGGAGCGCACCCAGCGCGCGGGCCACGAGCACCGGCCCGGCGGACGGGAAGTACCCGAGCCGCACCTCGCCCTCGCCCGCCGCCGCGCCGCGCAGCTCCCGTCCGGCCGCGTCCACGGCGTCCAGCGCGACGACGGCGTGCCGCAGCAGCGCGCGCCCGGCGGAGGTCGGCCGCACCCCGTCGCGGCGCCGGTCGAAGAGCCGCGCCCCGGTGGCCCGTTCCACCGCGGCCACCTGCCGTGACACCGCCGACTGTGTGAAGCCGAGCGCCTCCGCCGCGGCGGTGAAGGTGCCCCGCTCGGCGACCTCCCGCACCACCCGCAGCCCGGCCAGTGTCACGTCCAGGCCCTCGCCCGGGCGTTCGTCCTCGCTCTCATCCATGCGCGGTGAGCATAGCCGCCATGCTCATCATGCGCTGGTGGAAGGGGAGTTGGCGGCCGTAGCGTACGAGGCGTACGGGCGGCCCGGCGCCGGCGCCGCGCCCGTACGGCCCCGGCGTACGAAACGCCCGGCCACCCCTGCCACCACCACGACCCGGACGGGATACCGCCATGCCTCTGGTCAACATCTTTCTCCGCGAAGGCACCACCCCCGCGTTCCGCCGCGATGTCTCGCTGGCCGTCCACCGCTCGATGGTGGCGGTGCTGGGGATACCGGAGGACGACCGCTTCCACCACATCCACGAACTGAGCCCGGACAACGTCCAGACCGAGCCGATCGCCTTCGGCATCCCGCGCGGCGAGCGGACCCTGGCGGTGCAGATGTTCTTCAACCCCCGGCCGCCGGAGGTGAAGGCGGCCCTCTTCGCCGCCGTCCGCGACCGCCTCCGCGACACGGCGGGCGTCCCGGAGGAGGACCTCTTCCTCTGCGTCGTCGAGACCGCCGCGGAGAACTGGTGGGCCGCCGGCCGCACCGTCGACCCGGCCACGGGGTACGACGTACGGATGAGCGCCGCCTTCACGGGGGGCGTCAACTCCCTCGCGGAACAAGGAAGTTGACGGCTATCGGCCTTGCGGCGGTCGTATCTCGCCCGAGCCGCGGGCGATCAGCCGGGTCGGGATCTCCTCGCGGCGGGGCGGCTCGTCGGCGCCTTCCAGGCGGCGGAAGAGCAGTCCGGCGGCGGTCCGCCCCATCCGGGCCGCGTCCTGCGCGACGACGGTGACCGCCGGGCTCACCAGATCGGCCAGCTCGAAATCGTCGAACCCGACCAGCGCCACCGGGGCGGTGCGCTGCCGCAGGACCCGGACGAGGGTGACGGTGACGCGGTTGTTCCCGGCGAACAGGGCGGTGACCGGCTCCGGAGCGTCCAGCATCGCGCGCGCCGCGTGGTGCACCCGCTCCGGGCCGGTGGTCCCGAGCGAGACCCACGCGCCGTCCACCGGCAGCCCGGCGGCGGCCATCGCGGTGCGGTAGCCGCGCAGCCGCTCCTTCGCGGTGTGGATCCGCGGCTGGTCGCCGATGAAGCCGATCCGGCGGTGGCCGTGCGCGATGAGATGGGCGACCGCGTCCCGCGAGCCGCCGAAGCTGTCCGACAGGACGGCATCCGCCTCGATCCGCCCGGCCGGACGGTCCACGAAGACGGTGGCGACGCCCGCGGCGATCTCCGGGGCGAGATAGCGGTGGTCGTCGCCCGCCGGGATCACCACGAGCCCGTCGACCCGCCGCGCGCACAGCGCCAGCACCAACTCCTGCTCCCGGGCCGGGTCCTCGGCACTGGAGCCGTTGATCAGCAGCGCGCCGTGGTGGCGGGCGACCTCCTCCACGGCGCGGCTGAGCGGGCCGTAGAAGGGATCGGCGAGATCCTCCAGGACCAGGCCGACGCTGGCGGTGCGGCCCTTGCGCAGGATCCGGGCGGAGTCGTTGCGCCGGAAGCCCAGCGCGGTGATCGCTTCCTGGACGCGGCGCTCGGTGTCCGGGGTGACGCCCGGCTCGCCGTTGACCACCCGGGAGACGGTCTTCAGTCCCACCCCGGCGCGCGCCGCGACGTCCTTCATGGTGGGACGGGTGCCGTAGCGGCGGGAGGCGCCCCGGGCGGTATCGGTCACGTGCGGGGCTCCCTCGGGCGGCGGGGTGTCGGCGGGTCCGTCGATCATAGTCGCTGGACAACGTTGTCAGGTGGCGGAAGACTGACCTCTCCGCACACCGGACCGGCGCCGTCGGTCCCCGCGTCCACCAGGAGACCGACACCGATGCAGAAGGACCTCAGCGCAGCGCTGGACATCGGCGGCACCAAGATCGCCGGAGCCCTGGTGGACCGGCACGGCAGACTCCTCGTACGCGCCGCCCGGCCCACCCCCGCCGACCGGGACGGCGCCACGGTGATGCGTGCGGTCGCCGCGGTCACCGGCGAGCTGACCGCGGCGCCGCAGTGGGCCCGGGCGGGCGCGGTCGGCATCGGCAGCGCCGGGCCGGTGGACGCCGCGGCCGGTACGGTCAGCCCCGTCAACATCCCCGGCTGGCGCGGCTTCCCGCTGGTCGCGGGCGTCCGGGCGCTCACCGGTGACCTCCCCGTCGTGCTGATGGGCGACGGCGTGGCGATGGCAGCGGCCGAGCACTGGCAGGGCGCGGCGCGCGGCCGGTCCGACGCGCTGTGCATGGTGGTCTCCACCGGCGTCGGCGGCGGCCTGATCCTGGGCGGCCGCCCGCACCCCGGGCCCACCGGCAACGCCGGGCACATCGGCCACATCAGCGTCGACCTCGACGGGGACCTCTGCCCGTGCGGCGCCCGCGGCTGCGTCGAACGGATCGCCAGCGGCCCGAACATCGTCCGCCGCGCACGCGAGGACGGCTGGCGCCCGGGGCCCGGCGACGCGCCCGGCGCGGCGGCGGTCGCGGCCGCGGCGCGGGCCGGGGACCCGGTCGCCCGGCGCTCCTTCGAACGGGCCGCACAGGCACTGGCCGCCGGGATCGCCGCCACCGCGACGCTCGTGGAGGTCGAACTCGCCGTCGTCGGCGGCGGGGTGGCGGGCGCAGGCGAGGTGCTGTTCGCGCCGCTGCGCCGGGCGCTGCGGGAGTACGCGACGCTCTCCTTCACCGCCGGGCTGACCGTCGTCCCCGCCGGGACGGGCACCGACGCCGGTCTGGTGGGCGCCGCCGCCGTCGCCGCACAACAGTCCCGTCTCGATGTCTTCGCGGCCACGTTCCGACCCG
The DNA here is from genome assembly GCF_044497305.1 of Streptomyces sp. BBFR2. NCBI lineage: Bacteria > Bacillati > Actinomycetota > Actinomycetes > Kitasatosporales > Streptomycetaceae > Streptomyces > Streptomyces sp. BBFR2. The sequence continues at coordinate 6,222,407 of NZ_CP172415.1, forward strand.
CCCCGTGACGCCCCGTCCGGCCCCTGCGCCCGCCGGATAGCCGCCCTCGTCCCGGTACGTCCGGTACGGGGGCGGCCCTCCGTATGCGGATGTACGCACCGGGTGCCGGGGACTCCGGCCCGCCGGTGGGTGATTCGGGGCTCCGGAGGCGTCCCCGGCACTCCCCGGGCGCCTTACCCTGGTGCACGTCGGAAGAGGCGGGCAGTGAGGCGGCCGGCGATGTCGTCGGGCGGGCAGCGGGAGGAACGGCCACGTGACTTCGGGGGAGCGCGGACAGCGCGGTGCGGACGAGGGCAACGGCGCGGGCGGAGCGGGTTCCGCCCGGCCGGACGAGGTGACGGCGGGGCCACCGGGCCCGGACGCCGGGCAGAAGGGCGCGGGCGGGGCCCGTGCCGACGACGATCTGATGGGCCGTCTGCTCGGCGGCCGTTACCGCGTCACCGGCCGGATCGGCCGCGGCGGGATGGGCGTGGTCTGCCGCGCCGTGGACGAGGTGCTGGGCCGCGAGGTCGCCGTCAAGGTGCTGCGCGCCTACACCGACGCCTCCGCGCCGGAACTGGCCGATCTGCGCATCCGTATGCAGCGCGAGGCACGCGCCGCGGCGCGGATCCGGCACTCCGGCGTGATCACCGTCCATGACGTCATCGACGAGGGCGGGCGCCCCGTCATCGTCATGGAACTGGTCGACGGGCCGTCGCTGGACGACGCGGTCGGGCGGCGGGGCGGCATCGAGCCGCGCGAGATGGCCGCGATCGGCGCCCGGGTGATGGACGCGCTGGACGCCGCGCACCGCGCCGGGGTGCTGCACCGCGATGTGAAGCCCGGCAACGTCCTGCTGGACAGCAGCGGCCGGGTGGTCCTCACCGACTTCGGCATCGCCAGCATCGAGGGGCCGGGCGACGGCGCCGAGACCAACCTCACCCGCAGCGGCGAACTGGTCGGCTCGCTCGACTACCTCCCGCCCGAGCGCGCCCAGGGCATGGGCCCGAGCCCCGCCTCCGACATCTGGTCGCTGGGCATGACGCTCTACGCGGCGGTCGAGGGCGGCGGCGCGCCGTTCCGCCGTACGTCGGTGTACTCCACGCTGACCGCGATCGTCACCGAACCGCTGCCCGAGCCGCGGCGGGCCGGACCGCTCGCGCCCGTCCTGCACGCGCTGATGGCGAAGAACCCGGCGGAGCGGCCGGACGCGGCGCAGGCCCGGGAGATGCTCCAGGCGGTCGCCGACGGACGCGATCCGGGGGCCGTGCCGGTGCCCGGCGCTCCGCATCCGCCGACGGCGACGGACATCAAGCCGGTCGGCCCGCCTCCGCCGCCGCAGGCGGTCGAGACGGCCGCCGGATCCGCGGACACCGGCGGCAACGTCTCGGGCGCGCCCACCGGTTGGCTCTCCGGGCCGGGTGCGGCGAGCGCCGCCCCGCCGCCGTCCGGTGCTCCGGAGCCGGTGCACGATCAGCCGACGACGGTGGTCGGCGCGGTGGCGGCGTCCCGCTCCGCCCGGGACACGGCGTCGCTGCCGCGCCCCCGCCGCGGCGGACGGGTCGCGCTCGCCGTCGCCGCCGTGCTGGTGGTGCTCGCGACCGGCGCCGGTGTGACGTACGTGGCGCTCGGCGGCAAGAAGGAGAACGTCGCGAACGGCGGGGCGCCGACGCCGACCGACGGCAGCGCGAGCCGCGCCACCGAGCCCGGCGCGCCGGTGTCCCCGAACGCCGAGGAGAGCGGCAAGGGCGACGGCAAGGACGGCGGCGAGAAGAGCGGCGAGGACGCGGGCGAGGGCGACGCCGGGCAGGGCCCGAGCGGTGAGCCGTCGCGGTCGGGTGAACCGTCCGACGACGCCTCCTCCCCGAGCGGCGACCCGGGCAAGGGCCACGGCGGTCCGGGCCACCACGGCGGGGGTTCGGGCGGCGGTTCGCACGGCGGCGGTCCCGGCGGCGGATCGGGCGGTGGCGGCAACAGCACCCCGCCGCCGGAGACCTCGTGCACCCCCGGCGGCGCCGGGAAGACCAACTGCGTGGTGTGGCGCACCGCCGACTCGTACAACGCGTCCGGTCAGAAGGTGGGGGTGCTCAACAGCGGCACCAACTACTTCTACTGCCAGGCCAATCTGGGCCGCCGGGAGACCAGCGGCCGCTGGACCAACGTCTGGTGGGCCAAGACGGACGACGACAGCGGCAACACCGGCGTCTACATCAGCGTCGTCTACCTCAAGGGCGGCGCCAACGACCAGCCGATGCCGGGGCTGCCGACCTGCTGACCGCCGCCGTGCCGGGCGGGAGAGCCGCCCGGCACGGGGCGTCCGTACTCAGTCGCCCTGCCGCGGCGTCACCCGGTGGCGTCCACCGCCCGCCGTCGCTGCCCAGCAGGGCCGCCTGCCGGCCCAGCGGGTCCTGATCGAGCACCAGACGCCCTTACCGCGGAGGACCCCGTACGTCTGCGGGGAAGCGGGACGCAGATCGGTGCCGATGAGCAGTGGTGCGGCCCTCATCGCCCAGAGAGTGACGTGGCCGCGGTCCTCGGTGTCCGTCGCGCCGCCGGTGCCGGCCTCCGGCCTGCCCGGGTCGTTCCGGCCCCGGGGGCCGGCGTACGGGGCGAGCGGCGGAATGAACGGCGTGTTCGCCCAGTGGTCACCGATAGCACCGGTGCTCCGCCACGACCGCCCGAACTCCGCGGCCCATTCCCACGGTTGTTCTCACCCCTTTCGCAGGCGCTGTACGTGATCGGGCGGCCGGTGGCACGCGGTGCGTCACACATGGCGGTGTGGCGCTGCCGGGCGTCCACACCGTGGTTGTCGCAGTTGTCGTACCGGAGATGGTCGATTCCCCAGGAGGCGAACTGCCGGCCGTCGGATTCCTCATGGCCCAGCGCTCCGGGAAAACCGATGTCGCTACAGGCCCGGGTACCCGCACTGCTGTAGATGCCGAACTTCGGTCCTTTGCCGTGGACGTAGCCGGCGACCGCCGCGACGCCGTGCGGAAATCGGATCGGATCGGGGACGAGCCGGCCCTTCGGGGCGCGGGTGGGCATCGCCCAGCAGTCGTCGAGTTCGGCGTAGGTGTATCCGGCGTCGCCCTTGAGCCCTTCGGTCACGAAGAGATCGGCGATCTCCTTGCCCATTTTCTCGTTGAATCCCAGGCCGCAGTGGGAGAATTCCCGTTGCTGAATCCATCGGGGGAGTGGCCGCGAGGTCGTCCGCAGTCTTTCCGCCGGAGGACGGGAAGGACGGCGGGGCGGCTGCCGCGACGACGCGGAACGGCGCGGCGGACAGCGCGCCGAGGGCCGCGGTGCGCCCTCGTCGGGTGGCGGGTGAGGGCAGAAGCTGACGCCTGATCAGGTCTGCGTACTCGAAGACGGCGAGGGATGGGCCGGTCGCCAGGGGAAGGCGACGGCAGGGCGCGTGGAACTCCGGAATTCCGGTGCGATGGCCGCCGTCATATGCGGATGCGGGCGTTCCCCGCGCCCGTGCGCGGGCGGGGGTTTCGGTCCGGGAAGCGTTGGGGAGCGCTTGGTTGCCGAGGGCTTCGCGGGGCGGGATACGAGCTGGTGTCCCCACCGTGGCGCATTTCGCGACCGGCGCGTGCACGGGGGCCGCGCAGCGCCCCGCGTCCATGGCGCCGCCGCGCGTTGCGCACCGTCCCCGGATGTGCGCGCGGCCTGGAATCGAGCGTTTTCCGTGGCAGGCTGGTGCGGGCAACTCACCTGGTTCCAGAGAAGAGGGGACACCGTGATCGTCTGGCTGAACGGCACGTTCGGTGCGGGCAAGACCACAGCGGCGCAGGAATTGCTCGACCTGCTTCCCGGGAGCACGCTCTACGACCCCGAACTCCTCGGTCAGGGCCTGCGGATGATGCTGCCCGCCAAGCGTCTGGAGGAAATCGACGACCTCCAGGACCTGCCCGCCTGGCGCCGGTTGGTCGTGGACACCGCGGCGGCGCTGCTGACCGAGGTTCCCGGCCCCTTGGTGACCCCGATGACGTTGTTGCGTCAGGAATACCGCGACGAAATCTTCGGCGCGCTCGCCGCCCGCCGTATTCCGGTCCGGCATTTTCTGCTGGATGCGGAGGAAACGATCCTGCGGGAGCGGATCGCCCACCGCGAGGAAACCGCCGCCGACCGGGCGAGCGCGGCACAGGTCCGCCGCTGGGGCCTGGACGCCCTCACCTCGTACGCCGAGGCGCGCAGCTGGCTCAAGGACGACGCGTACGTCGTGGACACCGGCCGGCTGACGCCCCGGCGGGCCGCGGCGGAGATAGCCGAGGCGGTGCGCTCCGGCACGGCCGACTGCGGCATCGTGCAGACACCGGAGCCCACCGCCGAAACCCTCGCCGCCGGGGTCCTGCTCTTCGACGACGCCGACCGCGTCCTCCTCGTCGACCCCACCTACAAACCGGGCTGGGAGTTCCCCGGCGGCATCGTCGAGCACGGCGAACCGCCCACCCAGGCGGGGCTGCGCGAGGTCGTGGAGGAGCTGGGGCTCCAACTGCCGCGCACCCCGCGCCTGCTCGTCCTGGACTGGGAGGCGCCCGAACCGCCCGGGTTCGGCGGGCTGCGGCTGCTCTTCGACGGCGGTCACCTCACCGACCAGCAGACCCGCGGGCTGACGCTGCCCGGCGCCGAGCTGCGCGAGTGGCGGTTCGTCACCGAGTCCGAGGCGGAGGAGATGCTGCCGCCGGTCCGCTTCCGCCGCCTGCGCTGGGCGCTGCGGGCCCGCGAACGCGGCTGCCCGATGCTCCTGGAACGGGGCGTCCCGGCGGGCGGCTGACGCGGCGGGCCGGGGGAGCGGCGGCCCCGGCGGACGGGCGCGCGGCGGTGCGGTGACCGGCGCGCGGCGGTGCGGTGCGCGCCGGTCCGGGAGCCGCCGGGCGCCCGGAGCCGAACCGCCCCGGGCGCCCGCACCGTTCACGGCCGCCCGGGGCCGTGCGTTCCCCGGCCGTCAGCCGCGCTCGGCCGCGTACCGCTGGAGGAACAGCGCCTCGGCGAGCGACAGCCGCTCCAGCTCCTCGGGCGAGACGCTCTCGTTGACCGCGTGGATCTGCGCGTCCGGCTCGCTCAGCCCGATCAGCAGGATCTCCGTCTCCGGGTAGAGCGACGCCAGGGTGTTGCACAGCGGGATGGAGCCGCCCATACCGGCGATCTGCATCTCCTGGCCGTCGTACGCCTCCCGCAGCGCCGCGGCCATCGACGCGTACGCCGGGCTGCCGGTGTCGGCGCGGAACGCCTGGCCCTGGCCGACCTGCTCGACGGCGATCCGCGCGCCCCAGGGCGCGGCGTTCTCCAGATGGGCGGTGAGCAGCCGCGTCGCCTCGGCGGCGTCGGTGCCCGGCGGCACCCGCAGGCTGATCAGGGCCCGGGCGCCCGCGTGGACGGACGGGGTGGCGCCGACGACCGGCGGGCAGTCGATGCCGAGGACGGTCACGGCGGGGCGGGCCCAGAGCTGATCGGCGATGGTGCCGTCGCCGATCAGCCCGACACCGTCCAGCACCTTCGCGTCCTTGCGGAACTCCTCCTCCGGGTACTGCAGCCCCTCCCACGTGGCGTCCGCGGCGAGACCGTCCACGGTGGTGGAGCCGTCCTCGGCGCGCAGCGAGTCCAGGACGCGGATCAGCGCGGCCAGCGCGTCGGGCGCGGCGCCGCCGAACTGGCCGGAGTGCAGATTGCCGGCCAGGGTGTCGACGGAGACCCGCACCAGCGTCATCCCGCGCAGCGTCGCGGTCGCCGTGGGCAGCCCGACGCGGAAGTTCCCGGCGTCCCCGATGACGATGGTGTCCGCGGCCAGCAGCTCCGGGTGCGCCTCGGCGTACCGCTCCAGGCCACCGGTGCCCTGCTCCTCCGAACCCTCCACGATGACCTTGACGTTCACCGGCACACCGCCGTGCTCCCGCAGCGCCCGCAACGCCGTCAGGTGCAGGATCACCCCGCCCTTGCAGTCCGCCGCGCCCCGCCCGTACCAGCGGCCGTCCCGCTCGGTCAGGGTGAACGGCGGAGAGTCCCAGGCGGCCTCGTCCAGCGGCGGCTGCACGTCGTAGTGCGCGTACAGCAGCACCGTCGGCGCGCCCTCGGGGCCGGGCAGGAAGCCGTAGACCGACTGCGTACCGTCCGGGGTGTCCAGCAGCGCCACGTCCTGGAAGCCGTCGGCCCGCAGCGCGCCGGCGACCCAGCCGGCCGCCGCCTCGCACTCGCTCTTCGGGAACTGCTCCGGATCCGCGACCGACCGGAAGGCCACCAGCTCGGCCAGTTCGGTACGGGCGCGGGGCTGCAACGCGGCGACGGTGCGGGCCAGCGGGCTGTCAGACATGGACGCTCCTTGTGGGCGCGGTGTGTTCCTCCGGACCCGTGATCCGCCGGGTTCGCGGGGCCGCGGGCGACCCGGAGGTACGGGTGTGAATCCTCCCGATCTTCCCACAGGCGTTCGAGCCGAGCGCGGCCCGTAGGATGCGGGCGGTAGGCCCGGCACGGAATCGAACAGGAGCAGACGCACAGGTGAGCAGCGAGCAGGCAGCCCAGGACAACGAGCAGGTGTGGGACGTCGTGGTGGTGGGCGCCGGACCCGCGGGCGCCTCGGCGGCCCACGCGGCGGCGTGCGCGGGGCGCCGGGTGCTGCTCCTGGAGAAAGCGGAACTGCCCCGTTACAAGACGTGCGGCGGCGGCATCATCGGCCCCTCCCGGGACTCCCTGCCGCCCGGCTTCACGCTGCCGCTGCGCGACCGGGTGCACGCGGTGACCTTCTCCCTCAACGGCAAGCTGACCCGCACCCGCCGCTCCCGGAGCATGCTGTTCGGGCTGATCAACCGGCCCGAGTTCGACGAGGGCCTGGTCAAGGCGGCCAAGGACGCGGGCGCCGAGATCCGTACCGGCGTCGCGGTCTCCCGCGTCGAGCAGCACGGTACGGAGGTGCCCGACCGCCGGACGGTCGCCGTGGTGCTCAGCGGCGGCGAGGTGATCCTGGCGCGCGCGGTGGTCGGCGCGGACGGCAGCGCGAGCCGGATAGGCGCGCACGTCGGCGTCAAACTCGATCAGGTCGACCTCGGTCTGGAGGCGGAGATCCCGGTGCCGCCGACCGTCGCCGAGGACTGGAAGGGCCGCGTCCTCATCGACTGGGGCCCGCTGCCCGGCAGTTACGGCTGGGTCTTCCCCAAGGGCGACACCCTCACCGTCGGCGTGATCTCGGCCCGCGGCGAGGGCGCCGCGACCAAGCGGTACCTGGAGGACTTCATCGCCCGGCTCGGCCTCGCGGGCTTCGAACCGGCGATCTCGTCCGGGCATCTCACGCGGTGCCGCACCGACGACTCGCCGCTCTCCCGCGGCCGCGTCCTGGTCGCCGGGGACGCCGCGGGCCTGCTGGAGCCGTGGACGCGTGAGGGCATCTCCTTCGCGCTGCGCTCGGGGCGGCTGGCGGGGGAGTGGGCGGCCCGCGTCGCCGAGGCGCACGACGCCGTGGACGCCCGCCGTCAGGCCCTCAACTACGCCTTCGCCATCAAGGCGGGCCTCGGCGTCGAGATGAGCGTCGGCCGCCGGATGCACGCCGTCTTCGCCCGCCGCCCCGGACTGCTGCACGCCGTCCTCACCGGCTTCCGCCCCGCCTGGAAGGCGTTCGCCGACATCACCCGCGGGACGACCACCCTCGGCGAACTGGTCCGCAGCCACCCGATGGCCCGCCGCGCCCTGGACGTCATGGACCGCCGGACGGCCAAGGAAGGGTGAGCGGGGCGCCGCCGCCGGGCCGGGAGCTGCGGACGGGGCGCGGGCGTTGACCTGCCTTGGGGGTGTCCTGGTCGGAGGGGGCGTCCTGGTCGGAGCGTTGCGGGGTGGTCGTTCCGGTCCGGTGGTCGCGGCGGGGCCGTCGGCCCGGTGGTGGTCGTTCCGGTCCGGTGGTCGCGGCGGGTCCGCCGGCCCGGTGGTGGTGGTCTGCCGTTTCGCCGGGCCGCGGAGTCGTTCATGCCGCCGTTGTCCCCGTCGCCGGGCCGTCACGCCGCGGTCTGTACCGGCGGCCCGTCGTTCTGCTGTCCGCCGTCCGCTGTCCGCAGTCCGTAGTCCGCTGTCTGCCGCTCCGCCGCTTTCGTCGTGCCTGGCCAGGCGGTTCACGACTCCGTGATGCGGAAGACGGGGTGCCGTGGGGCCGCGGTGCGCAGCGCCGCGTCGGAGGAGTCGGCGGTGATCTCGCCGAAGTACGACTTGACCTCCCAGCCCCAGCGCCGCAGGTAGGCCCGCAGCAGCTCCGGCGTCTCGCCCGGCGGCACCTCCACGGCGGTGAACGGGCGGGTGCGGCGGCCGACCCGCGGTTGCCCGCCACCGGCCGCGCGCATGTTGCGCACCCAGTCGGACTCCCCGCGCGCGGAGACGAGATAGCGCGCGCCGCCGTACGTCATCGGGTTGACGGGGACCCGCCGCCAGGCGCCGCTCCGGCGGCCCCGGACCGACAGGTCCGCCGCACCGGCGAGGCTGATGCCGCGGCGGGCCAGCCAGCCGACGGCGGCGTTGAAACGGGCGGCCGTACGGCCGGGCTCGAGGTAGCGGGACATCTGACCCTCCAGGGTGCTCAGAACTCTTCCGACGCGGCGACAGGGCTCTTCCGACGCGGCGATGAAGCGCGGGCCGGCTCGTCACCACAGGTCGGCACCACGGGGGTGGCCACGGAAGTGTGAGCACTGCTCTCGCTTGAGATCAGTGTGCACGGCTGGGCTGTGTCCGCGCAAGAGCAGTGCTCTCGTTCTGGCGCGGTGTTCGCTTTCTGGTGCGGTGATCCGAGGGATGACAGACTCCTGCCATGACGGCGATCCGAGGGGCCAGGGAACGGGCCCGCAGCGAAATCACCACGGCCATCAAGGACGAGGCCCGCAGCCAACTCGCGGCCGAGGGCGCCACCAAGCTCTCCCTGCGCGCCGTGGCCCGCGCTCTGGGAATGGCCTCCTCCGCGCTCTACCGCTACTTCCCGAGCCGCGACGACCTGCTCACCGCCCTGATCCTCGACGCGTACCACGCGATCGGCGCGGCGGCGGAGGCTGCGGACCCCGGGGCGGGGGGCGCCGGGGCGAGGAACGCCGACGCGGCGGGTGCGGCCGAGTGCGTCGAGCGCTGGGTCGCGGTCTGCGGCGGGGTCCGGGCCTGGGCGCTGGCCCACCCGCACGAATACGCTCTGCTCTACGGCACGCCCGTCCCCGGCTACCACGCCCCGCGGACGACGGCGGCGCCCGCCGGACGGGTCGCCCGCGTGCTGATCGCGGTGATCGCCGACGCCCACGCGGCCGGTGCACTCCGCACGCCGCCCGTACCGCTGCCCGAGGCGGTCGCGACCGAGGCGCGCACCCTGATGGCGGAGCTGGATGTCGACCTGCCCGCGCCCGCCATGGCGGCCCTGGTCGCCACCTGGGCCCAGCTCTTCGGCCTGCTCAGCTTCGAGGTGTTCGGCCAGTTCAACCGGGTGATCGAGGACCGCGACGCCTTTTTCGCCCATACGGCCCGGAGGCTCGCGGAGGGCGTGGGGCTGAGCGCCGGGCCGGGCGGCACGGCCTGACCCGGCGGCCCCGCCCTTACGAGGCGACCTGCGCCTCCCTGCGTTGACGACTGACGACTGACGACTGACGGGTAACGGGTGACGGCTGTCAGCGCAGGGCGACCGCCGCCTCCGTGCGTTCGGTGGCGATCTTGACGGCGAAGCCCGCGAGCGCGGTGCCCATCACGTAGCGGTGCAGGCGCTGCCAGAGGGGGTGCCGGGCGAAGAACCCGGCGACGGAGCCGGCGGTCACGATGAAGAACGCGTTGCCCGCGACGCCCACCGCGATCTGGACCAGCCCCAACAGCAGCCCCTGGGCACCGACATGGCCACGCTCCGGATCGACGAACTGTGGCAGCAGCGAGATGTAGAGGATGGCCACCTTGGGGTTGAGCAGGCAGGTGAGGAAGCCCACCAGGAAGAGCTTACGGGGCCCGTCCGGCGTCAACTCCTCGGTGGCCAGGGGAGACCAGCCGCCCGGCCGGACGGCTTTCCAGGCCAGCCGGAGCAGATAGCCCGCACCGGCCAGCTTGATCGCCAGGTAGATCTCCGGCACCAGCGCGAAAACGGTGGCGATCCCGGCGGACACCGCGACGAGATAGACCAGGAAGCCGAGGAAGACCCCGGCCAGCGAGATCAGCCCCGCCCGGCGTCCCTGGGAAATCGACCGGGAGACCAGATAGATCATGTTCGGCCCCGGCGTCAGCACCATGCCGAACTCCACAGCCGCGATCCCCGCCACCGCTTCCGGCCCGATCACCGCACACCCCCGTACGCACGTTCGCCTGGACGCAACCTAGCAGCCTGAGGGCGTGCGCCCGGTCCCCGTTCCTTCCGCCGCAGGGCCCCGGGGCCCTGCGCGCGCCGCGTGGCCTCGCGTCCGAAGTGCGCCGTACGCCCCAGTGGTTCAGGGCGTACCGCGCGACCTGGCCCGCGGCTCCGTCCGGCAGACCGCCGGGTGGACGGACGCCCGGATCCGCGTCTTCCGGCGCCCGCGGATCAGTTCCGGCACCCGGGACGAGGCGGCCACGAGGTGTTCCTCGGACAGGACTGCTGCGTGACCTGCGTGACCTCCTGCCGGCCCGTCCGCACCACGCGGCTTCTCCTCACCGGTCCTCCCGAGGCCCGGCTCCCGCCCCGTCAACCCGTCAGATTCCGCCGTGTTCCTCCCAGAGCCGTACGAGGGCCTCGTCACCCTTCACCGTCAGGGCGTCCCACGGTGCGCGGTTCCACAGGGTGAGGTAGAGCGCCTCGGCGGGCCCCTCGACGCTCAGGTCGGCGGGCTCGTCCGCTCCCACGCCGCCGGGGGTCCGCAGGGTGCGTGCCGGGGCCTCGGACAGGTGGACCGTCCACCCGGCGTCGGCCGCGTCCGTCGCCCGCACCCGCAGGGTCTTCGGCTCCGTGGTGCGTACCCGGCTGCGCTCCTGGCTGTGGATCCCGGTCAGTATTTCGTCGACACCGTCCGCGGCGAAGGCGGGCGGCAGCGGTGTGAGGGGGGCGCCGAGCGCCTGCTGGGCATCGGCGCGGTGGATGGCCGTCTCGTGCGCCTGCCGCCGGGCCCAGAAGGTGAGCGGCGACGAGGCGGGCAGGAACGTCCACGCGTCGAGGGACTCCGGCGCCTCGTGCAGCGCCAGCACCAGACGGTGGTGGCCCTCCCGCAACCACGGCACCAACTCCTGATCGGCGAGATCGGGAGCCTCGTCCGGCCTCGACGGATGCTCCAGCCCCTCGGTCACGTACCCCGTGGCCCAGCGGTGGACCCGGCCCACATGGACGACCAGATCGCGCATCCGCCATTCCGGACACGCCGGAATCGGGGCGTCGGGCCCGGCCTCCTCCGCGGCGGCGGCCAGCAGGGCTCCGTCCAGCCGCAGTGCTTCGACGAATTCGGTGATCTCCATGCGTCCGAGTCTGCCAGCCACCACTGACAACGGACCCGGGCGCCCCTTGCCCGCTCGACCGCGTGCCACCCTCGGACTGCCCCTGACCTCTGCCTTCGTCCATCTCGTCCGCTCTCACTTCCGTGCCCTCCCGCCCCGCTCGTGCTGTGCGGGGCCGGCCTCCTCACCGGCCCGGCGGGGGCGGGGCGTTGACGGTTTCCGAGGCTCGCGCGCGTGGGGTGACGAGCCTTGCCGGGCGCCGATACGTCCGCTGCCCGCTGCCCGCGGTCCGGTCGCTCCGGCCGGTGCCGTCGGCCGTGTGACGCCCGGCGGCGAGCGGGTCCGGCGGGTGCGCACCCACCGGAATCGGGCGCGGGACCCCACCGTGTTTTGTTCCGATGCGGTACAAAGCCAGAATGGGGGCGTGACCCAGACTCGGACAACCAGGCTGGAGCGGGGCCGTGCCTCCCTCGGACCCGCACTGGAGCTCGTACACACCGGACGCGCGCCCACCCGCGCGGTCCTCACCGCGGAACTCGGCGTGACCCGCGCGACCGCCGGAGCCGTCGCGGCGGAGCTGGAAGCCCTCGGCCTGATCATCGTCGACTCCCGGCCGACCGCCTCGGCGGGCTCCCAAGGGCGGCCGTCCCACCGCCTGTTCGTCAACGAGCGCGGCCCCGTGGTGCTCGCCGCGCAGATCCACGCCGACGGCTTCCGCGTCGCCCTGGTGGGGCTCGGCGGACGCATCGTGGCCACCACGACCGGAAGCGGCACCATCCCCGCCGACCCGGCCCATGTCCTCGCCGAGGCGGTCGGCGCGGGCGCCGGACTGCTGCGGAAGACCGGCCGCCGCTGCCTGGGCGCGGGCCTCGCCGTACCGTCGGCCGTCGCCGAACCGGACGGCGAGGCGCTGAACCCGCTCCACCTCGCCTGGCCCGCCGGCGCCCCCGTACGGGAACTCTTCCAGCGCGCGCTCGCCGACGCCGCGATCCCGGGCGTCACCGAGGCGCTCGGCTTCAGCGGCAACGACGTCAACCTCATGGCGCTCGCCGAACACCGGCACGGCGCCGGACGAGGCGCCCGCGACCTGCTGTGCGTCGCCTCCGGGCACCGCGGGGTCGGCGGCGCCCTGGTCATCGACGGCCGCCTGCACAGCGGCAGTTCGGGGCTCGCCCTGGAGGTGGGCCACCTCACGGTGCACCCCGAGGGAGCCCCCTGCCACTGCGGCAGCCGGGGCTGCCTGGACGTCGAGGCCGATCCGCTGGCCTTCCTGAACGCGGCCGGGCGCCCCCCGGGCCCCGAGGGCTCGCTGCTCCACCAGTCCGCCGACCTGCTGCGCACCGCGTACGACGACCCCGCCGTCCGTGCCGCCGCCGACCTCCTCATCGACCGGCTCGGCCTGGGCCTGGCCGGGCTGGTGAACATCCTCAACCCGGACCGCATCATCCTCGGTGGCCTGCACCGCGCCCTCCTGGAGGCCGACCCGGAACGGCTCCGTGCCGTCGTCGCCGACCGCAGTCTGTGGGGCCGCAGCGGCGGCGTCCCGATCCTGCCCTGCGGCCTCGACCACAACAGCCTCGTCGGCGCGGCGGAACTCGCCTGGCAACCGGTGCTGGACGACCCGCTGATCATCCAGGAGAGCCGGAAGGCGTAGACGGAGCCGGTCATCGCCTACGGAGAGTGCTGCGCGGCGCCCACGTATGCCGACGGGGTTCTCCACCTGCGACAGAGCAGGTGGGCGGGCATATACGTGCGCCAACCGCCCTCTCCGCCAAGGCGGTTGCCGATGCCCGTCCCGCCGCGTTGTCAGTGGCTTCGGTTACGTTGTGTGACATGACGAACGAGCAGTCGAAGCGGATGCGGCCGCTGAAGCATCAGAAGCGGTCGGGACCGCCGGGGTGGCGGAAGCGGCCGGAGCCGCCGGGGCCGGATACGGGGCGTACGGATCGGCCATTCCGGTCGAACGCCCCTGGCGGGCCGGGGAGTCGGAGCCGCCGCGCGGGCACGGGGCCGCAGCTCCTGCGCGGCGGCGCTCCGGACCGTGCCGGTGGAGCGGGGGTGGCCAGGGGCGGGCGCGGGCCTGCCGTGCCGACCGCCGCGACCCGGCCGTCCCCCGGGCGCACGGCGCCGCCGCATCGCCGTCGCCCGGCCGTAGGCTTCCGCCATGATCGCCGAAGCCCTGGCCCGCAGCCCTTACGTCAGCCTCGTCACCTATCGGCGCAGTGGTGCCCCGGTGGCGACCCCGGTGTGGGCCGTCGCGCAGGGGGACGAGCTGCTGGTGTGGACGCGGAGCGACAGCGGGAAGGTCAAACGGCTGCGCCGCGACGCCCGGGTGACGCTCACCCCGTGCGATGTGCGGGGCAACCTCACCGAGGGCGCCGACACCCTGGAGGGCACCGCCCGCCTCTTGGAGGGGCCCGACGGCCTGGCCCGGGTACGCCGTGCGATGGCCGGCAAGTACGGACTGCGCTTCCGTGTCCTCGACACCGGAGGCGCCCTGCTCCGCCGCGGGAAGCGACCCCATGTGGGCATCGCCGTCACCTTCCCCCGCTGAGCCCGGGGCGCGCCCGGCCGGCGCCCGCCTTCCGGGCTCCCGCCCGGCCGCCCGCCGGGCCCCCGTCAGCAACCGGCAGCCCCGCGCCCGTCATCCTCCGGCGGCCACACCGCCGCGAACGCCCGAGCCGCATTGACGGTCAGCATCCGCGTCACCAGCTCCGCACCCAACACCTCTGCCAGCCAAGGGCGCTGGCGCCGCAGCAGATGCGGCATACCGGGCCCGCCGTTCACCGACCGGGCACCGGCCGTCGTGGTGTCACCGCCCAGCAGGAGCTGAGCGCCGTACCCCGCGTCGGCCAGCTCCCGGAGCGCTCCTGGCAGCCGCCAGTCGGTGGCGTGATGGGCCCGCGAGGGCCCGTCGAACGCCAGGAACGCACCCGTCTCCGCGGCCCGGCGCAGAGTGCCGGGGGCGGGGGAGCGGTTCAGGTGCCCCAGGATCACCCGCCCCGGCGGGACGTTCCGCTCGCCGCAGAGCAGCTCGATGACGTCCTCCGCCGCGGTGCCTGCCTCCAGATGGACGCCGATCACGGCGCCGGTCGCGTGCTGCGCCTCGGCGGCCGCGGTCATCGTGCGGCGGGCGTGCGCGTCCAGCCCGTGGAAACCGCCCGCCACCTTGATCATCCCGGCGCGTACCCCGGTGTCCCCGATCCCCTCGGTCAGCTCGGCCACGAACAGCCCCGCGAGATCCGTGCTCGCCCGCGTCGGCAGCTCCGGCGCATAGTGCACGGCCTGGTGCAATCCCGTCGCCGCCACGATGTGCACCCCCGATTCCCGCGCCAGGCGCGGCAGCCCGGCGGCCCCGCGCCCCATGCCGTACGGTGTCCACTGGACCACCGCCGCACCACCCGCCGCCCGGAACGCCGCGAGTTCGGCGGCCGCCGCCTCCGGATCGGACAGCTCCTGCCCCGGCAACTGCGGACTGCGGAGGAAGAGATGGTCGTGCGCGTCGCACACACCCAGAGCCTCGGGCGTGATGTCACCCAGCACCGTACGGACCGCGGCGGCGCGCCCCCCGGCCTCGGAAACCGTCCGCGTCACCACAGCCGCCCTTCGTCCAGCGCGCCGATATCCGGCGCGGAGAGATGCAGCACCTGATAGCGGTCGCCCGCATCGTCCGGTGCTTCGCCCGCCCAGAGGGTGAAGTGCGCGACCTCCCAGCTCGCGGGGGAGTACGCCATCGCCGTCGTGTGCACCTCGGCGGTCCGCGCCAGCCTCTCGTGCCCGGCCAGCGCCTCGGTGAAGGACGTGTCCGGGTCGGCGTCCTCGGGCAGCGGGACGGTCCGCAGGGTGTAGGAGCGCGGCGCGGTGCCCGCCGCGGGCCCCGGCCGGTGGAAGAGCCCCTGCCAGTGCCGGACCGGTGGCCGCCCGAAGTCCCGGATCACACCGCGGAACCCGTCGCCGGTCAGGAACCGGTTCATCGCCCGCGGATCCACCCAGAGGTAGAACGGCGCGTACGCGTTCACCGGTGAGCCGCCGGTGCCCCGCACCCGCATCCCGTACGCCTTCAGACCGAGCCCCGGGAGGTCGTCCAGCAGGTGGCCCCGCGTGCGCACCCGCTGCCGGATGATCTCCATGTCGTAGTCGGCGGGGAGGGTGCGGGTGTACTGCATGGCATACATGAACGGGCTCCCGGAGTTGGAGGAAGGAGGTGTCAGCGGACGGGCCGGTGTCAGCGGACGGGCCAGTGTCCGGCGGCACCGGTCGGGGAGGCGGCCGGGTCCGTGGTGACCTGCGCGGCGAGGAGGGAGAGGAGGCCCTGGACGGAGGCGTCGAAGGGCGCCGGATCGTCGGCGGCGCGGGCCAGGACATAACCGCCCTGGACGGTGGCCGCGACGGTCGCCGCGATGGCTGACGGCTCGGTGCCGGCGGCCAGTTCACCGGTCCGTACGCCCTCGGCGACCACCTCGGTGATCCGGGCGCGCAGCCGGTCGAAGAGCGCGTCGAGCGGGCGGCGCAGCTCGGCGCTGCCGACCACGTCGCGGTCCTGCGTCAGCCGGCCGATCGGGCATCCGCGCAGGACCTGCCGCTCGCGCAGCAGATAGGCGGCGATCCGGTCGTAGGCCGTCCCGGGGCCGGACAGGCAGGCGTCGGCCGACGCCCACAGCTCCTCGGCGCTCCGCTCGACGGCGGCCAGCGCCAGCTCCGCCTTGCCGTCGAAGTGGTGGTACATGCTCCCCTGGCCGACCCCGGCGCGCTCCAGGATGGCCTTCGGGCTGGTGCCCACATAGCCGCGCTCCCACAGCAGTTCCTGGGTGCTGCGTACGAGCCGCTCACGGGCGCTGACGGCGCTGTCGCCGGTACCGGACTTCCTCATGCCGCGAATGTACATACCAGTAGTTACAGAAACAAGTGCGGGCAGCGGTCGCACCTGCCGTATCGCCCGGGGGTTCGCACGGTCGGCCGCCGGGGCCCGCCCCGCGCCCGGAAGGCGGTCAGCCGACCCCCGCGCCCCGTATCCAGGTGCGTGGGCCGGCCGCCGTCCAGGTGTGCTCCAGGGGGGCGCGGGTCCAGCGAGGTGGAACCGTCGGCGGCTCCTGGAGCGCGGGAGGCAGCGCGGGGAGCGTGAACCACACGACCTTTCCCGTGCCGTCCGGGCGGACTCCCCAGCTCTCGCTGAGCGCGGCGATCAGGGCGAGACCGCGACCGCAGGTCTCCCAGGTGTCCGCGGCGCGCAACTGGGGCAGCCGCGGATCGTGGTCGTGCACGGCGATCGTCAACTGGTCGACAAGGGAGCAGAGTTGGACGGTGCACCGTTTGCTGGGGCGGGCGTGCCGGTGCACGTTCGCGAGGAGTTCGGTGAGGCCGAGCGCGGCCGGATCGATGAGCGGATCGAGGCGCCAGTACCGCAGTTGGGCCGAGATGACGTGGCGCACCTGTCCGATGCGGGCCGGGAGGGCCTGGAGCTCCACCGTGCAGTGTCTGCTGGGTTGCCTGATCACGACGCGACTCCCTGATGAGGCCGGGCGTCCCGCGGGGCGGGGCGAAGACCGAACCCGGCGACGCCCGCGCACCGCAGCGTCATCGCCGGTGAACCCTCAGTGATACAGCTCCAGGTTCGGCCCGGAGCGGCCCGCCCGCAACCGCAGCCCCCTCGCGGTCGCCGCCCGTACGCGCCCCGGCGCGCGGTTGCCCCCGCACGCCCCTTACGGGTCGCGGTGCCCTACCCCGTATCCACTGACGTCGGCCCGTGCCCCGAACGGCGCAGTGGCCGACCGGAGGCCGGCTCTCACCGGGCCGGGCCCGACGGACGGCCGGGCTGGGAGGGGAGCCGTGACGGGGGCCGGTCGCCCGCGGTGTCAGGCGCGTGGTGCGTGCGCCGCCTGCACCGCGTCGAGGAAGCGGTCGGGCGCGCCCAGGGTCAGCGAGTAACGGTTGCCGTTCAGGCGGGCCAGTGCCCGGTCGCGGGCGGCGAACAGTGGCTTGTGCGCCTGGACGGCCCGGAGTGGCGCACTGTCGATCTCCTTGCCGTAACTCGTCAGCAACGCGAGCCTGCCGTCGCGGATCACCACCTGCCCGGCCCGGGTCAGGGATCGCAGCGACCGTTCGATGTGCACACCCGTCGCGTTGAACTCGGGCTCGGCCATGCCCCACCACCTTCTCGCCATGGGCAGGTGCCCCTCACCGCCCCCTATGGGGGCAGTGTGCACGGCCTTCGCGCCGCGCACCAGTGCCCTCGGGGCCGGACTGGCCGAACACCTGTGGTCCAGGCTCTCCTTGGGGCCTCTCAAAGATGCGTTTATGCAGGTGGGGAGCGTATGAGAGGTGGCTATAGTCGAATCCGGCCCGCCTTTTCGTCCGGGCTCACAACCCCTGAGGAGCGCTCCGGTGAGCACTGCACAGCAGCCGCACACACCCCACCACGCCGGCGCCGACGGCGCACCGCGCGAGGCCGCCCACGCCCCGATACCGACCGTCGACGTCGACCGCACGGACCCGGACTACCGGGAGTGGCTCAAGGAAGCCGTCCGCAAGGTCCAGGCGGACGCCAACCGCACCGCCGACACCCACCTGCTGCGCTTCCCGCTCCCCGAGGAATGGGGCATCGACCTCTACCTCAAGGACGAGTCCACCCACCCCACCGGCAGCCTCAAACACCGCCTCGCCCGCTCCCTCTTCCTCTACGGGCTGTGCAACGGCTGGGTCCGCCCGGGCAAACCCGTCATCGAATCGTCCAGCGGTTCCACCGCCGTCTCCGAGGCGTACTTCGCGTCGCTGATCGGGGTGCCCTTCATCGCGGTGATGCCGGCGACCACCAGCCGCGAGAAGACCCGGCTGATCGAATTCCACGGCGGCACCTGCCACCTCGTACAGGACCCGCGCACCGTCTACGAGGTCTCCGCGCGGCTCGCGGCGGAGTCCGGCGGCCACTACATGGACCAGTTCACCTATGCCGAGCGGGCGACGGACTGGCGCGGCAACAACAACATCGCCGAGTCGATCTACGAGCAACTGCGCCTGGAGCGCTACCCGGAACCTGCCTGGATCGTCGCGACCGCCGGCACCGGCGGCACCTCCGCGACCATCGCCCGCTACGTCCACTACATGCAGTACGACACCCGCATCTGCGTCCCCGACCCGGAGAACTCCTGTTTCTTCGACGGCTGGCTCACCGGCGACGCCACGGCGCACTGCACGACCCCCTCCCGGATCGAGGGCGTCGGCCGTCCCCGGATGGAGCCGAGCTTCGTGCCCGGCGCGATCGACCGGATGATGAAGGTCCCCGACGCCGCCAGCATCGCCGCCGTACGCGCCCTGGAAACGGCCATCGGCCGCAAGGCGGGCGGCTCGACCGGCACGGGGCTGTGGAGCGCCCTGCGGATCGTCGGCGAGATGCACGCCGCCGGGCGCACCGGCTCCGTCGTCACCCTGCTGTGCGACCCGGGCGACCGCTACCTCGACAAGTACTACTCGGACGACTGGCTCGCCGCACAGGGCCTGGACATCGAGCCGTACGCCCGCACCCTCGACACCTTCCTGACCACCGGCACCTGGCCCGCGTGAGCGCGCCGCCGTCCGGTGACGGGCGGCGGACGGGGCGTTCCCCGGCGCCGGGCGCGGCACCGGTCGGATCGGGTGCCGGCCCGGTGCCGGAGCGCCGGCCCGGTGAGTTTGGGCCGGGCCGCCCCGGCGGGAACAGCCCTGTGGGGGACGGCCCCGATGGGCCCCGACCGGAGCCGTCAGCCGTCGTTCTTCGCCCCGGCGAGCCGGTGATCGAGGGCTCGGGCCGAGGCCCGGAAGGCCCGGCCCAGCCCCGGCCGCGCCAGCAGCAGGGCCAGGCGCAGCGGTGCCGGGCCGTCGGCGGCGAACGTCCAGCGCAGCCGGGTGCCGCCGCCGTCGGGGGTGAGCCGCCACTCCTCCAGCAGGGCCCGGAGGCCCGGGGCGTTGGTGCGGTCCACGCGGTAGGCGTACCGCTCCTCCGGCCGGGCGGCCAGCACCGTTTCGACGAAGCGGGTGCCGCCCGCCAGGCGTACGTCCCGGCCCGCCCCTCCGTCCGCCGGTGCGGCCCGCGCGACCCCGGTGAACCAGCGGGCCCACCCTTCGGTGTCGTCCGCGAGCGCCGCGTACACCGCCGCGGGCGGCGCGTCGAGCCGGGCGGCGAACACCAACCGCAGCGGCGCGGACCGGGCGAAGTCCAGTTCTACGGGGCGGAGCTGACGCATGGAGCAGCCTCCCGGCGGGTGGAGCGGTGCGGCCGCACGGACACCCAGGGGCGCCCGCGCGCTCCGGCCCTCGGGCGGACCGGCGTCGCGGATCCTAAAGGCCCCGGCCGCAGATGTCTGCGGTGCCACGGGACCGGGTGGCCGCGCCCCTGCCCGCGAGCCGGGCGCGCACCTTCCTGCCGGGCCCGGTCGGACGGGCCCGCCCGTTCCCGGCCGCCGGGCGTGACCACCGGGGCGGTCGAGGTGAACGGGGCGGCGCCTGCGGTCAGTTGCCCTCCGGCTGCCGCCGCCCGCCTGCCGTCGCCCGGCTGCCCGCATCCACGGCCGGGTGCCGCTCCTACTCGTCGAGGTCCTGCCCCGGCTCGCCCGCCACCACCAGCTCCGGCGGCAGCTCGGCGAACCGCTCCCGCGCCTCGGGGGCGAGGCCGCCGTCGGTCACCAGGACATCGACCTCCTCCAGCGTCGCGAACGAACTCAGCGCCACCGTGCCCCACTTGGTGTGGTCGGCGACCACCACGACCCGCCGCGCCGAACGCACGAAGTGCCGGTTGGTCTCCGCCTCCGCGAGATTCGGGGTGGACAGCCCCGCCTCCACCGATATGCCGTGCACCCCGAGGAAGAGCACATCGAAGTGGAGGGACCGGATCGCGGCATCGGCGACCGGGCCGACCAGCGTGTCCGACGGGGTACGCACTCCGCCTGTCAGCACCACCGTCGCCGCACCGGCCCGCGGGCCGGTGCCACCGCTCGCCGTCGCCCGCTGCGCGGTGTAGAAGACATCGGCGACCCGCACGGAGTTGGTCACCACCGTCAGATCCGGTACGTCCACCAGCCGCTGGGCCAGGGCGTAGGCGGTGGTGCCGCCCGCCAGCGCGATCGCGCTGCCGGGGGCGGCCATCTGCGCCGCCGCCACCGCGATGTCCTCCTTGGCGCTCAGCTCCAGCGCCGACTTCGCCTCGAACCCCGGCTCGTGCGCGCTGGGCTCGCCGACCGGAACCGCGCCGCCGTGCACCTTCTCCACCATGCCCTGCCGGGCCAGCGCGTCCAGATCGCGGCGGACGGTCATGTCCGAGACGCTGAGCCTGCGGGTGAGCTCGTTGACCCGCGCGCCGCCGCGCCGCCTGACCTCTTCGAGGATCAGGGCCCGCCGCTGCTCGGCCAGCAGATTCTGGTTGTCACTCACCCCGGCCCGTCCCTTCCGCCCAGCTCACCGGCGCGCCACCTGCGCGGCACCGCCTGTTCTCGATCGTTTTCCTCATCCTCGCACGCGCCACCGACAACGCCGCCGGACCGCGGCCGCGCCCCCGCCGGGTGCCGGGGCGGGCGCGGCCCGCGCGCACCCCGGCCGGACGTGTCACCCGCCGCCCTTCAGTACAGCCGGATGTGCCGCACCCCCGTCCACGCCCGGCGCAGCCCGCCCCGCACCGGGCCGTCGGTGTTCGGCGCGAGGCGCAGACCCGCCGACGCGGCGACGTGATCGGCGACCTCCGGGACGGGGAGCCGGTCGGTCCACACGTGCTCGGCGAACTCCGGCTCCCGCAGCCGCTCCAGGCAGAGATCGAGCTTCCGCACCGCGAAACTCTCCCGCATGAGCTGCCGCTCCTCGCCGGTGACGAACCGCAGGACCTGCCCCGCGCCCCGCTCCCGCAGGCGCCGCAGCACCGTCCCGCGCTCCGCCAGCAGCGCGAAGTGCCGTACGTCGTGGCCGCGCTCGCGCAACCGGCCCACCGTCTCCTCGAAGTACGCCGGTTCGACGACCGTCATCGGGGCGATCACCGGACCCGGATGACGCGAGAGCACCAGGTCGAGCACCTCGTACACCCCCTGCCGCCAGGCCGGGAAGTCCTGGAAGTCGCCCCGTACGCCCGGCGGCGTCATCCGGTGCAGGCCGAACCCCACCTCCTCCGGATCGCAGACGACGCTGCCGGGCAGGCGCCGCTTCATCTCGAACGCCGTTTGCGTTTTGCCGCCCCCGAAAGGGCCGTTGAGCCACAGAAGCATGGGGCGACCTTAGGGCGCCGCGTGCCGCCGCGCCCGCCGCGCACGTGCGAACCGGCCGCCTCGCGGAACGGCCGGGGAGGCGGCCCCACGCGGCGATCATGGTGTCCGGACGGCCCCGGATCGCGCCTCCCCGGGGCCACGGGGGTATTTACCCGGACGAACGCCACCCTTTCGGGAGGGGAACACAACTCCGGGGCCGGGAAAGGTGATCCTTGTACCAGGACCCGGCGCCGCCGGCGCCGCTCGGACTACGGGGGGACACCATGGAGACCGCGGACACCACACCACACGCCCATCCGCCGCACACCCGCACCGCCGCGGAGACCACCGGCCACCGCCCACCGCAGCTCGCCCTGGAGCTGCTGGTGCACGGCGTCGGCGGCACCACACCGCAGGCCATGCTCGGCGAGCCGCGCACCACGCTGATCACCGGCGACGACACCGCCGCCTGCTACCGCCGCAGCGAGGACGCCGACGCGGAGGAGCGCCCCGAGGACTACCGCGACACACCGGTACGCGAGGCGTACTGCTGGTCCAACCTCACCTCCGGCAACGGCGCCCGCGCCCTCTGGCTCGTCCTGCTCCCCTTCATGGTCGCCAACCTCGCCCACTGGATGCGCCCCGCGGGCCCGCCCGGCCACCCCGCCCAGCGCGTCTACGACGTCCTCGTACGGGCCCTCGCGCTCAGCCTCACCGTCCTGCTGGCGGCCGCCGCCTGCGAGGTCGCCCTCGACCTCACCGCCTGGCAGTGCGCGGGAACGGCCTCCTGCGTCGCCGGCAAGTCCTGGATGGGCTTCGTCAGCCCGGCCCAGGGCGGCTGGTGGAGCCTGCCCGGCCGCCGCCTGGTCCTCGCCACCGCCCTGCCGCTCCTCGTCATCGCCCTGCTGACCTGGCTCTCGCACCGCACCTGGAGCGCCTACGAATCGGCGTCCCCGCCGCCCCGCCGCCCCGGCACCTCCCGCAACACCCCGCCCGACGAGCGCACCACCCTCAGCCTCGACGGCTTCTGGTACGGCCGCCGCGTCGTGGCCCGGCTGCGCACCGCCCACACCACGGCGGGCGTACTGACCGTGGCCGCCGCCGTGCTCTGCGCCGTCCGCACCACCGACGCCCGGAGCGGCGCCGCGGCCGCGCTCACCGCCACCGGCGACGCCCTCGCCGTCCTGCTCGCCCTGCTCGCCGCCGCCACCCTCGTCGTCGTCGCCCGCACCGCCCGCAGCGAGGCGGCGCCCGACGACACCCGGGACCGCGCCGTCGTCCGGGCCCTGCCCCACGCCGCCCTCGGCGCCTTCGCCCTCACCGCCGTGTACGCCGCCTGGCAGCGCCCGATGGCCCCGACCTCCGGCCCGCTGCCCGGCGCCGCCGCCTTCGGCGCCCTCACCGTCCTCCAGGGCGTTCTGGTCCTCGCGTTGGTACTCACCGCCCGGGTCCTGCACCGCACCGCCCGTGACGACGCCCGCGCCGCGCTGAACGGTATGGGCGGGCCCGCCGTCGCCCTGCTCGCCTGCGCGGTCGGCGGTGTGCTGTCCGGGGGAGCGGCGCAGCGGTTCGCCGACTGGATCGACGGCGACGCCACCCCGGGCGACATCGGCGCCCCCATGGCCGGGCCGCCGGTGCTGCTCTCCTGGCAGGCGTCGGTCATCCCCGTCCTGTTGCTCGTCGTGATCGCCGTCGCCCTGCTCGCCGCGCTACGGGTACGCGCCGTCAGCCGCCGTGTCGCCGCCGATGTACCCGGCCTCTACGACGCGCGGGCGAAGCCCGACGCCTGGCTCACCGGCAAGATCGCCGGGACCATCGCCCGCGCCGGACTCACCGACTCCGCGCCCGTCCTGGTCGCCGCCACCGCC
The DNA here is from genome assembly GCF_044497305.1 of Streptomyces sp. BBFR2. Lineage (NCBI taxonomy): Bacteria > Bacillati > Actinomycetota > Actinomycetes > Kitasatosporales > Streptomycetaceae > Streptomyces > Streptomyces sp. BBFR2. The sequence goes on from NZ_CP172415.1 coordinate 6,245,838, forward strand.
GCGGTCACCCTGCTCCTGGGCGCCGGCGCGGTCCTCGGCGCCTGGTACACCGACCTCGCGCCCGGCCCCGCCACCGTGGGCGCCCCGCCCGCCGTCCACGCCGCCGCCGAGACCGCGTCCGCCCTCGGCTCCTGGCTGATGGGGGCCGGAGTGGTGCTCCTCCTCGCCACCGGACGGCGGGCCTACCGCGACCGCTCCGCCCGCCGCACGATCGGCATCCTCTGGGATGTCGGCACCTTCTGGCCGCGCGCCGCCCACCCCTTCGCGCCCCCCTGCTACGCCGAGCGCGCCGTCCCCGACCTCACCTGGCGGATGGCCACCTGGACCGAGCGGCACGACGGACGGCTGGTGATCTCGGGCCACTCCCAGGGCAGCGTGCTCGCCGCGGCGGCGGTCTGGCAGCTCGACCTCGTCACCCGCAGCCGCGTCGCCCTGCTCACGTACGGCTCCCCGCTGGAGCGCCTGTACGGGCGCTGGTTCCCCGCCTTCTTCGGCCCGCCGTTCCTCACCGGGCTGCACCGCGAGATGGACGACTGGCGCAACCTCTGGCGCTTCACCGACCCCATCGGCGGCCCGATCCGCCTGACCGGCGAGGAAGGGAAGCGGGTCGACGAGGGGCCGCTGCGCGACCCGCTGACCTTGGGGCGCACCCTCCAGCACCCGCTGCCCGCACAGATCCTCGGCCACGGTGACTACCAGGCCGATCCTGTCTTCGACCGGGTCCGCGGCGAACTCCTCGCCCGCCTCGCCACGGCCCTGCCGGGACAACGCGCCACGCCATCAGGCCCCGGGACGCCGGACCTGCCCGACGCCCCGGAGAAGGGCAACTCCCCAAAAGATCAGGGAAGTTCGGGGAGATCCTCGGGGTAGAGCAGGGTGAGGTCGTCGGTGCTCGGGTCGGTGAGCCGCGCGACCCGGCCCGCGTGCCGCTCGACCATCGCCTCGAACGTCTGCCGCGCCGTACGGCCGTTACCGAACGACGGCCCCTTCGGCAGCGCCGTGAAGTACTTCAGCAGCGCCTCGTCGGACCCCTCGCCGAGCTGGTACTCGTGCTCCTCGCCCTGCTGCTCGACGATCCGCAGCAGCTCCTCCGCCCCGTAGTCGCCGAAGGTGATCGTCCGCGAGAAGCGGGAGGCCACACCGGGGTTGACGGCCAGGAAGCGTTCCATCTCTGCGGTGTAGCCGGCGACGATCACCACCACGGCGTCCCGGTGGTCCTCCATCAGCTTCACCAGCGTGTCGATGGCCTCCCGTCCGAAGTCCCGCCCGGAGTCCTCGGGGGAGAGGGCGTACGCCTCGTCGATGAACAGCACCCCGCCGCGCGCCCGGTCGAACGCCTCCTGGGTACGTATCGCGGTCGAGCCGATGTGCTCGCCCACCAGATCCACCCGCGACACCTCGACCAGATGCCCGCGCTCCAGCACCCCCAGGGAGGCCAGGATCTCGCCGTACAGCCGGGCGACGGTCGTCTTGCCGGTGCCGGGGGAGCCGGTGAACACCAGATGGCGGCGGGCGGAGGCGGCCTTCAGCCCGGCCTGCTGCCGCCGGCGCCCGACCTCGATCATGTTGATCAGGCTGCGGACCTCCCGCTTGACGCTCTCCAGCCCCACCAGGGTGTCGAGTTCGCCGAGCACCTCGTCCGACGGCCGCCGCGGGGCCTCCGGCGCCGCCTCCGCGGACGCCGCCGCCGTACCCGCCGTGGCCTGCGCCGGGACCCCGCTCAGCAGTCCGGTGGTCTGCGTCGCCTGCCGCACCGCCGGCGTGGCCCCGGCGGACGGCGCGGGCGCCGTGGTCCGGCTCTCGTCGCTGGTGCAGTCCGTGACGGTCGGCCCGCCGGTGCCGTCCCCCGACGCCCCGTCGGCGAACTCGTAGCCGCCGCGCGCGCACCGCTCCGTACGGCAGCGGGTCAGCGTCGTCCGGCAGCCGTCGATGATGTGGAAGCCGAAGCCGGAGCTGCCGGTGACCCGGCAGCCCTGGAACGTGCCGCGGCCCTCGGCCGAGACGTAGAACCCGGCCTCGGTGGGCGAACCGACCGTGCAGCCCTCGATGGTGGGGTCGGCGCCCTTGGTGACGATGACGCCGGTCTGCGCGCCCTCGATGACGCAGTTGGCGAGGGTGCCGCCGCTGCCGTGGTCGCGGAACCACGCGCCCGTCGCGGCCTCGCGTATCCGGCAGTCGTCGAGCTGCACCGTCGCGCCGTCGCTGACCGACACCGCGGTGTTGCGCACCTGCGCCAGGTCGCAGTCGACGACGTCGGCGCGCGATCCCCGGTCGAGGACGAACAGCGCGTCGGGTACGTCGTGCACCCGGGTGGCGTCCAGTACGGCCGTCGCGCCGTCGCTCACCCAGACCGCCGGGTAGTCGCCCGTACTGTCATGGATCTCGCACTGGTTGGCGTCCACGCGGGTGCCCGGGTCCCACACCGACAGGCCGTTGCGGCCGAAGTGCCGCACCGTGGAGCGGGTCAGGGTCAAAACCGACCGGGAGCGCAGATCGACGGCGTTCTCCGGGATGTCGTGGATGTCGCAGTCGGCGAGGGTGAGGACCGCGTCGGTGTCGAGGGTGACGCCGTCGGCGGAGGTGCGGTGCACGGTGCAGTCCGTCAGATGCCCGGTCGCGCGCGAGGCCACCTGCACACCGGTGCCCTTGATCTCGTAGATCTCGCACCCCACCGCCTCCAGGGCGCTGCCCTCGCCGTGCAGCGACACACCGGCGCCGGAGGCGTGGTGGATCCGGCAGTTCTCCAGCCGCGGGTGCGCGCCGCCGCGCACCGCGATGCCCGCCTGCCCCGCGGCGACCACCTCGCACTCCTCGAAGACGCCGCCCGCACCGTCCAGCACGCTGAGGCCGACGCCCCCGGCGTTGTCGACCGTGCACCGCCGCACCGTCGGCCGGGCCCCGCCGCGCACCTCGACACCGGCCGCGGAGCGGGTCACCACCCGCAGCCCCACCAGCTCCGGCGCGCAGTCCTCCACCAGCACGGCGGGCGACGCCGAATCCGCCGCCTCCAGGTGCAGGTCGTGGACGATCGCGGAGGCCCGTACGGTCAGCGCGACACCGTCGGCCGGCACGATCCGCACCGAACCGCGCGCCCCGTCGGGACCGCGCAGCGTCACCGCGCGCTGCAACACCAGATTCTCGCGGTACGTCCCCGCCGGCACGGTCAGCACATCACCGTCCCCCGCGGCCTCCAGCGCTGCGGAGAGCGAGCTGTACTCGCCGGTGCGGCGTCGCCAGCGGGATGTTCCGGAGTGCGTCACCTGGACCGAGCCCTGTGCCATGGTGCTGTCGTGCCCCCACCTCGTGCGGCTGTTGACGGCCCGGCAGGTTCCGTCCGCTGATGTCCGCATACGGGTGCCGGGGCTCCAGCCGAGTGGCTGGCTGCACCACCGTAGCGCGCCCGGCGGGCGGTAGTTGACGTGGTCACAGGGCACCGGCCGGGCAGGGGGACGCACGGACGCACGGGCCCGGCGCAGAGGTCAGGGGCCGTGCGCCGCGGGCCGCGGAGAGCGGTCAGTTCCCGGCGTCCGCGCGGCCCCAGGTCTGGCCTGCGCGCGCCCAGGCTTCGTCCCAGCGGCGGTAGCGGCGCGCCATCAATCGCCGTACCGCCAGGCGCCGGGCGCCCTCGGTCAGCGCGCCGGCGCCGGCGGCGACGCCGAGGCCCGCCAGCGCCGCGTGGGTGGCGGCGGTGGACTCGTCCATCGGGCGGGGGACGACCAGACCCCGGTCGTCGGTCCAGATCCGGAAGCGGTCACCCGGCTCGACGGGCCGGGGCGCACCGATCCGGCCCGTACGCGGACTGCCGTCCCACGCCGTCCACCGGGCGATGACCCGCAGATGGGAGTCGCGCCGCGAGGACGTCTCCGGATCGGGGTCCATCGGGGTGCGGGTGGCCAGACGGTCGACGGTGGCCCACACCAGATGGCGGTGGGCGGCCTGGGTGCGGACCGTCACCAGCAACGTGTCGTGCACCGCGGCGCCGGCCTCCGCCCCCGCCACCGGGGCTCCCAGGCCGATCAGCAGCACGGTGAGGACGGTCAGCAGGGACTCGATGCGGTCGGTGCGGCGGTACAGGGGATTGCGCCACCGCGCACACAGACCGGGCTTCGCTCGCTTCACCGGGCCCCCTCTCCGACTCCTTGAATACCCCATCCGGCGCCGCTGGTGCGTGACTTCGGGCAACTGCGACCGGCGTCCCGGCTCATCCCAGTGGCCCGTCCGGGCGCCGGAGACCGGGCCACGCGCGGGCGCGCACCGCCGCGCGGCCCCCGCTCCGGAGCGCATCCGCGCCGCCCGTACGCACCGGCACGCTTCCGTACGGCCCGCCGTACGGCCGCACGGCGGGGCGGCCGCGCGCCGCCGGGGCCCGGGCGGGTGTCAGGCGAGTACGTCGAAGGGGTCGCCGACGCGGATGGTGCCGGTGGTGCGCGGGATGAGGTTCTGGCCGAAGACCGGGCGTTCCATGACGCGGTGGTGGCGCGCCAGAGTGCGCAGCGGCTCCTTGCCGCGCTCGGCGGTGCGCTGGTCGGTGGTGGTGACGACGCACCGGCCGCTGGGCTTGGCGACGTCGAGGACGACGGAGCCGATACGGACCGTGCGCCAGGTGTCCTCGGCCCACGGGGCGGTGCCGTCGATGACCGCGTTGGGACGGAAGCGGTCCATCGGCAAGGGGCCCTCGTCGGGGTGATCGCCCTGGGCGATGAGGGAGTTGAGGGCGTCCAGGGACGCGGTGGTGGTGAGCAGCAGCGGATAGCCGTCGGCGAAGGAGACGGTGTCGCCCGGCCGGGAGAACTGCGGATCGACCGGGCGCCGCTCGGCGGGCGCGTCGAGATGGACCAGCTCCACCGGCATTCCCAGATACCGGCTGCACCACGCGGCCGCGGCGGGGCCCGCCGGGACCGCCTCGACCTCGTCCCGCCAGATTCCGACCGTGACCGTCCGGCCGGGCTCCGGGACCTCGACGGTCAGCGGCTCCATCCCGGGCGCGGTGAGCCGCACCGCGCCGCCCGGCAGTCCCTCGGCGGCGGCCAGCGCCAGCCTCGGGTGCGGCCGCTGGGTCACCAGCCGCCGCTCGGCGTCGACCAGCATCCAGCGCCGGTCCCCGGCGAGCCCCCACGGCTCGACGACCGCTTCGCCGGGACCGGCCCCCGCAAGGGATTTGACCGGGTACAGATGGATGGCACGCAGCACTGGCTCGGGCATGGACCCATCCTGCCAGCCGCCACCGACAGCCGGGCGGGAGACCGCTCCCGTGCCCCCGCCCCGGGTCAGTAGCCCCGGGACTGGTAGGGGCGGCCGTACGGGTCGTCGTACGGCGACGGGCGCTGCGGGGCCGGGGCCACGGGGGCCGCCGGGCGCATCGCCTCGTAGCCGGTGCCCATGGGCGGGCGCGGCGGCTGCGGGGCGGCCGGATGCGGGCGGGTGAACGCCTGCTGCGGGATGTACGGCGCGGGCGTGTGCTGGAGCGGGGCGACCGGCGCCGCGGCTCCGGGATGGCCCTGCCCGGCCGACGGATGGGAGGGGGCGGCGGGGAGCGCCGCCGGGAGCGCCGGGAGGTACGACGATCCGGTGTCGTACGGCGCCGGGTTGACCCGGATCGGGGCGATCTGCGGCGTCCCGCGTTCGGCGACGAGACTGTCGTAGATGGGGGTGTCCGGGAAGGACGGCGAAGCGTAGTAGCCGCCGCCGTAGGTAGAGCGGGGGGAGGTCATGCCTCTTAAGTTAAGCCCACGATGTGCCGATTGGGGAGCCTGGAATGCGGGTTGTTTCGCGGGACGGTGGCGGCCTCCTGCCCGTAATACGGGAGAAATCGTAAAAATCGGTTGAGATCACCCGTAGAAAAGGCGTAAAGACCTCGCTTCTCGTACATGAAGAGGGACGTTCACACCTCCTTCCGGCCAAGTAGGTTGGGAACAGCCGTGACTGACGGGGTGACCGGCGGGGCGGGAGTGTCCGGTGGGGCCGGTGGGACGCGGAAGTGCGAGAAGGGTGCCGAGATGGCGATGCTCAAGGGCGGGAACGTTCCGGTGACGGCGGGGGCCGTCCGGATCGAGCTGGGACGGCGGGTCGCACCGGGGGCGCCCGACGTGGACGCCTCCGCCCTCCTCCTCACATCCGGACGGGTCCGTGACGACGGCGACTTCGTCTTCTACAACCAGCCGGTCCATGCCTCGGGGGCCGTCCGGTACGAGGGGAAGAGCCAGGTCGGGGACGTGCTGACCGACACGCTCGCCGCCGATCTCACGGCGGTGGAGGGAGCGGTGGACACGGTGGTGCTCGCCGCCTCGGCCGACGGTGGAACCTTCGGGCAGGTGCCGGGCCTGTGCGTCCGGGTGCTGGACGCGGCGGGCGGCGCCGAACTGGCCCGCTTCGACTGCGCCGACGCCACCACCGAGACGGCCTTCGTCCTCGGCGAGTTGTACCGCCGCCAGGGCGGATGGAAGTTCCGCGCCGTGGGCCAGGGGTACGCCACCGGCCTCGCGGGCCTCGCCACCGACTTCGGCATCAGCGTCGAGGCGGAGCCCGGACCGGCGGCCCCGGCCCCGGCTCCAGCGCCCGCGAACCCCGTGCCCGCGAACCCCGTGCCCGCAGTCGCCGCGCCGCCGGCTCCCGCATCCCCGCCGCCCGGCTCCTTCGGCGCGCCTCCGGCGGCCCCGCCCGTGCCCTTCGGGGCGCCGCCCGTACCGCCCGCCGCCCCCGCTCCGCGGCCGGGCCCCGCGCCGGTGGCGCCGCCCGCGGCCGCCGCCCCCGTCAGCCTCACCAAGGTCACCTTGACCAAGGAGGCGCCGTCCGTCTCGCTCACCAAGCAGGGCGGCACCGGCGGGGAGATGCGGGTCAACCTCAACTGGACCGGCGCCGGGGCCGCCAAGCGGTTCGGTAAGAAGCTCGGCCGCAAGGCCATGGAGGCGCTCGGGGCGCGCGGCGCGCTGCTGCCGCCCGACGGCGACCTCGACCTCGACCTGTGCGCCCTCTACGAACTCACCGACGGCCGCGCCGGAGTGGTCCATCCGCTCGGCGACAGCTTCGGCGCGCTGCACGCCCCGCCCTACATCCAGCTCGACGGCGACGACCGCACCGGCGCCGTGGCCACCGGCGAGAACCTCACCGTCAACCTCGACCACCAGAGCCGCATCCGCCGCATCCTGCTCTTCGTCACCGTCTACGCCGGTGCCCGCAGCTTCGAGGGGCTGAGCGCGTCCGTCACCCTCCAACCGCAGTACGGCGCGCCCGTCGAGTTCACCCTCGACGCCTGCACCGTGCCGTCGAAGGTCTGCGCCCTGGCCCTGATCACCCACACCGGCGGCGAACTCGTCGTCCGGCGCGAGGCCCGCTACCTCGTCCAGGAGCCGGGCGTCAGCCCGCAGCGCACCGTCGACCACGCGTACGGCTGGGGGCTGACGTGGTCGCCCGCCAAGAAGTGACGGGCGGCGCGGCCCTCACGGCGCGCCGTACGTCCGGCCCTTCCACGCCGCGCCGCGGCCCCGGTGGTGCCGCACCGCCGAGTCCACCGTCATCAGCAGGTACAGCAGCGCGGTGAACGGCAGCAGCGGCACCGTCCACCACGGCTGCCGGTAGTACCGCACCATCGGGAGGAACGTCCCGCACATCACCGCCCACGCGGCGCCGCCGCACCCCGCCGCCACGGCGCTGCCCGCCGCCGCGCCGGCCAGCAGCGTCACGGGCGGCGCCAGATAGACCAGGGCGAGGCCGCCCACCGTCCCGAGCAGCAGCGACGGCCGGTGGCGCAACTGGGCGTAGGCGCTGCGGGCGACCATCTGCCACAGCTCGGCCAGCCGCGGGTACGGCCGCACGCTGTCCACCCGCTCCGCCAGCCCCAGCCAGATCCGCCCGCCGGACGCCTTGACCGCACGGGCCAGCGTCACGTCGTCGATCACCGCGTGCCGGATCGCCTCCGGGACGCCCGCCCGCTCGGCCGCGTCCGCGCGGAGCAGGACGCAGCCGCCGGCCGCCGCCGCGGTCCTCGCGCCCGGCCGGTTCACCCACCGGAACGGATAGAGCTGCGCGAAGAAGTACACGAACGCCGGGACGATCAGCCGCTCCCAGAACGTGGCCACCCGCAGCCGCGCCATCTGCGACACCAGATCCAGCCCCGCCGACCGCGCCGCCGCCACCAACTCCCGCAGACTGTCCGGCTCATGGGCGATGTCCGCGTCCGTCAGCAGCAGGTACTCCGCGTCCGTCCGCTCCCGCGCCAGCGCGATGCCGTGGCGTACGGCCCAGAGCTTGCCGGTCCAGCCGGGCTCCACCGGGCCCGGGGAGGCGACCGTCAGGGGCAGTCCGCCGCGTTCGGCGGCGAGCGCGCGGGCCAGCGCGCCGGTGCCGTCCGTACTGCCGTCGTCGACGAGGAAGATCTCGGCGCGGCCCGGGTACTTCTGCGCCAGCAGCGACGGCAGGCTCTCCGGCAAGGCCGCCGCCTCGTCGCGGGCGGGCACCACCACGGCCACCGAAGGCCACCGCTCCGGCTCCGTACGGGCGGGCAGCCTCACGTCCGTACGCCAGAAGAACCCCTGGCCCAGCAGCAGCCACAGCCAGACCGCCAGCGATCCGGCACCGATCCACTCCATCGCTCCCACGGGCCGCAGTCTGCCGCACGAGGTGCGTGGTGGCGGGGTGCCGCGGACGCCCGGCGGGGCGGCGGCGCGCCCGCCCGGAGCGCCCGGTCCGGTATGACAAGTCGGGCACCCGCCGAGTAGGGTGCCCGGGTGAAGATCGCGCTGATGGACTCCGGTACCGGCCTGCTTCCCGCGGCCGCCGCGATGCGCCGGCTCCGGCCGGACGCCGATCTCGTCCTCTCCACCGACCCCGACGGCATGCCGTGGGGCCCGCGTACCCCCGATGACGTCACCGCGCACGCCCTGGCCTGCGCCCGCGCCGCCGCCGCGCACCGCCCGGACGCGCTGATCGTCGCCTGCAACACCGCCTCCGTGCACGCCCTCCCGGCGCTGCGCGCGGAGCTGGAGCCCGGCATCCCGGTCATCGGCACCGTCCCGGCGGTCAAGCCCGCCGCGGCCTCCGGCGGCCCGGTCGCCATCTGGGCGACGCCGGCCACCACCGGCAGCCCGTACCAGCGCGGACTGATCGAGCGGTTCGCCGCGGGCGTGGACGTCACCGGCGTGCCCTGCCCCGGTCTCGCCGACGCCGTCGAGGCGGCCGACGAGCGGGCCGTCGCCGACGCGGTCGCGGCCGCCGCCGCCCGCACCCCGCGCGAGGTCCGCGCCGTCGTCCTGGGCTGCACCCACTACGAGCTGGTCGCCGACGCCATCCGCGACGCCCTCCAGCAGCCCGGCGCGCCCGCCCTCACGCTGTACGGCTCGGCCGACGCGGTCGCCGCCCAGGCGCTGCGGCGGATCGGCGCCGAGCCCGCGCCGGACGCCGCGCCGACCGGTGGTCTGCACGTGATCGAGAGCGGCCGCCCCGGCGCGCTGCCGCCCGTCGCCCTGGCGTACGCCGCCGGCCGGCTGCTCGCCCAGGAAGCCGCCGCGCCGGCCGGACGCCGCTGACCGCACCGCCGCGCGGGGCCGTCCGCCGGACCCGCTGACGTGGCGGGCGACACGCTGCTCCCGGGCGGGAAGGCGCGTACGCTGCGTGGCATGAGGGACCACCCCCACGACGGGGCAGCCGCCCCCGACGCGCACTCCCGCCCCTCCGGCTCCGGCGACGACGCCCCGCGTTCCGGCGCGCACGCCGAGATCCCCGAGGTGTGGCACGGCAGCGCCACCAACCACGTCCAGTGGCTGCTGGCGGCGATCGGCCTGGCCTGTCTGGCGCTCGGTGTCCACCTGGCCGTCGACAGCCGGTGGACGTCGTCGGTGGTGCCGCTGGTGATGGCGGTGGTCGGCTGTGTCGCGGCCGGTCTGCTGGTCCTCTTCGGCACGCTCGCCTTCGTCCATGTCGCGGTACGGGTGGACCGCGAGCACATGGAGGTGCGCTGCGGGCACATCGGCGTGCCGCGCCGCCGCATCCCGCTCTCCGCCGTCGTCGGTGTCGAGACCGCGCCCTGGGTCACACCGCGTCACTGGGGCGGCTGGGGCTACCGCTGGCGTCCCGAGCAGGGCATGGCGATCGTGGTCCGCCGTGGCGAGGCGGTGGTCCTCACCCTCCGCGACGGCCGGACGTTCACGGTCACCGTCGACGACGCCGAGGGCGCCGCCCGCTGCATCCGCAGCCGCATCCCGGCCCCTACGGCCACGCTCTAGGGGACGCGGTCCGCCCGGTGGCGGGGCGTCCGTTTCCTCTACAGTTCAGGCATGGCAACCCCCGACTTCATCCGTGATCTGCGCTCCTCCATCGGCCATCGGCTGCTGTGGCTGCCCGGGGTGACCGCCGTGGTCTTCGACGACGACGGCCGGGTGCTGCTGGGCCGCCGCGCGGACACCGGCCGCTGGTCGGTGATCGGCGGTATCGCCGAGCCGGGCGAGCAGCCGGCCGAGGTCGCCGTCCGTGAGGTCTTCGAGGAGACGGCGGTCCGGGTCGTCCCCGAGCGCATCGTCCTGGTCGAGGCGCTGCCGTCGCTGACGTATCCGAACGGCGATGTGTGCCAGTTCATGGACACCACGCTGCGCTGCCGGGCGATCGGCGGCGAGGCACGGGTCAACGACGACGAGTCGCTGGACGTGGCCTGGTTCGCCCTGGACGCCCTGCCGGAGCTGGAGGAGTTCGCGCTGCACCGTATCCGCCGCGCGGCGGAGGACGGCGAGGCGTGGTTCGCGGGGAAGGACGAGGTGGGGGCGCTGTCTTAGGGGGCGCGGGGGCCGCGGGCCCCACGTGTGGGCACCGGTCCGCCCTCTCTCCAGGGCTCGTAACGCCTCTGCGGGTTCCGCGTCAGGGTGCCGCCCGAAGCTCTTCGGCGTGCGGGTCCCGGCGGCTCGGCAGGCGCTCCGGGTGGCGCACCGTCCCGCACAAGCTGAAATGACGAATCGCGGAAGCATGCGATTGCTTCCACGCTGTGTTCGTCGTGCCCGTAGGTAGCCGTGGCTCCGGCCCCCCGGGCGCCCCGTCCCCGCGGGGCCGACTGGCCGTGGCCTGGCGGGGAAGGGGGCCTGCTCGCGCCCCGAGGCCGCTCAGTCGAGGCAGAACTCGTTTCCCTCGACGTCCTGCATGACCAGGCACGACTCGTTGAATCCGTCGGCGCGGAGCAGGCGTACGCGGGTCGCGCCGAGTGCGGTCAGCCGGGCGCATTCGGCTTCGAGGGCGGCGAGCCGTTCCTCTCCCACGAGTCCGGTGCCGACCCGTACGTCGAGATGCAGCCGGTTCTTGACGGATTTGCCCTCGGGGACGCGCTGGAAGAACAGGCGCGGACCCGCGCCGGCGGGGTCGACGCAGGCGAATGCGGAGCCCTGGCGTTCGGGCGGGAGGGAGCGGTCGAATTCACCCCAGGTGGCGAATCCGGCCGGTGGGGGCGGGACGACGTACCCCAGTACCTCGCACCAGAAGCGGGCGACGCGCTCGGGGTCCGCGCAGTCGAAGGTGACTTGGAACTGCTTGGCCGATGACATCGGCGCACGATAACAGGGCGAGCCGCCCCTTTCCCGGCGCGGCCGGCGGCGGGGCCCGCGGGTGGCGCTGGTCAACCCCTCTTCTGTCACACGCCCGTTACGGGACGGTCTTCATCACGTCGGAGTAAGTGCCGTGCCGGAGGAGGACGTTGACACGGCTGTGGGCCCTCGGGACCCTGGAAGAACGTTCCGCCGCCGGGATGACCGATACGCCGGTGCGGGGGAACGGGCACGAAAGTCAGGGTCCCACCTCCACAGCCTCCCGTCGCCGTGCCCTGACCCGGCGTCGCTCGTTCGTCGGCGTCCCGTCGGCCGTGTGACGCCGAAGCGGAGGCATACCAGGAAAGAGCCCATGAAGCCTTTACACCTCTCCGCCGGAATCGTCGCCGTGGCGCTGGCAGGTGCGACCGCCTTCTCCCTCTCCTCCGCCTCGTCCTCGTCCGAGACCGCCCAGAGCGCCCCCGTCGCACACGGGGAAACGGAAGTCTCTCCCGCACAGGACGGAGCGGGCGCGCCCGCCGCACAGGAGAAAGCTAAGGAGAAGTCCGAGGGGAAAACCCGGGAGGGGGCACAGGGGAAAGGGCCGGGGGCGGCGCACGGGAAGACCACGCGGGCGCAGGGCGCTGTCCGGGGCGCCGACCCCAGCGTGTTGAGGGTCGGTAGCACCTATATCGCGGTGAAAGCGGCGGGCGGGGGCATCATCGTCCGGCAGTCCACGTCGCTGGAGAAACTCGCCTCGGCGCCCGCCAAGAAGGTCTGGTCGAATCCGAACGGTCTGAAGGACGTATGGGCCCCGGAGATCGTCCGGGACAACGGCCGTTATTACATCTATTTCACCGGCGGTCACAGCGCCGCCCACCGGATGTACGTCATCAGTTCCGCCCGCGCGGACGGCGGATACGGCGCCGAGAGGAAACTGGCTCTGCCGGACGACAAATGGGCCATCGACGGCACGCTGTTCACCTTCGGGGGAAAGCGCTGGTTCGTCTGGTCGGGCTGGTCCGGCGGTACCAACAACGAGCAGAATCTCTACATCGCCCGGATGAAGGACCCGGTGACGCCGACCGGTAAGCGGTACGTCATCTCGCAGCCCCGCGAGAAATGGGAACGTAAAGTCGGCAATCCCTACATCAACGAGGCGCCGGAGGCCATCAAGGATCCGAAGGGGCAACTGCACATCGTCTATTCCGCCAACGGGAGCTGGAGCAACCAGTACTGCCTGGCCGATCTGCGGCTGCGGGCGGGCGGCAATCCGACGTACGTCTGGGACTGGTACAAGTCCAACGGCTGCCTTTTCGGTTCGCACCGCGAGACGATGATGTCCGGCTGGGATCCGACACTGCATGTCGACGGTCCGGGACACCATACGTTCGTCCTGCTCAACGGTGATATCAACACGAGTCCGCCGTCGGGCAAGAAATTCCCCATGATGTTCCACGCGGTTCCCAAGGGGATGGAGTACAAGTGGTCCAACCGCTTCTGGTACACCGGATCGTTCGTCTGGTGGGGTAATACCACTTACCGGCGCGCCCATGTTCCCGGGCCGAATGCGGACAAGGGATTCAGTCTCAAGTTCTTCGAGTGAGGTGCGGCGGCGCCGCGCACCGGGCCGCGTTCCCGGACGCCGCGGGGGCGCGAACGGGACGGCTGTCCCGGATCACAGCTCCTCGGTCGACGGTTCGTCCACCGGTGTACTCGACTCGTCCGGCAGGGGCGGGAGCCGGGACTCGTCGGGGGAGCCGGGCTCGTCGGAGGGGGAGCCCGGCTCGTCGGACGGCGGGCTGTCGGGTTCCTCGGTGTGCATCTCCAGGCGGTCCTTGCGGCAACTGCTGACCCAGGTGCCGGTCGGGCCGCCCTCGTAGCGGCAGAGCCAGCCGCGGACCGCGAGGGACGCGGCGGTGTCCTCGCCGTCCTGGGGTGCGCGGCGGAAGAAATCGGCCATCACGTCGTGGGCCTCCTCGCAGCCCACCGTGCCGTCGGCGCCGGGGTCCGCGTAGAGGGCCACATCGTGCGCGGTGCCGAGCGCGTCGCGGATCTGCCCGCACTCCACCGACTGGCCCGGGACGGTCGGCGCGGTGCCGGACGGGGACGGTGCCTGGCCCGGCGCGCGGGTGCGGGCCGCAGCGGTGTCCGCGGACCGCTCGCCGCCGGAGCACGCGGCGGCGGCGAGGGCGAGCAGCACGGTCGGCACGGCGAGCAGTCGGCGCATGATCGAACCCCCTGGTGTCGGTGGCGTGCTGCACCTTCGGACGGTAGGAGCCCGGGCGCGCCGCGGCGATCCGGGGCGGGCGTCCGGGTGAGCGCGGCCGGGGGCGGGCCAGGTGCGCCGGTGGAGCCGGTGGAGGCGGCTGAGGCGGTGGCGTACCTCTGCCCGCCGGGCGCGGCGTTCGTCACCGGCGCGTCGCTGTCGCTGGACGGCGGCTGGACGGCGCACCGACCGGGCCCGGCGGTCTCCGGGTGCGGTCCGCCGCCGGCTGCGGGACGGTGGAGAGCGTTGTGTCCCCGCTATCCGAGGAGTGCGGCATGGGTGACAAGGGCGCCATGGACAAGATGAAGGGCAAGGCCAAGGAGGCCGCCGGGAAGGCCATGGGCAACGACCGGATGGCCGCCGAAGGCCGTACCGACCAGGCCAAGGGCGAGGCCAAGAAGGCGATGGGCGGCGCCAAGGAGAAGGCGGAGGGGATGAAGGACTCCCTGAAGGACCGCGGCGACTCCTGACCGCGCCGCCGGTGCCGGGTCCGCCCGGCACCTGGCCCCTGAGCCCCGCTCCCCGGCCTCCGGAGGGCGGGGCTCAGCGCGCCCGCTTCCGGAGGGCGGGGCTCAGCGCGCCCAGGGGTGGCGCAGCCGGATCCAGATGTCGCGGGCACGGCGTCCGGCCTGGGTCCGGCTGCGGGCGACGAGCTGCTGCGCCTGTTCCTGGGTCTCGACCATCGGGCCGGAGCCGCGCAGCGGCTTGCCCGCCGTCTCGTGCAGGAAGAACGTCGCCACCAGCCCGATGAGCCCCGCCACCATCAGGTAGTACGCCGGGACCATCGTGTCGCCGGTCGCCTGGACGAGCGCGGAGGCGACCAGCGGGGTCGTACCGCCGAAGAGTGAGACGGAGATGTTGAAGGCGATCGACAGGGCGCCGTACCGCAGCCGGGTCGGGAACAGCGCGGGCAGCGTGGCGGCCGAGGTCCCGGCGAAGCAGACCAGCAGCAGGCCCAGGATCAGGCAGCCGAAGGCGGGCAGCAGGATGCCGCCGGCGCGGATCAGCCAGAGCGCGGGCGCCGCCAGCAGGATCAGCGCGATGCTGCCCGCCATGAAGACCGGCCGCCGTCCCCAGCGGTCCGAGGTGCGGCCGACGGTGGTGATGGAGAGCACCACCACGATCATGGTGCCGAGCACCAGCAACTGTGCGGTGAGGTCGTCCTGGTGCAGCGTCTCGGACATGAAGGTCGGCAGGTACGACGTGACCATGTAGTTGGTGACGTTGTAGAGCAGCACCAGACCCATGCAGATGAGGACCGCCTGCCAGTGGCCGGTGAAGATCTCCTTCAGCCGGCCGTGACCGGACTGCCGGGCCACCTCGACGGGGTCGTCGCCGCCCTCGCTGCGGATCTTCTCCGCCTCCTCGTGCGCCGCCTCCGCCTCCTTCCGGAACGCGGGCGTCTCCTCCAGGTGCAGCCGCATGTACAGACCGATCAGCCCGAGCGGCCCGGCGACCAGGAACGGCAGCCGCCAGCCCCAGTCGGTCATCCCGCCGTCGCCGAGCAGCGCGGTGAGCACGGTGACCAGCCCGGAGCCGAGGGAGTAGCCGACGAAGGTGCCGAAGTCGAGCCAGCTACCGAGGAAGCCGCGCCGTTTGTCGGGCGCGTACTCCGCGATGTACGTCGTGGCGCCCGCGTACTCGCCGCCGGTGGAGAACCCCTGGACGAGGCGGCAGACCAGCAGCAGGAGCGGGGCGGCGAAGCCGATGGCCCCGTAGGTGGGCAGGAAGCCCACCGCGAAGGTGCTGATCGCCATCATGATCATGGTCGCGGCGAGGACGCGTTTACGGCCGATGCGGTCGCCGAGCGGCCCGAAGACCAGTCCGCCCAGCGGCCGGACGAGGAAGGCGGCGGCGAAGGTCGCGAACGCGGAGACCACCTGCGCGCCGGGGGAGCTGGCGGGGAAGAAGACCTTGCCCAGTGTCCCGGCGAGGTAGGCGTAGACGCCGAAGTCGAACCACTCCATGGTGTTGCCGAGTGCGGCGGCGGAGACCGCGCGGCGGACCTGGGGGCGGTCGGCGACGGTGACGTCCGCCGCGCTCAGAGCGTTCTTGCGGCGGCGCAGCAGGATGCGGAGCAGGCGGTCGTTGGTGGCGCTGCCGCCGCGGGCGCTCCGCTCCCGCCGGGGCTGCGGTGCACGGCGTCCAGGGGTCATGTCACCCCGTCCATGACGATGTCGAGAGGATCATTACGACGGATTATTGCCCGCAATGCCCCATTCCGGAGTGGTCTCATCGGCGCAGCGTGTCGCCCACCGGAGGGGCGCCGTACGGGAAGCGGGCCGCCGGAGGGGCGGCACGCGAACCGGCCGCCACCCGCGGGGGTGGCGGCCGGTTCCGTACCCGGTGCGCTCAGGGGGCCGGACGACGGGTTACTTCCACTCGTCCTTCCAGGCGATGCCACCGCCGTAGCAGCCCTCGCCGAAGATCGGGTTGCCGTTGATGATGGCGGCGCCGAGGCCGCAGGAGCCGAACCTGGCTTCGCCGCTGGAGTGGGTGGAGTGGTGGTCGTCGTTCCCGCCACCGGCCATGGCGGAACCGGCGCCCCCGAGGACGAGAGCGGCGGCGAGAGCGGTGGCGGAGAGGGCGGCGCGCATGCGCATGAAGACTCCTCGCGAGAGTGCGGTGGATGTGATCGCTTCACAGATCACCCCGGCCTGCCGCCCCCGAAACGTGACCGCACCCCGTGCTCGGCCGATCGCGTGGCCGATTCCCCCGGCGAGGTCAGCGCGCGGCCGCGGCCTCCTCCGCCGCCGTCCGCAGCAGCTTCTTGTCGGGCTTGCCCGCGTCGGTCAGCGGCAGCGCGTCCAGGAAGGTGATCCGCGCCGGTTCGTACATCGCGCCGCGGGTGTCGCGGACCAGGGCGCGCAGCCGCGCCTCGTCGACGTCCGCGCCGGGCGCCCGGACGACGGCGGCGTGCACCCGCTCCGTCCGGTCGCTGTCGCGGACGCCGAAGACCGCGCTCTGCAGGACCTGCGGGTGGGTGTTGAGCAGGTCCTCCAGCTCGGTGGTGTACACATGGCCGCCGACCACGACGATCATGTCCTTGATCCGGTCGACGATGGTGACGTAGCCGTCGGCGTCGACGAAGCCGACGTCACCGGTGCGCACCCAGCCGTCCCGCATGACCTCGGCGGTCAGCTCCGGCTGCTTCCAGTAGCCCTGCATGGTCATACCGGAGCGCACGCACAGTTCGCCCTGCTCGCCGGTGGGCAGGTCGCGGCCGTGCTCGTCGCGGACGGCGACCTCCACGCCGGGGATGATCCTTCCGGCCGAGCGGAGCCGCTCGGGGCGGGCCGGGTCGTGATCCTCGGGGGTGAGGATGCTGACGCCGCCGGCCTCGTTCTGGCCGTAGACCTGCATCAGTACGGGGCCGAAGCGCTCGATGGCGTCCGCGAGGCGGGCGGGCGACGCCTGGCAGCCGCCGTACGTCAGGTGGGTCAGGCTGCTGGTGTCGGTGGTCGCCGCGGCGGGGTCGTCGATGAGCTGGTACAGCAGCGGCGGCAGCAGGAAGAGGTGGGTGATCCGCTCGCGCTCGATGGCGGCGAGGGCCTCGGCGGGGTCGAAGTCGTCGAGGAGGACGACGGCGCCGCCCGCGTTCAGGACGGCGTCCGCCAGGTGCCCGGCGGCGTGCGCGAGGGTGGTGCAGACGAGCTGGCGGGGTGTGGTGTCGCCGAAGAAGGCGTCGCGGGACCAGCGGCCCTGGTCGAACGTGCTGCAGATGCCCTTGGGGTGGCCGGTGGTGCCGCCGGTGTGGCGGATGGCGCAGATGTCGTCGGGGCGGGCCTGGCTCGCCACCGGCTCGGCGCTCTGTGCGGCGGCCAGTTCCAGCAGGTCACTGCCGGTCTTGGCGGGGCCGAGCACCAGCACGTCCGGGCCCGGCGCCAGCTCCGTCAGCTCGGCGGCGCGTTCGGCCAGGCGCGGGTCGACGATCAGCGTCCGGGTCTCGACATCGCGGATGATGGCGGCCTGGGCGGCGGCGGAGAGCTTGTTGTAGAGGTGGTTGACGCAGCAGCCCAGGAGGCCGGCGGCGTAGCGGGCGGCGATGACCTCGGGGATGTTGCCGCTGAGCATGGTGACCGTGTCGCCGCGGGTCACGCCCCGGGCGCGCAGGGCGCGGGCGAGGCGGTGGACGAGGTCGCGCAGCTCACCGCCGGTGATCCGGCGGCCTTGGTGGATCAGGATTTCGCGCCCCGGGTCGGCGGCGAGGACATCGAGGTTCTCCTCGATGTGGGTACGGAACGGCGCGGCGGCTGCGGACATGGGGGGATCCTCCTGGGGCCGGCGCGAGGCGCGCGGGCGGGTGGCGAAGGCGGATAATTAGTTGCTAGAGGCAACTAAAAGGAGAGTAGTGGTTCGCCCGCCCCGCCTCCCAATCCGAGGGGCAAGATTCGGACGCCTTCCGCGGCGCCCCGCCCCCGGACGGCAAGGCGTCCGGAGCCCGCCGCGCGGCTCCACCGGGCCGCCGCCCCCGCCTGGCCATGGCCGACTCGGTGCCCGCGAGGGATGATGGTGCGCAGCGCAGCACGGCGGAAAACGGACGGTGCCCCGGGCGCCGCCCGTGCCCGGCGGAAGGAGTGCCTGGATGGGGGAGACCGACGCGTTCCCCGGCGACACGGGCCCCGCCGGGGAGGTACCGGCGGACGCGGGCGGCCTTCTCGACGCGCTGGGCGTGGCCGCGGTGGTGCTCGACGCCCGGGGCCGCATCACGCTGTGGAGCCCCCAGGCGGAAACCCTCTTCGGCTGGAGCGCCGCGGAGGCGCTGGGCCGCCCCGCCGCCCAACTGCTGGTACCGCCCGAACACACCGAGCTGGTTCTCCGCCTCTTCGCCCAGGTCATGGCCGAAGGCGCCACCTGGGCCGGCTCCTTCCCCGTCCGGCACAAGGACGGCAGCATCCGCCTCGTCGAATTCCGCAACATGCGCCTCACCGACGCCGAGGGCCGCTCCTACGCCCTCGGCATGGCCTGCGACCGCCAGTTGCTGCGCCGCACCGAACGCGACCTCGCGCTCTCCGTCCGGCTCGTCGCCCAGTCCCCGATCGGCCTCGCCGTCCTCGACACCGACCTGCGGTACGTCATGGTCAACCCGGCGCTGGAACGCCTCAACGGCCAGCCCGCGGGCGCCCAGCTCGGGCTGCGCCCCGACGCCTGCCTGAGCTTCCTGGACACCGGCATGCTGATGACCAGCATGCGCGAGGTCCTCGCCACCGGCGTCCCGCGCCTGGACCAGGTCACCGTCGGCCGCCCGCCCGACGACCCCGGCACCGAACACGCCTGGTCCGTCTCGCACTACCGGCTGGAGGGCCCCGGCGGGCAGGTCCTGGGCGTGGCCTCCTCGGTCCTCGACGTCACCGACCACCACCGCGTCACCACCGAAGCCGCCCGTGCCCGCCGCCGCCTCGCCGTCATCGCCGACGCCTCCGCCACCGTCGGCACCACCCTCGACGTGGACCGCACCGCCCGCGAACTCGCCGACGTCGTCGTCCCGGAGCTGGCCGACCTCGCCGCCGTCGACGTCCTCGACTCCGTCCTGGACGGCCGCCGCCCCCTCCCGCCCGTCCCCGACGGCCCCGTACGCTTCCGGGCGCTCGCCGTCGCCAGCGCCCGCCCCACCGAGGCGGAGCAGGCGCTCGACCCGGCCGGACAGCTCGCCGCCTACGACGCCGAGCGCGTCATCACCCGGTGCGTGACCACCGGCCGCCCGGTGCTCCTGGCCCGCGTCCGCCCCGCCGACCTGCCGCGGATCGCCGCCGACGCCCGCGGCGCCGCCGCCCTGGCGCGCGGCGGACTCCGCTCCTACCTCGGCGTCCCGCTGATCGCCCGCGGCGACGTCCTCGGCGCCCTGTCGCTCTACCGCGTCCGCAACGACGTCCCGTTCGACGAGGACGATGTGGTGCTCGCCGTCGAACTCGCCGCCCGCGCCGCCGTCTGCATCGACAACGCCCGCTCGTACCAGAGCGAACGCCGCACCGCGCTGACCCTCCAGCGCCATCTGATGAGCCAGGCGCCCGCCCGGCCCGCCGGGATGACCCTCGCCCACCGCTACCAGCCGGCCCACGCCGCCGGGGAGGTCGGCGGCGACTGGTTCGACGCCATCACGGTCGCCGGCGACAAGACCGCCCTCGTCGTCGGCGACGTCATGGGCAGCGGCATCAACGCGGCGGCCACCATGGGCCAGTTGCGCACCACCACCCGCGCCCTCGCCGACCTCGACCTGCCGCCCGCCGAGGTGCTGAGCCACCTCGACCACGCCGCCGCCGGACTCGACCCCGCCTTCGCCACCTGCGTCTACGCCGTCTACGACCCGCACGCCGGGGAGTGCCGGATGGCGAGCGCCGGGCATCTGCCGCCCGTCGTCGTCCGCCCCGGACCGCGGCCCGTCCTCATCGAGCTGCCGACCGGCGCCCCGCTCGGCGTCGGCGGCGTCCCCTTCGAGCAGACCACCGTCCCGCTGCACCCCGGCGACCGTCTGGTGCTCTACACCGACGGACTGGTGGAGACCCGCGACACCGCCATCGACCGCCGCATCGACCGCCTCACCGAACTGCTCACCACCCCGTACGAGGACCTGGAGGAGCTGTGCGACCAACTGCTGGCCCGGCTGCGTCATCCGCACGACCACGACGACGTCGCCCTGCTCGTCGCCCACGCCACGGGGCTGCCCCCGCGCGCCTGAACGCGCGGGGGCACGGCGCTACTTGACCGCGCCCAGGGACAGGCCCTGCACCAGCTTGTCCTGGGCGGCGAAACCGGCCGCCAGCACCGGCAGCGAGATCACCGTGGCCGCCGCGCAGACCTTCGCCAGGAACAGGCCCTGGCTGGTGACGAAGCCGGTCAGGAAGACCGGCGAGGTGCCCGCCACCACACCGGTCAGCACCCGCGCGAAGAGCAGTTCGTTCCAACTGAAGATGAACGAGATCAGCGCGGTCGCCGCCATCCCGGGCATGGCCACCGGGCCGACGATCCGCAGCAGCGTGGTGGCGAGCCCCGCGCCGTCCAGCGACGCCGCCTCCAGCATCTCCACCGGCACCTCCGCGAGGAACGACCGCATCATCCACACCGCGATCGGCAGGTTCATCGAGGTGTAGAGGAGGACCAGCAGCCAGATGTTGTCCAGCGTCCCGGTGTGCTGCGCGACGAGATAGACCGGCAGCAACCCGGCGACCAGCGGCAGCATCTTCGTCGACAGGAAGAAGAACAGCACATCGCTCCACTTGCGCACCGGCCGGATCGACAGCGCGTACGCCGCCGGGACGGCGAGCGCCAGCACCAGCAGGGTGGACACCACCGACGCGGTCAGCGAGTTGAGCAGCGGCGGCCAGGGGCTGAGCCCGCCGCCGCCCGCGCCGAAGAACTCCCGGTAGCCGTGGAGCGTCAGCGGGGCGGTGAGCGACGGCGGGTTGGTCGCCGCGTCCTGCTCGCCGTGCAGGGAGGTGAGCACCATCCAGGCGACCGGCAGGAAGAACGCGATCCCCGCGAGCCAGGCCACCAGCCCCAGCAGACCGTTGACGCGGCGCCGGCGCCGCAGGGGGACGGGCACGGTGGACGTGGTCATCGGGTGATCTCCTCGCGGAGCAGGGACGAGACGGTACGCAGTGCGAAGGTCGCGACCAGCAGCGAACACACCACGACCACCACCCCCTGCGCGGACGCCCGGCCGTAGTCATGGGCCTGGTAGAAGGTCTGATAGAGGGTGTACGGCAGGTTGGCGGTGCCCAGCCCGCCCGAGGTGATGGTGAACACCGCGTCGAAGTTCTGCACCACGTACACCGTGCCCAGCAGCGCCGCCAGCTCCAGATAGCGGCGCAGATGCGGCAGCGTCAGATGGCGGAAGATCGCGAACGCCCCGGCGCCGTCCATCCGCGCCGCCTCGATCGCGTCCGCCGGCCGGGACTGCAGCCCGGCCAGCAGGATCAGCATCATGAACGGCGTCCACTGCCAGATCAGCGCGGTCTCGACGGCGGCCAGCGGCGAGGACGTCATCCAGTCCGGCTGCGGCGCGCCGTCACTGCCGAACAGCCGCCACACCGCGGTCAGCACCCCGTTGAACAGGCCGTACGACGCGTTGTACAGCGCGTGCTTCCACAGCAGCGCGGCGGCCACCGGCACCACCAGGAACGGCGTGATCAGCAGCGTGCGGACCAGCCCGCGGCCGAAGAACTTCCGGTCCAGCAGCAGCGCCAGGCCCAGCCCCAGCACCAGGCTGACCAGGACCACCGTCACCGTCAGCAGCACGGTGGTCAGGACCGAGGCGCGCAGCGCCGGATCGGTGAAGACCGCGGCGTAGTTGTCGAAGGCGGCGAAGCCGCGGCGGTCGGGGGCGAGCGCGTTCCACCGGGTGAAGGAGAGCACCACCGTCGCCACGAACGGCAGTTGGGTCACGACGATCAGGAAGACCAGCGCGGGCAGCAGCGGCGCGCGCCGCGCCCACTCCTTCGCCCGCCGGGCGGCGGCGCCCCGTACGGGCGTCGCCCCGTCACCGGACGCGGCGGCCGGCCGCACGGTCTCAGCGGTCGGTGTAGGCATCGGACACCTCCTGGGCGAGCCGCCGGCTCTCGGCGAGGGCGGCGGCCACGCTCTGCTTGCCCGCGATGGCCGCGCTGATCTCCTGGGACACCTTCGTGCCCAGGTCGGAGAACTCGGGGATGCCGACGAACTGGATACCGGGCGCCGGACGCGGCTGCACCCCCGGATCGCGGGGCCGCGCGGTGCGGATCGCCTCCTCCGTCGCGGCGGCGAAGGCACCGGACTCCTTGCGGTAGGCCGGGTCGCGGTAGAGCGAGGCGCGTTTGCCGCCCGGCGTCCGCGACCAGCCCAACTCCTTTCCGGCCAGCCGCTCGTAGCCCTTGCCGGACGCCCAGGAGACGAACTTCCAGGCGGCGTCCTGATGACGGCTCGCCTTCTGCACGCCCCAGGCCCAGGTGTAGAGCCACCCCGAACTCTTCGTCCGCTCCACCGGCGCCGGTACGTAGCCAATCTTCCCGGCGACCTTGGAGCCCTCGCTCTCCAGCGACCCGGCACCGGCCGTCGCGTCGTACCACATGGCGACCTTGCCCTGCTGCATGTCGTTGAGGCACTCGGTGTAGCCGGCCTGCGGGGCGCCCGCCTCGCCGTGCTCACGTATCAGGCCGACGTAGAACTGTGCGGCGCGGGTGAACTCGGGGGAGTCGACGCGCGGCTTCCAGTCCTTGTCGAACCAGGTGCCGCCGAAGGTGTTGACGACGGTGGTCAGCGGCGCGGCCAACTGACCCCAACCGGGCTGGCCGCGCAGGCAGATGCCCTTCATGCCCTTGCGGGAGCCGTCCAGCTTCGCGGCGAGCGAGGCGACCTGACGCCACGTCGGGTGCGCGGGCATCGTCAGCCCCTCGGCCGCGAGGACGTCCTTGCGGTACATCAGGAACGACGACTCGCCGTAGAACGGCTCGGCGTAGATCTTCCCGTCGGCCGCGGTCAGCGAGGAGCGGACCGGCGCCAGGATGTCGTCCTGGTCGAACTCCGGGTCCTTCGCGGCGCGTTCGCCCAGCGGGGAGAGCCAGCCGTTGCGGGCGTAGATCGGCGTCTCGTAGTTGCTGAGGCTGGCGACGTCGTACTGGCCGGCCTGGCTGGAGAAGTCCTGGCTCATCTTGTCGCGCAGATCGTCCTCCGGCAGCAGCGTGAAGTGCACCTTGATGCCGGTTTCCGCGGTGAAGTGCCGGGCGGTCAGCCGCTGGAGGTCCACCATCTGCGGGTTGTTGACCATCAGGACGTTGATCGTGTCGCGGCCGTCGTTGCCGGTGTCACCGGCGCCGCGGTAACAGCCGGTGGTGGTGGCCGCCAGCGCCAGGGCGACGGCGGCCGGTGCCGCCGCCGTGCGGAGCCGGCGGATTCCGGGGGAGCGTGCTCTCACGTCGTACCTTTCTGGACGTGTCCGGGCGGCCGCGCCCGGGGACGCGGCGGCCCGCACGGGGGAGGGGCGGCCGGCGGGCCGCGGCGGGACGGGGTGAGGGCCGGGCGCTCGGGGTCAGACCCGGAGCACCTGGGGCCCCAGGAGGGAGTAGCGGTGGGCCTCCGGCGCGGACAGCCCCGCGTCGGTGACGACGGTGTGCACGTCCTCGATCTGACCGAACCGGCAGAAACTGCTCGCCCCGAACTTGCTGTGCACCCCCACCAGCACCCGCCGCCGAGAGGACCGCACGGCCTGCTCCTTGACCTCGGCGACCGCCGGATCGGGCGTGGTCAGACCGTGTTCGCGGGAGATGCCGTTGGCGCCGAGGAAGGCCAGGTCGATGACGAAGCGGGCGAGCATGTCCCGCGCCCAGGAGCCGACGGTCGCCTGCGTCCCGGCGCGGACCCGGCCGCCGGCCAGCAGGACGGTGGCGGACTCGTTCGCCGACACCAGGGAGGCGGTGCGCAGCGACGGGGTGATCACGGTCAGCGGCCGGTCGGCCGGGAGGAGCCCGGCGATCAGCTCCGGGGTGTACCCCTCGTCGACGAAGACCGTCTCCGCCTCCCCGAGAAGCTGCGCCGCGGCCGCCGCGATCCGGCGCTTCTCGGGGACCTGCTGGGTCTCCCGCCGCGCCAGCGTCGTCTCGAACCCGGCGCTCTCGACCGGATAGGCGGCGCCGTGGGTGCGCCGCACCAGGCCGCGCCGCTCCAGCTCGCTCAGGTCCCGCCGGACGGTCTCCCGGGCGACGCCGAACTCCTCGGCGGCGTCGGCCACCTCCACCCGGCCGGTCTGCCGGGCGAGCACGAGGATCCGGTGCTGGCGTTCCTCGGCCCTCATGGCTCACTCCTGCGCTGTACGTCGGCCCGCTCGGGCACGGATCAGGGGGGCGCGTGCCGATCCGTTCGGTCATGGACCTGCCCGTTTCTGCCCGCCCGAGGTTTATAGCAACCGTTCCGGGGCCTCTCGCTGCCCGTAGTGCGACAAAAGTTGCCCGTTTCTGCCCGTGCCGTTCCGCCCCACGGCGGCCTCGTCGGCCGGCCGCTGCCCGTTTGGCCGCTCCGGGCGGTCCGCGGACATCTGCGGGCGCACGGACCCCGGCGAATTCCGGCCGGACCGGCTGACCGAATCGCTCCCGAATGATCGTAAAAGATCATCGAAGGCGCTGAATGATCACTCATGTCAAAGGTTCGGTGCGCCCCGGGACAGGCTCTGAGCGGCGGCGGAACGCCCGCTCGCACCGCCGCCGCCCGGCCCGCCCGCCGGGGTACGCCCCGGGCGCCCCTCCGGCCGCGGCGGCGGGGCCCGCGGCCGGGCCGCTTACGCTGGACGGCATGAGTGCGGATATGCGGTCGCTGGCGGTCACGGCGCTCGTCCAGGGGGACGAGTGTGCGGTGCTGCGTGTCACGGGGGAGCTGGACCTCCGCACCGAACAGGCATTTCTCGCCGAGGCCCGGTCCGTCGTCTCCGCCGGGCACCGCTTCCTCGTGCTCGATCTGACCGCACTGCGCTTCTGCGACTCCCGCGGTCTGAGCTGCCTGCTCGCCCTGGAATGGCTCTGCCGCCGCCTGGAGGGCCGTCTCCTCCTCGCCTCCCTCGGTATGCGGATGCTGCGCCTGCTGGTGGGCACCCAGTCGCTCGGCGTCTTCTCCTGCTACCCGACCGTCGGCCACGCCCTCGCGGCCGTCCCGCAGGCCAGCCGCCCCGTCTGGCCCCCCGAGCCGGAGGGCCCGCAGACCCCCGAGGCCCCGGCCCCCGCCTGACCGGAGCCCCGGCTCCACGGCCCCGGCCGCGTCATGTCCGGTTGATACGCTGCGCCGGGCCGCAACGGGGAGAGGGGCATCAGGTGCCGGGTGCTGAGGTGGCGCAGGCGCGCCGCGGACGGTCGTCGCTCCGCGAGAAGGTCGCGGACGGGATCAAACGGCACATGCTCACCCACCGGATGCGCCCCGGCGATCCGCTGCCCACCGAGTCCGAACTCTGCGCCGCCCTCGGTGCCAGCCGCTCCAGCGTCCGCGAGGCGGTCAAATCGCTCGCCGCGCTCGACCTCGTCGAGGTCCGCCACGGCCACGGCACCTACGTCGGCGGACTGGGCCTGTCGGCGCTGGCCGAGAGCATGACCTTCCGCGGACTGCTCAGCCCCGACGACGCCTTCCGCGCCTACGCCGACCTCGTCGACGTCCGGGAACTCTTCGAACGCGGCAACGCCGACGGCATCGTCACCGCCCTGACCCCCGCCCACCTCGACACACTGGACGGTCTGGTCGCGGAGATGGCCCGCCACCCCGCCGGCACCGACGGCTTCGTCGCCGCCGACCGCGCCTTCCACGCCCTCCTCGCCGAGCCCCTCGGCAACGACCTCATCAGCCAGCTCACCCAGGTGCTCTGGGACAGCTACGCGACCGTCGGCCCGCAGCTCGACATGGCCACCCTCGACGACGAACGCCAGACCCTCGCCGCCCACCGCGCCATCGCCGACGCCGCCCGCTCCGGCGACGCGGGCGCCTTCGCCGCGGCGATCGGAGCGCACTACGCGCCGGTACGGGGACGGGTCGCCGCGGCGCGGTCGGCGGCGGGGCGCGCGTAGCGGCTGATGGCGGCGGTCGGCGCCTTACGGCGGTGAATGACGGTTGGCGCCTGACGGCGGGTGATTGACGGCCGGCGCCTGACCGCCGGTGGTCGCGGTTGCAGGGTGGAGCGCCCGTACGGGTCTTTGGATACCGGCCGCGCTCGGGTGGGGCGCCTGTCCGGCCTGCGGTGCCGGGCCTCGCTCCGGTGCGCCGCCCGCGCGGTCCGCGGTGCGGCCTCGCCCGGGCGCGGCGCCCGTCCGGTCGCCGGTGCCGGGCGTCACTTTGGTGCGTCGCCCGCGCGGTCCGCGGGCCCGGGCGGCCTCCGCGCCCCCTCCGGCCCCGGGGGATCCGCCGGGTCATCCGCGCCGTCCGTGCCGGGAGCCCCGGGGACGCCGTCCGTGCCGGGAGCCCCGGGGACGCTGTCCGCTCCGGCCGCGCCCGGGAACGCCGTGGCGCCGCCCGGCCCGGGGAGCGTCCCCGTACCGCCGTCCGGCCCGTCCGCTTCCCGCGGTCCCGCCCCGTCCGGCGGTGCCGTGCGGTCGCTCAACGCCGTGATCAGTGCGGCGACCGGTGGGCGGTGACGGGCCACCGCGTCCACGGCGACCACGAGGTGCCGCTCCAGGGCGTCCGCCAGCGGCACCACGGTGATGCCCGCCGACCGCAGCCGCAGCATCAGCTCCGTCACCGGGGCCACGCCGAGACCCGCCGCGACCATCGCCAGGGACACCGCCGTATCGGTCACCTCGTGCGCCACCCGCGGCTCGAACCCGGCGCGGCGGCACGCGGTGCGCACCGCCCGCCCGTAGTGCGACGCGGGCGCGGGCAGGATCCACGCCAGCTCCGCCGCCCGCGCCAGCCGCAGCGTGCCGTGCGCCGCCCCCGGGGGCGGGCACCGGGACGGCACCGCCAGCGCGAACCGCTCGGTGCGCAGCCGCACCAGCTCCACCTTGCCGTCGCGCGGCAGCGGCGCGTCCGGATAGTCCAGGCCCAGCGCCAGATCGACCCGGCCCGCGCCCACCTCCGCGTACGCCTGATCCACGTCCACCTCGCGGCTCACCACCCGTACCGCCGGATGGCGGGCGCGCAGCCGGTGCAGCGCCGGGGGCAGCAGCGCCGCCGCGGCGCTGCCGAAGACCCCCAGCACCAGCCGCCCGGCCACCTCGCCCCGGCCGCGCTCCAGCGCCGCCAGCGCCTCCGCCTGCGCCGCGAGGATCCGCCCGGCGTGCACCGCGAGGGTCCGCCCGGCGTCGGTCAGCTCCACCCGGCGGCCCGCCCGCCGCACCAGCCGCGCGCCGGTGGCCCGCTCCAGCGCGGCGATGTGCTGCGACACCGCCCCGGGCGTGTACCCCAGCGCCGCGGCCGCCGCCGTCATCGTGGCGCCGCGGGCCAGCTCCAGAAGCGTTCTGAGCTGCGGCCCCGGAAGTTCCATGGCGCCAATCTACGGGCGCGCGGTCCGCCGGGGGAGAGGGCACGGAGGCCACCGCGCCCCGGCCGCTCGGCACGGTTTCAAAGATCACCTGGACGCCGCCCGGGTACCGCCGGACGACCGCGCGGCACGGCTCCGAGGCCACATGGCCCCCGCCGCGTACCGTCCGGCCGACCTCTCGGCACGGCTCAAAGGCCATATGGGAACTGCCGCGTACCGTCCGGCCGACCTCTCGGCACGGCTCAAGGATCACGCGGCCGCCGCCGCATGCCGCCCGCACCGACCGCGCAGCACCGCTCAAAGATCACCTGGAGCAACTCTCCATGGACGTACGGCCGCCCGGGGCCCCACCATCGAGGCACCCGGGGCGCGCCACGGTGCCGCCCCGGACCCGCCGGGCGGCGCCACCCGGCGGCGCACCGCTCCCGCACCACCGCACCCCTCTCAGGTACCGGACGACGGGAAGGCGACCCGATGGCTCCCACCGCAGACCGGCCCCGGACCCCGGATCAGGAACCGGACCGGCGGCACGAACCGACGCCCCCTCAAGGCCCGGGGCCCGACGGCCCCACCGCTCCCGCCCGCCACCCGGCCGCCCCGCTCCCCGGGCCCGCCGGTCCCCTCCCCGACCAGGCCGACGTCGTCATCGTCGGCGGCGGCGTCATCGGCGCGGCCATCGCCTTCCACCTCGCCGAGGCGGGCGCCGGGTACGTCCTCCTCCTCGAACGCGACCACCCCGCCGCAGGGTCCTCCGGCAAACCCCTCGGCGGTGTCCGCGCACAGTTCTCCGATCCGCTCAACATCCGCCTCGGACAGCGCAGCCTCGACGCCTGGCGCGACTTCGCCCGCCGCCCCGGCGCCGACATCGGACTGGAACACACCGGCTACCTCTTCCTCCTCGGCGACGCCGCCGAACGCGACCTCTTCGCCGAGGGGATCGCCCTCCAGAACTCCCTCGGCGTCCCCAGCCGCCTGATCACCCCGCGCGAGGCCCACGCCCTGTGCCCGTACGCCGACCCGGACACCCTCGTCGCCGCCGCCTACTCACCCGCCGACGGCTACGCTCGCCCCGAGGCCGCCGTCACCGGCTATCTGCGCGCCGCCCGCCGCCTCGGCGCCCGCGTCCGCACCCACTGCCCGGTCACCGCCGTCGATCCCGCCGCCGCCCCCGGCCTCCAGGCGGTCCACACCCCGCACGGCACCGTCCGCACCCCCGTCCTGATCTGCTGCGCCGGCGCCTGGTCCGCCGCCGTCGGCGAGATGGCCGGGGCGCACCTGCCCGTCACCCCGCTGCGCCGCCAGATCGCCCTCACCGGACCGCTCGACCCGGCCCCGCCCCGTATCCCCTTCACCCTCGACTTCGGCTCCACCCTCTACTTCCACAACGACGCCGCCGGCGGTCTCCTCCTCGGCCTCTCCGACCCCGCCCAGCCCCCGGGCTTCGACCGCACCTTCACCCGCGAATGGCTCACCCCCTTCCGCGCCGCCGCGGCCCGCCGCGCCCCCGCCCTCGCCTCTCTCCCGGTCCGCGACGGCTGGGCCGGGCTCTACGAGATGACGCCGGACCGCAACGCCCTGATCGGCGAGGCCGAACGCGCCCCGGGCCACCAGGGACGGTTCCTCTACGCCACCGGCTTCTCCGGTCACGGCTTCCTCCAGGCACCCGCCGTCGGCGAGATCGTCCGCGATCTGTACCTGCGCCGCACCCCGTTCCTCGACGCCACCCCGCTCTCCGCCGCCCGCTTCGACGGCGCCGCACCCGTCCGCCCCGAGGCCCACATCATCTGACCGTCCCCTGGAGGCTCCCGTATGGTCCCCACCTGGCGGCTGCGCGCCGCCTTCGCCCGCCGCCTGTCCGCCATGTACGGCGCGGAGGTCCCCGCGTACACCACGCTCCTCGACGTGACCGCGCGGATCAACGAGGAGACCGTGCACCGCGACGGGCACCCCGGACACCTCGGCGGACTCGACCGCGTCACCGCCGAACGGCACGGCGCCATCCGCGTCGGCACCCCGGACGAACTCCGCCAGGCGGCCCGGATCTTCGCCGCGTTCGGCATGCACCCCGTCGGCTTCTACGACCTGCGCGACGGGCCCGGCGCCGTCCCCGTCGTCTCCACCGCCTTCCGCCCCCTCGACGCCGAGGAGCTGGAGCGCAACCCGTTCCGCGTCTTCACCTCCCTGCTCACCCCCGACGACCGCCGCTTCTTCGACGAGGACCTCGCCCGCCGCCTCGCCGCCTTCCTCGGCCACCGCACCCTCTTCCCGCCCGAACTCCTCACCCTGGCCGCCCGCGCCGAGGAAGCCCGCGGCCTGCCCGAAGCGGACGCCGACCGCTTCCTGACCCTCGCCACCGACGCGTTCGCGCTCTCCGCCGAGCCCGTCGACCGCGCCTGGTACGAGGAGCTGTCCGAGGTCAGCGCCGTCGCCGCGGACATCGGCGGGGTCACCACCACCCACCTCAACCACCTCACCCCGCGCGTGTTGGACATCGACGCGCTCTACCGGCGGATGACCGCCCACGGCATCACCATGATCGACCGCATCCAGGGCCCGCCCCGCTGGGACGGCCCCGACGTCCTGCTCCGCCAGACGTCCTTCCGGGCGCTCGCCGAACCCCGCGCCTTCCGCGAGATCGACGGCCGCGTCACCGACGGCACCCTCCGCGTCCGCTTCGGTGAGGTCGAGGCCCGCGGCATCGCCCTCACCCGCACCGGCCGCGCCCGCTACGACGCCCTCACCGCCTTGACCGACCGCCGCACGGCCGAGGCGGGCGGCACCGCCGCCGACCACGCCGCCACCGCCCGCGCCGTCTGGGAAGCCGGCTTCCCCCGCACCGAACGCCAACTCGCCGCCGACGGCCTGGCGTTCTTCACCTACGCCCCCGCCCCCGCCCGCCCCCGCGACGGCCGCCGCCCGCCCGACGGCCTCGCCGCCCTCCTCGACCAGGGCTGGCTGACCGCCCGCCCGATCGTCTACGAGGACTTCCTGCCGCGCTCCGCCGCCGGGATCTTCCGCTCCAACCTCACCCGCGACACCACCCGCACCGCCGACCGCACCGCCGCCCCCTACGACGCCGACCGCCTCGCCGCCGCCCTCGACCGCCCCGTCCACGACCCGTTCGCCCGCTACGCCGACCGCAGCCTCACCACCCTGCGCCGGGCCCGCCGCGCCCTGGGCCTCGACCCGACCCCCGAGGAGTCCGCATGAGCCACCCCACCACCGACGCCCTCCGCGACCGGGCCGCCGCCGCCCTCGCCCGCTGCGGCGCCCCCACCGCCCTCGACCCGGCCGCCACCGTGACCGGCGCCGCGCTCACCGCCCGTACGCCGCTGACCGGCGGTGCCCTCGGGACGCTGCCGGCCACCTCGGCCGACGCGGCCGAGGACGCGCTCGCCGCCGCCACCCGCGCCTTCCACATCTGGCGCACCGTCCCCGCGCCCCGCCGCGGCGCGCTCGTCAAACGGCTCGGCGCGCTGCTCGACGCCCACCGGGACGACCTCGCCGACCTGGTGACCGTCGAGGCGGGCAAGATCCGCTCCGAGGCGCTGGGCGAGGTCCGCGAGATGACCGACATCTGCGACTTCGCGGTGGGCCTCTCCCGCCAGCTCTACGGCCGCACCATCGCCGGGGAACGCCCCGGCCACCGCCTCACCGAGACCTGGCACCCGCTCGGCGTCACCGGCGTCATCTCCGCCTTCAACTTCCCCGTCGCCGTCTGGTCCTGGAACGTCGCCCTCGCCCTCGTCTGCGGCGACCCCGTCGTCTGGAAACCCTCCGAACTCACCCCGCTCACCGCCCTCGCCTGCACCGCCCTGCTGGAGCGGGCCGCCGCCGACACCGGCGCGCCGGATGGCCTGCACCATCTGCTGCTCGGCGGCCCCGACCTCGGCGCGCTCCTCGCCGACGACCCCCGGGTGGCGCTGCTCAGCGCGACCGGCTCGGTGCGGATGGGCCGCGCCGTCGCCCCCCGCGTCGCCGCCCGCTTCGGCCGGACCCTGCTGGAGCTGGGCGGCAACAACGCCGCCGTCGTCGCCCCCTCCGCCGACCTCGACCTCGCCGTCCGCGGCATCGTCTTCGCCGCCGCCGGCACCGCGGGCCAGCGCTGCACCACCCTGCGCCGCCTGATCGTCCACGAGGACGTCGCGGACAGCCTGCTGCCGCGGATCGCCGACGCCTACCGCGGCCTGACCGTCGGCGACCCGTTCGCCGCGGACACCCTCGTCGGACCGCTCGTCCACCGCGCCGCCCGCGACGCCATGGACGGGGCGCTGGCCGCCGCCCGCCGCGACGGCGGCACCGTCCTCGCCGGCGGCGAGCCGTGCCTGACCCGCGAGGCACCGGACGCCGCGTACGTCCGTCCCGCGCTCGTCCGGATGGACCGGCAGACCGACATCGTCCGCACCGAGACCTTCGCCCCGATCCTCTACGCGCTGACCTACCGCACCCTGGACGAGGCCATCGCGCTCAACAACGCCGTCCCGCAGGGCCTTTCGGCCGCGATCTTCACCCGTGACCAGCGGGAGGCCGAGCGTTTCCTCGCCGCCGACGGCTCCGACTGCGGCATCACCAACGTCAACCTCGGCACCTCGGGCGCCGAGGTCGGCGGCGCGTTCGGCGGCGAGAAGGAGACCGGCGGCGGCCGCGAATCGGGCTCCGACGCCTGGCGCGGCTACATGCGCCGCGCCACCACCACCGTCAACTACTCCGACGCGCTCCCGCTCGCCCAGGGCGTCACCTTCCTGTGACCCCGCCGCGCCCGGGCGGGAGCGCGGCGCCCCGCCCGGCACGCGACCGCCCGCCCGGGGCCCGCCGACGTGTGGCCGACAGACGGCGACGGCGGGCCCCGGGGCGCGGACCGCTCAGCGGGCTCCGCCCAGATCCCGTACCAGCGTCGGGGAGGGGTGCGGGATCTCCCCGAAGTCCTCGTCGTCGCAGTCCACCGTCAGCCGGTTGATGACGCTCTCCAGCGCGGGCGGCAGCGTCGGCGCCAGCCCGCTGTGCCACTGCACCAGGAGGTTGTGACGGGCGGCGTCCGGCAGCAACTGCCGGGTGTCGAACGCGGGGATCTGCCGCCGCTCCTCGTCGGGGGAGTGCACCGCCTGCTCCCGCCAGTACGCCGCGTCCCGGAACTCGCCGTTGCGGCGGTGCGCCAGATAGAGGCAGTACGCCGCGGTCCGGCTGCCCGCCCCGGCGCCGAAGTGCCACCAGAAGTGCGCCGCCTCGCTCCGCCCCGTGATGTGCAGCAGACACGCGAAGACCAGCGCGCCCTCCGGATCGATGCGGTGGTCGTCCACCAGCCGCTCCAGACTGGCCGCCGCCGCCGCGGCGTTCACCACCAGCGCGCAGGCCAGCTCCAGCTCGTGCGTCGCCTCGTCCCGCGCGCTGGGATACGCGCTGGGCGCGCCCCGCTCCGGGCGGACCGCCGGGAAGGTATCGGGCTCCGCCGCGCGCCCCGCCCCCGGGACATCGCCGTCCAGCAGCCCGAAACCGTCGAGGACGCCCCGGTCGTCCAGCTCCCCGAACCCCTCCAGACCGTCGATACCGGCGACCGCCGCGGCGGCGTCGAGCAGCGCCTCGACGGTGTCGCGCCGCCCGGTCCCGTAGGTGGATGTCATGGCCCGTTCCCCCTCGCGTTTCCCTGATCCATTCCGAGTGCCGTGGCGAGCCTGCGTCTGCCCCGGCTGGCGTGTGAGCGGACGGTGGCCTCGTCGACGTCCAGCAACGCCGCGATCTGCGCGTCGTCGTACCCGATCACATGCCGCAGCACGATCACGTCGCACTGCCGCTCCGGCAGCCTGGCGATGGCCGCGTACAGCCCCAACTGGCTCTCCAATAACGCGAACTGTGCCTGGAACTCCCGCAGCAGCGCCTTGGTGACGACCGCGAAGGCCGCGGTCTCGGTGAGCGCGGTGGGCTGCCGGTGGTCGTAGAGCCACTCCACGACGCACTCCTTGAGGAGCGCCCAGGCGAACGCCTCCACCGACGCCTGCCGCAGCGCGTGCGGCCACACGGCGGCCAGCCGGCGGAAGGCACCGCGCGTCACCTCGACGGCCGCGTCGCGTCCCCCGGTGTGCAGATAGGCGTACTTGATCCATTTGCGGGCGTGGGTGGCGTGGAACGCCTCGTAGGACAGCGAGAGCTGACGGTCCGTATCCGTGTCCGTGCCCGCTCCGCCGCCCGCGTCCGGCTCCTCCGTCGTCCCGGGTGCGCGCGGGGCGGTGTACCGGCTCATGTACGCCCCTCACGCGCGGGCCGGGGATGTCGCTTCCGGGCGCGGCGGCGCGCCCCGCGTGCGCCGGTGGCGGGAGGGGAGCGCACAAGGGGTGCGGCGGGGTCGGGGGCAGGGGACCGCCGGGCCCCGCGGGCCCTTCGCCGGGCCGCCGCCGGATGGGCGTGCGCCCCCGGATCTGCGGGCGGGAGCCGGTGCCGGTATGCGCTCACGAGCCGTCCTCGTTCCGTTGGCCGTGCACCGCCGTTCCCGGTGCGCCGGAGGGCGGGGGAGCGGCGGGAGGACGGTTGTCCTCCCTTCCAATCAACAGGAAAGCGCACCCATTTGTGGCACGGGGCCGGAAGAAATCCGTCCCCGGGTATTCATATGACCGCGGGTGCCCCTGTCATGGGCGCCGCGCGCCTCCGCGCGCCCCGCGCACACCGTCCGCCCCGGCGTGCGCCCCGGCCGGTCCGGGTGCCGCGGCCCGGTCCACATGAACGGTGACGGGGCCGCGGCACGGTGCCACAATCGATCTTGGCCGCCGGTGCGGCGGTCCGCCGACAGGGGAGGCTGGCACACGATGAGCGACCACAGCGCGTCCGGGGTGGACCTGCAGTTGGACCGGGCCCATTCGGCCCGTATCTACGACTACTTCCTCGGCGGCAAGACCAACTTCCTGGCCGACCGGATGGCGGCCGGAAGCGTCCTCGGGGTCTTCCCCGGCGCGCTGGTCGCCGCCCGCATCAACCGCGAGTTCATGCACCGTGCCACCCGCTTCCTCACCGAGTCGGGCATCCGCCAGTTCCTCGACATAGGGACCGGCATCCCCACCTCGCCCAACCTCCACGAGATCGCGCAGTCCGTGGCGCCCGACACCCGCGTCGTCTACACCGACAACGACCCGATCGTCCTCGCCCACGCCGCCGCCCTGCTCCACAGCACCCCCGAGGGCCGCACCGCCTACGTCCAGGCCGACGCCCACGACCCGGGCGGCATCATGGCGGCCCCCCAGCTCCTGGAGGCGCTGGACCTCACCCGCCCGGTGGGCCTGAGCCTGAACGCCCTGATGCACTTCGTCACCGACGACGGCCGGGGCCGGGCCCACGCCATCGTCGAGACCCTCAAGGACGCGGTGCCCAGCGGCTCCACCCTCGCCATGACCCACGCCACGCAGGACTTCGCCCCCGAGGTGATGGGCAAGGTCATCGAGATCTACGGCGAGGCCGGGACCGCTCTGCAGTTCCGTACGCGCGCGGAGTTCGCCCGCTTCTTCGACGGCTGGGAGCTGCTGGACCCGGGCATCACCCTCTCCCACCAGTGGCGCCCGGAGAGCCCCGAGGACGCCACCCATGTCACCGACGCCGAGGCGGCCTGCTACGCGGCCATCGCCCGCAAGCCGTGAGACGTGAGACGTAATCCGTGAGCCGCGAGCCACGGCCCGGTGGCCGCACCGCCGAGCGCGGTGGTCACCGGTCCGCGGCCGCGCCCCTGAGCTGGTCGAGCCGGAGGAACACCAGCGCGCGGCGCATCAGGTCGACGAGTTCCTCCGGCTCCTCCTGCCAGGCCCAGTGCTCCATGGTGACGGTGAACGCGTCGAGCACCGCGACCGTCAGCAGCCGGACCTCCAGACTGTCGGCGGGGGCGCCCACGCGCGGCGCCAGCGCGGGCGCGAGCCGTTCCTGCATCTCCCGTCCCGCGGCGAGCCAGCGCGCCTTCAGGGCGGGGACGGTGCCCAGGACCCGGACCAGCCGGCGGGCCCGGGCCGCGTCCTCCAGACGCCGCTCGGCCGTCGCCGTACCGAAGGACGCCTCGACGGCGGTGAGGAGCGGCTCGTCGGCCGGATGTGCCGTCAGGACGTCGACGAGCTGACCGACGCCGGAGGCGAAGAGGGGGGTGAGGGCGTCCTCCTTCGCCGGGCAGTAGCGGTAGAAGGTGCGCGGGGAGACGCCCGCGGCCGAGGCGATGTCCTCGACCGTCGTCGCGTCGTAGCCGCGGTCGGCGAACAGGGCCGCCGCGGCCTCCGCGATCTCGATCCGGGTCCGAAGACGCCGCTGTTCCGTCAGGGACGGACGGCCCCGCGCTGCCGCCATGGTGTGTGCTCCTCGCCGTGTTCCACCCGGCCCTCATTGTCCCAGAACAAATTATTGGCACGCCATGCCAAAAAAGCGTATGTTCCTCGACGACCCATCAGCGGCCGGGTGCGGCGGCCCGCTCGTCCGCCGCGCCCGGCTGCCGCGCCACGCCCTCAACGCCACCCCGCACGCCCAGGTGCCCGGCGACGCCGCGTCGCTCGGGGACGGCCGGCGGCGTGCGGTGACCGGCGGTCGGTGAACGTACGACGTCAGCGTCAGCGAAGGAGCCGTCCATGTCCCGCACCTACCTCATCACCGGAGCCGCCTCCGGCATCGGCGAGGCCACCGCCACCTGGCTCAGGGAGCGGGGGAACACCGTCATCGGCGCCGACCTCCGGGACGCCGACATCGTCGCCGACCTCGCCACCCCCGAGGGCCGGGACCATCTGGTCCGCAGGGCGGGCGAGTTGAGCGGGGGGCGGCTCGACGCCGTGATCGCCGGTGCCGGCCTCGGCGCCTTCGAACCGCGCACCGTCAGCGTCAACTACTTCGGCGCGGTCGCCACCTTGGAAGGGCTGCGCCCCCTGCTGGCCGCCGGAACGGACCCGCGCGCCGTCACCATCGCCTCGATCGCCGCCGTCCACCCGCACGACCCGGCCATCGCCGACGCGGCGCTCGCCGGTGACGAGGAAGCGGCGCTGGCCGCCGCCCGTGCGGCGGTCGACCGGGGCGAGGAATACGCGATCTACGGCTCGACCAAGGCCGCCCTCGCCCGGTGGGTCCGCCGCACCGCGGTGACCGCCGACTGGGCGGGCGCCGGCATCCCCCTCAACGCCATCGCCCCCGGCACCGTCGTCACCCCCATGACCGAACCCATGCTGGCCCGCCCCGACCTGCGCGAGGTCATCGACCGGACCGTCCCCATGCCGCTCCACGGCCACGCCCGCCCGGACCGGATCGCGCCCCTCCTGGCCTGGCTCACCTCCTCCGAGAACGAGCTGGTCACCGGCCAGGTCGTCTTCATCGACGGCGGCGCCGACGCCGTACTGCGCGGCGACAGCGCGTGGTGAGCCGGGGAGACCGGCCGGCCGCGGCCACCGGAGGGCCCGCCGTGCGCACCCTCGCCCGTACGGCCGTCGTGACCGCCGGGCCCGATGACGTCTGGCGGGTCGTCGGAGAGTTCGGCGGCCTCGCCGACTGGCATCCGCTGCTGCCGCCTTCGGTGATCGAGGACGGCGCCGACCCCGAGACGCCGGGGGCGGTGCAGGCGTTCTCCGTCGACGGCCGGGTGGTCATCCGCGAACGGCTTCTGGCGAAGGACGACGCGCGCCGGATGCTCCGCTACACCATCGAGGAATCCGCCGTCCCCGTCTCCCGCTACGTCGCCACCCTCTCCGTGCACCCGCACGCCGCGGGCGCCGTGATCCGCTGGGCCGCGACGTACGAGGCCGCCGACGCCGTCGTCCCCGAGATCGAGCGGCACTTCGGCGACGTCATCTACGCCACCGGCCTGGAAGCCCTCCGGGCACGCTTCGCCCGGCCCGCCCGAGTCCCGCCCGCCTGAGTCCCGGCAGGTCCCGCGCGAGGCCGAAGACGCGGGGCCGCGACGGGCACGGGCCCGCGAAGGGCGTACGCCCGCGCGCCGCCGCTCCCGCCCGGACCCCGGCGGCCGCCGACGCGGGCGGCCGCCGGGCCCGGCTCACTCCTTGCGGTAGCCGTACGCCTCGCCGGCCGCGGCCGCCACCGCCGTCAGGTCGGCGCCCGCCGACGCGGTGACCACCGCGGCCACCGCGCCCTCCAGGAACGGCGCGTCCACCAACCGCGCCCCGTCGGGCAGTTCGTCGCCCTCCGCCAGCATCGCCTTCACCGTCAGCACCGCGCTGCCCAGATCGACGAGGACCGCGACGCCCGCGCCGCCGTCCACCGAACGCGCCGCCTCGGCGATCAGCTCCGAGCTGGTGCCCAGCCCGCCGTCGGGGGTGCCGCCCGCCGGGGCCACGGGCGCCGTCGTCCCGCCGCCCGCAAGCCCCGTGGCGAGCGCCGCCACCGCCTCCGCCACCGGCCCGCTGTGCGACACCAGCACGACGCCGACCGTCCCGGCCACCGCCCGCCCCGTCACCGCGCCACCTCCGCGAACGCCGCGAACAGCAGCGCCGACGACGCCGCCCCGGGATCCTCATGACCGATGCTGCGCTCCCCGAGATAGCTGGCGCGTCCCTTACGGGCCTGGAGCGGTACGGTCGCCCGCGCGCCCTCCGCGGCCGCGTCGGACGCCGCCGCGAAGCCGTCCGCCAGCGCGGTGACCGCCGGGTCCAGCGCGTCCAGCATCGTCTTGTCGCCCGGCGCCGAGGAGCCGAGCTGACCGACCGCGTCCACCCCGGCGCGCAGCGCGTCCCGCAACTGCCCCGGATCCACCCGCTCCGCGTCGCCGAGCGTCTTGCCGGTCCGCCGCAGCAGGGTGCCGAACAGCGGACCGGACGCGCCGCCGACGGTGGAGACCAGCGTCTTCCCCGCCGCGACGAGGACGGCGCCGGGCGTCGCCGGCGCCTCCTTCTCCAGCAGGGCGCGTACGGCGGTGAAGCCGCGCTTGAGGTTGCTGCCGTGGTCGGCATCGCCGATCGCGGAGTCCAGCTCGGTGAGGCGATCGGCCTCCCGGTCGACGGCGGCGGCGACCGCCGCCAGCCACCGGACGAAGAACGCGGCATCCAGGGCCGTTTCGGACACGTGACTCTCCTCTGCTCGTGGCGCTGCGCGCACCACGGACGGTACGGGCCCCCGGGCGTCCCCCGGGCGCGGGGCGGTGGTCGCGGCGCGGATCAGCGGCCCCACCGCAGCCCCGCGGTCTGCACCGGCGCGTCCCACAGCCGCAGCAGCTCCTCGTCCACCTGACAGAGCGTCACCGACGCGCCCGCCATGTCCAGCGAGGTCACGTAGTTGCCGACGAGGGTGCGGGCCACCGCCACCTTGCGGTCGGCCAGCCGCTGGTGCACCTCGGCCGCGAAGCCGTACAGCTCCAGCAGCGGCGTCGCCCCCGCGCCGTTGACCAGCACCAGCACCGGCCGCTCCGGCCGCAGATCGTCGAGGACGGCGTCCACCGTGACCTCGGCGATCTCCCGGGCCGTCATCATCGCGCGCCGCTCCCGCCCCGGCTCGCCGTGGATGCCGACCCCCAACTCCAGTTGCCCGGCGGGCAGATCGAAGGTCGGGCTGCCCTTGGCCGGGGTGCTGCAGGCGGTGAGCGCCACCCCGAAGCTGCGGGACGCCGCGACGACCTGACGGGCGAGCGCCTCGACCCGCTCCAGCGGCGCGCCCTCCTCGGCCGCCGCCCCGGCGATCTTCTCGACGAAGAGGGTGGCGCCGGTGCCGCGGCGGCCCGCGGTGAACGTCGAGTCGGTCACCGCCACGTCGTCGTCGATCAGCACGCTGGCGACCGCGATGCCCTCGTCCTCCGCCAGCTCCGCCGCCATCCGGAAGTTCAGCACGTCACCGGTGTAGTTCTTCACGAGGAAGAGCACGCCCGCCCCGCTGTCCACGGCGGCGGCCGCCCGCACCATCTGATCGGGCACCGGCGAGGTGAACACCTCCCCGGGGCACGCCGCGTCCAGCATGCCCGGACCGACGAACCCGCCGTGCAGCGGTTCGTGGCCGCTGCCGCCGCCCGAGACCAGCGCGACCTTCCCGGCCACCGGCGCGTCCCGCCGCACCACCACCCGGTTGTCGACGTCCACGACCAGCTCGGGATGGGCCGCGGCCATCCCGCGCAGCGCGTCCGCCACGACGGTCTCGGCGACGTTGATGAGCATCTTCAACGGTTCCTCCTGCGGTGGTTCCCGGCCGCCCCTCACAGGGCCCGGCCCGTCCAGTATCGAAGAGCCGGGCCCGATCGGAGGGGCGACGCGGGGAATCCGTCGCTCCGGACGGCCCGGAAGCGCGCGCCGGGCGGCCGCACCGCGCGACGGCCCGGCGCGTGCCCGGGCCCCGG
Source organism: Streptomyces sp. BBFR2 (assembly GCF_044497305.1). Classification (NCBI taxonomy): domain Bacteria; kingdom Bacillati; phylum Actinomycetota; class Actinomycetes; order Kitasatosporales; family Streptomycetaceae; genus Streptomyces; species Streptomyces sp. BBFR2. The sequence continues at coordinate 6,285,788 of NZ_CP172415.1, forward strand.
AACCCGTTCAGCGGGTGGTGTACCCGCCGTTCAGGAAGAGCGTCTGGCCGTTGGCCCACCAGCCGTCGGTCAGCAGCATCCGCACCCACGGCACGATGTCCTCGATCTTGGTCAGCTCGCCGTTCATCGCCGACGCCTTGTGGAACGCGACCGAGTCGTCGTCCTCCGCCGGATAGAAGAACGAGGTGTCCATCGGCCCCGGCGCGAGGTTGTTGACCGAGACGTTCCGCCCGAACAGCTCCTTCGACAGCGCCCGCGCGAAGTGCTCCACGGGCGCCTTGCTCCCCGCGTACGAGGAGTACAGCCCGGTGTAGGCGGCGAGCAGCGAGGTCACGATGGTGACGATCTTCCCGCCGTCCTCGATCCGCCGGGCGGCCTCCTTCATCACGAAGAACGCGGCCTTGGAGTTGACCGCGAACATCCGGTCGTACTCCTCCTCCGTGATCTCCGTCATCGGCTTCTTCAGCACCATCCCGGCCGTGTTGACGCTGATGTCGAGCTTGCCGAAGCGGTCGACGGTCTCGTCGAAGGCGCGCGCCGCCTCCGCGGGCCGCGTCAGGTCCGCCTGGAGCGCGAACGCCTCACCGGGCCCGGCGTTGATCTGCGCGACGACGTCCTCGGCCTTGGCCCGGGAGGAATCGCTGTTGTAGTGGACCGCGACCCGGGCGCCCTCCGCGCCGAGCGTGGTGGCGATCAGTCCGCCGAGGTTGCGTGACGCACCCCCGATGAAGGCGGCTTTCCCCTGGAGCGCGGTCTCCGGCTTGCTGACCATGTCGGCCTCCTGCGTGTGGTGGCGAACGGTGCGGCACGGCCCGGCCGTGCCCTGTCCCCCCACCCTCACCGGCCCCGCCCCCACAGGTCTTGAACGATCCGCTCGCCGGTGGAACGGACCGCTCACTTCCGTCAGCGCCCGCTCTCGCGCAGCACCCGCGGGGTGGCCCCTTCGTAGCGTCGCATCATCCGCGTCAGATGGCTCTGGTCGGCGAATCCGGCCTCCGCCGCGATCTCGGTGATCGGCCGGTCGGTACGGAGCAGCTCCCGCCGCGCGTGCGCCAGCCGCCGCCGCAGGACGTAGCGGTGCGGCGGCTCACCGGTCGACACCTTGAACAGCCGGACGAAGTGGGACTCGCTGACGCCCGCCACGGCGGCCAGCTCCGCCAGCGTGATCCGCCGCCCCAGATGCGCGTGGACGAAGTCGGTCACCCGGGCCAGGGCGCGCGGCGGCAGCCCGCCCGGCCGCCCCGGCACGGCGCCGTCCGGCCCCGCGAGCCGCAGCAGCGACGCGGCGGCCGTCTGCACCAGCGACTGTGCGTACAGGGTGTCCGCCGGGCCGGGCCCGGAGCACTCCGCGACCAGCCGTTCGACGACCATCGCCAGCAGCGGATCGGAGAAGTGGAAGCGCGGGACCAGTACGGCGCGGCTCGGGGCGCCGCCCTCGTCCGCCAGTTTCTCCAGCCACACCGGATCGATGCCCAGGAGCAGCAGCTCCACCTCGTCCTGCCAGCGCGGCCGCGCCGCCCAGCCGACCGGATTGATCAGCGCCTCGCCCGGCAGGAACCGCTCGCGCCGCGCGGTGCCCTCCGCCGACCAGCGCAGCTCCGCCGACCGTCCGGTGTGCACCACCAGGACGTGCAGCGGCGGCCCGCCCGGCGGCGGCGCGGTGTCCGCCGTCCCCGCGGCCCGCTCCACCGCCCGCTCCGCCACCGCGTGGCCGAGCAGCTCCGCGCTGCTGTGCAGACACCGCAGATGCGGCTTGATGTACGACACGCTCACCCGGCCAGTATCCGCCTCCCGGCGGCCGTCGGCCGTCCGTGCCCGCACCGCCGGGGGAGCCCCCGCCGCACTGCTCCGAACGGGTGAGGGCCGGGGTGCGGTGCGGCCCGCGAAGGGGTCCGCACACGGAAAGCGGCGGTCCGGGGCGTCCCCGGACCGCCGCCGCGGCCCGCCGGTGGCGGCGCGGGCCTGCCCGCGGGTCAGCCCTGGCAGCGCGCCGCCTGGTCGAGGTAGCTCGCCGCCTGCCGGCGGTACGACTGCGCCTTCTGCTTGTACGCGTCGGCCCGCTGCTGGTCGCCCCGGTCCGCCGCGTTCCGCGCGGCGGCCTCGGCCTCGTCGGCCAGCCTCTGGGCCTGCTGCGCCTTCTGCAGCAGCTCCTGCTTGTTGCAGGAGAACTTCGCGGCGGGGGCGGATGCCGCGGTGGCGGGCTGCGCCGCGTTCGCCGAGGCGGCGCCGAGAGCGACCGGTGCCGCGGCCGCCACCGTGATGACGGCGGCGGAGACGAGAACGCGCTGGAACTTACGCATGGAACGCACCTTTCGAGAGCGGTGTGCCGTGAGGGCCCGTGCTGGAGCCGGCCCCCTCGGGGCGACCGTAGCGAGACGGCGGGGTACGGGGGTGCCGGATGACGTGTGGAGGCGCGTCCGGAGCCGGAAGTCCGATCTGCGGGATGGCCAAGGGCGTTGACGTACCGTCCGCCCGGGGCGCCGGGGGGCGCCCCCGAGGGTGTCCGCCCGTACGGCGACGGCGGGCCGGGGCACCCTCGGCCCCGGCCCGCCGTCCTCGCCCGCCGTCCCCGGCGGGCCCGTACGCGACACACGTCAGTCGTGGCAGCGCTTCGCCTTCGCGAGGTAGTGGTCCGCCTTCTTGTCGTACGCCCGCGCCTTCTTCTTGTACGCGATCGCCTTCTTCTTGTGGCCGAGCCCCGCCTCGTGGCGGGCGCGGGCCTCGGCCTTGTCGGAAAGCTGCCGGTACTCGGCCGCCTTGTGCCGCAGCTTCTGGGGGTTGCAGGAGATCGGACCGGCGGCGACGACGGCCGGGCCGGCGGCGGGCTGCGCCGCGCTCGCCGTGGCCGCCCCGGCGGCGACGGGCCCCGTGGCCGCCACCGCGACGACGGCCGCGGAGACGAGGAAACGCCTGAACTCACGCATGGAACGCACCTTCCGTTGGCGGTGTGCCGTGACGGCCCGCCCGTCCCGGCGGCCCCCGTCGGGGCGAGGGCCACCGGGCGGCGGACCGCCGAGAACGCTAGGCGCGGACGGTGCGGCACGCCTGGCGGCATGACCTCAACCGGGTTGAGTAGCAGGGCTCTTGACGGGCCATCGGAAGAGGTGCACCGGGCGTCTGCCCGTACCCCTCACCCCGTCAGCCCCAGTTCCGCCGCCAGGCGCCCCCGGTGCCAGGACGCCGAGCCGAAGAGGTGGGCCGCGGCGTAGGCGCGTTTGAGGTAGTGGTGGGCCTGGTGTTCCCAGGTGAGGGCGATGCCGCCGTGGAGCTGGACCATCTCGCCGGCCACCGCGGTGAACGCCTCCGAACAGGCGGACTTGGCGGCGGCGGCCAGGCGGGGCAGCGCGGGCGAGCCGTCGTCGGCGGCGCAGGCGGCGGCGAGGGCGGCGGTGCGGGCGGCCTCGACCTGGACGTACGCGTCGGCCAGCCGGTGTTTGACCGCCTGGAAGGAGCCGATCGGGCGGCCGAACTGCTCGCGGGTGCCGACGTGGGCGACGGTGCGCTCCAGGCAGGACGCGGCGGCGCCGGTCTGTTCGGCGGCGAGCGCGGTGGCGGCCAGGTCCAGGAGACGGGTCAGCGTCCGTGCGCCGTCGCCGTCGGCGCCGAGCAGCCGTCCCTCCGCGTCGTCGAGGACGATCCGGGCCTGGGCCCGTGTGGAGTCGACCGGGACCAGGGCCTCGCGCCGGGTCCGCGGCTCACCGGCGGGGACCTCGAAGAGCGCGAGACCGCGGGCGGTGCGCGCCGCCACCAGCAGCAGCCCGGCGTCTGCGCCGTGGAGGACGTGCTCCTTGACGCCGCTCAGCCGCCAGCCGCCGTCCGGCCCGGCGACCGCCTCCGTCCGGATCCGCGCCGGATCCCAGGAGCCGCCCTCCGCCCAGGCCAGCGCGCCCGTGACCGCACCGGAGGCGAGGCCGGGCAGCAGCCGGCCGCGGGCCGCCTCATCCCCGCTCGCCAGAATCGCCTGGGCGGTCAGGACCACCGAGCCGAGGAACGGCACCGGGCTCAGCGCACGGCCCAACTCGCCCAGAACGACGTGGAGTTCACGGAATCCGCCGCCCGCTCCGCCGTACGCCTCGGGGATGGCGAGACCCGCGGCGCCGATCTGTCCGGTCAGCGGCTGCCAGGCGGCCGCCCCGTCGTACCGGGCGAGCACCGCGCGTACCGCGTCCCCCAACTCCCGCTGCTCCGCCGTCAGCCGCACCGCTCACTCCTCCGTCGACGTACCGGTATGGGCTTTCCGTCCCGTCCCCGCCGCCTTCGCCGTCCGTGCCGCCCGGGCCGTCACGGGGCCAGGACGCGGGCCCGGTGTGCGGCGGGGGTGCCCCAGGCGTCGCGCAGCGGCCGGGCCTTGCGGATCCACAGGGACAGGTCCGGCTCCTCGGTGTAGCCGAGGGCGCCGTGCAGGTGGAGCGCGGTGCGCGCCGCCGCGTACGCCGCCTCACCGGCCGCGACCTTGGCCGCCGAAACGGCGCGGCCGTCCGCCGTGCCCCGCGCCAGGGCGAGCGCCGCCCCGTACACCAGCGGCTCGGCGAACTCCAGGCCCAGCAGCGTGTCGGCCAGCCGGTGCTTGACGGCCTGGAACGACCCGACGGGCACCCCGAACTGCGTCCGCTCGCGGACGTACCGGACGGTCGCGTCGAGCAGGGCGCGGCCCAGCCCCAGTGCCTGGGTGGCGGTGGCCAGCGCCGCCATGTCGTACGCCCGCGCCGCGGCGGCGGCCACCCCCGGCCCGCGCGCGAGGACCGGCCCCGGACCCGGCCGCACGAGCCGCCGCGCCGGATCGGCGGAGCGCCGCACCGGCCCCACCGGCTCCGCCCGCCGCAGCACCTCCCCCTCGACGACCAGCACCACGTCGGCGGCATCGGCGTCCAGCGCGTACGGCTGCGCGGGGGAGAGCAGGCAGAGCGAGACGAGGGCGTCCCCGGCGGCGATACGGGACAGCAGGCCCTCCGCGAGGCCGCCGGGCGGGACGGATTCCGGCGCGGCATCGCCGGGCCGGGCGGTCTCCGGCGCGGCATCGGTGCGGGCCGGGCCGCCGTGGGCCGGGCCTCCGGGGGGCAGAGCGCCGGAGCCGGAGCCGCCAGGGGCGGACGCGGGCGGGCCCGGCTCGACGGCGGCGGCGCCCCGCCCCGGTTCGACCGGAGCGGGCGCCCGCCCCGGCCCGGCGGTGGAGGCGTCCCCCTCCGGCGCCGCGCCGGAGCCGCCCCGCCCCGGCTCGACGGCAGCGCCCGCCCGCCCCGGACCGGCGAGGACGGCACCCCGTACCGCCCCGTCCGCCACCCCGTCCACCCCGGCCAGCAATGTCGCCGCCGCGACCGTCTCCACCAGCGGACCCGGCACCGCGTGCCGCCCCAACTCCTGGAAGATCACGGCAAGTTCGACCGGATGGAGCCCCGCCCCGCCGTGCCGTTCCGGGACCGCCAGGGCGAACAGGCCGACGTCGGCGAGCCTCTTCCACAGGGCGCGGCCGGGGCCCGGGTCCCCGGACGCCCAGGCGCGTACCGCCGCGGGGGTGCCGGCCGCGCCGAGCAGGGCATCCAGCGTGCGGGCGAACTCCCGCTGCTCGCGGTCGAGGAGGAACCGCATCAGCGTCGTCCCTTCGGCAGGCCGAGCAGCCGCTCGGCGATGATGTCGCGCTGGATCTCGTTGGTGCCCGCGTAGAGCGGCCCGGCGAGCGCGAAGACGTACCCTTCCGCCCACCGGCCGTACGCGGGCGCCTGGCCGGCGTCGTCGGCGAGTTCGCCGTACGGGCCGAGCAGATCGAGCGCGGTCTCGTGCAGCGCCAGATCCAGCTCCGACCAGAAGACCTTGTTCAGGCTGGACTCCGCGCCGATCGGCTCCCCGGCGGTGAGCCGGGCGGCGGCCGCGTGGGTGAACAGGCGGTACGCCTCGGCGCCGATCACCGCGTCGGCGACCCGGTCGCGCAGCGCCGTGTCCTGCGGCCGGCCGCGCTCACGCCACAGCGCGGCCAGCCGTCCGGCGGCGGCGGTGAACCGGCCGGGGCTGCGCAGCGTCAGCCCGCGTTCGTTGCCCGCGGTGGACATCGCGACGCGCCAGCCGTCGCCCGGCGTCCCGATGACGTCCTCGTCCGGGACGAAGACACCGTCCAGGAAGATTTCGGCGAAGGCGGGCTTGCCGTCCAGGCGGCCGATCGGCCGGACCGTCACACCGGGCGCGTCCAGCGGGAACATCAGATACGTCAGGCCGTGGTGCGGGCGGTCGCCGCGCCCGCTGCGGAAGAGCCCGAAGGCGCGGTCGGCGAAGGCGGCCCGCGACGACCAGGTCTTCTGGCCGTCGAGCAGCCAGCCGCCGTCGGTGGGGGTCGCCGTCGAGCGCAGTGCGGCCAGGTCCGATCCGGCCTCCGGCTCCGACCACGCCTGCGCCCAGATCACCTCACCGCGCGCCATCGGCGGCAGGATCCGGGCGCGCTGCGCGTCGGTGCCGTGCTCCAGCAGCGTGGGCGCGAGGAGGTTCACGCCGTTCTGCGCGACCCGGCCGGGGGCGCCCGCCGCGTGGTACTCCTCCTCGAAGAGCAGCCACTCGGTGATACCGGCGCCCCGGCCCCCGTACCGCTCGGGCCAGGACACCGCCGACCAGCGGGCGGCGCCGAGCGTGCGCTCCCAGGCGCGGTGGGCGGCGAACCCCTCGGCCGTCTCCAGGGACGGCAGCGGCGCGGCGGGGACGTGGGCGGCGAGCCAGGCGCGGGCCTCGTCGCGGAACGCGCGCCGGGCCGCGGTGAGATCGAGGTCCATCAGGAGCCGGCCTCCTTCATGGCGCGGATGTCCATCCCGCCGAGCGCGTCCCGCGAGGTCTCCGCGTTGTGCGCGTGCGCGAGGTGGTGCAGGCCGAAGACGGAGTCGAGGCCGGTGTGCAGGCCCTGGAGGTCCTCGGCCTGGTTGACCGCGCGTTTGGTCAGCGCCAGGCCCATCCGGGGCTGACCGGCGATCTTCGTCGCCAGCTCCAGGGTGTGGTCGAGGAGTCGCTCGCGCGGGACGACGCGGTTGACCATGCCCAGCGCGTGGGCGCGGGCGGCGCTCATCCGGTCGCCGGTGTAGAGGAACTCCTTGGCGATCCGCGGCGGCATCACCCAGGGGTGGGCGAAGTACTCGACGCCGGGGATGCCCATCCGCACCACCGGGTCGGCGAAGAACGCGTCCTCGGCGGCGATGATCAGGTCGCAGATCCAGGCGAGCATCAGCCCGCCCGCCACACAGGCGCCCTGGACGCTGGCGAGCACCGGTTTGGGCAGCTCCCGCCAGCGGCGGCACATCCCGAGGTAGACCTCGGACTCGCGGGCGTAGCGGCTCTCGGCTCCCTCCTTGTCCGAGTGGTCCCACCACAGTCCGGCCGTGCGGTCGAACGGGAGGTGGGCGTCGCGTTCGGGGGTGCCGATGTCGTGACCGGCCGAGAAGTGCGCGCCCGCGCCCGCGAGGACGACGGTCTTGACGGCGTCGTCGGCCGCGGCGCGGGAGAAGGCCCGGTCCAGTGCGTAGGTCATCGCGGAGTTCTGGGCGTTGCGGTAGGCGGGGCGGTCCATGGTGATCAGGGCCACCGGGCCCCGCGTCTCGTAGCGGACCGGCTCCGTCGGGGCAGTGGACATCCGCCCTCCTTCCCTAACAAGTGTTTGGTAGGTTAACGTACCGGCCGGTGACCGTCGAGATCCGTGGGGGAGCCGGCAGATGGACACGGTGCGGGAGTTCCGAAAGCGGGCGCGGGCCTGGCTGGACGCGCAGCTCAGCGGCGAGTTCGGGCGGCTGCGCGGCCTCGGCGGACCGGGCCGGGAGCACGAGGAGTTCGTCGCCCGCCTCGCCTGGGAGCGCCATATGGCCGCCGCCGGATGGACCTGCGTCGGCTGGCCCGTCGAGTACGGCGGCCGCGGCGCCACCTTGGAGGAACAGGTCGCCTTCCACGAGGAGTACGCGGAGTCCGGCGCCCCCGCCCGGGTCGGTCACATCGGCGAACAGCTCGTCGGCCCGACCCTCATGGCGTACGGCACCCCGGAGCAGCGCGCCCGTTTCCTCCCCGCCATCGCCGCCGTCCGCGATCTGTGGTGCCAGGGCTACAGCGAACCGGACGCCGGGTCCGACCTCGCCGCCGTCCGCACCCGCGCCGCACGCGACGGCGACTCCTGGGTGCTCACCGGCCGCAAGATCTGGACGTCACTGGCCCGCGAATCCCGGTGGTGCTTCGTCCTCGCCCGTACGCGGCCGGGCTCCACCCGGCACCGGGGGCTGTCCTACCTGCTGGTGCCGCTGGATCAGGACGGGGTGGAGATCCGGCCGATCACCCAGCTCACCGGCACCGCCGAGTTCAACGAGGTGTTGTTCGACGGCGCCCGTACCGACGCCGGGAACCTCGTCGGCGAGGAGGGCGGCGGCTGGGCCGTGGCGATGGCCACCCTCGGCTTCGAACGTGGTGTCTCCACCCTCGGGCAGCAGGTCGGCTTCCGCCGCGAATGGGAGGCGCTGGCCGCCCTCGCGGTCCGCAACGGCGCCGCCCGCGACCCGCTGATCCGCGACCGGCTCACCCGCTCCTGGATCGGCCTGGAGACCGTCCGCGGCAACGCCCTGCGGATGCTGGAGGGCGCCGCCGCCGGGGCACCGGGCCCGGAGGCGTCCATCGGCAAGATCTACTGGGCGACCTTCCACCGTGAGCTGGGCGAACTCGCCATGGAGATCCGCGGCGCGGACGGCATGCTGACCGCCGGGGAGCCGTACGAGCTGGACGAGTGGCAGCGGCTGTTCCTCTTCTCCCGCGCCGACACGCTCTACGGCGGCTCCAACGAGATCCAGCGGAACATCATCGCCGAGCGGGTGCTCGGACTGCCCCGGGAGCCCCGGCCGTGACGGGCGCCCCGGGCCCGCCGCCCGCCGCGCGCGGCGGCCCGTACGGCGGCGGGCCCGGCCCGGTCCCGCCGCCGTACGGGCGGGGGACGACAATGGCGGTGTGCCGAAAAGCAACGCGCCCGACAGCGGCAAGAAGAAGACGATGACCCCCTCGCCCGAGCGGCGCCGGGAACTGCTCGGCGTCGCCGCCGAGGTGTTCGCCGCGCAGGGGTACAACGCCACCACCGTCCGCAAGATCGCCGACGCGGCCGGAATGCTGGCGGGGAGCCTCTACTACCACTTCGACTCCAAGGAGTCGATGCTCGACGAGATCCTCTCCACCTTCCTCGATGAGCTGTGGGCCGGCTACGACGCCGTCCTCGCCGCCGGGCTCGGCCCCCGGGAGACCATCGAGGCGCTGGTCACCGAGTCGTTCCGGGAGATCGACCGGCACCACGCGGCGGTCGCGATCTACCAGAAGGAGTCCCGCCACCTCTCCGTCCAGCCCCGGTTCACCTATCTCGCCGACTCCCAGCGGAAGTTCGAGAAGGCGTGGCTGGGCACCCTGGAGCGCGGCGTCGCCGACGGCGTCTTCCGCGCCGACCTGGACATCCGCCTCACCTACCGCTTCGTCCGCGACACCGTCTGGGTCGCCGCGTCGTGGTACCGGCCGGGCGGCCTGCACAGCCCCGACGAGATCGCCCGGCAGTACCTCTCGATGGTGCTCGACGGCATCGCCCTCGGGGAGCGCACCCCCTGACGCCACCGTCGTAAGGAGTCCCGATGCCCGAGGCGTATCTCGTCGAAGCGGTCCGCACCCCCGTCGGCCGGCGCGGCGGCGCTCTGGCCGCCGTCCACCCGGCGGACCTCGGGGCACATGTGCTGACGGCCCTGATGACCCGCTCGGGCATCGACCCGGCCGCCGTGGAGGACGTGGTCTTCGGCTGCGTGGACACCGTCGGACCGCAGGCGGCGGACATCGCCCGCACCTGCTGGCTGGCGGCCGGACTGCCCGAGGAGGTGCCGGGTGTGACCGTCGACCGGCAGTGCGGCTCCTCCCAGCAGGCACTCCACTTCGCCGCCCAAGGCGTGCTCTCCGGCACCCAGGACCTGGTCGTCGCCGGCGGCGTGCAGAGCATGTCGCAGATCCCGATCGCCTTCGCGAGCCGCCGGGCCGCCGAACCGCTCGGCTTCACCGAAGGCCCGTACGCCGGGTCGGAGGGCTGGCGGAAGCGGTACGGGGACCGGCCCGTCGACCAGTTCCACGGCGCCGAACTCATCGCCGCGCAGTGGGACATCGGCCGCGCGGAGATGGAGGAGTTCGCGCTCGGCTCGCACCGGCGCGCCGTCCGCGCCCTCGACGAGGGCCGCTTCACCTGCGAGACGGTGCCCTACGGCGCCGTCACCGCCGACGAGGGACCGCGCCGCGACACCGGCTTGGCGAAGATGGCCGCGCTGGCGCCGCTGACCGAGGGCGGCCGCCTCACCGCCGCCCTCGCCTCCCAGATCTCCGACGGCGCCGCCGCCCTCCTCATCGCCTCCGAACGCGCCGTCCGCGACCACGGGCTGACCCCGCGCGCCCGTGTCCACCACCTCTCGGTACGCGGCGAGGACCCGGTCCGGATGCTCTCCGCCCCGATCCCGGCGACCGCGTACGCACTGCGCAGGACCGGCCTGACCATGGACGACATCGATCTGGTGGAGATCAACGAGGCGTTCGCCTCCGTGGTCCTGGCCTGGCTGCGCGCGACCGGCACCGACCCGGCGAAGGTCAACGTCAACGGCGGCGCCATCGCCCTCGGCCACCCCCTCGGCGCCACCGGCGCCAAACTGATGACCACCCTCCTGCACGAACTGGAGCGCACCGGCGGCCGCTTCGGCCTCCAGACCATGTGCGAGGGCGGCGGCCAGGCCAATGTGACGATCATCGAACGGCTGTGAGGGCGGCGGGGTGACGGGGCGGACGGCGCCCGGCCCATGTCCGTCGGCCTCGCGGCCGTACGCCCCGGCCCGCCGTCCGTCTGTCAGTCCCTCCGCCGGTCCGTCCGCTCCCGTGACGCCACGAACGCCTCCCGGTGCCGGTCGGCGATGCCGCTGAGGTTCGCCTCGAAGGTGAAGCCCTGCTCGAAGCGGTAGCTGCGGCGGACATCGACCGGGTCGATGCCGTTGAGCGCCGCCTTGGCCAGCCGCAGCAGGGCACCGTCCTTAGCGGCGATCTCCCGCGCCAGCTCCAGCGCCGCCGCGCGCAGTTCCTCCCGCGGCACCACCCGCCACACCGAACCGTGCGCCCGCAACTCCTCGGCGGTGACGGTCCGGGAGGTGTAGTACAGCGTCCGCATCAGATGCGCCGGGACCAGCCGGGCGAGGTGGGTGGCGGCGCCGAGCGCCCCGCGGTCCAGCTCCGGCAGGCCGAACACCGCGTCGTCGCTCGCCACGATCGCGTCGGCGTTCCCGGCCAGCCCGATGCCGCCGCCCAGGCAGAACCCCTGGACCGCGGCGATGACCGGCACCTCGCAGTCGTAGACCGCGGCGAACGCCTCGTAGCAGCCGCGGTTGGCGCCGAGCAGCGCGGTGTGGCCGGGCGTGCGCTGCATCTCCTTGATGTCGACGCCCGCGTTGAACCCGCGCCCCTCGGCGGCGAGCACCACACACCGCGCCCCCGGGTCGGCGCCCGCGCTGCGCACCGCGCCGGCGAGGTCGTACCAGCCCTGTACGGGAAGGGCGTTGACCGGCGGGACGTCGACGGTGACGACGCGGACGCCCTCCTCGGGGCGGGAGACGGAGATACCCGTGAGGCGTTCGGTCACCTTTTTCCACCACCTTTCCATCTAACGTTTGTTAGGTACGCTAGCAGTTCGACGGACGGCGGCAGAGGGCTCGGCGCCCCCGGATTCCCCGCCGTCATCAGCGGACGGAAGGGAAGGCCATGGCCGGACTGTGCGCGCAGCGCGTCGTCGCGATCACCGGAGCCGGACGCGGACTGGGCCGCGCCCACGCGCTCGCCTTCGCCGCCGAGGGCGCCCGGGTCGTCGTCAACGACCTCGGCGTCCAACCCGACGGCACCGGCGCGGTCACCGGACCCGCGCGGCGGGTCGCCGAGGAGATCCGCGCCCTCGGCGGCGAGGCGGTGGTGCACAACGGCGACATCGCCACCCCCGAGGGCGCCGCCTCCCTCGTCACCACCGCGCTGGAGACCTTCGGCCGCCTCGACACCCTCGTCAACAACGCCGGATTCCTCCGCGACCGGATGCTGGTCAACCTCGGCGAGGACGACTGGGACGCCGTCGTCCGCGTCCACCTCAAGGGCCACTTCCTCACCCTCCGGTACGCCGCCGCGCACTGGCGTGCCGAGGCCAAGGCGGGCCGCACCCCGCAGGCCAGGATCGTCAACACCAGCTCCGGAGCCGGGCTGCTGGGCAGCGTCGGACAGGGCAACTACGCCGCCGCCAAGGCCGGGATCATCGGGCTGACGCTCGTCGCCGCCGCCGAACTCGCCCGCTACGGCGTCCAGGTCAACGCCCTCGCCCCGGCCGCCCGCACCCGTATGACGGAGCAGACCTTCGCCGAGGCGATGGCGGCGCCGAGGGCGGGGGAGTTCGACGCGATGGCGCCGGAGAACGTCTCCCCGCTCGTGGTCTGGCTCGGCTCCGCCGACTCGGCGGGCGTGACCGGCCACGTCTTCGAGGCGGAGGCCGGCCGGATCACCGTCATGGAGGGCTGGCACCCCGGCCCGAGCGACGACTCGGGCGCCCGCCGCACCCCCGCCGAGGCCGGTGCCGCGGCCCGCCGGCTGCTCGCCGCGGCCCGCTCACCGCTCCCGGTGTACGGGACATGAGGGCCCGTCAGCCCGCGGGCCCCGGGCGCCCGGCCAGGTAGCGGGCGGGCGGTTCGCCGCCGCCGTGGACGGCCAGATCCGCGCCGTTGACGTACCCGGCCGCCGGGCCCGCGAGATACCGGCAGGCGGCGGCGACATCGGAGGGCAGCGCCAGACGGCCCAGCGGGACGATCCCGGCGAGGGCCGCCTCCCGCTCCGCGCCCGGGGCCCGTACCGGCCCGACGCTGAGGTGGTTGACCCGGACCGCCGGGCCCCACTCCAGCGCCAGCGCCCGGGTGAGCGTCAGCAGACCGGCCTTGGCGGCGGAGTAGGCGGCCGTGCCGGGCTGCGGCTGGTGCGCCGAGACGCTGCCGATGTTGAGGATGCAGCCGCCGCCGTCCTGGCCGCGCATATGGCGGTGGGCGGCCTGGGACACGTAGAAGGGCGCGAGCAGGTTGAGCGCCACCACCTTCTCGACGAAGCGCGGGGAGACGGTGGCCGCGTCGGCGTCCGGGGAGCCGCCCGCGTTGTTGACGAGGACATCGAGCCGCCCCGAGCGGCGGGCCGCGGCGTCGGCGAACTCCCGCGCCGCCGCCGGGTCGCGGACGTCGGCGCACACCACGTGCGCGGTGCGCCCGCCCGCGCGCGGCGGGTCCGGGGGAGCGGTGCGCCCGCAGACCGTGACCTCCGCGCCGGCCGCGAGGAACGCCTCGGCGACGGCCCGTCCGATGCCCTTGGTGCCGCCGGTGACGGCCACCGCCCGGCCGGTGAACTCCCGTGAACCGCCGCCGTCCATGGCCCGCCCCTCTCCGTCCGCACCCCGGTGCCGCCGCGTGCCGCGGCCCCTTGACACCCGGCCGCGCGGCCACCGTAATCTATCTACCAAACGTTTGCTAGGTAGTGTGGCGCCGCCCGGCGCCCGGCACGGGACCGTCCACGGCACACCCCGTCAGGAGCTGCGTATGGCCGACAAGACGATGACCGCGCCGGAGGTGGCCGCCCGGCTCCGCTCCGGGATGACCCTCGGCATCGGCGGCTGGGGCTCGCGCCGCAAACCGCTCGCCCTCATCCGCGAGATCCTCCGCTCCGACCTGCGCGACCTCACCGTCGTCTCCTACGGCGGCCCCGACGTCGGCCTCCTCTGCGCCGCCGGGAAGGTCCGCAAACTGGTCTTCGGCTTCGTCTCGCTCGACTCCATCCCCCTCGACCCGCACTTCCGCGCCGCCCGCCAGAACGGCCGCATCGAGGTCGCGGAGTACGACGAGGGGATGCTCCAGTGGGGCCTGTACGCCGCATCGCTGCGGCTGCCGTTCCTGCCCACCCGCGCCGGAGTCGGCTCCGCCGTCCCGGTCGTCAACCCCCATCTGCGCACCGTCGCCGATCCGTACGGCGGCGACGAACTCCTCGCCATGCCCGCGCTGCCGCTGGACGCCGCGCTCGTCCACCTCAGCCGCGCCGACGCGGCGGGCAACGCCCAGTGCCTGGGCCCCGACCCGTACTTCGACGACCTCTTCTGCGGCGCCGCCGAGCACGCCTTCGTCTCCTGCGAACGGATCGTGCCCACCGCCGCCCTCACCGAGGACGCCCACCCCGCCACCCTCGTCGTCCGCCGCCACACCGTCGAAGGCGTCGTCGAGGCGCCCGGCGGCGCCCACTTCACCTCCTGCGCGCCCGACTACCCGCGCGACGAGGCGTACCAGAAGGAGTACGCCGACGCCGCCCGCTCGCCGCAAGCGTGGGAGACGTTCCGCCACCGCTATCTCACCGGCGCCGGGCACCACCGCACGCCGGGCCACCCCGGAGAGGAGCAGCCGGTATGAGCGACGCGACCCGGGCCGAGATCTGCGCCGTCGCCTGCGCCGAGGCGTTCCGCGGCAGCGGTGAGATCCTGGCCAGTGCCTTCGGCACCGCCCCCGCCATCGGCGTCCGGCTGGCCCGCGCCACCTTCGCCCCCGATCTGCTGCTCACCGACGGCGAATCCCGTCTCGTGCGGGGGATCTGGCCGCTCGGCGCCGCGCCCGACGGGCCGGTCGAGGGGTACCTGCCCTTCCGCGCCATCTTCGACCTGGTGTGGAGCGGGCGGCGGCACGCGATGATGATGCCCACCCAGATCGACGCCCACGGCAACGTCAACATCTCCGCCATCGGCCCGTACGACGCGCCCACGGTCCAGCTCGTCGGGGTGCGCGGCGCGCCGGGCAACACCGTCTGCCATCCGGTGAGTTACTGGATCCCGCGCCACTCCACCCGGGTCTTCGTCCCCCGGGTCGACCTGGTCTGCGGCGTCGGTACGGACGCCGCGGCGGCCGCCGGGCCCGCCGCCCGCCACCACGACCTGCGCCGCGTCGTCACCGACCTCGCCGTCCTGGACTTCGCGCCCGCCACCGGCACGCTCCGGCTGCGCTCGGTCCACCCCGGCGTCCGCCCCGAGGACGTCACCGCCCGCACCGGCTGCCCGCTCGTCATCGACGGCGACGTCCCCGCGACCCGGCTGCCCACCGCCGCCGAACTCCGCCTGATCCGCGAAGACATCGACCCGGCGGGCCTGCGCCACGAGGAGATCCCGGCATGACGCATCCGGCGCTGCGCACCCGGATCTGCGACCTGTTCGGCGTCGCGTACCCGGTCGTCCAGACCGGGATGGGCTACGTCTCCGACGCCACCCTCACCGCCGCCACCGCCGAGGCCGGGGGCCTGGGCATCCTCTCCGCCGGACTGCTCGACCTGGACGGGCTGCGCCGCGCACTCGACGCGGTCCGCGCCGCCACCGACCGGCCCTTCGGCGTCAACCTCCGCGCCGACCAGCCCGACGCCGAGGACCGCGTCGACCTGCTGATCCGCTCCGGCGTGCGCGTCGCCTCGTTCGCCCTCGCGCCCCGCCGCGACCTCATCGCCCGCTGCAAGGACGGCGGACTGCTCGTCGTGCCGTCCATCGGCGCCCGCCGCCACGCCGAGAAGGTCGCCGCCTGGGGCGCCGACGCGGTGATCGTCCAGGGCGGCGAGGGGGGTGGCCACACCGGTGGCGTCCCCACGAGCCTGCTGCTGCCGCAGGTCCGTGACGCCGTGGACCTGCCGGTGATCGCCGCCGGCGGCTACCGCGACGGCCGCGGACTGGTCGCCGCCCTCGCCCACGGCGCCGACGGCATCGCCATGGGTACCCGCTTCCTGCTCACCCGGGACTCACCCGTCGCCCCCGCCGTCAAACAGGTCTACCTGGACAAAGGCGTCCACGACACCGTGCTGACCCGCGAGATCGACGGCGTCCCGCAGCGCGTCCTGCGCACCGGGCCCGTCGCCCGCCTGGAGAACACCTCCCGTCCCGGCCGGCTGCTGCGCGCCGCCCGCAACGCCACCGCCTTCCGGAAACTCTCCGGCACCCCCTGGCCCGACCTGGTCCGCGAGGGCCTGGCGCTGCGCCGCCGCCACGGCCTGACCTGGAGCCAGGTCGTCATGGCGGCCAACGCCCCGCTGCTCTACCGCACCGGACTCCTCGACGGCCGCCCCGACCTCGGCGTCCTCGCCACCGGCCAGGTCGTCGGCCTCATCGACGACCTGCCCAGTTGCCGGGAGCTGATCGACCGGATCATGACGCAGGCCGACGAGGTCCTGCACCGCCTGACGGACCCGCCCGCCGGGGGAGCCCACCCCGCCGCACTCGACGAGGGAGCCGTGTGACCGTGCCCGACACCCCCGGGGCGCCCGCCCCGCAGCCCGACACCCCCGGGGCGCCCGCTCCGCGGCCGGCGCCCGCCGGGACGCCCGTAGCCCGGTCCGATGGCCCGCGGCCGGCCTCCGCCGGGACGCCCGCCGCCCCGCCCGGCACGGCCGGGGTACCCGCCCCGCGGCCCGCGCCCGACCGGCCCGTCTCCCACCAGCTCCTCGCCGGCCGCACCGTCGTCGTCACCGCCGCCGCCGGCACCGGCATCGGCTTCGCCGCCGCCCGGCGGTGCGCCGAGGAGGGCGCCCATCTCGTCATCAGCGACCGCCACACCCGCCGCTTGGCCGAGGCCGCCGACCGCCTCGCCGAGCACACGGGCACCCGCCCGCTCGCCGTGCCCTGCGACGTCACCGACGGTGACCAGCTCGACCACCTCATGGACACCGCGGCGCGCGAATGCGGCGCCCTCGACGTACTGATCAACAACGCCGGGCTCGGCGGCACCGCCTCCGTCGCCGAGATGACCGACGCCCAGTGGGACACCGTCCTCGCCACCACGCTGACCAGCACTTTCAAAGCCACCCGCGCCGCACTGCGGCATATGATCCCGGCCGGGCGCGGCACCATCGTCAACAACGCCTCGGTCGTCGGCTGGCGCGCCCAGCGCGGCCAGGCCCACTACGCCGCCGCCAAGGCCGGGGTGATGGCGCTGACCCGGTGCAGCGCCCTCGACGTCGCCGCCCACGGCATCCGCGTCAACGCCGTCGCCCCCAGCCTCGCGATGCACCCGCACCTCGCCAAGGTCGCCGGGGCCGAACTCCTCGCCGAGCTGCGCACCCGTGAGGCGTTCGGCCGCGCCGCCGAGCCCTGGGAGGTCGCCAACGTCATGGTCTTCCTCGCCAGCGACTACGCCTCGTACCTCACCGGCGAGGTGGTGTCCGTCAGCAGCCAGCACCCCTGACCGGCGCCCGGTGTCAGGCCGCGCCGCCGTGCCCGAGGTCCAGCAGCTCCTCGTGGAAGCCGCCGAACCCCCGCTCCCGGTCGACGAGATGGATCTCCAGGATCCAGTGGCAGCGCCGCCCGAGCCCGTCGTCCCGCCGCATCGGGCGGGCGCTGCCCGGCGCGATGTACGAGTCGATCTCGGCGCCGTCCACCTTCTCGTGCGGGAACTCGCCCAGCAGATGGCCCGAGTGCGGCCCGCCGAATCCCCAGCCCGCCGCCTCGGCCAGCCGCACCACCTCGGCGTACAGCTCCTCGCCGGTGATGTCCGGACGTGTCTCGAAGTGGCGGCGCCCCGCGTCGAAGAGCACCGGCAGATCGTCGCGGAGCCGGTGCTTGACGGGATCGTCGCCGAGGACGAAGGTCCGGCCGAAATCCGCCTCCCACTCCTCGAAGAGCGGGCCGAAGTCGCAGAAGACGATGTCGTCCTCGCCGATGATCCGGTCCGGCGGGTTCTGCCGGTAGGGCTGGAGGGTGTTGGGGCCGGAGCGGACGATCCGCTTGTGCCAGTACCGCCGGATGCCGAACAGCTCGCGGGCCAGGTCCCGTACCGCGTCGCTGACCTCGCGCTCACCGCGCCCGGGGGCGACCAGCCCGCGGGCGCCGATCTCCGCGAAGAGCGCGGCCGCCTGTCCCTGGGCCGCCAGCAGCGCCGCCGTACGGGCGGACTCCCCGGCCGTGCCGGCTTCCGGATCCTGTGTGCCCGCATCCTGGGTCATGCCGCACAGGCTAGGAGAGATCGGCACATCCGGCACGGCGGGCTCCGCATCCAGGGGACGCAACAGGCCAGGTCGGAGCGGCTTTGGCGGAGCCCCGCGGCCACTTTGCGCAGCCTGACCGTCACATTCAGGTAACCCCGGTGAAACTCTTGACGGCTTTCTGATCCGTTCTTAATCTCGCTCGTAGTTCGTACTTTGCAGTAAACGTGCTGCGGCGCTTTCCGCAGATTTTTGGACAGGCACAGACATAGACCACCTGTCGGTGGTTTCGTCATGCCTGTCTTCTGTCTTTCCCCGCCACCGATGGGTCCTTCCTTCAGAGGCGGATTCATGGCACAACGTCCGAGCGTCAACGGCGTCGCCGACGTCGTCGGCCTCATCGATGGCCTGGGAAAGATCACCGGCCGTGCGCAGGTCGTCTGGTTCCTCGTCTTCGGCGGGCTCTTCCTCGACGCCTACTCCAACGCCGCGCTCAGCGCAGGTCTGGGCCCGATGACGACCCAGATGCACCTGACCAGCACCCAGGTCTCGGTCCTCACCGCCACCGCCCCGGCGCTGGCCATCCTCTTCAACCCGGCCGGTGGCTGGCTCGCCACCCGCTTCGGCCGGGTCCCCCCGCTGCTGCTCGCCAAGGTCTTCGCCATCGCCGGCGCCCTGCTCGCCGCGTTCGCCGGGGACTTCACCACCGTCTGGCTCGGCCGCGTCCTCGTCGGCGTCGCGTACGGCATCGACTTCGCGGTGGCGATGGCGCTGCTCGCCGAGTACACGCCCGCGAAGCAGGGCGGCCGCCTCAACCTCTGGCAGGCCGTCTGGTACGTCGCCACCACCAGCAATCTCGCCCTCGCGCTGCTCTTCTTCCACCTGGACGTCGGTGCGGACATCTGGCGCTGGTCCGTCGGCTCCGCCGCGGTCGTCGCCGTCGCGCTGCTGATCGGCCAGTGGGCGATGCTGAAGGAGAGCCCGACCTGGCTGGCGGGCAAGGGACGCCTGGACGACGCCGTCGCCAACCTCGGCAAGCTCTACGGCATCGAGGCCGTCGCCGGACGCCCCGACGAGGCCACCCGCGCCGCCACCGCCGCCCCGGCGCCCGGCTTCCGTCAGGCCGGAGTCCTCTTCAAGGGCGCCTATCTGCCGCGTACCGTCCTGTCCTCGGTGATCTCCCTGGGGCAGTCGATGCAGTACTTCGCGGTCGGCTGGTACCTGCCGGTCATCAGCCTGTCGATCTTCGGTGAGAGCTTCGAGAAGGCCACCGTCGGCTCCATGGTCTTCAACGCCTTCGGCATCGTCGGCGGTCTCCTCTCCGCCTACGCCGGGCGCCGCCTGGGCCTGCGGCTCAGCTCCGCCGCCGGGTTCGCCGGGGTCTTCGTCGCCCTCGTCGCGATGGGCCTGACCTTCGGAAAGGTCCCGCTGGCCGTCGCCTTCCTGCTGCCCGTGGTCTTCATCCTCTGCCACGCGGCCGGCCCCGGCGCCAACGGCAAGTCCATCGCCGCGCTCTCGTACCGCAGCGACGTACGGGCCCTGGGCACCGGCGTCACCGGCATGGTCGGCAGCTTCGGCAGCGTCGTCGGGCTGTACGTCTTCCCGCAGATCAAGGACGGGCTCGGGCTCGCCGGCACCTTCCTGGTGCTCTCCGTCGTCCCGCTGCTCGGCCTGATCACCTGCCTGGTCATCAAGTGGGACCCGACCAAGGCCGGGATCTCCCCCGACGAGGCCGCGGCGCAGGATCTGGCCGCCGCCCCGGAATCCGCCCCCGCCGCCCCCGCGCGCTGACCCGGGCCGGGCACCCGCCCCGGCACACGATGGTCCCCGCTCGCCCCCGTACCGCACGCTCGTAAGTGAAAGGGCCGCTATGACGCAGACGTTCACCGGCGCCGCCGGCCGGCGCGGTGTGCTGGCCATCGACGAAGGCACCACGGGCACCCGGGCCGGCGTCGTCCTCGACTCCGGCGCCGCCCACCAGGTGTTCTACCGCTCGATCGCGGTCAGCCACCCGGACGACCTGGCCGTCGAGCAGGACCCGGCCGAGATCTGGACCGCCACCCTCGACGTGGCCCGGCGCGCCGTCGCCGCCGCCCGCGAGGACTCCATCGGCATCACCGCGGTCGCCCTCTCCACCCAGCGGGCCACCGCGATGCTGTGGGACGCCGCCACCGGCGAACCGCTGCTGCCCGCCGTGGTGTGGCAGGACCGCCGCTACGCCCACGAGCTGACCGGCTACGAGGCCGAGTGGGACGCCCGGCTGCTGGCCCGCCAGGGCCGGCCGGTCGGCGCCCGCGCCCCGTTCCTCTGGGCCGCCCGGCAGATCGCCGCGCACCCCCGGGTCGCCGCCGCCCACCGCGCCGGACGCCTCCGCTTCGGCACCGTCGACACCTGGCTCATCTGGCGGCTGACCGGCGGCGCCGTCCACGCCACCACCCCCACCAACGCCGCGTCCAGCGGCGGCTACCTGCTCGGCGCGCACGCCTGGGACGAGGAGTGGATCGGCCATCTCGGCTTCCCCCTCGACCTGCTGCCCGAACTCCGCTCCGACGACGCCGGGTTCGGCACCACCGACCCGGCGGCCCTCGGCATCGCCGTCCCCGTCGCCGCGTCCATGGGCGACCAGCACGCCGCCCTCATCGCCCTCGGCGGACTCGAAGCCGGCCAGGGCATGTGCATGTACGGGACCGGCGCCTTCGTCGACGCCGCGACCGGCACCGAACCCGCCCTGCCCCGGCCCGACATCTCCGGGGTGCTCGCCCAACCGGGCCGGCGGCAGGGCGACACCAGCCACTTCAGCCTGGAGGCGTACACCTCCACCGCCGGCTCCGCGCTGCGCTGGCTCTGCGACGACCTCGGCCTCTTCGCCTCCCCGAAGGAGCTGGGGGAGGAGGCCGGGCGGGTGCCGTCCCGGCCCGGCCGCACCCCGCGCTTCGTCCCCGCGCTCGCCGGGGTCCGTACGCCCGTATGGCACCCGGAGGCCACCGCGGCGCTCACCGGACTCACCCTCGCCACCACCCGCGCCGACCTCGCCCGCGCCGTCCTGGAAGGCATCGCCCACTCCGTCTGCGACCTCATCGACGGCGTCGCCGACACCATGGGCGCGCCCTTCACCCGGCTGCGGGTCGGCGGCGGCGTCTCCGGCAGCGACCCGCTGATGCAGATCCAGGCCGATCTGACCGGACTGCCGCTGGAGCGCGCCGCCGACTCCGCCACCGCCAGCCTGCGCGGCACCGCCTACCTCGCGGGCGTCGCCCAGGGCCTGTGGTCCTCGCTCGGCGAGGTCGTGGAGGCCCAGCCGCGCGGCCGGATCTTCACCCCCGCCCTCGGCGCCGCCGACCGCGACCGCAGCCGCGCCGACTGGTACGACCTGCTCGCCACCCACCTGCACGAACGCGCCCTGCCCCCGCACGCCCCCCACTGACGGCCCGCGCGCCGTCGCCCGGACGGTCCGGCCGACCCCCGGACCGTCGCCCAGGAACACCAGGAGTTGATGTTGTGATCACCATGCCCGCCCGGAAGCCGCGGCGCAGCGCCGCGGCCACCCGCCGCTCGGCCCTGCTGCTCGACCGCGCGGCCATCAAGCGCGACCTCGCCGACGAGACCTACGACGTCCTCGTCATCGGCGGCGGCGTCACCGGGGCGTACGCCGTGCTCGACGCCGCCTCCCGCGGACTGCGCGCGGCGCTGATCGAGAAGGACGACTTCGCCTCCGGCACCTCCTCCAAGTCCTCGAAGATGATCCACGGCGGTCTGCGCTACATCGAGCAGGGCAACGTCAACCTCGTCCGCCACTCCCTCCTGGAGCGCCACCGCTTCCGCAAGAACGCCCCGCACCTGGTGCACCGGCTGCCGTTCCTCTTCCCGATCCTGGAGAAGGAAGGGGTGTTCGACGCTCGCCTCGCCAAGGGCTTCGAGGGCCTGCTGTGGACGTACGACCTGGTCGGCGGCTGGCGCATCGGCAAGCTCCACCAGCGCCTGACCGTCCCCGAGGTCCTGGCGCAGGCACCGACGCTGCGCGCCGAGAACCTCAAGGGCGGCCTGGTCTACTTCGACGCCCGCACCGACGACGCCCGCCTCGTCCTGACCCTCGTCCGCACCGCCGCCGCCCTCGGCGCGAAGGTCCTCAACGGCGCCGCGGCCACCGCGCTGCTGATGCGCGGGGGCAAGGCGTCCGGCGCCCGGGTCACCGCCGACGGCGACACGTTCGACGTGCGCGCCCGCGCCGTCGTCAACGCCACGGGCGTCTGGGCCGATCAGGTCGACGCGATGGCCGACGAGCACCACGCCCCGCAGGTCCGCCCCGCCAAGGGCGTCCACATCGTCGTGCCGTGGGAGAAGGTCCGTATCAACTGCACCGTCACGGTGCCGATCCCGGGCCGCGCCCGCCGGGCCACCTGCACCCGCTGGGGCGACCGCGTCGTCCTCGGCACCACCGACGAGGACTACCAGGGCTCGCCGGACGACGTGCACTGCACCCGGCAGGAGATGGAGTTCCTGCTGGAGGGCGCCAACACCGCCTTCGAGGGCAAGCTCACCCCGGACGACGTCGTCGGCTCCATCGGCGGGCTGCGCCCGCTGGTCGGCGGCAAGGAGGGCGCCACCCTCGACATGCGCCGCGACCACCACATCACCGTCGGCACCGGCGGCATGGTCACCGTCACCGGCGGCAAGCTCACCACCAGCCGCCACATGGGCGAGCTGGTCATCGACAAGGTGATGACCGTCCTCGGCCGCAAGGCCCCCAGCCGCACCGTCAAGCTGCCGCTGCTCGGCGGCGCCGGCTACGACGCCGAGGCGGTCGCCGCCTCCGGTGGCCTCGCCGCCCACCTCGGCGAGCGCTACGGCACCGAGGCCCGCTTCGTCGGTGACCTGATCCAGGACGACCCCGCGCTCGCCGCACCCGTCGTCGCCGGACTGCCCTACACCAAGGCCGAGGTCGTCTACGCGGCCCGCGCCGAACTGGCCCGCTCCGTCGACGACGTCCTCTCCCGCCGCACCCGCGCCCGGCTCTTCGACCGCGACGCCTCCGCCGCGGCGGCGCCCGCCGTCGGCGCCCTGCTCGGGCAGGAACTGGGCCTCACCCAGGACGAGGTGGACCGCTCGGTCGCCGCGTACCTCGACTCCGTCCGCCACGAAAAGACCGTCCTCCTCGAAGGAGCAGCAGCATGATCAGCCGTCAGACCATCACCCACCCCTTCAACCGCGGCAACTACACGGTCGGCGCCCCCAGCTTCGCCAAGTGGGCCAAGGACCGGCCGGTCGGCGACGGCCCGGCCGCGCTCCAGAACGACCCGGTCGAGGTCCCCGAGGCCGTCATAGCGGCGCTGCGCGGCGCCGCCCGCGCGGTGCACACCGCCCGCGACGAGGTCGTCACCCGCACCCGCGACTGGTGGGCCGGTTCGATGATCGGCGAGACCGAGGGGCGCCCGGCGACCCCCGACGCCGTGATCGTCGAGGCCGCCGACGCCGACCAGATCGCCGCCGTGCTGCGCATCTGCCACGAGGCCGGC
This sequence comes from Streptomyces sp. BBFR2, assembly GCF_044497305.1. Classification (NCBI taxonomy): domain Bacteria; kingdom Bacillati; phylum Actinomycetota; class Actinomycetes; order Kitasatosporales; family Streptomycetaceae; genus Streptomyces; species Streptomyces sp. BBFR2. The sequence goes on from NZ_CP172415.1 coordinate 6,309,295, forward strand.
ATCCCCGTCACCCCGTCCGCCGGACGCTCCAACGTCACCGGCGCGGCGCTGCCCGTCTTCGGCGGCGTCGTCCTGGACGTCTGCGGTCTCGACGCCATCACCGGCTTCGACGCCGAGTCCAACATCGTCGACGTCCAGGCCGGCATGTTCGGCGACCTCTTCGAGAAGCAGCTCCAGGAGGAGTACGGCGTCACCACCGGCCACTGGCCGTCCGCGTTCGCCGTCTCCACCGTCGGCGGCTGGATCGCCTGCCGCGGCGCCGGCCAGCTCTCCACCCGCTACGGCAAGATCGAGGACATGGTCGTCGGTCTCGACGTCATCCACGCCGACGGCACCCGCGCCACCTACGGCGACTACGCCCGCGCCGCCGTCGGCCCGGACCTGCGCCAGCTCTTCATCGGCTCCGAGGGCACCCTCGGCGTCATCGTCGGCGCCCGGCTGCGCGTCCACCCGCTGCCCGCCTACGCCAAGGCCGTCGCCTACGGCTTCGCCACCTTCGCCGAGGGCCTCGACGCCTGCCGCAAGATCATGCAGCGCGGCGCGACCCCCGCCGTCCTGCGCCTGTACGACACCCTGGAGTCGGGCACCCACTTCGGCCACCCCGAGACCAACCTGCTGCTCATCGCCGACGAGGGCGACCCCGTGATCGTCGACGCCTCGATCGCGGTGGCCGCCGACGTCTGCGCCGCGTACGGCCCCGAGCTGGACAGCGACGCGGTCTTCGCGCGCTGGCTGGACGAGCGGATGCTGGTCGGCAAGTCCGCGGACGGCTTCACCCCCGGGCCCGGCTTCGTCGCCGACACCCTGGAGATGGCCGCGTCCTGGACCGACCTGCCGGTCATCTACGACGAGGTGGTCGCCGCCATCCAGTCCGTCGAGGGCACCCTCGCCGCCTCCGCCCACCAGTCCCACGCCTACACCGACGGCGCCTGCGTCTACTTCTCGCTCCGCGGCGACGTCGCGCCCGAGAGCCGCCGCGACTGGTACCGCGCGGTGTGGGACGCCGCCAACGCCGTCCTCATCAAGCACCGCGCGGCGCTCAGCCACCACCACGGCTGCGGACTGCTGCGCGGCCCCTACCTGGAGGAATCGCTCGGCGCCGGCTTCGCGACGTTCACCGCTGTCAAGCAGGCCCTGGACCCTGCGGGCATCCTCAACCCTGGCAAACTGGGTCTGCCCAGCCGCTTCGGGACGTCCCCGCTGAGCTGACCGAAGTACGTCCGGGCGGCCCGGCTCCACCGGGCCGCCCGGCGGCCCCGCCCCTCCGTCCTTTCCCGATGGGGATGGCCCCCGCACCGGAAGGCTCCGCCATGGCCCCCTCTCCCCGGTCCGGCGCCCCGCTCGACCCCCGGCTCACCTCGGTCCTCGCCGAGGTCCCGGTCGTCGCGTCGGTCGTCGGCAGCCAGCCGCTGCGCCAGTTCCTGACGGCACCGGCCAGGATGTGCATCCTCGCGTCGTTCGCCGTGGGGCAGTTGCCCCAGGTCGTCCCGGCGCTGGGCCGGGCGGGGAAGGCCGTGTTCGTCAACGTCGACTCCAGTCCGGGCCTCGCCCAGGACCGGGGCGCGCTGGAATTCCTCAAGGACCTCGGCGCGCACGGCGTGGTGAGCACCCGGCTCTCCCTCATAGAGAAGGGCCGCCCGCTCGGCCTGCTGACCGTCATGAAGGTCTTCGTCACCGACCGGTCCAACCTGCGCCGCTCCCTGGACGCCGTCTCGCGCGGCGCCCCCGACCTGGTCGAGGTCATGCCCGCCCCGATCATCGGCCGGATGAACGCCACCTCCCGCCGCGCCATGTCCCCGTCGATCGCCGCGGGCTTCGTGGAGTCCCCGGCGGACGTGGCGCTGGCCCTGGCCCAGGGCGCGAGCGCCGCCGCCACCTCCGACCCCCGCCTCTGGCATCTGCGCCGCGACCAGCTCCCGCCGGTCCCGCCGTCCGCCCTCAAGAGGCCCGTCGCACCCCCGGAGGGGTGAGTCGGGGGCCGTGCCCGCCCGGTGGGGTCCGGCACGGCCCCTCGCGGCGCCGCCGACGCTCCGCCGACTCCCCCCTCCGCCTCGCGATCGCCCGCACCGGACCCCACCGGGCCCGCCCTCGAACTCACCCTTCCAGGAGTAAGCACCCCATGACTTACGTGGTCATCGCCCGCTACCGCACCCTGCCGGACGCCCAGGACACCGTCCTGCCGCTCCTCGACGCCATGGCCACCGCCTCCCGCGCCGAGGAGGGCTGCCTGGGCTACCGCGTCCACCAGGGCACCGAGGACCCCCGCGACCTCGCGCTCTACGAGGAGTACCGCACCGAGGCCGACTTCACCGCGCACTGCGCCTCCGCGCACTTCCACGACCTCGTCCTCGGCAGGATCGTCCCGCTGCTGGAGAGCCGCGAGGTGCTGCGCTGCGCGCCGCGGGCGGAGGTGGCCGCGTGAAAACCCGTGCCGCCGTCCTGCGCGCCGTCTCCACCGACCGCCCCTACGCCACCACCGCGCCGGTCGCCGTCGAGGAGCTGACCCTCGGCGCACCCCGCGAGGGCGAGGTCCTGGTCAAGATAGCCGCGGCCTCGCTGTGCCACTCGGACCTCTCCGTCGTCAACGGTGACCGGGTCCGCCCGCTGCCCATGGCGCTCGGCCACGAGGCGGTCGGCGTCGTCGTCGGCACCGGCCCCGGGGTCCGCCGGGTCGCCGCGGGCGACCACGTCGCGCTGGTCTTCGTACCGAGCTGCGGCTCCTGCGCCGACTGCGCCCAGGGCCGTCCCGCGCTCTGCGCCGCCGCCGCTGCCGCCAACGGCTCCGGCGGGCTGCTGCACGGCCCGTCGCTGCTGACCGACGCGGCGGGGGAGCGGGTCAACCACCAGCTCGGCGTCTCCGCCTTCGCCGAGCACGCCGTCGTCGCCCAGGAATCCCTCGTCCCGATCCCGCGCGACGTGCCGTTCGCCGTGGCCTCGATGTTCGGCTGCGCGGTTCTCACCGGCGCGGGCGCGGTCATCAACACCGCGGCGCTGCGCCCCGGCCAGTCCGCCGTCGTCTACGGGCTCGGCGGCGTCGGCCTGTCCGCGGTGCTCGGCGCCCGCGCCGCCGGGGCGTACCCGATCGTCGCCGTCGACCCGGTCGCCGGCAAGCGCGACCTGGCGCTGCGGCTGGGCGCCTCGCACGCGTACGCCCCCGACGAGGCGCCGGCCGCGATCCGCGAGCTGACCGGCGGCGGCGCGGAGATCGCCGTCGAGGCGGTCGGCTCGCCCGCGGTGATGGCCGCCTGCCTGGACGCGGTCGGCCGCGGCGGCAAGGTCGTCTCGGTGGGGCTGCCCGCGCCCGGCCGCACGCTGGAGGTCCCGGCGCTGGCCTTCGCCGGGGAGGGCAAGTCGCTGCTCGGCTCGTACATGGGGGACGCGGTGCCCAGCCGGGACATCCCGCGCTTCCTCGACCTGTGGCGGGCCGGTCTGATGCCGGTCGAGCTGATGCACACCGGCACCCTGCCGCTGACCGGCATCAACGACGCCCTGGAGGAGCTGGCCTCCGGCCGCGCCATCCGCCAGGTCCTCGACACCAACGGCCTCCTCGACGGCTGACCCGCCCCCGTACGCGCGCCCGGCACGGTATTCCCCCGAACCTGCCGGGCGCGCCCCTTTTCCCGCCCGGTCGCGGCGCGCCCCGGAGCGGCGCACGGTGAGAGGGAGGGGCCGCACGCGGCGGACGGGCCGCCCCTCGGGGCGCCGGGTGTACGGAGCGGCGGGAGTGAGCAGGCGCCCGTGTGAAGGACCACACGCCGAGCCGCGAGGAGGAGCCGTCATGACCGTCCCGCAGCCGCCCGGGCCGACCCGCCCCGACCCCGTGCCGCCCACACCGGGCCCGGGTCCCGGACCGCCCGGTCCGACCCCGGGCCCAGGGCCGGGACCGGTACCCGCACCGGGACCGGATCCCGTGCCCGGCCCCGTCCCGGCGCCCGAGCCCGACCCCGTCCCGCCGAATCCGGCCCCGCCGACCCCGGGCCCGGCGCCCGGCCCGGCCCCCGACCCCGTCCCGGCGCCGCACACGCCCTGAGCCGGGCCGCGCACTCCCTTCCGTATTCCTGTAACGCGTTCTACTGTGCCCACGGCTCCGGTATCCGACGGACCGTCAGAAACCGTCGGACCGGCCGCCGTTGACGGAACGTACGCGGTTACGGGACGAAGGGGAGGGGCCGTGCACCTCGCATACACCCCCGCACAGCAGCGGTTGCGCGCCGAACTGCGCGGCTACTTCGCCGCGCTGATGCCCGAGAACACCTACGCCCAGGACGCCGACCCCGCCGCCCGCAAACGCTTCTACCGCGACACCGTGCGGCGGCTGGGCGCCGACGGCTGGCTCGGCGTCGGCTGGCCGAAGGAGTACGGCGGCCGCGGGATGACGCCGATGGAGCAGTTCGTCTTCTTCGACGAGGCGGCCCAGGCGGGCGTACCGCTGCCGCTGATGGCGCTCAACACCGTCGGCCCCACCCTCATGAAGTACGGCACCGGCGAGCAGAAGGCGTACTTCCTGCCCCGTATCCTCGCCGGCGAGATCGACTTCGCCATCGGCTACAGCGAACCGGACGCCGGCACCGACCTCGCCGCACTGCGCACCCGTGCCGTCCGGGTCGGCGACGAGGACAGTGGCCACTACGTCGTCGACGGCCAGAAGATCTGGACCACCAACGGCGACACCGCCGACTGGGTCTGGCTCGCCGTCCGCACCCGCGCCGCCGACGACGCCACCCCGCCGCACAAGGGCATCACCCTGCTCCTCGTCCCGACCGACGACCCCGGCTACTCCTGCACCCTCATCAACACCCTCGCCTCGCACGACACCACCGCCAGTCACTACGACCGCGTCACCGTGCCCGCCACCCGCCGCGTCGGCCGGGAGAACGAGGGCTGGCGGATCATCACCAACCAGCTCAACCACGAACGCGTCACCCTCGCCGCCCACGGCACCATGGCCATCCGCGCCCTCCACGACGTCCGGCGCTGGGCCGCCGCCACCCGTCTGGCCGACGGCCGCCGCGTCATCGACCTCGGCTGGGTCCGCAACCGCCTGGCCCGCACCCACGTCGCGCTCGGCGCGATGAAACTCCTCAACTGGCAGATGGTCGACGCCCTCGAACGCGCCGCCCTCACCCCGCAGGACGCCTCCGCCGTCAAGGTCCACGGCTCCGAGGCCCGCCGCGACGCCTACGCCTGGCTGATGGAGATCCTCGCCGCCGCGGGCCCTCTCAAGGAAGGCTCCGCCGGCGCCGCCCTCCACGGCGACCTGGAACGCGGCTACCGCTCCGCCGTCATCTTCACCTTCGGCGGCGGCAACAACGAGATCCAGCGCGAGATCATCACCTGGATCGGGCTGGGGATGCCACGGGTACGGCGGTGAGACGGGGCGCCCTCTCCGCCCACCGGTGCAACCCGGTGGTTGCACCCCCGCGCGACATGTGCAACCTTTGAGTTGCAGCAAATGTCGCGAGGAGGACCCCATGACCGACGCCACCCCCACCGCCGGGCAACTCGCCGAGCTGGACCGGATCGCCCGGCAGATCGACATCGACGCCCCCGCCGAACGCGTCTGGGAGCTGGTCGCACGCCCCGGCTGGTACATCAACGACGGCACCGTCGAGGCCGAGCCCGACCTGCGGTACGAGGGTGACGTCGCCGTCGTACGCCACCCCACGCTCGGCGAGTTCCGCTTCACCACCGTCGCCCTCGACAAACCGCGCTACGCCGCCTTCCGCTGGATCGGCACGCCGTACCGGGACGGGGCGACGGCCTCGACCCTCGTCGAGTTCCGGATCGACGAGCGCGACGAGGGCGGGGTGACGCTGCGCGTCGTGGAGAGCGGGTTCTCCGGCCTCTCCGACGACCCCGCCACCTGGCTGAAGGAGCGCGAGGGCAACGACAAGGGCTGGCTCACCGAACTCGCCGCGGCGAAGACGTACGTCGAGGCCCGGGCATGACCGCCGCGCCCCCCGCCATATGCGCCGCGCTGGGCGACCCGACGCGCTGGGAGATCCTCACCCGGCTCGGACAGGGACCGAAGTCGGCGTCGGCGCTGGCCCGGGAGCTGCCCGTGAGCCGGCAGGCGATCGGCAAACACCTCGACGTGCTGCGTGAGGTCGGCCTCGTCGAGTCCGAACAGCGCGGCCGTGAGGTCGTCCACCTCGCGGTGGGCGCCCGGCTCGGCGCACTCGCCCGGGAGCTGGACCGGATCGGCCGCTCGTGGGAGAGCCGCCTGCTGAGCGTCAAACGACTCGCGGAAGAGACGAACGGACAGGAACGCATGAAAGAGGCGGACGGACATGACTGACCGCGCCCCGGCACTGCCGCCGGTGACCGACCGGACCACCTTCGAGGCCGCACTCGGCAGACTGCGGGAGCGGGAGAAGGCCCACACCCACGAGGGCGACGCGATCGCCGCGGCCCGGCGGCGCCTGCCCATGACCGAGGTGGACGCCGGCCTCGAACTGACCGGGCCGGACGGGCCGCTCACCCTCCTCGACGCCTTCGAGGGCCGCCGGCAGCTCCTCGCGTACTACTTCATGTGGCGCCCCGGCCATCCGGCCGCCGAGCAGTGCGAGGGCTGCACCTGGTGCGCCGGACAGGTCCGCGAACTGTCGTATCTGCACTCACGCGACATCACCTACGCGGTCCTCTGCCAGGGCCCGTACGACGAGAGCAGGCGCTACCGCGACTTCCTGGGCTGGGAGATGCCCTGGTACTCCGCGCTGCCCTCCGCCGACCGGCTGCTGGCCGGCCGCACCGTCGGCATGATGCACCTGGTGAGCTACCTGCGGGACGGCGACCGGGTCTTCGAGACCTGGTGGACGACGCTGCGCGGTGTGGAGGTGATGGACAACAACTACCACCTCATGGACCTCACCGCCTACGGCCGTCAGGAGCTGTGGGAGGACTCCCCGGAAGGCTGGCCCCGGTACCAGGGCGAACCGGTCGGCGACATCCGGCTGCGCCGCGACGGCCGCCCCATCCCGCACTGGCCCCGCCTGGCGGCCGGGCACTCCGACGACCTGAGCGGTGCGGAGCGCTGAGGCTCTCCGGCGCCCGCCCGGCCGTCACCCCGGGCCCGCCCCGCCCGTTGTCCCGGCCGGGCGGCGACCGCCGCCCGCGGCGCGGATTCCAGGAGGTGCGGCACGGATGACGGACGGTGCGCGGGAGACGGGGCCGGCGATGCGGCCCGTGGTGCGGGAGACCTACGGCCCGGGCGATCTGGCCGGGCAGCCGATCTTCGGCGGCGGGTTCATCAACTTCGGGTACTGGCGCGCTCCCGACCCGGCCCGCCCGCCCGGCACGGCGGACCGCATCCGCAGCCAGGAAGACCTCTACCGGCACGTCCTGACCACCGCCGGACCACGGCCGGGCGCGGACATCCTCGAAGTGGGCTGCGGACTCGGCATGGGCTGCGCGCTGACCCTGCGGGAGTACGGGCCCGCCGCCGTCACCGGTATGGACATCCATCCGCGCCAGCTCGACCGGGCGCGGGCGGCGCAGGCGGAGCTGCTGCGGGACGCGCCCGAGCGGTTGCGGTTCGTCCGGGGCGCCGCCGAGCGGATGCCGTTCGAGGACGGCCGGTTCGACGTGGTCCTCTGCGTGGAGGCGGCCCAGCACTTCCCGGACCTCGACGCCTTCGCCGCGCAGACCGCGCGGGTACTGCGCCCCGGCGGCCGGGCGGTGGTCGCCGGTTTCTTCACGGTGGACGACGCGCCCGGCCACCCCGCACGCCTCGCCCGGCTGCTGGAGACCTTCGCCACCGGCCTCGACATCGCCCGCCCGGTGACCGCCCTCACCGGCGCGTTCACCGCCGCCGGACTCACCCACACCTCCGCCGCGTCGATCGGACGGTACGTCTGGCCGGGCTGGGACCGCTGGCTCGCCCGCTGGTGGGCCCCGGACACCTGGCCGCGCAACTTCCTGCGCGCCTACGAGGAAGGCGTCCTCGACTACTACGTGGTGACGGCCGACCGGCCGCGGCAGGGCCCGTGAGAGGGGGCCGCGGTGCGGGACGGACCCTCCGGGCGCCACCCGCCGTACGGTCCGCCCGCCGGCCGACCGGTGGCCTCGGCCCTCCGGTGGCGCGCTTTCGCGGTGGCCGGGGGCCGACAGCCCGGGCCGGGCCGCCGCCCGGAGCCGTACGGAACGGCCCGGCGCACGGCACCGGCGGCCGGGCCCGTCCCGCCCGCCGGTGCCGTGCCCGTCTCACCCCGCGCTCACCCGGTACAGCGCCGTCGCGTGCGGCGCCAGCGTGGTGGCGGTGAGGGGGCCGGTGGTGCGGGTGGTGCGGCCGGTGGTCAGATCGCGGACCCGGTAGGAACGGGCGGCGGGCAGTCCGGCGGCGGACGCCGTGGTGGACACCGTCCGGGGCGTGTCACCGGCGTTGAACAGTGCCACGGCCCGGTCGCCGCCGCGCAGCGGCTTCGACAGCACCGCGGTGTCCTCGTCGTGGTGGACCAGCTTCCCCTGGACGCCCAGCGGGTCCTGGTCGACGGCGATGATCTCCTCGTTGCCGAGGACCTCCAGCGCGGCGGGGGAGAGCCGGGTCAGATCGGTGCTGGAGATCAGCGGGGCGGCCATCACCGCCCACAGCGCCATCTGACTGTGGATCTCCGTCTCGGTCAGCCCCGAGTCCCCGGCCAGCAGGAAGTCCGGGTCGTTCCACCGGCCCGGCCGCTGGAGCGCCGCCAGTTGCGCGTTGTAGTCGAAGTTGTAGCGGATCGAGGACCACTTCGCGGCCGGGCTGTGCTTCTCCACCGCGATGTCGCGCCCCTCCCGCCAGAGATTGCCGACCTCCGATGACCAGCCGATGACTTGGTGCCAGAGCGCGTCGCCGTCGTACTGGAAGTACGCCGGGGCGGACACCGAGAAGACCATGGGGCGGCCGGTGGCGCGCAGCGCCCGGCTCATCTGCCCGTAGACGTCGCGGTAGGTCTCCTCCTTGGTGCGGCCCGGCGCCGTCGGCACGTTGCAGCCGTCGAACTTGACGTAGTCGACCTTCCAGCTCGCGAACAGATCGGCGTCCTGCTGGAAGTGGCCCAGGCTGCCCGGGTACTTCTCGCAGGTCAGCGTCCCCGCGTCCCCGTAGATGCCGAACTTCAGGCCCATCCGGTGCAGTTGACGCCCGACGTACGCCATGCCGTGCGGGAACTTCTCCGGATCGGTCACCAACTCGCCCCGCGGGCCGCGCTGTCTGAGCGTCCAGCAGTCGTCGACGGTGACGGTGTCGTACCCCTTCGCCGCGAGCCCGGTGCGCACCAGCGCCCGCGCGTTGTCGAGGATCACCTTCTCGTTGACGTCGCACATGTAGTACGACCAGTTGTTCCAGCCCATCGGCGGGGTCGGCGCCAGATCGGGGTACCGCTCCACGCCGCTCCGGGCGGCGGGCGCCGGGTCCGCCGACGCCGGGGCGGTGGCCGCCAGGAGGCCGGCCGTGCAGGCCGCCGCGGCGGTCAGCGCGGCGGTGGCACGGCCGGGACGGGAAAGCGGAGGAATACGCACAGGGCACCTCACGAGGGGACGAAGCGGGGGCGGGGTCGGCCGGAGGCTAGGACCGGGCCGGGGGGCGGTCAAGACACCCCGCCGCATGTCGCGGGGGATTCAGCCGCCGGTGTCCGGCGGCCGGCCGGGGCGCGGCGTTGCCCGTCCGGCCCGCCGGACGCTGCCTGTCCGGTCGCCGGTGCTGCCCCGGCGGCCATGGCGTTCCGGCGCGCCGCCCGGTATCCAGGAGGTTCACCCGACCCCGCTCCGTAGAGGGATCCCATGCACGCCCGCGACGCTGCCGACCGGCCCGCCCCCACCGTCTCTCCCGCCCGTCCGGCGGCCGTCCGGCCCCCCGTGGTGCCGGAACGGGGCGCCGCCGCCTCGCCCCAGGCGCTGGCGGCCCTCCAGCGTTCCGCGGGGAACGCCGCCGTCGTCCAGATGCTCCGGGCGGACGGCCATGCCTGGGCCCAGGAGGAGCACAGTCACGGTCCCGGCTGCGGGCACCCCGCCGTGCAGCGCTCCGCCGTCCACGAGGTGCTGCGGACCTCGGGCAAGCCGCTGGACGAGGAGACCCGTACCGATATGGAGTCGCGGCTCGGCGCCGACTTCTCCGACGTGCGCGTCCACACCGACCCGGCGGCCCGCAGCTCCGCAGCCGAGGTCGGTGCCCGTGCCTTCACCTCCGGCAACCACATCGTCATCGGGGACGGCGGCGGCGACCGCCACACCCTCGCCCACGAACTCACCCATGTCATCCAGCAGCGCCAGGGCCCGGTCGCCGGTACCGACAACGGCCAGGGCCTGAGCATCAGCGACCCGGGCGACCGCTTCGAACGCGCCGCGGAGGAGAACGCCCACCGGGTCCTGTCGGGTCCGGCGCCGGAGCGGGAGGAGGACGCCGGGTCCGGGCCGGCCGAGTAGGCGCGGCGCCGGACCGAGCAGAACTGACGCTGCGTCAGAAAAGCTCTTCCCTCCTCCGCCGCCCTGCGGCATCCTGCGCCCATGCAGACCGAGTTGAGCACCACGCTGGGCGTCGAGCACGCCGTCTTCGGGTTCACACCGTTCCCCGCCGTCGCCGCCGCGATCACCCGCGCCGGCGGCTTCGGCGTCCTCGGCGCGGTCCGCTACACCGCGCCCGGCGAACTCGCCCGCGACCTGGACTGGATGGCGGCCCACACCGACGGACTTCCGTACGGACTCGACGTCGTCATGCCCGCCCGCAAGGTCGAGGGCGTCACCGAGGCGGACGTCGAGGCGATGATCCCGGACGGCCACCGCGAGCACGTCGCCCGGCTCCTCGCCGCGTACGACGTGCCGCCGCTGCCCGAGGGCGAGGCGTCCGGCTGGCGGATCACCGGCTGGATGGAGGAGGTCGCCCGCGGTCAGCTCGACGTCGCCTTCGACTACCCGATCAAGCTCCTCGCCAACGCGCTCGGCTCCCCGCCGCCCGACGTCATCGCCCGCGCCCACGACCGCGGCATCCGCGTCGCCGCGCTGGCCGGGAGCCCCCGCCACGCCCGCCACCACCGGGACGCCGGCATCGACATCGTCGTCGCCCAGGGCTACGAGGCCGGCGGCCACACCGGCGAGATCGCCACGATGGTGCTCACCCCCGAGGTCGTCGCCGCCGTCGATCCGCTGCCGGTGCTCGCCGCCGGCGGCATCGGCACCGGCGAACAGATCGCCGCCGGACTCGCTCTCGGCGCCCAGGGCGTCTGGCTCGGCTCGCTCTGGCTCACCACCGAGGAGGCCGAACTCCACTCCCGGCGGCTGACCGCCAAACTCCTCGCCGCCGGCCCCGGCGACACCGTCCGCTCCCGCGCCCTGACCGGCAAACCCGCCCGCCAGCTCCGCACCGCCTGGACCGACGCCTGGGACGCCGCCGACGGACCCGGCACCCTGCCGATGCCGCTCCAGGGACTGCTGGTCGCCGAGGCCAACTCCCGTATCCAGCGCCACGAGGTCGAACCGCTGCTGGGGACGCCGGTCGGCCAGATCGTCGGCCGGATGAACAGCGAACGCAGTGTGCAAGCCGTCTTCGACGACCTCACCCGCGGCTTCGAGAAGGCCATCGACCGCATCAACCGCATCGCGGGCCGCGCCTAGGGGCGCGCATTCCGCCCTCCGCGACCCCCTGGAACCCGCCCGCCGAGGAGGCAGCACGATGACGGACCGCCCCGCACCGCCCACCGGCTTCTGGGCCCAGGCCACCGCCGACCCGGGCCGCACCGTACTGATCGCCCCCGACGGCGAGGAGTGGACCGCGGGCCGCCTGCACGCCGCGGGCAACCGCCTCGTCCACGGACTGCGCGCCGCCGGACTGACCCGCGGTGACGCCTTCGCCGCCGTCCTCCCCAACGGCGTGGAGTTCCTGACCGCCTACCTCGCCGCGTCCCAGGCCGGTTTCTACTTCGTGCCCGTCAACCACCATCTGGTGGGGCCCGAGATCGCCTGGATCGTCGCGGACTCCGGCGCCAAGGTGCTGATCGCCCACGAGCGGTTCGCCGACGCCGCCCGCGCCGCCGCCGACGAGGCGGCGCTGCCCGCCGACCGGCGCTACGCCGTCGGCACCGCCGAGGGCTTCCGCCCCTACGCCGACCTCCTCGACGGACAGCCCGACGCCCCGCCCGACGACCGCACCCTGGGCTGGGTCATGAACTACACCTCCGGCACCACCGGCCGCCCCCGCGGCATCCGCCGCCCGCTGCCCGGCACCCCGCCCGAGGAGAGCCATCTCGGCGGTTTCCTCGGCATCTTCGGTATCCGGCCGTTCGACGACAACGTCCACCTGGTCTGCTCGCCGCTCTACCACACGGCCGTCCTCCAGTTCGCCGGCGCCTCCCTGCACATCGGCCACCGGCTGGTCCTGATGGACCGCTGGCGGCCCGAGGAGATGCTGCGGCTCATCGACACCCACCGCGCCACCCACACCCATATGGTCCCCACCCAGTTCCACCGGCTGCTGGCGCTGCCCGACGAGGTCCGCGCCCGGTACGACGTGACCTCGATGCGGCACGCCATCCACGGGGCGGCGCCCTGCCCCGACCACGTCAAACGCGCCATGATCGACTGGTGGGGCGGCTGCGTCGAGGAGTACTACGCGGCGAGCGAGGGCGGCGGCGCGTTCGCCACCGCCGACGACTGGCTCAAGAAGCCCGGCACCGTCGGCAAGGCATGGCCGATCAGCGAACTCGCCGTCCTCGACGACGACGGCAACCGCCTGCCCCCGGGCGAGCTGGGCACCGTCTACCTGAAGATGCGCACCGGCGGCTTCCGCTACCACAAGGACGACGCCAAGACCCGGCGCAGCCGCGTCGGCGACTTCTTCACCGTCGGTGACCTGGGCTATCTGGACGAGGACGGCTATCTCTTCCTCCGCGACCGCAAGATCGACATGATCATCTCCGGGGGCGTCAACATCTACCCCGCCGAGATCGAGTCCGTCCTCCTCGCCCACCCCGCCGTCGCCGACGCCGCCGCCTTCGGCATCCCGCACGACGACTGGGGCGAGGAGGTCAAGGCCGTCGTCGAACCGGCCGAAGGTCACCCGGCGGGACCGGAACTCGCCGCCTCGGTCCTGGAGTTCTGCGCCCGGCGACTGGCCGGATACAAACTCCCCAAGTCCGTCGACTTCATCGCCGCCATGCCCCGCGACCCCAACGGCAAGCTCTACAAGCGACGGCTGCGCGCACCGTACTGGGCGGACCGGGAACCGACCGAGTAGGGCCGCGCCCGGTGGCGCCCCGCACCGCCCCGCTACCGGGCGGCGAACGCGGCCCGCAGCCGCCCGCCGTTCGCCAGGGCCACCACCCCGGCCAGCAGCACACCGCATCCGGCCTGCTCCCACCGCAGCCACCCGGGGAACGCCCCGGGCAGCGCCACGACCACCGCCACCGCCACCAGCATCACCCCGGAGGCCATGCGCAGCCGCAGATACGCCCGGCGGTCGCCCCGGGCCGCCCCCGCGGCGAAGGAGGCCATCAGCAGCGAGGTGGCGGCGACGATGACGACCCGCACCCATACGGCATCGGTCACCGCCGCCGGATCGTCACGCAGCACGATGACGCCACCGAGCGTCAGCAGACTGAGGACGACGTACCAGCCGACGAGCCCCCGGACGCGCCGCAGACTCCGCCGCACCTCCGGCCGCCGGCCGGCCTCGTCCGCCCCACCGCCGCGCGGACCGCTCCTGACCATGAGTTCTCTCCCCTTCCCCGGCTACGGCGCCACCGCCGCCCCGCCCATCGCGGTCCCGGCGGTCGCCGGGACTCGTCCCAGCATCCGGCCCGCACACCGCCGGGACGTCCGCCGGCGGGATGAGCCGCACCCTGACCGCTCCCGGACGCCGCGCCGGGCGGCCCCTTAAGGGGCCGGGCCGCCGAAACCACCTCATCCGGGCGGCAGTTGAGCGGGGCGCAGACGGTACGGCCTGTTCGGGCGGCGATGCGGCGGCCCGGCGTACCCGTAGGGGTTCCGGGGCCGGGGCGGGAACCTCCGGCCGGGCCCGCGCCCGCCGCGGCGCCTCTGCCCGCTGCCTTGACCAGGGCCGGGCCGGAGCCGAGTATCGCGCCATGACGGCAGCGCGGAGCAACACGGTCGACGGGGTCCTGCGGCGCAGCGCACGGCGGGTGCCCGGGCGGACGGCGGTGCGGTACGCCGACCGCGCCTGGACCTACCGGGCACTGGACGACGCGGTGACCGCCGCGGCGCGGGTGCTGCGCGGCCTCGGCCTCGCCCCGGGCGACCGGGTCGCCGCCTACGGGCGCAACTCCGACGCGTACCTCATCGGCTTCCTGGCCTGCTCCCGCGCGGGGCTGGTGCACGTCCCCGTCAACCACGCCCTCACCGGCGAGGACCTGCGCTACCTCCTCGACCAGTCCGGCAGCTCCCTCGTCCTGACCGACCCCGCCCTCGCCGCGCGGCTCCCGGAGGGCCTGCCCGCCCTGCCGCTGCGCGACGCCCCGGACGGACTGCTCGCCCGGATCGCGGCGGCACGGCGGGACGCCCCGCAGGCGGACCCCGACGACCTCCCCGGGGACGACGGCGACACGCTCGTCCAGCTCCTCTACACCTCCGGGACCACCGCGCTCCCCAAGGGCGCGATGATGACGCACCGTGCCCTGGTGCACGAATACACCAGCGCCGTCGTCGCCCTCGACCTGGAGGAGACCGACCGGCCGCTGCACGCGCTGCCGCTCTACCACTCGGCGCAGCTACACGTCTTCCTGATGCCCTATCTGGCGGTCGGCGCCGAGAACACGCTCGTGGACGGGCCCGACGCCGAGCAGCTCTTCTCCCTGGTGGAGACCGGCCGGGTGGACAGCCTGTTCGCGCCGCCCACGGTGTGGATCGGCCTGGCCCGCCACCCGGACTTCACCGTCCGTGACCTGCGCGGACTGCGCAAGGCGTACTACGGCGCGTCGATCATGCCGGTACCGGTCCTGGAGCAGTTGCGCTCCCGGCTGCCCAAACTCGCCTTCTACAACTGCTTCGGACAGAGCGAGATCGGCCCGCTCGCCACCGTCCTCGGCCCCCGGGAACACGCCGGACGGATGGACTCCTGCGGCCGCCCGGTCCTCTTCGTCGAGGCGAAGGTGGTCGACGAGAACGGCCGCGAGGTGCCCGACGGCGAACGCGGTGAGATCGTCTACCGCTCCCCGCAGCTCTGCAGCGGCTACTGGGACAAACCGCAGGAGACCGCCGAGGCGTTCCGCGGCGGCTGGTTCCACTCCGGTGACCTGGCCGTACGCGACGCCGACGGGTACTTCGCCGTCGTCGACCGGGTCAAGGACGTCATCAACTCCGGCGGTGTGCTGGTCGCCTCCCGCCAGGTCGAGGACGCCCTGTACACGCATCCGCAGGTGGCGGAGGCGGCGGTGATCGGCCTGCCCGACGAGCGGTGGATCGAGGCGGTCACCGCCGTCGTCGTGCGCGCGCCCGTACCGGACGGCGCGGCGGACGGACCGGTCGGGGAGCGGGAGCTGATCGACGCGGTACGGTCCCGGCTCGCCGGGTTCAAGGTGCCCAAGCGCGTCCTGTTCGTCGACGCGCTGCCGCGCAACGCCAGCGGAAAGATCCTCAAAAGGGAGCTGCGCTCCCGCTTCGGGGCCCGCTGACCGCCGTCGCTCCGGGCCCCGGAATCACGGGCCACCGCGTGTACGGAGGGCGACTGTCAGTGCCCCCTGCCATGCTGGGAACCGGCCGGAACTCCCCGCGCGGTGACGGTGTGTCATCACTGTGCGGGGCGTCGGCCATGGTCGTCGCCGTGCGCCGTCCGCGCAGGTCACGGCAGGCCGACCGCAACGCCGTCCCGGCACCGCACCGTCACCCGTACGCGCAAGGCGAAGGACCCCGGAGGACCCATGCTGACCACCGACTACGTACCGGGCACGCCCAACTGGATCGACCTCGGTACCCCTGACGTGGAGCGCGCCGCCGCGTTCTACTGCGCCGTCTTCGGCTGGACGCACCAATCCGCGGGCCCGCAGGCCGGAGGGTACGGCTTCTTCCAGCGCGACGGCCGCACCGTCGGCGCGATCGGGCCGCTGACCGAGCCGGGCGCCTCGTCGTCCTGGACGGTCTACTTCCACACCGCCGACGCGGACGCCACCGCCCGCGCCGTCGTGGCGGCCGGGGGAGAGGTGCGGATGGAGCCCGGGGACGTCTTCACCGCCGGCCGCATGGCCGCCTTCACCGACCCGACCGGCGCCGACTTCGGCGTCTGGCAGCCCCGGGAGACCCTGGGCCTCCAGACCGTCATGGAGCCCGACTCCCTGTGCTGGACGGAGCTGTACACCACCGACAGCGCGGCGGCCGAGGAGTTCTACCGCACGGTCTTCTCCTGGAGCTACCGGTCCATGCCGATGGGCGGCGGGGCGGTCTACGACATCGTGTCCGCGCCCGCCGCCGGCCGCGGCGAGGACACCGGCCAGGGCGGTGTGATGCAGCTCGGCAGCGAGCATCTGGAGGCCGGCGCCGTCTCCGAATGGCACCCGTACTTCGGCGTCACCGACTGCGACGCGACCTTCGAGATGGCCACCGAGCTGGGCGCCCGGGTGCAGATCCCGCCGACCGACGTCCCGAGCGTCGGCCGCCTCGCCGCGTTGCAGGACCCGTGGGGCGCCCCGTTCGCACTGATCAAGGGGGACCCGACGATGAGTTGAGGACGGGGCGCCGGGGGCGGCCGGGTCCGGCCGGCCGTCGGCTTCGTGCGGTGGCGGGGCGCCCGGCCGGGCGCCCCCGGGGCCGCCCCGCCCCGCGTCACCCGCCCCGCGTCACTCCGCCCGGATCGCCCTGCCCAGCAGCGCCACGGCGGGCAGGGCCACGAAGCCGTCGCCCACCGCGTGGGCGGCCACCTTCCGGTCGTAGATCCGGCGTACCGCCGCGCGGGAGGCGGCGTCGAGGCGGCTCATGACCGTCCCGGTCATCGGGGTGCCGGCCGTGACGTCGTCCCACCACCGGCCGGGGTCGACGCGGTGCAGCAGCCGTACGGTCTCGACGTCGGTGTCCGCGAAACCGGCCGCGTCCAGCAACCGGAGGAAGGCCGCGGGCCGTTCGGCGGCGTCGTACCCGGCGAGGAACGGCGCGGTCTCGGGCGCCTCGGCGGGCCGCGGCACCCCCGACTCCGCCAGCGCCTCCCCGAACAGCGCCAGCGCCCGCATCGCCTCCTGGTTCCAGCAAGTCAGCGCGGCCCGCCCGCCCGGTGCCAGCACCCGGTGCGCCTCCGCGAGGCCCGCGGCCGGATCCCCCAGGTGGTTGATGACGAAGTTGCCGGTCACGGCGGTGAACTCCCCGTCGGCGAACGGCAGCGCGTCGAGGAGGGCGACGCGGACGTCGAGCCCGGGGACCGCGGCCGCCGCGAGCGTGGCCATCTCCGGGGAGGCGTCCACCGCCGTCACCTCCGCGCCGCGCCCCAGCGCCGCGGCCGCCACCGGGCCGGGACCGCACCCCACGTCCAGCAGCCGGGTGCCGGGCCCGACACCCGCGGCGTCCAGCAACGGCGTGACGAACCGGGCGCTGAGCCGGGCGAACCCCTCGCGGTACGCCGCGCCGCGCCCGGCCCACCCCTCCCGCTCGAACCGGTCGAACGACTCCGCGTCCCAGGTGACCATGGCCGCTCCCGCCT
The DNA here is from genome assembly GCF_044497305.1 of Streptomyces sp. BBFR2. Taxonomy (NCBI): domain Bacteria; kingdom Bacillati; phylum Actinomycetota; class Actinomycetes; order Kitasatosporales; family Streptomycetaceae; genus Streptomyces; species Streptomyces sp. BBFR2. The sequence continues at coordinate 6,326,900 of NZ_CP172415.1, forward strand.
CTCCTCGATGGCCGTTCATCGTGGCAGCCGGTGCGGCCCGACGGCCACCGGGCACCCCCTGTGACCGGCCGGGCGGAACGGTGCCCGGCCGGTCCGGCGGGCCCGTAAGCTCATCGCCCCGGTCCGGGTGCGGTCGCCGGTGCGGCCCCCGGCACCATCCTCCGAGAAAGGCCGAAAGGTGCGACTGACCCCCTCGACGCGTCGCCTCCTGCCCGCCGCCGCGAGCGCGGCGCTCCTCCTCGCCGGGGCGGGCGGCGCCCAGGCAGCCCCCGCGACGACCCCCGCGACGGCGGGAGCGCACACCGCCCCGTCGCACGCCGTCCGGGCCCCGGGCGCGCCGTCCGCGGCGACCTCCACCGGAGCCCCGGCCCAGGATGCGCCCGCTCGGACGGCGTCCGCCTCCGCGATGCCGGTCCAGGGCATGGCCGCCCCCGCCCCGTACCGCCGACTCCGGTCGCTCGCCGCGCTGTCCGCCGAGCGGGCCGCGCTCGGCGATCTGGTCGCGGCGGCCAAGTGGGGCACCGGCGGGCCGATCGACGATCCGGCGCGGGAGCGGGAGGTGCTGGACGCCGTCGCCGCGCAGGCCGAGCGGCTCGGCGCCGATCCGGCGGCCACCCGGCGGATCTTCCGCGACCAGATCGAGGCGAGCAAGGTGGTGCAGCGCGGGCTGTACCGCGTCTGGACGGCGGACCCGGCGCGGGTCCCGCAGGAGCGGCCCGATCTGGCGAAGGTCCGCGGCGAGATCAACCGCGTCAACGAGGCGCTGGTCCGCGCCGTCGCCGCCTCCCCGGAAGCCCGCTCCGCGCCGTACTGCCCGGTGTTTCTGGGCGTGGCCGCCACCGAGGTGCGGTACGAGCAGCGGCTGGACGCCCTGCACACCCGGGCGTTGGGGCGCGCGGTGCGTTCGGTGTGCGGGGGCTGACGGGCCGAGGCCCGAGAGCCGGGGGGCGTGCCGAGGCGGCGCCGGCACCCTCGTGCGCAGGGGGCTGACGGGTACGCACCCACCGGGCTTCCGGCGCCCCGCTGCCCGGGGAGGTTCCGCCCCATGAGCTGGATGACCTTGCTGACGACCGTACTGGGAGCGGCGATCGCGAGGGGGAGCGCGCTGCTGGTCGAGCACCGGCGCGGGCGGCGGGAACGGGCCGACGAGTGGGACATGACGCGGCGGCAGCTCCACCGCGACTTCCTCGCGGTGTCGGCCCGGGCGAGAAACGATCTCCGCGTGCCCGCCCGGGAGGCCGACCGGCCGCCTGCCGAACGGGGACACCGGGCGCGGGAGGCGTGCGCCGACGCCCACGGCCCGCGCCACGAGATGGAGATCATGGCGCCGCCCGCGGGCGCCGTCGCCGTCTTCCGCGCCCTGCGGGACCTCCGGGACGGCACAGCCGACGGTGCCGTGGCGGGCGACGCCGCCTACGAACGGCTCACCGGCGCCTACAACGACGCCTTCGGCGCCCTCCGCGCGGCGATGCGGCGCGATCTGGCCCCGGACGGCGTACCGGCCCCGTGACCCGGCCGGTCCGGGCACGGCCCGCCGAGGCCCCTCATCCCTCGCCGCCTTCCGCCGCCACCGCCTTCGCCCACCGGTAGTCCGCCTTGCCGCTGGGGGAGCGCCGGATCCGCTCGGTGACGACCACGGTGCGGGGGATCTTGTACCCGGCGAGGCGGGAGCGGCAGTGGGCGCGTACCGCATCGGTGTCCAGGGGAGCCGCGCCCGGCCGGAGTTGGACGACGGCCGCGACCCGGCTGCCCCAGCGGGCGTCGGGAACGCCCGCCACCAGCGCGTCGTAGACGTCCGGGTGGGCCTTGAGCGCCTGCTCGACCTCCTCCGGATAGATCTTCTCGCCGCCGGAGTTGATGCACTGCGAACCGCGGCCCAGGACGGTGACGACGCCGTCCGCGTCGACGGTGGCCATGTCGCCGAGCAGCACCCAGCGGTCGCCGTCCGCCTCGAAGAACGTCTCGGCGCTCTTGACCGGGTCGTTGTAGTAGCCCAGCGGCACATGGCCGCGCAGCGCGATCCGGCCCACCTCACCGGGCGCGACCGGCCGCCGCGTCGCCGGATCGACCACCGCCGTCCGCGGGTTGACCCGGACCCGGAAGCCCCGGTCGGGCCCGGAGTCGTCGGTCGCCGTGCCGTTGAAACCGGACTCCGACGAGCCGAAGTTGTTGAGCAGCGTCGCCTGCGGTACCAGCGCGGTGAACTGCGCGCGGACCGTCTCCGACAGCACCGCGCCGGAGCTGGAGACGCTGAACAGCGAGGAGCAGTCGGTGCCGCGCAGCGGACCGGCGAGCGCGTCGGTCAGCGGCCGCAGCATCGCGTCACCGACCAGCGAGACGCTGGTGACCTTCTCCCGCGCCACGGTCCGCAGCACCTCCTCGGGTACGAACTTGCGGTGCAGGACGACCTTCTGGCCGAAGTGGAAGGCGATGAATGCGGTCAGCGTGGACGTGCCGTGCATCAGCGGCGGCGTCGGGAAGAAGACGATGCCCTCACCCCCGGCGGCCACCCGCTCCGCGACCTCCTCCGGCCGCGTCACCGGCTCACCCGTGGGGGCGCCGCCGCCCATGCCGGAGAAGAACAGGTCCTCATGGCGCCAGAGCACGCCCTTGGGCATCCCGGTGGTGCCGCCGGTGTAGATGATGAACCGGTCGTCGCCGGAGCGCGGGGCGAACCCGCGCTCCGGCGACCCGGCCGCCTCCGCGTCGGCGAGCGCCACCGGCACCGGCTCCGGCACCGGCGCCCCCGCGGGCGCCTGCCCGACCCGTACGAGATGGCGCAGTCCGGGCGCGTGCGGGGCGGCGGCGGCCACCCGCGCGGTGAACTCGCCGTCGAAGACCAGCGCCGCCAGGTCGGCGTCCCGGTAGAGGTAGGCCAACTCGTCCGCCACGTAGCGGTAGTTGACGTTGACGGGCGTGGCGCGGATCTTCAGGCAGGCGTAGAGGGTCTGGAGGTACTCGACGCCGTTGTAGAGGTGGAGCCCGACGTGGTCGCCGGGGCCGACTCCCTGACCGGCGAGGTGGTGGGCGAGGCGGTTGGCCGCGCGGTCCAGCTCCGTGTAGGTCAGCCGCCGTTCGGCGCCGCTGCCGGGGTGGTCGATGTAGACCAGCGCCTCGCGGCCGGGGACCGCGTCGGTGATCGATTCGAAGAGGTCGGCCAGGTTGTACTCCACGTCTCCTCCAGACCGTGCCGGGCGGCGGCTCGGCGGCCATTAGAGCGGCGCCCGCGGCAGCAGGGAAGGGCTCCGGCCAAGAAATCTGACTGGGTGTCAGAAAACTCTTGAAGTCGCCGTACCGCTCCTGCACCCTGTTCTGCGTCCACAGACGGGAGACGGACATGGGCGGGACGGAACACCTCACCGTGCACCGCGAAGGGGCGACCCTGGTGCTCACCCTCGACCGGCCGGAGGCGAAGAACGCGCTCTCCCTGCCGATGCTGGTCGGCCTGTACGACGGCTGGCGCGCCGCCGACGAGGACGACACGATCCGCTCGATCGTGCTCACCGGCGCCGGCGGCACCTTCTGCGCGGGCATGGACCTCAAGGCCCTCGCCGGCGACGGCATGACCGGCGAGCACTACCGCGAACGGCTCCGCGAAGACCCCGACCTGCACTGGAAGGCGATGCTGCGCCACCACCGCCCCCGCAAACCGGTCATCGCCGCCGTCGAGGGCCACTGCGTCGCCGGCGGCACCGAGATCCTCCAGGGCACCGACATCCGCGTCGCCGGGGAGAGCGCCGTCTTCGGCCTCTTCGAGGTCGCCCGGGGACTCTTCCCGATCGGCGGCTCCACCGTCCGCCTGCCGCGCCAGATCTCCCGCACCCACGCCCTGGAGATGCTGCTCACGGGCCGCCCCTACCCGGCGTCCGAGGCCGCCCGGATCGGCCTGATCGGCCATGTCGTCCCCGACGGCGGGGCACTGGCGAAAGCCCTGGAGATCGCCGGACGGATCAACGCCTGCGGCCCGCTCGCCGTGGAGGCGGTCAAGGCGTCCGTGTACGAGAGCGCCGACCTGTCCGAGGCGGACGGCCTCGCCGCCGAACTCGCCCGGGGCCGGCCGGTCTTCGACACCGCCGACGCCAAGGAGGGCGCGCGGGCCTTCGCCGAGAAGCGCCCGCCCGTCTTCCGGCGCGCCTGACCGCACCGCGCACCCGGCCCGCGCCCCACCGCCGGAAGCACCCGCCGCACCCCGCGCGCCCCGGCCCCGCGCCCACCCAAGGAGCCCGCATGCCAGAGGTCACGCCCGAGCCCGCCGCACCCGCGGACACCCTCACCGCACCCCTCGTCGTGGAGTTCCCCTTCACCCGCTCCCTCGGCCCCGTCCGCGGCGCCTTCCTGACCGGGCTGCGCGAACGCACCGTCCTCGGCATCCGCACCGCCGGCGGCCGCACGCTCGTCCCGCCCACCGAGTACGACCCGGAGACCGGCGACGAACTGCGCGACCTCGTCGAGGTCGCCCCCACCGGCACCGTCACCACCTGGGCCTGGAACCCCGCCCCGCGCCGCGGCCAGCCGCTGGCCACGCCCTTCGCCTGGGTCCTCGTCCGCCTCGACGGCGCCGACACCGCCCTGCTGCACGCCCTGGACGTCCCCGGACCCGACGCCGTCCGCACCGGGATGCGCGTCCGCATCCGCTGGGCCGCCGAACGCACCGGAGCCGTCACCGACATCGCCTGCTTCACCCCGGACGACGGGCCCGCGCCCGAACCCGCCGAACCGGCCCCGCACAGCGGCGAGTTCACCGACCCCGTCACCGGCGTCACCCTTCCCGCCCGGCTCGACTACACCTACGCGCCCGGCCGCGCCCACTCCCGCTACCTGAGCGGCCTCGCCGAACGCCGCACCCTCGGCGAGCGCTGCCCGGCCTGCCGCAAGGTCTACGTCCCGCCCCGGGGCGCCTGCCCCACCTGCGGCGTCGCCACCACCGAGCAGGTCGAGGCCGGCCCCCGCGGCACCGTCACCACCTTCTGCATCGTCAACATCAAGGCCCGCAACCTCGACATCGAGGTCCCCTACGTCTACGCCCACATCGCCCTCGACGGCGCCGGACTGCCGCTCCACGCCCGCATCGGCGGCATCCCGTACGACCAGGTCCGCATGGGCCTGCGCGTCGAACCGGTCTGGCGCGACGGCAGCCGCTACCCCGACCACTACCGGCCCACCGGCGAACCCGACGCCGCCTACGACAGCTACAAGGAGCTGATCTGATGCCGGCCCCGGCCCGCGACATCGCCGTCGTCGCCTTCGCCCAGAGCGACCACACCGCCGACAGCCGCGAGGTCTCCGAGGCGGAGATGGTCCTGCCCGTCCTCCACGACGTCCTGACCGCCACCGGCCTCAAGGCCCGCGACATCGGCTTCACCTGCTCCGGCTCCTGCGACTACCTCGCCGGCCGCGCCTTCTCCTTCACCATGGCCCTCGACGCCGTCGGCGCCTGGCCGCCGATCGCCGAATCCCACGTCGAGGCGGACGGCGCCTGGGCGCTGTACGAGGCATGGGTCGCCCTCCTCACCGGCGAGGCCGACACCGCCCTCGTCTACGCCTACGGCAAGTCCTCCCCGGGCGATCTGCGCGAGGTCCTCACCCGCCAGCTCGACCCGTACTACCTCGCCCCGCTGTGGCCCGACTCCGTCGCCCTCGCCGCCCTCCAGGCCCAAGCCCTCCTCGACGCGGGCTTGACCTGCGACGACGAACTGGCCGCCGTCGCCGCCCGGTCCCGCGCCGCCGCCGCGGACAACCCGCACGCCCAACTGCGCGGCGCCCGCCCGCAGGGCGACCACATCGTCGCCCCGCTGCGCCGCGGCGACTGCGCGCCCATCGGCGACGGCGCCGCCGCCGTGATCCTCGCCGCCGGCGACCGGGCCCGCGAACTGTGCGCACGTCCCGCCTGGATCCGCGGCATCGACCACCGCGTCGAGGCGCACTCCCTCGGCGTCCGCGACCTCACCGCCTCGCCCTCCACCCGCCTCGCCGCCGAGCGCGCCGGCGCCTTCGACCGCCCCGCCGACCTCGCCGAACTGCACGCCCCGTTCACCTCCCAGGAGGTGATCCTGCGCCGCGCCCTGCGGCTCGGCGACGACACCGCCGTCAACCCCTCCGGCGGCGCGCTCGCCGCCAACCCCGTCATGGCCGCCGGCCTGATCCGCATCGGCGAGGCCGCCGCCCGCATCCAGCGCGGCGAATCCGCCCGCGCCCTCGCCCACGCCACCTCGGGCCCGTGCCTGCAACAGAACCTCGTCGCCGTCCTGGAGGGGGAGTCATGAGCAAGGAGCCCGTGGCCGTCGTCGGCATCGGCCAGACCGCCCACGTCGCCGCCCGCCGCGATGTCTCGCTCGCCGGACTCGTCCGGGAGGCCGCCCGCCGCGCCCTCGACGACGCCGCCCTCGACTGGCGCGACATCGACGCCGTCGTCCTCGGCAAGGCCCCCGACTTCTTCGAGGGCGTCATGATGCCGGAACTCTTCCTCGCCGACGCGCTGGGCGCCACCGGGAAACCCCTGATCCGGGTGCACACCGCCGGCTCCGTCGGCGGCTCCACCGCACTGGTCGCTGCGGGCCTCGTCGCCGCCCGCGTCCACCGCACTGTCCTCACCCTCGCCTTCGAGAAACAGTCCGAGTCCAACGCCATGTGGGGCCTGTCCCTGCCCGTCCCCTTCCAGCAGCCGCTGCTCGCCGGCGCGGGCGGCTTCTTCGCCCCGCACGTCCGCGCCTACATGCGCCGCAGCAAGGCCCCCGACACCATCGGCTCCCTCGTCGCGTACAAGGACCGCCGCAACGCCCTGAAGAACCCCTACGCCCACCTCCACGAGGCCGATCTCACCCTGGAGAAGGTCCAGGCGTCCCCCATGCTCTGGGACCCCATCCGCTACTCCGAGACCTGCCCCTCGTCCGACGGCGCCTGCGCGATGGTCCTCACCGACCGCACCGGCGCCGCCCGCTCCCCGCACCCGCCCGCCTGGCTGCACGGCGGGGCGATGCGCAGCGAGCCCACCCTCTTCGCCGGCAAGGACTTCGTCTCCCCGCGCGCCGGCCGCGACTGCGCCGCCGACGTCTACCGCCAGGCCGGCATCACCGACCCGCGCCGCGAGATCGACGCCGTCGAGATGTACGTACCGTTCTCCTGGTACGAGCCGATGTGGCTGGAGAACCTCGGCTTCGCCGCCGAGGGCGAGGGCTGGAAACTCACCGAGTCCGGCGTCACCGCCCTCGACGGCGACCTGCCCGTCAACCCCTCCGGCGGCGTCCTCTCCACCAACCCCATCGGCGCCTCCGGCATGCTCCGCTTCGCCGAGGCCGCCCTCCAGGTACGCGGCCGCGCCGGGGAGCACCAGATCGACGGCGCCCGCCGCGCCCTGGGCCACGCCTACGGCGGCGGCGCCCAGTTCTTCTCGATGTGGCTGGTCGGCGACGAGCCACCGGGATGAGCGGGGGCGGGAGGACGGCACCCGGGCCCTCCTGCCCCCGCAGCCGCAGCCGCAGCCGCAGCCCCGCCCGGCCGGGCCGCCGGGACTCGGCCGCACCCGCCCGGCCGGGACCGGCGCACCCCTCCGGCCCGGAGCCCGGCCGGTGTACCGCCCGGGGCCCGGCCCGTGTACCGCCCGGGGCCCGCCGCCCGGCCCGTGTGCCGCCCGGGGCCCGCCGCCCGGCCCGTGTGCCGCCCGGGGCCCGCCGCCCGGCCCGTGTGCCGCCCGGGGCCCGCCGCCCGGCCCGTGTGCCGCCCGGGGCCCGCCGCCCGGCCCGCGCGCCGCCCCGCACCCGAGGCCCCCGCCCGGCCCGCCGGGGGCCCGCCTCCGGGTCCGCCCACCGCTGTCCGGACACGTACGATGGCGGCATGTCCTTCCTCCGCCGCCGCAGCGCAGCCACGCCCGCCGGGCCTGACTTCGACGTCCTCGCCATGGATCCCGGGGACTGGCCGGGCAACCTCGGAGCCGGGCTGCTGCCCGCCCCCGACGGCACCTGCCAGGGCGTCTTCCTCCGCTACGACCTGTTCGGCGGCCGCGGCCCCGCGATGATCATCGGGAATCTCCCGGAGGGCTCCCCGGCCCGCGAGCTGGACGACGGCGAGGTGCCGTTCGAGGTCGCCCAGCTCCTGGCGGCGCTCGGCAACGACGAGCCGGTGGAGGTCGTCGAGAGCGAGGACACCCCCGTCATGCACGACGACAACCTCCTCATCGTCAAGCGCATCAAGTGCTCCGAAAGCCGCATCTCCTGCGCCCAGTTCGACCGCAGCGACGGCGTGCTGGTCACCATCGCGAGCTGGGACCGTCCGATCACCGACGACCTCTACGCCCTCCTCAAGCCGCTGCCGGCCGAACTCTTCCAGCAGCACTGAACGGCGAAGGGCCGGGAGCGGACCACCGCCCCCGGCCCCCGTGCGGGTGCCTACGCCCCGCCCCGCCGCACGTCCACATCCGCGGCCCGCACATACCCGATCCGGTGCCCCACCTGGATCACGTAGTACCGGTCCTCGCCCCGCACCACGGCGTGGGTGGCCGTGTCGAAGCCGGGCGCGAAGAAGTAGTCCCCGCGCACACTCCCGCCGGTCGCGTACCGCTCCCCGGCGTGCAGCAGGTACGGCAGCGGCGACACCTCCTGCACCGGCACGCCCGCCGGATACGCCGCCTTCTCCGGGTACGCCCGCCCGTAGACCGGGATCGTCGCCCGCCCCGCCTTCGGCGTCACCGTCGCCCCCGCCGTACGGAAGGCCGTGGGGCGCTTCGCCGGGTTCTCGAACCACGCCCGCTGCCCGAGGTACCAGATCGCCGTCCAGTCGCCCCGCTGCCCGGCGAACGCGAACCGCTGACCGGTGCTGGCCCGCGCCCCCACATCGTTGACATCGGTCGTCGACGCACTGCCGTCCGGCCGCAGCCCCACGTCCTTGACCAGCGCCGCGTCCGCGTCCGGCGCGACGCGCAGCCGCACCGCCTCCGACCCGTGCGCGGCACACGGCGCGCCCGCCTTCTCACACCCCGTGTACGGCGGCCGGTTCGCCGCGTAGTCCGGCCGGATCAGGACGAGATCGCCCGCCGCCCGCTTCTGCGCCGCGAACGGCTTGCCCAGCAGCGTGAAGTAGTGCGCCCAGTCCCAGTACGGACCGGGGTCGGTGTGCATCCCCGGGATCGCCGACGTCTGTGTCCCCGGCACGTTGTCGTGCCCCAGGATGTGCTGCCGGTCCAGCGGCACCCCGTACTTCCGGCTCAGATACGTCACCAGCCGCGCCGAGCTGCGGTACATCGCCTCCGTGTACCAGGCGTCGGGAGCCGCCAGGAACCCCTCGTGCTCGATGCCGACGGAGTGGGAGTTGATGTACCAGTTCCCGGCCTGCCAGGCGACGTCCTTCGTCGGCACGTGCTGGGCGATCAGCCCGTCCGCCGAGCGGACCGTGTAGTGCCACGACACATACGTCGGATCCTGGACCAGCTTCAGCGACGTCTCCCACGACCCCTCGGTGTCATGGATGACGATCGTGTCGACCTCGATATCCCTCGGCCGGTCGGCCTTGTCGTGGTTGCCGTAGTCGTCGTCCCCGAACCTCTCGTACGGCGCCGGGACCGACTCGCACGCCACCGACGCCGGGCACTCGGGCCGCGCCGCCGGTACGGCCGCCCGCCGCCCCGCCGAGGCGATACGTTCCGCCTGCGCGGCGTCCGGGCGCAGCGCGGGCTGCGCCGCCAGCGTCACCCGCTGCCCCGCGTCCGTCGTCCGCGCCTGCCCCCGCCGCAGCGTGTCGAAGACCTCGTCGGCGAAGACCCGCCCGCCGGACGCGTCGCCCGCCCCGGCGTACCGCGCCACCGCCGCGTACCAGCCCGCCGGACCGGCGTCGCGCGCGGCCCCCTGCGCACGCTGCTCCGCGGCGAGCAGCGCCGCGCCGCCGAGCACGTTCGCCGCCGGATCGCTGCGCAGCTTCGCCGCCGGGATGCCGGTCAGCTCCGCCGCCCGCGGCAGCGTCCGCAGCCGCGCGGGCAGTTCGGCGGGCAGCCGCCGCGGCGCGGCCGCCCGGCGCCCGGCGGCGACCGGCCGCGCGGCGTCGCCCCGCGGATCACCGTCCGCCTCGCCGCCGCGCGCCACCGTCCGGGCCACCGCCGCGCGGGCGTCCGTCAGATGCATCGGCCCGTACCCGCCGTCCACGCTGGGCGTCCCGCCGTGCGCGTCCCAGCGGGACTCCAGATAGGCGACGCCCAGCAGCACGCTGCTCGGTACGTGGTAACGGGCGGCGGCCTCGGTGAAGGCCCGCTGGAGGCTGTCCGCCGCGGGCTCGGCGGCCCCGGCCGGTCCGGTGGCGGACACCAGCGGCAGCAGCAGCGCCCCGGCGGCGAGGGCCGTCGCGGTGCGGCGTGCGGCCGGGCGGGAGGCGCGCCGCCCGCCCTCCGGCCCGTCGCTCCGGTCTCTTCGCAGTCTTCGCAAGGCAACCTCCTGGGACCGGCCCCGGCCGGGGCGTTGTGACGGGTGATGCGCAGACGTCCGAACGGGACGGGACTCGCTCCGCGAGCCCGACCGGCCTAGAGGTATCGGCTGTCCGACCATCCGTCAATCACCCGGCCACCGCGGGATTTCGCATGTCAGCGCGGTACGGAGGCAGTCTTCCCGGGATCGGCCCGCGGCCTGCGGGGCGTCAGTGGAATGGACCAGTGACGGCCGCGTCACCGGCGCCGGAGCCCGCGCGCCCTCAACCCCGCACGGCGGAGGGGCGGCGCACCCTTCCGGATGCGCCGCCCCTCCGTCCGACCGCTCAGCGGGTGCCGACCGCCGCCCGTACCGCCCGCCGGGCCATCTGGGAGTCGTCGTGCAACCGCCGCAGCAACAGCCGCTGTTCCTCCCCCGCCGACAGGGCGCCGGGCACGCCCGCCGCCGGTGTGCCCTCCGGCACCGGCTCCCGCATCGTGCGCTGCACCGCGCTCTCGTACCGCTGGATCTCCCGCGTCAGCACCAGCATCAGATTGACCAGGAACGCGTCCCGCGCCGCCGGGCCCGCCGCCTGCGCCAGTTGACTGATCTGCCGGCGCGCCCCGGGCGCCTCACCGAGCTGCGCCCACAGCGTCGCCAGGTCGTAGCCCGGCAGGTACCACCCGGCGCTGTCCCAGTCGAGGAGCACCGGGCCCATCGGCGACAGCAGGACGTTGTTGAGCAGCGCGTCGCCGTGCGAGAACTGGCCCTGACCGTGCGGGATACCGCGCAGCAGCTTGTGCAGATCGTCCAGGTCCCGGTCGGTCAGCAGCCCCGACGCGTGGTGCCGGGCGATCCGGCGCCCGTAGTCCAGCGGCGCGTCGAAGAGTCCGGGCGGCGGCCGCCAGAGGTTGACCCGGCAGATCGCGCCGAGCGCCGCGCGCACGTCCCCGCGCGCCGGAGCCTCGGAGGGGTGGCGCTGGAGGGCGGCGACGCGGCCCGGCATCCGCTCCACCACCAGCGTGCAGTTGTCCGGGTCGGCGGCGACCAGCCGCGGCACCCGCACCGGGGGACGGTGCCGGACGAACGCCCGGTACGCCACTATTTCCTGCCGGAACCGCTCGACCCAGGCCGGGGAGTGGTCCAGTAAACACTTCGCGACCGCCGTGGTCCGCCCCGTCGTGCCGACCAGTAGCACCGACCGGCCGCCGCGCCGCAGCACCTGCACCGGGTGGAACTCCGGGCAGATGCGGTGCACCGAGGCGACGGCGGCACGCAGCGGGGCGCCCTGCGGGCCGGACAGATCGAGCCTCCCGCTCAGCGGCTGGGCGACCACACCCGCCCGCCGGACCCGGCCGCCCGCGAGCCCGGGCACCGTCTGCGCACCGGCGGCCGGATCGGGGTACGGCCGGCCGCCCGCGGGCTGGTGACGGTACGTCCGGACGGTGGCGGTCACGGCGGACGATGCTGCGTACATGGGTGAGACGGATCCCTTCGTGCGCCGACGAGTGGTGCGCTCCCGGCCCGGTGGCCGGAGCCGCCGTACGGACCTCGTGCAGAAGGCCGGTTCGGCGTGCCCCTGAAGCAGGGCTCGCACCCTGGGGAATGCGGCCTGACCACCGGGCCGGGGGCGGCACACCTACACAACACACGGGCGCGGGTGGCAGACCATGTGGCGCACCCTGGCGAACCCCTGGCGAATGCTCGCGGCCCATGTCAACGGCGGTTACTGTCAACGCAGTCGAGGAACCTGGGGGCTTGACGTGGGCAGGGAGCCGAACACCCGTCTCGCGGACCTTTTCGGACTGGCCGGCTGGTCCAAGGGCGAACTGGCGAGACTGGTCAACCGGCAGGCGGCGGCCATGGGCCATCCGCAGTTGGCGACCGACACCTCGCGGGTGCGGCGCTGGATCGACATGGGGGAGACCCCCAGAGATCCGGTGCCGAAGGTGCTGGCCTCCTTGTTCACCGAGCGCCTCGGCCGTGTCGTAACCACCGAGGATCTCGGGTTCGCCCGGAGCGGCCGTACGGGGAGACGGCAGTCCGACGACGGGCTGCCGTGGGCTCCCGAGCGGACCGCCGCGGTCCTCACGGAATTCACGGGAATGGACCTCATGCTCAACCGACGCGGTCTGGTGGGCGCGGGCGCGGCGCTCGCCGCGGGCTCCGCGCTGACCGGCGCCATGGACAACTGGCTGCACACCGACCCGGCACCGCGCTCCGGTGCCGCGGCACAACCCGACCCCCATCCCCTCACCGCCTCCGGCTTCGACTCCTCCCACCACTACGACCAGACCGGCCTCGACCGCTACGAGGCGGCGCCCGTCGGCTCCCAGGAGATCGACGCGCTGGAACGCTCCGTGGAGGTGTTCCGCGCCTGGGACGCCTCCCGCGGCGGCGGACTCCAGCGCAAGGCCGTCGTCGGCCAGCTCAACGAGGTCGGCGGCATGCTCGCCTACCACCACCCCGAACACCTCCAGCGCAGGCTGTGGGGGGTGGCGGCCAACCTCGCCGTACTGGCCGGCTGGATGTCCCACGACGTGGGTCTGGAGCCCACGGCGCAGAAGTACTTCGTCATCGCCGCACACGCCGCGCGCGAGGGCGGCGACCGGCCCCGCGCCGGTGAGGCGCTCTCCCGCGCCGCCCGCCAGATGGTCCACCTGGGCCGTCCGGACGACGCGCTCGACCTGATGCAACTGGCCTCCTCCGGCTCCGGCGAACAGGCGCTGCCCCGCACCCGCGCCATGCTGCGCACCATCGAGGCATGGGCCCACGCGGCCAAGGGCAACGGCCACGCCGTCCGCCACACCCTGGGCGAGGCCGAGGAACTGTTCGTCTCCGACAAGGGCGATGTGCCGCCGCCCAGTTGGATGCAGATGTTCGACGAGGCAGATCTGCACGGCATGGAGGCGCTGACCTACCGCACCCTCGCCGAACACGACCCGTCGGTCGCCGCCCTCGCGCAGTGCCACGCCAAACAGGCCCTCCAGCTACGGGAGAACGGCCGCCGCCGGGCGCAGATCTTCGACTACCTCTCGATGGCATCGGCCTGCTTCATCGGCGACGACCCCGAACAGGCCGACCGCTACGCCCGGTTGGCGCTGGCCGCCATCGGCGAGAACTCCTCGCACCGCACCTGGGACCGGCTCCGCGAGATGTACCGCCTCGCCGGGCAGTACGCCGGCAACGGCCGGATCAAGGAGCTGCGCGCGGAGATCGACGAGGTGATGCCGAAGCCGCGGGGCAAGGCGAAGGTGCCCGCCCCCGCGACCGCGCTCGACGCCCGTCTCGGCACGAACTTCTCGGTCTGAGCCGGTGAGGTACGCCGAGGGCTCCGCTACGGCCCGTACGCACCGGAGCAGACCGACGGCCGGGAGAGGCCGGGTGACCGCACCGCCGGATCCGGTCACCGCACACCGGCCCTCCCGGCCGGCCGTTCACGCCCGGCTCAACTGACCCGGGCGATCAGCAGACAGGCGTCGTCCTCCCGTGCGGTGGTGCCGAACTCCTCGACGGTGAGCCGGACGCACTCCTGGGCGTCCCGCGCCGCGGTGAAGCGCGGCGCCAGGCCGAGCAGCCGCTCGGTCGCCTCGTGCGCCGCGTCCGGGCCGTGCGCACGGCGCGGCAGCAGGCCGTCGGTGTGCAGCACCAGCAGATCGCCGGGGGCCAGCCGCTCGGTGCGCTGACCGTAGGCGGCGCCCGGGGTCGCCCCGAGGAGGACGCCCTCCGGCGGGTCCAGGGCGCGCCCCGCGCCGCCGCGGAACAGCAGCGGCGCGGGGTGGCCGGCCTGCGCCCACTCCAGCTCCCGGGTGGCCGGGTCGAACCGGCAGCAGACCGCGCTGCCCAGCGCGGGCTGGACGGCGGAGTCCAGGAGTTGGTTGAGGAAGCCCATCAGCGGCCCCGGGCGGTTCCCGGCCACCGCCATCCCGCGCAGCGCGCCCAGCACCATCGCCATCCCGGACGTCGCGCCGGCGCCGTGTCCGGTCAGATCGCCGACGCTCAACAGCGTGGTGGCGTCGGGGAGTTGCAGGGCGTCGAACCAGTCGCCGCCGATCAGGGCGCTGGTGTCGGCGGGGAGGTAGTGCCCGGCCAGATCGAGGGCGACCGGGCCGCCCTGCGGGAAGCGGAGCGGCCCGCGCCACGGCGGCAGCACCGCCTCCTGCAACTCGACCGCGAGCCGGTGCTCCGTCCGCGCCGCGTGCCGCCTGCGCTGGAGCGAGTCCCGGCTCTCGCGCACCGCCCGCTCACTGCGCCGCAGCTCGCTGACGTCCCGCAGCACCGCCCACATGCACGCCGTGGAGCCGTCCGCGTCCAGCACCGGCTCGCCGGTCATGTGCACCGTACGGACCCGGGTGTCGGGGCGTACGACGCGGAACTCGCCGTCGATGGGGCGGCCGTCCACCAGGCAGTCGGTGACCATCGTGGCCAGCCGCTGCTGGTCCTCGGCGAAGACCAGGGAGGGCAGCTCGTCGAGGGTCAGCGGGCCGTCGGAAGGCTCCCGGCCGAGGATGGCGAACAGCTCGCCGGACCAGTTGACCTCGTCGGTGAGGAGGTTCCACTCCGCGCTGCCCACCCGGCTCAGCAGCGAACCGCGCGGCGGCTCCTCCTCGGCGGGCGGCGCGAGCGGCCCGGCGTACCCGGTGCCGTCGGTCTCCTCCGGGGGCAGTCCCTCTCTGAGCTGGTCGAGGTGGCCGCCGAGATCGTCGAGGTGGTGGACGGCGAGGTCGCACAGCGCGCGCTGCCAGCGCCGCTGCGGATCGACGGGCGCGTCGTCGGTCGCCGACGACGCGCGGACGGCGTCGAGGCCACCGCGCAGCCGGCGGGCCTGGCTGATCAGGGCCTCGACCGTGTCACGCTCGGGTGGCTGGGCGGACGGGCGGTCCGCGAAGAGGGGGGACGGCATCGATTCTCCGAGATATGGCGGCGCCGGCCACGGCGGTCCTGTCCTGGCCGACAGAGCGCGCCCGGGGGCTGGTGTGAGGGCCGGGTAACGACTCTTGCACAGGCTGCGACGGTCTGTAAGTGATTTGGCATGACCCGATACGGCGTTGCGGTCGGCATATGCCCCCGGACCCGCTCGGGGGTCCCACCGGCCGAATCGGCGGAATGACAGATTCCGAGCTAGGCTGCGCCCGCCGTCGCGCTGCCGCGCCCACCGATCCACGCTGGGAACGACGCATACGGCCCGCGGTCACCGGCAAGAATGCCGGTCGGCGGAAATCCCGTTGCCAGCCAGTCCCCCGCACCGGATGCTGACCTCATGTTCGATCCAGACATAGCGCCCAGTGGCACCCTGCTCGGCCTCCTCCAGCGAGGCCGCGGCGACGGGACCCTGCACGCCCTCGCGGCGCCGCGGGCCGAGGCGCTCGCGGCGCTCGACGACTGCGTGCGGCGCGACGCCCGCCGCGACTGGCAGGTGGAGAACCGCTCCCTCTACTACGCGCGCCTCTACATGCAGCTCGACGGCGGACTCGACGCGATCGAACGGCACCTCTTCCACCCGGACGACGGCGTCGACACCGCCGAGGAGCGCACCGGCCTCGCCCTCTCCGTCCTCGGCCACCTCGCCGCGTACGGCCGGGACGCCGCCCGTCTGCTGCTGCGCGCCTACGCCGCCACGGGCAGCAACTGGCGGTGGGCCCTGGACGAGCTGGCACTCCGTGACGACGACGCGGGTCTGGCGGCCCTCGCCCCCGCCGTGCTCGCCCGCTTCCCCGCCACCGCCGAGGGCGACGCCGCGCTGGCCGCCGCCGTCCGCGACGCCTTCGAACCCCGCCCCTGGCGGCTGTGGGCCGAGGACCCGCGCCACGCGGCGCGCCTGGCCGCCGCCGGGGAGCAGGGCTCCTTCGACCGCTGGCAGCGGCAGTTGCGCCCGCGCGGACCGCGCCCCGGCTGGAGCGTCGCCGATGTCCTGCGCTGGGCGGAGGAGGGCGCGCCCGGCGCCGTGGAGCAGCGGTATCTCGCCGCCGCCCGCTGCCTGGGCGCCGTCGCCGTTCCCGAGGACCGCCCCGCGCTGCTGAGCGCCGCGCGGACCGGCCCGGACGCGGCCCGCGCCGCGGTCCTGCACCACCTCGCCGAGCGCGGTGACCCCGACGCCCTCGACCTCGTCGAGGCCACCGCCGGTGATCCGGCCGCGGGCGAGGTGCCCGTCGCCGCCGCGCTCACCGCCTTCGCCCGGATGCGTACCTCCGACGCCGTTCTCGCCCGCGCCCGCGGCTGGGCCCGCCGTGACGACCGGCTGGGCGCCGCCGCCGCGGCGGTCCTCGCCCGCCGCGGGGACGCCCGCGACGCCACGGCGGTGCTCGCCGCGCTGCGCCGTACGGTCCGCGCCGACGGCCCGGACGCCGGGGCGCTGCGGGATCTCGTCGACGGTGTCGGGCGGCTCGGTGTCGGCTGTGCGGCGCCGGTGCTGCGCCACGTCTACCGCGAGACCGCCTCCTCCGAGCTGCGGGGCCACGCCGCCGCCGCGCTCGCCGTGACCGACCCCGGCTTCGCCGCCGGGTTCGCCGTGGAATGCCTCTGGGACTGCGAGGAGACCACCCGGGAGCTGGCCGCCCGGCACGCCGCGACCGGCGACGCCCGGGTCGTCGAACAGCTCCGCCGCCTCGCCGCCGATCCGGCCGAGGAGGCCGAGGTGCAGACCGCCGTCCGCAGCCGGTTCGGACCGGACGCCTCCGCGGTCTGACCGGCCGTCTCCGTGGTTTCACCGGATGTCGCCGTGGTGTGAGGGGGTGGGCGCGGCGCCCCGGGCGTAGGCGGCCCGCGTACCGGTCTGTGCGCCGGGTCCGGTCCGTACGCCGGGTCCGGTCAGGTACGGAGCGGTGCGGTGCCGGTCGGCCGGTGGGTGTGGGGCCAGGAGCGCGGTGGGCGCCACGTCCGGGCGGTCTTCACCCGTGCGGTGTGCGGGCGGCGTGCCGCGCCCCTGGCGGTACGGGGCCGGCGCGCCGTGCCCCGGCCATGGCCCGCCCCGTCCTTCCGGCCCGTGTGGCCCGCCTCGCGCTTCCGCACTGGGGCGGCGCGCCCGCGGCGTCCCCCGGTATGTCCGATTTCCGCTGCCACAATGGCCGGATGACCGGGCGCTGGGAGTTCTGGATCGATCGCGGGGGCACCTTCACGGACGTCATCGGGCGTCGGCCGGACGGGCGGCTGGTCACCGCGAAGCTGCTCTCGCACCACCCCGAGCGGTACCGCGACGCGGCCGTCGAGGGCATCCGGCGGATGCTGGGGCTCGCGCCGGGGGAGCCGGTCCCCGCCGAGCGGGTCGCCGTCGTCAAGATGGGCACCACCGTCGCCACCAACGCCCTGCTGGAGCGGACCGGTGAGCCGACCGTCCTCCTCGTCACCGAGGGTTTCCGCGACGCGCTGCGCATCGGGTACCAGAACCGTCCCCGGATCTTCGACCGGCACATCGTGCTGCCCGAGCCGCTGTACGAGCGGGTGATCGAGGTGCCCGAGCGGCTGGACGCGCACGGCGCGGTGGTGCGGCCGCTGGAGACCGGGGCGCTGCGCGAGGAACTGGCGCGGGCCCGCGCCGGCGGGCTGCGCGCCGCCGCCGTCGTCCTGCTGCACGGCTACCGCCACCCCGCCCACGAACGGGCCGTCGCCGCGCTCGCCGCCGACGCCGGGTTCGCGCAGATCAGTTGCTCGCACGAGGTCAGTCCGCTGATGAAGCTGGTGCCGCGCGGGGAGACCACCGTCGTCGACGCGTATCTCTCGCCGGTGCTGCGCCGGTACGTCGACGAGGTGGCCGAGCGGCTGCCGGGCATCCGGCTGATGTTTTTGCAGTCCAACGGCGGGCTGCGGCGGGCCGCGCACTTCCGGGGGAAGGACGCGGTGCTGTCGGGTCCGGCGGGCGGCGTGGTCGGGATGGTCCGCGCCGCCGCCGAGGCGGGGCCCGGCCACGACCGGGTCATCGGCTTCGACATGGGCGGCACCTCCACCGATGTCTCGCACTACGCGGGCGAGTTCGAGCGGGCCCTGGACAGCGAGGTGGCCGGGGTGCGGTTGCGCGCGCCGATGATGAACATCCACACCGTCGCGGCGGGCGGCGGCTCCGTCCTCCACTTCGACGGGCGCCGCTACCGCGTCGGCCCCGACTCGGCGGGCGCCGACCCCGGGCCCGCCTGCTACCGCCGCGGCGGCCCGCTCACCGTCACCGACGCCAACGTCATGCTCGGCCGGATCCAGCCCGGCCACTTCCCGGCGGTCTTCGGGCCGGACGGCGACCGGCCGCTCGACGCGGACGTGGTC
Organism: Streptomyces sp. BBFR2; assembly: GCF_044497305.1. NCBI lineage: Bacteria > Bacillati > Actinomycetota > Actinomycetes > Kitasatosporales > Streptomycetaceae > Streptomyces > Streptomyces sp. BBFR2. The sequence goes on from NZ_CP172415.1 coordinate 6,345,532, forward strand.
CGCGCCCGCTTCGCCGAGCTGGCCGCGCGGGCCGCCCGGGAGAGCGGCGACGACCGCGGGCCGGAGGAGGTCGCCGCCGGGTTCCTGGACATCGCCGTGCTCAACATGGCCAACGCGGTCAAGAAGATCTCCGTCCAGCGCGGCCACGACCTCACCCGCTACGCGCTGACCAGCTTCGGCGGCGCCGGCGGTCAGCACGCCTGTGCCGTCGCCGACGCCCTCGGCATCGGCACGGTCCTGATCCCGCCGCTCGCCGGGGTGCTCTCCGCGTACGGCATCGGTGTCGCGGACGCCACCGCGATGCGCGAGCGCGCCGTCGAGACGGAGCTGGACGGCGCGGCGGCCGCGGAGCGGGTCCGGGCCGTCTGCGACGAACTGGCCGAGCTGACGCGCCGCGAACTCACCGACGAGGGGGTGCCCGCCGACAGCGTCACCACCCGCGCCCGGGTGCTGATCCGCTACGCCGGGACCGACACCGCACTCGGCGTCCCGCTCGCCCCGGTGGAGGAGATGACCGCCGCCTTCACCCGCCTGCACCGCGCCCGCTATGCCTTCACCATGGACAAACCGCTGGTCGCGGAGGCGGTGACGGTCGAGGCGACGGGAGCCGCGGGCGGTGCGGGCTCCGGCGCCGAGCGGCCCGGTCCCCGTACGGGCGGGATGCGGCCCGCCACCACGGTCCGGATGTACGCGGGCGGCGCCTGGCGCGAGACGCCGCTGTTCGCGCGGGGCGGGCTGCGGCCCGGGGACGCCGTCACCGGGCCCGCGCTGGTCACCGAGGAGGACGCGACGACGGTCGTCGAGCCGGGCTGGCGGGCGGTGGTCGGCGACGCCGGGCATCTGGTGCTGCGCCGTGCGGAGCCCCGCCCGGAGCGGGCGGCCGTCGGCACCGCGGCGGATCCGGTGCTGCTGGAGGTGTTCAACAGCCTCTTCATGGCCATCGCCGAGCAGATGGGCGTCCGCCTTGAGCACACCGCGCACTCCGTCAACATCAAGGAACGCCTCGACTTCTCCTGCGCGCTCTTCGACGCGGACGGCAACCTCATCGCCAACGCCCCGCACATCCCGGTGCATCTGGGCTCGATGGGCGAGTCGATCAAGGAGGTGCTGCGGCGGCGTGGCGCCTCTCTGCGGCCGGGCGACGTCTACGCGGTCAACGACCCGTACCACGGCGGCACCCATCTGCCGGACGTCACCGTCGTGACCCCGGTCTTCGACGACGCCGGGCGGGAGCTGCTGTTCCTGGTGGCCTCGCGCGGGCACCACGCGGAGATCGGCGGGATCACGCCCGGCTCGATGCCCGCGTTCAGCCGGACCGTCGACGAGGAGGGCGTCCTCTTCGACACCTGGCTGCTGGTCCGCGACGGGACGCTGCGGGAGACGGAGACCCGCGCGCTGCTGACGTCCGGCCCGTACCCTTCGCGGGCGCCGGACGCCAACCTCGCCGATCTGCGCGCCCAGATCGCCGCCAACGAGAAGGGCATCGCCGAACTCCGCCGGATGACCGCGCAGTTCGGCCTGGACGTGGTCCGCGCCTACATGGGGCACGTCCAGGACAACGCCGAGGAGTCGGTCCGCCGGATCATCGCCACGCTCTCCGACGGCGGCTGCGACTACGTCACCGACAGCGGCGCGCACATCAAGGTGACGCTGACCGTCGACCGGGCCGCCCGCACCGCGGTACTGGACTTCACCGGCACCTCACCGCAGCAGCCGGGCAACGACAACGCCCCGCGCTCGGTGGTGATGGCCGCGGTCCTCTATGTCTTCCGCACCCTGGTCGCCGAGGACATCCCGCTGAACAGCGGCTGTCTGAAACCGGTCGAGGTCCGCATCCCGGACGGCTGCATGCTGGCGCCGGAGCACCCCGCGGCGACGGTCGCCGGAAACGTCGAGACCTCCCAGGCGGTCACCGGCGCCCTCTACGCGGCCCTGGGCGTCCAGGCCGAGGGCTCGGGCACGATGAACAACCTGACCTTCGGCAACGACCGGGTGCAGTACTACGAGACCCTCGCCTCCGGTTCCGGCGCGGGCCCCGGCTTCGACGGCACCGACGCCGTCCAGACCCATATGACCAACTCCCGCCTCACCGACCCCGAGGTGCTGGAGTGGCGCTACCCGGTACGCGTCGACGCCTTCGCGGTGCGGCGCGGCAGCGGCGGCGCCGGGGCCCACCACGGCGGCGACGGCGTCGAGCGGCGGCTGCGGTTCCTGGAACCGATGACCGTCGCCCTGCTGACCGGCCACCGCCGCGTCCCGCCGTACGGCATGGCGGGCGGCGCCCCGGGGGCGCTCGGCGAGAACGTCCTGCGGCGCGCCGACGGCACCGTCGAGGAGCTGCGCGGCCGTGACACCGCCGAGGTGGGGCCGGACGATGTGCTGGTGGTGCGGACGCCGGGCGGCGGCGGGTACGGGGAGCCGACCGGGGCGGGCGGGGCGTGAGCGGGGGGCGTGCGGCCCGGGGCGCACGCCGGTCGGCGCGTTCCCGGGAGGCCGGTCGTGGCGCGGCCTCGCACCCGGCGCGGCTTCGCACCTGGCGCGGCCTCGCACCCGGCGCGGCGGCCCGCGCGTACGCCGGTGTGACCCGCCCTCACCCCCGGCGCAGCGGCAGGAAGCGGATCGGGGTGCCCGGTACGGCCTGGGCGGCGGCGGCCAGGTGGCGGGCGGGGACGACGCCGATCACCGGGTAGCCGCCGGTCGTCGGATGATCGTGCAGGAAGAGCACCGGCAGTCCGTCCGGCGGCACCTGGAGGGCGCCCAACGGCATGCCCTCGCTGGGCAGTTCGCCGGTCATGGCGCGCTCCAGGGGCGGGCCCTCGGTGCGCAGACCGATGCGGTTGCTCGCCGCCGAGACGCGGAAGCGGCCGGTGGCCAGGGTGCGGTGGCCGTGCGCGGTGAACCAGTCGTCGCGCGGGCCGGGCCGGTAGGGCAGCAGCAGTTCGGCGGGCGGGGCCGGCTGCGGGACCGCGTCCGCCCAGGCAGGGGCGGCGGGCGCGGCGCCGAGCGGCAGCGTCGTGCCGTCGGTGAGCGGGTCGCCGCCCAGCCCGGAGAGCAGATCGGTGGCGCGGCTGCCGAGCACCGGCCCGGTGGCGATACCGCCGCCGAACGCCAGGTACGAGCGCAGCCCCCGGGCGGCGGGCCCGGCGTCGAGGACCGCACCGGCCGGGACCCGGACCGGGGCGCCCCAGGCGGCGGGCCGCCCGTCGACGGTCACCGGGCAGGGCGCGCCGGTCACCGCGACGGTGACGGCGCGGCGCGTCCGGACGGCGCACCCGGTGAGCGTGGTCTCCAAGGTGGCGGCCGATTCCGGGTTGCCGACGAGGCGGTTGGCGAGGCGGTGCGCCGGGGCGTCGAGGGCGCCCGAGAGCGGAACGCCCAGATGCGCGTGGCCCGGGCGCCCGAGGTCCTGAACGGTGGTGAGGGCACCGGCGCGCACCACGAGGCAGGAGTGATCGGTCATCGGGCGGCCTCCGGGTCGCGGGCCAGGGGGACGAACCGGACCTGGGTACCGGGCGTGAGCAGGGCGGCGTCCTCCCGCGCCGGGTCCCACAACGCCGCGTCGGTGCGGCCGATGAGCTGCCAGCCGCCGGGGGAGGAGCGCGGGTAGACGCCGGTGTACGGCCCGGCGAGCGCGACCGCGCCGACGGGGACCCGGGTGCGCGGGGTGGCCCGGCGCGGGACGTGCCACTCCTCGGGCAGCCCGGTGAGGTAGCCGAAGCCGGGCGAGAACCCGCAGAACGCCACATGGAAGACGGTGGCGGTGTGCCGGCGGACGACCTCGTCCGGGGTGGTGCCCCACAGCGCGGCGACGTCGGCCAGGTCCGGGCCGTCGTAGACCACCGGTATCTCCACCCGCGGCCGGTCGGCGCCGGTGAGTGGCGGGATGTCCCAGGTGGCGAGGGCGGCGGCGAAGCCGCGGGGGTCGTCGAGCCCGTCCAGGAAGACGGTGCGGGCGGCGGGCACGATCTCGGTGACGGGCGGCAGTTCTCCGGCGGCGGCGCGCCGCAGCAGCTCGGCGTGGAGCGCGCCGACCTCGCCGTCGGTGTCCAGCTCCAGGAGGAGCCCGTGCGCGCCGACGGGCAGCGGCCTCATACGAAGCTCCGCACCACCACGCCGGCGGCGCCGAGTTCGGCCTTCACCCGGCGGGCGATCGCGGCGGCGCCGGGGGTGTCACCGTGCAGACAGAGCGACCGGGCGCGGACCGTGACCGGATGGCCGTCGCGGGAGCGGACGGTGCCGTCGCGGGCGATGTCCAGGGCGCGCCGCACGACCTCCTCCGGGTCCTGGACGACCGCGCCGGGCTCGCCGCGCGGGACGAGGGTGCCCTCGGCGGTGTAGGCGCGGTCGGCGAACGCCTCGTCGACGACGGGCAGTCCGGCCGCGCGCGCCGCCGCGTGCAGTTGGGAGCCGGGCAGGCCCAGGACCGGCAGCGATTCGCCCGCGGCGCGGATCCCGGCGACGACACCGGCGGCCTGTTCGGCGTCGTGGACGCAGCGGTTGTAGAGCGCGCCGTGCGGTTTGACGTAGGCGACGCGGGCCCCGGCCATCTTGGCGAAGACCTCCAGCGCGCCTATCTGGTACGCGATCTCGTCGGCCAGTTCGTCCGCGGGGACGTCCATGGCGCGGCGGCCGAATCCGGCCAGATCGCGGTAGGAGACCTGGGCGCCGATGACGACGTCGCCGGCGGCGGCGCGCTCGCAGACCCGGCGCATCGTGCCGGGGTCCCCGGCGTGGAAGCCGCAGGCGACGTTGGCGCTGGTGACGACGGACAGCAGGGCGTCGTCGTCGGTCAGTTGCCAGCGTCCGAAGCCCTCGCCGAGGTCGGCGTTGAGGTCGATGACGGCGGGCTGGACGGCGAGGTCACTCATGGGTGTCCGCTCCAGGGCTCGGTGGCAGGGGGCGCGGCGGCCGTCGGGGGAGCGGGGCGGGCCGGCGGTCCGGGGCCACGGGGCGCTCCCGGAGGGCACGGGCCGACCGGCGTCGCGCCCAAGGTAGCGATCGTTGAACGATCCGACAAGAGGTGTGTTGTTCCGATCCGGCTTCTGGGATTGACTTCCGACGGGAGAACGATCGAGGCGGCGCCCGGCACGACCGGCGCCACGGCGGAAGCGGGGTGGGCCGGATGGCCGGCGGAGCGGCGAAGACGGAGCGGCGGCGGCCGGTCGACATCGAGGCGCTGGCGGACGACCGGGCGCTGCTCGGCCGCTCCGGCACCGCCGAGCGGGTCGCGGACATCCTCCGCGACCGCATCACCGAGGGCTATTTCCCGCCCGGCGCCCGCCTCTCCGAGGAGAGCATCGGCGGCGCCCTCGGCGTCTCGCGCAACACCCTGCGCGAGGCGTTCCGCCTGCTCACCCACGAACGGCTGCTGGTCCACCGCCTCAACCGCGGCGTCTTCGTCCGCGTCGTGACCGTCGAGGACCTGGCCGACATCTACCGGGTCCGCCTGCTCATCGAGTGCGCCGCCGTCCGCGGTCTGGGCCAGGGGCCGTACGACGAGGGGGCGCGGGCGGCGATCGGGGCGATCGAGGCGGCGGTGCGCTCCGGCGAGACGGCGGTGCGCGAGCGCGCCTGGCAGGAGCTGTCCACCGCCAACATCCGCTTCCACCAGGGCGTCGCGGCGCTGGCGGGCAGCCCCCGCACCGATGAGCTGATGCGCGGGGTGCTCGCCGAACTCCGTCTGGTCTTCCACGTGATGGACGACCCGCGCCGCTTCCACGCGCCGTATCTGACCCGTAACCGGCAGATCGTCGAGGCGCTGGAGGAGGGCGACGCCACCGCCGCCGAACAGTTGCTCCGCTCGTACCTGGAGGATTCGCTGCTCCAGCTCTCCGGGGCGTACGCGCGGCTCATCGCCGAGGGGTGAGTGCGCGGGCGGGGGCGGCGGTGCCCGGGTCCGGTGGGTGACGGGGCCGGAGGCCGCCGGAAGTTCCCGCCCCCGAACCCCTTGTCGGATCGTTGAACAATCGCCTAGCCTCCGCTGCAATCCATTCAACGATCCTCACGGTCACGTGGGGTCCTGTACGCGGAAGGCGGGCCCATGATCGTGCTCCTCGGCGTGCTCGTGGTCGTGATCGGCTTCGCCACGAAACGCCACCCCCTGCTGGTCGTCGGCGCCGCGGGCATCGTCGCCGGACTCCTCGGCGGCCTCTCCCCCCAGGAGGTGCTGGCCGCCTTCGGCAAGGGCTTCGCCGACAGCAGGTCGGTGACGATCTTCGCCATCACCCTCCCGGTCATCGGCCTCCTGGAGCGCTACGGCCTCCAGGAACAGGCCCGCAACCTGATCGCCCGCTTCGCCAAGCTCACCACCGGGCGGTTCCTCGCCCTCTACCTCGGTATGCGGCAGATCGGCGCGGCCCTGGGCCTCACCGACGTCTTCGGACACGCCCAGACCGTCCGCCCGCTGGCCGCCCCGATGGCCGAGGGCGCCGCCGAGCGCCGCCACGGCACGCTGACCGACGCCGCCCGCGAACGGATCCGCTCGTGCGCCGCCGCGGCGGACAACGTCGGCCGGTTCTTCGGTGAGGACGTCTTCCTCGCCGTCGGCTCGATCCTGCTGATCACCGGCTTTGTCAACACCACCTACGGGACCCACCTCGAACCGCTCCACCTCGCGCTGTGGGCCATCCCCACCGCCGTCTGCGCGTTCGTCGTCCACGGCTGGCAGATGCTCCGCCTCGACCGCCGTCTGGAGCGCGAACTGCGCACCGCCGGCCTCGGGGGCGGCCGCCCCGCCGAGCCCGTCCACCCCACCGGCGACGCCGGGAAGCCCACCACGGCGGAGGCCACCGAATGATCAAGGCAGAGTGGTTCTACTGGCTGGTCGGCCTCAGCTTCCTGGCGATGGCCGGGCAGATGCTCACCGACCGCAGCAACGCCAAACGCGTGGGCACCGCCGCCTTCTGGGGCCTGATCGGCGCCGGATTCATCTACAGCGGCTGGGTCGTCGACGACCGTGCGCCCGCCGAGCCCCTGGGCGCCGCCGTCCTGGTCATGGTCCTGCTCGCCGGTTTCGGCTTCACCGGACGCGGCGCACCGCGCACCACCACCTCCGCCGAACGCACCGCCCACGCCGCCCGCTTCGGCAGCCGCCTCTTCGTCCCGGCGCTCACCATCCCGGTGGTCGCGCTGGTCTGCGCCGTCGGCGTCGCCCGGCTGCGCATCGGCGGTGAGCCCGTCCTCCAGGAGGGCAGCGAGACCATCCTCGGGCTGGGCATCGGCTCCGCCGTCGCACTCGTCGTCGCCATGGTCATGCTGCGCGAGAAGCGGCTGTCGGTGCCGGTCACCTCCGGCCGCTCGATGCTGGAGTCCATGGGCTGGGCGATGCTGCTGCCGCAGATGCTCGCCACACTCGGCGCCATCTTCCAGGTCTCCGGCGTCGGCACCCAGGTCGGGAAGATCACCACCGCGGTGCTGCCCGACGACTCCCTCTACATCGCCGTCGTCGTCTACTGCCTCGGCATGTTCGGCTTCACCCTGATCATGGGCAACGCCTTCGCCGCGTTCCCCGTCATGACCGCCGCCGTCGGCTGGCCCGTCCTCGTCGAGCACTTCCACGGCAACGCGCCCGCCGTCCTGGCCCTCGGCATGCTCGCCGGTTTCTGCGGCACCCTGGTGACCCCGATGGCCGCCAACTTCAACATCGTCCCGGCCGCCCTCCTGGAGCTGAAGGACCAGTACGGGCCGATCAAGGCACAACTGCCCACCGCGGGCGTCCTGCTCGGCTGCAACATCGTGATCATGGCGCTCTTCGCCTTCTGACCGAGCCGCCACCGGCCGGGCCGCCCCACGGCCCGGCCACCCGGCCGCCCGCCGCACCGGGCGGCCGCCCCCACCGAGGAGAACCGCATGACCCGGGTCCTGCTGACCGGCTTCGAACCGTTCGACGGCGAGAAGACCAACCCGTCCTGGCAGGCGGTCCGCGCCGCCGCCGCGCAGCCGCCCGCCGGGCTGGAGCTGCGCACCGCCGAACTCCCCTGCGTCTTCGGCGAGGCCGCCCGCGTGCTGCGCGCCGCCGTCGCCGAGCACCGGCCCGACGTCGTCATCTGCGTCGGCCAGGCCGGCGGCCGCCCCGACATCACCGTCGAACGCGTCGCCATCAACCTCGACGACGCCCGCATCCCCGACAACGCGGGCGCCGCCCCGATCGACGAACCCGTGGTCGCGGACGGCCCCGCCGCCTACTTCGCCACCCTCCCGGTCAAGGCGTGCGTGGCCGCCGTCCGCGCCGCGGGGCTGCCTGCCTCCGTCTCGCACACCGCCGGCACCTTCGTCTGCAACCACGTCTTCTACGCCCTCGCCCACCTCATCGCCACCGAGCTGCCCGCCGTGCGCGGCGGCTTCGTCCACGTCCCCTACGCCCCCGAGCAGGTCACCGGCCGGGCGCAGCCGTCGCTGCCGGTCGAGACCGCCGCCCGCGCGCTGCGCGAGATCGCGGCGACCGCCGCCACCACCCGCGAGGACCTGCGGCTGCCGGGCGGCGCCACCCACTGACCCCGGCCCGGTCGCGGCCCGGCGGACCGTGGGCGGGGCCGCCCGCCGGTGCTGTACGGGTACGCGCGGTCACCGGCCGTGGGCGGCCCGTCCACACCTGCTGACCGGCCGGAACGCGCCCCCGCGGGAGCCCGGAGCAGCGCCGTTTCGTCCGTTGTCAGTGCGAGCGCTTACTCTGTGCGACGTGACTTTTCCAGCTCCGGGGGCCGCCGCGCCCCAGCCGGCCGGGACCCACCGGCCCGCGCCGGGCCCCGCCGCCGACGAGGGCCTGGCCCGCCGCCTGCGCGCCCTCGCGTGCACCGCGCCGCTGCACGACCTCGACGCGCGCAAGGCCAACCTCGCGGGCGAGTACGGCGGGTACGCCATGGCGGAGGTGGCGCTCGCCGTCATCGACCTGGTCACGCTCCACATGGACTTCGACACCGGCGCGGACCACGAGGAGATAGTGGCCCGGGTGCTGCCCCGCATCGCCGCCCAGGCCCCCGGCCGCCCCGCCGCCGAGCACGAGCGCGTCGCCCGCTGGGTGCTGGAGAACCTCCTCAACGTCGGCAGTGTCGACCGCGGCTTCCGCGCCGTCTACGGCACGTTCGACACCACCGGCACCTACGTCCGCCGCGACTACGACTTCAAGCTGATCGAAGAGGTCCCCGGCGCCGGCGGCGCGGTCTTCCTGCGCGCCACCGACGAAGCGGTCAACGTCCTCGTCGGCGCCCTCGACACCGACGTCACCAGCGCCCAGATCGCCGCCGAGGTCAAGCTGGAGGTGCTGATCAGCCGCGGCCGCCTCGCCGACGCCCAGCTCGCCGCCGAGCAGGCCCGCTACCGCACCGTCCAGTACGCCGAGACGCTGCGCCGCACCCTCGACGCCACCCGGCGCAACGTCCGCGCCGTCGACTGGCTGGAGACGGTCCCCGACATGATCGCCGAAGCGCTCGATCACGTCGCCGACCGCTACCGCCACGAGAACGCCATCCTCACCAACATCCGCAAGGCCCGCGACGAGACCGAGGAGCCCGAGCACAAGCGCCGCGCCGCCGAGCTGGTCGACATCGTCAAGGACTGCATCCGGCGCCACACCCAGCTCCAGTCCCGGCTGCTGGAGGCCGGGCCGCTCTTCCGCGCCGAGCAGGACCGCCAGGCGTTCGCCGCGCCCACCGCCCGCTCCGGTCTCGACCTCTACGGCCAGCTCGTCGCCCCGCTGCTGCCGCTCCCCACCGAGCAGGCCCGCCGCGTCACCGACGCCTTCTTCACCCACGGCACCGGGCTGCGCACCCCCGCCGCCGTCCGCGTCACCGACCTCGTCGAGACCCTGCTCACCCCGCCCGCCGAGCGGGAGCACCTCGGCGCCGAGATGCCCGAGCCCGATCTCGTCGCCACGCCCGACGACAGCCGCTTCAGCGAGGCGCAGCTCGACGCCGCCATGGCCCTGCTGGACCTGCCCGCCGACGCCCCGCGCCGCCTCTCCGGTCTGCTCGCCGACGCCCGCCGCACCGGCGATCCGGACCTCGCCTACCTCGTCGCCCTCCTCGCGGTGCACGCCGCCAGCCCCCCGGTCGGCACCGCCTACCGCCAGGGCGAGGCCCAGCTCCTCTTCGCCGTCGACGACGGCGAAGAGCTGACCGACCCCGAGTTCGGCGGCGCCGACCTCATCGTCGGCACCGCCCTCCTGGACGCCGCGGGCATGGCCGCCGACCGCTCGGAGGTGGCCTGATGCCCGCGCCCCTGCCCGTACGGGACCGCCACCGCCCACCCGCCGGACGGCCCGTGTCCGCCGCGGCCCGCGGCTCCCGGGCATCCGCCCCGCGCGGCCCGGCCCGCCCGGTGCCGGGCGCCGATCCGGTGGCGGGCGCCCCCGCCCCGTACGCGACGGCCCTGAGTACACCGGCGCTCGCCCCGTACGCGACGGCCTCGTACACGGCGTCCCCGTACGCGCCGCCCCCGGCCCGCCCGTCCGCCGTTCGCCGTACCCGTCACACCCGTACGGTGTCCGCCCGCCCCGCCCCGTCCGTCCCCCGCAAGGAGCCCCGACCGTGACCGAGTACGCCGCCGACGAGGCGCCGCAGCCGGAGCAGGCGCCCGCGCCCGGGCGGGGCGCCACCGCGGACGGGGCCGCCGCGGCGCCGGTCACCCCCGCCGACGCCGCCGACGCGGCCCGGCTCGTCGCCTTCGGCCTCCAGCCCAAGCTGCTGCCCGCCCGCGACGCCGAATACGCCGAACTGCTGCGCCGCCACCGCGACGACCCGGCCTTCGCCCGGCTCGCCGACGCCGTCGCCGCCGGGCTCGGCCTCGTCGTCCTGGAGGTCTCCACCCGCGCCGGGATGGCCGTCACCGCCGCCGAGGACTCCGTCTTCGCGGTCCGTATGGGCGACTACGCCCGCCGTGCCTCCGCCGACTCCGCCGACCGCTTCCTGCACGGACTGGCCCACCTCGCCGTCGCCGCCCTCGCCTTCCCCCGGCCCGAGGACCTCGCCGACGACGGCTACATCGGCCGCCTCACCGTCAACGGCGTCGACGCCTTCGTCCGCCAGGCATGCCGCCGTCTGGAGGAGCGCGCCGCCGAGAGCGGCGAGAACACCGACCCGGCCACCGGCGCCCCCGGTCTGGAGGCCGCCTGGCGCGTCTACGCCCGCCGCAGCGCCACCGGCGCCACCAAGGACGCCCGGCGGCTGGCCGGTTCCACCACCGGCATCATCGCCAAGGCCGTCACCTTCCTCGTCGACTCCGGCTTCCTCCAGCGCACCGGCGACGACGCCGGCGGCACCTACCGCACCACCGCCCGCTACCAACTCCAGGTCCGCGACCTGGCCGGCGGCGCCGCGATGAGCGAACTGCTTCAGCTGGGCGTCGTCCCCGTCGCCGACGGCACCGCCTCCCTGCTGCCCGGCGAGGAGAGCGACGCCCTCGACCTGGTGGCCGACGCCGGCCTCCCGTTCCACACCCCCTGACCGTCCGCCCGCCGCCTCCCGCCCACCCCGACAACGAAAGTCCGCCATGTACGAGCTGTCCCGGGTCCGCCTCTACTCCATCGGACCGGCCGGCGCACGCTACGCCGACACCGTGCTGGACCTGCGCGGCGTCGGCGCCCCCGTACCGCAGCCCGCGCCGACCCAGGCGGACTTCTTCGAGGACGAACCGACCGGCCCGCCGCGCCGCCCGGCCCCCGCGGGCGTTCTCTTCCTGGAGAACGGCGGCGGCAAGTCCGTCCTGCTCAAGCTGATCTTCTCGGTGATGCTGCCGGGCCACCGCAACACCCTCGGCGGCGCCAGCTCCGGCGTGCTGCGCAAGTTCCTGCTCGCCGACGACTGCGGCCACGTCGCCCTGGAGTGGCAGCACACCGTCACCGGCGAGTCCGTCGTCGTCGGCAAGGTCAGCGAATGGCGCGGCCGCCAGGTCTCCAACGACCCGCGGAAGTTCGCCGAGGCGTGGTACAGCTTCCGTCCCGGTCCCGGGATGAGCCTGGACGCGCTGCCCGTCGCCGAGGCCACCGTCGTCCGGCCGCGTACCGAGGACGGCGACGGCGCCTCCGGCGCCCGCGGCCGCCGCCGCACCATGAAGGGCTTCCGCGACGTCCTCACCGAGGCGGGCAAGAACTACCCGGGCCTCGACGTCGTCTGGGAGGAGATCCACGAACGCTGGAACGAACACCTCGGCGACCTCGGCCTGGACCCCGAACTCTTCCGCTACCAGCGCGAGATGAACGCCGACGAGGGCGAGGCCGCCGGCCTCTTCGCGGTGAAGAACGACTCCGACTTCACCGACCTGCTGCTGCGCGCCGTCACCGACACCCGCGACACCGACGGCCTCGCCGACCTCGTCCACGGCTTCGCCCACAAGCTCGGCCGCCGCGCCGAGCTGACCGCCGAGCGCGAGTTCACCGCCGGCTCCCTCGACCTGCTCACCACCATCGCCGAGGCCGCCGAACGCCGCGAGCAGGCCCGCCAGGTGCACACCGGCGCCGAACGCCGTACCCGCGCCCTCGCCCGGCAACTGCACGCCCGCGCCGCCGAGGAGCACGGCCGCGCCGCCGAACTGGCCGAACAGGTCGCCGCCGCGGCCCACCGCACCACCGACGCCGAACGCACCCGCGACCGCCGCGCCCTGGTCTCCGCCGAACTCGCCTACCGCCACGCCTCGTTGGCGCTGGCCGCCGCCGAGAAGGGCGCCGCCGCCCAGCGCCGCGAACTGAACGACGCCCGTACGCTCCACAGCGCCTGGCAGGCCGCCGAGACGGTGCTCCGCCACCGCGCCGCCGCCGACCGCTCCGCCCGCGTCGCCGCCGCCATCCGCGAGGCCGAACGCGACGCCGCCCCGGCCCTGGCCGCCCGCGCCACCGCCGCCGCCGACCTCGTCCGCGCCCTGCACACCGCCGCCGAGGCGGGCGAACGCCTCGCGGCCGAGGAGGAGGAGCGCTCCGCCGCCCTCCAGGAGGCCGGGGAGAGCGCCCACCGCGACGCCACCGCCGCCGCCACCCACGCCCAGCGCGCCCGCAGCGAGGCCGACCACCTCGGGCAGCGGCTCGCCGAGGTCGCCGAGGAGACCGCCGAGGCGGTCCGCGCCGGCTGGCTCGACGACACCGCCCCGGACGCCGACCCGGCCCGCGCGGCCCTCGCCGCCGCCGACGCCGAGAAGGACGCCGTCGCCGCCTGGGACACCGCCCGCGAGGCCGCCCGCACCGCCACCGACCACGCCCGCCGCGCCACCACCCGGCACACCACCGCCGAACTCGCCGCCGCCCGCGCCCAGGACGCCGCCACCGCCGCGGCCCGCGCCTGGGAGGCGGAGCGTGCCACCGCCACCGCCCTCGGCGCCGAACAGCGCCTCGCCGACCTCCTCGGCCTGCCGCAGACCGGCCTCGCGGACACCCCGGCCGACGGCGCTGCGCCCGACGGCGCCCCGTCCGGCCCGCTCACCGCCGAGGAGCTGGACCGCAACGCCGACGCCCTGCGCGAGCTGCTGGAGGACGGCGTCGCCTCCGCCGAGCGCCACCTCTTCGACCTGCGCACCGCCGCCGCCGACGACGCCCGCATCCTCGGCGCCCTCGGCGACGGCGGTCTGCTGCCCCCGGGCCCCGACGTCCTGGCCGCCGTCGAATACCTCGGCGAACACGGTGTCCCCGCCCTGCCCGGCTGGCGCTATCTGGCCCAGTCCGTCGACCCCGCCGACCACGCCCGGGTGCTCGCCGCCCGGCCCGAGCTGGTCGACGGCGTGATCATCACCGATCCGGACACCCACGCGCGGGCCCGGGAGATCCTCGCCGCCGCCGCGCTGCTGCCCCGCTCCGCCGTCGCCGTCGGTACCTCCGAAGCCCTCCTCGCGCCCGCCCCCGAGTCCTCCGCCGCCGACTCCGGTGTCTTCCTCGTCCCGCCGAACCCGGCGATGCACGACGAGTCCGCCGCCGACGAGGAGCGCCGCGCCCTGCGCGCCCGCGCCGTCGGACGCGACGACGAGATCCGCGCCCTCGCCGCCCGCCTCGCCGCCGACCGTGCCCTCGCCGCCCGCCTCACCTCCTGGCGCGCCGGCTGCCCGGCCGGTCACCTCGCCGAGCTGGCCGAGAACGCCGAGCGGACCCGTACGGCGGCGGCGGAGGCGGCCGCCGAGCTGACCGAGGCCCGCGCCGCCCGCACCGAGGCCGATGAGGCCGCCGCCGAGGCGAGCGCCGTCCGCGACGAGCGGCAGGACGCCGCCCAGCGCGCCCGCCGCTCCGCCGACCTCCTCGCGGGCCTCGCCCACCGGCTGCGCGAGCGCGCCGGCTGGCAGTCCCGGATGCGGGAACTCGCCGACGAGGCCGCCGAGTTCGAGGCCCGCGCCGAGGAGTGCGTGGACCGCGCCCGCGCCGCCGACGAGGACCGCAGGGCCGCCCAGCGCGCCGCCGACGACGCCCACCGCACCGCCCGCGCGCTGCGCGCCGAACGCGCCGAGATCGCCGGTGTCCCCGACGACCTCGGCCCCGCCGCGGAGGGTGCCCCCACCTCCCTGCCCGCACTGCGCGAGGCGTACCGCGCCGCCTCCCAGCTCTACGAGAAGGTCGGCGTCGGCGCCGACCTCCGCGCCGAACAGGCCCGCGCCGAGGGCGACGAATCCGCCGCCCTCGCCGAGCTGAACCGCCTGACCAACAAGGTCCGCACCCGCGCCGAGGCGCTGCTGGAGAGCCCGGACGCCGCCGACGGCCCGTCCCGGCAGGCCGCCGCCGGCCGCGCCGAGGCGCTGGTGGCGATGTTGGAGACGCGCGCCTCGACCGCCAGCGAACAACTGGGCCGGCTGCGCGGTGAGGCCGAACGGCTGGCGCCCGCCGAGGGCACGGCCCACACCGACCTCCCCGAGGAGCAGGTGCCCGCCGACGCGGAGCGCGCCAAGGAACTGCTGCGCACCGCCGCCGGCGAACTGGCCACCGCCACCGAGGCCCTGGAGTCCGCCCGCGCCCACCACGACGAACTGCTGCGCGGCCACCGCGCCGCCGAGGAGGCGGCCGGCGGTTTCGAGGAGACCGCGGCGCTCCTGCGCGATCTGCTGCGCGAGGCCCAGCCCGCCGACGACCCCGCGGAGGAGCCCGCCCGGCCGTACGCCGGACGGCTGGAGGAGGGCCGCCGCGCCGCGGCCGAGTCCCGCCGCTCGCTGCGCGGCTGCGCCCAGGACCTCTCCGCCGCCGACGCCGCCGTCCGCGACGCGAGCGACGTCCTCGTCCGGCACGCCAACGCCACCCGCTTCGAGCAGGTCCGCACCCCGGCGCGGCAGCAGATCCGGGAGCTGCCCGCGGCGGCGCTGCCGGAGCACGCCGCGAAGTGGGCGGAGGCGTTCGCGCCCCGGCTGCGGGTCCTCACCGACGAGCTGGACCAACTGGAGCGCAACCGCGACTCCATCGTGGACCGGCTGCGCGGTCTGGTGGAGTCCTCGCTGACCACGCTCCGCTCCGCCCAGCGCCTGTCCCGGCTGCCGGAGGGGCTGGGGGAGTGGTCGGGCCAGGAGTTCCTGCGCATCCGCTTCGACGACCCGGACCAGGCCACCCTCACCGAGCGGCTGGGCGAGGTCATCGACGAGGCGACCCGCGCCGCCGTCCGCAAGAACAGCGACCTGCGGCGCGACGGGATGTCCCTGCTGCTGCGCGGGGTGGCCGCCGCACTGGCGCCGCGCGGCGTGGCCGTGGAGATCCTCAAGCCGGACGCGGTGCTGCGCGCCGAGCGGGTGCCGGTCGGGCAGATGGGCGACGTCTTCTCCGGCGGCCAGCTACTGACCGCCGCCATCGCGCTGTACTGCACGATGGCCGCGCTGCGCAGCAACGACCGCGGCCGCGACAAGCAGCGCCACGCGGGCACGCTCTTCCTGGACAACCCCATCGGCCGCGCCAACGCCACGTATCTGCTGGAGCTCCAGCGGGCCGTCGCGGACGCGCTCGGCGTCCAGCTCCTCTACACCACCGGCCTCTTCGACACCACCGCGCTGGCGGAGTTCCCGCTGGTCATCAGGTTGCGCAACGACGCGGACCTGCGGGCGGGCCTGAAGTACATCAGCGTCGAGGAGCACCTGCGCCCCGGCCTGCCGCAGCCCGACCCGTCCGGCGAGGCGGTGCACGGCCAGATCACCGCGACCCGGATGTACAAGCGCCCGGAGGAGTCCCCGGAGCCGGCCCCGGGCGGCTGACCCGACGGGCGGGAGGCCCGGCACCTCCCGCCCGGCCCGATCGCCTTCTCCCGCAAGGCCGTTCAGCCGCGCGCCCGGCCCCGTACGACCGGGCCGCCCGCATCCGTACGGACCCGGACACCTCGCACGGCACCACGGCCCCTCACCGCACCACGAGCCCTCACCGCTCCCGACCGGTCACAGCACCACGACCGACCGCAGCACCTCGCCGCGCCGCATCGTGGCGAAGGCGGGCTCGACGCCGCTGAGGCCGATGGTCTCGGTGACGAAGCGGTCCAGGTCGAGTTTGCCGCTGAGGTGGAGGTCGATCAGGACGGGGAAGTCGCGGCTGGGCAGGCAGTCGCCGTACCACGACGCCTTGAGGGCGCCGCCGCGCGCGAAGAGGTCGGCCAGCGGCAGTTCGACGCGCATGTCCGGCTCCGGTACGCCGACCTGGACCAGCGTCCCGGCCAGATCGCGCATGTAGAACGCCTGCCGGTAGGTCTCCGGACGGCCGACCGCGTCGATGACGACATCCGCGCCGAACCCGGCGGTGAGCGCGCGGACCGCCTCGACGGGGTCGGTGCCACGGGAGTTGACGGTGTCGGTGGCGCCGAAGCGTTCGGCGGCGTCCAGTTTCCGGTCGTCGATGTCGACGGCGATGACGCGGCGCGCCCCGGCCCGGGAGGCACCGGCGATGGCGGCGTTGCCGACGCCGCCGCAGCCGATGACCGCGACGGTGTCGCCGCTGCCGACGCCGCCGGTGTGCACGGCGGCGCCGTACCCGGCCATCACCCCGCAGCCGATCAGGCCCGCCGCCTCCGGTGTCGCCGCCGGATCGACCTTCACCGCCTGACCTGCGGCGACCAGGGTCTTCTCGGCGAACGCCCCGATGCCGAGGGCCGGGGTGAGCACAGTGCCGTCGCGCAGCGTCATCGGCTGGGCGGCGTTGCGGGAGTCGAAGCAGTACCACGGGCGGCCACGGCGGCAGGAGCGGCACCGGCCGCAGGGCGCCCGCCAGGCGAGGACGACGAAGTCGCCGGGGACGAGATCGGCGACGTCCGGTCCGGCCGCCTCGACGATCCCGGCCGCCTCGTGGCCGAGCAGATAGGGGAAGGCGCCGCCGGCGGTGCCCTCGCGGTGGTGCAGGTCGGTGTGGCAGACCCCACACGCCTGGACGGAGATCAGGACCTCGCCGGGGCCGGGATCGGGCACCAGGATCGGCAGCACCTCGACGGGTGCGCCCGGGGCGACGGCGACGGCGGCGCGGACTTCGTGCGGCATGTCTCACTCCTAAACAGCGCCTGCCGGCGCGGGCAGGGCGGGTGCACGAGAGAGTCGGCACGGATGCCTGGGAGGGTGGTGCGCTGCGCAGGCGTGGGGGAGTGCGGGGACCGGCGGACCGCCCCCGCCCCGATGTTGCCCATCGCGCGTCGAGTTGCGCGATAGGAGACATGCTGGAAGTCCGCCCCCGATCCGTCAAGAGCCGTCTTGCGCCACCCGGAAGAGGCCGGCCGCCCGGCCCGCTCCGGCCCGCGCCCCCGGCTTCGCCCGGCCTTCCGGCGCCGCCTCGATCCGCCCCACGCGATGACCTTCGCCGGGCTGTGCGACGGAACCGGGGACCGGACCGGCGCCCCACGTCGCCCCGGCCCGCACCCCCGGCCCTCCCGGCTTTCCGACGCTGCCCCGGCCCGCACCCCCGGCCCTCCCGGCTTTCCGACGCTGCCCCGGCCCGCACCCCTGGCCCTCCCGGCTTTCCGACGTTGCCCCGGCCCGCACCCCTGGCCCTCCCGGCTTTCCGACGTTGCCCCGGCCCGGCCCCGCGCGTCACCGCTCCGGCCCGGCGCCCTGCGCTTCGCCGGGCTGTTCGACGGTGCCGGTGCCGGTGCCGCGTCGCGGCCGACCCGGCTCTCCCGCGTCCCGCCGGTTCCGGCCCCGCGCCGCCCGGTCGGCCCGGCTTTCCGACGGCGCCCGGTTCCGGCCCCGCGCCCGCGGACCGCCGCCCCGGACCGGCGCCATGCGCTTCGCCGGGCGGTTCGACGGTGCCAGTGCCGCGTCCCGCAGCCGACCCGGCTCTCCCGCGTCCCCCCGGCCCGCCCCCGAGCCGCCCGGACAGCCCGGTCTTCCGACAGCGCCCGGTTCCGGCCCCCCGCGGACCACCGCCCCAGACCGGCCCCGCGCTCGCGGTCCCGGACCGCCGCCCCGCTCCCGGACCGCCGCCCCCGCCTTCGACGCCACCCCGGACCGGGCAGGCCCCCGCCGCGCCTCGGTGACCGTGCCCGCCCAGGCCGTACGGCCTTACGCCCCGCGCGCTCCCGCCGGGCGCGCTCGCCACGGAACCGTTCCCGGGCGAAGGGCTACCGCGCCCTCCGACCCTGATGCGCCGTCAGCCCGTGTGCCCCATCCGCCGCGAGAGGTCCGCCGCCGCCTCGACCACGCGCTCGGCCAGCTCCGGCAGGAGGGCGCGGCGCATCCGGTACGCCGGTCCGGAGACGCCGATCGCGCCGATCACCGCGCCGTCGTGCGCCCGTACCGGCGCCGCCACCGCGTTCAGCCCGATCTCCAACTCCTCGGTGGAGCAGGCGAATCCGTCCTCGAACGCACCGGTGAGCTGCGCGCGCAGCGCGGCGGCGGAGGTCAGCGTGTGCTCCGTGAACCGGGCCAGTTTCCGTCCCGCCAGCCGTTCCCGGCGCTCGCGCGGCAGATGGGCCAGCAGCACCTTGCCGCTCGCGGTGGCGTGCAGCGGGGTACGGCGGCCCAGCCAGTTGTACGCGGTGACCGCGGCGGCGCCCCGCGCCTGCATGATGTTGACCGCCGCGTCACCGTCCAGCACCGCGATGTTGGCGGTCTCCCCGGTACCGTTCGCCAGCGCCCGGCACACCGGCTGCCCCTCCTGCGAGATGTCCAGCCGGATGGCGGCGGCGCCCGCCAGCCGCAGCACCCCCGCGCCGAGGAAGTACTTGCCGCGCTCCTTCTCCTGCTCGACCAGCCCGCGGTTCTCCAGTACGCCCAGGATCCGGAACGCGGTGGACTTGTGGACGCCCAACTCCTCGGACAGCTCGGTCACTCCGGCCTCGCCGAGGCGGGCGAGCAGCTCCAGCACGCTCACCGCGCGGTCCACGGACTGGACCGAACCCGCCCCGCCGCGCCGCTCGTCGGGCCGCTCCGCTGCGGTATCGCTCGTGTTCGACATGGGACTTCCTGTCACCGCCCGTTGGCCCCTGAAGGGCGCGTCGGAGGGAGCCCGTGGGGCGCGTGAGGGGCCCGGGATCCCTGGCGAGCCGGGGGCCGGGAGAAACGGCCCGAAGACCTTGACGGCCCGCCCCACGGCCTGGATTCTGTTGCGCATCGTGCTCCACGATGCGTTATTCACAACGCCATGATACCGATCAGCGCGAGGGGGACCAGATGATTCCCGTCTGCCGCACCGACGATCTTCCCGAGGGCGAAGCCGTCCGGATCACCGTCGGCGACCACGCACCCGCCATCGCCGTCTTCCACGCCGAGGACGGCGCCTTCTACGCCGTCGACGACCTCTGCAGCCACCAGGCGCCTCACTCTCCGAGGGGTACGTCGAGGGCTGCCTCGTCGAATGCCCGCTGCACGCCGCCCTGTTCGACCTGCGTACCGGCGCCGCGACCTGCCTGCCGGCCCGCCGCCCGGTCCGCACCCACGAGGTCGCCGTCATCGACGGTGTCCTCCACGTACGCCCCGCCGTGCCCGACGGCGCCGTCGCCTGAACCGGCGGAAGGGGCGGCGGCCCGGCACCGCCCGTCAGCGGACGGCGTCCCCGGACCGCCGCTCCTCCCGCCGCGCCCGCCGCCGCTCCCGCCGCAACTGCCGCGCCGTACTGCTGGGCCGGGACTGCACGCCGTACCGCTGCGTCCAGACCTGACGGGTCACCCAGACGTCGAGCACCGCCCAGGTCGCCACCACCGTGCTGGCTATCGAGCAGATCACCGCAGGGAACGCCAGCCACGTCCCGGCCAGCGTCCCCAGGAACGCGATCATGGCCTGGATCAGGGTGAGCGCCACGATGATCACCGCCCGCACCGCCGCCGTCCGTACCGGATCGGCCATCCGCCGCCGGGCCGCGGGCTCTTCCTGCCACAACGGGCGCCTGCCGGTGTCCCTCAACGCCTCACCCTCCCCGTACGGACCGCCGCCCCGGACTCCGCCCGGCGCGCGGGGCGCCCGCCGGTGACGGCCGCGTGCCGCCCGGACGCCCGGCGCCGCCGCCATCGTCACCCACGCCGCCACGCGAGAGTGACCCGGGGTGGGGCAATTCCGGCCACGGCGCGGGGCGGTGGCCGTGGGTACCGGGCGGCACACGGGTGCTCCGCGGGCGCCTTGTCCGGGAATCGACGGACAAGACCGGGCGATCCCCGCCCGGACTTTCCTCCCAGGTCCGGCCGGGTCTTCGGGTTGGCCGCCGTGCAGTAGTAGGCTCGCGCCGTTTGCTGACGGAACACCACCCCCGGCCGCCGGGGCTGACTGGGGGAGGCCATGCGCTTTCGCGGGAAGTCGATCCGCCGGAAGATCGTGGCGTTGCTGCTCGTACCGATGGTGTCCCTGACAGCCATGTGGGCGTTCGCGACGTACGTCACCGGGCGCGAGGCGGACCAGTTGCTCACCGTGGGACGGGTGATCCGGAGCCTCGGCCGCCCCACCAAGAACCTCGTCGAGGATCTTCAGCGGGAGCGGCGGCAGAGCCTGATGTACCTCGCCGACCGGCGGCAGGCCGACGCCCTGCCCCAACTCCAGCAGCAGACACGGGCCACCGACGAATCCCTCGCCCGGCTCCGCGCCCAGGCCGAGGCGCCCGCCGTCCGCGACGATCTCCGCCGCGCCACCGCCACCGCCCTGCGGGACGCGGTCGGGGCACTCTCCCCGCTCGCCTCCCTGCGCCACCAGGTCGAGGACAACACCACCTCGCGCGACGAGGCGTTCGAGGCGTACGCCTCGATGATCGACGCGCAGTACGACCTGATCGTCGCGTTGCGCGTGCTGGACGACGTCGATCTGGAGAAGCAGGGCCGCGCGCTGGTCACCCTCGACCGCGCCCGGGAGGCGTTCGCCCGCGAGGACGCGCTGCTGTCCGCCGCGCTCGCCTCCGGCCGGATGACCAAGATCGACCTGCGGACCGTCTCCGACGAGATCGCCGAACGCCGCGTCCTGATGCGCACCGGCCTGCCCCTCATGCCGCCCCGCGAACGCGCCGCCTACGAGGACTACTGGCACTCCGCCAAGACCCGCGAACTGGAGACGGCGGAGGACGCCGTGGTGGCCGCGGGCGCGGACGCCGCCCCCGAGGCCGTCAACGCCGAACGCTGGGACGTCCTCGCCTCCACCGTCCTCGACGACCTCCAGCGCATGGGCCAGGAGTCCGGGGAGCACTACCGCGAGCGGGTCCGGCCGGTCGCCCTGGCCGTCGTCGCCAAGGCGGCCATCGCCGGCGTCCTCGGCTTCGTCGCCCTGCTGGTCTCCCTGATCGTCTCCGCCCGCATCGGCCGCCGGCACGTCAAGGACCTCACCGAACTGCGCCGGACCGCCCACGAGGTGTCCGGTGTCCGGCTGCCCGCCGTGATGCGGCGCCTCGCCGCGGGCGAGCGGGTCGACATCGAGGCGGAGGTCCCCCGGCGCGAGTTCGGCCCGGACGAGACCGGCCAGGTCGGCCAGGCGCTCCACACCCTCCAGCGGGCCGCCGTCGAAGCCGCGGTGAAACAGGCCGACATGCGCCGCGGCGTCTCCGAGGTCTTCGTCAACCTCGCCCGCCGCAGCCAGGTGCTGCTCCACCGTCAGCTCACCCTGCTGGACGCCATGGAGCGCCGCACCGAGAACACCGACGAACTCGCCGACCTCTTCCGCCTCGACCACCTCACCACCCGCATGCGCCGCCACGCCGAGGGCCTGGTGATCCTCTCCGGCGCGGCCCCCTCCCGGCAGTGGCGCAACCCCATCCGGCTGATGGACGTGGTCCGCGCCGCCGTCGCCGAGGTCGAGGACTACGAGCGCATCGAGGTACGCCGGCTGCCCCGGCTCGCCGTCGAGGGCCCCGCCGTCTCCGACCTCACCCACCTCATCGCCGAACTCCTGGAGAACGCCACGGTGTTCTCCCCGCCGCACACCGCCGTCCAGGTCGTCGGCGAACGCGTCGCCAACGGCTTCACCCTGGAGATCCACGACCGCGGCCTCGGCATGCCCCCCGACCAGCTCCTCGAAGCCAACCTCCGGCTCGCCGAGACCGCCGAGTTCGAGCTGTCCGACACCGACCGGCTGGGCCTGTTCGTCGTCAGCCGCCTCGCCCAGCGCCAGGGCGTCCGCGTCTCCCTCCAGCCCTCGCCGTACGGCGGCACCACCGCGGTGGTCCTCCTGCCCGGCGCGCTGCTGACCGAGGCCGAGGAGGGCGAGGACACCGGCAGCATCCTCCTGGAGAAGGGCCCCGTCCTGCCCCGGCTGGAGCCGGTCACCGGCGAGCCGTCCGCCCTGGCCGAGGCCCGCGCCCACGGCCCCCGCGCCGTGGCGGACGGACGGCCGGAAACCGCCGACGCCCCGCATCCGCTCGACGACGAGGACGGCGTCTTCCGCGCCCGCACCCGCGGCCGCCGCACCGCGCCCACCGGCCCGACCCCGTCGCCCGCCCTGGTCCCGCGGCCCCGGCTGGCCCCCGCCGAGCACCAGGCCCCCGACGACGGCCCGGCCCCGCTCCCGCGCCGCCGCCCGCGCCCGCCGGTGCTCGTCTCCGACCACGGCCGCACCGTCGACGACGGCGAGCCGCGCGCCCACGCGGGCGGCCCCGGCGACCCCGGCCCGGAGCCGTCCGGCCACCCCCGCCCCGCCGACGGGGATCCCCCGGCACCGCCCGGCGGCGACGGCCCGGCGGACCGCCCCGCGGCCCCCGGGAACACCGTCGGCGGACTGCCCCGCCGGGTACGGCAGGCCAGCCTCGCCCCGCAGTTGCGGGGCGACCCGGACCGCCGCGCCGGTGACGGACCGCCGGCCGCGGCCGACGACGACCGCGACGCCGAGGAGGTCCGCAGCCGGATGGCCGCGCTCCAGAGCGGCTGGCGGCGCGGCCGCCGCGACACCGGCGAGGACCACGAGCCCGACGACCCCGCGTCCCGGGACACCACCGGCCGCGACGGGGACGACGGGGACACAACAGCATCCAGAACCACACCGGGAGGGGACGGTCCATGACCGCACCGCAGGCAGCAGCCACCACCGCACCGCTCACGCCGCAGGGCTCGGGCGAGCTGAACTGGCTCCTCGACGAACTCGTCGAGCGGGTCGGCAGCATCCGCAAGGCCCTCATCCTCTCCAGCGACGGCCTCGCCACCGGCGCCTCCAAGGACCTCACCCGCGAGGACGGTGAACACCTCGCCGCCGTCGCCTCCGGCTTCCACAGCCTGGCCAAGGGCGTCGGCCGCCACTTCGACGCGGGCCGGGTCCGCCAGACCCTCGTCGAACTGGACGACGCCTTCCTCTTCGTCAGCGCGGCGGGCGACGGCAGTTGCCTCGCCGTCCTCGCCGACGCCGAGTCCGACGTCGGCCTGATCGCCTACGAGATGACGCTCCTCGTCAAGCGGGTGGGAACGCACCTGGCCACCGCCGCGCGCGATGGTGCGCCCACCGGCAGGTGACAGCGGTGAGGACATGACCGGACAGTCCGACCCGGCCGCCCGCCACGGCGAAGCGGCACGCTGGTACGACGACGAGGCGGGCCCCGTCGTCCGCCCGTACGCGATGACGCGCGGGCGCACCCGCACGGAGTCCGAGGACCGCCTCGACCTGATCGCCCTGGTGATCGCGGAGAGCCGGTACGACGCGCCGGACGGCGATCACACGCTGACGCCCGAGCAGCTCGACATCGTCGAATGGTGCCGCGCGACGCCGCAGTCGGTCGCCGAGCTCGCCGCCGACCTCGATCTTCCGGTCGGCGTGGTGCGGGTGCTCATCGGTGATCTGCTGGACGCCGGGCTGGTCCACCTCACCCGCCCGGTGCCGCCCGCCGAACTCCCCGACGAACAGGTGCTGCGCGAGGTGATAGACGGGCTGCGCGCCCTGTGAACGGCCGTGTGACGGACGGCCCGGGCCCGGCCGCGGCCCGGAGCCGTCCCGTCGGAGACCCCTTGTTACCGTCCTCCTGACGTGCCATCACCCCGGTCGGGGTCCTACGAAGAAGAGAGCCGACATGACCGCGGACACCTCGCCGTACCCTCTTGAGCGCCTGGAGATCCAGGTCGGCCCGCACACCCACGGCGCGCTCGCCGCCGGTCCGGCCGACGGCGAACTGGTGCTGCTGCTGCACGGCTGGCCCCAGTTCGCCGACTCCTGGTCCGAGGTGCTGCCCGGCCTCGCCGCCGCCGGCTACCGCGCCCTCGCCGTCGACCAGCGCGGCTACGCCCCCGGTGCCCGCCCCGAAGGCGTCGCCGCCTACGCCGTCACCGAACTCGTCGCCGACGCCCTGGCGTTCGCCGACTCCCAGGGCGCCGACCGTTTCCACCTCGTCGGCCACGACTGGGGCGGACTGCTCGCCTGGGTGCTGGCCGGCGCCCACCCCGACCGCCTCCGCTCGGTGACCTCGCTGGCCACCCCGCACCCCGGCGCGCTGCGGCGCGCGGTGACCGAGGACCCCGACCAGCAGAGCCGCTCCGAGTACGTCGCGCTCTTCCGCACCCCCGGCACCGCCGAGGAGAGCCTGCTCGCCGACGGCGCCTCCCTGATGCGGCAGGCGTTCGGCGGCCACGTGCCGGACGCCCTCGTCGAGGCCAACATCGCCCGCCTCCGCGAACCGGGCGCGCTGACCGCCTCCCTCAACTGGTACCGCGAGCCCGCGGAGACCTTCGCGCTGCCCGCCGCCCGGATCACCGTGCCCACCCTCTACGTCTGGGGCACCGAGGACATCGCCCTCGGCCGCCGGGCCACCGAGCTGACCGCCGAGTGGGTGGACGGGCCCTACCACTTCGAGGCGCTGGACGGCGCCAGCCACTGGCTGCCCGAGGAACTGCCCGGGAAGGTCACCGCGCTCCTCGTCGAGCACCTGGGCCGCCACTCCTGACCCTCCGGGCGGCGGACACCGGTTTCCGGCCGTCCGCCGCCCGGCGCGGGGCACGCCTTTCGGGACACTTACGGACGTCCGGCCCGCACGGGCGAACCGCACCGGCCGCACAAGTGGGCGTGGCCGGGCGGACGTTGTACCGTTCCTCACCACCGCAGGCCGCGCACCGGCCCCCACGGCCGGGAGCTGTGGGTCTCAGCGGCATCATCGGCACATTCGGGAGAAGCAACCCATGGTCCTCGGGCGTTCTGAGCGTCGCCGCCGGTCGTCAGCCGTCGATCCGACGACCCTGAAGATCCTCGTCGCGGGCGGATTCGGCGTCGGCAAGACCACGCTGGTCGGCGCGGTCAGCGAGATCAAACCGCTGCGCACCGAGGAACGGCTCACGGAGGCGGGCCGCCCGGTCGACGACCTCGACGGCGTGGAGTCCAAGACCACCACCACCGTCGCCATGGACTTCGGCCGTATCACCGTCAACGACGCCCTGGTCCTGTACCTGTTCGGCACGCCGGGCCAGGACCGCTTCTGGTTCCTCTGGGACGAGCTGGCGCTCGGCGCGCTCGGCGCGGTGGTCCTCGCCGACACCCGGCGGCTCGCCGACTCCTTCGCCGCCATCGACTACTTCGAGCGCCGCGGACTGCCGTTCACCGTCGCCGTCAACTGCTTCGACGACGCGGAGCAGCACCCGCCGCACACCATCCGCGAGGCGCTGGACCTCGATGACGAGGTGCCGGTCCTGCTCTGCGACGCGCGGAGCAAGGAATCCGTCCGGGACGTGCTGATCACCGTCGTCCGGCACGCCATGCGGACCGGCGCCCAGCAGCGCGAGCCCGCCCTGTCCTGAGGGGCGCCGTCCGCCCGGGCGGCCCGGACTCAGTCGCCCGGGCGCGCCGCGGGGACGCCGCGCCGCGTCTCGGTGTGTTCGGTGTCCGGGCGGCCCACCACCCAGCTCGCGCCGGTCAGCGCCTTCGCCGCCTTCTTCAGCGGGGCCAGCGCCGCCGCGGCCTGACCGTGGCCGGTGACGCTGCCCGGCGGGCACACCACCGTCGCCAGCGACAGCGTCACCGGCGCACCCCCCGCCGACCAGCCGACGTCGAGCAGCGCGGCGGCGAACGGCTCCAGGCCGCCCGGCTCTGCCAGCACCAGGAAGTCGTCGCCGCCGATATGCCCCACCCGCGCGTCCGGCTCCCGCCCGGCGACCTCGGCCAGCGCCCGGCCCACCGACCGGATCAGCTCATCGCCCGCGGCGAACCCGGCACCGTCGTTGACCTGCTTGAAACCGTCCACGTCCAGCCAGCTCAGCGCGAACGGCCGGCCCTCCGCGATCCGCCGGTCCACCTCGCAGTTGACGGCGTCGGAGCCCGGCAGCCGGGTCAGCGGATTGAGCCGCGCCGCCTCCTCCACCCGGCTCTCGGCCAGCGCCCGGAGGATGTCGGCCAGATGCACCACCCCGACACACCGGCCGTGCCCGTCAACCACCGCCACATCGTCCCCGGTCCGCGACCGGTCGCCGTCCGTGATCACGTTCAGCACCTCCCAGGCGGTCGCGTCCGCCCGGACCGTACGGGGCCGGTCGGCCAGCCGCAGCGCCGGGCGGTCCGCGTAGAGCGCGTGGCCGTACCGTCCCGACAGCGACAGCAGGAACCGGTCCCGGTCGACGGCCCGCACCGGCACCCCGCCGGCGTCCACCAGGAGGATGCCGGAGACGTCGGGGAAGGCGGTGAGGTGGTCGCGGACCGCGCCCGCCGACGCGGAGACCGGCAACAGCGCCGCCGGTTGCAGGAACTGCGCGATCGGCGGGCCCGTCCGGGCGTCGTGCGGCGGCACCGGGGCGGGCGCGGACGGCGGCAGGTACACCTCGGCGGCCGGGCGGCGGGCCGGCGGTGCGAAGAGGTGGCCCTGCGCGAGCTGCACCCCGGCCTCGCGCACCGCCGCGTACTGCCGCTCCGTCTCCACCCCTTCGATCGCCAGCAACCCGCCGAGCTGCGCGCACAGTTGCCGCATCGCCGCCACCGCGGCCCGCGCGCCGGGTGCGGACACCAGCTCCGCGCAGAGCGGCACATCGAGCTTGACGAGATCGGGGGCGAGCGCGCCCAGCAGCCGCAGCGGCGGATCGCCGTCCCCCACACCGTCGACGCAGATCCGGTACCCCTCCTCCCGCAGCCGCGCCACCCCGTCGCCCAGCGCCGGATGCGGCAGTCCGGAGAACGGGCCGCCGATGTCGAGCGTGATCTCCCACGGCCGGCGGCCCGTGTCGTGCACCGCTTTGCTCAGCGGGGTCAGCCCCGCCGCCGCGGCGACCGTCGTCGCGTACACGTTGAGGTGCAGCGGCAGCGGTACCTCCTGCCGGGCCGCGGCGCGGACGGCGAGCGCGGCGAGTTCGGCGTCCAGCTCGGGGGAGCGGCGCGCGGCGGCCAGCACGTCACCGCTTTCGGGGCGGGCGAGTATCTCCAGCGCGACGACCGTGCCGGTCGCCAGGTTCACGACGGGTTGGTACGCGAATCGGAGCTGGTCCGTCCAGGCAGGCACGGCAGCAGCATGCCGCCCCCGGGGCACCGACCGGGCCCGGTTCACGCGCTGTTCACGCAGGATTCCGGAGGGTGGGGAAGACGTGACCGTGCGGCCAGGGGTCAGCGGCCGTGTGCGGCGAGCCAGCCGGCGGCGATCCGGCCCAGCTCCGCGTCCCGCCCGGCGAGCATCATCCGGATCATCTGCGCGTCGCCCCGCAGCGACCACGCCGGATGCCCGAACGTGGCCGGATTGTTCCGCTCGATGAGGAAGTGCGCGGGCCAGGCGGTGCCGTAGCCGATGACCGGCAGCCCGAGCAGCAGCCGGGGCCGGCGCCGCACCGCCCCGTAGGCGGTGACCGCGAGCCCGGTGAGCGTCCCCGCGAGATGCACCCACCGGGTCACGGCCTTCGCGTGCATCGCGACGTAGTACGGCCAGAACTCCTCGTACGACGCGAACGTCCGCGCCGGGCCGGAGAGTCCGCCCCGGGCCGGTACGGCGTCGCGCTCCGTCGTGTCCGTCATGCCCGCACGGTAGCCGCGGGGCCGGAGCGGTGTCAGTACCCGCCCCGGGCGGCCCGGCGGCTCAGCGCCGTCCGGTGACCGAACGCCACGCCACCGGGAAGTCGAAGTAGGTGTCCGGGAACGTCTCCGGGGTGAGCGTGTAGTGCCACCACTCGGCGGCGTAATTGGTGAAACCGGCCCGCTCCATGCCCCGCTTCAGCAGCAGCCGGTTCGCCCGCTGCTCCCCCTTGATCCGCGGATCGAGGGTGTGCGCGAGCGTGTCGAAGCAGTCGAAGCCGGTGCCCATGTCCAGGGAGTTGTCGGGGAACCGCGCCTCCTGGGGCCCGTAGCACGGCGACAGCGGCTCACCGGGTACGTACGGCCGGGTGGGGAGTGCGGGCAGCTTCACCAGCGTCAGGTCGACGGTGCTGCCCCGGCTGTGCCCCGACTTCTCGGCGATGTACCCGTCCCGGAAGAGCGTCGACTTGTCGATACGGGGGTAGAACTCGCCCTTCATCCGCTGGTCGCCGAGGTCCTTCGCCCAGGTCATGAAGTGGTTCACGGCCCGCTGCGGCCGGTAGCAGTCGTACACCTTCAGCGAGTAGCCGCGCCGCAGGAACGCCCGCTGCGCCCGGTGCAGCCCCCGCGCGGTGTCCCGGGTGACCAGACACGTCGGCGCGCGGTATCCGGTGACCCGCACCCCCATGAAGTCGTGGGGTGTGAAGTACCGCATCTCCTGCATGATCGTCGGGTCCACCGCCCGCAGCGCGACGAACTCCTCAGGGGCGCGCGGCTCCCCGCCCCGCGCCCCGCCCGCCACCGGGGAGGCCACCGCCCCGCCCGGAACCACGGCCGCCACCGCTGCGGCGGCCAGCCCCACGGCGAGCCCCCGGACCAGCGGCCTCAACCGCCGCCCGGCCCCGGAACCCCGCCCGACGCGTCGGGTCACTCCGGACACCTCTGCCTCACGTACCTCATGTGTCTTCCGCATGGAGACCGTCTACCAGCACGGGGACGGGGAGGGAAGCCTTGGCGGGGAACGCCGGGGGAGGACGGAAGCGGGGGAGGAGGGCCCGTCGGCCCGGGGGCGCTGTTCTTGTTCAGGGGTGCGGCTCACCTGCCGGGAATCGCGGGGGAGTCGGGCGCCCGGCAAGCCGGAGTCCGGTATCGGAGCCCGGTGCCGGAGTGCCCGGGGGCCGGGGGCCCGGAGTCCGGCTTCGGGAGTCCGGGGAGGCCAGGACTGCGCGAGTGCCCGGGCGCCTCACGGCCGCACCCGCCTTGCCCGTGTGGGCCGCGAGGCACCTGCCCCGCCCCGCCCCCACGGGCCCGCCCTCACCCCTCCGCCGCCCCCGCCCCGCGTACCCGTACGCGGTACCCCACCGGGCCGCCGTCCTGACGCTCCACCACCACCCGGCCCCGCTCCAGCCAGGAGACGAACCGGGCCGCCTCCGGCCGCTCACCGTCGGTGTCCGGCACGACCAGCCCGCCGCCGCCGCGCCCGGCGACCGGCGCCCAGACCTCCAGCTCCGTGGTGCCGTCCGCGCCCGCCACCGGCAGCACCGCCCCGGCCCGCGCCAGCACCGGTATTCGCGACAGCGGCGCCGCGAGACGCACCGGGCCGGGCCCGTCGTACGCCCGCCCCGACGCCGTGTCGTACCACCGCCCGCGCGGCAGCCGCACCACCCGCGCCCGCACCCCCGGCTCCAGCACCGGCGCCACCAGCAGCGCGTCCCCCAGCAGAAATGCGTCCTCGCAGTCCCGCAGCGCCCGGTCGTGCGGCGTCCGCCACCACACCGGCCGCACACAGGGCGCGCCGGTCAGCCGCGCCAACTGCCCCAGGGTCGCGAGGTACGGCACCAGCCGCTCCCGCTCCGCCAGCGCCGCCCGCGCATGCGCCAGCACCTCCGCCCCGAAGCCCCACGGCTCCGCGTCGCTCCGGGTGCGGAACAGCGGCAGATACGCCGCCAGTTGACACCACCGCAGATACAGCTCCGCGCCCGCCGCGCCCCGGCCGCCCACCTCCGGACCGCTGTGGGGCACCCCGCACAGCCCGAGGCCCAGCACCAGCGCCAGCGACGCCCGCAGCCCCGGCCAGTCGGCCGCCGCGTCCGCCGACCACACCCCGCCGTACCGCTGGAGCCCCGCCCATCCCGTACGGGAGAAGGCGAACGGCCGCTCCCCGGGGCCGTTTGGCACACCCTCGTACCCGGCGCGCGCCATCTGGAGCGCGTACACGTTGTGCGCCTCCCGGTGATCCCCGCCGCGCCCCTCCAGCGCATGGCGCGCCGACCGCTCCAGCGCCACCTCCCCGAACGCCGCGAACGGCACCGGAGCCGCCAGCTCGTGCCCCGCCCCGGCGAAACCCTGCGCCCACCGCTCCGCCGACCGCCCGCCCCACCAGGCACGCGTCGCCGGATCCGTGAAATCCGGGAACACCGCCTCACCCGGCCCCGCCACCCCGCGCACCTCCCGGCCCCGCGCATCGCGCACGAACGCCCCGGTGGCCACCCCCTCGTCGTACTCCCGCGCCCCCGCGCGCACCGGGACCGCCGGCCCCTCGACCGCCACGGCCCGCACCCCGTCGGCCCGCAACTCCCGGGTCAGATCGGGAAGTTCCGCACCGTCGGGCCGCTCACCCGCACGCTCCCGGCGCCGCGCCCCGGGCCCCAGCTCCAGATGGACGGCGGCCAGCGGCAGACCGTGCTCCCGGTGGGCGGCCACCGCCCGCCGCACCTGAGGGGCGCCGCCCCGCAGCGCGTGCTGCGGGCCCAGCGCCCAGCGCGGCGGCGGCAACGCCGCACCGGTCAGCGACGCCCAGCCCATCAGCACCCGGGCCGGCGTGCCCACCAATACCCAGTACCGCAGCGGCCCGCCGTCCATCCGCAGCGCGCACGCCCCCCGGCGGTCGTGCCCCGACCCCGCGCCCTCCCGGCCCTCCCGCAACGTCACCCGGCCGTCCCAGGAGTTGTCGTGGAACACCAGATGCGTCCCGGCGTCCGCCACCACCAACTGCACCGGCATCGCGAGGCGGTCCTCCCCGGCGCCGCCCGGCCCACCGGGCGCGGCGTTCCACAGCCGGTAGACGCCGTCCCGCAGCCGCGGCCCGGCGGCCCGTCCCCCCAGCCCGAAGAACCGCGCGTCCGCCGCCACCTCCGACCGCTGCACCCACCGCGAACGACCACCCGCCCCGGGGCCGTCACCCCCGTCACCCCCGGGGCCCGCCGGGTCCGTACCCGCCCCGCCGCCGTCCGCACCGTTCGTGCCCGGTGCCGTACCGGTGTCCGTACGGTCCCACCACCGCGGCGGCAGCTCCCGCCGCAGCAGCACCCCGCCCGGCGTCCGCACCTCCACCGCGCCGTGCCGCGACACCACCACCGTCACCCGCTCCGACACCACCCGCCAGCCGCCCTCGGTGTCCGGCTCCAGTGCCGCCCGCGCATCCGCCTGCGGGCACCCGGCCAGCGCGTACGACGGCTCCGGCGCCGCCCCGTCCCAGCCGCAGAACACCGCACCGCCCGCCGCCACCCGCACCCGCAGCGACGACCGGGCGAACCGGATCACGCCACCGCCCGGCTGCGGTTCGGCCCCCTCGGCCTCCCCGGGGACCCGCGCCCGCTCCCGCCCGCCCCGGGGCAGCGCCGCCGCGTCCGCCCTCCGCCGCCGCCACGCGGCCCGTACCGACCGCAGCCCCTGCGCCGCACCGACGGTCCGCACCGACCGCACCAGATCACGCCCGTTCATGCTGCTCAGACTGTCATTCCCGGAGATCACCCCGAGGGGCGTTCAACTTCCGTTCACCTGAGCGTCCACCGGGCGCCGTCCGACGGCCGAACCCCCCACACCCCAGGGCCGCCACCCGCCCCACCGGCCCGCCCGGCACCCCGGACGACCACCGCCCCACCGGGCGACCCTGGTGCACAGGACGATCACATGGCATCGTCCAGGAGGGCCGCCACCCCCGCACCCGCGCCGGGCGCGGCCGACGCCCACCACGCGTACCGTCCGGGAGCCTCGACATGACCACCGCACCGCCCCCCGCCCAGCAGCCGACGCCCCTCTGGCAGCCCGGCCCGGACCGCATCGACGGCGCGCAGATCACCCGCTTCCAGACCTGGGCCGCCACCCACCACGGCGCGCCCGCCGCCACCCCCGGCGACCCGCAGCGCAGCTACGCCGACCTGCACCGCTGGTCCACCGAGGACCTCCCCGCCTTCTGGCAGGCGGTCGCGGAGTGGTTCGACGTCCGCTTCACCGCCCCGTACGACACCGTGCTCGCCGACCGCGCCATGCCCGGGGCCCGCTGGTTCCCCGGCGCCACCCTCAACTACGCCGAGCACGCCCTGCGCACCGCCGACGACCCGGACCGCGCCGACACCCCCGCCCTGCTCTGCACCGACGAGCGCCAGGAGATCGCCCCCGTCAGTTGGGCCGACCTCCGCGACCAGGTCGCCTCGCTCGCCGCCGCCCTGCGTGACCTCGGCGTCCGCCCCGGCGACCGGATCAGCGGCTACCTCCCCAACATCCCGCAGGCCGCCGCGGCCCTCCTCGCCACCGCCGCCGTCGGCGCCGTCTGGACCTCCTGCGCCCCCGACTTCGGCGCCCGCAGCGTCCTCGACCGCTTCCAGCAGGTCGAGCCCGTCGTCCTGTTCACCGTCGACGGCTACCGCTACGGCGGCAAGGAGCACGACCGCCGCGCCACCGTCGCCGAACTCCGCGCCGAACTCCCCACCCTCCGCGCCGTCGTCCACATCCCGCTGCTCGGCACCGAAGCGCCCGAGGGAGCCCTGAACTGGTCGGACCTGACCACGAACGGTGCCGAACCGGTCTACGAACAGGTCCCGTTCGACCATCCGCTCTGGGTCCTGTACTCCTCCGGCACCACCGGCCTGCCCAAGGCCATCGTCCAGTCCCAGGGCGGCATCCTCCTCGAACACCTCAAGCAGATCGGCCTCCACTGCGACCTCGGCCCCGGTGACCGCTTCTTCTGGTACACCTCCACCGGCTGGATGATGTGGAACTTCCTCGTCGGCGGCCTGCTGACCGGCACCACGATCGTCCTGTACGACGGCAGCCCCGGCCACCCCGACGTCGCCGCCCAGTGGCGCATCGCCGAAGCCACCCGCGCCACCCTCTTCGGCACCTCCGCCGCCTACGTCATGGCCTGCCGCAAAGCCGGTATCCACCCCGCCCGCGACCTCGACCTCTCCTCGATCGGCTGCGTCGCCACCACCGGCTCCCCACTGCCCCCCGACGGCTTCCGCTGGCTCCACGACACCTTCCGGGAGGGCGGCGGCGACCTCTGGATCGCCTCCGTCAGCGGCGGCACCGACGTCTGCAGTTGCTTCGCGGGCGCCGTCCCCACCCTCCCCGTCCACATCGGTGAACTCCAGGCCCCCAGCCTCGGCACCGACCTCCAGGCATGGGATCCCCAGGGCCACCCGGTCACCGACGAGGTCGGCGAACTCGTCGTCACCAACCCGATGCCCTCCATGCCGGTCCGCTTCTGGAACGACCCCGACGGCAGCCGCTACCACGACAGCTACTTCGACACCTACCCCGGCGTCTGGCGCCACGGCGACTGGATCACCCGCACCGCCCGGGGCGGCGTCATCATCCACGGCCGCTCCGACTCCACCCTCAACCGCCAGGGCGTCCGCATGGGCTCCGCCGACATCTACGAAGCCGTCGAACGCCTCCCCGAGATCCGCGAATCCCTCGTCATCGGCCTCGAACTCCCCGACGGCGGCTACTGGATGCCCCTCTTCGTCCACCTCGCCCCGGGCGCCGTCCTCGACGACGCCCTCCGCGACCGCGTCAAGCGGACCCTGCGCACCGAACTCTCCCCGCGCCACGTCCCCGACGACATCATCGAGGCCCCCGGCATCCCCCACACCCTCACCGGCAAGCGCATCGAGGTCCCCGTCAAACGCCTCCTCCAGGGCACCCCCCTCGACAAGGCCGTCAACCCCGGCTCCGTCGACGACGTCACCCTCCTCACCTTCTACGAACGCATCGCCGCCGACCGCCGCGCCGATCGCGGAAAGTGACCGGAGGGCCCGAGCCACCGCCGTTGTCAGACCCCCCGATTACTCTCAGTGACGAATGAAGTCCGCGGCGGTACCTCACCGCCGCGGACGTCCGACTCACCAGGGGGAGCCATGACATCCGCGTCCCGTACCACCCGCCGCGCCCGGGAACAGCTTCGCCGCGAAATCCCCGGCACCGCCGCCGTGCTCGCCGACCCCGACGCCTTCGCCGCCATGCGCGGCTACCGCACCTTCCCGTTCGACGACCACACCCGCTACCTCCGCCACCTGGAGGACCACCTGCGCACCCGGACCGCCCAGGGCGTGCGCACCACCCTCACCCTCTTCGACCCCGCCGGCTACGCCGAGTACTGCCAGGAGCTCGGCATCGACCCGGACAGCACGGACAGCCGCGCCCGCTACACCGCCGAACTCGCCTGCACCGCCGCCACGGTCCCGTACGCCGGCGAGCCGCTGGCCCAACTCCTGCCGCTGCTGGCCGAGGAGACCGGCCGACGGACCATCTGGGACCTGGCCGCCACCCGGCTCACCCAGGCAGGCACCTGCCGGGAGTGCGGCGAAGACCTCTCCCACGCCGCCTTCGTCCTCGCCACCCAGGCACTGAAGGAACTCCTCGACGGTCTCGGCGACGGCACCCACCACCTGGTCTGCAGCATCCCCGCCGGCCCTCCGCCCCTCCTGGCGGCCCTCCGCGTCACCTCACAGGAGGGCCGCCACCACCTCTCGGAATCCGAGTCCCTGACCTTCTGCACGGTTCTGGCCGCCGGCATCGCCCACCGCACCCCGGGCGGCATCGTCTCCCGCAGCACCCGCCCGCAACCACGGCCGGACGACACCACCGGGACCGCACACGACACCGTCCGCGGCTGGACCCTGCGCGACGGCTGGCCCGAACCGCTCACCGCCGCCCAGGTCTTCACCGCCTACTGCACCGACGCCGAGACCGGCGAGCCCATCCCGCCCGAGCACCAGGTCGATCACGCCGAGGGCTTCCCCCTCACCCGCCCACCGGCACCCCACGACTGCTGACCCACGGCGGCACACACCGATACGCCGGACGGCCGCCCCGCCACAGGGGCGGGACGGCCGTCCGGTACGGCACACGCGGCAGGGCGCCGCCGGGTATCACTCCCCGGAGAGCACCGCCTGCGCGGCGATCCGCGCCTCCTCGGCGGTGTCCGCCGCCCGCGCCGCGGCCGCCGCCCGCTCACACTGCGCCAGCGTGTGCTTGGCCAGCGTCGCCCGCACATACGGAAGGGAGGCCGCGCCCATCGACAGCGACGTCACCCCGAGCCCGGTCAGCACACAGGCCAGCAGCGGATCGGACGCCGCCTCACCGCACACCCCGCAGCTCTTGCCCTCCGCCTTCGCGGACTCCGCCGACAGCGCCACCAGATCCAGCAGCGCCGGCTGCCACGGGTCCTGCAACCGCGACACCGCACCGACCTGACGGTCCGCCGCGAAGGTGTACTGCGCCAGGTCGTTGGTCCCCAGCGAAAGGAACTCCACCTCCTGCAGAATCGACCGCGCCCGCAGCGCCGCCGACGGAATCTCCACCATCGCCCCGAACTTCGCCTGCAGCCCCGCCTCCCGGCACGCGTCCGCGAACGCCTTCGCGTCCGTACGGTCCGCCACCATCGGCGCCATGACCTCCAGGTAGACGGGCAGCCCCTCGGCCGCCTTCGCCAGCGCGGTCAACTGCGTCCGCAGCACCTCCGGGTGGTCGAGCAGGGTACGCAGCCCCCGCACGCCCAGCGCCGGGTTCGGCTCATCCGCCGGCGTCAGGAAGTCCAGCGGCTTGTCGGCGCCGGCATCCAGCACCCGCACCACGACCCGGCCCTCCGGAAACGCCTCCAGCACCGTCCGGTACGCCTCGACCTGCTTCTCCTCGGACGGCGCCTGCTCGCTGTCGTCCAGGAAGAGGAACTCCGTACGGAACAGCCCCACGCCCTCCGCACCGGCCTCCACCGCCGCCGGCACGTCCGCGGGCCCGCCGACGTTCGCCAGCAACGGCACCTTGTGACCGTCGGAGGTGGCACCGGGCCCGGTCGACGCGGCCAGCGCCGCCTTCCGCGCCGCGGCGTCCGTCTCCAGCTCCTCCCGCTTCGCGGCGCTCGGCTCGACGAAGATCTCGCCGGTGCTCCCGTCCACCGCGATGACGGTGCCCTCGGCCAGCTCACCCGCGCCCGGCAGCGCCACCACCGCGGGCACCCCGAGCGCCCGCGCCAGAATCGCGCTGTGGCTGGTGGGCCCGCCCTCCTCGGTCACGAACCCGAGCACCAGCGTCGGGTCGAGCAGCGCCGTGTCGGCCGGCGCCAGATCCCGCGCGATGAGGACGTACGGCTCGTCGCTGTCCGGCACCCCCGGCATCGGCACACCCAGCAGCCGCGCCACGATCCGGTTCCGCACATCGTCCAGGTCGGCGACCCGGCCCGCCAGGTACTCACCCGCACCCGCGAGCAGCGCCCGGTACGCCGCGAACGCGTCGTACACCCCACGCTCGGCGGTGCTCCCGACGGCGATCCGCCGCTCCACGTCGGCGATCAGCTCCGGGTCCTGGGCCATCATGGCCTGGGCTTCCAGCACGGCCTGCGCCTCACCGCCGGCCAGGTTGCCCCGCGCGATCAGATCGGCCGCGACCGCCTCCACCGCCTGGCGGGCCCGCCCCTGCTCACGCTCCGCCTCCTCGGCCGGAATCTGCTTGGCCGGCGGCTCCAGCACCGCCGTCCCCATGTGCCGCACC
>NZ_CP172415.1:6387500-7161291 GCF_044497305.1 Streptomyces sp. BBFR2
GGCCATTGCTGGTGATCGGATTTTCTCCGTGAGCTGGTGGTGGCCGCAGAGACCAGCGAGAAGCGACTGTTTACTAAAAACACAGGTCCGTGCGAAGCCGTAAGGCGATGTATACGGACTGACGCCTGCCCGGTGCTGGAACGTTAAGGGGACCGGTTAGTCATGATTCGTCATGGCGAAGCTGAGAACTTAAGCGCCAGTAAACGGCGGTGGTAACTATAACCATCCTAAGGTAGCGAAATTCCTTGTCGGGTAAGTTCCGACCTGCACGAATGGCGTAACGACTTCTCGACTGTCTCAACCATAGGCCCGGTGAAATTGCACTACGAGTAAAGATGCTCGTTTCGCGCAGCAGGACGGAAAGACCCCGGGACCTTTACTATAGCTTGATATTGGTGTTCGGTTCGGCTTGTGTAGGATAGGTGGGAGACTGTGAAGCGGCCACGCCAGTGGTTGTGGAGTCGTTGTTGAAATACCACTCTGGTCGTGCTGGATGTCTAACCTGGGTCCGTGATCCGGATCAGGGACAGTGTCTGGTGGGTAGTTTAACTGGGGCGGTTGCCTCCTAAAGGGTAACGGAGGCGCCCAAAGGTTCCCTCAGCCTGGTTGGCAATCAGGTGTTGAGTGTAAGTGCACAAGGGAGCTTGACTGTGAGACTGACGGGTCGAGCAGGTACGAAAGTAGGGACTAGTGATCCGGCGGTGGCTTGTGGAAGCGCCGTCGCTCAACGGATAAAAGGTACCCCGGGGATAACAGGCTGATCTTCCCCAAGAGTCCATATCGACGGGATGGTTTGGCACCTCGATGTCGGCTCGTCGCATCCTGGGGCTGGAGTCGGTCCCAAGGGTTGGGCTGTTCGCCCATTAAAGCGGTACGCGAGCTGGGTTTAGAACGTCGTGAGACAGTTCGGTCCCTATCCGCTGTGCGCGTAGGAGTCTTGAGAAGGGCTGTCCCTAGTACGAGAGGACCGGGACGGACGAACCTCTGGTGTGCCAGTTGTTCTGCCAAGGGCATGGCTGGTTGGCTACGTTCGGAAAGGATAACCGCTGAAAGCATCTAAGCGGGAAGCCTGCTTCGAGATGAGGGCTCCCTCCCACTTGATGGGGTAAGGCTCCCAGTAGACGACTGGGTTGATAGGCCAGATATGGAAGACCGGTAACGGTTGGAGTTGACTGGTACTAATAGGCCGAGGGCTTGTCCTCAGTTGCTCGCGTCCACTGTGTAGGTTCTGAAGTAACGACCTGTGTTGTGCCGGGTTGGTTAACTTCATAGTGTTTCGGTGGTCATTGCGTTAGGGAAACGCCCGGTTACATTCCGAACCCGGAAGCTAAGCCTTTCAGCGCCGATGGTACTGCAGAGGGGACTCTGTGGGAGAGTAGGACGCCGCCGAACAATTTTTAGCTCCGGTCTCCGCAACCAGTACAGGTTGCGGAGACCGGAGCATTTTTGCGTTTCGGGGGAGATGCGGAGCCCCAGGGCACGGCGCGCTCGGGCCGGCAGGTAGGGTCAGGGGGCATTGTCCGCACATTTCCCACAGGAGGCCCCCGCGTGGAGGTCCAGGAGACGCGGGTCCAGACGGATCGCGTCCTCACCATCCCCAATATTCTGAGCATGGCGCGCCTGGTCGGCGTGCCGGTGTTCCTGTGGTTGATTCTGTGGCCGGAATTCGGCGGGCCCAAGGCCGATGGCTGGGCACTGCTCGTCCTGGCCCTGAGCGGAGTCAGCGACTATCTCGACGGCAAACTCGCCCGTCGCTGGAACCAGATCAGCAGCCTGGGGCGCATCCTCGATCCGGCCGCGGACCGTTTGTACATCCTTTCCACTCTCGTGGGACTGACGTGGCGGGAGATCCTGCCGCTGTGGCTCACCGTGGCGTTGGTGGCGCGGGAACTCATGCTGCTGATCGCCGTCGGATTCCTGGGCCGGCACGGATACGGTCCGCCCCAGGTGAACTTCCTCGGCAAGGCGGCGACGTTCAACCTCATGTACGCCTTCCCGCTGCTCCTTCTCAGTGACGGGCACGGCTGGCTCCATACCCTCGCTGCTGTTTTCGGATGGGCTTTCGCCGGATGGGGTACGGCGCTCTACTGGTGGGCAGGAATCCTCTACGTGGTTCAGGTCCGCAGGATCATCAGGGCGGACGCCACAGCCGACTGAGCTCGCCGAACAGGTAATACCAGTGCCACCTGGCGCCCGTACGTGAGAACAGTGGGCGATCCAGACGGGTGAAGTCGGCAAGACCGTCGTCTCTTAGAGGAGGACGCTTCCGACATGAAGGCCGTTGTGATGGCCGGCGGCGAAGGCACACGCCTTCGCCCCATGACGTCCAGCATGCCCAAACCCCTGCTCCCCGTGGCCAATAGGCCGATCATGGAGCATGTACTGCGGCTGCTGAAACGGCACGGTCTCACCGAGACCGTGGTAACCGTGCAATTCCTCGCCTCACTCGTCCGGAACTACTTCGGCGACGGCGAAGAGCTCGGCATGGAACTCACCTATGCCAATGAGGAAAAACCCCTCGGCACCGCGGGCAGCGTGAAGAACGCGGAAGAA
Organism: Streptomyces sp. BBFR2; assembly: GCF_044497305.1. Classification (NCBI taxonomy): domain Bacteria; kingdom Bacillati; phylum Actinomycetota; class Actinomycetes; order Kitasatosporales; family Streptomycetaceae; genus Streptomyces; species Streptomyces sp. BBFR2. The sequence continues at coordinate 6,390,054 of NZ_CP172415.1, forward strand.
GCCCTGCGGGACGACGCCTTCCTCGTGATTTCCGGTGACGCCCTCACCGACTTCGACCTCACCGACCTCATCCGCTTTCACAAGGAGAAGGGTGCCCTCGTCACCGTCTGTCTGACGAGGGTTCCCAACCCCCTCGAGTTCGGCATCACCATCGTCGATGAGGCCGGCAAGGTCGAACGGTTCCTGGAAAAGCCCACCTGGGGCCAGGTCTTCTCGGACACCGTCAACACGGGCATCTACGTCATGGAGCCCGAGGTCTTCGACTACGTCCAGTCCGATGTCTCCGTCGACTGGTCGGGTGACGTCTTCCCTCAACTGATGAAGGAAGGCAAGCCGATCTACGGCTATGTCGCGGAGGGCTACTGGGAGGACGTCGGCACCCACGAAAGCTATGTGAAGGCCCAGGCCGATGTCCTGGACGGCAAGGTCGATGTCGAGATCGACGGCTTCGAGATCTCGCCAGGTGTCTGGGTGGCCGAAGGCGCCGATGTCCATCCCGACGCCGTACTGCGCGGTCCGCTGTACATCGGGGACTACGCCAAGGTCGAGGCGGATGTGGAGATCCGCGAGCACACGGTCATCGGCTCCAACGTCGTGGTGAAGAGCGGTGCGTTCCTCCATAAGGCGGTCGTGCACGACAACGTCTTCATCGGCCCCCGGACCAATCTCCGGGGCTGTGTGGTCGGGAAGAACACCGACATCATGAGCGCCGCCCGGATCGAGGACGGCGCGGTCATCGGCGATGAATGTCTGGTCGGTGAGGAATCGATCGTCCAGGGCAATGTGCGGGTCTACCCGTTCAAGACGGTCGAGGCCGGCGCCTTCGTCAACACGTCGGTGATCTGGGAGTCGAAGGGGCAGGCACATCTTTTCGGCGCCCGCGGGGTCTCCGGAATCCTCAACGTCGAAATCACGCCGGAACTGGCCGTGCGGCTCGCCGGCGCGTATGCGACCACCCTCAAGAAAGGCGCCACGGTCACCACGGCACGCGACCATTCCCGGGGCGCCCGCGCGCTCAAACGCGCTGTGATCTCCGCGCTCCAGGCCAGCGCCATAGACGTACGGGACCTGGAGAATGTGCCGCTGCCGGTTGCCCGGCAGCAGACCGCGCGGGGCAGCGCCGGCGGCATCATGGTCCGCACCACGCCGGGCGTTCCCGACTCCGTCGACATCATGTTCTTCGACGCGCGCGGAGCCGACCTCTCCCAGGCCGGGCAGCGCAAACTCGACCGTGTCTACGCCCGCCAGGAATACCGCCGTGCCTTTCCCGGGGAAATCGGTGATCTGCGTTTCCCGTCCAGCGTCTTCGATTCGTACACCGGGTCCTTGCTGCGGGCCGTGGACACCGAAGGGCTCGCGGAATCCGGGCTGAAGGTCGTCGTCGACGCGTCCAACGGCAGTGCCGGACTGGTCCTGCCGAGCCTGCTGGGCCGCCTCGGTGTGGACGCCCTCACCGTCAATCCCGGCCTGAACGAAGCGCGGCCGACCGAGACGGGCGATGCCCGGCGCAAGGGACTCGTCCGCCTCGGCGAGATCGTCGCGTCGTCGCGGGCGGCGTTCGGTGTGCGCTTCGACCCGGTCGGCGAGCGGTTGTCGCTGGTGGACGAGCGGGGCCGGATCATCGAGGACGACCGTGCGCTGCTGGTGATGCTGGATCTGATCGCCGCGGAGCGCCGCAGCGGGCGGGTGGCGCTGCCGGTGACGACGACCCGTATCGCCGAACAGGTCGCGGCGTACCACGGCACGCAGGTCGAGTGGACGACGACGTCACCGGATGATCTGACGCGGGTCGGGCGGGAGGACGGCACGGTCTTCGGTGGTGACGGGCGCGGCGGCTTCATCATCCCGGAGTTCAGCAGCGTCTTCGACGGCTCCGCCGCGTTCGTACGGCTGCTCGGGCTGATCGCGCGGTCGCAGATCACGCTCAGCCAGATCGACGCACGGATCCCTCGGGCCCATGTGCGGCGCCGGGACGTCGCGACGCCGTGGGCGGTCAAGGGCCTGGTCATGCGGAACGTCGTCGAGGCCGCCGGGGACCGGTCCGTGGACACCACCGATGGCGTCCGGGTGGTGGAGGCGGACGGGCGGTGGGTGCTCGTGCTCCCCGACCCCGCGGAGGCGGTCACGCACCTGTGGGCGGAAGGCCCCGACGAGGCGTCCGCGGACCGACTGCTGGACGAGTGGTCAACGGTGGTTGACGGCGCGGGCCGCTGACCTGGTGCCCACCGGCGCGCCGCGATTCGGCGCGCCGGTGGGGCCATTGGGAGACCGCGCGGGCGACGTGCGACGATGTGCGGCATGTCGCAGCAGCGCCCCGATCGGAGCAGCCCCCGGAGACCGGCCGCGCGCCCCGACGCGTCCATGTCGCTGCTGACCAACGTGATGGATCACAGCCTCGACGACGGCTACGCGGAGGCCGCCGAACGGAAGGCCGCCGCGGGCGTCGGCGGAGGGCTGCCGCGGACGCTGCGTGCGAAGTTGGGGCTCGCCGCCGGTCTGGTGCTCGCCGCGGTGGTGGTGACGGTGGGCGCCGCGCAGGCGCGGATATCCGCACCGACGCTGGCGAAAGAGCGCGAAGAGCTGATCAACCGCATCCAGAAGGGCACCGACCAGGCCGACGCGCGGCAGCACCGGGTCGACGCCCTGCGCGACTCCGTGGACGCCATGCAGCGCGAAGCCCTGCGGCGCCACGGCGGGGACAAGGCCGAGCTGCTGGCGCTGCTGGCCGGTTCGACGCAGGTCACCGGCCCCGGCGTGAAGCTCGTCGTCGATGACGCCAAGGACGCGGCGTCCGGGAACGGGGGTGGCCCCAGGGAGAGCAACGGTTTCTCCGACACCGGACGGGTACGCGACCGGGACATGCAGCGTGTGGTCAACGGCCTGTGGCAGGCGGGAGCGGAGGCGATCTCCGTCAACGGGCAGCGGCTGACGTCCCTCTCGGCGATCAGGGCGGCGGGAGACGCCATACTGGTCGACAACAAACCGCTGGTGCCGCCGTACACGGTGCTGGCGGTGGGGGACGGGCAGCGGCTCAGCACCGCGTTCCAGGACAGCGTCGACGGCCGGTATCTGCACGTGCTGCAGGAGAACTACGGCGTGCGCACCCGGATTTCCGCGGAGGGTGAGGTCACCCTGCCGCCCGCGCCCAGTTTGATCGTACGCACCGCAAAGCCGCAGACGGGCGCCGCGAAGGCGGACGGCGCCGACATAGGGAAGGGCACATCGTGATCGCCGTATTGGGGCTCATCGTGGGGGTCGTGGTCGGGCTCGTGGTCCGGCCCGTGGTGCCGACGGTGGTCGAGCCCTACCTCCCCATCGCTGTGGTCGCCGCGCTGGACGCCGTGTTCGGCGGTCTGCGCGCGATGCTGGACGGCATCTTCGACGACAAGGTCTTCGTCGTGTCGTTCCTGTCGAACGTGGTGGTCGCCGCCCTGATCGTGTTCCTCGGGGACAAGCTCGGCGTCGGCGCCCAGCTCTCCACGGGCGTGGTCGTGGTGCTCGGCATCCGGATCTTCTCCAACGCCGCCGCGATCCGCCGGCACATCTTCAGGGCGTGAGGCCGATGGCGAACGACGAGACACCCGAGCCGGAACGCACGGCGGGTGACACCTCCGCCGACGGGGCGCGGCGTTCGGAGGAGGACACGTTCACGGAGGGCGCACCGGCACCGGAGCGGAAGCGGGGCGGAGAGATCGCACGCCGTCCGCGGCCCGAGGCTCCGGTGCGCCGCCCGGAGGCGGAGCTCCCGGCGCGCCGCCCGCAGGCCGAGGCTCCGGCACGCCGTGAGCTTCCCGACGCCGACGAGGTTTCCGTACGTCGCGAGCTTCCGGAGGCCGACGAGGCTCCCGTACGTCGCGAGCTTCCGGAGGCCGAGGGCGAGGACCGGGCGGCCGGGCGGTCGGCGGCGGACCGGCGGCCGATGCCGCCCGAGAACCGGGCGCGGCCGGATGCCGGAGCGGGACGCGCAGGTCGGGACGGTGAGACCGGCACCCACGATCCGGCTGACGGAAGTACCGCGTCCGGGGGCTCCTCGGGCGGCGGTGACGGTGCCGGTGGGCGGCCGGACGGAGCCGCGACGGGCGGCGACGGCGGGGGCTCGCCGCTGACCGGGCGCCAGCGGCTGCGCGCCGCCCTGTGGCCGCCGCAGCTGACCCGCGCTCAACTGATCGTCGCGGTCCTGCTGTTCATTCTCGGCCTCGGCCTGGCGATTCAGGTACGTTCCACCAGTGACAGCAGCGCGCTACGGGGCGCGCGCCAGGAGGACCTGGTGCGCATCCTGGACGAACTGGACAACCGCTCGCAGCGGTTGACGGACGAACAGCGGCGCCTGGAGGGGCAGAAGACCGAGCTGGAGAACAGCTCGGACCAGGCCGAGGAGGCGCGTAAGCAGACCGTGGAGAAGGAACAGCAGCTAGGTGTGCTGGCCGGGACCGTCGCGGCCCAGGGGCCCGGCATCAACCTGACCATCGACGACCCGACGCACTCCGTGGAGGCGGACAAGCTGCTCGACACGATCCAGGAACTGCGCGCCGCGGGAGCCGAGGCGATCCAGGTGAACGACGTCCGTATCGTTGCGAACAGTTACCTCTCGGACGTCCGCGGCGGGGTGGAGATCGACGGCAGGAGGGTCGTGCAGCCGTACCGTTTCAAGGTCATCGGGAAGCCGCAGGATCTGGAGCCGGCGCTCAACATCCCCGGTGGCGTGGTGCAGACTCTGGAAAAGGAGCAGGCCACGGTGGGTGTCACGGATGAGCAGAAGATCATTGTGGACGCCTTGCGAGAGGCGAAGCGGCCTGACTACGCTCGGTCGTCATCGCAGTGAGAGAGACGCGTATGGGGATGGCCCGGGAAGGGCATGAGGTAGCGGGGGGTCGACGCACCGTGTATGGGGCGTGTGAGGGAAACTGTCTGAAGGCCGCGGACGTTCACAGGATGTCCGGATCGGCCGGTGTGTGCATCGAGGGTTCGTCCTGCCCCACGGGCGGGTCTGTTTCGTACAAGGGGAATCGCCCGTGAAGTTGTTTGGAAAGCTGTTCGGCAAGAGTGCACGTCAGGAGGACGGCAGCGGCACGGCGCGGCACCGCGCCCCGAGCCGGCCCGAGGAGAGCGACGCCGACCGTCCGCTCTTCCGCGACGAGGTCGCGGGTGCTCCCGGGGCGGGTGCCGGTGATCCGTCCGGTGCCGGTCGCATAGGCGCCCAGGGCGCGGCGGCCTTGGCCTGTCCGCGGTGCGGCCACCGGAACGCCGAGGCGGGCAAGTTCTGTTCGCAGTGCGGAGCGCCGCTGCGTGGCGGACAGCCCGAGCGTCCGTCCGAGACGACGTCGACGATCTCGATCTCGGGTATCGAGGCGTACGACGGGGAGACCACGGGGCAGAACCTCAGCCCCGCCCTGTCGCCCGAGGCGCAGGCGGCGGTCGACGCCCTGCCGCTGGGCTCCGCGCTGCTGATCGTCCGCCGGGGGCCCAACTCCGGCAGCCGCTTCCTGCTGGACGGGGAGCTGACGACGGCCGGCCGTCATCCGCAGAGCGACATCTTCCTCGACGATGTGACGGTCTCCCGCAGCCATGTGGAGTTCCGCCGAGGTCAGGACGGTGTCTTCACGGTCGCCGACGTCGGCAGCCTCAACGGCACCTACGTCAACCGCGAGCGGATCGACTCCGTCGCCCTCGCCGGTGGCGACGAGGTGCAGATCGGTAAGTACCGCCTGGTCTTCTACCCGAGCCAGCGGGGCGCGGGGATCTGACCGGCCAGGGAAGGCATATGCGTCATACACCGACAGGTGGTGCCGGTACGTCCGGCACCACCTCCTCGGACGGCAAGCCGGTGAGCATCGGTGCGGTGCTCGGCCTGCTGCGCGAGGAATTCCCCGAGGTCACGATCTCCAAGATCCGCTTCTTGGAGGCCGAGGGACTCGTCGAGCCGACGCGTACGCCTTCCGGGTACCGCAAATTCACCACCGCCGACGTCCAGCGGCTCGCGAGCGTGCTCCGGATGCAGCGGGACCACTACCTTCCGTTGAAGGTCATCCGCGAGCACCTCGACGCCCAGGAGCGCGGCGAGGAGCCGCCGCTGCCCGTCCCGGCGCCCTCCCGTGACCTGCTGGAGGGCGCCCCCGAGCTGGACGAGGAGCGGCCCGCTACGGCCCGCATCGGCCGCGCCGAGCTGCTCGCCGCCGCCGAGGTGGACGAGGCGGAGCTGGCCGAGTGGGAGTCGTACGGCCTGCTCACGCCCGATGCGGACGGCGGCTACGGTGGCGACGCCGTCGGGATCGCCCGGCTCGTCGCGGAGCTCGGCCGTTTCGGGCTCGAACCGCGCCATCTGCGCGCCGTGAAGGCGGCCGCGGAGCGCGAGGCCGGCCTGGTGGAACAGGTCGTGGCGCCGCTGCGGCGGCACCGTAATCCGCAGACCAGGGCGCATGCGGAGGCCACGGCCAGGGAGCTGGCCACGCTTTCCGTGCGGTTGCACGCCGCGCTCGTTCAGAGCGCGCTGCGGACCCCTCTCCCATGAGCAAATATCTGCCCGACTACCCAAACCTGCCGGGCACGTCCTAGGGTTGCTGTGTGAACGAGCTCGACGTCGTGGGTGTCCGGGTGGAAATGCCTTCCAGCCAACCGATCGTGCTCCTGCGGGAGGTGGGAGGCGATCGTTACCTGCCCATTTGGATCGGGCCGGGGGAGGCCACCGCCATCGCCTTCGCCCAGCAGGGCATGGTCCCTGCCAGGCCGCTGACGCACGACCTTTTCAAGGACGTGCTGGAAGCGGTGGGCCAGGAGCTGACGCAGGTCCGCATCACGGACCTGCGCGAGGGGGTGTTCTACGCCGAATTGGTCTTCGCCAGCGGGGTGGAGGTCAGCGCACGGCCGTCCGACGCCATAGCGCTGGCGCTGCGCACCGGTACGCCGATCTTCGGCACCGACGGTGTGCTGGACGATGCAGGTATCGCCATCCCGGACGAGCAGGAGGACGAGGTGGAGAAGTTCCGCGAGTTCCTCGATCAGATCTCGCCCGAGGACTTCGGCACCAACAGTCAGTGACAGCGGCCGGTGGCGGTGGCTCGCGGCGTTCCGCGAGAACCGGCCACCGGCTGACGCTTTTCGGTCAACCAGCCAGGTCTTCCCCGTCCAAGGTCGCGGGAAACCACTCGTGGGGTGATTATCACTCGGCGTGGCGAGCGCGGCGATCGTTGACGCACCCCGAGTGACTGCATACCGTCGATATGGCAGGTCCCGTCCGGGACGTGGAGGACGGAGGGCGGCGTGGCAATCACCGGCGACGGTACGGCGGAAGGGGCGCTGCCGCTCCCCTCGAACGTGACGGCGGACCGCACCCCGGTACAGGCCACCGCGGTCCCGGCGGAGCGGGGAACGGCGACCGTCGGCTACCGCGGTCCGACCGCGTGCGCGGCCGCGGGCATCACCTATCGGCAGCTCGACTACTGGGCCCGTACGGGGCTGGTCGAGCCGAGCGTCCGCCCGGCGTACGGCTCGGGCACCCAGCGGCTCTACAGCTTCCGGGATGTCGTCGTCCTGAAGATCGTCAAGCGGCTGCTGGACACCGGCGTGTCGCTCCAGAACATCCGCACCGCGGTGCAGCACCTGCGTTCCCGGCAGCCGGCCGATCTGACGCGTATGACGCTGATGAGCGACGGCGCGACGGTCTACGAGTGCACCTCTCCGGATCAGGTGGTCGATCTGCTGCAGGGCGGGCAGGGCGTCTTCGGCATCGCCATCGGTGTGGTGTGGCGGGACGTGGAGAGCGCGCTGTCCCAGTTGCACGGTGAGCGGGTGGACACGGGGGAGACCCTGGCGGGGCAGAACCCGCACGACGAGCTGGCCCGGCGGCGCAACCGCGCGGGCTGAGCCCCGGCCGTTCCCGGCGGTCCTTCGCCGGACGCTCCGGCCCTGCTCGGGGCCGATTGTCAGTGGTATGCGGCAGCATCGGTCGTGTGAGACGTGCGCCGACGATTCTGCATCTCGACATGGATGCGTTCTTCGCGGCCGCCGAGCAGGCGGCCAAGCCCAGCCTGCGCGGTAAGCCGGTGGTCGTGGGCGGGATCGGGCCGCGCGGCGTCGTCTCGACCGCGTCGTACGAGGCGCGGGTCTTCGGGGTGCGATCGGCGATGCCGACGGCCCAGGCCCGCCGGCTGTGCCCCAACGCGGCGTATCTCAGTCCGCGCTTCTCCGTCTACCGCCGGGTCAGCGACAGTGTGATGGAGCTGCTGCACGCGCTGTCGCCGCTGGTCGAGCCGTTGAGTCTGGACGAGGCGTTCGTCGATCTGGAGGCGGGCGGTGTCGCGGACGACTCCGGGTCGGCCCGCGCGGTCGGTGAGCGGCTGCGGCGCGACATCCGGGAGGTCACGGGGCTGACGGGTTCGGTGGGGCTGGCCGGGGCCAAGATGCTGGCCAAGATCGCGTCGGAGGCGGCCAAGCCTGACGGCTTGCGGATCATCGAGCCGGGTACCGAACGGGAGCTGCTGGGGCCGATGACCGTCCGTACCCTGCCGGGCGTCGGACCGGCGACGGCCGAGGCGTTGCGCCGGGCGGGGATCACGACCGTCGCGGAGACCGCCGAGGCGGGGGAGGCGGAGCTGGTGCGGCTGCTGGGCAGGGCGCACGGGACGGGGCTGTACGCGATGGCGCTGGGCCGGGACGACCGGCCGGTCGTCGCGGAGCGGGACGCGAAGTCGGTGTCGGTGGAGGACACCTTCGAGGTCGATCTCACCGACCGCACCCGGGTGCGCAACGAACTGGTGCGGCTGGCGGAGCGGTGTGTGGAGCGGTTGCGGGCCGCCGGCCGTTCCGGTCGTACGGTCGTGATCAAGGTGCGGAACTACGACTTCTCGACCCTGACGCGGTCGGAGACGCTGCGCGGGCCCACCGATGACCCCGCGGTGGTGCGGGAGGCGGCCGTCCGCCTGCTGGACCTGGTCGACACCACGGGCGGGGTGCGGCTGCTGGGCGTGGGCGTGAGCGGGCTGGCCGACTTCACCCAGGAGGATCTCTTCGCCCAGCTCGCCACGGAGCGGGAGGCCGTCGAAGCGGCGCAGCAGGCCCTGGAAGCGGCGGAGAGCGGGGCGGCGAGGGGCGAGGCGGAACCGCAGGAGGAGCGGCCGCGCCGCTGGCATCCCGGGCTGGACGTCGTCCATGACGACTACGGCGCGGGGTGGGTGCAAGGCAGCGGGGTGGGGCGGGTGACGGTGCGGTTCGAGCAGCCGTGGTCGGCGCCGGGGCGGGTGAAGACCTTCGCCGTGGACGATCCGGCGCTACGGCCCGGGGAGCCGCTGCCGCTGGTGGGCGGCGCGCCGACGCCGGACCCGGGGCGGGGCGGGACGGGCGCGGGAGCGGTGCCGGTCAGGAGCGGAGGAGGCGGGCCGGAGGGAATGTCCGGCCGCTCGATATCCGGTCGGCCGGTGCTAGGGCCGGAGCCGGAGCTAGTGTCCGAGCCCGAGCCGAAGCTAGTGCCGGAGCCAGCGGCAGAGCCGAAGCCCGAGCTGGAGCTGGAGCCAGCACCAGCGGCAGAGGCGGAGGCGGAGTCGGAGTGGGCGGCAGAGCCGGAGCCGGAGTCGGCGCCAGGGTCTGCACCAGCGCCCGGGGATCGAGGCTCGGATCGTCGGTGAGCGGGCCGGTCGTCCGCTCCCGTGGGTCAGTCGTCCGCTCCCGCGATGTTGCCGAAGTTCTTGTCGGCGGGGGGCCGCTCGATGTCCGCGGGGGAGGTGATGTCCAGTCGGTAGTGGTGGTAAAGCTGGAGTTCCTGCTCGGGGGAGAGGTGGCGGCCGACGCCGAAGTCCGGGGCGCCCTTGATCAGCTTGCGGTCGTAAGGGATGTGCAGGGCGTCGTCGACCAGGCGGCTCGGCTCCAGGGGGACGAAGGCGTCGCGGCTGAAAAGTCCGGTGCGCACTGCCGCCCATTCGGGTTCGCCGGTGGCGTCGTCGAGGTAGACCTCGTCCACGGTGCCGATCTTGGCGCCTTGGCGGTCGTATGCCTTGCGGCCGATCAGGCTCCGCGGGTCGATATCGGTTTGCACGGCCCCTCCAACTGGTCGCAACTGCCTGGTCACACCTACCAAACGGCACATTTCCCATGTCGGCCACTCGAAGGATCCCCCGGATGACGCGCTGGTAGGCTGGCAAATGGCCGCTGACCCCGTGCGGGAGAGTCCACGTCGTTCGCGGCGCGGACGCCGAAGGAGCAAATCCTCCCCGGAAACTCTCAGGCACACGTACCGCTCGGACGAGGTCACTCTGGAAAGCAGGGCGGGCCACGGACGACGCAGCGCCGGAACCCCTCCTCACCGACGGTGAAAGCCGGGCCGCGGTCGCGGGCCGGTGAAGCTCTCAGGTTGAGATGACAGAGGGGGAGGCCGTCCGGGCACCAGCGCCGTGGTGCCCCTCGTAGGTCGTTGAGACCAGGAGGCCCCCGCAGATGACCACCAATCGCATCCCCCTGACCGAGCTGGAGCGCGGTACGCCCTTCGAGCACCGGCATATCGGTCCGGACCACGAGGCGCAGGCGAAGATGCTCGCGCAGGTCGGATTCGGTTCGCTGGACGAGCTGACCGCCACCGCGGTGCCCGACGTGATCAAGAGCGCTGAGGCGCTGGGGCTGCCGCAGGGCCGTTCGGAGGCGGAGGTCCTCGCCGAGCTGCGCGGACTCGCCCAGCGCAACCAGGTCCTGTCCTCGATGATCGGCCTCGGCTACCACGGCACGTTCACCCCGCCGGTGATCCTGCGCAACGTCATGGAGAACCCCGCCTGGTACACGGCGTACACCCCCTACCAGCCGGAGATCTCGCAGGGGCGGCTGGAGGCGCTGCTGAACTTCCAGACGATGGTCGCCGACCTCACCGGCCTGCCGACCTCCGGCGCGTCGCTCCTGGACGAGGGCACCGCCGCCGCCGAGGCCATGGCGCTCTCCCGGCGGGTCGGCAAGGTCAAGCAGGGCGTCTTCCTCGTCGACGCCGACTGCCTGCCGCAGACCGTCGCCGTCATCCGGACGCGCGCCGAACCCACCGGCGTCGAGGTCGTCGTCGCCGACCTGAGTGACGGCATCCCCGCCGAGATCGCCGAGCGGGGCGTCTTCGGTGTGCTGCTGCAGTACCCGGGGGCGTCCGGCGCGGTCCGCGACCCCCGTGCCGTCATCGCGCAGGCCCAGGAGCTGGGCGCGGTCGTCACCGTCGCCGCCGACCTGCTGGCCCTGACCCTCCTCACCTCTCCGGGCGAGCTGGGCGCCGACATCGCGGTGGGCACCACCCAGCGTTTCGGTGTGCCGATGGGCTTCGGCGGTCCGCACGCCGGCTTCATGGCCGTACGGGAGAAGTTCGCCCGGAGCCTGCCCGGCCGCCTGGTGGGCGTCTCCGTCGACGCCGACGGGACCAAGGCGTACCGCCTCGCCCTGCAGACCCGTGAGCAGCACATCCGCCGTGAGAAGGCGACCAGCAACATCTGTACCGCGCAGGTGCTGCTCGCCGTCATGGCCGGGATGTACGCGGTCTACCACGGCCCGGACGGGCTGGCCGCCATCGCCCGCCGCACCCACCGCTACGCCACGGTCCTCGCCGAGGGGCTGAAGGCCGGTGGCGTGGAGCTGGTGCACGGCGCGTACTTCGACACCCTCACCGCCCGGGTGCCGGGACGGGCCGCCGACGTCGTCGCGGCTGCCCGGGAGGCCGGTGTCAACCTCCGCCTGACCGACGCGGACCACGTCGGCATCGCCTGTGACGAGACCACCGGCCGGACGCAGCTCGCCGCCGTCTGGCGCGCTTTCGGCGTCTGCGGTGACGTCGAGCAACTGGACGCGGCGGCCGCCGACGCGCTGCCCGAGAGCCTGCTGCGTACCGACGGCTACCTCACCCATCCCGTCTTCCACCAGCACCGTTCCGAGACCGCGATGCTGCGCTACCTGCGCCGGCTGTCCGACAAGGACTACGCGCTCGACCGCGGCATGATCCCGCTCGGCTCCTGCACGATGAAGCTGAACGCGACGACGGAGATGGAGCCGGTCACCTGGCCGGAGTTCGGGCAACTGCACCCCTTCGCCCCCGCCGAGCAGGCGCAGGGCTACCTCACCCTCATCCAGGAGCTGGAGGAGCGGCTGGCCGCCGTCACCGGCTACGACAAGGTCTCCATCCAGCCGAACGCCGGCTCCCAGGGTGAGCTGGCCGGTCTGCTGGCGGTGCGCGCGTACCACCGCGCCAACGGTGACGAGCAGCGCACCGTCTGCCTCATCCCGTCCTCGGCGCACGGCACCAACGCCGCGAGCGCCGTGATGGCCGGGATGAAGGTCGTCGTCGTCAAGACCGGTGAGGACGGCGAGGTCGACACCGACGACCTCCGCGCCAAGATCGACAAGCACCGCGACGAGCTGGCCGTCCTGATGGTCACCTACCCGTCGACGCACGGCGTCTTCGAGGAGCACATCACCGAGATCTGCGCCGCGGTGCACGACGCGGGCGGCCAGGTCTACGTGGACGGTGCCAACCTGAACGCGCTGGTCGGGCTCGCCGAGCCGGGGAAGTTCGGCGGCGACGTCTCGCACCTGAACCTCCACAAGACCTTCTGCATCCCGCACGGCGGCGGTGGCCCCGGCGTCGGCCCGGTCGGCGTCCGCGCGCACCTCGCGCCGTACCTCCCCAACCACCCGCTCCAGCCCACCGCGGGCCCGGAGACCGGTGTCGGCCCGATCTCCGCCGCTCCCTGGGGTTCGGCCGGCATCCTGCCGATCTCCTGGGCGTACGTCCGTCTCATGGGCGGTGAGGGCCTCAAGCGCGCCACCCAGGTCGCGGTGCTCTCCGCCAACTACATCGCCAAGCGCCTGGAGCCGCACTACCCGGTGCTCTACACCGGGCCCGGCGGGCTGGTCGCGCACGAGTGCATCATCGACGTCCGGCCGCTCACCAAGGCCACGGGCGTGAGCATCGACGACGTCGCCAAGCGCCTCATCGACTACGGCTTCCACGCCCCGACGATGTCGTTCCCGGTGGCCGGCACGCTGATGATCGAGCCGACCGAGAGCGAGGACCTCACCGAGCTGGACCGCTTCTGCGACGCGATGATCGCCATCCGCGCGGAGATCGAGAAGGTCGGCAGCGGCGAGTGGGACAAGGACGACAACCCGCTGCGCAACGCCCCGCACACCGCGGACGCGCTCGGCGGTGAGTGGGCGCACCCGTACACCCGCGAGGAGGCCGTCTTCCCGGCAGGTGTCGTGGCGGCGGAGAAGTACTGGCCGCCGGTCCGCCGTATCGACGGCGCCTTCGGCGACCGCAACCTCGTCTGCTCCTGCCCGCCGCTGACGGAGTACGACGGCTGACGCCCGCGCAGCGATGAGGGCCCTCGGCGATGACGCCGGGGGCCCTTTGACGTGCGACGGGTCAGACGGTGGTGGCGACCCGGGGTGTGCCGTCCGGACGGTGCGGGGCGATGACCTGACCGTCCGGCAGAAGCTCACCGGTGTCCTCGAAGAGGAGAACGCCGTTGCACAACAGGCTCCAGCCCTGCTCCGGGTGGTGCGCCACAGGATGTGCGGCTTCCCGGTCGGTGGAGTCGGCGGTCGGGCAGGGCGGCTGGTGCTGACACATGGGCATTGTCTTTCGCTGCGGATGGGTGAACGTCGTCGTGCGGCTCGATGAACTCGAAGTGGTCATGGCCGCTTCCCCCGTTTCCTTCGGTTGGACTCAAGTGTTGCCCTGCGGACGGATTTCCGCAGGGATTTCGCAGCAGTGGTACGCACTCGGTACGGACGTGTCACCCGTGCGGGCGGTTGCGCCCAAATGCGCGTCGTGCCACAGCGGTTGGAGGAGAGGCGGCGGACGGGTGCACAGGGGTCGTACGGCCGAGCGCCCCGCGGCCTTGGAGGGCTCGCGGGGCGCTCGGTGAGGTGGTGCGTACGCCGTGCGGAACGCGCCGGTCCGGGCGGTCGGTCCCGTCCGCCGGTACGTCCGGACGTCCTCAGGCGGTGGAGCCGAGGAGCGGCGGCGGGGCGAGACGGTCGCTGAGCCGCGGCAGGAGGTCGGCCACCCGCTGCGGGAGGTGTGCGGCGATCCCGGGCGGGGCGGGGGCGAGCGGCACCAGCAGATCGCCCGGCGCCGGCGTCCCCGAGGTGCCGTCGGAGGCGGTGTCGTGGTGCAGCCACAGCGTCAGCATGTACAGCTCCGGTACGGACAGCAGCCGTGGCTGGTACCCGGCGGTGAGCGATTCGGCCTGGTGCAGGGCCTGTTCGGTCGCCGTGACGTACGGGCCGCCGCAGAAGTGGGCGAACGCCCAGCCGTCCGCCGTCAGCCGCGCCTCGGCCGCCGCGACCGGCCGCTCACCGCCGAGGACCAGGAACCGCCACCCGGCCAGGCGGGTGCGGGGCGGGACGCCGGTGCGGCCGATGCCGTCCAGGATGTGGACCGGGAGCGGATGGTCGGCGCTCAGCGGGCCCTGGTACGCGCGGAGTGCGGCGGGGCGGGCCTCACGGACGGCGGTGGGCGAGCCGAGAGCGGTGAGGACGCTGCGCAGGGCGGGCGCGGGGGCAGCGGGTACATGCAGCGGCATGGTGAGTCGCCTCTCACTCGGGAGACACGGTGGTGCGCGGTGGACGCCGACGGCACTGTCAGCGTGCGGGGTCGGAGCCGGCCCCGGCGCGTTTCTCCGCGCGGGAGCGCGCAACGCGACACGGGGCCCAAGTCTCCGCCTCGTGAACGGAGTTTATACGACGTATGTTCCAGCGGTGTTTCCGCTAAACGCGCCCGTAATTTCCGGCAAGGGGCAATCCGGACCGGCTGCGGAGGCGTTTTCTCCTTCTTTGTGAGGAGGGTGGGTAAACCGCCTTGATATTCTGCCGCCGTGCGGTAGGCCGAATCTTTCCGGTGTATTTCCGGGTAATTGCGTGCGGGGGATGTCCGTGCAATATGCCAACGGTACGTGCCGGGCTCCGAGCCACTTCGAGCCTATCGGCAGCCGAACGCCCTTGAGGCGTTATGGATCAGACCGCCGGGGCATCATCGACCGTGACGCGTGCCCCGGTGGTGCCGGGGACGGCCCCGGACGGCCCGTGGCTGCGGGCCGTCCACTGGAGGAAGGACCCTTCGATGGGGGAGAAGGTCGCCGCGGACGGCATCGGCCTGGCGGACCGGGAGCGTTATCGAAGAAAGCTTCAGGAGTGTCTTGAGGGGTTGGCGAGGCTGCTGGGGGAGAAACGGTTCGACCGGCCGAAAAACCTGGTGGGCCTGGAGATCGAACTCAATCTCGCCGGGGCCGACGGACTGCCCCGGATGATGAACTCCCAGGTGCTGGAACGTATCGCGAGCCAGGATTTCCAGACCGAACTCGCCCGTTGCAATCTCGAAGTGAACATCACCCCGCACCGGCTGCACGGCCAGGTCTTCGAGCAGCTCGCCGAGGAACTCCGTACCGCGCTCGCCTATGCCGACCGCAAAGCCCGTGAAGTGGCCGCCCGGGTCATGATGATCGGCATTCTGCCGACGCTGGACACCACCGATCTCACCGCAGCCAGCCTCTCCGAGAACGACCGCTATTTCCTGCTCAACGACGAAATGCGGGCGGCGCGCGGTGAGGATTTCGCGCTCGACATCCAGGGTGTGGAGCGGCTCGTCGCCCGGTCGCCGTCGATCGCCCCGGAGGCCGCGTGCACCTCCGTACAACTGCATCTCCAGGTGACGCCCGGCCGGTTCGCCGCGGTGTGGAACGCGGCCCAGGCGCTCGCCGCCGTCCAGGTGGCCGTCGGCGCCAACTCGCCGTTCTTCTTCGGCCGTGAGCTGTGGCGCGAATCGCGGCCGCCGGTCTTCCAGCAGGCCACCGACACCCGGCCGCCGGAACTCCAGGCCCAAGGGGTGCGCCCGCGTACCTGGTTCGGGGAGCGCTGGATCGATTCGGCGTACGACCTCTTCGAGGAGAACGTGCGGTACTTCCCGCCGTTGCTGCCGCTCTGCGGAGAGCAGCACCCGCTGCGCGTCCTCGACGCGGGCGGTGTACCGGACCTCGCGGAACTGGTGCTGCACAACGGCACCGTCTACCGCTGGAACCGGCCGGTGTACGGGATCGCCGACGGCGTACCGCATCTGCGGGTCGAGAACCGCGTACTCCCGGCGGGTCCGACGGTCGCCGACGTCCTCGCCAACACCGCCTTCTACTACGGGCTGGTGCGCGCGCTCGCGGAGGAGCCGCGTCCGGTGTGGACCCGGCTGCCGTTCGCCGCCGCCGCGGAGAACTTCACCGCCGCCTGCCGTCACGGCATCGACGCCACGCTGCGCTGGCCGCGTCCGGGGCGGGGCGGTGTCGTGGAGACGCCGGTGACGCGGCTGGTCCGGCAGGAGCTGCTGCCGCTGGCCGCCGCCGGGCTGGACGCCTGGGGTGTCGAACCGGCCGACCGGGACCGCTACCTCGGCATCATCGAGGAGCGCTGCGCCCGCCGCACCAACGGCGCCTCCTGGCAGACCGCCGCCTACCACCACGCACGGGAGCAGGGCCTGGACCGCGGGGCCGCGCTGGCCGGGATGACCCGCCGCTACGGCGAACTCATGCGGTCCGGCGAGCCGGTGCACACCTGGCCCGTCGCCTGGCCCGCGGTCCGGCGGGCCGTACCGCCGCCGCGCCGCCCGGGGACAAGCGAATGGCAGAGCCGGGAGGCGGCGGGGCCGGACGGGGGCTGAGACGGCGGGGCGGCGCGCCCGGGCCCCGCAGCGGTGGGCCGCCCGGGAGAGCGTGCCGCCTCACCCGCGCCCCGGCCGGGGGAGGATGCCTCGGCGCCGAGCGGGCGGGAGCCCCGTCGGTGACCCCTCGCGCGAGCGCGCCCTCCGGTTACCCCCGCTCCTCGCTGCCCGTGGTGATGATGGCCTGCCGGATCGCCTCGTCGATCTGTGACGGGTCGTCGACCTCGTGGACGGAGCCGCCGGTCGGGGCGGCCATGCGCTCCAGCGCGGACCGGTCGGCCTCCGGGCCGAGTGCGAGGACGATCAGCGGGATCGGCCGCCCCGGGTCCGTCAGCTTCTTCATCTCGGCCGTCAGACCGTCCAGGCCGACGGTGGCGGTGTCGTCGTCCGCGCCGTCGGTGACCACCACGACCGTGTTGAACTTCCCTTCCGTGTACGACGACCGGGCCTCGCGGTACGCGGCGAGCGTGGTGTCGTACAGGCCGGTGCCGCCACCGGGGACGGGGGTGAGCGCGCTCAGGGCGGCCGCGAGAGCGTCGTGGTGTGTGATGCCGTTGGACTCCCGGTCGCCGAGCCGGGTGGTGGGGGACAGCTCCAGGTGGTCGCGGGAGCCGTCGAGTCCGGTGGCGAACTTCCACAGCCCGATCTCGTCGTCGGGCGTGAACGCCGCCAGCTCCCGCAGCAGCGCGTCCCTGGTCAGCGACATCCGTGACCGGCCGCCGCTGCTCGGCACCGCGAGCCCCATGGACGAGGAGGCGTCGACCACCGTGGTGATCCGGGCGTTCTGCACGGTGATCGTCCAGATCCCGAGCAGCGCCCGGATCTCCTTGGCGGACGGCAGCGCGGCGGCGTCCTGGGTGTACGGCTGGGGCGTACGGCCGCCCGCCGCGCGGGTCACCTTCTCGTCCGCCCTCCCGTGGCCCGCCCGGAAGCCGTGGGCGCGCAGCACCTGCTGGCCCGGGGGCGCGGACAGCAGCGTCATGAAGCGGCCGGCGGCGCGTGAGGTGTCGGCGTCGAGCTGGTTCTCGTCGACGAGGGTGTACGGGTAGTCGAGCTGGGCGATGCCGTCCTGGGGGTAGAAGAGTTCCAGTCCGGGGCCGGTGCCGGCGCGGTTGTGCGTGAACGCGGCCTGTTCGGAGAGGAGTACCGCCGGGTTGCGGTGCTCCTCCGCGGCTCCGGCGCCGGAGGCGTCCCGCGGCAGTGTCGCGGCGAGCTCCTCATCGTCGTCGGCGAGGCGCCGGTGGAGCACCTTGGCGGCGGCCGCCGTACGGGTCCGCGCCGTACCGGCGCCTTCGCCCTTCTCCGCCTTCCGGTAGGCGGCGTCGACGCGGGAGAGAGCGAGGACTCCGGTGGCGCTGCGAGTGGGGTCGGCCATCCCGAGGGGCAGCGTGCCGTCGTCGGCGGCCTTCACCAGCGCGGCCCAGTCGTACGTCTTCTCCGGCCAGCCCAGCTTCTCGGCGGTGGCGGGGACGGCGCCCAGGGCGAGGGGGGAGGCCGCGATCGTTCCGCTGGTGGTCAGGGGTGTGCCGCTGGCCGCGTCCACACGGTCGCTCCAGAGGGGGGAATCCGGTATCCACACCTGGAATTCGGAGTGCGCCGGGCGCTGCGCGAGGGAGTCGGCGACCTCCGCCCCGGAGCGCGCCGTCACCTTGACGTCCAGGCACTTCCCGTCGGTGCGGGTCTCCTCGCGCCGTGCTCGGTCCGCCACGTCGTCGAGTGCGGGGGCGATGTCGGGCGAGGCGACGACGTCGAGCTGAACCACGTCGCCGCCGCACGGTTTGCCGAACGGCAGCAGATCGCTGTGCAGCACCGCCACGGTGCCCGCCGCGAGGGCGAGGGCCAGGACGGTGGCGAGAGTGACGGTGCGGCGGCGGGCTCCGGGCCGGGCCCCCGCGTCCTGCGGTGCGGAGCTGTCGGGCAAGCTGTGACGTCCCATCGCGGTAGCGCCTCTCCTGCGTCTCGGAGCTCGATCGGGACTCGGCGGAGGCGGTCACACCACGTGGACGGCGCCTGCCCCGGCCTGTCGCGCGATCTTCGTACCTGCTGCGGCGACCCTAGCCGGGCAGGCACGGCACGGGTGGCGGTATCGCGGAAGTGGTGGAAGTGATGGATGCGCAGGCGGGGGCGGGAGCGGAGAAAGCGGTGGAAGTGGAGAAAACTGTGGGGTCGGACGTGAATGTCCGCGGTGGGGCCGAGGCATCCGGCGACGGGGAGCCGGGGGAGCACCTGTCCCGGAGGATGCTGCGGAACGAGACGCTGCTGGTGCTGGCGCTGTCGCTGGGGGCCAGCGGGGTGTCCGCGCTGATCAGTTTCCTCGGTGCGGTGACGCGGCCCGGCGGCCTCAAGGACCAGGCGGCGACGCTGAACGGCTCCCACGCCCCCGGCCGTCCGTGGCTGGACCTCGCCTGGCAGCTTTTCGGCATCGCGACGGCGCTGGTGCCGGTCGCCCTGGTGGCGCACCTGTTGCTGAGGGAGCGGGTCGGCGGGCTGCGCGCGCTGGGGTGCGACCGGCGCCGGCCCGGCGCGGACCTGGGACGCGGTACGGCGCTCGCCGCGGTGATCGGGGGCAGCGGGCTGCTGCTCTACCTGGGCGCGCGGGCGGCGGGCTTCAACCTCACGGTGGTGCCCGAGGCGCTGCCGGACGTGTGGTGGAAATTCCCGGTGCTGATCGCCTCCGCGGTGCAGAACGCCGTACTGGAGGAGGTCATCGTCGTCGGCTATCTGCTGCGCCGCCTGGGCCAGTTGGGGTGGACGCCGGTGGCCGCGCTCGCCGCCAGTGCGGTGCTGCGCGGCTCGTACCACCTCTACCAGGGCATCGGGGGCTTCTTCGGCAACATGGTGATGGGCGTGCTCTTCGTCCTCCTCCACCGCAGGTGGGGCCGGGTCGGTCCGCTGATCGCCGCGCACGCCCTGATCGACATCGTGGCCTTCCTGGGATACGCGCTGCTCGCGGGCCGGGTGGACTGGCTGCCGACGCTGTAGGCGCGGGGTACCGGGGTACCGGGGTGCCGCACGAGCCGTTCCCGCCCGCGTGTGCGGAGAGCGGCCCGGCCCGGCTCCTCCGGGGCCGCCGCCGGGCCCGCCTCCGGGGCCGCCGCCGGGCCCGCCTCCGGGTCCGCCGCCGGGCCCGCGGCCGGGCGTCGCCGCGGCGTGGGCCGGGCGGCGGCGGTTGCCCATACCGGGTGAACCGGGCCATGAGCCGTGTGGCGCGGACCCCGGGCCCGCTGCCCGGCCACGATCCTGAAGGCGTCGTCGGCCCGTCCGGCGCGGGCCGGACGGCCGAGACAGGGAAGCGGTGACCGGGGTGAGCAAGCACGACGTGGTGGTCGTCGGTGCGGGATTCGCGGGCCTCAGCGCCGCGCTGGAACTCCACGGGGCGGGCTGTGACGTCCTCGTACTGGAGGCCCGCGGCCGGGTCGGCGGGCGGGCCCTCACCCGCTTCCTGCCCGACGGCACCCAACTCGACCTGGGCGGACAGTGGATCTCCACGGGCCAGCACCGGATCACCGAACTGGCCGACCGCTACGGCATCGCCACCTACCCCACCCCGGAGTACGGCTCGGCGGTGATCGACTACGACGGGGAGCACCGCACCGCGCTCCCCGACGAGGTGACCGCGCTCCTCCGCGAGTTGGACACCCTGTGCGGACAGGTCCCCGTGAAGAGCCCGTGGACCGCCGCCGACGCGGTCCTCTGGGACCGGCAGACCTTCGCCACCTGGCTCGACGGGACCGGCGCCCCGGACGCCGCGAAGCGCTACGTCGGCCGGGTCGTCTCCGGTGGGCTCCTCGCCGGAAGCCCCGCGGAGACCTCGCTGCTCGAAACGCTCTTCTACCTGGCCAGCGGCGGAGGCACCCGGGCACTGCTCGGCTTCCGGGGCGGCGCACAGGAGAGCCGTGTCGTCGGCGGGGCCCAGGAGATCGCCGAGCGGATGGCCGCCGACCTGCCCGACGGCACCGTCCGGCTGTCCGAACCGGTCCTCGGCGTCGCCCAGGACCGCACCGGGGTCCGCGTCACCACGGCACTGGGCGAGCACCACGCCGCGCGCGCCGTGATCGCGCTGCCGCCCGTACTCGCCGGGGCACTCCGCCACGACCCGCCGCTGAGCGCCCTGCGGGCGGGCGTCTTCCAGCGCATGACGGCCGGTACCGCGCTGAAGGTCCACGCCGTGTACGCCGAACCCTTCTGGCGGGACGAGGGGCTGTCGGGGGTGTCGACCTCGGCGGCGGGCGTCCTCACGGAGACCGTCGACAACACGCCCCCGGCGGCCCCGAGGGCGGTGCTGACCGCGTTCGTCTACGGCGATGACGCGGCCCGCCTGCGCACCCGGCCGCCCGGGGAGCGCCGGGAGAGCATCACCCGCCGCCTCGGTGAACTCTTCACCGGGCGGGCGGCGGAACCGCAGGAGTTCGTCGAGTTCGACTGGCCCGCGCAGGAGTGGACCCGGGGCTGCTTCTCCGGGCACTTCACCCCCGGCGGATGGACGGCCTTCGGCAGCGCCCTGCGGCAGCCGGAAGGGGCCCTCCACTGGGCGGGCACGGAGACCGCCGTGCACGGCAACGGCTACTTCGAAGGGGCCGTGGAATCCGGCCGCCGCGCGGCGGGCGAAGCGCTCCACGCCCTCGGCTCCCGCTGACCCGCACTGGGCGGCCCGCGGCCCCGTGCGGCATCTCGGGGGCCTGAGACGCCGGGCATCCGGCGCCGCGGCCGTCCGGTCAGTCCCCGGCGAGGAGCTCCCCGTCGATCACGGTGACCGCGGATCCGGTCAGCAGGGTGCGGCCGCCGCGCAGCCGGGTGCGGACGAGGCCGGTACGGGTGCCCCCTTGCAGGCTGGTGAGGGTGTCCCGGCCGAGCCGGGGCGCCCAGAACGGCGCGAGCGCGGTGTGCGCGCTGCCCGTCACCGGGTCCTCGTCGATACCGACCCGGGGGAAGAAACAGCGGACCCGGACGTCGTGACCGCGGTCCGCCGCGGCGGCGCGCGCGGTGACGATGACGCCCCGGCCGCCGTGCCCGCTCAGTATCCGGAAGTCCGGCTCCAACCGGTCCACGGCCGCTTCGTCGGCCAGCTCGACCAGCAGATCACCGACCTGCGGTCCGGTCTCGTACGCGCCCCGGATCGAGGCGTCGCCCAGCCCGCCGGCCACCGCCGGCGGCACCTCCACCGGGGTGAGCGGAGCGGTCGGGAAGTCCATGGTGAACGTGGCGTCGCCGTGTGCGGTGGTGCTCAGGACACCGCTGCGGGTGGCGAAGCGGACCGTTCCGGTGGCCGTCCCGGTCGTGTGCAGGACGTGCGCGGTGGCGAGGGTGGCGTGCCCGCACAGGGCGACCTCGGTGGCCGGGGTGAACCACCGCAGCGCCCAGTCCGCCTCGGCGCCGGACGGCAGGGGGTGGGCGAACGCGGTCTCCGACTGGTTCGCCTCCCGCGCGACGTCCTGCATCCACCGGTCGGAGGGGAAGTCCCCCGATTCCAGAAGGACGACCCCCGCCGGGTTGCCGGTGAACGGGCCGGTGCTGAACGCGTCGACGATGCGAATCCTCATGCCGAGGACCTTAAGCCTCTGCTCCGCCGCAGGTCAGAGCCAATCTTGAGGAATTGGCCCTTCTCCGGAGGCCGTCGGGACCCGTCGCAGCCTTGCTGAACGAACACTACCGATATATCGTTGACGCATCGCGATCGGTCAACGAAAGAGTTGGCCGACGTTCGGTGATCCATCGGGTCACCGGCTGACGAAAGGAAACCCTCATGCGATCCCACGGACATGGACACGGACACGGACACGGCCAGGAAGGCGGATTCGGCCGCGGCCCCTGGGGCGCCGGACGGCACGGTGTTCCCGGTGGCGGCGGCCCCGGTGAGCCGGGCGGCTTCGCCGGCTTCGGCGACCGGTTCGAGGGCCGCCGCGCCTTCGGCCCCTTCGGGCCGCCCTTCGGCGGGCCGCAATTCGGCGGCGGCCGGGGGCGCGGCGGGCCGCGCGGCCGCGCCCGCCGCGGCGATGTACGCGCCTCGATCCTCGCGCTGCTCAAGGACCGTCCGATGCACGGCTACGAGATGATCCAGGAAATCGCCGAGCGCAGCGGCGGCGCCTGGAAGCCCAGCCCCGGCTCCGTCTACCCGACCCTTCAGCTCCTGGAGGACGAAGGTCTGATCGCCAGCGCCTCCGAAGGGGGGAAGAAACTCTTCTCCCTGACCGAGGACGGGCGCGCGGAAGCCGACGGCGGCCCCGACGCCCCCTGGGAGGAAGCGGGGCGCGGCGTCGACTGGGAGGCCATGAACGAGATCCGCAAGGCCGGCGGCGGTCTCGTCGACGCCTTCCGGCAGGTCTGGGCCACCGGCACCCCTGAGCAGCGGGAGAAGGCGATGGCCGTGGTCAACAAGGCACGGAAGGAGCTGTACCTGATCCTCGCCGAGGAGGACTGAGGGCGGGCGGCGTGTCCCTCCGGCCCCGGCGCGCGCACGACCGCGCCCGGCGCGTGCGGTCGTGCGCGCGCCGGACGCGGTGCGGCAGCCGGTACGGCGGCCCCGTGAGGCGCGCGGTCCGCCCCGTGGCGTGCGTCAGATGACGAGCGCCGCGAGGTCACGCAGCGACGCCTCCAGCGCCGCGCCCGCCGAATCCTTCAGCTTCCCGGCCATCAAGGACACCGCGGCGCCGGTGAACTCGCCGTCGATCCGCACCGTCGTCGCCGCGCCGTCCGGCTCCAGCGCGTACCGCATCGTCAGCGTCACGCCCATCGGGCCCTTGCTCCGGATGTCCAGCAGCCGCTCCGGCCGCAGTTCCCGTACCGTCCAGCGGACCTCGGCGGGGAAGCCCATCAGCTTCATGTTCTCCAGGTACTCCGTGCCCGCCCGCAGGGGATCCGGCCCGCCCTGGGGGAAGCCGGTGTGCGTGGCGTTCCACCGGCCGTAGCCCTCGAAGTCGGTGAGCCGCTCCCAGATCTGTCCGGACGGTGCCCCGATACGCATCTGTGCGGTGACTGCGGCCATAGGCCACCCCTTAGGTGATGACATGCCTGACGGGTCCGCGGAACGTATCCGCACCCACGGCAACCTTCAAGCCTGACGGCCCGTCATTCTTGTCGCCGATGCGGTCCACCCGGGCACCTTGAGGAGCCACAGCCCGCGCGGTGCTCCGCCGGAACGCCGTGGGGGAGCGCCGCTCCAGGCGACGCCTGCGCGAAGGGCGCCCGCGGAAGAAGGATTCCGGGGAGTGGCGGCCGGGGCTGCCCGGTCTAGGGAGAAACCCTGAGTGTTTCGCCCTCACGACGCCCCCTTCTCCTCCGTAAGGAGGAGAAGGGGTGAGCTTCTCCCCAACCGTGGTGGGATGCGCAAATGCTCCCCGTCGGGGATGCCCCGGCCTTCCGTGACTGGTGGGGTGGTAGATGTGCAAAACCGTACTGCGTACAGCGGCGGGGACGTTCCCGCGCGGGTGGATATGGACGCACAGCTCACCGTGGAGCTGGCGTCGGTGATATCCGCTGCCCGCCGACGGGCCACGCGGGACGGTGACCGGCACGTCGACACCGCACACCTCCTGCACGGTCTCCTGGAGTGGGACCCGGCGGTACGGGACGTCTTCGACGGCGGCCAGCCCCAGATCGCCCGGCTCCTCGGCTACCTCGTCCAACGCAGCATCGGATACGGACTGCAGTGGCACGGCACCGTCGAGGATTCCGGCGCGGTCCCCGTGGTGACCGAGGGCGGCGTACCGGGGTGGTCTCCGGCCGCGGCCGCCGCCCTGGACGGTGCGCTGGACCGTGCGCACGCCCGCTACGCCCTCCGGGCCGGATGCCTGGATCTGCTGGCCGCCTTGGTGGACGATCCCGAATCCCGCGCCGTCGAGGTGCTGCGCCGCGCCTCCATCGACACCGTACGGCTCGCCGCCCGGCTGGACGGGGACCCCGCCGACCTGGGGTGATGGCCTTCCGGCGGACCGGAGGACGGGATACCGGTAAGGGGTGACTCTCCAGGTGACGCCTGTCATGATGACCCGATGCATGCGTCTTCGGGGAGCCCTGCCGCTACGAACGCCCGGCCGGGTCAGGGTATTCACGGCGCCGGGGGTTCGTCCGCGCCCCCTCCTGCCCCCGGGACGGAAGGGGCCACGGCCACGTCCGGCCGAGGGGTGAGCCTGGCTCTCGCGCTGCTCTCCGCCGTCGCCTTCGGCGGTTCCGGAGTCGCCGCCAAACCCCTGATCGAGGCGGGGCTGGAGCCTCTGCACGTCACCTGGCTCCGTGTCGCGGGCGCCACCTTGGTGATGCTGCCTGTGGCCTGGCGCCATCGCTCCCTGGTGCGGCGACGGCCGGCACTGCTCGCCGGATTCGGACTGCTCGCTGTCGCGGGCGTCCAGGCGTGCTACTTCGCCGCACTCTCCCGTATCCCGGTCGGCGTCGCGCTCCTCATCGAGTACCTGGCGCCTGCCCTGGTGCTCGGCTGGGTCCGCTTCGTCCAGAAACGGCCGGTCACCCGCGCCGCCGCGATCGGCGTGGTACTCGCCGTCGGCGGCCTGGCCTGTGTCGTCGAGGTGTGGTCCGGACTCAGCGTCGACGTGCTCGGGCTCGCCCTCGCCCTCGGCGCGGCCTGCTGCCAGGTCGGTTACTTCGTCCTCTCGGACCACGGCACCGACGGCGAGGACACCGTCGATCCGCTCGGCGTCGTCGCCTACGGACTGCTGGCCGGCACCGTCGTCCTCACCGTGATCGCCCGCCCCTGGGGCATGGACTGGCCGGTGCTCGCCGGGACGGCCACGATGAACGGCATCCGCGTCCCCGCCGCTCTGCTGCTCGTCTGGATCGTGCTGGTCGCGACCGTTCTCGCCTACCTCACCGGCGTGGTGTCGATCCGCCGGCTGTCCCCCCAGGTGGCCGGTGTCGTGGCCTGCCTGGAAGCGGTGATCGCGACGGTCCTGGCCTGGGTCCTGCTCGGCGAACACCTCTCGCCACCGCAGATCATCGGGGGTGTCGTGGTCCTGGTCGGCGCCTTCATCGCCCAATCGTCCACCCCGGCGTCCGGCGGCAAGGAGGAGACCACCGTGGTCGCCGGGTCGCCCGGAGCCGCCGTGATCACCGGAGGGACGGATGCGACGGGCGAGCTCGGAGGCGGGGAGCAACTGCCTGAGGGAGGGGGCGCGGGGGAGCGGCGGAGGTAGGGGCCGAGTGCTCTCCGGAAGCCCGCGCAGCCTGCCGCTTTCACAGGGGAATCGGTACGGCTTTCGATGAACCGCCGTGCCCGAGCCGGCTTCTGCTGGAGCGCCGGGGCTGAAAGGCGAGGCGCATGATCAGTTCTGACGGCGCTCTCGATTGTGGTGGCGCGCCCGACCACCCGGAACCGGCAGACCGGTGAACCGGGTCCGGCACGTTCACCTGCCGTGCCGGACCCAGCAGGGTCAGCCATTCATGGCCGCCCAGAACTCCTCGAAGGACATCTTGCGGTCGCCGTCGGTGTCGAGGGAGTCGATCAGGTCCTGGGCCTGCGCCTCGGTGATCTCGGAGCCCTCCAACTCCGCGATGACCTTCCGGTATTCCTCCGCGGTGACCTGGCCGTCCTTGTCGATGTCGTAGCGCTCGAAGACCTTCCGCGCCGCCGTCTCCATGATGTCTGCCATGTGTTCCGCCTTTCTGTGATCTTTGCCGACGGGCCCAGGCTATCGGCCGGCCGGATGCCACCCGGACGCGCCCACCGCCCGCCCGCCGCGTGCCTGCCCGGCCCCGGACTCCCGCCTCCGCGGGTGACGAGTCCTCCCTGAACGCCGGGACACCGCCGCTGAATTGGGCAGGGACCGTGGTGTGACAGTTCGATGCCGCCACGGCACTGCCGCTACGAGCGAGCACGAAGCCGGGCCTGTTCTGACCTTCGCCGACACCACGGGCATCTCGGCATGCGGCCGCCGTATCGGCGCCGAGCGCATCCCCTACCATCCCGATCATGTGCAACTTCTCCTGAGCGGGACGTGACGCTCCACAGGCATCCGCCCGGCAGGTGCCGGGCTCCGTCAGCGTGCCCGCACGCCCACCTCAGGAGACTCGACCACTATGTCCGTTCACTCCGTCTGTTCCGCCCTGGACGAGCGCATCGCACGTCTGCGACGGCTCGCCCACGCCGACACCCGCCTGGAAGGCGTACTGCTCTACGGTTCGTGGACGGTCGGGGAGGCCGACGCCCATTCGGATATCGAGGCGTACCTCTACATCCAGGACGACCGCCTCTCCGACTTCGACGGCCCCGCCTTCCTGGCGCAGCTCGCACCCCTCCAACTCGCCTACACCAACATGTACGGCGTCCTCACCGTCGTCTTCGACGACCTCATGCGCGGCGAGTTCCATCTCACGCCGGCCGGTGCCGGCATCGACGAAGTCCCCACTTGGCAAGGGATGGTGCATCTGCCCCGCCCCGACCGGGCCGTGCTGCTCGACCGCACCGGCCGGCTCACCCGGGCCGCCCGGCAACTGGCGACCTTCCAGCCGCCCGAGCCGCCGACCACCGCCCAGCAGCTCACCGACGAGCTGACGAACTGGACGCTCATGCTCGCCCACGTCCTGGCCCGCGGCGAAATCGCCCGCGCCCACGCCCTGTTGCACACCGTCATCGCGCCACAGCAGCTCCAGCTCTGCCGCCTGCTACGGGACACCACGGCCCACTGGCTCACCCCCAGCCGCGCCCTCGAAGAGGACCTGCCCGCCGCCGACCGCCACCGCTACGTCGCGACCACGGCCCCCGCCCGTGACCAGGACGTGCGCACGGCCGCACGCAACAGTTGGCGCTGGAGCCGTGACCTTGCCGCCGAGGCAGCCGCTCGCTGGAGCACCCGCCTGCCGCACGCACTCCACGAACAGATCACCGGCCTCCTCGGCGCCCCGCGCTGACCTGTCGGACCTGTCGGACCTGTCGGGCTGGGGCCACCGGACTCATACGGTGGCCTGGTGGCCTGGTGGCCTCAGCCCGTCGGCCCGGTCCTGTGTATCGCTGAAGGGGAACCGCCTCCTCCCAGCGGGTGGAGCGACTGCCCTGCGCGCAGGGCCCCTTCACGGAAGGTGCCCTCCCCGATGAGACCCCCTGCCTCCACTTCGTGCTCGACCCCGACGAAGAGATTGCCAACTCCGGCTTCATCGACTGGTTTACGCTGCAGCACCATGACTGACCCGATGGGAAGTACGCCCCGCCGATCGCGGTGGCGGACGGCGAAACACCCGTCGATGATCCCTTTCGACGCCCTTGAGCTGGAGCGGCGCTACGGGCGACGCTCGCCGGGGCAGGTCCTGCTCCTCACATTGATCGTTGTGTCGGCGCTCCTCCTGGTCTGGCGGGTCGTCGTCTTCGGCGCGCTGGAGGCACATTTCGGCAGCGGGTACGACGACCGGCGGTTCGATGTGCTGGAGACGCAGTTCAACCACCGGCAGACGGCCTTCGCCAAGGCCGACGCCCGGATGCGGGAGGTGCTGGCCCCCACCCGCGGGCCGAACGGATCGGCTGGAGCCAGGCGTCGATCTGCGTACGCGAGACCGGGCGGGCCGACTCGTGCAAACCGACGACTCCGCAGGACCGGGCGGTGTACGGGGCTCTGTGGGGCGTCGATGTGATCATGCGGCAGTCGAAGGACGACGGGCGCACCTTCTTCCGCTTCTACGGGGACGACCCGCCGCGCTACACGATCATGCACGCGCCCGACGGCACGGACGCGGCGGCGTACGCGGAGGACCGCGGGTTCCGGAGCACTCGGTCACTGAAGCCGGGGTGGACGGCCCTCGGGCCGATCCCCGACATCGACCGCGAGGATGATCAGTGGGAGTAGGGCTCCGCAAGCCCCTGCGGTGATCCATGGAGGGAGAGGCTGCGCGCCTCTGACCGCTCGCAGTCAGAGACCGGGGGAAGCCCTCCGCTGCCGCTCGACGGTTGCCCCGTCAGCGCGGGGCTGAGCCGCGGACCTCATCCCTGCCACGACCGTCCTCGGTATCGCGTCGGCGTGGGCCGGGGCGCCTAGATATGAATATCCGTACGGAGCCCTCCTCAGCGGGCGGTGAGATACGCCGGCTCGGGAACGCCGGGAGCCTGGGATTCCGACGGTATGGGCGTGCCGTAGACGGAGGTCACGGGCAGGACGCCGGCCCAGTGGGGGAGTGCCAGGTCCTCGGGCTCGTCGTTCGGGCCACCGGTGCGGATCTTCGCCGAGACTTCCCGCAGATCGAGACGGATGACGGCGGTGGCGGCCAGTTCCTTGGCGTTACCCGGCCGGGAGTCGGCGGACCTGCCGGGGAGTACGTGGTCGACGAGGGCGTCCAGGGCCGCGGTCTTCTCCTGCGGGTCGGTGACCGGGTGGGCGGTGCCGTGCACGACCACGCTGCGGTAGTTGATGGAGTGGTGGAACGCGGACTTCGCCAGCACCAGCCCGTCCACATGCGTCACCGTGACGCAGACCGCCAGGCCGGGGTCCGGCTCCCCGGCCGCCCGCAGCGGCCGCGAACCGGTCGAACCGTGCAGGTAGAGGCGGTCACCGACCCTGCCGTAGAGCGTGGGCAGGACGACCGGTGCACCGTCCCGTACGAAACCCAGATGGCAGACGTATCCCTCGTCGAGGATCGCGTGGACCGTTTCCTGGTCATAGACGGCGCGGTTGGCGGAGCGGGTGGGAACGGTCCGCTCGGTCGGCGCGTACTCCTGAGGGGCGCCGTCGGCAAGGGAGGTGTCCGTACCTGGCGAAGGGATCTGGGACCGGTGGCGTGACGAGGTCTGGGACATTGCCGACTCCTTTGAACTAGTGCATAATCAACTTTGTGCTAGAAGAGTATCTGATCGAGGGGCGGCGCGCATCGGAAATTGCCGCCAGTGTTGAGCGGGCCGTCGGCGCAGGTGCGCTCCAGCCAGGCGAAGTCCTGCCCCCGCTGCGGGAGTTGGCCGTCTACTTGAAGGTGAATCCGAATACGGTCGCCGCCGCGTACCGCACGCTGCGGGATCGTGGCGTGATCGAGACGGCCGGGCGGCGGGGCAGCCGTGTGCGCCCGCGGCCCGCGAGCACGGCGCGCGACGCGATCCGGGTCGAGGTGCCGCCGGACGTGCGGAACGCCTCCGCCGGAAACCCCGACACGGCCCTTCTTCCGTCATGGTGGGAAGCGGTGACGGCCGCCGCGGCACGCAGCGCCGGGCGGCCGGTGCTCTACGGTGCGCCGCCGGTCGACAGCGAACTCGAGACGATGGCGCTCGCCGCGCTGGCCCAGGACGGTGTTCCGGCCGGGCCGATAGCGGTGACCAGCGGTTCGCTCGACGCCATCGAGCGGACGCTC
The DNA here is from genome assembly GCF_044497305.1 of Streptomyces sp. BBFR2. Lineage (NCBI taxonomy): Bacteria > Bacillati > Actinomycetota > Actinomycetes > Kitasatosporales > Streptomycetaceae > Streptomyces > Streptomyces sp. BBFR2. The sequence continues at coordinate 6,419,974 of NZ_CP172415.1, forward strand.
GCCGTGCACCTGCGCCCGGGGGACACGGTGGCGGTGGAGGACCCCGGCTGGGGCAGCCTGCTGGATCTGATCCCCGCACTCGGCCTCCGTCCCGCCCCGGTGGCCATCGACGACGAGGGACCGCTGGTGGCGGAGTTGGCGCGGGCGCTCGATCAGGGGGCGCGCGCCGTCGTCGTCACCGACCGGGCGCAGAACCCCACCGGAGCGGCTGTGAGCGGAGCGCGCGCCACCGAGTTGCGGAGCCTGCTGGCGACGCACCCCGGGGTCCTGTTGATCGAGGACGACCACGGCCACGGCATCGTCGATCTCCCTCTCCATCCGCTCGCCGGCGTCACCGACCACTGGATGCTGGTGCGCTCGACGGCGAAGGCGTACGGCCCGGACCTGCGGTTGGCGGTGATGACCGGCGACCCGGAGACCGTGGACCGGGTCCGTGGCAGGCAGCGTCTCGGGCCGGGGTGGGTGAGTCACCTCCTTCAGGACACCGTCGTCCACCTGTGGCGCAGCTCCGCCGCCGACCCGGTGGTGGTGGCCGCCGCGTATGCCGAGCGGCGGGACGCCCTCATACGCGCACTGGCCGCGCGCGGGGTGCCCGCCCGCGGTCGGAGCGGCATGAATGTCTGGGTGCCGGTCCCCGATGAGACGGGGGCGGTCGCCCGCCTGCTGCACGCCGGATGGGCAGTGGCGCCCGGTGCCCGTTTCCGTGTGCAGTCATCGCCCGCGATCCGCATCACGATCTCGGACCTCACCCCCGCCGACATCGAGCCGCTGGCGGAGGCCGTCACGGCGGCCATCGGCTCCGGGGAGGCGCGACGCTACGAATGACCGTGGGGGCCGCCCGAAGGCGGCCCCCGTCAGAAGCGGAGGGAGCGGTCGGGCGAGCGTCAGCCGACCACCGAGTAGCAGGTCACCGCCGGTCCGGCGCCTCGCCTGCCAGGGCCGCGTCGGGGGTGGGTGCGGCCGCCCCGGTATCCGGCACGACGAGAGGAGCGGCGGGGGAGACGTCGGCGCACGAGGCGGATTCGGGCTGTTCCGTGGCGTGCGGGCGTGCTCCGGAGCGGCCCGGGCCCGAGGCCACGACGGACGAGCGGGCCGCGCGGCGCGGGCTGCTCTGGGTGAGGGCGGCGCCGGCGAGCACGATGAGGGCGCCGACCGGTGTGTTCCAGCCGAGCTGCTCGCCCAGCAGCGCCACCCCCGCGGCCGTGGCGATCACGGGAATGAAGTACGTGACCATCTGCGCGGTGGTGGGGCCGATTTCGGCGACCAGCCCGTACTGCAGCAGGAACGCGATACCGGTGCCGAGTGCGCCGAGGGCGATGACGGAGAGTACGGGCCAGAGGGGGAAGGCGGTTGGCGCGCTGGTGAACAAGGGGGTGACGACCGCGAGTTGCGCGGTCGCCAGCAGTAGCTGCGCGCTGGAGACGGAGAGGTGGGAATCCTGGGAGCTGCCCAGTGTGCGGCGTACGTAGATCCAGCCGATCGGGTAGCAGAGGGAGGCGCCGAGCGCCATGGCGGTGCCGGTCAGGTCCGTCCCCGCGAACCCTTGCCAGGCGCCCAGCACGGTCAGAACTCCCAGGAAACCCACACCCAGACCGGCCACCCGGCGGCGCGTGGGGCGGTCCTCGGACAGGGCGACCACCGACAGCGCCATGCCCCACAGCGGTGAGGTGGCGTTGCAGATACCGGCCAGGGTGGACGGAATGGTCAGCTCCGCGAAGGCGAAGAGCGAGAAGGGGAGCGCGTTCAGAAAGAGCGCCGCCACCGCCAGGTGGCCCCAGGTGCGCGCCGAACGCGGGAGCCGCTGACGCTTTACGGCGAGTACGGCCAGCAGTACCGCGGCGCCGCACGCGACCCTGCCGAGCGTCACCTGCAAGGGGGCGAATCCTTCTGTGCCGACCTTGATGAAAAGAAAGCTGAATCCCCAGATCAGGGCCAGTACGGCGAAGCGCAGCCGCCAGCCGGCGGCCGGATGCGGGCCGGGGGAGGAGGTGGCCGGGGAGTGAGGGGCGGCGACGTGTGCCGCGCGGGAGGCGGTGGTGCTCATGGCCACCACGATGAGGCGCCCAACGTCGTAGCACAAGCGAGAATGTATGGGAGGTATCGCTTAGTATTGCTTACATGTTGAACCTTGATCGCCTCCGGACGCTGAACGCGGTGGCACGGCACGGTTCGGTGAGCGCGGCGGCCGACGGACTGCATGTGACGACGTCGGCCGTCTCCCAGCAGATCGCCAAACTGGAGCGGGAGACCGGGCAGCAACTGCTGGCGAAGAACGGCCGGGGAGTCCGCCTCACCGACGCGGGACGCCTCCTCGCCGATCACGCCGCCCGGATCCTCTCCCAGGTAGAGCTGGCGGAGGCCGAATTGGAGGCACGTCGCGGACAGGCGGTCGGGGAGCTTCGGCTCGGTGCCTTCCCGACCGCGGCCCGGGGACTCTTCCCGTCCGCGCTCGTGGAACTCGGCCGCGCCCATCCGCAGCTCCGCTCCCGCCTGACGGAGCTGGAGCCGGACGAGTCGGTACGGGGCGTGGTGCGGGGCGACATCGATCTGGCGGTCGTACTCGACTGGTACAACCGACCGCTCTCGCTGCCCGACGGCCTGGCGAAGGCTCCCCTGCTGGACGATCCGGCGGATGTGGCCATGCCCTCGGACCATGCGCTGGCCCGCCGCCGCACCGTTGAGCTGGAGGATTTCTCCGACGATGCCTGGATCTCCTGGCCGCAGGGGGAGTTCTGCCACGACTGGCTGATGTTCACCCTGCGCAGTAAGGGCATCGAGCCGCGCATCGCGCACATGGCGGAGGAGCACCACACCCAACTCGCCCTCATCGCGGCCGGTCTGGGGGTGGCGGTCGCCCCGCGTCTGGGGCGCGGCCCGGTGCCGGAAGGGGTGAGCGTGGTGCCGGTGGGGCACCCGATGCGACGCCATGTTTACGCGATCTGGCGTGCGGACGCGGACCGCCGCCCCTCCATCCGTGCTGCCGTCGACGCCCTGCGGACGGCCGGCAAGGAGGTGGAAGGCGCGGCGGACAGGGCCTCGGCACCCCGCCGGACCGACGCGGCCGAGTGAACGGCAGGGGCATCGCGTTTCCCGTACGCCGCGTCGCGGCGCGTGGTGCGGCGGGATGTCAGGGAGGAGCTGTCACCCCCCCAGTCGGCGCTTGAGGATCTTTCCCATGTCGTTGCGTGGCAGTGCGTCCAGGAAGTGCACGGTGCGCGGGCGCTTGTGCGGTGCCAACTGGCGGGCGACGTGGTCGGACAGCTCATCGGCGGAGGCGCGCGCGGCCTCGGGAGCCATGACCACCCAGGCGACGATGCGTTCGCCGAGGTCGTCGTCCGGCTCGCCGGTGACGGCCGCCTCGGTCACCGCCGGATGTGCCAGCAGAGCGTTCTCGATCTCACCGGCGCCGATCTTGTATCCGCCGCTCTTGATGAGATCGGTCGCCTTCCGGCCCACGATGCGGTAGTTGCCGTGGGCGTCCCGTACGGCCATGTCGCCCGTACGGAACCACCCGCCGTCGAATGCCTCCGCGGTCGCGTCCGGACGGTTGAGGTACTCGACGAAGAGGTTCGGGCCGCGTACCTGAATCTCGCCCACCGTCTCGCCGTCGTCGCCGTCGAGGGTCTGGCCCGCCTCGTCGACCAGGCGGAGGTACACACCGGGCAGCGGCACGCCGACCGAGCCGGTGGCCGGGGGGCCGTCCGCCCGCACGCTGGTGTTCATCAGTGTTTCCGACATGCCGTACCGCTCGATCACCCGGCGGCCGCACGCCGCGGTGATGCGTTCATGGTCGGTGAGCGGTAGCGCCGCCGACCCGGAGACCAGCAGCCGGGCGCCGCTCAGGGCCGCGGCGAGCGCCGGATCGTCCGCCACGTCCATGGCGAGGCGGTGATACATGGTCGGGACGCCGAAGAGCATCGTCCCGCCGCCGGAGAGGCCGCGGGTCACGCCCTCCGTGGTGAACCGGCCCAGATGGTGGACGCTGCCGCCGCGCCGTAGCGGCCCCAGGATGCCGAGGATGAGGCCGTGGACGTGGAAGAGGGGGAGGGCGTGGACGAGGACGTCGTCAGCCGTCCACTGCCAGGCGTCCTCCAGGGCGTCGAGGGTGTGCGCGAGGGCCCGGCGGGGGAGTACGACGCCTTTGGGTGGCCCTGTGGTGCCGGAGGTGTAGACGATCAGGGCCGGGGCCTCTTCTCCGGGCTCGTGGGGGAGCGACGGCACTTTCGGGGGCGCTGAAACCCCAGATCCTGGAATCCCGTCAGAGGCGCCGGCCGGTCCGCCTCCCGTGGCGTCCTGGCCGACCGCTTCCTGCGCGGGGGTCTGCTCGGCGGGGCCGGTTCTGACATCGAGGCGTGGGAGGGCGGCGAGCGCGTCGGGCAGTACGGCACCCGGTTCGGAGAGGACGAGGTCGGGGGAGCTGTCGGCCACGATGTGCGCCAACTCGCTCGCCCCGATCTTGGGGTTCACCGGGATCGCGGGCACGCCGGCCAGCATCGCCGCGACCACGGCCACCGAGGTCTCCAGGGTCGGAGTGGCCCACACCGCGACGCGGTTCCGGCCGCCGAGACGTTCGGCGAGCGGCACCGTGGCAGTGGCGAGTTGTCGATAACTCAGCGAACGGTCGCCGAAGCGCAGTGCGGGCGCGGACGAACCGTCACGCAGCGCGGGGAAGAACACATTCACGGCAACTCCTCCATCCTCGTCGGCATCCGGCCGCACGGGCCGCAGCCGTCCGCCGACTGCTGACACAGCGCGGACCGGTCCTGTCGAGCTGACCGGACCACTCTCGCAGAGGCCACTGACAACGCACGCGCGAACCGGCGTCCGGACTTTCCGGCGCGGCTCGCCATCCCTGCCTTCTCAGGGACGAGTCCGGGGAATCCCTGAGCCGGATCGGGGATTTCCCTGATCCCGGAAGGCGGCGCACGAACCTAACGTGAAGGCATGGCAGCAGACGAGACGCGATCGACACGCTTGTTCCTGCGGGAGGAAGGGGGTGGAGTGGGCTCGGTGAGATCAGCCCATCGGCATTTTCCGGAAATCCCAGGAGACGACGGAGTCCGGGACGAGACGCAGCCAGGCGTGCCGGCCGTCGTGCGGCATGCTCTCCATGCCGAAGTACTTGGACGCGAACATCCTCTCCGGTGCGTCGAGTTCGGGGCACGGCTGACCGGCGCGCGGCGCCTCTCCGACGGATATGGCCCGGCCGGAAAGCTCGACACCGCGCAGCTCTCCGTACGCCTCGCCGTCGTCGACCACCACCGCGAGCCGTGGGTCGTTCCGCAGTTGTCCCCAGCGCTTGCTGCGGGTGAGCGAATACAGCCAGAGCGCCGTGCCGTCCCAGACGAACCACAGTGCGCCGACGTGCGGAGCGCCGTTTCCGCTCACGGTCGCGACGCGGCAGGTGCGCTGCGAGGCGAGGAAGGCGTCGCGTTCGCCCGCCGTCATCATGATTCGGCGTCCGCGGCGCTGGGTGTCGGTCGCGTCGCCGTCTGTCGTGGTCTCCGTCATGGGGTGAGTCACTTCCGTCGTCGCCGTCGGCTTGAGGTGTGCCGTGTCGTGAAGGGGGATGGTCTGGGCATTTGTGCTCTCCGTGTTCGATCCGGCCCCAGAGCGCGGAGCCGGGCCGGGTGCGGCCGGAAAGCGGACCGAGGGCCTTGAGTCTCTGATCCTTGTCAATTGAAAACTGATGAAGCGTCAGGAATGATGCGGGCGCGTGAGACCGGATGCAAGGCGTGTGGCGGCCTTCCGAATGCCGGTGTGATCGCCGAGACGCATGGGCGACCGCACGGAAGGATGCTCGGCAGTGTGGTGCCGCAGCCCATCCCCGCGGGTCAGCGGATACGGCCGGTCGGGAGCGCCGGTCCGGTGAGTATCGAGTGGGTGGAGGAGGGGGATGGGTGTGGACGCGAGACTCATGGCGCAGGTGGTCCCGGCGACGACGGTGTTGCTCACGGTGGAGTGCCAGCAGGGCGTTGTGGGAGCGGACAGCGCGCTACCGGAACTCGCCGCTGCCGCACGGGAATCGGGAGCGCTGGACAACGTGGCCCGCCTGGTCGGCGCGGCGCACGGGGCCGGAGTCCAGGTGGTGCACGCGCTCGCGGTGCGGCGCCCGGACGGCCGGGGCGCCAGCCGCAACGCCCGACTGTTCCGGGCTGCCGAAAGGTTGCCCGTACAGCAGGTCCTCGGCACACCCGCGGCTCAGGTCGCCGCGCCGATAGCGGTGTCGGAGGACGATCTCGTGGTCCGGCGGCTGCACGGGCTGTCGCCGCTGGCCGGAACGGATGTCGATGCCCTGCTGCGTAACCTCGGCTGCCGCACGGTGGTGATCACCGGGGTGTCGGCGAATGTGGCCATCCCGAATGCCGTGTTCGACGCGGTCAATGCCGGATACGTGGCGGTGGTGCCCGAGGACGCGATCGCGGGCGTGCCCGCCTCGTACGTCCCCGAGGTGGTCCGTCACTCCCTGGCTCTGGTGGCGACGGTGACCCGGACCGATGACGTGGTGGGGTGCTGGGAAGGCGCGGGGCGGCCGACGGAGAACGCACAGGGGTAGATCGCCTGGGCGGTGGCGGCGTGGCAGGCCCTTCGGCGAACTCGTACTGCTTCGAGTGTTGTTCGGACGGTGAGTGGGCGAGAGAACCCGAAGAGGAGAGGGAGCCGCAGGGGAAGCGGGAGGAATGGGGCCGGATTCTTGGCGGGAAGCGGAGTGTCCGGTAGGCGGCTGGGGACTGGCGGGGGCGGGAGAGGGGGAGGGGGAGGGAGAGCCGGTCGGTTGAGAGTGTGACAACCGGCCAACATAGGGGACTTTGCCCTGGCTGGGCACAGGGGGCCAGCACACTGCAGGGACTGTCCGGCAGGCGCTGACCGTGACGCGTCCTGTCCCATCGAACCGGGGAGACCGATGGCTGCACCGGCACGACGGCGTCCCTCGACCCGTAACCGTAGAACCGGAGGTGCCCGTAGGCCTTCCGCCGTGCGACGGGGGCCGGTTACGCGGACCCTGCGGCGTCCTGCGCGGCGGGGGAGACGTGAGGTCACAGTGGGGCAGGTCGCCGTTGGAGCGGGGGCGTTCATCGGTGTGGTCGCGGTGGTTCGGGCCCACCCCGTCGTCTGCGGCTTTCTCGCAGCTCTGGTGCTCGGTGGGGTCGTGGTCGTTCACCGCTTGCGTGGTGGCCGGCCCGGGGGAACGGGGGCGGATGGTGGCGTCCGTGCGGGGTTCACGCACAGCATCGCCGCGTATCAGCACATGAGCGGCAGCCAGTTCGAGCATGCCATCGCGGATCTGGCGCGTCGCGATCCCGGGGTCCGCATGGCCACGGTGTCCGGGGGCGCCAATGATCGGGCGCTCGATGTCCTCGTGCAGCTCACCGATGGTCGTCGGATCGCGATCCAGTGCAAGCGGTTCGCTGCGGGTAACAGGGTCGGTGCGCCTGTCGTTTACGCCGTCAACGGGACCTACCGGGCCTACCACCGCTGCGATACCGCGCTCATCGTCACGACCAGCGATTTCACTCAGGATGCGCGGCGGGCCAATGCGGAACTCGATCAGCCGCTGCGCCTCGTCGACGGTCGGGCGCTGGGCAGGTGGAGCGCCGGCGGGCGTCCTCCCTGGTACCCGTAGGGCGAGGAATACTCCTGCCGCTGTTCTCCGGGGCGGTGACACCACAGGACGGTGGGAGGAGCGTCGGAGGGGCGCCGCTCCCCGGACGGACGGTCGCCGCTGCGGTGCGAGCGCCTTGCACGGCTGTGACGGGGGCAGGCGGGTGGCTCGGGGGAGCCCCGGAGAGTTCTCCTGAGATGCGGGTCGGCCGGGTGGCCCTCAGCCCTGGCATGCACCGTCCCGGCAAAGCCCCCGCCCCAGGGCCCGGTACCTGGCCCGGAGCTGCCGTCCCAGCCCTGACCGTTCCCCGGCCTGGAAACGGGGCCCTCGGCAGCCCGTCCCGCACCCGTCCAGGCCGGTTTCCGTCCAGGCCGGCTTTCATCCCGGCCGGCCACCTTCAGCCTCAGGACCTGCCCCCGGAGTGCCTCGCTCTCGTCCGGTGGCTGTCGTTCGTCACTTGAGGGTGTGGGCCACCACTGAGGCGGCTTCGGCGATGAGCTTGTCCTCGGGGGTGGCGTCGGCCTTGGACTTGCTCGACAGGATGGATACGACGATGGGGGAGGAGTGTTCGGGCCAGAGGACGGCGATGTCGTTGCGGGTTCCGTAGTTGCTGCCCATGCCGGTCTTGTCGCCGACCGTCCAGCTCTTCGGTACGCCGGCCCGGATGAGGGTGTCGCCCGTGGTGTTGGTCCGCAGCCAGGTGGTGAGCTGTTCGCGCTCCCCAGGGCGCAGCGCACCGCCGAGGGTGTAGGCGCGCAGATCCTTGGCCAGGGCCCGGGGCGTGGTCGTGTCGCGGGTGGACTTCGGGTCCCAGGCGCTGAGCAGGGGTTCGGGGCGTTCCATGCGCGTCACGTGGTCGCCCAGCTTCTTCAGCGCCGCGTTGAGGCCCTTGGGTCCGCCGAGCTTGTCGAAGAGCAGGTTCGCGGCGGTGTTGTCGCTGTAGCGGACGGCGGCGTCGCACAGCGCCCGCAGCGTCATACCGGTCCCGACGTGCTTCTTTGTGACGGGGGAGTTGGGGACCAGATCGTCCTTGGAGTAGGTGACCACTTCGTTCAGCCCGCTCAGGGTGCGCTGCTTCAGGATCTCTCCGGCGGCCAGTGCCTTGAACGTGGAGTTGAAGGGGAAACGTTCGCCGTCGCGGTAGGCGACCTCGCGTCCGGTGCCGGTGTCGATGGCGTAGACGCCCAGCCGCGCGGAGAACTTCTGCTCCAGTTGCCGCAGGTCGTCGGCGAACGGACGGGCGGCGGACGCAGTGGCCCGCGGGGACGGTGCCGACGCCTCCGCTTCGGCGCCGGCGGTGCCGCAGGCGACGAGCGGGACGAGGAGAAGCGTGGTGAGCGCGCCGCGAACGGCACCCCGGGCACGGAACGGCTGCATGGTCGGACCTCCTGGCGCCTTGCGGGCAGGGCGCGTCGGGGACGGGCGGGGCCCGTCCCGGTGGGTGATCGGGATGACGCGACCACTCTTGCCGCGGCCCGTCATGCGGTCCAATACGCCGACGCGCGGTTCCATGCGGATCTGGCATAGAGTCCCGGCGTGGATCTGGTGGGGGCGTGCAGTGCGTTTGTCAGTGTCAGCGAGCGCGGGAGCTTCACCGTGGGGGCGGCCGCCGCGCGGATGTCCCAGTCGGTGGCGAGCCGCCGGGTGGCCGCGTTGGAGGAGCACCTCGGGGAGAAGCTGTTCGAGCGCACCGCACGACGGGCCGTACTGACCGCGTTCGGGCGCGAGATGCTTCCCGTCGCCCGGCAGCTCGTCCAGGCCGCCGAGGTGTTGCTGCACGAGGCGGAGTCCGCCCGTCGCCGGCCGTGGCGGCTCGCGGTGCCCGCCGTCTGCCCGACCGCCGACCGGGCGCGCCTGGTCGCCGAGGCGCGTGGGTACGGCGTCACCCTCGACCTGTGCCCCGAGGGCCCGGCGCGGCGCCAGGAACTCCTCCACGCGCATCAGGTGCGTGCCGGAGTGGTCGCCGTACCGCCGGACGGCGCGCGCTGGACGGTACCGCTCGGTCTCGCCGCCGCCGACGATTCCGGCCCGCGCCGCGTCCACCTCGAAACGCTGCGGGTGGGCCGCGCCGTCACCGGTCCGGCCCGGCGCGTCTGGGTCCAGCCGGAGGATGACGTCCCGCACATCCGTGATCCGCTCACCCGGTTGCGGGACGCGGTGGGGCTGCGGCCCACCCAGCTCGTCACCGCGACCGACCTGACGACCGCGGCCGCGGAGGTCTTGACCAGCCATGACCTGTTGCTCTGTTCCCCGGCGCAGGCCGCCGAACTGGCCCTGCACTGGCGGCCGCTCGGCGGGATCACGCTCGCCCGCGGCTACGCGCTCGCCGCCGCGGAGGGCACCGGCCGGCACATGGAGGAACGCTTGGGCGACGCGCTCGCCCGTTGCCTCGGCGCCGATCACGTCAAAGACGCAGGTCGCGCAGGTCGTGCAACTCACACCGGTGTCACCGGTCCCACCGGCGCCGAGACGGACGAGACGGACCGGGCGGGTAAGTCAGGCGGGCCGTCCGGGACGCCCACCATGCCCAGGACACACAGGCCCGACGGCACGGCCCTATGAGGACCGGCCCGCGAACGTCGTACCGCGTACCGCGGACCGCAGACCGCGGACCGCAGTCAGCAGAGCAGTCGAGCGCCCCTCGCTCCGCCGAGACCGCTACCGCACCGCCCACACACCGATCGGGAGCAAGCCGCCGCCGGGCCGCCGGCCACGGCATCACCGGCCACCGCACCGCTCCCACCGCCCCGACGGAACATGACCACCCACCAGCCGCCCGACGCCGCCCGCCCGCTGCGACACCGCCCGGGGCCTCGCCCCTCAACCCGCTTACCGGAGCGCCCTGCCTCGCCTCGTACCGGAGCGCCTGGCGGGCCCCCGCACCGCCTCAGCCCTTTCCGTCCCTCGCCGCCCCGGAGCCGTCCATGAGTACCGAAGCGTTGCTGCGTGAACTCCGCCGTGATCTGCGGGACGGCGGATTGCACGGCTGTCTTCTCGTCCGTGATCTGCGTACGGGGGAGGAGCTGGGGATCGAGCCGGATGCCCAGTTGCCCGTGGCCTCCCTGGTCAAGGTGCCGTTGGCGCTGGCGACGGTCGAGCGCATCCGGCGGGGTGAACTCGACGGTGCGGCGATGCTGGAGGTGGCGCCGGGCCAGATCACCACGCCCGGGCCGACCGGACTGAGCCGCTTCCGGCATCCCGTACGGATCGCCCTCGACGATCTGCTCTATCTGAGTACGTGTGTGAGCGACGGGACGGCCGCCGACGCGTTGTTCGGCCTGACGCCGCCCGCGGAGGTCGCCGCGATCCTTGAAGAGTTCGGCCTCGTCGGGATCACCGTCCGGCACGGGATGCGGGAGCTGTCCGAGACGCCCGAGGAGCGGTTCGACGCCGGGCAGGCCCATCTGGCGCACGCCCTCGCCATCGACGCGGGCACCAGCGGCCGCGGTCACCGCGTACCGCAGCTCGACACGACCCGCGCCAACACCGGAAGCGCCCGCGCCTACGTCGATCTGCTCCAGGCGCTGTGGACGCCCTCCGTGATTCCGGCGGAGGTCGCCGGGCGGGTCCGGGAGCTGATGAGCCACCATCTGCTCCGCCACCGCCTCGCCCCGGACTTCAGCTCCGACGCGACCACCTGGTCCTCCAAGACCGGTACGTTGCTCAACCTGCGGCACGAGGCGGGTGTGGTGGAGCACGCCGATGGCCAGATGTTCGCGGTCGCGGTGCTCACCGAGTCGCTGGTCCCGGCGAGTGCCCAGCCCGGGGCCGAAGCCCTCATGGGTCAGGTGGCCCGCCGGCTCCGCGACCACCTGCGGCAGTTCTGAGCCGGTCAGCCGGTGCGGGTCAGCCGGTGGTGACGGGGCCGCCCGCCAGGTCGCCGAGGAACTGCCAGGTGCGGCGGCGATCGGCGTCCCCGGCGCTGTCCGTACCGGAGAAGACCACCTCCGTGGCGCCCGCGTCGCGGTAGCGCCGGATCTCCTCGGCGACCGTGCGTTCGTCACCGACCACCGCGACATCGGCGGCCCGGCGGCCGCCCGAGAGCCCGATGACGCGGGCGTACGACGGGATCTGCTCGTAGAACGCGAGGCTCTCCGTGAGCTTCGCGCGGACGGCATCGGCGTCGTCGGTCACCACGCCGTGCACCAGGGCCACGATCCGTGGTGCGGGGCGTCCGGCCGCCTCCGCCGCGGCGGTCACCGCCGGAACGATGTGCTCCGCCAGGGCCCGGGGGCCGGCCAGGTAGGGCAGGATGCCGTCCGCCAGTTCGCCGCTGACCCGGAGGGCCCGCGGCCCCATCGCCGCGACCAGCAGCGGAACGCCCGCCTCGGCGCCCGGCACCCGCGCCGGGACGGGGGTGCTCGCGGTCAGCAGTTCGCCGTGGAAGTCGGCCCTCCCGGTGCCGGTCAGCTCGCGGAGGGCGGTGAGGAACTCCCGCAACCGGGCGACGGGCCGCTCGAAGGGGATCCCGAAACCGCCCTCGGTCAGGAGCTTGGTGCCGAGGGCGAGACCGAGGTGGTACCGGCCGTGGGTGGCCGCCTGCGCGGTCTGGGCCTGGCTGGAGACGGTCAGGGGGTGGCGTCCGAAGACGGGGATCGCGGACGTCCCCACCTGGAGCCCGGGCACCTCGCGGCCGACGATCGCCGCGAGCTGGGGGGAGTCGGCTCCGAAGGTCTGGCCGAACCACGCGGACCGCAGGCCGGCGGCGGCGGCCTCGGCGGCGAGCCGTACGGTCGCGTCGATCTGGTGGGCGTGGCCGCTTGCGTCGAGTGCTACTCCAAGGGTCATATCCCGCCGAACACAAGGGAGTTGCGCGTCATTCCGTGGCGTATGGCAGGGGTGTGACAGTTCTGTTGCGGCCTGGCGCGAGCGGCCCGCCGGGACGGGGCCCGCAGCCCGCCCGGCCCGCGGCACGCGCCCTCGCCCGGACCCGCGGCCCTCCCTCGGCCCCCGCCGCTGCCGCCGTCGCGGGCCTGTCCGGACCTGACGCCTCGCCCGGGCCCGCGGCTCTTTGCCGGGACGGAACGCTCGGCCCCCGGTGCCCCTCACCCGTCCCGCCGTCGCCGCCCCGACCTGCGGTCCTCCGCCGGGTCGTACCGTCACGCGCTTCGTCGACAACCGTCGGCGGGCCACTCCGCCGGCCCTCGCGTACCCCCTGTGAGCTGCGCGGATGGACGGCAGCAAAGCATCAGCGCCACGTCAGCGGAACGGCAGAGGCTGCCCTCAAGCTGGTGTTGACCAGGTGCCCGCACCTGGCGTCAAGACCATGAAAACGGGAGTCCCACATGCGTACCATCAGCCGTCGCCCCGCAGCCCTCGCCGCGGCCGCCGTCGCCGCCCTCAGCCTGACCCTCACCGCTTGCGGTGGCGACGGCGCGAAGGACAAGGCGGACGCCGCGTCCGCTCCGGCCTCGCAGACCACCGGCAAGACGCAGAAGGCGGACGCTGCCGACTCCCCGGTCACGGACGCCGACTCGCAGGCCCCGTCCGCCCGGACCGAGGCCAAGAAGCCGACCGAGGCCAAGAAGTCCACCGGGGCGGAGAAGCCGTCCGCCGGCAAGGCGCCCGCCTGCACCTTCGAGGACATGAAGGTCACCGCCGAGAAGCAGGAGGGCGTGCCCACCACGCACCTCACGCTGACCGCCACCAACACCTCGGGCCACGCCTGCACGCTGGTCAAGTACCCGCTGATCGCCTTCGGTGACATCCACACCGCCAAGGACGTCCCGGCCGTGGCCAAGAGCAAGCCGGCCGTCCCCGTCGTCCTGAACGCCGGTGAGCCCGCCTACGCGGCCGTGCGGATCAACAACGGCGGCACCCACGAGGAGAACCACTCGGTCACCTCCTTCAACGTGAACTTCTTCGCCGCCGACGGCCCCGCCGAGGGCTCCAAGGTCGTCAAGGCGCCCCAGGGCGGCATCGCCGTCGACGACGCGGTCGCGAAGACCGGCTACTGGACCAAGGAGCTCCGCAACGGCGCCGACGAGTTCTGAGCACCGCACCGTACGGCTCTCCACCGCAGGCCCCGGCTCCGGCCGGGGCCTGCGCCATGGCGGCACCCGGCGCGCCCGCGCGTACGGACCGGGCCTCCGGAGGGGCCGGGGTGTCCGCCGTGCGGGCGCGTACCTGGTCCGGCTCGGGGGAACTCCCCCGAGCCCTCGGTATGCCGCTTTCACGGCTTTTCCGCGCGCGCAGTAGGTTACCCACCGTCATCGGTCGCGTACCGCCCCAGCTCACCCGCCCCGCGCAGGAAGGCCGACGCCCATGGAGACGGAGCACCACCCCCTCGCGTACCCCTTCGAACCGGGGGCCGGGCTCACGCTCCATCCCCGCTACGCGGAACTGCGCGAACGGCCCCTCACGCGGGTGCGGATGCCCTACGGGGACGACGCCTGGCTGGCCACCCGGTACGCCGATGTGAAGACGGTGCTGTCGGATCCGCGGTTCAGCCTCGCCGCGACCGGGGGCCGGGACTACCCGCGGGTGGAGCCGGTGGCCGGGCCGCACGGCGGGCTGATGTCCCTGGATCCGCCCGAGCACACGAGGCTGCGCTCCGTGCTGGCCAAGGAGTTCGCCGCACGCCGGATCGAGGGACTGCGGCCGCGGGCGCGGGAGCTGGCAGGGGAGACGCTGGACCGGATCGTCGCGTCGGGACCGGCCGCCGATCTCGTCGAAGATTTCGCCGTGCCCTTTCCCTCGGAGCTGAACTGCGAACTGCTCGGGCTGCCCCGCGAGTACGCCGGGTTCTGGAAATGGGTGGAAGACCTCCAGTCCGGCATCAGGGAGACAGGCGACGCCGAGGAGGGGATCGCCCGGTTCACCTCCCGCCTCGGCGAAGTGGTCGCACGGCGCCGGGAGCAACCGGGCGACGCGCTGCTCGACGTCCTCCTGCGCGCCTGCGACGCGGACGGCCGGATCACCGAGAGCGAGCTGTACGCGGTGGTCGGGGACCTGCTCATCGCGGGATTCGCCCCGGTCTGCGGTCAGATCGCGGTCTCCTTGCACCATGTGCTGACCCGCCCGCGGGCGCTGGAGCGGCTGCGCGCACACCCGGAAGACGTTCCCGCCGCGGCCGGAGAGCTGCTGCGCCATGTCCAGCTCATCGAATTCACGGTTCCGCGCTACGCCGTGGAGGACGTCACGCTGGGCGGTGTCCGGGTCCGCGCCGGGGAGCCCGTGCTCGCCGCGCCGGCGGCGGCCAACAGGGACCCGGCGGCCTTCCCCGACCCCGACGCCCTCGCCCTCGACCGGGCCGGCGCCGCCTCCCTCGCCTTCGGGCACGGCCCGCACCACTGCCTCGGGGCGCATCTGGCGCGGCTGGAGCTGGAGGTGGCCCTGGAAGCCGTGGCGCACCGGCTGCCCGGACTGCGGCTCGCCGTCCCCGAGCGGTCGCTGCGCTGGAAGACGGGCGGCATCGTCAACGGGCTGCGCGCGCTGCCCGTCATCTTCGACGCCGCGGCGGCAGGGCGCGCGACATCCCGCACGGCGGCGGAAGGGACGGCCGCCGCCGCGCCGGACCGGGTGGGCTCCGCAGCGCAGCCCCGGTGCCCGTCGGCCACCTGAACGCCCTGGTCCGGCGCCCGTACGGCTCAGTCAGGCGGCGGCCACACAGCTCAGTCAGGCGGCGCCACCCGGCGGCCCGAGCCCGCCTCGAAGACGGTGATCGCCTCCACGGGGCACATCGCGGCGGCCTCGGCCAGGGCCCCGGGGGAGTGGCCGGTGGCGCGCCGGGGCCGGGCCCGCCCCGCGCCGTCGACCTCGAACTCCTCGGGCGCGACCCCGGCGCACATCCCCGCCCCCACGCACCGCAGGCGGTCCACCCGGATCAGGAAGCCCCCGCCGGGCCGGCCGGCGCTCACCACACCACCGGCAGCCGCTGCGGGCTGCGCGTGGTGGAGCCCCGGCGCCAGACCACGGCCTCCACCGGCTCGGCCAGCCGCAGGTGGGGGAAGCGGGCGGCGAGCCGGTGCAGCGCGAGCTGCATCATGAGGCGGACCAGCGGCGCCCCCAGGCAGTAGTGCGGCCCGGCGCCGAAGGTCAGGCTGGGGGCCTCCAGCGGGGCGAAGAGCGCGAACGGCTCGTCCGGTACGGTCCGGAAGACGGCGGGGTCGTGGCCGCCGCCGATGGCCACGACCGCCCCGGCGGGCACGGGCACACCGCCGATCTCCGCGTCCCGGAGCGCATACCGGGTGACCACCTCGCCGTCGCCCAGCGGGATGTGGTGGATCAGCCGCTCGGTCGCCAGCGCGGCGTCCTCGGCCGAGGCACCCAACCGGGGCCAGTCGTCCCGTCGTTCGTCCAGCAGGTGGACCAGGCTGTTGCCGAGGGCGCTGGCCGTACTGTCGGCGGCGGCCGTGGGAAGGCTGCCGACCAGATGGACCAGTTGCGCCTCGGGGATGTCCCCGATCCGGTCCGCGGCCCCGACCAGCGCGCTCACCACGTCGTCACCGGGCCGGCGCCGCCGCTCGGCGATCAGGGCGGCCATCACCTCCCCGTACTCCGTCCGGGCCCGCCCCACCTCCTCGGCGGGCACCGACTCGTCGGCCAGCATGTACCGCGCGATACGGGCGAGACCGTGCCGGTCGAGGACCCCGTCCAGCCGCATGACCCGGCAGATCACCTCGGCGGGCAGCGCGTGGACGAAGGGGGCGATCAGATCGGCCGGTGGTCCGGATTCCGCCAGACCGTCGAGCAACTCCTCGGTGAGCTCCGCGATCCAGGGCCGCCACCGTGCCACCGCGCGCGGGGCGAAGGTCTCCTGCACGACGCGGCGCAGCCGCTGATGGCCCGGCCCGTCCTGGTTGACGATCGCGTCCGGGTCGTTGACGGCGTTGCGCTCGTTGCCGGGCCGCGGGGCGCCCGCGGCGGACCGCCGCGCACCGCTGAAGCGGGGGTCGGTGAGCACCTGCCGTACGTCGTGGTAGCGCGCCACCAGCCACCCGGAGGTGCCGTCCGGCAGGGTGGTGAAGCACGGCGGGCCCACGGGGAGGAGCGTGCGGCGGTACGGGGGCGGGAGCGGCCGGTCGAGGACCGCCGGGGGGCCGGATTCGGACGACATCACATCTCCTGTTCCGCCGCCGCGGCGGCCGGGGAGCCATTCCTTCCCCCGGCACTTTAGGCAACCCCCGGCAGCCTTATGCGTGTTGACCCGCCGCATTCACTCTCTTCCCCTTTCGGGCTCTTTTCCCTATCGGATCACCGGTGGAAATTCTTCGCCCACGTCATGTCGCGTGATCGTGTGGACGCATTCTTGGCTAGCATGCGATCTCTGTTCACGACATCCCAGGTCGGAGCGGTTCCGAGGCGGAGGTCGAGGGTGTGCGACGGGGGGTGAGATGAGGAAATTCCCGGCCGCGTGCGCACTCCGGCCCGCCGCGGAAGACACGGCCGCGGAGATGCCCGGGACAACGCATGTCATATTCCGGCCTCTTCACCCCGGCGGGATGCCGAAGCGCTCCTCTCCGCTCCGGCCCGGCGATTCCCCCGGCCCCTTTCCGCCATAGGGATTCCGCCCGCCCCCGGGCACCGCATTTCCGTACGCGCCGCCCGCACGGCGCACACCGGCCGCGCCCGCAGGTCCGCGCCGCCCCCGTAGTGATCGCGTCCCGCCCCCTCCCCGCACGGATTGGACCATGACGGACTCCCGCCACCCCGCCTCCGCCGACCGGATCGCCCTCATCGGCATGGGCTGCCGCCTGCCCGGTGGCGCCTGCGACCCCCGGACCTTCTGGCGCAATCTGACCGAGGGCCGCGACTGCCTGGTCCCGACCCCTCCCGACCGGTACGACGTCACGACCCTGGGCAGCCGGGACCCGGCCAAACCGGGCCGGCTGACCGGCACCCGGGGCGGTTACATCGACGGCTTCGACGAGTTCGACCCGGAGTTCTTCGGCATCAGCCCCCGCGAGGCGGCGCACATGGACCCCCAGCAGCGCAAACTGCTGGAGGTGGTCTGGGAGGCGCTGGAGGACGGCGGGCAGGACCCCGCGAAGCTGGCGGGCGGCCAGGTCGGCGTCTACATCGGCGCGTTCACCCTGGACTACAAGATCCTGCAATTCGCCGACCTCGGCTTCGGCACCCTCGCCGCGCACACCCCCACCGGCACCATGATGACGATGGTGTCGAACCGCATCTCGCACTGTTTCGACTTCCGCGGCCCCAGCGTCTCGCTCGACACGGCGTGCAGCTCCTCGCTGGTGGCGCTGCACCTGGCCCGGCAGAGCCTGCTCCGCGGCGAGAGCGATCTGGCGCTGGCCGGCGGCACCCTGCTGCACATGGCGCCCCAGTACACCGTCTCCGAGACCAAGGGCGGCTTCCTCTCCGCCGGCGGCACCTCGCGGGCGTTCGACGCGTCGGCCGACGGCTACGTCCGGTCCGAGGGCGTCGCGGTCGTCGCGCTCAAACGCCTCGACGACGCGCTGCGCGACGGCGACCCCGTCCACGCGGTGGTGCTCGGCAGCGGCGTCAACCAGGACGGCCGGACCAACGGCATCACCGTGCCCAGCCAGGAGGCGCAGGTCTCCCTCGTCCGGCAGGTGTGCGCCGAGGCGGGCGTCACACCCGGCAGCCTCCAGTACGTCGAGGCGCACGGCACCTCCACGCCGGTCGGCGACCCCGTCGAGGCACAGGCGCTCGGCCGGGTGCTGGCGGAGGGCCGCCGGCCGGGCGACGCCTGCTACGTCGGCTCGGTCAAGACCAACATCGGGCACACCGAGGCCGCCGCGGGCCTCGCCGGGCTGATCAAGACCGTGCTGTGCCTGAAACACCGGCGCATCCCGCCGCACCTCAACCTGGAACGGCTCAACCCGGCGATCGACGCGTCCGCGCTGCCGTACACCATCCCGACCCGGACGGTGGACTGGCCCGCGCACACCGGCCCCGCGCGGGCGGGCGTCAACTCCTTCGGCTTCGGCGGCACCAACGCCCACGTCGTGCTGGAGGAGGCGCCGGCCGCCCCGGCCGCCGGGCGGGCGAAGCGGCGGCCGGAGTACGCCGTACTGCCGCTCAGCGCCCGCGCCCCGGAGGCGCTGACCGAGGTCGCGGCCGGGATCCGCCAGGAGCTGGCCGGCGCCCACGGCGAACCGGTGGCACCCGACGACCTCGGCCACACCCTGGCCCACCGGCGCCACCACCACGAACACCGGCTGGCGGTGGTGTACGCCACGCACGACGCGCGGCGGTCGCTGACGGGGGCGCTGGCCGCGCACGAACGGGGCGAGCCGCACCCCCGGGTGCTGACCGGCCGGGCGCGCGAGCGCGGGCAGCGGCGGCTGGCCTGGGTGTTCACCGGTATGGGCCCGCAGTGGTGGGCCATGGGCCGGCAGCTCTTCGCCGCCGAACCGGTCTACCGCGAGGCGGTCGAACGCTGCCACGAGGAGATCCGCCGCCTCGCGGGCTGGTCACTCATCGACGAACTCCACGCCGACGAGGGCGCGTCGAGGATGGCGCAGACCTGGCTCGCCCAGCCCGCCAACTTCGCCGTGCAGACCGGCCTGGCCGCGCTCTGGCGCAGCTACGGCGTCCGGCCGGACATGATCGTCGGGCACAGCACCGGTGAGGCGGCGGCCTTCCACGAGGCCGGGGTCTACAGCCTCCAGGACGCGGTGGCGGTCGTGGTGCACCGCAGCCGGCTGCAACAACGCCTCGCCGGCACCGGCACGATGCTCGCGGTCGGCCTGCCGGAGGCGGAGGCGGAGCGGCGCATCCGCCCGCTGCGGGGCCGGGTCGGTGTCGCCGCGGCCAACAGCCCGACGTCGACCACCCTCGCCGGGGACACGGCGGCGCTGCGGCAACTCGCCGACGCGCTGCGCGCGGAGGACGTCTTCTGCAGGCCGCTCGCCGTCGAGGTTCCGTACCACAGCGACCGGATGGCGCCCATCCGGGACGAACTCCTCGCCTCCCTCGCGGGCCTCAAGCCGGGCCGGGCCCAGGTGCCGCTCCACCTCACGGCCCGGGAGGGAGCGGCCGTCGGCACCGAACTGGACGCCGACTACTGGTGGGAGAACGTCCGGCGGCCGGTCCGCTTCCGCGCCGCCGTCGAGCGGCTGGCCGAGGACGGCGCCTCGGTCTTCCTGGAGATCGGCCCGCACCCCGTCCTCGGCCACGCCATCCGTGAGTGCCTGGCCGGTACGGGGACGGAAGCGGTGACACTGCCCTCGCTCCGGCGCGAGGAGGACGAACCGGAAGGCATCGCGCGGACCCTGGCGGCGCTGCACACCCTCGGCACCGAGGTGGCCTGGGACGTCCTCCAGCCCGCCGGGCGCCCGGTGCCGCTGCCGCGCTACCCGTGGCGCCGCGACCGGTACTGGACCGAGCCCGAGCCGGTCGCCCGCGTACGGCTGGGCCGGCTCGACCACCCGCTGCTGGGCCGCCGCACCGCCACCACCCAGCCCACCTGGGAGAACCGGATCGACACCGAACGGCTGCCGTACCTGGCCGACCACCGCATCCAGGACCACACGGTCTTCCCGGCGGCCGGCTACCTGGAGATGGCGGCACAGGCGGTACGCGCCCTGACCGGCGGCACCGACGTCGTCCTGTCCGGCGTGGAGTTCCCGAAGGCGCTGTTCCTGAACGAGGCCGTACCGAGCCCGGTGGAGCTGGCCTTCACCCCCGGCGACGCCCGCTTCACCATCGCGACGGCGGGCCCGGACGGCGCCGTGCACGCCACCGGCACCGTACGCTCCGGCCAGCCGCTCCGCGCCGGAGCCGCACTCGACCCCGCCGCGGTCCGCGCCCGCACCCCGCACCGGCTCGGCCACGACAGTTGCTACGCGGCCCTCGCCGCACTCGGCTACCACTACGGTCCGGCGTTCCAGGGCATCGAGGAGGTCTGGACCGGACCCGGTGAGGCGCTGGCCCGGATCCGCCCGCCCGCCGGCGGCACGGACGCCGACCACGCCCACCCCACCGTCCTCGACGCCTGCTTCCAGACCCTGCTGACCACGCTGCTGCCGGCCGGCCGGGAAGGCGGCGGCATCCGGCTGCCCCTGGCGGCCGGTGAGGTACGGCTGGCGCCGCTCGGGAACGGCCCGCTCTGGGCCCACGCCACGGTCACCCGGCAACGCGACGGCGAGCTGACCGGCGACCTCGCCCTCCACGCGGACGACGGCACCCCGCTCGGCCGGATCACCGGCTTCCGCGCGGCGGACATCGAGGCGGCCCCCGCCTCCGTCGCCCTGTCGACCCTCGACGGCTGGCTGGCCGAACCGGTCTGGACCGACGGCCCGCCGCTCCCGGCCGCGGAGGGAACCCCGCCCGACCTGCTGATCCTCACCGACGCCGGGGGAGTCGGCGAGGAACTGGCCGCCCTGGCACGCGCCCGCGGCGGACGGTGCCGCCTCGTCCGGCCGGGCGGGGCCTACCGCTACGACGGCGACACCGCCACCGTCCGGCCGGACTCCGCCGCGGATCTGGCCCGGCTGCTCGCCGAACCGGACGCCCCGGCAGGCGCCGTCGTCCACCTGTGGAACCTCGACCTGCCCGCCGTCGACGACGCCGAGGGCGACGACCTCGACCATCTCGCCGGACTCGGCTCCTACTCCCTCGTGGGGCTCGCCCAGGCGCTGCCCGGCGCCCGCCCGGCGGCGCGGCTCTTCATCGTCACGCGCGCCACCCAGGCGGTCCGCCCCGGCGACCCGGTGGAACCGCTGGGCGCTCCTGCCTGGGGCATCGGCCGCGTCCTGTGGCAGCAGGAACTCACCGCACACCGCGGCCGGTTGATCGACCTCGGGCCGGGCGGCGGAGCGGACGCGGCGGGCCGCCGGGCCGAGGCCGGGGCGCTGCTGGCCGAGGTGGTGGCCGCCACCGCGGACCCGGACGGCGGCGAGGACGAGGTCGCCCGGCGCGGCGACCGGCGCTGCGTCAGCCGGCTGCGGACGGCCACCGGGCTGACCCGGCCGCTGCCGCTGCGGCTGCGCGCCGACGGCAGCTACCTGGTGACCGGCGCGTTCGGCGCCCTCGGCCGGCTGCTCTGCCGCACCCTGGTGCGCCGGGGCGCCCGCCGCCTGATCCTCGCCGGCCGCACCCGGCTCCCCGAGCGCGAGCGGTGGGCGTCGACCGATCCGGCCTCACCGGCCGGCTCCTGCGTGGCGTTCCTGCGGGAGCTGGAGGCGCTCGGTGCCCAGGTGGAACCCGTACCGCTGGACGTCACCGACGAAGCGGCGCTGACCGCCTGGCTCGCCGGGCACCGCCGCCGCGGACTGCCGCCGCTGCGCGGGGTGTTCCACCTCGCCGGCAGCGTCCGCGACACGCTCGTCCCGGAGATGGACCGGACGGCGTTCGACGCCGGATACCGGCCGAAGGCGATCGGCGCCCAACTGCTCCACCGCCACCTGCGCGACGAGCCGCTGGACCACTTCGTCCTCTTCGCCTCCATCGCCTCCGTCCTGACCACCGCCGGCCAGACCAACTACGCCGCGGGCAACGCCTTCCTCGACGCCCTCGCCCACCACCGGCGGGCGGCCGGACTCCCGGCGCTGAGCCTCGACTGGGGCCCCTGGGCCACCGGAATGATCGAGGAGCTGGGCCTGATCGAGCACTACCGGCACGCCCGCGGGATGACCTCGCTCCGCCCGGACACCGGCATGGCCGTCCTGGAGCGGGCGATCGGGCAGGACCGCGCGCAACTCCTGGTCGCCACCGTGGCCGACTGGCCGCTCTTCCGGTCCTGGTACCCCGTACCGCCCCCGCTGCTGGCGGAACTGCCGGCCACCGCCGAGACGCCGCCGCCCGCCACCGGCGGCCTGCTGGAGACGTTCCGCGCCGCCGGTGAGGAGGACCGCCGCGCGCTGGTCACCGAGCACTTCACGGCGCTGGTCGCCGGGGTCCTCGGCGTACGCCCCGAACGGATCGGCGCCGACGCCGACCTCGGCGCCCTCGGGCTCGACTCGCTGCTGGCCATGGAGGTGCGCGCCCGGATCCACACCGAGCTCGGGGTGGCGCTCCCGGTGGTGGCGCTGCTGAGCGGCCGCCCCGCCGGGGAACTGGCCGGTCAGGTGCACGACGCCCTGACCGAACTGGCCGCGGGCGGCGACACCGGAGCGGACACCGCGGTCGAACTCCACACCGACGAGCGGCGGTACCCGCTCACCCACAACCAGCAGGCCCTGTGGTTCCTGCGCCAGCTCCACCCGGACGCCTACGCGTACAACATCGGCGGCGCGGTCGAGGTGCGCACCGAACTCGACCCGGAGCTGATGTTCACCGCCTTCCGCACCCTCCTCGAACGCCACCCAGGGCTGCGCACCAACTTCGTCCTTCAGGACGGACGGGCCGTCCAGGTGGTCGCGGACGACCCGGCGCCGGACACCGGGCTCTTCGACGTCGAGGGCCGGGAGTGGCCCGAGATCCACCGGATGATCGTCGAGGAGTACCGCAAGCCCTACGACCTGGCGCACGACCCGCTGGTACGGCTGCGGCTGTTCCGGCGCGGACCGGACCGCTGGGTACTGATGAAGGCCGTCCACCACATCGTCTCCGACGCGATCTCCACCTTCACCTTCATCGAGGAGCTGTTCGCCCTCTACGAGGCGCTGCGCCACGGCCGGCCCGCCGACCTGCCGCCGCTGACCGCCCGGTACCTGGATTTCCTCAACCGGCAGAACACCTTCCTCGCCGGTCCCGACGCCCGGCGGATGCTGGAGTACTGGCGCGAACGGCTCCCCGCCGACCTGCCGGTCCTCGCCCTGCCCACCGACCGGCCGCGCCCGGCCGTGCTGACCCACAACGGCGCGTCCGAGTTCTTCGTCCTGGACGCCGAACTCTCCGCCCGCGTCCGCGAACTGGCCCGCACGCACCACGTCACCGTGTTCATGGTCCTGCTGAGCGCCTACCACCTGCTGCTGCACCGCTACTCGGGCCAGGACGACATCGTCGTCGGCAGCCCGGTCAGCGGCCGCACCGAGGAGGACTTCGCCGGGGTATACGGCTACTTCGTCAACCCGCTGCCGCTGCGCGTCGGCTTCGACGGCGACCCGTCGGTCGCCGAACTGCTGGACCGGGTCCGTACGGCGGTGCTCGGCGGACTGGACAACCAGGAGTACCCCTTCGGCCTGCTGGTCGAGAAGCTGGGCCTGGAGCACGACCCGAGCCGCTCGGCCGTCTTCCAGGCGATGTTCGTCCTGCTCCACCACAAGGTGGCCACGGAACGGTACGGCTACCGCCTGGAGTACATCGAACTCCCCGAGGAGGAGGGCCAGTTCGACCTGGCGCTCTCCGCGTACGAGGAGCGGGCCGACGGCTGCTTCCACTGCGTGGTGAAGTACAACACCGACCTCTTCCGCCCGGACACCGTCCGGCGGATGGCCGGGCACTACCGCAACCTCCTCGACTCCCTGACCCGGGCGCCCGCCGACGCACCCGCCGACGGGCTGGAGATGCTCGGCGCCGGGGAACGCGCCCGCATCCTGGGGGAGTGGAGCGGAGCCGACCGGCAGGCGCCGCCCCCCGACCTGCCGGTCCACGAACTCTTCGCCCGGGTGGCCGCCGCGCACCCCGAGACGGTGGCGGTCGTGGACCCCGCGGGCGACCGGCTCACCTACGCCGCACTCGACCGCCGCTCCCGGGCGGTGGCCGCACGGCTGCGGGAGCTGGGCGTCGGCGAGGGCACCGTCGTCGCGCTCCACCTGGACAAGACGCCCGAGCTGATCGCCGTCCTCCTCGGCGTGCTCCGCGCCGGCGGCGCCTACCTCCCGCTCGACCCCGCCCACCCGGCCGACCGGCTCGCCGATCTGACGGCCCGAGCCGGGGCCGCCCTCCTCGTCACCGACCGTGACCGCCCCGACCTGGCCCGCCTGGCACCCCGGACGGTCCGCGCGGCCGAGCTGGACGGCGACCCGGCGGCGCCCCCGGCATCCGTCGGGCTCGACGCGCCCGCGTACGTCCTCGGCACCTCCGGCTCCACCGGCCGCCCCAAGGCCGTCGAGGTCAGCCACCGCAACCTCGCCTCGGCGTACGCCGCCTGGCAGCGGGAATACCGCCTCGGCCGGGACGTCCGCGTCCACCTCCAGATGGCGTCACCGGCGTTCGACGTCTTCACCGGCGACCTGGTGCGGGCCCTGTGCTCCGGCGGCACCCTCGTCCTCGCCGACCGCGAGCTGCTGTTCGACACGGCGGGCCTGTACCGGACGATGACGGCGGAGCGGGTCGACTGCGCGGAGTTCGTCCCCGCCGTCGTCCGCGGTCTGCTGAGCCACTGCGAGCGGACCGGTCTGCGTCTGGACTTCCTGCGCCTGCTGATCGTCGGCTCGGACGTCTGGAAGGCGGCGGAACACCGCCGGCTGGCGGCCCTCTGCGGCCCCGCCACCCGGCTGGTCAACTCCTACGGCCTGACCGAGGCGACCATCGACAGCGCCTGCTACGACGGACCGGTGGACGGCCTGGAGCCGGGCCGGACGGTCCCGATCGGCCGCCCGCTCCCCAACACGACCCTCCACCTCCTCGACCGGTACGGCGCGCCGGTGCCGCCCGGCGTCACGGGCGAGCTGTGGGTCGGCGGCGCGGGCGTCGCCCGCGGCTACCTCAACGACCCCGAACAGACCGCGCGGTCCTTCACCACCCGCCACCTGGGCGGCGCGCCCGTCCGCCTCTACCGCACCGGTGACCTGGCCCGCTGGGACGCCGACGGCGTGCTGCACCTCCTCGGCCGGGCCGACGCCCAGATCAAGGTCCGCGGCCACCGCGTCGAGCCCGGCGAGATCGAGGCATGGCTGACCGGCCGGCCCGACGTGGCCCAGGCGTGCGTCACCGTCCGCCCCCACCGGGGCGACGACGTGCTGTGCGCCTACTACGTCCCCGCGGCGGACCCCGCGCCCACCGCGGCCGAACTCCGCCGCCACCTCACCGAACACCTCCCGCCGTCCATGGTCCCGGCCCACCTCACCGCGGTACCCGCCCTGCCGCTCACCCCCAACGGCAAGGTGGACACCGCGGCCCTCCCCGAACCCCGGCCGGACGCGGACCCGCAGACGTTCGCACCGCCGGTGACGCTCTACGAACGGCGGATGGCCGACCACTGGCAGGAGCTGCTCGGCCTGGCCGAAGCCGGACTCGACCACGACTTCTTCGCGGCGGGCGGCAGCTCCGTCGGACTCATCGAACTGATCGCCCGCCTCCAGGACGAGTTCGCCGTCACGCTCCCGGTCGGCCTGCTGTTCCAGGCCACCACCGTGCGGGGCATGGCCCGCGCACTGGAGTCCGTCGTCACCGGCCGGATCTCGGGCGCCCACCCGTACCTGCGCTTCAACGACGGCGCCGACGCCGACCGTACGGTGTTCTGCTTCCCGCCCGCCGGCGGCCACGGACTGGTCTACCGCGGACTCGCCGCGCTCCTCCCCGACCGCCCGCTCCTCGCCTTCAACTACCTGCCCGGCGAGGACAAGACGGCCCGCTACGCCGACCTCGTCGAGTCCGTACGGCCCGACGGCCCCTGCACCCTCTTCGGCTACTCGCTCGGCGGCAACCTCGCCTTCGAGGTGGCCAAGGAGCTGGAACGGCGCGGCCGCGAGGTGACCGACGTCGTCCTCATGGACGCGCACCGCATCACCGAACCCTTCGCACCCGGCCCGGACCACCTCGCCGCCTTCGAGGAGGAACTCCGCGGCCATCTGCACCAGCACACCGGCTCCGACACCGTCGCGCGGCACACGCTGGAGCAGGCCCGCGAGTTCATCACCTTCTGCGGCCGCACCCCGAACCTCGGGACCGTCCGCGCCCGGATCAGCGTGATCGCCGACCGGGAGAAGCTGCCCCTCCACACGTCGGAACGGCCCGGAAGCTGGCACGGCCGCTCCGCCACCCGCACCACCGTGGTCCCCGGCCACGGCCGCCACGCCGACATGCTCACCGAGCGGTTCCTGACCGGCAACGCGGAGCTGACCCGCCGCATCCTGACGGAAGGCACCGGCCATGACGGCGCGTAACGCACCACGGGTGATCATCATCGGCGCCGGCATCAGCGGCATGGCCGCCGGCTGCTATGCCCGGATGAGCGGCCTGGACACCCTGATCCTCGAAAAACACGTCCTGCCCGGCGGCTGCTGCACCGCCTGGTCCCGCGACGGCTACCTCTTCGACTACTGCATCGAGTGGCTGAGCGGCACCGCCCCGGGCACCGCCGCCCACCAGGTGTGGCAGGAGCTGGGCGCGCTCGACGGCAAGACCGTCACCCACTTCGACCGCTTCAACCACGTGGTCGACGAGGACGGCCGCGGCGTCAGCTTCTACAACGACCCCGACCGGCTGGAGCGCCACCTGCTGGCGCTCTCACCCGCCGACGCCCGGCCCATCCGCGCGTTCTGCCGCGACCTGCGCCGCTTCGCCACCCTCGACCTCCACCCGCTCACCCCGCCGCCGCTGCGGACCGTCCGCGAGAAGGCGCGCATGGCACGCACCGTGCTGCCCGCCTTCCGCCTGCTGTGGCGCACCGCCGCGACACCGATGGACCGCTTCGCCGACCGCTTCCAGGACCCGCTGCTGCGCCGGGCGTTCCGCCACATCTTCTTCCAGGACACCGGCTTCCCGATGCTGCCCTACCTCTTCGGGATGGCTGCCGCCCACACCGGCAACGGCGGCTTCCCGCAAGGCGGCTCTCTCGGCCTGTCCCGGTCGATCGAGCGGCGGTACACCTCGCTGGGCGGTGAGATCCGCTACCGCTCCCGCGTCGAACGCGTCCTGGTCGAGGACGGCCGCGCCACCGGCGTCCAGCTCAAGGACGGCACCCGCCACGAGGCCGACCACACCATCGCCGCCTGCGACGGCCTGACCACCGTCCACCGCCTCCTCGACGGCCGCTACACCGGCCCCCGGATCGACCGGCTCTACCAGGACGTCCTGCACCGCCCCGGCACGGTCTTCCCCGCGATGGTCTCCGTCTTCCTCGGCGTGGACGGCGACTTCTGCGCCCGCGAACCGCACAGCACCACCCACCTGCTCCCCGCCGACCAGGCCGCACGTCTGCCCGGCGCACTCCAGAACAGCCTGGTGGTGCAGGTGCGCTCCCGCTACTCGGACGGCTTCGCCCCACCGGGCAGGACGGTCCTGCACTGCACCTACTTCAGCGACTACGACTCCTGGAAGAGCCTGCGCCGCACCGACCGCCGCGCCTACCGCGCCCGCAAGGAGCAAGCCGCCGCCTTCGTCCGCGACTTCCTCGAACGCCGCCACCCGGGCATCGGCGCCCGCACCGACGTGGTGGAGGTGGCCACCCCCGTCACCACCGAGCGCTACACCGGCAACCGGCAAGGCAGCGTCCTGGGCTGGATGGCCTTCTCCGAGGCCGACGACCTGGTGGCGGAAGTGGTCAACCGGGACCGGCTGCGGCTGCCCGGTCTGCGCGGCTTCTCCCTGGCCGGCCAGTGGGCCGGGATGGGCGGCCTGATCCGCGCCGCCACGACCGGCCGCTACGCCGTCCAGTACCTCTGCGACGAACTCGGCACCGAGTTCCGCGCCACCCCGAGCGGCGGCGGACCCCCCTGGCACCCGTCGATGCTGGGCCATCTCCCGCAGCTCGACCCACGCCCCCGGCGGACGACCGCTCGGAGGCCGGTATGAGCACCCGGCGACGCTCGATGGTCGTCATCGGCGGCGGGCTCGGCGGCCTGTCCACCGGCTGCTACGCGCAGATGAACGGCTACCGCACCACCATCGTCGAGATGCACGAACTCCCCGGCGGCTGCTGCACCTCCTGGGACCGCGGCGACTTCACCTTCGACTGCTGCGTCAGTTGGCTGCTGGGCAGCGGCCCCGGCTCGGAGATGCACCGGATCTGGCTCGAACTCGGCGCCCTCCAGGGCAAACAGATGCGCCACTTCGACGTCTTCAACATCGTCCGCGGCCGCGACGGCCGCTCGGTCCGCTTCTACTCCGACCCCGACACGCTCCAGGCCCACCTCCTGGACCTCGCGCCCCAGGACGCCCGGCCGATCCGGCAGTTCTGCGCCGGTCTGCGCGCCTTCCGCTCCCTCCTGGCCCGCTACCCCTTCCTCAAGCCGGTGGGCCTGATGGGCACGGTGGAACGCTGGCGGATGCTCGCCTCCTTCCTGCCGTACCTCAACGTCGTCCGCCGGTCCCTCACCACCCTGATGACGGACTTCTCCGCACGCTTCACCGACCCGCTGCTGCGCGAGGCGTTCAACTTCATCCTCTACGAGAAGCACCCGGCCTTCCCGGTGCTGCCGTTCTACTTCCAGCTCGCCTCGCACGCGAACCGCTCCGCCGGGGTGCCCGAAGGCGGCTCGCTCGGCCTCGCCCGTTCCGTCGAACGCCGCTTCCGTGCCCTGGGCGGCGAGATCCGCTACAACGCCAAGGTGGTGGAGATCCTGGTCGAGGACGACCGGGCGAGGGGCGTGCGGCTGAGCGACGGCCGCGAGATCCGGGCCGACATCACCGTCTCCGCCTGCGACGGCCACACCACCTTGATGGAACTGCTCAAGGGCCGCTACCTCACCCCCGCCTACCGCGACCTCTACACCCGCACCATCGACGAGCCGGGCATGCTCTTCCCCGGCTACGTCACGGTCTTCCTGGGCCTGCGGCGCCCGTTCCCCGAGGGCGACCCCTGCACCACCCACCTCCTCGACGCCGCCGACGCCGCACCTCTGCGGGGCATCCGGCACCCGAGCCTCAACGTCCAGTTCCGCGCCCGCCACTATCCGGAACTGGCCCCGCCCGGCTCGGACATCGTCTACGCCAGCTACTTCTGCGACATCGCCCCGTGGCGCGCCGTGAGCACCGGGTCCGAACACGGCAGCCGGGTGCGCCGGGGCGAGGAGATCCACACCCTCCCGGTGCGCCGCGGCCGCGCCTACCAGACGGCCAAACGCCAGGTCCGTGACGCCGTCGTGGACCTCCTCGACCGGCGCTTCTCCGGCCTGCGGGACGAGATCGCGGTCTGGGACGTGTCCACCCCGCTCACCCAGGTCCGCTACACCGGCAACTACGACGGCACCGTGCTCGGCTGGCAGCCGTTCGTGGCCGGCGGGGAGACGGTGGAGAAGGAGATCAAACGGCACGGCCCCGCGCTGCCGGGGCTGCGGGACTTCTACCTCTCGGGCGTCTGGGCCACCACCGGCGGCCTGATCCGCGCGGCGACGGCGGGCCGCCACGTCCTCCAGTTCATCTGCCGCGACGACGGCAGACCCTTCACCGCCACCGTCGACGAGAGCGCCCCGCCCCCGACCCACGTCCTCACCCGCGTCGGCCCTCCGGCAAAGACGGCACGGCCCGGACCCTGACGGCCGGCACCGCCCGCCGCGGCACTGCGGAGCCGCGGGTACGCCTCGTCGGCACGCTGCTGGAGGAGATCTGGAGGAGATGAAGGAGCGCGGCGGGATCCGCGCCGACGTCAACACCGGGCACGCGGCGGCGATGCTCTTCAGCGCCCGCTTCGTCGCTTCGCCACGGACCGGAGCCGGGGAGAGCGACCTCGACCGGGACAGCGACCTCGACCGGGAGAGCGTCGCACTGCTGCGGAGAGCGGTCGCGGCCGATCCCGTGTGAGGCATCTGCGCCGACCTGCCCCGCCGGGGACATCGCCGACCTGCCCCGCCGGGGACATAGCGGACCGGCGCCCGCGCCATCCGCTTGCCGTGACCGGCGGGTGAACCCGCCCGGAGCCGGTCCGCGGCGCGTCACCGAACCTGCCGCTCCGCCGCCCACGGAAAGCCGGCTCCGTCCACTGACGAGCCATCAAAAACACCTGTCTCGCCTTGTTCTGATCACCCATCATCACTTGTCGGACCAGTAATTAACGTGACCGCACAGCACCCGGCGCCCGACCGTCGTGCTGAGGAAAGCGGTGATGTGGGTGAGCGCAGGACCGGACATCGAAGGCGCCCCGAGGATCACCGACGCGGAAGCCGGACCGCCACGACCGGACCCGCGGTCGCACGTCGCCGGACCGCTGGCCCCGGTGAGCGAGACCGCGCGGGAACCCGGACTCGGCCTCGCCCAGGTCATCGACCGCGTCATGAACGGGTACGCGGACCGCCCCGCGCTGGCCGAGCGGAGAACGGAGCTGGTGACCGACCCCGCCACCGGCCGGCGGTCCCTGCGGCTGCTGCCGGAGTTCGGATACGTCAGCTACCGCGACCTGTGGTCGCGGGCGGGGGCGCTCGCGGCGGACTGGGCGTCCACCGGCATCCGGCCGGGCGACTTCATCGCGGCGATCGGGTTCACGAGCGCCGGCTACGCGGCACTGGACCTCGCCGTGGTCCGCCTGGGCGCCGTCGCGGTGTCACTGCAGGCCGGCTCGGCGCTGCCCCCGCTGCGGGACATCACGGCGGAGACCGGGCCCCGGGTCCTCGCGGCGACCCCCGAGTACCTGGACAAGGCGGTGCGGCTGGCCCTGGAGACCCCGTCGAGGCCGCGGGTGCTGGTCTTCGACCACCACCCGGACGCCGACACCGAACGGGAGGCGTACCAGGACGCGGCGCGGCGGCTGGCCGGAGCCGGGCTGGAGATCAGCACCTTCGACGAGGCCGTCGCCCGCGGACGGACGCACCGCGCGCCGCTGTACGAGCCCGGTCCGGACGAGGACCCGCTGGCCATGCTGCTCTACACCTCCGGGAGCACGGGCACTCCCAAAGGCGCGATGTACCCGCAGAGTTCGCTGCTGAGGTACTGGCGGGGCGGAGGGCTGGCGGCGGTCGACCCGCGGAGCCCGGCCTGCATGGTCAACTACATGCCGATGAGCCACATGTACAGCCGGGTGACGCTCGCCGCCACCTTGGCCCGGGGCGGCGTGGTCCACTACACCGCGCGCAGCGACCTCTCCACGCTCCTCGACGATTTCGCGCTCGCCCGCCCCACCGAACTGTTCGCCGTACCGCGCGTCTTCGACATGCTCCACCAGGAATACAAGGCCCAACTGTCCCGGCGCGCGGGCGAGTTCGCGGACGACGCGGAGCTGGACGCCGCCGTGAAGGAGGATCTGCGCACGCGCGTCCTCGGCGGCCGGCTGCTGATGGCCATGGTGGGCAGTGCCCCCATGGCCCCGGAGATGAGGGCGTTCGCCCGGTCCTGCCTCGGCGTCCCGCTCCAGGAGTGCTACGGATCGACGGAGGCCGGCATCGTCGTGACCGACGGCCGGGTCACCCGCCCGCTCGTCACGGATTACCGGCTGATCGACGTCCCCGAGCTGGGCTACCACACCAGCGACCGGCCGCACCCGCGCGGTGAACTGCTGCTCAAGACCGAAGGACTCTTCCCCGGCTACTACAGGCGCCCGGAGATCACCGCCTCGGTGATCGACGCCGACGGCTACTACCGCACCGGCGACATCATGGCCGAGACCGGCCCCGACCAGCTCGCCTACGTGGACCGGCGCAACAACGTGCAGAAGCTCTCCCAGGGCGAGTTCGTCACCCTCTCGAAGGTCGAGTCGGTCCTCACGGCGAACCCCCTCGTCCGCCAGATCTACGTCTACGGCGACAGCGCCCGCGCCTATCTGCTCGCCGTGCTCGTCCCCACCGAGCAGGCCCTCGAACAGGCCGGCGGCCCGGAGGCCCTGAAGCCGCGACTCGCCGAATCCCTCCGGCGGACCGCCGAGGAAGCCGGCCTCGAACCGTACGAGATCCCCCGCGACTTCCTGGTCGAGACCGAGCCGTTCAGCACGGCCAACGGGCTGCTCTCGGACATCAGGAAACCGATCCGCCCCAGGCTGCGGGAGCGCTACCAGGAGCCGCTCGACCAGCTCTACGACACGCTCGCCCGGCGCCGGAGCGAGGAACTGCGGGCACTGCGCGACGCCGGACGCGACCAGGCGGTGCGGCCCGCCCTCACCCGCGCGCTGAGCGCCCTGCTCGGCACCGCGCCCGCGGACATCGACCCCGCGGCCCGCTTCACCGACCTGGGCGGGGACTCGCTCGCGGCGCTCTCCTTCAGCAAGCTGCTGGAGGAGATATTCCACGTCGAGGTGCCGGTGAGCGTGGTGACCGGCCCGGCCTACGACCTGGCGGGGCTCGGCCGGTACATCGAGGCCCGGTCCGCGGCCGGCGCCGAGCGCCCCACCTTCGCGCGGGTGCACGGCCCCGGCGCCACCGAGATCCGCGCCGCCGACCTGCGGCTGGACGCCTTCCTGGACGCACGGACACGGGCGGCGGCGCGGCGGCTGCCGGCCCCGGCCCCGGGCCACCCGGGAACCGTGCTGCTGACCGGAGCCACCGGCTACCTCGGCCGTTTCCTCTGCCTCGACTGGCTCGAACGCCTCGCCCCGCGCGGCGGCAAACTGATCTGCCTGGTCCGCGGCGCCGACGACGCCGCGGCCCGTGCGCGGCTGGAGCGCGTCTTCGACACCGGCGACCCGGAGCTGCCGGCGCACTTCCGGAAGCTGGCCGACGGCCACCTGGAGGTCTTCGCGGCCGATCTCGGCGAGGCCCGCTGCGGACTCGACGAGACCACCTGGCTACGGCTGTGCGACGAGGCCGACACCGTCTGCCACCCCGGCGCACTCGTCAACCACGTCCTCCCCTACGACCAGCTCTTCGGGCCCAACGTGGCCGGCACGGCCGAACTGATCCGCCTGGCGCTCACCCGCAGGATCAAACCCTTCATCAACGTCTCGACGGTCGGGGTCGGGGACCAGGCCGCCCCCGGCGCCTTCACGGAGGAGGCGGACATCCGGCGGATCAGCCCCGTACGGCGGTGCGGCGACGGCTACGCCAACGGCTACGCCCTGAGCAAATGGGCGGGCGAGGTGCTGCTCCGCGAGGCCCACGAACACTTCGGCCTCCCGGTCAGCGTCTTCCGCTCGGGCATGATCCTCACGCACCGCCGCCACCCCGGCCAGCTCAACGTGCCGGACATGTTCACCCGTCTCCTGCTCAGCCTGGTGACCACCGGAATCGCCCCCGGCTCCTTCTACACCGGCGGGAGCGGCGACCACCGGCCGCGGGCGCACCACGACGGCCTGCCGGCCGACTTCAGCGCCGAAGCCGTCAACGTCCTCGGCGCCCTCCACCCGCACGACGACGGGGGATACCGCACCTACCATCTCCTCAACCCGCACGACGACGGCATCTCCCTGGACACCTTCGTGGACTGGCTGACCGACGCCGGGTGCACCGTGCGGCGGATCCCCGGATACGACGAGTGGCTGCGCCGCTTCCGCACCGCCCTGCGAGGACTGCCCGAAACGGTGCGCCGCCGCACGGTCCTCCCCCTGCTGCACTCCTACGAGCGTCCCGCGTCGCCCACGCGCTCCGGCACGGCCCCGGCACCCCGCTTCGAAAAAGCCGTCCGGAAGGCCGGGCTCGGCACCGAAGGGAACATCCCGCACCTCACCCCCGAACTGATCGTCAAATACCTCACCGATCTCCGCATGCTCGGCCTGCTGCCCTCCACCTAGCCGCGCGGGCCGCCGATGCCGTTCCCCGGCCCCGGCGCCGCGACAGCGCTCCTGCCCTGTCGCGGCGCCGGCGGCCTTTCACGCAAAGGGTTCCACCACCGCAGCAAATTCCCCTTCAGGCCAGGCAGTTGGGCCCCTCCTCCACACTCCACCCCATGTAAGGCGGGTAGTACTGGGTGAAGGCCGCACACTTGTCCTGCGCCGCGGCCCTCTTGATGGGGTTGAGGTAGATCGCGCCTCCGACGCCGCCCACCGCTCCGCGGAGAGCGGCTGCCACCGGGTGCGCGGCGCACGAGGCTCCGAGGACACCGGCGAGGGCCGCGGGGCCCTGGTCCGCCGTCGGGGCGAGGGTGCCTTTGGTGAAGCCGCGGGTGAAGTAGAGCGAGTTCCAGCCCAGCCCCGAGACGAGCCTACCGGACGACCGTGCCGGTGCGAGGGGCGTGCAGGAGCTGTCCGTTGCCGGCGTAGAGGCCGACGCGGTGCAGGTCGTCGAAGACGAAGACCAGGCCGTCGGCGTGGAGTTGGCTCCGGGTGCAGGCGGGTCGACGCGGGGCCCGTGCAGGGAGCCGGACCGTATCGAGCGTCAGACTGCCCGGGGCGTGCGGGCAGAAGTTGCCAGTCCGACTCCCAGCGCGCTGCCGACAAGAAGGCCCACGCCGTGGTTGTTCGTGAGAAGGCAGAGGACAAGACCTGCGGCGGGGATGAGGAGCGCCCCCCGCCGCAGGGCGACGACGCTGCCGCGCGCCGTGTACCAAGTGGCGAGCGCGCCCACGAGGCCGCAGATCGCCACGGAGTCCCCGCCGCCACGGAGGCTCCAGCCGGCCATGCTCACCGCCTGCGCCGTCACGCCGCTTGCCCCGAAGACCAGCAACGTCCGCCAGGACCCGAACTGCCGCTCGGCGAGCGGGGCGACGACCACGAGCGCGGCCAGGTTGAACAGGAGTTGGAACCAGCCCGATGACTGCACCGTCAAGGCGGTCACGGCTCGCCACCACGCACCATGAGGGTGTCGCCCGAGCGCGTCGATCATGGCGGGGGCGGCTGTCTGGGCCACGCCGAGCACCACCATGGCGGCCACCAGCACCGCGGCGGCCCTCGGGACAGGCTGCCGCCACGCCCGCAGCAAGGCCAGGGGGG
Organism: Streptomyces sp. BBFR2; assembly: GCF_044497305.1. Classification (NCBI taxonomy): domain Bacteria; kingdom Bacillati; phylum Actinomycetota; class Actinomycetes; order Kitasatosporales; family Streptomycetaceae; genus Streptomyces; species Streptomyces sp. BBFR2. The sequence goes on from NZ_CP172415.1 coordinate 6,455,058, forward strand.
CGGTCTTCTCCTCGCAGTCCTTCGTGGCGAGCGTCGCCAGGAGCTGGAAGCCCGACACGATGACGATCACCGCGCACCCGTAGAGCAACACACTGTGCATGTTCATGATCGAAGCCTGCCAGATGGCGCAGCCGCACCGACAGGCACGGCCATGCGAACGGCGCCGCACACCCCTGCCCCGGTCGGTATCAACGACACGGGAAGTGACGCGCCAACCGGCCGTAGGCTCCCGCCGTGGACCCGGCTCTTCGGTGCCGGGCGTCGCCACCTTGTGGTGTGACTCCCTGATGGCTCAGCTCCGGGGAGGGCCTCGCCGGTCCGGCGTGATCCCCAAGGTCAGAGCGCGTATAGCCCGGGAAAAAGCTGACAGAAGTCATTGCGACCCGATATGTGACACCCCTGCGAGAGGGGGATCACTGCTGGGGATCGTCGAGGCCGACGACCTCGGCACGTACGTCATGAAGTTGTCTACGTGGTGACGCTGGCCTGCGGCGATGGGACCTTTTCCCGCCCCTGGCCTGCGCGGACAGGTCTTTCGGTGTCTTTCGGGATCGTGCTGCGTTATGCGGCCGATTCTCCCCACGCGCTCCCCAGGACCGTCGATACTCCCCAGATTCTCCCCAGGAAGTGGCGTTGCGGAGTGCCTGGGGGTACGGCACGCCATGCTGTCTGAGGTGCTGTCAATGGCGCGCTGGGCGACTCCTGAGGCAGCCTCAAGTACGCCCCGCCATCGGAAGCCGACATCTTTCCGATGGCCCACCATGTGGAGTGCGTGGCGATCCTTGAAAAGGCAGGGAGGGCGTCTGACCTGTGACTTTGTCCGTGCGGATTATGTGGGGTGTGGGCGTTACGGGCGATATCTTGACGCTGAGGTGACGCTTGTTCTGATGTGTCGTCAGGTCATCCCGGCCACGTCCCCGCACACCCAGGTCCCGCGGTCGGCAGTCAGCACGGCGTGATAGCTGCCCACTCCGCGCATCAGCGCCGCGACGGTGCCGACCGAGGGAGCCGCAGATAACGCGGCAGCCAGCGTCTGTTCACCGTATTCACGCGTCCCGGGCAGTGCCACGGAGGCACCCGCTGTGCGGGCCGTGACGACGGGACGGGCAGAGCGACCGATGATCAACGGCTTCCCCTCGTGACGGGCCAGGACCTGGACGCCGGGGTCGACCGCGGCGAATCGGGCGGTGGTCCGCTGTGCTGCCGAGGAAGCCCCCGGCAGCACAGCGAACCACTCACCAAGCATCAAGCTCACGTCACTGAGCCTTTTCCAGCCTCAGGTTGAGGCGTGACGAAGGGCGGGGGATGGTCTTCACGGTGGCGGTGACTCGGTTGGTGCTACAGCGGAGTTTCCGCGGGAGGCGCCGGCCCTTCAGGACGGTCATGGCTTGCTCGCCGAGGCAACGGGACCGGGCGTGGGTGCTGGTTGTGCTGACGTTGCCGCAGCTTGAGACGCGGGCCGCGGAAGGGCGCCCGGGTGGCGCCGTCGGCGCCTCGATACGCCTTGTCCGTCCAGCACTTCACCTCCGCGTCGGGGGGGGGCACCGGCAGCACCCATGTCGTGGCGAGCGCCGGGAACGGTGGGTGGGGCCGACAGCAGGCGATCTGCCGCATCGGCGATGGCCTGCCACGCCGGGCTCGTCGGACCTGGCGGCGCCGACATGGCGGAGAGCTACCGCGAAGCTGCGCACCGACCGGTGACCGGTCGGTGCGGGCCCGGTCTACCGGTTCGCGGCTTCGCGAGAGGCGATCCGGTTCGTGCGACCGACCGCGCGGCCCACCGCATTGCGCACCGCGAGGCCCGGCCGGGTGCGGGGCACCATGAGCCGGGAGAGCAGCCCGACGCGTCGCTGCCGCGGGCCTACCTCACGGCGGAGCCGGGACTCGTAGGCGGCGAAGGCGCGGGCGTGATCACCGGGATGGGCGGCGAGCTCTTCCGCGAGGGCGTACGCGCCCGCCATCGCCATGCTGGACCCGTCGCCCAACAGGGCTGTCGCCGCGGCCGCGTCCCCGAGCAGTACGACCCGTCCGCGGGACCACGAGGGCATCCGGACGGTGGTCAGGGGATCGAAGAACGGAGCCGGGTGGTCGAGGAACGCCGCCACGAATTCCGGTGCCCGCCAGCCCACGTCGGCGTAGGCATCGGCCACGGTCTGCTTGTGAAGGGCGATGTTCTTGCGGTCGTGGGGCGCTAGCTGTGCGGCCCGGAAGGTGAAGATCGCGAGCGGGGTGGTCCGCGAGGGGTGGAGGACCAGCATCCGGTTCGGCATGGTCAGCATCGTCATCTCGGTCGGGTCCTCGATGGCATCGGGTTCCAGCGGGACGGTCGCGCCGTACAGTCCCAGGTCGCTCACGAACTGCCGCTCGGGTCCGAACACCAGGCGCCGTACGGTGGAGTGCATCCCGTCGGCACCGACCACCAGGTCGAAGCGCCGCGGCGCGGACCGCCGGAAGGTGACGTCCACCCCGCCTTCGTCCTGGTCGAGAGCGGTGACCGTGTCGTCGAACAAGAACTCGGCCTCGGTCTGCGCCGACCGGTGGAGCACCTCGGACAGGTCGGCTCGGGTCACCTCGACCGTCGGCGCCTTGGCCGAGGTGAGCGGGAGTTGCAGGATTCGCCTGCCGCCGGGGTCGAGCAGGGTCAGCGACCGATTGCGGGTGGCGAGCTCGCGGAGCTGCGGGAGGACGCCCATGCGCTCGGCGACCGGGATCGCGGGCCCCTTCACGACGATCGCGCTACCACCGGAGCGCAGCTGCCGGGCGTGTTCGACGACCGTCGGCCGGTATCCGTTCCGGGACAGCCAGTACGCGAGTGCGGGCCCTGCGATTCCGGCACCGACTATCAGCACCTCGGGCTTCTTCATGACGATGACCTCTCGGAGTGTCGATGACCAGGTCCCCGGTGAGCGCCGGGGCCCAGGGCGCGGCGGCACGGGGCAGCGCAACCCGGGCAAGGTACGAAAGATTTCGTACCTGAGTGGAGCACGTCCTTCAGGTACGATGCAAGTCGTACTTGAAGGAGGTGCGGCGTGGCCGGGAAGAACCTGGTCGGCCCGGAGGCCGACGCGCTCGATCTGGGTGCGGTGTTTCGCGCCCTCGCCGACGAGCACCGTCGTTCGGTGATGACGGAGTTGGCCGCCGACCGCAGCGACAGCGAGCGGGGCTGCAACTCGTTCAATCTTCCGATCTCGAAGCAGACCCAGACCCACCACTTCCGGGTCCTGCGCGAGGCAGGTCTCATCGACGAGATCGACTACGGCAACCGCAAGGGCATCCGACTACGACGCGCGGACATCGAGAAGAGATTCCCCGGGCTGCTCACCCTCCTGGGCGCAGAGTCCCCGGGCGGTACCGCTCCTCGCTGAACGCATCTGAGCACACCGGAAGGAGCCCGAGCCGGCCTGAGCTGCGAGCTCGACCGGATCCAGCTCGCGCCCGGCTCGCAGGCAGCCGAGCACGACGCGGACACGAAGGGATCGGTGTCGCTTCGACCACCGTCCCGCGCTCGTGATCGGCGCCGAGCACTTCCGCGCGCGCTCCCTCACGCCAACACCCACTGAGGTTTCCCCGCCCGTGAGTTGACCGCACGTCGTCTTGCGCAAGGGACACGAGGGCGCCGGCCGGCCGCCGGACGGCAGGCACTGCTCGTACCGGCTCATCCACGATGCGGCCATACCTACGCCCAGCTCGCCGCCGGATGCGGTGCGGGCACCACCACCGCCTACCGGTACATCGCCGAGGCCGCCGGCATCCTGGCCGCTCTGGCGCCGCCCCTCGCCGAGGCGGTGAGGGCAGCCTCCGGCAAGACCTTCGTGGTCCTGGACGGCACGTTGCTGCCGGTCGACCGGATCGCCGCCGACCGACCCTTCTACTCCGGGAAACATAAGAAGCACGGCATGAACGTGCAGGTGATCGCCGACCCGGCAGAACGGTTGCTGTGGGCCTCGCCCGCGCTGCCGGGGCCTGTCCACGACATCAAGGCCGCCCGAACCCACGGCACCATCGGTTCCCCGGCGGGGGCCGGGGCGGATTGCTGGGCCGACAAGGGCTACCGGGGGGCGCAGCCGGCACCGTGCGAGTTCCTTACTGGGGACGCTGGGACAACGTTCGCCCTGTCGACCACGTCGCGTAGGCGTTGGTCGGCGGCGTGCTTGTTCCGCCAGATGATGTAGCGGCGGATCATGCTGCCCTGCTCTTTTGCGGCTGGTGTGGTCGGTGCCGTCCAGTGCGAAGTGGCGCAGGGCCGTGAACTGGGCCTCGATGCGGTTCAGCCAGGAACTGTTGGTCGGCGTGTAGGCGAACTCGACGTTGTTGGCCGTCGCCCAGTCGCCGACCCGGGTGTCCTTCTTCGTGGTCAGATGTGGGGAGAAGTTGTCGAGCACGATCGCGATGCGGATCTCCGGCGGGTAGAGGCTGCGCAGGTAGCGGCAGAACTCCAGGAACCTCGTCCGGTTCTTCTTCAGCTTGATGTGACCGTAAAGCTTGTCCTTTGCCAGGTCGTAGGCGGCGAACACATGCCGGACGCCGTGTGGGCGGGTGTAGGTCGCCCGTCGGCGGGGCCTCGGCTCGCGGTCGGAGTTCTTGTGCTTCCCGCCGCGCTCGGCCCACTGCCGCCGCAGTTCGAGGCCGTCCTGGGCCGTGTCCGGGTTCCCCGGCTGGGGCCGGGCAGGCCGCGCACCCGGCCGAGGGGGGCCGCGCGGACAAGGCGTACGCCTCCCGCAAGAACCGTGCCTACCTGCGACGGCGTGGCATCCGCTGCACCATCCCGGACAAGGCCGATCAGGCCCGCAACCGCAAGAAACGCGGCTCTCAGGCGGCCGGCCGCCTAAGTCCGATCCGGTCGACTACCGCGAGCGGCACGCGGTGGAATGCGGCATCAATCGCCTCAAGAGGCACCGAGCGGTGGCCACGAGGTACGGCAAGTCGGCGGTCCGCTACGAGGCGACCGTCCTCGTAGCGGTCATCAATGAGTGGCTGTGACCAGCACATTCGATCCACGCCCTAGTATGCGGAGCATGACGCGGTATGTCGACGAGGATCTGCACGGTGCGGAGTTCCGCGAGTGCGACCTGACCGGGGCACGCCTGATCGGCGTCGTCATGCAGGATGCCGTGATCGACGGGCTCATCACCAACCTCGTGGTGAACGGTGTCGAGGTCACCGAGTACGTCGAGGCAGAGCTCGACCGGCGTCATCCGGTGCGGGTGCTGATCCGCTCCGAGGACCCCGCCGATCTGCGCGAGGCATCGCGTCAGCTCCATGCCGGCTGGGCCGCCACGATCGAGCGAATCCGCCGTACGCCCGGCATCGAGCGCCGCAGCGTGAACGACGAGTGGTCGGCGGTGCAGACGATGCGCCATCTGGTCTTCGTCCACGACTCGTGGTTCCGCCGCTGCTGCCTGGGCTCGACGGAGCTGTTCACGCCGATGGGCATCGGGACGACCGTCGAGCCCTACCGTGGAGCGCACGGGCTTGACCTCTCGCTCGATCCGGCCCTCGACGAGATCGTGAGCGTGCGTGACGCACAGGCCGCCGAACTCGAGGCCTGGCTCGAGGAGGTCACCGCTGTGCGGCTCGCAGCGCGAGCGCCGGTGCCCGACGACGATGTCTGGCCGCCGTACGCCCGGGGCCGCTTGGTGCGGCAGTGCCTCGGCACGGTGCTCAACGAGACCTTCGAGCACCACGGCTTCTGCGTCCGCGACCTCGATCTGATCGAGGCACAGGACGCCGAGTAGGGCCGGCTACGGACTCAGCATCTTGCGGATGCGGGCATCGCTGACCATCTGCGCGGTGCCGAGCTGCTGGGCCCAGACCTGGACGCGGTACTTCTCGAGCATCCGGCGGGCCCTAGGCCCGCCCTTCGGGCGGACGACGCCACTTCGGACTTACTCATCTAGGTGACGGAGCCCTGTCGGTGTGATCCGGCAGGGCTCCGTTATGTGAGGGGCGGCGGTGCACGGACGGGGCTATGCAGGGGGGCAGAACCTGTCCTGGCGAGCCAGGGGGACAGTTCATCTCGTGGTGGTCGGCGGTGGAAAGAGCGGGCTCGCCGCCGACTTCCACCTGCGCCGCCTGGGCCTGGCCTTCGTCATCCTCGACGCTCAGGCGCGGGCGGGCGGCGCCTGGCAGCACATCTGGTCGCGCGCGACCCTGGCCACCGGCAGCTACGACAAGACGGCACGGTTGTGGAATGTGGAGACCAGGAAATCCAAGGTGGGCGACGGCTGCCTGGCAGGACTCGGTGGTCTTGTCGTAGCGGGTGAAGATGGCGCGCCATTGCTTCAAGCGGTTGAAGCGGCGTTCCGATGCCGTGCAGCGGTGTGCGTTCGCCGGTGCCGCGGCAGTCGTCATCGAGGGCGATGCACGGGCCGGACAGCCATGGCCATCCATATTGCCGTTATTTGGTGTCATCTGGGCGTTTCGTTCACCCCCCGCTTTGGTGCCGGAGAACTTGGTGAATGGTTCCGTCTGTGGATTCCGGGACGGGGGCCCACCATTCTGGAAGAGCGGAAGGGGACGGCAGGGCAATCCGGACCGGACCATTCCATATTCACCACTCTGAATTCTGGGAGAAATTATGAAGTCTGCCCGCGTGTTCGTGGTCACTGTTCTCTGCGCGATGATGATCGGTGCCGTCGCCGGTACGGCTGCCGCCGAAACCGGCAGTGCCGGCATCCGGGTGACGTCCTCCGCCACGCCCGGCGACGACAGCGGCTGGGGCCGTGTCGCAGGATGACCTGCAGGTACGCACGGGGAAGCCGACCCGTGGTCAATTCCGGAGTCTGTGGTCCACGAGATCCCGGAAAGCGGGAATTGTGCAGAGGGGAACGCTCGACTCCTTGATCGATGGGCGACGGGAAGTTGTCCGTAAATTCAGTGACCAGGAAAGAGGAGTGCTCGGATATATCGCGCGCGGAACCACCTGCGGGGAGACCATCCCGCGCATGAATGTCGGTCCGCGCACCGTCGGCAGGTGCATGCGCCGGATGTGCGCGAAAACCGGAACCCGGAACCGAACGTATTTTGCTGCTGGCCCTGTGGGTCGAGGGCTCCCTCATGAACGCGATTGAGGACATGGGGCTACTGGCGACGCCGAAACTTCCCGACCGGGCTCAGGTTTGACCGGGTCCAGGCCCGACCGACTCAGGATCGAGCGCCGAGTCGTCACCGCGGGCGCCGTATGAACGTGCGAATACGTGGCTGTCGGACCGACGTCCGTGCGGCAGTATCCTCACCGCGGCCGCGGCGCCGCTCGGAAAACTCCTCTCTTTTTCTCCATGCGTCCGGGCGTCGTGGTGCCCCGCACGCCTCATTCACCTGCACCGCCCGGACTTACGACGAGATCGGAGAACTGTGCCTGGACGGCGAGCTCTGAGCCAGCCGATGCAGTCCTTCGTCGAAGAGCTGGTCCTGTGCGTGGCGGTCAACGGCGGCCGAGTGCCCGCCCTGTTGTGGCCTGAGGATCCGGCGACCTTGTCGGCCCTGCTGGAGCTGCTGCCCCGCCCGGTCCGTCCGGAACAGGGCGCCGAGCTTTCCGTGCCGGGCGGGCCGGGCGCGGAGGAGCTGGCGGACGAGCTGGGCCGCAGGCTGCAACTGAGGGTGCGTCCCCTCTTCCGCTTTCTGCCGGTGGGTTCCCCTGTCGTGGAGAGCGCGCTGAACGGTGCCGAGTCCACGGTCACGGTCCTGGAAGGAGCCTGCCGCTGCGCTCTGTCGCGTGTCGGGGAAGCCCCGGCGCCTGGCCCTTCGGGCCCGCTCGGCATGCGGTTGCGTTCCGGCGGCACCCTCTTCACGCCCCAGGGCCACAGCTACCGGCTGTCGGAGATCCACGCCCCGACCACACTGCTCGAACTCCACCTGGAGGGCCCGGGTTGACGGCGTGCGCCACCGGGCCGCCGCCGGATCAGGTCGGGGCCGCCGTGGGTGCTGCGTCCGGCTCTCCGCCGTCGTTGAGCAGCCCTCTCTCGGCCACCGCTACGCCGGCCTGGAAACGGCTCTCGGCGCCGAGAGCCTGCATCATGTCGGCTATGTGTTTGCGGGTGGTGCGCAAGGACATGCCGAGCCGCCGCGCGATCGTCTCGTCCTTCAGCCCTGCCGCCAGCAGTCGCAGGATCGTGCGGTCCAGATCCTTGGCGACCGCCTCCAGACCGTCGGTGGCCGCGTCGGAGAACGGCTGGGCCTGCGACCACACCTGCTCGAACAGCTCGTACAGGAAGTGCACGACCGACGGCTCCCGGATCACCACCGCGCCCAGCCGGTCGTTGCGGTTGGTCATGAACGCGAGTTCCCGGTCGAAGATGATCATCCGGCCGACGAGCTGATGGGCGGTCCGGTACTCGCCGCCCAGCGCGCTCACCGTGGCGACGTACGCCTGGCTGGGGCCGTTGAACCGGGCGGTGTGGTGGTACACGGTCCGCATCCGCACCCCCCGAGCGAGTATCTGGCTGTCCCGGAGCAGTGCGTCCTGGAGCACCTCGGGCGGGCGGGTGCCGCCGGGCTGCACGGTGACCATGTCCTCGCGGCACTGCTCGGCCGCCCGGTTCAGCGCGGCCCGCACCTGGGTGAGCCCGGGAATGACCTCCAGATCCTTGGAGACACCGTGCCTCCCCTCGTTGTAGTCGGCGGCCAACCGGGCGAACTGGTCGCGGAAGAGGTGCAGTTGCGTCTGCTGTTCGGCGATGGCCCGCTCCACCGGTGCGGTGGCCACGGCCGCGACGAGGTGCGGGTCGACGGCCCAGAGACGGCTGTTGCCCTCCCTGCCTCTGTGCACCAGGCCGATCCGGACGAGGCGGTCCACCGCACCGCTCACCGCGGTCGCGTCGGCCCCCGTCTCCTCGGCCATCAGCGCCGGGTCCAGCCGACCGTGCAGAGCCAGAGAGCGGTAGACGGCCACTTCCTCGGCGCTGAGTGTGTCTCCCACGGTGAAAACATCGTCATCGGTCTGCTGATCCGCCATCAGTCCTCCGCTCCTGGTACCCACATGGACACGTGCCGCACGCCCTCACCGCATTCAACGTATCCCGGCTGCCGTGTACGGGCCGTTCACCGGTTGCCCGCACGTGCTGCGGATCGCTTCGTACGGGACGGGCGACCGCGGGAGCAGGTTCATACGGGGCGACCGGTTCTGCTCATGGCGGTGATCAAGCCCCCGTCGGGCTGTCAGCTCCGCTGCCTCTAGAGAGTCGTAAGCCGGGGGATCGGTTCCTCCGACACGCCGGTCGGGTCGCTCCCCTCCTGGATTCGCCCTGCGAAAGCGCTCCTTCCTCCTGCCCCGTGCGGGGGAGAGGAGCCGTTGCCGCCGTCGCGGACCACGCGCCGCCCAGCCGGTCCTTTCCGGGGCGCCGGACCGGGGCCGGGGTTCGCACCAGCCCTCGCCAGGTCGTTTTGACGGCTCTTGGACGGTGTCCCGCGACCACCGGCCGCGCGGTACCACCGCGCGATCACGCCGGCCCTGCCTGGGGCCGGCTTTTGCCTCTACGGAGTCCCGGAGGGCAACCGGCCAACGGTGTCCGGCCGGCGGACTGCCCGGCGGCCGGAACGACGCTGCCGACCGCTCGTCGCGGGAGGACGTCGGACGGCCACGACCATCCGACTTGCCATTACTTGATGCCGCATGGGCGTTTCATCCACCCCCCGCTTTGGTGCCGGAGAACTTGGTGAATGGTTCCGTCTGTGGATTCCGGGACGGGGGCCCACCATTCTGGAAGAGCGGAAGGGGACGGCAGGACAACCCGGACCGGACCATTCCATATTCACCACTCTGAATTCTGGGAGAAATCATGAAGTCTGCCCGCGTGTTCGTGGTCACTGTTCTCTGCGCGATGGTGATCGGCACCGTTGCCGGTACGGCCGCCGCCGAAACCGGCGGTGCCGACATCCGGGCGACGTCCTCCGTCGCGCCCGGCGACGACAGCGGTTGGGGCCGTGTCGCGGGATGACCTGCGAGTATGTACGGGGGAGTCGGTCCGTGGTCAGTTCCGGAGCCTGTGGTCCAACAGGTCGCGGAACGCGGGAATCAGACAGAGAAAGGGCGCCCGACTCCGTGAGCAAAAAACCACGGAAATCTGTCCGGGAAATCGGTGACCGGGAAAGAGAAACACTCGGACATCTGGCGCGCGGGGAAACCCGCGGGCAGATCGCCCGGCGCATGAGTGTCAGCCCGCATGCCGCCGGAATAAGCGCGGCAACCGGGCTTTCGATACGGGAACGCGCAGTGGGTGGCCAGCGGAAACGGTCGGTGCCGGCACCGTCTGAGGGGCCCCGCGAAACAGTTTCCTTCGCCGAACTGCTGAAGAGTTATCGGGGCCGGTCCGGGCTGACCCAGCAACAACTGGCGGACTTCGCGACGTTGAGCGTCCGAGCGATCCGGGACCTGGAGAGCGGACGGGTCCGACGGCCCCGGCGGGAGAGTGTGGGGCTGCTCGCCGATGCGTTGCGGCTGGGCGATCCCGAACGCCTGCAACTGCACGCCGCCGGTGGAAGCCCGGCGGACCTGCGGGTTGCACCGCGCCCACTGCCCGTGCCCTCCGCTCCGCCCGCCCTACCCGCTCCGCCCGGCACGCTGGTGGGCCGGGAAGCGGAGCTGCAGGTTTTGCTCGATCAGGTGACCGTATACGGTCACCGCCTGGTGAGCGTGGTCGGCATCAGCGGCATCGGGAAAACGCATCTGGTGCTCGAGGCGGCCCGGGTGCTGCGTGCCAAGGGCTGGGGGGTCAGGTGGCACGCGTCGGCCGGGGAGCCCCTTTGCTGCGGTGCGGCTCCCGCGGCCGGTTCCGGCGGGCCGCCGCCGGGTGCCGCTGACCTGACGGACGACCTCGCCGGGGCGATCGGTGAGAGGCATGAACTGTTGGTGATCGATGGCGGCGACGCTTCGGGCTCCGGCAGGGTGGACGTTGGCGAGTTGCTTCGGCGCTGTCCGGGGCTGCGCGTCGTGGTGACCGGTCTGACGCCGCGATATCTGCCGGGTGAGCGGGTACTGCCGCTCACCGCGCTGGCCATGCCAGAGGAGGCGCGGGACTATGACCACGCCCGGTTGAGCGAGGTCGAGTCCGTGGCGTTGTTCCTGTCCCACATGCGTCGGTCACGGCCGGGGTTCCGGCTTCGGGAGGACAACGCGCACGCGGTGGTGCAGTTGTGCCGCTGGCTCGACGGTGTACCCAGAGCACTTGAATACGCGGCGGGCTGGTGCCTGGTGTATCCGCCTGAGCGCCTGCTGGCCCGAGCCGGTCAGGACTCCTCCCTCCTCTCCTCCCCGGCGGGCTGCGGCTGCCAGGACCTGCTGCGTTCCCTGGCGCGCAGCGTCGACATCGTGGCCGAGGGCTGTCGCCAGGTACTGGCTGAGGTTGCGGACCGTCCGCACTGGACGGTCGGGGACCTCGACCATCTGGTGCCGGATCCGGCTGCCGCCCTGCACGCGTTGCTGGTCCACGGCCTGGTGCGGCCGGCGGGCGCCCGCTTCCCGGAGCGGTTCACGGTGCTGCAACTCGTGCGGCTCCTGTACGTGCGGGACCGAGCTTTGACGCGGGTGGCCCGTGTCGGCTGAGACCGCCGCTGTACGCGCCCACCCGCACAGGAACGCGTTCACGTCCTCCACGATCGCCTTGACCGGCAGCAACAGCCCTCGCCGGTCCGTCAGTTCACGATCCGGTCACGGGCGCGCCGCACCGCCCCGTCCGAGGGCCGACGGGCGAGTAGCGCACCTGGCCCTCCCGCACCCCGGTCCGGGCGATCACCCCGGCCCGGTGAAAGGCGTGGAGACCGCGCCGGCCGGCGACATCGACATCCGAGGCGCACCGGCGTCGACAGGATCGGTGCACGGTGCTGCCGTGGGCATAAGAGTCCTCTCCGTGTTTGCGCGATCAGTCGCGCCCGGTGGTCAGATCCGCTCGGTGATGAGATCGGTCAGCCGGTCGAGCCCCGCCTCGATCTGATCGGTGGTCAGGGAACTGCACGACAGCCGCATCTGGTACGCGGCCACCTCGTCGTCGTGGAAGTGACGCATCGGCGTGAACAGCACGCCGTACCGGTTCGCCGCCACGTCGAGCAGCTCGTCGGTGACCGGGAACGGCACCGTCAGCCCCACGAAGAAGCCACCGCCGGGGGTGTTCCAGCGCACCCCGTCCAGACCGCCGAGACGTCGGGCGAGCCCCCGCAGGAGGCAGTGGAGGTTACGCCGGTAGGTGTCGATCTGCCGCCGGTTGGCCCGCAGCAGGCTCCCCCCGTGCTTCAGCAGCATCCCGCCGATCAGGGCCTGGCTCACCGGCGAGGTGTTGACGGTGAGCATGCTCTTCGCCTTCGACAGCTCGTCGGCGAGCAGCCCGCCGGCACCGTCGCGTCCGGCGATCCGCTGGTCCGCGACCGCGAAACCCACCCGGGCACCGGGGAAGCAGGTCTTCGACAGCGAACCGAGATGGACCACCCGCTGCCCGGTGTCGAGCGCCTTCAGCGTCGGCGGACGCTCCCCCTCCACCGCCTGGAAGAACCCGTACGGGTTGTCCTCCAGCAGAAGCAGGTCCTGTTCGGCGGCGATCTCCAGCAGCCGGGCCCGGCCACGCACGGTCATGCTGCGGCCGCTGGGATTGGAGAAGTCGGGGACGAGGTAGAGCGCCCGGGGCCGCAGACCCTCGGCACGGGCGGCCGCGAGCCGCGCGAGCAGATCGTCCGGGTCCACCCCGTCGGGGCCCTCCCGCACCGGACGGACCGGCCAGTCCAGCAACCGCGCGGCGCCGGTCAGCCCGACGTAGGTGGGAGCCACGGCCAGCAGGACGTCGCGGTCGGTGGCCCGCAGGGCGCGCAGCACCAGCCACAGCGCCTCCTGGGCGCCGACGGTGACCAGGATCGCCTCCGGGTCCACGGTGATCCCCTCGTCCAACTCCAGTTGCCGGGCGATCAGTTCGTGGACGATGCCCTTGGTGCGCCCGTACTGGAACAGTTCCCGGTGGACCCGGGCCCGGTCGTACCCCTTCGTCTCCGTCAGGTGCAGGGCGTAGGCGTCGAGGTAGCGGTGCAGGTCGGCGAGGTCGAAGCCGTCCTCGGCCGGCCTGCCGGGCGCGAAGGAGATCGCGTCCGGGAAGCGGTTCGCCACCTCGTTGAGGAAGTTCATCGACAGCATCGCCGGGTCGGAGAGCGAGGCGTGCAGGTCCGCCGGGTCGAGCTGGACGGGCGTGGAGGTCACGGGCGCGGTCATCGGACACCTTCCGAAGGAGTTCCGCCCGGAGAAGTACGACCGTCCGCCACTCGTGCCGTCAGCCGCCGGGCGGCGTCGAGGTCGGCGCAGCCGGACAGCTCCAGGGCGGAGCGCAGTTCGGCGGCGAGCAGGTCGAGGACCCGGCGGACGCCTGGCTCGCCGCCGGCGGCGAGCCCCCACAGGACGGGCCGGCCGAGCAGGACACCGCTTGCGCCCAGCGCCAGCGCCCTGAGGACATCGGTGCCGCCGCGGATGCCGCTGTCCAGCAGTACCTCGCACCGCTCGGGCAGGGCCTGGCGTACGGCGGGCAGCATGTCCACGCTGGCCACGGCACCGTCGAGCTGGCGTCCGCCGTGGTTGGAGACCACCACGGCGTCCGCGCCGAGTTCGGCGGCGAGCGCCGCGTCCCGGGGATCCAGGATCCCCTTGACGATCAGCGGCAACCGGGTGCTCTCCCGTAGCTGGGCGAGGTCGTCCCAGCTCAGCCCGGCCGCGAAAGCCTCGGCGGTGTGCTCGGCCACGGCGGAGACACCGGGCCGCCGGTCGTGGGTCACCCGGAGGCTCGCCGGGTCCAGGTGGGCGGCGGCCACGTCCGTCGGCAGGGCGAAGCCGTTGCGCAGGTCGCGCAGTCGGCGGCCCATCCGGGGGACGTCCACGGTCACCACGAGCGTCGCGCAGCCGGCTTCCTCGGCCCGTCGGACCACGTCGGCCGTGGCCCCGGCGTCCCGCAGGCAGTACAGCTGGAACCAGGTGACTCCGCCCGGCGTGGTCACGGACTCGATGGGCCGGCTGCTCAGCATGGAGAGGGTGAACGGCACCCCGGCCGCCGCGGCGGCCCTCGCCGTCGCCTGCTCCCCGTCCGGATGTACCAGTCGCTGGTATGCCATCGGCGCGACGGCGACCGGCAGGGCGGCGGCCGGGGCGCCGGGCAGCTCGGCGCTGGTGTCGCAGCCGGGGCTGCCGGCGAGAACCCGGGGGACGAGCCCGATCCGGTCCAGTGCCGTCCGGTTGGCCGCCAGGGTCAGTTCGGTGTCGCTGCCGCCCGCCACGAAGTCCCAGATCCCGGCGGGCAGCACCCGCTCGGCCACGGCCGCGAACTCCGCCACGGACACCGGTTCCGAGCCGGTCGTCACGGGATCGGCGAGGGCGGTCACCGGGACGCTCCCTCGGAGGCCAGCCGCTCGGCCTCGACCGCTTCGTAGAGGGCCTTGATGTTGCCGCTGCGGAAGGTGCGGGCGCCGAAGCGTTCGATCACCTCGTAGAACAGCGTGCTGTTCGGATGGGTGGAGCGGGTGAAGATCTGGAACAACTGGCCGTCCTGGTCCTCGTCCACCAGCACGTTCAGCTCACGCAGCCGGGCAAGGGTGTGCCGGGTCAGGTCGAGGCGGCCCGCCAGCAGGGTGTAGTAGGACTCGGGGGTGGACAGAAAGTCGACTCCGCGCCCGCCCAGGGTGCTGACGGCCTCGACGATGTCCGCGGTGGCGAAGGCGAGATGCTGCACTCCGGGCCCGCCGTGCCGCTCCAGGAAGCGGTTTATCTGGCCGGGTTCGGCGGTGGCGTCCGGCTGGATCAGGGTCAGGGCGATCGCCCCGGACGCGCTCTGCACCACCTGCGACTCCATCGCCTGGGCGCCGACCCTGATGTCCTCGGTGAAGATCGTCCGGAAGCCGAGCACCCGGGTGTAGTACTCCACCGTGCGGTCGAGGTCGCCGGCCTCCAGGCAGACCGCGAGGTGGTCGAGTTCGGTGAGGAGTCCGTCCGCTCCCGCCGCGCCGGCGTCCGGGACCGGGGTGAAGGACGGCGGCACCGCGAAGTCGCCGGCTTCGGTCAAGGTGTGCACCACGTCCCCGAAACCCTCGATCACCGCGGTGGTGCGGCCGTCGGGGTGCCGGTGCGGCGGGGCGACCGTGACGGCCCCGCGTGCCATGGCGTCGGCGTAGGCCAGGGACACGTCGGGCACGGTGAGCGCGATGTCCGCCACACCGTCCCCATGGGTCCGTACATAGCGGGCCGCCGGGTGACCGTCGGTGCGGGCCTGGGTGAGGACGAGGGTGATCCGGCCCTGCCGCAGGGCGAGGGAGTCGGCCTCCGCCGAGGCGGCGCGGCCGACCGGACGGAAACCGTAGTGGTCGGTCAGCTCGGCCGAGGCCGCCGCCAGGTCGGCGACGTGGAACTCGACATGGCTGATGCGGAAGTCGGGCGTGTGGGTCATGACAGAACCATTCGTCGGGCGGTGGGGATATCGGGAGCGATGCGGGGTGCGGTGAGCGCGGGGATCCGTGCCGGGTCCTGCGCGGTCGCGGAGGTGCAGGGTTCGGCCGGCCGGACGAGCGGGGCGGTCACCGGGTGCCTCCCGGAACGGGGTGGCGCAGTTCGAGGGTGCAGCACTTGACGCTGCCGCCGCCCTTGAGCAGCTCGGACAGGTCCACGCCGATCGGCTCGAAGCCGCGCTCGGCCAACTGGTCGGCGAGGCCGCCCGCCTGGGGGGAAAGGAGCACATGGCGTCCGTCCGAGACCGCGTTCAGACCGAACACCTCGGCGTCGGCGTCGGTGGCGATCACGGCGTTCGGGTACAGCTCGCGCAGGGTCCGCCGGCTCTCCGGGGAGAACGCCGCCGGGTAGTACATGATCTCGTCGTCATCGAGTACGGCCAGAGCCGTGTCCAGGTGGTAGAAGCGCGGGTCGACCAGGGTCAGGCCGACCACGGGGCGTCCCAGCACCCGCTCGGCCTCGGCGTGCGCGGCGAGGTCGGTACGGAAACCGGTACCGGCGAGGATCCGGTCGCCGGCCACCAGAAAGTCGCCCTCGCCCTCGTTGGTGTGCGAGGCGGTGTGGACGACCGGGTATCCCCGCTGCTCGAACCAGGTGCGGTAGGCGGGTCCTTCGGCGGCGCGCTCCGTGTGCCGGAAGCTGGCGACCAGGACGCGGTCGTCCACCACGGTCGCGCCGTTGGCGGAGTAGACCATGTCGGGCAGTCCGGGCTCCGGCTCGATCAGCTCGACGGTGTGGCCGAGTTCCCGGTAGAGCTCGTACAGCCGCTCCCACTGGAGGACGGCGAGCGCGGTGTCGGTCGGCTTGGCCGGGACCATCCAGGGGTTGATGCGGTAGGAGACGGTGAAGTGGGTGGGTCGGCACATCAGGTAGTGCCGGGGGCGGGCGATGTACCGGGCGCGGGTCCGGGGCTGCGTCTGGGACGGCATCGGATCACACCTCGCTCATGGCGGCGGTGAGACCGGCCGGACGCGGGTCCGTCCAGCTCTCCTCGATGGAGGACGGGCGGGCCTGCCGGGGCTCCGGACCATGGACGGTGGTCCAGCCGGCGGGGACATCGAGAGCGGCCGGCCGGAGCGAGTGCTGGTTCTCCTGGTTCACCAGGACGAGGCAGGCGGCTTTCTCGTCTTCGAAGGGATGGGTCATGGGTGTTCCCTCTTCTCACTGAATGGGGGCAGAGGATCGGTTCCTGGCGCGTTTCTTGTCCTTGTGCCGAGGCGGTGTGATCACCCCGGCCCGGTGCTTCCGGCCTGAGGGAAGCGCCTGTGGCCAGGCGAGAGACAGACAGGAGGGCGGAGCGCCGACGGATGCCGGAGCCGGGGTCAGCCGCTCGGGACCAGGTCCGCTTCACGGGTATCCACAGCGGCCCGCCCGTCGCGCCGCGGCTCCGTGGGAAGGCCGCCGGTCGCCACGGCCGGGACCGGGACGCTCACCCGGTCGCCGGAGCCCTCCGCCTCGACAGCGTTCACGGTGCCGTCGGCAGCGGACACCACGCCGAAGACGCGGGCGAGTTCACCCGGCGCCCGGCCGGCGGGCACCTCCATGGCGGTACGGACGACGAACGGCGCCGCGCCGGCCCCGCCGACACGTTTCCGGCCGGCGGCTCCCCGCCCGGGGGCCGCCGCGAACACCGTACGGCCGTCGGTACATCCGGTACGTCCGCCACGGGTGTCGGCCAGGGCGACGCGGCCGAGCGGGCCGCGCAGCCGTACGGTCAGGGGGTGGTCGCGGGCGGGGCCGGCCCCGGACATCCGGCTGAGGAACCACAGCCGCGGCCGGGCGAAGGACACGGGATACACGGGATCTCCAAGGAAGGGGGTGTGCACGACGGAGGGAGGGACCGGCTCAGACCGGGGAGCGGCGCAGCGCGGGGCGGGCCTTGGGCGCGGTGGCCAGCCGGGCGGCGATCGCGGCCGGCGTCGGGTGCTGGAACACCTCGCGGATGCGCAGGTCGAGACCGAATTCCGCGCGTACCCGGCTGATCAGCCGGGTGACCAGCAGTGAGTGGCCGCCGAGCGCGAAGAAGTTGTCGTCGGCCCCGACCTCGTCGCGGTCCAGCACCTCGGCGAACAGCTCGCGGATCCGCCGCTCGGCTCCGGCTCCGGGAGCCGTGCCGGTCGCGGCCTCGGTACCGGGCTCGCCGG
This sequence comes from Streptomyces sp. BBFR2, assembly GCF_044497305.1. Lineage (NCBI taxonomy): Bacteria > Bacillati > Actinomycetota > Actinomycetes > Kitasatosporales > Streptomycetaceae > Streptomyces > Streptomyces sp. BBFR2. The sequence continues at coordinate 6,472,656 of NZ_CP172415.1, forward strand.
GCAGGCCCTGGTGCCGGCGCGCACGCCCCGCAACCGTGTTGACCCGCTGCCCGGGGTCGGCCGCGCACCGCTCCAGCAGGTCGATCAGCGCGGCGGCCATGCGCTCGGCGGTCCCGTGCTCGAACAGCTCGGTCGCGTAGGTGAGTTCGCCGCGAAGACCGGCCGGGGTCCCGTCGGCGGCGCGCTGTTCGGTCAGGTCCAGGGTGAGGTCGAACTTGGACACCCGCGAGCTCACCGGATACGACCGCGCCGTGATCCCGGGGAAGCGGGGCACCGCCGCCGGCTCGTTCTGGAGCTGGACCATGACCTGGACGAGGGGGTGGCGGGCGAGGGAGCGTTCGGGGTTGAGCGCCTCGACGACTTGCTCGAAGGGGAGGTCCTGGTGGTCGTAGGCGGTCAGGTCCGATTCCCGTACCCGGGTGAGGAGTTCGGTGAAGGTCGGGTCGCCGGAGAGGTCGGTGCGCAGGACCAGGGTGTTGACGAAGAAGCCGACGAGGTCGTCGAGTGCCTCGTCCGAGCGTCCCGCCACTGGTGTGCCGAGCGGGATGTCGTCTCCCGCGCCGAGCTGGGACAGCAGTGCCGCGAGTCCGGCTTGGAGGACCATGAACAGGGTGCAGCCGTGTTCTCGGGCCACCTGCGACAACCGCGCGTGCAGCTCACCGTCCAGGACCAACGGCACCGAACCGCCGGCATAGCTGGCCACCGGCGGCCTCGGCCGGTCGAACGGCAACGCCAGCTCGGTAGGTGTGCCGGCGAGGTGCCGCGTCCAGTGGCCGAGCCCATCCGCGGTCGGCAACTCGCGCTGCCAGAGCGTGTAGTCGACGTAATGCACCGCCAAGGGGGTGAAGTCGGGCCGCTCACCGCGGGAACGGGCCGTGTAGGCCTGCGTCAGGTCGCGCAGCAGCGGGTCCCAGGACCAGCCGTCGCCGGCGATGTGGTGGACCACCAGGTTCAGTACGTGGTCGTCCAGGCCGACCTCGAAGAGCCCTGCCCTGACCGGCAGATCGGCGGCGAGGTCGAACTCGTGGGCGGTCAGCGCGGCGACCGCCCCGGGCAGCCCGGTCTCGGTGACCGTCCCGGTCTCCAGGGTCAGCCGGGAGCGGGCCTCCTCCTCGGAGAGCAGATGGAGCCGGGGCCGGCCCTCGGTCTCGGGGAAGACGGTGCGCAGCACCTCGTGCCGGGTGACGACATCTCCGAGTGCCGCTTCGAGCGCGGCCCGGTCCAGGGCGCCGTGCAGCCGGAAGGCGGCGGGCATGTTGTAGCTCGCGGACTGCTCCTCGGCCTGGTGGACGAACCACAGGCGCTGTTGCGCGAAGGAGAGCGGCGGGTCGGCGGGCCGCTCCCGGCGGCGCAGGGGAGTCCGGGCGCGTGCGGCCCGGCCGGCGCGTTCCGCGAGGGCGGCGACCGTCTGGGCCTGGAACAGCTCCCGCAGTGAGAGTTCGACGCCGAGTGCGGTCCGGATGCGGCTGACCAGCCTGGTCGCGAGGAGGGAGTGCCCGCCCAGGTCGAAGAAGCTGACGTCGGTGCCGACCTCGTCCAGGCCCAGCAACTCCGCGAAGAGCCCGACGAGTATCTGCTCCTGGGGAGTCCTGGGTGCCCGGCCCGCCGTGGCCGCGGGCTCGGGCACCCGCAGTGCCTTGTAGTTCACCTTGCCGTTGGCGGTGAGCGGCAGCTCACCCAGGACGACCAGGGCCGAGGGCACCATGAACTCGGGCAGCAGCGCGGCGAGGTGGGCGCGCACCTCGGGAACGGTCGCCGTCCCTGTCAGGTGGCCGACCAGCCGCTTCTCGCCGTCCGGCCCCGGCCGGGCGGTCACCACGGCCTGCCGGACCCCGGGGCAGCCGGACAGCGCCGCCTCCACCTCGCCCAACTCCACCCGGAAACCACGGATCTTGAGCTGTTCGTCGGCCCGGCCGACGAACTCCAGAAGACCGTCGGCCCGTCGGCGGGCCAGGTCACCGGTGCGGTACATCCGCGTGCCGGGGGCGCCGTACGGGTCTGCGAGGAACCGCTCGGCCGTCCGGCCGGGCAGCCCGTGGTAGCCGCGGGCCAGCCCGGCACCCGCGAGATACAGCTCGCCCGGAGCGCCCGGCGGCAGCAGCCGCAGGTTCTCGTCCAGGACGTAGGCGCGGGTGTCGTCCAGTGGCCGGCCGATCGGTACCGGTCCTGACACATCGCCCGTGACCAGGTGCGATGTCGCGCACAGGGTCGCCTCCGTCGGCCCGTACAGGTGCCGGACCGCAGTCCCGGGGCAGGCGGCACGTACGGCGCGTACGGCGGCGGGCGTGACCACGTCACCGCCGGTCAGCACCTCCCGTACCCCGGCGAGGATGCCCGGCCGTTCCTCCGCGACCACCCGGAACAGTCCGGCCGTGAGGTGGACCGAGGTGATCTGCTCGTCGCGGATCAGCCGGCCCAACTCGGCGACGCCGAGGTCGCCCTCGGGCGCGACGACCACCTGCCAGCCGGAGAGCAGGGCCACCCACAGCTCGTAGTTCGCGATGTCGAAGGCGTGCGGCGCGTGGAACAGGACGCGCTGCGGCTCGGCGGTACGCCAGCCCCGGTCCGCCACCAGGTCGAGCACGGCGCGGTGGCTGACGGCGACGGCCTTCGGTACGCCGGTGGAGCCGGAGGTGTGCATGAGGTAGGCGAGCTGGTCGGGGTGGCAGTCGGCCGTCACCGCCGCTCCGCCGCCGGGGCCCTCGGCGCCGGTCACCTCGACGATGTGCCCGGTGCGCAGCCCCTGTGCGCGGGAGGCGTCGTCCACGAGCAGCACCGGGTCACCGGTGTCGTCCAGGATCCGCTGGGTACGGGCGGCCGGTGAGCTGTGGTGCAGGGGGACGTAAGCGCCGCCGGTCTTGAGTACGGCGAGCAGTGCTACGACGACCTCGGGAGACCTCGGCATCAGCACGGCCACCGGGTGCTCGGGGCCGACGCCGAGTGCGGTCAGGCGGTGGGCCAGCCGGTCCGCCCGGTCGTTCAGCTCGCGGTACGTCACCTCGACGGGCCCGGACCTGAGGGCCACGGCCTCGGGGGTGCGGGCGGCCTGCGCCTCGAAGGCCCGGTGCACGCCCGGGTGGGCGGACGGCTCCGCCGGGCTCCCCGGGCCGTCCAGGAGGCGGCCCCGCTCCTGCGGCAGGAGCGTGTCCAGCTCCGAGACCCGGCCGCGCGGCCGTGCCACCGCCTGGGCCAGGACCGACCGCAGGCGCCGGCCGAGGGTGTCGACGGTGTCGTGGTCGAACAGGTCGGTGCGGTACTTGATCACGGCGTGCAGGCCGCCCTCGGCCACCGGCCTTTCGACGAACTGGAAGGCGAGGTCGAACTCGGCCACGGGGAAGTCGACTTCAGTGGTCTCCCCGTCGAGGCCGACCAGTTCGAGCGCCTGCCCGACGGCCCTCCGCATGGTCAGCATGACCTGGAACAGGGGGTGGCGGGCCGGCGAGCGGCGCGGGTTGACCGCCCGGACGACCTGCTCGAACGGCACGTCCTGGTGGGCGAAGGCGGCCAGGTCCGACTCCCGGACCCGGCGCAGGAGTTCCGTGAAGCTCGGATCGCCCGCCACGTCGGTGCGCAGCACCAGGGTGTTGACGAAGAACCCGGCCAGCTCCTCCAGGGCCTCGTCCGGCCGTCCGGCGGTGACCGTGCCGAGCGGGATGTCGGTGCCCGCGCCGAACCGGGAGAGCAGCACGGCGAGCGCGGCCTGCACCACCATGAAGGGCGTGCAGCCGTTGGCGCGGGCCAACTCGGTCAGGCGCGCGGTCAGTTCCGGGCCCAGGTCGAGGCCGGCCGTGGCCCCGCTGTGGTCCGGCACCGGGGGCCGGGCGCGGTCGAGAGGCAGGGCGAGTTCCTCCGGAAGGTTCGCCAACGCGTCGCGCCAGTACGCGAGTTGCGCCTCGCCCTCTTCGCGGATCAGCTCCCGCTGCCAGAGCGTGTAGTCGGCGTACTGCACCGGCAACGGGTCCCAGCCGGGCCGCTCGCCTCGGCTGCGGGCGGCGTAGGCCAGGCTCAGGTCGCGCAGCAGCGGTTCCCAGGACCAGCCGTCGGTGGCGATGTGGTGGATCGCCAGGACCACGGTGTGCTCCCGTGGTCCGGTTGTCAGCAGGGCGGCGCGCAGGGGAGCGTCGGTGGTCAGGTCGAAGGGGCGGGCCGCGATCTCGGTGACGTCGGCGTCGGCCGCGTCGAGGACCAGGAGGTGCGGGCGGGCGTCCGGCAGCACGACCTGGCCCGGTTCGCCGTCCGTGGTCGCCGCCGGGTAGACGGTACGGAGGGTCTCGTGGCGCTCGACCAGGTCGGCGAGAGCGGTGCGCAGCGCCGGTAGGTCGAGCGGGCCGGTGAGCCGGGTGGTCACCACGCAGTGGTAGGCGGGGCTGGGGCCGTCGAGGCGGTGGAGGAACCACAGCCGGCGCTGGGCGGCGGACAGCGGGAGGGCGGTGGGGCGGTCGGCGGGGCGCAGCGCCGGGCGGGCCTGGCCGGCCCCGTCCAGGGACGCGGTCAGGGCGGCGACCGTGCGCGCGCCGAAGATCTCACGGATCCCGGCCTCCACCCCGAGCGCGGTACGGATCTGCGCGGCGAGCCGCATGGCCAGCAGGGAGTTGCCGCCGAGTTCGAAGAAGTCGTCGTCGGTGCCCACGGCGTCAAGGCCCAGCACCGCGGCGAACAGCCCGGCCAGGATCTCCTCACGGGCGGTGCGCGGTGCGCGGCGGCCGACCCGGTAGCCGGGTTCGGGCAGGGCCCGGCGGTCGAGTTTGCCGTTCGCGGTGACCGGCAGTTCGTCCAGGACGACCACGGCCGACGGGACCATGTGCTCGGGCAGCTCCCGGGCCGCTCGGGACCGCAGCGCCTCGGGCGCCGGATCGGCGCCGGGGCGCGGGACGACGTACGCGACGAGACGGCGGTCGCCCGGCCGGTCCTCGCGTACGACGACGGCGGCCGAGGCGACCGACTCCGCGCGGGCGACGACGGCCTGGATCTCGCCCGGCTCGACACGCAAGCCGCGGATCTTGACCTGGTCGTCGGTGCGGCCGAGATGTTCGAGCACCCCGTCCGCCGTCCAGCGGGCGAGGTCCCCGGTACGGTACATCCGCTCGCCGGTGCCGAACGGGCAGGCCACGAACCGTTCGGCGGTCAGACCCGGCAGCCCCACGTAGCCGCGCGCCAGTTGTACGCCGCTCAGGTACAGCTCTCCCGCGACGCCGGGCGCCACCGGCCGCAGCCACCTGTCCAGCACGTACGTACGGGTGTTGGCGGCGGGCCTGCCGATCGGGACGGTGGCCGCGGGGCCGGGCCGGCAGGCCCAGAGGGTGACGTCGACGGAGGCCTCGGTGGGCCCGTAGAGGTTGTGGAGCCCGGCCTGGGGGAGTACCTCGTGGAAGGCGTCCTGGGTGTGGGGGGACAGGGTCTCGCCGCTGCAGATCACCCGGCGGAGCGAGCGGGCCCGGGAGGCGGTCGGCTCGCGGAGGAACACCTCCAGCATGGACGGCACGAAGTGCGCGGTGGTGACCGACTCACGCTCGATCAGTTCGGCGAGATACACCGGGTCACGGTGTCCGCCGGGCTCGGCGACCACCAGGGTCGCGCCGAACAGCAGCGGCCAGAAGAACTCCCACACCGACACGTCGAAACCGCACGGGGTCTTCTGCAGGATCCGGTCGTCGGCGGTGAGCGGGTACTCCTTCTGCATCCACAGCAGCCGGTTGACCATGCTCTCGTGCGGCACCAGCACACCCTTCGGCCGGCCGGTGGAACCCGAGGTGAAGATGGTGTACGCCGGGTGGCGCGGCGAGCGGACCGGCGGCCGGAAGGGCCCGGCGTCGGGCAGCGGGGTGTCCATCCGCAGGACCGGGACGGGGCCGTACGACTGCGGACCCGCGGCGAGGATCAGGGCCGGGGTGGCGTCCTGGAGGATGCCCTCGACGCGTGCCGTGGGCTGGTCCAGGTCGAGGGGGAGGTAGGCCGCGCCGGCCTTCAGCACCCCATGGAGGGCGACGATCAGCTCGACCGAACGGGGAAGCGCGACCGCGACCAGCGACTCGGGGCCGATGCCGTGCGCGGCCAGTACGGCCGCCAACCTCTCGGCGCGGTGGTCGAGTTCGCGGTAGGTGAGGGATTGCTCCTCGAAGACGACGGCCGTGGCGTCGGGGGTGCGGGCCACCTGGGCCTCGAACAGTTCGGGCAGGGTGGTGGCGGGGAGGTCGGCGGCGGTGTCGTTCCACACCGTGACGACCTCGTCGTACTCCTCATCGGTGAGGGCGTCGAGCGCGCCGAGCGGGAGGTCGGGGTCCGCTGTCCAGCGCTCCAGCAGCCGGGCCAGCCGGCCGCCGAGGTCCGCGACCCGGTCCCGGTCGAGCAGTTCGGGGTGGTGGCTGAGCCGGAGTTCGAGCGCGGGGCCCGGTTCCACGGCCAGGGCGAGCGGGAAGTGGGAGGTGTCCCGGAAGCGGATCTCGACATCGAGCCCCGGCACGTCGAGCGCGTAGTCGCTCATCGGGAAGTTGTCGAAGACCAGGTTGGTGTCGAAGAGCGCGGTCGACGAGCCTGCCAGGCGCTGGATCTCGGTCAGCCCGAGGTGGTCGTGGTCCAGCAGCTCCGCACGCTGTCGCTGCAACTCCGCGCACAGCTCGCGCAGCGATCCGGCGCGGTCGAGACGGGCCCGGACCGGCACGGTGTTGATCAGCATGCCGATCATGTCGTCGGCGCCGGGCAGGTCTCCCGGACGGCCGCTGACCGTGCAGCCGAAGACCACGTCGTCCTGACCGGTGCTGCGTGCCAGCAGAACCGCCCAGGCGCCCTGGATGACCGTGGTGAGCAGCAGGTTGCAGCCACGCGCCCGGTCCCTCAGCGCCGCCGTCCGCTCCTGCGTCAGCCGGACGACGACGTCCTCGGGGGTCGCACCGGGAGACACCGCGCGGTCGGCCGGGGCCAGTCGGGTGGGCTGTCCGGTGCCGGCGAGCGCGGTGCGCCAGGCATGCTCGGCCGCCGGGCGGTTCTGTGCGGCCAGCCAGGTCAGGTAGTCGCGGTAGGGCCGGACCGGGGGGAGTTCGGTGCCGGCGTACAGGGCGAACAGTTCACGGAAGAGAAGGGCGAACGACCAGCCGTCCAGCAGGAGGTGGTGGGCCGTCACCAGCAGGCGGTGGCGCTGCGGGCCGAGGGTGATCAGGGTGAAGCGCAGCAGCGGCGGCTGCCGGCCGTCCACACCGCGCGCCCAGTCCCGCTCGGTGACTTCGGCGGAGTACGCCTCCGGGTCGCCACCGCTGCCGGGACCGGCCTCCTCCCAGGCCAGCGGCATGTCCCGGCGGACCACTTGGATGGGAGCGCCCGTCTTGCGGTGGGTGAAGGAGACACGGAGGTTGGCGTGCCGCTGGAGCAGTGCGCCGGCCGCCGCCTTCAGCTCGGACGCGTCCAGCTCGCCCCGGAGGTCGACGGTGAACTGGGCGATGTAGAGGTGCCTGGACTCCGGGTCGAACCCCGAGTGGAAGAGCATGCCTTCCTGCAGCGGGGAGAGCGGCAGAATGTCCTCCACCGCCGGCTGGCTGGTGTTCATGAGAGGTCAACTTCCTGTCAGAAGAGGTCAGATGCGTTCGAGGGCCGCTGTGGGACCGTCCAGTTCCTCCTGGTCGGTCCCGGTCAGGGCGAGGCCGGCAGGGGGAGACGACGGTGGGTCGTGCGGGGCGGTCCGGCCGGGTGGCGGCGCGACGAGGGCGCCGGGCCTCCGGAACCGGTCCTCGGCGAGCCGCCGTACGTCCGAGTCGTCCACCACGTCCTCGGCCCAGGACCGGTCGCCTGCGACGACCCCGCCGGCCGGCAGGACGTCAAGGCCGGCGCCGGCGACTCGCCGCCGCCACACGTCGTGCCGGTCGAGCAGGGCTTGGAGCACGGCGACGGGGCGGAGTGTGGGGAGGTCATCGGGCATGGAACGCTTCGGCGCATCCGGTGTCCGCGACCTCCGCGGCGCGTTCCCGGTGCGGTGTGCGATCCGGCGTCGCGGCGAGGGCGGCCAGTGCCTCGCGGTGGTGCCAGACCTTCTCGAACGCGTCGGCGTACCGGTCGAGCAACGGTCCTGAGCCCGGATGCAGGTGCGCCTTCTGGATCGTGAAGGAGTCGTCGAGGACTCGCAGGGTGGCCGGGAAGTCCTCGGGACGGTAAGGGCGGCCCACGACGCCGGACGACGTCCACGGGTAGGCACCCGACCTGCGGCGGCCGGTGAAGACCCGCTGCGCGGGCGACGGCCGTAGATGGTAGGGCACGGCGGGCACCCCTTCGGCACGCAGGGCCCGCTGCACGACAGAGCGCAGCGGGCCCGCGAACTCGTCGGCCAGCCCGAAGGCGGCGGGATTCACCCGGATGCGCAGAGGTGGACCGTCCGGACCGCGGTACCCGATGAACCGCCGGCCCGTCCTGACCGGTCACCATCGGCCAGGGCTTGATCCCGAGTTCCCCGGGGACGGCCCGGCCACCGCCGAACATCGCGAGGCCGACGGCCGGCCGGGCCGGTTGCTGGATTGTCACCGCTGAACCTCTTCTCGATGTGATTCCGTCCGAACGTCGCGCATGTCATCGTCGGCGTGCGCCGTCGCGTCCGTCGGCAATCACACCGGCAATTCGCCTGCGTTCCTTCGCGGTGCTCCCGCGAATTGCCGTTTTGACTGCCGCCGGTGGCGAGCGCCGCTCGCTAACTTCGTTCCCGATTCCTAAGCGGACCCCGGAATGAGGGAATACGTGACCAGCCCTTTCGAAGAAGCGAATTCGCGTGTGGCCGGGAGAACTCCGGTCACCCGTCACCAGCGCGTCCTTTGTCAGCTGGTCGCCGACGTCCTCGGGGTGAGCGGTGTCGGGATCGACGACGGGTTCGTGGCGCTCGGCGGTGACAGCATCATCGCCATGCAACTCGTCAGCCGGGCGCGGAAAGCCGGTCTGCGCATCACCGTCGGCGATGTGCTGACGCGGCGGGACATGGAAGCACTGGCGCGGACGGTCACCACGCTGGACCAGGAGCCGGCGCCCGTCACCCCGGACAGCGGGGTGGGACCGGTCGTCACCACTCCGATCATGCACTGGTTCCGGGAACGCGGTGGCGTGGTCGACACCTACAACCAGTTCGCGGTCCTGCGTACGCCTTCAGGACTGACCAAGGCCCGTCTGATGTCGATGGTGCAGGCTCTGCTCGACCACCACGACGTCCTGCGCCTGCGGCTGTCCGCGCCGGGCGACGGGGCGGACTGGGCGCTGGAGACCCGGCCGGTGGGCGCGGTCGACGCGGCCTCGGCCGTCCGGCGGACAGATGTGGCGGGGCGCCCCGAGGACACATGGGCCGCGCTGGTGCGACAGGAGTCGGACGCGGCGCGCGACAGGCTGCGCCCCCGGGAGGGCAACGTCCTCCAGGCCGTGTGGTTCGATGCCGGACCGGATCGCCAGGGCATGCTCGCCCTGGTCGTCCATCATCTGGCCATCGACTCGATCTCCTGGCGCATCCTGGCCGCCGATCTCGCGACGGCCTGGCAGGCCGCCGAGAAGGGTGCCGCCATCACTCTCGATCCGGTGCCGGTTTCGTTCCGCCGCTGGTCCGAAGCGCTCGGCGAGCAGGCGCACGCGCAGGCCGGTGTCGCGGAACTCCCCGGCTGGCTCGAACGGCTACGCCCCGGCGCCGCCCGGTTCGGCGACCGGGCGAGGGTGCCCGGTCAGGACGTGGAAAGCCGTGACCGGAGTTTCACCGAGTCCCTGCCGGCCGAGTTCACGGAGGCGTTGCTGACGACAGTGCCGTCGCTGTTCCACGCCGGAATCAACGACGTGCTCCTCGCCGGTCTCACGCAGGCGATGGGCGACTGGCACCGGGCACGCGGCACGGCGGGCGACGGCACCGCGTTGCTGCACCTGGAAGGCCACGGCAGGGAAGAGGCACTCGCGGAGGTGGATCTCTCCCGGACCGTCGGCTGGTTCACCAGCCTGTTCCCGATCAGGCTCGACCTGGGCGAACCGGACCGGACGGATGTGCGTGCCGCCGGGGCGGCGGTGGGGGACGCGGTGAAGCGGGTCAAGGAGCAGGTGCGCGGCGTTCCCCACAAGGGAGTCCGGTACGGCCTCCTTCGCTATCTGAACCCGCAAACGGGTGCGCTGCTGGAGAAGGCGGCCCAGCCGGAGTTCGTCTTCAACTACCTGGGCCGCTTCGGGGTCTCGGACGATGACTGGTCGGTCGTACCGGAGTACGGGACCGGCTTGGACGACACGGGATCAGGCATGCCCATGGCCCACAGCATCGAGGTCAACGCGGCCACGGTGGACCGGGCGGACGGGCCGGTGCTACGGGCCACCTGGACCTGGGCCGACAGCGTCGTGTCCGAGGCGGATACCCGCGAGCTGGCGGAAACGTGGTTCCGGATGCTCCGGGCCCTGGTCGCGCACGCCCGCGAACCCGGAGCGGGTGGACTCACCCCGTCCGACCTGACCCTGAGCTCGCTCAGCCAGCACGAACTCGATGAGATCGCATCCGACCTGCGGGCCTTCTGAGGAAGTGGACACTGAAGATGACCCCATCGGCAGCCGAGGACATCCTTCCTTCCGGCACACCCCCCGCCGCGACGGACGACACCTTGAACGGCAAGGAACTGGCGCTGCTCAGGCTGGTCGCCGAGGGGCGTACAGATGCGTCCGCCGCAGGTCGGTTGCATGTTTCGCACCGGACCGTGCGACGCATGATGGCGGCGCTGATGGAACGCCTCGGGGCTCGCAGCCGCTTCGAGGCCGGAGTGAAGGCCGCCCGGCGCGGCTGGCTCTGACCACCGAACGGGCCTTGCCCGCGCCTGCCTCTGACGCCACGGCATCCCAGCTCGGCCGAGCTCCACGGACCGGCTCGATCGCCATGACATGACCACTTTGAAAGGACAATTCCGTGAACAATCCGTTCGATGACGAAAATGGCTCCTATCTCGTCCTGGTCAATGCGGAGCGACAGCACTCCTTGTGGCCCGCGAACATCGACGTGCCCGCCGGCTGGTCCACCGTCTTCGGAGCGGGAACGCGTGCCGCGTGCCTGGCCCATGTCGAGGAGAACTGGACGGACATGCGGCCGGCCGGTCTGGTGGCCGCGATGAACGGGGCCCGGCCGCCGGCAGCGAACGAGATCGCCGGCGCCGGCCCGACGTTCACCGGGAAGTCGCGGTGAGCGGCGTACGGGACACCACGATCGTGCCCCTGCACCGGAGTCCGCACGCCGAACGGACTCTGGTCGGCCTGAGTTTCTTCGGCGGCGGCACGGCCGCGTACCAGCCGTGGACCGCGCACATGCCCGCAGGGACGGACCTGGCCGTGCTCTGCTACCCCGGCAGGGAAGGGCGGTTCGCCGAGGATTTCGCCCGTGACTGGGACGGACTGGCCGCCGATGTCACACGATCACTGCGTGCGGCCGATCTCGGCCCGTACACCCTCTTCGGGCACAGCATGAGCGGCTGGATGGCCTTCGACGTGGCCGCCCGGCTCGACAGTGACGAGGCGCGCAGGCCGGAAGCGCTCGTCCTGTCCTCCTGCAACGCCCCGGACCGCGGCCTGACCGCCGGCGAACGCCTTCCCACCCCCCAGGACGCGGACGAGCGGCTCCTGGAGTGGCTCGGAACCCATGGCCTGTTGCCCCGGCACGTCCGTGAACACGCAGGGCTGACCGAGGTGGCGCTGGAGCTGGTTCGGGCGGACATCGAGGTCCGCGACACCTTCGTCTACGGCGGCGCCGAGGTGAGCGTGCCGCTCCAGATGTTCTTCGGTGCCGACGATCCGTTGATCAGCCCCGACGCGGCTGCTCGGTGGAGCGCCCTGACCTCCGGCCCGTACCGGCACGACGTGCTCGGCGGCGGTCACTTCTACACCCCGGAGATCTGGCAGACCCTCCCGAGCCGGATCGCTTCGATCAATTCCGCCGCAACCGGCTCCGCCTCCTGAGGAGTTGCGCATGACGCCCGTGTCCTACGCCCAGCGGAGGCTGTGGTTCCTCAATCGTGTGAACGGCGGGTCGGCGGTCTACAACTGCCCGCTCGTCATCCGGGTGAGAGGAGAACTGGACCGCCCCGCCCTGGCGGCGGCGCTCGCCGACCTGGCAGACCGGCACGAAGTGCTGCGCACGGTGTACCCCGGTGTCGAGGGCGAACCCGTACAGCGTGTACTTGCCCGACGACCCGAGCTGGACGTGGTCGCGTGCGACGAGAGCGGGCTCACCGACGCGCTGTCCGCCACCGTCGGCCGCGGCTTCGACCTGACGGCCGATCTCCCCGTCCGGGCGACGGTGTTCGCGCTGGCACCGCGGGAACACGTGCTGGCGTTGGTACTCCACCACATCGCCTGCGACGAGGGGTCCTGGCAGCCACTGCTCACCGACCTGGCCGCGGCGTACCGCGCCAGGGCCGCGGGCGAGGCACCCCGGTGGCCGCCGCTTCCGGTGAGTTACCGGGACTACGCCGTATGGCAGCGTGACCTGCTGGGCGAGGAGGAAGACCCGGCGAGCCCGCTCGCGACACAGCTGTCCTTCTGGCGGGAGCGGTTGGCGGGGCTGCCCGCCGAGCTGGACCTGCCGTTCGACCGGTCGCGCCCCGCGATCGCCGACCACCGCGGTGACTGCGTGCCGCTGAAGCTCGACGGCGACCTGCATCGCCGCCTCCTCGCGGTCGCCGCCGACCACGGGTGCACCACCTTCATGGTGCTCCAGGCCGGATTCGCGGTACTGCTGTCACGGCTGGGGGCCGGTACGGACATCCCCATCGGGACCGCGGTGGCGGGACGCCCGGATGATGCGCTGGAAGGCGTCGTCGGTTTCTTCGTGAACACCTTGGTACTGCGCAGCGACGTGGCCGGTGATCCCACGTTCAGCGAGCTGCTGCACCGGGTGCGGGACGCCGATCTCGCCGCCTACGACCACCAGGACGTTCCCTTCGAGCGGCTGGTCGAGGACCTGAACCCGGAACGGTCACTGGCACGGCATCCGCTCTTCCAGGTCATGCTCACCCTGTCCAGGGGTGAGGAGGCGACGCTCTCGTTGCCGGGCCTGACCTGCACCGAGGAGCAACTGGGCTGGGAGGTGGCGAAGTTCGACCTGTCCGCCGACTTCCGGGAGCATCGCACGTCGGACGGAGAAGCGGCCGGCATCGACGGATCCCTTGAGTACGCGACCGGCCTGTTCGACCGGGCCACCGCCGACCACATCGCCGATGCCCTGCCCAGGCTGATGCGGCAACTCGTCTCGGCCCCGCACCGCCCCATCGGCGACGCCGATCCTCTCTCCGCCGAACACCGGCACCAGGCCCTCGTCGCGTGGAACGACACCGCCCGGCCCGCCTCGCCGGCCACCGTGCCGGAGCTGTTCGAGGCGCAGGCCGCACGAACGCCGGGAGCGACCGCGGTGGTGTGCGCGAGCACGAGACTCACTTTCGCCGAACTCAACGCTCGTGCCAACGTGCTCGCACGTCGTCTGCGTGTTCAGGGAGCCGGGACGGAACGGGTGGTCGCGCTGGCCCTGCCCCGGTCGGCCGAGTCCGTCGTCGCGATGCTGGCGGTACTCAAGACGGGTGCGGCCTACCTGCACGTCGACCTCGAATACCCACCGGACCGCATCGACCACATGCTGTGCGACGCCGCACCCGTCGCCGTCGTCACGGACACCGCGACCGCGGCGGCGCACCGGCTCGGCGAGCTGCCCGCGGTGTTCGCCGACCGGATCGAGACGCCATCCGGCCCCGTGGCCGACCTGAAGTGCCGTGTACTGCCGGACAGCGCCGCGTACGTCATCTACACCTCCGGATCCACCGGCCGTCCCAAGGGCGTGGTGACGCCGCATTCCGCCTTGGGCAACCTCTACGCCTTCCACCGCGCGGGTCTGATCGCGCGCACCGAGGCCGCGGCGTGCCGGCGGCTGAGGTCCGCCGTCACCGCCTCGCTGTCGTTCGACACCTCGTGGGAGGCGCTGTTCTGGATGCTGGCGGGACATGAGCTCCATGTCATCCGCGACGACGTCCGGCGCGACGCCGCCGCGTTGACCGCCTACGTCGAGGACGCCGGGATCGACGTCCTCGACGTCACCCCCACCTACGCGGAGCACCTGCTCGACGAGGGCCTGCTGTCCGGGCCACGGGCGCCACAGGTGCTGCTGCTCGGTGGGGAAGCCGTCGGTCAGTCGCTGTGGACCCGCCTCCGGGAGGCGTCCGGCACGCTCTGCTACAACCTCTACGGCCCCACGGAATGCACTCTGGACGCGCTGTGGTGGGACACCGCGGACAGCCCGCACCCGCTGATCGGAAGACCGATCGGGAACACCAGGGTCTTCGTGCTCGACGAGCGGTTGCGACCCGTCGCGCCGGGTGTGCCGGGCGAGCTGTACGTGACGGGCCCCGGCGTGGCCCGCGGCTATCTGAACCGCCCGACCGCGACCGCCGAACGGTTCGTCGCCTGCCCCTACGTGGGGGAAGGGGAGGCGGGAAGCCGCATGTACCGCACCGGTGACCTGGTCCGGTGGGACCGCCAGGGCAGGCTGGACTATCTGGGCCGCCTCGATGACCAGGTCAAGGTGAGGGGCTTCCGGATCGAGCTGGGCGAGGTGGAGGCCGCGCTGACCGACTGCCCCGGCGTGGCCCAGGCCGCCGCGGCCGTGCGCGAGGACGCACGGGGCGACAAGCGGCTCGTGGGGTACGTGCAGCCGGCCGCGGACCACGCACTCGACCCGCGCGAGCTGCGCAACCGGCTGGCCTCGGTCCTGCCCGACCACATGATCCCGTCGTTCTTCCAGCCGGTGGGACGGCTGCCGATGACGCCCAACGGGAAACTCGACCGGGACGCGCTGCCACCCCCGGACTTGGCGCACCGTCCGGCGTCGCGTGGCCCACGCGGCCCCTACGAGGAGGTCCTCTGCGACCTGTTCGCGCAGGTCCTGGGGCTGGGCCGGGTCGGAGCCGAGGAGAGTTTCTTCGATCTGGGCGGCCACTCCCTGCTGGCCGTCAGGTTGCTCTCCCGGGTACGAGCGGTGCTCGGCGGCCAGCTCACCATCGTGGACCTGTTCCAGGCGCCCACCGTCGCCGATCTGGCGGACCGGCTGGCCGCGGGCGCGCACCACGACCCGCTGGCACCCCTGCTCCCCCTGCGGACAGGAGGCGATCGTCCCGCGCTGTTCTGCGTGCATCCGGCCGCCGGGATCAGCTGGGGTTACGCGGGCCTGCTCGGCCACATCGACGCCGGCTACCCCCTATACGGCCTGCAAGCCAAAGGCCTCAACGACACGAGGGCATGCGGCGGATCCTGGCGCCAGATGGTCGAGGATCACGTGGAGCAGATCCGGTCCGTCCAACCCGAAGGGCCCTACCGGCTGATCGGATGGTCCTTCGGTGCCGTGCTCGCCCACCTCCTGGCCACCGACCTCCAGGACCGCGGGGCCCAGGTCGACCTGCTCGTACTGCTGGACGGCTACCCGCCCGATTCGGTGTCCGGCCACCGGCCACTCGAAGACGGCGGCTCGGAGACATTCACCGAACTCCTCGGTTCCTTGGGGTACGACCTTTCCGGGTGCGGCGAGAAGCCGCTGCGCTTCGACGACTATGAGCGGACGGTCCGCCGACCGGGCAGCACGCTCGAATGGCTGACGCGTGAGGAAGCCGCCGCGCTGGCCCGGGTGTTCGTGGACAACGACCGGATCTACGAGGAACTCCGGCCCCGGACGTACCGGGGGGACATGGTGTTCATGTCCGCCACGGAGGGGAAGCCCAAGGACGCCCCCGCACCGGAATCCTGGCGTGACCACGTGACCGGGAGGCTCGAAGTGCACGACATCGCCTGCGCCCACGGTGAGATCACCCAGACGGAGCCGATTTCGCGGATCGGCGCCATCCTTGCCGGGAAACTCGCCCTGCTGGACACTCCGCGGCCCACGGCGGGGGAACGATGAGCGGCAGGGCCCCCCAAGGCTCGGTGTCCGGGCGCGAGTTCCGGTTGTTCTGGTTCGGGGAGACCACGAGTCTGCTCGGCAACGGGATCGCCGTGGTGGCGCTGCCGTTCGTCGCCGTCCTCACCCTGCACGCGGGCACCTTCGTCGTCGGACTGCTGACGTCCGTCGCCCATCTGCCGTGGCTGATGCTCGGTCTGCCCGCGGGCGCCTGGGTGGACCGCCTTCCCCGGCGCCCGGTGATGCTGGTCTCCGATGCCGTTTCCTTCGTCGCTGTCCTCAGTGTTCCGGTCGCGGCCTGGGCAGCCGTGCTCACCATTCCGCACCTGCTCACCGCCGCCTTCGTCTGCGGTTGCGCCAACGTCTTCTTCACCACCGCGCAACGTGCGTATCTGCCGGCACTGCTCCTTGACACGGAGCTGCTGGCCGGCAACGCGCGGTTGCAGGGCAGTGAGTCGACAGCCGAGGTCATCGGCCCCGGCCTGGCCGGAATGCTGGTGCAGGCATTCGGTGCCGTCGCCGGACTGGTGGCCAACGCGCTGAGTTTCCTGGTGTCCTGGTTCTGTCTGCGGGCGATCCGGATCACCGGACCGCCGCCCTTGCCGCCCCCGGAGGCCCGGCGGCGCCGGCTGCGCACCGAGGTCGGCGACGGCCTGAGATTCCTGTTCCGGGATCCCGTCCTGCGCACACTCGCGATATTCAGCGCCGTGTCCAACATCGCGTTGACCGGCCTGAGCTCGATCGAAGTGGCCTTCCTGGTACGGACGGTAGGGGTCGGCGAGGCCGCGGTCGGCGCGGTGCTGACGCTGTGCGGTCTCGGCGGAGTCCTCGGAGCGCTGTTGTCCCACCGGGTGTCCCGGCGATACGGCAGCGCGCGGGCCGTGGTGATCTGCCTGGTGGGCGCCGCGCCCTTCACGGTGCTGTTTCCGCTGACCGGCCCGGGGGCCGGCCTCGCGTTCTTCGTGGTCGGCGGTGTCGGTGTCGGCGCGGGTGTGGTCGCGGCGAACATCATCACCGACACCTTCCGCCAGCGGTACTGCCCACCCGACCTGATCGGGCGCATCAGCGCCAGCGCGGCCGTGATCAGCTTCGGAGCCATCGCTGTCGGCGGGTTGCTCGGCGGCGCGCTCGGCGAGTTGTCCGGTATCCGGGAAACGATGTGGATGATGACCGGTCTGCACGTGCTGGCAACAGCCATTTTGCTGTGCAGCCCGATACGAAGACTGCGCGATTTCCCCGAATCCGATCGTGCCATTCTTGCGGCCGAGGCGGGAAAGGTCATGTCCTGAAGTGTCCTGGCTGCTTCTGCCCGCCGTCAGGCGATTTCCCGGCGCGACAGAGAAGTATGATTTCGACAGCAAGGAAAAGTGAAAAATCTCATTGAAGCGAGGTCTTCATGAAAGAGATAAGCTCCTTGGAAAACCTTCCGGCCGCAGTGATGCTACGGGACGACCTGGATATCGACCGACTGAAATCGGACCTCGTGGAGCTCAGCGGTTCCGAATTCTGGGCATTGCAACGGTCCTTGGAGGACGGTGTCGTCGGAGAGGAATCCGATGTGGACTGGAGGGTTCTTTCCCTGCGTGCGCCGGGCGGGGACCTCCGGCGCACCGACCCCGGTGGCCCGGGACGTGACGGGTTCGCCGACACGCCTTTGATGGCGAAGACGCCCTACCTCCGTCAGATCCTGTCCGAACTGGGCACCGAACTGCGCAGCGTCCGCTTGATGGCCCTGGCCCCCGGTGCGTCCGTCGAAGAGCACTCGGACACTCCGCTCGGGCTTCCCTACGGCTACGTACGGCTGCACATCCCGCTGGTCACCAATCCCGGGGCGGTACTGGTGATGGACGGGGTCGAACAGCGGTGGCAGCCGGGAACGCTCTGGTACGCCGACTTCGAACGACCGCATTCGCTGCGGAACGCCGGCGACCGCACCCGGGTCCACCTGGTCGCGGACTGCGCCACCAACGACAAGCTGCTGGCCCTGTTCCCGGACAGCTTCCGGGCGGAGCTGCCTACCAGCGACATCGCCTACTACCGCCCCGTGCTGCCGCTCACGTCGCGCGAACTCGCCGAGTTCAGCTGCACCTTCGCGGTGCCGTCCTCCTTCATGGAATGGGGGCTCCCCGTGGTCGACGACCAGGAGAGCGTCCTCGCCGCCGAAGTGACCGCCGAGGACGAGGGCCTGGTCCTGCGCGTCGAAGGGCGCGCGCCCGTGGAGCTGCTGCACCTGGGAGCCGGCGAGTTCCGGTTCCTCGGCTGGAGCGAGGAACGCCTGCTCCGCCTCGACCTCTTCGACGACGATCCGCGGGTGGAGCTCTCCACCCGGCGCGGACGCCGGCGCCAAGTGGTCGTCCGTCCGGCGCGCAGGCTCGCCACGGTCTGACGACCCGAACCGACAGCCACCACAGTCCAGCCCTCACGACCACTGCTTGGGGACAGTCATGCAGACACTGACCGAATTGCCCGCCCTCGTCGAAAACGGATTCGCCCGCTGGGACCTCGCCGAGGAATTCGGGATAGCCGAATCCGACGCGTCCTTCCAGAGCCTTCGCGCCGAGTTCGTCGACCTGCCACCGGACCCCTACGCGACGGAGGAAGGGCGCAACCGCCGCTACGCCCGCGGCATTTTCCTCCCCTGGTCGCGAGAGTTCAGCTGGATTCCGGACACGCACCTCGGCGAACAGGGGTGGATGAACGGCTACTGGCAGGCCGACCACAACCCCGACTATGTCGGCGTGGTCCGCAAGCTGCCCGCCATGAGGGAAACCGCCCGGAACAACCCGATCATCCACAAGATCCTGTCCTTCGACTTCGACCAGACGCGATGGTCGCGGAACGACGCGGCGTTCCCGCTGCACGTCGGGGTGCATCTGATCAAGCTGGCGGTGGACGACCCCGGACACGAGGCCATCTCCTCGCCCAATGAGCTGCATCAGGACGGCGAGCCGTTCGTCTTCGCGCACCTGGTCCATCGCCGCAACGTCGTCGGCGGCCGGAACGTGATCGCGCCGCCGAAGTACCGGGGCAAGCTGCCCGAGGACGTGCCCGAGGGCGAGGCTCTGGCCGATTTCGAACTGATCAAGCCGCTGGAGTCCTACGGCGTCACCGATGAGAAGGTCAGCCACTACGTGTCACCCATCAGGCGCGGGGCCGGCCCGGAGACGGGCGAGCGTGCGGTGCTCCTGGTCGACTTCACCCCGATGCGGCAGCACATCTGAGACCGCCGAGTGCCTGGAGTTCGCCGAGCCGAACGGGACCGGCCTGTGCCGCGGAGCGCCGGACACCGGAGCGCCCGAGAGCGCACCGCCCCGGTGCGCCCGGGACGAACCCTCTACCCAGGTGCCGCGGCGGCGCGCCCGACCGGACACCTCGTACATCGGAGTCAGTTGATGAAACTTCAGGGAAAGCGGGTGGCCCTGCCGCCCACGCCCGTCGTCCACCGCCGCTTCGAGGAGCACGTACGGGCCACCCCCGACGCCGTCGCCGTCGTGTGGTCCGGCCGGCAGGTGACGTACGCGGAACTCGACGCGCGGGCCAACCGGTTCGCGCACCTGCTCACCGCACGCGGCCACGGCCGCGGCGCGAAGATCGGCGTCTGCCTCGACTACTCGATCGACATGATCGTCGCCATCCTCGGCACCCTGAAGGCCGGCGCGGCCTACGTGCCCTTCGATCCCACCTACCCCGCAGCCCGCCTGCGGCTGTTGCTCGGGCAGGTGCCCGACCTCGCCCTGATCGTGGCCTCCCCGGCGACGGCCGCGATCGTCGAGTCCGCGGATGCCGAGGTCATCGACCTCGAACAGCTCACGGGCCATCTGGCGACCCTTCCCGCGACCGTCCCCGACGTCCACGTCACCGGCGACGATCTCTGCTACGCGGTGTTCACCTCCGGCTCGACCGGCATCCCCAAGCTGACCGCGATCCGCCACGAGGGCTGGTTCAACCTGATGAACTGGCTCCAGCTCGACTACGGCCTGCACCGGGGCTCCCACCACCTGGTCGTCTCCGCCTTCGGCTTCGACCTGTCCCAGCGCGCCCTGATGACACCACTGTTCTGCGGCGCCACCCAGCACCTGATGGCCAGCCGCAACTTCGACGCCATGCTGGCCTACCGCATGCTCACCCAGTACGACATCCGCGTCGTGCACTGCGCCTCCAGCACCCTGTACCTGCTGGTCGACTGGGAGGACGCGCGCGGCGGCGACGCCCTCGCCCGGCTCGACTACGTACTGTTCGGCGGGGAGGCGCTGAAGAGCGAACGCCTCGCCCGCTTCGCGCGCCGCCCGGACACCACCTGCACCCTGCTGCACCAGTACGGCGTCGCCGAGTGCACGGACGTCGCCACCTCCTACGACCTGGCGCACCACCGGCCTGGCGAGCACGGCATCGCCCCGGTCGGCCGGCCCGCCCACAACACCGCCGTCCACCTCCTGGACAGCGAACTGCGCGAGGTCGAGGCGGGCCGGTACGGCGAGATCTGCATCTCCGGGGCCGGCGTCGGCGCGGGCTACCTGGGCGCCGGCGGCCCCGAGAACGCCAAGTTCACGACCATCGACATCGAGGGGACGCCTGTGCGCCTGTACCGCACGGGGGACCGCGGCCGGATCGACGACAGCGGTGATCTCGTCGTCGCCGGGCGGATGGACGCCCAGGTCAAGGTGCGGGGCATGCGGATCGACCCCACCGACGTCGAACGCGCTCTGGGGAGGCTGGCCGGCGTCCGCGAGGCGGCCGTGGTGGTCACCTACGACGACGGCGGCGAAGCCGAACTGAACGCGTTCGTCGTCCCCTCGGGCAAGGACCTCGCCGAGGACGACCTGCGCACCCGTCTGCTGTCGGCTCTGCCGCGGAACATGGTGCCGTCCCGGTTCACGAACATCCTGCGCCTTCCACTGAGCCCGCACGGAAAAGTGGACCGCGCCGTTCTGGCGGACATCTGCCGCGGCCGGAGCACCGACAGCGACTCCGCGGCATGACCAGACCCTTGGCCGTGATGACGAACGAGAGGAACGCGATGACCGCCGACCGGGTCCGCGCCATCTGGTGCCGGGAACTCCAGCGTGACGACATCACCTCGGACGACGATTTCTTCGCCCTGGGCGGCCAGTCCCTGATCATGGTCAGGATTCAGGGCGCATTCATCGAGGAACTGGGCGCCGAGGTCCCCATGGACCAGATGTTCCTCAACCCGACCGTGGCGTCGATCGCCGCCTACATCGACTCCCACACCGCCCTCGCCCCCTGACACCGCCGGGAACGACGGTCGCCACGCCTTCCATCACCAGGCGGCGCGACCTGGTCGCGGACCAGCGGCGTATTCCGTGCGGCCATGCCCGGACGGACAGCGGCCCACGGCGTCGAGGATGAATGAGACGTACGACGGCGTGTGTTCGGTATCGGTACGGCGGTCGACGAATGGGGATCGAGGCTGTGACGCCATGGGGGCGCTCTTTCGTAAAGCGCCCCGGCCGGTTCTGCCCGGACAGAAGTATTTCTTCTCCGGCCAGACCTGCGTAACGATTTACATCACCCCGGAAATTCGGACAGAGAGGTCATCGCATTATGCTCACCGAAAGTCAGATAGCGGAATACCGGTCCGAAGGGTTCCTGCTCCTCGAAGACGTCTTCGATGCCGGCGATATCGCCGCTCTGCGACGTGAGGTGACCGATCTCTACGGGACCGAGCACCCTGGGCGGATCTTCGAGGAGGACGGGACCACGGTGCGGGGCATCCACGGCTGCCACACCACGGGCGCGCTGTTCTCCAGGCTGGTGCGTCTGCCCGAGTTGCTTTCCGCGGCGGAGGAATTGCTGGACAGCAAAGTGCATGTGTTCCAGTGCAAGGTCAACGCCAAGCAGGCGCTGCGCGGAGAAGTGTGGCAATGGCACCAGGACTACAGCGTCTGGGGGGCCAAGGACGGCATGCCGGAACCGCGGGCGGTCAACGTCGCGCTGCTGCTGGACGACGCGACCGAGCACAACGGCCCGCTACTGGTCGTTCCCGGTTCGCATCGAAACGGCGCGATAGCCCCGTGGCGTCCCGAGCCCGAGGGTACGTCGCCGTGGGAGACCGACCTTTCGGCGAAGCTGGAGTTCGCGCTGGACGCCGAACAGATGGCCAAGGTGACCGCGGAGTCGGAGATCCGGTCCATTGCCGGACGCGCCGGCAGCCTGCTGTTCTTCCACCCCTGCATCGCGCACGGCTCCGGTGCGAACATGTCGCCGACCGACCGGACCATGGCGTTCGTCAGCTACAACAGTGTCGACAACGAATTGCGCGAAGTGTCCAGTCCACGCCCGGAGTTCGTGGCATCGCGCGACTACCGGCCGTTGGAGCTCGTCGACGGAGGTCTGATCGCATGAGCGACCTCGATGTCTCACTGATCCGGACGCTGATCGACGCCCTCACCCGGCACCGGGACGCGGTCGCGGTCATCGACAACGGCGTCTCCCATACCTACGCCGAGCTCGACGAGGTGTCGGCCGAAATCGCCGGCGGCCTCGCCGCGCACGGCATCGGCCCCGGTGACGTCGTCGACGTGCATTCGACCCGTTCGTGGTCCCGTTGTGCGGCGGTCCTGGGCGTGTGGCGCGTCGGAGCCGGCGTACTGTCCATCGACCCGGCCATGCCGCCCGCCTGGACCGGCAAACTGGTGAACAGCGCCGGCTGCGCCATGATCCTGCGGGCCGAGGAGTGCGCACCGGTCGAGGCGGGTGTCGCGGAGCACACTTTCCGATCGATTCGGGGAGCGAGGCGGGACGAGGTCGCGACCGGACCGCTCTGTTATGTCATCCCCACCTCCGGGTCGACAGGCGAACCCAAGGCTGTCGCGGTGCCACCGGTCGTTCTGGCGGATCTGGGTAACTGGCACGTCCGGCGGTGGAGCCATGACCGGCCCCCGAACACGCTGCACATGTCGTCCATCGGGTTCGACATGGTCTACGAGGACACGGTGGCGACCTGGCTTGCCGGTGCGACCCTGGTCGTGGTGAACGATCAGGACAGGCTGGACCCCTTCACGTTGGTCGACATCATTCGCGAGCACGATGTCGCCCGGCTCTTCCAGCCGGTGGTCGGACTGCACGGACTGGCCACCGCCGCGTGTGTCGCGGGCGTGAGGACACCGAGTCTGCGGGAGATCTCGGTGGCGGGTGAACAGCTTGTGATCAACGAGGAGGTGCGGAAGTTCTGTGCCGACAATGACCTGACGCTGGTGAACCAGTACGGGCCGAGCGAGACGCATGTGGTCACTCAGTACCGGCTGACGGGTGACGTCACCGGCTGGCCCGACCGGCCGCCCATCGGCACCGCTGTCGTCGATGCGGAGCTGCTGTGTCACGTGGACGGACGGCTGCGCCCGTTCACGGCCGGCGAGACCCGGGAACTGGTCATCGCCGGGAATTGCGTCGGGATCGGGTACGCCGGTGACGACACGCTCACCGCGAAGAGATTCCGGGAGGTCGCACACCGGGACGGCAGCATGCGTCGCTGCTATTTCAGCGGAGACCTGGTCACGTTCGACGGCACCGACTTCCACTTCGTCTCCAGGCTCGACGACCAGCTCAAGGTGAACGGCTACCGGGTCGAGCCAGGTGAGGTGGAGTCCGTGATCGCCGGGGTCGCCGGTGTCCGTCGAGCCGCGGTCGTCGGGGTCAAAGTTGCCGCGTCCACGCAGTTGGCGGCGTACTACACCCGCGCGACCGGCGCGGAGGTCGATCGGGACGACCTGCTCCGTGCGTGTGCCTCCCGCCTGCCCCGGTTCATGCTCCCCAGACACTTCATCGAACTGGAGGAGCTCCCCTCCACACCGAACAGGAAGATCGACCGGGCGAAACTCCGGGAGATGTTCCACGAACCTTCGATGAGCCGAGGCTGACACGTACCCCGTCCGGACTGTCGTGAGGGGCACCTGCCGACGGCTGAAGGCGTCACTCGCCACATCGGACGCGTTGAGAGGCGCCTTCGGCCACACCCTCACCGCGGCCGCAATGCCGCTCGGGAAGGACCCGGCACCTGGCCCCTCGGCACGCATCAACGCGTGTGCCGCCCTCACGTCCACGCGTACCTCACCAACCGGCCGACGAAGCCTGTGCCCGAAGAGGGCCCGCCGCGGGCGTCCTCGTCACCGTGCCGTCGGCGGAGCAGCGCACCAGCCCCCGCGGCCAGGCAAAAGATGACACTCACACCAGAACTACGGGACCGAGCGGGAACTCCCGATCGGCGGAGGAAGGAGCCCTGACCATGGAATCGGCACCGCAGGTGATCCACCCGCGAGGTGGACAGGACGAGACCGCACAACGCCATGACGCACCCTCGGGCGGCCCGGTGCCGCTGGTGCACGAAATCGCCGCACTGTGGGGGGAACTCCTCGGCTGCCCCGAGGTCGAGGCGGAGGACGACTTCTTCGCCCTCGGCGGCAACTCGCTGATCGGCATCAAGATCATCGAACGGGTGGCGCTCGACTACGGCGTCCAGCTCTCCGTCCGCGACTTCTACCTGGCGCAGACCCCCGCCCGCGTCGCCGGGCTGATCGAGCAGGGGAGGTCCGGCACATGAGACTGACGCCGGGCCCCGCGCGCGACATCGACCTCGACACCGTCGACCTGTTCGACCTCGACCTCTACGGCACGGGCGACCCGCACCCCGTCTGGGACGCCATGCGTGCCAAGGCGCCCCTGCACCACCAGGTCCTGCCCGACGGACGCGAGTTCTGGTCGGTCACCCGCTACGAGGACGTGTGCCGCGTCTTGGGCGACCACCGCGCGTTCACCTCCGAACGCGGCACCGTGCCCACCCACCTCGGCCAGGACGACGTCGCCGCCGGTGTGCTGCTCACCTCCACCGACCCGCCCCGGCACACCGAGGTCCGCAGACCGCTGGGCTCCAAGCTCACCGCCCGCGCGGTCACGTCCTGGGAGGACTCCATCCGCCGGTCGGTGACCCGCTTCCTGGAGCCGGCCCTGGACGGCGAGGTGTTCGACCTGGCCGAGAAAGCTCTGCTCCTTCCGGCGATCGTCACCGGCCCGCTGCTGGGCATCCCTGAGAAGGACTGGGAAGAACTCGTCCAGCTCACCGCCATGGTGACGGCCCCCTCCGACCCGCACTTCCAGCTCGGCAGTGAAGCCGCCACCCTGGCCATCTCCCACCACGAACTCGTCAGTTACGTCACCGAGTGGGTCAAGGAACGCCGTGACGTGGGAGCCGAGGACGACAGCCTGCTCCACCACCTGATGAGCGTGCGTCCCGGCGGGGCACCGCTGAGCGACCAGGAGATCGCCCTCGACGGCTACAGCATCCTGCTGGGCGCCAACGTGACGACCCCGCACACCGTCTCCGGCACCGTGCAGGCCCTCATCGAGCGGCCCGAACAGTTCGGCAAGGCCCAGGCCGACCCGGCCCTGATCCCCAACCTGGTCGAGGAAGGGCTGCGCTGGACCTCGGCCGCCTGCAACTTCATGCGCCACGCCGCGACCGACGTCCCCGTCGCGGGCGGCGTCATCCCGGCCGGCGCAGCGGTCGTCGCGTGGATCGGCTCGGCCAACCGGGACGCCGCCCAGTTCACCGACCCGCACACCTTCGACATCACCCGCCCCAACGCCAAGCGGCAGGTCGCCTTCGGGTTCGGCCCGCACTTCTGCATCGGTGCCCCGCTGGCCCGCCTGACCCTGCGCGTTTTCTTCGAGGAACTCCTGCACCGGTCCGACTCCCTCGACCTGGCCGGCGAACCGGAGCACCTGCGCTCCTACTTCATCGCCGGCATGACCCACCTGCCCATCGCCGCCCGGAAACGGCTCACCCCATGACGACCGGACCCGCCCCCGCCCCGCCGTGGTTCGTCCGGCCTCCCGCCGCCGGTGCGCCCGCCGCCCGCCTGTTCTGCTTCCCCTTCTCCGGCACCGGCGCCTCCGCGTTCAGCGCTTGGCCCGCCACGGTCGGCGACGCAGAGATCTGCCCGGTGCAGTTCCCCGGCCGCGAGAACCGCCTCGCCCACCCCCACCACACCAGCTACGAGAACCTCGCCGACCAGCTCGTCGAAGCCCTCGCCCCGCTGCTCGACATGCCGTTCGCGTTCTTCGGGCACTGCGCGGGCGCCCTGCCCGCCTACGAGAGCGTGCTGCGCCTGGCCGCCGCCGGCCTGCCCACCCCCCAGCGACTGTTCGTTTCAGGCCAGCCCGCCCCGCACGAGGCCGTCCGCGACCGGATGCTCACCCTGGGCGAGGACGAACTGCGCGCCGAACTCGTCACGTTCCTGCGCAGCCGGGGCATCGAACCCCGCCCCGACATGATCGACATGGGCATGTTCGTGCTGCTGCGCGACCACGCCGCCGCCGGCGCCTACCGGCGCACCGAACCCGCCCGGATCGACTGCCCGATCACCGTCCTGCACTGGAGCCGGGACACCGACGTGAGCCTGGCGGACCTCCAGGGCTGGCGCCGCTACGCCGACTCGGTCGAGTTCCACGTCGTCGAGGGCGGCCACTACGACTTCATGGACGCGCCCGCCCGACTCCTCAAGTTGCTCGCCGCCGGGGGGTGAATGCCCGCCACGCGCCGCGGTCGCCGTTGGCGTCGTGGTACAGGAGGAAACTGAAAGTGACTGAAGCCTCACATCGAAGCGTTCCCGCCGGTAGAGGTGGAGCTGCCGTGGGGGAAGCCGGAGGGGGAGAGGAAGAAGCACTCTCTGTTGCTCACCACGCGCTTCGGTAACGCTGTGGCGGTTAACACATGGAACACCCGCACCTGGAAGCCCGCCTTGGCCAAGGCGGGAGTCATCCCGCCACGTGCCGAGGGGCGAAATCTTGGCAGTGGGCGGCGGCCCCGAAGGACGGTTCCCCGTGCTTCGGCACACCTACGCCTCGGTCGTGCTGGAATCCGGAGAGTCCGTCGTAACCCTTGCCCGATGGCTCGGGCACTCCTCGCCCGCGATCACTCTCAGTTACTGTGCCCGCTTCGTGCCGGAAGCTGGCAGCAAGGGACGCGGCGCCTTCGACGGTCTGCTCGGGGAGCGGGGGAAACGGCTCGCTGGACGGAACTCCCCAGATTCTCCCCAGGGGATTCAGGTCGGACCGCCAGGTCGGAGGGTCTTGTCGCCCCGTCGTGATTCCCAAGGTCAGAGGGCCGTATAGCCTGGGGAAATGCTGACAGAAGTCATTGCGACCCGATATGTGACACCCCTGCGAGAGGGGGGATCGCTGCCGGGGATCGTCGAGGCCGACGACCTCGGCACGTACGTCATGAAATTCACCGGTGCGGGCCAGGGCCGGAAGACCCTGATCGCGGAGATCATCTGCGGGCGGCTGGCGCGGCGGCTGGGGTTGCGGGTGCCGGAGCTGGTGCGGATGCAGCTCGACCCGGTGATCGGGCTGGGCGAGCCCGATCAGGAGGTTCAGGAGCTGCTCAAGGCGAGCGGCGGGCTCAACCTCGGGATGGACTACCTGCCCGGGTCTCTCGGCTTCGACCCGCTCGCGTTCGAGGTGGGCGCGCGGGAGGCGGGCCGTGTGGTGTGGTTCGACGCGCTGATCAACAACGTCGACCGGTCCTGGCGGAACCCCAACCTTCTGGTCTGGCACGGCAAGCTGTGGCTGATCGACCACGGCGCCACGATGATCTGGCACCACAACTGGCCCGGCGCCGAGAAGGCCGCGGTCAAGCCGTACGACGCGTCCGACCACGTACTGGCCACCTTCGCGCCCGATCTCGCCTCGGCCGCGGCGGAGTTCGCCCCGCAGATCACCGAGGGCCTGCTCACCGAGGTCGCCGCCGACGTCCCCGACGAATGGCTGGCCGACGAGCCCGGCTTCACCTCCCCGGACGAGGTGCGCGCCGCGTACGTCCGGACGCTGCTGGCCCGCTCCGAGGTCATCGGCGACCACATCACCCTGGGGGAGCGCACCCAGGACGGACCGTCCCGGGCGCCGGAGTGGCTGGCCGGCAAGCTTCCCCCGCGGAGGGCAGTGAAGTGACCGGACTGCACAACGGGCGCGACGTCTTCGAGTACGCGCTCCTGAAGGTCGTGCCCCGCGTCGAACGCGGCGAGATGATCAACGCCGGAGTGGTCGTCTACTGCGGCGCCCACCGCTTCGTCGAGGCCCGCACCCACCTCGACGAGGCGCGGCTGCTCGCACTGGACCCGGCCGCCGACGTGGAGGGCGTACGCGCCGCCCTCGCCGCCGTCGAGGGCGTCTGCCACGGCGGTGAGCGGGCGGGACAGGCGGCGGGCGAGGACGCCGGCCGCCGCTTCCGGTGGCTCATCGCACCGCGCAGCACCATCGTCCAGCCGGGACCGGTGCACACCGGTCTGACCCGCGATCCGGCGGCGGAGGCCGGGCGCTTGCTGGAGCTGCTGGTGCGCTGAGCGGCGGGGCACGGGCAGCGGGAGCCGGAGCGGGGCCACGGGCCGCGCTCCGGCTCCCGCGTGTGCGGGGGCGGCCCGCGCGGGTGAGCTGCGTAACGGCGCGGCGATGGGCGTTGACAGGGGGTTGCCGGGCTTCTAGCGTCACCGGTGCTGGAGATACTAAGCGGTTGCTCACTCGGGCACGGTGCGGCACACCGCTTGTCGAGGTCGGTTCCGAGCTAGGGAGAACCCGCATGTCCACCACCGAGCAGCGCGTCGCC
The DNA here is from genome assembly GCF_044497305.1 of Streptomyces sp. BBFR2. NCBI lineage: Bacteria > Bacillati > Actinomycetota > Actinomycetes > Kitasatosporales > Streptomycetaceae > Streptomyces > Streptomyces sp. BBFR2. The sequence continues at coordinate 6,501,170 of NZ_CP172415.1, forward strand.
ATCGTGACGGGCGGGGCCCGCGGCATCGGCGCCGCCACCGCGGTCCGGCTGGCCGCCGAGGGCCGCGCCGTCGCCGTACTCGACCTCGACGAGGCGGCCTGCAAGGACACCGTCGACACGATCACCGCGGCCGGCGGCCGGGCCCTCGCGGTGGGCTGCGACGTCTCGGACGCCGGACAGGTCGAGGCGGCCGTGGAGCGGGTCGCCGCCGAACTCGGCGCGCCCACCGTCCTCGTCAACAACGCCGGTGTCCTCCGCGACAACCTGCTCTTCAAGATGAGCGACACCGACTGGGACACCGTCATGAACGTGCACCTGCGGGGCGCGTTCCTGATGGCGCGGGCCTGCCAGAAGCACATGGTGGACGCGGGCTTCGGCCGGATCGTCAACCTCTCGTCCAGCTCCGCGCTCGGCAACCGCGGCCAGGTCAACTACTCCGCCGCCAAGGCCGGTCTCCAGGGCTTCACCAAGACCCTCGCCATCGAGCTGGGCAAGTTCGGCATCACCGCCAACGCCGTCGCCCCCGGTTTCATCGCCACCGACATGACCGCCGCCACCGCCGAACGCGTCGGCATGGGCTTCGAGGACTTCCAGGCCGCGGCCGCCACCCAGATCCCGGTACGGCGCGTCGGCGAGCCGGCGGACATCGCCAACGCCATCGCCTTCTTCACCGGCGACGCGGCCGGCTTCGTCTCCGGCCAGGTCATGTACGTCGCCGGCGGCCCGCTCAACTGATCGCACCATCCACCGGGAGATACCACACATGACCGAGCAGCACAGCGCGCTCCCCGCCCTCTCCGGCAAGGTGGCGCTGATCACCGGCGCCAGCCGCGGTATCGGCTACGGCATCGCCGAGGCCCTGGTGGCCCGCGGCGACCGGGTCGTCATCACCGGCCGCAACGAGGACGCCCTCAAGGAGGCCGCCGAGCGGCTCGGCGCGGAGCGCGCGATCGGCGTCGCGGGCAAGGCGCACGACGAGGCCCACCAGGCCGTCGCCGTCGAGCGGGCGATGGAGACCTTCGGCCGGGTCGACTACCTCGTCAACAACGCCGGGACCAACCCGGTCTTCGGTCCCCTCGCCGACCTCGGCCTCGACGTCGCCCGCAAGATCTTCGAGACCAACGTGCTCTCGGCGCTCGGTTTCGCCCAGCGCACCTGGCACGCCTGGCAGAAGGAGAACGGCGGCGCGATCGTCAACATCGCCTCCATCGCCGGCGTCAACGCCTCGCCGTTCATCGGCGCGTACGGCGTGAGCAAGGCGGCGATGATCAACCTCTCGCAGCAGCTCGCGCACGAATTCGCGCCCGTGGTCCGCGTCAACTCCATCGCGCCCGCGGTGGTCAAGACGAAGTTCGCCGCGGCGCTCTACGAGAACCGTGAGGAGGAGGCCGCGGCCTCCTACCCCATGGGGCGGCTGGGCGTGCCGGAGGACATCGGGGGCGCCGCCGCGTTCCTGCTCTCCGACGCGTCGGGCTGGTTCACCGGCCAGACGCTCGTCGTCGACGGCGGGCTCGCCCTCAACGCCGGGCTGTAGCCGGGCGGCCGGCCATCTCAGCGGCGGGGCGCCGGTCACTGCGGGCCGGCGCCCCGCGCACGTCCGGGCGGCGGACCGGGGCCGCCGGGCCGGGGCGGTGCCCGCGCGGTGCGGCGTTGTCAGTGGTCGCCGGTAGGTTCTGGAGTGCGAGATACCGAACGCACACCGGAGGTTGTTCACGTGGTCACCGACACGCTGCCCGAGTCCTGGCGCGGCGCCCTCGGCGAGGAGCTGGCGAAGCCGTACGTCGAGGAGCTGGCCGGTTTCGTGGCGCAGGAGCGGGCCCAGGGGCCGGTCTACCCGCCGCACGACGAGGTCTTCGCGGCGCTGGAGGCCACGCCGTACGACCAGGTGAAGGTCCTCATCCTCGGCCAGGACCCGTACCACGGCGCCGGGCAGGGCCACGGCCTGTGCTTCTCGGTGCGGCCCGGCGTCAAGACCCCGCCGTCGCTGCGGAACATCTACAAGGAGATGAAGGAGGAGCTGGGCCACCCCGTGCCGGACAACGGCTATCTGATGCCGTGGGCCCGCCAGGGCGTCCTGCTGCTCAACGCCGTGCTCACCGTCCGCGAGGGCGAGGCCAACTCCCACAAGGGCAAGGGCTGGGAGAAGATCACCGACGCCGTGATCCGCGCCGTCGCCGCCCGCCCCGACCCGGCGGTCTTCGTCCTCTGGGGCAATTACGCGAAGAAGAAGCTGCCGCTGATCGACCAGGAGCGCCATGCGGTGGTGCAGGGCGCGCACCCCTCGCCGCTGTCCGCGAAGAAGTTCTTCGGCTCCCGCCCGTTCACCCAGATCAACGAGGCGGTCGCGGCCCAGGGACACGCCCCGATCGACTGGCGCATCCCCGACCTGGGCTGACGGGGCCCGGCGCCGTCCGGGCCCGGGGCGGGGCGCGGCCCGTCCGGGGGTGGCCGCCGCGCGTCCCGGGCGTGGCGCCCACACCGCGCGGGGGCGGCGCCCGGCGGTTAGCGTCGGGAAGCAGCGGCGGGTGCCGGAGCCGCGGCGGACCGACGTGGGAGCGAGCGTGACGGAGCGGCAGCAGGAGCGGACGGCCGAGGGCGGCGTACCGACCCGGATCGGCCAGGCGGTCATACTGCACCGCGCCGGAGACCGGGAGGAGGCGCGCAACCGCCTCGCCGCCCTCTGGCAGGAGATCGGCCCCGCCGCCGACCCGCTCCACCGCTGCACCCTCGCCCACTACCTCGCCGCCACCCAGGACACCCCGCAGGCCCGCCTCACCTGGGACCTCACCGCCCTGGAAGCGGCCGAGGGCTTCGTCACCACACGGGGCGCCGGAGCACCGGGGGCGGACGTCGCCGAGTCGGCGGGCCTTCCCGGGCCCGGGGCGGACGGGGCGTTCGTGGCGGGGGCCGGGTCCGTCCTGGCCCGGGACGTGACGGAGGCCCCGGGCGCGGCCGCCGGACCGGCCGTTCCGGACGAGCGGCCGGGCGGCAGCGACGGCCCGCGGACGCGCGGAGGGACGAGCGGTGACCCGGCGGAAGCGGGCGAGCGCCGTACCGACGACGGCCGGGCCCGGGGCGATGGCCTCGGCGGGGACGGCGAACGCCGCGGGCCCGGGAGGCCGTTGGCCGGGCTCCGCGCGCTCTTCCCGGTGCTGCACCTCAGTCTCGTCGCCGACTACGCCGCGCTGGGGCGCCCCGCGGACGCCCGGACACATCTGCTGCGCGCCCGCACCTGGACCGCCGCGCTGCCCGACGGAGCCCACCGCCAGACGCTGTACGCCGATATCGACCGCCTCGGAACGCGGCTGGACGGCGGCCCGGGCCGCCGCTGACCGGGCGCTCGCGCCAGGCTGGGCGCCCGCGCCGGGACCGGGCGGCTGCGCCGGGCGGCGGCTGACCGGGCGCCCGCGCCGGGACCGGGCGCTGTGCCGGGCGGCCGCTGACCGGCGCTGCGCCAGAGTCAGGCGGCGCGCCGGGTAGCCGCTGACCGGCGCAGCACAAGGGCCGGGCGCCGCGCCGAAGCCGGGCCGCGCCGTGGCCCGGTGGTGCCGCGACGGGCCCGGCCCCCGGCACCGCGACGGGCCCGGCCCTCGCCCGCGACCGGTCCGGCCGGCGCCGCACGCCCCGGCCGGGGGCGTCAGCCGTAGGTCTGCCGGCAGATCCGTAGCGCCGGTCCGTCCTGCTGCCAGCGGCCGTACTTCCGTCCCAGCGCGCACAGTTCCGCGCCGGACGGCAGTTTGCCCAGGCGGGGCGGCCGGGAGGACGGGGGCGGCGCGGGAGCGCGTTCCCGGGCGGGCGCGCCCCCGGGCGGCAGCGGCCCGGCGCCGGACCCCGTGCCGTGGCGGGTGCCGCCGCGCCGCGGGGGCCTGTCGGGCGGTGGTGCGTCCCGGCGGGCGGCGTCGGGCCGCCGGGGCGAGGGCTGGGGGATCACCGGCCCGAGCCGGTCCCGCGGGGCTGACGGCGCGGTGGGTCCGGGCCGGCCGATGGGGGCGGGCGGCGCGGGGTGAGAGCCCCCGGGGGCCGGCCGGGAGGGGAGTGTCACGCACCCGGTGGTGGTCGCCGCGACCATCACCGAGAGGACGACGAGAGCGGACAAACGGTGCATCCTTGCAGCTTTACCCGGCCGTACGGGCGGGGGAAGTCCCCGCAGGGGTGATCGCGAGGGTGCCCGGACGACGCGCGGCGCCCCCTGCCGCATCCGCGCCACAGGCGGAACGAGCCCCCGGCAGTCACCGTGGACCGCATGCCCCGCCGGTCCCGGAGATCGCCCCCCGTGCCGCCCAAGCCCCCCGAGGGCACGCGCCGGACGCCCCGGAGTCCCCTCCTCCGGGCGGACGGCGGGGCGCCGCGGCCCCCGTCCGACGGCCGACTGCACGCGCAGGCCGACGCCGCCGCGAGCCGGCCGCTCGTGGCTGCCGCGCCGGAGACCGTCCGGGCGGCGGCCGGGCCCGCGGTGGCCGGAAGGCCGCCGGTCGGTACGGCGGCGCTCACACCGGCCGCGCGCAACATACGTACGCGGGACATGAGTCGCGCTCCTTCGCCGTGCCGGGCGTGAGCGCGCGGCCGGCTGAGCGACCGTCCCGGCGGAGGCGTGCGGAGCGGTCCGGGTTCCGGCGCTCCGGGACGTCCGCCCTTCGGGGCGACGGACCGCGCGGATCCACGACCCTCCGGCACCTGGCGGCGCGGATCCACGGCCCTCCGGCACTGGGCGGCGCGGATCCACGGCCTTCCGGCACTGGGCGGCGCGGATCCACGGCCTTCCGGCACTGGGCGGCGCGGATCCACGGCCTTCCGGCACTGGGCGGCGCGGATCCACGGCCTTCCGGCACCGGGCGGCGCGGATCCACGACCCTCCGGCACCGGGCGGCGCGGCCGGGCGGCTGTCCCGCCGGGCCCCGTCCCGGCCCCCGGCCCGTAAACTCCCCACCCGGACGGCCCGCCGCCGGGCGGCCGACCGGCATCGGGAGAGTGTATGAGGATCGGCTGCATCGGGCTCGGGGACATCGCGCGGAAGGCGTATCTGCCGGTGCTCGCCGCCCGGCCCGGGGTGGAACTGCACCTGCAGACCCGCACCCCGGCCACGCTCCGGGAGGTCGCCGCCGCCCACCGGATCCCCGCCGCGCAGTGCCACGCCGATCTGGACGCGCTGCTCGCCGCCGGGCCCGACGCCGCGTTCGTCCACGCCCCGACCGCCGCGCACCCGGAGATCGTCACCCGGCTCCTCGACGCCGGGGTGCCCACCTATGTCGACAAACCGCTCGCGTACGAGCTGGCGGACGCCCGGCGCCTCGTCGAGCTCGCCGAGGCGCGCGGCGTCGGCCTCGCCGTCGGCTTCAACCGCCGCCACGCCCCCGGGTACGCCGACTGCCTCGCGCACCCCCGCGAGCTGATCCTGCTCCAGAAGAACCGCACCGGGATGCCCGAGGACCCGCGGACCATGGTGCTCGACGACTTCATCCACGTCGTCGATTCCCTGCGCTTCCTGGCCCCTGGGGAGATCGAGCACATCGACGTCCGCGCCCGGATCCGCGGCGGGCTGATGGAACACGTCGTCCTCCAGCTCTCCGGCGACGGATTCACCGCGATCGGCACCATGAACCGCCGCAGCGGCTCGGCCGAGGAGATCCTCGACGTCTCCGGTGGCGACGCCCGCCGTCAGGTCGTCAACCTCGGCGACGTCATCGACCACCACGGCGCGCCCGTACTCCGGCGGCGCGCCGACTGGGTGCCGGTCGCCCGCCAGCGCGGCATCGAACAGGCCGTGTCCGCCTTCCTCGACGCCGTACGGGCCGGGGAGCGGCCCTGCGCGCGCGACGCGCTGCGCACCCACGAGCTGTGCGAACGGGTCGTCACCGACGCGCTCGCCCGGACCTGACCCGCCGCACCGCCACCACCGCGCCCGCCAGGACCAGCGCCGTCACGGCCGCGTACACCGGCCAGTCGCCGAACCGGGTGTACGGGCTGGTGCCGCGGGCGAGCGGTACGTCGTACACGGCGGCGGCGCTGCGGTCGGTGGACAGCCGTTCGCCGACCGGTTCGCCCCGGGGGCCGTAGACCGCGCTGATGCCGGTGAGCGTGGCGTGCACCATCGGGCGCCAGGTCTCGGCGGCGCGCAGCGCGCCGAGCGAGGCGTGCTGCGCGGGGGCCCAACTGTCCTGGAACGTCGAGGTCGAGGACTGCGCGACCAGCATCCGCGCGCCGTCGGCGGCCAGGCTCCGGCTCATGTCCGGGAACGCCGTCTCGAAGCAGACCAGCGGGCCGATCGGCAGACCGTGCGCGGCGGGCAGGTCCATCACCACCTGGCGGGTGCCGCGCATCCGGTCGGTGGCCGCCGCCTTGCCCACATGGGTGGCCCAGCCCAGCAGCGGGCGGGCCGGGATCGCCTCGCCGAACGGCACCAGCCGCATCTTGGCGTACCGGTCGCCGGTCGGCCCGCCCGGCCCCACCAGCACCGCGCTCTTGTAGATGCCGGGCCGCCCGGCGCGCGGCGCGTCCACCCCGACCAGCAGATCCGCGCCGGTGCTCCGGGCCAGTGCGGCGAGCCGCCCGGCCAGCGCCGGATCGTCCGCCGGATCACGGGTCAGACTGCTCTCACCCCAGACCACCAGGCGTACGCCCCGGCCCGCCAGCCCCCGGGTCAGCGCCTCGGCGCGCGCCAGCCGCTCGCCGGGACCGCCGTCCGGCCCCGGCTGGACGACCGCGACCCGCACCGTGCCGCCGGGGCGCGGCACGGGCGCCGCGTACCGGACGCAGGTCACCGCCGCCGCGCAGATCAGCAGCGCGGCGACGGCGACCGTCCGGGCCCGGCGGAGCGCGGCCAACTGCGCCAGCGCGGTGTTCACCCCGACGATGACCAGGCTCACCAGCCACACCCCGCCCAGCGAGGCGAGCCGCAGCGCGGGCGGCACCTGCCACTGCCCGGCGCCGAGCAGCCCCCACGGGCCGCCCAACTGCTCCCAGGACCTGACCAGTTCGACCATCAGCCAGCCGGACGGCACCAGCACCAGGGCGGCCAGGCACCGCCGCACTCCGGGCGCACCGCCCAGCAACGTCCGCACCAGCGGCCCCCACGGCGCCCACAACGCACCGAGCAGCGCCCCCAGCACCAGCAGGAACACATGCAGACTCGGCAGCAGCCAGTGGTGCACCGCCACCATGAACCCGAGGCCGCCGAGCCAGCCCTCCAGCGCCGCCCGCCGGTTCGTCCGCGCCGTCCGCAGCAGCAACAGCCACGGGACGAGGGAGACGTACGCCGTCCACCACAGCGACGGCGCGGGAAAGGCGAGCGCCGGCAGCGCACCGCACAGCGGCGCGGCGACGGCCCGCAGCCACCGCGACCGGCGGCGTGGCGGCGCCGCCGTAGCGGTCGGCGAGGTGGTGGCGGCACTGGGTGTGGCCATGCGTTTCCCTTCCGGCGATGCCGTCCGGGCCCGCTTCGGCGGCGGGCGACGCGGCCAGTCTGCGCGCTTCGGGGCGGTGCGGACAGGGGGCGGCGGCGATGCCCACCGTTCCGGGGGCCCGCGGGCGGCTGAGCGGCCGAACGCCGCGCCCCGCGGAACGGGGGCGCGGCGTGCGGTCAGCTCAGCCCACCAGCGCGGACTCCCCGGCGGGCCCGGTGGCGCGCGGTGTGCCGGAGCCGTCGGCGAACTGGGTGCGGTACAACTCGGCGTAGCGCCCGTCCGCGGCGAGCAGCGTGTCGTGGGTGCCGCGTTCGACGATGCGTCCGCCCTCGACCACCAGGATCTCGTCGGCGGCGCGGACCGTGGACAGCCGGTGCGCGATGACCACGGACGTACGGCCCGCCAGCGCCTCGGTGAGGGCTTCCTGCACCGCCGCCTCCGAGCTGTTGTCCAGATGGGCGGTGGCCTCGTCGAGGATCACCACCCGCGGCCGGGCGAGCAGCAGCCGGGCGATGGTCAGCCGCTGCCGCTCACCCCCGGAGAGGCGGTAGCCGCGCTCGCCGACGACGGTGTCGAGACCGTCCGGCAGCGACCGGATCAGCTCCGCCAGCCGGGCCCGGCGCAGCGCGTCCCACAGGTCGTCCTCGGCCGCGTCGTACCGGGCGAGCAGCAGGTTCTCCCGGATCGTGGCGTGGAAGAGGTGGCCGTCCTGGGTGACCATGCCGAGCGTGTCGCGCAGCGACTCGGCGGTCAGGTCCCGGACGTCGACCCCGCCGATCCGCACCGCCCCGGTGTCCGCGTCGTACAGCCGCGGCAGCAACTGCGCGATGGTCGACTTCCCGGCGCCCGAGGAGCCGACGAGGGCGACCATCCGGCCCGGCTCGGCGCGGAAGGAGATGTCGTGCAGGACGCGTTCGCCGCCGCGGGTGTCGAGGGTGGCGACCTCCTCCAGGGAGGCGAGCGAGACCTTGTCGGCGGACGGGTAGCCGAAGCGCACGGCGTCGAACTCGACGGACACCGGGCCCTCGGGGACGGCGCGGGCGTCCGGCTTCTGCGTGATCAGCGGCTCCAGGTCGAGCACCTCGAAGACCCGCTCGAAGCTGACCAGCGCGCTCATCACCTCGATGTGCGCACCGGACAGCGCGGTCAGCGGCGCGTAGAGCCGGGTCAGCAGCAGCGCCAGGGAGACGACCGCGCCCGGCTCCAGGCTGCCGCGCAGCGCCAGATGGCCGCCGAGCCCGTAGACGACGGCCAGCGCCAGCGCGGAGACGAGGGTGAGGGCGGTGACGAAGGACGTCTGGACCATCGCGGTGCGCACCCCGATGTCCCGGACCCGCGCGGCCCGTTCGGCGAACTCGGCCGACTCATGGGCCGGCCGCCCCATCAGCTTGACGAGGGTGGCGCCGGGCGCGGAGAACCGCTCGGTCATCCGGGTGCCCATCGCGGCGTTGTGGTCGGCGCCCTCCCGGCGCAGCGCGGCCAGCCGCCGCCCCACCCGGCGGGCGGGCAGCACGAACACCGGCAGCAACGCCAGCGCGATCAGCGTGATCTGCCAGGACAGGCCCAGCATCACCACGAGGGTCAGCAGCAGCGTCACAAGATTGCTGACGACGCCGGAGAGGGTGTCGCTGAACGCCCGCTGCGCGCCGATCACATCGTTGTTGAGCCGGCTGACGAGCGCGCCGGTCCGGGTCCGGGTGAAGAACGCGACCGGCATCCGCTGCACGTGGTCGTAGACGGTGGTCCGCAGATCCAGGATCAGCCCCTCGCCGATGCTCGCCGACAGCCACCGGGTGAGCATCCCCAGCCCCGCCTCGGCGAGCGCGATCCCCGCGATCAGTCCGGCGATCCCGAGGACGAGCCCGCTGGATCCGTGGTGGACGATCGCGTCGACGACCCGCCCGGCGAGCAGCGGCGTCACCACCGCCCCCGCCGCCGTGACGGTGCTCAGGACGAGGAACCACACCAGGCGGCGCCGGTGCGGCCGGGCGAAGGCGGCGATCCGGCGCGGCGTGGCGCGCGACAGGCGCCGGCTGCCCTGCTGCGCGTTGGCCGTGCCGTGCAGTGCGTGCCAGGCGGTGACTTCCATGTCCATCGCGGTCTCCTGTCATCGGTACCTCAAGGCGCCGCGGTACGGCGGCAGAACGGAAACCTAGAACCTCAAGCATTGTTGAGGTCAAGGGGCGGCGATCCGCCCGGCGGGCTGCCCGGTCGTACGGCCCGGCGGGGAGCGGCCCGGCGGACACGGCGCGGACGGGGTGCCGCCCCCGGGCGCGGAGGCGGCTACGCTCCCTTGCCATGTCTGTTCACACCGTGGAAATCGACGCCCTCCAGGGCGGACCGGCCGACCTCGCCCAGTACCGCGGCAAGGCCGTACTCGTCGTCAACGTCGCCTCCAAGTGCGGCCTCACCCCGCAGTACTCCGCACTGGAGCGACTGCACGCCCGCTACGCCTCGCGCGGCTTCACCGTCCTCGGCGTGCCCTGCAACCAGTTCATGGGCCAGGAGCCCGGCACCGCCGAGGAGATCGCGCAGTTCTGCTCCGCGACGTACGGCGTCACCTTCCCGATGACCGAGAAGATCGACGTCAACGGCGACGCGCGGCACGCCCTGTACACACAGCTCACCGACGCGCCGGACGCGGAGGGCTACACCGGCGACATCCGCTGGAACTTCGAGAAGTTCCTGATCGCCCCCGACGGCTCGGTGGCCGCCCGCTTCGCCCCGAAGACGGAACCGGACGCGCCGGAGGTCATCGCGGCACTCGAGGCGCAGCTTCCCGCGTGAGGGCCCGGCGCGCATCCGCCGCGGCGGGTGCGCGCCCCGACGGGGCGGGGCTGAAGCGCCGTCACCCCGCCCCGTCTCAGCTCCCGGTGCCCCCGCCCGTCCCCTTCGGCGGCGGGTCGTGGCGGCGGGAGCGGGGGATGACGGGTTCCTCGTCCGTGGTGCCGGGCGGGCGGGGGTCCCCGGGGGGCGGCGTGGCGTCGGCCGCGGGGCGGGCGACGGGGAGCGGCACGCCGGAGCGCCACTCCCGCAGTAGCTGATCGAAGATCGGGGTGGCCTCCTCCCGGCGCCTGGCCTGCGGCGTCGGGGCCACGGGTGATGACGGGGGGAGAGCGCGGCGCCGGAAGGGGGGACCGGCGTTCTGCTTGGCGTCCATGACCGGACTCAACCAGCCGACCCGTCGCCGGGTTGCGGGCGCGGCGCCGGTACCGCCTCAGATGCGCCTGCGCCGGTGACGCGCAGAAGATACGTTCCCGCGCGCGTCGCGGTTGACATTCCGCCGTGCCGGGCAGGCGGCCCACAGCCGGACGGGCGTGACGCCGGACGGCGACAGCGGGCGAACGGCCCGGGGCGCGCACCCGGACCGTGCCGCACGGGCCCGTGAGCGGGGCGACGGGAGAGGGGAGTGCGGGGTGTCAAGGCGATCTTCGGCCGGTCCGTTCCCGGGGTGCGGGCGGCGGGGGAGCGGTGATTCCTCCGGCGTGCGGGCGCATGTCCCGTCGGCGCGCCCCGGCGGGTGCCGTGAACATGCTCGATGTGTCGGATGTCCCCCGCCGGAAAGCCGTCCCGGTCGGCCCCTGCCCGCCCACGGACGGCCGGATGTCGTCTACAGTTGCAGAAGTCTGCAATTCAACAGTGGGTGCGGTTGTCGGCGGACCGTGAGTGGAGGCGTACGTGGGCGGATGGGCCGGAGCGGCAGAGGGACGGACCCCGGGCGCCCGGTGCCGCACGGCGCGGGCCCCGCACCCCGTACGACCCCCCGCCGCGGCGGGAGCGCGCGGATGAACGACACCGCAATACCGCTGTACGAGGCGAAGGCCGCGTTCTTCCGGGTACTCGGCCACCCGGTGCGCATCCGGGTGCTGGAGTTGCTCCAGGAGGGCCCGTTGCCGGTACGGAAACTGCGTGGCGCGATCGGCGTCGGACCGGCGGCGCTCTCCCAGCAGCTCGCGGTCCTGCGCCGCTCCGGCATCGTCACCGCCACCCGCACCGGCACCACCGTCGTCTACGAGCTGACCGGCGGCGACGTCCCCGGGCTGCTGGGCGCCGCCCGCCGGACCCTTCCCGTGGTGCTGACCGGTCGCGGTGAACTCCCCGCGGAACCGCTGCGGGTGGCCGAGGAGCGGGTGGCGGCGCAGCCGCCCCGCGTCCGGGAGGCGTCATGAGTGGAGCGGCAGGGAGCGGAGCGGGTGTGAGCGGCATGGGGATGAGCGGGGTGCGGCGCCGGGCGCGCGCCGCCGGCATGGCGCCGTGGGGCGCGGCCGGGGGCGCCGCGTGGCGGCCGGCCCAGGTGGCACGCCGGGTACGGCCCGCGTGCCACCGCGACCGGGGCAGGCCGTCCGGCGGCCTCGCCGGGTGAGCGCCGTGCCCGGCGCCGCACGGCGGAAGGGGCCTCCGCCGTGGCGCGCGGTCCACTCGCGCACCTGCCTGCCGGTCACCGGCACCCCGGACGCCCGCCGCCCGTGCACCGGCCCGCACCACCATCCGTACGACGAGGGCGCGGTCGCGTCCCGGGGGCGGCGCCCCTGTCCGTGGCGTCCGGCCGGCGGGCGGACCGCGGCGCGCTGCGGGGTGCGCCGGCGTGCCGTGCCGACCGGGCGGCGCACCGGTCGGCCCATCGGCCGTCCGCTGGTCCGGCCGTCGGCTCCGCCGCGCGTCCTCGCGCTGCTCTCCGGGCACAAATCGCACCCGACGACCCGTCAGGTCCTGCTCTACATAGCCGTGGGCCATCTCGTGGCGGGCTTCCTCGCCCTGCTCGTCTACCTGGGGCGGCACGCGGGCACCTGACGCCCGCCGCGGATGCCCGGCGGCTCCACCGGAAAGCGGCGCCCTCGTCCAGGGGACGGGGCGCCGCTTCGTGTTGCCGGGTGCCGTCCGGCGAGGGCGGAACGGCGGCGGAAAAACCAGAGGCAAGGAGGTCACCGCCTCCTTGCCACTCTCAACGTATAGCTGACGGGGGGCCTTGCGGCAAGGCCCCCCTGGTGCCGCACAATCTCGGGCCCAGGCCCTGTCGCCGCACTTCCTGTCTCCCTTGTCGCCCCGGACGCGCCCGTCGTGGTGCGGCCGGTTCATCCCGGTACGTCCTGCTCCGGTGGGTGGCGAGGGGAGGGGAGGGAGCGGTAGGGCCTGGGCCCGAGATGGTGCGGAAGAGGAGAGCTACGAGGTGTGTGCGGTGTTGGCGGTTCACGGGAGGTACGGGGGCGGCGGGCCGTCGGCGGGGGCCGCGGGCCGGGTGGGCGCGCCGGTCGGCGTCGTGTCCCAAGCAGGGGCGGAGGTGCGGGGATGAAGCCGCTGACCAGCGTGTTCGACCTTTCCGGGCGGCTTGCGGCCAAGGCCGATCCGGGGCTGATCGCCGGGGACGAGCGGCACTTCGCCGCCCTCGCGGAGAGTCTGGAGCGGTCGGTCGCCGAACTGTCCGGCCGGCTCGCCGACGTACAGAAGGGGCCGGGCGGCGTGGGGCGGGCGGCGATGGAGCGGGATCAGGAGGTCCACCGGCTGACCGGCCGGCTGCGCACCCTGCGCCGCTTCGGCCTCGACCTCTGCCTGGGGCGGATGGTCGCCGCGGACGACCCCGAGCCGGTGTACATCGGGCGGCTCGGCCTCACCGACGGTGCCGGGCGCCGGCTGCTGATCGACTGGCGTTCGCCCGCGGCCGAGCCGTTCTTCGCCGCGACCCACGCCGACCCGATGGGGCTGGTCAGCCGCCGCAGATACCGCTGGACCGGCGGCCGCGTCGGCGACTACTGGGACGAGGTGTTCACCGCCGACGGGCTCGACGGGCACGCCGCCCTCGACGACCAGTCCGCCTTCCTCGCGAGTCTGGGCGGCAGCCGGTCGGCCCGGATGCGGGATGTGCTCGCCACCCTCCAGGCCGATCAGTCCGCCATCATCCGGGCGGACTCCCGGGGCGCGCTCGTCGTCGACGGCGGTCCGGGCACCGGCAAGACCGTCGTCGCCCTGCACCGCACCGCCCACCTCCTGTACGCCGATCCCCGTCTGGGGCACCGCCGGGGCGGCGTGCTCTTCGTCGGCCCGCACCAGCCGTATCTCGCGTACGTCGCCGACGTCCTGCCCGGCCTCGGTGAGGAGGGCGTACGGACCTGCACGGTGCGCGATCTCGTCCCCGAGGGGGCCGCGGCGGTGCCGGAGGCCGATCCGGAGGCGGCGCGGCTGAAGGCGTCCGTGGGGATGGTGCGTGTGATCGAGAAGGCGGTCCGGCTCTACGAGGAGCCGCCCGCCGAGGGGAGGGAGGTCACCACGGAGTGGGGTGAGGTGTGGCTGAGTCCCGCCGACTGGGCGGAGGCGTTCGGCGCGGTACCGCCGGGCACCCCGCACAACGAGGCGCGGGAGGCGATCTGGGAGGAGCTGGTCGCGATCCTGCGGGACAAGCACGGCGCGGCGGTGCCGGCCGAGGAGTTCGGCCGGGAGCTGCGGCGGGACCGGGAGCTGCTGCGGGACCTCCACCGCGCCTGGCCGACGCTGGACGCCGCCGAGCTGGTCGGCGACCTGTGGGCGGTCCCCGCGTACCTGCGGATGTGCGCGCCGTGGCTGACCCCGGACGACGTCCGAAGGCTCCGGCGCGCGGAGGGATCGGCCTGGACGGTGGCCGATCTGCCGCTGCTGGACGCGGCGCGGCGGCGGCTCGGCGACCCGGAGGCGGCGCCCCGCGCGCGGCGGCGGGCGGCGGTGGCGGCCGCCGAGCGGGCCCGGATGGCCGACGTCATCGACCACATCGTCGCGGCCGATGCCGACGGCGAGGGCGCGGTGACCATGCTGCGCCACCAGGACCTGCGAGAACGCCTGGCCGACGAGGGGGCGTCGCCGGCCGGGGAGGCGGATCCGTTCGCCGGGCCGTTCGCGCACATCGTGGTGGACGAGGCCCAGGAACTGACCGACGCGGAGTGGCAGATGCTGCTCTCGCGCTGCCCGTCGCGGAGCTTCACCCTCGTCGGGGACCGCGCCCAGGCCCGGCGCGGCTTCACCGAGTCGTGGCGGGAGCGGCTGGAGCGGATCGGCCTGGACCGGATCGACGTCGCCTCACTGGGCATCAACTACCGCACGCCGCAGGAGGTCATGGCGGAGGCGGAGACGGTCATCCGCGCGGCGCTGCCGGACGCCAATGTGCCGGTGTCCGTCCGCCGCGGCGGCGTCCCCGTCATGTACGGCCCGGTCACGGAGCGGGACGCGGTGCTGGACGCCTGGCTCGCCGGGCAGGAGGACGGGATCGCCTGTGTCATCGGCGATCCGGGGTTCCGTCCGGTGCCCCGGGTGCGGTCGCTCACCCCGGAGCTGGCGAAGGGCCTCGAATTCGACCTGGTGGTCCTCGTCGATCCGGAGGCGTTCGGCACGGGCACCGCGGGGGCGGTCGACCGGTACGTCGCGATGACGCGGGCGACCGGGCGGCTCGTCGTCCTCGGCCGCCGCGGGGACGGCGCGGCCGCCGCACCCTCCGGCGGAAGTCGCGTACCGCCCCACTACACATAAAGGCGACATAAGTGCAGAATGGAGAGGTGCGGTGCTCCACCGCGATACGGCCAGGCTTGCGGACGAAGGAGGCGAGTCGCATGGCCGACGTCTCACACCACAGGGGAGATCTCGCAGGTCACCCCGATGTTTCGGAGATGCAGGCCCGGTACGAGCGGGTGCTCGGCGGGCATGACGTGGCTCTCGTGGACGGGCCGGTCTTCCTCGTCGGTCTGTTCTGCGCGGTCTCACCGTGGATCGTGCACTTCACCGCGAGCCAGCCGGCGCTGATGACCCACAACCTGATCATGGGCGTCGCCATCGTCGCGCTGGGCCTCGGCTTCACCGTCCGGCCCGCCCGGATGTACGGACTGAGCTGGGCGATGTGCGCCATGGGCATCTGGATGATCATCGCGCCCTGGATCGTCGGCAGTGGCCCGGACCGGGGCGTGATCTGGACCAACGCCGTCATCGGCGCTCTGACGTGCCTGCTCGGGCTGGTCTGCGTCGCGGTGTCCGGCAGAGGCCGGCGCCACGGCTGATCCGCGCGCACGGCTGGTGACCGTGCGGACGGCACGGCGGCCGGTGTCCCTCGCGGGCACCGGCCGCCGTCGTGTCCCGTGGACGCGGTCAGCCGCCGGTGCGGGCGGTGTCACCCGGGGCGACCGGGGACTCCTCGGCCGGCGCGGGGCCCGGTGCGGCGGGCGCGGCAGGGGCGCCCGCCGTGGCCGGGGCGCGGCCCAGCAGCCGGGTCGCGCGGCGCGCCACCGGCTCGGTGAAGCGGGCGGCCAGCGGTCCGAGGATCACCAGGATCAACACGTACGCGGTGGCCAGCGGGCCGATGCGGGGCTCGACACCGACCGCGAGCCCGGCGATGACGATGGAGAACTCACCGCGGGCCACCAGCGTGCCGCCGGTCCGCCAGCGTCCCGCCGTACGCACCCCGGCGCGGCGGGCCGCGAACCACCCGGTGGCGATCTTGGTGCCGGCGGTGATCACGGCCAGGATCAGCGCCGGGACGAGCACCGGCGGGATCGCCGCCGGATCGGTGTTGAGGCCGAAGAAGACGAAGAACACCGCGGCGAACAGGTCCCGCATCGGCGCCAGCAGATGGTGCGCGCCCTCGGCCACCTCACCGGAGAGCGCGATGCCGACGAGGAACGCGCCGACCGCCGCCGACACCTGCAACTGCTGCGCCACCCCGGCGACCAGCACCGTCAGGCCCAGCACCACCAGCAGCAGCATCTCCGGGTTGTCCGAGGAGACCGCCCGGCTGATGAGTCTGCCGTGCCGCAGCGCCACATACAGGACCGCGCCGACGGTACCGAGCGAGATCAGCAGGGTCAGGCTGCCGCCCGCCAGGCTCAGGCCGGCCAGCAGCGCGGTCAGCAGCGGCAGATAGACCGCCATCGCCAGGTCCTCGATGACGAGGACGCCGAGGATCACCGGCGTCTCGCGGTTGCCCAGCCGCCCGAGGTCGCCGAGCACCTTGGCGATCACCCCCGACGACGAGATCCAGGTGACACCGGCCAGCGCCACCGCGGCCACCGGCCCCCACCCGAGCACCAGCGCGGCCACCGCGCCCGGCACGGCGTTCAGCGCGAAGTCGACGATCCCGGAGGGATATTGCGTCTTGAGGTTGGTGACCAGCTCCGAGGCGCTGTACTCCAGGCCCAGCAGGAGCAGCAGCAGGATGACGCCGATCTCGGCGCCGGTGGAGACGAATTCCTCACTGGCGTTGAGCGGCAGCAGCCCCCCGTGGCCGAAGGCGAGTCCGGCGAGCAGGTAGAGCGGAATCGGTGAGAATCCCACCCGCCCCGCGAGCCGGCCGAGTATGCCCAGGCCGAGGATGATGGCCCCGAGTTCGATGAGCAGCGCGGTGGTGTCGTGCACGGGCGGTTACCCTCCGGTGATCAATGCGGCGACGGCGTCCACGCCTTCCCGGGTGCCGACCACGACGAGGGTGTCGCCGATCGCGAAACGGAAGTCCGGGGTGGGCGAGGGCACGGCGTCGGTACGGCGCAGAACGGCGACGATGGACGCGCCGGTACGGGTGCGGGCCGCGGTGGCCCCCAGGGTCCGCCCGGCGTACGGGGAGCGTTTGGTGACCGGGATGTGCTCGGTGACCAGGTCGATCTCCCGGTGCTGGTGGAGGTGGGCGACGGGGTCGGGGAAGAGGAGTTTGGACAGTGCGCCCGCCTCCTGCGGGGCGAGCGCGACGGAGTCCTGGCAGCTCTCCTCGTCCCGCGGGTCGTGGAAGGCGAGGATGCGGCGGCCGTCCTGGTGGACGACGACCGAGACGTGCCGGCCGCCCTCGGTGTCGAGGTCGTAGCGGGTCCCGACCCCGGGGAGGGCGGTCTTGCCGACGTGGGCCGATGGCTCCATGGAGGTGCTCCCTGCGGGGGTGCGTGCAGCGTGCGGGCGTGCGAGGCCCCTGGCCGGACGGACCGGTACGACCGGCCGTCACTGGTCAGGCATTGTGCAGCATCCGGCGCCGGTGACCGGGGCCGGGCGAAGGGGGCCCCGAGGCGGTGACGTGGTGTCAGCCGGCGCAGGACATATCGGGAATACCGCTGCGCGCGCAGGGAGCGAGGCGGGGCCTGCGGTGCGGGACGAAGCCGTGGGCGTGCGCGGCGGTCCGCCGGACCCGGCGCGGCCGGATCGCGTCGCAGGCGGCACCGTACGGACGGTCACCGGAGGCGGGGTGCGCGGCGGGAACGGCGGGGGACGGGGCGGTGGTCGGCATGTCCGTTCCTCCCGTTCGTCCCGGAACGTACGGCCGCTCACCGCGGAACGGGTGACGGCCGCACAACAGTGCGTTGTCGGCCCCGGCAGTTTAACCCAGCCCCAAATGGCCGGATTTGGGGGATCAGGGGGCGGGCGTGGTGCCGCCGGACCGGGCCGCGCACGGCCTCCGGTACCGCACCGTCACGGACATCCGGCGCCGCCCGGGCCGGGAATCCCGCCCGCACCCGCCCGTGGACGCGCGCCGTCTGATGGAGTGGGGGCGTCACCGACCGCCCGCGGCCCGCGGGCGCCGTACCGCTGAAAAGGACCGACGAGAAGATGCCGTTCACCACCCCGCAGCGCACCGGAGACGCCCGATGACCACCGCCGACGACTCCGTACTGCGCCGCACCGAGGGCCACGCCGGACACCTCGTTCTCAACCGGCCCCGGGCGCTCAACTCCCTCACCCACGGCATGGTGCGGCACCTGTCCGCCGCGCTCGACGCCTGGCGGGACGATCCCGCCGTCGCCACCGTGGTGCTCTCCGGGGCGGGCGAGCGCGGGCTGTGCGCGGGCGGCGACATCCGCGCCATCCACGACGACGTCCGGGACGGCGACACCGCCGCCACCCGCGCCTTCTGGCGCGCCGAGTACCACCTCAACGCGGAGATCGCCCGCTATCCCAAACCGTTCGTGGCGTTCATGGACGGCATCGTGATGGGCGGCGGCGTCGGCGTCTCCGCGCACGGCGGCGTCCGGATCGTCACCGAACGCTCCCGTGTCGCCATGCCGGAGACCGCCATCGGCTTCGTGCCCGACGTCGGCGGACTCCATCTGCTGGCCGCCGCCCCCGGCGAACTCGGCACCCACCTCGCCCTCACCGGCGCCCCGATGACCGCCGGTGACGCCCTGCTGTGCGGCCTCGCCGACCACTACGTGCCCGCCGCCCGGCTGCCGGAGCTGGCCGCCGCCCTCGCCACCGGCGACGTGGCCGGGGCCGTGGCGCGGTACGCCGAGCCCGCGCCCGAGGCCCCGCTCGCCGCCCACCGCGGCTGGATCGACGCCTGCTACGCCGCCGACACCGTCGAGGAGATCGTCGACCGGCTGGAGCACAGCGGGGAGCCCGCGGCGAAGAGCGCCGCGCAGAGCCTGCTGGAACTCTCGCCGACGTCGCTGAAGGTCACCCTCGCCGCGCTGCGCCGGGTGCCGCGCCTAGGCTCGCTGGAGCGCGTCCTCGACCAGGACTTCCGCATCGCCTCCGCGGCGCTCGCCTCGCCCGACCTGGTGGAGGGCATCCGCGCCCGCATCGTCGACAAGGACCGCGCGCCCCGCTGGTCGCCCGCGCACCTGGCGGACGTCACCGACGGCGAGGTCGCCCGGCACTTCCGCTCCCTGGGCCCGGACGAACTCGGGCTGAGCGGCTGACGTCCGCTCAGCCCCCGGCCGCGTCGCCGCACAGCGCGTACAGCAGCTCGTACGCGGTGCTCGTCAGGCGGCAGGCGCGGCCGCGCCGGGTGGCGAGCGCGGCCACGCCCGTGCCGCTGGCCGGATGGAACCCGATGAACGACTGCTGCCCGAACGTCGCCCCCATGTGGAACAGGAGCGGGCCGCCCGGCGCCGGGTGCCGGAACCACGTCAGCGTGTGGGTGTGCACGCGCCCGGCGCCGTGCCGCAGTTGCGGTACCTGCACCGCCCGCACCGCCCCGGCCAGCGGTGTCGCACCGGGGTCCAGATGCGCCTCCAGGAAGGTGAGCAGATCGCCGGGGGTGGCGCGGACCGCCGCCGCCGGGGCGAACGCGCCCATCGAACCGGCCGGTACGGGCGTGTGCCCGTCGGCCCGGTGCCCGAGCGCGTCGGTCCCGGTGGTGCCGGGCTCCAGCGCGGTCCCGGTCAGCCCGAGCGGGACCAGCACCCGGCGGGTCAGCAGGGCGGGGAAGGCGGTGCCGGTGGCGCGGGCCAGCGCGCAGCCCAGCAGCGCCAGGCCGAAGTTGGAGTAGTGCCAGCGGGTCCCGGGCGGCCGGGGCCGGGTGCGGGCGAAGGCGTGCAGCAGCCGTTCGGTGCCGTAGCCGTGGTAGCCGTTGGCGTACGGCTGGAGCAGCGCGCCGGGCACCATCTCGCGCGGGATGCGCGGCAGCCCGGAGGTGTGGGTGGCCAGATGGCGCAGGGTGATGCGGTGCGCGGTGCGGTGCGGCGGCGCGGGGCGGGGCAGGTGGGCAGTGAGCCGGTCATCGGTGCCGACCGCCCCGTCGCCGGCGAGCGCCGCGAGCAGCAGGACCGTGAACGTCTTGCTGAGCGAGCCGAGTTCGTAGCGCAGCGCGTGGCGGCCTGCGGGCGGGGGCGGGGCGGTGCCGCCGGTCAGGACGGTGCGGACGCCGCGGCGGGTGACGGCGACGACCACGTCCGGCGCGTCGATGGCGGCGACGGCGTCCGCCGCCCGGTCCGCCGCCGTCACCGGGCGTCCGACAGGGCCCGCGAGGTCGCCATCGCGGAGGCGAACGCGGCGACCAGCGTCGGATGGTGGACGGTGTCGAAGACCGTATCGGCGTCACCGTCCGGCATCTCCCGCTGGAGCGGCATCGCCCCGCTCGCGTCCTGCGCCGCCGCGAACCGCTCCCACACCCCCGCGTCCAGCGACGGCCGCGGCAGACACGCGTCGACGACGAGGAGTTCGCCCAGCAGGTCCCAGTGGCCCAGGTCCGCCCAGTCCTCCAGCCACGCGGGGAGGTAGCGGGTGAGGTAGTCGGCGATCTTCGGCGGGATCCGGCCGGGGGCGGCACCCCAGTTGGTGAGGTGGAAGACGGTGTGCGTCACGTCGTACGCGGTGTGCAACTGCACCGTCCACGGCTCGGGGAGCTGCGCCAGCCAGGTGCGGGACAGCGCCCGGCCGATGTCGCCGCTCGGTGTCAGCCCGAGTTTGCGTTCGGCGTTGAGGACGCCCAGGCGCCGGTTGGGCACCATCTCCAGCGCCGACCAGCCGAGCGTCTGCCGGGCCGTGGCGATCGCGCGTTCCAGCTCCGGATGGCGGTGGCCCAGCTCGTGGAAGCTGCCGTAGATCTCCAGCGGGACGGGGGAGAACGGCTCGTCGTGCTGGAGCCCGGCGAGGATGTTGCCGCCGTCGAGCAGTTCGCGCCAGGCGAAGTCCAGCAGCCGTCCGGCGCGGGCCCGTTGCCGCGAGCCGGCCACGCCCTCCCGGAACAGCACCTGCATGTTGATCACCAACTCGCCGACCGGCTTGAGCCGTTCCAGCAGCGCGCGGTTGGTGGCGCGGTCCTCGGATGTCAGCCGGAAGTGCTCACGGTGGTCGTCGAGCCAGGTCAGGGCCCGGTCGCCGACCCCGTGCAGCAGCGCCGGTGGCGCGGCCGTCACGATCACGGTGCTGCCTCGCTCTCCCGGCCCGAAGCCGCGTGGGGAAGGTCGTCGGGGGCGGCGTCCGTACCGGCGCGGGCGAGCGTGGCGGCGAACGCGGTCACCAGGGTGGAGTGATAACAGAGGAGGAACGGATCGTCCCCGTACGGGAACTGCGCCGGATCGCCGGTCTCCGGCACCCCGCCGTCCGGCCGCTGCGCCGCGGCCAGCCGGTGCCAGGCGTCCGCCGGGCACCAGGGCTCGGGCAGGCATCCGCCGACGGCGAGGAGTTCGCCCGCCAGATCCCACAGTTCCCGCTCCAGCTCGCCCTCCAGCCAGCAGGGCAGCCACAGCCGCAGATAGGCGGCGAGCGGTGCGGGCATCCGGTGGCGGGCGCGCCCCCAGTCGGTGCGGTGGAAGACGTCGTGGGTGATGCCGTACGCGGCCCGGCGGTCCAGCAGCCAGGGCTCGGCGCGGACCCCCAGACCGGTCAGGGCGAACACCGCGTCGGGGTCGGCGTGGAGCGGCAGCCCGATGCGCCGTTCGGCGTTGAGGACGCTGAGCGTCCGGGTGTGGTCGCCGCCCGCCACCCGCCAGCCGCGCAGCCCGGTGACGGTCGCGAGCAGCGCGTCGGCCTCCGGATGGCGCAGCCCGGCGCGGGCGAAGACGCCGTACAGCTCCACCGGGTACGCCGCCTGCGGCTCCCCGCGCACCAGCTCCGCGTGGAGCGCGCCGTATCCGAACTCCTCCCAGGTGAACGAGAAGAGTTCGCCGGCCCGCTCGCGCACCTCCGCGCGCGGGTGCCGGGCGTGGATCAACTGGGTGAGTTCGGCCAGTTCGCCCAGGGGTTTGAGGGTGAGGTTCGGGTCGGCGTCGGTGGCGACGTCGGCGGGCAGCCGGAAGCGGTCGCGGTGGGCGCCGAGCCAGTCCAGCGCGCCGGCGACGACGGAGTCCAGCAGGTCGGGGTCGGCCGCCGCGGGCGGCGGGCCGCTCACTCCCCCCGCCCGTAGAAGCACCGGGCGGCGACGAGATGCAGGGCCACCCGGGCGTCGTCGCCGCCCATGTGGCCGATGAAGGTGAGTCCGGCGTCCAGCCCGAGCGTGGAGGGGACCCCGGGCAGCCGGGCCAACCAGCGCCCGAGCCCCGCCGCCTGGAGCCAGTCCCGGCGGCGCACCGCGCGGACGAAGCCGCGGGCGAGATCGTCGGTACGGGTGGTCAGCGCGTCGGCGAGGGCGGGGGAGAGGCCCGGCAGTGCCAGCGCGGCCAGTTGGGAGGCGCGGTGGGCGAGCTTGGGCCAGGGGTCGGTGTCGATCCAGCCCGACGCGGCGTCCGGCGCCTGCGGCCAGGTCTCCGTCCCGCCGGGCAGGAACGCGTGGGACGCCTCGACCAGGCCCCGGTAGCTCCAGACCGAGACCGCCGAGGCGTCGGCCCCCGGCGGAAAGGCCGCCAGCGCCGCTCGTACGACGTCCCGGTCCGCGGGGTCCGCCGCCGGGGTGCGGTCGTCCACCGCGTACGGCGCGAGCGCGTCGGCGCCCAGGACACGGACGGCGGCCGGTGCCAGCGCGTCGCCCGGTCCGAGGACGCGGGAGAGCGCATAAGGGCCGCCCTCGCCCCGGAGGGCGAGGGCGACCCCTGATGCGGCATCGGCGATCACGGTTCTCAGGGCTCCGGAACCCTCGGCCTGATCTACCAACGCACTACCTTTCAGCGCGGGTCCGGCTTGGGACGGGGGGTGGGGGGCGACGCGAGCAGGAGGCCGGCGAGCAGGGCCGCCCCGGCACACTCACGGGTGTCCCGGAAGGCGCCGTTCGGTTCGGTGGAGTCCAGCAGGTCCTCGACCTCGACGGCGAGGGTCGCCGACTTGACCGAAGCTGTGCGATCCGTGGTCATGGGATCATCTCCTTCTACGGCAGTGACTTAACTCTTACATCACCTTTAATCCGCCGCAATCGGAAGAAAGGGTCATGTGCGGTCACCTGTGGAGGGGTGGGGGTTTCCCGGGAGAGCGCGGGGCGACGCCGCGTCAGGGTGGGGGCGGTGGGCCACCGGCGCCCTTCCTGTCGGGCGGGGCGCCGGTGGCCCACCCCGAGGCGATCGGGTGACGTGCCGTCAGAAATGCCTGCTGCCGGGCTTGTTGGCGAGGGTGGGGGCGCCCATCTCGAAGCCCCTGCCCTGGGGCGGCCGCTATCTCGGCGCCCCTTCCGGGAAGGGCCGCACCCGGAGGCGTGCCCGTCGGTGGGTGACGCGGGCCCCGCGCGGAGCCGTTCAGGGCCGGCCGGTCCGCTTCGAGACATCGGCGTCCGGGCATCGGCGCGTACGCGGCGCCGGGACCGTACGGCACGGAGAACGGGCCTGCGGACGGGGCTGCGGGACGCCTCGCCCGCGGGCCGCCCGACGGCCACCCGACCGTGCCCGGAGGAAGCTCCGGCGCGCCTCGCGGCTGCACCGGATGATCACCCGAAGGGATTGCAGATGCGTCAGAATCCCGCATATCTTTCCGCACATGCATCCCTACACCCTCAGCCGGGCCGCGCGGTTGCTGGGCGTCAGCCCGGACACCGCGCGCCGTTGGGCCGACGCCGGACGGGTCGCCACCCACCGCGACGAGAACGGCCGCCGCGTCATCGACGGCAAGGACCTCGCCGCCTTCGCCGTCGAGATCGGCCGCGGCGACGCGGGCGAGGAGGGGTCCTACACCTCCGCCCGCAACGCCTTCCCCGGCATCGTCACCGCCGTCACCCTCGGCGATGTGGCGGCCCAGGTGGAGATCCAGGCCGGACCGCACCGCCTGGTGTCCCTGCTCACCCGGGAAGCCGTCGAGGAACTCGGCCTGGAGGTCGGCACGGAGGCCACCGCCCGGGTCAAGGCGACCAGCGTGCACATCGACCGCGCCTGAGCCGCGCTCCCGCCCCGCCCGCCCGGACCGCCCCGCCCCGCCCCGAAGGAGCCCGCCATGCCGCACGCCGTGACCCGCCGCCGCGCCGCCGCGCTCGTGACCGCCGCCCTGCTCGTCCCGCTCGCCGCCTGCGGCGGCAACGACAAGGAGAACCGCGGCAAGGACACCAAGGGCGCCGCCACCGAACTGACGGTCCTCGCCGCCGCCTCCCTCACCGATGTCTTCAAGACGGCGGGCGCGGCGTACGAGAAGGCGCACCCCGGCACCGAGGTGCGCTTCTCCTTCGCCGGTTCGCAGGAACTGGCCGCCCAGGTACGGCAGGGCGCGCCCGCCGACGCGCTGGTCACCGCCGACACCAAGACCATGGACGGGCTGCGCGCCGACACCGGCAAGCCCACCGTCATCGCCAAGAACCGCCTGGTCATCGCCGTAGGCAAGGGCAACCCGAAGAAGGTCCACACGCTGAAGGACCTCACCGGCCCCGACGTGAAGGTGGTCCTCGCCGCCGCCGAGGTGCCCGTCGGGCGCTACAGCGAGCAGGTGCTCGGCAAGCAGCATCTGACGGTCAGGCCGGTCTCGCAGGAGCCCAACGTCCGCGCCGTGCTCAGCAAGGTCGAACTCGGCGAGGCGGACGCCGGGATCGTGTACCGGACGGACGCGGCCACCGCACCCGGCAAGGTCGACGCCATCACCGTCCCCGACGCGCAGAACGCCGTCGCCGACTACCCCGCCGCCACCCTCAAGTCCTCCCGGCACGCCGCGGACGCCGCCGCGTTCGTGAAGTGGCTCGGTATGCCCGAGGCACAGCGGATCCTCCGCAAGGCCGGTTTCCAGCAGCCGTGATCCGCGCCGCGCACCGGCCCCGGCCGGTCCCGGCGCCGGGACCGGCCACTCCGTGACACGGTGACGAGCGGGCCCCGGCCCGCCCGGACGGCGGCCCCGCGGCGGTACGGCCACGGACCCGCGGCCCGCACGCCGTACCACCGGCGCACCGGCCCGCACGCCCGTGGCCGTACGGCGGTGGTCCGGTGGCCCGGAGCGCCGCCGTACCACCGGCCACCGCCCCGGCGCACCGGCCCGCACCCGCCCCGCCCCGACATACAGGAACCGCCATGGCACAGGAGCCGCGATGAGAAGCCCCCGCCCCCCGCGGGCCCGGTGGTCCGGGGGGCGTACGCCCGTGGCGCTGGCGGTGCCCGCGCTGCTGGCCGTGGCGTTCCTGCTGCTGCCGCTCGTCGGCATCCTCGCCCGTACCTCCTGGAGCGAGCTGGGCACCCACCTCACCAGCCCCGGCGTCACCGAGGCGCTGCGGCTCTCGCTGCTGGTCTCCTTCTGGGCGCTGGGGCTGTCCCTGCTGCTCGGGGTGCCGCTCGCCTGGCTGCTGGCGCGCACCGCGTTCCCCGGCAAGGCGCTGGTGCGCTCGCTGGTGCTGCTGCCGATGGTGCTGCCGCCGACCGTCGGCGGCGTCGCGCTGCTCCTCGGCTTCGGCCGCCGCGGGGTGCTCGGCCCGTGGCTGGAGGACACCTTCGGGCTGACCCTGCCGTTCCACACCTCCGGCGCGGTCGTCGCCGCCACCTTCGTCGCCATGCCGTTCCTGGTCATCAGCCTCGAAGGTGCCCTCGCCGGACTCCGCCCCGCCTACGAGGAGACCGCCGCCTCCCTCGGCGCCTCCCCGCTCCGCGTCTTCGTCACCGTCACCCTCCCGATGACCGCGCCGGGCCTCGCCGCGGGCGCCGCCCTGACCTGGGCCCGCGCCCTCGGCGAATTCGGCGCCACCATCACCTTCGCCGGCAACCTGCCCGGCACCACCCAGACGCTGCCGCTCCAGGTCTACCTGCTGCTCCAGGACTCCCCGGAGGCCGCCACCTCGGTCTCCCTGCTGCTCCTCGCCATCGCCATGGCCGTCCTGGTGGCCCTGCGCGGCCGCTGGGCGGGCACCCCCCGCCGCACACCGCGCCGCCCCGCCCCCGCCGGCCGGCCGGGCGCCACCGCCGCACCCGACGGCCCCCAGGACACCGGCCACGAGGACGCCGCCGCACCCCCGGCACCGGAGGACCGCCACGCCCTCCACGCCGACGTCACCGGCTTCACCACCCTCACCCTCGACGCCGCCCCCGGCACCACCCTCGCCGTCGTCGGACCCAACGGCGCGGGCAAGACCACCCTGCTGCGCGCCCTGCTCGGCCTCACCCCGCGCGCCCGCGCCGACCTGCGGCTCGGCGACCGCGACGCCACCGCGCTGCCCCCGCACCGCCGCGGCGTCGCCTGGGTCCCGCAGGACGGCGCGCTCTTCCCGCACCTCAGCGCCCTGAGCAACACCGCCTACGGGCTGCGCGCCCACGGCGTCCCGCGCGCCGCCGCCCGCCGCGCCGCCCAGGAATGGCTCGACCGGCTCGGCGTCGGCGCGCTCGCCCACCGCCGCCCCGGCCAGCTCTCCGGCGGCCAGGCCCAACGCGTCGCCCTCGCCCGCGCGCTGGCCGCCCGCCCCCGCCTGCTGCTCCTCGACGAACCGCTCGCCGCCCTCGACCAGACCACCCGCGCCCACGTCCGCCACACCCTCCGCCGCCACCTCGCGGGCTTCGGCGGCGTCTGCCTGATCGTCACCCACGACCCGGTGGAGGCGGTGTCGCTCGCCGACCGGGTGCTGGTCCTCGACGGTGGCCGGACCGTCCAGGACGCGCCGCCCGCCGAGGTCACCCGCGGCCCGCGCTCCCCGTGGGTCGCCCGGATGCTGGGCCGCAACGCCTGGCCCGGAACCGCCACCGCCGACGGCCTCGCCCCCGACGGCGGCGGCCACGTCATCGCCGCCGACCCGCTGCCCGAAGGCACCGCGGCGCTCGCGATCCTCGCGCCGGAAGCCGTCGCCGTCCACCGCGAACGGCCCGGCGGCAGCCCCCGTAACGTCTGGCCCGGCACCGTACGGGAGATCACCGCTGCGGGTGGCCGGCTGCGGGTGCGGATCACCTCGCCGGACGCCCCCGAGCTGATCGCCGAGGTCACCCCGCAGGCCGCCGCCGAACTGGGACTGGCCGACGGCGTCGCCGTGTGGACGGGCGTCAAGGCGACGGAGGTCCTCCTCGTCGCCCTGTGACGCCGCCGGCCCGGCCGGTCAGTGCGGTCGCTCGGCCGGTTCCAGGACGAAGACCGGGATCGTCCGGTCGGTCTTCTTCTGGTAGTCGGCGTAGTCGGGGAAGGCCGCCACGGCCCGCGCCCACCACTCGGCCTTCTCCGCGCCGTGCACCTCACGCGCCGTCATGTCCTGCCGCATCGGCCCGTCCTGCAGCTCCAGCCGGGGATCGGCCACCAGGTTGTGGTACCAGACCGGGTGCCGGGGCGCGCCGCCCAGCGAGGCGACCGCCGCGTACCGGCCGTCGTGCTCCACCCGCATCACCGGCGACTTGCGCAGTTTCCCGCTCTTCGCGCCCTTGGTGGTCAACACCACCACCGGCATCCCGCGCATCGTCGTGCCCTTCGTCCCGCCGGAACTCTCGATCTCCTCGACCTGCTTGCGCACCCATTCCGTGGGGCTCGGCTCGTACTCGCCCGCAAGAGGCATCGGTGGCTCCTCGTCTCGTCGCTGTCACGTCATTGCCGTCACTCGCACCGCCGCACGGCGGCGCGTTCCACTCAACACCGGCGCCCGGCCGTTCACTCCCGAACCGGGCGGTCGTGTCGCGCCCCGGGGGTCGGCGCCGGGCACCGGGCCGGTCGCGCGGTGCCGCCCCGCCCCCGTCCCTCGCCCCCCGTGGCCTCCTCGTCCGCCGCCGGGCGCCCTTCCGCGCGCCACCGCGGCGCCCGTACGGTCGCCCCGCACCCTGCCCGATCCCCGACGCCGATGAGGACCGCACATGTCCGCGCAGCAGACCGCCGCCCCCGCACCGGCGGCCGCACCCACCCTCGAACGCGGCGCCATCGGGACGGGCGACCTCGTCTTCTTCGTGGTCGCCGCGGCCGCGCCGCTCACCGTCATGGCGGGCGCCGCACCCGTCGCCATCGCCATGGCGGGCCCCGCCGTGCCCCTCGGCTACCTCGTCGCCGGGCTGCTCCTGGCCGTCTTCGCCGCCGGCTTCACCGCGATGAGCCGGCACGTCCGCAACGCCGGCGCCTTCTACGCGTACATCGGCCGCGGGCTGGGCCGCCCGGCCGGCGCCGGTGCCGCCTACGTCGCGCTGCTCGCCTACAACGCCCTGGAGGTCGGGCTGCTCGCCGCGTTCGGGCACTTCACGGCGGGCGCGTTCGCCGACCTCACCGGGGTCCGCACCGCCTGGTGGCTGTGGGCGCTCGGCGGACTCGTCGCCATCGGTGTGCTCGGCTACCTCAAGGTCACCCTCAGCGCCAAGGTGCTCGGCGCCGCCCTCGTCCTGGAGGTGCTGATCCTCCTCGTCCTGGAGACCGGCATCCTCGCGCACGGCGGCGGACCGGCCGGACCGGACCTCACCGTCCTCACACCCGGCCGTCTCACCGGGCCCGGCGTCGGCGGCATGTTCGTCCTCGCGATCGGCGCGTTCATCGGCTTCGAGGCGACCGCCCTCTACGCCGAGGAGACCCGCGACGCGGCCCGCGCCGTGCCGCGCGCCACCTGCCTCGCCGTCGCCTTCCTCGCGCTCTTCTACACGCTCACCACCTGGCTGGTCATCAGCGCCTACGGGGCCGACCACGCCCAGGACGTCGCGCGCGGGCCCGGCGGCACCGACATGTTCTTCACCGCCGCCACCCGCTTCGCCGGTGCCTGGGCCGCCGACGCCATGCGGCTCCTCCTCGTCACCAGCGCCTTCGCCGCCACCCTCGCCTTCCACAACGGCGCCACCCGCTACGGCTACGCCCTCGGCCGCGAGGGACTGCTGCCCCGCCGCCTCGGCACCGTCTCCGCCCGCACCCGCGCGCCCGCCGCCGCCGTCCTCGCCCAGTCGGCGTGCGCGCTGGTGACCGTCGCCGTCACCGTCGCCGCGGGCGCCGACCCGTACGCCGTGACGTTCCTGTGGACCAGCGGCACCGGCATCGTCGGCGTGATGGTGCTCCAGGCGCTCGCCGCGGCGGCGGTGTTCGGCTTCTTCCGGGGCGGGCGGCGCGGGCAGCCGCGGTGGCGGGTGGTGGCCGCGCCGCTGGTGGCGTGCGCCGGGCTGACCGCGCTGACCGTCCTGGTCTGCCGGAACTTCACCCTGCTCACCGGCGCCGCCCCCGGCGTCAACGCCGCCCTGCTCGCCCCGCTGCCCCTCGCCGGCGCCGCCGGGACCGCCGTGGCGCTGCGGATCCGCCGCCGCGACCGGACCGCGTACACGCGGCTCACCACCGTCGACGCGGAGCGCGGCTGACCGCACACACCGGTGCCCCGGACCTCCGCGAGGAGGCCCGGGGCACCGGAGATCACCGCGTCCTCAGGACACCAGGACCGGCTCCGGACGGGGCCGGCGGCGCTGCTCCGACCAGGCGTTCAGCGCGGTGGCGCAGGCGTGGTCGAGATGGCGCAGCGCGGTCAGGTCCAGCTCGACCTCGCGCTCCGGCGGCAGCTGCGCCAGCTCGTCCAGCAGCTTCGGCAGCCGCAGGAACGTCGCGTTGCCGACGGCCCGCACCCGGATCGGCGCGTCCCCTTCCGGCACCTCGATCTCCAGATGCACCTTCGAGGTGTCCCACGCGGTCTTGGCGACGGCCAGCAGCAGACCGATCAGCACGCCCTCGAACATGTTGACCGTGACGATCGACACCGCCGTGACCAGCAACACCAGTGCCTCACCGCGGTGTTCACGCCACAGCGGCCCCAGCTCCCGCAGCGGGATCAGCTTCCACCCGGCGTGCACCAGCACACCCGCCAGCGCCGCGACCGGTACGACGCCGAGCGCCGCCGGGAACGCCGCCGCGAACAGCAGGATCCACACGCCGTGCAGCACCCGCGACGCCTTCGTCCGGGCGCCCGCCTGCACATTCGCGGCGCTCCGCACGATCACCGCGGTCATCGGCAGCGCGCCGAGCACGCCGCACACCGCGTTGCCCGCGCCCTGCGCCATCAGCTCCTTGTCGTAGTCGGTCTTCGGGCCGTCGTGCAGCCGGTCCACCGCCGCCGCGCTGAACAGCGACTCCGCCGACGCGATCAGGGTGAACGACAGCACCGTGCCGAGCACCAGCGGCTCGGTCAGCCGGCCGATGTCGGCGAACCCGGGCGGCTGCACCGCCGCCAGCAGTCCGCTGACCTCGACCCGCGCCACCGGCAGATCCAGCACGAACACCGTGGCGGTGGCGAGCAGTACGGCGGCCAGCGGCGCCGGCAGCACCCGCGCCGCCCGCTTCCAGCGCGGCCACAGCACCAGCACGGCGATGGTGCCCGCGCCGACCGCGAAGGCGGTGGCGGCGCCGCCGTCCCCGGCGGTCTCCCAGACCAGGCGGGGCAGCCCGGCGAGGTTGGCGAGCCCGTTGCCGGGCGCCTTGGCGTCGGTGAGGGTGTAGAGCTGCCCGGCGATCAGCACCAGGCCGATTCCGGCCAGCATGCCCTGGACGACGGCCACCGAGATCGCCCGGAACCACCGCCCCCACCGCAACGCGCCCATCAGCAACTGCAGCGCACCGGCGGCCAGCACGATGGCGCCCAGCGCCCCCAGCCCGTACTCCTGCACCGCTTCGTACACGAGGACGGTCAGACCGGCCGCCGGGCCGGAGACCTGGAGGCTGCTGCCGGGCAGCAGGCCCGTCAGCAGACCGCCGACGATGCCGGTGACCAGGCCCAGTTCGGCGGGGACACCGGAGGCCACCGCGACGCCCACACAGAGCGGTACGGCGACGAGGAAGACGACGAGGGATGCGGCGAAGTCCGCCCGGAAGGCCGGAAGTCGGTTCACGATCAGTCGATTCATGGTGGGTGGAACCGCCTTCACAGCGGGAGGAACGAGTCGGACGCCGGGTCGTGCACGGTGACCCGGCCGGTGTGTACCTCGTAGAACCAGCCGTGCAGGCGGACGGCGTCGTCCGCCAGCCGTTCGCGCACGCTCGGGTACGCGCGCAGCCGGTCGACCTGTTCGCAGACATGGCGGCGGACGGCGTTGGCCGCGGCCGGTTCCGCGTCGTGGGGCAGGGAGTCGGAGAGTTCCTGGCTGAGCCAGTCGTGGACGTCCGGCGCCGAGGTCAGATCCTCACCGCGGGACTTCGCGCCGACCGCTCCGCAGTGCGAGTGGCCGCAGACGACGATGTCGGCGACCTTCAGCACCCGCATGGCGTACTCGATCGTGGCGGCTTCGGAACTCGCCGCCCGGCCGGGGGAGTAGAGGGGCACGGCGTTGCCCGCCGTGCGCAGTTCGAAGAGTTCGCCCGGGCGCGCGCCGGTGATCAGCGACGGGATGACCCGGGAGTCGGAGCAGGTGATGAAGAGGGCGAGCGGCGACTGTCCGGCGGCGAGCTTGCCGTACGTCTCCCGCTCCTCCTCACGATCGGCGATACGGGCACTGTGGCCCCGGGCGTGCTGGATGAAGGTGTCCATCAGGACGGGTTCTCCTGCTGATGAGGGTGGCCGTGGAACGCCGCCCGGGGGCGGCGGAAACGCGTGGTGCGGTCGGTCCGTGGCGTGCTCAGCAGCGGAATACGCAGTGCAGGAGGGGCAGTTCGGCCGGCTGGTGCCTTCCGTCGTCGGTCCGTGGCGGTATGCCGTGCCCATCGGACGCGGGGGTACGGACGGCCGGGGCGCGGTCCGGGGCACCGGGGGTGCCCGGGGGCGGCAGCGGGGCGGCGTTGCGTGCGCCACGCCGTATCCCCTGGCCGCGGTCGTTCTCACGTTCGGCGAGTTCACCGTTGGTGTAGCTCGGCGAGACGACGACGGGCGGTGCCGCCGGGCCGGTGGCCGCGGTCGCCGGCACCGCCGCGAAGTTGGCGGTCGGCACCGAGGCGCCCAGCAGGAAGAGAAGGATCACGGTGAGCGTGGTCAGCGGTAGTACGGCCGGACGGCGTCCGCCCGGTGTGGTGTTGTCCCGGCGCATCATCGCCTCTCGGGTTCGGTCGGCCTCGGGTTCCCGGGCCGATCGTGGTCGGGATGGGTGGTACGGGCGGGAAGACGCGCGGCTGCCGTGGGGCGGCCGCGCGGGGCCGGGGCGCCCGTGCCCCGGCCGGTCAGGCGGCGGCGCTCCGCAGGGCGGAGATCTCCGCCAGCGACATCTCCAGCCGCCGGTGCAGGAACCGCACGATCGTCCAGTGCGGCAGCGCGCCCTCGTCGAACGGGCCGAACGCCGCGCAGTACAGCGGTATCCAGCGCAGCGCCTCCTCCAGCACCTGCTCGCGGCCGGGCTCGCGCTGGTAGTCCTCGTA
Source organism: Streptomyces sp. BBFR2 (assembly GCF_044497305.1). Lineage (NCBI taxonomy): Bacteria > Bacillati > Actinomycetota > Actinomycetes > Kitasatosporales > Streptomycetaceae > Streptomyces > Streptomyces sp. BBFR2. The sequence goes on from NZ_CP172415.1 coordinate 6,533,287, forward strand.
CGCGATCGAGCGGTGCTCGATGAAGAACCGGCCGGGCAGCCGCTCCTCGCACAGGGCGCGGTACTCGCGGGTCTGGAGGATCAGGTAGTGCCAGATCTCGTCGATCTCCTGCTCCACGGGGAGGAAGAGACCGCCGAGCCGGTCGTGGTGGCGCGAGACGAGGTAGAGGTAGCGCAGGCACTCGGTCACCTGCCGTTCGGCGAACTCCCGGGGCACACCGGTGGTCCGTACGGCGTGGGCGACCGTCTCGGTGTGCAGCTCCGCGCCGAGCAGCGCGGTCAGATCGCCGGCGGTCACGGCGGCGGGCGGGGCGGCGGCGTCGGTCATGGTTCTCCCGTGGGCGGTCGGTGCCGTGGGTCAGGCGCCGGTGGCGAGCCAGGCGTACTTGCCGGAGGCGCCGATCGGCAGGTGGGCGTGGTGGTCGGCCCGGCAGTCGCGGCCGGTCAGCGCGCGGACGCCGCCCTCCAGCGAGGTGCGCTCCGCAGCGGTCAGCGGCGCTCCGTCGAAGGTGGTGTACGCGAGGGTGGCCGGTCCGTCGCCGCCGGTCCGTAGCTGGTGCAGGAAGATCCGGGGGCTGGCGGCGCCGATCCGGTCGTCGAGATCGCCCTGCGCCACCGGCCCGTGCGCGGTGGCCAGCAGCTCCTTCTCCCGCCCGCAGAACCGCACGATCCGCTCCGGATCCGGCACCCCGCCCTCGGTGCGGACACAGTCCCCCGAGCGGTAGCGCACCAGCGGCATGTACGGGTTGCGGACGCTGGTGACGATGAGCTGGAAGATCTCGCTGCCGGGGGCGACGGGCAGCAGCTCGACGCTCATCTTGTCCAGGTGCGGGCGGTAGCGCCCGCGGCGGTCGCTGGAGAAGAGGTAGCCCAGCTCGGTGGAGCCGAACAGGTCGATGACCGGACAGGCGAAGTGCTGCGCCAGGAAACGGCGGACGTTGACCGGCGTGTACTCGTACGCGTGGATGATGCTGGCCGGCGGCGGAAAGGCGTCCCACAGGCCCCACCGGCCGATCTTCAGCAGCAGATGCGCCAGGTGGTAGCCGGAACAGTCGAGGTGGTACCAGCCGCGCGGATGCGCCTGCCGGGCCTCGTCGATCTCGTCGAGCATCCGCACGACCTCGTCGCGCTCCCAGAGCGCCGGGTCGAGCCGGAGGTTGACGTAGGAGGTACGGGGGTCGAGCCGCCGGTCGGCGGGGCCGGGGGAGGGGTCGGGCGCGGCGCCGCGCTTGGCGGCGTTGACGCGCGCGACGTGCTCGGTGGCCAGGACGGTGGTCAGCGACACCCGGCGGCAGCCCTCCTGCCAGGTGTGCGCGATGTCCGGGTGCTCGCTCCACAGTTGGTAGTAGGAGCGCAGCAGGAAGTAGGGCGGCCGGATGATCTGCATACGGGCGTGGTGGGTGCCGGTGGACAGGACGAACTCGGCGTCGCCGTTCTCCAGCGCGCGGGCCAGCTCCGGGGTCATCCAGTTGTCGGGGAAGCCGCGGGCGATCTCCGGCTTGTCGAGCAGGGGGAAGTGCCCCCGCTCCAGTGCGTCGCGGTAGATCGGTATGTCCTTGATCTGCGCGCGGACCTCGGCCGTCGGCTGGCCGTCCCACTCCATGTGCGTACCTTCACTCGTTCGTGCTCGGAAACGGGCACCCGGCGGGAGACGACGGGCGCGGGGCCGTCGCCTCCCGGGGCGGACGGTCAGGAGATACAGCCGGCCTTCGTCGCGCTGATGCAGCCGGACTTGGGCGCGGCGCTGATGCATCCGGTCTTCGGGGCGGCGCTGATGCAGCCGCTCTTGGCCGCGGCGCTCGCGGAGTTGGCGGCGAGCCAGCCCTGCCAGACGTCGTCCTGCGCCATCTTCTTGATGAGCTGCTCCATGTCGGCCTCCGAGGTGTGCGTGGGTGGGGGTGTGCGGCACCGGACGTCGCCGCACTCCCTCGAAAGTAAAAGGATCACCAAGTGCGTGTCAATGAAAGGCAATCTGTCCTTCGGGTGAAGGAACCTCCACGCGCCATCTTTGGCGCGATTTCGCCGCTCGCGGTGGCGCGGGGAGAGGGGCGGGGCCGGTCATGGCGGCCGGTCGGCCGGGTGTCCGTCAACGAGGTGGCGGCCGTGGGGTGTTGAGGGCGACCCGGCCCGCCCCTGCTCAGGTGGCCCCGTCGGGGTGCCGCCGGGTGGGGTGCGCGGGTGGGCCGACCTGGTATGACGCATCATCAGATATGAAGATGTTGAAAAGATGTGCATATGCCAATCGGCCGGTGAGCTGCGGCATTGAATGGGGGAGAAGGGGTGGCCCGACGGTTCGAAGGGTGACGGGATAACCCCTCGAATGGGTGGGGCAAAAGGTGCGGAAGTCGATATTCCCGGCGACTATTTTCGCTCTCACTTGGAGGTGAGTAGGGTGTGCCCCGCCACAGACGGATCGGGGGAAACGATCCGGCTTAATTCGGCACGCAGAGAATGTGAGCGGGGGGACGATGACGCCTTCAGGACCAGGAGGGGCTCATGGCGGCGGGCTCATTCGAAGGGCAGTACGTGTGGAGTCCGGCGGCCAATGACCGGCAGTTGGCGCAGGCGTGCATGGATGTCAGGGCCGGCCGGTACTTCAGCGCACATGAGGTACTCAAAGAGGCTCGGGGGGATTTCGAGGTCCGGGCACACCGGTCGCTGGTGCTGGCATCGGAAGCCGCCGACTCGGACCTGTCGGAACGCTGGATAGCGGAAGAACCCGGACCCGAAGCCGCACTCATGTGGGCGCGGGTCGCGATGATCCGGGCATTGCGCATGGCGGATACCGCGGACCGGCGGCACGAAGCCCTGGTGCGTATCGCGCGGACGGCTGCCGAGCGCGCCGCCCAGATGCTGCCCGACGACCCCACCCCCTGGGTCTGCCAACTGGCGCTCGCCCGCTTCGCCCGGCCCCGTGACCCGGCCCCGCAGGGCCTGCTCACCGCGCCCACCGGACCGTGGTACCTCTTCGCCCACATCCTCCGGATCGACCCCTGGCACCGCGAGGCCCACCACCGCTTCCTCTCCTTCTTCTTCAGCCGCAACGGCGGTTCGGCGAGCGCGAGCTGGGACGTCGCCGCCTTCCTCGGGCAGCGCGCCGCGGCGTCCTCACCGCTCCGGCTGCTGCCGCTGGTCGCGCTGGTAGACGAGTACGACCCGACGGCGCTGCTGGCCGACCGCACCTGGGAACAGCCGCAGTGGACCAGCACCGCGCTGAGCATCCACCGCCACTGGTTCCCGCACGTGGCCGACTACCGCTTCGTGCCGGTGGTCGACCTCTCCCATCTCGCGCACGCGCTGTTCATGGCGAAGCGTGAATTCGAGGCGCGCGAGGTCTTCACGGCGATGGGGCCCTACGCGGCCCGTATGCCGTGGAGCGCCTTCGGGCCGCCCGAAGAACAATTGACGAAGGCCAGGCGCGCCTGCGGCCTGCCGGTCCCAGGGGCCGCCTGAGCGCCTTCCCCCTTCTGTTGCGGACGCATGCGTGAGATCGACGTGTGCCGATAGCGCCGAAAGAGCGACTGTTCGCCCCCACCGAAGTCCCCTATCAGCTCTGTCAGAAAGGATACGGTTGTGTCCGAGCGCATTGCGCCGCCCCGCTCGAAAACATCCGGCCCGGTGGACACCGGGACGCTCGATGACGATGCCACGCTGCATGCGATGGGATATCCACGGAAACTCACCAGAAGATTCCGTGCCTTCGATAATTTCGCGATCTCCTTCACCATCATCAATATTATTTCCGGGATCTTCTCCTCCTTCGGTTTCGGAATGAACGCGGGCGGCCCGCGTATTTTGGTGTTCGGCTGGATCGGCGTCTCCGTCATGGTGCTTTTCGTCGGCGCCGCGATGGGAGAAATCGCGTCCGCCTATCCCACCAGCGGCGCCCTCTACTTCTCCGCCGGAAAGCTCGCCAAGCGCCACCGCGGCGCCTGGTCCTGGTACACCGGCTGGCTCAACTTCGTCGGTCAGGTCGGCGGCACCGCGGCCACCAACTTCGCCACCGCCACCTTCATCCAGGCGTTCATCGGCATGCAGTGGCCCTCCTACGTCGCCACCCCGCAGCAGACCGTCGGCATCACCGCCGTCATCCTGCTGCTCCAGGCGCTGGCCAACACCTACACCGTGCGGCTGGTCGCGGTGTTCAACCGCATTTCCGTGTGGTGGCTGCTCATCGGCCTGGTGGTGATCGTCACCGCTCTGACGGTCATCCCCGACAGCCATCAGCCGGCGTCGTTCGTCACCCATTTCGCCAACAACACCGGCTTCACCCACGCGATTTACGGCGGAATGCTCGGGCTGCTGGTCACCAGTTGGACGTTCACCGGCTTCGACGGCAGCTTTCACATGTCGGAAGAGACCGTGAAGGCCACGGTCAACGCCCCGCGCGGGATCATGCGTGCGATCAGCTACTCCGCGCTCACCGGTCTCATCCTCATGCTCGCACTGGTGTACGCGATCAAGGATTACGGGCATGCGGCGAGCGCCGACGCGCCGCCCGTGCAGATTCTCATCGACGCGCTCGGACCGGGCACCGCCAAGCTGCTCCTGCTGATCGTCATCGGCGCGATGCTCTTCTGCGGGCTCGCCAACATGACGAGCAATACCCGGCAGATCTTCGCCTTCTCCCGCGACGGCGCGATGCCCGGTTCCCGCTGGTGGCATTCGGTCTCCGCGCGTACCCGCACACCCGTCAAGGCGGTATGGCTGGCCGCCGCCTGCCCGCTCGTACTGGTGCTGCCCGGATGGTGGTCACACACCGCGTTCACCGCGGTCGTCAGCGTCAATGTCGTGGGTCTCTTCCTCGCGTACGGGGTGCCGATATTCCTCCGGCTGCGTCTCGACGACTTCCGGCCGGGCCCGTGGAACCTCGGGCGATTCGGTAAGCCGGTCGCCTTCATCGCGGTGGCCTGGATCCTCATCAGCAATGTGCTGTTCATGCTGCCGCAGGCGTATCCGATCACGGTGGAATCGTTCAACTACGCGCCGATCGCCCTCGCGGTGGTCCTCGTCATCGCCACCGTCTGGTGGTTCGCCACCGCCCGCCGCCGCTTCCAGGGACCGGTCAGCTACGGCCGCCCCGACGAGGTCGCCGCCATGGACCTCATCTGACACTCCGCCCGGCCTCGGGCCCGGCGGGGGACGCGGCGCGCCGCGCTCCCCACCGGGCCCCGGCCCCGACCGAAGGGACGCCACCGATGTCCGCCTCCGGCACCTCCGCCCCCGAACTCACCGTCGCCGCCGCCTCGTCGGAGGAGTGGCTCCTCATCGAGGAGTGGGCGGCCGACGAGGAGTGGAACCCCGGGCTCGCCGACACCGGGTGCTTCCACCCCACCGACCCGGCCGGGTTCTTCACCGGCCGCCTCGGCGACCGCACCGTCTCCGCCGTCTCCGTCGTCACCTACTCCGACAGCTACGCCTTCCTCGGCTACTACCTCGTCCACCCCGAACACCGCGGGCGGGGACTGGGCCTGGCCACCTGGTGCGCCGCCCTGCCGCACGCCGGGAGCCGCACCATCGGCCTCGACGCCGTCCCCGCCCAGAAGGCCACGTACGAGCGCGCCGGGTTCACCGCCGCCCATGAATCGGTCCGCTACGCCGGGCGCCCCGCCCCGGCGGACGGCCCCTCGGCCGCCGAGCCGTACACCGCGGCCCACCACGACGCGGTCCTCGCCTACGACCGGACGTGCTTCCCCGCCGACCGGGCCGGATTCCTCGCCCGCTGGCTGGCCGCGCCCGGCCACACCGTCCGCGTCGTCCTGCGCGACGGGGTCCTCACCGGCTACGGCGTGATCCGCCCGGCCCGCAGCGGACACCGCGTCGGCCCGCTCTTCGCCGACACCCCCGAGGACGCGGCCACGCTCTTCGACGCGCTCGCCGGAGCCGCCGGACCGGACGCCGAGATCGTCATCGACGTGCCGGAAACCGCCCCCGCCACCCAGGAGTTGGCGCAGGCCCGGGGACTGGTGCCGGTCTCCCGCTCCACCCGGATGTACACCGGTCCCGTACCGGCCGTCCGCCAGGAGCGGGTCCACGGGGTCACCAGCCTGGAACTGGGCTAGCACCGAGGCTGGCCGGCCGTACGGACACGGCCGGCCGGTCCGGCGCCCGTAATTCGGTTGACCGGGCCGCGGGCCGGCGCCGCATGGTGGCCGGGCGTCGCACGGTGTGGCGCGGGTACCCCGAGGAGGCAGCGGCAGTGGTGGAGATCCGTCCCACGACCGATCAGGATCTCGACATCTTCGTCGAGACGGTGCACGCGGCGTTCGGACGCTTCCCGGAGACACCGGCCGACGGCGGCGGGCTGTGGTGGTCGGCGCTGGAGATGGACCGCGGTCTGCTCGCCCTGGCCGGGGACGGGCGGCCCGTCGGCACCGCCGCCGCGTACTCCTTCGAACTCACCCTGCCCGGCGGGGCCCTCGCACCGGCGGCCGGGGTGTCCGCCGTCGGTGTCCTGCCCTCGCACCGGCGCCGGGGCGTGCTCAGCGCGATGATGCGCCATCAGCTCGCCGCGCTGCGGGCCCGCGGGGAGTTCCTCGCCGTGCTGCTGGCGTCCGAGGCCCCGATCTACGGCAGGTTCGGCTACGGACCGGCGACGTACACGACGCATCTGACGGTGCCGCGCCACCGCGCCGCCCTCGCCGCTCCCCGGGCGGGCACCGACGGCGTACCGGCGGACCCGGGCACGGTCGAGGTCCTGCGGCGTGACAGGTGCGGCGGTCTCCTGGAAGAGGTCCATGACCGGTACCGCCGCGCCCGGCACGGGGCGCTGTCCCGGCCGCACCGCTGGTGGGCCCGGCGCGCCGGGCAGCCCCCGCTCGCACCGGCGCCGCGCCACATCGCCGTCCACCGCGGCGCCGGCGGCACACCGGACGGGTACGCCAGTTACGCGGTCGAGTCCGGCACCTTGACGGTCGATGAGATCGTCACCGCCGACGACGCCGTCTTCACCGCCCTGGCCCGCTTCGTCCTCGGCCACGATCTGGTCTCCGAGGCCGTGTTCCGGCACGTCCCGCCCGGCCACCCGCTGCGTTGGCAGCTCGGGGACTTCCGTGCCGCCCGGGTGAGCGAGGACACCGACTGGCTCTGGGTGCGGCTGCTGGACGTCCCGCGGGCACTGACCGCGCGCGGCTGGTGCGCGGACGGCGAACTCGTCCTCGACGTCACCGACCCGTTCCTCGGCGAACGCCACCGCCATCTGCTGACCGTCCGGGAGGGCAGGGCCGAGTGCGTCCCGACGGGCCGGGAGCCCGATCTCTCCCTGGACGTACGGGACCTGGGCGCGGTCTACCTCGGCGGCACCGCCCCGAGCACGCTGGTGCGCGCCGGGCACATCCGGGCCCACCACCCGGGCGCGGCGCCCCTCGCCGACGCCCTGTTCCGTACCGGGACGCCGCCGCACTGCCTGCACTGGTTCTGACCGGCGCGCCGCCCGTTCCGCGCGTGCCCGGCCGTGTGCCGGGCGGCGCGGCGCGTCAGTAGATGTCGCGGACGTAGCGCCGTTCGGCGGCGAGGCGGGCGACATGGGCGGCGGCGCCGTCCTCGTCGAGACCGCCGTGGGCCATCGCGACGTCCCGCAGCGCCCGGTCGACGTCCCCGGCCATCCGGGACGCGTCCCCGCAGACGTAGAAGTGCGCGCCGTCACGCAGCCAGGACCACAGCAGTGCGCCGTGTTCGCGCATCCGGTCCTGGACGTAGATCTTCTCCGGCTGGTCGCGGGAGAACGCCGTGTCGAGCCGGGTGAGGGTGCCCGCGTCGCGCAGCGCTTCCAGTTCGGCGCGGTGGTGGAAACCGCCGGCGCGGTGCCGTTCGCCGAAGAACAGCCAGTTGGGGGCGGTGTGGCCGCGGGCCGCCCGGTCCTGGAGGAAGCCGAGGAACGGGGCGACGCCGGTGCCCGGCCCCACCATCACCATCGGTACCGCCGGGTCGGCCGGTGGCCGGAAGTGCGCCGAGCGCTGGACGAAGACCCGCACCGGGGCGCCCGCCGCGGCGTCGGCGAGGCAGGCCGACGCGACACCGTGGCGCGGCCGCCCGCGGTGACCGGCGAAGCGGACGACGGAGACCGTCAGCCGGATCAGATACGGGTCGCGGAGCGGGCTGGACGCGATGGAGTACAGCCGGGGCCGCAGCCGGGGCAGGGCGGCGGCCCACTCGGCGGCGGAGGCCCGCACCGGGTGCTCGGCCAGCACGTCGAGCGCCTGGCGCCCCCATGCCCACCGCGCGCGCTCGGCCTTGGCCGCGGGCTCCAGCAGGCGGGTGAGGAGACGGTCCCCGGTGCGGTCGGCGATCAGCCGGAGCAGCCCGGTGGTGATGCGGGTGGGGTCGAGGTGGCGCTCCAGCGCGGTGGCGAGCGGGACGGTGCCCACGCCCGCGACCTCCACGTCGGCCGCGGCGTCGGCGCCGGTCACCGCCAGCCACTCCGCCACCACCGCGGGGCCGGTGCGCGGCAGCACCCCCAGCGCGTCCCCGGCCTCGTAGCCGAGCGGTGCCCCCGCCTCCCGGGTGTCGAGGGTGAAGCTCCGGACCTCCTTGCCGGAACCCGGCCCGCTCAGCAGCCGGTTACCGATGAGGCGCGCGGTGGCGGGGGAGTTACGGGACGGGGTGCGGGGGGTGGGGGGAGTGAGGGCGGTGGGGGCTGGGCCGGGTGCGGTGGGGCCGGTGGTGGCAGGCGTGGGGCCGGTGGTGGGCGGCGTGGCCGGGGCCGGTTCGGTTGCGGGCCCGGCGTCGGCCGGTTCGGTGGCGGCCGGTTCGGCGCCGACTGGTTCGGTGGCGGCCGGTGTGGTGCCGGTGGGGCCGGCGCCGTCGGACGGGGAGGTGGCGGCGGGGATGAGGCCGGTGGCGGGCAGGGGGGCCGCGGCGGCGGGCGGTGGCCCGGGCGGAGCGCCGCCGTCGTCCGGTGGCCGCCCGGTGTCCGGGGCGGCGAGGGCGGTGAGGACCGTGGTGAGCCAGCGGTCCGCGGGCTCGGCGTCGTCCGGTTCACACTCCGTGCGGGGGGTGAGCCGTTGGGCGCCGAGGGCGGCCAACCGCTCGTCGAGGCGGCGGCCGTGGCCGCAGAAGTCGTCGTAGGACGAGTCGCCGAGGGCGAGAACGGCGTAGCGCCTGCCGTCCAGCCGGGGCGCGTCCGGGGCGTTGAGCGCCGCCCAGAAACGGGCGCCGTTGTCGGGGGCGTCGCCGTCGCCGAAGGTGCTGGTGACCAGGAGCAGCGTGGCGCCGGGCGGCAGGGCCGCGGGGGCCCCGTCGTCCATCCGCAGCAGCCGGGCCGGCCGCCCGCGCTCCGTCAGCCCGCGGGCCACGGTGGCCGCCGCCTCCTCGGCGTTGCCGGTCTGCGAGGCCCACAGCACCAGCACCTCCGGGGCGGGCGTGCCGTCCCCGTCCTCGGCGGCGGGCGCGGGGCCGGTGCTCCCGGTGCCGGGCGTGGGTTGCGTTTCCCGGTCGGCGGGCGCGGGTTCCGCCGTCGGCAGCGGGGCGCGGGAGAAGGCCCCGGCCAGCCAGCCGTTGACCCACAGGGCGTGCTCCGGGGCGAGCGGGGCGCGGTCCGGCAGCACCGGGGCGCCCGGCGCGCCCGCCCCCACCCCGGCGAGGAACCCGGCGAGGTAGCGCCGCTCCGGCTCGGCCAGCGCGGGCGGGGCGATGCCGCCGGTACGGAACACCTCGGCGGCCGTCCCGGCGACCGCCGAGGCGGCGCGGGAGGCGACGGGCGTCGCGGTCGCGGCGGCCCGGGGCAGGCAGGCACCGGCCGCCGCACCCGCCGGTGCCTCGGCTGCCGCCGGGACGGTGGCTCCCGCGCCGTCCACCGCGCCCGCCGCCACCGTGCCCGCGGGCAGGGGCGTTCCGCCCGCCGCACCCGCCGGTGCCGGAACGGTGGCCACCGCGCCGCCCGCCGCACCTGCCGCCACGCCGCCCGCCGGTACCGGACCTCCGGATCCCGCTCCGGCCCCCGCCGTCCGCCCGGCGCGCGCCACGTCCCCGTCGTCCGCCCGCGCTCCGGCGTCCCCGCGGCCCTGGGCCGCTTCCCGGGTCCCTTCGCGGAACAGGCCCGTCCCCGTCGGGACCTTCGTCGGGGCCTTCGTCAGGGCCACCGCGCACGCCTTCGTCTCCGGTTGGAGGGAGACCGGGTCGACCGCGTCGTGGGTGACCTCGTTGACGCTGAGCTGCTCGCCGAAGAGGTCGTTCCAGTGGAACGGGGCGAAGCAGTCGCCGGGCCGGACCCGGTCGCCGATCTTCGCGGGGAGTACCGCGCGGCCGCGCCGGGAGGTGATCTCCACCGCGTCACCGTCCGCGAGGCCCAGGGCCGTCGCGTCCCGCGGGTGGATCTCCACGAACGGCCGCGGGTCCAGCGCGTCGAGCCGGGGGATCTTCGCGGTCTTGGTCAGGGTGTGCCACTGGTGCGGGAGCCGGCCGGTGTTCAGCAGGAACGGGTAGCTGTCGTCGGGGAGTTCGGCGGCCGGCAGGTAGGGGCGGGGGTGGAAGACGGCCCGCCCGTCGGGGGTCGGGAACCACAGCCGGGGGCGGCTGCCGTCCGCCCGCTTCCGCGGTGGCCGTACGGAGCCGTCGTTGAGGTAGCGCACCGGGTTGCGGTCCGGTCCGTCCGGGGTGGCGCTGGGCCACTGCACCGGGCCCCGGCGCAGCCGCCGGTGGCTGACCCCGCGCAGGTCGTAGCCGGTCCGCGGGTTGTACGCGCGCGACAGTTCGGCGAAGACCTCCTCGGCACTGTCGTACGCGAACGCCTCGCCGTAGCCCATCTCCCGGGCGACGGCGGCGATGATCCGCCAGTCCGGCCAGGCGTCGCCGGGCGGTTCGACCGCCTGCCGCATCAGGGTGAGGTTCCGCTCGGAGTTCACCATCACGCCCTCGGTCTCCGCCCACATCGCCGCGGGGAGCTGGACGTCCGCGAAGCCCTGCGTCTCGGTCGTCGCGAACACGTCCTGGGTGACGACGAACTCCGCGGCCCTCAGCCCCTCGACGACGGTGCGGCGGCGGGCGACCGACGCGACCGGATTGGTGCACAGGATCCACGCCGCCTTGATCTCGCCGCGTGCCATCCGCCGGAACATCTCGATGGTCCCCGCGCCGCCGCTGCCGGACCGGATCGTGCCGGGCGGCAGCCCCCACAGCTCCTCGGTGAACGCCCGGTCCTCCGCCACCTGTGCCGACCGCTGTCCGGGCAGCCCCGGGCCCATGTATCCCATCTCCCGGCCGCCCATCGCGTTGGGCTGCCCGGTCAGCGAGAACGGGCCGCAGCCGGGGCGGCAGATCGCGCCGGTCGCCAGATGCAGGTTGATCAGCGCGTTGGTGTTCCACGTGCCGTGCGTGGACTGGTTGAGCCCCATCGTCCAGCAGCTCATCCACGCCCCGGCGGTGCCGATCCACTCCGCCGCCCGCCGCAGCGCAGCCTCCGGCAGACCGGTCAGCGCGGCGACGGTGTGCGGCGGATGGTCCGCGAGGACGCCGTCCATCGCCGCCCAGCCCTCGGTGTGCTCGGCGATGAAAGCGGGATCGGTGTGGCCGTCCTTCGCCAGCAGGTGCAGCAGCCCGTTGAGCAGCGCCAGATCGGTGCCGGGCCGGATCTGGAGGAAGAGGTCGGCCTTGGCGGCGGTGGCGGTGCGCCGCGGATCGACGACGATCAGCTTCGCCCCGGCCCGGACCCGTTCCATCATCCGCAGGTACAGCACCGGGTGGCAGTCGGCCATGTTGGCGCCGATGACCAGGAAGACGTCCGCGTGCGCGAAGTCGTCGTACGAACCGGGCGGCCCGTCGGCGCCCAGCGACAGCTTGTAGCCCCCGGCCGCGCTCGCCATGCACAGCCGGGAGTTGGACTCCAGCCAGCCGGTGCGCAGATACCCCTTGGCCAGTTTGGTCGCCAGGTACTGGGCCTCCAGCGTCAGTTGTCCGGAGACGTACAGCGCCACCGCGTCCGGGCCGTGCGCGTCGGCGGTGGCGCGCAGCCGCCGGGCCGTCTCGGCGATCGCGGCCTCCATGGCGACCGGCTCGGGTTCCGCCCCGCGGTGCGGGCGGCGCAGCGCGGTGGTGAGCCGGCCGGGCGCCGCCATCAGCTCCGCGCCGGTGGCGCCTTTGGCGCACAACCGCCCGGAGTTGGCCGGATGCGCCTTGTCGCCGGCGGCCCGGCGGACCGTCCGCCGCCCGTCCGGACCTTCCGCCACATCGAGGACGATGCCGCAGCCCACCCCGCAGTACGAGCACACGGTCCGCACCTGGGGCAGGGGGCGCGGTCCCGGTTCGGCTGCGGTCATCTGCGGCTCCTCCGTGCTCGGACGCGGTACGCGTACGACGGTAGGGAGCGCAGGTTTCCCGGGTGTCACGGCGGTTGATCTTGCGGGGTTACGCCTCGTACACAGCGGCCCGGCGCCGTCCGTGAGGGACGGCGCCGGGCCGGGGCACGCGGAGTGCGGGCAGGGGCGGGGTGCGGCTCAGCGGAGGGCGGAGCGCTGCTGCCACTGGGGCCAGCTCTCCTGCCAGACCTCCAGACCGTTGCCGACGTCCGTCCGCTCGGTGTTGCTGGTGCCCCGCACCTCGACGGTGGAGCCGACCGGCAGGAAGTCGTAGACCCGCTTGGCGTCCGAGGTGGTCATGCCGAAGCAGCCGTGGGAGTTGTTGACCACGCCGATGGAGTTGTTCCACGGCGCGGAGTGCAGGAACGTGCCGGAGGCGGTGAGGTGGGTGACCCACTTCGCGTCCAGCATCCACTGGTCGCCGTAGCCGATGGTGGAGGAGTCCATGGTCTCGTCGGCGTTCTTGCTGCGGACGGTGTGCACCCCGCCGCGGGTGGGGGCCTGCGGCGAGCCGGCCGAGCCCTTGACCGTGCCGACGGCCTTGCCGTTCTCGTACATGGTCAGGGTGTGCGACGGGACGTCGATGACGGCCCTGTGGTCGGCGCCGATGGAGAAGCCGTAGTCGTAGTCACGGACGAACCAGCCGCCCTTGCCCGAGTCGACGCCGGTCAGCGCGCCCTTGACGGTGACCTTGGTCCCGGCCGGCCAGTACGTCTTCGGCCGCCAGTCGATGCGGTCCTTGCCGGAGTAGTCGGTGACCCAGCCCCAGGCGCCCTCGACCTTCGGTGCGGTCGTGACCTTGAGCGCCTTCTCGATCCCGGCACGGCGGGCCTTGTCGACGGGGTTGTCGAAGAGGATCGAGACCGGCATCCCGGTGCCCACGGTCTGGCCGTTGCCGGGGGAGTTGGTGAGCTTGTTGACGCGTTCCGCCGCCGCAGTCGTCAGCACGGTCTTCTTCGTGGCCTTCCGCCCGCCGTCGGAGGTGGTGCGGGTGGTCAGGGTGTACGTGGTGCCGGGCCGGACCTTGCCGTCGGAGGTCCAGGACGTGCCGCCGGAGGCCAGCTTCCCCGGGACCGTGGCGCCCTTGTCGTCCTTCGCCTCGACCGAGGTGATCGTGCCGCCCTCGGTACGTATCGCTATGGGGGAGCCGAGCGGCGCGGCCTTGCCGGCGGCGGACGGGGTGACCGTGACCTTGGCCGCGGGCTGCTCCTGGGCCTGGGAGGCGGTCGCTCCCGTACCGCACGAGGTCACCAGGGCCGCCGCGAGCAGGGCGGGTATCCAGCGGACGGCATGACGGCGTGGTGCGGCGAGCACGGGTTCCTCCAGGGCACAGAGCGCAGACAAACGGGTGCGGAACGTGGGCGCGGCGCACCGCGCGGACGTTCCGCCATGAGAGAAGACGGTTTGTCGGCTTCCGTGGTTGTCCGCCGGATCGCACCTCAATGACACGATTCGGTATCGGTCGGAGAAAACCCGTGTCCCGGAGCGGACGGCCTGCGGACGGGCTACGGGGCGGAGTCCTGGGCCAGCCCCTCCCAGCGGTCGGCCAGCGAGGTCAGCAGCCCTATCAGCTCGGTGCGCCGCTCGGCGCCGTACGGGGCGAAGAGCCGCTCGTCGAGCAGGGTGAGGCGGTCGCGGGCGGCGCGCAGCGCCCGCTCGCCCGCCTCGGTGAGGTGGAGCAGTTTGCGGCGCCCGTCGGCCGCGGCGGTGTGGCGGACGAGCAGACCGCGGCTCTCCAGGCGGCGGGCCACGTCCGCCATGGTCGAGGTGTCCAGCGCCACCGCCGTCGCCATCGACCGCTGATCACGGCCGGGCGCCGCCTGCACCGCGGTCAGCACCGCGAACTGCGGCCCGGTCAGGGTCGGATCGACCTCACGCGCCCACAGCGCCAGGTACGCCTGGTGGAGCCGGCGCACCTGATAGCCGGCGGCGCCGTTGAGCGCCGGAGGGATCGCGGGCCCGGACGCGGGAACGGTGCCCGCAGGGGTCTCGTCAGCCATGGGGCCACTCAATCACGGTGATCGCGGAGGGGACGGAGCCGATCCCGGCCCTGGGGGAAAGATCAGGGCCGGGCCCCGAGCCTTCCCCGGTACGGGCCCTGAGTTCCGGTGCGGGCCGGACCCCGAGCTTCCCCAGGTACGGGCCCTGAGTTCCGGTGCGGGCCGGACCCCGAGCCTTCCGCGGGCCGGACCCCGAGCCTTCCGCGGTACGGGCTCCTGGCCCCGGTGCGGGCCGGGCCCGAGCTTCCCCGGTACGGCCCCTGAGCCCCGGTGCGGGCCGGACCCCGAGCCTTCCGCGGTACGGGCCCTGAGTTCCGGTGCGGGCCGGGCCCCGAGCCTTCCGCGGGCCGGACCCCGAGCCTTCCGCGGTACGGGCTCCTGGCCCCGGTGCGGGCCGGGCCCGAGCTTCCCCGGTACGGCCCCTGAGCCCCGGTGCGGGCCGGGCCCGAGCCTTCCGCGGTACGGGCCCTGAGTTCCGGTGCGGGCCGGGCCCCGAGCCTTCCGCGGGCCGGGCCCCGAGCCTTCCGCGGTACGGGCTCCTGGTCCCGGTGCGGGCCGGGCCCCGAGCCCTGCGCGGACCGGGCCCCGGCGTGGGCGTTCAGCCGCGCCGGGCCCGTGCCACCTCGCGGCGTAGCTGGCCGAAACGGGTCAGCAGCCAGCCCTCGAAGACGCCGAAGGCGAAGGCGGCCACCAGCGGTCCGTACCGGGTGGCCGGTGGACCGGCCGGGAGCGCCGGGCCGTTCGCGACGGGCGCGGGTGCGGGCCCGGCGGCGACCGGTGCGGGCCCGGCGGCGACCGGTCCGCCGGTGTGCTGCGCGGTGTTCGCGGGCGCCGCGCGGTCCGCCCCGGAGTCCGAGAGGCTCGTCCCGGAGCCCGGGAGGCTCGCCCCGGAGCCCGGGAGATCCGCCCCGGTGCCGGTGGGCCCCACTCCGGGGCCCGAGGGGCCCGCCCCGGGCCCCGGGGTACCCGCCGGCCCCGCCCCGGGCCCCGAGGCACCCGCCGGCCCCGCCGCCTCTTCCTCCGCGCCCGCCCCGCCCGTCCGTTCCGCCGCCAGCAGTTCGCCCAGGTTGACCGCGAACCGCTGGAGCAGCCGCTGGGCCACGGCGTCCAGCGCGCCCTTGCCGAACTGGGCGAGTTTGCCGCTGATCACGAGGTCGGTGGCGACGTCCAGCCGGGCGCCCGCCGGGTCGCCGGTCACCGTCAGCACCACCTCCGCCTCGGCGTCGCCCCGGCCGTGGCGGTCGGCGCCGCGCGCCTGGAGCCGCAGCCGCCGCCGCCCGGCGTCCGACTCCAGGAACCGCACGGTGCCCCCGTACGCGGCGGCGACCGGGCCGACGCGGACCGTCACCCGGCCCCGCCAGGCGTCACCGTCCGCCCCGTCGGGGCCGTCGAGAACACAGCCCGGCATACAGGACGCCACCCGCCGTACGTCGTTGAGGAGCGCGAACACCGCCGCCGGCTCCCCGGCGACGGGCACGCTGCTGCCGATCCGCATCAGTTCTCCTTCCGGGCGGCGCGCCGGGCCGCGGCGCAGTTGTGGATCGCGTCGGTGATCGGCTGGTAGCCGGTGCAGCGGCACAGGTTCGCCGCGACCAGCTCACGGATCTCCGCCCGGCCGGCGTCCGGCCGTTCGGCGAGGAACCCCTCCGCCAGCATCAGGAAGCCGGGGGTGCAGAAACCGCACTGGAGCGCGTGGTGCTCGGCGAACTCCCGTTGTAGATCGCTCAGTTCACCTCCGCCGGAGAGCGATTCGACGGTGCGGACCGCGGCGCCCTCCGCCTGGACGGCGAAGAGCAGACAGGCCCGTACCGGCCGGCCGTCGAGCAGCACGGTGCAGGCGCCGCAGACGCCGTGCTCGCAGCCGACATGGGTGCCGGTCAGCCCCAGATCGTGACGGAGCACGTCCACCAGGGTGCGGCGCGGCTCGCACAGCACCTCGTACGCGGCGCCGTTGACGTCCAGCTCCAGCAGCAGGCGCTCCAGCGCGGGGTCGGTTCCGGCGTCCGCCGGATCGGTCAGCGGCAGGTCGGGCGGATGGTCGCTCACGGCGGGGCTCCTGGGTCGGTCGGCGGCGGTCCGGGGCGCGGCGCGGGTCAGCCGCCGTGCAGGGCGCGGTGCACCGCCCGGGGGGTGACGGGCAGGGTGTCGAGTTCGGTGCCGGTGGCGCGCAGCGCGTCGTTGACGGCGTTGAGGACGGCGGCGGGCGCGCCGATCGTGCCGCCCTCGCCGACGCCCTTGGCGCCCGTCGCGTTGGTCGGACACGGCGTTTCCAGGTGGAGGAGGGTGATGTCGGGGATTTCCCGGGCGGTGGGCACCTTGTAGTCGCCGAATCCGGTCGCCGACGGCTCGCCCCGCTCGTCGTAGGTGATCCGCTCGAACAGCGCGCCCGCGATGCCCTGGGCGATGCCGCCGCGGCACTGCCCCTCGACGACCCGCGGGTTGATCGCCACGCCGCAGTCCTCGACGCAGACGTACCGCAGCAGCGTGACGCCGCCGGTGCCTTCGTCGATTTCGGCGACGACGCCGTGGGTGGCGTTGGAGAACGTCCCGTCGTGGTGGACGTCGAACGACGCCGTCGCGGTCAGCCCCGGCGCCGTGCCCGCGGGCAGCAGATCGGCCCGGAAGTGCGCGAGCGCGGCGAGTTCGGCGTACGGGAGCGCGGTGTCCGGGGCGGCGCGGAGCCGCACCGTGCCGTGGTGCAGCTCCGTCTCCTCCCAGGGGACGTCCCAGCGCGCCGCCGCCAGCCGCCGCAGTTTCTCCCCGAGCCGCTCGGCGGCGAGCCGTACCGCGCTGCCACCGATCGTCACCGACCGGCTGGCGAACGTCCCCCAGCCGTACGGCACCCGGTCCGTGTCGCCCTGGTGGAGCTTGACCCGCGCGAGGCCCACCCCGAGGGTGTCGGCGGCGATCTGCGCCAGCGTCGTCTCATGGCTCTGGCCGTGGCTCATCGTGCCGGTGGTGACGCTCACCGCGCCGCCCGGATCCATCCGCACCTCGGCGAGGTCGTAGCCCGGGACCAGCTCCATCTTCCGCCGCGCGAACGCGGTGGAGCCGTAGCCGGTGCGCTCGTTGAAGCAGGCGTAGCCGATCCCCAGCCACCGCCCCTCGGCCGCCGCCGCGTCCCGCCGCTCGTACCAGCCCTCCGCGCGCAGCGTCCGCTCGCACAGATCCAGCGACTCACGGTACGAGCCGGGGTCGTAGGTGATGTTGTTGACGCCGGTGTACGGGAAGTCGGTGATGAGGTTGCGGCGGCGCAGCTCCACCGCGTCGGCGTCCAGTTCCCGGGCGGCGCGTTCGAAGAGCCGCTCCATCACCATCACGTACTGCGGGCGGCTGACGCCCCGGTACGGTGCGCTCGGCGCCTTGTTGGTGGCCACCGCCCGGCCGCGCACCCGGTAGGCGGGCACCCGGTAGACGCCCGGCAGCTCCGCCGCGGCCATCAGCGGTTCGATACCGGCGGTGAACGGATAGCAGGAGTACGCGCCCATGTCGCAGACGATGTCGGCGTCCAGGCCCAGGATGCGGCCGTCGGCGCCGAACGCGGCGCGGACGTCGTAGCGCTGCTCGCGGGCGAGGAACGACGCGGTCAGCGCGTCCTTGCGGTCCTCGGTCCACTTCACCGGGCGGCCGAGCCGCAGCGCCGCCGCGGCGGTCGCGATCTCCTCCCGCCCCACCACGCACTTCAGGCCGAAGCCGCCGCCCATGTCCGGGACGAGGACCCGCACCGCCCGCTCGTCGAGCCCCAGACAGCCCGCCGCGACCGTCCGCACCTGGTGCGGCACCTGGGTGCAGGTGCGCAGCACCAACTGCTCGGCCCGGTCGTCCCAGTGGGCGAGCGCGCCGCGGGTCTCCAGCGGCAGCGCGTTCTGCCGCCCGGTGCGCGCCTCGACCCGCACCACACGGTGGGCGGCGGCGAAGATCTCGTCGATGCCCTCGGTGGCGAACGGGGCGACGTCCACCAGGGTGTTGCGGGGCGCCGCGTCGTGCACCAGCGGCGCCCCGTCGGCCAGCGCCGCCGCCTCGCTCACCACCGGCCGCCACGCGTCGTAGCCGACGCGGGCGGCCTCCAGCCCGTCCTCGGCGGCGTACGCGTCCCGGGCCACGACGATCGCCAGCGGTTCGCCGACGTACCGCACACGGCGCCGCGCCAGCACCGGCATCGAGGTCTCGGCGAACTCCTCCGGCGGCCGGTCCAGCCGGGCGGTGATGTCCCCGAGCCCCAGATCGGCCGCGTCGAACGCGGCGACCACACCCGGCACCGCCCGCACCGCGTCCAGATCGAGCGCGGTGACCTCACCGTGCGCGACCGTCGAGCGGACGAACTGGGCGTACAGCACCCCCGGTTCGGTGAGGTCGTCCACGAACCGGCCACGCCCGGTCAGCAGCCGGGGGTCTTCCTTCCGCGGCACCGAGCGGCCGATCAGCGGCGCGCGCTCCTCGCCGGGCGGGGGGCCGGGGTGCCCGGCGGCGGAGGGGCGGTGGGTGCCGCCGTGGCCGCGGCCGTCCGTCCCCCGGCCGGTGGCGTCCGGCCGGCAGGCGTGCCCGCCGCGCCCCGCGCCCGTGTGCTCCCCGCCGCGCCGCTCCTCGGGTGTGCTCGCCGTCATCGTGCGTCCGCCTCCTCACAGGCCCGCCGCACCAGCGTGCGGATCAGGTGCCGCCGGTACGTACCGTCGTCCCCGGGACCGTCGTCCGGGAGGGCGGTGGCCGCCGCCTCGGCGCAGTCGGCGAAGGTGCCGCCGTCCGCGAGCACCCGCTCCGCCCCGGTGGCCCGCAGCGGCACCGGTCCGACGCCGCCGAGCGCCACCCGCCCGCCGCGCACCGTCCCGCCGTCCTTCTCCAGGACGACGGCGGCGGAGGCGAGCGCGAAGTCCCCGTGCCGCTCGGCGAACTCGGTGACCGCGGCGTACGGAGCCGGGCGCGGGAAGACGATCTCGACGAGGAGTTCGTCCGGCTCCAGGGCGGTGGTGTAGGGGCCGAGGAAGAAGTCCGCGGCGGCGATCCGGCGCGTCCCGCCGGGTCCGAGGACATGCAGTTCGGCGTCGAGGACCACCGCGAGCAGGCACCATTCGGCGGTCGCGTCGGCGTGCGCGAGGCTGCCGCCCGCCGTGCCCCGGGTACGGATCGGCAGATGCCCGATCCACCGCATCGTCTCCCGCACCACCGCGAAACCGGCGCCGAGGACGGAGTCCGGCGCCCGCTCGACGGCGTGATGGGTGGTCAGCGCCCCGACGCGCAGCGCCCCGCCGTCGTGCGCGAGACGGTCGAGCCCGCGTAAGGCGCCGATGTCGACGAGGTGCCGGGGCCGGGCGAGCCGGTACGCCATCATCGCCACCAGACTCTGGCCCCCGGCGAGCACCTTGGCGTCCTCACCCAGCTCGGCGAGGAGCCGCACCGCGCCGTCGGCGTCACGGGCCCGGTGGTAGCGGAACGCGGCGGGTTTCATCACTCACTCCAGTTCGTACGGCGACCGGCCCGCCGGGGAGTGCGTACGGCGATCGCCCGCCGGGACGGGGCGGTACGGAACACGGCCGGGGGAGCGGGTCCGGTGCGGGGAGGGACGGCGGCGTGCGGGGCGTACGGGACGGATGGCGCGGAGGGCCGGGGCCGCGCGGGCACCGGGACGGCGGCTGCTGTCGGACGGAAACACGCTGATCGGCGGTGATCCCGCGGGGGATGCGGGACCACCGCCGAGATAATCCGAACACGTACGATCGGGTGGTGGCAAGGGGGCACCCACCGCGTTCACCCGGAGGCCCGCCGACCCGGACCGTCCGGCGGAGCCGCCCGGAACGGGGCGCCGGGGCGGCCGGGGCGCCCGGGGCGCCGGGACGCGGCGCCGGTGACCGGCGCCCGTGACGTGGTCCGGCCGGCCCGCGCACCCAGGCTCCGGTCCGGCCTGCCCCGGCCCGCGCGGAGCCGTATGCCGTCGGCCCGCGTACCCAGGCCCGCGCACCCCGACCCGCGCACCCCGACCCGCGCACCCTGGCTCCGGTCCGCCCCGCCCCGTCCCGGCCCGCGCGGAGCCGTACGCCGTCGGCCCGCCTCGTACGGTTCCGTACGCCGTCGCCCTGGCCCGCACGGTTTCCGTACGCTCCCGGCCCGCACGCAGCACGGCGGCGCGAGGCGGGGCGGTCCGCACCGGGAGGGGCGCGGCCACCGGCCACCGGCCACCGGACACCGCACCGTCCGAGCGGTCTACGGACGTGCCGCGGTCCCCGGCCGGCCGCGCATCACCTGAAGGCTCTCGTCCCGTACGCCGGTCGCGGGCTCGCGTCCGGGGCGGTACGGCGCCAGTTCGGCCACCGGGGCGGCGGCGGTCAGCTCCCGGGCGGTCAGTTCGCCCAGCAGCGGGGCCAGCGTCACCCCGCTGTGCGTGACCACGTGGTACAGCCCCGGCGCGCCCGGTGCCTCGCCGACCAGCGGCAGTCCGTCGGCCGGTACCGGGCGGATCCCCCGGCGCACCGCGGTGGCCGCCGCGCCCCGCAGGGCGGGCAGCACCTCCTGGCCCAGCCGGTGCAACTCCGCCTCCAGGCCCGGGTCCTGGGCATCGCCCGGAGTGCCGTCCGGGGCGAGCCGGGCGTCCACCGGCCAGGAGATCGAGCACACCCGGTCGCCCGGCGCCGGACGCAGATCCACCCCCGGCGTCGCCAGGATCGCGCCCAGCCGCGCCTCGGGCACCGGCACGCTCTCGCCGACCAGCCCCGGGATCCGGGTCAGCGGCAGCGCCGCCCCGGCCAGCGCCGCGATCCGCCCGGCATCCGGACCGGCGCAGTTGACGACGTGGTCCGCCTCCCAGCGGCGGCCCTCGCTCTCCACACCCGTGATCCGGTCGCCGCGGCGCAGCAGCCCGGTGACGCGCAGCCCGTGGTGGACGGCCGCGCCGCGCCGCACCGCCCGGTCCAGCAGGGTGCGGACGAAGAGCGGCGCGTCGTACCACGCGGCATGGTCGTGCACCACCAGCTCCTCGGCCCGGCACGACGCCGGATCGACGCCCGGCGCCAGCTCCGCCAGCGCCTCCGGGCCCGTCGTCCGGCACGGATGGCCCCACTCCCGCAGCCGCCGCGCCCGCTCCTCGATCACCCGCCGCTCCTGCGCGGTGTGCCCCCACTGCACCAGCGGCACCGCATGCCGCCAGCGCGCCCCGGCACCGTCCTCCTCGCCCAGCGTCAGATGCGCCGCGGCGCTGCGGCGGTTCAACGCGTAGTAGGAGTACGGGGTCTTGAGGTGGGTGACGTCGATGGCGAAGGTGGCGCCGGACGTGCCGGATGCGGGGCCGCCCGCGTCGAGGACGGTGACCGCCACCCCGGCGCGCGTCAGATGGTGGGCGACGGACGCGCCGAGCACTCCGGCGCCGATGACTACTGCACGGGACATGATCTCTCCTGCCGAGGGCGGGCGCGGGTCACAGGACCTTGCGGAGGAAGGCGCGGGTACGGGCCTCGCGCGGGGAGGAAAGGACATCGGCGGGGCGGCCGGATTCGACGACGACGCCGTCGTCCATGAAGACCAGCGCGTCGCCGACCTCCCGGGCGAAGCCCATCTCATGGGTCACCACGACCATCGTCATACCGTCGTCGGCGAGGCCCCGCATCACCTCCAGCACCTCCCCGACCAGCTCCGGATCGAGCGCCGAGGTCGGCTCGTCGAAGAGCATCAGCCGCGGGCGCATGGCGAGCGCGCGGGCGATGGCGACGCGCTGCTGCTGGCCGCCGGAGAGCTGCGAGGGGTAGGTGCCGGCCTTGTCCGCCAGGCCGACCCGGGCCAGCAGTTCCCGGCCACGCTCCCGCGCCGCCGCCTTCGGCTCGCCGTTGACCAGGACCGGCGCCTCCGTGACGTTCTCCAACGCCGTCAGATGCGGGAAGAGATGGAACTTCTGGAAGACCATCCCGATGGCGCGCCGCTGCCGCGCGATCTCCTTCTCGCCCAGCTCGTGGAGGCGGCCGCCGCGCTCCGCGTAGCCCATCAGCTCATCGCCGACGTACAGCCGGCCCGCGTCGATCCGCTCCAGATGGTTGACGCAGCGCAGGAACGTCGACTTGCCGGAGCCCGACGGGCCCACCAGGCACATCACCTCGCCCGCCCGCACCGTCAGATCGATGCCCTTCAACACCTCGACGGAGCCGAAGCTCTTGCGTACGCCCTCGGCCCGTACCACATCAACTGCCTTCTGCTGTACGGGAGTTGAAGTCATGACCGGTCCTCCTCGGCGGTGGCGGCGGCCCCGCGGCGGGCGCGTGGCGCGGGGGCGGAGCGGTCCGCTCCCCGGCGGAAGCGGCGCTCCAGGTAGTGCTGGCCGACGTTGAGCACCGACGTCGCCACCAGGTACCAGACACACGCCACCGCGAGCAGCGGCACCTGCTGGAAGTTGCGGGAGTAGATGCCCTGGATCGACGTCAGCAGCTCCGGGACGGCGATGGCGAACACCAGCGAGGTGGTCTTCAGCATCGAGATGGCCTGGTTGCCGGTGGGCGGGATGATCATCCGCAGCGCCTGCGGCAGCACGATCCGCCGCAGCGTCTGCCGCCGCGTCAGCCCCAGCGCGTGCGCCGCCTCCGTCTGCCCCTCGTCCACCGACGCCAGCCCGGCGCGCACGATCTCCGCCATGTACGCCGCCTCGTGCAGGCCCAGGCCCAGCACCGCCGCCGTGAGCTGGGTGATGAGGTGGTTGGTGTCGACCTGGAAGAATGTCGGCCCCCACGGCACGCCGAGGCCGATGACCGGCACGATCGCCGACAGGAAGTACCAGAACAGCAACTGCACCAGGAGCGGCGTCCCGCGGAACACCCAGATGTACAGGGCGCTCAACCGCGCCAGTACCGGGTTCGGGGACATCCGCAGCACCGCGACCGCCACCCCGCCCACGATGCCGACGGCCATCGCGAGGACGGTCAGCATCAGCGTGGTCCGCAGCCCCTCCAGCACCACCGGCGCGAACAGGAACTCCCCGACCGTCGCCCACTGCATCCGCGGATTGGCCGCCCACCCCTGCACCAGGAACACCAGCAGGAAGAGGAGGACCGCCGAGGTCACCCACCGCCCGGGGTGCCGCTGCGGCACCGCCCGGATCCGCTCGTCCGGCGGGGTCTTCGCCGCGGGCCCGCCGCCCGCCCGCACCTGCTCGCTCATACCGCGCCCCCGTTCACCGTCGCCTGCCGGAGCGCACCCGACCGGACCTTCCACGCCGTGAGGATCTTCGTGTAACCGCCGTTGTCGATGACCTTCTGCAACGCCCGCCGCACCGCCGTGACCAGCGCCTTGTCCTCCTTGTCGACGAGAATCCCGTACGGCAGGAAGCGGTAGGGCTCGCCGGTCCTTCGCAGCCGCCCGCTGGATTGCGCCGCCTGGTACTCGACGGTCGGGGTGCCGCCGACGAACGCCTCGGCCCGGCCGGTCGACAGCGCCTGGAAACAGCCCACCGAATCGGGGAATACCAGCACCTCCGGCGCCCTCTCCCCGGCCGCAGCGCACTTCTTCTTCTGCGCCTCCAGGTCGTCCACCTGCGCGGTGCCCTGCTCCACCGCGACCTGCCTGCCGCACAGGTCCGTCAGCGCCGCGATGTCCTCCGCCCGCTGCTCGGGCACGAGGATCGAGCTGCTGGTGCGGAAGTAGTCGACGAAGGTGATCCGGCCGCGCCGCTCGGGCTTGTCCAGCATCGCCTGGATCGCCAGGTCGTAGCGGTGCGACTGCACCCCGCCGATGAGGCTGTCGAAACTCGCCTTGGCGAAGGTCACCTTGACCCCGAGGGTCTGCGCGATCGCCTGGATCAGATCCGGCTCCACCCCGACCAGCGTCCGGTTGTCCGTCCCCAGCGACACCAGCGGCGGATAGTCGTCGCCCGTCGCGACGGTCAGGGTGCCCGCCGCCCGGATCTTCTGCGGCAGCAACGCGTGCAGCGCCGGATCCTTCTTCTGCACCGGCGCCGCGGACCGGGTCGTCGGATCGGCGCCGCCGCAGGCCGCGGTGAGCGGCAGGAGCGCCGTGACGCAGAGACCGGCCACCGCCCGGTGCGTCCTGCCACGGGCCCGGGGGCCCGGGAGCGGTCTGTCCATGGAGTTGCCCTTCTGCCGGGTCGGCCACTGACCGCTCAATGTGCGGCAGCCCGCGGCCGCACACAAGATGAGGCAGGGTGAGCATCCATGGACATTCTGTTCAGCTCATCTGTCGCATCTCAACGGACGGAACAGGGGTGTGCGAACGGCATCACCCGGGGTAGAACCCGTGATCGCCGACGCGCACGGCAAAGCCCCGCCGCCCGCTCGCCCGGCCACGAGAACCACCCCTGGTGACCTCTCACCCCATGCTGTTAACGTCACCTGATGCTGACCCCCACGCAGCTCCAAGCGGTACGTGACGTCGTGGCGACGGGCTCGCTGCGCACCGCGGCGCGCCTCCTGGGGTACACCCCCTCCGCCGTCTCCCAGCAGATCTCCTCCGTCGAACGGGCCCTGGGCGTCCAGCTCTTCGAGCGGTCGCCGCGCAGTGTCCGGCCCACCGCCGCCGGGGTGCAGTTGGCCCGCCGCGCCGCCCGGCTGCTGGCCGAACTGGAGTCGGCCGAGGACGAGTTGCGCTCCTTCGCCGCCGCCGAACGCGGCCGGCTGCACCTGGGCAGCTTCTGGTCCGCGGGCTTCCGCCTCGTCCCCGACGTCCTCGCGGAATTCCTCCGCGACCGCCCGCAGGTCGATGTCCGCTACGAGGAGGGCGATCCGCGGACCACCGTCCCCGCCGTCTCCGAAGGCCGCCTCGATCTCGCGGTGATCTTCGAGTACGGCATGGTGCCGCACAACTGGCCCGATGACCTGGAAACCACCCTCCTCCTGGAGGAGCCCCTCTACGTCCTCGTCCCCACCGGCCACCGCCTCTCCCGCCGTAAACGCATCCGGGTCGGCGACCTCTCCGGCGAACGCTGGATCTGCTACCGCGAGGACACCGACGCCGCCCGCTCCCTGCTGCACATCTGCGCCGAGGGCGGCTTCCGCCCCGAGGTGCTGTTCCGCACCAACGACTACAACCTCCCCTTCGAACTGGTCCGCAAGGGCCTCGGCGTCGCCATCGTCCCCGAACTCGCGCTGCTCGCCTCCGACGAGGTCCACCTCATCCGGCTCGCCGGGCCCTCCCACGTCCGCCGCGTCTTCGCGGTCCGCCGCGCCGCCGACCCCAACCCCTTCCTGGACGGCGCGATCCGCACCCTGCGCACCGCCGCCGACGCCATCGACGCCGAACGCCGCACCCGCCCCGAGCCGCCCGTAGCCGTCTGATCACCCCGGTAGGCTGAACGTCCGAACGGTTCGACCCCGAGGGGGAGTTGTGGATCCGGAGATCGCGGCACTGGCGGGCAGTGCGGGCACGGCGCTGGTCGGCGCGTTGACGACGGACGCCTGGCACGGCGTACGCGACCGTTTTCTCGCACTGTGGCGGCGCGCCCGCCCCGAGCAGGAACCGGGCGTCGCCCGTGACCTCGACGACACCCGCGAGGAGCTGCTCGCCGCCCCCGAGGGCCCGGGCCGGGACACCGTCGCGGAGGGCAGCGGCACCGAATGGCAGAGCCGCCTGCGCCGCCTGCTCACCGCCCACCCCGAACTCGCCGCCGACCTGCGCGCCCTCGTCACCGACCTCACCCCGCCCGAAACACCCGCGCCCGGCGTCACCCAGCACGCCACCGCCTCCGGCAACGCCCGCGTCTACCAGGCGGGCCGGGACATGCGGATCGGGGGCGCGGACGGGGTATGAGCGGCATGAGCGAGGACAGGCCGTTCGCCGCCGCGTACGAACACGGCCGTATCTTCCAGTCGGAACGAGACATCCGGATCACCGAGCATCACCACCACGGGGCGGAGGCGGCGGCCGGGGCGAGTCCGGCGTCGGTGCGAGTGGCGCTCTCCGCCCCTTTGCGCACCGCGTTGCGCGACCGCGAGGAGCTGCGGGCCGAACTTCTGACGGCGGTGGCCACCGGCGGCGGGGTGCACGTCCTGCACGGCTTCGGCGGTTGCGGGAAGACAGCCGTGGCCCGCTGGCTGTTCGAGCAGGTCGTGCCGGAAACCGTGGGGCTCTGGGTGGACGCGTCCACCACGTCACAGCTTCGGGCAGGGATGTTGGCGGTGGCGGCCGACCGGGGCGCGTCCACCGAGGAGGTGCGGGCCGCGCAGGAGGGGCACCGGGCCGCAGCCGACCTGGTGTGGCAACAGCTGGACGCCTCACCGGACCCGTGGCTGCTGGTGATGGACAACGCGGACGACCCGCACCTGCTGCGCGGCGGCTGGCTGCGGACCTCCCGGCGCGGCACGGTTGTGGTGACGTCACGGCAGGCCACGGATCCGGTGTGGGCAGCGGCGGGCGCCCGGCTGCATCCGGTCGATGTGCTGCCCGTGGCGGAGGCGGCGCAGTTGCTGCACGACCTTGCGCCGGGACCGCATCATCACGAGGCGTCGATGCTTCTGGCCCGGCGGCTCGGCTGCCATCCACTGGCCTTGACGCTGGCGGGCGGCTTTCTCGCCCAGCAACTGCTGGAGAGCTGGTCCGTCGAGCAGTATCTGGAACGACTCGGTGCGGATCCCGTGGCGCTGCTGGACCGCGGAGCGGGCATCGGCAGCGGTGCCCGGGAGACATTGAGCCGGACCTGGCAGCTCTCGCTCGATGCGCTGGCCTCGCGCGGTCTGCCCGAGTCGGAGGTGGTCCTGCGGTTGCTGTCGTGCTGGGGGGACGCCCCGGTGCCGCTTTCCCTGCTGGCGCCGTCCGCGGTGCAGACGACACAGGTGCCGAAGCTCAGCCCGGAACGGATCGAAGCGGCCCTCCACGGATTGCTCTCGGCCTCCCTCGTGAGTCTGGTGGACATGCCGACCGGCGGCGGGGAGCGGCCCATCCGCTGTGTGACGGCGCACGGTCTGCTGCTCGAAACGGTCGCCTCGGGCATGCCGGGGGAGCTGCGGACCGAGCTGTCCGCCGCGGCGGCTCACCTGGTGAACCGGGCCGCCTCCGACGACGCGGTGACGGACGCCGCGAGGCGTCTGGCCGAGCCGCATCTGCTGACACTCCTGCACCGCGACGACACCTCCGGCCTTGTGCGGGACACGGCCCGCAGGGTCAGGAACCGCTATGACGCCGCCGGACGCTGGGCGGATGCGTTGCCGTTCGCCGAGGGAATCGTACGGGCGTGGCGCGGTGCGGCGGACGCCACATCGGCCGCGGTCGCCGACGCCATTGCTCTGGGCAAGGTCATCAGTCAGAACGGTGATTTCGCCGGCGCGGAGCCCATTCTGGAGGAGGCACTGCGCGCGGCGACCGCACAGGAGGCTCAGGCGCCGCTGCTGGTGGGAGACGGCTGCATCCAGCTGGCGGGGGTCTACGGGAGGCGCGGACGCTATACGGAGGCACTGGACCTCGCGCGCCGGGCGCACGGGATCAGAGAGCGCCTGTTGGGTCCCACGCACGCGGAAACCGCGGAAACCCTCTTCGTGCAGGTCGACAACCACTGCATGAACGGCGACCTGGACATCACGCTCCGGCTGGCCGACAGGGTCAGGGAGGTCGTCCCGCATCTGCAGGGCGAGCGGAGCGAGGAGATCGCCTGCCGTTCCTTGCTGATGTGTGCCTGGGCGATGCGCGAGGTCCTCTCGGATACTTCCTCGCCGGCGGTGACCGAGCCCCTGCCCTCCTGGGACGACGTGAGCGAACAGGCGCAGGCGGCGCTGGAGGCATGCAGAGCCCATTTCGGCCCGGGCCACCCGATGACCACCTCGGCCCGGACCACCTTCGCGCAGGTGTCCTGGCACCGCGGTGACAAGGAACTCGCGGTCGCCGAGGCACGGGAGGTCGCCCGCACCCGGTCCGAGGAATGGGGTGAGGAACACCCCTTCACCATGGAGGCGACCGCCATGCTGGCTCGCATGCTGGCTTCGACGGGATTACGGGAGGAGGCCATGGGCCTGGCGGACCGCGCACACGCCGGAGCGGTGCGCATCCTCGGTGCCGACCACCGCATCACCCGGTTGTGCGCCGAAGCCCGGGCGGCGGCGTCCGCATGAGCGACGCCTGCCCCCCGCCTCACCCCACCCCCTCCGCCGCCCGCCCCACCTCCCGCCGCAGTCGCGCGAACGGTCGCGGGAGGTTGAGGGCGAGCGCGGCGGTGGGGCGGCCGTTCCGCTCGTAGACGGCGAGGAAGGAACGGTCGGCCGGGGAGCCCGCCACGACGCGCGGCAGGTCCCCGGGGGCCCGGCGTCCGGCGAACTGGAGCCGGACGCCGTACTGCTCCGACCAGAAGTACGGCACCGCCCGGCAGGTGGCCACGGTGCGGCCCGCGAGGAGATTGCGGGCGCACACCGCCGCCTGTTCGGTGGCGGCGCTCCAGTGCTCACCGCGCACCCCCGCCGCCCGCGCCACGTCCCCGGCGGCCACCACCCGCGGCAGCGGCGTCACCCCGCCCGCGTCGCAGCACACCCCGTCGTCGAGCGGCAGCCCGCTGCCGGCCAGCCAGCCGGTACGCGGGCGGACCCCGATGGCGACGACGACCACCTCGGCGGGGAGCAGCCGGCCGTCGGCCAGTGCGACCCCGGTGACGGTGTCCGCCGCGCCGTCCGCCCGCAGCCGCGCCACCCCGGTACCGGTCAGCAGCCGTACCCCGTGATCGGCGTGGAGCGCGGCACACACCCGGGCCATCGCCTCGCCCAACTGCGAGGCGAGGGGCAGCGGCGCGGCCTCCACCACCGTCACGTCGTGGCCGAGCGCGGCGCACGACGAGGCGGTCTCCGCGCCGAGGAACCCGCCGCCGATCACCACCACCCGCACCGGTGAGGCGCTCAGCGCGGCGCGCAGCGCCCGCGCGTCGTCGAGGGTGCGCAGGGTGTGCACCCCGCCGGGCACCGGCCCCGGCAGGGTGCGCGGCGCGGCGCCGGTGGCGAGGACGACGCCGTCGGTGCGGATCTCCTCCCCGGTGGCGAGCGTCACCGACCGCGCCCGCGGATCGAGGCGGACGGCCCGGGTACCGGTGCGCAGATCGAGGGCGAGCGCGGCGGT
The DNA here is from genome assembly GCF_044497305.1 of Streptomyces sp. BBFR2. NCBI lineage: Bacteria > Bacillati > Actinomycetota > Actinomycetes > Kitasatosporales > Streptomycetaceae > Streptomyces > Streptomyces sp. BBFR2. The sequence continues at coordinate 6,562,582 of NZ_CP172415.1, forward strand.
CTCCGCGTCGTCGGCGAGCGCGAGGGCGCCGGCGTCCGCCGCGCCGGTGAGGAACGCCTTCGACAACGGTGGCCGGTCGTACGGCCGGTGGGGCTCCTCGCCGAGCAGGACCAGCCGGCCCGCGTACCCCTCGGCGCGCAGCGCACGGGCGGCGCCGAGCCCCGCCAGTGACGCGCCGATGACCGTGACGGTGTGCATGGGCGTCCTCCTCGGAGCCGCGGCCTCGTCCGGGCCGGTGACGGGCGGCCGGGTGACGGCCGCCGCGCCTGTCCGGACGCGTGGAGGCGCACCGCCCGGCACCCGGACAACGTTTCGCGGTGCGCACGGCGGAGCGTTCCGCGCAACAGAGTCCCGGCGCGCCCACGGCCCGTCAAGCGCTTCCGCCGGACCCTCCGGCGATTCCCGGCCGCCCGCTCCCGGCCCCTTGACGGTGGAGCTGCGGCGTTCCCACTATGTCTCTCATCGCGCAACCGATCGTGTCCTGCGCAACACCGTGGGTCTCTGTCGCCCCGTGCCCTCCCGCTGTCCCCGCCGCACCGCCGTCCCGGCGCCGTCCGCCCCGACCTCCCCGAGGAGGGACATGCCTCCCGCACCCCCGACCGACGCCCGCGTGGTCGTCATCGGCGCCGGCATCGTCGGCTGCTCCCTCGCCGACGAACTCACCGCCCGTGGCCTGCGCGACGTCACCGTCCTGGAACAGGGCCCCCTCCCGGCCCCCGGCGGCTCCACCTCGCACGCCCCCGGCCTGGTCTTCGCCACCGCCCCGTCCCGCACCATGACCCGCTTCGCCGCCTACACCATCGAGAAGTTCACCGCGCTGGAGGCCGACGGCGCGCCCTGCTTCTCCGCCGTCGGCGGGCTGGAGATCGCCACCACCGCGGAACGCTGGGCCGACCTCCACCGCAAGGCCCGCCTCGCCGCCTCCTGGGGCGTGCGCGGGGAACTCCTCACCCCCGCCGAGTGCGCCCGCCACTGGCCGATGCTGGATGCCGCCCTGCTGTACGGCGGCTGGTACACCCCCGACGACGGCATCGCCCGCGCGGTGCCCGCCTGCCGCGCGCAGCTCGCCCGCGCCACCGCCCGCGGCGCCCGCGTCCTCGACCGGCACACCGTCACCGGCATCGAGCACTCCGGCGGCCGCGTCACCGCCGTCGTCACCGACCGCGGCACCTTCCCCGCCGACCACGTCGTGAGCGCCGCCGGTTTCTGGGGGCCGGTGATCGGCGCGATGGCCGGGGTGAGGGTGCCGCTGCTGCCGCTCGCCCACCAGTACGCGACGACCGCGCCGCTGCCCGCACTCGCCGTCCCCGGCGGCCCGCGGGCCGAGGCGGTCCGCCCGCTCCTGCGCTTCCAGGACCGCGACCTCTACTTCCGCGAGCACGGCGACCGCCTCGGCATCGGCTCGTACGCCCACCGCCCGATGCCCGTCGACCCGTACACCGTGCCCGCCTACGACGACGCGCCCGTCATGCCGTCCTCGCTGCCGTTCACCGCCGAGGACTTCGCACCGAGCTGGCGCGACGCCACCGAACTGCTGCCCGCGCTCGGCGCCTCGCGGATCACCGACGGCTTCAACGGCGTCTTCTCCTTCACCCCGGACGGGATGCCGCTGCTCGGCGAGGCGGCCGCGCCGCGCGGCTTCTGGCTCGCCGAGGCCGTCTGGGTCACCCACTCCGCGGGCGCCGCCCGCGCCGTCGCCGAACTGATCACCGACGGGCACACCACCCTCGACCTGCACGCCTGCGATCCGCACCGCTTCGAGGGCGCCCAGCGCTCACCCGCGTACACCGCCGAGCGCGGCGCCCGCAGCTTCATCGAGGTCTACGACGTCGTCCACCCCCTCCAGCCGCCGGCGGGCCCGCGCCCGCTGCGGGTGAGCCCGTTCCACGACCGGCAGCGGGAACTCGGCGCGTACTTCCTGGAGTCGGGCGGCTGGGAGCGTCCCCAGTGGTACGAGGCGAACGCCCCGCTCGCCGACGGCCTCGCCCTGCCCCCGCGCGACGCCTGGGCGGCCCGCCACTGGTCGCCGGTGAGCGTCGCCGAGGCCCGCGCCACCCGCGAACGCGTCGGCCTGTACGACCTGACCCCGCTGCGCCGCCTGGAGGTCGAGGGCCCGGGCGCGCTCGCCTTCCTGCAATACCTGACGACCAATCAACTCGACCGGCCGCCGGGCACGGTGACGTACACCCTGCTGCTCGACGCGCACGGCGGCATCCGCTCCGACCTCACCGTCACCCGCCTGGACGAGGAGCGTTTCCGTATCGGCGCCAACAGCGCCGCCGACCTGGTGTGGCTGCGCCGTCACGCCCCCGCGGGCGTCCGCGTCCGCGACCTCACCGCGGGCACCTGCGGCATCGGTGTCTGGGGCCCGCGCGCCCGCGACCTCGTGCAGCCGCTGGCCGACGGCGACTTCTCGCACCGGGGCTTCGGCCGCTTCCGGGCCCGCCGCGCCCACCTCGGCCCCGTCCCGGTCCTCGCGCAGCGCGTCTCCTACGCCGGGGAGCTGGGCTGGGAGCTGTACACCACCGCCGACCTCGGCCGCTGCCTGTGGGACACGCTGTGGGAGGCGGGCCGCGGCCTCGGCGCCGTCGCCGCGGGGCGCGCCGCCCTGGACAGCCTCCGCCTGGAGAAGGGGTTCCGCGCCTGGGGCCACGACATGACCTGTGAGGACGACCCGTACGAGGCGGGCCTCGGCTTCGCCGTCCGCCCCGACAAGGGGGACTTCCTCGGCCGCGCCGCCCTCGCCGGACGCGAAGGCGCCGTCCGGCGCCGCCTGGTCCACCTCACCCTCGACGACCCGGCCGCCGCCGTCCTCGGCGGCGAACCGGTGTACGTGGCCGGGGAGGCGGCCGGTCACCTCACCTCCGCCGCCCACGGCCCGGTCGTCGGCCGCTGCGTCGCCCACGCCTGGCTGCCCCGCGCGCACACCGCACCCGGTACCGCCGTCCACGTCGGCTACTTCGGCGACCTGCTCGCCGCGACCGTCACCGCCGAACCCCTCGTCGCCCCGGAGGCGGCCCGCCGGAACCGCTGAGCCCGCCGCCCGTTCCGCCTCGTCCGTACAGCCTCTTCCGCCCGCACCGCCCCGCCCCGTTCCGTCCGCACCGGCCCTCGGCGCTCCCGCCGGACCGCCCCGCCCGAGGAGAACGAAGATGACCGCCACCCCGTTCAGCGGCCCGCGGGCGAGCGCGCCCGGCCCCGAGCTGATCGCCACGCTGCCCGGCGCCGCCTACACCGACCCCGCCGTCTTCCGCCGTGAACAGGAGCGGATCTTCGAACGGCGGTGGTTCTGCGCGGTCCGCGCCGCCGACCTCGCCGGGCCCGGCGCCTTCCGCACCGTCCAGGTCGGCCGGGAGAGTGTGCTGCTCGTCCGCGACCGGCGCGGTGAGGTCCGCGCCCACCTCAACATCTGCCGCCACCGCGGCGCCCGCCTGTGCACCGAGGAGAGCGGCACCGTCCGCCGTACCCTCCAATGCCCCTACCACGCCTGGACGTACGGCCTCGACGGCCGCCTGACCGCCGCCCCCAACCTCGGGCAGATGCCCGGCGTCGACCGCACCGAACGCGGACTGATCCCCGTCCACCTGCGGGAATGGCTCGGCTATCTCTGGGTGTGCCTCGCCGGTGCGCCCCCGTCCTTCGAGGACACCGTCATCGCCGCGGCCACCGAACGCCTCGGTGACCCCACCGCCCTCGACCGCTACGGCGCCGCACACCTCGCCCTCGGCCGCCGGATCACCTACGACGTCCGCGCCAACTGGAAACTCGTCGTCGAGAACTTCATGGAGTGCTACCACTGCGCCACCATCCACCCCGAACTCACCGACGTGCTCCCGGAGTTCGCCGACGGGCTCGCCGCCCAGTACTTCGTCGGCCACGGCGCGGCCTTCGCCGGGACGGCCGAGGGATTCACCGTCGACGGCACCGGCGGTTTCGGCCGGCTGCCCGGCCTCGACGACACCCAGGACCGGCGTTACTACGCGCTCACCCTGCGCCCGCAGGTCTTCGTCAACCTCGTCCCGGACCACGTCATCGTCCACCGGATGTTCCCGTCCGCCGCCGACCGCACCACCGTCGCGTGCGACTGGCTCTACCGGCCCGAGGTCCTGGCGTCCGGCGCCGACCTCACCCCGTCGGTCGAGCTGTTCCACCGCGTCAACACCCAGGACTTCGCCGCCTGCGAACGCACCCAGCCCGCCATGGACTCCCGCGCCTACCGCGACGGCGGCGTCCTCGTCCCCAGCGAGCACCACATCGGCGCCTTCCACCGCTGGGTCACCGACGCCCTCGCGGACGATCCCTCCTGACCCGCGGCGCGGGGCGGCCCACCGGCCGGAACCGCGGGGCGGTCCGCGCCGGGGGCGGGCCCCGCCTTCCGTTTGCGGAGCACCCGGGGCCGCGCTTGAGTGAGGAGAACCCCCCACGCACCAGGAGCAGACATGTCGATGCCGTTCGGTTCCGCTTTCGGCGCGTCCGACCCGTTCAGCGAATTGCTGAACCGGTTCTTCGGAATGTCCCCGGCGTCCTCGCCGCCCGCCGTCCAGCGGGTCCCCATCGGACGGCTGCTGACCGACTCCTCCCAGGAACTGATCAACCTGGCCGCGGGGCGGGCGGCCGAGGACGGCACCTCCGACCTCGACACCGAACATCTGCTGTGGGCCGCCACCAAGGTCGAACCGGCCCGCGGCCTCCTCGCCCGCTCCGGCGTCGACCCGGACGGCCTCGGCGACAAGATCGCCGCCGTACTGCCCCGCGAATCCGGCGAACCCTCCGCCGAACCGGGCCTGACCCCCGCCGCCAAACGCACCCTCACCAGCGCCTACGACCGCTCCCAGGCCGCGGGCGTCTCCTACATCGGCCCCGAGCACATCCTCGGCGCGCTCCTCGACACCTCCGGCCCGGGCTCCGGATCCGGCGCCACGCGGCTGCTGCGCGCCGAGGACCTCGACGTCGACAAGGTGCGGCGGCAGGCCGAGGAGGCCGCCCGCGCGGAGGGCACCCCCGCCGCCGCCAAACCCCCGGCCACCACCCTCGACGAGTACGGCCGCGACCTCACCGAGGAGGCGAAGGCGGGCAAGCTCGACCCCGTCGTGGGACGGGCCGACGAGATCGAGCAGACCGTGGAGATCCTCTCCCGGCGCTCCAAGAACAACCCCGTCCTCATCGGCGAGCCCGGCGTCGGCAAGACCGCCATCGTCGAGGGGCTCGCCCAGCGCATCGTGGCCGGTGAGGTCCCGCAGACCCTCAAGGACAAGCGGGTCGTCGCCCTCGACCTGTCCGGCATGGTCGCCGGGGCGCAGTACCGGGGCCAGTTCGAGGAGCGGCTGAAGAAGGTCATCGAGGACGTCCAGCAGGCCGAAGGCGAGATCATCCTCTTCATCGACGAACTCCACACCGTCGTCGGCGCGGGCGCCGCGGGCGAGGGCGCCATGGACGCCGGCAACATGCTCAAACCCGCGCTGGCCCGCGGCGAACTGCACGTCGTCGGCGCCACCACCATCGACGAGTACCGCAAACACATCGAGAAGGACGCGGCCCTGGAACGCCGCTTCCAGCCGGTGATGATCCCCGAACCGACCGTCGAGGAGACCGTCCAGATCCTGGAGGGGCTGCGCGACTCCTACGAGGCGCACCACCAGGTCCGGTTCGCCGACGGCGCGCTGACCGCGGCCGCAGAACTCTCCGACCGCTACGTCTCCGACCGCTTCCTGCCGGACAAGGCCATCGACCTGATGGACCAGGCGGGAGCACGGGTGCGGCTGCGCAGCGCCGGACGCTCCACCGAGGTCATCAGCCGTGAGGACCGCCTGGCCAAACTGCGGCGCGAGAAGGACCAGGCGGTCGCCGGAGAGGACTTCGACAAGGCGTCCGAGCTGAAGGGGCAGATCGCCGAGGCGGAGGGCGAACTCGCCGGAATCGAGGAGCGCCGCGAGGGCGTCGTCTCCGTCACCGCCGACGACATCGCCGATGTGGTCTCCCGCCGCACCGGCATCCCCGTCGCCCAGCTCACCGCCGGCGAGAAGGAGAAGCTGCTCAAGCTGGAGGACGCGATGCACGAGCGGATCGTCGGCCAGAGCGAGGCCGTCACCGCCGTCTCCGAGGCGGTCCGCCGCAACCGCTCCGGTATGGGCGACCCCAACCGGCCGGTGGGCTCCTTCCTCTTCCTCGGCCCCACCGGCGTCGGCAAGACCGAACTCGCCAAAACCCTCGCCGAACTCCTCTTCGGCGACGAGGACCGCATGATCCGCTTCGACATGAGCGAGTTCCAGGAGAAGCACACCGTCGCCCGGCTCGTCGGGGCGCCCCCCGGCTACGTCGGCTACGAGGAGGCCGGACAGCTCACCGACCGGGTGCGCCGCCGCCCGTACTGCGTGCTCCTCTTCGACGAGGTGGAGAAGGCCCACCCGGACATCTTCAACACCCTGCTGCAGATCCTCGACGACGGCCGGCTCACCGACGCGCAGGGCCGTACCGTCAGCTTCCGCCACTGCGTCGTCATCATGACGTCCAACATCGGCGCGCAGCGGATCATCGCGCACGAGGGCGACGTCTCGGAGCTGAAGGACGAGCTGATGGAGGACCTGCGGGCGCGCTTCCTGCCGGAGTTCCTCAACCGGATCGACGACATCATCCTCTTCCACAGCCTCACCGAGGACGATCTGACCCGGATCGTCGACCATCTCCTCGACCGCAGCCAGCGCCGCGTCCACGCCCAGGACATGACGCTTGAGGTCACCGAGGCGGCGAAGAAACTGCTGGTCGCCCACGGCTACCAGCCGGAGTTCGGGGCCCGCCCGCTGCGCCGCACCATCCAGACCGAGCTGGACAACCGGATCGCCTCCCTGCTCCTGGCCGACGAGGCAGGGCCCGGCGACACCATCGTCGCCGACGTGGGGGAGGACGACTCCCTCCACTGCACCGTCCGCAAGGGCGCCGAGGCCGGGGAACGGGCGGCGGCGTAGCGCGGGCGGACCCGCGGCCGTGCCCGCCACCCGGCGCGGGCCCGGCCGCGGGGCGCTGCCGGGAGGGCGTCGCAGGTCAGGAGAGGTGCGGCCGGTCCCGGGATTTCGCCGACGGCGAACGGAGGGAGGAATTCCGGTACCGGCGGCCGGGTTGTGCGAGAGCACCCGTCCACCACCGGAAACCGGAGAGATGCACCAGCCGCCCCGCCCGCCCGACCCCCGCACACCCTCATGAGCCCGACCGGTGACGACGGCCGCGCCGCCGGACCGCGCGGCCCCCGGCAGACCGCGGCCGGGGTGCTGCGGGTCCTCTCCCCACGCGGCTCCCTCACCCTGCACCCGGTGGACGGAGCGCTCACCTTCGCGCTGCGCGCCGCGCTCGCCATGGCCCTGCCCGCACTGATCCTCGCCGCCACCGGCCGTACCGAACAGGCCGTCTACGCCATGCTCGGCGGCTTCACCACCACCTTCGGCCGCAACCTCCCCTACCGGCGGCGCGCCCCCGCCCTGGCGCTGGTCGCCCTCGCCATGACGGCGTGCGTCGGCGGCGGCTCCGCGCTCGCCGCCTGGGCCCGGCCCGGCGACGGCGGCACCGGCGCCGCCGTGGTGGTCGCCGCGACGGCGCTGGTCGCGGGCGCCGCCAAGTACGCCTGCGACGCCGCACGGCTCGGCGGACTCGGCGCGGTGCTGCTGCTCTTCGCGTTCGCCGCCGCGGCCAACGGCACCGCCGCCCCCGCCGACGTCCTCCCGCACACCGCACTGGCCGCCGCGGGCGCCGCGCTCTCCTGGGCACTGGCCATGGCGGGCCGCTTCGTCCACCCCGACCGCCCGCAGCGCCTCGCGGTGGCCGCCGCGCTCCGCGCCCTCGCCGACCTGTGGGACGCCCCCGGACCCGACCACGACGGGCGGCGGCGCCACCGGGCGACCGCCGCCGTGCTGCGCGCCCACCACTCCCTCGGCCTGCTGCCGCGCGCGGCGGGTACGGAGCGCCACGGCGGGGTGTGCGTCCACCTCACCGATCTGTCCTGGTCGCTGCTGATCAGCTCCGCGAGCCGGCCGCCGGACGACCCCACGCTGCTCGCCCGCCATCTGCGCCGCCAGGCGCGCGTCCTCGCCGACCGGCGCCGCCGCATCCCGCGGCTGCTGCCCGGACCGGCCTCCTGGTCCACCCCGGCCGGTGCCGGCCCGGCGGCGGGCACCGCGCCGCCGGGCGCCGCCGAACTCCGCGCCGCCGAACTGGTCGCGGGCCGCCACCCCGGCGGCCCCGGCCACCGCTCCGTCCTGCTCGTCCCGGCGCTGCGGATGACCCTCGGCACCGGTCTGGCGGGCGGCGCGGCCCTGGCGCTGGGCCTCGGGCACGGCTACTGGGCCGCGGTGTCCGCCGCCGCGGTGCTGCACTCGATCAACGTCCGGACGGCGACGCAGCGCGCCGTGCAGCGGACCCTGGGCACGGCCGCCGGACTCCTCCTCGCCCTGGCGCTGCTCGCCCTCCACCCGGGCGCGGGCACGCTGGTCGCGGTGATCGTGGTGCTGGAATTCCTGCTGGAGTACGTCGTCGCGCGCAACTACGGCCTCGGCGTGGTCTTCCTGACCCCGCTGGCACTGCTGATGACCGATCTGACCGCACCGGACTCCGCCGGAACGCTTGTCGCCGACCGGGCCCTCGCCAGCGTCCTGGGCATAGCCGTCGGACTGCTCTGCGGTCTGCTGGTCGTCCACGACCGCGCCGTGCTGCGGGCGCGGCGGGCGCTGACCGCGTGCAGCGCCGCCGCCGCGGACGCCGAGCGGGTGCTCGACGGCGGCCGGACGGCGGCGTTCGCGGACGCCCAGGCACGGCTGGCGGTGGCCGTCGTCGAACTGCGGGAGGCGGACGACGCCGCGGCGGGCGAGGTGTGGCGGGCGGAGACGGACCCCGCCGAACTCGCCGCGGCGGAGACCCGCGCCCATCTGCTGCTGGAGCGCTTCACCCGGGTCTGAGGCGGCACCCGGGTGAGCGCCGGTCTCTCACGCCGCCGGTGCGACGGTCACCTTCAGATGTTTCATCAGCGGCTGATCGCTCTGGACGCTGTAGTCGCAGACCGCGATCAGCACGTTCATCTCGGGCATGTACCCGGCCGCGCAGCCCCGGGGCAGGGCGTACGGGACGGCGAGGTAGCCGTTCAGGGAGCGGGTGGTGCCGTCCTTCGCGGTCGCGGTGATGTCCACCGGGTCGAACTCCGCGATACCGCGTTCGCGCATGTCGTCGTCGTTCATGAAGACCAGCGTGCGCAGATTGCGGATGCCGCGGTAGCGGTCGTTGTCGGAGTACAGGGTGGTGTTCCACTGGTCGTGGGAGCGCATCGTGCCCAGCGCCAGCGTCCCGGGCGCCGGGACCACGTCCGGCAGCGGCGCCGCGGAGAACTCCGCCGCCCCGGACGGGGTACGGAACACCAGCTCCCGGGCGGGCTGCTTGATCCGGAAGCCGAGCGGCAGCCGCACCCGCCGGTTGAAGTCCTCGAAACCGTCCAGGACCTGCGCCATCGTGTCGCGGATCCGGTCGTAGTCCTCCACGTACCACTCCCAGGGCGTGGCGCTGTCCGGCAGTGCCGCGCGGGCCAGCCCGGCGATGATCGCGGGCTCCGACAGCAACCGCGGCGAGGCCGGGCGTTTCATGCCGACGGAGAGGTGGACCATGCTCATCGAGTCCTCGACCGAGGTGGACTGCACCCCGCCGCGCTGCCGGTCCTTCTCGGTCCGGCCCAGACACGGCAGGATCAGCGCCTGCCTGCCGTGGACCAGATGGCTGCGGTTGAGCTTGGTGCTGACCTGCACGGTCAGCGCGCACTTGCGCAGCGCCGCGAAGGTGTACGGGGTGTCCGGCGCGGCGAGGGCGAAGTTGCCGCCCATGCCGACGAAGACCTCCACCTCGCCGCGGTGCATCGCCTCGATGGTGGCGACGGTGTCCAGCCCGTGCTCCCGCGGCGGTTCGATACCGCAGACCTCGGCGAGCCGGTCGAGGAACGCGTCGTCGGGCCGGTGGTCGATCCCGCAGGTCCGGTTGCCCTGCACATTGCTGTGGCCGCGGACGGGGGAGGGGCCCGCGCCCTCGCGGCCCAGGTTGCCGCGGAGCAGCAGCAGGTTGACGATCTCCCGGACGGTGTCGACGCCGTGCTCGTGCTGGCTGACGCCCAGGCACCAGCTCACGATCGACCGGTCGGCGTCACCGTAGATCCGTGCCGCCTTGAGGATGTCGTGGCGGGTGAGGCCCGACTGCCGCTCGATCTCCTCCCAGGGCGTGGCCTCGCACAGCTCCCGGTACGCCGCGAAGCCCGTGGTGTGCCGGTCGATGAACTCCTGGTCGAGCGCCTTGGGATCGGTCCGCGCCTGCTCCAGGACGGCTTTGGCCATACCGCGCAGCAGCGCCATGTCGCCGCCGATGCGCACCTGGAGGTTGAGGGTGCTGGTCCGCGTCGCCTTGAACAGCGCCATGTCGGTGAAGTCGTGCGGCACGATCGTGCGGGTCGCCGCCGCCTCGACCATCGGGTTGACGTGCACGATCTGCGCGCCCCGGTCGTACGCCTCGGCGAGCGCGGTGAGCATCCGGGGCGCGTTGGAGGCGGCGTTGACGCCCATGATGAAGAGCGCGTCGGTGGCCTCCCAGTCCTTGAGATCGACGGTGCCTTTGCCGGTGCCCAGCGACGCCGTCAGGGCGCGGCCGCTCGCCTCGTGGCACATGTTGGAGCAGTCCGGCAGGTTGTTGGTGCCCAGCTCCCGCGCCATGAGCTGGTAGAGGAAGGTCGCCTCGTTGCCGAGCCGCCCGGAGGTGTAGAACGACGCCCGGCCGGGGCCGTCGAGTCCGCGCACCACCCGGCCGAACAGCGCGAACGCGTCCTTCCAACTGATCGGTACGTAATGGTCGGTGTCCGGGTCGTAGACCATCGGCTCGGTCAGCCGCCCCTGGTCCTCCAGCGCGAAATCGCTCCAGGAGGAGAGTTCGGTCACCGTGTGCGCGGCGAAGAACTCTTGCCCCACGCGCTTGCGGGTCATCTCCCACGTGACGTGTTTGATGCCGTTCTCGCAGATGTCCAGGTGCAGGCCCTTGGTGTCGTCCGGCCAGGCGCATCCGGGACAGTCGAAGCCGCCGTTCTCGTGGTTCATCCGCATGATCGCCCGCGGCCCGTCCACCCACTGCTTCTCCCGGGCCAGGACCCGGGTCACGCTCTTCGCCGCGCCCCATCCGGCGGCGGGGTGATGGTAGGGCCGGAAGGACGGCTCGCCCTCGGGGTCGGGCCCCACCTGATGCGTCGGCTGTTCCGGCTCCTCAAAGGTGCTCACCGTGTCCACCTTTTCCCTCGTCCGGGGGCGGCCCGCAGCGGGCCCTCGCGGTCAGGCTAGGACGGGGGAGCGGGCGCGGCGAGGCGGAGCGGGCGACGGCACGCGGGTTCGCCCGGGGCGGCGTACGGCACCAAGCGCCGCCGCGCGGGCGGTCCCGCGCGCCCGGCGCGGGCACCTCCGGGAGCGGCGGTCCCGGCGCGCCGCCCGACTGCGTCCCGTGGCGGGCGCGGATACGCTGAGCCCGTTCCATGCTTTTTGCCGTTTTTGAAGGCTTTTGGTCCGATCCGGGGGTTCGCCCCGGCCCCGCCCGTACGCCCGCCGGGAGCTCCATGGTCACCTCACAGTCCGTCGTCCGGCTGCCCGCCCGCGCCGCCGTCTTCCTCGTGGCCACCATCGCCCCCGGCGGTGAGAGCGCCGTCCGCGACGCCCTCCAGGATCTGGCGGGGCTGGTCCGCTCGGTCGGCTTCCGGGGCGCCGAAGCCGGTCTGACCTGCGTCGCCGGGATCGGCTCCGCCGCCTGGGACCGCCTCTTCACCGGCCCGCGCCCACGGGAGCTGCACCCCTTCCAGCCCCTGCACGGCCCCCGCCACCGCGCCCCGGCCACCCCCGGTGACCTCCTCTTCCACCTCCGGGCCTCCCGCCCCGACCTCTGCTTCGAACTGGCCCGGCTGCTCACCGACCGCCTCGGCTCCGCCGTCACCGTCGTCGACGAGGTCCACGGCTTCCGCTACTTCGAGACCCGCGACCTCCTCGGCTTCGTCGACGGCAGCGAGAACCCCACCGACACCGCCGCCGACGACGCCGTGTACATCGGCGACGAGGACCCCGAGTTCCGCGGCGGCAGCTATGTGATCGTGCAGAAATACCTCCACGACATGGCCGCCTGGCAGGCGCTCACCGTCGACGAGCAGGAGCGTGTCATCGGCCGCGGCAAGATGGACAACGTCGAGATGCCCGACGACGTCAAACCCGCCGACTCGCACGTCGCGCTCAACACGATCACCGACGCCGACGGCACCGAACGGAAGATCGTCCGGGAGAACATGGCGTTCGGCCGGGTCGGACAGGGCGAGTTCGGCACCTACTTCATCGGCTACGCCCGCACCCCCGAGGTGACCGAGCGGATGCTGCGGAACATGTTCCTCGGCGACCCGCCGGGCACCACCGACCGCATCCTCGACTTCTCCACCGCCGTGACCGGCGGCCTCTTCCACGTCCCCACCGCCGACTTCCTCGACGACCTGCCCGACCCGCCGACCGGCGCCGCCGCTCCGGGCGGCTCCCTGCACATCGGCAGCCTGAAAGGAACCTGAGCGCCATGACCGACCCCACGACGCCCCACGGCACGGACAACCTGCACCGCGAACTCGCCCCCATCACCCCGCAGGCGTGGGCGGAGATCGAGGAGGAGGCCCGCCGCACCTTCCGCCGCCACGTCGCCGGGCGCCGCGTCGTCGACGTCCCCGACGCCGCCGGACCGGAACTCGCCGCCGTCGGCACCGGCCACACCACCGGCGTCGAACCGCCCGCCCGCGGTGTCACCGCCCGGCTGCGCGAGGCCCGGCCCCTGGTCGAACTGCGCAGCGCCTTCACCGTCACCCGCGCCGCCGTCGACGACGTCGAACGCGGCGCGCAGGACTCCGACTGGCAGCCGGTCAAGGACGCCGCCCGCGCCCTGGCCCTCGCCGAGGACCACGCGGTCTTCGACGGCTACCCGGCGGCCGGCATCGACGGACTGCGCGCCCGCAGCTCCAACCCGGTGCTGCGGCTGCCCGCCGAGGCGCGCGACTACCCCGACGCGGTCAGCGGGGCGCTGACCGCGCTGCGGCTGGCCGGTGTCGACGGCCCGTACGCGCTGCTGCTCGGCGCCGACGCGTACACCGCGGTCAGCGAGACCTCCGACCACGGCTACCCGATCGCCGCGCACCTCGCCCGGATCCTGGACGGCAAACCGATCTGGGCGCCCGCCGTCAAGGGCGCGTTCGTCCTCTCCACCCGCGGCGGCGACTTCACCCTCCGGCTCGGTCAGGACGTCGCGATCGGCTACACCGCGCACGACGCGCACGGCATCGAGCTGTACCTCCAGGAGACGCTGACGTTCCTGACGTACACCGACGAAGCGGTGGTCGTGCTGGAGGGGCCGGAGGGTTCCTGACCGGGCCAGGGGCGCCGCACCCCGCCGCGTCCCGGCACCCGGCCCGACCGCGCCCGGCACCGCCCGACCGGCGGTTTGTATCCTCGGCAGGGCAAGACGAGCCATCCGGCACCATCGCGGTCGAGAGGAAACACCATGACCACCGAGCTGAGCGACGCCACCCTCAGCGAGCTCCTTGAGCAGGCACGGAGTGACTACAAGGACCTCGCCGGCCGCGGGCTCGCCCTCAACCTCACCCGCGGTAAGCCGGCCCCCGAGCAGCTCGACCTCTCCGAGGACCTGCTCAGCCTGCCCGGCGGACGGCACACCGCCGCCGACGGCACCGACGTCCGCAACTACGGCGGTCTCCAGGGCCTGGTGGAGCTGCGGGAGATCTTCTCCGACGTGCTCCAGGTACCCGTACCGCAGCTCCTCGCGGCCGGTAACTCCAGCCTGGAGCTGATGCACGACTGCCTGGTGCACGCCCTGCTGAGCGTGCTGCCCGGCGCCGAGTCCCGCTGGGTCGACCAGGAGCGCATCGCCTTCCTGTGCCCGGTCCCCGGCTACGACCGCCACTTCGCGCTCTGCGAGCGGTTCGGCATCGACATGATCCAGGTGCCGATGACCGCCGACGGCCCCGACATGGACACCGTCGAGCGCCTCGTCGCCGAGGACCCGGCCGTCAAGGGCATCTGGTGCGTCCCGAAGTACAGCAACCCCGACGGCATCGTCTACAGCGACGAGACCGTCCGCCGCCTCGCCGCGATGCCCACCGCCGCCCCGGACTTCCGCATCTTCTGGGACAACGCCTACGCGGCCCACCACCTCACCGACGAGCGGGTGGAGATCGCCGACCTGCTCGCCGCCTGCGAGGCGAGCGGCCACGCCGACCGGGCCTTCGTCTTCGGCTCCACCTCGAAGATCACCGCCGCCGGTGCCGGTGTCGCCTTCTTCGGCTCCTCGCCCGCCAACGTCTCCTGGCTGCTCGCCAACAACAGCAAGCGCTCGATCGGCCCGGACAAGATCAACCAGCTCCGCCATGTGCTGTTCCTGCGCGACGCGGACGGCGTCCGCGCCCACATGGACCGCCAGCGCGCCGTGCTGGCGCCCAAGTTCGCCGCGGTGGCCCGCATCCTCGACGCCGAGCTGGGCTCCACCGGCCTCGCCGAGTGGACCGCGCCCAAGGGCGGCTACTTCGTCACCCTCACCGTCCCCGACGGCTGCGCCAAGGAGGTCGTCCGCCGCGCCGGTGAGGCCGGCATCGTCCTGACCCCGGCCGGCGCCACCCACCCGTACGGCGACGACCCGCGCGACGCCGTCATCCGCATCGCCCCCAGCTACCCCGGCCTCGCCGAGCTGGAGGCCGCCATCCACGGCCTCGCCGTCTGCGTCCGCCTGGTCGGCTACGAGCGGCGCGCCGCCGCGCAGAGCTGACGCACCACGGGTGTGACCGCACCACGGGTGTGACACGGGCCGGGCCCGCCGCGAGCTGAACGCGGCGGGCCCGGCCCGTACCGTCTCACCCGCCCAGCAGCCCCCGCGCGTACGCCGCCTGCCCCGCGTGCTGGAGGCCGTCGCTGATCACGCTGATCAGCCGGGTGGCCAGCGTGACGGGCGGATCCCACGACCGGTCGATGATCCGGGCCAGGTCCTTGACCTGGAGATCCTCGACGAAGCGGACGGTCACCGCGTGCACCGCGTCGTGGTAGCCCAGTAGCTGGCGTGACGTCAGATCGCGGACCTTGGCCACCTCCCGCCGGGAGTGGCCGTACCCGGTGTCCGACGCGGGCAGCGCCAGCCCGAAGCGGTGCGCCCAGTCCTGCGCCGTCCATACCTGCTCGGTGCCGGCGGCGTCGGCGATGTGGTCGTCCTGCACCCGGGTGAGGTGCCACACCAGCCAGGCGATCGGATTGGCGCCACCAGCGGGCGACGTCGCCAACTCCTCCGGCCCCAGCCCGCCGACCACCTCCTCGACGGTCTCCCGGATCCGCCCGAAGGCGTCGACGAGCAGTTCCGTTCCGGCGCTCATACGCGGCTCCTGGAGGGGAAGGCGGGGCCGGACGCACGGCCCCGCGTGACGGGCCCGTTCCATGATGCGCGGGCCGTGTCCGGGCCACCACCGGGGGAACGCCGCCACCCGGTCGCGCACGCTGCGTGCCCCTCGGGTTACCACATGTGGCGGGGCCCGGCGCGCGCCCATAGCTTCGCCTCATGGTGAAACGACAACTGACAACCACCGGATGTCTGGTGACGATGCTGGTCACCGGCGTGGCCGCCGCCCCGCCCGGCCAGGCCGACCCCTCGCACACCGTCCGTCCGGGTGAGTCGATCCAGAAAGCCGTGGACGCCGCGCGGCCCGGCGACACCATCGACCTCGCCCCCGGCACGTACCGGGAGTCCGTCCGTATCGGCAAGCCGCTGACGCTGCGCGGCGCGGGGGAGCGCACCGTGCTGCGGCCCGCCGCCACCCGCGCGGCGGACGACTGCGGCAAGGACGGCAACGGCATCTGCGTGCTGGGCACCCCCGGCCACCGCGTCGCGGACGTCGCACTGCGCTCCCTGACCGTCGAGGGCTTCCGCAAGAGCGGCGTCTGGGCGTCGTGGACCGACCGGCTCAGCGTCCGCGACGTCACCGCCCGCGACATGGGGCAGTGGGGCATCGCCCAGCAGGAGTCCGTCCGGTCCTCGCTGCGCGGCAACACCGCCACCGGCAACGGTGACGCCGGGATCTTCGTCGCCAACACCGTCGACGAGGAGGGCGGCGCCCTCGACACCCAGGGCACCGACATCCGCGGCAACACCGTCACCGGCAACCGCATCGGCATCACCGCCCGCCGCGTCCGCCACCTCGACATCGCCCTCAACGACATCACCGGCAACTGCAGCGGCGTCTTCGTCGTCGGCGACGAATCCCGCCCCCGCGGCGGCGCCCTGACCGTCCGCGACAACAACGTCTCCGAGAACACCAGGAAGTGCGCCGCCACCAAACGCCTGCCCGCCCTCCAGGGCGTCGGCATCGTCCTCACCGGCGCCGAGGACGCCGAGGTCACCCGCAACCTCGTACGGAACAACGCCGGCGACTCACCGCTGGCCGGCGGCATCGTCCTCTTCCGCAGCTTCGTCGGCGTCCGCAACGAACGCAACGACATCAGCGGCAACATCCTGATCGGCAACAAGCCCGACCTCGCCAACCGCGACACCGCGACCAGCAACCACTTCACCCGCAACGTGTGCCGCACCTCGCAGCCCGCGGGGCTGTGCTGACCCCCGCCCACCCCACCAGGAGAGACGAGACTCCATGACCACCGTCAGCCCCCCGCCCCAGCCCCCCGCCCAGCAGCCGCCCGCACCCCCGGCGGCCATGCGGCTGCGGGAGATCATCTTCGGCGCAGCCCCCGCCGCCGCCGTCCGTGCCGCCGCCCGGCTCGGCGTCGCCGACGCGCTGGGCGAGAACCCCGCCACCGCCGGGGAACTCGCCGCCGCCGTCGGCACCGAACCCCGCCCCCTCGCCCGTCTGCTGCGCGCCCTGACCTGCTACGGCATCTTCACCGAGACCGACGAGGGCACCTTCGCGCACACCGACATGTCCCGGCTGCTGCGCGACGACACCCCGCAGAGCCTGCGCCACATCTCCCTGTGGTGCACCGAACCGTGGACCTGGCAGGCATGGCCGCTGCTGGACGAGGCCGTCCGCTCCGGCCGCGACGTCTTCGACACCCTCTACGGCAAGGACTTCTTCACCTACCTGCACCAGGACGCCCGCGACTCCGCCCAGATCTTCGACCGGGCGATGACCACCTCCAGCCGGCAGTCCGCCCAGGACGTCGCGGACCTCCTCGACCTCTCCGGCGCCGCCACCGTCGCCGACATCGGCGGCGGCCAGGGCCACGTCCTCGCCGCCCTGCTGGAGAAACACCCGCACCTCAAGGGCACCCTCGTCGACCTCCCGGCGGTCGTCGCCGGCGCCGACGCGCGGCTGCGCGACGGCGGGGCGCTCGCCGACCGGGCCACCGTCGTGGCCGGCGACTGCCGCACCGCCCTCCCCGTCCGCGCCGACGTCTACCTCATCAAGAACATCCTGGAGTGGGACGACGAGTCCACCCGCCGCACCCTGCGCAACGTCATGGACGCCGCCGCGCCCGGCGCCCGCGTCGTCATCATCGAAAACCTCGTCGACGACAGCCCGTCCATGAAGTTCACCACCGCCATGGACCTGCTGCTCCTGCTCAACGTCGGCGGCGCCAAGCACACCAAGGACAGCCTGGTGCAGCGGATGACCGAGGCCGGACTCGTCCTCCACGACATCCTGGAGGTCAACCCGTACCTGCACGCCTTCGACTGCACCGTCCCGCACTGACACGCCCGCGCCGCGGCGACAACGGGCCGCCCGCCGGGGAACTTCCCCCGGCGGGCGGCCCGTTGCGGTGGCGGGCGGTCAGTTCGGACCCGCGCTCTCCCACCGGTAGAACTGATGGGCCATCGCGTCCTTCGGCCCGCGCCACGTCTGCGGGTCGTACGGGCTGACGAACGACGACAGCCGGTCGCTGATGGCGCGGAACTCCGGGTGTGAGGTCACCTTCGCGATCTCCGGACCGGGCGGCCGTTCCGACTCGATGAGGTGCAGATACACGTCGCCGAACTGGAACAGCGTCCGCCGGGTGACCCCGACCAGCCGCGGCAGCTCCGTCCGGTCGGACGCGGCGAACACATCCGCGATCTTCGGCGCCGACTCCGGGGCCATCCGGGCGACGATCAGTGCGTGGTGCATCGGTCAGGTACCTTTCCCGCCGCCTCGGGGCGGCGCGTGCGAACGCGGGCCCGCGGCCCGTCAGTTGGCGGGGACGGAGGCGCCGCGCAGCTCCCGGGCGCGCTGCTCGATCTTGTCGCGGATCAGTTCGAGCTGGATCCGGGAGTTGCGGTTGATGTGGTCGGTCATGCCCTGGTCGTCGACGGGCGCCTGCGGCTTCATCGCGAAGTCCTGCGTCCAGTGCATGGTCGTACCGGTCTTGTTCGGCGTGTACGTCCAGTGGATGTCCATGTGCGCGAACGGACCGGTCTCGACGCGGCGCGCCCGCACGCTCAGCGCCTCGCGGTCACAGGTCCGCTCCGACACCCAGCTCCAGACCTTGCCGCTGTCGTCCGGGTGCATCGTCAGCCGGAACGTCGTGCTGTTGCCCTCCCGCGAGAGGATCTCGACCGACGCGTACTCGCTGAAGAGCTGCGGCCAGTTCTCCAGGTCGTTGGTCATCTCCCAGACCAGGTCGAGCGGGGCGGCGATGGTGATGGCGTTCTCGGTGTGGCCGGGCATGTCAGGCTCCTGTCGGGGATGCGGTGTTGACGAGGTCGAGGAAGTCACGCGGGGAGCGGCAGCGCTCGGCGTCCTCCGGCATCGGGTGCGCGAAGCGGTTCTCCAGCTCACCCACGATGCCGAGCAGGCCGAGTGAGTCGAGACCCAGCTCGGCGAAGGGCACGTCGGGGCGGTTCGCCATCTCCTTCGGGTCGACGGTGACACCGGCCGCCGACTTCATCAGCGCGGCGAGTTCGTCGAAGGTCAGTCGTTCGGTCATGGCAGTTCTCCTTCTCATCAGAGGGCGTCGCCGGCCCGCCGCAGCACCAGCGCCGCGTTCGAACCCATCAGCCCCCGGCTCAGCACGAGCGCGGTGCGCAGTTCGGCGGGGCGCGCCCGGCCGGTCACCACGTCCAGGTCGTGGCAGACGTCCACGACGTTCGGCGTCGGCGGCACCACCTGGTGTTCCAGGGAGAGCACCGCCGCCGCCGTGTCCAGGAGCGGGGCGCCGCAGTACGCCCGCCCCGTCCCGGTCTTCGGCGCGGTCACCGGGACCCGCACCGCGTGCCCGCCGAGCGTGTCGGCGAGCGCCAGCGCCTCGGCGCGGTCGGCCGCCGGCACGCCCAGCGCGTCGGCGAAGACCACGTCGATCTCCTCCGGGGCGCACTCCGCCTCCGCCAGCGCGACCTCGATGGCCCGCGCCAGACCGGCCCGGGACTCCGTCCACCGGGACGCGCCGGTGAACGTCGCCCCGTGCCCCGCCACCGTCGCGCGCACCGCGGCGCCCCGCTCCCGCGCCGTCCGCTCCTCCTCGACGACGAGCATCGCGCCGCCCTCGGCAGGCACGAACCCGCAGGCCCAGGAGGTGAACGGCCGGTAGGCGCGCTCCGGGTCGGGCACCAGGCTGAGGTCCTCGTACCCGAGCTGGCAGACGATCGAGTACGGCGCGAGCGGCGCCTCCGCGGCGCCCACCACCACGGCGTCGGTACCGCGCGCGAGGGTGCGGGCGGCGTGCGCCAGTGCGTCCAGACCACCGGCCTCATCGCTCGCCACCACCCCGCACGGCCCCTTGAAGCCGCCGCGGATGGAGACCTGACCGGTGCTCGCCGCGTAGAACCACGCGATCGACTGGTACGGCCCGACATGGCGCGGGCCCTGGCCCCACAGGTGCTGCAGCTCCCGCTGGCCGAACTCGCCGCCGCCGGAGCCGGCGGCGGTCACCACGCCCACCGCGTACGGTGAACGGCGCTCGTCGGGCACCAGCCCGGCGTCCTCCAGAGCGAGGTCCGCCGCCGCCATCGCGAAATGCGTGAAGCGGTCCGTCTGGACCAGGAACCGCTCCTCCACCAGCCCGCCGGGGTCGAAGTCGCGGACCTCGCCCGCCACCTTCAGCGGCAACTGCCCGCACCCCTCCCGGGTGACGCGGTCCAGCACGCTGACGCCTTCCCGGGTCGCCTTCCAGAACGGTTCGGTGCCGGTGCCGTTGGGGGCCACCACACCGATGCCGGTGACGGCGCAGCGGCGTCGCTCACCTGCGCTCATGACACTCTCCCTCCCGGGTCGGTGAGGACCACGGCGGACTGGAAGCCGCCGAACCCGCTGCCGACCGAGAGCACGGACCGCAGCCGGGCCTCCCGGGCCGTGCGCGGGACGTAGTCCAGATCGCACTCCGGGTCCGGCGTCTCGTAGTTGGCGGTGGGCGGCACCACCTGATGGGCCAGCGCCAGCACCGACGCGACGATCTCGATCGCGCCGATCGCGCCCAGCGAGTGCCCCACCATCGACTTGATGGAACTCATCGGCACCTTGCGGGCGTGCGCCCCCAGGGACCGTTTGACCGCGGCGGTCTCGTGCCGGTCGTTCTGCTTGGTGCCCGACCCGTGCGCGTTGACGTAGTCGACCGCCGTGGCGTCGAGCCGGGCGTGGTCGAGGGCGTGGTTGATCGCCTCGGCCATCTCCAGGCCCTCCTGCGTCAGCCCCGTCATGTGGTACGCGTTCCCGAAGGTCGCGTAGCCGCCGATGACGCAGTGCACGGTGGCGCCGCGGGCCCGCGCCCGCTCCAGCTCCTCCAGGACGAGGACGGCGCCGCCCTCACCCATCACGAAGCCGTCGCGGTGCGCGTCGAACGGCCGGGAGGCGTGCTCCGGGTCGTCGTTGTTGGGCGACGTCGCCTTGATCGCGTCGAAGCACGCCACCGTGATCGGGGAGATGGGGGAGTCCGACGCGCCCGCGACGCACACATCGGCCCGGCCCTCCTCGATCGTGTGGAACGCGTACCCGATCGCGTCGAGACCGGAGGTGCAGCCCGTCGACACGGTCTGCACCGGCCCGCGGGCGCCCACCTCCTCGGCCACCGCGGACGCCAGCGAGCTGGGCGCGAACGCCCGCTCCAGGTACCGCCCGGACGGCCGGTGGTCGACGTCCCAGCGGGAGCCGGACGCGCTGACCGCCACGTAGTCGCTCTCCAGCCGGGTGGTGCCGCCGACCGCGGTGCCCAGGGACACCCCGACCCGCCACGGGTCCTGCGCCGCCATGTCCAGACCGGCGTCGCGCAGCGCCTCGGCCGCCGCGACCAGCGCGAACTGGACGTACCGGTCCGAGCGGGCGATCTGCTCGCCGCTCAGGCCGCACGCCACCGGGTCGAAGTCGCACTCGGCGGCGATCCGGGACCGGAACCCCGTCGCGTCGAAGAGCGAGATGGCGCGGGTCGCCGTGCGCCCGGCGGACAGCAGGTCCCAGAAGGCGGGGACACCCACGCCGCCCGGCGCCACGATCCCCATACCGGTGACCGCGACCCGGCGGCTCATGAAACCACCTCCGTTCGTTCCGGTGGGCCCGCCTGGGCTGCGGCTTCGGTGACCTCGGTGTCGACGTGACCCAGCTCCGGACGCGGCGCCAGCGGCCCCAGATGGAACACCATCCGCGCCTGGACGTCCCCGACGTTGCGGAAGCGGTGCCGCACCCCGAGGGGGATCAGCAGCGCCTGGTCCGGCACCAACGGGTACGTCTCGTCGTCCAGATCGACCTCCAGGGCACCGTCCACGACGTAGACGAACTCCTCGGAGTAGGGGTGGTAGTGCTCGCCGATGCGCTCGCCCGGCTCGATGAGCGCCATGCCCATGAAGCCGCTCGTGGCGCCGACCGCGCTGGGCGTCAGCATCGCGCGCAGGTCACCTCCGCGCCGGCGGTTGGGCTGCGTCTCGCCGAGGTCCACGATGCGTGGGCGGTGCGTGCTCATGACTTTCTTCCTCCAGATTGCGGGATGGTGGGGGCTGCCCGGCCGTGGTGCGGCCGGGCGGCGTACCGGGCGCGGTCAGGGCCGCGGGGACCGGCGGTCGGTGAGAAGCCGCATGTCGCAGCGGGTCAGGAACCGGGCCAGCGCCCGGTCGTCGGAGAGTCCGTCCGCCACCTCGGAAGCCAGCAGCCGCCGCAGCACCTCGGTCTTGCGGGGACCGCGGACGCCGAGCACCGCCGCCGGATCGCGCTCCGGGGGAGCGGTCAGATCGACGAGGCGGACGACGATGTCGTCGCGCTGGAAGACGGTGCTGGCGGCGACGGGGCTCGCCGGGTCGTCGGCCGCCGCCTCGTCCTGCTGCGCCAGCAGCCGCGCCAGCGCCATCCCGCAGCCCTCCCGGGCCGGGTAGCACAACGCGTGGCGGGAGACGTCGGCGGGCGTCGCCGTACCGGCCGCCACATGGTGCACGGCGGGCAGCGCGGCACGGGTGAAGAACATCCGCGCCGAGTTCGGGTCCGACAGGTCGCGGTCCTGCTCCAGATACGGGTTGATCTCCTCCTCGACCCGCCGGATCTCCGGCTGCTGGGCGATGTACCGCAACGCGGCGACCAGGTCGCCCTGCACCTCGACGGCGCGCACCACCCGGTTGCCCTGCAGGAAGAGAGTGGTGCGCAGCAGCCGGGTGGTGTCGTCGACCCGCGCCTCGGGCGAGGTGTAACCGGACAGGATCTCCGCGACCTTCGGTTCGCTGCCCGGCTTGACGGTGAACGTCAGGGCGTGCCGGACGATGCCGTCGCCGACGCGGGGGGAGGCGGGGAAGTTGCCCTTCACGGGCTCGGGGGCCGAGTCCGCGCCGTGGGCGGTCTCCCGCATGACGCTGAACCGCAGCGAACGGGTGTCACGCACACAGCCGTGCAGCGGCTGCACCATGTCGACGTGCTCCTCGCTGTTGACCCAGGCGAGGAACGGCGGGGCGCTCTCCCATTCGCTGGTGATCAGCCACTGCGAGGGGTTCTCGATGGACTGGCAGAGCTGGTCGGAGAGGTGACCGGGGACGGAGGCGACCTGATTGCAGAGGTGTTCGTACGCTTCGAGGAAGCGCTGCTGGGCGCCGTCGTGCAGGTCCAGGAGCAGTACGACCCGCAGGCGCGAGCCGTCGAAGGCGGACTGAGATATTCGTTCCGACAGCATGGTCATCGCTACGCAACTCCTTGCGGCAGATCGTGTGAGGGGCCATCAGGCCCGGTGCGACGGGGCGTCGTGCCCAGCGGTCGCCGACGGCCCCGCACCTGGGGCGGCCGTCTTGCTCGATCGTGGACGGCTCCCACGGGGTGCGCGAGATCTGTGACCCATGCGGGTGAAGCATGATCGAATCGCCTGTCAGCAGGGGAAATCCAGCCCGTACGCACCGCCGTAGGAGCTGGAGCACCGCAATGAAATCAACGGCATCCGTCAGGGTTCCGGTACTCGTCGTCGGCGGATCCCTGGTGGGTCTGTCGGCCTCGCTCTTCCTGGGACGTCTGGGCGTCGAACACCTCCTTGTGGAGCGGCACTCGGACACCTCGCGTCATCCGCGCGGACGCGGCAACAACGTCCGCACCATGGAGCTGTACCGCACCGCCGGGGTCGAGGGCCGCATCCGCGAGGCGGCGTCCGTCCTCGCCGGCAACCACGGCATCCTCCAGGCACCGTCCCTGACAGGCCAGGAGCAGCACTGGCTGTTCCGGGAGATGGACCCGGGCGGCGGACTCGCCCGCTTCAGCCCCGCCGGCTGGTGCCTGTGCAGCCAGAACGACCTGGAGCCGGTCCTGGTCCGCGCCGCCCGCGAACTCGGCGGCGATCTGCGCTTCTCCCACGAACTGCTCTCCTTCGACCAGGACCCCGACGGGGTGACGGCGCTGGTCAAGAGCAGCGAGACCGGTGAGCACCTGACCGTCCGCGCCGACTACGTCATCGCCGCCGACGGCCCCCGCAGCCCCGCCCGCGACCGGCTCGGCATCGCCATGGCCGGACCCGGCGCCCTCTTCCACAACGTCAGCATCACCTTCCGCGCCCCGGGGCTCGCCGAGATCGTCGGCGACCGCCACTTCATCGCCTGCTACCTCACCGACCCGGACGCCGACGGCGCCCTGCTGCCCGTCGACAACCACACCCACTGGGTCTTCCACGCCCCCTGGCACCCCGAGCGCGGCGAGACCCTGGAGGACTTCACCGACGCCCGCTGCGCCGACCACATCCGCCGCGCCACCGGCGCACTCGACCTCGCCGTCGAGATCACCGGCAAGGCCCCCTGGCACGCCGCCGAACGGGTCGCCGAACGCTACGGCTCCGGCCGCGTCTTCCTCGCCGGGGACTCCGCCCACGAGATGTCCCCCACCGGCGCGTTCGGCTCCAACACCGGCATCCAGGACGCCCACAACCTCGCCTGGAAACTCGCCGCCGTCCTCGACGGATCGGCAGGCCCCGGCCTGCTGGAGAGCTACGAGGCGGAGCGCCGCCCCGTCGCGCAGGAGACCAGCGCCCGCGCCTCGGCGCGCTCCGCCGAGCACAGTCACCCCGGCTACGAACCGGCGCCCTCGGCCGCCGGCGCCCGCCAGAAGGGCGTCCTGACCGTCGCCCTGGGCTACGCCTACCCCCGCGGCGCCGTGGTCGGCGCCGACCCGGACCTGCCCGTCGTCCCCGACCGGATGAGCCTCACCGGCGCCCCCGGCACCCGCGCCCCGCACCTGTGGCTGCGCTCCGGCGCCACCCGCCACTCCACCCTCGACCTCTACGAGCGGTCCTTCGTGCTGCTCACCGGCTCCGCGGGCGGCGCCTGGCGCAGCGCCGCCGCCTCGGTCGCCGCCGCGTGGTCGCTCCCCCTGGACCGCTACGCCATCGGGGACGGCCCCGAGGACGACTTCGCCCCGGAGGACGGCGCCGACTGGGCCGAGGCCCACGGCACGACCCCCGGCGGCGCCGTACTGGTCCGTCCGGACGGCTTCGTCGCGTGGCGGGCCCCGGGCCCCGTGGACGACCCGGAGTCCGCCCTCCGCGACGCCCTGGGACGTCTGCTCCACCGCACCTGACGCCCGCCCCGCACCCGACGGCGCCCGCCACGGCCCACCCGGCCGCGGCGGGCGCCGTCGCGTACGGGGAAGGGGAAGAACTGCCGGATGTCCGCTCAAATCCCTTTGCCGCAAAGGGAAATGACGGCTCATCAGAACATTTTCTGTCCGGGTGCGGGCGTGCCGGGGCGGTGCGGGAGAGGTGTGACGGGGGCTCGCCGGGAGAGGGTGAGGGGGGATTGGCCCGGCGTGGTGACGTGCGGCGGCGCCCGGCGCCGTCCAACGGGTGATGAACGGGCCCCGGGCCACCCGATGAGCCCACGGTGTCCCTCGAATGCGGATCTCTCCGGTGGTGCGCCCCCGCATTTCGGATGACGGTGATCACGTCGCCACCGCGAATCCGATGTGCCGACGACCTGTCAGCCTTCGCGGTGCCGTACGTGAAAGGACACACGTTTTCATGCGCACTTCCCGCAGCCTGTTCGCCTCGGCCGCCATCGGCGCGGTCCTGGCCATCACGACCCCCGCCGCGTACGCGCTCACCGTCGCCGGTGACGACGGCGGGTCCTCCCACTCCAGCAGCGAACACCGCGACTCCGACCGCGGTGACCGTGGCGACCGCGGCGACGGTGGGGACCGCGGCGACCGCGGTGACCACGGCGACCGCGGCGGCCGTGGAGATCACGGCGACCACGGCGACCGCGGTGGTCGTGGCGACCACGGCGACCGTGACCGTGGCGACCGTCCGAACGGTGGCATGCACACCGGTGGTGGCTTCCTCGCCAAGGTGATGGGCGACGAGGGCTCCGACCACGACAAGGGTGACAAGGGCGACCGCGGTGACCGCGGCGACGGTGGGGACCGCGGCGACCGCGGTGACCACGGCGACCGCGGCGGTCGTGGGGACCACGGTGACCACGGTGACCGGGGCGGCCGTGGGGACCACGGCGACCACGGCGACCGAGGCCGTGGCGACCGTCCGAACGGTGGCATGCACACCGGTGGTGGCTTCCTCGCCAAGGTGATGGGCGACGAGGGCTCCGACCACGACAAGGGTGACAAGGGCGACCGCGGCGACCGCGGGGACCGGGGCGACCGGGGCGACCGTGGGGACCACGGGGACCGTGGCGGCCGTGGCGAGCACGGCGACCACGGTGACCGGGGCGACCGTGGCGACCACGGCGACCACGGCGACCGTGACCGTGGCGACCGTCCGAACGGCGGCATGCACACCGGCGGTGGCGCCCTCGCCTCCGTCGTCGCCAACGAGTGGGGTCAGGGCAGCGACTCCGACCACGACAAGGGCGACAAGGGCGACCGCGGCGACCGCGGCGACCGCGGGGACCGGGGCGACCGTGGCGAGCACGGGGACCGTGGCGGCCGTGGGGACCACGGTGACCACGGTGACCGGGGCGGTCGTGGCGACCACGGCGACCGCGACCGCGGTGACCGTCCGAACGGCGGCATGCACACCGGTGGCGGCGGCACGGCCCTCTCCGGCAGCGGTCTCGCGGCCGGTTCGGTCCTGCTCCTCGGTGGCCTCGGCGCCGGGGCGTACGTCCTGCGCCGCCGTAACTCCGGTACGGCCGCCTGACCCCTCCCGCCCGGCGTAGCACGCTGAGCTGTCGCGGCCACCGTCCTCACCGGCGGTGGTCGCGGCGCTTGCGTTCCGCCCGTACGGCCGCCCGGCGCGCGCGGCGAACGACCCGGGCACCGGGACCGCCGCCCCGTACGCGGACGGCACCGAACAGCACCTCGTGTGGAAGAAAGGCACGTCCGATGGCTCCCACGACACCTCCCCGGCATCAGCCTCCCCCTAAAGAGCGCCGGTCCGGCGCGGCTCCCCGCCCGTTCGCCCGGGCCCTGATGTGGCCGGCGGCGGCCGTGGGCGTGGGGGCCCTGCTCGTCTTCAACTCCCTCGACACCTCGGCGGACTCCAAACCGCCCTCCTCACCCGTGGCCCTCGCGCCGGTCGCCCCGGATGTCACCGCCCCGGCGACGAGCCCGACGACGCACCCGAAGACCTCCACGGCGCTGCCCCGCTCCGAACCGCGCCGCATCCGCATCCCGAAGATCGGCGTCGACGCCCCGTTCACCCCGCTGTCCCTCGCCCCCAGCGGACAGCTCAACGCCCCGCCGCCGGACAACAGCAACCTCGTCGGCTGGTACAAGGACGGCGCCACCCCCGGCGAGAACGGCTCCGCCATCGTCGCCGGACACGTCGACACCAAGACCGGCCCGGCCGTCTTCCTCCAGCTCGACGAGTTGAAGAAGGGCAGCACCATCGACATCACCCGCGCCGACAAGTCCGTCGCGACCTTCACCGTCGACGACGTCGAAACCTTCAGCAAGGCCCAGTTCCCCAACGACCGGGTGTACGCCGAAACCCCCAACCCCCAGCTCCGGGTGATCACTTGCGGCGGCGCCTACGACAAGGCCGCCAAGGACTACACGGACAACGTCGTGGTCTTCGCCCACCTCTCCTCCTCCAAGAAGGCGTCCTGAGCCCGGGCGTCCCGCACCGGCCGTGAGCCGGACCGGCCGGGCCTGAGCGGCACGGAGGGAGGGCGGACCTTCGGATCCGCCCTCCCTCCGCCATACGCGGGGCTGTACGCGGGGCCGTACGCGGGGAAGTCATCGGCGTCCGGCGACTTCCCCGCGTACAGGTCAGTCCGGTGGCCCGCCCCACTTGGGGCCGACGCGCTCCCAGGCGCGCTCCCACTGGGCGTCCCGCCGCCGGTCCAGCAGCAGCCGGGTGCCGCGCGCCGCCCCGAGCAGCAGCAACGTGCCGGACGAGGCCGCCACCACCCCCACGGCGACGCTCTCCGCCTTGACCCGCTCCGGGCCCGCCGGGTCGGCCAGCAGCCGGCCCGAGCCGTCCAGCCGGGCGGTGGTCCGCGCCCCCGCCCGCGCCCCGGCCGGTACCGCGGTCCGGCCGTGGTGGACCGAACCGTCGGCCGCGGTCCACCGCACCGTCGCCCGGACCCGTGCCCCGGCCACCGTCGCCGCGTCCACCCCGATCCGGGGCGGGGGATCCTCGGTCAGCACCGCTTGGACGCCGTGCGTGCCCCGGGCGGACGGGGCATGGGCCTGCACCGCGTGCGCCGCCGCGACGCCCGCGGCCGGAGCGCCCACCGCGATCAGCACCGCGGCGATGGGCGCCAGCCAGAACTCCGCCACATCCGTCCCACGCCGCAGCGTTCCTGGCCGCACCCGCCCGAAGAGCCCCGCGCGCCACCGCGCCCACCCGAAAGGCAGCGGTCCCCGCCGCACCCACCCGAAGAGCAGCGGTCCCCGCCGCAGCCGCCCGAAAAGCCTCGCGCCCCGCATCCTCCACGCCTCCGCCCCGTGTCCCGTCCGGCCCCTCGTCCGACGGTCGCACGCCCGGCCCCGGGCCGGAGCCCCCGGACGCCCCGGCCCTCCTCCCGCGTCCCGCCGCCCGAGGTGTCCGAACCGTGTACGAGCACCGCGCCCGCGCCGCCCACGAGCCGCCCACGGCGCGGGCGCCGGGGCGCGCGTGCCGCCGCCGGCCCGCGTACAGCCGTCCGGAGCGCCGGCCCCCTGCTCAGGCCGGGGTGTCCCACCCGGTCACGGTCGGGGTGGCCCGGGACCGGTCCGGTGCCGCGCCGACGTCGATCAGGTCCCGGTCGGCCACCCGGAGCAGGCGTCCGGCGAGATCTTTCAGGGCGCGGCCGGACGCCAGCTCGTCGCCGATCGCGGGGATGTCCACGTCCTCGGGGTTGCAGTGGGCCGTGCCCCGGCCCGCGAGCGAGGTGGTCCCGGTGTCGAGTACCGCCCGCGCCTTCGTCGTTCCGTCCTCCTCGACGAGCAGGATCCGCACCGTCCACTCGGTGGTTCTCGTCATGACGTGCCTCCGTTCCGCGGCCCGCCCGCGCGGGGCGGGCGGTGTGCTCATTCGTGCGGGACGACCGCCACCGCACACGGCGCGTGGTGCAGCGCCGCCTGGACGAGATGGCCGATCCGCGACGGGATCCGGGGGCGGCGACGGCGGCGCCCGACGACCAGCAGACCGCCCCGCCCGGCCTCCTCCAGCAGCGCCTGGGCCGGGCTCTCCAGATCCACCCGCTCCACCACCCGCACCTCGGGATACCGCGCCCGCCAGGGCCGCAGCGCCTCGGTCAGCTCCTTACGGGCGTCCTGCGCGGTCTGCTCGGCCACGTACGGCTCCACCCCGCCGCCCCGGTTGTAGGCGTGCGCGGGCAGATGGCGTCCGTGGACCGCGCGCAGCGGGACGCCGCGCCGGGCGGCGGTGGCGAACGCGAAGTCCATCATCGCCGCACACGGCTCGTGCAGGCTCACCCCGACCACCACGTCGCCGTGCCGCCCGTCCTCGGCGGCGCCCGGCCGCGCCCGGACCAGCACGGTGGGCACATTCACCCGCGTCACCAGCCGCAACGCGACATCCCCCAGCACATACCGGGCCACCGGCCCCAGGTTCCGGGAGCCGAGCACCAGCAGATCCGAACGCTCCGCCGCGTCGGTCAGCGCCGCCAGCGGATCGTCCGGGACCAGCTCCTCGTCCACCGCCAGCTCCGGATGGCGCTCCCGCACGGCGGCGCGCGCCTGCTCGACGATCCGGTGCGCCCACCGGTTCTGCTCCGCGCCCCGCGCCTTGCGCCCCGGGCGGAGCCGCCGCGGCGGCGCGCCGCCCGGCTGCCGCGGCTCCGGACCCGGCGCCTCCGCCTCCTGCGGCCGCGCTCCCGGCTCCGGCGCCTCCGGCTCCTCCGCCTCCTCCGGTGCGAGCATCGCCCAGGCGTGCAGCAACCGCAGCCGCGCACCCCGCGCCCCGGCCTCCTCCGCCGCCCACAGCACGGCCGCCATCGACTCGGGGCTGCCGTCCAGCCCCACCGTCACGGTGCCCGCCGCGGCGGTCGCGCCCGTCACGACGCCGCTCCGCCGCCGCCCGACACGGTGCGCCCGGCGCGGCGCGCCCCGGCGGACGCGGCGCTCCGCGGCTCCCCGGCGGCGGGGTCGCCGGGCCACGACCGCACCGTTCCCCGGAGCCTCGGACCGCCTCGTGTACGGCACTCCATCACGGCACTCCCTTCCGGACGGCGCCCACCGGCGGCTGCCCGCCGGAGCGACACACCTTCTCCTTCCAGGGTGGCCGGATCCGGCACTTCCGGCATGTGCCCACCGGATGCCGGGCCCCGGACACGGTGAGGGGAGGCGGGGACGGGTCGTACGGGGGCTTACGGAAGACGTACGGGGCGGCGTACGGAGGCCCGGCGGCGGACGACCGCACGGCCGCCAGGCCAGCGAGGCACCCGAGGCACCCGAGGCACCCGAGCGGCCGGGCCCGGGCCACCGGGCCTCGGCCTACAGGACTCGGGCCTCCGGACCTGGCCGCCGGGCCTCGGGCCTACCGGACCTGGCCGCCGGGCCTCGGCCTACCGGACCCGGGCCGCCGGACCCCGGACCACCGGGGGAGCCGTCCTGGGCCCGGCGCTCCGGTAAGTGGCCGCCGGCCCGGCCCCCGGCTCGCCCCGGGCCCCGCTCAGCTATCGAAGTCGACCGTCAGCTCCTCGGACACCGGGAAGCTCTGGCAGGTCAGGACGTACCCGGCGGACACCTCGGCCTCCTCCAGCGCGTAGTTGCGGCGCATGTCGGCCGTGCCCTCGGTGACCAGCGCCCGGCACGTGCCGCACACCCCGCCCTTGCAGGCGAACGGGGTGTCCGGGCGGATCCGCGCGGCGCCGTCGAGGAGGGTGGTGTCGCGGGGGAGCGGCGCGGTGGTGGACCGCCCGTCCAGGACCAGCGTGACCCGGCTGACCGGGCCCTCGGCTGCCGCGTCCGCGTGCCGCACCGGACGGACCGGCTCGTCGTCGGCGAAGAACAGCTCCTGATGCACCCGCCCGCCCGGCACCCCGAGCTCCGCCAGCACCCGCCGGGCGTCCTCGACCATGCCGTGCGGACCGCACAGCCACCAGTGATCGGCCGACGGGACGTCCACCAGCCCGCCGATCAGCGCCGCCAGCCGCTCCGCGTCCAGCCGGCCCGAAAGCAACTCCGCCTCGCGGGGCTCCCGGGAGAGCACATGGCCCAGCTCGAACCGGGCCGGATACAGATCCTTCAGATCGGCCAGCTCATCGGCGAACATCACCGAATCCGTCCGGCGGTTGCCGTAGAAGAGGGTGACCTGCGAGCGCGGATCGGCGGCGAGCACCGACTCCGCGATCGACACCATCGGGGTGATCCCGGAGCCCGCCGCGATCAGCACATGGTGGCCGGGGCGCGACAGATCCGGGGTGAACGCGCCCGTCGGCGCCATCACCTCGACGGTGTCCCCGGGACGGACCTCATGCACCAGCCAGGACGAGAACAGTCCGCCGGGCACCACCCGCACCCCGATGCGCGGACGGGCGCCCACCGGCGCGCAGATCGAGTACGACCGCCGCTCGTCCCGCCCTTCGACCTCCCGCCGCAGCGTCAGCGACTGACCGGGCCGGAACGCGAACTGAGCCGCCAGCTCCCCGGGCACCTCGAAGCTGATCGCCGCGGCGTCGTCGCACAGCGGCTCCACCTCCGCGACGCGCAGCCGGTGGAACGCCGGACGCCGCCGGGCGGGCGCGCCGGACCGCTCCGCCGCGGACGCCCGGGGCGACGCCGCCCCGGTCAGCTCGGACGAGGTCGGGGCCATCAGATCTCCTTGACGTACTCGAAGGGCTCGCGGCAACTCCCGCACCGCCACAGGGACTTGCAGGAGGTGGCGCCGAAACGTGAGGTCTCCCGGGTGTCCGCCGCACCGCAGTGCGGGCAGCGCACCGCCCGCCGCACCCCGGACAGCTCCAGCGGCACCGGTCCCGAGGTCCGCCGCGGCGCGGGGCCGGGCGGTGCGATGCCGTGCTCGGCGAGCTTGCGGCGGCCTTCGGCGGTGATCCAGTCGGTGGTCCACGCCGGCTCCAGGGCCGTACGGATGGTGACCCGTGTGAACCCGGCGTCCCGCAGCCGCGCCGCGACGGCGGCCCGCATCTCGGCCATCGCCGGGCACCCCGAATACGTCGGTGTCAGCGTGGCGGTGACCGCGCCGTCCGCGGCGACCTCCACACCCCGCAGCACCCCGAGGTCGGCGAGGGTCAGCATCGGCAGCTCCGGATCGGGCACCTGCGCCGCGATCCGCCGGGCCAGCTCGGCGCCGCCGAGACCGGTGACGGTGGCCATGGTCACCACACTCCCTCCGGGTGCGCCCGCGCCACGCTCTGCAACTCCTCCAGCAGCGGCGCCAGATGGACGGTGTGCTCACCGTCGCGGCCGCCCCCCGGCAGCGGTGGCGCCTGCACCAGCTCCAGCCCCGCCGCGTCACAGACCTGCCGCACCACCCCGGTCACCTCGTCCCGCAGCTCCGCCGGCGCCACCCCGCACACCGGGGCGCCGGTGAACAGCTCACCGGTGTACGGGGCGGCAGCGGCGAGCGCCGCCCGCATCCGGCGATGCGACTCCTCGGTGCCGTCCCCCAGCCGGACCGCCCACTCCGCGGCGTACTGACGGTGGTACGTCAGCTCCTTGACGCCCTTTCCGGCGACGGCGGCCACCACCGGGTCCGGCGCGCCGTGCGCGAGGCGGGTGAAGAGCGCCAGCCGCCAGCTCGCCAGCCAGAGCAGCCGCACGACGCAGAACGCGAAGTCGCCGTTGGGGAGTTCGGCCAGCCGGAGCGGGCGGAAGGCGTCCGCGTCGCGGAAGTAGGCGAAGGCGTCCTCGTCCCGGCCGCTGCCGTCCACCTGACCCGCGCGGGTGTACAGCAGACGGGCCTGGCCCAGCAGGTCGAGGCCGATGTTGGCGAGCGCCACCTCCTCCTCCAGCTCCGGGGCGCGGGTGCACCACTGGGCCAGCCGCTGCGCGCCGACCAGCGCGTCATCGGCGAGCGCCGCGCAGTCGGCGGCCAGCCGCGCCGCGTCCACCCCGGCGGGCACGGCCGTCTCCACGCCGTGCAGCGGGTCCTCGAAGCCGGTGCCGAACGCCCAGCGGGCGTCGCCGTCGCCGTGCTCCTCGGCCAGGGACAGATAGATGTGATCGTCGTCGGTGCCGGCCATGTCCTGCTCCTCCCCGGTCTCAGATGTGCGGGACGTCGTCGGGTATGTCGTAGAAGGTGGGATGGCGGTAGATCTTGTCGGCGCTGGGCGCGAAGAACGGGTCCTTCTCATCGCGGGTGGAGGCCGCGATGTGGGACGAGCGGACCACCCAGATGCTGACGCCCTCGTTGCGGCGGGTGTACAGATCGCGGGCGTGGGTGAGGGCCATCCGGTCGTCGGCGGCGTGCAGCGAGCCGACGTGCACGTGGTTGAGCCCGCGCTTGCCGCGGATGAACACCTCGTACAGCGGCCAGCCGGCCTTCGGGTCGTCGGTCTCGCTCATGCCGCCGTTCCTTCCTCGGTGTGGGGTCCGTGCGGGCCGCGGGCCGCCTGCTTCGCGGCGTGGGCGGTGGCCGCCTCGCGCACCCAGGCGCCGTCCTCGTGCGCCGTGCGGCGGCGCGCCATCCGCTCGGCGTTGCAGGGGCCGTCGCCCTGGATGACGCGCTGCAGCTCGGACCAGTCGGGGGTGCCGAAGTCGTGGCGCCCGCGCTCGGCGTTCCAGCGCAGCTCGGGGTCGGGCAGGGTGACGCCGAGCCGCTCCGCCTGCGGGACGGTCATGTCGACGAACCGGCTGCGCAGCTCGTCGTTGGTGTGCCGCTTGATCTTCCAGGCCATCGACGCCGCGGAGTTGGGGGAGTCGCCGTCGGGCGGGCCGAACATCATCAGCGACGGCCACCACCAGCGGTTCACCGCGTCCTGGACCATCTCCCGCTGCGCCTCGGTGCCGCGCATCATCGTCATCAGCAGCTCGTATCCCTGCCGCTGGTGGAACGACTCCTCCTTGCAGATCCGCACCATCGCGCGGGCGTAGGGGCCGTACGAACTCCGGCACAGCGGCACTTGATTGCAGATCGCGGCGCCGTCCACGAACCAGCCGATGACGCCGACGTCGGCGAAGGTCGGGGTGGGGTAGTTGAAGATCGAGGAGTACTTCTGGCGGCCCGCGATCAGCCGCTCGGTCAGCTCGGTGCGCTCGGCGCCCAGCGTCTCGGCGGCGGAGTAGAGGTACAGGCCGTGCCCCGCCTCGTCCTGGACCTTGGCGAAGAGGATCGCCTTACGGCGCAGCGAGGGCGCCCGGGTGATCCACGCGCCCTCGGGCTGCATCCCGATGATCTCGGAGTGCGCGTGCTGCGCGATCTGCCGGACCAGGGTCCTGCGGTAGCCGTCGGGCATCCAGTCGCGCGGTTCGATGCGCCGGTCCTTGTCGATCGAGGTGTCGAACCGCTCCTGAAGCTCCCGCTCGGTGCCGCCGGTGGCCGACGGGGCGGAGTCTGTCGTGGTCATCGATACCAACTTCCCTACCGACCATTCGTTCGGTTCATATTCTGACGAGTTTCCGCGGCACGGGCAAGCCCCTTTCGAGGGAGGGGCGCCTTGGGTGTCCGGGGTGTCCGGGAGGTTCGGCGGCGAGCGCCCGGGGCGTCCGGGCGGGCGCCGGACAGCTCGGACGCGCCCCGCGCCCTGCGGCCTTACGGCGCCGGAGGGAGGGTGGCGCCGTACGCTCCCGGGGCGCGGCGCACCCCGGCGCCGCCATGGGGACGGGCCCGCCCCGGCGCCCGCAGGCCGTGCGGCCCCGGCGCCCGAGGGGCCGGCCCCTCACTCCCAGGTGTAGAACCCCCGCCCCGACTTCCGCCCCAGCTCCCCGCGGGCCACCTTGGCGCGCAGCAGCTCCGGCGGGGCGAAGCGCTCACCGAGCGTGGCGTGCAGATGCTCGGCGATGGCCAGCCGGACATCCAGCCCCACCAGGTCCGTCAGGCGCAGCGGCCCCATCGGATGGCGGTAGCCCAGCGTCATCGCGTCGTCGATCGCCTCCGGAGCGGCGACGCCCTCCTCGGCCATCCGGATCGCCTCCAGGCCCAGCGCCACCCCCAGACGGCTGCTGGCGAACCCGGGGGAGTCCTTGACCACCACCTCCTTCTTGCCCAGCGCCCGCGTCCAGCCGAGCGCCCGCTCGACCGTCGCCTCGTCGGTGGCCGGCCCGACGACGATCTCCACCAGCGCGGAGGCGGGGACGGGGTTGAAGAAGTGCATGCCCAGGAAGCGGCCGGGGTGGTCGAGCGCCGCCGCCAGCTCGGTGACCGGCAAGGAGGAGGTGTTGGTGGCCAGCACCGTCCCCTCGCCGACCGCCCGCTCCGCGGCGGCCAGCACCTCGGCCTTGAGCCGCACGTCCTCCGGCACCGCCTCGACGACCAGCGCGGCCCGCGACGGCAGCGCCCCGGCCGACTCCACGGTGGCCACCCGGGCGAGCACCCGCTCGACCGGCTCCGTGAGCTTGCCGCGCTCGGCGGCGCGCCGCAGCCCGGCGGCGACCCGCTCCACGGCGGCCGCCGCCGCCCGTTCGCCGCTCTCCACGACCGTCACCGACGCCCCGGCGGCCGCGAACGACTGGGCGATGCCCGCGCCCATCCGGCCACCGCCGATCACCCCGACCACATCCGGCGCCATCGGTCCGGCAGATCCGCTGGTCATGTCAGTCCCCTTCGCTCCGCACCCCGCGCCGCCCGCGACCGTCCGGGCCCGCGTCCTGTCGTTGCCGGGGCGCACGCCGGGCGCCCCGCGCGGCGGGCCCCGGCCCCCGCGCCCCTCACACCCGCTCCACGAGCATCGCCACGCCCTGGCCGACGCCCACGCAGAGCGTGGCGAGCCCGCGCCGGGCGTCCTCCCGCTCCAGCCGTCCCAGCAGGGTCAGCAGGATCCGGGCGCCCGAGCACCCCAGCGGATGACCCAGGGCCAGCGCCCCGCCGTCCGCGTTGACCCGCGCCTCGTCCAGCTCCAGCCGCCGGATCACCGCGAGCGCCTGCGCGGCGAACGCCTCGTTCAGCTCGACCGCGCCCAGTTGCCCCGCCCGCCAGCCGGCCCGGGTCAGCGCCTTCTCGGTGGCGGGCACCGGCCCGAGCCCCATCAGGTGCGGCGCCACCCCGGCCGCCGCCGAGGTGACGATCCGGGCGCGCGGCGTCAGCCCGTACCGCTCGACGGCGGCCGGGCCCGCCACCACCAGCGCCGCCGCGCCGTCCGAGAGCGGTGAGGCGGAACCGGCCGTCACCACACCCCCGGGCCGGAAGAGCGGACGCAGCGCCGCCAGCTTCTCCGCCGTCGTCGACGGACGCGGCCCCTCGTCGTACGTCACCACGCCGTCCGCCGTCTCCACCGGCACGATCTCCCGGTCGAACCGGCCCGCCTCCCGGGCGGCGACCGCCCTCCGGTGGCTGCGCAGCGCGAACGCGTCACATGCGGCGCGGTCGATCCCGTCGAGCGCCGCGACCTCCTCGGCCGTCTCACCCATCGACAGCGTCACCCGCACCGCCTCGGGCCCCGCGTCCGCCGCCACCGCGCGGTCGGCCGCCGCGAAGCGCGGGTTGGTGAACCGCCAGCCCAGGGAGGTGTCCCGGAGCTCGCCGGGCTTCGCCCACGGCGTGCCCGGCTTCTCCATCACCCACGGGGCGCGGGTCATCGACTCCACCCCGCCCGCCACGACCAGCTCGGCCTCGCCCGCCCGCACCGCCTGGGCCGCGGAGGCGACCGCCGTCAGCCCCGAGGCGCACAGCCGGTTGACGGTGTGGCCGGGCACCGTGTGTGGAAGGCCCGCCAGCAGGACGGCCATCCGCGCCACGTTGCGGTTGTCCTCCCCGGCCTGATTGGCGGCGCCGAGTATCACCTCGTCCACCGCCTCGCCCGGGACTCCCGCGCGCCGCACCGCCTCCCCGACCACCAGGGCCGCGAGATCGTCGGGCCGTACGGAGGCCAGCGCCCCGCCGTGGCGGCCCTGCGGGGTGCGGGCGCCGTCGATGAGATAGACCTCGTCAGCCACGGCCGGCCCCCTCCGGGAGAAGGGCGCCGCCCGGGAGCCACGCCGCTCCCGGCACGCGGTGCGCGGCGGTCGCGGCGCGCCCCCGCGGCGGCCGTCGACGGGCGGGGGAGCCGGGGCTTCCCGGGACGTACTGGGGCATGCGGTCCACCTCTTGACAGGCAGTGCTGATGCTTGCTTACGTGACGGAGCCGACGCTAACCGAATGTTCGGTCGGCACACAAGGTGTCGAGAGGAGCTGTGGAAAAGGTGAGATACACCGCTGGCGCCGCCCCCGGCCCGGTCGAGCGCATGCTCGCCGAGGACCGGGCCTCCCGCGCCATGGGCATCGAGCTGGTGACCCACGGCGAAGGACACGCCCTGCTGCGGATGACGGTGACCGCCTCGATGGTCAACGGCCACGGCATCGCCCACGGCGGCTGCCTCTTCCTGCTCGCCGACACCGCGTTCGCCTGCGCCTGCAACAGCCACGGCCCGGTGACCGTCGCGGCCGCCGCGGACATCGACTTCATCGCCCCCGCGCACGAAGGCGACGTCCTGCACGCGGTCGCGGCGGAGCGCACCCGCTTCGGCCGCAGCGGCATCTGCGACGTGACCGTCCGCCGGGCCGACGAGGTGATCGCGGAGTTCCGCGGCCGTAGCCGCAGCGTCCGCGGAACGACGACGAAGGAGCCGCGATGAGCACCGAACCGACGGTCCGGGCCACCGCCCGCCCCCGCCTCGGCGAGCCCCTGCCCCCCGCCCTGCTGGACGACGGCGAGCGGCTGACCCGCGAGGAGCTGCGCGCCGTCCAGCTCCGCCGGCTGCGCGCCACACTGCGCCACGCGTACGACCACGTCGAGCTGTACCGCACCAAGTTCGACCGCGCCGGGGTCCGCCCCGAGGACTGCCGCACCCTGGAGGACCTGGCGCGCTTCCCCTTCACCACCAAGGCGGACCTGCGGGACACCTACCCCTTCGGGATGTTCGCCGTCCCGATGTCCGACGTACGCCGCGTCCACGCCTCCAGCGGGACCACCGGCCGGCCCACCGTCGTGGGCTACACCGAGAACGACCTCTCCATGTGGGCCGACGTCGTCGCCCGCTCCCTGCGCGCCGCGGGCGCCCGCCTCGGCGACAAGGTGCACATCTCCTACGGATACGGCCTGTTCACCGGCGGCCTCGGCGCCCACTACGGCGCCGAGCGGGCCGGCTGTACGGTCATCCCCGCGTCCGGCGGGATGACCGCGCGCCAGGTGCAGATCATCCAGGACTTCCGCCCCGAGATCATCATGGTCACCCCGTCCTACATGCTCACCCTCCTCGACGAGTTCGAGCGGCAGGGCATCGATCCGCGCACCACCTCCCTGCGGGTCGGCGTCTTCGGTGCCGAGCCCTGGACGGAGGGCATGCGCCGCGAGATCGAGGAGCGGCTGGATCTGCACGCCGTCGACATCTACGGCCTCTCCGAGGTCTGCGGCCCCGGCATCGCCCAGGAGTGCGTCGAGGTCAAGGACGGCCTGCACGTCTGGGAGGACCACTTCTACCCCGAGATCGTCGACCCGCTCACCGGCGGGTCCGTGCCCGACGGCGGCCACGGCGAGCTGGCCTTCACCTCCCTCACCAAGGAGGCGCTGCCGGTGATCCGCTACCGCACCCACGACCTGACCCGCCTGCTGCCCGGCACCGCCCGCCCCGCCTTCCGCCGGATCGAGAAGATCACCGGGCGCTGCGACGACATGATCATCCTGCGCGGCGTCAACGTCTTCCCCAGCCAGATCGAGGAGATCGTCCTGACCGCCCCGGGCGTCGCCCCGCACTTCCAGATCCGGCTGACCCGCCGCGGCCGTATGGACCACATGACCGTCCTCGTCGAGGCCAGGCCGGACGCCGGCCCCGATATACGCGCGGCCGCCGCCGCCCGGATCGCCAAGGGCGTCAAGGACGGCGTCGGCACCACGGTCGAGGTGACGGTCGTCGACCCGGAGACCCTGGAACGCTCGGTCGGCAAGATCCGCCGCGTCAAGGACCTCCGCGAACACGACCGCTGAACACCGCCCGCCCGGCGCCGTGACGACGCGCCGCCGGGCGGCCGGAGCCGGACGGGACGCCCCAGGTCAGGGGCGGTACGGTCCCGGTCCGGTACGTCGATACGCACCGGACCGGGCAGGCGGACCCGACCCGCGCGACCCCGCCGGGGCGCCCGGGGAACGGCCCCGGCCACGCCCCGTACGCCCAGGCCGCCGTACCACGCCCCCTACGTCCGGGACCGCGCACCACGCGACCCGGTACGGCCCCGGACCGCACGCGCCCCCGGACCGCACGCGCCCCCGGACGGATCCCTCAGCCCGCGTCCGCGAGCACCAGCTCCGCCGCCTTCTCGCCGATCATGATCGTCGGGGCGTTGGTGTTGCCGGACGGCACCGACGGCATCACCGACGCGTCCGCGATCCGCAGCCCGTCCACGCCGTACACCCGCAGCGACGGATCGACCACCGCCCGCGCGCCCTGCCCCATCCGGCAGGTGCCCACCTGGTGGTGGTACGTCCCCACCGCCCGCCGCACATAGGCCCGCAGGTCATCCCGGGTACGGGCCTCGGGCCCCGGTGCCACCTCCGCCTTGCGCCAGGCGTCGAACGCCCGCTGCCCGCCGATCTCCCGGCTCAGCTCCACCGCGTCGACCAGCGCCTCCAGGTCGTACGGATCGTCCAGGACGTTCGGATCGAGCAGCGGCGCCGCCTCCGGGTCCGCGGAGGCCAGCCGCAGCGTGCCGCGCGACCGGGGCCGGACGAGCCCCGGCGCGATGGTGTAACCGTGCTCCGGCACCGGATAGGACTCCGCCGGATACACCAGGTGCATGAAGAGCGGCTGGAGATCGGGCCCCGGCAGCCGCGCGTCGGACGAGGCGAACAACTGCGCCTCCAGCAGGTTCGCGGTGCCCGCGGGGAGCGGGCCGGTGGCCTCGTAGACGTTGCTCACCAGCAGGTGGTCGTGGAGGTTGGCGCCGACGCCCGGCAGGTCCACGGCCGTCTCCACCCCCACCGCCCGCAGGTCCGCCGCCGGGCCGATACCGGAGTGCAGCAGCGTCTGCGGCGAGCCGAGCACCCCGCCGCAGAGCAGCACCTCCCGCGCGGCACGCACCTGATGCAGCCGCCCGTCGGCCGCGTACTCCACCCCGACGGCCCGGCCCTTCTCCAGCAGCACCCGGTGCACCCGCGCCCCGGTCGTCACCGTCAGCTCCGGATGCCCCAGGACGGGCGCGACGAAGCTCTGCCAGGCGCTCATCCGCAGCCCGCCACGGACCGTGACGTGGTTGAAGCCGACCCCGGTCATGTGCGTGCCGTTGAAGTCCTCGGTGACCGGGTGGCCGAGACCGGCCGCCGCCTCGACGAACGCGGCGGCCGTCGGGTGCGGTGCGGTGATCCGGCTGACCGGCAGCGGCCCGCCCGCGCCGTGCCACGCCCCGGCGCCGTCCACATGGTCCTCGGACCGTTTGAACAGCGGCAGCACACTGTCCCAGTCCCAGCCCGGGCAGCCGTCGGCGGCCCAGCCGTCGTAATCGCTGCGGTGCCCGCGGATGTAGATCATGCCGTTGAGGGAGCTGGAACCGCCGAGCACCTTCCCGCGCGGCCAGGCCAGCACCCGGTCGTTGGCGTGCCGTTGGGGAACGGAGACGGCCGCCCAGTCCAGCGCGGACCCGAGGAGCGCCGGCCAGCCCTGCGGGCTGTGCACCCGCGCGTCGTCGTCCGGCGGCCCGGCCTCCAGCACCTGCACGGAGTACCCCCGGTCCAGCAGTCTCCGGGTCAGCACGCTCCCGGCCGAACCGGCCCCCACCACAAGGAAGTCGTGCTCCGTACGTGCCTGCGCCATGACGGTCCTCTCTCGTCCCGCGACCGGCCCGGCGGGCCGAAGTCGTCGCTCCTCAGGGACGGTAGAGGCCACGCGGCGCCCGCGGGCCCGGATCGGCCGGAAGACAGGGGTACGGAGGCGACAGGGCGGCCGTCACACCCGGGGCGCGCGGCCCGGCTCCGGACCGCGCGCCCCGTGCCCGGGTCACCGCTCGAAGAGCCGTTGCAACTCCCGCTCCGCGTCCTCGCCACCGCGCACCGCCTCCACGACCGCCTGGTGGAAACTGCGGCTGTCCTCCTCGGAGGAGCAGGGGACGGGACTG
This sequence comes from Streptomyces sp. BBFR2, assembly GCF_044497305.1. NCBI lineage: Bacteria > Bacillati > Actinomycetota > Actinomycetes > Kitasatosporales > Streptomycetaceae > Streptomyces > Streptomyces sp. BBFR2. Next base: position 6,603,606 of record NZ_CP172415.1, read on the forward strand.
CCGACCATGGTGAACCAGTCCGCGGCGCCGGTGTACTGCACCGCCACATGCGCCTGATCCTCCGACCAGGTCGTATGGATGGTCACATCGCCGTCGAGCACCCCCGCCTCCACGGTGCGGACGGCGCCCGGCCGCGCGTGGATGCCGACGGTGGTCCAGGAAGCCCAGGTCATGAATTCCCCCTCGGGTGACGGGGGCACCGGCCGGCGGCCGGGCGCAGTTCCTCAAGTCTGGCACCGGCGGCCGGTCGCCGCAGGGCGGCCCGGTTCACTCCGGTGGCCGTGCCCGTGCGGACAGCCGCCCGGCTTCGGGGCAGAGGAAGGGGCATGAGCAGTCACTCAGCATCGCGCGACGCCGACCGGTCCGGTCCGGCCCCCGCCCACCGCAGGCCCGAGGGGGTCAGCGACGCCACGGTCCGGGCGCTGGGCACCCTCTCGGAAGCCCTGGAGACCGTCGAACGGGCCCGCGGCCACCTCTACGCGTTCCACCAGCTCACCGGCGGCGCCGACCGCGTGGTGGGGGAGAGCGTCCACCAGTTGCGGGCGGCCGGTCACCTCGATCTGGCCGACCTGGTGGAGCGGGAGATCGTCGGCCGGAACGTCCTCCCGGGCCGCTGGACCTTCCAGGTCGTCGAGGAGTACAACGCGACCTACTACCGGCCCTTCACCGCCGTCGAGGAGCGGATCCGCGACGCACTCGTCGAGGGCCGTACCCACGTCCACGAGGCGGAACTCAAGGAATCCCGCCGCACCCGCGGCCACCCCGACCACACCGCCACGCCCTGACGGCCCGGCCCCCGGCGGCCCGGCGCGCGGCGTCAGCCGGCGGCGGGCCCCGGGGAGCGGCGGCCGATCCGCATACCGGGACGCCTGCGGTGCACCGTGAGGTACGACAGGCCCGCCGCGCCCGCGACGAGCGCCCGGGCCGACCCGTGCGGCAGCCACACCAGGGCGTCCGCACCCAGCGTCTCGTCGCCCGCGGCGGATTCCAGGGTGCCGTCCCCGGCCAGGACGAGGAGGAGGACGTCCAGATCCGGTTCGGTGTGGGTGTCCACGCGCTGCCCGGCCGTCAGATGGACGACGTTGGCGTCGAGCTGACGCCCGGACTCGGCCAGTTTCCACCGCACCGCGGCATCCCCCGGGGCGGCCGCGGCCAGCGCCCCCAGATCACACAGCACACTCGGAACGGGAGACTCCACCCTGCGCACCTTTCCCCGGGACCCTGGCACCGCATTCTTCCACCGGCCGGGAGCCGGTGATCGCGCGGGCGGACACGGAGCGGATACGGAACCGTCCCGCTCCTGACGGGAGCGGGACGGCGACGGGACCCGGGAAGGGGGCCGGGCGGTGGTTCAGGCGACGACCGTGCTGACCACGATGTTCTCGGCCTGCGGGCCCTTGTGGCCCTCGGTGACGTCGAAGGTGACGGCCTGGCCCTCCCGCAGCTCCCGGAAGCCGGTGGCGTTGATGTGGGAGTAATGGGCGAAGACGTCGGGGCCGCCGCCGTCCTGCTGGATGAAGCCGTATCCCTTCTCCGCGTTGAACCACTTCACGATGCCGCTCTTCATATGCCCTCCACGGGAACTCGTAAGACCTCCCGCACCGTGCGGGAGGCCGCGACAGACGATGGATGACTGACAAGTGGTGACCGGCCGGACCCGATCGGGAACACGACCGCCACCCTTCGACGTTACACAGAGAGTGACATGTTGGCCACAAAGAGTGCGCGTTTGGGGTGGGTTTCGTGTATTTCGTGTGTCGTGGGAGGGATGCGGAGCGTGAGGGGGCGTCGGAGGGGGGCCGTCGGGTGTGCCGGGTCGCGTGGCTCCGGGAGCGGGACGGCGGCGGGCCCGGCCCCCTCGGTGGGAGCCGGGCCCGGAGTCCCGTCGGCAGCCGGTCAGCCGGCCGTGTCGTGACCGAGGTCGATGTCCAGCTCGGTGTGGCCGTCGGTGCTCACCCGCAGCGGCGTGGCGACCGGCGGATAGCCGCTCGCGATCACCGTGTAGGTGCCCTGGTCGAGGTCGGTGAAGGCGTACGCGCCGTCATCGCCGGTCGTCGCCGTGCCCACGACGTTGCCCGCCGGGTCCAGCAGCGTGACGCGGGCGTCGCCCAGCGGGCCGTGGTGCGCGGTGCGCACCGTGCCCCGGATACGGGCGCCGGGCGTCAGCCGGATCTCGTAGCGGTTGCGGCCGCCGGGCGTGACCTCCACCGGGAGCGCGGCCGGGCGGTGCCCCTCGGCGCTGACCGCGAGGGTGTAACCGCCCTGCGCCAACTCCCCGAAGACGAATCCGCCGTCCGCACCCGCGACCCCGGACGCCACGACCTCACCGCGGACATCCGTGGCGACCACCAGCGCGCCCGGCAGGGGAGCGCTGTCCAGATCCGCGACGACCTCGCCGGAGAGCCCGCCCGCGCCGCCGAGCGCCAGATCGAACCGCACCGGCTCGTCCGCCACCACGACCGTCGCCGCCTGCGGCTGCCGGGCGCCCGCCGAGCCGATCAGCACGTACGTCCCGGCGCCCGGCGCGGCCAGCACGTAGCGGCCGTCCGCCCCGGTCGCGGTCCGGCCCAACTGCCGCCCGCCGATGTCGATCAGCGTGACCACGGCCTGCGCCACCGGCGCGCCGCCGCCGTCGTGCACCGTGCCCTCGACGCAGGGGCCCGAGGCCTCAGCCGGTGCGGGCGGCGCCGCCTCCGCGGCGGTGGCCACGGCGCCGGTCTCCGCGGCGGCGGGTCCGTCCGCGCCGGACGCGGCGGCTCCGGCGTCCTCCGCCTCGGCCTGGGCGCGCGCCTGGAGTCCGGAGATCTGCCGCAGCGGCACCTCCTTGACGAACAGCACCAGCAAGAACGCCACCGCCACGACGATCGCGCCCATCAGGAACACCGTGTGCATCGAGTCGGCGAAGCCGCGCTTGAACGGCTCGGCCAGCCGCGGGTCCAACTGCTGGATGAACGACGAGTCGCTGAGCACACCGGAGGAGTTCCCGCCGCCCCCGGGCGCCTTGAGCATGTCCAGGACCGGCTTGTTGGCCGGGTCCTGGAGGACCTTCGGATCGTGCAGCGCCGCCTGGAAGCGCTCGGTGCGCACCGCCGAGCCGAACGCGTCCGCGATCTTGTCGCCGACGGTGCTGAACAGCACCGACAGGAAGATCGCGGTACCGGCGGTGGCGCCCATCTGCCGGAAGAACGTCGACGACGCGGTCGCCACGCCCATGTCCCGCGGCGGCACGGCGTTCTGCACCGCCAGCACCAGCGTCTGCATGCAACCGCCCAGCCCCAGGCCGAAGACGAGCATGTAGAGCATCGTCTCCCACAGCGGCGTGTCCCACTGCACCCGGAAGTGGAACAGCAGCATCGCCGCGACCATCAGCGCCGTACCGACGATCGGGAAGATCTTGTAGCGGCCGGTCTTCGCCGTGATCTGGCCGCACGCGACGGAGGCGATCAGCATGCCCGCCATCAGCGGCAGCATCTCCAGGCCCGAGCGGGTGGGGCTCGCGCCCTTCACGATCTGCAGGTACTGCGGGATCATCAGCATCCCGCCGAACATCCCCATACCGATCAGCACCGACAGCAGGCTCGTCATGCTGAAGGTGCTGTTGCGGAAGAGCCGCATCGGGATCAGCGCGTCGTCCCCGATCCACCGCTCGACGAAGATCCACGCGATGATGCCGATGCCGCCGATGACGTAGCAGGCGATCGAGGTGTCCGAACCCCAGCCCCACTCGCGGCCCTGTTCGGCGACGAGCAGCAGCGGGACCACACCGACCGCGATGGTCAGCGCGCCCCACCAGTCGATGCGGTGATCCCGCCGGGTGTGCGGGATGTTGAGGACCTTCGCGACGACGAACAGCGCGATGATGCCGATCGGCACGTTCACCAGGAACACCCAGCGCCAGCCGGTGATGCCCAGCAGGTGCTCCTGCCCCGCCAGCGCACCGCCGATCAGCGGCCCGGCGACGCTGGAGGTGGCGAAGGTGCCCAGCATGTAGCCCTGGTAGCGGGCCCGTTCGCGGGGCGGGACGACGTCGCCGATGATGGCCAGCGCCAGCGACATCAGACCGCCCGCACCCAGACCCTGCACGGCGCGGAACGCCGCGAGTTCGGTCATCGATGTGGAGAAGGTGCAGGCCACCGAGCCGACGACGAAGACGCTGATCGCCGTCAGGTAGTACGGCTTACGGCCGTGCAGGTCGGACAGCTTGCCGTACAGCGGTGTGGAGATCGTCGAGGTGATGAGGTACGCGGTGGTCGCCCACGCCTGCTGGCTCAGCCCGTGCAGGTCGTCGGCGATGGTCCGGATCGAGGTACTGACGATGGTCTGGTCGAGCGCCGCCAGGAACATCCCCAGCATGAGCCCGCTGAGGATGGTCAGGATCTGACGATGGGTGAGGACACCTGTCCCCGGTATCTCCTTGGCCCCCGCCGTGGGTGGGGAGGTGGATGTGCTCATGCGCTGTGCTCTCCCTGTTGCGCGGCGTCGCCCTGGTCTCCCCCGGAGCACGGTCGCGCGTGTTGGTGTTCCACCAAGTCGTGGTTGAGGCGGCCCATCAGCCGGATCAGGTCCGCCCGGTCCTGCGGGGTCCATGGCTCCAGCAGCCTGGCCAGTTCGGCGTCGCGCTGACGCCGGTAGTGCTCGAAGGTCTCCCGGCCGGACGGTGTGGCGCTCAGCAGCGTCACCCGCCGGTCGTCCGGATCGGGCCGCCGCTCGACCAGACCCCGGTCGACCAGTGCCCGCACCTGACGGCTGACCGTCGACAGGTCCAAGAACGCGTCGGCGGCCAGATCGGTGGCCCGGCGGTCGCCGCCGAGCACCAGCCGGGCCAGCAGCACCCGGTCGGCGGCGCTCGCGTCGTTCTTCGCGCGCTGCTTCCACGCCGCGATGAGCCGCGTGAACCGCACGATCTCCGACCCCAGCCCGGCGGCTGCCTCGTCCAGTCCCGAGGCAGCGGTGACCCGCTCGTCCGTGCGGCCGTCAGGGGGGACCGTCCCCTTGTTCATGGTGAATCCTTGCGAAATCCGTCGGCGCGCACCACGGCCGACCCGGCATATTGCTTGTATCCAGCAAGTCTATCCCGGGCGAGGCCCGCCGATCACCGCACCTGGGCACATCCGTTCCGAACGCCGTTGCCACAGGCCCGCGTTACGGTGCGGGGGCCGCCGCGGAACACGGCGCCGCCCCGGGCCGGACACGGCGGCGGGGGCCCGGACTCCCGCCCGGACACCCGCCACCGTGCCCTGTGTTCAGAGCTTCCGGGCCGCCGCCGTCAGCGCCGCCGCGACGCGGGCGACGTCCGCCTCCTCGGTGCGCCAGTTGCTGAACGCGGCGCGGGCGTGCCGTCGTACGTCGTCGGCGTCACGAACATCTCCGGGGCGACCTCGTCCGCGAACGCCCGCAGCCGCTCCACCGTCGGTTCGCCGGACAGCGTGAAGCAGGCGACGTTCCGCCGCACCGGCGCCGGCAGCCGCAGTTCCGGAGCTTCCGCCACCGCCCGCCCGAGGTTCCGGGCCCTGGCCACACACCGTTCGGCGCTCTCCCGGTAGCCGTCCCGCCCGTAGGCGCGCAGGGTGAACCACGCGGCGAGCGCCCGCAGTCGGCGCGAGTGCTCGGGCGTCAGAGGGATGAGGTCCGGCTCGGCGCCCGACGGCCCCAGGTAGCGCGGTCCCGCGCTCGCCGACAGGCCCGGCTCCCAGTCGTCGCCGAACTCCGCGAGCACACCGCGCAGCCCCGTTCCGCGCTCCGGCAGCGGTGCCTCGGGCGGCGGCTGCCACGCCGGGACCGCCGGCCTTTCGGGCAGCCCGTCGAGGAAGGCCATGGCGCGTTCGCGCGCGGCGTCCAACAGGGCGGGCAGGTCGGCGAGGTCGGCGGTGAGGCGCGGACGCAGGGGACTCCGTTCTTCGGTTTCGGCGCCACGCCAGGCCGGTACGCGCGGGCGCGGCCCGGCCCGCCCGCGGACAACTGGACCGTTTCCGGGGGCCGGGCGCGGCGCGGGCCCGCGTCCGTGTGCGCGTCCCCGCGCCGTCCTCGTAACCTCGGGGCATGACCGACGCCCAGGGCCTGCCCGACTCCGACGACGTCCGCCGTATCGCGCTCTCGCTCCCCGAGACCAAGGAGCGGCTGGCGTGGGGGATGCCGACCTTCCGGGTCGCCGGGAAGATGTTCGTCACCGTGCCGGACGACGAGACGTCGTTCGCCGTCCGCTGCCCGATGCATGAGCGGGACGAACTGATCGCGGCGGAGCCGGAGAAGTTCTGGGTCCCGCCGCACGAGGCCGGTTCGCACTGGGTACGCGTCCGGCTCGCCGCCCTGGAGGACGAGGCCGAACTCCGCGACATCCTGACCGATTCCTGGCAGCAGGCGGCGCCGCCCCGGCTGACGGAGACCTTCGGCCGGTAGCGGACGGACCGGGCGCCGCCTCGCGGGAGCGGCGGGCGCGCCCGAGGGGCCTACGCTCGGCGCATGTCCGCCACCGAAGCCGCCGCCCGCCGTGACCGTGCCGTTCGCCGCCGTACCGCGGCCCTCGATGTCCTCGGCACGCTCGGGCTGCTCGACCGCTGGCGTCCGCTCGGCCGCCCGGTCCTCGTCGGGTCGGTCGCGCTGGACCTCGTCGTCGAACCCGACATCGACCTGGAGATCTACTCCCCGGCGCCGTCCGTCGCCCGGGGCTTCGCCGCGCTGACGCCCTGCGCCGAACTGCCGGGCGTACGGCGGCTGCGCTTCACCAACGCCCTCGACCTGCCCGACCAGGGGCTCTACTGGCGCCTGGACTACGAGGCGGACTCCGGCTACACCTGGCAGATCGACATGTGGTGGCTGGCCGACGACCACCCGGGCCCCCGCGCCGCCGATCTGGTCGGACCGCTGCGCGCGGCGCTGACCGAGGAGACGCGGGACGCGATCCTCACGATCAAGGAGGCGGCGGCCGCCGAGGGCGAGCCGCTGCCGGGCATCTGGGTCTACCGCGCCGTCGTCGCCGACGGGGTGCGCGGCTATCCCGCGTTCACCGCCTGGCGCGCCCGCACCGCCACGGACCGGCTGACGTCCTGGCGTCCCGCCACCGGCCCGGCGCTCTGAGCCACGGCGGGGGAGTGGCGTCCGGCACCCCGCCGGGCCTGGGATGATCGGGGTATGGCTGAACGCGTAATCGCCGCGTGTGACGGGGCGTCGAAAGGAAATCCGGGACCGGCGGGCTGGGCCTGGGTCATCGCCGATGAGGCGGGCGACCCGGCGGTCTGGGAGGCGGGCCCGCTGGGCACGGCGACCAACAACGTCGCCGAGCTGACCGCCCTGGAGCGGCTGCTGACCCACGCCGATCCGCAGGTCCCGCTGGAGATCCGGATGGACTCGCAGTACGCGATGAAGGCGGTCACCACCTGGCTGCCGGGCTGGAAGCGCAAGGGGTGGAAGACCGCCGCGGGCAAGCCGGTCGCCAACCAGGAGCTGGTGGTGCGCATCGACGCGCTGCTGACCGACCGCTCCGTCACCTTCCGGTACGTCCCCGCCCACCAGGTGGACGGCGACCGGCTCAACGACTTCGCCGACCGCGCCGCGAGCCGCGCCGCGACCGAGCAGGAGCCCGCAGGCAGCGCCCAGGGCTCCCCGGAACCGCCGCCCTCCGCGCCGTCCGCCGCCCGTCCCAAGCCGGTCCGCCGCGCCGGCGCCACCCGCACGGGCGGCTCCGGCGGCGGCTCGTCCCGGACGCTGAAGGCGAAGTTCCCCGGCCGCTGCCGCTGCGGCCGTTCGTACGCCGCGGGCGAGCCCATCGCCAAGAACCCGGACGGCTGGGGCCACCCGGACTGCCGCACCTCCGCGACCGGGGCTGTGTAGCCGGTGCCGCCGGGCCGGACGCCGTGCCGGCGGCCGGGAATCGCGGGCGGAGGGCCGGGCCTGAGCGGACGGTCCTGATCCGGCGGCGCGGGACGGCGCCGGGCCCCGGCCGTACCGGCGGCGAACTCGACGCGCTGCGCGAGCGGTTGCTCGCCGTGTTGCCGTGCTGCCGTGCGCCGAGGGCCGGCGGGCGGCCGCCTCCGGCGCGCCGAAGAGCCGGCTCGTCTTCGTCCAGGTGCTCCGCGTGGACCGCCTCACCGGGGAGACCTGCGCCCGTACCGAACTCCGTGACGTGTGCGTCGGCGCGCCGCTGGGCGCGCCGCGTCCGCTCCTCGGCGAGGACCCCGCGCCGGAATGGCCGCGCTGAGGCGGGAGCCGCGTGCCGGGAGCGGCGGATGAAGCGCTTCTGTTGCCCGGCTTAAGAAATGATCGATGGACGCGGCGCCCGCCGGACGGCAGATTGTGAGGCGTCCGGCCACGGCGGCCGCGGGTTCCCGCGTCCCTCGCCGTGTGCCGGTTTTTCCTGCCCGGACGCGCTCCGCCGCGAGGCGCCGGGCCCGTCGTCGGCACAGGAGACGCCTCGGTGAAAGCGCTGGTCAAGGAGAAGGCCGAGCCCGGGTTGTGGCTGCGGGACGTCCCGGAGCCGGCCGTCGGGCCCGGCGATGTGCTGATCAAGGTGTTGCGCACCGGGATCTGCGGCACCGATCTGCACATCCGCGACTGGGACGGCTGGGCGCAGCAGGCCGTGGCCGCCCCGCTGACCGTCGGCCACGAGTTCGTCGGCGAGGTCGTGGAGATCGGCCGGGACGTCACCGAGATCGCGATCGGCGACCGGGTCAGCGGCGAGGGCCACCTGGTGTGCGGCAGGTGCCGCAACTGTCTGGCCGGGCGCCGCCACCTGTGCCGCGCCACCGTCGGGCTCGGCGTCGGACGCGACGGCGCGTTCGCCGAGTACGTCGCGCTGCCCGCCTCCAACGTGTGGGTGCACCGCGTCCCCGTCGACCTCGACGTGGCCGCGATCTTCGACCCGTTCGGCAACGCCGTGCACACCGCCCTGTCGTTCCCGCTGGTCGGCGAGGACGTGCTGATCACCGGCGCCGGGCCGATCGGACTGATGGCGGCGGCCGTCGCCCGGCACGCCGGGGCCCGCAACGTCGTGATCACCGATGTCAGCGAGGAGCGCCTGGAGCTGGCCCGCAAGATCGGCGTCGGTCTCGCGCTGAACGTCGCGGACGCGACGATCGCCGACGGCCAGCGGGAGATCGGGCTGCGCGAGGGCTTCGACATCGGCCTGGAGATGTCCGGCCGCCCCGAGGCGCTGCGCGACATGATCGCCAACATGACCCACGGCGGCCGCATCGCCATGCTCGGTCTGCCCGCCGACGAGTTCCCCGTCGACTGGGCCCGCATCGTCACCTCGATGATCACCCTCAAGGGCATCTACGGCCGCGAGATGTTCGAGACCTGGTACGCGATGTCGGTGCTGCTCGAAGGCGGGCTCGACCTCGCGCCGGTGATCACGGGCCGCTACGGCCACCGCGACCACGAGGCGGCCTTCGCCGACGCGGCGAGCGGCCGCGGCGGCAAGGTCATCCTCGACTGGACCGTCTGACCACCCGTTCTCCCGCTCTCCCGCCGGGCGCGTCCCGCGCCCCGTCCCTCTGCCCCGGCACCCGACCCCGAAGGACAGGACATGTTCGACTCCGTACGCGACGACCTGCGCGCCGACCTCGACGAGATCCGCAGCGCCGGACTGCACAAGCCCGAGCGCGTCATCTCCACCCCGCAGTCCGCGAGCGTGCAGGTCACCGCGGGGGGCCGCCCCGGCGACGTGCTCAACTTCTGCGCCAACAACTACCTCGGCCTCGCCGACCACCCCGAGGTGATCGCCGCCGCCCGCGACGCCCTGGACCGCTGGGGCTACGGCATGGCCTCCGTCCGCTTCATCTGCGGCACGCAGGAGGTCCACAAGGAGCTGGAGGCGCGCCTTTCGGCCTTCCTCGGCCAGGAGGACACGATCCTCTACTCCTCCTGCTTCGACGCCAACGGCGGCGTCTTCGAGACCCTCCTCGGCCCGGAGGACGCGGTCATCTCCGACGCCCTCAACCACGCCTCCATCATCGACGGCATCCGCCTGTCCAAGGCCCGCCGCTTCCGCTACGCCAACCGCGACCTCGCCGACCTGGAGACGCAGCTCAAGGAGGCCGCGGGCGCCCGCCGCCGGCTCGTCGTCACCGACGGCGTCTTCTCCATGGACGGCCATGTCGCGCCGCTGCGGGAGATCTGTGATCTCGCCGAGCGCCACGACGCGATGGTCATGGTCGACGACTCGCACGCGGTCGGCTTCGTCGGAGCGGGCGGGCGCGGCACCCCGGAGCTGCACGGCGTGATGGACCGTGTCGACATCCTCACCGGCACCCTCGGCAAGGCCCTCGGCGGCGCCTCCGGCGGCTATGTCGCCGCCCGCGCCGAGATCGTCGCCCTGCTGCGCCAGCGCTCCCGGCCGTACCTCTTCTCCAACAGCCTGGCCCCGGTGATCGCCGCCGCCTCGCTGAAGGTCCTCGACCTGCTGGAGTCCGCCGGTGACCTGCGCGACAAGCTCGCCGCGAACACCGCGCTGTTCCGCTCCCGGATGACCGAGGAGGGCTTCGACCTGCTGCCGGGCGACCACCCCATCGCCCCCGTCATGATCGGCGACGCGGCCGAGGCGGCGCGGATGGCCGAACTCCTCCTGGAGCGCGGCGTCTACGTCATCGGCTTCTCGTACCCGGTGGTGCCGCACGGCGCCGCCCGGATCCGCGTCCAGCTCTCCGCCGCGCACTCGACCGAGGACGTGCACCGCGCCGTGGACGCCTTCGTCGCCGCACGGAAGGCCCTGGCCACCGAGGCGGAGTGAGCCGGCTGGCAGAATCGGCGGCGTGATCGACGCACGACGGCTGCGCACCCTCCAGGCGGTGGCCGACCACCGGACGGTGACCGCGGCGGCCGCGGCGCTGCACCTGACGCCCTCCGCCGTCTCCCAGCAGATCGCGGCGCTGGAGCAGGAAACCGGCCACAAGGTCCTCGCCCGCGACCACCGCGGGGCGCGCCTGACCCCGGTCGGCGCGATCCTGCTGCGGCACGCCGGGGCGGTCCTCGCGGAGCTGGAGCGCGCCGAGGCGGAGGTCGCGGCGTACACCAGCGGGGCGGCGGGCGAGGTCACCGTCGCCGCGTTCGCCACCGGCATCGGCGTGGTGGTGGCCCCGGCCATCACCACGCTGCGCGCCGCCGCGCCCGGCATCGTCGTCCGGGTGCGGGACGCGGAGGGCGACGAGAGTCTGCCGATGGTGCTCGACGGCCGCGCCGATATCGCCGTGGCCGTCGAGTACCGGGGCGCGCCGAGCGCCGGTGACCGGCGGCTGGTGCGCGTCCCGCTGTACGCCGAGCCGTTCGACGCGGTGCTGCCCCGCGATCACCGGCTCGCGCACGCCCCCGCGGTGCCGGTGGCGGCGCTCGCCGAGGACCCGTGGATCGGCCCGTACCCGGGCAACCCCTGCCATGACGTGATGGTCCTGGCCTGCGAATACGCCGGGTTCCGGCCCGAGCTGGCGCATTCGTCCGACGACTTCCGGGCCGTGGTCACGCTCGCCGGTGCGGGGGCCGGGGTGGCGCTGGTGCCGCGCTCGGCGCTGCGCGACACCGATCTCACGCAGGTCGCGGTGCGGCCGGTCGACGGGGTGGCGGCGACCCGCCGGGTCTTCGCCGCCGTCCGCCACGGCGCCGAGGACCACCCGCTCTTCCGCCCGGTCCTCGACGCACTGAGCGCGGCGGCCACGGCGGTCCCGCCGGGCGACCCGGTGACCGCCTGACGGGACCGGTGACCGCCTGACGGGACCGGCGCCCGCCGGAACGGCAGCCGCCCGCGCGCTCCCGGCAGTCGTACGTCACCGGGTTCGCGGAAAGCCGTACGTGTCACCGGGGAGCCGTACGTCACCGGGGGCCACGGAAGCCGTACGCGCCCCGGAGCCCCGCCCCGTCCGCCCCGCTCGGGACGGGTGGGGCGGACGCGCCGGCCCCGTCGCCAGCTCCCGGTCACCCCCGCGCGGGCACCGGGTTCAGCAGCTCCTCGCCCGCCGCCCACCGGCGGACCTGTTCCACGATCAGGCGCTCGGCGCGCGGGCGGAACGACGCCGCGCCGCCGCCGATGTGCGGGGTCAGCAGGACGCCGGGCGCGTCGCGCAGCGGGTGATCGCCGGGCAGCGGTTCGGGGTCGGTGACGTCGAGGGCGGCGCGCAACCGGCCGGCGGTCGTCTCCGCGAGCAGCGCCGCGGTGTCCAGGGTGCGGCCGCGTCCGACGTTGACGACGAGCGCGCCGTCCGGCAGCGCGGCCAGCTCCCGGGCCCCGAACAGCCCGGTGGTGGCCGGGGTTTCGGGCAGTGTGAGCACCGCGATGTCGACGTCCGGCAGCAGCGCGGGCAGTTCCTCGACGGCGTGCACGCCGCTCTCGGGCCGGGCCCGCCGGGCGACCTTGACGACCTCCGCCTCGCAGGCGAGCAGCCGCCGCTCCAGCGCCTCGCCGATCGACCCGTACCCGACGATCGCGACCCGGCTGTCCGCGAGCGAGCGGGTGAAGTGCGGCGCCCAGCGGCCCGTGGTCTGATCGGCGACCCAGCGCGGCAGCTCGCGCTGGGCGGCGAGGATCAGGCCGAGAGCGTGCTCGGCGGTGGACGCGTCGTGCAGTCCGCGGCCGTTGTACAGCGCCACGCCGTCCGGCAGCAGCGGCTGGAGCTTCTCGACGCCCGCGCTCAGCGACTGCACGGCGCGCAGCCGCGGCAGCCGCTCCAGCAGCCGGTCCGCGCCCGCGACGGCGTACGGCATGACCCACAGGCTCACCGCGGCCAGCGCGCCGGCGGACAGCTCCTCGACGGGGGTGCGGCCGTCCCACACATGGACGCGGGTGCCGTCGGGCCAGGGGCCGTGGCGGGCGTCGAGCTGCGGCCAGGGGATCAGGACGTCGGTCATCGTGCGTCTCCTCGACGGCGGGTGAAGGCGGTGAACGGGAGGCGGCGAACCGTTGACCGGAACGTCCGCCTCCTCGTAAGTTCTTCCCGCCTAGTGAAACACTTTCCATCTCACGGAAAACGGGGGGTCAACGATGACAACGCCGTCACCGTCCCTGAAGCCCGCACGCTCCCTGTGGGCCTCCAGCCGCGCCCGGCACCTGATGCCCGTCGCCTTCCTCACGTACTCGCTCGCCTACCTGGACAAGTCGAACTACTCCCTCGCCTCGGCGGGCGGCATGGCGCAGGAACTGCACCTCTCGGCGGGCCTCGACTCGCTGATCGCGGCCTCCTTCTTCCTCGGCTACTTCGTCTTCCAGATCCCCGGCACCATCTACGCCGAGCAGCGCAGCGCCCGCCGCCTCGTCGCCTGGTCGACGGTGGTGTGGGGGCTGCTCGCCGTCGTCCAGGGCCTGCTGAGCGATCCGGCGCAGCTCATCGGTGTCCGCTTCGCGCTCGGCGTCGTCGAGGGCGCCGTCCTGCCGTCGATGGTCATGCTGCTGGGCCGCTGGTTCACCCACGCCGAACGCGGGCGCGCCAACACCCTGCTGATCCTCGGCAACCCCGTCACCGTGATGTGGCTGTCCGCCCTCTCCGGCTGGCTGATCTCCGTCTCCGACTGGCGCGTGATGTTCATCGTCGAGGGCATCCCCTCGGTGCTCTGGGGCCTGCTCTGCCTCCGTCTGATCAAGGACCGCCCCGAGGACGCCGGCTGGCTCCCCGCCGCCGAACTCACCGAGCTGCGCGCCGACCCCACCACCGCCCCGGCCGCCCCCGCCGCCACCCGCGACCTGGCCCGCTCCTACCGCGCCGTGCTGCGCTCGCGCCCCGTACTGCTGATGTCCGCGCAGTACTTCTGCTGGTCGTTCGGCATGTACGGCTTCATCTTCTGGCTGCCCTCGATCGTCAAGCGCGGCACCGGCGAGGGCATCGGCGCCACCGGCCTGCTCACCGCCGTCCCGTACGCCTTCGCCGTCGTCGCGATGCTTGTCAACTCCCGCCTCTCGGACCGCAGCGGCCGCCGCCGCACCGCCGTCTGGCCCTGGCTCGCCACCGGCGGCCTCGCCCTCTTCGGCTCCTACGCGGCGGGCGACCGCTTCCCCCTCGCCTTCGCCCTGCTGGTGGTCGCCGCCGCCTGCCTCTACGCGCCCTACGGACCGTTCTTCGCGCTGGTCTCCTCGCTCGCCCCGGCCGGGATCTCCGGCGCGGCCGTCGCGATGGTCAACTCCTTCGGCGCGCTCGGCTCGTTCGCCGGTACCTACCTGGTCGGCTGGGTGCGCGGCACCCCGCTCGGCGACGCGGGCGCCTTCGCCCTGATGGCCGTCGGCGCGCTGCTCTCCGCCGCACTGACCCTCACGGTGCGCGAACCCCGCCCCACCACGGACCCCTTGGGTACGGTGACCGGGCAGCCGGCACCCGCGAAGGCCGGCTGACACCGCGAACGGCCGGGCCACCGGCGCGGCACACAGGAGAGACCCACCATGACCACGACATCCGGCGACGACCAGCTCAGCCGGGGGCTGCGCCTGCTGTCCGTCCTCGCCGACCACCCCGAAGGTCTCGGCGTCAGCGCCGCGGCCCGGCTGGCGGCCCTCCCCGTCAGCAGCGCCCACCGCATCCTGGGCCGCCTGGTCACCGAACGCTTCGCCTCCTACGACGAACGCGCCCGCCGCTACGCCCCGGGCGTCCGCGTCCTGGAACTCTCCCGCGGCTTCCACCGCTCACCGGCCGGGTACTCCGAGGCCGCCGCCCCCATGCGCGCCCTCGCCGCCGCCACCGGACTGCCCGCCATCGCCGGCATCCTCCACGACGGCGCCGTCCTGCTGGTCCTCGCCGTCCAGGGCACCCAGCACCTCCAGCTCCGCAGCGCCGAAGGCACCCGCAACGCCTGGCACGCCACCTCGCTCGGCAAGGCCCTGGTCTCCGGCCGACCCGCCACCGCCATCGACACCCTGCTGTCCGCGCCGCTGCCCGCGGTCACCGCCCGTACGATGACCGACCCCCGGGCGGTCCGCGAGGAACTGGCCCGGGTACGCGCCCGGGGCTGGGCCGAGGTCGACGAGGAGAGCGAGGTCGGCGTCCGCTCGATCGCCATGGCGGTCCCGTCCCGCTCGGGCCCCCCGCGCCTGGCGATCTCCCTCGGCGCCGTCACCGCCCTGACCTCGGCGGACGAACTCCGCGACCATCTGCCGCGGCTGCGCGGCTGCGTGGAGGAGATCGCGGCGCGCATGGGGGAGTGACGGCGCGGCCGGACGCTCCGCCGGGGAGGGCCCCGCGCGGGCGGTGCGGTGCGGCCGGGCCCGTTCGCTCCGGGCCGCTGAAGTCAGCGGTGTCGTGCGGTGGACCTGAGGAGGGAGCGGCCGGGGCGACGCCGTCGAAACCCCCGGCGTACCGCTCCGGGCGGCGCGCCCCGGCGTCACCGGCCTGCGGCCCCGGGGCCCGGCGAGAGGACGGCCGGGCCGCTCCTGCCGGATCCGGGCGGCGGGAGCGGCGGTGGCGGACGGCGCCGCGCCCCGATGGCGGGCCGCGTACGGGACATCCGGTACGCGGCCGGGCCCCGGGCGGCCGCGGCGGCCCCCTGACCTGCGCGGCAGGGCAGCGCCCCGGCCTTTCGGCCGGGATCCCGCTGCCGCCGTCCGTCCGGGCGGGGCACCATGCTGCTACGGGCACACCCCGCGCGCCCCGGACGCGCCGCACCCGACACCAGGAAACGGAGCCCCATGCGTATCGCCCTTTGCCAACTGACCTCGACGGCCGACCCGCGGCAGAACCTCGCCCTGCTCACCGAGCACGTCCGCCGCGCCGCCGACGACGGTGCCCGGCTCGCGGTCCTGCCCGAGGCGGCCATGTGCCGGTTCGGTGTCCCGCTCGGCCCGGTCGCCGAACCGCTCGACGGCCCGTGGGCGGACGGCGTCCGCGCCGCCGCGCGGGCCGCCGGCATCACCGTCGTCGCCGGGATGTTCACCCCCGCCCCCGGCGGACGGGTCGCCAACACCCTCCTGGCGACCGGCCCCGGGACGGAGGCCTCCTACGACAAGATCCACCTCTACGACGCCTTCGGCTTCCGCGAGTCCGACACCGTCGCCGCCGGGGACCGGGTCGTGACCCTCGACGTCGACGGTGTCCGTATCGGCCTCGCCACCTGCTACGACCTGCGCTTCCCCGAACTGTTCCGGGCCCACGCGGACGCCGGCGCCACCGTCAGCGTGCTCCCCGCCTCCTGGGGCGCCGGCCCCGGCAAACGCGACCAGTGGGAACTCCTGGTCCGCGCCCGCGCCCTGGACGCCACCGTCTGGCTCGCCGCCGTCGGCCAGTGCGCCCCGGACCCGGCGGCCGACCCCGAGCGGCCCACCAAGGCACCGACCGGCGTCGGGCACAGCCTCCTCGTCGCCCCCGACGGCACCGTCCGCGCCCGCCTCGGCGCGGAGCCCGCCACCGTCACCGCCACCGTCGACGAGGCGGAGACCACCCGCGTCCGCCGCGCCGTCGCCGTCCTCGACAACCGCCGCCTGCGGGACGGCGG
Source organism: Streptomyces sp. BBFR2 (assembly GCF_044497305.1). Lineage (NCBI taxonomy): Bacteria > Bacillati > Actinomycetota > Actinomycetes > Kitasatosporales > Streptomycetaceae > Streptomyces > Streptomyces sp. BBFR2. Next base: position 6,619,995 of record NZ_CP172415.1, read on the forward strand.
AATCGCGTAGCGGACGGCCGCCGGAGGGCGGAGCGGGGCCGTGCGGTACGGGGCGGCGGTACGGGCCGAGCTGACCGCGGATCACGGTGCGCGACGCCGCCGGGCGGGCGCGGCGCCGGGCCGACGGCACGGAGCGGGGCCGCCCGCCCCTGATACGCCGCAGGCCGGCCCTCCCCGTACCGCCGTCGCGGACAGGAACTGGCCGCAACGGCAGACATCGTGGAGGCGTCCGGGCGCCCGGGACACCGCCACCGGCGGCCCGGGCACCACCGCGCCTCCCGAAGGACCGCACCCATGACGCAGACCCCCGCCACCACCGCCCCGGCGAGCCCCACCGGCACCTTGCTGGGCTCCGGGATCTGGGCCCCCGACGGCGCGGCCCTCGCGGGCTTCTACGCCGCGGCCCTCGGCTGGGAGAGCCGCCACACCTTCCACGACGAGGACGGCAACCCGGCCGCGCACCTCATCAGCGACGGCGTGCGGACCCTGGTGTTCTGCACGGCCCGCACCTTCCGCGCCCCCGAGTGGCCGCGGGAGGAACTCCCCTTCCACCTCGACCTCGCCTTCGAGGACCCCGCCGCGGCCGAGGAACGCCTGCTGGCCCTCGGCGCCACCCGCCCCGGCCACCAGCCGGGCGAGGGACGCTGGACCGTCCTCCTCGACCCGTCCGGCCAGCCGTTCTGCGTCTGCCGGGCCTCCTGAACGCCCCGGCCCCGGACGGCCGCGGGCCCGGTCCGGGGCCGTTGTCAGTGGCGGGTGGCATGCTTCCCGGCATGGACGAGACGAAGCCGAAAGCCGACCTCCTGCGCTATCTGCAGGCCGCCCGCGATGCCCTGCTCTGGAAGCTCGACGGGCTCGATGAGTACGACATCCGCCGCCCCCTGACGCCCACCGGCACCAATCTGCTGGGCCTGGTCAAGCATCTCGCCAGTGTGGAACTGGGCTATTTCGGCGACGCGTTCGGCCGCCCGTCCGGCGAGCCGGTGCCCTGGCTCGCGGACGGCGCCGGTCCCAACGCCGACATGTGGGCCACCGCCGAGGAGACGCGCGAGCAGATCGTGGAGCTGTACCGCCGGGCGTGGCGGCACGCCGACGCGACCGTCGCGGCGCTCCCGCTCGACGCCACCGGCCAGGTGCCGTGGTGGCCGCAGGAGCACCGCGAGGTGACGTTGCATCAGGTACTGCTCCACATGACCGCCGAGACCCACCGGCACGCCGGCCACGCGGACATCGTCCGCGAACTGATCGACGGCGCCGCCGGGATGCGCGTCGGCAACACCAACCTGCCGTCGGAGGACCGCGCGTGGTGGACGGAGTACCGGGCCCGGCTGGAGAGCGCCGCCCGGGAAGCCGCCGGGCGGGGGTGAGGGCCCGTGGCCCGGCACCCCTGCTCAGGGGCCGCGCCGGGCCCGGTCACCGGCGACCGGACCCGGCACCGTACGCCCCGGCTCGGGGACGGCGCCGGGCCCCGGGCACACCGGCCCGGGGCCCGACGCGCGGGCGGCACGGCTCAGGAGCCCGACGGCCGCTCCGCCGCCCCCGCCGCCAGTACCCGGTCCGGGCGGATCGGCAGATCACGGTGGCGGACACCGGTGGCGTGCCAGACCGCGTTGGCGATGGCCGCGGCGGAGCCGACGATGCCGATCTCCCCGATGCCCTTGATGCCGACCGGATCGTCCTCGTCCACGTCGTCGACCCAACCGGCCTCCAGTGACGGGATGTCGGCATGCGCCGCGATGTGGTAGCCGGCGAGGTCCGCGCCGACGTGCCCGCCGGTCTCCCCGTCCCGCGCCGCCTCCTCGTGCAGCGCCATCGACAGCCCCCAGATCATCCCGCCGAGGAACTGACTGCGCGCCGTCAGCGGATTGACGATCTTCCCGGCGGCGAACATCCCCAGCATCCGCCGCACCCGCACCTCGCCGGTGGCGGTATCGACCGCCACCTCGGCGAACTGCGCCCCGAAGGAGTGCCGCTCCTTCCGCGACAGCGCACCGACCGACGCGCCGGTGTCCGCCCGCGCGGTGAGGCCCTGCGGCGGGACGGTGCCGCCCAGCGCCAGCTTCTCGCGCAGCGCCGCCACCGCCTCGATGATCGCCCACGCCCAGGAGCGGGTCCCCATCGAGCCACCGGCCAGCATCGCCGGACCGAAGTCGCTGTCCGCGATCCGGATGTCGATCCGCTCCGGCGCCACCTCCAGCGCGTCCGCCGCGACCAGGGCCAGCGCGGTGCGCGCCCCCGTCCCGACGTCCGCCGCGGTGATCCGGACGGTGAAGGTCCCGTCCGCCTCCGCCGTCACCGCCGCGGTCGACGGCGCGACCCCCGAAGGGAACCGCGCCGCGGCCGTCCCGGTGCCCAGCAGCCAGCGCCCCTCACGGCGCACCCCCGGACGCGGATCGCGTTCCGCCCAGCCGAACCGACGGGCGCCCTCCTCGAAGCAGGCCAGCAGATTGCGGCTGCTGAACGGCAGCCCGGAGACCACCCCCACCTCGGGTTCGTTCCGCGCGCGCAACGCGATCGGGTCGATACCGCACTTCTCGGCCAGCTCGTCGACCGCGCACTCCAGGGCGAACGACCCCGGCGCCTCACCCGGCGCCCGCATGAACCCGGGCGTCGGCACGTCCAGCGGTACGACGTGGTTCTCCGACCGGTAGGCGTCCGGCCCGTACATCACCCGGCCGAAGCCGGAGCTGCGCTCGATGAACTCGCGGAACGACGACGTCGCGGAGTACGCCTGGTGGTCCAGGGCCCGCAGCCGCCCGTCGGCGTCCGCGCCCAGCCGCACCCGCTGCACGGTCGGGCTGCGGTACCCCACCAGCGAGAAGAGCTGACGGCGCGTCAGGGTCACCCGTACCGGTCGGTGCAGTGCCGTCGCGGCCATCGCGGCGAGCACCACCGGCGGCCGCGTCCCCTTCGCGCCGAACGCGCCGCCGACATGCTCCGACCGCACCCGTACCGACTCCGGGTCGAGCGAGAACAACTGCGCCAGCTCGCTCGCGACGAAGGAACTGCCCTGGTTGGAGTCCACCACCTCCAGCCGCCCGCCGTCCCAGCGGGCCATCGCCGCATGGGGCTCCATCGGGTGGTGGTGCTCCTCCGGGGTGGTGTAACGCGCGTCCACGACGACCGCGGACGCGGCGAGCGCCTCCTCGGTCCCCGCCGCCCCGCCGGTCTCCGCACCGGTGCCGTACGCGGCCGGATGCGCCTCGGAGAACGCCACGTCGTGCGGGTCCGCGGCGTACCGCACCACCAGCGTGTCGGCGGCCTCCCGCGCCTGCTCCGGCGTCTCGGCGACGACCAGCGCCACCGGCCATCCCACGTGCCGCACCCGCTCGTCCTGGAAGAGCTGGAGCAGCGGGTCGGGCGCCCCGCCCATACCGGAGTACGCGCCGTTCAGCCGCGGCGCGTTGCCGTGGTGCAGCACCGCCAGGACCCCGGGAAGCGCCAGCGCCGCGTCGGTCTCCACCGCCGTGACCCGGCCGCGCGCGACGGTGGAGACCACCAACTGCCCGTGGGCCAGCTCCGCGAACGGCACCTCTCCGGCGTACCGCGCCGCCCCGGTGACCTTCGCCCGGCCCTCCAGCCGGGTGTGCGCGGTGCCCACCGCACCGCCCGCCGCGCGGCTGCCCGCCGCGGTGCCCGTCGCGACCGTCATCGGCCCGCCTCCTCGGTCAGCTCGCCGAGGACGGCCACGACGAGGTTGCGCATCAACGTCAGCTTGTATCCGTTGTCCGGCAGCGCCCGCGCCGCCGCCAGCTCCGCGTCCGCCGCGGCGGCGAACGCCTCCGCCCCGGCCACCTCGCCGAGCAGCGCCTCCTCGGCCCGCCGCGCCCGCCAGGGCCGCGAGGCGACCGCGCCGAACGCCAACCGCACATCGCGCACCACCCCGTCACGGACGTCGAGCGCCGCCGCCAGGGAGCCGATCGCGAAGGCGTACGAGGCCCGTTCGCGCACCTTGCGGTAGCGCGAGTGCGCCGCCACCGGCGCGGGCGGCAGCGTCAGGCCGGTGATCAGCGCGCCGTCCGGCAGCGCCGTCTCCCGGTGCGGGGCGTCGCCCACCGCCGGGTACAGCGCGTCCAGCGGCAACGCCCCCGGACCGTCCGCCGTCTCGTACTCCACCACCGCGTCGAAGGCGGCCAGCGCCACGCCCATGTCCGACGGATGCACGGCCACGCAGTGCTCCGAGGCGCCCAGGATCGCGCCGTTGCGGTGCTCGCCCGCGACGGCCGGGCAACCGCTGCCCGGGGAGCGCCGGTTGCACGCCTTGGTGGTGTCGGTGAAGTAGCCGCAGCGGGTCCGCTGGAGGAGGTTCCCGCCGACCGTCGCCATGTTCCGCAACTGCCCCGAAGCGCCGGCCAGCACCGCCTGCGCCAGCGCCGGGTACCGCCGCCGCACCTCAGGGTGGGCGGCCAGCTCGCTGTTGGTGACGGTCGCGCCGATCCGCAGCCCGCCGCCGTCCCCCTCCTCGATCCGGTCGAGCGGCAACTCCCGTACGTCGACCAGCAGCCGCGGCCGTTCGACCCCGGCCTTCATCAGATCGACGAGGTTGGTGCCGCCGCCCAGGGCCCGCACTTCGGGTCCGGACGCCAGCAGCGCCACCGCACCGGCCACATCGGCCGCCCGCTCGTAGGCGAACTCCCTCACGCCGTCACCTCCGTCCCGCAGCCCCCGCCGCACGGGGAGCCGGCACCCTCGGCGGCGGCCCGGGCCACCGCCTCGACGATGGAGGCGTACGCACCGCAGCGGCAGAGATTGCCGCTCATCCGCTCCCGGATCTCCTCGGCGTCCAGCGGCACCGGAGCGGCCTCCGGGCGGACGTCGGCGGTGACCGCGCTGGGCCAGCCCGCCGCGTGCTCCTCGATCACACCGAGCGCCGAACAGATCTGCCCCGGCGTGCAGTAGCCGCATTGATAGCCGTCGAGGTCGAGGAACGCCTGCTGCACGGGGTGCAGTCGATCGCCGTCGGCCACCCCCTCGATGGTGGTGACCTCCCGGCCTTCGGTGGCCACCGCGAACTGCAGACACGCCAGCGACCGCCGCCCGTCCACCAGCACCGTGCAGGCACCGCACTGGCCGTGGTCGCAGCCCTTCTTGGTGCCCGTCAGATCGAGCCGCTCGCGCAACGCGTCGAGCAGCGTGGTGCGGTGGTCGACGGGGAGCGTGTGCGCCTCTCCGTTGACGCGCAGGGTGATGTCACTGGACGGGGACGACGGTGACGGCGCCGACGACGCCGGGGACGTCGATGGGGGCATGGGTCAGCCTTCTTTCGCAGGAGTCAGGCGCGGCCGCATCCGGGCCGGACGGCCCGGTGGACGGCGTGGTCGACCGGAGGTCGGGTTCTCCCGCCCCGCCGGACGGTGCATCGGTGAACGGCGGGAGCGCGGGAGGGGGTCGCACCGCGGGAGCGGCGTCGGCACGGGCGGAGGAGGCGGGCCGGGGCGGCGGAAAACAGCGCCCGCACCGGCGGACCCGCCTCTCCCCACCACACCCGTCAGCCGCTACGGTGGACCGAGCGGACAGTTGTCCACATCGGGGAAACCTAGTGGACGGCCGTGCGCGCAGCAAGCGCCGCCGGCCGCTTCCGGAGGAGGACGGGTGCACGAGGAACCCCAACCCGGTCCGCGCCGGGAACCTTCCCGGCGCGCCGACGCCCTGCGCAACCGCGCGCGCATCCTCGACGCCGCGCTCACCGAACTCACGGCCGACGCCGGTGCCCCGCTCAGCGCCATCGCCCGGCGGGCCGGCGTCGGCCAGGCCACCTTCTACCGCAACTTCCCCAGCCGGGAGTGCCTGGTCCTGGAGGTCTACCGCCACGAGGTCGACCGGGTCGCCGCCCTCGCCGCCCCGCTCCTGCGCGCCCACGCCCCCGACGTGGCACTCCGCGTCTGGCTCGACCGCCTCGCCCGGCACGCCCTGACGAAGGCGGGGCTCGCCGAGGCGCTCCGCCGGGCCAGCGCGCCCGGCAGCCTCGTCGGCGTCGGCCGCGCTCCGGTGACCGCCGCCGTGACGCTCCTCCTCGACGCCAACACCCGCGCCGGAACCATCCGCCCCGGCGTCACCCCCGACGACTTCCTCCTCGCCATCGCCGGACTCTGGCAGCTCGACCCCCGCAGCGACTGGCAGGGCCGCGCCGCCCGGCTGCTGGACCTCGTCATGGACGGCCTGCGGACGGGCGCGCCCGGCCCCTGACGGCGCATCAGGACAGGCCGTGGTGACTCCCCGGCGTGTGGCCGAACGCGCGGCGGAAGACATCGATGAACGCGCTGGCGGAGGCCCAGCCGCAGCGGTGCGCCACCGCCGTCACCGGCACCTCCTCGGCCAGCAGCCGCAGCGCGTGGTAGAGCCCCGCTGATCGGGGCCCTCGCCGACGTCACCTCGCTGCGGACCGCCCTGCTGCCGCTGATCGCGCTCTTGGCCCTCGGCGGGCTCCTCCTGCGGCGCCTGAAGGGGCCCGCGGTGGGGGTGGTGTGAGGCCGACCGGTCAGACCGGGCCCGGGGACTCGCCGGAGGCGGTCGCCGGACGGACGGGGTACGGGGCGGGCCCGCGCTCCGGACGGGTGGTGATCACCAGGGTGCCCTCCTCGATCTGGTAGTCGAGCGGCAGGCCCAGGCTCCGCATCGCCGCCACCATCCCGGTGTTGGACGCCTGCGTGATCGCGTAGACGCTCCCGCAGCCGTCCTCACCGGCCATCGCCACCAGCCGGCGCAGCAGGTCCGCGCCGATGCCCCGGCTCTGCCAGACGTCCTCGACCAGCAGCGCCACCTCGGTCTCCTCGCCGTCCCACAGCAGATGCCCGAGCGCCACCAGACGGCCCGACGCGGTCTCCACCGCGAGGGTGCGGCCGTGGTGCGGACCGAGCAGATGCCGCAGATAGGCGTCGGCGTCACCGACCGGACCGTGGTACCGGCGGGCCAGCGTCTCCGGTGAGCAGCGCCGGTGCATCGCCACCGCCGCCGCCAGATCCTCCGGCCCGGCCCGGCGGACCGTCAGAGCGTTCCCCTCGGGCAGGGTCAGCACGTCCCGGCGCGGCGGCACCCGCTGCCCCAGCCGGCGATCCAGCTCGACCAGCGCGTGCACCCGCGCGAACTCCGTGGGCGTGAACGGCAACTGCGGCCTTTCGATGATCAGGGAACCCCCCGACGGGTCCCGGAACTTCATGACGTGATCCTCCAGCACACCCTCGGCGGGCGGCGGTTCTGCGGGCCGCCCGTGCGCCGGCCGCGCCGGCACCGAACGGATCGTGCACCGGCCCAGCAACTGCCGCAGCGCCAGCGGAAGTTCCGCGGAGTCCAGCGCCGTACGGGTGGCCAGGCCCAGCATCCGGGCCGGCGCGTCCACCAGATCGTGCGCGTCGGCCCGCTCCAGCCAGGTGTGCCGGCCGCCCGCACCGGCCACCGCGGAGGTCAGCTCCTCCGGGGTGAGCGCGCCCGGCGCACGCAGCAGGAACTCGTCCGCCGTACCCGCCGACAGCGGGTGGGTCTGGAGGCTGAGGATGTCCACGCCGTGCGCGGCCAGCGCCGTGCAGAGCGCGGCCAGGCTGCCCGGGGCGTCCTGCACGGTGGTACGCATCCGCCACAGCGCCGTCCGCGCCGCGGGCGCCGGAGCACCCGCGGCGGCGGCCGGTGCCGCGGCGCCGGTATCGGACGGCGGTGGCGCCGGATCGTGCCGGTGTGACCACCGCGTCCGCAGCCCGGTCACGGCGGGCCAAGCGGCGGCGGCGAGCCCGGCGACGCCGAGCAGCGCCGGCCCCGCCGGGCCGTGGACCAGGGAACCCGCGGCGCCGGCCGCGCCCGCGACGGCCGCGTACGGCGCCGCGAGGGCGACGGCGTTCCGGCGCCGGTGGCCCCGCCGGGTGGAGAGATCGGAAGTGGTGTCGGTCATGCCGCCAGCCTCGCCGACCGGTGTTGCCTGGTCGCCAACGTCTTGTGTCCGACGGGTAAAAACCGGTAAGGGGTGCAAGAGGTGCAAGCTCCTGTTTCGCGGCATGCTTCGGCTACTGCCCCACTCGCCCGGGTTGCAGCACCTTGCTGAAGAGCACCTCGTCGCCCTCCCGGCCGTCACCCGGCCCGCTGTCCCGCCGCAGCCGCACCGTCAGCTCACCGCTGCCGCCGTCGATGTCGATCTCGCCGAAGTACTGCGGCGACTCCGCGGGCGAGGTGTTGGCACGGTCCGGCGCCCGGACGAACGCCTGCCGGGGCCCGAATGTGCCGTCCAGCTTCACCGCCGGGAAACCGCCCGCGTGCAGCGGCCCCGACACGAACTCCCAGAACGGCTCGAAGTCCTTGAACGCCGCCCGCTCGGGCGCGTAGTGCTGCGCCGAGGTGTAGTGCACATCGGTGGTCAGCCACACCGTGCCGGTGATCCGCCGGTGCTTGATGTGCCGCAGCAGCTCGGCGAGTTGCAGCTCCCGCCCCAGCGGCGCACCCGGATCCCCCTGCGCCACCGCCTCGAAGTTCTCCTTGCCGTCCGGCACGACCAGCCCCAGCGGCATGTCCGACGCGATGACCTTCCACACCGCCCGCGAACGCGACAGCTCCCGCTTGAGCCAGCGCAACTGCTCCGCGCCGAGGATGCCCTGCGGGTCGTCGGTCTGCCGCCCCGGCGAGTTGGCGTCGCGGTAGCGGCGCATGTCCAGCACGAACACGTCCAGCAGCGGACCGTGCCGCACCACGCGGTACACCCGCCCCTCACGTCCGGGCCGCAGCGTACGGATCGGGAAGTACTCGCCGAACGCCCGCAGCGACCGCGCCGCCAGCACGTCGGCGTCCTTGACCGTGTACCGGTCGTCGTCCAGCAACTGCCCCGGGTACCAGTTGTTGTGCACCTCGTGGTCGTCCCACTGCGTGATCGTCGGCACCTGGGCGTTGAACGCCCGCAGATTGTGGTCCTGGAGGTTGTAGCGGAACGCGCCGCGGAACTCGTCGGTCGTCTCGGCGACCTTCGCCTTCTCCTCGGTCGTCACGTTCCGCCAGATCCGGCCGTCGGGCAGCGTGACCCGCGCCTCGATCGGATTGTCGGCGTAGATGTTGTCGCCGCTGCACAGGAAGAAGTCCGGGTCGCGGCGGCGCATGTCCTCGTAGATCCGGTAGCCGCCCCGGTCGGGGTTGATGCCCCAGCCCTGTCCGGCCAGATCGCCCGACCACAGGAAGCGCACCCCGTCGCGGCGGTGCGCCGGAGCGGTCCGGAACGTACCGGTCAGCGGCTCGCCGGAGCGGCGCGGGTCGTCCGGGTCGGCGAGCCGCACCCGGTAGTGGATCTGCTCACCGGGCGGCAGCCCGTGCACCGCGGTGACGCCGGTGAAGTCCGTCCCGGCGCCGGTCACCGGACCGGTCCAGGTCCGGGCGTTACGGAAGGCTTCGGTCGCCGCCGTCTCGACGATCATCCGGGCCGGGCGGTCGGAGCGCACCCACACCAGCCCCGACGTCGCCGTCACATCGCCGACCTGGGTGCCCCACCGGGCCACCGGCCGTCCGCTGCGGGCCTGCGCGGGCGCGGCGCAGGACAGGGCGGGCAGCGCCAGCGCGGCGGAGCCCACCGCGGCGCCGCGCAGCAGCGACCGCCGTCCGAACCCGCCGCCGGATCCCGGTGCCATCAGATGTACCTCCATGAAGTCGCACACGTACCGTGACGTCCCGTTCGTACCGCGCCGCGATGCCCGGCCGGCCAACTCCCGGTGAACTCCGGCCGACCGCCGCACCCCGCGACCGGGCCATCGTGGCAAGCCGCCGCACCGAAGACCAGCCGCCCGCCGCGTCCTTGACGGCTCCGCTACACGGCCAGGGGCGCCCGTGGCAGGTCCCTGGCGTCCCGCCCGGCGATCCCCCCACTCCTGGCTCATTGGTCTTGACCAAGGGTGGGGCCGGGCCTATCGTCGGCGATACTGCAACAACCTTTAATAAAGAAGCGCTCATAACCGGTCCGCCCAATGGACAACGGGAGCGGAGCGCGGCCCTTCGGGGCACGGCCGAGGCGGAGGACAGGGTGGGGACCACGCAGCTCGAAACGGTGCCGGAGCCGAAGTACTGGCACCTCAAGACCGTACTCAGCGAGGCGCTGGACTCGGAGTTCTCCGTCGGCGAGATCCTCCCCAACGAGCGGGAGCTGGCGGCCCGTTTCGGCGTCGCCCGCGCCACGCTGCGCCAGGCGCTGGAACAGCTGGAGCTGGAGGGCCGCCTCCAGCGCCGCCGCGGGGTGGGCACCACCGTCGCCCCGCCGCGCGTCGGCGTCGCCGTCGACCCGGCCCGCCACACCTGGCCCGGCGCCGCCGGGGACGACTGGGAGCCCGTCGACGCCGCCACCACCGACACCGCCCCGGCGTCCGTCGCCCGCCTCCTGGAGACCGAGCCGGGCGCGCCCGTGCACATCGTCCGCCGCAACCGCGTCACCGCCGGCCGCCCCGTCGCCGCCGAGCTGCTGTACGTCCCCGCGGCGCTGGTCCCCGGCTGCGACGAGATCGCCGCGGTCAGCGCCCCGGCCCGGGCCCGCGCGGTGCTGGACGCCCTCGCCGTCCACGAGCTGGAAGGCCAGGACCGCACCGTCGAACTGGGTTCCGCCAGCGCCGAGGACGCCAAGGCACTCGACCGCCTGCCCGGCGCCCCCGTCCTCGTCGTGACGACCCGCTACGTCTCCGGCGGCCGCCCCGCCGCCGTGGCGGTCTCCACCTACCGCGCCGACACCTGCCGCCTCACCTTCGGCGAGAGCGAAGCGGTCTCCCTGCTCGCCGGCTGACCGACGCCGTGCCTTCGGGCCCGTACCGCCGTGTGGGGGGTACGGGCCCGGGGTGTGTCCGGGACGGGGCCGCCGGTCCGCCGGGCGCCCGCGCGACGCGATCCACGCCCGCCGCGGACGGGTGCGGCCCGCTCCCCGCCGCAGGGCCGCGCGTTCTCCGGCTCGCGTCCGGCGGCACCGCCTTCGTCCCGCCCCTGGAGCCGGCGGCGTGGCGGTACATCGCTGGCACGCGGGAGCTCCCCGACGCGCTGTCGGAGCTTCGAGCCCGCGGGCGTGTGAAGGTGGCCGGCCGTGGCCGGCGTTCTTGGGGCGTCCGTACCGGCGCGTGACTGCCGGTGATTGCGCACGGTCAGGTCTCTTCGGTGAACAGCCGGTTGAGGTGGTGGTCGACGGCGGTCAGGGCTTCTCGGGGCTCGATCACGCCCAGTTCGATGAGCGGGGTCAAGCCGGTGAGTGCCAGGAGCAGGTTGGTCTCTGCCGCCGGATCGCGGTCGGGGGTGATGTGGCCATCGGCGATCGCCTGACGGACGATCCGCTCGATGAGGTCACGGCCGTGAGTCAATCCCTCGCGTGCGCGGGTGTGGACGTTCGCGTCATGGAGTGCCTCCAGGACGTAGGCGGCGCTCATCCGGCTCGTCGCGCGTGCGTCGGGGTGGAGAGGGAGCATCTCCGCCAGCATCACTCGGAGGATGTCACGGGGGTGTGGCGGGTCGCCCAGTTCCCTGACGCTTTCGGCGACGCGCAGTGATGTCTGTTCGGACGCGAATTCCATGGCGAAGGCCAGCATCTCTTCCCGGTTGGCGAAGTAGTGCTGCACCGCGCCGTGGGAGATGCCCGCTTCCTGGGCCACTTCGCGGACGCTGGTGTGCGCGATGCCGCGTTGTTCCGCTACGCGCCACAGCGCTCGGGCGATCGTCTCGCGGCGTTCGCGATGATCCACCTGCTTGGGCATCGTTGGCCTCCCTTTTTCATACGGTTGACATATTACAGTTGACAGGTAAAAACTGGGAGCCCGTTCACGGAGGAAGGGCGTGGTATGTCCGGACAACCCGTAGCGCGGACCGCGGAGGGCTTCGTCGAAGGGCGTCGGCGGGGAGAGCACGCGGTGTTCCGTGGCATCCCCTATGCGCAGCCGCCGGTCGGACCGCTGCGCTTCCAGGCACCTGTCCCGGTCGAGGGGTGGGGCGGGACGAGGCGGGCGACCGAGTTCGGCCCCGTGGTTCCGCAGGCGGGACCGACGGCCGAGAGTTCGGTCGGGAACGACTGGCTCACGCTCAACGTCAGCAGCCCGGCTCTGGGTGCGGCCGGGCTGCCCGTGCTGGTGTGGATCCACGGTGGCGCCTACATCGCGGGGGCCTCCAGCGATCCGATGTACGACCCCGCGGCCCTGACCGGCGCGGGCCTGGTCGTGGTGAGCGTCAACTACCGGGTGGCAGCCGAAGGGTTCGCCCTTGTCGAGGGCGCCCCGGCCAATCGTGGGTTTCTCGACCAGATCGCGGCTCTGGAATGGGTGCAGCGCAACATCGCCGCTTTCGGCGGAGATCCGGACCGGGTCACGGTGGCGGGACAGTCCGCCGGGGCGGGGTCGATCGCGGCCCTGCTGACGATGGAGCGGGCGCGCGGGTTGTTCCACCGGGCCATCGTGCACTCGGTGCCGGGATCGCTGAGTACCCGCGCGCTGGCGGAAGAAGTCGCCGCCGTGCTCGCGGGACGGGTTGGTTCGGTACCTGACGCCGAAGCCCTGTCCGGCACGGACCCCTTGCGCCTGGCCGGTGCGCTCACCGCCCTCGGCGCCGAACTTCCCGGCCGTCGCGAGAGGTGGGGGCGGCTTTCGAAGCTCGGTGTCGCCGTGTGCCCGGTCCTCGACGGTGTGGTGCTCACCGAATCGCCCTGGAGCGCCTTGGCCGGCGGCCGTACGGGCGGAACCGAACTCCTCGTCGGCCACACCCGCGATGAATTCCGGCTGTTCAGCGTCATGATGGGGCGTCTGGGCACCTTCACCGAGGACGAGGCCGACACGGCCCTGGAGCTGTTCGCCCCGGCACCGGGCGGCGCCGGCGCCTACCGCGACGCCTTCCCACAGGCCACCCCTGAAGAACTTCTTGAGCTGGTGTACTCCGATGCTCTCTTCCGGATGCCCTCACTGCAGCTCGCCCAGGCGAATCGAGCGGCTGGCGGCACGTCGTTTCTCTTCGAGCTGCAACTGGCGGCTCCGGCGTCCGGCGGAGTCCTGGGCGCCTGCCACAGCCTCGATGTTCCCCTGGCGTTCGGCACGTTGGACAGTCCCGCCGGGCGGCACTTCTTCGGCGACCGGCCGCCGCCGGAGGTCTCGGCGGTCTCCCGGGAACTGCGGCGGGGATGGGTCCGCTTCGCCACGACCGGCGACCCCGGGTGGCCCGCCCACGGTCCCGCGCGCCAGTTGACCCGCGTCCTGGACATCGAGTCGAAGACCTCGCCTTATCCGGAAGCGGCCTCTCATCGGATCTGGGAGCGGTTCCACCCGGCCCCCTTCGACCTCAGGTAGACGAGGACCCGGTTGACCTGCGCCTTTCCGGCCCGCGGGGCGATTCGCCCCTCATGACCGGCCGGGCCGCCTGAACGCACCGGCCGGATCTCACCGGGAGGAGAGTCGCCGCGGAGCGCGGTTCTTCAGTGACTGTCCACCGCGAAGAGTTCCCCCTCCACATGATCGAGGGCCAGGCGTAGCGCGCCGGTGGCGATGGCGGTTTCGCCCAGTGCGGAGAGTGCGACTCGTGGGGGGCGCAGACAGTAGCGGGCCAGTTCGTCGCGGAGGGGGTCGAGGGCGTTCGCCAGGCCCGTCGTCCAGCCGCCGATCACGACGAGTTCCGGGTCGAGGGCCAGGACCAGCGCGGCCACGTGGTGGACCAGGCGTTGCAGGAAGCGGTCCATCGCCTCCTGTGCGCGGGCGTCGCCCTCGTGGGCCAGCGTGAATACCTCGGCGACCTGGGCCTCGTCGAGCGGGTGCAGCGGCTTCCCCGTGGTCGACAGCAGTTTCTCCGGGGTGGCCTCCCTGCCGAGCAGGTGGAGGGCGCCTATTTCGCCGGCGGCGCCGCCGAAACCGCGGTGCAACCGGCCGCCGATCAGCGCGCCGGCGCCGGGGCTCAGCCCGGCGAGGACGAAGACGACGTCGTCGCTGCCGGTCGCCGCGCCGCTCCAGTGTTCGGCCACCACCGCCGCGTTGGCGTCGTTCTCCACCAGCACCGGGCAGCGGAACGAGCGGCGCAGCCGTTCGCCGAGCGGCAGCCCGGTCCATCCGGGCAGCGCGGTGCCCAGCCGTACCGTGCCGTCCGCCTCCACGATGCCCGGGCTGGCCACGCCGACGGCCCGCAGGGAACTGCGCGGCACCCCGGCCCGGCGCAGCAGTTCGGCGACGGCGGTGCGTACCCGCTCCAGCCGTTCGTCGGCGCCGGCCCGTTCGTCGACCGTGCGCTGAGCGGAGTCCACGACGCGGCCGCCGAGGTCGGACAGGAGGACGGTGACGCGGTGCGGGCCGATCTCGATGCCCAGCAGATGTCCGGCCTCGGCCCGGAAGCGGAACCGGCGCGCGGGCCGCCCCTGCCGGCGCGCCTCGCCCTCCTCGGCGGGCGCCTCGGCCACCAGACCGGTTTCGATGAGCCCTTCCACCACGCCTTCGACCGTCGGCCGGGACAACCCCGTCACCCGCACGAGATCGGTGAGCGTGGGGGAGGAACCGGCGGCGCGCAGCGCGTGCAGCACGACCGCCGAGTTGATCCGTCGCAGCAGGGAGGGGTCCCCGCCGGTGAGCCGCCCCAACGTCCGTCTCCTCGCCTCGGTGTGTGGCGGATCGTAACCGGTCAGCGGGACACCGGCGAGCCCCGGAGAACCGCCGGACGGGCACGGACGGAAGCCGGACGGCCCGCCCCGGGCGGTGGGGCGGGCCGTCGGGTACGGACCGGACGTGGCGGGGCCGGGGCCGGTGGCCGGGCCCGTGGGCTCAGCCCGCGGGCGCGTCCGCCCCGTCGAACGCCGCGGCGCGCAGCCGGCCGTACTCCTCGGCCATCGCCGCCACCGTCCACCGGGCGTTGAGGCCGCTGGGGTTGGGCAGCGCCCAGACGCGGGTGGTGCCCAGGGTGCGTTCCTGCGGGCCGATGGCCGCGTGCCGGTCGCCGAAGGCGGTGCGGTACGCCGTGACGCCCGCGACGGCCAGCCAGCGCGGACGCAGCCGCGCCACCTTCTCGGCCAGCAGCTTCCCGCCCTCGCGGAACTCCTCGGCCGTCAGCTCGTCGGCCCGGGCGGTCGCCCGCGCCACGACGTTGGTGATCCCCAGCCCGAACGACGGCAGCTCACCCTGCTCGGCGGGGGTCAGCAGCCGCGGCGTGAAACCGGCGGCGTGCAGCACCGGCCAGAAACGGTTGCCGGGCCGGGCGAAGTGGTGCCCGGTGACCGCCGTCATCAGCGACGGATTGATGCCGCAGAACAGGACCCGCAGGCCGGGCGCCGTCACATCGGGGACATGACGGCCGCGCCCGGCCTGAAGCTCCTCGGGGGTGAAACCCACGGTCAGAGGATGGCGCCGGGCGTGTACGCCGCGGCCTCGGGGTGCTCCTCGGTGATCTTCCCGATCCGCTCCACCACGGACGCGACCTGGTCGGCGGCGGCACCGGTGAACGACAGCTTGTCGGCCATCAGCGCGTCGAGCTGCGCCCGGTCCAGCGGGATCCGGGAGTCGGCGGCCAGCTTGTCGAGGAGTTCGTTGCGCTCCGCGCCCCGCTCGCGCATGGCGAGCGCCGACGCCACCGCGTTCTCCTTGATCGCCTCGTGCGCCTCCTCGCGGCCCACCCCGGCCCGCACCGCGCCCATCAGCACCTTCGTGGTGGCGAGGAACGGCAGGTAACGGTCCAGCTCACGGGCGACGACGGCGGGGAACGCGCCGAACTCGTCGAGCACCGTCAAGAACGTCTCCAGCAGACCGTCCAGCGCGAAGAACGCGTCGGGCAGCGCCACCCGGCGGACCACGGAGCAGGACACGTCGCCCTCGTTCCACTGGTCGCCCGACAGCTCACCGGTCATCGAGGCGTAGCCGCGCAGGATCACCATCAGACCGTTGACGCGCTCGCAGGAGCGGGTGTTCATCTTGTGCGGCATCGCCGACGAGCCGACCTGACCGGGCTTGAAGCCCTCGGTCACCAGCTCGTGCCCGGCCATCAGCCGGACCGTCTTGGCGAGCGAGGACGGCGCGGCGGCCAACTGCACCAGCGCGGTGACGACGTCGTAGTCGAGGGAGCGCGGGTAGACCTGGCCGACGGAGGTGAAGGCGCGGCCGAAGCCCAGGTGGGCGGCGATCCGCTGCTCCAGCTCGGCGAGCTTGGCGGTGTCCCCGCCCAGCAGGTCGAGCATGTCCTGCGCGGTGCCGACCGGGCCCTTGATGCCGCGCAGCGGGTAGCGCGCCAGCAGCTCCTCCAGCCGCCCGTACGCCACCAGCAGCTCGTCCGCCGCGGTCGCGAACCGCTTGCCGAGGGTGGTGGCCTGCGCCGCGACGTTGTGCGAGCGCCCGGCCATGACCAGTTCGGCGTGCTGGGTGGCGAGCGAGCCGAGACGGGCGAGGACCGCCACCGTACGGTCGCGCATCAGCTCCAGCGACAGCCGGACCTGGAGCTGCTCGACGTTCTCCGTCAGGTCGCGGGAGGTCATCCCCTTGTGGACCTGCTCGTGCCCGGCGAGGGCGTTGAACTCCTCGATGCGGGCCTTGACGTCGTGCCGGGTGACCTTCTCGCGCTCGGCGATGGAGGCGAGGTCGACGGTGGTGAGGACCCGCTCGTAGTCCGCGAGGGCCTCCTCGGGCACCTCCACGCCCAGATCCTTCTGCGCGCGCAGGACGGCGAGCCACAGCTTCCGCTCCAGCTCGACCTTGTACTCGGGGGACCAGAGCACGGCCAGCTCGGTGGAGGCGTAGCGGCCGGCCAGGACATTGGGGATGCGGGGCTTCGCAGTCACAGCAGTCACATGGCCAGAGTCTACTGTCGGTTTCCGCAGGCCAGCGCCCCGGTCCCGGCTGTACGTTCCTACAGGCCCGCGGCCCGTCGGCCGGTCGGCCCTCGTGAGGCGGCGGGCCGGGCCGCTCCGCGGGGCGGCCGTCGCCGGACGACGCGCCACCCGCCCGGGCGCCCCGCACACGGGACGGAGGGCGCGTACGGCGAAAGGGCCGGCGCGATCCGGGCACCGGAGAGCGCCGCCCCCGGCGATCAGCTTTCCACGCGGATGCTCTCCGTGCGGCCCGGTGGTCGTGAGCCTTCCGCCCAGCCCGTGCGCCGGACCGTCGGCGGCGACGAGGCCGGGCGGGCAGCCGGCGAGGGCTTCGTACGGGCCGGTGACGCAGGGCTCCGGTCCGAACGGATCGGTGATCGCCGATATTCGGCCCGGAGCCCACCGCGGCGGCGGCCGGCCGCCCCGTCGGGTGGCCGACCGCCCGTGATCTCAGCTCAAGCCGGCGGCGTGGGTGAGGAGTTCCTCGTAGACCTCAGGGCCGCGGTCCTTGTCGATCACCGGGGCGCCCACGCCGAAGTCGCCGTTGACCCAGTGGGCCTGGATGCCGGGGTTGGCGCTGTTGGTCCCGTCGTGCAGGAAGATGTGCGGGCTGCAGTCGACCCGCCCGTCACAGGCCGCCCGGTACTGGTCCATCACGGCCGCGCGGGCCGACCCGGTGTCGAGCGCATCGGCCAGCGCGGTGACGTCCACCGCCCCGGTCTCCGCCGCGATGTCGAGGATGACGTGCCGGAGCGAGATGCAACGCCCCTGCGCCCAGAAGGCCCGGCGCAGCGCCCGGTCGAGCTGTTCGCTGGCGTGCCAGCTCTGCGCCTTGGCCGCGTGGACGGCTTCCAGCGCCGGGAGCGTGGTGACGGGGTAGGTCCAGTCCGGGCCCTGCCAGAGCCGCCAGCCCGCCTCGGGCTCGACGGCGCCGAGCACCGAGATCTCGGAGTCGACGCCGGGCCGGGCGTTGACCTCGCGGTTGAACAGCTCCAGCGGGAAGGCCCGGAAGTCGAACCACAGCCTCCCCTCCAGGCCCAGCCGCTTGCGGGTCTCGTGCAGCCGGTGGACGGCGACATGGGCGAAGGAACAGTTCAGGTCGGTGAAGACCGCGAGGGTGTCCGGGGTGGCCGGCAGCCGGGGGTCCTCGGCGGATACGTCCTTGTCGGTCATGGTGTCTCCTGGACTCGGATCAGGCCCCACCAACCCTCGCTGACGCCCCAGTGCAGATTGCCGGTGCGGTAGGCGTAGTCGCCGGGGTGGTTGGCGCGGAAACGGACGGTACGGGTGCTGGCGGAGGCCAGGGCGCCGATCGTGGAGACGAAGGCGCCGCGGCCGGTCTCGGAAGCGTCCCAGATCTGGCCGTGCACGGTGAAACCCTGGTTGCGCATCCGCGCGGCGCCGACGGCGAGGTGGATGGCCACCTGGTCGCCGGGGCGGCACCGCAGCAGCGGCGTCGGCGGTTCGGGGTCGGACAGGTGCGGGGCCAGCGGGTGCAGCGCGGCGGTGCGGTAGTTGTACGCCTTCTGGCCGGCGTCGTCGGGGCTGTCGGAGAAGAGGTCGGTGACCGGCTGGGTGAGGTCACCGCCGTGGTAGAGGCGCAGACCGTCCTGGGTGATCAGGACCAGTTCCCGCACCGTTTCGGCGTCCGGGCGGCGGACCACGGCCTGTTCCCCGCTCCACCGCTCCCGCCCGGTGACCGGGTCGTAGGGGGTGGCGTCCGCCGCCTCGACGACCAGCGCGCCGACCAGCCCGCGGTGCAGGTGGGAGACGACGTCGGCGTGCGAGCGCAGCAGGGACACGCCCGGCTCGTCGGCGTACCAGTGGTAGGTGCGGGAGCCGCCGGGTTTGACGGTGCTGTCCTCGTTGTGGCCGACATGGGCGCCGTCGTCGGTGCGTACGTCGTACGACAGCAGGGTGGGGTGCAGGGAGACCCGGCCCGAGACGGTGCGGGCGCCGGGGTCGTCCTCGGCCATCAGCTTGGGGTCGAGCGGGCTGGCCGGCGGCGGCCCGTCCAGTTCGTTGATCAAGGTGACCTCGATCCGTTCGCCGGCCCGGGCGCGCAGCACCAGCGGCCCTTCGCCCTCCTCGCCGTCCACCGTGAAGACCAGGCCGTACGGGTCGGTGCGCCGGTCGTTGTACTCCAGGGTGCGGGAGCGGGCGCGGACCGTGTAGCGGCGGGTGGGGCCGGGCCCGGGCGGAGCGGGGTGGGGGTGCGCGCCGGCCAGCGGCGGCAGGTCCGGTTGGCTGCGGCCGTGCATCCGCAGCAGTCCCCAGCAGCCGAGCCACAGTTCGCTGCCGGAGGTGAACGACCAGAGGTGGTCGCCGGCGCCGAGGGTGGGGGCCAGGGCGAGCTGGGCCACCTGGGAGATGCCGAGGGTCTGCTGGTTGCGCCAGGCGGTCTCGGGCCGGCGGGGCCATTCGCGCCAGCGGGCGCCGCTGAGGGTGAAGCTGTGCTGGAGATCGTGCGAGCCCTGCAGGACGTGGATCCGGAGGTCCTCGCCCGGGTAGGCGCGCAGCAGCGGGGTGCCGGGATCGCCGTGGACGCCGCTGGCGAACCAGTGGGCCGGGTCGCCGTGCCGGTTCCCGAGCGGCTCGCAGCGGTAGTTGACGCCCATGGCGCCCTGGTCGTCGGTGGCGCCGGGGGACGGCGGCGGGTTGACGGGCTCGCCGTGCGCATGGCCGGTGTGCCGCTCCAGCGGGACGAAGTCGCCCAGGGCCAGCACCATCTCGCGGTAGGCATGGCCGTTGGGCAGCTTGATGACGGCCTGGCTGCCGCGGCGCAGCTCGGTGGCGTGGTCGGCGGGGGAGACCCAGGTGGCGCCCTCCGGCTCGGCCATCAGCGCGCCGAACAGGCCGTGCCGCTGCCGGTAGTTGGCGGCCAGATGGTCGTGGAAGAAGACCGCGCCGAACTCCTCGTCGAGATACCAGCGGTACGTCCACGAGTTGTACTGCTCGTACGCCTCGCGGCCCTGGTCGGCGGTGGTGGTCGCGGAGAGGTAGTTCCAGCCGATGGCGGAGCCGTCGGAGACCAGCGGGTCGTACTTCACCAGGTGGGTGTGGAGGCCGAGTTCGGGCTGGAAGGGCAGCGGCGGGTCGAACGCGGACTCCTTCTGCGGGCCGGACGGCAGGGCGTTGGTGAGGGTCATCTCCAGCACCTCGCCCTTGTTGGCCCGGATCACCAGCGGCTCCAACTTCCTTTCACCGCTGGCGAGTTGCTTCTTGAAGGCGTCGAGCCCGCCGGCCTCCTCCACCTCCTCGGCGAGGACGTAGAACATCGCGTTGTGGTCGTGCCAGGTCTCGGCGTGCGGTTTCTTCGGATCGCCGTGGTAGAAGAGCGTGCCGTTGGTGACCACGAGGTGGTAGCGGCGCACCGGCGCGTCCGGCGGGCCGATCTTGGTGAACGCCTCGCCGGGCTGCGGGTCCGGGCAGTACGCCAGCGTCTCCAGCGTGGTGGGCTCGCGCCCCATGCCCGGCGGCTGGAGCGGGGTCCGCGGCGGCCGCGGGTTCTTCTGCGGATAGGTCGCCGACTGGGCGAGGAAGCCGGGGAAGCCGGGGCGCCCCGCGGTGGGCAGCGGCGGCGCGTCGCGGTGCGGCAGCGGGACCAGCGGCTGGATACGGGTGCCGTCCGGGAAGCGCCCGGTGCCGTTCTGGAGGGTGTCGAAGATCCGGAACATGCCCCACATGCCCATGTGGAAGTGGACGTACATATGGCAGTGCCACAGGGAGTCGCCGACCGCGTGCTGCCGGGAGCCGAGGCCACCGAGCAGTTCCAGGGTCATGGCCTCCTGCGGGCTGATGCTGACCGAGTCCACGATGGGGGAGCGCTCGTCGGCGGGGTCGAGCCGCCACTGGTGGAGGTGGGTGTGGAAGACGTGGGTGTCGCGCATCCCGCCGTGCACCAGCCGGATGACGGCCGGGTCGCCCGCGTAGCCCCGCAGGACCGGGGTGGCGGGGTCGCCGAACATCCACGAGCTGTGATGCATCTCCTCGCCGTAGGCGGCGTCCCGCTCCGGGTCGAGCACCCCCTCCTTCATCATCTTGTGGTGGCGGTACATCCGCCATTCCATCGGCTCGATACGGAGGTTGACCGGGAGCATCGCGACGTTGGGCGGGGTGAGGTCGGCCAGGCTGTCGGACTCCTCGGGTCGCTCGGCCGGCGCGGGATTTCCGGAGGAACCGGGCCGCTCGGCCGCCGCGGGCGCGCCGCCGTCGGGGAGCACCCGCAGCATCCGCGTCACGTCGGACGCCGGGGCGGCCGCGTCGTCCGTGCCGCTCATCTCGTCCGTGCCGCCGTGACCGTGCCCGCCGCCGTGTCCCGGCATGCCCGCCATCGGCGGCGGGGCGGCGGGGTTGGCGTTGCTCGGGTACTCCATCATGAAGACGACGAACTCCCGGAAGCTGCGCTCGGGAAGGTGGACGTCGGCGTAGAGCCCGGTCGCCAGCGGACTGCCGGTCTCCGGATCGGTCCAGGTCGCCTCCGGCGCCTCGACGACCAGCGCGCCGACCAGCCCGTGGCTCTGGGTCCCCTCACCCCGGACGTCGGACATGTCACCGAAGTGGAAGACGCCTTCGTGCTCGCACACCCACTCGTACACCCGGGCCTCGCCGGGCGGCACACTGCTGTCCGGGTTGGCGCCGACCGCCGCGCCGTCCATGGTGCGGGCGTCGTAGCGCACGCCCTGCAGGGTGATCCCGACCGGGCGGGACAGCTCGTTGTTGAGCCGCACCCGCAGCCGCTCGCCCCTGCGTACGCGCAGTACCAGCGGCCGGGCGAGCGGATGCGGGCGCGGCACCAGCTCGGGCTCCTCCAGGTAGCTGGGGAAGGGCTCGGGCCAGGTGGCCGCCACCTCGCGCAGCTCGTGGGCGTCGTGGACGAGCGTGTAGAGCGCGCCGTCGCGGTCGTGGTCGCCGTACTCGTTGTAGGCGATGGGTACATGGAGCGCGACCACGTCGTACGTCCTGATGGGGCGGCCGTCGCGGGTCTGCTCCCCTGGTGTGAATGCGGTGCTCATCTGTCTCTCCCCCGTTGTGCTGATGGAACGGCGGTGCGCCGGTCTCAGGAATGTCCGGGCGTACCTGCCTCGCCCGTGCCGTACGGGCGGGTGCTGTGCGCGAAGCGGGCGACGGTGGTGGTGCCGGAGACCACCCGCCCCTCCCAGGAGTAGTGCTGTCCGAAGGAATGGTCCGGTCCGGCGTCCCGGCCGAAGGTCAGCACGATCCGGTCGCCGCGCCGCACGGGTACCGCCTCGGCGACCGGCAGGTAGCAGTGCTTCCAACTGTCGGAGGTGGTGCGGGCCCGGCCCGGGCCGCCGGTGTCGTCCCCGGAGATGTCCAGGGCGACGGTGTCCGACAGGGTCGCCGTGAAGTAGCCCTTGAAGCCGGTGAACACCCCGTCCCGGCGGACGGGGTAGACCAGCGGCAGCCGGTAGGCGGGGTCCGCGGCCTCGTCCGCCTGGAGGTCGTACGCCCTGGCCTGCCGGGGTGCGGCGAGGTAGCCGTCCACCGGGAGGACCGCGTCGTAGTAGAGGTCGAACGGACCGCGGGCCCCGCGCCGGCGCAGCAGCGCGGCGAAACCGGCGGCGCCGCCGGCGTCCTCCGGCACGCCGCCGGCCACCTGGGCATGGGCCCGCTCGGCGGCCACCGGGACGAGATGGCTCTCCACCCGGCGCGGCAGCATGGTGCCGCCGGGCTTGAGGAAGCGGCGCCGGGCGTCGGCGAGGATCGCGGCGAAGTTCTCGTTGTCCGCGAGGTTGCCCATGATCTCGGAGATCACCAGGTCCACCCGCTCGGGCAGCTCCAGATCGAAGGAGAGGCCGCGCAGGGGGTGGAAGCGGTCGCCGTATCCGGCGGCGGTCAGCTCTTCCACGGCCGTGTCGAGGACCGTCTCGTTGAGGTCGATGCCGTAGACCCGGGCGGCTCCGGCCTCCAGCGCCCAGCGGGCCAGGATGCCGGTGCCGGTGCCCAGGTCGAGGACGGTGTCCCCGGGGCGTACGGCTTCGGACACCGCGGCCCGGAAGGCCGCCATCCGCAGCCGGTCGCCCAGCATCAGGTCGTGGAACCCGTCGTCCCACTCCAGCAACTGCTCCGACGCCGGGAGCCAGATCTGCTCCGGCTCGTAGTCCTGTCCGAGGACACCGGCCCGGTGCACGGTGAGCGCGTCGGTGCCGGGCCCGCTCACCGGGCAACCGGTGGCCAGGTCGAAACCGCTGCGGTGCAGCGGGCAGATGATCCGCAGCGTGCGCGGGTTGACGTAGCCGTGGACGAGGCGGCCCTTGCGGTGCGGGCAGGCGCCGTCGATGACGAACTCCCGCCCGGCGACCCGTACCCGCACCCGGTCGCCCGGCAGCTCTTCGAGCACCGCGTCCGTCATGCCGCCTCCCGCGCCCGCCGCACCGCCGCGTCGAAGGCGTCCCCGATCAGACCGGAGAGCAGCCGGGCGCCGGTCCACACCTTGGTGGGATCGAGGCCGTGCACCGCTCCGTATTCCTTGATGGCCTGCTGCATCTCCTCCCTGTGGAAGGTGTCGATGTGCAGGTGCTCGGTGTAGTAGCGGTCGTTGGCGATGCCGAGGCGGGCACAGGCGCGGGCCTGGGTCCGGAAGGAGTCCGGGATGCTGGCCTCCAGGTAGGCCAGCGCGCCGAGGAAGTACTCGACGTCCGGGGCGCGCTGGGTGAGCCAGTAGAAGACGTTGAGGAACTGGAAGGTCTCGTCGCCGGTGGTGTCGAGGAAGTGCTCGGTCTCCTGCGGGAGGCCCAGTTCGGCGAGGAGGTTGCGGTAGAGCTGGGAGTGCGCCTGCTGGAGGTTGCCGCAGCCGAACTCGTCGATCAGCACCCGCATCACGGCCATCTGCGCCCTGATGGGGAGCCGCGGTACCGAGGGGAAGAAGTTCTGTGCCTCGGTCAGCCCGTCGAGCGCGAACTCCCTGACCACATAGGTGAATTGCTCCCGCGTGGCCTCCTCGGCGAGGTACGTCGCCGCCGGGCTCCCGGCCCGCTCCTCGGCGAGCAGGGCGTCCAGGCGCTCGGTCCACTCGGTGCGGGAGGCGACCGGCTCCGGAGGGTCGGTGAGCTGGGCGATCCGCGGTTCGATCCACTCCCTCTCCAGCTCCTCGATCTCCGCGAGGACCTCGGAGGTGGCGCGCGAACGGTTGAGGACGAACAGCCGCCGGTGGGCGCTGTCCGGCCCCGGCGTCGCCGCCGCGGAGGACGTCCGCGCCCGCGTCCGTGTCGGTGATGCCGTCTGGCTGGGTGCCGTACTGCTCATGACAGGGTCTCTCCGGTCTCGACGGTGCTCCCGGTGGTGGCGGTCCGGCCGGTGTCGGCGGCCGCGCCGGGATCGACCGTGCGGTCGGTCTCCAGTACGCCGCGCCGGCACAGCTCGGACTTGAGCGCGCGGTACCAGTCGTCGCGCTCCAGCCCGAACCGTGCGCAGGCCGCGGTGAGTTCGGCGGCCCGGTCCGCCGAGGGGTCGGTGAACAGGGCCGCGCACAGGGCGGGTTCGGCATTGGCCAGGGCCAGGACGAACCCGTCGACGGGCCCGGACTCCAGCAGCAGGTGTTCCAGCCCCTGGAGGACCGGCACCCCGGGGCGGGCGGCGACCAGTTCCCGGGTGAACCGGCCGCTGCCCGCGGAGTCCTTGACGCCGGCCACGGCGGGCAGGGCGCAGATCCGCAGCAGGGTGGTGAGGTCCAGGGCGTTTTTGGACACCGCGGACTCGTGGTACACGACCAGCGGCAGCCGGGTGGCCCGCGCCAGCCGCTCGTAGTGCCGGAACATCTCCTCCTGGGTGACCCCGGGCCCGTACGGGGTGGTCACCGCCACGGCGCGGGCGCCCAGCCGCTCGGCGGCCCGCGCCCGGGCGGCGACCTCGTCCGTGGTGGGCCGCAGGGCGCCCGCCACCACCGGCAGCCCGTCGGCGTGCCGGACGGTGGCGGACACCATCACCTCCCACTGCTCATCCGTCAGCGCGCCGCCCTCGCCGGTGCTCAAGGCCGGCAGCAGAGCGCTGACGTACGGGCGGACGGAGGCGACCAGGCGGGCGACGGCCGGTTCGGACACCTCCCCGGCGTCCGAGAGCGGCGTCACCAGCGCGACGGTCACCCCTGGGAACATGCTGTGTTCGCCTCCTTCGGTGCGGACGCCGGCGCGGGCGTCAGCACGGGCTTCGGTGCGGATCTCCGGTGGGCCCCGGCGCTTAGGTCACGGTGTGTCAACCGGTATGCGCAGGGCCAGCGACTGCTGGTACAGCTTCTCCAGCGGTGCGGGGAAGGCCGGTTCGGGCCCGCTGACCGGAGCCGGGGCCGCGACGGGCAGTCCGCCGCGGGCGCCGTGCTCCAGCAGACGGGCGCTGGCCGAGTGCAGCCGCCCGTGACGGTTGAGGACCATGCCCAGCAGCAGCCGCTCGTGCACGGGCAGCGTGCGGGGCGGCTCGCCGTCGAGCCCGCGGCGCACATCGGCCTCGTCGTACGGCGGACGGGCGATGTCCATGACGGTGTGCAGGTTGTCCATGAACGGGTAGTACGCGTCCTGGAGTTCGCGGTCGAACCGCCAGATGGTGTCGTCGCAGCGGCCGACCTGTTCCTGGCTCATCACCACCCGGCCGTGCAGCCGGGCGGCGAAGAACGCCTTGCAGGCGCGCCGGAGCTGGTCGTCGGCGCTGTTCATCCCGAGGAACAGCGCGGCGTCCGCGTACGCGCCCGGCTCCGTGTCAGCGGGCATGACGGTCCAGCACCTCCCGCATCCGCACCATGGCGTCCGCGAAGAGTTCCGGCTCCCGGGCCAGTGCCAGGCGTACGTGGGACTCACCCTTGCCCGGCTGACTCCAGTAGAAGTACCGGCCCGGCAGGACGTACACCCCTTCGGCGCTCAGCAGCCGCTGCAGTTCGGTGGCGGTCAGCTCCGGGTGGTTGATCCGGGCCCAGGCGACGCTGACCTTGGCCACCGGTTCCCGGTATTCGAGGATCGAACCGTCCAGCGCCTTGCGCACCGCGTCGCGGTTGGCGGTGAGCACCTCACGGACCGAGCCGAGCCGGTCGGCGGTGGAGTCCTCCACGTACTGGGTGAGCATGTTCAGGACGAACGGTGAGACGTTGAGCAGGACGCTGGTGTGGAGGTTGTACACGTCCTCGCGGATGTCGTCGCTGGCGGTGACCATCGCGGCCTTGGCGTCCTGGATGGGCCAGGTCTTGCCGGTGTCCTCGATGGCCAGGTACGACACCCCCGAGGACTCCAGCAGCTCGTAGATGTCGAACCGCGCCAGCTCGGTGTCGAAGAGGGTGAAGGACGCGAAGCAGAAGTCGATGACCAGCAGCTTGTTGTGGTCCTTGCAGAAGCGGACCACCTCCTCGAAGCCCTTGCGGCCGTGCTGGAGCAGGGTGTGGCCGGTCGGGTTGTTGGGGTCGACGAGGAAGAGCGCGTCGGTGCGGACCCGGCGTTTGAGCTCGGCGTAGATGCGGTCCGGGTCGTGCAGCGCGGACTCGTCGATGGGGTAGAGCGGGACGTCCATGTTGGCGAGGACGTCGTAGAGGTTGTCGAAGCAGGGCTCGACGAGGGTGACGGCCATCCGCTGCCGCTTGAGGTACATCCCCACGACCATGGTGGAGATCGACGCGGCATAGGAGAGCAGGGTCTTGTTCTTGGCCAGGGCGGTGGGCTGGCGGTGCAGCCGGAAGAACGCCTGGAGGAACTTCTGCTCGTAGGTGGCCTGCAGCCCTTCCTCGGCCTCGTACCAGAGTTCGGGCAGCCGGGAGACGATGCGGTGCTGGCTCGCGGACTGCCGCTGATGGGTGTGGGCGTCGGCGAGGTTGAACTTGGTGCGCAGCGCCTGGATCTCGTGCTGCGTCAGGTCGAGTAGTTCCTGACCGGGTTCGGCGGTGGTGCGCGTGGTGCTGTGCGGGTTCATGGTTCCTCCAGTCACACACGGTGCTCATGGGCGCGGGCAGCGCGGCGCGTAGGTACGCGTCAACGCCCCGTCGGACGTGGGAGGTCATCGGCGCGGCCGCGGCGCAAGGGCCGGCGTGGACCGGCGGGTGGCATGGCGCGGTGCGCGGGATCTGCCGGCGTGTGTCGTCAGCCGGAGTTTCGGATGTCGCTCGGCCCGGACGACGGGCCGGGGCGGCATGGAGCCGCCGGTGGCGCGAAACAGGCGCGCTCGGTCAATCCAGTCACGATTCCCCCCGTAAACGGACTGTGGTCCGATTGGTGACTCTAGTCATATCCAGCCGCAGACGACAATCGATTTCCGGCCGACGGAGAGTGGGTAGGCTCCCTGGACCCTGTCCACACGACCGGCCCTTTCCGCCGGTGACCGTGGTGAGTGGAGGCTTCACGTGCATAAACAGCCAGCGGGCGAACTGGCCGATTTCGCCGTCCGCCCGCCCCGGGAACGCGCGGACGCCGCCCACAACCGCCGCCGTATCCTCGCCGCCGCGGCCCAGCTTTTCGCCGAGCACGGGGTGGACGGGGTCTCCCTGGACACCATCGCGGCACAGGCCCGGGTCGGTAAGGGAACGCTCTTCCGCCGGTTCGGCAACAAGGCCGGGCTGGCCGCCGCCCTGCTGGACGACCAGGACCGGGAGCTCCAGGAGCGCATCCTCTTCGGTCCGCCCCCGCTCGGCCCGGGCGCGGCGCCCGCCGAGCGGATCCTGGCCTTCTTCGACGCCTATCTCCGGGTGCTGGAGGTCAACCTCGAACTGATCCGGCTCTCCGAGACCGCGGCGCCGGGCGCCCGCTACCGGGTCGGCTCGTACGGCTTCTGGCAGCGCCATCTGGCGATCCTGCTCGCCGAGGCGCAGCCCGAGCTGGACGCGGAGTGCACCGCGCACCTGCTGCTGGCACCGCTCGACGCGGACCTCCAGCACGCCTTGCGGGAGCGGGGGTTCGCGGGCGGGCGGACCCGGAAGGCGGTCGGCGGGCTGGTGCGCCGCATGGTGGGCGACTGACACCGAAGCGTGCGCGGGCCCAGGCATGCCGCCATGCCTGGGCCCGCGCTCTCCCCCTCGGACCGGTCAGACCTCCCGGACCGCTTCCAGCTCCAGCGCCAGCTCGATCTCCTTGGAGACCAGGATGCCGCCGGTTTCCAGCGCCATGTTCCAGGTCAGGCCCCAGTCCTCGCGGTTGACCTTGCCGTGGGCCGAGAAGACCGTACGGTCGTTGTCCCACGGATCGCGGGCGTAGCCGAGGTAGTCGACGGCGAGGGTGACCGGACGGGTCACGCCCTTGATGGTCAGCTCGCCGGTCAGCGTGCCGCTGGTGCCGTTCCACGTCACCGACGTCGAACTGAAGGTGGCCTTCGGGTGGTTGTCCACATCGAAGAAGTCCTTCGAGCGGAGGTGGTCGTCACGGGCCTGGTCGCCGCTGTCGACGCTCGCCATGTCGATCACCGCGGTGACCTTGCTGTCCTCGGGCCGCTCGCCGACCTCCACGGCCGCGTCGACCTTGGTGAAGCGGCCGCGCACCTTGGTGAGCATGAAGTGCCGCCCCACGAAGCCGACTTCGGCGTGGCCGGGGTCGACCTTCCAGACCCCGGCGGCCGGCAGCTCGACACCGCCGAGTGTGCGGGTGGGAGTGGTTCCACTGGTCATGATGAGTCCTTCCCCGTGGTGTCGGAGGGATCAGGCGCCGGTCTCGGTCGGCAGCCCGGCCGCGATCCAGTCGTCCTTGCCCGCCTCGTACTCGTGGACGTGGGCGTAACCCAGCTCGGCCAGGCGCTCGGCGGCGATCTGCGAGTTGGGGCAGGGCAGGTTGGCGCAGTAGACGATGATCTCGGCCTGCTTGTCCGGGAGAAGGCCCGGGGCCAGCTTGTCGACCGCGTCGTGCGGCAGGTTGAGGGCGCCGGGCAGATGGGCCTTGGTGTAGTACTCCGCGGGCAGTGCCTCGACCACCGTGGCGGTCCCCGCGTCGATCTTCTTCTGTACCTCGTCGCGCGTGATCTTCCGGACCATGTGCGTCACACCTCCATTGGATGACGGTCGGATGCCGTTCATCGATCTGTGCGTACGCACGCACCTTAACAGGTGCGTGCGCGCGCACGCAACGGCGGATATACTGACCTGGTGAGCGACGCGAAGAACCAGGGAAAACACCGACTGGACGCCTGGCGTGCCCTGCTGCTGGCGCACAACGCGGCCGTGCGTGCCATCGAGACCGATGTGCAGCGGGACGGGCGCATCCCGCTCACGTGGTACGACGTGCTGCTGGAACTCAAGGGCGCGGGGGAGCGCGGCCTGCGGATGCAGGAGGTCGCCAACCGGGTCGTGCTCAGCCGTACGCGAGTGAGCCGGCTGGTCGACGAGATGCAGCGGGTCGGCCTGGTGACCAAGCAGCCCGACCCCGCCGACAAGCGGGTCTCCTGGGCCGCGATCACCGAGGAGGGCGCGGCGGCGCTGAAGGAGACCGCGCCGGTCTACCTGCGCAGCATCCGCCGCCACTTCTCGGCCCATCTGACGGACGAGGAGGCGGCGGTGATCACCGGGGCGCTGCTCAAGGTCGCCCGGGGAGGCGGCCCGGAGATCCACGGGACCTGAGGCGCGAGGCTGTACGGCTCGCGCCGTGGCGCCGGTCCGGTGGCCGCGGGTGCCGGGCGGGTGAGGCGCCGCGGTCGGGCGGGGTGTGGCCGCCGGGCGGGGTTCCGGGTCAGGATTCCAGCCGGCGCCAGTCCGTCACGGGGCCGGGGCTGGTGTGGTCCGCGGGGGTGACCCAGAAGGCTTTGCCCAACTCGGCGCTGAACTGGGCGCCCGCCCGGTTGTCGCCGGAGGAGCGGCCGGTCAGCCGGCGGCCGATCCACGGCACCAGGTGTTCGCGGGCGAACCGCAGGTCCGAGGCGCGGCGCGTCCGCCAGCCCGGTGCCACCGCGGGCGGCAGCGGGGCGTCCCAGTCGCTCTCCGCGCCGAATCCCAGCGTCTGCCAGACCGCCTCCGCCACCCGCCGGTGGCCCTCGGCGTTGAGGTGCAGCCGGTCGTCGGCCCACATCCGCGGATCGGCCAGCGCCCGGGACGCGTAGAGGTCGACGACGAGCGCGCCGTGCCGGGCGGCGACCGCGTCGATGTGCGCGTACAACTGCTCCATCCGCGGCCGGAAGCGCTCCAGGACCGGACCCTGGCGGCCGGGGCTGCGCATCAGCACCAGTTGCCCGCCGCCCCCGGCGAGCACCGCCGCCGCGGCGGAGAACCGTTCGCAGACCTGCGCCACGTCGCACTTGGGCCGCAGGACGTCGTTGAGCCCGCCGACCAGCGTCACCAGATCGGCGCCCAGCGCGGCGGCGGGCCCGGCCTGGTCGTCGGCGATCTGCGTGATGAGCTTGCCGCGCACGGCGAGGTTGGCGTAGCGGAAGCCGGGGGCGCGGGCGGCGAGGCGGGCCGCGAGCAGATCGGCCCAGCCGCGGTAGGAGCCGTCCGGCAGGCCGTCCGACATTCCCTCGGTGAAGCTGTCGCCGACCGCGACAAAACTGGTGTAGCGGGCATTCATCTCCATGGCGCGGCGATCCTATCCCGCGGTGTACGGTCGGCTTCCGGCCGGTACACGACGAACGAACAGGGGTGGGTCCGCGATGACGCCTCGCCGCGGTGCGGACGGCGCCACACCGACCTTCACGGAGAGCGCCCGCAAGCAGCAACTGATCGACTGCACCATCGAGCTGATCGCCACCCGCGGCTACCCGGCGACCTCGCTCGCCGCCATCGCCGAGCGCGCGGGCCTGTCGAAGGCGGCGGTCCTCTACCACTTCTCCTCCAAGGACAACCTCACCCGCGCCACACTCACGCAGGTGCTGGAGGCGTTCGCCGCGTACGTCACCGCGCAGGTGGCGAAGGAGAGCGATCCGCGGGAGGCGGTGCTCGCCTACGTCCGCGCGATGATCGGCTACCAGCGGGCGCACCGCAGCCAGGTCCGGGTGATCACCGAGATGCTGCTCGACGACGCGGGCGGCACCCGGCTCAAGACCCCCGGCTCGCACGACACCCACGGCCGCTGGCAGTTCCTGGCCGCGCTGCTCGCCGCGGGGCAGGACGCCGGGCGGCTGCGCCGGTGCGACACCAGGACCGTCGCGCTCGCCATCGGCGGCGCCATCGACGGCGTCATCGCGCACTGGCTGGCCCATCCCGAACTGGATCTGGACGAGGCCACCGCCGAACTGGAGGCGTTCACGCGGTACGCGATCGAGCCGCGGGACTGAGCGTGCGGCGTCAGCCGGTGCCGGACGCGCCGGGGCGGGTCCGGGGCGCGGCCGGACCCCCGTACCGCCCGCGCCCCGGACCGGTTCAGGCCCGCCGGGCGAACGGCGGGGCGTGTTCCGGGCGGATCCCGATCGCGCCCAGGTAGCCGGTGACCGTCCGCAGCGGCGGCACCCGGCGCAGCAGCCGCAGCATCGGCGGCAGCCGGCGCGGGTCGAGGGTGCCGTCGAGGGCGGCGGCGATCAGCCCGTGCTCGGTGTGCTGCGCCTTCTGCGCGACGGCCAGCGGCAGCCGGCGGCGCCGCTGGACGCGCGCCAGATCGCGGACGGTGACGGTGCCCGCGCGCAGCGGTCCGGCGAGGATCCGGGCGGCGGCGACGGCGTCCTGGAGCGCGATGTTGACGCCGACGCCGCCCACCGGGGACATGGTGTGCGCCGCGTCCCCGATGCAGAGCAGCCCGGGCCGGTACCAGCGGCGCAGCCGCCCGAAGGTGACCTCGAGGAGTTTGACGTCGTCCCAGGAGCCGATGGCGGCGGTCACCCGCGCGTCCCAGTTGAAGAGGGTGCCGAGCCGGTCGCGCAGCCACTGGATGTCGTGGCCGCGCAGCTCCGCGTCGCGGCCCTTGCCGATCAGGTACGAGGTCTGGAAGTAGTCGCCGCGGTCCATGGTGACGGCCGCCTGCCCGCCGCCGAAGCGGGCGAAGACCCGCCCGGACTTCAGGGTGTCGGCCGGGGCGTCGACCCGTACCTGCCAGACGTCCATCGGTACGTCGAACAGTTCCTGGCGCAGTCCGGCGGCGGCCGCCACGACCGAGCCGCGGCCGTCGCAGGCGACGGTGAGGTCCGCGGTGAGCGTGCCGGCGCGGCCGTCGGCGTCGCGGAGGCGGACGCCCCGCACCCGGCCGCCCTCGGTCAGCAGCCCGGTGACCTCGGTACGCATCCGCAGGTCGAAGGCGGGCTCGGCGGACGCGGCACGGGCGAGCAGGGCGAGGAAGTCCCACTGCGGCACCATCGCGATGTACGGGTGCCGTCCGGGCAGGCGCCGCATGTCGGCCATCACGACGGTGGTGTCACCGATCCGGGTCCGCATCTCGGTCAGCCGGGGGAACGGGATCGCGGCGAACTCCGCGCCGAGCCCCAGTTCGTCGAGGAGGCGCAGGGTCGAGGGGTGGACGGTGTCGCCGCGGAAGTCGCGCAGGAAGTCGCCGTGCTTCTCCAGAACGGTGACCTGAAGCCCGGCCCGGGCCAGCAGCAGGCCGAGCATCATCCCGGCGGGTCCGCCGCCCACGACGCAGCAGGTGGTGCGTGCCATTTCCGTTCCCCCAGGTGTCCGGCCGCCGCCGTAGACTCACGGCGGAGTGACCGGCCGGCGTGCACGGCGCACGGCGTCTGACCGATCGGTCAGTAAACTAACCGATCGGTCAGGCAAGGGGAACCGGGGGTGCCGGCCGGGCCGTACGGAGCGGCGGCCCGGGCCCGGACGGGCTCAGGCCGGCGGCTGCTGGAGCACCAGTTCGCGCAGGACGTCCTCCATGGTCACCAGCCCGGCCAGCGTGCCGCCCTCACCGATCACCGCGGCCAGATGCGTCCGGGAGCCGCGCATCGCGGTCAGGACGTCGTCCAGCGGGGTCGCCGCCCGGACCTGGGCGATCGGCCGCATCGCCGACACCGGGAACGGCACCTCCCGCGGCATCGCGTCCAAAGCGTCCTTGACGTGCAGATATCCCACGATCCGATGGGTGCCGTCGACGACCGGGAAGCGCGAGAACCCGGACGCGGCGGCCAGCCGCTCCAGGCCCTCCGGGGTGATCCCCAGGCCCGCCGAGACGACCTTCTCCACCGGCAGCACCACATCGTGCACCGGCCGCCGGCCCAGCTCCAGAGCGTCCCGCAGCCGTTCCTTGGCGCGGTCGTCCAGCAGCCCCGCCGCCCGTGAATCGTCGACCATCCGGGCCAGTTGATCGTCCGAGAACGTCGCCGTGACCTCGTCCTTGGCCTCCACCCGCAGCAGCCGGAGCGCGCCGTTGGCCAGCTTGTTGATCGCGAAGATCACCGGGCGCAGCGCCCGGGTCAGCGCCACCAGCGGCGGCCCCAGCAGCAGCGCGGTGCGCACCGGCTCGGCCAGCGCCACGTTCTTCGGCACCATCTCGCCGAAGAGCATGTGCAGATAGGTCGCCAGCGCCAGCGCGATCACGAACGAGACCGGGTGGACCAGCGCGTCCGGTACGGACACGGCGTGGAAGACCGGCTCCAGCAGATGGGCGATGGCCGGTTCGGCGACCGCGCCCAGCACCAGCGTGCACAGGGTGATCCCCAACTGGGCGGTGGCCAGTAGCGCCGAGACGTGCTGGAGACCCCACAGCACCCGGTGCGCCCGCCGGTCGCCCTGCTCGGCGTGGGGTTCGATCTGGCTGCGGCGGACCGAGATCAGGGAGAACTCGGCGCCGACGAAGAACGCGTTGACGACGAGGGTGAGCAGTCCGACGAAGATCTGCAGCGCGGTCATCGGGCGGCCTCCTGCCCCGGGCCACCGGGCGGTTCGGCGGCCGGGGCGCGCAGCAGGACCCGCGCGGCGCGGCGCCCGGACGCGTCGAGCACGTCCATCGTCCAGCCCGCCACCTCCAGCGTGTCGCCCTCGGCCGGGATGCGGCCCAGACCCGCGGCGATCACCCCGGCCAGCGTCTCGTACGGGCCCTCGGGCAGCCGCAGTCCGATGCGGGCGAGCTGGTCGGTGCGG
This sequence comes from Streptomyces sp. BBFR2, assembly GCF_044497305.1. NCBI lineage: Bacteria > Bacillati > Actinomycetota > Actinomycetes > Kitasatosporales > Streptomycetaceae > Streptomyces > Streptomyces sp. BBFR2. Next base: position 6,653,633 of record NZ_CP172415.1, read on the forward strand.
GCGGCGCCGTCGGCGTGGTAGAGGGCGTGGCCCTCGGCGTCGCTGCCCGCCGGGGCGAGGTCGGGGGTCTCCATCGGGTCGTGCTCGTCGCGGACCTCGCCGACCACCTCCTCGACGATGTCCTCCAGCGTGACGACGCCCGCGGTGCCGCCGTACTCGTCGATCACCACGGCCATGGTGCGCTTGCCGGAGAGCCGGTCGAGGAGCTGGTCGACCGGGAGCGTCGCCGGGACCAGCAGCGGTTCGCGGAGCATCCCGGCGACCGGGCGGCGGGCGCGCAGCCCGTCCGGGACGGCCAGGACGTCCTTGATGTGGGCGACGCCGACGACGCTGTCCAGGCTGCCGCGGTAGACGGGGAAGCGGGACAGCCCGGTCGCCCGCGTCGCGTTGGCGACGTCCTCGGCGTTGGCCTGGACGTCGAGGGCGGTGACCTGGACGCGGGGCGTCATGACGTTCTCGGCGGTGAGGTCGGGGAGGTTGAGGGTGCGGACGAACAGCTCGGCGGTGTCCGGCTCCAGCGCGCCCTCCTTGGCGGAGTGCCGGGCCAGCGCCACCAGCTCCTGCGGCCCCCGGGCGGAGGCCAGCTCCTCGGCGGGCTCCAGTCCCATCCGGCGCACGGCGTGGTTGGCGGTGGTGTTGAGATGGGCGATGAGCGGGGAGAACGCGGCGCTGAACGCCCGCTGCACCCCGGCGACCCGCTTCGCGACGGGCAGCGGGCTGGAGATCGCCCAGTTCTTGGGCACCAGCTCGCCGACGACCATCAGGACGACGGTGGAGAGCGCCGTGCCGAGGACCAGCGCGACGGACTCGGCGGCGCCGCGCGACAGCCCGATCGCGTCGAGCGGCCCGGCGAGCAGGGTGGCCAGCGCGGGCTTGGAGAGCATGCCGATGACCAGGCCGGTCACGGTGATGCCGAGCTGAGCGCCGGAGAGCTGGAAGGTCAGGCGGCGGACCGCCTTGAGCGCACTGCCCGCACCGCGTTCGCCGCGCTCCACGGCGCGTTCGAGATCGCTGCGCTCGACGGTGGTCAACGAGAACTCGGCCGCGACGAAGACGCCGCAGGCCAGCGTCAGCAGGAGCGCCAGGGCCAGGAGGAGCAGCTCGGTCATCGGGTCACCTCCGTCCCATGATCGAACAGGATCCGGAGGTTCGCGCTCTGTCGGGAGCGGGCTCGGCAACTGGGAGGCTCGCCCATGGCTGGACGCTCACACACCTTTCGCAGGAGAGCCGTACGGAGCGCCGGGTGCGCCGCGTACGGGGGAAGAGACCCCACCATGGTAAAGGATCGGCAAAAGCCGGGACGGTGGGCGCGGTGTGATGCTGCTGGTCATATGGCAGGGGCCGCCTCCGCGGAGACGGCCCCTCGTCGCGCTCCGGCGCCTTTCCGCGCCGGTCCCGCTCGTGTCAGACGCCGCTGGGCACCGCCCGCGGAGCCGCCTCCGCGCCGCCCGCCGCCCGACGCGGGGGCGCGCCGCCCTCCCGGCCGTTCTTCGGGCCGTTCTTCGGGGTGGCGGCCGTGCGGTCGGCCGCGTTCATCCCCTGGGCGAGATGGCGCCGCAGCAGGCGCCCTCCGGGCCGGTCGACGAGGCGGTACAGGGCGTAGGAGAGCAGCAGGGCGAAGGCGAGGCCCGCCGCCACCGACGGCAGGAGGCCCAGTCCGGGTGCCACCTGGAGCAGCCCCTTCGCCACCGGCACGCCGATGCTCTGGTGCACCAGGTAGAACGGGTAGGTGAGCGCGCCCGCCGTGACGAGGGCGCGCCACCGTATCCGGGCGAGCGGGCCGAACGCCGCGAGCGCCAGGACGACGAGGAAGAAGGTCAGCAGCGCGGCGCACGCGGCCCAGGAGAGCGCGCCGCCCGCGGCGGGCTTCACGGTGTGCCCGGCGACCCGCGCGTGCAGCACCGTCAACTCGTAGCACCACGCGAACCCGGCGAGCAGCCACAGCACGAGGTTCTGCCCGAAGCGGTACATCAGGTACAGCGCGATCCCGGTGACGAACAGGCCCGCGTACTGGCTCAGCACCACCGCGTCGAGCGCTTCGGAGTGCAGTTCGCGGGCCAGCAGTGCCAGGGTCAGCCAGGCGCCGCAGAAGGCGATCATGCGGCGGTAGGTGATCCCGATGAAGAGCATCAGCGCCATCAGCAGGTAGAAACGCGCCTCCACCCACAGCGTCCAGGCGACGCCGTCTATGAGCGTCAGCCCCATCGGTCCCGGAGCCATCGTCAGATTCCCCAGTACCGTCCGGAGGTCGATCGGTGTCGCCGCGTCCAGATGCGCGACCCGCGCGGTCAGCACCAGCGCGACGACGAGCAGCACCGCGCACCAGTACGTGGGGAACAGCCGGGAGACGCGGGAGACGACGAACTGCGCGGGCGTGCGGCCCCAGCAGCTCATGCAGATCACGAACCCGCTGATCATGAAGAAGAACTCCACGCCCAGCCAGCCGTACCGGCTCAGCTCGTGCAGCACCGGAACGCTCTCCCGCAGGTTGTACGCGCCCCAGAAGTGCGGAGTGGTCGTCCCCAGGAAGTGGTACGCGGCCACCGCGGCGGCGGCCAGCAGCCGCAGTCCGTCGATCGCGGCCAGTCGCGGCCCGCCGGGCGGGGGCAGGGCGGCGCCGTCCGTCCGGTTCGCCGCGGGCGCGCGCCCCTTCCGGGCGGGAAGTAGCGAAGTGCCCCTGAGCACGGTGGTCCTCCAGAACGAGTCGAACGCCCCGCCGGGTGACGGGTGGCCGACTATATAACGTGTGTATACGCGCGATGTATATAGGGCGGGGCGGGGGAGCGGAGGAGGTCAACTTGCCCCTGGGGGCGGTGATTCAGGGGGAAAATGAACGGATTCTCCCGAGGGTCCGGACGGTCCGGCGGGAAGTGCCCCGGGTGCTGCGGCGCACCGCGAGGCGGCTCACCCCTCGGCGGGCAGCGGCTTCACCCAGCGCCGCCAGTGGTCCTCGCGGTGGTAGCCCGCCGCGGCCCAGGTGTGGTGCGCCGGTTCGTTGGCCTCCAGGACCATCGCGTCGATCCGGCGACCGCCCAACGCCCGGAACCGTGCCTGCGCCGCCGCCATGAGCGCGGTGGCCACCCCCTGCCGGCGATGCCCGGGATGGACCGCCAACCGGTAGGCGGAGCACCGCCATCCGTCGAATCCGGCGATGACGGTTCCCACCAGCTCCCCGTCCCGCTCGGCCAGCAGCAGGGATTCGGGATCGCGGGTCAGCAGCCGGGTCATGCCGTCGTGGTCGTCGCTGATGCTGGTGCCCTCCGCCGCCGTACGCCAGAAGCCGAGTACGGCGTCGATATCGGCGAGGCGGGCGTGGCGGATGCGCGGTTGATCACTCATGCCCCCATCCCATCAACGGTCCCCGCGCGGCGTCGAACCCCTTTCCACGATGCGGGCGGCGGCGCTGCCGCACGGCACCGCCGGCCGCACCGTACGGGACCGCGGGGCCCCGGCCGGCGGCGGTCCGGAGCCCGGCGCATCCGGTCGGCGGCGACCCGCTTCCCCCGGACGCGCCGGGCCCCGCGCCCCGGCCGTCAGCCGCGCCGTACCTCCTCCATCACCGGTGCGAACTCCTCCATGACCGGGTCCAGCACGGTGATGTACGAGAAACCGAACCGCTCGCGGCGCTCGCGGAGTTGCTCCGCCATCTCGGCGGGCGTCCCGATGAGCAGCGTCGGCGCGTCCAGGAGCTGCTCCGCGTCGAGCCCCAGGCCCTCCGCCGCCAACTCCCGAGCCGCGGCCCGGCGGTCACCGGTCACCACCACCCGCTGGATGAGGATGTTCCGCTCGGCCGGGGCGGTGCGACCGGCGGCCTCCTCGTACGTGGCGTAGCGGGCCACCGACGCCGCGACCTCCTCGGCGGACAGCAACTCCAGCGTGCCCTCGGGGCGTCCGGGGGCCTGCCGGGCGCCGGAGAACGCGGTGGTCCGCGCGTGCCGGGCGGCCAGCCGCAGCATCCGCGGGCCGTTGCCGCCGATCAGCAGCGGCGGGCCCGGCCGCTGCGCCGGACGCGGGGCGAACTCCGGGTCGCCCAGCAGCCGCTCCAACTCCTCGACGGTGCGCGTCAGATGGTCGACACGCTCGCCGGGGGAGCCCCAGGGCAGCCCCGCCGTCTCGTGCTCGGCGCGGACGTAGCCGGTGCCCAGCCCCAGCTCCAGCCGCCCGCCGGTGAGGGTGTCGGTGGTCGCCACCTCGCGGGCGAGCAGTGCGGGGTTGGTGAAACCGGCGTTGAGGACGAAGGTGCCGACCCGCGGGCGGCTGGTCACCTCCGCCGCGATGACCAGCGCCGGGAACGGCGCCGGGTGGCCGAGGTGGTCCGGGACGAGCAGGACGTCGTAGCCCAGCTCCTCGGCCCGCCGGCACCTCTGCCGCCAGGTCGTACCGGTGTCGATGGAGAGGATGTTGAGTCCGAAGCGGAACGGTCGGGACATGGGAACCCCCTGAGTGACGGGCACCCGAAGCCCGGCACCCGTGGGCGTGTTCGATGACGTCCGAACACGTCCATGCAATCAGATGGGTCTGACAGCCGGGGCGCCGCGCGGGCGCGCGGGCGCGCCTTCGGATCACCGGCGGGGCGCCCGGGCTGGGGAGTGAGCGGGTAGCGGGTGGGGAGCCCGCTCTTGACCGGCGCGGCGGATGGCGCCATGTGGCACCACGTGATGCCACGTGATGCCATGCGGTGCCACATGGGGTTGGTCCGGGGCTCGACAGGCACCCGGGATTCCGTCCCGGCGCCACCGATCGACTCGAAATCCCTGTGTTTTGGCAGGTCAGAGCAGGTCTGATGCCCTCCTTGCGGATCTGGCACCCCTCGGGCTTGCAGATGGTGCCACTCTGGTGCCATCATGGCGTCATGGATCTCACCCCGTATGTCGAAACCCTCCGCCGTGATCTCGCGGTGGCCGCCGAAGCCGGTGGGGAGGGCGCCCGTGAGGTGGCGGAGCGGCTGACGGCTCCGCTGGAGTCGGCGGCCCGGCTGGCCATGCTGCAGGTGCTCTCCGCCGCGATGGACGAGATCACCCGCGAACTGGCGCCCGGCTCGGTCGATGTGCGGCTGCGGGGGCTGGATCCCGACTTCGTGGTGACGCCGCCGCCCGCCGCCGAGGTGGCGGAGAGCGCCGCCGCACCCGCCGCGCCGGCCCCGGCGCCGCCGCCCGCCGAGGGGGAGGAGGGCGGGACGGCCCGGGTGAACCTGCGTCTTCCCGCGCACCTCAAAGCGCGCGCCGAGGAGGCCGCCGGCCGCGAGGGCCTGTCGGTCAACGCCTGGCTGGTGCGGGCGGTCTCCGCCGCGGTCGACGGCGGCACCCGCCCGGCCGCCGCCCCCCAACGGACCCACACCGTCGGCCAGAGCTTCACGGGCTGGGTGCGCTAGGAGCGCCTCCCGGCCTTCGCGGGTCAGGCCGTGGCGCCCGGCGCCGCATGCCGCCGCGTGGCCGCGCCGCCCACGGGGGCCCCGCCCGCGGACGCCCGGTCCGCGGCAGGCGCCTCGCCGCGCGGTGCGCGCCACCGGACGCCACGGCCTGACCCGCGAAGACCGGCAAGACCCCCTCCGGGGCGCGCCGTCCGCCCGTCCGGCAAAAGCCCGGCGGCAGGCGCCGCGCCGCCCGCCCCGCGCCATCTGTACCGCCCCGGCGCCCCATGCGCCGGAATCCACCACACACCGTCCCACCTGCGGGGACGGCCCACCGACTCATGAGGACGGTAGCGTCATGCCTTCTTTCGCCACACCCGAGCCGATCACCGTCACCGCCCATGTCGACGCCGGTTCCATCCGGTTCCTGGCGGGCGATCGCCAGGACACGGCCGTCGAGGTCCGGCCCCGCGAGGCGGGGCGGGAGCGCGACGTCCGCACCGCCGAACAGACCGAGGTCGGATACGCGGGCGGGGTCCTGACGGTCCGGACGCCCAAGCCGCGCTCCCTCTTCGGGCGGACCGGCACCGTCGATGTGACGGTGGAACTGCCCGCGGGCTCGCGCGTCGAACTGACCGGTGCCTGGACCCAGGTGCTGGGCGAAGGGCGGCTCGGCGAGGTCCGGGTGAAGACCTCGTCCGGCGACGTCCGCCTCGACGAGACCGGCCCGCTCCGGCTGACCGCCGCCCACGGCTCGGTCACCGTCGGCCGGGTCGAGGGCGCGGCCGAGATCGGCACCAGCTCCGGCAGCCTGCGCGTCTCCACCCTCGACGGCCCCGCCGTCCTGAAGAACGCGCACGGCACCACCGCCGTCGGCACCGTCACCGGCGAACTGCGGGTCAGCGGCGCCCACGGCGACATCGACATCGCCCGCGCCGAGGACTCGGTCACCGCCACCACCGCCCACGGCGCGCTGCGGCTGGCCGACGCCGTCCGCGGCACCGTGCGCCTGGAGACCTCCTCCGGCTCCATCGAGATCGGCATCCGCAACGGCACCGCGGCCTGGATCGACGCCGCCTCCAGCTCGGGGCAGGTGCGCAACGCCCTCACCCCCTCCGAGACCCCGCGGAAGACCGAGGACACCGTCGAGGTCCACGCCCGCACCCACCACGGCAACATCGACGTACTCCGCGCCCGCTCCTGACCGCCGGGCCGATCCGCCCAACCCGCCTCCATCGCCAGCCACTTCACCTCTCGCACGGGGAGAGGGCACACCCCCGCCCCGCCCTCTTCCTTGTCATGCCCATATCCAAACCATCGATCGGGGTGCGGCCGCGCCCACCGGCCGCGCCCCGCACGGAAGGACATCCCATGCGCCACACCGAACCCGTCCCGCACGGCCTCCCCATGGAGCGCGACGCCGGCCCCTTCGACCCGCCCCGCCGCATCAGCCGGCTGCGCGAGGCCCGCCCCGTCAGCCCGCTGCTCTTCCCCGACGGCCACGAGGGATGGCTCATCACCGGCCACGACGAGGCCCGCCGGGTCCTGGCCGACGCCCGCTTCAGCTCCCGCCAGGACCTCGGCGTCCTCCACGTCCCGTACGAGATCCCGGGCATGCCCGTCCCGACCGAACCGTCGCCGCAGGTGCCGGGCCTGTTCATCGCCATGGACCCGCCGGACCACACCCGGCTGCGGCGCAAGCTCACCGGCGCTTTCACCGTCAAGCGGATGAAGAGCCTCGAAGCGCACATCGCCGACATCGTCGAACGCCAACTGGACGCCCTCGCACGCCTTGCCCCGCCGGTCGACCTGGTCCAGGAGTTCGCGCTGCCCGTCCCCTCACTGGTCATCTGCGAACTGCTCGGCGTCCCCTACGAGGACCGCGCCGCCTTCCAGGCCGACTCCGCCCGCTTCATGGTCAAGGAGCAGCCGCTCGACGAGAAGGTGGCCGCGTACACCGCGCTCACCTCCTACCTCGCCGCACTGGTCACCCGTAAGCGCGCCGAACCCGGCGACGATCTCCTCTCCGACCTGGCCCGCCACGACGACCTCACCGCCGAGGAACTGACCGGGATCGCCTTCCTGCTGCTGCTCGCGGGGCACGAGACCACCGCCAACATGCTCGCCCTGGGCACCTTCGCGCTCCTGGAGAACCCCGCACAACTGGCCGCGCTGCGCGCCGGTCCGGAGCTGATGCCCGGCGCCGTCGAGGAGCTGCTGCGCCACCTGACCGTCGCCGACATCTTCTACCGCTACGCCACCGAGGACATCGAACTCGGCGGCGAGACCGTCCCCGAGGGCTCCACCGTCGTCATCTCCCTGCTCGCCGCCAACCGCGACCCCCGCCGCTTCGACGGTCCCGACGCCCTGGACGTCCACCGCAACGCCCGCGGCCACCTCGCCTTCGGCCACGGCGTCCACCAGTGCCTCGGCCAGCAACTGGCCCGTATCGAGATGCGCGCCGGCCTCACCGGACTGCTCCGCCGCTTCCCGGACCTCACCCTCGCCGTCCCCGCCGACGAGGTCCCCCTGCGGACCGATATGAACATCTACGGCGTCCACGCCCTGCCGGTCACCTGGACGGAGACGGCCCGGTAGGCGCGGCGGGGGCCCGGCGGGCGTACGTGCCGCGGGCGGGTGCGGTGCGCCGTGGCCGACCGGCCCGGTAGCCATCGGACCGCGCCGGGTACCGCACCACAGGGACCGGCGGCGGCCCGGCGCACACCCGCCCGGCCCGCCGGGGCTCGGCCGCCGCTCAGTCGGCCGTGTCCAGACCGCCCCAGATCTCCCCGGACAACTCCACCGCGGTATCCGTCGCGCCCGCCGCGCAGGCGTCGATCAGCGCGTCGTGGCGGGCGGCCGAGGCGCGGGCCGCCGCCCCCGAGAACCGGCGCCGCTCCCGGCGCCGCAGCAGCGGGGTGTACCGGCGGATCGTCTCGGCGAGCGCCGCGTTGCCGCACACCTCGACGGGGACGGCGTGCAGCGCGTCGTCCGCGGCCAGCGCCGCCGAGGCGTCCTCGGCGTCCAGCGCCCGGACGAAGTCCGCGTTGGCCGCCCGCATCCGCGCCAGATCGCCGCCGGTCAGCCGCGGCACCGCCTCCCGGACGGCCAGCGCGTGCATCGCCCGCACCACCGCCAGCGCGTCCCGGGTCTCCCGCTCGTCGACGGGCGCGACCCGCGTGTAGCTCTGCGGCTTCGACACCACCAGCCGCTCCCCGGTCAGCCGCGCGAGGGCCTGGCGGACCGGCGCGCGGGACAGCCCGAGGCGGGCGGCCAGCTCGGCGTCGTTGAGTTTCTGCCCGGGAGGCAGCTCACCGGAGACGATCGCCTCCAGCAGCGCGTCGTACGCCTCGTCGCGCAGCAGCCTTCTCGGGACCGGTTCCAGTGCGGTCACCCGGCGATCCTAAGCGCCCGCCCCGGCGCCCACCGGACGGAGGCGGGGGCGGGGAACGGGGCCCGCACCGGGTGCCGTACGGTGACCGGACCTCACTGACATTTCAGATGTCAGTCGGCCGGTGCGGACGGTACGCCGCGACGGCCCGGCCCTCACGGAGAAACGGGAGAGACGACAGTGCGGATACGCCCCGGCCGCCGGACACCGGCCCTCGCCACGCCCATGGCCCTCGGCGTCCTCGCCGCCGCCGGATTCGCCATGAGCTTCGTGCTCAACCGCGGCATGAGCCTGTCCGGCGGCTCCTGGCTGTGGACCGCGAGCCTGCGCTACCTCTTCATGGTGGTGCCGATGACCCTCCTGGTCGCGGTGCGCGGCGGCCTGCCCGACGTGCTGCGCAGCCTGCGCACCCGCCCCGCCCGCTGGCTGGTGTGGTCGACCGTCGGCTTCGGCCTCTTCTACGCGCCGCTGGCCTGGGCCTCCGAGGCGGGCGCGGGCTGGCTGGTCGCCTCCACCTGGCAGTTGGTCATCGTCGCGGGCATCGCCATCGGCGCACTGGGCGGCGCCCGCGTCCCGCTCCGTACCGTCCTGGTCTCCGCGCTGATCGTCCTCGGCGTCGTCCTGACCCAGTTGGAACACGCCGGCGGTACGGGCGCGTCCACCGCGCTCACCGTGGTGGCGCCCGTCCTGATCGCGGCGGTCGCCTACCCGCTCGGCAATCGCATGCTGCTCGGCACCGACGGGCTCGACGGCGTCCAGCGCACCCTGGCGATGACGCTGGGCTCGCTGCCGCTGTGGCTGGTGCTGGCGGCCGTCGCGGGCGCCACCGCGGGGCCCCCGTCCGGCGGGCAACTGCTCCGGAGCGTGATCGTCGCGCTGGCCTCCGGGGTCCTCGCCACCACCCTCTTCTTCCGCGCGACCGACCTCGTCCGCCACCACCCCGCGGCGCTCGGCGCGGTCGAGGCGACGCAGGCGGCCGAGGTGCCGTTCACCCTGCTCGGCGAGGCGCTGCTGCTCGGCGTCGCGGCGCCCGCGGCCACCGGCTGGCTCGGGCTCGCGCTGATCCTCGCCGGGCTGTGCGTGCACGCCCTCGGCCACGGGCCCGCGGACGGGGGCGCGCCGCCCGCCGCGGAAGCGGTCTCCCCGCCGGTCCCGGTCACCCCGGACGGCCGCGGCGCCTGAGCCGCGCCGGGGCGTGCGCCGCGAGGCGGAGCGGGGCGCACGGCTCCGCTTGCCGGGCCGCCGGCCGCTTGCCGGTGCTAGCGGATGCGCGCTAGCGTGAAGGCGTGGCGAAAACACAGTTGAACGTCCGCGTGGACGAAGCCACCGCCGAAGCGGCCCGGGAGCGCGCCCTGCAGCGGGGAGTGAGCGTGAATCGCTATATCGAGGAACTCGTCCTCCGGGACGCCGGCGAGGTCGGCCAGACCTTCGTCGAGGCGGCCTCCGACTTCATGAAGCAGTACGAGCGCGTCTTCGCCGAGGAGTTCGGGCGGGGCGCGGCGGAGCCCGCGCGCGGCGCGGCGGGCGGCAGGGAAGGACACCCGGGCAAGCAGTGACCCTCCGCATCGACCTCGCCTGGCTGCTCCTCGTCGCCGAACAGCACACCCCGGGCGATCCCGCGGTCACCGACTGGGGCGCCCTCGTCGCCGCCGTCGCCCGCCACGAGGCGGAGATCATCGGCGTCCCCGTCTACACCGACCCGCCAGACCGCGCCGCGGCCCTCCTCCACCTCCTGCTGCGGGTGCCGGCGCTGGAGCGGTCCAACGCCATGTTCGCGACGGCCGTGGCCTACGGCTACCTCGTCGCCAGCGGCCTGAAGATCGCGACCTCGCCCGAGCGGGTCCGCGACCTCGCCCGCCTCGTCAAGGACGACACCACCGAGCTGTCCGCCATCGCCGACGAACTGCGTAGCTGGACGGTCTGACGCCGTCACGGGCCCGGCCGGGCCCCTCGACCGGATGCCCGTGCGAACAGATCACGCCACGCCCCCTAGAATGGCCCTTCGGCCCCGCGCGCGGCCGGACACGGTGGGCACGCGGCACCGGCGGCATCCCGTACGGGAGACACCGACCGCCTTCGGCCCGGCTGCTGACCTCCAGGTCGTCAGGCCGCCCCCGCTCCGTACGCAGCACTGAAGGACGCATGCCCCAGCACCCCGCGCCGCCGGCACCCCCGCACCCCTCCGAGACGACGGACGCGGCGCCCGACGCCGCCGCGGACCGCTACGCCCGCAAAGCCGTTGTCGCCTCCGCCGTCGGCTACGGGCTCGAAGGCTTCGACCTCCTCATCCTCAGCTTCGCGCTCTCCGCCGTCACCGCCGGACTGCATCTGACCTCCACCCAGGCCGGATCGCTGACCACCCTCACCCTCATCGGCTGCGTCGCCGGCGGCCTCCTCTTCGGGATGCTCTCCGACCGCCTCGGCCGCATCCGGGTGCTGTCCTGGTCGATCGTGCTCTTCGCCGTCTTCACCGGCGCCACCGCCCTCGCCCAGGACTTCCCGCAGCTCGCCGCCTTCCGGTTCCTCGCCGGGATGGGCATCGGCGGTGAGTTCGGCATCGGCATGGCGCTCGCCGCCGAGGCGTTCCCCAGCCGCAAACGCGCCCGCGGCACCTCGTACGTCGGCCTCGGCTGGCAGGCGGGCGTCCTCGCCGCCGCCCTCGTCTCCGCGCCCGTCATCAACGCCTGGGGCTGGCGTGCCCTCTTCGCCCTCGGCGTGGTGCCCGCCCTCGCCGCGTTCCTCTTCCGCCGCACCATGCGGGAGCCGGCCGCGTTCACCGCCGCAGCCGGCCGCGCCCGCCCGGCCACCGCCCCGCTGCGCAGCCTCGTCGCCACCCCCGCCGCGCGCCGCGCCACCCTCGGCGTCCTCGTCCTGACCTCCGTCCAGAACTTCGGCTACTACGGCCTGATGACCTGGCTGCCCAGCTACCTCTCCCAGCAGTTCGGCTACAGCCTCACCAAGTCCGGCGCCTGGACCGCCGTCACCGTCCTCGGCATGGCCTGCGGCATCCTCGCCTTCGGCCACCTCGCCGACCGCATCGGCCGCCGCCCCACCTTCTGGCTCTTCCAGGCGGGCGCGGTCGTGACCGTCCTCGCCTACGCCACCCTCACCACACCCGTCGCACTGCTCATCGGCGGCGCCGTCATGGGCGCGTTCGTCAACGGCATGACCGGCGGCTACGGTGCGCTCATCGCCGAGCTGTACCCCACACACGCCCGCGCCACCGCACAGAACGTGCTGTTCAACCTCGGCCGCGGTGTCGGCGGCTTCGCCCCGCTCATCGTCGCCCTGGTCGCCGGAAGCTTCGGCTTCCAGAAGGCCATCGGCCTGCTCGCGGTCCTCTACGTCCTCGACATGGCCGCGATGTTCCTCATCCCCGAACGCAAGGGCGCGGCGCTGGACTGAGCCCCGCGACGGTGATGATCTCGGGGCTCGCCGGGGTCAGCGGCGAGCGGTCCCAGTCGCCGTACCGTTCCTCGGCGGCCAGCCCCGCACCGGCCAGAAAACCGTCGAGCGCCTCCTCGGGCAGGAAGCGCAGCGTGGAGTGCGCGCGAACGGTACGCGGCAGACCGGGCCCGGTGAGCACGGTGGTGAAGCGCACCAACTCCCCGTCCACCGGCTGCCGTACCCGGTGCGCGATCCGGGCCCGCGCACCGTCCGGGCCGGTCACCTCCACCGCGTGGGCGGGGGTCCACCGCTCCCACGCCCGCGCCGCCGGATTCCGCGTCTCGAACGCGAACCGCCCGCCGGGGACCAGCGCCCCGCGGACGACGGCGAGCGCGGCCCGCAGCTCCGCGTCCGCGCGGAGCGCCTGGAAGGCGTGGCCGGTCATCACGACGAGGTCGAACTCCGGCGCCGCGCCGAGGCCGGCCGGTGCGGTCGTGGTTCCCAGACCGCCGCTGAGCCAGGTGATGCCGTCGGCGGCGCCCGCGCGCGCCCGTGCCAGCATCGCCGGATCCGGGTCGAGTCCGCAGAGCCGCCCGCGGTGGCCGCGCTCCCGGGCGCGGCGCAGCAGGGTGCCGGTGCCGCAGCCGACGTCGAGGACGGCCTCGGCCCGCATCACCAGGCCGAGGTAGAAGTCGTCGCAGACGGCCCAGGGGTTGCAGGCGTCGTACCAGTGCGCCAGGAGTTCGGCGTCGGTGGGCCCGGTCATGGGCGACAGTGTGCCGCGGGTGCCGTGTCCCACGGGAGCGGATTTCCGCCGGACGGGCTGTGGCAGGGCCGGCGGAACGGCCGTGACGGGCGGGTGCCCGGCCGGCCCTGCCACAGGGCCTGGTCACACCCGGCGAGCCCGCGGCTGCCCCCCGGATCCGCCCCGCCCCCGCTCACGGCACCCGCAACGGCCCCGAGCCTCCGAGCGCGGGCGCCAGCCACCCCGTGGCCGCGGAGCGGAAGGCGCCCGGTGGCAGGCTTCCGGCGCCCTCCGGGATCAGGCCGAGGAGCGGGGCGTCGGCCGCCGTGGGCAGGTCGCCGAGGTTGCAGCGGGAGGCCAGGTCCGGTTCGGCGGGCCAGCTTCCGATCACCACGCCCGCGCAGCGCAGGCCGTGGGTGCGCAGGGCCAGGGCGGTCAGCGCGGTGGCGTTGAGGGTGCCGAGTCCGGCTTCCGCCACCAGCAGTACCGGCGCGTCCACCAGCCGCGCCGCGTCCGCGAGGGTGGCGCCCGCCGCGTCGAACCGGACCAGCAGCCCGCCCGCGCCCTCGACCAGCACCAGATCGTGCGAGGCCGCCAGCTTCTCCGCGGCGTCGGCGACCTCCCGCGGCCCGACCGGTGCCCGGCCCGCCCGCGCGGCCGCCGTCGCCGGGGCCAACGGTTCGGGGAACCGCGCCAGTTCCGCCGTCGTCACCGCCCCCGCCAGCCGCGCCACCTCCGCCGCGTCGCCCGGCTCGTCGGGCCCGACGCCGGTCTGCGCGGGCTTGAGCACGGCCACCGAACGGCCGGCCGCGAGCGCCGCCGCCGCGAGCGCCGCCGTCGTCACGGTCTTGCCGATACCGGTCCCGGTACCCGTCACGAACAGCACCGTCATGGCGCCTCCTTCAGCTCTGTCGTACGTGAGAAACCCCGGAACGGGGCAGTGGCGCGGCACCACCGGCGCCCCGGGGGAGAGCCCCGGGACGCCCGCGCCGCTCAGCCCTCCCGGGCCGCCGCGCACACCGCGGCGCAGATCCGGGCCACGTCGTCGTCGCCGGTGACGTACGGCGGCATGGTGTAGACGAGGTCCCGGAACGGGCGCAGCCAGACGCCCTCGCGGACCGCCGCCGCCGTCGCCGCGGCCAGGTCCACCTCGTGATCGAGCTGGACGACACCGATCGCGCCCAGCACCCGTACCTCGCGCACCCCGGGGAGGTCCCGGGCCGCGGCCAGGCCCGTCCGCAGTCCGGATCCGATACGGGCCACCTCGCCCGCCCAGTCCTGCGACAGCAGCAGCTCGACGCTGGCGCCGGCGACGGCGGTGGCCAGCGGATTGCCCATGAACGTCGGGCCGTGCGCCAGCACCGGCACCTCGCCGCGCGAGATGCCCGCCGCCACCTCCGCCGTGCACAGCGTCGCCGCCAGCGTCAGATATCCGCCGGTCAGCGCCTTGCCCAGACACATCACATCGGGGGCGACCCCGGCGTGCCCGGCGGCGAACAGCGTGCCCGTACGGCCGAAGCCGGTGGCGATCTCGTCGAAGATCAGCAGGACGTCATGGGCGTCGCACGCCTCGCGCAGCACCCGCAGATAGCCGGGGGAGTGGAACACCATCCCGCCCGCGCCCTGCACCACCGGCTCCACGATCACCGCGGCCAGCTCGTCGGCGTGGCGGGCGATCAGCTCCCGCAGGTGGGCCGCGTACGCCTCGTCGACCGGCGCGTCGAAGCCCGGCGGCGGCGCATCCGCGAAGATCTGGCGCGGCAGGACGCCCCGCCACAGGTCGTGCATCCCGCCCTCGGGGTCGCACACCGACATCGGGTGCCAGGTGTCGCCGTGGTAGCCGCCGCGCCAGGTCAGCAGCCGCTGCTTGCGCGGGCGGCCCACCGAGCGCCAGTACTGCAGACACATCTTGGCGGCGACCTCGACCGCCACCGAGCCGGAGTCGGCGAGGAAGACATGGCGCAGCGGCTCCGGCGTGACGGCGACCAGCCGCTCCGCCAGCCGCACGGCGGGCTCGTGGGTGAGCCCGCCGAACATCACATGGCTCATCCGCCCCAACTGCTCGCGGGCCGCCTCGTCCAGTACCGGGTGCCGGTAGCCGTGCACCGCCGACCACCACGACGCCATCCCGTCGACCAGCTCACGGTGGCCGCCCGCCGGTTCCGCCAGCCGCAGCCGCACCCCGGCCGCCTCCTCTACCACCAGCGGCTCGGCGCGCCCGGGCATCGGACCGTACGGATGCCAGACGTGCTGCCGGTCGAGGGCGAGCAGTTCGGCCGGGGTGAGCGGCTCAGGCATTGGGCGGCAGCTCCGTGCCCGCGCCCCGGCGGCGCACCGCCACCAGGCCCCGCCGTTCCTCGTCGGAAAGGGCGTCACCGGCCTGCTCGGGAACCTCGGCGGCGCCGTGGCAGCCGCCCGCCCCCGTATCGCCGCAGCCGCCGTCGCCGCAGGTCCCGCCCGGGGCGCGGTGCTCGGGCAGCGTCGTGGTGCCGGTGCCCTCCACCTCGAAACCGGCGTCCGCGATCATCGCGAGGTCGTCCTTGCCCGCCTGGCCCTCACTGGTCAGGTAGTCGCCCAGGAACAGGGAGTTGACCAGGTGCAACGCCAGCGGCTGCATGCTGCGCAGGTGCACCTCCCGCCCGCCGGCCAGCCGCACCTCGACGTCCGGGCAGACGAACCGGGTCATCGCCAGGATCCGCAGCGCCCGCTGCGGCGTGAGGTTCCACTCCTTCGCCAGCGGCGTCCCCTCGAACGGGATCAGGAAGTTCACCGGCACCGAGTCCGGGTCCAGCTCCCGCAGCGCGAACACCACGTCGACCAGGTCCGCGTCGCTCTCGCCCATCCCGGCGATCAGCCCGGAGCACGCCGACATCCCGGCCGCCTGCGCCTGCTTGACCGTCGCCACCCGGTCCCCGAAGTCATGGGTGGTGCAGATGTCGCCGTACGTCGCCTCGGAGGTGTTGAGGTTGTGGTTGTAGGCGTCCGCCCCGGCCTCCCGCAGCCGTCCGGCCTGGCCGTCCGTCAGCAGCCCGAGGCAGGCGCAGACCTCGACGCCCTCGTTCTGCTCCTTGATGGCGGAGATGGTCTCCGACACCCGCGCCACGTCCCGGTCGGTCGGCCCGCGCCCGCTGGCCACCAGACAGACCCGCTTGGCGCCCCCGGCGACCCCGGCGGCCGCCGCCCGCGACGCCTCCTCCGGCTTCAGCCAGGTGTACTTGAGGATCTCCGCCTTCGACCCGAGCCGCTGCGAGCAGTACGAGCAGTCCTCGGGGCAGAGCCCGGACTTGAGGTTGACGAGGTAGTTGAGCTTCACCCGCCGGCCGAACCACTTACGGCGCACCTTGCCGGCCGCGGCCACGACGTCGAGCAGGTCGTCATCGGACGTCGCCAGTACGGCGAGCGCCTCTTCACGGGTCGGCAGCTCGCGCCGCAGCCCCTTCTCCACCAACGTGTTCAGCAGCTCCATGGCGATGATCCTGACGTACACCGGTGCCCCTGGCCAAGGAGGATTCCCACAACGCGCCCGGATCGGGGTGTGTGTATCACCACACCCTGAGGCGGTGGAACGGCCGCTAACGTCTATCGGCAGTCCACAATCACCGAAGGAAAACGAAGGAAAGCCGATGCCCGCGGATCCCGTCCCGCCACCGCCCCGTGACGCCCCGTCGGCCGACGCCGCGCCGCGGGATCCGGGTGCGGCGTTCGACTGGCTCGACGCGGCCCACGACGCGCGGCGCCGCGCCGGTCTGCGCCGCGCCCTGCGCCCCCGCCCGGCCGCCTGCGGACTGCTGGACCTGGCGAGCAACGACTACCTCGGACTCGCCCGCCACCCGCTGGTCACCCGCGCCGCCGCACAGGCCGCGCACCGCTGGGGCGCCGGGGCCACCGGCTCCCGGCTGGTCACCGGCTCCACCGAACTCCACGCCACGCTGGAGAGCGAACTCGCCGCGTTCTGCGGCTTCGAGGCGGCCCTCGTCCTCTCCTCCGGATACGCCGCCAACCTCGCCGCCGTCACCGCCCTGTCCGGCCCCGGCGCCCTCCTCGTCTCCGACGCGGGCAACCACGCCTCCCTCATCGACGGCTGCCGCCTCTCCCGCGCCCGTAAGGCCGTCGTCGCGCACGCCGACCCCGCCGCCGTGGACGCCGCGCTGTCCGCACACGAGGGCCGGGCGCTCACCGTCACCGACGCGGTGTTCTCCGTCGACGGCGACGCGGCCCCGCTGCCCGCCCTCGCCGCCGTCTGCCGCCGCCACGGCGCGGGCCTCCTCGTCGACGACGCCCACGGACTCGGGGTGCTCGGCGACGGCGGACGCGGCGCCGTAGCCACCGCAGGACTCGCCGGGGCCCCGGACACCGTCGCCACCGTGACGCTGTCGAAGTCCCTCGGCTCCCAGGGCGGCGCGGTCCTCGGACCGGCGCGGGTCATCGAGCACCTGGTCAACACCGCGCGGACGTTCATCTTCGACACCGGGCTCGCCCCGGCGGCGGCCGGTGCCGCGCTCGCCGCGCTGCGGCTGCTGCGCCGCGAGCCGGAGCGCGCGGCCCGCGCCCGGGGGATCGCCGACGCCCTGTACCACCGGCTGACCGCAGCCGGGCTGGCCGCGGTCCGCCCGGACGCCGCCGTCGTCGCGGTCCGCGCCCCGTCGGCGGAGGCCGCCGCGGGCTGGGCGGCCGACTGCCGCGCCGCCGGACTGCTCGTCGGCTGCTTCCGCCCGCCGTCCGTCCCCGACGGCGTCTCCCGGCTGCGGCTGACGGCCCGCGCCGACCTGACGTCAGATCAACTCCGGTCGGCGGTACGGATCTTGACGGACACCGCGCCGCGCGGCTGACGCGCCGCTCCGGACGCGCGTGCGCCGGAGCCGCCCGGGCCGGTGATCCGTTCTCGCGTCGTACCGTTCACCGCTTCGAGCGAGAGATATGGGCATTTCATGGTGGATCGCGGGGTGTACCGGCAGCATGGACCGCCCGGTCCGCACCCCCCGGTGCACGGACCGGCTCGGTGACCGAGCGGCGTCCCGCCCGCGCCCGTGCGCCGGATCCGACCCCGGTGGGAAGAAGGACGGCACGGCGATGGCAGACCACCAGGAATCCACCCTCACCCTCCCCGGCGCGCCGGAGTCGGTCGCGGCCGCGCGCAGGCACGTTTCCGCGGTGCTCGGCGCCTGGGGTCTCGACCCGGCCGCGCCGCTCACCGACGCGGTCCGGCTGATCGTCTCCGAGCTGGCGACCAACGCCGTCCGGCACACCGGCGACACCTCCCCGTACTTCACCGTCGCGCTCCGGCTCGACCGGGACACGACGCTGACCGCGGGGGTCACCGACCGCGACCCCCGGCCGCCCCGGCGGCTGCCCGCCGAGGAGTGCCGCCCCGGCGGGCGCGGTCTGCTCATCGTCGGTCTGCTGGCCGCCGAGTCCGGGGGAGAGGTGGCGACCGTGCCGGAGCCGGACGGCGGCAAGACCGTCCGGGTCCGGCTGCCGTGGCCGTCCGCCGGAGCCTGACCCGGGTCAGCCGACCCGCCCGTACGAGACCGAACGGGTCCAGATCTTCTCCAGCTTCACGACGGTGCCGGAGTGCGGGGCGTGCCAGATGCGGCTGTGCCCGGCGTAGATCCCGACGTGGTAGACGCCCTGGCGGCCGTGGAAGAAGACCAGGTCACCGGCCTTGCGGGTAGTGGCGCGGACATGGCGGGTGCGGTTGTACTGCGCGGCGGCGGTGCGCGGCAGGCTCCGCCCGGCGCGCTTGAAGGCGTACTGCGTCAGCCCCGAGCAGTCGAAGCGGTGCGGCCCCCGGGCGCCGTACTGGTAGGGCGCGCCCTTCTTGGAGGCGGCGATGCGTACCGCCGTGGTGGAGACGGCGGTGGCGTCGGCGCCCGGGGGGAGCGTGACGGCGGCGCCGACGGTGGCGAGTGTGAGAGCGGAGATGGTTCCGGCCCGGGCGACCGCGGCCGGCACATGCATGCGCACAGTCATGCGCAAACCCTTCGTCAGCCGCCTGCGAAGGAAGACCTGTCGGGTTCGGGCAGGCGAAGGTGCCCGGCCGTGTACGGCTTCACCCCAAGGGGCCGCCGCCCCGGGGCGCGCCCGCGAAGTCCCGTCGTCCGCCCGGAGGACGGGACTTCGCGGACGCGCCCCGGCGGCCCGGCCCCGTCGTGCTCGGGTCCTCCGCTCCTGCCGGTGCGTCCGCGTCGACCTGACGTCCGAGGCGGCGGCAGGATTCGGCGTCCGCCCGGACCGCCCCGCCGCTGCGGCGGGGGCTTGTCGTCGAGGGGATCGTCACGCATCGGACGCCCGGATTCCGCGCTGAAATGACGAAGTGTGACATTGGTCACAAGTGTGCCAAATGGTGCTTTCGGGGCATCGGGTATGCGGCGCCCGGACCGCTCGCGCGCCCCGGACCAGCGGGAAGAGGTCCGCTCGCGGCACGGTCCGCCCCGGCGCCCCGCAACGTGACACCCCCGCGAGGGCCGGGAACGGGGTGGGCCGTACGGGTGAGCCCGTACGGGGGAGCGCCGTCGCGGCCGGCCGGACCGTCCGCCCGCGACGGTGTGGCATGGCGCGCCGCGGCCCGGCCGTCAGGGGAGAGCGGCCGGGCCGGGAGCCGGCCGCGCGGGCCGGAGGTGCGTGGGGGCCTCCGTACGCGTCCGCCCGGAGGCGTACGGGCCGTGCCCCTCAGGCGCGCGAGGTCAGGAGCTCAGCTCCCACAGCGCGTGGGCGATGGCGTCGGTGTGGTTGTCCAGCGCGGTGTCGTCGATGTTCTTCGCCGTGTCGCAGGACTCGTGGTAGCAGGCGTCGAACGCCTTGCCCGCCTCGCCGCCCCACGCCTTGGCCTGCGCGTCGGTCTTGATGTAGTCGGCGCCGGAGAACAGACCGCCGACGGGGACCCCGGCGTCCTGGAACGGCGCGTGGTCGGAGCGGCCGTCGCCCTCGGTCTCCTTCTCGGTGGCGATGTTCTTGCTCGCGAACCAGTCCTTGAAGACCTTCTCCAGCCGCGCGTCGTCGTCGTAGACGAAGTAGCCCGGGTTGGGCGAGCCGATCATGTCGAAGTTGAGGTACGAGTCGAGCTTGGCGGTGTCGGCGCCGAGCGAGTCGACGTAGTGGGAGGAGCCGATCATGCCGTCCTCCTCATCGCCCCACCAGCCGAACCGCAGGTGCTTGGTGGGCTTGAGGTCGGCCTTGGCGACCGCGAGCGCGACCTCCAGGATGCCCGCCGAGCCGGAGCCGTTGTCGTTGATGCCGGGGCCCGCGGGGACGGAGTCGAGGTGGGCGCCGGACATCACGGTCTTGCTCTCGTCGCCGCCGGGCCAGTCGGCGATGAGGTTGTACCCCTTCGCGCCGCCGCTGGTGAACTCCTGGACCTTCGTGGTGAACCCGGCGGCGTCCAGCTTGCCCTTCACATAGTCGACCGACTGCTGGTACCCGGCGGTGCCGTGGGCGCGGGTGCCGTTGTTGGCGTCGGCTATGGACTGGAACTTGGCGAGGTCGGCCTTGATGTCCGCCACCGGGATGTCGGGTGCGGCGGCCGGTGCGGTCGCCTGGGCGCCGGCCGCGACGCCGAGCAGGGCGACGACGGCGGCACAGGCGCCGGTGGCGAGGGTGAGACGGCGGGTACGGGCGGTGCGAGTCACGGTGTGGCTCCGATACTGGTGTGGGGGGTGGTGCGGAGCGTTTGACGCGCACATGAGGATCGTGAGCGATCACCGCCCCGTCAAGAGCGGATACCGGACAGTGGTGTTCGTCCAGCGGAGGTGGCCCGGATTGCCCGGTGCATCCAATTCGCGGCACCCGGGATGCCCTGTCCGATCGGTCCGGCGACCGTTCCGGGATGTGGAATTCGCCACCGTATTCAAGGCGCCGGAAATTCCCGGACGGGAAATCCGGAAGGGAAATTCGGTCGCCGGCCGGTAACTCCCGGTAAGGGAGGTGTCGCCTCTTCGGCCCTGAGAAGGGTTCCGCAGGTGACCAGGCGTGTAACGCCACGGAAATGCGTCCGAACTAACCTCTGCGCGAGGGGGTGTTGATGACCTCCTGCGGGGAGGCGGTTTGCTCTCCCTTTAGTCGCTGTGTGATACATCTACCTATACGGGCGTGTCCACGCCTGTGACCTGGGCGAACGCGTACCCGGGCAGGAAGTCTGTGAGGTGGAACGTATGCAACTGACTCCGCATGAGCAGGAACGTCTGATGATTCATGTGGCGGCAGACGTGGCTGAAAAACGCCGGGCCCGGGGGCTGAAGCTCAACCATCCGGAATCCATTGCGCTGCTCACCGCCCACATCCTCGAAGGGGCCCGGGACGGCCGGACCGTCGCCGAGCTGATGTCCTCCGGACGCCAGGTGCTCAGCCGCGACGACGTCATGGACGGCGTCCCGGAAATGATTCATGACGTGCAGGTCGAGGCCACCTTCCCCGACGGCACCAAGCTCGTCACCGTTCACGAACCCATCAACTGACCGCGGGAGAACAGAAGATGATCCCGGGACAGATCCTCTACGCCGACGAGCCGGTACGCCTCAACGAAGGCCGCCCCCTCACGCGCATGACCGTCCTCAACTCCGCCGACCGCCCCGTGCAGGTCGGCTCCCACTACCACTTCGCCGAGGCCAACCCGGGCCTGGCGTTCGACCGCGCGGCCGCGCACGGCCTGCGGCTCAACGTCGCGGCGGGCTCCGCCGTACGTTTCGAGCCCGGCATCCCCACCGAGGTCGAGCTGGTCCCCCTCGCGGGCAAGCGGATCGTCGCCGGGCTGCGCGGTGAGACCGGAGGCACTCTCGATGGCTGAGCTTTCCCGCCAGGACTACGCCGACCTCTTCGGCCCGACGGCCGGCGACCGTATCCGCCTCGCCGACACCGACCTGGTCATCGAGATCGAGGAGGACCGCAGCGGCGGTCCCGGGCGCGCCGGTGACGAGGCCGTTTTCGGCGGCGGCAAGGTCATCCGCGAGTCGATGGGGCAGTCCCGCGTCACCCGCGCCGAGGGCGCCCCCGACACCGTCATCACCGGCGTCGTCGTCCTCGACCACTGGGGCATCGTCAAGGCGGACGTCGGCATCCGCGACGGCCGGATCACCGGGCTCGGCAAGGCGGGCAACCCCGAGACGATGGACGGTGTCCACCCCGACCTCGTCATCGGCCCGGAGACCGAGATCATCGCCGGCAACGGCAAGATCCTCACCGCCGGTGCCATCGACACCCACGTCCACTTCATCTGCCCCCAGCAGGTGGACGAGGCCCTCGCCTCCGGCGTCACCACCCTCGTCGGCGGCGGCACCGGCCCCGCCGAGGGCAGCAAGGCCACCACCATCACCCCCGGCGCCTGGCACATCTCCCGGCTCCTGGAGTCGATGGACCACCTCCCCGTCAACATCGGTCTGCTGGGCAAGGGCAACACCATGTCCGCCGACTCGATGCGCGACCAGCTCCGCGCCGGAGTCCTCGGCTTCAAGATCCACGAGGACTGGGGCGCCACCCCCGCCGTCCTCGACGCCTGCCTGAACATCTGCGAGGAGAGCGGCGCCCAGCTCGCGATCCACACGGACACCCTGAACGAGGCCGGTTTCCTCGGCGACACCATCGCGGCCATCGCCGGGCGCTCCATCCACGCCTTCCACGTCGAGGGTGCGGGCGGCGGTCACGCCCCCGACATGATCGCCATGGTCTCCGAGCCGAACGTGCTGCCCGCGTCGACCAACCCGACCCGGCCGCACACCGTCAACACCGTCGAGGAACACCTCGACATGCTGATGGTCTGTCACCACCTGAACCCGGCGGTCCCCGAGGACCTCGCGTTCGCCGAGTCCCGCATCCGGCCCTCGACCATCGCCGCCGAGGACATCCTGCACGACCTCGGCGCCATCTCGATCATGTCCTCGGACGCCCAGGCCATGGGCCGCATCGGCGAGGTCGTCATGCGCACCTGGCAGACCGCGCACGTGATGAAGAAGCGCCGCGGCCTCCTCACCGGCGACAGCGCCGCGGACAACACCCGCGCCCGCCGGTACGTCGCGAAATACACCATCAACCCGGCCGCCGCCCAGGGCATCGATCACGTCATCGGCTCCGTCGAGGACGGCAAGCTCGCCGACCTCGTGCTGTGGGACCCGGCGTTCTTCGGCGTCAAGCCGCTGCTCGTCATCAAGGGCGGCCAGATCGCGTACGCGCAGGTCGGCGACGCCAACGCCTCCATCCCCACCCCGCAGCCGATCCTGCCGCGCCCCATGTTCGGCGCCATCGGCAAGGCCCCGGGCAGCAACTCCGTCAACTTCGTCTCCGCGCAGGCGGTCGAGGACGGCATCGCCGAACGGCTCCCGCTGGGCAAGGCGTACGAGCCGATCCGCAGCACCCGGTCCGTCACCAAGGCGTCGATGCGCAACAACGACGCGCTGCCGCGGGTCCATGTGGAGCCGGACACCTTCACGGTGACCATCGACGACGAGGTGGTCGAGCCCGCCCCCGCCGCCGAACTGCCCATGGCCCAGCGGTACTTCCTCTTCTGATGCGGCGCAGGTGATGTTTCCTATGAACGGTAGGCGTCTTGGGGGCCGGGGATGAGCCGGGCCGCTCTCATGGTGCTGGCTGATGGCCGGTTTCCTGCTGGGGGGCATGCGCATTCCGGTGGGGCGGAGGCGGCGGTCGCGGCCGGGCGTGTCACGGATGCCGCTTCTTTGGAGGTGTTCTGCCGGGGGCGGTTGCATACCGCGGGTCTGGTTGCGGCGGGGCTCGCGGCGGCTGCCGCGGCCGGTGGTGATCCGTTGGCGCTCGACGACGCGGCGGATGCGCGTACTCCGGTTCCGGCGTTGCGGAGTGCGGCGCGTCGGTTGGGGCGGCAGATGATGCGGGCGGCGCGGGCGGCGTGGCCGTCGGTGGAGCTGGCCGCGTTGGCGGCGGCGCGTCCGCGTGGTGCGCATCAGCCGGTGGTGCTGGGCGTCGCCGCCCGTTCGGCGGGGCTGGCGTCGCTGGATGCCGCGTATGCCGCTGTGTACGAGAGTGTCAGCGGTCCGGCGACGGCGGTGGTCCGGTTGCTGAGCCTGGATCCGTTCGACGCGACCGCCGTCCTCGCCCGTCTGGCTCCCGAGGTGGACCGGGTGGCCGCCACTGCTGTCGCCGCTGCCCGGCGCGTTCCGGGGGAAGGTGTCGATGTCCTGCCGGCCGCGTCCGCGCCGTTGCTGGATCTCACCGCCGAGCAGCACGCGGCCTGGCCGGTCCGTCTCTTCGCTTCCTGACCCGCCGCCGGGAGCCCGTGTTCCCGGCGGCCCCGGGCGCCTCGCGCGCCCGCACGACTTACGGAGTTTGTATGCATCTCGATCACGAGCTCGATGAGATCTTCCCGCACCGTCACAGCTACAGCGCCGCGGCGCCGGTCCGCCCCGATGGTTCCCGCCGTGCGTTGCGGATCGGTCTGGGTGGCCCGGTCGGCACCGGCAAGACCGCCACCGTCGCCGCCCTGTGCCGCGCGTTGCGCGACGAACTCTCCCTCGCTGTCGTCACCAATGACATCTATACGCGTGAGGACGCGGAGTTCCTGCTGCGTGAGGCGGTCCTGCCCGCCGAGCGGATCAAGGCGGTGGAGACGGGTGCGTGCCCGCACACCGCGATCCGCGACGACATCTCCGCCAACCTCGAAGCCGTCGAGGATCTGGAGGACGAGGTCGGGCCGCTGGATTTGATCCTGGTCGAGTCCGGTGGCGACAACCTCACCGCGACGTTCTCCAAGGGTCTGGTCGATGCGCAGATCTTCGTGATCGATGTGGCGGGTGGTGATGACATTCCCCGCAAGGGCGGTCCCGGTGTCACCACCGCTGACCTGCTGATCGTCAATAAGACCGACCTCGCTCCGTATGTCGGGGTGGATCTGGAGGGTATGGCCCGCGATGCCAAGGCGCAGCGTGGGGAGCTGCCGGTGGTGTTCACCAACGTCAAGTCCGACGGTGGTGTCACCCCCGTCGCCGCCTGGGTCCGCGACCGCCTCACCGCCTGGACCACGAGCGCCGCCGCATGACCACCGCGCCCACCACGATCACCCGGCCGTCCGGCGACCTCACCACGGCCGCCGGACTGCGGGCCACCGCCCGCATCGTCGCCCGCGCCGACGCGCACGGCACCACCCGGCTGCCCGTCCTGGACGGTTCCGGGCCGTTCGCGCTGCGCCGGCTCGGCCTCCCGGGGCCGCGGGCCCGCGTCTGCATGGTGGGCGCGATGAGCGCCCCGCTCGGCGGGGACCGGCTGGCCGTCGAGGCCACCGCCGAGGACGGGGCGTCACTCCATCTGACCGCGGCCGCCGCCACCGTCGCGCTGCCCGGCCGCACCGGCGACGCCGCCACCTACGACGTCCGGCTGACCGTCGGCGACGGCGCCCGCCTCGACTGGCTGCCCGAACCGCTGATCTGCGCCGAGGGCAGCGACCTGTGGATGACCACCACCATCGACCTCGCCCCCACCGCCCGCCTCGTCCTGCGCGAGGAACAGGTCCTGGGCCGCGCCGGGGAACGCACCGGCCGCCTCCACAGCCGTCTGACACTCCGCCGCGCCGGCCACACCCTGCTCGACCAGGAGACCGCCTACGGCCCCGGCGTACCCGGCTGGGACACCTCCGCCGTCCTCGGCGGCCACCGCGCGATCGGTCAACTCCTGTTCGTGACACCGGAGTTGGCGGAGGAAGGGCAACAGGTCCGCCTGCTGGGCGGCGCCGCGCCGGAGCGCCTGGACCCGGCCGCCGGGCAGGGCGTGCTGACACCGCTGACCGGCCCCGCCCTCCTCGCCACCGCCGTCGCCCCCGACGCCCTGCGGCTGCGCGCCGTCCTCGACGAGGCGGCCGGGAACCTGCCGGGCTGAGAGCGCGTCAGCCCCGCCCGCCCCGCGGCGCCCGGACGGCGGACGCGGGGCGTGCGGGGCCGGACGGCGGGCCCGCCGCTCACACCTCCAGGACCTCCTCGACCCGGGCGAGCCGGTGCCGGGCCAGCGCGAGATTGGCGCGCTTGCGGTCGAGCACCAGATACAGGAAGAGCCCGGCGCCGTGGCGCCCGGTCACCGGCCGGAGCAGGTGGTACTGCGAGGTGAGCGTGATCAGCATGTCCTCGATGGAGCCCTGGAGGTCGAGCATCTCCATCGTGCGCAGCTTCGCGCGGACGAGGTCGGTGTTCCCCGCCGCCGCGACCTCCATATCGAGTGTGTTGCCGCCGCCGAGCGCCGCCAGCGTCATCCCGCTGGTGTGATCGACGAGGGCGATGCCGATGACGCCTTCGATGGTCGACATCGCATCGGCGAGCGCGGTTTCCATGGATGCCATAACGGTGCACACCTTTCTGGGTACGGATTGCGGCGAGCGCGGAACGCGGGATACGGGGCGCGGCGCCGGCGGAGCGACGACCGGTGGGCGCGCGGCGGCAGGGGGCTCAGGACGGGTCCGGGGCGGGCGCCTCGTCCACCAGCGCGCCGATGCGCTCCGCGGCCTGCCGGGCCTGGAGGTGCAGCCGCCCGACGTTGATCTCCGGGCCGCCCACGGTGGTCAGCACCGCCCGCGCCCCCGCCGCGTACGCCGCGACGTAGCCGTGGGTGCCGCGGGTGAGGGTCTCCTCGAAGGCGCCCTGACCGGTCGCCTCGGTGAGACGCTTGGCGACGCCGATGGCCGCCGCGGTGAGCGCGGCGAGGGCGTCCGGTTCGATGTTCCGCAGATCGTGGGCGATGACCATGCCGTCCGCGCTGGCCACCATGCCGCCGCGGAGATGGCGCACCTGGTCCCGCAGCGCGTGCAGTTCGTCCCGCACTCTGGGCTGGATCGTCATCAGTCTCCTCTTCTCGGCGCGCCGTGCGAGGGCGCGTCTCATGGGTCGTCACCACGGATCACAAGTTCTCCTCCAGTGCCGTACGCAGGCGGGTGAGGAGCGTGACGTCGGGATCGGCGGTCTCCGGGAGCCCGGGCGGCAGCGCCGGTGCCCCGGCGGGCTGCGGATCCCGCTCCCGCGCCTCCTCCAGACACACCCCCGGACGCCGCCGGGGCAGCCCGCCCGGCGCCCCGCCGTCGTCCGCGGCGGAGTGCGCCGGACGCTCCGCGTCCCGCTCCCGCCCCGCCGCACGCGACGACGGCCCGCCGCTCCGCCCGCCCGCGGGGGTACGGGTCGGCAGCCCGCCCTCCCGGCCCCCGGCCGCCGGACGCGACGGCGGCGAGGGCGCGGCACCCGGTCGCTTCTCCGTCCCGCTCCGCTCCCGCCCGGCCGTGCCGGAACGCTTCTCCCCGCCGCGGGGACGCCCGGCCCCGCCCGGCCGCGTCCCGCCGCCGCGGCTTGCGGACCGTCCGCCGGACGCCTCCGGTCCCGTGTCGCGGGCCGCTCCCGCACCTTCCGTCCCACCGGCCGCCGCGCCACCGGCCGCCGCGCCACCGGCCGTCTTCCTGCCGCCGGACGCCGCCGTGCCCCGGCCTGCCTTCCGGCCGCCCGCCGCTCCGGTCGTCCCCGTCCCGCCGCCCGTCTTCCGGCCACTCGCCGCCGCCGCGCTCGTGGACGCCGCCGGGCCGGCCGTCTCCGTCCCGTCGTCCGCCGCCGGGCCGGTGACGCCCGCGCCGCCGCCGGTCCGGGTGCCGCCCGTCTCCGCCGCGCCTTCCGGCAGCGCGACCAGCCCGCCCGCGGCCAGCCGCCGTACCTCCAGCAGTGTCCAGAACACCGAATGCCCCAGCGTCCGGGCGAGATCGGCGGGGGTGCGCCGGCCGTCGGCCGCGCCCAGCAGCAGCCGCGCCCGCCAGCCGGGGCCGTCCTCACGCCGGGCGTCCGGGGCGAGGACGACCGGTGCGCCGTCCACCGCCGCCCACGTCCGCCAGGCGTCCAACTGCGCCCGGCGGACGGCGACCGCCCGCAGCAGCGCGGCGACGCCCACCTGCCGTACGGCCGCGGGGCAGTGCTCCGCGCCGGGCGTGAACGACGTGCCCTCCGCCGGGAGCGGCAGCACCAGGAACGCCGCGTCCAGCAGCAGCGTCAGATGACGGATCTGCCGGAGCGCCAGACTCTCCGGGGTGGTGTCCCCGGCATCCGGCCCCGGCGCGCGACCGTCCCCGGAGGCTCCGCGGGCCGCCCGGCCCTGCCGCGTACGGCGTGGTCGGCCGCCCTCGCGGGCCGGGCCGCCGGGTGCGGCGGTCCCGGGCAGGTCGTCGCACTCCACCCAGGAGACCGCACCGTCTCGGAGACGGATGCGGCCACCGGGAAAGCGGAGTGCTCCGGTGGCCCGTTCGGCGGCGAGTCGCGCGAGCGGGCCGTCCGGTCCGGTCGGGGGAGTGGCGGCGGAGTGGCCCATGGCGTTCCCCTAGCGTGTCCGGTCGAGCGGTACCGGGGCCGAGCACGGCCCCGCGCACCGGTGGTGCCGGGGCCGCGGACGTGTCGCGGCGGCGCGGGCGGGCCCGCGGTCAGCCCGGCACGAGCCCGGCCGCCAGATCGTGCAGCCGCCTGCGTGCGACGGCCAGATTGGCCCGCTCCCGGTCCAGGTACAGGTACAGGTACGTCTGACTGTCGAAGGCGGTGTGGACGAAGCGGATGAGGTGATAGCCCCCGGCGGCGGTGAGGATCAGGTCTTCCAGACCCGGTCGCGCCCCGTCGGCGCCGGAGTCGAAGGTGGCGCTGCGCTGGACCGCCTGGACGACCTCGGCGGTGTCCGCGGCGGCGGCGTCGTGGTCGTTCCGGGGCGCCCGGCCCGCCGTGCCGAGGGACAGCCCGCTGGTCCAGTCGATCAGCCCGGCGCCGAGAACGCCGGGGATACCCATCGCCTCGGACAACACCTGATCGATACCCGGCACGCGGAACTCCTTCTCGGTCACGGGACGGAGGCG
The DNA here is from genome assembly GCF_044497305.1 of Streptomyces sp. BBFR2. Lineage (NCBI taxonomy): Bacteria > Bacillati > Actinomycetota > Actinomycetes > Kitasatosporales > Streptomycetaceae > Streptomyces > Streptomyces sp. BBFR2. The sequence continues at coordinate 6,682,311 of NZ_CP172415.1, forward strand.
AAACGCCGACAGCTCTCCCCGCGCGGCTGGCACGGAGGAGAGCCCGCTTGAAGGCTACTCACCGTGCGTGTCCCGGCACAGAGCCGGAACGTACATGACGGACGATTGACGCGTTCTGGTCCATGTGCAGCGCCCCGGACGCCCACCGGTTCGCCACGTGCCCTGCCAACCGGGAGCTGAACAGCCCTTTCTCCCCGGCGGGTTGGTGCTCCGCCGCTCCGGAAATGCGTCCGGAGCGCCGCGAAACGCGGTGGCCACGGCGACTTCCGGCCGTGCTGACACCGTCTCGGCCACCACTGTCCGTAACGGCAGGGAAAGGAGGGCGACGGGGCGGCGGATGTGACGTGAGGGATCTCGGTCGCGACTCCTCCACCCTCCCCACCATTCCTACGGATTGATAAAGAAATGATGTTCGAATCTTTTCAAGAGGGGGCGAAGGGCGACAGGATCCCCTCGTACACCGCTGTGATCAGCCGCTACGCGCGGCACGCCCTCAGGGGGAACCACCACGTGAGAAGAACAGCAGCACTCGGCGCCGCCGGCACCCTGGTGACCGGCGCGCTCCTCGCCGGAGCGATCTCCGCCACGCCCGCCACCGCCGGTGAGCGCCGCCCCGCCGCCTCGGCCGAGGACCGCGGTGTGCGGGCCGCCGCCGCCCGCGCCGCGGCCCAGGGCATCGACTGGCAGGACTGCCCCGCCGACTGGGGTCTGAAGGCCCCGGTCCAGTGCGGATACGTCACCGTCCCCGTGGACTACGCCCGTCCCGGCGGCCGCACCATCAAGATCGCCGTCGACCGGGTCCGCAACACCGGCGGCAAGGAGGCGCGGCAGGGCGCCCTCGTCTACAACCCGGGCGGCCCCGGCGGCTCCGGTATGCGCTTCCCCACCCGCGTCACCGGCGGCAACCCGCTGTGGAAGAAGACCTCCGCGGCCTACGACTTCGTCGGCTTCGACCCGCGCGGTGTCGGCCACTCCGCCGCCATCTCCTGCGTCGACCCGCAGGAGTTCGTCAGCGCCCCCAAGGCCGACCCGGTGCCCCGGAACGAGGCCGACAAGCGCGCCCAGCGCAAGCTCGCCAAGGCGTACGCGGACGGCTGCGCCGCCCGCAGCGGCGACCTCCTGCCGTACCTGACGACGCCCAACACCGCCCGCGACCTGGACGTCATCCGCGCCGCGCTCGGCGAGAAGAAGCTCAACTACCTCGGCGTCTCCTACGGCACCTACCTCGGCGCCGTCTACGGCACGCTCTTCCCGGGCCACGTCCGCCGCATGATCGTCGACAGCGTCGTCAACCCCGCGCGCGAGAAGGTCTGGTACCAGGCCAACCTCGACCAGGACGTCGCCTTCGAGACCCGCTGGGGCGACTGGAAGAAGTGGGTCGCGAAGCACGACGCGACGTACCACATCGGCGACACCCCCGAGAAGGTCCAGGCGGAGTGGGAGAAGCTGCGCGCGAGCGCGGCGAAGAAGCCCGTCGGCGGCCTCGTCGGCCCCGCCGAGCTGACCGGCTTCTTCCAGCAGGCGCCCTACTACGACTCGATGTGGGCGCCCGCCGCCGAGGTGTGGAGCGCCTACCGCGCCGGTGACGCGAAGCCGCTGATCGAGAACGCCGGTCCGAACCTGGACGACAAGGCCGGCAACATCGCGTCCGAGAACAGCAACGCGGTCTACACCGCCGTCGAGTGCGCCGACGCCAAGTGGCCCACCAACTGGCGCACCTGGGACCGTGACAACACCCGCGTCCACGCCAAGGCCCCCTTCATGACCTGGGCGAACGCCTGGATGAACCTGCCGTGCGCGACCTGGTCCGCCAAGCAGCAGCGCCCCGTCGAGGTCAAGAGCGGCAAGGGCCTGCCGCCGGTGCTGATCGTCCAGAGCGCCCGCGACGCCGCCACTCCGTACGACGGCGCGGTCGAGCTGCACAAGCGGTTCGCCGGTTCACGGCTGATCACCGAGCGGGACGCCGGTTCGCACGGCGTCACCGGTCTGACCAACCCCTGCATCAACGACCGGGTGGACGCCTACCTGCTGCACGGCACGACCGACGCCCGGGACGTGACGTGCGCGCCGCACGCCACCCCGGAGCCGGCGAAGAAGAGCGTCAAGGCCGCCGCCATGGGCGCGAGCGACCTGCCCGGCGCTCCCTGACCTGCGCGGTCCCGCGGCGCGGGCGTCCCGGATCTCTCCGGGGCGCCCGCGCCCGTGTGTTGAGGCTCCGCCCCGTCCCTCCGCAAGCCCGGGGAACCGGTTTCAGAGAGCGGTTGCACTAGCATCGGACGCCGGACCGCGCGCCCGCGCGGCGGACGGCCGACGCGCGGCCGGAAGGAGGCAGCGGATGGTGACACTCGCGGATGTGGCGCGGGTGGCCGGGGTCTCCAAGGCCACCGCCTCGCGCGCGCTGACCCGCCCGGAGATGGTCACGGACGCCACCCGCGAGAGGGTCCGGGACGCCGCGGCGAGCCTCGGCTTCCAGCCCAACCGCAGCGCCCGCGCGCTGACCACCGGCCGCACCGGTCTGATCGGCCTGATCGTGCCGACGCTGGCCAACCCCTTCTTCTCCCCGCTGGTCCTGGGCGCGCAGCGGGCCGCCGAGGAGGCCGACGCCCACCTCCTCATCAGCGTCTCCGAGGCCGACGCCGACCGGGAGGCGGCGCTCGCCGCGCGCCTGGGCGAACAGGCCGACGGCGTCGTCATGGTGGCGCCCGTCGGCACCGACGCCGCGCTGCGCGAGCACGCCAGGCACCGGCCGCTGATCCTCGTCGACCGCCGGGCGGGCCGGCTGCCCGCCGTCGTCCTCGACGCCGAGGAGGGCGCCACCCGCCTCGCCGACCACCTGCTGGAGCTGGGCCACCGCGACCTCGCGTACGTCTCCGGGCCGCCCGGCTCCTGGTCGGACACCCACCGCCGGGCGGCACTGGCCGAACGGACCGCGGCCGCCGGGGCCCGCCTGCACGTCCTGGGGCCGCTGCCGCCCACCTTCGACGCGGGCATCGCCGCCGCGGCCGAACTGCCCGGCGACGCCACGGCGGTGCTCGTCTACAACAGCTATCTCACCCTCGGCCTGCTGCACGGGCTGCGCGCCGCGGGCCGCCGCGTCCCGGACGACCTGAGCGTGGCGGCCGGCGACGACCTCACCGCCTTCACCGCCACCGACCCGCCCGTCACCGCGCTGGCGCTCCCGGTGGCGGAGGCGGGCGCGACGGCCGTCCGCCGCCTGGTCGAGCTGTGCGCCGGCACGGGCCCGCGCACCACCACCCGCCTGGCGCCCCGGCTGGAGGTCCGCGCGTCGACGGCGCCGCCGGGACGGCGCTGAGGCCCGCGCGGACACCTCCCGCGCGGGCCCCTTCCGCGGACCGCCCTACGCCGGGCTCGTCCAGTAGCTGGCGGCGCCCGGCCGCCGGCGGCGGGCGAGCGGGTCGTGCACGATCCTCAGCACCAGCCCGGCGGGGGTCACCAGCAGGGCGTAGACGAGGAGAAGCAGCAGTTTGCGCATGGGGTGAAGTCCTTTCGCGGGCGTGGTCCGGTCAGTCCAGCGGGATCGACTCGCGCCAGTCGTGCTCCTCCTCCCAGCGCGGCTGATCGTCCTTCTCCAGCAGGAAGTTGCCGAGGACCAGCACGTCGATATGGGTGCGCATGAAGCAGGTGTAAGCCTCCTCGGGGGTGTTGACGATCGGTTCGCCGCGGACGTTGAACGAGGTGTTGATCAGGACCGGGCAGCCGGTCTCCTCCTTGAAGGCGGTCAGCAGCCGGTGGTACGGGGCGTTGGCCTCCTCCGTCACCGTCTGGACGCGGGCCGAGCAGTCGACGTGGGTGACGGCCGGGATCGTGGAGCGGAGGGTTTTGAGGCGGTCGAGACCGGTGGCGCCGTCCGCCTCGGCCACCAGGCGCTGCGTCTCGGCGATCTGGCCGACCACCAGCATGTACGGGCTCTCCTGGCGCAGCGCGAAGTAGTCCTTGGCGTCCTCGGCGAGGACCGAGGGGGCGAACGGCCGGAACGACTCCCGGAACTTGATCTTGAGGTTCATCGCGGACTGCATCCCGGGATCGCGCGGGTCCCCGAGGATGGAGCGGGCACCCAGCGCCCGCGGCCCGAACTCCGTCCGGCCCTGGAACCAGCCGACGACCGCGCCCTCGGCGAGCCGCTTCGCCACCGCCCCGGCGACGGGCGGGAGGCGGCCGCGGCCGGTGACCGGCGGAATGTGGTGTGTCCGGAAAACGCGTCATCCGAAGGCGCAGAGAAGGGACGCCGCCGGTGGGCGGCACGGAGCTGAGCCGAGCGGAACGGCGCCGGGCCGCGCGGAACGGCGCCGGGCCACCCACCGGGCGTACGGGTCCGTGGCGGTACGGGTCTGTGGCGGTACGGGCGTGCCCGCCGGTGTCCGCCCCTCCCGGGGCGGCGCGTTTCCCGGCCCGTACGCTCATGGCGGATCTTGACCGGCGACCGGGGGGCCGGGCCGGACGCCCCGCTCCCCGTGGCGGGAGCCCGTTCCGCCCGCCCGCCGCGGTTCCTGTCGCTCCATCCGGAAAAACACCGCCCGGCCCCGCGCCGGGGTGATCTTCTGGAGACCTTCACCCGGACCGGGGCTGCGCACCGGCGGCAGCCCGAGGAAGGAACACCCCATGCCCCAGAAGCAGTTGCAGATCCCCACCCCGGACGGCACCGCCGACGCCTTCGCCGCCTTCCCCGACGGCGGCGGGAGCCACCCCGGAGTGCTGCTCCACCCCGACGCCTTCGGCGTGCGGCCCGTCCTGCGCGAGATGGCGCGGGAACTGGCCGGTCACGGCTACTACGTCCTCGTCCCCAACTTCTACTACCGCACCCGCCCGGCGCCGGTGTTCGAGCTTCCCGACCACATCGACGAGGAGTCGCGGCCCGCGCTCTTCGGCCGCATCATGCCGCTGATCGAGGAGTACACCACCGACCGCGCGCTGCGTGACGCCGACGCCTACCTGCGGTTCCTCGCCGAACAGCCCGAGGTCTCCGCCGGGCCCGTCGCCGCGATCGGCTACTGCTTCGGCGCCATCCTGGCGATGCGCACCGCGACGGCCCACCCCGACCGGGTCGCCGCCGTCGCCGGGTTCCACCCCGGCCCGCTGGTCACCGACGAGCCCGACAGCCCGCACCGCCTGGTGCCCGAACTGACCGCGCGGGTCCACATCGGTCTCGCCGAGGGCGACCTCTCCCCGGAGGGCATCGAGGAGCTGAACCGCGCCCTGGACGCCGCGGGCGTCAGCCACACCACCGAGATCTACCCGGACGCCCTCCACGGCTTCACCATGTCCGACACCGCGGCCTTCGCCCCCGCCGCGTACCAGCGCCACTGGGACCGCCTGCTGCCGCTCCTCGACGGCGCGCTGCACAAGGGCTGACGAGGAGACGTACGGCCGCGGCGCCCGCGAGGGACGGCCCGGCGCTCCGCCCGCCCCCGCCGGGGGACCCGCGGTGCGACCGGGACCGGTCCGCGCGGGCGCCGCGGCCGTTCCTCCTCACCGGCAGGGGGCGGCGCGGCGGTCTCCCCTGGTCAGGGGCGCGGACGCGTCCCGTGGCCGCGCCGGTCGTCGAGGCGGAGGGTCAGCTCCGGCCAGTGCGCGGACCACCGGGCCGCCTCCGCCTCGGTCGGTGACCACCGCGGTCCCAGGTCCGCGTCCGGCAGGAAGTGAACCCGGGTCCCGGTGGTGCCGTCGCCCGCGACGGGTTCCAGCCCGGTCACCGGCACTCCGTACGCGTAGCGCCGCCGCCAGGCGCCGTTGGCGCGGCGGTTGGTGTGCGTCAGCCACGGGCACAGCGCCGCGACGACGGACATCCCCCGGCGCGGCTTCCCGTCCGGCAGGCGTTCCGCCGCGGGGGAGCGGAAGAAGCGGAGGTCCTCCGTGGACATGACCGGCTTCTGAACGGCCCGCCCGTCCTCGTCGAACCGGGTGTCGGTGCCCCGCCCGTCGTCCGCCACCGCGACGGAACCGTCCGGGTACAGGGTGACCACGCACCGCCCGCCGCCCCGGTCCGCCGCCTCGTCGGCGGCGTGGGCGAGCACTTCGAGGACGAGGTGGACCGGCCCGCCCGGAGCGAACTCGGCGGGCCTGCGGCGGATGAGCGCGAGATGCGCCTCGTCCACGGCGGCGGCCCAGTCATGGGTGGTGTTGGTCCAGGATTCCCTCGGTTCGCCCATCGGCCAAGTATGCGGCGGCGGGGCGGACCGTGGCCCCGCCCGGGCCTTCCCCCGGCGTCCCCCGCATGGCATGCTGTCTGCAACCGGTCTCTGCAACCGGTTTCACGGCACTCGGCAGCAGCCGGGGAGAGACTTCCCGGAGCTGCCCCGTCCTCCTCCGAGGTGTTCATGCCCCCTACCGACGCACGCGGCGCCGGACCCACGGCCCCGGCCACGGGGCCCGAGGCGCCCGCCTCCCGCCTGGAGCGGCTCTTCCGGCTCCGGGAGCGCGGCAGTACACCGCGGACGGAGGCGCTGGCCGGACTGTCGATGTTCGTGGCGGCCGCCTACGCGGCGGTCGTCGTGCCCAGCCAGCTCGCCAAGGCCGGAATCCCGCACGGCGCGGCCACCACCGCCGTCCTGATCGCGATCGTCCTGGCGACGCTGGCGATGGGCCTCGTCGCCAACCTCCCCTTCGTCGTCGCCCCGGGGCTCGGCGGCGTCGCCCTGCTCGCCGTCACCATCGTCGGCCAGGACAAGGTCCCCTGGGACGCCGCACTCGGCATGGTCCTCTGGTCCGGCGTCGCCTTCCTGCTGCTGACCGCGCTCGGCATCCGCGACCTCATCACCCGCATGATGCCGCTGAACCTCAAGCACGCCATCAGCGGCGGCCTCGGCCTCTACATCGCGCTGATCGGCTTCCGCGACAGCGGGCTGGTCAAGGCCCGCCCGGACAGCGCCGCGCTCACCGTCGGCGATCTCGCCGCCCCGGCCGGACTGCTGGCGCTCGCCGGACTCGTGCTGCTCACCGCCCTCGCCACCCGCAAGGTCCCCGGCGCGTTCCTGATCACCATGGCCGCGGTCACCCTCGCCGGCATCCCGCTCGGCGTGACCCACCTGCCCGACCACCTCTTCGCCCTGCCGTCGAGCCCCGGCCCGGCCGTCTTCCACATCGACGTGTTCGGCGCCCTCAAGCCCGAGTACTTCCCGTACATCTTCGCCTTCTTCGTCTCCGAGTTCTTCTCGATGACCGGCACCCTGCTCGCCGTCGCGGGCCGCGCCGGACTCACCGACGCGGACGGCAACCTCCCCGGCGTCCGCAAGCCCTTCTACGTCGACTCCGGCGCCGTCATCGGCGGCGCGGCCCTCGGCGCGCCCAGCATGACCGCCTACCTGGAGTCCTCGGCGGGCGCCGACAGCGGCGCCCGTACCGGCCTCGCCTCTCTCTGGGCGGCGCTCGGCTTCGCCGCGCTGCTGCTGGTCACCCCGTTCGCCACGCTCATCCCGTCGGCGGCCACCGCCCCGGTGCTGATGTACGTCGGACTGACCATGCTCGGCGCCCTGCGCAAGATCGACTTCACCGATCCGACCGACGCCGTCCCCGCCGCCCTCACCGTCGCGACCACGCTCTTCTTCGGCAACTTCGGCACCGGCATCGCCGTCGGCCTGACCTCCCACGTCCTGGTCAAGGCCGCCGCCGGACGCTTCCGCGAGATCCCGTGGGGCCTGTGGATCGTCCTGATCCCGCTCGGCTACTACTTCTTCACGCTCGCCACCTGACACCCGCGCCCACACGCTTTCCGTACGAGGAGACGCACCCATGACCTCCCCCCGCCCGCACGACCTGAGGATCAGCGGCGGCCAGGTGGTGTCCAGCTTCACCGGCGAACGGTTCGCCGCCGACGTCCTGGTCCGTTCCGACCTGATCAGCGGCGTCCTGCCGCCCGGCACCCCCGCCGACGCCCACGAGCACCTCGACGCCACCGGTCTGCTGATCGCGCCCGGCTTCGTCGACGCGCACATGCACATCGAGAGCTCGTTCCTCACCCCGCAGACCTTCGCCGCCCTCACCCTGGCCCGCGGCACCACCACCGTCCTCGCCGACCCCCACGAGATCGTCAACGTCGCCGGCGCCGCCGCCATGCGCTGGATGATCGACGCGGGCGCCACCACCGCCCAGACCCAGCTCTGGGGCGTCCCCTCCTGCGTCCCCGCCCTGGAGGGGCTGGAGCACGCCGGGGCGAGCCTGAGCGCCGACGACATCGACACGATGCTCGGCTGGCCCGGCGTCATCGCCCTCGGCGAGGTCATGGACTACCGCGCCGTCGTCGGCGGCGACCCGCGGATGCGCGACGTGGTCGGCGCCGCCCGCCGCCGCGGCATGATCCTCGACGGCCACTGCCCCAACCTCAGCGGCGCCGACCTCAGCGCCTACCTCGCCACCGGCGTCGACTCCGACCACACCAAGAACCGCACCGAGGTCGTCCTGGAGAAGGCCCGCCTGGGCATGCTGATGATGCTCCAGGAGAAGTGCCTGCTCCCCGAGGTCGCCCAGGCGCTCCTCGCACTCCCGCAGCTCCCGCCGTTCTGCCTGGTCACCGACGACCTCGCGGCCGACCACATCCTCGCCCACGGCCACCTCGACCACATCGCCCGCGTCGCCGTCCGCGCCGGCTTCCCCGCCGAGGCGGTCCTGCGCGCCCTGACCTGGAACCCGGCCCAGCGCCTGCGCCTGTACGACCGCGGCGTGGTCGCCCCGGGCAAGCGCGCCGACCTCGTCCTCCTCCGTGGCGAACTGGCCGCCTTCGACCCGGCGCTCGTCCTCGCCGGCGGCCGCGTCGTCGCCCGCGACGCCGTCGCCGTACCGGAGACGGCCGCCCCCACCGCCTCCGCCGACGCATCCGGCGCCCTCACCGGCACCGTCCACGTCGAACCGCAGGACGCCGACGGCTTCCGCTGGCACACCGACCTCCCCGACGGCACCCACCGCTTCCGCGCCCTGCGCCTCAACCCCCGCGACACCTACACCGAGGAGGACGCGCTCGACCTGCCGGTCCGCGACGGCGAGGTGCGATGGGAGGGCCGCGCCACCGTCGTCCGGGTCCGCAACCGCTACGGGCGCGCCGGACGCGTCTTCGCACCCCTGCTGGGCCGCACCCTCACCGACGGCGCCCTGGCCACCACGTACGCCCACGACAGCCACAACCTCGTCACCATCGGCACCTCCCGCGCCGCGATGGCCGCCGCCGCGCGGGACGTCGTCGCCACCGGCGGCGGGGTGGCCGTCGCCCACGGCGACCGGGTGGTGGCGAGCCTGCCGCTGCCGGTCGGCGGCGTGATGTCGCCCGCGCCCGCCGAGGAGACGGTCCGCCGCTCACAGGCGGTCCGCGACGCCCTCGACGCATGGGGCTGGGACCACCTCAACCCCTTCATGAGCGTCTCCACCCTCACCCTCGCCGTCTCCCCGAGCCTGAAGATCACCGACCGGTCGCTGGTGGACGTGGTCCGCCGCGCACCCGTCGGCCCGCTCGCCGACGGCGTCTGACGGGCCGCCGCGCACCCGGGCGCCGTTGGGGCGACCACACGGCGAGCCCGCTTGCCGGACCGGCCCGCGCGCGGTGCGCTGAGGCGGATACCGGCGCGCCCGGCCACCACGCCAGGCCGGGCGCGCCCGGTGTCGCCCACCCCCACGAGCGCCAGGAGATGCCCCATGTCCGTCAGCCGACGCCGCCGAGCGGCCCGCGCCGCAGCGGTCACCGCCGCCGCCCTCGTCACCGCGGTGACCTTCACCCCGGCCACCCCCGCCGACGCCGCCACACCCCAGGAGGACCGCGGCGTCTTCCTCACCGTCTCCGACACCGCCCACACCTGGATCCGCGGCGTCCTGCTGCGCTGCCCCGACGGCCGCGACCACCACCCCCGGCACGACGCCGCCTGCGCCGCGCTGACCTGGGCCCGCGGCGACCTCGACGCGCTGCGCGGCACACCACACGCCTGCACCAAGCAGTACGCCCCGGTGACGGTCACCGCCGAGGGGGAGTGGCGCGGACTGCGCATCGACTGGCAGCGGACCTTCGCCAACGCCTGCACCATGGACGCCGCCACCGGCCCGCTGTTCCGCTTCTGACCGCCGACGCCCTCAGTAGCGCTGGGACACCACCATCGCCGCGGTCACCAGCGCCACCACCACCCAGGTGAGCCAGACCCACGGATCACCGCCCAGCGCCGCGCTGTACGCGGTCGCCACCACCAGACCGGCCACGGTGAGCCCGGTCATCGTCCTCGTGGATCCGCTCATCGGCGTACCTCCTCACGCGGGCCGCGCCACAAAGGCGGCGGGCCGCGGCCCGGGACCATCGTCCCCGGCCGCGGCCCGTACCGCCATCCGTCCCCGTCAGCGCCCGCGCGCGTTGAGCGACGCCAGATACGCGTTGTAGTCCGCCAGGTCCTGGTCACCGTTGCGGTCCGCCGCCCGGTCCGACCGCTGCGACTGCCGCTCCTCGGACCGGTACCACTGGTAGACCAGCGCGATCAGCACCACCACCGACGGGATCTCGCTGAACGCCCACGCGATACCGCCGGCCGCCATCTGGTCCGACAGCGCGTCGATGCCCAGCGAGGCCGGCGGGTGCAGATACGTGTCCACCATCGGCTCGGTGCCCATCATCAGCGCGATACCGAAGAACGCGTGGAACGGCATGCCCGCGAACAGCTCCAGCATCCGCATCACGTAGCCGGGCCGGTGCGGCCCCGGGTCCACGCCCATGATCGGCCAGAAGAACACCAGGCCCACCGCCAGGAAGTGCGCCATCATCCCGATGTGCCCCACCCGCGACTCCATCAGGAAGTCGAAGAGCGGCGAGAAGTACAGCGCGTACAGGCTCGCGATGAACAGCGGGATGGTGAACGCCGGATGCGAGATGATCCGCACGTACCGGCTGTGCAACAGCGCCACCAGCAGCTCCCGCGGGCCCTTGCGGCCCCGCCCGGCGGCCGGCAGCGCGCGCAGCGCCAGCGTCACCGGCGCCCCGAGCAGCAGCAGGATCGGCGACAGCATGGAGATCACCATGTGCTGCACCATGTGCACGCTGAACATGACCATGCCGTAGTCGTTGAGCTCGGTGCACATCACCAGCGCGATCGTCAGCACACCGATCACCCAGGCGACGGTCCGTCCCACCGGCCACGCGTCACCGCGCCGCCGCAGCCGCGCCACCGCCCAGCCGTACAGCACCAGCGCCGCCAGGCACCCGACGAGAAAGAACGGATCACCGCCGAACTCCATCCCCCGCCCCAGCGTGAACGGCGGCAGATCCATCGTCATGCCGTGCCCGCTGTGATCCATCCGCTCGCTCCTGATTCGTACCGATACTCCGGCGACCAGACTAGAACCGCCCCCGGTGCCTGCCTCGGCCGGGGGCGGTTCGCACGGCGCGCCTCACACCGGGGCGCGGCCGCCTCTCACAGCACGCACTCGGCCTCGTCGTAGCGGTCGCCCGGCACCGTCTTCAGCGTCTCGACCGCCTCCGCCAGCGGCACCAGCGTGATGTCCGTGCCGCGCAGCGCCGTCATCATCCCGAAGTCCCCGCGGTGCGCCGCCTCCACCGCGTGCCACCCGAAGCGGGTCGCCAGCACCCGGTCGTACGCGGTCGGCGTCCCGCCGCGCTGCACATGCCCGAGGATCACCGGGCGGGCCTCCTTGCCGAGCCGGTGCTCCAACTCCCGCGCGAGCTGCCGCGCCACCCCGGCGAACCGCTCATGCCCGTACATGTCGGTGTCACCGACCTCGAACCGCATCGACCCCTCACGCGGCTTCGCGCCCTCGGCCGCCACCACGATCGCGAACTTCTTGCCCGCCGCGAACCGCTCGCCGACCCGCGCCGTCAGCTCCTCGATGTCGAACGGCCGCTCCGGCACCACGATCGCGTGCGCGCCCGCCGCCATCCCCGAGTGCAGCGCGATCCACCCGGTGTGCCGCCCCATCACCTCGACGATCAGCACCCGCTGATGCGATTCGGCGGTCGTCTTGAGCCGGTCCAGCGCCTCCGTCGCCACGCCCACCGCGGTGTCGAAGCCGAACGTCACATCGGTGACCGCGATGTCGTTGTCGATGGTCTTCGGTACGCCGACGATCGGCAGCCCGGCGTCCGACAGCAGCCGCGCCGCCTTCAGCGTGCCCTCGCCGCCGATCGGGATGATCGCGTCCAGACCCAGGTCCGCGACGTGCCCGCGGGCCCGCTCGACGCCGTCGCGCAGATGCGCCGGCTGCACGCGGGACGAGCCGAGGATGGTGCCGCCCAGCGCCAGGATGCCGCCGACGGCATCGAGATCGAGCTTGCGGTAATCGCACTCCAGCAGACCGCGCCAGCCGTCGTGGAAACCGATGACCTCATCGCCGTGGTCGGCCGTGGCACGGTGGACGACGGAGCGGATGACGGCGTTCAGACCGGGGCAGTCGCCACCGGAGGTGAGTACACCAATACGCATGCCAGAAACCCTCTGCAACGTAGAGCGGGGAGGCCCGGACCCCGTCGTCCGGTGGGGATGGCGTTCACCCTACAAGCGCGGGGCCCGCACGCACACGTACGCCCGCGGTGCGGGACCGCGGGCGTACGGGGAGGGAGCGCGGCCGCGTGGGGGACGCCCCGCGCGGCGGCCGTCAGGTGGTCGCGGTCGCGGCGGCGATCCGCTCCTGGCGCAGCGCCTCGTACCACCGGTCGTCGGCCGGGGGCAGGGCGTTGACGTCCAGCGCCAGCTTCAGCAGCAGGTCCGCGATGTGCGGGTTGCGCGCCATCACCGGGCCGTGCATGTAGGTGCCGAAGACGGTGTCCTGCCAGGCGCCCTCGAAGCCGTCGCCGACGCCGTTGCCGTTGCCGAACCGGACCTTCGCGAACGGGCGGGCCGTCGGCCCCAGGTGCGTGACGCCCTGGTGGTTCTCGAAACCGGTCAGCGGCGGGAGGTTGAGCTGCGGGTCGATGTCGGCGAGGACGTCACCGACGCACCGCTCCGCCTCGCCGCGGGTGCTCACCACGTCGAGGAGGCCCAGGCCCTGCTGCTGCTTGTCCTGGTCGTTGATGAACTCGTGGCCGAGGATCTGGTACCCGGCGCAGACCGAGAAGACGATCGCGCCGTTGGAGACCGCGCGGTTCAGCCCGCCGTCGCGCAGCAGCCGCTCGGCCGCCAGCCGCTGCGGCCGGTCCTCGCCGCCGCCGATCAGGTAGATGTCACCGGAGGTGGGGATCGGCTGGTCGGACCGTACGTCGAGGCGCTGCACGTCCAGGCCGCGCTGCCGGGCCCGGCGCTCCACGACCAGTGCGTTGCCCTGGTCGCCGTAGGTGCTCAGCAGGTCCGGGTAGACCCACACCAGCCGCAGGCTGTTGTCGCTCATTCTCGCTCGTCCTTGTCGTTCCATCGCCATCAGTTGCCCACGCGCCGGCGCAGGTCCTGGAAGGCCGTGTAGTTGGCGATGACCTCGATCCGGCCGGGCGGCGCCATCCGCACCGCCTGGTCGAGGCTGTCGCAGACCTCGAAGTCGAGCCCCGCGACCTCCAGGCGGACCGCGAGGTCCAGCTTCCGGTCGCCCAGGACGAACAGCGGGTGTCCGGCGAGGCGGGTGTAGTCGACGTCCCACAGCCAGGAGGTGTCGGTGCCGTCGGCGCCCCGGGCGTTGACGGACATGATCACCGGGGTGGGCGGCGGGTCGATCAGCGAGAACGTCTCCAGCCAGCCGGCCGGGTTCTTCGCCAGCAGCAGCCGCAGCTCCCGCTCCATGAACGACACCACGTCGTACCGGCCCGCGACCGCCTGCACGCTGTACATCCGCTCCAGGGCCACCTGCGGGGGCACGCCGAAGGCGGCGGCCACCGCGGCGGACGTCGTGGCGTTCGCCTTGTTCGCGCGGCCGGGCAGCTGGAGCTTGATCGGCCAGGCGCTGCCGTGCGGGTCGAGGACGTAGTCGCCCGACAGGGCCCAGCTCGGCGTGGGGCGGCGGAAACCGCACTCACCGCAGAACCAGTCGTCGTCGGGGCGCTGCATCACACCACCGCAGGAGGGGCACGACCAGGCGTCGTCCTTCCACTCCTGACCGGCGGCGACCCACACCACGTTCGCCGAGGACGAGGCCGCCCAGACGATCAGCGGGTCGTCGGCGTTGGCGATGATCAGCGCCTTGGAGCCGGAGAGGCCCTCACGCCAGTGCTCGGCCAGCATGCGGGTCTCCGCCGCCCGGTCGAGCTGGTCACGCGAGAGGTTCAGCAGCGCTATGGCCTTGGGCGTGACGTCCCGCGCCACCCCGGCGAGGTACTTCTCGTCGACCTCGATCACGCCGAACTTGGCGTCCGAACCGCCCGCCAGCGCGGAGGTGATCCCCGCCGGCATGTTGGCGCCCAGCGCGTTGGAGACCACCGGGCCGCCGGCCCGCAGCGCCTCGGCGATCAGCCGGGTCGTGGTGGTCTTGCCGTTGGTCGCGGACACCAGCACGACGTCCAGATGACGCGCCAGCCGGGCCAGCAGGTCGGGGTCGAGCTTGAGCGCCACCCGGCCGCCGATCACCGATCCGCTGCCGCGGCCCGCCGCGCGCGATACCGCCGCCGCGGCTCTGCCCGCCGTCACGGCCAGCTTGGCCCGTGGCGACAGCGGCTCCGTGTTGCCTGCCATCGTCCTTGATCCTCCTTGCATCCGGCGCCCGCCTGCCCTCCGGGCTGCCGGTGGAACGCCTCCCCCGCGGCCGACGGCCGGCCGGGGGCTCCGGTCGGGGATCAGCCTATCGAGATCCGGGCCCGTGCCCGAACCCCGCCACCCCTGCGGCGTCACCCTGCGCAGGGGGAACCGTACGCTGTTCCCCATGCCGTCCCGCACCATCCCCGGCCGCACCGGGCACCCGCGTCCCCTCCGCCTCCTCGGCGACTCGGTCCTCGCGGCCCCCTGCCGGGAGGTCACGTCCTTCGACGGCGAGCTGGCCCGGCTGATCGAGGACATGTTCGCGACGATGTACGCGGCCCGGGGCGTGGGCCTGGCCGCCAACCAGATCGGCGTCCCGCTGCGGGTCTTCGTCTACGACTGCCCCGACGACGAGGACCGCCGCCACCTCGGACACATCGTCAACCCGCGTCCGGCCCGGATGGACGGGCCGGTGCTCCGCGGCCCCGAGGGCTGTCTGTCGCTGCCCGGTATCGAGGCGGGCACCCCGCGCCACGACGAGGCGGTGGTCGAGGGCGTCGACCGCACCGGCGCACCGGTCCGGATCGAGGGCACCGGCTTCTTCGCCCGCTGCCTCCAGCACGAGTGCGATCACCTGGAGGGCGGTCTCTACGTGGACCGGCTCACCGGGCTGCGCCGCCGCCGCGCGCTGCGCGCCGCGGCGCGTGCCCCGTGGGCGAAGGAGGCGGCGGCCGGCCGCTGAGCGCGCGTTACGCGAAACCCCGGTCCCCGGGCGGACGACGGGACGCCCCCTGCGTTCGTCGTCACCGAGCGCGTTCGGCTCCGGTCTCCGGGCGGACGGGGGGCGCCGCGGGCTCCGTCAGAAGCCGGGCCCGTCCGGCCGGTCCTCGATGGCGGCGAGCTGGCCCCACAGCAGATCCGTCAGATGGGTCACCAACTGCTGCCGTGAGCAGGGGCGTTCGCGCAGCCACCAGTCGCCGGCGGCGTGCATCATGCCGACGATGCCGTGGCCCCAGACGCGGGCCTTCTCCTCGCCCGCCGGGCCGAGCGCGAGGCGTTCGCTGATCACCTCCGCCAGCTCCTCGCCGAGGCGGCGCAGCAGCGGGGCGGAGTGCCGTCCGACGTCGAACCCGGAGTCGGCGGGGGTCGCTCCGTCGGCCGGGTGCATCAGGAAGCGGTAGACCTGCGGGCGGGTCTCGATGGCGAGGAGATAGGTGTCGAGGGTGGCCTCGACCCGTTCGCGGCGCGGTACCGGGGAGGCCAGCGCCGCCCGGAGCCCGGCCAGCAGGCCGTCGGTGTGGCGCACCGCGAGGGCGCGGTAGAGGCCGCCCTTGTCGCCGAAGTGGCGGTAGAGGATCGGTTTGGTGATTCCGGCCTCGGCGGCGATGGCGTTCATCGACGCCTCCGGGCCGTCGCGCAGGACGATCCGCTCGGCCGCCTCCAGCAGCTCGCGCCGCCGGTCCGCGGTCGTCTGCCGCCGGCCGTCCCGCTCGGTGCTCTCCATGGTCCAGCTCCCCGCCCTTGTGTATCCGTGGTGCTCGCGCAACGTAACACCCGTGCCGCGCGGTGCCTGCCGCCAGCGGGGGAGTTGACACGTTTACTCACGGGTAACAGACTCCTGTTACCGTAAGTAACGCCTGGATGGGGCGCGTACCGCTGGAGGGGACATGGCCGAGTTCATCATGGAGCTGAACGACGAGCAGAAGGAGGTCCGGGACTGGATCCACGGCTTCGCCGCGGACGTCATACGTCCCGCGGCCGCCGAGTGGGACGAGCGTGAGCAGACGCCCTGGCCGGTCATCCAGGAGGCCGCCAAGATCGGCATCTACTCGCTCGACTTCTACGCCCAGCAGTACTTCGACCCCACCGGCCTCGGCATCCCCATGGCGATGGAGGAGCTGTTCTGGGGCGACGCCGGCATCGCCCTGTCGATCGTCGGCACCGGTCTCGCCGCCGTCGGCGTCCTCGCCAACGGCACCGAGGAGCAGATCGGCACCTGGATCCCCCAGATGTACGGCACCCCGGACGACGTCAAGGTCGCCGCCTTCTGCTCCTCCGAGCCCGACGCCGGCTCCGACGTCGCCTCGATGCGCACCCGCGCCGTCTACGACGAGGCCAAGGACGAATGGGTCCTGAACGGCACCAAGACCTGGGCGACCAACGGCGGTATCGCGGGTGTCCATGTCGTCGTCGCCGCCGTCGACCCGGAGCTGGGCTCCAAGGGGCACGCCTCCTTCATCGTGCCGCCGAACACCCCGGGCCTGTCCCAGGGGCAGAAGTTCCTCAAGCACGGCATCCGCGCCTCGCACACCGCCGAGGTCGTCCTGGACGGCGTCCGCGTCCCCGGTAGCTGCCTGCTGGGCGGCAAGGAGAAGCTGGACGAGCGCCTCGCCCGCGCCCGCGAGCGGGCGAAGGGCGGCGGTGAGCGGGTGAAGAACGCCGCGATGGCCACCTTCGAGGCGTCCCGCCCGGCTGTCGGCGCGATGGCCGTCGGCACCGCCCGCGCCGCGTACGAGGAGGCCCTGGAGTACGCGAGGACCCGGGAGCAGTTCGGCCGCCCGATCATCGACAACCAGGGCGTCGCCTTCCAGCTCGCCGACATGCGCACCTCCGTCGACGCGGCCCGGCTGCTGGTGTGGCGGGCCTCGTGGATGGCGGTCAACGGCAAGCCGTTCACGGCCGCCGAGGGGTCGCAGTCGAAGCTGTTCGCCAGCGAGACCGCCAAGAAGGTCACCGCCCAGGCCATCCAGATCCTCGGCGGCAACGGCTTCACCCGGGAGTACCCGGTCGAGCGGATGCACCGTGACGCCGCGATCTACACGATCTTCGAGGGCACCAGCGAGATCCAGCGCCTGGTGATCGCCCGGACGCTCTCCGGGATGCCCATCCGCTGACCCCCGAGGGGCGCGCCGCCACGGCCGCGCGCCCCGTACGGACTCCGGACCGCCGGTACCCCTGACACCCGGGGCCGGCGGTTTCCGCAGGTCCGGGCGGCCTACGCCAGCGCCTCGGCCGTCGCCCGCGCGAACGCCTCCGGGGCGTCCAGCATCATGTTGTGCCCGCACCCGGGCAGGCCCACGACCGTGACGCCCGCCGCGGTCAGCCCGTCCGCGCCGGGGAACGGCCCGTCGTCGGTCGGGTACAGGAGCGTCCGGGGGACGGTCAGGGCGCACAGCGTCTCCCGGACGGAGGGCGTGGAGCCGCGGACCAGCTCCACGGCGCTGCGGTGCAGCGCGTCCCGCCCGGCCAGCCGCATGGTGGCCCACCATTCGCTGCCCGCCGCGGCGGCGGTCTCCGCGTCACCGGCCGCGAACTCCCCGGCCGTCCGCGCCGCGATCCCGCGGCTGCCGCCCGCGCCCCGCTCCGGCTCCAGCGCGTCGAGATTGGGGTCGACCAGCACCAGCCGCGACACCAGCCGCGGATGGCGCGCCGCGAGCAGTACGGCGACGGTGCCGCCCATGCTGTGCGCCACCACCTGCGCGCCTTCCACCTCCGCCGCCTCCAGCGCCGCCGCCACCGCGTCGGCGTGCGCCTCCATCGTGTACGCGAACGCCGCCGGCCGGTCGCTGATACCGAAGCCGAGCAGATCGAGCAGGAGCGCCCGTGCGCCGGTGAGCAGCGGGTGCGCGGCGGTGGCGCTCCAGTAGACGGGGGAGGAGGCGCCGAGCCCGTGCAGGTAGAGGCGGGCGGGCCGCTCCGTCCCGTCGTCCGGGTGCTCGATCCAGCGGATGCGGTCGCCTGCGGGGGTCACAGCGGCATGGCGCACGGGCGGTACTCCTGATCTCGGCGGGTCCGGGCGGGTCGCCCGGCGGCCGTCCTCCGGCCGGGCGTGACGGTACCCGCCACCCGAAACGGGTTCGCGGCAGGGGTGCCGGTGTTCTGAACTCCCTTTCCAGGTAGGGGAGTTGAGGCGCGGGGGTGAGGTCGCGGCGGATGGCCGCGCCGACCGGGGCGGGCGCCGTCACCACGGGATCTCTTGACGGGTGCGGGGCCGCGCTCTACTTTCCTTCCATAAAGCAAAACATTAATTCCATGATGCGGAATTAAAGAGTTCCGGCTCCGGGCCGGACCACGCCCCTGACAAGGCCGACGCAGGAGTACGCGATGCCTCGAATGACAGCCGCCCGCGCCGCGGTGGAGATCCTCAAGCGGGAGGGCATCTCCCACGCCTTCGGAGTGCCGGGCGCGGCGATCAACCCCTTCTACGCGGCGCTCAAGGCCGCCGGCGGGATCGACCACACGCTCGCCCGCCACGTCGAGGGCGCCTCGCACATGGCCGAGGGGTACACCCGCACCCACCCCGGCAACATCGGCGTCTGTATCGGCACCTCGGGCCCGGCCGGCACCGACATGATCACCGGCCTGTACTCCGCGACCGGCGACTCGATCCCGATCCTCTGCATCACCGGCCAGGCACCGGTCGCGGTGATGCGGAAGGAGGACTTCCAGGCCGTCGACATCGCCGCCATCGCCGGGCCCGTCACCAAGGCGGCGACCACCGTCACCGAGGCCGCGCAGCTCCCCGGCGTCTTCCAGCAGGCGTTCCACCTGATGCGCTCCGGACGGCCCGGCCCGGTCCTCATCGACCTGCCGATCGACGTCCAACTGACGGAGATCGACTTCGACCCGGAGACCTACGAGCCGCTCCCCGCCTTCAAGCCGGCCGCGACCCGCGCCCAGATCGAGAAGGCGCTCACCCTCCTCAACGCCTCCGAACGCCCGCTGATCGTCGCCGGCGGCGGCGTCATCAACGCCGACGCGGCCGACCTGCTGGTCGAGTTCGCCGAACTGACCGGCACCCCCGTCATCCCGACCCTGATGGGCTGGGGCGTCCTCCCCGACGACCACGAGCTGAACGCCGGCATGGTCGGCCTGCAGACCTCGCACCGCTACGGCAACGCCACCTTCCTGGAGTCGGACTTCGTCCTCGGCATCGGCAACCGCTGGGCCAACCGCCACACCGGCGGGCTGGACCTCTACACCCGGGGCCGGAAATTCGTCCACGTCGACATCGAGCCCACCCAGATCGGCAAGATCTTCGCTCCGGACTACGGCATCGCCTCCGACGCCAGGGCCGCCCTGGAACTCTTCGTCGAGGTCGCCGAGGAGCTGAAGGCCGCGGGCAGGCTGCCCGACCGCGGCGCGTGGGCCGCGGCCACCCAGGAGCGCAAGGCGCAGCTCCAGCGCCGCACCCACTTCGACAACGTCCCGATCAAGCCGCAGCGCGTCTACCAGGAGATGAACAAGGCGTTCGGGCCCGACACCCGCTACGTCACCACCATCGGCCTCTCGCAGATCGCGGGCGCGCAGATGCTGCACGTCTACAAGCCGCGCCACTGGATCAACTGCGGCCAGGCCGGACCGCTCGGCTGGACCATCCCCGCCGCCCTCGGCGTGGCCACCGCCGACCCGGACACCCCGGTGGTCGCGCTCTCCGGCGACTACGACTTCCAGTTCATGATCGAGGAGTTGGCGGTCGGCGCCCAGCACCGCATCCCGTACGTCCACGTCCTGGTGAACAACGCCTACCTGGGGCTGATCCGTCAGGCGCAGCGCAACTTCGACATCAACTTCCAGGTCAACCTGGAGTTCGAGAACATCAACACCCCCGAGCTGGGCGTCTACGGCGTCGACCACGTCAAGGTCGCCGAGGGCCTGGGCTGCAAGGCGATCCGGGTGACCGAGCCGGAGCAGTTGCTGCCCGCGTTCGAGGAGGCGAAGAAGCTCGCCGCCGAGTACCGCGTCCCGGTGGTCGTCGAGGCGATCCTGGAGCGGATCACCAACATCTCGATGGCCGGAGCCGAGATCGACAAGGTCAACGAGTGGGAGGAGTTGGCCACCGAGCCCGGCCACGCCCCCACGGCGATCAAGCCCCTGAAGGTCTGACGCCCCTGGGCCCCTCTCCGCGCCGCCCCCTCCCGTACGCGCCGCCTCCTCCGTACGGGCCGGCCCCGTCCTGGAGCGCGACCGCAGCCGCGCCGCCCTCCTCCGGCACCTCCCGTACGGGTACGGGGCGTCGGCCGGGCGCTTGCCCGGCCGACGCCCTCGGGGTCGGACCTCACCCGGCGGCCGGGCGAAGACGTCGCCGGTCCGGCCCGTACGGATGCCGGGGCGCCGGGCGCGGCCCGCACCCGCGAGGGCCGGGCCCCTACGGGTGCGGGCCTCGCGCAGATGCCCGCCGCGGTGCACCGGGCGCCGCCATGAGCCGGGCCTGCGGTTCCGTACGGCGCGCGCCGGGTGTCCGGGGATGGCGTGACGACCGTCACCCCTACCGACCGGAACACCACTGTCCGGTTCACCGTTCAACTGGATGCGGGTCCCGGAGGGACAGTGTCCCCGGGCCTCACCTTCCGCCTGTGGGGACGATCGTCCGGCTGAAGCCCCACAGTGCCTTTCGCCGAGAGGCGACCGCCTCCGGGGCCCGCACCTCAGCCGCCCCGGCCGGCTCCCCCCGTCCGGCCGGGGCTTCCCGCTTCCCCGCTCCGTCCCGTACGGGACACGGGCGGGCGGCGGTCCGACATGCGAGGCCGCGGACCCCGTCGCAGTCTGGAGGCATGACCGAGCACCCGCCCGTCATCGTGCATCCGCCGTCGCCCTCCGGGGGGCGCCGTGTCACCGTGCACGGCCAGATCGTGGGTCTGGCCCACGGCCGCGGCGATGTCGCCGAGTTCCTCCGAAGAGCGGGGCTCGGCGAACCGGCCGAGGACATCACACTCGACGACCCGAACCTCGTCGAATGGCGCGGCGGCGACCTGAACGACTGGCCGCTGCCACCGGCCTGACCGGCTCCGCGCCCGGCCCGATCGGTTCCGTTTCCGGCCTTACCGGCCTTACCGGCTCCGCGTCCGGTTCGATCGGTTCCGTTTCCGGCCCGGCCGGCTCCGCGTCCGGTTCGGTCAGCTCCGTTTCCGGCCCGGCTGGCTCCGCGTCCGCTTCCATCGGTTCCGTTTCCGCCCGACCGCCTTGCCTCCTGGCGTGCCCGCCCGCCTGACCTCGCCCTGCACCCGGCGTCCGGGCCCGGCCCGAGCCGCCGGACCGCCCGGCCGGGGCCGGCACGGGCCTCGGCCACCGCGCCCCGGCCCGTCCCGCCCACGGTCTCCGACCTCGCCCTCCGGGCCCCGGCGGCCCCGAGAGCCATGTCCGATTTCCGCCAGCGAGAGCCTTCGCCGTACCGCACAGTGGAGCGTGCACGACGGAGAATCTCAGGAACGGACAGCCTCATGACCCACTACGCCACGTACGACAGCCCGCTGGGCGAGATCCTCCTCGTGGGCGAGGAGTCGGCGACGGCGGTCGGCGGCACCGCGCTGACCGCACTGTCCCTGCCCGGCCAGAAGGGCGGCGCCACCGTCCAGGACGGCTGGGCCCACGACCCCGCGGCCTTCACCGAGGTCACCCGCCAACTCCGTGCCTACTTCGCGGGCGAACTCACCGTCTTCACCCTCGAACTCGCCACCCCCGGAACGGAGTTCCGCAGGCGCGTCTGGCAGGCCCTCGACGCCATCCCGTACGGCACGACCACCAGCTACGGCGAACTGACCGCCGAGATCGGCGCCGCGCCGGGCGCCGTCCGCGCCCTGGGGAGCGCCATCGGCGCCAACCCGGTCCTCATCGTCCGGCCCTGCCACCGGGTGATCGGCGCCGACGGTTCCCTCTCCGGCTACGCCGCCGGCCCCGAACGCAAGGAGCGGCTGCTCCGCCTGGAGCACGCCCTGCCCCGCACCGTCTGACCACCGGCGCGCCCCGCCCGTCGCCGGGGCGCACCCCCGCACCACGACTGCTCGGCGGGCAGTTCCGGCACGGCGTCAGCACGGTACGGTCCGGCCGCCGCCACTCCCTCGGCATCGTCTTCCGCGACGCCCGACCCGTGACGGACGGTAGCCGCGTGTGCGGGGTCGGGTGACGGGCCCGATCCCGGTGATCGCCCGCTGACGGAGCGTCGTGTCGCGCCCCCGTACCGCTCGCGGCCAACTCGTTGTCAGTGGTGTGGTGTTGACTGGTAACCGTGGTCGGACGAACCGCGCTCCTGGCGGTACGGAATCCGTCCGGCCGCCGGTGAGCCGGGTCCGTGCCCGGCCGCGCCGCCGGCCGTCCGGCCGGACCAGCAGCCAAAACGCCATCGGGGGAGGGCTGATGACGGGGAGAAACCTGACAGCGGTCGGGTCAGTGACGGAGATCACCCGCGGATCGCGGGGCGGACGGGATCATGTCGGAATACGGTCACGGCATACAACGTTCGGTATGCATGTACCTGGTCCCCCACCCGGGGATCCGGTGTCCTGACCTCGCCCCACCGAAGCCACGCCACCGCACCAACACCCTTGTCCCGCACGGACGTTGCCCGCCGCGCGCGGTGACGCCCCGTCACCGCCGCTCCCGGCGTACGCTGCCGGTCCCGGGCCGCTCGGCCCGTGGAACCGCCGCCCGCCGGACGGCGTGAGACATCGTGTGCACCCCGGTCCGTCCCATGGGCACGGCCACATCCGCGGCGCCACTCGCCGCGTTCGAGATTGACCCGGACCGTCCGACCGCATCCGGCCGGACGGACCTGATCCGTATCCGTTCCACTCCGCCCGGAGGCCCCAGGCATGACCCAGACGACGACGGAACAGCCACCTCGGAGCGCGCCGCCCATGGCCGCGTTCCCGGTGCCCGACCCCGGGAAGGAGCGGAGAACCGGCGGCATAGTCCCCGTTCTCGCCTTCTGCGGTATCGCCGTCGCGGTGATGCAGACCCTGCTCGTGCCGGTCATCAAGGACCTGCCCACGCTGCTGCACACAGCGCCCAGCAACGCCACCTGGGTGATGACCGCCACCCTGCTCTCCGCCGCCGTCGCCACGCCCATCATGGGGCGCCTCGGTGACCTCTCCGGTAAGCGCCGGATGCTCCTCGCCAGCCTCGCCGTCATGGTCCTCGGCTCGCTGATCTGCGGCTTCACCGACAACCTCATCGTCATGATCGTCGGCCGGGCGCTCCAGGGCTTCGCGATGGGCGCCATCCCGCTCGGCATCGGCATCATGCGCGACGAACTCCCCAAGGAACGCCTCGGCTCGGCGATGGCCCTGATGAGTTCGTCGGTCGGCGTCGGCGGTGGCCTCGCCCTGCCCGTCGCCGCCCTCGTGGCCCAGAACACCGACTGGCACGCCCTGTTCTTCCTCTCCGCCGGGCTCGGCTCCCTGGCGATGCTGCTGACCCTGCTCGTCGTCCCCGAGAGCGCCGTCCGGGCGCCCGGACGCTTCGACCTGCTCGGCGCCCTCGGGCTCTCCGCCGGCCTGATCGCGTTACTCCTCCCGATCACCAAGGGCAGTGACTGGGGCTGGGGTTCGCCCACCACCCTCGGACTGTTCGGCCTCGCCGCGCTGATCCTCGCGCTGTGGGGCGTGATGGAACTCCGCCGCGCCGCCCCCCTCATCGACCTGCGCACCAGCGCCCGCCGCGAGGTCCTCCTCGCCAACCTGACGTCCATCACCGTCGGTGTCGCGTTCTACGCCATCTCGCTGGTGCTGCCCCAGGTGCTCCAGCTCCCGAAGTCCACCGGCTACGGCCTCGGTCAGTCGATGCTGGTCGCCGGATTGTGCGTCGCGCCGCTCGGCCTGACGATGATGATGATCGCCCCGGTCTACGCCCGTCTCGCCGCCCGTTACGGCCCGAAGGTCACGCTGCTGCTGGGCATGGTGATCATGGGCATCGGCTACGGCGCCGGCATCGGCCTGATGAACGCCCCCTGGCAGACGATCATCATCGCCGTGGTGGTGGGCGCCGGTATCGGCCTGGCCTACTCCTCACTGCCCACCTTGATCATCGGCGCGGTCGACCCGTCGGAGACCGGCGCCGCCAACGGCCTCAACACCCTGATGCGGTCGATCGGCACCTCCATGTCGAGCGCCGTCATCGGCATGGTCCTGGCCCGTATGTCCACCGCCCACGGGCCGGTCTCCTACCCGACGATGGCCGGCTTCCGGGTCTCCTTCATGATCGCCACGGGTGCGGTGCTCCTCGGCGTCCTCTTCGCCGCCTTCCTGCCCTCCCAGCGCCACGTCGCCCGCCCCGCCGGGGGCGGCGGCGAGACGGCCGGTATGCGCGGCGCGGTCCACACCGCCTCCGGTGCGCCGGTGGCGGGGGCGAACGTCACCCTCATAGACCGGCGCGGCCGCCAGGCGGACGCCACCACCGACGCCGGGGGCCACTTCGCCCTCCCGGACCCGAACCCGGACCCGGCGCGCCGCGCCCGCCGGGGGCGGCACCGCCGTCACTGACACCGACGGTGCGCGTCCGGCCGCACCGCCACCGGCCCGGACGCACCGCCGCCTCCGGCGGCCTGACCGCAGGGCACCCGAACCGCGGCGCCCGGTCGCTCGCCCGCACCTCCCGCACCGCCTTCGCCGCGGGCAGTCCCCCGCTCCTCGCCGTGGATCTCGTCCGGCCGCCCCGGGACGGGACCGGCTGGGGCGGGGCGGCGGCCCGGGGAGAGGAAGCCGTGCGGGGAGCCCGCCGCTCCCGGAGCCGGGCTCTCATGAGCCGGTCCCGGGAGCGGCGGGCGCCCGTCGTCCTGCCGGGCACGCCCCCCTCCCGGCGCCGTCACACGGGTGCGGGCGGACCTCACGGCTCCGCCCGCACCCGGCCCAGGCGGTCCCGTCCTGGGCCGGGCCCGCCGCACCTCACCCCGGGCCCGCCTCGCTCCGGGTGTACCTCACCCCGGCTCACTTCAGGTCGATCCGGAAGACCTTGTCCGAACCGGCGCCGCCGTCACCGTTGTTGTCGGCGTTGGTCGTCGTCAGCCACAGCGCCTTCTTGCCGGGGACGGTCTCGACGGTGCGCAGCCGCCCGTAGTCCTTGGTGTAGTACGCCTCGGGGGTACCGGCGGTGGTGCCGTCGACGGGGATGCGCCAGAGCCGCTGGCCGCGCAGCGCCGCCATGTAGATCGCGCCGTCCGCGTAGGCGACGGCGCTGGGGGAGGCCTCCTTCACCGGCCACTGGCGCTTGGGGCTGGTCATCCCGCTCTCCGAGCAGTTGCCCTCGCAGACCGGCCAGCCGTAGTTCTTGCCCGGCTCGATGAGGTTCAGCTCGTCGTACTTGGCGTTGCCGAACTCCGCCTCCCACAGGCGGCCCTGGGCGTCCCAGGTGAGGCCCTGCGGATTGCGGTGGCCCATGGAGTAGACGAGGGTGCCGAACGGGTTGCCCGGCGCGGGTTTGCCGTCGGGCGTCATCCGCAGGATCTTGCCGTTGAGGGACTTCTTGTCCTGCGCCAGATCGGGCGTCTGGGCCTCGCCCGTGGTGGCGTAGAGGAAGCCGTCGGGACCGAACTTGACGCGTCCGCCGTTGTGGTACGTGTTCTTCTTGATCCCCTTGACCAGCACGGTGTAGTCGCTGAGCTTGCCGTCCTGGTAGGTGAGGCGGGCGATGCGGTTGCCCTCCTTGGCGGTGTGCATCACGAAGACATGGTGGTCGCTCTCCCACTTCGGCGACACCGCGATGCTCAGCAGACCGCCCTCACCACCGGTGGTCACCACCTCGGGAACCTTGCCGACCTGCTTCTTCTTGCCGTCCTGGGTGAGGGTGAAGACCTTGAAGGTGTCCCGCTCCGTCAGCAGCGCGCTCCCGTCGGGAAGCCAGCTCAGCCCCCAGGGGATGGACCAGCCCTCCGATACGGTCGCGGGCTTGCCGGGAGCGGAATCGGCCACGGCCGCGGGGCTGTTGGCGCCCGCCGGGCCCGCCGCCGCCGGTCCGGCCGTACCGGCGGCGAGCAGCAGTGCGACGGCCGCGGCGGACGCACCGAGACCGGTGAGGGAGAGACGGTGGGGGAGGAAGGGGCTGCGCTTGCGCATGGGGGGCCTCCGGTCAGGAAGGTGCGGCAGGACATACCCGGGTGAGCGGGACGAGGACGAGGACGCGGTACGGAGCGGTGTACGGGCGGTTCGGCCGGTGCGCGCCAGTACCCGCCGGGCGGGGGAGACCGCTCGTCCGGCGGGCGCCGCCGGTCACCGACCGGGGTGGCCCGCGTTCGCCACCGGCGCGAGGACCGGTGAACGGGAGGACCGGCGGCCACCGGCGGTCGGCCCCGCAAAGGCGGCGACCACCGACGAAGGCGACCACCGCCGACGGCGAACACCGACGAAGGCGGGCACCGGCCACGGTGACCGTGCCTACCGCCGACGGCGGCCACCGGCCACGAGGGCCGTCGGCCGACGCCCTCGCCCTCCGCGGCCACCACGGTCGCGGCGGCTGCCGAGGGCACGACGGACACCGGCCCCGAGGCACGCCGTCCACCGCGGTCGAGCGCGGACGCCGCCGCCGACCCCGTCCGGGCGCGGGATCGGCGGGCGGGCCGAAGAGCTGATAGGAAAGTTTCCTGTTTGTTGAGCCGGGAACCTACTGCGGGCCCCGGGCACCGTCAAGACACCCGGCAGGGGACGGGAAGGCGCACACCGCGCCCGCAACGCCGCACGATGCGCCCGCCGGGCCCGGGAACTGCCGCCCCATCAGGCACGTTCCCCGCGGGTCACGTGCTGGAGCGCACCTGCCCGCGCGCCGGCTCGGGCCCGCACCCGCACCCGCCTCCGGCCCCGGCCCCGGCCCTGCTCGCGAGCCGCCCCGCGCCCCAGAATGCGGCAACTCGCCCCGCGCGACCGCTCGTCGCCGTGTCGCCGTCCTCTCCCGGAAACGGCGCAGCCGGCCGGTGGACGTGGCCTTGGCGCCGACGGATTCACCGTCGGCCGGAATCCGGATCACGGCTCCGCGGTGCTTTCCCGAAAGGCCGCCCCACCAGGCGCGTTGTCCGGCGGGAGGGGAGCGCGGTCGGCGTTCCGCGGGGAGATGGACCGGACCAATGGCGTCCCGCCCCATTGACTCCGGCACGCGTCGGCGGTGATTCTGCGGTGCGGTACGGAGCGTCACGGCGTGGCGGTGCACCGGGCATGCGCCGGTCGGCCGGGGCGGTGCCGTACCGAAGGCGGAACGCCGCAACTCTCCTGTTCGGGCGGGGGAGTCGGCGAGCTCCGGGCGTCGGTGCCGTGGCCGGTGCGGGCGGCGTCCGGGACGTGCCGCCGCCGTGTCCGAAACTCTCCGTTCCCCCACGATCTGCCAGCGAAGGGCGGACCCCATGACCAGCCAGACCGTACGGACCCCGCAGACGACGGACACCCCGTCCACCCCGGCCCCGCAGTCCGCGCCCCGTCCGCACGGCGTCGCCGCCCGGCCCGCGACCACCTGGGCCACCCCCGGCTACACCGTGATCGACACCGCGCTCGAAGTCACCGCGTACCGCCTCGCCGACCGCTGACCCCACCGACCGGGAACCGCCGCTGACCGGCCCGGACACCGCGCACCCCGGCGGGTGTGCCCCGGAGCCGGACAGCGGCCGCACCCACCGGCGCCGCGACGCGTGCCCCGGCCCGGCCGGGCACGCGCCCACCCGGAACGCCACCCCCCACGCCACTCTCACCCCCCACCAACCCCGCGCACCGCCGCCCGCGCATCCCGGCGCGCGGCGCCCCGTCCGGGCGCCCGCCGCAGGAGCGCCGCCGCGGCGGAAGGGACGGAGATCGCGCCATGAACGGCCCACAGGGAGACCCGACCCCCGACCACTGCGTACCTCCGGCGGCCCGGGCCTCCTTCGAGGAGCGCCTGCGCACCGTCGCCCGCGAGCACTACCACGACCGTCATCCCTTCAACATCCGCATGCACGAAGGGGAGTTGACGCCGGACGAGCTGCGCCGCTGGATCCGTAACCGCTTCCACTACCAGCGGCACATCCCCGTCAAGGACGCCCTGATCACCGCCAAGCTCGGCACGCCCGAACTGCGCCGTATGTGGCTGCGGCGGATCCGCGACCACGACGGCGACCGCGAGGGCGAGGGCGGTATCGAGCGCTGGCTGCGGCTCGGCGAGGCCGCCGGGATCGACCGCGCCGTTCTGCTGGACGAGTCGGGGGTGCTGCCCGGGGTCCGCCTCGCCGTCGAGGGCTATGTGAACTTCTGCCGGCTGCGCTCCCCGCTGGAGGCGGTCGCCGCCTCCCTCACCGAACTCTCCGCCCCGGACATCATGCGCACCCGCATCGGCGCCTTCGAGCGCCACTACCCCTGGATCGAGCGGGACGGCCTGACCTACTTCCACGACCGGCAGGACCAGGGCAGCCGCGACAGCAAGGAAGCCCTCGCCCTCGTCCTCGACGGCGCCCGGACCGAGGCGGACCAGGACCGCGCCGTCGCCGCCCTCACCTTCAAGTGCGAGGTGCTCTGGTCGCTCCTCGACGCCGTCGAACGCGGGGGCCGCCCGGCCGCCGGCGGACCCGGAGCGCGGGCATGACCACCTGGCGTCCGGGCCCCGCCCCCGGCGTCCTCCTCCGCGCCGACCCGGTCCGCGGCGTAGACCTGCTGCTCCTGCCCGAACGTGTCGTGGTGCTGGAAGGTTCGGCGGGTGAGGTGCTGCGGCTCTGCGACGGCACCCGCGACGTCCCGCGCATCGTCCGGGAGCTGAGCGCCCGTCACCCCGAGGCGCCGGTCGCCGACGAGGTGCCCGCCTTCCTCGACCGCGTACGCGAGGAGGGCTGGCTGCGATGACCACGCCGCACCCCCCGGAGGCCGCACCGCCCGCCTCCGGCGCCGGACCCGCGCCGGGCCCCGGCCCCCACGCCCCCGGCCACGCCACCCCGGAAGGCGCCGCCCGGCCCACCCGTGCGGATACGGGCCCGGCGCCCGCCGCCCACGAGACGTCCGCCCCCGTACCGCCGCCGCCCTGGGCGCTCCTCGCCGAGCTGACCCACGGCTGCCCCCTGCACTGCACCTACTGCTCCAACCCCCTCGAACTCACCCGGCGCAGCGCGGAGTTGACGCTCACCGAGTGGCAGGGCGTCTTCCGGCAGGCCGCCGGCCTCGGCGTCGTCAGCACCCACCTCTCCGGCGGCGAACCCCTGCTCCGCCCCGACCTCACGGAGATCGTCGCCGCGGCCGACGGGGCGGGCATCCACACCCAGTTGATCACCAGCGGCATCGGCCTGACCCGGGAGCGGCTGGCCGCCCTCACCGACGCCGGACTGCGCAGCGTCCAGCTCTCCGTCCAGCACGCCGACGCGGCGGCCGGGGACCGGATCGCCGGACGGCGCCGCGCCCACGCCGCGAAGGAACGCGCCGCCGCCGTCGTCACCGACGCCGGACTGCCGCTGGGCCTCAACGTCGTCCTGCACCGCCACAACCTCGCCGCCCTCGACGCGCTCATCGGCCTCGCCCCCGCATGGGGCGCCGGACGCATCGAACTCGCCAACACCCAGTTCTACGGCTGGGCCCTCCTCAACCGGGCCGAACTGCTGCCCACGCGCGCGCAACTGGCCGAGGCGGAGGCGACCGTACGCCGCCGCCGGCAGGAGCTGGACGGCCGGGTCGAGGTGATCTGGGTCGTTCCCGACCACTTCGACGGCACCGCCAAACCCTGCATGGGCGGCTGGGGCGCCGTCTCCCTCACCGTCACCCCCGACGGCACCGTCCTGCCCTGCCCGGCGGCCGCCGCCCTCCCCGGGCTCGACCCGCCCGGCGTCCGCGACCGTCCGCTGCGCTGGATCTGGGAACGCTCCCCGGCCTTCGCCCGCTACCGCGGCACCGACTGGATGCGCGAGCCCTGCCGCAGTTGCGCCCTGCGCGAGCGGGACTTCGGCGGTTGCCGCTGCCAGGCGTACGCCCTCACCGGGGACGCCGCCGCCACCGACCCGGCGTGCCGCCACTCCCCGCACCACACCCTCGTCCGCGACCTGGTGGACGCACCCGCGCCCCCCACCACCGCGCTGGGCCGCCCCCGCCGGCCCGGCCGCCCGTCCCCGTCCCGCGAAGTGGAGACCTCCTGATGGACCGCGCCACACCCCCCACCCGCCGCCGTGCCCTGGTCGGCGCCGTGGCCGCGACGCTCCTGGCCACCGCCGCCACGGCGGGCGCCGCCGGCACCTCCGCCGCCGCGCCGCCCGCGCACACCCCGAAGGCCGCCCCGCCCATGGCCGCCGCGCCCTACGAGTACCTCGGCTGGGGCGACCCGCAGCCGCCTGCCGAGGTGATGAAGGCGACCGGCGTCAAGTGGTTCACCCTCGCCTTCATCCTCTCCGACGGCGGCTGCAACCCCGCCTGGGACGGCGAGCGGCCGCTGACCGGCGGCAGCGACGCCAAGGCCATCGAGACGATCCGCGCGGGCGGCGGCGACGTCGTCATCTCCGCCGGCGGCTGGAGCGGCAACAAGCTCGGCGAGAAGTGCACCAGCGCCGACGCCCTGGCCGGCGCCTACCAGAAGGTCATCGACGCGTACCACCTCAAGGCCCTCGACATCGACATCGAGGACACCGAGATGAGCGACGCCACCGTCCGCCAGCGCGTCGTCGACGCCCTGAAGAAGGTCAAGGACGTCAACAAGGGGCTCGTCACCTACGTCACCATGGGCACCACGCCCGAGGGCCCGACCGACGACGGCAAGGACCTCATCCGCCGCGGCGCGAAGGCGGGGCTGGACAACGACGGCTGGGTGATCATGCCGTTCGACTTCGGCAGCCACAGCGGCACCATGGGTGAGGCCACCGTCAGCGCCCTCGACGGTCTCGCCGCCGACGTCAAGGCCGCCTACGGCTACAGCGACGACGACGCCTACCGCAAGATCGGTGTCTCCTCGATGAACGGCCACACCGACGAGGCCGACGAGAACGTCACCCTCGACGACTTCAAGACCATCCTCGACTACGCCCGCACCCACCACCTCGCCCGCTTCGCCTACTGGGCCGTCAACCGCGACCGCCCCTGCGGCTCCGGCGGCAGCGACGGCGACAGTTGCAGCGGCGTGGACCAGGAGCCCTACGCCTACACCAAGATCGTGGCGCAGTACGAGGGATGACGGGCCGGACGTGACGGGCCTGATGTGACGGGTCGGATGTGACGGACCGGACAGGAGAGTGCGGCGGCCCCCGGAACACCGGGGGCCGCCGCACTCCGCGAACCGTCATCTAGCTGACGCGGCGTCAGGATTGCCGCCGGTCACGCCGCCTCGACGACCTCCGCGCGCACCGCGTGCGTCCAGGTCTCCAGCAGCGTCGCGTACTCCGTCATGTCCTGCGCCGTCCAGGTCCAACTGGGCCGGGCGCACACGAAACGGCGGATCGCGTCGTTGGCCTCGGAGGCAGGGGCGAGGGCGCCCGAAAGGGCGGAAGGAGTAGGGGACATGGCAGACATGCTAGGGGCAGCCACTGACAATGCCTCACCCCGTGCACGGCCCTCCTCGCCGCCCGGAGCCCTGCCATCCGCCCCTGATTCCCCCTCAACTCCCCGCTGACCAGCGCAAACAGCACAACGTTCGCCACCGCCCCGCTGGCTGCGTGTGTCCCTTCCCACACGCTCAGCGATCACCGCGGACCCCGCCGGCCTCATCCCGCCGACTCCGCCGCGTGCGGGGAGAGCACCCCGGCGCCGATCAGCACGAACAGCACGACGCCCAGAACGATGCGGTAGACCACGAACGGCAGGAAGCTCTTCGTGCTGATGAACTTCATGAACCACGCGATCACCGCGTAGCCCACGGCGAACGCGACGACGGTGGCGAGCAGGGTCGGCCCCCACGCGACGTTCCCCTCGCCCGCGTCCTTCAGCTCGTAGAGACCGGAGGCGAGGACGGCGGGGACGGCCAGCAGGAAGGAGTAGCGGGCGGCGGACTCGCGGGTGTAGCCCATCAGCAGACCGCCGCTGATCGTGGCGCCGGAGCGGGAGACGCCCGGGATCAGCGCCATCGCCTGGCAGACGCCGTAGACCAGACCGTCGCGGACGCTCAGCTCGGTGAGGTCCTTGCGGCGGGCGGCCGCGCGGTGGCGTCCGCCGTGCTCCGCGCGCGCCGCCCGCCGGTCGGCGAAGCCCAGGACGAGACCCAGCACGATCAAGGTGGTGGCGATCAGCCGCAGATCGCGGAACGGGCCCTCGATCGCGTCCTTCAGCGTCAGCCCCAGCACACCGATCGGCACCGAGCCGACGATCACCAGCCAGCCCGTCCGCGCGTCCAGATCCCCGCGCATCCGCCGGTCGGACAGCGAGCGCGCCCACGCCGACACGATGCGCGCGATGTCCGAGCGGAAGTACAGCAGCACCGCGGCTTCGGTGCCGATCTGGGTGATGGCGGTGAACGCCGCGCCCGGATCGTGCCAGCCGGCGAACGCGGCGGTCAGCCGCAGATGCGCGCTGGAGGAGATCGGCAGGAACTCGGTCAGCCCTTGGACGAGTCCGAGGACGAAGGAAGCGAACCAGCTCATGGGGCGGCAATCCCGGGATGAGGCCGCCCGCCCCCGCGCGCCGCCGGGCGTCGGGGAAGCGGCACGGCACGGCGGACGGCGAAGGTGATCATGCGGCGGCCCGGGCACCGTAACGACGGAAGGTGTACGGCGGACCACGCCCGGACGGCCACCGGGTGACCCCGGATCAGCCGCCCTGCAGCGCCGCCCGCTTGCGCCAGGCCACGGCCGCCGCCCCGACCCCGCTCACCACGATGAACGCCGTCGCGGCCAGGAACGCCGGGGAGGTGGGGGCGGTCGCCCGCGCCCCCGCGACGGTGTACGCGACGGTGTTGGGGACGCTGCCGACCGCGGTGGCCAGCAAGAACGGCGCCCACCGCATCCGGGAGACCGCGGCGCAGTAGTTGGTCCCGGAGAACGGCAGCCCCGGCAGCAGCCGGATCACCAGCATGGAGCGGAAGCCGCGCTCGCTGAGCTGCCGGTCGGCGGCGGTCAGCCACCGGGCCCGCAGCATCCGCCGCAGCGCGTCCTGGCCCAGCAGCCGCCCCAGCCCGAAGGCGAACCCGGCGCCCAGGACCGTCCCGGCGAGCGCGGCGGCGCTTCCGGAACCGCTGCCGAACACCGCGCCCGCCGCGAGGTTGAGGACCGGCCGCGGGACGAACGCCGTGGTGCACACGCCGTACGCCACCGCGTAGACCGCCACCGTGCCGGGCCCCGCCGGCCATCCGGACGACTCCCTGGTCAGCAGCCGCTGCGGCTGCCACACCACCATCGCCGCCGCCGCGCAGACCAGCACCACCACCAGCAGCGCCAGCCGGCACCAGGGGGAGCGCAGGACACGCGCGGCGGGACGGTCCAAGGGCGCGGCGGGTTCGAACACGTCGGGAGCGTAACCGACGGACGCGGCGCGCACCGGGCGCGTGCCGGGCCGCGCGACGGGGGCCGCCCGGCCCGGCGCGGGCCCGGTGCGCTCCCCGCCCGGTGCGCTCCCCGCCCGGGACGGGCGCCCGGCGCGTCCCGCCCCGCCCGGCACAATGGGACGGTGGACGCACCTTCCGAGCCGATACCGGTCATCCGTGACGTGGACGGCGGCACCGCCCGACTCCTGCCCGACGTGGACCGGCCCCGGGCCCGGCTGCTGACCGTCGACGGCGCCCCGCAGTCGTACGTGGACCCCGACGACCCCGGGCACCTGGAGTTCGAGTACGTCCGCCGCCTCGCGCACGTCCTGGACGAGATCGCCCCGCCGGGGGAGCCGCTCGACGTGCTGCACCTCGGCGGCGGCGCGATGACCCTGCCGCGCTACGCCGCGGCCACCCGCCCCGGCTCCCGCCAGCACGTCGTCGAGGCCGACCGGGGGCTGCTCGCCCTCGTCGCCGACGAACTGCCGCTCCCCGCCGGCAGCGGCATCACCGTCCACGCCGACGATGCCCGCCGGGCGCTGGAGGCGGCGCCCGCCGGCTCGGCGGACCTCGTCATCGGCGATGTCTTCGGCGGCTCGCGGGTCCCCGCGCACCTCACCACCGTCAGCTACGCCCGCGCGGTGGCCCGGGTGCTGCGCCCCGGCGGGGTGTACGCGGCGAACGTCGCCGACGGCGCGCCGTTCACCTTCCTGCGCGGCCAGCTCGCGGGCGCCGCCGCGGTCTGGCCGGAGACGGCGCTGATCGCCGAACCGTCCGTGCTCCGCGGCCGCCGCTTCGGCAACACCGTCCTGGTCGCGTCCGCCGCCCCGCTGCCGCTGGCCGCGCTGACCCGCCGCGCGGCCGGTGACGCCTTCCCCGCCCGGGTGACGCACGGCGCCGCCCTGCACCGGCTGACCGGCGACGCCGCCCCGGTCCAGGACGCCGACGCGGTCGCCTCGCCCGAGCCGCCCGAGGGCGCGTTCAGCATCGGCTGACCCGGCCGGGCGGCGCGCCGCCTCAGCCGGCCGCCGGGCCCTCCGCCACCGGCGGCACCACGTCCGGCGCGCCGCCGCCCACCTCGTCCGGTGCCCGCCGGGCCAGCCGCCGTACGTCCGGGACGGCCAGCACCGCAGCGGTGAGCACCACCACCACACCGGCGCACCCCCACAGCGCGGCGCGCAGGCCGACGGCGTCCTGTACGGGCCCGGCGAGCGCGGTGGCGAGCGGGACCCCGGCGAGCGAGCCCAGCCAGTCGTACGAGGAGACCCGGGAGAACTTCTCCTCCGGGATCTCCTGGTGCAGCGCCGTCATCCACGCCACCGAGAACACCTCGACGGACACGCCCGTCAGGCCCATCACCACGGTCAGCCACCCGGCGGACAGCGGCACCGCCAGCGCCGCCGACGGCAGGGCGAGCGGGAAGACGCAGAGCGAACCGGTCAGCAGCGGGCGGCGCGGCCGGTAGCGGGTCATCAGCAGCGCCCCGGCCACGGTGCCCGCGCCGAACGCGCCGAGCGCCACGCCCCAGGGCCCCGGCCCGCCCAGGCGCGCCTGGGCGATCAGCGGCCCGTAGACCGCCTCCGCCGCCACGATCACCGCGTTGACCAGGGAGAACTGCATCACCACCGACCACAGCCAGGGCCGGGAGACCACCTCGCGCCAGCCGTCGCGCAGCGCGCGCACCATGCCCTCGCCGCCCGTGCGCGGCGGCACCCCGCTCACGTCGAGGAAGGCGCGCAGCGCCCCGGCGCAGGCGAAGGCCGCGGCGTCGGCGGCGAGCACCCAGCCCGGGCCGACGGCCGCGATCAGCGCGCCGCCGAGCGCGGCGCCGCCGATGTTCGCGCCGTTCATGCCCATCCGGAACACCGCGAACGCCCGCCCGGAGTGCTCCCCGGAGACGCTGGCGAGCACCATGCCCTCCGAGGCGGGAGCGAAGAACGCCTGCCCGGTGCCGCCCAGCGCCGCGAGCGCCGCCATCTGCCACAACCGCGGCTCGCCGGTCAGCACCAGCAGCGCGAAGGCGCCCTGGGAGAGCGCGCTGAGGGCGTTGGCCGCGACCATCACCCGGTGTCGCGGCAGCCGGTCCGCGAGCGCCCCGCCGACCAGGACCAGCGCGATCAGCGGGACGGTACGGGCGGCGGCGACCAGCCCCACGTCGGTCGCGGAGCCGCCCGCCCCCAGCACGGCGAACGCGGTGGCGATCAGTGCGCCGGAGTGGCCGAGTCCGGAGATGACGGCGGCGGCCGTGAGGATCGTGTAGTTCCGCCCCGCCCAGGCGGGCCGTCCCGCTCTCACCGCCGCCCCGCCACCGTGGCGGCCGGGTGTACGGGGCGGGGGCCCGGGGTGCGGGGCGGGCCGGGTCTCCCGGGCCGCTGCGGAGGGGGCGTCGTCATGGGCATCCACGATAGGCGGCCGCCGCTACGGCTCAGGTCAGGGCCTTCCCCGCCAAGCTACTCGCAGGTAACATGCCGCTCATGTCTTCCGAGTCCCTGCCGTCCATCGGCGAGATGATGGCGGCCTCCGTGCCGATGGTCCGTACCCTCAACCTCGAATTCACCGAGACCACGGCCGAGCGCGCCGTCGTCCGCCTGCCCGACCAGCCCGCCTTCCACAACCACGTCGCCGGTCCGCACGCCGGGGCGATGTTCACCCTCGCCGAGTCCGCGAGCGGCGCGATCGTCATGACCGCCTTCGGCTCCGAGCTGCACCGCGCGGTGCCGCTCGCCGTCGGCGCCGAGATCGGTTACAAGAAGCTCGCCAAGGGGCCCGTCACCGCCACCGCGCAGCTCGGCCGCCCCGCCGCCGAGGTGATCGCCGACCTCGACGCCGGACAGCGCCCCGAATTCCCCGTGAACGTCACGCTCACCCGCGAGGACGGCGCGGTGACGGGCGAGATGTCCATCGTCTGGACCCTCCGCCCGAACGGCTGAGACCGGCCGGCCGCGGGGTGCGCGGGGCCGGGCCGCCCGCCCCGCGCGCCGGTGTTCCTCCGCGCGTCCGCGCCACCGCCTCCGTACGGCCGGTTCGAGTACGCTTCCCGGGCGCGCTCATCCGGCGCGCCGGGGGAATCGGACGCACCGGCTTCGGTGACACCGGGCAGCGGCCCACGGGGGCCCGACACCACGCGGAGGAAGCGGCTTTGCATATCCAGGAGTGGCTGGCGACGGTTCCGGCCATCAGTGTGTATCTCCTGGTCGGAGTGGTCATCGGGGTGGAGAGCCTGGGCATTCCGCTGCCGGGTGAGATCGTCCTCGTCAGTGCGGCGATCCTGTCGGCTACCCAGGACCACATCGACCCGTTCGTCCTGGGCGCCTGCGCGTCGGCCGGCGCGATCATCGGTGACTCCATCGGCTATCTCATCGGCCGCAAGGGCGGCCAGCCGCTGCTGGACTGGGCGGGGCGGAAGTTCCCCAAGCACTTCGGGCCCGACCATGTGGCGATGGCCGAGGAGAAGTTCGACAAGTGGGGTATGTGGGCGGTCTTCATCGGCCGGTTCATCGCCCTGCTGCGGATCTTCGCCGGTCCGCTGTCCGGCGTGCTGAAGATGCCGTACTGGAAGTTCCTCATCGCCAACGTCCTGGGCGGCATCGTCTGGGCGGGCGGCACCACCGCCCTCCTCTACAGCGTCGGCGTCGTCGCCGAGCCGTGGCTCAAGCGGTTCTCCTACTGGGGACTGGCCGCCGCCGTGCTCTTCGGTATCGGCTCGTTCCTCCTCATGAAGCAGCGGGCGAAGAAGGCCGCCGCCGCGCGCGAGGCGGCCAGGGCGGAGGAAGAGGCGGCGGTCGGCGCGAACGCCGACTGACCCCTTTGCGTACACAGCGTTCCGGCCCGGTGGCAGTCGCCACCGGGCCGGTGCCGTTTCAGCGGGTGAACCAGATGTCGGGCCCGCCCTCCCGCCACTCGCAGACCCCCGCGTCGTCCCAGATCAGCTCCGTCGCGGGGAACCCGGCGCGGCGCAGGAACGCGGCGATGTCGCCCGGCCGCCGGGCCCGTCCGATGTCCTGCCCGTGGAGCGTGACGCGACGGCCGCCCGAACAGGGCGGGTGCACGATGACGGGTGCGCGGTCCATGGCCCCAGCCTGCCCGCCACCGCCCTTGATCGCATGCCGGGGGTGCGGGCCGCGTCACCGTGGGTGAGGGCGGCGGCCGCTCCGGAGCGGGTCCGCTTTCCCGTGGACGCCGCCCCGCACCGCTCAGACGACGATGACCCGCCGCCCCCGTGTGTGACCGGCCCGGCTGTCGATGTGCGCCGCCGCGGCCTCGGCGAGCGGGTACGCCTTCTCGACCGGGATGTGCAGCGCGCCCCGCGCGAGCAGGGCGACGGTCTCGGCGAGCGCGTCCGGCACGCTCCCGGCCGTACCGGAGAACCGGACGCCGAACCGCGGTGCGTCCAGATCCGCGATGGTGAGCACCTTTTGCGGGTCCCCGGTCAGCTCGATCAGCTCGCGGAGCACGCCCGCCCCGGCCAGATCGAGCGCCGCGTCGACCCGGCCGAGCTGCCGCACCCGCCCGGCCCAGCCCTCGCCGTACGTCGTGGCGAGGGCGCCCAGGCGGCGCAGGTAGTCCTGGTTCGCGGCCCCGGCGGTGCCGATCACCGCGATCCCGCGGTCACGGGCGATCTGCAGCACCGCCGAGCCGACGCCGCCGGCCGCGCCGCTGACCAGCAGCGTCTGCCCGGGGGCCACCCCGACCTCGCGGAGCAGCCGCAGCGCCGTCTCCATCACGGACGGATACCCGGCCGCCTCCTCGAACGTCAGCTCCTCGGGCATCCGGGCCCAGGCCGTCAGTACGGCGTACTCGGCGTAGGTGTTCTCCCCTTCGCCGAACACCCGGTCGCCGACCGCGACCCCGGTGACGCCCGCGCCGACCTCGTCCACCACCCCGGCGGCGTCCAGCCCGACCCCGGAGGGCAGCGCGACGGGATGGGCCTTGAGGGACTGGCCCTCACGGAGCCGCCAGTCGACGGGGTTCACCCCCGCCGCCCGCACG
The DNA here is from genome assembly GCF_044497305.1 of Streptomyces sp. BBFR2. Classification (NCBI taxonomy): domain Bacteria; kingdom Bacillati; phylum Actinomycetota; class Actinomycetes; order Kitasatosporales; family Streptomycetaceae; genus Streptomyces; species Streptomyces sp. BBFR2. The sequence continues at coordinate 6,721,022 of NZ_CP172415.1, forward strand.
GCGATACGTATCCGGCCGGGGCCCGCGTGGGGCTCCTCGGCGTCTTCGAGGCGCAGCACGTCCGGCCCGCCGAACTCGGCAAAACTCACTCTCTTCATGCGACCGAACATAACACTAACCGTTAGTGTTTTGGAACGGTTACGGATTCGCATTTGGTAGCGTCACCGCATGAACGAGCCGTCCGGACGCCGCGAACGCAAGAAGGCCGCCACCCGGCAGAAGATCGCCGACGCCGCCCTCCGCCTCTTCCTGGAGCGCGGATACGACGCGGTGGGTATCCGCGAGGTGGCCGCCGAGGCCGACGTCGCCGTCACCACGCTCTTCTCCCACTTCGCCTCGAAAGAGGCCCTGGTCTTCGAGCAGGACCAGGGCTTCGAGCGGCGCCTGACCGGCGCGGTCTCCGGTCGCGCGCCGCACGGCTCGCCACTGCCCGCACTGCGCCGCGAGGTCCACGAGCTGGTACGCCACTGCACCGCGGACGGCGCCGCCCCGGTGTGGCGCATGATCGCCGCCTCACCGGCCCTGCGGGAGTACGAGGAGTCGATGCGGCTGCGCCACGCGGAATCGCTGGCCGACGCCCTCGCCGCCGATCCGGACCTGGCCCTGACCGCGACGGCCTGCCGGGCGCTCGCGCGGTTCGTCATCGACGCCTACGCGGTGGCGCGCGAGGCGGCCGATCCGCAGGCCGCGGTGGACGAGATCTTCCGGATGATCGGGGCGGCCTGGGAAGCCGCCTGACGGACCGCCGGACCCGTCGCCTACTGTGCACCCGGCGCGATCCGCACGGACGAAGGAGAACAGCAATGGCGCAGGGCGCACTCATCGCGGCCGTGGGCACCACCGCACCGGTCGTCGACCCGGCGGCGTTCACCGCCCCGACCTCGGTCGTGCTCGGCGAGGTGACGCTCGCCGAGCGGGCGAGCGTCTGGTACCAGACCGTGCTGCGCGCCGACTGCGGCCCGATCACCGTCGGCGCCGGGAGCAATATCCAGGACAACTGCACCGTCCATGTCGACCCCGGCTTCCCGGTGACCGTCGGCAGCGGCGTCTCGGTCGGCCACAACGCCGTCCTGCACGGCTGCACCATCGAGGACGACGTCCTTGTCGGCATGGGCGCCACCGTCCTCAACGGCGCGTACATCGGCGCCGGTTCGCTGATCGCCGCACAGGCGCTCGTCCCCCAGGGCATGGTCGTCCCGCCCGGCTCGCTGGTCGCAGGCGTCCCCGCCAAGGTCAAGCGGGAGCTGACGGACGAGGAACGCGCGGGTATCAAGCTGAACGCCGCCGTCTACCAGGACCTCGCGGCCACCCACGCCGCTTCGTTCAGCGGCTGAGCGGTACGGCCCGGACCGCGGGGCGTACGGCGGCGGGCTGGGGCGAAGATCACAGGGGCGGGCCCGGCCGGGGGCCCGGCGCGCTGAGTACGGTGTGCGAGTGGTGTCGAACAAGAACGTGTTCTCCTCCCTCGCCGCCTGGCGGCGCCGGGCCGCCTCGCGCGCGCTGCACCGCGGCACCCGCTGGGTGAGCCGGGCGGGAGCGGTCACCGCCGAGCGCCCCGGCCCGTACCGCTTCCGCGCCATCGGCACCGGCACCCGCCTCGCCTTCCCGCAGGGCACCGTCTTCGGCGACCCCTGGATAGCCCTGGGCGAGCACTGCATCATCGCCCAGGACGTCACCCTGACCGCCGGGATGATGCCCGACCTCGACCTGGGGCCCGACCCGATCCTCACCCTCGGCAACGGCGTCGTCCTCGGACGTGGCAGCCATGTCATCGCCGACGTCCCCCTCACCATCGGCGACGACTGCTTCTTCGGCCCGGGCGTCTACCTCACCACCACCAACCACAGCTACGACGACCCCGAGGTGCCCGTCGGCAAACAGTGGCCCCGCAGCGCCCCGGTCAGCATCGGGCCGGGAAGCTGGATCGGGACCGGCGCGGTCATCCTGCCCGGCGCCCGGCTCGGCCGGAACGCGGTCGTCGCGGCGGGCGCGGTGGTCCGCGGCGAGGTCCCCGACCACGCCGTTGTCGCCGGCGCTCCCGCCCGCGTCGTCCGCCGCTGGGAGGCCGGGACCGGCTGGCAGCCGCCGCTGCGCACCCCCGCGCCGGTACCGGTCCCCGAGGGCGTCACCCCCGAACAACTGGTGGCGCTCTCCGCCCTGGAGCCCGCGTCCGCCCCGGAGGACGGGGACGCACCGGACGGCCGGCCCGGCCCCACCGGGTGACCGCACGCGGCGCGCCCCCGCGCGGCGCCCGGGGTCCGCCGCGTGTGCCACCCCGGTGGGCTGAACTGCACTCACCGAGGGCCTTCGCCCTGGCATCCGCCACGTGCCCCCGTACCGGTGGGCCCCGGCTCCGGTGTCCCGCGCCCGCCGCTCACACCGGACGCCCGGCCCGGCGCGGGGTGAACCGGGCCACCGCCCGCGCGCTGAGACGTGCCGTCAGGTGCGGGCCGGCGGCTGTTAGCTTGGCGCCATGCCCGTGCCCATGGATGCTTTCAGTGATGTCCGGCCCGCCGTCGCATGCCTGGACCTGCTCGCCGCGCCCGTCGCCGCCGCCCTGCGGAGCTGGAACGGCTCGGTGCCGGTGGAGGAGATCCGCTACGTCGACACCGACCCGGCCATCGCCGACACCGCCGTTCTCGTCGCCCACCACGGCGAGTGGCTGCTGGAGCAGTCCGCGAACTGCGTGGTCGTCGCCGCGAAGCGCGGCGGGGCCACCACCCTCGCCGCCTGCCTGGTGCTCTCCCACACCCGCGTCGACGTCAACGGCGCCGTACGCCGCCAACTCGGTGCCCGTAAGGCGTCGTTCGCCCCCATGGGCACCGCCGTCGGCGACAGCGGGATGGAGTACGGCGGGATCACCCCCGTCGGGCTGCCCGCCGACTGGCCGCTGCTCGTCGACGCCGCCGTCGCCGATACGCCGTACGCGCTGATCGGCAGCGGCAGCCGCCGGGGCAAGCTCATCGTCCCCGGCAAGGCGCTGGCCGAACTCCCGCACGCCACCGTCCTCGAAGGACTGGCGACCGCCTGATCCGGCTCAGCCGCCGGACCGCCACGACCGCAGATCCACCGAGAGCGCCGTGGAGTGCGCCGCGAACCCCAGGCTGCGATAAAGGGGCTCGGCGGCGTCGGTGGCGTGCAGATCGACCCGGCTGACGCCCAGCTCCGCGAACCGGCCCAGCAACGCCTCCGTCACCGCCCGCGCGTAACCGCGCCCCCGGTACCGCTCGTCCGTGCAGACGCTGAAGACGAAGCCGAACCGGCCCGTGGGATGCCCGGGCGCCGGAAGCCGCTCCTCGACCGTGCCGACCGCGCACGCCGCCAGATGCGGCGCCTGCGCCCCGCACACGCCGTCGACGACGTACGCGACGAACGCCTCGGGGGAGTCGGCCAACCGGCGCCGGGCCATGGCCCGCGCATCGCGCTCCCAGGGACCGGGCGCGTCCCGCCCGGTCATCGCGGCGAACATCGACCGGCGCAGCCGCACCAACTCGGCGGCGTCCCCGGGCACGGCGACACGCGGTGTACTCATGCCCGGACGCTACCGCCCCACGGGTACGGCGCCGCCACCGGACCCCGCGCCCTCAGCCCAGGTGCGGTATCTCGATCGCCGGGCAGCGGTTCATCACCATCGCGACCCCGTGGCCGCGGACCCGCTCCCACGCCGCCTCGTCCACGACGCCGAGCTGGAACCACACGCCCTTCGCGCCGATGGCCACCGCCTCGTCCGCGACCGCGCCGGCCCGTTCGGAGGCCACGAACACGTCCACCACATCGACCGGGAACGGGATCGCCGACAGCGACGGATAACCCCGCTCGCCGTGGACCGTCTCCGCCCGTGGATGCACCGGCACGATCCGCTTGCCGAACTGCTGGAGCGCCGCGGCGACGCCGTACGCCGCCCGCGACCTGTTCTCCGACAGGCCCACCACCGCCCAGGTGTCGCCCAGCTCCGTCAGCATGCTGCGGATCACCGCAGGATCGCCGTACATGCGCCGCCTCCCCGTCTTCCGTCCGTGCGTACGGGAACCGCGCCCGGACGGCGGGTTCCGTACCGGCAACACCCGCCGGGCGTCCGCGATTCCCGCACGGGAGCGGGACGCCCCGCCCGAAGGGGAAGACGGGCGGGGCGGGTTCGTGGGAGGCGGGCCGTCAGACGGTGCCGCCGCGGGCCCCGCTGCTCGCCATGGACGCCGCGACGGCGGCGGTCCGCGCCGGTTTCGGCAGACCGCCGCGCTCACCCGCCTCACCGTCCCGCACCGGCTCCGCGCCGCCCGCGCCCGTACCGGGCCGTCCGATCTCCACCGTGACCCGGCCCGGCGTGTGCTCCGCGAGCGCCGCCCGTACCGTGTCCGGCTCCACCAGCATGCTCACCGCGCCCGTCGGATTGACGTACAGCGCGTGCCCGGCGGGCAGCAGCTCCAGCAGGTCCGCCACCGGGCGCCGGTCGACGAGCACCCGGCCCACCGGCTCCAGATGGTCCTCCGAGGTGTAGACGGGCACCACCGGCGTGCCCTCCGGCGACGCCGCGGGCAGCGGGGCGCCCGCCGCCGTCACCAGGAACGACACCTCGGCCGCCGCCAGTGCCCGCGCCACCTCCGGCACCGGCCCGTACCCCGTCGCCGCCAGTTGTACCGCCTGGTCGACCGGGTCCGTCGGCTCCGCCCAGTCCAGCATCTGCGGGGACGGCCGGTACTCCGGGTTGTCCCGCCAGTCCTCGATCTCGCCGTCCGGCCCCGAGCGCCACTGGCCGATCACCGCCCACAGCGGCGGCGGGCCCTCGCCCGTCCACGTCAGGTCCACCATGGCCAGCCAGTGATCCGGCGCCTCGCGGGCCGCCTCGACCACCTCCGGCGGCGGCTCGGGCATCGCCTCGCCCGTCACGGGCGCGCCCGCCGCCAGCGTCGTGTGTGTGTTGTCGTCCATGAAGCCTCCGCCGACCCGCCGTACGGTTCCTGGGTGCGCGAGCGGGCCCCGCGCACGAGGCCGTCGCCCCGGTCACAGTGCCCACGGGCGGCGCCCGCGTCCGCCCGACGCACCGCAACACCCGCCCGGATACGCCGCCTGGACGCGCCCCGGGCCCCCGGACGGCGGACACCGTGCCCGTACCCCCGTGCGACAGCCGGTGGCCTCGCCCGCCGGACCGCCGCATAGGCTGGGGCGATGCAGGAGCAGTACCGGACCCTCGCCCACGCCGGGGTGCACGAGATCGAGATCAACAAGTCCCGTTTCCTCTGCGCCCTCGCGCCCGTCGCGACCGAGGCCGAGGCGCAGGACTTCATCGCGGCCGTCCGCAAGGAGCACCCCACCGCCCGTCACCACTGCTACGCGTACGTCCTCGGTGCCGACGGCGGCGTCCAGAAGGCCAGCGACGACGGCGAACCGGGCGGCACCGCCGGCGTCCCGATGCTCCAGATGCTGCTGCGCCGCGAGATGCGGTACGTCGTCGCCGTCGTCACCCGCTACTTCGGCGGTGTCAAGCTCGGCGCCGGCGGCCTGATCCGCGCCTACGGCGGCGCCGTAGGCGAGGCCCTCGACACCCTCGGCACGGTCGTCCGCCGCCGCTACCGCCTCGCCACCGTCACCGTCGACCACCAGCGGGCCGGAAAACTGGAGAACGATCTGCGGGCCACCGGCCGCGCGGTGCGCGAGGTCATCTACGGCGCCGAGGTCCGCATCGGGATCGGCCTGCCCGAGGCGGAGGTCGAGGCGTTCGGCGCGTGGCTGGCGGACACCACCGCCGGGAGCGCCGTCCTGGAGCTGGGCGGCGAGGCGTACGGCGAGGCGTGAGACGGACGGCACGCCCCGGGCGGCCGGGCGCACCGCGCGCGCCTGGGAGGATGGCCGGGTGACAGCGGACCGGCGAGGCCGCCTCGGGGCGGCCGGTGAGGGAGTGACGATGCGGGCGGGAGCGGCGTGGTGAGACTGCTGCACACCTCCGACTGGCACCTGGGGCGCTCCTTCCACCGCGTGAGCCTGCTCCCCGCCCAGCGCGTCTACCTCGACCATCTCGTCGAGACCGTCACCGCCCGGGACGTCGACGCCGTCCTCGTCGCCGGTGACATCTACGACCGGGCGGTGCCGCCGCTCGCCGCCGTCGAGCTGTTCGACACCGCGCTGCACCGCCTCGCCGCGCTCGGCGTCCCCACGATCATGATCTCCGGCAACCACGACTCCGCCCGCCGTCTCGGCGTCGGCGCCGGACTGATGGAGCGCGGCGGCGTCCACCTGCGCACCGACCCCGAGCGCTGCGGTGAGCCGGTCCTGCTCGACGACGCCGACGGCCCGGTCGCCTTCTACGGCCTGCCCTACCTCGAACCGGCCCTCGTCCGCGACCGCCTCGGCGCCGGGCGCGCGGCCCACACGGAGGTGCTGGGCGCCGCGATGGACCGGGTCCGCGCCGACCTCGCCGCCCGGCCCGCCGGCACCCGCTCCGTCGTCCTGGCACACGCCTTCGTCACCGGCGGCGAGGTCAGCGACAGCGAGCGGGACCTCACCGTCGGCGGCGTGGCGTCGGTGCCCGCCGCGGTCTTCGACGGCGTCGACTACGTCGCACTGGGCCATCTGCACGGCTGCCAGGCGCTGACCGACCGGGTCCGCTACTCCGGCTCCCCGCTCGCGTACTCCTTCTCCGAGGCGACGCACCGCAAATCGTCCTGGCTGATCGACCTCGGCGCGGACGGCGCGGTCACGGCGGAGCGGATCGACGCGCCCGTACCGCGCCCGCTGGCCCGGCTGCGCGGCCGTCTGGAGACGCTGCTGGAGGATCCGGCGCTGGAGCGCCACACGGAGCACTGGGTGGAGGCGACGCTCACCGATCCGGTGCGCCCGGCGGAGCCGATGGCCCGCCTGACGGAGCGGTTCGGGCACATCCTCGCCCTCGACTTCGACCCCGACGAGCGCCCGGCGGACGCGTTCGCCTCGTACGCGCAGCGGCTGCGGGGCCGCGGGGACCAGGAGGTCGCCGAGGACTTCGTGGCCCATGTGCGCGGCGGCCGGGCGGCGGACGACGAGGAGCGGGCGGTGCTGCGCGAGGCGTTCGAAGAGGTACGGCTGGCCGAGGCGGCGGAAGAGGTGGCGCCGTGAGGCTGCACCGGTTGACGGTGACCGCGTTCGGACCGTTCGGCGGGGCGCAGACCGTCGACTTCGACCGGCTCTCGCGCGACGGCCTGTTCCTGCTGCACGGCCCCACCGGCGCGGGCAAGACGTCCGTCCTGGACGCCGTGTGCTTCGCGCTGTACGGCTCCGTCCCCGGCGCCCGGCAGGCGGGGCAGGCGCTGCGCAGCGATCTCGCCGACCCCTCGGTTCCGACCGAGGTGGTTCTCGAACTGACCGTCGCCGGACGCCGGTTGGAGCTGACCCGGCTGCCCGAACAGCTCCGCCCGAAGAAGCGCGGTACGGGCACGACGCGGGAGAAGGCGCAGAGCCGGCTGCGGGAGTACGTGCCCGGGCCCGGCGAGGGCGGCCGGTGGAAGGCGCTCAGCCGCTCGCACCAGGAGATCGGCGAGGAGATCGGCGGGCTGCTCGGCCTGAACAAGGAGCAGTTCTGCCAGGTGGTGCTGTTGCCGCAGGGCGACTTCGCGCGGTTCCTGCGGGCCGACGCGGAGTCCCGGGCGCGGCTGCTGGGCCGCCTCTTCGACACCCGCCGCTTCGCCGCCGTCGAGGACCGGCTCACCCTCCGGCGGAAGACCGCGGCCGAACGGGTCCGCGGCGGCGACGAACGGCTGCTGGCGCTCGCACACCGCGCAGCGGAGGCGGCCGGCGACTGCCCGGACCTGGCGGCGCTGCCCCCGCTGCCGTCCGGCACCGTCCCGGCCGCCCGGAAACCGGGCACCACGGCCCGCCGGACCGCACCGGAGACGGCCGCGGGCGCCCCCGGCGTCGGCGAGCCCGGGTTCGCCGCGTCCGTCCTCGTCCGGCTCGCGGTGGCGCGGGCCGCGGCGCGGGAGCGGCTGACCGTGGCCGGCTGCGCCGAACGGTCCGCCGAGGCGGCGGAGCGGGCGGCCACCGCGGTGTGGGAGGAGGCGCAGGAACGCGACCGGGTACGGCGCCGCCGTGACGCGGCCCGGGAGCGCGCCGCCCGGCTGGCCGCGACGGCGGATGAGGACGGCCGCGACCGGGAGCGGCTGGCGGCGGCCGGCCGGGCCGCCGAGGTGGCCCCGGTGCTGGCGTGGTGCGCGACGGCCCGGCGGGAGGCCGAGGACGCCGCCGCCACGGAGCGCTCCCGCCGCGCCGCGCTGCCCGCCCCCCTCGCCGGGGCCGCACCGGAGGAACTCGCCGCACGGGAACACACCGAGCGCGCCCAGCTCGGCACCCTGGCCGCGGCCCGCCGCGCGGAGGAGCGCGTCGCCGCGCTGACCGCCGAGCGGGAGGCGGCCGAGCGGGCGGGCGCCGCCGACGAGGACACCGTCGCGGAGTGCGCCGACTGGCTCGGCGGCTGGGAGACGCGGCGCCGGGCCCTCCAGGAGCGGGTGGAGCGGGCCCAGGAGGCCGTGGGCCGCGCGGAGGCGCTGGAGGCGGCGGTGGCCACGGCCCGTGAGCGCGCGGCGGCCGCCCGCCACCGCGACGAGCTGACGGCCCGGCTGACGCGGCTGCGGGCCCTGGCGCTGACCGCGCGGGAAGACTCCGCGGCGGCGCACGAACGCTGGCTGGAGCTGAAGGACGCCCGGCTGCGGGGCGTCGCCGCCGAACTGGCCGCCGCGCTGAGCGACGGCGCCCCGTGCGCCGTGTGCGGCGCGACGCGGCACCCGGACCCCGCCCGCCCGGGGGAGGGACACGTCGGCCGGGCCGAGGAGGAGGCCGCGCTCACCGCGTACCGCGAGCGCGAGGAGGCGTACCGCACGGCGGAGGGCCGGGTGCGGGAGGCGGCCGGTGAACTCTCCGCCGCCACCACCGCCGCCGGGGAGGCCCCGGCGGCCGAGCGCGCCGCCCACGCCGAGGAGTTGGCCGCCGAGTACGCCGAGGTGCGCGCGGTGGCGGCCGGGGTGCGGCCCGCGCGCGAGGCGCTGGCGGCCGCCGAGCGGGAGGCGGAGCGGCGGCGCACGGCACGGCAGGACGCCGAGCGCCGGATCGCGGCCCGCCTCTCCCGGCGCGAGGCGCTGGAGGCGGAGCGGGCGGCGCTGCGCGAGGAGGTGGCGCTCGCCCGCGGGGAGTGCGCGAGCGTGGCGGAGCGGGCCGCGCGCGGTGAGCGGCGCGCGGCGGCCCTGGCCGCCGTCGTGGAGGCGGCGGGCGCCGCCCGCACGGCGGAGCGGCGGCTGGGGGAGGCCGAGGAGGCGCTGGCCACGGCCGTCGCGGCGGCCGGTTTCCCGGACGCGGCCGCGGCGCGGGCCGCGCAGCTGGCGGAGCCGGCCCGGCGGGAGCTGGCCGAACGGGTCCGGCACCGGGAGGCGGAAGCCGCGGCCGTGGCGGCGGAGCTGGCCGGGGCCGAGGCGGCGGCCGCCGCCGTCGAGACGGACGCGGAGGTGGACGCGGCGGACGCGTACCGCGCCGTGGAGGTGGCCGCACGGCGGCTGCGCGCGGCCGCCGCCGCCCGGACCGGCGCCGCGGAACGCTGCGCGGCGCTGGACCGGCTCTCGCAGCGGGCGGCGACCGAGGCCCGCGCGCTCGCCCCGCTGTACGCTGAGTTCGGCGTGGTGGGCGGCATCGCCTCGCTCGTGGCGGGCACCTCCGGCGAGAACGTCCGCCGGATGCGGCTGGAGTCGTACGTGCTCGCCGCCCGCCTGGAGCAGGTCGCGGTGGTGGCGGGGGAGCGGTTGCGGCGGATGTCGGGCGGCCGCTACACCCTGGTGCACTCGGACGCGCGCAGCGCCGGGGTGCGCCGCTCCGGTCTGGGGCTGCGGGTGATCGACGCGTGGACGGGCCGGGAGCGGGACACATCGAGCCTGTCGGGCGGGGAGACGTTCTACGCCTCGCTCGCCCTGGCGCTGGGCCTGGCCGATGTGGTGACGGACGAGGCGGGCGGCACCCGCCTGGACACCCTCTTCATCGACGAGGGCTTCGGCAGCCTCGACGAACAGAGCCTGGACGAGGTGCTGGACGTCCTCGACGGGCTGCGCGAACGCGACCGCAGCGTGGGCATCGTCAGCCATGTCGCGGATCTCAAGGGCCGTATCCCGGCACAGTTGGAGGTCGTCAAGGACCGGTCGGGGTCGGCGGTGCGGCACCGGGGCGTGGCCGGGTAGCGGCCGGCCGCCGGGGGCCGGGCCCCGGGGCGTTCGCAGGCCGGGCCGGTGTGCGGACTCCCGAGGCGGGCCGGGCCGTTCGCTCCCCCTCGTCACCGGCCGGGCCCCGCCGTCAGCGGGGGAGCAGGTCGCGCCGGTACCAGGCGCCCGGCTCCCCGCCGATGTCGGCCGGGTCCGCCGGGCCGGCCGGGTGGAAACCGGCCTTGAGCAGCACCCGCCGGGACGCGGCGTTCGCGTGGGCGGCGGCCGCCCTCAGGGTGCGCAGCCCGTACCGTTCCGCCGCGAGCAGGCACAGTGCGCGGACGGTCGCGGTCGCCACACCGCGCCCGGCGACGTGTTCCGCGACCCGGTAGCCGAGCGTCGCGGTGCCGTCGGCGAGATCCATCAGGTTGAACCGGCCGAGCACCGCACCGTTTTCGGCGACGAGGACGTGGAAGACGCAGACGCTCGCCTCCTGTTCGGCGATCAGGGCGTCGAACCGGTCGGTGAAGTGGTCGAAGTAGGCGTCGCCGCGGTCGGTGACCGCGGCGGCGAAGTAGGCGCGGTTCGCCCGCTCGAACGCGAGGACCGCCGGGGCATGGCTGCGGTGCAGCCGCATCAGCTCGGGCACCGGGCGACCCTACCCGCGGGGCGCGCCGCTCCGCCGCCCGCGTCGGCTTCCCGGGTGCGCGGGCGTGTTCGTCCGCTCCGTTCGTGGGGAGGTTCCCCGGCGATCGGCAAGGGCCCCGCGTCCGCGGGGCGGCGCGCGGTGCGTGCTGTGAGATGGGGAGGGCGTCGATGAGGGTGAAGGTGCTCGGGACCGCCGCGGGCGGCGGGTTCCCGCAGTGGAACTGCGGATGCGCGCTGTGCGCCCGGTGCCGCCGCGGGGAGTTGCCGCCGCGGTTCCACGACTCCGTGGCCGTCAGCGGCGACGGCCGCGACTGGTGGCTGCTGAACGCCTCACCGGACATCCGGGTGCAGTGGGAGGCGGCGTCCGTACTGGCCGCGGGGCCGGGGCCGCGCGACACCCCGGTGCGCGGCGTGCTGCTGACCGATGCGGAGGTCGACCACACCCTCGGGCTGGCGGTGCTGCGCGGCGGGGCGGATCTGACGGTGTACGCCGCGTCGCCCGTCCACGAGGCGCTCACCACGGCACTGCCGCTGCGGGGCCTGCTGGACCGTTACGCGCCCTGGCGGTGGCAGGACACCGGCGCCGCGACCGTACCCGGGGCGGGGGCCACGGGGTGCGCCGCCTCCGCCGCCTTCCCGCTCTCCGGCGGCCTCACCGTCACCTTTCACCCGGTCGGTACGAAGGCGCCCAAGTACGTCGCGGCGCCCGCCCCCGGGCTCCCCTGGGTGAGCGCCCTGCGGATCGAGGACCCGGCGACCGGCGGCGCCCTGCTCCACGCGCCTTGCCTCGCGACCTGGCCCGACGGGTTCGACGCCCTTCTCGCGTCGGTGACCTGCGCCTTCATCGACGGGACGTTCTTCAGCGCCGAGGAGTTGGGGCAGGCGGTCCGCTCCCCGGACGCGGGGCAGTCCCTGATGGGCCATCTGCCGGCCGGCGGCCCCGGCGGCACCCTCGCCCGCCTCGCCCGCCATCCGGGCCTGCGCCGCCTCTACACCCACTTCAACAACACCAACCCGCTCCTGGACCCGTCCTCCGCCGCCGCCGAGGAGGTGCGGCGCGCGGGCGTGGAGATCCCGGCGGACGGCATGGAGCTGACGGTGTGACGGCCGCGGGGCCGGAGCGGACACGGGCGGTCCGCCCCGGCCCCGCGACACCCGCGTCAGGCGGAGAACGGCGGGCGGTCACCGGCCCACGGAGCGGCCTCCTCCAACTGGGACGCCAGCCGGAACAGCACGTCCTCCCGGCCGTGGGCCGCGATGAGCTGCACCCCGATCGGCAGGCCCTCGGCGTTGCGGTACAGGGGCAGCGAGACGGCGGGCTGGCCGGTGAGGTTGAACGGCATGGTGCAGGCGATGCCCTCGGCGACGCCCGCCACCAGCTCCATCGGCTCCCGCGCGGTCGGCGCCAGTTCGCCCAGCGGCAGCGGCGGCCTGGCGGACGTCGGCATGAGGAGCACATCGACCTCGTTCTCCCACAGGGCGGCGGCCTCGCGCGACCACTCCTGCCACGTCTGCACACCGGAGAGCCACTGCGCCGCCGTGACCGCGCCGCCCGCCTCCGCGAGCGCCGCGTTCATCGGCTCCAGGTCGCCGGGGGTGAGCTGTTCGCCGAGCCGCCGCGACCACTGCTCCAGCTCCCAGGCGAGGACGGCGGCGAACACGGTCGGCAGCGTCTCGAAGAGGGCCGGGGCGTCCAGGGCGGGCGCTGCGGTGGGGGCGACGCGGTGGCCCAGCGTGCCGAGCAGCCGCGCGGTGTGTTCGACCGCCGCCACGCAGTCCGCGTGCGCCGGTCCGCCGCCGCCCGGCGTCGCCGTACGGAAGCCGACGCGCAGCGCGCCCGGGTCGGCGCCGACCTCCTCGCGGAAGGGCCGGAGCGGGGGCGGGGCGGTGTACGGGTCGCCGGGCGCCGCGCCCGCGGTGGCGTCCAGCACCGCCGCGCAGTCGCGGACCGACCGGGTCAGGACGTGCTCATGCGTCACCGGCCCCCAGAACTCGCCGAACCGCGGCCCCAGCGAGGTGCGGCCACGGGTGGGCTTGAGCCCGACGAGTCCGCAGGCGCCCGCGGGTATCCGGATCGACCCGGCCATGTCGTTGCCGTGCGCCACGGGAACCATGCCCGAGGCGACCGCCGCCGCCGAACCGCCGCTCGAACCGCCGGGGGAGCGGGTCAGGTCCCACGGATTACGGGTCGGGCCGTGCGCCAGCGGCTCCGTCGTCACGCTGGTGGCCAGCTCCGGGACGTTGGTCCGGCCGCAGATGACGAAGCCGGCGGACCGGAACCGCGTGGTCAGCGTCGAGTCCTCGGTGGCGCGCCAGTCGCGGTCGCGCAGCGCGCGCATCCCGCTGTGCACGGGGTCGCCTGCGGAGTGGCCCAGGGTGTCCTTCAGCAGCATGGGGACACCGCGGAACGGGCCGTCCGGCAGCGCGGCCGAGCCCGCCGCGGCGCGCGCCTTCTCGAAGAGCGGGGTGATCACCGCGTTGAGCTTGCCGTCGAGCCGTTCGATCCGGGCGATCGCCGCCTCGACCAGCTCCGTCGGCGACAGCACGCCGCGGCGGACCAGGTCGGCCTGTGCCGTCGCGTCCAGCCATGCGAGTTCGTCGTCCGGGATCGGTGTCCCGTCCGGTGTCCGTCCGTCGTCCGTGGCCTGATGATCAGTCATCTCTGCCTCTTCTCTCGCGGTCGTGCCGCCGCGCCCGCGTGGCCGCGGGCGCGGTGCCGCCCACGGTAGAGGCGTGGCGGCCGCACCCGCCGCGCCGTACGCGCGCGGTGGCGCGCCTCGCGGCGGTGCCCGCGTGCCGCCTGCCGCGGCGCGGGCGGTCCTGGCGTGGTCCGGCGGCCTTTCCGGGGCCCGGGAAAAGGGAGTGCGTTCCGGTGGGCGCGGGGCGCGGAGTGTCGAGTGATACGGCCGCGAAGAATTCCCGGAGAAGAATATAAGAATATTCTCGGAGCGCTCTCCGGGGCGCATTCGGCGGGCTGCGGCGCGCCATTACCGGAGTCAGGGTAATTCTTTATCCCCGCCCCGCGATGCGCCGCTCGGTTCACGCCAGCCGGATGCGCCGTCGGGCCCGCCGCCGAGTGCGACCCCCTCGGCGCGTTGCCGCAATTGCCCTCTTTATCCCCTCCCGGGGTGCCCGATAAATAGCATTTACATGCTTTGCGTGCAGGGATCGTGAAGGTGTGCGCCCCGATCGTGCCGCCCTGTGGAGAGCCGGGAGACCCGCAGGTGGCGAACGCCCTCCGGAGAAATGCGCGGGACCCGGCGGCGGATATTCCGATACGGAATGCTGATTCCTCGCCGTGCGTCGCGGACCGGTTTCCTTTGTGGCCTGCACACGGCTGGTTCGGGGGAGAGGGAGAGTTCTACGTTCTTCAACGATCCCATCGGTGGGGACGGGAAAAGGGGGAGCTGTGCGGAAGGAAGAACGAGCGGCGCGCGAACGGCGCCGGTCACCCGGATCTCCGGGCCCCGGCGCACACCGGTGAGCCCCCGGGGCGCACGGACCGGCGCCCCGCCCGGCCCCGGAGCCGGGCGGTGACCCGCGCGCCACCGGAGCACACCACCCCCCGGAACGCCGCCGTGACCACCGCCCTCCGGCCCGCCCGCCACCGCACCCCGTCCGCGCCTGCGGGCACGACGCGTTCAAGGAGTTCACGTGGGGAGAGAAGAACCGGCCGGAACCACCCCCGGCCACCCGGCCACCACCACCCCGGCGACCGCCCCGACGGCCACCACGGACACCACCGCCCCGACGGCCACCACCGGGCCGCCCCCGCCCCCCGGCGACGGGCCCGCCGCCGTAGCCCTGCTGGAGACGGTGTACGCCGCCATCCTCGCCGAGCTCCTGCACACCGAACGGGTGCCCGCCGACAGCCACTTCTTCGCCGACCTCGGCGCCGACTCCCTGGTCATGGCCCACTTCTGCGCCCGCGTCAGAAAACGCGGCGAACTGCCCGCCGTCTCGATGAAGGACATCTACCGGCACCCGACCGTCGCCGCCCTCGCCGCGGCCCGCGCCGGCACCGCCCCTGACGCCCCCGCCGAAACCGGCCCCCCGGCCCCGCCCGAGGAACCCGCCGCCCCACCGCCGGCCCACCCCACCGCACGCTATGTCGCCTGCGGCGCGGCCCAACTGGCCTTCTTCCTCGGCTACTCCTGGCTCATCGCCTCCGCCACCACCCACGGCTACACCTGGGTCGCCGACGCCCCGTCACCCCTGGCCCGCTACGGCCGGGCGGTCGCCTTCGGCGCCGCCGAGTTCACCGGCCTGAGCGCCTTCCCCGTCCTGGTCAAATGGCTGCTCATCGGGCGCTGGACGGCCCGCGAGTTCCCCGTCTGGGGCACCACCTATCTGCGCTTTTGGACCGTCAAGGTCCTGGTGCACGCCAACCCCGTACTGCTCTTCGTCGGCAGCCCGCTGCACACGCTCTACCTGCGGGCGCTCGGCGCGAAGATCGGACGCCACGTCACGATCCTCTCCCGCTCCCTCCCCGTCTGCACCGACCTGCTCACCATCGGCGCCGGCTCGGTGATCCGCAAGGACTCCTTCTTCCTCTGCTACCGGGCCCACGCCGGACGCATCCGCACCGGACCCGTCACCCTCGGCCGGGACACCTTCGTCGGCGAACGCACCGTCCTGGACATCGACACCGCGATGGGCGACGGCGCCCAACTCGGCCACACCTCCACCCTCCGCCGCGGCGACACCGTCCCCGCCGGACAGCGCTGGCACGGCTCCCCGGCCCGTCCCACCGACGTCAACTACGTCCGCGTCGCGCCCAGGCCCTGCGGCACCCTGCGCCGGGCCGCCTTCGGCGCCGCGGACCTCGCCAGGACCCTGCTCGTCGGCATCCCGCTGACCCTCTCGCTGCTCTCCCTGCTGTGGACCGGGCTACCGGTCATCGGCGGCCACGGCGACCTCGACGAACAACCGCCGGCCTCCGCCGTCTTCCACCTCAACGCCCTGCTGCTCTCCGGAGCGCTCTTCTTCGGCGCCGTCACCCTGGGCCTGGCCGTGCTCCTCACCGTCCCGCGCCTGCTGCGCCGCGCGATCACCCCCGGCACCGTCCATCCGCTGTACGGCCTGCGCTACGGCACCCACCGCGCCCTCGTCCGCCTGACCAACGTCAAATTCTTCATCCAGCTCTTCGGCGACAGCAGCTACATCGTCCCCTACCTGCGAGGACTGGGGTACGACCTGTCCCGCGTCGAACAGACCGGCTCCAACTTCGGCTGCTTCGTCCAGCACGACTCGCCGTTCCTCAGCTCCGTCGGCAGCGGCACGATGATCGCCGACGGCCTCTCCCTCATGAACGCCGAGTACTCCGGCTCGTCCTTCCGCCTCACCCGCACCGCGATCGGCCGCCGCAACTTCCTCGGCAACTACATCGCCTACCCCGCGGGCGGCCGCACCGGCGACAACTGCCTCCTGGCGACCAAGGCGATGGTCCCGCTCGACGGCGAGATCCGCACCGGCGTCGGACTCCTGGGCTCACCCAGCTTCGAGATCCCCCGCACCGTCGAACGCGACGCCCGCTTCGACCATCTGCGCACCGGCGACACCTTCCGCGACCGCCTCGCCGCGAAGAACCGCTACAACCTCCGCACCATCGCCCTGTTCCTCCTCATCCGCTGGGCCCACTTCCACGGCCTCCTCCTGCTGGCCCTGGTCACCACCGGCGGCGACGACCTGACCGGCACCCTGCTGGAGTCGGTGTTCCTGGTCGCCGCCATGGCGTACACCGCCCTCTACTACGCGCTCGTCGAGCGGTGCCTGACCCGCTTCCGCCCGCTGCGCCCCGAGGTCAGCTCCATCTACGACCGGAACTTCTGGCACCAAGAACGCCTGTGGAAGGTGCCCGAGACCCACTTCAACGCGCTCAACGGCACCCCGTTCAAAAGCCTGCTGTGGCGGCTGCTCGGCGTCCGGACCGGCCGCCGGATCTTCGACGACGGCTGCATCCTCACCGAACGGACCCTCACCGCCATCGGCGACGACTGCACCCTGAACGCCGGCAGCAAGATCCAGTGCCACTCCCAGGAGGACGGCACCTACAAGTGTGACCACACCGTCCTCGCCGCCGGCTGCACCCTCGGCGTCGGCGCCCTCGTCCACTACGGCGTGACGATGGGGACCGGCGCGGTGCTCGGCGCCGACTCCTTCCTGATGAAGGGCGAGGACGTCCCCGCGCACGCCCACTGGGCGGGCAACCCGGCAGCCCCCGCGGACCCCGACCGCCACCCGTCGCCCCCGCCACCGCCCCGCCCCCGCGACCCCGGCGCCACCGCCCCCGCACCCGCCCCGCGCTGACCCGCCGTCGGCCCACCCCCCCCGTACGCCCCGCGGCTTCGCCGTGCCCGCACCGCACGGCAGGAAGGGAACCCCATGACGCGACCGACCGGCACCGACCAGGAGTACTGGCGCACCGTCCTCACCGGCGCGGGCTTCACCGCCGTCCCCCGATGGGCCCCCGAACCCGTCCCCGGCATCGCCACCCACGACCTGACGCTCCCCGACGACCTCATGGCACAGCTCGACCGCTGGGGCGGCGAACACGGCGTCCCCCGGGAGGCGATCTGGCTCGCCGCGCACACCCGGGTGCTCGCCGCCCTCTCCGGGGAACGCGAGGTCACCACCGGCTGCACCACCGCCGCCCCCGGCCCCGCCCTGCCCTGCCGCCTCTCCGCCACCCCCGTCACCTGGCGCGAACTGGCCCAGGAAGCCGCCCGCGCCCTCACCGACACCGCCGCCCACCGCCACTGCTCGGTACCCCGCCTCGCCGCCCGACTCGGCCTGGACACCGTCCTGTTCGAGGCCGAACTCGATCCGTACGGCCACGGCGGCGACCCGCTCGGCACCAGCGTGCTGCGGCTCTCGGTGCTCCGCCACGGCACCGGCGCCCGGCTGCGGACCCGCCACCGCACCGACGCGCTGGACGCGGAGAGCGCCGCCCGGATCGCCGGCTACCACCGCACCGCCCTCACCCACTTCGCCGCCGACCCCGACGCCCCGTACGGCCGCGTCAGCCTGCTCTCCGAAGCCGAACGCCGCTTCCAGCTCGACGAATTGGCCGGGCCCCACCGCCCGCTGCCCGACCGCCGCTTCCACGAACTCTTCGAGGAACGCGCCCGCGCCCACCCGGACACCGTCGCCGCCACCTGCGGCGACCGCCACCTCACCTACCGGGAACTCAACGCCCGCGCCAACCGCCTCGCCCACGCCCTCCTGGCCCAGGGCCTGACCCGCGAAGCCGTCGTCGCCGTCGTCACCGAACGCACCCTCGACTGGATGGCCGCCGTCCTCGCCGTGTTCAAGGCGGGCGGCGTCTACCTCCCCGTCGAACCGCACTTCCCGCCCGACCGCATCGCCGCCATGCTCACCCGCGCCGGCTGCCGCCTCGCCCTGACCGAACCCGGCGCCACCACCACCTTCGACCGGGCCCGCGCCCTCCTGCCCGACCTTTGCGCCCTCGGCATCGACACCGCCCTCGCCGCCGGCCACCCCACCCACGACCCCGGCGTACGGGTCGCCGCCGGCCAGCTCGCCTACCTCTACTTCACCAGCGGCTCCACCGGCGAACCCAAGGGCGCGCTGTGCGAACACGCCGGCTTCCTCAACCACCTCTACGCCAAGATCGCCGACCTGGGCATCGCCGAGGGCGCCGTCGTCGCGCAGACCGCGCCCCAGTGCTTCGACATCTCCCTGTGGCAACTGGTCGCCGCCCTCCTCACCGGCGGCCGCACCCACCTCGTCGAACAGCCGGTGATCCTCGACGTGGCCCGCTTCGTCGACACCCTCGCCACCGCCCGCGTCACCGTCCTCCAGGTCGTCCCCTCCTACCTCGAAGCCGTCCTCACCCACCTGGAACGCACCCCCCGCCTCCTCCCGGACCTGCGCTGTGTCTCGGCCACCGGCGAAGCGCTCAAGAAGGGCCTGGTCCAACGCTGGTTCGCCGCCCACCCCGGCGTCCGCCTCGTCAACGCCTACGGACTGACCGAGACCTCCGACGACACCAACCACGAGGTGATGGACCGCGCCCCCGACGGCGACCGCGTCCCGCTCGGCCGCTGCGTCCCCAACGCCCGCGTCTACGTCACCGACGAGCACCTGGAGCCGGTCCCGCTCGGCGCCCCCGGCCAGATCGTCTTCTCCGGCGTCTGCGTCGGCCGCGGCTACGTCAACGACCCCGAACGCACCCGCCTCGCCTTCGGCGACGACCCGCACCGCCCCGGCGAACGCCTCTACCAGGGCGGCGACATCGGCCGGTGGTTGCCGGGCGGGAAGCTGGAGTTCCTCGGCCGCCGCGACGCCCAGGTCAAGATCCGCGGCTTCCGCATCGAGATCGGCGAGATCGAGAACGCGCTGCTGCGGGTGGACGGCGTCCACGACGGCGCGGTCGTGGTGAGCGGCGACGGCCACCACCTCGTCGCCTTCTACAGCGGCCCGCGCCCCCTGGACCCCGGCACCCTGCGCACCCGGCTGAGCCGGTCACTGCCCGCGTACATGGTGCCGACCGCCTTCCACTGGCACGCCCGGCTGCCGCTCACCGCCAACGGCAAGACCGACAAGCGGACCCTGGCCGCACTCGCCGACCGCCCCGCCTCCGGGGCGGAACGGCACCGTCCCCCGCACACCCCCGCCGAACGGCGACTGGCCCGCGCCTGGGCCACGGCCCTGGGCGTCCCCGAGGACACCGTCGGCCGCCATGACCACTTCTTCGACGGCGGCGGCACCTCACTCACAGCGGTGAGACTCGTGATCGCCCTCGACCGGGCCGTCTCCCTCAAGGACGTCATCCACCGCCCCGTCCTCGCCGACCTGGCCACCCTCCTCGACGACGAACGCGCCCCTGACCTGCGGTGACGCGGCGTCTCCCGCGTGCCCGGCGGGGGGAGGGCTACCCAGCCGGGCGACCGCGACCGGCCCCGCCACGACCGCACGCCGATCCCGGCGCCGACCGCACGACGGCCCCGCCCGCAGAAGCGACAACTCCGGCCGGGCCGGTACCCGCACCGCGGACCCGCGCCGCCGGGCCCCCACACCCCGCCCGGGAAACCACGGATCCTCCGCGGAATCAAACCGTCCACGGACACCACGCATCCACCGGACCCACACCACCCGTAGGACCCACGAAAACACGAAACACGGAAGAGGTCCCATGGCATCGCCCCCCTCACCGCCCCTGCCCGCCCCCCTCCTGCCGTCCGGCCGCCCACCGCTCCTGACCGTCGAGCCCGGCGGCGACCCGGCGCACTGGGCGGCCCGGCACCGCGCCGCCCTGCGCGCCCTCGTCACCGACCACGGCGCCCTCCTCGTCCGCGGCCTCGGCCTGCGCGACGCCGCCACCACCACCGCCGTCCTCACCGCCCTCGCCGACGACCTGATGGCCGAGACCGAGAGCTTCGCCCCCCGCTCACCCCGCGGCACCGGCACGTACACCACCACCCCGTGGCCCCCCAACCAGCAGATGTGCGCCCACCACGAACTCAGCTACACCACCGAGTTCCCCGGCCTGCTGCTCTTCGCCTGCCTCACCGCGCCCGACGACGGCGGGGCGACGACGGTGGCCGACGCGGGCGCCGTCCTCGACGCACTGCCCCGCCGGCTGGTCCGGCGCTTCACCCGCCAGGGCTGGCTGCTCACCCGCACCTACAACGGCGAGATCGGCGCCTCCGTGACCGAAGCCTTCGGCACCGACGACCGCGCCGCCGTCGCCCGCCACTGCCACACCCACGCCATCGCCCACCGCTGGCAGCCCGACGGCACCCTGACCACCCGTCAGCGCCGCAGCGCCGTCGTCCGGCACCCGGTCACCGGCCGCCGCTGCTGGTTCAACCAGATCGCCTTCCTCAACGAATGGACGCTCGACCCCGGCATCCGGGAATACCTCATCGACAGCTACGGCCCCGACGGACTGCCGTTCAACACCCGCTACGGCAACGGCGACCCGCTCGAACCCGGGACCGTCGAGCTGCTCAACGACGTCTACCGCGCCCACACCCGCCACACCGCGTGGCGCTCCGGAGACCTGCTGCTCGTCGACAACATCCGCACCGCACACGGCCGGGAACCCTTCCACGGCCCCCGCGAAATCCTGGTCGCCCTGGCCGACCGGGTGTCCCTGACCGACTGCTCGCCCACCATCGAGGTGACCGCCGTATGACCGTCAACCCGCTCACCGACCGTCCCACCGCCCCCGCACCGTCGTTCGCGGTGATCCCCGGCAGCCAGGTCCAGCGCGCCCTGACCGGCCGGGCACCCGAGATCGTCGGCCTCGTCGAAGCCACCTACCGCCTGCACGGCGACGGCCACTCGGTCAACCCGCCCTCGTATTTCCTGAAGTTCCCCGACCGTCCCACGTCCCGCATCATCGCGCTGCCCGCCTCGCTCGGCGGCGGTGCGCCGGTCGACGGGATGAAGTGGATCTCCAGCTTCCCCGCCAACGTCGGCGCCGGCATCCCCCGCGCCTCCGCGGTGCTGATCCTCAACGACCACGTCACCGGTTATCCGTTCGCCTGCCTGGAGAGTTCCATCATCAGCGCCACCAGGACGGCGGCGTCGGCCGCGCTCGCCGCCGACCGGCTCAGCCGCGGCCGCCCCCGCCCCCGCCGCATCGGCTTCTTCGGCACCGGACTGATCGCCCGCTACATCCACACCTTCCTCGCGGAGACCGGCTGGGAGTTCGACCACACCGGTGTCCACGACCTCTCCGCCGACAGCGCGGCCGGATTCCGCCTCTACCTGGAACAGTCCGGCGCCGGCCCGGTCACCGTCCACCCCGCCGCCGAGGACCTCATCCGCACCAGCGATCTCGTCGTCTTCGCCACCGTCGCCGGAAAGCCGCACGTCGACGACGCGGCGTGGTTCGCCCACCACCCGCTGGTCCTGCACATCTCGCTGCGCGACCTCGCCCCCGAAATCCTCCTCACCGCCGCCAACGTCGTCGACGACATCGACCACTGCCTCAAGGCGGAAACCTCCCCCCACCTGGCCGAACAGCTCACCGGCAACCGCGGCTTCCTCACCGGCACCCTCGACGACGTCATCGCCGGCCGGGTCACCGTCCCCGCCGACCGCACCGTGATCTTCTCCCCCTTCGGCCTGGGCGTCCTCGACCTCGCGGTCGGCCGGTACGTCTACGACGAGGTGGCCCGCGCCGGCGAACTCCACCGTGTCGACGACTTCTTCCACGAACTCCGCCGCCATGGCTGACCGGCCCGCAGCGCCGCGGCCGAGGAGGGCAGCGGCATGACGATCATCACTGGGCCCGCGGAGTTCAACGCCGAGGACCTCTACGTCGACCTGCGGCCGATCGTGCGCCACCCCCTCTTCCTCAAATGCGAGGGCTTCAACTTCGCCGGCTCCATCAAACTCAAGGCCGCCGCCGCGATGGTCGAGGCGGCCGAACGCGACGGCACCCTCAAACCCGGCTCCGTCCTCGTCGAATCCTCCTCCGGCAACCTCGGCGCCGCCCTCGGCATCATCGCCGCCGGCAAGGGCTACGGATTCCTCTGCGTGACCGACGCCCGCTGCAACCTCTCGGTCCGCCGGTTCATCGAGGCGATGGGCGGCCGCGTCCACATCATCGCGGAACCCGCGGCCGACGGCGGCCTGCTCGGCGCACGGCTGGCCCACGTCACGGCGTTGTGCGCCGCCGACGACCGGTACGTCTGGCTCAACCAGTACACCAACGCCCACAACTGGAAGGCCCACTACCGCACCACCGCACCCGGCATCGCCCACCACTTCCCGCGCCTGGACGTCCTGTTCGTCGGCGCCGGCACCACCGGCACCCTGATGGGCTGCGCCCGCTACTTCCGCGAACGCCACCCGGCGGTGCAGATCGTCGCCGTGGACAGCGCCGGTTCGGTCACCTTCGGCGGCGAACCCGGCCGCCGCATGATCCCCGGCCTGGGCGCCGGCGTCCGCCCCGCCCTCCTCGACGAGGACTACGTGGACGAGGTGATCCACGTCGAGGAGACCGACACCGTCCGCACCTGCCACCGCCTGGCCCGCCGCGGCTTCCTCTTCGGCGGCTCCACCGGCACCGTCGTCAGCGGCGCCACCACCTGGCTCACCCACCACGGCAACCCCCGCCTCACCGCCGTGGCAATAGCCCCTGACCTGGGCGAACGCTATCTGGACACCATCTACCGGACCAACTGGCTGCACGCCCTCTACGGCGAGGACGTCCTCGGCCCCGACCCGCTCACGCCGGACCTCGAATCGGCCTGACCTCACCCCGGACGGCCCCGCCCGGCCCCGGGAAGCCACCCCGGGCCCGGCGGCGCCCGCCCCGCCTCACACCTTCCGCGCCAGCCCCCCGACGATGAGCTGCTCCCAGACCGTCAGCCCGGCCTCCGCCGCCCCGGCGTGGAGCGGGTCCGGCGCCGCCTTCGGACGCCACAGCGAACTGGGCACGATCCCCGGCTCCAGGATCTCCAGGTCACCGAAGAGCGCGCGGATCTCCTCGTCGGTGCGCCACCGGCCCCGCCCGAACGTCGACTGGAGCACCGCCTCCGCCTCCGTGGTCTGCGGATTGCCGCCGCTGCGGAAGTGCGAGACGAAGAAGTAACTGCCCGACGGCACCTGCTCCTGCCAGTAACGGACGAGGGAGCGCGGGTCCTCGTCATCGTTGATGTGGTGCAGGATCGCGCTGAGCACCACCGCCACCGGCCGGCCGAAGTCGATCAGCTCCACCGTGTCCGGGTGCTCCCGGACGCTTTGCGGATCGCGGACGTCCGCCTGGAGAACCCGGGTGTGCGGGTTGTCCTCCAGCAGCGCCCGGCCGTGGGCCAGGACGATCGGATCGTTGTCGACGTAGACCACCCGCGCGCCGGGGCGGTGCCGCTGCGCGACCTGATGGACGTTGTCCGCGGTCGGCAGCCCGCTGCCCATGTCGATGAACTGGTCGATCCCGGCGAGCGCCATCTCCCGCACGGCCCGCACCAGGTTCTGCCGGTTGGCGTGTGCGATGGCCACCGAGCCCGGCATGTCGTGCTTGAACGTATCTCCTACGGCACGGTCGACGACGTAGTTGTCCTTGCCGCCCAGCAGATAGTCGTAGACCCGGGCGATGCTCGGCTTCGACTGATCCACGCCGGAAAAGCCCTCGGTCATCACAACTGCCTTCCTGCCGACGGAAAATGCCTGGTGGTCATGGTAGAAGCAGCCGAACCGGCCGGTAGGCGAGGGGCGCGCCTCCGCCCCGGCGGAGCACCCGCCCGCCCTCGGCCGCTGCCGCGCGGCCGGCCCCGGCGCCCCGCACCGGCCCCTCCCGTCCACCCGCCCGGCCCGCCGACGGCCCCCGGCTCCCGAACGGACGTAGCGGTAACCGGAGCTGTGTCGGAACGGTTTCGTCCCGTTTCTGGGCTTGTGCCGTGCGCGGCCCCAGGCGTCCCCCGGATCGGCGCCGGAGGGATGGTGTCAGCCGGTTACTGTGAAATTACGCTGCGCTGTCCACGCGCGGCGGGGGAGGAAATCTGTGTCTTCGCTCTGCGGCCCCGAACACGCTCCGGTCGGCGACGTGGGTACGGCGCTTCTGATGATCGACTCCCGGCTCAAGTCGATCTACGACAGAACGGACGAGGACGATCCCGAACAGCGCGCCCTGAACGACCGGTTGGCCGCCTCCATGGGCCCCGACGGCGCCGATGAGGTGCTGGACGGCGCCTGCACGCTCATCTACATGTACATGCAGTGGCTGCGCAGAGCCCACGAGGAACACGACAAGGACGTCATCGAGTACGTGGTGCCCCACCTCGTGGCGACGATGCGGATGATGACCAGGAGCATCCGCCCCGAGGCCATCCCCACCATGTCCGGCCTCCTCGTCGCCGCGGCGCTCGACCTCAGCCCCAACCTGTGGCGCAAACAGTACGGCTACTGGACCGAGGCGGAGATGAACCCCCTGGAGGCCACCGCCTTCCTCCTCGCCGAGTACATCAACCGCATCACCGACGACCGCACCTTCGCCACCCGCCTCATCACCGACGCACTGACCCGCGCGGACGAGGAATGACGGACCGGGAGCGGCGCCTTCGGGACACCGCCCGCCTCGCACGGAGACGGGAGATGACTCCAGGGGCGCCTTTCCGCCGTGGGGGCCGGCCCCGCCCGTACCGGCGGCCTCGGGGGAGGGCCACCGGTACGAGGAGCGTCAGTGGCGGTACGGCCGCGACCGGGGCCGGCGCCAGGGCCAGGAGCGGGTCGACTCGCTCATCGCCAGCCGGGCACCACTATGGAACCGGCCATCACGAGGTCCGCGCGAAGCCTCCGCAAGTGCTGCCTTGCCTCGGCCGCTTGCTGACCCCTCAGCTCAGGTCGCCAGCCTGCCGCTCTTCCCGGCTCGGTGACGGGTCTGCAGTGACGGCCTTGAGGTCCGGTGCCTCTGCGAGTGCTTCCGTACGTCCTTGAGGCTCGTCCGGTTCGTGGCTTCCGTAGCCCAGAAGCCGCAGCAGTGGGCCGGTCATCATGGTGGTCACGAGGGCGACGATCGTGAGGATGCCTGCGAGGGACCGATCGATGATCTGTGTCTGGTATCCGATCTGGATGACCACGAGCTCGGTGAGACCTCGCGAGTTGAGCAGGACACCCAGAGCGATTGCGGGGCGCCATTGCGCTCCTGTGACGCGTGCGCACAGTGTTGGCCCAATGATCTTGGCGCCTACTGCGGCCACCAGGAGCACGGCGAGTGTGGCCAGTGTTGGCCCATCCCATACCAGCGTGCTGAGGTCTGTGGTGAGACCGAAGGTGAAGAAGAAGAAGGGCAGCAGTACGGTCTTGGGCACGGCGGTCAGCCGATCCGCCACCGCAGTCGCTCCCGTGTGGGTCGCCGGCCAGGCAAGGCCCATGAGCAGTCCACCGATGAGCTGGTGAATCCCGACCGCCGCAGTGAGGGCAGAGGCAGCCAGGACACCTACTGCCAGCAGGACTGTGGCGGTGCTCCCCGCTGGCGGACCACTGCTGTTGTGGCCTGTTTCGGTCCAGCGTGCCAATGCGCGGCGCAGCGGGACGAGGAAGAACGCGACGATGAGCGCAGCCAGCAGGCCGTTGACCAGTAGCTGGCTCGCATCGCCTCCGTTGACGAGGGTGAGGATCGCGGCCAGAACGAGCCAGCTACCACCGTCCCCTACCGCTGCGGCGAACAGGCTCAGCTGTCCGGGCAACGTGTAGGTCAGTCGCAGGTCGAACAGGATGCGCGCGAGGACCGGGAAGGCTGTGATGCTGAGGGCGCATCCCAGGAAGAGGACGAAGGCAAGCGGGTGTCCGGCGTCTCCGCCGTAGCGGCCGAACAGAGGCAGGGCGACTGCCGCACCGGCGGCGAAGGGCACCAATAGCGAGGCCTGGCTGACCAACAGTGCTTGCCTGGCCGCGCCCTTCAGCCGCACGCCGGCGAGTTCGCGGCCGACGCCGAACATGAAGAGGACGAGCCCGAGTTGGGACAGCCCGCCCAGCATGGGCAGTACAGCC
This sequence comes from Streptomyces sp. BBFR2, assembly GCF_044497305.1. NCBI lineage: Bacteria > Bacillati > Actinomycetota > Actinomycetes > Kitasatosporales > Streptomycetaceae > Streptomyces > Streptomyces sp. BBFR2. Next base: position 6,747,283 of record NZ_CP172415.1, read on the forward strand.
GGGGGGAACAGCCAGGCGGCGGCACCGGGAGCTGCGTGGCCTAAAAGCGAGGGGCCGACGGCCAGACCCGCGCAGATCTCGCCGATGACGGGCGGCTGTCCCAGCCGGCGTGCGAGCAGACCACCACAGAGGGCAGCCGCCAGCACGACCGCTGCGCTGACCAGGAAGTGGCCGGTGGTGTCGAGTCCGTGGGAGACCGGGCTGTGGGACGTTCTGGGGCTGCCACCGACGGCAGCGCGGGCTGCCACGAAAGCGACTGCGGCGATAGGCAGAATCGTCGTTCCGGCAACGGCGAAGATGAGCGCCCTGCCGGTTGGTGCTGCCCTGTTACGGGAAAGCGGAAACATGGCTTCAGGCTCCCATCGGAGAGTATGCCGTTTCTGTTCGGCGCCTCGGGCGAATGATTACTCACGGCTACCGCCAAGTTGTCCGGCGGTCAAACTAGGCACACTCCCGGTCACCGCGGCGGGTGTTTGATTACGGTGTGGTGTAGATCACATTTGATTGATCTACTTTCGATCCGAAGCGTGCGGATGTAACGATGTGATCGAAAGTTGACGCGAGCGGAACCTTCCTGCCGGGTAACGACGCTCACTGGAGAACTGTGTCAGAGTTGAATCGGCCCGATTCGCCTAACCCGCATTCCGACGTCACATTGACGAGCTTATTCCTCGCCATCACGCAACGTTTCCCAGACCATGTCGCCGTGCGCGTAAATGACGACGCGATCTCCTATGCGGATCTGCAGAACTGGTCCTTAAGAATTGCCGATCACCTTCGCGATCACGGTGTTTCACGCGGTGCCAGAGTCGCCCTCCGGCTCCCCGCGGGCATGACAGCGATAGCGGCACTGCTGGGAATTCTTCGAGTCGGAGCCGCATACGTTCCGCTCGATGTGAGAAATCCCCCGGCCCGCAACACCTTCATCGTTGCCGACAGTCAGGCGGCTGCTCTCATCGGCGATATTGAAGGTCTGGAGGAGTTCGCCGGTCCGATCCTCACGGAGGCTGCTGCTACAGCGCTGCGCACGGCCTCAAATCTTCCGGATCGAGAAATTCCAGATGCCGTTTTCCCGGAAAAGGAAGATACGGCTTATATCATCTACACTTCCGGCACCACTGGTAAGCCTAAAGGGGTTCCAGTTCGCCATGCGAGCGCGGTGGCGCTCTTCGATGCGACGCGGAAGCTGTTTGACTTCTCCAGCTCCGATCGCTGGCTCCTCTTCCACTCCATGGCTTTTGATTTCTCCGTGTGGGAAATATGGGGGGCTCTCACGACCGGGGCGGAACTCGTGGTCCTTCCCTACTGGACTGCACGAGTTCCGGCGGAGACGGCACGGTTCGTCCGCGACAACGGCATCACCGTGCTGAACCAGACACCCACTGCCTTCGGCGCCTTGGCCTCGGCCACCCACGAAGCAGGCATCAACCTCCCGGATCTTCGGTATGTGATCTTCGGAGGGGAAAAATTCACGCCCTCCTTGGTGCAGTCCTGGGCCAAGGAACACGGGCTTGAGAAACCTTGTCTCGTCAACATGTACGGAATAACCGAAACAACCGTGCATGCAACGTTCCACCAGTTGGTCCCGGAAGACCTCCTGTCCGATGAATCAGTGATCGGAAACCCGCTGCCCGGGTTCTCCTACAAGGTGGTTGCAGAGGACGGGAGCGAGGTTGCCCCTGGCGAGACGGGAGAACTCCTGCTCGCAGGTCCGCAGGTAAGCCACGGATACCTCAACCGACCTGAACTCACCGCGCAGCGGTTCACCTTGGAGACGAATGAGGAAGGCCGGCCGGAAGAACGCCGCTTCTACCATTCCGGCGACCTGGTCGCCAGCCGGCCCGACGGCTCTCTGGTCTATCACGGCCGAGCAGACCTGCAGGTCAAGCTTCGCGGACACAGGATTGAACTGAGCGACGTGGAGAGTGCGGTGCGCTCGAACCCGAACATCGCGGACGCGGTGGTGTGGGTCCGGGAATACGGCCCCACAGACAGCAGGCTGGTGTGCGCCTATACCGTCACCGCTGACAGGACGAGCGAAATCACCACTCGAGGCATACGAGAGTTCATTCGGTCGGCGCTACCGTCGTACATGCACCCCTCCCGGTATCTGGAACTACCCGACATCCCCCTGACCATCAACGGGAAAGCCGACCGGGCTGCAGTGGCCCGCGTCTTCGAAGAAAGGCAGCAAAGCAATGTCTGACGGCTTGCGTGCAGCTACATCGCCGGTCAATCTCGAAGAAATCCGGCAGGACACCCTGGAGTGGGTCTCCGAACTCCTCGAAGAGCCCGCAAAATCCGAGGACAACTTCCTCGACTTGGGCGGTCATTCCATGCTGGCCTTGCAGTTGAGTGGACGCGCCAAGGAAAAGTATGGCGCCGAGTACGACATCAAGACTCTTTTCGAGGCCACGCTGGAAAAGGCCGCGGCCGATCTGGCCTCGCGCGCAGCCACGGCGTAATTCACCGCCCGCCGAGACGTCCGACCCCGACCCAGCATCAGTGCAGCGAACCGAAGGGCGAGACATACATGAGCACCAGTGAGCAGACCGACTTCCGCCTCAGCGCAGAGGAGGTCTCGAAGTTTGAGAACGACGGCTTCATCGGCCCCATCAAAATCTACGAGCCGGAGGAGATGGACGAGCGCTGGAATGCCATCCGCCGTCAACTGCCGGACCGCTCGCGTGCCATTTACCCCGACGACGCGCTGGGCGCCGTCACCAACATCTCCAACTATGACCGGCACCTCGATGTCGACCTGCTGTCGCAGCACATCATGAACGAGCGCATCGTCGACCGCGTGGCCTCTCTGCTGGGCCCCGACGTTCTGTGCTGGCGTACCGAGTTCTTCCCGAAGTACCCGGGCGACGAGGGAACGGACTGGCACCAGGCATCCACCTTCGCCAATGCCAGCAAGAAGCCCCAGATCGCCTGGCCCTCGATCGACGGGCAGCCGGCCTTCGGCGGCACCATCACCGTTTGGACGGCCTTCACCGACTCCACGCTGGAGAACGGGTGCCTTCAGCTCATGCCGGGCACGCACAAGCACATGAACTACGACGAGTCTCTGCCCATGGACTACAACCCTGACGCGATCAACGACCGCGACAAGGATGGCATCAAGCGAGGCTTCTTCGGCTACGACTACCGCCAGTTGCAAAAGGACCCCGACTGGAAGCCTGACGAGTCGCAGGCCTTCCCGCTGGTCATGAAGAAGGGCGAATGCGTCATCTTCTGGTCCACGCTGATGCACGCCTCTCTCCCTCACACGGGGAGCAACAAGGACTACCGCATGGGATTCGCCGCGCGGTACGTCCCCACCCAGGTACACGTCTACCCGGGAACCGAGAGCGTCGCCGAATACGGGGGCGGTATTCCCCTCGACAAGTACGGAGCTGTCGTCGTCAGCGGCGAGGACACCTACGGAGTGAACAGGATCGCGACCGAGAGCCAGACCGGTTTCAGGTTCGTCCCCCGTCGCTTCTGAGGGTCTGTGATATTGCTGGGGCGGACCGCTCGCCGAGCCGTCCCAGCAAGATCAACTGACGTACCAGGAGGCCTCGTTGCAACGCCACATCTACCTCGAAGACACCTACAGCTTCACCGCCACCACCCAGGTGATCGACGCGGGACACAGCGACCTCGGCCACTGGATCACCCTTGCGGACAACGTCTTCCACCCGCAGGGCGGCGGACAGCCCAGCGACGCGGGAACCGTCGACGGAACCCCCACCCGGCCCTTCAAAGCCCCCGACACCTCCGAACACATCGTGCGCCTGACCTGCGAGAATCCACTCGGGGTCGGCGCCACCGTCACCAGCGCTGTCGACGCGCAAGCACGCCGCCGCCACGCTGCCCTGCACACCTGCGGTCACGTGGTCGACGGATTCGTACGCAACCTCGGCTTCAAGCACCGCGTCAGCAACCACTTCCCGGGCCAGGCACGCATCGAGTTCGACGCCGGTGCCGACAAGCCCGACCTCGAACACCTCGCCGCCACGGTGGAAGAGCAGACACGGCAAGCCATCGAGGCCTCACGAAAGGTCTACGCCACCGAACGGGACGGCCTGCGCATCATCGGCATCGACGGACTGCACGAAGACCCGTGCGGCGGCACCCACGTCGACTCTCTCAGCCGGCTCACCGGGTTCGCCGTGCGTTCGGTCAAGGTCAAGGGCGGCGTCCTGAAGGTGGGGTACGTCGTTGAGCACGCCTGAGCCCACCATCGCCTCCGCCGTCGAGGCCCCGCAGGCAACACCAGCTCAGGACAAGAAGCCGCGCACCTGGCTGACCGACATCGGTGTCCTGGGGGTCGCAGTCGTCTGGGGCTCCACCTACGTGGCGATGCAGTGGTCGGGACAGTTCATCTCCGTCCCCGCCTTCCTCTTCCTGCGATTCGCGATGGGCGCCCTTGTCATCACCTTGCTCTCCGCGCGTATCTGGCGGCAAGTGACGCGCGCGGAACTCTCACTCGGAGTCCTCTTCGGAGTCCTTCTTTTCGCGATCCTGTTCCTCGAGACGCTGGGCGTGCGCTACACCCTGGCCTCGAACGCCGGGTTCCTCATCTCCCTGTCCGTGATGCTGGTCCCGCTGATCGAGAAGATCTTTCTGCGCGCGCAGGTGGCACCGAGCATCTACCCCTTAACCCTGGTCAGCCTCATCGGCTGCGCGCTGCTGACACTCCAGGACGGGTTCTCCGTCCGCAGCGGAGACCTGATCATCCTGGCGGCCGCCTTCATCCGGGCAGCCCAGATCGTTCTCTTCGGAACCCGGTCCAAGGGACGCGAGATCTCGCTGATCCGGGTGACGAGCATCGAGCTGTGGGTCGTCGCCGCAGGCGGCCTCCTGCTCGCGCTCATCCACCCTGCCCGGTCCTGGCATCAGGTCGCACATCTACCGGGCGACGCGTGGCTGGTCATCGCCTACCTCGGCGTCGCCGGCACCGCATTCGCGTTCCTCACGCAACTCCACGCCGCTCGGGTGTCCAGCCCCACCCGCGTGGGCCTGGTCCTGTCCACCGAGCCCTTCTTCGCAGCCGTGTTCGCCGTGATCCTCCTCAGCGAACACCTGGGTCCGTCCCAGTTGGCAGGAGGCGCGCTGGTGCTGGGCTCGGCATACGCAGGCCGCTGGATCGACGCCCGCCGTCGGGGATCCAACCCCTAGCCACAGGAGAAGGTATGAGTCGAATCCCGCTCGTCATGCTGCACCATTCGGGCGGGACCGCCCAAGTCTTCGAGCCGCTCATCCGCGCCCTCCCCGGAACGTTGGAAGCATTCCCGTTCGAACTGCCTGGACGCGGGCGCCGTTGGCGCGAGAAACCCCTGCACACCGCCGACGCCGCCGTCGACGACCTCGCCGCCCAGATGAAAGACGCGGGCATCGACGGAGAATTCGCGATCTTCGGCCACAGCATGGGCGCTTACCTGGGGCTGGCCCTCGCCGCCAGGCTGGAACAGGACTCAGGCGGCTCACGATGCCGGGCCCTGTTCGCCTCGGCGAACGCCGGTCCGCTGCAGGCCAAGCCCCTGTTCGCAGGCGATCCGCTCACCGCGGACGACGAGGAAGTCCTCAGCACCGCCATACGGTTCGGGGGCCTGCCGGCCCCGGTGCTGGAACACGAACAGCTCCGCAGCCACGCCATCCGCCTCCTGCGCGAAGACTTCGCAGTCTGCGACTCCTACGTGCGCACGCTGCGGCGGACAACGACCGAGAGTCCCATCGTGGTCTGCTGCGGAGCCGGCGACATCTTCTCCGATACGCAGCTCGACGCCTGGCGTCTGAGTACGGCGGCGGAGACCGAACTCGTCCGGTTCGACGGGGGCCACTTCTACCTCCTGGAGGAACCCCGGGAAGTAGCCCAAGCCATCACGGCACACCTACGGACACGAGCGGGAAGCACCTCGGTCCGGCACGAGTAGCCGGCACGCCTGCTGTGGCACCTCGGAGGACGTTCGCGTTTCACATCCGCTGGTTGTCATGATGCGCGCCTGCCGGGATTGGCCGCAGGCAGGCGATACAGGCGGTATACGTCCACTGGACGCGGCGCCGCCGGGCTGGGCAAGACCCTGGCGGATGGTGAGATCGCCCGGGTCTTCCTGGAGCGCGGCGCCGCCCCCGTCCTGGCCGTTCGCCTCGCTTCCCTGATCCCCATGCGGAAGCGGTATCTGGCGGAGTGGGGCTGCGCTGCGGCACCTTCAGCGCCACCCGCGCCCGCAATCGCTCCCCGGCAGCCCGGCGCCCGACCATCGACCTGACCGACCCCGCGCGCTGGCGGACGTGGAGCACGCCTGGATGGTGCGTCACCTGGGCGAGCGAATGCTGCTCCGTCAGGTGACCGGCAAGAACGCCACCGCCGCCCGGACGACCGTCGATCCCGTCCCGCCGCGCACCGCCCCGACCAGGGACATCCGGGCACCCTTGCCGGCCGAGGTCCGGTCCTCACGGTTGATACGGCCGACCGTGTCCCGGTAGCGGCGGGGGAGGAACGTGGCCATGGTGCCGGCAGCGTCTGCTCGGCCTCCCGCGACATCAGCGGCCGCAGCCGCGAGGCGAGCCAGGTGACCGTGATCCCCAACAGCGCACGCACTCCGGACGCGCCCGACGGCAGGACCACCGACGGCAGGTTCGTTCCCGATACACCGACCCTTGCCCCACGGGAACCGCCCCCGGCGGCGCCGTGGCCGAAACGCCGAGAGTCCTGTTCCGGCCGTCGCCCGGCGGGGGCGAACAGGGAAGCCACCGGCGGTCCGGCCCGCGCCGCACCGGCTTCCCGGCGGCCGTGCCGCGCCCCCCAACCGTGCGTTGACGGCCGGTCACCGCCCCTCCGCCCCCTTCCCGCACCCCGTTCCCCTTGGAACACTCTGCTCATCCGTCCCACCCCGCACCGCCCGAGCGCGGCGCACACCCCCACACCAAGAGGTCCAGGACCATGCCAGAGTTCAACCGCCGCAGATTCCTCCAGATAGCCGGCGCGACCGCGGGGCTGACCGCCCTGTCGGGCAGCATCGCCCGCGCGGCCTCCATACCGGCCCGCCGGGCCACCGGTTCCCTCAAGGACGTCGAGCACATCGTCGTCCTGATGCAGGAGAACAGGTCGTTCGACCACTACTTCGGCACGCTGAAGGGCGTACGGGGCTTCGGCGACCCCCGCCCCGTGACGCTGCCGAGCGGCAAATCCGTCTGGCACCAGTCCGACGGCACCAAGGATCTGCTGCCCTACCACCCGGACGCCGAGAACCTCGGCATGCAGTTCATCGCGGGCCTCAACCACGACTGGGCCGGCGGCCACCAGGCATGGAACGACGGCCGGTACGACCGGTGGATCGCCGCCAAGGGCACCGGAACGATGGCCCACCTCACCCGGAAGGACATCCCCTTCCACCACGCCCTCGCCGACGCCTTCACCATCTGCGACGCGTACCACTGCTCGATGATCGGAGCCACCGACCCCAACCGCTACTACCTCTTCTCCGGCCACGCCGGGAACGACGGCAAGGGCGGCGGCCCCGTCCTCGGCAACGAGGAAGCCGGATACGACTGGACGACCTACCCCGAACGCCTCGAACAGGCCGGAATCTCCTGGAAGTTCTACCAGGACATCGGCGACGGCCTGAACGCCGACGGCGGCTGGGGCTGGATCGACGACGCCTACCGCGGCAACTACGGCGACAACTCCCTCCTCTACTTCAACGCGTACCGCAACGCCCGCCCCGGCGACGCCCTCCACGAAAAGGCCCGCACCGGCACCGACGCCAAGAACGGCGACGGCTACTTCGACCGTCTCAGGGCCGACGTCCAGGCCGGCACCCTCCCGCAGGTCTCCTGGATCGCCGCCCCCGAAGCCTTCAGCGAACATCCCAACTGGCCCGCGAACTACGGCGCCTGGTACGTCTCACAGGTCCTCGACGCCCTCACCGCCAACCCGGACGTATGGAGCCGTACCGCGCTGTTCCTCACCTACGACGAGAACGACGGCTACTTCGACCACGTCCTCCCGCCGTTCCCGCCCGCCTCGGCCGACCAGGGCGCCTCGACCGTCGACACCGCCCTTGACCACTTCCCCGGCAACGCCACCTACGCCGCCGGCCCCTACGGACTGGGCCAGCGCGTCCCCATGCTCGTCATCTCCCCCTGGAGCACCGGCGGCTACGTCTGCTCCGAGGTCTTCGACCACACCTCCGTCATCCGCTTCATGGAGCGCCGCTTCGGCGTCGAAGAACCCCACATCTCACCCTGGCGACGCGCCATCTGCGGCGACCTGACCTCCGCCTTCGACTTCAGCCTCCAGGACACCGCCCCCGCCGCCCTGCCCGGCACCGGCGCGTACGAGCCGCCGGACAAGGACCGCCACGACAGCTACGTGCCCAAGCCACCCGCCACCCCGGCCCTCCCCGTGCAGGAACCCGGCTCCCGCCCCGCCCGCCCACTGCCGTACGCGCCGCTGGTCGACGGAAGCGCCGCCCCCGGCACCGGCAAGTACACCCTCACCTTCGGCGCCGGCGACACCGCGGGAGCCTGCTTCACCGTCACCGCCGGCAACCGCACCGACGGCCCCTGGACCTACACCACCCACGCCGGGAAGCAACTCTCCGACACCTGGAACACCGCCTACTCCCACGGCGCCTACGACCTCTCCGTCTTCGGCCCCAACGGCTTCCTCCGCACCTTCAAGGGCACCGGCTCCACCACCGGCCCCGAGGTCACCGCCCGCCACGACGCCCCCACCGGCAACCTCACCCTGACCTTCACCAACCCCGGCCCCGCCGACTGCCGCCTCACCCTCACCAACGCCTACGACGACACCACCGCGACCGTCACGGTCCCCGCGGGCGGCAACACCCGGCACACCGCGGACCTCCGCGCCATGGAACGCTGGTACGACCTGACCCTCACCTCCGAATCCGACCCCTCCTTCCTGCGCCGCCTCGCCGGCCACGTGGAGAACGGCACACCGGGCGTCAGCGACCCGGCGATCATCACCGGCTGACGGACGGGGGCGGGGCGGGGGAGCGGAGACCGGCCGGGCCGGGAAATCGTTGACGCGATTCCGGCCCGGCCCCGCTCCGCCCGGCGCGAGAAGAATTCAGGACTGTCCGGAAAAGAAGAAGGTCTCGTGTGCGACCGGGTTTTCCGTTCGCACACGAGACCTTCCCGAATATTCCCTCGGGCCGAATATTTCTCAGAACTGTTGCGTCATACTCCAGCCGTAGTTCGTGACTTGACGCAAGGTGGCGCCGGTCTGCGGGGCGCGGCCTGAGGGTGGCGGCGGGCTACCGAAGTCCGGGCTCGCGCCCCCTACGATCTGGCAGGATCCGCTTGTGAGCCGATCCATGGTGACTTTGCGCGAGATCACGCTCAACGACTGGCAAGCAGTGCATTCCTGGGCCGGCCTTGCGGAGGCTTGTCGCTACCAGTCCTGGGGGCCGAACACCGAGGACCAGACGCGCGCGTTCGTGCACACCGCCGTCGAAGCCTGGTCGCACGCCGATCAGCAGAGATTCGTCTACATCGCTCGCTTCGAGAACGAACTCGTCGGCATGGGTGAGCTGCGCATTCGTAGCCGTCGCCATCGTCAGGGCGAAATCGCCTACACCGTGCACCCGAGGGCCTGGGGACGCGGCGTGGGCACGGCGATCGGACGAGAGCTTCTGTCGTGCGGGTTCGGGGAACTGGGACTCCACCGGATCTACGCGACCTGTGACCCCCGCAATCTCGCGTCGTCCCGGTTGCTGGGCAAGCTCGGCATGACGTACGAGGGGCGGCATCGGCACGCCGCCTTGATCCGGGACGGCTGGCGGGACTCCGAGATATTCAGCATCCTCGAATCGGAATGGCGGCCGGGCCCCAGCGAGGGATTGTGATCTTGCCGGTGGGGGCCGGTGCGGGTGACGGGCGCGGCCACCGTTGATCATCGGAGTGTGAAGGCAAACGATCATGCGGCGGCCGCAGGTCGCAGCGGAGACCTGCCCGCTGGCAGGGGCATTCGAGGGCCTGAGGGACCGGATATCGGGACGGTTCGCGCGGGTCGAACCCGTCGTCAGGTCCGGCAGTTGGCGCTCGGTCTGCTGTCGGGAGCACCAAGCCCGTCGCTACGCGTCCTGGCCCCGCCGGCCCACCCTCGCCATGCTCCCCCACGCCTTCCTCCAGTCGTCTACGCCGACGAACACGCCCGCCCGCCCCCCGCACCACTCGCGACGCCGCCACCAGGCCCGATCTCAGGCCGGCCACTACCGACGACAAACCGCGCAGCCATGAAAATCACGAACTACGCCTGGAGCGGTAAGAGTTGCCGACCGGCCTCAGTCGACCGGATTACGGATGGCTTCGATCAGGCTTCCGAGGCTGTCCGCCCCGTGCCCCTGCGCCACCCTGCGCTCGATGAGCGCCTGGATCGGCAGGAACACCTCCGGGCTGATGCCCTGCGTCACGCTGGCTTCCACCAGATGCGCGATCGCCGCCCGGTTGACGTCCAGGCTGGAGATCTCGGTCGGGTACGCGCCCCTGTCGGCCTCCTCCGCCTTGCCCGGCATGCTCGGCAGGGCCACATGCTCGACCCACGCCGTCGCGTACGGCAGGAAGTCCTTCGCGGCCACCTGTTCCGTCCCGACCAGCGCCAGCGCGTGGAGATACCCGGCCAGCGTCGACCACAGGATGCCCAGCAGCGCCACGTCGTAGATCATCGGGACGCCGGTGTCCGTCCCCAGGTGGGTGGCCCGGCCGCCGAGCGCCCGGAGGGTCTCCTCATGCCGGTCGAACAGGGACTTCTCCCCGCCGTAGAAGATCAGCGCATGGGGGAGGCCGATCATCGGCGGGATGGCCATGATGGCTCCGCCCAGGTACGCGATGCCCCGCTCGGCCGCCCATGCCTGGGTCTCGCGGGCCTCGGCCGGGGTGCCCGACGTGAGGTTCACCAGCGTCTTGCCCCGGAGGTCGTCCTCGGCCTCGGTGAGCACGGTGTGCACGGCCTCGTAGGTGGACAGGCACACGATCACCACATCGCTCGCCGCCACCGCGGCGGAGACCGAATCCGCCCGTAACGCTCCCCGGCCGACCAGTTCGTCCGCCTTGGCCGCCGAGCGGTTCCACACGGTGGTGGCGTGGCCCTTCCCGAGGAAAGCACCTGCCAGTGCCCGGCCCATCATGCCCAGCCCGATGACGCTTACCGATTCCCTGGACTGGTTTTCCATGTCGCCCAATTCATCCTCCTCAAGGATTCCCGCGGCGGTGTGCCACAGGTCGCGGAAACTGCTTTTCCCATGCCGGAGATGCTCCGTACTTCGCGTTCTCCGGGTGTGCCCGCGTAACGCCTTTCAGGCAGGCGGGAGTTCCGTTGAAAAACTACAGGGGTGGGATGTCCCGGTGGGCCCGATCAGAATTTTCCCCGTACCTCGGGATCGGATCCGGGCTCGGGGCCCGCGCAGGGAACCGGGAACATCCGGGAGAGGACGGCGGCCGGGCGCCGCGTCGCGGCGGGCGCGGCGGCTCGCCCGGTCCCCGGACAGTCCACGAGGCCCGTGCCGCCGAAGCACACCGGAACCGCGCCGCCCGTCTCCATGCTCCGCCCCGAACTCATGACCATCACTACTTTGACCACCACACCGATAATTGGCAGCATCAACGCCATGTCGGATCCGGTCGATGACGAACACGAACTCGCCGCGGCGGTGGAAGCGCTCAAAGCCGCCGAGGACCGCGTCACCCGCGCCCTGCGTGCCTACCTCACCCGCGACCCCGTCACCGGCCGCCCCGCCCACGGACGGATCGGACGCGCGGCGCGGATCACCGGCTGGGGCGAACAGCGGGTGAAGGAAACCGTCACCCCGGCCCTCGCCGAACGCCGCCGGGCCAAGCGTGCCGCCACGGAAGAGGTGCAGCGATGAGCGACTTCGACGCGATCGACTCCCTGCTCGCCTCCCTCACCCCCGAGGCCCACCTCCCCGACGCCGCGACCCGCCGCACCCTCCGCGAACAGGCCGGACTGTCGAAAGCGCAGGTGGCCCGCACCCTCGGGGTGAGCCCCTCCACGGTCACCGGCTGGGAATCCGGCCGCGACCCCGCCGGAGCGACCCGCGCGAAGTACGCCTACCTCCTCGACGGCCTCGCCACGAAACTCACCCCGCCCGCCCCCGAACCGGCCGCCCCGCCCGCCCCCGCACCGGACACCCGCTCCCCGGCGGACGAACCGGACGACCACGCCTCCTCCAACCCCGCCTCCCACGGCGACGAAGACACCGGACACGGCGAAGACACCGGACACGGCGAACGCGACGGTCACGGCGAACGCGACGGTCATGACGGACGGGGCGACCACACCGGCGAGGACGGCGACTGCGACGACGTCGAGACCCTGGCCGCGCCCGAACCCTGCGTCCTGTGCGGCCGGCCGGCGGCCCACCACGTGGCCGGCTTCCCGCAGCACCTCGACGCCGCCGACTGTGACCCCGGGCCCGTCACACCGGCCGCGGCCCCCGCCGCCCCGCGACCCGAACCCGCGCCCGAGCCGCGGCGCACCCGCCCCGCGCCCCGCCCCCCACGCGCCTCCGGGCAACAGGACAAGGCTCCGAGGGGCCGCGCCTTCCAGCCGTCATCCGCGCCGACCGACCTCATCGGCCGTACGGTCCAGACCGCACTCGCCCAGCACGACGGGGACGTCGAGGCGGCGACGGCGGCGCTGGTGAAGAAGGCGATCCCGGACGCGATGGCGCTGTTGGACGAAACCCGCAAGGGCGCCCGTTACGACGTGATCGCGCACCCGTGGATGCCGGACATCCTCAAGAAGCAGACATCCCGCGGCCCCGACCAGATCTGGGAAGCGCGCCCCAGATGGACCCGCCGCGCACTCCCGCCGGGCGAGCACCAGGTCACCGCACTCGACATCAACGGCGCGTACCTCTCCGCCCTCAAGACCCACCTGCCGATCGGCCAGTTGGAACACTCCACCGGCTTCCACCACGACCGCCGCCGCGCCGGCGTCCACCTCATCACCCCGCCGCACTGGGCCCACGGAGACACCCTCCCCAACCCCCTCGGACAACGCGACGAACCCGGACCGCTCTGGGTCACCGAACCCACCCTGCGCCTCCTCCAGCGCCTTTCCGGCCCGAAATACGGCCTGTGCGACCCGCCCGAGATCCACGAGTCCTACACCTCGGGCGCCACCGAGAACCTCCTGGAAAAATTCCGCACCACCCTCAAGGACGCCCGCGACACCGCGATCGCCACCGGCGACCCGGTCACCCTTGAATACGTCAAAGCGATGTACGCGAAATTCGTCTCCACCATGGGGGAGTCGAATTACAACCGGGAGCTGTACCGCCCCGACTGGATGCACCTCATCCGCTCCCAGGCTTTCGCCAACCTCTGGATGAAGGCCCTCAAGGCCCACGAAGAGGGCCTGACCGTCGTACGCGCCATGGGCACCGACGAACTCCACGTCATCGGCGACTGGCGCCGCGTCTTCCCCGAAGGCCGCGCGGTCACCGAAGTCAAGGTCAAGGACGTCTACACCGCCGGCACCGCCACGGACACCACGAAGAACACGGCGGAGGGGAAGTAAAGAACACGCAGAACACGGCCGAGGGGGAAAAGAAACAGCGAGGGCGCCCGCAGCAGCTCGTCATAAATCATCCGGCAGAGCGGCTCGGGCGCTGCCTCCCGGTCGGGCAACCTGTCCCAAGGGTGCGTATCAGCCCGTACGCGGCCGGCAGCCACGCGGCTGCGGCCACCCACAACAGGACATGGCCGAGGACGTTCAGCCAGGGGCGCGTGGCGGTGGCCGGAGCGGTGAGGGTGGCCATCGCGGTCATGGCGAGGGGGAAGACGGTGGACCAGCGCCGGACGTCGTACGCCGGACGCGGGCGGACGGCTTCCGCGCACAGGAGCACCGCGTACCAGGCGAGGGCGAGAGTGAGCAGAACGGAGTCCGCCGTCCGCAACGCCGCCGCCGTGCCGTCCGACCACACTCGCGTCGCCACGAGTTGGGAGGCGGCGAGCGTGGAGATCGACAAGGCCCCGCCCGCGACCCAGTGGTCGCCCGCACCGGTCACGATCTGGCGCAGGTCGAACCGGGCCAGCGCGCCCGCGTACAGCACCAGCCCCAGAACGAAGGCCACCAGCGCCGGCCGTGCGAGCCAGTTGCCGACCGCGGGCGTGAGAACGGCGGCGAGTACCACGAGCCCTTGGGTGGCGACGCAGATCAAGAACGCCGAGCCCGGCGCACGCCGTGTCAGGTGCCGCAGGACGGAGCCGAGCAGCCCTGGCCACAGCAGGGCGGCGACCAGCAGCAGCGCCGCGGCGAGCGGGGTCGCGCCCAGGGCCGCGTAGCGCACGCCGAGAACCGTCGTGGCGGCCACGGCGGTGAGGGCGGGCGGGGTACGGGTCTGACTCTTCCAGTGGTCCCGGTGGCGCAGAAGCTGCGCGGTGAAGCTGCCCGCGAGCAGGAGCCACAGCGCGGTGGCCAGTCCGAGCGCGACGGAGGAGAGCGCGGCGAATCCGGTGAGACGCAGCCCGACGGAGAGAGTGCCGGTGGCCATCACCGCCGCCCCGGTCGCTGGAGGCAGGCCGGTCCACCACGCATCGCGCTGCTCTGTCATACGCCCATCACAGCGGGATCACCGCCGCTGTGCCAGTACGCCTCTGATCATGCCCGCCGGGCGATCCCGGCGATTCCCCCTCTTTCCGGAAGCGGCAGCTCGGCGAACACTCGCCCCAACTACCGCTGGAATTAAGGGCGTTGCGGCTCCCGGTTCGTCCGGCGCCTTGTTTTTGCGGCCGAGTCCGGTGCCGCACCGGGTTCGTGGGAACGGCTGCGGCGTCCGCCGGGCGTGGTGAGCCAGGTGCGGACGCCGCAGGATGCTGGGCTTCTGGGGGTGTCGCGGTGGCGACTGTGTTCTTACGCGGGTGCCTTCTGGGTTTCCGGGGCGCCGGCGTCCGTGGAGGCGTGGGCGTCGGGGAACTTCCTGTTGGTCGCCCAGATGATGAGGGCGCAGGCGGCGAAGGCGGCACCGAGGAGGCTGGAGGAGCCCCAGCCGTGGTGGGTGTAGAGGGCGGTGGTCGCCGCCGCACCGAGGGCGGAGCCGAGCGAGTAGAAGAGCATGTAGCCGCCGATGGCGCTGCTGGTGCGATCGGGGTGCGCGCTGGTGAGCAGGTGCTGGTTACTGACGTGCACGGCTTGGACGGCGAAGTCGAGGGCGACGATGCCGATGACGAGGATCCACAGCGCCCAGGGCAGTTGCGCGATGGCGGCCCAGGAGACGATGAGGAGGGTGAGGGCGATGCCGGTGACGGGAATCGCGCGTCCGGCGTCGGCCCAGCGGCCGGCACGTGCGGCGCCGAGTGCGCCGGCGAGTCCGACGAGGCCGAAGAGTCCGATCTGGCTTTCGCCGAGGTGCCAGGGCGCGGCTGCCAGAGGCAGGGACAAGCCGCTCCACAGGGTGCCGAAGGAGGCGAAGAGGAAGAACGCGATGAGCCCACGGCTCAGGAAGAGGCGCTGGCCGAAGAGTTGGCCCAGCGAGCTGAGGGCCTGCCCGTACCCGGCGGCGCGGTGCGTGTGCTCTTCCGGCGGCAGGACGGTCACGACCAGGGCGGCGAGCGCCAGTGACAGGACCGCGAGCACGATGTAGATCCCGCGCCAGCCCCACACTTCGGCGATCGCGCCGGTGATGACCCGCGCACCCAGGATGCCGACCACGACACCTGAGGTGACGATGCCGATGTTCCGTCCGCGCTCGGCGGGCGGCGATACGGAGGCGACGTAGGCGACCACGGTCTGGACGACGACCGCGAACAGTCCCGCCGCCGCGAGCCCCGCGAAGGCCATCCAGGGGGATGACGCCGCCGCTGTCAGGACCATGCCGACGGCGGTGACCGCCAGGTGCACGGCGATGAGCCGGCGCCGGTTGGCGACCACGTCACCGAGCGGCACCAGCAGCAGCAATCCGATCAGGTAGCCGAACTGCGCGGCCGAGACGATCCATCCGGTGAGATCCGGTGGCACGCCGAGATCGCGTCCCATCACCTCCAGAACGGGTTGCGCGGCGTAGACGCTCGCCACCGCGACACCGCAGACCACCGCGAGGAGTAACCGTCGCCACTTGTCCATTGCGCATCATCCATCCAGTAGCAGATTGCAACTGAAATGACCGTACGGCATGCTGGTAGCAGATTGCAACTCTTTACTGGGTGGGGCATGATGGTTTTAAACCGCAACCTGTAGGAGGTCTCATGTCGCGCACCACCCTGCGCGCCTCGAACCCCGACTGGACCGACCCCGACTGTCCCGTTGCCCGCACGCTCGATCTCGTCGGGGACAGATGGAGCCTTCTGATCGTCCGCGACGCGATGGACGGAGCGCGGTCGTTCACCGAGTTCCAGCGGCGGACCGGCATCGCCCGCAACATCCTCAGCGACCGCCTGCGCAAACTCACCGCCCACGGGCTTCTCGCCCAGCGCCCCACCGCCACGGGCCGCCGCCAGGAATACGTGCTCACCGAAGCCGGCCGTGACCTCTTCCCGGCCATCCTCACGCTGCGGCAGTGGGGCGAGCGCCACGCTTTCGGCCCTGACGAGACCCACTCCACCCTCGTTGACCAGCAGGGCGTCCCGGTGCCCGAGATCGCACCGACCGGTGCGGACGGTGCCGTACTCGGCGCTGATACGACCCACGTGCAGAAGCCTGTGTAGTCGCGGGGGAGCGGCGGGGCTGCTCGGCTCTTCCGGGCTTGGGCGGGGCGATGCTGTGCACGCCCATTGGTAGTCGTGGTGCGTATTGCGCCAGTTGTTGGGCGCGTTGGTGTCGGTGCTGGACAGTGCCTCCTGCGTGACGCGGCGTTTGGGGTGGTGCCGTGATGGTGTGCGCCGGGTGGGGCGGATCTCCCGGTGAGTTCTCCGGTTCGAGGACATCGGTCTCACCCGTCGGCGAGCGGATGGTCCGCCTGCTCGCCGCGGCATCTCAGCGTGAGGGGTCGGCTCGGGCCCGGTCGGTCGTCCGCAGCACGGTCAGGTCCTGGCCGTGCTGGGCGGCGCCCCCCCCGAAGGCGGCCGGGGCGCCGATGCGGCGGCGTACCGCCTCGATGACCGCGCGGACCGCACCGGGGCCGTGAAGGCCGAGGCAAAGGACTCGTCGAAGGCCCGCCGGTGGCCCGGACTGCCGGCGGGCCCGGACTACCGGGAGCCCGCCGCAGGGCGCGGCTTGTAGAAGGATTCCTCCAGGTAGGCGGCCTCGTGCGGCTGGTAGGGCTTCTCCAGGTAGGCGGCTTCGTCCTCGTCGAGTTCGACGTCCACCGCGGTGAGCGCGTCGGCCAGATGGGCCGGCTTCGTGACCCCGACGACGGGCGAGGTCACCACCGGGTTGCGCATGACCCAGGCCAGGGCGACCTGGGCCGGGGACAGGCCCCGCCTGCCCGCGATCTCGTGGACGCGCTCGGCCACTGCCCGGTCCTCGTCGCGGTACAGGATCTTGCCGCCCGGATCGGTCTCGGCGCGCGCCGTGGCGGTGCCCCGGGCCCGCGTCAGCCTGCCCCGTGCCAGCGGGCTCCACGGGATCACGCCGATGCCCTGGTCGGCGCAGAGCGGGAGCATCTCCCGCTCCGCTTCCCGGTGGATGAGGTTGTAGTGGTCCTGCATCGACACGAACCGGGTCCAGCCGTTCAGGTCGGCCAGGTACAGGGCCTTGGCGAACTGCCAGGCGTACATGGAAGAGGCTCCGAGGTAGCGGACCTTCCCGGACCTGACCGCGTCGTGCAGCGCCTCGAGGGTTTCCTCGATCGGGGTGTCGTAGTCCCAGCGGTGGATCTGGTACAGGTCGATGTAGTCGGTCCCCAGTCGCTTCAGGGAGGCGTCGAGCTCCGCGAAGATCGCCTTGCGGGACAGCCCGGCGCCGTTCGGGCCGGGGCGCATCCGCATCCAGACCTTGGTGGCGAGAACGACCTCCTCGCGCCGGGCGAAGTCCTTGACCGCCTGGCCGACGATCTCCTCACTGCTTCCGGCGCTGTACCCGTTGGCCGTGTCGAGGAAGTTGACGCCGCCCTCAAGGGCCTGCTTGATGATGTCCCGGCTGGCGTCCGCGCCCAGCGACCAGGGCTCGCCGCCCCGGCCTGGTTCACCGAAGCTCATACAGCCGAGGGTGATGGCGGAGACTTCCAGTCCGGTCTTTCCGAGTTTGATGTACCGCATGCGTCCGAACCTAGGAGTTGGAGTGCGCTCCAACGCAATACGTCTCGGACCGGAATTCGCAAGGCGTGGGGCATGTGTGCCCTGCCAGGTTTCGGCTGTTTCTGTCAGGCGTACCGGAGAACCCTGTGGTAGCGAGTAACCAACTGCCAGTTCTCGGACGAACGCGTGGGGCACTACTTGGTCCCCCGACGGCAAACCGCCCTCGCGGGTCCGTTGCCACGACCTCACCGCTCGATCACATAAGCCCTGAGGGGCGGGAGGGCTTTGGCCTGGGGATCTCGGGAATCGGAGTTTTCGGCAGTCGTGTTGATCGACTGTTTTGGAGACTCGGGGTGCCGGTCGAGTTTCTGACGGGTGAGCAGGTCGCGAAGTACGCGGCGTAACCGCGACCTGGTAAGGACTCCGTCGAGTGCTGATCCTTCCCGGAGAAGCGTAGGGCGCCCGCAGCCATTGGAGCTGGCTGCGGGCGCCCTTTCGACTGCACCGGCCGTTTCGGAGTACTGGCGCATGCGGGACGGGATCGGCCGGCCGACTACCGGAGCGGCCACGGGCGGCCCGGCCCGGCGGGACGTCATCGCGAGATGGCACGGGACATTGTCAGTGGCGAGATGTACCAGGACCAGGATTCCTGGGCGAGACGTACCAGGACCAGGACCAGGACCAGGATCAGGATTCCTGATCAGTCACCAGCGGTTGATGCCCATCGACTTCGCCGCGTCGTGGATGGCCAGCCAGTGGTAGGGCGTCATGCCCGAGCGCTTGAGCGGAGCGTCCCGGTCCTTGTGGCGGAACTCGTCCCGCGAGCAGGCCAGGAGTTGGGTGCCGTAACGGACCGGTACGTTACGCACGCCGTGGGCGAGGTGGGACTTGGCCGCGTTCATGCTGCCTGCGTGCGCCAGGATGTTCCGGGCCTGGTTGTAATGCGCGGCGCTGATCGTGGTCGGGTTCGACGCCGCGCGGGATGCGGGTGCGGCGGCGTTCGCGGGAACGGCCCGGCAAGCCGGCACCGGCGATTGGGCGGGGGCGGCGAGGGCTGAGGGGACGGCTGCTGCGAGGGCTGTGGCCGCTAGTGCGGTGGCCAGTGCGGCGCGGAGAGCATGTTTCATGGCTGCGAGTCCTCACGTCGGTAGGTGATGGCGATACGAGTTCGCGATGACGGGCCGCTGACTACCCGTTCGCCCTCACGAGCACGCCGGGCTTCGTGGAACGGTTCCTTCCGGGTGACCGCACTCTTGCGACTTCGCGCAGTCCGTTGGCCACCAGGTGGTCGAGTTCACTGTCGGTGAGGCGGTCGAGGACGTTGATCCGTCCCGTGGCGTCCCAGACGAAGCGGTCACCGGTGCCGTGCCGGGTGAAGGCGGCCATCTGCTCGGTGATCACGCGGCCCGCACCGAGGAAGAGGTCGTCGACGAAGCGGAACGCGGTCACCCCGTGCTCGTCGTGCAGGGCGTGGAGTTCTTCGATGATCGATTCGGGGCGCCGTACGCGGATCGTCACGTCGGGGTTGGCGCTGACGGCGGCGCCGCAGAAGGTGCAGTTGTAGGGGCACCCGCGGCTGCCGACGATGTTCGCCTCGATCCGCCCGTCCGGCGCGGTGTACGGATCTTGCGGCAGGAAGGCCCGGTTGACCAGGGGCAGGGTGTTGACGTCGAGGGCGAGGAGCGCCGTTGCGGTGCTCTGCCGGGGGATGCCGGCGGCGTGCGTGCCCAGCAAGGGGTCGCGCCACATGACGCCGGGTAACTCGGCGCGGCGCCGTTCGTCTTCCAGCAGGGCGACGACGCGGGGTTCGGCCTCCCCGAGGATGAGGGCGCGGACGTTGGCCATGCGCGGGTCGGCGAGGATGCGGTCGGGCATGGCCTTGGCGTGGTGGCCGCCGGCCATCAGCGCGATCTGCGGGTCCAGGACGGCGGCGATCCGTGCCGACATCGCACCTGCTCGAAGCCCAGCGCGCGGATGAACCGCACCGCGTCGCGGGCCATCGCTTCGATGCTGTCGGGTGTGGAGCCGCCCGACGTACCGACTCCGCGGAGGTCGAAGGTGATGACCCGGCACCGGGCGGCGAGTCCGTCTATGACACGGGGCCCCAGTTGCCCACGGCTGCGGCGAGGCGGTGGAGCAGGAGCAGCGGCACGCCATCTCCTCCGGACCGAACTGCCGGTGGACGAAGCCGACGCCGCGCACGGACACCGAACGAGTCGGTGCCTCCTCCTTGTACGACGACGACGGGGCGGGCGTGGGGAACTGCGTGGCGCGTTCATGGCCAGGTCCTGTGCGGAGGGGGTGCCTGGAAGGCGGAGATCTCTCGTTGCCGGGGCGTACCGGGAGTGCGGTGGGCGCTCTCACCTCATCGCGACGACGACCTTGCCGGCTTTGGCGCGGCCCTTCTCGGCGTACTCCATCGCCTCGCGGGTCTGGTCGAAGGGGAAGACGCGGTCGACGACGGGGCGGATCGCTCCGGTGTCGATGAGCCGGGTGAGTTCGCGCAGTTGTCCGCCGTCGGCCTTCATGAACAGGAAGGAGTAGGTGACGCCCCGGCGCTCGGCGCGGCGCCGGGTCTTCCAGCTCAGCGCGTTCATCGCCTGCCGCAGGATGAGGTTCGCGCCCAGCTCGCGGGCGAAGTCCGCGTCGGGAGGCCCCGCGATACTGATGACCTTTCCGCCGGGTTTGAGGACCCGCAGAGACTTCTCCAGGGTCTCGCCGCCGAGGGTGTCCAGGACGACGTCGTAGCCGTCCAGGACCTCCTCGAAGTCCTGCGTCCGGTAGTCGACGGCGACGTCCGCGCCGAGCTCCTTGACCAGACCGGCGTTGGCCGCGCCGGCGGTGGTGGCCACGTGCGCGCCCAGATGCCTGGCCACCTGGAGGGCGATGGTGCCCACTCCGCCGGAGCCCGCGTGAATCAGGACCTTCTGCCCCGGCCGGACCTGTGCCCGCCCGACCAGCGCCTGCCACGAGGTCAGCGCGACCAGGGGAAGAGAAGCGGCCTCCTCCATGGTGAGCGTGGCCGGTTTGGGCGCCAGGTCGTTCTGGTGGACGGCGATGAGTTCGGCGAAGGCGCCGATGCGGTCCTTGGCGGGCCGGGCGTAGACCTCGTCACCCACGGCGAAGCGGGTGACGTCCGCGCCCACCTCGACCACCACTCCGGCGAGGTCGTTGCCCAGAGCGAGGGGGAGACGGTAGGGCAGGATCGCCTTGAAGGCACCGTCGCGGATCTTGAAGTCCAGCGGGTTGACGCTCGCCGCGCGGACCCGGACCAGGACGTCCTCGGCGCCCACCCGCGGGTCTGGCGTCGCGGTGACGCGACCGCCGTTCCGGTCGCCGTACCGCTCGATCATGTACGCCTTCATCGTCTTCTCCGTTCCCCGTCGTCCGCAGGGGGCGTGGCCACTGTGTGACGGGATTTCTATCGGTACGCGACGTGCTGTGATGCTTGTTTCGTGTTGCCGGAGCCCCGCCCCGCCGAGGCGGGGCGGCCCCACCGGCGCCGCATCCGTCGCTGGATACCGAGCGCAGGTGGGCGATGTGCGCCTCAGGCCGCGTTCGGCGATGCGGCCAGGCTCTGCTTCACGTGCCGGGTGATCTCGTCGGCGAGGATCTCGGGCAGCCCCGCCTCGATGCCGTCCAGGGCCTGCGCGGCGACCTCGGCGGGGTCGGCCTTCTGGTCGTCGGGAACGCTCGCGGCCATGCCGGTGTCCATGTATCCGACGTGCAGCGCCGAGACGGCGATGCCGCGGGGCGCCAGCTCCTCCCGGACCGCGCCGGTCAGTGCCCACGCCGCGGCCTTGGTCGCCGCATAGGCTCCGAGGCCGGCCGGGTGCAGCCAGGACAGGACGGAGAGGACGTTGAGCACGGCACCGCCGCCGCTGGACTCGATGACGGGGGCGAAGGCCCGGGTCACGGCGAGCGGGCCGAAGAAGTTCGTCTCCATCTCCAGGCGGACCGCGTCCGGGTCGCCCGCGATCAGCGGAGTTCCGGTGGAGATGCCCGCGTTGTTCACCAGCAGCGTCGCGTCGGACGCGATGCGCGCCGCGGCCCGGATCGACTCCTCGTCCGTCACGTCGAGCCGCAGCGGGGTGACCCCCGGCAGATCCACCGTCCCGGGGCGCCGGGCCGCCGCGTACACCGTCGCTCCGCGCTCGACGAGCTGCGCGGCCAGATGCCGTCCGAGCCCCCGATTGGCGCCGGTGACCACCGCGACCGCGTCCTTCAGTTCCATGCCCGCTCCCAGAGTTACGGCCGTCGGCGAGCGGCCGACGGCGACAAATTAGATTGCGCTCATAATCTAAACACTCGTCTAGGATAGATGCCAGTCGACATCCATTCGGGAGGTGGCCGATGGGCCGCGTATCGCAGGCGCAGGCCGAGGAGAACCGCCGGCGGGTCGTGGAAACCGCGTCCCGCCTGTTCCGGGAACAGGGCACTCACGCCAGCGTCGCCGACATCATGAAGGCGGCCGGACTGACCCACGGCGGCTTCTACAAGCAGTTCGCCTCCAAAGAGGCGCTCATCGACGAAGCCACCGCCCACGCCTTCGGCGAACTCACCCGGCACCACGAGGACGGGGTCGAGCAGCACGGCGGGCAGCGCGCCGCCGCTCAGCAGGCGCTGATCGGCGCCTATCTCTCGCCCGGACACCGCGACAGCCCGGCGGACGGCTGCCCCGTCGCCGCACTCGTCACCGACATGGCGCGCGAGAACGAAGGCCAGGAGGCCCGCCGGATCTACACCGAAGGCGTCGCCGACTTCGCCGAGTGGCTCACCACCGAGGACCAGGACGGCATCACACGGCTGTGCACCATGCTCGGTGCGCTCGTCCTGGCCCGGGCCACCAACGGCTCCCCGCTCTCCGAGGAGATCCTCACCACCGCGCGCGCGGCACTGACCGGATCCGGCTGATGCGTTCCACGCCGTTGCTCCCCTGCGGCCGCCCGGAGAGAGCCGCACCGAGCGCGCGGAAGGCGCGGGCGTTTCCGGTCGCGGGGGCCGGGACGGCCGGCGTGCGTCAGCGTGTCCTGCGGCTCGGTTCGTCCGCCGGGCGGCCGTCGGCCGTGCCGGGGGACTCGGTCTGTGACTCGGCCTGTGACTCCGTCTGGGACTCGCTCTGGGAATCCGTCTGTGAGAGGGCTGCGAGGAGGCGCAGTTTCTCGTCGCTGTCGCTGTTCCTGTCGGGGTAGTAGAGGACGAGGATGACGTCGTCGAGGGGGAGTTTGTCGCGGTGGAGGCGGAGGTCGCCGACGACGGGGTGGTGGACGGTGGTGGTGCCTCCGTCGAGGGGGCGGACGTCGTGACGGGCCCACAGGGTGCGGAACCGTTGGCTGGACAGGGCGAGTTCGCCGACGAGTTCGACGAAGCGGGGGTTGTCGGTGTCGTCGCCGATGGTGGTGCGCAGGGCGGCGACGAAGTCGGCGGTGGCTCTGTTCCAGTCCTGGTGGAAGGCCTGTTCCTCCGGGTCGAGGAGGAGGGAGCGGAGCCGGTTCAGGCCGGGCCGCAGCCGGGGGGAGAGCGCGAGGGCCAGGGGGTTGGAGGCCAGGACGTCGAACGCGCGCCCTTCGGCGAACGCGGGGATCTGGAGGTGGGCGAGGAGTTCGTGCACCCGCGGCGGTACGTGTTCGGGGCGTTTGCGGCGCGGCGCCGACAGGCGTGCCGTCGCGAGGCCGAGCAGGTAGGTCCGTTCGGTGTCGTCGAGCCGCAGGACGCGTGCGAGGGAGGCGAGGACCTGCGGTGAGGGGTTCGTGTCGCGGCCCCGTTCCAGGCGCAGGTAGTAGTCGGGGCTGATGCCGGCGAGCAGGGCGACTTCCTCGCGGCGCAGGCCGGGGACGCGGCGGGTGCCGCCGGGCGGGAGTCCGGCCTGTTCCGGGGAGACCAGTGCGCGTCGGGCGCGGAGGTAGCTGCCGAGCCGGTTGCCGGATTCCTTGTCCTTCATGCCGCCACCGTAATGCGGTGCGTGTGGCGCGGAGGGGGCCCTGCCAGGACCAGGGAAGAGCGGGGCCCTGCCGCGCCCGGCGGGCTCCGTCAAGACTGCGGGAGCACTGTTCGACAGAGGCGGGGAGCATCACCGTCCGCGCCGGTCCGGGACGCCCGCCGGCGTCTGAACCGAAGGAAGACCTCGTGGATCTCTCCCACCGCACCGTTCTCATCGTCGGCGGCACCTCGGGCATCGGGCGGGAGCTGGCCCGCCGGTTCGCCGCGGCGGGCAGCACCGTGGCCGTCGGCGGCCGCAGCCCGCAGGCGCTCGCGGAACTCGCCGGGGAAGGCTTCGGCACGTTCGGCACCGACGTCACCGACGATGTCTCCGTCGAATCGTTCCGCGATGCCGTGCTCGCCCGGTACCCCGAGCTGGACACCGTGGTGACCATGGCGGGAGTCATGCTCCTGGAGGACCTGCGCGACCCCGCGCACTTCGGGGCGGCGGCAACGACGATCGACACCAACCTGCTCGGCACCATCCGGGTCATCGACGCCTTCACCCCCCACCTGATCCGGCGGGGCGCCGGCACCTTCCTCACCGTCACCTCCGGAATCGCCTTCCTGCCGTTCCCGCCCATGCCCAGCTACGCCGCCTCGAAGGCCGCCGTGCACGCCTACTCGGAGGCGTTGCGCGCCCAACTCCACGGCACCGGCGTCGACGTCGTCGAACTCGTCCCCCCGGCCGTCGCCACCGCAGGCCAGGAAAAGGTCAACCCGCACGCCCTTCCGCTCGACGACTTCGCCACCGAGGCCGTGCGGCTCCTCTCACAGAACCCCACCCCCCACGAGATCCTCGTGAAAAAGGTCCTCACCCACCGCTGGGCCGAACGCGACGGCACCTACGACGCCCTCGTCGCACAGCGCTCCCAGGCGCTGACCACCATGCTTCCCGGACGGGAAGGCTGACGCCGATTTCCGCGGCGGGGCGCAGCGGCAAAACTTTGCCTTCCGCGCCGGAGATGACGGCGCCGACGACGCGCCTGGTGATGCCTTCGGCGTCGGCGGCCCGGACGAGGTCGCTCAGCAGGGCGGCGTCGACGGGGGCGTTCATTTCACGAGGTCCTTGTGGTGTGCGGCGGCCTTGACGACGGGCGCGGCGTACGCGTCGGCGAGGCGGAGGTCCTGGTCGCGGTGTCACACCGGACCGCCTTCGTGCTGATGCCGTAGGTGTGCGGGTCGACCGGCTGCTCGGCCTTGGGCAGGCGGGCGACGACGAGCCGGTAGGAGTCGGTGACGAGTTCCCTGACGAGCGTCTTGCCGATGTCGGCTCCGCCCTCCAGCGTGATCCAGTGCCTCTTGTTCATGTGATAGCCAGGGGTGATGTGGCTGTTGTGCTCTCGCAGAGCGCGCGCCTCGTCCGGGTCCGCCTTGAGGATCACCACAGGACGCCCCGGGACCTCGGTCATCAGCATGAACACCTTGCCGCGCACCTTGAAGACCTCCCAGTCGGGGCCGAAGGGGTGCGCGAGCTCGGCTCCGGGAAGTTCCTCCGCGTGGACGGCCGCGGTCTTGTGCAGGGTTGATCCGTTCATGGGGACTGCTTTCCTCAGGTGGCGACGGACCGCGGCGTCGAAGGGCGCACTGCGCGGTCGGGGTGGCATCTCCCATCCTGTCCCCGAAACCGGCAAAACGGGCCGTAGGCTACGGGCGCGTGAGGGTCGACAGACGACACCCCGGGCAGGGCGGACAGCCAGGACCGACTGCGATTCCGCTGTTCAGCCCCCAGTCCCCGGTCGGTGCCCGTACGGGCTTGAGGTGAGCACCGTCGAGGACTTCTTCGCCCTGCTGCCGCGCCTCGCCAACTCTCCGGACATCACCGCCGTGGACGCGACGGCCGGTGCGAGCCGTGGTGACACCTACGACGGTTCGTGGACGCCCTGGGCAGGGCCGACCCGGCCCGCTGATTTTCCGTTGTCTCACGCGCCCGGTGATGCTGAAGTGAGCGGATGGATCAGGACACAGTGCTGGCGCTCTTCGATCGCGAGATGCGGCAGGGCATCCAGGCCGATGGCCCCGGAGCCCGGGTCGAGCGGACAGAGGGCGTCGTACGCCATGTCGGCGCAGACGCCGACGGCTGGAACGCGGTCGTCTGGTCGGGCCTGAACGAAACCACCGCAGACGCCTCGATCGCGGAACAGGTGGAGTACTTCACCTCCCGCGGGCGCGAGTTCGAGTGGAAGCTGTACGGATATGACCAGCCTGCCGACCTGCCCGGACGGCTGCGGGCAGCGGGTTTCGTACCTGAGCCCGAGGAGACGCTGATGGTCGCCGACATCGAAAACCTGCCCACGAGCGTCGAACCGCCCGAAGGTGTTCGCCTGCTCCCGGTGACCGATGCCGCCGGGGTCGAGCTCGCGGTGGCCGCGCGGGAGCGGGCGTTCGGCGAAGCGGGGCCGCACCACCGGAAACTGTTGCTCAGCCAGTTGGCCGCCGGCTCGCTCACCGCGGTTGTCGCCATGGCCGGTGACGTACCGGTGAGCGCCGCACGGATGGAACTGCACCCGGGTACGTCCTTCGCGAGTCTGTGGGGCGGGGGTACGGCGCCGCAGTGGCGCGGCCGGGGCATCTACCGAGCCCTGGTCGCCTTCCGCACCCGCATCGCAGCCGCACACGGCTACCGCTACCTCCAGGTCGACGCGTCCGACCGAAGCCGCCCGATCCTGCGACGCCTCGGGTTCGTCCCACTGGCCACCACCACCCCGTACGTACGCTGACCTCCCCGGAACGCGACATCGACCGACCGGGCTCCGCACCGCGAGAACCACGGGTCGCCGGTGACCGAGGACCGGCCGGCACGTCAGGAAACCCCATGGCCTGCCTGGCGTGGCCGACGGTGCCCTGCTGCCGCACCCCTTCACCTTCACGCCCTGTTCGCGTCCGGCCGGACGGACGGCCGATCGACATCGACCGGGTGCTGCCGTCGCTCAACAGCCTCCGACGGATACCGGCACGCCGAGGCTGAGCACGGCACGGCACCACCGCTTTTCCCGGAATGCTGTGCTCCTGCTGCCTCAAAAACTGTTCCGGTGGAGTCAGAATTTCAGCCGGGCCTGCGGGCAGATTTATTTTCGCCGCGACCGCAAGGGAAATATTGAGCCTGCTCAAGCCGCTTCGGCGTGCTACTGTCGTTCTCGGTTGCAGTTGTGGTTCCCAGTATTTCAGGTGCTTCGGCCGGCGTTCGCGCCGCTGAAACCTTCCTGGTAATTCCGGTCTTTTCCGGTCGGGGTAATCATCGCGGCGACACGGCTTTCGCACCGTGCGGATGTCGATGCACTGCCCCGAAGGAGAATGACATGAGTTCAGGTACCGTGAAGTGGTTCAACGCGGAAAAGGGCTTCGGCTTCATCGAGCAGGACGGTGGCGGCGCTGACGTGTTCGCCCACTACTCGAACATCGCCGCCCAGGGCTTCCGTGAGCTGATCGAAGGCCAGAAGGTGAACTTCGACATCGCGCAGGGCCAGAAGGGCCCGACGGCCGAGAACATCGTTCTCGCCTGACGCGACTGACACACTTGCAGATGGGGCCCGCATCCTTCGGGGTGCGGGCCCCATCTGCATGCATGGCGCGGCGCAGGCCCCCTCCGGGGCAACTTTGAAGCTGCATTCGCCGCACCCGAAGTGCCCCGAAGGGGCGCAGGAGCGCACCCCGGCCGCCCTGCGGTGAAGCCCCCGGTGACGCATCACCCTCGTGTGACCGCCTTTTCCGCAGGCGCTCGCGCAGACTGCACGCGATCAATTTCTTTTTCGCGTTCCATCCGGCCAATTCATGCGATTCTCCGTGCTTCTCATCGTTGCGGAAAATCCCTTGATGTGTGCCGTATCAAGGGAGGTTCCGTATGAACCGCACAGGCAACCGATTTTCCCGTACTCATGACGGCAACACCGGCTCGGGAAAGAGCGGCCACTTCGGCTCGCCGGGCGCGGGCCGCTCCGGCAGGCCGGTCCGTTCCGGTGGCCGCGGCGTGCGTCCCGCCCGGGCGCAGGCCGAATTCGCTCTCCCCAGGACGATCAGCCCCGCGCTTCCCGCCGTGGAGAGGTTCGAGGATCTCGACATGCCCGGGACGCTCGTGGCCGCGCTCGGCTCGCAAGGCGTGACCGTGCCGTTTCCGATCCAGGCCGCGACGCTTCCGAACTCCCTCGGGGGCCGCGATGTGCTGGGCCGGGGACGCACCGGTTCGGGCAAGACGCTCGCGTTCGGCCTCGCCCTGCTGGCCCGTACCGCCGGGCGGCGCGCCGAGGCAGGGCACCCGCTCGCGCTGGTCCTCGTACCGACCCGCGAGTTGGCGCAGCAGGTCACCGACGCGCTCACCCCCTACGCCCGCGCCGTGCACCTGCGGCTGGCCACGGTCGTCGGCGGGATGCCGGCCGGCCGGCAGACGGCCGCGCTGCGCAACGGCGCCGAGGTCCTCGTCGCCACACCCGGGCGCCTCAAGGACCTGATCGACCGAGGCCACTGCCGGCTGGACCAGGTGGCCGTCACGGTCCTCGACGAAGCCGACCAGATGACCGACATGGGCTTCATGCCGCAGGTCACCGCCCTGCTCGACCAGGTGCGCCCCGGAGGGCAGCGCATGCTGTTCTCCGCCACCTTGGACCGCAATGTCGACCTGCTCGTGCGCCGCTACCTCAGCGATCCCGTGGTGCACTCCGTCGACCCCTCGGCCGGCGCGGTCACGACGATGGAGCACCATGTGCTCCACGTCCACGGCGCCGACAAGCGCGCGGCCACCACCGAGATCGCCGCACGTGACGGCCGCGTGATCCTCTTCCTCGACACCAAACACGCCGTCGACCGCCTGACCGAGCATCTTCTGAGCAGCGGGGTGCGGGCCGCGGCCCTGCACGGCGGGAAGTCGCAGCCGCAGCGCACCCGCACGCTGGCACAGTTCAAAACGGGCCACGTCAGTGTGCTGGTGGCGACCAATGTCGCCGCACGCGGAATCCACGTCGACGACCTCGACCTCGTCGTCAACGTCGATCCGCCGACCGACCATAAGGACTACCTCCACCGCGGTGGCCGCACAGCCCGAGCCGGCCGGTCCGGCAGCGTCGTCACCCTGGTCACCCCCGGCCAGCGCCGGAGCATGACCCGCTTGATGGCAGCGGCCGGCGTCGTCCCGCAGACCACCCAGGTCCGCGCCGGTGAAGAGGCCCTGCACCGCATCACCGGCGCCCAGGCCCCCTCCGGCATCCCCGTCGTCATCGCCGCACCGGCGCCCGAACACCGCCGCAAGCGCGCGGCGGCCTCACGCGGCCGACGCCGCCCCGCTGCGATGACCGGGCGGCCGTCCGCGGGGCCGTCCGCATCCGGTGTGGCGGCCTAGAGCCTTCGTGATCAGGAAGCTGACCCCACTCCGCAGGAGGCACCTCGTGACACCGGTCCGGACGCACCCCCGTCCCGCCAACCCCCACGCAGCCCAGGCGCCGGCCGATGCCGCGCCCCCGGCCGCACCGCAGGTCTGGGACACCATGACCGTCGAGGTGGCCCTCTCCCTCATGACCGCCGCCCGCGCGCCCCACCTGCTCATCTACGACGAGGACGGCCGGCGCACCGGAGGTGTCACCCTGGCCCGCCTCACCGATGTCCGTGACAGCGCCGGCTACACGGACCGGATCCGCCTGCGCGACGTCGCCGACGACTCGGCCCCGGGCGCGCTCACCGCCGCCCGCTGAACGCCCCACCCCGCACGGCCCCGTCCGCTCCTTCCCTGTGAGGCATCATGCGCTGTGTCATCGCCCGCTTCCCGTTCGATCTGACCAAAGACGGCGTGCTGGAATCGATGAAGGGCGTCAAGCCCGAGCCGGTCACCGATGACCTCGTCATCATCGGACGACGCCACTATCCCGCCAAACAGGTCGGACAGGTCATCACCCGCCAGGACCGCCGGGACTTCAGCGCCGTCGAGGTCCTGAGAGCCATGACCCGCCTCGGCTTCACCTGCCGCACGCGCTCCACCGCCGGGCCCGCTCCCGCCGACCCCTACCAGCGGGCTTCCGCCATACTCGGCACGCAACCCGTCCCCCTCGACGAGGGCCAGGCGTGAGCCGAAGCCGAACAGCGCCGTGATGCGTGACGGGGGCATACCGGGCGGGTGTCACCGCCCACCGTGTCCCGGTGGGCGGTGAAGCCGCCGTCGAGTGGCCGGGCCCGGAGCGCCCGCAATTGACGGCGGTCCGGGCCCGGCGGTGTGGCAGGGGGAGCTGTCCGTTACCGGAAGTGAGATCCCGGGTCACGGCGTCGCCCGGCGGATCGCCGCGGGAAACCGTGCCCGCGCCTTCGAGCGCTCCGTCCCGTTCGGCGGTCGCGCGGGCTCAGGCCGAGGGCTCAGGCCGGCCCTGACCGCGGAGCTCTTCGTTGATGCGCTGGGCTTCCTCAAGCTGATCCTCGAGGATGATGATGCGGCAGGCGGACTCGATGGGCGTCCCGGCGTCGACGAGTTCGCGAGCCCGGCCGGCGATACGCAACTGGTAGCGGGAGTAGCGGCGGTGGCCGCCTTCGGACCGCAGTGGGGTGATCAGGCGATGCTCGCCCAACGCGCGCAGGAAGGCCGGTGTGGCACCGAGCATCTCGGCGGCCCGGCCCATGGTGTAGGCGGGATAGTCGTCGTCGTCGAACTTGTCGGCAGGGCGGGTACTGCGAGGGGGCATAGACCTCTTCTTCCGGGGACGCATCGAGGGGCCCGGGCGCCACATGGCGCCCGGGCCCCGAGCTTTCAACACCATCTGCCGGCTGACTGCACCGGCCTTCTTCTTCCGCAGGTCCACCCGCGAGGGCGGGGCTGCGGGGATCGCGGTTGCGTGACCGGGGACCACCTTCCAATCCGGGGTCTGCGGTACCCGGGCGGACATCGTCCCGACCCGGGCGATCCTGATGGCGCTTCTGCTCCTTACCTCTTCGATCAATCTGGCTGGTGACACGGTACTGCTGTGCGGCCCCTCGGGTCGCCCGGCCCGGCGGCCAGCGGAAGAACCCACCACTTCCGGCTCCACCGCTCCGCCGCCGGGCCGCTCCTGCATCAACCTGCTTGCGCGGCAGTTCGTCTCTGCCGCGCCCTTTCCGACTTCCGGGCTACGTAGAGAACGTTAACCCCTGCCGATGCCGATGTCTACTCCCGCCGCTACAGATTTTCTGCAGCGGCGGCCAGCCTGACTCTTCCTCCGTTGCATCCGAAAGGGTTACCCGCCTGGCTCAATTCCTGGGCTGCGGACACAAGCCCGATGCGGCGGCGCACCCTACGGACGGAGGCGTTCTGCGCATGAGTTGAGACGGTGAGGGCCCTCGTAACGCGACAGGATTCGGCCAACCTTGCATTGCCCCTCCGCCCCTGGAGACCTCTCTCAGCGCGACGGGGCCGCCTATGCGTGACCAGGTGAAACGTACGCAACGACTTCCGGGCGGTCGGGGCAGCGACGGCTCCGCACCGGCTGCGGGCCGCGCCGCCCGCCACGCCACCGAGCGCGGCGTGATCGGCCCGGCCAAGAGCGCCGCCCTCGAATACGGCTCCCGTGGTGTCCGGATCCGCGCCGTCTGTCCCGGCGTGATCAGCACCCGATGGCCGACGCCATGGCCGACGGCGGAGAACGCGACCGCGGCCAGGCCGAGGCAGGCCAGGCCATCGACCGGCTCGGCACCGCCGACGAGATCGCCCGGGCCGCGTCCGCGACTGTGGCCGCGTCCGTGGCGGTGCGGTGACGGCGCCGGCTGCGTCACCGGTATCGCCCCGCCCGTCGACGGCGGTGGCGCCACCCGGTAACCGTCCCCCTCCCAGGACCCGTTCTGGTACCAATGAATCCGCGTGAGCCTCCTGGTCGTCAGGAGGCCATCGGGCCATGCCCTCCCGCGCGGGCGCCACCGCTGTGCTGTTGACCCTGTCCACGACGCGAAGGTCTCCCCACATGCTCACCGAATCCGTCCCGCAAGAACCCGCCCCGCAAGAACCCGTCGCCGACGAGACAGCCGCGGAGTCGCGCACAGCGCCGACCCGGCGGACCTTCCTCGCCACCGGTACGGCCGTCGGGACCGCCGTGGTCGCCGGCGGCGTCCTCGGCACCGGCCTGCTGCCCGAGGCCGAAGCGGCAGCCGCACCCGCGGTGCCCGCCGGCCGCGTCACCGTGACGGTCAACGGCACCCGTCACACGGTCACGGTCGACAACCGCACCTCTCTCCTGGATCTGCTGCGCGAGCACCTGGGCCTGACCGGCTCGAAGAAGGGCTGCGACGCCGGTGCCTGCGGGGCCTGCACCGTTCTGGTCGACGGACGCCGGCAGAACGCCTGCCTCACCCTCGCGGTCCGGCTGGAGGGCGCCGAGGTCACCACGATCGAGGGCCTGGCCGACGGCGGCCAACTCCACCCCCTGCAGCAGGCGTTCATCGACCAGGACGCCTTCCAGTGCGGCTACTGCACCTCGGGCCAGATCCTCTCCGGCGTCGCCTGCATCAAGGAGGGCCACACCGGCTCACGGGAGGAGATCGCCGAGTGGATGAGCGGCAACATCTGCCGCTGCGGCTGCTACCCCAAGATCGTGAAAGCCGTCCAGCAGACCGCCGGAAAGAAGTGAGGACCGCCGCCCATGCACCCCTTCACCTACATCCGCGCCGCCGGCACCCGTGAGGCACTGGCCGCCGGACGGCGCGGCGGCCGCTATATCGCCGGGGGCACCACCCTGGTCGACCTGATGCGCGAGACCGTCGAGCGGCCCGAGACGGTGGTCGACATCAGCGGCCTGCCGCTGGACGAGGTCACCGCCACCGAACGCGGCGGCCTGCGCATCGGCGCCCTGGTGACCATGTCCGCGGCGGCCGCCCACCCCAAGGTGCGCACCCTGTTCCCCGTCATCTCCCAGGCGCTGGAGCTGAGCGCCTCGGCGCAGCTACGGAACATGGCCACCATCGGGGGCAACATCATGCAGCGCACCCGCTGCACCTACTTCCGGGACGTGAGCGCCGCCTGCAACAAGCGCGAGCCGGGCTCCGGCTGCGCCGCCCGGGAGGGCTACAACCGCTCCCACGCCATCCTGGGCACGTCGGACGCCTGCGTGGCCACCCACCCTTCCGACGTCGCGGTGGCGTTCGCCGCGCTGGAAGCCCAGGTCCACGTGGTGGGCGGCGACGGGCAGCGGCAGATCCCGTTCGCCGACTTCCTGCTGCGTCCCGGCTCGACCCCGGACAGGGAACAGGCGCTGCGCGAAGGTGAACTGGTCACGGCGGTGGAGATCCCGGGCCTGCCCCGCCCGCTCGCGTCCGGATATCTGAAGGTCCGTGACCGGCAGTCCTACGAGTTCGCCCTGACCTCGGTGGCCGTCGCCCTGCAGGTGCGCGGCGGAGTGATCCGTACGGCCAAGGTCGCGGCCGGCGGCGTGGGCACCGTCCCGTGGAAGCTGCCCGCTGTCGAGCGGCATCTGGTCGGCGAACGCCCCTCCGCGTCCCTGTGGGCAGCCGCCGGTGCGAAGGCGGCGGACGGGGCCCGCCCGCTGGCCCACAACCGGTTCAAGACCGACTTGTTGAAACGGTCCGTCGAACGTCAGTTACGCGTCGTAGGAGGTACGAAGTGAGCCCCCAGCCGCAGGCAGCCGTCGGCGCCCCGCTCTCCCGCGTGGAGGGCCGGCTCAAGGTCACCGGCAAAGCCACTTACGCCGCCGAGCACGACATCGAGGGCGTCGTCCACGCGGTCATCGTCGACGCGAGCATCGGCCGTGGCCGCATCACCTCCATCGACACCGATGACGCCCTGGCCCAGCCGGGCGTGTTGCGGGTGATCCACCACGGCAACGCGCCGAAACTCCCCTACCAGGACAACCCCGCGTCGAACAATCCGCCGGGCGGGCGCAGGCTGCGGGTCTTCCAGGACGACGAGGTCCTCTTCCACGGACAGCCCGTCGCCGTGGTCGTCGCCACCACCCTGGAGGCCGCGCAGCACGGCGCGAGCCTGCTCAAGGTCGCCTACGACGCACAGCAGCCGTCCACCGATCTGACGAAGGCGAAGGCGGGCAAGCCGACGACGTACGCGCGTGGTGACGCGGCGGCGGCCCTGCGCGCGGCGCCCGTACGGATCGACGCGACCTATCGGTTGGCGCGCAACCACCACAACGCGATGGAGCCGCACGCCACCATCGCCCGCTGGAGCGGCAACACACTGACCGTGTGGGACAAGACGCAGTGGGTGATCGGCACGCGGACCGAACTGTCCGCCGTCTTCGGCCTCCCCGCCGACGCCGTGCGGGTGATCTCGCCGTACGTCGGCGGCGGTTTCGGCAGCGGACTGCGCTGCTGGCCGCACACGGTCGTCGCCGCCCTGGCCGCACGGGAAACGCGCCGGCCGGTCAAACTCGTCCTGAAGCGCAGGCAGCAGTTCTTCGGCACCGGCTTCCGCCCCTCGTACGAGTACCGGCTGAAGCTGGGCAGCAGCCGGCAGGGTCGGCTGACGGCGATGGTCCACGAGATGGACGGCGAGACGTCCTCCTACGAGACGTTCACCGAGTCGGTCCTCCGTCCCGGGCAGATGCTCTACAGCACGCCGAACGTCAGCCAGGCGTACCGGACGGTGCCGCTGGATGTGAACACCCCGCTCTACATGCGCGGCCCCGGCTTCGCCTCCGCCTCGTTCGTCATCGAGTCGGCCATGGACGAACTCGCCGCCGAACTGGGCATCGACCCGATCGAGCTGCGCCGCCGCAACGAACCGTCCGAGGACGAGTCGAAGAACCTGCCGTTCTCCACCCGGCGGCTGCGCGAGTGCTACACCACCGGCGCCCGCGCGTTCGGCTGGGACCGGCGCCGGGCCGAGCCGCGCTCGCGCCGCGAGGGTGACTGGCTCATCGGTATGGGCATGGCCGCCGGGGTCTACGACACCGCCCGCAGGGCCGCTCAGGCAGGCGTCCGGCTGAACGCCGATGGCACCGCGGTGGTCGAGGCCGCCACCATCGACATGGGACCGGGCACCTACACCTCCCAGACCCAGGTCGCCGCCGACGCCCTCGGCCTGACCATGCGCACCGTCACCTTCCGCCTCGGCGACTCCCTGTTCCCGCCGAGCCCGCCGCAGGGCGGCTCCATGACCATGGCGAGCGTCGGCTCCGCCGTCCTCGACGGCTGCGACCAGGTCCGCCGCCAGGCCGTCCGACTGGCCGTCGAAGACCGCCGGTCCCCGCTGTACGGGGCGAGGCCCGAGGACGTCGTCGTACGGGGCGGGCGGCTGCACATCAAGGACAACCCGGCGCGGGGCGAGACGTACCAGAGCCTGCTGTCCCGCAACAAGCGTTCCCACCTGGAGGCGGAGGGCTCCTACGCCGGCCCCGGGTCCAAGGAGCGGTACTCCTTCTACGCCTACAACGCCACCTTCGCCGAAGTCGCCGTCGACGCGTCCCTCGGTCTGGTGCGCGTGCGGCGCATGCTCGGCGTGTACGACGCGGGCCGCATCATCAACCCCGAACTCGCCAAGAGCCAGGCGATCGGCGGCATCACCGGCGGCATCGGCACCGCCCTGCTGGAACACACGGTCACCGACCACCGCGACGGCCGGATCGTGAACGCGAACCTGGCCGACTACCTCGTGCCCGTCAACGCCGACGTCCCCGACATCCAGGCCATCTACCTCGACGGCGAAGACCGCGAAGCCGACCCGCTCGGCGTCAAGGGAATCGGCGAAGTCGTCCACGTCGGCGTCGCACCCGCCATCGCCAACGCCGTCCACAACGCCACCGGCCGCCGCGTACGCCAACTGCCCATCACCGCCGAAGCACTCCTGTAACCCGCGCCCCGGCGGTGCACGCGGCAACGTCCGGCAGGCACCAGCCACACGCCGCCTGCCGGACCCGGGCCGCCGCCGTACACCGGACGGCGGCGGCCCGCCTCCGACCGGCCCCCCGATAACGCCCCACCTGCGGTGATACGCCTCGCAACCCAGATCCGGACCAGGGAACTCGGCGCACCGGGGAAACGCGGCGGCGTGCCCGGAGGCCCGTACGTCACCGGGCACGCCGCCGTCCGAGCGCCGCCGCACAGGGGCAGGCGCCAACCTCCAACTCGCCGGCCATGGCGTGGAGGGACCGCTCGAGGACGCCGTGACGCACCTCCGCCGGCGGGGGACAGGAAGGCCGCCCCGGCGGGGGGCGAAGGCTGCCCCGGCGGGGGCGGGAAGCGGGCGGACGGCTCTCGGCAAGTGGCACGGGCGACAGCGCCACGTATTTTCCATAACGCGTGTTGCGTAAATTTGGACGCCTCGATACGGTGCCGCCATCTTCTGGACTCACGACGGGAAGCCGGGATCACCATGTACGACGTTGCAGCGAGCGGGGCCGGCTTCGCCGGCGTGACGTATTCGGCGTTCAGCGGGTGGGCCGACCGGCCCACCGACTTCGCGCCGATGCTGGAAGAGGAGCTCACGTGCGACGTCGCCGTTGTCGGGGGCGGTTACGCGGGCATGGCGGCGGCGCTGCGGCTGGCCGAGCGCGGGGCCGATGTCGTCCTGCTGGAGTCCGGGTTCTGCGGAGGGGGCGGCAGCTCGCGCAACGCCGGGTATCTGTCGAACGCGCTGGCGGGCGACCCTCAGCTTCTGAACACGCTGTACGCCCGCCGCCTGCCGCGTCTCATCCGTTACGCGGACAGGGCGGCTCACTTCACCGAGGATCTGATCGGACGGCTCGCCATCGACTGCGAGTACGAGCCGACGGGTAACGTCATCGCCGCCGTCTCCCCGGGACAGCTCCGGCGCACCCGGCGGAACACCGAGATCCTCCGGGGCGCGGGGGCGGACGTCGAGTTCGTCGAGGGCGGCGCCTTCGGCCTCCCGAAGACGTTCCTCGGCGGCGTCTTCGAGCGGGCCGGTGGGCTGCTGAACCCAGGGAAGTTCGCGCTCGGTCTGCGCGAGGTGCTTCTCGCATCGGGCGTGCGGGTGCACGAGCGGACCGCCGTGCGCGCGATCGAGCCCCACGCCTCGGGAGCCGTCGTCAGCGTGCCCGGCGGCCGCGTCCGCGCCGAGCGGGTCGTCCTGGCCACCAATGCCTACTCCCGCGACCTTCCGATCGCCCCGAAGCGGATGGTCACACCGATCTGGACCAGCTTGGTCGAGACCGAACCGATCGACCCCGAACGTCTGGCGGCGACCGGCTGGACGAGGCGTGTCGGCATCATCACCCCGCACGCGATCCTGGAGAACTACCGGCCCACGGCGCGCGGCACGGTCATGTTCGGAACCCGGCGGCTGCGGACGGCACCGGGAGCACTGGGCGTTCGTGAGCCGGACGACACGGTCGTGGCGGACCTCGTCCGCGGCTTCCACGAGCGGTTCCCCTCGCTCAGCGATGTCGCACCACGACGCGCCTGGGGCGGGTGGATCGCGATGACGTCGTCGCTGCTGCCGGTCGCCGGGGAGGCGACGAAGAACGTCTTCTACGCCATCGGCTGCAATGGCCACGGCCTCGCCCAGTCCCCTTACCTCGGAACACTGCTCGCCGACCGGCTCGCCGGCGATCGGATGCACGAAGACCTCGCCGCCGTATGGCGTGCCCGGCCGCGGTTCGCTCCATCCGTCCTCAGCGCGCCCACGCTGCACGCCGCCTGGACGGCCGACCGCGTCTCGGACCGCCTGCACCGCCGCAGGGCCTGAAGTCCGGCTGCGCCGCGGGCCTTGCGCCGCACCCGGTATGTCGGACCGATCAGGCCGATGAGAGCGGAGGGCCGCGAACGGAAGCGCGTACCAGGCGGCGCCGAAGCCCCAATTCGCCGCCGCCGTCGGCACGGTGGACATCCGGGCCTTGACCGCCTGCGCCGCGGCAACGGCCGGGGCATGACTGCCGAACGGCGGGAACGGGCGCGGCCGTGCCGCGCCGCACCGCTTTCGCCAGGCGGCTAACGGTGGCCCAGCGCGGATACCAGGCTCGCGACCGTGACGGTGTTGAAGACGAAGGCGATGACCGTGTTCGCCGCCACGGTCCGCCGCATCTCCCGTGAGGTCACGTTGACGTCGGTGGTGCCGAACGTCGTCATCGCGGACAGGGCGAAGTAGACGTAGTCGGCCCAGGCGGGGGCCTGCTCTCC
Source organism: Streptomyces sp. BBFR2 (assembly GCF_044497305.1). NCBI lineage: Bacteria > Bacillati > Actinomycetota > Actinomycetes > Kitasatosporales > Streptomycetaceae > Streptomyces > Streptomyces sp. BBFR2. The sequence continues at coordinate 6,785,455 of NZ_CP172415.1, forward strand.
GGGGAAGTCGAGTGCCTCCTCGTTCTCGACGAGGTTGTCGGCCTGGAAGGTGACGGCGAAGGCCACGACCACGCAGATCCAGGCGACGACGACCAGAGCGAGAGCCACCAGCGTGCGCGGGAGGGCGGGGAAGGCGGTGCTGAGGTGACCGGGAAGCCACAGCACCGCCACCACCAGCGCGGCAGCCGCGATGAAGAGCGACGCCCCGGGCCCGGGCGCGGTCCCGAGGACGTAGCGCTGGGGGAACGTGCCGCGGGCTTCGCGATGCGCCCAGGAGCGGACCTGCTCCGGAGCCACGCTCAAGAAGGCGGCCAAGGTGAGGGCGAGGTAGGGAATGAGGTAGGCGAAGAGGACGAGTACGCCGACATCCGCCGCCGAGATCCGCGCCACGCTGTCGTTGGGCAGGACCACCGCCGCGCACACCGCGATGACCAGGCTCACCCCCGATCGGCGCCGTTCGGAAAGCCAGTGGTGCACGGACGAGCCTCTCCGGACGGACATCATGGTGACGGGCGCCGCCGGGCGGGCGGATCCCGGCCGATGGTACGAGTGCTCCGGCTCGTCGTCGTGGCGGCGGAACCGCGGCGTGTCGGGCGCGTGCTCCGCCGCGCGGAACCGCCCGGGCTCGGCCTCCGTGACCAGACCCCTGCCGGTCAGCCGGGCAAGGCGTCGCGCCGCCGTCCTCGCTCGACCGGCCCCACGTGCGCGCCTTCGACGTGCGGCCGGTGGACGAGCCGGTGCTCAGCGATCTCCGCGACGGTGCGCGGCTCGTCGAGCAACTCCAGGAGCGCCGCGTCCCGGCTTCTCCATCACCCCGGCGAAGCCGGAGCCGGCAAGACCCCCGCGAAGCCGGCAAGCCGCCTGCGGAATTCCGTGGCGCCCTCGATCACCCCCTTCTGGTGGGACGTGCCGTACCAGCGGGCGCCGGTCTCCCGGCAGCGGCGCCGGCGGCCTGCGGTGTACGGGGCAAATGCGTACGGGGGCGTGTCGCGCAGGGCCGTGCCCGGGCGGTCCGAGCCCCGGGCGCGGCCCATGCCGATGGCGTGCGGTGGGTGTCAGCCGCCCGGCGACCGGTCGGGCCGGTCGTCGCCGCTGCCGGCGACGGCGACGGCGCGGATCTCGACCAGCAGTCCGTCGAGGGCGAGTTGGGAGACTCCGACCGCGGTCCACGACGGGTAACGGTCGGGGATGTACTCGTCCTTGACCCGGGCGAACTCCGTCATGTCGTCCCGGAGACCGGTGTGGAACGTGGTCAGCTCGACGATGTCGGCCAGGCTCGCCCCCGCGGCTTCGAGTACGGTCCGCACGCCGTCGAACGCGATGCGGGCCTGGGCGTCCATGCCGTCGGCGGGCGTCATGGTGGAGGCGTCGATCCCGACCTGGCCGGACACCCAGATCGTGTCGCCGGCGCGGGTCGCCTGCGAGAAGTGCAGCCTGTCGTACAGCGCTTCGGTGGGCGGCGGGTTGACCGATCGGCGTTTCATTCCGTGCGACCTCCACTCGGTGCCTGGTCAGACGAGCTGACGGAAGACGGGTGAGCGGAACGGGTCGCCCGCGTTCAGCTTCGCCATCTCCTCGACGAAGAGAACGCCGTTGCGGGCGAAGTGCTCGTTCGCCTCCGGGAGGGGGCGGAACGTCGCGTCGTCGCCGAAGAAGCGCAGGACCAGCGTGTGGCGCTCCGGGCACGCGGCATCGACGCGCGCCCCGCCGTGCAGCGTGCGGGGGTGGAGCGCGAGGACATCGCCGGGCTCGGTGGCCCAGGAGAGCACGTCGTAGGCGTCGGGGTCGCGCGCGAGTTCGGCGTCGATGTCCGGCAGGCGCGGCAATACGCCGCCGCCGTGCAGGGGATCGGTCGGGTCGTGGGGGTCGGCGAAGGTGGTCCCGTCGTACTGGGCGCCGTGGCGGGAGCCGCGGATGATCTCCAACGCGTTCGCTTTCGGGAGCGCCTGGAAGCTGATCCACGCATTCGCCCAGTGCTCGCCGGCCCAGGGCAGATACGCGGTGTCCTGGTGCCAGGCGGTGCGCCCGCTTCGTCCGCCGGCCTTGAGGAATATCTCCTCGGCGAAGTACCACACGTGCCGTGAGCCCCACAGGTCGGCGAACAGCCGGCCGAACGGCAGCGACGAGACCATCGCGTCCAGCCGGGACTTGGCGAGCGGGTTGGCGTTGTCGACGTGTGACTGCTGCTCGGTCCCGTTGAACATCCGGGTCGCGTTGGGCCCGGGGTGCGCGACGGCCCAGTGGTACGCCTCCTTGCACCGCGCCAACTGCGCTGTGTCGAGGCAGTCCTTCAGGAGAACGGCGCCGTCGTCGCGGAATGCTTCCCTCACTGACTCCTGCATGGGTTGTTCCTCCCGTAGGTCAGGTGGTGGCAGCACCGTAGCCAGCTCTCAGCATTTTTCACAACAGTGGTTACGTTAAATGTGTGGCAGAATCGCGGGGTGTCCGAGAATCAGATCCGGCGAGCGAACGACGATGGTGGAACCGGGCCGGTCGTGCGGCGTGGCCGCCCGACGGGTGACCGCGCGGCGAAGCGGGCCGAGCTGCTGAGGGCGGCGGCCTCGGTGATCGCGCAGGAGGGCTACGCCAACACCTCGCTGCGCAAGGTGGCCCACCGCGCGGGATGCACGACCGGAGCGGTGACGTACTACTTCGCGAACAAGGAGGAGCTGGTCACCGCGTTGGCCGAGAGCCGGTTCGACGGTTTCGACGCCATGCTCGCCGCCGGCCGGGGGCGGCCCGACGTCAGGGCGATCCTGGAGCGGTGGCTGTTGCGGACCACGGACGATCCCGAATTCTGGCCCGTGATGTCCCAACTGCTCGTCCACGCACGGTACGAACCGGCCTTCGCCGCCGTCATCGAAAAGCGCTACGCCCGCCACCGCGACGCGCTCGCCTCACTCCTCGCCACCGGACAGGCGCAGGGAACCATCCGCGACGACATCCCCGCCGACCTGCTCGCCGACCAACTCGGCGCCATCGGCGACGGCTGGATGATGATGTTCCCCATCGAGCCGGAGAGGTTCACACCGAGCCGGGTCCAGGCCCTCCTCGACGCCGCCATCACCTTGATCGCTCCGCCTCCGGGCACCCGCCATGCGCCCGGCTCGTAAGAAGGCATCTCCTTCGATGAGCCGGCGGTAGCGGACGAGAGGCCGAGCGATGTCGGGGGAGGCCGGGAAGCGCTCGGCTTTGCGGCCTTGGGCCTGTCTCCCCGGTCCCGTGGCGTCGGGCAGGGACCCAGGTGAGCGGGGCAGCGGCGGGGTTGGCATGCTGAGGGCCATGAAGATTGCGACAGCCCAGTTCACGTGTGCTCCCGCTGACGTTTCGGCGAATGTGCGGCTGATGGCCGCCCTCGCTGACGACGCGCGTGTGCGGGGCGCCGAACTCGTGGTGTTTCCCGAGCTGGCGCTGACCGGATATGAGCTCGAAGCGGTGCGCGCCCGCCGTGATCTTTGGGTGCGGGCGGACGACCCGCGCCTGGACCCGATCCGGGAGTCGGGTGTCGCCTCCGTCGTCAACTGCGCGGCGGCCACCGACGGGGAGCGACCCGCCATCGAGACGTTGGTCTTCGGTCCCGACGGTGAACTGATCACCACGTATCGCAAACAGCATCTGTTCGAGCACGAGCACGACCTGTTCGTGGCGGGACAGCACGACGGGCGCTTTGAGCTCGGCGGGCTTCGGTTCGCACTGGCCACATGCTTCGACAATCACTTCCCCGAGCTGGTCTCTCGTGGGGCCGCCGATGGGTGTCAGGTGCATCTGGCCAGCTCCCTCTACGGCACGGGCGGAGGCGTGGAAGAGCTGGCGGCGGTGTATCCAGGCATCGCCGAGGACTTCCGTCTGCACGTCGTCGTGGCCAACCATGTCGGACCGGCCGGCGCGTGGACCGGCTGTGGCCGCTCCGGCCTCTGGGCCCCGTCCGGTGCGCTTCTTGCGCAGGCCGACGCCGACACGGCCATGGTGGTGACCGCCGAGATCGGATAGAGCGCGGCCTGGATCAGCAGAGAGGCCAGATCAAAAGCGCGGCAGCGGTGACGATTCCCGGATGAACGTAGCCGCGCTTGTCATAACGCGTCGCCACGGCCCTGAACTGCTTCACCGTCTCTCACCGCCCGATCCACGTGTTCCGAGCCCGGTACCGCGCCTTGTCGAAGGCCGGAAGCCGGCCACCATGTGATCCCGTGCGTGGACGGGCGGACCCGCCGTCGCTCTTCACCGGGATCGCGCGCCGGATGCCACGTCGCCTACGCGGCCAGGGCAACGTCCCGGTGTGCCCAGATGGATCGGTGCACCGACGCGGTCTGGCTGTCGCTGGGGCTGTTCCACCGGATCGACGCAGACGTTCAGGCGCCCTGCGGGCACAAAACAGCCGGGCTCTCAGGGCCCCATGCCCGGCATGGCGACCGCGACGGAATCCGTGCCGGTACCCAGCCAGGTGTCGCACCGCCCGGCCGCGGTGCTCCCGCCTCACGCCGCACCACAATGGGGACATGAGCAGCGCATTCCTCACCCGCACCCTGCGTGTCACCACGGGTACCCACGAGACCGTCGCGGACCTCACCGCCGACTGCGACGCCTTCCTCCGGGAGGCCGCCCCCGAACGCGACGGTCTCCTCAATGTCTTCGTACCGCACGCCACCGCGGGCATCGCGATCCTGGAAACCGGCGCCGGCAGCGACGACGATCTCCTCGCCGCCCTCCGCACCCTCCTCCCGCCCGACAACCGCTGGCACCACCGCCACGGCACCCCCGGCCACGGCCGCGACCACGTCCTGCCCGCCCTCGTCCCACCCCACGCGACCCTCCCGGTACTCACCGGCCGCCTGGCACTGGGTACATGGCAGTCGGTCTGCCTGGTGGACACCAATGTCGACAACCCCGAACGTGAGGTGCGGTTGAGCTTCCTCGGCTGACCAAGATCGCCTCCCGAGGGGCTGCCGCCATTTCTCCGTACCCTGCGAGCTCGCAACGGAGCGACCTTGAGCGGTACGGACCAGAACATGATCGAACGGCCCTATGACGGATGCGGCATGTGTCTGCTCGGCGTGCGGCGACTGTCGCGCGTGAAGGCGTCCACATCGGCACCGGAACGTCAGCGCAGTGATGCCCTCACGGCTGCTGCAGCGGTGGGGGCGGCCACATCATCGGCTGGGCCGACGACTGGGAGGTCTCCGGGGCGCCGGACCTCATGACCCGCCTGTTCAGCGTGGTGTCGATGCCGCGTAGCCGGCGGGAGGTCGTTGGGCGGACGGACCCCGGCCGATGTATGAGTGACTCCGGCTCATCGTCGTGACGCGGACCGCGGCGCATCCGGCGCGCCTGCCAGGTCGCGGAACCCTGGCGCGAGCGACATGGCGGCGGCGTGGGCTACATGCTGTGGGATCGGGCCGCGGTCGAGTGGAACTGCCGGAGGGCGTACCGCCGGTGTACCCAACGGGGGCGGGGCCCGCAAGCCGGCCGACGTGACGTACGGCCGGGCCGAGGGCGTCAGCGGGTGGTGGTTCGTCCCCGGCTGAGTGAGGCGATCAGGCCGAGCAGACAGGTCGCGGCCAGGGTCAGAAAGGCCCAGCGGTAGCCGTTGGTAAGGGCGTGCAGGGTGTGAGGGGAGAGGGCGGAGACGGTGCCGGAGTAGGCGGCCTCCTTGACCGGTGCGGGCAGACCGCCGGTCGCGATCGCCAGTGCGAGGGCGGTGCTGATCGCGTAGCCGGCGTTCTGGATGGTCTGGCGTACTCCGTTGGCGATGCCGCGTCGCTCGGCGCGGACCGAGCCCATGATGGCGCTGGTGTTCGGGGTCATGAACAGCCCCACGCCCGCACCTACGGTCAGCAGGCACACGGCGAGTACGGCGTTGCTCATCCCCGGGGCCACTACCGCGGCCAGGGCGAACAGGCCGGCGGCGGCCAGGGCCAGGCCGGTGCTGGCCAGGCCCCTGGCGGAGAACCGGTCCCGCAGGCGGCCGGCGATCGGTGCGGCGGCTGCCATGGCCAAGGCGACATAGAGGACGTGCAGGCCGGCCTGGTAGGGCGCCATGCCGACCGCGGCCTGGAGGTAGAGCGACATCAACAGGACGACGGCGAAGTAGGCCATCGCCATCAAGAACAGTGAGAGGTAGGCCAGTGACCGGGCCCGGTCGGCGAACAGGCCGAGGTCCAGCAGCGGGTGCCGTCGGCGGGCCTGCACGACGAGGAAGAGGGGGGCGAAGACGACGAAGAGGGCGAGGCCGGCCAGGACCGGTGTACTGGTCCAGCCCAGCGCCCCTCCCTCGGACAGGGCCAGGACGAGGCCGCCCAGGGCCAGGGTCGACAACAGCGCCCCGAGGTGGTCGAAGGGCTCCCGTTCGGTGGGCGTGACGCCGGAACGCAGGCTCAGCCGGGCCCATACCAGGCCGATCAGTCCGACGGGCACGTTGAACCAGAACACCGCGCGCCAGCCCAGCCCCGAGGCCAGGGCGCCGCCCACGGCCGGGCCGAGGACCTGGGCCAAGGCGGCGATGGTGGCGTTGATGCCCAGCGCGGTCGGCAGCCGGCGGACCGGGAACGCGTCCGTGATCAGCGCGGTGATGTTGCACAGCAGCGCGGCGGCTCCGACGGCCTGCACGCAGCGGAAGGCGATCAGCCAGAAGATGCCTGGCGCCAGGCCGCACAGCAGGCTGCCGGCGGTGAGCAGGGCGATACCGCCCAGGTACATGCGGCGTCGGCCGATCATGTCGGCGACCCGCCCGAAGACGAACACCAATACCGTGGTGACGAGCATGTAGGAGAGCAGCGTCCAGGAAGCAGCGGAGGCCGAAGAGCCGAAGTGGCGGCTGACCGTGGGCAGGGCGACATCCATGGTGGAGGTGTTGACGCCGGCGAGGAACCCACCGAGCCCGGCGATGACCTGAACCTGCCACAGACGCCCGTGGTGGTCACCGGTCCTCTTCTCGGGCGCGGCCGGGGTGGGGGTCCGGGTGGTCGGTGGAGTCGTCATTCGGTTCTCCGTTCCTTGTCTTCGGCGCCGGGAAGCGCTTCGGGGTCCAGGCGGGCGAGCAGCTTCTCGCCGATGGCGGTGAGCTGGTCGCGCTCGGCACCGGTGAGCGGGGCGAGTAGGTGTTCGCGCACACTGCGTGCGTAGACCGGTGCGGCCCGCTCCGCCCTCTCCCGCCCCTGCGGGGTGAGTACGGCCAGCCAGCCGCGTCGGTCGCCTTCGGGGACCTCCCGGCGGACCAGGCCGGCCTTCTCCAGGCGGCCGACCGCGTGCGTGATCCGGCTCGCCTTGGAGTGGGTGATCTCCGCCAGGTGGCTCATCCGCAGTGCTTGGCCCGGGGCGCGCCGCAGTCGCCAGAGGATGTCGAAGTAGCTGCGTGGCAGCTCCGCCTCTTCCTCCAGGTCGTGGTCGAGCTGGGCTGTCAGGGCCTGCCAGGTGCGGTTGACGGCACGGAAGACCCGCAGCTCGTCAGGGGTGAGCCAGGGGGTTTGGTCATCGCTCATCACCGTTACTACACTACAGGATTATCCAGCGCTGTAGTAAATGCCCACGCCCCGGAAGGAACCCCTGTGCCGAGCGAGATCCCCGTCCTGGTGCCGCATCGCACCGCACTGCTGCTCATGGACCTCCAGCCCGCCGTACTGGAAGGGATTCCGGAGCCGGAGCGACTCCTGGAACGCGCTCGGCGCGCTCAACGGACCGCACTGGCGGCAGGTATCCGGGAGATACACGTACGCGTCGCCTTCGCTCCCGAGGACCACGCCGCCGTTCCCGCCCACAACAAAGTCTTCGCACCGCTGGCCCGGGCCGGCCACCTCGCCGAGGGCACGCCCGAGGCGGACGTCCACCCCCTGCTGCGCGCCGACGGGCGCGCGCACACCATCACCAAGACCCGCGTCAGTGCCTTCAGCACCACCGGCCTCGATCCGCTGCTGCGGGACCAGGGGGTCGACACCCTGGTCCTCGCCGGCATCTTCACCAGCGGTGTCGTCCTGTCCACCGTCCGAGACGCCGCCGACCGCGACTACCGCCTGCTCGTCCTCGGCGACGTGTGCGCCGACGGTGATACCGACCGCCACGAGCTGCTGATGCGTTCCGTCATCTCGCTGCACGCCGATGTCCTCGACGTATCGGACTTCGAAGCCGCCGCCCGCGCGTCGTCGGACCAGCACCGGCGCGACCGGTGATCGCGCGAGGCCCTCAGCGGCGCACCGCGCGGGCGCGGCGGGCGGTGAGGACACAGCCGTGCGCCCAACCCGCCCGGCCGCAGGCCGCTCACCGGCGCCCGCCCTCGACGCGAAGCGTTCCGACCCGGTGCGTTGTCCCTGATCCTGCCTGCCGCGCCCGCTCCGCCCTGGGCCTCGGTCGGACACGAGGAGCGATCAGGGTCCGGATGCGCGCGCACCCGGTCGCGAGCGAACTGCTCCGTATGACCGGCCCACTCGCCCGGCCCGGTGCCGACCGCGCACACCGGCCGCAGGTAATCACTATCGAGCAAGCCCGGCACCACCTCGCCGTGGCAGTTGGCTCGTATTCCTCTCCTCCCTTGCGGGAGGAGCTGACGACAATCGAGTGATGCGGCTGCCACCTGATTCCATCCGATGAAATAGTTCAGCGATCGGCAGCGGTGGGATTCCTCGTGGAAAGGAATAGTTTTGCGCACCGTCAAATATGCTCTCGCTGTAGCGGTAACGGTCTGCCTCGTAAGCTCTTCAGCGGGCGCCCCCGCCGCCTCCGCCTCGGAAGGTGCCCCCGCGCAGGCCGCGGCGAAGTGCGGTCACAAGCACTCGCACAAGATGAAGGTCCGCAGCAAGACGCGAACCACCGTCATTCGCCGCGGAGGACCTTCAAGTAAGTGTGCGGCCCTGGGGCAGGTTGGCAAGGGCAAAAGCATTGACCATTGGTGCTGGGCGGTAAATAAGCACGATGAACCCACCTGGGTCTACGGACGAATCATCGGAACAAATCAGAAAGGGTGGTTCTACGGGAAATACGTAACCGCCCCCACGAAGCCCATCTCGGTTTGCTGAAAACGAACGGAGCCCGGCCGAGGTGGAGATGATCCTGGACGAAGGCACCCGCTGTCGCCTCGCCGGACCTCCGTGACGACCGTCGCCTCACGGGAACCCGAGCGGGTGGAGCGGTGCCTCCAGCGGGGTGGACTTCCCCGCCTCGGAACGGGCGGCTTTGAGGGCCACACAGGCAAGCCCGAGCTGACATGACCACCCCAGAAGCGGGGCGGGCGGTAGCGATACCGCGGGGAGGCGCGAGTCGGACAGTCGACCCGGCCGAGGCCTTGCCGTACCGGGCCTGCCCCCGGCAGTTCAGCCGGTGAAGAGCTTCGTCGCCTTGCTGACCAGTTCGTACAGTCCGTAGGCGAGCGGCAGGCCCACCCAGAGCCAGACGGCGACGGTGAGGGCGCGGCGGGGGGAGGCGGTGGAGGCGTTCTCGGGGTCAGGCTGTGGGACGGGGGCCGGGTTCGTCATCGGCCGTCTCCTTCGGCGGGGGTTGGTGTCCGGTCCGGGGTGCGGGCTCGTGGTGGCGCGGGTGGACGGGGCGGATCAGTTCGTTCGCGGCGAAGCCCACCGCGAGCAGGGCGATCATGATGGCGAGGGAGAGGCCGTAGAGGCCGGGGCCCGAGTGGCCCGCGTCCTTCTGTGAGTCGGCGACCCGGTTGACGATCAGCGGGCCGAGGACGCCGGCGGTGGACCAGGCCGTCAGCAGCCGTCCGTGGATGGCGCCGACCTGGTACGTGCCGAACAGGTCCTTCAGATAGGCGGGGACCGTCGCGAAGCCGCCCCCGTAGAAGGAGAGGATTACCAGCGCGCAGCAGACGAACAGCGGCTTCGAGACGTCCCCGGCCTGCCGGATCACCAGGTACATCAGCGCGCCGACGCCCAGGTAGACGCGGTAGACGTTCTTACGGCCGATCACGTCCGAGGCGGACGACCACAGCAGCCGGCCCGCCATGTTCGCGAGGGAGAGCAGTGCGACGAAGCCCGCGGCGGCGGAGGCACCGACCGAGGCCGAGGTGCCCGCGAAGAAGTCCGTGATCATGGGGGCGGCCTTCTCCAGGATGCCGATCCCGGCCGTCACGTTCATGCACAGCACCACCCACAGACACCAGAACTGCGGCGTCCGTACGGCGTTGCGGGCCGACACCCGCGCCGTGGTGACCAACGGCGCCCGCTCCGCCCGCGCCGGCTCCCCTCCGGCGGGCCTCCGGTCCTCCGGCGGTACCCGGACGAGCAGCACTCCGAGGGCCATGAACCCGGCGTACGCCACCCCGTGCACGAGAAAGGCCGCCGCGATCCCCCGGCTGTCGTCCCCGAAGGACGCCAGCATCTGCGCCGACCACGGCGAGGCGATCAGCGCGCCGCCGCCGAAGCCCATGATGGCGATGCCGGTGGCCATTCCGGGGCGGTCGGGGAACCACTTGATCAGTGTGGAGACGGGGGAGATGTAGCCGATGCCGAGCCCGATCCCGCCGACGAAGCCGTAGCCGAACACGACCAGCCAGAACTGTCCGGCGTACGCGCCCAGCGCGGCGAGCAGGAACCCCGAGGAGAAGCAGACCAGCGAAACGGCCATCGCCCAGCGCGGCCCCCGCCGTTCGACGAGCGTCCCGCCGAACGCCGCCGACAGCCCGAGCATCACGATCCCGAGCTGGAACGGCAGCGCGCTCGCCGTCCCCGACAGCCCGAGCGAGGATTCGAGCGGCGGCTTGAAGACGCTCCACGCGTATGCCTGCCCGATCGGCAGATGCACCGAGAGCGCGGCGGGCGGCACCAGCCACCGGCTCCAGCCTGGGGGAGCGAGGACGCGTGAACGCGCGAAGAAACCGGGCGACGTCATGCCCGGCACCCTACGAAGGCCACACGCGGTTGAACAGGTGCCCGATGAACGCGTAACAAGGCGGCGTCCGGGGCTGCGAGCCGTCAGCGGTGAGGGGATACCTCCTGGGGCCCTCGCCCGATGACCGCGCTCCGTCGGGTCGCATGCGCCCGACGCGGCTGGGCCGAGTTCCTCGCGGCTCGGCCTGTACGCGGCCGGCACCGATCCGGTGGCCGCGGTGGTGTTCCTGGCGCTGATGGGCGCTGCACTCGGGCCGGTGTTCATGACCACCCGGAACGCGATGCTGCATTGCGCACCGGGCCGCACCGATATCGCACTCGCGGCCAACTCCGGCTCCTGCGACGCCGGTATCGCGACGGGCGCCGCGCTCGGAGGAATCGTCCTGCCGCTCGCCGACGTACGCGGCACATTCCTCGTCGGCGGGCTGCTGACACTCGGGGCCTGCGCGGCGTTACTCGGCAGACGACTGGTGCCCCAGCAGGCCGAAACCGGGAGCAGGAAGGGGAACGGCGTACGGCCGGAAGAGCCCCCTCCCGCCGGATAATCCCCGCCCAGCAGCCGGCGCGCCCGCCGCCCCCGGCCCCCGTCCACCGGCCCGAAGCGCAGGTGACCGCACCCGTAGCTCTCCCCGCGGCGTGGGGTGACGGACTGTCATACTGCGGAAAAATACGGCAGTTGGAGAAACAGGGCAGACTTTGAACAGGACACAGCAGCGTGGGCGGAGCGCTCGTGGCACCGATCGCTCGCAGGCGCGGCGGAAGGAACTCATAGCCATCGGGCGGACGTTGTTCGCCAACACGTCGTACGACGCCCTCTCCATGGACGACATCGCCCGGCACGCGGGCGTCGCCAAGGGATTGATCTACTACTACTTCACCAACAAACGCGGCTACTACCTCGCCATCATCGAGGACGCCGTCGCCCAGCTCGCCGAACGGGCCGACGCCACCCCCGACCTGCCCGCCTACGACCGCGTACGCCACACCGTCGACGGCTATCTGCGCTACGCCCAGCACCACCAGGCCGCCTACCGGGCGATCATCACCGGCGGCGTCGGCTTCGACGCGGAGGTGCAGGCGCTCCGCGACACGGCCCGCGCCCGGATGCTCACCGCCTTCGCCCGCGGTGCCTGGGGGCGCGACGATCTGCCCGTCCTCGCCCGTACGGCGCTGATCGGCTGGCTGAGCGGGGTCGAGGGCGTCACCCTCGACTGGATCGGGGAGCAGCGGCTGCCTCGTGAGACGGTCTGCGCGCTGCTGGTGCGCGGACTGGAGGACACCCTGCGCCTGATCGCGGAGTACGAACCGGACTGCCCGGCGCCGCCCGCGGGCTGAACCCGTACCCGGGTACGCGCGGAGGGCGGGAGGCCGCGGCCTCCCGCCCTCGTACGCGCCCGGCGAGGTGTTACTTGATCGCCTTGATCAGTTCGCCGTTCGGGGTGTCACCGCTCAGCTCCCAGAAGAACGTGCCGCCCATGCCCTGCTCGTTCTTGAAGGCCATCTTCCCGGCGATGGTCTCGGGGGTGTCGTAACTCCACCACTGGTCACCGCACTTGGCGTACGCGGTACCGGCGACCTTGCCGGTGGCCGGGCAGCGCTCCTTGAGGACCTTGTAGTCGTCGATCCCGGCCTCGTACTTGCCCGGGGCGGCGCCGGTCGCGGTGCCGCCCGGCTTGTCGTCGGTGACGCCCTTCCAGCCGCGGCCGTAGAACCCGATGCCCAGCAGCAGCTTGTCCGCCGGGACCCCGAGCTTCTTCAGCTTGGCGGTGGTGTCGGTCGTGTTGAAACCGGCCTTCGGGATGCCGTCGTACGAGGTGAGCGGGGAGTGCGGGGCGGTCGGCCCCTTGTCGTCCCACGCGCCGAAGTAGTCGTACGTCATCGGGTTGTACCAGTCGACGTACTGGGCGGCACCGGCGTAGTCGGCCTTGTCGAGCTTGCCGCCGTCCGAGGCGTCCGCGCTGATGGCCGCGGTCACCAGCTCGTCCTTGCCGAACTCCTCACGCAGCGCCTTCAGCACGTTGGTGAGGGCGTCCTTGCCGCTGGTGTCGCAGGTCAGACCGCAGTCGTTGGGGTACTCCCAGTCGATGTCGATGCCGTCGAAGACATCGGCCCACCGGGGGTCCTCGACCATGTCGTGGCAGGACTTGGCGAACGCCGCCGGGTTCTTGGCCGCCTCACCGAAGCCGCCGGACCAGGTCCAGCCGCCGAACGACCAGACCACCTTGAGGTTCGGGTGCAGCTTCTTCAGCTTGCGTAGCTGGTTGAAGTTGCCGCGCAGCGCACCGTCGTCCCAGGTGTCGGCCTTGCCGTCGACGCTCTGGTCGGCGGTGTACGCCTTGTCGTAGTCGGCGTAGGAGTCACCGATGGCGCACTTGCCGCCGGTGACGTTGCCGAAGGCGTAGTTGATGTGCGTGAGCTTGTCGGCGGAGCCGGACGTCTCGATGTTCTTGACGTGGTAATTGCGGTCGTAGACACCCCAGTTGGTGAAGTATCCGACGACCTTGTCGCCCGCCGCGGTGGCGGGCTTCGCCGTCACCGTCTTCGCCGTGGCGGCCGCCGGGTGCGCGGCGGTGGGGGCGCCGGCCGGGGCGGCGAGGGCCTGGCCCGCGAGCAGGGAGCCGGAGAGCGCCACCGTACACAGGGCGGTGGTGGCGGCGAGGGCTCGGCGTGATCGTCCACGGTGCGGTCTGAGCATGTCTTCTCCTCGGAGGGGGGACGAGGGACGGGACCCGACCTGCGTTCCGAACGGTCCAAAACGCGTGGGGCGTTGGGGAGAAGCTAGATGGACTAGACCAGTGCGTCAATGGTTCGGACCAATTTCGCGGCGGCTTCATCTCGCTCCGCGAAGATCGTTCCCCATCTGTCAACCCGTGACGCCTGGCCGCCGATCGGGCATACTCCTAGCGCCGCAGTCGCAGGTCATCGCGTTCCGAGACCCGGAAGGCAATCATCGGCTGGGCACCCGGAAGACGGCGCCGCCGCCCACCCCACGCGCGCGGTGCCGCCAGCGCCCGAGACGGAGGAGAGCGCCGCATGACCGAGCACGGCCCCCGCCCGGTGGACCGCAGTCTGCCCACCGAGGAAGCCCGCGATCTGCTGACACTCGTCAGGGATCTCGCCGAACGCGAGATCGCCCCGAGCGCCGCCGAGGAAGAGGAAGTCGGCCGCTTCCCGCGCGCCGCCTTCACCCTGCTCTCCGAATCCGGCCTGCTCTCCCTGCCGTACGCGGAGGAGTTCGGCGGCGGCGCCCAGCCCTACGAGGTCTACCTCCAGGTCGTGGAGGAGCTGGCCGCAGCCCGCCTGACCGTCGGCCTCGGCGTCAGCGTCCATACCCTTGCCTGTCATGCCCTCGCCGGATTCGGGACCGACAAGCAGCGCGCCGAGTATCTGCCGGCCATGCTCGGCGGCGGGCTCCTCGGCGCCTACTGCCTCTCCGAACCCTCCTCGGGCTCGGACGCCGCCTCCTTGACCACCCGCGCCGTCCGCGACGGCGACGACTGGATCATCGACGGCACCAAGGCGTGGATCACCCATGGCGGCGTCGCCGACTTCTACACCGTCCTCGCCCGCACCGGCGACAGCGGCGCCCACGGCATCACCGCCTTCCTCGTCCCCGGCGACGCCGACGGCCTGACCGCCGCCGCCCCCGAACGCAAGATGGGCATGAAGGGCTCGCCCACCGCCCAACTGCACTTCGACGGCGTACGGATCGGGGACGACCGGCGTCTGGGCGACGAGGGCCAGGGCTTCGCCATCGCGCTCTCCGCCCTGGACTCCGGCCGCCTCGGCATCGCCGCCTGCGCCGTCGGCGTCGCCCAGGCTGCCCTGGACACCGCGCTCGGATACACCGCCGAGCGGCGGCAGTTCGGCCGCCCGATCGCCGACTTCCAGGGTCTGCGCTTCCTGCTCGCCGACATGGCCACCCAGATCGAGGCGGGCCGCGCGCTCTACCTCGCCGCGGCCCGGCTGCGCGACGCCGGCAAGCCGTTCTCCAAGGAGGCGGCGATGGCCAAGCTCTTCTGCACCGACGCCGCGATGCGGGTGACCACCGACGCCGTCCAGCTCCTGGGCGGCTACGGCTACACCCAGGACTTCCCCGCCGAGCGCTACATGCGCGAGGCGAAGGTCCTCCAGATCGTCGAGGGCACCAACCAGATCCAGCGGATGGTCATCGCCCGCCACCTGGCCGGGCCGGAATCCCGCTGACCCCGCCGGAGCGGTGAACCCGCCCCGCACCAGGCCGCATCGGCGGAGAGAAGGCCCGTCCCGCGAAGGGGCGGGTCTTCTCCGTACGGGTGGGGCGGCCTGTGGCCGCGGCGTGCCGGGCGGGAAAGAACCCGGACCGGGGCGGTGGGGGAGGGGAGGAGTGGAGGGAGCGTCAGGCTCCCTCGCCCCGGGCGCCGTCGGGGCGGGCGCCGGTCGCCGTCGTACCGTTTCTTCAGACGCGGCGCATCCGTGGCACCCGAGGTGCGTGGGAGCCGTCGCCGCCGATGTGGGAGAACGGCTGGCGGCGCCAGTCCAGGCTCTCCGGCAGCGTCAACAGGACGGCGGCGTCCTGCTCGTGGGCGTCCAGCGCGTCCGGCGTCTGCGCGGCGTCGCTCACCGGCCGCCCCGAACCCTGGCAGACCGTCAGCCCGAAGGGGTTCCACGGCGAGGGGCACAGCGCGTGCTCGGGGAGGCTGTCCTCCTCGGCGAGCAGCGCGATGGGCTGCCCGCAGTCCGGGCACGCGACCCGGAAGATGTCGTACGTCCCGAACTCGTCCGGATCGTCGTCCTCGACGAAGCCGGGACTGTCGCCGTCCGTGGTGCCGGCTCGGGTCACAGAGGTGTCCTGCTTGACGCGTCGCATGGTGTGTTCATCCCCCTCGGATGGGCCGCACGGCCGCCGCTCCTGGGGCGGGCGGTCCGGGCCACCACCAGCAATTCCCCTCATGCCGCGCGCATAATCGCCACCGCCCTCCGGACAGCGGAGCGCACCTGTGGCGTTCGTCACATGAACGGCGTGCGGAGGTGTCCACGATCCGGCGCGCGGTGCGCGCGGGCGCGTCGGCACAGTAAGTTGAACGCGTGGAGGAGTTGGACCGACGAATCGTGGATCTGCTCGTCAAGGACGGGCGGATGAGCTACACCGACCTGGGCAAGGCCACCGGCCTGTCCACTTCGGCGGTGCACCAGCGGGTGCGCCGTCTGGAGCAGCGCGGGGTGATCCGCGGCTATGCCGCGATCGTGGACCCGGAGGCGGTGGGGCTGCCGCTGACCGCCTTCATCTCGGTCAAACCCTTCGACCCCAGCGCGCCGGACGACATCGCCGAGCGCCTCGCGGACGTCCCCGAGCTGGAGGCGTGCCACAGCGTCGCGGGCGACGAGAACTACATCCTCAAGGTCCGCGTCGCCACACCGCTGGAGCTGGAGCACCTGCTCAGCCGCATCCGCAGCCTGGCCGGCGTCTCGACCCGCACCACCGTCGTCCTGTCCACCCCGTACGAGGCGCGGCCGCCCCGCATCTGAGGCGGGCGGCGGGACGTGGGCGGACCCGGCCGGCCCGCTGCCGTATCCGTTCGGCCGGGGCGCATTTCCCGCCACGCGGTGCCTTCGCCCACCCCGCGCGCCGACCACGGCCCGGCAGGGGCGAAACTGTCCGGTATGAGCGAGCGCATCCCCGATCCGGCCCGTCCCCGTACCGTCCTGCTGCGCGGTGGGGAGGTGCACAGTCCCGCCGACCCCTTCGCCACCGCGATGGTGGTGGAGGGCGACAGCATCGCGTGGGTGGGGGAGGAGGGCGCGGCCGACTCCTTCGCCGAGGGTGTCGACGAGGTGGTCCATCTCGACGGCGCACTCGTCACCCCGGCGTTCACGGACGCACATGTGCACACCACGGCCACCGGCCTCGCCCTCACCGGCCTCGATCTCGCCCCGGCCACCCACCTCGCCGACGCGCTCGCCCGCGTCCGCGCCCACGCGGCGGCCCGCCCGCACGACCGGGTCCTCCTCGGCCACGGCTGGGACGCCGCCGCCTGGCCCGAGGGCCGCCCGCCGTCCCGCGCCGAACTCGATGAGGCCACCGGCGGCCGTCCCCTCTATCTCACCCGCGTCGACGTGCACTCCGCCGTCGTCACCACCGCCCTGCTCGACCTCGTCCCCTCCGTGCGTGACCTGGCCGGATTCCATCTTGACGCCCCGCTGACCGGCGACGCCCACCACGCCGTGCGCCGCGCCGCGTACGCCACGCTCACCCCCGCGCAGCGTGCCGAGGCGCAGCGCGCCGCGCTCGCCCGCGCCGCCTCGCTCGGCATCGGCAGCGTCCACGAGTGCGGGGGGCCTGAGATCTCCGGCGAGGACGACTTCACGGCGCTGCTCGCCCTCGCCGCCGAAGGTGACGGCCCGCGCGTCGTCGGCTACTGGGCCGAACTGGTCGCATCCGCAAAGGAAGCCGACCGTATCCGGGAACTGGGCGCCCTCGGCGCCGCGGGCGACCTCTTCGCCGACGGCTCCCTCGGCTCGCACACCGCCCACCTCCACGCGCCCTACGCCGACGCGGGCCACACCGGCACCGCCCACCTCGACGCCGAGGCCGTCGCCGCCCACGTCGCGCACTGCACCGAGGCCGGACTCCAGGCCGGCTTCCACGCCATCGGCGACGCTGCCCTGACCACCGTCACCGACGGCATCCGGGCCGCCGCCGACCGCGTCGGACTCGCCCGCGTCCGCGCCGCCCGCCACCGCGTCGAACACGCCGAGATGCTCACCGAACGCACCCTCGCCGCCTTCGCCGAGCTGGCCCTGACCGCCTCCGTCCAGCCCGCCTTCGACGCGGCCTGGGGAGGCGGTGAAGGCATGTACGCGGCCCGCCTCGGCGCCGACCGCGCCCGCACCCTCAACCCGTACGCGGCGCTGCTCAAGGCCGGGGTGCCGCTCGCGCTCGGCTCCGACAGCCCGGTCACCCCGCTCGACCCCTGGGGCACCGTCCGCGCCGCCGTCTTCCACCGCACCCGGGCGCACGGCATCTCCGCCCGCGCCGCCTTCACCGCCCACACCCGCGGCGGCTGGCGCGCCATCGGCCGCGACGACGCCGGGGTGCTGGTCCCCGGTGCCCCCGCCGACTACGCCGTCTGGCGCGCCGGGGAACTGGTCGTCCAGGCGCCCGACGAGCGCGTCGAGCGCTGGTCCACCGACCCCCGCTCCGGCACCCCGGGCCTGCCCGACCTCAGCCCCGGCCGTCCGCTGCCGGTCTGCCTGGCCACCGTCGTCGCCGGACGTACCGTCTTCGCGCGGCCGAACGAGTGACGTGGTGCGGCCGCCGACGTGCGCGGCGGCCGCACCGTACGCCCCTGCCGCGACTGGGATCGGCGGCCACCGCCGCGGCGGGGCGGCGAAAAGCCCCCGGATGCGGCGGCTGTTGACAGCAGGCGGTCGGCGGCCGGTAGGTTCGGCCGAGTCCACCACAGGACGTCCGGCCGGGAGTTCCGCGCCGTCGTCGGCCGCGGCTGGGCCACGGGCGGTGTGCCGGGACCGGACGCCGTCACTGTGAGCCAGGTCCAGCACCAGCGGCACGAGACGCGGAAAGGTTCCGGCCGGAGGGGTCCCTCCCGGCTCCCTGGAGAGCCGGGAGGACGGTGCGACCCCGGGAGGGGCCCGGACGCTCAGTAGACAACGGCTCTCGGTCGACCCGCAGCCAGCGGGTCCCAGGTCGGCCCGAAGGGCACCGGGCCCCTGTCCGCACCGCCCCGGCCGCTGCCGCCGCCCCGGCCCCCGCATCCGCCGCCCCGGTCTTCCGATGTACGGTCAGCTCACCACCCCACGACCTGCAGGAAGGCGCGACCGTGCCCCCGGGCCCCTCCGACACCACCGAAGCCGCGGACGACCGCGACGCGGCCGGCGGCCCGGTGCCGCCGTCCGCACCGGACGCGCCGCCGCGCCCCGGCCGGTGGCGCCGCCTCGGCGCCCTCGCCCGCCGCACGGCCTGGCGCACCGCGCTCGCCGCCTGCGCCGGGATCACCCTCGGCCTCGCCTTCCCGCCGTACGACCTGTGGCCGCTCTCCCTCGTCGCGGTCGCCGCGCTGGCGCTGCTGGTCCGTGGCCGGAGCGCCGCCCAGGGCGCCTGGCTCGGCCTCGTCCTCGGGCTGCCGTTCTTCCTGCTGCTGCTGAAGTGGCTGCACGTCGTCGGCTGGGACGCCGTGGTGGGGCTCTCGCTGGCCGAGGCGCTTTTCCTGGCGCTGCTCGGCGCCGGCCTCGCCCGCGTCTCCCGGCTGCCGTGGTGGCCGCTGTGGGGCGCCTGCCTGTGGGTCGCCGAGGAGTGCGCCCGCGACCGGCTCCCGTTCGGCGGCTTTCCCTGGGGGCGGCTGGCGTTCGCGAACACCGGCTCGCCCTTCACCCCGCTCGCCGCGCTGGGCGGCGCACCCCTGGTGACCTTCGCCGTCGCGCTGACCGGCGGACTGCTGGCGGCCTGCGCCGCCGGACTGTGGCGACTGCGCTCGGGCGGGACCCTGCGCCGCGCGCTGCCCGCCGTGGAGGCGTTCGGCCTCGCCGCCGCGCTCACCGCGGCCGGTGTCCTGGTCCCCGTACCGACGAAGGCCGACGACACCGTGGACATCGCGGTCGTCCAGGGCAACGTCCAGCAGCCCGGTATGGACTTCCTCGGCCGCCCGATGCAGATCCTCGACAACCACGCCCGGGCCACCGAGAAGCTCGCCGCCGACGTCCGCGCCGGCCGGGCGCACAAGCCCGACCTGGTCATCTGGCCGGAGAACGCCTCCGACCTCGACCCGTTCCGTTTCCCGCAGGCCCGTGACCGGATCGACGAGGCGGTCCGCGCCATCGGCGTGCCGGTGCTCGTCGGCGCCCTCGTCGACCACCCGACCAAGCCCGGGTACGTCTTCAACGAGGGCATCGTCTGGGACCCGGCCAAGGGCCCCGGCGCCTCGTACACCAAGCAGCATCCGGTGCCGTTCGGTGAGTACGTGCCGTTCCGGGAACAGCTCAGCAAGATCATTACGCGGTTCCAGCGGGTGCCGCGGGACTTCTACCCCGGCGACCACACCGGCGTCCTGAAGGTCGGCCCCGCCCGGCTCGGCGACGTCATCTGCTTCGAGGTCGCCTACGACGAGATCGTCCACGACACCGTGCGCGCCGGGGCCCGGGCCCTGGTGATCCAGACCAACAACGCGACCTACGGCCGCACCGGGCAGCCCGAACAGCAACTGGCGATGTCGAAGCTGCGCGCCGTCGAGCACGGCCGGGCCGTCGTCACCGCCGCCACCAGCGGGATCAGCGCGGTGGTCGCCCCGGACGGCAAGATCGTCCAGAAGATCCCGGAATTCACCCAGGGTGTCGTCTCCGCGCGCATCCCGCTGCGCGACGGAACGACGCTGGCCGACCGCGCCGGTGCGACGCCCGAGTGGACGCTCGCTATCGTGGGCCTTCTGTCCTGCGCCGCGCCCTCTGCGATCGGCCGGCGCGGGCGACCGAAGGACGAGAAGGGGCAGCAGTGACAGACGGCGGTCAGCGGCAGTACGGTCCGCTCGGCACCACCTTGGTGATCATCCCGACGTACAACGAGGCGGAGAACGTCAAGCCGATCGTCGAGCGGGTGCGGTCCGCCGTCCCCGAGGCGCACGTGCTCGTCGCGGACGACAACAGCCCGGACGGTACGGGCAAGCTCGCCGATGAACTCGCGGCCGCGGACGACCACGTCCACGTGCTGCACCGCAAGGGCAAGGAAGGGCTCGGCGCCGCCTATCTCGCCGGGTTCCGCTGGGGCGTCGAGCACGGCTACGGCGTCCTCGTCGAGATGGACGCCGACGGCTCCCACCAGCCGGAGGAACTGCCGCGGCTGCTCACCGCGCTCAAGGGCGCCGACCTGGTGCTCGGCTCGCGCTGGGTGCCCGGCGGCCGCGTGGTGAACTGGCCCAAGTCCCGCGAGTTCCTCTCCCGCGGCGGCTCCACCTACTCCCGGCTGCTGCTCGACGTACCGATCCGCGACGTCACCGGCGGCTTCCGGGCCTTCCGCGTCGAGGCCCTCGACCGGCTCGGCCTCGACGAGGTGGCCTCGCAGGGCTACTGCTTCCAGGTCGACCTCGCCCGCCGCGCGGTCAAGGCCGGGCTGCACGTCGTCGAGGTGCCGATCACCTTCGTCGAGCGTGAGCGCGGTGACTCCAAGATGAGCCGCGACATCGTCGTCGAGGCGCTGTGGCGCGTCACCGCCTGGGGCGTCGGCTCCCGCCTGGACAAGATCCGCGGGAAGTGACGCCCGGCCGCCCCGAGGTGATCGTCACGGCGACCCTCCGGGGCGGTGCGGGCGGGCGGCCAGGCACACTTGAGGCATGACGTTCGGAGCCACGCCCACGCCACCGTCCCGCCCGCCCCGGCGCTCCGCCGCCCGCCGCATCCTGCCGCTCGCGGTGATCGTCTGGTTGGTCCTGGAGTTCTGGCTGCTACGGCTGGTGGCCGAGGCGGCGGGCGGCTGGACGGTCTTCCTGCTGCTGGTCGCCGGGGTCATCGCCGGCGGTTACGTGATCAAGCGGGCGGGCCGCCGGGCCTGGCGCCGGCTGGCCGACTCGGTGCAGTCCGGTACGGCGCCCGAGCCCGCCAAGGACGGCGGCAACACCCTGCCGATGCTCGGCGGTCTGCTGCTGATCCTCCCCGGCATGGTCTCCGACGTGCTGGGCCTGCTCTGCCTCTTCCCGCCGACCGGCAAGCTGCTCCGCCGCCGCGCCGAGAAGCTGCTGACCCGCGGCGCGCGCCCGGCGCCCGGCTCCCTCGGTGACGCCTTCCAGCAGGCGCGGATGCACCGCCCGGACGGCAAGGTCGTCCAAGGCGAGGTCATCCGGGACGACGAGCCGCCGCGCCCGCCCCGCCAGGACCCGCCGCTGACCCGCTGAGCCGCAGGGGAGCGCCGCCGCGGGGTCGGGCCATGGGGGGAGGTGGCCCGGCGGACGGCGCCGCCCCCGGACACACGCAGGAGGGCCGGTGCCACCGTGGGGTGGCACCGGCCCTCGTGTGCTGCTGTGGTGCGGTACTGCGTCGGGAAGTCCGGTCGTCAGGCGGACTTGCGGTTGCTGTCGCGCGGATGCACGGCGATGTTCATGGTGCCGGAGCGCAGGACGGCCAGCCGCTCGGCCAGCACCTCCTCCAACTCCTCGCGGGTGCGCCGCTCCATGAGCATGTCCCAGTGCGTACGCGCGGGCTTACCCTTCTTTTCCTCCGGGCCGTCGCCATCCACCAGAAGCGAGGGCGCGCCACATACCTTGCACTCCCACTCCGGCGGAATCTCGGCCTCAACCGAGAACGGCATCTCGAATCGATGTCCGTTCTGGCATGCGTACTCCACCGCCTGGCGCGGGGCCAGGTCGATGCCGCGGTCGGTCTCGTAGCTGGTCACCACGAGTCGCGTGCCGCGAAGAGCTCGCTCACTCATGAATCGTGCCTCCCGGGCTTGTCGCCCACAGGACAGGTGTCGCTGTCGTCGTCATCAGGTCAACGTCCGGTCGGCGGTGAAGATTCCCGAATCCGGGATGGATGCGCCCGCCCGTCACCGACCACCGTTCCTGACGGAGGCGCCGTACGCCGCTGCTCACCTTCACCTGTCGCCCACCACCGTCCTTGACGGAGGCGCTGCGCGCCGATGCCTACCTTCGTGCCGCCCCTTGTTGTACCCACCAGCGCCCGTTTTGTCACATCTGACAGGAGATGTCACCCAGCGCCCTCGCTTCGGTGAACGCGCAGTAACGGTCCGCCTGGTGAGCCAAAGGCGTATACTACCGCGCCTCGTGCGCCGAAACTAAATCCGGTCCGGTACGGGGTTCCCGGCCGCCGCCACGGCCCGCCGCATCGGCACCCGCGCGAGCAGCACGAACCCCACCACGAAGAACACCCCCAGCGACGCGATCGCCTCCCGGTAGCTCCCCGAAAGCTGGTAGGCCACGCCGAACACCAGCGGCCCCAGCCAGCTCACGCCCCGGTCGCTGATCTCGTACGCGGAGAAGTACTCCGCCTCCTTGCCGCGCGGTACCACATGCGAGAAGAGCGAGCGCGACAGCGCCTGGCTGCCGCCCAGCACCAGGCCGATGGCCGCGGCCAGTACGTAGAACCACGCCGGCTCACCGGCCGGCAGCGCGCACCCCGCGGCGATCGTCGCGGTCCACGCCACCAGCGAGCCGAGAACCGTGCGCCGCGCGCCGTACCTACGGGCCAGCCGCCCCATCACCAGCGCTCCGGCCGCCGCCAGCACCTGGACCAGCAGCACCGAGATGATCAGCGTCGTCTGGTCGAGGCCCAGTTCCTGGGAGCCGTAGACGGACGCCTGGGTGATGACCGTCTGCACACCGTCGTTGTAGACGAGATACGCCAGCAGGAAGGCGAGAGTGAGGGGGTGGGCGCGCATGTCGCGCAGCGTCGCGCGGAGCTGGGCGAGGCCCTGGCCGAGGGCCGCGGATCCGGCCGTACCGGGGCGGTCCGCCGGCCGGTCCGCCCACCGGTCCCGCAGGCGCCGCAGCGGAATGACCGAGAACAGGCCCCACCACAGGCCGGATGACGCCAGGCAGATGCGGATCGCCGTGCCCTCGGAGAGGCCGAAGGAGGCGTGCGCGCCGTACAGCACCAGATGGGCGATGAGCGCCAGACCGGCCGCCGCGTAGCCGAACGCCCAGCCGCGGGTGGAGACCGCGTCCCGCTCCTCGGGCCCGGCGATCTGCGGCAGATAGGAGTTGTAGAGCATCATCGACACCACGAACGCGACGTTCGCGATGATCAGCAGCGCCCCGCCCAGCAGATACCGCGTGCCCTCCAGCCAGAACATCCCGGCCGTCGCCACCGAACCCGTCACGGCGCAGAGGCCGAGCAGCGGCTTCTTCCGGCCCGTTCGGTCGGCCACCGCCCCGGCCAGCGGCATCGCCAGCACCGACAGCAGCAGTGACGCCGAGACGGTGTACGCGAAGAACGAGCCGGGGCGCACGGGTATCCCCAGCGGATGGACGAAGCCGTCCGGACCCGCGGCCGCCTGCGCGATCGAGGTGAGGTACGGGCCGAGGAAGACCGTGAGCACGGTCGTCGAATAGACGCTGTTGGCCCAGTCGTACCAGTACCAGCCGCGCTGTTCGCGGCGGAGCGCGGCGAGCCGCGCGGGCTGTTCGTCCACGGTCGGTGCGTGCACCGGCCACCCCCGTCTTTCCCCCCGCGGCGGCGTGAGCGGGCGGCCCCCGGGGGGTCAGATCCAGGCGTTCCGTCCGGTCAGCACCGCACGCAGTGTGTCGATGTGATCGGTCATGATGCCATCCACTCCAAGATCCAACAGAGTTGCCATCCGGCCGGGGTCGTTCACCGTCCACACATGCACCTGGAGCCCCAGCGCGTGCGCCGCGCGGACGAACCGCCGGTCGGCCACCGGGATGCCCGACTGCCGCTCCGGGACCTGCACGCACACCGCGCTGCGCCGCACCGCCGCGCCCAGCAGCCGGTCCAGCGGCAGCGGCGCCGGGCCCAGCGAGCGCAGCCGCAGTCCGGCCACGCCCCGGGTGCCCAGCGATGTCGCCAGCCGCGGACCGGCCCGCCGCTGGGCCCGGGCCACCCGCGCCTCGGAGAACGAGCCGACGCACACCCGGTCCCACGCGTCCGTCCGCCGCACCAGCTCCACCAGCGGCTCCAGCGCCGCCTCCGCCTTCAGATCGACGTTCCAGCGCGCTTGGGGGAACTCCGCCAGCAGCTCCTCGAAGAGCGGCAGCGGCTCGCGCCCGGCGACCCGGGCGGTGCGCACCGCCCGCCACGGCAGCTCCCCGATCGCGCCCCGCCCGTCGGTGACCCGCTCCAGCGTCGCGTCGTGGAAGGCGACCAGCCGCCCGTCGGACGTGGCGTGGACATCGGTCTCCAGGTAGCGGTAGCCGCTCGCGACCGCGCGCCGGAACGCGGCGGCGGTGTTCTCCAGACCGTCCGCCGCCCCGCCGCGGTGGGCGAACGGCAGCGGCGCGGGGTGGTCGAGGTACGGGTGGCGGAGGCGTATCGCAGGGGTCACTCGGCAATTGTCGCCGGTGCGGACGGGGCGTCGTCGCCCGCCACCACCCGGGACGGCTCCGGCGGCAGCCCCTTGATCGCGAACCGGCGCAGGAAGAACTGCGCCAGCGGGCCGATCGCCAGCGCGTAGAGGACGGTGCCCACGCCGACCGAGCCGCCGAGGAGGAAGCCCGCGGCCAGTACGGTCACCTCGATGCAGGTCCGCACGAGCCGCACCGGCCGCCCCGTACGCCGGTGCAGTCCGGTCATCAGGCCGTCGCGCGGCCCCGGGCCGAAGCGCGCCGAGATGTACAGGCCGGTCGCCGTGCCGTTGAGGAGGACCGCGAGGATCAGCAGCGGGATGCGGATCGCCAGGGCGTGCTGGACGGGGACGAGCGCCAGTGTCGCGTCCATGACCAGGCCCAGCACGATGACGTTGGAGACCGTGCCGAGGCCGGGACGCTGGCGCAGCGGTACCCACAGCAGCAGGATCAGCGCGCCGGTGAGGATGGTGGCCGTCCCCATGGAGAGTCCGGTGTGCAGCGAGATGCCCTGGTTGAGCACGCTCCACGGCTCCAGCCCGAGCCCGGCGCGGAACTGGAACCCCATGCTCACGCCGTAGAGCACCAGCCCCGCGTAGAGCTGGGTGAGCCGGCGCGGCAGAAAGCGCCCCGGTGTCTTGTGCGTCTCGTCGATGGACAAGTTTCTTCCCTTTCCTGGCAGGATTGGACCGACGCCTGTCACCATGTGGCAGGTCGGTATCCATGATCGAGAGCCAATCCGGGAAAGGTGGACTGCCGTCATGGCGCAGTGGACTTCGGCGGTGGGTGCTCAGCAACTCGCCCGGCTCCTCCGCTCGCAGGACTCGGGAGGGGCCGAACCGGCGGCGGCCGGGCGCCGGTTGCCCGCCTACCGCACCCTCGCCGACGGCATCCGTCTCCTCGTCCTCGAAGGGCGTGTCCCGGTCGCCGCCCGGCTGCCCGCCGAACGCGAACTGGCCGGCGCCCTCGGCGTCAGCCGCACCACCGTCGCCGCCGCCTACGAGGCGCTGCGCGCCGAAGGCTTCCTGGAGTCCCGCCGCGGCTCCGGTAGCTGGACCGTCGTACCGGCCGGGAGCCCGCTGCCCACCCGCGGACTGGAGCCGCTGCCGCCGGAGGCCGGCGGCTCCATGATCGATCTGGGCTGCGCGTCGCTCCCGGCCCCGGAGCCGTGGCTGACCCGCGGCGTCCAGGGCGCCATGGCCGATCTGCCGCTCTACGCCCACACCCACGGTGACTACCCCGCGGGCCTGCCCGTCCTGCGCCAGGCCCTCGCCGACCGCTACACCGCCCGCGGCATCCCCACCATGCCCGAGCAGATCATGGTCACCACCGGCGCGATGGGCGCCGTCGCCGCCATCTGCAAGCTCTGTACCAGCCCCGGCGAACGCGTCGCCGTCGACTCCCCGTCGTACGCCAACATCCTTCAGTTGATGCGGGACGCGGGCGCCCGGCTGGTGCCGGTGGCGCTCGCCGAGCGGCTGGGCGGGTGGGACATCGCCGCCTGGCGTCAGGTGATGCGGGACGCGGCGCCGCGTATGGCGTACGTCGTCGCCGACTTCCACAACCCCACCGGCACCCTCGCCACCGAGGACCAGCGCCGCCGCATGGTGGACGTGGCGCGCGCGGCCGGCACGCTCCTCGTCGTCGACGAGACCATGACGGAGCTGCGGCTGGACGACGATCCGGAGCCGCCGCGCCCGGTTTGCGCGTTCGACCCGGCGGGCAGCTCCGTCATCACCATCGGCTCGGCCAGCAAGGCGTTCTGGGCCGGGATGCGGATCGGCTGGGTGCGCGCCGCGCCCGAGCTGATCCGCAGCCTGGTCGCCGCCCGCGCCTACTCCGACCTGGGCTCACCCGTCCTCGAACAGCTCGCCATCGCCTCGCTGCTGGAGACCGGCGGCTGGGAGGAGGCGGTCGCCCTCCGCCGCGAGGAGGCCCGGCGCAACCGGGACGCGATCGTCGGGGCGCTCCGCCGCGCGCTGCCCGACTGGGAGTTCACCGTCCCGCACGGCGGCCTCACCCTCTGGGTCCGCACCGGCGGCCTGTCCGGCTCCCGGATCGCCGAGACGGGGGAGCGGCTGGGCGTCCGGGTGCCGTCCGGGCCGCGCTTCGGGGTCGACGGCGCGTTCGAGGGATACGTACGGGTGCCGTTCACGGTCGGCGGCGCGGTGGCCGAGGAGGCCGCCGACCGGCTGGCCCACGCGGCACGGCTGGTGGCCGGCGGCCACACCGCCGGGGTGGAGCCGGTACGGACGCTGGTGGCCTGAGCCGGGTGAGGGCCGGGCTCCGGGCGTTCCCCCGGTCTTCGTGGCGACCGGGAAAGGGGGCCGGAGCCCGTCCGGCTCGTCGCCGCCCGTCCCTCACGTCCGCCCTTCGAACAGCTCCGTGTACAGCCCGCCGCGGGCCAGGAGCTGGGGGTGGGTGCCGGATTCGGTGAGGTGGCCGTCGTCGAGGACGAGGATGTGGTCGGCGGTGCTGGCCAGATCGAGGTCGTGGGTGATGACGAGAGTGGTGCGGCCGGCGGCGAGGTGGTGCAAGGGGGTCAGGATGCGTTGGGCGGCGAGGGTGTCGAGACCGGTGGTCGGCTCGTCGAGGATGAGGACCGGGGCGTCGCGGAGCATGGCGCGGGCGATGGCGACGCGCTGGAGCTGGCCGCCGGAGAGGGCCGCCGTGGACGGGGCGATGACGGTGTCGTAGCCGTCCGGGAGGTCGGTGACGAAGCCGTGCGCGTCGGCTGCCCGGGCGGCTCGGACCACCTCGTCGAGGGTGGGGGCGGGCGCCTCGCGGCCGCAGGCGATGTTGCGCTCGATGGTGTCGTGGAGGACGAGGGTCTCCTGGGGGAGCAGGGTGATGTTGCGGCGGAGGTCGGCGAGGGGGAGACGGTCGATCCGGATCCCGTCGAGGAAGAGGGCGCCGGCGTCCGGGTCGTAGAAGCGCAGGAGGAGGGCGGCGAGGGTGGACTTGCCGGCGCCGCTGGGGCCGGTGACGACCACGAACTCGCCGGGATGCGCGGTGAAGGTGAGCGAGTCGAGGGCGTTGTGCTGGGAGGAGTGCGGATAGCGGAACGTGACGTCGTCCACGCGGAGTTCGCCGTGGGCGCGGTGCGGGAGGGGGACGGCCCGGGCCGGGGGCGGGTCGGCCACGGCCGGGCGGGCGTCGAGGATCTCCAGCAGCCGGTCGGCGGCGGCGGTGGCGGCGGTGGCGGTGAGACCGAGGCGGCCGAGGGAGCGGATCGGCGGGTAGAGGTAGCCGATGAAGGCGGCGAAGGCGAGGAGCTGCCCCAGGGTCAGCCGGCCCGCCGAGATCTCCCAGGCGCCCAGACCGATGATGGACAGCACACAGAGAGTTTCCAGGATCTCGATGAACTGGTCGTAGAGGGCGCCGAGGCGGGCGCTGGCGACGGAGGCGCGGAGCCAGCGCTGGGCTTCCCTGACCAGGCGTTCCTCCTCGTCGCGCTGGCGGTTGTACGCCTGCGTGAGGACGACGTTGACCAGCGTTTCCTCGACGACGGAGGTGAGGGCGCCGTCGGCCGCCCGCTGGCGGCGGGTGACCTGGCGGATGCGGCCGGTGAAACGGCGGGTGGCGAAGTAGAAGAGGGGGGCGGCGATGAAGGTGGCGAGGGCCAGTTCCCAGCGCAGCCAGAGGGCGGCGGCGCCGTAGAAGAGGGTGGAGAAGAGGGCGGTGGAGGCGCCCACCACGCCGCTGACGACGAGCCGTTCGATGGCGTCGATGTCGCCGGTCAGCCGTTCCACCAGGTCACCGCGGCGATTGCGTTGGAAGAAATGCGGCGGCAGCTTCTGGAGATGGGAGAACACCCGGGCACGCAGGCGCAGCAGGAAGCGTTCCGCGGTCCAGGCGGCGAGGGAGTTGCCGAGATAGCCGACGGCGGCGCCGATCACGGCTACAACGAGCCAGGTGGCGGCGGGACTCCAGAAGGCGCTGACCGAGCCCTTCGCGAGGGCCCGGTCGGTGAGTTGGGCGAAGAGCAGGATCGTGGCGGTCTCGGCGAGGGCGGCGACGATGGCGCAGCCGATCACCGTCAGCAGCCAGCGGCGGTCGCCCCGGGTCAGCGGCCAGAAGCGGTGGAACGCCTCCGCGGCGCCGACATGGCGCGTCAGGATGGGCGCGTTGACGGGGAGTTGGATGCGCGGCGAGGAAGGGGGCGGCGCTTCCGGGGGCGGGGTGGGGGGTGCGGCGGAGGAGGCGAGCGGGTCCGCTTCGGGCAGGCGGTCGTGGGCCATTCGGCGCTCCTGGCCGTTGTCGGTGTCCTTCCGGCCCTCGGGGGTCTTCGCCGCACGGTGGTCGGCTGTCCTCCAGCCGCGGCCGCGGCGGTCGTTGCGGGGGCGCATGGTGGTGGCCGCGTGCAGGACCGTGGAAGTGGTTGACGGCAGATCACGAGGCCGACCCGCGCGGTGCGCGCGGGCCCGCCTCTGCCCGTGCCTCAGGTCCGTGGACCCGAGACACCTGTCATATGGTCGTCAACGGATATCGCAAAATCCGCGACAACGGACCGGACGGT
This sequence comes from Streptomyces sp. BBFR2, assembly GCF_044497305.1. Taxonomy (NCBI): domain Bacteria; kingdom Bacillati; phylum Actinomycetota; class Actinomycetes; order Kitasatosporales; family Streptomycetaceae; genus Streptomyces; species Streptomyces sp. BBFR2. The sequence continues at coordinate 6,814,821 of NZ_CP172415.1, forward strand.
CACCTGCGGCCGCCGTGGCCGCCTCCCCATCCACCGTGGCCGTCGTGGTCGCGACCGTGATGTCCGTCGCGGCCGCCGTAGTCGTCGCGTCCGCCGTGACCGTAGTCGTCGTCACCGCGACCGCCGCCACCGTGTCCATCACGGTCGTTGCGGATGCGGGGGAAGAACACCTTGAAGGTCATCTCTGCCTCCAGAGATCGGATGCCGCCGCGGCTTTCCCGGACCGTGCTCCGGTGGCGATTCGGCGCGCCCGTCAGGGCGTTCTCTGCGGTTCGTCCCAACAGAACGTTTCCACCGCGACACTTTCGACACTACGTCGGACATTCGGTGCCAACAAGTGCATTACGTGAAAACTGGATGAATCGCGCATATTGCTGTGGGTGTACGGGCGGTCGCCGATGGTCGGCGCGTGGCGGGCGGCTGCCCCGCATCCGTGCTGTGTCGGCGTTCCCCGCCGTTCGCGCAGGTCGTGTCGCGGGGTGCCCGGGGCCATGGCGTCCAGGTCCGGGCAGGGGCGCGGAGCCGGGGGCCGCTCCTTGCCGGGTATGGGCGGTGTGGGCCGCGGAGAGGGCCGGGTGCCCGTCGTGGCAGCGGTAGTTGGAGCGGTACGCCGCTGTGCCGCGGGGTCTTGTCGTACCTCCGTCGTACAGTGGATTCGCCAGCATGTTTGGGTGTCACCACACAGGAAACGCGAGGGCCATGTTGTCGTTCCTGAGCAAACTGAAGCAGCAGCGCGCCGAGTTGTTGGAGCAGCGCCGCATGGAGGCCACGATGGCGGCGGGCGCGCGGGGCGCCGGCCTGGAGGAGGCCAAGCGCGCCGGGGACCGGGCGGCGGGCCGTGGTACCGACATCGCCATAGCGGCGTCGGCCGCATCCGGCGCCGGCGCGGGCGGCTGCTGAACGGAGTGCGTCGGGGGTGAGACGGCCGGCCTCGGTCCCGGGGCTGCCTCCCCGGGTGCAGGGCCGCCGCCGGTCCGTACGGGTCGGCCGCACCGTGGCCGCCGGTCCGTACCGGCGGCCACGACGAAGCCGCCGGTACGCGCCGGGTCCGCCGAGCAGAGGCTTCCGGTGCGACCGCACAGAGGCTTCCGGTGCGACGTGCGCGGGCGGGCCGGTCAGCCCTCCGCGCCCGCTGCCCGCACCGTGCCGTGGACCGTGATCGCGCCGCCTGCGGGGCCGGCCCCTTGCGACGGATCGGCGACGGCCGCGCGCCCGGGTGTCTGCTCGCCGGTCGCGGGCTCGGCGAAGGTCTTCGTCATCCGGACCGGCCGGCCGACCGACCGTTCCCCAGCGGGGACGGTGCGCTCCGGCAGCAGCGCCAGCACCGCCCGCCGCTCGTCCGCGCCCACCGTCTCGTCGTGCGGGTCCGGCGTCGCCGGGACCTGCAGGCGCAGGACCGGGCCCGCGCCCAGCAGGGCGTAGCCACGGCCGGGCGGTACCACCGGGGTCGGAGTGGTGTGCGGCTCGGCGCCCAGTACCGTGCGGACCTCGTCCGGCGTCGCGGGCCCGAGCACCACCCGGGCGCGGGTGGTGTGTACCCGGACCGGATCGCTCAGCAGGCCGGCGTTGTCGAACTGCTCGGCCACCACCACCGTGACCTGCGCCGCGCGGCCGTGCCGCAGCGGGACCTGGAGCAGCCGCTGCGGATCGTCGTAGCCCTCGGCGGTGGCCAGATGGGACAGCGCGGTGGGCCGGTCGGCGAGGATCCACAGGGGGCGGCGGGTGTCGTCGGGGGCCGGTTCGCCCGCCTGCCGGGCACGGCTCGTGACGAGGAGGCGCCGCTCGGTCTCCTGGGCCGCCCACGCCAGCGTCGCCAGCGCGCCCGCCGGGCCGCTCTCCACCCCGAGCACCCCGCTGCGCCCGGCCAGCGCGCCGAACTCGCCGGTGCCGCCGCCGTCGATGATCAGCACATCGCCGTGGGCCAGCGCCTGGAGCGCCAGTGACCGCAGCAGCGTGGTGGTGCCGGAGCCGGGCTGCCCCAGGACCAGCAGATGCGGCTCGGTCGAGCGCGGGCCGGTACGCCAGATGACCGGCGGCTCGTCCCGTACCGTCTCGCCGTCGGTGACCGGCAGGGTGCGCCGCACCGACTCCGGGTCGGTGAAGCCGAGTACCGTCTCGCCCGGCGCGGTCACGAAGCGCTGCGCGGCGATGTCGGTGGGCAGCGCGTCCAGCACGGTCAGCGTCAGCGTGTTCGCCTCCTCGTCCCAGCCGAAGCGGTACTCCCGGCCGCGCCCCGACTTCGCGTGCAGCACCTGCTCGATCCGGGTGCGGGCGGCGGCCTCCCCGTCGGTGAAGTACGCCGGGTAGCGCAGCCGTAGCCGTACGATCCGGCCGCCGTCGTCGAAGGCGTACGCGTCGAACGCCGCCTCCCAGTCACCGCCGTACGTGTAGAGCGGATCGGGGTCGCCGTCCCCGCCGAAGTACGGGACGAGCGCCTCGTACAGCGCGCGGAGCCGGGCGGACTCCGCCTCGCCCGGACCGGTCGGCGCGGGCGAGCGGTCCCGTCCGGTCCAGGCGGCCGCGCCCATCAGGGCGAGCAGCCCGAGCAGCGGGCCGTACGGCGCCAGCGCCACGACGAGGACGCAGGCGCCGATCAGGAAGCACATCGGGGCCCGCCGCTCCTGGGGCGTGGCGCGCCAGCGCTGCGCGGCGGAGACGGCGAGGCGGCGCAGCCCGCGGCTGAGGGTGAGCAGCGGATGGAAGATGTCGCCGGCGCCGTCGGCTGCGGTGCGCGCCAGCTCACGGCCGCGGAGGAGCGGCGCGCGGTCGGTCAGGATGCGGGGCAGAGGACGCCGGGCCACATCGGTCTCCTGGGTGTCGTACGTGGCGGGGGCGGCCCGGCGGGGGAGCGGGGCCGGGGAACGGCGGGGTGGGGCGCGCCGTGGCGGGGGCGGTGCTGGGGGGGGGCGCGGTGCCGGGCGGGTGCCTGCGGCCGTGCCCGGCGGCCGGACGTGACCTTACGGACACCGGCCGGGCCCGGCGGGCGGACACGCCATGGGGAGGTCCGCCCGCCGGTGTCGGAGCTAGATCCGCAGACCTCCCAGGAGGCTGGCGAGGCTCGCGCCGCCCGCCTTGATGCTCGGGGCGATGGCGGAGCCCGCGAGGTAGAAGCCGAAGAGCGCGCACACCAGGGCGTGCGACGCCTTGAGGCCGTCCTTGCGGAAGAACAGGAAGACGATGACGCCGAGCAGGATCACGCCGGAAATGGACAGAATCATGAGGGTTCTCTCCTGGGGGGTGGGGACGGTCACCATGAGTTCTTCCAACCTCACAGGACGGATCAAGCCAGGAAAAGCCGCAATAGAGTGATTTGTCGTTGAATCCGTCCATATGGCCGCACGGGAAATCGACCTGGTGACCGGGTCCGGTCCGCGTATGCAGGCCCGCCCCCGGAGCGGCGGGCCCCGGGGGCGGTGCCGGGCGCCGGACCTGCACAATCGAAGCGTGTCGAAGAAGTCCAGGAAGCCGAAGAGCGCGCCCCGTCGCCCCGCCGCCCGCCCCGTCCTCGCCCCCGCCGACCCCTGCCCCTGCGGCCGGGACGCGGTCTACGGCGACTGCTGCGCGCCGTTCCACCGGGGCGACGCCGCCGCCCCGACCGCCGAGCGGCTGATGCGCTCGCGCTACGCCGCCTTCGCCGTCGGGGACCCCGCGTACCTGCTGCGCACCTGGCACTCCTCGACCCGCCCCGCCGCACTCGACCTCGACGCCGGGCGGCGGTGGACCGGCCTGGACATCCTCGCCACCACCGGCGGCAGCGCCTTCCACGCCGAGGGCACGGTGGAGTTCCGCGCCCACTCCACCTGGCGCGGCCGGGCCGACAGCCAGCACGAGAACAGCCGCTTCGTCCGCGAGGACGGCGCCTGGGTGTACGTGGACGCGCTCGACGGCCCGTGAGTCGCCGGACCCCCGCTCAGCGGCCGCGCAACTGCTCGATCTCGCGGCGGTCCCGCTTGGTCGGGCGGCCCGTGCCCCGGTCGCGGACCGCGACGACCGGTGCCTGGGCGCGCGGCGGCTCGGGCGGGGTGTTGTCGACATAGCACTCCACGGCGACGGGCGCGCCCACCCGCTTGCGCACCAGCCGCGAGACCACCACGATCCGCTCCCGCCCGGCGTGCCGCAGCCGCACCTCGTCGCCGGTGCGCACGGCATAGGCGGGCTTCACCCGCTCACCGTTGACCCGGACATGCCCCGCCCGGCAGGCGGCCGCCGCCAGCGACCGGGTCTTGGTGAGCCGGACCGACCAGATCCAACTGTCGATGCGGGTGTTCCCCTCGTCTGAAGCCATGTTCCGACTCTAGAACGCCGCGGTGACAGCGGGCCGCCGTGGTGCGTGCGGCCCGGGGCGGCCGGGCCTCCGCGGGACCACAGGCGCCGCGCGGCCGCCCCCGCCGCACGGCCGCCCCCGCCGCACGGCCGCCCCCGCCGCACGGCCGCTCACGCCGACGTGCGCTTCGACGTCTTCTTGGCCGTGGTCTTCGAGCCACCGGAGGAAGAGGTCCCGGTGCTCTTCCGTGCCGAGCTCTCCTTCGTGGCGCGCTTCGCGGTGGTCTTCTTCGCGGCGCTCTTCTTCGTCCCCGAGCCCGAACCGCCCGACCCGGCGGTCTGCTTCGTCCGGCCGCTCGACGCCTTCGCCGCCGTCCGCTTCCGGCCGGAGGAACCGGAGGAACCGGAGGAACCGGAAGAGCTGGCGGAACCGGAGGAGTCCGCGGCCGTTTTCCGGCCGGAGGCGCCGCCCGACGACGCGGACTTCGACGACGCGGACTTCTCCGTTCCTCCCGCGCCGCTCTTCGCGCTCTTCCGGCCCCGGATCGGCGTGACGGTGGCCTCCTCGTCCCCGGACCCCCCGGCCGCCTCCGGCTCCTCGCCGCGTCCCTCGCGGGCCGCCCGTACGCTGCTCTCCAACGCGGCCATCAGATCGATCACCTGACCGCCCGAGGTGCCCGTGGACTCGGGGGCGGCCGGTTCGCCGCCCTCCAGTTTCGCGGCGACGAGGTTCTCGACCGCCTCGCGGTAGTCGTCGTGCAACTCCTCCGGGTCGAGGTCCCCCAGGGAGTCCATCAACGTCTCGGCCAGCGTCAGTTCGCTGTCGCGGATCTCCACGTCGTCCGGCGCCACCCCGGCGGTCGAGCGGATCTGGTCCGGCCACAGCAGGGCGTGCATCACGATCGCCCCGTCGTGCGCCCGCAGCATCGCGAGCGTCTCCCGCCCGTGCATCGCCACCTTGCCGACGGCGACCTTGCCGTGGTGCTCCAGCGCCTCCCGCAGCAACGTGTACGGCTTGGCGGCGGTGGGACCGTTGGGGCCCAGGTAGTACGCGCGGTCCATCTGGAGCGGATCGATCTCACCGGCGTCCAGGAACGCCAGGATGGTCAGCGTCTTCGTGGTGGGCAGCGGCAGATGGGACAGGTCCTCGTCGGTGACCTGCACGATCGTGTCGTCGGTGGCCCGGTAGCCGCGGCCGATCTCCTCGTTGGGGACCTCCTCGCCGTCCAGTTCGCAGACCTTGCGGTACTGGATGCGTCCGCCGTCCTTCTCGTGGATACGGACGAAGGAGACCGAGGTGCTGCGGTCCGTCGCGCTGTAGGTCTTCACGGGGATGCTGACCAGGCCGAACGAAATGGCGCCATTCCATACAGATCGCATCATTCATCCCTTGTGTGGGATTCTCATCGTATGTCGCCGATAACGGTCGTGGAGGGGCGGCGCCTTCCGCTCACCCGCCTCGACAAGGTCCTCTATCCGGAGACCGGCACCACCAAGGGCGAGGTGCTGCACTACGTCACCACCACGGCGGGCGCCCTCCTCGCCCACCTCCACGACCGGCCCGTCTCCTTCCTGCGCTACCCCGACGGGCCCGGCGGCCAGCGCTTCTTCACCAAGAACGTGCCGCCCGGTACGCCCGCATGGGTGAAGACCTGCGAGGTGCCGTCCCGCGCCGCGAAATCCGGCCGCCAGGTGCTGCTCCAGGACCTCGCCTCCCTGGTGTGGGCCGCCAACCTCGTCGTCGAACTGCACGCCCCGCAGTGGACCCGCGACACTCCGGGCACCGCCGACCGCCTCGTCCTCGACCTCGATCCGGGCGCCCCCGCCACCCTCGTCGACTGCTGCGCCGTCGCCCGGTGGCTGCGCGACCGGCTCGCCGCCGACGGGCTCCTGTCCTGCGTCAAGACCAGCGGCTCCAAGGGGCTGCACCTGCTCACCCCCATCGAGCCCGCCCCGTCCGAGGACGCCACCGCCTACGCCCGCGCCCTCGCCACCGAAGCCGCCGCCGCGCTCCCGGACCTGGTCACCGCGAGGATGCGCAAGGACCTGCGCCCCGGCAAGGTCTTCCTCGACTACTCACAGAACGCCGCCGCCAAGACCACCGCCTGCGCGTACACCCTCCGGGCCCGCGCCACGCCCACCGTCTCCACACCCGTCACCTGGGACGAGGTCGCCGCCTGCACCGAACCGGCCCAACTCACCTTCCTCTTCGGCGAGATCACCGCCCGCCTCGCCCGGTACGGCGACCTGTTCGCCCCGCTGCTCGACCCGCACCGCGCGCGTCCGCTGCCCCGTACGGGATGACCGCGACGGCATGACCGCGCCCGGCCTCAGCCCAGCCGGGTCAGATCCGGCCGCAGCCGCTGCCACACCGGGTGCCGCAGCCGCCCGGCGCCGGTCCACGACGCCGCCGTCACCTCGGCGATCAGCCGCGGCTCGACCCAGCGGGCGCCCGCCACCGCCACCGGCCCCGCGAACGGCGGATCCGTACGGGCCAGCACCTCCAAATACCCGGCCAGCTCCCGCCGCTCCCGCAGCGACAGCCCCGACCCGACCGCCCCGGCGAACCGCAGCCCCTCGGGCGCGTCCGTGCCGACCAGCACCGCGCCCGGCAGCCCCCGCAGCCCGCCGTGCCCCGGGGTCCAGCCGCCGATCACCACGTCCAGCGTCTCCACCCGTTTCGTCTTCCGCCAGTCCGCCGACCGGACGCCGGGCGTGTAGGCGGAATCCAGCCGCTTGGCCACCACCCCCTCAAGTCCCGCCCGCACCACCGCGTCCCACGCCTCGGCGGAGTGCCCGGGCAGCGCCGCCGGTACCGACCAGGCCGGTCCGGACAGCTCCAGAGCGCTCAGCACCCGGCGCCGCTCCCGGTACGGCTCGGCCAGCAGCGTCCGGCCGTCCAGGTACAGCACGTCGAAGAGGACCAGCCGCACCGGCGTCCTGCGCGCCAGACGGGCCGCCCGCCGCGCGTCGGTCACCCCCATCCGGCGTTGCAGCAGCCCGAAGTCCGGCCGCCCCGCCGGGTCCGGGGCCACCACCTCACCGTCGAGGACGAGAGTGTGCCCGCGCGCGCCGTCCGCCGGGACGAGCAGCTCCGGGTAGGTCGCCGTCAGCTCGTTCCCGGCCCGCGACACCGGCCGTACGGTCCCGTCGTCCGCCACCGTCAGCGTGCACCGCACCCCGTCCCACTTGGCCTCGAACGCCCAGCCGTCGTCGGGTACCGGCAGTGGTCCCGCCGTCGCCAGCATCGGCGCGATCACCGGCGGCACACCGCCCGGGGAGCGGCCGGAACCCGTGGAAGCTGCCATACCCCGATGGTCCGGCGCCCGGCCCGCGCCCGCAGGGCGGAGCGGAGGTCGCGCCCGCGCGGCCCGCTCCGTCCGGCCGCGGCCGCGCCCCGGCATAGGTTGACGACCATGAACCAGGAGCGACCCGACGACACCCTGCCGCTGCGGATACCACCGGCCCCCGACGGAGCCCCGGCCCCGGGCGGCACGCCGTCCGCCGCGCGTGCCCGCCACGCCGCCGCGAAACCCGGCGGCGCCCTGCGTTCGTCCGCGCTGATGGCCGCGGGCACCGCCGTCTCCCGGGCCACCGGCATGATCCGCCAGACCCTCCAGGCCGCCGCCCTCGGCACCGGGCTGCTCGCCACCACGTACACCACCGCGGGCGTCGTCCCGATGGGCGTCTACACCCTCCTCATCGGCGGTGCCCTCAACTCCGTCCTCGTCCCGCAGTTGGTCCGGGCCCGCGCCGAGCACCCGGACGGCGGCCACGCCCACGAACAGCGGCTGGTCACCCTCGTGCTGAGCGTCCTCGCTGTCGGCACGGTGCTCGCGGTGTGGGCCGCACCGCAGATCGTCGCGGTCTACGCGTCCGACGGCGCGGAGAGCCACGCGGCCTTCGACCTCACCGTCGTCTTCGCGCGCTTCCTGCTGCCGCAGATCTTCTTCCACGGCCTGTACTTCATCCTCGGGCAACTGCTCAACGCCCGGCAGAAGTTCGGCGCGATGATGTGGACGCCGGTCCTCAACAACCTCGTCCTCATCGCGGTGTTCGGCCTCTACATCGCCCTGCTGACCGGCCCGGACGAGGTCGCCGACATCACCTCCGGCCAGGTACGGCTGCTCGGTATCGGCACCACCGCGGGCATCGTCGTGCAGGCCCTGGCGCTCATCCCGTTCGTGAGGGCGTCCGGCTTCCGTTTCCGGCCCCGGTTCGACTGGCGCGGCGCCGGACTCCGCAAGAGCCTGAGCGCCGCCCGCTGGACCCTCCTCCTGGTGCTCGCCAACCTCGCCGCGATGACCGTCGTCACCCACCTCGCGGGCGCCGCCGACCGGCGACTGCCCACCGCCGGGGTCGGGTTCACCGCGTACTCCTACGCCCAGACGGTCTGGATGCTGCCGCAGTCCCTCGTCACCGTCTCGCTCGTCACCGCCCTGCTGCCCCGGATGAGCCGCGCGGTGGCCGAGCGCCGGCTGGACGATCTGCGCGGCGACCTCTCCCGCGCCCTGCGGGTCAGCGGCGTGCTCATCGTCCCGGCCGGGTTCTTCTTCCTCGCCTTCGGCCCGCAGACCGCCCAACTCCTCTTCGCCCACGGCGCGGTCGACGCCGCCTCCGCCGCGCCGGCCGGACACATGCTCCAGGCGCTGGGCCTCGGCCTGATCCCGTTCTCCGCGCAGTACCTGCTGGTCCGCGGCTTCTACGCGTTCGAGGACACCCGGACGCCGTTCTGGACCGCCGCCCAGATCGCCGTCGTCAACATCGCCCTCGCCGTCGCCTGTCATCTGCTGCTGCCGCCGCGCTGGGCGGTGACCGGGATGGCCGCCGCGTACGCGGTCGCCTACGGCGCCGGGCTGCTGCTCACCGCCGTCCGGCTGCGCCGCCGGCTGCACGGCAGGCTCGACGGCAAGCGCCTGTGCCGCACCTACGGAAAGCTGGCCGCCGCCGCGGGCACCGCCGCCCTCCTCGCCCTCGCGGTCACCGGCTTCGCCGGCATCCGGGCGCCCGCCCTCACCCTGCTGGCCGGCGGCCTCACCATGGCGGCGGCGTTCTGGGCCCTGGCCCGGCTGCTGCGCATCGGCGAACTGCGCGCACTGCCGGGGCTGCGGCGCGCCTGACCGGGCGTCGGGCGGCCGCCGGATCCGGATGTCACATCCGTCGGACGGCCGCCCGGTGGCGCACAACCGCCGTTCCGGGCGGACGACAATCGGGGCCGTCGGGCAGGAAATGCCCGGCCGTCACGGCTTGCGCACACAACTCCCCCCTGGCGTTCACACTGAGGGTTTTGTTGCGGTGGAAAGCTGCCCACCGGCCGTACACGCAACGGCCGGTACCGGCCGCACCCCCACAACCGGCGGTCCGGTACCACCACTCGGGGAGAGGACACTTCCGTGGACACCACCCGCGCGACCCGCAGAGGTCGCCGCCGTACCGCGCTCGCCGTGGCCGCCGTGGCCGCGACCGCCGCGTTGGCCAGCCAGATCCCGGCCACCGCCACGGCGACGACCCCCGCCACCCCCCACCCGGCCGCCGCCCGGACATCCGGGCACGCGGCGATACCCGGGGCGGCGCACACCGCCTACGACGACACGTACTACAAGGACGCCCTCGGCAAGACCGGGCCGGAGCTGAAGGCGAGCCTGCACAAGATCATCAGCACCACCCAGACCGGCAAGCTCTCGTACGACCAGGTCTGGGACGCCCTCAAGGACACCGACGAGGACCCGGACAACAAGTCCAACGTCATCCTGCTCTACACCGGCCGCTCCCAGAGCAAGGACTCCAACGGCGGCAGCCCGGACCAGTGGAACCGCGAGCACGTCTGGGCCAAGTCCCACGGCGACTTCGGCACCGCCACCGGCCCCGGCACCGACATCCACCACCTGCGGCCCGCCGACGTCTCCGTCAACAGCGACCGCGGCAACAAGGACTTCGACAACGGCGGCACCGAGATCGGCGAGGCGCCCGGCAACTTCACCGACGACGACTCCTTCGAACCGCGCGACGCGGTCAAGGGCGACGTCGCCCGGATGATCCTCTACATGGCGGTCCGCTACGACGGTGACGACGGCGCCCCGGACCTGGAGCCCAACGACAAGGTCGACAACGGCTCCGCCCCGAACATCGGAAAGATCTCCGTCCTCAAGGCGTGGAGCCAGGCCGACCCGCCGGACACCTTCGAGCAGCACCGCAATCAGGTGATCTTCGACAAGTACCAGCACAACCGGAACCCGTTCATCGACCACCCCGAGTGGGTCAACGAGATCTGGTGACCCCGTTCCGGGCCGGGTTGACGCGCGTCGACCCGGCCCGGTCCACGCGCGTCGACCCGACACGCCGGAGCGGGCCGCGCCGACGAACCGTATGGAGCACTCCAGACGGCGACGCGCCCGGGGCGGTTCCTAGCGTGGGCCTCATGTCGTCAGCGAATTGGCCCTCCGTCAAAGCCGGTGCCGCAGCGGCCGTTTGCGCCGCGACCGTCGCCGTCTCCGCCCTGCCCGCCGCCGCCCGCACCCCCGGGGACGGCCCCCACGTGGCCGGCGACGCGCCGGCCACCGTCTCCGCCGCCCGCCTCGACCGCCCCGGCGTCCAGGTGCGCTCCGCACCCGACGTCGACGAACCTCCCGATGTCTCCGCCCTGTCCTGGATGGTCACCGACGCCGACGACGGCCGGGTGCTCGCCGCCAAGGACGCCCACCGCGAACTGCCGCCCGCCTCCACCCTCAAGACCCTCTTCGCCCTCGCCGTGCTCCCGAAATTCGGCCAGGAGACCGTGCACACCGTCTCCGAGGACGACCTGTCGGGCATCATCCCCGGCAGCTCCCTCGTCGGCATCAAGGAAGACCTCCGGTACACCGTCGCCGACCTGTGGCGGGGCGTCTTCCTCAACTCCGGCAGCGACGCGGTGCGCACCCTCGCCGCGATGAACGGCGGCTGGGAGGCGACCTTGGACGACATGCGGGCGATGGCCGACCGTCTCGGCGCCCGCGACACCGACGTCGAGTCCGCCGACGGCTTCGACACGCCCGGCCAGCACTCCTCCGCCTACGACCTCACCCTCTTCGCCAAGGCGGGGCTCACCAACCGGGACTTCGCGCGCTTCGCCCGCACCAAGGAGGCGCAGTTCCCCGAGGCGGGCGGCCCGGACTCGTTCGGCATCCAGAACACCAACCGGCTGCTGGTCGGCTCGCACGGTGTGGAGCCCTACCCCGGCCTGATCGGCGTCAAGAACGGCTACACCTCGCAGGCGGGCAACACCCTCGTCGCCGCCGCCCGCCACGACGGCCGGACCCTGCTGGTCACCGTCATGAACCCGCAGTCCGGCAAGAACAACGCGGTCTACGAGGAGGCCCGCTCGCTCCTGGACTGGGGCTTCGACGCCGCGCCCGACATCGAGCCGGTCGCGATGCTGCCGGACCGCGTGGGACCGCCCACGGCCTCCCCGGAACCGCGCGACGACGGACCGGACCCTCGTGAGCCCGCCGCCGACCGTGCCGACCGCGCCGCCCACCGACGCGCCACCGACCGGGCGGCCGTGCTGCGCGCCGCCGCGGTGGGCCGCGCCTCCGGCACGGCGGACGGCCTGGGCCCGGGCGTCTGGTGGCTCACCGGCGTCGGCGCGGTGCTGGTCACCGGCTTCACGGTGGCCGTGTACCGCCGCCGTCGGAGCTGAGCCACCACCCCGGCCGGGGCACCGTACGGACGTACGACCGGTCGGGGATTCGGTGGACCGCTGGGGCGTTCCGGCAGGCGAACCGTGACGCGACTGCCGTAACGGTGATGACTGCCGGGCACCACGCGGTGTAGCGTCCCGATCAGCTGTCGTGGTTCCGAAGTGCCGGACGCCCGTGTCGCCTTCACGGGCGTTCTTTCTGTGCGATACCTCTCCGGACCAGGGCGATCACCTCCGGCTTCCGCACCGCGGGAGCCGATACGAGCCCCTTGAACGAAGGAGACGGATATGGCCAGCGGAACCGTGAAGTGGTTCAACTCGGAAAAGGGCTTCGGCTTCATCGCGCAGGACGGCGGCGGCGCCGACGTCTTCGCGCACTACTCGAACATCGACGCCCAGGGCTTCCGGGAGCTCCAGGAGGGCCAGAAGGTGACGTTCGAGGTCACCCAGGGCCAGAAGGGCCCGCAGGCGGAGAAGATCCGCGTCGAGGCCTGAGCCCGGCCCACCACGGCGCCCGCCCCGCACACGCGGGGCGGGCGCCGTCGTATGCGCGGGGGCGTGGTTCGTGGTCCTCGTGGGGCGTGCCTCGTACGCCGTGCGGCCGGGCTCGGCGCGGCGCGGGTCTCAGGGGCGCGGGCGCTCCGGGCCGGGCCGCGGTGCGCGGGCGGGGTGTGGCCGGTGCCGTCAGCAGACCTGAAGTACGGGGCCGAGCTGGGCCGGTGTGGAAAACTCCGGGCATTGTCGGACGGGTGTGCGAGGATCGCGGGCATGGGGATCTTCAGCAGGCGCGGCGGCGACGGACCGCCGCCGGTCACCGGGCCGTTCCGCTTCACCGTCGCGGAGGTCTTCGTCGTACCCGTGCGCGGTGTGGTGTTCACCGGGCACGTCACGTCCGGTGCGATACGTACCGGGCAGCGGGGGAGCCTGCCGCTGCCCACCGGCCCGCGCGAGGTGACGGTCACCGCCATCGAGGTCCGCCGCCGTCGGCGTGATCATGCCGCCGAGGGCGAGGAGGCGGCCCTCCACCTCGCCGGAGTCACCGCCGCGGACCTCCCACGCGATCTCGCCGCGGGCGGCACCGTCCTGGACACCCGGCCGCTGCGGGGGCTGGAGATCACGGGGGAGTAGATCCGGTGCGGCCGACGCCGTGGGTCCGTGTGCGGGGCCTGGGGAGGCGTGGGGTTTGGGCACGCGTACAGGACCCGGGCGTGGCCGGGGACGCGGACGCGGACGCGTGAAGAGCGCTGCGCGCGGGCTCTGGCGGGCTCAGGTCTTCGGGCATGCGTACGCTTCGGGGCGCCCATATCTCCGGTCATGCCGCCGGTTTGCCCGAAGGTGACATGCGCGGGGCTGGACGCGTACGGGTCCTGGCGTGGCCGAAGCCGCATGCGCGGGGCTCGGCGCGTACGGGTCCTGGTGTGGCCGAAGCCGCATGCGCGGGGCTCGGCGCGTACGGGTCCTGGGCGTGCCAGAACCGACACCGGCGAGGCTTGGCGCGCACAGGCCCTGGGCGTGGCCGGGGTGCGTATGCGTAGAGCCTGGTACGTGAGGTCTCAGGTACGCGCGGGTCTTCCGGATACGTGCAGGTGCCGGGTGCGGGCATGTCCCGGGGGGCGTATGGCCCGGGCGTGGCCGGAGCCGGGATGCGCGGGGCTCGGGGCGCGCAGTGCTCCGGCGCTCCGGGAGCCCGGCGCGGGCAGCTCGTCCGGGTGTGCGCCGCCCGTACGGCCGCGCCCGGGGTGCCCGCTCGGGGCCACGGAAGGGGCGGGCGCGGTGTCGGGCGCGGCCCGGGGATCAGGACTGCGGCGGTTGGCCCTTGTCGCCCCCGCCGAACTCGTCCTTCAGGCGCTGGCGGCCCTTGTCGATCTGACCGCTGTACTTGCCCTGGGTCTTCTCGTTGGCGTAGTCGCCGGCCTTGTCGACGCCCTTACCGGCCTGTTCCTCGTGGCCTTTGAGCATGGACTTGAGCTTGTCGAGCATGGACATGGGTCATCCTCCCTCACGACGATCCCCGTCGGCTCCAGCATCGCCCCGGCTCCGGCGCCCCGCATCCGCGCGGCCCGTGGCCCGGCCGGGAGCCGGGGCCGTCACCCGGCCGGGCCACGGATACGGCCTGGGCGGCGCAGCGACGCCCCGCCCGGCGGGCGACCGGGCCGGCGCCGGCCCAGAATGCAGCGGTGACCGATGAACACCGCACGCCCGACGGGCCCGCGCCCCGCCGCATCACACGCGACGAGGAACGCCGGCGGGCCCGGTCCGCACTGGCCGGCCGCGCCCGGGACGCGGGAGAGCTGTCCCTGCTGCTGGACATGCTGGACCTCGACCCGGGCCACGACGGCTACCCCGAGGAGGACGACCCCGTCCCGCCCCGGAACGACGACCCTCCGCCGTGACCCCGCTCCGGCCCTGGGCGCCGCCTCCGACACCGTGCCGAGCGGGCTGAGTTCTCCGGATGCCGTCTTCCCTCGGCGCGTCTTCCCGGTAGGCACCGTCGGGAGCGGCAGGGGCACGTCCTCCCGTATCGACGCTGTGCGGGGGCGGTGGGGCGGCCGGGCCCCGTTGACCGGCCAGGCCTCGCCTGCAACCGGGCGCTCCGGGGGCGGGCCGAGCCGGAGCAGCCGACGTGGCCCGAGCCTGACGTGGCCCGAGCCCGGCGTGGCCCGAGCCCGGGGCGCCGCGTGCGGGGCCCTGCTGACCGGCCATGCTTCGCCTGCCACCAGGCGTCCCGGGGCGGGCCGGACCGGAGCCGCGGACACGGCTCGCTCGCCGTGCCCGGGCCTGTGCCCGTGCCCGAGCCCGGCGTGGCCCGAGCCCGGGGCGCCGCGTGCGGGGCCCGGCTGACCGGCCATGCTTCGCCTGCCACCAGGCGCCCCGGGCACAGGCCTCACCGGAGCCGCGGACACGGCTCGCTCGCCGTGCCCGGGCCTGTGCCTGCGCCTGTGCCCGTGCCCGAGCCCGTGCGCGGCTCCGCTGATCGGCCGCGCCTCGCCGCCACCTGGGCTCCGGGGACGGGCCGCGCCGGAGCCTCCGCCCTGGCCCGCTCACCGTGCCCGAGCCCAGGGTCCCGCACACCTCACCCCCCGGCGGGACCAGGCCCGGCTCCCCCGGCGGGCGACCGGGAAGCCGGCGCCGCACCAGGAGTGCCACGGCCCTCCGCCGCCCCGTCCCGCCCTGCCGTCCGCCACGCCCGATGCCACACTGAGCCGGGTGGGGCGGTGCGGCCGTCGCCGCCCGCACGGCCCGGTATCCGCCCCGTCAGGAGGCACGGCCCATGGCCGACACCGCAGCGTCCGGCCCGGACCAGGGCGCCCGCACCCCGCCGACGCGCCCCCTCGCGCTGGTCACCGGCGCCACCGGATACATCGGCGGACGCCTCGTCCCGGAGCTGCTGGACGCCGGATACGCGGTCCGGGCCCTGGCCCGCACCCCGCAGAAGCTGCGCGACCACCCCTGGGCGGGGCGCACCGAGATCTACGAGGGCGACATCACCGACGTCGCCTCCGTCCGCGGCGCGCTCGACGGGGTGGACACCGCCTACTACCTGGTGCACGCCCTCGGCACCGGCGCCACCTTCGAGGAGACCGACCGGCGCGCCGCCCGGATCTTCGCCCAGGAGGCCCGCGCCGCCGGGCTCCGCCGCCTCGTCTACCTCGGCGGCCTCACCCCGCCCGGCGTCCCGCGCGAGGACCTCTCCCCGCACCTGCGCTCCCGCGCCGAGGTCGCCGACACCCTGCTCGACTCCGGCGTCCCCACCGCCGTCCTCCGCGCCGCGGTGATCATCGGCTCCGGATCCGCCTCGTTCGAGATGCTCCGCTACCTCACCGAACGCCTCCCGGTGATGGTCACGCCCAGTTGGGTCGCCACCCGTATCCAGCCCATCGCCGTCCGCGACGTCCTGCGCTACCTCGTCGGCTGCGCCGACCTGCCCGACGACGTCTGCCGCTCCTTCGACATCGGTGGCCCGGACGTCCTCACCTACCGCGACATGATGCAGCGCTACGCCCGCGTCGCCGGGCTGCCGGGCCGCTTCATCGTCCCCGTCCCGGTGCTCACCCCGGGCCTGTCCAGCCACTGGGTCGGCTTGATCACCCCGGTCCCGAGCGGCATCGCCCGGCCGCTCGCCGAATCGCTGCGCCACGAGGTCGTCTGCCAGGAACACGACATCGCCCGGTACGTCCCCGACCCGCCCGGATGCCCGCTCCCGCTCGACGAGGCGCTGGCCCTGGCGCTGCGCCGGATCAAGGAGGCCAAGGTCGCCACCCGCTGGACCGGCGCCGCGGTCCCCGGAGCCCCCGCCGAACCGCTGCCCACCGACCCCGACTGGGCGGGCGGCAGCCTCTACACGGACCGCCGCCGGCGCCTGGTGAACGCCACCCCCGAGGCGCTCTGGCGCGTCGTGGAGGGCATCGGCGGCGAGCACGGCTGGTACTCGTTCCCCGCGGCCTGGGCACTGCGCGGACTCCTGGACCGGCTGGCCGGCGGCGTCGGGCTGCGCCGTGGCCGCCGCGACGCCGCCCGGCTGCGGGCCGGCGACTCCCTCGACTTCTGGCGCGTCGAGGAGATCGTCCCCGGCCGGCTGCTGCGGCTGCGCGCCGAGATGCGGCTGCCGGGCCTGGCCTGGCTGGAGTTGACCGTCGGCCGGGACGCCCGCGGCCGTACCGTCTACGGCCAGCGCGCCCTGTTCCATCCGCGCGGACTGGCCGGACACGCCTACTGGTGGTCCGTCGCGCCTTTCCACGCCGTGGTGTTCGGCGGTATGGCGCGTAATATCGCCCGCGCGGCGGAGAATTCCCCCGGCGCCCGGTAGCGGCGCGCAAAGAGGGGCGGCGGATTCCGGGCACCGGCCCCGGAATCCGCCGCCCGGCTCGTTCAGCTATGGGTGACGATTCCGGGTGCGAGTTTCCCGCAATTCGTACCGTTGACATTGACGCTGACGTTCTCGATCGCGCCGCCCCAGTCCACGCAACGGCCCTTCGCCGCCAAATAGACCGGGCCTGCGTAACTGGTGAAGAGACCGTCGTCGAAGACCGGCTCGGAACTGCCGTCGGACGGTCCGAGATAGGTGGAGATCTCGACCGGGCTGCCGGTGGCCGCGCGTACCGTCACCACGCAGTTCTTGCCGGTCGTGCCGCTGTAGGTGAGAAAGACGGTGCCTTTTCCGGTGATCTCCGCGGAATTCACGACGCTGTATCCGCTGCCGCAGGCACCGTTGTACGTCGCGCCTTTCGGGGCGGGCGCCGCGGAAGCGGTCGCGGTGGTGGCCAGGGAAGTCAGTGCTGCCAGCGCCAGAACGGCGGAGCCGGCCAGGACACGGGAACGCTGCATGGGAATACCCCCGTCGGGTGGTGGTTCCTTCGCGTGGTCATTTCGCAGAGTTGGACGCCGCTCACCGGAAAAGGGTTGTACCTCCCGCGGGTGAAGTCACCGCGTATTGTTCGAAGATGAGGGCTGACGTGCGCGAAAGCCCGGAAAAAAAATCCGCGGCCACCGCCCCGACACGGCGGACGGCCGGCTCCCGGCGCCGTCTCGGGCGCCGGGAGCCGGCCGTCGTCGCGTCCGGTGCGGACGTCAGCCGTTGGCGAGTGCCTGGAGCCGGCTGAGCGAGCCGTTGAAACGGTCGCGGTCACCGACCGTCTTCCCGCTGGAGGTGTACTGCCAGATGGTCTGGAACGACCAGCCGGCCGGCAGCGCGCCCACGGACGAGCCGTACCGCGGGACCCACAGCGGATTGGTCTTCCCGAACTTCTTGGAGTTCCCGGTGCACTGCTTCCACCAGTTGGTGGAGGTGTAGATGACGGCGTCCCGCTTGGTCGCGGCGCGGTAGGTCTTGGTGAAGTCCGCGATCCAGTCGACCATCGCGGCGGCGCTCTTGCCGTAACAGGTCGCCCCGTAGGGGTTGTACTCCAGGTCCAGCGCCCCGGGCAGCGTCCTGCCGTCCTTCGACCAGGCGCCGCCCTGCTTCGCGAAGTACTTCGCCTGCGCCGCGCCGCTGGAGTGGTCCGGCAGCGCGAAGTGGTACGCGCCATGGATGATCTTCGCGTCGTACGCCCCCTTGTACTGCTGGGTGAAGTACGGGTTCTTGTACGTGGTCCCCTCGGTCGCCTTGACGTACGCGAAGCGCACTCCGCCCTGCCGCAGCGCGGCCCAGCCGACGTTGCCGTTGTGGCTGGAGACGTCGACGCCCTCGACCGACGCGAGTGAGCTGGACTCCGACGTGCCCTGCTCGTCCGTGTCCTGGTCGTCCGTATCCTGGCCGCCGGCCCGGTCACCTCCCTCGTGGGCGGCGATGGTGGAGCCCATCCAGTCCTGGTCGGGGTGGGCGGGTTCCTTGTCACTCCCGGCGGCCGCGGTGCCGCCCCCGGTGGCCGCGGCCGCGGCGGCGGGCAGCGCGAGCGGCAGGGCCAGCGCGGTGAGGAGGGTGAGGGTCCCGGCCGTGGCGGGGAACGCACGGCGGACGGGTCCGGAACTGCGCAAGGGCATCGGGTGCCTCCGAAAGCCATCGGTGAGGTCGGCTCGGCAGACTGTGAGCAGATTCCTGCCGATAACAAGACATATACGCTCATCCGTCCATGGCGAAGACCCGATGGCCCGTCAGTCCGCCGTTCAGCCGGTCGCTCTCACCCGGCCGGCCGTCGCTGACGGCGTGTCGGCCGACGCCGCGCGCCCCGGTGTGCCAACGCCTCAGCGGGCCCCGGTCGGTCGGGGCCCGCTGAGGGCTGCGGACGAGGCGCACGCGCCAGTCGCCCCGGTCCGCGGTCCCGTCCGCGCGCGGTCCGGCACGGCGCCGGTCCTCGCGCGCGTCAGCGCGGTGTCACTCCGTGTCAGTAGGCGGAGTTGACGTTGTCGATGGAGCCGTAGCGGTGGGCGGCGTAGTTGGCCGCGGCGGTGATGTTGGCGACGGGGTCGGTGAGTTTATGGGCGGTGCCCTTGACGTGGTAGGTGTCGAAGGTGGGCTGGATCACCTGGAGGAGGCCCTTGGAGGGGATGCCGTTGATGGCGTTGATGTCCCAGTCGTTGACGGCGTTGGGGTTGCCGGAGGACTCGCGCATGATGTTGCGGTGCAGGCCCTCGTAGGAGCCGGGTATGCCCTTGTTCTTCATGATGTCGAGGGACTGGCGGATCCAGCCGTCCAGGTTGTTCGCGTACAGCTTCGGGGCGGCCTTCGGGGCGGCCTTGGGCGCCGCCTTCGGGGCGAGGGACGCGCGCTCCATGGAGCGGTTGGCGGCCTGCTGGGCGGCCCGGTCCTGCTTCGCGACGGCGGTGACCTTCAGGCCGTCGGCGATCGACGCGGCGACCTCCGCGGGCTTGGCCTCGGCGGTCGTCGCCTCACCGGTGAGGACCTTCGGCAGACCGTTGGCGCTCACGGGCTTGACGGCGGTCGGGGCGTGCGACGCGGCGGGCTGGGTGTTGCCGGGGGTCGCGGCGGCGGTCAGGGCGCCGGTGGCACCGGCGGCGACGAGCACGGCGGCGGCGACCTTCTGGGTGCGGGTGACGCGGGCGGTGCGGAGCAGGGTGAAACGAGACATGCGGGGTGACCTCTTCCGAGTGCGGGATGCGGGGGAGCGGCCTTCGGCGGCGCGTGGAGAACCGAGGGGGCCGTGCTCGCTCACCGGGTCGGGAGGAGTCCGCCGGCACGTTCTCGGTGCTTGCGGGATCCATGGTTAGCGCCGCCCGGCAGCGGTGGCAATGATGTGACGTACTACCCCTCGTAGTGAGATGGGGCGATATGTCCGATGTTGCGAGGCTTTTATCCCGTACTGACGGGGTTCTGTGGCCACTACCTGCCCTCGTAGGTGACGTGCGTCCTGTGCTTGGCGTCACCTGGCGCCCCCTCCCCGGAGGTCCGGTGAGTGGCCCGGGTCACGACCGCCGGGGCCCGCATCCGAGAGGGGTGCGGGCCCCGGTGTCCCGCGTCGCGGCCGTACGGGGCGCCCGATACGGCACAGTCGGTGGGCCGTTCGCCGCAGTGCCCGGACTGTCGCGCGGGGCGGGGCGCGCGGTTCGCGGAGGGTGGGTCCGTCCCAGCCCCGCACCGTAAGGAAGCGCCCATGTTCCGTCGTCTGACCGCCCTGGCCGCCGCTGTCTGCGTCGCAGGCGTCCTGGCCGCCGGTACGGCCGCCGCGTCCCCCGCCGACGACCACGACCTCACACCCAAGGAGAAGGCCGGTCTGGAGTTCGCCGGAGAGGTCGTCGGCTCCCTCCTCGGCATCGGGCCGCTGGGCAACCTCGTCCGGTAGGCGGCCGCGCACGGCGACGAGGGCCCTGTCCGCGGGAAGCGGACAGGGCCCTCGTCAGTGGCCGCGACCGGTCCGTGCCGGTCGCCCGTCATGTCGCCGTCAGTGGTGACGGACGTCAAGTTCCGTGTCAGTAGGCGGAGTTGACGTTGTCGATGGAGCCGTAGCGGTGGGCGGCGTAGTTGGCTGCGGCGGTGATGTTGGCGACGGGGTCGGTGAGTTTATGGGCGGTGCCCTTGACGTGGTAGGTGTCGAAGGTGGGCTGGATCACCTGGAGGAGGCCCTTGGAGGGGATGCCGTTGACGGCGTTGATGTCCCAGTCGTTGACGGCGTTGGGGTTGCCGGAGGACTCGCGCATGATGTTGCGGTGCAGGCCCTCGTAGGAGCCGGGTATGCCCTTGTTCTTCATGATGTCGAGGGACTGGCGGATCCAGCCGTCCAGGTTGTTCGCGTACAGCTTCGGGGCCTGGCGCTCGGCGGAGCGGTTGGCGGTCTGCTTGGCGGCGTGCCCCTGCTTCTCGACGGCGGTGACCTTCAGGTGACCGGCGGCGGACACCGTGGCGGAGGTGGAACCGGCGTTCTCGGCGGCCGCGGTCTTGGGCAGGCCGTTGGCGCTCACGGGCTTGACGGCGGCCGGGGCGTGCGCGGAGGTGGCCGGCGCGGCCTGGCTCGGGGCGGCCGTCACGGCGAGCGCCGTGGTGGCGCCGGCGGCGGCCAGCACCGCGGTGGCGACCTTCTGGGTGCGGGTGACGCGGACGTTGCGGAGCAGGGCGAAACGAGACATGCGGTGGTGACCTCTTCTCAGGCGCTGATGCGGGGGATGGCCTTCGGTGGCACTGGGGGAACCGAGGGTCAGGCCGCGCTCACTCATCAGGTCGAGGAGTCCGCCGGCACGTTCTCGGTGCTTGCGGGATCCATGGTTAGCGCCGTCCGGAAGCGGTGGCAATGATGTGACGTACTACCCCTCGTAGTGATGTGAGGAGAGATGTCCGGAGTTATCCGCGTTTCGTGGAGCGCAGCGCGGTCCGGACACGACTAACCGCTCTCGTACGTGACGTACACCCTGTGCCTCGCCTCACTCCACGGCGGCCGGAACGCACCGCGCGAAGGGCGGCCGAGTGGCCCGCGCCACAGGAGAAGAAGGGACGCGCTCGGACGACCGGGCGCGGTGCCGCCCGGCCACCCGAACCGCGTCGGACCTGCGGAAACCGCCGGACATCGCACTTGGGGAGGGACGCGGCCGGGGGAGCACCCGGGGAGCTGCCGGGCAGGGGCTCCGCGGGTGCACCGCCACGTCCGGCCCGGCACGCCCGTGCGTGCCGGGCCGGGCCCGTGGCGAGGCGGGGTCCGCCGGTACCGGCCCGGCTCAGACGTACGCCGCCGCCCCGTCCGTCGGTTCGTCGTCGCGGGGGACCGGTGCCAGGGCCGGGGCCGAGGAGAGGGGGCGGCCGGTGAAGAAGCGGGCGGTGAGGTCGGCGACGGCCTGGGGGCGCTCCAGGACGACCCAGTGGTCGGCGTCCGGGATCACCAGAAAGCGGCTTCCGTCGATGGTGGCGGCGAAACGCCGCTGGTGGGCCGGGGTGGTCACGGTGTCGTGGGCGCCGCTGAACACCAGCGTCGGTACGCCGGACAGGCCGCCCGAGAAGTCCGGGCGGTCGGTCACCGCCCGGCACAGCGAGTCGAGCGCGTGCGGGGAGGTCCGGGCCGCCTGGAGCATCGACCGCCGGACATAGCGGTAGGCCAGCCGCCGCCGCGTCACGTACCGCCCCTCGTCGAGGCAGAGCAGACCGTCCGTGGCGAGCGTCGCGAAGGCGTCCACCTCGCCCCGCCGCAGCTCGGCGGCGGCGCGCTCCCAGTGGGCGTACTGCTCCGGGCCGATCCGGGACGGGACGCCGCCCAGCACGAGCCGGGCGATGCGGGACGGGAAGCGGCGGGCGCAGCCGAAGGCGAGGCCGGCGCCGTAGGAGAAGCCGAAGAGGTTGATCCGGGCCAGGCCGAGGTCGTCGAGGACATGCTCGATCGCCCGGCACAGCAGCTCGGTGCTCGGGCCGGGCGGCAGCGGCTCGGCGCTGCCCATGCCCGGCAGATCGGCGGTGATCACGCTCGCCACCGGCTTCAGCCGCTCCTCCATCTGCGGCCACCCGAACATGCCCTGAAGGGCGCCCCCCAGCACCATGACGGGTTCGGTGACCGCGTCGGGGTGGCGCAGCAGCCGGTAGGCGTAGGAGATCCCGTCCACCGACAGGGAGCGGATCGTTTCCTCGGGCATGACGGGTTCCTTCTCGGGAGATCCGCGGGAGGGGCGGTGCGCCTCAGGCGCGGGCCAGGACGAGTGCGGCATTGTGGCCGCCGAAGCCGAGCGACGTCTTGGCCGCCCAGTCGAAGGGCGCGGACCGTGCCGCACCGCGCACGATCTCCAGGGGGATCCGGGGATCGGGCGTGTCGAGATTGGCGGTCGGCGGGACCAGTTGGGACTCCAGCGCGAGAACGGTGAGCGCGGTCTCGATGCCGCCCGCCGCCCCCAGGGTGTGTCCGGTCATCGCCTTGGTGGAGGTGACCAGCGCGTCCTCGCCCAGGACCCGGCGGAGCATCGCCGCCTCGATCCGGTCGTTGACGACGGTCGAGGTGCCGTGCGCGTTGACATGGCCGATCTCACGCGGGCCGACCCCGGCGTCGGCGAGCGCGGTGCGCAGCGCGCGTTCGATACCGCGGCCCTCGGGGTCCGGGGCGACCGCGGCGTACGCGTCGCTGGACGCGCCGTAACCGGCGACGTGGGCGCGGACCGTCGCCCCGCGGGCCCGCGCGTGCTCGGGGCGTTCCAGGACGAGGAGTCCGGCGCCCTCGCCGATGACGAAGCCGTCCCGGTCGGCGTCGAACGGGCGGCAGGCGGCCGCCGGGTCCTGGCGGCGGGTGGAGACCGCCTTCATCTGGCAGGCGCTGGCGATCAGCAGCCGGGAGCAGACCGATTCGGCGCCGCCCGCGACGGCGATGTCGCAGGCGCCGGAGCGCAGCAACTGATGGGCGGTGCCCAGCGCGACGGTGCCCGAGGAGCAGGCGGTGGCCACGCCCAGGCTGGGACCCTGCGCGCCGAGGTCCATCGCGACGCTGCTGGCCGCGCTGTTGATGACGGTGAGCGGCGCGAGCTTGGGGGAGATCCGGCGGGCGCCGCGCTCCAGCAGCGTGGTGTGCTGCTCGTCGTAGAACGGCAGCCCGCCGTGGGCCGAGCCGATGACGACGGCGACGCGGGTGCCGTCCCAGCTCTCGGGGTCGAGCCCGGCGTCGGCCAGCGCCTCCCGGGCGGCGACCACCGCGAGCTGCGCGAAGCGGTCCATCAGCCGCTGGGTGGCCACGCCCAGGACCTTGGTGGTGTCCAGATCGTCGACGCCGTACGTGAAGTCGCAGGGCAGATCGGTGAGTTCGGGACGGTGGCGGACGCCGACGGGGGTGGTCTCGCCGGTGACGGTGTGCCAGGTGGCCTTGGCGCCGACGCCCGCGGCGGTGACCAGACCCACGCCCGTCACGGCCGCGGCGAACGGCGTGCGGGCCATCACGCGGCGACTTCGCCGTCGACGGCCGCCACCAGCGCTCCCACGGTGTCCCGGGAGGTGAGCGTGACCTCGTCGAGGTCGATGTCGAGGCGGTCCTCGATCAGCAGCCGCAGCTCCTCCAGGGCGAGCGAGTCCATCCGCAGGTGCTGGAGCGAGGTCTCGGCGGTGACGGCGACCGGATCGACCCCGAATCGCTGGACCAGCAGGGTGTTGACGACTTCTGCCGCGTTCACGTGGCACTCCTCCGCTTTCGTAGGCGCTGTTGCCAACCGCGTCCTGGCGGGGATCGCCGGCGGCTCCGGCTGGTTCGGCGGCACCCTTTATACGTCTTCGTCCGGAAGACTCCCCAACGCCGTTCGCTCGATGGGGTGAGGGGCTCCGCAGGGGGCGCACGCGGGGTGCGCGCCCCTGCCCGCACGGCGCGGAAGGCACTCGCCCCGTCTAACGGCGCGGGGCGACGGGAGGGTACGGGGCGTGGCCGGATCGGGCCGTGCGCGGCGGCCGGGCCGGGCGGATCATGCCTCGTCGAGGGCTTGGGTCACCCGGCTCAACAGGCCGCGCAGGGTACGCAGTTCCGCCAGCTCCAGGCCGGTGGCGGCGAGCATCCGGTGGGGGACCGGCAGGGCGCGCTCGCGCAGCGCGGCGCCGGCGTCGGTGAGGTGGACGCCGACCGACCGCTCGTCCTCCGCGCTCCGTTCGCGGCGCACCAGGCCCGCCGTCTCCAGGCGCTTGAGGAGCGGGGAGAGCGTGCCGGAGTCGAGGCGCAGCCGCTCGCCGATGGACTTGACGGGGAGCGGGCCGTCCTCCCACAGCACGAGCATCACCAGGTACTGCGGGTACGTCAGTCCGAGGTCCTTGAGGGCGTCCCGGTAGACGGCGCCGAAGGCGCGCGAGGCGGCGTGCAGCGAGAAGCAGACCTGGTGGTCGAGGCGGAGCAGCTCGGCGTCGGAGAGCGGGGCGTCGGGGGAGCCGGTGGGGCTGGAGGAGGCGGCCATGGGTCCAGGTTAGCCCGACGCGGCATTGAATCGCCTGCCATTGAGTTGTGCACAACTCAATGGTGTGCCATTGTTCTCTGCGGCGGTCGGAACGCGGCCGCCGGGACCGGAGGGAAACCCCATGGACGCGCTCTACACCGCCGCCGCCACCGCCAACGGACGCGAGGGCCGCGCCGTCAGCTCCGACGGACAGCTCGACCTCGCGCTCGCCATGCCGCCCGCACTCGGCGGCAGCGGCGCGGGCACCAACCCCGAGCAGCTCTTCGCCGCCGGGTACGCCGCCTGCTTCGCCAGCGCGATGGCGCAGGTCGGACGCCAGATGAAGGTCGACACCGCGGAGGTGTCGGTCACCGCCGAGGTCTCGATCGGCAAGGACGACACCGGCTTCGGCCTCGCCGTCGTCATGCGCGTCGAACTGCCCGAGGCGCTCGCGGGCGAGCGTGGCCGGGAACTCGTCGAGGCCACCCACCGGTTCTGCCCGTACTCCAAGGCCACCCGCGGCAACATCGACGTCGAGCTGGTCATCGAGTGAGAAGCGGGGCGGGCGGCGCCGTCGCCCGCCCCGGAGCCGTCACGCGGCGGCCCCGCTGTCCTCCCGGCCCAGGTGCCGCCACAGGAAATCGGCCTGGTGGCGCAGCAGATTCGCGAAGAGCGCCGGGTCCGTGGGGGCGTGGGCCGTGCCGGGCAGCGGCAGCACCTCGTGCGGGCGGCCGGCGGCCAGCAGCGCGGCGGAGAGCCGCAGCGTGTGGGCGGGGTGGACGTTGTCGTCCGCCAGCCCGTGCGTCAGCAGCAGCGGCCGGGTCAGCCGCGGCGCCTCCCGCACCAGGGAGCACGCGTCGTACCGCTCGGGGTGCGCGTCCGGATGCCCGAGGAACCGTTCCCGCCAGTGGGTGTCGTACAGCCGCGGGTCGTAGGGGCCCGCGCCCGCGACCGCCGCGTGGAAGAGCGCGGGGCGCCGCACCACCGCCGCCACGGCGAGCATCCCGGAGAACGACCAGCCGCGGACGGCGACCCGGCCCGGGTCCAGCTCCGGGAACCGCCCCAGCACCTCCGCCAGCGCCGCCGCCTGATCCTCCAGCGCCGCCGACAGGACGTCGCCGTGGACCGCGCGCTCCCAGTGAGGGGAGCGGCCCGGCGTGCCGCGGCCGTCGGTCACCAGCACCGCGAAGCCCTGCTCGGCGAACCACTGCGAGACGAACATCATCGGCGCCTGGTCGTCGGTCACCCGCTGGAGCGCCGGGCCCGCGTACGGATCGACCAGCACCGGCAGCCGTCCGCCGCCCGGACGATGCCACGACGGCAGCAGGAGCCGGCTGCGCAGCGCCCGCCCCGTCACCGTCAGCCGCCGCTCCCGCAGCGCCAGTACGGGCCGCTCGGCGTACGAGGCCACCGGCAGGTCCGGGCGTCCGGCGCGCACCACCACCACCGTGGCGCCGGGGCGGTGCGGCTCCCGGGCGATCCGGACCAGTGTGGGGCCGCCGCGCACCCCGGTGTGCACGCCCGCGGTGGTGGTCAGCGGCCGGGCGCCGGTCCGCGGCCGCCAGCTCCACAGCGCCTGCCCGGTCACGTCCGCGCCCGCCGTGAACAGCACCTCCTCGCCGCTCACCCCGAGCACCTCCCGTACCTGGAGCCCCTCGGGGGTGACGGCCGTGCCGCCGACGGTCAGCCGCCGGGTGCCGCCGGGGCCCTCGGTGTCGCGGTGTGCCACCAGCGCGCCGGACGCGGTCCGCGCCGGGGTGCCCGGCACCAGCGTCACCCAGCACCGGTCACGCCGCTCGGCCAGGAGCGCCGTCCGCCCGTCGGCCGGGCCGACCGCGTACGTCCGCAGGGTGCGCTGGTCGCGGCTCTGCACCGCGGCGAACGGGCCGTGCGCGTCCCAGCCCGCCGCCGTCAGATACGGGAACCGGGCCCGGTCGAGGACCACTGCGGTGCGGGCGCCGCCATCGGCCGGAACCAGCCACAGCGTCACCTCCGCGTTGGCGGTGCCCGCGGCCGGATAACGCACCGCGCGGGGCGGCTCCTCGGGGTGCGCCGGATCGGCGACGTACCACCGGGCGACGGCGCTCTCGTCGACGCGCGCCACCAGCAGGCGCGAGCCGTCCGGCGCCCACCAGTAGCCCCGGTCACGGCCCATCGAGGCGGTCGCCGCGTACTCGGCGGCGCCGAAGCGGACGTCGGGCCCGTCCGGTACGGCGAGCGCGCGGTCCCCGGCGCCGTCCGCGCCGATCACCCGCAGCGCGCCGTCCGCGAGATAGGCGATCCGGCGGCCCGCCGGATCGGGCCGCGGGTCGGACGGACGCCCGGCGGCCGGCAGTCTCCGCACCCGGCCCGTCGCGATCTCCACGGCCCACAGCACCCCGCCGCACAGGCAGGCGGCGAGCGTGCCCGCGGCGTCGGTGGCGTACGCCGTGACGCCGTCGCCGGGCGGGCCCGCGCCGTACGCCGGATCCGCCGGATCGAACAGCGGCCGTTCCCGGCCCGTCGCGGTGTCCAGCGCCCACAGCCGCCGCACCGGATCGTCGCCCGCGGCGCTGCGCAGGAACAGGACGGTGGCGCCGTCGGGCGTGACGGTGAACCGGTCGGGGGCGCCCAGCGCGAAGCGGCGGGTGCGCAGGAACTGGTGCGGAAGGCTCTCGGGCGGCGGCATGGCGGACAGGGTGAAGGGCCCCGGCCCCGGGCCCCTACTGTTTCGTCCCGGTACGAAAGGCCGGCGGAGCGGCCGGAGCCGGCGGAGCGGCCGGAGCCGCCGGAGCGGCGGTGACCTGGGCGGATGGCAGGGGGAGCGGGACGGGCCGGGGGACGGCCGCGGGGCCCGGGGGAAAGCCGGACGGGCGCCCGGTCCCGGCCGGAGGGCATCCTGGGGCTTCTCGGCTGCGGTGAACGGCCCCGGGGGAGCCGGTGCCGGACGGCCGGCGCGGCGGACCTCCCGGGACGGGAGACGAGTCCGGCCCCGCGGCTCGCTCCGGGAGGCCGGCCCGACGGCGTACCGGACCGGGCGGCGGGCGCCGGGGACCGGCGGACACCCGCCGGGCGAGTGACGAGGAGGGGGCACCCATGGGGGAGTGGCTGGTCGACGCGGAGGTGCTGGCGCGGAGCCGGTTCGTGCTCTCGCCGCTGATCGAGACGGTCGCCACGCTCCGGACGCTGATCGGGCATCCGGCCCCCGCCCGGCGGGGCGGGGCCCCGTCGGCCACGGAGGCGTTGCGCGCGCGGCTGGCCGCCGATCCGTTCGTCCGTGCCTGGGCGGCGGCCGGGGTCGGCGTCCGCTGGACGCCCGACTTCCTCACCCGGCCCCCGCGCCACGACGCCCCCGCCTTCGCTGGGGAACTGGCCCGCGTCCGCGCCACCCCCGCCCCCGAGGCCCGCGCCGACCTCGCCACCGCCTGCGGCGGGCGGCTGCCCCGGGCGCTGGACGTGCCCGATCCCGCGGGCCGCGCCGCCGACCTCCTCGACCAGGTCTGGCAGCACCTCGTCCGTCCCGACTGGCCGCGCCGCAGCCGGGTGCTGGAGGCCGACGTCATCGGGCGGGCGCACCGGCTGAGCCGTCACGGCTGGGCCGCCGCCGTCGCCGACCTCGGTCCGCGCACCCGCTGGCTCGGCAACGGCCGCCTGCGCATCAACGGCGCCGACCGTCCCGCCCGCGATCTCACCGGCGCCGACCTCGTCTTCGTCCCCGTCGGCGGTCCGAACGGCTGGGTCGCCTGGGAACTGCCCGAGCGGTACGCGGTGATCTACCCGGCGTCCGGTACGGCCCGCACCGACGACCGGGGCGCCGCGCCCGCCGACCCGCCGCCCGTACCGAAACCGCTCGCCCGCCTCCTCGGGACCAACCGCGCCACCCTCCTCACCCTTCTCGGCCCGCCCCGGAGCACCAGCCAGCTCGCTGCCCTGACCGGTCTCGCCCTCGGCTCCGTCGGCGACCATCTGAAGGTCCTGCTCGACGCCGGACTGGTGACCCGCCGCCGGGCCGGGGCCTCGGTCCTCTACCGCCGCACCCCGGTCGCCGACGCGCTCCTGGACGCCCCGGGCAGGGCGGGCGGCTGATCCGGCGCCACGGACCGCACCGGGCCCGCGCGGGCCCGGCCGCCGGACCGGCGCCCCCGCGCTCGCGCGTGCCTCGCCCGATCGGTCCGTACGGACGCGACAGCCCCTACCGGCGCTCCTAGGGTCGGCCGTGTGACCGCCCCGACCAGCTCCGAAGCCCCGCGCCCGCCCGGCCGTTCCCGCGGGGGGCGGCCGTGACCGCGCCGCCCGGCGCGCCGCGCGACATCGGGCTGCGCATCGAGGGCGGAGTGGCCGAACCGGAGGAACTGGCGGCGATCACCGTGATCCTCTACGCCCGTCTCGCCGTCGGCGTCAGTGCCGACGGCGCCGACTGGGTCGTCCCCCCGGACGATTCCGAACGCCACCACCACCCACCGCGCTCCGCCTGCTGGTCCGGCTGCTGGTGCTGCGGCTGACCTGTCCGCCGCGGAAGATTTGCCCCATCGGCTGACGAACCCGCCGAGCCCGGCGCCCCGTTCCACGTTCACCTGGGGAAATCCGGCCGGCGCCCGGCAGAATCCCCACCGGGCTCCGTGAGTGCGGCGCCGTACGGCCGGAAGCGGAGCGGGAGGACGGAACGTGGTGGAGCATCAGGTGACGGGCGGGGGCGGGGAGCCGGAGGCGCCACCGGTGGCGGCGCAGGAGCGGCGGCTCCGCAGAGACCTGGGGTTCTGGGGCCTGACCGCGATCGGCTTCTCCAACATCGTCGGCTCCGGCTGGCTCTTCGCCGCCCTCTACGCCGCGCAGACCGCGGGCCCGGCCTCCCTGCTCTCCTGGGTGGGCGCCGGTCTGCTCTGCGCGCTGGTCGCCCTCGTCATGATCGAACTGGGCGCCTCCCGGCCCGAGGGCGGCGGCACCGTCCGCTGGCCGCTGCACGCCGGCGGCCCCCTCGTCGGCACGCTCGTCGGCTGGTCGGTGCTGCTGTCGGTCGGCGGCACCGCGGCCGAGATCAGCGCGATCATGCAGTACGCCGCGCACTATCTGCCCGACCTCTACAACGGGAAGACACTCTCCGCCTCCGGCGTGGCGCTCGCCGCCGGGCTCAGCGTGGTGCTGACCGTCCTGAACTGGTTCGCGGTGCGGATGTTCGCCCGGCTCAACAACCTCATCTCGGTCTTCAAGATCGTGGTGCCGGTGCTCACCGTGGCCGCCCTCCTCGCCTCCGGCTGGCACTCCGGCCGCCTCACCGACCACGGCGGCTTCGCCCCGTACGGCTACGCCGCCTGCCTGACCGCCCTCGCCGGCGGCGGCATCGTCTACTCCGTCAACGGTTTCCAGGCGCCGCTGGACTTCTCCGGCGAGACCCGCAACCCGCGCCGCACCCTGCCCGCCGCCGTCCTCACCGGGATCGGGCTGGCCGTGCTGATGTACCTCGCGCTCCAGGTGGCGTTCCTCTTCGCGGTGCCCGAGTCGCTGCTCGGCGGCGGCTGGCACGGTGTCTCCTTCGAGTCGCCCTTCGGCCAGCTCGCCCTCATCCTCAACCTGCACTGGCTCTCCAGCCTGCTCTACGCCGACGCCGTCCTCTCACCCGGCGGCTCCGCGTACGTCGGTGTCGCCCTCGACGCCCGCCACACCTACGCGCTCGCCAAGAACGGCACCATCCCGCGCTACTTCATGAAGGTGGACGCCCGCTCCGGCGTGCCCCGCCGGGCCCTGGTCGTCAACCTCGCCGTGATCGTCCTCTTCCTGCTGCCGATCGGCGGCTGGCAGCAGATCGTGAGCGTGATGGGCGACATGTACCTGCTGATCTACGCGGCGTCGGCGGTGGCCGCCGCCGTCTTCCGCGCCGACCCGGGCACCGTCACCGCCGGCTGGGTGCCGGGCCTGCGCTGGCTGGCGCCGGTGAGCTTCGTGGTGGCGAGCGAGTTCGTCTACTGGTCGGGCTGGGAGGCGCTGCATCTGGCGCTCCCGATGGTCCTCGGCGGACTGCTCCTCTTCCTCCTCATGCGGCGCCCCGGCAGCGTCCCCGCCCCCGGCGAACCGCCCCGCCGCCCGCTCGCCGCCGAACTGCGCACCGGCGCCTGGCTGGTCTGCTACCTCGCCGCGCTGACCGCCCTGTCCAAGCTCGGCTCCTTCGGCGGCACCGGCCTGCTGCCCGCCCCGTACGACTCCCTCACCGTCGCCGTCCTGTCCCTGGCGCTGTTCGTCTGGGCGGTCCGGTCCGGCCTCCGCTACCTGGCGGTGGTACCGGCCCCGGCTCCGGTACCGGTGGACTGAGCCACGCGGCGCGGGACCGGCGGACGGGCGGCCGTACGCGCCGTCCGCCGGTCCGCGCCGGACACGGGTCCCGCCTCCGTCACCCCCCGCCCGCCGGGCGGAAACGGGCATACCGGCCTATCCTGACGAGAGCTTCCGCGTCGGCCGCCCGGTCGGCCGGCGGCGGCACCAGGAGGCGGCAACCAAGCGCCGCGTGCGCCTCCCGCGGCCGACCACGACCCGCACCACGGAGGCGTCCATGTTCCGGCGGCGTCCCGCGCGGGAGGCGAGCGCCGACGATCTGCTGTCGACGCTCGGCCGGCTCACCGCCCAGGCCAGGGCCGGGGCCGAACTCCAGCGCGCCCGGGTCGAACTGGCCGAGGCGCTCCAACGGGAGATGCTGCCGGCCGTACTGCCCGGCGTCCCCGGGGTACGGTCCGCCGCCGCGTACGCACCGGCCCGCAACGGCCTGGACATCGGCGGCGACTGGTACGACGGATTCCCGCTGCCCGGCGGGCGGCTGGCGTTCTGCATCGGCGATGTCCAGGGGCACGACGTCGAGGCGGCCGCGTTCATGGGGCAGATCCGCATCGGGCTGCGCGCCGTGGCGGGCGGCGGCGCCGACCCCGGTGTGGTCCTCGCCCGCGCCAATGAGCTGCTGCTCTCCGTGGACAGCCCGCTCTTCGCCACCTGCACCTTCCTCACCTTCGACCCGGTGACCTGGGAGGTCGCCGCCGCCCGCGCCGGTCACCCGCCGGGCGTGTGGGCCACCGGCGACGGCCGCTGCGGCATCGCCGAGGAGACCGGCGGCGCGCCGCTGGGCGTCCTGCCCGGCGAGACGTACCCGGTCACCTACTGGCGGCTCGCCCCGCGCGGCGCCTTCGCGCTGCTGACCGACGGGGTGGTGGAAGGCCCGTCGTTCCCCATCGAGGCGGGCCTCGCGGAGGCGGTCCGGCGGGTGCGCGACCGCGCCCCGACCGGCGATCCGGCCGTCGTCGCCGCCGCGGTGATGGACGTCGCGGAACTCACCGGCCACACCGACGACGCCGCCGTCGTCGCCCTCTGCTACGACCGGGCCGACCGCGGCAACGGATGAGCGGCTGCGCCGTCCGTGGCGGTGACCGCGCGGCCCCGGGGCCGATGTCCGATGCTGGGGGGATGCGCACCGGGAACGTGCCCCCTCTCGCTGCCGACGTCCTGAAGGTCCTCGCCCTGGCCGTCGCCTACTTCGCGGGCGCCCGGATCGGCCTGCTGGAACAGGTGATCATCGACGGGACGGTGGTCACCCCGATGTGGCCGCCCACCGGCATCGCGCTGGCCTGCCTGCTCGTCTTCGGGCTGCGCACCTGGCCGGGCATCCTGCTCGGCACCTTCTTCGTCATCGCGGACATCGGCCCGGTGGACGCCGGGATCCTCGGCAACCTCGCCGGCAACACCCTCGCCCCGGTCTGCGCCGCGCTGCTGCTGCGCCGGGCCGGGTTCCGTACCGAACTGGACCGGCTGCGGGACGGGGTGGCGCTGGTGGTCCTCGGCGCGCTGGCCGGGATGCTGATCAGCGCGACGTTCGGCGCCGGGAACCAGGTGCTGATCGCCCACCTCCCGGCCGCGCAGTTCTGGCCCGCGTGGGCCGCCTGGTGGGCGGGCGACGCGATGGGCGTGCTGATCGTCACCCCGCTGCTGCTGGTGGCGTGGCACGCCCGCCTGCCGCGCGGCATCCGCCCGGCGCGCGCCGCGGAGGCGGTGGCGCTGCTGCTCGCCGCCGTCGGCGTCGCCCTGCTGTGCACCCGCAGCCCGATGTCGCTGCTCTTCCTGGTCTTCCCGCTGATCGTGTGGGCGGCGGTACGGTTCCAGCTCGCCGGTGCCGCGCCCGTCGCGCTGGTCGTCTCCGTCCTGGCCATCGTGGCGGCCAACGACCGGGCGGGACCGTTCGCCGGGCACAGTTTCCTGCTGGTGA
Source organism: Streptomyces sp. BBFR2 (assembly GCF_044497305.1). Lineage (NCBI taxonomy): Bacteria > Bacillati > Actinomycetota > Actinomycetes > Kitasatosporales > Streptomycetaceae > Streptomyces > Streptomyces sp. BBFR2. The sequence goes on from NZ_CP172415.1 coordinate 6,847,730, forward strand.
TGGTCAACCTTCAGGCTCTGAACGGCGCGGCGGCCCTCACCGCACTGCTCCTCGCCGCGCTCGTCGCCGAACAGAACGCCATCCGCGCGAAGATCGAGGACGCCTGCCGGGAGCTGGCCGAGGTGGTGGACCGCCTCGCCCCGGGCGAGGCCGCGCACCGCTGGCCACCGGGCGCGACGGCACCCCGCAGACGCAAAAGAGGGCGCTGACCAGCCGCGTCGCCCGGCGGACGGCAACCCGTGCCCCGGCGGCCCGCCGCTCGCGCTCCACGAACTGGACCCGGACAGCTACGGGTACGGCGGCGAGACACAGTGCGTCCACTACCGCCGCCTGGGCCTGGAGCCCGCCGGCGCCTGAGCGTCCGGGACGGCCCGATTTCCGGCACCCGGCGGAATCATGCGGCAACGATCAGTGATCTGCCTCACATGGCACGGGGGTGGAGATGTCCGTGTCATGTGCCCGCCGGGCAGTCAACTTGTCGGCCGATGTCGGCGGTTGAAAGATCGCGCAGGTCGGCGGGGCGCCGGCCGTCCGTCCGGTGGCGGTCCGGGGGCGCATGCCCGCCGGGGGCGTGGCGACGCCCCGAGTCACCGGATGATCGCTTTCCGTATTTTTCCGCGCACCGCGTTGCACGTTTGCCCACCCCGTTCCGAAATCCTGCGGAGAGGACAGCGAAACCTCGGTGTCCGCCGCACCGCCGTGGCGGACACCGAGCCGGAAGGAGGACACAGACGTGACGCTCAACGACGCACTCGCCCCGCTCCTGCTGCTCACCGCGGTGCGCGTCTTCGCCCCGGACCTGCGCCATCTGACCCGGCGTCTGCTGCGGGCGGGAGTCCGCGTGGGCGCGGCGGCACTGGTCGAGGACCGCCCGCCCGCCCCCGGGTGGCACACCGACCGCGTACCTGCCGCCCAGGAAGAGGAGGTCTCCCCGTGAACGCCGACCTACCGCCGGTGCAGCACACCCTGCCGACGGCCCTGGAAGCCTTCCACGACCTGTACGTCAAGGCGTATCTCAACTACGCCCACACCATGCTCGGCGACAAGGACGCGGCGCAGGCGGTGGTCCGCCGCTGCTTCTCCCACCTCGCCCTCAACTGGGCCCACGTCATCCAGGAGGAGAGCCCCGAGGCGTACGCCTGGGCGCTGCTCAAGGTCCGTGTCGACACCCACCTCCGGCTCACCGGCACCTCGTCGCGGATGGTGGAGACCACGGCCTTCCAGCGCACCGCGCGCGCCGCCCTCGAATCGGTCCGCTGCCAGTTCGAGGTCATGGAGACGTCCCTCGGCCTCTACGCGGCCATCGCCTCCCTCCCCGAGCGGCAGTACGACGTGATCGTGCTGCTGTACGTCCTCGGCTACCCCTCGGACCGGGTCGCCGACATCATGGGCGTCACCCGCGACACCGTCCGGTCCCACCGGCGCCTCGCCCGGCGCCGTATCGCCAGAAGACTCGGCCTGCCGCTGACCGCGGCCACCGGCGACGAGAAGGAAGAGGAGTGACCGTGCGGTCCTCGCGCAGCATCCACGAAGTCCTCGACGACGCCGCGATCCCCGACGCCTTCGCCGACTTCGACCTCGCCGCCTCCAAGCGGCACCTGGCGTACGACCTCGCCGCCGCCGACGCCGTACGGCGGGACGCGGCCCCGTGCCCGTCCCGCCGCGCCCCGGCGCCGGTGATGCTCACGGCCCACGACCGGGCCGGGGCCGACCTGCGGGGCCTGTGCGCCCAGACGCTGCACCGCGGCGACGCGGCCGACCTCCTCGCCGAACTGGCCAACAACCGCCGCATCGACCCCGACGGCGCCCTGTACTTCGGCTGCCTCCTCCATCTCGCCGGATACCCCGAAGGCACCCAGTTCTGGTGGCAGTTCGCCGCCGGATCGGGCAACGCCGCGGCCGCCTCCTGTCTGCATCTGCTCCACCTCGCCCGCGGGGAACTCCGCGACGCCGAGCACTGGGCGGGACAGGCGGCCGCCCTCGCCGGCGGCCCGGCCGTGCTCAGCCGTCCCCGCACCGCCCCGCTCCCCGCGGCCGGGCAGCCCCGCGCCGCCCTCCGCGCCGTGCTGGGGCTGCTCACCGTCGACGAGGACGACGAGTTCGGCCGGGTCCCGCACCCCGACCCCTGCCTCGCCGACCGCCTCAGAGAACTCGCCGACGCGCTCTGAGGGGAGTGCCGACGCGCTCTGAAGGGAGTGCGTCCGCCCGGCGGCGGCCCGCGGGTACGGGGCCCGCGCACGCCGCCCCTCGGCAGGCGGCAAGACGCTCCCGGCCCGGCCGCACCCGTCCCCACCAGCGGAAATTCCCTGGCTCACGGGGTGCGGCCGGTGCCATGCTGGAGAGGTGAACGGACCCGAGATCCCCTTCAGCTTCGCCCCCGCCCTGCACCTCTTCCTCCCGGCGGGCCGCTCCGGCGAGCACACCCGCGTGGTCACCGACGGCGCCGCCTCGCTCGGCCATGTCGTCGAATCGCTGGGCGTACCGCTCACCGAGGTCGGGGAGCTGCGGGTGGACGACGCTCCGGTCACCCCGGCGCATGTGCCGCGCGCGGGGGAGAGCGTCACGGTGCACGCCGTCGCCCGCCCGCAGAGCGTTCCCGGCGCCCCGCTGCGTTTCCTCCTCGACGTCCATCTCGGCACCCTCGCCCGCCGGTTGCGGCTGCTGGGCATCGACGCCGCGTACACCGCCGAGGACCCGGGTGACGCGGCGCTGGCGGCCCGGTCGGCGGCGGAGCGGCGGGTCCTGCTCACCCGCGACCGCGGTCTGCTGCACCGCCGTGAACTGTGGGCCGGCGCCTACGTCTACAGCCACCGCCCCGACGAGCAACTCACCGACGTCCTCGGCCGGTTCGCCCCCGAGGCGACGCCCTGGACCCGCTGCACCGCCTGCAACGGCCCGCTCACCGACGCCGGCAAGGACACCGTCGTCGAGCGGCTGCACCACGGCACCCGCCGCACCTACGACGTCTTCGCCCGCTGCGCCGACTGCGACCGCGTCTACTGGCGCGGCGCCCACCACGCCCGCCTCCAGGCCCTCGTCGACCGGGCCCAGGGCACCCTCGCGGCCGCCCGGAGCTGAGGCCCGCAGCCGCGGCCCGGGGGAGACCGGGGCGCGCCGGTAAGCCCGTACGGGGCGCCGGGCCCGTACCGCGCGGGGCCCGGCGCCCCGCGTCATACGCCCGGCGTCCTGCCCGTCCTCCCGGCCGCCGGGAGCGCGCCGGTGGTCCTTACGTCACGTCGTCACCGAGTGCGGGACCACGTACTGGTCGATCAGCTTCGTCCGGGTCGCCTCCAGCCGGTGGGCCAGGACCTGCGTGATGGTGCTGACCAGCGCCAGCCCCAGCGCCGGGTCCGCGTCGCACAGCGCGCGGACGCTGCGGGCGTCGAACTCGTGGGCCCGCACCGGGCTGAACGCCTCGGCGCCGAAATCCCATTCGTGCGGCGGGAAGAGCCAGGACCAGCCCAGCAGATCCCCGGGCCCGAGGGTCGCCACCGTCACCCGGCGGCGCCCCGGGACGTGCAGATCGAGCGTCACCGACCCCGAGCGCAGTATCCAGAACCGGTCGGCGCGGCCCCGTTCCTCGAAAATGCGGGTGTCCTGCTCGAACGACACCTCGCGCGCCAGCGCCATCAGCCGGTCACGGTACGCGCTCGGAAGTGTGGTCAGCAGGCGCGTCGCGATGGTCATCTCCGGTGCCCTCCTCGCCGTAGGCGGGTGCCCGCCCCCGCAGCGGCGCGGGCGTACGGCCGTTCTCCCTCCATTGGAACCGCGCCGCGCGACCACGGCACCCCGGGGCGGGGGCGGGGGCGGGTGCCCGGCCCGGCACGTCGCGGGCCGGGGCGCCCCGGCCCGGCACACCGTGGGGCCCGGAGCTTCCCGCCGCGCCGAGCCCCGGCCCGCCGACCCGCGGGACCGGCGCCCGGCCCGTCCGGCCCGGTGCGCGCCCGCGAGGCCGACGGGCCCTGTCGGATCTCCGTCGCGGCCCCGCCCGGTCCACCGTCCCCTCATCCTTCGTGCGGCGGGTGCCGCAGCACATAGCCGCCCACCAGCACCGCGACCACGATGACGCACCCGGCGAACACCAGCCCCGCGCCGCGCAGCCCCAGCGGCCCGGTGAGCGCGCCGATGCCCACCACCGGCAGGGAGATGCCCACGTACGCCACGAGGAAGTACGCGGAGATCGTGCCGCCCCGGTGCGCGGGCGGCGCCGCCGCGCCCACCGACGTCAGCCCGGCGCGGAAGGCGAGCCCCTGCCCGGAGCCGCCGCACACCGCCCCGGCGACCAGCAGCGGCAGCGACCGCGCCACCAGCGACGCGCCCACCAGCAGCAGCCCGGCGACCAGCACCAGACATCCGGTGGGCAGCGCCCGCCGCACCCCCAGCCGCCCGGACAGCGCCTGCCCGGCCGTCGAGCCGAGGAAGACGGTGCAGACCACCGCGCCCGAGACGGCGAGGTCGCGCACGCCCAGCGTCTGGCCGACGAAGCTCGGCGCCACCGCCGTGAACAGTCCCAGCAGCGAGAACCCGGCGAACGCCGCGACCGCCGACGGCACGAACACGCCCCGCGCCTCAGCCGGTGGCACCAACCGTCCCGGCCGTGGCCGGGACGGCCGCCCCGGCGCCGTCACCGTCTCCGGCAGCACCCGGATCACCAGTGCCGCCGCCACCGCCAGCAGCACCAGGTGCACGAGGAACGGCAGCGTCAGCGGCCACGGCGCGTACTGCGCCAACACCCCCGCCAGCAGCGGGCCGCACCCGAGCCCGCCCATGTTCGCCGCCGTCGCCGCGAACCCGGCCCACGCCTCACCGCCGGGCCGCGCCAGCTCCAGCACCGCCGCCGTCGCCGCCCCGCTGAACAGCCCCGCCGCGAACCCCGACAGCACCCGCCCCGACAACAGCAGCGGCAGCCCGCCCTCGGCCACGAAACACAGCGCGCTCGCCGCCGAAAGCCCCAGCGCCACCAGCAGCACCGGCCGCCGCCCCACTTCGTCCGAGACGTTCCCGGCGACCAGCAGCACCGTGATCACCCCCAGTGCGTACGCCGCGAAGACCACGGTCACCATCAGCTCCGACAGCCCCAGCTCACGCCGGTAGAGCCCGTACAGCGGCGTCGGCAGGGTGGTCCCCGCCATGCCGACGGCGAACACCGCGGCCGCCACGAGGGGCCCGGGGCGGCGGTCGGTACGTCCGGTGATCACGCTGGTCACGCTAGAGGGCGCCCGCCCGCTCTTCGAGGGCTCGGCCGCCGCGCTCCGCCGACCGGGCGGCGGAGCCCGCGCACCGGACCGGACGCCGCGACCGCCGCACCCCGGTGTCCGCACCGACCGGCAGCGCGTACCCGCCCCGCACGAGGGCGGCCCGGCCGCACCGCTGCCCTGTGTCCGGTCGGCGCCCGGCACGGACGGAGCGGCCTCACCCCGCCCGTCACGGGACGGGCCGGCCCCGCGCCCGCCACGCCCCGTGCCCGTGGCCCGTGAGCCACCGCCCTGTCGGCGCCCTGTCGGCATCACCCCCGCGCGGCGCACCTCCCGTCGGCGGTCTGTCGGCGCCGTCCGTGATCTTGGACGGGCCGGTGCCCGTGGGCACGCCGCCGAACCGAGGAGCCCCGTCATGCGTTCCGCCACACCCTCCGTCCCCCGTAGCCGTCCGTGGGACGTGCGCCGGCCACCGTCCGCCGAGGGCCGGAACGTCCTGGTCACCGGCGGTAACGCGGGGATCGGCTACTTCGTCGCGGAGCAGCTCGCCGCCGCCGGTGCCACGGTCGTGCTCGGCAGCCGGGACGCGGCGAAGGCCACCGCCGCCCTGGACTCGCTCCGTACGCGCGTACCCGGCGCTCGCGCGTGGCACCTGCCGCTGGACCTCGCCGACCTGCCGTCCCTCGAAGCGGCCGTGGCCGGACTGGCTCTCGACCGGCTCGACGCGGTGGTCCACAACGCCGGGGTCGCCCTCGACCATCCGCCGCGCCGGGAGACCGCGGACGGCCACGAGCTGATGTTCGCCACCCAGCACCTCGGCCACTTCGCGCTCACCCGGTGGCTGGGCCCCCTGCTGTCCGCGGCTCCGGCGGGCCGCGTCGTCACGGTGGGGAGCTACGCGGCCCGCTCCGAACGGCTGGAGGTGGACGATCTGCAATCCCGGCGCGACTACCGGCCCGCCCGCGCCTACGGCCGGTCGAAACTGGCGCAGATGAGCTTCGGCTTCGCCCTCGACCGCCATCTGCGCGCCACCGGCAGTACCGTGCTCAGCGTGGTCGCCCACCCCGGCGGCGCCCTCGACGGCCTCACCCCCGCCCGCCCGCCGGTCCACACGCCCACCCCCGGCGAACGGCTGCGCGCCCTCCCCGCCGGAGTGCTCGTACAGGGCAAGGAGGCCGGGGCGTGGCCCATCGTCCGCGCCGTCCTCGACCCGGAGGTGGCGGGCGGCGACCTCTGGGGGCCGAGGGTCTTCGGCCTGCGCGGTGTGCCCCGGCGCGAACCCGTGCCGCCGCACATGGCCGACCGCGCCGTCGCCGCCCGCCTGTGGACCGCGAGCGCCGAACTGACCGGCACCGACCCGCGCCTCGGCTTCCGCTGACCGCCGCGCCGGGGCCGCCCGTACACGGCGACGGGCCGCCCGCCCGCGCACGGGCGGCCCCGCGCCTCAGCCGCCCAACCGCTGGTACAGCGCCAGCGGCGTCACATACCCCGGCCACCGCCCGTCGTCGAAGAGGTGCACCCCGCCGTCCTGGTAGCACTGGTCGACGAGTTGGGAGCAGATCATGTGCCCCGTCGCCGCCACATAGCTCCGCAGCCCCGGCACCGGCAGCCGCAGCCGGTGCGTGGCGATGGCCAGATAGTCGAGGAAGCTGTACGGCACGCCCTCGTACGCGAGGGACGCGGCGCAGATCCGGTCCCGGTCCGCGTCGGTCAGTCCGGGCGGGCAGACGTACAGCACGTCCGCGCCCGCGTAGGAATCGAGGGGGACGATCCGCGCGCCGCCGGGTTCGGCCTCGATCAGCCGGTCACCGGGCAGGACGAGGAACGCGTGCTGGTAGTCGGCGAAGCCGTTGCCGTTCAGCCACTGGCCGAACCGGATCAACCGGCCCACGGTGCCGTTTATCTGAGTCAGACCTATGTCGCCGGGTTGCGGACGGGCTTGGATCATCTGCGGCTCCGGGAGACGCGTAGGAATGCCACCGGACCCCCGGCTGATACCCGCCCCGGGCACTGACGGACCGTCATCACCGATGACGGAAACGGAAAAACGGGGGTACGCGGGCGCACCCGGACGGCCCCCGGCCGCCCGCACGCGCCGCCCGTACCCCCATGACCTGCGGATGCGCCCCGCTGCGCTCCCGCCATGGCCTCGACCGGCGTCCCGGTCACGGGACACGGGGGGCAGGGAGAACACGGGGAAGGCGGTGCGCGTGCCCCCGGATCCCGTGGCGGAGCGTTCGGCACACGGCTTCGACGGGGCCGCGGACCAGGAACCGGGTTCTGACGGTGATCCGCCGACCCGGGGCCGGGCGGGCGGCGCCGTGGCCACCCGCCGGGCGGTCGCGCGGAAATCAGCTCCGGTCACGCCCGGCCGGCGGCTGCCCGACCGCTACCGGGCCGTGCCCCGCCCCGCCCGACCCGAAAACCCCGGCAGCACGGCCCGCTCAGCGGGGCGTGAGGGTGGTGACCAGCACATCCCGGCGGGCGGGCCGCGTGGCGTCCAGCGGGCGGACCGGCGACACCTCGTGCAGCGTCGCCCGATCGTCCCCCAGCAGAAGAGTCCCGGGCCGGCTGAGCGTCGTCCGCATCGCTTCCGTGCCGTCCGGGCGGTACACCGTGCTCTCGCCTCCGGTGGCGTTCACCCGGTCGATGAGCAAGGAGGTGACCAGCGTGACGCCGTCGCGGTGCCGGCCTTCAGGCGTGGGCTGCCCCGTGCCGCCGGCTTCGGCCACGACCCGGAACGGGTGCACCTTGACGGTCCACTCGTCCGCCTCCTCCAGACAGGCGGCGATCCGGCCGAGCGTCCGGATCAACGACGCCAGAGCGGGGTCGGCCCCGAAGGCGGCGGTCAGCGGTTCGAAACGGCGGTCCACCGCCACGTACAGCGGATTGCTCTCCTCCGGCTGGACGAAGGCGCCGACCGGCCTCGCCGCGATGTCTCCCGTCCGGGACAGGGAGAAATGCCCGTACCGCCGCAGCCGCCGCGTCCCCGTTTCGGCCGCGTACGGATCCGGCACCAGGTCCTCCCAGTGCCTGGCGAACCGCGGCCACTCCGCCTCCGCCATGCCCAGACACCGCGAGACGGCGGCCGACGGCATCAGACACGAGCCCGAGGCGACAAGGGCCTCGCAGACACCATCGAGCGGCCCCCGCGTACGGCCGGATTCCCCGTGGCGGGCCTCGCTCCCGCCCCGGCCCGCCCCGGTAGCGCTTCCCTCGTCCATGGGCCCATGCTCCGGCGTCGCGCCGCCCTCCGCATCCGCTGTCCGGCCGGACGCCGTACCGCCACGGCCCGGCCGGACGGTGACGCGGACGCCCGCTCAGGACTGCGCCACCACCGGGGACACCCCCTTGTCGCCCACCGAGTCACGCCCCGCGGACGCCGGTATCGGCCGGTCGTCCTTGAGCGCCCGCCACACCTGCGCGGACGCCGTCCGCAGCGGCACCACCCGGTCCGGGTTCGCCGGGTCGTAGGTCACCGGCATCGTCACCATCTTCATGTTCTTCGGACCGATGCCCTTCAACTCCTCGGCCAGGCCCAGCAGCTTGCCGGTGGAGGCCAGCCGGGAGTCGGCGCGCACCGTCCGCGTCGCGGTGTCCGCGAGGGAGTACAGCTTCGCCGGATTGCTCAGCCCGACATCGTCGATCCGGTGCGTGAGCGCCTTGATGAACGCCTGCTGCAACTGGATCCGCCCCAGGTCGCTGCCGTCCCCGACACCGTGCCGGGTACGGACCAGACTCAGCGCCTGCTCACCCTTGAGCGTGTGCTTCCCGGCCGGCAGGTCCAGCTTGCTGTGGACATCCCTCACCGCCTGCTTGGTGGTGATGTCCACCCCGCCCAGCTCGTCGATGATCTTCTTGAAGCCGGTGAAGTCGACCTCCAGATAGTGATCCATCCGCACCCCGGACAGCGACTCCACCGTCTTCACCGTGCACCCCGGGCCGCCCACCTGGTACGACTCGTTGAACATCACCTGGTGCGCGGCGGGCGCCGAACCGCCGCCCGGCTTCGGGCACACCGGCCGGTCGACCATCGTGTCCCGCGGAATGCTCACCACACTCGCCGTGCGGTGGTCCTTGTCGACGTGCAGCACCATCGTGGTGTCCGACCGGGCGCCGCTGATGCCCTTGCCGTAGGCGCCGCCCGTTCCCGCCCGTGAGTCGGAGCCCAGCAGCAGGATGTTCATCGCGCCGTCCCGGGACGCGCCCGGCCGGTCCTTGCCGAGCGCCGCGTCGATGTCGACGCCCTGGAGATTGCCGTTCAGATGCGACCAGAGGTACGCGGTACCGGCACCGCCCAGAGCCACCACGCCCACCGCCGTCCACACGGCGATCCGCAGCCCCCGACGGCGGCGGCGCGGCGGCCGGGGCTCTGCCCCGCCCGCGGGGAGGTCCGCCGGATACGGCCCGTTGTTCCCGCTGTCCTGCGGCATCTGCACTCCGTCCTCCGCCCGCCCGGACACGGCTGCGCCCGGCGTGCGTTGTCGATGGCCCGGGCGCCCGTCCGCGGTCGGCGTACGCCGGACCGGCCGGGGGCCCGCACGGGCCCGGCGCCCTGGCACGCGGGAGGACCGTCCGGTGCTCCCGCCCCGCCGGCGCGCTCCGTGCGCGCTCCGGCGGCCCGGTGGACGCGGCGGTCCGCCCGGGGCCCGACCATCCTGGGCGGACGCCGCCCCACGGGCAACGACGTCCCGTACTACCCCGCCGCGTAGACACCCCGCCCCGCACCCGGGAGACCGCCCTGCCCATGAGGCCCGCGGCCCCGGCACGTCCACTAACCGGCGTCGTACGTGACGGACGACCTATGGCCGGGGTCACAGCCACCCCCGAAGCCCCACGCCCGCAAACGTGGGTTATGCACCTTTTGCCGTGCGCGGGGTGCCGTGGTGCCCGCCCGGCCCTCGGCGCCGCGTCGGCGGAGAGCCCGTACGTTCACCCTCACCGGGGGGCGGAAGCTCACCCTCCGCCCGGCGACAACAAGCCATGATCAGGAAGGCCCGGCCGTCCCGCCCACCTCGGAACGGCGGTGGGACAGCGGCCAGGGGCCGGAACAGGGGCCGTACCGCCGCGCCGAAAGGGGGGAGAACCGGCCAGCCGAGGCCGGTCTCACGTTTGCCGGGCGCACTGTCACTCGTCCGGGCGTACCGGGTCGGCGGGGCACCGGAATCGGCCTCCACCCCCGTGACCCGGCCTTAGTGTGATCAACGGATCCCCCGAACGGCCCGGCCACCAGCCGCCCGACCGCCCCGGGGCCACCTTCCCCCACTCAACCCCCGCCCACCGGCGCCGGGTTGCCGCACGCCCGGCGACCGCGCGGACCGGGCGTCCACCACGATGAGGAGCGCCGGATGACGATCGACGCCGGTACCGAGCAGAGCGCCGCCGCACAGCAGAGCCTGAGTACCGCCGCCGCGCGGAACCTCGCGAGCACCACCAAGTCCGCCCCCCAGATGCAGGGCATCACCTCCCGCTGGCTGCTGAAGACGCTCCCCTGGGTCGAGACGAAGGGCGGCGCCTACCGCGTCAACCGCCGCCTGACCTACACCGTCGGCGACGGCCGCATCGACTTCGACCAGACCGGCTCCCGCGTCGCCGTCATCCCCCAGGAACTGGGCGAACTCGCCCCGCTGCGCGGCTTCGCCGACACCGGCGTCCTCACCGCCCTCGCCGGACGCTTCACCCAGCGCGAGGTCACCCCCGGTGAGGTCCTGGCCGAACAGGGCGCCCCCGCCGACCAGGTCTTCCTGCTGGCCCACGGCCGCATCGCCCGCACCGCCGACGGCCGCTACGGACAGGCCGCCGGCCTCGACGCCCTCGCCGACGGCGACCACTTCGGCGCCGAGGCCCTGACCGACCCCGACGCCGTCTGGGAGTACACCGCCAAGGCCGAGACCGCCGGCACCGTCCTCGTCCTGAACCGCCGCGACTTCGCCACCGTCCTGGACACCGCGCCCGAACTCCGCAGCCACCTCCAGGACTTCGCCGCCCTGCCCCAGCAGGCCCAGAACAAGCACGGCGAGGCCGAGATCGCCCTCGCCTCCGGCCACACCGGCGAGCCCACCCTCCCCGGCGCCTTCGTCGACTACGAACTGAAGCCCCGCGAGTACGAACTGAGCGTCGCCCAGACCGTCCTGCGCATCCACACCCGCGTCGCCGACCTCTACAACGAACCGATGGACCAGACCGAGCACCAGCTCCGGCTCACCATCGAGGCGCTGCGCGAACGCCAGGAACACGAGCTGATCAACAACCCCGAGTTCGGTCTGCTGCACAACGCCGACTACCGCCAGCGCATCCAGACCCACTCCGGCCCGCCCACCCCGGACGACCTCGACGAGCTGATCAGCCGCCGCCGGGGCACGAAGTTCCTCCTCGCCCACCCCCGCACCATCGCCGCCATGGGCCGCGAGATGAACGCCCGCGGTCTCTACCCCGACCACGCCGACCTCGGTGGCCAGCAGGTCCCCGCCTGGCGCGGTGTCCCGATCCTGCCCTGCAACAAGATCCCGGTCACCAAGGAGCGCACCAGCTCGATCCTGGCGCTCCGCACCGGCGAGGACAACCAGGGCGTCATCGGCCTGCACCAGACCGGACTGCCCGACGAGTACGAGCCCGGCCTCTCCGTCCGCTTCATGGGCATCGACGACAAGGCGATCATCTCGTACCTGGTCTCCACCTACTACTCCGCCGCCGTGCTGGTCCCGGACGCGCTCGGCGTACTGGAGAACGTCGAGATCGGCCGCCGGGACTGACCGGGAGCCGGAGCGGACACGACGAGACGAGGTGAGGCGCAGATGACACAGCCCTTCGTACTTCCGGAGTTCTACGAGCCGTACCCCGCGCGGCTCAACCCGCACCTGGAGGCGGTCCGTGACCACTCCAAGGCGTGGGCCCGCGAGATGGAGATGATCGAGGGGTCGGGCATCTGGGACGAGCGGGACTTCGACGCCCACGACTACGCCCTGCTCTGCGCCTACACCCACCCCGACGCCCCGGCCGCGGAGCTGGCCACCGTCACCGACTGGTACGTCTGGGTCTTCTTCTTCGACGACCACTTCCTGGAGAGCTTCAAACGCGGCCAGGACATGGCGGGCGCCAAGGCGTACCTCGACCGGCTGCCCGCCTTCATGCCGGTCGACCCGGCCGGGCCGCCGCCCGAGCCGGTCAACGCCGTCGAGAAGGGCCTCGCCGATCTGTGGCGGCGCACGATCCCGGCGATGTCCCGCGACTGGCGCCGCCGCTTCGCGGAGTACACCCAGCACCTCCTGGAGGAGTCGCTGTGGGAGCTGGCCAACATCAGCACCGGCCGTATCGCCAACCCCGTCGAGTACATCGAGATGCGCCGCAAGGTCGGCGGCGCCCCCTGGTCCGCCGGGCTCGTCGAGTACGCCGCGGGCGCCGAGATCCCCGCGTCGGTGGCCACCAGCCGCCCCCTGCGGGTCCTCAAGGACACCTTCTCCGACGCCGTCCACCTGCGGAACGACCTCTTCTCCTACCAGCGTGAGATCGAGGAGGAGGGCGAACTCTCCAACGGCGTCCTGGTCTTCGAGACCTTCCTCGGCTGCACCACCCAGGAGGCCGCCGACTCCGTCAACGACCTCCTCACCTCCCGCCTCCATCAGTTCGAGCACACCGCGCTCACCGAGGTGCCCGCCCTCTGCGCCGAACGCGGCCTCACCCCCGCGGAGTGCGCCGACATCGCCGCGTACGTCAAGGGGCTCCAGGACTGGCAGTCCGGCGGCCACGAATGGCACCTGCGCTCCAGCCGCTACATGAACGAGACCGCGGGCCGGGGCCACGGCGCTCTCGCCGCCGTGCCCGTCCTCGGCGGACCCACCGGCCTCGGCACCTCCGCCGCCCGCATCGCCGCCTCCCTCTCCGCCACCCTCCCGGTCCGCGTCCGGCAGCACAGCCACGTCCCGTTCCAGGTCATCGAGGAGGTGCGGCTGCCCGAGCTGTATCTGCCGTACACCACCCGACTCTCCCCGCACCTGGCGGGCGCCCGTGAGCGGATCGTCGCCTGGGCGCACCGGATGGGCATGCTGGAGCAGCCGCCGCGGCTGCCCGGCGGCGCCGCCGCACCGACCGCCGTCTGGGACGAACACAAGATCCGCGCCTTCGACCTGGCCCTGTGCGCCGCCGGGATCCACCCGGACGCCACCCCCGACGCCCTCGACCTGACCACCGGCTGGCTGGCCTGGGGCACCTACGGCGACGACTACTACCCGGTGGTCTTCGGCCGCACCCGCGACGCGGCCGGAGCCAAGCTCTGCACGGAACGGCTCGCGGCCTTCATGCCCGTCGAATCCGGCGCGGACGTCCCCGAACCGCTGGGCCCGCTGGAGCGCGGTCTGGCCGATCTGTGGCGGCGCACCGCGGGCCCCATGACCCCCGCCGCCCGCCGCACCTTCCGCCGCACCATCGAGGACATGACCGGAAGCTGGCTGTGGGAGCTGGACAACCACTGGGCGAACCGCATCCCGGACCCGGTCGACTACGTCGAGATGCGCCGGCAGACCTTCGGCGCGGACCTCACCATGAGCCTCTCCCGCCTCGGTCACGGCCGGAGCGTCCCGCCCGAGGTCTACCGCTCCCGCCCCGTCCAGGCCATGCAGAACGCGGCCGCGGACTACGCCGGACTCCTCAACGACCTGTTCTCGTACCGCAAGGAGATCCAGTTCGAGGGCGAGATCCACAACGCCGTCCTCGTCGTCCAGCACTTCTTCGGCTGCGGGGTGCAGGAGGGGCTGGAGATCGTCAACGATCTGATGACCTCCCGGATGCGGGAGTTCGAGCACATCCTCGCCGTCGAACTCCCCGCCCTCTTCGACGAGTTCGGGCTCGACGCGGCCGCCCGGGCCACGCTCACCGGCTACGCGGAAGAGCTGAAGCGCTGGCTCGCCGGGATCCTCATCTGGCACGAGGGCTGCCGCCGCTACGACGAGGCGGAGCTGCGCCGTCCCGTCACCGCCCACGGCCGGCGCCTCGGCGGGCCCACGGGGCTGGGCACCGCCGCGGCCCGGCTGCGGCCCCGGTCCGTCACGGTGTGAGCGGCGCGGACGCCGGGCGCTCCACGGGGGGAACGTCCGGCGTCCGCGCGACGGCGGCCGACCAGGCCGCGAGCAACTGCTCGTACTCGGCCTGCTCCTCAGGGCCCAGCGAGCGCCCGGCCCGGGCCGTCATGAACGCCCTTATGGCGGCGTTCACCTCGGTCAGGGACCGGGCCTGAAACGCCCCAGGTGCAGAAGTTGAGCACATGATGTGCATGATATGTGCAGATGCACCAGGTGCCCAGCGATTTCGCGTCGCCCGCTCGAAGGACCGACGTACCCTCCGCCGCCGCTGACCAGTCCACACCGTCCGGCATTGACCGGAAACCGGCTGCCACCGGCCGGGCCGTCACCCCTCCCCGCCCGGCGGCGGCCACGGCACCTCCGCCAGCAGCGGCACGACCGTCTCCTCCTCGTACGCGAGGTGGGCCAGCAACTGTGCCGACATCCGCCGCAGTTCGACACGGAACCGCTCCGGCTCGGCCACCCCGGCGCCCGCCAGCAGCGCCGCCAGTCGCTCCTGCACCCCGGCGATCACCCGGTGCTCCGCACCCAGCCGCGCGAACACCTCCGCCAGCTCCGGATGGTGCCCGGCCATGACCGGGAAGACATGGCCGTCCTCACCGTCGTGATGGAACCGCAGCGTCTGGCAGAACGCCAGACACCGCTGCCGGATCTGCAACCCGAGCCCCGGCGCCGGCGGCGCACCCTCCCCGCGGTGCGCGTCCCGCGCCGCGAAATACGCCTCCGTCTCCGCCGTCACCTGCCGCAACTGCCCGCGCAGCCAGGCGTGCACCTGAAGAATCTTGTCGGCAAGCGTGCGGACCTCCCGCGGCCCGGCCCAGCCGTCGGGCTCCGCCGCCGCCAGCTCCACCACCGGCAACTCCCGCGCGGTGGCCGCCTGGTAATCCCCGTACCCGGGAGCCACCCGCACCACCTCCCGGAACAGCTCCGCCCGCCGCGCCCCCTCGGCAGGCACCCCCAGCGCCTCGAACGCGTCGGCGCCCAGCTCGACCCGGACGAGGGGACGGGCCAGCAGATTGCGGTACCAGGCCGGATGGCGCGGCGCGCCCATGTTCGAGCCGACGACCAGGAGCGCGCCGCCGTGCCGGACATAGCCGAGCGGCGTCGTCCGGGGCAGACCCGAGCGGGCGCCGGTGGTGGTCAGCAACAGCAGATCGGCCCCTGCGAAGGGACCACCGACCCGCCCGCCGTGGGCGCGGAACTCCTCGATGACGGACAGGTTGAAGGACGAGGACATACGGGTGTGACTCCGGGGAGTGGTGGGCGGCTCAGGCCGCGGTGACGGAGACCGGACGCCCCGGAACGCAGACGGGACGGCCGGCCGGGAACGCGGCGCGCCGGCACGGGGCACGGCCCGCACGGACACGTCGCGACGGAGGAAGAAACAGCGCGCGCAGCCGCCGCACGGCGGACACCGCGGAACGGCGCCGACCGGCGGCGGTACTGACGTCACGGACAGGGCGCGGAGTACATGCTCACGGCAGGCCCCTCACGATCGGGGTGCACGCCCGGCCACCGGCCGGCCCACTGCTCTTCGGCCGGTGCCACGCGCCACCGGCGCCCATTAACGGACATCCGCCCAGCCGCTGTCAACGCGCGGCCCCCTGTCACCCGGTCACGCACGCCGACCGGCGCCGCCGCACAACGCGACGACGCCGGTCGGAACGGGCCCGGCCCACCGGCCGGACCGGGTCAGCGCACCCGCTCACACCCGATCACCAGATAGTCCATGCTGCCCTCCCGGTAACCCTCCAGGAACGGCTTCTCCACACCGGTCCGCCGCTCCGAGTGATCACGCAGCTCCCAGTAGGGGATCGCCTCGGCGGTGTGCCGCCCCACGTGGTACGGCACCAGCCCGTTGGCCGCCATCGCCTCGAAGTACGTACCGCGCCGGTGCATCCGGCTCACGTAGTGCTCGTCGATCCGGCGGGAGGCGTCGGAGCGGTCCGCGACCGTCTCGTTGCGGCACCAGGTGACACAGACGTACCGGCCGCCGGGCCGCAGCAGCCGGGCGAACTCCGCGAAGAGGTCGTGCAGATCGACGTACATCGTCGTCTCGTTGCTGACGATGAAATCGAGGGAACGGTCGGCGAACGGCGTCTGGAGCATGTTCGCGTAATGGAACCGCACCCGGTCGTCCCAGCCGCGCTCCTTGGCGACGCGCTCCGCGAACGCGATGTGGTGGGCGCAGAAGTTCACCCCGTCCATCCGGCAGCCGAACCGCTCGGCGATCATGAACGAGGTGCCGCCGCGCCCCGAACCGGCGTCCATCCCGCGCGCCGAGGCCGGGATATCGCCCAGCGCGTCCAGGATCAGCTCCGTCTCGGCGTTCTCCATACGGTGCATCTCCCGCAGGATCAGCGCCTCGCGCTGCTCGGGCGGGGCGGCGAGCACGGCGGGGTCGTAGCCGCCGACGCCGTAGTGGTGGTGGTAGAGCCCGTCCTCCGCGCCGAGGAGCAGGTTGATGTCGTCGGTGGTCTTGGTATCCCAGTAGGTCTGGAGCTGCTGCTCGTAGGCGCTGCGGATGACCGGGTTGTCTTCGCCGATGTTCGCTTCGACGGTGCTCGTCATGAAGGTCCCTCACATGGTGACGGTGGCGTCCGGCCGGCGGGAACCGCGCGGCGGACGGGGCATCCGGCCCGGTGGCGTGCGCCGTCCGCCCGCCCCGGGCCGGAGCGGCGGGCACACGACGGATCAGCGGGTGCCGGAGCGGCCCGGCAGCGCGGGCGCGGTGCGCGGCAGCCGCGACAGGACCCGCGCCGCCGCCAACTCGGCCGACCGCACGGCCCCTTCGCTGCTGGGGCGGAGCATCAGCCAGTCGCCCGCGTACTCGACGGGCGCGGCGGCACGGCCGAGGAACGCGTCGCGGTGGGCCAGCGCCCGCGGGGTGGCCTCCGGGATGCCGTGCGGCCAGCGGTGCACGAAGGTGCGCAGCGTGGCGGCGCGCAGCTCCGGCAGATAGCGGGCGGCGGCGTCCCCGAGCCGGGCCAGGATCTCGCCCTCGGGCGCGTCCACCAGCTCCCGGGCGACCGCGGGCGCCGCCATCAGCGACACCAGACCACGGCCCTCCGGAGCCCGGCCGGCCCCCTTGTTGTGCTCCATCATCAGACCGGCCAGCTCCGGCTCCCCGGCCGCCGGCAGCAGTACGCAGTACGCCGACTCACCCGACCGCGGCGCCAGCGGCCGGTCGAGCGTGTAACTCACCTTCAGCCGCGGGACGTAGCCGCACGCGGCGAGGTACGGGACCTCCTCCTCCGGGGCGTTGACGTGCAACCGCAGCGCCACCGGCGCCGGGACGCACAGCAGCACCGCGCGGGCGGTGAGCGTGCCGGTGTCCGTGACGACCCGGGCATGGCCCGCGGCCGAGATCACCTCGCGGACGGCGCAGCCGGTCGTCACGTCGGAGGTACGCGCCAGCCGGCGGGCGAGGGTGTCCATACCGTCGGTGTAACTGCGCCAGCGGGTGGTGGAGCCGCAGGCCAGCATGTTGGTGACGAACGGCGCGGCGGCGGAGCGCGCGGTGTCCCACCCGAAGAAGCACCCGGCGATCGGCTGGAACAGGAAGTCGTGCAGCTCGGGCCGGTACCCGCGGGCGTACTCCGCCAGCGTCAGGGTGCCCAGCGGGGTGCGCTCGGGCAGATCCGGGTCGTACGCGCCCCGGCGGCGGCTCTCCGTCGTCAGGAAGCGGGCCAGGGCGGCGCGTCCGCGGAGCGAGAGGCCGCCGCCGCTGAGCAGCGCGCGCGATGCCCCGACATGGCGGTGCGCCCGGCCGTCCCGCCAGGCCGCGACGGGGTCCGGGATCCGGGTGGTGTCGGCCGGCCCCAGCCCGGCGCGGCGGATCAGCCGCCATGTCGCGTCGTACCCGGCGGTGGAGAGCAACTCGGCGCCGGTGTCCATGACATAGCCGTCCACCCGGTGGGAGCGCATCCGTCCGCCGACGGCGTCGGACGCCTCCAGCACCGTGACCGAGCGGCCCGCCCGCCGGAGTGTGTCCGCGGCGGCCAGGCCCGCTATCCCCGCTCCGACGACCACGACGTCATGGGCGGTGCTCACACCCCACCGCCGGCCGCCGCGGTGAGCAGCACATTGGTGACGACCAGCGCCACGACCGAGACGCGGTGGGTGTACGTGCCGAGCTTGCGGGCCGTCAGGATCCGGCCGCGGACCACGCCCGTGACGAACTGCGTGGCGCGCAGCGCGATGACCGGCAGCATCGCCAGCGGGAACCACCACGGCGCCAGACCGGTGACGGTCGCCGCCGCGATCAGCACACTCTCCAGGGCGGAGACCGCGCCGATGAAGACCTTGTTGCCGCGCTCGGTGGTCAGTACGGCCACCGTCGGACGGCCCACGGCGGCGTCGCCCGCCCGGTCGTTGGTGTTGGAGTAGACGCCGAACAGCATCGGTCCGAGGCCGAACAGCGTCCCCTGCACCAGCGCGAAGCCGGTGGCGTGCCCGGCGAGCAGCCCGTACGGGGCCACGACCAGGCCCAGGCCCAGGGCGACCATGAAGATCTCCTGCCACCCGTGGTAGCTGATCTTCAGGCCGTAGGAGTACTGCACCGAGGTGACCAGGCACAGCGCGGCGGTCAGCACCGCCCACCACGGCGCGTGCGGGGCGAGGGCGACGGCCGCGCCCCACAGCACCACACACCCGGCGGCGGTGGACCAGCCGAAGCGGATCGCCTCCCGCTCGGTGAGCGTGCCGGCCAGCAGGGGCTTGCGGCGGAGCTTGCGCAGCGGCGCGTCGGGGCCGTAGTTGGCCGCGTCGCTGCCGTCACGCAACCCCGTCACATCGTCGAACGTGGTCATCGCGGCGACGAGGCAGAGCATCCCGAGGCCGAAGAGCGCGAGCACCGCGAGGGCGGTGGAGTCCGCCCGCAGCGGTGCGGCCAGCAGGCTCCATGCCACGGCGAGGCTGAGGTAATAGTCGAAGATGTCGAGTTTGGCCAGTCTGCAATAGGCGGCGAATTTCCCCGAGGAGACGGGTGGCGCAATCGCTACGGCGCCATGGGATTCGTGGGTCACAGAACTCTCCGTGGTCACGGCGGGCCTCGAAAACGGCCCGCCGAATATCAATCGGGAGTGACCGTATGAGACGTCCTGAACCCACTGAGAGGCCAGTTGCGCATGTTCATCAGATCAGGTGATCGCTTTCAAGGCGCGGCCGGGAACGGACCGCGCCACGCGGCCGACCCCCAGACGCCCCGGGCATCTCCCCGCGCCCTGTTCGGAACGTTTCTCCAACCCATCTGCCCAGGTAAGCGGCGGTGGCGGGAAACGGGTGCCGGCGTCACTCGTACGGATCGTCCTTGCTCCATCCGGTGCATACCTCGGCCCCGCTGGGACATTCTTGGACTGCACGAAGCGCCGTGAGAGCGGTGGGTTTCCCCGAGGCGTCGTGCGTATCCACGACACCCTCCCTTGCGTCAGCCATGCCTGTGACGCAAGTTGTCCGCGCAATTCTTATGCGGCCGCATTTCCGACGCCCTTCGTCGCACATTCCGCCCGTCACTCATTCCTCAAGGAGTGTCATGCCCAACAAGGACCTGCAGCAGGACCGCCTCCAGCAGCGCTTCGCCCTCTACGACACCGACGGCGACGGCCAGATCAGCCGCGCGGACCTGGAGAACGAGGCGCGCCGCATCGTCGAGGCGTTCGGCGAGTCCACCGAATCGCCCCGCGCCCAGCTTCTGCTGCACGCCTACCCGACGCTCTTCGACTACCTCAGCGAGAAGGCCGGCGCCGGTGACACGCTGTCGAAGGAGCAGTTCCTTCAGGTGGCCGAGGAGCAGGTGCTCGCCGAGGGGCCGGCCGGCTTCGCCCGCGTCCTGCAGCCCAGCATCCACGCGATGGTCCACCTGGCCGACACCGACGGTGACGGCCAGATCAGCCCGCCCGAGTTCGCGAAGTGGCTGAAGGCCATCAACGCCGACACCGACGCCGACGCCGCCTTCCAGGCCGTCGACGCCAACGGCGACGGTCAGCTCTCCGTCCAGGAGATCGTCCACGCGGTGGGTCGCTACCACGCCGGTGACCTGGACGCCCCGCTGCTCGGCGCCTGACCTGGGTGGTGTTTCCGGCCCGCGGTGCGGTCCGGTCCTTCCGGCCCGCACCGCGCGTGGGCCGTGGTGGCCCGCGGACGGCACGGACACGGGCGGTGCTGATCCTGTCGGCCCTGGCCCAGGGGGTTCCGGGCGTGTGGGCGCTTCTGCTGCCCCACAGTTTCTTCCGGAACTTCCCGCTGCCGGGCAGGCATTGGGTCGCCGTGTTCGCCCCGTACAACGAGCATCTGGTCCGGGACTTCGGCTCGCTCGTGGTGGCGCTGGCGGCGGTACTGCTCTGCGCCGCCCGGTCGCCGCACCCGCAGCTCGTACGGGCCGCGGCGCTGGCCCAGCTCGTCTTCTCCGTGCCGCACCTCTTTTTCCACCTGCACCACCTCGGGATGTTCTCCCTCGCCGACGTCGTCGCGCAGTTGATCACGCTCGTACTGCCGGTCGTCGTCGCGCTGTACCTCCTGTGGGCTCCGGCCCGCGGCGGGGGCGAGCACGGCACGGCCGTGCGGGCCTCCGTCCCCTATCAATGACCCTCCCTTGAGAAGGAAGAACCTCATGACCAACGCCGTACAGCAAGAGCGACTCCAGCGCCGGTTCCAGCTCTGGGACCGGGACGGCGACGGCCGCATCGACCGCAGCGACTGGAACGAGGAGGCCCAGCGCATCCTCCGGGCCTTCGAGACCGAGCCGTCCTCGGAGAAGGGCAAGGCGGTACTCGGCGCCTACCTCGGTATGTGGGACTACCTCGCCGGCCACGCCGGGATCGAGGAAGGCGGCTCGCTCGACTTCGGCCAGTTCGGCGAGCTGGCCGGGCGTCAGGTCCTCGACCGCGGTGCGGAAGGCTTCAACGAGGTGCTGCGCCCGACCATCAGCTCCATCGTCGGGCTCTGCGACACCGACGGTGACGGCAAGGTCGATCCCAAGGAGTTCCGCTCCTGGATCCGCGCGATCGGCAGCCCCGAGGAGACCGCCGACACGGCGTTCGCGGCCATCGACGCCGACGGCGACGGCGTGCTGACCGTCGAGGAACTCGTCCAGGCCGTGCACAAGTACCACGCGGGTGAACTCGACGTCGCCCTGCTGTGACCCGCCCCGGGCCCCGCACCTTTGCCGACGGGTGCGGGGCCCGGCCCTTTCCCGCCGCCGGCCCGCCCCGCCGGCACCGACCCCGAGGACCCATGGACCACCACACCGCAACCGGCCGCACCGGGGCGCCGCCCCGCCCGGTGCCCTTCTTCACCCACGCCCGCTCCTTCGAGGAGCGCTGGCCCGCCATCCGCGACCGCCTCACCGAGGTGGCCGACGACGGCAAGTACTCCCACGGCAGTCAAGTGGGCCGGTTCGAGCAGGCGTTGGCCGCCTGGACCGGTGCCCGCTTCGCCGTCGGCGTCAACAGCGGCACCGACGCCCTCGTCCTCGCCCTGCGCGCCTGCGGTCTGCGCCCCGGCGACGAGGTCGTCGTCCCCGCCTTCAGCTTCATGGCCACCGCCTCCTCCGTCGCCCTCGCCGGCGGCACCCCCGTCTTCGCCGACATCGACCCCGTCGGCTACGGCCTCGACCCCGCCGCCGCGGAGGCCGCCGTCACCGACCGCACCCGGATGCTGATGCCGGTGCACCTCTTCTGCCAGATGGCCGACATGGCGGGCCTGACCGGCGTCGCCGAACGGCACGGCCTGACCGTCCTGGAGGACAGCGCCGAGGCGATCGGCATGCGCTGGGGCGGTGTGCACGCCGGGCTCCTCGGCGCCGGCGGCGTGCTCTCCTTCTTCCCCACCAAGACCCTCGGCGCGCTCGGCGACGCCGGGGCCTTCCTCACCGATGACCCGCAACTCGCCGAAACCGTCGCGGCGTTGCGCCACCACGGACGCCACGGCCGCACTCTCGGCCACTTCCCGGGCATCAACCGCCCCACCGACCTCATCGGCGTCAACAGCAAGATGGACGACCTCCAGGCCGCCGTCCTCCTCGGCAAACTCCCCTCCCTCGCCGAGGACATCCGCCGCCGCGCCGCCCTCGCCGCCGCCTACACCGAACGGCTCCGCGACACCCCCGGCGTACTCCGCCTGCCCACCCTCGTGACGCACGCGGTCCCCACCGAGCCGGTCTTCTACGTCTATCTGATCGAGGTGGAGCGCCGCGACGCCCTCGTCTCCTACCTCGCCGAGCACGGCGTCGGCACCGAGACGTACTACCCGGTCCCGCTCCACCTCCAGCCCTGCTTCGCCGGGCTCGGATACCGGCGGGGGCAGTTCCCGCACGCCGAGCGGGCCTGTGAGCGGACCGTCGCGCTGCCGCTCTACCCGGACCTGGGCACCGACGACGTCGACCGCGTCTGCGACCTCATCCACCGCTTCGCCACCGGAAGGGCCGCCCGTTGATCCCCTTCTTCCCGCCGGACCTCTTCGAGCAGGACCGCGAGGCCCTCATCGGCCTCGTCCACGAGATCGGCACCGCACCCGACCAGAAGTTCATCCTCGGCACCCGCACCGCCACATTCGAGGACGCGCTGCGCACCACGTACGGCGCGGGCGACGCCATCGCCTGCTCCAGCGGCACCTCCGCCCTCACCCTCGTGCTGCGGGCCATGGACATCGGCCCCGGCGACGAGGTCGTCGTCCCCGCCTACGGCTGCGCGCCGCTCGCCAACACCGTCGCGGGCCTGGGCGCCACCCCGGTCTTCGCCGATATCGACCCGTGGACGATGGTGGCCGACCCGCAGGCGATGGCCGACGCCGTCACCGGCCGTACCAAGGCGCTGATGCCCGCCCACATGTTCTCCGTGATGGCCGACATGCCGGCGCTGCGCAAGCTCGCCGACGAACGCGGCGTCCGCCTCGTCGAGGACTCCGCCGTCGCCCAGGGCGGCGTCCTCGACGGCCGCCCCGCGGGCACCTGGGGCGATGCCGGGGTCTTCTCGTTCGTGCAGGTCAAGACGTTCGGCACGGCGGGGGAGGGCGGCGCGGTCCTCACCTCGGACCCGGCGCTCGCCCGCACCGTGCGGGCCCTGCGCAACCACGGCCAGGAGGGCCCGCGCTTCGTCCACCAGCGTCTGGGCCTCAACAGCCGCTTCGACGAGATCCTCGCCGCCTTCCAACTGCACCGGCTGCCCGGACTCGCCACCCGCCTGGAGCGCCGCGCCCACATCGCCGCCTACTACACCGAGCGTTTCACCCCGCTGCGCGACGCCGGGGTGCTGCCCCCGCCGCCCGGCCGCAACGGCCGCTGCTACTACGTCTACTCGCTCCTCGCCGAGCGGCGCGACGCCCTCCGCGACCACCTCGCCGAGCAGGGCGTGGCCTCGCACGTCTACTACCCGCAGCCGCTGCCGCACCAGCCGGCCTTCGCCCCGTACGCCCCGGCCGGACGGCGCTGGCCGCACGCCGAGCGCGCCGCGGAGCGCCAGCTCGCCCTGCCGGTGTACCCGCATCTGACGGACGCGCAGGTCGAGCACATCGCCGACGCGGTCTGCGCCTTCGCCACGGAAGGAGCGCGCCGGTGACCTCCGCCGACCGCTATGTCTTCGCCACCGCCTTCGCCCGCGAGGAGGAACGTCTCGCCCTGGGGGAGGCGCTCTGGGACCCGGGCACCCGGGAACGGCTCGCCGCCGCCGGCGTCGGCGCCGGCTGGTCCTGTCTGGAGATCGGCGCCGGGCGCGGCTCCATCGCCGCCTGGCTGGCCGACCGGACCGGACCGACCGGCGAGGTGGTCGCCGCCGACCTCGACACCGAGCGCCTGAAGTGGCTGACCGGCCGCGGTGTGACCGTCCACCGTCACGACGTCGTCACCGACGAGCTGCCCGAGGCGCACTTCGACCTCATCCACGCCCGCCTCGTCCTCCAGCACGTCGGCGACCGGCGGCAGGCCGTGGACCGGCTGTACCGCGCCCTCAAGCCCGGCGGCCACCTCGTCCTGGAGGACACCGACACCGCCTCGCTCTTCAGCCACCCCGCGCACGGTGATTTCCTCAGCGACGTCAAACGCGCCGCCTACGAGGTGATGTGCGCGTCCGGCTACCACCCGCGCTGCGGGCTGCTCGACGTCCAACTCGCCACCGACGCCGGGCTGGTGGACATCGTCGCCGAAGGACGTTCGGCGGTGGTGCGCGGCGGCAGTGACGCGGCGCGCTGGTTCGCGCTGTGGCTGGAGCATCTGACGCCCGCGATGCTCGCCCGCGGCACCGTCACCGAGGAACGGCTCGCCCGCGCCCAGGTGGAGCTGACCGACCCCGTCCACTGCTGGCTCTCCCAGGTGATGGTCACCGTCCACGGACGGCGCCCCGCCTCCGACACCTCCCGGAAGGGACATCCGGCACCGTGAAGCCCCCCGCCCTCGGCACCCTCTTCGACGTCCTGGCCGACCGCGGCAGCCGCACCGCCGTCCACCTCAGCCGCCCCTTCGACCTGGCACCGGAGGGACCGGCGGAGTACGGCATCGGGCAACTCGCCGACCTGGTGCGGCAGACCGCCGCCCGGCTGGCCGCCGCGGGCGTCCGCGCCGGCGACCGCGTGGCCGTCGTCAAGCCCAACCACTGGGACACCGTGCTGCTGGCCTGCGCCGCGTCCCGCCTCGGCGCCGTCCCGGCGCTGCTCTCCCCGCGGCTGCGCGGTGACGCCCTCCGCGACCTGCTGCGACGGATCGACCCGGCGCTGCTGGTCACCACGGCCACCACCCTCACCGCCCGCCCCGGCACCGACCTCACCGCCTGCGCCGCGCGCACCCTTCTCGTCGGCGGAGTGCCGTACGACGGCCCCGCCGCCGGGGAGGTCCTCACGCCCGACGACGTCGACGGGCACACCGCCCCGCCGGTCGTCACGCGCGCGGTGGACGACACCATGGTCATCCACCACACCTCCGGGACGACCGGGCTGCCGAAGCTGGTGGAGCACTCGACGCGGACGATGGTCCACCGCCTCGCCCACTTCGAGTGCCACCGCGTCCCGGTGCTCGCCAGCCGCCGCTCCGACACGGTGGCGAGTGCCGACCCGTTCACCCACGGCCGGGCCGTGCCCTGGTCGATCAGCGTGCTGCACCTGGAGCCGCGCGCCGTCGTCCTCCTCGCCGACCACGACCCGGAGACGGCGGAGCGGACACTGCTGCGCACCCCGCCCACCACGCTGGAGGCGGCCCCGGGCACCTTCGTCACCTGGCGGGAGCTGGCCGCCCGCCGGAGCGACGCCTTCCGGGACGTCCGGCTCTACATCAGTACCTTCGACGCCGTCCACCCGCCGACCGTCCGCGGTTTCCTGGCGGCCTCGCGGCACCGCAATCCGCGCTGGCTGCAGGGCTGGGGCCAGACCGAGACCGGCCCGCTGACCTTCCGGCTGCTGACCCGTAAGTCCCTGGAGCGCAGCGGGGACCGCCACCCCACCACCCGCGACCTGGGGCGGCCGGTGCCCGGACGGACCCGGCTGCGGGTCGTCGACCCGAAGACGCTGCGTCCGGTGGGCCGGGGCCGCCCCGGGCTGATCCTCGTCCGTACCAAGGCGCGGTGCGTGGGGTACGCCGGTGAGCCGGAGCGCTGGGAGGCGAAGGCCGACGGCCCGTGGTGGAACACCGGTGACCTCGGGGTGCTCACCCGCGGCGGCAGCCTGATCCTCACCGACCGGGAGGTCGACACCGTCCCCGGGGCGAGCTGTGTGGAGCTGGAGGACGTGATCGAGGACCGGCTCGCCGACGTCGTCGAATGCACCGTCCTGGGCGTCCCGGGTCCGGAGCTGCTGCCGGTGCTGGTGACCGCCGACGGCACGCTCGACCCGGAGGCGTGGGCCGCGGCGGTACGCGATCTGCCGGCGATGGCGGAGCCGTTGGTACGGGAGTGGGGGGAGATCCCGCGCACCGAGACGGGCAAGGTGCGCCGCCTCGAACTGCGCCGTCTGGTGCGTCCGCGTGACGCGGAACCGCTGGGCACCGGCCGGTGGACGTGACACCGGCCCACCTCGTACGGCCGGCTCGGCGCGGCGGGCTCAGAGGGGCTGCGCGGTGGTGCCGCGGAGCCGGTCGCGGGTGTCGAGCAGCAGCGGCGCCCACCGCGGCAGCTCGTCGACGGGGATCACCCGGTGGTCCTGGAGCAGGATGGTCAGGTCGGCCTCCGTCGCGGCCCGGCGCAGATCCGGTGCGGCGGGGACGGCCGTGCCGTCCGGGGACCAGCCGTCGGCGAGCGGATCGTGGTACGTCACCCGGGCCCCGGCTTCGTCCAGCAGCCGGGCGAGCGGCGCGGCGGGCGTGGACCGCAGGTCGCGGCTGTCGCGCTTGTACGTCACACCGACGAGCAGGACGCGGGAGCCGGCCAATTCCTTCCCGGCGCCGTTCAGGAGCTGCCCGGCGCGGTGGACGACATGGGACGGCATGGCGGAATTGATGCGTTGGGCCAGCTCGACCAGCGGCAGCGGGGAGCCGATCTCGCGCGCCCAGTGCGTCAGATAGGCGGGGTCGACGGGAATGCAGTGGCCGCCCACGCCGGGGCCAGGCCGGAATTCCTGGAAACCGAAGGGTTTGCTGCTCGCGCAGTCGATGGCGTTCGAGACATCGATTCCCCAGGCGCGGGCGGTCACCGCGATTTCGTTGACCAGGGCGATATTGACGCTGCGGTAGACGTTCTCCAGCAATTTGGACAGTTCCGCCTCGCGGGCGGAAGAGGCCCGTACCACGCGGTCGCACAATTTCTGGAAGAAGGCGACGGCGGCTTCCGTACAGGCCGGGGTGTGACCGCCGACCACGCGCGGGGTGTTGCGGACGCCGAAGTGTTCATTTCCGGGATCGATGCGCTCGGGTGAGAAGGCGAGGGAGAAATCCGGGCCGGCGGTGAGGCCGGAGGATTCCTCCAGAATCGCGCGGACCGGACCGTCCGTGGTGCCGGGGAACGACGTGGATTCCAAAATGACGAGTGTGCCCGGTTTCAGATGTGCGCCCAGCGCCCGCGCGGCGTCCCGTACATGCGTCAGATCCGGCCCGCCCGCGTCGTCCAGCGGCGTCGGGACGCAGAGGACGGCGACGGACGCCTCGGCGAGGACGCCGGGGTCGGTGGTGGCGTGGAAGCCGGCGGTGCGCATCGCCGCGATATCGGCTTCGGTGAGATCCGGCAGCGGTGAGCGGCCGGATTCCAGCGTCGCCGGCACGGCCGGATTCGTATCCACCCCGGTGACCTGCATTCCCGCGGCGCAGGCTTCGCGCGCCAGCGGGAGCCCTGTGTAACCGAGACCGATCACGGCCAGTCTTTCCACCATTTCTCCTCACGCTGCGTTGCTCGCAGGAACCCCCGTACGATCCCCCGATTTTCGGCACAACCTTAAATGAGCGGAATCGTTCGAAGGGGCTTCGAGAAGAGGTGTTCACTCGGATTGATGAAAGCGTTCAGGCTCGCTCGTGATCATTCTTAATGTGCCCGCGTGTGGTCACCGTCCGGCTTTTTTGATCGCCCTTCGTCGAATGTGATCAATTATTCCGATGAGGGGAGTCGCGGGTGCGGGGGAGAGGTAACGTGACCGCTCGTCATGGAGTGACAACACGCTTTCCTTTCCGTCCGATGAACCGGCTGATGCGGTGCGGATGCCGGTGCGGATATGAGCCTTCGGCCTTCCGGGGCGGAGGTATCCCGCCATTCGGATCCTGGCTGAATTTCGCCGGGAAAAAGGAGGGGGAGCCGGGACTTACCAGGAAAACGGCGATCGCCGGAAAAGGGAACGGCTCCGGGCGCCCCGGCGCCCGTCCGGCCGGAACACGCGAAACACACGAAGGAGGCACACCCACCGTGCTGCGCACCCTGCTCGTCGGGCTCGGCAGGTCCGGAACGGGGCTTCACCTGCCGGTCCTGCTGCGCGCCCGCGGAGCCGAGCCCGGTCTCTTCGCCGCCGGGCCGGTCGTGGGCGTGGACCCGGGCCGGACACCCACCGCCCCGGACGGGCTCACCCTCGCCGCCGACCTCCGCGAGGCCCGCCGCCTCCTCGACCCCGAGCGGACCGTCGTCCACCTCTGCACCCCGCCCGCCGTCCGCGACGGCGTCCTGGAAGAGGTCGCGGCGCTCGGCTTCCGCCGCCTCGTCGTCGAGAAGCCGCTGGCCGCCGACCGCGCCGCGCTCCACCGGGTACGCGCCGCCGTCGACCGCCACCACCTGGACGTCACCGTCGTCGCCCCCTGGCTGCACAGTGCGCTGACCGACCGCCTCGCCGCCCTCCTCGGCGACGGTCGCCTCGGGCCCGTCCGGCACATCGGCGTCACCCAGCACAAACCGCGTTTCCGCCGCTCCCTGACCACCACCGGCCACGGCAGCGCCTTCGAGGTCGAGGTCCCGCACGCCGTCGGGGTGCTGCTGCGGCTGCTCGGCGACGCCCGCACCGAGGACGCCTCCTGGAGCGATGTCCGCCTCGGCGACGCCGTCGCCCCCCGCATGGGCGCCGCCCGGCTGCGCCTGGCCCACACCACCGGCGCCCGCAGCGAGGTCCACTCCGACCTCACCTCGCCCGTCCGCCGCCGCCGCATCGTCATCGAGACCGACCGCGCCCGGCTGACCGGCGACTATCCGGTCAGTGAGGACGACGACATCGCCCAGCTCCGTATCGACGACCGGTCCGGCGCCGGCCCCGCGACCGTCACCCGGGAACTGCTCCCCGACGACGCCCTCACCCGCTGCCTGATCCGCGCCTACCGCCACGCCGCGGGCCGCGCCGCCCCGGACACGGCCGCCCTCCGCGGCGGTCCCGGCGATCTCGGCCTCCACATCCGCACCGTCGAACTCCTCGATGACGCACGGCAGTTGGCCGCCGCGGTTCCGTCACGACCCACCCGTACCACCGACCGGAAAGAGGTGGCCGGACATGCCGGCTGAGTCCGCCCGACGCACCCCCCACCCGCAGCCGGGCCCGGGCACCGGATGGGCCGCGCCCGGCATCCGCTACGCGGGCATCGGCGACGAGGCGGCGGCCGACGCCGAAGGGCAGCTCGCCGCGGTCCACGGCCTGGGCTGGCACGCCGTCGAACTCCGCTCCGTCGACGGCACCGCCCTCGCCGACCTGACCCCCGCCGCCTTCGACGTCCTCGCCGCGCGTCTCGCCGACACCGGTACCGACGTCGTCTGCGTCGACTCCCGGATCGCCAACTGGAGCCGCCCGGCCACCGGCCCATTCGCCCAGGACCTCGACGAGCTGCGCACCCTCGCCGCCCGCTGCGCCACCCTCGGCACCCGCCACGTCCGCGTGATGTCCTACCCCGACGGCGGACTGGCCGACGACGAATGGCGCCGCCGCGTCCTCGACCGGCTGACCACCCTCACCCGCCTCGCCGAGGACCACGGTCTCGTCCTGCTCCACGAGAACTGCCACGGCTGGGCCGGGACCCGCGCCGACCGGATGCTCGCCCTCCTCGACCACGTCGACAGCCCCGCACTGCGCCTGCTGTTCGACATCGGCAACGGCGTTCCGCACGGCTACGACGCCCCCACCCTCCTCGACGCCGTCGCCGACCACGTCGCCCACGTCCACGTCAAGGACGCCACCGCCGGACCGGACGGCGACATCGTCTACACCCTCCCCGGCCACGGACAGTCCGGCGTCGCCGCCTGCCTCGCCACCCTCGCCCGCCGCGGCTGGCAGGGCACCTGGTCCATCGAGCCGCACACCCGGCTGCGCCCGCACGACGGCACCGACCACCGCGAGCTGGACGGTATCGCCGCGTTCACCGCGTACGGCCGGGCCCTGGAACGCCTCGTGGAGCGCGAGGTCCGCGTGGCGCCGGCGGAAGCGGGCGGCCACCCGTGACCGCACCCGCCCGCCTCGGCCCCGCCGACCGCGACCTGCTGCTCCGCCTCCTCGATACGCCCACCGCCGGGCCGCTGGAGACCGACGGCGACACCACCGGCGTCCGCCTCTGGGACGCCGGACGCGCCTACGCCGCGGCGGCCGCCCCGCTCGGCCTCGCCACCGTGCGCCACGCCGCGCCGCACCTGGACGAACTCGACCGGGACGACGTGCCGCTGACCGTCCGCGAGGCCGCCGCCGGGCGCCCCGACTTCCTCGCCTGCCAGCCCTCGCTCGTCCTGCGGCTGGGGCCGCCGCTGCCGCGCGCGGACACCGTCATGTTCAACGTCCACCTCGACACCGTCGGCGGCTGGTGGCCCGCCACCTTCGACGGCGCCCGCTTCCACGGCCGCGGCGCCATCGACGCCAAGGGCCCGGCCGTCGCCCTCCTCGCCGGTATCCGCGCGGCCATGGCCCGCGACCCCGCCGTCGGCACCGACACCGCCGTCCTCGTCCAGGCGGTCGCGGGCGAGGAGGGCGGCGCCATGGGCACCTACGGCACCCGGCCGCTGGTCCGCGAGGGCCTGACCGGCGCGCTCAACCTCTTCTGCGAACCGACCCGGCACCGCTACCTGCCGCGCGCCACCGCCGCGATGACCGCCTGTGTCCAGGTCGACGGCGTCGACGCGGTCGACGACTGCCCGGCCGCCGGACACAACGCCACCGCCCTCCTCGGCCACCTCGCCCACCACCTCGCCACCGTCCTGCCGGGACGGGTCCCCGACGCGGGCGTCTGCGTCGCCGGACTCCACACCGGCGACCGCCACAACAAGGTCTACGGCACCGGCCGCCTGCTGCTGAACCTCTCCTACGGCAGCCGCGCCACCGCCCGCGCCGCCGAAGCCGCGCTCCACACGGCCGTACGGGAGGGGATCGCCGCCTTCCGCGCCTCGGCCGCCGCCGAACCCACCCTCGCCCGCACCGCCGAGGACGCCGCCGCCCTCACCTCCGTCCGCTGGCACAAACGCGGACTGCCCGCCCTGCACAGCCGCACCGCCCTCGCCGACGACCTGCTGGGCAAGGACGCCGGACTCACCCGCTGGCCGGACGCCGAACCGGCCTTCACCTGCGACGCCATCTGGATGGCCGACGTCCCCGAAAGCTGCACCGCCGTCCTCGGCCCCGGCGACCTCGGCGCCAACCGCGCCCACGCCGACGGTGAGTTCGCCGACCTCGCCGACCTCGACCGCTACGCCGAGGAGATCGCCCGCGTCCTGACCGCCTTCACCGCCCGGCGGCGCGCCCGCTCCGGATGAACGCCGCGCCGCCCGCCCCGGAACCCCACCGGGCGGGCCCGCCCCGGAGCCACCCCACCGCGCCCCGCCGACCGTCCCGCCCACACCCCGAGAGGAACCCCGTCACGATGCCCCCGACCCCCGCCGCACCGGCCACCGGCCGTGCCCCGGACACCGCTCCCGGCCCCGCCCCCGAGGTCCGCGTCCCGTACGACGCGCTGCTCGCCTTCACCACCGGTGTGCTGCGCGCCCGGGGGCTGCCCGGCGGGCGGGCCGCCACCGCCGCCGAGGCGCTGTGCCACGGCGACCTCACCGGCTTCACCACCCACGGCCTGACCAACCTCGCCCGGCTCTACCTCCCGCTCCTCGACTCCGGGCGCTGCGATCCGCAGGCCGAACCGGAGACCGTCACCGACACCGGCGCCGCCGTCCTCCTCGACGCCCGCCGCGCCCTCGGACTGTGGGCCGCCGCCGAGGCGATGGACCTCGCCGCCGAACGGGCCCGCACCCACGGCATCGGCATGGTCTCGGTGCGCGGCGGTACCCACTTCGGCTGCGCCGGGTTCCACGCGCTGCGCGCCGTCGGGCAGGGCATGATCGGCCTCGCCGCCGCCAACTGCGGCCACCAGCGCCTCGTCCCGCCGCCCGGCGGCGCCGCCCCGATGCTCGGCACCAACCCGCTCGCCCTCGCCTCCCCGGCCGGCGACCACCCGCCGTTCACCCTCGACATGAGCACCAGCGTCGTCCCCACCGGGCGGATCCGGGCCGCCGCCCGCGCGGGCGAAACGATCCCGCCCGGCTGGCTGAGCGACGCCTCCGGAGGCGACGTCACCGACCCCGCGGCGTACGACCGCGGCGAGGCCGAGCTGCGGTGGCTGGGCGGTGACCCGGAGCGCGGTGTCCACAAGGGCTTCGGGCTCGGGCTGCTGGTCGAGGTGTTGTCCGCGCTGGTCCCCGGCGCCGGGGTGGGCCCGCAGCCCGTCGCGGGCCGGAAGCCGACCGCCCGGCCGGACGACGACGTCGGCTACTTCCTGCTCGCCGTCGCCCCGGCCACGCTGCGCTCCCCGGGCGCCTTCGCCACCGCCGCCACCGGCCTCTTCGGCGCGTTGCTCGACTGCCCGCCGCACGACCCGGACGAGCCCGTCCGCTACCCGGGCTGGCACGAACAGCGCCGCAGCCGCGAACGCCGCGCCCACGGTGTCCCGCTGTCCGCCGCGCTCCACACCGAACTGCGCGCCGTCGCGGACGCCACCGGACTGCCGTTCCCCGACGCCGTGGTGTCCGGAGGCGCCGTATGACCCCGTTGCGGATCGGCATCATCGGGCTCGGCGTCATCTCCCGCTTCTACCTGGCCGCCCTCGAACGCTCCCCGGAGGCGGATCTCGTCGCGGTCTGCGACCCGGACACCTCCACCCACCGCGACCTGCCGCCGCACGTCGCCCGCTACACCGGCCACCGGGAACTGCTGGCCACCGCCGAGGTGGACGCCGTCATCGTCAACGTCCCCAACGACCTGCACTTCCCCGTCTGCCGCGACGCGCTCGCCGCCGGGCGCTCGGTCTGCGTGGAGAAGCCGCTCGCCAACAGCGCCGAGGACGCCCGGCGTCTGGTGACCCTCGCGGGGGAGACGGGCGCCGTGCTCTTCACCTCCTTCCACCGCCGCTACAACACCGAGGTGCTCGCCCTCCGCGACCGGCTGCCCCGCGACGTACCCGTCACCGCCCTGACGGTGCGGTACGAAGAGCTGATCGAGGAACACGCCGGGCGGGACCGCTGGTACCTCGACCCGGCGCGCTGCGGCGGCGGCTGCCTCGCCGACAACGGCCCCAACGCCCTCGACGTGGCCCGCCTCCTCCTCGGCGAGGTCCATGTCACCGGCGCGGAGCTGCACCTCGACGCCCACGGCGTGGACCGCTCGGCGCGGCTTGTACTGGCCACGCCCGCCGGGGCCGCCGTCCGGATCGTGCTGGACTGGTCGTACCCGGGCGAGCGGAAGACCGTCGAGGTACGCCTCGCCGACGGCCGCACCGACCACGCCGACATGCTCGCCGGACACACCGCCTTCAAAGGCTCGCTCTGGCACGAGTACGAGGGCGTGCTGCGGGAGTTCACCCGGTCGGTACGGGCCGGGGTGACGGGTGGCCCGACGGCGCCGGACGGTCTGGTGACGGCGGAACTCGTCGCCGACGCCTACGCCCGCGGCACCCGGCGGGAGGTCCGCTCGTGAACCCCGCGGAGGACGGCCCCAAGAGGGCGGTGCGCGGACGGCTGGTGAAGGTCCTCACGCACCGCCGGGACGACCGCGGGATGACCCTGGAGCCGTTCGCCTCCCGCTGTGTGCGGGCGGGCGAGGTCCATGAACTGGTCACCACCGACCACACCGGGACCGCCGCCGAGGGCCCCGTGGACCGGGTGGGTTTCCTGGGCTTCGTCGAGCTGGAGTGCGGGGGCGTCCTCGACCGCGGCGACACCGTCTGGGCCGACGGCCGCCGCATCGCCACCGTCCTCGGCTTCGACGCCTGCCACTTCCCCAACCACTACAACATCCTGCTGACGACCCCGGCCCCCCGCACCGGCCCCGATCTGGGACTCGGCCCGGAGACGGAGATCGTCTTCACGCAGTGACGGCGGGGGCCGGCACGCCGCGTCCGGGGTGCCGGCCCCGCATCGGGCGGACCCGCCCTCACTCCACCTCCGGCAGCCCGTACTCGCGCATCGCGTCCATCAGCCAGTGCGCCAGATGGTCGGCGAACGAGGAGCGGGGGAGCAGGCGGTAGGTGCCGGGGGCGGGGTGCCACAGGAGGAGCGGGACGGTGCCGAGGGCGGTGGCCACGGCCCGGCCCGGGGGGAAGGCGCGGGGGTGGAGGTCGACGGCGCAGCCCTTCTCCAGGACGTCGCGGGAGGAGGGGCCGCGCAGTTCCAGGACGGTGCGTTGGGCGGAGACGTCCAGCACCTGGCCGGGGGCGTCGCCCAGCGCCGCTTCCAGGGCGGCGAGCGGCGCCGGGGCGCCGTCCTCCGCGACCAGCAGCCATTCGTCGGGGCCCAGCCAGAGCGCGGTGCCGTGGCCGGTGCGGGACGTATCCCCGCACCGGGCGGGCAGTGGTGCGCCCAGCACGTGCGCGAGGCGGTCGGCGGCCGGGCCGTCGGGGGCGGCGCGCAGGGCGGTCATCGTCCGGCAGGGGAGTTCGGTCAGGGCCACCGCGCGCGGTCCGGTGACGGTCGCGGCGCGCAGCGCGCCGGTCAGATGCGCCAGCGGGGAGCGGCGCAGCGCGGTGGGTTCCGGTGCGGTCGGTTCAGCCATCACGCCTGGTCCCTTCGGGGTCGTACAGGACGGGGGAGGACACCACGACGGGTACCGGGGTGTCGCCGACGACGGCGACCACCTCGTCGCCGATCCGGGCGCGTCCGCCCGCGATCAGGGCCAGCGCGAACGGGTGGCCGAGCGCGGGGCTGTGGTAGCCGGACGTGATGTGGCCCAGCATCGGCACGGGGCCGTTCCACGGGGTCAGGGGTACGCCCCGGTCGATGATCTGGGTGCCCTCCGGCAGCCGGGTGCGGCGGTCGGCGGGGATTAGGGCGACGAGTTGCCGGCGGTCCGCGCGGACGGTGTCGGGGCGCGACAGCGACCGTTTGCCGATGAAGTCCTTGTGCGGGGAGACCACCCAGTCCATACCGGCGTCCAGCGGGGTGACGGTGCCGTCGGTGTCCTGGCCGACGATGAGGAAGCCCTTCTCGGCGCGGAGTACGTGCATCGCCTCCGTCCCGTACGGCGTGATGCCTTCGGGGCGGCCCGCCGCCTCGATCTGGTCCCACACCGCCTGGCCGTACCACGCCGGCACGTTGATCTCGTAGGCGAGTTCGCCGGAGAAGGAGATCCGGCAGATGCGGGCGGGGATGCCGGAGGCGAGGACGGTCTCGCGCAGCGTCATGAAGGGGAACGCTTCCCGGCTCACGTCGAGTCCGGGGGCGAGGCGGGCGACGACGTCGCGGGAGCGGGGGCCGACGACGGCGACGGTGGCCCACTGTTCGGTGACGGAGACGCAGGTGACGTCCAGTTCGGGCCATTCGGTCTGGAGCCATTCCTCCAGCTGGTCGAGGACGGCGGCGGCGTTGCCGGTGGTCGTGGTCATGAAGTAGCGGTCGTCGGTGAGGCGGAGGGTGACGCCGTCGTCGACGATCATGCCGTCCTCCCCGCACATCACGCCGTAGCGGGCGGAGCCGGGGCGCAGCTTCTTGAAGCCGTTGGTGTAGACGCGGTTCAAGAACTCCCCGGCGTCCGCGCCCCGGATCTCGATCTTGCCGAGCGTGGAGGCGTCCATGAAGGCGACGCCCTCCCGCGCGGCCCGGCACTCGCGCGCCACCGCCGCGTCCATGTCCTCACCGGGCCGCGGGTAGTAACGCGGCCGCTTCCACTGGCCGACGTCCTCGAAGACCGCGCCGCGTGCGAGGTGGCCCTCGTGCAGCGCGGTGCGGCGCGCGGGGTCGTAGAGCGCGCCGGTCTCCCGCCCGGCCAGTGCGGCGAACGCGACCGGGGTGTACGGCGCCCGGTAGGTGGTGGTGCCCAGCGCGCCCGGGGAGTCCTCGCCGCGCAGCGCGGCGAGGACGCCGAGCGCGGCGACGCCGGACGTCCGGCCCTGGTCGTTGGCGGTGCCCAGCGAGGTGTACCGCTTGAGGTGTTCGGCGCCGCGCATCCCGGTGCCCGCGGCGCGGTACAGATCGGCGACGGTCACGTCCCGCTGGAGGTCGACGAAGTGGGTGTCCCAGGTGGCCGGATCGCCCTCGTCGCCGGGGATCAGCCAGAGCGGCCGGACAGGTGCCGGGGCCTGCGGCCGGTGCGGCGGCGGGACGGTGGCGGGGAAGCCCGCGGCGGTCGCCGCCAGCGCCCCGGCGCGGGCGCCTTCGGCGAGGCAGCCGGCGGTGTCGTACGTACCGCGCACCGCACCGGCCAGGTGCTGTCCGTCCACCGCCGCGCCGGGCACGAAGGCGGCGAGGTCCGCGTCCCACCGCAGAGCGCCCTGCCGCTGGGAGTGCAGATGGACGACCGGGCTCCAGCCGCCCGAGACCGCCAGCAGATCGCAGGCCAGCGCCGTGCCGGGCCCGGCGGGCGCCCCCGCCGCGTCCAGCGGGCGGACGGTGACCCCGTCGATCCGTTCGGTACCCGAGGCGGCGGTCACGGCGCTGCTGGTGCGCACCGGCACCCCGGTGCGGTCGCGGAACTCCCGTGCCGCAGCGGTCAGTTCGGGCCGGGAGTCGACGACGGCGGTGACCGCGCAGCCCGCCGCGGCCAGCGCGGCGGCGGTGGCGTACGCGCTGTCACCGGTGGTCGCCACCACCGCGCGGCGGCCCGGCAGCACCCCGTAGTGGTGCACGTAGGTGCGTACCGCGTGGGCGAGCATGATGCCCGGCCGGTCGTTCCCGGCGAAGACCAGCGGCCGTTCGTGGGCGCCGGTCGCCAGTACCACCTGACGCGCCCGGATGTGCCACAGCCGCTGCCGGGAGACCCCGGCGGGCGCCGCCGCCCCCAGGTGATCGGTGCGCCGCTGGAGCGCCAGCACGTAGTTGCCGTCGTACGCGCCGAAGGCGCAGGTGCGGGTCAGGACGCGTACGTCCGGTTCCGTCCCCAGCGCCGCGCGGGTGGCGGTGGCCCAGGTCAGGGCGGCCGCTTCCGGGCCGTCGCCGGGGGCGGCGGCGAGCAGCGCGCCGCCGGTCTCCGGGCGGTCCTCGACGAGCAGCACCCGGGCCCCGGCGCGGCCCGCGGCGGCCGCCGCGGCGAGGCCGGCCGGTCCGCCGCCGATGACCAGGACGTCGGTGTGCACGTACTTCTTGTCGTACACCGCGGGGTCGGGCGTGGGGTCGAGCCGGCCGCGTCCGGAGAGAGTGGTGGCGCGCAGCCCGTCGTACAGCTCGACGGTGGTGGCGGGCAGCATGCTCTCCGCGCAGGGGCCCTCGACCCGCAGCAGGGCGTTCGGCTCCTCGACGCCCGCGGCCATGACGGCGCGCGGCCGTCCGCGGTAGAGGGACGGGGCGGCGCCGGGCAGGCCGTGGGCGAGCAGCGCGGAGGCCACGGTGTCGCCCGGGTGGCCGGTCAGCTCCCGGCCGTCGAGGGTGAAGCGGAGGGTGGTGGTGCGGTCGGTCCGGCCGCCGTGCGGCAGCCGGGCGGGCTGGTCGGGACGTCCGGTCATCGGGCCTCTCCGTCCGGTCGGGCGGCGCCGGGCCGCGGTTCATCGGGGCGGTAGGTGGCGAGCACCGCGTAGCTGACGGTGTCCCGCACGGCGTGGAACCAGCGGCGGCAGCCCAGGCTGTGCGCCCACCGCTCGGCGAACGGCCCGGCCGGATTGTCGCGGAAGAAGAGGTACGCGGCCCACGCCTCGTCGTCGAGCGCCGCCGGGTCGGCGGGCCGGGCCACATGAGCCTGGCCGCCGTAGTGGAACTCGGTCTCGTCGCGCGGCCCGCACCACGGGCAGGTCAACCGGAGCACCGGCTCTCCTCTCTCAGTGGGCCACGGCGGCGGCGCCGTGTTCGTCGATGAGCGCGCCGGTGGTGAACCGGTCGAGCGAGAACGGCGCGTTCAGCGGATGCGGCGCGCCGGTCGCCAGCGTGTGGGCGAAGGTCCACCCCGCGGCCGGGGTGGCCTTGAAACCGCCGGTGCCCCAGCCGCAGTTGACGAAGAGGTTCGCCAGCGGGGTGGCGCCGATGACGGGCGAGGCGTCGGGCGTGACGTCCACGATCCCGCCCCAGGTGCGCAGTACGTGCGCGCGGGCGAAGACCGGGAACAGCTCGACGGCGGCGGCCATCTGCCGCTCGATGATGTGGAAGGCACCGCGCTGCCCGTAGCCGTTGTACGCGTCGACCCCGGCGCCCAGCACCAGTTCGCCCTTGTGCGCCTGGGAGACGTAGACGTGGACCTGGTTGGACATCACGACGGTCGGGTGGACCGGCTCGTGGAGTTCGGAGACGAGCGCCTGGAGCGGATGGGACTGCACCGGCAGCCGGAATCCGGCCCGTTCGGCGAGGACGCCGCTGTGTCCGGCGACGGTCAGCCCCACCCGCCCGGCGCCGATCCGGCCCCGGGTGGTCGTCACGCCGGTGACCCGCCCGCCGTCGGTGACGAAGCCCGTCACCTCGCAGCCCTGGATCAGATCGACACCGTACGCGTCCGCGCTGCGGGCCAGTGCCCAGGCGACGTGGTCGTGCTTGGCGATACCGGCGCGCGGCTGGTACGTGGCGCCGAGTACGGGGTAGCGGCTGTGCGGCGAGGTGTTGAGGATCGGGCAGACCTCGGCGATCTCGCCGGGCTCCAGCCAGTGCGAGTCGACGCCGTTGAGCCGGTTGGCGCCCACCCGGCGGGCACAGTCGCGGACGTCCTGGAGGGTGTGCGCGAGGTTGAGGACGCCGCGTTGGCTGAACATCACGTCGTGGTCCAGCTCGGCGGGGAGCGTCTCCCAGAGCTTCAGCGCGTACTCGTAGAGGGCGGTCGTCTCGTCCCAGAGGTAGTTGGACCGGATGATCGTGGTGTTGCGCGCCATGTTGCCGCCGCCCAGCCAGCCCTTCTCCAGGACGGCGACATCCGTGATGCCGTGCACCGACGCGAGGTAGTGCGCGGTGGCCAGCCCGTGCCCGCCACCGCCGACGATGACGACGTCGTACGAGGAGCGGGGCTCGGGGTTGCGCCACAGGTGCGCGGGGTGTTCCGGAAGGGGGGTGCTCATCCGGCGGTTCCCTTCGTGTCGCGGAGGCGGGCGGCGGGCGTGCCGGAGGCGGTGGTCCCAGGGCGGGCCGTGCGCCCGCGCCGCCCGCCCCGCACGTCTTCCTGGAGTGCGCTTGATGGCCAACTGATATATCAGTAGCCTGCGGTAACGTAAGGGGCCGATCGGGAGCAGGTCAAGGGGGCCGGATGACACAGCACCGGGCGGCGGACGCCCACCCCGGAGCGGGGGAGCCCTCGCTCGCCGAACGCGCCTATCGCGCCCTGCGCGACCGGCTGATCATGCTCGAGATCCGCCCCGGCGCCCCCATCAGCGAGGACCAGCTCGCCCAGTCCCTCGGCGTCGGCCGCACCCCCGTCCGCGAGGCCCTCAAACGCCTCCAGTACGAGCGGCTGATCGCCGTCTACCCGCGCCGCGGCACCTTCGCCACCGAGGTCAACATCACCGACCTCGCCCATATCTCCGAGGTACGGCGCGAGCTGGAGCCGATGGCCGCGGCGCAGGCCGCCCGCCGCGCCACCGACGCCCACCGCGCCGCGCTCACCGCCCTCACCGGGGAGCTGGAGGGCGCCCCGGCCGCGCCCCGCAGCCCCGGCGCGCTGATGCGCCTCGACCTCCAGGCCCACCGCGCCGTCTACGCCGCCACCCGCAACCCGTACCTCGAAGACACCCTGGTGCACTACGACAACCTCGCCACCCGCGTCTGGTGCCTCTTCGTCGACCGGCTGCCCGGGGTCGCCGGACACATCGGGGAGCACGGGCCGCTGCTGCGCGCGGTGGCCGGCGGGGACGCGGAGAAGGCCGCCGAACTGGCCGCCGCGCACGTCGAGGGGTTCGAACGCGCCATCCGCACCGCGCTCTGACGGCCCCGCCGCGCCCGGTCCGCCCCGCGGGACCGATAGGCGGCGCGGGCCCGGGGCGGCAGGTCGCCGCTCCGGGCCCGCCGGGCCTCACGCCTCGTCGGTCGTCGGGATACGGCCGGGCGGCTCCGGCTCGGCCGCGATGCGGTGGAGGAAGTCGCCGATGAGGAACTTGTAGACCGCGCCGCCGATCAGGCCGCCGCAGAGCGGCGCCACGATCGGCACCCAGAAGTAGAGATTCCCCCACTGATCCCGCCAGGCGCCCCGGTACCCGGTCAGGAAACTCGCCAGCCGCGGACCGAAGTCGCGGGCCGGATTGATGGCGTACCCGGCGTCCGTCCCGAAGGCCATGCCGATCGCGACGACCACCAGGCCGATGACGAACGGCGCGAGGTTCGCGCCGGGCGGGGTGTTCAGCAGATCGGTCAGGGCGAAGATCAGGATCATCAGGACGGCGGTGCCGATGATCTGGTCCCGGAAGGCGCCCCACTCGTGGACCCCGGCGGCCGTCGAACCGTTCCCCGGCAGGGTGGAGAAGATCGTCTGGGTCTTGATGCCGTGACCCGGGTCGGCACGCGCGATGACCTCGGTGTAGTTCCACCGCACCAGCAGCGCGGCGCAGAACGCGCCCACCGTCTGGGCCAGCGCGTACGGCACCACCTTCGCCCACGAGAAGCCCTTGAACGCGGCGAGCGCCACCGTCACCGCCGGGTTGAGGTGGGCGCCGGTCATCCGCCCCGCCACGTACGCGCCGAGGGTGACGCCGAGCCCCCAGGCCCAGGCGATGCTGTCGTGGCCGCCGAGTCCGCCCTTCGGGTCGGTCAGCGCGCCACCGGCGTTGACCTGCGCCACCACACCGCAGCCGAAGAGGATGAGCACCATCGTGCCGAGGAACTCCGCGAGGAGTTCATGGATCAGCTTGGGTGTGCGAGGCGGTGCGCTCATCACGGCGTCTCCCCGGCGGTCGGCGGTCACGCCCCGCCGGAGTGGAACGGGACGTCGCCCGATCGTCATCAGCCCCGGGCCTCCCGCGCCACCCGGACCGCCGCCCACCGCCCGGATGATGCCCCGGTCGGGTGAGACGCTGCTCCGTCCGGGGACGACGGCCCGCGGGGCGGCGGGAGCGGCTGCGGGGCGCCGCTCCCCCGGGCCCGGGGGAGCGGCGCCGACGGTGCCG
The DNA here is from genome assembly GCF_044497305.1 of Streptomyces sp. BBFR2. NCBI lineage: Bacteria > Bacillati > Actinomycetota > Actinomycetes > Kitasatosporales > Streptomycetaceae > Streptomyces > Streptomyces sp. BBFR2. Next base: position 6,888,820 of record NZ_CP172415.1, read on the forward strand.
TGCCGGACCCGCGGTGAGGCGTCGGCGGTGGCTCGCCCCGACCCCGCGGTGAGGCGTCTTCGTACTCGGCCACGGGCCCGCCGGGTCTGGGGGCGGCGTCTTCGTACTCGGCGACGGGCCCGCAGGGCCGCGCCCCGACCCGTTCCCCGGCGGGGCTTCCGTCGCCGCGCCCCCGCCCTGTCCCCGGACGTGGCGACGGGGCGCGGCCCCTCGGACCACGCCCCGCCACCCAAGGGCCCGCGCCCTTCGTCCCGCAGGTCAGCGGCTGTCCGCCGAGCGGCGCCGCCGCGCGTACGCCACCGCGCCGCCGCCCGCCACGACCAGCGCCGCCGCGCCCGCCGCGAGATACGGCGTGCCGTCGGCGCCGGTGTGCGCCAGCGAGCCGCCGGTGACGCCCGCGGGCGCCGGACGGTTGGGCGTCGGCTGCCGCGGCGTCGCCGGGGCGGAGGGCGACGGCGACGGGCTGGGCACCGCGTTGTCCCACACCGTCACGGTCTGCCGCTCCCCGGACACCGCCTCGATCTTCCGCGGCTCCTTGTCGAGCTGGTACCCCTCGGGCGCCTTCGTCTCGACGATCCAGTACGTCCCGGCGGGCAGGTCGACCGCATCGGACCGGCCGTCCTTCCCGGTCGTGACGGTGGTGACGACCTCGCCCGGCGCGCCCTTGTCGTCCGCCCGGATCTCGTACGTCGCGGGGGAGGTGACCGCCTCGCCCGTGGCGCGGTCCTTCTTCACCGCGATCACCACCGCGGCGGGCTGGAAGCGGATCTCGCCGGACGCCTTGAGCGGCTTGCGCTCGGCCACGAAGTACACCAGCCGCTGCATCGGCTTGCCGTGCACCGTGCGGTCGGTGTGCCAGAACGTCGGCGAGTTCACCGACACCTCCGCGCCGAACGCGGCGCCCGCGCCCTTGCCCGGCTCGTCCGGGGTGAAGCGGAAGACCGCCCGGCCTTGCGCGTCGGTGGTGCCCACCGTGCCGGGCCGGGCCGGCCGCGCGATGTTGGTCAGCTCCGTGGTGTTCACCTCGACGCCCTCGGCGGGCTTCTTGCCCTGCGCGACCTTGACGGTCAGCTCCTTCTCCCGCGGCGTGCGCTCGTACGGGAAGGTCTTGCCGGAGCCCTCGACGCTCAGCGTGTACGGCGCCGCGTCGACCGTCAGGATCTCCTTGCGCAGCCGGTTGAACCGATCGACGACCGGCGCGGTGTCCACCGAGGCGTCGCCGCCGTAGCCCGCCACCGCGCCCTTCGGCATGCCCTTGTCCAGCCACCGCTGCCAGGGGATCTTCTCGCCGTTGTAGCCGCTCTCGTCGATCCCGTCGTGGGCGGCGAGCGCCCAGGTCACCAGGGCGGCGGCGGCCGAGGTGTTGCGGCCCTCGACGGTGTCCGGCAGCTTGCCGTACCGCGAGGCCAGCTCCGCCAGCCGCGCCTTGGTGTCCTCGGAGAGCTGCTTGGGCGCGCCGGTGCGGGTGTAGCCGTTGTCCTTGCCGTCCGGGCCGTACAGCGCCAGGTCCAGGCAGAGCGCGTGGCTGCCGTCGTCCAGCACGTGGGTGCCGGTCCACATCGCGGTGTGCTTGCCGGTCCGCAGATGCCAGCCGACCGCCCGGCCCTCGTGCCCCTCCCGGTCGGCGGCCGACGCCACCGACGCCGGGAGCGCCGCGCCCACCACCCCCACCACCACGGACACCGCGCCCATGGCCGAAAGTCTCCTCATCCGAGCTGTACGCATGAAAGTCGAGCCCCCTCGAAGTCCGGGCCGTCCGCGGCCCTCCCGCCCGCGCGGCCGCAGCGCGACGGGGCGGTGGCCGGCGGACCCGGCGCCGCCCGGCTGCGGCGCGGACTGCCACAGAAAAGTACCGCTATCGCGGTCATGTCAAAGGAACTTGGCACAAACCAAGCGCATCCCGGCCATGGCGGGCACAATGCCGCGGGCCGCCGCGGCCGGTCCGTCCGGCCCCGCGGGCCGCGGACCTTCGGTCATGCGGTGCCCGGCGCGTTCCCCCGGCGCGGCGGCGGGCCCGCGAGCATGGCCAAATCCCGCACGCAGTACGGGACTTGGCGCGCTCGCGGAGCGTCGTGGACGACCTCCCGGGCGGGCGGCCGGGCGGATCAGCGGGGCGCGGTGCGGTGGCCGAAGAGGTGGTGGCGGCGCGGTTTCCCGGGCGCCACCGGACGGTCGCGGTCGTCGGCCCGCGTCCGCCGGGAGGAGCGGCCCGCCCCGGCCACCAGCAGCCCGAGGCCGAGCACGGCCACCCCGCCGACGATCACACCGAAGAGGAAGAGCGCCCCGGCGGAGCCCGTCAGGTGGTAGCCGAACACCTTGAACGCCATGAGGAGTTCGTGCCCGGCACCGGCGTTGCCGACCACCGCGGCGACACCGACGACGACCGCGGCGATCAGAAGGACGAGTCCGAGGAAGACGAACATGAGGTGCTCCGAAGCTGCGTTTCCGCGTCCGGCCCGGGCGGGCGGACCGCCGCCCGCCCGGCCCTTCACCTACCAGTAGTGGCGCCGTCCGCCGACGGCCCGTCCCAGGAGACCCAGGATCCAGAGCGCGGCCCCGACGACCAGCAGAACGGCGCCGATGGTCCAGAGCACCGCGATGCCTGTCACCAGGCCGATGACGAGAAGGATGAGGCCGAGAATGATCACGCCAACCTCCCGGTGGCTCGTGTCCGACCGTGCCCCGTGCCCCTTTCGTACCCGGCGGCACCAGTGACAAACAGGTGGATAACGGCATGAATCTCTGTGGTGTGCGGCCGCCCGGGGAGGGCCCGGACGGCCTCGGCATCCGGCGCCCGGCCCCTCATCCGGCTGCCGGCCCCCCAAGGCCGCCGCCCGCCGTGGCGCCGCCCGGCGGCTCCGTGCCCGGTGCGGACTCCTGCCCGGACGTGGTACGGAACGCCGGGCGGTCGTCCTCGATCTCCACCCGGATCCGGTCACCGGGGGAGAGCGCCCCGTCGAGCATCAGCCGCGACAGTGAGTTGTCGATCTCCCGCTGGATGGTCCGCCGCAGCGGCCGCGCGCCGTACTCCGGACGGTGTCCGCGCCGGGTCAGCCAGTCGACCGCCTCCGGCGAGAACTCGATGGTCATGTCCTGCGCCCGCATGCGGCGGCTCGTCGCGTCCAGCAGCAGCGCGGTGATCTGGCGCAACTGCGCGTCGGTGAGCTGCCGGAACACGATGATCTCGTCGAGCCGGTTGAGGAACTCCGGCCGGAAGTGCGTGCGCAGCGCCGCCATCGCGCGTTCGCGCGCCGCGTCGTCGCCGTCCCCGCCCGACGGGCCGAAACCGAGCGTGCCCCGGCCGCCGCTGAGCGCCTCCGACCCCAGATTGCTGGTCATCACGATGACGGTGTTCTTGAAGTCGACGGTCCGGCCCTGCGCGTCGGTCAGATGCCCCTCGTCCAGCACCTGCAGCAGCATGTTGAAGACATCCGGGTGCGCCTTCTCCACCTCGTCGAGCAGCACCAGCGCGTACGGATGGCGGCGCACCGCCTCCGTGAGCTGCCCCGCGTCCTCGTGGCCGACGTACCCGGGCGGCGCCCCGACCAGCCGGCTCACCGTGTGCCGCTCCTGGTACTCGCTCATGTCGAGCCGCACCATCCGGTCCTCGCTGCCGAACAGCGCCTCCGCCAGCGCCCGCGCCAGCTCCGTCTTGCCCACCCCCGTCGGACCCAGGAACAGGAAGCTGCCGATCGGGCGCCGCGGATCGGCCAGCCCCGCCCGGGAGCGCAGCACCGCCTCCGCCACCGCGGCCACCGCGTCGTCCTGCCCGATGACCCGCGCGCTCAGCCGCTCCTGGAGGCCCAGCAGCCGCTCGCGCTCCTCCTCGGTGAGGTTGCTGACCGGGATGCCGGTCTGCCGCGAGATGATCTCCGCGATGTCCGCCGCGGTGACCTCCACGACCCGGCCGTCACCCGTCGCCTCATCCGTCCCCGCCCCGATCCGTTCGGTCAGCGCCGTGATCCGGTCCCGCAGCTCGGTGGCGCGCTCGTACTGCTCCGCCGCCACCGCCTGGTCCTTGTCCCGCGTGAGCTGCTCGGCCTCCCGCTCCAGGTCCCGGACGCCCGCCGTCTTGGTGCCCGAGCGGAGCCGGACCCGGGCGCCCGCCTGGTCGATCAGGTCGATCGCCTTGTCCGGCAGGAACCGGTCGGTGAGATACCGGTCGGACAGCTCCACCGCCGCCAGCAGCGCCTCGTCGGTGTACCGCACCTGGTGGTGCGCCTCGTACCGGTCCTGGAGCCCCCGCAGGATCTCCACCGCGTCCGCCACGTCCGGCTCCGGCACCAGCAGCGGCTGGAACCGGCGGGCCAGCGCCGCGTCCTTCTCGATGTACCGCCGGTACTCCTCCAGCGTGGTGGCGCCGATGATATGCAGCTCACCGCGGGCGAGCGCCGGTTTGAGGATGTTGCCGGCGTCCATGCTGCCGCCGTCCGCACCGCCGCCCGCGCCCACCACGGTGTGCAGTTCGTCGATGAAGACGATCAGCGTGTCCGAGTGCGCCCGTACCTCCTCGATGATGGCGTTCATCCGCTCCTCGAAATCGCCGCGGTAGCGGGTCCCGGCGACCACGCCCGTCATGTCGAGCGACACCACCCGCCGCCCGGCCAGCGTCTCCGGCACCTCACCGTCGGCCATCCGCTGCGCCAGTCCCTCGACGATGGCGGTCTTGCCCACGCCCGCGTCGCCGACCAGCACCGGATTGTTCTTGCCGCGCCGCGACAGCACCTCGACGGTCTGCTCGATCTCCGTCTCCCGCCCGATCACCGGGTCGATCCGCCCGGCCCGCGCCAGCTCCGTCAGATCACGGCTGTACTTGTCGAGCGTCGGCGTCTCGTGCCGGGGCGGCGCGCCCGGCTCCGGCGGAACCGGCGGATGGCCCGGCGCCGCGCCCCGCTCCGCGTGCTGCGCGTCGATCCGGAAGACGTTGAGGATCCGCCCGGCCGCCGAGTCCGGGTTGGCGGCCAGCGCCTCCAGGACGTGCTCCGGGCCGATGTACGACGCGCCGGAGCCCAGCGCCATGTCGTGTGCGCCCAGCAGCGCCCGCTTGACCGCCGGGGTGACCGCCACCCGGGACTGCTGCGGGCCCGAGCCCGCGCTGCGGTCGATGTCCGCGGCGAGCGCGTCGGGGTCCGCGCCGGACTGCCGTACCAGGCTGCGGGTGGGCTCCGCGGTCAGCGCGGCCCGCAGCAGATGCTCGGTGCCCAGCTCCGTACTGCCGTGGTCGGCGGCGTAGGTCGCCGCGGACGTCACCAGATCGCGGGCGCCGGCGCTCATCAGCCGGGCGATGTCCGCCTGCCGCGGCATCCGGCTGGAGCCGCCCGGACGGCCGAAGACGCGTCCCAGGAAGTCGCCGAATGGGTCCGGCTCGAAGCCCTCCGGGCCCATGAATCCGTCGCTCATCTGTGTCCGTTCCGCTGTCACGGTGCCGCGACTGCTGCCTGTCGGATCCGTTACCGGCCACCGCGGGCGCGCACACGCCGGACGGCGGCCCCCGCTTCAGGATCAGGGCCACCGCCGCGCTCCGCACGCGGACGGGCCCGGCGCGCCCGGCCCGTCCTCACCCCGTGCCGCCTCCGGCCAGCCCGGCGGCCCGCTCCAGGACCTCGGTGAGCATCGGCGCGGTCAGCCGGCCGGTGAAGACGTTGCGGCGGCTGGGGTGGTAGCACCCCAGGACGTGCAGCGGGCCCCGGCCGTCCGGGCCGGGCAGCGTCACCACGGCGCCGTGCGCGAAGGCCGGACGCGGGCGCGGCAGCCGCCACCCGGCCGCCGCCAGCACCGGCCACAGCGCCTGCCAGCCGAACGCCCCCAGCACCACCACCGCCCGCAGTCCCGGCGCGAGCAGCGCCAGCTCCGCCGCGAGCCACGGGCGGCAGGTGTCCCGCTCGCCCGGCGTCGGCCGGTTCTCCGGCGGTGCGCAGTGCACCGGCGAGGTGATCCGCACGCCGTACAGCTCCAGCCCGTCGCCGGGCCGCACCGCCGTCGGCCGGGAGGCGAGCCCCGCGGCGTACAACGCGGCGAACAGGAAGTCCCCGGCGTCGTCACCGGTGAACATCCGCCCCGTGCGGTTCCCGCCGTGCGCCGCCGGTGCCAGCCCCACCACCGCGAGCGACGCGTCGGCCGGGCCGAACCCCGGCACCGGCCGCGCCCAGTACTCCTCGTCCCGGAACGCCGCCCGCCGCACCGCCGCGACCTCCTCCCGCCAGGCCACCAGCCGCGGGCAGGCCCGGCACCCGGTCACCGCCCCGTCCAGCTCCGCCACGCTCGCGCAACGCGCCGCCCGGTACGCCGGGAACCCCGCTTCGGCCTCGTCCATCTGCTCACCGTAGGGCCGCCGCCCGCCCCGCGCCGCCGGGCCCCCGGCCGCCTACACTCGCCGGATGGCGAAGTATTTCGATGTGCACCCGGACAACCCCCAGCGCCGCACCCTCGGCACCGTCGCCGAACTGATCCGCTCCGACGGGCTCGTCGCGTACCCGACGGACTCCTGCTTCGCGCTGGGGTGCCGGATCGGCAGCCGGGACGGCGTCGCCAGGATCCGGTCGATCCGTCAGCTCGACGACCGGCACCATTTCACCCTCGTCTGCCGCGACTTCGCGCAGTTGGGTCAGCTCGTCCAGATCGACAACGATGTGTTCCGCACCCTCAAGGCGGCCACCCCCGGCAGCTACACCTTCATCCTCCCGGCGACCCGCGAGGTGCCGCGCCAGCTCCAGCACCCCAAGAAGAAGACGGTCGGCGTCCGCATCCCCGATCACACCGTCGCCCAGGCGCTCCTCGACGAGTTGGGTGAGCCGATCCTCTCCAGCACCCTGCTGCTGCCCGACGAGGACGAGCCGCTGACCCAGGGCTGGGAGATCAAGGAACGCCTCGACCACGTCCTCGACGCGGTCGTCGACTCCGGTGACTGCGGCACCGAACCCACCACCGTCGTCGACTTCTCCGGCGGCACCCCGGAGATCGTCCGCCACGGCGCGGGGGACCCCTCCCGCTTCGCGTAGGAACGACCGGTCCGAGAAGGAACGACCGCAGGCGCCGCCCGGCGGACCGACGGCGGCGAGGCGTCCGGGGCCGCCGCCGCGCCCGGCCTCCCGTGCAGGTCCGGCCGTGTACGGGAGGCCGGGCGGGTGCTCAGGCGACCAGGCGCAGCCAGGCGTCCGCGAGCGCGGCGTGACCGGCCGAGGTCGGATGGACGCCGTCCTCGGCCCAGTGCTCCGGTCCGCTCGCCGCGGAGAGCGCGGCGAACATCCGGTCCGCGGCGAGCAGATGGGCGCCGTAGGTACGGGCGAGTTCCCGTACGGCCTCGATCTTCGGGTCCAGATCGGTCCGCCACTCCCGGCGGATCGCTTCGTCGACGAACACGTCATCGGCCTGCACCGTGCCGCTGACCGGCAGGAGGAACGGCTCGATGAGGATCAGCTCGGTGCCCGCCGCGGCCAGCGGTGCGAGCAGCCGGTCGTAGCCCGCCGCGAACTCCGCCGCGGGGATCACGCGGCCGTCCGGGTCGAAGGTGCGCCAGCTCATGTCGTTGACGCCGACGAGGACGGACACCACGTCCGGCCTCGCGTCGAGCACATCGCTCTGCCAGCGCGCCTCCAGGTCGCTGACCCTGTGGCCCCCGACCCCGGTGTTCAGCCAGGTCACGGGCCGGTCCGGGTGGTGAAGGCCCCAGGCGCCCGCGACGTGCAGCGGATAGCCGGTCCCGAGGCCGTCCCCGGTCTGCCGCCGGCCGCCGTCGGTTATCGAATCGCCGGTGAACATCACGGTGGTTCCCGGGCGGAGGGTGAGCGTCATCGGTACTCCTTCAGATATGAGGTGAGGTGGGGAAAGGGAGTGCGGGGTGTTCAGCGCTCCGCCGGGCCGAACCACGTCGTGGCGGCCCGCTCGCACGCCTCCGGGTCGCACCGGGGCCGTCCGCCCGGGCGACGACGGAGTCCGGCCGGACGAGTACGGCGCCCGGCCCCAGGCCGTTCCGGGCGGTCCCCACCGCGTACCGCAGCCGCCCGGACCGGCCCGCCGCAGTATCCCGCAGCCGGTGCCCGGCGCCGAGATCGAGGCGGACGCCCTGCACGCCGCGCAGCAGACCGGCGAGGCGGACGCCGTCCGTCAGACGGAACTCCGCGGCGGTGCGGCCGACCCCGATCGGCATACGGGACCTGACCGCCGCCACGTCACCGCGCCGCCCGCCCGCCGGGACCCGCTGCTGCGCGGCCCGGAGCGGCTCGCCGCGCTCCGCGTGCCGCACGCCGAGTACGACAACGGCCTCACCGCGCTGCGCCAGTTGACCGCCACCGCCACCGCCACCGCCAGGCGAAGCCGATCGCGCGACCGTGCTCGCGGTGCACCTGATCCGGTGCCGGCGCGTACTCGGCCGGCACGCCGACGCGGTCCACCGGCCCGGCGAGGTGATCGCGCTGCCGGACGGGCGGCCGGGCGTGGCCCGCGACATCGCCGAGGGCGTGCTGCTGCTGAACTTCTTCGGCACCCCGAGCGACCCGGCAGGCGACGCCCCGCGGGAGCGCCACGCGGAGCTGCGCGCGCTCACCGACCGCCGGGGGAGCCGCCCCGGACTGCCGGGCTCCGGCCGCGCACTGCTCGCGAGCGGGCCGGCCTCCCTGGAGGGCGGCGGTGCGCCGAGGGCGGTCCTCCAGGCCCTGACCTGCGCCGATCCCCGGTGCGCTACGGAGCGGGCGCGTAGCCGCGGACCCGGACGAGGTCGTGGGTGAGCCGGGTGAAGGCGTGGGCGGCGGCGCTGCGGTAGGCGCCCTCACGGTGCAGGAGGGTGACCGTCCGGGCGGGCAGGGGCGGGTCGAGGGGGACGGGGGTGAGGTGAGGGTGGTCGTGGGTGATGGCGTCGGGCAGGACGGTGGCCAGGCCGGTGCGCCGGACGATCTCGGTGAGCGCCTGGACGGAGTTGGCCTCGACCGCGATGCGCGGGGTCGCCCGGTGGCGGGCGAAGTAGGAGTCGATATGGCCGCGGGTGGCGAAGTCGGCGCTGAGCAGGGCGAGTTGCTCCTCGCTCAGGGCGTGGACCGGCACGGGCCCGGACGCGGCCCGGGTGTGCGGGGCGCCGGTGACGAGGCTGAGGGTCTCGGTGAACAGCGCGGTCGCGGTGACACCGGGCAGGTGGGTACCGGCGAAGGCGATGCCCAGGTCCAGTTCGTCGGCGAGCAGCGCCGCCTCGATCCGGTCCTGGGTCAGCTCCGCCAGGGTCAGGCGGACGCCGGGGTGACGGGCGTGCAGTTCGGCGGTGAGCGGGCCCACCAGATAGGCGGAGAAGGTGGGGGTGACGCCCAGGCGCAGATGGCCGCGGGAGAGGTCCTGGACGTCGTGGACGGCGCGTTCGGCGGCGGCCAGGTCGCGCAGGGCGCGCCGGGCGTGGTCGGTGTAGACGGCCCCGGCGTCGGTGAGCCGCACCGTACGGCCGGTACGGTCCAGCAACTGCACGCCCAGGGTCCGCTCCAACTGTTTGATCTGCTGGGAGAGCGTGGGCTGCGAGATGTGCAGTTCCTCGGCGGCGCGGGTGAAGTTGCCCTGCTCGGCCACGGCGAGCAGATAACGCAGATGACGCAGTTCGACGAGGGCCATGAGACCAAGCATAGGCACGGGCGATGAAACCCGGGCCCCACCCCTCGTGCGCGCTATAGGCGCAGGTCACGCACGAGGTGCCGGGTTGCGGGCGGCGCCCCCGGCCGGGTCGGGGGCGGCCGGTCAGGCGGTCGTGGCGGCGAAGGGCCCGTTGTCCGCGAACGCGAGCCGGGCGAAGTTCTCGCCGATGCGCCGGTGCGCCTCGGGGCTGGGGTGGATGCCGTCCGGCAGGGGAATCTCGTCGTGGTCGCGCTCGCCGTACAGGTCCAGGCCGTCCACGTAGTGCAGATGCGGGTCCTCGGCGGACCGCTGCTCGACGATGTCGGCCAGGATCTCGCGGATGATCGTGAGCGTCAGCCGTCCGGCGGCGGTTTCGGCCGGGTCGCCGGTGGCCTTGAACCGGAGCGTTCCGCCGGAGAAGTCCGGCATCAGGGGGCCGGGGGTGTGCTCCTGCGTCGGGCACAGGAGGGGGGAGACGACGAGCAGCGGGGCCGTCGGGTGGCCGTCGCGGATCGTGTCGAGGAAGCCGTGGACGGCGGGGGCGAAGGTGCGCCGGCGCATGGCGTCGCTGTTGGCGACGTTGAGGCCGAGTTTGACGCTGATCAGGTCGGCGGGGGTGTCACGCATCGCGCGTGCGGTGAACGGATCCACCAGGGAGCTGCCGCCGAACCCGAGGTTGATCAGCTCCGCACCGCCCGCGGACGCTGCCAGGGCGGGCCAGGTCGCGCTGGGGGAGGCGGCGTTGGAGCCCTGGCTGGCGGAACTGCCGTGGTGCAGCCACACCCGGCGTCCGCCGGCCGGCGCCGGCTCGACGGGGGCGTCGGTGCGCAGGGCTATGACCTCGGTGATCTCCGTGTGCGGGAGCCAGATCTCGATGTTCTTCCCACCCGCCGGGAGGCCGGTGAAGTGCGCGGTGCCCGCCGGTCCCGGAACGAACTCTGCGGCCTGGGTCCGCATGTCGGTGATCGTGCGGAGGTTCCCGCCGTCCACGGTGGCCTGGGCGGTGAGCCGGCCGTCGACCAGCAGGTCGTACACGCCGTCCGGAAGGGGCGGCACGCCCACGTAGGCGCGCTTGGTGGCCAGGGCGTCCAACGCGATGGTGGTGGCGCTGGTACGGAAGGCCAGCCGCACCCCGGAGGGCTGGGCCTCGGCCACGGCCAGCAGGTCGTCGGGGATCTGGCGGCGCGCCCGCGGCGGCAGCCGGTGCGGCAGCAGACCGTGCGCGGTCTCCTCCACGTCGAGGTGTCCGCGCAGGAAATCGGCGGTGATCGGGGTGGTGATCAGGTTCTGTTCGGTGCTCATGACCTGAAGCCTCTGGTCCGTTCGGGGGCGGAAATGGGTGCGGGGGAGCGGGGGCGGTACGGGGATGCGCCGGTCCGGTGGCACGCGGAGGGTCAGGAGGCGGACCGGCTCCGCAGTGCGAGGTCGAGGGAGTCCAGGGTCCAGGCCCAGGACTGCTCGGTGGCGACGTCCGTGTGGTCGAAGGCGCCGGACGCCTCCAGAGCGGCATAGCCGTGGAAGACGCTGCCCAGCATGCGGACCGCGTGCGTCTGGTCGGGCCCCGCCAGGTCGTAGCCGCGCAGGATCGCCCGTGTCATCTGCGCGTGCCGGACGCCGGCACTGGCCGCGGCGGTCTCCGGATCGAGCCGGTACCGGGCCGCTTCGTACCGGCCGGGATGTGCGCGGGCGTAGTCCCGGTAGGCGTTGGCGAAGGCCGTCAGGGCGTCCTTGCCCGCGCGGCCGGCCACGGCGTCGGCGACCCGGTCGGCGAGTTCCTCCAGCGCGAACAGTGCGATCCGGGTCTTCAGCTCGTGGGAGTTCCTCAGGTGCGAGTACAGGCTCGCGGGCTTCACCTCGAAGCGCCGGGCGAGCGCCGACAGGGTCACCTCGTCGAAGCCGGTCTCGTCGGCGAGTTCCGCACCGGCGAGCGTCAGCCGCTCCGGGTTCAGTCCTGCCCGGACCACAACCATCACCTACTCTCGATTGCCCTATCGGGAGTATGTATCTGCCTACGACCTATAGGCAAATCGGCAGGTGGGTAAGGTGCGGTCCGCGGCGCCTCCGCTTCCGGACCTCGCTTCGCGCCCGGCCGGCGGTGAGGCGCTTCCCGCCGTGCCGCGGCTCACCGCAGCTCCGAGGTGATCAGGGCTGGTCAGGCGTATTGACCGCCGTCCGCGCGGAGCTTTCGGCGAAGGACCTTTCCGTTGCCGTTCCGGGGGAGCGCGTCCAGCCAGACGACGTCGTGGGGGACCTTGTACCAGGACAGGTGCGAGCGGGTGAGGCCGATGAGTTCGCCGGCCAGCTCTTCGGGGTCCGTGGCGCCGTCCGGGCCGTCGTCGGCGATGCGGACCACGTAGGCGCGCAGGTTCGTGTCCCCGGCCGGGCGCCGGACCGCGCTGACGGCTGCTTCGAGGACGCGCGGATGGCTTTCCAGGAGCCGTTCGATCTCGCCCGGCACCACGTTCTGCCCGCCGATCACCTCGATGTCGTCGAGGCGGCCGTGGACGTGCACGGTCCCTTGTCCGTCGAGCGAGGCCAGGTCCCCGGTCGGCCACCAGGTACCGGCCAGCGGCGCGGGCCCGAGGCCGCCCCGGGCGACGCCACGCGTGGCGAAGGGAACCCGTATGTGCAGTTCGCCCCGCCCGCCCTCGGGCACCTCGCGGCCTTCGGGGTCGACGACGCGCACCCTCAGACCCGTGATCGGCACGCCGACGGCCGCGGGGGCGTCGTGAACCACCGGCCGGCCGACGAGGGCGAAGCCGCAGATCTCGGTGATGCCGTAGGTGTTGAACAGCCGGTCGCCGAGGACCGGCAGCAGCTTGGCGCGCAGCCCCGACGTGAGGACCTCCCCGGCGCTCATCGCCCGGCGCAGTTGTCCGAGCGCCTCGGCGTGCCCGGGCTCCAGGAGCAGCCGCGCCAGAAAGCTGGGCTGGGCGAAAAGGGTGGTGACCTCGTGCCGGCGCATCAACGCGATCGCCGCTGCCGGGGTGGCACGCGGCCGGGAGAGCACGGCGGTCCGCCCGGTTTCGAGCGTGGCGAACAGCGTGATGCTCAGCCCGCCCAGGAAGTACATCCGTGAGACCGACATACAGACGTCGCCCCAGGTGTCGAGCCCCTCGGGGAGGCGCATCGCGACGAGGTCGCCGTGGCGGAAGAAGCACAGCTTCGGCGCGCCTGTCGTACCGGAGGTGAACAGCGCGAGTGCCGGCGCGTCCCCGCCCTCGCCGAAACGGGTGTCGGGCTCCGCCGCGACCAGCGTCCCGGCTCCGGTGGTCGGCGCGAGCCCCGCGTCGTCGAGCCAGCCGGCGGTGCCGGGGTCCACCACGATCAGCGCCGGCTCGGCGGTCGCCACGTCCCGCGTCAGGTCCTCGCGGCTCATCTGCACGTTGACCGGCACCGCGACGAGTCCGGCCTGCCAGGCGCCCAGCAGACACCAGACCAGCTCGACGCTGTCGGGCAGTGCGAGCAGCACCCGGTCGCCGGTCCGCAGACCCGCCGACCGGTATCCGCTCGCGGCGCGCGCCGCACCGTCGAAGACCTGGTCGTACGTCCAGGCGTCCGCATCCGCGAGGAAGGCGACACGATCGCCCCACCTCTGCTCACGGACCCGCTCGGCCCAGCGTCGGGTCAGGTTGATGGGCATAGGGGTGAGTCCCTTCGTCGTGGCGGCGATATGGCGGAGGCGGGGACGCGGAAGGGGAAAGGCTTTGCGGCCCCCCGGCCTGCTCGACGGTGGGGCCTTTTCGGCTGTCGGGAGGTGTTTCAGCGATCCGGCGGGCGGCGCGATCCGCGGCCGTGACCGGCGGAACGCGCTACGTTCGCGGATGGGGCTCTTTCCTCGTGAGGGTTCCCCGGAGCTGTCCGCGTATCAGGTGCGTGGTGTGTGGTCAGGACGCTCTTTCCCGTGCGTACATCATTTCTATCGCGGGGCCGGTCACAGCCAGTTCGATGGAATGTCCGGTTCCTGTCACGATCCCCTTCCGCGCGACCTGAATAATTGTCAATACCGGGAAATCTGCAGGGAGTTCAGTACAAGCCCCTTGACGGGCTATCCGCTCGATGCCTGGCCAGGGGGAAACAGGCCCCCTGGGTCACGGGCTTCTCGTAGGGGCACCTCACCCGACGGGAGCGGATTCCCCTCGCCGCCTGCTCGCGTACCGGCGCCGGATTCGGTCCCTGTGGCGGAGCCGACGGGCCGTCTCACCGACCGGCACGGCAGGCCGAAGGGGCGAGAATTACGCCACCCGGTGACTGGAATGCGATTGACTCGGCGGGTGTTCAGAATGATGAGCGTCGCAATGACCGTGCTGGCCGCGGTGGCGTCCGGGATCCTGGCTCTGGTGTCCTCGCCCTGGTGGTGGGTGCCGGCCGGGCTGCTGCTGCCGCCCGCGCTGCTCGGGGTGGGAGATGTCGTGCAGCGCAAGCATTCGGTGCTGCGCAACTATCCGGTGCTGGGACATCTGCGCTATCTGATGGAGTACATCCGCCCGGAAATGCAGCAGTACTTCATCGAGCGGAACTTCGACGGCCGCCCCTTCGACCGCGATGTCCGCAGCATCGTCTATCAGCGCGCCAAAGGCACCGAAGCCGAGGAGGCATTCGGCACCGAACGTGACGTCTACCTCGCCGGATACGAATTCCTCGTCCCGTCGATGGCCCCGGTACCCGTACCGGAGGAGAAGCCGGTGGTGCGGATCGGAGGTCCGGACTGCACCCGCCCGTACGACATGGCGCTGCTCAACGTCTCCGCGATGAGCTTCGGTTTGCTCTCCTCGAAGGCGATCCTCGCCCTCAACCGCGGCGCGGCACAGGGAGGATTCGCCCACGACACCGGCGAGGGCGGGCTGTCGGAATACCACTTGCGGCACGGCGGCGACCTGGTCTGGGAGATCGGCACCGGATATTTCGGCTGCCGCACCCCGGAAGGCGACTTCGACGAACGGGACTTCGCCGGTAAAGCGGCGCACACCCAGGTGAAATGCGTGTCGCTGAAACTGTCACAGGGCGCTAAACCCGGCATCGGCGGAGTGCTCCCCGGCGGCAAGGTCAACGCCGAGATCGCCCGGGTACGCGAGGTCCCCGAAGGCCGCACCGTCATCTCGCCCCCCTACCACCGGGTCTTTCGCACACCCCGTGAACTTGTCCGGTTCATCGCGCGGATGCGGCGGCTGGCGGACGGCAAACCCACCGGATTCAAACTCTGCGTGGGCTCCCGGCGGGAATTCCTCGCGGTCTGCAAGGCGATGTGCGAGGAGGGAGTCACCCCCGATTTCATCGTCGTGGACGGCGCCGAGGGCGGCACCGGCGCGGCCCCTCTGGAGTACGCCGACCATCTGGGGACCCCGCTCACCGAAGGGCTGATCACCGTCCACAACGCCCTGGTGGGCACCGGGCTGCGCGAGCGCATCAGGATCGGCGCGAGCGGAAAGGTCGCCACCGGCGCCGATCTGGTCAAGCGGCTGCTCCAGGGCGCCGACTACACCAACGCGGCGCGCGCCATGATGTTCGCCCTCGGGTGCATCCAGGCCCAGCGCTGCCACACCAACACCTGCCCCGTCGGCGTCACCACCCAGGATCCGTGGCGCACCCGGGCCCTCGACGTCGACGACAAGTCCGCACGGGTCCGCCGCTACCAGGAGGCCACCGTGCGCAGCGCCCTGCAGATCATGGCGTCCATGGGCGTGCGGCACCCCGGCGAACTCGCCCCGCACCAACTCCGCCGCCGTCTGGACCCGCGCACCGTCCTGTCGTACGGCGAGCTGTACACCTGGCTCGAACCCGGGCAGTTGCTGACCGGGCCGCCGTCCGCATGGCGCCGCGACTGGGAGGCGGCGGACCCGGACAGCTTCCGGGGGTGACGCGCCGCGGCGGCCCGCCCGAACCCCGCGGTGCGGGAGAAGGGCGTACCGCGTTCAGGGCGCTCCGGGGCGCGGGACGTACGGCGAAGCGGCGCCCGGCCCCGCGCTCCCGGCGGCGGGCCCTTCCCCGGGGAAGCTACTTACCGACGGCCTTGCGCAGTTCGGCCTTGTTCATGTTCGAGCGGCCCTCGATGTTCTTGCGTTTCGCTTCCTCGTAGAGCTGGTCGCGGGTGGGCCCCTGCGGGCCCTTGTGCGACCGTTCGCCGCCGCGTTGCGGTGCGGACTTCGGGTCCTGGGTGGAGACCTTGCTCGCGGACTTCGCCTCGCCGGAGCGGGCGCGTTCCTTGTTGACGGTGCGCGCGGCGATCTCCTTGGCGCGCCGCGTCGAGGTGCCGCGTTCCTCGGCCTGTTCCTTGATGTGCTCGTACTGCCGCTCGCGCTTCTTGCTGGAACCTGCGGGCATGGGTCCTCCTCGGTCAGGGGCGGGATCTCCTTCGCGCCGTCGTCCGCGCGGGGCGACGGCCGTGCGCCGGGCGCTGCGGCCGGTCAGGCGCCGGGGCCGTACGGGCTGCCGGGCGAGCGGCACCGTCCGTGTGCCGTGCCGGAGTCCGGCGGCGCGTCCCCACGGTCGGGCCCGGGCGGCCGGGGCGCCTCCGGGTCGGGCGGGAAGAGCGGGCGCCGGGGCGGTGGCGGCGTGTCCGGCGGCGGAGGCCGTGGCGCCTCGGGGTCCGGTGGGAACGGCGGCTCACGCGGGGGCGCGGGCCGGGAGGGCGGTTTCGGCCCGATGCCGCGCGCGGTCGGGCCGGGCGAGCCGAAACGCATGCGCTTTCCTGTCCCTCGGGGGCGGTGGCAGGTACCGGACCGTGTCCGGCGTGCGGAATGTCCGGGGGCGACGGCGGAGCGCCGATCACGGCGGCTCCCGGGCTCCCGGCGGTGTCTTCCACGGCGGGAGCCGGCCCCTCTTCCACTGTGCGGCATACGGCGGGTGGGCGCGACGGGGCCCGGGCCGGGCCCCGGCGCCCGCACGGACGGCCGAGTGGCCCGGGAGCGCTGCCTTCCGCACCATGGGAGGAGTGTGACCGCCGGACCGGCAGCCCTCCGGCGCAACTCTCCCCGGTCGCAGGACGCGGAGGTGCAGATGAGCGCGGAGATCCGGCTTCCCGGCCTTCCCCTGGTGGCGCTGCCCGGCGTCTACACGCCCCAGGACGACACCCGCCTGCTGCTGCGGGCCCTGGAGCGGGAAGGGGTACGCGCCGGGAGCACGGTGCTGGACCTGGGGTCGGGCACGGGGGCGCTCGCGGTGGCGGCGGCGCGGTACGGCGCCCAGGTCACCGCCGTCGACATCGCCTGGCCCGCGGTCCTCTCCACCCGCCTCAACGCCTGGCTGTGCCGCCGCCGGGTCCGCGTCCACCGCGGCGATCTGGCCACCGCACTCGACGGCCGCACCTTCGACGTCCTCGTGACCAACCCGCCCTATGTGCCCGCGCCCGGCAGCCGGCCCGCCCGTGCCGCGGCCCGTGCCTGGGACGCCGGACGCGACGGGCGGCTGCACATCGACCGCATCTGCGACGCGGCCCCCCGCGCGCTGCGCCCCGGAGGCGTCCTGCTGATGGTGCACTCCGCCCTCTGCGGCACCCCCGCGACACTCGCCCGCCTGACCTCGGCGGGCCTCCGGGCCACGGCGATCGACCGGACGGCGGTCCCGCTCGGCCCGGTGCTGCGCTCCCGGTACGCCTGGCTGCGCCGCGAAGGGCTGCTGAGCCCCGCGCAGGAGACGGAGGAGTTGGTGATCATCCGTGCCGAACAGCGCTGAACGCCCCCGCCGCGTCACCCTCACCCGCAACGGCCCGGTCCTGGTGGAGGGCCCGGTCGAGGTGACCGGCGACGACGGGGAGGTGGCCGTCTCCGACCGCTTCACCGTCGCCCTGTGCACCTGCCGCCGCAGCCGCGACTACCCGTGGTGCGACACCAGCCACCGGCGGCAGCCGAAGCCGCCACCCGGCACGGACCGCACACCACCGGCGGCGCCCGGGAGCGGCCCCCGATGACCACGGACCCCGCCGCCCCGCCCCTGCCCCGGCCGCGCGGACCGCTGTCGGCCGCGGTCATCTCCCGGCTGCGCGAGGGACGCGGCCGCCTCCCCTCCGACGACGAGATCCGCCGCGCCGACCCCTACGGCGCCGACCCGCAGACCGCCCTGTACGTCCTCTACGAACTCCACTACCGGGGCTTCGACGGCGTCGACGACGACCTCGAATGGGAACCGGAACTCCTCGCCGTGCGGCGCCCGCTGGAGGAGACCTTCCTCGCGGCCCTGCGTGCCGACGTCCCCACGACCGGCCTGGCCGCCGCACTGTCCGCCCTGCTGACCGAACCGTCCGCCGACGACGGCACCGACGTCTCCCGCCACCTCCACCACCGGGGCGGCCTCGGCCAGTTGCGGGAGTACGCGGCGCTGCGGTCGCTGTACCACCTCAAGGAGGCGGACCCGCACGCCTGGGCCCTGCCGCGGCTGCGCGGGCAGGCCAAAGCCGGCCTGGCGGCCATCGAGTTCGACGAGTTCGGCGCCGGCCGCGCCGAGGACATCCACGCCCGGCTCTTCGCCGGCCTCATGACCGACCTCGGCCTGGAGACCCGCTACGGCCACTACGTCGACCTGGCCCCGGCCGCCGCGCTCACCACCGTCAACCTGATGTCCCTGCTGGGCCTGCACCGGTCGCTGCGCGGGGCGCTCGTCGGCCACTTCGCCACCGTGGAGATCACCTCACCGCCCGGCGCCCGCCGCCTGGCCGAGGCCATGCGCCGCACCGGCGCCGGACCCGCCGCCGAACACTTCTACGCCGAACACGTCCTGGCCGACGCCGTCCACGAGCAGGTGGTCCGCCGCGAGGTGATCGGCGGCCTGCTGCGGGACGAACCCGCGCTCGAAGCCGATGTCGCCTTCGGCATCCACGCCACCGGACACGTCGAGGACCGGCTCGCCCGCCATCTCCTCACCGCCTGGCGGGCGGGCCGCAGCGCCTTGCGCGAGCCGCTGCCGCCCGCCGCGCGGCCGCGTCACGACTCCTCGGGCCCGTCCCCGGCGTCGCGCTCCTCGTCGTCGGCCTCGTAGTCGTCGTCCGCCTCGGGCGGCTCACCCTCCTCCTCCGTCCCGCCGGCCTCGTCCTCATCGTCCCGGAGCCCTTCCTCGTGGGTGCGGACGACCTCCCCGTCACGGATCTCACCGCGCCAGCCCTCGGCCTCCCCGTCCTCGGCGAAGGTCACGTACCGCTGGAAGTGCTTGAGGTCCAGACGCAGACGACGGCCCTGTGCGCGCCAGATGTTGCCGGTCTTCTCGAAGAATCCGGCGGGGGTGTATTCGACGACGGCGATGACCCTGGTCAAGGTCGGCGCGAGTTCATGGAAGCTGACCGCGCCGTGGGTCGTCCCTTTGGCACCCTCGGAGGTCCACACGATCCGGTCATCGGGTATCTGCTCCGTGACCGTGGCCCGCCAACTGCGCTGGGAGAAAGCGATTTTGGCTTTCCAGTCGCTGTCGGTCTCGTCCTTCCGCGAAACGCCGGTGACCCCCTTGGTGAAGGAACTGAACTCCTCGATCTCGGTCCACCGGTCATACACCGTCCGCAGCGGAACACCGATATCCACGGACTCCACGATATTGGTCACCTTCGCCTTCCCGGACTTTCCGCCACCGCCCCCGAAGGCGTTCTTGACCGAGTCCACCACCTTGTCCTTGACCGTGCCGGCCTTCTCACCCACGAATGCCTTGACCGGATTCTCGCCGCCGAGCACCCGTTTTCCGATCTCGACGAGATCGCCCCCGCCGCCTTCGGCCGTGTTCTCAAGCCCTTGCGTGAGATCGGTCAGCTTCCCGGCGGCCGAATCGATCATCCGCCGGCCCTGCGCCGTGAGGTAGGCGGACAACTGCTCCTTGACCTGGTCCAGACCGGATGCGTTCCCGTCCGCCGGATCGCGCTCGTTCTTCGTCATGAGAGCTACCTCCTACGGCTGTGACGGGCCGGAGCCTTCTTCGCGGCCGCTTTTTTCGCGGCGGGCTTCCTGTCCGTGGACTTCTGTGCCGCCCCCTTCTTCGCAGCGGCCTTCCCCGCCTCATCAAATTCGGCCCGCCTCTTCTCCGAACGGCCTCCTTGCGCCCCCTCCGCCTTCTTCTCCTTTTCTCCGGCCTTTTCTCCGGCCTCCTCCTCGCCTTCCTCGGCCGTGACTTCCGCCGCCGCGTCCTCCTGCTCCGCACCGTCGTCCTCCACCGGCTCCCGCAGGGCGTTGGTGCGCTGTTCCAGCGCGCCGGCGAGGGATTCGAGGCTGCGGTTGGCGGTGGCCGACAGAGCGGTGCGCCCGGCGTCCAGCACTTCGCCCCGGGCCTGTTCGATCAGGGGCGCGAACTGCGGATTCTGTGCCAGCTTCCGCATACCCAGACCGACGGCCTCCCGTGGGCTGAGCGGAATGTGCCGGCCCGCCACCAACGAGGCGAGGCCGATGGCCAGCTTTCCCTTCCTGGTCCTGCCCAGGAGGTATCCGGCCGCCATGGCGGCGGTGAGAGAGACTTTCGTGCCGTTGTCCATGAGTGCCTCTCAAGAATGGAGGGAAACGGTCCCGGGACCTGGCGCACGCATATGCTCCGTCCGGCCCCGGCCCGGCTTCTGTGTCTTCCGGCCCTCCTTTCCCCGCTATTCCTGCGGCGGCAGCAACGGTCCGAGAGGCCCCAGATCCACATTGAGGTCCCGCATCGACAGGCCGTACCGGTCGCAGAGTTCCACCATGCGGCTGTGCAGGATCATCAGCGTCGAGCCCAGCCGCTCCTCCTGCTCCTCGGTGAGGTCCCCGGCGTCCACCCGCCGCAGCGCCTGGCGCTCCATGAGCTGCCGCAGCAGTTCGACGAGGGTGAGGACGAGCCGGATCAGATCCCGTTCGACGGTGTCGGGGTCGGCGGTGACCCGGTGGGCCGCGCGGTGCGCCCGGTCACCGGCGGGGGCGGTGTCCCCGGGTGCCGCGGGCAGCAGCCGGAACGCGCGGGTCGCCGCGTCGGCGACGTCGTCGAAGCGTTCACGCGGGTCGCGTCCTTCACCCCTCATGGCCGTCACGTACGGGTGGGAGGGACGCCCACGGAACGGGCGCCTGTTCGCTGACGGAGGCGATCAGCGCGTTGAGCGAGACGCGGACCAGATCGATGTCGGCGATCGAGAGCACCAGATCGCCGGTGAGGACCACACCGCCGCTGAGCAGCCGGTCCAGCAGATCGATCAGCGCGACCTGCCGGTCGGGCAACGGCCCTTCCGCCGCGGCCGGTGTCCCGTCCACCGCTCTCATGGCCCGGCCCCCGTCTCCGGCCCGGCGCCGGGGGAGGTGGCGAAGGAGTACGGGGCCCACGGCCCGGTGACCTCGACGCGGACGCCGGGCGCGCCTTCCGCGGCCCGCAGCACGTCGGCGCGGAAGGCGTCGGCGGCCCGCCGGGGGACGAGATAGGCGTCGTTGACGACGTTCTCCCCGGGGCCGCGGGCCAACTCGCCCTGTTGCGGCCGGTGCCGGGCCCGGCCGGCCGCGTGGCGGTGCGCCGCGCTCTCCACGTCGCGCGCCACCCGCCCGGCCTCCCGGTACGCGTCCTCGCGGGCGTGCCGCTGTGCTCTGCGGTGGCTGAGGTAGGCGCGCCCCGGGCTCAGCTCCGCCCCGGCGGACGGCGTGGGCGGGGCCGTGGTATCCGGGGACCCTTCGACGTAGATCTTGACGCCCCACTCGACCTGACCGGTCAGTTCGGACAGCCGGGCGGCGAACGCCTCCCGGCCGGCCGCGAGCATCCGCCGTACGCGTTCCTCGTCGAGGTAGACCGTGGCCAGCCGGAGCGGCAGGACGGTGCCGCGGCAGGCCAGCGCCTCGATGACGCGGTGGTGGGCGCGGGCGACCTCCGCCAGCCACTCCAGATCCTCCAGACGGTCCCGGAGCGCCTCCTCGCGGAAGTCCCGCGCCGGCACCGGACTCACCGCGACCACGGTGTCATCGCCCCGCGCCGCCCGCACCAGCCGCACCGGCGCGCCCGCCACCCCGGTCACCCCGGCCAGTTCCGTCGCCGGCGTGCCGTCGGGGTCCCGCGCGACGGCATACGCGTACAGGAGGTCCCCGGTCATGCCTCATCCCGCCTTCTGCCGCGGGGCTCGGGTGCGGCCGCCCGTCCGCCGCGCGGGGCCCGGGACGGGAGGGCGCCGCGCTGCCGGGCCCGGCTGCTCCGAGCGGGCTCGTCCGGCGGCAGCTCGGTCCGCTCCCGCAACGCCTCGACCTCGGCACGCAGCCGCGCGTTCTCGTCGGCGAGCGCCCGGGAGCCGTCGGACGCCCGTGAGGAGAGCGCGGGATCGTGCTCCCACCAGTCGATGCCCATCTCCTTCGCCTTGTCCACCGAGGCGACCAGCAGGCGCAGTTTGATGGTGAGCAGTTCGATGTCGAGAAGATTGATCTGGATGTCGCCCGCGATGACGATGCCCTTGTCGAGAACCCGCTCCAGGATGTCGGCGAGATTGGCCGACGACCCCTGTCCGTACGGGGCGGCCCTGGACGGGGATTCGCTCATTCTGCGGGGGACGGGTGCGGTCACGGCGGCATCACCCTGTATCGCGGTACGGGTCGGGCTGGAAATGGGCCCGGATTTCTTCGAGCCGGTCCAGCAGGTCGTCCTCACGCCGGTCGAATTCCGCCTCGTCGATATCGCCGGCCAAGAGCCGTTGCTCCAGGGCGGCGAGTTCCCGCTCGACGGGCTCGGGGTCGTAGTAATGCTCCTCCGCGGCCTCGACCGCGCGTTCCACGACCCACACCACGCCGCGCACCGGCGCCAGCGGAAGGGTGGCGATCTGCGTCAGCAGGCCCATGGGTGCTCCCTAGACGAAACTGTAGGCGGGCAGCGGGCCACGGAGCCGGAGATCGACGTCGTCGCCCATGTCGGCCGAGAGTTTCCGCACCGCACTACGGAGTTCCTCTTCGTTCTCCCGGTCCACCAGGAAGGACACATTCAGGAAGTCGTCGCCGGCCGGCGGTGAGACGCTCTCCTCACGGGCGAGGGGGCGCAGCGCCTCGGTCACGGTGGCGGCGAGCCGGTCCTTGCGTATCTGCACCTCCCGGGCGACCAGTTCACCGAGGGCGAGCGGCAGGTCCGGCCCGCCCGTGCCGTTTCTGATGCGCTCGTTGAGCGCCCGCGCCTCGTCGGATTCCGCGAGCACCTCACGCAGCAGCGCGTCCTCCTCCCGGGCGGCCTTGAGGTGGTACTCGGCACGGCCCGCCACCACCCGCAGCCGTTCGGCGAACGTCTCGGCGTGCTCCTGGAGCACCGCGCGGACGGCTTCGTCGTCCTCGGCCGTGAAGCCGAACTGCAGGGGCAGGACCGGGCCTTCGGCCCTCAGGTGTTCCTGGACGTCCTGGTGCGCGGCGAGGTCGCGGCGTTTGGGGCGCAGACCTTCCGGGGCGTCGCTGACCACGGCCGACAGCTCGCCGCCGCGCACCGTGCGCAGCGTGGCCGGCGGGTCGCCCACCCCCGGCAGACCGTCCAGGCGCTGCGGATGCGCGGCCGGAACGACGGAGTAGACGTAGACGGTCATGGCTCAGCCCCCTCGGCGCGGGCTCGGCCGAGGCGCCGGCCGGGACCGCTTCCGTACGGGTTCCCTCTCCGGCTCCTCCTCGGGCTCGTCCCCGCGGTCCGAGCCGCCTTCCTTGAGAGCCCCGGTGATCGCTTCCGCGGCTCCGCTCAGGGCGCCCTTGGCCTTGCCGCGCGAGCCGCCCTCCGTGATGTCGCCGACGAGATCCGTCAGCTCCTCGGGCTTCTTGGCTCCGGCTTCCAGATCGAGGCGGTTGCAGGCTTCGGCGAAGCGCAGATAGGTGTCGACGCTGGAGACGACGATCCGGGCGTCGATCTTGAGGATTTCGATGCCCACCAGCGAGACACGGACAAAGGCGTCGATGACCAGGCCACGGTCGAGAATCAGATCGAGAATGTCGTAGAGATTTCCGGAATTCGCCCCACCTCCTCGCGCCACGGCTCCTCCGCTTTGCGGCACCACAGTCACGGTGGCTCCCTTCAGGGGCCGCTCCCGGTCGCCCGGCGGCGCGGGGCCGCTCGGCGGCGAACGCCGCCCGTAGGCGTACGGACCGCCGCGGTGACCAGGTCAGGTCCTACATTCGCGGATCGATTTGTCCTCGGGTGTAGCGGCGGACGCGCTCGTAGGCGACCAGTCCGCCCTCCTCGTCCAGCGCCACCCGGTAGCTCGCCATCACGCTGGTGGTGTCGGGAACCCGCGCCACCTCCACGACCTCCACGGCCGCCTCCCAGCCCTCCTCGGTCGGCTTGACCGTGGAGACGCTTTCGGGGGCCCGCCCCAGCAGTTCCCGCAACTGCTCGACCGCGTACCGCATGGCACGCGCGGCCGTGACGCGGTTCTCCGCGTGGTTCCCGCCGGCGTCGTCCGCCCGGTGGCTGTCCGGGGCGTCGCCGGGCTCTTCGGCGGTCCGCCCGCCGGAGGAGCGCCGGGCCCGCTCCGTCTCGTCCTCTTCTTCTGCGCCCATACTTTCCGCTCCGCTGTCGGGGACGGCAGGATATTTCTCCCGAAATACGCAAAGCGCCATTCCATCGTACTCCGGCGCACGCCGCGGTTCTCCGGCGGTTCGAGGCCGCGGATCGGGAGCGATCTCCGGTGATTCACCGGTCAGTTCGGCACGGGTGACCCCCGCGCCGCGCACAGCGACCGTGATCGTCCCCGGTGCCTCGGGTACCGGCAGGACCGTCCGCCCGGAGAGGCACCTCACACCGGTACGGGCCGGAGCGCCGCCGCGTGGCCGCGCCCCCGCGCGACCCTGCTGGGACGGCCTCCGCCTCACCCGCCGGGCGGGACGAAGGCCGTCACCCCAGGAGAACGCTCCTCACGCCGGTGTCAGAAGCTCCGCGTGGTGCCGCCGGGCGACCAGGGGGTGGGCCCGGAGCTTGCCCTTCAGCTCGTTGTAGCCGTACTCGGCGAAGAGCGGGTTGTCCGGCGCCTCCACGACGCCGGGAGCCGCCGCGGCGTACGGGAAGACGAGGGGCCGGACATGGGCGTCCAGCCGGGGGTTGTAGAAGAACGGCACGGAGAACCGCTCGGTGGTGCCGGGAGGCGAGACGACCCGGTGGTTGGTCGCCCGCAGGTAGCCGTTGGTGGCGACCTCCAGCAGCTCACCGAGGTTGACGACGAAGGCGCCGGGGAGCGGCGGCACGTCGTGGAAGAGTCCGTCCTCGCGCTGCACCTGGAGACCCCCGATCCGGTCCTGGAGCAGCAGCGTCAAAAAGCCGTAGTCCTTGTGGGCGCCAACCCCCTGACCTGCGCCGTCACCGGCGCCGCCCGGGTAGCGGACGAGTTTCAGATGGGGGTGGGCGTGCGCGCCGAAGATGCCGTCGTAGAAGGCGGGGTCGGCGCCGATCGCGGTGAGCAGTTCGCGCAGCAGCTTCTCGGCGACACCGCTGAGCCGCTCGACCCAGCGGAGGGCGGCCGTCCGCAGCTCCGGCAGCGCGGCGGGCCACTGGTTGGGCCCCTGGAGCCACCAGTACGCGGGCTCGCCGGGCCCCGGTGCGCGGGCCGGACGTTCGGCGCCGATGTCCAGCTGATCCCGCCAGTCCTGCCGGCCGCCGGTGCGCTCGTCGCCGGTCCGGGTGTAGCCGCGGAAGTGCGGCGAGTGCACGTTGTCGATCGCCAGCCGCTGCTCCTCGGGCAGCGCGAAGAACCGCCGCATGGCGGTGAGCAGCCGCCGCGTCTCGTCGTCGGTGACCCCGTGCCCGGTCAGTTGGAAGAACCCCACGTCATGCGCGGCACCGTGCAACTGCGCGTGCAGCCGGGCCCGCGCCCGGGGGCCGCGGTCGGCGGCGGAGAGGTCGATGACCGGCAGTTGCCGGTCCGGTGCGTGGGGCGTCGATACGTTCGTCATGATGCGTCCGCAGGGTGTACGGGGCGCCCGTACGCCGCCGGGGTGTGGCGGGCACAGGTGCCTGAGGGAGGTGAGACGTACGGCTGAGAAGCGGCCGGAACGGCGCGGAAGAAAGGCGGGCCGGACCGCTCAGAAGGAGCGTCGACAGCCCGTGCTCGTGACGCGGACGTAGTCCACGTGGCGGCGGCGAACGAGCGGGATCATGCGTTCAGCGTACTGCGCGGCACGGATTCCGGACATGACGCAGGTCACCGGCGTCCTGCCACCCCGTAGGGGATCGCCGCCCCCTGCGCCCCCGGCCCTCGCGGCATCACCCCGGGACCGGATATCCGGTGTCTGCCCGCCTCTTGAGGACGCAAGATGGCGGGCATGACTTCGGCCACCCCTGTACTGCACACCTCCCGCCTGCGGCTGCGCCCCTTCACCAACGCCGACGCGGACCCTCTCTTCGCGCTGCACAGCAGTAGCTCCGTGATGCGCTACTGGGATTCCCCTCCGTGGAGCGAGCGGGCCCGCGCCACTCGCTTCATCGACAGGTGCCGGGAGGCGGCGGACGAAGGCGCCGGGGTGCGGGTGGCCATCGACCGTGCCCGTGACGGGGCCTTCGTCGGCTGGTGCGGGCTGACCGAACGGAACCCGGACTACCGCAGCGCGTCGTTGGGCTACTGCCTCGACGAGACGATGTGGGGCCACGGCTACGCGACGGAGAGCGCGCACGCCTTGCTGCGATGGGCGTTCGGCACACTGGACCTGAACCGGGTCCAGGCCGAGACCGATACACGCAACCTGGCCTCCGCCCGGGTCCTGGAGAAGACCGGATTCGTGCGGGAAGGGACGCTGCGGGAAGAGTGCGTCGTGAACGGTGAGGTGTCCGACACGTGGGTTTTCGGATTGCTCAGGCGCGAGTGGCGGCCGTCGCCCCTCCCGGCTCCGGCCCGGTGAGCGGGTGTTGAGCCCCCGCGGGTGACGGCCCGTCCACTCGGGCCGCGATCCGGCCGATGCGTGGCTCCCCGCCGGGACCGGCATCTCGCGGCAACGGGCCGGGGACGCTCCGCTCCCCGGCCGAGGGAGCCGCCCAAAGGCCCGTATCAGCCACGGCCGGCCCGCCCGCCGCGCGCCCTCCACGGGGCTTCCGGATGCCGGACGCCGGGCAGGCCGTACGCGCCGGCGTCCGTTCCGGCCGACCGCCGTGTGCCCGGTCCGCGAGGCTCCGGACAGGCCCCGGCATGGCTCGCAGGAGTCTTGCGGCCGCGGTGGCGCGCTGGTGTCATGCGGGGGATCAACTCCAGCCACGGGGGCACTGCCGGCGGAGCGTGGCCCCTCGGCCGAAGAGGGGGCATCGATGACCGCACCGACGGGAGCACCGTTGGCCAGGCCCGTTCGTGAACTGCTGGGCCGGACGCCCGGCTACGGCTTCGGCGGTGACAACGTCGCCACCGCGACCGGCAACTACACCGAAGAGGCGACGGACCTGACCTTCCCCGCCACGCTGCTCGGGCTGCTGGACTGGTCCCGCAGATACAACTCGCTCGGCACGTCCGGCGGCCCGTTCGGCCGCGGCTGGACCACCTCGCTCGGCACCCGCCTGGAGGAGCAGCGGAGCGGGAACGTCGAACTCCACAGCGAGGACGGGCGGGTACTGCTCTTCCTCCGCCGTCCGGACGGCGGCTACCGGCGCCCGCAGGACCTGGACGCGGACCTCACCCGGGACGACGAGGGCGGCTGGACGCTCCGCGCCAACAACGGCGCCCGTCGGCACTTCGACGGAGACGGACGGCTGACCGCCCTGGAGCGGGAAGGCCGGCGCGTCACCCTCACCTACGGCGCCGAGGGCCGGCTCCAGCACGCCGCACACTCCTTCGGCCGCGGCCTGTCCTTCTCCTACGACGGCGCCGGGCGCCTGACCAGGGCCGAGGCCGACGACGGGCGCGCGGTGGCGTACGACCACGACGGTGAGGGCAGGCTGACCGCCGTCACCGGCCCGGCGGCGGGCGCCACCACGCGGTACGCCTACGCCGCGAACGGCAGGCTGAGCCAGGAGACGGACCCCGACGGCACCGTGGCCGTGACCAACGTCTACGACGACGCGGGCCGGGTGATCCGCCAGGAACACCCGGCGGGCAGCAGGACGGTGTTCGCCTACGGCACGGGCGTCACCACGGTCACCACCGAGCCCTCCGGCGCCCGCACCACCCACCGCAGCGACGCCCGGGGCCGGCTGGTCGAACTGACCGACCCGCACGAGCGGACCGCCACCTTCGGCTACGACGAGAACGGCCGGTTCGTCGCCGGGACCTCCCCGGGCGGCACGGACGTCACCCAGCGCTTCGACGACCGCGGCAACCTCACCCGGTCCACCGTCGCCGGCGCGACCACGGCGTACCGCTACGACGGCCACGACCGCCTCACCGGCGTGACGGACGCGGAAGGCACGACCACCCGCTACGCGTACACCGGCGACAGCCATGTGCCGTCCCGCATCACGGAGCCCGGCGACGCCGTCACCGAGCGGACGATCGAGAACGGCCTGGTCACCGTCGTGACCGACCCGGACGCGCACACCACCCGCTACCACTACGGCGAGCGCGGCGAACTCACCTCCGTCACCCACCCCGACGAGAAGGTCACCCGCTACGCCTACGACCGGGCGGGCAACGTCACCGAGGCGACCCTGCCCAGCGGCAGCCCGCTGCGCTGGACCTACGACGCCCAGGGCCGCACCACCTCGTACACCGGACCGCTCGGCGAGGAGAGCCGCCAGGAGTGGTCGCCGGGCGGCCGGCTGCTGCGGCAGACCGATCCGGCCGGTGGGGAGACGACGTTCGGCTACGACGCCGCCGGCCGGCAGACCTCCGTCACCGACGTCATGGGCAGCACCACCACACACGAGTACGACGCCGACGGAAACCTGGTCAAAACCACCGACCCGGAGGGCGGCGTCACCACCTACGCCCACGACTCCCTCGGCCAGGTCGTCCGCACCACCGACCCGGTCGGCACCGAGACGCACTTCCGCTACGACGCGGACGGCAACGCCACGGAGACGGAGGACCCCAACGGCATCACCCGCACCGGGTACGACGCCGTCGGCCGCGTCACGTCCGTCACCACCCCGGAGGGCGGCACCACCCGCTACCGCTACGACCGGGCCGGGCGCCCCACCGGCGTCACCGACGCGGAGGGCGGCCGGTGGAAGATCGAGCACGACGCGTCCGGCAATCCGGTGCGCGTCCTCGACCCGACCGGCTCACTGGCCAGGCAGCACTGGACGCGGAGCGGCTACCTCGACGAACTCGTCGACCCCGCGGGCGAGTCGGCGAAGATCCGGCGGGACCGCCGCGGCCAGGTGGTCGAGGTCGAGGACCGCCAGGGCGGCATCACCCGCACCGCCTACGACGCCGACGGCCGCCCCCTCGCCGTCACCACCCCGGCGGGCTTGACCACCCGCAGCGAGTACGACGCCTCCGGCCGGCTCATCACCCGCACCGACCCGCGCGGCTGGGTCACCCGCTTCGCCTACGACGAACTCGGCCGGAGGACCGCACAGACCAGCCCGTCGGGCATCACCACCCGCTACCGCTACGACCGCGCCGGCCGGCTGACGGCCGTCATCAACGGCGAGGGCAACCAGTCCCAGTACGGCTACGACCGGACCGGCCGGCTGATCTCGGTCACCGACGAGAAAGGCGCCGTCACCCGCTACGAGTACGACAAGGCGGGCCGGGTCACCGCCGTGACCGACCCGCTGGGACGGACCACCCGCCGGGCGTACGACCGCGCCGGCAACCTCAGCAGGGTCACCGGCCCGGACGGCGACTCCGAGCACTACAGCTACGACAAGGACGGCCGGCTCACCCGCCGGCGGGCGGACGACGGCACCGAGGTGACCTACGCCTACGACAAGGCCGGACGCCGGACCGGTATGACCGATGCCACCGGCACCACCCGCTTCGACCACGACAAGGTCGGCAACCTCACCCGCGTCACCGAGCCCGACGGCAGCGTGATCAAAGCCGCCTACAGCAAGGCCGGCCACCTGTCACAGCTCGGCTACCCGGACGGCCTGCGGGTCGACTACCGCCACAACCCCAACGGCCGGCTCATCGCCATGAAGGACTCCAAGGCCGGCAGCGCCCAGTACGCACTCGACCCGGACGGCCGGCTGCTCACCGAACAACTCCCGGAGCGGACGGCACGCCGGTACGCCTACGACCAGGACCGGCTGCGGCAGTACGAGGTCTTCCAGGACGGCAGGCCGGTGGCCCGAACCGACCTCACCCACGATCCGGACGGCCGGATCCTCACCCAACGGGACACCACCCCGGCCACCAGCACGTTCCGCTCCTTCCGCTACGACCGGCTCGGACAACTGGCCGCCGCCCGCCGCTGGGACATGACCCCGTGGCCCTGGCAGCCCCGCCACGGCCACGGCGACAACCACCCCGAGCCCACCGTCCACCAGCCGAACGAGACCCACGGCCCGTGGACAAAGAACCCGGGCGGAGCCCTCGACCACACCTACGACGCGGTCGGC
Organism: Streptomyces sp. BBFR2; assembly: GCF_044497305.1. Lineage (NCBI taxonomy): Bacteria > Bacillati > Actinomycetota > Actinomycetes > Kitasatosporales > Streptomycetaceae > Streptomyces > Streptomyces sp. BBFR2. Next base: position 6,918,736 of record NZ_CP172415.1, read on the forward strand.
AACCGCACGGTGATGCGCCACGGCGACAGCGAGACGCACTACCGCTACGACGCCGCGGACCAACTGCTCTCCTCCAGCTCGCACGGCCTGCACACCCGCTACGCGTACGACTCCTCCGGCCGCCTCACCGAGATCCGTACGGGTGACTGCCGCAGGCGCCTCACGTACGACGGCTTCGGACGGCCGGTCAGGGCGGTCACCGACGACGGGGCTCCGCGGGAGGAGGCCGTGGCCACCTACAACGGCGACGGACTGCTCACCCGGCTGGTGCTCACCCACACCGACCGGCGGCGCGACGAGGTGCGCTCGGCGTCGGTGCGCTACTGGTGGAGCCCGGAGCAGGTACCGCAGATCCTCAGCCAGCGCGCCGACCCGGAGCTGGCCGACACCGAACGCGGACACCCGAGCCCGTTCAACGCGGACTTCAGCTACGGATACGGCCGCACGTTCGCCACCTGGCGGGGCGGCAGCGAGAACTTCCACCGCGACATCCACGGTTCGACGATCCGCACACACCGCACGCGCGCCTGGGCGCAGGCCGAGAGCTACGGGCTCTTCGGGGAGCCCGGCGGGGACGGCCACGGCCACCCGGGCTGCTGCGGCCGGTCGCACTGGCAGCACGGCGACCACGGCGACCACGGACACGGCCACGATCACGGTGACGGCCACCACGACCACGGCGAGCACGGCCACGACGGTGACGGCCACCACGACCACGGCGAGCACCACCACGACCACCACGACCACGACCGTTGCCCGCACCACGCCCCCTGCGACCGCGGGCGCTCCCCGCTGCCCGCGCCGCGGCTCCCGCGCTTCGGCTACCGCGGTGAGCAGGCACTCGGCGGCATCCTCAACCTCCGGGCCCGGCTGTACTACACCGGCCTGGGCCGCTACACCTCCCGCGACCCGGTCACCACCGAGAAGGCCGGACCGGGAGGCGCGGAGAACCCGTACGCCTACACCCGGAACGACCCGCTGAACCGCACCGACCCGCGCGGGCTGCTCTCCAGCCCCGGGGCGGCGCTCCAGATGCGTGCCTGGGCGGTGCGGTCCGGCGGCACGGCGGCGGAGAGCGCGGTCGCCCAACGGCTGCAGAGTTCGCGCCGGCAGGTCTACGGATCCGTCACCCGGCTCGCGGCGGGCCCCGGCATCAACTGGCGTGAGCCGCACGACAACGCCCAACACGTCGCCGCCAAGGCGCTGCGCGCCCAGGTGTCGGGCGGCGCCATCCGCGAGACGGTCCACCTCCCCGGCGGCAGCTACAAGCGGGCGGAGGACCGGTACCCGGCCAACCCCGACCCCAGCAAGAACGCCGGCGAGATCGACATCCTGCACGAGAACACGGGCACCAGGACCGCCAAGATCTGGGACGTGAAGGCGATCGGGCAGGCGCCCACGGCCAAGGCCCAGGTGCTCCACTACAGCAAACGGTTCGAGCAGTGGAAGACGGCCCAGGGCGAAACCGGCTGGAAAGCGGGGCCCGGCCAGGCCATGACCGGGGTGTACCCGGTGCCCGGATCGAACAACGTCGTCTTCTCGCCCAACGGGAATCAGGACGGCCTGATCGTCTATCAGAACAAGGACAAACCCAGGGACCCGACACCGCACCCCGTGCCGGTACCCCAACCGCAACCGCGGCACCAGCCACAGGAGAAGCCCCGGCCCTGGTGGGACCCGCGGGGCTGGGAGCCGCCGTGGGAGTGGGACCTGCCCTGGAAAGGCATCCTGGAGGGCACTCTCGTCGTGCTGGGCGCGGCGGCCCTCATCGCCCTCGCGATCGTCGCGCTGCCGGCGGAGGTCCTCGCGGGCGCGGCCGCGGCCGTCGTCGCGGGCGTCGTCGGCCTGGCGGGCGCCCTCGCCTCCGGATGAGGTACGGAACGCCGCCCGCCGCCGGAAGTTAGCCTCCCGCCATGACGCTCACCACGCAGCAGCTCCCCGGCGGCCTGCCGCCGGGGAGGCTGATCGTCCCCGACCCGCGGTACGCCTGGCCCGGTACGGAAAGCCCGGCCGACCCGGTGCTGTGGGTCTCCGACGAGCCCCTGCCGGCGGCGGAGGCCGGGCACCGCTGGGGCGAGTTGTACGCGCACCGCCGCGAGAGCGGCCTGTGGCCGCTGCTGCTCGGCGCGCTCCCCGACGCCGACGGGGAGCCGCTGAGGCCCTGGCACAACGGCCAGTTGCACACCGCCGGGACGGACGAGGCGGACGAGGCGGACCTCGCCCGGCTCGGCGCCGACGGCTGGGCGGAGCTGGGACGGTACACGCGGCTGCCGTACCGGACGTGGCCCGGAATGGCCCCGGCGGCAGGCCCGGCGGACGATCCCGACACCGGCGCCCTGGCACTGACCGGCAGTGCCGACGGCGTCCGGGCGCTGTTCTCCGGCGCCGGCCGGGGCCCGTACCTCGGCCTCACCGACGCCACGGACGGCGCCCGCGCGATCCTGGCCTGCGGCTGGCAGCCGGAGATCGGCCCCGATACCGTCGCGGCGCTGGTACGAAGCTGGGACCGGCGCTTCGGCGCGCGTCTGTGCGCCCTCGAAGCCCAGTCCCTCGGCCTGTCGGTCGCCCGGCCTCCCCGCACCCCGGGCCACGCCCGCCAAGTCGCCGCGGAACACTTCGCCTTCTGCCCGGACCTGGCGGAGGCCGTCGGCTTCGACACGTACGCGGCAGCCCTCGTCGACGCGCCGGTCTGGGCCCTCGGGTGGCTCTGAGCAGGGAGAACGGTCCGCGCCACGGCGGCGGACACCCGGCCCCGCGGGCTCTCGGCGCCGTCCCCGCCCGGCCACGCCGACGCCGCCGGTGCGGCCGGGCGCGGCCCTACGGCAGCGCTTCCTCCGTCACTTCGATGACCCTGGCCGGGGTCATGACGCCGCCGAGGGGAGCGGCCACGGAAGCGGTCGAGGTGTTGCAGGAGCCGGTTCGCTGGCTCTCGCGCCCGGCGGTCAGGAGGGCTGGACTTCGTCGAAGAGGGCGAGGGCTTCGGCGGGGTCCGGGCTGACGAGGCGTTCCAGACCGGCCGTCGTGATCTTCGCCCACCTGCCGGCCCGCGCCCACATCTGTTCCTCGAAGGCGCGGACGGCCTCGTCCGGATCTCCCGGGGCGCCGGCGACGGCCTCGGCGAGCTCGGCGCCTTCCAGCATCGCGAGATTCGCGCCCGCCCCCAGCGGAGGCATCAGGTGGGCGGCGTCGCCCAGGAGCGTCACCCCGGGGACGTGGGTCCAGCGGTGCGAAACGGGCAGGACGTGGAGGGGGCGGTGGACGAAACCGGTGCCGCGGCGGAGCAGGTCGAGGAGGGGAGCGGCCCAGCCGCCGAACAGGTCCAGCAGGCTCGCCCGCACGGCCTCGGCGTCGGCGGGATCCGGATGCGTGTGCCGGTCCAGCGGCGCGCGGAACTGGGCGTACACCTTGATGTGGCCGCCGCTGTTGCGCTGGGCGACGAGGGAGCGGTTCACCCCGTACACCGCCATGGAACCGTCGCCGACCAGTTGGGCGAGGTCAGGGTGGCGGGTGCCGACGTCGTCCAGGGAGGTCTCGACCGCGGTGACGCCGGTGTAGTGCGGTCTCACCGGCGAGACGGCCGCGCGGGTCCGTGACCAGGCGCCGTCCGCGCCGACCACGAGGTCGAACGTTTCCTGCCGCCCGTCCGCGAAATGGACCCGTACGCCGTCCCGGGCCCCCGGCACCACCCGCGTCACGCCCCGGCCCCACTGGACGTCGAGCGGGCCGAGCAGCAGGTCGCGGAGGTGCCCGCGGTCGATCTCGGGATGGGCCCGGTCATCCGGGCGGGGGCGCCAGTCGCGCAGGACGGTCCCGTCCGTGTCCAGGATGCGCATGGCCTGCCCCTCGGGGCGGGACAGCGCCTGGAACTCCGTCAGCAGCCCCGCCTTCTCCAGCGCGCGCTGGCCCAGCCCCTCGTGCAGGTCCAGCGCGCCGCCCGGAGGGCGCGCGTCCGGAGCGGAATCCCGTTCGAGGATCGTGACGGGGTGGCCATGGCGGTGCAGGACACGGGCGAAGGCAAGGCCGCCGGGGCCGCCCCCGACCACTGCGATACGGCGTCTCATAGCGATACACTGTATTTCTCCACGACGGAGCACCGCAAGGAGGGCGTGACCATGACCGTGTGGGACCGGCCGGAGCCGCCGGCGCGACCCGTGCCGCTCGACCGGGAGCGGATCGTCGCCGCCGCCATCGCGCTGGCCGACGAAGGCGGGCTGGAGGCGGTGTCCGTGCGCAAGGTCGCCGCTCGGCTGAACGCCGGCCCGATGCGGCTGTACGGATTCCTCTCCACCAAGGAGGAGCTGTTCGACCTCATGGTGGACGAGGTCCAGGCCGAGATCCTCCCCGGGAAACGGTCCGGCGACTGGCGGGAGGCGCTGCGCACCCTCGCCCACCGCACCAGGCGGACCGCTCTCCGCCACGAATGGCTGGCCGACCTGCTCGGCGGCCGCCCGGCCCTGGGTCCGAACGGCCTCGCCCTGACCGAGGCCAAGCTGGCCGCCCTCGACGGCCGCGCCGACATCGACACCGTCCTGCGCGCCGTGGAAACCGTCAGCGCCTACGTCATCGGCGCGCTCAGGCGCGAGATCGCCACCCTGCGTGCCGAACGCGCCACGGGCCTGTCCGAACGCGACTGGCAGCGCGCATCCGGCCCGCACGTGACGAAAATGCTGGCCACAGGCCGTTTCCCGGCACTGAGCAAGGCCGTGCGCGACGGCACGGACGCGGACGCGGAAACCTCCTTCACGACCGGCCTGGACTGGGTCCTCGACGGAGTGGCCGCCAAGCTCACCCGGCCTTGAGGATTCTCCTGCCCGGGGAAAGCGCCGCTGGATCGCTGCCCGACGGGCCCGGCCCGGCCGAACCGAACCCCACCACCCGTCGGGGAACGGGAAGAGCGCGCCAGGTCTCCGGAAGGTCCGGGCGCGGGTGATCACTGAACGCCGCCTCGTGCGCCGGCTTGTCGTCGTGCGGGGGTGTTCAACGGGCGAGGTCCTGCCACCACCAGGCGATCGTCGGCAGCCGGCGGGGGTCGTGGGCGCCGGTGAGCGGGGTCTGCGACCAGTGGTGCGGGTCGAGGGGCGCGGCGCCGGTGGGGGCGGGGTGCGGGACGTGGTAGCGCGGGGTGCGCAGGCCCCATTCGATGTTGCCGCGGATGCCGTGGCCGAGGTCGTCGAGGTAGCGCCGCAGTCCGGCACCGGCGTGGCGGGTGACCTCGGCGCGCAGCGTCAGGAACCGTTCCAGGACGCTGTCGCGCAGCGCGACGGCCTCGTGGAGGGCCTGCCGCGGGGTGAGGGACTCGTCCGCCATGAGGACGGTGACGACGTTCTGGTCGGTCTGGCCGCGCGGTGATGATCTCCAGCGCCGAGCGGACCGCCTGCTGCGGGGAGAGGGATTCCTTGACGAGTTCGGTGACGATGCCGACGAGTTCCTGGGAGAACACGTCGATCAGGGAGGTCTCGGGGCACAGGTGCCGGATGGAGCCCTCGATGTTGGCGAACGACTTGCCCAGGACGGAGACCATCGGACTGGTGCGGATCCCGCGCCGGGTGGAGTGCTGGAGGACCGCCGTGAGGGTCCGACCTCGTCGACTTCGGGAACACCGGTACCTGTGGCTCTCCCAGGAATGCGGCAAGCAGCTCTACCTCAAGCGGTACACCCCCTGAGCGCTTCCACCGGATCCGGGACGTCCGCCGCCGCCCGCCCCGGGGGGCGAGAGCGGTGACGCGCGGTCGGACGCTCCCACGCCCTTCCGAACCGACGCCGCGTCAGCGGTCCGCAGCCCTGACGCCGTTGTCCTCGTGCTGCCGGGGCGGCCTCGTGCGGGGCGGGGAGCCCCGTCAGGCGGGCAGAGGTTCGATGCGGGCGGGGACGTGTTTGTGCCAGGGGGTGCCGGCGATGGGATCGCGCCAGGTGAGGTCGGTGAGGGTGTTCAGGGCGACGCCGGTGCGTTCGGTGCCGCCGCCCTCGGTGGGCAGGTCGAGGCCGAAGCCGTTCGGCAGCGCCGCGTGGCCGGGCTGCAGGCGGTCGTCGATCTCGACGAGTGCCTGAGCCGTGCCGCGGCTCGTGGTGATCCGGGCGGGGGCGCCGTCGGACAGTCCGAGCTGTTCGGCGTCGTGGGGGCTGACGCGCAGTGCGCCCTGGGCGTCGCGCTTGCGCCAGGCGTTGTCGCGGAAGATCGTGTTCGCGGTGAAGGCCCGGCGCTGGCCGGCGGCCAGGACGATCGGGAAGTCCTCCGTGGTGTGGACGGCAGGAGTGGAGTCCAACTCCGCAAGGAGGCCGAGGAGTTCGGGGATGGGCAGCGGGATGCGGTGGCCGGGGTGGGGGACGTAGTTCCAGGCGTCCGTGTACTCGTCCTCGGTGAATGTGATCCCGGACCGGCCCTCCAGCATCGCGTCGAACAGGGCGTCGGCGCTCGCGTGTCCGGCCCGGCGCATCGCGGCCGGGTACTCCTTGGCGATGCGCTGCGCGAGCGCCCACAGCACGGCGGCGGAGCGGGCGCCCGAGGGGAGGGTCGGGCCGAGGGTCTCGTACAGCAGGTGCGGGGCCATGGCGACGGTGGACCTGTCGAGGGCGGCCAGGGCGGCGAAGGCGAGCTTGTACGGCACGCGGCCCAGGCGGGCCGCCGTGCGCAGCACGGTGAGCCTGCTGCGCGGGACGGCGTCCAGTTCACGGACGAGACGGGCGTAGATCTCGGGCTCGGGCAGGGTGCCGGGCAGCGGGTCGAGGACCGGGGCGCGCAGGTGGAAGGTGTTGTGGGGGAACTCGAAGGTGAAGAAGGTCGCCTCCCACTTCTCGAACTGGGAGGCGGCCGGCAGCACGTAGTCGGCCTGGCGGCCGGTCTCGGTCAGGGCGATGTCGATGACGACGACCAGGTCGAGCGCGGCGAGTGCCCGCGCGAAGGCGGCGGAGTCGGCCAGGGAGTGCGCCGGGTTGGACGACTCGATGACCATCGCCCGGAACCGGTCCGGGTGGTCGGTGAGGATCTCCTCGGCGATGACGTTGCAGGGCACCAGGCCGCCGGGCATCCGGGCGCCGGTGACGGGGGTGCGGCGCGGCCCGGTGGAGTAGCGGGCCAGCGGCGCGATCCACGAGTGCGGCTGCATGGCGCCGGGCTTGGCGAAGTTCCCCGTCAGCAGCCAGGTCAGCTTGTTGAGGTAGGAGACCAGCGTGCTGTTGGGGCCCTGCTGTACGCCGAGGTCCTCGTACGTCGAGACGCTGGAGGCGGTGGCGATGACGCGGGCCGTCCGGCGCAGCAGGCTCTCGTCCACCCCGCAGGTGGCCGCGCAGCGGGCGACGTCCACGGTCTTGAGCTGCGCGATGACGGTTTCGGCGCCGGTGGTGCGGGAGTCGAGGAAGCCGTGGTCGATGAGGTCTTCCTGGACCAGGGTGCCGAGGAGGCTGGCCAGGCACCAGGCGTCGGTGCCGGGCTTGACCTGGAGGTGGATGTCGGCGAGGTCGGCCGTTTCGGTGCGGACCGGGTCGATGACGATCATCGTGCGGGCGGGGTCCTTGGCGATGTCCTTGAGGACGGTGCGGGCGCGTGGGACGCCGTGGGACTGCCAGGGGTTCTTACCGAGGAAGAGGGAGACCTCGGCGCGGGGGAAGTCGCCGGTGGTGTGGCCGCCGGTGAGGTGGGCGTCGACGTGTCCCTCACCGGTCTTCTCCTGCGCGAGGGGGTTGGAGCGGTAGCGGGCTCCGAGGGCGCGCAGGAGGGCGCCGCTGTAGGCGCCGCCGAGGTGGTTGCCCTGTCCGCCACCGCCGTAGAAGAAGATCGATTCGCCGCCGTGGGTGTCCCGTACGGTCTTCAGCCGGGCGGCGATCTCGCGTATCGCGGTGTCCCAGTCGAGGGGGGTGAAGCTGCCGTCCGCCTCCCGCCGCAGGGGAGTCGTCAGCCGGGCCCCGCCGTTCTGGTAGTGATCCAGGCGCAGGGCCTTGTTGCAGGTGTAGCCCGCGGTGGCGACGTGGTCCTTGTCGCCGCGGATCTTGGCGAAGCGGCGGCCGTCGGTCCGGATCTGGATACCGCAGTTGTTCTCGCACAGGATGCACGCGGTCTTGTGCCAGGCGGCGGTGTCGGCGGTCATCGGCCCTGTCTCCTCGTACGGTGAGCGGTTCGGGTGGCCCGCCCCGGGGAGAAGGCCCGGGGCGGGGGGCGGTCGGCGGGGCGGCGGCTCAGCCGAGCGGGGCGGTGGTGTCCCGCAGGGTGGCCAGGGCCGGGCCGTACATGCGGGCCTTGATGGTGCCCAGGGTGTCGCCGGCCTTGTTCACCTGCGCCCGGGCGATCTCGGTCGCGGTGGACCGCACGGCGTCCTCGGCGACGGCCCGGTCGACGATGCCGGCGGCCGCGGCGTCGGCGCCGCCGTAGCGGCGGGCGGTGAGCATCGCCTCGTGCGCGGTCTGCGGCGCCAGGCGGGACTGGATGAGCGCGGCCATGCCGGGGGTGAAGGGGATGTTGATGTCCGCTTCGGGCAGGCACCAGTAGCCGCGGTCGGCACGCATCACGCGGAAGTCGTGGGCCAGGGAGAACATGGCGCCGGCGGCGAAGGTGTGCCCCTGCAGCGCGGCCACCGTGACGACCGGCAGCGACAGCATCCGCGCGAACAGCCCGTGGACGGCGACGACGTAGTCCTGGTGCTGGTCGGCGTGGGCGAACAGCCATTCCAGGTCGAGCCCGTTGGACCAGAACTTGCCCGTGGCCGCGGTGACCAGGGCACGGGGCCCCTCCGCCTTCTCCACTTCGTCCAACGCGGCGCCGACGGCGGCGATCCAGTCGGGGTGGAAGCGGTTCTCCCCGTCCCCGAGGTCGAGGACGAAGACGTTGTCGTGACGGTCGAGCGAGGGCATGGTGACTCCTTCGGACTGAGCTGACATGGGGTGCGGGCGTGGGCCGGAAAGGGCGGCGGGCTACGCCCCGGGGCGAGGTCCGGGTCCGGCGCCGGGGCGCTCCCGCAGGGCGTGGCGGAGCAGGTCGTGGATCTCCGCGGCGGCGGCCTCGATCGGGGCGGTGCTCCGCTCGGCCCGGCACATGATCACCGCGCCTTCGACCGCCGCGATGATGAAGGCACCGAGCCGGCGGCTGCGGTCCTCGGCCAGACCGTGCCGCAGCAGGAGGCCCGCGAGGGCGTCCTGCCAGCGGGTGAAGACGGCGGCGGCGGAGCGGGCCAACTGCGGCGCGTCGTCGTTCGTCTCGACGGCCACCGCCACGATCGGGCAACCGGCCCGGAAACCGCTCTCCACGAGCCGGTCACGCCACAGCACGAAGAACGCGTCGACGGCCTCGACCGGATCGTCCGCCTGCATCGCGGCATCGATCAGACCCGCGATGAAGTCCCCCGCCAGCGCCACCGCCTCATCGATGAGCTGCGCCCGCCCGCCGGGGAAGTGGTGATACACCGAGCCCCGAGGGGCCCCGCTGTGCGCGAGCACCCGGTCCACGCTGGTCGCGCTCGCCCCGTACTCGCGCAGCAGAGCAGCGGCGCTGAGGATCATCCGGTCACGGCTGTCACTCCTGCGCGGACTCACACGCCACCACCCTCCCGTCGACAGGGCGACCCACCGAGCGGGCTACCTGTCAGTAACTTATGGGCTATGGCATAGAACATGCAAGCGGTTGTCGCGATCATTCCTTCGGCATCGGCATCGGCATCGGCGATCGCCGCTCGGGTGAGGCGGTGCGCCGCCGAATCGGACGCCACGGTCCGCTCGGTTCAACGCGCCGGACTCGGCGGAACCCTTCGGCGGCGGGCGTGGTGTGCGCGTCGGTCGTCGGCCGCCGCCGGGGTCGCCCGGTCCGGGGCCAGGGCCTTCCGCGGGCCCGCCGACCGCGGCATGGCGAACTGCTGGGCCTGCTCGGCGGGGTGGCCTGTTGTCTCCCGGTCGAGCGCGGCGGGCGCGTGATAGCCGGTGCCGAAGCCGTTCGGCGGTCGCCCGCGACGGCCATTCCCGCGTTCCGGTGCGTCGGCCGGGGTCGCGTACGCAAGGGCTGCCGTGGCCGGTGTGAAGGGTGCTGTCACGACCGTTGACGCGGCCGTGGTGCCCTCTTACGGTTTGGTCGTTCGGCATCACAGATAGCGTCCGAAATATCGAACGTCCCTGTTTCCGGGCCTCGGTTGCGAGTGCCCCTGCCACGCCGCACGGATCGGGAGAGCCCGGTCGCCCCGGACCCGAGCCGACCGGAGCGCCTGGACCCGGCCGTATCCGGCTCACGAACCGCGCGGAGCCCCTCACCCCCTCTCGCGAAAGGCAGCCCCATGCCCCCTGCCGATACCCCCAGCCGCCGCGCCCTCCTGCGCGGCGCACTCGCCGTGAGCGCCGTCGCCGCCACTCCCGGCCTCGCGCACGCGGCGACGCCCCGGACCACGGGCGCCTCCGTCGCCGGGTACCGCAATCCCCTGGTCGAGCAGCGCGCCGACCCGCACATCCACCGCGACCCGGCCGACGGGCGGTACTACTTCACGGCCACCGTCCCCGAGTACGACCGCATCGTGCTGCGCCGCTCCCGCACCCTGCGCGGTCTCGCCACCGCCGGGGAGTCGGTGATCTGGCGCAAGCACGGCAGCGGTGACATGGGCGCGCACATCTGGGCCCCGGAACTGCACCGCATCGACGGCAAGTGGTACGTCTACTTCGCGGCCGCGCCCGCCGAGGACGAGTGGAAGATCCGCATCTGGGTCCTGGAGAACGCCCACGCCGACCCGTTCGAGGGAAGCTGGACGGAGAAGGGACAGATCGTCACCGCCTGGGACACCTTCTCGCTCGATGCGACCACCTTCACGCACCGGGGTGACCGCTATCTCGCATGGGCCCAGCACGAGCCCGGCATGGACAACAACACCGGCCTCTTCCTGTCGCGGATGGCGAACCCGTGGACCCTGACCGGTCCCCAAGTGCGGCTCAGTACACCGGAGTTGCCGTGGGAGTGCGTCGGCTTCAAGGTCAACGAGGGCGCCTCGGTGATCCAGCGCAACGGCCGGGTGTTCCTCACCTACTCGGCGAGCGCCACCGACAGCAACTACTGCATGGGCCTGCTCACCGCCGACGCGGACAGTGACCTGCTCGACCCGGCGTCCTGGCGCAAGTCTTCCGAGCCGGTGTTCACCAGCGACGACACCACACGGCAGTACGGTCCGGGGCACAACTCCTTCACCGTCGCCGAGGACGGCCGCACCGACGTGCTCGTCTACCACGCACGGCAGTACAAGAAGATCACCGGCGATCCGCTGGACGACCCCAACCGGCACACCCGGATCCAGCCGTTCGGCTGGAAGCCGGACGGCACCCCGGACTTCGGCGTCCCGGTGGCGGACGGACCGGCGGGCGTGCGCTGAGGACCCGAACGCGACATCACGGCCCGGTGGCGGGGCTCAGGGAAGGGACGCCCGCGGCCCCGCCACCGGCGTGGATGTGAGACCCGAATCACCGAGCTGAGGAGTCCGTGTGAGCCGCACCTTGCGCCCCGCCCGTCGCCCCGCCTTCCGCGCGGCCCGGCGACGTGCGCTGATCACTGCCCCCGTCGCCGCGTTGCTCGCGCTCGCGCCGGGCACCGCCACCGCCTACCCCAACCCTGGCCGGGTCGTCGGTGCCGTCGTCGTGCACGACCCTACGATGGTGCGTACCGGCGCCGGGAAGTACCTGCTCTACGCCACCGGCGGCGGTCTCGGTCACCGCGCGTCCGCCGACCGGACCGCGTTCACCGCGGGCGCCGACGCCTTCCGCGCCAAGCCCGGCTGGTGGGCGCGGTACTCGCCGGTGCCGGAGGCCTGGGCGCCCGACATCTCGTACCACGGCGGCACGTACCTGATGTACTACTCCGTCTCGTCCTTCGGCTCCCACGACTCGGCGATCGGCCTGGCGACCTCCGCCACGGGTGAGCCGGAAAGCTGGGCCGACCAGGGCGTCGTCGTCACCTCCACCGCCTCCGACGACTTCAACGCCATCGACCCGAACCTGTTCGTGGACGACGACGGCACGTGGTGGCTGTCGTTCGGCTCCTGGTGGACCGGCATCAAACTGATCCGGCTCGATCCGTCGACCGGCAAGCCGCACCCCACGGACACCGCCCGCCACTCCCTCGCCTCCCGGCCCACCGGGACGAAGGCGGTGGAGGCGCCGTACCTCGTGAAGCGCGGCGGCCGCTACTACCTGTTCGCGTCGTACGACACGTGCTGCGCCGGGGCCAGTTCCACCTACAAGGTGAAGGTCGGCCGGGCGACGAGCGTCACGGGGCCGTACCTCGACCGGAACGGGGTGCCCATGACGGAGAACGGCGGCACGCCGGTCCTGGAGTCGCACGGCCGGTACATCGGTCCCGGCGGGCAGTCGATCATGTCCGACACCGACGGGGACCTGATCGTCTACCACTACTACGACCGCGACGACAACGGCACCCCGAAGCTCGGCATCAACCTCCTCGACTGGAGCACCGGTTGGCCCGTGGCCCACTGAGCTTCCGGGGAACGGGCGCGCGGTCCGTCGGGCGGCGGTGTGAACACCTCACCGAGGCGCGGGGTGCGCACGCCGCCGCCGGACGCGGTCGCCGGGCCGCGTATGCCGTCGGACGCCGGGCTGGTCGGGGGAGCCGGGGAGCCGGGGAGCCGGGAAACCGCAGGTCCGTGCCGAGGGCCTCGGCCCGCCGGAAAGCCGACCGGTGTCCCGGCCACGGGGCCGGTTCACCGGTCGGGGCGAGCGCGGCGTCCGCCGGCGTGAGCCGGGCGGCGGCGAGGGAGGGCCTGGTGCCCGTTCCCGTCGCCGCCGCCCTCGCCCGCGGGAGGAGGCGTCAGGATCCGGCCCTGCGCTTGTTCCACACGTCCAGGCCTACCGCCGCGAGCAGCACCAGCCCCTTGATGACCTGCTGCCAGTCGGTACCGACGCCCACCAGGTTCATGCCGTTGTTCAGCACACCGAGCACCAGGCCGCCGGTGATCGCGCCGAGCACCGTGCCGACGCCGCCGCTCATCGACGCCCCGCCGATGAACGCCGCCGCGATGGCCTCCAGCTCGAAGTTCAGACCCGCCTGCGGCGTACCGGAGTTGAGCCGGGCCGCGAACACACAGCCCGCGAGCGCCGCCAGCACGCCCATGGTGACGAAGACCAGGAAGGTGACGCGTTTGTCCTTGACGCCGGACAGCTTGGCCGCGGCCTTGTTGCCGCCGAGCGCGTACACATGCCGGCCGACCACCGCGTTGCGCATCACATGGCCGAGGGCGAGCAGGAGCCCGCACACGATCAGCATGATCACCGGCATGCCGTGCCAGCTCGCCAGGGTCAGCGTGCACGCGAGCACCGCGGCGACGAGGGCCACGCACTTCATGATCCAGATATTGCGGGGCAGCACGTCCAGTACGTACGCACGCTGACGCCGTCGGTCACGCACCTCACGGACCAGCAGGAACGCGATGACGACGAGCCCGAACAGGAGCGTGGGGTTGTGGTACGGGCCGATCGCCTCCGTACGCAGTTCGATGAAGCCCAGATCCAGATGGAACTCGAAGGGGAGCGGGATCGACCATCCCGGCCCCGCCTCCGGGAACACGCCCTTGGCGAGGTTCTGGAAACCCTCCGGGAAGGGGGACAGTGACTGCCCTGCGAGGGTGATCTGTGTGAGCCCGCGGAACAGCAGCATCCCGGCGAGCGTCACGATGAACGACGGGATGCCCAGATACGCGATGAAGAAGCCCTGCCAGGCGCCCGCGACCGCTCCGATGAGCAGGGACAGGGCCAGGGCGAGTGCCCATGGCAGATGGTGTTCGATCATCAGGACGGCCGATACCGCGCCGACGAACGCGGCGACCGAACCGACCGACAGGTCGATGTGCCCGGCGATGATGACGATCATCATGCCCATGGCAAGGATCAGGATGTAGCCGTTCTGCTGCAGCAGGTTGGAGATGTTGCCGGGGCGAAGGAGCGCGCCGTCCGTCCAGAACCCGAAGAGCAGCACGATCAGGACGAGTGCGGAGAGCATGCCGTACTGCCGCATGTTGGTGCGCAGCCCGTGCAGGAGCAGGGCGCCGGTGGACGGCGCGGGCGTCCCGGCGCCGGCCGCCTCCTCGGGCGGTGTGGTCGTGGTGGTCATGGCCGGCCTCAGCTTCTGTTCAGGGTCATGTGGCGCATCAGGACTTCTTGGGTGGCGTCGGCCCGCGCGACCTCACCGGTGAGGCGGCCCTCGGCCATCGTGTAGATCCGGTCGCACATCCCGAGCAGCTCGGGCAGCTCGGACGAGATGATCAGTACCGCCTTGCCCTCGGCGGCGAGCCGGTCGATGACGGTGTAGATCTCGAACTTCGCGCCCACGTCGATGCCGCGGGTCGGCTCGTCCAGGATCAGCACTTTCGGATCGGCGTGGATCCATTTGCTCAGGACGACCTTCTGCTGGTTGCCGCCGGAGAGCCGCCCCACCTGCTCATGGACCGTGGGGGCCTTGATCTTCATCGACCTGCGGTAGCGCTCGGCGACGGACCGCTCGTGGTGCGCGTCGACGGTGCCCCGGCGCACCATGCCCGGCAGGGAGGCCAGGGAGATGTTGCGGTTGATGTCGTCGATCAGGTTCAGGCCGTACTGCTTGCGGTCCTCGGTGACGTACGCGAGGCCGGCCGCGACCGCCGCCGGTACCGTCCTGGTCCGCACCGGCCGGCCGTCCACCTCGACCGTCCCCGCCACATATCTGCCGTAGCTGCGGCCGAAGACGGACATGGCCAGCTCGGTGCGGCCCGCGCCCATCAGGCCCGCGACGCCGACGATCTCGCCGCGCCGTACGGTCAGGGACACGTCGTCCACCACCGTGCGGTGCTGGTCGACGGGGTGCCGCACGGTCCAGCCCGCGATGCCGAGGACGGTGACGCCCGCGTCCTCGCCGGCGTAGCGGGTGCGCTCCGGGTAACGGTGGTCGAGATCGCGGCCGACCATGCCGCGGATGATCCGGTCCTCACTCAACTCCGGTTCCATGCCCCGCGATTCACGTACCGGCAGGGTCTCGATGGTCTGTCCGTCGCGCAGGATCGTGACCGAGTCGGCGACGGCCCGGATCTCGTTCAGCTTGTGCGAGATGACGATGCACGCGATGCCCTGCTCGCGCAGCTCCAGGATCAGACCGAGGAGCTTCGCGCTGTCCTCGTCGTTGAGCGCCGCGGTCGGCTCGTCCAGGATGAGCAGCTTCACCTCCTTCGCGAGCGCCTTGGCGATCTCCACCAACTGCTGCTTGCCGACGCCCAGTTCGCTGACCGGTGTCTGCGGCTTCTCGCGCAGGCCGACCCGGGAGAGCAGTTGAGCGGCGCGCCGCAGGGTGCCGTTCCAGTCGATGACGCCGCGCCGTGCCCGCTCGTTGCCCAGGAAGATGTTCTCCGCGATCGACAGGTACGGGACGAGCGTCAGCTCCTGATGGATGATGACGATGCCGTGCCGTTCGCTCGCGCGGATGTCCTTGAACGCGACCGGTTCGCCCTCGAAGTCGATCCCGCCCTCGTAGCTGCCGTGCGGATGCACGCCGCTGAGCACCTTCATCAGGGTCGACTTGCCCGCGCCGTTCTCCCCGCAGATCGCGTGGATCTCACCGGCGCGCACCGTCAGGTTGACGTCGCTCAGCGCTGTGACGCCGGGGAAGGTCTTGGTGATGCCGCGCATCCGCAGCACCGGCGCGGGGCTCTGCGCACCCTCACGGGACCCGGACGCCGTCACTTCAACTGTCCCGCCGTGAAGTACCCCTCGTCGACGAGGAGGTGGGTGTTCTTACGGTCGACGCTCACCGGGTCGAGCAGATACGACGGCACGGTCTTCACACCGTTGTTGTAGTCGGAGGTGTTGTTGACCTCGACCTTCTTGCCGGTCAGCGCGGCGTCGCCCATCTGCACGGCCCGCTTCGCGAGCTTGCGGGTGTCCTTGAAGACGGTCTGCGTCTGCTCGCCCCGGATGATCGACTTCACCGACGCCAGCTCCGCGTCCTGCCCCGTCACCACCGGCAGCGGCTGGCTCTTCGTGCCGTAACCCGCGCTCTGCAGCGCCGAGATGACGCCGATCGAGATCCCGTCGTACGGCGAAAGCACCGCGTCCAGACGCTCCTGGCCGTAGCTCTTGGTGAGGATGTCGTCCATGCGCTTCTGCGCGGTCTCACCGCTCCAGAGCTGTGTCGCCGCCTTCGCCATGGTGGTCTGCTTGCTGCCCACGACGAGCTGCCCGCTGTCGAGGTAGGGGCGCAGCACCTTCATGGCGCCGTTCCAGAAGTACTGGGTGTTGTTGTCGTCCGGGGACCCCGCGAACAGTTCGATGCGATGAGCCTTGCCGCCCTTGGCGGGCTTACGCGGTGCGCCGAGGCCGAGGCGGTCCACGAGGTACTGCGCCTGGAGCCGCCCGACCCGCTCGTTGTCGAACGACGCGTAGTAGTCGACCGCGTCGGTGCCCAGGATGAGCCGGTCGTACGCGATCACGGGGATGCCCGCCTCTTCGGCCTGCTCCAGGACGTCGGAGAGCGCCGATCCGTTGATCGCGGCGACGACGAGCAGCCCGACCCCCTTGGTGATCATGCTCTCGATCTGCGCGACCTGGTTCTCCACCTTGTTGTCGCCGTACTGCAGATCCGTCTTGTACCCGGCCGTCCGGAACTGCTTCGCCATGTTCTCGCCGTCGGCGATCCAGCGTTCCGAGGACTTGGTGGGCATCGCCAGGCCGACGGTGACGACCTCACCGTGCTTCGGCTTGTAGCGGCTGCCGCCGAGTGCCTCCTGGCCGCACCCGGCCAGGGACAGGGCGAGCAGCCCGGCCACGGTCGTCACGACCGCGGCTCGGCGCGTGCGGGTGCGCATATCAGTCTCCTTCCGGTACGGGGAAGCGCCGCAGCTCGCCCGGGTCGCGGGCGCCGAGCGGCGACATCCCGCCGTCCGCGCCGAGCCGGGCCAGCAGATCGAGGACGAGCCGGCCGCGCCGCACCCGTTCCCGGGCACCGGCGAGAGCGATCTCGCGCAACTGGGCGCCGTAGGGATAGATCCCGGGCGACTTGCTGAGCCCGAACTTCAGGTACAGCGGGGCACCGCGCCGGATCAGCTCGGCGGCCTCGTACATCCGGACGTAGCCGCCGAGGTCGTCGGGCGCCTCGACGTACAGGTCCATCGGGGCGCGGCTGACCCGGCGGATCTCGGTGACGTGGGCGAGCGTGAGATCGGACGGCACGTTCAGGGAGTCGGCGCCGAGCCGCTCGAAGACGCTGTACGAGGCCGGATTGACCGGACCGATCAGTGCGGACACCTTGAACGTCGTACCGGCGGGCAGCACCCCGGCGGCACGCATCCGGTGCAGCGTCCACAGCACGCCCTCGTCGGCGACGAGCAGGCAGGTGACGCCCAACCCGGTGGCGCGCACGGCGTCTTCGACACAGCCCGCGAACGCGTCGTGGCCGCGGGCCCGCAGCCCCGCGCCCCCCGAGTCGGTGCGGGTCGCGGCACCGGTGTCCCAGGTGCCGCGCGGCCCGGTGAACAGGCACAGCTCGATGTCCCGTTCGGCACAGGACTCCACCATCTCGGTGATCTCGGCGTCGGTGAGCATCCACACGCCGCTGCCCTGGCTGATCCGGTGGATCGGCACGTCGAGCCGCGCGCTCTCCTCGAGCACGGCGGCCAGCGCCTCCGGGCCCTCCACCGAGGGGATCTCGGTACGCCAGGTGCCCCCGTCCGGGAACGCGTGCGGCGAGGCGTCGGCCGGGTCGGTGCCGGGGGAGGGATGTCCGATGCGAGCGAGGGCCGCGGCACCGGGGCTGCGAGGAACGGAAGGGTCGGTCACGGAACTCCAATGTTCGATATGTCGGATGGCGTTCGGGGTGATGGGGGTGCGGTGGGCATCGGGCGGGACGCCCGGCCCGCCCGATGCCTGCGGCGGGGCGCCTCCCGGCCCGTCCGGCGGGCGGGCACGGGGCCGCAGACCGATGGGGCGGGGGCCGGGGCACATCCCCGGGCGCGGCACGCCGCCGGAGGCGCGGACACAGGCGCCGCGAGCCGGGCTAAGGCCGGAGCACCACCTTCCCGACGTTCGCGTCCCCGCTGCCGACCAGCGCGATCGCCTCCTCGAACCTCTCCAGCGGAAACTCGTGCGTGATCAGCGTCGCGGGCCGCAGCAGGCCGAGCGAGAACGCCCGTACCGCCTCCGACCACGCCGCCGAGGGTGCGCCGAACACGCTGCGCACCTCCAGTTGGCTGAGCGACAGATGGACCGGGTCGATGCCCTCGGCGCCGGGCGTGAACATCCCGGTGAGCACCACCCGGCCACCGCGCCGGGCGAGCCGGCAGGAGGCCGCGGCCGTCGACGGCGCGCCGGCCGTCTCCACCACCAGGTCGAAGCGGCCCTCCAGACCGGCGGCCTCCTCGGGCGTGTGCGCCGCGGTCGCGCCGAAGCCGAGCGCCTGCTCGCCGCGCGCCGCCCGCGGGTCGATCACGGTCAGCTCACCCGGTGACGACGCGGCGAGCAGTTGCACCGCGAGCTGGCCGAGGGTGCCCGCGCCGACCACGGCGATCCGCTCGCCGGGAGCGGGACGCCCGGTGCGCACGGCGGCGGCGACGACGGCGGAGGGTTCGAGGAGGGCGGCGGCGCGCAGGTCCGCGTCGTCCGGCAACAGGTGCAACAGCCGGGCGGGCAGCACCAGGTGGTCGGCGAACGCGCCCGGTTCGGTGAACCCGGTCTCCGCGTACCCGCCGCCGCACAGACTGGTCTCCCCGCACCGGCAGCGCGCGCAGACCCCGCAGGCCCGGAAGCCCTCGGCGACCGTGCGGCGCCCGACGAGCCCCGCGTCCACGCCCTCGCCCACGGCCTCGACGGTGCCGGACCACTCATGGCCGGGCACCACCGGATAACGGACGTACGCGGCGTCGCGGTGGCCGTCGTACACCTCGCGGTCGCTCAGGCAGATCCCGGCTGCGGCGACCCGCACGCGGACCTCGCCCGGGCCCGGCCGGGGCACGTCACCGGAGATGAGGCGGTGGGTGCCCGGCCGGTCGACGACGAGGGACCGGCCGGCGGCGCGGTGACCGGCGGTCATGCGGGCTTCCTCCGCTCCCAGCCGTCCGCCCACAGGTCGAAGCGGGCCTGCTGCTGAGGGAACTCGGCCGCCGCGTCGACGTCGAGTTCGACGCCGAGGCCCGGCGCGTGCGACACCTCGAAGCAGCCGGTCTCCGGGTCCACCTGGGGCGCGCCGCGCAC
The DNA here is from genome assembly GCF_044497305.1 of Streptomyces sp. BBFR2. Taxonomy (NCBI): domain Bacteria; kingdom Bacillati; phylum Actinomycetota; class Actinomycetes; order Kitasatosporales; family Streptomycetaceae; genus Streptomyces; species Streptomyces sp. BBFR2. The sequence goes on from NZ_CP172415.1 coordinate 6,937,906, forward strand.
CACTTTCTTGATCTCCGCGTCCGCGAAGTCGTTGAAGTGCTCCAGGATCTTGAAGTTCGGTGTGCAGGCGGCGAGTTGGAGCGAGGCCGCGGTGAGCGCCGATCCGCCGACGTTGTGCGGGGCCACCAGCGTGTAGTGCGTCTCGGCGGTGGCGGCGAGCTTGCGGGCCTCCAGGATGCCGCCGATGTGCCCGACGTCCGGCTGGATGATGTCCGCCGACCGGTCCTCGAACAGCTCGCGGAACTCGATCCGGTCGTGGATGCGCTCACCCGTCGCCACCGGCAGGTCCACCCGCTCGGCGACCTTCTTCAGCGCCTTGAGGTTCTCCGGCGGAACCGGCTCCTCCAGCCACGCCGGGTGGAACGGAGCCAATTCGCGGGCGAGCCGGATCGCGGTGGCCGGACTGAACCGGCCGTGCATCTCCAGCATCAGCTCGGTGTCCGGCCCGATCGCGTCCCGTACGGCCTCGATCAGGGAGACCGCGTACCGGGACCGCTCCGCGTCCAGCTCGAAGTGGCCGGTCCCGAACGGGTCGATCTTCAGGGCCCGGTAGCCGCGCGCCACGACCTCCCGTGCGGCCTTGTGGTACGCCTCGGGGGTGCGCTCCGTCGTGTACCAGCCGTTCGCGTAGGCGGTGACGCGGTCGGTGACCTTGCCGCCGAGGAGCTGCCAGACGGGCACGCCGAGCGCCTTGCCCTTGATGTCCCAGCAGGCCATTTCGACCACGGCGATGCCGGACATCACGATCTCGCCCGCCCGTCCGTAGTCGCCGTACTTCATGCGGCGGACCAGGTCCTCGACGGCGAAGGGGTCGGAGCCGGCGATGTGGTTGGCCTCGGCCTCCCGCAGGTAGCCGATCAGGGCGTCGGTGTGGCCGAGCATGCGGGTCTCGCCGACGCCGGTCAGGCCCTCGTCGGTGTGGACGCGTACATAGGTCAGATTGCGCCAGGGGGTTCCGACGACATGGGTACTGATTCCGGTGATGCGCAAGGCAGTTGCCCTCTCGCGTGTTCGGTATTTCGTCAACCGTTCGGGATCGTGGCGTGAACGTAAACAGGCAGCCCAAGGGGTGTCAACGGGTTGCGCACGGAGGGATCGCCGGCCGGACGATTGCCCACCGAAGTGACCTGCGCTTAGCCTGTGTTCGTCATCCCGGCAATGTGCCGGAATGACGAACGAGCTAAGGGGTGGGTGAGCGGTCATGGGCCGACTCGTTCCGGCGGTGACCCGGGCGCTGGACATCATGGAACTCTTCCTGGAGGGCGACGGCACGCTCTCGGCGCCCGACATCGTGCGCAGACTGCGGCTGCCCCGCACCACGGTGCACGAACTCGTCACCACGCTCGTGGCCCGGTCGTACCTGATCCCGGTGCCCGAACAGCCCGGCCGCTACCGCCTCGGCGTACGCACCTACCAGCTCGGCAGCCGGTACGCGGAGCAGCTCGACATCGCCGCCGAAGGGCAGCGGGTCGCCCGCGAGGTCGCCGAGACCTGCGACGAGACCGTGCACGTGGCGATCCTGGAGGACGTCGACGTCATCTACGTCGCCAAGGTCGACTCCATCCATGCCGTCCGCATGGTCTCCGCCGCCGGCCGGCGGCTGCCCGCGCACTGCACCTCCGTCGGCAAGATGCTGCTCGCCTCGCTGCCCGAGGAGGAGTTGGAGGCCCGTCTGGAGGAGTGCGGGGAACTGGTCGCGCTCACCCCGAACAGCATCACCGGCCCGGACGCGCTGCGCGAGGAGCTCGCCACGGTCAGGGTCATGGGCGTCGCCGTCGAGCACCGTGAGGCCAACCCCGACGTCAGTTGTGTCGCCGCGCCCGTGCGGGACGGCTCCGGCACCGTCGTCGCGGCCCTGTCCATCTCCGTGCCGATGGTCCGCTGGAGTGAGGACCGGGAGCGCGAGCTGACCGAACTGGCCGCCAAGGGCGCCGCCGACCTCTCGTTCAGCCTGGGCCACCGGGGCGACCGGTGAGGGCCGAACTCGCGGTCCGCGCCGAGGCCGAGCTGGGCGAGGGCCCCACCTGGGATGCGGCCGCGCGGCGACTGATCTGGGTGGACATCCTCGGCTCCCGCGTGCACACCTTCGACCCGGCCACCGGCCGCCGTACCGTCCTGGCCACCGAACAGCACGTCGGCGCCGCCAAGCCCCGCGCGGGCGGCGGCCTGGTCGTCAACCTCCGCGACGGCATCGGCCGGTACGGCCCTGACGGCGCGTTCTCCTGGCTGCACCGCGACCCGGTGCCGGGCCGCCGCGGCAACGACGCCGCCGTCGCCCCCGACGGCTCCCTGTGGGCGGGCACCATGCGGTACGACGAGGCACGAGGCGGCGGCAGTCTCACCCGGATCGCGCCCGACGGCACCGCGACCCTGCTCCTCGGGGACCTGACGGTCAGCAACGGCACCGGCTGGAGCCCCGACGGCAGCCGCGTCCACCACGTCGACAGCCCCACCCGCCGCATCGATGTGCTCCGCACCGACGCGCAGGGCCGGCGCATCGTGGAGCGGAAGGCGCTGACGGACATCGAACCCGGCGCCGGATTTCCCGACGGGCTCACCGTCGACGCCGACGGCTGCGTCTGGGTGGCCCTCTGGGACGGTGGGCAGATCCGCCGCTACACCCCCGACGGCCGCCTCGACCGTACGGTGCCGCTGCCCGTCGCCCGCCCCACCGCGTGCGCGTTCGGCGGCCCCGGACTGCGGGACCTCTACATCACGACGGCCCGCACCGGCCTCGACCGGCCCCGCCCACCGGCCGGTTCGGTACTGGTCCTGCCCGACGCGGGCCAGGGCATCGAAACTCCGCCCTTCGCCGGGTGAGCCGGGGGCCGCAGGGGTCCGCCGGGCCGCGGGTCAGCGCCGGTCGGCGGTCTCCGGCGGGCACTCTTCGACGACCGCGGCGAGCCGGGCCAGCATGGGGCGGTGGCGCAACTGGATGCAGGCGTCGACGGCGGCGTTGTGCAGGAGGCCGCCGGGCCCTGCCAGGGGATGTTCGTCGACGATGACGAGGGTGTCCTCGCCCCACGGGCGGACGTCGACCGCGATCCGGGCGGTCCCCAGCATGCCGCTGTCCACCTCCAGCTCCAGCTCCCGCGGCGGCACACAGCGGCGCACGGTGGTCCGGCCGCTCAGGGTCCACGGCCCCAGCCGGACGGTGTAGGCGAGGCTGGCCCCCTCCTCGGGCCAGTTGCCCGACTCGGGTCGTGACGTGTCCGTCCCGACGACCCAGTCCGCGTACCGGTCCCGGTCCGAGAGGACCGCCCAGACCGTCTCCGGGGCCCGTCTGATCAGCCGGTGCCGTACCGCCATGCGTCTCGCCTCCGTGATCGGGCGTCGAGGGAGCCGTTCGTCAGCCGCCGCGTCCAGCGTAGGGCGGTCGGCCGGACCCGGCCGCCCGGGAAGGGCGGCGGCACCACTCGCGGTCCGGCGTGTCGCGGCGTGCGGGGCCCCGCGTCGGCGGATTTTCAGGAAGCTGTTCTGCTGTCGTGCTCACGGCACGTCCGGCAGCCCGGGGCCGTGGCAGTTGACGTCCGCCTCCGGTGTCGTGCCGTTGACGAGATAGGCGGCGGCGGTGTCGTCCACACAGGCGTTGCCCCGGCTGGCGAACACGCCGTGCGTGTAGTCGTCGCCGAGCGTGATCAGGCGGGAGCCGGGCAGCAGCCGGCGCAGTCGGCGTGCGCCCTCGATGGGCGTGACGGGGTCGTGCGCGGAGGCCACCAGCAGGACGGGCGGGGCGTCGGGGCTGCCGAGCGGGGTGCGGCGGGCGGGCTCGTGGCGCCAGTAGGCACAGGTGGACGCCTCCATGCCGGTCAGGACCGGCTGCGGGTCGAGCCGGCGGACGCGGTGGATGTCCGCCAGGATCCGGCGAGGCGTGGGGGCGGGGGAGTCGGCGCACTTGACGACGCGGTTCGCCGCTTCGTAGTTGCGGGCGTCCGGGCCGTCGGAGGGGGTGGCGGGGCGGAGTCCGTCGGGGCGCCCGGTGTCCAGATGGTGGCGCAGGCCCTCGGCGAGGCCGGTCCAGCGTTCGGTGCGGCCCAGTGCGCGGTAGACGGCGCGGTCGAACTCGGCGGGCCCGAAGCCGTCCACGGGGTGCCGGGTGAGTCCGTTGCGCACGCGCAGATAGGCCCGGCGTACGGCGGTCGCGCTCCCGCCGAGGCGGAAGTGGTCCGCGTGCGCGGCGGTCCAGGTGAAGAAGGTGTCGCGCTGCCGCAGCAGCGCGCGGCTCTGGATGACATCGAAGTCGTACCAGTCCCACGGGCCCACGACGCTGTCGAGCACCATGCGGCCGACGCGGTGCGGGAAGCGCGCGGCGTACGCGGCGCCGAGGTAGCTGCCGTAGGAGACGCCGAGGAAACTCGTCCGGCGTTCGCCGAGTGCGGCGCGGATCGCGTCCATGTCCCGCACCGTCTGCTCCGTGGACAGGTGGGGCAGTGCCGCGCCGGCGCCCGTGGCGCAGTCGCCGGCCATCTCCCGCAGCGAGGCGAGGTAGTTCCTCTCCGCCGGCCCGCCCACGGGGACGGGGTCCGTGCCCGGGCTGGTGAAGAGGCCGCCCATCCGGCCGCAGTTCACGGGGGCGCTCCGTCCGACTCCGCGAGGGTCGAAGCCGATGACGTCGTACGCCCGTTGCACGCTCCGCGGCAGCTTGGCCCGCTTGGTGACCGCGTAGGCGAGTCCGGAGCCGCCCGGTCCGCCCGGGTTCACCAGCAGGATGCCGCGCCGCTCCCCGGGGGAGCCCGACGCGCGTATCCGTGAGACGGCCACCTCGATGTGCGGCCCCCGCGGGTGGTCCCGGTCGAGCGGAACCCGGAGCCGCCCGCACGCGAGGTGTTCCGGGGCGGGCGGTTGCGGCAGGGAGGCGGGGCAGGCGCCGAAGCGCAGAAGGGGCGTCGGGGTGGCGGCCCGGGCCGGGGCGGCGGGGATGAGGCCGACGGTGGTCAGCAGCGCGCACAGCACGGCGGTGCGGCGTAGGGGAGAGGTCACGGGGGCCTTCCGGAGGGGTTCGGTGAACAAGGGGGCGGCATGGGGCCGGCCGCAATATGACAATGAAAATGATTATCGTTAAAGTGTGCGACGGGCAAGCCCGCCACCCTCCTCCGGAGGGGCGCCCGGCTGCCCGTACCCGAAGTCCGAGCCCGGAAGGGGAGTTGTGGCTCATCTGCTGGTGGTCGAGAGCTGGGTCGGAGCGATGAGCCGGCTGCTGCCGCGGGCGATACGGGAGGGCGGACACACGTTCACCTTCCTCACCCGCGACCTGCACCACTACCTGCGCTCCGCGCCCGAGGGGACGACGCACCCGCTGCTCGGGGCCCGCAACGTCATCACCGCCGAAACCAACGACATCGAGGCCCTGTTGCCCGAAGTCGAGCGTCTGCACGCGGTATGGGGATTCGACGGGGTGATCACGTCCTGCGACTACTACCTGCCGGCCGTGGCGCGGATCGCCGGACGGCTCGGTCTGCCGGGCCCCGGGCCCGAAGCGGTGGCGAACGCCTGCCGTAAGGACGCCACCCGCCGCGTCCTCCGCGACGCCGGAGTGCCCGGCCCGCGGTTCGCCGTGCACGAGGAGTGGGCCGACATCGCGGGAGCCGCCCGGGAGATCGGCTACCCGCTGGTGGCCAAGCCCGTCGACCTGTGCGCCGGCATGTACGTACGGCGGGTGGACGACGAGGCGCAACTCGCCGGTCTCCACCGGACGCTGGCGGACGTCCCGGTCAATGCGCGCGGGCAGCGGCGCGCGCCCGTGATCCTGCTCGAAGAGCTGCTGGACGGTCCCGAGGTGAGTGTCGAGACCGTCTCGTACGAGGGAACGGTCCACGTGGTCGGCGTGACCGACAAGAGCGTCGGCGGGGCGCCCGCCTTCATCGAGACCGGCCATATGTTCCCCGCCGCCCTGACGCCCGACGACGCCGAGGCCGCCGAACGGACCGCGCGGCACGCCCTGAAGGCACTCGGGCTCGCCGACGGCGTCGTGGCGCACACCGAGATCAAGCTGACCTCCGGCGGACCGCGCGTGGTCGAGGTCAACCCGCGCCCCGCCGGGAACCGCATCACCGAACTGATCCGCCACGTCACCGGCGTCGACCTCGCGGCCATCTGCGTGGAGGTCGCGCTGGGCCGCCGGCCCGAATTGCGGCGCGCGGACACCGGACTGCGCAGCGCCGCCATCGGCTTTCTGGTGCCGCAGACCGCCGGGACGCTTCAAGCGCTGGACGGCGGCGGACTGCGGGACGCCCCCGGCGTACTGGAGGTGCAGTTCGCCGATCCCGGCAAGACGGTGAAGGCGGCGGGCAGCAACAACGAGTACCTCGGGCACGTCATGGCCGGTGACGCCGACGGGCCAGGGGCCCGCGACCGCGTCGAGGCCCTGCTGGCCGGGGTGCGCGCGGGGCTGGTGATCCGATGACCGCCGTCACCGGCGCGGCCGGCGCGCCTGCGTACGAGACGTATCCGACGTACGCGGACCTCGTCGGCGGTGTCCGCGCCGGAGGGCTGGGTCCCGACCCGGCCACCCAGCGGATCACCGTGGCCTTCACCACCCGGCAGGCCGTACGCCACGACGGGCGCGGCACCGGATACCGCAACGAAGTGCTCAGCCTGCGTCTGGGCGAGGCGGTCGGCTCCTGCGCGGTCGAGCCCGGCACACTGCCCGACAGCGCGCTCGACGACTGCGTGGGCGCGGACGTGGCCCGGCTCCTGGAGCATCCGCTGCCGCCGGTGCGAGTGGCCGCCCTGGACGCCTATCTGATGCACGCCGCCCCGCACGGCCCGGAGAGCGGGGCGTGTCCCTTCCCGCTGCCCGCCGGATCGTCGCTGGAGAAGTCCCGGGCGCGGTCGCACGCGGTCGCCGAGCTGATCGACCTGCCGCCCGGAGCCACCGTGCTGGTGATCGGGGTCGTCAACTCCCTCCTGGAGGCGCTGCGCGCCCGCGGCCTCCGGTACGTCCCGTGCGACCTCAAGGGCGGCACCACCGAGTGGGGCGAGCCGGTCGTCACGGACGCGCTCGCGGCGGCCGGCCGCTGCGCGGCGCTGCTCGTCTCCGGGATGACGCTGGGCAACGGCACCTTCGAACCGCTGCGGCGGCATGCGCGGCGGCACGGCAAGCAGTTGGTGATGTTCGCGCAGACCGGCAGCGCCGTGCTGCCCCGCTTCCTCGGCCACGGCGTGAGCGCGGTGTGCGCCGAGCCGTACCCCTTCTTCTGGCTCGACGGCGGTGCCGGAGTCGTCCACCGTTACAGGGGGCCGCACGGCAACTCCTGTCAAGGAGTCCACATATGATCGCGACCGCCGCCCGGCCCACCGCCCGCCCGGAGCTGCTCGCCCTGCTCGGCCGTACGCCACTGGTGCGCATCACCGCCGATCTGCCGGGGCCCCACCCCGGTTTCTGGGCCAAGCTCGAAGGGCTCGCGGCCGGCGGGATGAAGGCGCGGGCCGCCGAGTCGATGCTGAGGGGCGCCCGGGCACGCGGCGAACTGCGGCCCGGCGCACCGGTGGTGGAGTCCACCTCCGGCACCCTCGGCGTCGGCCTGGCCTTCGCCGGGCAGGCCCTCGGCCACCCGGTCGTGCTCGTCGGCGACCAGGAACTGGAGCCGTCCATGCGGCAGTTGCTGTGCGCCCACGGGGTGCGCCTCGAACTCGTCGACCGGCCCGCACCCGAGGGCGGCTGGCAGGCCGCTCGCCTCGCCCGGCTGCGCGAGCTGCTCACCGAACTGCCCGACGCCTACTGGCCGGACCAGTACAACAACCCCGACAACACCGCCGGTTACGCCTCACTCGCCGCCGAACTCACCACCCAGCTCGACCACCTCGACGTCCTGGTGTGCAGCGTCGGCACCGGCGGCCACAGCGCGGGGGTCATCGCTCCGCTGCGGCGGCACTGGCCCGCCCTGCGTCTCATCGGCGTCGACGCCACCGGTTCCACGATCTTCGGCCAGGCCGCCCGCCCCCGGCTGATGCGCGGCCTGGGCAGCAGCATCCATCCGCGCAACGTCGCCTACGACGCCTTCGACGAGGTCCACTGGGTCGGCCCGGCCGAGGCCGTGGACAGTTGCCGGCGGCTCGCCCGGGGCAGCTTCGTGAGCGGCGGCTGGAGCACCGGCGCGGTCGCCCGCGTCGCCGCCTGGGCGGCCCGCACCCACCCCGGGGCGCAGGTCGCCACCGTCTTCCCCGACGGCCCGCACCGCTATCTCGGCACCGTCTACGACGACGACTTCATCGCCGCCCACGGCCTCGCCCCGTCCGCCGCGGCCACCCGGCCCCTGGAGATACCGCACCCCCGTGCGGCCGAGGCCGAAGGGTGGGTCCGCTGCACCCGCGTCACCGATCCGCTCCGGGCCCCCGCACCCCCGCGTCCTCAGGAAGAAGCACTGTGAAGGCCACCCAGCGCACCGTACGTCTCGACCTCGCCGAGCCGCTGCGCATCTCCCGCTCCACCATGGCCACCCGCGACGCCGTGTGGCTGACCGTCGAACACGGCGGTTCACGCGGCCACGGCGAGGCCGTCACCAGCGTCTACTACGGCCTCGACGCCCCCACCCTCGGACGCCTCCTCGCGGACGCGGCCACGGACCTGCTGCGCTTCGGCGACCCCGAAAGCGCGCTGGACGCCCTGCGGGCCGGCGCACTCGCGGGAGAGGAGAACCCGCCGGCCGTGACCGCCGCCGTCGAGGCCGCGCTCCTCGACCTCGTCGGCAAGCGCGCCGGCAGCCCCGTCCACCGGCTCCTCGGCGCCGCCACCGCCCCGGTGGCCGCCACCGCCCGCACCATCGGCATCACCTCGCCGGTACGCGCCGCGGCCGAGGCACGCCGCCTCACCGCGAGCGGATTCGAGATCATCAAGGTCAAGGCCGGGACGCCCGACCCCGAGGAGGATGTGGAGCGGGTGCGCGTCATCCGCGACGCCGCGCCCCGGGCGCGGCTGCTCCTCGACCCCAACGGCGCCTGGACCGCGGACCAGGCCGGAGCCCTGCTGCCCCGGTTCGCGGAACTCGGCGTCGAGGCCGTCGAACAGCCCCTCGCGCCCGGCGACCCGGAGGCGCTCGCCGCACTCGCCGCACGCTCACCCCTACCGGTCATCGCCGACGAGGACGCCGTGAGCCTTGAGGACGCCCGCCGCCTGGCCGGACGGGTGCACGGCGTCAACGTCAAGCTCGCCAAGTGCGGCGGCGTCCACGCGGCCCTGCGCATCGCCGAAGCGGTCGAAGGCAGCGGCACCGCGCTGATGCTCGGCTGCCTCACCGCCAGCAGCCTCGGCCTCGCACCCGCCGTCCACCTTCTCGACCGCGCCCGCTGGGCCGACCTCGACGGACACCTGCTGCTCGCCCACGACCCGTGGACCGGGATCGGCGGCACCGACGGCTTCGTACGGGCGAGTGAGCTGCCGGGGCTGGGAGTCCGGCGGCGCGGTCCGGAGGAGGAGACGGCATGAGGATCTGGCACGAGATGCGCCGATTCCCGCTGGCCGTCCGCGTCCTGCTGGCCAACCAGCTCGGAGTCAACACCGGCTTCTACCTCCTCGTCCCCTACCTCGCCACCCACCTGAGCCAGAACCTGGGCATGTCGGCGGCAGCCGTGGGGATCGTCCTCGGCGTCCGCAACCTCAGCCAGCAGGGCCTGTTCCTCATCGGCGGCTCCGCCTCCGACCGGCTCGGCGCACGCGGCGTCATCATCGCCGGCTGCGCCCTGCGCACCGTGGGGTTCGCACTGTTCTCGCTGGGCGACGGGCCGGCCGTGCTGCTCGCCGCCTCCGTGCTCAGCGGGCTCGCCGGTGCCCTGTTCAACCCCGCCGTGCGCGCCTACCTCGCTCAGGAGGCGGGGGAGCGCAAGGCGGAGGCGTTCGCCCTCTTCAACGTCTTCGCCACCGCCGGCGCGTTGATCGGCCCGCTGCTGGGCGGCGCACTGCTGCTCGTCGACTTCCGCACCTCCGCGCTCACCGCCGCCGGGATCTTCGCCGTCCTCACCGTCGCCCAGGCCGTCGTTCTGCCCGCGCGCGAGGTGGAGCCGGGCGGAGGCGGCGTCCTCGCGGACTGGCGGGAGGTCGTCGGCAACCGCGCCTTCCTGGCCTTCGCGCTCGCCATGGTCGGCATGTTCACCCTGCAGAACCAGCTCTACCTGCTGCTGCCGGACGGAGCCCGGCGGGCCACCGGCTGGGACGGCGCGGCGGGCCTCGTCTTCCTCGTCGGCACCGTCACCAACCTCACCCTGCAACTGCGCCTCACCCGCGCCCTCAAACGCCGTGGGTCCCGGGCGCGCTGGATCTCCACCGGACTCGTGGTGATGGCGCTGTCCTTCCTGCCGCCGGCGCTGGCGGCGGACGGCCCCGGCGCCCCGGACGGCACCACCGACGCGGTGCTGCGCGCGCTGCCCGTCCTGCTCGGCGCCCTCCTGCTCTACCTCGGCGTCATGATCGCCCAGCCGTTCGTGCTGGAGCTCATCCCCGGCTTCGGCCGCACGGAGCTGACCGGCACCTACTACGGGATCTTCTACGCGGTCTCCGGCGTCGCCGCCGCGGCCGGCAACACCGCCGTCGGCTGGGCCATGGACACCGGGGAACGCGGCGCCCCCTGGCTGCCCTGGGCGTGCTGCGCCCTGTTCGGTCTCGCCTCCGCGTGCGGCGTGGCCTGGCTGCACCGGCGCGACGCGCTCCCGGCGACACCACGGCGGGCCCTGACGGCGGCGGCCTGAAATAAGGAGACGACATGACCCGCACCACCACCGAGGACACGCACAACCTGCTCACCGACAACCCCGAGCTGTACGAGGCCCGTTTCCCCGACGCCGACCGGCTGGCGGCCCGCTGGACGGAGGACCGCCTGCGGCGGTACGGCGCGGGCCCACGCGTGCTGGACATGGGCTGCGGCACCGGCCGCGACGCCGCCCACCTGCACGGCAGCGGCCGGACGGTGACCGGCGCCGACCTCTCCGAGGCGATGCTCACCCACGCCCGCGCCCACCACCCCGGACCCGCGTACGTCCGTGCCGACCTGCACGGGTTCGACCTGGGCCCGAGCGCCTTCGACGCGGTCGTCTGCCTGGACAGCTCCCTGCTGTACTGCCACACCGACGCCCAGCTCGACGGCTTTCTGGCGTCCTGCCGCCGCGCGCTGGCCCCGGGCGGCCTGCTCGTCGCGGAGATGCGCAACGGCGCCTACTTCCTGGGCCGTACCGACCAGCTCGACACCCCCGCCGTCCACGAGTTCACCTGGCACGGCACCGCCTACCGGTCCACCACCACGCTCACCGTGGACCGCACCGCCCAACTGCTGCGCCGCACCCGCGTATGGACCGCGGACGACGGATCCCCGCCCGTCGGACAGCGCTCCGCCTGGCGGCTGCTCTTCCCGCTGGAACTGCGCCGTCTCCTCGCGGCGCACGGCTTCGCGGTCCTCGACCTGCACGACGGTCCGGGCCCGCGCACCGAGCCGCCCTGGCGAGAAGGCATGGCCCCGGGCGAGGCGACGGACGCCGACCGGCTGCACGTCGTCGCCCGGCTCACCGAGCCGGCACCGTGACACCTCCACACCACGAGGACACCCGCATGAACGAAGAATCCGCCCGCCACCTCCCCGCACCGGCCGCAGGCCCCTTCCCGGGCCTGCGCCGCCGCGGCTTCCTCGCCGCCACGGGCGCCGCCTCGCTCGGCGCACTCGCGCTCACCGGCTGCGGCGGACCCGGCTCCGACGACGGCACGGGCACGGGCGACGGCCGGCCCCGGCGGGGCGGGCGGCTGCGCGCCGCCTTCGCCGGGGGCGGCGCGAGCGAGACCCTCGACCCCCATCTGGCCAACCTCTTCGCCGATGTCGCCCGCGCCAAGGCGCTCTTCGACAAGCTCGCCGACCACGGCGCCGACCTGTCCGCGCGACCCCGCCTCGCCGCGAAGTGGCAGCCGAACAAGGCCCTGGACCGCTGGCAGGTCACCCTGCGCGAGGCCACCTTCCACAACGGCGAGCCGGTCACCGCCCAGGACGTCCTGTACAGCTACCGCCGGATCGCCGACCCCAAGAAGGCGTTCCGCGCCAGGGCCTCCCTGGAACCCATCGACCTCGACGCGAGCAGCGCCACCGGCGAGCGCACCATCGAATTCGTCCTCAAGCGCCCCACCGCCGAATTCCCCAACATCCTGGCCGCGTCCGGCGCGTACATCGTCCCCGGGAACGCCACCGATTTCGACCAAAGGCCGATCGGCTCCGGCCCCTTCCGCTTCGTCTCCTTCACCCCCGGACGCTCAGCCGTCTTCCGCCGCCACGACGACTACTGGGAGGGCGCCCCGCACCTCGACGAGATCGAATTCGTCATCGCCAACGACGAGTCCGCACGCGTCAACGCCCTCCTCGGCGGACAGGTCGAATACGCCCACGAACTCGCCCCCACCACCGCCCGCGCGCACGAAGGCAGGGGACAGATCGAGATCGTCCGGCTGCGCAACAGCGCCATGCAGGGCTTCGCGATGAAGACCGACCGGGCCCCGTTCGACGACAAGCGGGTGCGCCAGGCGTTCTTCCTCATCGCCGACCGCGAGGAGCTCGTCGCCGGCGCCCTGTCCGGCGCCGGCGAGATCGGCAACGACCTGTTCGGCAAGGGCTACGAGTACTACGCCGACGGCCTCCCCCAGCGCGAGCAGGATCTGCGCCGCGCCCGCGCCCTGCTGAAGCAGGCCGGAGCCGAGAATCTCAAGGTCACCCTCGACACCTCGGCCATCGCCGCCGGATTCACCGAGGCCGCCAGCATCTTCCGCGACCAGGCCGCCGGGGCGGGCGTCACCATCGACGTCAGGACGGGCAGCAAGGACACGTACTGGAGCGACATCCTCGACTCCGGCACCCTGTGCTGCTACCGCTCCGGAGCCATGCCCATCGAGGCCCACCTCTCCCAACGGCTGCTGACCGGCTCCACCACCAACGCCACCGCGTGGCACCACAAGGACTTCGACGCCCTCTACCAGCAGGCGCAGTCCACCCCCGACAGCAAGGACCGCGCGGCCGTGTACGCGCGCATGCAGCGCCGCCTGTACACCGAAGGCGGCTTCCTGATCTGGGGCTTCGCCGACTGGATCCTGGGAACGGCACGCACGGTGCGGGGGGTTGACCGCGAGGCACCCGCCAACACGCTCGACTGGGCCCGCTTCGACAAGGTGTGGCTCGCGTGAGGGGACTGCGCTCCTTCGTCATCCGGCGCGTGCTCCTCGGCGCCGTACAGACCGTGGCCGTGGTGCTGCTGGTCTTCGCGCTCACCGAGGCGCTGCCGGGCGACGCCGCCGTCGCCCTCGCCGGCGACCAGCCCGACCCCGCCCGTATCGCGGCCCTCCGCGAGGCCATGCACCTCGACCGGCCGGTGTACGAGCGACTGGGCGAGTGGGCGGCGGGCCTGCTCCACGGCGACCTCGGCACCTCCGTGACCTCCGGACGGCCCGTCAGCCAGTACCTCGCCGACGGCTTCGGGCCCACCCTGCTGCTGGCCGCCCTCACCGTGGCACTGCTCGTCCCGGCCGGTTTCGGCCTCGGCGTACTGGCCGCCCGCCACGAAGGGCGGCTCGTCGACCGGCTGATCAGTTCGCTGACGCTCGCGGTCTACGCCGTCCCGGAATTCGCCCTCGGAGTGCTGCTGGTGACCGTCTTCGCCCTCCGCCTGGGCTGGCTCCCGCCCACCGCCGTCGGCTACGGCACCGATCTGCTCGCGCACCCCGCGGCGCTGCTCCTGCCCGTCCTCGTCCTGCTCTCCCGCCCCGTGTGCTCGCTGGCCCGCCTGGTCCGCGCCGGCATGGCCGACGCCCTGGCCGCGCCGTACACGGTGCACGCCCGCCGCTACGGCGTCGGCGGCGTCCGCGTCCGCTACGGCCACGCCCTGCCCAACGCCCTCGCCCCGGCCGTCCAGCAACTCGCCCGCACCATCGACTGGCTGCTGTGCGGCGTCATCGTCGTGGAGGCCCTCTTCGTGATCCCCGGACTCGGCACCGTCCTGCTCAACGCCGTCGCCGAACGCGACGTACCGGTGGTGCAGGGCCTCGCCGTGGTGTTCGGCGTCCTGACCGTCTCACTCAACCTCGGCGCCGACCTGGCCGCCCACCGCCTCACGCCCCGGGCGGGGGTGGCCGCGTGACCCGCACACCCGTATCCCCTGTCCGCGGGGGCGTACGGCCGCGCCGCGCGGGCCGCTACGCCCTCGGGATCGCCGTCCTCTCCGTGCCCCTCGTCCTCGCCGTCCTGGGACCGGTGTTCGCGGGCGGGCCGGGCGCGCGGACCGCGTCCTTCGCACCCGGCGGCGGCCACGGGCTCGGCACCGACTTCGTCGGCCGTGACGTCTGGGACCAGGTCCTGCTCGGCGGCCGGCCGGTGGTGCTGACCGCGCTGGCCGCGACGGCGTTGGCCTACCTCGTGGCGCTGCCCCTCGGCCTGACCGCCGCGCTCACCCACCGGCGCTGGCTGGAGGAGACACTGATGCGGCCGCTGGACGTGGTGCTGGCGGTGCCGTCCCTGCTGCTGATCCTCCTCGTGGCGGCCGTGCTCACACCGGGCGCCGCCGGGCTCGCCCTGCTCGTCGCGCTGGTCAACGTCCCGGACGCGGCGCGGATCGTGCGGTCGGCCGCCGCCGGGGCCGCGGCGCGCCCGGCGGTCGAGGCCCTGCGCATGCAGGGCGAGACGTGGTGGCGTACGGCCGTCGGCCATGTCGGCCGCTCGATACTGCGCACCCTGGCCGCCGACGCCGGCATCCGGCTCACCGGCGTGCTGTACCTCGTGGCCACCGCCGCGTTCCTCGGCGTCGGCGTCGCGCCGGACGCCGCCGACTGGGCGGTGATGGCGGACCGCAACCGCACCGGACTGTTCGTGCAGCCCTGGGCCGTGGTGGTCCCCGCCCTGCTGATCGTCGCGCTGACCATGGGCAGCAACCTGCTCTTCGACGCGGCACTCCACAAGCCCGGCCGGCGCCGGGGAGAGAGGAAACCACGGCCGTGACCGACCGGAACGAGACGACTGCGCCGACGGGCGCCGGCACCGGCACCGAGCCGGCCTGCGCCGCGGAGATCCGGGACCTGCGCGTGGAGATCGACGGCCGGGTGATCGTGGACGGCGTGCGGCTGCGGGCGCTGCCCGGCAAGGTGACGGCGCTCGTCGGGGCCTCCGGCAGCGGTAAGACCACCACGGGCCTCGCCCTGCTCGGCGCGTACCCGCCGGGTGCCCGGGTCTCCGGCGACGTCCGCGTGGCCGGCGGCGGCCCGGTCGGCCACGTGCCCCAGCATCCGGCGTCCGTCCTCAACCCCGCCCGCCGGATCTCGGCGCTGCTGAACGACATCGCCCGCACCCAGGTGCGCGACCTGCCCCGCGACCGGCGCCGGGCGGCGGCGCGCGCACGCGTCCTGCGGGCGCTGTCGGATGCCCAGCTTCCGGACGCCGAGGCCCTGTTGGCGCGCTATCCGCACCAGTTGTCCGGCGGCCAGCAGCAGCGCGTCGTCCTCGCGCAGGCGCTGCTGCTCGGCGCCCGCGTCGTCGTCGCCGACGAGCCCACCACCGGCCAGGACGCGCTGACCAGGAACCGCATCGTCGAGGAGCTGGCGGCGCTGGCGGCACGCGGTATCGCGGTCGTGCTGCTCAGCCATGATCTCGACGTGGTGCACGCACTCGCCGACGAGGTCCTCGTCCTGCGGGCGGGCCGGGTCGTGGAATCGGGCCCGGTCCGGCGCCTGTGGCACACACCGCGCCACGAAGGGACCCGGCACCTGCTCGATGCCCGGTCGTCACCCACCGGCCACCGGCCTTTGCCCGGCACCGGGCGGGCCGTGCTGGAGGTACGCGATCTCACCGCGCGCCACCGCGACGGTGCCACCGTGGCGCTACGCGTTCCCGAACTCGCCCTGCGCCCCGGGGAGTCACTGGCGGTCGTCGGCCGCTCGGGCTCGGGGAAGACCACTCTCGCCCGCTGCCTGGCCGGGCTCCACCGTGACCACGACGGCCAGGTCCGTCTCGGCGGAGCCCCGCTGCCGCGCAGCGTACGGCACCGCGGCCGCGCGGAGCTGGCGGCCGTGCAGTACGTCTTCCAGGACGCGCGGGCCGCCTTCGACGAGCACCGCCCCGTCCTCGACCAGGTCGCCCGCACCGCGGTACGCCTGCGCGGCGCCGATCGTCCGGCGGCCGTCCGGGAAGCGCTGACCACGCTGATCAGCTTCGGCCTCCGGCCCGCAACGGCCCACCGCCTCCCCGCGGAACTCTCCGGCGGCGAACTCCAGCGGGCGGCCCTGGCCCGCGCCCTGCTGGCCCGGCCCCGGGTCCTGATCTGCGACGAGATCACCTCCGGCCTCGATGCGGTCACGCGCCGCGGCATCCTCGACGCCCTCACGGATCTGCTCCGCGAGCGTCCGGAGATGTGCCTGATGCTGATCACCCACGACCTGGAGACCGCACGCCTGGCCCACCGCATCGCCGTACTCGACGCGGGCGAACTGCTCGAACAGGGCCCGGCCGACCGGATACTGACCGAGCCGCGGCACCCGTTCACCGTCTCACTCATGGAGACGACGGCACGCCTGGCGGCGGAGCCGGCCTCACCGGGAGCCCGCTGAAGCCACCGCCGGGCACCGCGCACCGAAATCGTCGGCCGTCATGCCGGGCGCCGCTTCCCTTCCGGCATCGGCCGGGGGCCCGGGGCACGCGGCCCAGGCCATGCGCCGGGCCCGGGCCGCGCGTGTGCTGCGGAACGGGAGACCGAGAGGGCGGACGCGTCACTGCGGAGCGGGGTGACGCCGCCGCAGGACGATCCGGCCGGCCCCGCCGGCGCCCCAGGGGAAGCGCACGGACTCCGGAGAAGCTGCCCCGGGGCGGGCCGTCACCCGCCCGCCCTGCGT
This sequence comes from Streptomyces sp. BBFR2, assembly GCF_044497305.1. Classification (NCBI taxonomy): domain Bacteria; kingdom Bacillati; phylum Actinomycetota; class Actinomycetes; order Kitasatosporales; family Streptomycetaceae; genus Streptomyces; species Streptomyces sp. BBFR2. Next base: position 6,954,734 of record NZ_CP172415.1, read on the forward strand.
ACCGCCGCTCCGTTCCACCCGTGGAACCACTCCGCGAGATCCTCGGCACGCCGCGTGACCTGCTCCTCGTCCTTGCCCGTCAGGACGGCGCGGACGGCGGTGAACGCGACCGGCCGGCCGGTGCGCGCGCCTCGGGTGCGGCGGGCGCGCTCCGCGCTCACCACCCCTTCCCGGGCGAGGATGTCGTCCGTGGCCGGTGCCTCGTCGACGATGCCGGGCGGCGCGGAGAGCAGGACGTAGCCGAACGCCTCGGAACGGGCGGCCGGCGCGGCCGCGGGGCCCGGGAGACCGAGGAGTGCCGCCGCCCACTGCGCGTGCAGGTCCACGCCCAGCTTGCGGTGGACGGCCTCGTCGATCCGGCCGCCCGCGACCCGTCCCGCGCACTCGCCGAAGACCAGCTCACCGTCGGGCCGGCGGAACGCCTCCAGGTGGAAGACGCCCTCGCGGTGCCCGAGGGCGGTCACCGCCCGCGCGGCCAGCGCCCGGCCGTCGCGGTACAGCGCCGGGTCGCGGCCGGGGTCGGCGACCACCGAGCCCATGGGCGCGCCGTCGCGCGTGTCGAGCACGTTCCGCAGATAGCGGGAGACGGCGAGCGCCGTCACCTCCCCGGCGCGCACCACGCCGTCGAGATGGACCTCGGACCCGGACACGAACTCCTCGACCTGCCACGGGCCGTCGCACGCCGCCCGGTACGTCCAGGTGCGGGCGTGCGCGGCCGAGCGCAGCAGATCCGCCCCCGTACCGGCGTCGCCGTTCAGCGGCTTGACGACGACCGGGAAGCGCAGCTCCGTCAGCGGGACCTCGGCGGACGCGGCGACGACGGCGGAGCGCGCCGTCGCCACGCCCGCCGCGCGGACCAGACGCTTCTGGACGTCCTTGTCCCGCAGCGCGAGCGCCGTCTCCACCGGCAGCGACGCGGCGCCGCCCAACTGTGCCAGGACGGCGGCGGTGACCACCGCCGACTCGTGCGCGGCGGCCACGGCGGCGAAGCCGCGCGGCCGGCGGCCGGACCGGGCGAGACCGGCGAGGACGGCCTCCGCGTCCGCCGGATCCGCGACCACCACCGTCTCCCCGGCGGCCCTCGCGGACGGCGCCTCGGACGGTGCCACCGCGCACACCACCCGGGAGCCGGCCGCCGCGAGCGCCGCCGCGGCACGCCCGCCGTTCCAGCCCAGCAGCAGCACCGGGCTGCCCGCGAGGCCGTCAGGCGGCGCCATGCCGGGCCTCCACCGCCGCCTCGTACGCCCGCAGCAGCTCCTCGCTGACGAAGTCCCGTACGTGGTAGTGGAACGGGTCGCCGATGCGTACCCCGTCGATCCGCAGGCGCAGACCGTCGTCGAAGGCGTGGTGGACGTAGGGGCGCCACTCGCGGGCCGACTCCGGTACCCCGACCCAGCCCTGGACGCACGCCTTCATGTGGACGAAGCGCGGTGTGCCGGGACGGGGGCCGGCCGCCGCGGACTCCAGACCGTTGTCCCGCAGGGCCAGCAGCAGCGCGGAGTCGGACGAGAAGGGCACGTCGGGCCGGCCGAAGTGCCGCTCGCAGGTGCCCTCCCAGTCCTTCAGATAGCCCGACATGGTGGCGAAGAGCCGCTCGGCGACCGGCCCGCGGCGGAAGTAGAAGAACCCGTTGTGCAGGTCGGGCAGGCCGACCCGGTACAGCTCCTTGCGCAGCGGATTGTTCACGACCACGTCGCCCCGGTACGTGACGGCGGTGCCGCCGACGACGTCCGCCTGCGCCATCACGTCCCACCAGGACGAGACGTCGTCGAAGAAGAGGGTGTCCGCGTCCACCGTGACGCTCTCCTCGTACGGGCTCAGGTCGTACATCCGCACGTAGTTGTCGACCCGCCACGACCGGTCGACGAACGCGGGCCGTTCGTCCGGGATGGCGATGACGTGGTCGAAGGCGTCCCGGTAGCGCGCCGGGAAGGGCTGCGACTCGGGCACGATGACGCTCAGCCCGCGCACGGCGGACTGCGTCAGCCGCAGCGACAGCGCCAGGCAGTACGCCATCCGCAGATAGTCGGCGCCGTCATGGTTGAAGGCGTGGGTGAGGTAGCCGCGGCGGGGGCGGGGTGAGGTCATGTCAACTCCTTGCGGGAGGGGAGGGGGTGGCCGGTGCCGAGAACGACGGCGCGGGCCCGGCGCGCGGTCTCCGGACGCAGCCCGTGGCCGTGCAGCAACCGGCCGACGGAGCCGTACTCGCGCTCCAGACCGGACAGGAGCGCCCAGATGACGGACGCGGGGGCCGCGGTGCGGGCGGCCAGTTCGCGCCCGCCGAGGCCGCGCGCCCACGGCAGTGCCCGCACCGTGTCCGGGTCCCGGCGGAACAGCCGGCCGGTCAGCGCGTGATCACGGGCCAGATCCGCCCGGCGCACCCCCAGCGCGCGCAGTGTCAGCGCGCACACCACGGAGGTGCGGTCCTTCCCGGCGGAGCAGCACACCATGAGCGGCAGACGCTCCGGCGCGGCGAGGACGCCGACCAGCTCCGCGGCGACGGGTGCGGCCAGCCGCGCCACCTGCCGGTAGTACGCCAGGTACTGGGAGGGCTGCGGCGCGCCGCCGGTCCTGAGCACCGCACGGTCGGCGACCAGCGGCCGGGACAGCACGGTCACCCCGGGGTACGGGGCCGCCGCGTCCACCTCGCCGTGGTCGCGCAGATCGACGACGAGCCGCAGACCGGTGCGGTCGGCCAGCGGACCGACGGCGGGACCGGCCCCCCGGTACAGCAGACCGGGCCGGACGCGGCGCCCGGTGCCGTCGCGCAGGCCCGCCAGGTCCCGGGCGTTGGGCGCGCCGGGCACCACGCGGGTGCCCGGCGCGGCGGAGCGGGTGCCGGTCACGCTCACCCCTCCGTGATGTCGGCGCCCAGCCCCACGAGCTGGGCGGTCAGGTCGGCGTAGCCCCGCGCCAGGTGGCCCATGCCTTCCAGGCGGGTGGTGCCCGGCACGTGCAGCGCGGCCAGCAGCAGGACGGCCGCCGCCCGCAGGTCCCCGGCGACCAGGCGGCGGCCGGGCACCGCCGCGGTCCAGGGGCCGTGGACGGACACCGTGGCGTCGCGGATGTCCAGCTTCACGCCCAGCTCGGTGAGCTGTTCCGCGTAGCCGAACCGGCTGGTCCACACCGTGTCCTGGATGCGGGACGTCCCTTCGGCGAGTGAGGCCAGCAGGGCGAGGAAGGGCTGACTGTCGCTGAACACCCCGCCGGCGGTGACCAGGACGTCCACCGGCGCCGGCGGTGTGGTGACCGGCCCCGCGGTCAGCGTGTCCGGGCCGGTCTCCAGCGGTACGCCCAGCTCGCGCAGGACCGCCAGCTCCGGCGCGAGGGCGCGGGCCGCCCGGTCCATCCCGGCGCCGGTGACCGTCAGGCCCTCCGGGCACAGCACGGACGCGCAGCACCAGGTGACCACCTCGATGAGGTCCGGGGGAAGGACGGTCCGGGACGCACCCGCCGGCCGGTCGGGCACACCGTGCACCACGAGCCGTCCCGGCGCCGGGGTCTCGATGTCCACGCCCGCCTGGCGCAGCAGCGGCACCATGTCGAGGACGTCGGGCTTGGCGTAGACGTGGTCGAGGACGCTGGTGCCGCGCGCCACGGCCGCGGCCAGCAGCGCCACCTTGGTCGCCCCGGAGTGGTACGGGCCGCTGCCCCGCGACGTCCAGTAGTCGGCGAGGTCGAGGGCGCAGGCGCGTAATCCGTCGGCCCGGACGGTGAAACCGCCGTCGTCGTACGTCCGGCCTCGGGCGCCGAACCTTTCGAGCACATCGACGTAGTGGGAGACCGGGCGCCTGCCCTGGGCCTCGCCGCCGATACGGCAGCCGCCGGTACCGGGCATGGTGACGGAACCGAAGCGGGCCAGCAGCATGGGCGCGAGGTAGACCGAGCCGTGGATGGACGCGCTCAGCTCCGGGTCCGGCGCCGCGGTGTCGATGCCGGACGGGTCCAGCGTCAGCTCCGTGCCGGACAGGCGGGCCTCGCCGCCGAGCTGCTCCACCAGCGCGGCGAGGGTGCCGGTCTCGGCTATCGCCGGGCAGTTGGCGATCCGCGCGGTGCCCTGCCCCAGGCACGCCGCGGCCACGGTGGTGACCAGGGAGTGCTTGAAACCGGACGTGGTCACCGTCCCGTGCAGGGGGTTTCCGCCGCGCACCGTCAGCCGGTCGGGGGCCGGGGGCCGGGGCACGGTGGGCCGGTCGTGGGTGTTCTTCATCGGTGCTCCGTCTCGTGCAGGGCCCGGACCAGGTCTTCGACATCGGGCTCGTTGATGGTGAGGTCGACGATGCGGGCCTGTTTCGTGATCTCCACGATCAGTTGGTCCGGCGGCAGGGAGCGGCTGGTGAAGGCCAGCCACTGGCGGGGGCCTTCGACCTTGCTGACCCGGGCGCCGGGGACCCGCAGTGGGGGTTGCTCGTCGGCGAGGTCGACCACGAGGGTGCGCTCCAGGCCGTGTGCCACGAACAGTCGGGTGATGGAGTCGTCGCAGATCAGCCTGCCTTGGGAGAGCAGCAGCAGCCGCGAGCACATGCGTTCCAGGTCCGCCATGTCGTGGGTGGTGAGCAGGACGGTGACGCCCTGCTCGCGGTTGAGGGTGATGAGGAAGTCGCGGATGCGCTGTTTGGCGATGACGTCCAGGCCGATCGTGGGCTCGTCGAGGAAGAGCACGTCGGGGGAGTGGAGCACGGAGGCGGCCAGCTCGCCCCGGATCCGCTGGCCGAGGCTGAGCTGCCGCACCGGGACGGGAAGCAGCGCGGTGAGGTCCAGCACGTCGACGAGTTCGTCGAGCCGCTGCCGGTACGCGGCCGGGCCGACCCGGTAGATGTACCGCAGTTGCTCGAAGGAGTCCCGCAGCGGCAGGTCCCACCAGAGCTGGATCCGCTGGGCGGACATGGTCCCGATGCGGTGGGCGGTCCGCGACCGCTGCCCGAACGGATCGTGTCCCAGCACCCTGACCTGCCCGCCGGTCGGCGCCAGCACACCGGTCAGCAGCTTGATCGAGGTGGACTTGCCCGCGCCGTTGGCCCCCAGGTAGCCGACGAACTCCCCGGCGGGGACGGTGAAGCTGAGGTCGTCGACGGCGGTCACCTCCGTCCGCGTCCGGCGGAACCGGCCGGCCTTGCGGCGCGCGGTGAACGTACGGGTGACGTGACGCATCGCGATGGCGTCGCTCACTCAGCCTCCTGTGCTTCGGTAGCGCCGGACGGACATCCGCCACACGGCGGCCGCGGCGCCCGCGGCCAGCAGCGCGACCACGGGCGAGGCCAGCCGGACGGCGACGGGCAGCCCCGCCGCCTCCGGCTTGCCGAGCACCCAGCCCACGGGCAGGTACGAGACGAACCCGATCGGGACGACGAACAGGACGAAGGACCGCAGCCACGCCGCGTAGATGTCCAGCGGGTACTGGATGAGGAAGCTCGCGCCCGCGGTGAAGACGCCGAGGAGGTCGTCGGCGCCGGTCACCCAGAACGACGCGGAGGCGGCCGCGGTCCACAGCGCCCCCATGATCACCGCCCCGCAGATCACCGCCGACACCAGGACCACCAGCCGCTCCGCCGTCCACAGCGAGCCGGGGAAGCGGGTCATCACCACCACGAGCACCAGCGCGGCCTGGAGCAGCCGACCCGCGCGGCGCAGCAGGAAATCCGAGGTCAGCAGGTGCACGAAGGTCGGTCCCGGCCGGATGATCAGCGTGTCGAACGAGCCGTCGCGGACCATCACCGGCAGCCGGTCCAGGCTGCCCAGCGCGAGGTCGCACAGGGCGTAGGACAGCGACGAGACGGCGTACAGCAGCAGCACCTCGGGGGCCGTCCAGCCGCCCAGCCGGGAGATGTTGCCGAAGAGGATGACGATCGTGGCGCAATCCAGCGCGGTGAAGGCGAAATTGCCCGCCAGGGACAGCGCGAAGCTGGTCCGGTACTGCATCTGCGCGCGCACCTGTACGCGCGTCAGCCGGAGGAGGAGCCCGAGAGTGAACACCGGTCAGCCGCCCTGGACGACGACGCGGCGGCGGGCGACCGTGAGCAGCCACCGGCCGGCCACCCAGAGCAGCAGCGCCCACAGCGCCTGCACGGCGAGTGCGGAGGCGGCCCGCGCCCCCGCCGCACGGCCGGTGAAGATGTCCACGGGCACCTGCACGATCGAGGGGAACGGGGTCGCCGCGGCCACCGTCTGCAGCCACGGGGGGAAGAAGCCGGTCGGCATGACGAAGCCCGACAGCAGGTTGACCAGGATCACCGCGATCAGTGCCACTCCCCGGTAGTCCAGCAGCCAGAACGCGGACAGGCTGTAGAGGAAGCGGAAGAGCGTGCTCACCACGGCCGCCAGCACCACACTGACGGCGAACGCCAGCCACGCCGGCGCGTCGCCCGGACCGGTCAGCCCGAAGAACACCCAGCCGACGGCGAGCGGCGGGATCCCGCGGTACAGCAGGTGGTACCAGGCCCGGCCGAGATCCGCGGCCAGGTACGCCGACTGGAGGTTCACCGGCCGGACCAGGTCCGCGACGATCTGCCCGGTGCGCACCCGCGTGGCCAGATCGGCGTCGCCGTAGATCCGTACGACGGCCATCAGCCCCTGCACCAGCCATACGTAGGTGAGGGCCTGGGCCAGGTGGTAGCCGCCGACCACCCGGGGGCCGGTGTAGACGCCCTCCATGATCGCCGAACGCAGGACGCCGAACAGCACGGTGGTGCCGAGGCCCACCAGCGACGCCTTGGCGTAGACGGCGTAGCGCCGGTAGCCGTAGCGGGCCAGGACGGCGTGCGCGCGCAGCCGCGCGGCGGGGTCAGCCGTATATGCGCTCATAGGCCCTGACGGTGGCTCGGCGGAAATACTGATGGATCTCGTTGCGCGTGGCGCGGCCCGCGACGATCGCCTCGACGCTCTCGCCCGCGGTCCGCCGCGCGCCGCACGGCCCCAGCTCCTCGGCCGGGTCGAAGAGCCGCCCCGCGTGGGCGGCGAACTCCGTGTTGCCGCGCAGCCAGCGTTCGAGCGGCTTGTGCTCGTTGGTCGTCGGGACGGGGGTGCGGGCGGGGGCGAGCAGCGGCTGCTTGCGCTCCAGGAGGGTGTCGTAGAAGCGGTTGCCGACCCGCCAGGCGTTGGGCAGGTCCAGCGCGGACTCGAAGACGTCGAGGTCCTCGAAGACCGAGTGGTGGGGGACGCGGCCGTAGGTGTGGAACAGCCCGCACTGCTTCACGGACATGCTCATGCTGGAGAAGTTGAAGCCGCGCCGCCGCTGCACACCGCAGCCGCCCAGGCCGGACAGCTCCTCGGTGATGTCCGCGACGACCGCTTCGGCGGCCGCCTCCGGCGCCGCCTCCTTGGCGAGTTCGGCGAAGAGGGATTCCGCGATCTCACGGTCGCCCTGCGGCCCGTCCTCGGGCTGATGCCCCTTGTCGCTGAAGAGATGGTCACCGAGCCGCCCCGACAGCAGCGCCCCGGCACCCGCGACGAGCGGGCCGCGGCCCGGCAGGTACTTGCACCACTCCAGATCGGCCAGCGGCCTCCGGTGCGCCGACTCCTCGAAGTACCGCGGCAGTTCGCGGGCGGGGCCGGTGAAGCCGAGCGGTACGCCGAGGATCCGCGCGACCTCACCGGCGGCGCGCGCCGCGCTGCTGTCCCGCTCCCCGAAGAAGTAGCCGGTCAGCTCCATCCCGGCGGCGGCGCACGCGGCGCCCGTGACACGGGAGTCGTGGCCCCCGCTGACACCGAGCAGCGCGGGCGCCCCCGGAGCCGTGGATGCCGCGATCCGCCGCCCCGCCCGCCCGATCAGCTCCCAGCACCTCTCCACCGCCTCGTCCATGTCCCGGGCCCGCGGCGAGAAGCGGTAGCGCCAGCTACGGCCCCGGCGCACCGCGCCGTCACCGAACGCCAGCAGCGCGCCGGGCGGCGCCCGCCGGACGCCGCGGGCGAAGGTCCGGCCGTTCACCGTTGCCCCGAGCGCCCGGAACGCGTCCGCCGTCCGGGTGTCCAACCGCCGTGCCCGCTGCGGCAGATGGCCCAGCAGCGCGGCGAAGTCGTTGCCGACGGCGAAGCCGCGCACCGCGTGATCCGGGCCGTCGATCCAGGTGTAGAGGTCGCTCACGCCCAGGTGGTCGTTGAACGCCAGCAGCCGCGTCCCGCCGGGTCCGGCGCTCAGGTAGGCACCGGCGAAGCTTCCCCTGACCCGGGACCAGTCACCGTCCGGACCCGCGCCGCCGGGGCGCCGCAGCCGGTGCAGCAGCTCCTCCGGCGTGCTCCCGCCGTCCGCGTGCAGCACCCCGTCGAGGACGAGGAGATCGTGGCCGTGGCGGCCGAGCACGCGCACCCCGCCGTCCGTCACCAGCCGCAGGCCCCGCAGGCCCCGCGTCTCGGCCGTCCCGTCACCGACCACCAGGAACATCGCACCCCCCGACCCCGCCCGGCCGCGCCGCCCCGTGCTCGGGCAGCGCCGCCACGAACGCCGCCACCTGGGCCGGGGTGCGCAGCCGCACCACCGTCCCGCCGAAGCGGCTCAGCATCCGCCGCTCCTGCTCCCGGCGGACCCGGAAGTCGAGCAGCACCTTCACCACCGGGTGGCGGCGGCTCAGCAGGCCCCGCCACGTCTCGCGGTTGCCCGCCCACAGCGTCCGGCGCGCCAGCAGCCGGTGTGCGGTACGCCGCACCACCCGCCCGAGCACCACGGGACGGCTGAGCTCCAGCCAGATCGCGGTGTCCGCGCGCTCCCACAGCCCCGGCAGCACCTCCGGGTACGCCGTCGAGTCGGTCACCCACCCGTCCGCCGCGGTGAGCGCGGCGACATCGGCGGCGAAGGCCGGCCGCACGCTCCACCGGGGGCCGTGCCGTACCGCGTCCAGTTCGACGTGGCGCAGGCCCAGGCGCCGGGCGACGGCCCCGGCCAGCGTCGACTTGCCCGCCCCGCAGATCCCCACGATCAGGAGGTTGCGCATCTCAGCGCCGCCCCGCTTCCGCCGCGGCGGGGTGCGCGAAGTGCACCAGCAGCGTCTTCCTGGCGTGCCGGCCGGACCCGGTGACCGGCGGCACCGCGTGCCACGCCCGGTCCGTCCGGACCATCAGCACCGAGTTCCCGGCGTACGGGAACACCTCGTCGCTCCAGTCGTCCATATCGGCCGACCGCAGCACCCGCAGCGCGCCGGACCACTCCGGCCGCCAGGTCTCGTTGAGGTAGAAGAGCTGGGTGACGACCTTGTCGGGGCGGTCGACGTGCGGTTCGATCCAGCAGTTCTCCGCGTACCGCACCAGCCGGATGTCCAGTGCGGTGCCCGTGAGATCGGCGCCCGATCCGGCGGCGACCGCCGCCCGGTAGGCGGGCCCCGTCAGCTCGTCGAGCAACCGCCGCCAGCGCGGGGTCAGCCGCGCCACGTTCGCCGCGTCCGGCACCCCGTCCTTGACGAGCTGGTAGTTGTACGTCCGGTAGCGCTTGCGGTCCGGTCCGCCGTTCTCCCGCACGTCGTACCGGAACCCCTCGGCGGGGAACTCCGCCACCAGCGCGTCCTGCTCCCCGCCGAAGACGTCGCGCAGCACGGCGTACGGATACGGGTGCGCGGCCAGCGGGGCGGAGCCGATCGCCGCCAGGTCGATCAGGGACATCTCAACTCCTCGTCCGCGCGGGAAGACCGGCCAGGACGTCCGTGACCCGGGCCACGGCGGACCGGCTCGGGGTGGCGACGCGCAGCCCGCCGGAGAACCCGGGCTCGCCGTTGAGCAGCCGGGTACGGATCCCGGCGTCGAGCAGCGCGGTGTACACCCGCCCGGCCTCCTCGGGCTCCGCGTCGAAGGCCACGAAATTCGCCGCGGTGGGCCGCGCCGACCAGCCCGGCAGCGTCCGCTCCACGGCCGCGGCCAGCTCGGCCCGCGCGGTCCGTACCTCCGCCCGCGCCGCGCGGAACACCGCGGGCTCGGCGAGCGCGCGCTCCAGCAGCGCCAGGCCGACGTGCGACAGCGGGCCGTCGGGCGACCAGCGGGCCAGGTAGTCGATCATCGACTCCTCGCCCAGCACCGCACCGAGCCGCGCACCGGCGAGGCCGTGGCTCTTGGAGAAGCTGTTGATCCGCAGCGCGTTGTCCCACTCCGGCAGCGCCCGGACGGTGGCCTCCCCGCCCTCGGCGTAGGCGAGGTAGCAGGTGTCGACGACCACGACGCTGCCGTGCCCGTGGGCCGCCGCCACGGCCCGCTCCAGCTCACCGGCCGTGTACAGGTGACCGGTGATGCTGTCGGGCTGGGTGAGCACCAGCACCCCCGGGGCCCCGGCCAGCAGCCGTTCGACCAGCGGCGCCACGCCCTGCGGCGCCCGGTGCGGCAGATCGACGCCGTCGAGACGGAAGCCGAACCGCGTGGCGCAGGTGGTCCAGCCGTCGAAGTGCGGCCGGGCCACGACGAGGCGTCCGGACGGCGCGGCCAGCGCCTCCGCGACCAACTGGACGGCGTGATCGGAGCCCGGTGTCAGCAGCACCCGCCCCGGATCCTGGCCGAAGTGCGCGGCGACGGCGTCGGTGGCCGGCCCGGCCAGCGGGTACTCGACGACGGCGCCGGGACGGAGCCGGCCCAGCGCGTCGGCGTGCCACCGCTCCACGTCCGGATGGAGCAACTCACAGCTCTTCAGGTTGAGTTGACCCGGCACATGGCGGCGGCGGCGCGGCTGGAGCTGCCACATGGCGTCCGCCGTCGGGAACCACTCCCGCACCCGGCGCGGCGGCGCGCCCGTCACGACCGGGCCCCCGTCGCCGTCCCGTCCCGCTGCGGTACGGCCTCGCCCACGCGGGTGGTGCGCCGCTCGTGGCCGAAGACGATGTCGTAGGCGCGCCGCCGCTCCTCGGCGCCGGGCAGCGCGCCCTCGGGCAGGATCTGCCGGTTGTGCAGCGAGATGGCGTCCGGCGTCATGTCCGGGTGCAGCAGCTCGTGCGGGCTGTACATCGTCGGCCGCACCCGGCCGCCCAGCGCCCGCACCCGGGCGATGGCCGCCTCCGCGTCCTCGGCCGTGGTCCCCGGGAGCCCGACGATCACGAAGCAGTTCAGCTCCACACCGGAGCTCTCGCACCACCGCGCGAGCTGTTCGAGGGTGTCCTCGCCCTTGCGCTTGAGCCGGGGCAGCGCCGCGTGCCCGGACTCCGCGAGCGTCTCCACACCCACGCTGACCCGCACACATCCGCTGCGGCCCATCAGCGTCAGCAGCTCCTCGTCCAGGTGGTGCACGGTGGTCGCGCACTTCCACGGATACCGCGCGCCGCGTGCGATCAGCTCCTCGCACAGTTGGACCGTCCAGGCGCGGTTGAGGGTGAACGTCGGCGCGTAGAAGGCGACGTACTCGAAGGGGAGCGCCGCGAAGGACTCCTCGATGTAGCGCACCACCCGCGCCACGGACGCGCGCCGGTCCGGTTTGCCGAAGACGACGGGGACCTCGCAGTACGCGCAGCCGACCGGGCAGCCCCGCGCGGCCGGTACGACCAGCTCCCGGCGGCCGGGGATGCCGCAGAACTTGTTCTGGTCGTCCCGGTACAGCCAGTCGTAGGCGTGGTACGGGATCTCCGAGACGTCGGGCATGACCCAGTCCGCGTCGGACAGCACCTCCCCGCGCGTGGCGGGCTCGTGCCACTCCCCGTCCGTACGCAGCCAGACCCCGGGCACACCGCCGGGCTCCACCCGGCCCGCGTGCACGGCGCGGGCGTACGCGCCGATCGCCGGTTCGTAGTCGCCAGGGCCGACGATCGCGTCCACGTCGAAGCGGGTGAACAGCTCCGGCCGCATCCCGCTGAGCCGGCCGAACGTCACCACCCGCGCCGACGGCGCCAGATGGCGGGCGTAGGAGAGGAAGCGGGTCAGCCCGTCCACCCCGTCGAGGTCGTTGGCGACCGCCACGAGGTCGTAGCCGCCCTGGTGCAGCCGGTCGCCGACCTCCTTCCACGTCAGGGACTCGACGGAGGCGTCGAGGGTGTCGACCTGGGCGATCTGCGGCAGGCGGCGCAGATAACCGGCCACGCTGTACAGCAGGTTGTGGTGGCCGGCGTTGAAGTAGCTGAGGATCTGGGGCGGCCAGATCACGAGGACGCGCAGGGGAGTCATGGCCGTCAGTCCCTTGAGGTCGCGGTCGGTCGGGGGTGCGGTGCGGCGGCGTGGCCGCCGAGGGTGCGCAGCGCGGTGTGTACGGCCCGCGCCACCGCGGACAGTTCTTCGTCGGTGATGCCGGGGAACAGCGGCAGGGACAGGCACTGCCCCGCCAGCTCCTCGCTGACGGGCAGCCCGTCCGGCGCGGCCGGGAAGCCGCGGAACGGCTCCATGGTGTGTACCGCCCGCGGGTAGTGGATCCGCGCGTCGACGCCGTGGCGGGCGAGTTCGGCGCGGAGGGCGTCGCGTTCCGGATGGCGCACCACGTACAGGTGGTGGGCGTGCCCGGCGTCCGGGGCGGGCAGCGTGAGGCCGGTGCCGTCGAGGAGACGCCGGTAGGTGTCCGCGGCCCGACGCCGCTGCGCGGCCCACACGTCGGCGTGGCCCAGCTTCGCGTCGAGCACCGCGGCCTGGAGGGTGTCCAGCCGCCAGTTGTGGCCGACCGCGACGACCTCGTCGCCCTCCCGGCCGTGGTCGCACAGGGCCCTCGCCCGCCGGGCGAGGGCCGCGTCGTCGGTGACCAGCGCACCCGCGTCCCCGAAGGCACCGAGGTTCTTCGACGGGTAGAAGCTGAAACAGCTCACGGTCGCGTACGCGGCGACCGGGCGGCCGCCGTGGGTCGCGCCGTGCGCGTGGGCGGCGTCGGCGACGACCGGGATGCCGTGCTCGGCGCCGATCGCCGCCAGCTCGCGCGGCGCGGCGGGGCGGCCGTACAGGTGCACCGGGACGATCGCCCGGGTCCGCGGCGTCAGCGCCGCCCGCACCTGGTCCGGGCGGGCGGTGAGGGTCACCGGGTCGATGTCCACGAACACCGGACGCGCACCGGTGTGCACGATTGCCGCGGCGGTGGCGACGAAGGTGGACGAGACCGTCACGACCTCGTCCCCCGGGCCGCAGCCGACGGCGGTCAGCGCGCACTGCAGCGCGCTGGCGCCGGAGGACGTACCGACGCAGTGTGCGGCGCCGCTGTACGCGGCGAACCGCCGCTCGAAGGCGCTCAGCGCGCTTCCGTGGATGAAGGCCCCCTCGGCGATGACGCCGTCGAGGGCGGCGCGGATCGCCCCCGCGGGGGTGCTGCGTGCCAAGTCGTTGAAGGGGACCCTGCCGCCGGCCGGCGTCCTGGTCGTCGTCACGTGCTGCTCCTCCGCTCGCCGCCGCTCCGGCGGCTCAGGGGTAGATGTACGGGTCGGACCGGTCGGACCGCCGGATCAGCGAGCGGGTCCGCCGGGACCGCACGAATCTCCCGATGCGCTCGGCCCCCTTGCGGTCGTGGCGGCGCAGCGCCCGGGTGCCCCCGGCCACCGGCAGACCGGCCGCCGTGAGCGCCGGATGGCCGGTGCTCTCCAGGCCCGTGAGGTCGAGGTGGCCGGCCAGGGACTCCGCCCAGAGCCGGTGCCCGGTCTCGTTGGGGTGCTGGACGCTCAGCGCGTGGGGTCTGCGGCGCAGGAACTCCGCCATCGTCGGCTCGGCCGGACCGGGGCGGAAGAAGAGCGCGCCGGAGACCGCCTCGCGTACACAGGTGTCCGCCAGATGCGCGGGCAGACCGGGCACGGAGATGCCGTCGAAGAAGACGTGCCGGACGCCGTGCTGCTCCAGGAAGGCGTGCAGGGAGGCCACCTGTGTGGCGTAGCGCTGCTCCGCCTCGTCCTGGGAGACCGCCGTCCTCCGGTACGCCGTCACCAGCCGGTCCAGCGGCCGGATGTCGTACGCGTGGTGCGGGACGATCTGCCGGTACTCACCCGCGACGTGGAACTCGCGGCGGGCGGGGTGGCTCCACCCCACGGCGACGAGCAGCGCCTGCGGCGGCAGGCCCTGCCGCAGCCAGCGCGCGACGAAGGCGATCGTGGTGCGCAGGACGCGGTCGTTGGAGCCGCTGGGCATCGCGTCGTTGTACACGCCGTCCGCGTCGAGCAGGGCGTGGAGCCTTCCGGGCCAGCTATACCGCCACCGGTACTCGTGGTCGGTGCAGACACCCGTGGCGGGGTCGTCGGCCAGCTCCGACCCGTAGGTCATGGAGCAGCCGTTGGCGTAGACGTACACTCCTCCACCGCCTTTCCGCGGGCGTCAGAAAACCGGAACCTGGTACTTCCTGGCGAAGTCCTGGGCGTCCTGCCAGGTGTTGACCAGGGGTTGGCCCCTGATGTTGAGGCTGGTGTTGAGGAGCATCGGGCAGCCGGTGCGCTCGTGGAAGCGCGAGATGACCTCGTGCAGCAGGGGGTTCTGCTCGCGGCGCAGCGTCTGCACGCGGCTGGTGCCGTCCACATGGCAGACGGCCGGATAGGCGTCCGGCTCCCGGCAGGCCACCACGTACTGCATGTACGGGGCCTCCCGTACGGGCATGTCGAAGAGCTTGTCGGCGTACTCGGCCAGGACGACCGGCGCGAACGGCCGGTAGCGCTGGCGCTTCTTGATGGCGTTGACCCGGTCCTTGGTGCCGGGATCCCGCGGATCGGCGAGCAGGCTGCGGTTGCCCAGCGCCCTCGGGCCGTACTCCGCCCGGCCGTTGGCCAGCCCGGCGACGGAGTTGTCGAGCAGTGTGTCCACGAGGGCGGCGGGGTCGGTCCGGCGCCGGATGTCGTGGCCGAGGTAGGGGCCCTCCCAGGGGAGGAACCGGCGGGTGTGGGCGGCCAGGGCGCCGAGCGCCGAGCCGGCGTCACCGGGGTTGGGCGGGATCCAGATGCCGTCGAAGAGATCCGCCCCGGCGAGCTTGCCGTTGAAGAGGCAGTTCAGAGCGACGCCGCCGGTGTAGACGAGGTTCTTGGACGGCACCGTGCGGGCGACCCAGGTGAAGAGCCGGGTCAAGAACGCCTCCAGCACCGCCTGGGCGCTGCTCGCCAGGTCGGGCCCCTCGGTGATCTCCGGATGCCACCGCGGGCCGAGTCCCCGGTGCAGGCTGCGCCGCAGGGCGAAGTCGGGGGCCTCCCGGTCGGCGAGCAGTTCCCGCTCCAGGAGCGCGCGGTGGCGGGGCGAGCCGTAGCCCGCCATGCCCATGAGAATGTATTCCTCTTCGTTCGGCTTGAGACCGACGCGCTGGGTGACGGCGGAATAGAAGAGGCCGAGACTGTGCGGATAACGCACGGAGTGCACTTTGCGCAGCCGCCGCCCGCGGGCGTGCCAGACGGTTAAGGTGTCCCACTCGCCGATGGCGTCGACCACGACCACCGCGGCCTCACGGAAGGGCGAGGTGAAATACGCGCCCGCGGCGTGCGATTGATGGTGGGATACGAAGTGGATGGGCTTGCCGCGGAGTGCGGGAAAACGCTGAAGATAACGTCTGGGTCCGGTGCGCGCGGCAGCGGAGAGATTCCCCGCCCGTAACTGGCGCATTCTTTTGAGAAGCGGGTGTTCGTAGTAGACGATTCCCTCGACCTCGTCGACGTCCCGTAAGGCGTCGTCGATCAGCGCGCCGTTGAGGTGAGGGTCGTTCTTCTTCCTGCTGTACCTCTCGCTGTGCGAGGCGAAAACGATCCGGCCGTTGCTCAGAACGGCCAGCCCCGCATCGTGCGCAAGACAACTGACACCGACAAGAGCCACCCCGCACCTCCCCTTCGCCGGACGGTGTCTCCCCTCCCTCTGCGTCCCGGCCGTCTACGCGGTCATGGACAGGTCGGCGGAGCGCGACATCAGTCAGCCTACGTACCGAAGGGTGAGCCGCACAGATCATTTTTGGACGCCGGAAGTGAGCGGTCCACCTGGTACGAACGTACCGGACGAACCGCTCCTGTCGTAGAAGAAACAGCAGGTCACACGCGGTGAGGGCGTCTACCGGGACGTACTCGGGCCGTTGCCGAGGGCTTCAGCGAGGATGGCCGCGATGAAAGCGGACTTGCCGGCGCCGTAGGCGGACCGGTCGCCGCGGTACCGCTCCGCGAGGTCGCGCTTGAGGGCGTCGTAGCGCCGTGCCGACTCCGGGTCGGCGCGCAGGAAGTCGCGGAAGGCGAGGTGCCGGGCGAGTTCCGCGCCGTCCGCGGCGCAGACGTAGAGATGGTGCGCGGGCGCCCCCCGCGGAGTGGTGAAGGCTTCCCGCCCGGGGATACCGCAATCGCCCTCGTGCGTATATCCCAAAGGCCGTAGCGCCGCGATGACCGCCGGCAGGTCCGCCCGGTCCCCGATGACGACGTCCAGGTCCACGATCGGCTTCGCCGAGAGGCCGGGAACCGCCGTGCTGCCGACGTGTTCGACCCGCAGTGCCAGTGCCCCGAGTTCCCGTCGGATCGTCTCGGAAAGCCGCGCGAAAATCAGCGGCCATTGCGGGTCGTACGCCACGATCTGTACCGGCTCGGACATGCGGTGCTCTCCTCGGCGATTCCACCCCGCTTTCGACGGGGATTTTCTGTTGGCTGGTATGGGACTTGTGCCGCTTCGGAGGCGGGAGTTTACACTCGTCCATCGAAATCGTCCGAATGAGGGCCGTCCGCCGGATAACGCGGAACGGCCCTTGGCACGGGGAAGTGAACGCCCCCTTCTCGTGCGGACGCCACGGGAAGACGGCGCGACGTGCTTTCGGCGGACCGCCCCGGACGGGGCCGGGCGCCGCCCCGCCGCGGAGACCGCTTCACGAGTGATTCGAAAGGAGCACCGTGCAGCAAGACCGCGTCGCGGTGGTCGGCGGAGGCATATTCGGCGCGACGGCGGCGGTGGAGCTCGCCCGGCGGGGCCACTCCGTCGTGCTCTTCGAACGCAGCGACACGCTGCTGTCGTCGGCGAGCCGCGCCAACCAGCGCCGTCTGCACCGCGGTTACCACTATCCGCGCGGTATGGACACCGTCGAGGCGGTGTTACGGGCCTTCGGTGCCTTCCAGGCCGAGTACGGCGCGGCCCTCCACCACGGCTCCGCGCACTACGTGGCCCTCTCCCGCCGCGACAGTCTGGTGACGGCGGAGCGCTACCTCGCCTTCTGCGACAGCGTCGGCCTGCCGTACCGCGAGGAGTACCCGCCGTTCCTGCGCAAGTCCTCGGTCGAGGTGTCGCTGCGCATCGCGGAGGCCCATATCGACATCGCCGGACTGCGCCGGCTGTGCGCCGCCAAGCTCGCCGCCGAGGGCGTCGAGGTGCGGCTGCGGACCCGGGCGGACCGCGGCCTCCTGCGCGGCTTCGACCACGTCGTGCTCGCCACCTACTCCTCCCTCAACGACCTCCACCCCGGACCGCTCTCGACCGCGCCGCGGTACCAGTTCGAGGTCTGCGAGAAGCCGCTGGTCGCGCTCCCCGACATGTACCTCGGCCACAGCCTCGTCGTCATGGACGGCCCCTTCATGTGCCTGGACCAGGTCGCCGGTGCCCGCCACTTCCTCCTCGGCAACGTCGACCACGCCATCCACGCCACCACCGTCGGCCGCCACCCGCTCATCCCGGCGCCGCTCATGCGGTACGTCGACGCCGGGCTGATCCGCCGGCCCCGGGTGACCCGCTTCCCCGCCTTCCAGCACTTCGCCCACGAATTCGTGACCGGCTTCGACGAGGCCCGCCACCTCGGCTCCTACTTCACCGTGCGCGCCGTACTGCCGCACGTCGAGACCACCGACGACCGCCCGACACTGGTGCGCCGCCTGGACGACCGCACGGTCGCCCTCTTCGGCGGCAAGATCGCCACCTGCGTGGACTCGGCCCACCAGGTCGCCGCCCTGCTGAGCCAGGACCCGGCCCCGCCCCTGCCGCCCGAGCGCGAACAGCCCGCCGCTCCGGCCCCGCTGGCGTTCCCGCGCCCCTGAGCCCGGCCCCGGGGCGGCGGCGCCGACGGGCCGCGCCGCTCCCGCCCCGGGCCCCGGAGGCCACGGGTCCGCCGCCTGACCGCCGGACGCGCCGGAACCGGCTACTTGGTGAAGTCGAAGCGAAGGTGGTCGTCATCCAGGTACTTGATGCCGACCACACAGCCCCGCTGCACCTTCGACGAGTAGAAGGCGGGAATGGTCTCCTTGCCTTCCACCTGCCTGGTCGCGCCGTTCTCCTGCCAGGAGAGCCGGAACCGGATGGTGGAGGACCCGCCGTCGTTCGAGCTGAGATACCGGACCTCCTCCACCAGGGCCTGGATCTCCCGCCCCTGCGCCTCGATCCTCCGGTCGTGGATGAAGAGACGGACGATATGGGCGATGGCGCCCACGGTGATGACAACGGAAAGAGCGACGACGAACGTGATCATGGAAGTGCCCCTCGCGCGGGTATGGCCGAGCTGATCGCCGACGCAACGCCGGACGGCCTCACCCTCACACGCCCGATACGGAAAGACCGCACGTCAGAGCAGTTTTACGTAGTCGAATCCGTAGTTCCACGGATGTGCGGAGCCGCCCGGACCGGCAGGCTCCGCTGTCATGGGTCTGTTCAGTTCTCTCCGTGACATGTTCTCCGGCGCCACCACGTACAACGTCCTGGAAGGCGCCCCCGCGCTCACCCCCGGGCAGGACCGCGGCCTGGCCCTCGGCGCCATGTACGCGGTCGAGGGACATCTGCCGGTCAACGCCCTCACCATGGAGGCCGACGCGCGCACCGCGGCGAGGCTGGCGAAGGGATCGTGGGACACCGTCGACGCGGAGTCGGCGCGCGCCACCTACCGCTACCTCCTCGGCGGCGGGCACGACGTCGCGTACCGGATACTGCTGCCCTACCTGGAGGCGTACCTGGCGGTGGCCCCCACCCGCAAGCGCGCGGTGCTCAAGGAGCCGCACGAGCGCGCCCTGCGCGAACTGCCCGAACTCGCCCTGCGCCACGACCTCGACCCGGCGCGGCTGCGCAACCAGTTCATCAACGGCGCCTACTACTACGGCAACCTCGTCACCTACGGCAGCCCCGACCCGCTGCCGCGCAGCATCGTCGCGTGGGACGCCGCCCGCGTCGCTCACGTCAGCCGGATCTTCTCGGACGCGGGGTTCGTCGAGCCGGACGAGGCGTGGGCGGCGATGGAACAGGCGGTGGACCTCGCCCGGTCCGCGTACCACTCCTGGGAGGAGTACGAGTCGGCGTTCCGCACCGGGCGGCTGTTCTGGCAGTTGGGCGACAAGCGCTTCGACCAGACCAAGGCCGCGGACGACGTGGAGAAGTTCGAACGGGCGGGCAGGGAGCTGCTGACCGACGACGGCAGCCCCTGGAAGCGACTGGCCTGGTAGCCCTGGCCCCTCTGTCCCCTCTGCCGAAAGATCCCGCACGCTGTCATGTTCCGGCTCCACACCTTCCCCCTCGATCCGTGCGGACCCGTCGATCCGCGCGGACCCGTCGGTCTGCTCGCACGTCACCCGGTACCCCGGCGCCAAGGCCCGCCCGCGCGGGCTGCCGCGGAGCGCCGTCGGCACCGTCACCGACCGGGCCCTTCGCCCGTCCGGCAGCGACCCGGCACCGGCCGGGCGCCGGCCCGCGCCCGGCTCACCGAGCTGCTGCGCGACACCCCCGGCCCGGTGCAGACGCTCGCGGGGCTCGCCGAGGAGCGCGCCGCGGCGGCCGGGGCCGCCCGGCAGGCCCTGAGTGAGGAGTCCGACCGGTGAGCGCCAACGGCCTGCGTGTGATCGACGACCGATTCGAGTTGGTGCAACGGCTCGGGGGCGGCGGCATGGGCACCGTGTGGCGCGCCCGCGACCTGGCGCTCCACCGCGACGTCGCCCTCAAGGAGGTCCGCCCGCAGGGCGCCGACGAGGACGCGGAGAGCGTACGCACCCTGCGCGCCCGCGTCCTGCGCGAGGCCCGCGCCCTGGCCCGCGTCGACCACCCGAACGTGGTCACCATCCATCACATCGTCGACGGCGGGTCCGGCACCTACCCGTGGCTGGTGATGGAACTGGTCACCGGCGGCTCCCTCCAGGACCGCCTCGACCGCGGCCCGATGACGCCCACGGACGCGGCCCGCCTCGGCCGCGATCTGCTCGCCGCCCTCGTCGCCGCGCACGCGCACGGCGTCGAGCACCGCGACGTGAAACCCGCGAACGTCCTCCTGCGCCCCGACGGCCGCCCCGTCCTCACCGACTTCGGCATCGCCGCCCTCCAGGAGTCCACACGCCTGACGGCCACCGGCTCGATCATCGGGTCGCCGGACTACATGTCGCCCGAGCGGGTCCGCGGCGAGGACGGCGGACCGCCCGCCGACCTGTGGTCACTCGGCATGCTCCTGTACGTCGCCGTGGAGGGCCACCACCCGCTGCGCCGGGGGAGCACCCTCGCCACGCTCGCCGCCGTGCTCCACGACGAGGTGCCCGAACCCCGGCGCGCGGGGCCGCTGGCCGGCATCCTCATGTCGCTGCTCGTGCACGATCCGGCGGCGCGACCCGACGCGGCGGCCCTGGACCGGCGGCTCGCCCACGCGGCGGGGGAGCCGATCGGCCCCGGCAGCCCGTCGGCGGCTCCCGCACCGGGCCTCGCGGACCGCGTTCCCCCCGCCGCGCCGGCCGACGCCACGTCCTTCCGGATCGCCCCGCCCGAGCCCGTGGACGAACCCGGGGCGGCGCGGGTGCGGATCCGCGTCGGCACGCCGTACCAGCCCTCCCGCGGGCGGGCGGTCGCCGCCGCCATCGGCGTCGTCAGCGTCCTCCTCTCCATCGGCGCGCCCCTCTTCTTCCTGGTGCGCTCGGCGCTCCACGACGCGCAGGGCGACACGGCGGAGCGGACCCCGGCCACCGCCGCACCCACGCCGGGCGCCGACGCCACCGGCGCCCCGGAGCACAAGAACCTGTTGACGCCGGACGGCATCCGCACGGCCATCGCCGAACTGAAACCGGTGATGGGCACGTCGAAGGCCACCAGCTTCGTCGTGTACCCGGATTCGGTCTCCGCGCAGGCCCTCGTCAAGGGCAGCACCAAGCGCTACGACCGGTACGCCTACCGGGGCGGCGACGCCGCCGTACGCGACGGTGCGGGCGGCACCGTCATGACGGGGACCGTCGCCACCGACCTCGAAAGCATCGACTGGGACGCCGTGCCGAAGCTCCTGAAGCGGGCCGAGGCCGAACTCGGCGTCGCCGAACCCACCAACCGCTACCTCGTACTGAACCCGCGGTCGACCCTCCTCCACACCGGCCCCGGCATCAGCGTGTACCTGTCCGACGACTACGGCTCCGCCTACCTGAAGGCGGACGCGGACGGGAAGGTCATCGAGGTCAGCCCTCAGGAGCACTGATCCGCGCCATGAGCGCGACGAGCGCCGCCCGGGACCCGATCCCGGTCTTGCGGTAGACGCGGGCCACATGGCTCTCGACGGTCCGCGTACTGAGATGCAGCTTCTCGGCGACGGCCTGGTTGCTCAGCCCCGCCGCGACCAGGCCGGCGACCTCGCGCTCCCGACGGGACAACTCGCCCAGCACGTCCGGGACGCCGGGCTCGGCCGGGCGCAGCCGGTCGGCGAGGGCGAGCAGCAGCACCGCCCCGCCGTCGGCGGCGATCCGGTGCCCGCGCCGCCACAGAGCCGCCGCCCCCGCGTCGTCCCCGGCCGCCTTCGCGTACGGAACGGCCAGCAGCGCACTGTGCGCCTCGCGCAGCCCGGCGCCGGAGCGGGCGCTCTCCTCGGCCGCCCCGATGAACGCCCGGGCGGCGGCGGCCGGCCGGCCCCGCCGGGCCTCGACCATGCCGAGGGCCCGCAACGCGGCCCCGGTCTGCGTCGGCACGCCGAGCCGCCGCGCCTCGGCGGACGCCAGGCCCGCCCAGTACTCGGCGTCGGCGACATCACCCGTCTCCAGCGCCGAACCGGCCAGCAGCTCAAGGAAGTTGGGCCGTACCGAGGGCTGTACCCGCGGCAGGTCCCGCCCGCCGCCCGCGCTCAGCAGCACATCCCGCACCCGGTGCGGATCGCCCGCGCCCTGAACGGCGTACGCGACCAGGCAGCGCGCCAGCGTCGCCCACCAGCCCTCGACCGCGCCCACCGCGGCGACCGCCTCCTCGGCCTCGGCGAGCACCTCCGGGTCACCCGGCGGCCGTGCCTGCAGCAGGACCGTGGCGCGCATCGCGAGGCTGAAGCCGAGCCGTTCACCGCCGCCCAGGGTGCGGGCCACGGCGACGGACTCGTCGGCGAGCCGCAGCGCCTCGGTCACCCGCCCCTGCTGGCAATGGGCGTACGCGGCACACAGATTGAGCTGGGACAGGGTGAAGGGCCGCCCGCTGCGCCGCGCGATCTCGGTGCCCCGCTCGGTGTGCCGCAACGCGTCCGCGTACCGGTCGAGGAACACCTCGCTCCACGCCAGCCGGACCATCGGCTCGCCGAGTCCGACCAGATGGGCGTCCGGGAGCACGTCGGTCAGAGCCGCCCCCGCGTCGGCGTACCGCCGCGCCGCGTCCGTCTCCCCCTCGTACGCCTCGCCCAGCGCGGCGAGCGTCAGCGCTTCGGCCTCACCGAGTTCGTCGCCGCGCACCCGGGTCGCGGCGAGGGTACGCGCCAACTCCTCGCGCACGAGGGGGAACCGGGTGGCGAACAGGGAGTGGTTGCCCCATTCGACGACCAGGGCGTCGCGCTGCGGGGGAGGGGGCCCCGGGCGGCGGTCGAGTTCACGGCGCAGCAGCGCGTCGGCCTCCGGGTAGCGGTACAGGTGCCGTTCCATGAACGCGCACAACAGCACGGCGGCGGTGCGCAGTTCGTCGTCGCCACCGGAGCCCGGCGGCCGGAGGGCGATCAGCTCGTGCAGCAGATCACGGCTCTCCTTCACGGCTCCGGCGGCGCCGAGGGCCCGGGCTCGCAGCAGCATCAACTCGCGGCGCGTATCGAGGTGGTGGGGCAGATGCCCGGGCAGCAGCCGCAACGCGGTGGCGAGCCGCCGGGCCGTGGCCGCGGGATCGGTGACGGCGCTCTGCACGGCGGCCTCCACCAGGACGGCACCCGCCTCCGGCTCCCACCGGGTCAGCGTCCGCTCGATGTGATCGGCGCGCACCGAGGCCGGGGCGCCGGCCTCGGCCAGCGCTTCGGCGGCGCGCCGGTGCAGCTCGCGGCGCCGCCACGGGTCGAGCCCATCGAGGACGAGCCGGGCGAAGACCGGATGGCGGGCCGCGAGGCCGTGCCCGTCCGCGCCCGGCCGCACCAGATCACGCGCCACGACCGCACGCAGCGCCGCGACGAGACCGGGCCCGTCGGTCTCGGTGAGCGTCGCGGCGAGTTCGGTGGTGGCCTGCGCGCCGAGCACACAGACGGCCTCGACGACCTGCCGTTCCAGGGGCGTGAGCGGCGCCAGCTCGTCCAGCACCACGGACAGGGCCGAGAGGGCGGCGCCGTCACCGGGCCCCGCCCCGGCCAGCGCCCGCAGGTACAGCGGATTGCCGCCGCTGTCCGCGTACGCCGCTTCGGTGCCGGGCGGGAACTCCTCCGGCCCCGGAGGGCCCACGTCGAGCCGGACCACGGCGCCCATGTCGGCGCCCCGGGCGAGAGCGGCGGACAGCCCCGGCGGTGACTGGCGGACCCGCCGCGCGGCGACGATCAGTACGGGCGCCGCCACGGGGTGCGCCACCAGATGGTCGAGGAGGCGCACCGTCGGGGCGTCGGCCCAGTGCAGATCGTCCAGGGCGAGCACGAGCCCGGGCGGCGGTGTCCGCGCGAGAGCCCGCGCGACGTCCCGGGGGGAGTGACCTGCGGTGAACGCGGCCAGTGCCGGGAGCGCCCTCGCCTCTTCCTCGCCGAGGTCGGTGAGCGCGTCGGTGAACGGCTGGAGCGGGCTGCTCCGCTCGGCCTCCGTGGCGCGGCCGCGCAGTACGACGTGGCCGCGTCGCCGTGCCCGTTGCGCGAACCGGCCCAGCAGGCGGCTCTTGCCGATGCCCGGCTCGCCGGTCAGATCAACGACCGTCAGCCCGGGCTCGCCGTCGAGCAGCGCGTCGAGCGTCGCCAACTCCGGTGCCCGGCCGACGAAGGGGGCGAGATCCGCGCGCTCCACCGGAGCCTCCCAGTCTCTTCCGTACCGATGACGAGCCCGGTACCGGAGAGCGGAAGTCCTGTGCTGCGGAGTCTCATCAGATGCTGTGGATCCGGATCAGGCTACATGTCATGCCCCTGCTGCCGTTGCGGGCACCGGCCCCTCGCCACCGCTCCCCGTCGCGCGGTCGGCGAGGGCCTCACCGGCCGGTCGGCCGACCGGCTCGCCGACCGGTCGTCGGACCGGTGACCGTCCGCTGCTCACGCCCACCGGTCGGGAGACATGGGCGACGGGTTCCCGCCCGCGTCCGGAACGCCGCCTGCCGCGGCCCGTCGTCCGGTGGGCGCGGAACCGAGCGGTGTCACTTGGTCGCGCCCTGCGCGAAGCCGTTGTAGATGTAGCGCTGAAGAAAGAGGAACACGAGGAGGGTCGGGACGATCACCAGGATGGTGCCGGCCGAGATGCTCTCCCAGTGCGCCCCGAAGGGCCCCTTGAAGCGGAACAGCGCGGTGGAGATCGTGCCCAGGTCCTTCGACGGCATGTAGAGGAAGGGGATGTAGAAGTCGTTGTAGACGGTGATGCCTTTGATGATGACGACCGTGGCGACGGCAGGCTTCAGCAGCGGCAGGATGATCTTCCGGTAGATGGTGAACGCGTTCGCTCCGTCCAGGCGCGCGGCCTCGTCGAGGGAGACGGGGATCCCGCGGATGAACTGGAGGAAGATGTAGATCGAGACGATATCCGTCCCCATGTAGAGCAGGACCGGCGCCCAGAGGCTGTTGAACAGGCCGAAGCTGTTGACCACTTGGAAGGTGGCGACCTGGGTGGTCACCCCGGGGACCAGGGTGGCGATCAGGAACAGCGCCATGACCGGCTTCTTCGCCGGGAAGTCGAAGCGGTCGATGGCGTACGCGGTCATGGAACCGATGACGACCGTGCCGGTGATGGAGAACAGCAGGATGATGCCGGTGTTGATGAAGGCGGACAGCATCTCGCCGTCGGTGAACGCCGTGACGTAGTTGCCGAAGTTGAGCCAGTTGCCCGGCGGCGACAGGGCCCCGCCGCCGGCCACCTCGCCGGACGTCTTCAGCGAGGTGAGGAAGACGACGACGAGCGGGATCAGGACGACCAGCGACGCGAGCACCAAGGAGAGGTACGTCAGCGCGGGAGCGAGCCGGCGGCGGTGTGCGGGCGGAGGCGTGGTCATACGAGGTCCACCTTCTCGTCGGGCACCAGGCGGCGCTGGATCCAGGTGATCAGCAGAATGATCAGCAGCAGGATGACCGCGCCGGCCGATGCCAGACCTGTCTTGTTGAACTGGAAGGCGAGCTTGACCGTCTGGATGACGAAGGTCGTCGTGCCGGTCGCACCGCCGGTCATGATGTACGGGATCTCGAACACCGACAGGGAGCCGGAGATCGCCAGGATGACGCTCAGACCGACCACCGGCCGGATGCTCGGGGCGATGATGTGCCGGAACTGCTGCAGGCGCGTGGCCCCGTCCAACTGGGCCGCCTCGTACAGCTCGGCCGGGATCGACTGGATCGCGCCGAGGAAGAGCACGAAGTTGAGGCCGGTGAAGCGCCAGACGGAGACACCGGCCAGCGAGGTGTTCGCCGAAGCGGGATCGCCCAGCCAGGCGTGGCCGGAGCCGGCGCCGAACCACGACAGCACCGAGTCGAGCGTGCCGCCGTCCTGGAAGAAGTACAGGAAGACGAAGCCGATCGCCACGCCGTTGATCAAGTAGGGGAAGAACAGGATCCCCTTGAACAGATTGCGGAAGCGCAGGTCGAAGCTGAGCACGGTCGCGAAGTACAGGGCCACCACGATCTGCACGGCGGAGGCGGCGAGGTAGAAGAAGCTGACGAAGAACACCCGGAACAGCTCGGGGCGGGTGAAGAACTGCCGGTAGTTGTCGAAGCCGGTGAAGTTCCGGTCGGGGCTGACGCCGTCCCAGTCGGTGAAGCTGTAGTAGATGATGTTCCCCACCGGCACGTAGGTGAACGTGACCAGCAGGATCAGGGGGACGGCGAGGAAGAGCCACGGCGTGATGCGGCGGAGCACACTGCCGTGCGGCGCGGGGCGACGCGCCTTCCCCGGGGGCCGGGCGGCGGTGCGCGGCACCTTCGTGGGTGCCGTCCGGGTCGTCTCAGACATGTCGGGCCTTTCGGTGTCCGCCGGTCCGCGACCGGCGGTCGGTCCCGTCCGCCGGTCCGGGCGGGGCCGGTGACGGTGGGGGCGGGGTCAGGAACCGACGGTGGCGGCTGCCTCGTTCCACCGCTTGTCGAGGTCGGCGAAGAAGTCCGCGCTGCTGCCCCGCTGCACGCCGCGCGCGGTGTCGATGAGCTTCTGGCGGTAGTCCGGCTTGTTGAGGCCGATCTCGGCCGCGTTGTCGATGGTGTTCACCACGCCGGTCCGGGCCTCGGAGCGCTCCACGAACGTGACATCGTTGTCAACGAAGCTCTTGAGGGTGTCGGGCATGGGGGAGGAACGCAGTGCGGAGACCGTGCCCTCCTTCGCCGCGAAGCCGGACTTCTCGGTGAACCAGTCGATCCAGGCCCGCGCTGCGGCCTTGTGGCCGGAGTGGATGTTGACCGCCTGCTGGTAGTCGGAGGTGAGGACGGCGCAGTGCTTGCCGTTCTTACGCGCCGGGAAGGGCATGAAGCCGATGTCGTCGGGGTCGGCGCCGGCCTTGGTCGCCGCGGCCCGCATCTGGGTGATGGCCCATGAGCCCGACTGCATGGTGGCCACCTTGCCCTGGGCGAACATGTCCTTGGACGTCTCCCAGTTCGTGGTGTTGGGGTCCTTCTCGGACAGGCCGCCCGCGACGATGTCGTACAGGAGCGAGTCGACCGTGCGGAGATCGCTGCCCGGCCTCCACGGGGACACGGGCCCGGCGAGCTTGTCGTTGGCCTTGGCGTCGCAGGTGGGCGAGCCGATGTTGTTGCTCCACCCGGTCAGCGGCCAGCCGTCCTTGAAATTCGTGTAGTACGGCATCGAGTCCGTCTTGGCCTTGATCGCCTTCAGGTCGCCGACGAACTCCTGCGGCGAGGTGGGCCAGTCGGTGATACCGGCGCTCTTCCAGACCGCCTTGTTGTAGAGGAAGCCATAGGTCGTACCGAAGGTGCTGATGCCGTAGACCTTGCCGCTGACCTCGGCCTTGTCGCTGAAGCGGTACTTGCCGCCCAGCTCCCCGGCGCTGCCCAGGGGGGCGAAGAACTTCGGGTAGTCGTTCTTGGCGACGGAGGTCGGGATCATCAGGACGTCGCCGTAGTCCTCGGTGTTCATCCGGATCTTGACCTCTTGCTCGTAGCCGGTGAGGGCCTCGAACGTCACCTTCACCTTGGGGTAGATCTTGCGGAACTCGGCGGCGTACTTGTCCATCGTCCCGTCCTGGACGAGGTCGGTGCGTTGGGTCAGGACCTTGATGGTGCCCGAGGCGTCTGCGGGGTCGGCCGGTGCCTTCGCCGTCTCGCCGGACACCGCGCCCTGGCCGCTGCACCCCGCGACGGCCATGATCGCGGCGGACAGCAGCACCCCCGTGAGCATCCTCTTCTTCCTCATGTGCCCAGCTCCTTCAGGATCGCGGCTCAACTCTGCAGGTGGAACGGCACTATGTCAGGCTCGTGTTAACCGGTAAAGCTGAGGTTTCGAGCGCGATACCCAATTGTTACCTGGACGCAGGCGAGATGGGCTTTACGTGCGAAGGCCGGGAGAGATCGGTTCTTTCTCAGAACTAGACCGGTTTATGGACACGGGTTCTTCAGCAGGCTAGGTTGACCGCCGTTGTCCGTCCACCTGCCTGAACCAGGCGATTTGGAGCCGCACGATGAAGGACGTCACCCCGCTGACCGAGGGCTGGAGCCTGAGCCACGGAGACGACATGCTGGAGGCCACGGTGCCCGGCTGCGTCCACACCGATCTGCTGGCCGCCGGAGTCATCCCCGATCCCTTCCTGAACCAGAACGAGGCCGACGTCGCCTGGGTCGGCCGCCGCGCCTGGACCTACGTCCGCGACCTCGGACACGAAAGCAGGCACGAGCGCACCGACCTGGTTTTCGACGGCCTGGACACGGCCGCGTACATCACTCTGGGGGGCCGCCCGGTCGGGACCACCCGCAACATGCACCGCGGCTACCGGTTCGACGTCACGGGCCGGACCGGGCAGTTGGAGGTCCGCTTCGCCTCCGCCTACGACGAGGCCGCGGCCGTCCGCGCCGTCACGGGGGACCGGCCCAACGTCTATCCCGAACCCTCGCAGTACATCCGCAAGATGGCCTGCAACTTCGGCTGGGACTGGGGGCCGACGCTGGTGACCGCGGGCATCTGGCGGCCGGTACGGCTGGAGCACTGGTCCACCGCCCGCATCGCCCACGTCCGCCCGCTGGTCACCGTGGACGAGGGCACCGGCCGGGTCGAGGTGCGGCTGGAGATCGAACGCACCGCTCAGGGGCGGGGGCGCACGCTGCGCGCCGAGGCCCGGGTGGCCGGCGCCCGCGCCGAAGCCGTCCTGACCGGCGACGAGGCGGTGCTGCGTCTGGAGGTGGCACAGCCGCGCCTGTGGTGGCCCCGCGGTTACGGCGACCAGCCCCTCCACGACCTTCAGGTCACCCTGCACGACGACAGCGGCCTGCTCGACACCTGGCACCGGCGGATCGGCTTCCGGACCGTGACGCTGGACCGCTCGGCCGACGAGCACGGCACCGGCTTCACCCTCGTGGTCAACGGCGAGCGGATCTTCGCCCGCGGCGTGAACTGGATCCCCGACGACGCCTTCCTCCCCCGGATCACACCCGAGCGCTACCGCACCCGCCTCACCCAGGCGGCCGACGCGGGCATCGACCTCGTCCGGGTATGGGGCGGCGGCATCTACGAGGACCACGCCTTCTACGACGCCTGCGACGAACTCGGCCTGATGGTGTGGCAGGACTTCCTCTTCGCCTGCGCCGCCTACCCGGAGGAACAGCCGCTGCGCGGCGAGATCGAGGCCGAGGCCCGCGACAACGTCGTCCGGCTGATGCCGCACCCCTCCCTGGTGCTGTGGAACGGCAACAACGAGAACCTGTGGGGCTTCAGGGACTGGGACTGGGAGGCCCCGCTCGCCGGGGACTCCTGGGGCGAGGGCTACTACCTCGGCCTGCTGCCCCGCGTCGTCGCCGAACTCGACCCGACCCGCCCCTACACCGCGGGCAGCCCCTGGTCCGGGTCCTGGGAGCACCACCCCAACGATCCGGCCCACGGCACCCATCACTCCTGGGAGGTGTGGAACCGGCAGGACTACGCCGAGTACCGGGCGAGCGTGCCCCGGTTCGTCTCCGAGTTCGGCTGGCAGGCGCCGCCCGCCCTCGCCACCCTGCGCCGCGCGCTGCCCGGCGAGGCGCTCGCTCCGGACTCCCCGGGCATGCTGCACCACCAGAAGGCCGAGGACGGCAACGGCAAGCTGAACCGCGGCGTCGCCCGCCACTTCGACCCGCCCGCCGGCGACTTCGACCGCTGGCACTACCTGACCCAGTTGGTGCAGGCCCGGGCGATCGCGGCGGGCATCGAGCACTGGCGGTCGCACTGGCCGGTGTGCGCGGGCACCATCGTCTGGCAGCTCAACGACTGCTGGCCCGTCACGTCCTGGTCCGCCGTCGACGGTGACGGCCGCCTCAAGCCCCTCTACCACGAGCTGCGCCGGGTGTACGCCGACCGGCTCCTCACCCTGCAGCCCGGCGACGGCGGTCTCGTGCTCGCCGCGGTCAACCAGTCCGCGGAGCCCTGGCGGACGCCGGTGACGCTGCGGCGGATGCGGGCGGACGGGACCACCGTCGGTAAGACCGTTGCCGAGATCATCGCGGAGCCCCGTGCCGTCACCCGGATCGCGGTGCCCGGCAACCTCGTACCGGACACCCGGTCCGTGACGGACTTCCTGGTGGCCGACGCCGCCGCACAAGGGGAGGGCGAGGACCTGCGCGCCCTGCACTTCCCCGTCCCCGACAAGGACTTCGCCTACCCGCGGCCTCGCTACGACGTCAGCCTGGAACCGGAGTCCGGCCAGGGAGATAGAGTCGACGTCGTGGTGAGTGCCCATACTCTCGTGCGAGACCTCCTGCTCCAGCCCGACCGGCTCGGCCCGGCCGCCGTCTGCGACAGCGGACCGCGGACCCTGCTGCCCGGCGAACGGGTACGCATCCGTGTGCGGGGCTGCGGCGCCGTCACCGCGGCCGATGTCACGGCCGCGCTGTTCTGTGTGGAACCGGTGTGAGCGCTTCCACGGAGCGCGTCACCATCAAGGACGTCGCGGCGCGGGCCGGGGTGTCCAAGGGGGCGGTGTCGCTCGCCTTCAACCACAAGCCGGGCGTCTCCGAGGCCACCCGGGAACGCATCTTCGCGGCCGCCCGTGAGCTGGGCTGGGCTCCGAGCGCCACCGCCCGGAGCCTGTCCAGTCAGCGGGTCGACATCATCGGGCTGGCCCTGTGCCGGCCCGCCCGGTTGCTCGGCCTGGAGCCGTTCTACATGGACTTCATCTCCGGCATCGAGAGCGTCCTCGTCGAGCGGTCCTGCTCGCTGCTGCTGCGCCTGGTACGCGATCTCGACGAGGAGACCGCGGTCCACAAGGAGTGGTGGCGCGGCCGGATGGTCGCCGGAGCGATCCTGGTGGACTTCCGAGAGGACGACCCCCGGGTTTCCTCCCTGCCGCCTCTCGGCATGCCCGCGGTCGCCGTGGGCCATCCCTCCCTGACCGGGCCGTTCCCCGCCGTGTGGACGGACGACGCGTCCGCGGCCGCCGAGGCCGTCCGCTACCTGGCGGCGCTCGGCCACCGGCGCATCGCCCGCGTGGGCGGCCCGGCCGACCTCGGACACAGCGCCATCCGGGCCCGTGCCTTCGCCGCCACGACCCGGGAGTTGGGCCTGGAGGAGGCGCGTCAGATCGCGACCGGCTTCGACGAGAAGGAGGGCGCCCGTGCCACCCGCAGCCTCCTGCTCACCGCCGACCGGCCCACTGCGATCGTCTACGACAACGACATCATGGCGGTCGCCGGGGCGGGCGTCGCGGCGGAGATGGGGTTCACCGTCCCCGACGACCTGTCGCTGCTGGCCTGGGACGACTCCCAGTTGTGCCAGATCACGCACCCGGCCATGTCGGCGATGAGCCACGACGTGCACCATTTCGGTGCCGAGGTGGCACGTGTGCTCTTCGATGTGATCAACGGTTCGTCCACCGCCGGTCATCAGGCGCCGACGCCGTCGCTGATCCCGCGCGGTTCCACCGCTCCGGCACCGGGAACCCGGTCCCCGTGAACCGCGAAGGGCCGCGTCCGGTGCGGACGCGGCCCTCCGGTATCCCGCCGGGCACTGCGGACGGCGTCGCCCGTGCCGGGTCGGGGTGCCCGGTCACTGATGCGGTAGCTGACCGCCCACCTTCCGGAGGCCGGAGCCGAAGACGCCCGCTTCCTCGGCCGTCCGCTGGATGCCGTCGGGGCCGGAGAAGATGCGCCGGCCCCATGCGGTGAGCTGTGCGGCGTTGAAGCCGGTGGCCATGTCCAGGTACTCGACACCGCCGCCGTTGCCGCTCCACGACCAGCCGAGGTACCCGACCCCGAGCTTCTGGGCGGTGGCCATGATGGCGTCCTCGTCCGGATTACCGTCCGAGTGCATGTCGCCGAATTCCCCGACGGTGATGGGGAGATGCTGGGAAGTGAACCGGTTCAGGTAGTTCTTCACCTTGTCGGCCGTGTTGAACACGCCGTACATGTGGACGGAGAACATCGTGTTCTTCGCGGGATCCGAGTCGAATACCTCCGCGGCGTGGTCTCGCATGGTGAAAGACCAGTCCTGTCCCCAGTTGGGGGCGTCGACCATGAGTGTGTGGTCGAACCCGGCCGCTCGCATACGGCCGATCGCCTTCTCGGTGTCGGCGGTCCACGGCGTGGCTCCGGAAGCACCGTTGCCGTACGGCTCGTTGCCGATGTTCAGGATGACGTACTTCTCCTGACCCCGCACCGCGTCCGCGACGCTGATCCAGTAGTCGACGGCGCGGGAGAGGGGGACGGCTCCTTCCTGTTCGCCGTAGCCGGTGGTGTCGTGCGCCTCCAGGACGCAGATGAGCCGGTTCTGCTTGCACTGCGTGACGACGGCCGCGACGTCGGCGGTGTCGTTCTTGGTCCAGCGGTCGCCCGTGCCGAGCACCACGCGCACCGAGTTGGCGCCCAGCTTCTTGATGTCCTTCAGGGCTTGCGTGGTCCTGGTGGGGTGCCAGGCGTGGGCGTGATTGACGCCGCGCAGGACGAAGTCCGAACCGTTCGCGTCCAGAAGCCGTCCGTCGGCGATGTGGAAGCCCGGTGTGGCCCGTGCCTCCGTCCGCGCCCCGGCCTGGGCGGGTGTCCCGGCCTGGGCGGTCGACGGTGCTGCCAGGACCGCGGAGGCGAGGACCGTGGAGGCCAGGGCCAGCAACGTTCCCGCCGCGGTGGTCAGTTTCTTCCTCATACTGCTCCCGAGGTGGTGGCTCGTGCGGCCGGATTCCGGGCGAAGGCCCGGGCGGCACGGCACGGCCGGTCATTGTGGGGGGTTGTGCCCGGCTCGCCCGGTCCGGGTGTGAACCGGAAAGGGCGGAGTTCCGGGCCGGTGCGGCATCCGTCGCCCGGAATTTCGAGGCGGCTCACGCCGGGCGACAGGACACCGGGTCGCCGATGAAGGAGGCTGCTTGACGCCCTCGCATCGAGAAAGAGGGTGAAGAAGCGCCCTTCGGCCGGCGGCTGACAGAGAGGCTAGGACCGGACTTCCGTAGGGACAACAGTTTGCACGAAACCGGTTAAGTTTAGTTGTGGTTCAGTTGTCCTCCCGGTGCGGTGGTGGCCCGGAAAAGCGTCCCCGTGCCCACGACGGTGACCTCCTCCCCGGCCGGTACGTAGACGGACCCGCCCGCCGTGAGCACGACCTCGTCCGGGGTGGCGGTGAGGCGGACCGTGCCCTCGGTGCACAGCAGGATCTGCGGCCGCGGCCCGGACAGGACACGGACGCCGTCCCCCGCCCGCCTCACGAGACGGGACAGCCGGAAGTCGTCGACGGGTGCCGGGTACACCTCTTCGCCGTCCGCCGTGCGCACCGGACGCACCACCGGCGTCGGGGAGGCGGCGAAGCGGACGGTGCGCAGCAGTTCGGGCACGTCCACATGCTTGTCGGTCAGGCCGCAGCGCAGGACGTTGTCCGAGGCGGCCATGATCTCCACCCCCAGCCCCCGTACGTAGGCGTGTGGTACGCCCGCCCCGAGGTACAGGGCCTCACCGGGAGTCAGCCGGACGTACCGCACCAGCAGGGTGGCCGGGACGCCGGGATCGCCGGGCCAGGCCCGGGCGACCTTGTCGTACCGGGCGAACTCCTCCCGCAGCGGGCCGTTCCGCCCGGCGGCGGCCGACAACGCCTCCCCGAACTCGGCGAGCCGGCCCGGGGAGAAGGAGAGGAACGCGGAGAACGCCTCCCGCAGCGCCGGTTCCGCCCGGGCCGAGCGAAGCGTGCGGATGTACGGGTCCAGCCAGTCCAGGTCCAGGGCGGCCAGCAGACCGGCGCTCTCGTGCGGGGGCCGGAAACCGCACAGGCCCTCGAACGAGGTGAGGGCGACGATCATCTCCGGCTTGTGCTGAGGGTCCCGGTAGGTACGGTGCGGGGCATCGAGGGGGATTCCTCGGGCGTTCTCCCGCGCGTATCCGGCGGCCGCCCCGGCCGGGTCCGGGTGCACCTGGAGGGAGAGCGGGGCGTCGGCCGCCAGCAGCTTGACGAGGAAGGGCAGCCGCGGCCCGAAGCGCCGCACGACCGCGTCACCCAGCTCGCCGTGCGGATCCTCCTCGATGATCCGGTCCAGCCCTCGCAGACGCCCGCCGCGCTCCACCCGGGAGGGGGCGCCGGGATGCGCGCCCATCCACAGCTCCGCCTGCGGAGAGCCGTCCGGGGCGGTGCCCAGCAGAGCGGGCAGCGCGGTGGGCGAGCCCCAGGGGTAGGCGCGAACGGTGTTGACGAGACGGTCCATACGAACCTGTTCCTTTCGGACTGCCGACCCGGTGCCGGGCCGGGCGGCGGGCTGCGGTAGCACCGCCCGGCAGCCGGAGGCCGCGCGGCGGGGAAGGGGAGGGGAGAGCTGCACCGGCACCGCGCGGGCGCGGCCGGTCGCTCACCTGGGGGCGATGCCCTCGTGCAGAAGGACGTGCGTCCCGGTGCCGGCCGCCGCGCCGCCGGAGGAGGCCCGCGGCACGGCCGGTGCGGTATCGGCGGCCATGTCCGCCGTCTCCTCCGGTCCCGCCGCGGCCGAAGCCGAGGCGGCGACGGCCGCGGCGCCGATCAGCCCGGCATCCAGGGCCAGGGCGGCCGGTACGACCGGGATGCCGCGCGTGAAGTCGAGTGCCGCGTAGTCGGCCAGATGGCGGCGCAAGGGGGCGAACAGGGTGTCTCCGGCCTGGGCCACCCCTCCGCCGATGACGACGAGGTCGAGTTCGACCAGAGCGGCCGTCGCGGCGATCGCAGCCGCCAGGGCCTGCGCGGCGCGGTCGTACACGGACCGGGCGATCGGGTCGCCCGCCCGCGCCGTGGCGGCGACGCCCGCGGCGGTCGCGGCGACACCCGGTGGCGGGGCCCAGCCCGCCGCCAGGGCGTGCGCGGCGATCGCCGTCCCGCTCGCCATCCCCTCCAGGCAGCCCCGCGCACCGCACGGGCACGCGGGCCCGTCCAGATGGACGGAGATGTGCCCGATGTGGCCCGCGTTCCCTGAGCGCCCGGTGTGCAGGCGCCCACCGAGGACCAGACCGGCGCCGATACCCGTGGAGACCACCATGCACAGCGCGTTGTGCGCGCCCCGGGCGGCTCCCAGCCAGTGCTCGGCCGCTGCCATGGCGACGGCGTCCCCGACCAGCACGGGGTCCGCGTGGGCGGGCACCCGCGGGTGCGAGCGGACCCGCTCGATCAGCGGGAAGCCGCGCCAGCCCGGGATGTTGACGGGGCTCACCGTCCCGGCGGACCTGTCCACCGGACCCGCGCTCGCGACGCCCAGGCGCGCCAGGTCCTGCCAGGCGGAGTGGCCGGAGAGCGCGTCCAGTACGGCCGTCGCGGCGCCCATCAGCACTTCGGCGGGTTCGCGGGCGGGGGTGGGCCGCTCCGCCCGTACGAGCACCCGCCCCCGCGGATCCACGAGTGCTCCGGCGATCTTCGTGCCACCGATGTCGAGTGCTCCGTACACGGCCATCAGGTCGGTCCTTCCCTGCGAACGGCGGACTGCGGGACTCGGCAGCCCTCGGGGACGGAACTCTGCAGAGTTGATGACAACGTTGTCCAGTCGCCCCGGCCTGTTTAGCCCAGGTTTAGTAAAATCATCGCCCCAGCCCCGCGCTGCTCCGCCGAGTTACTGTACATAACCGGTTTAGTTCTCGACCATTCTGGCTGTACCGTCAGCGACAGGACACGGATATCTCGTGAGCGATTTTCCTTCCTTCCCGCCCGATTTCGTCCTCGGTGCGGCTACTTCCGCTTTCCAGATCGAGGGCGCGGTCTACGAGGACGGCCGCGGCCCTTCCGTCTGGGACACGTTCGCACGCCGCCCCGGGGCGGTCCTCGGGGGCGCCACCGGTGACGTGGCGTGCGATCACTACCACCGATTCCGCGAGGACACCGCCCTGCTGAAGGGGCTCGGGGTGCGGTCCTACCGCTTCTCCATCAGTTGGCCTCGGGTGCAGCCCACGGGTTCCGGCCCGGTCAACGTGGCGGGGCTCGACTTCTACGAGCGCCTGGTCGACGGCCTGCTGGAAGCCGGCATCGAACCCGCGGTGACGCTCTACCACTGGGATCTGCCGCAAGCGCTGGAGGAGCGGGGCGGCTGGCGCAACCGCGACACCGCCCACCGGTTCGCCGACTACGCGCGGTTGGTGGCCGATGTGCTGGCCGACCGGGTGCCCCGGTGGATCACCCTCAACGAGCCGTGGTGCAGCGCCTTCCTGGGATACGCCGAGGGTCAGCACGCTCCGGGCGCCCGCGAAGGCACACCGGCCCTCGCCGCCGCTCATCATCTTCTCGTCGGCCACGGACTGTCCGTGCCGGTGCTGCGGGAGGCGGGCGCCCGCGAGGTCGGGATCACGCTCAACCTCGACCACGTCACCCCTGCCACGGACAGCCCCGAAGACGCGGCCGCGGCGCTGCGGGCCGAGACCCAGCGCAACCTGATGTGGACCGAGCCGCTGCTCAAGGCGCGCTACGCGGCGGGCGAGGACGACACCTGGGAAGACCTGATACGGCACCAGTCGTTCCGCGGCCCGGGGGACCTCGACGTCATCGCCGCGCCGCTGGACTTCCTCGGCATCAACTTCTACACGCCGTCGGTCGTCCGGAACGCGCCGTACCGGGACCCGGACCCGCTCTCGCGCACCGCGGACGACAACCGCTTCACGGGAGTCGGCATCCCGGAAGTCAGGCACACGGCCATGGGCTGGCCGGTCGTCCCGCACACCCTGCGCGACCTGCTCGTCGGTCTGCGCGAGCGCTACGGGGACGCCCTGCCGCCGGTGTACATCACGGAGAACGGCTCCGCCGAGGACGACGTACCGGCCCCCGGCGGAGCCGTCCATGACGGCGGCAGGATCTCCTATCTGGACGGCCATCTCCGGTCCCTCGCGGCCGCGATCGCCGATGGGGTCGACGTGCGTGGCTACTACGTCTGGTCGCTCCTGGACAACTTCGAGTGGGCCTACGGGTACAGCAAGCGGTTCGGTCTCGTGTACGTGGACTACGCCACCCAGCGTCGTACCCCGAAGGACAGCTACCACTGGTACCGGGCCTTGATCGCTGGGCAGGGGCAGGGGCAGGGGGAGCCGCGCGGCGGCGGCCGGACATGACCTCCTGTGCGAGACCGGCGCGGTGTGCCTCCGCGGCGTAGAACTCCTCGCCGGTCAGGCCGCCTCTGTGGATGGCGTGCCCCGCCTGCCTGCCGCGGGAGGCGGACGGGGCGGGGCCGGCGCCGGGCCCCGGACGGCGGGTGGGACAGACCATGGCGGACACCGGATCGCGCCGATCCTGACGGTCCGTCACCAGCGGGGCGCGTGGCCTCCCCTTCGGCTTGCTCGATGAGGTCGCCGCGATCGGGGCGGGGCCGGGCGAGGCGAACGCGGGCAGGGAGCCGATGGCCCGCCCTCCGGAGTGCGTGGCGCTCCTGAAGGAGACAGGAAGGGGCCTTGACCTGCGGTTTTCATGCAAGCTGAGGTGTGACGGAAGGCCCTAGAGCTTGGCTCCGGCCGCGCGTACTTCGGCGAGCGCTTGCCGCGCCAGCGGGCCGAAGTCCTCGCTGTTGCCGGTGTCGATCCACCGGTCGTAGGCGATCTCCCAGACGAGCGTGCCCAGTTTCACCGCCACGCGCGCGGTCAGGCCCGGGACTCCGCGGCGGTCGAGGGCCTCGATCATCGAGGCGGTGAGGTCGATCCTCTTCAGAGCTTCGCGTTCACGCAGTTCCGCGTGGGCGTTCAGCACGGCCTGGCGCCGGCGGCTGAACTCGCGGCGTTCGGCGGTGAAGAACGTCCGGCCGAGCGCGTCGAGGGCGTCCGCCACCGCGTCGAGCGGCCCGGCCGACGGCGGCGCCGAGGCGATCCCTTCGGCGAGCAGGCCGGTCACCGCGCCCCTGCCGAAGAGCACCTCGCGCTTGTCCGGGAAGTACCGGAAGAACGTGCTCTTGGTGAGCCCCGCGCGCTCCGCGATCTCGATCACGGTCGTGTTCTCGTAGCCGTGCTCCTCGAAGAGGTCGAGGGCGGCGGCGGCGAGCCGTCCTGGTGCATCGGGTTGCCAGCGAGCCATGGGAGCAGTGTACGGGACTTGGTCCCATTACTGGTGTACGGTCGATGAGACCAAGTCCCATCACTGGCCAGGAG
This sequence comes from Streptomyces sp. BBFR2, assembly GCF_044497305.1. Taxonomy (NCBI): domain Bacteria; kingdom Bacillati; phylum Actinomycetota; class Actinomycetes; order Kitasatosporales; family Streptomycetaceae; genus Streptomyces; species Streptomyces sp. BBFR2. The sequence goes on from NZ_CP172415.1 coordinate 6,992,505, forward strand.
AGGTCACCGATGAGTAAAGCTGTCCGCTACCGGCGATTCGGCGGTCCCGAAGTACTTGAACTGCAGGAGATACCCGAGCCGCACGCCGCACCGGACGAGGTTCGCGTCCGGGTCACGGCCGCCGGGCTGAACCCGATGGATTGGCAGATCACCACACGGCCCGACATGGCGGCGCGGTTCGGCATCACCCTGCCGGCCGGGTTCGGCAGCGACTTCGCCGGAGTGGTGGACGAAGTGGGCGCCGAAGCCCGGGGGTTCGCGGCCGGTGACCGGGTGTACGGGGCGGCGATCGGCCGGTCCGTCGCCGAATTCGTACTGGTTAAGACACCCACGGCACACCTGTGGCCCACCCCGGCAGGCGTCGGCGACGAGGTGGCGGCCACCCTTCCGGTGGCCGGTCTGACGGCCTCCGCCGCGCTCGCCGCGATCGGGCTCCGCGCCGGGGACACCGTCCTGATCGGCGGAGCGGCGGGTGGTGTGGGCGTCTTCGCCGTGCAGTTGGCGAAGCTCGCGGGTGCCCGGGTGCTCGGCACCGCCTCCGCGCGCACGTCCCAATTCCTGCGCGGGCTCGGCGCCGAACCCGTGGCGTACGGCCCTGGCCTGGCGGACCGGGTACGGGCCCTGGTGCCCGAGGGGATCACCGCCGCGACCGATCTGTTCGGAAGGGAGGCGGCCGAGACCGCGCTTGAGCTCGGCGTGGCACCCGAGCGGGTCTCCGTCGTGGCCGACGGCCCCGCCCCGCCACCCGGTGTGCGCAGGGCGGGCGCCCTCGACGCGGGTCCGGGCACCCTGGAACGGATCGCCGACGCGATCCATTCCGGCGAGATCACGGTGCCGATCGCGGCGACCTTCCCGGTCGAGCGGATTCGCGAGGCCGTGACGGTGCAGGCCGAGAGGCATGTTCACGGAAAGATCGTGGTCGCACTGTGAACCGGCACAAGAGGGACTCGACCTGACCGGCGCGGACATGCCGAACCGCTACCGTGCCGGTGCGTCAGCCAGAGCCGATGCGCCATGATCCGCTCCAGCCACCGCCAGGCGGTGCAGCAAGGGCTGGGCTTCATGAAGGTCATGCCATTTCGCGACCGGAATGAGCCCGCCTACCCCCAGCGTATTCAATGCCGCCGAACGGATATGTTCCACTGGAGTCCACCCACGGTTACGCAATCGTGAGCTCGCGGCCCCGAGCAGATAAGCCACATTCCAAAGCTCACGTACCGCGGAAAGGTCGATGAGCCTCTGGAGACGCTGGAGCGTGGGGTCGCACGCGGACCACTCGTGCCAACCGGCGTCGACCTGGGCGGCGTCCACACCGAATACGCCTTCCGCGTCCCGCCAATGCCGTCGTCGCCAAACTGGGCGGTCGGCAGATTCGGTGTCAAGTAAAAGGGCGTAGGCTGTTCCTTCTCGATAGTAGGGAACGGCGTCGAATCCGGTGAGGACTCCGGAACCCGGGCGGTCAGAGTTGCTGTGCCTACACGCGGACCGCCATCTCTCGGAAGAGTTTCCGGCGATACTTTCTCTTCCCTCATGCTCGATCAAGTTGGGGATTGCCAAGAGGACGGGGACGTGATGCCGTTGCAGGTAATCCAGCATCACCGCATCATCCTCGCGACGCGTGGAAACGAGAGGACTTGCCTCTTCGGAGAATCGGGCTGCGTGCTCCACAGGCAACATCAGAGCAAGAGTTGGCGTATAGATTTCATCTATTGCTGACACCCACCCGGCGCCGGCCAGCGCCCCCATACGGACGGCCGCGCCGTCGGGCGCGTCCCAATTCGTATAGAACGCCACGGCCGATCGAGGAAATCTCACGGCTGCCGAGCGCGCGACGGACAGCAGGTCGGTCGATGGCGCGATGTCATCCTGGAGTACCAGGTGATGAGTTGCGCCTTCTTCATACGCCGCCCATGCTTCGACGCTGGTACGCAGAGGGCTGGGCGCCCCACCGGGCTCCGGATCCATCACCACCTTGATGTCGCCGTCAAGGAGGCCAACGAGATTGCTCGCCATCGCAGAACGGGCCGGGTGAGTCATGATGGCTACGCTCAGGAGAACCTTTGTCACTGTTCAGCCTCGACAATCGAGAGGAGTGCGGTCATCGGGCAGAGTTCCAGAGTTCATCTATGAGAACGCGGAATCCGATCGGACAACGTGACGATGGGCCCCTCTCGTCAGTCTTCATGAGTGAAGCCACAGTGGAGACCGGAAAAGCAGAGACCGGCGCCGAGTAATCGTCAATCCTGTTGATCAGTGGAGTGATTGAGCCTCGGTTGTTCATGATCCGCCGTCAGTTGGTAGACGGAGGCTCATGGACGATCGAGGCATACATGACGCGAACCTAGAGCAGCACGCGCCAAGCGACCTCGTACCCCAGTATCTGGCCCCACCGTTCCGTATCCACCGGCCTCAGGCCGAGCGCGGGGAGCTGACTCCTGTACGAGAGGACCGCACTTCGCTTACGCTCTTGGCTTTCCCTGTCCAAGGGGAAAACTTTCCGCTCGGCGCAGATCTCGTCAATCCCCTGAGAGGTCAGTTCAGCGTTGAGCCAAGAGTCGACGTCGAGGTATTCAGAACAAGGCTCTCCCGTTACCCAACTGGGCCATCCGTACGCCAGGGTGTACGGAATATCGGCATAGAAGTACAGCTCGGGAGCCCGGTCTCCCGCAGCGCGGCACGCCGCGAGCGTAGCTTCCCGGAGCGCGATGTGATCGGTGTGTCCGCCGATGGCCGCCGGAGCCCATACCTCCGACGCGTTACCCACCCAAGGCGAGACGAGAGCCTCAAGGCGGCCGAGGTCCACTTCGGAGGCCGACCGGTATTGCTCCTCCAGCTCGTCCAGATACCGAATGGAACAGCCGAGGCCGTTCATCGCCTCCGAATCCTCGGCCACCCTTTCCTCATGACGTGACGCGGCCGATTTGGCACGTGTCAACGCATCCCAGAAAGTCTCCCCTTGGCCATCGGAAGGTGCCCCGCTGAAGACGGTCACCACCGTGCTGCCCGGACGGATCGCCTGCAGTGCGGCAGATAAAGCAGCATCATCGAAGTGGGGCGATAGTATGAGTTGAGCTCCTTCTCTCACCACTGCCGATTCCATTCTTTTGCTCCGAGAACACGCCTTGCCTTCATTCATGGCAACGATCGTGAATGCATCACTCATGCACGTCAAGAGCCCCAAGAGGCCTTGGCAGCAGCTTTCGATGAAAATAACCCCTTGGTGTCCCCCTTGACATCCCTTGGGTCGTGTCCTATGCGGCGAGGTTCTGTTGGCCTCATCATGGGCGGGGTACGTGGAGTCGAATTGTTCCGGACGGATTGCGGGAGATCGCGAAACCGCTGATCCCGCCGTCCGGAACGCGGCCGCAGGGCGGCGGTACGCCTGCCCGCCGACACGGTGCACGACGTCCCTCACCTGCGCAGATGGTCACGCGGCAGCGCAGCGGCGTCCGCGTCGCACACAAGGGCATCCACTCCAGCGAACGGCTCGGCCACCGGAGATGGGGCACCGAACGCACCAAGCCCTGACTGACCGGATACCGTCGGCTCAACCACCGCTACGAACGCCACCCCTCAACTGCCTGACCTTTTTCGGCCTCGCCGCAGCCCTGTGCCGGTGCAAGCGGTTCGCCCGCCTCACCGCATAGGACACGGTCCAAACCTTCTCGCCCTGCCGTCCGCAGCGGATTGTGCATACCTGGCCTGCCGTCCCCGGCGCGGATACGCTCCCGCAGACCGCCGTGCAGCCTATGGAGAAAGCATGCAGATGAAGGTGAGTGTCGTCATCCCGTCGTGCAGCGGGAGGAAAAACCTGTGGGCCTGCTTACCGCCCCTGAATCACCAGATCCTGGACAGCAGCCATGAAGCCGAGAACGTCACCGACGAGAGGCCCGACGACGAGAAGCAATCGGCGGCGCAGGAATTCGCCCTGACTTATCCGCCCACTTCACGTACCCATGTTTCCGGTCGGGCGTCCGCGCGGATCGCCGCCGTTTCGGCGGCCGTCCCTGGCTTTCCGAGGCATGCGGCGTCCGCGGGCCTGCCCGTCATCGACCGGACGGGCGCCACCGCTCCCGCCGCCGCAGCCCGCCGCACGGAGCCGGACGGCGAACCAGTGTCTTTTCCCAGCCCGTTGGCAGCCGAGTCCGGCCGGGCCCCGGCCGCTTGTTCGCTCACTCCTGGATTCAGTGATGCCGCATGCCGACACTGATCAGAGCGGAGGGGCTGACTAAGTACTACCGCCGCCCGCGCCGCCACGACGGCGCGCTCGGCGGTCTGCGGACCCTGATCACCCGGCAGTACGACGAGGTCCGTGCCGTCGACGGCATCGACTTCAGCGTGTCGGACGGCGAGCTTGTCGGATATCTGGGTCCCAACGGCGCGGGGAAGAGCACGACCATCAAGATGATGACCGGGGTGCTCGTCCCCACCAGCGGCCTGCTGGAGGTCGACGGCACCGCCCCTTGGCGGGACCGGGAGAGGAACGCGATGCGCATCGGGGTCGTGTTCGGCCAGCGCAGCCAGCTCTGGTGGGACCTGCCGTTGGTGGACTCCTTCACCCTGCTGGGAAAGATGTACCGCATGTCCGCGGCGGCCTACCGCCGCAGACTGGACGGGTTCATCGAACTGCTCGACCTGGGCCCGTTCCTCGACCGGCCGGTCCGCCAGCTCAGCCTGGGCCAGCGCATGCGCGGCGACCTGGCCGCCGCCATGCTGCACGAACCGCCCCTCCTCTACCTGGACGAACCGACCATCGGGCTGGACGCCGTGGCACGGGACCGGATGCGCGACTTCATCGCCGAGATGAACCGGGAGACCGGCACCACCATCGTCCTCACCACACACGACCTCGTGGATGTGGAGGCCCTGTGCACCCGCGTCGTCTTCATCGATCAGGGACGGATCCTCTACGACGGCGGCGTCGTGGAGCTGAAGGCCGCGTACGCGCCATACCGCACCCTGGTCGTGCAGCTCGCCCCGGGCGTTTCAGCGGCCCGGGGCGCCGAATTGCTCGGGCCCGAATTCCCCGGCGACGTGATCGCGGACGAGGGGCCGACGCTGAGAATACGTTTCGAAGCGCACCGGATCTCGGCCCAGGAGATCATCGCGGCGGTGACCGGCCGCTGCCCCGTGACCGACCTCTCGATCGTGGAACCCGAGCTCGAGGACGTCATGCGCACCCTGTACGGCAACCGCACGGCCGCCGTATGAACGCCGTCCAGGCCACGCGCTGTGCCGGCCCGTTGCGCAACATGCCCGCCTACCTGCAGATCGTCCGCGGCCGGCTGCGCATAGCGGTGACCTACCGTCAGAACGCGCTCTTCATGCTGGCCGTCGTCATCGTCCAGATCTTCATCCTCCGCAAGGTGTGGACCGCCTTGTACGGCGAGGCGGGAGTGGTCAACGGGGTCGCGCTGGCGGACGTCCTGGTGTACCTGACGATCGCCAACCTCCAGAACTGGGCGATGCAGGACTTCGCCGTCGGTTCCCACCTGTATGCGCTGGTCAGGGAAGGGCGGATCGTCTTCGACATTCTGCGGCCCGCCGGCTTCGTGCCGCAGATGCTGGCCCACCTGGTGGGGGGAGCCCTGGCCATGGTGCTGTTCGCCGTAGCGGCGCTTCCCCTCGTCGCGCTCGTCGGGACGCTCGGGCCGCCCGCCTCGCCGGCGGCCTTCGGCTACTGGCTGATCAGTCTCCTGTGCGCGTTCGGCATCTCGATGCTGCTCAACCTGATCGTCAGCCTCAGCGCCTTCTGGACGACCGAGATCGGTGCCTTCAGCATGCTCGTCACCCTCATCAGCCAGTTCCTGGCCGGTGCGCTCATCCCGCTGTACTTCTTCCCGGACGCGCTGCGGACGGTCGCCGAACTCCTGCCCTTCCAGGCGACCACGTTCACCCCCGTCGCCCTCTACGGAGGGCAGTTGGCGGGCGGCGAAGCGGTCCAGGCGATCGGGGTCCAGCTTCTGTGGATCGTCCTGCTGGCGGGCGCCGCCCGGCTGATCTGGTCGCGGGCGCTCCACCGCATCGTGGTCCAGGGAGGATGACGGCTGTGGGAAGTATGCGCGTCACCTTCTCGCTCTACCGGGCCGCGGTGCGGGGCGAGATGCAGTACCGGCTGAACTTCGTCATGCTGTGCGCGCTGGGCCTGGTGTACCAGGGCAGCGGCATCGCTTTCGTGTGGGTCGTGCTGCGGACCTTCGACACCATCGCCGGCTGGAACTTCGGAGAGCTGGCCTTTCTCTACTCGCTGCGTCTGATGGCGCACGCCGCATGGGTCGTCCCCTTCCACCAGCTCGAATTCATGGACACCACGATCCGCGAAGGCCGGTTCGACCGTTATCTGGTGCGGCCGCTGAACCCGTTCCTCCAGATCATCACCAGCCGGTTCCAGATGAATGTGATCGGTGACGTGATGGCCGCGGTCATCCTGTTCACGATCGCCGTGAACCTGGTCGACATCGACTTCTCGCCGCTCAGCGTCGGGTACCTGGTGCTCGCGGTCATCGGGGGCGCGCTCGCCGAAGGCGCGGCCGCGGTCGTGGTCTCGTCCCTGAGCTTCCGTTTCGTGCAGACGTGGGCGGCCGGCCAACTCATCGACAACATCTACCTGATGTTCGGCTCCTACCCGACGCGCGTCTTCGGCGGTGTGCTGACGTGGGGCCTCACCTGGGTGCTGCCCGTGGCCGTCGTCGCCTACATCCCGTCTAGCGTCCTCCTGGGCAAGACCGGCTCACTTCACATCCCGGCCCCCTTGGCTGTCGCCGCGCCGCTCATCGGTGTGCTGTGGTTCGCTGCCGCGTACAAGTGGTGGCGTCGGCAGATGCGCGGCTACCAGAGCGTCGGCGCCTGAACCGGGAGACTGCGGGGGCGGGCCCGTCACACATGGCGTTGCTGCCGGGCTCCGCCCCTGTGGTGAATCTGCCGGGGAGATCCGCGCCGGACCAGGGCATGGCGTCCGGCGCGGGCCGGAGAAAGGACACCCTCCAGCACCTACGTGCGGCCTGTTGTCAGACCTAAGGTGTCAGTCCTCCGCGTTATCAAGCCGGTCGGCGAGCTGTTGCCATGCGGCCGCGCATTCCCGTGCCGCGTCGGCCACCCCCTTGACGCAGTGCCGGGGGATGGCCTCAATTATCTTGTCCCACGTATCAGCGTTGATCGCGTTCAGGCTCAGGCTGCGGAGCAGAAACCTTCCTACCTCTGTCGATCGTATGGAGGGGTCGCTTTTGAGCTGCACCCAGGTCGTGCCTCCGCCGACAACCGGAATCGATGAAATGGTCTTCGAGAGGGGCCTGGAGAACCTTCCCCTGATCCCGGCCATGCCGAGCGAATCGGCGCCGGTGGGAACTGCCTCCAGAAGAGGGCTCTGTCCCTTCTGCAGGCTGTTGCGGACCTTCCGCGCGGTGTTGGGGGAGATGCCTGCGGCTTTCGCGATTTCGCGCAGTGAAGCGTCCGGGTGGGCGGTTATGGTCTGACTCGCCCGTAGTCGCCCGTCGTTAAGGTTCACCGGGCGACACTTCCCGTCCTTGCCTATCCGATGTTTTCGCTTTTCGGACTCGCTTGATGTTTGGCTGCGCAGCTTGGCGACCGTCTTGTCGGACAGGCTGGCGACCTCTGCGATGGCCCGGTTCGACCACTCCGGATGCATTTTGATTATTTGTGATGCGGCGAGGCGTCGGTCTGCCAACTGCAGAGGTAATCCATGCGCGGTGTTCATCTTTATTGCCAGTAAGTACGCTTCGTCGTGACTGCCCTCGAAAAGCCGGGCCTGGATTCTTTGCATCCCTTTGAGGATGGCCACCTGTACTCGGTGCATCCCGTCGATCACGCGCATGGAAGAATGGTGCACCAGGATCGGGGGGAGCGTGGCGTCCGTTTCTTTGAGGATATGGACATGGGATGAAGAGATGCCTTTTGAGCGAGGAGATTCGGCGAGGACCAATTCGGCGACCGGAAGCTCCACCACGGGCGCATCCCCATCGGCCGAAAATCGCCGCAACATGATTTCGGTATCTTGCCCGTTTGGTCCGATTTCACGCATATCCATGACGTAACTCCCTCTAGGGCGTCCGCCGGTGACCATCACCGCAAATCCGTGTGCTTTTCTTTCGGTGTATCATGCACGCGAGTTGGATCTATGGGAAGGTGTCGTCCGGACACCCGGTCAGCCCCCTTCCGCTTGCCATATTTTTGCGGTCCAGCGGTCGGCGTGTATACCCCGGAACGCGTATCTCCCTGGTGGATGGCACGCTGTTCGCGGCCCGAGCCAGGACTCGGGCCGCGGCGCTGCGCGAGACGGGGCGAACCGCGCGGGCCGTCCTGCCGCTGCCGGGCGGTCACCGGTCCTCGTGTAACGCTCGCCGGCCGATGCGGAGGGGCTTGCGAGGAGCTGGGGCGAGGGAGCACTCGATGCGGTGCCCAAGGTGCGCACAACGGGCAATTTCGCTATAAGCCCTGTTGGTGCTGTTCAAAGATGCCATGGGGGCCGGTCGTGCAATCGCGGAAAATCCGCAGATGCACATGCCACGCTGGTATGTCGGCACGCCGTCCCACGGCCCACCGTGATCTTCCCGCTTCCTTGCCGGCCGGCCGGCAGGCCGCGGCCACCCGTCCGTAAAGGATCTTGCGCGGGCCCTCTTGGGACGAGGCGAGTCGCAGCCCGACGAGATGAAGGCGCGATGGGTTTCGGTTCGGCGTTCCGGGCCGAAGCTGAAGCCGAAGCGGAGCAGGACGAGGGTCTGCTCTGGACGGCCCCGCAGCTCATCCGCGATGATCCACGGCAACGCCCCTGTACCGACCGTCGCGACAATCTCGGCAACCAGTGCCGGTCCCCTTTCGCATTAAGGAAAGCGGCCGGACCTTGTCATCGCCGGTGACGTTCCGCAGGGTCTGTACGGTGAGAATGCGCAGGAAATGCATCGCCGCCACTGCTCGTTTTCCGGGATGGGGAAGCTCTGGCCGGTGATATGGCGATGACGTGACGTCGGTGTCTTCGATCCGGGTCACATCCCGGACGTGTTCACCGGGGCGTGACATCGCCTTCCTTTTATGAGTGCCATGTATCTACGCTTGAGGGCCAAACGCTGAAAAGAGAGGGGAACGGAGTGGAATCCACTAAGAAACCGTCTACATCGGCGATCAAGATACAGCCGCACGAAGCCGAAGAGCTATGGGCGGCGATCGGCAAGATGGTGGGCAACAGGGATCTTGAAACATTGACCCCGGACGAATTCGTCGATCTGGCGCTTGCCGCGAACTCGCTCCTGCCGGCCTATCTGCGCCGCCACGTCATCGAATACCGGCGTTACGCGCCGGAGGGGGACGTGATCCTCCTGCGCGGACTTCTGCCGGACAGCGCGGAGCTTCCCGCGACGGCGCCGGCCCCGTACGCGCCGCCGCCCCCCGGCCCCGCACAGCGCGCCTCGCTGCTGCTCGCCTCCGTGACGGTCATGCTCGGGGAGCCCTTCAACTACGCGAGCCTCTACCACGGCCGCATCGTCCAGAACATGGTGCCGGTGCGGAAGATGGAGTTCACCCAGACCAGCCAGAGCAGCACCGGCATGCTCGACTGGCACTGCGAGGACAGCTTCCGCGAGGACCGCTGCGACTACGCCGGCCTGCTGTGCCTGCGGGGCGATCCCTCCGGAGCGTCCAAGTACTCGCAGGCGAAGGACGTCGATCTCCCGCCCGACCGGATCGCGGTTCTCCGCCAGCCGCGCTATCACGTCCGGCCGGACCCCGCGCACGTGCTGCCGGACGATGTGCCGATGCGCCCCCTCGCGATCCTGTCGGGATCGGAGTCCTCGCCGGAGATCGCCTACGACACGCACCACCTGGAACCCCTCGACAAGGCCGACACCGAGGCGGCGGACGCGTTGCGCGAACTCGGTGTGGCGCTGGACAAGGCCGCCATCTCCCACGTGATGGAGAAGGGCGATCTGCTGATCTTCGACAACAAGCGGGTCGTCCACGCCCGCACGCCGTTCGCCGCGCGCTTCGACGGAACGGACCGCTGGCTGATGCGGACGATGATCTGCGGATCCGCCCTGACGTTCCGCCGCTGGGGCACGCGCGTACCGGAGTAGCCGAGAAAGCCAGAACAGCCGACGAGGGCACAGGAGGACACACACATGGCAGCGCTGCCCGGCACACAGTCGACAGCAGACCTCAGCATCAACCACGCGACGGCACAGGAGCACCGCTCGACGGCGGTGAACTCCTGGGACGAATTCAGTCCGCTCCGGGAGATCGTCGTCGGTGACGCCACGCGCGCGGGAGTTCCGGCGCAGACCGATCTCTCGGCCTGGCTCAACGACTATCCCGAGCTGTCACCTGCCGAACGGGAGCAGGTCGGTGGGCAGTTCCCGAAGCGGGTGATCGAGGAGACGAACGAGGACCTGGCCGATCTCGTCACGACACTGCGCGAGATGGGCGTGGTGGTGCACCAGCCGCCCGCCTCCGATCACGAGCAGGAGTTCGGCGGCCCCGGCTGGCGTACTCGTGGCCGTCACTCGTACTGCCCGCGAGACCTCGCCCTGGTCGTCGGATCGACGATCATCGAGACGCCGAGCCCGTCGCGCGGCCGGTACTTCGAGCTGTCGAACCTGCGGGAGCTGTTCCAGGACTACCTGGTGCGCGGTGCGCACTGGCTGGGCGCGCCGCGGCCGCAGCTCCGGGACGAGCTGTTCCTCACCGACAAGGAGGGCAACCCGACGCTGGGGGAGGCGGAGCCGGCGTTCGAGGCGGCGAACGTCCTGCGCCTCGGCCGTGACGTCTTCTACCAGGTCTCCCGCAGCGGCAACGAGATCGGCCTGCGCTGGTTGCAGTCGACGCTGGGGCTGCTGGGCGACATCCGGGTCCATCCGCTCCGCGACCTGTACCAGGGCACGCACATCGACAGCACGATCTGCTTCCTGCGGCCGGGGCTGGTGCTGCTCAACCCCTCGCGGGTGACGCCGGACACCATTCCGGAGCCGCTGCGGGGATGGGACGTGATCTGGTGCCCGCCGATCAACGAGCCCGTGGCGCCGCTGCTCCCGCGCACGCTGAGCACCCCCTGGGTGGGGATGAACCTGCTGATGGTCAGTCCGGAGATGGCCATCGTCGATGGCAATCAGCCGGAGCTGATCCGGTTGCTGGAGTCCAAGGGCATCACGGTCGTGCCGCGCCGGCTGCGCCATTCACGGGTGCTCGGCGGCGGATTCCACTGCGTCACGTTGGACACGGTGCGCGAGGGCGGGCCCGAACGGTATCTGGACTGACCCGAGGAGTAGGTGATTTCAGTGACTGCTGGACCTTCGAACCGCCGGCCGCTGCTCAGCCTGGCGGACCTCGGCGCGGAAGACATCACGGACCTCGGCGACATCGCGTTCCGCTACGGACGGACGCCCGACGCCTTCGCGGGCCGACTGGCCGGGACGAGGGTGGGCCTGGTGTTCACCGCGCCGTCCACCAGGACCCGGACGTCGTTCTGGAGCGCGGCGCGGACCCTGGGCTGCGACGTGCTGCACATGGGCGCGGCCGATCTGCAGATCTCCACGGGTGAGACGTGGGGCGACACCGGCGCGATGCTGGCGAACTACCTCGATGCCGTGGTCGCCCGGACCAACGGCCCGCAGCGCGACCTGGCCGAGCTGGCGGTGCACGTACCGGCGACGATCGACGCCCTGACCCACGAGGAACACCCCACCCAGGCGATCGCCGACCTCTGCGCGATGCGTGAGCACTTCGGCGACGTGGAGAATCTGCGCCTGGCCTATCTCGGCGAGGTGAACAACACGGCCCGGTCCCTGGCCATGCTCGTCTGCAAGCTGCCGTTCCGCGGCCTCGACGTCTACAGCCCGCACGGCTCGGGCTTCTCGGCGAAGGAGATCGAGTCGCTGAACGCCCTCCGTGGCGAGGACGTCGTCCGGCAACACCACGACATGCCTGCCGCACCGGACCCGGTCGACGCGGTCTACACCACGCGGTGGCAGTCGATGAGCGCGGCCCGTCACGATGCGGACTGGCTCTCCCGTTTCGCGGACTTCGTCGTCACGAAGGACCTGATGAGGCGCTTCAGCGGACCGGCTGAGGCGGTGTTCATGCACGACCTGCCCGCGGTCCGGGACCAGGAGGTGATGTCCGACGTCCTGGACGGCAACAGCGTGACGTCGCTCGTGCAGCGGCAGGCCCACCACAAGGCGTCCGCCGCCGCGGCGGCGTTGCTGTGGACGGCGGGCTTCTCGTCATGAGCACCGCGGAGCGGCTCGACTCCGAGGTGCGCAGTTACAGCCGGCGGTGGCCGGTGGTGTTCGGCCGGGCGGCGGGAAGCCGGCTCCACGGGGCGGACGGCACGCCCTACCTGGATTTCTTCGCCGGGGCCGGAGCCCTCAACTACGGACACAACAACCCCGTTCTCAAGCGGGCACTCGTCGACTACCTGGAACGCGACGGGGTCACGCACGCCCTGGACATGTGGACGGTGGCGCGCGGGGAGCTGCTGGAGACGCTGGAGGAGAAGATCCTCGCCCCGCGCGGGCTGGACTACAAGGTCGTCTTTCCCGGCCCCGCCGGGACGAACGCGGTGGAAGCGGCGCTGAAGCTGGCGCGGAAGGCCACCGGACGGAAGTGGGTGGCCCACTTCGGCAACGCGTTCCACGGCATGACCCTGGGAGCCCTCTCGGTGAACGGCAATCCGGCGACCCGCCGCAGCGCCGGGACCGCGCTTCCGGACCGCGCGGAACTTCCCTACGACGACCACCACACCGGCGTCGCGGACATCGAGAGTCAACTGGCGGCCTCCGCCGGCGGCCTCACCGGGACCGCCGCCGTCATCGTGGAGACCGTGCAGGGCGAAGGCGGGATCAACGTCGCCCGCGCCGAGTGGCTGCGGAATCTCGCCGCCGTGTGCCGGAGCCACGGCGTACTCCTCGTCGTCGACGACATCCAGATGGGCTGCGGTCGCGTCGGTTCCTTCTTCAGCTTCGAGGACGCCGGGATCGAGCCGGACATCGTCTGCCTGTCGAAGAGCATCAGCGGCTACGGGCTGCCGATGGCGCTCACCTTGATCCGGCCCGCGCTGGATGTGTGGGGGCCGGGGGAACACAACGGCACCTACCGCGGGTTCAGCCTGGCGTTCGTCACCGCCGCCGAGGCGATGCGCGTCTACTGGAGCGATGACCGGTTGGAGAAGTCCACCAGGGTCAAGGGAGAACGCGTCGCCGCAGGGCTGGCGCAGATCGTGGCCTCCTACCCCGGGGAGGGGCTGACGGCCCGCGGGCGTGGCCTCGCCCTGGGCCTGCGGACCGCCGCCGGAGAGATGGCCGACCGGATCAGCGCGGCGGCGTTCGACCGCGGTCTGCTGGTGGAGACCTGCGGCCCGTCCGGTGAGGTCGTGAAACTCCTGCCGCCGCTCACCGTCTCCACCGGCGACATCGACCACGCCCTGGAAATCCTCGACGCATCCGTGAAGTCGGCTCTCGCCACACTCGTCTGAGCGGATGGCACCGGCACCGGCACCGGAAAAGGGGAGAGAAAGAGCCGGACGACGAAGACATTCCTGGTGCCGATACCCGTGAAAGGGGCGGGTCGCGGGACACACAGGAAATCTTTCCTCCCCCCACGAGCATCTCCGGAAGGGCGGGACACGCCGCTGATCTCCCGCTTCCACGGCGGCCACCCCACCGAAGGACTTCCCGCTTATGACGAATTCCCGGGCGTCCTGACCGGGAGGGATATGAAGGAATCGATATCTCAAGGTCACATACGCGCGTCACACCGTGCCGGAGGTGGCGCAACGGCCCACGCGTGAAGCGCGGGACCGCGATGCCGTAGACATCTCGAATTCAAGGAGAGAAGGGCCATGGCGCAACACGAGGGACGTGTAGTGGTCACGGGCGGCGGCGGCTTCTTGGGCTCGCACCTGTGCGAGCGGCTCCTACGCGAGGGCTCTGCGGTGGTGTGCGTCGACGACTTCAGCACCGGCGCCGTACGCAATGTCGAACCGCTGGCCCGCCACCGTGACTTCCAACTGCTGGAGGCCGATGTGTCGGCCGGGCTGGAGATCGGGGGCGAGGTGGACGCGGTGCTCCACCTCGCTTCCCCCGCGTCCCCTGCCGCCTATCTGCGACGTCCGCTGGAGACGATGCGTGCCGGGTCCCTCGGGACCCAACACGCCCTGGAGCTGGCCTGCCGCAAGGACGCCCGCTTCCTGCTCGCGTCCACCAGTGAGGTCTACGGCGACCCCCGGGTCCACCCCCAGCCGGAAAGCTACTGGGGCCATGTGAATCCGGTGGGCCCGCGCGCCGTCTACGACGAGGCCAAGCGCTTCAGCGAGGCGCTGACCGTCGCCTACCGGGACGCACGGGGAGTGGACGCCCGTATCGCCCGGATCTTCAACACGTTCGGGCCGCACATGCGCGCCGACGACGGCCGGATGATCCCCAACTTCATCCGCCAGGCCATCGCCGGCGAGCCCTTGACGGTGACCGGGGACGGAAGCCAGACCCGCTCCCTGTGCTATGTGAGCGACACCGTGGAAGGGCTTCTCCGGCTCCTGCGGGCGCGCGACGAGAAGGGGCCGGTGAATATCGGCGGGACGGACGAGATGACGGTGCTCGCCATCGCCGAGATGATCCGCGGGCTCGTCGGCTCCTCCTCGGCCGTCGAATTCGTGGCCCGTCCCCAGGACGACCCGGCCGTACGGAAACCGGACATCAGCAAGGCCGAACGGGCCCTCGGCTGGCGGGCGGTGGTTAGCTTGGAAGCCGGGATCAAGAAGACCATCGACTGGTTCCTGAAGGACAGCCTCCTGAGCCCGCTCGGCCGTTGACCCCTCCCCGCGCCCCCGATGGAGTGAGTACACCGTGACTTCGCAACCAGTCGGCACCGACGCCGAGTTCACAGTCGGCACCGACGCCGAGTTCGCAGTCGGGACAGGCGTCTCCCGCCGCGGCCACCGGGCCGGCGCGACGCGGCTCCAGGCATCCCCGGCCCGCTCCTCACCGGACGCGCGGCCACGGACCGGCCGCGAAACGCCCGTCGTGGCCGCCCCGCCCGGCGGCACGGTCACCGTTGAGGCGTGCGCGCGGCAGGGAGCCCGATACGTCCGAGGGCCGCTGGTCGGGTGACGGCACAGCTCCGGCTCTTGATGGATGTCCGGCCGTTGGGGGAGTCGCCCGCGTTCCGCCGGTTCTGGCTGGGCAGCGGCCTGTCGGCGATCGGCGCGCAGATGACGGTGTTCGCGGTCGCGTTGCAGGTCTACACGATCACCCGGTCGTCGCTGGCGGTCGGCGGTGTGGGCCTGGCCGCCGGAGTCTCGACGGTCGTGTCCGGGCTGCTGGGCGGCCCGCTCGTGGACGCGGTCGACCGGCGCAGGCTCGTGCTGCTGACCACCGGACTGCTCGCCGTGGTGTCGGCGGCCCTGGCGGCGCAGGCGTTCACCGGGCTCCGTCAGGTGGGACTGCTGTACGCGCTGGTCGTGATCCAGTCCGTGATCGCGTCGGTGGACGGCACGGCCCGCCGGACGTTCGTGCCCCGGCTGCTGCCGCCGGAGTCGCTGCCCGCGGGGGCCGCGCTCACCATGCTGACGTTCCACGGCAGTTTGATCATCGGCCCGTCCGTGGCGGGACTGGTCACCGCCGGGTGGGGGCTGCGCGGCTGTTACCTGGTGGATCTGGTGGGCTTCGGCGCGGCCCTCTACGGCGTCCATCGGCTGCCGCCGATGCGTCCGGAGGGCACGCCGGCCCGTCCCGGACTGCGGTCGCTGGTGGCGGGACTGCGATTCGTCAAAGGCGACCGTGTGATCGGTGGGGCGTTCCTCGCGGATATGAACGTGATGGTGCTCGGCATGCCTGCCGCGCTGTTCCCGGCGATCAACGCGATGCACTTCGGCGGCGACCCCAAAACGCTCGGCCTGCTCAACGCGGCGCCGGCCGTCGGTGGTGTGGTCGGGTCGGTGCTGTCCGGCCCGGTCCGGCGCGTGACCCGGCAGGGCCTGGCGCTGCTCGTCGCCGGCGCGGGGTGGGGGCTCGGCCTGGTCGGGTTCGGGCTGGCCGGGAACTTGGCGGCGGCCCTGGGGGCTCTGGCGTTCGCCGGCGCGGCCGATGCGATCGGTGTGGTGTTCCGTAGCGCGATGGTGCAGGCCACGACGCCGGACGAGTTCCGGGGCCGGGTCGCCTCGGTCGAGATGACGATCGGCGCGGGCGGCGGGCAACTGGGGAACTTCCGGGCCGGTGCCGTCGGGTCACTGATCAGCCCGTCGGCGAGCGTGCTCATCGGCGGGGCGAGTGTGATCGGCTGCGCCGTCCTCATCGGACTCGCCGTCCCCGCGCTGACCCGCTTCCGGGCCGGGAGATGAACCGGACGGCGAAGCCGCGGGTCCGTGCCCGGGGGAGTGGGCGGTCATCGTGTCCCCGTCGTGTTCGACGGCGGGGACACGATGAGTGACGAGGCCGGGGCCGTACTCCGGACCGCGGTGACTCAGCCCAGCGCGTTCATCAGGCCGGTCACGTAGGTGTCCAGCCGCCGTTCCAGGATGCTCGTCGTGAGGTCCGTCCTCCCCGCCTCCTGCCACGCCTTCGCCCACAGCGCCACTTCTTCGGAGCACGCCATCGCATCCCGCACCAGCCAGTACAGCCGCTCGTTCCGCGCCGCGGCCAGCGACCCGCCCGCCTTCTCGTACGTCTGCGCGAACCACAGGCCCCACGACGGGTCGTGCAGCAGCGCGAGGTTGGTGCAGCAGTGGGCGACATCGAGGTCCGCGGGGCCCCACGAGGGCTGTGCCCAGTCGACGACGCCGGTGATCCGGGTGCGTGCCGGGTCCGAGGGCGCCACGTCGAACAGCACATTGCCGGGCTGGAAGTCCCGGTGCAGGAACCGCCCTTCGTAGGACGGTGCGGGCTCGCGGATCACATCGATCGCCCCGGCCCACGCCGTCGCGTCGCCGCCCTCCGGAATCACGACGGACTCGGCCGTCGTCAACGTCCGGAATTCCTGCGGGCGTTCGGCGGGACGCAGCGCGTGGATGGCCACGAGCTGACGGGCCAGCAGCGGAACACGCGCCTCGGCTCCCTCGTCGTCGAGGACCGACCGGCCCGCCAGATGCGTCATCAGCAGTGAGGGGTACTCGCACTGCGCGGCGGTCGGGTCGACCGCGACCAGCCCGGGGGCGAGCACATCGGTCTCCGTGAGCAGCGTCAGGGCGCCGGCCTCCCTGTTCAGCCAGTCCTTGGCATTCTCCAGGTAGTACGGGTCGACGAAACTCCGCAGCACCAGATGACGGGTGACTCCGTCCCGTGTGCCGATGGTGAGCTTCCGCATTTCGGCGGTCATACCGCCGTGCAATGTCTCGACTCCGACGACCCGTTCGCCGACATCCAGGTACTGGTTCACCCAGGCCAGGGTCATCGGTCGGACAGTCGTCTCCTCATCACAGTTAGTCACCGCACCATGTGATCACGTGCACGGGGGCAGGGGCAAACATCGTCCTGGCGACCAACTCCCCTTCCCGTAGGCGGTGTTCAAGTGGGTGCCGAGAGCGGAAATGGCCAACCGTCACCCGCTCGGACAACGGATGGCCGGTATCACCCTCAACGCCCCGGCCTCTGCCCCGAGTGCCACCGGCTACCTGAACTCGCCTTCCTCGCAAGCCATTTGAAAACTCCTCTGCTACGGTGCCGTGGAGAACCTCGGACCGACCCGTAGAAATGCAACTCGAAGCACGAAAACGTGGACGGAGGCCATCATGGCGCGTTGGGGGAATATCTTTATCGCGGCGACGGCTGTGGATTTGCCGCCCGCCACCTCGGTTTCAGAGGCTGTAGCGGACGGAATTTACCCGTCGAAACTCGCGGAACGCACAGAACAGCGCACCGTCACAGTCGCCCCGGAGGACGAACCTCCGGGCGCGTTCGCCGCCCGCGCGGCGCGATCGGCCCTCGCCGACGCGGGATACGGTTTCGACGATGTCGGGCTATTCGTTCACACATCCGTCCTGGATCCGTCCCCTCGTATGTCGAACCCCGCGTTGTGGCTCGAACGGGAACTCGGTGAGGGGTCCTTCCGGGACGTGGCACAACTGATGAACGGGTGCGATGGAGTGGTGAACGGCATTCGCTGGGCTGCTGCTCACCTCACCTGCGATGCCGACCAGCCGGCCGCGCTGATCACTGCCGCCGAAAGCTGGCAGCCGAAGGAGGTCATCGATCGGTGGACCGTCGACCCGGACGTGCCTTTCGGGGATGGCGGAGCGGCGCTGGTGATATCCAGGGAGCGCGGATTCGCGCGTCTGCTCGCGGCGGTGACGTACACGCAGCCGAAGCTCGAAGGGGTTCACCGCGGGCCCCGTGTGTTCGGGCACGGGGTCAGTCTTCCGGTAAGCCTTTCGGAGCGCTCCCGTGCCTTTTATTCGACGTCCGGCATACCCCGTGAAGAAGCCTGGAAAATGCGCGGGAACGGAACGGGTATCGTCATTGACCGAGTGTTGGCCGAAGCCGGCATCGAACGTGAACAAGTGGCTCGCATCGTACTGCCCTTCAAGGGGCGCCAGGCGATGGAGGAAGAATATCTTCCGTACATCGGGAACATTGAGCGCGCGCGATCCAGCGAGGCCCGAGGACGCGAGATCGGCCATCTGGGCGGGGCGGACCCGATAGCGTCCCTTCATTTCGCGATCGAATCCGGTGAGCTTTCCGCGGGCGATATCGCCATCGTCTACAGCGAGGGTGTGGGGATCGTCCAGTCCGCCGTACTCATAGAGGTGGTCTGACGTGGCCATGACCGGCGCAGGCGGGAACGTGCGCATAGGGAAGGCCACGAGGGAAGGCACCATCGTCCCCAGTGGGGACGCGGTCGCCGTCCATGTACAGAAGGACGGCACCACCGCCGCGGCCTTGGTCGACGGCACCGGGCACAGCCGCCGTGTCGTGTCCGTCGCGCAACTGCTCGCCACGGTCATCGCCCGTACCGCCGCTCGCCGGGGAGCGCTCGCCGGTCTTCTCACCGGCACCGAATTGGTGGCCGATCCGGGCTCGGGCGAAGAGCCTGAGCCGGACGCCGTCGCGGTGATCGCGACGGCGCGAGCCGAGACGGACCAGATCCGCATCGCGTGGGTCGGCGACTGCCGTGCCTACGCCCTGGAGGACGGGCAACTCCGGCCTCTGACCGCCGATCACAATCTCGCGGAGCAGTTGGCCGCGTGCGGGTACGAGGGCGAGATACCGGGCCTGGCCGCCAAGTGGGTACGCACGACGGTGAGAACCGCCGCCGTCGCCACGGTCGCGGAGGCGTGGACCGATTGCCCTCTGGTGGTGCTCACGTCGGACGGAGTCCACGACCAGGTGCCGCATGGCGCGATGGAGGCGCTGGCCCTCACGTACGAGGGCGAGCCGCAGGCTCTCGCGGAGGCCCTGGTGGCCGCCGCTGGAATCGGGGCCGATGGTGCCAGGGACGACGCCACCGCCATCGTGATCCGCCGCACCTGACGCAGACGCCTCCCGAAGCCGTCGGAGACGGCAGCAGGTTGATGATGCGCCGTGCCGCCGACTCGATCGGCACACCCCCGCACCGGGGCAGTCCCCGCACGAAACGTTCTCCGCACCCGCGCCCTCGACGCGACGTGCCTGCCGTCCGTCAGATGCGCCGCCCAGGGCACGGTCGGGCCTCGTGCGTGCGGATCCCCTGGTGGCTCGTCCTCGTTCGTTCGTTTCAAGGAGTGTGTATGGCCCCCACGATCGCCCATGAGGAAGACCGGAACCTGTGGTGCTCGGTGTACACCACTGCCGACGGCTGGAGTGAGCGCGGGAGGTTCGCCGACCACCGGAGCGCGGCCACACCGGCTCTCGCCCTGGACGGCGACACCCTGGTCTGTATCCACCGCGGGGCTCGCCGCGGGGTGCGGGAGGGCACCCCGCTTCGCTGGACGTCCTACACCCCGGTGGACGTCAAGGGGCTGCTGGCCAAGGTCGACGAGGTGAAGGGCCGCTACCGCGAGGACTTGGCGGACGCGGACCGGGCAGCCCTCGACGCCGACCTGGCCGAAGCCACCGCCGCGGTCGACGAGGCCACCCGGTGGACTCCCGACTCCTACCTCGGCAACGGCAACCTCGCCTTCCACACACCAACCATCGCCGCGTACGAGGGCACCGTCCACTCGGTGTACTACCGCTTCTGGGACGGTGGCCGGGAAGGGCTCGGCGCGACGTACCGACCGGCGGGCGGCACATGGACAGAGGCGAGGGAGTGCGGCGGCGCCCCGGGGATCCGGCCGGGCCGCTGGCCGGGCCTGGCCGTCTACAGAAACCGGCTCCACCTGGTCTACGCCGGCGACAGGACCGGCGAGGAACCCGAGGGCTGGGAAGGCGGGGCCGTTCAGCACGCGATGCTCTCCGAGGACCACGAGTGGGTCCCCGTCCGGCAAGGGCCCGGCGGTGAGCAGCTTCAGGTGGTGAACACCGAGCAGCAGGAGGCCGCGAGGGCAGCCAATGTGCGGTCCCCGGGTAACTATGCCCTGACCGAGCACGACGGCCTTCTCCACCTGCTCTACTGCAGGGAGTACGACCTGCGCCTGTGGCACGCCACCTACGACGGCAACACGTGGAGCAAAGCCACAGCTCTGGACGGCCTCACCAGTCGCCGCGGCGCGTCCATCGCCTCCTACGACGGCAAGCTGCACGCCGTCTACCCCTCCCCGGACAGCGACCTGCTGCACCACGCCGTCTACCAGGACGGCAAGTGGAGCAAGAGCGAGGCCATCGCCGGCCACGAGAGCCGGCACACCCCCGCGCTGCTCACGTACACCGAGGCCGACGGCAGCCGGAATCTGATCCTGCTCCACCGCGGCGTCGACACCGACGTGCCCCCGCCGCCGAAGCCCTACGCCCCGCCGAAAGCCGGCCTCACCCTCCACGAGAGCGTGTCCAGCCCGAGGGCCGGGGACTACTCCCCGGCGGGCCTCACCTGGGCCGGCCACCGCATCACCCTGTACCGGGCCACGTCCGAGGCCGACGGCGGCCAGGGCATCGTCGCCCGCTGGACGGCCGACGCGCAGTACAAGCGGGGCCCCTTCTGGTACCACGACGGCGGCGCCATCACCGGTGAACTCCGGCTCCGCGACATCGGCGACACGGGAACCGGCATCCGGGGCACCCACAGCGTCCAGGGCGACTTCACCGGCGGCCGGTACGAGTCCACCGGCCTGTTCGAGAACCTTGCCCCCGGCACCTACGAGGTCGCTCTGGTCAACGCCCGCAGGACCGGCGGCTACTGGTCCGGCGCCGGCCCGGACGGAGCGGCCGGCCACACCGCCGCGATCGACCTCCACCCCGTCCGCGCGACCCTCACCATCCCCGCCTGAGCCGGTGGACAACGGCGCACCCGCCGCGGCCTCGGAATTTCTCGACGGAGCAGGAACTGTCCACTACGGTCACCACAATCCCTCTCCACTACGGTCACAACAATCCCGTTCTCAAGCGGACGTTCGCCGATCTCCCGAATCGCAACGGCGTGGTCGGCGAGATCAGTGCGACGGCATTCGAGCAACTCGCGACCGCAAAGCCAACATCGGACCTGAGGGGAACACGTGTCGAATGACGATGGCATCATAGTGCTGACCACCAGGGAAAAAGACTGGTGGTTGAGCCTGCAGGAAGTCGTCCCCGCCATTGAGCGCATCTGGGACGGCATCGGGCGGTCTGGGCAAAAGACCGTCAGCACGCTGTGCGTGCCCTTGCCGCCGGAGGTCGAGCAGCGCCTTCATGCGCGCGCTTCGCGGTTCGAGCGCATCGTCCTGACCACGGTGACGCCCGGAACCGTGAAGGCCGCACTCCTTCTGAGGTCGAAGATGGAGGTGCCCGCGCCGATGACGCTTTATATATTCGGCGACGGCACCGATGGCTTCGAAGCCTTTGGTGCCTTCGCCGACGTGCTCACCGAGAGAGACACCTTCGTCGTGACGTGCGAAGCGGAAGCGATCACGGTCCGTTCCTGCTTCCCGAAAGCCCAGATCGAACTGATCCCGTTTCCGCTCGTCGACCATTTCAAGGTGAACAGCGGAAAACAGCGTACGAAGACCGAGACCACGCGGTTGGCCTACGTCGGGCGCATCTCGGAGCAGAAGAACTTACACACCCTGCTGTTCGCCCTGTGGATGCTGCGCGCTTCGTACGCCGGGGCGCCGGCGGTCACATTGGATGTGTACGGCGGCGAAGACAATCTCGGCAGCCCCAACATGGGTCTCAATTATCCGGACTACGGCACATACCTACGAGGGCTCGCCGAGTCGTTGGGCTTGGCGGATGTGGTGACGTGGCACGGACTCAAACCTCGGGATTGGCTCTTCTACGACGTGCATCAAGAGCCTCATGTCCTCGTGTCGCCGACGGTGCACTCCGATGAGAACTTCGGCTCATCCGTGCTGGCGTCGCTGGTCAACGGCCGTCAGGTGGTGACGACAGCCTGGGGCGGTCACCACGCGTTCCAGGAGTGGTTCCCCCAGCAGTTGACGCTGGTACCCGTCCGCCGGTCCACCATGGGGCCGGTCGTGGACCCCGGCACGCTGGTGAAGGCCATCCTGGCGGGGACGGACAAGGCCTTGAGCGTGGTGGAGGAAGCCGCCCTCGACCGTGGACGGGCGGCGTTCTCGGAGGCCGCTGTGACCGCACGCACTGTGGAAATGCTCAGCCGGCCCGACCGCGCCCCCGAGCCGCTGAAGAAGTCGCCGGTCCAGCGGCAAATCGATGAGAACAGGGCCCGGTTCGGTGGCGCGCGCCAGATTTACGCGGACTACGAAGACCCCACCGCGCAGATCTTCTTCGAGGCTTACGGAATGGAGAAACCTCTCACCTTCGATGAGCGGTCCCGGTACGTCCTCCCGCCGTGGGTGAGCTGCTCCGGTCACCTCTTGCACATCGTCGACCCGCATCGCGGGAATCAGAGTTTCCACGTCGACGAGGGAATCTCCGAACTGCTGGATGTCGCGATGTGCCCTTCCATGAAAACGTGCCGGCTGCCGGAAAGTCTTGTCAGGAAACTGGTGGCTCAAGGGTATGCGTTTCCCCTTCCGCCGGAGGACTGAGCCGGCGGTAGGCGGTACGCCTTGCCGGTATGCGGGCACTGGGTTGTGACGTACCGGACGTGGTGGTGGCCGTGTCTCCTTCGGGGACCGGCCACCACCTGCTTCAGCCCCTCGTACGCGGGGACGTCGGCGGCCGGTACACCGATAAGAAAGCGGTGCGAAGTAAACATGGCGGACCGATAATAAATTCGGAACATGTTTGCTACGATCCAACAATGGTCGCTAAGAATCAGCGGGTTGAGGCGCAAGGATCCGAGTCCCCTCTGACAATCCAATACATCGAAGGTACTGGCTGGCGAACCGGAGTGCTGGTGGATGCGTCCCCCGGCACGGAAGTGGCACCGGCATTGATGCCGACCCACGGCGAGTACCCGATCTATGACACTGCACTGTACGACGCGATGATGGCCGACGCGGAACGCAATTGGAGATTCCGCGAAGCGCTGGAGAAGCACGCGCGCGACCGTATCGTCCTCGACATCGGTACGGGCCCGGAGCTTTTCTGGGCGAGAGAGGGCCTGCGGTCCGGTGCCCGTCAGGTATTCGCCATGGAGGCGATGGAGAGCTCGTTCCGAACCGCGTCGCAGACCTTGGCGGGCCTCGCCGACGGGCACCGGGCCACGTTGCTGCACGGCGAGTCGACCGCGCTCGAAATCGAGCCCAAGGCGGAAGTGTGCGTGGCGGAGATCCTCGGCTCCCTCCCCGGTGCCGAGGGCGCGGCAGCCGTTTTCGCCGATGCGAAGCGACGCCTTCTGACGCCGGACGCGGTCATCGTTCCGGACCTGTGCCTGACGCAGGCAGCGGCAGTCAACTTCACCGACCTGTTCGCAGGCCGCGCACCGGCTTTCTCGGACGCGGCGCTACCGCAGCTCCAGCGGCTCTTCGAGTGGAACGGTGGGCCGTTCGACGTCCGGCTGCGAGTCGTGAACCCGGCGCGGCAGGCCGTCATCTCGGACAGCGCGCCGGTGGAGCGGCTCGAATTCAACGGTGACCTCCAGGTGGAGCAGGACGCCGACGTTCGCCTCACCATGACGCGGCCGGGCACGGTGGACGGTGTGCTCACCTGGCTGGTGATGCGCTGCCTCCCCGATCAGGAGCCGCTCGACGCGATGCGGGGCAAGACCAACTGGGCGTCGATCTACCTGCCGTTGTTCGACAACGGCATTCCGGTCGAAGCGGGTGACGTCATGAACCTGACCTTCCGCACCGTCTTGAGCGAAGACGGCATCCACCCGGAATACGACCTCACAGGAGAGCTGCACACCGCTACCGGGGTCCATCGCGCACGCCACTTCTCCCCGTACCGGAGCAACGCCGCGCACCGTCATCCGGTCTACCGGTCGCTGTTCCCCGAGTAGATCCGGCGTCCGCGCACCAGCAGCAGGCCGGCCCCGCCCTCGGAGCGGGGCCGGCCCGCTGGTGTACCGGTCGCACCATGGCGGGTGCACCGCGCCCGCCTCCCGTGGCGCCGCATCAAGGGCGGATTCCGCGCACCGCCTGCGACAGCGCGTCAACGGTCACGCCCACGATGGCCCGGAGCTGCGCCGGGCTCGCTCCGGCCCTGCTCATGACGGCGAGCGACTGGTTCACGGCCGCCGTGTGGACGGCGAAGGTCTCGGCGTCCCGGTCGGTCAGCCGGCCGGCCTTCAGCGCGGTGCGCAGGCGCCGGAGCTGGAAGCCGAGCGCCTGCTCGGTGTGTGCTGCGACGCTCGGCTTCAGCACGGGAAGGGCGATGGCCGACTGGGCGATCAGGCATCCATCCGGTAGTCCGGGATCGGCGATGCGGTCGAGGGTGACGTCGAAGAACGCGCGGATCGCGGCAACGGGTTCCGAGGCCGCGCACGCCAGGGCGGCGTCGTACTTCTCGCCGTAGCGCGCGGCGTAGCGATCCAGGCAGCGCAGGAAGAGCTTGTCCTTGTTGCCGAAGGAGGAGTAGAGGGAGCTGCGGTTCAGGCCGGTCGCCCGGGACAGATCGTCCAGTGAGGTGTCGGCGTAGCCGTCGCGCCAGAACTGGAGCATCGCGGCGTCGAGCGCCGTGTCCATGTCGAACTGCTTCTTGCCTGCCACGCGGCACTTCCTTGTCGATGCGTCGATGGTCCGGACTGCGTCGCACGCCATTCTATCTTGAACCGATCGGTTCAAGATGTGTTAGCTTTCCGGCGTGGCCCTGGTCAGGCGTGCCGCGTACTCCGCGACCGTGCGAGAAACACACCGCGTGGTTTCGGCCACCGCCGTCGGCCGGTCCGCCCGCCCCACCGCACGCCCGACACCGACGGAGGACCCCCGTGACCGGCCCGGCAACCACCGCACCGCATGGCTTCGACAGCAACCCCATCCGCGACCTGCCCCTCCAGCACCTGGCCGGATTCACGCACCGCTGGGTCGACGCGGACGGTGTCCGCCTTCACGCCGTCGAAGGCGGACGACCGAACGGCCCCACCGTCGTCCTGCTCGCCGGATTCCCGCAGACCTGGTGGGCCTGGCGCAAGGTGATGCCCGGCCTCACCCACCGGTTCCGCGTCATCGCGATCGACCTGCCGGGCCAAGGTCACTCGGAGCGTCCGGAGCGCAGCTACGACACGCACACGGTCGCCACGCACGTGCACGCCGCCGTGCGGGCTCTCGGCGTGCCGGCCTACTCCCTGGTCGCCCACGACATCGGCGCCTGGGTCGCCTTCTCCCTCGCCCTCCATTTCGGAGACCACCTGCGCGGGGTCGCTCTGCTCGACGCCGGAATTCCCGGTATCACTCTCCCGGAGTCGATCCCCACCGACCCGGAACGCGCATGGAAAACCTGGCATTTCGCGTTCCACACCGTGCCCGACCTGCCCGAGACCCTGCTCGCCGGCCGCGAACGCGCGTACGTCGGCTGGTTCCTGAAGGCGAAGGCGCTGTCTCCCGGCACGTTCGACGACGCCGAACTCGACCACTACGCGGCGGCCGTCGCCGCCGACGGCGGTCTGCGTGCTTGCCTGGCGTACTACCGGGACGCCGCGGAGTCGGCGCGCAAGAACCGCGAGGCGCTCGCGCGGCGGCACCTGACCGTGCCCGTCCTCGGAATCTCCGGCAGCCACGGCTCCGTTCCGGACATGGCCGCCGCCATCGGCCCGTGGGCCGACAACACCACCGGAATCGTCGTGTCCGACGCCGGACACTTCATCCCCGACGAACAGCCCGGAGCGGTCGCCGCGGCGATCACCGACTTCATCACCGACGGCGCATGACACCCGTCGAACCCGGCCGACCGCGCCGCCCGAGTCACGCGGAATTCGGGCCGCGCGTCAGGCGGTCGCGCGGGCGTAGTGGCGCGAGAAGGCCGCCAGCGGTTCGTCCTCCGCGTTCCACGGCCAGGGCGTCGCCACGCCGCCGGTGGCGCGCAACGCGGTCGCGGCATCGCTCGGTCGCGTGGCCTTGATCAGCGCGTAGGCCAGCAGATTCAGATCGGCGAGCGCCTGCGCGTGGCGGAGGAATCCGGGGCTCGGCCAGTAGTGGGCCGCGCGGTCGAGCATGGCGACGGCGTCATGGCGGCGCCAGAACTCTCCGGCGCCGAGGGCGTTCACCCCGCCGGAAGCCATGGCGCGCTGGTGGCTGCGGACGAGCGCGGTGAGCTCCAGGCCGGCCGCGGGGCCGTTCGCCGGCATGGCGCGGACGCTGTCGAGCAGGTCGAGCACCTGGCCGCTGGAGCCGCACTCGTCGGGCGAGAGGTACCCCAGCGCCTGGAGGTGGGCCTCCCGGTTCCACGGGTCACGCACCTTGATCTCGCGCCAGACCGCCGACAGTTCGGTGGACGGGCGGCGCTCCAGGCGCAGTGTCGCCAGGTACACCGTCCAGGGCGTGGGGTCGGCGGGCAGCAGTTCGGCGGCGAGCAGGCAGGACTTCCGGGTCGCGCCGAGGTCGACCGTGGAACCCTCCTGCCCGGCCTGGAGCAGATCCGACCAGGCGTGCAGCAGTACGGCGGACTGGCTGTCCGGATTGCGTTCCCGCCAGATGCCGGGCAGCGCCCGCCCCGCGGATCCCGCGAGCACCCTCAGGCGGTGCGCCTTGCGGTCCCAGTCCGCACCCGCGTCGTCCAGGATGTCCGCCATCAAGGCCATGACCGGCGTGTCCAGGGAACCGCGGTCCCAGCACGACTCGACGCGCCGCCGGACCTGCCCCAGGGCGGCGTCGTCGAGTTCGGGTAGCAGGCGGGCGTGACTGCCTTTGCGGCGTTTGAATACGGGCATTTCCGCGATGGCCTTCCCGAGGAGATACGGGCGGGACGAAGTTCCGGCATCGTACGGGCGCGGGTGCGCTGCGCAATGGGGAGCCCGTAATCCGAGACGTGTTCGGTGCCCAGGTACGTGCGGGAGTCGCGGAATTAACCTTGAACGGCATGTTATTTGGGCTTTCATGCCTTTAATTAAGGCTTGCCGGTATTGCTCGGGATCGCACCGTCCAGAGCATCGCGCGGTCAAGGAAGGCGCTTCCCAAGCCGCCGGACCGTGGCAGCGCACGCGCACACGAAGCATGCGTACACGAACGCGTTCTGCCGAATCGTGGCCCCGGGACAGTCGTTGCACCGCGGCGTACGGCTCGTGGCCGCGCTTTCGGGCCCCGGGCAGCGGGGGCGAGCAGGCCGTGAGCGGGGCGAGCGGGCAGTGTGGCACGGAGGTCTTCCCCGCTCGTCGTCCCTTGCCCTGGGTGATCGGGCTGTTGCCGGCCGGGGCTCGGCCGGCCCGGCATTCAGCCGGGCCGACCCGCAGCCCCTCGACGCTCAGTTTGATCGCGTGCCGCTCGCGGGAGAACCGCCACGCGCCCCCGCTCTCACGCGGGCAAGGCCCGCGGGAAACGCCCGTGGGCGAGTCCTTCGGCCCCCGCTGTATTTCCGGCCGCACGCAGAGGGCTGAAGCCGAAGTCGCGCTGGAGCTGCTCCAGTTGTCTTTCCGCGGTGGCCTTCACCTTCCCCGGGACATCCCCGAGTTCTTCGATCAGGCCCTCGTATATCGGAGTGTTGCTCCCGCTCACGTGTCCCTCGCATCTGGCGTTGCGCGTGCAATTGTTCATCTACGACGATCCGCAGAACTCAGGAGTGTACGGGGTGCCGGCTGCCGGGGCTGTTCCCGGCAGGCGCTACGCATGCCGGGACGGCCGCCGCGAAGGGACGGCGCACGGCGCGCCGCCGAGGCGCCAGGGTGCCCGATTCCTCGTGTGGCCTGCTGGGTTCCCCGGTCCCCGGCGACGTGCGCTCATGAAAGCCGACGATGCGGAAGCAGGCAGGAGAAGGACGCGACCCGACGCCGGACGACGTGTGCGGACAGCTCGACGCGAACACCGCAGGGGGCGCCGATCGGCCCTTCCCAGCGCGGGGAGCCCGGCCGTCGGCGCACTGGCAAACGCCACCGGCGGACGCCGGGCGAGCGGCTCGGCGTCCACGGACCTCCCGCCCCGTTGACGGCGCCCGTCATCGCCGGCCGTGCCCCGCGCCGTGTGACCGTTCAGGCGCCGCGGCCCGTGAGCAGGTCGCGGGCGCGGTCGACGAGGCCGAGGCCGGGGGCGAGGAGCTTGTTGGCGGGCGGGGTGCTGGGGGCGCCGGGATGCGGCCGGGTGGGGGCGGTGCGCTTCGCCTCGCGGACCTTCTCGCCCAGGAGTTCGCGGATGTATGG
This sequence comes from Streptomyces sp. BBFR2, assembly GCF_044497305.1. Classification (NCBI taxonomy): domain Bacteria; kingdom Bacillati; phylum Actinomycetota; class Actinomycetes; order Kitasatosporales; family Streptomycetaceae; genus Streptomyces; species Streptomyces sp. BBFR2. Next base: position 7,021,197 of record NZ_CP172415.1, read on the forward strand.
GTGGGTGGCGTCCCGGAGCTGTACGAAGAGGTTGTCCTCCTCGTCGCGGACGTGGCCGGCGACCTCTGTCCGCAGGGTGGCGACGAGGCGGTCGAAGCCGTCGTCATCGGGTGCCTTGCCCTCCAGTGTCTTCAGCAGTTCCTCGACCCGGGCGTGGTCGGAGAGCTCCTTGTCCGCCAGCGCGTCGCCGCCGTCGACGTGTTCGCGTACCGCGGGGTAGAGGTACTCCTCCTCGGCCACGGAGTGGCGCACCAGCTCGATGGTGAGGGTGTCGACGAGTTGCCGACGGCGTTCGCTGCCGCTCGGTGCCGCGGTGAACCGGTCGAAGAGTTCGTCCACCTCGCGGTGGTCGACCGTCAGTTCCTCGATGACGTCTCCGCCGTGGGACACGGTCACCACTCCTTCGCTGCAGAGCGCGGTCGTATGCGCAGGCGCCGCGCGGGGCCGAAGCGGCGCGGTGCGATGCGATACGCGCGCGGTACGCGCCGGCGGTGCGTGCGGCGGCGCCCGGGTGAGCCCCGGCGCTCGCGTGCGGCTCCCGTGCGGGCGCGGGCCCCTCCTCCACTGTGCGGCATCCGGCGAGCAGCCGCGACGGGGACGGGAGCGGCCCGGCGTGCAGGGCGGAGGCACGAGATCAGCCCTCGGGCCGTGCCGGGCACCCGCCCCTCGCCCGCCGGCCCCCGCACCGCCCGAGGGAGCGGAGAGGCACGCCGCGGCACCGCGGGCCGGGCGGCCGCTCAGGGGCCGGACGCCGGGGTGAGGGCGCGGAGCCGGGCGTCCAGCTCCCGCTGGTAGAAGTCGATGAACCCCTCGGGGTCGGGGCCGGCGTTCTGCATGACCAGGTGGTCGAAGCCGGCGTCGACGAACGGCTGCGCGACCTCGGTGTACCGCTCCGGGGCGGTCCCGCACGCGAACACGGAACGGATGTCCTCCTGGCGGACGGTGGCCGTCGCGGCCTCGAAGTTGGCGGGGTTGGGCAGTTCGCTCATCACCTTCCAACCGGTCACCGCCCACCGTGACGTCTCCCACGCCGCCCGCGCGGCGGTGTCCTCATCCGCGGCCCACGCCACGGGCACCTCGCCGTAGCGCGGGCCGTCGCCCCCGGCGGCGCGGAAGGCGTCGACGATCTTCCCCTCGGGCTCCGTCGCGAACAGGCCGTCGCCCAGCTCGGCCGCGATACGGGCCGAGAGCGGGCCGCCCGCGGCCACCGCGACCGGCGGCGGCTCGGGCGGCAGGTCGAAGACCCGGGCGTCGTCCAGCCGGAGGTACCGGCCGTCGTACGAGCGGTATCCGCCGCGCCACAGCAGCCGGATGATCTCCAGCGCCTCCCGGAGCCGCGCGTGCCGCTCCGGTACGGAGTTGGGGAAGCCCTCGCCGGTGACATGTTCGTTGAGCCGCTCACCGGAGCCCACGCCGAGGGTGAAACGGCCGCCCGAGAGCAGCGCGAGCGTCGCGGCGGCCTGGGCGATGACCGCCGGGTGGTAGCGGACCGACGGGCAGGTCACACCGGTGGCCAGCCGGATCCGCCCGGTCTTCGCCGCGATCGTGCCCAGTACCGTCCAGACGAACGGCGAATGCCCCTGGACGTCCAGCCACGGGTGGTAGTGGTCGCTCATCTCCACGAAGTCGAACCCGGCCCGCTCCGCGAGCACCGCCTGCCGTACCAGCTCATCCGGCCCGTACGCCTCGGCGGCCAGTTTGTAGCCGATCCGCACCGTCCTCATCTCCCTTCCGTGCCGTCACGCCCGGGCCACACCGGTGTGGCCCGGCTGTTCGCCGCACCCGCGCGCCGTGACACCGGCCCGGCGTGCGGCCCCTCGCCCATGGATCTCAGGACCGTCCCGTACGGCCGCCCCGGCGGGCGAGGGCGTGCCCGGTCCGGCTCATCACCGCGGACGGTGACCAGGCGCGCAGCGCCGCGCGGGCGGCGTTGGCACCGGGCGCGCCGTGCACCCCGCCGCCCGGATGGGCACCGGCCGACGCCGGATACAGCCCCTTGACGGGCGTCTCCGGCCGTCCCGTGCCGGGCACCGGACGGAAGACGAGCTGCTGGTGCAGGGAGGCCGTACCACCGTTGATCGCCCCGCCGCGCAGATTCTCGTCCAGCGCCTCCAGGGCGGGCGGGGCCAGCACCCGGCGCGCGCGGACGCGGGCGCGGAATCCGGGGGCGTACCGCTCCACCTGGCGCTCCACCCGGTCCGCCATGATCTCCTGCTCCGCCCGGTCCCACGACCCCGTCAGTCCGTCGCCGCCCGCGTCGCCGCGCACCCGCTGGGGTACGTGGGTGTACGCCCAGGCGGATTCCGTACCCGCGGGGGAGCGGGTGACGTCGGCGGTGGTCATCTGCCCGAACAGGCGCCGCGGTCGCTGCGGACCGCGCCGCCCGGCTCCGGCTGTGCCTCCACTACCTCGACCGCCCACCCGTCGTCCGCCAGCAGATTCGCGGCCACCAGACCGTTGGGACCCGCGCCGATGACCACCGCGTCGGGCATCGCTGCTCCCTCCTCCGCACCCGGAGGCCGGCTCATCGCCCGTCGCCGTACCCGGCGGGCACCGCCATGCCTCCCGCCGCCGTCCCCCGATGACCGGTGGCGCCGGTCGCCGGCCGTCGTTCCAGCGTAGGGCGGACGGCCGGACACGGCCGCCCGGGACGGCGAAGGCCCCGCGCTCCCGCCGTGCACAGGAACTTCCGGCCCCTGGGCCGTACGTGGGATCCAGGGCGCCCCGCTCCCGCGCGGCCACCGGTCGCGCCACGCGGAGAGGCACGGCCGCGTGCCGTGTTTGTCGCCGCCCGGGCCGACGTTGCCTTCGGTGCCGGCCTTCGCCGCCGCGGCGTCCTGCACCGTTGCTCCCTTCTCGCCGCGGCGCATTTCGGGCTGCTGCGGATTCTTCGGCACGTGTGTCACCTCATCCAGGGGGGCGGGGCCGTGCGCGGGCGTGCCCGGCGCACGGCGGCATTTCGCGGTTCGGTCCTGTCCATGTGCGAGCGTCCTTCGGCGTTCTTGCGCCCGGCCTCTTCGTAGCTGGTCGCGGGCGGGGCCCTGCGGCCCTCGCGGGAGCGTGCGCCGCCGCGTTGCACGGCCGATTTCCGGTCGCGGGGGGAGGCTCTGCCCGCGGTCTTCGCCTCATCGGAGCGGGCCCGTTCCTTGTTGGCGTCCGCGCGGCACGACGTCCCCGGACCCACCGCCGTGAGGGACCAGGGGCGATCAGCTCCACGCGGGGGTACCGCCTGACGCCGCACGGTGCGGCGGGGGACGCCGGGCCCTGCGGCTCGCCTTGCCCGCCCGCGCCGCTCGGCCCCCGGGAGGACGCCCGGCATCGGCAGCGGCACGGACCGCACCCCGACGGAGTACCCCGCGGCGCGCTGACCGGGCCCGCGAGGTCCCGCGTGTGAGCCTGGGGCCGGGTTCCCGGGCGGTGAGAGGTGGTACGCGGTGGCCCGATGGCTGTGGGCAGGGGGCGAACTCCTCTGCTGGTGGGCGGCGTTGACGCTGGTGTGGAGCGTGCTGGTCGGGACCCTGGACACCCTGGAGTGGCTGGTCGGCGCCGGGGCCGGCGCGGTGGCGGCGGTCGCCGCCCGCGGAGCGCGGCGTGTGGCCGGTGGCCGGTGAACGGCTGGACCGGCGCGGCCACCGCACTGCTGCTCTGCGGCGTGGCACCGGCCGCGTGGGGAGCGACCACCGGCCGGGTCCGCCGCCGGGTCCCCGCGCAGAATCTGACCTGTACGTCGCTGTGTCTGGTCTTCCTCCTGCTCGCCCAGGGGTTCCGCCGCCCGGCCTACACCGATACGGCGCTGGTCCTCTCGGTACTGGGACCGGCCGGCACCCTGCTCTATGTCCGGCTGCTCGCCGACGAGTTGGCGGCCCACCCACCGCGCGCCCGGGCATTGCGTCCGGTGACGGCGGTGAGCTACCTGGCGGTGCCGGTGGCGCTGCTGCCCTTGTGCTTCGCCGCCGGACCCGGCCGGGCCATGGTCAAACTCCTGCTCATCGGCGCCTTGTTGCTGCTCGGTAGCTGGAGTGCGACCCGCGCGGTGTCCGCCCCCGGCACCACCGGCCACGCGCTCGGCGGCCCGGAAGAAGTCAGGGGCGGCGATGTCTGACGAAACCAGGGGCGACGATGTCTGACGAGTTCCCCCTGCTGCTCGGAGTGGTGCTGGTGACCGTGGCGGGAACCTGCACCGTCCTGGTCCGCGACCCGGTGCGGCAGTCCTTCACGATGTCGGTGTTCGGCCTGGCCCTCGCCACCTTGTTCCTGCTGCTCCAGGCACCGGACGTCGCCCTCTCCCAGCTCGCGGTCGGCTCCGCGCTGACACCGCTGATGGTGCTGCTGTCCGTGCGCAAGGTGCGCCGCCGGGGCCGCGGCGACCGCCGGGAGGAACGCCGGTGACCATGCGGATGCGCCTGTGGGTGCTGACCGTCGGCGGCCTGGGCACCGCCGTGCTGTACCTGCTGGCCTGCCGCGACCTGCCCGCCTTCGGCGGGGCGTGGCACCCCTACGGCGACCGGGCGGTGCGCGCCGCGCTCGCCCGCCACACCGCCAACACCGTCTCCGCCGTCAACTTCGACCAGCGGGCGCTGGACACCCTCGGCGAGGAATCCATCCTCTTCGGTTCCGTCCTGGGCACCGTCGTCCTGCTCCGGCAATCACGCGACGAGGACCGGCTGCCGCCGCAACCGGTCCGGGTGGCGCCACCGGTGCGCCGCTACGCCCTGCCGGCGCTGCCCGTCACCTTGCTGATCGGGCTGTACGTCATCGCGCACGGCCAGCTCAGCCCGGGCGGCGGCTTCCAGGGCGGTGTGGTGGTGGCGACCGCGCTCCACCTGCTCTACATCGCCGTGGACTACCGGGCGCTGGAGCGGATCCGCCCGATCGGGCTGTACGAGGTGGCGGACGCCGCGGGCGAGGCCGGCTACCTCCTGCTGGGTGCGGCCGGGCTGCTGACCGGCGCGGCGTTCCTGACGAACGTCCTGCCCTACGGGACCTTCACCACCCTCGCGTCCGGCGGCACCGTGCCGCTGCTCAACGCCGCCGTCGGCGTGGAGGTCGCGGCCGGTGTGGTGGTCCTGCTGGCCCGCTTCCTGGACCAGGCCGTGGAGATCGAGGACGAAGGCCCCGGCCCGGCCACGGAGGGCGGAGGATGAGCGTGCTGCCGTACGCGAGCGCGGGGTGGCTGTTCCTGGCCGGCTGTTACGGGCTGGCCACCAGCCGCAACCTCATCCACGCCGTGGGCTGTCTGTCGGTCTGCCAGGCATCGACGTACGTCCTGCTGCTCGCCCTCGGCTACCGCCGGGGCGGGACCGCCCCGGTCTTCGGCGACATCGCCCCCGGCTCGCGCCCGGTGGTCGACCCCGTGGTCCAGGCCCTCACCCTCACGGACATCGTCATCGGGGCGACGGTCACCGCACTGCTGCTCTCCCTGGTCGTGCAGATCGCCAAACGCCACGGGACGGTGGACCCCGACGAGCTGTCGGAGCTGCGGGGGTGACCGTCGCGCGGCTCCTGCCGCTGATCGTGGCAACTCCGCTGTTCGGCGCCGCGGTGCTGGCCGGAGCGACCCGCCGGTTGCCGAGGCCCGCCGCCGAACTGCTGGCCTGTCTGTTCGCGGCGGGAACCGCGACGCTCGCCCTGGGCGCGACGGCGGCCACCTCGCCGTCCGTCGAGCGGCCCGTCGAGTGGGTGGGGGGCTGGCGCCCGCACCACGGGCGGAGCGTCGGCATCGTCCTGGCCGGGGACCGCATCGGCCTCGGACTCGCCGCCCTGGTCTCGCTGCTGGTGCTGGCGTCCCTCGCCTACGCCTGGCGGTATTTCGACGAGCCGCCACGGAGCCGGGCGGGCTCCTTCCCGGCGCTGGTACTGCTCTTCCAGGCGGGTATGTGCGGCTTCGCCCTGACCGGCGACCTGTTCAACGCGTTCGTCTTCTTCGAGCTGATGAGCGTGGTCGCCTACGCGCTGACCGGCTACCGCGTCGAGGAGGCCCGCGCCGTCCACGGCGGCCTGGTGTTCGGCATCGTCAACTCCCTCGGCGCCTACGCCACGTTGTCGGGCATCGCCCTGCTCTACGCCCGCACCGGCGAACTGGGCCTCGCCCAGACCGGCCAGGCCCTCGCCGCCCGGGCCGGCGGGCGCCCGGACGCTCCGGTGATCGCCGCCTTCGTGCTCGTCGTCGCCGGACTGCTCGTCAAGGCCGCCGCGGTGCCGTTCCACTTCTGGCTCGCCGACGCGCACGCCGTGGCACCTACCCCCGTCTGCATACTGCTGTCCGGGGTGATGGTCGAGCTGGGCGTCTACGGAACGGCCCGGGTGTACTGGACGGTCTTCGCCGGCCCCGGCGGAATTCCGGCGCCCGACGCGCACCGCGTCCTGCTGACCCTGGGCGCGCTGACCGCCGTCGCGGGCTCGGTGATGTGCTGGCAGCAGCGGCACCTCAAGCGGCTGCTCGCCTACTCCACGGTCGCGCACACCGGACTGTTCCTGATCGGCCTGGCGCAGCTCGACGCGGCCGGCGTCGGGGGAGTGGCCCTGTACGTGTCGGCCCACGCCGGGGTCAAGGCGGCACTCTTCGCCTGCGTGGGCATCCTGCTGGACCGCTACGGCAGCGTCGACGAGCGGGAGCTGCACGGCCGCGGACGGGAACTGCCGGGCGTGGGGGCGATGTTCGGGCTCGGTGGCCTCGCCCTTGCCGGGCTGCCGCCGTTCGGTACCGCGCTGGGCAAGGCGGTCACCGAGGAGGCCGCGGGAGGCTGGGGGACCGCGCTGTCCCTGGTGGCGTCGGCGGTCACCGGCGGTGCGGTGCTCCGGGCCGGGGGCCGGGTGTTCCTCGGCCTCGGATCCCGCCCGCCGGACGCGCCGGAGGAGACGACCGGAGAGGCGGAGGAGCCGGAGACCCGGGGCGGCTTGCTGTCCCGCATCCCCGATTCGATGCTCGCGGTGCCCGCCCTCCTGCTGACCGACGCGCTGGCGGTCGGGCTGGTCCCCGGCCTGCGCACCGCGGTCGGGCACGCCGCCGACGCCTTCACCGACCACCCCGGCTACCTCGCCGCCGTCCTGTCCGGCCGGCAGCTACGGCCACCCGCCACCCCCGCGCCGCAGTGGACGGCGGCCGGCGTGCTGTGGGGTCTGCTGGGCGCCGCCCTGGCGCCGGCCCTCGCCGCGCTGGCCGTACGGCGCCCCGCCGCCGAACCGGCCCGCTGGTTCACCCCGCTGCGCCGACTGCACTCCGGCCACGTCGGCGACTACGTCGCCTGGTTCCTGGCGGGCGTCACCCTCCTGGGCGTGCTGGTGGCCGGGGCGTAGCGTCCGGGGCGCCGGCGGACAGGAGGGTGAGGCCGCCGGGAAGCGGGCCGGTGACGGTGACCGGCTGCGCCGTCCGGCTCGTACGGCGGGCGCACCGGCGCTCCGCGTTCGGGTCCTGATCGCGTCCGGTACCGCTGCCACTCCGCGTCGGCACCCTGCTGACCAGGTGATATACGCCGACGGGAGGAGGCCGTCCAAGATCGCCCGGTTGCGGCGCGCGCCCCCTGGGGCAACGCGGCACGTCCGTGTGTGAATACGGACCGTCAGGTATCGCCCGCTTCTCCTCACGGACCCGACGAAAGGGCAGAGGCATGCCTTCAGCCATGCGCAGGACAACTCCAGGGCTGCGGCGGCCGGCCGCCGCGGCCGTCGCGCTGGGGAGCTGTCTGGCGCTCGCCGTCCCGGCGGGGCCCGCCGTCGCGGCGCCCGCCGAGCCGGTGCCGACCGTCTTCTACGGCGACTCCTACACCGCCAACTTCGGCATCGCTCCCGTGGCTGACCTGGACAAACCCAGGGGCTGGTGCTTCCGGGCGACGGAGAACCATCCCGCCGTCGCCACCCGGCGTCTGGCGGACAAGGGCATCACGCTCGACGTCCGGTCGGACGTCTCCTGCGGAGGCGCGCTCATCGACAGCTTCTGGAAGGAGCAGCAACTGCCCTTCGGCGCCGGGACGGTCCCGGCGCAGCAGGACGCGCTCAAGGCCGACACCAGGCTGGTCGTCGGCGGCATGGGCGGCAACACGCTGGGCTTCACCGGCATCCTCAAGCAGTGCTCCGCCAAGCTCCGGGAGCCCTCTCTCCTGCCCGGAGAGCCGGTGGACCCGGACGAGCCGGCGGGCGAGTGCCGGAACTTCTTCGAATCGGGAGCCGGGAAGGCATGGCTGGACAACCGGTTCCAGAAGGTCGAGCGCGAACTGGACGAGATGCTCCGGCGCATGAGCCGTCTCTCCCCGGACGCCGAGCGCGTCCTGGTCGGCTACCCCAGGCTCGTGCCCCAGGACACCGCCAAGTGCCTGACCCCGGCCCCCGGCCAGACGGAACTGCCGCTCGCCGACACCCCCGAGGACGCGCTGCCGTTCCTGGACCAGGTCGAAAAGCGGCTGGACGGCATCATGAAGAAGGCCGCCGCGGACGACGGCGCCGACTTCGTGGACCTCTACGACCACACCGGGAACAACACGGCGTGCGACGGCGCCGACCGGGGCATCGGCGGCCTGCTGGAGAACTCCGAACTCGGCCTCCTCGGACAGCCGGTCCCGTGGTACGCCCACCCCAACGGAAGGGGTCGCGACATCCAGGCCGCGCGCGTGGCCGCCGAGATCGAGGCGGTCCTCAACCGCTGACGGACCGCACAGCCCCGCGCCCCGCGCGAACGAAGCCCCCGGATTCCCGTATGGACCCGGAATCCGTATGGACGAAGCCCCAGGGCCCGTCATCGACCCTGGGGCTTCGCGGCGCGGCGGACTCCGGGGCTCCTACCTCGACCAGGCCGTCACGTCGGCGGCCCCGCCGGGCCCCGCGGTGACGTCGCCGTGGTACGGGACGGTGTCCGGACCGCCAGTCATACGGGGCAGGTGTCCAGCATCTCGTCCAGCTTGTTCTTCTCCGCCTCGGTGATGTTGAGGGTGTAGACGTACTTCACGTGGGTCCAGGCCCGTGCGTAGGTGCACCAGTAGGAGTGCAGCGGCGGGGTCCACTGGTCGGGGGACTGATCGCCCTTCGACCGGTTGGACGATGCGGAGACGGCCACCAGTTGCGGGTCGACGAGGTCGTTGGCGAACTTCTTGCGCCGCGTGTTGTCCCACTCGTCCGCACCGGAGCGCCAGGCGTTGGCCAGGGGCACCATGTGGTCGATGTCGAGCTGGCGGGCGACGGTGACGTCCTTGCCGTCGTAGACACTGGTCCAGGCGCCGGAGACGGCGCGGCACCGGTCGTCCTGGACGACGTCGCGGCCGTCGCGCTGCAGCACGACTTCGCGGGTGTCGCAGGCGCCGTACTGGATGATCCAGTGCGGGAACTTCGCGCGCGAGTAGCCGTCCATCGAGTGCGGCGCGGCGACGTTCAGCTCGCCGAGTTCCTTCCGTACGACGTCGGCCGACGGCGGCTGAGGAAGGTCCCGGCGCGTGGGCGCGGCGCCGGGCGCGTGACGGGCGGCGTGCGAGGTGGCGGAAGCGGAGGCGGAAGCCGTGGTGACGGGAGCGAGCAGTACGGTCGCGGTGGCCGCGGCCAGGACAACCTTCACGTGGATCGGGCGCATGCGTTCATCCCTCTCGACCGGCAGTGATGCGGGCAGTCAAGAGAGATAGCGGTCGGCGCACACGTGTGGTGATGTCCCGGGGCGGCATCACCCGGATGGCGGTCGGAAGTTCACCGCAGAAACGACGCACCGCCGCCGCGGTCCGCGCGTTCGTACGAGCCCGGCCTCGCCGTGAAGCCTGCTCGGGGCGACACCCCGGGAGGCTTCACGCGACCGGCGCGGACGGGCCCCGGGCCGGCCGTGCCCGGAGGCGGGTAACCGCCCGCCGGCCGTTCGGAGTCGGCGCTGCCGCGTGCCCCGTCTCTTCTCCCGCCGAGGCGAAGGGGGCGCGGGAGGGAAATGCTCGGACGGTGACGTTCGTTCAGTGGCGTGCTGGTGGGGTTTTCGGGGCCGACGGCCTCCGCCGGGCGAGGTGGCAAGCGGCGAGGCCGGGCAGGAGGTGTGTCCTGCCCGGCCTCGCCGGTGTCCTGGGCCCCGCCGCTCCGGTGGGGGAGCGGCTGTCCCCGGGGTCCAGGCGGGCTGTGTGTTCCGCCGGGACGATCGGATGACCGGGTGGATCAGTAGGCGGAGTTGACGTTGTCCATCGAGCCGTAGCGGTCGGCGGCGTAGTTGGAGGCCGCGACGATGTTGGCGACGGGGTCGGTGAGCGAGTCCTTGGTGCCGTCGACGTGGTAGGTGTCGAAGGTCGGCTGGATCACCTGGAGCAGGCCCTTGGACGGGCTGCCGTTCTGGGCGTTGACGTCCCAGTTGTTCTGGGCCTGGGGGTTGCCGCCGGACTCGCGCATGATGTTCTTCTTGACGCCGTCGTAGGAGCCGGGGATGTTCTTGGCGTCCATGACGTCGAGCGCGGTGCGGATCCAGCCGTCGAGGTTGTCGCCGTGCTCCTTCTTGCCCTGCTCGACCAGCTTGGCGACCTGCTGGGCGTCCCCGCCCTGCGCGTCCGCCTGGTGCGCCACGGTGGCGGCGGAGACGGCGGCGGGGGTGTGGGCGGGGGCCGGGGCGGCGTGCGCCGGGGTCGGGGCCAGGGTGGCGGCGGCCGCGGCGGCGCCGACGGTGGCGAGACCGGCGATCGTGTACTTGCGGAAGCGGGTGGCGGTGGTGGCAGTCATGGGGGTACCTCTCCATTCGGGGGACATCTCGTGGGGAGGCCGACAGAGGGTCGGCGGCACGCACGCGGCGGTGCGTGCTCGACGCGGCTGTCGCGTCGTGGGGCCGGGTCAGGCACGGGCGGATCTCTCGTCCGCCCGGTCCGGCGCTCGGCTCCCCGGTACGTCCACCACGTTGCGAGACGCCTGCTGCCCGGCGCAAACATGTGACCTACGACCGCGAGTAGCAGGAGGCGGCGGACGGGACCGCGTGGGGCGCTCGTGGTGCCGGTGTCGGCTACTACCGGGCTTCCGGTGTGACGGGGGTCCCGTGCCTGTCCTCACACCTTCATGGCAATTCGGGCGATATCGGACTACGCGGGGTGACCGGGAATCCGGTCCCGGTTACCGTCCGGCCGGGGTGTCCGGGAGGTGGTGGGTGTCGCCCGGTCGCTTCGTCCGGCCGGTGGTGCCGGGGCAGGCGCCCATCATGATCCTCGCGCCGGGGGAGCCGGTAGCGGGACGGCGGCAGGCAGGTCTTGGGACTGCCGGTGGTGCCGGAGGTGCGCCGGAGTCGTCCCGACGGAGACTCCCATCGATACATGCCTGTCCGGATGGTCGCCCGGACTCCGGTCGGGCCGCGGGCGCGCCGCCGTGGCCGGGCGCCGGGCCGGACCGTGGCCAGGGCGGGAAAGGCCCCCTGGGGTGGCGGTGACCGGTGTGCCAGGGTGGGGCGTATGACGTGGAACGGTGACGAATACCAGGCCCGGTTCGATCGGATGGCTGCCGCGGGGGAGGACGTGCACGGTGAGGCCGTGTTCGTCCGGGCCTTCGCGCCGGCGAGCGTGCTCGACGCGGGGTGTGGCACGGGGCGGGTGGCGGTGGAGTTGGCCCGGCACGGGATCGAGGTGACGGGGGTGGACGCCGACGCCTCGATGCTCGACACCGCCCGGCGCCGGGCGGCGGAGGTCCACTGGCACCGCCAGGACCTGGTCGGTCTCGATCTGGGGCGGACCTTCGACGTCGTGGTGATGGCGGGCAACGTCCCGCTGTTCACCCCGCCCGGGACGGAGGCCGACCTGGTGGCCGGGGCGGCCCGGCACGTCCGGCCCGGCGGCCACCTCGTCGCCGGGTTCTCCCTGGACCGCGGTTACGGCCTCGGCGACTACGACGCGCACTGCCGCGCGGCGGGGCTCGCCCTGGAAGCCAGGTACGCGACGTGGTCGCGCGAGCCCTACGCCGACGGGCCGTACGCGGTTTCCGTGCACCGCAGGGCCTGACCGCCCGCGGCGCCGGCGGTCAGGGCAGCGCCCGCCGGAGGGCGTCGGCCAGTTGTTCCGGGCAGTCGCGCAGCAGGTTGTGTCCGGCGGCGAGCGCCGCGGTCATGTGCCCGCCCGTCGTCAGAGCCGACCACGCCGCGAGGTCCGCCGCCGTGACGGTGTGGTCCTCCGTACCCCGGGCGGTGAGGATCGGCGCCGCCAACGGCGTCCAGCGGGCCGCCCCGGTGAGGTACTCGTGCGTCGCCCGGTAGTCGGCGCGCAGCGCCGGGGCCACCATCTCCAGGACGTCGGGGGCTTCGAGCAGCTCGGCGGGCAGGTAGCCGTCGGCGACGACCTGGGCGAAGAACTCCTCGTCGGGCAGGTCCCAGCAGCCGGCGGCCGTGCGGACGGCCGTCCCCGGCGCCTGCTGTGCCGAGACCGCGAGCAGCGCGGGGCCCGTGGGCTCCAGGGCACGGGCCGTCTCGTACGCGAGGACCGAGCCCGACGAGTGGCCGTAGAGGATGATCTCGGCGCTGTCCGCGTGGGCACGGATGGCGGTGGCCAGCCGGGCGGCCAGCGCCGGGAGGTCGTCGAGCGGCGCCTCGTCGAGCAGCGCCTCCCGGCCGGGCAGGCGGACCGCCACCGGATGCGGGTCCGGTCCCAGGGCGCGGCCCAGCGCCAGCACCGCGGCGACGCCCGCGCCCGCGTGCGGGAAGAGGTACACCACCCGCCGCGGCCGCCCGGCGGGCACGAGGTCCACCAGCCACTCTCCGCTCATCGCGCCGCCTCCCGCGCCACCCGGTCCAGGGCCCCGGCGAGGTCCCGGAGGTGGTCGCAGGCGGCATCCAGCAGGCGCTCCGCCCGGTCCGTGTCGTCCGCGTGTGCCAGCCGCAGTCGCAACTCGTCTCCTTCCGTGTGGGCGCTGAACTCCCAGTGGAACGGCCGGGGGTTGTCCGGCCCCCGATCGCCCCGGTCCGGCAACGCCGCCTCCGTCAGACCCACGCCGCCCGCCGCGCCCGCGAAGAGCGAACCGAGGGCACCCAGGTAGTTGACGCTCAGCCACGGCCGGTCCGCGCCTGTGGGAGGGGCGGCACCGTGGCCGTCCCCGGCGGCGTCCACGCGGGCCGCCCGGGCGGCGTCGAGCACCGTACGCGGATCGGCGTCCGGCGCCGCGGCGATCCGCACGGGCGCCAGCGCCGTGAACCAGCCCACGGTCCGCGACAGGTCCGCGCCACCGGCCTTCTCCTCGTCCCGGCCGTGCAGTTCGGTCACGGCGCGGACCGTGCGGCAGCCCAGTTCGGCGGCGACCGCGGTGGCCGCGGCGGCCAGGACGGCGTCGGCCGGGTGCGCGCCGCGTGCCCGTACACCGCCGAGCAGCCGCCCGGTCACCGACGGGCCGAGCGCGCGCTCGGTGACGCGGGTGGCGCCCTCGTACGTCGTGGGCGGCTCCCCGGGCTCCTCGGACTCCTCGGGCTCCCCGGGTGGAGTGCCGGGGGAGCCGGCCTCCTCGGCCTCCTCGCCGCCGTGGCCTCGGAGGGACCGGGCCCACCGGTCGTAGGTGACGGGCACCGGGGGCAGCCGGACGGGTTCGCCCGCCGTGCCGTGGGCGCAGGCCGTGCGCAGGTCGTCCAGCAGCACGCCCCACGACAGCACGTCCACCACCAGGTGATGTGCCGTCAGGACCAGTAGCCGCCGCTCCGACCCGGCGCGGATCAGCGTGGCGCGCAGCAGCGGGCCCGCGGCGATGTCGAAGCCCCGCCGGGCCTGGCCGATCGCGGCTCGGACGGCCGCGTCGCCGTCGCCGTCGGCGTCCTCGACGGCCACGGTCTGCGCGGTCGGATCGATGACCTGCTCCCAGCTCGTCCCGCGGTGGCGGAAGCGGTGGCGCAGGACGGGATGGTGGTCGGCCACCGCCCGTACGGCGTCCGTCAGCACCTTCGCGGACAGCGCCGGCGGTACGGTCACCGCGACCGACTGGTTCCAGTGGCCCGCGTCCGGCAACGCCAGTGCGAAGAACCAGCGTTGCACCGGGGCGAGCGGGAGGGACCGGCGCCGGGCGAAACTGGCCCGGACCGTGGTCGCGGCGGCGGCCGAGGTGGTGACCGCGGCCAGCGACCGGACGGTCGGGTGGGTGAACAGGTGGCGTCGGGTGACCTGGAGGCCCGCCTCCGCGGCCTTGGTGGCGATGCGTACCGCCTGCACCGAGTCGCCGCCCAGCGCGTAGTAGTCGTCGTCCAAACCGACGTGCGCGACGCCCAGCACCTCGCGCCACACGCGCGCCAGCGCCGCCTCGACCTCGGTCAGCTCCTCGGCGGGCGCGAACGCCCGCGGGCCGGTCTCCGGCTCCGCCGGCGACGTCCGCCGGGCCTTGCCGTCCGGTGTACGGGGCAACGACACACCGCACAGCAGCCGTTCGGGCAGCAGATGCGCGGGCATCGCACCGAGCAGCAGCTCCCGCAGCGCGCTCTCGGACACGCTCCCGTCCGTCTCCACCACGGCGACGGGCCCCTCCGCCCCGTCCGTGACCACGGCCGCCCGTACGGCGGGGTGGTGCCGCAGTGCGCACTCGACCCGCGCCGGGGCCCGGTGGTAGCCGTCCTCGGAGCGGATCTGCGCGAGCCGGCCGAGGACGACCAGTCCGCCGTCCGGGAGGAGGAGACCGGCGTCCCCCGTGCGCCGCACGCGGACGCCGGGGTCCGACGGGTGCGGGAGCGCCGCGTCCGGCCCCGGGGGACCGAGCGGCGCCGCGCGCTCCCCGGTGGCGGCGCAGATCTCCCCGGGCACGCCCGCCGGGCAGGCGCGGCCCCACGGGTCCACCACGCACAGGGCCGTCCCGGGCGCGGGCCCGCCCACCGGCACGATGCCGTCGGCCGGCTCCGCGTCCCCGTCGCCCACCACCTCCTCCTCGGCCAGCACGAGCCCCCACTCGGCGCCGCCGTACGTGTGCACGAGGCGGCCGCCCGGGGCGTGGGACCGCCACCGCCGTACGAGGTCCGTGCCGAGAGGTTCGCCGCCGACCACCAGCTTCCGCACCGCGGGGGCGGTGGAGCCGTCGAGGCGGGAGACGAGGAGGGCCAGTTCGGTGGGGGTGAGCGTGGCCACGGCGGCCTCCCGGCCGCGCGCCAGCTCCGTCAGCCGGACGTCGGGCGCGAGGGGCACCGCGGCATGGCCCGCCGCGAGGGTGGTGAGAAGTTCGCACGCGAGCCGGTCGGCCGCCCCCTGGGTCAGGAGGACCTCGCCCCGTTCGTCGTCGCGCACCGCGCCGGCCAGCGCCCGGTGCCCGAGCACCACGGGGCGGCGGGGCCCGGTCGTGCCGCTGGTGCGGACCACCAGCGCGGGATCCGGCAGGCCGCCGTGGCGCCCGGCCGGTGGCGCGGACAGGACCTCGACGGACACCGCCGTGGCGTCCGGGGCGTCCGCGCACCCCGCCGCGTCCATCAGCAACGCGGCCCCCACCTCGGACAGTTCGGCGGGCTCGGCGCCGTCCTCGCCCGTGAGGGGCGCACAGACCAGCCCCGCGCGCAGCACGCCCAGGCACGCGGCGGCCAGATCGGCGGCCCGTCCGGTCCGTACGGCCACCACGGCGGGCGGCGCCGTCCCGGCGTGCGCGGCGAGCGTGGCCGCCACCCGGTCCGCGGCCCGGTCGAGCGCGCCGTAGGTCACCGTGCCGGTCCCGTCGACGACCGCCGGTGCCTCGGGCTCCGTCGCGGCCCATCGGCGCACCCGGTCGGCGACCGGCTCGCCCAAAGGCGCCGCGGCGGGCCCGGGCAGGGCGGGGGACGGGGGCGCGACGGTGCCCAACGCGGCGTCCGGCGCGGCGAGCAGGGTGTCCACGAGGTCCGTGAAGCGGTCCGCGAGACCGGCCACCGTGGCCCGGGTGAAGAGGTCCGTGTCGTACTCCCAGGAGACCGCGAGCGCGTCGCCGTTCTCGGTCACCACCCCGGCCAGGTCGTAGACGGCCCCGGTGCGGGGCAGCGCGACCGCCTCCAGGGTCAGCGGCCCCAGGGGCACGCGGGCGCCGTCGCGGTCGGCGGTCAGCAGCGCGCCGAGGGGGCCCAGCGCGGGGTCGTGCGCGGTGTTCTGCCCGAACCCGACCTCCACCAGCGGCGCACGGCCCCGGTCGCGCTCCACGCCCAGCGGGCCCAGGAGCTGGTCGACGGTGACGTCGCTGTGGTCGAGAGCCGCCAGCAGCCGCTCGCCGACCGAGCCGACCAGGGCGGCGAACGACTGGCGCGGGGAGAGCCGCACCCGGTGCACCACGGTGTTGGTGAAACACCCCGGCACGTCGGCGAATTCGGGCCGGTCGCGGTTGGCGGTGTTCACCGCGACGGCGCTGTCGGCGCGCCCCGTGCGCTCGTGCAGCAGCACATGAAAGACCGCGAGCAGCACGGCGTAGGGCGTCGTGCCCGCGCTCCGGGCATGCGCGCGCACGGCGGCGGCCCGCGCCCGGCTCAGGTCCGTGCGCAGCGTCGCCCCGCGCTGCCCGCGCACCGCGGGCCGGGGCCGGTCGGTGGGCAGGTCCGCGGGCGGGGGCGGTGGCGTCAGCTCCCGCTGCCAGTGGTCGAGGCCGGCCGCGCCGCGCGGGGAGCGGGCCCGCGCCAGGGACCATGCCGCGAAGTCGGCGTAGCCGTGCGCGGGCGCCGGCAGATACGCCTCGTCGCCGGTGGCTTCCGCCGCGTAGAGCACCGCCAGCTCCCGCAGCAGCAGGACCGTGGACCAGTGGTCGGTGATCAGGTGGTGCTGGGAGACCACCAGCACCGGGCCGTCGGGATCCCCGGTGTGGAGCCGGACGCGCAGCGGCGGCCCGGCGGTCAGGTCGAACGGTGCGAACGCCGAACGGGTCAGCTCCTCGCGGGGCGTGCGGCCCCCACCGGGCGCCCCCGGCACGACCGCGAAGTCCACCCGCGCCTCGGCGGCCACCCGCTGCACCGGCGCCCCGTCGCGCAGGGGGAAGGAGGTGCGCAGCACCGGGTGCCGCTGGGCCAGCGCCGTCCACGCGCGCCGCAGTGCCGCCACGTCGCAGCCGCCGGCCAGCCGCGCGGCGACGGCCACCACGTAGGCCGATCCGCCCAGATGGAGCTGGTCGGCGTGCCACAGCGAGAGCTGGTTCGGGGCGAGCGGGAAGTGACCGTCGGCCGGTCCGCGCGGCACCGGGTCGGCGTCGTCGCCCGGCCCGTCGAGCCGCCGGGCCAGCTCGTCGGCCACCTCCCGCAGCGGGCGGGGGCCCAGCAGGACGGGCAGCGGCAGCCGTACGCCCAGCTCCGCGTGGACGGCCGTGCGCAGCCGCAGCGCGGCCAGCGAGTCCACACCGGTGGACCGGGCCGGGGCGTCCGGGGCCACCGCCTCGGGCGCCGTCCCGGCCACCTCGGCCACCGCGCGGCGCAGATGGGCGAGGGCCGCGGCGCGCCGCCGCTCCGGCGCCAGCGCCGCCAGCCGCTCGCGCGCCCCGGAGTCCGGGCCGTCCCCGCCGTCCGCGAGCAGCGCGGCCAGCTCCGTGCGGCGGACCTTGCCCAGTCGGGTGCGCGGAATACCGGCCACCACGCGCACCCGTTGGGGCACCGCGCGCGCGGGCAGATGGCGCGCGCAGTGGGCGAGCAGCGCGGCGGGGTCGGCCCGGGCGCCGTCGCGCGGGCGGACCGCGGCCACCAGCAGCGCGCCCCGGCCGGGCAGCGGCACCCCGGCCACGCCCGCGTCGGCGACCGACGGGTGGGCGGTCAGGACGCGTTCGACCTCGACCGGATTGACCTTGTGCCCCCCGGTGTCGATCAGGACGCGGGAGCGCCCGACGACGGTCAGCCGGCCGTCGGCGTCCAGGCTGCCCAGGTCGCCCGTGCGGTGGTGGCCGCTGCCGGGATCGGTGACGACGGCGGGTCCGGACACCACGATCTCGCCGGTGACACCCGGCGGCAGCGGAGCGCCGCTCTCGCCGACCACCTCGACCCGTACACCGTCCAGCGGGGTGCCGACCGTGCCGGGGGAGGGGGCGGCGCCGACGTCCCAGCAGACGCTGCCCGCCTCCGTGGACCCGTAGGTCTGGCGTACGGGGAGGCCGAAGCGGGCCGTGAAGCGGCGCGCCACGGCGGGGTCGAGGAAGTTGCTCCCGGACAGGCACAGGCGGACCGTGTCCAGCTCCACCGGCACGTCCGCGGGCAGGTCGGCCAGGGCGTCGAAGAGCTGGGGCACGGCGATCAGCAGCGTGACGCGGCGCCGGGCCAGCGCCGCCACCACGGCGTCCACGGCGGAGGCGCCCCCGCCCCGGTCCGTGAGCACCAGCGTGGCGCCGGACCGCACCGCCGCCAGCAGACAGCAGAACTGCCCGAGCGCGTGGAACAGCGGCACCGGGCAGAGCAGAACGTCCCCGGCGGTGATCCGTGCCGTCGCGGTGATGTTGCCCGCCTCGGCGACCTGGTGGGCCTGCTCGCGTACGACGCGCTTGGGCTCGCCGGTGCTGCCGGAGGAGAGCGCGGTCACCCACGGGCCGCCCGCCCGCGCGGGCCGGGGCGCGCCCGCCGGGGGCCGGGGGAGCGGCTCGTCCACGCACAGGACCGGGCGGTCGGTGAGCGTGGCCACCGGGTGGCCGGACGCGGTGACGACGACGGCCGGGCGGCTGTCGGCCAGCCGCCGCCGCAGTACCTCCGGTGGCTGGTCCGGATCGATGGCCTCCACCGTGCAGCCGGCCGCCGCCGTGGCGAAGTAGGCGACCGCGAACTCGGGCCGGTTGTCCAACGCCAGCAGCACATGCGTCCCCGGGGAAGCGCCCCGGGCGGCCAGCGCCGCGGCGAACCGGGACACGTCCGCCGTGAGCTGACGGTAGGTCAGGAACCGCTCGCCCTGGACGACGGCCGTCGCGCCGGGGTGGGCGGCCGCGGTGGCCTCGATCATGTCGAGCACGGGGCTTGCGCTCACCGGATCTCCTCCGTCAGTCGC
The DNA here is from genome assembly GCF_044497305.1 of Streptomyces sp. BBFR2. Classification (NCBI taxonomy): domain Bacteria; kingdom Bacillati; phylum Actinomycetota; class Actinomycetes; order Kitasatosporales; family Streptomycetaceae; genus Streptomyces; species Streptomyces sp. BBFR2. The sequence goes on from NZ_CP172415.1 coordinate 7,040,021, forward strand.
CGGGCGAGCCGGGCAGGGGTGGGATGAATGAACACGTCGCGCGCGGTGACCCGCAGTCCGAGCCGCAGGCCGATCTCGGTCACCGCGGTCACCGCGCGCGCGGAGTCACCGCCGTGCAGGAAGAAGTCCGCGTCGGCGGTGAGGCCGCTGACCCCCAGCACCCGCTCCCACACCCCCACCAGCGCCTCCGGCGTCGGCGCCGGGTGGGCGGTGCCGGGCCGGGCGGCGAGCAGGGCCCGCCGGTCGACCTTGCCCGACGGGGTCGTGGGCAGCCGGTCGACGGTGTGCACCTCGGACGGCACCATGTGGGCGGGGAGCGTCCGGCGCAGATGGGCCAGGAGCCCGTCGGTGTCGCCGCCGCCGTGGCCCGGGAGCCATTCCACGAAGCACACCAGCCGCTCCGCGCGCCCCGCGGCGTCCGTCGGGGCCGCCACCGCCGCCCGCCGGACCGCGGGATGGGCGCCCGCGGCGGTCTCCGCCTCGCCCAACTCCACGCGCTTTCCCAGCAGTTGCACCTGATCGTCGAGGCGGCGCAGGAACTCCAGGTCGCCGGAGGGCAGTTCGCGGACCAGGTCACCGGTGCGGAAGCAGCGCTCCCCGTCCACCTCGACGAACTTGCGCGCGGTCCGCTCGTCGTCGCCGAGATAACCGATGCCGACGGTCGGGCCGCCCAGGTACAGCTCGCCCGGCGTCCCCGGGGCGACCGGCCGCCCCGCCTCGTCGCGGACGCGGGCCCTGATGTGCGGCAGCGGCCTGCCGATCGGCGGCAGTACGCCGTGGTCGGGCCAGGCGGACACCTCGCAGAACACCGCCCCGGCCACCGTCTCCGTCGGCCCGTACTCGTTCAGGACGCGGCTGGGGAACCCCGGCGGCGGGTAGGCGGCGAGGCGCTCACCGCCGGTGCGGATGAGCCGTACGTCGCCCAGCTCCGCGCCGTCCAGGGCGAAGACCGACTCCAGCAGCAGCGGCGGGATGTAGGTCTGGGTGATCCGGTGCGCGCGCAGCCAGTCCACGAGCGCGCGGGGCGAGGCGCGGTCGGCGTCGGACGCGATGTGCACCGACGCGCCGGTGGTCAGAAACGGCCACAGCTCGTCGATGGTGACGTCGAAGCCCGGTGAGCCGAGTTGCGCCCCGCGCTCCCGCGGCGAGGCACCGACCAGCCGCGCGTACGCCGCCACGTAGACGTCCAGCGCGGCGCGGCTGATCAAGGTGCCCACCGGCGTCCCCGTCGAGCCCGAGGTGAACAGGCAGTAGGCGGGGTCCTCCGGGCGGGCGGCCCGCGGGCGGGGGGCGGCGGTGTCCGCGGGCGGCAGCGCGCCGGGCCGCACCGCGCGGACACCGGCGTCCCGTGCCAGCTCCGCGTCGTCGGTGAGCAGCACGGCCACCGCGGCGCGGTCCAGCAGCAGACGCAGCCGGTCCGGCGGCTGGGCGGTGTCCAACGGGGTGAAGCAGGCGCCGGCGAGCAGCACGGCGAGTTCGAGCACGAACAGCTCCGCGGTGCGGGGCAGCACCAGCCCCACCCGGTCCCCGGGCCGCACGCCGAGCGCGGTCAGCGAATCCGCCGCCGCACGGGCACGGGCCCGAAGTCCGGCGTAGGTCAGGCGGGTTCCGCGGTGATCGGTCAGCGCCACGGCGTCCGGGGTCCGGCGCGCCTGGCGGGCCACGGCGTCCAGCAGATCCATCGCTACCTCTCTCTACGGGACCGGGCGCCGCCCTCGCGGTGTGTCCCGGCGGCCGGGCGGCGTGCTCCGGTGGTCAGGTACGGGTGCTCGCGGGCATCCGGCGTCCGACGTCCCACTCGTCGAACCACAGCTCGGTCTCGGACGGCCGGTAGGTGCCGTCCGGCGCCACCGTGTACTGCCGGTAGCGGTGGATCGCGGTGAGGTAGACGTGGACGGTGGCCGACCAGTGATCCTGTTCGTTGACCATCAGGTGCAGTTGCTTGTCGCGTTCGGGCAGTATCGGGCTGACCCGGCCGGGGACCAGGGCGAACTCGCTCGCGACGGTGAGCCCGACGCGCCCCTCACCCCGCGGCGTGAGGGCGTACTTGATCTCCCTCGTCTCGCCGGTGAGCGCGCTGACCACGCCGGTCGTGTCGTCGTGGTCGTGGACGGGGCTGCCCTGTCCCGGCCCCCAGAACACGAGGACGACCTGGTAGGCGTCGCGTGGGGAGTTCAGCAGCAGCCGCGTGTAGTTGCCGCTCGGCCGGTACTCCTCGGCGAAGCGCTGGTTCGCCGAGGAGGTGGTGAACGCGGCGAGCGCACGGGAGAGCCGGTCGGTGATCTCCTGCTGGGAGAGCTGGTCGGCTCGGCTCCTGGTCCGCGAGACCGCATCGATGAATGCGGTGACGTCCATGGGTCACCTCCGCTGGGGGTGGTCGGATGGCGAGGTGCGGGAATGCACGGGGTGCGCACCGGACATGGCGGCGCACACCGGCCGGCGCCGGACGCCGGAAGGGCCCGGCCGGTCCGCGCCGCGGGGGCGAGGGGGCCGGTGCGCGGGCGCACGCGGATGACGCGTGCCTGTGGCGTCAGGGTCCGGTGAAGAGGGTCCGCGAGGCCGTCGCGGAGCCGGTGGTGCCCGGTCGGGCCCCGGTGGGCCGGGGACGGGAACCGGTGTCCGGTGCCGCGGGACGCACGCGGCCGGATGGCGGTCCGGACACGGCGCCCCGCGGCGGGACGAAACGAAGGGCCGAGCGGCCCGTGACACGGACGGGCCCTCGCTGGACGGTCTCCCGGACACGCGGGACACGCGCGGGAGTTACGGAATCCCTCAGGCGCCTGGCGGGCGGCGCGGGCATCGCTCCTTCCACGGCCGTACCGGAGGCCGGCGGAAGCCACCGGTGGGAGGCGGGTGGTCTCACCCCTGGACGGGCTCGTCCGCGGTGTCGTGGCTCGGCAGTTCGCCGGAGGCGGCCACCGCGTCGCGCAGCGGTGCGCACAGCGCGATCAGCCGCTCGGCGCGCTCCGCGCCCAGCGCGCGGTACGGGGCGGCCGCGGCGGCGTCGGTCGCGGCCTCGATCCGCGACCGCAGGCGCTTGCCCTCCTCCGACAGGTGCCCGGTGGTGTCCAGGACACCCGCCTCGGTGAGCGCGGCGGTCTCCGCCTCCCAGGCGGCGGTGGACCAGTCGCGGTGCAGGCGGACCTGCTCCGCGGTGAACAGGCTCTGCCCGGTGGCGGTGTCGGTGATCAGCGCGGCGATGGCGCCGACACCGTGGCCGACCAACGCGGCGATGTGGCCGTCGCCGCGGTACTCACGCAGGAGCGTGAGGGCGTGCCACAACACCAGATGCGGCTCGCGGGGCCAGTCCAGCTCCGCGTGGGCCGCGTACAGGGGCCGGCCCTCCGGGGCGCACGCCTCGGCGGCCGTCCGCGCGAGCCGGGCCGCCTCGGCGACCTCCGGACCGCGCACCGTCTCCTCGCCGAGGACCCGGCGCAACGCCCGGTCCACGGCGGTCAGACGGGCCTGGGTCACCCGCTCGGGCGGGGCCAGATCCCACGCCCGGGGCAGGTGCCGGGCGATGAGCGCGGGGTTGAAGTTGAAGAACGCGGCTGCCACCGCGGCGGAGGAGGCGCGTCCGAGAGGGGCGGCGCGGCCGGCGAAGTACCCCATGTGACCCGGCTCCAGCCCGGCCGAGGTGAACTCCTCATCGACCTCGGGGGCGAAATAGCAGAGGAGATGTACCGGGTCCCCCACCTCATGGCAGCGCGATGCAATTAACGGGATCGAATCGCTGAACATGAAGGGGATGCTAGGTCTGCCCGCAGAGCGATGTCAACGTTCCTGAAAAGAACCGGCAAGGTGGGCTTAATGCAGGGCCCGGCGGGCAGAAAAAGCGCACGGCGTCCCGTTTTACTGACGCAATTCGGCCAGGCGATAAAGCCGCCCAACAGTCCGAAAGTCACTCGTCGCACCACGCGTCGGATGCCATACTCGACGCGACCTCCCCGTGCCCCGTATCGGCCTGCCACCTGGGCAAACGCCGAGTTCAAGGGTGCATTTCCCGCAGAGAGGCGGATGTGTTTCGGTGAATGCTGAAATAGATACGGCAAGCGGATTGTGTGACGTCGTCATCGTGGGTGCGCGGTGTGCGGGCGCACCACTGGGAATGCTGTTGGCCGCGCAGGGGTATGCCGTCGAAATCGTCGACCGAAACCCCGTGGGAGCCGACACGCTATCCACCCACTGGATAAGGTGGCCAGGCGTGAGGCAACTGCACGAATGGGGTCTCATTCCGGCACTGGAGAAATCCGGATGCCCGCCCGTCCGCAGCGTCTCGCTCGATTTCGAGGGCCAGGTGCTGGCGGGCGTACCGAAAGCGGGCCGGACGGAGGCGGTGACCTACGCGCCCCGGCGGACCGAACTGGACGCGCTGCTGGTGGCCGCCGCCCGCGCCCGGGGCGCACGGCTACGGGAATGCTTCTCGGTCACTGATCTCCTCGTCGAGAACGGCCGGGTCACGGGGGTGCGGGGGACGGGCCCGGACGGACCCGCCACCCTGCGCGCCCGGCTCGTCGTCGGCGCCGACGGCCGCAATTCCACCGTCGCGCGCCTGGCGGGCGCCCCCGTCACGGAGGACCGCGGCACCCTCGCCCGCAGTCTCTACGGCTACTGGTCGGGCGTCACCGAACCAGGGGTGAGAGTGGTGTTCCGCGGCAGGCGCGGCATCTCGCTGTGGCCCACGCACGGCGGCCTCACCGTGGTGTCGCTGATCTTCCCGCCCGAGGAGGCGCCCGGCCCCGGCCGCGCGGCGGAGTTCTACACCGACGCGCTGCGGGCGGTCCCCGAGGCCCAACAAGCCCTCAAGAGCGGGGCGTTGGTGACCGGGCCCCGGGCCGCCGCCGTCCGCAACGCCCGGCGGCGCGCCCACGGCCCGGGGTGGGTCCTGGCCGGGGACGCCGGCCACCACAAGGACCCGGTCTCGGCGCAGGGCATCTCCGACGCCTTCGCCGACGCCGCCGTCCTCGCCGACGCCCTCGGCCCCTCTCTCCCCGACGCCACCGCGCTCGACGAGGCGCTGGCCGGTTACGCCGCGACCCGCGACGCCCAGCGGCTGGCGGCCTTCGCCTACACCTGCGAACAGGCCGAACTGCGGCCCTTCGGCGCCGACTTCCTGGCCGATCTGGCCCGTACCGCCGCCGACGCGCAGGCCACCGAGGCGTTCGTGAACACCTTCGTCGGCTGCGACGCGCCGTCGGACGCGGGCTGGCTGGGCGAGTCCCACTAGTCCCACCAGGGCGTGTCCGCGGAGTCCCGCCTGCCTCGCGACGCCCGGCACGCACCCTCGCGGCGTTGCCGGGGTCACCCCGGTACACCCGGTACCGGGGTGACCCTCCGCCTTGCCAGGGCACGCACCGGGCGCCGCGGGGCCCGTCCTCCGGGCGAACGACGGGACGTCACGGACATGCCCCGGCGCCTCCTTCACCTCGCCGGGCGCGGTCACTGCGTCAGACCCGGGGGCAGCCCCAGGAACAGGCCCCCGCTGCTCTCGATGAGCTGGCCGGTGACCCACCTCGCGTCGTCCGAGGCGAGGAACGCCACGACATCGGCGACATCGGCGGGGGTGCCGATCCGGCCGAGCGCGGTCATGTCGATCACGACCTGCCTCGCCTCCGGCTGCTCCCGCCGATCCGCCGCGGTCAGATCGGTGTCCACGGCACCCGGGGCCACCGTGTTGACCGTGATGCCGCGCTCGCCCAGCAGATGCGCCAGCGTCCGGCCCATCGCCACCACCGCCGCCTTGGCCATCGTGTAGGCCACGTCCGAGACCGCGACCCGGACCGCCGCGGAGGAGACCGACACCACCCTGCCGCCGTCGGCGAGCAACGGCAGGGCGCGCTGGACCAGGAAGAACGGCGCCCGGGCGTTCACCGCGAACAGCGCGTCGAAGCTCTCGGGCGTGGTGGCCTCGAAGAACGTCCTGCTGAACCCCGCGTTGTTGACCAGCACATCGAGCCGGCCTCGGCCTCCCTCGGAGAACCGGGCGGCCGCCTCGGTCAGCAGCTCCTCCACCCCGGCGACCGTCGACAGATCGGCGCCCACGGCGAACGCCGCGCCACCGCGGTCGCGGATGCCCGCCACCGTGTCGTGCGCCGCCTGTGCGTCGTGTCCGTAATGGACCGCCACGCGCGCGCCGTCCGCCGCCAGCCGTTCGGCGATGCCGCGGCCGATGCCGCGCGAGGAACCGGTGACGAGTGCGGTGCGGCCTTGCAGATCGGGCATGGTGCTCCTCAGCTTGTCGGCCGGCCCACCGGGGCCGGGAAGGGCTGGTGCGCCGCGGCGCGCGCGGGCGTGATCAGGCCAGGGAGACCAGATCGGCGTAGGCGTCGCTCCACAGGTCCTCGTCCCCGTCGGGGAGGAGGAGGACGCGGTCGGGGCGCAGCGCCTCCACCGCGCCGCGGTCGTGGGTGACCATCACGACGGCGCCCGGATAATCGCCCACGGCGGCCAGGACCTCGTCGCGCGAGAGCGGGTCCAGGTTGTTCGTGGGCTCGTCGAGCAGCAGGACGTTCGCGCCGGAGTGGACCAGACAGGCCAGTGCCAGCCGGGTCTTCTCGCCGCCGGAGAGCACACCGGTGGGCTTGTCGGCGTCGTCACCGCGGAACAGGAACGCGCCGAGCACCTGCCGCACCTCGCCGTCGGTCAGCTCCGGCGCCGCGGACGCCAGCGACCGGAACACCGTCGCCGCGGGGTCGAGGGTCTCGTGCTCCTGCGCGAAGTACCCCAGACGCAGGGCGTGCCCGGGCACCACCCGGCCCCGGTCGGGTTGTTGCTCACCCGCCAGGAGGCGCAGCAGCGTGGTCTTCCCGGCGCCGTTGAGCCCGAGGACGACCAGCCGGCTGCCCCGGTCGACGGCGAGGTCGATCCCGTCGAAGACCGTGTGGTCGCCGTAGGACTTGGAGAGCCCGACGGCGGCCAGCGGGATGCGCCCGGACGGCTGCGGGGAGGGCAGCCGCACCCGCGCCACGCGTGCGGCCCGGTGGACCGGCTCCAGCTCCCGCAACAGGGTGTCGGCGCGGCGGGCCATGTTCTTCGCGGCCACCGCGGTCGCCACGTGCGAGCGCATCTTGTCCGCCTGGGTGCGCAGCGCCGCCGCCTTGCGTTCGGCGTTCGCCCGCTCCCTGGTGCGCCGGCGCTCGGCCGCGTCACGGTCGGCCAGATACCGCCGCCAGCCGGTGTTGTAGACGTCGATCGTGAGCCGCTCGGCGTCGAGGTGGAAGACGCGGTTCGCCACCGCCTCGACCAGTTCGTTGTCGTGGCTGATCATCAGCACTCCGCCGGGGAACCCGGCCAGGAACTCCCGCAGCCAGGCGATGGAGTCGGCGTCGAGATGGTTGGTGGGCTCGTCGAGCAGCAGGGTGTCCTGCTCGGCGAAGAGGATGCGCGCCAGTTCCACGCGGCGGCGCTGCCCGCCGGACAGCTCGCCCAGCCGCTGCGTCAGGACCCGGTCGGGCAGCCCCACACCGGCGGTCACCCGCCCGGACAGCGCTTCGGCCGCGTAGCCGCCGCGGACTTCGAACTCGTCCTGAGCCCGGGTGTAGGCACGCATGGCGCGATCCCGCTCCGCGTCGGTCCGCGCCTCGGCCATGGCGGTTTCGGCGGCGCGCAGCGCGGCGTTGGCGCGGTCCAGCCCGCGGGCGGCCAGGACCCGGTCGATGACCGTCTGGTCCTGATCGGCGCCGCGCGGGTCCTGGGCGAGGTAGCCGAGCGGTCCCGTCGTGGTGATGGTCCCGGCGGCGGGACGCAGGTCGCCCCCCATGGTGCGCATCAGCGTCGTCTTGCCCGCGCCGTTGCGCCCGATCAGGGCGACGCGATCGCCGGGGGCGATGTGGAAGTTGACGTCCGACAGCAGCAGACGTGCGCCGACACGCACATCGACGTTACGTACAGTGATCAATTTGTGCTCTCCGTGAGTTCCTGACGACAGACCTGTCCCCTGAAGCGGGAGGCGGTCGCTAGGAAACGCGCGGAGTGGACATGCGGGTCATGCTAGCGACCGGCGAACCGGGAGTGCCACGTAATTTCGGCGCGGGTGCGGGCAGGGCGCTCACGCCGCCACGGCCCGCCCCCGCACCGGAGTTGTCCGCGCGGCACCGGCCGCCGCCGCGGCGCAGACGGCCGCGGCCAGCAGGCCCAGCGACGCCATCCCGGCGCCGAAACCCGGACCCGCCGCGGTGGCGCCCACGAGCACCCCCGCCGCGCCCGTGCCCAGACCGGCCGCCGTGACATCGCTGATCTGGAGCGCCGAGGCGTTGCCGCCCGTCTCGTCCGCGGCGGACTGGTCCAGGACGAGCACGCCGGTGGTCGGCACGCACACCCCCATGCCCAGGCCGCCCGCGATCCACAGCGGGTACACCGGCCACGCCGGTACGCCCGGCAGGCAGGTGACCGCCACGCCCGCGAAGCAGCACGCCAGGGCGGCCAGCCCGCACCGCAGCAGTGCCGCCCGGCCCGGCGCGGTGAGCCGGCCCTGCGCCTGGGCCCCGGCCCACCAGCCGAGGGCCCCGGCCAGCAGCGGCAGGCCGGAGGCCACGGTCCCGAGCCCGTGCAGCGTGACCAGGGTGAGGGGAACGACCGACTCCACGGCGTAGAAGGCGCCCGCCAGCAGGCCGCGCAGCGCGACCACGGCGGGGACGCCGCGCCGCAGCCGCGCCGTACCCGGCGGCAGCAGCGCGCGCAGCCCCGCCCACAGCGCCGCCAGCCCCGCGGCCGACAGGAGCACGGCGGGGGCGGTCCGCCCGGCGGCCACGGCGCCGCCGCCCGACTGGAGTGCGACGACCCCGGCACCGGCGAGCAGCGCGAAGAGCGGTGTGCGGGAGCGGCCGACCGTCTCCCGGCCCGGGGGCCGCACGGTCCGCAGCGCGGGCCGCAGCGTCAGTCCGCCGCCCAGCACCAGCGGCACCAGGCCGAGGAAGACCCAACGCCACCCGGCGTGCGTGGTGACCGTGCCCGCGACGACCGGTCCGACCAGCGCCGGGAGCACATAGGCCGCGGAGATGATGGCCAGCGCCCGGGGCCGCAGCTCGGCCGGGTAGGCGAGGGCCACGAGCTGGAAGACCGCGATCGAGGCGAGGCCGACACCGAGCCCCTGCGCGCCCCGGCCCGCCACGAACACCGCCATGTGCCCCGCGGTCCCCGCCAGCAGCAGCCCGGCGGTGAACACGGCGATGCCGGTGAGCAGCGGGCGGCGCGGCCCGGCGCGGTCGCACCACTGGCCGGCCACGCCGAGGCCCACCAGGTTCATGACCAGAAAGGTGCTGAACGGCCAGCCGAAGAAGGCCAGTCCGTGCAGAGCGCGTACGGCGGCGGGCATGGCGGTGGCGACCGCGATGCCCTCGAAGGCGAACAGGCTGATGGCGGCGGCGATACCGATGCTGGTGAGCCGCCACCGCGGTGCGAAGACCCCGGGAGATCGTGTCACCGTCTCCCCCTCTCGATGCCGGGTGGCCGGCCGGGCGGGGCGCGAACCCGGCCCGCCCGGCCGGCCACTGCGGATGTCCGTACGGAATTGCCGTGCGGCGGGCCGCTACAGGCGGTGGGTGACCTGCTTGATGCGGGTGTAGGCCTCGAATCCGTACCGGGACAGGTCGTTGCTGTGGCCGGAGTTGCGGAAGCCGCCGTGCGGCAGTTCCGAGGGGAACTGCAGATGCGTGTTGACCCACACGGTGCCGTAGTCCAGCTCCGCCGTGAGCCGCATCGCCCGCCGGTGATCGGCGGTCCACACCGCCGAGGCGAGGCCGTACGACGAGGAGTTGGCCCGCCGCAGCGCCTCCTCCTCGTCGGCGCACCGCTCGACGGTGAGGACCGGCCCGAAGACCTCGGCGCCGGTGATGGCGTCGTCCGCCCGCACTCCGGCGACGACGGTCGGAGCGTAGAAGAAGCCCCGGTCCCCGGCCCGGTGGCCGCCGGTGACCACCTGGGCGTGCGGCGGCAGCGTGTCGATGTGCCGCTGGACCCGGGCCAGTTGCTCGGGGTTGTTCAGCGGCCCGTACGCGCTTTCGGGGTCCGACGGGGGGCCGGGGCGCCGGGCCGCCGCCTCGGCCGCGAGCGCCTCGACCAGCCGGTCGTGGACGGCGTCGACGGCCAGGACCCGGGTGGCGGCGGTGCAGTCCTGCCCCGCGTTGGCGACCGCGCCGGTGACGATGGTCCGCGCGGCCTCCGCGAGATCGGCGTCGGCGCAGACCAGCACCGGCGTCTTGCCGCCCAGTTCGAGATGGGTGCGCTTGAGCGTGGCGGCGGCCCGGGTGGCGACGTCCACCCCCGCCGCGACCGACCCGGTCAGCGAGACCGCGGCCGGCACCGGGTGCTCGACCATCAGCCGCCCGGTCGCGGGGCCGCCGCAGACGACGTTGAGCACGCCGGGCGGCAGCACCCGCGCGGCGGTGTCCGCGAGCAGCAGCGCCGACGAGGGGGTGGTCAGCGCGGGTTTGAGCACCACGCTGTTCCCCGCGGCGATGGCCGGGGCCGACTTCAGGACCGCCATCAGCAGCGGGAAGTTCCACGGGGCGAGCTGCGCGCAGACGCCCACCGGCTCCCGCCGGGTGTAGGAGGTGTGGTCCGGCGCGTACTCGCCGCCCGCCACGCCGTCGAGCAGCCGCGCGGCACCCGCGAAGAAGCGGATCTCGTCCACGACCCCGCCGATCTCCTCCGCGGCGTCCCGGCTCCCGGTGTCGCCGAGTTCGGCGTCGCGGAACTCGGCGGCCCGGCCGAGGACGGCGTCGGCCAGCTCCAGCAACGCGGCCTGGCGCTCGCCCGGCGTGGTCCGCGACCACGCGCCGAACGCCGCCGCAGCCGACCGCATCGCGCGGTCGACGTCGGCGGCTCCGGTACACGGCACCCGCAGGCGGGGGTCGCCGGTACAGGGATCGAGGATTTCGGCGTGCTCGGTATCGGCCGCGGGTGCGGTCCGTTCGCCGTCGATGACGTTGTGCGCGAGAGGTGTGGTCACGGGTGTTCTCCTGCCGCTCGGCCGGTCCGGTGCCGGGATGTCATGGATGCGCGGTCGTCGCCGGGTGCTCACTCGCCGCCGGTGACGTGCAGCGACGTGAAGCCGTGGAAGCCGAGGTTGTTGTTCCAGTTGGGCTCCTGGGGCGGGACGCGCAGCGCCGGCCACCTGCGGTACAGGGAGGTGAGCGCGATCCGCGTCGTCTGGCGCACCAGCGGGTCCCCGAAGCACAGGTGCCTGCCGATGCCGAACGTCAGATGCGGGTTGGGCAGCGGCCGGTCCAGGACCAGCTCGTCGGCGCGGTCGAAGACGTCCGCGTCGCGGTTGGCGGAGGCGACGTACAGCAGCAGGGGCTGCCCCTTGCGCAGCGGTATGACGGTGCCGTCGGAGGCGGTGTACTCGAAGTCCTCGGCGGCGATGCGCCCGACGAACGAGACCGGCGTGCACACCCGCAGCAGCTCCTCGACGGCCGGCCCGACCGTCTCCGGGCGCTGGAGCAGGTCCCGTTCGGCGCGGGGGACCGAGGCCAGGGCGTGCACGCTGTTGCCGATGAGGTAGCGGATGGACGCCACGCCCGCGAACAGCAGCAGCGCCGCCTGCGCGACCACGTCGCGCTCGGTGAAGCGGTGCCCGCGGACCTCGATCTCCCGCAGTTGGTGCAGCAGCCCGCCGGCGTCGCGGGAGCGGCGCGCGTTCTCCTCGGACGCCAGGAAGGCGGCGAGCTGCCGGGTGCTCTCCCGGGTCCGGCGCAGGTGGTCGACGGAGACCGAGGTGGAGCCGAAGAGGTGCGCGATGTCGTCGGTCCAGCGGTTGAGGTCGGCGTGCGCCTCGACCGGGACGCCGAGGACGTCGGCGATCACCATCGCCGGCAGGGGGAAGGCGAACTCCGAGATGAGGTCGAACCCGGCGGGGTCGACCCGGTCGAGCAGCCGGTCGACCAGCCCCTGGATGCGCGGTTCGAGGAACTCGTCGGTGAACGGCACATAGCCGCGGTTGGCCTGGCGGCGGTTGCGGGTGTGCTCGGCGCCGTCGTGGAACGCCAGCCAGCGGCGGTAGATGTCGAGCATGTCCGCGAACTCCTCGCGCTGCTCGTCCGGCAGGAAGCGCAAGGGGACCGCGGAGCGCGCGTTGGACAGCCGCTCGTCCTTCATCAGACGCGCGCAGTCGGCGTACCGGAACATCAGCCAGGTGCCGCCGAAGATCTTCCCGGACAGGTGGGCCGGTCTCCGCTCGCGCATCAGCGCGTAGAAGGAGAACGGGTCCTCGATGTATTCGACGTGGTTGTGGGAGAAGTCTTCGATGGATACGAGATCGATTGACACGGATGCAGCTCCCGAAAAGTCGGTGGGAGATAGGAGAGGCGCGGCCGCTATGGGCGCAGGGAGAATCAATGGCTCTCTCGGCGTCACCGTAAGGCACTTTTCTCCGGCGGATCAAGGCGCCTGTCGAAGCGTTCTTCCGAGAGGTCGGGATCCGGAATTCTCGGGCCGATGCGGCCATTTTTTCGGCCAGTTGCGGGGGCGCCGGATGGTGTTTGCGCGGCCTGCCGAGGACGGGACGGAATGCGACGGAGACGCCGATAGGGCCGCGCCGCGCCGCATCGGGAAAGTTTCTCCGGGCGCGCCGATCACGGGGCGCGGGGACCGGATATTGCCACCGGGCCGCCCGGTTTTCTGTCCGGATGACGGGGCGTCACTTTCCGGCCGCATCACCAAGGCGCCGTTGTTTCCGCGCGGGCGGCGGGGCAGTGTTCGGGGCGGTACGCGAGGTCGTCCGCCGCCGCCGGCACGGGGCGGCGCGGGTGTCCTGCGCGCTGCCGGTACGCCTTGCGGCGCGGCGGCAGAGGGCCTTGCGTGCCGGGATCGCCACGCCTAGCGTGGAAGCGTCACCGGCCCGCGGGAAGCGGTGCGCGCCCCAGAGCGCGGCGCCCTTCGGGGCCGGACGGCCGCCGCACGGCATTTCCGGGTCTGGCGGGACCCGGTCGCCGGTCCGGCCGCATTTTCCGACGTTGTCGCCCGGCAGGTCCGCGGGCGCGCGCCGTCCGCACGACACGGTCGTGCTCCGCGTTTTTCCGGTACGGCCGGTCCTGGTGTACATGGTGCGGTCAGGTCTGTCCTCGCATTCTCCGGCGGAAAGGGACGTGTGTTGTCACCAGTAGCTGATTCAGTAACCTCGGTCGGGCGTCGCGCATTTATCGACAGTGACGTTCTCGATATCGAGTGGGAGCGCGTATTCAAGCCGTCCTGGCAACTTCTCGGATTCGCCGGAGAGGTGCGCGAGCCGGGCGACTACATCGTGCGCACACTCGGCCGGGACGAAGTCGTCGTCATCCGCGGGGAAGACGGCACGGTCCGCGCGCTGCACAATTCCTGCACCCATCGCGGCACCCGGTTGTGCCGCGCGAGCCTGGGCAACACCGCGCATCTGCGGTGCAGTTATCACGGGTGGACCTTCGCCAATGACGGCCGCCTGGCAGGAGTTCCCGCGCTCCGGTCGGCCTATCCACCGGGCTTCGACCGCGCCGCCCACGACCTGCCCGCCGCACGCGTGGTCTCCCGGCGCGGCTTCCTCTTCGCCACCTGGGACGCGCGCGCCCCCGAACTGGAGGAGTACCTCGGCGAGATCGCCTGGTACCTCGACGCCCTCCTCGACTGCGGGGCGGGGGAGTGGGAGGTGTGCGGCCCGCCGCAGCGGGTGCGCACCCGGGGCAACTGGAAGATCCCCACGGACAACTTCGCCGGCGACGGCTACCACATGCGCACCACCCACCGGATAGCGCTCGACCAGGGCATCTACGGAGACACCCTCGCCGACGGCACGCGCGGGCGGGCCGGCACCGACCTCGTCGCCGTCAACATCGCCACCGCGGGCGGCCACAGCGTGCGCGCCGGCTACGTCGTCGAGGACGGGCGCTCCCTCGACGACCGCGATCCGGCCGCCCCGCAGTTCCCCGGCTACCCGCCGGAACGCTGGGCGGAACTGGCCGCCGCGCAAACCCCGGAGCAGGTGCGGTTCACCTCGCACTGCGAGGTCGCACACGGCGTGGTGTTCCCCAACACCGTCTTCCTCAGCGTCGCCCACGACCGCGCCGTCGGCGCCGACGACGACCCGCTCACCCGCTACCTCGTGGTCCGCTCCCATGTGCCGGTCAGCGCCCGCGAGACCGAATGCCTGTACTGGACGCTGGTGCCCACCGCCATGGACGCGGCATGGCGCCGCCGCTCCTACCGCTTCCAGGCCCGTACCCAGTCCGCGGGCGGCATCCTCTTCGAGATGGACGACTTCGAGAACTTCGCCCGTATCGACGCCGCCCTCGCCCGCTCGGCACCGGACCGCGCGGGCCCCGTGGACCTGACCCTGGGCACCGGCCGCACCATCCGCACGCCCGGCTTCCCCGGACCGGGCCGGGCCGAGACCGGCACCCTCAGCGAACACAACCAGCGTGCCTTCTACCGGCGTTGGTCAAAGCTGATGGGGGAGCTGCCGTGACCGGACCGCGGCACCCGCGCCGCCCGGAGCGGCCCGCCCCGCGCCCGGAGGACCTCGCGGACGGCCCGTTCCCCGACCGCGGCCCCCGCCTCGCCGCCCTCGACGCGGAGATCACCGCCCTCCTCACCGAGGAGTGCGCCGCGCTGGACGAGGGCGAGCACCGGCGCTGGCTGGACCTGCTCGACCCCGCCTTCCGCTACGAGATCCCCGTACCGCTGCTACGGGAGGACCCCGAGCTGCCCCGGCACAGCGGCTCGGCCGTGCTGTTCGAGGCCACCAAACGGGTGCTGGAGCTGAAGCTCGGGCGGACCGGGCTCCTCCAGGCGTGGTCGGACCGGCCCGCCGTCACCACCCGGCACTTCCTCGGCCCGGTACGGGTGTTCGGCACGCCCGTACCCGAAGTCGTCCGGGCCGACGCCAATCTGCTGGTCACCGGCGCCCGGGGCGTCGAGCACCCGGTACTCGTCACCGCCGCGCGCCAGGACCTCCTCCGGGAGAGCCGCGGGCGCCGGACGCTGCTGCGCAGGCGCGTCCTGATCGACGTGGAGGTCGCCACCCATGAACAGCTCTCCGTCATCTTCTGATCCCGGCCGCCGCGAGGACGCGCTGCTGTGCCGGGTGTCCGGCGAGTCGGCGTCGGTCGCCGTCCTGCTGCACCCGACCGGCAACGGACGGCGGCTGCGGCTGGTGTCCGAACGCACCGGCCTGAGCACCCTGCTCGACGCCACCGTCCTGGACGCGCTGTGCGCCCTGACGCCGTCGGCCGCCACCGCGCTGGTGCGCGCCGCCGTGCAGCGGGAGGTGCGCGGATGACGGCCGTCGCCTTCGAGCACATCGCACCGGCCACCCTCGGTGGCGCCCTGCGCGCGCTGGCCGCCCCCGGCCGGACGGCGACACCGCTGGCGGGCGGGCAGAGCCTCGTCCCGCTGCTCATGGAACGTCAGATCCGCCCCGACGTCGTCGTGGACCTGACCGGGGTGCCCGGCCTCGCCCGGATCACCGTCGGCCCCGACCGCGTCAGGATCGGCGCGATGACCACCCTGCGCACCCTGGAGCGGCACGCGGAACTGGCCGCGGCGCTGCCCGTACTGGGCCGGGCCGCCGCCGCGGTGGCCCATCCGCACATCCGCCGCCGCGCCACGCTGGGCGGTTCCCTGTGCCACGCGGCGCCGGCCGCGGAACTGCCCGCCGTCGCCGTCGCGCTCGGCGCCGAGGTGGTGCTGCGATCGCCGCGCGGCACCCGGTCGGTCCCCGCCGACCGCTTCGCCACCGGCGCCCACACCACGGTCCGCGCCCCGGACGAGGTGGCGACCGAGATCACCTTCCCCCGCGCCACGGGGCTCACCCACGAGTTCCACGAGCTGTGCGCGCGCGGCGACACCGGCTATCCGGTCGCCGGTGTGTGCCTGGGGCTGCGGAGCGGCGACGGGCGCGTGCGGGCCGCACGCGTGGTGGTCACCGGATGCGGCCACGTCCCCGTCCGGCTGCCCGGCGTCGAGGCCCGCCTGACGGGCCGTCCCGTCGCCGGACCGCACCCGGGCCTGATCGCCTCCCTCGTCGCGGAGGCGACCGGGCACCCGGGCCCCCCGGACGGCGCGTACCGCGCGGAGGTGGCCGGCGTCCTGCTGCTGCGGGCCCTCACGGCCCACACGGAAGGGGCGGCCCGGTGAACGTCCGGAGGATCACGATGCGCGTCAACGGCACCGTCCGCACCGCGGACGCCCCGCACCACACCACACTGGCCGACCATCTGCGCACCGCACTGCGGCTGACCGGCACCCATGTCGGCTGCGGCACCGGCGACTGCGGAGCCTGCGTCGTCCTGCTCGACGGCGAGCCGGTCTGCTCCTGTCTGGTGCTCGCGGTGCAGGCCGACGGCCGGGAGGTCGACACCGTCGAGGGCGTCGCGGACGGCGACCGCCCGGCCCGTGCCCAGCGCGCCCTCGTCGAGGAACACGGCCTGCAATGCGGTTTCTGCACCCCCGGACTGCTGGTGCGGATGGCCCACGCCGCCCGCCACGGCGGCGGCGAACGCGACGTCCTCGCCGGGCACCTGTGCCGCTGCACCGGCTACGAGGGCATCCGCACGGCCTGGCGCAAGGCCGCCGCCGAACCGGAGGGTGACCGGTGACCGTCGCCCACCGCCACATCGGCGAGCCCGTGCCGCCCCGCCACCACGACCGGCTCGTCCGCGGCCACGGCCGCTTCCTCGCCGACCTGCGCGCCGACGGCATGCTGCACGCCGCACTCGTCCGCAGCCCGCTCGCGCACGCCGAGATCACCGGCTTCGACGCCACCGCCGCCCGCCGCGACCCGCGCTGCGCCCTGATCCTCGGCCCCGACGACCTCGCGACCCGCACCGCTGCGATCCCCACGGCCTGGCGGCTGCCCGGCCGGCCCGAGGACACCATCCCCGTCGCCGTCCGCACCGCCCGCTACGCCGGGCAGCCGCTGGGCGTCGTCGTCGCGGACACCCCGACCGCGGCAGCGGACCTGGCCGAGGCCGTACGGCTCGGTCTCCGGCCGCTGCCGCCGGTCGCCACCGTCACCGACGCGCTCGCCGAAGGCGCCGCGCCCGTCGTACCCGGCACGACGGGCAACGAGGCCGGGCGCATCCGCTTCGGCTCCCCGCCCGAGGAACTGGCCGCCGCGTTCTCCCGGGCGGCGGTGGTCGTGGAACGCGCGTTCACCCTGCCGCGGCTCCACCACACCCCGCTGGAGCCGCGCGGTGTGCTCGCCGCGTACGACGTGGGCACCGGACTGCTCACCGTCCACGCCTCCACCCAGTCCCCGCACGCGATGCGGCAGGACCTCTGCGCCGTGCTGGGGCTGCGCGCGGACCGGGTGCGCGTCATCGCGCCCGACGTGGGCGGTTCGTTCGGCGGCAAGGTCCTGCTCCACCCGGACGAGGCCATGGTCTGCGCGGCGGCTCTCGCCCTGGGCGCCCCGGTGCGCTGGACGGAGTCACGCGCGGAGAACTTCACCGCCGCCTACCAGGGACGCGGCCAGCAGGCCACCGCCCGTCTCGCCGTCGCCGCGGACGGCCGGTTTCTCGCCTTCGACGCCGATGTCCTCGCCGACCTCGGCGCGTACGCCACCCAGGCGGGCAGCGGCCCGGCGCAGGTGACCGGCCTGACGCTCCAGGGCCCGTACCGTGCGGACGCCGCCGCGGCCACCGTCACCGGCGTCCACACCACCCGCGTCCCGACCGGCGCCTTCCGCGGGTACGGCATGCAGGAGGCGGCCTTCCTCCGCGAACGCCTCATCGACGAAGCGGCCCGCGAACTCGGCCTGCCCGCAACGGAGTTGCGCCTGCGTAACCTGCTCCGCCCCGAGGAGCTGCCGTACACCACCCACACCGGACTCACCTACGACAGCGGCGACTACGCCGCCGCCCTGCGCCGCGCCGCCGCCCTCGCCGACCGGCCGCGCCCACCGGACGAGCCATGGGTGCGCCGGGGCACCGCCGTCGTCGCCGCGGTGGAGATCGGCGCCTTCGCGCCCACCGCCCTGCTGGAGGCGTTCGGCATCGCGTGGAGCGGCTGGGAGGGGGTACGGCTGCGGATCAACCACGACGGGACCGTCACCGTGTACGCGGGCGTGATCGCCGTCGGCCAGGGCATCGAGACGAGCCTGGCGCAGATCGCCGCGGAGGGGCTGGGCATCCCGCTGGACTGGGTACGCGTCGAACTCGGCGACACCGACACCGCCCCGCACTCCGACCTGTCCGCCCAGGCGAGCCGGGCGCTGACACTCGCGGGCGGCGCGCTGATCACCGCCGCGCGACGACTCGCCGACCGGATGCGACGGCTCGCCGCCGCCTTCCTGGACACCGAACCCGAACGGGTCCGCACACGGATCGCGGCCACCGCCGCCCCGTCCTCACCCGACGCCGTCTTCCACACCCCCGAAGGCGCCCGCATCGCCTGGCGCGAGGTCGCCCACCGCGGCTACCGGGGCTGGGGGCGGCGCCGGCCCACCGACCCGATCCGGCTGGAGGAGTCGGTGGACTTCGACCCGCCGCAGCTCACCTTCGCCCACGGCGCGCATGCCGCCGAGGTCGCGGTCGACCTCGGCACCGGCCGCACCACCGTCACCGGCTACTGGGCCGTGCACGACAGCGGCGTCCTGGTCAACCCGCTGATCGCACACGGACAGATCGCCGGCGGCATCGCCCAGGGGCTGGGCCAGGCGCTCACCGAAGAGGCCACCGTGGACGCCGACGGCCTCCCCACCACCCGGTCGCTGCGCGAGTACACCCTGCCCGCGGCCCCGGACATCCCGGAGGAGTTCGTCATCGAACACACCTCGACCCCCAGCACGGTGATCCCCGGTGGCTTCAAGGGACTCGGCGAGGGCGGCACCCTCCTGCCGCCCGCGGCGGTCGCCTGCGCGCTCGCCGCCGCGGTCCCCGAGATCGCCCACACCCTCACCTCGCTCCCGCTCACCCCGCCGCGCGTACGTGCGGCGCTGCGGGCGGCGGGCCTCACCGCGGAAGGCGGTATCCGATGAACGGCACACACGGGACGACGGTGCGGCAGGCGGTCTTCGACCTGCTGCGCGCCGAGGGCATGACCACCGTCTTCGGCAACCCCGGGTCGCTGGAGTTGCCCATGCTCCGCGACTTCCCCGCCGACTTCCGCTACGTCCTCGGACTCCAGGAGTCGGTGGTGGTGGCGATGGCCGACGGATACGCCCAGGCCACCCACCGCCCCGCGCTGGTCAACCTGCACTCGGCGGCCGGGGTCGGGCACGCGATGGGCGCACTGTTCACCGCCCGCCGCAACCGGACGCCGCTGGTGGTCGTCGCCGGCCAGCAGGCCCGCTCGCTCCTGGAGGGCCACCCCTACCTGCTGTCGGAGGACGCGGTCACCCTGCCCCGCCCGTACGTCAAGCTCAGCCGCGAGCCCGCCCGCGCCGAGGACGTCCCGGCGGCCCTCGCCCGCGCCCGGTACCTCGCCACCGCCCCGCCGGCCGGACCGGTGCTCGTCTCCGTCCCCACCGACGACTGGGACCGCCCCGCCGAACCCGTCACGCCACGGCGGGTCAGCACCACCGTGGCCGCGGACCCCGCACTGCTCGCCACCGTCGGCGAGACCTTGGCGCGGGCCCAGTCGCCCGTGCTGATCGCGGGCGCCGGGGTCGACCGCGAGGGGGCCGTGCCCGATCTCGTGGCGCTGGCCGAGGCGCACCGTGCGCCGGTCTGGGCGGAGCCGATGTCCCACCGCTGCGCCTTCCCCGAGGAGCACCCGCTGTTCGCCGGCTTCCTGCCACCGGTGCGCGAGGAGATCGTGCGCACCCTGGCGGGCCACGACCTGGTCCTGTCGGTGGGCGCGCCGGTCTTCACCTACCACGTCGCCGGCAGCGGCCCGCACCTCCCGCCCGGCGCGGAACTCTGCCTTCTCACCGACGACCCCGAGCAGGCGGCCTGGTGCCCCGGCGGCACGGCCGTCCTCACCGGACTGGCCCCGGCGCTGCGCACCCTCGGCGGCCACCCGCCCCGGACACCGCGCACCCCGCCGCCCGCCCGCCGCCGCGCCGCGCCGCCCACGCCCTCCGCGACCGGCATCACCCAGGCCCACCTGGTGCACGCCCTCGCCGGGGAGCGCCCCGACGGCTGCGTCCTGGTGGAGGAGGCCCCCGGGACACGTCCGCTGATGTGCGCGCACCTGCCCAACCCGGGCCCGGAGAGCTTCTACACGACAGCCAGCGGCGCGCTCGGCCACGGTCTCCCCGCGGCGGTCGGCCAGGCGCTGGGCCGTCCCGGCACCCGCGTGCTCGCCGTGATCGGTGACGGCTCCGCCATGTACGCCGTTCAGGCCCTCTGGTCGGCCGCCCGGCTGCGCCTGCCCCTCACCGTCGTCGTGGTGAACAACCGCCGCTACGCCACGGTGGACGCCTTCGCCGAGCGGTTCGGCATGGCGAGGCCGGTCGGCACGGACCTCGGCGGGCTGGACTTCGTCGCCCTCGCCACCGGCCAGGGGTGCGCCGCCGCGCGGGTCGAGGCCCCCGGCGACCTCGTCCCCGCGCTGCGCACCGCCCTGACCGCCACCGGCCCCTACCTGCTCGACGTGGTGGTCGAGGAGTGAGCGGTGGCCCGGGGGGTGTCCGGGAAGTCCCGCCGTCCGCCCGGAGGACGAGGCGGGCGGGACTTCCCGGACACGCCCTACCGCACGGCCAGTCCGCCGTCGGGCCGCAGCACCTCGCCGGTCATCCCCGCCGCCTCGGAGGAAGCCAGGAAGCGGTAGAGCGGCGCGATCCGCTCGGCACTCAACATCACGCCCAGCGGGTTGAACTCCCGTACCTTGGCGCCGATGTCACCGGCGTCGGCGAAGACGGGGCGGCCGTCCACGGTCCGCAGCCCGGTCACGACGCCGCCCGGGGCCACCGCGTTGACCCGCACCGCGGGCGCGAGGTCGGCGGCCAGGTGGCGCACCACCCCGAGCGCCGCGTGCTTGGCGGCGGCGTACGCCAGGCCCGCGCCGTTGCCACGGACGAGGAAGGACGCGTCGGAGAGGGTGAAGACCATCGCGCCCCCGCTGTCGGTGAGCGGTCCGGCGGCGGCCCGCGCGCCGAGCAGATAGCCGACCACGTTGACGTCCAGGACGTGCCCGGCGAGCGCGGAGAGCGCGGCGCCGTCGAGGTCGCGCACCCCGGCCCCGCCGTCGTGCACCCCGGCGTTGCCGACGAAGAGGTCCAGCCGCCCGAAGCGGGACAGGGCGACCTTCACCACCGAGTCGTTCGCCTCGGGGTCGCGTACGTCACCGGCCACCCACCGCACCCGGTCACCGGCCGGTTCCTCGGGGGCGCCGCGGTCGAGCACCACGACGCGGTAGCCGTGCGCCGCCAGATCGGCCACCACGGCGCGCCCGATGCCGGACGCGCCGCCCGTCACCACGGCGACGGGCCCCCCTTCCGCCCCCGGGCCGCCGTGCCGCTCCGTCCGTCCGTCTTCACCCGTTGCCAATTCGCCCTCTCCCTCCGCTCGTCGCGTACACCGTTCGGCCGCTCCCCGCCCGGTCACACCGGCGGCGGCTGCCACAGACCGGTGTCCGGGCAGCCGCGCAGGCTCGCCGAGACCGCGTCGTCACGGGGCGACGCCACGCCCCAGGTGTCGCTGGTCTGGGCGTTGGCGGGGTAGACGCGGGGCGTCCATGTGTGGTCCGGGTCGATCCGCTGCATTCCCGTCGTGTATTCGGCCACGAACCGGGAACTGGGCTCCTGGAAATAGGTGAAGGTGTTCATCCCGACTCCGTGCCGTCCAGGACCCCACAGCGGCGCATAGCCCTTTTTCGTCATGGTGCCGGTCGCCCGCATGAATTCATCGATGCCGCGCAATTCGAAGGCGACGTGGTTCAGCGACACATGCGGGGCGCGGGTGAAAGCGAGAATATGGTGGGCCGGGCCGGAGCGGAGGAATACCATGATGTCCTCCACCCAGTCGGTGACCTGGAGGCCGAAAACGGAGCGGTAGAACGCCAGGGCGGCCGGCATATCGGCCGAATTGAGCACCACATGGCTGATGCCGGTCGGCCTGCCCTCGCCCGCCTCGACGGGCCGGAACGCCCGCACCGCCGCCCCGCAGGCCACCTCGACGGTACGGCCCTCGCAGTCGAGGCACCGGAAACGGTAGCCGCCACCCGCGTCGTCGCAGGTGGCGGGCGTGGTGAGGAGACGGCCTCGCGGGTGGGCGGCCACCCGCTCGGCGATCTCGTCCACGGCGCGCTCGTCGGTCGCGGCCAGACACAGCAGATCCACCCGCGGCGCGGCGGTGGCCCGCAGCCGCAGGACGTGGTCGTCCTGGCAACCAGCTCCGAGGAATACCCGGTCCGCATCGGTGCCGACGAGATCCAACTGCCAGTGTTTCTCAAAGAATTCCCGGGCGGCGCCCAGGTCGGGTACGCCGAGTGCCACACTCCGGACATGGGTGATCATCGCAAATGCGCCCCCAGACTTGTCTCGGGTGGTTTCGATATGAGAGTACCGGCGCCCCGGGGGAAAGGAACATCTGATTCGGCCCTTCTGTGTGCGGCCCCGCCTTTTGGAAACAGGGCGCGCGGGCCTCCTTTCGGCACCGTAATTACTGGTACCGGCACTTCGCCGGGGCACGCACGGGGGCCGGCGCATCGTGGCCGGGACCGGGGCGCCGGAAAACGCGGGAGGCGGTGGCCGCGGCCACCGCCTCCCTGTCGTCCGGACCGGGGGTCAGCTCTCCGCCGACCGGCTCCGGGACGGGAGCAGGTAGCTCAGCGCGAAGGTGACGGCGAGCAGCGCGACGCTGATCCACATGGTGGTGGCGAACGCCGGTCCCGCGTCCCGGGCGAGTTGGTGGGTGCGGTCGGGCTGCGGGTGGAAGTAGAGGGTCCCGAAGAGGGCGACGCCGAGGGAGGCGGCGACCTGGATGACCGTGTTGAACAGCCCGGACCCGCTGCCCACATGCCGCTCGGGGACGTCCTGAAGGGTGAGCTGGGCCAGCGGCGCCACGGCCAGACCCGCGCCGGAACCGGCGACGAACACACCGGGTACGAACGCCGCCCACGGGGTGTCAGGGGTGGCCGCGTGCGCGGTGACGCCGAGGACGCCCAGCCCCGCGGCCATGACGACGAGGCCGGTCTGTACGGTCCCGCGGCCGATGCGCGGCATGAGGACGGTGGCACCGAGAGTGGCGAAGCCCGCGTTGGCGATCGGCCAGGCCAGCATCAGCACACCGACCGTCAGCGGGGTGAACCCCAGCCCGGCCTGCAGGAGTTGGAGCAGGGTGAAGAAGAATCCCATCATCGGCAGGAAGATCAGGAACTCGACCAGCAGTCCGCCGCCGACCGAAGGGATACGCAGCAGCGAGACCTCCACCAGCGGCGACCGGTCCGCGGCAGAGAGCGTGCGCTGAGTGCGGTGGAAGAGGGCCAGGACGAGCACGCCGGCGGCGAACGCCGCGTAGCTCCACGCGGGCCAGGTGCCGCGGTCGCTGGCGAGCGTCAGCGGGTAGAGCACGAGCAGCAGCCCGATCCCGGAGAGCGCGACACCCGGCAGGTCGAGGCGGGGCCGCGTGGTGGCGCGGGCCTCGGGCAGGACGCGCCAGGCGGCGAACACCGCCACGACGCCGACCGGGACATTGATCAGGAAGACCGCGCGCCAGCCGAGTCCCGGCCAACCCGACTCCAGCAACAGGGCGCCCAGGATGGGGCCGAGGGCGGCGGCGAGGCTGGAGAGGGACGAGAACGCGGCCATGGCCCGACCGCGTTCGTGCGGCGCGTACAGCAGTTGGATCTGGGAGAGGACCTGCGGGATCATCGCCGCCCCGAACAGTCCCTGGAGCACGCGGGCGGCGACCAGCAGCCCGGCCGTGGGGGCGGCGCCGCACAGCGCGGAGGCGGCCGTGAACCCGGCCATGCCGATGAGGAAGACGCGCTTGTAGCCGTAGAGGTCGCCCAGCCGGGCACCGGTGATGACCCCCAGGGCGAAGGCCAGCGTGTATCCGGCGAGCACCCATTCGATCTGGGCGGCGGAGGCGTGCAGTTCGGTGCGGATGGTCGGCAGCGCGATATTGGCGATCGTCGCGTCCAGCAGGTCCATGAAAGCGGCCAGCAGCACGATGATCAGCGTGATGGTGCGCCGGCGCCCGGCCGGAGCCGACCGGGGCGGGGCGGATGTGGTGACGGACAACGTCGTGCCCTTCGGAATGTCGCAGAGATCGGTGGAATGACGGCACGTCCGCGGTGCGCGGTCGTGCCGCAGGGGCGGGGCGGCCCGCAGGCCCCCGCCGGTGGAGGACGGAACCGTCGAACGGGTTCGGCCGGAGGACGCCGGTGGTCAGCTACGGACGACCGGCCGCCCGCGCGGCGCCGCAACGGCGTCCGGGCAACAGGAAGAGGGGGGCTTCGGCCGGCACATGGCCGCGCGTGGCCCGACGTGAAGAGTCATCACGAGGAAACGCTCCGAGAGGCGAAACAGACACACTTGTGGCGTGAAAGCGGGTCCGCAGCTAGGAAACTCGGGGCGTAGACACGCCTCTACGGTAGCCGACCGCGGGCCGAAGCGGCCCGTTGCCACCCTCGCGGCCACCGCCGGTGCTCCTCGCGCCACTCAGGCCGACACCTGACATGTACGACTCCGCGTCGCACTTCGAAGCGGTTGACGCCCCGCTCGACGGCATTGCGTCGCTCGTGGGTCTCACGGCCGAAAGCCTGCGACCTGCCGCCCTGGTGCCACGACGCGGCGGTGCCACGTGGGTCGGCCGGAGCAGTGGTTCTCGACGGGTTCCGGGGTCAGTTGGTGCTCATCCGGCCCACGGGCGGCAACCAGAAAAAGGGCGTCGCCGAGAGGCGGCGGGAAAAGGGCGGGCGCGCGCCGACGGGGCGTTGGCAGGATGTGCGCGCTCCGAACCCGAGGGGACGGACCCGACAACCGTGGCTCGTGCCATCACTCTGATCCGTTCCGCCGCCCTGTCCGACGTCGCCGAGTACGCCTACGCGGCCACGGCGCCCGCCGGCTTCCACCCCCTCGCGCAACCATCTCCTGCCCGAAGCGTCCGCCCCGCCCGCGGCCACGTCGATGGAGCTGGGTGCCACGCTCCTGATCCGGAGCTCTGAAAACAAGGCCAGCGCCGATGGGCGCCTGGGAGCGCTCATCGGCATGGCGAGGTGCAGCGCCCATGACGGTGTCAGTTCGTCCTCGACGCTGCGGTTCGGCTACTCGACATTCACGCCGAGAGGGAACTTGCCGTCTTTTGTATGCCGCGTTCTGGGGCCGACCTTCAACACTTCCACCTCTGCGCCGGCTCTCTCCGGGGCCTTCAGCGGGGATTGCTTACTGTCCACCACTACGCTCACGCCCTGCCCACCGCTGAATACGCCGGAAGCCTGAGCCACGACGCCCGACGAGTTCACGTAGTAGCCGGCCGTATCGATGATGCTGTTGTTCACGCAGTCCGAAAAAACCCATTCAATGGGCACGAACCATAGCCAATGGTTATTCCCGTCGTGCCCGAGGCTCACCTTATTTTTGAACCAGATGGCGACATAATTTTCCAGTTGCGCGGACGCGGTGTAACTCACGTCGTAGCTTGCCGTGTTGATGGTCATCCATGTATGCACTTGCGACTGTTTAGGGACGACGACTGGGACGTCTACGCTCCAGGTCTGCTCTTCGGTTTTCGTGGTGGTCTCGGATTTGGTGAGTTCGAGATTCATGGTGAATTTTGCGCCGACCTTGGCAACTCCAGGGATTTCCACCTCGGTAGAGAGCTCCACACCCGTTTTGAGGGTTTTGGAAGTTGTCATCGAGAAGGCTTTCGCGGTTTTTGAGGTGTAGTTGTACCTGACCGTCTGGGCTGCGTCCGTCTGGTTCCTGTAGGTGATGTCGTTGGTGTGGAGCTCCCCTGGCGCCGGCTTCGCGTCGGGATCGTATTCGATTTCCAGGAATTTCTGCGTCACCTGGTATTGATGGTAAGCGCTGAGGCTCGACTGGGAGTCGTAGTTGGTGCTTGCCGTGTAGTCATAGCCTCCGGATTCCGGGTACTTTTCGGTGGCCATCCAGTTCCCCCACGCATTTGTGATCTCCTGGAGCGAGTAAACCATTACGGTGATCCTTTCTTCTCGATCATCAGCCGGGCCGGCGACACGCATCGGGCGCCCGTCCTTCAGGAGCTGTTCCGTTCACCGGAAGAAGTGAGCTTCGCCGACATGGCGCCTGAGCGTGAAGTGACGTGCGGAGGGCAGCATGGGCTCGTAAAGCCGGCGCCCGGGAGTATCCCTGCACGCTGGTGCGGCTGCCGTACCCCTTGCCGTGAAGAATTCACCCGATCGAATCGAAGGGAAGTATTTTCACGCCCATGGTGGGGGAGCAGGTTTTCTCGGTCGTCGGCTTGATTCCTCGATGCGGAATGCTTTGGTCAGGGCTTGAGTTCCGACAGGACGCAGCCCCGGCCGTGAGATCTGCGTGACCGTCGCCGTGGACGGCACGGTGAGGCGCAGTTACGGGATCGCTCAGGCGAGGGGAGACGGTCATGCAGACCCCGAAGGCCGGGCGCCCCGTTGCGGGGTTCGTGGAAGGTGAGGGGCACGACGGCGCTGTTCATCCGCCTGGGCGCATGCGGAGCGCGGCGCGGGACCCGTCGTGCCGAGACCACTCCGCAGCCTGATGCGCACCAAACATGCACACCGGCCTGACAAACTACGCGGGACTTCGCCGTATCGGCGGACAACTCATCACATAGCAAGGGTTTGACACATGCGCAAGGCACGTATCGCACTGACGGCCGCTCTGGTCACCACACTCGGCCTCGGACTCACGGCGTGCGACGGCGACAGCAAGGCGACGGAGAAGGCGTCGCCGGCGACGACGGCGCCCGGGCCGGAGAAGGAGAGCCCGAGCGCCGACAGCGGCAGGAGCGAGGGCGGCGACAGCCGGCCCGCGGGCGATGTCACCGCGCCGGGCGCCCGGCTCAAGGTCGGCGACAAGGCGGTCCTGCCCTTCGAGTACGCCAAGAAGAAGGGCACCCTCGCCGTCACCGTCACGGCGATCGACAAGGGCACCGGGGCCGACATGTCTCGGTTCGGCGAGCGAGCGAAGGGCCTGACGCCGTACTTCATCAAGATGAAGGTGGAGAACGTGGGCGACACCGACCTCTCGCGTGCCTACGTGAAGCTGAGGGGCCTTCTCAGCAGTGGCCGGAGCACGGGCGTCTCGCTGATCGGTGACATCCCGGGCAAGTGCGGGAAGGAATCCGCGCCCGCCGAGTTCGGCAAGGGAGTGTCGTTCGAGACCTGCTCGCTCGCCGCGTCGCACAACGGCGACGTCACGGGCGCCGAATTCGACGAGGGCGACGCGTACAGCGACAAGCCGGTCGTCTGGACCACCGGCTGACCCCTCACCGGCATCCCGCGCCGGACGCGGCTGGGAGACCGGCCCGTTCGGCCCGCGGGGAGTTGGGGAGGCAGCTCTCACCAAGAAGCGCTTCTCCGGCTTCCGGCCAGTGCCACGCCCTGGCTGACGAGGAAGAACGCCGAGCCGTGAGCCGTGAGCCCATGCGTCCGGCCTCATCCGCGATGCCCTGCCGGGGCCCGTCCGTGACGGGCCCCGGCTCCATTTTCGGGCTCGGGGAAGAGACGGCGTCGAGGTGGCGCCCGAGGACGCGGACCTGTGGGCGGTCATCCGCGGCGGAGGCGGGCAGTAGCGGCCGCGCGTACCGTCCCACCGCCCGGAGCCGGTCGTGCGGCGCTGCTCCGAACGCGACGGCAGGCACCGCCTCGACACCTCGCTGTGACGATCCGGCCCTCCCCGCGGAGCGCGCTCAGTGTGCGCCGGCCGCGGTGGACAGGGTGAAGCCGCGGTAGCCGTCCCGGGCGGCGGCGTCGCACTCGGCCCGGTACCGGTCGGCGCCGCCGGTGTAGGCGAGGAACACCCGTGATTTGCCCGGTACGTTCGCCCCCGTGTACCAGGAGGCGACGGCCGGATAGAGGGTCCCGGAGGCGAGGTCGGCGACGTGGGCGCACCAGTCGTCCTCGGCGCGCGGGGTGGCGTCGATCTCGGTGACGCCGTTCCGCCGCAGGTGGGCGATGCACTCGGTGATCCACTCCACATGCTGTTCGATGGAGAACACCGCGTTGCTGAGCACCGAAGGGCTGAGCGGGCCGAGGACGGTGAAGAGGTTGGGGAACCCGGCGGAGAGCAGACCGAGGTGGTTCCGGGGGCCTTCGGCCCACTTCTCCTTCAAGGTGATGCCGCCCTTGCCGACGATGTCCACGGCGACCTGGGAGCCGGTGAGGGCGTCGAAGCCGGTGGCGAAGACCAGGACATCGACGGGGTGTTCCCGCTCCGTGGTCCGGATGCCGTCCGGTGTGATCTCCACGATCGGGGTCCTGGTGAGGTCCACGACCCCGACATGCGGCTTGTTGTAGGCGGCGTAGTAGCCGGTGTCCAGGCAGGGACGCTTGGTGCCGAACGGGAAGGTGCGCGGGGAGAGCGTCTCGGCCGTCTCCGGGTCGGTGACGATCGACCGGATCTTGGCCCGGACGAACTCGGCGACGGTCTGGTTGGCGGCCCGGTCGGCGAGGATGTCGGTATAGGTGCGCAGCAGGCCGCTGAGCAAGCCGGAGTCCCAGCCCGCTTCGTACGCGGCGGTGCGCTCCGCTTCGTCCGCCTCCAGGGCCGACCGGGTCGGCGGCTCGAAGACGGTGCCTCCGCGCGACGCCCGCTGAGCGGCGCGGAACTCCGGGTAGCGGGCCTTGAGTTCGGCTTGCTCCGCGGCGGACAGCGGGCGGTTCCTGGCGGGCAGTGCGTAGACCGGAGTGCGCTGGAAGACGGTGAGCGCGGCGGCCTGCTCGGCGAGGAGCGGGATCGCCTGGACACCGGAGCATCCGGTCCCGATCACCGCGACCCGGCTGCTGGTGAGGTCGACGCCCTCGTGCGGCCAGTCCGCGGTGTGCAGGGCCCGGCCCGCGAACGTGCCGGCACCGGGTATGTCCGGTTCCTTGACGGCGGACGTACAGCCCGTGGCCAGTACGACGAACCGGCTGGTGACCGTCTCCCCGGTGTCGGTGACGACCTGCCAGGTGTGCGCGTCCTCGTCGTACACCGCCCGGGTCACGCGGGTGCGCAGGGTGACGTCCTTGCGCAGGTCGAAGCGGTCGGCGACGTGATGGAGGTAGCGGAGGATCTCCGGCTGCGTCGCGTACCGCTCGCTCCACTCCCACTCCTGGTCCAGTTCGGGCGAGAAGGAGAACGAGTAGGCGGTGCTCTCGACGTCGCAGCGGGCACCGGGGTACCGGTTCCGGTACCACGTACCGCCGATGTCGTCACACGCCTCGAAGACCCGTGTGCGCAGGCCCAGTTCGCGCAGCCGGTGCAGTTGGTAGAGACCGGCGAAGCCGGCCCCGACGACGACGGCGTCGAGTTGCGGGGTGGCGTGGGCGGACGGGGAGGGGTGCCGCGGGGCGGTGTGCATCCGTTCTCCTGACAGGAGTTACGCGCGGGGTGGTACGGGCGGACGGGCAAGGGCATCTTGATCCACACCTCGGTCTTCTGGGAAGAGCGTTCGCACGTGGTGCGGTGCCAGATCACCGGGACACCGTCGTCACCTGTTCCCGGAGCCCTCCTTGCGGAGGAAGCGGCGCAGGCGGGGGAGGGGCCAGGTGTTGATGATGTCGTCCGCGGTCAGCCAGCCGCGTTGGGCGACGCCGATGCCGTAGCGCAGGTGGTCCAGGTGGAGCGGGGCGTGGGCGTCGGTGTTGACGGCGAATTTCACACCGTGGCGCTTGGCGCGCAGGACGTGTTCGTCGGACAGGTCCAGGCGGTCGGGGTGGGCGTTGATCTCCAGCGCCGTCCCGGTGCGGGCGCAGGCGGCGAACACCGCGTCGTGGTCGATGTCGAGGCCGGGGCGTTTGCCGAGCTTCCGGGTGGTGGGGTGGCCGATGATGTTGACCTGCGGGTTCTCGCAGGCGGTGAGGAGCCGTCGGGTGGCGGCGTCGCGGCCCTGGTGGAAGTGCGAATGCACGGAGGCCACACAGAGGTCGAAACCGCGCAGGAACTCCTGCGGCCAGTCCACCTCTCCGTCGGGGCCGATGTTGAGTTCCGTGCCGTGCAGCAGGCGCATCTTGCGGTGCTTGCCGTCGAGTTCGCGTATCCGTTCACGCTGGGCGAGGATCTTCTCGTCGGTCATCCGCTGCATGAAGAGGTTCGGGGCGTGGTCGGTGACCGCGTAGTAGCGCAGGCCGTGCCGGGCGGCCGCGGCCACCATCTCCTCCAGCGGGGCGATGCCGTCGGTGAGGTCGGTGTGGGTGTGCAGATCGCCCCTGATGTCGGCCGCGGTGACCAGCTCCGGCAGTTCGCCGCGCAGTCCGGCGTCGACCTCACCGCGGTCCTCGCGCAGGGGCGGCGGGATCCAGGGCAGCCCGAGGCGTGCGTAGACCTCCTCCTCGGTCTCCGAGACGATCTTCTTGCCGCTCTTGGCGTGGAACAGTCCGTATTCGGACAGCTTCAGCTTGTGGTGCACGGCCCTCTCACGGGTGCGGATGTTGTGCGCCTTGGAGCCGGTGAAGTACTGGAGCCCGGCGCCCCAGGAGTCGGGCGGTACCACCCGCAGGTCGATCCGCAGGCCCTTCGTGGTGCGGACGGAGGTCTTCTTCGGGCCGCGGGCGATGACCTCCGCGGTGCCCGGCAGCCGGGTGAAGGCGTCCATGAACGGCTCGGAGACCGCGGCGGCGACGAGGATGTCCACGTCCCCGATGGTCTCCCGCATCCGCCGCAGTGAACCGGCGTACGCGCAGTGCTCGCAGCCGGGCAGGGCGGACAGCTCGCCGACGATCTCCTCGGCGACGTCCATGGCGACGTTGACCGGCACCCGGTCGCCCGCGGCCTGCAGCAGTCCGATGCCGTGCAGGATGTTCTCCTCGGTCTTGGGGCCGAAACCCTTGCGGTCGCGCAGCCTTTCCTCGTGGATGGCGTCGAGGAGTTCGGGGACCGAGGAGATGTGCAGCTCCTCGTAGAGCGTCATCGCCTTCTTCGGGCCCAAGGTGGGGATCGCCGTCAGCCGGCGCACGCCGGGGGGCACCTTCGCTCTGGCGTCCTCCACGGCGGGCATCCGGCCGGTGCGCAGGTATTCCAGCACCTTGTCGGCGATGGACCTGCCCACGTTCGGGATCTCGCGGAGGCCCTTGCCGTCGAGAGCCGAGACATCGGCGTGGTAGCCGCCGATGGCGCGTGCGGCCTTTTCGTAGGCGCGGGCCTTGAACGCGTCTCCGCCGGTGATCAGGACGAGGTCGGCGTACTCCTGGAGCAGGGCGGCGACCTCTTCGTTACGCCGGGCCACACGGCCATTTTAGTGGGGGCGGCCGGGGGTGTCCCGGGGCGCGGTGGGGGCCGGTGGGGCGAGGGCGTCGAGGGGGCAGGTAGGTGACGGGCAGCTCTTCGGGGGCGGTCGGCCCGGTGCGACGAGGCTTCGGGTGCGGGAGCCCTCGTGCGCGGCGGCGGTGAGGCGGCGCCCCCGGCAGGACCGGCTCGCACTGCCGCGCACACCGGTCGTGGCCCGCGCCGCCGTACGTGCGCGCGGGCCGCGCTCGTGCGGAGAGGCTCCGAGCGGAAGGGGCCTCACCTGCCCGTGCCGCGTCCGCCCGGACTGCGGGCGTGTCGGCCGGACAGCCCTCGCCGCCCGCGCGTACGTCCGCGAGGCGGTCGATTGCCGGAACGAGGAGGTGAACGCGTGGGTGGGAGGCGGGACGCGGCTCGTCCGGCATGGGGCGGGCGGCGCCTGGAGGCGCGGCTCCGGACGGAGGGGGCATGGTGAGTGCCCGGGGCCTGATCCGCCCGGGTGGTGCGCCTCGGCGCACTTGGTTGTTTCATGGGAAACGCGTGCAACCACTGGTGACGGCTTCGACGGCGTCGGCGGGACGAGGGGGGACGAGCAGGGAATCCTTGCTGGCAGGAATGGTGACAAGTCCACCGGTGTGCCGTGTCCGGGGCGCCGGGGGAGCGGCGCCGTCGATTCTTCCGGACGCGTCGGCGTTGCCACGAGGGCCTGGGAGGCAGCGGTGAAGGATTTCCAGCAGAAGGCAGAAGCGGAGATGCGGCAGCACTCCGACCGGATGGCCGCGGAACTGGCGCGAAAGCGCCGCGAGCGGCAAGCGGCGACCGGGAGCGGCACCGACGGCGAGCCCGCCCGGGAGGACGGGACGGGTGAGGACGGGGCGGCGGACGCGGACGGCGAGGAGTAGTTCGCCCGTGGCCTTGAGGGGATCAGCGGCGGGGGTCTGCACTTCCAGCCGACGTCACCCACCGCGCGCTGCCCGGACAACGATCCGCCGTGGCAGGAGAGGGCTGAGGCCGAAGGCCGGGCAGCGCGACGAGGCTGTCAGTACATCCGGCGGACCGATGGGTAGCCGCGAGCGCGCACGGCGGACGGCCTCAACGACGGTGACGCAGGGGCTTCTCGGCGGCCTTTCCCGTCTCGGCCGCCTCCCGGACGAGCACACTCGCCGCCGCGGCGCGGTGAAGACTCCCTGCCCAGGAGCCCCTTGCGGTACAGGTCGCTCATGACCGCTCCCGGCTCCGGCGGCGGCCGAAGACAAGAGGCACCGGTTCGGCGCCGGGCACGACGGTGTTGGACACGCTGCCAAGGCCTTCCACCGTGAGCGTGACGGTGTCGCCGGGCTTGAGGGGCGGCGGGGATTGTTCGCCGCGCACGCCCCGGAGTTCGGCGAGGCAGCCGCCGTTGCCGCAGGTGCCGGAGCCGTCGGAGAGGTTCGGCCCGGGCGGTACGCCGAGGGCGGCAGCGCCGGCGGCGAGCAGCCCGGGCAGGCCGCCGGCCTCGGCGATCAGGGCGCTGAGCGAGGTGACGCCGGGCAGCGGGCGGAGAGTGCCGTCCTCTTCGACGACGGCGACGCGGGTGCGGTGCTGATGTACGTAAGTGGCGAAACGCATCGTGCGGCTCCTGGCGGGCCGGGCCCGGGGGCGCGGCGTGGTGGCAGTCAGGGCATGGACAGGTCACCGCGCCCCCGGGAGCCGGGGCGGGATCAGACCGGCGGGGCGACGAACACGCCGCGGTCGGGGTCGTTGAAGGACTCCTTGGCGACGATCTCGTTCATCGGGTTGGCGGTGCCCCACTGGTCGGTGACTTCGGGCTGCGAGAAGTCGTAGACGTGCGGGTGCCAGGTGTCCTCGTCGAGCAGTTCCAGCTCGGTCGTGTACTCGACGGTGTTGCCGTGCGGGTCGAGGAAGTACGTGAAGGTGTTGTCGCCCGCCATGTGCCGGCCGGGGCCCCAGACCTTCTTGAACCCGGCCCGCATGACACGTCCCGATCCGCGCATGTACTCGTCGATGCCACGCATCTCGAAGGAGACGTGGTGCAGCGCGGTGTGCGGACCCTGGGCGATCGCCATCGAGTGGTGCTGGTTGGAGATCCGCATGAAGTGCATGACCTCGCCCATGCGGGGTGAGGACAGCGTGTCGGAGAGGGCGAAGCCGAGGTGGCGCTCGTACCACTCCCGGGTCTTGTTCAGGTCGGGGGAGTTGAGGACGACGTGGGAGAGCTTGACCGGAATGGACTCCTTCTCCTCGATCTTGCGGTGGCGGCGGACCTCGACGTCGGCGGAGACCTCGATGGTGCGGCCGTCGACGTCGAAGAAGCGGAAGCCGTACCCGCCGCCCGGGGTCTCGACCCGCCTCGGGCGGGATATCAGCTCGACGCCGCCGGCGAGGAGCCGTTCGGCGAGGGTGTCGACGTCCTGGGGGGAGGCGGCCCCGTAGGAGACGAGGTCGAGGCGCTTCTCGTCGGCCTTGCGCAGCCGGATCACGTAGTTCTCCGGACTGCCCTCGGCGGCGAGGAAGGAGATCCCGGAGTCCTCGGCAACCTTGGTCAGACCCCAGACGCCGGAGTAGAAGTCGAGCTGCTTGTCGTAGTCGGGCACGGCCAGGTCGACGTGGCGCAGGTGGGTGAGCAGACGGTCGCTCATCAGGGGTCAGTCCTTCCGGAGGAGGGCGGTCGCGTTGCCGCCCCGGATGGCGTGGAAGTCGGCGTCGGACAGGGAGGCGGCGCGCAGCGCGCCGACCGGATCCTCGGAGCCCATGTCGAAGGGGAAGTCGGAGCCGAGCAGCACCTGCTCCGCACCGGTGACCCGTATCAACTCCCGCAGGACGACGGGATCGTGGACCAGCGAGTCGAAGTGGATCCGCTTGAGGTAGCTGCTCGGCGGATGGGCGCAGCCCGCCCTGGCGTCGGCGCGGGCCGTCCATGCGTGGTCGGCGCGGCCGATGTGGGTGGGCAGGTAGCCGCCGCCGTGCGCGGCGATGATCCGCAGGCCCGGGTGGCGGTCCAGGACCCCGGAGAAGATCAGGTGCGAGAGGGCGACCGCGTTCTCGGTGGGCTGGCCGACCGTGTTGGACAGGTACCACCGGTCCAGGCGCTCATCGAGCGTGCAGCCGAAGGGGTGCAGGAAGAGCAGCGCGCCGGTCTCCTCGGCCCGGTCCCAGAAGGGCTCGTACTCGGGGTCGGACAGTTCGCGCCCCGGGGCGTGGCTGGAGATCTCGACGCCGACCAGGCCCTGCGCGCATGCGTGGTCGAGCGCGCGCACCGCCTGGCCGGGGTGCTGCAAGGGCACGAGGCCGAGGCCGCGCAGCCGGTCCGGAGCGGCCGAACAGTGCGCCGCTGTCGCCTCGTTGGCGAGCCGGTACACCTTCCCGGCCGTCTCCTCGCCGGCCCAGTAGTGGTAGTGCGAGGGGGAGGGGCTGACCAGTTGGACGTCCACGCCCTGGGCGTCCATCGCGGCGAGACGGACGGACGGATCGGTGAGGCGAGGGATGCGTTCCCCGATCATCGGGCCGTTGACGCGCAGCGCGTCGGGGCCATTGCGGCGGGCCTCCAGGGCGCGCGCCTGGGCATGGCCGGGCAGCCCGTCCACCAGTGCCTCGATCTCGGGCAGCAGGACGTGGGCGTGGACGTCGACGGTGGGCGGTGCGGTCGTCATGGCAGCTCCCGGAGCAGGGTCATGGTGCGGCCCATCAGGCCGGGTACGTCGGCGTCGCGGACGCCGTCGAGCTGCCACCGGCCGATCTGGACGGAGGCTTCGACCACCGGGCGGACCCGCGCGACGCGCCGCTCGTGGTACGCCTGGAGGAGCGCGTCGTCCCAGGTGTCGGTAGTGGCCAGCATCTGGGTAAGCACCCAGGCGTCCTCCAATGACAGGGCCGCGCCCTGGGCCAGCGTGGGCGGGCAGCAGTGCGCGGCGTCGCCGACGAGCACGACCCGGCCGCGGTGCCAGGAGCCCTCGACCAGCATCCGGTCGCACCAGGTGTAGTTGACCTGCGCCGGATCGGTGATGTGCGTGGTGATCTCGGGCCAGTGGCCGCCGTAGTGCCGTGCCAGGGACCGCATCTCGTCCGCGTAGGTCTCTACCGGTATGGAGCCGCGGTCGCGGTGGGCCTCGACCACGTACGCGTAGAGGGTCGTGTCGCCGGTCGGGCAGTATCCGGCGATGTAGGCAGGGCCGCCGTAGGCGAGGTCGGTGCGGATGACACCGGCCGGGCGGGGTGCGGCGACGCGCCAGATGGCCATGCCGGTGGGCTCCGGCTTGTCCGTGATGCCGATGGCCGCGCGGGTGGTGGAGCCCAGGCCATCGGCGGCGATCACCAGGTCGTACCGGCCCCGGCCGCCGTCGCTGAAGAGGACGGTGACGCCGTCGTCGTCCTGCTCCAGGGCCGTGGCACGGACGCCCAGGCGGACGGCGGCGCCGCCGGCGCGGACCGCGTCGATCAGAACGCTCTGCAGTTGGGGGCGCCGCGTGCCGACGGTGGCGGGCAGGTCGTCGCCGCCCGTGCGCAGGTCCTCGGCGACGTGCAGGACGGTGCCGTCGGGGGCGGTGATGCCGACCGCGCCGAAGCCGAACCCGGACTTCTCCACCTGGTCCCACACTCCGAGTTCGCGCAGTACGCGCAGGGCGTTGCCCTGGAGGGTGATGCCGGATCCGGCCGTGGCGTTCCAGTCGTCCTTCGCCTCGATCAGGTCGACCGCGATCCCGGCGCGGCGCAGCAGGATCGTCGCCGCGCTGCCGGCCGCGCCGCCACCGATGACGAGGACCTTTCGGGGTGTGCTCAAAGGGAACTCCCTTGCTCCGTACGGTGGTTGAGGCCGATTTGGTGGCGTGGGGCTACTTGACGGCGATCGGGCTGACGGGCGAGCCGACGGCGCCGGTGATCGGCAGGGGAGCGGCGGTGAGCCAGAAGTCGTGGACGCCGTCGTCCGCGCAGTCCGCGGCGAGCGCGTCCAGGTCCCACATCTCGCCGATCAGCAGGCCCATGTTGGGGATCGCGACCTGGTGCAGGGGTGGGAAGGCGTGCTCGAACTCGTTCGGGCGGACCTCGAAGCCCCAGGTGTCGGTGGCGATCGCGGCGATCTCGCACCCGCGGGATTGCGGCGGTCCGGAGATTGTCCGCTCATGAGGGCACCTCCGCCACGCAGCGGGTGCGCTGGGCGCCGAGCCCGGAGATGGAACCGTCCATCACGTCGCCGTCGCGAAGAAGCCGGCCCCAGCGCATGCCGTTGCCCGCCGGTGATCCGGTCAACACCAGGTCGCCGGGCAAGAGTTGGGCGGTCTGCGAGGCGTACGACACCATGCGGGCCACGTTGAAGATCATGTCCTTGGTGGACTCGTCCTGCATGGTCTCGCCGTTCAGCTTGAGTGTGATGCGCAGGTCGTCGGAGTTCGCGATCGACTCGGTCGGGATGATCCACGGCCCGAGCGGGGTGAATCCGGGCGCGTTCTTGCTGCGCAGCCAGTCGGTGCCGATCTGCGGCATGTCCCGGCGGAAAACGGTGGCCCGGTCGGTGAGGTCGTTGGCGATCGTGTAGCCCGCCACGTACTCCAGGGCCTCCTCGACGGAGACCCGGTGCGCCAGACGGCCGATGACGGCCGCCAACTCCAGCTCCCAGTCCGGCTTTTCGGCCCACGCGGGCAGCGCGACATCGTCGTACGGGCCGGTGATCGCGCTCGGCAGACCGATGAACACGTACGGCAGGTCCCTCTCGGCCCGCCGGTCCATGAGCTCCGCCGCCTCCGCGCGCCGCTCGTCCTCCGGGCGGTCGTCCCCCGGAGCCTTGTGCGCGACGTGCAGATCGATCACGTGCTGCCGGTAGTTGGCGCCCGACTGGAACACCTGGCGCGGCTCGACCGGCGCTCGCACCTGGAACTCCGCCAAGGGCCTGAGCTCCGCGCCGCCGCCGGCCAGGGACCGCAGCCGCGGCAGCACACCCGGCCAGTCCTCAAGGAGGCGGCGGACGGTCAACCGCTCGTCGCCGAGGGCGACGCGCAGATCGACGACGCGCTCCTCGGGCGTGACCAGCGCCGGGAACGCCGGGCCGTCCGGCGCCGAGAGCGTCGCGAGGGCGAAGGGGCCGGCGAAGGGTGCGGATGCGGGAGCGAGTTTCACGGACATGTCCTCCTGTATTGGTGGGACTAATCTGGCCCCGCTACCGGAGATCAGGGAAATCGATTATGTGGATGGTTGTCATCCATCAGGCAGATTTCTGCTGGTCAGCACCGTCCTGACGCCGTACAGCAAGGGAAAGTCCGTGAATCTGGCCCGCCTGGACCTCAACCTCGTCGTCGCGCTGCGCGCCTTGCTGGAGGAGCGCAACGTCACCCGCGCCGGGCAGCGCGTGGGGCTGAGCCAGCCCGCCATGAGCGCCGCGCTGTCCCGGCTGCGCCGCCACTTCGACGACGATCTGCTCTCCCGTGTCGGTGGCCACTACGAGCTGACCGCCCTCGGCCAGGTGCTGCTCGACCGCACGTCCACCGCCTACGACGTCCTGGAGCGCCTGTTCTCCAGCCAGGCCGAGTTCGACCCGGCCGTGGAGAGCCGCGAGTTCAAGCTGGTGGCCTCCGACTACGCCGTCTCCGTGTTCGGCGCCGAACTCGCCCGCGTCGTCCACGAGGAGGCCCCCGGGATCCGGTTGCGTTTCGCACAGACCCCGCCCACCGTGGTCGACGGCACGGCCACTCTGCTCAGCGCCGCTGACGGGCTGCTCATGCCGCACGGCGTCATCAGCGGCTTCCCCGCCACCGACCTCTACGACGACCGGTGGGTCTTCGTGGTCGCCGACGACCACCCGTCCGTCACGGACCAGCTCACCCTGCAGGACCTGGCGGACCTGCCGTGGGTCACTTACCAGCGGACGTACGACGCGCCGGCCGTGCGCCAGCTCGGGATGCTCGGAGTGGAGCCGCGCGTGGAGGTGTCCGTCGACAGCTTCCAACTGCTGCCGCTCCTTGTGGCCGGCACCCGCCGCATCGCGATGGTCCAGGCCCGGCTCGCCCGCCTGCTCGCGCCGGTCGCCGCGGTACGGGTCGTGGAACCGCCGTACGAGGCGGTTCCATTGCAGGAGGCCCTGTGGTGGCATCCGGTGCACACGCACGACGCCGCCCACATCTGGCTGCGGGAGACGGCGGCGCGGGTCGGGTCGAGGCTGTCCCCACCGCACGGCGGATGATCCCAGAACCTCGTCGGTGAACAGGGCGGACGGCCTCCTGCCCCGTCCGGGAACGGATCGCCCACGGGTTCTTGAGCCGCGACATCGTCCATCGCTACGCCCAGGCCACCGGCACCGCCGGGCGGATCGAGAACTCCCAGGTCACCGTCTACCTCGTATACGCCGGCGCCCGGGGATACGCGGCGGTGGTCCGGGAGCTGTACATTCCGCGCTCCTGGACGTGCGGCCCGGACCGCTGCCGGGCCGCACACCGCACCACACCGGACGATCTGACCCCGCTGGCCTGCAACGAGAATCGCCGTAAAGCCGGATGGCCGCTACCTGGGGGACATGACCTCGAAGAGGTTTCCGGCGTCATCGGTGAAGTACAGGCCGCGAGGGCACAAGGGGTGGTCGATCCGGCCGTTGTCGGGCTCGCGGGGATCGTTGCCATAAGGCACCCCGGCGGAGATGAGCCGGGCGAGGATCTCGTCGAAGGATGACGGGGTCACGTCGAAGGCCAGGTGGTGGCCGACCGGATTCTCGACGGACATGAAGTCCAGCGTCAGGGAATCGTTGACCTGTACCGGCGCGAAATGCCGGTCTGCGCCTCGGTAGTCCAGCCCCATGACGGAGGCGAAGAAGCGTGCTGCTGCCTCGTTGTCGATGGCTGGAACGATGGTGTGGTTCAGCGTGATGGACATGCTCTGTCTCTCAGATCTCGACGGGTTGGGACAGGACGCCGTGCAGGAAGACGTCGACGAGGTCGCGCACTCGCAATTGCCGCGCCGGATCTGTCGGCTCGCCTCCGGTTGGCGGCCTGCCGACCCCGACGAACAGGAGGCCCAGGAACATCATTGCTGCCTGCTCGGGAGGCAACCGCAGCGACTTCCGCTCAGGCTCGAAGAGCTCGGCCAGCGCCTCTCGCGCGGGCAGGGTGCCGGCCGCACGATCGGGCGGGGCCTCTGAGCTGCCGGGCCAGCCACTTCGTCTCCGCCCGCCCGTCGCATGAAGCGCCCCGATCACCGCGCCGACACGGTCCAGGTGGGCGTGCAGCGCCGAGGCGGCCTCGGTCAGCCGGTCGGCGAGCGGCTGATCCATGGAGACCAGAGCGAGTTCGTCCAGGGCGTGGGTCGGACTGAGTGCCTCGGTCATGCACGCGTCCAGGAGTTCCTCCTTGTCCGCGAAGACGCGGAAGATGGTGCCTTCCCCGATGCCTGCGGCCCGGGCGACCTGGCGTGTTGTCACCGCGCTGCCGTGCTCGATCACGAGGGGAAGCGCGGCACGAACGATCATCTCCCGGCGGCTGTCGGGATCCATCGCCGGTGCTCTTCGTCGACTGGGTGCGGTCTCCATAGGGGCAAGTATCGGAGTGAGTGCTCACTCCGGTCAAGGGGTCGCTGACACGGAGCGTCAACTCCGCTTGGGTGCCGGGGCGCCCGTGTCGGCGCGGGGGCCCTGCGCGGCACGGAGGCCGTCGCCTGCTCGGTCGGCGAAGGACGCCGGAGCCGCGGCCCGGGGAAGGGGATCGGCCGCGGTGACGGAGCCGCTCGCGGGCTCGGCCGCGAGGTGCAACTCGTCGGGGCGCGGGCCTGGGGCGCGGGCGGTCACGCTGAGGGTGCCGGGTGTCCGGCCGGCGCGGACGATGCTCCAGCCGTGCGGGAACTGCGCCTTGCGCCGGCGGCCGTCGTCGGGCGGGGGCGCGGGGGCGTCGGTGCCGTCGGTGTTGAGGAGCGCGAAGCGCCATCCGTCACGCAGGTCGACGGTGGGCCGTCGGCCGCAGGTGAGCGCGGCGGCGGGTGCGGCGGGTGCGGTGCCGCCTGCGTGGACGGGGCGGGGGACAGGGCGGTGGCTTCGCCGGAGGGGCGCCGCGGCCGGGAGGGCAGGGGCGCCCCGGGCCGCTACCGGCTGGAGACGGAGAAGTCGTTGGTGACGAAGTCCAGGCCGCCGGGCGAGGAGGTGATCTCGTAGCCGAACTGGACGTCACCGATGGTCTCGTCGCCCCACCAGCCCTTGTCCTTGATCCAGGTGAGGACGGGCAGGATGTCGACGGTGCCGGCGGAGGAGTCGCCCTCGCGCAGGAACGAGTAGACCTGGTTGCCGCCGTTGTCTCCCTTGTAGACGGTCCAGGTGGCGCCGCCGAGGGTGACGGTGCCCTGCGCGCTGCCGATCGGGCCGACCGCTCCGGTGTGGTTGACCCAGAGCATCACCTCGTGGTCGTAGTCGCTGTCCCAGATGTCGTACGAGGTGTTGTACGCGCCGGAGTCCGGCACGGTCACGTCGTAGTTGCTGGTCAGCGAGGAGAGTTCGCTGAGCGGCCGGTCGATCACCTTCTTCGCGTTCGGGTAGGACTTGATGCCGGAGGTGGCCGGGTGGTCGGCCGTCACGTCCCAGTGGGCGGAGGAGTCGGCGCTGATGGTCTGCGAACCGGCGCCCGCTCCCCAGATGTTGTTGTAGAGCGTGTAGCCGTCGCTGGTCCTGTGCTCGCCGAACGGCTCCGACGAGGACCACTCGGCGGCCTGGGACGGTGCCGCGGAGAACCCGATCGCGACGGCCGCCGCGGTCGCGATCAGCGGGATGCGGATGCCGATGTGCCGTGTTCGCTGTGCCATGGTCGTGCGTTCCTTTCGGTGGGGGGCATTTCTGTGGCGGGGCGCCGCACCTGTCCTGCGGCCGCCCCGCGCCGCCGCGCCCGGGCGGGGCCGGCGGGCGGTACGGGGGCCGGATGGTCAGATGGTCAGCTCCGCGCGCAGTCCGGTCGCGCCCGGGCCGGCGGTGAGCAGGGTGCCGTCCGGGGTGTGCCGCGCGGTCGTCCCCGGACCGCCGGTGGCTCTCGTGCCGGGGAGCAGTACGTGCCAGGGGCCGGTGGCGTCCGTGGCCTCGACGGTGAGCCGCCGGCCCGTGCGGCGGGTGCGGAGGACGGTGTCCGCCCCGCCTCCCCGGCCGGCGGCCGGGACACGGGTGATGATGTCCGCGCCGTCGGCCGGGCCGTGCACCCGCAGGGTCACGCCGTCCGCCCAGTCGTACACCGCCGTGTCCTCGCGGGCCCCGAGGGGGATCGCCGAGCCGGGGCGGGCCAGCAGCGGCAGGCTGTCGAAGCCGTGCCGCTCGCGCCGCCAGCCGGGGCCGTGCAGCCGCTCGCCGGTGCGCAGATGGGTCCACTCTCCCGCCGGCAGGTAGTACTCGACGCTGCCGTCGGCGGTGAAGACCGGGGCGACCAGTAGATCGTCGCCGAGCATGTACTGGCGGTCGAGGGCCTGGCAGGCCGGGTCGTCGGGGAAGTCGAGGAGCATGGCCCGCATCATCGGCGTGCCGTGCTCGGCGGCCTGCTGGGCCGCACGGTAGAGGTACGGCATCAGCCGGTGCTTGAGCCGGGTGAAGTCCCGGGTGACGGCGACGGCTTCGGCGTCGAACTCCCACGGGACGCGGTACGAGCCGCTGCCGTGCAACCGGCTGTGCGAGGACAGCAGGCCGAACGGGACCCAGCGTTTGAACACCTCCGGGGCGGGGGTGCCCTCGAAGCCGCCGATGTCGTGGCTCCAGAAACCGAAGCCGGACAGGCCGAGCGAGAGCCCGCCGCGCAGCGACTCGGCCATGGCACCGAAGGTGGACTCGCAGTCCCCGCCCCAGTGCACGGGGAACTGCTGGCCGCCGGCGGTCGCGGAGCGGGCGAAGAGGACGGCCTCGCCCGCTCCGCGCTCCTCGGTCAGCGTCTCGAAGACGGTGCGGTTGTACAGGTGGGTGTAGTAGTTGTGCATCCGCTCCGGGGCGGAGCCGTCGTGCCAGACGACGTCGGTGGGGATACGCTCGCCGAAGTCGGTCTTGAAGCAGTCCACCCCCTGACCGAGCAGCCCGCGCAGTCGGTCCGCGTACCACGCGCGGGCGGCGGGGCTCGTGAAGTCGACCAGGCCCATGCCCGCCTGCCACATGTCCCACTGCCACACGCTGCCGTCCGGGCGGCGCACCAGGTGGCCGAGCCGGGCGGCCTCGGCGAACAGCGGGGACTTCTGGGCGATGTACGGGTTGATCCACACGCAGATCTTCAGCCCGTGCTCCTCCTTGAGCCGCCGGAGCATGCCCTCGGGGTCGGGGAAGACTTCCGGGTCCCAGGTGAAGTCGCACCACTGGTAGGCGCGCATCCAGAAGCAGTCGAAGTGGAAGACGCCGAGCGGGATGTCGTGTTCGGCCATGCCGCGTACGAAGCGGCCGACGGTCTCCTCGTCGTAGGAGGTGGTGAAGGACGTGGACAGCCACAGTCCGAACGACCAGGGCGGGGGCAGCGCCGGGCGGCCGGTCAGCGCGGTGTAGCGGTCCAGGACCTCTTTCGGGGTGGGCCCGTGCACGACGTAGTACTCGACACTCTGGTCGGCGACGCTGAACTGCAGTTGGCCGACGGCCTCGGAGCCGATCTCGTAGGAGACCTGGCCCGGGTGGTTGACGAAGACTCCGTAGCCGCGGCTGCTGAGGTGGAACGGGACGTTCTTGTACGCCTGTTCGCTGGCCGTGCCGCCGTCGGCCTGCCAGATGTCGACGCTCTGGCCGTTCCGGATGAAGGGGGTGAAGCGTTCACCGAGCCCGTAGATCTGCTCGCCGACTCCGAGGGAGAGCTGGGCGAGGGAGTGGTGGGTGCCGTCGGGGGTGGTCGCGAAGCCGGTGCCGCGCGTG
Organism: Streptomyces sp. BBFR2; assembly: GCF_044497305.1. NCBI lineage: Bacteria > Bacillati > Actinomycetota > Actinomycetes > Kitasatosporales > Streptomycetaceae > Streptomyces > Streptomyces sp. BBFR2. The sequence goes on from NZ_CP172415.1 coordinate 7,083,073, forward strand.
CCGACGGAGGTGAGCGGGCGCCCCTCGGCCGTGAAGTCCAGCCGGTACGGGGCCGCGGTGTCGACCCGCAACGCGAGCTGTCCGGCGGCGAGTTCGAGCACGCTGCCCTCGCGTCCGGTCCTGCCCGCCGAGGCGTCGGGGGCTCCGCCGGGGTGCAGGGCGAAGTGCGGGCCGCGGTCGACGGTGCCCGCGTGGTGGGTGACGCGGACGCCGATCACACCCTCGGCGGGCGCGAAGCAGTCGACGGTGAGCAGCGGGGCGTTGAGGGAGTCGCCGCGGTGCCGGAGCCGGCGGACCGGGGCGTACAGCGTGAATCGGTCGTCCTCGACGCGGGTGTCGGCGATCTCGGCGGCGAAGGAGGCGTCGACGCCCTCGCGCATCAGCCAGTAGCCGTCGGTGAACTTCATCGTGTGGCCTCGTCTCCGCTCGCGGTGCCGGTGCCCTCTCTCCCGCCCCGGTGGGCGGCGATCAGCCCGCGGTACCAGTGGTAGCTGTCCTTGGGAATGCGCTGCTGGGTGGCGTAGTCGACGCGGACGATGCCGAAGCGCTGCCGGTAGCCGCGCGCCCATTCGAAGTTGTCGAGCAGTGACCACACGTAGTAGCCGCGCACGTCGACGCCGGCGCGGACGGCTTCGGCCACGGCGGCGAGGTGGTCGCGGAGGTAGTCGATGCGGTCGGTGTCGTGGACGCGGCCCTCGGGGGTGACGGTGTCGGACTCCGCCGAACCGTTCTCGGTGATCAGCAGCGGGGGCATGGCCGGGTACCGGCGGGTGAGGTCGACCAGCAGGTCGGTGAGGGTGTGCGGGGCGACCGGCCAGCCCATGGTGGTGTGCCGCACGTCGTCGCGGGGGCGCTCGGCGGCCCGGATGTCGACGGCGGTACGGGTGGCCGGGTCGGGGTCCGTGTACGGCGCGTCGGCGATGGTGAGGGGGCGGTAGTAGTTGACGCCGACGAAGTCCAGAGGGGCGCCGATGAGGTCGAGGTCACCGTCTCGGCGGAAGGAGCCGTCCGCCATCGGGCCCCAGGTCTCGGCCTCGTGCGCCGGGTAGCGTCCGGCGAACAGCGGCTCGAACCACACCTCGTTGTGGAGTGTCTCGGCGCGTTGTACGGCCGCGTGGTCGGCCGGGTCGTCGGTGGCGGGCAGCAGCCGGTCGGGGTTGAGGGTGATGCCGATCTCGCGGGCGCCGGCGGCGCGCAGCGCCGAGGCGGCGAGCCCGTGCCCGACGAGCAGGTGGTGGGCCGCGGCCAGGGCGCCGCGCCCCTCGCGGGTGCCGGGCGCGTGCACCGCGGCGGCGTGCCCGAGGAAGGCGCTGCAGAAGGGCTCGTTGAGGGTGATCCAGCGGTCGACGCGGTCGCCGAGCCGGCCGGCCACGAGGGCGGTGTACTCGGCGAAGCGCTCGGCGGTCTCCCGTACCCGCCAGCCGCCCCGGTCCTCCAGGGCCTGCGGCAGGTCCCAGTGGTAGAGGGTGACGGCGGGGCTGATCCCGGCGGTGAGCAGGGCGTCGGTGAGCCGGTCGTAGAAGTCCAGGCCGCGTCGCTCGACGGGGCCGCTGCCGGTGGGCCGGATACGGGGCCAGGCGACGGAGAAGCGGTAGCTGTCCACGCCCAGGTCGCGCAGGAGGGCGACGTCCTCGCGGTAGCGGTGGTAGTGGTCGCAGGCGGTGTCGCCGCTGGCGCCGTCGGCGACCAGGCCGGGGCGGCGGCAGTACGTGTCCCAGATGGAAGGGCCTCTGCCGTCCTCGTCGTGCGCGCCCTCGATCTGGTAGCTGGCGGTGGCGGCGCCGAGGAGGAATCCGGGGGGCAGGCCGGGGTACGCGCGGGCGGCGTCGGTGATCGGGTGCTGCATCGGGTGCGGGCCTCACTCACTGCGGTGGCTGATCGCCCAGGGGCACGGTTGCCGAAGGGGGCCGGGTGCCGACGGGATCGGTTGCCGAACGGGCAGGGGTACGGGGCTATTTGACGGAGCCGCCGGTGATACCGGCGGCGATGTACTTCTGCGCGGCGACCAGCAGGACCGCCGCGGGCACGGCCGACAGTACGGCCGTGGCCATGACCGCGCCCCAGTCGCTGACGTGGGCGCCGACGAACTGGTAGATGCCGAGGGTGACCGGCCTGACGTCGTCGGTGGTGTTGAGGGTGAGCGCGAACATGAAGTCCGACCAGGCGAAGAGGAAGGTGAACAGCCCGGCCGTGATCAGTGCGTTGCGGCACATCGGGAGGACGACGCGGACGAAGGCGGTGAACCGGCCGGCGCCGTCGACCAGCGCCGCCTCCACCACCTCGCCGGGGATGGAGACCATGAACGCGCGCAGCAGTACCACCGAGAACGGCAGACCCAGCGAGGCGTCGGCGAGGATCAGCCCCAGATAGGAGTTGACCAGGCCGAGTTCGGCGTACGCGCTGTAGAGGGCGTTGGCGATGACGATGCCCGGCACCATCTGGGTGATGAGCGTGCCGAAGACGACGGCGCGCCCGCCCTTCAAGCCCGGCTGGGCCAGCCCGTACGCGGCCGGGGCGGCGAGGGCGAGGCAGACCACGACCGCGCCGAGGGCGACGACGAGGCTGGTCAGCAGCGAACGGCCCTGGCTCTCCAGCGCCGAGCGGAAGCTGTCGAGACCCGGCGCGGTCGGGAGGACGTCGACGGCGATGCCTGCCGCGGGCTGGAGGGCGGTGTTCACCATCCAGTACACGGGGAAGAGCAGCACCGCCAGGATCAGCAGGGCGGCGGCGGTGTTCCCGCCACTGCGCAGGCGGCGGGCGGTCGTCGGGGTCATGCGGCTCATGCGGATCACTTCCCGTGGCCGAAGTCGGTGCGATTGGCGCGCAGGTAGAGCACGGCGAAGACCGCGCTGATCAGGATGAGGACGTTGCCGACGACGGCACCCTGGCCGAAGTCCAGGCGCAGGAAGGACATCTGGTACGTGACGGTGCCCAGGGTCTGGGTGGCGTCGGCGGGCCCGCCGGAGGTGAGCGCGAGGATCAGGTCGAGGATCTTCACCGTCGACATGAAGCCGAGGACCAGCACCACGGTGATCACCGGCCGGAGCATCGGCAGGGTGACGTCGCGGAAGGTCCGCCACCGGCCCGCGCCGTCCAGCGAGGCGGCCTCGTACAGCTCACGGGGGATCTCCTGGAGCCCGCCGTAGAGGATGACCATGTTGAACGGGATGCCGATCCAGATGTTCACCAGCACCGCGGAGAGCAGCGCCACGCTCGGGCTGCTCAGCCACGGCACCCCGCCGTCGGTCGGCCCGAGCGTCTGGAGCAGACCGTTGAGCACACCGTGCTCCTGGTCGAGGATGCGCCGCCACACGACCGCGGCCACCACCATCGGCACCAGCCAGGGCAGCAGCAGGACCGCCCGGACGAAGCCGGAGAGGCGGAAGCGGCGGGAGAAGAACACGGCGAGCGCCAGTCCGAGGGTGAACTGGCCGAGCAGCGATCCCGCGGTGAAGACGGCGGTGTGCCAGAGCGCGTCGGTGAAGAGCGGGTCGGTGAGGACGGCCCGCCAGTTGTCGAGGCCGGTGAAGGGGGCCTCGCCGGTGAAGTAGGTGGTGGGGGTGTACCGCTGGAAGCTCATCAGCGCGTTCCGCACCAGCGGGTAGCCGAAGAAGGCGGCCATGTAGACCAGGGCGGGGGCGACGAACAGCCAGCGCAGCAGCGCGGTGCGGCGGCCGCCGCCGCGGGCGGGCGGGCCGGGGCGCGGGGCGGGCACCGGCGCGGCGGCGGGTGCCGGGGTGAGTGCGGTGCTCATATCGGGCTCCTCACTCCCCGCTCGTGGCCTGCCGCTGGGCGCGGCGCAGGGCGGCTTCCGGACTGTCCTGGCCGGTGAGGACGGACTGGAAGGCGCCCGCGAGCGCGTCGCTGACCGCGGGCCAGCCGGTGCCGACGCGTGCGGTGCGGGAGCGGGCGGTGCTCACCAGCTCGGCGAAGGGCGCCAGCTCCGGGTTCTTGTCGGCGTAGGCGCGGGCGGCGGAGGTGCGGGTGGGAACGTTGTTGACGGCCTCGCCCCAAGCCAGTTGGTTCGCGGGCGTGTTGAGGCAGCGCAGGATGCGGGCGGCGTTCTTCTCCCGGGCCGGGTCGTCGCTGCGGGGTACGGTCATCACGGTGCCCCCGATCGGGGAGACGGCCTTGCCGCCGGCTTCGGGGACGGGGATCTTCGCGACGGCCCAGTCGACCTTCTGCTGTGCCTCCAGCACCGGCACCTGCCACGGGCCGTTGATCATCATGGCGGCGCGGCCGGCGATGAACTGGTCGTTGACGTCCTGCTGGTTCCAGTTGACGACGGCCCTGGAGACGGACCTGTCGGCCACCAACTGCTTCCACAGCCGCAGTGCCGCGGCGCCCCCGGAGCCGTCCAGCCGGGCCTCGTCGCCGCCGGCCGACCAGAAGAACGGCAGGAACTGGTACACGCCGTCGGCGTCCGGGCCGGCGCTGAAGGCCAGTCCGTACCGGCCGTCACCGGTGAGTTCGCGGGCGGCCTCCCGTAGCTGAGCCCAGGTACGCGGCGGTTCGACACCGGCCTGGCGCAGCAGGTCCGGGTTGTAGTAGAGGGCGAGGGAGTTGGCGGAGCGGGCTATGCCGTATCGGGTGCCCTCGTACGAGCCGAGGGAGACGGCGCCGCGGGAGAAGCCGGTGGTGGGCACGGCGAGGTCGGAGAGCGGGCGCAGGCCGCCGGTCTCGGCGAACTGCGGCAGCTCGGAGCCGTCGAGTTCCAGGATGTCGGGCAGCGAGTTCGAGGACGCCATCCGCAGAGCCTTGGACGAGACCTGGTCGGCGGGGACGCTGTTCTGCTCCACACGCAGCCCGTACTTGCGGGCGCAGCGGTCGAAGAACCGCTGGTTCTCGGTGTGTTCGGCCGTGTCGGTGGCGGAGTTGAGCACCGTGAGGGTGCCGGGATCCGGGGCGGCGGCGCATCCGGTGAGACCGAACGCGGCCGCCGCCCCCGCCGTGGCCGCGGCGATCACCGGGCGGGCGAGACGGAAGGGCATGGGCGGGTTCTCCGTTCGAGTGCGTCGGGGCGGCGGGACGGCGAGCAGTGGGACGGCCGGCCGTCAGCGGAGGGTGAAATCGGCGAGGCGCATCTCCCCGGCGAGGACGAGATAGACGTCGCGGCGGCCGTGGGCGCCGCGCAGCCGCGCCGAGACGGCCTTGTACGCGTACCGGTCGCCGGTGCTGCGCACCTCGGCGGTGCCGGCGAGGGGCCCGCGCGGCGCGTCGAGCCGGATCTGGAGCATGCCGCTGCCCCGGCTCTCCCGGGCGGCCCGGGCAGTGAACCTCGTGGCACCGTCGCCGAGCCGGGCGTCCCGGAAGAGGAGCCAGGCGCCGTCCTCCGGACTGCCGGCGGCCTCGCCGCGTGTCCGGCTCTCGTCGACCAGCCGGACGTCCTGGTGGTCGTCGAAGTCGACGGCGCGGGTGAGGACGGACAGGTCGCGGGGCGGGATGGCCTCGCCGTGCACCCGCAGGGCGGCGCGGCCGCGGATGTCCTGGCTGGAGGCGCCCACCAGCACGTCGTGCACGCCGCTCTCCAGCACCTCGCGGCCCCGGGTGACGTCCCAGTGGACGAGGTCGGCGGCGGACAGCCGCAGCCGGACGGTGACGCTGCGCCCGGCCGCGACCCGGACCCGCTCGAAGGCGCGCAGTTGCCTCAGCGGCTGCGGGTCCCGGGAGCCGCGGTGGCGGGTGTAGAGCTGGACGACCTCGTCGCCGTCCCGCTCGCCGGTGTTGCCGACCCGGACGGAGACGGTGACGCTCCCGCCCTCGCGGAGCGTGGCGGCGGAGAGCCGGGGCGTGCCGTAGCGGAACGCGGTGTAGGACAGGCCGTGTCCGAACGGGTGGAGCGGGTCGCCGCGGTAGTAGAGGTAGGTGCGCTCGGCGGCGATGATGTCGTAGTCGAGCCGGTCGGGCAGCTCGTCGTCGGAGCGGTACCAGGTCTGGGTGAGCCGGCCTGCGGGGTTGACGTCGCCGAACAGCACCCGGGCGAGGGCGTTCCCGGTCTCCTGGCCGGCGTGCGTGGTCCACAGCAGGGCCGGTATCCGCTCCTGTTCCCGGGTGACGGTGTCCGGATAGCTGGTCTGAAGGACCACGACCGTGCGCGGGTTGGCCCGGTGCACGGCCTCGATCAGCGCGGACTGGGTCGGGGCGAGGGAGGTACCGGGACGGTCGTGGTTCTCCCGGCCGTTGATCGCGGGCATGCTGCCGACCACGACGACCGCCACGTCCGCGGCGCCCGCCGCCGCTACGGCCTCGGCCCTGCCGTCGCGCACCGTCCGCACCAGGTACCGGCCGGCGTCCTGCTCGGCGGCGAGGCCCACCGTGCCGTCGGCGCGGGCCGCGAGGTACCGCTCGGGGCCGAAGCCGTCCTCCAGGGTGTCGTAGCCGGCGTAGCGGATCAGGCTGGTGCCGTCGTCCTGCTCCTCCAGCGTGAACTGCTGCTGCACGTACCAGCCGTCCGGCTGTTCCCGGTCGTTGCGGAAGCCGTCGCCGTCACGGCCGAGGTAGCGGGAGTTGGCGGCGCTGCGCAGGGTGACGATGCCCTGGCCCCAGTCGAGGACGTCGAACTCCTCGGTGCGGCCCGGGCCGCCCTCGCGTTCCCGCAGCACCCCGCCGTCCGGGCCGCTGCCCGCGCTGAGGTGGGCGCCGGTGGCGGCGCTGCGCAGTGTGATCCGGTCGACGCCCTCACCGCCGGTGACCTCGACGGCGTCGCCCAGCCGCGCGGCGATGCCGGCCCGCGGGGTGACCCGGTACGGCATGGTGCCCGAGTACCAGTCGGTGTAGAGGGTGTCGGCGAGCGGGCCGACGACGGCGACCTTCGTCAGCTTCTCCGGGTCCAGCGGCAGCAGCGACCGCTCGTTCTTGAGCAGCACGACGGCCTGCTCCGCGGCCGTGCGGGCCAGGGCGCGGTGCTCCGGGCTGTCCACCGCCGACCGGCCGATCTTCGCGTACGGGCCGCCGTCCGGGTCGAACTCGCCCAGCCGGAAGCGGATGCCGAGCACGTGCCGTACGGCGGTGTCCAGGTCGGATTCCTCGATCAGGCCCTTGTCCAGCGCGGTGGTCAGGGCCCGGACGGTCTTGGCCGGGTCCTCGCTGTCGGCGGTGAAGCTGTCGATACCCGCCTTGAGCGCCGCGGCGTCCGCCTCGGCGCGGGTCGGGTAGTACGCCTGGGCGCCGGTGAGGTTGTTGGGCGCGTCCGCGTCGGTCACGTTCAGCAGCGGCCGGTCCGCCCAGACGCGCACGGCGTCGTTCAGGTCCGGATTCACCGTCGCCGGACGGCCGTTGACCAGGTTGTACGAGGACATCACGCCGGTGACCGCGTCCGCCCGGAGCGCGGCCCGGAACGGCGCCTCGTAGTACTCGTGCCGCAGCCGCGGGCGGAGCACCGAGTCGGAGGTGATGCGGTCCTGCTCGGTGTTGTTGGCGAGGTAGTGCTTGATGGTCGGGGCGGTCTTCAGCCGGTGCGGGTCGTCGCCCTGCAGTCCGCGCCCGTACGCGATCGCCAGGACCCCGCTGAGGTACGGGTCCTCGGAGTAGCCCTCCTCGTTCCGGCCCCAGCGGGGGTCGCGCAGCAGATTCACCACCGGCGCCCACAGGTTGAGGCTCCAGCCCGCCGGCCGCTCGTGCTGGAAGCCGCGGGCCTCGTCGCCGACGGCCGCCCCGATCCGCCGCAGCAGCCCCGGGTTCCAGGTGCTGGCCAGCCCGACCGCCTGCGGGAACACGGTGGCCTCGCCGAGCCGGGCGACGCCGTGCAGCGCCTCGCCGCCGGTGCGGAAGGAGCGCAGCCCGAGACGGGGCACGGCCGGCTGGTACTGGTGCAGCAGGGAGATCTTCTCGTCCCGGGTGAGCCGTCCGAGCAGGTCGTCGAGCCGTTGCTCCAGGGTCAACTCCGGTTTGTGGAAGGGGGGTTGGGCGTCTGCTGCGGGGTGGCCGGCGGCGACGGCCTCGCCCGTCCCGGCCAGGGCCGCGCCCAGCGGGGCGGCGAGGCCGAGCGCGAGGAGCTGACGTCTGGGGGTGCCCGGTGTCTGCACGGGGCTCTCCTTCGGGTCGAAGCGGTCGCGGAACCTGGTGGCAGCGCCGCTGCCACGGCGCCGTCGAAGCGTTTCGACGCATGCCGTGGAGCGCCGGGCCCGCGCGGTGCGGAACGCGGTACGCGGTGGTGCGCCGGTGCGGCTCGTGCGCCGGTACGGACGGACGGTGCGAAGCGGTGCGGCTCGTGCGGGTCGTGCGTCGTACGGCGGGCGCGTCGTGGAGAGCGCGCCCGGGGTCACGCCGTGGCGCCGCGCGGGGCGGTACTGGCGCGTCGGGTCAACTGCGGGGGCAGCAGCGTGGCGTCGGGAACCTCGCCGCCGTTCAGCTTGGTCATCAGCAGCTCCACCGCCCGTTCGCCCACCTCGGCGGCGGGCAGCGGTACGGACGAGACGGGCACGGGCGCGTTCTCGGCCAGCTCGTCCGGGCAGATCGCGACGGCCGAGAGGTCCTCCGGGATGCGGAGCCCGGCCTCCTTGAACGCCTCAAGGACCGGGCCGAGCGCCGGCTCGTTGTGCACCACCACCCCGGTCAGGTCCGGCAGTTCGCGCAGCAGCCGGTCGACGGTCTCCTTGGCGGCGAGGCGGCCCGGCTCGCAGGGCACCACGGTCGAGGTCATCCCGTAGCGGTGCGCCGCGGCGGTGAAGCCGGCCGCGGTGCGCCGTGCGAAGCCGGTGCCCCGGGCGTACACCTCGGGCGGCGAGCCGAGGAGCGCCACGCAGCGGTGGCCGAACTGCGCGAGATGCTGGACGCAGGCCTCGCCGGTCGCCGTGAAATCGAGGTCGATGCAGGTCAGGCCCTCCGCGTCGGCGGGGAACCCGATGAGCACGGACGGCAGACCGAGCGTGCGGAGCAGCGGGATGCGCGCGTCACGCAACTGCACGTCCATCACGATCAGCCCGTCGACGAGCGCCGTGCCGGCCACCCGCCGCAGCCCGTCCTCGCCCTCCTCCTGGGTCAGCAGCAGCACGTCGTGATCGTGTGCCCGCGCCCTGGTCACCACCGATTCGGCGAACTGCATCTGCACCGGCATGTGGATGCCGCTGCGCAGCGGCATCGTCAGCGCCACCACGTTGGACCGGCTGCTCGCCAGCGCCCGGGCACCGGCGTGCGGCCGGTAGCCGAGCGCCCGGATGCTCGCCTCGATGCGCTGCTTGGTCTCCTGCGAGACGCTGCGCTTCCCGCTCAGCGCGTACGAGACGGTGCTCGGTGAGACGCCCGCGTGCCGCGCCACATCTGTGATCTTGACCAACGGAAACTCCGATGCCTGCCATGCCGTCCCTGTTGCCCGGACCGTTGCCGGCCCGGTCGGCGCGTTCGAATCGAATCGTTTCGACAGCAGTTGCCGAAGCGATTCGCACGGACCGTAAGGGCGGGGCGCACCCGAGTCAATGCTTCCGGCAGGACTGAACCCGTGACGCGGCCGAGGCGGCGGGCTCCGGGCCGGTCAGCGGCGCTGCGACGCCGTCGGCGAACCCGCGCCCGGCTGCCTGCGCGACACCTTCTCGGTGGCACAACGGGCCTCTTTGCCGAACTCCGTCCGCGCTTTCATCGCCCTCCCGCCGCCGTGGCGCCGCCGGTGGCGCGTCGGCCCCAACCGCTGTCGTCCGGAACGCCCGCCTCGGTGCGCGTCGACGCCGGTGGCGCGCTCTCGCACCCGCGGAGACCTTCGTGCGCGATGCCGCCCAGGGCGACGACCGCGGTGACAAGGACGGGGAGGGGGTTCATGCGGCCGCCGGTGACGCCTGTGACGGGGCGTTGGACGTATTCGACGATGTCGATGAGGTCTTCGAGGTCGCGTGGTGGGCGGACGAGCCGGTCCCGCGCCTGCGCCCATGGATACTGATCACCATGCGCGTTGACTTCGACCCCGCCGAAATGCCCCGCAACGACTTCTACCGGCTGCTGACCGCCACGGTCGTCCCCCGCCCCATCGCCTGGGTGTCGACGGTCACCGAGGACGGCACGCCGAACCTGGCACCGCACTCGTTCTTCACCATCGCCGCCGTCGCCCCGCCGGTCGTGCAGTTCACCTCTGTGGGGCGCAAGGATTCGCTCCGTAATGTCGAGGCCACCGGCGAGTTCGTGGTCAACTTCGCTCCTGAGGGGCTCTTTTCGCAGGTCAACGACACCGCGACGGACTTCCCGCGTGGCGTCAGCGAGTTCGAGGCCGCCGGCGTCGCCGCCGAGCCGGGGCTGCGGGTCAAGCCGCCGCGGGTCGCCGATTCGCCGGTGGCGCTCGAATGCGTGCTGCACAGCACGTTGCGGATCGGGGACTCCACCGTCGTGTTCGGGCGCGTGGTGCACGCCGCGGTCTCCGAGGAGGTCCTGGCCGACGGGCACCCGGAGATCGCCCGGCTGCGGCCGCTGAGCCGCCTGGGCAAGGACGAGTGGGGCACCCTCGGCGAGATCCACGAGCGCTCCCGCATCCGCCACACGGACTGGCAGGGCCCGGCCGGCACCAGCGCCTGACCAGCACGGACGGGCCGGCCCGCCGGTCCCGTCCGGCCGTCCCCCGTCACCAGACAGCGGACGCCTGTCCGGGACACCGGGCACCGAATGCCATGCCCGCACCCGAGACCGGACGCGGGCACCGGCCCCCGGGCGAGGACCACCCGGGGGCGTCCGCACCCGCCCCGGGCGCCCCTGCAACGCCCCGCACCCGCCCCCGGACGCACCCGCCCCGCCGCCCGCGCCCGTCCGACGTCCCTACGGTGCCCCGTCCCCGACGGCCGACCGGCCGCCCCGGACCTGGAGCCCCCCGAGCAGGTCCCGGGTGGCGGCCGTCACGGCGTCCACCGCCTCGTCGAACACCTCGCGGTTGTGGGCGGCGGGGGCGCGGAACCCGGAGACCTTACGGACGTACTGCAGGGCCGCCGCCCTGATGTCGTCCTCGGTGACCTCGGGCGTCATGGGCGGGCGGAGCGTCTTGATGCTTCGGCACATGCATCCAGTCTCCCTCCGCCCGGCCCCGCCCGGCAGGCGGACGGGCGAGCGCGCCGCCGCGGCCGGACCGTACCGGCGGCGGCCGCGCGGTCAGCCGAGTCCGGTGACCCGCATCGTGATGTTGAGCCGTCCGCCGCGCAGTCCGCACGCGGGATCGCCGGTTCCCGGATACACCTTCGGGACCCCGTGGTAGGCGAACCGGGACGGGCCGCCGAACACGAAGAGATCCCCGGAACGCAGCTCCACATCGGTGTACGGTCTGCCGCGGTTCTCGGTGTTGCCGAACCGGAAGACGCAGGTGTCGCCGATGCTCAGCGACACGACCGGCGCGCCGGACCGTTCCTCCTTGTCCTGGTGCATCCCGAGCCGCGCCGCCTCGTCGTAGAAGTTGATCAGCGCCGTGTCCGGGGTGTAGGCGCCGCCCGCCGCCGTGTCCCCGTACGCCTCGGTGACCGCCCGCCGCCCCAGCGCCACCATCCAGTCGGGGAAGGGCGCCACCCGCGCGCCGTTCACGTCGTCGGCGGTGCGGGTGTACGCGTACGGCTGCCAGTGCCAGCCGACGCAGACCGTCCGCACCGACATCACACCGCCCCGGGGGAGCTTGGTGTGCCGGATCGGCACCGGGCCGCGCGCCCACTCCCGGCAGGCCGTGACCAGCTCCCGCTGCGCCGCCGGATCCAGCCAGTCCGGTACGTGCACCGCGCCGGGCGCGAGCTGCCGTCGGGTACGCGGCGCACCGTCCACCGGGCCGCCGAGCCCCTCGAACCCGGGCAGAGGAGTCGCCATCGGTATCCCTTCACTCCGGGCGGGCCCCGGCCCGCCCCTTCCAGGCTGCCACCCCGCCCGGCTCCGCCCGGGAACGCGTGGTCGTCGCGGCGCCCCGCCACCGGGCCCCGGCCCGCCCGGTGCCCGCCTCTGCCTGGGAGGTCATCCCCCGGGGCTGCGCCGCACCCCGGCCGGGAACCGGCGGAAATCCGCCGTGGTCTCCGCCGCCCGACGGCCCGTCACCCCGTCGCGCCGCGGCCACCGCCCGGCCCTGGACACCGCCCGCCCGTGCGCCGTATCGTCCCCCGGACGTACGCGTGGTGGCCACCGCGGATGACGTACCCGGTCTACGCGACGGAGCCGGTTCGCGAGTGGACACTCCGGGCGGCGGACCGGCTCCGGGCCCGGCCTCGCGCCCTGCGTGGACCTGCGGTTTCGCGGGCGCCGCCGCTGCGCGAAGGCGCCGGGCGGCCGAGGGGTCCATACTGCCGTCCAGGGACGGCGCGGCCGACGGGCGACCGGACGCGCCGCGCCGTCGTTAGTGAGGCGTTAGCGCCCCGTTAGCCGCCTGGCAGCGCCCCGGGGCAGGCTGGCCGGGCAGCCGATTCGACCGTGGGTACCCACGCAAGGCGGGTACCCACCCACCACCCGAGGGGGAGCCGCATGTCGCTCACCAGCAAGGCTCTCGGCCGCGGCCGCCGTCTGGCAGCCGGGTCCCTGATCGCCGTCGCCGCGCTCGCACTGACCGCCTGCCAGGACAGCTCCGGCTCCGGCTCGCACGCCGCTCCGGCCTCGTCGCCCGCCGGGCAGAGCACGGACCGTCCGTCCGGCAGCCCCGCTCCGCCCTCCGGCGACGGGCCGGACACCGGAGCGAAGGAATCCGCCGCGCCCACCGGCGCTCCCGGCGCGGGGAAGACGGAGTCCGCGAGCCCCGGGCACGGCCCCGGGAAGGCCACCCCGGGCGCCAAGGGCGACTCCCCGTCCGCGCTCACCGCGTCGGATCGCTGCACCGCCGACCAGATGTCGCTGAGCCTGGGTGCCCCCGACGCCGGCGCCGGGAACTTCCGCTACCCGCTGACCTTCACCAACAAGGGCAAGAAGGCGTGCACCCTGCGCGGCTACCCCGGTGTCTCGCTGATCGCCCGCGACGGCTCCCGCATCGGTACGCCCGCCACCCGCGAGGGCGGCGCCGGCGGCACCGTCCGGCTCGCCCCCGGTGCGAGCGCCCACGCCCTGCTCCACACCGTCAACGACGGCGTCTCCGACACCCCGTGCTGGAAGCGCGGCGCCTACGTGTACGTCTACGCGCCGGGCTCGAAGGAGTCCATGACGACGAGCAGCGGCAACCTCCGGGTCTGCGGCGGCGAGTTCACCGTCACCGCGGTCGAGCCCGGCACCTTCGGCTGACCCGGTCCGCCGCGAGCCGACCCGTGCGTACGGCGCGGTCACCCCACCCGGTGGCCGCGCCGTACGCATGTGGTGGGGGAGGGGAGAGCACGCCGTCGGCCCGCGCTCATACCACCACGCCGACCGGGAATTCCCGGAATGCGCCGGACGCGTAATTTCCAGACCGTACGGTCTGGAAATTACGGCGCTCGGGAGGGTGAGGAGGTACTCGAATACGACCTTCCGGGTCTCCTTTCATGGTCATCGCCGAGGAAACCAGACCGCAGCGTACAATTCTCCGGGAATTCGCCCGAAATGGGCGTGGCACAATCCGGCCGTGACTACCGAACACGGCCTTCTCGCCGGAAAAGTCGTTCTGATCACGGGGGCCAGCAGCGGCATCGGGGCCGCCGCGGCGCGGGTGTTCGCCGCCGAACAGGCCACCCTCGTGCTCGCCGCCCGGCGCGCCGACCGGCTCACCGACATCGCCGCCGAGCTGCGGGAGAAGGGTACGCGGGTGGTGTACGCGCCGACGGACGTCACCCGCCCCGACGAGGTGCGCCGGGTCGTGGATCTCGCGCTCGACACCTTCGGCCGCCTGGATTCGGCGTTCAACAACGCCGGGATCGGCGGCGATCAGGACGCCATGCATCTCATGGACGACACGGTCTACGAACAGATCATGGAAACGAACGTCCGGGGCACCTGGAATTGCCTGCGGCATGAAATACGGGCGATGCTGGAGAATCCCAACGGCGGCTCCATCGTGAACAACAGCAGTGTCGGCGGTCTGCAGTCCATTCCGGCGGCCGCGCCGTACGTCGCGTCGAAACACGCCGTCGCCGGTCTGACCAAAGCCGCCGCGGCCGAATACGCGAACCGTTCCATCCGCGTCAACAGCGTCGCCCCGGGCACCACCCGCAGCGAGATCATCGCCGACTGGTTCTCCCGCAACCCGGAACTGGAACCCCGGCTGCACGCCGCCACCCCGCAGGCGCGCACCGCCCGCGCCGAGGAGATCGCCGAGGCCGCCGCCTGGTTGTGCAGCGACCGCTCGTCGTTCGTCACGGGAGTGGTGGTGCCGGTCGACGGCGGCTTCACGATGGTCTGACACCGGCGGCGCCGTCCGCCCGGGGGAGCGGCCCCGGGGCACGGCGCGCCGGGTACGGCCGGAGCGCGGGCCACCGGCGGCCGCCGGCCGCGGTGCCGTTACGCCAAGGCGCTGTGGAAGACCTGCCGATCGTGCTGGTAGCCGCGGACCACGGCCCGGAAGTCGTCCCCGCGGCCGGAGGTCTCCGCCTCGATCCAGCACGGTGCGTCGAACTCGACGTACTGGTCGAACGCCGTGCTGACCGTCCGCGGCACGAACGAGGCGGGCGCCGTCAACCGCACCGCCTGATGGGCGGCTTCGATGAGGACCAGCCCCGGGGCGTGGTCGACCGGGTGGTCGTACAGCAGCCGGTTGGAGAAGTCGCACCGCAACTGCCAGCGTCCGGGGCGCTCGGTCGGCGACAGGGCCACCTCCGCCGGGCGGCTGCGCCCCACCCGCTCGGGCGGCACCGGGGCGGGCAGCGGCGGCTGGTCCTCGACGGCCCTGCCGTGCGCACCGCGCAACCGGCTGTAGACGTCCGGGGCGATCCACTTGAAGTCCGTGGCGCCGGTGCCGATCCGGGTGCCCTCCGGGGTGGTCAGCTCCATCTCCAGACGCAGCGCCGTCAGGCAGCGCCCACGCCGCCCCCGCGCCGTGCCGGACGCCGTCAGGGCGAGATCGACCGGTACGCCCTCCGGAGGCTGGAACGCCGGGTCCAGGCAGAAGTCGAAGCTCCGCAGCAGCATCGCGTGATCCAGCGGCGCCCCGAACTCCCGGTGGGCGATCAGCAGTCCGGCCTGCCGGATGGTCTGCGCCACGACCAGCGATTCGTGCCGCACCTCGCCGCTCTCCCCGGCGCCGGTGAAGCCGGGCCAGCGTGCGGTGAGGGCGAAGTCCCACTCCCCGCGCCGCTCGCACCCCGTGAGGAAGACGGAGTCGTCGAAGCTGAGGTGGAGGAACTCCTTGCGCACCGCGGAGGTCGCCCGCTCCGGGGCGGCGGGCCGCCGTGCGCAGTGCGGCAGTTCAGGCCGGTCGGAGTGGCTCGGTATGAGCAGCATTGGGCACTCGACTCCCCTGGTGCGGCGGTCTGGTACTGAACCGGCGGTTCCGGCAAATGCTAAGATACGTACTGCCCGGTTTTCTTTGCAATGCGTCGCTGAAGATAATGACAATCCGGTGCCCGGGCCCACCGGAACCCGGCATGTACCGATGCCGAGGACACCGGCGGCGACAGATGAGTGAGGTCTCCTGATGGCGCGGCAGGCACGGGCACTCCAGACCCGTCGCACGATCCTGGAGGCGGCCGGCGAGGTCTTCGACGAGCGCGGCTACGACGCGGCGACCATCGCGGAAATCCTCTCCCGGGCAGGCGTGACCAAGGGCGCGCTGTACTTCCACTTCAGCTCGAAGGAAGACCTCGCCCGGGGCGTGCTCGACGAGGCGCTGACCACCGAGGGCGTGCAGCCGCAGGACTCCAAACTCCAGGAATGGGTCGACGTCGGCATGGTGCTGGCCCACCGGCTGCCCCTGGAACCGCTGCTGAGCGCCTGCATCACACTCTCCGCCGACCAGCACGCCCGCGCGCTGCTGGGCACCTCCTGGCCCGGCTGGATCGACTACCTCGCCGACATGCTGCGCCAGGCGAAGGCGCAGGGCGAACTGCTGCCGCACGCCGACCCGGACGAGATCGCCGAGCTGTTCGTCGGCGCCTGGACCGGTGTCGAGGTGGTGAACTCCGCCATCGCCGGCGGCCGCCTGGAAAAGAAGATCGCGGCGCTCTACGACCTCATGCTGCCGGGCATGGCCGTCCCCGGCGTACTCGGCCGCTTGGACACCGCCGCCGACCGCGGCGCCCGGATGTGGCGGGCCCACCAGCGGTCCGCGGACACCCCCGGCGGCGACGACTGAACGGACCCGCCGCGGTGGGCGTTTCACCCACCCGGTGACCGGACCGCCATCACTGTCCGCTGCCGCACCCGTCCTGTCGTACGCGTACCGGACGGCTCCGGGGTCTGCGGTGCGCCGGGGCCCGCCAGCATCGGAAGGAGCGTGCGCCACAGGCCCGTCACCGCGGCCGGGGTGAGCCAGCCGGCGTCCTCGCGCGCGAGCACCTCGAACCCGGTCGTCGCCCCCACGAGCGCCGCCGCCGAATCCTCGGCCGCCAGGCCCGGAACAAGGAGTTCCTGCTCCTCGGCCCGATCGAGGAGTTCGCATACGCACACATGCCAGTGGGTGCGCAGATCGGGTCCTGAGCGGTACGCGGCCTGGCAGTTGAGGCGGTATCCGGCGCGTGCGACGACGTCGGTGGCAAGCTGCCGTGCCAGGACGTGCGTGGTGTCGATCAGGGCCTGGAGCGGGTCCGGGGTGAGGTGCCGCACGGTGCGGGCGGACTCGTGCAGCGTGCGCGCCGCCTCGTCCTCGACGGCCGCGGCGACCGCCGCCTTGGTGTCGAAGTGGAAGTGCAGGGCGCCGGTGCTCACCCCGGCGCCCGCGCTGATCGCGCTGAGCTTCGCCCGCGGATATCCGTGCTCGTCGAAGGTCTGGGCGGCGGACCGGATCAACGCCCGCCGGGTCTGCGCGGACCGTGGCTGCCGGCTCATCGGCCACAACCTCCCAGGGCTCGGGCGCACCGGGCCGGGCCGGGCGCCGCGCCCGGGGAGCGCCGTGCGGGAGTGGGGGGAAGAGGGGGGTGAAGGTGGATCATGACCCCATAAAACCAACTGACTGGTTTGATTTCCACCGCTCGGAAGAGTGGCATCAGGGCCGGAAACCGTCCAGGGAAAGGGAGTTGGGCCGGGCGGTGCGCCCGCGGCCCACCGCGATTCCGCCGCGTCCCGGCGGGCCCGCGGCGTCGTCCCGGGCGGGCCGTACGGCGGCCGCGGCCAGGGCGGAGGTGCGGCAACGCGTGGGGCCCGGCCGGAGTCTCCTCCCGGCCGGGCCCCACGCGTTGCCGTACCTGTCGGTTTCAGCCGTTCACCTGGGCGGAGAACGGGCACACCCAGTCCGCCGGCTTCGGGCGGCCCGAGTACCGCCGGGCCTCCGACAGCTTCTCGTACTCCAGCAGGTTCGGGTTGATGTCGCCCTGAAGGTCGATGTCCTGCTTGCGGATCTTCTCCTGGAGCCGGTCCCAGAGCCCGGCGGCCTTTATCCGGTCGAACTGCGCGTGGGAGTTGAAGGCCAGCATCGGGAACGGAGGCCGGCGGCCGACGCGTACATGCGTCTCGTGCAGCCCGATCACGAAGAACGGGTGCCCGGCGACGCTGAAGGCGAAGCCGCCCGACTGCGGATCGTGGTCGTACCCCTCGGCCCAGCCGTGTGTACGGCTGTCGTGGTCGTGGACGCCTTGGAGCTGCTGCCACATCAGCCGCTCGAACTCGGTCTCCGGCACCTCCAGCGGCCCGGAGAACGTCGCGACGAAGCTGGTGAAGGGCTTGGCCGTCCAGTCCACGGCCGCCACGTACGCCTCAAGGTCCTCCGCCAGTTGCCGCGCCGCCCCGTCGTCACCGAGCCAGGTGTAATGACGATGGGTGATCCCGCCCTGCCGCCAGGCCGAACGACCGGCCAGGCAGGCGAACGAGTCACCGAGCAGGAACTGCCCGACCACTTCGGTGGCGGAAGGGGCGTCAGCCAGCATGTTCACGACCTTCGATGAGAGGTGCCCCGTGGCGGGGATGACCGTGGCAGTCAAGAACGATCACGGCCCTTACGTCAAGAAAGCGCCGGAAGCGCCTGGTCAGCCATCGTGCACGACGGTGCCCGGGCCCCGCAGCCCGTTCCCATCACGCCCAGCCCCTACTTCTCGGGCGCCGCGCTGCTGCGGGCCCGCCCGGGCGAGCGGAACGCCGCGCCCGGGCCCCGCACACCACGGCCCCGGACGGCGGAGGCCGGCCGGGGCCGTGACGGGAGGGGGCCCGCTACCTGAGGGCGCCCTCCTCGGTGGTCTGCCAGTAGGTGACCCGGGTGCTCGGGTTGATCTGCAGACCGGCCGGGCCGGGGGAGGAGACCGCGGTGTGGCCGTCCGTGCCGGAGTTGGCCTTGGTGGCGAGCGTGACGTTCACCGTCCTGGTGCGGTGGTTCTGCGTCGACTCCCGCTGCGCCAGCGTGATCGCGGCGTAGGCGGTCCTGCCGGGCGCCAGCACCACCACGGCCTGCGGTTGGCTGTCCTCGTCGACCGCGAGGTTGTGACCGGCCACGGGGTCCGAGACGAACGGCGCGTTGTAGAGCGAGCACGGAGCGGAACCGTTGTTGGTGGCCGTCAGCAGCACCGCCGACGGCATTCCGCCGGCCTCCTTCATGGCGATCTTCGTCGTGCCCAGCACGCAGTCGTCATCGCCGGCGGCACCGCCCGGCTGCCGGCTCCGGGCCGGGGCGGCGGACGACGGGGCCTGCCCCTTCTCGGCTTTCTGTCCGGGCTGGGCGGGGGAGCTGTCGACGGGCTCATCGGTGGCGGCATCGGCCTGCGCGGAGGAGGCGGCGCCCGACGGATCGGCCTTCGTCCCGTCCGCACCTCCGTCACAGGCGGTCAAGGAGAGGGACAGCACCGCGACGGACGCGAGTCCGAGGGCGGCGCGGGCGCGAAGCGTGGAGCGCATGATGGGGGTACCTCATGAGGAAGGGTCCGCTGGATCTTGCCCCTTACGGAATGCGATCTGTTCCCGGCGTACCACTAACAGATGGTAAATAATTCCCCAACGGTTTCTTGTGGCGGACCATCCGGATCCCGTACTCCGAGGGCGCGGGGACTGCGCCCGGAGAGCGGCCGGACCGCCGCGCGGAGAGCCTCCGACCTGCCGGAATGCCCACGCACGCTGCGGAGTTGCTCCTTCCCCGGCCATGGCGGGCCCCCTTCGGAGCAGTGCGGATTCCGCCGTCCCGCAGGAATTTCCGTGAACTTCCGGGGCGCGCGCCCGCCTACTGTCCGTGAAGGGCGAGGTGCCCTGACGCGCGGGTTGTCCGTCCGTCCGGCGGCCGGTACACCCGGAGGGCGTGGTGTGTACGGACGGTGAGACCCCTCGTCAGGGCAGCAGGCGCAGCCGCCGGGGCGGCGGGGTCCCGTCCTCGGGCCGCTCGTGTGCCGGAGGCTCGGGTGCGCGCCGCTCCCCGGCGCCGGAATCGGTTTCGGGGGCCACCGGATGTCCTTGCAGAGCCGCCATCGCGGCTTCCAGGGTTTCCTTCGTCACCTGCATCCGGATCCGGGCCAGCCGTTCCAATTCGCTACTCGACACGGTGTCAGAGTAGTGGTCCCACCGGCACCTGTCCGTCATCGGGCCCTTCCCGAGCGCCCGGGCTGCCACCGGACCAACTTCTCCCCTTCACCGCACTGTTGACGTCCCATCGGCTGCCGCCTGCCGGACGGAGCCGGCAACGGGGTGCGCCCCGAGGAGACACAGCCGGTACGGGTGCCCTCCCCGCACGGCCGCGACCGGGCTCCGCCCGTGGCAGCATCGGCGTATGCAGTACCGCTATGCCACCGAGACCGACGCGCCCGCCATGGCCGCGCTCTTCGCCGCCAACCACCACGACGCCCTCACCCCGGAGCAACGCGCCGATCAGGGATTCGTCCAAGGAAGCCTGAACGAGGGCGGGTTGCGGGCCATGGCCGCGCACGGGGGACTCCTCCTCGCCGACGACGGCGGACACGTCGCCGGACTTCTCGCGCTCTCCGCCCCCGACAGCCTGCCCGCCCCGCCGCCCCCGGTCCGGGCGCTGCTCGCCGCCCAGGACACCCTCCGCTGGCAGGGCCGCCCGCTGAGCGCGGTCCGCTGGCTGCTGTACGGACCCCTGGTCGTCGACGCGGTGTACCGGGGGCAGGGCATCGCCCGGCGCCTGTTCACCATGGCGCGTACCGCCGCCGAGGGCCGCGCGGACGCCCTCGTCGCCTTCATCGAAGCCGCCAACCGCCCGTCCTGGCGCGTCCACGTCGACGGATTCGGAATGACGCCCCTGGGCGACGTCGCCGTGGGCCCACGCGTCTACCACGTGGTCGCGGCGGCACCGGGGACGGCGGAATCCGGCTGACGGCTGACGGAGGACGACGAACGGCTGACGGAGGGCGGTGGACGACGAACGGCTGACGGAGGGCGCGCCGGGTACCGCCGGACGCCACCACGCGGAAAGGCCCGGCCCGGGGGGCGACCCCCGGACCGGGCCCCGGAAAACGGCCGGAACCCGGGCCTGGAAAAGTCCGGATACCGGCCGGTGGCCGGTGGCCTCAGAGCGCGGACAGCTCCGCGAGCAGATCGTCCAGGCCCAGCGAACCCTGCGACAGGGCGGCCATGTGCCACGCCTTGAGGTCGAAGGCGTCGCCGTGGCGGGCGCGGGCGGCCTCGCGGCCCTGGAGCCAGACGCGTTCGCCCAGCTTGTAGCCGATCGCCTGGCCGGGAATACCCTGGTAGCGGACGATCTCGCTCTCCACGAAATCGGCGGGCCGGCTGCAGTGCGCCGCCAGGAACGCGTGCGCCAACCGCGGCGTCCACCGCTCACCGGGGTGGAACGGCGAATCCGCCGGGATCTCCAGTTCCAGATGCATACCGATGTCGATGATCACGCGGACGGCCCGCATCATCTGCGCGTCGAGGTACCCCAGCCGCCGCTCCGGATCAGTGAGGAAACCCAGCTCGTCCATCAGCCGCTCCGCGTACAGGGCCCAGCCCTCCGCGTTGGCACTGACCATGCCGACGGTGGTCTGGTAACGGGAGAGCCGGTCCGCGACGTACACCCACTGCGCGAGCTGGAGATGATGGCCCGGCACACCCTCGTGGTACCAGGTGGTGACCATGTCGTACACCGGGAAGCGCGTCTCGCCCATCGTCGGCAGCCAGGTCCGGCCCGGACGGCTGAAGTCCAGCGACGGCTGGGTGTAGTACGGCGCCGCGGCGCTGCCCGGCGGCGCGATCCGCGACTCGACCCGCCGCACCGGCTCCGACAGCGCGAAATGCGTACCGTCCAGCTCCGCGACGGTGTCGTCCATCAGCTCCTGGAGCCAGCGCCGGGTCTCCTCGACACCCTCGATGTGCGTGCCGTTCCCGTCCAGCCAGGCCAGCGCCTCCCACGGGGTGGCCGCACCGGGCAGCACCTTCTCCGCCTCGGTGCGCATCTCCGCCAGCAGCCGGTGGAACTCCGCCCAGCCGTACGCGTACGCCTCGTCGAGATCGAGATCCATACCGGTGTAGTACCGGGCCAACCGGGCGTAACGCTCACGGCCCGCCACATCCGGAGCGCCGGCGACGGCCGGGGCGTAGTGCGTGTGCAGCCACTGGCGCAGCTCCGCCAGCGCCCCCGTCGCCACGGCCGCCGCCTCCTCCAGCTCGGTCCGCAGCGCCCGCGGCCCCGGCGCGACGAACTCCGCGAACCAGCTCCGCCCGCCCCCGCCGATCCACTCGTCCAACTGCCCCACGACCGTGGCGACCTGGAGCGGGCCGCCGGGCAGCTCACGGCGCAGCCCCGCGTCGAGGGCGGCGCGGTACCCCTCCAGGGCGTCCGGCACGGCACGCAGCCGCTGTGCGATGGCCGCCCAGTCCTCCTCGGTCTCGGCGGGCGTGAGGGTGAAGACCTCACGGACGCTGTGCAGCGGCGAGCCCAGATTGCTCACCGCCCGCAGGCCCTCGCCCGCCTCGTGCACCGCCAGCTCCGCCTCCAGCCGCTCCCGCAGCAGCCGCGCACACCGCTGCTCGACCGCGTTCGCCGCCCCCGGCAACGCCTCGGCGACCGCCAGCCGCTCCAGCGTCGTGCGGGCGAGCTGCGCCAGCGCCTCCTGCCCGGTGGGTGACAGGTCGGGCAGCCGCCCGGAGGAGGCGGCGTCGCCGAGATAGGTACCGGTGACCGGGTCCAGCGCGATGAGGGCGTCGACGTAGGCGTCGGCGACCTGGCGGGGCAGCGACTCGTCGGGTGTGTGGGTGTACGACATGCCGCCATCCTCGTACGCCCCGACCGCCCACGTCACGGATTTTCGGCCGGGGCGAACAGACGTCACACCGGCGGACGGAGCGCCGTGACCACCACGGAAGCCCTGTCGCCCGCGAGTACACCGGGGAGGCACCGGGCGCGGCGGGGCGCGATACCGGGTCGCCCGGGGACGGGACGGCGCGCCGCCCAAACGGGGACATTCCTTGTGGAGGAACCCGGAGGAAGGGAAAGCGGAGGGGAAAGGGGCCTCGTTCCGTGGTGTGCGGTACAGCGGAATTTCCTTCTCCGGCCGACGTATTCCCATCGTCGTTTCCCGCCCACCCACGCATTTCGGCTTCCGCATTCCGATCGGCCGGAATGCGCGGGCCCCGCACGGCATGACGGCGCGGCCCCGGGTCGTACCCGCCCCCGCAGGCCGGGGCGGCAGAGGCGGAAGGGGCGCCCGCCGTCCGGTGGCCGGTTCCTGGGCCGTCCGCGGGTCAACTCGGCCCGGAATCCGGTACGGTGCCTCCGACAAGGCCGGTCGGTGGCACTGCACGGGGGTACGGATGGAAGCCGACACACACTGGATGCGCCAATGCGCCGAGGACATCGACGCCACGGGAAGCGCGGTAGGAAAACTCCTCGGAAACGCCGACGGCGCCGTGAACGCCCTCAAGAGCGCGGCGCCGGGATGGACGTTCACCGGCAGCGTCGACGAACTGTCGGAACGCTGGGAGAAGCTCAACGAACTCGTCCGCGAAGAGCTGTCCGACGCGGCGGAGAACATCCGCTTCAACGCCAGCGATATCGACGGCAACGAGAATTTCATCACCGAGACCCTGCACAACATCTTCGGATAGGCGGCCGGCCGATGGTGGACATGACCGGGTTGATCAACCTGGATCTCGGAAAGATGCGGAGCGCCGCTTCCGACTGGGGCTGGATCGCCTCCCGCCTGCGGCAGGCCGGCGAAGGGTACACCGACGCCGTCACCGCGCCGCTGAAAGCGGGGACGCACTGGAGCGGCGAGGACGCCACCGAGGCGACCCGCACCTGCGGGGGCATCGGCCTCGACATCGACGCGGTCGCCAAGGAGGCCCAGGGCGTCAAGGACTTCCTCGACGACATCGTCGACGGCACCGGCGACGGCTTCCGTAGTCTCGCCGAGCTGCAGCGCCAGGCCGCCGAGCTGCAACAACAGGCGATCGGCGAGGGATTCAGCGTCAACGGCGACGGCGAGGTCGCCTGGGTGGTGATGCGGGCGCCGGGCCCGCTCTCCCCCGAGGAGCAGCGCACCGAGCAGGAACGCAACGGCCGGGCACAGCAACTCGGCAACCAGCTCAAGGACGTGCTCCGCCTCGCGACGGAGGTCGACGGGAGCCTGGAGCGCGGCCTGAAAGTGCTCTTCGGCACGGAGGACACCTTCCGTACCGAGAACCGCGACCGCGTCGACCGCGACGACGCCGACATGAGCGACAGTTGGAACGAGGCCCAGCTCGGCCTCGTCCGCGGCTACCTCTACACCCAGGGCTGGGGCGACGCCGGTGACCTCCTCGGCCACTTCCTCGAAGGCTCCGGAGAGCCGGTCGAGGTCGACGCGGACCGCATGCTCTCCGACATGCCGGCCTTCCGCCACGACGTGGACACCACCCTCGCCGAGGTGAAGAAACAGCCCGACGGCACCTTCACCAGCTCCTGGCAGAGCAGCGCCCCCGACATCACCCAGGGCGACAAGAGTCTGAACTGGTACTACGCCCTCAACCACTTCCAGTACCGACTCGTCGGCCACAAGGAGGGCGATCACGTCACGTACCAGGTCGAGGTGGAGAAGCGGTACGACTGGGGCATCCCCAGCGAGCACCGGCGCGACCTCGACAAGGGGCCGCTCCACTTCGAGCAGGCGGATCTCGCCCGGTTGAACATGGTCGGGATGGCCAAGGACTTCGACGTCAAGGGGCGCAGCACGACGCAGACCGCCGGCTAGAGCCGGCCGCGCGCCGCGACCGGACGCGGCGCGCGGGCGACCCGGCGGTCCGCGTACGGCGGCCCGGATCAGGAATCGATGTGGCGCAACGGAAAACGGTCCTCTCGTGCGCGGTGCTCGCCGCCCTCGGGCTGCTGGCGGCCGGCCTGTTCAGTTGGTGGATGATCAGCGCCCTGCGCTCTCCCGTGGAGGGCTGGCAGGACGGCCCGCCGCCCGCCCGGCCGAGCGCACCGGTCTCGTTCAGCGTCAGCCCGGACCCGCGGGGACGGTAGCGGTGCGCCGGGCCCGCGACCGGGCACACCGGCCCCCTGCCTGTACATGTCGCCGCGTGGCCGGGCGGCCCGGGACCGGCGCACCGCGGTGCCGGGCTCCCCGACGGGCGCTCAGCGGCGCCGCGCCTTCTCCGCGGCTTCCTGCGCCTGCTGGAGACGGCGGGCGAGGGTGGTGGCGCTGACGGTGGCCGCGTCCGCGCACTGCACCGCCTTCTCGGCGTGGTCCGGATCGCGGGTCGTCTCCTCCAGGGCCGCGGAGGCGTGCTGGAGGATGACCGGCATGCGTTCGGCCATCTCGCGCAGGTACTGATAGATGGCGACCGCGCTCTTCGGCTCACTGAAGACGCCGCGGCCGCTGGCCAGCTCCTTCTCGAGACGGGAGATCTTCTCCGCCGCCTCCTTGGCGAGACCGCTGGGGTTGTACGTCATCGCTGCCCTTCACTTTCACGTAGCGCTGTCACTCTCCGGTGAACTCCCCACCTGGACACCGGAGTTCCTCCTCGCGGAAACTGGCCGGACCTCGCCCGTCCGACGCCACATCGGAGCGCGGCCTTCTCTCCCCCCTGGCATCGCGCGCTTCACGCCGGACCGCCCCGGACGCGGCTCCTGCCACGGCATGCTCGGACTTCCGCGCCGCCGCCGCGCGATCCGGTACGGCACCCCCTAGGGGGCCGGCCCGCCGCCCACCCCCTAACTTTTCCCTCCCGCTCCGTCATCGCCCGCACCACTGAGTACATTCGGACCGTCCCAAGTCCATTGGAAAGGTCTGTTCATGACTCGAACCCTGATGCGACGAGCGCTGGTCGCGTTCACCGCGGCGGGTGCGCTGTGTGCCTCGTCCACAGTCGCCGCCCCGGCAGCTCAGGCCGCCGCCCTCCCCGTCGGCATCAACGCGCCCTACCTGTACCTCGGTTGGGGGCACCCGCAGAACCCCGTCGGTGTCATGAAGGCCACGGGTATCAAGCAGTTCACCCTGTCGTTCATCACCTCCGGCGGCACGTGCAACCCGAAGTGGGACGGCTCCCGCCCCCTGCGGGGAGGAGCGGAGGAGAAGACCATCAAGAACATCCGCGCGGCGGGCGGCGATGTCGTCGCCTCCTTCGGCGGGTGGAGCGGCAACAAGCTCGGTATCTCCTGCACCAACCCCACCGCGCTGGCCAACGCCTACCAGAAGGTGATCAGCGCCTACCGGCTCAAGGCGATCGACGTCAACATCGAGCACACGGAGGACGACAACCCCGTCGTCCGCCAGCGCATCGTCGACGCGCTGAAGAAGGTCAAGGCGGCCAACCCCTCCCTGAAGGTCTACGTCACCTTCAGCGGCCGGGCCGACGGCCCCGTCCACACCATCCGCGACCTCATCAAGCGGGCCGGGAAGGCACACCTCGTGGTGACCGGGTGGAACATCATGGCGTTCAACTTCGACACCCCGAACACCATGGGCACCACCACCATGAAGTCGGCCGACGGTCTGAAGAACGCCGTCGCCGCCGCGTACGGAGTGAAGTCCGCCACCGCCTACCGGCACATCGGCATCTCCACGATGAACGGCAAGACGGACATGAAGGGGCAGCGCATCAGCGTCCGCAACTTCCGTACGATGCTCCGCTACGCCCAGCGGCACCACATCGCCCGCTTCACCTTCTGGTCGCTCAACCGCGACCGCTCCTGCACCCGCGGTCTCGACGCGGACTCCTGCAGCGGGGTCAAGCAGGCGCAGTACGACTACACCAAGGTGGTCGCGCGCTACCACGGCTGACCCGCTGAGGTCCGCCCGGCCCTTCCCGGGGCCGGCGAGGCGACGCGCTCCGCGCCGCCTCGCCGGCCTCCCGGGACCTCGTCACGCTCCCGGCTTCCATGGTCGAGCGGGAGCGGGGCAGGCTGATGAACCGTCATCATGTGCGGCACGGTGACGAGTCACGGGAGGACTGCCCGTACAACCCGGGCCGCGCTCGCCACCACGGGCGCCGTCCGCTCCCGGGCCGCGACCCGGCGTCGTACACTCACCCGCGCCCCGCCGCCCGGTCGTGAACGGTGGACCGACCGGTCAGCGTGCGGAGGCGGCAGCCGGAGCACGCCAGACATCGATCACCACCTGATGCCCCTTCTTCCGCGCCGCCGCCACTCCGGCGCCCGCGTAGTTCTGGTCGACCTGTGCCGCCTCGGCCTCGTTCGGCTTGTCGTTGGTGCACGAAGGGCCGGGGCCGTGGCCGGACATGATCTCCGAGCAGGGGCCCTCGTAGTCGTCGGGCAGTCCGAGGATGTGCCCGGTCTCGTGTGTCGCGACCCGCGCCAGGTCGTACCCCTCGTTCACCGCCTCCTGGCCAAGCTGCACCTCACCGCCGCCGCTGCCGGGAAGGATCGGCCCGAGCGTCGACTGCGGCCAGCCGTTCGTCGCCTTGTAGACATAGTCCGCCGCACCGGGCGAACTCGCCGGCTTGAGCTGCACGTTGTGCACCGCGGCGTTCCAGTTCTGCGCCGCCTTCTCGACCGCGTCCGCCCACTGCTGGCCCGCCCCGCTGGCGTCGTAGGTCAGCGTGACGGCGGCCGTCGTCTTCGGCGCGGGGGAGTGCGCCGGAACACCTCCGGCGGTGGTGCCCAGCATGACCGGTACCAGCGCCGCCACAGCAACAATGCGATTGATCATGAGCCTCGTACGCCTCCTTGGGTATCAGTTGTCCCGCAAGCGGTAGGGCACCACGCGGCAACGACGCCCACAAGACGGCAACCAGCCGCTCTCACGCCGCCAACCACCCGGGAAAATACGGCTATGTGACGTCCGCGGCGGCCCCGTCGGCGCCCCTGGAGAGGCGCCGGACACCGGCCCGTCACCGCGCGGCGGACGGACGCGACGAGATACCCGGGAGGAAGGAAGCGGGTGCGCAGCTCCATCGTCTTCCCGCAGGTCGCCGCCAGTGCGTGCACGGCGGACGCGCCGTACGCCTTGCGGAGACCGACGACAGCGCCCTCTCCGCGTCCATCCGGACTTCTCGGCGAACTGCGGATCCGCTACGAGATATGCGCCGGCCCCCATCTCTTCCCCCGCCAACTCATCCGCAGAATCATCTGCTGGAGAAGACTCCGCACCTCATTCCGGAATGATCGGCTATCGCGGGCACATCCACGGGTGTACGGATCGATGAGCCCTCGCATCTGCCGACGCACAACCGGCTTTCACAACGACACGCCGTCCACCGTCCTGGCGTACTACCGATGCCGATACCGCCTTTCCGAGGTCGAGATCAGGCCGAGGGCAACTGTTCCGCTATCGGTGACCTTCTGAGCGCCCTAGCGTCCCGATATCGAGGGGATACGCCGGACCCTCATTGAATGCGGTCCATGAGCCGATCGGCGCTGTCTCCGCTGCAGGGCGCGGTGGTCCGCGGCAAGGCGGGGCCGAGGCGGGGATATCTGTGCCGGCGGCTGTGACGCGGGAGGAAGATCATGCACGAGCACGGCAGGGCAAGGAGCAACGAGGCGGAGAACGGCCGGACGCCGCACGCCAGGCGTACCGGACCACGGCCGACCGCGCTTCCCGGGCTCCTGGCCCTCCAGAGCAGCGCCGGCAACGCGGCAGTGGTCCAGATGCTTCGCCAAGGCGGACACCCCTGGACCCCGCAGGAGCACCAGCACCACGCGGACTGCGGTGGACATCAGCAGGCCGAGCGACCCGTCCAGCGGTCCACCGTCCACGACGTCCTGCGTGCCCCCGGGCAGCCGATGGACGGCGCCACCCGCTCCGACATGGAAGCGCGGCTCGGTGCCGACTTCTCGGACGTCCGCATCCACAACGACCCGGCCGCCAAGGCATCCGCCGCCGAAGTCGGCGCCCGTGCCTATACCTCCGGCAACCACATCGTCATCGGTGACAGCGGTGGCGACCCGCACACCCTCGCCCACGAACTGACGCACGTCATCCAGCAGCGTCAGGGCCCGGTCGCCGGCACGGACACCGGCGACGGCCTCAAGGTCAGCGACCCGTCCGACCGTTTCGAGCGGGAAGCGGAGGCCAATGCCGTACGCGCCATGTCGGCGGCTCCCGTACCGGGCAGGCAGGAAGCCACGGCTCTCCAGCGCTTTTCCGGCGACAACGCCATCAGCCGGCAGCAGGACGACCGTCGTAGCCGGTCACCGCTCACATCGCCGGAGAAGTTCACTCACGTACAGCGGACGGCCGAAACCCGGGGATCCGGTGAGATGCTCCCTACTCCGCTGTCTGCCCGCGGCGGCACCACCCTCACCGGAATCCCGTTCATCGACAGTCACGTCCTGCCGGAGCGCGCCAAGCGGATCGGCGTATCGAACCCATGGATCGCGAACTTCGCCGTCCTGATGTACCGCGATAAATCCGCTCCAGGGCAGGAGACGAAGGTCATCTCCTCTTTCAACACCGGTAACTTCGGCCCGCATTCAGAAGAAGCTCTCATCGGCCACCTGAACAGTCAGAGGACGGACTTCGAGCCCCTGGCGTTGTTTACGGATCGCATTCCTTGTAATGACTGTAGAGGGAGGGTTGTTGGTCCCACCATCACCGGTCGTGGGAGTCGGGGGGTTCCTGTGCCGGTGTATTACATCACTGCTGATCGTGATCAGGGTGACATCAAATCCTGGTGGGAGTGATTGCTGCGGTAAGTGACGTCTGAGAGCCCGCGCCGTATGGCGGGTCGGCGGGCCTGTTTTCTTTGTTGGTTTGCGTGTTGGGGTTGGTCGGTTGGTTTGTTTGGGGTTTGGGGGTGGGGGGCCGGGTGGTGGGTTATTGGGTGTTTTTGTTTGTTGGGTTTGTGTTGTTTTGTGGGGTGGGGGTGGTGAGGTGGGTGTGGAGGAGGTTGAGGCCCATGGGGGGGAGTTGGAGGGCGTGGTGGTGGAAGGTGGTGAGGTTGTAATGGGTGGTGTGGCGGGCTTGGAGCCAGGTTTTTTCGCCGAGTTTGTAGGCGAGGGCTTGGGCGGGGCGGCCGAGGTAGCGGTCGATTTCCCAGGTGAGGAAGTCGGGTGGGCCGAGTTGGCAGTGTTGGGTGAGGAAGGTGTGGGCGAGGTGGGGGGTCCAGTGTTGGCCTTCGTGGAAGCCGGTGCCGGGGGGGATGGGGAGTTGGAGGTGGAGGCCGATGTCGAGGATGACGCGTGCGGCGCGGAGTTGTTGGCCGCCGGTGAGCATGCCGAGGCGGTGGGCGGGGTTTTGGAAGTAGCCGAGTTCGTCCATGAGGCGTTCGGCGTAGAGGGCCCAGCCTTCGACGTGGCCGGGGTGGAGTTCGCTGGTGAGGCGTTGGAAGCGGTTGAGGTGGGGGTTGAGGGTGGTGATGCCGAGTTGGAGGTGGTGGCCGGGGACGCCTTCGTGGAACATGGTGCTGGGGACGCGCCAGGTGGGGATGGGGGTGTCGGGGGGTAGGTGGGGCCACCAGACGGTGCCGGGGCGGGTGTGGTCTTCGCTGGGGGCGAGGTAGAAGGCGACGCCTTGGTTGGGGGCGATGCGGCAGTCGATGTGGCGGAGGGGTGGGGGGATGGTGAAGTGGGTGCCGTCGAGGTCGTTGATGGCGTTTTCGGCGAGTTGTTGGATCCAGTCGCGGAAGGCGGCGGGGCTGGTGGCTTGGTGGCGGGGGTCGTTGTCGAGGGCGGCGAGGACGGCGGGGAGGGGTTCGTCGGGGGCGATGCGGGCGGCGGCTTGGGTGGTTTCTTGTTGGATGCGGGTGAGTTCGTCCCAGCCCCAGGTGTAGACGTCGTGGAGGTCGAGTCGGGTGCCGAGGAATTCTTGGACGCCGAGGTGGTAGCGGTCTTCGCCGACGGCGTCGTGTTCGGGGGCGTGGGGGGCGAGTTCGTCGGTGAGGTAGGACGCGAGGCGGGTGAGGGCGGTGTTGGCCGCGGTGGTGGCTTCGTCGAGGGCGTGGCGTAGGGGGCCGTGGCCGTGGCCGGGGGGCAGGGTGGTGAGGTAGGCGCGCATGTCGAGGCATTCGCGGGCGTTGCGGGTGACTTGGCGCAGGGGGGCGACGCGTTTGCGGTGCCGGGCGGTTTCGAGGCTTTCGTGGAGTCCGGTGAGGGTGGCGGGGATGGCGCTCAGGCGGGCGAGCAGGGCTTCCCATACGGTGGCGTTGCCTTGGTCGAGGAGGCCGATGGCTTGCCGGATGCGTTGGACGGGGCCGTCGAGGGTGTCGAGGAGGGTGCCGTAGGCGTCGGCGTCGGCGAGGGCGACTTCGGTGGTGAGGCGTTCGCGCAGGACGGCCGCGGCGATGTGTCCGGCTTCCCCGGTGACGGGGGTGCTGTTGAGTGCGGTGAGGGTGCGGCGGGCGAGGTTTTGGCGTTCCCAGGTGGCGCGGGGGCTGAAGTCGGTGAGGTGTTCTTCCTGGCCGGCGATGCCCATGGCGGAGGCCAGGCAGGGGTCGAGGGCGGCGAGTTCGTCGATGTACCGGTCGGAGAGTGCGTCCAGGGCGTTTGTGGTGGGTTTGTGGTTGGTGGGGTTTGTGGGGGTGTTCATCGTTGGCTCGCACTGTGAATCGGGGTGTTGTTGTTGCCGTCGTCGGATGTGTCATCGCTGCCGGTTTCGGCTTTGGCCTCGTCGCGGGTTTCGGTTTCGGTTGGGGTTTCGTTCGCGGCTGCGGCTGCGGCTTCGTTGTTGGTGGGGGTTTCGGTGGGGGTGGGGGTGGGGGGTGTGGTTGTGGTGGGGTGTTTGCTGTAGAGGCCGATGATGAGGCCGGTGATGATGAGGGTGCCGGCGAGGAGTTTGAGGGGTGGGAGGGGTTCGTTGAAGAGGAGGATGGAGCCTAGGACGCCGAAGATGGGGACGAGGAGGGAGAGGGGGGCGACGGTGGAGACGGGGTATTCGCGGAGCAGCCAGTTCCATATGGCGTAGCCGAGGACGGTGTTGGGGTAGGCCTGGAAGAGGAGGGAGAGGACTGCGGTCCAGCCGATTTGGTGGGGGAGTGCGGTGTAGCCGGTGGTGCCGTTGACGGCGAGGTCGAGGGCGAAGAGGGGGAGGGGGGAGAAGAGGGAGGACCACACGAGGAAGGCGAGGGTTTCCTTGGGTGCGGCTTTCTTCATGAGGATGTTGGCCACGCTCCATGCCACCGCGCCGAGGAGGACCAGGGCGATGCCGGTGAGGGTGACGGTGCCGTCGGTGATGAAGGTGACCGAGAACAGTCCGGTCAGGGCGACGGCGATGCCGGCGTACTGGAACCGGGAGAGTTTTTCGCGGAAGACGACGGCGCCGAGGAGGATGGTCAGGAAGGCGCTGAACTGCAGGACGAGGGAGGCGATTCCGGAGGACAGGCCGGCTTTGATGCCGAGGTTGACCACGCCCCACAGGCCGACGCCGAAGACGAGTCCGTAGCCGGTGATGTAGCGCCAGGGGACTTGGGGGCGTTTGAGGAAGAACACGGCGGGCAGTGCGCAGAGCGCGAATCTGATGCCGGCGAGGATGAGTGGGTCGACGCTCTCGAGTCCGATTTTGATGATGGAGAAGTTCAGACCCCAGATCGCGGTGACTGCCACGGCGAGCAGGATGTGCTGTTTCTTCATGCGAGGACCTGTTCCGCTGGTGTGGGGGCGGCCGGGCGGGTGCGGACCGTCAGGGAGTTGAACAGGTCGACGATCCAATCCCGGGTTTCTTCGGGGGTGTTGCTCGCGACGATGCCCGCGAGAACCGTTTCTCCGGCCTGGTAGGTGATGTGATCGGGTAGCCGCGCGCCGGACTGTAGCTCGTTCCAGGCGACGACGCGGGCACTGGCCCGAAATGCCCCTGTGCCGTCCAGACCGTGGAACTCCTGTCCGGCGAGGTGGTGGCCGGGGTGGACGAACCAGCCGTACCGGCGTGCGCCGGCGGGGGTGCGGGCAGGCGGTCGGCGACGGGTTCGCCGAGCAGGATGCGCAGTTCGTAGGAGGGCAGGTGTACGCCGGTGGCGAGTTCGACGGTGGCGACGACGTCGGCGCCGCCGACGCGGTTGCCGACTTCGAGGAAGACCAGTTCCTGTTCTTCGGAGACGATGGCTTCGAGGTGGAAGCTGCCGTCCTTGATGCCGACGGCGGCCAGTGCCCGGGTGACCCAGGTGCGGGTGGGGGCGTCGCAGGTGATCTGGTACGAGCCCATGGGCTGTCCTTGGGCGTAGCGCAGGCAGGTGCCCACGTACTGGCTGGCGGTCAGCAGGAGGAGTGTGCCGTCTTGGATCAGGCCGTCGAAGTGCCGGATGGGGCCGGAGATGAATTCCTCGGCCTGGAAGTCGGCGCGGCCGGTGCCGGTGTCGAGTGCGGCGACGCCGGTGCGGCCTTCGGTGACCGCGGTGAGGGCCTGGTGGGGGGTGTCGTAGACCAGGACGTTTTCGCTGGAGGCGCCGCGGTGCGGTTTGAGGACGGTGCGGCCCTGCCACGGTGCCCGCGCGTGCGGGTGCAGCAGGTCCGGCAGTGCCGAGAAGCGCGGTACCCGGATTCCGGCGTCCTGGGCGGCTTGTTTCATCAGGACCTTGTCGCGGGTGAGGGTGACCTGTTCGACGCGCGGGCCGGTCACGCCGAGGTGTTCGCGCAGGCGGGCGGCGTCGAGCAGTTCGTATTCCGATACGGAGATGACGCGGTCGAAGGTGCGGGGGTGGGTGGTCAGCCACTGGCGGGCTTCGTCGTAGGCGGAGCGGGTGCCGGGCCGGCTGACGCGTTCGCACCGCAGGCCGTCCGGCAGGGTGGCCAGGGCCTGGTCGGTGCCGAAGTAGGTGACCTCGTGGCGGTCGTGGGGGATCCCCCGCGCGTATTCGATCTTGAAGTAGGGCACGCGGTGCAGGATGAGGATCTTCATGAGGCCTTCCTGACGGCAGGGGTGAGGGCGCGGTCGAGCGCGGCCGGCCAGGCCGTGCGCAGGGTGTGGACGACGGTGCGGATGTCGGCGCGGTTCCCGCGCAGGACGACGCAGCCCTGGGCCGCGAAGTCCGCGTTGTCCCGGGCGACGGCGTGCAGGGTGCGGCGTTCGGTCGACAGCCAGGTGAAGGCTGTGACGCTCAGTTCCCCGTCGGCCAGGGACAGTTGGGCGGCGGTGGCCCGCACGGCCTCGGCGAAGGGCTCCGCGCCGTCGGCGACGTCGGCGGGGGCGAAGGAGCGGTCGCTGCCGACGCCCAGCAGCACCGTCGCCGCCGAGCAGCCCGCCACCAGCCGCCCCGCACCCGCGCCGGTTCCGGCACCCGCGCCGGTTCCGGCACCCGCGCCGGTTCCGGCACCCGCGCCGGTTCCGGTTCCGGTAGCGGTGGTGGCAGTGGTGCCGGCTCCGGTTCCGGTTCCGGCGGCGGCAGTGCTGCCGGGAGCGGTACCGGCGGTGGTGCCGGTGGTGGCAGCGGCTCCGGCAGTGGTGCCGGGGGCTCCGGCGGCGGTGGTGGCGGCACCGGCAGCGGTACCGGCGGTGGCGCCGGGGGCTCCGGCGGCGGCAGCGGTGGCGGCGGTGCCGGGGGCGGCAGTGGTGCCGGTGGCGAAGACCGTGTCGATCCAGTGATGGTGCAGATCGATGCCGTACACCCACCGGGCCAGTGACCAGATTTTCATTCCGCCTGGACGGCGGTTGGGTTCCACCACCGCGGCCCGCAGTCCGTCGTCGCTCAGTTTGATCTCGTTGTGGAACGGCCCGTCGCACTGGCCGACCAGGGCGTTCGCCCACCGTCCGGCCCGCTCCAGTGTGGCGCGTTCGTGGGCGTCGACGACGGCGGGCAGTACCTGCGCGACCTCGACGGGGTACCGGCCCGGCGCGCTGATCTTCTCGGTCAGGAACGCCAGCGGTCCCACTCCGTCGTAGGAGTACTCCCGCCGGTAGGGGATGAACTCCTCACAGATCACCCCGCCCTCCAGGTAGGGCAGGACCTCGGCGAACGCGGCTGTCAGGTCATCTCCGGGCCGCACCACGACGACGCCGCGGTTGTTGCCCTCGGCCGAGGGTTTGACGACGAAACCCCCGGGGTGCTCCCGCGCGAATGCCCGGAGCTGATCGAGTGAGGCGATCTCGGCGAAGGCGGGCACCATGATCCGCTGCGCCGCCAGCAGCCGTGCGACCCGTGCCTCTTCCAGCCGGTAGCGGAACTTCGAGAACGCCCCCTGCGCGAGCTGCGGCGCGTCGACGGCGACGCCCAGCCGGTCGAGCAGTTCCGCGCCGCTGTGTACGGCGTTGTCGGAGAAGACCACGCCCGCCACGATCCGCTCGCGCCGGTCCCCGAGCAGTTTCAGGCCCATCTCGGCGAAGTCGTCGCGCAGCGGGTCGAGGTCGATCACCTCATCGGCCAGCGCGCGGTCCGCCGCGGTGGGAGCGGCCCGGATCAGCACCACCCGCGCACCGTGGCGCTCGCGCGCGTGGTCGCTCAGGTGACGGACCTCGTCGATCCGGCTCAGGTTGTAGTCGACGATGAGGAACAGCGGTGCGCTCATGCCTGTCCTCCCTCGTAGGCGACCTCGATCGCCCGCTCGGAGGCGGGCATCAGCTCCGCCAGGACCGCCTCGCGGCCGGCCAGGTCCATCCGCCACAGCACCTGGCCGAGGAACACCTCCCGCGAGGACGGCTCGACCGTGTCACCGGCCTTGAGCAGGATCTGCGAGAGCAGCGGCCGCGGCCGCAGCGCCGGGTTCAGCTCGACCCGGGCCAGCGTGCCGGGGTCGGCGAAGAAGACACGGAAGAACGTCGCCCGCCCGCCCGGCGCCGCGCCGCCGGCCGTGTACGACAGTTTCTCCAGCGTGGTGCGCAGGGCGGCGGGCCGGTGGGCGCCGAGCAGGGAGTCCAGCCACAGGTCGAGCAGGCCGGGGCCGCCGGTCAGTGCCGCCACGCTGGGGGAGATCAGGCTGCCGCCGACGCGCGGGTTGATCTCGATCAGGTCCCAGCCCGAGGCGCTGTGCCGTGCCTCGATGTGGAAGCAGCCCCAGTTCAGCTCCAGCAGCTCCAGTACCGTGCCGACCCACGTCAGGCCCGCGGCGATCTGGTCCTGCGTCAGGCTGGTGGGAGGGCTGACGCAGGCGTTCTCCAGGACGGTGCCCGCGGCTTCGGTCACCTCGCACTTCTCGTGCACGGCCACCACCTGCGGCCCGCCGTCGACGACGATCACCTCGAAGCTGAACTCCTGCCCGGGTATGTAGTCCTCGACGAGGAACCGCACCGGGACCTCCGCGTCCCGGCCCGCACTCCCGCCCGCCTCCCGGCCTGTGTCCCGGCCCGCACTCCCGCCCGCGTCCCGGCCCGCGTCCCGGTGCGGGTCCCGGCCCGCGTCTTGGCCCGTGGCCCGGCCTGCATCCCGGCCCGCGTCCCGGCCCGCGTCCCGGTGCGGGTCCCGGCCCGCGTCTTGGCCCGTGGCCCGGCCTGCATCCCGGTGCGGGTCCCAGCTCGTGTCCCGACCCGCGTCTTGGCCCGTGGCCCGGCCTGCACCCCGGCCCGGGTCCCGGCCCGGGTCCCGGCCCGTGTCCCGGCCCGTTTCCTGTCCCGCGCCTTGGTCCGCGGGTCCGGTGGCGCCGCGCCCGGCGGCCCCCGCCTGCGCCACCGCTCCCGCCGCTTCCGCCGCCGTACGTGCGGCCGTCCCGCCCGCACCGCCCGCACCGCCCGTCCCGGCCGTCCGCGTGGCCGTCCGTGTGGCTGTCCCGCTTGTTCCGTCCGCCTGTGCGGCCGTTGGGTCTGCTGTGCCCGTGTCGTCCTCGTCGGCGGGGCCGGTGGTGAAGGCGCTGGCGTAGACGGTGTCCGAGCGTGCCTGGTCGGCGATGCGTTGCAGATCGGCCCAGGTGGTGCTGTCGGTGAGGGGGAACGTCCCGAACGAGGCGATCCCGCTGACCGGTTTGACGAAGTAGCGGCCGCCCGCCCGACGGCGCGCGGCGAGCGTTGCGGGGGTGAGCACCGCCGCCCGGCCCCGGCTCAGACCCGCGTCGGCCAGACGGTTGCGCACCGTCAGCTTGTCGCGCAACTGCAGGGCCTGCTTCTCCTGGAGGTCCGCGACCCCCAGCCGGGCGTTGGCCAGCGCCATCAGGTGCCGGTAGCCCTCCCAGACGGTCAGGCAGCACCGCACCGGGGCACCCGCGGCCTGAAGCTCGTCGAGGAAGCCGTCGACCTCACGCGGGCCCAGCACATGCCCGGCGGTGACCTTGACCTCGTCGGCGAGGTCCGCCAGCACCCCCGGCCGCACACCCTGATGCTCCGGCTCCGGCAGCGAACTGATCACGTAGACCTTCAGCCCGCGTGCCCGCACCGCGCCGGCGAGGTCTTCGACGAACGAGAACCCGACATGGCTGAGCAGCAGCACTCCCGGGGCGTCTTCCATGCTCATCCGGCCTCCTCACCGGTGGGCGGGGGCGCGCCGCGACCGCGCCGCGCCCCCGCCGAGGACGAAAAATCAGGCGGCCTGCTTCTCCGCCTTGGCGATGGTGTCCAGGTACAGCTCCTCGAAGTACTGCGCCAGAACCGTCTGGTGCTCACGCAGGTACCGCTTGAACGCGTCGATGTCGTCCTGGCCGCGCAGCAGGTGACGCACCGCCGCCCACACCTCGCCGGGGTGGTCGTCGTTGATGTCGGTGTGCGAGTGGTTGATCTGACCGCCGATGTTGTCCTCGCCGACCGACCCCTTGAGCGCCTGAAGCTTCCTCGGCTCCAGCTTCACGTTCACGTACTCCACGAGGTAGGAGTACGCCACGACACCGAGGGGACCCTCGTGGTCGAGGAGGTAGGAGAAGTAGCCGGCCAGCAGCTTCGTCGACAGGTACGGCTCGGTGGCCAGGAACTGCTCACGCGAGACCCCCGCCTTCTCCAGGTCGCTGATGAACAGCTCGTCGTGGAGCATCTCCTCCTGCTCGTAGTTGGCCCACACCTGCGCCGCCTCCGGGCTGCGCTTGGCGACCTCCACCAGGGCCTTGGCCTCGGCCACCCGCAGCAGCCGGATACGCCAGGCGGTCTCGATCAGGTTCCGCTTGTAGTACGCGGAGTCGACGTTCTTGCCCTCCAGGTGCGCGGCCTCGGGCACGTTGGCGTACCACTCCAGGACCTGCTGGTCGAGCTGCTCGTCGATCTCGGCGCGCAGCTTCACGGAGGCGGACGCGGTCAGGAACGGGGTGCGGTCCCCGTAGCCGGCGTTGATCACGCGGTTCGGCATGATGGCCTTTCTCGTGGTTGTCCGGATGTGCGGTGTCAGTGGTTCAGGTGTCGTCGGCGACGCGAACGGTCGCGTCGCCGCCCAGCCGGCACCGGCAGGCCAAGCGGTGGCCTCCGCCGGTCCGGCCGAGGTCTTCGAGAAAGTCGAGTTCGTCGTCGTCGGGCTCACCCAGGGCGCTGAAACCTTCCAGCACCTCGATGACGCACGCGCCGCACGCCCCGGAGCGGCAGCCGAACGGGATGAGCTGCTGCGGACACTCGTACTCGACTTCGGTCAGAGGGGATCCGCCGGGCAACCAGACCTCGGTCCCGGCCGGAAGAACCGTCAATTTCTTCAGGGTCATGACAACAACGCTTCGCGGTCGGTGGAATGCTCCGGCGCCAGACGGGAGCCCGGACGCAACGCGACCGCCAGATGATTCGCCGCCGTCGCCGCCTCCCCGAAACCCACCGAGATCAGCGGCACCCGCCCCTCATACGTACAGATGTCGCCCACGGCATAAACCCCCGGCAGATTCGTCCGCATCGCCCCGTCCACCACCACACGGCGACTCTCCATCCGAAGCCCCCACCCGGCCAGCGGACCCGAAGAAGTGATAAAACCCAGCGCCGAAACAACAGCCTGCGCGGGCAACGTCAATTCCCCGCCGCTCCCGCCCTGGCGCAGCCGCACCCTTTCCAGATGCTCCCGCCCCTCACCACCGGTCACCTGCGCCTCGGTCAGCACCCGGATATCACCCGCGTACATCTGCTTGACACTGTGCTCGTGGGCACGGAAGACCGCCCGACGGTGCACCACGGTCACCGACCGCGCCACCGGCGCCAGCGCCAGCGCCCAGTCGACCGCACTGTCACCACCGCCCACGATCACCACATCACGCCCCCGGTGCGCCTCCAGACGCGGCACGTGGTGCGCCACCCCGCGCCCCTCCCAGGGCTGCAGACAGGCCAGCGTGCGCGGCACCGCACGCCCCAGACCGGCCGCGATCACGACCGCCCCGGCACGCACCCGCCCGCCGTCCTCCAGACCGACCACCCAGCCCCGGCCCGCCCCCTCGCCCCTGCCCTCGTCCGGGGTCAGCGAGACGGCGGTCCGCCCGGGAAGATGCCGCGGCCGGAACGGCGCGACCTGGGCCAGCAACTGATCGATCAGGTCCCGGCCGCGTACGGCCACATGGCCGGCGACGTCGTAGATCTTCTTCTCCGGATACAGGGAAGTGAGCTGACCACCCGGCTGCGGCAACGCGTCGATTATCGCGCTGGAAAGCCCGCGGAATCCCGCGCAGTAGGCGGCGTACAGACCGGCCGGACCCGCTCCGACGACGGCCACATCCGTGCTCGTCTCCACTGGTCGAGTTCCCGCTTGATTCATCCTGAACTCCAGGCCCCTTCGGCGGTCGAAAACGGATCGGCCCTCTCGGCCTCACGGCCGGCCGGACACATTTCCCTCACGCCGTACGGCATTTCGCACCGATCCGGCGGACACCACGGCGCGGCCCGTGAGAGGAAGGACCGTGAAGCGCGGGGTGCGATTTCATCATTCAAGGGCCCGGCGCCGGCGTCAACAAAAGGGTCCGGAATTCCGGCTCCCCGCGGAAAGCACAGGGAATGAAGAGCCCTTTACCTCAAAAAGTACGGACCAAAAAGAGAGGGTGTGTGCCGGTGCCGGCCGGTCATGACCGGCGGCCGGCAGCCCGGCCCCGCCCGGCACGCCGGACCCCGCCCGGCCCCGCCGTTCTACGCCCCGTCCCCGTCGGCGGCGGCCTGGTCCAGGGCGCTGGCGAACCGCTGCCATTCCCGGGCGTAGGAGTTGGCCAGGTTCGCGACCGCGACGGCACAGTGCGGCGGCACCGAGGACATCAACTGCCGCCCCGCCTCAAGATCGGGTGCCCGCGCGTTCAGCCAGCGCAGCAGCGCGCGCCCGGACTCGGTGAACCGCAGCGAGGGATCCTTCGCCAGACTCTCGATGCGCCGCCCCTGCCCCTGCTGCCGGCCGGCCGGCGCCCCGCCTCCGCCTTCGCCCCGGGGCCCGTCGTCGTCCCCGGCCCGGGGTCCGTCCGCGGCCCGGGGTCCGTCCGCGGCCCGGGGTCCGTCCGCGGCCGGGGGGCGCGGTGGCGCGGGGGGCCGCTCGCCGCGCAGCAGGCGCTGGCGGATGTCGCACGCGGTACTGATCGACACCCCCGCGCTGGCGGCGATCTCGTGGAGCTTGGCGCCGGGGTGTTCGGCGAGGAACGCGCGGGCCGCCTCCCGGCGCTCGGCCGCATCCAGCGGGCGGCTGCGGCCGTCCGCCCCCACCCGGACCTTCGACCGGGGAATTTCCTCGGTCGAAGTACGGCGGACGGCGCCGACGGTCTTGGGCGAGAGCCCGGTGATGCGCGCGATCGCACGGTCCGACAGATCCGGGTGCGAGGCCAGGATGCGGACCGCCGCGGCCTTGCGGTCCTGCAGCGTCAGCGGCAGACCGTGGCGGACGTTGGCCGCCACGGACCGCAGGAAGATCTCACTGGCCGGCCCGTCCAGATACCGGACCGGGATCAGCCGCTCCCCCCGGAGCCGGACGGCCTGGAGACGGTGCATCCCGTCGACCACCCGCCGGGTGTCCCGGTGGACGAGGATCGGCTCGATATTTGCCTGTGCGAGTATCTCGACATGTTCCCGGCTCACCCCGCCCAGCCGGGGCGAATCGGCGGCGACCAGGGAGTCGACCGGCACCAGACGGACCCCGGGGCACCCGCCCTCCGCCCTGGCCTCGAGATCCCGAGCCGCAGTTCTTAAAAAGTCTCCGGTCCCTAATAAGTCTCTCAATGTCAGCACCCACCGCTCCCCATATTTTCACATTACGGGTAGATGGTGGCCAGTTAACGATCACCGCCGTGATCCGTCAAGACCTGTGATCCCTTCACCGGTGGCCCGGAGTATCGACCAGCGGCCCCCGCCCGGACCGTTCATGAGGGCGCAACATTTCATTAAGTTGCGGCAGGCCGTGGTTTACGGACCCCGCTTCACGGTTTAGTAAAACCTCCCCGATGGTCGGTTTCGGATAACGTTTCTTGACCCCCCGCAGCCGGTCCTGCTAATCAGTGAACCTTGCCCCAAAACACCGGACACGCCGTCGCAAAACTTCACCCGAAGATAAGCGACCACCCCGACCCCTGGAGGAGTAATCGTGTCTCTTTCGCGCCGCAAAATTCTGCTCGGCTCCGGCGCCGCGGCTTCCGCACTGACCCTGGGAGCCGCAGGGAAAGCCGCCGCGCAAGAGGCTGCAACCCAGCCGTTCAACCCCCACGACTGGAAATCCGTCCGCGCACAATTCCTCCTCAGGCCCGACCTCGCACACCTCTCGAACTTCTTTTTCGCCTCCAACCCCACCCCCGTACGTGAAGCCATCGCCAAATACCGCAAGGCATTCGACGAAAACCCCTACAGCTACCTCGACGACAACATGTTCCAACGCGACGAGGACATGATCTGGCGCAAGGTGTGCGCCGCCGCCGCCGAATACGTCGGCGGAAAGCCCCACGAGATCGCCCTCACCGGCAGCACCACCATGGGACTCGCCCTCATCTACAGCGGCCTGCGCCTGAAGCCGGACCAGGAAATCCTGACCACCACCCACGAGTTCTACCCGCACCACGAATCCATACGACTGGCCGTCAACAGGTGGGGCGCCAGCACACGCAAAATCTCCCTCTACGAATCATCACTGCACTTCTCCGAGGACGAAGCCGTAGCCCGCATACGCGCCGCCGTACGCCCCAACACCCGGGTCGTCGGCGTCACCTGGGTCCACTCCGGCACCGGCGTCCGCCTGCCCATCGCGAAAATCGCCGACGCCCTCGCAGAACTGAACCGCAACCGCGACGAAGCGGACCGCATCCTGCTCGTGGTCGACGGCGTCCACGGATTCGGCATCGTCGACGAAGACGTCGCGAAAATGGGCTGCGACTTCTTCTCCGCCGGCACCCACAAATGGATCCTCGGCCCCCACGGAACCGGCATCGTCTGGGCCAAGGCGGAGAACTGGGCACTCCTGCAGCCCACCATCCCCAGCATCATGACCAAAGAACCCCAGGACGCCTGGCGCGAAGACCGCCCGCCGGTCGGCCCCACCGAAGCCTCATGGATCAGCCCGGGCGGATTCTTCGCCTACGAACACCAGTGGGCCACCATCGAAGCCTTCCGCTTCCACCGGCAGATCGGCCGCACCCGCGTCCAGGACCGCATCCTCGACCTGAACGGCCAGATCAAGGAGGGCCTGGCCGGCATGGACCACGTCACCCTCCACACCCCCCGCGCCCCCGAACACTCCGCCGGCTTCGTCTGCTTCGACGTCCGCGGCTACAAGCCCACGGACGTCGTACAGATCCTCCGCGACAACCGCGTCATCGCCAGCGGAACACCGTACGCGGTCCCGCACGTCCGCTTCTCGGCCGGCATCGTCAATTTCCCCAAGGACGTCCACCGGGCCCTCGAAGTCATCCGCTCACTGGCCTGACACCGCGAACCCGCCACCCGCCCGCGGCCTTCCCGACCACTCCGCCTTCCGGCCGCTCAGCTCAAGACGCGGCGGAAAACACGTCGGCGCGTAAAGACACAGCCCGGCCCGGCCACCCGCCACCACCGCCCCTTCACCGCAACCGCCACCACGACCGTCACCGTCGTGGCCGGGTGGCCGGACCCGCCCTTCCGAGCACATCACCACGGAAGGGCGGGAGGCCCGCAAGAGCAAGAAGAGAAAGAGGGAAAGGGAAGAGGAAAGAGGAAAAGAGGAAAAGAGGAAAAGGGGAAAGGGGGAGGGGCGGAAGGTCAAGGGGCGCGGAGACCGTACGGGCCGTGCCGTAAGGCCGCGAGAATGAGGAATTTCAGGGACGCGGGGAACCAAGAACGGGTTGGGTGCGGGTTGCGAGGGCCGCAGAGGTGCGGAGAAACGGCGCCCGCCTCCCTTTCCTCTCTTCCGCCGCTTCCCGCATACACGAAACGGTACGCCGCGGCCCCGGGAATGAGCGGCCCGCCAACGCGCGGAGATGCGACCGCCGTTGCGTTCGCCGGCGTGGTGGCGAACGCGTCCGGTGAAGCAGCCGAGGCGCCGATGCAGAAGAGGACCCCATGGATGTCATCACCGCTGTACTGACCCGCCGCAGCGAACACCATCTCGTCGAACCCGCCCCCAGCGACCAGGAATTCGCCTATCTGCTGAGCG
This sequence comes from Streptomyces sp. BBFR2, assembly GCF_044497305.1. Taxonomy (NCBI): domain Bacteria; kingdom Bacillati; phylum Actinomycetota; class Actinomycetes; order Kitasatosporales; family Streptomycetaceae; genus Streptomyces; species Streptomyces sp. BBFR2. Next base: position 7,125,682 of record NZ_CP172415.1, read on the forward strand.
CGGCAGCCACGGCCCCCGATCACGGCAGACTCCGGCCCTGGCGATGGATTCTGGTACGGGATGAAGGACGCGCCGCTTTGGGGCGCTGTTTCGCCGACGACTGCGCGGGCCCCGATTCCCGGCGAGGGCAGGTGGAGACCAAGCCGCAAAGAGCACCGCTTCTCGCCACCTTGGTGTTCTCACCGGTGCCGAACGGAAACGGCCGCGGCGGCTCGATCCCCGAATGGGAACAACTCGCCGCCACCAGCGCCATGACCACTTCCCTGATACTCCTGCTGCACGCCCGGGACTTCGGAAGCGTCTGGCGCACCGGCAGGTTCACCGAGTCCGAACGGGTCCGCAGCGCCCTGGGCCTGCGAAAAGCCGAACGCCTGCTGGGATGGCTCTACATCGGCACCCCCCAGCGGCTCCTCCCGCCGAAGCGCCGGGCGACCGAGGACGTCACCGACCGGATCTCCGTCTTCACCCCCCGCTGACGCGCTTCGCACCCGCACCGTCCCCCACACCGGCACCGTCCCTGGCACCGGCCAGGACCGGACGGACACCCCGCCCCCCCCCGCCCCACCCCCGCCGCCCGCAGTGGCCGGTCCATGCCCCGCGTCTCCTCTGTGCCCTACATACGCCATGTGCACATGTGCCCACGTGCTCCGTGCAGGTCACGGGGCTGCGCTCAGCGTCCCCGGCCGCCCTCTCCGCCGGCGGCGGGCGTCCGGAACCGGCACCGGCCCCGGTACCGGGAGTGGCTGCGGGGAGGGGACTCGGGGGGCGGCCGGGCCGGGGCCGGGGGAGCGGGGCAGAGCACCTCGGCTGCGGCGTAACCGCTCCCGCACAGCAGCAGGTCACAGGCCGTTCGACGTCCGCTCCGCCGACAGCGCGACGGCTGCCCACCGGCACCCGCCCACCGGCTCCCGTCTCCCGCCCACCGTCTCCCGTCTCCCGGCACCGGGCACCATGCCGGCCCCGCGCCGCTCGGCTGCCGCCCGGCACCGGCGCCGCGAAGCACCTCGGACGCGGGCTCACGCCCTGAGCGGACCGCAGGCCGCTCGGCCCCAACTCACCCCAACTCGCCTTCACCTGCCCCGGCATACGCGACGAGACTCGGCCGCCCGCCGCCCGCCGCCCGCCGCCCGCCGCCCGCCGCCCGCCGCCCGCCGCCCGCCGCCCGCCGCCCGCCGCCCGCCGCCCGCCGCCCGCCGCCCGCCGCCCGCCGCCCGCCGCCCGCCGCCCGCCGCCCGCCGCCCGCCGCCCGCCGCCCGCCGCCCGCCGTTGCCCGTTGTGTGTCCCGCGGCTCACCGCCGCCCTGCCGTGCCGTGCCGGAGGCGGCGGGACACCGTGCTGTGCCGCGCGCGATCCGGACCGGCCGGTGGTACCGCCGCCCGGCGCCGCGAGGCCGTGACCGGTATGAACCTCCGTCTCCGGCCACGTCCTGCCCGCATCCGGCCCCTCGCCCGGCCCCGCCTGGCCTCACGGTTTCGAAAACGCGCAGGTCACCGCCGTCACAGGTGATCGGTGACCGCCGGGGCGTTCTCGCTCCCGGGCGGGAGTGGCCCAGGACGGCCCCTTCGCGGCGCCGCTGCCGGTACCGTACGGACAGTGCGCTGCCGGAAACGCTGTGGCACCGGGTGACGTGACCGCCTGCCGCCGCGCTCGCCACCGCCGCGGACGTCACCGTACGAAGGCCCGGGCCGGGAAGCCGCCCGGCCCGCCCGCGGCACGGACACCGAAGACCGGTCCGGACCCGGACACCGAAGACCCAGGCCCGTGGCACGGACTCCGAGGTCACCGGCCCGTGGCGCGGGTGGGCACCGCGGTCACCGGCCCGTGGCACGGGCGCCGAGGACATCGGTCCGTGGCGCGGGCGCGGGGGCGCCGGCCGTGGTGCACACGGCGAAGACCGGACCGTGGCGCGGACATCGAAGACAACGACCCGAGGAGAGCACCGTGAGCGATCAGACTGCCGACGAAACGCCGTCCGGCGACCGGGAGATCATCGCCGGCGCCGCCGTCACCAGCAGCCGCGCCGCCCTGCTCCGCGACCTCGCCGCCGTCCTGGGCCGCACCCCCGAAGCCCTCGCCGCCGAATGGGCCGCAGGCACTCTGCCCGTGCCCACCACGCCCGTCGGCGACCAGGTGCCTCCCGCGCGGTGGGGCCTCTTCGACGGCCCCGCCGACCTGTCCGCCCGCACCGGCGAGTACCTCCGCGAGGACTTCGCCCGGTGACCGCCGCGCCCCCGCCGGTGCTCGCCGTCGCCGACACCTCCGTCCTGCTCGCCGCCTTCAACCGCAAGGACGACGACCACGAACGCGCCGTGAAGGCCCTGACCCGCGCCCGTATCCTCGTCGTCTCGCCCCTGGTCCTGGCCGAGCTCGATCACCTGCTCACCACCCGTGCGGGGAAGGCCGTGGCCGCCGCGGCGGTCACCCGCCTCGGAGCGCTCGCCCGCACCGGCGCCCTCCAGATCGCCACCGTCGACGGTGACCTCCTCGCCGACCCCGGCACCCTCAACGCGTCCCTGGCCTGGCGCCTGGAGAGACCGGTCCTTCTCTCCACCGTCCAGCCCCCGCACCCCCGCGACGCCCAGCCGCCGCTCGAAGTCATCCCCGGCCCCGCCACCCGGTGACGCACCGGGCCCGCCACCAGGCCGCCGCCGCCCGATCACCTGCCTCGAAGCGCCGGCCCGGCCCGGAAGGCGTCCCGGGGGAGGGGGGTACGAACGCGGCGGTGCGTGAACGCCCGCGGCGCACGACTCGCACCTGACGCCGGGCATGGCGGTGCGGGCGGGAACCCCCCTCGGGTTCCCGCCCGCACCGCTTCCCGTGCCTGGGCACGGCCGTGGTCACCGGCGGAAGCCGGCCGCCGGTGACCAGGTCTCAGAGGTCTGAGTGGTCCGAGTGGTCTCAGAAGTCGTAGGGCTTCTCGGTGTTCCAGTTCAGGACGTCGGCCTCGTTGTACGTGAACTGGGGCTTGTCGCCCTTGACGTCGACGGAGTAGGCGGGCTTGTCGTTGCCGTCGTTGTCGCGCAGGGCGACGGAGAGGCCGGTGCCGGTGTGGTTGTCCTTGCCGTAGTCGAAGATGTTGACGGCGCTGTAGACCTTGTCCTCGGGCTGGAGGGTGATCGGCTGGTCGCCGCCGTCGGCCTTCTTGGAGAGCGGCAGGGCGGCGCCCTCACCGTTGATCTTGACGGTGGGGTAGGAGGTGATCACGCAGGGCTTGTCGCCCTTGTTGACGGCGGTGAGCAGCAGATGGTCGCCCTGCTGGTCGGCGAGTTCGTGCTCGGCGGTCACCAGCAGCTCGTCACCGACGCACAGGTCGGCACCCGCCTCGGCGCCCGCGGTGCCGCCCGTCGCGGAGGCCGACTCCGTCTGTCCCTTGGTGTCCGTGGCGCTGTTCGCCTGCGCGGAGCCGCCCTTGGCGTCCTGCCCGGCGGTGGCGGACCGGCTCTGGCCGGAGGCGTCGTCGCTCTTCGCGGCGTCGTCGGCGCCGCCGCAGGCGGTCAGGCTCAACGCCAGCGTGGCGGTGGCGGCGGCCAGAACGGTGGCACGGATACGGGAAGTACGCATGATCGGTCCCTGCGGCTCGTGCGGGACTTCTCCAGGTCGTTCCCGCGGCGTGCACACCACCCTCCCCGGCCCCGCTGACGTCCTGGAAACGCTTCACTCACATTCCACCGGCACCATGCGTACGCGGTGGACCGAGGACCGGACCGGACCGACCCGGGTGCCAGGCCGCCCCGGTGACCGGACCGAGCCAAGGCGAGCCGAGGCGGGCCGATCCGGGGCCGGGGCCGGGGCCGGGGCCGATCCGGGGCCGGTCCGGGGCCGGGGGAGGGGGAGGGGCGTCAGCCGCGGAGGGTGTCGGTGAAGGCGAACGGCGACTGCGCGACGCCGCTGCACACCGGCGAGGCCGCCACCGTCCCGGCCCGTGCGGCGTCCCCGCCGTGCCGGGCCGCCGTCTTCGCGGCCGAGTCGCACGCCTGGTCGCGGCTGACGGACCAGTAGGACATCCGGCCGACGCCGTTGCTCTTCGCCCAGCTCGCCACCGAGGCGGCGTCGGCCAGGGTGAAGGTGGAGCCGTCGTCGTTCACGCCGATCATCGGGGTGAGGCCGAGGTCGGCGTAGGTGTAGCCGGGGTCGACGGACCGCATCTGCGCCAGGGTGGCCTTGCCCGCGCTGATCGCCGCCGCGCCCATGTCGGTGCCGGTGCCCTGGCCGTAGTCCATCGTCATGATGTTGACGTTGTCCAGCTTCACGCCGGCGGCCTTGGCGGCCTTCAGGACGTTGACGCCGTCGGCGGTCAGCCCGGTGGGCAGCACCGGCAGGGTCACCGAGGCGGTCAGCCCGGGGTTGGCCGCCTTGAGGTTCTTGATCGAGGTCATCTGCCGGGCCACGCCCGCGGTGTCGGCGACGGCCGCGCCCTCGATGTCGAAGTCCAGGGAGGTGGTGCCGTAGGCGGTGATCTCCTTCTGGTACCCCGCGTCGATCTTGCTCTGATCGGTGCAGGTGAAGGCCAGCGGCTCCCCGGCGGCCCCGCCGGAGGAGATGATCACGTCGGCGCCCTCGGCCTTCGCCTTGGCGATCTCCGGATCGGTGTACGGGTCGTTGCCGACGGGGAGCGTGTCGCCCCAGATGTTGTCGCAGCCGGCGCCGATGGTGAAGGCGGCGGTGTAGGTCTTCACGCCATGGCCGGTGATGGCGGTGTGGAGCAGGTTCGCGGCGGAGTTGCTCATGTCCACGTACGGGGCGAACTGCCCCGCCGCGCCGGAGCGGGCGGGGCGGTGCGCGCTGCCGGCGCCGGCGACACCGGCTCCGGCGGCGGACAGGGCCACCGCCGCCGCCGTGACCAGGGCTGTACGGATCGACTTCCTCATCAGGTGTCCGGTCCTTCCGGGACGGAAGAGGGAGGAGCATGACCGTTCATCCACGAAAAAATGGACTAGACCAAAGCCCCCGTCAAGAGCCCGCAACCCCAACTACCCATTCTTTGACCCCACTTGAGACATTCCTGAAGCACGAACCGGCCTCCCGGCCGGGATCGGCCACCCTCCCCGGACCCGCCGCACCCCTCCTCCGGGCCGGCCGGGCCCCGCGCCCGCCGCCCGCCCCGGCACCGGCGGCCCCCGTCCGCCCGACGCGCCCGTGCGCGACGCCCCGGCACACCCTCCAGCCGCACCCCTCGCCACCGACCACCGCCCGCCGACCCCCCGCCGCCCGCCGGCCACCGGTCGTCCGCCGACCCCCCGCCGCCCGCCGGCTGTCCGCCGCCCCGCCCGCCCGGACCTGCCCACCGCGCAGTGCGACGCACCCGCCGCATACCGCACCCGCCACATACCGCGAACCGGCACCCCCGCCCTCGGCGCCCCCCCCGGCCCGCGCTCGCCACCCGAACCGCCGCTCGAACAATCGTGCGAATGTTGGGTTAGGCTGGCTCCACAGCACAAGAGGCACAGACGCCACAAAAAAAAGGGGGAACGCGAAGAAACAGGAGGCGCGCATGTCGTTCACGCATCTCCGCGTGGCGAGCGGCTACTCACTGCGCTACGGCGCCAGCCACCCCCACACACTCGCCGAACGCGCCGCCGAACGAGGACTCGACGCCCTCGCACTCACCGACCGCGACTCCCTCGCCGGCGCCGTACGCTTCGCCAAAGCCTGCGCACAGGCCGGCATCCGCCCCCTCTTCGGCACCGACCTCGCCGTCCCCACCGCCACCCCCGCGCCCCGCCCCGCCGCACGCCGCCGCACCCCCGCCAAAGGCGGCACCTTCGTCCCCCAGGCCCCCGCCCGCGCGCTCTTCCTCGCCCGCAGCGCACCCGGCTGGGCCGAACTGTGCCGCCTCGTCACCACGGCAGCGGCCTCGGACGACGGCCTCACCTGGGACGACCTGACCGCCCCCGACGACCGGATCTTCGTCCTCCTCGGACCCGACTCCGAGGTGGGACAAGCCCTCGCCGCAGGCCGCCCCGACCGGGCCGCCACCCTGCTCGCCCCCTGGCGCGAACGCTTCGGCACCGCACTACGCCTCGAAATGTCCTGGCACGGACGCACCGGCACAGGACCCGGCTCCCTCCGCCTCGCCGCCCGCACCGCGGGCTTCGCCGCCGAACACCACCTCACCGCCGTCCTGAGCAACGCCGTACGCTACGCCGACCCCGGCCAGGGCGAAATCGCCGACATCCTCGACTCCGCCCGCCACCTCGTCCCCCTCGACACCCGCGACGCCTCCCGCCTGGACAGCGGAGAACGCTGGCTGAAGGACGCCGGACAGATGGAACGCATCGCCACCCGCATCACCGAAGCGGCCGGCGGCCGCCACACCGACGCACGACGCCTCCTGACCGCCACCGAGGAAACCGCCGCCGCCTGCACCACCGACCCCGGCGAAGCCTTCGGCCTGGGACGGCTCAACCTCCCCGAACCCGACCGGCTCGGCACCACCACCGAAACCGCCGGCCGCACCCTCGCCGACCGCTGCGCCGCCGCCATGCTCCACCACGGCTACCACCGCGAAACACACCGATGGGACCGCCTGGAGAACGAACTCGACATCATCACCGGCCACGGCTTCGCCGGATACTTCCTGACCGTCGCCGAAGTCGCCCGGCAAGCCCGCCACCTCGGCATCCGCGTCGCCGCCCGCGGCTCGGGCGTCGGCTCCCTCGTCACCCACCTCCTGGGCATCAGCCCCATCGACCCCGTCACCCACGGCCTGCTGATGGAACGCTTCCTCTCCCCCCGCCGCGCCGCCCTCCCCGACATCGACCTCGACGTCGAATCGGCCCGCCGCCTGGAGATCTACCAAGCGGTACGCACCCGCTTCGGCGCCGACCGCGTCGCCACCCTCGCCGTCTACAAGACCTACCGCGCCCGCGGCGCGATCGAAGACGTCGCCCGCGCCCGCGGCATGCCCCCCGCCCAGGCCGCCCGCCTGGCCAAAGCGTTCCCCCACATCCGCGCCAAAGACGTACGAACCGCCCTGGCCGAACTCCCGGAACTCCGCACCGTCGCCACCGAGGACCACGGCCGCCTGTGGGAACAGGTCGAAGCACTCGACGGCCTCCCGCACGAAGCGGCCATGCACCCCTGCGGCCTGCTCGTCTCCGACGCCGGACTACTGCAGCGCACCCCGGTGGCGCCGACCACGGTGGAGAACATCGCCATGTCCCAGTTCGACAAGGAGGACATCGAGGACACCGGCCACCCGAAGATCGACATCATCGGCGTCCGCATGCAGTCGGCCCTCGCCCACGCAGTGGCCGAGATCGAACGGGTCACCGGCGAACACCTCGACCTCGACAACCCCGCACACGTCCCCCCGGACGACCCCGCCACCTACCACCTGATCACCTCAGGCGACACCCTCGGCACCTTCCAACTCGAAAGCCCCGGCCAACGCGAACTCGTCCAAAACCTCCGCCCCCGCACCTTCGCCGACCTCACCCTCGACATCAGCCTCTTCCGCCCCGGACCCGTCGCCGCCAACATGGTCACCCCCCTCATCGAAGCCCGCGACCACCGCAAACCCGCCCACTACCCCCACCCCGACCTCGAACCCGTCCTGAAGGAAACCGAAGGACACGTCGTCTACCACGAACAAGTCATCGCCATCATCGCCACCATGACCGGCTGCGACCGGGGCACCGCCGACGAAGCCCGCCGCGCCCTGTCCGTCCCCGAACGCCAAGGCCGCGTCCGCGCCTGGTTCGCCGACCACGCCCGCCGGCGCGGCTACCCCCTCCACACCGTCCGCGACATCTGGAACACCCTCGAAGGCTTCGGCAGCTTCGGCTTCGCCAAAGCCCACGCCGCCGCCTTCGCCCACCCCGCCTACCAAACAAGCTGGCTCAAAGCCCACCGCATGGCAGCCCTCCTCGCCGGACTCCTCACCCACGACCCCGGCATGTACCACAAACGCGTCCTCGCCGCCGACGCCCGCCGCCACGGAATACCCCTCCTCCTCCCCGACATCAACGCATCCCGCGCCGCACACACACTCGAACTGGTGTCCGGAAAATGGGGGGTGCGCATCGGCCTCTCGCAAATCCGCGGCATCACCGAAACGGAAAGCGACCGCATCACCTCCGGACAGCCCTACACCACCGTGGAGGACTTCTGGCAACGCGCCCAACCCAGCCGCCCCCTCGCCGAACGCCTCGCCCACGTCGGAGCCATGGACACCTTCGGCCCACGCCGCGAACTCCTGCTGAAGATCACCGAACTCCACCGCTCCAGCCACGCCCACCACACCACCGCAGGCCAACTCCCCCTCGACAACCACGACCCCCACCCCACCCCGGACCACACACCAGCCCCACCCACCGGCCTGGCAGCCATGAACAGCTCCGAACAACTCGCCGCCGAACTGGACATCCTCGGCATGGACATCTCCCGCCACATCCTCGACGAACACCGACCCCTCCTCGCCCACATCGGCGCCACCCCCGCCGCCGACCTCCCCCACCTGCGCCACGGCACCACCGTCCTCATCGCCGGCGTCAAAGTCGCCACCCAAACCCCACCCAACCGCACCGGCAAACGCATCATCTTCACCACCCTCGACGACCCCACCGGCCTCACCGACCTCGCCTTCTTCGAAAACAGCCACCCCCGCTGCGCCCACACCCTCTTCCACAGCAACCTCCTCCTCGTACGCGGCACCCTCACCCGCCGCCCCCCGCACGCCCTCAGCATCACCGGCACCGAAGCCTGGAACCTGGCCGAACTCATCGACCTCCACCACCACAGCGGCCCCACCGCCGTCACCGACCGCCTCACCCGCACCACACCCACCCCCCGCCAAACCACCCCCCACCGCACCCTCACCCAACCCACCGGCACCCCCCTCCACCCCTGGGCCGACCTGAAACCCCCCGGCACCCCAGCCGCCCTCACCGCCCTCACCGCGAAGACCTTCCACCACGCCAGCCCCGGCAGCGCGGGGTGACCGACGATGATCCTCTACCTCCACTTCAGCGACCCCCGCACCACCAACACCCCACCCGACGCCACATACCGGCAACTCATCGCCCTCCTCGGCGACTTCACCCCCCTCGTCCAGGCCCTGCCACCCGACGCGGCACTCGCCGACATCTCCGGCAGCCTGCGCTACTTCGACCGCGACCCCACCGGCATCGCGGCCCTCATCCGCACCCGCACCGCCACCCTCGACACCGGCACAACGATCGGCATCGCCCCCAACCCCCTACTGGCCCACCTCACCGCCCACCGCGCGACCCCCGGCACCACCCGCACCCTCCCCGACAACCCCCACGCCATCACCGCATTCCTCACCACCCTCCCCGCCACCGCCCTACCAGGAGTCGGCCCGGCCACCGCACGCACCCTCGCCTCCTACGGCCTCACCACCGCCGGCAAGATCGCCGCCACCCCCCTGCTCACCCTCCAGCGCATCCTCGGCACGGCACCCGCACGACAACTCCACCAACGCGCAGCCGGCATCGACCCCACCCCCCTCACACCCGGCGCCCCACCCCCCACCGTCAGCGCCGAACACCACTTCACCCGCGACGAACTCGACCCCGACCGGCAACGCGACGCCCTGACCCACCTCGCCGAACACCTCGGCACCCAACTCCGCGACGAACACCGAACCTGCCGCTCCCTGACCCTGACCCTCCACTACGCCGACCACTCCACCACCACCCGCACCCGCACCCTCCCCGAACCCACCGCCCACACCCCCCACCTGCGCACCGCCGCCCACGCCATCCACCGCGGCCTCGCCCTCCAACGCGCCCGCGTACGCCACCTCGCCCTGCGAGCCGACAACCTCCACGACACCGACGCCACCCCCCGGCAACTGACCCTCGACCCCACCGACGACAAAGCCCGCCGCATCGAAACCGCCACCGACCGAGCCCGCACCCGCTACGGCCCCACCGCCGTACGCCCCGCCAGCACCGCCGGAATACCCTGACAACCCCCCGGCTCCCACCGGCCGGCCACGTGACCGCAACTGCGGCGAAGCACGGGATCCCGGGAGACACGCCTCTGACCTGGCGCTTCGTGGCCCTGATGGGGACATGAGGGCGGAGGGAGGCGGAGCACGTCTCCCTGGTGTGAGGGCGTTCGGCCGGCCGCCCGGGCAGCCGCCGGGCCCTGCCGGTACGCGCGAGTGATCGCGGCTCGCGCGATCGGGCGGCACGCCGAGAGGCAGCCGAGAGACACCTGTCCGATGGCCGGCCAGGACGTGTCCGGGTGAGGCGCAGGTACGGAGCGGTCGTGCGCGGTGGGGAGAGCCGGGCGAGGCCGAGCTTGCCGGCGATCACGCCGAGGGCACCAGGGGCACGGGACGTTGGCGGGGAGAGCGGGCGACCAGCCCGGCAGGGCGACGGTTCGGGCGTCACCAGGCCACGGGCCGGAAGCACGGCGGAAGCGTTCCCGCGCGGTGCGACTGCGCTCCTCCCACCGCGAGTTGATACGACGGCGACGCCACCGGCCGTCCGACGGCGCCAAGCCGTGACGCTCACCGTCCTGAGGACACCTGACCTGAGCACCATGACGGTGAGGGAAGCTCACGCCCATAACCGGCCAGTCCCGCGAAGCACCCCCGCCCGGTGACGCGGAGCGACCTACGATCACCGCCGTAGCCACCAGGCCCACGGAAAGGAGACCGCGGTGTCCCCGAGACGGCCCGCACACAAGTCCCGCCTCTGCCGGAACACCTCCCCGGCCCTGGCAACGCCTTCCCGGAACCATGCCTGCCGCATACCGGGAGCCGCCGGAGGGCCGGAACTCCCGGCGACACCATGAAAGGGCACCGCTACCAGGTCCTGTGCCCTGCCGGCCCGACAACCGGCGGACAGCCCACCACGACGCGCTGGAGGCGACTGCGCCGCCGATGCCAGGGCGTCATGGACGGACTGCCGCTGCCCGTACCCTTTTCCGCCGCCGAACTGTGCGCCCGGCTCGCCGCCCGACGGGAACGCCCCCTTCACCTGCGGCCGTTACCCACCCCGACCGTCCCGGACATGCCGTCCGGACTCTGGCTGGCGACCGACCACGAGGACTACGTCCTCTACGACGCCCGGACCAGCCCCCTGCACCAGGAACACATCATCCTCCACGAGATCGGACACCTGGTGAGCGACCACCGCTCCCCGGGCGAGGAACAGCACCTGTACCGGCGCATCGACCTCGCGGATCCGGCCTCCATCCGGCAAGCCCTGCCCCGCGCACGCTATTCGGACATGCAGGAGCAGGAAGCGGAGATGATCGCCAGCCTGATCCTGGAGGGCGCCGCTCGCCTGCCTGCCCCGACCCTGCTCTCCGGAATACTGGGCGGACTGGAATCCGGAATGGGGCTACGCGGAATCCGCCACCGGGGGACACCGTGCTCACCGAAGTAGAGAACGCCGGAATCCTCGCCCTGTGGGCGGTGGCCCTCCTCCGCGCCCCGCAAGGCATCCGCCGCCGGGAACAGCGCCCGCTGTGGTGCGCCATCGTCATGATCGCGCTGGCCATGTCGATGCACCTCGAACCCGTGACCGCGGTGTTGGCCCAGGTGGCCCCCGACGCCCACTGGATCGACCTGACCACCCACCTGTTCAGCATCGTCGACGCCGCCGCCGTCCTGTGGTACATCCTCCAGGCCGCGCAGCGCCGGCGGCGCACGGCCGCGGTGTTCGGCTGCGCCGTCGCGGTCATGACCGTGCTGGTGCTGCTGGACGTCACGGCGCTCCCGCACGCCCGCAACCAGATCGCCCCCTCACCGGACATCCCGAGCGTCCCCGACACCTACTGGTGGCTCTTCTTCGCCTTCCACCTGACCGCGGACACCACATGCGGACTGGTGTGCTGGCGCCACAGCCACCGCGCCGGCACCCCCCGCGCCCTGCGCTACGCGTTGCGGCTGTTCGGCACCGGCATCCTCCTGGCCTCCCTGCTGTGGGTGCTCAAGCTCCTCTACCTCGGCACCCGCTCACCCGCCCTCGCCCCGCTGTTCTCACCCGTCACCGGCGCCGAGGCGCTGTTCATCGCAGCCGGCGTGGCACTGCCGTCCCTCATACGGATACGGACCCTGCTCCGCCACCACACCTCGCACCGCGGACTGGCCCCGCTCTGGCGCGACCTGGTCGCCGCCACCCCCGACGTGGTCCTCACCCCGGGAAGCCGCCTGCGCACCGCGGCGCTCCCGATCCAGCTCCGCCTCTACCGGCGGGTGATCGAGATCAGGGACGCCATGACCGTGCTGCGCGGCTACGTCACGCAGGACACCGTCGAGCAGGCGCGCCGCCACGTCACCGGCCACGCCGTCCCCGCCCCCGCGGCCGACGCGCACCTCACCGCCTGCTGGCTCACCGCGGCCCTGCACCACCGCCACACCGGCCGGCCCCCCGGCGCCCAGACGCTGAACCTCACCGGCGGCGGCGCACACGACCTCACCGAAGAAATCAGCTACCTGCTCGGGATCGCCGCCGCCTACCGGTCACCGACGGTCCGCAGCTACCGCGCCTCGCTTGCCGAAGACCTCCACTAGAGGGGAACCCGTACTGTGCTCGTTGCCTTCGCTTTGACTCCCATGGGTGTGAAGGAATCTGTTGCGGAATACGTCGCCGAAGCAGTGAAAATCGTTCGCGAATCCGGCCTCCCCAACCGCTCGGATTCGATGTACACGATGATCGAAGGCGAATGGGACGAGGTCATGAGCGTCATCCGGCGTGCCACGGAAGCGGTCGCGCTCAAGGCCCCCCGCGTCCAGGTGAGCATCAAAGTCGACGTGTGGCCGGCCATGCCCGCTCCCCTCGACAACAAAATCGCTCTCCTTGAGCAGCACGTCGCAGCCACCGAGGGCGGCTGACCAAAGCCAGAAGTGACCTTCTGGCATGCACGAGACATCCTGCTGATCGACAACCACCGGGCTGTACACGGCAGGCTGCCCTTCCGGGCCCGCTACGACGGCACCGAGCGACGGCTCAAACGCATCTGCGCTACCAGCGATCTGCGGCGAGGAGCATGGGGCCTGGGCCGCTCGCGCGGGCGGTAGAAATTCACTATGACAAGCGCGGTTGCGTTTTTCCCGTCACCGTCGTGGCCCTCGTCTGTTGGCTCCGCATGTGATCGCCCGGGCAGGCCCTGGAATGTTGCGAACTCCGTTCCCAGGAACGGGCGTTGGCGCGGTGCACCGCGGCGGGGCGACCGACGTGGCCGCCCCGCCGGAAACCTCCGTTACTCCTGAGCGAGCAGGTCGCGCAGCGAGGTGTTGGCTCGTCGCGGATTGGCGACGAGCAGGGCCAGCACGACGCAGACGACCACCAGCGGCAGGCTCAGCCCGCTCAGCAGCGTGGGGACCGTGACCGAAGGCAGCAACCCGCTCTGCAGTGATTGAGCGTCGAGCATCGGATTGATGGACAGAACTCCGACCGGCATGGCGATGACCCAGGCGGTGACTGCGATCGCCAGTGACTCGAAGAGGATCTGCCGGTTGACGGCCTTGCTGGTCGAGCCGGTCAGCCGGGTGAGAGCCAGCGACCGCTGCCGTTCCACCAGGCCCGAGGCAAGGGTGGCGGCGCCGACCAGCACAGCCAGCACGAACATCACCCATGCGAACGCCTCGAATGCGCTCACCAGCCGCGCGGTGATGGAGGCGAAGACGTCGCGGATCTCCTGCTGGGTGAGGACCACGGCGCGCGGGTAGCGGTCGCCGAATGCGGCCTCGATGTTCTTCTGCACCGTGGCGGGGTTCGCGCCAGGGGAGACGCCGACGTAGTACGCATACGAGCCGGGGCTGTCCGTGACCTCGTGGTAGAGGCGCGCCCCTGCGATGATCATGCCGCCGTCCGATGCGGTGTCATCGAGCACCGCCCGCACCGTGACCGTGCGGTGTCCGGTGGGCAGCGGGAGCTGCAGGGTGTCGCCGGCAGAGATGTCCCGAGTTCTGGCGAAGCTCGACGAAACGGCGATGTCGTTCTTCCCCATGCTGGTCAGAAAGTCCGGCGCGCCCTCGGACACCCGCAGTTTGGTGAGGGTCTGGCAGTCCTTCGTCGCGCCCCAGCTCCACATCTGGACGCGCCGGTCACCGAGACCGACGTTGGAGTAGGAGAAGGTACAGGCCGCGTCCACGTCCTTGACCGAACGCAGATCCTTCTCGAAAGGGGCGGCGAATACGTCGTTCTGGAGGTTCTGACCGGCCCGCGCCGCCTGGACGTAGAGCTGGCCCTGGGTCCAGCGCTCCACCGAGGTGGAGACCGAGTCCTTGATGCTGCTGGCCACGCCCGCCATGGTCAGCGCCATCATGATGGCCACGGCGAAGGTGACGCCCAGCGCAGCGTTGCGCCGCCAGCCGATCTGGAGCTGCCGTCCGGAGAACAGTCGCACCGGCCGCGGCGAGCCCCGGCGCAACAGCCCGCCGAGGGCGACCGGGAGCACCACGCTGACCAGCGCGGCTCCGCCCAGCAGCGGCAGCAGGGCGACCATCCGCAGGCCGTCGGGTGCGAGGAACACCGTCACCGCGCCCAGCGCCACGGCTGCCGCCCCCACGGCCAGAGGGAGAACGGCACCGCCCGGCCGCGGCACGGTCTGGTCCCGCCCGCTCACCGCCTCGACCGGCGTGATCTTCATGAATCTGCGCAGGCCGGAGAGCCAGGCCGCGCCGAACATCACCACGGCCGCCGCAAAGGCCCCGAGCACCGGCATCTGCCAGGGCACCCCGGGAGTCACTGCTTGCTGGGTGAGCTCGGTGATCTGCTTGGTGAACGAACTCATGCGTGCGCCGACGAGGACGCCCAGGGCCGCGCCGACCACGTAGCTGCCCAGCAGGACCGGCACCATGACGACGGCCGACCCCAGCATCAGGTCCCTGGTGCGCACACCGAACAGCCGCATACGCGCAAGCATGGGGCGAGCGTCGTTCAGGGCCAGCCGCCAGGCGAGGAACAGCACGACGGCCGAGGTGAGCACCGCGATCACGGCGAACATCGCCAGAATCGTCTGCGAGGTCTGGAACTGCTTCTGGTAGCCGGAGAACAGCTCGGCCGGGCGCATCACCCCCGCTGCCCCGTCCACTGCTTCCCGGGCGGAGGCCGAAACGGCCTCGGTGCCGCGGTCCCCGGGGGACAGCAGCAGTACGTCGGTGCGGGTGCCGCGCCCGAAGACCGAGGCGACGGTCTGCTTCGGCGCGATCACCACGGCGCCGTGGTTGGCGATCTCGCCGTCCAGCAGCGCCGCGACCTTCAGTGTGCGCGTTCCGGAGGGGGCGCTGACCCGGATCGAGTCGCCGGCCTGCAGCCCGTGGTCCGCGGCCCAGGTGCGCGTGAGGTAGACCTGGTCGGGCCGGGTCAACGGCCGGTCCTCGATCTGGTCGCGCAGGACCTTGCCGACGAAGTCGCCCAGCCGCTGATCGACACCGTAGACGATCGCGGGAGTCATCTTGCCCTCGGTGGCGCCGACGCTGGTGTTGATCACCAGGGCGCGGGAGGCGGGCGTTTTGGCCCCTTCCTCGACGCGCCGCGTGAGGCTGTCGGTCATCCCGCCGGGGGTCTTGGCCTCCACGGCGACCGCGTCGGAACGGATTCCGGAAATCGAGGCGCTCTTGATCGCGTCCAGCACCGCGGCAGAGATCAGCAGCATGGCCGTCGTCAGCAGCACGCCGCCGATCCCGGCTGCCACTGCGGCCACCATGCGTGCCGGCTGCTTACGCCAGCTTCTCGACAGCGAGCGGGCGACCAGTCGTGCGGAGTCGACCGCCATCACGCCCCCTTGACCACGCGGCCGGAGGTCTCTCCGTCAGAAATGGTGATGACCACGTCCGCTTCGTCGGCGAGGTCCATGTCATGAGTGATGATGACCCCGGCCGCGCCCTGTTCTGCCACCAACTGCCGGAAGATCTCCCGGACTCGCTTTCCGTTCTCCTCGTCGAGCGCACCGGTGGGTTCGTCCGCAAACACGATGGCCGGCGATCCGACGCAGGCGCGGGCCACGGCCGCGCGTTGTGCCTCGCCGCCGGACACCTCGCTCGGCCACCGGTCCGCACGGTGCCCGAGTCCCACCTGGCCGAGAATCTCCCGCGCGCGCTCGAGGGCGCTGCTCAGTTTCTCTCCGCCCATCACCAGCGGCGCTGCCACATTTTCGGAAATGGTCAGCGAGGGAATCAGGTTGTCCTTCTGGAGAACAAACCCGATGTGCCGGGCCCGCAGCTCGGCCATCTCCTTCTCGCTCAATGCGGAAAGGTCTCTTCCGAGTAGCGTCACCGTCCCTGAGGTCGGCACATCCAGCCCGGAGAGCAGGTTCACTAATGTGGATTTTCCGCTTCCGCTCTTTCCCACGATGGCGACGAACTCATTGGCTGAGATCTCAACATCGCAGTTCTTCACCGCGGTCACCGTGGTATCGCCGCTGATGAACTCGCGTGAGAGGTTCTCGCCTCGCAACACCAATTTTGAAGTCAAAGTTAACCGCCATTTCCCATGTGGTAAATCACTGTCCTGCTCCCCGGCATCCGGCTAACGGAAGCACCGCCATCAGCGGGCCTCAAGGCGGTTCTCGGCCCATCTTGCACGCGCTCTGACGGCCCGTTGGGATGCCAGGCGCCGCCGGAAGGAACGGGTTTTCGCGGTGGCGCACATTCCTCTCCCGGGATTCGCCTGACTGATCATTACGGAATGAGCTTGGCTTGGAGGGTATCTGATCTAGGTAATTGGTATTTTGGGATGTTCTTGTGACTGGAAGCCTCGGTGACCGTTGCCCGAGGCGTGAGTACTCGGCGTGCGTATCGAAGCGATGTCTCTGATGCCCGCTGGGCGTTGACCGAGCCGGTGTTCGTCGCGTGGCGGCCGCCCGATCAGGGACCGGGACGGCAGCGCGAGCGCACGATCTGAGAGAGATCGTGAACGCGATCCTCTACGTCAACCGCACCGGGATCCCTTGGGAGTATCTGCCGCACGACTTCCCGCCGTTCAAGACCGTCTACGACGACTACGCCAAGTGGGAGGCGGACGGAACCACCGAGCAGATCCACGATCTGCTGCGCAGGACGGGACCCGCCGGGCGAAGGCCCGAAACGAGGAGCCGTCCCCGGCCGTGGTGGACGCACAGAGCGTGGAGACTTCGGGCAATGTCGCCGAAGCCGGCCAGGGCATTGACGCCGGCAAAAGATCAAAGGACGCAAGCGCCACCTGATCACCGACACCCTCGGATTCGCCCTGACCGTCCTGGCCACCGCCGCCTCCGTCCACGACCCGGCGGCAAGCAGGCCCCGGCCGAACTGGCAGTAGCCCATGCGAGCGTGACCAAGGCCAGGGCCGACGGCGGATACCAGACCAGCGTCCTTCAGCACGGCGCCCGCCTCGGGATCGACGTGGAGGTGGTGCAGCGACCGAAAGAGAAGGGCTTCCGACCGTTGCCCGAGCGGTCCGAACCGAAGCGCGCAGCCACAGGGGTGGCCGGGCACCGTCTGGCCCTCCTCGACCTCGGCGGTCCGGGACGCCCTCTGCCGGCCCTGCACGGACACTTCGGACAAGGCCGCGCCTTCACGCCCCTGGCCCGGGGGCTGGGCGGCTCCTGGCGGGTCATCGTCCTCGACCGGCGTGGACACGGCCGCTCCGAGCGCCCCGCCGACTTCTCCCGTAGCGGCTACGTCGAGGACGCTGCGGCAGTGCTGGAGCATCTCAGGATCGACGCGCCGTCGTACTCGGCCACTCCCTCGGAGGCGTCAACGCCTGCCAGCTCGCAGCCTGGTGTCCGGGCCTGGTGGACGCATTGATCGTCGAGGACATCGGTGCCGAGGCCGACGGCGGTCTCTCCTCCAGCCTGTTCTGGCCGCACCGGGCACCGGGCACAGGCCCGGGCCAAGCTGCTGGACGAGTTCGGCTCGTCGGCGAACTACCTCACGGACGCCGTCCGCGCGTACTCCGACGGAGGGGGCTGTCCTTCGACCTGGAGGACATGAACGCCGCCTCACAGCAGCACCTCACCGGGGATCACCCGGAACGACTGGCGCGCCGGGACTTGCCCGGCCTTGCTCATCCGGGGCAGCCGCAGCACGGTGCTCAGCGCCGACGGTCCCGGCAACCTCCGGTGGTCGCCGCGGCCGTCCCGCGGCCGGCCGTGGCGTGGTCTGCCGGTACGAAGGCCGGCGCGGTCGGCCTCGTGCTGCGCGTGCCGCGAGGGTATGGCCGGGTGGGTGCGGCGTTGTGCGTTCCGCCGCTGTGGCCGGGGCGGGGGAGACCGGAGTGCCGGGCGGGCCGGGTCCCGTACGGCTGGTCGGTACGGCATGGTCAGCGGAAGTCGTCGGCGTGGTCGGCGGCCCACTGGGCGTAGGTGTGTGCCGGAGTGCCGGTGATCTTTTCGGTGATGACGGAGGTCGTGGCCACGATGCCGTCGGTGGCGGCCCACTGGCTCACGATCGTCTCGGCCACGACCGGATGCATCGTTCCGGCGACTTCCGCGCGAGCCTGTTCGTCGGAGAGGTGTTCAACCCGGATACGGCGGCCGATGGCCTCGCCGATGTGTTCGACCTGGCGTTGCAGGGTCAGGGATTCGGGCCCGTAGAGGGTGTAGGCCTGGTGCGAGTGGCCCGGTTCGGTCAGGGCGGTCACCGCCAGTGCCGCGATGTCCTTCTCGTGCACCGGTGCCGACTGTGCGAGCGGGTAGGGAAGGCGGACGACGTTGCCGGTGCGGATCGATCCGGACCACCAGGTGCGGGTGTTGGCCGCGAATGTCCCCGGCCTGAGGAAGGTCCAGTCCATGCCGGAGCGTTGGACGGCCTGTTCGATGGTGCGGTTGTGGCGGGTGACGGGGTGGCCGGCGTCGGGGTCCAGGACGACCGACACCGACGAGAGCAGAACCACCTGCCCGATCCCCGCGGCTGCGGCCGCCGCGGTGACCTTCTCGATGTCGTAGGGCTTGCGGGGGTCGAGCATGCCGTACAGGAACACCTTGTCGGCACCGTCGAGCGCTGCGGGCAGTGTTTCGGGGCGCTGCAGGTCGGCGACGACCGTTTCGCACTCCGGCGGCGAGCCTGCGGCTGGGGTCCTGCTGACTGCTCTGACCTGTTCACCGGCGGCCAGCAGGCCGTCGGCCACATGACGGCCGACGTTACCGCGGGCTCCGAAGACGACTGTCGCCATGAGGGGCCTCCTGTGTGTTGTGGACGTGCATCGCCGCATCGGTGCGGGTGGGCGAGAGGTGTCGCTGCCGTGCGGGTGGGGGACCGGCGCCGGCGGGCCTGGTCGCCGGCAAGGGCGCGGGGAACACGCCGGGAGCCGGGGTGCGTTGACCGCGGGATGTGCGGGTGCGGGATGCCGCCGCGGCGAGACGGCCGGTCGCCGGTGACGCGGTCGGCCGCCGGTGACGTGGGCGGGGGTTTTCCGCTGTCGGTGTGAGCGGCGGCAGCGGGTCCGCCCTGCTCGCCGGTCAGGGCCGGATGTTCTCCAGGTCCCGCAGAAGGCCGGGGTGCTCGGGTTCCCAGCCGAGCGCCTGCCGGGTGCGGGTGCTGGACGAGGGCTGGTCGGTCGTGAAGATTGGGCCGAGCGGGCCGTAGGTCTCTTCCGGTACCGATTCGACCGGCAGGCCCAGCCGCCGGCCGATGGCGGCCGCGATGTCCCGGACCTGGTCCCCCTCGTCGGCCACGGCGTGCCAGGCGGTACCGGCCTCCGCCTGCTCCAGGGCGAGGCGGAAGAGGACGGCCGCGTCGAGCGCGTGGACGGCGGGCCAGCGCTGCGTGCCGTCGCCGGGGTAGCCGGAGATGCCGCTTCGGCGTGCGAGGTCGGTCAGCAGGCCGGCGAATCCGCCCGTGCCCTGGTGGTGAACCGTGCGCGGCAGGCGTACGGCCGTGCTCCGGACCCCGCGCGAGGCCAGGTCCAGGATCGCCGTGACCGTGCGGCCGCGGCCGCCGACCGGCCCGTCGGTGGGCACCGGGTCGGCCTCGGTGGAGGCGCGGCCCGGCACCCAGGGCGTACCGGAGACGGTGACCAGGGGGCGGTCGCTGCCGACGAGTTCCTCGCCGAGGGCGGTGAGGGCGGCGGTCTCCTCGGCGACGTTGCGGGCGAGGGCCTCGGGGCTGCTGAAGTCGTTGCCGAAGGCCAGGTGGATCACCCCGTCGGCCCGGGCGGCGCCGGAGCGCAGGACGTCCAGGTCGGCGAGGCTTCCCCGCAGCGGCTCGGCGCCGGCCGCCTCGGCGGCCTGCGCGGAGACGTCGGAGCGGGCGAGTGCGAGGACGGTGTGGCCGTTGCCGAGGAGTTCGGCGACGACGGCGGAACCGATCAGACCGGTGCCGCCGGTGACGAAGACGCGCATGAAGACCTCCCGAAAGTGATGGGACTCTTGTCCCATCACTCTAGCAAGGTGACGGGACAAGAGTCCCATCACTTATGATGAACCCATGGGCCGATGGGAACCAGGTGCGCGTGAACGCCTCGTCGTGGCCGCGGTCGACCTGTTCACGGAGCAGGGATACGACGCCACGACGGTCACGCAGATCGCCGAGCGTGCCGGAGTCACCAAGAGCACCTTCTTCCGGCACTTCCCCGACAAACGCGAACTGCTGGTCGCCGGGCAGGAGACGCTGAGCCGGCTGCTGAGCGAGGGCATCGCCGACGCGCCCGGTGACGCCGGCCCGCTCGAGGCGGTCGCCGCCGGCCTCCGGCGCGCCTCGACCGCGATGGGCCCCATGAGCCGCGAACTCGCCCCCCGCCTGAAAGCGGCCGTCGCCGCCAGCACCGAGCTTCAGGAGCGTGACGCCCTCAAGACCGTCAGCCTCGCGGCCGCGATGACAGCCGCGCTCCTCGCCCGCGGCGTACCCGATCCGACCGCGGCTCTCGCGGGCGAGCTGGGCGTCCTCGCTTTCAAACGGGGATACGCCGAATGGGCCGAGGACGACCGCGGCGCCGAGGGCGAACTCGCCGGCTACACCCTGGCGGCCCTGGACGAACTGCGTGCGGCGACCGCATCACTGGGCTGACCGGACGCGCATCGCCCAGCGCCGGTGCGGCGGACGGGAAAACAGACCTCACCGCCCTTCGGACCGCTACCGCCCTCTTCGCCACGGGCGAGACCTTCAACCCGCGCGGCTCAAGCCGACACGAAGACGAGGGAGAGCCCGAGCGCCACGAGGATGGCGCCGATCGTCCGGTTCAGGCCCTTTTGACGGCGCAGCATACGGGTGCGCAGCGCGGGGACGGAGAACAGGCCGGCGGCGAGACCGAACCAGAGCAGATGGGCGGCGGACATGAACAGGCCGTAGCCGATCTGCTGGGCGAGGGGGGTGCCGCGGTGGACGACCTGGGTGTAGGTCCCGACGACGAACAGCATGGTCTTCGGATTGAGGGCATTGGTCAAAAACCCGGTGCGCAGGGACTGAAGGCGCGGAACCCGGGGGCCCGCACCGGTGGCGTCCGCCGCGATGTCGATCTCGGTTCGGGCGGAGAAGGTCTTGTAGCCGACCCACACCAGGTAGCAAGCGCCGGTGATCTTGACGATCGTGAAAAGGGCCGGAGTCCTGGACAGCAGCAGGCCCACTCCGAGCATGGTGTAGGTGACGTGGACGAGGACACCCAGGCTGATGCCCGCGGCGGCGAACAGCCCGGCGGTCCGGCCGTGGAGAACGCTGTTGCGGACGACCATGGCGAAGTCGGCCCCAGGGCTGATGATGGCCAGGACCGTGATGACGGCGACGGCGATGATTTCGGCCACGGGACCGACTCCTTAAGTGTGGCGCGGCGGCGGTGGAGGTCCGGCCTGGTGACGGTAGGGGACGACCAGGACGTCCCGGTGAGATGCTGCCGCATGCCGCTCAAGCCACCGCCGCCGGGCGGCCTGCGAACAACGCCGGGCCGGACAACGGCAGTTCCGCCTCACCGTGCCCTGGGCGCCGCGCTGTCCTGTCCGGGCTCTCCACCACGCGGTGAGTCACGGATGGAACCGCCACCGGCCTTCAAAAACGACATCCACCTCGCCGTCCCTGACGCGCACGGCCGTCTCGTCGTCGATGAAGTAGACCGGGAAGTCCGCGCGCGCGGCGATGCGATCGGCCCAGGCGTCGTCCCGCTCGGGGAAAACCGGCGAGTACAGGTGGGGCTTGAGATACCAGTCGAAAAGGCCGAACGGCGGCTCCACGGTCGTCGCGCCGAGCACGTGGAGGTCCGCGGCGTCCCCGATGACGTCGGCGGAGTGGCCGGTGAGATGACGGCTGAAGATCATTGACCCGGCACTGACCCCCACATAGCCCCGGCTCGCCAGCGCCTCCAGGAAGCCGTCGGCCAGGCCGTTGCCGGTGATGCTGCGCGCGAGGTGGTAGTGGCTGCCGCCCTCGACGTAGATGACGTCGGCGTGGAACAGCCGGTCGAGCACCATCTGCCGGGGCAGACCGTTCAGCTCCAGGACGTCGAACTCCCGCCGGCCGAGGCCGTACAGCCGGTTCATGTCCGCGACGACCCACCCGTGGTCCCCGGGCTCGGCGACCGACGCCGTGGGAACGAACACGATGTTCGCCTCACCGAACGGCTTCCCCAGCATGTCCCGCAGCGCATCCCGCAGCGTGTCGTTGCGCAGACCACTCGCCGTCAGCAGAAAGTTCATCGGGCGAGCCGAACACACTGCTGACGGGCGCGCCCACGCGGGTCCGTCAGCGCGCGTTCGGCACCTTCACCTGCTGCCAGGGGCCCGCAGGGAGCAACCGCGGGCCCGGCCGCTCCAGGTGAGCTCCCGGCCCGACCTGCCGCAACGGCCCGGCGCCTCCACGATCACGCCGGGCGCCCGCCCGCCGACCGGCGTCCGGCGCACGGCAGGCAGGCGGGCGAGGACGGCAGCACGACGACGGCACGACGACGGCACCCCTACAGGACGCCCGGCGGGTCAGCGCATCGCCTGCGCCCCTATGACCGACAGCAGCCGCAGCCGCTCGTAGCTCTCGCTGCCCGGCACGGCCGTGTACACGAGCA
Source organism: Streptomyces sp. BBFR2 (assembly GCF_044497305.1). Classification (NCBI taxonomy): domain Bacteria; kingdom Bacillati; phylum Actinomycetota; class Actinomycetes; order Kitasatosporales; family Streptomycetaceae; genus Streptomyces; species Streptomyces sp. BBFR2. The sequence continues at coordinate 7,148,574 of NZ_CP172415.1, forward strand.
GGCTGTGCGACCGGCCGGGATCCAGCAGCCGCTGGCAGTTCAGCTCCAGCACGCCGGCCTCGAACTCCACCGGCGCGGCGAAGCCGGAGGCTGGGGCATCACGAGCAACCTGTCCCACCCGGGCATCGCGCCGACGAGCCTGCTCGCCGCCCGCCCCGAGGTCGGCCGCACCAAGGACACCCTGGGCGTACGCGTCATCCGTCTCCTGTCCGCCCGCGGCATCATCGTCGGCACCGTACAGAGCGCGAAGCTTCCCGCCCTGTACGCCGCCGCCTCGCCCGACTCCCGGAGCGGCGCCTTCTACGGTCCCGGCGGGCCGGGAAACATGGGCGGCGCCCCCGCGGAGCAGCCCCTGTACAGCCGCCTGCGCGACACCGGCGAAGCCCGGCGGATGTGGCGGATCTCCGAAGAACTCACCGGCGTCCGCTTCCCGGGCTGAGAGGCGGCACCGGGCCGCCCCGGACCGCGCGCGTCCCGGCCGCGTGCGGCTCCGTCGCCCAACCGTCGGGCACCACACGATGTGGTGCCCGACGGCCGGTGGAGCCGGCCGCGTGCCCGGTCAGCCCTTCTCGTACTGAGCCAGCGCGAGCCCCAGACCGAAGAAGGTGGGGGCCCACTCACCGACGAAGATCCCCCACCTGTCGGCACGGTCCGTACCGGCCGGCTCCCCCTTGACCGACGCCGCCCATGACAGGAACGACAGGCCGATCGAGGCAACGGCAGCCGTGTACGCGTGGTCACTGCGCAATCCCGATTCGTGCAGCTTTTTGATGATCATCGAGACTCCTCCACGAAGACTGCGGACCCTGCCACCATCACCCCCTCCCGGCTCATGCGCACCCGGACGCCCCGGGCCCCGCGCCGACGGCAGGCCCCCGCGCCTTCGCGGACCTCAGTCGTACGAGATATCAGCGGGCGCGTACCGGCAGTGGGTGCTGTCCGGGCCACTGCCCGTCTCGACCGGCTCGTCGCCGGAGTCGTTACCCGTGTAACGCACACAGGGCTTGATCTTCCTGCCGCCCTCGCCGTGCACACGGATGCCGCGAAGCGTCGCGGTGTCGCCGTAGTTGGTGTTGATACCGATCAGCGATTTACCGGGGCCGGTCACGTCCACGTCACTGACGCTGACGGTACGCCGGTACTGCTTCGAGCAGTTGCCGCAACTACGCACCAGTTTGCCGAAGTCGGAGACCTGGAAGCCGCTGACGGCCAGCCGGCCGGCGCCGTTGAACTGGAAGACCTTGTCGGAAGCCTTCCGCGCACCCCCGCCGGACACCGTGTAAGTCGCCTGCGGCGACGTGCCCTTGAAGGTGGCGGCGTCCTCACCGACATCCTCCCACCACACATTCTCCAACGTGCAGCTTCCCTGGCAGTGGACGCCGTCAGCGGCCGGCGCGCCCAGGACGACATTCTTCAGCACCGCACCGTCCTTCAACTCGAACAGCGCGTCCTGCCCCTCGCCCTGCCCACCGCCCCCGAGATCACCACTGCCGTAGAAGCGCTGAAGCCCGCCGTCGTACGTACCGGAGACCTCGATCGTCCGGTCGACCGGACGGCTGCCGGCGGGCGTGGGCCACGCGGAAGAGGCACCGGCGGTGGACATCAGCGCGCCCCCGGCGAGCGTGAGTCCGGCCAGACCCGCGAGACCGCCGAGAACGGCACGGCGGCGGAGGAACGATCTGCGATGGCGGCCGTCGGGCCGCTGAGAAGTCGACATCATGGTCCGTTTCCTGTGGGGAACCCTTGCGCCCACTGGTCGCCGCGGAGCCGGGAAAGGTTGCCGCCCGGAGACGATTTCCGTCAGCCCGGACGCACGGCGAAGTCACCGCGCACCGCGAACCGTTCACCACCGGACCGGGCACGCACCGTGTAGCCGTCCGCCCCGGCGTCCCGGCCACCCCGCGCGTGACCGTACTGGCCTGCGAAGACATGCCTGCCCGCAGGAACGGTGCGGCCCGGCTTCAGATCCCAGCGGAAGACGAGGAAACCCCCCTCGGCCTCCGTGGTGACACGGAAGTCCCCCGCGGGCAGGGTGCGCCAGGAACCGGTCGGTCTCACCTCGGCGGTCCGCGCGATACGCAGCTCCACGGTGAGCGCGGTCAGCGCCCGCGCCGTCTTGAGGGTCACATCGCTCTGCGCCCAGAACGGGTTGCCGTGCGGATCGACCGAACCATCGCTCCACAGCGGCCCGTCCTCGGTCCGGGGGAGCGGCGACGGGACGCCGCTGCCGGCCGGCGGGAGCACCCGGGCCGGCCGGACGCCGGGATCATGACCGGGAAGGGCAGCGTTGACCGCCAGGCAACCGGCCGCCAGCACACCCGCCACCGCGGCCGTCGCACCCGCTATCCGCAGCCACGGCGCCGCCCTGCGGCCCCGGACAGCCGCCGGCCCGGCCGCAGCCACCGCCCCACCACGCTCCACCCGCGCCCACATACGCTCCCGGTCGGGCCGGTGCGCCGCCGCGGTCTCCTCCAGCCGTCGCCGCAACTCCTCCATCAGGCCCTCCCGCCCATCAGATCCGAGGCGGCACGGGCCCCCAGCAACCGTGCCAGCTCCGCCATCCCTTTCGACGTCTGGCTCTTGACCGTACCGACCGATATATCCAGAGCTTGCGCCGTCTCCCGCTCCGAGAGACCGACAGCGTGCCGCAGCACGACACACGCCCGCTTACGGAACGGCAGGCACCGCAACGCCTGCTGCACATCGACAACCGCCGGCACATCGGGACCCTCCACCTGCTCCGGACCCCGGGACCAGAACAAAGCGACACGGCGCCGCTCACGGACCGCGCTGCGGATGCGGCTGCGGGCCAGATTCGCCACGACGCCGCGCGCGTAAGCCGCCGGATGGTCGGCCGCACACACCCGCTCCCAGCGCTCCCAGAGCGCGACGAGCGCATCCGCCGCCAGATCATCCGCGCCTTCCCGATCACCTGTCAGCAGCCACGCCAGCCGGGACAGCTCCTCGTAATGACGCTCGAAAAACACCCGGAACCCGGCGGCCGCATCGGCGCACCCGGCCGCATCTTCGTCCACGAGAACGCTCCCTCCCCGAGCCCCGCACACGCCGTACCTGACAGTAACTATCACAGGGGCAACGCCCGTACGACCCGAACGAACAGCCGCCCGGACAGGCCCTGCTCCACCCGCGTTCCACCCGCGCGCGGGCCGCGCCACCCGTGGCACCGCGCAGGGCCGGCACCGCGCCCGCGCCCGTCGGTGCCGCCACCCGGCCGCCGCCCGGCCGCCGCGCGCGGGCTTCGCCACCGACCCTCCCCGCACCCCGCACCCGGCGCCCTCGGCCCGCCGCCCGGCCGCAGGCTCCGCGGGCGGCATCCCGCTCGCCCCACGGCACACCGGCGGACACCGAACCGCCGCCGCCTGGTGGCTGTTCCGCACCGACCAGGGACCACCCTCCGCACGGGGCGTCTGTACCAGTGGATGTATCGCGCAGGAGTATGTTTCGCTCCATGGTTGAACATCGCATGGTCGACGTGAACGGCATCCGGCTGCACCTCGCGGAGGAGGGCGAGGGACCGCTCGTCGTGCTGCTGCACGGCTTTCCCGAGTCCTGGCACTCCTGGCGCCACCAGTTCGGCCCGCTGGCCGCCGCCGGATTCCGGGTCGTCGCCCCTGACCAGCGCGGATACGGCCGCAGCGAGCACCCGGAAGCCGTGGAGGCGTACAGCATCCTGCACCTGGCCGGGGACGTGATCGCACTGATCCACGCCCTGGGGGAGAAGGAGGCGTTCGTCGTCGGGCACGACTGGGGCGCGCCCGTCGCCTGGCACACCGCGCTGCTGCGGCCCGACGTCGTACGCGGGGTGGCGGGGCTGAGCGTCCCGCCGCCGTTCCGCGGGGAACGCCCCCCGCTCGAAGCCATGCGGGAGCGATTCGCGGGGCGGTTCTACTGGAACTACTTCAACCGGCCCGGCATCGCCGACGCCGAGTTCGCCGAGGACACCCGCACCACCCTGCGCAAGCTGCTCTACTCCGCCTCCGGCGACGCCCCTGACGCCGGCCGCCCCGACCAGGCACTGGTGACCGACCCGTCGCGGGGCTGGCTCGCCGACATGACCGACCCCGAAGCGCTCCCGGACTGGCTCACCGAACAGGATCTGGACGAACTCACCGCGAGCTACGCCCAGGGTTTCACCGGCGCCCTGAACTGGTACCGCAACCTGGACCGCAACTGGGAGCTGACCGCCGCCTGGCACGGTGCGGTCGTCAGCCCGCCCGCGCTGTACCTCTACGGCGACCGCGACCTCGTCCCGGCCTTCCCCGGCACGCCCGAACTCATCGCCAAGCTCCCGGAACTCATGCCCAACCTGCGCCGGGAGCCGATCGTGCTTCCGGGCTGCGGCCACTGGACCCAGCAGGAGCGGCCCGACGAAGTGAACACCGCACTGATCGAGTTCCTGACGGAACTGCGGGGCTGACCCCACCCCCCGGGGACAGACGATCCTTACGAACAACCAGTTCAGACCACATCGGACAGGCAGGGCACACTCCCATGACCATCTCCCCCTCCGCCGCCTCCCGCGCGGCCGAAATCCTCTCCCGGCCCCTCGCGCTGAACGGCCTGACCGTTGCGAACCGCATCGCGATGGCACCGATGACGCGCATGTTCTCCCCGGGCGGCATCCCCGGCGAGGACGTCCGGTCGTACTACGCCCGGCGCGCCGCCGCAGGCGTCGGCCTGATCATCACCGAGGGCACCTACGTCGGCCACGAGTCCGCCGGGCAGAGCGACCGCGTGCCCCGCTTCCACGGCGCGGAGCAACTGGCGGGATGGGCGAAGGTCGTCGAGGACGTACACGCGGCGGGCGGCACGATCATGCCGCAGTTGTGGCACATAGGCATGGTGCGCAAGCCGGGCGACGCGCCCTACGCCGACGCCCCCGTCGTCGGCCCCTCCGGAATCCGCGTCGACGGGACCGAGAACGCCGGCAAGGCGATGACCCAGCGCGATCTGGACGACGTCATCGGCGCCTTCGCCGAGGCAGCCGCGGCGGCCGAACGCATCGGCTTCGACGGCGTCGAACTGCACGGCGCCCACGGCTACCTCCTCGACCAGTTCCTGTGGGCGGGGACGAACCGCCGTACCGACGCCTACGGCGGCGACCTCGTGGCCCGTACGAAGTTCGCGGCCGAGATCGTGGCCGCCGTGCGCGAGGTGGTCTCGCCCGCATTCCCGGTGATCTTCCGCTACTCGCAGTGGAAGCAGGAGGCGTACGAGGCGCGGCTCGCCGAAACACCGGAGGAGCTCGAGGCGATCCTGGCCCCGCTCGCCACGGCCGGCGTCGACGCCTTCCACGCCTCCACCCGCCGCTACTGGCTCCCGGAGTTCGAGGGCGCGGACCTGAACCTGGCCGGCTGGACCAAGAAGCTCACCGGCCGGCCCGCCATCACCGTCGGCTCGGTCGGCCTCAACGGCGACTTCATCCGCGCGTTCGCCGGCGAAGGCGCCGAGGTCGGCAGCATCGACAACCTCCTCGACCGCATGGAGCGCGACGAGTTCGACCTCGTCGCCGTCGGCCGCGCCCTGCTCCAGGACCCGCAGTGGGCCGCGAAGGTCCTGGGCAACCGCTTCGATGAGCTGAAGCCGTACGACGCGGCGGCACTGAAGACGCTGAGCTGAGCGGCCCGGCCGGGGGACCGGAGCCGCACGGCTTCCGTCCCCCGGCGAAGCCGCGGCGGCAGCGCAGCGGTCCCGCATGACGAAGGGCACCGGCCTTCCCACCGGTCCCCTCCTGCCGTGTGCGTCCAGCACGGGACGGGCGAGGGAACGCGGGAAGTCACCCCGCGCCGATGCTGCCGACGGCAGCGCCCTCGCCGCCGAAGGCGCGGAGGAAGCCGAGCCGTCGAACTCCGGGAGCCGGCAGCGGCGGGGGAGGCGCGGAAGGCGCCGACACCGCAGTGGTGACAGGGATGAGTACCGACCGACCCGGCGGTCAGGACACTCCGTCCGGCGAGCCGCCCCGCGCTCTGCGCCCGGGCCCGGCCGTCAGGCGGCAACGGCAGGGAAGACCTGCCCGAGCAGGCGCTGGAAGGAGCGCCGGTCCTCCTCGCCGAGGCTCTCCAGCCCGGTGAGGCCGAGCATCAGGTCGGCGCGGATCCGCCGCACCGTCTCCTCGCCCTCCTCGGTCAGGGCCACCCTCTTGATCCGCCGGTCGGCGGGGTTGGCCTCGCGACGCACCAGGCCCCGCGCCTCCAGGCGGTCGACGATGCCGGTGACGTTCGAGGCGTCGCAGGCCAGGAGGTCGGCGAGGGTCCGCATCGGCATCGGCCGCCGCAGCAGGCCGAGCACCTTGCCCTGCATCAGGGTGAGGTCACGCTCCGCCGCGACGGCGGCGAAGTTCCGGTAGTAGAGGGCCGCGGCCTGCGCGAGCTGGTCCATCAGCTCCACGGGCGTGGGCGCGGACGCGGGGGATGCCGACGGTGGGGCCGAGGGCGACGTGGACGGCTTCCTGCGGGTCATGGCCGCATTCTAGGCGAGGTTACTTGACCTCCTCAACCATTGAGGTCTACCTTCATGCTATTGCTTGAAGACCTCAACCATGCACGGCTTCAACCTCCCCGCTGTGAGTCTCCCGGCCACACCCGCCACACATCACTCAGGAGCAGCGCCACATGCCCTCCGCCCTCTTCGTCGTCACCGCCGCCACCCACTGGACGCTCACCGACGGCACCCCACACCCGACCGGCTACTGGGCCGAAGAGCTGGCCGAACCCCACCGGATATTCCGCGAAGCCGGCTACGACATCACCCTCGCCACCCCCGGCGGCGCCCCCGCACCCGTCGACCAAGGAAGCCTGAGCGCGGCAGCCAACGGCGGCGCGGAGCGAGCCGCCGCCATCGGCACCTACCTCGACACGATCCACGACACACTCAACGCTCCCGCCACGCTCGAGAACATCGACCCCGACGCCTACGACCTGGTCTTCTACCCCGGCGGCCACGGCCCGATGGAAGACCTCGCACTCAACGAGGCATCCGGCCGGATCCTGACCCGCACACTCGACTCGGGCAAGCCCCTGGGCATGCTCTGCCACGCCCCCGCCGCACTCCTCGCCGCCCACCGCGAGGACGGCAGCCGCCCCTTCGCCGGCTACCGGATGACCTCCTTCACCAACGCGGAAGAAGCCGCCGCCGGACTCGCCACCAAAGCCCCGTGGCTGGTCCAGGACCGCCTGACCGCACTCGGCGCCGACTTCACCGAAGCCACCCCCTTCACCCCGCACACCGTGACCGACCGCAACCTGTTCACCGGCCAGAACCCGGCCTCCTCCGCACCCCTCGCCCAGGCGATCGTCGACGCACTCTCCACCGACCCCGCAACACTCACAGCCCGGCTGCGCACCACCTTCGACACCGGCCGCACCAAGCCGCTCGCCTGGCGCCTCGACCGGCTCACCACCCTCCGCACACTCCTCACCGAGCACACCGACGTCTTCCTCGACGCACTCCACACCGACCTCGGCAAAGGCCGCACCGAGGCCTACCGCACCGAAATCGGCTTCACCCTCCACGAAATCGACCACACCGTGGAACACCTGGAGGAGTGGCTGCGGCCAAGGCCGGCCGCGGTTCCCGAAGCCCTACGCCCCGCCGAAGCCCGCGTGGTCCGCGAACCGCTCGGCGTCACGCTGATCATCGCCCCGTGGAACTACCCGCTCCAACTGGCCCTCGCCCCGCTGGTGGGAGCCCTCGCGGCCGGCAACACCGCCGTCGTCAAACCCAGCGAACTGGCCCCCGCCACCTCGGCCGCACTCGCCCGCCTGCTGCCCCACTACCTCGGCCGGGACACCGTGGCCGTCGTCGAAGGCGCCATCCCCGAAACCACCGCACTGCTGCAACAGCGCTTCGACCACATCTTCTACACAGGCAACGGCACGGTCGGACGAATCGTCATGACAGCCGCGGCCAAGCACCTCACACCCGTCACACTCGAACTCGGCGGCAAAAGCCCGGTCGTGATCGAGCCGGGCGCCGACCTGACAACCACCGCACAGCGGATCGTCCGCGGCAAGTTCCAAAACGCCGGCCAGACCTGCGTCGCCCCCGACTACATCCTCGCCATCGGCGACACCACGACGGAACTCGAAACGGAACTGACCCGCGCGATCCGCACAACGTACGGCGACGACCCGACGACCGAACCCGAATACGGACGCATCGTCAACGAACGCCACTTCGACCGGCTCATCACCCTGCTCGACTCCGGACGCCTCGTCACAGGCGGCGACCACGACCGCGCACACCGCTACCTCGCACCCACCGTGCTCGCGGACGTCACCCCCGACGCCCCCGTGATGCGGGAAGAAATCTTCGGCCCGATCCTGCCGATCATCACCGTGCCCGACCTCGACGCCGCGATCACCTTCATCAACCAACGCGACAAACCGCTCGCCCTGTACGCCTTCACCACCTCGGAACACACCAAGCAACGGCTCACCCAGGAAACCTCCTCCGGCGGCCTCGCCTTCGGCCTGCCCGTCTCCCACCTCGGCGTACCCGAGCTACCGTTCGGAGGCGTCGGAGAGAGCGGCATGGGCCGCTACCACGGCGAGTACTCCATCGAAACGTTCAGCCACACGAAGGCGATCTTCGACAAACCACTGGTCTAGGCCCTCCCGACCGACCCTTCCGCCCCCCCGGCCCAGCGACCTGTCCGCCGGGCCGGGGCACAAGGGCCGGTCGTGGCCCTGCCCCGCCAAGCAGGCCTGACCACCCACCGCCCACCACCCGGACCCCACCCAGCAGACAGATCCGAACCGCCCACCACCCACCCCGCCCACAGGAACCACACCATGCCCCTCCACCACCCCATCGACCACCGCGCGGCCGTGGCAACCGAGACCACCGCGTTCACCACCGTGCTCACCGGCGCCGACCTGACCACCCCGGTACCCACCTGCCCCGGCTGGACCCTGGCCGACCTGACCAGGCACACCGGCGGCGTGCAGCGCTGGTTCGCGACCCTCCTGCACGCACGCGTCCAAGAACCCCCACGCAGCCGCGACGTGGACCTGCGACTGCCGACCAGGCCGGACGGCTACCCCGACTGGCTGGCCCAGAGCGCGACGGTGGCCGCCACCGCGTTCGCGGCCACCGACCCGGACCTGCCGATGTGGGCATGGGGCGCCGACCAACACGCCCGCTTCTGGACACGCCGGATGCTCTTCGAGACGGTGGTACACCGGACCGACGCCGAACTGGCCCTCGGCACCCGACCCACGATCGACCCCGCGCTCGCAACCGACGGGATCGACGAATTCCTCGTCAACCTCCCCTTCGCCACCCCCTTCGCCCCCAAGGTGGCCAACCTGCGCGGCACCGGAGAGACCATCCGCTTCCGCACCACCGACACCAACGCCACCTGGTCCATCCGCCTGCGCCCCGACGGCTTCGGCACCCTCCCGGCCGACGCCTCGGCCCACACCACCGCGGACGCGACCGTCCACGCCACCGCGCCCGACCTCCTACTGGCGCTCTACGGCCGCCGCCGGCACACCGCCGAAGCCGTCGCATACGAGGGAAACCAAGACCTGCTGGCCCACTGGTTCACCAACTCCGCATTCTGACGAGAGAGCATCGGCAGTTGCTGGAACGAGCCGGCGAATGCGCTCTTCGGCCCTGTGCTGTGCGGGCGAGGAGCTTTCCCGGGCCCTGATCGGACCGGCGGATCAGCGCAGTCCGGCGAAGAGATCGTTCTCGGGTACGGCCGCACCGGTGGCGTCCTGGACACGTACGAACGTCTCCACGCCCATCAACTCGCCGAACCTCGCCTTGCCCATCTTGAGAAAGAATATGTTCTCGCCCTGACTGGCATGCGCGGCCAGCGCGTCGAACTTCTGACCGCTGAATGCGGTGGTGTCCACCCATGTGGTGATCTCATCGTCGGGGAGGCCGATCTCGGCCATCGCGGCGGCCTCGGCAGGATCCGGCTCCGGGACGTCCTCACCGAACTCGCGCATGGCCTCCCCGAACCGCTGCATCACTGAGCGGGGCATCGTCGTCCAATACACCTTCGATGTCAGCCCCGTACTCTCCAACGCCGCCATCGTGATGCGGTGGGCCTGAATGTGGTCGGGGTGGCCGTAGAAGCCGTTCTCGTCATAGGTGACGACCACATCGGGTCGGTAGTGCCGCAGGAGTTTCGCCAGCCGGGCGGCGCCTTCCTCCACAGGGGTCTGCCAGAAGGATCCAGGGGCGTCGTTGCTCGGCCAGCCCACCATCCCGGAGTCGCCATAGTCCAGCATTTCCAGATCACTGATCTTCAAGGCTTCACAGCTCGCCTCCAGCTCGTGACGACGCATCAACGCGACGGCCGCCGGATCGTGCCCGGGGTCACCCGGCTTGACACCCCCCGGCCCATCACCGCAACCGCCGTCGGTACACGTCACGAGAACCGTGCGAATACCCTCCGCCGCATACCGCGCGAGAACCCCTCCGGTACTGGTCGCCTCGTCATCGGGGTGGGCGTGCACTGCCATGAGCGTCAAGGGCCGATCAGCCATGAGTAAGTCCTCCCGTAGTAATACGAATTGGCCCGAGTGCGCGGTGGACCTACCACGATCCTGGGCCCGGATTCCGGCAGGCGGACGACCTTGTGGTGTCCGTGTTCCCCGCCGGCGCGTCGTTGGCTGCAACAGTGCCGGCCGGGCCGACTGTTCCCGGCACGGCCGACCGGCCTTTGGGCGTCGGAATTTCGACGTGAACGAGGACACCCCGCCGTCCGAGAACGCCGCATTCCTCTGGCCGCCGGCACCGACCTGTCGGACGCCATCGGCCACGAATCGCTGAGGGCGTACGAGTCACACGTTGATGCCGCAGCGCTAGCGCTGGGCCGGCTCGGGGCGGACGGCCGACGGCGAGAACTTCACCCGGGGTGCACGAAAGGCGCGACACGGATGTGCAACCACATCAAACTCACCCAAGCCAGCACCACCACAGCGACGCAAACCGCCACCACCGGCACCACGGCCCGCGTGACCCACCCAGCCCGGCAGCTCAGAAGAGACCTGGACAACCGCCAGGTCACCAGCGTGACCGCAGGGAAACCGAACAGCATGACCGGCAACTCCACATAAAGCAGACTCCAGTCCCGCTCGCCCTCAAAGCCACCACGCAAACCAGGCTGAGCCCCGTACCGCCACAAAACCAACCCAACCACCACGGCGGCGACCGCCACCCCAAAACCGACGGCGCCGGTCGACTCAACACGTTTGCGCATGCCCCTACAGACGCACCCCCTGACCACACGAGTTCCCCACCACCCATGACACCCCGCAGAACAAACACGCAGCAGGAGGCCACCCCGGCTGGACTGCCCGTGACCGCTGAACCGGCAGCGCCCTCCTAGCTCCTCGCCGACCTGATCGGCGCCGACGGCGTCCGAACTCCCGGAGACCTGGTGGACGCCGGGCCGCTCACCTCACCGATGCCCGGACGCAAACGGCTGCCTGTCCTCGCGTAGCTCTACGCCAGGACAGGCAGGGGACGAACGAGTGAAAGCGGGCTCTTTCTCCCCGGACACAGGAAGGCGGCATCGCAACAGACCGCGGGTAACAGCCGGCTCGGGACGCACAAGCAGCAACCCGCAAGACAAACGCGTCACTTTGCTTCGGCCCTCCGCTCCCGCTTCTCTCCGGCCTGACTCTCAACTCATTGGATTTCCCTCTTTTCCCTGCTTGTTGACGTAGTATGAGGTAGCGATAGCGAGTCCTGGAAGGGGTATCTGGTGCCGGATAGGAGTATTGAGTTCGGTAAGTTCGGCGCCCAAGGAATCAAGGGACATGAGGCAGTCGCGCGGCAACTGGATACGCTGGCCGGATTCATTGCCACGCCAATTACCGCACGTCGTGGTTTGTTGGCCCGCCTGCATTACCTGACTCGCTCTGATCATGCTCGTGCTGCTGCGCGGGAAGCGGGGTTGACGGTGACGGACCGTACGTTGAAGGCGTGGCTGGGCGGCAAGCGTGCTCCCAGTCGGTGCAACCTCGCCCGGATCGAAGACGCCTACCGGACCGTGCGCCGGAAGAATGTCGCGCGGTATCTGCTCGGTCGGCTCAACCGCGCGGGACGCGGGACGCGGGTGGAGTTCCACCCGCTCGACCAGTCGCAGGTCAGTCGGCCTCAACAACGAGTAGTCGGATACCGGACACTGAATGTACGTCACTGGGACGCCGTGGTCCGGGCATGGGCGGACCACGATGATGGCGCGCTCGACCGTGCCTGGTTCGACGACATCACCATCGAGCTGGGCAGCGACTACGGCGCGTACGAGTACGTGACCAACATCGGGTTCGCCGCTTGAGGCCCCGGAGGGGCCTTTGACGGCTCATCCGAAAATTTTCTAGAGCCGGAAAAATGACCCTGAGATTCAATACCCGGAAAATGCATGAGGATTTGCGCGGAGAACTGAAGCCCACTCATGATACTAACCCGGCGAAGAATGACAGACAAACAAACCAGAAATTTATTCGGGTTTTGACGGCAGGTCAAACCTTCCGAGAGCTCCTCGCGGATCTGCCCCACCCTGTTGCCAGCCGAGGAATTCGCGGAGCGAATTCCTTTCCTGCCTGAATCGCGGAGCGAATTCAGGCCCCAGCCAACGGAGTTGGCTGGGAATTCCGGCGGAGCCGGAATTTGGAAATGCGGAGCATTTCCTTTCCGCCGCGTAGCGGCGGCGCGTCGTGTCTGCGGAGCAGAC